>CAYFPL010000001.1:0-424368 GCA_964344935.1 uncultured Rhodospirillaceae bacterium
CAACGTTCGTCCTGAGCCAGGATCAAACTCTCAGGTTGTTTCAAAGCCAATGCCATAAAACATATGCTCAAAAGCAAATGCCATAAGACACGGCCCAAAACACAGGAACTCGGCACCATCAGCCTCATGTGGGATACATGACGCGGCAGCTTAACCGCTGTCGCCCGCCTGGAGCATTGTCGCCAGGACCAAAAAGATCCAGCAACAAGGCGGCGGACAAGGCCAATGATTAACTGGACAAAAAGGCAAAACGAAGACGTCCCCGCCTCCGCCCGGCCAAACCACGAAAAACGCAATCCAAACCAAGCCAAATCATCCAAAGCCTAAAGCATTAGGCACCGGTCCATAAACACCGCCGCCCACGCTTCTCTTCCGAAAACCAACAATAACAAAGAACGAATGACACAAAACAACCGCACAGCCTTGCCCACCAGGTAAGCACCTGAGTGAGGTTAAGCATTGCGGGACTGCGCGGGCCGCTAAGCGCCGCGCGGAGATCGTTTATATCGGCATCCCTGCTGGTAATCAAGTGGAGATGTTTTATTTTTATGCTGTTTTTGCAGAAAATTGGACGGAATTGGACGCCGCCATGACAAGACCGAAAATCGGACTGGCCTTGGGCAGCGGTGTGGGCCGGGGCTGGGCTCATATCGGGGTTCTCAAAGGCCTGGAGCGCGCCGGTATAGAGGTTGACATGGTGGCCGGCACCTCGATCGGCGCCCTGGTCGCCGGCGTGCATCTGGCCGGGCATTTGGGCGCCCTGGAAGCCTGGGCCCGGGGTCTCAACCGTATGCGCATCATGCGCTATCTGGATCTGTCCATGCAAAGCGGCGGCATCATCGGCGGCCGTCGGCTAAGCCGAATCCTGATGGAAAACCTGGGCCAATTATCCATCGAACACCTGCCCAAACCCTTCATTGTGGTGGCGACCGAGCTGGCCACAGGGCATGAAATCTGGCTGCGCCGGGGCCCGCTGGTGGAGGCGTTGCGTGCCTCCTATGCCCTGCCCGGCATTTTCCCACCCGTGGAACTGGACGGCCGCCCCCTGGTCGACGGCGCCCTGGTCAACCCGGTGCCCGTATCGGTCTGCCGCGCCATGGGGGCCCGCCTGGTCATCGCCGTCAATCTGAACGCAGACATGCTTGGCAGCGAACGCATCCATAATAAGAGAACCCAATTGGAAACAGAAAATGGCGACGGCGCCAGCATACTGGAAAGCCTGTTCCGCCGAGACGGGACACCGAGCATGTTCAATGTCATGGCCTCGGCCTTGAATATCCTACAGGATCGTCTTGGCCGCAGCCGCCTTGCCGGCGACCCACCGGACGTCACCATCGCCCCCAAGGTCGGGCATATCGGTCTCTTGGATTTCGACCAGGCCGAGGAACTGATCGAAATTGGCGAAGCCGCGGTTGAGCGGGCCCTGCCCTCGCTCGAGGATGCCCTGAAAATTCTGCGGCCTTGAACCAGGAGCAGCAGATGGCAGGAGAAACTCGCCATGCAAACGGCGCCGTAGCGGCCGGAGATCATCATACCGCTCAGGCCGCGGCGGACGTCCTGGCTGACGGCGGCAATGCCTTCGATGCTGCATTGGCGGGACTGTTCGCCGCATCTGTTGTGGAACCGGTGCTCTGTTCCCTCGGCGGCGGAGGCTTTCTGCTGGCCCAGCCGGCGGATAGGGATGCGGTTCTCTACGATTTCTTTTGCCAGACGCCTCGGCGCTTGCTGCCGGAGAACGAGTTGGAATTTCGCCCGGCGCCGGTGGATTTCGGTGCCGCCAGCCAGGAATTCCACATCGGCATGGGCGCCGTCGCAGTGCCCGGTCTCGTGGCGGGCGCCTTCGCCATAAACAACGAACTCTGCCGCCTGCCCATGACCCGCCTGATGGCGCCGGCCGTGGATATGGCGCGGAACGGACTGCCGCTTGCACCCCTGCAAAGTTTCATCCTTGAGGCGGTGGCACCGATTTTTCAATGGTCGGAGAGCAGCCGCGCCGTCTTTGACAGCCCCGCCGCGCCGGGAAAGACCCTGCGCCCGGGCGATGTCCTGGCCTTGCCGGCATTGGCGGATCTCTTGGAAGGCCTGTGTCGGGAGGGTCCGGATCTTTTCTACCGGGGCGAAGTGGCGGCGGCAATCGCGGCGGCAAACGAACAAGGCGGTGCGCTGGACAAGACCGACCTGGCCGCCTACCGGGTCGTCCGCCGCCCTCCCCTACTGCGTCAATTCGCCGGCTCGGAAGTTCTGGGCAATCCAGCGCCGTCGTCGGGCGGGCCGTTACTGGCCTTCACCCTGGGCCTGCTTGACGGCCATACCCCGGCAGGGAGTGGCGAAACGATGGAAACCTTGGCCCAGGCAATGGCCTTGACAAGCCAGGCGCGGCGCACATCCGGACTGTTTGAGGGCAGTGATGATGCAACAGTTGCCGTCCTGCTGTCCGAGGACTTCATGCAGGACTACAAAACAGACTTGGCGGGCCGGGCCAGCAAGATTGGCGGGACAACCCATATCTCGGTCGTCGACAACCATGGCAATGCCGCCGCCCTCTCGGTCTCCAACGGCGAAGGGTGCGGCCATATGCTGCCGGGCTATGACTTCATGCTCAACAACATGCTGGGAGAGGAAGACCTGAACCCAAATGGTTTCTTCCAATGGCGACCGAACAGCCGCATCACCTCCATGATGTCGCCGACCCTGGTTCGCGGTCGTAACGGCGCCATCACGGCCATGGGCAGCGGCGGCTCGAACCGCATCCGCAGCGCCATCCTGCAGGTTCTGGTGAACGTTCTTGGCCTCGGCCTCTCGCTTCAGGACGCCGTCGATGCCCCACGCATTCACCTCGAAAACGGCTTCTTGAATATCGAAGACGGCCATCAATCAGATACTGTCAGCCATTTGTGCACGGCGTTTCCGGAACACAAGATCTGGCCTGATCGGAACTTTTTCTTCGGCGGCGTGCATGCCGCCGCCTACGATCCAAGCGGAGAGGCATTCAGTGCGGCTGGCGATCCTCGCAGGGGCGGCAGCACCGCCTAAGGGATTTTTCACGCCGGGGAGCGGTTGAGGCGGCCTCCGGTCATGGGCTGAGGTACGCCGGTTGTGCCAGGCAGGCTCAGTGGCAAGCCGTCCAGATGACGCAGGGCGAGGTAGGCGAACGCCTCGGCTTCCAGGAAGTCACCACGCCAGCCGACCGCCTCAACCGGCTGCACGGGCGTTTCCAGCACGTTTGCCAGCTGTCCCATAAGGAAAGGATTGTGCCGACCGCCGCCGCAGACCAGCCAGCGTTCAGGGGGGGCGGGCAGCAGCTCCTGTGCCATAGCCACGGCGCGGGCGGAGAAAGCGGCGAGCGTCGCGGCACCGTCGGCGGCAGACCAGTTGGCCGCTTCCGGTATCTTGAAATCGTCCCGATCCAATGATTTCGGCGGGACCAGATCGAAATAGTCATTCGCCAGCATCTCCACCAGGCTGGCCTCGTCAATGTGGCCCGTTTCTGCCAACCGGCCATCTGTATCCCGCTCGCCCAAGCCGTGGCGGCGCACCCAATCATCGATCAAGGCGTTGCCGGGTCCGGTATCGAAAGCCAACAGTTCACTCCCCGCGCCGATCCAGGTAACGTTGGCGACGCCGCCAATATTCAGGACGGACAAGGGCTTGGCAAACTCTTCGGCCAGCGCACGATGGTAAAGGGGGGCAAAGGGCGCGCCTTGTCCCCCTGCAGCAACGTCGGCAGAGCGGAAATCGTCGACAACGTCGATGCCCGTCAAGGCTGCCAGCAACGCACCATCGCCGATCTGCCAGGTTTGCCGTCTCTCCGGGCGGTGCAGAATGGTGTGGCCATGAAAACCGATGACGCTGATTTCCCCTGCGCCGAGACCGTTCGATTGCAACAATTCGCGTACCAACGCTGCGTGAGCCTGGGTCAGCAACTCGCCGACGGCGGCGATTTCGCCCTCACCGCCCTTGCCCCCCAGGATGCCCCGCAAGCGTGCACGCGTGCCATCGTCATAGGGGGAGGACAACGCAGGGCCCTGTCTTGGCCGGGCCTTATCGTCGAGGGAAAGAACGGCGGCATCGATACCATCCATGGACGTACCGCTCATAAGACCGATAGCCAGGCGCGGCGCCGTCATTGCGGGAATCTTCCAAGGCACGTTGCCCCGATCTGCACGACCATGTTACACCACGCCGCCCGTATCCGGGCTCTCGTACAAAGTGAAAGACAACATCATGACCGCCTTTAAGTCCGATTTCGTGCGCACCCTCGTCGAGCGCGGCTTCATGCACCAATGCACCGATCTTGATGCCTTGGACGAACTGGCCGCAAGCCAGCGGATCACGGCCTATATTGGATACGATTGTACCGCGCCCAGCCTGCATGTGGGTAGCCTGGTGCAGATCATGATGCAGCGCCACCTGCAGCAAACCGGACACAGACCCATCGTACTGATGGGTGGGGGCACCACCAAGGTCGGCGATCCGTCCGGCAAGGATAGTTCGAGGCAATTGCTGAGCGAAGCCGACATCAAGCAGAACATGGTAGGCATTCGCGAGGTTTTCGGCCGTTTCGTCAATTTTGGAGACGGCGGTAACGATGCCGTCATGGTCGACAATGACGATTGGCTGAGCGAATTGGCCTATGTGCCCTTCCTCCGGGACGTGGGGCGGCATTTCTCTATTAACCGCATGTTGACTTTCGACTCCGTCAAGCTGCGCCTGGAACGGGAACAGCCTCTCAGCTTCCTGGAGTTCAACTACATGATCCTCCAGGCCTATGATTTCCTCGAGTTGAGCCGTCGCCACGATTGCGTTCTGCAGATGGGCGGTTCCGACCAGTGGGGCAATATCGTCAACGGCGTGGAGCTGGGACGTCGGGTCGATGGCAAAACTCTGTTTGGTTTTACGACGCCTCTGATCACCCTGGCCTCGGGCGCCAAGATGGGCAAGACAGCAGAAGGCGCCGTCTGGCTCAATGGGGATATGCTGAGTCCCTACAATTACTGGCAATTCTGGCGCAACACCGAAGATGCGGATGTGGGCCGCTTCCTGCGTCTATTCACGGAACTACCCCTGGACGAGATCACGCGGCTGGAAGGCCTGCAGGACGCCGAGATCAACGAGGCCAAAAAGATCCTGGCAGACGAGGCGACGGCCATGTGCCACGGGGAAGAAGCGGCCAGGGCGGCTGCGGAAACCGCACGCCAGACCTTCGAGGAGGGCAGCGTCGCGGCCGATTTGCCGAGTATCGAGATTGCGGAAACTGATCTGAGCGAGGGTCTGGCATTGTTCGAACTTCTCCGCCGGGCCGGCTTATGCGGCTCCAACGGCGAGGCCCGCCGACTTATTAAGGGCGGTGGCGCACGGGTGAATGACACGCCTGTTCGGGAGGAGATGGCCACGGTCTCATTGTCCGACGTTACCTCCGACGGTGTGGTCAAACTGAGCGCCGGCAAGAAACGCCACGTCCTGGTCCGGCCAGTCTAGGCGATCGTCTTATCGGTCTTCTGATCCGGGATTCAGGTCTTTCTGGCCCACGGCAGGCGTCTCCAACCCTTCCACAATGCGACGTAGGAAGCCCGGGGCCAGGCCCGAGAGCAGATTGACCGAAACTTTCGGCTGACTCAATGTGCCGTTCACTTTGTAGGTGAAGGCAAAGACGCCCTCGCCTTTGCGACCGATCAAAAGTTCACCCAGGATCGGAATGACGCCGAGGACGGAATTAATGGTGTAGGACGGCACCACGGTCCCCTGGAACTGCAAGGCTTCGTCGTCCCGGCCATAGTCTCCGGTGGCAATGACAGCGAGGGCCGGTCCGACGGCGCGGGCCCGATCAATATTCAGCCGCCGCCCGCGCATGGTGAAGGGGACATCGAGCCTTGTGAATGTAATGCCCTTGTCGTTCAGGGCATCGCTTAAGCCCGTCAGGGAACCGAGGGTAAGGAGCCGGGTGAGAACCTGCGCCCTGACGACACGGAAATTATCGGCCCGCAGGCTGCCGATGATGGTGTCATCGGGGCCATCGGCGGCAGGCACCAAAAACGTGAGGAACATGGTGCCGCCACGGGCATCGGGGTAGAGGCCAAGGGCCCGCGCCATGCCGCCCGCATCACCTGCAATGACGATAAACCGGCGGTCGTTGCCTTCGGGCCGGACGGTAAAGCCCACGGTCTGCCCGCCGGCCATGGTGGCATGCATGTCAGCCCGGCGCCATTCACCGGCAAGCCGCGAGCCCGTCCCCGTGAGCCGGTTCAGTTCCACTTCGTCAGTTAGAAAAACGCGCTGTACATCAAGGTTCAGTTCCATAAAAGGTTCGTCCGCACTGGGCGTTCCGTCCAGAAGTTTCGGAACAAAGGCCCGCAGATCAAGACTGGGACCCCGCAAATCCAGGCGGTAACCGCCGTCCGGGCGCACCGCCAAATCCATGGCCAACTGTGTCGCGCCCAACCGGAAGCCGTCGCTGGACAGGGCGGTCAAGCCGCGTGCGGGATCGAATGCCGCTCGGCCACGGGCATTCAAACCGCCGCCCGCAAAATCAAACCCATATTGCGTTGGCGCGTCTTCCTTGGCGCTTTCAAAGCTCAGGTCCAGCCGCGCCGGAATGTCCACAGGCTTGGCCCAACCGATTTGACGCCAATCCAATTCCGCCCCACCCAAATCCAACTGCGCCCGGCCCCGCCGCCGCCCACCGTCGAAGAGTTCAACGGTTGCCGCCAGACCGATGGATCCGCGCAGGCCCGGGAGGGACTGCAGACCAAGGTCCCGCCACTGCGCCAAGTCCATCCTGCCGCGAACGCTCAGGACGTCCGCGGCCGCCGTGGGCGGGACCTGGAAGCTGCGCTGCCATTCAACTTCCATTGGGACACCGTTGACCGCGCCTTGACCGGATATCTGAAGGCCTTCCGGATCAGCGGTTAGGGAGAAGGCGCCATGCGTCAAGCCATAGCCGCCAGGCATTCCGGCCAATGACATATCGGCGATATTGGCGGCGGCCGAGTAACCTATTTTCTCCAAAGTCACGTCCTGTCGCAGCGGAATGCGGAAACGTGCCCGCGTAGCACTCCTGCCGCCAACCTCCCCGGGCACGATCGAAAGCGCCTTGGCCAATCGCAAAGGCCTGGCGTCAAGTACGGCCAGGGCATCCGCCATGGCGCCGCGGCTGACAAATTCAATATCCAGGATTGGCGGACGTGCGGTCAGGTCTGCGACGTGCAGTCTGCCTTCGCTCACCTCCAGGCCACCAGCCACTGCGTCAGTTACGGTTAGACCGAATTCGAGGCCATCGACGAATCCGGTCCCGTTGGCGCTGTCGAGGGGCGGCAAATCGCCAAAGTACCGTGCCGAAACGTTCTGAAAGGTCCAGTCCAGACGCGCCATGCCAGGGCGCGGCGTCGCGCGATCCCAATCGTCGGGACGTAGATCGATATCAAAGCGGGCCTCGGGGATCAGCCCGCCGTGAACATTCTCCAGCACCCAGCGGCGGGCATCGACACCAAGGTCCTCGGGCCAGTAGTGCGCCAGTTTTCCAACCGGCAGGTTGAAGAAGCCGCCCTTGGCCTTAAGCGTTGTGCCCGCCTCCCCACGTGACCATTCGCCTGTCGCCTGTGCTTCCAATCCACCATCCAGGTCGAGCTGCATATCGGTTACGGCCAGGCGGGTGAAGTTTCCCGAGAACCGCCCCTTGGCCGCAAGGCTTGATATCTCCAAAGGTGCCCGGCGGATTTGTGGGAGCGCGATCTGGCCGGCACCGGTGATCACATCGAAACTGAGGTCCTCTACGACCCCATCCGGCAATACAGCCAGATCCAACCTACCTGCCGCCACGACGGAGAGGCCACGCAGGGCAGCCAACCGATCACCGCCGATCTCCTTGGCTAGACCCGCGATATCCACTTCAGCAAAATTCACCGCCGCGATAACAGGTTCTGTCTCGCTCTGGTAAAAAGCGGAAATACCGAATGCCGCTTCGCTCTGGCCGATACGCAGGCGCGAGGCCAGGCGCATGGAGACGCCATCAACTTCCTGATGCAGGCTAAGATCCGCCGCAGGGACTGATAGTCTCAAATCGCTAGCCGTGTCATGGAATGACAACGCCGCACCTCGGACACTAAGAAAGCGAAGGCCGCCAAAAGCCTCCAAACCGGCACCGCCGCCCGCCGAAAACGCCCCCGGCGCCACCATCAGGCCGTTGCGCCCGTTCGATTGACGGGAAGGGTCACTGTTGGCGATCTCGATCTGTCCATCGGTATGGCGCAACAGCCGCAATGCCGGCTCGATCAACTCCAGACCGGTCACGCGGAATCTTCCCGCCAGCAGGGATTGGCCATCAACGACGACAGACATGCGCGGCACAACGATCAACGGCTGTCCGCCGTCGTCGACGAAACGGACGCCGATGACCCGTAGGTCGAGCTTCTTGCGCCAGCCCTCCCAGATCAGCACCGCGTCATCGAAACGAACCTTAAAGCCCCAGGACTGATCGTCCATGAAGCCCTCCAGATACGGCGCGATAGGGGCTAGGGAAACCGGGCCACGAGACAACATGGCGCCGGTTCCAATCAATGCCAGGATGACGATTGACAGAACGGCCGCGATGGCCTTGCCCAGAATGCTGCCGGTTCGCTTAAGCAAAATAACAAATCAACTGATATGGCCGCGAAGAAAACAGGTTAGCCAGATGGCGGACAAAAGGAAACGGCCCCCCGCCGCACGAGAGGCCGCCTCCTAGGATTTCAAACACGGCTATTCTGCGGCGACCGCGCCCATGACCGCCTTTACCTCAAGAAATTCCTCGAAGCCGAATTCGCCCCATTCACGGCCGTTGCCCGATTGCTTGTAGCCGCCGAAAGGCGCGCCCTGATCGCCGGGCGCATTGTTGATGTGCACGTTGCCGGTGCGGAGACGTGCGGCCACCCGCCCCGCATGGGCCAGATCGCCTGATGAGACGTAGCCTGACAGCCCATATGGCGTGTCATTGGCGATAGCCACGGCATCATCCTCATCCTCGTATGCCAGGATGGCCAGCACAGGGCCAAAAACTTCCTCCCGCGCGATGGTCATATCGTTGGTGACATTGGCGAAAACAGTTGGGCGCACGAAATAGCCCCGTTCCATCCCGTCCGGCAAACCAGTGCCACCCGCGACCAGGGTCGCGCCTTCGTCGATACCGGCTTGGATCAGGCCTTGGATTTTGTCGAACTGCACCTTGCTGACAACAGGACCCAGAGCGGTGTTTTCCTGCGTGGGATCGCCGGGCGCCGATCGTTCGACCGCCGCGCGCGCCACTTCAATAGCCTCTTCCATGCGAGCGGCGGGGACAAGCATGCGGGTGGGTGCGTTGCAGGATTGGCCGGAATTAACCATGCAGCCCGCCACGCCGCGTGAGACGGCCTTTGCGAAATCGGCGTCCTCGAGAATTATGTTGGCGGATTTTCCGCCCAATTCCTGGGTCACCCGCTTGACCGTATCGGCAGCTGCCTTGGCCACGGCAATGCCGGCCCGGGTGGAGCCGGTAAATGACATCATATCGATATCGGGGTGGGCGGACATGGCCTCTCCCACCGTCGGGCCGTCACCATTGACGAGGTTGAAGACGCCTGCGGGCACCCCGGCCTCGTCGAGCACCTGGGCAAAGAGATAGGCGTTCATGGGTGCTATCTCGCTGGGTTTGAGGATCATGGTGCAGCCGGCTGCCAGGGCTGGCGCCACTTTGCAGGCGATCTGATTGATCGGCCAGTTCCACGGCGTGATGAAACCGCAGACGCCGACCGGCTCCTTGCGTAACAGCGTGGTGCCACGCACTTCCTCGAAGGGGTAGTCCTTCAACACCCGCAACGCCGTCTTGAAATGGCCGATGCCGGTAGCGGCCTGAGCCTTCTGCGAAAGGGTGATCGGCGCCCCCATTTCGGCGGAGATGGCCTCGGCGATATCGTTGTAGTGGGTCTTATAGACCTCGAGTATTTTTTCCAACAACGCCATGCGCTCTTCCCGGCTGGTCTGGGAGAAAGCGGCAAAGGCCCGTTTTGCAGCGGCTACGGCCCGGTCCACGTCCTCGGCCGAGCCAAGGGATATTCTGGCGACCGCTTCCTCGGTCGCAGGATTAATGACATCCAATGTATTGGCCATGGCGGGATCGACCCATTCGCCATCGATATAAAACTGCAAAAATTCCTTCATGACCAATCTCCACTTGGTTATTGCCTCGGAACCTGGGTTTCGGAATATACAGCCCCGCAACCCCTAGTCCATGTCCAATATCCATTCTGGGGCATCACTTTTTCGGTGGATGTGCTAGGTGTGAAAATCGAGCTTCGAGTAGGACGTTGAGTGCAGAATAATCCCTTAAAGGGCATCCTGTTGATGAACCTGGCCATGTTCCTTCTGGCCGGTATGGATGGCATTTCAAAGACATTGGCGGCAGATTATGCAGTGCCGCAAATTCTTTGCGTCAGGTTCCTGATCTTTTGCGTCTTCGCCCTGGCGATCGCCCGGCCAAAGAGCCTGCGATCCGCCTTCAGATCGAAACATCCATACCTGCAGATCGCCCGCAGCCTGATTATTACCATCGAGGTGGGCGTTTTCATTCTGGCCTTCCGCTACCTACCGCTGGCCGATACCCACGCCATCGCCGGCATCGCCCCGTTGATGGTCACGGCCCTGGCAGTGCCGTTCCTTGGCGAAAAAGTGGGCCTGCGCCGGTGGAGCGCCATCGCCATCGGTTTCGTGGGATTACTGATCATCGTCCGCCCGGGCATTGGGGTCTTCAATCCCGCGGCTTTGATCGCATTGGCGGGAGCAGGACTGTGGGCGGTCTATCAGATCCTGGTGCGCAAAGTCTCCGACGACGACGCTGCAACCTCGCTGCTTTACATGGCAGTAATCGGCGCCGTTGTCATGACCGCGCTGGCGCCGTTCTTCTGGAAAGCGCCGGACACCACCGGCTGGTTGCTACTGCTCGCTCTCGGCCTGGTCGGCAGCCTAGGTCATTACATCCTGATCCAGGCCTTCCGCGCGGCACCCGCTTCCACCCTGCAACCGTTTCACTACATCGTTCTTCTTTGGGCCACGGTGATTGGGTACCTGGTCTTCGGTGACCTGCCCGACATCTGGACCATTCTGGGCGCCGTCGTTATCGCCGCCAGCGGCCTCTATGCCTTCTATCGGGAGCGGGTATTAGAATCTGGAGAGCGCGTCCCGTAGCTTGTCACGGGTCTGTTCGGCCTCGGCCAGGCGCTCGCGCTGGGTGGCGACGACCTCCGCCGGCGCCTTGTCCGTGAAGCCCTTGTTGGCCAACTTCTTTGTCATACCGCCAATCTGGCCTTCCAGCTTTGCGACGGCCTTGTTCAGGCGTTCACGCTCCTGTTCCAGATCGATGACGTCGGCCAGGGGCAGGACCAAAGTGGCCTCGTCGACCACGGTTTGGACCGAGCCGTTGGGCAGATCGCCGGATTGTTCAGCCATGTCGCTGATCCGGGCCAGGGTGGCGATTAACTCGCGTTGGCGTTCCATGCGGGCGCGTGTTTTATCACCAGCGCCGGTCACCAATAGCGGGATCTTGGCGCTGGGGGGTACGTTCATTTCAGCGCGGACGGAGCGGATTTCGCTGACCATGCGGATCGTCCATTCGATCTCTTCCCGGGCCGAATGATTGACAAGTTCATCGCCGTATTCCGGCCAACCGGCCCGGACCAGCATGCGGTCGCGGGCCTCCGCCTGACCCGTGCGGCCCCAAAGTTCCTCTGTGACGAAAGGCATGAAGGGATGCAGCAGCCGCAATATGGCATCCAGGGCCCAGGCGGCCGTGGCGCGCGCCTCGTCCTTAGCGGGGCCGTCCTCGCCCTGCAGGGCCGGTTTGGAGAACTCGACAAACCAGTCGCAAAACGTGCCCCAAACGAAATGATAGGCGTCGTTCGCCGCCTCGTTGAAACGGTAACCGTCCAAGCCGGCCGTGATCCGATCCTGCGCCGCCTTCAACTCGCCGACCAGCCATTGATTGACGGTTCCGCTCACCGCCGCCGGATCGAAGCCCGGCTGCAGGACACAACCGTTCATCTCGCAGAACCGGGCCGCATTCCAAAGTTTGGTGGCGAAGTTTCTGTTGCCTTCGATGCGCTGTTCAGAAAGCTTCACATCCCGGCCTTGGGCGGCCTGGCTGGCCAGAGTGAAACGCAGAGCGTCGGCGCCATATTTCTCGATCAACTCCAACGGGTCGATAATATTGCCCTTGGACTTGGACATCTTCTGGCCCTTGGCATCGCGCACCAGGGCATGGATATAGACAGTATCGAACGGCACTTCGTCGAAGAAGTGCAGGCCGAACATCATCATTCGGGCGACCCAGAAAAAGATGATGTCGAAACCGGTGACCAACAATGAAGTGGGGTAGTAGCGTTCCAACTCCGGGGTTTCGTCGGGCCAGCCCAGGGTCGTCAGGGGCCACAGGCCGGAAGAGAACCAGGTATCGAGAACATCTTCGTCCCGGCGCAATTCGACCACCTTGCCGTAATGCGCTTCGGCCGCAGTGGCAGCTTCGTCGAAAGTCATTTCCACGAAGATTTCGCCATCCGGTCCGTACCAGGCGGGGATCTGATGGCCCCACCAGAGCTGGCGGGAGATGCACCAGGGCTGGATATTCTCCATCCAGTCGTAATAGGTCTTTTCCCACATTTCGGGCACGAACTTGGTCCGCCCAGAACGCACCGCCTCGATCGCCGGCTGGGCCAGGGTCTTGGCATCGGCGTACCACTGTTCCGTCAACCATGGTTCAATGGGAACGCCGCCGCGGTCACCGTAGGGCACCATGTGGGTGTGCTCGTCCACCTGGGCGATCAGGCCCTGGGCCTCCAGGTCCGCCAGCACCTTCTCCCGCGCCTCGAAACGGTCTAGGCCCTGATAAGCCTCGGGCGCATTTTCATTGATGCGGGCTTCGGCATCGAGGACGTTGATCATTTCCAGGTCGTGGCGGCGGCCAACCTCGAAATCGTTGAAGTCATGGGCTGGTGTCATCTTCACCGCGCCGGAGCCCTGCTCCGGATCGGCATAATCATCCGCCACGATGATTAGCCGGCGTCCGACCAGGGGCAGGACAGCATGCTTGCCCACCAGATGTTTGTAACGATCGTCGTCGGGATGAACCGCGATGGCGGTGTCACCCAACATGGTTTCGGGCCGGGTCGTGGCGACCGTAATGAAGGTCTCGCCATCGTCTTCAAGCGGATATTTGATGTGCCACAAATGCCCGTTAACTTCCGTCTGCTGGACTTCCAGATCGGAAATCGCGGTTTTGAGCTTTGGATCCCAGTTGACGAGGCGTTTGTCCTTATAGATCAGGTTCTCTTTGTAGAGTTCCACAAACACCTTGATCACTGCCTTGGACAGGCCCTCGTCCATGGTGAACCGTTCCCGGGGCCAATCACAGGAGGCGCCTAGTCGGCGCAACTGCCCGGTGATTGTGCCGCCTGATTCCTCCTTCCATTCCCAGACCTGCTCGATGAATTTCTCCCGGCCCAGTTCCTGCCGACTGCTCCCTTGCTCCTCCAGCATGCGCTCGACCACCATCTGCGTGGCGATGCCGGCATGGTCGGTGCCTGGCTGCCACAACACATCGCAGCCACGCATGCGCTGCAAACGGATCATGATGTCCTGCAGGGTGTTATTGAGGGCATGGCCCATATGCAGGCTGCCGGTCACATTGGGCGGCGGGATGACGATGGAATAGGGCTGGGCGTTTCCGATGCTCCCCTCGGTCGTGCCGCAAGCGAAGGCTCCGCTGTCCTCCCATTCGCGGTACAAACGGTCCTCGACTTCAGAGGGGATGAAGGTTTTGTCCAGCATCGCCAAACCTCACTTGACAACAACAGCCTCGTGCCGCGCCAATCGCCGCGGTCACGGCCCTAATTGCGGTGTTATGACAGAGAAAACCGTCAGTCGAAGGCGAAACGAAACGGTGGTGACCGGCCTACTGGTCCCCTTCCGCACGCCCCACAAGCTTGGCGATTTCCTTTTCTACAAGGCGTTCTACCAAGCCCGGGAGATTTTCGTCCAGCCATTCCTTCAGCATGGGCCGTAGCAAGTCCTTTACCAGATCTTCCAATGTCTGGTGGGCATAACCCATCGGCGTGCCGCGGGCAGCTGCCACGGCGCCTGTGAGGCCGGTAAATGTATCAGTGGTGACTTCGGCGGCATGATCCGACAACAGGGTGTGCAGGTCGGCCGAAGGGGCCGCCGCCACCACGGGTTCCGGCGCGGGTGCCGGTTCCGGCGCTGGTTCCTCGATCTCGATGCTATCGAAATCGTCAATTGGGACCGGCTCTTCCTCTTCTTCGATTTCCACTTCCATGGAAGGTTCGAGTTCGGGTTCGAGATCGGGGACATCGTCGATATCCTCGACCACTTCGGTCAGTTCAAGGACTTCCTCTTCTTCTGGCTCTTCTTCTGGCTCTTCCGCCGGCTCTTCTTCGGCAACAGCTTCTTCTTCGCCGTCGCCTTCAGACTCCCCGCCCTCTTCTTCGTCGTCAGAGATGATCCGGCGAATGGAGGCGAGGATTTCCTCCATTGTTGGTTCCCGGTCGTCGTCTTGTTCCGTCGCGTCGGTCATGGGCGCTGCCCTTGAAGGTATTGTGATTCACCTTAATATTAAAAGAATCAGGTGAAAAAGGCTATTGAAGTAGTTAGGTATGGTTAACGCAGTAATTAAGGGCTTATAGTAAAAAAAGCCTTAATCTTTTGGAATGTTCCATCCCCACCACTTATTACGAACCTTTTGATAATGCTCTTCCGGATTGTAGATTTGCACCGGTAGATTGATATGAGCTGCCGTCAAACGTCCAATTGCTGCCAGCAATTGGTAACCAGCAACATATTCATCCCGCTCGGCGATTACCAGGGCAACGCGAGAATCCAACAGTTCCTGTTCCGCATCCAGCACATCCAATGTCGTTCGAGATCCAACCTCGGCCTCCTGGCGGACGCCTTCAAGCGCGATTTCGTTGGCCCGGATGGTTTCGGCCCGGGCAGAAATCTGTGATCTGGTCGTGGTCACACGCTCCCATGCCTGACTTGCTGCTTCCGCAACGTCGCGGCGGCTTTCCTCTACCTCGATGCGCCGTTGGTTGAGCAGTTCCTTGGCCTGGCGCACCAATGAGTGAACGCCGCCAGCCTGATAAAGCGGGATGGAGACTGTAGCGAGGGCCGACATTGAGCGCGCGGAGTTGTTCTCAAGTGATGTTTCATCGCTTTTCCGCCATTCACCGGTTAGATCCACCGTAGGCAACATGCGGCCAACCGCATCGTCGACGCCATGACGGGCCACGGCCTCATTGTGCAGCGCAGCAAGGATTGACGGATTTTCGGACTCCGCCACCGCGAGTGCCTCCGCCTCGGTGCCAGGCAGGATGGGCAGCGGCGGCGCCGCCTGCAGGGTTCCCGGCATGACGCCGAAAACCTGTCGGTAGGATGCACGGGAAGAGGCCAGCGCGCCTTCCGCATCGACGCGATTTGCAATGACACCGGAAAGCCGCGCCTCGGCCTGAGCTACGTCGGTGCGGGTTACTTCACCTACTTCGAAACGGTCCCGCGTAGCCTCCAGTTGACGGCGCAGGACGATCTCATTGTTTCGGGTCAGTTGCACGCGGGCTTGATCCCGCAGGACATCAAGAAAAGCCGTGACGCCGGATGCCAGAACCTCCTGCTCGGTTACCTTGAGCTGCGCGCGGGCAACCATGACGCTACTTTCCGCCTGCTCGGTTCCAGCCACGGTGCGGCCACCGGCATAGACGGACTGGCTGACATTCGCCGAATAAGATCTGGGCAAAAGGCTTTGCTCGCTGACGGTACTCGTCCTCGAACGCTGATACCCCCCGGACCCATTTAAGGAGATCGTTGGCCGCCAGCCGGATAGAGCCTGTGGCACCCCTTCATCGGAGTTCCGAACCGCGGCCCGGGCCGCTTGCAAGGAGGGATTGGTGGCATAGGCCGCGGCCAAGGCCTCGAACAACGTCTCGGCCGACGCCGGCGCCACGGTGACCGAGAGCACGGCGCACAACATGGGCGCAAACGCATGTCGCGTTTTGGGACGAGATACATTACCTATCATCAAACATTCCGGCCGCGGGGGCGGCCGCCCTATTTTTGCCCAATATCCTCAGGCTGATTAAACGCGCCACCGTTTCAAAACCGGAAGGTCTGCACCATTTGAAATCCCGGCAGGATAGGGATCATCGCATCAAACAATTCGCGCCGGGAAATCAAACCGTCACGCTTGGAATACAGGACCGCCTGGCTTGATAATTCGTGCCGTTCGACCAGAACCATACGTCCGCCTTCGGCCAGTTGTTCGCCATAAGCGTCAGGTACCTGTTCCACGGCACCGTTCACGAAAATTACGTCGTATGGCCCCTGCTCCGCGCATCCCTCCGCCAGAGCGCCGGACACCACAGCTGCGTTGTCGACCTGCAACTGAGCCAGTTGCGCTTCGGCGGCGGCAACGTGGGCATCATCAACTTCCAACCCCACCACCGTGGCCGCCAATTGCGCCAAAACGGCTGTGGAATATCCCATGCCGCAGGCCACATCGAGGACGATGTCCGCCGGGCGTACTTCGGCTGCCTGCAAGATACGGGCAAATGCCATGGGCTCCATCAGATAGCGGCCCTCGCCCAGGGGAATGTCCTCGTCGAGATAGGCCACGCCGCGCAAAGCCTTGGGTACGAAGTTTTCCCGCGGCACCGAAAGGAGCGCCTGGGCAACACGGTCGTCCGTCAGTTTGTTGGTCAGCAACTGATTGTTGACCATATTGAGGCGGGCGGTCGAATGATCCGACATGGTTTATCCGTAATTAAGAACGGCGCCTTTGGGCGGCGCAAAAGCAAACATTCTGCTTTTATAGGCGGGCCGGTGCGGCAAGACAATGATAGCGTTAAGGAAATCGCCGGGTTTGCCAGGCAAACATTGACCGATCCTGAAAGGGAGACTATGTAGCGGTTGGCTTGGCGCTCAATGCAACGCCAAGCCGGCTGGCGCGGTGGCGGAGTGGCTACGCAGCGGCCTGCAAAGCCGTGTACACCGGTTCGATTCCGGTCCGCGCCTCCAGCCCTACCCCCCTGACCTGCTCCGCCAACGGCGTAACCACCCGACTTCCAACCGACGGCGCCAGCGTCGCACCATGGGCAAATCATAAGACAGGACCAGCAGACCAAGAGGAACCATCCAAAAGCCCAGGATGGGAAGAAATCCCAGAATGCCGCCGAATATCAGCAGCACGCCAACCACCACACGCAGCCAACGCGGATAATTGCGCACCGAATGATGAATGCGGTTGTAGTAATTCCCGGGCATGGTCTTGCCTATCATGTTTCACCCCGGCCCGTATCGAGGGATTTAGCCCCTTGACCGCCCTTCTGCTAACCCTGGTGCTGCTCGCGGCCCTGATGCATGCGGCCTGGAACGCCATCGTCAAGGCAGTCGAGGACCGAGTCGTCTCGTTGGCCCTCGTCAACCTGACCCATAGTCTATTGGCCCTCGCCTTCCTGCCGTTCGTCGGCCTTCCCGATCCGGAAAGCTGGCCCTATTTGTTTGCCTCCGTCGTCATTCACCAGGCCTATTACGCGGGCCTCATCATGCAGTATCGATTCGGCGACTTGGGACAGGTCTATCCACTGGCACGTGGTGCCTCCCCCCTTATCGTGGCGGTGGTGGCATGGCTGTGGGCGGGCGAGTCACTTTCATCGGGATCCCTCGCCGGCATCCTCCTGATCACGGGCGGCATTCTGTCCCTGGCATTGTCGGGACGCGGCCGCGGCGGTCACGGACAGGCTGTCAGCTGGGCCATGTTCACTGCGTTCTGCATTGCCGGCTATTCCGTGGCCGACGGCCTCGGCAGCCGGGTCGCGGGAGAGGCTTTGTCTTACATCGTCTGGCTATTCCTGTTGGATGGCCTGCCGATGATCATGGTGACGCCATTGTTGCGCGAAAGACGGGCCTTGACCCAGGCCCTGCGCCGCCATTGGCGGCATGGGCTAGGGGGTGGCGCATTGTCGTCGTTGGCCTACGGCATCGTGATCTGGGTTATGTCCCAGGCGCCCCTGGCAATGGTCACCGCGCTCAGGGAAACATCCGTTATCGCAGCCGCCTTGATCGGCGCGCTTTTGTTGCGCGAGCCATTCGGCACACGCCGCATCATCGCCGCCTGCATCGTCACGGCCGGGGTTGCGGTCCTGCAGCTAGCGGCCTGAGGCGCCTTGCTTCAGAGCGCGTCAAGCGGCAGTTTCAGATAGGAAATGCCGTTGTCTTCGGCGGGGGGGAACTGTCCGCCGCGGATGTTGATCTGCACCGCCGGCAGGATCAACACCGGCATGTCCAGCTCCTTGTCCCGGGTCGTACGCATGTCGACGAATTCCTCTTCCGAGACCCCGTCATGCATGTGTTTGTTGTCCCGGCGCTGTTCCGCAACCGTGGTCTCCCAGCGGAACTCCCGCCCGCCCGGGCCATAGTCATGGCACATGAAAAGCCGCGTCTCTGGTGGCAACGAGAGAAGGCGTTTCACCGAATGAAATAATGTGCGCGGATCACCGTCGGGAAAATCACAGCGGGCGGAGCCGAAGTCCGGCATGAAAATGGTATCGCCGACAAAGACCGCATCGTCGATCAGGTAACAGACACAGGCCGGTGTGTGGCCGGGACATGACCAAACCTTGCCGGTGGCGCCGCCGAAGGTGAAGATCTCGTCGTCCGTAAACAGGTGATCGAACTGGCTGCCGTCGGTCTGAAATTCATCACCCAGATTGAAGACCGCCTTGAAGTTCTCCTGGACTTTGCGGATGCCCTCGCCAATACCAATTCTACCGCCCAGTTCCCGCTTCAGATAGGGTGCCGCCGTGATGTGGTCTGCATGGGGGTGGGTGTCCAGTATCCAATCCACGACAAAGCCGTTCTCGCGCACATGGGCAATGACTTCATCAGCTGATTTGGTCCCCGTGCGCCCCGACTTCGGGTCGTAATCCAGCACGGAATCGATGATGACACAGTGATCGCCCCCGGCCTCCGCGACGACATAGGAATAGGTGTTCGACTCGGGATGAAAGAAATGCTCGATCCGTACTTGCCCCATTTGGGCGCTCCCTCAATTCAACTGACGACATAACCAAGATTATCAAATATTTCCCGTTTGCAAGGGCAAAAGGCATGCCTCGTCGGCAGGTTGACCCGGTCCCCCCTGTCTGATCTAAGGCAGGCATGACTGTTTCTGACGCAACCCTCCGCCAGGATGTGAAAGTGATGGGCCTGGTTGGTGCCGCCCATTGGGCCAGCCATTTTTTTCAACTGGTCCTGCCGGCATTGTTCCTGTTTCTGCGCGATGAATTTCAAGTCTCATTCGCCGCACTGGGGCTGCTGACCACCCTGCTCTACGGCGCCTCTGGCCTGGCGCAAACGCCGGCGGGCTTTCTGGTCGACCGGTTCGGCGCCCGGCGCGTGCTGCTCTCCGGCCTGGCCCTGACCTCAGTGGCGACGCTGGCCTGCGGCCTGGTTGGGAACTATTGGCTGTTGCTGCCGCTGGCTATCTTGGCCGGTCTGGGCAACAGCGTCTTCCACCCTGCCGACCTGGCGATCCTAACGGCCAAGGTCTCCACCCACCGTCTCGGCCGCGGCTATGCCACCCATGCCTTATGCGGCAATCTGGGCTGGGCGGCGGCGCCGATCCTGATGATCGGCCTGGCGGAGGCCTGGAACTGGCGCGCGGCCATTATCGTCGCGGGCCTGATGGGACTGGCCATTGTCGCTGCCTTTCTGATCTGGGGCGGCGACCTTGAAGATCAATCCAGATCGACGTCAACCTCCGCCGCGGATGAAAAAATCCCCATGGGCCGGCTCATGGACAATGTGCGGCTGCTGTTTTCCACCACGATCGTCTCATGTTTCCTCTATTTCGCCTTTCTGGCGGCGGCCCTGATCGGGGTACAGAACTTCGGCATCCCTGCCATGGTGGAATTGTTCCATATCACCCAGGCCGAAGCCGCCCGGGGCGTGACCGGGTTCCTACTGGGAACGGCAGGCGGCATCTTTATCGGCGGTATCGCGGCCGACCGCACAACACGACACGACCGCATCGCCATCGCCGGCATGACCATCGCGGCGCTGTTCATGCTGTATATCGCCATGGCCGAGTTGCACGCGGGCGCCGTATTGGCCCTGTTGGTCCTGGCCGGTGCGGCATCCGGCATTACAACGCCGTCGCGGGACATGCTGGTGCGTGCCGCCACGCCGCGGGGCGCCTCGGGCCGGGTGTTCGGCTTCGTCTATTCAGGGTTGGATTTAGGCTCGGCGTTGATCCCCTTGGCTTTGGGCTGGGCCCTTGATTTAGGCCGACCCGACGCCATCTTCTTCACCGTCGCAGGCTTCCTGGCCATCACGGTTCTGACCGTCATCCAGGTGCGCCGCCAGGTTGTCGCGGCTTAGATCAACCCCTATTCAATTGAAATCAATTGAATAAGGATAAGTTGCTCGACCTTAAAGGCTTCAGCGCATGGGTGCGCGTCAAATTAGACGCGCCATGCGCTAGTCGAAGAACGCAAAAGACCGGGAACGATCCGCGACGCCAGAGGCGACGTGGTAGAGCCCGGTGATGCCGGGCGTCAATCGAGCTCGCTGCGTCGGATATGGCAATCAGGGCGCTTGAGGACATCCGGCTGCAGCCTGGTGCCCAGGCCCGGGCCGTCTGGCGGTCGGATCATGCCGTTTTCGACAGGCGGCAGGTCCGTCACCAATTCCTGGTACCAGCCGTAATAGAAGGCGCGCACCATCTCTTGCACCAGGGTATTGGTGGCATTGATGGAATGATGCACCGAGGCCGTCAAAAGGATGGGGCCGGTGCAGTCATGTGGTGCAATAGGACGGTGCCATGCCTCGGCCATGGCAGCGATCTTGCGCGCTTCCGAGAGGCCGCCGCACCAGCTTAGATCGTACATCACGTAATCGCAGGCCTGAAGTTCCAGCAGTTCGCGGAACTCGCCGCGCATACCGATTGTTTCCGAAGCCGTCGTTGGAATGCGGGTTGCATCCTTGAATTCTTTGAGGCTGCGAAGGTTCGACATCTTGATTGGATCCTCGAACCAGAATGGCTCGAACGGTTCCACCGCGCGGGCGATTTTCTTCGCCTGGGGCAGGTCCCAAAAGGCATGCATCTCGACCATGATATCCATCTTCGAACCGACGGCATCGCGAATCTTGGCGAATGGTTCCAAAGCCTTGTCCAATTCGGCGGGGGAGATGTAATGCCCGCCCGAGGCCTCCGCCGCATAGTCGAAGGGCCAGATCTTCATACCTGTAATGCCCATTTCCAGAAGGCTCAGCGCGACTTCGTCCGCATTGTGCAGGAAGCCCTGCAGGTCCTCGTAGGGCCCCTCCGGTTCATCGCCGGGGAGGTTAAAGCTGTCGGTGCTCTGGCGAACTTGATCGCGGACATATTGGTAGCCGGCGCAGGTATTGTAGACCCGGATGGCATCCCGGCTGGCCCCACCCAGCAACTGATAGATGGGCTGGTTGGTGGCCTGGCCCCAAATGTCCCAAAGAGCAATATCGACGCCGGAATTGCCCCGCACCTCGGCGCCTGAGCCCGAAAATCCCACATATCCGGTCAGGGCCTTGGAATGATAATCGATGCGCAACGGATCCTGCCCCATCAGCACCTCGGCCGCGGCGCCATGTATGTGTGCCTCCGCCGCAGGTACCCCATAGAAGATTTCCCCCAGCCCCGTGATCCCTTCGTCGGTATGTACATGCACCCACAAAATGTTTGGGAATTCATCCAGGCGGATTGTTTCGATCGCCGTAATTTTCATTGCGGGCCACTCCTTGCGCAAACAGTCTGAGGGCGATTGCTAACAGGTCGTTCGTTGGTATGCCAGAGGCGGATGGACTATGGTATCTGTCGGCCTACATGCTCGTCACAACAGATTTATCGGGAGATGACTTTGCCCCCTGCCCCCAATACCGCACTGATTGGAAAACCAAATTCGCGGTGGCAACTGCTGACCCCCGCCCTGGTCCTCGATCTCGATGCCCTGGAGAGAAATATTGCGGCCATGGCGGCGTGGGCCGAAGCAGGCGGGCACACCCTCCGCCCCCACGGCAAGTCCCACAAATCGCCGGATATCGCCCGATTGCAGGCGGAGGCCGGCGCGGTTGGCCTTTGCTGTGCCTCTTTGCGGGAAGCCCAGGTGATGGCGGCAGCGGGTATCAAGGGGCTGTTGATCACCACGCCGTTGGCGCCGGACAAGGCGGCCTTGGTTGTGGATATGCTTAAGGCGGGCGGTGACGTCGCCGTGGTTGCTGACCATAGGGACCTGGTAGATGCCTATGGCGGGGCTGCGGAGGCGGCGGGCGTCATCCTGCCCGTGTTCGTCGATCTGGACGTGGGTCTGGGGCGGACCGGTACGCCGTCGGCAGAGGTGGCGATCGAACTGGCGGGTCAGATCACAGCGCATACCAATCTCACCTATGGCGGCGTGCAGGGTTATATGGGGCATCTCCAACATGTCGACGATCACGGCCAGAGGCGGCAGGATCTACAGGCCCCGAGCAGCGATTTGCAGGGCATTGTCGATGCGCTGGTCAAAGCCAACCTGCCACCAGAGGTGATTTCCGGGGGCGGCACAGGCACCCACCGCCTGGATGCGGAATACGGCACCATCGGGGAATTCCAGGTCGGCTCATACCTGTTCATGGATGTGCAATACGTCACAGTGCAGCAGACGGCGGCGGACGACCGCCCGTACGAGCCGTCGCTATTTGTGCAAACAAGCGTGGTCAATATCAATCACCCTGGTTACGCGGTAACGGACGCCGGCCTGAAGTCATTCGCAACCGACGGCCCACCACCAATGATCACCCAGGGCGCGCCGGACGGCGCCACCTATCGCTACATGGGTGATGAACATGGCGCGATCGACTTCGCCGATCAGGGGGACAGCCTGGCCCTGGGCGCCAAGGTGGAGTGTCTCGTGCCCCATTGTGATCCCAACGTCAATCTGTACGACGCCTATCACATCGTAAGAGGCGATACTTTGGTTGACGTTTGGCCCGTAGCCGCGCGGGGCAATAGCTGACGAACGTCACCACATAAGCGCGACGCCATGTTCGTCCTGCTTCTGACCATTTTCGTCGACCTGGTTGGCTTCGGCATCATTTTGCCAATCCTGCCATTCTATGCACAGGCCTTTGACGCCACGCCGTTGGAGATCACCTTGCTGGTCTCCACCCATTCCGGTGCGCAAATCCTCTCCTCCGTGTTCTGGGGTCGCCTGAGCGACCGCTACGGAAGGAAAATCATTCTTCTTTTGACCCTTGCCGGCGGTGCCGCGGCTTATGTCTGGTTCGGTTTTGCCGACAGTCTGCTTGGGCTGTTCCTCGCCCGCGCCTTTAGCGGCGCCATGGCGGGCAATATCGCCGTGGCCCAGGCTTATCTTGCGGATATCTCAACCCCACAAGAGCGCGCTGGTGCCATGGGCCGCCTCGGCGCCGCCTTTGGACTCGGCTTCGTCGTCGGCCCCGCCCTGGGTGCGCTGTTGATCGGCGCGGACCCTGGCCCGGCCGACTTCGCCCGGCCCTGCCTCGTCGCCGCCGCCATTTCCATCGCCGCCGTACCATTGGGCTTCTTCTGGCTGCGGGAGCCTGTGCGCCGCGCGCCCCGTTCCGGGACACGGGCCGACTTCGGGCAACTGGCACGGGCGGTCATGGGCCGCGGCATTCCGGGCATCATTGGGCTCAACCTCCTCGTCACCCTGTCCTTCACCACGCTGATGGCGCTCTTTCCCCTGTGGTGCCAGGCGCGTCTGGACTGGGGCGCGCGGGAGGTCAGCTTCGCCTATACCTATATCGGCGTCCTTGTGGCCCTTCTGCAAGGCGTGCTTGTCGGCCCGATGACCAGGGCGATAGGGGCGCCGAAGGTTCTCTTCATCGGTGCGGTATCCCTTTGTCTGGGGCTGTTGGCGGTGGTGATCGTGGACAACATGGCCGCCTTCGCCATCAATACGATCCTGCTTTGTATGGGTACTTCCTTCTGCCATCCCACATTGACTGCGCTCATATCCGGCCGCGCCGCGGACGCCCATCAGGGCACCGTCATGGGCACCGCGAACAGCGTCGCCTCCATGGGCCGCATCGCGGCTCCGCCCGTCGGCGGCCTAATTTTCACTCAGTTGGGACCGAACTGGCCCATGTTGGTGGCTGGCCTTATCATCCTGCCCGTGGTGGCCGCCGCGGCCTGGATGTCGATCCGGGAGTCCCGATGAAGTTCATACCAGTGATTTTCGCTATGGCTTTTGTCCTTCTCGCCGCGATACCTGCAAGCGCGGCATCCGCCATTGCCATGCACGGGGCGCCGAAACACCCAACCGGTTTCAAGAACTTCGGCTACGTCAATCCGAACGCACCAAAGGGGGGACGCTTGGTATTGGGGCGGGTGGGCGGCTTCGATACCCTGCAACACTTCATTGTGCGCGGCACCCGGGCCGCCGGACGGCACTTGACCCACCAGAGCCTGTTGGCCCGAAGCTATGACGAACCTTTCACCCTTTACGCCCTGATTGCCGAGGATGTAGCGACACCCCCCGACCGGTCCGCCGTAACCTTCCGTCTGCGCCCAGGCGCCCGCTTCCATGACGGCAGCGAGATCACCATCGACGACGTGATATTTTCCCACGCCATCCTGCGCGATCGGGGTCGGCCCAACCATCGCTATTACTATAAACAGGTTGCCAAAGTGGAACGTCGGGGCCGGCGAAGCGTTACTTTCCACTTCGGCCAGGACCGCAACCGCGAATTGCCGTTGATCATGGGGCTCATGCCCGTCCTCTCAAAAGCTTCCTTCGCGGGTCGCAAGTTCGACCGCGTCTCCCTCGAACCGCTTTTGGCCAGCGGCCCCTACGTGGTGGACAAGGTGGATCCCGGCCGCTCGATCCAATACCGCCGCCTGCAAGATTATTGGGCCCGCGATTTGCCAGCGCAAAAGGGCCTGCATAATTTCGACATCGTCAAATACGAATATTTCCGAGACGACAACGCCTATCTCGAGGCCTTCAAGGCCGGCAAGCTGGATGTGCGGCCAGAAATTGACCCGCGTCTTTGGGCCAAGGCCTATGACATTCCCGCCCGCCGCGAAGGGCGCATCAAGATGCTTGAGTTTAGCCATGGCCGCCCCGCAGGCATGAATGCCATCGTTTTGAACACCCGGCGCCCTCAATTCCGTGACCGGCGCGTTCGGGCGGCACTGACCCACGCCATGGATTTCCAATGGCTGAACCGGAACTTTTTTCACGGTGCCTACACGCGTACCCGCAGTTATTTCGAGAACTCCGAATTGGCCGCCACGGAACCGCCTTCGAAATCCGAATTGGATCTACTGGAGCCCTATCGTAGAGAGTTGCCAGCCGAGGTATTCAGAGAAGCCTATGCCCCACCGTCCGGCGACGGCAGCGGCCGGCTGCGCCGGAACTTGCGCGCTGCCCGCGCCCTTTTGGCCCAGGCCGGCTGGAGGATCAGGGATCTGAAGCTGCGTAATGAGAGCGGCGAGCCGTTTTCCTTCGAGATCATGTTGGTCCGGCGCAGCAACGAAAAGCTGGCACTGCATCTGGCCAGAAACCTAGAGAAACTGGGCATCGACATGGCGGTGCGCACAGTCGATTCAGCGCAATACCAGGAACGCGCCAACACCTATGATTTCGACGCCATCTTCTATCTTTGGCAGCCCTCGCTTTCTCCCGGCAACGAACAGGCTTTTTACTGGGGGTCCGATGCCGCCCGAAAGCTCGGCAGCCGCAATTATCCCGGCATTCAGGTCCCGGCCATCGACGATCTGGTGGAGAAAATCTCAGATGCCCCGGATAGGGCCAGCCTCGTGACGGCCGTCCGCGCCATGGACAGGGTATTGCAATGGGGCCACTACGTGATCCCGCTGTTCCACCAAAAGGCCGACCGGGTCGCGCTATGGGACAAGTTCGGCCGTCCTGACAACATCCCCCTCTATGGCTACCGCCTGGAGACCTGGTGGGAGGATGAAGCTAAACTGGGCGGCAAACGGCAATGAAGGAAGGAGGACGTCATGGATACGGGGTGCTTTCGAGGTTTTGAAGTGAGGCTGGAAGAACCTGGCATCGCCTGGATCACGTTCAATACGCCGGAACGCCTGAACGGCATGACATCCGGCATCAAGCGGGATCTGATCGAAACCTTGAACCAGGCGCAAATGGACAACGGCGTCCGCGTGATCATTTTCACAGGTACGGGCCGGGCCTTTTGCGCCGGCGATGACCTGAAAGCCTATGCCCAGGGCCTGCAGGCGGAGCCGGGCCTAGTGCCGCCCATCCCGCCCGGTCACGACAGCGCCATCGGTACCTATGACGGTCTGCGCATGATCAGCCAGGAATTGAACCGGACCATCCGCACCATCGACAAATTGACCATCGCTGCCATCAACGGCGTCGCCATCCAGACCGGCTTTAGTTTGGCCCTGGCTTGTGATTTCCGCATCGCGGCGGAAGAGGCACGTTTGGGCAGCGCCACGCTTCGTTTCGCCCTACTGCCGGACGAAGGCGGGCAGCATCTTCTTGTGCAGCATATGGGATTGGCCAAGACTCTTGATTTCCTGATGCGCAAGCGCATCGTTTCCGCCCGCGAGGCCCTGGATTTGGGTTTGGTGCACGAAGTGGTCCCCGGCGATGAACTGGTTCAAGTCGTCGACAATCTGGCGCAAGAGCTGGCCGCGGGACCGCAGGTTGCCATGCGCCTACTGAAGCGTTCCATCTACAACGCGGCCGAATTGACCTTCGAACAGGCCTGCGACGAGATTGCCGCCAGGACGGCGGTGGTGGACCACCACCCCGATGCCCAAGACGGCGTCGCCGCGTTCAACGAAAAACGGCCGGCCCGCTTCAATGCCTGGCTGGAAGGTGATCAGGCGGCGGGATAGAGGGCAATCTCCAACCAGAAGTGGTCGCTGAAGAGATTCTTGGCGCCGTCGGGCGGGACGATATCGCCCAGCGGCAATGCGCTCTCGATCATCGCCAAATACTTCTGCTGGCCCGGCCCGCCGCCATAGATCTGCCGTTCCGAGGTCATGATGTTTGAGATTTCCTCATCCACGGCGTAGAGGCGGGCCCGGTAGATGTCGTCCATGCTCAACCATTCGCGCCAATCATCCGGTTCCCCATCCAGGTTAAAGCGCAGGGTATGGATATAGGCAGCTTCGAGTGGAGCAACGTGGCCGACGGATGCCCGTAGGGAATAAATATTGCGGCTGGGATTTTGGAAATGGGGCAGGCTTTCCCGGGTCCAGGGCGTGGGGTCGTTCAGGCGCTCGAGATAGGGCTCGGAGGCGAATACCGCCGCCGTATCGGTCTCATAGAACATCAGGAAGTTGGGGCCCTCATCAACACCGCGATAGCGCCGGCCCACATTGAAGCCGGGGATCGAGATGCGTTCGGGGATGTGTTCGCAGTTGTGCCATTCCTGAAAACGCAGGGTGTAGTCCGCATCGATATCGGCCCAAAACGCCATCAAACCTTGGGAGCCTTCCCGTTTCATCCGTCCTCTCCCTAGAGCAACCAGCAGTCAATTGAATTCAATTGACCGTGGATAAGTTGCTCTATCTTAACGGCTTTGGCGCATGGACGCGCGTTCAATTGAACGCGCCATACGCTAGCGGTGGAAATCCAGCCCCATCTCGCGGTAGCGTTCGGGGTCGTCCTGCCAATTGTCCCGTACCTTGACGAATAGGAATAGATGCACGGGGCAGCCGAACACTTCCATCATTTCCGCCCGCGCTTCGGCACCGATCTGTTTTATCTGCTGGCCCCGCTTTCCCAACACGATGGCTTTTTGCGTGCCCCGGCGCACATAGACCACCTGTTCAATACGCAAGGCACCGCCCTTCGCCGGTTTCCAGGACTCCGTCTCTACGGTCGCGGAATAGGGCAGTTCCTGATGCAGCCGCAGAAACAGTTTCTCCCGCGTGATTTCCGCGGCCAGGAGGCGCTGGGGGATGTCCGCCAACTGGTCCTCGGGATAGTGCCAAGGGCCTTCCGGTATAAGGCCAGCGAGGGTAGCCAAAAGATCGCCAACACCATCGCCATTCAGGGCGGAAAGCATGAAAACCTCGGTGAAGATGCCCTCCTTGTCCAAGGTATCGGCTAATGCCAGCAGGCTTTCGCGGCGCACCAGGTCGATCTTGTTCAGGACCAATACAGCCTGCATTTGCGCCTTCTTTAAGCCGTCGATGATGGCTTGGGTATTGCGGTCGAGGCCCCGTTCCGCATCAACCAGCAAGACACGGATGTCCGCATCCTCGGCACCACTCCACGCCGCCGCCACCATGGCTTTCTCCAACCGCCTGGCCGTCTTGGTGAAGATGCCCGGAGTATCGACAAAGACAATCTGGGATTGGCCGTGCACGGCAATGGCGGTGATGCGGGCTCTGGTCGTCTGCACCTTGGGCGTGACGATGGACACCTTGCTGCCGACCAGGGCGTTGGTCAGAGTTGATTTTCCGGCATTAGGGGCCCCTAGCAGGGCAACGAAGCCACAACGCTCCTTGTTATCCGCCGCACCGTCCGTCACGGATAAACCCTCATGTGAGCGCTCCCATCTGGCTCAGCATGGCCCGGGCCGCCGCCTTCTCCGCATCCTGGCGGGAGCCGCCCTGGCCTTCCGCAGGCGTGACGCCTTCGGCGCGGACCTCAACGGTAAAGATTGGGGCGTGATCGGGACCTTCCTGGTTGATTACCTTGTATCGGGGCGGCTTGCCGCTGTTGCCCTGCAATAATTCCTGTAACTGGGTTTTTGGGTCCTTGGTCGCCTCCCCGCTGTTGGCCATAAAGTCGGCCCAATAGCGCAGCACGAAATTTTCCGCTGCCTGCAAGCCGCCATCCAAAAACAAGGCACCGATTACCGCCTCGCAAACATCCGCAAGGATTGCCGGCTTTTCCCGTCCGCCCTGGCGGTCCTCGCTTTTGCCCAACCGGATATGGGGCCCCAAGTCCACAAGCAATGCCGCCTTGGCGACCGTCTCGCGGCGCACAAGGGTATTGAAACGCACGGCCAGCGCGCCTTCGTCCGCTGCCGCGTCCTCTTTGTATAGGGCGGAGGAAATGATCAGACCCAGGACCCGATCGCCGAGAAATTCCAATCGTTGATAATCCAGGCCGCCCTCGCGGCGCCGGTCGAGAGACGGGTGGCTCAGAGCCTCTTCCAGCAGCGCCGGATGGGCGAATTCATGGCCCAGCAGGGGATAGAGATCTGCCAGGTTCGGGTTGTTCACGGCTCAACCAAATCCATCGAAAAAGCGGCTGAAGCGTATGGCGATGGGCCAGCGCCAAATCTCCCAAATCCGCGCCTGATCATTGACCGAGAAGAAAATCATGTCGGCCCGGCCCACCAGATTCTCTGCCGGGACAAATCCCACATGCTCAAGAAATCTGCTATCGGTTGAATCGTCCCGATTGTCGCCCATGGCAAAATAATGGCCTTCGGGCACCTCATAGACATGCGTATTGTCCGCCATGCTGCGGGGTTGGAGGTCCAGGGTCAGATAGCTACGCCCGTTGGGCAGGGTTTCGCGATACTGGCGCACCCGGCCATAGCGGACACCGCTATGCTGTTGCACAAAATCCTCGACCCGTTCCCGCTTCACCGCCTTGCCGTTGATGTGCAGGACCCCGTCTTTGAGCTGGATCTTGTCGCCCGGCAAACCGATGATGCGTTTGATGTAATCAGTGGAATTGTCTGTCGGCAGCTTGAAAACGGCGATGTCACCACGCTCTACGGGCGATTCATTGATGCGGCCGCTAAACAGCGGCGGGCTCAGTGGCATGGAATGACGGCTGTAGCCATATGGGAATTTGGCGACAAAGACATAATCGCCGATCAGCAGCGTCGGCAGCATTGAGCCGGAGGGAATATTGAACGGTTCGTAAGCGACGGTCCGGATCACCAGGGCGATCAGCACGGCGTATATGACCGTCTTGATGGTCTCGCGCCAGCCGTCCTGGCGTTCCGCCTTGCCTTCGGATGCTTGTTCTGAATTCATGTCTGCCATATCGGGTTGGCCGCCGGCGACGGCAAGCTGTTTTCTGTGGCGGTCAAACGACGTCGGTCATGCCAAGTCATTGCCATTGTCGGGAACGGCCGAGATGATGACGATGGCCTGACCCAGGGGCGGTTCGTCCGTCAGGGTCAAATCGATTTGCGCCTTCATGCCCGCTGGCGTCAGTTCTTGCAAGCGTTTCAACGCACCCCCCGTCAATTGCATCGAGGGCTTGCCGCCAGGCAGGTTGACCACGCCAAGATCGCGCCAGAATACGCCACGGCGAAATCCCGTGCCCAGAGCCTTGGAGCAGGCTTCTTTGGCGGCGAAGCGTTTGGCATAGGTCTCGGCGCGATTGCGGCGGCGCTCCGCTTTTTGCTGCTCCAGGGGTGTGAAGATTCTCTGAATGAAACGGTCGCCGAAGCGGTCCAAAGTCCGTTCGATCCGACGAATGTCGATCAGATCGTTGCCAATGCCAATGATCATGCAGTGCGGTTGCCCATGGCCTCGGCCCGGGCCTGGTCCATCAGGGCGCGCATGCGTTTGATCGAAGAATCCAGGCCGCCGAAAATGGCCTCGCCAATCAGGAAATGGCCGATATTCAGTTCCACCAGATTGGGAATGGCGGCAACCGGGCCGACATTGTCATAGCTCAAACCGTGGCCCGCGTGGCATTCAAGGCCCAGATCCTCGGCCAGGGCCGCGCCCCTGACCAGACGTTCCAGCTCCTTTTCCCAAGTCTCCGGCCCGGCTTCGGCGTAACAGCCCGTATGTAATTCCACCACGGGCGCGCCAAGGCGCTTGGCGGAACGCAGCTGGCTTTCCTCCGGATCGATGAACAGAGACACGCGGATGCCGGCCTTGGTCATTTCGTCCACATAGCGGCGCAGATGGTTCTCGCCGCCATGAGCGTCCAGTCCGCCCTCGGTGGTCAATTCCTCCCGCTTTTCCGGCACGATGCAGGCGGCGTGGGGTTTGTGGCGTAGCGCGATGGCTAGCATTTCCTCGGTCGCCGCCATCTCCAAATTCAGCGGTAGTTCGATCTGCTGGCTCAGGCGTTCGATGTCTTCGTCGGATATATGCCGGCGGTCCTCGCGCAGATGGGCGGTGATGCCGTCGGCGCCCGCCTCCGCCGCCATACGGGCGGCGCGGATCGGATCAGGATGGGCAATGCCGCGCGCATTTCGGATCGTCGCCACATGGTCGATATTGACGCCAAGACGCAGTTTCGGGCTCATGTCACTCTCCCTGACAGATCCTCTGAAAGCATTTGTTGTGCCAATCTGGCACGATTCGCGCCTCTAAATCAAACCACGGCTGCCTGGTTTCACGGCTGGGATCGCAGCCAATTCAGGCGGCAATGCATCAGCTTCATAGGCAGGTACTTCCAAACCCACCAGGGCGAAAAGAGGTACGCCAACGTCAACCTTTCCGTCCGAGCGATCAATCAGGCAGGAGGCCGCGACCACTTCGCCGCCCAGTTCCCCGATACAGGCGATGCATTCCCGGCTGGACAGACCGGTCGTGACGATATCCTCCGCCATCAGGATGCGGGCGCCTTGGGGTATTTCAAAGCCCCGGCGCAACTGAAACGCACCATCCACCCGCTCGGTGAATATGGCGGGGCAGCCCAATTGCCGGCCCATCTCGTAACCGACCACGACACCACCCATGGCGGGCGAGACCACCAAGTCGATGGCGTCATCTCCCAATTCCGCCTTGATGCGCCGCGCCAATTCACTGCACAACGCCGCGGCTCGATCGGGATGCATCAATACCTTGGCGCATTGCAGGTAGGTCGGGCTGCGAAGGCCCGAGGTCAGGATGAAATGCCCTTCCAGCAGGGCCCCGGCTTCGCGAAAATGTTGCAGTGCCTCTTGATCGTTCATCCCCGTATACGCTCCGCTGAACTGATGTCCGGTGTGGCCCTGAGGGCCGCGATGATGTTGGTCAGGTGCTTCACGTCCGCCACTTCAATGTCAACCTGAATGCGGAAGAAATCGGCGCTCCGATCAGTCACCCGCAGGTTCGAGATATTGCCCATATTCTTGGCAATCACACTGGACAGGCTCGACAGGCTGCCCGGCTGATTAGAAACCACGGTATCAATCTGACCCACATAGACGCCGGGGTCTTCGGGGTCCAAATCCCACCGCACATCGATCCAGTTGTCCCGCTCATCCGGCAAATCTGCTAGTTGGGCGCAGTCGATGGCATGAATGTCGATACCCTTGCCTGGATTGACAATACCGACAATACGATCGCCCGGCAGGGGATGGCAGCATTCGGCGTAATGCACCGCCAAGCCCGGGGTCAGACCGTAAATGGGTATAGCGTCTTGTTCGCGGCGATCATCATCGGCGTCGCTGGCACCACCCCTGCGCAGCCGCGCCGGCAGCATGCGGTTGATGGCACCAAAAGCATTCGATGCCCGCCAGCGCCTCTCGCCTGGAAAGACCTTGGCCAGCAACTGCCGCGACGTCAGATGCCCCTGCCCCAACTGCACATAGATATCGTCGGGGCTGTCCGCATCGAAGATTTTCAGGACGTTTTCCACCGCCTTGTCGTTGAACTCGTGCCCGGATTCCCGAAATGCCTTCTCCGCGATCGCAAGGCCCAGTTTGCGGTATTCCTCGCGCTGTTCGGCCCGTACGAAGCGCCGGATCGCCGCCCGCGCCTTGCCGGTGACGACGAAACTCTCCCAGGTGGGATCCGGGGCGGTTTGGCTTGAACGCAGTATTTCGACTTGATCGCCGTTGCGCAGTTCCGTCCGCAGGGGCGTGACGCGGCCATTGACCTTGCTGCCGACGCAACTGTGGCCCACGTCCGTATGCAGCGCGTAGGCGAAATCGACGCTGGAGGCGCCGCGGGGCAAGGCGATGACACCGCCCCGGGGCGTGAAGCAGAACACCTGGTCGGGATACATCTCCAGCTTGGTGTGTTCGAGGAATTCCTCCGGACTTTGGGCGCTTTCAAGGATTTCCAGCAGACCCTGCAACCAGCGATACTGGCTGCCATCACCTGGACCGATGTCCTGCTTGTACTGCCAGTGCGCCGCCACACCCAATTCCGCCACGCGGTGCATCATGGAGGTGCGGATTTGAATTTCGATGCGCCGGTTTTCCGGCCCGATCACCGTGGTATGCAGGGACTGATAGTTGTTCGATTTTGGGGTGGAGATGTAGTCTTTGAAGCGGCCAGGCACCATCTTGTAGCGGCCGTGAACCACGCCAAGGACCTGATAGCAATCGGGCACCGTATCGACGATCAGCCGGAAAGCCATAGTGTCCGACAATTGCTCGAAGGCGACGTGATTGCGCTGCATCTTGTGCCAGATGGAATAGGGCGTCTTGATACGGCTGGTCACTTCCACCGGGATGCCAGCCGCCTCGCAAGTCTGCTCCAATTCGGCGCTGATCAGTTCCTGCAGATCGTCACCATCCTTATGCAGGAATTCAAGACGCCGCTGAACCGATTTGCGGGCATCGGGGTTGATCTCGGCAAAGGCCAGATCCTCCAGTTCCTGCTTCAGACGCTGCATCCCGAGGCGTTCCGCCAGCGGGGCATAGATCTCCATAGTTTCCGTCGCGATACGCAGGCGTTTTTCGTTGGATTTTAGGTAACCCAGTGTCTGCATGTTATGCAGGCGGTCGGCCAGCTTGACCAACAGGACGCGAATGTCGTTGGACATGGCCAAGACCAGCTTGCGGAAGTTCTCCGCCTGGTGATTGGCCTCGGGGTGCAATTCCAACTTGCCCAGTTTGGTGACCCCGTCCACTAGCCGGCCAACATCGGTACCGAACAGGTCGTTGATCTGTTCGATGGTGGCGACCGTGTCCTCGACGGTGTCATGTAACAGCGCCGTCGCGATGGTAGCGCAATCAAGCTTGTAATCGGCCAGGATCGCCGCGACTTCCACCGGGTGAGAGAAATAGGCATCGCCCGAAGCGCGCAATTGGCTGCCGTGGGCCTTCATCGAGAAGACATAGGCCCGGTTCAGCAGATCCTCGTCCACATGGCTGTCGTAGTCTGCTACCCGTTCGACCAGTTCGAATTGCCTGATCATGGCAGCACCCAATGGCAATCTAAATCAAGCAGCCCCGGCGCCGCACTGGCCAGCGCCCGTCTTGCGCCCCACCGCTGCGCGGCGTATTTCGGCTGTGTCTTGGCGTTAAGCCGCATCCCCGTCATCGTAGGACATTCCCGGCGCGGCGGCATCGCCGGGGCTTGGATCGGCGACAAGAACTTCGGATTCGTCGATATTGTCGGCGAACTGATGGCTCAGCATCTGCGCCTCCATATCGTCCTCTTCCGGTTCGTCCACTTCCACATGGCGTTGCATGGATTGAATGACGTTGTCCCGCAGGGTCTCGGCAGCGATGGTCTCTTCCGCGATTTCACGCAGCGCAATGACTGAGTTCTTGTCCCGATCCTCGGGCACTGTTATTTCCGCACCAGCAGAAATCTGCCGCGCCCGCGAGGCCGCGATCAGAACCAGGTCAAAGCGGTTCTGTACCTTGTCAATGCAATCTTCAACGGTAACACGGGCCATGTTCTATAATTCTCCACTGCGCCAGACGGATAATGCCGTCGGGCCGCCATAAATAATTCGCCGGACTAGGTATTTCAAGCTCCATGTAATGCAATTTCGCCATTTGTGCAAATGGCTTATGGCAAATTACTCAGCCAAGCGTTCGATTTCCTCCTCCAGCTTCAGTTCGGCCAGGATTTCCCTGGCTGAGCGTCCGCTCACAGGGTGCCGCCAGTCGGGTGCCAGATCCGCCAAAGGTGCCATGACAAAGGCCCGATCCGTCATACGTGGATGGGGCAAAACCAGACTGCCGCTATCATTTTCGGCGATGATCCTGTCGTCATAGGCCAGAAGATCAAGATCCACGATTCTCGCTTCCCATCGAACCAGACGGCGGCGGCCCATGCGTGCCTCGATCCGGTGTAACATCGCCAACAGCGCCTGCGGCGCCAGTGCCGACTCGATTTGCACCACGCCATTGACGAACCAGGGTTGATCCGAGATCGGAACAGGGGCGGTACGATACCAGGGGGAGCGCTCGTCGACACGCAAACCCGACTGCGACATGAACCGCATCGCTGCTTCCAGGACCTGGACGGGGGGCCCGAATTCAGGCGAGTTCAAGTTGCTGCCCAACGCGACCAGGATCATGATCACCAGCCCCCATGGTCAGCAGGCCGGCATGAAATCTGGATCATTGATGGCCCCCCGACGGTTTTCGGTGTAGAAAGACAGCATAAATTCGAAGTGATCATATTCACGAACTTACATTCAAAGCCATTCTAGGCAGGAGTCATTTATGGAATACCCTCATGAACGCATCGCGTTATTCATCGACGGATCCAACCTTTATGCGGCCGCCAGAGCGCTTGGATTTGATATTGATTACAAAAAGTTATTAGATTTTTTTAAGAAACGGGGTTATCTCGTTCGGGCGCTCTACTACACCGCCCTGATCGAGGATCAGGAATATTCCCCGATTCGTCCCCTGGTCGATTGGCTCGACTACAACGGCTATACCATGGTGACTAAACCCACCAAGGAGTTCACGGACGCCACCGGCCGGCGCAAGATCAAGGGCAACATGGATATCGAACTGGCCGTCGATATGCTTGAGATGGCCGATACCCTTGATCATCTTTATGTCTTTTCGGGCGACGGCGATTTCCGCCGCCTTGTCGAAGCGGTACAGCGTAAAGGCAAGCGGGTTACAGTGGTGTCCACGGTGCGATCGAGCCCGCCGATGGCGGCGGATGAACTACGCCGCCAGGCGGACGAATTCCTGGAATTGGAGAAGCTCATTCCCGAGATTTCGCGTACCGGGAACCGCCGCCTGCAACAGGAACCCGACAAAGGCGCCGACGACGCACATAATGCCCCGTCCGATACCGAAGAACGACATTTTCCCGACGATGCCTATGACGAATACGAAGACGAGGACAATTACGAGGACTACGACAATGGCGAGAGCCAGTTGGCCTGATGGCATCAGCGCCCGCGCCCGCCAGCGATCCGCCCCGTGATTGCGATCTTTGCCCCCGTCTCGTCGCCTATCGGGATGAAAACAAAGTAAAAGAGCCTAGTTGGTACAACGGCGCCGTTGCTTCCTTCGGCCCCGCCGACGCCCGGCTCCTGATTGTTGGCTTGGCGCCCGGGGTAACGGGGGCGAATAGAACGGCCAGACCTTTCACCGGCGATTTCGCTGGCGATCTGCTGTATGAAACATTGCACAAGAACGGCTTTTCCTCGGGCACCTACGACCGCCGGCCCGACGACGGTTTGCAACTGCTGGACTGCCGGATCACCAATGCGGTGCGCTGTGTGCCGCCGCAGAACAAGCCCATCGGGGCTGAAATCAAGAATTGTCGCCAATTTCTCGCAGCTGAGCTGTCTAGTGCCGCCGCACCACGAGTGGTCCTGGCACTGGGCCGCATCGCCCACGACAGCCTTTTGACCACATGGGAGATGCGCCGCGCCGCCTATCCCTTCGGACATGGCGCCCGACACGCACTGGACAACGGCCAAATCCTATATGACAGCTATCACTGCTCCCGCTACAACACCAACACGGGCCGCCTGACGCCTGAAATGTTCAACGATGTGTTTGTCGCCATTCGCAAAGAACTGATAGAAACCGACTCATGAACAATTTTCCCACTGACTTGATCGATGGCCATCGGGAATTCCGAACAAAGAAATTCGCGGAAGTGAATGAACGCTACCGCCGTTTGGCAGAACAGGGCCAATCGCCCGAAACCATGATCATTGCCTGTTGCGACAGCCGCGTCGCGCCGGAAACCATTTTCAATTCACAGCCCGGCGAGATTTTCGTGGTCCGCAATGTCGCCAACCTTGTTCCCCCTTACGAACCCGACGGCCACTATCATTCCACATCCGCGGCCCTGGAATTCGCTGTGCAAAGCCTGAAGGTCAAGAATATCGTGGTCCTGGGCCACGGCCGCTGCGGAGGTATCGCGGCAGCGTTGAACCCTTCTGCCGAACCGCTTTCGCCTGGGGACTTCATCGGCAAATGGATGGAACTGCTGTCTCCACCCGCAAAAACGGTCGCCGCCAACGAATGGATGACGAAGGGCGAGCAACAGACCGCCCTGGAACATATCTCCATCCGCTACTCCATCAACAACCTACGCACCTTTCCCTGCGTATCCATTCTGGAAAACCGCCAACGCCTGGCTCTACACGGCGCCTGGTTCGATATTTCGGAAGGCGTGTTGTGGACCATGGACCCGGAATCAGGAGACTTTGCCCCCATAGCGGAAGACGCGGCGTAGGCAGGAATCAGTCTGCCGTTGATCGAAACTCGGCGCGGGATCTGGCTATGACGTGCCAATACTGAGCAAGTTGTCGAGCGGCTGGTACAGTTCTTCCAAGTAGGCGATATCTTCTTCGTCCAAGGTGATCTTGGTGGCCGCCACCAATTGTTCAATCTGCGAGACCTTGGAAACGCCCACTACCGGCGCCGTCACTTCCGGTTTGCTCAACACCCAGGCGACGGCGATCTGGGCCGGGGTGTGGCCCAGTTTTTCCGCCACTTCGACGACACGATCGGCGATCTGAAAATCCCTTTCGCCCCGGTAGAGGCCTTCTGTGCGTTCCCGATCGGCGCCCTGGCTGCGCGTTGTGCTGCCGCCGTCCAAGCTGCCTTTGTAGGATCCGGTCAGGATGCCACGGGCCAGGGGCGACCACGGTGTCAACGCAACGCCTGTGGCAGCGCAGTAGGGGTTCATCTCCCGCTCCTCTTCGCGGTAGATCAGATTGTAGTGGTTCTGCATCGAGACGAACTTTGTCCAGCCATATCGTTCCGCCGTCATCTGTAATTCAGCAAATTGCCAGGCGAACATGGATGAAGCACCGATATAGAGGGCCTTGCCCGCCTTTACCACGTCATGCAGGGCCTCCAAAGTTTCCTCGATTGGCGGCCGGGCGAGGCCAAAACTGGCATGGGGATGGCGATGGATGATGTATTGGTCCACATAGTCCATTCCAAGCCGCTTTAGGCTGGCATCAATCCCTTCCATGATGTGTTTGCGCGACAAACCGCCCTGATTGGGATTCTTGCCCATGGGCGCCGTGACCTTGGTGGTCAGGACATATTCATCCCGCGGCAGCAATTCGCGGAGAAGCTTGCCCACGACCCGTTCGCAGGCGCCGATGCCGTAAATATCTGCACAATCGAAATAGAAAAGGCCGTGGTCGATGGCCGCCTTGAAGATAGGCCGGGATTCATCGAGTGTCAGGGTCCAATCCCCCTGGTGGCCGCGCCCGGGTTCACCAAAATTCATCGTACCGAGACACAGCCGGGACACGCTGAGCCCGCTCTTGCCCAGTTGCAAAGTCTCCAACATCCGGTTTTCCTCCTAGCCTAGGCTCTCACTTAGCCCCGGTCGCGCATCAGGCGGGCTTGATCCCGCTTCCAGTCACGATCCTTCGCCGTGGCCCGCTTGTCATGTTGTTTCTTGCCCTTGGCAATGCCAAGGAGGCATTTGGCGATGCCCCGTTCGTTGAAATAAAGCTTCAGGGGCACCACCGTAACGCCGGCCCGGGCGATAGCGTTCGTCAGACGGGCGATTTCGCGTTTGTGCAGTAACAACGGCCGGTCCCTGAGTGGCTCGTGGTTGAACCGGTTACCGCCCTTGTATTCGGGGATGTGCGCATTGACCAGTTGCAGACGCCCATCCTTCTCGGTCGCATAGGCCTCCGCGATGGAGGCCTGTCCGGCGCGCAGGGATTTCACTTCCGTGCCCGTGAGGACCAGGCCCGCCTCCAACGTATCGTCGATGAAGTAGTTGTGGCGGGCCTTTCGATTTTCCGCAACGGCACGGGTCATGATCTCAATTAAGCAACCCGGCGTGGGTCAAGGCCGTGTCGATCTTGTCCGCCGTGCCTTCGGTCACCGGCACGATGGGTAACCGCGCCTCGGCGCCGCACAGGCCAAGGCGAGATGCGGCATACTTGGTTCCTGCCGGGCTCGGCTCCAGAAACAGCGATACATGCAACGGCATCAGACGGTCATGCAGCTTCAAAGCCTTGTCGAAACTGCCCGCCATGCAGGCCTCCTGGAATTCGGCGCAAAGCGCCGGCGCCACATTGGCAGTGACCGAGATGCAGCCGTCGCCCCCCTGGGAATTGTAGGCCAGCGCAGTGCCGTCCTCACCCGAGAGATGGCAGAAACTATCGCCCATGAGCAACCGCTCCCGGCTCACCCTGGCCACATCACCGGTGGCATCCTTGACCCCGACGATGCGCGGCAGCTCCGCCAACCGCGACATGGTGTCTGGCAGAATATCGACAATGGCCCGCGGGGGAATATTGTAGACGATGATCGGGATGTTCGAGGCATCATGCAGCGCCTTGAAGTGCTGATACAGACCTTCTTGATTGGGCCGATTATAATAGCCCGCCACATGCAGGACCGCGTCCGCGCCCGCCTTTTCGGCGTGCTGGGTCAAGGAAATCGCCTCCGCCGTATTGTTCGAACCGGCACCGGCGATAATGGGAAGCCGGCCCGCGGCCTGCTCGATCACAATCTCCACCACGCGGCCATGCTCTTCATGGGAGAGCGTGGGACTTTCACCCGTGGTGCCGCAGGGAACAATTCCATGGGTGCCCTGCTCCACATGCCAATCGACAAGTTTGCGCAGCGCCTCTTCATCTACCTGGCCGTTCTGGAAAGGCGTGATGAGCGCAACAATTGACCCCTTGAACATGGCTCTCTCCTAAAGAAATGTTATTGTGAAGAAAGAGCCGCGAACTTAACCCTTTCCCCGCCAAGGGGGCAAGCAGCGAGAAGGCCTATCCGTTCCTTATCTCCACAACCTATTCTTGCCTTCTCGTTGCCATTCCTAGCCGGATTTTTGCTGACGGTCGCGAGCGCGGCGGCAATTGCGCAGCAAAGGCTTTCGGCTCAGGACCAGTTCAACTACAAAAAAGCCTTCAAGGCCGAGAAGAGAAAGGATTGGTCCTCCGCCCACAAATGGGCAGGCAAGGCTCAAGAACCGCTACCTGCCAAGGCTTTGCGCTGGATGTATTACCGCGAACGCGGCAATCGCGGCAGTTTCTCTGAGATCGCCAAATTCATCACCGATAATTCCCATTGGCCCTCCATAAGGCGGCTCAAACGCCGGGCGGAAGAGGCCATGGACAAGAACCGCATGGATGACAAGACGGTGTTGAGCTGGTTCACCCAGCACAAGCCCTTGTCCGGGACAGGCCAGATGCGCCTGGCGGAGGCCATGCTCGCCAGTGGCTTGACGGCGGAAGGCGAACAATGGCTTCGTTACGCCTGGATCAATAACACTTTCTCCCGCCGCCAAGCCAAGTCGATCTACCGCCGCCATCGCAAGACACTTACCCAGGCCGATCACATGGCGCGCCTCGACCATTTGCTTTGGCACGGGCATCGCTATTCCGCGCGGCGCCTATACAGTTTGGTTCCAGACGGTTACCGCAAGTTGGCCCAGGCAAGGGAAAGCCTGATGGTGCAGGGCCCTGGCGTCGACGCCAAGATCGCCGCCGTGCCCAGGGAATGGCTGGGTGATGCGGGGCTTGCCTATGAACGGCTGCGTTGGCGGCGGCGCAAAAATCTGGACAAAACTGCTCGGGAATTCCTTTTGCAGCCGCGGCAAGGGCTGGGTCCGCGGCCGGAAAGATGGTGGCTGGAACGCCACATCCAATCCCGCGTGGCCCTGCGGGAAGGCAAGGCGCCCTTGGCCTATCGCCTGGCTGCCGGCCATGGCCAGAATGCCGGGGCCTTTAGCTATGCGCAAGCGGAGTGGCTCTCGGGCTGGATTGCATTGAGGTATTTGAACGATGCCCCACGGGCGTTGAGCCATTTCGCCTTGTTGCACAAGAATGTCCGCTATCCGGTCAGCCTGGCACGGGCGGCCTATTGGGCCGGCCGCGCCAACATGGCGTTGGGCAAAAGCAAGGATGCCGGCAAGTGGTACAAGGCGGCCGCGCGTTACCCCTCGACCTACTATGGGCAACTGGCGACCCAGGCCCTGGGGCCCGCGGGCCGCTGGCGCCTGCCAAGAGAACCGGTGCCCACTGTCGCCGCCGATGTGCAGTTCAAGAAGCAGGAATTGGTGCGATTGAGCCAGATGTTGCGTGATCTGCGCCAGGAGAAGCACTTGCGGCCGTTCCTGCTGCATATGGCGGAAGGTGCCAAAACCCCGCAAGAGCGGCTGATGGTGGCTCGTTTAGGACAGAACTTGGGCCAACCGGCCCTGGCTGTACGGGCGGCGAAAATATCTCTGCGCAACGGGACCTTGTTGGCCAGGACCGGCTATCCGGTTTTAGCCTCCCGCCCGAAGTTACCCGTGGAAGTCGCCTTGGTTCATGCGGTGGCGCGACAAGAAAGCGAGTTCAACCCGCGCGCCGTCTCCTCCGCTTCCGCCCGGGGTCTGATGCAATTGCTGCCGCGCACGGCACGCAAGGTGGCAAAAAGCCTGCGTATCCGTTATCGCCGGGACCGCTTGTTCGATGGCCGCTACAACATGCGTCTGGGCGCGGCTTATCTGGGGCAACTGATCAAGAACTATCAGGGCTCATACATCCTGGCCCTGGCGGCCTATAACGCCGGGCCCAACCGGGTGCGCCGGTGGTTGCGCCATAACGGCGATCCCAGAAAGGGTGTGGTTGATCCCATCGACTGGGTGGAAGCCATCCCCATTTCGGAAACACGCAACTACGTCCAAAGGGTGATGGAAAACCTGCAGGTCTATCGCTGGCGCCTTGATCCGCGAAAGGCGAAACTGGCCTTGCTGGAGGATTTGCGGCGCAACGGAATGCCGACGCAATAGCCGAAGGAAAGGCCTGATGGAGAGATGAGCGAAGGAGCGTTCCACCCACGGCATCACCATGCGCTTATGGAGGTCTGGCGCAACGATCTGGCGCGGCTACTACAATTCTATGAAGGCCGCCGCAGTCGAACGGACGCGTTCTTCCCCAAGCTATTCCTGTTCTTTTTCGTTTTGAATGCCACCTGCTATTGCTGGGCCATGGCGACGGCGTTCCCGGGCCGCGCCTTCGGCTTCGACGATAGCCTGCAATGGATGCGCGATTTCCTGTTGCTGTTCCCGGTCGGTTTTCTCGGCGCCGTCTTCGACAGCCTGTCATTCTTCATCACGGTTGTGATTGTCAAACGGGCCCTTAGTGCCTTGTCCACCCTCGGATATCTGTCGCATCTCAGCATCGATCTCTTGATCGCCGTCTGCGCCACATGTTGGGTGGTGTTCGTTTTCTGGGCCTCCGGTTTGCTTCTCGATGTCTTTATCCCATCCGCAACGACCGCGGCATCGGGCGATATATTGGCCCTGCAGAACCAGCAGTATCAGGAAATACTGGTTCTTGCGGTCCTCGACCCTACCGACGCCGAAAGCATCAGGAACATATATTTCGGCGCCATCATGGGTGTCTCGGCCATGTTGCCCACGTTCGCCCATGTCCTGCTCTGCCTCAAATCCGCCACCACGGTCTGCAATCAACGCCTCGCCCTGGGGAATGGCGTCAGTCAACGTTGACCTGGGTTCCAATGAACCGGTCGCACGATTGTTTCTGCGCGATTTGACCGGCACCGCCTTCCGTGAAAAGTTAACGTCATTGAGCCTGTAACCTGTAAGGACACATGACATGATCGGCTACACCACATTGGGCACCAACGACCTCGCGCGGGCCACGGCATTCTATGACGCCCTGTTCGCCGATCTCGAATTGAAGAAGATCACACCCAACGACCGCCTTGTTCTGTGGTCGAGCAAGGCGGGCGCCGCCATGATGGGGATCATCGAACCTTATGATGGACAGCCGGCGACGGTGGGTAACGGCACCATGGTGGCGCTCATGGTCGACAGCCCTGAAACCGTCGCCAAACTGCACGCCAAGGCACTGGAACTAGGTGGCAGCGACGAAGGCGAAGTGGGCCCACGCGGCGGCGGCAACATGACCTTTGGATATTTCCGTGACCTGGACGGCAACAAACTAGCCGTTTATGCCATGGCATAGTCCTTCCAGATAAACCGCAGGAGGCGTCACCATGACGATCGCGACGGAGACCATCCCGGCCGACGAAACTGCCGGCGGCATAACCATCACGCCCCAGACCCTGCATATCGGGGCGGAGATTTCGGGCGTCGATCTGAGACAGCCCTTGAGCCCCGATCAACACCAGGCCATTCATCAGGCGCTGCTGAAATGGAAGGTGATTTTCTTTCGCGGACAGAACCTGGACCATGGCGGCCAGGTTGCATTTGCCAAGCAATTCGGCCGGCCGACCATTGGCCATGCGGTCTTTGGTCACGTTGAAGGATTCCCAGAGGTCTACTCCGTCGCCAAGAACCGGACCGCCAATAGCCATCGGGCGGAACGGCTGACGACGCCCTGGTCGGGCTGGCACACGGATATCACGGCCGCGGTCAACCCGCCCATGGCATCAGTGCTCCGCGGCGTGATCATCCCGCCTTTCGGCGGTGACACCATGTGGACCAACCTTGCGGTCGCCTATGATGCCCTTTCCGAACCCATCAAGGGCCTGATCGAGGGTCTGCGCGCTGTCCATGCCTTTACGCCGCCGACGGGGGCAAAGGCGGTCGAAGCCTATGACCGCAGCGTGCAACGCCGAACACTGAAAACGGAACATCCGCTTGTCACAGTGCACCCGGAAACCGGCGAGAAGCTGTTGTTCGTCAGCCCCTCGTTTGTGAAGTCCATCGTCGGCCTCAGCCCGCGGGAAAGCCAGCGCATGCTGGAAATGTTGTGGGAACATCTGGTGCGCCCGGAATTCACCGTCCGTTTCAAATGGAACGCCGGCGACATCGCCATGTGGGACAACCGCGCCACGGCGCATCTGGCGCCGAACGATATTTTCGATACCGATCACGACCGCCAGCTTTATCGCGTCACACTCGTCGGCGACGTTCCCTGCGGCGTGGATGGCGCCCCCTCCCAGTCCCTCGAAGGCGAGCCCATTTTGTCCGCAGAAGAAGAGTTGGCGAACCGCGGCGCACCGATCGACGTCACCTGATGCCCTAATCACGCGGATTTGCCCGGCCCCGGTCTTGGAGGCGTCGGTATTGCGTGGGATAGTGCGCCCGGAAATATTGCGAAGGGCAAAATGATGAACACCACCCGGCTGGACGGCATCGGCGCCTGCGTCTTCGACGCCTATGGCACACTGTTCGACGTCAACGCGGCGGCGCAGCATTGCGCGTCGGAACTGGGCGACAAATGGCAGCCCCTGGCGGAACTGTGGCGGGGGCGGCAGTTGCAATACACCTGGCTGCGCAGCCTGATGGAAAACTATGCCGACTTCTGGCAGGTGACCGGCGAGGCCCTTGATTTTGCCATGGATGCGTTGGATCTGAACAACCCGGAACTGCGCGAACGGCTGATGGAACTGTATTTGCAGTTGGATGCATACCCGGAAGTTGGCTCCGTGCTGCGGCGGCTGCGCCAGGGTGGCATGAAGACGGCCATCCTTTCCAACGGTTCGCCCAACATGCTGAACGCCGCCGTCGATAACGCCGGCATTCGTGAGGACCTAGATGCCATCATTTCCGCCGACGAGATCAAAGTCTACAAAACCGCGCCTGGGGTCTATCAGTTGGCCGTGGATCAGCTTGGCGTCGCGCCGTCTGCCATATGTTTCCAATCATCCAACGCTTGGGACGCGCATGCGGCCTCTAACTTCGGGTTCCGCGTCGTCTGGGTGAACCGCTTCGGCCAGGCCAGGGAACGCCTGCCGGGCAACCCGGATGTCATGCTCGATAGCCTAGAGGGATTGCCGGGCCTTGTCGGTGTGGACTAATAAGCTGTATGGAATACAGCGAACATCGTTTCCGGGCCCAGGACGGTCTGGAACTCTATTACCGTGATTATGGCGACCGCCTCGCCGATACCACGCCTGTCCTCTGTTTGGCCGGGCTGACCCGCAATGCCGTGGATTTCCACGAACTGGCCCTTCATCTTTGCCCAAAACGCCGGGTTGTCGCATTCGATCTGCGTGGCCGGGGCCAATCCGCCCATGATCCCAATCCAAATAACTACACACCGCCGACCTATCTATCCGACATCGGACACTTGCTGACCGTCTCGGGCTGCCACCGGGTTATCGTTATCGGCACGTCGCTTGGCGGGCTGCTAGCCATGGCCCTGGGCGCGGTGCGCGCGACGGCGCTGGCTGGGGTCGTGTTGAACGACATCGGACCGGAAATCGACCCGACGGGCGTGGCGCGGATCAGTGCCTATGCGGGCAAGACACCGGCGGCGATGACCCTGGATCAGGCCGGCGAGCACATGCGCAACCTGTTTGGCCAGGCCTTCCCTGACTACACAGACGAACAATGGCGGGAAGAGGCCGAACGCGGCATGCGCCAACGTCAAGACGGCCTTTGGGTGCAGGACTATGACCCCGCGATTGCCCAGAACGCCGTCGAACAGGAAGGTAATGGCGCGGGCTTTTGGCCGTATTTCAATTCCCTGGCCCATGTACCGGTATTGGCCATACGAGGCGAATTATCGGACATTCTGAGCCCGGATACCTTCGCCGCCATGGCTAAGAAGAAACCGGACTTGATCCAGCTTACCTGCCCCAATCGGGGACATGCGCCGGATCTGTCCGAGCCCGAATGCATCGACGCAATCGACGAATTTCTGGATGCCCACGGCAATGGCGGCCACTGAGCTGCCCATTTGTTATGAGGATGTAGAGAGCGCCGCCGTGCGACTTGCGGGCGTGGCCGTGCGCACGCCCTTGCTGGAGAGCGCGGCCCTAAACGACATTGCGGGCGGGCGCCTCTTGCTGAAAGCGGAGCCGCTGCAGATTACCGGATCGTTCAAGTTTCGCGGCGCTTACAACCACATCAGCCGGCTTCAGCCTGCCGCCAGGGCTGCCGGGGTGATCGCCTATTCATCGGGGAATCATGCCCAGGGTGTTGCGGCCGCCGCCCACTATTGCAAGACGCCCGCCTTGATCGTCATGCCAGAGGATGCGCCAGAGGTGAAATTGCAGGGTACGGCCCGCTGGGGGGCCGAAATTGTCACCTACGACCGCTACGGCGCGGAAAGCCGGGAAGACATAGCGGCCCGCCTGGCGGCGGAACGGGGACTGCATACGGTGCGGCCCTATGACGACCCACTGATCATGGCAGGACAGGGCACCGTGGGCCGGGAGATAGCAGAGGATCTGGCCGAGCAGGATTTGACGCCTTCGCGGGTACTTGTGCCCTGCGGCGGCGGCGGTCTAACGGCCGGCGTGGCGACAGCGATCAAGCATCACCACCCCGGATGTACCGTTCACACGGTGGAACCGGAAGGCTTCGACGATACTGCCCGCTCCATTGCCGCCAGCGCGCGGCAGGGCGTCGATCAGAACGCCAAGAGCTTCTGCGATGCGTTGTTGGCGCCCGAACCGGGAGAACTGACTTTCCAGGTCAACGGTGCGCTCTGTGCTGATGGTCTGACGGTCAGTGATGATGAAGTGGCGGCCGCCATGGCAAGCGCCTTCGCCCATTTAAAGGTCGTGGTAGAGCCAGGCGGCGCGGTCGCGCTGGCGGCCATTCTGGCAGGAAAAATGGATACATCCGGCGTCACTGTGGTCGTACTCTCAGGCGGCAATGTGGACCCAGCCATTTTCAAAGAGGTTTTGTAGGCCGGTTGGAATTTCCTCTGCGTACGGCGATTGTCCCGGCGACAAGCTGGTGCCTTGCGATGGGCCCCCATAGGCTTTAAAGACCCCGAACGTATGGTCACAGCAAGGTGGTTGTCATGAAATTCGGCGTATTCTACGAACATCAACTCCCACGTCCCTGGAACGAAGGCGACGAGCACCGCCTGTTTCGGGAGGCCCTGGACCAAGTGGAATTGGCGGATCGTCTGGGCATCGATTATGCCTGGGAGGTAGAGCATCATTTCCTGGAGGAATACTCCCATTCCTCGGCCCCGGAAGTGTTCCTCGCCGCCTGTTCCCAGCGCACCAAGAATATCCGTCTTGGCCACGGCATTACCTTGATGCCGCCAGGATACAATCACCCCGCCCGGGTGGCCGAGCGTATCGCGACTTTGGATCTGGTTTCGGACGGCCGGGTCGAGTTCGGCACCGGCGAAAGTTCCGCAGCGCTTGAGCTTGGTGGCTATGGCGTGGCAGTGGAACAAAAACGCGAAATGTGGCGCGAGGCAACAGAGCAGTGCGCCAACATCCTGACCATGGATCCCTATCCTGGTTTCGAGGGCGAATTCTTTTCCATGCCATGCCGCAACCTGGTGCCCAAGCCGCTGCAAAAGCCCCACCCGCCGATCTGGGTCGCCTGCTCCAAACGAGAGACCATACACATGGCGGCCCGCTGCGGTATTGGCGCCCTCACCTTCGCCTTTATCGACCCGGCGGAGGCGGTGAAATGGGTCGGCGAATATTACGACATCATCAAGTCCGAGGAATGCGTCCCCATCGGCCATGCGGTCAATGCCAATATCGCCATGGTCACGGGCTTTTCCTGTAACGAGGACGAGGCCGTGGCGTTCGAGCGCGGCGCGGAAGGCTTCCAGTTCTTCGGCTATGCGCTGGGACACCACTATATCTTCGGCGACCAGGTGCCAGGCCGCACCGACATCTGGCAGCGCTTCCAGGCGGCCAAGGAACATCTGCCGCCCATGGGTCCGGGCGCCAACGGCGGCGCCGGTATTGGCACGCCGGCACAGTTGCGGGAAAACCTGGCGCCGTTCGCGGAAGCCGGCGTCGACCAGGTGATCTTTATCCAGCAGTCGGGCCGCAACCGCCACGACCATATCTGCGAATCCCTGGAGCTTTTCGCCGCCGAGGTGATGCCCAGCTTTAAGGCCGGCGAGGCCGAGCGGGATGCCAACAAGGCCGCCGAACTGGCCCCCTATATCGAGGCCGCCCTGGCCCGCAAACCGCGCATGGCGCCGTTGGCGGAAGACGAGATCCCCACGGTTCATGCCCTGGGTCGGCAGATCGCCGAATCCGACAAGAACAAGGATCCCGATGCCCCACCCAGCTCCCTGGGCGAATCGGTATCATTGGGTCAAAGCGATGCCATCCGGGTGCCCGCCGAAGAACCCGCCGCCCAGAGCGGCGACGACTAGAGCAACCCGCAGTCAATTGGATTCAATTGAGTGCGGATAAGTTGCTCTATCTCAAAGGCTTCAGCGCTAGGTCGGGCGCAGGATCAAATCGCAGATGGTGACGTGGGACGGGGTTTGAAGGGTATAGATCACCGCATCGGCCACGTCTTCCGGCGACAGGGCCGCATCGAACTTGGCGTAGAATTCCTCGGCCCTCGCTTCATCGCCGCCCCAGCGGGCCGCGGCAAATTCCGTACGCACCAATCCGGGCATGACTTCCGTCAGGCGTATGCCGGTTCCCTTTAGCTCCTGACGCAGGGCATTGGTAAAGCCGTGCACCGCGAATTTCGAACCTACATAGACGCTGTGGTTGGCGATCCACTCCACGCCGTTGACGGAGCCGATGGTGACGATATGTCCCCGTCCCCTTTCCCTCATAGACGGCAGAATGGCCAATGTGGTGCGCATCATGCCGGTGACATTGGTTTGGATCGTTGCCGCGATATCGTCCGGCTCTCGCTTGTGGAACGCCTGCCGCCCGCCCAGATCGTGCCCGGCATTATTGATCAGGATATCGATCGGCCGCCATTCGTCGGGCAACCGCTGCATGAGACTATCCGTGGCATCACCGTCCGCGATATCCAATTCGAAAGCCAAGCCATCGCCAGGTAATTCATCGACCAGGGCGCGCAGCCGTTCTAGGCGACGGGCGGCGCATATGACCCGCACGCCCCGCGCGCTCAGGGCGTGGGCGGTGGCGCGGCCGATGCCGGCGCTGGCGCCGGTTACGAGCGCAATAGATCCTTCAGCCAATATCGCGTTGTCAGTCATCCAACCCTCTTCGTCAAACAGGCCTGGATGATAGCCGGGTACTTGGCCGTTGCAACAAAAGGAAGCGGCCCCGCGATCGATATGATCACGGGGCCGCGTTGCGGGATTAACCCTGTACTAGCCGGCACGCACCTTGGCGAGGAATTGATCGACGCTTTGGCGCAGGGCGGTCGATTGCGACGACATCCCCTCGGCAGCCGATTCCACACCGTCCACGGTATCGCCCACCCGCGTGGTACTTTCCGTTACCGCGGCGATATTGCGGGAAACGTCCGCCGCGGCTTGGGAAGCATCCTGGACGTTGCGGCTGATTTCCACCGTCACCTCATTCTGCTGTTCGATGGCGGATGAAATGTCAGCGGCGATGCCATTGACCTTGTCGATGGTTTTAGTGACGGATTCGATGGCCGCCACGAAGTTGCCCGTAGCAGTCTGCACACCGGCTACTTGACCGGCGATCTCATCCGTTGCGTTGGCGGTTTGTGAGGCCAAGTTCTTCACCTCGGATGCGACCACGGCAAAACCCTTGCCTGCTTCTCCCGCACGGGCCGCCTCGATAGTGGCGTTGAGGGCAAGCAGATTGGTCTGCGAGGCGATATCGTTGATCAGCGATATGACGTCGCCGATGTTTTCGGCGGATTTCGAAAGACCCTCGATCTCCTCATTGGTACGGCCGGTTTCCAGGGCGGCCTGCTTTGCCGCCTCGGCGCACTCGGTGACCTGCCGCCCGACTTCCGCGAGTGAAGCTGAGAGTTCCTCTGTCGCTGCCGCCACGGATTGGACGTTCGTGGAGGCTTTTTCCGCCGCCTCGCTTATGGCGCCGCTTTGTTGGATGCTCTCGCGAACGCTTTCGGATACGGCATGGGCGGATGATTTCATGTCATCAGCAGCCGATGATACTTCACGGATCACGCCGCCGACTTCTGCGTCGAAGGCATCGGCCATGGCCACCGAACTGTTCCGGCGCTCCTGATCGGATTTGTCCTGCTGCTGGGCTTGATCCTCACGCATGCGATCGATTTCTATGATGTTCTGTTTGAACACATCGACCGCCTGCGCCATTTGGCCCAACTCGTCCTTGCGTTCGGTAGCCGGGATTTCCGTATCCTGATCGCCGCCGGAAATACGGCTCATGGCGGTGGTCATCTGCCTTATAGGACCAGCGACAGAGCGCGCGCCGATGAGCGCCAAAATCGCTACGGCGAATGCGGCAATGGCGGCAAAGATCGTGATCTTGTTGGCCAGGGACTGCCCCGCCGCCAATTGATCATCGACCTTCATGTCCACTTCCAAGACACCGCGGACATCACCCAGCTTCCAATCCGCCTTGGGCGTGTCGGGGTGGCTGTTATGACAATTGACGCAGCCTTGCGCGGCCATGGTGTCAGCCATGGCGACGCGGACAACCGTGGAACCCTCTCTTTCCGACCTGCGGCTGAAGATTCCAGTGGGATTGTCATTCAGATAGGCCCACGCTTCGGCCTGGAACTCGTCCAGTTTCCGCGTCGCCCGGCCTGGAAAGGGATAGGCGCTGTACAGGCTGATTTTGGTATCCCTTTCCTTCAACAAATTGGAGACATCATGGACAAAGGTGGCGGGCAACGGCACGGTGTTGGGCACGCCTTTGTGATTGATGGCCGGCTTGATCGACCCGTTCGCCTTCACCTTCTTGATAATATTCTTGGTGTAGTAGCCACGGATCGTTTTGAACTGACCCACTGTTTCCGCTGCCGCCGCGACGGCCGCGTTGACCGTATTGTTCGCGGTCCAATGGGGGATGAAATACCAGCCCGCCATTATCAATACTATGAGTGCCAGCGGAACTGGCAGTGCGATTTTCCAAATTAGGCTGTTTGAACGACCAAACATAGCAGTCTCCGAGATTGTCCCCTGCGAACCGGTGCCCAAATTCCGGCCCTAGGCATTTGTGTAAGAGCATTGTTGCAATGCTAATTTTCCATAAAATTGGTTTCCAATGTCTTAACCAAAAATGGTTTGTTCTTCAAAGTAGTAAGTATAGATGTAGATATTTTCTATTTTTAAGAGCGTGCAAAAATCTGCGCCCGAAAACCGCAACAAAAAAGGCCCTTTGTTCCAATAGAACAAAGGGCCTTTTCTACCTTTGATTGCTTATCCGGCGCGCACCTTCGACAGAAATTCGCCCACCGACTGCCGCAAGCTGTCCGACTGATGGGACATGCTGTCTGCAGCCGCCTCCATGTTGCTGGCGGTATCGCCGGCCTTGTTGGTGCTATCGGTTACCATGGAGATGTTGTGGGAGACATCCTTGGCGGCGGCGGAAGCCTCTTGGACATTGCGGCTGATTTCGCCGGTTGCCGCATTTTGCTCCTCGACGGCGGCCGAAATGGCGGTGGTAATGTCATTGACCCGATCGATCGTTTTGGTCACCGATCCGATCGCCTTGACGAAGCTTCCGGTAGCGGCCTGAACACCGGCGATCTGTCCGGCAATTTCGTCGGTCGCCTTGGCGGTCTGTGTCGCCAGATTTTTTACTTCCGAAGCCACCACGGCAAAGCCCTTGCCCGCTTCGCCGGCCCGGGCTGCCTCAATCGTGGCGTTTAAGGCCAACAAATTGGTCTGGGAGGCGATATCGTTGATCAAACCCACCACATCGCCGATCTTCTCAGCCGATTGCGACAGGCTTTCAATCTCTTCGTTTGTCTGTCCGGCCTCCGTCGCCGCCTGATGCGTCACTTCACTGCACTCGGCGACTTGCCGCGCAACCTCTTGTAGGGAAGCGGATAGTTCCTCGGTGGCCGCGGCCACAGTCTGGACATTGACGCTGGCCTGTTCTGCCGCGGCGGCAACGGCCGTACTTTGTTCGATACTCTCATGCACCGAGCCGGTCACAACGGTCGCTGAAGATTTCATTTCGTCCACGGCCGTGGCAACGTTGGTGATTACGCTGCCCACTTCCGCATCGAAGGCATCAGCCATGGCAAAGGCAGCCTGGCGTTTCTCTTCCTCGGCTTTTTCCTGCTGCGCGACGCGTTCCAGACGTAGCCGCTCCATTTCAATTCCGTTCTCGCGAAAAACCATGACTGTCTGGGCCATTTGCCCAACTTCATCGCGCCGCTCCGTCGCTGGCACCTCGACCTCGAGATCGCCATCGGACAATTTCTGCATGGTCGCCGACATCCGCCGTATGGGCCGTGACACGGACCGAGCCGCAATCATTGCCAATCCGGCAACAAGAACTGCCGCGAGGGCCGCAAAAATCGAAATGCGGTTGGCCAATGCCTGGCCGGCGGCCAGTTGGTTGTCGATAACCATGTTGACTTCCAGCACGCCACGCACGTCGCCTAGCTTCCAATCCGATTTAGGCGTGTCCGGGTGCCCATTGTGGCAATTGACGCACCCCTGCGCGGACATCTTGTCGGCCATGGCAACTCTGACCACTTCCCGGCCGTCGACAGTGACATTCTGGCTGTAAACGCCATCGGGATTGGCCACCAGTTCTGACCAGGCTTTGGTCTGGAACTCATCGAGCTGCCGCGCGGCGCGATTGGGAAATGGAAAGGCGCTGTACAGTCTGACGGTTGTGTCGCGTTTTTCCAATAGTTTCGAGACGTCGTGAACAAACGTGGCCGGCAAGGGCACCGTATTTGGAACCCCTTTATGATTTATGGCCGGTTTGATCGACCCGTTCGCCTTTACCTTGGCGATGATGTTCTTGGTGTAATAGCCGCGGATGGTCTTGAATTGCCCTACGGTTTCCGCAGCCGACTCAATAGCGGCATCGATCGCATTCGCTGCCGTCCATTTCGGGATGAAAAACCAACCAGCTAGTATCAACGCCGCCAGAGCCAGCGGCACAGGCAATACCAACTTCCAAACGAAGCTCGTCCGTCGCTCAACCATAATCTCCTCCTGGCAATTCAATCTCGATTGCCAATGGCAAACCCGTTTATCGAGTGCCGTCTTTTGTTTTCAGCACACAGATTTGCCATAAATATTTTGAGAAATAGTTAAGCCGTTACAATCCTATTACATCCCAGGAAATTGCTGACCAACGGTGGGCTTCGGCGGGGTTCGACCGGCTCAGGACAGTGCTTTGTGGCCGGTGACCCGTGTTAGCGTTCCCGAGATGAACTCCGTCGCCGAGACGTCGCCAAAACCGGCCGCATTGAAATAACCAACCACGTCCGATTGAGAATGGGCCAGGCCGGTGGAACCGCTGACGGCTTCTGACAGGCCCCACAATGCGGGCGCAATGGGGCCGCGGCGATCGTCGTCGAGAATTTCACCGATCAGATGGAACTCGCCGCCGGGCTGCAAAGCGTCATGGACCCGGGCCACCACGCCAGCAATAATCTCGCGGCTGTAAATAGGCAAATTCGAGGCCATGATGGCCACGTCGGCGTCGGTCGGCAGAGCGTCGGCGGTAAAGTCGCAAGGTTCCGCCGTGACCCGGTCTGAAACACCATTTTCCTCGATGAATTCGCGGGCGACGACAACGACTGACGGCAGGTCCAGGACCACCGCCGTGATGTCAGGGTGTTTCTGGGCTGCCGTGATGCAATAGCATCCCGAACCGCCGCCCAAATCCATGATCCGGTGCCGCCCAGAAAGATCCACCTGTTTGTGAAACCACCGGGCTGCGCCCATACCGATGGAATAGGTTGCCACGTGGTATTCCCGGGCCCGTTCCACGGTGAATGTTTCATCGTATTTGCCCAGCACCTTTTGCGCCGAACGGGGCTGGCGCAGGTGTTCTGTCAACTTGCCCCATTCATTCCAGGCCGGTTTGCTGAACAGCATCCAGGGCCCCGCATAGCTAGGGCTGCCCTCGACAAGAAATCGCTCCACATCGGGTGCGTTGTTGAACTTGGCCCCGTCCCGCTGCAACAGGGTCATGGCGGTCAAAGCGGTCATCAAACGTTCAGCATTCTCCGGCTCGATCCCGGTAGCCGCCGCGGCACTTTCAATACTGTCATGACCTTGAGAAATGGCAGTGAAAAGGCCCAGTTCCACGCCGCTCATCAGTGCCGCGGATTCCCAGAATCCCTTGACCACCGTCTGCAAACGAACTGTATCCACCCGTTGCGTGCTCATGTTCCTACTCCAATACCGCTGTTTGCTCTGTTTGATGCTATTGCCGAAAACCCGGTTCTTCCCGGTCCAGCTTGCGCATCCAGGCGGCCAGTTCCAGGGCGCCGTAACCGCCGAAGCGTATGCCCACCGGCTTGTCGGCGCGATAGTCTTCCATGGTTTCTTCCGGGATTAAGGAGAGCGCAGCCCCACCGGACTGGGCCGCGATCTGGATCTTGCAGGCCCGCTCTAAATTGTACATGTGAAAGAATGCCTCATCGATGCTTTCGCCCACCGTCAAGGTGCCGTGGTTGCGCAGGATCATCATGCGGCGTTCGCCAAGGTCGGCCACCAAGCGCTGTTTCTCATCTGCGTCCAGGGCAAGGCCCTCGTAATCGTGGTAGGCCACGCCGCCGTATTGAAACAGATTATACTGTGACAACGGCAACAGGCCGTCCTTTTGAGATGCTACGGCGACGCCGTTGTCGGTGTGCAAATGGATGACGCACTGGAGTTCGGGCAAAGCCTCATGCACGGCGGAATGGATGATATAGCCGGCATAGTTGATTTCGTTGACCTCGTCCGGGTCAACGCGCTGACCCTCAAGATCTATCTTCACCAGGTTCGAGGCTGTCACCTCCTCATACATCAAGCCAAATGGATTGATCAGGAAGTGCTCCTCGCCCCCCGGCACCCTTGCCGATATGTGGGTGTAGATCAGATCGTCCCAGCCCATGCGGGCAAAAATGCGGTAGACCGCCGCCAGTTTTACCCGCTGTTCCCATTCCATGGCGGAGACGCTGTTGGACCGGTCAACTGCGACGATATTCATACCGATTCCATTCCCTGCTGCCCTGGTTGCCGTTCTGCGGTAGGGTGGCGGGAAGTTCACTAGCTGTCAAATTCAGAGGAATGTCACCATGGCCCGCGATGCCGAAATCCCCTATGGCGCCTATTGGTCCACGCCATTCGCCCGATGGCAGGGCAGCCTTTCGCACCTGCACAGCCTGGAATTCGCAGCCCATGTCGCGAAAGAGGAATTGGCGCGCCGAGACATTTCGCCAACCGATATCGACCACGGCATCCTGGGTCTGACGGTACCGCAACGGCAATCATTTTACGGCCTGCCTTGGGTGACGGGCATGATGGGCGCCGAGGATGTCGCCGGCCCCACCATCAGCCAAGCCTGTGCCACAGGCGCGCGCACGCTGGCGGCGGCCTGCCACGAGGTTCGCGGCGGTTTGTCGGAATGCACTTTGATCCTGACCACCGACCGCACGTCGAATGGGGCCCATGTCTATTACCCCGCACCCGAGGGACCAGGCGGCACCGGGGGGCATGAGGACGTGGTGATGGATAATTTCAGTCACGACCCCTTTGCGCGCAATGCCATGATCGATACAGCCGAGAACGTCGCAGCGAAATATCAGATCAGCACAGAACAGCAACACGACGTGGTCATGCGCCGCTTTGATCAATACCAAGATGCCCTGGCCGACGATCGGGCTTTTCAGAAGCGCTACATGACCCTGCCCTTTGATGTCCCGGACAGCCGCTATCGCAAGACAGTTGGCAGCATGTCGGGTGATGAAGGTATCGTCGAAGTCAGCGACGAAGGCTTGGCGAAATTGAAGCCGGTGAAGGACGGCGGCAGCATCACCTTTGGCGGCCAGACCCACCCCGCCGACGGCACGGTAGGCTTGATTGTAACGACTGCCGAACAGGCCCGCGCGGCGGCCAGCGATCCCGACATCCAGGTCCGCGTGCTGGGTTTCGGTCAATCCAGAACCGAAAAAGGCTACATGCCGCAAGCGCCCGTGGAGGCGGCACGGCGGGCCCTGGACGACGCGGATCTGCAAATCGGCGATATAGACGCCGTCAAATCCCACAATCCCTTCGCCGTCAACGATATCGTCTTCAGCCGGGAAACCGGATTTGATTTGGATGAAATGAACAATTTTGGCTGCTCGCTGATCTGGGGCCACCCGCAAGGACCCACCGGCCTCCGCTCCATCGTGGAGTTGATCGAGGAATTGGCCCAGCGGGGTGGCGGGCGCGGACTGTTCCACGGTTGCGCTGCAGGAGATAGCGCCATGTCCGTAGTTCTCGAAGTGGGAAGCCGCTAGACTAAATTGAAGGCGAATTAGTAGTTAGCTTAAGTCTGTTGTTGGGTGTTCAATTCTGAAGTTTCAAGAGGAAAATAGGCGTTTGAACGTATGACCAAGGGGACCCGTTCCACGTCGCGGCACGCCGGCAAGACAAAAGAGCAATTGATCGAGGCGTTAGAGCGCCTGGAAGGCGCGATGGACGCCATGCCCGTGCCGGTATTCTTCAAGGATGAGGACGGGCGCTATCTCGCCTGCAACCCCGCCTTCGAGACATTCATGGGCCGGTCCAAAAAAGACGTTATCGGAAAAACGCTGGCAGACTTGGCGCCTCAGGACAGAGCCGCGATACACGACAAAATTGATGCTGATTTGTTCGCCGCGGGGGGCAGCGATGTATCCGAATTCCCCGCCCATGCCAGCACCGACAACCCGCGAGAGGTGATTTTCTACAAATCCGTGTTTGGCGGTGCAGAAAAGCCGAAAACCATGGTCGGCGTGCTGATCGATATTACCGAGATTCGGGCATATGAGAAGGCATTGCAGCGGTCCGAGGAGCATTGGGCGACACTGTTCCAAAAAAGCCCCATTCCTATGGTGTTAACGGAACTGGGTACCGCCCGGATCCTGGAAGTCAACGATGCCTGGTGCGAGACATGGGGTTACCTTCGAGACGAGGTGGTTGGCAAACCTACTGCCGAAATTTCGATCTGGCATAATATTTCGGATCGGGCGCCTTTCGACGCAGAACTGGCCCGACGCGGCTATGTTGAAAATTTCGAAGCCTCGTTTTTGACCAAAGACCGCAGTCCGAGAGTTGCCCGAATTGTGGCCCAAAAGGTCGTGATCGATGGTGTCGAGCAACTTCTTTCGGTGGTTTCGGACGTAACGGAACGCCATGCCGCCGAGCAGGCCCTGGCCGTCAGCGAAACCCAATTTCGTTCCCTTATCGAGACATCCATTCACGGCATCATCGTCCATATCGACTTGCGGATCGTCTTCGCCAACGAGGCGGCTGCACAGATATTCGGCTACAGGGATGCCGAAGAGCTCATATCAATCGGCAGCTACGAAAGACTGATCGCAACGGAAGACCGGCCGCACCTTTCCGAACTCAACAAAATGAGAAAATCAGGGGAGCCCGTTCCTTCGGCCTATACATTTCAGGCCATCCGCAAGGACGGTCAACCGATCTGGGTCGAAAACCGCGCAACCTTGATCGACTGGCAAGGCGAGTTGGCTGTCCAGGCCATAACCATCGATATCACCGATCGGAAAATGGCGGAACAAGCTCTCGCCGAAAGTGAACAACAATTCCGCAGCCTGATTGAAGGATCGACCCAAGGAATTTTGATCATATCCGACAATCGCGTGGTCTTTGCGAATGAGAGGACGACGCAGATTTTCAGGTACGATACTGTCGAAGCGTTGCTGGCATTGGATGACACCCTAGAATTGGTCGCACCTGAAGACCGGCAACGTATTTTTGACTATGCCAACGCCCGAAAAGACAACGGGGACGCGCCCACGTCCTACGAGTTCAAGGGTTTGCGCGGCGACGGCTCGACCGTCTGGATGGAAAACCACACGACAAGGATCACATGGCGCGGAAAACCTGCGACCTTGATCTTTACCCTCGATATTTCAGAGCGCAAATCGACGGCCGCCGCCATCGAACGTTTCGTTCGCGCCCTTGAGTTCCTACCCCAGGGGATTGCGCTTTGGGATGCCGATCAGCGGTTGATCTATTTTAACCGGCAATACCGCGAATTCCTTGGCCCGGCCGGCGACTATTTGGAAACGGGCGGCGATCTTGAGGACATCCATCGCGAAATCGCCATGGCCGGTTTGGTCGATGACGCCCTGGGACGGGAGGAGGAATGGGTCGCCAATCGAATGCAGGAACTCGCAAGGCCCAACAGCGAACGCCGTTTCCGCCGCCAGGGCCGGTGGTACCAGCGTGTTTCGCGGCGACTGCCCGACGGCAGCCTGATTATCCTCACCGAAGATATCGACGATATGATCAGCGCCGAGGCACGGCTCCACCAGTCGCAGAAGATGGAGGCGGTCGGACAGCTAACCGGGGGCATTGCACACGATTTCAATAATTTGCTCGCCGTCATCCTCGGCCATCTCGAACTGGCGGCCGACGGATTGCCGGCCAATTCAGATACCGGCGGCTTGTTGACGAAAGCCATTTCCGCGACCAATCGTGGTGCAGAATTGGTACATCGTCTTCTCGCATTCTCGGCCAAACAAGCCCTCAACCCGGAGGTATTGGACCTGGACGAACGATTGGGCCGCACGGCGGAAATGCTGCACCGCGTATTCGACGAAACGATCGAAGTTCGGATCAACAAGGCGCAGGAGCAACTGTTCTGCAAGGCTGATCCTGGGCAACTGGAAACGGCGCTCCTTAATCTAGCCATCAATGCCCGCGATGCCATGCCCGATGGCGGCACCCTGACCATAGATGCGGATCAGACCGTGGTCACGACGGATGTCGGCGACATGCAACCCGGCCGCTACGTCACTTTGAGCGTTTCTGATACCGGGACCGGCATGCCAGATTCCGTTGTCGAGCATGTCTTCGAACCCTTTTACACCACAAAGGAACAAGGCAAGGGCACCGGCCTTGGCCTGTCCATGGTCTATGGCTTCGTGAAGCAATCAGCGGGTCATATTTCGGTAGATAGCGTACTCGGTGTCGGCAGCACGTTTCGCATTCACCTGCCACGCCATGATGCACCAGGGAAATTGGTCGAACATAACGTCGACTTCGATCCATTCGGTTCCCGGAATGAATCCATCCTTCTGGTTGAGGACGATGCCGATCTCTTGGACATGGCCTCACAACTTCTGCAATCTCTGGGATACGAAGTGCATGAAGCCTGCGACGGTGCCTCTGCCTGCTCGATGCTTGAGGACGGCATTCATGTGGATTTACTTTTGACAGACGTTGTATTGCCGAAGGGGATGAGCGGACCAGACATCGCCGCGCGGGCAAAAGCCATCAATCCGCGCATCAGGACACTCTATATGTCCGGCTATAACGAGCACCCCATCTTGAACGATCGTGGTGACAGAGGCCCGGTCGCCTTGATATCAAAGCCGTTCCGCAAGGCGCAGTTGGCCAGCAGTGTCAGAGAGGCATTAAGCGGCATCGGCTGATGCCACGTTAGCGCTGGGATCGTTGCCTAGACCGCCCCTTGCGTTTTTAACGCGGCGATCTCTTCCGCACTGAATCCTAGGATCTCGCCCAGGACATAGTCGTTATGCTCGCCCAGAAGCGGCGGCGGGTTAGGCGCGGAGAACGGGGTATCGGTCAAATCGATGGGATTGGCCAAGTTCCGCACCTCGCCGGCGGTTGGATGCTGCATCTTCCAGATCTTACCGCGTTCCTTCAGGGTCTCGCTTTCGCAAATTTCGCCAACCGTCTGGATGGAACCGCAAGGAATGCCCGCCTCGCCCAATATGGCGATCCACTCGTTGCGCGTCTTGGCCTGCAGGATTTCCGTGATGATGGGGATCAACTGGGCCCTGTTGGTGACCCGGTCCGGGCCCTTCGCGTACAATTCATGCTCCCGTAGGTCCTGCCGGTCCACCGCATTGCAGAAAGTGTTCCACTGCGCATCGTTACCCACGGCGATGTTCAGCCAGCCATCGGCGGCCTGAAAAGTCTCGTAAGGCACAATGGATGGGTGCGCGTTGCCCGCCCGTTCATATGACGTACCCGTCGCGAAGTAGTTGCCCGCGTGATAGGTCAATAGTGCCGAAAGCGCCTCGAGCATGGACACCTTCACATGCTGGCCTCTGCCCGTATCACGCCGGATATATAGCGCGGCCAGGATGCCCTGAACCAAGGTCATGCCGGAAACCAGGTCCGCGATCGAAGTCCCCATCTTGTAAGGCGGGGTGTCAGGCGCACCGGTGATGTTCATCATCGCACTTTCGCCTTGGATAATCAGATCATAGCCGGGACGAGTGGCATCAGGACCAGTATCGCCGAAACCGGAGATCGAAGCGTAAATCATCTCGGGCCGGCGGGCGGCGACCTCTTCGTAACCGAAGCCCAGACGTTTCGCCGCACCGGGACGGAAGTTTTCGACAATGATGTCCGCAGTGTCGATCAGTTGCCACAGGACTTCTTTGGCGCTCTCTTCCTTCAGGTTCAGGGTCAGGCTTTTCTTATTGCGGTTCACGGAAAGAAAATAGGCCGACTGATCGCCCTGATAAGGCGGCGCAAAGGCACGGGTATCGTCGCCGCCGCTGGGATTCTCCACCTTGATCACCTCGGCCCCCATGTCGCCCAGGGTCATGGTGCAATGGGGTCCGGCCAGAACACGGGTCAGGTCGATCACCCGCAGTCCGACCAGGGGTCCGCCCTGGGAACCGTTGGCATCAGCAGAGGACATCAGCAAGCTCCTTGAAATCCTTAACAACAATATCCGGTTGGTGAGGCGTGTGGCCAAAGGGCCGCCGGCGCCGATCGATGAAGGCCGTACGTATGCCACAGGACTTTGCGCCGATGCAATCAAAGGCATGATTGGCCACGAACAATATTTCCTCCGGCGACAGGTTCAATATCTCCGCTGCTTTTCGATAGGTGCTCTTGTGCGGTTTGAAATGGCCCGCGGACTGCACAGAGATAGTGCGATCGAAAGCGAAACCGATATACGGCTTGGCCGCCTCCAGCATGTCCACGTCACCATTGGAGAGGATGGCCAGCTCATACCGTTGCGACAGCCGGCCAAGGGCCTCGATCACGTCCGGAAACGGTTTCAATTTCTCGATCTCGCTGACCAGCCAGCGCACCTCGTCTTCCGTATACTCAAAGCCGCAACGGTCCATGACGTAAGAGACCGCGCGCTGGCCAATTTCCCGGTACGGCGTGTGCTCGCCTGGGCAAAGGGCATCGATCATGGAGTTCTCGAAATGGGTGCGCCGCCACCAGGTGACAAAGCGGTGCGACTCCCCGTCCCAGCCCTTCTCCTTCAGAAACGGCGTCACCGCCTCGGTCAGGCCGGCCTGCATATCGACCACGGTGCCGTATTGATCGAACACCAGGGCCTTGATCTCGCCTTTCAGCATCATCCCACCAGCTTTTTGATCTCCGCGAACATGGCCGCTTTAGCCTCCATGCCGATACCCACATGTTCGCCGGGCTCGGCCATGCCGCCTTCAATCACGGTGTCATCGGCGAAGCCGCCGAAGGGCTGAAAGACCCCGGGATAGGATTCCGAACCGCCCAATTGCAAACCCGCAGCCATTGCCAGGGCCAGTTGATGGCCACCATGGGGGATCAGACGCCGCCGCGACCAGCCCAGGTCTTCGACCATGGCGATGATGTCGAGATATTCCGTCAGGCCGTAACACAGGGCCGGGTCGACCTGGATCCAGTCCCGGTCCGGCCGCATGCCGCCGTGGCGCAGCAGATTGCGGGCATCCTGAATTGAAAACAGGTTCTCACCCGTAGCTAGGGCGCCGGGGTACTGCGCAGCCAGTTCGGCGTTCAATGCGAAATCCAGGGGATCGCCCGGTTCCTCGAACCAGAACAAATCATACGGCGACATGGCTTTGCCGTAGTCCAGGGCCATTGCCAGATCGAACCGGCCATTGGCATCCACCGCCAGATCGCTTCCGCCGACAAGGCCGGCCACCGCCTCTATACGATCCAGATCCTCGGCCAAGGGTACGGCGCCAATCTTCATCTTGACGACCTTGTAACCCTGGTCCCGATAACCCTGCATCTCGTCTTTCAGGCGCTCCAGTCCCTTGCCGGGGTAGTAATAGCCGCCGCCGGGATAGACCAGCACCTGTTCATCGTGATGGCCGCCGTTGTGGCGTTCCGAGAGTAGACGCCACAGGGGCAGATCGGCGATCTTGGCGACCAGATCCCAGACCGCCATGTCCAGGGCGCCGGCCGCGACGGCCCGATCCCCATGGCCGCCTGGTTTCTCGTTCGTCAGCATTGCCGCGCGGATCTTTCGCGGATCGAAGTTCGTGCCATCATCGTCCAGCAGGTCCGCCGCATCCGCCTCCATGATGCGCGGGATCAGGCGCTCGCGCAGTATTCCGCCCTGGGCGTAACGGCCGTTGGAGCAGAAGCCATAGCCCGTCAACGGCCCGCCGTTTCGCTGCACATCGCTCTCTACCGCGACCACCGAGATGGTCATTTGCGAGAAGTTCACATAAGCGTTTTGAATTTCCGAGCTTATGGAGGCCGTGGCCTCACGGATATCTCTGATGCGCATCTACCAACCCAGGGCGTAGCAGGCGCGGCGCGGGTCGGCGCCGGATTCGAGCAGACCGGTATTTAGATCCCGGCGGATGGTACACATGGCGCCCGCCATCCATTCCCATTCGCCCCACCATTCCACTTTATGACCCATGTCCGACAATTCTTCACCGACCGAACGATCAATACGGCCTTCCAGCTTCAGAAGGCCCGGGTGATAGGCATGCGGCGCAAAAGACTGCGGGAATGAATAAGAGGCGAAACGCGGCGCTTCCACCGCCTGTTGCGGGTTCATCCCGAAAGCATCGATATTCAACAGGGTCTGCGCCATGGCCTGGCATTGCACGTCCGCCCCTGGGGTGCCGAACGGCATGGCCCATTCGCCGGGCCGGATGGCAATGGCGGGATTGGGCGTCAGCCGGGGCCGTTTGCCCGGTTCGATAGAGGATGGATGCTCTGGATCAGGGCGGGATTGGGAACCACGGGATGATGGCACGAAGCCCAGTCCGGGAATGATCGGACCGTCGGACGAGGTATCCGATGGTGTGGCCGAGAAGATATTGCCTTTGGCGTCGACCGCACAGGCATAGGAGGTATCAAGCGCATCCAACGCCGCGAGTTTCGGTTCCGGTTCTGCCTCATCCGGATCGCCCGAGGGCGGCATACCGGGCCACGCCTTGGCGGGATCGATCATCGCCCGGCGCTGGGCGGCATAATCTTCCGACAGCAGCCAATCCATGGGCACATCAACGAAACGGGGATCACCGTACCAGCGCTCCCGATCGGCAACGGCCAGTTTCACCGCCTCGGTCACGTGATGAATATGGGCGGCGGAATTATGGCCCATGGCGGCAATGTTCTGGCCCTGCAGCAACTGCATGATCTGCAACAGCATGGGCCCCTGGCACCAGGGCCCGCAGCTGAATATTTTGGTACCGGCGACGTCGATGGAGAGGGCATCCTCCACCTCCACTTCGAATTCCGCCAGGTCTTCCAGGCCGATCAGGCCGTTGTTGTCCCTGTGATAGGCGGCAATCTTCTGTGCGATATCACCTTTGTAGAAGGCATCGCGGGCGGCCAGCAGGCCCGCCACCCGGTCGCCGTTCGAGGCCGCCTCGCAATCCGCCATGTATTGCAGGCTGTTGCCCATATCTACCTGGCGGAAATTCTCACCGACCCGCGGCGCGCGTCCGCCCGGCAGATAGATCTCGGCATTTGCCGGCCAGCGGGAATACTTCTTGGCCTTCTCTTCCACCACTTCGGCCATCAGGGCGTACATGATGAAACCATCCTTGGCCAACCGGATCGCAGCAGCGGCAACCTCGCCAAAGGTCATAGTGCCGTACAATTCCAGCGCCTTGATCCAGGCGGCCGGAGCGGCCGGTAGGATGCAGCGGAGGATGCCTTCCGGCACGCTTTCGGGATACTCACGGGCAAAAAAGGCCGGATCAGTGGCCCGCGGCCAGGTGCCCAGACCCGATATGGTCACGACCCTGTCTTCCTCTGCCAGATAGATGATGATCGGTGCGACGCCCGCCACACCCACCAGTTCGCTTTGCACCACGCCCAGGGTGATGCCGGCGGCGACGCCGCCGTCGATGGCGTTGCCGCCCGCTTCCATGACCTGAAAGCCGGCCTGGGTCGCCAGATAATGGCCGGCGGAGGTCATATGCCTATGTCCCCGCAACGAAGGCCGGTAGGCATCCATAAAGGTGGCGGGCGGTTGCATCTAATCTCTCCTAGCGGCCCTTGAAGACGGGCGGTCGTTTCTCGGCGAAGGCCAGCATGGCTTCTTTGGAATCTTCGTACGAGGACAGCTCGTAAGTCATGTTCTGCTCGAAGCGGTAGCCGTCCCGCAGGCTCATTTCCTCAATGGTATTGAGGGCATGCTTGGCAATGCGGGAGGCGACGGGACTCTTTGCCGCGATTGTGCGCGCCAATTCCATGGCCGCCGGCATCAATTCGTCTGGCGGCACGCAGGCTTCCACGATGCCAAGGCGATAGAGTTCCGGCCCTGGCACCCGGTAGCCAGTCAACATCACCCGGCGGATCAGGGAATGGGGGAAGAGCCGCATGGCATGGCGCCCGCCGCCCATCAGGCCAACATCGATCTCGGGCAGACCAAGGCTGCCATTGTCCGACGCAACGAGAATGTCGCAACTCGCCGCCACCGCCAGACCGGCGCCCAAAGCGGGGCCGTTGATGGCCGCGATCACCGGCTTGCGGCATTCCATGATGGAATGAAAGCATTCCCTGGCCCGGCGGTTATGCTGCCAGGCATCACCCGGCCCCCGCTCCTCCCCCGCCTTGTTCTTGATGTTGGCGCCGGCCGAGAACACCTTGCCCGCACCCGTCAATACGGCCACCCTGACATCATCCAGATCAGAGATAGTGTCGAACACCAGCATCATGTCTTCATGGAACTGCTGGTCCTGAGCGTTCACGGGCGGATTGTCCATGGTCACCAGGGCGATGTGATTTTCGATCTCGCAGCGGACGGTTTGGGTTTCCATGATCGCTCCCTCAACTCACCCGGCCGCTGGGCAGATCCGTGATCAGCATGGAGCCTGGCTTGTGCGTAATGCAGAACGGCGGCTTGGCCGCCATGACCGCAGCCTGGGGGGTCACGCCACAGGCCCAAAACACCGGCACCTCCCCGGGCCTGACATCGGGCACATCGCCCCAGGCCGGCTCGTCCAGGGGTCCGATGCCGATGGCGGCCGGCTCGCCGATATGGACGGGCTTGCCGTGCATCATCGGGAATCGCGCGGTGACCTCCACCGCGCGCACCGCTTCGGCCATGGGCATGGGCCGCATGGAAACCACAGTGGGCCCATGGAAGGGACCCGCCGGTACAGTTTCGATATTGCTGCGGTACATGGGCACGGTATAGCCCTGTTCCAAATGACGCAGCGGCACACCCTCGGCCAGCAGGGCTTCCTCAAACGAAAAGGAGCAGCCTAGGACAAAGGCGACCAGATCGTCCCGCCACAGATCGGTAATGTCATGCACCGTGTCCGCCAGTTCGCCCTCGCGGTAGACGTTGTAGGCGGAAACATCCGTGCGGATATCAATATCCTCGCCCAGGGTACGCAGCATGGGATCGCCGGTGTCCGAAACGCCCACCAAGGGACAGGGCTTGGGGTTACGCTGGCAATAGCGGGCGAAATCCAGGGCCAGATCGGCCGGCAGGATCGCCAGATTGCCCTGCATATAGCCCAAGGCCATGCCGCCGGTCTGGCCCGTAATCTCGCCCCGGCGGATCAGGCCGCGGACATGGGCGGGGCTGGCATCTCCCAAACCGTGATCGGAATCGTCGAATTCCCGCAATGCCATGATGCTGTCTCCTCTAGATTGCGGCTTCCAAATTGCCCAGCCGCTGGGTCAGCTTGATATTCTCGCCGTAATCCACCGGCACGGCGATCAGCGCCGGTCCGGGCTGTTGAAAGGCCTCTTCAAGCGCGCCGGCCAACTGGCCGGGCCCGTCCAACTCCCGGCCCCACATGCCAAACGACTTGGCCAACAGGTCGAAGTCTGGATTTGTGAAGGCCAGGTCCGAGTGTTTGCCGTCGAACTGATTCTGTTGCTTCCACTTGATCAGACCGTATTCGCCGTCCACCAGGATGACGCAGACGAAGTTGATGCCCCGTCGTACCGCCGTCTCCAGATCCTGGACGTTCATCAGGAACCCAGCGTCGCCGCAGATGAAGCCAACCTTGAGCTCCGGATGCGCAACCTTGGCGCCGATCGCACCAGGCAGGGCAAAGCCCATGGAACAGAAGCCGTTGGATATCAGACATGTGTTGGGTTCGTAGCACTGGTAGTAGCGGGACACCCACATCTTATGGGCGCCCACGTCCGATAGCATGATGTCCTCGGGTCCCAAGGCCGCGCGCACCTGATTGACCACGGTCTGCGGCTTCATCGGGAAGGCCGGGTCATCCGCTTCGCCTGTTAGGTCATCGGAAATAGCCTGGCGCAATTCGGCATGTCCGCTGATATCGAACAGGGGCAGAGAGCCCTCGTAACGTTCATTGATAAGCTCGTTCATTTGCCACAGTGCATCGGCAATATCGCCCACTACGTCGACGGAAACCGTGAAGTCATCGTCGATTTCCGCCGGTTCGAAATCGATGTGGACGATGGTCTTGTTGCCTTTGGCGTTCCAGAAACTGGGGGCATATTCCACCAGGTCGTAGCCGATGGCGATGACCGTATCGGCCCGTTCGAAGGCTGCCAGAACATGGTCCCGGCCTTGAAGACCAATGGTGTAGAGGCAGTGGGGACTGTCCAGGGACACCGCCCCTTTGCCCATGAATGTATTGACGACGCCAATTCCCGTCTTCTCGGCCAGACGGCGAAGTTGTTGCGAGGCACGTTTTCTGACCGTGCCGTTGCCAGCTAAAATCAACGGCGACTTTGCCGCGGCAATGGCATCGACGGCACGGGCCACCGCCTTGTGGTCGGCAGCAGGACGCCGGGTCACGTCAACCGGCATGGGCTGCGATGTCACCTGTGCCTTGGCAAGGTCTTCGGGAAGCTCAATCACCGTGGCGCCCGGCTTCTCGGTCGTCGCCACTTTGAAGGCCTTGCGCACCACTTCCGGAATGGTGCTTGGGTTCCCGATAGAATGGGCCCACTTGCTGATGGGCCGGAACATGGCAATGGCGTCCATATTCTGATGGCTTTCCTTGTGCAAGCGCCCGGTGGACGCCTGCCCGATGATCGCCACCAATGGCGCCCGGTCCATGTTGGCGTCGGCCACGCCGGTGACAAGGTTCGTCGCACCCGGCCCCAACGTTGCCAGACAGACACCCGGCTTGCCGGTCAAACGGCCATAGGTATCGGCCATGAAAGCGGCGGCCTGTTCATGACGGCACAATACGAAATCGATACTGGAATCCATCAACGACAGCATGACGTCGGCGTTCTCTTCGCCAGGAACGCCGAATATGTGGGTGACCCCCTCGGCTTCCAGACAGCGAATGAATAGATCTGATGCCTTTTGCGCAGTGCCGCCCTTGCTACCCTGGTCAGACATGCCCCATCTCCTTCCCAAGTTAATACCGGCAGCCAACCACCGGCTGGCCAATAGTGACATTTTAGGGAAGGATGGCGGCAGAATGTGAAAAATCGTAATGGGAGCCAAAGAAAATGCCTGAACACTGTACGGCGGAAAAAGACGGCCACATCCTTATCGTGACCATGAACCGCCCCGAACGCATGAATGCGCTGCACACCCACGCGCATTTCGAAATGGATGAAATTTTCAACGACTTCGAAAACGACCCCGACCTTTGGGTGGCCATCGTCACAGGCGCTGGCGATAAAGCCTTCTCCGCCGGCAACGATCTGAAATGGCAGGCGGAAGGCAATCCCACGGACCGCCCCGATAGCGGCTTTGCCGGTTTGGTCTCGCGCTACACCATGCAGAAACCGGTGATCGCAGCCGTCAACGGCCTGGCCATGGGCGGCGGCTTCGAGGTCGCCTTGGCCTGCGACATCATCATCGCCGCCGAGAACGCGTTCTTCGCCCTGCCGGAACCCCGCGTCGGGCTGGCGGCCCTGGCCGGCGGATTGCACCGCCTCTCGCGCCAGATCCCGATGAAACAGGCCATGGGCATGATCCTGACCGGCCGCCGGGTGATGGCCAAGGAAGGCTACGAACTGGGCTTCGTCACCGAAGTCGTGCCCGAGGGCGAAGCATTGGCAGCCGCGCGGCGCTGGGCCGATAGCATACTGGAATGCTCGCCGGTCTCCATCCGCACCTCCAAGGACGTGGTCATGCGCGGCCAGGAATATGCCTCCGTGCGGGAAGCCTTTGAGGCGGACTACCAATCCGTTGAAGACATGCGCAACAGCCTCGATTTCATCGAGGGGCCCAAAGCCTTCGCCGAGAAGCGGCCGCCCGACTGGAAAGGCCGGTAAGGCGTCCTTCCCCAGATGGATCAAATCCATTCCCGCGACTACGAACCCGATGCACCTGCGCCCCTTGATGGGGTGCGAGTGCTGGATCTATCCCGCCTCGTCGCCGGCAACGCCCTGACCCATGTGCTCGCCGACTACGGCGCCGAGGTCATCAAGGTGGAGCGGCCCGGCAACGGCGACGATCTGCGCAACTGGCGGGTCGAGGGCATCTCGATCCATTGGAAGGTCTATGCCCGCAACAAGAAGAGTATCACCCTCAACCCGCGGGGCGCGCAGGGCCGGGAATTACTGTTGCAATTGGCCGAAGGGGCCCAGGTATTGGTGGAGAATTTTCTGCCAGGCACCCTGGAGAAATGGGATCTGGGGCCGACGGTTCTGCACCAACGAAACCCTGGTTTGGTGATCGTGCGCATCTCTGGCTGGGGCCAAGAAGGCCCGGATCGGGATCAACCTGGTTTCGGCAGTCTGGTGGAGGCGCGCAGCGGCTTTGCCGCCATGAACGGTTTTCCCGACCGCCCGCCCGTCCTGCCGCCCCTGGCCCTGGCCGACATGGTGGCCGGTATGTATGGCGGCATGGCCACACTGGTGGCTTTGCGGGAGGTGGAGGTGCGTGGCGGCCGGGGTCAGGTGCTGGACCTGCCCCTGTTCGACCCCCTGCTTTCTATCCTCGGCCCCCAGGCGGCGGCCTACCAATTGACGGGAACTGTCAGCGAACGCACGGGCAGCCGCTCCAGCACCACGGCGCCGCGCAATACCTATCAATGCAAGGACGGCCGCTTTGTGGCACTGTCGGCATCCATGCAGTCCATGGCCGAGCGGCTGTTCAAAACCATCGGCCGGGAGGATCTGATCGACGATCCGCGCTTTCTCACCAACGCAGACCGGGTCCGCAACAACGATATTCTGGACCCCATCGTCGGCAAATTCATGGCCCGGCACGACCAGGCCGAATTGCTCGAGATTTTTCAGGCCGCCGGCGTCACGGTGGGCCCGGTGCACGACACTGCCGGCATGCTGGAGGACAAAATGGTTGAGGAACGGGAAGTCATGCTGCGGTTTCCAGACAACGAAATGGTCGAGTTGCCCATGCACAACGTCGCCGCCCATCTGTCCGAAACGCCGGGGCGCATCCGCCATCCCGCGCCGGGCTTGGGCCAGCACAACAATGAGGTTTACGGCGCCCTAGGCTTGAGCCCGGCGGACATTGCCAAATTGCAAGAAGAGGACGTTATTTAATGACGGCCACCGCAAATGATCCCCTGCCCCTGTGGCGTAGCATGTTGTTCGTACCCACGAACGTGCAGAAATTCATCGACAGCGCAACCAGCCGCGGCGCCGATGCCTATATCCTGGATTTGGAGGATAGCGTTCCCGCCGACCAAAAGGCCCATGCCCGCACCCTGGTACGGGAAGCCGCCGCGGCGGTGGGAAAGAACGGCGCGGACGTGCTGGTGCGCATCAACCGGCCCTGGCGCCTGATGGTGGGCGATATCGAGGCCTCGGTGGATGCCAATGTCTGCGCCCTGATGGTACCCAAGGCGGCGGATGCCGGCCATATCCGGGCTATTGCGGAAATGCTGGATGAGCTGGAGGCGGAACGTGGCCTAGACATCGGACATACACGCCTGGTGGCCATGATCGAAACCACGGAAGCCTATTTTCAGGCTGAAGAAATCGCCCGCGCCCACCCAAGGGTCGTGGCGATGAACCTGGGCTCGGAGGATTTCGCGTTGTCCGCTGGCATGCTGCCCGAGGAGGAGGGCCTGTTTCAGCCCACCCTGCATGTGATGTTCGCGGCCCGGGCGGCCGGCATTCTGCCTCTGGGTTTCGTGGGTACCATCGCAGAATACCGGGATACGGAAATATTCCGCGCCCGGGCGGAACAGGCTGCCCGTCTGGGCTTCCTGGGCGCTGCCTGTATCCATCCCCTGCAGGTGGATATCCTGAACCAGGCCTTCACACCGCCGGCTGAAGCGGTGACACAGGCCAAGGGCGTGATCGCTGCCTATGACGCAGCCAAGGCGGAAGGGCGCGGGTCGGTCGAATATGAAGGCAAGATGATCGATGAACCGATTATCCAACGGGCCGAACAGACCCTGGCGCGGGCCGCGATGATCGCGGCAAAGCGCGGCTAGAGGCGCAAATCTTAACAGGTTGGCAACCACATAGCCCTAGTGTGGGCGGCAAACTTTAATGTGGTTCAACCATGCAAAACGCCATCTATTCATCGCTGAAAGCGATGCATTATCACCACGCGCTCGACGCCATGCAGGCCGGCGAAATCGCCGCGCCCGTGCACGTGCGCATCAAGCCGACCAATGTTTGCAACCACAGTTGCTATTTCTGCGCCTATCGTACCGACGACGTCTCTCTGGGCGAGGATATGGTTGTCCGCGACCGCATTCCCCGGGAGAAGATGGCGGAAATCGTCGATGATCTAATCGAAATGGACGTCAAGGCCGTGACTTTCTCAGGCGGCGGCGAGCCGCTGCTCTATCCCTATTTCGTCGAGACGGTGGAAGGCCTGGCCCGGGGCGGGATCAGGATCGCCTCGCTCACCAACGGCTCCCGGTTGAAGGGCAAGGTTGCGGATGCATTGGCGGCCCACGGCACCTGGCTGCGGGTCTCCATCGACGGTTGGGATGGACCCTCGTACGGCAAGTATCGTTCGGTCGATGATGGTGCCTTTGACGAAGTCATGGATAATTTGACCGCGTTTTCGGCCCGGGGATCGAATTGTGTCCTGGGTGCTTCCATCATCGTGGATGACCGAAACGCACCACACATCTACGACCTTTGCCGGCGACTGAAGCAGACGGGCGTGGCCCACGCCAAGGTCTCCCCTTGTATCGTCGCCAACAGCGGGGCAGAGAACAACGCCTATCATGATGGCTTCAAGGACGAGGTCGCGGCGCAGATCGCCAAGGCGAGGGAACTGGACGACGAACGTTTCCACGTGGTCGATCACTACCACGGCATGGAGGTGGATTTCTCCAAGCCATACCAGCAATGCGCCTTCGCCCGGATGCTCACGGTGATCGGCGCCGACTGCAAGGTCTATACCTGTCAGGACAAGGCTTATACGGAAAGCGGCACCTTGGGAGACATCTCCAATCAGAGTTTCCGTGAGTTCTGGTATTCGGACGCGAATAGGGAACAGTTGGCCGCCATTGATCCCAACAAATCCTGCCGCCATCATTGCGTCGCCGACGCCAAGAATCGGTTGCTATCGGATTATCTCTCCCTGGATCAGGATCATCTGGCCTTCATTTAGCGCCCTTCGCCCAAATGCCTTGAGTTGGAATTGGAGGCGGCCGAATTAATTCGATTAGGCAAGAGTTCTACGTCACTCCCGCGCAGGCGGGAGTCCAGATCCCGCAACGAATTCAGAGTTTTACCAGAAGTCCATGGATTCCCGCCTGCGCGGGAATGACAGCTTTATGGCGACGTATAGGGTCTGACGCCTTCCAATTTGCCAATCAGGCAACCACGATCGCGATGGCGGCCAGGCAACCGAATTCAGACGTCAACTGAACCGCGCCCAGAACGTCGCCAGTTTGTCCGCCCAATCGTTTGTGGGCCAACCAAGCCAGAATCGCCGTTGGCAGGGCGGCGCCGATAAAGCAGATCAACGCGCCCGAAATACCCAGTGAAAACAGGGCGATCAGCGCGCATATGGCAACCGCTGCCCACATCGGCTTGATATCTGGGCGGCCTGCACCGGCACTTAATCCTTCCGCCCGTGCCGACGGCATCAGATGCATGACCACGACCATCGCTGCACGGGACAGCGAAGCGGCCACCAACAAGGCCACGCCGACATCTTCGGGCTGCGCAATGTCGGCCACGGCGCCGATCCGCCCGGCAAACAGGAGGCAAAGAGCGACAATCGCAAAGTTTCCGGCCTGACTGTCGTGCATGATCGTCAGACGCCGTTCGCGACTGGCGCCGCCCATACCGTCGGCGAAATCGCCCAGGCCGTCTTCATGCAGGCCGCCCGTGACCAGGACCAGAGTGGCGATGCAGAGCACCGCCGCCAGCCAACCATCCAGCCCGACCCAGATGGCCGCGGCGAAGACCAAACCTCCCAGGGCGCCGGGCAAGAGGCCGATTAGGGGGAAGCACCAGGCCGCCTCCGCCAGCCCACCTGGACGGTAGCCATCCTTGCCAGGATCGATGGGCAGAATGGTCAGGAACGATGCCGCCGTCCGCAGGTCGGCCAGCAACCCGGCATTTTCTCGATCCGGGCTCAATTTCCCACGATGCGCATGGCCTCGTCCCTTGCCAGGCCGACCGCCTCGCCCGCGGCCAGCAACTCTTCGAACGTGGTATCGTCGATGGGTATGCCCGTCTCCAGGCGTTCCGCCTTGGACTTCCGTTCCGGATCGCCTGGGACCATGACCTCGTCAATACCGGGGGCAGGCGGCGAGGCCTTGACCCATCGGGTGAATTTCTCAACCTCGTCGTCAAAAGCCTCCCGGCTGCCGAAAGCACCGGGATCGATCAAGACGCTCAACATGTTGTTGATGATCCGGCCGGGCGCTAGATGGTCGGGCCCGAACACGCCGCCACCAGTAAAGGCGCCCGCCAGGGCCTCGCAGATAACGGCCAGGCCATAGCCCTTGTGCAGTCCCATAGTACGGAGTGCGCCCTTGGGCTCCGAATACATGACGCGAGGGTCGGTTGTGGAATTGCCGTGATGGTCGATCAGAGCGTCCGCCATCATTTCTTCGCCCTTGTTGTAGGCAACACGCACCTTGCCCATGGCGACCCGGCTGGTCGCCATGTCGAGCACGATGGGGTCGGCGCCATTGCGGGCCGGCAGCGCCGTGCAATAAGGATTGGTGGTAAAACGGCCATCGGAACCGCCATGGGGTGCGACCAGGGATGATGAGCCGAACACGTTGACATAATGGATCGAGACGAAACCAGCTGCCGCCGCCATCTCGCCCCAGGCGCCGATCCGGCCGATATGGTAGGAGTTCTTCAGACCGGCGACGGCGACGCCCAGTTCCCGCGCCCGTTCGATGGCCAATTCCATCACCACGCGGCCGTTGACCTGGCCAAATCCGCCGTTGCCGTTAACCAGCAGGAACGAACCGCGGTCGTGCTCAACGGTCGGCGCAGCACCTGGCCGCAACTCGCCCTCCCCGATACCGTTGATATAGGCGGGCACCATACCAACGCCGTGACTGTCGTGGCCGAACAGATTGGCTTCGATCAATCGTTCCGCGACTTCTGCCGCCGTCGCCTCGTCCGCGTCCGCATGTCGAAATATGGCCTGGGCGAGATGGTTTAGCCGGTCGGCTGGTATCTGCATAATCAAACCCTACATGTCCGCTTGAGATTGCGCCGGCAGCATAGGGCCAAGGGCCGGCTGCGGCAAAAGTCAATTCGCCCCATCTTGCCGCCGGGCGATCCGGACCGGTAGAATGACGCTAGGAAAGGTTGGGATCATGGCCGCGAAAAGAGCATCGAAAAAGCCGAAGAAGGCCGAGCCCGCGCCAGAGGTGCGCGCGATCGGCGCGGCCATGAAGTTGGCCGCCATTCAAGGCTGGCACGACACCACCATGGCAGACATAGCGGACGAGGCGGGCATAGCCCTGGCCGACCTGCGGGAGTTGTTCGGCTCCAAACTGGCTATCCTTGCCGGCTTGTCGCGCCTCGCGGACGACGCCGTTATTCGCGGCAGTGATGCCGAGATGGCGGAGGAGCCGGTGCGTGACCGCCTGTTCGACGTCATCATGCGCCGCCTGGATGCTCTGGCCCCATATCGCGAGGGCCTGGCCGCCGTGGCCCGCGAACTGCCCCGCGATCCCGGCGCCATTGCTTGCCTGGCGGCGGGCCCGATGCGGCGCTCGCTACAATGGATGCTGGAAGCAGCCCGTATAGAACCCTGGGGCTTGGCAGCTCCGTTGCAAATCAAAGGCTTAGGCCTGATCTACTTGAGCGTCCTGCGCGTCTGGCTACGGGACGAGGGCGAGGACCAGGCCAAGACTATGGCCGCCCTGGACAAAGCATTGGGCCGGGCCGACGGTCTTGTGTCCGCCCTGTGCCGGGGGCCGCGCCGGTTTCGCAGCAGCGACGAAGCTGGGCTAGATGAAGAAACTGCCGGTGCAGGTGCAGAGTGAGTGAAATTAGTTTCGACGACTTCTTGAAAGTGGATATCCGGGTCGGCACCATCATCCGCGCAGAGGATTTTCCCGAGGCGCGCAATCCGTCCTACAAGCTATTCGTGGATTTCGGGCCCGAAATCGGCGAGCGCAAGACCTCTGCTCAGATTACCGATCATTACACCGTTGAAGAGTTGGTGGGTAAGCAGGTGGCGGCCGTGATAAACTTTCCCCGCAAGCAGATCGGCAAGTTCATGTCTGAGATCCTCGTCCTGGGCTTCCCAGGCGAGAATGGCAGCGTGGTTCTGATCGAACCGAACCGCAAGGTCGCCAACGGCGGCAGGCTGTTCTGAACTATCGGCATGCTGATCGTATTCGGCGGTCTGCCGGGAACAGGCAAGACCACGATTGCTCGGACCGTGGCATCGGAACTGGGCGCCGTATACCTGCGAATTGACTCCATAGAACAGGCTGTCCGTGAAGCTGATGTATTGCGCGAGGACGTGGCGGATGCCGGTTATCGGGGTGCAAATGCCATCGCCGAAGACAATTTGCGGCTGCGCCGAACCGTAGTCGCGGACGCGGTCAATCCAATCCTCATAGCGCGGCAGGCCTGGCGTGACCTGGCGCAGCGGGTACATGCCGACATACGGGAGGTCGAGGTACGGTGTTCAGATATCGAAGAGCACAAGCGCCACATCGCGACCCGATCGACCGATATTCCGGGCTTACAGCTACCCAGTTGGGACGACATTAGGAACCGAATTTTTGAACCTTGGAACGGCGAACATATCGTCATCGATACCGCATCCATGGACATTGATTCCTGCATCGATTTCGTCGTTTCGGAACTGTCAAAAAGCCGGGCCTACAGCCCCTAAAGTGTTTCTATTCCAAGACGTTTTCGATCTAGTATGGGGTAACGAGGTCGTGAGGGCCTCAGCGATTTACCCAAAGGGAGGTAGACAATGAAAAAAATGCTATTCGCATCGGCGATGGCCGCTCTTGTAACCGCGGCGTTGGGTTCGTCGGCCAATGCTGACACGATCAAACTGGGTGTCATCCTGGGTTACACGGGGCCCATCGAATCTCTGACACCCGACATGGCAGCCGGCGCCGAGCTGGCGATCAAGGAAGTCTCGGACTCCGGCGCTCTTCTGGGCGGCAGCAAGGTGGTCGCGGTACGCGGCGACACCACTTGCACCGACAGCGCGGCCGCCATCGCGGCGACCGAGCGTCTGGTTACGTCCGACAAAATTAACGCCATCGTCGGCGGCGACTGCTCCGGCGTCACCACCGCCATGCTGAAGAATGTTGCTTTGGCCAACGGCATCGTCATGATTTCACCGTCCGCCACTTCGCCGGCACTCTCGACGATCAAGGACAATGGCCTGTTCTTCCGCACTGCGCCTTCGGATGCCCGGCAAGGCCAGGTACTGACCGACATCCTGAAGGAAAAAGGCGTCAAGAAAGCGGCCTTGACCTACACCAACAACGACTATGGCAAGGGTCTGGCCAATTCCATCAAAACCAACTTCGAAAAAGCCGGCGGCAAGATCACACTTTCTGCGGCCCACGAGGACGGCAAGGGCGACTACACCGCGGAAGTTGGCGCGCTTGCGGCGGCTGGCGGCGATGTGCTGATCGTGGCTGGTTATCTTGACCAGGGCGGCAAGGGCATCATCCAGGCGGCGCTAGACACCGGCGCCTTTGATACCTTCGTGCTGCCCGACGGCATGATCGGCGACAGCCTGCCCATGGCGATTGGTGACGACTTGAACGGCTCTTATGGCACGGTGCCGGGCACCGACAGCCCCGGCGCTGCCAAGTTCGGTGACATGGCCAAAGCGGCCGGTTTCAAGGCGGGACCGTTCAGTTCCGAGTCCTATGACGCCGCGGCCCTGATCATGCTGGCCATGCAGGCGGCTGGTTCGTCACAGTCTCAGAGTTTCAAAGACAAGGTGATGGCGGTTGCCAATGCTCCTGGCACCAAGATCTATCCGGGCGAATTGGCCAAAGCCTTGAAAATCCTCAAGGACGGTGGCGATATCGACTATGTGGGTGCTTCGGCCGTCGAGCTGATCGGCGCGGGCGAGAGTGCCGGCAACTACCGGGAGATTCTGGTCTCTGGCGGTAAGAACACAACGGCGCGTTTCCGTTAAGCCTGGTGGCTTGCATTTGAAGTGATTGGCGGGGAACGGTCTCGGCCGTTCCCCGTCGCTTTTCAGAATAAGCCATTCTCAATTTCATGATCGAGGTCGAGGATCTGCACATGCATTTCGGCGGCATTCACGCCGTCGATGGTGTCACCTTGTCCATCGAAGAAGGCCGTATTACCGGTCTGATAGGCCCCAATGGCGCCGGCAAGACCACGCTCTTCAACGTTATTGCCGGGGTCTATAAGCCCACCTCGGGGAAGGTCTATCTGGATGGCACAGACATTACCGGCCTGCCGCCTCACGAATTATTCGAAAAAGGCATGCTGCGCACATTCCAGATTGCCCATGAATTCCGCACCCTGACAGTCCGCGAGAACCTGATGATGGTGCCGGGCCAGCAATCCGGTGAGCGGCTGCTGGATACCTGGATCCATCCCGCCAAAGTGCGAGAAGAAGAAGAGCAAATCCGCATCAAGGCAAACGAAGTCATCGACTTCCTGCAATTGCTCGAAGTGGCGGACGAATTCGCCGGCAACCTATCGGGCGGGCAGAAGAAATTGTTGGAATTGGGCCGCACCATGATGGTGGATGCCAAGATCGTCTTTCTTGACGAAGTCGGTGCCGGCGTCAACCGGACCCTGCTGAACACCCTGGGCGATGCCATTCTGCGCCTGAATGCCGAACGCGGCTATACCTTCTGCATGATCGAACATGACATGGATTTCATCTCCCGCCTGTGCGATCCCGTCATCGTCATGGCCGAAGGCGCGCTGCTTGCCGAAGGCAGCATCGAGGAGGTCAAGGCCAACGAACATGTTATCGAGGCCTATCTCGGTACCGGGTTGAAGAACAAACCGGAGCCGGTTTCGTGAGCTTCCTGAGTGGCGAACATATGACCGGTGGCTATGGCGGCGCGGACATCCTGCATGACTGCACCATCGGCGTTGAAAAAGGTGAGATTGCGGTCATCGTCGGCCCCAATGGCGCCGGTAAATCCACCGCCATGAAAGCGGTCTTCGGGATGCTGGACATCCGCGAAGGCGTGGTGTCCCTGGACGGTGAAGATATCACCCAGCTGTCGCCCCAGGACCGCGTCGGCCGGGGCATGAGCTTCGTACCCCAGAACCAGAATGTCTTTACCTCCATGACGGTGGAAGAGAATTTGGAGATGGGCGCCTTTACCCGGCGGGACGATTTCACGGATACCTTGGAGCAGGTATTCGAACTGTTCCCCATTCTGAATGAGAAGCGGCGACAGCCGGCAGGCGAGCTGTCGGGCGGGCAGCGCCAGCAAGTGGCTGTTGGCCGGGCCCTGATGACCCAACCCAAGGTACTGATGCTGGACGAGCCCACGGCAGGTGTTTCCCCCATTGTCATGGACGAATTGTTCGACCGGATTATCGAGGTCGCCAAGAGCGGCATCGCCATCCTGATGGTCGAACAGAACGCCCGCCAGGCCCTGGGTATTGCCGACAAGGGTTATGTGCTGGTACAGGGGCGCAACCGCTATACCGACACCGGCGAGGCATTGATGGCCAACCCGGAAGTCCGCCGGGCCTTCCTGGGCGGCTAGGGGCGGCGCGGCAGAATGGACGATATCTTCAACGCCCTGATCCTGCTCTCCAACTTCGTCATCGTGCCGGGCATGGCCTATGGCAGCCAGTTGGCCATCGGCGCCCTGGGCGTGACCCTGGTGTTCGGCATCCTGCGGTTCTCCAACTTCGCCCATGGCGACACCATGGCTTTCGGCACCATGGCCACCATATTGGTGACCTGGCTGTTGCAGGGCTGGGGCGTTTCGATCAAGCCGCTGCCGACTGCCTTGCTGGCGCTACCCGTTGGCATCGTGTGCACGGTTGCGCTGTTGCTGCTGACGGACCGCTGGGTCTATCGCTTTTACCGGCGACAGCGAGCCGCGCCGATCGTTTTCCTGATCGCCTCGGTCGGGGTGATGTTCGTGATGAACGGCCTGGTGCGTTTTATCATCGGCCCGGACGACCAACGCTTCGCCGACGGTGACCGCTTTATTATGAAAGCGCGGGCCTTCAAGAAGATGACCGGGTTGAGCGAGGGCGTCGCCTTCAAGACCTCTCAGGGACTGACCATCGTGACGGCGGTCGTCGTCGTCATCGCGCTGTTCTGGTTCCTCAACCGCACGCGGGCGGGCAAGTCCATGCGCGCCTATTCCGATAACGAGGATCTGGCCCTACTCTCGGGCATCAACCCGGAACGGGTAGTGCTGATTACCTGGACCATCACCGCGGCCCTGGCCACCATCGCCGGCGTGCTTTACGGCCTGGATAAGAGCTTCAAGCCCTTCACCTATTTCCAGCTTCTGCTGCCCATATTTGCCTCTGCCATTGTCGGTGGTCTAGGCAGCCCCCTGGGGGCCATCGCGGGCGGCTTTGTCATCGCCTTTTCCGAGGTCACGGTAACCTACGCCTACCGGAAATTCCTGGCCTACATGACGCCCGGCGATTGGGCGCCGGAGGGCCTTATTCAGTTGCTGTCCACGGACTATAAGTTCGCGGTCTCGTTCCTGATCCTGTTGTTGGTGTTGCTGCTCCGGCCCACGGGTATATTCGGGGGGCGAACCGCATGAACGGCCGCTTGCGCCCCGTCCTGATGTTCGCGGCCATGGCCGCCGCGCTGGCCATCGTGGGCTTTGCGCAAAGCTGGTCCCTGTCCCTGGCCATTCTCAATCTATGCCTGATATCGGCTGTGATGTCCCTGGGCGTCAATATCCAGTGGGGTTATGCGGGCCTGTTCAATGTGGGCGTCATGGGCTTCGCCGCCTTGGGCGGGGTGACCGGAATCCTGGTCTCCATGCCGCCCGTGACAGCCGCCTGGGATGCCGGCGGCACCGGCATCATCATTTCCTTCTTCATCGCCCTGGCGACGATCCTGGCCGCGATTTTTGTGGTCAAGAAGATGCCTCCCGGCAGAACGAAGAAACTGGTCTTCATCGCCGTGGTCGTGGCCGGCTATTTCCTCGCGCGTTATGTTTTTGACCCGGCGGTGGAAAGCATCGAGGCGGTGGAGCCGGCCAAGACCGGTTACCTGGGCGGCTTTGGTATGCCGATCATATTCTCCTGGATCGCGGGTGGCGTTTTGGCGGCCGGGGCGGCATGGGTCGTGGGCAAGATTGCCTTGGGCCTGCGCGCGGATTACCTGGCCATTGCCACTCTCGGCATTTCCGAAATTATCATCGCCGTGTTGAAGAACGAGGACTGGCTGACCCGCGGCGTCAAGAACGTCTCCGGTCTGCCCCGGCCCGTGCCTTACGAGGTCGATTTGCAACAGGCCGCCTGGTTTCAGGAATGGGCCACGATCTTGGGTGTTACACCCATCGAATTTTCCTCCATCTTCGTCAAGCTTTGCTACGCCGGATTGTTCGGCGCCGTCCTTCTGGTGGTACTGTGGTTGTCGGAACGGGCCCTGAACTCCCCCTGGGGCCGGATGATGCGGGCGATCCGTGACAACGAGGTCTCGGCCGAGGCCATGGGCAAGGACGTCAAGGGCAGGCACCTGCAGGTTTTCATCCTCGGATCGGCGGTGATCGGTATCGCAGGCGCCATGCTGACCACCCTGGATGGCCAGTTCATTCCCACATCTTATCAGCCGCTACGCTTTACCTTCATAATCTGGGTCATGGTCATTGTCGGCGGCTCGGGCAATAATTGGGGCGCAGTGCTGGGCGGCTTCGTGATCTGGTTCTTCTGGATCGAGGCGGAACCCATGGGCCTGTGGCTGATCACCGCCGGCATGGCCGACGACAACCCATTGCGGGAGCATCTGTTGGACAGCGCGGCCCATATGCGCCTGATGACAATGGGCCTGATCCTGCTGCTGGTACTGCGGTTCAGCCCGCGTGGTCTGATACCGGAACGATAATTCGCCAGGAGGAGACGGAAAATGACCAAAGGCATGGTATGCGCCCCCCAACCGGAAGCGGTGGAGGCCGGCGCCATGGCCCTGAAGCGGGGCGGCAACGCGGTCGATGCGGCCATCACCTGCGCCCTGGTACAAACCGTGGTCGATCCCATGATGTGCGGCCTGGCCGGCTTTGGCACCGCGCAGCTATACCTGCCCAAGGCAGGCCATCACGGTTTCATCGATTTCCACACCACCGCGCCGGCGGCGGCGACCGAGACTATGTGGGAAGATCAAATCAAATCACAGGCCCGGGACGGCTTCGGCTTCATCCTGCACAACCGCGCAAACGAGGCCGGCTATCAGTCCATCATGACGCCGGGCAGTCTCAAGGCTTATTCGGAAGCGGTGGAAGAGCACGGCACCTTTGATTGGAAGGACATTATCCAGCCGGCCATCGACCATGCCGCAGAGGGCTTCGTCATCCGCCCCCACGTGGACGAGTTCTGGAGCTCGGCCAACGTCATGGGCCGGATGTCGGTGCTGGAGAAACTGCAGCAATGCCCTGCTACCAAGGAGATCTATTGCGACGAACATGGCGAGACCTATCCTGTCGGTGCCCGTGTCAAGAATCCGGGCATGAAACAGACCCTGGAACGCATTCGCGACGGCGGGGCCGAGATTTTCTATTCCGGCGACCTGGCAGAAGAGATCGCCCATGACATGGCGCAAAACGGCGGCCTGATCACCATTGACGATCTGAAGAACTACAAGACCGTGCGGGCCGAACCGATCTGGGGCGAATACCGGGGCCACAAGGTCTCCTGCGGCCAGCCGCCCGGCGGCGGCGTGATGATCCTGGAGATGCTGAACATTCTGGAGCATTTCAATCTGGGCGAGATGGTGCACAACTCCGCCGACTATATCGCCATCGTGGCCGAGGCCATGAAGTACGCCACCATCGACAAGGACAACAAGATGGGCGACCCGGCCTTCGAGGATGTGCCCATCAGGGATTTCCTCTCCCGCGATCACGCCGCCGAATGTGCCGAGCGCATCAAGAACGGCGAAAAGGCCAATGTCATCCGCCTGGGCGAGCCGGAAGAATCCAAGGATACCACCCATGTGACGGTGGTGGACGAAGACGGCAACTGCGTCTCCATGACCCATTCCCTGGGCATGCCCTCGGGCGTGGTCAGTCCCGGCCTGGGCTTCATGTACAACGGCTGCATGGGCGCTTTCGATCCACGTCCCGGCATGCCCCATTCCATCGGCCCGGGCAAGCGGCGCTTCACCGCCATGTGCCCCACCATCGTCTTCAAGGGCGATGAGCCCTATATCGTGATCGGGGCGCCGGGGGGTACCTTCATAACCATGGGCGTCCTACAGGCGATCCTAAACGTGATGGATTTCGACATGACCATGCTGGAGGCCGTGGCCGCGCCGCGCATCACGGCCAATTCCAACACCATTGATGTTTCCAACCGCATTCCCCATTTCGTGACCCGGGAGTTGGAGGAACGGGGCTATCCGGTGGTGCGCAACCCCTTCTCCTACGTCTTCGCCGGCGTGCACGGCATTCGCCTTGCGGGCGGCGACCGCGGCCGCCGCTGGGACGGTGGCGCCGATCCCGGCCGCGACGGCATTGCGCTGGAGGTGTAGCCATGCCCGCTTACGTGGTTGCCTACGGCAAGATCAAGGACCCCGAGAAAGTCGCCAAATATGCCGAGGCCGCCGGACCCACGGTCGGGCAATACGGCGGCAAGAATGTCATGCGCGCCGAGATCCTGGAAACCCTGACAGGCTCCGGCGATTACGACCGCATGATCATGCTGGAATTCCCCGACGCCGATGCCGCCCGCACCTGGTACAACAGCCCCGAATACCAGGCCCAACGGGCCACCCGGGACGAAGGCGCGGATATGTTCTTTGTTCTAGCGGAGTCAGAGCAAAATTAGTCTGACGCTGCGTTCGAGATTGTTGATCGACCGACGTAACTTATTGGGAGAATCACAGCATTGCTGATCGTTCCACGCTATTTTCATCAAGCATTGCCGGATAGTCTCCAGGAAACCGATAAAGCAAGACCGTTATCTGACTATTTCGAAAAGAAAGTCGTCGTAATCCTTGGTAGTCCCGGAATCGGCAAATCGACGGAGTTTTCGCAAGCAGGAAAACAGGAGCCGGGGGCTATTCACTCCACTGTTAGCCGATTTTTGGCAGATCCTTTGGAGATTTACAAAGGCAAAACCATTTATCTGGATGCACTTGATGAATATCGGGCTGAGTCCCACAAAGGGTCTTCAATTATTGACGCTATTCGAGGGAGGCTTATTTCGCTTGGATTGCCGAAAGTTCGCCTGTCATGCCGAAGCCAGGAATGGCACCAAGGTAGCGATGTAAATGCGCTCGCAGATATCGCCGATCCCGAGCCGGTATTCATTCTTAGAATGCTGCCGCTTTCCGCCGATGACATTGCTGCAATTGCAGCAGCAGAACTAGGTGACGTTGCGCAATTTCTTGAAGGCGCGGCACGTCATCGACTTGAAGAGCCTCTCGGCAATCCCGAAACACTAATGCTCTACTTAAGCGTGTTTCAAAGTAGTGGTGGCTGGCCAAGGTCGCGTGCTGAACTAATGAGCGATTCTTCAAAATTGTTAATAGGCGAGCAAAACGACATCCACGAAAGGGCGCATGGGGCAACAGTTAGCGACACAAGATTGATGCATGCGGCAGAAGATGTTGCTGCAGTGATCACTCTTGGTGACAAAGATGGCGTCGCATTGGGCCGCACATCCGCTTCTGATCGCTACATTCCACTTCAGGAATTGCCCAACATCGATTTGGACGCTGCGTTGATTTGCGTTCGCCGCCGCCTATTCTCATCGGAAACACCCGAACAGGTTCACCCATTGCATAAGACAATGGGCGATTACTTGGCGGCCAAGTCTTTGTGCCGCCGCATTCAGAATAAATCCCTACCACTTTCCAGGGCGATTTCTGTGCTGACCGGAACTGACGGTGCTCCAGTGTCTCACTTAAGGGATGTATTCGCATGGCTGGTCGCCATGTTACCCGAATACTCCGATAGGCTGCTGGCGTCCGATCCTTTTGGAACGTTGATTTATGGTGATGTTGAACAATGGTCAATTCCGACGCGGCGGATAGCGTTGAATGTATTGAGCCACTATGCGGCGACGAAAGATCCCTGGTTTAGTAGTGAAGCTTGGCACGTCCCATCATTAGGTGGTCTAGTTCACGAAGATTTACTTGAAGATTTTAGACATATCCTCAAGCACGAGCTAAACATGCATGTTACAGGCGTTGTTCTCGATGCACTCCAATTTGGCCCGCCATTGACCGAGATAGCGGGCGATCTTATGGAGTTCATCCGCGACACGAGCCGCCCAGAACTTCGCTATGTAAAGAAAGCCGCATTACGAGCTTTTCTGCATATTTCTCCTGACATCACCCGAGAACTCCGTCCTTTGCTGGAAGATATTCAATCAGGCACCGTTTCTGATGAAAATCATGGAATGCGTACACTGTTGCTGACCAGGCTTTATCCAACTGACCTAGCGCCTGACGAGGTCGTACACTATTTCGATGACACGAATGCTGTTGGCCGCGGCACCATGTCGAATTTTGTCCGGATTGACCTCATTAGTATAACACCCGACGATCTACTACCCGACTTGGCCGCAGCCGTCGCCGCCAATCCAGATGCCGTCAAGAAACTCGATCCATACAATCGCCGGGAAATGAATGGTGCCCTCATCCGAAAATTGCTTGAGGTGCATGGGCAATCAGCGATGCCAAAAGAAATCTATGGTTGGCTTGGGATTTTTTTGGACCGCCATCACACTCCACATCTGAATCAAGAAGACACTGAGGCAATTCGCGCCTACTTCACAGCCAACGCCAACATTTATGAGCATTTATTCCAATACTGGCTGGAGCAAGAAGAAATTGACACGGTTCCCGAGTATTTTGTTCATCACATCGATTTCAGGAACCGAACACTCATGCATTCCATTCCGTCAAGTTTTACAGAGGTCTTGCTGGACTGGGCGGCTAATGAATCGGACACAGCTAAGGCGGAGTTTCTTTTTGAGCTTGCGTCGAAGATGATCATGGGCGGCCCGAATTGCGGGGAACAGATAGGGTTGAATGAGCTATTCAAGTTTGTGGAAGCCCAACCGAAATTTGCTGCAAGTCTAGAGAAGATCCGCATTACTCCGATACTTGATTTCAGAATGGAGCAAGCGCTTAGACGAAGGCGACACCTTGAATTGGCTGAAAAGTCACGGATTGAAAATGTAGGGAAGCTCGAACCACATATTGCTGAATTAAAGTCTGGTTCTGACTTGCAACGCCTTACATTCGGTGCGGGGCATTGGCTCAGACTAGCATTGAATTCTCCCAATTCAGATGAACCAATCGAACGAATTCGTCTGCTGACCAATAGTCAACTTGCCGATGCCATGGTCGACGGATTTCGATCCGCTCTGGTGATGCCCACACCAAATGCGCCCACCGAAATCGTCCGTTCGAAATCCAAGGGAAAGCGATCCTTCGACTGTTTGCCGACATTGGCGGGAGCCGAAATTCTTCATTCCGAACAACCCGAGCAATTTGTCGGTTTGCCCGCCAAGAACTTGAAAGCAGTGTTGGCATATCGGAAAGTTTATTACGTCAGGGGAAATTCCGACGAATGGGAAAAGGCACTTGCTGCCAATCGTCCAGAGGCTTTTGGAGAAGTTTTGGCAGAGATTTGGCGAGCTGAACTATCCTTAAAGGGAACCCAATACCTAACGGATTCGCATGTGGGCGGGCCAGAGGACCCGGTGACCGCTATTGTCCTGCTGGAAATGCAGAAATTGCTCGCAGAGATCCAGGATCTTGCTCCTCGAATATTGCTGGATTTGCTGACGACAATTTGCCAACACGGCAACATGGTAGAACTGAAGCCAATATTGCAGTTGGCTCTTTCCAAGGACCATATTCAGGGAACAAATCTCACAATTTGGTTAACCATCGGGGCGTTATTGGCCTCAAATGACTACGAAGACCGGTTCCAGCGGAAATTACGGTCCCGCCCCCAGGATATATCGGTGGTTCAAAGGCTATTGGCGGCTGGATGCGGCAACTCACCTGACAGAGAGGCCACAGTAGAGCAACTTCAAATGTCGATTTCGACCCTCGGTCGGTATTTCAACAATGTTGACTATTTCGGTGATGATAATTCTGGTGAAGGGTCGGAAGACCGAGATGCCGCACAGAACATTCGAGGCATGATTGACAAACTCGCCGGCGTGCCGACTGTAGGTGCGGCTGCTGCATTCGTGTCTTTGATATCCGAGCCCTCGCTTCATGAATGGCACAATCACTTGCGGCACCGGCAGGCGGAGCAAGCAAGAAATCTTCGAGACGCTCAATTCACCCTTCCTACCGCAAAAAGCATCTGCGACTTACTGGCCGGCGGAGGACCAGCAAATATTGCCGATCTGCAAGCGATTGTGGTGAATACGTTGGATGAAATTGCAGCGGAAATCCAAGGTGACAACACTAATTTATGGCGATCTTTCTGGATTCTTTCCGGACGCGGGAAATTGGACAAACCCAAAATTGAAAATGACAGCCGCGATGTGTTGTTGCGAGAGATGAGAACATACCTCAATTCCAAATTCATCACAGTTGAGCCGGAAGCTGCTGCAGCCGATGAAAAACGGGTAGATATGCGATTGACACACGCCACGACCGGCACAATGCCGGTAGAGATAAAGCGCGACGACAACGCCGAGATTTGGACAGCGATGCAAGATCAGCTGTTGGAGCGATATGCCAATGATCCAGCAACAAGTGGGTACGGAATCTACTTGGTGTTATGGCACGGTGATAAGGGTAATGGGTGCTACCCTCCCCCGAAAGCGTTAGGAATATTGAAACCGAAGTCAGCTTTAGAACTTCAGGACGCTTTGGACCAAACTAAGCCGAGCCAGCATTTCGTCGTTCGCGTGATTGATGTTTCAAAACCGCACGGCTGAAGGATATTTGGTCAATGCGGTACCAATTTTCATATTAGACCCGCTTATCCTCTAACATCCTCCAACGTTGTCGTCTTAAGGGGAATTCTCAATGTGTCGCGAATATTGATACAAGTTTGCTTGGCCGAAGCCCAATTTTGCGTTGTCCAGTTGTACAGATTGGGTAATCACCTGACACTACCGCGCCACATCCTGGGCCAACACGCCGGCCAGGGTTTCCAGGCGTTCCCGGTCATGGATGAACAGGCGCCGGCCCTTGCGTTCGACGATGCCGCCGGCGGCCAGCTGCGCGATGGAGCGGGAAGCTGTCTCGCGGGAGGTGGAGGCCATGGCGGCGATGGATTTGTTGGTGGGCAGGGCCGGGATCAGCCAGGAATCGGGATCGTCGGGGTCCTCTTCCGCCAGTTCCAGAAGCTGGCGGTAGACCCGCTCCACCGCGCCGACTGTGGACAGGTCCATGATCCGTTCGTCACAGCCGCGCACGATACCGGCCAGGCCGCGCATCACTTGGCGTGCCATTTCTGGATGATCGATCAATTGGTTGACGAACACTTGCGGATCCATGGCGCCTAGCAGGCAATCCTCCAGCGCCACAACGGCGGCGGAGCGCAACAGACCGTCGATGGCGGAAAGTTCGCCGAAATAGCCGCCCGCCTGTAGCCGCGCCAGGGCGATCTCCCGTCCGGTCATGGAATAGCTCACCACCCGCACCGAGCCTTCGGCGACGAAGTAGACGTCCCGGTCCGTATTATTCTGATCGAGGACCTTCTCGCCTGCCTTAAAGCGGCGCCAACGGCAGCGCCGCTCCAAGTTGCTCTTGCTCTCCTCGCTCAGCCCATCCAGCAAGGCAATGCCGGACAGCCGGCTTGTATGCTCCCGCGACGTAATGGCCCGGCCTCCCGTCCTTCGCCCTCACAAGCGCAACAAGATTACGCCTGTTGCACCGGCCGGACTAGGCGAAAATGTACTAGAAATCCGCTAGATGGGCCGCAACTACCTCTTCGTCCCATTCCAGTCCCAGGCCGGGCGTGTCAGGAATGACAAGATCGCCGTCCTTCAACCCATAAGGCTGCTGCAATACGGGGTTGGCCCAGTCCTGCCATTCCAGCCAATGGGCGGTCTCGGTCACGCGCATGACATGGGCACCCACCTCGGGATAAAGGTGGGTTGACATGGGCACGCCGGCAGCGCCCGCGATGGCGCCAGAGCGGAGCCATCCTGTGACACCGCCGATACGCATGAAATCGGGCATGACGAAGTCGCAAGCGCCTTTTTGCAAAGCGGTCAATAAATCCCGTGGGCCATAAAAATTCTCTCCGATCTGAATGGGCGTCTTCAGATCCGCCGTCAGCTTGGCATGACCGTCCAAGTCGTCATAGACGATGGGCTCTTCGATCCAGGCCAGGCCCAGATCGTCGATCATGTGGCAGCGGCGCAAAGCTTCGGCCAGGTCCAGTCCCTGGTTGTAATCTACCATCAACTCCATATCCGCACCTACGGCGTCACGGACGGCATCGTGGGCGGCAACATCCTCATTAGGGTCTTCCCGGCCCATGCGCAGCTTCAAGCCGGTGAAACCGCCTTCATCGCGCAGTTCCTCTGCCTCCGCCGCCACCGCTGCCGGCTCCTTCAGCCACAAGCCGTTGCTGTTGTATGCCCTCACGGGACCGACGGAGCCGCCGAGCAATACGCAAAGCGGCACGCCTGCTGCCCTGGCCAGGGCATCCCAGGCCGCCATGTCCAGGCCGGCAGCCGCGATCATGGATAGCCCGCCGTAGCCGACGAAGTGCAGGGATTTCTGCGCACTTTCGAACAGTTCCTGGGGCGCCACCTTTCGCCCCTTCAGCATCTCGCTGAAATCCTCCAGCGCCGGGACCAGATAGCGCATGGACTTCACCACGTACGGCTCCAGATAGGCCCGCCCCGTGACGCCCTCCTCGGTATGAAGGTCGATCAGGATCAAAGGCCAGTCGGTCATGGTGGCGATCCGCGCGGTGACCGGGCGATTCAGTTGCAGGATCACCGGCCGGACAGTCAGGCTGTGAAATGTCAGTGATTGCGGGGCATTCGTCATCGACCCTCTCTCCTTGCCCTAGATCAACATGAGATCAGATTGAATCAATCTGAACTCATTAAGTTGATCTAATTCAAATGATTAGAGCATCTTTATGCATACAATAAGACGCATGATGCTCTAGGCGGGCAGCCTGATGACCGCCCGCAGGCCACCTTCGGGCGCATCATCCAATACCACGTCGCCACCCTGATTACGCACTGTATCGCGGGCGATGGCCAGACCCAGGCCGACGCCCCCCGTGCCTGGGTTGCGGGAATTCTCCAGGCGATAGAAGGGCCGGAAGGCGGCCTCGCGCTCGTCTTCGGGGATGCCCGGACCGTCATCGTCCACGATAATCTCGATCATGTCGCCGTCTCGCCGGGCGGCCACCTGGCAATGCTTGGCATAACGCTGGGCATTGCCGAGCAAGTTGTCCAAACAACGTTTCAGGCTCAGAGGACGCAAGCGGCCATGCATGTCACCACTGCGATCGAAGGCCACATCCATGCCATTGCGCCTGGCATCGGCCACGGCTTCATCCAACAGGGCATTGACGTCCGTATCCACCGCCTGTTCCCCGGCCGCACCCCTGGCAAAGGCCAGATAGCCCTCGATCATGCCTTCCATTTCGTCCACGTCCGCCTGCATCTCCGCCGCCGCGGGAACGTCGCGCAACATGGCCAGTTCCAGTTTCAGCCGGGTCAAGGGCGTTCGCAAATCGTGGCTGACGCCGGCCAACATTTCCGTGCGCTGCCTGATGTGCCTGTCCAGCCTCTCCCGCATGCGCAAAAAGGCATCGCCCGCCCGGCGCACTTCCACGGCGCCCGAGGGTTTGAAATCCTCCACATCCTGGCCCCGGCCAAAATGATCGGCTGCATCCGCCAGGCGCAGGATAGGCCGGACCTGGTTGCGCAGGAACAAAATGGCGATGGCGAGGAGGAGCAGTGACGAGCCGACGATCCAAAGGATCAGCACCTCCAGCGTGGCAGAGGTGATGCGATTGTGGGGCACCAGCACCTCGAGCACGCCATTTTCGAAGGCGACCTGGATCAGATAGTTTTTCTTCTCCGGCCGGTTCTCGATGGTGAAGGCCAGTTCCAGCCCTTCATCGATGGTCCGGATCAAAAGCCGTTCCAGGGGTGCCGCCGGCCGCGGCAGTGGTCCAGCCTTCAATTCCCGGTCCGGTATGAGAGAGAAGCTGAGATTGAGCCGCAAATTCGCAGATTGCAGGATGTGAAACCGCGCCAGGCCGTCTTTCTCCCTGGTCAAGGCGGCTGCGACGAAACCAATGTCGCCGGCGACGCTGCGGGCCAGGCGGCGGGTGATCTGCTCCAGGTGGCGGTCATAGAACACCACCGCTGCTACGATCTGCAACAGGACCACCGGCGCCACCACGATGATGATGGCCCGGCCGAACAGACTGGATGGCATCATGCGTTTCAGCATGACGGTCGGCCCCTGGGATCAATCCAGCCAGAAGACATAGCCCTGCCCCCACACCGTGCACAAATGGCGCGGTTCCTTGGGGTCATCCTCGATCTTTCGGCGCAGCCGGGTGATCTGAACATCCACGGCGCGGACGTTGCCGGCGGCGGATTGCGCCAGCAATTCCGACCGGCCAATGGTAACGCCGGGGCTGCGGGCAAAAAGGCGCAGCATCTCCGTCTCGCCAGAGGTCAGACGGACCATGGCGCCGTCACGGTGCAATTCACCCCGTTCAATGTCGAAACGGCAATCGCCGAAGGTGACCTCGGACACCGCTTCGGGCTTGGGCCCGCCCCGGCGCAGGATGGCCTCGATCCGCAGCACCAGTTCCCTTGGCTCGAACGGTTTCGCCAAATAGTCGTCGGCGCCGACTTCGAGGCCGGCGATGCGATCCGCCGGTTCGCCCATGGCGGTCAGCAGCAAAATGGGAAAGACCTGGGTACGGCGCAGATCCTTGGTCAGATCCAGACCGCTTTCCCCAGGCATCATCAAATCCAACACCAGCAGATCGAAATCCAGCCCTGACAGCGCCACCCGCGCCTCTGCCGCCGAAGCTGCTGTGGAAACCCGGAAACCGCATTCACCAAGATAACGCCGCAATAACTCCCGTAGGCGATCATCGTCGTCGACGACCAGGATATGGGCAGCCTCGTCGTGCATGAAGGCGCCTTTAGGACCGCTCCACCGACCGTAGGACCGCTTCACGCTCGTCGGCGTTCAGCAAATCGGCCAGAACCTTGCGGTAGCCCGCCACCGCCTCCGGCCCCGCTTCACGGTAGGCCTTGGCGACGCGCGCCTTTTGCGGACTGGACAGTTCGGTGAACAGTATTTCACCCTTTTCGGTCAGGGACAGCAGCCTTTGCCGGCGGTCCCGGCTGCCCTTGTCCTGGCGTACGAAACCTTCGGCCACCAGTTGGCTTAGAACCCGGCTCAGGCTTTGTTTCGTGACTTTCAGGATGGCCAGCAATTCCGTCACCGTCATACCGGGATTTCGCCCTACGAAATGCACGACCCGGTGATGGGCGCGGCCGAAACCATAGGTCTTCAGGATTTCGTCGGGATCGGACGTAAAATCCCGATAGGCGTAGAACAGCATCTCGATGCCGCGGATCAATTCCTCATCCTGCAGGTAGGCAGACGACGAATCGCTGGAAGTATCTGACATGGCGGCATGCTACACGAGATGCGTCAATATTGCTGCCATTTTTTTGGTCAGTACTATTGACATATTTATAGAAAATGTTACGTTTATGCTCTGGAGTTTGAAATAAACTGTCTTGGAGGCGTCCGCCATGGCAACAATCTCATACGACAAGATGGAAGGCACCATCTGGTACAACGGTGAAATGGTGCAGTGGGAAGATGCCCAGGCCCATGTGCTGACCCATGGCTTGCATTACGCCTCGTCCGTTTTCGAGGGGGAGCGGGTCTATGACGGCGAAATCTTCAAGCTGGAAGAGCATACAGACCGGCTGATTAATTCCGCCCGCGTGCTTGATTTCGAGATTCCCTACACGGCGGACGAGATCAATGCCGCCTGCCGAGAGACAGTGCTGAAGAACAATATCGTGGACGGCTATGTCCGCCCCGTGGCCTGGCGCGGTTCGGAAATGATGGGCGTCTCGGCCCAGGAAAACCGCATCAATCTGGCCATCGCGGTGTGGCAATGGCCATCTTATTTCGATCCGGAAATGCGATCAGTTGGCATCCGTCTAAAGACCAGCAAATGGCGCCGTCCCAACCCAGAAACAGCGCCCGTGCATTCAAAAGCTGCCGGTCTGTACATGATCTGCACCCTATCCAAGCATGCGGTCGAGGCGGAAGGTTATGACGACGCCTTGATGCTGGATTGGCGCGGCCAGATCGCGGAAAGTACCGGCGCCAATATTTTCTTCGTCATCGATGGCAAGCTGCATACACCCATTCCCGACTGCTTCCTTGATGGCATTACCCGGCGCACGGTGATCGAATTGGCCAAATCGCGGGGCTATGAAGTAATCGAGCGGGTGATCATGCCCGAAGAGATGGCAGATGCCACCGAATGCCTCCTGACCGGGACGGCAGCCGAGGTCACCCCGGTGGGCGAAATCGATGAGTACCGCTTCAAACCCGGCGAGATTACCGCCCAGTTGATAGAAGATTTCGAGAACCTGGTGCGCCGCAAGGCAGCAGCCTAATCACTCTCTCAATTGCGAAGACGGCGGTCTCATGGGGCCGCCGTTTTTCTTTGCTTACCTAAAGACCATAGCGGGCCCAGTGAGCCCTTGTTTCCGCCGCAGCCAATAGATCGCCGGGCAGGTCCATCGCCGATAGTTGCCCTGCCAGGCCAATCCGCCGTTGCAGCCAGTTCTTTTCGCCACCGACAACGCGCAAGCGCACTTTTTCGCCGAATTTCTCACGCATGACCGATTTGAGGTCGCCTAGGCCGTCAGTCAGGCCCAAATCAACCGCCTTGGCGCCGGTCCAGAACTCACCGGAAAACAGCTTCCGCTCGCCGGCCTTCAAGCGGCCTTCCCGCCGCGTGCGGACATGATTTTTAAAGGCGTCGTGGATTTCCTTCTGCAACACCGCCAGACGCTTCAAATCATCCTCCTGCATTGGCAGGAAGGGATCCAGCAAGCTCTTCTTGGCGCCGGCGGTGAACAAGCGCCGCTCTACCCCCAGCTTCTTGATCGCCTCATCGAAACCAAATGTGGCGGCGATGACACCGATGGAACCGATGATCGAGGTCTCGGCGGCATAGATTTCATCGCCGGCGCAGGCGATCCAATAACCGCCCGATGCCGCCACGTCCTCACAAAAGACATAGACCGGTAGTTTCTTTTCGTCCGCCAGAAGACGGATACGATCATGCACCAGGGCCGACTGCACAGGCGATCCACCAGGCGAATTGATCGCCAGCGCCACAGCCTTGGCCCCCCGCATTGCGAAGGCCTTTTCCAACGGACCCGCCGCATTGGCAAGGTTGACCGCCGGACGCATGGGCGAACCCTGGGCGGCGATAACCCCATAAAGCCGTACGACGGGTATCAACGGAGCCCGGTCCCGCAATTTCTGGATGGGCAACCGGCTGAGAATTTTGTCCATGACCATGGGCGAAAGATGGGCCGTCGGCGCCCGGGGTGCAAGCCTGAACTAGGCTTTATTTCTGCGACCCGCTTATAGGCAGGGAAAGTTTTGCTAACATCGCAGACAAGAATGTCCCAAGTGCCAAAGAATGGCAGTCATTATGAAGAAAATCCTGATCGTTGGCGGCGGTATCGGCGGTATGACGGCGGCGGCCTGCCTGCTTCGCGCCGGTTTCGAAGTGTCCGTCTTCGAGCAGGCCCCGGAACTGGGCGAGGTGGGCGCTGGCATTCAATTGAGTGCCAACCCCATGCGTGTCTTACGTCACCTTGGCCTAGTGGATAAGCTGGCGAGCCTCGGTGTCCGGCCCGAGGCCTACCAGTTCAAGATGTTCGATACGGCGGAAGTGCTGCAGGAAATCCCGCTGGGCCAAGGCTATGTGGAACGGCACGGCGTGCCTTACATCTCCGTCCATCGGGCCGATCTTCTCGACTGCCTGGTCGATGCGGTCCGCGATTTGGACAACGGCGCCATCACCCTGAGCGCCACCGGCATCGATTTCACCGAGGATGGCGACGGCGTTACCTTGCATTTTGCCGATGGCGGTGAAGCCCGCGGCGATGTCTTGATCGGAGCCGACGGCATCAAATCCTTTGTACGTGCCAAGATTCTGGGCGAAACCCCGGTGCACTACACCGGCGATCAATCCTGGCGCATCCTGGTACCTGCCGAACGTTTGCGGCCCGAGCAGCGCCCCGATACGGTCAATATCTGCGTCGGCCCCGGCAAGCACGGCGTGGTTTACCCCATCCGCCCCGACGGCCTGGTCAATATGGTTGGCTGTGTGGAATACGAAACCTGGGATGAAGAGAGCTGGACCGCCCGGCGCCCTTGGGCCGAGATGAAGGCCGATTTCGCCGGTTGGCACGACAATATACAGGCCATCATCGATCATGCCGACAGGGACCAATGCTTCCGATGGGCCATGAACAACCGCCCGCCAGTAAGCAATTGGAGCACCGCCCGCCTCACCTTGCTGGGTGATGCGGCGCACCCGACCCTGCCCTACATGGCCCAGGGGGGCGGCATGGCGATCGAGGATGGCGCCGTGATGGCCCGCGCCCTGCAGCAGGAAAGCGATGTAGGGGAAGCCCTGGACCTCTATCAGCGCAACCGCCTCGAACGTACAGCACGCATCGTCAACGAGAGTTCCGCCAACCGAAACATGTTCCATTTGCCCAGCGAAGCGGCCCTACGCGCGGCCTTCGCGAAGCGGGACATGAACGCCGAACGCACCGCCTGGCTATTCAGCTACGATCCCATGACCGTGGAATTGCGGTAGGGATCCAAAACGCTAACCCTCGCTGGCCACGAAGGCCAATGCCTGGCGCGCCGTACGCTCGGCATGGCGTCGCTTCATGGGCGAATTGATCAGGCGGTTCATGGCCGCCGCCAAAGTCGGCACCCAGGGGGCATCGGGAGTATTGCAAATCTCCTCGTAAGCGGCGGAGGCGGTCTTTACGTAATGGCAGGCGACGATGTGTTCGATCATGCCGTGATCGAAAAGGCCCTCCAGCGCCGCCTCTATGAAAGTTGCGGGATCGTCGACCCGCCATTGATCGCCGTCCAGTTCCGGGTCGAGAAAACCGGCATTGCGACCCGTGAAACAGGCCATCTGCAACAAGCCCTTTGGCCAAAGATCGGGGTGCCGGTCGCATTGCACCCGCACTGCGTTGGCGAAGGTGATGCCGTGGGTGAAGTCCAGCCAGCCGATATTGCGGCTGATGGGATTGTCGGTGCGCTCGTCCATGGTCAGATCGAACTGCAACAGGTTCCAGGCCAGGGTATGGAACAGGGCATCGAACAGTTTCTGGGTATCGCCGTTGGCCTCATTCGCCATGGCCAGGGCCCGGTTCACGGACAGGCCTTTGAAATCATCCACCGTGACGGACCGGCCGCCATTGCCATCCCAGGCCGCCAAGGTGTCGGCATATCTGCGGAACTCGGGTATCAGGTCCTCGCGCCTTGAATAAATAAGGTTGCGAACCAGGGGCAGCACCAGGACTTCCAGTAGGCCGTCGCCGAAGCGCGCCGCCAGTTCCCTGGTCTTGTAGACATAGATGACGGCGTGGCCAAAGCCCTGGAAATGCGCCAGGGCGGCTTCGGTCAGGGGCCGCTCCAATGCTGCAAATCCAAGACCGTCCCTGACGGCGGCGCGGACCTGGGCAACGGCAGCCGCTTCATCCTCCGCCTCAATGGCCTGGACCAATTCATCGCCGTCGAACCGGCGCGCGGTTTTCTTTGGGTAGGGATAGGGCGGCTCCCGCAAGGTGTCATAGGAGAAATGCGCGACCGCTTCGACCAACGGGATCAGCTGCTTGGTCCGTCCGCGGCCGCGGCTTTCGCGCAATGTCAGCCAATCGGCTGCCGCGGCCTGGGCATGGCTCATGCCGAATTCGAAGCGGTCGTGGCTCCATTCCATGGCCCGGGCCAGGCCATCCAGGGGATCGGCGCCGGCCAATTGCAGGCGCGCCAACTCGCGGGCCATGCGGTCGTAATCGTAATCGTCAAAGGCTTCGCGCAGGCTTGCAAGGGCGTGGGCGATGCGTTCGCCCGCCGGTGGTTCGGTCAAATCCAGCCAGACGTCACTATCCTTGATGGTGACGGGGTAACGCCGCAGGCGGTCGCCGCCGACCAGGGTCTCGCCGCTTTCCAGGTTGAATTTCCAATTGTGCCAATTGCAGGTGAGAATGCAGCCCTCGGTCAGAGTGCCCACCTTTAGCGGGTAGCCTTCATGGGGGCAGCGGTTGTTGCAGGCGTAGACCGCATCTTTGCCCTGGATGATAACGATCTGTTTTCGGCCGTGCTTGAAGATCAGCGGTTCCTTGGCTGCGCGCAGTTCCTCCACGCTGCAGGCCCTGACCAGGTTTTCGGCCGCCTTCGTCATTGTCACAACCATGCCCTGCCCCTTTCTAAAGCATTAACTATAAAAACATACATAATTGCGCCTCTTGAGTTATTCAAGCATTATCTTTAGAAACGATAATGATCATGACCAAACTACGCCCCAAACGTTCGATTTCCGCATCCCGGCGCGCCATCCTGGACTTGTTGAAGACCGGCGGCCCGCAGGACGCTCAGGCCCTTGCCGAACAACTGGGCGTCACGGCTATGGCGGCGCGCCAGCACTTGTACGAACTAGATAAATCCGGACTCGTAACGTTTACAGAAGAAGCCCGCGCGGTCGGACGCCCGGCCAAAATCTGGCGCCTGGCGCCGGGCGCGGAGGCTTTTTTCCCCGACGGCCATGCGGACCTGAGTGTGGAGCTTTTGGGCGCCATGCGCCAGACTTTTGGCGAGGCGGGTCTGGATCGTCTGGTCGAAACCCGCGCAATAGCCCAGCGCAAAGCCTATGGGGCCCGTATGGCGGGCGCCGACGATCTGGCTGCCCGGCTCGACCATCTGGCCCAAATCCGCTGCGAAGAGGGCTATATGGCGGAAGTGATCGCGGACGGTAGCGATTTCCTGTTCATCGAGAACCATTGCCCCATCTGCGCAGCCGCGACCGTCTGCCAGGGTCTGTGCCGCGCCGAACTGGATGTCTTCTGCGACGTATTGGGTGATGACGTGACGATGGAGCGGACGGAACATATTCCCCAGGGTGCCAGACGTTGCGCCTATCGCATCCGCGCCGGTGCGGCCCGTTTCGCCGCCGGCAAGGAACGCGGCAGCGATTTCGAGAGCACTTAAACCTCATGGGCGACATCAGCGACTACTACAGCCCGACAGGCGCGGGCTTGATCGAAAGGTTCTACAGCCCCGATTACCTTTCAATCGGTGGCAAGGAGTCCACCGAGATTTTGGCCAGGGACGCCGAGATTACCACCGCATCGATTGTCCTTGATGTGGGCAGCGGCCTCGGCGGACCTGCCCTGCATTTGGCCAAGGCATTCGGCTGCCGGGTTACGGGCCTGGATATCGTCGAAAGCAATGTGCGGATAGCGGCTGAAAGGGCGCGATCCCGATCCCTTGATCATCTGGCTTCTTTCCGCGTCGGGGATGGGACCGCCATGCCGTTCGAAGACGGCCGGTTTGACGTGGTGATGAGCCAGGACGCCTGGACCCATGTGGCAGACAGGGACAAATTGATCGGCGAATGCCGGCGAGTCCTGCGGCCCGACGGCATTATCGCGTTTACCGACTGGCTGCAGACCGGCGACTTGAGCGACGACCGAGGCGCGGAAACCCTGGATGCTATGGCCGCGACCAAGCTCGCAACTGCGGATCTTTATTGCTGCCTATTGCAAAAACATGGCTTTCGCATTCTGAAACAGGAGGACCTCGGCATGGTCTTCCTCGGCCACTATGACGACATTCTGGAGCGCATCGACGGCTTGGAAGCGGAAATATCGGGGCAGTTCAGCCCCAGACTCTTTGCCATTGTGCGCGCCAAGAACAAGCTGATCCGCGATGCCTTCGCGCATCGCATTTTGGGCGGCGCTCGGTTGATCGCAAGAAAGACTTAGAGCATATCTGGATCAATGCGGATGCCGGCCGAATTAGCTATGCTGAAGTCTGAGTTTTGGTTTTCGGAGTTTGTCGTATGACTGTGCAGGAATCCGGCTTCGCATTTGCTTCGGCCCAGGATATCCCCGTTCCCTACATCGACCGTAGCCGCAGCTACTATCTCGCAATGGGCTATCCGAAGCCCTATGTCTGGGCTCATATGGCCGAGGTGCCGTTCGCGCCTTTGGAAAAACCGTTGAATCAATGCAGCATCAGCGTCATCACCACGGCCTCGCCGATCGAGGAGGACAGAGGCGACCAGGGGCCGGGCGCACGGATGAACCCTGCCGCCATGCGCACGGAGGTCTATTCGGAACCGGCCCATGAACCGCCGGCCTTGGGCATTTCCCATTTGCATTATGACCGAGCCCATACCGACGGCAGTGATCGGGGCGCCCTGGTGCCCCTGCGGGCCCTGGCAGACGCAGCGGAGGCGGGGCGGATCGGGAGCCTGTCGCCTCGCTTTCACGGCGTGCCGACGCGCTACAGTCACCGCCTTAGCCTGAAAAAGGACGCACCGGAGTTGTTGCGAAGGTTGCGGGAGGACGGCAGCGACCTTGTCCTCTTGCCGGCCATCTGACCGGTCTGCCATCAAACCGTGAGTTTGATCGCAAATTATCTCGAAGCCAACGGCATCCCCACCGTGGTCATGGGCTGCGCCAAGGACATCGTGGAATATTGCGGCGTGCCGCGGTTCCTGTTCCTGGATTTCCCCCTGGGCTGCCCGGCGGGCCGACCCCACGATCCAGACAGCCAGCAGGCTGCCCTGGAACTGGCCCTGCGCCTGTTCGAGACTGCGCCCTGCTCCCGCACCACCGTACAATTCCCCGAACGCTGGAACGATGACGCAGGTTGGAAACGGGATTTTTTCAATGTCGAGATCCTCTCGGAAGAAGAGTTGGCGGAAGTCCGACGGGAAGAACTCTCCTGGCGCAAACCGCCGCCAAAGGTCGGTGAACGAGCGTGATCCTGTATGTCACCCTGACCTCCCCTTACGCGCGGCTGGCCCGGGCCGTAATCATCGAGAAAGGCTTGCAGGACCGGGTGGCGGTGACCCCGATCCAGACCAGAACGCCCGACAGCCCCCTCTACCCCATCAATCCGTCAGGCCGGGTGCCGACCCTGGTGACGGACGATGGAACGGTGTTCGAAGACTCCCCCCTCATCTGCGCTTTTCTGGATCATCTGGACGGCGAACCGATCTTCGACATTCCCCCTGACGAACACCGCTGGGAGGCCATGCGCCTGGAGGCCAAGGTGCGCAGCATGCTGGACGGCATCGCCGTCTGGGGCCGGGAGCTTTACCGGCCGGATAGCGAGCGCTCCCCCACCATCATCGCCCACGAGACGGCACGGGCACACCGCATGGCCGCGGCCTTGGACGCCGACGTCGCCGCCGGACGTTTCGACGGGCCGCTTTCCATCGCGCAGCTTTTGCTCGCTTGCACCCTGCATACCCGCGAGGAACGCCTTCCCGATTTCCAATGGCGACAAGGCAACGACGCCCTGAGCCGATGGGTCGACGAGTTCAGCCAGCGGCCTTCGATCCAGGAGACCATTCCCCCGCCCCATCCATCAGAGCGCGCTTAAAGATCTATTGATCGGCCACGGCCAAGCGTAAGCCCAGCGCAACCAGGGCCGTGCCCATCACCCCTTCGAACCAACGGCGGACCGCCGGCCGGCGCAGGCCTTGGCCGAAAGCCTCCAGGGCGAAGGCGTAAAGGGTTAGCCAAACGAAGGTCATAAGGCAGAACGACAAACCCAGACTGATCAGGACGGTGAAGGCCCCTTCCCCCTGGGGCGCGAATTGCGGCAGCAGGCTGGCGAAAAAGATCGCCATCTTGGGATTGCCCAGGTTGCTCAGAACACCTTGCAGTAGCGCGGACGACTTGGACAAGCCTGGCACACCTCCAAGGGTGGCATCCTGGCCGACGGGTGCCGTTCGCCGGAAGGCAAAATAGACCGATTGCCCACCCAGGAAGATCAGGTAACAGGCGCCGGCGAATTTGACCGCGGCGAAGACGGGTTCGGAGGCGACCAGGAAGGCCACCACACCTATGGCGCTGGCCAAGGCCCAGGCCGCCTGACCCAAAGACACACCCAGCGCCGTGGCGATACCGCCAACGCGGCGCCCGGCGAAAGTGTTGCGGATGGTCAGTGCGGTATCCTGGCCCGGGGTCATGATGACCACGGCCGAAATGGCCACGAAGGCCCAGATGGACTCCGCTGTCATAGCCAGCCCATTAGGCTGCCTGCGGACCTCGTATCAGCTTGCCCGGCATGGCGCCCGTGGCTTCGCCGTCGCGATAGGTGACCTGACCGCAATTGACGGTGGCGACATAGCCTTCCACTTCCTGCACCAGGCGCTGGCCCTTGGCAGGCAGGTCGTTCACCATGTGCGGTGGCGCGATGCGCAAACGCTCCAGATCGATGACATTGATATCCGCCTTCAGCCCTTCTGCAAGCAGGCCCCTGTCCGCCAGACCATAACTGAGGGCAGTATCCCGGCTTTGATATTTCACGGCCTGTTCCAGGCCCAATCGCGGGCCCCTCACGCGGTCACGCACCCAATGAGCCAGCATGTAGCTGGGCATGGAGGCATCGCAGATCAGGCCGCAATGGGCACCGCCGTCCGAAAGGCTGAGTATGGTGTCCTCGCTCTCCAGCATCTCGCGCAAAGCCTCGAAGTTGCCGTCGGTGTAGCTGACCAGGGGATAGTAAAGCAGATCCTTCCCCCCGCGGCCCAACAGATGATCCAGGCAGACCTCGTTGGCCGGCTTGCCCATGCGCTGGGCGATGGCGGCGATGGACTTGTCTTGGGTGGGTTCATAGTCGGGCGGGTCGCCCAGTGGGAACATCTTGTCGAACGAGGTCGCCACGGTGGGATTGAAGGTGCCGGTGAAGGTGGTTTCCTCCGCCAAAATGGCGGCGCGGTTGCCTGGATCGTTCAAGGCCGCCACCCGTTCGGCCAAAGGCAATTTCGAGACCCGCATATAGGTGGGATGCGCCATGAAGGGGTGCAGGGAGCTTTGCAGGCCCAACAGCAGCCCCGCCGGCCGGCCGGCCACCAGGGCACGCACATCGGCGCCGCCGCCGCGGGCGGCCCGGGTTAGTTTCAGAATATCACGCCACTCATTGGGGTTACGGTCGGCCTGGCCCAGGATGAAGGTGACCAGCAGACCCGTCTCCCGGGCCAATTCAACCATCCAATCCATGTCCTCACCGAAGCGGCCGCCCATGCCGCCCAGGCCGAAATCCGTTGCCAGTTCGAAAACACCATGGCCGGCTCGCTTCATGCCCCGGCCTATGGCCAATAGTTCGTCGGCACCTGCAAATGTGCCAGGTACCGGCACGCCGTCGATGGATCGGTGTAGCATTGTCCGCGAGGTGGAGAAGCCCAAAGCGCCCGCCCTCAAGCCTTCCTCGACGATTTCCGCCATGGCGGCCATGTCATCAGCCTCGGCCGGCTGGTTGTTGGCGCCGGGTTCGCCCATGACATAGGCGCGGATGGCGCCGTGGGGCACCTGAGCACCCACATCGATGGAACGCGACATGACATCCAGGGCATCCAGGTATTCAGGGAAACTTTCCCAGGACCATTCGATGCCTTCCGCAAGGGCCGAACCGGGGATATCTTCCACGCCCTCCATGAGGCCGATCAGCCAGTCGTGGCGGTCCGGTGCCGCCGGGGCAAAGCCGACGCCGCAATTGCCCATGATCGCCGTGGTCACCCCGTGCCAGCCGGACGGACTGAGATGGGGATCCCAAGTGACCTGGCCGTCGTAATGTGTGTGGATATCGACCCAGCCCGGCGTCACGATGGCACCGTTTGCGTCCAGTTCCTCACGCGCCTGGCCCGCCTTGCCGCCCACCTGGCCGATGCGACCGCCGTCAATGGCGATATCACCGGTGGATTTCTCCGCGCCCGAGCCGTCGACGATGGTACCGCCGCGAATAACCAGATCATGCATGTCGCGTTCCCCTGCTAGTTCAAGTGGCTCAGATACTGGGCCACATAGTCTGTCCCCACTTCTTCCCTGTAGGCCTCCATAATCCGGGCGGTAACCGGCCCCGGCACCTGGCCGTCGCCAACCGGTTTGCCGTTAAAATGCCCCATGGGACAGAGGCAAAGGGACGTAGAGGTAATAAAAGCCTCGTCCGCGGTGGCAGCATCGTAGGGTGCCAAATCGTCCTCGGTAATTTCGATGCCTAGATCCCGGCACAACCCCATGGTGACGGCGCGACTGACCCCGGCCAGGACATACTGCGCCTTGGGCGTACGCACTTTGCCGTCATGGACCAGAAAGATGTTGCTGCCGCTGCCCTCGGTCAGGAAACCACGGGTGTCCAGCAGAACGGGCCAGGCCTCGGGCGAAGTGTCCTGGGTTTCCAGGCCGGCAACGATCAGGTTTAGGTAGTTATGGGTCTTGGCGGCGGGGTTCAGGGACTCCGGCGGCGTACGCCGGGTGGAGGGCACCACCACGTCGATGCCGTCGCGGAACAGTCTTGCCCGCTTGGCAAGCGGCAGCGGCACACAGGTGACGATCACCGTCGGCTGGGCACCGTCCGGCCCGTCGGGATAGTTAGGCCCGCGGGTGACCCGCTGGAAGACCCAATAATCCTCGTTCGGACCCAACAGGTGGGCGTTGCGCTCCACCACCTGTTCGGAAATGGCGCAGAACTCGTCAACACTCAGGCCCGGATCAATCTGTACATAGCGGAGCGAACGCATCAGCCGTTCGATATGTTCCCGCAGGCGATAGATCTTGCCGCCAAAGGTGCGCGCGGTGTCGAATACCGCATCGCCATAGATGAAGCCGCGGTCGGAAATGGGAACGACGGCGCGGGACTCCGGCACATATTCACCGTTCAGATAGACCACACGTTCGTTGGATAGATTGTCGTTCATTCCGCCGCCTCCCTGCCGCAGGCAAATTCCTCCAATCCGCCCTTGAACTCCGTCTGGGCGAAGATGTCCGGCAACAGACCTTTCAGCCAGTCCCGCTCCATATGGACGCCATTGGCCTTGAGATAGATTTCGCCTTCGTCCAACACCATGTCCCAATCGTCCGCCAGGCGGTAACGCTTGTTGCGGTCCTCGTGCGGCGTCTGGCCCAGGGCGTGGACCAGAATATCGGTCCAGTTCATGACCTCGAAACCGTGTTCCTTTTGCAGGCCGGCCAGTTGACCGTGACAGCCGTGATAGAGGGAGACGAGGACGTCCACATCATCGCCACTGGCCCGGTCCAGGGTCTCCTGGCGCGCCACCGCCTTCAGGCCCGGTGATCTGTCGGCGCCGGAACCGCCGCAGGTGTAACCGGGCTCCGCCACCGTATCCACCAATGTCAGACCCGGAACGGCGGCAAGGAGTTGCGCCACATTGCGGCCCACCTTGTCCATGCCGTCATGGGTATGCAGCAATACGCGTTTTTCGAACGGCTGGACGAATTTGGCCGTCAGCCCATTGGCCCGCTCGATCAGGTAATTGGTGACATGATCGAAATCGAAACTGGCCTTGCGGAAACCTGACATGGTCTCGCCCAAGTGCAGGACGCAGGAGGGACACCAACTGAGAACATCCTTGGGCTCAAATCCGGCGAAGCGGTTGATGGTGCCATCCACCACCCTCTCGGCCGAACCCTGATTGCCCTCCCACTTGGACTGGATGATGCCGCAGCAGGCGCCGGGGCCGCCGACCACCTCGTAGTCGACCTCCAATACATCCAACAGCGCCATAGCGTTGAACAGCAAATGCGGCGTACGGATCGGGTTGCAGCCGGTGTAGAAGACCACATCCGCCGGACGGGCACGGGGGTTGCGCAGCAGACGGTCGAATTCGGGGGGCGCCAATTGCATGGCGGCCATGATACGGATCGACCGGGCCATCTTGCGGAACAGTTGCGGCGTTGGGCTGTCTTCCTCCGCCTCCACCGTATTGGCCAGCATCAGCATGCGCCGCGGGTTGATGGCCTCCGGACAGGCCGGAATGCAGATACCGCAGCCGTTGCATTGATGGGACCAGTCCTTGGCCGCATCGTCCAGCGGCCTGCCATCGCGCAGCAAGCCCAGAATGCCTTTCATGACGGCCGTTTCGTCCCCCGCCTGGATCGCCGTGTGGGGCGTGACGGGGCAAACCTCGACGCACTTGCCGCAGGTGGTGCAATCCGTAACCAGAGCCTGACGCTCCTGGTGGAGGAAATCGTCCAATGACTGTCTTGCTGTCGCCATGAGGCATCATTTCCCGGCCCGACCGGCAGGTCAAGCGTGCCGGGCCTTTCCCTTTTTGCCAGAGCCCGTTTTGGCAGTGGTCTTAGCGACATCCGCGCGCATGGCCGCCTCCGCCGCTCGCCGGGCCCAGACCAGGAATTCGTCCTCGTTGTCGAGCACATCCACCGGCACGGTCCAGTAACTGTTCAGGCCGCGTTTCTTGCCCTGACGCATATAGCTGAAGGGCTCCATCCCTTCCGCCTCGAAATCCGGCCGGTTCTCCTCATCGACCTTGAAGTGGAGGATATCCCTGACAATCAGGGCGAACATCAGGCCCCGATAGAACACACCTAAGCCACCGAACATACGCCTTGTCGTGACATGGCCGAGGGGCTCGACCAGATCCTCAATAAAGGCGCGGTATTCCGGCGTGACGGGCATATCTATTTGTACAACGGCACGTCTTCCTTGGGCTTGCCGATGTGGGTGTACATATCCGGGCGGCGCTGATCCATCAGGGGATAGCGCCGTTTGACCTCGTTGGCGAAGTTCAGGTCGATCTCGGTGGTGATGATACCCTCTTCGTCGGACGCCGTCGCCACCACCGTGCCCCAGGGATCGATCACCATCGAACGGCCGACGAAGGCGATACCCGACTGCGGCTCCACCCCATATTGGCCGGAGGCGACGACCCAGCACTGGTTCTCCGTCGCCCGGGCACGCAGGAAGAACTCCCAATGATCGAAGCGGGGACTGAGGAAGGCAGAGGCGCAGACGATGACTTCCGCGCCCTTCAGGGCCAGTTCCCGATAGACTTCAGGGAAGCGCAGATCGGAACAGACCGAAACGCCAACCTTGGCCGGGTTGGTCTCAAACACAGGCAGTTCCGTCCCCGCCTCCACATGATCGGATTCTTTCAGGCCGGGCGGGATATCATCCCGATCCGGTGCATCGAACAGATGCGTCTTCCAGTATTTGCCGACGATGACACCGTCGGGGCCGATCAGTGGCGACGAATTGTAATAGTGGTTGCCGTCCTGCTCGTACATGGAGCCGACAATATACATGCCGTATTCCTTGGCCTTGTCGGCCAGAAGATCGGTGGTGGGGCCCGGGATGGGTTCGGCCAGCTCCACATAAGCTTCGTCCGTGGAAAAGCCCAGGCCGGTCCAGACCTCCGGCAGGACCACAAGTTCCGAACCGCGCCGGCCGGCGATATCGAGGAAACCCAGCATCTTTTCCACCGTTTCGCCCTTGGCGCCATCGTTGGAGGTGATCTGGATGGCGGAGACGGTCATGGGTCGCGCGGTCATGATGTGATCCTTTGCTCTAGAAGCGGGATATTTCGACTTCCTTGTCAGTGATGAATTCCAAAAGCGCCGGAACCCCGGCCTCGGTCTGTTCGATGCCCCGTTTGATGGCCGGAATGATTTCGGAAGCCTGGGTCACTCGTTCGCCGTAGCCGCCGAAGGCTTTGGCCATATCGGCGTAATTGCCCGAGATATCCGTGGAGCGATATTTCTCGGTGGAGACTTCCATGATCTTGAGCTCGATGGCCATGGAGAAGTTGTTGAGCAGGATGGAGAGGATGGGGATGCGTTCGCGCACCGCCGTCTCGAAATCCATGCCCGTGAACCCGATGGCGGCATCGCCCCAAACGTTGATGCACAAGGCTTCCGGCCGCGCCAGTTTCGCGCCCATGGCCAGGCCCAGGCCGTATCCCAACTGTGTGGTCTTGCCCCAGCCGATATAACTGAGCGGCTTGGTCGCCCGCCAGAACGGCGAGATCTGATCCCGGGGCGAGCCCGCATCGTGGGTGATGATGGTCTTGTTCTTATCCACTGTGTTCTGCAGATCCCAGAGTACGCGGTAGGGGCACAGCGGCGATTGGTCGGATGTCAGTTTCGGCATCCATTGTGCCAGCCACTCTTCCCGCATAGCGGCGATCTCGCTCGCGATTGGCCCCTGATCTCGGGCTCCGTCCAGGCGCGTATCCACAGCGCCGATTAGGGCGTCCAGCGTCAATGCCGCATCGCCGAGCAGGCACAATTCCGCCGCCACATCCTTGTTCAAATCCAAGGGGTCCAGGGTCGCGTGGATGAAGCGTTTGCCCTTGGGCATGGGGATGGCGAAGCTGGATTCGGTGAAGCTGCAGCCGATGCCGAAGATGACATCCGCCTGATGCAGGAAATGATGCACCGTCTTTGGGTATGACAACCCGCCCGAACCCAATGACAGCGGATGATCCTCGGGAATGGCGCTTTTGCCGCCCAGCGAGGTGGCGACGGGCACCGCCAGCAATTCCACCAGTTTCTGTAACTGCGGCCAGGCCTCGGCATAATGGACACCCTGCCCGGCCCATATGACCGGGTTCTTGGCGCCCACAAGGGCGTCGGCCGCGGCAGCCACCGCGTCCGGGTCGGGTCCGTAGCGGGTGCCGGAAACGGGGGTGTAGTCCAATTCACCGGACATTTCCTCCTGGAACACATCCGTCGGGATCTCCACGACACAAGGCCCGCCGCGGCCGTTGCGCAACTGGGTAAAGGCCCGGCGCATGATGTTGGGCACTTCGTCGGCGGAGGTCACAGGCTCCGTCGTCTTGGCCACATCCGCCATGGCCTCGGTGGAATTGAAGTTGGGTCGGATGTGCGCCAGCCGCCGGGCATAACCCATGGGCAACACCAATATGGGCACACCCTCGCCAAAGGCCTGAGCCACGCCGCCATAGGCGTTTTCGGCGCCTGGGCCGTGCTGCATGGCGAAAACCCCCACCTTCTTGCCCGAGGTCAGGCGCGAGATGGCGTCCGCCATGTGCAGACCAATGCGTTCCTGACGCACGATGATGGGCCGGATGTCCCAGCGGGCGGCGTATTCGAGGACATGGTTGACGGGATAGCCGATCAGGCAATCGACCCCTTCCCGCTTGAGGATTTCAACGACGGCTTCGACGGCTTTCACGGTAATAGGCTCCCATTGCTTTGCGGCAATGATGCCATGTCATCGCCCCGCCGCCAAACCTTGCAAAAATTTCATATGCAATGGCCTGCCCTGTTGCCTGGAATTGGACCTTTCGGCAGCGCCCGATACGCCCTAAGAATGCTTGGCAGGTGAATAATCGAAGAACCATGTCAGAGCAGAGCAAATCATCCCCCCTGGCGTTTGACGATCCGGGCGGCGCGGCGCCGGAGAAATACGGCAATCAGCGCCGCGTCATCGGACTTATCAGTGCGGGTCATTTTCTGAGCCATTTTTACGCCCTGTCCCTGCCGCCGCTGTTTCCCATTCTCAAGACGGAATTTGGGGTCAGCTATGTGGAACTGGGCCTGGCCGTTACCGCCTATGGTCTATTTGGCGGCATGCTGCAGGCGCCAGTGGGGTTCCTGGTCGACCGCCTGGGCCCGGCAAAGGTGCTGTTGGCGGGATTGTCCCTGAATGCCGCCGCCATCGCCCTGATGGGTTTCGCCGATGTCTATTGGATGCTGCTGGCCCTGGCCTTTCTCGCCGGCCTGGGCAACAGCGTCTTCCACCCCGCCGACTATGCCATCCTGTCCGGTTCCATCAATCCCGACCGTCTGGGCCGGGTCTTCTCGATCCATACTTTTTCGGGGTTCCTGGGCGGGGCCTGTGCCCCAGTGGCCATTCTGGCCCTGGCTGGCCTGACGGATTGGCGTACAGCCCTGATCGCCTATGGCCTAGTAGGTCTGGCAGTGATGGCCGCCATGCTGGTCAATATCTCGGTGCTGAAAGGCGAAGTAGCCGGAAATGAAGCCCCGCAACAAGCTAGCAGCGGAGCCGCCAAATCCGGGCTGCGCCTGCTGTTCACCGCGCCGGTTTTGATGTTCCTGGCCTTCTTCGTCTTCTATGGCATGGCTTCCGGCGGCCTTCTCGCCTTCACGGTCAGTGGCCTGATCAATCTACACAATCTGTCATTGGATGTGGCAAACACGGCCCTGACCGGCCATCTGTTCGGTGTTGTCGGCGGCATCCTCGTCGCCGGCTTTGTTGCCGACCGCTATGGCAATCACCTTGTTACGGTGTCTTGGGCCATGTTGCTGGCCGCAGTGGCGGCAGCCCTGCCGGCGCTGTTGTCCGGCAACGGCGCTGTTCTGATTGTCGTCATGGTGTTGGCCGGCGTCGGCCTCGGCGCCGTGCTGCCGCCGCGGGATCTAATGGTCCGGGCCCTGATACCGCCGGGCGAGTCGGGCAAGGTGTTCGGCTTCGTCTTCGTGGGCTATTCCATAGGCGTCGGCCTGGCGCCGCTCTATTTCGGTTGGCTCCTGGACCGGGACATGCCGGCCATGGTGTTCGTCTTTTCTGGTGTCTTTGCGGTCCTGGCCCTGTTCGCGATCGCCGCGGCCCACAAACTTTCGCCGCAAAGCGAAGAGAGCTAGTTGGCTTTGATGCGAACCGGCAGGGAACGGATGCCGCGGATGAAGTTGGAGTAAAGCCGGGTGGGCGGCCCCATGACCTCGATCTGCAGGTCCCGGGCCAGGATTTCCTGCCACAGGATCTCCAACTGCAATTCCGCCAGGCGGTCGCCGACACAGCGGTGGATGCCGGCGCCGAAGGACAGATGCCGCCGCGCCTTGGGCCGATCGATGATGAACTGATCGGCGTTCTCGATGGCGGTTTCATCCAGGTTGCCGGAGATGTACCACATCACCACCCGGTCGCCCTTGGCGATTTTGTGCCCGGACAACTCCGTGTCCTGCAGTGCCGTGCGCCGCATATGGATAACCGGAGTCTGGTAGCGAATGATCTCCGGCACCGCCGATTTGACCAAACTGTGATCGGCCCGCAATTTCTCCAGTTCACCGGGATTTTCGGTGAAAGCCAGCAGACCGCCCGACATGGAATTGCGTGTTGTGTCGTTGCCGCCGACGATCAGCAAACCGATATTGCCGATGAATTCATTGGGCGGCATGTTCTGGGTCGCCTCGGAATGGGCCATCATGGAAATCAGGTCGAACGTAGGTTCGGCTGCTTCCCGCTGTTTCCACAAATCCCCAAAGTAGGCCGCCATTTCACGCAAATGCGTCATGCGTTCTTCCTGAGAGGTGACCACGGCATCTTCCGAGCCGATGTCGGCGATGGCCACATCCGACCAGAAGCTCAACTTGCGCCGGTCCTGAAAAGGAAAATCAAACAGGGTGGCCAGCATCATCGCTGTCAGTTCCGTCGAGACCAGATCGACCCAGTCAAAGACCTCGCCACGGGGCAGTCCGTCCAGGGCATCCGCGGTGCGCTGGCGGATCAGATCCTCCATATTTCGCAGGTTGGTGGGAGCAACGATGGGCGCCACTGTCTTGCGCTGGGCGGTATGGCGGGGCGGGTCCATGCGGATGAAGTTGGGCAGTTCCTCGCCCGGCGGCTGATCGTCGATACGGATACCGCCCACGTCGGAAGCGGAGGAATAGACCTTGTGGGCCAGCTCCACCTGCATGATTTCGTCGTAACAACTCAGGCACCAATAGGGGCCATGGGGGCTGTCGGGACAATAGTTGACCGGCGCCTCCCGGCGCAGTCGGGCAAAGACATCCCGCCAAGTATCATCCTGATACATCTGTGGATCGCTGACATCGAGTTTTTCGAGCGGCAGGCCGCCGGGATCACCGGCAACGTAATTGACTGTCATACTTGCACCCCTGAACTTGGCCTCGATTTGAGGCCAAAACTAACACAGGGCTGAATGGGAACAGAGGAACTATTCGGACGCTTCGCAGTTCAGGGCCTTGTGCAGGGCCTTCGGCGAAATAACGCAGCGGGCCAAGTTGGCGCGCCATAGATCAGCGCCCTTTAGATCGGCGGAGGAAAGATCGGCCTCGATCAAGTTAGCCTCGGTCAGCGAAGCGGAAGAAAGATTGCTCTCCGTAAGGTTGGCGCCGCTTAAATCGGCACCGGTCAAGTCGGCGCCCACCAACTTGGCGCCCCGCAAGCGGGCACCGGAAAGCTTGGCGTTGGCGAAGCTGACATGGCTCAAATCCCGGCCTTCGAGATTGATGTGGCTCAGGTTTTCGTCCGACAGATCCGCACGGATACCGTCGCTGTCACCCTGCAGCCAACGGTGATGGGCAGTTAGGGCGCGGAGCAGACGGCGATTGCGGGCCGCGTTGCGTTGGCGCTGTTCTTCCTCGACCACATTTTTTTCGATGATGCGGGTATCGGCAGGCAATTGCGTCATGCCAAGAATGACCCGCAGGCGCCGCTGGGCATGCGGAATATCGTAGGCTTCCAGTTCGCCGGTGGTCAGGTCACCGCCGGGATAGAAGCGAACTTCATAGATATATTCGATCAGTTCCGGCTTGGCCTCGCCATTGGCCTCCGTCTCGGCTTCGGCCGCACGCAGGGCCGCCAATTCGGCTTCAATCTCCTCGGGCGGTGCATAATTGCTATTGTGGCCGATGCCGGGCTGCCAGTCGGCAGCTTCCTCGACAACATCTCTCTTTCGCCTGGCCATAGCTCCACCTCCCATGCATATCCCGACATCCGATCCCCGGTGGATATGCTTTCGCTATTGCCAAAACATAGTTTCAGTTTGTTAACAAACGCTTATCCGAAACATCAGACGCGGATACGGGCACTCTTGGGGTCGTATAGGGGACGCAGGGATACCGTGGCGAGAATGCGCTCGCATGCCACTTCGATCTCGTAGCTGCCCGCCTCGACAAAGGCCTTGTCTACAACACCGCCGTCCGGATCGCTGATATATCCCAACCCAATTGCGGCACCCAGGGCGTGGCCGTAGTTGCCGGAGCTCAAGTAACCGACAATAACGCCATCCCGCCAAACAGGTTCGTTGTGGTAGAGCAGTTTTTCCGGGTCCGAGAGCTTGAACTGCACCAGGCGGCGATGCAGACCGGCCTCCCGCTGCCGCAACAAGGCATCACGGCCGATGAAGCCGCCCGGTTTGTCCCAGGCCACGGCGAAGCCCAGGCCGGCCTCAAGCGGCGTATCCTCGTCCGTAATATCGTGGCCCCAGTGACGGTAGGCCTTTTCGATGCGCAGGGAATCCATGGCGTGATAGCCCGCATGGCGCAAATCGAACGCCGCACCGGCTGCAACAATAGCGTCATAGACCCCTTGGGCGAATTCGGCGGGGATATACAGTTCCCAACCCAATTCCCCCACGTAGGTCAGGCGCGTGGCCCGCACCGGGGCATAGCCGATTTCCACTTCCCGGCTGGCGCCAAAAGGAAATGCCTCGTTGCTCACGTCCGCGTCAGTCAGCGCCGTCAGTAAATCCCTGGCTTTCGGCCCCATGATTGACAAGACCGCCTGGGCGGACGTGATGTCCGTTAGGTGGGCATGAGCGCCGGAAGGGATGTGTTTCTTGAGCCAATGGTAGTCCCGCATCTGGCTGGTGGCGGATGTGACGATCAGGAATTCCTCTTCCGCCGTGCGGGTGACCGTAAGGTCCGCCTCGATGCCGCCACGTTCGTTCAGCCATTGGGTATAGACCGTGCGCCCCGGCGCAACGTCGGCCTGATTGGCGCAAACCTGGTTCATGACAGCGAGCGCATCCTTGCCCGCAAGCTGGTATTTCGCAAAGGAGGATTGATCGAACAGGCCCACGTTTTCTCGTACCGCCCGGTGTTCGGCAGCGGATTGTTCGAACCAGTTCTGCCGGCCGTAGCTGTATTCATACGCGGGCGCCGAACCGGGCGCGCCGTACCAGTTGGCCCGCTCCCAACCCGCCGCTTCGCCAAAGCAGGCGCCTGCCGCTGCCAGGCGGTCGTGCAGGGGTGATTTCCGCACCCCTCGGGCGGTGCGGTATTGATAGAAAGGCCAATGCACTGCATAGAGCAATCCAAGGCATTCGCTAACCCGTTCCGAGAGGTAGCGGCCGTTGGATTGGAACGGCATGGTCCGGCGGATATCCACATCCCACAGGTCCATCGGGGCATGTCCGTCGCGGATCCATTCCGCCATAACTTTGCCCACGCCGCCGGCGGACTGGATGCCGATTGAATTGAACCCGCAGGCGACGAACAGGCCCTCTACCTCCGGCACCTGGCCTAGGTGATAGCGGTTGTCGGGCGTGAAACTTTCCGGCCCGCAGAACCAGGTGCGGATACCCACCTGCTCCAGCGCCGGCATCCGGCCGATGGCACGTTCGAGGACCGGCATGAAATGATCCATATCGGCGGGCAGTTCGTCGAAACAGAAATCTTCCGGTATGCCATCCATGCCCCAGGGCTTGGCCTGGGGCTCGAAGGCGCCGAGCAGGATCTTGCCAGCATCCTCTTTGTAATAGGCGTAGTTGTCTTGATCCCGCAGCACCGGCAGGTCGGGGGTGACACCATCGAAAGGTTCGGTCACGACATAAAAATGCTCGCAGGCATGCAGGGGCACGGACGTCCCCGTCATGGCCCCTACGGATCGGCCCCACATACCGGTGCAGTTGACCACCACGTCGGCCCGGATTTCACCGCCCGCCACCGCCACGCCCGACACCCTGCCATTGTCGGCGACAATATCCGTAACCTCAGTGTTCTCTACGATTGTGGCGCCGTGCATGCGAGCGCCCTTGGCCAGGGCTTGGGTCAAATCAGAGGGATTGATCTGGCCATCCTTGGGCAGGAAGACCCCGCCCACAACGTCATCCACGTTCAACAGGGGGTATTTGGCCAGAATATCGTCTCGACCGATCTCCTCCACAGCTAATCCGAACACCCGCGCCATGGAGGCGCCCCGGCGCAATTCTTCCAACCGTTCCCCATTAGTGGCAAGGGAGAGGGAGCCGTTCTGCTTGAAGCCCGTGGCCTGGCCGGTCTCCGCCTCGAGCCCGGCGTAGAGCTCGGTCGAGTACTTCGCCAACTGCGTCAGGTTCTGCGTCGCCCTTAGCTGCCCCACGAGACCGGCAGCGTGCCATGTGGTGCCGGAGGAGAGTTGCTTGCGCTCCAGAAGCAACACTTCACTGATGCCCAGTTTGGCCAAATGATAAGCGATGGAACAACCGACGACGCCACCGCCGACGATAATGACATTTGCCCGGCTGGGCAGCGATGGGGCCATTGCGAACTCCTGAATCACTAAATTGCGCCCTCACCCTACCGGATTGGAATTAAAGGGGCCACCGAACAGCCGAAGTTATCGATCCACGGGAAATCCGACTGGCGATCCGGGTATCAGCAGTGATCACGCCAAATTCATCTTCGAAATCCTCGCGGTTATTGTTACCTAATCGAGCAGTCCGAAAATGAATCATCACGAGTAGAGTATTAAAAGCAATACTCGTATTTGTTCAGTTAGCCGCTGGGCCGTTTGTATTGAAACATTCGTACCGTTAACCATTTTCAGACAATATTATGTATAAAAAAGCCCCGTGAATTCGACGAATTCGGGGGAATTTGATTTGAGCGTCTTGGCAAACGTTGCCACACAGCGGGCCTGGCGTCAGACTTTGACGGGGAACCAACGTCTGACCCTATTGATTGCCATTCTGATCGCGGTGGCCATGGTCGCCGGCGGCGTCACGTTCAAGTTGCTCTATGACGCCGCCTTCGCGGAACAAAGCCGAAATCTGGTCCGACTGGTGAAGAGCCAGGCCAATCTGATCGACGGCATCTCCCGCTTCGATCGGGTGCAAAGCCAAGACGCCCATCCGAAAGGCTGGAAATACGCCACTTTGGGACAAGTGGTCGACGCGCACATCGCCAACGACGGCCTGGGCCGCACCGGCGAAATCACGATCGGGGCGCCCCTGGACGGAAAGGTCGTCTTCGTCTTTCGCTCTCGCGGCGACGAACCGACACATGCGCTGTCCATACCCCCTGGATCGGAATTGGGCGAACCGATGCGACGGGCTCTTTCCGGACTATCGGGCAATGTGGTGGGGCCGGATTATGGCGGCGTTACGGTCCTGGCCGCCTATGAACCACTGCGGGAACTGCAATGGGGCATCGTCGCCAAGATCTCAATTGCCGAGGTGCGTGAACCCTTAATTCGCACCGGATTCATCAGTGGCATTGCCGCGGTAATCGTCATCATTTTCGGTACGCTGTTATTTCAAAGAATGATCGACCCGCTGATCACCCGGCTTGAGGAACAGGTGCGATGGCGCACGGAAACTCTCGAAACCGAGATCGAGGAGCGACAGCGCATCGAGGCGGCCCTGGCCGAAAGTGAAAAGATGTACCGAACCCTGATAGAGACCTCGTATGAAGGAATCTGGATGGGCGATATGGAAGGTCGGACGACCTACGCCAATCAGCGATTGGCGGACATGTTGGGCTATGAAGTCGACGAAATGATCGGCATGTCCATCTATGAGGCGCGCGACGAAAGTGATCATGAGCGCGTTCGCGAAATCTACCTCCGGCGGCTGTTGGGCACGCGCGAAATCGTTGAGCATCGGTTGCGTCGCAAGGACGGGCAAGAGATCTACGTTCTGAATTCCGCTGCCCCTATCTATGACGACGATGGAAAAGTTATAGGCGGGTTCGCCATGGTCACTGACATCACCGAGAGGAAAAAGGCCCAGGACGAGATCGAGCAACTGGCAAACCATGACAGCCTGACCGGACTGCCATCACGGCGCCTGGCCTTTGACCGCATCGCCACTGCCTTCGCCGCCGCACGGCGTGGCAAGAACCTAGCGGCGCTATTGTACATCGATCTTGACGGTTTCAAGGTTATCAATGACCACCACGGCCACGAGGCCGGCGATTTCATCCTCAGGGAAGTCGCCAAGCGCCTGCCGGCCCTGGTCCGCGAAGTAGATACGACGGCTCGCCTGGGCGGCGATGAGTTCCTCGTTCTCGTCGCGCAACTTCACGACGTAAGCGCGGCTGAAACCATCGCCCAAAAGGTCATTGATGCCCTATCTGTACCGATTGAATTCAAGGGCCTGCGACTGCAGATCGGCGCCAGCATCGGTATTGCCGTCTATGACGGCGGGCCGGACAGCCCAGAGGACGTCCTCAATCGAGCGGACCGCGCCATGTACATTGTTAAGCACGGCAGCAAGAACGGCTATGTCGTGGCGGAACGGCGCACCCACGCCACGAGCCATTGGCTGGATCGAACCAGACGTGTTCAGTCCCGCTCGATCAGTTGATACATGACGCCATGGCCATCCTTGGGATGGATGAATACCTGCGTACCCATTTCGATGACACGGGCACCGTTGGCTTTCATTTCCGCCGTCGCCTCCGCCAGATTATCCACCGCCAATGCCACCAAATGGACGCCTTCGCCATATCTGTCCAGCGCATTTCCAATGGCGCCTTCGCCAAGGGGTTCGGCCAATTCGATAAACCGCCCGTCATCGCCGAGGGGCAGGATAGCCCGGGTCATCGCCAGCTCCGGCACCGCATCAGGGCCTTTCGAGGCCTTCATGCCCAGCTTGCCTTCATAATCGGCCAGGCTCTGATTGATATCGTTGACCCGGACCACGATGTGATCGATCCACTTCGGCATTGATGTTCCTCCCATGTCACAAGTTCACGAAGAATTGTGCCATGGAATGCTGGCCCGCGTCTTCACCCCAGTCGCCTGTCGAAACTTATTGCAGATAGGGCAGCGACGTGATGATCAAAGCCGCGCCGATGATAATGACGGCAAAGATGATCTGGCCCCGTTTCGTGGTCCAGCTTTTCGGCACGCCCAATAATAGGGCAATGCGCCGCCCGCCCAGCCACCAGACAAGGCCGCCGATAATGATGACGAGAAGGAGGAGGACCTTCATGGCCGGCCGCTGGATTTAGGCCGCGTCGTCCTTAAGGTTGGCGTCCAGGTAAGCACCGACTTCCTTGGAAACCCGGTCCATCTTGCCCTGGAAGAAATGTGTCGCCCCAGGAATCTTTCGGTAGTCGATAACGATGCCCCGCTGGGCCTGCAGACGCTCGGCCAAGGCGGCGGCGTCGGACTCCGGAACGGTATCGTCCCGGCTGCCATGTATGATCAGCCCCGAGGCGGGACAGGGCGCCAGAAAAGTAAAGTCGAAATTGTTGGCCGGCGGCGCAATCGAGATAAAACCGGCGATCTCGGGCCGGCGCATTAGCAATTGCATGGAAATCCAGGCGCCGAACGAGTAGCCGCCAATCCAGCAAGTCCGGGCGTTGGGGTTGATGCTTTGCAGCCAATCCAGGGCCGAGGCGGCATCCGATAATTCGCCGACGCCGTTGTCATAGGTGCCTTGGCTGCGGCCCACGCCGCGGAAATTAAAGCGCAATGCGGAAAAACCGCGCTCCACGAAGGATTGGTACAGATTGTAGACGATTTTGTTGTTCATCGTGCCGCCGAAGCGGGGATGGGGGTGCAGCACGATTGCGATCGGCGCATTGGTTTCGCTGCTTTCATGATATCGCCCTTCCAGCCGACCGGACGGTCCGTTGAAAATAACTTCAGGCATATCGCGGATACTCCTTTTCGCCGATGCATCAACCCGTCCCATGGCCATACGGTCCGGGGCGCTATCGGCACTCTTCGCCTGCGCCATATAAGGCACCTAGGTCCTAATTCGCAAGCTTTTGCGGCCCAAAATTCAGGATTCGTCTATTTATTGCGGTTTGCAGGATGATCTTGAACTATTGCTTCCACCTAACTAGGTTAAAGACAAGCCGAGGTTCGCCGGCCCGTGGAAATGCTGCGGTTCAAGGCGAGGGGCCCCTGGGCATGTTCGATGCCAAACGGAACAAGACCTGTGCGGCACGAGGCAATGCGGAGATGCATCATGTTCAAGACCTTTCGTAAGGATATCGCGGCCTGCATGGCGCGTGATCCGGCGGCACGGTCGAAGCTGGAAGTCATACTCGCTTATCCCGGTTTTCACGCGGTGGTCTGGTATCGGATCGCCCGCTGGTTTTGGCGGCGGAGAATGTATTTGCTCGGCCGCTTCATCTCGCACATCGGACGTATGCTGACGGGCATCGAAATTCATCCCGGCGCCTCTATTGGCGAAGGCTTCTTTATCGATCACGGCCTCGGCGTGGTGATCGGCGAAACAGCGGAAATTGGCGACAATGTCACGCTCTACCATGACGTGACTCTTGGCGGTATATCGCCGTCTGAAGATTCTGATGCCCAGCGCCAGCAAAAACGACACCCCACCCTGGGCAATGACGTTATCGTCGGTTCTGGCGCGCAGATTCTCGGCCCCATCACCGTGGGCGACGGCGCCCGCGTCGGCGCCAATTCGGTGGTGTTGGTGGACGTGGCGCCCGGCACGACCGTGGTCGGCATCCCGGCCAAGGTGGCCAGGGGCCGGGTACCTATCGACGATGCCCAACGGGTGCCATTCGCGGCCTATGGTACCGAGGCCAATATTCCCGATCCCATGCAGCGAGTGATCGATGCCCTGCTGGACAAAGTCCAGGGTCTATCCATGCAGGTTGAGGATCTGGAACGGCGTCTGGCGGAGAAAGATAGCGGCAAATGGATCATCGACCCCGCCTATGACGAGGCCGATGACGAGGCCGAAGGCAGCGGCTGCACGGACAGGGACAACTAGGAAAGTAATTTGGTCTTGGCAGGCGAGCCCGAACGGATATACCTCGACTATAACGCCACCGCACCCATCCGGGGCGAAGTCATCGCCCTGATGGGCGAGATCATGGCGACCGTTGGCAATGCTTCCTCGGTTCATGAACCGGGTCGCCAGGCCCGCGCGCGGGTTGATACGGCCCGCCAACAGGTGGCCGACCTGGTCAAGGCGCAGGCCAAGAACGTCATTTTCACCGGCGGCGGTACGGAAGCGGACAATCTGGCCTTACGTGGCTTTCTGCCCCGTCACCTAATCGTCTCTAGCGTCGAGCACGGCGCCATCCTGGCCCCGGCCCTGCTTCTAGATCCCGATGCCGCCATTGTCGCTGTGGATAACGAGGGGCGGCTCGATCTGGACTGGCTTCGATCCGCGTTGGCCGACAGTGAAGGCCCGGCGCTGGTTTCCCTGATGCTGGCCAACAACGAGACCGGAGTGATCCAGCCGGTGCGCGAGGCGGTGGAGATCGCCCACGCTCATGACGCCCTGGTGCATTGCGACGGCATCCAAGGCGCAGGCAAGATCCCAGTGGACATCGACGAATTGGGCGTTGATCTATTGAGTCTGTCGGCTCACAAGTTTGGTGGACCCCAGGGCGTCGGCGCCCTGGTGATGCGCGAAGACCGCACCGTGCTGGCGCAGATGGTCGGTGGCGGGCAGGAAATGGGCCGCCGCTCGGGCACTGAGAACGTCGCCGGTGTCGCCGGTTTCGGCGAGGCCGCGCGGCTGGCTATGGAGGAGTTGGAACAGTTCGGCGAATTGGCCGGAATGCGCGATGCCATGGAGGCGCGGCTGGCGGAAATCGCCCCGGCAAGAAAGGTGATCGGCGGCGATGTGGCCCGCCTGCCAAACACATCATGTGTCACAATGCCAGGCGTCCGCTCGGACACTCAGGTAATGGCCTTGGATCTGGCGGGTATCGCGGTCAGCGCAGGCTCGGCCTGTTCTTCCGGCAAGGTGGCGGCCAGCCATGTGTTGGATGCCATGGGCATGGAATTGGACGAGGCCATGACGGCGATCCGGGTCAGCCTAGGCCGGGCCACGACGGATGACGAGATCGATCGTTTTGTGTCCGCCTGGGCTGAAATCTACCGTCGCAATTCGTCCCATGCCTCGGCGGCCTGATTATTGGTGAGCACGCCCAAGCCGCATATCGTCTTCATCTCTCCCGACGGTTCCCAGCGCTGGGAATTCGAGGCACCTATCGGCCAATCCGTCATGGAGGTCGCGGTCGGCAACGGGCTGGACATGGAAGGCGCCTGCGAAGGCAACATGGCCTGTTCAACCTGCCACGTCATCGTCGACCCCGATTGGAGCGGCAAGCTGCCCGTACCGGCGGAAGAAGAAGACGATATGCTGGATCTGGTGTTCGGGCTGCGGCGCACCTCGCGCCTCGGCTGCCAGATCGTTATGACCCCTGAACTAGATGGCCTAACCGTGCGCCTGCCGGGCGAAAGCCGGAACCTGCTGGATATCTAAGGACGGCGAAAAAGCGTTCGCGGCCAGGCCGTTTGGGCGTATTCTACGCCTCCCCGTACGGGGCAACATGATCATGAAAACTTCAGGGATTGGTGTGCCATGAGCGAGAAACCGTGGATCAAATATTACGGCGATAACGTACCGCGCGAGATCGACCCCGATGCCTATCCTTCGATCTGGTCGATGACCGCCGAGGCCATCGGAAAGTACGGCGATGCCGCCGCATTCAGCAATTTCGGTGCCGACCTAAGCTTCAATGATATCGACCGCCATTCGGAACATCTGGCGGCTTATCTGCAGAACGAACTGGGTTTGGGAAAAGGCGACCGTGTGGCGGTCATGTCCCCGAATATCCTGGCTTTTCCCGTGGCCATGTTCGCCAACATCCGGGCTGGTTTGGTGCAGGTCAACGTCAATCCACTCTACACGCCCCGGGAATTGCAACATCAGCTTAACGACGCGGATACGGACACCATCATCATCTTTTCCGGCTCTACACCTGTATTGGCGGAGATCGTGGAGAACACCTCTATCAAAAACATCATCGTCGCCAATCTAGGGGATTGCGGTAACTCGGCCCTTCCCAGTCCGCCTAGTGACGAGCGCCTCGGGGATGTCGTAATGCTGACCGACGCCCTGGCGGCGGGCGAAAGTCAAACCTTCACGCCGGTGGAGATCGGCGGCGATGATCTGTTGTTCCTGCAATACACCGGCGGCACCACCGGCCTGTCCAAAGGCGCGGCCCTGACCCATCGCAACCTGGTGGCCAATATTCTGCAGTTCAATGCCCTCGTCGGCGGCGGCATCCGCGAGGGGGAAGAGGTGGTGATCACGGCCCTGCCCCTCTATCACATCTTCGCCTTGATGGTGAACTGTCTGACCTACTTCACCAAGGGTGGGCGCAACGTCCTGATCACAAACCCGCGCGACATGCCGGCCTTCGTGGCGGAACTGGGAAACTGGAAATTCTCTGTCATCACCGGCGTCAACACGCTCTTTAACGGCCTGCTGCATACGCCAGGCTTTTCCGATCTGGACTTTTCCAGCCTTTCCCTGGTGGGCGGCGGCGGCACGGCGATCCAGGAGGCCATCTCCAACAGATGGCGGGAGGTCACGGGCCTGCATATCTCGGAAGGCTATGGCCTGTCGGAAACGTCCCCCGTAGTCACCTTCAATATCCCAGGCATAGACGAGTTCACAGCCACCATCGGTGTCCCCATTCCTTCGACGGATGTTTCGCTTCGCGACGAGGCTGGCGATGAAGTCCCAGCAGGCGAGCCCGGCGAACTGTGCGTCAAAGGCCCGCAGGTCATGCAAGGCTATTGGCGCAAGGAGGCCGAGACGGCGGACGTCACCACCCAGGATGGGTACTTCCGCACCGGCGATGTGGCCATCCTCACAGAGGAAGGCCGCTTCAAGATCGTCGACCGGAAAAAGGACATGATCCTGGTCTCTGGCTTCAACGTCTATCCCAACGAAATCGAGGCCGTGGTCGCCAACATGGACGGGGTGATGGAGGCCGCATGCGTCGGCGTTCCGGATGAACGTACGGACGAGGCCGTGAAGCTGTTCGTGGTCAAAACACCGGACTCGGCCGTCAACGAGGACGACGTCATCGCCTTCTGCCGCGACAACCTGACCGCCTATAAGGTGCCGAAGCAAATCGCCTTCATTGACGAATTGCCGAAATCGCCGGTGGGCAAGATCCTGCGCCGGGAACTGCGGGACTAACGGGTCGTCTCCCTGCAACGGCGGGCAACGGAATGGTCGAAGACAAAGTCGATGTCCTGATCATCGGCGCCGGCGCATCGGGTGCGGCCGTCGCCTGGAGTTTGGCCGAAACCCGCATGCATATCGTCTGCCTGGAACAGGGCGGCGCGATGAACCCCGCCGCCTATCCCTCGACGGGGCGGGATTGGGAGGCGCGCACCCAGGCCGATTTCGCCATATCCCCAAACGTGCGGCAACTGCCCGCCGACTATCCCATCGCCGAAGAAGACTCACCCATCAAAGTGGCCAACTTCAATGCCGTGGGCGGCGGCACGGTGCTCTATGCGGGGCATTTCCCGCGCTTCCACCCCTCCGACTTCAAGGTCAAAAGCCTGGACGGCGTCGCCGACGACTGGCCCATCGACTATACCGACCTCGCCCCCCACTATGCGGAGAACGACCGCATGATGGGCGTTGCCGGCCTGCACGGCGATCCCGCCTACCCGGACGACAATGCCGAGCGTATGCCTCCCCTGCCCCTTGGCAAATCGGGGGAGGTGCTGGCCCGGGGTTTCAACAAGCTGGGCTGGCACTGGTGGCCGTCGGACACCGCCATCGCCACACGGACGCACGATGGCCGGGAAAAATGCATCAATCTGGGCGCCTGCCTCAGCGGCTGTGCCCAGGGTGCGAAGGCCAGCACCGATATCACCTATTGGCCCCATGCCATGCGGGCCGGCGTGGAACTGCGCACCGGCTGCCGAGTTCGGGAGATCATGGTCAACGATGAAGGCATGGCCTCGGGCGCGGTTTACTACGACCAAAACGGTGACGAACAGGTCGTTCAGGCGCATGTGGTGGTCATGGCTTGCAACGGCGTCGGCACGCCGCGCATCCTGCTCAACTCCAAGTCAGAGGCCTTCCCCGATGGCCTCGCCAACTCGTCCGGCCTGGTGGGCAAGAACCTTATGTTCCATCCCTATGCCTCCATCATGGGGGTGTTCGAGGAGGAGTTGGATGGTTATCGCGGCCCCCACAAGATTTTCCGCAGTCAGGAATTTTACGAGACCGATCGGGAGCGGGACTTCGTGCGCGGCTACACCTTCGAAATCCACCGCGGCATGGGCCCCATTGCGACCGCTCTGACCGGCATGGCACGGGGCCGCATCCCCTGGGGTGCGGGCCATCACGATGCCTTCCGCAAGCTGCATAACCGTATCGCCGGCATGGTAGCGATTTGCGAGGACCTGCCGGAAGAACACAACCAGGTTACTCTCGACCCGGAATTGACGGACGGCGACGGCATCCCCGCGCCTCGCATCAGCTATACCTTGAGCGAGAACAGCCTCCGCATGATGGACCACGCCGTGGCCAAGGCCACCGAGGTCTTGCAAGCCGCCGGCGCCGTGGACATCCTGACCCAGTCACCCATACCTTACGGCGGCTGGCATCTGATGGGCACGGCGCGCATGGGCAACGACCCGGCCCGTTCGGTGGTCAACGAATGGGGCCGCAGCCATGACGTTCGAAATCTCTTCGTAGTCGACGGCAGTATCTTCGTCACCTCCGCCGGCGTGAACCCCACCCGCACCATTCAGGCCCTGGCACTCTACATCGCCGATCAGATGAAGCAGCGCCTAGCCAACCTGTTCGACTGAGGCGATCTCATGAGCCACGAATATTCTGACGAACAGGTCCGAATCTTGAGAATCCTCGTCGAGATGATCATCCCCGCGAGCGAAGCGCACGGATTACCCGGCGCCGGCGACGATGCGATCTTCAACGACATCCTGCTGACAGCCCAGCGCCAGCACGGTGCGGTCAGCGGCGCCCTCAACGACCTCCACAGTCTCGATTCCCTAGGGAATTTGGACGAGCAGGCACGGGAGGATGTGGTCGCAGCCTTTCGTCAAACTCACGTCAAGGCGGCCGATACGATCGCGGCCATCACGGTGCAATGCTATTACCGCGACGACCGGGTGATGCGATCGCTGGCCATGGAAACCCGGCCGCCGTTCCCCCAAGGCTTTGAAATCGCTGAAGGCGATTGGTCACTGTTGGAGCCAGTGCGCGGCCGCCCTGCGATCTACCGCAAGACGACCTAGGGACAGACCACAAGGAGAGGCTGCCATGAAACCGGACCTTCGCATTGGCGTCGTCTATGATTTCCGCAATCCCGCTGACAGCGGCATCTCCAATCCGGATTTCTATGCTGAGATCATGGAACAGGCGGTCTGGCTCGAGGGTCTGGGCCTGGACTTGATCTGGTTCACGGAACACCATTTCGTCGACGACGGTTATTTGCCCTCATGGGTTCCGGTGGCGGCGGCCATGGCGGCGCGAACAGAGCGGCTGTGTTTTTCTTCTGATATCTCCATCCTGCCCCTCTACCAGCCGGTGCGGCTGGCGGAAGATCTGGCGGTGGTGGACAATCTGAGCAACGGCCGCATTGAAATCGGTATCGGCCTAGGCTACGTGCCCTGGGATTTCGACGGCTATGGCATTCCCGTCAAACAACGGGTCTCACATACCGACGAGGGCCTGGAAATCCTCACCCGTTGTTTCGCAGGCGAGCGCTTCAGTTTCGAGGGTAAGCGCTACCGGGCCAAGGACGTGATCATCAAGCCGGATTATGTGCAGCCCGGCGGGCCGCCTTTGTGGGTCGCCGCCTCTTCGAAAGCCGGCGCCCTGCGCGCCGCCCGTTTCGATGCCCATTTGCTGCCCCAGGGACCGTATGAAACGACGATCCAGGTCTGGCGCGATGAATTGAACGCCGCCGGCCGGAACCCCGACGACTACCGCGTCGGCATCATCAAGCCCTGCTTTGTTACCGATGACCGGGAACAAGACTGGCCGCCTATCCGGGCCGCCGAGCGCCGGCGCATGGAGTATTACGCCCGCGCCTTTGAAGCCGCGGGCCGGGGCGCACCCCCCGATCAAGACAAGGAACGGATCAGCCAGAACTGGGTGGTCGGCGATGTGGACCACTGCGTCACCGAACTGAACACATTCATAAAGGAGAACGGCATCACCGACCTGGTGACCTGGGCCGTGCCGCCAGGCCTGCGGCCAGCGGATACAAAGGACAGCCTGGAGCGGTTCGCGACCGAAGTAGCGCCCCGCCTAAAAGACGCCGCCGGCTGATCACCCCTGGATTTTGGCCGCCAGCGCCGCCAAAAGCTGGGTGATCAGGCCCCTGGCGGCCTCGTCCTGAAGATTGCCGTCGCCATCAAAGGCCTGGGCCGCGCCTGAGATGAAAATCTGTGGCCGGGTAACGATTTGGCCGTTCAATCCCACCAATACCTGGCGTAACTGATTTTGGGACAACGCAGTGCCCAGCTTGCCGGCACTGGCGCCCAGCATGGCCATGGGTTTGCCGTCGAACGGCTGATCCGGGGGGCGGGAGGCCCAATCGATGGCGTTCTTGATGACGCCGGACATGCCGAAATTGTATTCCGGCGTTGCAAGCAGCAAACCGTCAGCCGCCCTGATCTGTTCGCGAAAGGCCGCCACGGCTTCCGTGAAACCCTCGGCGTAGACATCCTCGTTGTAAGGCGTGATGGCGGATATATCCGCGATTTCGATTTCCATGCCCGCAGGCGCCAATTCCCCTGCGAGCCTGAGCAGCGAAGTGTTGAACGACTTTTTTCGCAGGCTGCCCGATATCCCCAATATTTTCACGTTTTCCTATCCCCTAGAAATCCAAAGGCAAACTTAGATGGCGCTCATACATGCGGTCCCGATGCGCGATCAAGACCGGATCAACCGGCAGACTGTCAGGCGCCTGGTAGGCCTGGCGCAACAGGTCCGGCATGGGATTGAGATCTTCTCCCATGGGGTCGGCCAGCTGCGAAAAACAGGCCCAATAGAGATCGGCGGCCGTGAACCCTTCGCCCACGAAATAATCGCTGCCCCGCGCCGCCTGTGCCCGCAGACGATCTGCCAGCATGGCCAGTATATCGGCGCAGATGGCCTCCGCCGCCTTGACCGCATCCGGCGAATGGCCATAGCGGGCGGCCAGGACTTCCGGCCCCTTGCGCATCCTGGCGTCGTCACCGGCAGCATCGAACAGAATGTCGATCAGCCGCATCCGCCTTTGCCAGGCGAAACCGCCTTCAGAGGCGATTTCGCTGATCAGCCCAAACATCTCGGCCCGCTCCGACGACGTATCTGGTATCAGGCCCGGATCGGGTGCCAGACGTTCGGCCAAAAGCAGAATTTCATGCCAGCCGGTAAGCGGCCTGTCATCCCCATAGACGGCGATGGGGGCATTATGATGGCCCGTCCATTCGAACAATTCCGGATTTTCGCGCCCGCCCTTTTGTCCCACGGGAAGGAAATCGATGCCCTTGTATTCAAAGACGTACTTGGCGGATTGGCTCCATGGCCCCGGCACCCCCATGGTCAGTGCCAGGCGCAGCCCGCCCATATCCCTAGCCTCCTCAACGCTCGCGTAGTCCAAAGCGCCCTCTCAGAATTGCATTTCTCCACTGCACTCATACCAACCTGCGGCGATAGGGACCCATATAGACGGATTATGGGCGCTTTCGGGTAGGAGCGTGCGCCGACGCGATGCGGGGTATCGTTAGGCGTGCGCGACGCCATCCGAAAGCGTCCATAATCCGCCCTGCGGGTCGCCGACGCACACCCTCGGATGGCGTCGAGAGCGCTTGCCGATGTCCCACATCGCCGGCGTACTCTCTCCTACCCGAGGGTGCGCAATGACGATCTATATGGGTCCCTATCGCCGCAGGTTGGTATTAGCCTAAAGCATATGGCATTCTTTGCCCCGGAGAATTTCGATCATGTCCAAGGCATTCACCAAAGAAACCGACGGCGAAGACGAGGATTTGCCCGAAATCGCGGCGCCCCTACCGGCCGGCACCAAGAATTACCTGACGCCGGAAGGCCATGCCCGCCTGATGGAGGAATTGCAGAACCTGCGACGGGTGGAGCGGCCCAAGGTGGTGGAGGTGGTTTCCTGGGCCGCCGGTAACGGCGACCGCTCGGAAAACGGCGACTATCTTTACGGCAAGAAGCGCCTGCGCGAGATCGACCGCCGAGTACGCTATCTGATAAAGCGGTTGGAAATCGCCGAAGTCGTACACCCGAGCCGGCAAAAGAACCGCGATCAGATCTTCTTCGGCGCCACCGTCACCTACGAAGACGGCAAGGGGGCCGAACGTACCGTCCGCATTGTCGGCGCGGACGAGGCCCGCCACGATCATGGCGAAGTGAGCTGGGTCTCCCCCATCGCGCGGGCCTTGCACAAGGCCACGGAAGGCGATGTGGTGAAGCTGCGCACGCCATCAGGCATCGAAGAGATCGAGGTCATCGAGATCACTTATTCAGACAAGTAAGCGAGCGTGTCATGTCCCAACCCCTCCCCCTCGAAGGTATTCGGGTGTTCGAGCTCGGCAGCAACCTTTCCGGCCCCTATGGCACCTGGATTCTGGCCGCCCTGGGCGCCGATGTGGTGAAGGTGGAGCGCCCCGGCGGCGGCGACGATGCCCGTGGCTGGGGGCCGCCATTCTGGAACGGCACGGCGACGGTGTTCCACACTGCCAACAGAGACAAAAGCTCCATCACCGTGGATTTGAAGGACGCGGACGCGCTGGCCACCCTGCGCCGGCGCATCATCGACGAGGGCGACGTGGTTTTGCAGAACTACCGCCCCGGCACAGTGGAGAAGCTGGGCCTGGGCGCGGAAGATTTATGTGCTGCGAAACCGGCTTTGATCTATTGCAACCTCTCCGCCTTCGGCGCCAAGGGGCCGTTGTCGCCGCGGCCCGGTTTCGATGCCCTGATGCAGGCCTTTGGCGGCATCATGGCAGTGACGGGCGAAGAGGGTCAGGCGCCCGTGCGTGCCGGTATTTCGGTGATCGACATGGGCACGGGCATGTGGTGCGCCATCGGCATTCTGGCGGCTTTGAAACGGCGCCAGGACACGGGGAAAGGCGGCATCGTTGATACCTCACTTTTCGAAACCGCGTTGGGCTGGACGGCCTATTACAGTGCCGATGTCCAGGTTACCGGCGAGGCGCCCAGCCGGCACGGCTCCGGCGTGCGGGGGATTATGCCCTATCAGGCCTATGAATGCGCCGACGGCTACCTGGTGGTGGCAGCCTCCAACGACCGTCTTTTCGCGAACTTGGCCAATGAACTGATGCATCCCGAATGGCTGGAAGACAGCCGCTTCGCCGACAATCCCTCGCGCTCTAACCACCGGGAAGAACTTAACGCCCTGTTGATGCCCATGTTCAAGGCCCAGGACCGGGCCCATTGGCAGGAAAGGCTGGATCAGGCCGGCGTACCCAACGCGCCGATCCAGAATGCCTTGGAGGTGGTGAACCACCCACAAACAAAGGCTCTGGACATTATGCAGGATACCGGGCGAGGCATCGCCCTGACCGGCCTGCCCATTTCGTTCGACGGTGAACGTCCACCCCTACGCAATATCGCGCCAGAACTATCGGATTAACTCAGTCACCACTCGCAACGGCGGTCTTGAGGGTGGGCCGTTCGGCCGGCAGGGCTGTAGCCGCCAGGAAGCTGATAGCGGCCGCCAGCCCAAGCAGGATGAACAGGGCATCCAGGCTGCCCGTAAAATTATGCACGATAGGAATCAGCGCCACGCCGATGGAGGAGACGCCCAGGGTCAACAAGAACTTCACGCCGAATACCTTGCCCCGCCATTGCAACGGCGTGTAGCGCGCCAACAGCGAGTTCTCCGCCGGCTGGCCCATGAGGTTCAGGCTGACCATGACCGCTGCCAGAGGGATCAGCGCGGGACCGAAAGTCAGGAAGGCGATGGCATAGATGGGTACCTGCAGAAGCTGGCAGGCGGCATAGAGCATCTTGCGCGACATCCGGTCAGCCAACTCGCCGCCCAGGATCTGCGTGGCGGAGGAAACCAGATAGCAGAGGCTGACAAAGCCGCCGATACCGAGGACCGACTGACCGGCGAAATCGAACAGCCGCTCTTCAAACACCTTGGGCAGGGCGTAGGCGGTGACCTGGTAGATCAGGCCGCCGCAAACCACGGTGATGGCCAGCATGATAAAGGCACGTCGGCGGGCGGCGGTTCCCGCCGCGGGGCTGGGCGCGGCCTCGCCTTCCCCTTCCACGATCAATCGCAAGCGAAAGGCCAGCATGAAGGCCAGACCCGTGGCCAAACAAATCAATCCCGGCACGATGAAGGCGGCCCGCCAGCCCCAAAGATCGGCCAAGGCACCGGCCATCAGGGCCGCGATTGCCGTACCGGCGGAGCCGAACACCCCATTGATGCCCAGGGCGCGGCCGTGGTTCCGGCTGTGCTTGATGAGCCAGGGCACGCCCACGGGATGGTAGATGGCAGCGAAGGTGCCAATGGCCGTCAAACCCGCCGCCAATTGCCACGGCCCCGTTGCCAACCCGGTCAGAATGGATGCCAAGCCCGTGCCGACAAAGAATATGGCCATCATGCCGGCGGCGCTCCAACGATCCGCCAGCCAGCCGGCCGGAAATGCGGCAAGGCCGTACATCACCGCGCCGGGAATGGATAGGGCGAACAATTCGCCGTAGGGCATGCCCCATTCCCGCTCCAGCACCAACACAACGGTGGCGAAGAACAGCACGAACATATGGGAATAGCTGTGCGCCGCGCTGGCGAACCCCAGGGCCAATCCGGCCGTTGGGGCGGTTTTCGTGACATCCATTCAGCCGGCCTCGTCCGTCACCCAACGCAGGAATTCGGGATTTCCACCCTGAATGGGCAGGCTGATGACACAAGGAAGGTCGTAGGAATGCAGTTCCTTGACCCGGGCCGTCACCGGCTCTGTCCGATCACGACGGGTTTTCAGCAGAACAGCGACCTCGCCATCCTCCTGCACCTCGCCTTCGCAGCGATAGACAGAGGTTGTGGAGCCGAGAATGTTGGCACAGGCCACCAGACCCTCCCCAACCAGACTGCGTGCAATGGTCCGGGCCTCTTCCTCGTCGCCACAGGTCACATACAACAGCGCTAGGTCTTGCATTCTTTATCCTTCGCCGGACTCGGGCTCATTGTGCAAATGAAATGCCAGCAGGGTCGCAGCCGCGAACAACAACAGGGCACCCCCCTGATGCAGCACAGCGATGACGACCGGAACGACCCACAGCAAAGTAACAATGCCCAATGCCAGTTGCAGGGCCAAGGCGGCCAGAGTCAATGCCATCGCCTTACGGGCAGCGCCCGCGAAAGCGGCACCGAGTTTCGGCGTCAGCTGTTGCCGTAGCCACAGGCCGACGATCAATATGGTGCAAATGTAGGCACCGATGCGGTGGTCGAATTGCACCGTCACCGGATTCTCGAAAAGATTGATCCAGCCGGGGCTAAGATCGCCCAATTCAGGCGGCAGCCAATAGCCGTTCATGGTTGGAAAGCTGTTGTAAATCAGACCAGCATCAAGGCCCGCGACAAGGGCGCCGGAAAGGATCTGTAGAAATATCATTGTCAGAATGACGACCACCCAAAGGCGCAATTCTCCGACGAATACAGTCTTCGTGACCCCTTCCGGGCGCGGAAACAAAAGGCTTAGCGCGGCCCAAATCAAACCGCCGAAAATCAACACCGCGACGCCCAAATGAACCGCCAGACGGTAATGGCTGACGTCGGGGCGGTCGACGAGGCCGCTTTTGACCATCCACCAGCCGATCAATCCCTGCAATCCGCCCAGCAGGAATAGTCCCACCAAAGGTATTCGCATACGCCGTTCGATCCGTCCCGTAGCCCAGAACCAGACAAACGGCAACGCGAAGGCCAGCCCGATCAGCCGGCCCAGGACCCTATGGGCATATTCGAAATAGAAGATGCTCTTGAATTCTTCCAAGGACATGCCCTGGTTGATCTTCTGATACTCGGGGTATTGCTTGTAGCGTTCGAAAACGTCCATCCAGGCGGCTTCGTTCATCGGGGGCAACACACCCATGAGCGGCTGCCATTGCACCATGGACAAACCGGAATGGGTCAACCGCGTAGCCCCTCCCAACATGACCATAAGGGCAACCAGGACCGCTACCGCCAGTAACCAGGCAGCCACTTGCGGACGGGCGCCAACGGCACGCACCCCACCGGGCTCGAATGCACTGTTATTAGTCATTGCTGCATAATACCGACTATTCGACGATGACAAAAAACCAGAGCCAATAGGCTGAAAAAGAGGCCGGCCCTGCCGGGACCGGCCCCCTTTTGTCTTATCCGGAGATTTCCATCCGGATTAATGGTCGGAGCGAGTGGATTCGAACCACCGACCCCCACACCCCCAGTGTGATGCGCTACCAGGCTGCGCTACGCTCCGACAAGTTTCCAGCCAGCCCATTCGGATCCGCCCGGATATGGCCGGAATATAACCACCGGCAAGGCCGGAAACAATTGCTATCGGACGGGAATTTGTAATTTTGTTGGCCCGTTGGCCCGGACCTAGGCCCCGGATCAACCGGTCTTGCCCGTACGGCGCAAGATATCGCGCAAATCACCTAATTCGGCAGCCAAATTCAACAATTTGCCCCGTTGCTCCGATGACAGGCCGCCGCCGTCAAGGCCGTTCCCGGATGACATCTCACGTTGCCTTTGGTCCGCGGCGGCATGCGCGTCCTGCCCGTCTGTACCCGTTCCGTCAAAGTCAGCCGTTTCGACCTGCCGCCGTGTCCGCGCCGCGGCAACGCTGGCTGCGCCTGCGCCGCCGGCACCGGTGAGCGAACGTCCAGATTCCATGATCGATTTCGAGCCGATTTCGCGCAGCAGCTTCTGCACACCCTTGATGGTATAGCCGTCCGAATAGAGCAGATGCCGGATACCGCGGAGGAGGTCCACATCCTCGGGCCGGTAATAACGCCGGCCGCCCCCTCGCTTCAGCGGCTTGACTTGGGCGAACTTGCTTTCCCAAAAGCGCAGTACATGTTGGGGGACTTCGAGGTCGTTGGCGACCTCGCTTATGGTGCGGAACGCGCCGGGTGCCTTGCTCCGCCGGCGCCTTGGCGTCGCGCGGTCAGCGGCTTCCCCCATGCTGTCATCAATTTCAGTCATCCGAACCTATCGAGGCACCGGCGGCCGTACCGCTCAGGTTGCGATTGACCTGTTCCTTGAGCACATGACTGGGGCGAAAAACCAGAACCCGCCTTGGCGCAATGGGTACTTCTTCCCCGGTCTTGGGGTTTCGGCCAATACGTCCGCCTTTTTGCCGAACCGAAAAACTGCCGAAAGACGAAACTTTTACAGTCTCTCCTTCAACCAAACTATCACATATTTCGGAGAGCACGGATTCGACGAGTTGCGCAGATTCGTTACGTGACAAACCGACCTCTTGATACACCGCCTCACTCAACTGTGCTCGCGTTACGGTATTACCTGCCACTGCCCACCCCCTCGCTCCGTCAGAAGCGAAAAACGTAGCAAATTGGAAGTTTTCAGTCAATATCAAAGGGATGCGAGGCGCAGTTTAAGTAAAATAGCGATTCCCGCCATATTAATCGGCTCGGTCGCTACGGTACCCCACCCCATCAGGGTATGAATTGGCGCTTCTGGGCCTACCAGCGGGCCAGTACGGCCCCCCAGGTGAAGCCACCGCCCATGGCTTCCATCAAGATGACATCGCCCTCTTTGATGCGACCGTCGGTCACCGCCTCGTTTAGCGCCAGGGGTACAGACGCCGCGGAGGTATTGCCGTGCTCACTGACGGTCAGAACCACCTTCTCGGACGGCATGTTCAGTTTCTTGGCGGTGTGGTCAATGATCCGCCGATTGGCCTGGTGGGGCACTAACCAGTCAATGGCCTCGGGACCAAGATTGTTGGCTTCCAGCGCCTCAAGCACCACGTCTGCCAGGTTGCCGACGGCATGGCGGAAGACCTCCTTCCCCCGCATGCGCAAATGCCCCGCCGTGCCCGTCGATGACGGTCCACCATCTACATAGAGCATGTCGTGATGGCGCCCGTCGGCATGCAAATGGGTGGACATGATGCCGCGCTGGTCAATTGCGGCGCTACCATTGGTCGCCTCGGCACGCAGGACCACTGCGCCCGCACCGTCGCCAAACAGCACACAAGTGGTGCGATCTTCCCAATCCAGGATACGGGAAAAAGTTTCGGCCCCGATCACCAGGACATTACGGGCCTGACCGGCCTTGATGAAATTGTCGGCAACGGCCAGGGCATAGATGAAGCCGGAGCAGACCGCCTGCACATCGAAGGCGGGAATGCCGCTGACGCCCAATCGCGCCTGTACTGTGGTCGCCGTGGCCGGGAAAGTTTCGTCCGGTGTCGCCGTCGCCAGCACGATCAGGTCCAGTTCCGAGGCCGCCATGCCGGCGTTGGCCAGGGCATCGACGGCGGCGTTGTACGCCAGATCCGAAGTCAATTCGCCGTCATCGGCGATATGGCGGTTGGAAATACCGGTTCGGGCCACGATCCAATCGTCAGAGGTATCGACCTTGCTCGCCAGTTCTTCGTTGCTCAGGCTGCGTTGCGGCAGATATGCACCGCATCCTATGAAAACGGACTTCATCATCTTGTGGGTATGTCTACCGGGCCACGGCCCGGTCCTGTGTTGCATCGGGGCGGTCGTCAGAATCAGCGAAGTGTGCCATATCCGCGATGATGCGGCCAACCAGATCGTCCGCCACCATATCGGCAGTCAATCCGATCGCTGTCGCGAAGCCTACATCGTCCATGCTGCCGTGGCTTTTCACGCTGACACCATTCAAGCCCAACAGCACGCCGCCGTTATGGTGGCGTGGGTCGATACGGTCCCGCAATGCCTTCATGGACGGTTTGGCCAGGAGATAGCCCAGGCGCGAAAGCATGGATTGCCGGAAGGCGGTGCGCAGGAACTGGGAAAACAGTTTCGCCGTCCCTTCCATGGTCTTTAGCGCCACGTTACCGCTAAAGCCGTCAGTCACCACAACGTCGGTAGTGCCCTTGGCAATGTCGTCGCCTTCGATGAAACCGTGGAATCGCAGCGGCAGATCGGTCTGGTGCAGGATCGCAGCGGCACCCTTAACCGCCTCGTTGCCCTTCATCTCTTCCTCGCCCACGTTCAACAGGCCCACTGTGGGCTGTGGAAGGCCAAGTACGGTCCGCGCGAAGGCCGCGCCCATGATGGCGAATTGAACCAGATTGTCTTGGTCGCATTCAACATTCGCGCCAAGGTCCAGCATGACACTTTCGCCCCTTAATGTGGGCAGAAAACTGCAAATCGCCGGCCGGTCGATACCCGCCATGGTCTTCAGAACGAACTTAGACATGGCCATTAGAGCGCCGGTGTTTCCGGCGGAAACCACGCCCCCGGCCTCGCCATCGGCAACGGCATTGATGGCCAGGCGCATGCTGGATTGCCGGCCCTGACGCAGGGCCTGGCTGGGCCGGTCGTTGGAATTGACCTTGATGTCGGTGTGGCGCACGTCCACCACGCCGCGCAAGGCGCGGTGACGCGACAACTGCGGCTTGATCACCGCCTCGTCGCCAAACATGAGAAATCGCAGGTTGGGATGGCGCTCGCGTGCCAAAGCAGCGCCATCAATCACCATATTAGGGGCGGCATCGCCCCCCATGGCGTCGAGCGAAATCGTAATATTGGGTGTCACGCGCGTCGGCCGGGCGCCATTTCGTCGGATCAGGCCGCGCTGGACGGTTCGCTGACCTCGCGATCATTGTAGTAACCGCAGGCCGGGCAAACATGGTGCGGCCGTTTCAGCTCGCCACAGTTCTGGCATTCCGCATAAGCCGACGGTTTCAGCGCGTCGTGGGAGCGCCGCTGACCGCGGCGTGCGGTTGAAATCTTCTTTTTAGGTACTGCCATGATCTCACATTTTCATCCAAGTTTCCGGGTCATTGTGGCCGTTGCCAGCCAACCTCACCCAATCTGCAACAAACTTTCTCTCCGCACCGAACGAACACGCAAACACCAGGCGTGAACGCTTCGCAAAATTCAAGCTGCGCCGCCTCCACCGCTTTGGCGCCACTGCTCCAAAGCGGCAAAGGGGTTTTCCCCATCGTCGGCCGCAGCGCCCTCCTCCTCCGGCAGCACGGCGGCGCCGGCTTCGGCAATCAAGGCGTCCCCATCCGTCCCTGGCGCGCGGGGATAAGGATCAAGGGAAAGCGAAAGATGCTGGGCAATCAGTTCGCCGACATCAATTTCGCCGTCTTCTAGGGGCTCAACCGGGTCGTCGCCAAACGGATCAACGTAGACTTCTTCCCCATCGACCTGCCCTTCATTTCGGCCATTGCCGCACAAAAGCGAGAAATGATCCGAAACCACGGCCTCTACCGCGTCCAAAGACACGACACAGGATTGTATCACATTCGCCGAAAAATCAACATTCAACCGAAATAGACCCGCCGATGCGGGTCGGACCGTCAGTTCGGCGCGCAATTCGGACACACCCAGCAGACCCAGACGTTCCGCCAATGCCGCGCACTCGCTATCATTTGCGCGCAACACCATTGCTGCGCTGTCGCCTTCCAAGGCTTCAACGCGCACGAGGCGGCTAAATTCTGGCATTGGCCGCGGATCGGTCAACGCAATTCTCCAAGTTCGTGGCTGGCGGCTATGGGCGCCAGCCTTCGTCCACAGGGACGACGGGGCGCCAGCGCGGGCGCAAAATAGGGACAGGCCATTCAACGGTCAACGTTTTTTCAGGGCCAAGGTGCAAATTTCAGGTTGCCGGAAAGAACCGTGTCGGCGGGAAATTCGGCCAAATGAGCGGCCTGAAGCCGCAGATACTGGGCCATTTCGCCGATGTTGGATTCTTCCGGCTCGACAGTACCAAACAGATTGCGCCGCAACGCATCCGCCAAGACCTCATCCGTCCCGGCTAGGCCATCGTTATACGCCGCGACCCGTCCATAGAAAGCTTTGGCCATCTGTTTCACCCTTTTGCCGACCGAAATGTCGGAAACCCCCATTTCGCGGAGGGAGCGGTCCATATCGCCGAACAGGGTGTCAAACAGGGACTGGGCGATATCGCCCGCCCGGTTTGCATCGGATGCATTGTTTGTGGGTTGGGAAAGGCTGTTGAGGGGCTGGAGCAGCAGATAGACATGCAAGACGATCAGGTCGAAGCGGCCGTCGAGACTGTCGGGAACGCCGTACTGGGCATAAAACACCGGACGGCGCGCCTGTTCCACGGCGGTCAAGTACAGGGCATGGGCCACATCGTCGCCCCGATTTCGGCGACGAAACCAATTCTTCACGCAGACAACTCCTCTCCCGCCCCAAATTGGGATCATCAGATTGACCCCCACGGTCATCGGTGGCATGTTCGCCGCCGATGCTCAGGCCCCTTATACACCATTCAATTCGCCGCCGTCGGCCTGTCGTTGGCTTTTTTGCCGCGGCTTGCATTGCCGCCCTGGCGGCCTGTTCACCGATGCAGAGCAGTCATGGTTTCGTACCCGACGAAGAATTGATCGGCAAACTACGCCCCGGCGTTCATGATCGGGATTCTGTATCCTCTTTACTCGGTTCGCCTACATCGATTGCCGATTTCAACGGCGAAACCTGGCTTTATGTGAAACGGGAAACAGAACGGGTCGCCTTCTTCAACGAGAAAGTGCTGGAACAGGCGGTCCTCGCCGTGCGTTTTGACAAGGACGGCCTACTCAAGGGTATCGACCGCTACACCTTGGAGGACGGCAAGACGCTGGAGCTCGTGGAACGAACCACGGCGACCCGCGGGCGGGAGATGACGGTGGTCGAGCAGTTATTCGGCAACATCGGCCGTTTCTCCAACCAAGAAGAGAAATAGAAAAACCCCGCCGGCGCGGGCCGGCAGGGCTCTTCTGTCATACGATGAGGCGCGTCTAGAGCAACCCGCAGTCAATTGAATTCAATTGACTGCGGATAAGTTGCTCTACCTTAAAGACTTCAGCGCATGGTCGCGCGTTCAATTGAACGCGCCATCCGCTAGTTCCAGTGCGCCAGAACACCCAATAACAGCAAGGCCATGATGTTGGTGATCTTGATCATCGGGTTGACGGCCGGTCCGGCGGTATCCTTGTAGGGATCGCCCACAGTATCGCCGGTTACGGCGGCCTTATGGGTTTCAGACCCCTTGCCGCCAAGGTTGCCGTCCTCGACATACTTTTTGGCGTTGTCCCAGGCACCGCCGCCGACAGTCATGGAGATCGCCAGGTACAACCCGGTGACGATCACGCCCAGCAGCATGGCGCCGACAGAGGCGAAGGCGGCACCCTTGCCACCGATCCATACCATAACGAAGTACAGCACGATGGGTGCCAGCACGGGCAACAGAGACGGCACGATCATTTCCTTGATCGCGGCCTTGGTCAAAAGGTCCACGGTGCGCCCATAGTCAGGCTTGGAGGTGCCCTGCATAATGCCGGGATCGGCGCTGAACTGGCCGCGCACCTCTTCCACCACAGTACCGGCGGCCCGGCCGACAGCCGTCATGGACAGCGCCCCGAACAGGAAGGGCAGCAGGCCGCCAAAGATCAATCCAATCACCACGTAGGGGTTGGACAGGCCGAAATCGACGGCAACGTCCTTGAAGTAGGTGTATTGGTCTGAGTTGGCCGCGAAGAACTTCAAGTCCTCGGTATAGGCCGCAAACAGCACCAGGGCGCCCAGGCCGGCGGAGCCAATGGCATAACCCTTGGTGACCGCCTTGGTTGTGTTTCCAACAGCATCCAGGGCATCGGTGGTGTTGCGCACCTCTTCCTCCAGGTCTGCCATCTCGGCGATGCCACCGGCGTTATCTGTGACGGGGCCATAGGCATCCAGCGCCACGACCATGCCGGCCAGGGCCAACATGGTGGTGACGGCAATGGCAATGCCCATCAGGCCCGCCAGCTTGAAGGTAATCAGGATGCCCGCGATGATGATGATGGCGGGGATCGCCGTTGATTCCATGCCGATCGCCAGGCCCTGGATAACGTTAGTGCCGTGACCGGTGGTCGAGGCCTGCGCCACGCTGCGCACGGGGCGGTATTCGGTGGAGGTGTAATACTCCGTGACCCAGATCAACAGGCCGGTAACCGCCAAGCCTACCAGACCACAGATAAACAGGGACATACCCGTGAAGCCCCTGTCACCGATTTCCCCCATGCCGATGATCCAACTGGTCACCGGATACATGGCAATGGCCGAAATCACGGCCGCGGCAATGAAACCCTTGTACAGGGCGCCCATGATGTTGTTGGAGGCGCCCAGCTTGACGAAGAACGTACCAATCACCGACGCAATGATGCAGGCGCCGCCGATAACCAGCGGATACAGCATCATCTTGCCCGAAAGCTCGGCATCGCCAACAAAGAAAATAGAGGCCAACACCATGGTGGCCACAACCGTCACGGCATAAGTCTCGAACAGGTCAGCCGCCATGCCGGCGCAGTCGCCGACGTTGTCGCCAACGTTATCGGCAATGGTGGCCGGGTTGCGGGGATCATCCTCGGGGATACCGGCCTCGACCTTGCCCACAAGGTCACCGCCCACGTCGGCGCCCTTGGTGAAGATGCCGCCGCCCAAACGGGCAAAGATGGAAATCAACGAGGCGCCAAATCCCAAGGCGACCAGGGGGTCGATCATATCCCGGCCCGAAACGCCCATATTCAAGAGCACAGCGTAGGTTACCGCGACGCCCAAAAGGGCCAGGCCAGCCACCAGCATGCCGGTGATGGCGCCGGACTTGAAAGCGATATCGAGACCCTGGGCCAGGCTCTGCCGGGCCCCCTCGGCGGTACGCACATTGGCACGCACCGAGACGTTCATGCCGATGTAACCGGCGGCGCCGGACAATACCGCGCCCACCAGGAATGCGATCGCCACGGTAATGTTGAACAGCAAGACCAGGATGACGAAGATCACCACGCCGACGGCGCCGATGGTCATGTACTGGCGGTTCAGATAGGCCTTGGCGCCCACCTGTACGGCAGCCGCGATTTCCTGCATGCGCTCGTTACCGGCGCTTTCCGACAGTACCGAGCGCACCGCCCAGATACCGTAAACTAGTGCGATCAATCCGCACACGATGGCAAAAGCCAATCCCGCTGACATAGGTCACTTCCTCTTTGCTGGATCTTGTCGATTAGGTCGAAAAAAATGAATCTTGGGCCGAAGACCCTGCCTATCCGCCGTGGGGCGCAAATGCGCGCGATAAATGCCAGAGAAGCGTTCGAAACGCAACCGGTCCCTTGGACTATGGCAAAAAGTCGCCGACGACCCGGATTACCAGCAATTCTGCGGGCTTGCGGCCGGTGGCGACGGCGATCGGTCTAAGATGCGGTATTTAGGGCATAGCCGGCACCGCGAACGGTTCGAATCGGGTCGGCCGCGCCGGGCTGTTTTAAAGCCTTGCGCAGGCGCCGGATATGCACATCCACGGTGCGATCTTCCACATAGACATCCCGGCCCCAGACCAGATCGAGAAGTTGCGACCGCGACAGTACGCGACCCGGGCGCTCCATTAGCGTCAAGAGCAGCCGGTATTCGGTGGGCCCAAGGTGAATGGCCTCGCCGTCACGGCTAACCTTGTGCTGGGCGAGGTCCATGACGATATCGGCATGCTCCAACCTGTCTGCACCCAATGACGGCCTCGCCCGGCGCAACAGGGCCCTAACCCGGGCCAGCATTTCCTTGGGCGAATAGGGTTTGACCACATAGTCGTCGGCGCCGGTTTCAAGACCCTGTACCCGGTCCGCTTCCTCGCCACGAGCGGTCAACATGATGATGGGGATGGTTTTGCTTTCAGCACCCGCGCGTAGTCGGCGGCAAATCTCGATGCCGGACAGGTCAGGCAACATCCAATCGAGGATAATCAGATCCGGCACAACATCCTCGATAACCTCCAACGCGACCGCGCCGTTTTCCGCCACGACCGTGTCAAAACCTTCCTGCTGCAGATTGTAGGACAGCATTTCCACTTGGGCCGGCTCGTCCTCGACGATGCAGATCAGGGGCTGGCTCAATTTGCCGCCTCCCCACCAGCCTCGATGCCATCTGCCTCAACGACGGTGAAACTGGAATTGTCACCCTTTGGCCGGGGATCGCCGGGCAGTTCGCCGGCGATCATGAATTGCACCTGTTCGGCTATGGCCGTGGCATGATCCCCCATACGTTCCACATTTTTGGCAGTGAACAACAGGTGGGTGGCCGGCGTTATGTTGCGGGCATCCTCCATCATGTAAGTCAGTAATTCCCTGAACAGACTGGTGTGCATCTGGTCCACTTCCTCGTCCCGCGCACGCACGTCTACAACCATGTCCAGATCTCGGGAGACATAGGCATCCAGCGCATTCTTGATCATGGACTGGACGACGACGCTCATCCGGGCGATGGACTGGGCGGTACCACCCATTGCGGCCACTTTCGCGATAGTGGTCGTCCGTTTGGCGATGTTCTTGGCGTAGTCGCCGATCCGTTCCAGGCTGGAGGAAATCTTGAGCGCCGCGAGGATGATGCGCAGGTCCACCGCCACAGGTTGGCGGGTGGCGAGCAGCCGCAGAGTAAACTCGTGGATTTCAATCTCGATGGCATCGATCCGGCCATCACCCTCGACGACCTTTTGCGCAAGTTCCACATCACGGCGCACCAGGGCATTGACCGCATCGGCTAGCTGGCTTTCCGCAAGACCGCCCATCTCGACCACCAGATTGTCCAGCTTCTGTAGTTCCTCGTCGAAGGATTTGACGATGTGTTCGCTTTCCATCTGCCTTCCCTTCCCTCTAGCCGATGCGTCCGGTGATATAAGCCTGGGTACGGTCATCCCGCGGATCGGTAAAGAGGTGCCCCGTCTCGCCCGCTTCCACCAGCACACCCAAATGAAAAAAGGCGGTTTGCTGAGAGACCCGCGCTGCCTGCTGCATGGAATGGGTCACAATGATGATAGTGTATCGCCGGCGCAATTCATCGATCAATTCCTCTACCTTGGCCGTCGCGATAGGATCGAGAGCCGAGCAGGGTTCGTCCATCAAGATCACTTCCGGTTCCACGGCGATGGCGCGGGCGATGCAAAGGCGCTGCTGCTGGCCGCCGGAAAGTCCTGTGGCGATTTCGTTCAGCCGGTCGCTGACTTCGTCGAACAGTCCGGCGCGCCGCAACGACGTTTCCACGATTTGGTCCAGTTCTGCCTTGTTGTCGGCGAGCCCATGAATTCGCGGCCCGTAAGCGACGTTTTCATAGATGGTCTTAGGAAACGGGTTGGGCTTTTGGAACACCATGCCGACCCGTGCCCGCAATTCGACGACATCGACGTCGCGGGTATAGATATCCCGGCCGTCCATCAGGATCTCCCCGCTGACCCGGCAACCGTCGATAATGTCGTTCATGCGGTTGAGGCAGCGCAGAAACGTGCTTTTGCCGCAGCCCGAAGGACCGATCAATGCGGTCACGGTGTTGGCTGCAATATTCAGATCGACGCCAAAAAGCGCCTGCTTGTCGCCGTATGAGACATCGACACCGACGGCCTTGATCTTGGTCGCCAGATCGGATTTTTGCGCCGTCTTTTCCGATATCACCGATAAATTCGTCATTTGGGTGTCTACCAACGTATTTCAAAGCGCCGTCGTAGCAGCACGGCAGCGAGATTCATGACAATTAGGAAAGCGAGCAGGACCAGGATCGCCGCGGCAGCCCGTTCGCCAAAGGCCCGTTCCGGGGCATCGGCCCACAGGAATACCTGCACCGGCAGGGCCGTGGCCGGTTGCAGGGGGCCGGAAGGAATGTCAACGATGAAGGCGACCATACCGATCATCAGCAACGGCGCCGTTTCGCCCAGGGCCCGGGCCATGCCGACGATGACACCGGTCAGGATTCCCGGCATCGCCAAGGGTAGGACATGGTGGAACACCACCTGTTGCGGACTGGCGCCGACGCCCAGGGCTGCTTCGCGGATCGACGGCGGCACGGCGCCCAAGGCGGCCCGCCCGGCAATGATCACGGTCGGAAATGTCATCAGGGCGAGGACGATGCCACCGACCAGAGGCGCTGAACGCGGCATGCCGGCAAAATTCAGGAGCACCGCCAGTCCTAGCAGGCCGAAGACGATCGAAGGAACGGCAGCCAGATTGTTGATGTTGACTTCGATGAAATCGGTGAAGCGGTTCTTGGGCGCGAATTCTTCCAGATAGATCGCCGACATGACGCCGATCGGGAACGCCAGGATCAGACAGATCAGCAAAGTGAAGAAAGATCCCGCCGCGGCGCCGAAAATACCTGCCAGTTCGGGCTCGCGACTGTCCCCAGAAGTGAAAAAGCGCCAATTGAAATGCCGTTCGAGGCGGCCTTTTGCATCCAGTTTGTTTAGCCAGACGGCCTGCTTGTCGCTAATTCTGCCGCTATCCTGTCCCTTCACCCACATATCAACATCGTCCGCGGCGGGTAGCCAGACCAGGCGTTTCTGACCTATCAGATCGCGGTCTTCCTCGACCATGGCCTGCAATTCGAATGCAGCGCCGCTGGAAACCAGCTTTCGCATGGCGCGCTTGTCGCGACGACCCCGAACCTCTGGCATCAAATCGGCCAAAGCGGCCTTGATCAAGGCGCCATAATTGCCCTCCCTTGGCGCGGTTTTGTCGATGAAAGCTTCGTCGAAGTGGATGTTCAAAGCGACTTCGGTCTGGCCAAGAATCGTATAGGCCTTTGTCACGACAGATGCGAACAACGATGCCAGAAAGAACAACGCCAGGATCACGGCCGCGACACCATATATGCGGAAGCGACGGTCCGCCCGATGGCGGCGGCGAAGACGTTCGGCAACTCTATCTCCGCTCGTGGCGCGTGCCGAATATTGCAAAGAGGAGTCAGTCATACTGTTCGCGGTATTTTCGCACCGTGGCCAGGGCGATCACGTTCAGACCCAGTGTGATGAAAAACAACGCCAGGCCCAGGGCGAAGGCAGCCAAAGTCTTGGCGCTGTCGAACTCCTGATCACCGACCAACAAGGTCACAATCTGCGCCGTCACCGTCGTAACGGCGGCAAAGGGATTGGCTGTTAGATTGGCCGCCAGCCCGGCTGCCATGACGACGATCATGGTTTCGCCGATGGCACGGCTAACGGCCAGCAGGATGCTGCCGACGATCCCCGGCAAGGCAGCCGGCAGCACTACCCGCACAATGGTTTCCGATTTCATCGCGCCTAGGCCATAAGAACCCTCGCGCAGGTTCTGAGGCACCGCGGATATGACGTCATCGGACAGGGACGAAACAAACGGGATGATCATGATCCCCATGACCACGCCGGCGGCCAAGGCACTTTCGGAAGCCACATCTAGCCCGATTGCGACGCCAAAATCGCGCACCAGGGGCGCCACCGTCAGGGCAGCGAAGAATCCGTAGACGACGGTCGGGATGCCGGCCAGGATTTCCAGCATCGGTTTCAGGATGCCACGCAACGACTTGGTGGCGTATTCGGACAGGAAAATCGCCGACATCAGGCCGATCGGGACCGCCACGGCCATGGCGATCAGACTGATCAGCAAAGTGCCCGCGAAAATCGGTACGGCGCCAAAGGCGCCCGATGCACCGACCTGATCAGCGCGCAAGGCCGTCTGGGGACTCCATTTCAATCCGAACAGGAACTCATACACCGGCACCTTCTCGAAGAACCGGATGGTTTCGAACAACAGAGACAAGACGATGCCCATAGTGACGAAGATTGCCAGGATGGAGCTGCCGATTAGCAGCCAGCGTACCGCGTTTTCGACCGCGCCACGGGCCGCGAATGCCGGATTGATGCGACGTAAGGCCAACCACAGACCGCCACCGCCGGCGAGCAGTCCGGCGAGAAGAACGATGATTTGCCCGAGCAGAGTGAAATCCCTATAGCGTTCCGCCGCGGCCATCAGCACGGCGTCGGCATTACCGGGCAGTTTCTCGCCCCGGGCCAGGGCGCCGATCTGGTCCAAAACAAGGGCCAACCGCGCATCTGGCAGCGCCCGCATGTCATCGGGCAACTCCGAAAGCACCAGCCAGCGCAACAAGACGGGTTCTGACGTCAACCACAGAATAACCAGTGCGACCATTGGCAGGCCGCACCACATCAAGGCATAGCCACCGTGGTAGTCCGGCAACGAATGAAGCCGGCGGACTTTGCCGCCGGCCAGGGAGATGGCCCTGCCCCGCCCCAATCGATAGCCAATCAACGCGAGGGCAAGGATCGTGATGAAGATTATCAATTGAGACATGGGGGTACTTGGAATGCCGTCTGACCCTACATGGTCAGATTGGCGAGGACCGCTGCGTTCTTCCGGATCCGCATGCGATCCGCATCGGGCAACGGGATCAGGCCTTTGTCAGCCAGATAGCCGTCCGGGCCCCAAGCCTTCTCCGCCGTGAAGGCGGCGACATATTCCTTCAATCCAGGCACCGTGCCCACATGTGCCTTCTTGACATAGAAGAACAGGGTGCGGGAAATCGGGTACTTGCCGGCTGCGATCAATTCGAATTCGGGCGCAACGCCTTTGACCAGACTCCCCCGCAGTTTGTCGGCGTTCTGATCCAGGAAACTGAAGCCGAAGACACCAAAGGCGCCGGGATTAGCTTCCAGCTTTTGGACGATCAGGTTGTCGTTCTCACCCGCTTCTACAAACACCCCGTCCTCGCGGATGGCATGCGCGATGGCTTTGAACGTCTTTTTGTCCGTCTTGCGCATGGATTCGAGCATCGGGAACGCCTTTGCGCCGCCTTCCATAGCCAGTTCAACGAAGGCATCACGTGTGCCGGATGTGGGCGGCGGGCCCAATACTTCAATTTTTTCGGCCGGCAAAGCGGCGTCGATGTCACTCCATTTGCGATACGGATTAGGGACCAGTTTTCCGTCCATCGGCACGTCCTTGGCCAGGGCCAGGAATAACTGTTTCAAATTCAGGGACATCTGTTGGGATTTCCGCGAATTCGCCAGGACGATGCCGTCGAATCCGATCTTCACTTCCACGATGTCATTGATGCCGTTCCTGGCGCAACGGTCGATTTCCGAGCTCTTAATTCGGCGTGAAGCGTTGGTGATGTCGGGATGATTGGTGCCGATGCCGCCACAAAAAAGTTTCAGCCCGCCGCCGGAACCGGTGCTTTCCACCACCGGTGTCTTGAAGTTGGTCGTGCGACCGAAATATTCCGCCACAGCGGTAGCAAAGGGAAATACTGTGGAGGATCCGACAATACGGATCTGGTCCCGGGCTTCTGCCGCGCTGACGGCGGTAATGGTAATCAACGCAGCAGCTGCGATGGTTGTCTTGAGCATGTATTAGGTTCTCCTAAGCTCCGATAAACTTTGGCGGAAGAACCGCCTGCACCCGGAAGCTAGGCTGGAAACGCTGCTCTTTTATGACGGTTATGTTGCAGTTTTATGACAGCGCCAATATGAGGCTTTCCTAGGCCTGCAATGGCAGGAATACCGTGAAAGTATTGCCGGTTTCTTCGCTGCTTTCGATGGTCAGCCGGCCGCGGTGATGGGCAACGATATGCTTGACGATGGCAAGGCCGAGGCCGGTGCCGCCCATGTCCCGCGAACGGCCTTTGTCAATGCGATAAAATCGTTCCGTCAGCCGGGGCAGATGTTCAGCTGCGATGGCTTCGCCCTGGTTGTTGACCGCAACCGCCATCCCCCAATCGCCAATGTCCGGGATGCGCTGGCGGGGGTTAAGGGTGATATTGACCGGAGTGCCCGCTGCTCCGTACTTCACGGCATTATCGACAAGGTTATGGAAGACTTCCGAAAGTTCGTCCCGATCGCCGGGTATGTCTGGCACCTCACCTGGCGTCTGCACGACAATTTCCGTACCTTTCCGTGACGCACGATCGCTCACCGAATCGATCACCTGCGAAAGCACGGCGGAAATATCCACTACACCGGAGGGCCGGACATGCTCGCTGGCTTCCACACGGGACAAAGACAGCAGGTCATCGACCAGCCGGGCCATCCTTTGCGCTTCCGCCTCCATGATTTCCAGAAAGCGTGTTCGTGCCTCTGCATCGTCGCGGGCGGGGCCCTGCAGGGTTTCCAGAAAACCAACCAGAGAGGAGAGCGGCGACCGCAATTCGTGGCTGACATTGGCGACGAAATCAGCCCGCATACGCTCTGCTTCCCTTGCGCCGGTGACATCGCGCAAAAGACAGAAAGCCCCGGCACCCACCGCATCGATAGCGGCAATATGCATTTCAAAGACCTGCGACACGGGCAGGGTTTGAATGATTGTCGCATCCGCCGTTGGCGCGCCAGCCAGGACCGCATTGACGGCGTCGAGCACGTCCGGATTGCGAATGCTCAAGGCCAAATTATCGCCGACTGCCAGGCCGCCGAAGGCGCGCCGTGCCGCCTCGTTCGCGGCAACGACGCGGCGTTCGTTGTCAAGCAGTATGGCGGGGTCCAACAGGGCGTCCAATAGGGCGATGGCGCTGTCGTCGGGCATCAGCCGGCCGTTACCGCCTGTTCTTCCGCTCGGCGGATGAAGGCAAACCAGATCACCAGCAGGGTCACCGCAACAATAAAGGGCAACGCCATCAGGTTGACCTGTTCCCAGCCGAAGCGGTGCAACAACTGACCGGAAAGGAACGATCCCGCCGCCGTCGTGGCGAAAACCATGAAGTCGTGGGCAGCCTGCGTCTTGGCCCGTTCCGCCGGCGTATGCACCTCTGTCAGTAGGGTCGAGCCGCCGATGAACAGGAAATTCCAACCGACACCGACCAGGAACATAGAGATCATGAAGTGCCAGACCGCAATGCCCAACAGCGCCGCCGCGACCGAACCCAGCAGCAATAGGGCGCCGGTCAGCATGATCTTGACCAGGCCAAAGCGGGTGATCAGGTGCCCAGTAACGAAAGAGGGCGCGAACATGCCCACCACATGCCATTGAATGACGAAGCCGGCATCGTCGACGGGATGGTTGCAGGCCAGCATGGCCAGAGGCGTCGCCGTCATTAGCAGCGCCATGATGCCGTAGCCGATCATGGATGATCCGGCGGCAGCGATGAACTTCGGCTGCGCCATGATCAGCCAAAGCGGCCGCCCGCTGTCCTTCAATTCCGCTTCCGTCAGGCGAGGGATGCGCACGAACGAGACCAAGGCGAAGACGGCGACGGACATGGCGGCAAGCAACAGATAGCTGGCGAGGTACTCGACGTCCGGTATTAGGTTGCGGCTATGGACAGCCAATGACGGCCCGATAACGCCGGCCACCACGCCGCCGGCCATAACCAAAGAGATCGCCTTGGGGCGAAAGGCGGGCGTCGCCGCATCCGCCGCGGCGAAACGGTAGTACTGGCAAAAGGCGTTGTAAAAACCGACCACCAGGGCACCGAAAGTCAAAAGCCAGAACGCAGCGCTCTGCAGTGCCCAGGCGCAGGCCAGCAACCCGACGAGGCCGACCACGGCGGCCCCCATGAAGCCGGCACGCCGGCCAACCCGGCGCATCACCAGAGAGGCCGGGATGGTCATGACCGCCGTGCCTAGGATCACGGCACTGACCGGCAGGGTGGCCAAGGCCTTATCGTCGGCCAGTTGGTAACCGATGATGGCGCCGACGAAGAATAATGTGGTTTGGCCGCAAACGAAAATTCCCTGGCACAAGGCCAGAAGGGTTACGTTGCGATATTGGGGATGTACAGACACCCGGGCAAACTAGTGGCATGCGGGGCCAAGAACAAGCCCGCCGGTCCGTTTCTAGCCGCCCATACGCAGGATTTTCAGGATCAGGACGTCTTCGATGCCGTCATTGTGGACCATGTTGCGGGTCAGGGTCAGAACGCGCCTTTTCAGATCGCTCAGATCAATGGCGCCGGTGGTATCGTCACGCAGGATGGGTGTGGTGAATAGTTCCGTATGCATGGCGTCGCGCAAGCGGGGCAACACGGCATTGACGTCGTTCTTGGCGCCGATGTCGTTAACCTGCAAAGAAATGGTCAGCAAAACCTGATATTCCACGCGGCCGTTGGCGATAACCGGGGCCGAAATCGGTTCGAATTGTACGAACAAGGCTTCCGCTGCCTGTTCGGCGTCACTGCCTTCGCCGCTGGCTTCGCCTTCCGCGGCCTCTGTTTTTTGTGCCAGGCCCAGGGGTTCGTCCAGCATACCCATGAAGAAGAGGCCGCCGCCGGCCGCGCCCAGCAGAACGATCAATGCGACAACGATGATGATGATCTTTTTCACGATCTACACAGCCTTTCAGCCCAATCCGGCGGAATTGCACCGCCAGCATTGTTCAAGCGTGCACCATGGCAAAAAATGGTTAGGAGATCGTTACTTGGAAGGCCTCAAAAGTGGCGATATCCAGGGCGTGGCAATGCCACCGTTCTGCCGCCTTCATCGATCACTTCCACGCCTTGGCCGTCATCGACCAAGCCGATGCGGCTGACCGCCAGGCCACAGTCCCGGCCAGCCGCAAGGATGCGTCCTTCGTTGGCCGCGGCGGCGGTGAATAACAGTTCATAGTCGTCGCCGGCAACGATCGCGCCGCCAGGGCCGCCGATTATCCCGGCCAGGGGTGTGACCGGTACATTGGGCAATTCCACGACCATACGCACGGAGGACTGCGCCGCCAAATGGCCAAGATCCGCGACCAGACCGTCAGATACATCGATACAGGCGCCCGCCAAACCACGCAGAGCCTGTCCCAGAGCCAGGCGCGGCCGCGGCCGGCGATAGCGTTCTACGGCCGTGCGCCGGTCTTCTTCGCTGCCGCCGGAGACATCGTCGCGCAAGATTTGCAGGCCGACACCAGCATCCCCAATACGGCCCGAAACATAAATCGCGTCTCCCGGACGGGCTCCATTGCGGCGTAGAGCCCCGCCTTGGGGCAAATCACCGACCGCCGTCAGCGACAGGCTAATTGGACCATCCGTGGCCACGGTATCGCCGCCCAGCAAGGCGACACCGAATTCCGCCTGTGCCTGACCCAGACCGGCGGCGAAGGCCGCTATCCACGCTTCGTCCAGATCACGGGGCCAGGCGGTGGTGAGCAGATAACCGACCCCGTCCGCGCCCATGGCGGCAAGATCGGAGAGGTTCACGGCCAAAAGCTTGGCGGCCACGTCACCGGCGGGATCGGAGGCGAGGAAATGAACCCCGGAAATGATGGCATCGGCGGTGAAGACATATTGCCGGCCCGCCGCCGCTTCCAATACGGCGGCATCGTCGCCCAAACCGAACGCACCGGGCCCCGCCAGGGGCGCAAAATATCGTGCGATTAGATCGAATTCGCCAGCGCGCGGCTGCTCCCGAGATTCGGGATCACCGGGATTTCGCACGTTCATTTCGGTGTTCCCGCAGCTCGTCGCCGCGCTGTTTTTCCGCCACCTCCTGAAGGATGCCGTTGATAAATCCGGCCTCGTCACCATCGTAGAACGCCTTGGTGATCTCCACATACTCGTTGATGATCACGGCAATGGGCACGTCGGGACGGAATTTCGCTTCATATGCGGCACAGCTCAACACCTTTGCCAGGATCTGATCCAGGCGTTGATATTTCCAGCGCGGGGGCAGCACGCCATCGAGTATGTCCACCAGTTCGCCATGATGCCGGCTGGCCCCCCGCACCAGGTCGGAGAACATATCGTCGTCTACTTCCGCATAGGCATCCTCGGGCAGTTCGGCGCCGGGGCGATGGGTCAGGAATTCCAAAATGGCGTCCTCCACCACATCGCCATCAAGCACCTGGCCGCTCAATGCCAGTTGATACAAGGCCTGCACCGCCGCCAGACGCGATGCCCGGCGTCGGGCGCCCGGCGTCGGCGGGGCATTGCCATTGGTGTCGGTCATCGGGGGAAGTATCCGAATTCCTGCTTCACTTCGATCATACGCAGAACGGCGTTGGCGACATCGGCCCCCTTGTTCATCTGATCCACCGAGGCCCTGGCGATCGCCTGGGCTTCGTTCTCGACGGTCAGTACGCCAAACCCAAGAGCAATGGAGAATTCCAACGTCAGGTCCATCAGGCCGCGCGAGCATTCTGTACAGATATAGTCATAGTGGCTGGTCTCGCCGCGAATGACGCAGCCGAGGGCGGCATAACCGTCATAGCGTCGACGGCCGCCGACGAGCTCCATAGCTTTAAGGTTCATGCGGATCGCGGCCGGGATTTCGAAGGCGCCGGGCACTTCCAAGCGGTCATAGGTAGCGCCGGCAGCATCCAGGGTCGTCGTCACGCCATTCAACAACTCTTCCGCGATGTGCTCGTAATAGCGGGACTCAACAATCAATACATGGGGGTTATCGCGCATCTGGCGTTACACATCCTTGATGGGAATTCGACGGATACCGGTGATCGTCAAGCCATATCCTTCAATGCCGACGATGTCGTAGTCGGAATTGGTCAACAGCTCCATCTCGCGGACGCCAAGATCGAACAAGATCTGCGCCCCGATACCGTAATCACGCAACTCAACTTGATGGGGCACATTTTCGCCCGCTTTGCGCCGGATCTTGTCGGACACCGCGGTGGGCAGTGCTTCGCGGATCAGCACTACCACGCCCCGCTCCAGACCGGCGATTAGATCCATGGCCGCTTGCAACAGGCCGGCCTTACCAGCCTTATCGCCCAGGGCGTCGCTCAGAACGTCGAGGGCATGCATCCGCACGGGCACCGCGCCGGGCTGGGTTACGTCGCCTTTGACCAGGGCAATATGCTCCGAGTAAGCGATCTTATTGACATAGACCACGGCCCGGAAGGTGCCGCCATGAACGCTGTCCAATTCCGCTTCCGCCCGGCGCTCCACATAGGTTTCCGTGCGTCGGCGATATTCGATCAGGTCGGCGATGGTGCCGATCTTCAGACCATGGAACTGGGCGAATTTGATCAAATCCGGCATCCGCGCCATGGTGCCGTCGTCATTCATGATCTCGCAAATCACCCCAGCCGGCGGCAGGCCGGACAGACGTGCGACGTCCACCGCCGCCTCGGTATGGCCCGCGCGGACCAGAACGCCGCCGTCACGGGCCAAAAGCGGGAAGATATGTCCCGGCGTAACGATATCATTGGCTTCGCTGTCAGGATCGATGGCAACTGCCACAGTACGCGCCCGATCAGCAGCGGAAATGCCAGTGGATATGCCGTGCCGGGCCTCGATGGAGACGGTGAAAGCGGTGCCGTGGCGGGATTCATTGCGTTGCGCCATCAGAGGAAGGCCCAACTTCTCCACCCGCTCGCCGTCAAGGGACAAGCAGATCAGGCCGCGGCCATAGCGCGCCATGAAATTGATCGCTTCGGGCGTCGCCATCGAGGCGGGAATGACCAGATCGCCCTCGTTTTCACGGCTCTCGTCATCGACCAGGATGAACATCTTGCCGGCGCGGGCATCCTCGATGATATCCTCGATACTCGAGAGATAGGCTTCATCTTCCACGATAACGTCGTTCACAATGTCTCCTTTTGCGCCAGTCGAGCTACATAGCGCGCCAACACATCGATTTCCAGATTGACCCGGTCGCCGGCCTTGGCGGTGCCGAAAGTGGTCATCTCCTGCGTATGAGGAATGACGTTGATGCCGAAGCCGTCGTCGTCCACCTCGTTGACGGTCAGCGATACGCCATCCAGGCAAACGGAGCCTTTTGGCGCGACATAGGGCGCCAGGTCATCCCCTAGCGTGAAACGAAATCGAAGACTATCACCGTCGGGTTCGATGGAGGTGATGTCCACCACACCATCAACATGACCCGAGACGATATGTCCCCCCAATTCATCACCAACCTTCAGGGCCCGTTCCAGGTTGACCAACGTGCCTTCGGCCCAATCGCCTAAATTGCTGCAGGCCAGGGTTTCGGCGGACGCGGTAACGGAAAACCAGCCCGGCGCCTTGTCGACCACAGTCAGGCAGACGCCCGAGCAACAGATCGAAGCACCAATGGCGATGCGATCCGTATCATAGGCGGTGGCGATGACGAACTTCGTATCGCCGACCGGTTCGGCCTTTTCGATACAACCGATATCAGTGACTATGCCGGTAAACATACCTCTATTTACGCCTGATGGACGTAGCTTTCCAGTACATCGTCACCCAGAACCTCCACGCTGTGCCGCTTGAATTTCGGCATCTGAGACAGATTGGAAATGCCAAGTTCGCCAAAAACCGCCATTCCGTCCCCACCAATGACGCCGCCGGCGCGGAACCAGGCCAGCCGGTCCGTCAAACCGGCGGCCAAAAAGGCTGTGGCAACGGCGCTTCCCCCCTCCACCAGCAATCGTGTAATGCCGCGCTGGGCCAGAATATCCAAGGCTTCTACCAGATCGATGCGACCGGCCTTATCTAGTCCGACCGTTAGGATTTCCGCGCCACACGCCGCGAGCGCCACACCATCCTGGTCTGGTCCGGTGATCAGCCATAGAGGGTGGTCCGGGGCGCTAACGGCAAGGCGGCCATCTGCGTGCAGTCGCAGGCGGCTATCGAGGACGATGCGAACGGGTGAACGATCCTGCATGCCCGGCAGGCGGCAGGTCAGTTCCGGGTCGTCCGCAAGGGCTGTGCCGATGCCAACCAAAATGGCGTCGTGTTCGGCCCGCAGCAGATGCCCGCGGGCGCGGGCCTGGGCGCCGGTAATCCACTGGCTTTGGCCCGACGCTGTGGCAATCCGGCCGTCCAGCGTGGTGGCGACTTTCAAAGTTACCAGCGGCCGACGCCGTTCGATGCGCGAAAAAAAGCCAGCGTTCAATTCAACAGCCGAGGCCATTTCGGCCCAATCCACCACAATACCGGCCTTGGCGAGCCTATCAGCGCCACGGCCATCAACCCGAGGGTCCGGGTCACGGGCGGCGATCACGACACGGGCCACGCCAGCATCGATCAAGGCCTGAGCGCAGGGCGGGCTTTGCCCATGATGGGCGCAAGGTTCCAGTGTGACGAAAGCAGTGGCGCCCTTGGCTCTTTTGCCAGCTTGATCGAGGGCCTGCGCCTCGCCATGGGGCCGTCCGCCAGGCTGGGTCCAACCCCGGCCCACAATGGCGCCGTCCCGCACCAACACGCAGCCAACAGCGGGATTGGGCCAGACGTTACCCAGGCCCCGACGTGCCAGGGCCAATGCCAGGTCTAGATAGTCGCGGTCCGTGCGGGGCGCAGGGGCGGCATCAATCGGCTTCGAGCTCCTCTTCGCCGCTGATCTGGCCAACGAAATCCTCGAAATCGCGGGCTTCGCGGAAATTCTTGTAGACGGAGGCAAAACGCACATAGGCAACCGGGTCCAGGTTGGACAGGGCCTCCATCACCAGTTCGCCAACGGTTTCCGACTTGATCTCGCTCTCGCCGGAGCTCTCCAGGCGACGTTGAATGCCATTTACAACCCGCTCTACCCGCTCCTCGTCGACAGGACGTTTGCGGCAGGCCAGTTGAATGGATCGGATCAGCTTGTCCCTTTCGAAGGGCACCCGCTGGCCATTCTTTTTCAGGATCATCAGATCACGAAGCTGCACGCGTTCGAACGTGGTGAAGCGCGAGCCGCAATCGGCGCAGAAACGCCGGCGCCGGATTGCCGCATTGTCCTCCGTGGGCCGGGAATCTTTCACCTGGGTGTCGTTGTGGAGGCAAAATGGGCAACGCATCGGCGGCAAATGTCCTCGTTTGAAGAATGGGGCCTAATAAATGGGAAAAGCCATGCACAAGGCTTCGACCTTCGACCGCACTTCGGCTTCGACCTGGGCATTGCCGGCCTCGCCGTTGGCGGCAAGACCGTCCAAAACATCGGCGATCAATTGTCCGACCTGTTGGAATTCGGCAACGCCGAAGCCACGCGTAGTCGCCGCCGGGGTGCCGAGACGAACGCCGGAAGTCACGGTCGGCTTTTCCGGATCAAAGGGCACACCGTTCTTGTTGCAGGTAATCGCAGCACGCTCCAGGGCCGCCTCTGCGATATCGCCGGTCAGGCTCTTCGGGCGCAAATCGACCAGCATCAAATGAGTATCCGTGCCGCCCGAGACGATATCCAGGCCACGTTCCTGCAACACGGCCGCCAATGCCCGGGCATTATCCACAACGGCGTGGGCGTAGGCCTTGAATTCCGGTGTCAAAGCTTCGCCAAAGGCTACGGCCTTACCAGCAATAACATGCATCAACGGCCCGCCTTGGAGGCCGGGGAAGATCGCGGAATTGATTTTCTTACCTAGTTCCAGATCGTTCGACAGCACCATACCACCGCGGGCCCCGCGCAGGGTCTTGTGGGTGGTCGTCGTGACCACATGAGCATGCGGCAAGGGTGACGGGTGGCTGCCGCCGGCCACAAGGCCCGCGAAATGGGCCATATCCACCATCAGCTTGGCCCCGACATCATCGGCGATCTGCCGGAAGGCGGCGAAATCCAGCACCCTAGGATAGGCGGAGCCGCCTGCCACGATCAGTTTCGGCTTGTGCTCTGTGGCCAGCCGCTCCACTTCTTCAAAATCGACGCGGGCGTCCTGCAAACGCACGCCATACTGGATGGCGTTGAACCATTTGCCCGATTGGTTGGGCGGGGCGCCATGGGTCAGATGGCCACCTGCCGCCAGGGACATGCCCATGACCGTATCGCCGGGCTGCAACATGGCCATGAAGACAGACTGGTTGGCCTGGGCGCCGGAATGGGGTTGAACATTGGCGAATTCGCAATCGAACAATTTCTTGGCGCGGTCAATCGCCAATTGCTCAGTCACGTCCACATGCTCGCAGCCACCGTAATAGCGCCGCCCTGGATAGCCTTCCGCATATTTGTTTGTCAGGACCGAACCCTGCGCCTGCAAAACGGCCCGAGAGACGATGTTTTCCGAGGCAATAAGCTCAATCTGCCCCCGCTGGCGCGTTAATTCATCAGATAGCGAGGTGAACACATCCGGATCGCGTTCCATGCCATCCTGGGTAAAGAATCCGTTTGTGGCCGGTGAATCCATGACGGCGGGGTTCGACGACATATACTCTTCCCTTTCAGAAACGCTCGGAATTACAAAATGAGCCGGCGAATGGGCGCCCAATTCGCCTACGGCCCCGCATGGGCCCTGGGTGAGGTCTGCATACCATATGTTGATGACGGTGCCAACGCATCGCACGGCCAAAGCCTACCGGAATTCGTGCTTTTCGGCGATTTCCCGCTGCAAAACAACAATATCTGCCAATTGCAATAAAACGCAGGACATTCACAGTATATTGACGATTTCCATCTACGTTGCCGAAGAATTTCGAACAACAAGCGATGGATCGGATCAATGGATCAGAAATCAAACTCGGGTTTGTCGCGGGACGAGTTGCGCCGTATTGCCGCTGATGTGGTATCCGCCTATGTCAGCTACAATACAATGCCTAATACAGAATTGCCGGGCCTTATCCAAACCGTGCATGAAGCCTTTGCCAATGTTGGCAAGGAAGAAGACGCCAATCCCGACGATGCGCGGCAGAAACCGGCCGTGCCCATTCGCCGTTCGATCCATGACGACTACATCGTCTGCCTAGAGGACGGCAAGAAGCTGAAGATGCTTAAACGCTACCTGCGGACCCGTTACAACATGACACCGGAAGAATATCGGCGGAAATGGGGATTGGGGCCGGATTATCCCATGGTTGCGCCCAGTTATTCCTCTCTGCGTTCGAATTTCGCCAAGGAAATTGGCCTGGGCAGGCCGCGCCGCGGCCAATAGGCAAGGCTATTCGGTCTTCTTCTCCTTGAAGACCTTCACTTCGTACTTTCCCCGGCGCCATTCATACCAGACGAAAGCCGTCTGCTTGATATCACCTTTTCCGTTGAAGGTGATCTTACCCAACACCGTTCTGAAGATGTTGCTGCGCAGCGCCTTTGTCACCTTGGCCATTTCCAGGCTGCCCGCCTTTGCCGCTGCTTCGGCCCAGATTTGCATCGCGGCATAGGCGCGGAACGCATGCAGACCAGGCTTCATACCCTTTTTGCGCATCTCGTCGGCCAACCGGCGTCCGTGCTTTGATTTGGATGGATCAGGCGGAAAAGTCATCAGCGTCCCCGCCCCGGCCTTGCCCGAGACGATCCAGTACTTGCCGGTTGCCAGGTCGTCGCCGGACATCAGTACGGCACTCAGGCCCTGTTTTTCCATCTCGCGCCTGATCAACCCGGCTTCCCGGTGGTAGCCGCCGTAATAAAGGACGTCGATCTGCTTTTCCTTCATGGTCGTCACCAGGGCGGCGTAACTTTTTTCTCCCGGCTTGATGGTTTGATACAGGGCCTCATTGATGCCACGCGCGTTCAACTGCGCCTTTGCGGTGTCGGCCAGGCTCATGGAATAGGCCTGCCCGTCATGGACGATCGCCACTTTCTTGCCGTCGAACTGATCGGCCAGCAAGTTCCCGGCGACGATGCCTTGCTGATCATCCCGGCCGCTTACGCGATAGACGTTTTCCAGGCCCCGTTCCGTCAAGAACGGGTGGCTGGCGGAAGGCGAGATCATCACAATGCCTTCCTTGTGGTAAATGTCGGAAGCGGTAATGGATGCGGCGGAACAGAAATGTCCCGCCATGAAATTGACACCTTGGTTGACCAGGGATTTGGCCGCCTTGACCGCCGCCTTGGGATCGCACGCATCATCAGCCACGATCAGCTTGATCTTCTGCCCCAGCACGCCGCCCTTGGCATTCAGATCAGCCACCGCCAATTCCGCGCCCTGCTTCAGTTGCGCGCCATAGGCGGCGAACGGCCCCTTCATGGGCCCGGCCGTGGCGACGATGATCTCGGCCTGGGCCGTAGCGGCGCAGAAGACCAGCGCGGCGGTGGCGGCAATCAGCCTTGGAATATGCCGAATTGGCGTCATGGTGGCAGCTCGACCCTAACTTTAGACCGTTATGCCGGGCCGAGCTTGATTTTCATCGGCCCGTTTGCGAAGCACATATTCCAACTTACGCACCGCCAAGCGCGACAGTTCCATTTCCGACGCGGTTGTAGGGCCGACGATGGAAACCTCGACCATGGTGGCAGGATCGATGGCAGATACCTTGACGGCGTTGCCAATGGAATGGAACTCCACCAGATAACTGCGATTTTGTCCGGGATTGGCAGCCAAGGTGGGTTCCGAATCTGATTTGTCCTAGGCCGCGCGGCGCAGGTCCAGACGTGCCCAGACCACCTGCAACGCCTCGACCAATTCGGCCATCATCGCATCGCTGTGGAAAGGCGTCGGGGTAAAACGCAGCCGTTCCGTGCCCCTTGGCACGGTGGGATAGTTTATGGGTTGCACGTAGATGCCGAATTCATCCAGCAACTCGTCCGACACCTGCTTGCACAGGGCGGCATCCCCCACCATCAACGGCACGATGTGGCTGACGGACGGCATTAGGGGTAAATGCGCCTCGCTGAACATGCGTTTCAGGGTCGCCGCCCGTTCCTGATGGCGGGTGCGCTCTGCATCGGAGCTTTTCAAATGCTGGATCGATGTCAGAGCACCGGCGGCGATTACCGGCGCGATCGAGGTCGTGAAGATGAATGAAGAGGCATAGCTGCGGATCACGTCCACCAGGTCGGCACTGGCGGTGATATAACCGCCCATCACGCCGAACGCCTTGGCCAAGGTACCTTCGATGATATCCAATTGGTCCATAACCCCGTCGCGGGCCGCCACGCCGCCGCCCCTGGGGCCGTACATACCTACGGCATGGACTTCGTCGAGATAGGTCAAGGCGCCGTATTTCTTGGCGATTTTACAGATTTCGCCGATCGGGGCGATATCACCGTCCATGGAGTAGACGGATTCGAAGGCCACAATCTTAGGTGCGGCCGGGTCAGCCTGGGCCAGGAGTTCCTCAAGGTGCGCCGTATCGTTGTGGCGCCAAATCTGTTTCGGTCCACCGCCATGGCGGATACCATCGATCATCGAGGCATGGTTCAGGGCGTCCGAGAATATGATCAGGCCAGGCAAGGCCTTGACCAGGGTCGACAACGTCGCTTCGTTGGAAATATAGCCCGAGGTGAACAGCAAGGCGGCTTCCTTGCCGTGCAAATCGGCCAATTCCCGCTCCAGCAGCACATGGAAATGATTGGTGCCGGAAATGTTCCGCGTACCGCCCGAACCCGCGCCCACCTTGTCCAGTGCGCCGTGCATGGCGTTGAGTACGTCAGGGTGCTGGCCCATGCCCAGATAATCATTCGAACACCAGACGACCACATCCTGAACGCCGCCATCATGATGTCGCGTCGCCCGGGGGAAATTGCCGGCATGCCGCTCCAAATCGGCAAACACGCGATAGCGGCCTTCATCGCGAAGTTCCGCCAACCTGTCTGCGAAAATCTTATCGTAGTCCACGACCGATCCCCCTTGCGTCGATCCCGGCGGCCGCAACGATGGCGGCCAGCCAAGCTATTCTGCGTCAAACGCGTTACCGAACCATTAACCAATTCAGACAAGCCATTTTTGCCCCCATAAAGGGCGAAAACAAGTGCGATTGCTGTCGCAGGACGATATGTCGCAGAGAACCCGCTTGGCGCCAAGACGCGAAGAATGGCCAATTTTCGGGCCTGCATACGGTTGTCCTTGGCAAATGGCCAGGCAAATCCTATGAAGGCATCACAGCAATGTCATTCGGGAGTTTTAGGTCGATGAGCAACGAACGAGCCAAGAGCCAGACCGACTATCTTGCCACTGGGTCATTTGCCTGGGACGACCCCTTTCTGCTGGACGACCAGTTGAACGAGGATGAAATTCTGGTCCGCGACAGCGCCAGGGACTATTGCCAGGATAAATTGATGCCGCGGATCATCGAGGCCACCCGCAACGAACATTTCGACCGCGAGATCATGAACGAGATGGGCGAGATGGGCATGCTGGGCGCCACCATTGATGGCTATGGCTGCGCCGGGGTCAGCTATGTCTGTTACGGCCTGATCGCGCGGGAGATCGAGCGCGTCGACAGTGGCTACCGCTCGGCCGCATCCGTACAGTCCAGCCTGGTGATGCACCCCATCAACGCATATGGCTCGGAAGAACAGCGCCAGAGGTTCCTGCCCAAGCTGGCAACCGGCGAACATGTCGGCTGTTTCGGCCTGACGGAGCCCGATCACGGCTCCGACCCCGGCTCCATGGTGACCAAAGCCAAGAAGGTGGATGACGGCTGGATCCTGAACGGTGCGAAAATGTGGATCACCAACTCCCCAATCGCCGATATCGCCGTTGTCTGGGCCAAGGATGACGAGGGGGATATCCGCGGCTTTGTCGTGGAACGAGATTTCAATGGTTTCTCCACGCCGAAAATCGAAGGCAAATTGAGCCTGAAGGCATCCATAACCGGCGGCATCGTGCTGGAGGACGTCTTTGTCCCGGACCAGAACTACCTGGCAGAGGCCAAGGGCCTGTCGGGTCCCTTCGGCTGTCTGAACCGGGCCCGCTACGGCATCGCCTGGGGTGTGATGGGCGCGGCGGAATTCTGCTGGCAGGCGGCCCGGGAATACACCCTGGACCGGAAACAATTCCGCCGGCCGCTGGCTGCAACACAACTGGTGCAAAAGAAGTTGGCCGACATGCAGACCGAAATCGCCCTTGGCCTGCAATCCTGCCTGCGGGTTGGCCGTCTGATCGATGATCACCGTGCCTCGCCCGAGATGATTTCCATCGTCAAACGCAACGGCTGTGGCAAGGCCCTGGACATTGCCCGTACAGCCCGCGACATGCACGGCGCAAATGGTATTTCCGACGAGTATCACATCATGCGTCATGTCATGAACCTGGAAACCGTAAACACCTATGAAGGCACCCACGACATTCACGCCCTGATCCTTGGCCGGGCCATGACTGGGCTGCAGGCCTTCGCCTAGGGGGAGGAACGATAATGGTTGACCTACGGGGTTATTCCGAAGCGGAATTCGAACGCCAGTACAACCCGCGGCAGGCGGTGCCCGACCACCAGGGCAAGATCGACTCTCGCGTCACCGCCTCGGCCGAGGTGCGCTGCCGTATCGAAGGCGTCTACGATCTGCGTTACGGGCCCGGACCGAAGGAGGTCCTGGATGTATTTCCGGCCGAGAGCGAAGGGGCGCCGGTGCAGTTTTACATTCACGGTGGCTATTGGCGAGCCCAGGACAAATCCGACGTCAGCTTCCTTGCCGAACCCTTCACCGAGGCGGGCGCCTGTGTCGTCATCGTCAACTACGATCTGTGCCCCGACGTGAGCCTGCCGGAGATCATGGCGGAAATGGTGCGGGCCCTGACCTGGACCCACGGCAGCATCGCCGAATGGGGCGGCGATCCCGACCGCATCTTCATCTCTGGCAATTCCGCCGGCGGGCACCTAGGGGCCATGCTGCTGGCTCATGATTGGGTGGCGGATGGCCTGCCGGAAGACGTGATCAAGGGCGCTGCGCTTTTGACCGGCGTCTACGATCCCGAACCTGTGTTGGCCATCAGCGTCAACGCAGAGATCGGCTTGACGCCTGATCTAATTCCCACGGTCTCGCCTTTGCTCAATCCGCCGCGGAGGAATTTGCCGCTGTTGGTCCCAGTGGGTGGGGCAGAGACGACGGAGTGGATCAAGCAGAGCAAGGACTACGTTGATCTATGCCGGTCCAAGGGTATCGAGGCAGAGTATATGGAGGTTCCGGGCGCCGATCATTTCGACATGACGGACGCCATGGGCAATCCCGACGGACCCGTCCTGCCAGCGATCCTGTCGCAAATGGGGCTTGGCTGACGCCCTGACTGTAATTCGACGGCCTGGCTCTGAATGGACGAGCCCGGTCGCGAACGAAACTTGTCACGAAGCAAGACAAACACCACACGGAGGCAATAATGGAAAAGCAATGCATCGCCGTCCCGGGAATTTCCGAGATGCTGGTGAAATCAAAAGTGCCGCTGTCACCGGCCGTCAAGGCCGGCGGCTTTGTCTTTGTCTCGGGCATGCCGCCGATTGACCGCGTGAGCGGTGAAATGATCAAGGGCGACATCCAGGCACAGACCGAACAGGTTCTGGAAAACGTCAAGGCCTGTCTGGAGGCGGCCGGATCGTCGATGGACAAGGTGGTGAAGTGTAACGTCTATGCCGCCAATTCCGGCTTTTTCGGGGCAGTGAACGAAGTCTATGCCCGCTATTTCCCCCACGATCCCCCGGCGCGCACTTTCGCCGCCGTCGGCTCCTGGCCGATGCCGTTTGATATCGAGATTGAGTGTGTCGCCATCGCCTGATAGCGGCATTCAAACATATGGCGGTGGCTACGATCTGGTCGGATCGTCGATGGGACTGACGGCGTGAATTCGGTGCAAGGTGATACCGCCGGCATCCAATGCAGCGAAGGTACGGGCCCAATATTCCACTTCCCACATGACCCATTCTTGTAACGGTCGGGGTACGGGATATTCCGGTATCGACTCGCCGAAACTGCGAATATCGTTAAGCAACATGGCCTTGTAGACTTTGGTCTCGTCCTTTGCGACGCGAACATCGAATCCGACTTGCGTAAGTCCATCGCGGATTTCATCCAAGGTAAACAGACGCGGTGCCTCCGGGTGCAATGCCGCCCATTCCTGACGCTCGTCCTTTCCCTTGTCATGCTTGACGAGGAACTCGTTGATCAGCAAATGGCTGCTGGGCTTCAGCAATTCACTCAAGGTCTTGAAAACGCGGTCGCGATCACCGACCCGATGCAGGGCTTGGCGGATGAGAATGGCGTCACGTTTGTGGTCGCGGACTTCCTTGTCCTCCAATTCAATGTTCTTGATGACGGCCTTCTTGGTCAATCCCGCTTTCGCCGACAGTCTTTGGGCCTCTTCAACCAATTCGTCGTTCCACTCGATACCGTCGACCCAGGCACCGGTCTCCTTGGCGATAATACGACAGGCCGCGCCCAAGCGAGCACCGACGTTCAGTACCGTCATCTCCTCGTTTAGACCGATTGGGTTGATCAAATGGCGCACACGTTGCACGCAGGCTGGGCCATCCATGCCCTCGCCGTAGAGACGCTGGATGGCCGAAATGCGCTGAGCCGTCCATTCGGCAACGCCACTTGGCGCGGGAAAGTCTTCGACAACCTCTTTTCGTGCTGCTGCTTTGGCCTCCGCAAGCTTTTGTGCCTCGGCCTTTTCGGCCGGCGAAGCATCGCCGTTCCACCAGGCTTTAAGGCGGTCGCCAAAGTTGCTCGAAACAACGTTGTTCAATACTTGCGCCATTGCCAGTCCATCAACGCCCGCTGTCACCTGCTGGCGTTACAACTTTGATGGAGGATGTGCCCCGGCTCCAACCGGCAATCAGGACGCCAACACCAGGGGAAGAAAACCGCACACCGATTTTGTCCTTAACCCTGCGCATGACTTGTGCCTGCACACGGCCGGGAATGTTCGGTAACTCCAACTCGATTTCGTCGCCAACGCTCAATCCACAATGGGGTTCCAACATGGCGCCTGAAATGGATACATCATGGATCCGGCCTCGGAACGTGCGCCCTTCCAAAAATATCGTGACTTTGGAATCGACCACGGCCCGGGTGAAGTCGCGCCGCTTTTCATGTGCAGCCAATCGCGATGCAGCAATCCGTCCCAATAACTCAGTCACAATTCGCGACAGCATTTGCTCATGCCCTTTGTCCTAGCTGTAATGGAGTTCGGTAAACCCCATAAATTGGCTAGAATGTAGCGGTTATTCGCTTAGTAAATGGTTAATGAAAGCGTTGTATGGGCGTCAGTACTTAGCGGCCCTTAAATGCCGGCTCTCGCTTTTCTTTCATGGCCTCAACAGCTTCGGCGTAGTCGTCGCTGTCTATCAGCAAACCTTGCACATAGACGTTGTGCTCCCATTCCGCCGCAAGTGTGGATTCCATGCCCCGGCGTATGCCTTCCTTCATCGCCTGCAGGGCAAGTGGCGGACCAGCAGCCAATTTTGCGGCCATTTCAGCCGCTGTCGGCATCAGTTCTTGTGCCGCCACGGTCTTGTTCACCAGTCCGATCTTCGCGGCCTCTTCGCCGTTAACCCGCCGGCCAAGCATAAGGATCTCGTTGGCCATGTTCAGGCCCACCAATCGAGGCAGCAGGTACATCCCGCCCAGGGGCGTGATCAGGCCAAGATGAATCCAGGTTTGATGAAACAACGCCTCCGTCGAAGCGATGCGGAAATCGCAGGCCAGGGCAATCTCGAAACCGGCGCCCGAGGCCGCCCCATTTACTGCCGCTACAGTCGGCTTCGAACAAAGCTTCAAAGTTCGGATCGCCTTGCCGAAATATCTGTAGACCGTGTCTTTGATTTCGGTCGGCCGCATTTCAGTCAGGCTGTCCAGAAAGCCCGCATCGCCGCCGGCGCAAAATCCACGGCCGGCCCCCGTGACCAGGATGGCCCGAACCGCATCATCCGCCGACAGCAAGGTTACGGCATCGGCGATCTCGCCCATCATTTCCGGCGTCAGCGCATTCAGCACCTCCGGCCGGTTCAAGATCAACCGGCCGACACCCGCATCAACGCTAACCTGAAGGCCGTCATACCTGGGATATGTACTCACCGAACCGCGTTGCTCCCTACGTCTCTATGCCGCACCGCATTTGTCACACGGGGAATGTCACGGGCACGCTACGAGGACCGCGCACCTGGCCGCCGACCCAGGTCACAGCCTCGGGCGATGAAAGTTCGAACTCGGGAATACGTTCGAACCACACACGCAGGGAAACATCCATCTCCATACGTGCCAAGTTTGAACCCGCACAACGATGGATCCCCACGCCAAACGCGATGTGACGATTGCGTTCGCGGTCGAGCACCACTTCATCGGGATTGTCAAAAACCTCCGGATCATGGTTGGCAGCCGGGAAGTTCAAAAGGACTTTGTCACCGGGATTGAAATGGGCATCGCCCATGCTGACCGGTTCCGTCACCTTGCGGGCCATGGTCACCGGCGAATAGTAACGCAGCATCTCTTCGATTGCGGTGGTGAACAACTCCGGCTCCTGCGCCAGACGGCGGCGGTCTTTGGCGTGACCGGCGAAATGCCACATGGCGGCACCAATGGAACTCCATGTCGTATCGATACCCGCCACCAGCAGCAGATTGCACATGCCGATCACCGTGTGATCGCTCAAAGGTTCGCCTTCGATTTCGGAATCAATCAATTTCGAAATCATATCGTCCCGCGGCTCTTTGCGCCGCTCCGCCACCATCTCGGCAAAAAATTCTCTGACGACAATGCGATATTTGCGTCGCAGTTCTGGCTGTGTTTGGCCCAGTTCCAGAATGCCCCGCGTCCATTCAGTGAATTCATCCGCCCGGTTTGTGTCGATACCCAGCATCGCGGCAATGACCCGCGGCGGAATTTGTTGGGCATAGTCCACCGCTGCATCCGCCGAGCCTTTGTCGATGAAACGATCAATCAGGTCATGACAAAGTTGTTCGGTGGATGGGCGGTATGCCTCCACTGCCTTGGGATTGAAGAATGGCAGGATCAGGCGGCGATAGGTGATTTGCTCCGGCGGATCGGCAGTGATCGGTGGGTTTTCTGAACCGTACTCCTTAATCTCTGCAATCAACTCCTCGCGCAGTTCCGGAGATGGCGGGATCACCGCCGGCGAACGGGATGACAACTCCGGCACCATGCGAACCATGGCCTGGAGATCCTCATATTTGGTCGGCAGCCAGCTGCCGCCCCAGCGTGTGGAATGGGCGATGGGACAGCTTTCCCGCAGTTCCTTCCATATTGGAAACGGATCTCGCACATAGTCATCGTCGAAAATATCGTAGTCGGTGGCCCAATCCTTGACGGGGCAACCTTCCTCTTCGCTCATAGTCTTTTTCCCCTGAATTGCTTAGTGCCATTATCCATGGGTTTGGATGGCTTGGAAAGCTGCTTCAAAGCCAGCCAATTGGGGCCGTTTGAAACGCTTGCCGGGCCCGGGCCATTGGTGCATAAGCGCCCGGATTGGTGCACCTCTTTTCCGAAAGTTTCGTGAATTGCTGCAGGTCGTCGCAAACAGTTGGGCGCTGTTTCTGGGCTTGGGTTTGATCATGCTCGGCAACGGCCTGCAGGGCTCGCTGCTCGGCCTGAGGGCAGCTATCGAAGGTTTCGGCGTCGCCTCAACCGGGCTGGTGATGTCGGGCTATTACATCGGATTGCTGTTCGGTGCCACCATGGTGCCGAAATTTGTGGCCCGCGTCGGTCATGTGCGCAGTTTCGGGGCCATGGCGTCCCTGGCCTCCACCTCGATCCTGGTGCATGTGGTGTTCGTGGATCCCTGGGTCTGGTGGACCATGCGTTTGGTCACGGGATTTGCCTATGCAGGCTTGTTCATCGTCGCGGAAAGCTGGCTGAACGACGCTTCCGAAAACGAAACCCGCGGCCGCATGCTCAGTTTCTATATGCTGATTTCTCTGGGTGGCATGGCCGGTGGACAGTTCATGCTGAACATCGCTTCGCCCTCGTCCTACGAATTGTTTGTGCTGATATCCGTGTTGGTCAGCATCGCCGTCATTCCCATCCTGCTTTCGGTTTCAAAAGCGCCGGATTTCAACACCTCTGAATCCGTTGGTGTCATTCAACTCTACAAGGTCTCCCCCCTCGGCGTCATCGGTATGCTGATCACCGGCGTCATGATGGGGGCGGTGTTCGGCATGGGCGCGGTATATGGCGCCAACATAGGACTGTCGGTGAGCGAGGTTTCCTTTTTCATGGGCGCAGCGGTGCTGGGCGGGGCGGCGTTGCAGTTCCCCATCGGCCGTTTGTCAGACCTGCTGAACCGCCGGCAAGTGATTATCGCCACCTGTGCCCTGGGCGCCGTTGCTGCGTTTGTCGCGGCCGGCATGGGCGTGCCTGGCGCCGGAGAGGCCTGGCGTCTCTATCTGGCAGTCGCTTTGGTGGGTGGCTTCTCAACGCCGCTTTACGCCCTGTGCATTGCCCATACCAACGACTATCTGACGCCAAGCCAGATGGTCGCCGCCTCTTCCACCCTGGTTCTGGCGGTCTCAATCGGTTCCTCCCTGGGCGCGCCGATCACCGCCTTCGCCATGGAGCATTTGGGCCAGCAGTGGTTCTTTTCTACCATCGGCGTCGCCATGGCCGCCCTCTGCCTGTTCGGCCTGTGGCGCGCCACGCGCCGGGCCGCCGCGGCGGCCGAAGAGGTCGGCGATTTCGTGATCATGGCGCCAACGCCCATGGCGGCCGCGTTGAACCCAGACTTCGAACTGGAGGAGATCGTCACCGCCTCGGAGACCGACCGCGGGGAAATCCAGGAAAGTTTCGACGAGTTGCTCCAGGATCTGGAAAACCCGGAGTGAGGCGCCTAGTAACTACGCGGCAGGCCCATGCGTTCGCCGAGAAAGTTTTTCACCATCTCGTTGGATATGGGGCTGAAGGGGCCAAGCCGAGCGTCGCGGAACAGACGCTCCAGGGGCGACTCCTCGACCAGGCCATAGCCGCCCAGGACCCGCATGCAACGGTCGGTGCAGCGTATGGCCGCTTCCGAGGCGGCGAGCTTGGCCATGGCCGCCTCGCCAGCGCACTCCCGGCCGTTGGAAAGCAGCCAGGCGGCTTTTTGCGTCAATAGCCTGATCTGCGCCAATTCGGTCGCCACATCCGCTAGGGGATGCTGCACCGCCTGATAGGCCCCGATCGGACGACCAAATGCGGCCCGGTCCTTGGCGTATTGCAGGGCGATGTCCAGTGCGGCGGCGGTGATCCCGACATATATGGCCGCTGACAGGATGCGTTCCTCATCCAGCGAGGATAGCAGGGTATACCAGCCCCTGCCCCGTTGGCCGACAAGTGCATCAGGGGGCGCCAGGGCGTCGTCGAAGAACACCTCCGATGTGCCGCCTGCGCGCATGCCCATCAATTCCAGGCCCCTGACTTCGACACCGCTTTGTTCCCGTGGGGTCAACACCAGGGACAGGCCCCGGGCCCGTTTGCCGTCTTCGACCGGGTCCGTGCGGCAGAGCACAAGGATGGCATCGGCCTGAGTGGCGAGGGTGGTGAACAGCTTCTGCCCATTCACGGTCCAGCCCGTGTTGTCCAGGCTGGCCCGGGTGGTCAGGCCCAGAATATCAGTGCCGCCGCCGGGCTCGGTCATGCCGAACGCCATGATGAAATCGCCATTCACCAGACGGGTCAGGTATTCCTCCTTCTGGGCTTCGGTGCCGTGTTCTTGGAAGGTCCGCGCGGTCATGGACAACAGCACCCAGTCCATGGCCAGGGAGGGGAAACGGCGTGAGAGCTCCTCGCAAAAGACCGCGCCGGTCTGCAGGTCGGCCTGGCTGCCGCCATAAGTAGTGTCCACCGAAAGGCCCAGCCAACCCTGTTCTGCGAACTGTTTCCAGATTTCCCTTGGGATTTTTCGGGCCCGATCGTACTCCCGGATCCGTTCCTCCGGCAATTGTTCGGCGAAGAAACGGGCCACGCTATCCCGCAGCAAGCCATGTTCCTCGGGTGCGTCGAAATCCATGCTGACCTCCGTGGCGGCTGGTCCTAGGCGACTAGCTTTTCAGAACGCCGCCGCAGGGACAAGCGGCATTGCCCCAACGATCATTGATCTCCTGGAACCTCGGGTTGCGCCTTGGGCGCAGCCTCACATCACGCCGAGCTGTTTTGCCATGGCAAATTGATCGGACACCGCCCAATGTTCGACGATCTGGCCGTCGCGGATGCGCAGGATATCCATGACCGAGACCCGGATTTGGTTGCCGGTCGGCGCGATACCATGGAAATCCCCACTGTGGGTGCCGCTTAGCCGCTTGTAGGTCCAGACCTTGTCGCCAGCTTCCACCATGTCGAGGATTTCCACATTGAAATCGGTAAACGCCCGCGCCATGACGGCGAAGCCTGCGCAGAATTCCTCGCGGCCCACCGGTTCAGGCCGCCGGGCAAGGATCTGGTGGTTGACGAAATCGGCCGAAACCAATTCATCGCAAAGGGCGGTGTCACCGCCGATTTGCACCTGTTCGATGAATCGGCGGACAAGGTCCATGTTCCCGCTCACGTTGCCATCTCCCAGCGGAAGGGGTTTGTCCCGGCGCCGCCTATTCAGCTGCCTTGATCTCTTCGTCGAGCCATTGCAGCGGCCGGCCGAGGCGTTTTTCCAAGCGGCCTGCGTTGGCGGCATCGAGACGCACCACCAGCCAGACCGACTGTTCATCGTCGCGACGCTCCATGACTTCGCCGACCTGGTAGAGCCAGGCCAAAGTGCTGCCGTCGTGGTGGGGCAACTGCACGCGCACAGGCCGCTCGTGGCGCCCAACCTGCCGGCCGATCATCGATAATAGATCGTCCAGGCCCTCACCGCTCAGGGCGGAGACAGCCACCGCCAAGGGCGTGCGCTGAATAATGTTGTCGATGCGCAGCCGCGCCTCGTCATCAGCCTGATCGATCTTGTTGAAGACCTCGATCATGCCGTCGCGACGGGCGTCGTCAACGCCCAGTTCCGCCAGAACCCCAAGGACATCTCGCTTTTGCGCCTCGCTATCGGGATGCACGATGTCGCGCACATGCACGATGACATCAGCGCCGAGCACCTCTTCCAACGTGGCGCGGAAAGCGGCGACAAGCTGCGTCGGCAAATCGGAGATGAACCCGACCGTATCCGACAGAATGATCCGACCGCCGCGGCCCGGGATGTCCACCGCCCGCATGGTCGGGTCCAGCGTGGCGAACAACTGGTCTTCCGCCATCACCGTGGCACCGGTCAGGCGGTTGAACAGGGTGGACTTTCCGGCATTGGTATAACCAACAAGTGCGACAATGGGATAAGGCACGGCGGCACGGGTTTTGCGGTGCAATTCCCGCGTTCTCACCACCGCCTCCAATTGCCGGCGCAGGATAACCACCCGGTCGTCAATCATGCGCCGGTCGGCCTCGATCTGGGTTTCGCCGGGTCCGCCGACCGTGCCGAGGCCGCCGCGCTGGCGTTCCAAATGGGTCCAGGAACGAACCAGACGACTCCGCTGATAGGTCAATTGCGCCAACTCCACCTGCAGCCGGCCTTCCTTGGTCTGCGCCCTATCGGCAAAGATTTCCAGGATCAGGCCAGTGCGGTCGATCACCTTGCACTGCCAGGCCCGCTCTAGGTTGCGCTGTTGGATCGGAGAAAGGGCGGTGTCTATGACCGCGACCTCGATTTCCTCGGCCCGGACGAGGACGCCCAATTCGTCGACCTTGCCGCTTCCGAACAGGGTCGCCGGACGGGGTTTGTTGACGGCGGCGACCTCCGCCACGCGCACATCCAACCCGATGGCATGGGCCAGACCTTCCGCCTCGGCTAGTCGGGCGTGAGGCTGCCTTCGGGCCGCGCCGGCCTCGATGGAGAGCGATTTCAACTGTGGATGAACGATCAGGGCCCGGCCGGAGCTGCCTTTGCTGTCTCTATTCTCCCCGTATGCCGGATCGCCCACGCCTAACCATCATCCTCTGATGCGTCATACAGCTGCACCGGCTGTGCCGGCATGACCGTCGAAATTGCATGTTTGTAGACAAGCTGAATATGACCATCCCGGCGCAGCAATACGCAGAAATTGTCAAATCCCGAAATGAAACCTTGTAGCTTCACGCCGTTTACCAGAAACACGGTGACGGGAGTTTTTGCTTTACGGACATGATTAAGGAACACGTCCTGCACATTTTGTTTTTCATTCGCCATGTTCGGCTCCATTTTTGAACTGCCCCACTAAGTTCGAGCGACAGGGCAGCGCTTCGTTATTGGGATGCCGGATTTCTTTCTTTTTTACGCCCTAACAGCATCCGCCGGCTATGTCACAATTTCGCCCGCGTCCACACAAATCATCTGCGGGCCATGTGATAGAATACCCGCTATCACAAATAGGGTCGATTGCCCATTCGACAAGCGGTGATCTTTTCTCAAACTTGTGAAGAGGCGTTCTCGTCTGCCGCTTCTGCCATATAATCCATATAAAGCTGTCGCAGAGCCAATGTTTGACTACCGGGCCGGCCGTTGCCGAGGATCGTATCGTCGATCTTGACCACCGCCGTGACGAACGATGTCGTCGAGGTTAGGAATGCCTCCCGCGCCGCCTTCGCCTCGTCCAGGGAGAAGGGCCGCTCTTCCACCTGCATACCATTGTCTTTGGCGAGCTCTATCAGGCGGCGGCGGGTGATCCCGTTCAAAATGGCATTCTCCACCGGGCGCGTGACCAAATGGCCGTCGGCATTGATGATCCAAGCGTTTGTGGACCCGCCTTCGGTGACGTTGCCCACCTCGTCCACCTGCCAGGCCTCGAAGGCGCCCTTCTCCCGCGCCGCCTGTTTGACCAGAACGTTGGGCAGCAGCGCGATGGATTTGATGTCGCAGCGATCCCAGCGTATGTCCGGTTGTGAGATGACCGAGATTCCTTCCTCGACGACCGCATCGGACACGGGCGGTGTGCGCCGGGCCGTCATTACCAGGGCCGGTGGGACGTCCGGAGCCGGGAACGGGTGGTCACGCCGGGCCACGCCACGGCTGACCTGCAGATAGATGATGCCCCGCTGGACGCGGTTGCGGCGCACGGTCTCTTTCATCACCACGTCCATAGCCGCGGGCGACATTGGCATGGCGATCCGCAGCTCGGACAGGGAACGTTGCAAGCGCTGCATGTGCCATTCGGCGTCGATCAATTCACCGCCCTGTACCGCAACCACTTCATAGACGCCGTCGGCGAACTGATAGCCCCGGTCTTCGATATGCACCGCGGCGTCGGCGTGGGGCAGATAGCGTCCGTTGACATAGGCAATACGGCTCATGCGCATCAGCTCCTTTCCGAATTCAGCGGCGCCAGTATGCCGGGTTCAACAGACTCAACAAAGCCAGCAATTCAACGCGTCCTGCCAGCATCCCGACGATCAATGTTATTTTCGCGCCCTGGGTCATCTCTCCATAGGCCGGCGCCTCCGGCACGATGCCGTGCAGGAACGGCCCAGCATTGCTCACCGCCACCACAGCACCGGCAATGGCAGCGTCGGGCCCCAGGCCAAAATATGCCAGCGATAATGCAAGCGCTGCCAGCACCAGGATGAAGACAAAAAAGAAACTCCAAACGCTCCAGATCACCGGGTTTTCGATCCTCAATTTGCCGAGCCGCAACAGCCGAACGCCATGAGGAAATGACAGGCGCAACAACTCGCGCTGGGCCTGCTTGAACAAAACCGCGATCCGCATCAATCGCACGCCGCCCGTGGTCGAACCGGTCGACCCTCCCACCAACACCAGGCCAACGATGAGCAGCGGCGCCAGTGGCGCCATGGCACTACCTTCAGCCGCTGCCGGACCGCTCAGAAAGCCGGTCGTCGTCAACGCTGATACGGCGGCAAAGATCTCGCCGCGAAACATATCCAGGGCATTCCGCTCCGACGGCCCCCAGATGCTCAGAACCAGCAGCACGACGACCAAAACCGCGACCACCATGCCAAGGTAATAGACCTCAATGTTGTCTCGGAACACGCGGAAACGTCCGTTGAATGCAGCCCAATGCAGGGTGAAATTCATCGCCCCCAGCAGCATTACAGCCATCAGAACAAGGTCGATGCCAGGGCTCTGGAACGTTGCGATACCGCCGTCGCGGGTGCTGAAGCCGCCCGTCGATATGGCGGCGAAGGCGTGGCAAAGGCCGTCAAACGCCGACATCCCCGCGGCCCAAAGGGCGACGGCGGAGATCAGTGTCAACAGCACGTATATCCAAAACAGATCCTGTACGGTTTGCAGCATCCTTGCAGGCAGGCTGGCGCCTTCACCCCTGGGCAGGGCGCTGTGATAGGCCTCCATGCCCCCGATACCGAGATGGGAGATCAGGCTGACGGCCAAAACCACGCTCAATAGGCCGCCCGCCCATTGCAGCAGCGCCCGCCACAACAGGATCGCCGGCGACATCGCCTCTAGCCCCACGAACGCCGAGGCGCCTGTTGTGGTCAGACCGGAAATGGCTTCGAAAAAGGCGTCGATGGCTTCCCGGGACACGCCGGAATAATAGAACGGTACAGCCGCAAAGAACGCCAGCACCAGCCAAACCAAAACCAGGAACATGAAAGCTTCGTGCTTGCCGAACTGTATCGTGTCTCGTCTTGTGGCAAGCGCCAGCCCGGCACCGAAGAAGCCGCTGAGCACGGCGGACGCCGCAAAAGTCCAGGCCAGCTGGGTGTTGCCGTCCAGAACCGCCGTCAGCGCTGGCAGGATCATCAGCGCCGCGAGCAGGACCACTGTCCAGCCCAGACAATGAACGACGCTGGAAAATGACATCGCCCGGCAATCTTTAGAAGAAGTCGAGGCGCACGGAGAACATTTTCTCTACCCGCTTGACCACATCAGCCAGGGCGAAGATGACCACTCTGTCCTTCACCTGGACAACGGTATCGCCGCGGGGAATGATAACGCTGTCATCGCGCAGGACGCCGCCGATGATCATGCCGGTCGGTAATTTCACATCCCGCAGCGGCACCCCAACCAAGGGCGAGGTTTCCAAGGCCTCGGCCTCGATCACCTCGGCCACACCATCACGCAGGCTATGCACGGCCCGGATGCGGCCACGGCGAACGTGCTGGAGAATTGTCGAGACGGTAGAGGCACGGGGGTTGACCACCGCATCGATGCCGAGCGAGGTCAAAAGCGGACCGTAGCCGGAATTGTTGATCAACGTCACCGCCCGCTGGCAACCGTGTCGCTTGGCCAAAAGCGAGGCAAGAATATTGACCTCGTCATCATCAGCGACCGCGATGACGGTCTCGGTATTGGCGGCATTGGCTTCGATCAGGATATCGCTATCCAGGGCATCACCGTTGATGACGACGCTACGCTCCAGGCGCTCGGCCACATACTCGGCCCGTTCCCGGTTCAACTCCACCACTTTGACGCGGACGGACGGATGGTCCCGTTCCATGCTTTCGGCCAGGAAAAGGCCGATGTTGCCGCCGCCGACAATAATAATGCGGCGGGCTTCCTTTTCCTCATGCCCGAACAGGCTCAACGCCCGGGAGACATGCTCCTTGTCCGAGACGAAGAAAACTTCATCGCCGACCAGCATCTGGTCGTCGCCGGTAGGAACCAGCAATTGCCCGGCCCGATCGATACCGACCACGACGATGTTGAGATCGGGGAACAGTTCAGTCAATTGCCGCAGCGGCGTATCGACGATGGGGCATTCGTCCGTCAGGCGCACGCCTATCAGGCGCAGCTTGTCGTCGCCGAACGGGATCATGTCGAAAGCACCCGGCACCTCCAGCCGCCGCTTGGCAGAACGCGCCACCTCGATCTCGGGCGAAATGATCACGTCGATTGGCATGTGATCACGGCTGAAAAGATCACGCCAAATAGGCCGCAGATAACTTTGCGCTCGAACGCGGGCGATCTTGGTCGGCACGTTGAAAAGGGAATGGGCCACCTGGCAGGCCACCATGTTGACCTCGTCGGCGAAGGTCACGGCAATGATCATGTCGGCATCGCCGGCGCCCGCCTCCTCGAGCACATCCGGCTGGGATGCAAGGCCGACGAGGCCATGGACATCGAGGTTGTCGTTGATGCGCTTCACCTGATCGGGGGACTGGTCGATCACGGTCACGTCGTTATGTTCGCCGGCCAATTGCCGGGCGATGTTGTACCCCACCTGTCCGGCACCGCAAACAATGACCTTCATGCTAATTCCACCGTTGCTGCTGCGCGCGAAGCTATGGCCGCGTCGCCACGCCGAGAGACTTCAGTTTCCTGTGCAAGGCCGATCGTTCCATTCCAACGAACTCGGCGGTCCGAGAGATATTACCACCAAACCGGCCGATCTGGGCGATCAGGTACTCCCGTTCGAAAATTTCCCGTGCCTCGCGCAGCGGCAAGGACATAACTTCCGTCTCGCCGCCATCGCGCATGGCGGTGGGCGTGGGCGCACTGATATCGGTGGGCAACATATCCAGCGAAATGGTCCCGTCGCCGCCCTGCGCCATGATGACAAGGTTCTCAACGATGTTGCGAAGCTGGCGCACATTGCCCGGCCAGTCGTGGCGCTGCAGGGCCGCCATGGCATCGGCTGATACCTTTCGCGGCGAAAGGCCGAGAGTTTCAGCCGAACGGGCCATGAAATGCTCAACCAATATCGGGATATCCGAAGGTCTATCGCGCAGGGGCGGCACGTTTAGCGGCACCACATTCAAGCGGTGGTAAAGATCCTCGCGGAAATTGCCCTGGGCAATCTCTTCCCGAAGGTCACGGGTGGTGGAGCACACGACACGCACGTCGACTTCGACATTCTCGCTACCCCCAACCCGTTGAAAGCTCTGATCCACCAGAACCCTCAACACCTTGGCCTGGCTTTCAAGCGGCATATCGGAAATCTCGTCCAGGAACAGGGTGCCACCGTGGGCACGTTCGAATACGCCTACTCGGCCAGGGACATCTGCGCCATTGGCGCCGTTCGTAGCGCCCGGCTGGCTTTCCACTCCGAACAATTCATCTTCCAACCGGTCCGGCGCCAACGTAGCCGCATTCAAAACCACAAAGGCGCCCTTTTCCCTATTGGAGAGGGCGTGTAGGGCCCGGGCCGCAACCTCCTTGCCCGCACCGGCCGGACCGCCGATCATCACCCGGCTGCCGGTCGGCGCGACCTTTTCGATGGCCGAACGCATGGCATTGATCTCGACACTATTGCCGATGATCTCCGTCTCGGGACCGGCACGACGGCGCAGTTCGCGGTTCTCCCGCGCCAGGCGGGCGGCCTCAATGGCACGTTGGACGATCAGCAAAAGCCGGTCCGTTTCGAATGGCTTTTCGATGAAATCATAGGCGCCGTACTTGATCGCCTGTACCGCGGTTTCGATATTGCCGTGGCCAGAAATCATGACAACGGGTAGGTCACTGTGCTGGGCTCGCATCTCCTGCAAAATCTCGATACCGTCCATCTTGCTGCCCCGCAGCCAAATATCGAGGATGACCAACGATGGCCGGCGCGAGGCGACAGCGGCAAGCGCCTGTTTGTCAGTCGCCGCCAATCGGGTCTCGTAGCCTTCGTCGTTCAGAATACCCGAGATCAGTTGGCGGATGTCCGCCTCGTCATCTACAATCAGGATGTCACGGGCCATTACCCTACTCCACTCCCTTGAACTTCCTGGACGTCCTCAACCACATCTTGATCATGCAGCGGGAAACTTAGCTGTATCCAGGCCCCCCCTTCCTCTGCGTCATCAAGGCGCATTCGGCCGCCATGTTCCTCCATAATCTTCTTGGCGATGGCCAGACCCAGTCCGGTACCTTTGTCGCGGTTGGTGACGTAAGGCTCGGTCAGCCGTTCGCGGCCTTCCTCTGGCAGGCCGGTTCCGTTATCGCGTATGTCCAAGACGGCGTTTTCATCATCCGTCGTCAACTCGATGCAGATTTTGCCGGGATCAAGCTCCCGATCATCGGCGGGTTGCCTGGCATCGATCGCTTCCTGAGCGTTCTGCAGCAGATTGGTCAAAAGGCGATCCAGGTGTCGGGTATCGCAGCGGATGATGACCGAGTGCTCCGGCAACTCGACCGAATATTCAACGTCGCCATGGGCGAATTCCTCGGCGAACAGACCGGCGCGGATGATCTCGCGCAGATCTTCTGATTTCATTTCCGCTGTCGGCATGCGGGCAAAGGCGGAGAACTCGTCCACCATGCGGCCAATATCGCCAACTTGGCGGATGATGGTATCGGTGCATTGGGTGAAGGTGTCCTGGTCAGAAGAGATCTGTTTTAGATATTTTCGTTTCAAGCGCTCGGCCGAAAGTTGGATCGGGGTCAGGGGATTCTTGATTTCATGGGCGATGCGCCGTGCGACGTCGGCCCAGGCCGCGGTCCGCTGAGCGGTCATCAGTTCGGTCACATCGTCGAAGGTGACGATGGCACCGAAGCGCTGGTCGGCGGACATATCCGTTCTGATCCGCACCATAAAGTTGCGGCGGTGGCCTTTGCGGATCAAGGAAACTTCGCCTTCGACGATCCTGCCGGGATTTTGCCGGGCTTGTTCCAACAGTGCCGCCATTTCCGGCAAGGCATCGGTAAATCGCTTACCGGCCAAAGCCTCGACCTTGGTCTCCAGCAGGGCAGCGGCGGAACTGTTGGGCAGCGTAATGACGCCCTTGCCGTCGAGGCTGACCACGCCAGCGGACACGCCGCTCAATACAGCCTCGGTGAAGCGACGCCGCCGGTCCATGGCGCGGTTTGCGGCCACCAACTCCTCGCGCTGTTCCGAGAGCTGCCCCGTCATTCGGTTGAAGGCGCGGCTAAGAGAGCCGATTTCGTCGTCGCCGTCCCCTTCCCTCACGCGGGCCGAAAGATCACCTTCGCGGATGCGTTCCGCCGCCACCATGAGGCCGCGGATCGGCGCCACCAACTGGTTCGCGAAAGTCAGGCCCAGCCAGATCGCCGCCATCAGCAACATCAATGCCACGACGATAAAGATCAGGGCCGAGGTCAGCCAGATATTCGCCCGGGCCCCTTCAAGGGCCTCATATTCCGTGACCACGGCGCGGGTCGATTCAACATGCTGCAACACCAGCGGATCGACAAACCGGGCCACGAAAAGATAGGCATCAAGGAATCCATCCAAACGCACCAGGGCACGGACCTGATCTTCCCGGTCGCTTTCGAAGATCATCGGATCGCTGCGCGAGACCGCCTCGATGCGGTCCAATGGCAATTCTTCGAAGGCGGCGCTGACGCTGAGGAAGGTGCGGCCCAGAATGGCGCCGTTGCTGTTGAACACCGTTGCCTCGCTCAAGGCACGGCGCGAGGCCTGGATCGCTAGGAAGCGGGAGAACTGCTGCTGCTTACCCCGTAGGCGCGGTGCCATGCGATCGATGTCGTTGGCCATGGCGAGAATATCGGCGCGAATGGTGTGGCGATGTTCGGCGACATAAGCTTCGGCCACAGCCAGGGAGCCGCCGACTGCTGTCCTTACCCGGTCGCTGAACCAGGATTGCACGCCAAGGTAAAAGAACACGGCCGAGAACAAGGCGACGATGATGGCTGGCGTCACCGCGACCAAAGAAAACATGGCGACGAAACGGCTGTGCAGGCGGGAGCCGGCGGAGCCGGCGCGCCGCGCCACCCATAAGCGCACCATGTGCCGGGCGATCAAGGCGCCGAGAGAAAGCACCAAGACCAGATCGACGACCAGCAATATGAGTACGACACGGGGGTTCGGCGTCTGCGGCGCCGAGCCCGTCCACGCAGTATAAGTGGCCATTCCAGAGGCCACGGTCGCAATGGCCAGAGCAATGGCGAGCTTGCCGCTCAGACCCACCTGCCGCGCCCAGGGCATAAAGCTCTCGGCAAAGGCGGTTTCCAGCCGGCCGCGATCCGTCGTTTCAACCATGTTGCAACTATGTTTCGCTACACACAGATTCTGTGGCAATTATGCATCAGTTCAGGCCGCGGATCACCTGAATATCCAAGTCCTTGATCTTTTTTCGCAGCGTGTTTCTGTTTAGGCCCAACAGCTCCGCCGCGCGAATCTGGTTGCCGCGGGTCGCCGCCAGGCACATTTGGATTAACGGCCGCTCCACTTCTCGCACCACGCGGTCATACAATCCGGGTGGCGGCAGGCTGTCGCCGTGAGCCTGGAAATAGCGTCCCAAATGCTGCTCCACCGAGGCGCCGATATTGTCGCCGCCCGCTTGACCGCCGCCGGCGGCGGCACCAGATACGGCGGTCGTCGGGGGCCGCATCTCGGCCTCCACCACGGCCCGTTCAATCACTTCTTCTGGATACAGGGCTACCAACCGCTGGATCAGGTTCTCGAGTTCGCGGACATTACCGGGCCAATCGTGGGCCCGTAGGCATTCCAAGGCATCGCGGCTCAACCGCTTGGCCGGCATGCCCGCGGCCTCCGCCTGGCTCAGGAAATGGCGGGCCAGGTCAGGCAGGTCCTCGGTTCGTTCGCGAAGGGGCGGCAGGCGCATGGGCACTACGTTCAGGCGGTAGTACAAATCCTCGCGGAACAGACCCTGGCGGATCAACTGGCGCAGATCCTGGTGGGTGGCCGCGATGATGCGCACATTGGCCTTGATGGGCATACGGCCGCCTACTGTGGAGTACTCACCCTGTTGCAGGACTCGCAAAAGCCGGGTCTGCGCCTCGGCCGGCATATCACCGATTTCATCCAGGAACAGCGTGCCGCCTTCCGCCAATTCGAAATGGCCTGGGTTTCGTGTCGCTGCCCCGGTGAAGGCGCCTTTTTCGTGACCGAACAGTTCGCTTTCGATCAAATCCCGGGGGATCGCCGCCATGTTGATGGCCACAAAGGGCCCGTTACGCCGTTTGCCGTAATCGTGCAGGGCCCGGGCCACCAGTTCCTTGCCGGTACCTGATTCACCAGAAATCATCACCGTCAAATCCGTCTGCATCAGGCGGGCCAACGTGCGATAGATTTCCTGCATGGCGGGGGAACGGCCGATCACGGGCAGACTGTCCTCGCCCTCCTCTTGGCCGCTACCGGCGCTCTTGACATGCTGGCTGTCGGCCAAGGCGCGCTGTACGACGTTGGTCAGTTCCTTCAGGTCGAAAGGCTTTGGCAGATATTCGTGGGCGCCCCTTTCGGCCGCCTTGATCGCGGTCATTATGGTGGATTGCGCACTCATGACGATGACCGGCAGATCGGGACGCATCTTCTTTATCCGCGGCAGCAGGTCCAGGCCGTTCTCGTCCGGCATCACCACATCCGTAATGACCAGATCGCCTTGGCCATCACCAATCCAGCGCCACAAAGTCGCCGCATTCGCTGTGGCCCGAACTTCATAGCCGGCCCGGCCCAGGGCCTGGTCCAGGACCGTACGAATGGCACCGTCATCATCGGCGACAAGGATTGTTCCCCTACTCATCGGACAGCCTTCATCGTTCAACTCTCATCCATAGGCAACATGACGCGAAATTGCGTACCGTTGGTGATATCGGCACATTCGACGACGCCACCATGATCGTCCACCAGCTTGGCAACCAGCGCCAAACCCAGCCCCGAACCCTGCGCCTTGTTGGTCACGAAGGCATCGAACAGATAGGGCCTGATATCCTCGGCGACGCCAGGACCATTATCGCGAACAGCGATTTCGATGGGCAGTTTCAGGCGGCTTTGCGATCCCGGCACGGACAGGCGCAAACCGTGCCGATAAGCAGTGCTCAACGTTACCTCACCGCCCTTGGCCGGAGCCGCCTCGGCGGCGTTCTTGACCAGATTGAGAAATACCTGAACCAGTTGGTCAAAATTGCCCAGGACCGGCGGAATGGAGGGATCATAGGTCTCGTTGAAACGAACGTTCTTGGCGAAACCACTTTGCGCCACTTGGCGCACCCGTTCCAACACCCTGTGAATATTGACCGGCTGCCGCTCGATGGGTTTATCCGAGAACATTTCCATGCGTTCGACGATGCCAACGATGCGGTCGGTCTCGTCGCAAATCAGCCGCGTCAGGACGCGGTCGTCGTTGCCTGCGTTCTGCTCCAGCAACTGGGCCGCGCCGCGAATGCCACTCAACGGGTTCTTGACCTCGTGAGCCAGCATCGCCGCCATTCCCGAGACCGAGCGGGCGGCGCCGCGATGGGTCAATTGCCGGTCCATTTTCGAAGCGATGGAATTCTCGCGCAATGTCAGGACGATGCAGTCGGGCGTCTCGGCCACCGGCGAGGCTGTGGCATCCACCAGGCGCGGCCCCAGTCGCGGCATGCCCAGGTCGATGCCATATTCCGAGATCACCGCGCTATTCTGCCTGGCCTCTTGCACCAGGCCCAGGGCGGGGCTACCGAACGGCATCAAATCGCTCAATTGTCCCCTGCACAATTGCGCCGCGCCCGTATCGAAGAATTGTTCGGCGCCAGGATTGGCATAGGTAATGGCGTCTTTCCCGTCCACAACCAGGATCGGGTGGGGAAATGTGTTCAGAATGGTTTCCAGGCCGATCGCGCTCGCTGCCGACGTCCCTTCGGCCGCCGGCGCGGTTATGGATGAACCATCGGTCATCAGGCGGCCTCCCGTACCGCGGCTTCATCATGGGCCCGCGAAATGCCGTCGATAACCTGGCGGCTGTCTTCCTGTCGCAGTACTGCCCGCCGGTCTTCCTTGTCAGTGCCGAGGCGTTCTAGGTAGCGGTTCACATGCTTGCGTGCAATGCGCAGGCCCCGGCCCTGGCCATAATGTTCCAGAATGGCTTTGTAGTGCTCGATCGCCGTATCACGCCGGCCGGCCAAGTCAGGCGGCGGCAATTGTTCGCCAGTACGCAGGAAATGCCGCACCTGGCCCGGAAACCAGGGCCGGCCAAAAGCGCCGCGGCCGATCATCACCCCATCGGCACCCGAGCGCCGCAACATCTCGGCCGCATCCTCGGGGCAATTGACGTCGCCATTGGCGATCACGGGGATGGAAACTGCCTGTTTCACCTTGGCGATGAAATCCCAATCAGCCCTACCGTCATAGAACTGGCAGCGCGTGCGGCCATGCACAGTGACCATGGCTATGCCAGCACTTTCCGCCCGCGCCGCCAGACTGGGGGCGTTGCGCTGGTCCATATCCCAGCCGGTACGCATTTTCAGGGTTACCGGCAAATCCACCGCGCCCACCACCGCCTCAATCAGTTGCAGGGCATGGTCCTCGTCGCGCATCAGGGCCGAGCCGGCGGATCCGCCGACCACCTTTTTCACCGGGCAGCCCATATTGATGTCGATGACATCGGCGCCTTGATCCTGGTTCAAGCGCGCCGCCTGTGCCATGGGTTCGGGCTGGCAACCGGCCAGTTGCACCACGCGCAGGCCCTCGTCAGGAGACCAGCGGGCCCTTTCCGCCGAAATCCGACTGCCCCGAACCATGCCGGCGGATGCGATCATCTCGCTGACCACGAAATCAGCCCCAAAGCGACGGACCAGCCGCCTGAACGGCTGGTCCGAGATCCCCGACATGGGCGCCAGAATGACAGGCTGGTCCAGGGTGTGTGGACCTAAAGAAATGCTCATGAAATAGGCACCGCTATGAATAGAAACGGATGTGCTCAAATTTCAGGCAATCTAGGCCAATTCTCCTCTGGACGCCACGAAAATTTGCCGATTTCCGGATTTACCGGCTAGTGGCCCGCCAAATGGTTCCATTCCGGCAGCAAAACGATGCTATTGGGATTAAAGCCCATGTTCTTCAAGGTATCCATGGAGGCGATGACTTTTTGCGCCTTCAGGTCCACGACCGTGACGGAGCCATCCCGCATACCAGGCAGGTTGATGAAGGAGTTTTGTACGAAACCAAGACGACCATCCTTAGTAATACCCACGTGATGGGCCCCTTCACCGGTCTTCAAGGTGTTGACGAGCTCCGGTTTTGCAGGGTTCTTGGATAGGTCGAAAGTGTGCAGCATGCCTGGATTGGCGGTGGTGACGTACATGGTCTTGCCGCCGTCCATGAAATACATCTCCAGCGGCACGCCGGCCTTGTCCTTGGTGAAGTCATAAGCTTCAGCCACGTCAAAGGACTTGGTGGTCGGGTTCCAAATCGCGGTCCACAGGGCCGCCCCGAACATGTTGGTGGTATAGACGATGGCAGGATCGGAGCCGGGTACGCGAAGCAGTTCCACCGGCGCCACGCCGGACGGGGATGGTTTGTTCGACATCTTCAACATGCCCAGAACCTTGTTGGTGGAGGCTTCGATCTCGATCAACTCCTCCTTGGGCGTTTTCAAGTCACCGGTAATGGTCGAGGTCACCAGCACACGATCGATGTCGCTGAGCACCGCAAGGCCATGGGGGTTTGTGCCGGGAATGTCGATCACCGTCTTAATCTTGTCGGTGGCCGTCTCACCGACGTAGACGTTGGCCGAATTCATGCAAGTCAAATACCAGGTGCTGTTGTCTTCAGAGAAGATCACGTCTTCGCCCATTTCGCATTTTGGGACATCGATGGTGCGCAAACGGTAAGGAAACTCATCCATCCGAAAAACATAGAGCTCTGGCCGGCCCAACGCGGTGACATAGGCCTTTGTCATGGTTCGGTCGTAGAAGATGTGGTGTGCGACCAGATCGGGCGGCAGGGGAATATCCATAAGGATCTTGCCGAATGCTTCGGATGTGGGATCAACATCAATGATGGCAATGCCTTCCCGGCGCTCTCCCGTGCCCGTCAGCTTCAAGGCCTTGAGGGATTCCGCCGGCTTGCTCTCGTAATTCATCATGGCCAGGATTTCGGCGTTCGCGGCGCCGGACATGATCGCCGTCGCCGTCGCGGCAATCGCTAATTTGGTCAATAATCGTTTCATGGTTATCGTCCTCCCCAAAGTGGCGACCAGTTTACTGGCGTTATTGTATTGGTCAGATTTGATATGGGAAGGCTATGGTTATTTCCCATATTCCAAAAAAGAAAAAAACAAATGGTGGGTCGGATGAAACTGAGCATGGGTCGTCGGAAATTATTACGTCTACTGGCATTGACGACGGTCCTTTTTCCTATCTCCGAAAGCTTTGGTGCCGACCCAGCACGCCGCACCTTCAATTTGGATATCCGTAAGCGAAAGGTAACAGCAGCGGAAAAAACCATCCGGCTGACGGAAGGCGACAAAGTGGAGATTATCTGGACAACTGACGAGACCGTAGACGTGCATCTGCATGGCTATGATGTCCTCACTCCGGTCGTTCCCGGCGAGACCGCGGTTATGACGTTTCAGGCCCATACGGCGGGGCGCTTTCCTATCTCAGCCCACCGTTTCGGACACAAGACACTGGTTTATTTGGAAATTTACCCGAAATAGCAGAATCGAAAGCCGGGCATCGTGTTCAGGTCACGTCTCTTCGCCGTTTATGCCGGGATGGCCTTTTACTTCGCCGCAAGCGGACCAGCCTGGGCCCATGCTTTCGGCGTCCGCTATGACCTGCCTTTGCCCCTATGGCTGTATCTGACCGGCGCCGGCGCCGCCGTCGGCCTTTCCTTCGCCATCATGGCCATGTTTTTGCGGCAGCGCGGCAGTGCCATCGAAGAGGCGCGGTATGATCTTTTATCAGTGCCGGGGTTGGGCTGGTTGGGCGGCGGCCCTGTTTTGAACTTGGCACGGGTTCTGGCCCTTGCCGCTTTCCTTTTCCTGCTGACCGCCGGTTTCTTTGGCCATGCCGATCCATTTCGCAACTTCCTGCCGACATTCATCTGGGTGGTGTGGTGGGTTGGCATGGCCTTCGCTTCCACTCTCTTCGGCAATGTCTGGGATCTGATCAATCCATGGAGAATTGCCTTTGACTGGGTGAATGGAATTTTCCTTAAAAGGGGCGGGGAAGCATCTCTGGCCAATTATCCGCCATGGCTGGGCCATTGGCCGGCGGTGATCCTGTTCCTGGTTTTCGCCTGGATGGAGCTGATTTCGGAACAGGCGGAACAGCCGCGCAATCTGGCTCTAATGATTCTCATATATTCCGCCATTACCTGGGCCGGCATGGCCTGCTACGGCCGCGATGCCTGGCTGCGCCACGGCGAAATCTTCACAGTGATATTTGGGTTGTTGGCCCGGTTCGCGCCCCTACACGGGACAAATGGACAGTGGCAATTGAGGGCGCCAGCGGTGGGGTTGCTGAACCGCGATCCAGTAGCCCTATCGGGCATCTGTTTCGTGCTTTTGCTGCTGACCTCGGTGACGTTCGACGGCATCTTGGAAACGCCGCTTTGGGCCTCGATCCTGGAGTGGATCTCCGAGAACCAGGTGCTGCGGCCGGGGCTTCTGGCCCTACGCGAGGGCGGCTTCGATCTCATCGCGGTGATCAAGAGCGTAGCCCTGATCATGCTGCCGCTGGTCTTCATCCTGGTCTTCCTGGGCGCCAGCCACCTGATCGCGCGAATGGGCGGCGGCACCGTTGCGACCCGGCAGGTGGCAGGCTATTTCGTTCTTTCGCTAGTGCCTATCGCCATCGCCTATCATCTTTCCCATTATCTCTCCTACCTGCTGATCGCCGGACAGAACATCATACCCCTGGCATCCGATCCCTTCGGTATCGGCTGGGATATGTTCGGCACGATCGGATACAGCGTCGACATCGGCATCGTGAACGCCAAGATGATCTGGTACGTGGCCGTCACCGCCATCGTCGCGGGCCATGTCCTGGCCGTCTATATCGCTCATGTAATGGCAGCCCGCATCTACCCGAACCGGGCAAAGGCTCTGTCCAGCCAGATACCCATGCTGATCCTGATGGTGGTCTACACCATGATCAGCCTGTGGATCCTCTCCCAGCCAATCGTGGCATAGGGCAATCGATCAGTCGCCGTGCACCAACGTCGCGATGGCATCCACCACTGCGTCGGGTTTTTCGTAGTTCACCAGATGCCCCGCCTCAGCCACAACGACCAGTTCCGTATTGGGAATGGCGGATGCGAAGGCTTCGCCGTAAACGGGATTGATCATGCGGTCGCCGTCTCCCCAAAGGATCAAGGTGTTGGCCTTGATCCGGTGCAGCCGCCGGCTCAGGCCCCGGTCTGGAATGGGGAAGAGAAGCTTACCCGCCATGCCCAAACGACGCGCCGCCGTGATGAGGAACTCGGCAAGAAAATCAGGATCGTCCAGGTCCAAGCCGGCCGTGATCAATCTCTCGCCCAGGGCCACGTCATGGAACAGCAGTTCCGGCAGTTCGAAGGGCAGTTTCGCGAACAGATCCACGATAGGATGGTCATCCAGCCAAAGGCCCGCCGGCGCGATCAGTATCAGTTTGTCCACATCGTTCGGCGAAAGGGCCGCCAGTTCGGCCGCCACCATGCCACCCATGGAATGGCCCGCCAAAGGCGCATTGACCAAACCCAGGGCCTGGATGACATCGCCGGTATGCAGGGTCGTGTCCAGCATATCCTTCAATTCGTCTTCGCCCTCGCTGCCGCCGTAACCGGGCAGCAGGGGCGCATATACGTGGAACTGTTGCGCCAGGGCGCGGATACAAATGTCATCCGGCATCAGGCCGCCGGCGCCATGAAGATAGACCAGCGGCGAGCCGGCGCCGGCCTCCCAAACCTCGACCGGCGCGCGGCCGTGGCCGATATCGACCATGCGGGTATTTATGGCCGGGGCATTCATGACGCCGCCCCCTGCCCGGCCGCCATGGGCACCGTGGGTTCCAGCCGATCCTCCAAGGGATGGATCCAGAAGCGTTCGTCGTCTTCCCAATCCGGCCACATATTACGCAGTTTCGGCATCACCTCTTCCGCGAACAGGCGGGTGGACAGGCGGGTTTTCTCGTTGGTCATGTCGCCGATATGCAGTAGGCAGAAGATGTTGCCCACCTTTAGGCCGGTAATCAGTTCCTTCATCTTCTCGACCACGGTGTCCGGACTACCGGCAATGATATGGCCGCCGTCCACCAGTTCCTCCCAGGTCAACCTGCCCAGGGAACCAAGGGAGGAGCGGGTATATTGCGACAGGGCACCTTTCTTGATGGTCTTAACCGTGCGGTAGCCGGGCGCATCGGCATAGCCGGGATAGACGTGCAGGCACCTGTTGAAGAAGTAATTCACATGTTCGGCATAGAGCTCCTTGGCCTCCTCATCCGTCTCGGCCACGCAAATGGTTTGCGCGAAGCCGGCCCGGTAGGGGGAATGGTCAGCGCCCATCTCCTCCACCCGGTTCCAGAATCCGTCCATCAGCAATTGGGCGCGCTTGTAGCCGGTGAAGCTGAGATAGCTGTAGGCGTATTCGTTCTCGATACAGAAATCATAGGTTTCGATGGAACCGCCGCCGGGAATGAACACAGGCGGCCGCGGCGACTGGATCGGCTTGGGCCAGCAGTTGGCATAGCGAAGCTGGGTATAGCGGCCATTGAAACTGAACGGTTCGTCCTCGCGCCAGGCCCGCATGATCAGATCGTGGGCTTCGGCATATTTCTCTCGGGTCAGCGCCGGTATTTGGCCATAGACATAATTGGTATCCATGGAAGTCCCGACCGGAAAGCCGGCAACCAGACGGCCGCCCGAGATCACGTCGAGCATGGCGAATTCTTCCGCCACCCGGATCGGCGGATTGTAAAGGGCGATGGAGTTACCCAGCACCACCAGGGCCGATTTCGAGGTGCGACGCGCCAACGCGGCCGCCATGATATTGGGCGAGGGCATCAGGCCATAGGCGTTGGCATGGTGTTCGTTGACGCCGATACCGTCGAAGCCGAGGCTTTCGGCGTATTCAAGCTGGTCGAGATAGGTGTTGTAGACCTCGTGACCCTTCTTGGGATCATAGAGGCGGGACGGGATATCCACCCAGACGGAGCGGTTGGTCTCGCGAAAATCCGCCGGCAAGTGCGGCCAGGGCATCAGGTTGAACCAGGTAAACTTCATCGCCTCCTCCTATTTGTTGGAGAAAGCCTGTCGCCTTCATCGGGTTATGTCAACGATGCCGGCTGCGATCGGTCAGATTATCTCTCGGTCCCGGTAGTTCAGGCCGATTTCGTCCAATTCAGCCTGTTCCAGCATATCCGCCTGTTTCCGGCGCCTCTGGATCTCCCGTTCCATGGCCAATTCGAACTTTTTTGCCTCGCGGTATTCAAATGCCATGCGGTCCGCGATCTGGGCCCGAGTGCGGGTCGCATCGACGATCGATTTGGCCAGTTCCTCGCGGCGCGTTTCGATCCCTTTGAGGTACGTCGCGAAGTCGGTCATGGTCATGTTATCCGGCGTCAATGTGGATTTTTCCAGCTCCAGCTCCCGTTCAAGCGCGGCATCCTGCTGCATCAATTGCGCCCGAACCGCGTCCACCTCCGCCGCTTTGCGCCGATGCTCGTCCATGCGAAAGCGGTGCATCTTGGCCAGGGCGGAAAAGCCGCGGATGTTCATTTATTCCTGTCCTGCCAGCAAGATACCGGCCAATTGGCTATAGCCTTCGGTCAGGCTGCAGCCTTCGCCCTGGTCCTGGCTCAAGAAGGCTTCGAGGGCGTCGTGATAGCGAATGGCTTCATCCACTTCCGGGTCCGAACCGGCGCGATAGGCGCCGAGGCGGATCAACTCCTCCATGTTGGCATAAGCGGACATCAGACGCCGGGCCTGCTGCACCAGCATGTTCTCGTCTTCGCTGTTGCAGTTGGGCATGGTTCGCGAAAGGCTGCGCAGAATATCGATCGCTGGGAAGCGGCCTCGTTCGGCGATTTCGCGGTCCAAGACGATGTGACCATCCAAAATGCCGCGGACGGCATCGGCAATGGGCTCATTGTGGTCATCGCCCTCCACCAGCACCGTGAACAGGCCCGTGATGCCGCCCAGCCCGGTACCGGGACCAGCCCGCTCCAATAGGCGCGGCAGTTCCGAGAAAACCGACGGTGTATAGCCTTTCGAAGCCGGCGGTTCACCGCCCGATAGGCCGATTTCCCGTTGCGCCATGGCGAAACGGGTGACGCTGTCCATCATGCACAGCACGTCCTGGTCGCAATCGCGGAAATATTCCGCCAGGGTCATGGTCATGTACGCCGCTTGCCGGCGCATCAAGGCCGGTTCATCGGAGGTGGCGACGACGATGATGCTGCGGGCAAGACCTTCATCGCCCAGGTTGTCCTCGATGAATTCCTGCACTTCCCGACCACGCTCGCCGATCAGGCCGATCACCGAGACGTCCGATTTGGTAAAGCGCGCCAGCATGGACAGCAGCACCGATTTGCCCACGCCGCTGCCGGCGAAGATGCCCATGCGCTGGCCCCGGCATAATGTGACGAAGGTGTTTAGGGCGCGCACGCCCAAGTCCACCTTGCCGCGCACCCGCTGACGGGCGTGGGCCTGGGGCGGCGAGCCACGCAAAGGATAAGCCTGATTGCCCCGTGGCAGCGGTCCCTTGCCATCGATAGGCTCCCCCATGGCGTTGACGACGCGGCCTAGCCAATGGGGATTGGGATAGACCATGGGGTTATGTTCGTCGACCAGCGCCCGGCACCCCATGCCGATGCCATCCAGGGTGCCATAGGGCAGCAGAACCGCGGCATCCTCATGAAAACCCACCACTTCCGCCATAACCGCGCGGCCATCGCGTGTTTGCACGGAACAGCGCGAGCCAACACTAAGTGCTGCCTGGGCGCCGTTCACTTCCAATGTCAGCCCGCGAACGCCTCCGACACGGCCGTAGAGTTGATGCGTCGGGATTTGTTCGATTTCTTCAAGGGCGGTTTGCACAGGACTCATAAACACACGCTGTCAAATCAGGGTATAAACTCATTTTCAGGTGCCTGTGCTTAAGTTTCAGTAAAGGCATTCCGCCCATCGGCGGAAAAGTCGGAATTTCGATGATAAATTTTGCATTAGGGTTTTTGTTAATGGTTCATTAACCTAGTCCAGTTAACCTTGGTTAACGTTCAGTAGACGGGAGGACTGATATGCGGGTTCTGCTCATTGAAGACGATACAGCCATGGCAAAAAGCATCGATTTGATGCTGCAAGGGGATGGTTTCAACGTCTATGGCACTGATCTTGGCGAGGAAGGCCTGGATCTGGGAAAGATTTACGATTACGACATTATCGTGCTGGATTTGAATCTACCCGACATGCACGGCTATGAGGTCCTGAAGAAACTGCGCGTCGCCAAGGTGGAAACGACTATTCTTATCCTCTCCGGCATGTCCGAACCGGACGACAAGGTACGGGGCCTTGGTTTCGGCGCGGACGATTATATGACCAAGCCATTCGACAAACGGGAACTGGTGGCGCGCATCCACGCCATTGTTCGCCGTTCAAAGGGTCATTCACAATCCATAATCAAGACCGGCAAGCTGACCGTAAATCTGGACAGCCGCGCGGTCGAGGTGGACGGCCAGCGGCTGCATTTGACGGGCAAGGAATATGCCATGTTGGAGTTGCTGTCCCTGCGCAAAGGCACGACCCTGACCAAGGAAATGTTCCTCAACCATCTTTATGGTGGCATGGACGAACCGGAACTGAAGATCATCGACGTCTTCATCTGCAAACTACGCAAAAAACTGGCCAACGCGACCGGCGGCGAACATTACATCGAGACCGTTTGGGGACGCGGCTACGTCCTGCGCGACCCACCCGCCGACGAAGAAGAAGCCGCCTAACGGCGCTTCATCGAAACAGAACGGCCGCTCCATCGAGCGGCCGTTTTCATTTTCAAGCTGAAACTTCGCCTAAAATTGGTCGATCGGGGATATCTATCTACGGTTTGAAGATCCTTGCTTGCGCAAGAGGGTCTAACCGGCGACCGCCGCGACGCGGCCGCTGTGACCGCCTGCCTGATCGCCCTCGGCCCCGCTCATATTGTAAACGCCACGGTGTCCTGGGACGGGATTGAAAACATCGGAGATGCCCAGCACCGTCTCTGCCGCCCCCATGAACAGGCAGCCGTCCTTGGCCAGAATATTCGTCATGGCATCCAGGACCTTGGATTTCGTGGGCTGGTCAAAATAAATCAGAACGTTGCGACAGAAAATTACGTCAAAGGTTCCCAACGACTTGAGATCCTCCAACAGATTGAATTCCCTGTAGCTCACCATGGCCCGGATTGCCGCGTCGATCTGCCACAATTCATTGACCTGGGTGAAGTATTTCATCAGCAGATTGATGGGCAGGCCGCGCTGCACCTCGAACTGCGAGTAGATCCCCACCTTGGCTTTCTCCAGCACTTCCTTGGACAGATCCGTACCGACAATTTCGATACGCCATCCCGCCAATTGCGCCGACATTTCCCGCAGGATCATCGCCAGGCTGTAGGCCTCTTGGCCGGTAGAGCAAGCCGCGCTCCAAATGCGCAGGCTTTTTCTCGATTCCCGCGCCGAAAGCAGATCAGGGAGGACAGTTTTCTGGAAGATTTCAAACGGCGTATTGTCACGAAAGAAGAACGATTCATTTGTCGTCATCGCTTCCGTAATTTCGCTGAGCAACGCTTCCGAACGGCTCTTGCGGGCGAGATCGATCAGGGCATCAAGATCGTCGAGCTTGTTCTGCCGCGCGATCGGTGTCAGACGGCTCTCCAGCAAGTAGGTCTTGTCGGGGCCGATGGAAAGACCGGATCTGTCCTTGAGTACGCCGGCTATGAACTCAAAATCATCTGGTTTCATGAGCCTCCCCCATTCGCCAGGCGAATTATCGCGGGACCGATTTCGTCGATGGGCAGAACGGCGCTGCACAAGCCGCCCGTAGCCACCGCGCCCGGCATGCCCCACACGACACTGCTGCCTTCGTCCTGGGCAATCAGCGTACCGCCTCGTTCGACGACGGATTTCCCGCCCCTGAGACCGTCATGGCCCATTCCTGTCAGCACAACAGTCAGAACCCGGTCGTTATAGGCGCTCACAGCGCTGCGCAGCATCGGATCGACAGAGGGTCGGCAGAAGTTCTCGGGTGCATCCTGATTCAGACGCAGAATGTTTCCCGCCACTTTACGTTCCACCAACATGTGGTAGTCACCTGGCGCGAGGTAGACGCAGCCCGGCTTGATTTCTTCGCCGTCAGTTGCCTCGACGCACTCTACGCCATCAATACGGTTTAGATGTTGCGCCAATATGGTCGTGAAAGTCGCGGGCATGTGCTGGGTGATCAGGATCGGCTGTTTGATTTTGCCGCCGATGCTGTCGAACACCTTGAACAGGGCCTGCGGACCGCCTGTTGAACTGCCGATACAAATGACCTGCGGTGCCAAAATGGCAGCCTTGCGCAGGACGATGGGTGCACCGCCATACTGACCCGATTCCGAACGCGTGTTGACAAGGCCGCCGTCCCTTGCCTTTGCCACGATCTTCGGCGCAATTCGCGAACGCATGCGCAGCGAATTGCCAAGCGCCCGGACCTTGTCCACCAATTCCCGCCGAAAACCGTCGGCGGCATGCAGATCGGAGGAAGCCGTGGGTTTGGCGATATAGTCCGATGCGCCAAGCGCCAGTGCGCGAAGGGCGATGTCGGCGTTCCTCGTTGTCAGCGTCGAAGACATGACGACCTTGGTCCGTGGCGCCAGCTTCAATAACTCCGGCAGCGCCGTCAGCCCGTCGACCTTCGGCATCTCGATATCCAACACCACCACATCCGGCTTATGCTCGACGATCTGCTTTTGCGCCGCCTCGCCATCAGCGGCCCAAGCGACCACCTCGATGTCCGGGTCTTCCTGCAGCCAACGCTTGACCAACCCGCGAATGACCGCGGAATCGTCGACCACCATTGCCCTGATTAGGGGCGTATTATCATCCGTGCCCGCAATTGCTTGCGCGGGCTCCCGCGCCGCCGTCATCAAAGCAATCCCACTTGGGTGAATTTCGCTTCGATGATGTCCTTGTCAAACGGCTTCATGATGTACTCGTTGGCGCCGGCCTGCATCGCCTCGACAATATGCGCCATATCATTTTCAGTAGTGCAGAATACGACCACCGGTGCATCGCCACCTTCGCTGACGCGGAGCGTGCGCAAGAAATCGATGCCGTTCATGACCGGCATATTCCAATCCAGCAGGATCGCATCCGGCATTTCCTCGAGGCAGGCGTCCAGAGCCTCTTGGCCGTCCGTCGCTTCAAGAATCTCGAAATCGAGTGTTTCGAGAATACGCCGCGCGACCATGCGGATGACTTTTGAGTCATCTACGACCAGGCAAGATTTCATGTCTCACTCCATCGGACCTGTCCGGTCAACGGAACCGGCCCTTTTTGTCAACGATTCAGGTTTCCATTCGACCTTATGCGGCCGCCGAAACCTTGATGATGTCCAAGAGCCGCTGCACCTGCAAAATCACCAACAATTGGCCCTCCAGCCGGAATATGCCTTGGGAGACGTCCCGCCAGCGGGCGTCCAGTGTCGCCGGGTTGCGCTCGTAGTTTTGCAGCGGCACCCGCAACACTTCGCCAACTTCGTCGATCAACAGGCTGTAGAGCTCGCCATGGTGTTCGACCACGATGGACATGGATTTTTCCCTGTCCGCCGGTTCCATGCCCAGGCGCTTGCGCAAATCTATCGCAGTCACGATACGGCCGCGAAGATTGAGCGAACCGGCGACTTCGGGCGGCGCCAAGGGGATGTTCGCAAGATGTTGGGGACCCAACACGTCCTGCACCGACAGCACGGGAATGCCGAACAATTGTCCGTCCAAGACCGCCGTAACGTACTCTTCCGAATCCGTTTCGTTCAGTTGATCATTGTCCGCGTCCATGGAACGCCCCTTTGTGTTTTTCAGATCTTGATCGCTCATGATGCCATTTCCACTTTCTCAGCAAGCGTTTGTGACAGGGTCGTAAGCAGGGCGTCCCGGTCGAATTTGCCGACATAGTCACTGAAACCAACATCGCGGCCCCGTTGCATGTCCTGCGGGCTGGCATGGGAGGACAGCGCCACGATCGGCGTTTCCTGCCAGCGGCTGTCGCTCTTAACCTGCTCGGCCAACTCGAAGCCGTTCATGCCGGGCATTTCGATGTCAGAGACGATGCAATCGAAATCCACGCCTTCCTCGCGCAAGGCCAGGGCTTCGTCGGCATTGCTCGCCACCGTTACCCGGTACCCGGCCACTTCCAGCAGTGGCGTCAGCATATTGCGGAAGAAGGGTGAGTCATCCACCAACAGCAGGCGCCGGCCCTCTTCCGAGCCATAGGACGCCGAATCCTTCGCTCCGAACCAGTCGGCGAAGGCATCGCTAAGGTAGTGACCCACGTCGATCACGTTCGTGGCCTTGCCCTCTATCACGGCGCTGCCGAGATAACCGGCCTGGCTGGCGGAAAGTTCGATATCCAGCTTCGATTCCACGATATCGACGATCTCGTCGACCACCAGTCCCATTGAATGATCGCCATCGGCGAACACCAGAATCGGCTGCCGGCCGCTTTCGCGCAGGTTGCACTGATCGTCGATCTTGACCAAAGGCATCAGCTTGCCACGGTATTGCACCAGGCTCTGGCCGTTGGAGTATTCGACGGTATCGACCTCGATCTCCTCCAAACGGGCGACCAGGGACAGCGGCACCGCTTTCGGCTCGTCCGAGCCGGCCCGGAACACCAGCATCGTGGTGGTGTCCGCGGCTGTGACCGCTTGAGCTTGTTCCTGCTCGCTCTCGGCCCGCTCGCCAACCTTTGTGTCGGAAGTTGAGGCTGCGATGCCGTTCGGATCCAGGATCATAATGACGCTGCCATCGCCCAGGATTGTGTTCCCAGAGAAGATGGCGATGTCACGCAGCAGCGGCGTTACTGGTTTGACTACGATTTCTTCGGTGTCGAAGACCCGATCCACCACAATGCCAAACGTGTAAGAGCCGACCTGGGACACCACGACGAAAACCTCGGCACCCTCGGTCAAGGTGTGCTCCGATGCATTGGCCAGGTTCAGACAATCGCCGAGATAGACCAGAGGCAACAGACGGTTGCGAAGGCGCAGGACCGGCGTTTCCTTGATCATCTCGATGCGGTGCTCGGAGTCTTTCGATGCGCGGACCAGTTCCACCACGCTCAATTGCGGTATGGCGAAGCGGTCCTCGCAACTTTCGACGATCAGAGCCGAAACGATGGCCAGGGTCAGCGGGATCTTGATGGTAAAGGTGCTGCCCTTGCCCCATTCGGAATCCAATTCGACCGTACCGCCGATTTTCTCGATGTTGGTCCGCACCACATCCATGCCGACGCCGCGTCCCGACACCGCCGTTACCTGTTCGGCAGTGGAGAAACCGGCGGCAAAGATCTGCATCTGGATCTGCTGTTCGCTCATTTCCTCGATTTCGGCTTCCGTCGCCACGCCGTTCGCAAGCATCTTGGCGCGCAGTTTCTCGACGTTGATACCGCGGCCGTCATCCTTGATCTGAATGATGATGTGGCCGCCTTCATGGAAGGCGTTCAGGATCACCTTGCCCATCTCAGACTTGCCAGCGGCCAGGCGCTCGTCGGGCGTTTCCAGGCCATGGTCGGCCGAGTTTCGCACCATGTGCGTCAAGGGATCCTTGATCAGCTCCAGCACCTGACGGTCAAGCTCCGTATCGGCGCCCAACATCTGCAGATCGATCTTCTTGCCTAGTTCGTGGCTCAGGTCGCGTACGATGCGCGGCAACTTGGCCCAGGCATTGCCGATGGGCTGCATGCGCGTCTTCATCACGCCTTCCTGCAATTCTGTCGTGACGTGGCTCAAACGCTGCAGGGGCACCTTGAACTCGCTATCGGCGTGACCACGGACCATCTGCATCAGCTGATTGCGGGTCAGCACCAGCTCAGAGACCATGGTCATCAGATCTTCGAGCAAATCGACGCTGACGCGGATGCTTTGCGCGGCGACCGAAGATTCGCCGGCTTTGTCAGCTTGTGCCTTGCCCTCGTCCTTCGCTTTCGCCTTGGCTGGCGCCGCCGCCACGGGTTCAGGCGCTGCCGGCTCGGGCTTGGTTTCCACTTCGATGGGCTCGGTCTCGGTCTCGCGGAAGGCGCGTTCAAGCTCTTCCTCGGTGGCCTCGCCCTCTTTCAGCTCGCGCTCGGGCGCGGATTCTTCTGCCTGTACTGGGGTTGTGATCTGACCGGAAACGTCCTCGCCAACCGCCATGGCGTCAAGCAGCTTGATAAGGTCGGCGTCATCGCCCTCGGGCTCCGTCTCGGTAGCTTCCAAGGTCGCCAGCAAATCCTTGATCCGGTCCAGAGATTCCAGGATCAACGAGACCGTGTCGGTGGTGACAACCAGGTCACCGTCGCGAACCTTACCCAGAACGTTTTCTGCCGAATGCGCAACGGCTTCCAGCCGCGGCAGACCAAGAAATCCGCAGGTTCCCTTGATCGTATGGACCAATCGGAAAATATTGTCGATCAGGTCCGGAGCATTAGGGTCTTGTTCCAATTTTACTAGTTCGAGATCAAGCGTCGAAAGGCTCTCGGAAGTCTCGGTGAGAAATTCGCTGAGTAGCTCGTCCATCGCGGCCACCTTTTCCTTTGTTGCATCCAGGGCGGCAACGGGTTTCTCCTCCCCCGGGGCCGTCGTGCGGAAAAGATGGCGGAAATTGGTTAAAAAGCAGTGAAGCAAAAACGCCGCAACCGGCGGAATTGTTCCTCATCGCAACTTGCCGCGAAAGCAACCCATAAAGACCGCTTTGACCGCATCCAGGCGGCAGCGCAGTGATTATCTACATTGGCGCCTATCGCTGCAGGCTGATATCACTGCGCTGGCAGCAGATCGACTTGGAATTCAACGGATTCCACGCCGGGCATGACTGCGATATGGCGGCCATAGGACTCAGCAAGATTAGCCGCCAGGCTGGCGGGCGCCGATTTCGGATTGAGATTCTTCGTTTCGCCAGCCGTGTCGAACGCCGCTTCGACGCCGTCACCCAGCCTGGCGCTTTCTCCGTTGGCCTGTACTCTAGCGCGAAGCACGGCCTGGCCGCCGTCGTCGACACGGCTGAGGACGACTCGGATGTCGCCACCGCGAGGAACGGTGTCGTTGGCGATAAGGATCAGATTCAGCAATATCTTAATGCCCGTCTTGTCAGGCCCCTGGCCGCCGTCCTCGTCACTGATCTGCCAATCCAACCGCGCCCTTGAATCGGAGAGGAAATCAGTCGCGGTCTGTCGAGCCTCTGCCAGGCTGATGGCAACACCTTCGCCGCCGGCGGCCCCAAATGCCAGGCGCATGAATTTCAGACGGTTTGCTGCCAGGGCGGCGCTATGGGCCAGCAATTCGACCGCCTGGCGGTGCATTTCGGGATCGTCTTCATCCTCGAGGATTTCAACGCCGTTGCCCACCGCACTGATCGGACCGACGAGATCATGGCAGAGTTTCGAACATAATAGAGACAACAGCGTGAGATCTGGCATTTTCTAAAATGATCCGTGTCTGGGCTTCCGAGCGTTAAATCTCTTATTGGTGATCATCAGAGCAGAGACGCTAGGCCGCGGTTGCGTTAAGATAACAGGCACGAAACTAACCAAAACCGCCTTCGCGGTCCATGACGACTTGGTTAACGTACATGGCCAATCCGGGGAGGCATTTTTGTGAAAGACAAGACGATGCCAGCAAACGGCGACGATCGAAAAAGCGCGAGCCCCTTTGGGCGCCCCCCCGGTGGTTCGACTGGCAAGGGCCGCTTCACAGCACGTGGCCGTCGCAGCGATCCCGTCGCCCTGCACGAGGTGCGCGGCCTACTCGGCCCGGCAGCGCCCGACAGTCGACTCCTGTTGGAATATCTGCACATCATTCAAGATACGGTCGGTGCCCTGCGTCATCGCCATCTTGCAGCTTTAGCGCATTATCTTCGGCTTTCACCCGCGGAAGTATACGAAGTCGCCACTTTTTACCATTCATTCGAGGTCTTGGACGACGAAGCGACCATTGCTGAACAGACGGTCCGCATCTGCAATGGTCTACCCTGCCAAATGGCCGGGGCCGACGCCCTGGCGGCGTCCGTGGCGGCGAAACTGGGGCCAAACGGCCGCGTAATCCGTGCCGCCTGCATGGGCCGGTGCGAAGGCGCGCCCGTGGCCTCGGTGGACGAGCAATATTTGACGCATGCCGACGGCGATGCGGTGCAGGCATCGCTTGGCGCGGAAAGAACCGCCGCGCAGGTCACGCCCGCCGTTGATTTCGCCGCCTATCAAAATAGCGGCGGCTATGACCTGCTGCGCGCCTGTTTGTCCGGCGAACGCCAGCGGGACGAAGTGATCGAGCTTGTTTTGCAGAGCGGCCTGCGCGGCATGGGCGGGGCCGGCTTCCCGACGGGGCGGAAGTGGGGACTGGTCGCGGCCGAACCCGGGCCACGCCTACTGGCCGTCAATGGCGACGAGAGCGAGCCGGGCACGTTCAAGGACCGTCATTATCTGGAAACAGACCCACACAGGTTTCTTGAAGGCATGCTGGTGGCTGCATGGGCCGTAGAGGCGGAGGCAGCGTATATTTATTTGCGCGACGAATACCCCCACCTGCGCCACTTGCTGCACCAGGAATTGGAGTCGCTGGCAGATGCCGGCCTGCGGCACCTTCCCGTCCATATGCGCCGCGGTGCCGGTGCGTATATATGCGGCGAAGAATCGGCGATGCTGGAGAGCATAGAGGGCAAGCGCGGTCTGCCCCGCCAGCGTCCCCCTTTTCCATCGCAAGTCGGCCTGTTCGGGCGCCCCACACTGATCAACAACGTGGAGACCCTCTATTGGACCCGCGATGCCGTTGAGCATGGCAAGGAATGGCAGAATCTGCGCAGTTTTTCTGTTTCCGGACGGGTTCGCGATCCCGGCGTCAAACGGGTTCCCGCCGGCATCAGCGCCCGCGCATTGATTGAGGAACATTGCGGCGGCATGCAGGATGGCCATGAGCTGGCGGCGTTTCTGCCCGGCGGCGCCTCGGGCGGCATTCTGCCTGCAAGCCTGGCGGACGAACCCATGGATTTTGGCACCCTTGAGGCGCATGGCGGTCTGATCGGCTCCGCCGCCCTGATTGTGCTCTCACAGCATGACGATATCGGCGATGCGGTACGCAACCTGATGTCGTTTTTCGCCCATGAAAGCTGCGGTCAGTGCACACCATGCCGTGCCGGCACGGAAAAGGCCGTTGCATTGCTGGGCGAACAAGGGGGCAAGGCCGAAGCTGCCTTGCTGGAAGATTTGGCGGACGTTTTGGCGGACGCCTCTATTTGCGGGCTAGGTCATGCCGCGGCCAATCCGTTGCGGTGTGCCCTGCGACATTTTCCCGGTACGGTGACATGAGCGACAAGATTACCTTTGAGCTGGACGGCGCTTCGGTCGAGGCCGAGGCTGGCGAGAGCATTTGGCAGGTGGCCCAACGTCTGGGCAATACGCTGCCGCACCTGTGCCACACCACCGAAGCCGGATACCGCGCCGACGGCAATTGCCGCGCTTGTGTGGTCGAGATCGAGGGTGAGCGAACATTAGCGCCGTCGTGCCGGCGCCTGCCCGAGGCCGGTATGACGGTCCACACAAATTCCGAACGGTCCCGGAAATCACGCTCGATGGTGATGGAGCTGCTACTGGCCGACCAACCGGCTCAGGATAGCGCGCCCGATCCCGATGCCGACTTTTGGAAATGGGCCGATGCCATGGATGTGAGGGACGGCCGTTATCCGGCGAGAGCCGACGGCCCGGCCGCCGACCCCAGCCATCCCGCCATGTTGGTCAATCTAGATGCCTGCATTCAGTGCAACCTGTGTGTTAGGGCCTGCCGCGAAGTACAGGTCAACGACGTGATCGCCATGGCCGGGCGCGGCGCGGACAGCCACATCGCCTTTGACTTCGATGACCCCATGGGGGACAGCCGCTGTGTCGGCTGTGGCGAGTGCGTCCGTGTCTGCCCCACCGGCGCCCTGCTGCCAAAGACAGAGGCCGCGGATATTGATCGCAAGGTGGCTTCCGTCTGCCCCTATTGCGGCGTCGGCTGCCAACTGGACTTCCTAGTCAAGGACGAAAAAATCATTGGCGTAGAGGGCCGGGACGGCCCCGCCAATCATGGCCGCCTGTGCGTCAAGGGCCGTTTCGGGTTCGATTACATCCATAGCCCTGAACGGCTCACGACACCGCTGATCCGGCTGCCGGGCATCCCCAAGGACGATGTCGCCATCGACCCTGCCAATCCCCTCACCCATTTCCGCGAAGCCAGTTGGGAAGAGGCATTGTCTCTCGCCGCCGGCGGATTGAAGGCGATCCGGGACGAACATGGCAGCGCCGCCCTAGCCGGGTTTGGCTCGGCCAAGGGCTCCAACGAGGAAGCCTATCTGTTCCAGAAACTGGTCCGCGCCGGCTTCGGCACCAACAATGTGGATCATTGCACCCGGCTTTGTCATGCCTCTTCCGTTGCAGCGTTGATGCAGACCATCGGCTCGGGCGCCGTCACGGCGCCATTCACCGACGCCCTGAAGGCTGATGTCATCATGACCATCGGCTGCAACCCCGAAGTCAACCATCCTGTGGCCGCGACCTATTTCAAGCAGGCCGCGCGGGACGGCACCAAACTGATCGTAATAGACCCCAATGGCGTGGTGTTGGAGAAGCAGGCCACCTGGATGTTGCAGCTCAAACCGGCCACGGATGTGGCCCTATTGAACGCCATGCTCAACGTCATCATTACGGAAGATCTTGTCGATCACGACTATATCGACGATCACACCAGCGGCTTCGCTGATCTGGCGGAACACATCAAGGCCTTCCCGCCTGACAAAATGGCGGCACTGACCGGGGTTGCAGGCGACGATATCCGCGCCGCCGCGCGCGCCTTCGCCACGGCCAAGAATGCCATGGTCTTTTGGGGTATGGGGATTTCACAGCACGTCCACGGCACCGACAACGCCCGCTGTCTGATTTCACTTTGCCTGGCAACCGGCAATGTGGGCCGTCCCGGTTCCGGCCTGCATCCCCTGCGTGGACAGAACAACGTCCAGGGCGCCTCCGATGCCGGGCTGATCCCCATGGTCTATCCCGACTATCAGCAGGTAGCCGATCCAGCCGCCCGGGCCCGCTTTGAAGAATTGTGGCAAACCTCGCTGGATCCGAAACCTGGACTGACCGTTGTGGAGATCAATGACGCCATACAAAAGGGCACCATCAAGGGCCTGTATGTGATGGGCGAAAACCCGGCCATGTCCGACCCGAACCTGGAGCATACACGCGGCGCGCTAGCAAAGCTGGAACATCTGGTGGTCCAGGATATCTTCCTGACCGAAACGGCGTGCTATGCCGATGTCATCCTGCCCTCCTCCGCCTGGCCAGAGAAGGACGGCACCGTGACAAATTCAAACCGCCAGGTACAAATGGGCCGACAGGCCATCCAGCCGCCGGGCGATGCTCGGCAGGATCTTTGGATCACCGGCGAAATTGCCAAGGGTATCGGCATGGACTGGCACTATGACGGCCCGGAACCCGTGTTCGAAGAAATGCGCAAGGGCATGCATTCGATCAGGGGTATGAGCTGGCAGCGGTTGTTGGCCGAGGACGCGATTACCTATCCCTGTGATGGGCCCGACGATCCCGGCCAGCCCGTAATGTTCGCCGACGGCTTCCCAACCATGGATGGCCGCGGTTTGTTCGTACCCTGCGATATCTCGGACCCGGACGAGTTACCGGACCGGGATTACCCCATGGTGCTGCTGACCGGCCGCATTTTGGAGCATTGGCACACCGGCGCCATTACCCGGCGGGCGCCCGTACTTGATGACCTGGAGCCCGAGGCCATCGCCTACCTTGCACCGGCAACCCTGTCCGATATGCAACTTTCGCCGGGCGACGGCATTCGCGTCGAAAGCCGCCGGGGCAGCATCGAACTGAAGGCGCGGTCGGACGTAGGCGTGCAGCCGGGCACGATTTTCATCCCCTTCTGCTTCGCCGAGGCGGCGGCCAATCTATTGACCAACGCCGCCCTGGATCCGGAAGCCAAGATCGCCGAAGTGAAATACTGCGCGGTGCGCATTACCCCGGCACCAAAGGCGGCCTAGTGGGTTTCGACACGCGGTCCTCGATCCTCGTCGCACCCACGTCATCGTCATTCCCGCGAAAGCAGGAATCTAGGGAGGCGAGAAAAGCCGGGAAATAATGCCAAGATCTGGATGCCCGCATTCGCGGGCATGACCCCAATCGACCGCTGCTATTCAGCCCTTTGACAGACCGTACTAGGACGGGATCATATCCCGAAGCTCCCGGCGCAAGACTTTTCCGACCGGCGATTTCGGAATTTCTTCCACGAATTCGATCCGTTTCGGCACCTTGTAGTTGGTCAGGCCCTCGCGACAATGGGCGATGACCGCTTCTTCCGTGACGGCATCGTTATTGCGGACAATGAAGGCCATGGGCACTTCGGATGATCTTTCGTCCGGAATGCCCACCACGCCCACTTCGACCACGCCATGCATGGTGGTGATCAAGTCCTCAATCTCGTTCGGCGAGACGTTGAAGCCGGATACCAGGATCATGTCCTTCTTGCGGTCTACGATCTCGATGAACCCATCCTCGTCCATCACCGCGATGTCACCGGAATAGAGCCAGCCGTCCTTGATCGCTTCAGCCGTCGCTTCCGGCCGGCCGAAATAGCCCTTCATGATGGTCGGGCCCTTGAACAAGAGCTCGCCGGGCGAGCCGATGGGCTGTTCCACATTGTTGTCATCGACGATGCGGACCTCGAGGCCGGGTACCGGAATGCCGACCGAGCCCAGACGATTTTCGCCGATCGGGTTTAGGCTCATGACACCGCAGCACTCCGTCATGCCATAGCCCTGATAGATGTCGATGCCGGTGGCATCCGTCCAGCGTTGCGCCACGCCGGTCTGTTGCGCCGCCCCGCCCGAACCACAGAAGCGCACGCTCTTGAACAAATCCTTGTGGAACCAGGGTTCTTCCATCAAAGCGGCGAACAGGGTGTTGATGCCGGTGAAGATGGAGACGTCGAAGTTCTCGAATGCGGTCTTCAGGTTCGATGGCGGCCGGGGCGATGGCACCAAAACCAGATGGTCGCCCGAGACAACGCCGACCACGAAAATCAGGGCGAAGGCCGTAATGTGATAGAGCGGCAAGATCACCAGGGTGACATCGCCACCTTCCGTGCGCATGTGCCCGATCAGGGTGTTGGCCTGATGGGCATTGGCGAGAATGCCCTGATGGCTCAACTCGGCGCCCTTGCTGCGCCCCGTTGTTCCGGAAGTGTATTGGAACAGGGCCGTATCTTCGCCCGACAACCCCTCCGTATAATGGCTGATATCACCGCCTTTGCGGGCTGCCTTGCCGGCGGCCAAGGCGTCGGCGAAGCTGATATGCGCGCTATGCATATCTGGAATAGCCTTCCGCACTTTCTTCAGTACGAAACCGATCAGCATCCGCTTCAGGGCGGGGAAGAAGTCCACCAGGGATATCTTCACCACTTGCCGCACCTGGGTGCTCTTGATGACCTCGTCCACCTTGTCGCCGAACATATCGATGATCACCAGAACGGCGGCCTTGGAATCGTTGAGTTGATGTTCCATCTCCGGCGCGGTGTAGAGAGGGTTGATGTTCGTACAAACGGCGCCGGCCAGAAATGCCCCCGAAGCGGCGATGGTGAAATCGATGCAATTGGGTGTCATCAGCGCCACGGTCTCGCCGCGCTGCAGACCGGCGGTTTCCCGCAGATAGGCCGCGAAGTCCTTGGCCGACTCCAGATACTCGGCATAGCTGATAGTCGCCGCCGCACCATTCGGCAGGACCGTGGTGGCAGCCGGCCGGGAAGAGTATTCCGTGCCTGAACCAATGATCATGTCGACCAGCGTGGGATAAGGCATGGTCGCCACATCGAAGTTCTTGGCCTCTTCCGTGTAATATTTCTCCCAAGGTTGAGCCATGGTCAGCCTCCATCCCCATATAGGTTCTTTTATGGCCCAGACGGTATCGCGATTTGCGCGGCAAAACAAACACTTGCTACACTTTACCCGGCAAATCGAAGATCGGATCGGACATCATGAAAATCACCGGCTGTGAGACCCTGCATTGCGGTGCGGGATGGCGCAATTTCTCGTTTCTGAAGCTCACCACCGACGAGGGCCTGACCGGCATCGCGGAATACAACGAGAGCTATGGCTCCAAAGGCTTGACTGGTGTCATCGAAGCCCTGGTGGAAGCCATCGAGGGCCGCAATCCCTGCAATCACGAGGCCATATCCCAATCCCTTTACGCCATGACACGCCAGGCCCCGGGCGGCATCAATCAACAGGCCATGGCGGCCATCGAGAACGCCCTCATGGACATCAAGGGCAAGGCCCTGGGCGTGCCGGTCTATGACCTTTTGGGCGGTGCGGTACGGGACCGCATGCGCCTCTATTGGTCCCATTGTGGCACCTACCTGATGAACCCGGCGGCGGCCGCGGCCATCGGGCAACCGGTGCTGAACGGCTTGGACGATCTCGTGGCCCTGGGTGCCCGGGTGCGGGAGAGCGGCTACAAGGGTCTGAAGACCAATATCTTCCGCTTCGGCGAGGAACCGCCGTTGTACATGCCCGGTTTTGGCCGGGGCGGCGACGCCCCGGCCCTGAACGTGGAAAAATCCGTCATCCGAGATTTGCGTGCTCAACTGGAAGCCCTGCGCAAGGGTGCCGGCGAGGATATGGGCATCCACCTGGACATCAACTTCAACTGCAAGACCGAAGGCTATCTTCAGATCACCCGCGCCCTGGATGATCTGGGTCTGACCTGGTTCGAGATCGACCTCTACGATCCGGAGGCCCTGCGCCATATCCGCAATTCTGTGCAAACCCCTATCGCCTCGTGCGAAAGCCTGTTCCGCCTCCGCGAGTTCCGGCCCTTCTTCGAACACCATTCAATGGATGTGGCGATCATCGATCTGCCATGGAACGGCATCTTCCATTCCATGAAGATCGCGGCTATGGCGGAAGCCTACGAGATCAACGTGGCGCCGCACAATTTCTATGGCCATCTCTCATCGATCATGTCGGCGCATATGTGCGCCGCCGTGCCAAATTTCCGTATCATGGAGATCGACGTGGATGATGTGCCCTGGAAGGACGACATCGTTACGGAGGTCCCGGTTGTGGAAGATGGGCATTTGCTGCTGCCGAAAGGTCCCGGCTGGGGCACGGAGTTGAACGAAGATGCCATCCGCGCCCATCCACCGATTTAGGGGCCGGCGATGAAGTTCGTGGTTCTTGGCGCCGGCGCTCTGGGTACGGTGACCGCCGCCTATCTGGCCCGGGCCGGCGAAGCGGTGTCCCTGATCGCCCGCGGCGAGCGCGCGGCGCATCTGGCGGATAACGGAGTCACAGTCACCGGGTTGGACGAATTCACCGTGCCTGTGAACATCGTCACCGATGCCGGCACATTGACCGCGACGGATGTTCTGATCCTGGCGGTTAAGACCCATCAGACGGAGACGGCCCTGGCAGGTGTCAAACACATGAAGGTGGGCAATGCCATCTCGATCCAGAATGGCGTCATTAAGAACGAGCAGTTGGCAAACGTCTTCGGCAAGGACGCGGTGCTGGGCTGTATTTCTTTAATGGGCGGTGCGATCCAGCCCGACGGCAGCGCCAACTACGTCATGGACAATCCCACCATCATCGGCGAATGGGCGGGCGGTTCATCCGACCGCGTCCAGGACATCGTTGGCCGGTACAACGAAGCCGGATTGCCAGCGGCGGTTTCGGAGGATATTCGCGCCGACGAATGGACAAAGTTTGTCGGCTGGATGGGCCTGTCCGCCGTGGCCGTGCTGACCCGCCAGGAAACCTGGAAGTTTACCGCCGATCCCGATACCGCCCGTATCGTCGTCCGCATCGTGCGCGAGGCGGCGCAACTGGCCGAAAGCCTTGGCGTAACGTTGCGGGCCGGCCCGCCGTTTTTCCTCGAGAAGATTACCGCCGCGAGCGAGGACGACGCCGTGGCCATGACCCAGGAACGGGGCCGGGAACAAAGCGTATCGGCGCCCACGTTCCGGCAATCCATGCTGCAGGACGTGGACAAGGGCAAGGCCATCGAGGTTCACGAGACCTTTGGATTTGTGGTTGACCAAGCCCAAAGACAGGGTATTGCCGTCCCCACCATCGAAACCTGTTTCCAGGTTCTCTCGGGTATCAATCGCATGTCGCAATAGGGCCTAGCCCCGATGAACCGTGACTTTCGACAGACCGCCAGTCGCCTCGTCGGCGCGGCCGGCCTCGAAAAGTCTTATGCGATCACCTACAAATCCGTCTTCGGTGCCGTCGCGGCCTATGCCGACGGCAGATTGTTTCTAACCTGCGGAAAGTTCGGCACCGCGTTGAAGCTGCCAGCCGAAATCTGTCGGGCTCTGATGCACGAATGTTCGGGCGCACCGCTGAAATACTTCGAAAAAGGCCATGTCAAGAAAGGCTATGTGGTGCTCTCGGTCACAATTTTGGAGGATTCCCAACGCCGCAATGATCTTATCCGCAAAAGCGCTGAATTCATCCGGAACGAGAATTAAGCCGCAAATCAAACTATGCTACCGTCGAACTGCAAGGGAGGAGCTTAATTGCAGGGGCAGGAACGCAAGCTGGCAGCCATCGTTTCAGCGGACGTTGTCGGCTATTCACGCCTGATCGGTGCGGACGAGGCCGGAACCCTAGCCCGCCTGCGTCAATTGCGCGGGGACATCGTTGACCCGCAGATCGTTCAACATGGTGGTCGTATCGTCAAAGTGATGGGGGATGGACTGCTGTTGGAATTCCCATCGGTCGTGAATGCCGTGAAATGCTCCATTGTCGTGCAAGACGCCTTGGCCGACCTCAACGGCGCGATTTCGAACGATCGGCAAATCTTACTTCGAATTGGCATCAACCTTGGCGACATCTTAATCGAAGGCGATGACATACACGGAGATGGCGTCAACGTCGCGGCCCGCATTCAAGCGGCGAGCGAACCTGGCGGCGTGTCGCTGTCGGGCGTGGCATACGAAAGTCTTGGCACCCTGGTGGATGCAGAATTCGAAGACACCGGTCTTCAATCATTCAAAAACATAGCGCGCCCGGTCCATGTCTGGCGGTGGAAGGGCCGCCTGTCACCCACGCAAATTGAACCCGACCTACCACTTCCGGAAAAGCCATCCATTGCCGTCTTGCCATTCAACAATATGTCTGCAGAGCCGGAACAGGACTATTTCGCAGACGGGATTACCGAGGATATCATCACCGAATTGGCCCGCTTCGGTCGCCTATTCGTCATCGCGCGCAACAGCTCCTTCGCTTTCAAGGGTCAGACACCGGACGTTCAAGAGGTTGCACGGCAACTAGGTGTGCAATTCGTTCTTGAAGGGAGCGTTCGCAAGGCTGGCAACAAGGTCCGTATCACCGCCCAACTGATTGAAGGACAGTCAGGCAATCACGTCTGGGCGGAACGCTACGAGGACGTACTGGAAGATGTTTTTGATCTGCAGGAACGTATTACCCGACAAATCGTCGCCTCAATGGTGCCGGAAATCGAAGCCGAAGAAATGCGCCAAATGGAACGTGGCAGCAGGCGATATACCAAGGCCGATGATTTATCCTGGCGGGCCTGGAAGGCCCTTCATGATGCCTCCTTCAAAGGATATTCCGAACGGTGCCGAGAAGCCAGGGAAATTGCAGAAGCAGCAATCAAGGAAGATCGGAACTGCGCACTGGCTTGGCAGATCTTGGCCATGAGCTTTAATTGGCACGTCTTTTACGGCTGGACCGATGACCGCGCAGAAGCCCTGAAACTGGGATTGGAGGCAGCGGAAACCGCCGTTGCGGTGGCACCAAGGGAATGCCTGTCCTACTTTTCGCGAGGACTGGTGCACTCTATATCCGGAAGTCGGGACATCGGCATTGCGGATTTGCGCCGCGCACATGAACTAAATCCCAACGATGTCATGGTCATGTTATTTCTCGCCTGGACCGAAGCCAGCATGGGCGAAATGGACCGAGCCAAGGATCTGGCTGACCGGGCATTGCGAATGAGCCCCAAGGAAGCCTGGATCGGCAATGGTTACTTGGCCCACGCCATGGCGGCATTCGTGGAACGGGACTTCGAGGCCTTGCGCCATTGGTCCGAACTCGCCATCCAGAGCGGCCCAACCGCGCCAATCCGCCGTGTGCTTATGATTGTTTACGGCGCCGAAGTGTCGGATGAGGCGCTTTTGCGATTGCACCTAGACAAGCTCAACAGCTTTGCGCCGGATTTCATTCCCAGTCTTTTCAGAGGTGATTTCAAAACCTATCAGCAAGCTGAACACAACCAGATGCTGTTGGACAGCTTGGTCAAGGCAGGGCTCAGCCCGTCAGGATAATTGCGATGATGGCGACGAGGATCAAGGCAATGCCGGCCAGTTCCATTCGGCTGGTCTTCTCCTTGAAGAAAACGATCGAGGCGATAAACGTGAAGATCAGTTCGATCTGACCCACCGCGCGCACATAGGCTGCGTTCTGTAGAGTGAAGGCCGTGAACCAGCCGATGGAACCGAGAAAGCCGGCGATACCCACCGCGCCTGCCGGTTTCCAATGGCGGAATACGGCCGTCATCTGGCCCGGTTCACGAAGCAGCAGGTAGCCGCCCATCATCACCGTCTGCATGATCAGTGCCACGGTCACGGCAAAGGCGGCCCGGATCATCACATCACCATCCTCAAGCGCCAAAGTGGCGCCCCGGAAGAACACAACTGAGGCCCCAAGGAAGGCGCCGCAGATCAGTCCCACAACGGTGGATTTCTCGAACAGAGAGGTGGCCAGGTTCGACCATGTGACCGAAGTCTGTGCCATGGACAGGATAATCACGCCCATCATGCCGACTACGATGGCGCCGATGCCGACCAGGCTGACTTCATCGCCCAAAAGGATCAGACCCAAAATGGCGATTTGCAGGATCTCGGTTTTCGAGAACGTCGTTCCTACGGCGAAGTTCCGCAAGGAGAACAGGTAGAGCAGAATGAAAGTGAAGAGAATCTGCGACAGACTGCCCAGCAGGCAGTAGATCAAGAACTCCAAGTTCATGGCCGGCAGGTCGTAACCGAACTGAAAGACCAGGACGCCTAGCAGGATCAGGGCCAACGGCAGGGCATAGACAAAGCGCACATAGGCCGCGCCGCCGGTTGAGAGGTGGCCTTGAATATGCTTCTGCAGCGCCGATCGCAGGTTCTGCATGAAAGCAGCAAAAATGGTGATCGGAATCCAGTAACTGAACATCGGGCGACCCTAGTCGATAGCGATCAGGGCGGCGGCAACATCCCGATCTTCGCTCATCAAAACATTATATGTCCGGCAAGCGGCCCCGGTGCCCATGGCCTCGATCACAATGCCCCATTCCCGCACTTTGGCGCGCAAATCCGGCTTAATCAGCGCACCCCCGGTGCCGCAACCCAATAGCAGCACGTTGACCGGATCATCGGTGTCCTGCAACGGCGATAGGTCGTCAAGGGTAAGGGCCATAATATCGCTGACCGGCCAGGCGACGGTCTGGCGCGGCAAGACCAGGATGGAGCCATTGTGGCGGGAACCCGACACCCGAAAACCGCCGTCGCCGTAGCCTTGGATCAGTTGCCGATCGGCGGCGACGGGGGGCGTGATGTCCATGGTTTATGAGGTGGATGCAGCTGCGTCGCCCTTGCCCTCGCCACTACGGTGGCGGTCACCCAGGCCCAGCACGATCAGCAATGGCGCTGCAATGAAGATCGAGGAATAGGTACCGATGATGACGCCCCAGATCATGGCAAAGACGAAGCCCTGGATGACGGCGCCACCGACAACGAACAATACAACCAAGGCCAGCAGCGTGGTGACGGAGGTCATGGTGGTTCTGGACAGGGTATCGTTAATGGCGACGTTGAGGACGTCCGGCAGGCTCTTGGTCTTGTACTTTCGCAGGTTCTCCTGCACCCGGTCATAGACCACCACGGTATCGTTGATGGAGTAACCGACGATGGTCAGAAGAGCCGCGATGGTGGAGAGGTTGAACTCCATCTGTGTCACTGCGAACATGCCGATGGACAGGGCCACGTCGTGCACCAGGGCCACGACGGCGCCGACCCCGAAATGCCATTCGAAGCGAAACCAGATGTAGATCAGCATCAGCACCACGGCGAGGGCGATGGCGATGGCGCCGGCTTCGATCAACTCACCACTGACCTTGGGGCCGACAAATTCCGTCCGTCGATAGTCGACACCGCTCCCCAGGGCGCCACGCACTTTCGTAACCGCAGCCTGTTGCGCGGTGGCATCGCCGGGCTGTTTCTCGATACGGATCAGCACCGTGTCATCGGCGCCAAATTCCTGCAGAGACACTTCACCCAGACCCAAGCCGCCCAGGACGCCGCGCATGTCGCTCAGGTTCGCAGGGCCTTCGGTCCGCACCTCGATCAGAATACCGCCGCGGAAATCGATGCCGAAGTTCAGGCCCGGCATGAAGGCCATGATCAAGGACACCACGACCAGGAGAGCGGAACCCAGCATGGCCGGCTTGCGCCAGTTCACGAAGGGAATTGCGGTATTGCTGGGGACCAGTTTTAGCTGAAACATCTGTGATCCCCTATATGGGCAGCGCGGCCGGCCTTGCCCGCCGCAGCCAGAAAACCAACATCATCCGGGTCACCACCACGGCCGTGAAGACCGAGGTGACGATGCCAATACCCAATGTGACGGCGAAACCCTTGACCGGGCCCGAACCCATGGCAAAGAGGATCGTCGCGGCGATCAGGGTGGTGATGTTGGCGTCAAGAATGGTGCCAAGGGCCCTCTGGTAACCCGCCTCCATAGCCGCGAACGGCGTCTTGCCGGTGCGAATTTCCTCGCGGATGCGCTCGAACACCAGCACGTTGGCATCCACCGCCATGCCGATGGTCAGCACAATCCCGGCGATACCCGGCAGTGTCAGGGTCGCTTGAAGTATGGACAGTGCCCCCATGATCAGGAACAAGTTGATCAGCAGGGCGATATCCGCCGCCAGGCCGAACAGGCCATACGCCAAGACCATGAAAATCATGACGGCCACAAAAGCGACGATGCAGGCGATCTTGCCTGCCGCCACGCTATCCGCACCCAAAGCCGGCCCCACGGTACGTTCCTCGAGTATCTTCAATGGCGCTGGCAGCGCACCGGCGCGCAACAGCAGGGCCAAGTCCTGGACTTCCTGAACCGTGAAATTGCCGCTGATGATACCGGTGCCGCCCAGGATCGGTTCACGGATCACCGGGGCGCTGATCACCCGCTTGTCCAGCACGATGGCGAACGGCTTGCCCACGTTCTTGGCGGTGGCATCGCCGAAACGCTTGGCCCCGACGCTGTCGAAGCGAAATGAAACCACGGGCTGGTTATCCTGGAAGGTGGCAGCGGAATCCACCAGGGTGTCGCCGCTGACCATCACCCGTTTGCGCACCACGTACATATCCACCGGCGAGCCGTCGGGATTACGCTCGTCGGATTCCAGCAGTTCAGAACCAGGCGGGGTGCGCCCGCCGGAAAGGATTTCCGCCGGCGATGTGGTTAGATCGACCAGACGGAAGACCATTTTCGCGGTCTTGCCCAGAATGGATTTCAAACGCTCCGGATCTTGCAGGCCGGGCACCTGGACCAGGATGCGGTCCTCGCCCTGGCGTTGGATGGTCGGCTCGCGCGTGCCCAGTTCGTCGATGCGTCGGCGAACGATCTCGATAGATTGTTCGATGGCACTACGCCGGCGTTCCTGGATGGCCTCTTCCGTCAACGTCACCCGGACCTGGTTGCCATTGACAACATCTACCTCGATATCCCGCGCCCCGGGGACGCCAGTCACACCGCCCTGTACGGGAACAGAGAGTTGCTTGATTTCCGCAACCGCCTGGTCAAGCTGTTCGGGCTTGCGAATGGTTACGGTCACGGCACCGCCGCGCTGGCCCAGATCGCGATAGCCGATGCGTTTGCTGCGCAGGGCGGGACGGACGGAATCCACCAGCGCGTTCAGCCGCTCTTGCACGACGACGCCGGCTTCAACCTCCAACAGCAGATGCGATCCGCCTTGCAGATCAAGGCCAAGGTTGATCTGTTTGTGCGGCAGCCAATCTGGCAAACCTTCGGCGGTTCTTTCCGATAGGAAATTGGGAATGGTGAACACGATCCCAGCCAGACACAAAACGGCGACCAGGGCGACCTTCCAGGGGGCGAAATAAAGCATCGTCGGGCCGGGGCCTGGTTATTTCTTGCTGCCGAAACCGAACATGGATTTCTTTTCCGCCGGCGCCTCGGCTGCCTCATCATCCGCCTCGTCATCGGCTTTGCCTTCGGATTTGCCTTCGGATTTCCCGCTATCCTTGCCTTCGGACTTGCCGCCCGCCACTGGCGCGCCCTTGCTCAGGACATCCTGGAGGGTGGAGGAAACCACCCGAACCCGCACGTTTTCCGAGATTTCGACCTGCACCGTGTTTTCATCGATGACCTTGGTCACCTTGCCGAACATGCCGCCGCCCGTCACAACCTGGTCGCCGCGGCGCACGTTGGCCACCATTTCGCGGTGTTCCTTGGCTTTCTTCTGCTGTGGGCGGATCAAAAAGAACCAAAAAACAACGAAAATCAGCAACAACGGCAACAACTGTACGAACATATCGCCACCGCCGGGCGCACCGCCGGCCTGGGCGAAAGCGGGCGAAATCAGCATAATAAATTCTCCGGTATCCAGCTTACGGCGGGCGGACTATAGCCCTGCCGCAATAGATTGCAAACGCTTATGGTTTCTTGCAAGTACCCTTTACATCACCATTTTTCAAGGCCCTACACGGACCGTTGACCAGGCGTTCAGTGGCGACTAGGTTCCGGCCCTCTCCGTCAATCAAGACCCAATGAGCAGATGTCAGCTTCCAAGACGCCAAACAGCCAAGAACTGGTCCCCCTTTTGGGCCGGATTGCCGATGCCCTGGATCGACTTTCGCCACCGCGTACGGCGGAAATCAACTTGGACGATGCGGACGCCTTCGTCTGGCATGCCGATGGGGGATATCTGGAGCCGATCACGAACGTCAGCCGCATCGAACTGCACCTGTTACTGGGTATCCAGTCACAATGCGACATCCTGACCGAGAATACCCGGCGTTTTGCGGCCGGCCTGCCGGCCAACAATGCGCTGTTATGGGGTGCCCGCGGCATGGGCAAATCCAGCCTCGTGAAGGCCATTCACGGCAGCATCGTCGAGGCCGATCCCGGCACGCTGAAGTTGGTGGAGATCCATCGCGAGGATATCCCCTCCCTGCCCCGGCTATTGAAACTGCTGCGCCACGGGAAACATCGTTACGTCCTGTTTTGCGACGATCTTTCCTTCGACAATGACGATACCTCCTACAAATCCCTCAAGGCGGTGCTGGAAGGAGGCATCGAAGGGCGGCCCAGCAACGTGATCTTTTACGCCACGTCGAACCGGCGCCATCTGATGCCGCGCGATATGATGGAGAACGAACGTTCGACGGCGATCAACCCTTCCGAAGCGGTTGAGGAGAAAGTCTCCCTATCGGACCGCTTCGGACTTTGGCTAGGCTTCCACAACTGCAGCCAGGACGAATTCCTGGCCATGCTGTCGGGCTATTGCGCGCATTACGGCCTCGACATCGGCCCCGACGAACTACGCGCCCAAGCCATCGAATGGTCCATGACCCGGGGTGCCCGCAACGGTCGGGTGGCCTGGCAGTTCGTCCAGGACCTTGCCGGCCGGCTTGGCGTCGCCATCGATTAGCGCTGATTTGCGGGCCAAATGCCGGACCGGATTGACGGCGCGGCGGCCCTTGCGGATTTCGAAGTGTAGTTGCGGCCGACGAATATTGCCCGTGCTGCCGGCCCGCGCGATGGTATCTCCGCGGCGCACTACGTCCCCGACCTTCACGTTCAGGCTTCGATTATGGCCGTAGGCGGTGACCCAGCCGCCCCGATGACGCAATAGCAGGAGATTGCCGAATCCCCGCAGTTCGTTGCCCGCGTATACCACCACGCCGCTGTCTGCCGCGCGCACAGCTTCGCCCTCGCGCACGGCGATATTGATGCCATCATTGTGCAGACCGTTGGGTTTGACCCCGAAGCGGGAGATCACCCGGCCATTGACCGGCCAGGCGAAGCGGCCGCCCTCGCGCCGGGGCGGCGGTTTGATGATGGTCTTGCGGGCAACCTGGGGCGAGCGGACGCTTGGTTTGTGACGCGGCGTCGGCGGAGCACCCGCGTCCGAACGAACGGCGACCCTAGTTTCGCTAGCCGGCAGCTTCAGCTTCTGACCGGGCCGTATTTTGTAAGGCGGCGCGATCCGGTTGTTGCGGGCCAAGGCGTAAACCGAAACGCGATAGCGGCGGGAGATGGCATAGAGCGTATCGCCGGCCTCCACCCGGTGATACCGCAGGGCCGGGATCGTCAGGCGTTGACCCTTATGCAGCCGGTAAGGTGGCTGCAGGTTGTTGGCGGCGATCAGATCCCGCAGTGCGACGCCCGAGCGCCGGGCGACGGCATAGAGGGTCTCATCGGCGCCGACGAGGTAATCCCCCTGACCAATGGCGAGGGCAGTGGCGGCTGGCGGCGCCTTTTCGGCTTTGGGCGGCGGAGATGACGGCGTACCCATAACCAGTGGCGCCGGCACCTCCCGGGCGCAGGCGGCCAACAGGCCCAGCACCGACACGAGCAGCAGGTGTATCGCGAATCGCCGTAACATGGCCGGACGATAACCGTTCCAACACGTAATTATCAACGCGCCATGCAACGATACTCAGACCTAGCCGTCGCTCCTGGCTGCTATCAAAAGGCCTGTAAACACGGCTATCAGACCCAGAACAAACTGCGGCGTAATCGGCTCCGATAAAATACCTGCCGCGAGCAAGGTCGCAAAAAACGGGTTTAGGGTCATAGCCGCGGTGACCTGAGTAGGACTGGCCAATTGCAGGGCCCAAATCCACAAGACGAAGGCCAATGCGCCGCCGCCCGCGGCAAGGTAAAGGGCGGCCATAGTGTCAACGACAGTCAACTTCTCTGGCCAAACAGCGCCGCCCATGACGGCCGCGAGCGCGACCATGGCCATGCCGCCCGCGCCCATGCCTACGGTCAAGACACCAAGCGCGCTGGACCGCATCACATAGCGGCGCCCATAAATGCTGTAGAAAGCCATACAAAGAGTGGCGACGCCCATAGTCAGGTCCCCCCGCCAGGCGCCCACGGGTGCTGTGGTAAGCCCGGAAGCCAATGACAGAGCGACGCCGCCGACCGCAATGGCCGCGCCGGCGGATTTTGCAAATGACATCCTTTCGACGCCGAATAATGCGGCGAGCACCATTGTCACCAGTGGCAGCGTAGAAAGGGCCAGGGTTCCGCGCGAAACCGTGGTGTATGAAAGGGCGAGGTTATAAAAGACAACGGCGACGCCGTAGAACAGGAAACCCAAGATTGTGACGGGGATCCAATCCCTTCGCTGCGGCCAGTCGGGACGAATGATCAGCGCGATCGGCAGCAGGCACAGAAATCCGCCGCCGAAACGGATTGCCGCAACCGTTACCGCATCGCCGTCGCGCACCAAATAACTTGTCGCCACCGCACCGCCGGCGCCCAAGGCACATGACAATACGGCGACCAACACGCCAAGGCGTACCTGCATGCAACCCGCCCCGCTCGGAAGTCGCCGTCAGTGTTCACATGATTTGCGCACCAGGCAATTACCTGGAAGGTAAGGCCCTACTACACGCGGTTGTCGGGCATGCCTTCCAGCAGAGGCACGAAACGGACGTCCAGCAGTTTCTCCTCCCTGAAACTGTCCCCTTCACGGGTCACGCGGATCAGGGTCTGTTCGCCCGAACCGCCAACGGGAACCACCATGATGCCCCCTTCATCCAATTGGTCCGCCAGGGCCGCCGGCATTCCGCGGGCGGCGGCGGTGACGATGATACGGGCGAAGGGGGCCAGTTCGGGCCAACCCTTGGTACCGTCGCCCAGGCGGGTGGTAATGTTGTGCAGCTTCAACGCTTCAAAACAGGTTTCCGCCTGGGCCAAAAGGGTGCGATAGCGCTCCATGGTGCAGACGCGGCGGCACAACTGGGCAAGAACGGCGGCCTGATAACCGGACCCGGTGCCGATCTCCAGAACGCGGTGGCGTTCGTTCAAACAGAGTGCCTGGGTCATGAAAGCGACGATAAATGGCTGGCTAATGGTCTGGCCCTGGCTGATAGGCAGGGGGATGTTCTCGTAGGCTTCGGCACGCATGGCCTCGGGCACGAACAGTTCGCGCGGCACCCGTTCGACGGCGCTTAGGACGTTCTTGTCGGTAATTCCCTGCCGGCGCAGGTCCATGATGAGGCGGATCTTAGGCGCCTCATAGCTCATGTTCCGAAAGTTGCCTTTAGCTGCTTGAGCACTTTGTTCTCCGTCAGATCAAGGTGCAGGGGTGTGATCGCGATGCGGCCATCTTCCGTTGCCCGCAGGTCCGTACCCGCTTTTGGCGTACCTTGGATGGGCCGAAAACCAATCCAGTAATAGGGTCGTTCCCGGGCATCGATGCGCTGTTCGATGTTTAGTGCCGTGAAATCCCGCCGGCCCTGGCGCACCACTTCGACGCCCTGTACATCCCCCGGCAGCACGTCCGGGAAATTGACGTTCATCAACACGTCCTTCGGCCAGCCGATGGCGACCAACCGGCGGATGATATCGCCCGCATGGTTTTCCGCCGTCGGCCAATGCACGATCCGCCTGTTGGCAAAGGACTGGCTGAGCGCGATCGATGGCACACCAACCAGAGTCCCTTCCATGGCCGCGGCGATGGTGCCGGAATAGGTCACATCCTCGCCCATGTTGGCGCCGCGGTTGACGCCCGAGAGCAGCAGCGCCGGCGGATTGTCCGCCATGACTTGGTTCATCGCCATCATGACGCAATCGGTGGGCGTGCCCTCGACGGCGAATTTCTTCGCTGAGATCTTGCGCAGGCGCAAGGGCGCCGTCAGGGTCAGGGAGTGGGAGGCACCGCTATGTTCGCCTTCGGGCGCCACCACCCAGACATCGTCCGAGAGGGCCCGGGCAATGCGCTGGAGTACTTTCATGCCTGGGGCATTAATACCGTCATCGTTGGTCAACAGAATACGCTTACGCCGCAGATCGGCGAGTTTTGGGGCCATTGTCAGCCGATCCTCGTTTGTCCGCCTAAATAGGGTTGCAGGGCTTCCGGAATAGCGAAACCGCCGTCCGGCAACTGGTAATTCTCAATCACCGCGATCATGGTCCGTCCCACGGCCAGGCCCGAGCCGTTCAGGGTGTGCACAAAACCCGTGCCCTTGCCCTTGGCCGGCTTGAACCGCGCGCCCATGCGGCGGGCCTGAAAATCACCGCAATTGGAGCAAGAAGAGATTTCCCGGTAGGTGTCCTGACCCGGCATCCAGGCCTCAAGATCATAGGTGCGCTGGGCCGAAAAGCCCATATCGCCACTGCTAAGCAGCATGACCCGGTAGGGGATCTCAAGGCGCTGGAGGATACTTTCGGCGCAGCCGGTCATCCGGTCGAGCTCGTCGCCGGACTGGTCGGGATGGGTGATGGAAACCAGTTCCACCTTGTAGAACTGGTGCTGGCGCAGCATGCCCCGGGTATCCCGTCCCGCCGCGCCTGCCTCGGAACGGAAACAGGGGGTATGGGCAACATAGCGCAAAGGCAGTTCGTCCTCTGCCAAGACGCCATCCCGGACCAGGTTGGTCAGAACCATCTCGGCCGTGGGGATCAAATAGAAGCCGTCCGTGGTCTTGAACAGATCTTCTTCGAACTTCGGCAGGTTGCCTGTTCCGAAGGCTGTATGTTCGCGGACCAAAAGGGGCACCGAGGTTTCTTCGTAGCCAAACTCGCTCGATTGGACGTCCAGCATGAAGGCCGCCAGGGCCCGCTCGAGCCTTGCCAATTCGCCGCGAAGAACGACGAAACGGGCGCCAGAGAGTTTCGAGGCAGCCTCGAAATCCATCAGGCCCAGGGTCTCGCCAATTTCAAAATGCTGTTTCGGCTCGAAATCGAATGTCTTGGGGGTGCCGTGGCTGCGTACTTCCTCGTTCGCCTCTTCATCCGCACCCACGGGCACGCCGTCTTCGGGCCGGTTCGGCAATTCGGAGAGGGTTTCGCGCAGGGCCTGTGAGAACTGGCGTTCCTTATCCTCGCCGTCCTGTACCGCACCCTTGAGACGGCCAACCTCGGCGATCAGCTCATCCGCATCCTCGCCTTTGGATTTGGCCGTGCCAATCTGTTTGGAAAGCGCATTGCGGCGGTTCTGCATCTCCTGCAATGCTGTTCTGTTGGCCCGGGCCGCTTCATCCCTGGACAGAATGTCGGCTGCTAGGGGCTGCAAACCACGGGCGGCCAGACCGGCGTCGAAAGCCTCTGGGTTGTCGCGAATCCAGCGCAGATCGTACATGGCGGCATGTCTCTGGTTTGTCGTTCGGAAAAGCGCGCTTTGTATACGCGCAAGGCCCGCTCCCGTCCAGGGCCGCGGCTTTGCGCCTAGGCCTTGAAGCCGGTCGTCCCCCGCATATCTGCGCCATGCATCTTGGCACCGCGGAAATCAGCACCTGTCAAATCGGCGTCCAGGAACACCGCATCAGTCAGATTGGCGCCTCTGAAATCGGCCCGCTGCAGCATCGCCCCTTCCAGATTCGCGTTACGCAGGTCGGCCGAACGCAGGTTCGCCGAGCGCAAATCGGCACAGGCCAGGTTGGTCGGCCATTCCGCGTCGACACCGCTGGCGATACGCATTCGGTTCATCCGCGCGCGGCTCAGGTTGGCCCGGCGCAGGTTGGCGCGGACCAACTGTGCCCCGCGCAGGTCAGCATCGCTGCAGTTGGCCTCGTTCATCAGCGCGCCGCCCAACTGGGCCATGGATAGGCTGCAACCTATCATGTTCAACTTTGTCAGCGTCGCCTGTTCCATCTTAACCGCTGAAAGCTCAACCCCGCGAAGAGACACGCCGGTCAAGTCTATGCCGCTCAGGTCCGCCTGTGTGCCTTCGCCGCCTAGGGTTCTGACCCAGACCGCATGCTGCTGCAGAATATCCGAAATCGTGCCGCCGGCTTCTTCTAGGGATTGGGCAACCGTGGCTTCGCTCAACTGATCCGCATCCATGTCCGAACGCCTGAACAAGGAGGCGGTCAAATCGGCGCCGGAAAAATTGGCGCCGTCCATGGTCGCTCCGAGTAGGATCGCGCCCTGTAGCCTGCAACCCCCTAGATCTGCACCTGTCAAATCGGCCCCACTGAGATCGGCGCCGCTGAGATCGGAATTGGACAGATTCGCCTTGGTTAGATTGGCATGGCGCAGATTTGCGCCGCTCAAATCCGTGCGTGGCCCGATGGCACCGCCCATGCGGGCGCCCTGCATATTCGCCCGGGCCAGTACTGCCTCGTCAATGCGGCTGAAGCCGTCGCCGACGGCCACATAGCCACCTTTGTCGCCTTGCACGAACAATTGGCCGTCGCGAATGTCCGCTTCCGACAGATCCGCGCCTTCCAAATTGGCGCGGCGCATGGAAACGCCACGCAGATCGCTCTTTGACAGATTGGCGCCGCGCAAATCCGCGCCGTCCATATTGGCGGCGAACAGGCAAACGCCGACCATGGAGGCTTCATAAAAGATACAGCTTTGCAGATCGGTGCCGGCCAATTCGGCCCAGGAGATATCTCGTCGGGCAAATATGAGTTCAGCTGCATCATGCAGCTTTAGAACCAGCCGTTCGCCCCCATGAATTCCTTCTAGGAACTTACGATGGGACGCTAATTTTCTTTGCAACGCGTTTTGGTTGACACGCGGTGCCATACAGATTCCATTCTCGACCTATCCCGATGGTCATAATGCAGGAGCAAATGTTAATAAATTCATACAGCCGCGGGCGCATCGGGCTGCGCCTCCGGCACTGCGGCGGCAAAAGCCTCCAAAGCACCGCAGGCCTCATCTATGCGCAATAAAGTCGGATACTTCGACAAATTCACATCGAAACGGCGCGCGTTGTAGAGTTGCGGCACCAAACAAATATCAGCCAGGCCGGGTAGCTCGCCGTGGCAGAACGTTCCCGTCGCCGCATTGCCCGCCACCAGTTTTTCCAGGCTCTCCAGTCCCTGGTCGACCCAATGACGGTACCAGGTCAGCCGTCCTTCGTCAGAGACGCCCAGGTTATTGGTCAAGAAATTCAACACTTTAAGGTTATCGATGGGGTGGATGTCGCAGGCTACCACCATGGCCAGTTGCCGGACCCGCGCCCGTCCTGCCGGATCGTCTGGAAGCAAGGCCGGTTCGGGGTGAATTTCGTCCAAGTATTCCAGGATCGCCAGAGATTGGCCCAGATGCACATCACCATGCACCAGAGTGGGCACCAGACCCTGTGGGTTGAGGGCTAGATAATCGTCGCTGCGCTGATCCAGCTTCTGCAGGTGAATGAATGCCTGTTCCACCTCCAAACCTTTCAGATTGAGGCCGATGCGTACGCGGTAGGCTGCTGAAGAACGCCAATAACCGTATAGTTTCATTGCCTTACCCTCATCCCAGGACCGTAAAGCTGCTGTTTGGATTGATCTCGCGGTTGCGGGAAAAAAAGCCGATGTCAGCCCGGCGCTTGGTATAGACATAGTCGTAGTGAACAGGGTCCGTATCGTGATCCTGGCCGTCCTGACAGCGGATGATCAATTCCGCCATCATGGCGCCCGCCACCGGCGCATTCTTGAACTGGTTCCCCGATGTCCCCACAGCCATATAAAAGCCCGGCAGATCGGATTTGTCGTAGATCGGGATCCAATCGTCGGTAACATCATAGAGAGAGACAACGCCGGCAGCCTGACCGGGTATTTTCAGGCTGGGAATACGTTGGGCGGCGCGCAGCGCCTGGGTTTGCCATTGCTCGGTGAATTCGGTGTTGTAGTCGTCCGGATCGACCCATTCCCGTTCATCACATTCCGGGTCCTCGCTGCCGAACAGGATATGGTTGCCGGTTTCGGGCCGGCTATAGACCGCGATATCGCTGTCAGAGGTCACGGGACCCTGGCTCATATAGTCGAAGCCGTCAGGTGACGGTAGGTGCACCACCTCCTGGCGCAGGGCGCGGGTCTTGATGTTCATTTTGTGGGCGACACCGGCCAATTCGTTGACCTTGGCGGAATGAGGCCCGGCCACGTTGACCACTACAGCGGTATCGATCGCGGTGCCATCGGCAAGCGTGATGCCGCATACCTTGCCCTCGGCCTGGCGGATTTCGGTGACATCGGCATTGAATAGGAACTTCGCCCCCGCCGCCTCCGCCGCCACCTGGACGTTATGGGTGGCCAATTGTGGATCGCTGATATAGCCGGCCTCGGGGGTGAAGACGGCACCCTGCATGCTGGGGCCGGTGGCCACGCCAAAGCCAGGGTCCTCCATGCGCTTGGCGGGTGCGAAACTGTGCAGGTCATAGATCGGCAGGCGGCTAAGGATCTTGTCGTTGTCCCAATCCTCCCAGGCGATATTCAGGGTATCGAGGTTGGCGCAGATCGAGGCCATGAAGCCGTTATGTTCCGTCTTCATGATGGCGCAGCCAACCTCCTCGAAGCGGGCCAGGCCGCGTTCGTCATCGACGCCCAGATGTTCGGCCCAGTGCTTCCAGTAGTGATAGCCCTCGAAGGCCAGGGCGGTGCCATCGACAGTGGAATAGTGGCTACGGATGATGGCGCATGAGGCCGAAGTGGAGCCGTAACCGGCAGCGGGCAATCGGTCCACGTTCAAGGTGCGCCAGCCCCGGCGCGCCAGTTCCAAACCAACGGAAGCACCGATGATACCGGCGCCGATAATGATTGCGTCGTATTGATCCGCCATGACCGAACCTCTTCCTTAATCCGTCCTTAATCATAATCACATACAGAGATCATGTATGCCGCCGCAATACGAGGGGGAAAAATGGATCAACTCGAAGCCATGGTGCGCACCTTTGCGGAAACCCAGCCATGGCAAGGCGAGGTTCCAAGGGGTTGTTTCCCGAATTTCCTGGGCGTCATGACCGAGGAGATTTTCGTTGCTGATTACGCGCCGTCCAACGGTGTGCTGTCGAACGACGGCCTGATCAATCGGACGCCGGCGCCAAAGTTCGACGACGGTGAAATCTTTTTCGAGCAGGCGGCGATCCACAAGGCGGTGGAAGCCGCCCACGACAAATTCGTCATGGTGGAACTGGGCGGTGGCTATGCCGCGCGTACGGTGGACGCCCATGCCGCCTTGCAAAGGCACAATCCCATGCCCAGCCGTTTTGTCGTGGTAGAGGCCGAGCCGACGCATTTCAGGTGGGCCGAGCGGCATATGCGGACCAATGGCATCGACCCCGACGAGCACTGGTTGATCAACGCCTTGGTGGCCGCGGACAGAGCGCCGAAGGCGTTTCTCCTGGGCGAAGGGTTTTATGGCAACGGCACCGTTCCAGACGGCGATGTCGATCAATTGATCGCAAACCTGCGTGGCGACCTGACCCCGGCTGATGTGCTCGCGACATTGCTGAAAACCGGTCGCTGTGGCGTGCAACAGCCCTATCAGGTGGCGGACGGAGTGCGCCATTTCGATTTCGGTTTCGTCTCGGCCATGCCGCTAAGGGACATTCTGATGCCGCTGGACCATGTGGACCTGATGGACATCGATATTCAGGGTGGCGAGAGCGAGGTTCTGCCGGCCGCCATGGATATCATCGACAGGAAGGTCCGGCGCGTCCATCTGGCCACCCACGGTGCGGAACGGCACAGTCAGATGTGGGATCTGTTCTTCGAGCATGGCTGGCTGTGCGAGGCGGACTACGCGCCCAATTCGACCCATCATTCAGAATGGGGCAGTTTCGAAAACAACGATGGCATCCTTGATCTGGTCAACCTGGATCTTGCCGACGTTTGAATCAATCCAGTGCGGGCAAACCGCCGCCGATAGAGCAGCATAATTTGCATGCCATCGTTTCGCCGACGGCTCTGGGCTTGACCCTGCAATCCCCGACGATGAACAATCCCGTTATGGTGTAGACAGGGAGTTGGATCATGGCAGACCTGTTCGAGAACCCGTTGGCGCTCGATGGTTTCGAGTTCGTGGAATTCGCCGCACCCGACGCAGCCGTCCTGGAAGGGGTTTTCGCGGCACTTGGCTTCGTCGAGGCGGCCCGGCACAGATCCAAAGATGTCACGCTCTATCGCCAGGGTGGCATCAATTTCATCATCAACCGGGAGCCGGCCAGCCCGGCGCATTTTTTCGCCGAGGAGCATGGGCCGTCGGCCTGTGGCATGGCATTTCGGGTCAAGGATTCCCATCATGCCTATGCCGAGGCCCTTGCCCGGGGCGCCCAGCCGATCGACATGCCCACCGGGCCCATGGAGTTGAAACTGCCTGCCGTCAAGGGCATCGGCGGCGCGCCCATCTATTTGATCGACCGATATGAAGACGGCGCCAGCATTTATGACATCGACTTCAAATACATCGAAGGCGTGCCGCGGCAGCCTGAAGGGTGCGGGTTACTGCAGATCGATCATTTGACACACAACGTCTACCGCGGCCGCATGGCCCATTGGGCGGCCTACTACGAAAAACTGTTCAATTTCCAGGAGTTCCGCTTCTTCGATATCAAGGGGGAATACACCGGCCTGCATTCCAAGGCCATGACCGCACCGGACGGCCGTATCCGCATCCCCTTAAATGAGGAAGCTTCCGCCGGTACCGGCCAGATCGAGGAATTCCTGATGCAGTTCAACGGCGAGGGCATCCAGCATATCGCCCTCTCCACCGACGATATCTATGCCACCATCGATCAGTTGCGCGCCAACGGCTTGGCGTTCATGGAACCGCCGCCCGAAACCTATTACGAAATGCTGTCGGAGCGTCTGCCTGGCCATGGTGAGGACGTGGACGCCCTGCGCCAGCGGGGCATCCTGCTGGATGGCAGCACAAAGGAGGACGACCCGCGCCTGTTGCTGCAAATCTTCACCCAGACCCTATTGGGCCCGGTGTTCTTCGAGATCATTCAGCGCAAGGGCGACGAAGGGTTCGGGGAAGGCAATTTCCAGGCTCTGTTCGAATCCATCGAACGGGACCAGGTCCAACGTGGCGTACTGGACAACGAGTCCTAGCTCGCCTTCTTTTCCTCCTCCGCCGCTTCTCCCTCGATCGTCGAGGTGCGATAGAGCTGTTTATCGTTTTCCCGGTCGATGCCCGAGAGGGTGACGTCATAGCCCCATAGATAACGTATGTGCTTCAGCACCTTGGCGCGGCTGCTCTCGTCCAGGCCGACGCCATTGCGGATGCTGTGCTCCAGGAACAACTGGCGGTCGCCACGCAAGTCCGCATCCGTAACCTGGATATCAGCGTCGGTGTGGGCGGGATCGTAATTGTTGGCCAACGCTTCGCGCACCTTGCGATAGCCCAGTTCGTCATGAATGGCGCCGACCGTATAGTGGCTGTCCTCGGCGTTGTCGGTCAGATCGAACAGCCGCAGCTTGCGGATTAGGTGCGGGCTCAAATACTGGCGAACGAAACTTTCGTCGCGGTAATTGGCCCAGGCGTATTTCAGGGCGCCGCGCCAATCCTCGGAACCCGCCATGTCGGGGAACCATTCCCGGTCCTCGTCCGTGGGCTCGGTACAGATGCGGCGGATATCGCACATCATGGCGAAGCCCAGGGCATACGGATTGATGCCATGGAAGCGCGGGTCATCGAAGTCGGGCTGGAACAATACGTTGGAGTGGGAGTGCAGGACTTCCAGCAGAGCACCTTCGCTGATCTGCCCGCGGTCATAGAGGGCGTTCATGATGTAGTGATGCACGAAGGTGGCGCAGCCCTCGTTCATGACCTTGGTCTGACGCTGGGGATAGAAGTATTGCGCCACGTTGCGGACAATGGCGAGAACCTCACGCTGCCAGCCTTCCAGAATGGGGCTGTTGTGCTCAAGGAAGAACAGCAGGTTCTCTTCCGGCAGGCGCAGCTTGCGCCGCCTTTCGATGCGCGCCTTCTCCTCTTCCGTGGCGTCTTCCACTTTCTCGCTGTCCGGCACCGTGCGCCAAAGGTCGTTGAAGGTGCGCTCGCGATACTCTTCGATTTCCCGCTTGCGGGCCTGGCGCTGCTCTGTCGTCAGCTCCGGTGCCCGGCGATAGCGGAAGACACCCTGATCCATGACGGCATGGGCCGCATCCAGGGTTTCCTCCACCGCCTGGAGGCCATACCGCTCCTCCGCCCCCATGATGTATTCCTTGGCGTATTGGAAATAGTCCAGGACGCCGTCGGCATCGGTCCATTGGCGGAAGAGGTAGTTGTTCTTGAAGAAATGGTTGTGGCCAAAGGCCGCGTGCGCCATCACCAAGGCCTGCAAGGGCATGGTGTTGTCTTCAAGGTTATAGCTGATGCACGGATTGGAGTTGATCACGATCTCATAGGCCAGGCCGCTGTGACCCTGGCGGTAGGCTTTCTCTTCCCGCGCGAAATGCTTGCCGAACGACCAGTGGCGGTACATCAGCGGCATGCCGAACGAGGAGTAGGCATCCAACATCTGTTCCGTCGAAATGATTTCCACCTGGTTCGGATAGACATTCAGGCCCAGATCTTCCTTGGCCACGTGCTCGATGGCATCGTAAGTCCGCGACAAGCTCTTGAAACTCCAATCCGCGCCGTCAAACAGCAGATCGGTGCTCTCGGTCTCTTTCTTTTTTCTCTTCGCCATGTCAGGCGCCGACATTCTGCGGCAGGAACAACTCGCGGAAGACCGGATAGATATCCGCCGGCTTGGTCACCCGCTTCATGGCGAAATTATCCCGTCCCGCGGCCACCTCGCGATAGGAACGCCACAGGGCGGCGCCCGCCTCCGGGTTGCCGAACAGTTCGAACTCCCGCTCGTCCAGGATTTCCACATAGGCATAGTATTGGCATACGGGGATCACTTGCTCCGCCAACAGGGACGAACAGGTCTGGCTGTCACCGGAGAAATTCTCTCCATCGGAAGCCTGGGCGGCATAAATATTCCAGGTGTCGGTGGGATAGCGGTCACGCACCACTTCCATCATCTTGGTCAACGCGGTAGAGACCACGGTGCCGCCGCTTTGCCGGCTATAAAAGAAGGTGTCTTCATCCACCTCCTGGGCTTCATGAGTGTGGCGGATAAAGACCACGTCGATATGTTCGTAACGGCGCTTGAGGAACAGGTGCAAAAGAACGAAGAAGCGTTTCGCCAGGTCCTTTTCCCTCTCCCCCATGGAGCCCGAAACATCCATCAGGCAGAACATCACCGCCTTGGTGTTGGGTTTGGGCACCGGCTCCCGCTGGCGGAAGCGCACATCGACCGGATCGATGTAGCCGACGATCTTTTGCCGCCGCTGCATTTCTTCCAGTTCCTCGAATAGGGCAGCGATCCGATCTTTGTCTTCGGGCGCGGGCTCCGCTTTCTCCTGCAAAGCGGTTATTTCCGCTTCCAGCGCGGCGATGGCCTTCTTGTCCGGCCGGCTCAAGGCGATGCGCCGCCCAAGGGAGTTCCGCATGGTGCGCATGACGTCCAGATTGGCCGGCGTGCCGTCGCGGGCGAAACCGGCGCGCTGGAACGTCACCGTGGGGCTTTCCTTCAGGTCTGTCTTGATCAGGTCGGGCAGTTCCAGATCTTCGAAGAACATCTCGAGGAACTCATCCCGGCTCAACGTGAACTGAAATTCATCCTCGCCATCACCGTCCTGGGAGCCTTCCTTGCCGGCGCCCTGGCCGCCTTTGGGCGGTTTCTTGATCTGATCACCGGTGACGAATTCCTTGTTGCCCGGCAGGACGCGGGCCCGACGGCCCTCGTTCGAAGCCGGACGCAGACGCGGCTCGCCGATCCCTTTGGTGGGGATGGAAAGATCCTCGCCGGAATTGACGTCACCCAGCTTGCGGTCGCGGATTGACTGGTCCAGAGCCTTTTTGATCTGCGACCGGGCACGGCGGATGAAACGCTGCCGGTTGCCTAAGCTTCGATCTCCAGGGTTCTGTCGCCGGTCAATGAAATGATGCATGGCCATGCCTGCACTCCTAACCGGCTTTATTCACCCGCATGTACCATTCGACCAGACGGCGCACTTGACGCTTCGTATAGCCCCGTTCCACAAGGCGATCGACGAACTCGGCGTGCTTTCTGTCGCTATCGCTATCCTTTTTCGAGCCAAAGCTGATCACGGGCAGCAAGTCCTCGACCTGGCCGAACATGCGTTTTTCGATCACGTCACGCAGTTTCTCGTACGAAGTCCATGACGGGTTCTTGCCGTCATTGTTGGCCCGGTGACGCAAGGCGAATTTCACCACCTCGTTGCGGAAGTCCTTGGCATTGGCGACGCCGGCCGGCTTTTCAATCTTGCCAAGTTCCGTCTCCAGAACTTCCCGGTCGAAAATCTGGCCCGTGTCGGGATCCTTGAAATCCTGCTCTTCGATCCAGGCATCGGCATACGCGATGTAGCGGTCGAACAGGTTCTGGCCGTATTCAGTATAGGATTCCAGATAGGCTTTCTGGATCTCGTTGCCGATGAACTCCGCATAGCGGGGCGCCAGTTCGGCCTTGATGAACTCCAGATAGTTCTTCTCGGTCTCCTCGTTGAACTGCTCCCGCTTGATGGCATGCTCCAGGACATACATCAGATGCACGGGATCGGCGGCGACCTCTTCGTTGTCGTGATTGAAGGTTTCCGACAGCACCTTGAAGGCGAAACGGGTGGAGACGCCGGTCATGCCCTCGTCGACACCGGCGGCATCGTGATATTCCTGGGGCGACTTGGCCTTGGGGTCGGCCTCTTTGATGTTCTCGCCGTCATAGACCCGTAGCTTGGAATACAGATTCGAATTTTCGTGCTCCCGCAGCCGGGTCAGGACGCAGAACTTGGACAGCATGTCCAAGGTTTCCGGTGCGCATTTCGCTTCATGCAGTTCACTATTGCGCAACAGCTTCTTGTAGATGTCCGCTTCTTCCGTCACGCGCAGGCAATAAGGCACCTTGACCACGGAAATGCGGTCGAGGAAGGCCTCGTTGTTTTTATTGTTGCGGAACTGCTGCCATTCCGCCTCGTTGGAATGGGCGAGAATGATGCCCTGGAAGGGGAAGGCGCCGAAATTTTCGGTACCCACATAGTTGCCTTCCTGGGTCGCGGTCAGCAGGGGGTGGAGCACCTTGATGGGTGCCTTGAACATCTCGACGAATTCCAGCATGCCCTGGGTCGAGCGGTTCAGACCGCCGGAGAAGGAATAGGCATCCGGGTCGTCTTGGCTGAAATGCTCCAACTGGCGGATATCGAGTTTTCCGACCAGTGCGGAGATGTCCTGATTGTTCTCATCGCCTGGCTCTGTCTTGGCGACGCAGATTTGGCGCAGCTTCGACGGCATCATCTTCAATACTGTGAATCGGGACAGATCGCCGTCGAACTCGTCCAGCCGCTTAACGGCCCAGGGCGACATCAAGCCGTTCAGGCGCCGCCGCGCAATGCCATACTTGTCTTCAAGCAGATCGCCGAAGCGCTCCGGGTCGAATAGGCCGAGCGGGCTTTCAAAAATGGGGCTTGTCTGATCACCGGCCTTTAGGACGTAGACGGGGTTCATTTCCATCAGGACTTTCAGCCGCTCGGCGAGGCTGGATTTGCCACCGCCCACAGGACCGAGGAGATAGAGGATCTGCTTGCGCTCCTCCAATCCCTGCGCGGCATAGCGGAAGTAACCGACGATCCGTTCGATCGTCTGCTCCATACCGTAAAAATCTTTGAATGCGGGATAGCGCTTTATGGTGCGGTTCAGGAAGATGCGGCCCAGGCGCGGATCCGTCGAGGTGTCGATCTGCTCTTCTTCGCCGATGGCTGCAATCATGCGCTCCGCCGCGCTGGCATACATCATCGGGTCTTCACGGCAGCCCTGGAGATAATCTTGGAGGCTTAGTTCCTCGGCCGCTTGGCGGTGGAACTCATCGGTGAAAGCCTGGAAAACGTTCATGACCACCTCCCTGTTCGAATGACCGGGATTGAGCGCGGGGTAACCAAGAACGTACACATGAGAATCATATCTCCTCGGGTTTCAGATGCGAACGAATATCTCCAATCGATCTCCAGCTGTTCTCTCGACGACTTCCTGCTGTATTTGTAAACACTTCATTAACTACTGATTCGGCATTTCAAGTTTACCTGAATTTACCATAATGATCTTATGATTGATTTGGTTAACGAACTCTATATTTCCATGAAATCCCTCTTCACTTTTTAATCAACATGCGATTTCCCCCATTCATACAGAGACTTATGCTTCCGAATATTTCGAATTTGGCGGTTAATCGGGGCGGAAAAGTGACGAAAAAAAGGTCATTGAATGGCATGCTGAGCGTCCGCCGACGGCAGTGGCGATACTAGCGATTCAACAACCTTTTATCGGCTATCGAAAATCGAAACTTTGGCGGGCGTCGTGCTCTAGCTAGGCCATGCGTCAGCCGAGTGCGGCGCGGGCGAAGGTATCCAGGTCGGACTCCGTCTCGCCGATTTCGCGCAGGCGGACCATATGGATCACCTGTTCCACGCCGACGTCTTCAAGCCGCCGACAACGGTCGGCATCGGCCCGGCGGTTGGGCAAGGTGTAGATCTTGACTTCGTCCTTGGTTCGGCCGCGCTCTTCGAGCATGCGGTGCAGTGTGGCGATGCGTTCGGCCATTATGTCGGGCTCCACGCTGGCGCCAAGCCACCCCTGCGCCAGGTCCGCCACTCGGGCAAGGGAATGGTCACCTTCGCCGCCGACGAATATTGGCGGGTGGGGTGTCTGCACCGGCTTGGGATACATCACGCAGGCAGGCAAATCGAACAGTTCGCCGTGGTACTCGGATGTCTCATCACACCACAAGGCCTTCATCACCGCGATGTGTTCGTTGGCGCGCTTGCCGCGCTTTTCGAACGGCACGCCGAGGGCATCGAACTCCTCCCGCAGCCAACCTAGCCCGACGCCAAAATTGACCCGGCCGCCGGAGAGAAAATCCACATCCGCCACCTGCTTGGCGGTGTAGACCGGGTTGCGCTGCGTGATCAGACAGATCGAGGTGCCAAGACGAACCCGGCGGGTATGGGCCGCCAGAAAGCTCAATGCCGTGAATGGCTCCATCATACCCTTGCCATAGCCGCCGATGCGGCCGTCTGGGGAATAGGGATACTGAGACTCGTAATCATCGAACAGCACCACGTGCTCCGGCACCCAGATGGCATGAAAACCGCGTTCCTCTATGGCGCGGGCGGCCCGGGCCGCAAATTCAGGCCGGGTGGTTTCGTTCAGTGCCAGAAATACGCCGGCCTCCATTATCCTCTCCTTCCCTAACGCCCATCCAATTCCGCATCCAGGCCGCTGCGTATCAGATATTCCCTGCCGCTGCGTAGGCGCTGCTTGACGTCGGCATAACCGACGCTGTCGAGCGCCCGGTATTCGGCCGCCTTCTCGGCCAGGCGCGCTTGTAATTCTTCTGCATTGACAGCCTCGTCCAAATAGCCGATCTGCGCCGCCTTGGTCGGCGGAAACAGTTCCGCCCCCATGGTGGCGCGGTTGAGATAGCGGTTGTCCAGCCGGTCCCGGGCCAGTTCCAAGCCGAAGGCCGGCAGGCTGAGGCCGATGGCGGTCTCGTTCAGGCCGATCTTGAAGTCGCCGGAAATTCCAACGCGGTAGTCGGCGGCCAGCAAAAACAATGCCCCCGCCGCCATCGCATGACCCGTACATCCCATGATAACCGGCTGGGGGTGCATGTATGTTTTCAACAACAATTCCGCCCCGGCCGCCACCATGGCGCGCACGCCGTCCTTGGGGCCGTTGATCACCTTCAGGTCAAAGCCGGCACACAACACGCCCGTCCGACCGGTGATAACCACCACGTCGGCCTCCTCATTCGCCTTGTCGAGGGCCTCGGAAATGGCTGCCATCATGTCCGGGGCGAAGGCGTTGACCTTGCCGTCATCCATGACCACGGTGGCGATACCATCAGCAACGCTGAAATCGACCAATTTGCCCACTCTGTCCGCTCCCGTTCTCTATTGCGTCGTAATGGCGGCCCCGACTTTGGCAACCAGTTCCGCCTTGCCCGGCGAAGGCGGCACCAAAACGCCGCGCTGGCTACCGGGGCGCGCGGCCATGGCGTCCATCCAGCGTTCAAGGTGGGCCAGGCCATCGGTGGGTACCCGGGCCCATTTGTGGCTGCGCAACCAGGACCAGTTGGCGATATCCGCGATGGAGTAGTCACCCGCCAGCCATTCGTTATTGGCCAGATGGCCATCCGGCACTTCATAGAGGCGCCGGGTCTCGTTGTGATAGCGTTTCCGCGCCGCCGGCACGTCTTCTGGGAAATAGCGTTCGAAGACCACTGCCTGGCCCTGCATGGGGCCGATGGCCGACATCTGGAACATCAGCCATTGCATAACCGCCATGCGGCCTTTCGTATCGCTGGGCATCAATCGGCCGGTCTTCTCAGCCAGATAAATCAGAATGGCGCCGGATTCGAAAACCGTCAGGTCGTCCGCCTCCCGGTCCACGATCACCGGAATTCGGCTGTTGGGGTTCATCGCCTTGAACCAATCCTCGTACTGCCGGCCCTCGCTCAAATTCAGGGCATGGACCTCGTAGGGCAGTTCCAACTCCTCCAGGGCGATGGCGACTTTCCAGCCATTCGGCGTGGGGGACGTAAAAAGATCGATCATCAATGGGTCCTTCGGTTCCGGCGCGTGATTATCTTAAAACACCCTCCAGGTGTTGGCCATGCACCGCCAATGGGTTTAACCTCAGCGCCACTTCCATCCCCTAAGGAGTACCTTCGTGATCCCATTGATTGGTTATGGCGACCGCCTGTCAGGCCGGGCGGGTGACACCATCGAATTCAAGGTCAGTTCGATAGCCGAGGAACCGTTCACGGTTTCGCTGTTCCGTTCCATCTCGGCCGATCCCAATCCGGCGGGTCCCGGCATCATCGAACGGCCCGTACCGTCGGCCATGGATGGTGAGTATCCATCCCGCAAACAGGCCATTCATGCCGGCTCCTATGGGATTGCCGATGTGCCGCTTCCAAATCCCGCGCACAGCTTTCGCCTCGTCGCGAACATCTGGCCCACTCTGCCGGATAGGGGCGAACAAGCAATTCTGTCGTGCGGTGAAATCAGCCTGATCCTCGATGACACCGGCGCCCTGGCGGGGCGGGTTGGCGATAGCGTGTTCGGCGGCGGCGCGCCTTTGAAAAGCCGAACCTGGTACCGGGTTTGGCTGAATTACGATGGCGCCACCGCCAACATGACCCTGGGGTACGATCCCATCGGCAGAGGGCACGGCGGCGAAGTGTCTTCGAGAATTCCGGATTTGATCCTGGCGGGCTGTCCCGTCATCGGCGCCAGCATTCGAAGCGAAGACAGAAGTGGAAATTGGCGAGGCCAGGGCCACGACGGCACCCTGGCCCATTTCAATGGCAAGATCGAGGCGCCCCGCATCCACGGTGACGATGGCGAACTGCTGGCGAGTTGGAATTTTGCGCGGGATTTCTCTTCCACCCGCATCTTCGACACCGGCCCCAACGGGCTGCATGGGCGTATCGTCAACCTGCCAGCCCGCGCCATGACTGGGTCAAACTGGAATGGCGAGGATATGTGTTTCCGCCACCGGCCCGAACATTACGGGGCCATCCATTTCCACGACGATGACATCTATGATTTCGATTGGGAGACGGATTTCTCCTTTACCATTCCCGACGATCTACCCAGCGGAGCCTATTTCGCCCGCGTCCAATGTAACGGAAACCACGACGACATCCCCTTCTTCGTCTGCCCGCCCCTGGGTAAACCGTCAGCCAAGCTCTGTGTTTTGGTGTCCACATTTACTTACGTGATCTATGGCAACTATGCCCGGCCCGCCTATCACGAATCCTGGCACACCCGGGTTGCGGAATGGGACGCCTATCCATGGAATCCGTCCGTGCACCCCGAATACGGCCTCTCCACCTACAACTTCCACGGCGACGGCAGCGGTATTTGTCACGCCTCCCACAAACGGCCGCTGTTCAACGTGCGCCCCGCATTCTTATCCACTGGCATCGGCGACGATTCCGGCCTGCGCCACCTGCCCGCCGACGGCCATCTCCTCACCTGGCTAGATCAAATGGGCATCGAATACGATGTCGTCACCGATCAGCAACTGCACGAAGACGGTCTGGCGGCCATAAGGGACTATCCGGTGCTGACCACGGGCAGCCATCCCGAATATCACACCGCAAATACCCTGGATGCCATCGAGGCCTATCGCGACGGTGGCGGCAACCTGATGTATCTGGGCGGCAATGGTTTCTATTGGCGCATCGCCCTGCACGAAAGCGAAGAAGGTGCCCTGGAGATCCGCCGCGGCGAGGGCGGCATCCGGGCTTGGGCAGCCGAGCCGGGTGAATATTTCAATGCCTTCGACGGCAGCTATGGCGGCATGTGGCGGCGCAATGGCCGGCCACCGCAAAGCATCGCCGGCCTGGGCTTCACCGCACAGGGCAATTTCACAGCCTCCTACTACCGTCGTCTCGATGCTTCAAAGGAACCTGAGTTGGCCTGGATGTTTGAAGGCATTGATGAGGACATCATCGGCGATTTCGGGCTTTCGGGCGGCGGCGCGGCGGGGTTCGAACTGGACCGGGTGGACTATCGTCTAGGGACGCCCGAGAACGCGGTCATCCTCGCCCGCTCCGAGAACCATGACGACGAAACCATCATGGTGCCGGAAGAGATGCTGACCCACATCATGAACTGGTCAAAGGAAACGACCGAAGATCTGATCCGCGCCGATATGATCTATTACACCGTTCCTGGCGGCGGCCAGGTGTTCTCCACCGGCTCCATCACCTATTGCGGCTGTCTGCCCTGGAACGGCGGCGACAACAACATTTCAAGGTTGACGCTGAACGTGCTGCGGAAATTCATGGAGGGTTAAGGCATGGGCCGTGCATTTGAGGGTAGTTGCCATTGCGGCAATATTCGAACCATCTTCCATTGGCCTGAAGAGACCGAGAGCATCCCCGTGCGCGCCTGCGGCTGTTCGCTCTGTACCAAACATGGCGGCGTCTGGACGTCGAACCCGAACGGCCATTTTGAACTCGCGATCAACAACACCGCCCAGGTCGAGAATTACCGTTTCGGCACCAAGACGGCAGACTTTCATGTTTGCAAATGCTGCGGCGTCATTCCCATCGTGACCTGCGAGATGGAGGGCCGGCGCTATGCCGTTTTGAACATCAAGACCTTTGACGACGAAGATCCTGCCGCATTCGACAGCTCGCCCACGGATTTCGAAGGCGAAAGCGTTGACGACCGCCTGGCTCGGCGCCGGCGCAACTGGACGCCCGAAAAAATCTAGACCGCCTACCGGCTTCTAGGACCAGGCCGCACTAACGAATTATTTGCATTTTCGAATTAAGTCTCCAGAATTCATCAAGAATTCCGAAGGAAAGGATCCCATGGATCTTGCCAAGGAGTTGGATGTCTATTTGCGGGCGCGTTTTGCGCTGATCCATATCGTCAGCCACGAGGAAGAGCGGGCGGTCAATGATCTGCGCGATTTGTGCCAACGCAGCGGTCGCGAGCTGGTGGTCTGGGACATTGCCGATCACTTCCGCAAACTAGTGGGCGACGGCCCCGAACCGCAGCAGGCAAAGGACCCATTAAGTGCCCTGACGGCGATCGAGAAGATCGACGGCGAATGCGTCTTCCTGTTGCCGGATTTCCATCAATGCTGGAAGTCGCAGCCGGCCGTGGTCCGTAAATTGCGCAATCTCGCCCAGCAGCTCAAATACACCCGCAAGAGTGTCATCATCACGTCACCATCGTCCAAAATTCCGGACGAGTTGAAGGACGATATCGTGGTGCTGGACTTTCCCCCGCCCGGATTCGACGAGATCTCGGAGATCCTGACTAATCTGGAAAAGACGCCCGGCGTAAAAGTCGCCCTGGACGACGACGTCCGCGACCGCATGGTGTCCCTTGCGTTGGGCTTATCTGAGTCTCAGGCCCAGCGTGTCTTTTCCAAGGCAATCGTCACCGGCGGCATTCTGGACGAAACCGATCTCGATATCATCGCCAAGGAAAAACAGCAGATCATCCGGGAATCAGGAGCCTTGGAATACTATACGGCTTCGGAAACCATCAACGATGTGGGCGGGTTGGAACTCATCAAGGAATGGCTGGTCCGCCGGCAGCTGGCATTTCGCGAGGATGCCCAGAGTTATGGTTTGCCTCCACCCAAGGGAATAGCGCTAATCGGCATCCCTGGGACCGGCAAGTCGCTAACCGCCAAAATGGTGGCCAGCCTGTGGCACTTGCCGCTGATCCGCATGGATATAGGCGCCATGTTCGGCGGGCTGGTCGGCGAGTCGGAGGAAAACGCCCGTACCGCCCTGCGTCTGGCGGAAGCGGTCGCGCCCTGTGTCCTGTGGATCGATGAACTGGAAAAGGCCTTGTCCACCGGCGACGGCGACAGCGGCACCTCCATGCGGGTCTTCGGCACCCTGTTGTCCTGGATGCAGGACAAGAAAAAGCCGGTCTTCATCGTCGCCACCGCCAACGATATTTCCCGCCTGCCGCCGGAACTATTGCGCCGGGGCCGTTTCGACGAGATCTTTTTCCTCGATCTGCCCAATCCCACGGAACGCAAGGCAATCCTGGAGGTCCACATCCGGAAGCGTGGCCGCGACCCAGGGAACTTTGATCTGAACCGCTTGGCCCAGGAGTCGAACGGTTATGTGGGCGCAGAGATCGAACAGGCGATCATCGATGCCATGTATCTGGCCTATAGCGACGAGGCTTCGCCGGGCCGGGAATTCACTAACGATGACATTGCCGTGGCATTGGAGCGTCTGGTGCCCATGTCTCGTTCTCAGCGAGAGCGGATCGACTACCTGCGCACTTGGGTCGAAGACGGCCGCGCCGCCTCGGCCTCGCTGCCCGAAGGCGCAGGCAGCGATCGACCTGCGCCGCCCTTGCAGATCACGCCGTTGGATATCGCCGCCGACGGCGGGGCGGAATAGGCCACTCTGGCAATGTCACACTTTTCCGTCATGCAGACCGCATTTGTCTCGGCGGAGCATCTGGTCGCCGCCCTTGCCGATATGGGGTTTAGCATCATCGAGACCCATGATGTTCCCCAGCATCTGTATGGATGGCGCGGCGATGTACGGGAACAGACCGCAGAGATCATCGTTCGCCGGGAACATATCAGCGCAGCCAGCAACGACATTGGCTTTGCCCGCGCCCCGGACGGCACCTTCAGGGCCATCATTTCGGAATACGACCAACGGGATTATGACGCTGCCTGGCTGGGCAAACTGGGCCAGCGTTATGCCTATCGGGCAGCCCGCGACACCCTGGCGCAACAGGGCTTCGACCTGGTCGAGGAAAACATGGATGAAGAGAAGACCATCCGTATGACCGTTCGGCGTATGGCCTAGGGAGAGCGGCCTACATGAGCATGAGTGACGAAGACATTCAGCGCGCGGTTCGCGACCTGCTATCGGTCTCATCCGGCAAGCACACCAGGACCGAAAACAAATGGGGCAATATTGGACTCATCGTCGGCGCCGCGGGAGGGATTGCGGCAGTTTTCCTCTTGCAGCAGCTTTTCGACGTTGGCGCCCTTATCAGCTGGATCGCGTTTTTCTTTTTCGGCATCCTGTTTTTTGCGCTTGTGCATCAGGTCGGCGAAAAGGAAAACGCCGAGCAAACAGAGAAATTAGCGGAGAAGTTCTACGAAATTTTCCCCCAAGGCTCGAAGGAATTCGAGAAAGCCGTCGGCCTGTTGCAATTCGCCAAAACGGACTCGAAAGTAGAGAAATCTCTGCTCGCCGCGCTCAAAATGGATGTCCATTTTGGTGCCGATGGCAAGAAGGAGAGCTTTCTGGATTCTGGCAATTTCTCCGCAAGTTTCGGCAGCAACAAGCCCACCTCAGAAATCCACAGTCAAATTCAAGAGTTCTTCGATAATGCTGGGTTGAGCGACTTCGACGCGGCCAAGGCGCAGAGCGGTAAATGGAAGAGCTTTGGCACGTCGAAGTCTTTTTCCTATTCGGCCTCGAAGATCGACAGGAATATGTTCGACAAGATGGTCGAGACCGACATGCTGACACCGTTCGACGGCGCCGACAAGAAGAGCGGCGTCGGGATCACGCCGAACGGAATCTACGTCTACTACGGCAACATCGACATTATGTCCGAATTGAAGGCCGGCAAGTATCCCAAGCCCGGCACAGCAGAAAGCGCGCCCAAAGGTGTTCAGGAGAACACGGCGGCCAAGGATCCCGCCAACCAACTGCTGGGCGGTTTTGACGAGCCCAAGGCGGCGCCTCAAGCCGCGTCCGAAACGCCAAACACCGGCCAGCCGGGCGGCGGCTTCATCCCGTTAGATCCCTATAGCGATGCGGACAAGAAATAGGCCATGGCGGAAATTCAGGAAATCGATCTGGTGATCGCGCCCGACGGCCGGGTGACCTTCGAAGTCCGCGGCGTCAGTGGTCCGAAGTGCGAAGACCTAACGGCCGAGTTGGAAGCAATTCTGGGCGGTCAGGTTCTCTCCCGGGACCACAAGCCGTCCTATCACCAACAAAGCGAACAAACGGATCTAACCCTCGAACAAAAGGACTGAGCATTGGCCCGTGACCTTGCACCGCCGCAGGCTGTGGACGGCAAGGTCCGGGTACATCATGTGCTCAGGAACAGCGTCTCGAACGGTCCCGGCCGGCGCTATGTAATCTGGTTCCAAGGCTGCAGCCTGGGCTGCCGCGGCTGCTTCAATCCCGACACGCACGCCATCGAAGGCGGTGAGTTTAAGCCCATAGATGGGGTTCTGGACGATATTCGTGGACAGGGCGGCAACATCACCGGCTTGACGATTTCAGGTGGCGAGCCGTTTCAACAAGCGAACGCCTTGGCCGCGTTGGTGCGGGCGGTGAGACGTGACACCAATCTATCCACCATCGTATTCAGCGGCTACAGAATGGATGAGATCAAGCGTGACCCGCGTCAAGCGCAGGTTCTCGCCGATATCGACGTCCTGATCGCCGGCCGCTACGTTCCTCACCATCATCACGGTCGAAATTTGTTGGGGTCGGCGAACCAGAGCCTGCACCTGCTGTCGAAGAGATATCGCCGAGAAGACTTCGAGCAGGTGCCGCCGGCTGAGATCCAGATCTCGCCAACCGGCGTTGTCAAGTTGACAGGTGTCTGCCCGCCTGAACTGGATTTTTAGAGAACGTCGCGGCGATCAGCCCGCTTCCATCACCTCCCGAATACCGGCGATGATGCGGTTACGGTCTGGGAAGACGTGGTTCTCCATATCAGGGCTATAGGGGATGGGAACCTGCAGGGCACAGACCCGTTTGGGCGGTGCCACCATAGCCTTGAAGGTGGCAGGGTCCTCGGTCGCGAGGGCGGCGATCTCGGCCGAAGCACCGGCCGTGGGGCCAGCCTCGTCGGCGATCACAAGGCGGTGGGTCTTTTGCACCGAAGCACGGATGGTTTCTTCATCCAGCGGGAACAGCGAGCGGGGATCGATCACCTCGACCGAGATACCCTCCTTGTCCATCTCCTCGGCCGCGGCTAGGGCTTCATGCACCAGCCAGGCCAGGGCGACCACGGTGACATCCGTCCCTTCCCGCTTCACATCGGCGACACCGATGGGAAGAGTATAGTCTTCTTCCGGCACCTCGCCCTTGAGACCCATAAGCCGAGTTGACTCGAATGACAGCACCGGGTTGTTGTCCCGGATCGCCGATTTCAGCAATCCCTTCATATCGTAAGGCGTCGACGGCAGGATCAGTTTCAGCCCGGCCAGGTTCATGAACATGGAATAGGGGCTTTGCGAATGCTGCGCCGCCAGCGATGTGCCACCACCCACCGATGAACGGAATGTTATGGGAAAGGTCTGCTGACCACCGAACATGTAATGGATCTTGGATGCCTGATTGACGATCTGATCCATGGCCACAAAGCAGAACGTCACCATGGACCAGTTCACGATGGGCCGCAGCCCCGATCCCGCGGCGCCGATGGCGATGCCGGAAAAAGCGTTCTCGGCAATGGGCGTGGCCCGGATACGGTCGGCGCCGAACTCCTGAACCAGCGAGGGCGGCGCATCGGTGGCCAGATGTATGGTCTTGGGATCAAGGCGCATCTCCTCCGCCAGGGCTTCCATGCCGGCGCGGGCGTATGAAATTTCCCTCATGCTCATATCCGCCCCTCCTCAATCCGCAAAGACATCTTCCAACGCCGCTTCCGGCGCCGGGAACGGGCTGGCCTTGGCGAAGCCGACGGCAGCCTCGATCTCGGCCATGATCTCGCCATCCATGGCCTCGAACTCCGCGTCACTGAACTGACCCTGTTGCTGTTTCAGTTGCTCCACCAGCAACGGTATGGGATCGCGCGCCATCCAGGCCTTGATTTCCTCTTCCGGGCGGGGATCGACCGCGCCGGGCCGTTCGGTATGGGCGCGATGGCGATAGGTCTTGCATTCCAGCAGGGTGGGCCCATCACCGGCCCGGGCCCGCGCCACCGCTTCCACCGCCGCTTCATAAACCGCGACGACATCATTGCCGTCCACCACGGCGCTAGGGATGCCGTAGCCGGCGGCCCTGTCCGACATATTGTCCGCAGCGTGGGTGATCTTGGCGGATGTGTTGGCTGCCCAGGCGTTATGCTCGCAGACATAAAGGACGGGCAGCTTCCAACTCGCCGCGATATTGAGGGATTCATGAAAGGAACCGGCGTTGGAGGCACCATCGCCGAAGAAGCCCGCCGCGACGATGCCATTGCCTTCCATCTGCGCCGCCAACCCTGCGCCGGTAATGATCGACAGGCCACCACCGACGATGCCATTGGCCCCCAGCATGCCGATCTCGAAATCGGCGATATGCATGCTGCCGCCTTTGCCCTTGCAATAGCCGTCCACCCGGCCATACAGCTCGGCCATCATGCGGTTGAGATCGGCACCCTTGGCGATGCAATGGCCGTGCCCGCGGTGATTAGAGATGATCTGGTCATCCGGGTTGAGCGCCGCACAAACCCCCACCGCCACGGCCTCCTCGCCGATATAACAGTGCACGACGCCATAGATATCACCGTTCTGATAGTCGTCCGAGGCGCGCTCTTCGAACCGTCGGATGGTCTGCATCTGCCGCAACATCTGGCGTTGCAATTCCGGTGAAGCTGGCATGGCGACAGTCCCTCTCTGTCTGTTCTTATTGCCGATTGTGCTCAGTTTGCGGGGGATGGGGGCCGGTGGCAATAGGGCAGACCTAGGCCGCCGGCTTCGGGAACCACAGATTTAGATACTCGACATAGGCTGCGGGGCCGTCTAGGCCATCGACTTCGATATGATGTGTGGTGGTGATCAGGCGCTTGCCTTCGCCTTTGTCCTGCACCTCCATCAGGCCGATGCGGTCGCGCACCTTGATACCGTCACCTATGACGACGGGCTGCAGGACGCGGGCCTTGTTCATACCGTAGTTCAGGGAATGCAGACCGTCGTCGGGATCAACGCCGCCGACGCGAACGAAATAGGTGATCAGACTGAGCAGAAAAAAGCCGTGGATGATGGTGCCGCCATAGGGGCTTTCCCGGGCTGCCCGGTCCCGGTCGTTATGCATCCAGGTTGGCCAGCGGGTGACCTCGCCGAAAATATTGACCTGCATCTGATCGATATCGATCCAATCGGTGAGACCGATTTCCTGGCCCACATATTCATGGACGTTGCTGAGACGGATATCCGGGTTCGCCATGCCCTCTTCTAGCCCTTTTTGCTCATTGCCGGGCCGTCGAAGCGTTCGTGGGTGACAATCTCCTCCACCGGTTTGCGGCGCAGCTTGGTCAGTTGTTTCACCGGCTTGCCCATGGGTACCACGGCGGCGACCGCGAATTCCGCTGGTATGTTCAACAGCGCCTGGACGCCGGGCTCCTGGGCGACGGCAAGTGTGGTGATGGTGCCGCCATATCCGGCCTGCCGTGCGCCCAACAGCACATTCCAGACGAAGGGATAGATGGAAGCGCCGGAAATCATGCCGACCCGGTCAAGGTCCTGATCCATGGAGGCGACCACCTTCAAGTCGACCAAAAATACCAGGACGACCGAGGCATCCTTGAAGGAGTTGACCAGGGGCGGTGCCGGCGGCGTGGCTTCGATCTCCTCCGGCGTGACGACGGTCGGTGTAACCGCATTCCAGGGACTTTCCCCGGCCTTGATCTGAGCCACATAGCGCTTGGCTGCCGGCTCTGCCAGTTTGGACAGTGCTTCGCGGGTCGCCGCATCCCTCACGATGATGACCCGGTTACCCTGTCGGTTGCCGCCCGAAGGGGCAAAGCGTGCATTTTCGATCAAATCGTAGATCACATCGTCGGGCACCTCCTCGCCGGTATAATCCCGAGCCGAGAAGGTTGTCCGCATGACGTCGTTCAGTTCCATGGTCTGCCTCCCAATTTGGTTACAAAAAGCTTGCTGTGCCCGTAACCGGTTCGTCAAGCTCCGTCGCGGGTGAAGAGCGCCATTTGGCTGGCTGCGCCTAACGTGGGATGCGACCAACCGATACCGTCAAATTCCACTTCATAGCCGTTGCGCTGGGCGACGCCCCCGGCCCAGCTTTCGAACTTTGCCCGGTCCCATTCGAATTTGTGGCCAGGATGACGGCGGCGATGAGATGGCACGCCCAATAGTTCGTTGCATTCGCTGTTCGGCGTGGTGATCAACACCAATCTCGGGCGAAAACCGTCGAAGACGGCACGTTCCACCTTGGACAATCGGTCAGGGGGAATATGCTCGATGGTCTCCAACAACACAGCTGCATCGTAGCCACACAGCCTAGGTTCGGATTCGGTGAAGGACGCGTTCAACAATGTGATACGATCATCCAGGCCAACTCCCGCTTTGTTCAAAGCGTGGGAACAAGCGGTCAACGCCTTGTGGGATGTGTCCAAACCCGTAAGTTGGGAAAAATAGCCGTCCTTGGCCAGCGCCACCAGCAGTGGGCCGTCGCCGCAGCCCAAATCCAAGACCCTTTCCGCGCCGCGCCTTTTCAGGGTTTCGACGACGATGGTCAGACGTTCTTCATGCAGCGCGGTGGGCATGGCGCCATGCTAGCATGGCCTGCTACATTTGCTTCAGGAGGATGCGGCGGCATGAGCGAAAATAACTTTGACGCGGTGGTCATCGGCGGTGGCATCGTCGGGACAACCGCCGCTTATTTCATTTGCCGCAAGGGCATGAAGGTTGCCCTGGTGGAAAAGGAAACCTTGGCCGGCGGCACCTCGAGCAAGAGCTTTGCCTGGATCAACGGCACCTCGAAAACCGCCAATGAAAGTTACCATCGCCTCAATGCCCGCGGCCTTGCCGCCTATTGCGAAATGGCGGTGGAGTTCGGCGAAGAGGCTATGGGCCTCAACCCCTGCGGCTCGTTGAACGTGGTACGCAGCTCTGACAGCGCCGCCCATGCCGCGGCGAAAGAGCAAGCCCGGGCGTTATCGGACTTCGGCTATCCGGCCACCTGGATCGGAACAGGCGACCTGCGCATCATGGAGCCGCACCTGAACCTGCCTAACGATGCCGAGGCGCTGTTCGCCATGGCGGACAATTGCCTCAACGCGCCGCATTTCGTGAACTTTATGGCGCAACAAATCCGGAACCAGGGCGGCAGCGTGTTCGAGAATTGCGCCGCACTGTCGTTGCAGGCAGAGGACGACGGACAGGTAAGCGGGCTGGAAACCGCACAAGGCAAATTATCGACCGAGCACGTCGTGGTGGCGGCCGGACCCGGCACGCCGGAGGTGCTGAGTGCGCTCACGGGCTATGATGGGTTCGCGGCCCGCTTTCCCATGCACCGTGTCCCGGGCCTCTTGGTACGAACGCCCGCCACGGCGCCCCGGCGCTTGATCCGCCATGTGACCTATCTCTCCACCGGTACAGAAATTCATATGCTGCCGGACTTTAATGGCGGCCTGAAAATCGGTGCCGACGATACCGACGGCATGGTCGATGCGGAATCCGCACCGGAACATCTGCACAACGTCGCCGGCATACTGCTGGACCGGACCAAGGATCTGCTGCCGGAATTCGCCGGCCGGGACTGCCTTGACGAATGTGAAATGACGGTTGGCGTCAGGCCCTATCCCAAGGACGGCCACAGCCTGGCCGGTCCCCTGCCCGGTGCTCAGGGCCTCTATGTCATCGCCACGCACAGCGGCATCACCCTGGCCCCGGCCATCGGCGGCCTGATGGCGGACCTGATCGATAGTGGGACGGTGCCCGAGATGCTGGCGCCCTTTACCCTAGACCGGGTGGAAGGTTTTTGACGTTGCCCAGCTACGATCCCATCAAAGAAACCGAAGCCATTCTGCCGCAGCTTGCGGCGGTCACCCACAATAGCGATTTGCAACGCCGGGTGGACGATAGCGCCATAGAAGCCATGCACCGGGCTGGTCTGGCACGGCTTTTGACGCCAAAACGCTATGGCGGTCACGAGATGGCCCCCAGCGCCATGATCCAGACCTGCATCATCACGGCGACAGCCTGTTCAGCGGCCAGTTGGGTGCATATGGTCTGTGGCGCCCATACCTTTGTCGTGGCCCGATTTTCCGATGCTTGCCGGGACGAGGTTTTCGGCGATGACCCGGACGTTTTGATCCCCGGCACCCTGGCACCCCAGGGCAGCGTCTCCAGGGACGGCGATGGCTGGCGGTTGAACGGCCGCTGGCAGTTCGGCAGCGGCGTCGACCACGGCCCCTGGCTGCTGCTTGGTGCCCTGGGCGAGAAGGATGATGCGGGAGGCCGCCTGCCGCCTCTGCATGTCGTGGTGCCGACAGCTGATATTCAAGTGGACGATACCTGGTTCACCCTGGGCATGCGCGGTTCGGGTTCCAAGGATTTAGTGGCAGAGGACGTTTTCGTACCAGCCCATCGTGCCATGCCGACGGTGCCGCTGTTCATGGGCACGTTCGAGGGCGATGTCGAACCGTTGTATCGCCTACCGGTAATGGGAGGCCTCGCTTCCATGCTGGCGGGATCCGTACTAGGCATGGCGGAAGCGGGGTTAGCGCAATTCACAGACGTCACCAAGGTCCGGCGGGAAATCTACGCCGGCGCGAAGAAGGCGGAAAAGGTCGGCATGCAGATGCGCGTGGCCGAAGCGGGCGGCGAGTTGGCCTCGGCCCGGCGCCTGGTCGAGGCGAATTGCGTCCTGCTGGATGGGGCCCTGGCCGCAAACGAGCCGCCCGTCGATTTAAAGGACCGGGTACAGATCCGGTGGAACGCGGCCTATGCGGTCGAGCTCTGCCGCCGGGCGACCGAACGGATCTTCGCCGCCGCCGGCGCCCATGCCATTTACGACGACCATCCCCTGCAACGCCTGCACCGGGATATCAACACGGCCAGCCATCACGCCATTGCCGATTTCGACGGCGTGGCGGAACTCAAGGGCCGTGTGGAACTGGGCCTGGACAAGGATCTCGGCCTGGTCTGACGGACCGCCGGTTTCATTAAATCAAAGAAAGGAATGCCATGTCAGCGGAAGCCAACAAGGAACTTGTTCGCCACATCATGGAGGACGGCTTTAACAAAGCGGATATGTCGGTGATCGACGAGACTTTCCATACCGACTATGTCCGCCACGGCCACGGCGTGGCCAGCATGGGTTCGCTGGCGGAACATATAGCGGATCTGAAAGCCCGCCATGCCGCCTTTGACGAGGCTCGTTTCACCATAGAGGAGATCGTCGCCGACGAAGATACGGTAGCCGTAAAGTACACCTTCACCGGCAAACACACGGGCGAATTCAATGGTCTGCCCGCCACTGGCAATCGCATCAGCCGGCCGGCGGCCGCGTTCTTCAAGATCCGGGACGGCAAGGTCGCCGAAGGCACCGTCTTCGCCGATGGCGCGGGCTTCATGGCCCAGCTTCAATGATCCCGCTGCAGAATGAAGGTGGCTCCGACGATCAATAGCAGGCCTGGATAGGTCGCCAGCGGCGGCAGAGCCTCGCCGAAGCCGAGGCCGATCAACAGCACAAAAGCGGGGTTCAGATAGGTATATGAGAGAACCTTGGTGGGCCCAATGACCGCCGTGCTGGCCTGGAAGATGAAAAATGTGATCAAAGTGGTAAAGACCGCCAGGTAGGCGATGCCGCCATAGGTTGGCAGAGGCACATCTGTCCAGACGACCGAGCCCAGCCGGCTCAAGGACAACAGCAACAACCAACCAGAGCCGGTGACAAGGGTCCAGAAGGTCATCCGCGCCATGGGCTCGCCCCGGTGCAGGAATTTGACCAGGGGCATATAGACGCCCATGGAAACGGTGGCGGCGAAGAATATGACATCGCCTTTGCCCAATTCCAGGGCTAACAAGGCCTGCCAATCGCCCCGGAAAATGACCCAGACCGCACCCACCATCCCTACCGGCAGGGCTAGCCGCGCCGCTGCTCCTAGCCGTTCGCGCAAGATCACAAAGGAAACCGCCGCCGCAATCGCCGGCGTCAGGGTGAAGATGGTGCCGGTGTTCAGCGCCGAGGTGAAGCGCAGGGCCTCGAACATGCCCCAGAAGAAACCCACCAGAAAGGCGCTGATCGCGCTGTACCGCGCCAAGTCCCGCCACCCTGGCATTGGCAGGCCATAACGCCAAACGACGATGGGCGCGAACAGCACTGCGGCCAGGGCGAAACGCAGCAATGTCAAAACCACCGAATCGAGGCCATGGGTAATGGCCGCGCCGACAGGGAAGGATGTGGCCACCAACACAGTGGCCACCAGCATCAGGACATGGGCGCGCCGGTTGGAGGTCTCCATGCCGCGAAATCCAGCAGACCGCTAACGCCGGGTCAGAGTCCCGACGAGGCATTGACCCTTTTCGCTTACAACACTTACGTCTTCGCCATCCAACGACACCGTCAATTCAGTATCGGGCACTACGGGTGCAGTGACCCTGGCGGAGAAGCCGCTGATGCTTTCCAGGCCAATCTCGCCAACCGTCGCATCCAGGGCTAGGGCAAAGGTCAATGGCCCCTGGCTGATGACGTCGGCCATGCCCACGGACCGGGCGAATTCCTGGTCATAGTGCACTGGATTGAAGTCGCCGACAGCGCCGGCGAAACGCACAAACTGTTCCCGGCCCATGATGGGTAGTGGCTTCGTGAAACTGCTCATGCCGCAGCCCCTCCCAAAAGGACGAACGTACTGCGCTGCTGCTGGATCTCTTCGCCTGCGGGCGTTGCGAACAACGTTTCTACGACACAAAGGCGATTGCTGCCCCGATCGAAGACATCGCTGACCCGCACGGTGATATCAACGTCCTCGTCACGAACGAACGGCCGGGACCAAGATATGTCGTGACCGGCCATCAAGGTGCGCTGCATGTCCATCTCCAGCGCCTCAACGATCTCCATATCCCGCGTGGCGGTGACGCCAAAGAATAGGGTGACACTTGCCGTCTCTGCCGCCGTCGGACTGTCAAGAATGGCCGCGATCTCGTCCATCTTGTTGCCATAGGCCTTTGTACTGAGGTGTTTGAGCACCTTGCCCTTTAAATCCGGGTTCATAGTCGGTGTACCCCTGGACCTATTGCGCCGCGGCCCGTAGCTTCGCGGCCGCTTCGAGGCCAAGTTCGGTGGCCATGGCCATATCCGGCGTCACCAGGTCCAGGCTATCCAGGACCAAGGTCATTTCCCCGTGGTAGGCGGCCCGCAACTGCCCATTGGTGTGCTGTTTCAGTCCCCATTTTCGCCACATCTCGTTGTTGCGGGATTTGTCCCCGCCGAAGGCGGCCATGTGGAAGGGATAGAAATGTTCGTCGATGCGCTTTTGCACATGCGCCCGGCCAGCCTCTCCCCGTGCCTCGATGAAATCGCGGACATTGAGATAGCCCATGTTGCCGTGGCCCCGTTCGTCCTTCACCACCTTCAGGGCGACCCGGGCCAGGGGCGCATAGGACGATTGCACCCACTCAAAGGCCTGATAGGTGCCCAGGCGATCGGCCATCATGTTGAAGATGGCATAGTCGATCCAACTGCCGTCCGTCTTGAAGTCCATATAGGCGCGAAACACTTGGGTCTCGTGTTCATAGATCTTGAATGGCAGTTGCGGCGAATAGGCGCTGTAGAGCTCGTAGAACTGGAAGGTGTGTTTGTATTCCTCGTTGGTGAAATTGGAAAAGCGTAGCCGCGAGGTAGCATCCGGGGCCTGTTCCATCATTGAGGCATCCACCTCCTGGAACATACTCTTGATGCCTTTGGCCTCTTCGCCGAAGTATGGAATCATGCATTCGCCGTGAGCGAAGAACAGTTTCTCGAGCCATTGGCGATAGTCTTCCGGCAACTCATCGCCGGCTTCGTATTGAAACGGTCGTGCCAAGGCCTCGTCCTGGTTAGCGGTGACATTCAAATGCGCCTGTTCCGCCAAAACTGCCGAACTGCCAGCGTCTCCGGCAGACCGATGCGGGCCGGCGCCTTCCGGTAGGAACATATCCGGGATACCGGCCATGAAGCTTTGCCGGGCCTTGGGCAAAGGGCCGTAGGGCTCGGAGAAATGCCGCTCCATGGACCAGATGAAATCCCATTTGCGGGCACCGTGATGGACAAGGGTGGGCTCGATCGCATCGGCCAATTTGTAGAGATCATCGTGCCGGTTCCAAAGTTCCAGCGGCACATCGTCCAGGGCCGCACATAACGGCGGCACAACGTCCGCAGCCGGGTACCAAAGGTTAAGAACAACCCGCTTGTCGATGGGAAACATACTGATCCTCCCCCCATTTGAGAGGCCACATCATATCCTGACTGACTTTCCAGTCAATATATTGACTTGATAGTCAGTATGACTATCGTATCAGCGTGCAGAATGTTTGACAGACAAGTCAGCGCAAGGGGAGACAGGGGAAATGAACCAGCAACACAGCGATCAGCGTATTGCAGGGCGGGAAGACTGCGTTGTCCGTTATGTACTTGACCGCCACGCCAACGAACGGCCCGACAACATCTTCGTTGCCTTCCCCGACGGCAGATCCATCACATACGGCGAGTTGCACGGAATGGTCCTGCAGACGGCGGCGGCGCTGCACGGCATGGGCGTAAGGCAGGACGGTTTCGTGATGTCCTGGCTGCCCAACGGACTGGATATCATCCGCGTTTTCCTGGCGGCCAATTACCTCGGTGCCGTGCACGTTCCCATCAATACGGCCTATCGGGGAAACCTGCTGGAACATGTCATCCGCAACTCGGGCGCAACCGTCATGGTGGCCCACGCGGAACTGGCACCCCGCCTGGACGATATCGATTTGAGTGAACTGCAACACCTAGTCACCATCGGCGGCAGCCACAGCGATGGAAAAGGCCGGATCAAGATCCATGATGCCGATGTACTGGATGGCCAGGACGCCGGCGGTCTGCCGGAACCGGACCGCACCATCGAGCCGTGGGACACTCAATCCATCATCTACACATCCGGCACCACGGGTCCATCAAAGGGTGTGCTGTCCTCTTATTTCCATCTCCTCTCCATGGGCGAGGCGACTTGCTATTACGCCGGGGCGCAGGACCGCAGCCTGTGCTACTTGCCCTTCTTCCATGCCGCCAGTCTGGCCGGCTTCATGAAGATGTTGTGCGACGGCGGTTCCATCGGTTTGGTGGAGGCCTTCGATACCACCCGCTTCTGGGATGATATCAACGCCACCCAGTCGACCACCTGCATGATGCTGGGCTCCGTCGCCACGTTCCTCTCCAAGGCGGGGCTGACCGAGGCCGAGAAGGCCACCACCCTGAAGACCATCCTGGGCGCACCCTTCAATGCAGATGTGAAGGCCATCGGTGACCGCTCCGGCATCGAAACCTATGCCTGCTGGAACATGACGGAAACCTCGACGCCCATCATCAGCGGCGCCAATCCGGAGAAGCCGGGCACCTGCGGCGTGGTGCGGGCAGGCGCGACGGCCCGCCTCGTCGACGACAACGACTGCGAGGTACCGGTGGGCGAAATCGGTGAATTGATCCTGCGCACCGATGCACCCTGGGCCATGAATTCGGGTTATTACAAGAACGAGGCGGCAACGGCGCGGGCCTGGCGCAACGGCTGGTTCCATACCGGCGATGCTTTCCGCATGGATGCGGACGGCGATTTCTTCTTCGTCGACCGGATCAAGGATGCCATCCGCCGCCGGGGCGAGAACATCTCGTCGATGGAAGTGGAGCGGGAGGTGAACGCCCACGAACAGGTCGCCGATTCTGCCGCCGTCGCCATACCCAGCGAGCATGGCGAGGACGAGGTTATGATCATCATCGAGCCGGTTGCCGATGCCGAAATCGATTTGGAAGCAATGGTGGATTTCCTCACCCCTCGGATGGCCCATTTCATGGTGCCGCGTTATTTCCGGACCATCGAGGCGCTGCCGAAAACGCCAACCATGAAGACGCAAAAACACCTTTTGCGGGACGAGGGCGTGACGGACGATACCTGGGACCGGGAAGCCGCCGGCATCCGGCTGAAACGGGAGCGCCTCGGCTAGCCTATGTCCGCGCCAAAGCCAGCCCGCACCATCAAGGAGGTCGCCACTGAGTTCCGTCAGGCTGAGATCCTGGGCGCGGCGCGTGTGGTCATTGCCCGGGATGGCCTGCAGAAAGCCTCCATGGATCGGATCGCCGAGCAAGCGGGCATCTCCAAGGGGACGCTTTATCTCTATTTCCAAAACAAGGCCGCCCTGTTCCGCGAGGCGACGGCGGGCGGTCATGCGGAGATGGCCGCATATGTCATTGGAGAGATGGCCCAGGCGCAGAATCCGTTGGCGGAAATCGAGGCCTATGTGCGCGCCACCCTGCAATTCTGCGACGACAATCAGACCCTGTTTCGGGCCATGCATGCCCATCCCGACAGTGCCGGCGACCCCGCCGCCGGCGCCATCGACCGTCAGATCGCCGACTATGTGGATCGGCTGGAGGTCGTCATCAAACGAGGAATCACGTCCGGAACTTTCTCGACGACGTACCCGCGCCGGTTGGCCCGCATTTTGGTGGAGGCGGCGCGCGGCATGGTAATCGAGCGCTTGGCGGAGGCTGATCCGCCGCCAGTCGAAGACGACACCCGGATGCTCCTGGATACGCTCCTGAACGGAATTCGGACAGCTTGATCTAGGCCGCTGTTTTGCCGTCACTCCCGCGCAGGCGGGAGTCCAGGGACGCGCCAAAAGCCGTGACCAGAAGGACAGATCTGGATTCCCGCCTGCGCGGGAATGACGTGAGTATCCGCAGTTTCGGATAACCTGATCGACTGCCAGCTAGGCCGCCAGGGCCTGGGCCGTGGCCAGATCCACCTTGTCCTCGCTCAACAGGGCAGCGATGGCGGCCTCGTTGTCATCCTCTATGGCCAGCGGGTCGGCGGCGCGCAGGCGATGATCCATGACCATGCGGGAGAGGATCAAACGACGGGCATCCTCGCCCATGGCGCCCAGGCGGGCGCCCTCGCTGGCCAGCAGCACGGCGGAAGCCATGTGATAGAGGGCATCGGAGGCTTTGCGTGCCATGGGTTCATTGCCGGTCATGGCGACTTGCTCGGCAAAATCAACGGCCCGGTCGATGGTGCCATCCAGTTCGCCCCGGAACTGGCCGGGCAAGCCGTCCGTATCCGCCACCATGTCGTGCATGACTTCCGCAAGGGTCCCATGGGCGCCCACCTTGGCGATGGCGCGCTTGGTCACGTCCAGGGCATTGATGTTGGAAGTACCTTCCCACAACACGCCGATATGGGCATCGCGCACCAGTTTAGGGTTGATCCAATCCTCGATCAGGCCGTTGCCGCCACGGACCTCCATGGCGCCGGTGGCGACAGTGATGTTGTCCCTGCAGGAGCGGAACTTCAACAATGGCGTGAGGATACGGGTCAGCATGGCGGCACGCTCATCGCCGGCATCCGCCCGCTCCAACTGCACGCCAAGGTACATCGCCATGGAAAGGACCTGTTCGGTGGGCACCATCAACTTCATTAATTGTCGCCGCAGCAGCGGCTTGTCGATGATGCGTTCGCCAAAGGCGATGCGGTTGCGGGCCACCACCATCGCCTCGTTCAGGCAGCGCCGCATCATGGCAGCGGCGCGGACACCATGGGACAGACGCGACATGTTGACCTGATCCATCATCAGCTTCAGGCCGTTGTTGACGCCTGGGCCTACTTCGCCCAGGGGATAGGCGATGGCGCCATTGAAGATGATCTCGCCCGAGGCCATGGACTTGGTGCCCATTTTGTCCTTCAGGCGCACGATGCGGTACTTGTTGCGGCTGCCGTCATCCAGGTGCCGGGGCAGGGCAAAGAGCCCTAGGCCGTTGTTACCGTTGACCGCGCCCGCGGGCCGCGCCAGCAACAGGGCGACATCGCCGTCGGCGCAGGAACAGAACCATTTCTCGCCATACAGGCGCCATTCACCATCTTCGAACCGCGCCTCCAATTCGATGTTGGAGACGTCTGAGCCGCCGGTCTTCTCGGTCATGAATTGGGCGCTTTTTAGAATCTTGCTCATGTCCTGGCTATGCATACCAGGCAGGAACCGCTGCTTGGTCTCTTCCGATGCATAGCGTTCGATCAAAAGAGCAGAGGTATCGGTGACGGAGATGGGGCACATCAAGCCGAATTCGCCCTGTACGAACAGATACTGGAAGACGTACTTGGCCAGCGGCGGCACGATGCCAGACCAGCCCAGAACGCCCGGCGTCCGTGACATGCAATGAATGCCGAAATCGCCGAAGCCGATCTGTTCCATCTCCCGATAGGCGGGGTGGAACTCGATCCAGTCCTCATCCAGGCCGCGTGGGCTTCGGGTATGGAGGATGGGGCCGTGGCGGTCCGCAGTGCGGGACAATTCATCCAGGCGACCGCCGGCAATTTCGCCCAGCTTGCGATAATGGGGCTGCATGTGGTTCAGGACGTCGTCGTCCAGGTACAGCTTCAAAAGGCCCTGCAGGCTGCGATCAATGTCGAAGAAATTCATCCCCTGACAGTCGGGCGCCACCCAATCGTTTAGTTCCATCGTCTCGATCTGCGCCGCCAAAGCCGTGCTGTTCATTTCTTATCCCCATGCCAAAGAATTGCTTAACGCAATCTGACTGACCCGCCGATCCTTGACAAACGATAAGATTTTCGAGTTTGATTGATTTTTGCTCAATCAAATTATTCATTTCATGGCCGCAATCCCCTCGACTTCAGCCCTTTTGGCCTTTCGCGCCGCAGCAGAACATTTGAGTTTTCTTCATGCGGCGCAGGACCGCAACGTGACCCCCGGCGCCATCAGCCGGCAAATCCAGGGATTGGAGGAACTGCTAGGCACGCGCCTGTTCCACCGCCACCACAAACGGGTGGAATTGACGGCGGAGGGCCGGGATTACCTGGCGGAGATCACCACACCGCTCGATCACCTCGCCGCCGCCACGGCCCGGCTGCAAGGCGAAAGGGAACGGGGCGCTATATCCATCTGTGCCTATCCCACATTTGCCATCCGTTGGCTGCTGCCCCGTTGGGGGCGGTTCTATGACCGCCACCCTGAGGTGGATGTGCGCCTGACCACTTCCCTCAACCCGGTGGATTTCAACCGCGACGACTATGACCTGGCGATCCAGGTCCTGGCCGCGGACGCCAGGCCGGCGGGATTGCGCTGTCACCAATTTCTCGCCATCGACACCTTCCCTGTTTGCAGCCCCCGGCTGGCCGAGCGGATTGCCAAGCCAGAGGATCTTGCCCAGCAAACCCTGATCCACAGCGGCCCCCGGCCGACCGATTGGCGGCGCTGGCTGACGGCGGCAGGCCTGCCCACCCTGAACGGCGCCCGCGAGCTACGTTTCGAAAGCTTGAATTTGGCGATCCAGGCGGCCATCGAAGGTATCGGCGTCGCGATCGGCATCGAGGCCTTGTTCAAGGAGGAACTGGAGCAAGGGCGCCTGGTGCGCCTCTTCAAGATCGACCGCCGATCGGGCCATCCGTTCCAGATCGTCTATCCCGACGACAAGGCCGCCGATCCCCGGCTGATCGCCTTTCGCGACTGGCTATTGGAGGAAGCCGCGGCCTAGAAAGTTGCCTACAGCTTCATTGAAGGCAGCCGGCTGGTCCATATTGGCGTCGTGCCCGGCATTTTCAATCACCACTTTTTGTGCGTCTGGGATCTTCTTGGCCATGTAATCGGTAGCAGCATGAAAATTGACATCTTCCGATCCCACCAGCACCAGGCTCGGCACGGCGATGTCGGGCAGGCTTTGGATCAGGCTGTCGTCAAACTGGGCCAGCATGCCGCGGGCGGCATGAACAAGGCCCGTGGCATCCCGATGCCCGGCAATGGCAACCGCGGCTGAATTCTTGCTCAAGGCTGCCAAGCCTTCGGCCTCAAAGCGCGCAGCCCTGGCATGGGCGGTCTCGTTCCAGGCGGCTCGCGCATTGGGGTTCTTAAAGCCCGGGCCGGTGTCAAACAGCATCAGGCCCGACGTGCGGCCCGGATGAGCCAGGTGAAACGCCAGGGAGACGCAGCCACCCAAGGACAGCCCACCGATCACCGCCTGTTCCACGCCGCAGGCATCCAGAATGGCCGCGGCATCGGCGACACTGTGGGCTTCCGAATAGGCGTCCGGGTCGTCGGGGTAATCGCTTTGGCCGTGGCCACGCATGTCCCAGGTCATCACCCGGTAATTGTCAGCCAGCGCTTCGACCTGTTCCCGCCACATGGTGGAAGAGGCTGAATAGCCGTGGCTTAAAAGAACGGCTGGGCCGGAACCGTGATCCTCGAAATACACCTTCACGCCGTCCCTAATGATATATGCCACGCCGGCCTCCCATCCTCTGAATTCGCCGTCAAGCTAGCCGGCTGGCCGGACCTGTCAATAGGCGTGCTAGAATGGTGGAAGAAGGGATTATACGCATGCATGAACTCCGCACCCCGGCCCTGTTGCTCGACCGTGCGAAGCTGGAAGCCAACCTGGCCCGCATGGCGGCGCGCGCCAAGGAACTCGGCGTCAACCTGCGCCCGCACATGAAAACCGCCAAATCCGTTGAGGTGGCCCGTCTAGCGACCAAAGGCCAGTTCGGCGGCATCACCGTCTCCACCCTGGCGGAAGCCGCCTATTTCGCGGAAGCCGGATTCTCAGACATTCTCTATGGCGTCGGGATCACGCCGGACAAGCTAGCGGATGTGGGTTCGCTACAAAGTCAGGGCGCCCGCATCGTCATGATCCTGGATAGTCTCGATTGTGCCAGGGGCGCGGCGGAACGGGCCGCCGCCCTGAACGGACCCTTCGCCTTCCTGATCGAGATCGACTGCGGCCAGCACCGCACCGGTCTGTTGCCCAACGATGGTGAGGTGTTGGAGATTGCCCGGATCTTGGATCAGGCGGAGAACTGTGAATTCGCTGGAGTCATGACCCACGCCGGCCATTCCTATGACTGCACCAGCATCGCCGAAATCAAGGCGGTGGCGGAGGATGAGCGGGCCGCTGTGGTCGCCGCCGCCGAGCTCATCCGCGCCGCGGGCCTGTCCTGCGAGATCGTCAGCGTCGGCTCTACACCGACGGCGCTGCACGCGGAAAGCCTGGACGGCGTGACGGAAATGCGGCCGGGCGTCTTTGTGTTCGGCGATCTATTCCAGAATTCCATCCATAGCTGCGATCTGGGCGACTTGGCTCTCAGCGTCCTCACTTCGGTGATCGGCTGGCGACAGGACGAGGGCCGGGCCATGATTGATGCCGGCTTCATGGCGCTGTCCAAGGACCTGGGCGCCCCGGATGAGAATGGCGAATTCGCCTACGGACTCGCGGTTGCCCAGGACGGCACGCCCCTTTCCGGCGCCCCGCGGGTGCGCCAACTCAACCAGGAACATGGCTTCCTACCTGGCTTGCAGGAGGCCCCAGCCATCGGCCAGCGTTTCCGTATTCTGCCCAACCACGCCTGCGCCACCGCCGCTCATTACGACCGCTACTACGTGATCGACCAGAACGGCCAGGTAATTGACACCTGGCTGCGCACAAGCGGCTGGTGATCGAGCATCAGTTTTGCAGCAAGAGGGCTTTCGCCTGCGAGAGCGCCGAACGCGCCATGGCTTCATGGCCGGCATCCCCAGCACTGGAGAGGGGATGATCGATGACACCGAATTCATAGTCGGGCATCCCTAAGACACGAGACATAAGTTCCGCGGCAGAGACGAATTGCGTCGTCATCACACCAATTGCCGGGACACCGAGCCGTTCTGCCGCCACCGCGTCATGCAAACTGCAGGACGAGCAGCTGCCTCAGTCTCCAATGCCGGAGACGACAGCATCCCACTTCGAAATCTCTCCCACAATCGGCCCATCTGCGGGCGCGCTGTAGTTTGATTTTACCCGTATGGCAACGTCGGCAACGCCCAATTCCTCGCGCATCATGCGTTCCAGATGCCCGAAAAAGCCCACCGTGCCTTCCTTGCCGTTGGAGATGAAGCCGACCGTCTTGCCTGCCAAGCTCTCAAGGCGCGGGGCGCGCTGGCCCAGGGCCGCCGCCGTCTCGCTGCTAGGGTCCAATACCCGTAACGTCATCGCGTTTTCTTCCCTTCAATAGGTTCAAATTAGGCTTTTGGCGGCTCGCAGTCCAGGCAGGCGCCGATGGCCATCGTCACCGCGTGGCTCTTGTGACCCAGCCAGGGTGGAATGACGGCGCCGAAACCGCCCGCCGGCCCGCCGGCCGCAATCACCAACAACTGATCCGGGCTTTCCATGGCCGGGTATACCGTCTCGCCCCGGTCCCGCACCACTGCGCCCTTGCCTACCTCGGCCCATTCACGGCGTTGGATGCGGGCCCGCTCATATATGAACTCGGCCACATCCTGCTTGCTCCAGCCGGCCGCTTGCAGGTGCCGGCGCAACTGCTGCGGCACGATGATGGCGTAGTTGCCGGGCCAGATGGAGTAATGACGCATATTGGCGCGGATTTCCGCCGCGAAAGTTTCCAGGATCTCCTTCGGCTCCGTGGTCCATTCGTTCATGATCTGGCGCGGCGCGCCGGCGGCCATCACCGTCACGGCAGAGGCTTCCTTGGGAATATCGTGCTGTTCCGCCAGGCTGAGCCATTCACTGTCTTCCTCATCCTCCGCCAGGCAATAACTGATCTTGCCTGGATGGCCGAGGGTGGATCGGTCGATGCCGCCGGGACGGACGTCCAAAACATTGATCAAGATCAGGCGCAAGGCACGGCCGATCACCATGGTCGCCCGGTCGGATGCGCCTAGGACATTGAAGGTAGGATTGGCGGAAATTTCCTGCCTTATGGGTCCATTCAGGACCAATAAAACCGCGCAGCCCCCTGTACTCGCCGTGGCCCCATGCAACAGAAAATCCTGTTGCAGCATGGCCGTGGTGGCGGCGATGACGACAGGAAAGTGCATGGGCAGACACCCGGCCATGACTGCGTTGATGGCCAATTTCTCTGCCGTCACGGGCCGTTCACGTACCGGTTCGATACCGATCAATTGGTCGGGCGGGAACATGGCCCAATCCAGGCATGCCTGAACCGCCTCCTCGGTCGGCGGAACAATGGGCAGGCCATCAGTCCAACCGTTGGAATGATAGAGCTCCTGAACAGCGTTGAAATCTTCGGCTTCGTGTATCCTGGATGCCAATTGCATGGCGGATTTCCTCAAGTTAGACGCCTAAATCAAACTACGAGAATTCGATCGCGATTACATCATTACCTGGCCATCATCGACGGGAATCATGGTCCCGGTCATATAATCAGAGCGCGACGACGCCAGCAGCAGCAACAGGCCATCCATCACTTCCGGTGTGCCAATCCGTCGCCGGGGCATGGCGGCGATCATGCCCTGCCCGGCTGGTGTCTTCCAATGATCGACATTCATTTCGGTTTCGATATAACCAGGGCAGATGGCATTCACCTGGATGTCATGACGGGCCCATTCCAGAGCCAATTGCTTGGTCATATGGCCGATCGCGGCCTTGGACATGCCATAGAGGGTCAGCTTGCCCGTGACCCGCAAAGCCATCATGGAGGATATGTTGATGATCTTGCCGCCTGTCCCACGCTTGATCATTTCCCGGCCTACGGCTTGGGCCAGGAAAAACGGCCCTTTGACGTTGGTCTCGTGGACATAATCATAGTCTTCCAAGGTGAAATCCTCGGGCCGCTTGACCACGGATACGCCAGCGTTATTGACCAGGATATCGATGGTCCCAAGGGCTGCCGCCGCCTCGCCGGCAACACGGGTGACAGCGTCGATATCCCGTACATCCAGGGCGAACGGCGCCGCCTCACCGCCTGAAGCGTCAATTTCAGCCGCCAGGGCCTCCAACCGGTCAATGCGGCGTGCGGTTACCGCCACTTTTGCACCTGCCGCCGCCAGGGTGACCGCCGCCCGGTGCCCCAGGCCCGATGAAGCACCGGTAACAAGTGCCACCTTGCCTTCGAGATTGTCGCCAGAAATCGTCATCGCGCTCATCCAAATCCCTACAAAACTCCCATCAATTTGGCCCGAAGGCCGGCGGAACACAATCACCAATGCATCCCGGCCTAGGATGCAATTCACCGGATTCATAAACAGCTTATTAACCGTGAACGGCTATCTTGCCTGCACCTATGGGAGATGATGCCTATGCACGCGAACGCACGGGTTCTGCTTTTCAGCGATTACGATGATTCCGGCGATCTGGCCGGCAAACTTGAACAGCAAGGCTATCAGCCGCTGCCGGCGAAATCGCGCGAGGACGCCTTGCGTATCGTCACCGGTCGCTATCCTGATATCGCCATTGTGGCTTCAAGGCAAAGCGAGGAAAGCATACGATTCCGCACCGATCTGCAATCTTTGCGGCCGGATGGATCGATTCCGACCATCGTGATCGGGGCCGACGCCGAACCGGCCAAGGACGACCTGCAGGTAGAGTACTTGCCTGAGGCTTTCCGGGATTCAGAACTGTTCTCCCGGCTCAAGGTCCTGGCGCGGCTTGTAACCATGCAGGGCGAATTGTCCCTTCGTTCGGAAACCTCCGAACTTTATGGTCTTGAAGCACCAGTCCAGGCCACCCCGCCCGAGGAAGTCACCGACGCCAATGTCTTGATTATCAGCGAAGCCGGCGACCGGCGCAGCGCCATACGCGAAGGGATCGCCCCCATCGCTACGGCTGACGTCGTCGAGCAGACTTACGAAGGTATGGAACGTCTATTACAGGATCCTTTCGACGCCGTGGTCGCCATTGGTTTGGACGAGGACAGCTTATTGGGTTTCTGCCGGCAACTGCGCAACCACACCAATCTGTTCAATATGCCTCTTTTGGTTTTGAGCGACGGCGATGACGAAGCCCAAGACAAAATCTATGATGCGGGCGCCTCCGAAGTGCTGCGGCTGGATGCCTGGCCGAGCCGGCTGGTGCCACGTCTGCATCACTTGGTCCGACAGCAGCGCTATCGCCAGACCATGCAGGAAGTCTACCGCGAGGGCCGGCACTACGCCGCGACGGATTCGCTTACCGGTTTGTTCGGACATGGCTATCTGCATGCGCATCTGCAAAAGCAGATCCAGGAATGCCGCAGCCGAGACAAGGACCTGACCGTGGGCTTTTTCGACGTCGCGGATATGGCTGGATTCAACGAGCAATACGGCTATGTCGCCGGCGATCGACTGCTGAGGCAGATCGGCGGCACCATTGGCGGTTTCGTTCGGGCCGAAGACCTGCCGGCCCGCTATGGCGGCGACAAGTTTTGCATTGTCCTTCCCGACACAGATATGGATTCCGCCGGTCCCGTGCTCTACCGCATCGCTTCCGTCATCAACATGACTGAATTCGCCATTCCCGATATCACGCAGCCGGTGAAGATCCGTTTGCGGACCGGTTGTGCCATGCTGCAAGCGGACGACGACGCCGAAGGCTTGATCGCACGGGCGCGTTTCGACCTCCAGGGCGGTTGAGCCAGGCAGCCACTCAAATCAGGAAACGCGGCCAAGGGTCTTAACGTCAGGCCAGGGGATGCGTATCATGAGGCCCATGATACATGTGGATATCATCTCCGATACGGTTTGCCCGTGGTGCTATATCGGCAAGCGGCGGTTCGAACAGGCCGTGGCCTTGCGTCCCGCCTATGAATTCCAGGTCGGATGGCGACCGTTTCAGTTAAATCCGGACATCCCGCCTTCGGGCCTGCCCCGCCGCGAGTACCTAAGCACGAAATTCGGCGGTTCTGATCGGGCAGATCGTATCTATGAATCCGTCAGCGCCGCCGGCGTGGAAGTGGACCTGGCTTTCAATTTTCGGGATATCCCACATCAGCCGAACACTTTTGATTCCCATAGGCTCGTGCGCTGGTCCGAATCCGCCGGCGTTCAGGACCTGGTGGTGGAGAAGCTGTTCCACAGTTACTTCATTGACGCCGCCGACGTAGGCAATCGGGAGGTTTTGGTCGACGTCGCGAATGCCTGCGGTATGGATGGCGACCTTGTCCGCGAACTCTTCATCAAGGATGCCGACCGTGATTTGGTCATGGCCGAGGAAGGCGTGGCGCGGCGCATGGGCATCAATGGGGTGCCCTGCTTCGTGGTCGATCACAAGTACGCCATTTCAGGGGCACAGGATCCATCCGTGCTGACCCATGTCTTTGACCTGGCGATGCAGGACAAGGAAAAGGCCGCCGTCGAGACGCCCCAAGACACAGCTCAGGAAACGGCGGAGGCCGATTGAGCCAAGGCGGCCAGTCGCCGCACGAGGAAATCGACACCCTTCAAACGGTCGTCCCCTTCATCCCAGCTTCTTTGATAGACCAGCTTGTGATCCGGGCGCAGCTTCGCCGTGCCCTTGTTGTCGTTGATGAATTCCACCAGGCCGGCGGGATTGGCGAAACTGTCGTTGCGGAAAACCACGCTGGCCCCGCCCGGTCCAGCGTCGATCTTGGCAACATTGGCGGCCCGGCACAGACGCTTGATGGCGACGATGGCCAACAGGTTCTCAACCTCTTCAGGCAGAGGTCCGAACCGGTCGATCAATTCGGCGGCGAAAGCATCGATCTCTCCGTCTTCCTGAAGATGCGCCAAGCGTCGATATAGCCCCAGGCGCACACCCAGATCGGCGACATAGTGCTCCGGGATCATCACGGCAGTGCCTAGATTGATCTGTGGCGACCAGTCTTGTTCGCCCGCGTCCAGCCCGCCGGCCTCGCCGCTACGGGCAGTGGCCAGGGCCTCTTCCAGCATTTGATTGTAGAGTTCAAAGCCGACCTCGCGGATATGGCCGGACTGCTCCTCTCCCAGCAGGTTGCCGGCGCCGCGAAGATCAAGATCATGGCTGGCTAGGCTGAAACCGGCGCCCAGGGTGTCGAGAGACTGCAACACTCTCAGACGCTTGTCGGCCGCCTCCGTAGGCAGGCGTTTGGGTGGCAGGGTGAAATAGGCGTAGGCTCGAATTTTCGAACGCCCGATCCGGCCGCGAAGCTGATAGAGCTGACTAAGTCCGAAGCGATCGGCCCGGTGCACAATCAGGGTATTGGCGGTGGGTATGTCCAAACCGGATTCAATAATCGTCGTTGAAAGCAGGACGTCGTAGGCGCCGTCATAAAAGGCGCTCATGACGTCCTCCAACTGCCGGGCGGGCATGCGGCCATGGGCGGTGACGAATTTCACCTCCGGCACCTGTTCGGCGAGGAACCTTTCAATATCAGGCAAATCGAGGATACGCGGGCAGACATAGAAACTCTGCCCGCCGCGGTGAAACTCCCGCAACAGGGCTTCCCGCGTGACCACAGGGTCGAACGGCATGACGAAGGTGCGCACCGCCAGACGGTCCACCGGCGGCGTGGCGATCAGACTCAATTCCTTAACACCGGAAAAGGCCATTTGCAGGGTACGGGGAATGGGCGTTGCGGTGAGGGTCAGGACATGCACGTCGCTGCGCAATTGCTTCAATCGTTCCTTGTGGGCAACGCCGAAATGCTGCTCCTCGTCGACGACAAGCAAGGTCAGGTTGCGGAAGGAGATTTTCTTGCCCAATAGGGCATGAGTGCCGATGACGATATCGACCTGGCCATCCTGCAACCCTTCCCGCGTGGCAGCGGCCTCGGCATTGCCCACCAGACGGGATAGTTGCCGCACTTTTACGGGCAGGCCCGCGAAACGTTCGGTGAAGGTCTGGTAATGCTGCCGGCTCAACAATGTCGTCGGCGCCACGACGGCGACCTGTCCGCCCGTCATCACCGTAGCGAAAGCGGCACGCAGGGCCACCTCGGTCTTGCCAAAGCCCACATCGCCGCAGACTAGGCGGTCCATGGGAGTGCCCTTCTGCAGGTCCGTGAACAGATCCTCGATGGCGCCTAACTGATCCTCGGTCTCGTCATAAGGGAAGCGGGCGCAGAATTCCTCGTACAGGCCGTCGGGTTTATCGACCGAAGGCGCACTGCGCAGAACACGTTCGGCCGCGACCTTGATCAACTGGTCCGCCATATCGCGGATATGCTGCTTCAGCTTTGCCTTGCGGGCCTGCCAGGCGGCGCCGCCGAGGCGGTCGAGATTGACGCCGGTATCTTCCGAACCGTAGCGCGAGAGCAGTTCGATATTGACCGCCGGCAAAAACAGCTTGTCATTGCCGTCATAGTGGATTTCCAAGCAGTCGTGGGGCGCCCCGCCCACTTCGATGGTCTGCAGTCCCACATAGCGGCCGATGCCGTGTTCCACATGCACCACCAAGTCACCGTGGGAAAGCTGGCTTTGTTCGGTGATGAAATCTTCCGCCCGCCGGCTGCGCTGCCGCCGGGCCAACCGGTCGCCCAAAATGTCTTGTTCCGAGATGATCGCCAAATCGGCCGTTTCCACACCCTGCTCGAAACCAAGAACCACCAAAGCCGGCACGCCGTCCGGCAAGGCCATCACGGCGGGCCAATGATCCACCGTTTGCACCCCTTCGATGCCATGGTCGGCCAGCAACAGAGCCAGCCGATCGGCCGATCCAAGACTGTAGGCGGCAAAGACCACCCGACGGCCGGCCGTGCGCTGGGCCGTCACGTGGCCGCGCAGGACATCGAAAACGTTGACGTCCGCCTGAGCCCGCTCGGCGGCGAAGTTCCGCCCCTGCCGGCCGGCGAAATCAATCACCGATTCGCCCTCGGGCGCAGAGAACGGCGAGAACAAACCGCCCTGCCGGTCCTTAAGGGCTTCATCCCAGCTCTTGGCATCGAGAAACATGCCCGCGGGCGGCACCGGTTTGTACAGAGGCGCCCCATCATAAGGATTCTTCTGGGCTGCGACGCGGTCCTAATAGTAACCCTCAATCTGTTCAAGACGCCCATCGCGCACCACCAGGCTCTGATGGTCCAGGGTGATGACGCCATCGTCCACATAGTCGAACAGGGTTTCCAGGCTGTCGTGGAACAAGGGCAACCAATGCTCCATGCCCGCATGGCGCCTGCCTTCGCGGATCGAGAGATAAAGGGGATCGTCATCGGTCACCGCGCCGAACAATTCGCGATAACCCTGGCGGAAGCGGGCCGTGGTCTCCTCGGTCAATTGAACTTCAGACACCGGCACGAGATCCACGCTCTTGCCTTCGCCAATGGTGATCTGGGTCAAGGGGTCGAACAGGCGGATGCTCTCGAGCGTATCACCGAAGAAATCCAATCTCATGGGGGTTTCCACGCCGGCGGGGAATATGTCGACGATGCCGCCGCGGGTGGCGAACTCGCCGGGCTCCATCACCGTGCCGGAACGGCTATAGCCATTGTGGATCAGGAATTCGATCAACTCATCCACCACCACCGCGGCGCCGATGCCGGCCTGAAACACCGCACCCTCGATACTGTGGCGCGGCGGCAGGCGCTGCAGAGTGGCGTTGACGGTGGTCAATAGGATCGACGGCGCCTTGGGCGGTTCCTGGGCCACTAAGCGGGCCAGGGTGTTCATGCGGGCGGCGCAAATTTCCGGATTGGGCGAGACCCGGTCATAGGGCAGGCTGTCCCAAGCGGGCAATTTGAGAACATGGGTGCCGGGCGAGAAAAACTGGATACTTTCCGCCAGGCCGGCCATGCGGCCCTCGTCCCGCGCGATATGGATCAGCCAACCCGGCGCCCCCTGCGCCAATTCCGCCAGGCACAGGGCATCAAGCCCCTCGGGTACGCCGGTCAGCTCAAATCGTTTCGGGGACGAAAGTATTTTGTCTTTAAAACTCAAAGCTTTAAGGCGTCAATTTGAAATCCAATATCATTCGCATGATGTGATTGTCATGCGCTTCGGGGGGCGTTTCCCGGCCGGCCAACCAGGCATAGATGTCGTGTTCGCTTTCGTTAATGATGGCCTCGTAAAGGTCCATTTCGGCATCGGACATGGCAGCCAGATGGCGTTCGGCGAACTGACCCAGGACCAGGTCCAATTCCTTGGTGCCGCGGTGCCAGCTATGATAGCGCAGGCGCTTGCGACGGATTTCCGGATCCTCTGGCATGGCCTTTCCCCTTTCGGCCACAGCATATAACGTACCCATTGTAATGAGGCCAGAAATCCTGTTCCCCATCTTCAAACCGGTGACGGCACTGAAGGGCGTGGGCCCGCGCCTGGGCCAATTGATCGAACGGCTGGCTGGGAAAAACCTGGTCGATCTGTGCTGGCACCTGCCCACGGGCCTGATCGACCGCCGCTTCCGACCCACGGTGGCCGACGCCCCCGACGGCGCCGTGGCGACCCTGACCGTGACCGTGGATGCGCATCATCCGCCGCCTAACCGCCGCCTGCCCTACAAGGTGTCTTGCAGCGACGAGACCGGCACGGTCAGCTTGGTTTTTTTCAACGCCAAGGCCGATTACCTGGAAAAAACCCTACCACTCGGCGAGACACGGGTAATCTCCGGCCTGATCGGCCACTACGGCGCCGAGATCCAGATGCCTCATCCGGACCATATCGTTGCCCCGGATAAGATTGACGATCTGCCGAGCGTTGAGGCGACTTACCCACTGACCACCGGCCTGACGGCCAAGCCTTTGCACCGGGCCATCCGGGGCGCCCTGGCCCAGGCGCCCGATCTGCCCGAATGGCAGGATGCGGCCTGGCTCGGAAAACAGAACTGGAAACCCTGGCGGGACTCGCTTTTTGCCGCCCACGAGCCGTTAAACCAAGCGGCGTTGGCGCCGGACGATTCGAACCGGCGCCGTCTGGCCTATGACGAATTGTTGGCCAACCAGTTGGCGCTGGCGCTGATCCGCAACGCCGCGCGCAAACGGGCCGGCCGGGCGATCAATGGCGACGGCCGCCTGCGCCAGGCCCTGGCCGCCAGTCTGCCCTATGACTTGACCGAGGGGCAGCGGGACGTCCTGCGGGAAATTCAGGCTGATATGGCAAAGCCGCTGCGCATGCTGCGCCTGTTGCAGGGAGACGTGGGCAGCGGCAAGACCGTGGTAGCGCTGACGGCCATGCTGGCGGCGGTGGAATGCGGCGCACAGGCCGCCCTCATGGTGCCCACCGAAATCCTCGCCCGGCAGCATTTGGAGACGCTGACGGAACTGTGCAGTGACCTGCCCGTCCGTGTACAGATCCTGACAGGGCGTAACAAGGGGCGGCCGCGCCAGGCCATATTGGATGACCTGGCGGAAGGCCGGATCGATATCCTGGTCGGCACTCACGCGCTGTTCACCGAGGATGTGGCGTTTAAGGACTTGGCCCTGACGGTGATCGACGAACAGCACCGATTTGGCGTGCACCAGCGTCTCAACCTGGGCGACAAGGGGCTGGCGGCGGATATATTGGTGATGACGGCAACGCCCATCCCACGCACCTTGAGCCTGACCGTCTATGGCGATATGGATATTTCCCTTTTGCGCGGGAAGCCGCCGGGGCGGGAACCGGTCGATACCCGCTCCATGCCCCTCACCCGCCTGGACGAGGTGGTGGCAGGCGTGCAACGTGCCATCAACAGCGGTGCCCGGGTCTTTTGGGTTTGCCCATTGGTCGAAGAGAACGAGCAATTGGACCTGGCCGCGGCTGAGGAACGCCACGGTGCCTTGGCCCGGATTTTCGGGGGGGACCGGGTGGGCCTGGTTCATGGCCGCATGAAGGCGCGGGAGAAAGACACCGCAATGGCCGATTTCGTGGACGGCCGCACCCAGGTTCTCGTCGCCACCACGGTGATCGAGGTGGGCGTGGACGTACCGGAAGCCACCATCATGGCCATCGAACATGCCGAACGCTTCGGCCTGGCGCAGCTTCACCAGTTGCGCGGCCGCGTCGGCCGCGGTGGCAACAAGGGCCATTGCCTGTTGCTCTATGGCACGCCCCTGGGTGAGACGGCCCGGGCCCGCATCACCATCATGCGCGAGACCGACGACGGCTTTCGAATCGCGGAAGAAGATCTGCGCCTGCGCGGCACCGGTGAATTGCTTGGCACCCGGCAAAGCGGTTTCCCCACCTTTCGCCTGGCCGACCCCATGGCGCATCAAGATCTGATGGAAGTCGCCCGCGACGATGCCCGCCTGATCCTGGAGACCGACCCGGACCTGGAAGGCCCGCGGGGCCCGGCATTGCGGGTACTGCTCTACCTGTTCGAGAGGGACGCGGCGGCGAAGCTATTGAGATCCGGTTGACGGTTCCTTGGATCGAATAACAGGTCCCAAATTGCAACCCGGCTGTTCTTGCAGGCATTACCGGTTTCGCATATGACTTCGACCGCATCATCGCGCCGCGTCATTCTGGAATTGCATGTCGCCGTTTTCGGCTGGAGTAACTGATGATCTCACTGGCGGATTGCGCCAATTATCTGCAACACGCTCCGAATTGTCTGGCCTTTGTTGCTGCCTGGCAGCAATGGCGCGGCACAGAGTTAGTTCCCAGATTGGAAGATGTCCGGCCCGAAATCCTCGGACAAGCCATCAATGGCCTCTCGGTTGTGGAATTGCTGTCCCCTGACGATGCTGTCTATCGCCTGGTGGGCAAACTGCATACGGAAGTAATGGGTCGGGAATTGGCGGGCACGCATATAAGCGAAGTCACCAAGCCGGACGAGCAGAAGCCGCGCATGCAGCGGCTTTGGAATATCGCCAATACGCCGTGCGGAATGTATGTTCAATCGACCGTGGTGCGGGATACCGGCGTCGCCGACCCGCTTTGCCGCATCATATTCCCCGTACGGCCGGCAGGGCCGTCTGATCCCATGCGCCTCTATGGCGCTATGGATCGTTATGGGCATTCGGGGTCGTTGAACGAACAACCGGTCGAATTGATATCAGTTTCCCATGAAGTGCAATACATCGATATCGGCTGTGGCGTGCCTGATTGAGCGCAGGCGGTATCTGCATCGGTGTATCATAACTTCCAGTTCACCCAGGCCCCGCGCCGGCCCTTGCGCTGGCTGCGCAGGATTAAGTCGTCAATGTCGTAGCCGTTGGCTTCGAGCCATTGCAGGGACGGCCCGGGCCAGGCAACGGCGGGCAGATCGACCCGGCCCTGCCGGTCAAGGCGCACACCCTCGGCCCGCAGCCGACGCTTTTGTTCCGGATCAGGTCCGCCATCCCGCCGTGCGCTGATCTTGCCCTGACTGTTTATCACCCGGTGCCAGGGCACGTCCGAGCCCACGGGCAGCATGGACATGGCCCGCCCCACCCGACGGGCCGAATTGGCGCCGGCGACCAGCGCGATCTGGCCATAGGTCGCTACCTGGCCGGGCGGGATTTGCCGCGTCACCTGATGGATGCGCGCCTCCAGTTCCGACATCGCTCAATCGAACCGTCGTTTGATCCCCGGCGGGTTGGTCAGGAAATAGAAGAACCGCGCCGGATGGTCTCCGGTATTTCTGACCTTGTATTTCCAGCCGGTGGTGTAATGGGTGCAATCACCGGGGTGAAGGACGAAATGGCTGTCCAGGTTCTCGGCGTCGGTGCCCCACCAGACGGTGAATTCACCGTCCAAAACGAAATAGAACTCATCGCAGGGACCATATTGATGCGGCGCAGTGCCGTCGTCCTGCGCCTCGATGGCGAAGACAACGGTTTCATCGCCTGGTTCCATATGACAGACGCCCACGTTGCCCACACCGTCGATGCTGTAGTACTGCTGGATAGGGACAGAGATGTAGTGGCTTTCGTCATGGCCAGGCCCGAACATCGGCACATCAGCTGCCCGTCTGACCTGGGGCGGTTTATTGTCACTGTTCATTCTATCCCTCCTGATCGTGTTCGCTTTTGGCCAAAACGCTAGCACACGAGTTGGAATCGGGCGATGTAGGCGATAAAGGATTGATCAGCCGGCGAGTGCTTCCTTCCAATGGGCCCGGCAAACGGAGACATAGCGGTCGTTGCCGCCGATCACCACCTGTTCGCCGTCCTTGACCGGATTGCCGGCTTCGTCCAGGCGCAGGACCATGGTCGCCTTCTTGCCGCAGCGGCATATGGTCTTCACTTCCCGCATCTCGTCGGCGATGGCCAGCAGACGTTCGGAACCCGGGAACAACTGCCCCTGGAAATCCGTGCGCAGGCCATAGGCGATAACAGGGATGGAGAGGTGGTCTGCCACGTCCGTTAGTTGGTCCACCTGTGTCTTGGTCAGGAACTGCGCCTCGTCCACCAGAACGCAGGCAATCGCTTCGTCATCATGCCGTGTTTTGACTTGGGCATAGAGATCGTCGTCGGTGCCATACAGGTTGGCCTCTGCTTCCAGGCCGATACGTGAACTGATCCTGGGATCGCCGAAACGGTCGTCCAGTGCCGCCGTAAACAGCATCGTCTTCATGCCCATTTCCTGATAGTTGTAGCTGGATTGCAGGAGGATGGTGCTTTTTCCGGCATTCATGGACGAATAATAGAAATACAGTTTGGCCATTCCCGAAGGCTCCCGAATCCATTGCCAGGTCGGAAGAATAACAGAGGCGCGGGGAGGAAACCCAAATGAACAAAGTCATCGACCTTGAAATCGGCATGCCGAAAACGGCGGCAACCATGGCGGCGGCGGAGATCAACCGGGGCCGACCCGGCACCCCGTCTTCCGAGTCCCTCCCCCGGCCAGAGGGCTATGGCTTCGACAATTATGGCCACATTTTCGGGGCCGCGCCGCCGGCACCGCCGCTGGATGACGGCGCCCTGGCCGACGAAGTCGTGGCCATGGACAACGCTGGCGTGGAATACGGCCTGCTGGTGAACATGCCCAATAACGAGATCGGACAGATCCACCGTGACTATCCAGGCCGTTTCAAGATCTTCCCCGCCCTCAACCCTCGCGACGGCATGCGCGCCGTCAGGGAGCTTGAGCGCCTGGTGCGCGAGGACGGCGCCAACGGCTTCCGCGTCTCCTCGCTCTATAGCGGCCTGCCGGCCAGCGACCGCCGCTATTACCCGCTCTATGCCAAGTGCGTGGAGTTGGAGATACCTGTGCGCATCTATACCGCCATGACTTATGCCAACGACCGGCCCTATGAATTGGGCCATCCGCGCCACCTGGACGACATCTGCATCGACTTCCCGGAATTGAAGGTGGTCGCCGGCCTCGCTGGCTGGCCCTGGGTCAACGATATGGTGGGACTGTTGCGCCGCCACCCCAATCTTTACTGCGATACCGCCGCGCACCGGCCCCGCTATCTGGCCAAGGACGGATCGGGGTGGGAAGTATTCATGCAGTACGGCAACAGCCTGCTGCAGGACAAAGTGATGGTCGGTTTCTCCCGCTACCTGTTCGGTTGTGGCTATGACGAACTGATCACGGAATACCAACAACTGCCGCTGAAGCAGGCAGTGCTGGAGAAATGGCTGTATGGCAACGCCGCGGAATTCTTCGGCGGCGGCTAGGCCGGCCCCGGCGGAGCCGGGGATATCCTGGAGGCTGAATACCGGCTAGTGTTGCCGCCTTGCGATTCTCAGACAGAGGTTTTCACATGTCCGCATTTTACGAACTGCGCCAGTATAAAGTGCTCCCCGGTAAGATGGATGAATGGGTCAGGATCATGGAGGAGGAGATCATTCCCTTCCAGGTCTCTAAAGGTATGGTGATCTGCGGCAGTTTTCGGGGCGAGGAGGACGACAGTATCTATATCTGGCTGCGCCGCTTCGAGAGCGAGGCGCAGCGGGAGGAACTCTACGCCGCCGTCTATGAAACGGACTATTGGAAGAACGAGATGGCGCCCCGGGTGCCGGACTACCTGGACCGGCCCAATAACGTGGTCACGCGAATTATTCCCACGGGCAAATCCACGATGCGCTAGAGCCCGGGACCGGCAGGGGAATGGACAAGGCCGACTTCGTCGATCTGGTTCTTGCGAACCCGATCAATAGGGCCGTTCTGGAACGGCTGCCGGAAATTGATCTGCCCGATGCCTGGTTGGTTTCCGGTGCCTTGTTTCAGACCGCCTGGAACGGCCTGACCGGGCGGCCGCCACAACACGGCATCAAGGATTACGACGTTTTCTACTATGACGGTGGGGATCTGTCCTGGGAGGCCGAGGACAAAGCCATTACCAAGGCCGCCATGGCCTTCAAGGACCTTGATGCCGATATCGAGGTGCGCAACCAGGCCCGGGTGCATTTGTGGTATCCGAAGAAATTCGGCCAGCCCTACCCACCCCTTGCTTCCGCCTGCGAAGGCATCGACCGTTTCCTGGCCGTGGCCTGCATGGTCGGTTTGCAGCTGAATTCAAAAGGTGAATGGGACCTCTACGCCCCCCGCGGCCTGGAGGATCTGGCCACCCTGTACGTCCGCCCGAACCACTGCGCCAATTTCCAGGCCCGCAACTATCAAGAAAAGGCCGACCGTTGGAAACAGGAATGGCCGGAACTGACCGTCGTTATTGCGGAAGACGACAAAGCCATCAGCTAGTCGGGAAGAACGATTTCTCCCAAAACAATCTTCTGCAAAATCTCGGCGAAGAATGTGTGTTCCCTTCGTAGAACTCTTGCCGCCAGTGTCTCTGGTGTGTCGGCCGGTTCAATTGGAACACGCGCCTGTGCGATTACCGGACCCGTGTCATATTCTGCGTCGACGAGATGGATCGAAACGCCAGTTTCTGTTTCTCCGGCAGCGAGTACGGCGGCGTGCACATTTTTGCCGTACATTCCCCTGCCACCAAATTTGGGCAGCAAAGCGGGATGAATGTTTAGAATACGGCCCGCGAAGTGAGAAAGCACCCGCGGCCCGATCTTCTTCAAATAACCAGCCAGCACAATGATGTTGGCCTCGTGATCCGCCAAGGCCTTCAAAATGGCGGCATCCAAATCGGCGGCGGAGACGTGCGTTTTGCTGCTCAAATGATACCGGGGCAAACCTTCGGCCGCCGCGCGCGCCAGAACGCCAGAATCCCTATTGTTGCTGATAACGACAGCAGGGCTCGCCTGTAGCGAGCCATCCTTGCAAGCTTCGATGATGGCTTGCACGTTGCTGCCACCATGGGAAGCGAGAAAGCCAATCTTCATCGAATGGGTATATTCGCGTCGAGTCAGTCAGCGGGCTCCATGGGTGGCAGGTCGAGGATATCCGAGAACGAGTCGCCGGCTGCTATGCGCCGTTCCCATTCCGCTTCGGCCTTCAGTGTCTCCCGGCAGGCGGTCAGGACGGCGTTCATGCGCCGCCGGGGCACAATGGTGATGCCGTCATCATCGCCGATCACCAGATCGCAGCTGTTGACGATAATGCCGCCGCAGGAAATCGCCCCGCCTACATCGCCGATATAGCTGAAATTTGGTCCAGCCGGTGTCACGGCGCGGGTGAAACAGGGAATGTCCAGATCACGGATTTCCGCCACATCGCGAATGGCGCCGTCGATCACCAGGCCCGCCATGCCTTGGCGCAGGGCCTCGTTCGCCATGTTGCCGCCCAGAATAGCGTTCTCGGTATGGCCGGCGCCGTCCACCACCAACACATCGCCCGGCCCGGCCAGCGAGAGGGCGTACAGCAGCGGCGTGATATCGCCGGCCATGGCGCGCACGGTCAGGGCCTGGCCCAGCATCTGATAACCCGCCTTGATTGGCCGGATGGCGGAGGCGAGCGTCCCCGCCTTGTTCATGCTGTCGGAGGCAATGGGACTGCGGATGTCGCCCCATTCGGCAAGCACCTTGGCGCCGAGGCGGCGCTTCGGCAGGGGGTGATGGTGGACGGCCATGTCCCCTACATGCCCAGGATGCGCTTGGCGATAATCTCGTGCTGCACCTCGTTGGAGCCGCCATAGATGGTGGCCTTGCGGGTATTGTAATAGCGCCCTGCCGCGGCGATGGAATAGTCGGGCCCAATGGGCGGCACATTGGCGCCCGCATCCAGGACGCCCCGATCAAAGGGTGCGGCGTAATAGGCGTTGGCCTCCACCGCCAGTTCGTTGATGAACTGGGTCATGGACGAGCCCTGGCATTTCAGAATGGAACTTTCCGCACCCACCCGTTGGCCAGCGTTGAGCGCGCTCAGGGTCCGCAGTTCCGTATACTGAATGGCTTCGACCGAAACCTCCAACTGCGCCAGCTTGGCGGCGAAGGCGGGTTCGTCGATCAGACGGCCGCCATCGGCCCGCTCCTGTTTGGCGATCTCCTTGATCCGGGCCAGGCCGCCCTGCAGCCCACCCGCATAGGCGTTGCCGCGCTCGAATTCCAAGAGATATTTCGCCACGGTCCAGCCGTCGTTCTCTTTGCCGATGCGGTTGGCCTGTGGCACCCGCACGTCCTGGAAAAAGACCTGGTTGACCTCCTGGTCCGGGGCCGGCGTCTGGTCCATCAGAACGATGGGTTCCACCGTGATACCGGGGGTATCCATGGGTATCAGCAGGAAGGTGATACCCTCCTGGCGCTTGCCCTCGGTCGAAGTACGCACCAGGCAGAATATCCAGTCGGCCCGCTGCGCCATGGTGGTCCAGATTTTCGAACCATTGACGATGTAGTCATCCCCATCCGGCACCGCCCGGGTCTGCAGCGAGGCCAGGTCCGAGCCCGAGCCTGGTTCCGAATAGCCTTGGCACCACCACACATTGGTTTCCAGGATATCGGGCAGGAACTTCTTCTTCTGCTCCTCGGTGCCGAATTCCATGATCACCGGGGCCACCATCTTCAGGCCGAAGGCGACGGGACGTAGGCAGCCGGCCTTCATCATTTCGGTCTCGTAGATATATTTCTGCGCCGCCGACCAGCCGGGTCCACCATATTCCACGGGCCAGTTGGGCGCGATCCAGCCCTTCTCGTGCAGCTTTTTCTGCCATTCCACATGGGATTCTTTGTTGATATAGCCGGTCAGGGATTTCGCCGTCCTGGCACGGATTTCCTCGGTATGGTTCTCGGCGATGAAGGCCTTGACCTCGGCGCGGAAGGCTTCCTCTTCGGCGGTATATTCAATATCCACGACGCAAACTCTTTCATTCCGTTGATCGTTGCTGTTTTCGGTTATAGCGCACAAGCGCGCGCATTGTCAGGCTTTCGCGATCACCGTTTCCCGATAGGTGATATAGGCCCCGCAGGCGACGATGATGGCGCTGCCGATCCAGGTCCAGATATCGGGGAATTCACCGAAGATGAAGAACCCCAAAATCACCGCGCCCACCAATTGCAGATAGACGAACGGGGAAACCACGGAAACTTCGGCCCATTGAAAGGCTTTGACCACGAACAGATGGCCCAGGCCGCCAAAGAATCCCGTGGCGGCGAATAACAGCCAATGAATGTCGGCTGTCGGCGTCACCCAATAGGCCGGCCCCACCAGGGTCGTCAGCAGGGCGCCGAAAACGGCCGTATAGATGATCGTGGTTGCCGGGCTGTCCTGACCAGCCAGGCGGCGCGTCATGATCTGGTAAAATGAATAGAACGTGGCCGAGGCGATCACCAATAATTCGGCACCATGGAACCCGGCGCCAGCAGGCCGGATAATGATCAGCGCGCCTATGAAACCGATGCCAACAGCTGTCCACCGCCGCGGCCCCACGCGCTCTCCCAATAGAGGGACGGATAGGGCGGTCACAATAAAGGGTGATGTGAAGCTGATCGATGCGGCGGTGGTTAGCGGCAAATAGGTCAGTGCCATGAAGTAACAGGTGGTGGAGCCGAGGAGTAGCAGGGAACGGACAAGCTGGGCGCCGAGGTTCTGTGTCCTGAACAGTTTGCCGCCATGGAAGGGCAGAAATATCACCAGCATCAGAACGAAGTGGCCCAAATAACGCAGCCAGAGGATCTGCTGTATGGCGTAGTCCTCGCCCAGGATCTTGACGGACGCGTTAAGGAAAGGGAATAGGCCCACCGCAAGGCACATGAATGCGATCCCGCGGACGGTGTGGTTGGCAATCATACTGGCGGCGTTCGCTGCGGTGGGGTTAGGTTGGTTTCCAGCGTCCCAACATATAGCATCACCCCATAAGACGAAGGCATTTCTGCGTACCGCCGCGCCAAGACCCAGGAGGATGGCCCCGATGACAACTTCCGCTGCCACCGCGACCCGCGGCATTCACCACCTGGCGCTAAATACCGACAATATGAAGATGACCATCGATTTCTATGTGGATGTCCTGGGCATGAAACTGGTGCATGCCATGAAGGTGCCCCCCGGCCTCGGCTCCGGGCCTGGAAACCGGGGCAACCCACCATTCGAGAACTTGCGCCATTATTTCCTGGACATGGGCAGCGACAGCCTATTGGCTTTCTTCGAGATGCCAAAGGGCGAGAAAGAGCTGGGCGACCGGGATGCCCTGGCCGCCATGCAGCATGTCAGCTTTTCCATGCTGGAAGAACCGTTCGAAGCCTTGCAGGCGCGGCTCGCAACGGAAGGCATCGATTTCATCGGCCCCATCGAGGTGCTGCCGGGGTGCTATTCCATCTATTTCTTCGACCCCAACGGCATCCGCCTGGAAGCCTCCTGCCAGCCAGCCGACGGCGCCGAACAGCGTATCGTTGCCGGCGCCAGCCAAACCAAGGCCGAGGCCCGCGCCGAGCTCCGCACCCTCACCGACGATGACGAGTGGATCGAACGGCAGATTGCTGATCTGGCGAACTAACCCCAGTTTGCCTCGCGTTTTTCCACGAAGGCGCGGCCGCCTTCCCGTCGATCCTCGGAATTCATCACCCGGTTCTGCACCCAACTGGTGATTTGATCCAGGGCCTGGTAGTCCCGGGCGTTGGCCTGAACCATGGATTCCTTCATGCCCTGCACCGCCACGGGGCTCAATTCACAGATCCTTTGCGCCATCTTCTCCGCCTCGGCCATGAGCTGATCGGCTGGGACGATCTTGTTGATCATGCCAACGTCATAGGCCCTTTGCGCGCTGACCCGTTCTGCGAACAGCAGCAATTCGGAAGCGATGGCCCAGGGCATGGCTTTGGGGAACCAGGCGGCGGGGATGGTGGCGATGCCCCATTGTGGCTCCGGCAACCAGAACGAGACATCTTCGGTAGCAATGCGGTAATCCGCATCCAGGGCGATCCACATGCCGTAGCCCACAACGTGGCTGTGCAGGGCGGCGATGATGGGTTTATAGACCTTTTGCGTCTGCGTGATATCGGGGAATTCACCGGTATAGCGGTATTGCTCCGTCGGGGCGCCGCCTGAAAGATCGGCACCGGCGGTGAAACATCGCCCCTTGCCCGACAGGATCGCCACGCGCATCTGGGGGTCGTCGCGGAAATCCGCCCAGGCCTGGGCCAATTCCCCATGCAACTGCGCGTTCATAGCATTCAGCTTTTCCGGCCTATTCAGGGTGACATAGGCGATGTGACCCTTCTTTTCATATTCGATGGTGGACAGGTCCATTTGTGTTTCCTCTATGCAAAGCGATCTTGGTACATTGAGCCCATAATAGGCATGCATTGAGAGCGGTGAAATGTTTCAGCAACTCGTCGAACAGAATCGGGACCATCCCAACATATCCTGGCGCGGCCGGTTCGCGGATATCTGCATCGAACTGCGCAGCGACGACGACAGCCATTATCTGCATTTGGACGAGGATGGCGTTTCAATTTCAGAGCAGGCACCCGACGGCCCCACCGCCTTCACTCTTGCCGCCAGCGCGGACGCCTGGCGGGAACTGACCGGGCCAGAGCCACGGCCCGGGCTGCAGACCATCTCTGCCATGCGCCGGACTGGTCAATTGAACCTGACCGGCGATCATGTGGCCTTCTACCAGAACCTTATGCCCTTGGAGCTCCTGTTCTCCATGAGCCGGCCGCGCCCGAACGGTGCCGCAGCGTCGGTGGACCAGCCGTCCATCGAACCCATCGTCGGGCGTTATATCAACATGGACTTCCAAGGCCGGCCCCACCGCATTTATTTCGAGGAAGCGGGACAGGGTATCCCCCTGATCTGCCTGCACACCGCCGGCGCCGACGGCCGGCAGTATCGGGCCATCCTGAACGACCCCGCCATCACTGACCGTTTTCGCGTCGTGGTGTTCGATTTGCCCTGGCACGGCAAATCCTCGCCGCCGCAGGGGTTCCAGGACGAAACCTATGAATTGACCACGGACGGCTATGTCGCCGTCACCATGGCCGTGAAGGAGGCTCTGGGTCTCGACAATCCGGTGATCATGGGCTGTTCCATCGGCGGCCGCGCCGTATTGCATCTTGCTTTGCGCCACGGCAAGGAATTGCGCGCCGTCATCGGCCTGCAATCAGCGCTCTATGCCGAAAACAAGATCGATGGGGAGCCCGAGGGCCTGCGTTCCATCCACCGCCCGGACATCCACGGCCCGGAAATCTCCGGCGCCCTGATGATGGGCCTGATCGCGCCGCAGTCCAACAGCCACGATGCCTGGGAGACCCTGTGGCATTACATGCAAGGCGGCCCGGGCGTCTTCATGGGCGATCTCAATTACTATTTCACCGACGGTGACATGCGCAACGGTCTGGCAGCCGGCATTGATACGGCGGAATGCCCGGTGCACCTGCTCACCGGCGAATACGACACCTCCGCCACCCCGGAATTGAGCCAGGCCCTGGCGGAAGAGATCAATGCCACCTCTTTCGAGGTCATGAAGGACATGGGCCATTTCCCCATGTCCGAAAACCCTGAAGTGTTCCGGGAATATTTGCTGCCGGTGCTGGACAGGATCGCCCACTGAATGTCGCAAGCGCCGGAATATTATCCCGCCAACCGGCCGCCGGAGGACGATCACCGGCGCGAAGGCGACCGTGCCGCGGGCATCGAGGTCGGGCCCGACTTCGAACGCTTCGATCAGCGCGACGATATCTTTTGCCGTGCATTTTGGGACGAAGGCGTGCGCACGGACGCCAGCATGGAATTCTTCCGCGGCCACGGCCACAGTTTCAATCCGCGCAGGGGCGACGGTTTCACGCAACGAGATTTCGCCCTGCGCAACGCGGCCTGGTCGGTTGCGGACGACTATGCCGATCGCAACCGGCCCAACGGCCTGCGCGAAGGCTTCCAGGATCCCCAGGAACCGCGCTATCCCCCCGCCGAACAGCGCATGGATGTGGACGATCCCGCCGCCATGACGGCGGAGATCAAACGAGTGGCCCGGTTGTTCGGCTGTGATCTGGTGGGTGTTACGGCCTATGACGAGCGCTGGGTCTATGCCACGCGCACGAACATCAAGACCTTCGAAAAGAAACCCAACGATCTGCCCGATGGCCTGAACAACGTCATCGTCATGGGCCACGGCATGGATTACGAACTGGTCAAGTCCTACCCCTCCGCCCTGGCCGGTGCCGCCGTCGGCATGGGCTATTCCGGCGAGGCGGTGACGGTGGCGCAGCTTTCCCAGTTCATCCGAAACCTGGGTTATCGCGCCGTGGGCTCCATGAACGATACCGCCCTGGTCATCCCCATGGCGGTGCAGGCGGGCCTGGGCGAATACGGCCGCAACCAGATGGTCATTACGGAAGAATTCGGCCCCAGGGTGCGGTTTTCCAAGGTCTTCACCGATCTGCCCCTGGTGCACGACAAACCGAAAAAATTTGGTGTCACGGAATTCTGCAACATCTGCCAGCGCTGCGCCGACGCCTGCCCACCCAAGGCCCTGCCCTATGGCCCGCCAAAGGAAGGCGGGCCCAACCGCTCCGCCATCAAGGGCGTGAAAAAATGGACGGCGGATTGCGAGAAATGCTTCGACTTCTGGGCCAAGATGCGCAGCGACTGCGCCATCTGCATGCGGGTCTGTCCCTACAACAAGGATTTCAGCCGGCCCGTCATGCGGCTGGCGCGCCGCCTGGCCGGCACCCGCCTGCGACGCCTGATGCTGTGGCTGGATATCAAGCTGGGCTACGGCGAACGCGTCACACCGGGCAGTTGGTGGCGAAAGGCGGGAGCGGATGTATAGCCGGGACGACATGGCGGCTCTGGATCGGGTCGACCCCCTGGCCCATGTGCGCGGGGAATTCGACTTGCCCGACGGCCTGATTTATCTGGACGGAAATTCCCTTGGTCCCCTGCCCCGCAACGTGCCGGCGCGATTGGAAGAGGTTGTGCGTCAGCAATGGCGCGGCGATCTGATCAAATCGTGGAACGTGCATGGCTGGATGGACCTGCCCCATACCGTGGGCGATCATATCGCGCCGCTGATCGGGGCGGAGCCGGGCGAGGTGCTGGCCGGTGACTCTACCTCCGTCAATCTGTTCAAGCTGATGGCGGCGGCCCTGGAACAACGCCCCGGCCGCAAAGTCATTGTCAGCCAGGCCGGCAACTTCCCCACCGACAATTACCTGGCCGAGGGACTGATCCGCATCATGGACAAGGGTCATGAACTGCGCCTGGTGGAAGGTGATGACGTCCTTGGCGCGATCGACCAGGATACGGCCCTGGTCTCCCTGACTCAGGTGGACTACCGCACCGGCTATGTACAGGACCTTGGCGAAGTCACTGCCGCGGCCCACGGCGCCGGGGCCCTCATGTTATGGGATCTATCCCACAGTGCCGGCGCCATGTCGGTGGACCTGAACGGCGCGGACGTGGATTTCGCCGTGGGCTGCACTTACAAGTACCTGAACGGGGGGCCCGGGGCGCCGGCCTACTTGTTCGTCGCCAAGCGCCTACAGGATCAGGTGCAACAGCCGCTGTCTGGCTGGCAGGGCCACGCCGCACCCTTCGACTTTTCGCCATCGTACCGGCCCGGCCCCGGCATCGTGCGCCAGCGCTGTGGCACGCCCTCGATCCTGGCCATGAGCGCGTTGGACGCGGCGTTGGAGGTATTCGACGGCTTGGATATGGAGCTAGTGCGGGCAAAATCCTTGTCCCTGACGGACTGCTTCATTCAATTAATGGAAGAACGCTGCAGTGACCACGGTTTCGTATTGGCCACAACCCGTGACCATGGCCGGCGCGGCAGCCAGGTCTCGTGGCGCCACGGCATGGGCTATCCCATCATGCAGGCGATCATCGCCGAGGGGGTGATCGGTGATTTCCGTGCACCCGACATCCTTCGCTTCGGCTTCACACCGCTCTACCTGCGCCACGTTGACGTGTGGGATGCGGTCAGCGTGATCCAGAATGTGATGACGACCGGGCGTTGGGACCAGCCGCAATTCCACCAGCGCGCCGCCGTCACCTGAGCAAGAGATAGGGAGCATTGGCCATGTCATCTTCCGGTGCCCATACTGATTTCGCCAATGCCATGAGCTATGGCGACTACCTGCATCTGGACGACCTGCTGGACGCCCAGGAGCCCCGCTCCGGCCGCCATGACGAAATGCTGTTCATCGTCATTCACCAATCTTCGGAACTGTGGATGAAGTTGATCCTGCATGAACTGCGGGCCGCCGTGGCGCAGATCCAAGCCGACGATCTGGGCCCTGCTTTCAAAATGCTGGCGCGGGTCTCGGGCATCCAGGGCCAGTTGATCCAGTCGTGGGATGTGCTGTCCACTATGACGCCGGCGGACTACATGACCTTCCGCGACGCCTTGGGTCAGTCCTCTGGTTTCCAGTCGCACCAGTATCGGGCCATCGAGTTCATGCTGGGCAACAAAAATGCCGATATGCTGCGCCCGTTCGCCCACCGCTCGGACCTGCATGGCGCCCTGCAATCTGTTCTGGATGCACCCAGCGTGTATGATGAATCCCTGGCGTTACTGGCGAAACGGGGCCTGACAGTACCGCAAGACCGGCTGCGGCGTGATTGGCGCCAGCCTTACCAGGCCCATGACGCCGTCCGCGCTGCTTGGCACGAGGTCTATTCGGACACGGCCCGGTATTGGGACTTATACGAGCTGGCGGAGAAGTTGCTGGACCTGGAAGACAGGTTTCAGCAATGGCGCTTCCGGCATTTGACGACAGTGGCGCGGATTATCGGTGCCAAACGCGGCACGGGCGGCACATCCGGCGTTGAATATCTGCGCCAGGCTTTGGACATCCGGCTGTTTCCGGAACTCTGGCAGGTGCGTACGGCGCTGTAGATGATTTGAAGGGAGGAACTGAAAATGAGCGAATTGGTACTGCGATCCGATGATGAGGGCGTCGCGACCCTGACACTGAACCGGCCGGACGCCCTAAACGCCTTGAACCCGGCCCTGTTCGTCGAACTGCGCGGCCATGTGGAAGACATCCGGGACAATGTCGACGCCGTGGGCTGTGTGGTTCTGCGCGGCGCCGGACGCTCGTTCTGCGCCGGCAACGACCTGAAATCCATCCAGGCCGGTGAAGAGCCGCCCCATCCCACCTACCAGGCCGACACCATCGACATGATCGAGGCCCTGCCCCAGCCGGTGATCGCCGAGGTGCGCGGCCATTGTTATACGGGCGGTCTGGAACTGGCCCTGGGCTGCGATCTGCTGATCGCCTCCGAGACCGCCAAGTTCGCCGATACTCATGGCAAATGGGGCATGACGCCTCGCTGGGGCATGAGCCAGCGCCTGCCCCGGCGCGTTGGCTATCTGAAGGCCAAGGAAATGAGCTACACGGCCCGGGTCTATTCCGGCGTGGAGGCCGCCGCCATGGGACTCGCGAATGATTGCGTGGCAGACGACGAGCTTGAAGCCGTAGTCGCGGCCATGGCCAAGGATATCGTGGCCACATCCTGGCATTCCCTGCGCGGCAACAAGATGCTCTACAATCGCGGCCAGGACTTTACCTTTCGTGACGGCATCGCCTTCGAAATGGCTGAAAGCCCCGGCCGGGGACCGGATATCGAGGAACGATTGCAGGCATTTTCCAAGAGCTGAGGAGACAAGATGAGCCAACCGATCTGGCAATGGAGTGCCGTCGATACCGCGGCGGCGATCCGCGGGGGTGAGATCACGTCCGCCGAGGCGGTCGAGGCCGCCCTCGGCCGCTTGGCGGACTGTAATGAGGCGGTCAACGCAGTCACCGTCGATCTGTCGGAGGATGCCCGGCATACGGCCGGACGGGCCGATGCGGTGCTGCAGACCGGCGTTGCCGTTGGTCCCCTGCATGGTGTGCCCATCACCATCAAGGAGAATGTGGATCAGGCGGGCCAGGCCACCACGAACGGTGTTCCGGCCTTCAAGGAACTTGTGGCGGGGAAGGATTCTCCCGTGGTGGCGAACCTGCGCCGGGCCGGCGCCATCATCATCGGGCGCACCAATACGCCGGAGTTCAGCCTGCGCTGGTTCACGGACAATCCTTTACGCGGCCTGACCAAGAACCCCTGGAGCGAGGCGGTTACCCCCGGCGGCTCTTCCGGCGGCGCGGCGGCCGCAGTGGCGCTCGGTATCGGTGATATTGCCCATGGCAACGACCTCGGCGGCTCCCTGCGCTATCCCGCCTATGCCTGCGGCCTAGCCACGATCCGTCCGTCGTTGGGCAGGGTGCCGTCCTACAATCCGACGGCGACAGAGGAACGTCCACCGACCCTGCAACTGATGTCCGTGCAAGGCCCCATCGCCCGCGAGGTACGTGATGTGCGCCTGGCCCTTTCCGTCATGGCCGGACGCGATGCCCGCGACCCCTGGTGGGTGCCTGCCCCCCTGGACGGCCCGCGCCTGGACCCGCCCATCAAGGTTGCCGTGACCAAGACTCCGGCAGGTGTTCCCTGTCACGACGCCACCAGCGCCGCCATTGACAGGGCCGCCGATCTGTTGGCCAACGCCGGCTATGCCGTTGAAGCGGTGGATCCGCCCTTGATGGCGGAAATCGCCGAATGCTGGCGTACCCTGCTGTTCACCGACACCAAGGTCATGTCGGAAGCAGCTATGCGGGAGTTCGGCTCGGAAGATATTGTCCAGGTGTTGGAGGATTATCTGGCGGCCTCCAACGTCCGGGATCTGGACGGCTATATGCGCGCCTTGGCGGATCGCACCCGCCTGCTGCGGGCCTGGAGCGTGTTCATGGAGGATTATCCCCTGGTTCTGGCCCCGGTCAGCCAGGTTCCACCCTTCCCGCAATTGGAGGACCTCCAGGGCACGGGTCGTGTCAAGAAGATGCTGGACGAACAAAGCACGCTGTATGGCGTCAATTTGCTGGGCCTGCCTTCCGCCGCCGTACCGACAGGTTTGCACGACGGCGTGCCCATGGGCGTGCAGATCATCGGCCCGCGCTTTCGGGAGGATCTTTGCCTGGATGCCGCAGAAGCGGTGGAGCGGGGTACCGGCATATTGAGCCAACAACTTTGGAGCCGATCATGAGCGAAACCACAGGAGATAGCTGGCAGGAACAAGCCTATGGCCTGCTGCGCGAGGCGGGCATCGATCAATTCGCTTTCGTCCCCGACGCAGGCCACGATTACCTGATCCAGCGCTCCATCGCCGATCCGGATGTCCATGCCGTGGCCCTGACTACGGAAGAGGAAGGCATAGGCCTCTTGGCAGGCGCACATCTGGGCGGCAGCAGGGGCGTCTTGCTGATGCAAAGCAGCGGGGTGGGCAACTGCATCAACCTGTTGTCCCTGATCCGGGCCGGCCGCTTTCCTTTCCTGACATTGATCTCCATGCGGGGTGACTTCGGCGAGGGCAATCCCTGGCAGATGCCCATGGGGCAGTCCACCCAACCGGTCCTGGAAGCCTGCGATGTGACCTGCCTGCGCATTGACGATGCGAGCGAGGTCAATCGCACTATCAACGCCGCCATTACCATGGCCTTCAACAGCGAAATGCCTATTGCCGTGTTGCTGGGGCAAAAGCTGTTGGGCGCCAAGAAATTCAGTTGAGGTAGACCATGACAGATCCCAATAAAGGCACTCGCGCCGAAGGCAAGACCGCGACCGGGCACCTGGACCGCCGCGCCGCCGTAAAGGCCCTGCTGGATGCCCAGGGCGACGACGTTCTGATCGTGGCCGGGCTGGCCGGCTCCAAGGGCGATGTTTTGGCCGCCGTGGGCGACGACCCGCGGGTATTTGGTTTTGGCGGCGCCATGGGTGCAGCCACGTCCATGGGACTGGGCCTGGCCCTGGCGCAGCCGGACAAGCGGGTGCTGGTGGTCACCGGCGATGGCGAACTGCTCATGAACGTGGGCACCCTGGCGACCGTGGCCGTGGCCAATCCAGCCAACCTGGGCATCGTCTGCGTGGATAACGAACATTACGGCGAAACCGGTTTTCAGCGCAGTCACACGGGCCTGGGCACCGACCTAGCCACCATGGCGCAAGGGGCCGGCATCGGCGCCGTGCGCACGGTGACGGAAGAAGGCCAATTGGCCGAGGCCGGCGAAATGCTGCGTCAAACCAACGGCAGCGCCTTCGTATTGTTGAAGGTGCATGTGGACGACCCGCCCAAGATACGCTTCTCCTGGGATGCCGCCTTTCACAAGAACCGCTTCCGACAGGCCCTGCTGGGACAGCCATGACGCGATATGCCCTGGGCATCGATATCGGCGGAACGTTCACGGATGTGGTGCTCTATGACAGGGAGCAGGGCCGTCGCCTGACGCGCAAAATTCTAACCACCCCCGGCGATCCAGCAGCGGCAGTGCTGGAAGCCGTCGACCGGGTCCTGGCGGATGAACACATACCGCCAGGAGAAATCGAACGCGTGGTGCATGCCACGACCCTGTTCACCAACGCCCTGATCGAGCACAAGGGCGCCAGGACCGCGTTGCTGACCACGGAAGGCTACCGCGACAGCCTCGAGATCGGCCGGGAACGGAAGTACGACCTCTATGACTTGGCGGCGAAGAAACCCACGCCCTTGGTGCCACGGGACCTGCGTTTTGAAGTACCGGAGCGGCTGTTGGCCGATGGCAGCGTCTATCGGGAACTGGACCGCGTCGCCTTGGATGGCATCGCCGAAGAATTGCAGGCGGCCGACGTGGGATCACTGGCCATCGTCTTCCTGCACAGTTATCGCAACGATGCCCACGAACGGGCGGCAGGTGAGCACATTGGCGGCTTGTTGCCGAACCTTTCTATCAGCCTGTCCAGCGATGTAGCCCCGGAAATCAGGGAGTTCGAGCGCGCCTCCACCACCACCGCCAACGCCTATATCAAACCCTTGGCGCGGGATTATCTGGATGCCTTAGGCGGACGCTTGGGCGACCGGGATATCACTGCGCCCTTGTTGCTGATGCTATCCAGCGGTGGCCTGACCCATGTGGGCGAGGTGCGCCGCTCGCCGGTGCAAATGCTGGAATCAGGCCCCGCTGCGGGCGCCCTGGCCGCCGCCGATATCGGCCGGGCGGAGGGTTTGGAGCATATTCTAGCTTTCGACATGGGCGGCACCACCGCCAAACTGTGCCTGATTGACGGCGAAGAGCCGGAGATCGCCTACCGTTTCGAAGCGGCGCGGGAGAAACGCTTCGCCGAAGGCAGCGGCCTGCCGATCCGCATCTCCACGGTGGAACTGATCGAAATCGGCGCCGGCGGCGGCTCCATCGCTCGGCTTGACCAACTGGGTCTTTTGAAAGCGGGACCAGACAGTGCCGGGGCGGTGCCGGGTCCTGTAGCCTACGGCCGGGGCGGCACATTGCCCACGGTCACGGACGCCGATTTCGCCTTGGGCTATCTCGGCGCGGATGGCTTCGCCGGCGGTGCCATCGAAGTGGATTTGGCCGCCAGCCAAAAGGCGTTGACGGAACTTGCCGGCCAGGCCTGTCTAGATCCAGAGAAACTGGCCTGGGGCGTGCATGATCTGGTGAACGAGAACATGGCCTCCGCCGCCCGGGTCCATATCGCTGAAAAGGGCCGCGATCCGCGCAGCTATACCTTGATGGCCACGGGCGGCGCCGGGCCGGTGCATGCCTATTATCTGGCCCGCAAGTTGGGGATCCGGCGCATCGTCTGCCCACGCAACGCCGGCGTGGCCTCGGCCCTGGGCCTGTTGCTCGCGCCGGCCCGGGTCGACCGCACCACGGCATTCGCCGCCGAACTGGACCATATGGACTGGACCTCGCTGGAGGCGGCCTTTGAAATGTTAGAGGCAGAGGCACGCCAGGTCATCTCGGACACCGGCAGCGGACAGCCTCGGGTACAACGCCTGGCGGATATGCGCAACATCGGCCAGGGTTTCGAATTGGTCGTCGACCTGCCGGCTGGTCCCTACGATGCGGAAAGTCAGAGCAGCATTGCCGAAGCCTATGGCACCGCCTACCAAACACATTTCACCCGGCCGCCGCCGAACGTTCCCATTTCTATCGCCGCGATCCGGGTGCGCCTGACCGCGCCAGTGGAAACCCATGCCGACGACCTGGCAGACGGCGGCATAGCCGAAACTCGTCCCCGGTTGCGCATGATCTATTTCCCCGAATCCGGGGGCGCCGTCGAAACACCTGTCTATGCCCGTGCCATGATGAAGATCGGCAAGAGCTTCGAAGGGCCCGCCGTGGTGGAGGAGTCGGAATCCACATTAGTTGTCGGACCGGGCGGACGCTTTCATGTCTCCGCCACCGGCAACCTAATCGTCGATCTGCCGGAGGACGGCAAATGAGCAAACTGGACGCCGTCACCCTGGAAGTGATCTGGAACCGTATGATCGCCAGTGTGGACGAAGCTGCCAAAGCCATCGTCCGCACCTCATTCTCCACCCTATCCAACGAGGCCAATGATTTCGCCTGCGTGCTCACAGACGCGGACGGCCAATTATTGGCGCAGAACAGCGGCTCCATCCCCTCGTTCATCGGCACCCTGCCTGCGACGGTGCGCCATACGTTAGAGAAATTCGGACGTGATGGTTTGCAAGAAGGCGATGTGATTTGCACCAATGATCCCTGGCTCGGCACCGGTCATCTGAACGACTGCAGCATCGTCAGGCCCATTTTCCGTGACGGCCGACTGGTGGCTTTTGCCGCCACGGCCTCGCATATGCCCGACATCGGCGGCCGCATCCGCTCGGTCGAGGCGCGGGAGATCTTTGAGGAAGGTTTTCACATCCCGCTCATGAAGATCTTCCGGCGCGGAGTAATGGACGAAACCTTCTTCGAGTTATTACGCACCCAGGTCCGCACGCCGGACCAAACCGAAGGCGATATCCATGCCCAAATCACCGCCAACTATCTCATCGAGAACCGGGTGCTGGCCATGCTGGCTGAATATGGCCTGGAAGACCTGGCGGAACTGTCATACGAACTGAACGGCCGCACGGAAACGGCCATGCGGGAAGCCATACGATCGGTGCCCGATGGCACATATGAATACACCATGCAGACCGACGGCCTGCGGGCCGATGCGCCGTTCGACTTCGCCCTAAAGCTGACGGTGCGGGGCGATACCATCCATTTCGATTTCACCGGCACATCTCCGGTGCAGCCCCGGGCCATCAACTGTCCCTTCTGCTACACCTATGCCATGTCAGCCTACGCCATCAAATGCGCCCTGCTACCCGATATTCCCAACAATTCCGGCATGCTGCGCCCGATTACGGTAGAGGCCCCCGAGAACAGCCTATTGAATCCCTTGCCACCCGCGTCGGTGGGGGCGCGGGCCAGCACGGGACATTACGTGCCCATTCTGGCTTTTGGCGCGTTGGCGGAGGTGATGCCAGAGCGGGTCATGGCTGCAGCAGGTTCACCATTGTGGAATTGCACCCAATCCGGCGTACGGCCCGATGGGCGGACCTATGCCACCAACCTGTTCTTCAACGGCGGCATGGGGGCGACAGCGGCCGCGGATGGCGAGAATGCCATCTCGTGGCCGTCCAATCTGTCCTGCACCCCGGTGGAGGTGGCGGAACAATCCGCGCCCCTGTTGTTCCATTACAAGCGTCTGCGGCCAAATTCCGGCGGCAACGGACAATATCGGGGCGGTTTGGGTGAGGACATGCTGATCGAGAGCCTTTCCGACAGTCCCATAGCCGTGACTTTTATGGCGGAACGCACCCGTTTCGGGGCGCCAGGACTAGCGGGCGGCGATATGGGCGAAGTGGGCAGCGTGCAGATTGACGGCGTGGAAGCCGACAACCGGGCCCAGCATCACTTGGAAAAAGGCACTCGCATATTGATCGCCACGCCTGGCGGCGGCGGTTATGGTGCGTCCGACGATCGGGACCCGGCGGACAGAGCTGCCGACCAAAGGCTGGGCTATGTGACGGAGATGGATTGATGAGCCTAGATAACAAAGAGGTAGAGGCCCTGGCTCACGCCCTGGGCCTGGAGGTTATTCTGGAGGCCCGGCCCGAGCTGGTGCGTCAGGCCTACACCAGTGCCCGGGCCATGGCAGCAAGGCTAGAAAGAACAGAGGATGTGGCCGACGAACCCGGCCATGTTTTCCGGGCCGACAACAATGTCTAATGATCTTGCTTTTCTGTCCCTGACCGAGGCCGCCGCGCGCATCCGCGCCGGTGAGCTGTCCTCCGTCGCCTATACCCAGAGTCTGCTGGACCACATCGCCGCCCACGACGGTGCCTTGGACAGTTTCCTACGGGTCCTGGGCGATGGCGCCTTGGCGGCTGCTGATAAAGCAGACGGGGCCGTGAAGGACGGCAAACCGCTGGGCCCCCTGCATGGGGTACCCTTTGCCTTGAAGGACATCGTGGATGTGGCCGGCCTGCCTACCACGGCCCATAGCCAAATCCTCGCGCAACAGCCACCCAAGTCCGAGGATGCTTCGGTAACGAAGCGATTGCGCGAAGCGGGCGGTGTGCTGCTCGGCAAGACGGCGACCCATGAGTTCGCCATCGGCGGACCGTCGTTCGATCTGCCATGGCCGCCGGCCCGCAACCCATGGAACCGGGACCGTTACCCAGGCGGCTCCTCGTCGGGCTCCGGCGCGGCGGTAGCGGCTGGTTTTGTGCCCATGGCCATCGGCACGGACACCGGCGGTTCCGTCCGCAACCCGGCCTCCGCCTGCGGTATCGTGGGCATGAAGGCGACCTATGGCCGGGTCAGCCGGCGCGGCGTCATCCCGCTTTCTTTCTCCCTGGATCACGTTGGGCCCATGACCCGCACCGTGGCCGACAATGCCCTGATGTTGAATGTCCTGGCAGGCCATGACCCGGACGATCCCGGCTCGGCCGATGCGCCTGTGGAGGACTACACTGGCCAGTTGGATGCAGGCGTCAAGGGTTTGCGACTGGGCGTCATCCGCCATTTCCACCAGCGGGATATGGAAGCCCATCCGGCCATGGCGGCGGCGCTGGAAGCGGCCGTCGAGTTGCTGTCGGATTTGGGCGCCCAGGTGGAGGAGATCGAAGTGGCGCCCCTTTCCACCTATGCCACTTGCAACCGCGTCATATTGCTGTCGGAAGCCTATGCCATTCACCGCCATTGGCTGGCGGAGCGGCCTGAAGACTACAGCGCTTCGTTCCTGGAGCGGGTCCTGCCCGGTGCTTTCCTTACGGGGGACGAATATGTCGACGCCCTGCGCCTGCGCCGCCGCCTGACCACTGCATTCAACCGCACAATTCAGGGACTTGACGGGGTCATCGTGATCTCGTCCATGGATCCCGCCTTTGCCATCGACGATGCGGAAGAGATCGCCCTGAAATATCCCCGCCAGGCGCGGACACCCTTCAACTTGACCGGCAACCCGGCCCTCGCCCTGCCCACCGGCTTCGATGGGGACGGCCTGCCCTTGTCCATGCAGATCGTGGGCAAGCCGTTCGACGAGGCCATGGTTTATCGCATCGCCGCCGCCTATGAAGGTGCCACCGAATGGCATCGGCGCCGACCGCCGATCTAGGGAGATCACGAAAATGCTTTCAACCCACGGACGATACGAATTTTCAGCCATTGATGAGCGGCCCGATTACTCCTGGCCCGACGGCAAACGCTTGGCCGTCTATATCGCCCTAAATGTGGAACAGTTCGCCTGGGACAAGAGCATTGAAAGCGCCATTGCGCCCTCGGGCATGAACAACAAACAAAGCGTCTTCGCTTGGCGAGACTATGGCAACCGGGTCGGTTTTTGGCGCCTGATGGACCTGTTCGACGAGCTGGATATTCCCATCCAGGCGCAATTGAACACCGCGATCTACGAACATGCGCCGCAGGTGGCCGAACGGCTGCGCCAACGGGGTGATGAGTTCCTAGGTCATGGCATCACCAATTCCGAGGAACAGGGCGGCCGGCCGGAAGACGAGGAACGGGCCCTGATCCAGGTCGCCACAGAGGCCATTACCAAGCACGAGGGTACGGCACCCATCGGCTGGATGTCGCCCTGGCTGTCACAAAGCGAAACCACCCTGGATCTGTTGAGCGAGGCCGGATACCGCTACAACATGGATTGGTGTTGCGACGACCAGCCGATCTGGATGCAGACCCGGGCCAAGCCGATCCTGGCCATGCCCTATCCGGTGGAGTTGAACGACAACCGGGCAATCGTCCTGCACAAGATGACACCAACCCAGTATGCCGATGCCATTATCGACAATTTTGATGAAATGCTGGAGCAGTCCGCCCGGCAGCCCCTCGTATTTCCCATCTCGCTGCATACCTTCATCGTAGGCCAGCCGTTCCGCCTGCGTCATCTGCGCCGGGCCTTGAAACACATTACAGATCATCGCGATCGGATCTGGCTGACCCGCCCCGGTGATATCTGCCGCCATATTGAAAGTCTGCCCGCGGGCATCGTACCTGGAAGCTGAAGACAAATGAGCCAAGTAACCCGCGGCCGGGAATTCCTTCACACCCCCGGCCCCACCAACATACCCGACCGCATCCTGCGCGCCATGCACAAACCGGCGGTGGACTTCACGGCACCTGATTTCGTGGAAATGACCCGAACCTGTTTCGAGGATCTGAAACCCATTTTCCAAACCCAGGGCCCGGTCTTTATGTATGCCGCCAATGGCCACGGCGCCTGGGAAGCAGCTTTGAGCAATACTCTTTCACCGGGCGATCACCTTTTGGTGCCGGAGACCGGCAACTTCTCCATGAAATGGGGCATGATGGCCGAGAGCCTCGGACTGGTCATCGAGCATATTCCGGGCGATTGGCGTCACGGCATCGACCCTGGAGCGGTTGAAGCGCATCTGCGCGGCGATGACGAGGGCCGCATCAAGGCGGTGCTGATGATCCACGTGGACACCGCCTCTGGCATCATTTCCGACGTACCCGCCATACGCCGGGCCTTGGACAACGCGGGCCACGGGGCATTGTTGATGGTGGACACCATCGCCTCTTTGGCGACGGCCGAGTTTCAGATGGATGATTGGGGCGTCGATGTGGCCCTGGCGGCTTCGCAAAAGGGTCTGATGTGCCCGCCGGGTATCGGCTTCACGGCTTGTAGCGAGAAGGCCATGCAGGCGACCCAGAGCGCGCGGCTGCCTCGCAACTATTGGGATTGGCGCGAACGCATGACCGAGGCGCAGTATATCCGCTTTTGCGGTACGGCGCCGATCCACCTGCTTTATGGCCTGCGCGAGGCGCTGGACATGCTGGCGGAGGAAGGTTTGCCTGGGATCATCGCTCGCCATCACCGCCTGGCAAGCGCCATTCGGGCGGGCGTTGAGGTCTGGTGCAGCGACGGCGGCATGGCTTTCAACGCCGTGGTGCCGGAACAACGCTCCAACTCCATCACCTCTATCCGGGTGCCGCCCGGTTTTGACGCCGAAGAGGTGCGCACCGTGGCGCGGGAGCGATATCAGGTGGCCATGGGCGGCGGTCTGGAACAGCTCAAGGGCGATGTTTTCCGTATTGGCCATATGGGTGACTTGAACGAGCCCATGATCCTCGGCGCCCTGGGCGGCATCGAAGCCGCCCTTCGTACGTTGAATGTGCCCCATGGCCGGGGCGCGGTTGGCGCCGCCATCGACTATCTAGTCGAAAACTAAACCGATGGCCCGGCGCAGCAAGGCCGAGGACTGGCGGGTCTATTATGAACGCACGGGGGACCGGCCACCGCGGGAAACCCTGCTAGGCGCCCTGGAGCGGTTTGACCAGGAAGATGCGTTGGGCAGGGCCGTCGATCTGGGTTGCGGCGGAGGCCGGGATACGGTGGAGATGCTTCGCCGGGGCTGGTCCGTTCTGGCCATTGATGCCCAGGCTTCGGCCATCGAAACGCTGCTGGCGCGGCCGGAACTGGAAGAATTCGGCGCCAAACCAGACACTTTGATTAGCCGCTTCGAGCAGGCGGACTGGGACCAGGCCGATCTGGTCAACTCATCCTTCGCCCTGCCGCTGTGCCCAAAGGCGGATTTCCTGGTGATGTGGCAGAGGATTTTCAACAGTCTGCGATCGGGGGGCCGTTTCTCCGGCCAGCTTTATGGCGATCGAGACGAATGGGCCGGCGATCCCACCAACAGCCATTTTACCCGGGCAGAAGCCGAAGACCTGCTTTTGGGCTACCATGTCGAGCATTTTCGGGAGGAGGAAACGGATTCCGAAACACCGCGCGGCAGCCAAAAACATTGGCACATCTTTCACATTATCGCGCGAAAGCCCTAGATTGGCGCCAAACGCCCGGCGGAGGCAGCATCAAGATCACGGCGACGGCGAGGAACCCTGTCGCGGCGGCCAGGGCGATCGGCAGGTCATAGGCCTGGGTGGCGTCAAAGGCGAAACCGGCGGCCACCGGCCCAACCAGATTGCCCACTGCGGTCCCGGAATATTGCACTCCGATGATGCCGCCCACATTGCGGGCACCGAAATAGTCTGCGGCCAAGGCCGGCGCCAGGGCGACGTAACCACCATAGAACAGGCCGAAACAGACCGCATAGACAGCCAGGGCCCAGAACGAGGTGGAGAGATACCACCAGGCTTGCACGCCGGCCATACCGAGAAACATGGCGACGACCGAACGGTGCCTGCCGAAGCGGTCGGCCAGTCCGCCGAGCATCAAACGGCCGGACATGGACCCAAGGCCGATCAGGCTGATCAAGAGGATCGACCAGCCTTGATCGTGTCCGTGGTCGACGGAGAACTTCACCAAATGCACGAACGGCACGAACAACCCTAGGGAAATAATGGTGGAGGCGGCAAACAGCAGCCAAAACGGACCGGTAGACAGGGCGGCCCTTAGAGACATGCCAGACAGCGCCGCTCCTTCTCCGGCCGACGTGGCGTCGCCGTCGGGGTAAAGACCGCGGGCAGACGGATTGGGGTAAAGCATCCATGCTGCCAGCAAGCCGACGAAAAAGGTCTTCACGGCGAGCACCTGGAAGGTCAACCGCCAGCCAAGCTCGTCCACCAAGGCACGGCAGACGGGCGGCGCCACCAGGGTTCCGACGCCGATCCCCGCTACTGCCAATCCGGTGGCCAGGCCCCGGCGGCGCACGAACCAGCGCTGCAAAACCCCGACCGATGGAACATAGGAAAATCCAACTCCGATGCCGACGGCTGCGCCATAGCATAGATAGACTTGCCAAATTGATTGCGCGAAGGATGCCATCAACAGGCCGATGGCGATCAATAATATGCCGAAGGCCACAACGGGACGGGCGCCAAGGCGGTCACTCAATGGACCGCTAACAGCGCCCAGAGAGAAGTACAGAAACCCGGCGATGGAAAAGACCAGGGAAACATCACCCCGCGAGGCCTGGAAATCCCGCTCCAAGCCATCGAAAAACGAGGCAAAAGAATAGGCAATCCCGAAACCCAACAGCAGCACCGTGAAGGTGGCGCCCACAACGAACCAGCCGAAATAGACCCGCTGGCCCATGAACGCCCTCAATTCCGGTCAAATGCTCTCCATACTTTAGAGCAATAAGGGCCTTGTCGCCTGGAATTAGGCGGAAATGTCGCGCAAACGGATTATTAACGGCGCCACCTTGCCGCCATTAGCCTTGATGATGGCTGCAAATTCCTGGCGCTTGGTCAAAGCCAGGCTGATCCCTTCGGCCACCACATCAATGACCCGGAACTGCCCGTTACGCTGGCGCATGCGCCAGACCAGTTTCAGAATACGACCGTCGCCTTGCACAATCCGGCTTTGCACCATGACATCACGCTTGCCGGCCCGCTGAGCGCTTTGCACATCGAATGCAGCAACCTTTGCACCTGCGATCTGGCTGCCGTATTGATGCAGCAGAAAGGCGGAAAAAGCCTCTACGTATGCCGCGCGCTGCTCGCTATCCGCACGCTTCCAATGGCGCCCCAGGGCAAAACGGGCCATCAGGGGAATATCGAAATCACGCTGCATCAGACGTTGGAACTCGGAAATTCGATGGCTGCGGTCCAACTGGCCATCCTTAAGGACAGCGACCGCGTCCTGGCTCAGGCGCTTCAGGGCATCGATGGCCTGACCCGGGTCGATGACTTCCGGACCGGCCGCCGGCGCAATTCTGGCTAAAAGCGCGACGGTCTCTTCGGTGAGGCTGCCGCTGGATAGGATCAGATCAATATGTTCATGATCGTCAATTACCGCTTCAGGCCAGACCTGGTCGGCTTTCCAGGCCGATACCGAGATATCGGCGGCAACCGGTTTGCTGGCAACGTATTGTCTGGCGGTGGATTTTCCCGCCTGGGCCGCAGCCGCCGTAATCAAGCCTATCGCTGCCACGCCCATAATCAAGATCCGGCTTCTGCGCATCTCTTTCACTCCCAAGAGTACCCTTGGTCGGGGAGGATGGCAGCGTCGTCTTAACCGGACGTTAGAATTTTTGGTTAATGTTCCGCAATCATGATGATTCGTGACGCCGATCACAGAAAAGATCTCGTATTCGCGGCAAGATCATATGGTTCCATACGGAGACCATGAAAAGAGAGTTTGATGCGACGCCCCGCCACATACCGGGAAAAAATTGGCATAGCGGTCTGGAGCATTCTCTGGTTCGGCTCGGCAATTGCCTTTTTGCGGATCTTCTTCGACCTGATCTAGAAAAGCAAATCTAGGTCATTACGGGCCTTTTCGGCGCATTAGTGCGCGATTTTTCCGTCCTGCAGATGCACAACGCGGTCCATGCGTTCAGCCACCATTCCATCGTGGGTCGCGATCAAAACGCCAAGCCCCTGGTTTCGGACAATAGAAAGTAACTCCTCCAACACCACCTCGGCGGTGGCTTGATCGAGGTTTCCCGTCGGCTCGTCGGCCAACAACAGAACCGGCCGGTTCGCCAGGGCACGGGCGATCGCCACCCGCTGCTGTTCGCCACCTGACAATTGCGCCGGGGCATGGCTCATACGGTCGGCCAAGCCGACTTCTGTCAACAATTGTTCGGCCCGCGCCAAACCGTCCGCGACGGCGACGTTCGCCAGTCGCATGGGCATCATGACATTTTCCAGCGCTGTGAACTCAGGCAGCAGATGATGGAACTGGTAGACGAAACCGACAAAGTCCCGCCGCATAAGGGTTCTTTCGCCATCGCTCATGCCGGTGCAGTCCTGGCCGGCTATGGCGATCTCGCCGGCATCGGGCTGTTCCAGCAGACCGGCCGCATGCAACAGTGTGGATTTTCCCGACCCAGAAGGACCAATCAGTGCCACCGCTTCGCCCCTGGCGACATCCAAATCCAGGCCGCGCAGAACCTCTACCTTGCGTCCGCCCTGATGGAATGTTCGCTCCAGGCCGCCGAGGTGCAGGGCCGGCCATTCACTCATAACGCAGGGCCTCCACGGGATCGATACGGGCAGCCCGCCAGGCGGGATATAGCGTTGCCAAGAATGACAGCGCCAAAGCCATGACAACGACCGAGACAACTTCGCTGTTATTAACTTCGGCTGGAATCTGGCTCAGGAAGCGAATTTCCGGCGACCAGAGTTCTGTACCCATGAGATTTTCCAGCCACACACGGATGGTGTCGATGTTCAGGCAGAAAGCCAGGCCGAGGATGAACCCCACCAGGGTCCCAATAACGCCAACAGAGGTACCGGAGATCATGAAAATACGCATGATCATGCCGCGGCTAGCGCCCATGGTGCGCAATATAGCAATGGCCCGGCCCTTGTCGTTTACCAGCATGATCAGGGAAGAGACGATATTGAAGGCGGCGATCAAGATGATCAGGGTCAGGATCAGGAACATGACGTTGCGTTCCACCTGCAAGGCCTGAAAGAAATGGCTATTGCGTTGCTGCCAATCCACCACCCGTGCCACGCCGGGCACCGCCTGAACGGGGCCGCGCATTTGAAAGACCGCCTCGGGGTCGTCGAGAAATAGCTCTACGCCATTGGCAAGGCCCTTTAGGCGGAAGAACACCTGCGCCGCCGGCAGTGGCATATAGATGTACGTGGAATCGTACTCGTACATCCCCACCAGGAACGTCGCCGCGACCCGGTAGGTTTTCATGCGGGGGACATTGCCGAACGCCGTGGCGGTGCCCTGGGGCGCGACTAGAGTGATCTTATCGCCCACCTGCAGGCCAAGTTTGCGGGCCAGGCGCTGGCCGATCACCACGTTGTGCTTGCCCTTGAAGTCGGCCATGCGGCCGCTGTGCAAATTGCCGGCGATGATCTCGCGTTCGGACAGGTCTTTTGGCTGCATACCGCGCACCAGGGCACCTGAGGCACCGCCGTTGGCCGTGGCCATGACCTGCCCTTCAATCAAGGGGGCGGCCTGCCTGACGCCGGGGATCTTGCGCAAATCCGCAGCAATTGGATCATAGTCCCGCATGCCCACCTGAAGGCCGCGCACCACCATATGACCGTTCAGGCCCAGAACCCGGTCCAACAGTTCCGTACGAAAGCCGTTCATTACCGCCATGACGATGATCAGCGTGGCCACGCCGAGGGCGATCCCGACCAGCGAGAACCAGGCGATGATCGAGATGAAACCTTCATGCCGGCGGGCGCGCAAATACCGCGCGGCGATGGCCCATTCCAAGGCGCCAAACATCAGTTGGGTCTAGCGCCCCATGACCAGGTTGAGGGCGGCATCGAGGGAAAGCTCCTGCCGCGCGCCGCTGCGCCGTTCCTTGACTTCGAAGACACCTGATTTGACACCTCGGGGTCCGACGATGATCTGCCAAGGCAGTCCGATCAAATCCATGGTTGCGAACTTGCCGCCCGCCCGGCCGTCGGTATCGTCCAACAAGACATCTAAGCCAGCATTCCGTAGCTTTTCGTAGACGTCCGCCGCAGCGGCGTCGCAGGCCTCATCACCCGCTTTCAGATTGATGATACCGGCGTCGAACGGCGCCACCGACGCAGGCCAAATGATGCCGTCGTCGTCGTGGCTGGCCTCGATTATGGCGCCGACAAGGCGCGAGACGCCGACACCGTAGGACCCCATGGCCACCGGCACCTCTTCGCCGTCGGAGGTCATCACCGTCGCCCCCATGGGCTTGGAATACTTATCCCCGAAAAAGAAGATATGGCCCACCTCGATGCCGCGTGTAGCGATCTGGCGATCCTTGGGCACCTGGGCATCGAACTCCGCCGGGTCGTGCTTTTCGTCCGTGGCGGCGTAGCGCGAGGTCCAGTGCTCGATGATCGGGGTCAGATCGCTATCGTAGTCCACAGAGGCATCGGGGGTTTCAAAATCTAGATAATCGGCATGGCAATAAACCTCCGATTCTCCGGTGTCCGCCAAAATAATGAACTCGTGGCTCATATCGCCGCCGATGGGCCCGGTATCCGCCTGCATGGGGATCGCCTTCAGACCCATGCGGTCATAGGTACGCATATAGGCCACGAACATCTTGTTGTAGGAATGGCGCGCGGACTCGGCGTCCAGATCAAAGGAATAGGCGTCCTTCATCAGGAACTCCCGGCCCCGCATGATACCGAAGCGGGGCCGTACCTCGTCTCGGAACTTCCACTGGATGTGATAGAGGTTCAAAGGCAACTGACGGTAACTGCGGACCGAGGCGCGGAAGATCTCGGTAATCTGCTCCTCATTGGTGGGGCCGTACAGCATGTCACGCTCGTGCCGGTCGATGATGCGCAGCATCTCCTGGCCATAATCGTCATAGCGGCCACTTTCCCGCCACAGATCGGCGGGCTGTATGGTCGGCATCAACACTTCCTGCGCGCCGGTGGCATTCTGTTCCTCGCGCACGATCTGCTCGATCTTCTTCAGAACACGGAAGCCCAGGGGCAGCCAGGAATAGATGCCCGCCGACGACTGCCGGATCATCCCCGCCCGCAGCATCAATCGGTGCGAGACGATCTGCGCCTCGGCCGGCGTGTCCTTCAGAACAGGCAGATAGAATTGCGACATACGCATGGTCGGGCCTCAAAGCAATTTACGCATCCCGGCGATATGTAGGGAAAGCGGTGAGATAAGGCAACGGTTTCAGCTTCCGCCCTCAACCCCTAGCGGCCGGAGGAGACGCCGGGAACCCTGATGCAAGAAAAGAGTATCAACTAATATTTGCCGCGTAGCAGCTTTCGGCAGGCGATGACCATGCGGTCCGCTTCGGACCCGGCCAGGGTTTTGCCCTGGTATTTGACCTCGCCGCTGTGACGATCCACGGTGACCTTGCCGACCCCGACTTCGGAAGCGCCTACCTGACTTTTGGCGCCCTTCTTCAGCAAATTGCGCAGGGGCACGTGCAGAGGTATGGCAATGATGTCCGGCACCTTGATCTGTGACTCAGGATTCAAATCCGCCGGCTTCACCCGCCGGCCGTTGACACCGGTGCCAGGCTTGAATGCGACGTCCGCCGCCGGACGGTGGCGCACCAACCAGCGGCAATCTTTTTTCGAGACCTTGACGGGCCCCGACAGACTGGCCGCGCTGGCACCGCCCAGACTGATGACCAAGGCGACAGATGCGACAATGAGGATACGAAGGCACATGCCGCCATCATGAGGGCAAGGCCTTAATCTCCGATTAACCGGTGGTTCTGAAAAAAAGGGGCCGCACCAAAAAAGGTGCGGCCCAAATAGGAGGAAACGCCATCGAGCGTTTTGTCGGGAGTCGAGCCTCCAACGACGTTGTTGATAATGGTTCTTAATCCTTAAAATTCAAGAAATTTCTGAAAATAGTTTCAGATGAACCGAAACTGATGCAGATTCGTCACACCCGCTTGATCATTAATTCGGCCTGAAATATCCGCGAAAATCGATCAATTCGGCTTCCACGATGGCCACGATGGCGCCCATAATCACGGCAGATATCAATGTCGTGATCAGCATCTTTCTGAATATTCTTGGCCTCACAGGCGCAGAGGCGGCCTGCCCCTCGGTCAGTTCTTCACCTGCCTCGTCAGCGGTGCGCACGCCGAACGGCAGCACCATGAACAGCACCATCCACCAAATGATGGCATAGATCATCAGGCCGCTGACCAGCGTCATGTGGGTTTCCTAGACTTGCTCGATTTCGATCAGCGTGCCGTCGAAATCCTTGGGATGCAGGAACAAAACCGGCTTTCCGTGGGCGCCGATGCGCGGCTCCCCATCGCCAAGAACCCGTGCGCCTTCTCCCTTCAATTGGTCGCGGGCGGCGATGATATCCTCGACCTCGAAGCAGATGTGATGCATGCCGCCGTCGGGACTGCGTTCCAAATATTTGGCAATGGTGGAGTCCTCGCCCAGGGGGTGAAGCAGCTCGATCTTGGAATTGTCCAACTCCACGAACACGGTCGTCACGCCATGGTCGGGAAGGTCGATGGGTTCGGAGACAGAGGCCCCCAGGGTATCGCGGTACTTGGCCGCCGCAGCCGCCAGATCCGGCACCGCGATGGCGATGTGATTCAGTCGTCCAATCATCAAAATGTCCCTTATTCGTTCATTTGCATCAATCTATTCGGATGATTCGCGCCTCAACTACTGCACGTTTTCCGAGACGTTGGCGGATCAGTCGGCGCAAGGCCACCCGGGCCGCCTCGGCCATGCGACCATCGTCCCGGCGGGCGGATCGGGGCAATAGGGCGACCGCATCCTCTACAATTTCAGCACCTTCTTCTGCCAAATCCATGTCACCATTGTCCGTCGCCAACCCCTGCAGGATCAATTCAGGGTCGGACAACAGTTCGCCATCCTGATCGACGACCAGCACCACCGTGCCGCCGCCGCTGAACATCAACCGGCGCCGTGTGCGTACGCCATCGTCATCGGCGGGCACGACGACATCGCCGTCGACGAAGCAACGGCCGCTCTGCACCTCCGCAACCACTTCCGCGCCGCCAGGCTGCAGGCGCAGGGCCTGGCCGTTCTCAATCACCACGGCTTCCGGCACCTGCAGGGAGCGGGCCAGTTCCGCATGGGCCAGCATATGCTTGTATTCCCCATGTACCGGAACGGCGATCCGCGGGCGGACCAGGCGGTACATCTCCGCCAGTTCATCGCGACAGGGATGGCCGGAAACGTGGATGCCCTTTTCTTCTTCGCCAATCACTTCGACGCCATTCCACAACAGCCGGTTTTGCACCCGGTTAATGGCCATCTCATTGCCTGGAATGACTCGCGAGGAAAAGATCACCAGGTCTCCCTTTTCAAAGACCACGTGACGGTGATCGTTCACGGCGATGCGCGCCAAAGCTGCTCTCGGCTCGCCCTGACACCCAGTGCACAGAAACATGACCTTGTCGGGCGGCAAATAGGCGCCTTCGTCCTCGCTCAAGGGCGGGGCAATATCCTGGAGGTAACCGCATTCCCGTGCCGCCGCCACGATGCGCCAAAGCGAGCGGCCAACCAGCACCAAGTGCCGGTCATGGGCGGCGGCGACCTTGGCCACGGTATCAATTCGGGCCACGTTGGAGGCGAAGGTGGTGACCGCGATACGTCCTTTTCGGTTGGCGCAAATCTCCATCAACCGTTGGCGCACTATGGATTCGGAACCAGATGTGCCGTCGGTCAGCGCATTGGTGCTATCCCCGATCAAGGCCATGACACCTTCCTCGCCCAGACGGCGCAAGGCATCTTCGTCGCTTTTCGGGCCGACCAGGGGTTCGGGATCAAGTTTCCAATCGCCCGTATGGAGCACCAGACCGGCGCCGGTCCGAAGTGCCAGTGCGTTCATCTCCAATGTGGAATGGGTCAGAGCAATAAAGTCGATGCCAAAAGGGCCGATCTGTAAATTGTCCCCCGGTTCGATGATGTGCAGGGGCACTTCTTCGAGAATACCGGCCTCGCTCAACTTATTTCGCAGCAGAGCGGCTGCGAACGGCGTGGCCCAAACGGGGCAACGGAGTCGCGGCCAAAGATGCGCCACGGCGCCCAAGTGGTCCTCGTGGGCATGGGTGATAATCAGGCCGGACAAATCATCCTTGCGGTCGGCGATGAAAGTAGGGTCGGGCGTGATTAAGTCGACGCCGGGCACTTCCCCGTCCGCGAACGTCACGCCCAGGTCGACCATCAACCACTGCCCGGCATAGCCGTAGAGGTTCATGTTCATGCCAATCTCGCCCGCGCCCCCCAAGGGCAGAAAGATCAGCTCGTCTTCCGCAAACTCAGTCACATAAATGTCCCAGGTCTAGACGCCCCTGCTGCGCCGGTAGATCTCGCGCAATCCCCGCATGGTGATATCCGGCACGTTGGCTTCTATCACATCCGTGGCCCCCTCGAACACCGGTGCTAGGCCGCCCGTGGACAACACTTTCATCGGCTTGCCGAATTCGGCCCGGACCCGGCGGACGATGCCCTCGATCAGCCCCACATAGCCCCAGAAAACGCCCGAATGCATGCAGGCCACCGTGTCGGTGCCGATGACGTTTTCGGGCTTGGCAACGATGATCCGGGGGAGAAGAGCGGTGGAATTGTGCAGGGCATCCAAGCTTAAATTAATGCCAGGCGCGATGACGCCGCCGCGATAGTCACCGGCCTCGTCGACGACATCGAAGGTGGTGGCGGTGCCAAAGTCCACGATCACCGCCGGCTGTTCGGGAAACATCACACCGGCCCCAACCGTGTTGCAAATTCGATCGGCGCCGACTGGGGGCGTGGCGCGAACCTGAATGCCGTAATCGGTTTCTTCGTCACCAAGGACCAAAGGCTTGGAATTGAAATAGATGTTGCACATGCGCGTCAGGTGAAACAGGGCCTGCGGCACCACGGAAGCGATCACCGTGTCCGTCACCGCCGTTCGGTCAAATCCATTTAGGTCGAATAACTGCAACAGCCAGACCGCATACTCATCCGCCGTGCGCTGGGTTGATGTGCGCTGGCGCCATTCTCCGATCACCTCGTCCTCGTCGAACAGAGTGAACTTGAAGTTCGTATTGTTGGCGTTGACCGCGAGCAGCATGACGGCGATCCCTAGGTTTGTGGCAGGAAAACTTCGCCGGCGGTGACGGTGCGCATGGTTCCGTCGGCTTGTTCGATGCGCAAACTACCATTGTCGTCCAAATCGCGGAAGATGCCGGTGAACGTCTCCCGCGGCAGGCGCACCTGGATCGGGCGATTCAGGCCCGCCGCTTTGGCCAGCCAGGCCTGGCGTAGGGGCCGGAAACCCCGCGCCCGCCACACCTCCAGCCAGTGCAACAGCGCAGGTGCCAGGGCGCCCAGCATTGTTTCTGGCGTACAATCCCTGGCGCCTTGTGCCAGCAACGAAGTCACTGCCTGGCCTGTGTCGGCTGGGTGATGGCGCACATTCACGCCCATGCCCAGGACGAGCCAATCTATGGTGCCGGCGGCTCGGGCCGAGGATTCCAACAAAATGCCCGACACTTTGGCGCCGTCGATCAGCACATCGTTCGGCCATTTGTGTCGCGGTGATAGGCCAGGGGCTATGTCCTCGATGGCCGCTGATAGGGCCACCGCGGCCAGAAAGGAAACCTGGGCCGCCTCCGCCGCATTGCCCTCCGGTCGCAACAGCAAAGACATATAGAGATTGCCCGGTTTGGACGTCCAAACCCGGCCCGAACGGCCGCGCCCTGCGACCTGTTCTCGTGCCACGACCAACGTACCTTCGGGCGCGCCTTCGCGGGCCCGCTGTTTCACGTTATCATTGGTGGAGCCGACTCTGTCCAAATATACCGGCTGGAAAAACTCCGGCAGACCGCTCACAGCACACCGTTACGGTACGAGAGCGGATGCTGCAATCTGAGCCGAGGCAACAAATGGTGCGGTATAGAAGGCGAAGAACACGATAAAGACACCGCACAAACCAATGATCGCCCGCATCTCCAGTGCCATGGGCCCTTCAAACGGCTCCGCCGCCTCGTCGAAATACATCACCTTGACGATGCGCAGGTAATAGAACGCACCCACCACGCTGGCCAGAACGCCGATCACCGCCAGTGCATAGAGCTCCGCATTCACGGCGGCCATGAAGACATAGAACTTGCCGAAAAAGCCGCCCAACGGCGGAATGCCAGCCATGGAGAACATGAAGATTGCCAGGGCCAGGGCCATCAGCGGATTGGTCTTTGAGAGCCCCGCTAGGTCCGAAATGCCTTCGACCATGCCGGTCCTACGCCGCATGCACAGGATGCAGGCGAAGGTACCCACATTCATGGCCACATAGATGGCCAGATAAATCAGCACCCCACGCACGCCCTCGGCGCTGCCTGCCGCCAGGCCGATCAGGGCATAACCCACATGACCGATGGAAGAATAGGCCATCAGCCGCTTGATGTTGGTCTGCCAAATGGCGGCAAAGGCGCCTAGCAGCATGGAGGCCACCGAAATGACGATGATGATTTGCTGCCAATCGGCGCTGACGGCCAGGAACGGCACCACCAGGGCCCGCATGAACAGCGCCAGGGCCGCCACCTTGGGCGCCACGGCGAAAAAGGCGGTGACCGGTGTCGGCGCCCCTTCATAGACATCAGGCGTCCACATATGGAAGGGCACGGCGGAAACCTTGAAGGCCAGACCGGCGCAAAGGAAGACGATGCCGACGATCAGGCCGATGGAGGCGTGTTCTTGGCCCTTGATGGAGGCTGCGATGGCGTCAAACCCGGTGGCACCGGTGAAACCATAGATCAACGAGCAGCCATACAGCAGCATGCCCGAGGACAGGGCGCCGAGAACGAAGTATTTCAAACCCGCCTCGGTCGATCGCAGGCTGTCCCGCTTGAAGGCGGCGATGACATAGAGGGCCAGGCTCTGCAGTTCGATCCCCATATAAAGGGCGATGAGATCGTGGGCCGAAATCATCATCAGCATGCCCAGGGTCGCGAGCACGAACAGCACCGGATATTCGAACCGGTTCATGCCTTCGTCGCGGATATAGCCCATGGACATGATCAGGCCAGCGGCCGAGGCGATCAGCACAAGAGCCTTGGCAAAGGCCGTGAAGCTGTCGGCAACATACATGCCGGCGAAACCGATGGTGGTTTCCGTCGGCCCCTGCAGCACCATGGCCAGGGTGATTGCGAAGGAGATGACCGCCAGCCAGGTGACCAGCCGGGTGGAGCCTTCGCCCCGGAACACGCCCAGCATCAATAGAACCCTGGACGCCGCGGCCAGGAAGATCTCCGGGGCGGCGATGGCGTAATCGTGTGCGAAGGTCATGGGCCGCTCCCCTATTTCGACGCCATCAGGTTGGCCGCGGAGCCATCCGCCGCCGCCTGCATCGCCGATTGATACTGTTGTATTAGGTTGTCGACCGAGACATGCATGACATCCAGGAACGGCGCCGGATACACGCCCATGACAATCGCCAGCACCACGAGTGGGGCAAAGACCACGATCTCGCGGGCGTTCAGGTCACCGATCTGCTTCAAATCGTCCTTCTCCAACTGCCCAAAGATCGTGCGGCGGTAGAGCCACAGCATGTAGGCCGCGCCCAGGATCACGCCCAAAGCCGCAAGCGCCGCGACCCAGGTGTTGACCTGGTAGACGCCCACCAGAACCAATATCTCGCCCACGAAACCGGCCGTGCCCGGCAGCCCGACCGAGGCCAGCATGAAGACCATGAAGGTAAAGGCATAGAGCGGCATGTTGTTCACAAGACCGCCATAGCGGGCGATCTCGCGGCTGTGGATACGGTCGTAGACCACGCCGACGATCAGGAACAAAGCGGCGGAGACGATACCGTGGCTAAGCATCTGGAAGATGCCGCCCTCGATACCTTGGGTATTGAAGGTGAAAATGCCAATGGTCACGAAACCCATATGGGCGACGGAGGAATAGGCGATCAGCTTCTTCATATCCTCCTGCATCAGGGCAACCAGGGAGGTATAGATCACCGCCACCACCGACAAGGTAAAGATCAACGGCACGAACAGGTCCGAGGCCAAGGGCAGCATTGGCAGCGAGAAGCGGAGGAAGCCGTAGCCGCCCATCTTCAACAGCACGCCGGCCAGGATGACCGAGCCGGCGGTAGGTGCCTCCACATGGGCATCCGGCAGCCAGGTATGCACCGGCCACATGGGCATTTTCACCGCAAAGGAGGCAAAGAAGGCAAGCCAGAGCCAGGTCTGCGCCTCTGCCGTGAAGCCGTGTGCCATCAGGGTGGGAATGTCCGTGGTCCCGGCCTCAAAGTACATATAGATCAGGGCCAAGAGCAGCAGCACCGACCCCAGCAGGGTGTAGAGGAAGAACTTGAAGGCGGAATAGACCCGGCGCGCACCGCCCCAGACACCGATGATCAGGAACATCGGGATCAGGCCGCCCTCGAAGAACAGATAGAACAGCACGAAATCCAGGGCGCAAAAAACGCCGATCATCATGCATTCCAGCAACAGGAAGGCAATCATGTATTCCCGCACCCGCACGGTGATGGCCTCCCACGAAGCCAGAATGCAGATGGGCATCAGGAAGGCGGTGAGGACCACGAACAGCATGGAAATGCCGTCCACGCCCATGCGGTAGTCGATCTCGCCGCCCAGCCAGGCATAGCGTTCGATGAACTGGAAGTCCGCCGTGCCGTTGTCGAAATTGGCCCAAATCACCAGACTGACTAAGAAGGTCAGAACCGTGGTCATCAGGGCGACGGACTTGGCATTGCGATCAGCCGCCGCGTCGCCGCCCTGGGCGAAGAGGAAGATAAAGGCAGCCCCCACCAGGGGCAGGAAGGTCGCCAGACTGAGAAGGGGCCAATCGCTCATGGTCTACTGCCCCCCGCCCGTGGTTGTATAGAACAGGGTGACCAGCACCGCGACGCCGATCAGCATGGCAAAGGCGTAATGGTAGACGTAGCCGCTTTGCAGGGCGGACGCACGCCGCGCCACGCGGATCACGGTGGCCGCGATACCGTCGGGCCCAAAGCCGTCGATAATACGGCCATCGCCGCCCTTCCAAAGCACACGTCCCAGCCACTTCGCCGGATTAACCAGGACCAGGTCATACAATTCGTCGAAGTACCATTTGTTGAGCAGGAACAGATAGGCCTCGTGATGCACCTTGGCCAGGGCGCCTGGCAGGTCCGTGCGCCGGATATAGAACTGCCAGGCCACCAGAATTCCAACCAGGCCGGCGACGATCGGCGCCACTTTGACCCAGGTGGGCACTTGGTGGAACTCGTTCATGATGTTGTTGTCGGCGCCGAAGAACAAGGACTGACCCCAGAATTCCGCATAACCGTCGCCGACGAAGTAGTAGGCAAAGCCGATACCGGCACCGATGGAACCGAGTGCCAGGATATAGAGCGGTATCAGCATGGACAGGGGCGATTCATGCACATGGCTCATGACTTCCTGGCTGGCCCGCGGTGTCCCGTTGAAGGTCATGAACAACAGACGCCAGGAATAGAACGCCGTCATCACCGCCGCCGCCAGCCCGAGCCAGAAGGCGTACTGCCCGGCTCCCGTCTGGGCGGCAAAGGCAGATTCAAGGATCGCATCCTTGGAATAGAATCCGGCGAAGATGGGCAGCCCGGCCAGGGCCAGTGAGCCGATCCACATCATGATGGCGGTTTGCGGCACATACTTGAAGATGCCGCCCATGCGCCGCATGTCTTGCTCGTCCGACATGGCGTGAATGACCGAGCCGGAACCAAGGAAAAGCAGCGCCTTGAAGAAGGCATGGGTGAATAGGTGGAAGATCGCCACCGGATAGGCGCCCACGCCCAAGGCGAAGAACATATAGCCGAGCTGGCTGCAGGTGGAATAGGCGATCACCCGCTTGATATCGTTTTGTACCAGGCCCACCGTGGCCGCGAAGAAGGCGGTTGTTGCACCGACGATGGTCACCACCATCAGGGCCGTGGTGGAGAATTCGAACATGGGCGAACAGCGGGCGACGAGGAACACACCAGCGGTGACCATGGTGGCGGCATGGATCAACGCGCTGACCGGTGTGGGGCCCTCCATGGCATCCGGCAGCCAGGTATGCAGGGGCACCTGCGCCGATTTGCCCATGGCGCCGATGAACAGCAGGATGCAGATCGTGGTCATGACATCCCATTCCCAACCGAGGAATTGGAAGGTCTTGCCCGCCTGATCGGCACTGCCGGCGAAGACAGTGTCGAAATCCACGCTGCCGAAGACCATGAAGACGGCCATGATGCCCAGGGCAAAGCCGAAATCGCCGATCCGGTTGACCAGAAACGCCTTGATCGCGGCGGCGTTGGCCGAGGGGCGGTGATACCAGAAGCCGATCAGAAGATAGGAGGCGAGGCCAACACCTTCCCAGCCAAAGAACATCTGCAGGAAATTATCCGCCGTCACCAGCATCAGCATGGCGAAAGTGAACAGCGAGAGATAAGCCATGAAGCGCGGCTTGTGCGGATCGTGGGACATGTAGCCCACGGAATAGACATGCACCAGGGCGGAAACACCGTTCACGACCACCAACATCACGGCGGTCAACTGATCGATGCGCAGAGACCAGGAAACATCAAAGGTGCCCGAAACGATCCAAGAGGCCACCTCCACCTTCACCGGCTGTCCGCCCAGGGCGACCTGCCAGAAGGCGACAAGCGAAAGCACCGCCGAGATAATCACCGCGCCGCAGGTAATCCACTGCGAAGGCCGGTCGCCCAAAACGCGGCCCAGGGCGCCGACGATCAGGAAGGCAAACAGGGGCAGAAAGACAATGGCGTGGTACATCTAACGCTCAGCCCTTCATCAGATTGATGTCTTCAACTTCGATGGTGCCGCGGTTCCGGAAATAAACCACGATGATGGCCAGGCCGATGGCCGCCTCGCCGGCAGCCACGGTCAGCACGAACATGGCGAATAGCTGGCCCACCAAGTCATTCAGAAATGCCGAGAACGCGATCAGATTGATATTCACCGCCAACAGCATCAATTCGATCGACATCAGGATAATGATGACGTTCTTGCGGTTCAGGAAGATGCCGAAAATGCCGATGGTGAACAGCACCGCCGCCAGCGTCAGATAATGGCCCAGGCCTATGGTCAGAAACTCGATCATCGGCGCACCATCATATTCCCTGACCCGGTTGTACTTTTTTCAGTTCCACCGCTTCATCGCGGCGCCGGGCTACCTGGTTCCGGATCACCTGCTTGCGCACACCCGGCCGTTGGCGCAGGGTCAGCACAATGGCGCCCACCATGGCGATCAGCAAGATCATACCGGCGGCCTGAAACAGATAGATGTACTTGGTGTACATCACATCGCCCAGGGCAGCTGTATTTTGGCGATGCTTGAGGTCTGGCATCGGCTCGGTGCCGGCAGCCACGATTTCAGGCGAAACCGTCGCCGTACCCAGCACCATCAACAATTCCACCAGCAGAATGATACCGACCAGGACGCCGATGGGCATGTATTGCAGGAAACCTTCCCGCATCTCGACGAAATTGATGTCCAGCATCATGACCACGAACATGAACAACACGGCGACCGCGCCCACGTAGACCACCACCAGCACCATTGCCAGGAATTCCGCGCCGATCAGGACGAACAGTCCGGCCGTGGTGAAGAAGGTCAGGATCAGGAACAACACCGAATGCACCGGATTGCGGGCCGATACCACCATGACGCCGCCGGCGACCGCGATGGCCGCGAAGAGATAGAATGTCAGTCCCTGAAGGATCATACGCGTTTATCCCATTCTACCGGTAGGGCGCATCGGCGGCGATGTTGGCGGCGATTTCGCGCTCCCACCTCTCGCCGTTGGCCAGCAGTTTCGCCTTGTCATAGAACAGCTCTTCCCGGGTTTCGGTGGCGAATTCGAAGTTCGGGCCTTCGACAATGGCATCCACCGGGCAGGCTTCCTCGCAATAGCCGCAATAGATGCATTTGGTCATGTCGATGTCATATCGCGTCGTGCGCCGGCTGCCATCGTCCCGCGGTTCAGCTTCAATTGTAATGGCCTGGGCCGGGCAGATCGCTTCGCACAATTTGCAGGCGATGCAGCGCTCCTCGCCATTTGGATAACGGCGCAGCGCGTGTTCACCGCGGAAGCGGGGGCTGAGCGGACCCTTTTCATAGGGATAGTTGATTGTCACCTTTTTGCGGAACATGTAGCGGAAGGTCAGCGCCATACCCTCGACGATTTCCCAAAGCAACAGGGCGCGCAGGTTTTGCCTCATGAAGCTCATGATTTATGCCCCCCTCATGTCTGCGGCACCAGGTCGAAGGCCACCAGCACACCCGCGGTCAGCGCCACCCAGAACAGCGAGAACGGCAAAAACACCTTCCAGCCCAGACGCATCAATTGGTCGTATCGGTAGCGCGGCAGGGTGGCGCGCACCCAGATAAAGACGAACAGCAGCAGGGCGATCTTCAGGAAAAACCAGATCGGCCCCGGTATCCAATTAAACGGTGCGATGTCGAACGGCGGCAGCCATCCGCCCAGGAACAGGATCGCGGTCAGGCCCGACATCAGAATCATGTTCATGTATTCGCCGAGGAAGAACAGGGCGAAGGTCATGGAGGAATATTCCACCTGATAGCCGGCCACCAGTTCCGCCTCTGCTTCCGGCAGGTCGAAAGGATGGCGGTTGGTCTCCGCCAGGGCGGAAACGAAGAAGATGATGAACATCGGGAACAAGGGAATGAAGAACCAAACGCCATCGGCTTGGGCCCGGACCACATCGGAGACGTTCAGAGAACCGACGCAGAGCAGCACGGTGATGATGACGAAGCCGATAGAGACTTCGTAGCTGACCATCTGTGCCGCCGACCGCAAAGCGGAGAGGAAGGGATACTTGGAATTCGAGGCCCAGCCGGCCATGACGATGCCATAGACGCCCAAGGACGATATGGCGAAGAGGTAGAGAATGCCGACGTTAATGTCCGCCAGTACCAAGCCTTCGTCGAACGGTATGACGGCCCAGGCCACCAGGCTCAGAAGGAACAGCAGCATCGGCGCGATCACGAAGATGATCTTGTTGGCCGAGGTGGGCAACACGGTTTCCTTGAAGAACAGCTTCGCCCCATCGGCAAAAGCCTGCAGCAGCCCGAACGGACCCACCACATTCGGACCCATGCGAAGCTGCATGGCCGCCATCACCTTGCGCTCCACATATGTGAGCATAGCCATGGTGATCAGCAGCGGCACCACGATGGCAAGGATTTGCGCCAGGATGATGATGCCCGGCAGCAGGTATATGGACCAGAACTCAGCCATCGGTACCCGTCGCCTTCTCTCCGTTCACATACAACCGGCTGCATTCCGCCATCACGGCCGAGGCGCGGCAGATGGCATTGGCCAGATAATAGTCATCGATCGGGCTTTCGAACGGTGTATCACTCAGCTCGCCGGCGACCCCAAAGGCCCCCATCTCGCCAGGCGCCACCTCGTCGACTTGGCCAAGACTGGGGACCGCCTCCACCATGTGGCGGCGCAACTGGGCCAAACTGTCGTAGGGCAGGGTCTGTTCCACCACATCCGAGAAGGCCCGCACGATGGCCCAGTCCTCGCGCGCTTCGCCCGGCGGGTAGTTGGCCCGCCGGCCGCGCTGTACACGGCCTTCTGTATTGACCCAGGTGGCATCCTTTTCCGTATAGGCGGCCGCGGGCAGGATGACATCGGCGCGGTGGGCGCCTGCATCGCCATGATGGCCCTGATAGACCACGAAGGCGGAACCAAGCGCGGCCATATCAATCTCGTCGGCACCCAGAAGCCAGACCAGATCCACCTCGCCCTTACCGGCACCGTCCAAGATCCCGGCCACGTCCCGGCCGCCCTCGCCGGGCAGAAACCCGATATCCATGCCGCCGACCCGGCTAGCAGCCCGGTGCAGGATGTTGAAACCGTTCCAATCGCCGGCCAGCATGCCTGTGCCTTCGGCCACCCGGCGGGCCAGATCAAGCACCGCCGCGCCGTCGTCGCGGGCTACGGCGCCGCTGCCCAGAATAATCATGGGCCGTTCCGCATCGGCCAGAACCTTGGCAAAGGGATGGCTGCCATTGGCGATCTCGGCCAGGGACGTCGGTCCAGCGCCCAGATAGTCGTACTTGTAGGTCAGGTCCACATTGGCCCCGATCACCCCGACCGACAGGCCGCCGCGCAGCCAGCGCTTGCGAATGCGGGCATTGACGAGAGTGGCCTCCCAGCGCGGGTTGGTCCCCACCAGCAGAATGGCATCCGCCTCTTCGATGCCCGCTATGGAGCTGTTGAAGAGGTAGCCGCCACGATGCCGGCCGCCGATTTTGGCGCGATCCTGTCGGCAATCGATGTTGGCGGAGCCGAGGGCGGCAAAGAGTTCCTTCAATGCCAGCATGGCCTCCACATCGGCCATGTCGCCGGCGATGGCCGCCATGCGACCGCCATCCAGGCCATCCATGCGTGCCTTGATGGCGGCAAAGGCCTGGTCCCAACTGGCTGGTTTCAGCTTGCCGTCAACCCGTACATAGGGCCGGTCCAGGCGCTGCAGGCCAAGGCCGTCCACGGCATAGCGGGAGCGGTCGCCCAGCCATTCTTCATTCACGTCTTCATGCAGGCGGGGCAATATGCGCAGTGCTTCCGCGCCGCGGCAATCGACGCGGATGTTGCTGCCCACCGCGTCATGCACATCGATGCTTTCCGTCTTGCGCAGCTCCCAAGGCCGGGCGTTGAATGCATAGGCCTGGTTGGTCAACGCGCCCACCGGACAAACATCAACCAAATTGCCGGACAGTTCCGAAGTCAACGCCTCTTCCACGTAGGTGCCGATCTCGGTCTCTTCGCCCCGGAAGGTGGCGCCCAATTCCTCGACGCCGGCGATTTCCGTGGCAAAACGGACGCAACGGGTACAGGTGATGCAGCGGGTCATGGAGGTGGCGACCAGAGGGCCCAGATACTTGTCCTTCACGGCCCGCTTGTGCTCCAAAAACCGGCTATCGCCGCGGCCAAAAGCCACGGCCTGGTCCTGCAGGTCACATTCCCCGCCCTGATCGCAGATGGGGCAATCAAGGGGATGGTTGATCAGCAGGAATTCCATGGCGCCCTTGCGCGCCTTCACGGCCACTTCCGAATTGGTGTGGATGACCATGCCGTCGCCCACGGGCATGGCGCAAGAGGCGATGGGCTTGGGCGATTTCTCCATCTCCACCAGGCACATACGGCAATTGCCAGCGATGGAGAGACGGTCGTGATAGCAGAAGCGGGGGATCTGAATGCCCAGCTCCTCCGCCGCCTGCAGCACGGTGGTATTGGCTTCGACTTCGATTTCCTGGCCGTCGATGGTCAGCGTGGGCATGGGGCGTGTTCCTCGCTCTCGCGTCTTTCTCAGGCCGCGGCCGGTTGCTTGTTTTTGCGGTCCATAATGCGTTCCTCGACCATGGGCCGGAAATGGCGCATCAGGCCCTGGATCGGCCAGGCCGCCGCATCACCCAGGGCGCAGATGGTATGGCCCTCGATCTGGGTACTGACCTCCAGCAGCATGTCGATCTCGGCCACATCCGCCTCGCCCTTGGCCAGGCGTTCCATGATCCGCCACATCCAGCCGGTGCCTTCACGGCAGGGGGTGCACTGGCCGCAGGACTCATGAGCATAGAACTGCGATAGCCGGGCGATGGCCTTGATCAGGTCGGTGGATTTGTCCATCACAATCACGGCCGCCGTGCCTAGGCCGGATTTCTCCGCCGCCAGTGAATCGAAATCCATCAGCACCGTGTCGCAGATCGATTTCGGCAACATGCGAACGGACGAACCTCCCGGGATAACCGCCAGCAAATTGTCCCAGCCGCCGCGCACACCACCGGCATGCTTTTCGATCAGCTCCCGCATAGGAATGGACATCTCTTCTTCCACGTTGCAGGGCTGTTCCACATGGCCGGAAATGCAGAACACCTTGGTGCCGGTGTTGTTCTCCCGGCCCAGACCGGCGAACCAGTTCGCACCTCGCCGCATGATGGTGGGCGCGACCGCAATACTTTCCACATTATTCACTGTGGTCGGCCGGCCCCAGACACCGACGCCGGCGGGGAACGGCGGCTTCAGGCGCGGCTGGCCCTTTTTGCCTTCCAGGCTCTCGATCAGGGCCGTTTCCTCGCCGCAGATATAGGCACCGGCACCGCGATGCACGAAGACATCGAAAGCGTATCCCGAACCGCAGGCGTCCGGACCGATCAGGCCGGCGTCATAGGCTTCCTGTACCGCGATCTCGAGGTTGTTGGCCTCGACCATAAATTCGCCGCGAATGTAGATATAGGCCGCCGATGCCCGCATGGCGAAGCCGGCAACAAGGCAACCCTCAACCAGCTTATGGGGATCATGGCGCATCATCTCCCGGTCCTTACAGGTACCGGGTTCGCCCTCGTCGGCGTTGACCACCAGGTAAGTCGGTTTGCCGTCGGATTCCTTGGGCATGAAGGACCATTTCAGCCCCGTGGGGAAGCCGGCGCCACCCCGGCCCCGCAAACCGGAGGCCTTGATCTCGTCAACGATGGCGTCAGGGCCTTTTTCCAGGATTGCCTTGGTGTTGTCCCAATCGCCGCGCTTGCGCGCCGCCTCGAGCCGAAAATCCTGAAACCCATACAGGTTCGTGAAGATGCGGTCTTCGTCCTTCAGCATCAGCCGTCCCCCATAAAGTCATGCAGGGTGGTAGGCCCGCCCGCGGGCTCGGAATAGCGGCGTCCGCTTTGTGGTCCCACTTTGGGTTTGTCGCCCTTGGCCAGGGCATCCAGCACAGCCTCGGTGCTTTCCGCCGTCAAATCCTCATAGTAATCGTCGTTGATCTGCATCATGGGCGCGTTGACGCAGGCGCCCAGGCACTCCACCTCGATCAGCGTGAACTTGCCGTCTGCCGTGGTTTCGCCCAGTTCGATGCCAAGCTTTTTCTTGCAGGCGGAGACCACGTCGTCGGAGCCGCGCAACCAGCAGGGCGTCGTGGTGCAAACTTGTACGAAGTGCTCACCCACCGGAGCCAGGTTGTACATGGTGTAAAATGTCGCGACTTCGTAGACCCTGATCCGCGGCATTTCGAGAATTTCGGCAACTGCATCCATTGCTGCCCGGGGCAGCCAGTTCTGATGCTGCCGCTGGGCCAGATCCAAGAGCGGCATGACCGCGCTGGCCTGGCGGCGCGGCGGATACTTGGCGATGATCGCCTTCGCCTTTTCCAGGTTCTCGGCGGTAAAGGCAAAGCTGTCAGGCTGCTGATCGGGGGGTGCTGGTACGCGCTTCATCGGTCGATCTCACCAAATACAATGTCCAGGCTGCCGATAACGGCCACGGAATCGGCCAACAGATGGCCCTTGCACAGATAGTCCATGGCTGCCAGATGCACATAGCCGGGTGAACGGATCTTGCAGCGATAGGGCATATTGCTGCCGTCTGAAACCAGATAGACGCCGAACTCGCCCTTCGGCGCCTCGATCGCCGTATAGGTTTCCCCCGCCGGCACTTTGAAGCCCTCGGTATAGAGCTTGAAGTGATGAATCAAGGCCTCCATGGACTGTTTCATCTCGGCCCTGGCCGGCGCCACCACCTTGCGGTCGGTGCTGGCCACGGGACCGTCGGGCATGCTCTCCAGCACCTGTTTGATAATGCGGCAGGATTGGCGCATTTCCTCGATCCGGCAAAGATAACGGTCATAGCAATCGCCGTTCTTGCCCACGGGAATATCGAAATCATACTTTTCATAGCCGTCATAGGGCTGCGCCTTGCGCAAATCCCACGGCAGACCGGTACAGCGCAGCATGACGCCCGAGAAACCCCAATCCATGGCTTCTTCCGGACCTATCACCGAAATATCGACGTTACGCTGTTTAAAGATGCGGTTGTCCGTCAACAGGGTTTCCATATCGTCGATGAAGTTCTGGAAACCGTCCACATATTCGCCGATCGCATCGGCCATACCGGCCGGCAGGTCCTGGTGCACGCCGCCGACGCGGAAATAGTTGGCGTGCAGGCGGGCGCCGGAAACACCCTCGTAGAATTCCATCAGTTTTTCGCGTTCTTCATAGCCCCATAGGGCGGGCGTGATGGCACCTACGTCCATACCCTGGCTGACCACGTTCAACAGATGATTCAAAATCCGTGTGATTTCCGAGAACAGCACTCGCACCGCCTGCCCCCGCGCCGGCACCTCCAGTCCCAGCAGTTTCTCGATGCCCAGGACATAGGCATGTTCCATGGACATGGGCGAGACATAGTCCAAGCGGTCAAAATAGGGGATCGCCTGCTGATAGGTCTTGTATTCGATCAGCTTTTCCGTGCCTCGGTGCAGCAGGCCGATATGGGGGTCGCAGCGTTCGATCACTTCGCCGTCCAGTTCCATGACCAGGCGCAGCACACCATGGGCCGCGGGATGCTGCGGCCCGAAGTTCAGGGTCATGTTTTTGATGTCGACTTCGGCCATCAGTTCGGCTCCCCGCTCTCGGCTTTCTCGTCGCCGGGCAGCACGCCGGGCGGCACAGCCGCTGCACCCTCCCATGGTGAGAGGAAATCGAACTTGCGGAATTCTTGGGGCAGTTTGACCGGGTCGTAAACCACCCGTTTGCGCTCGTCGTCGTAGCGCACCTCGACAAACCCGGTCAGCGGGAAATCCTTGCGCAGGGGATGGCCTTCAAAGCCGTAGTCGGTCAAAAGCCGCCGCAGATCGGGATGCTCGGCAAACATGACGCCGTACATATCCCAGGCTTCTCTTTCGAACCACGAAGCCGAATTGTAGACGCCCGTGACCGAAGGGATGGGCGTTTCATCATCCGCCTCCACCTTGATGCGGATGCGCTGATTGTGGGCCAGGCTGAGGAGGTTATAGACCACATCGAAGCGTCGGGGCCGCTCGGGGTAATCGGCGCCGCAGATATCTACCAATACCTTGAACAGACACAAAGGATCGTCGCGCAGGAAGGTCAGCACCTTGACGATCTGCTCGGCGCGAACCGAGATCATCAATTCATCATGAGCCACGGTGGTGGATATTACCTGATCGGCCAACACACCGGCGATATGCTGGCCCAGTTCCTCTAGCGCGTCCGCGTCCGCCATGCCGTATGTCCGTCCTCGTCCCTTTGTGCCGTGGTTATGGTTCAGCGCAGGAATGTGCCGGTCCGGCGGATCTTCTTCTGCAATTGCAGAATGCCGTAGACCAGCGCCTCCGCCGTCGGCGGGCAGCCGGGCACGTAAATATCCACCGGCACGATCCGGTCGCAGCCGCGAACCACGGAATAGGAATAGTGGTAATAACCGCCGCCATTGGCGCAACTGCCCATGGAGATGACATAGCGGGGCTCCGGCATCTGGTCATAGACCTTGCGCATGGCCGGCGCCATTTTGTTGGTCAAGGTGCCAGCGACGATCATGACGTCAGCCTGGCGCGGTGAGGCACGGGGCACCACGCCCATGCGGTCGAGATCATAGCGGGGCATGTAGGCGTGGATCATCTCCACCGCGCAACAAGCCAGCCCGAAGGTCATCGGCCAAAGGGAACCGGTACGGGCCCAATTGACCACCTTGTCCAGTTGCGTGGTGATATAGCCCTTGTCGGCCAATTCCTCGGAAAACTCGGTGAAAGCGGCATTTTGCGGGGAATCGGTGATGCTCCCCTGGCCGGGAGCGGCGGGCGTCTCTATTCCCATTCCAGCGCGCCTTTCTTCCATTCATAAATGAAACCGACGGTCAGAATACCGAGGAAAACCATCATGGACCAAAACCCGACCAGCCCGATCTGGCCCAGTGATACGGCCCATGGAAATAGGAAAGCCACTTCCAGATCGAAAATGATGAACAAGATAGCCACCAGGTAAAACCGCACATCAAAGCGGCCCCGGGCATCATCGAAGGCTTCGAACCCGCATTCATAGGCCGACAGCTTCTCCGGGTCGGGATGGTTGGGCACGACAATCATCGAGGCCACCACCATAACCACGGCCAACCCGACGGCGACGGCAAAGAAAATCAGAATGGGAAGGTATTCCCTGAGAAGGTCTTCCACGCTTGTTAGCCTCCAAGGTGTTTCCGGCCATACATTTGCCGCGAGGCAGACCATGCTATAGCCGCTTCTCTGCCCCGCTGCAATGGCGCTGCGACCATGTATCGCGGTTTTCTATTACCAAAAACTCTGAAAAAAACATTGCCATAGATCGGCCGAATGCAATTTGGCGGACACCCGAACCATCCAGCGAGCGCGTTGCCTTTTTTGTTGGGTTGTTTAACAATTCAAGTATTGGAACAATTCCAAGAAATAGCACAGCCATAGATGGCGTGCTCAGTGGCGTATGCGTGGGAAATCGGGGACGCAAGAAGGCGTTCAGAAACTTCGGGACGCGACCCCATTTTCCCGGCCAAATGGCTAATCCGTGGCGTAGCGCGGTAGTGACAAAATCAAGATTCAGGTAACAGGGAGAGCATGATCATGAAACTCAAGATGCCGAATGGACGAGCTCTATTCGCAGCCGCCTTCGCAGCCGCCATGGCTACCGCCACCATGGCCCAGGCGGACACCATCAAGATTGGTGCTTCGGCGCCTAAGACCGGGCCATTGGCAGGCGGCTCCACAGTGAGTTTCTGGCCCAATGTCAAACTTTGGGTGTCACAGGTGAACGCCCGCGGCGGCCTAAAACTGAAGAGCGGCCAGGCCGAGATCGAACTTATCGAGTATGACGATCGCACCAATCCTGGCGAAGCCATCAAGAACATCCAACGCCTGGCAACCCTGGACAAGGTGGATTTCATCCTTGCCCCCTACGGCACCGGTTTTACGTTGGCCACGGCGCCGATCTTCGCCAAGTTCAATTATCCGCTGGTCGCTCACACCGCCATCACCGACAAGATCGGTGATCTGACCAAGCGATATCCCAACATGTTCTTCACTCTGGGCTCGACCACCAACTTCGCCAACTCTGTCGTCGACCTTTTGAAGGGTATGCGGGAAGCCGGCAAGATCGGCAACAAGGTGGCCATGGTCAACGTGGCGGACGCCTTTGGCATCGAATTGGCCAATGTGGCCCGGCCCACCTTTGAGAAAGCCGGCTTCGAACTCGTCTACGACAAATCCTACCCTCTGGGATCGCCTGATCTGTCGCCCATAATCCGCGGTGCCAAGGCGGCCAACCCGGACGCCTTCGTCGCCTGGTCCTATCCCCCCGATACGTTCGGGCTGACGGCGCAGGCCAAGGTGCAGGGACTGAACGTCAAGGCCTATTACACCGCCGTGGCGACGGCGTTCCCGGCCTTTGGCGGCAAGTTCGGCGCCGCGGCGAACGGCATTCTCGGTGCCGGCGGCATCAATCCCGACAATGACAAAATGAAGGCCTATTTCGCGGCCCACCAGAAGGCCACCGGCAAGACCCCGGATTACTGGGCCAGCGGCATGGTGTACGCCACGTTCCAGATTTTGGAGCAGGCCATCGAGGCCGTCGGCTCCAAGGACCGGGACGCCGTAACCGCTTATATCAAGGCGAATTCGTTCGATACGGTTATGGGTCCGATTGATTTCGAGAACCAGAACAACGAGAAGTATTGGACGGTGGGGCAATGGCAGAACGGCAAATTCTACGGTGTATCCTCCACCGGACGGCCGGGTGCCAGGGATGTGATCGCCAAGCCCGCTTGGTAGGTCGGTTTTGAGTTGCCGTACCGGCGCGGCGGCTCTCTGCCGCGCCGGTACACAGTTCCCATCAATTTCGCCAGGCCGTACTAGGTCTGGCGGATTGGTCACTGGTCGACGGTTCTAGATGGACATTGTCATCATCGGCGTATTGCTGGGCGGTGCCTATGCCCTGATGGCCATGGGCCTGCAGTTGCAGTACGGCGTTGCCCGCATCATGAACATCGCCAACGGCGAGATGTTGGTTGCGGGTTCCTTTGCTGCCTTTTGGTTTTTCACCAGCGCCGGATACAGCCCGGTGGTCTCCCTCGTGGTGGTGGCGCCCTTGGCCTTTGCCGGCAACTGGCTGATCTACAAACTTCTGATGCGGCCCCTGGTGAAACGGGCGAAATCGGAAGGCCAATTGGAAATCGACAGCATCCTCTCCACCTTCGGGCAGAGCTTCATTCTGGTCGGCCTGATGCTGGCGTTGTTCGGCGGCGAATACTTTAGCTATTCCTATCTGGAAGAACCGTTTCAGATTCTTGGCCAGGCTTACGAATTGAACCGCATCGTGGCTTTCCTATTCGCCGCCGGTTTGTGTCTTGGTCTCTACCTTTGGCTCAATCGCAGTCGCCTCGGCCTGACCCTGCGCGCCGTGGCCGTCAATCCGAACGCGGCCAGCCTCGTGGGCATCAACGTGCCGCGGGTTTCTGCCTTTGCCTTTGGCCTGGGCGGCGCGGTCACGGCCTGCGGCGGGGCCTTGTTGAGCATGTTCCTGACGTTCGATTCTTCCGTCGGTGTCATTTTCACCATGAAGGCCCTGGTCATCGTAATCATGGGCGGTGTGCGCGATGTACGCGGCACCATTCTGATCGCATTCGTTTTGGGTCTGACGGAAACGGCCGTGGCCAGTCTGATCGACCCCGGGCTGACCCTGGCCGCGGCCTATCTGTTATTCATCCTGACGTTACTGTTCCGGCCTCAGGGCCTATTCGGGCGGCGCATCCGATGAGCAAGCGGGAATTATATGGCCTGCTTGGTGGCGGCGCCGTCTTCCTGTTGGCGGCGCTGTTGCCTCTGGCCGATTCCGGTTACGTCCTCTCCTTAGGCGTCACCATCGCCATGTATACGGTGCTCTCCACATCCTGGGCGCTGTTTTCCGGCCCGACCCACTATATCTCCCTCGCCACCGCGGCATTCTTCGGCCTGGGTATGTACGTCGTGGGCGGCGGGTTGGACTATTTCCCCTTTCCCACCCTTGTCGCCATCGCCGCCGGTGTCGGCGCCGTCCTGGCGGCCTTGATCGGACTGGCGACGCTGCGACTTTCAGGGGTCTATTTCGTCATATTCACATTGGGCCTCTCGGAGCTGGTACGGCAAATCGTGACCTGGGTGCAAACCACTATGGGCACCAGTTCCGGCCTCTATGTCCTCACGGAGTCTACCGAGGCGCAGATCTATTGGCAGCTTCTGGTCCTGGCTGCCATCGTCTTCCTCCTGGGTTGGTGGATCAACCGCTCCCGCCTGGGCTTTGCCCTGCGCATCATCGGCAACGACGAGGAGGTGGCCGCCCATAGCGGCATCAACACAGCCCTGGTCAAGGTCTTCTTGTTCATGATCTCCGGCACCTTTGCCACTGTCACCGGCGCCTTGCTGGCGCCGCGCTGGACCTACGTCGAACCCACCATCGCCTTCAGCCCCATGCTCTCGTTCCTGGTGGTGATCATGGCCCTGGTCGGCGGCGCCCACCGCCTGTGGGGTCCGCTGCTGGGCGTGATACCGTTCACCCTGCTATGGGATCTGATGACCGTGCACTTCCCCAACCAGACGGCCCTGATGCTGGGGCTGTCGTTCATGCTGATCGTCTATGCCATTCCTCATGGCGTCATCGGCCTGGGCGAGAAATGGTGGGCGGAATACAAAGAGTGGCGGGGCTGAACCATGACTGACGCGATAGCCTTGTCGTTAAAGGATGTCAGCCGACGCTTCGGCGGCCTTGTCGCGGTCAATCAACTATCCTTGGACATCCGCGAGCACGAGGTCTTTGGCCTGATTGGACCCAACGGCTCCGGCAAGACCACTGTCCTCAATCTGATTTCCGGGCATCTGAAGACCAGCCAGGGGCGCATCGAACTGTTCGGCCAGGGTGTCACCGGCATGGCAGCCCACCGCATTGCCCGCCGCGGCATTTCCCGTACCTTCCAATTGGTGCGCATGCTGCCCGGTATGACGGTTTACGAAAACGTTGCCGCCGGCGGCGTGTTCGGCTTCAAGCGCCATTGGAAGGAACGGCTGGAACGCCGCGTCATGGTGCTGCTGCGCCAGGTAGGCCTGGGCGACAAGGCGATGATGCCCGTCGGCGCCCTGACCTATATCGACCAGAAACGGGTGGAACTGGCCCGCGCCTTGATCGCCGATCCCAAGGTGCTGTTGCTGGATGAATGGCTGGCCGGGCTCAACCCGACGGAAATGAAGACCGGCATTGAACTGATCCAGGGCGCCCGCATCGAAGGGCGTACGGTGATCATCGTCGAACATCACATGGATGCCATCCGCAGTTTGTGCGACCGCTGCGTGGTCATGAATACAGGCGCCAAGATCGCCGAAGGACGCCCGGACGAAGTCCTGAGCGAGCCGGAAGTTATCCGCGCCTATCTGGGGGACGACCATGCTTGAGTGCCGCGATGTTTCGGTCTTCTACGGCCCGCACCGCGCCGTCGACGGTGTCTCCATTCAGATCGCCCCCGGCGAGATCGTCGCCATCCTGGGCGCCAATGGTGCCGGCAAAAGCTCGCTGCTGAATGCCATTGCCGGCATGGTGGACATGGAGGACGAAAGCGAGATCACCATGAACGGCCGGGACATCGCCGGCTGGGATCCCCACCGCATCATCGACCTTGGCCTCTCGCTGGTGCCGGAAGGGCGCGGCCTGTTCGGCGAGCTAACGGTGATGGAAAACCTGACCCTGGGCGCCTACCCCAATCGCGCACGGGAAACCCAGGCCGAGAATCTGGAACGGGTCCTGGCGTTGTTTCCGGTGTTAGCCGAGCGCCGCCGCCAGATCGCCCGCACCATGAGCGGTGGCGAACAGCAGATGGTCGCCGTGGCCCGCGCCCTGATGTCCCAGCCGACAATTCTGATGCTGGACGAGCCATCACTGGGTCTGTCGCCACTGCTTTGCACGGAACTGTTCCGGGTCCTGGAGCAGATCCGCGAGACCGGGGTCGGCATCCTGCTCGTGGAACAGAACGCCAAGCAGAGCCTCGCCATCGCCGACCGCGGCTACCTATTGGAAACCGGCCGCATTGTGGGTTCTGGCGCGGCGGATGTCCTCGCCAGTGATCCGGCGGTGGTGCGCGCCTACCTCGGCGCCGGCAGTGCGGTGGCCACGACAGGGCGGACCCGGCCCCGGACAGATGATATTATCGCCGGTGGCATAGATGAATTGGTGGCCAGGGCTACCGAACGACAGGATGACCATATCAAGCACCTGCGGGCGCGAACGCCGGCGCCCGGGAGACCCGACCGGGATAGCTGAATTGGGATGGCTATGATGAGACGAGATTTCAACGATATCTATGTGGGCGGGCGCTGGTGGCCCGTGGAAGCACGCTTCGACGACATCAATCCGGCCGACGATAAGGTCTGGGCCCGGGTGCCCGATTCAGGTGTGGCGGACGTCCACCGCGCCATCGAAAGCGCCGATCATGCCTTCAAGACCTGGTCGGAACTGCCCTTTAACGAGCGCGCCCACTACATGATCAAGGTGGCCGAAATCTTCGAGGCCCGGAAGATGGACGTGGTTAAGGCCCTCCAGGGAGAGGCCGGCGGCTGGTTCGGCAAGGGCATGTTCGAGGCCACCTACGTACCAGAGGTCTTCTACGCTGCCGCCGCCGCCAACTATGCGCCCATCGGCGAAATCCTGCCGTCGGAACATCACAAAGTCTCCATGGCGGTGCGCCGGCCCATGGGCGTGGTGTCCGTCATCAGCCCGTGGAACTTCCCCACCCTACTGACCTCGCGCGGCATCGCCTTCGCCCTCTCGGCCGGCAATACCGTGGTCCTGAAGCCGTCAGAATAAACGCCTTATGCGGGCGGCCTGCTGTTCGCTGAGATTTTCGAGGAGGCCGGCCTGCCCGGCGGCGTCCTGAACGTGGTCACCTGTTCCCGGGAGCATGTGGGCGAAGTGGGTAACGAAATGGTGGAGCACCCCCTGGTCAAGGGCATTTCCTTCACCGGTTCCACCGCCGTGGGCCGGCAGATTGCCGCCCGCGCCGGGGCGCATCTGAAGAAATGCTGTGTTGAACTGGGCGGCAAGGATGCCCTGATCGTCTGTGACGATGCGGATATGGACCGGGCCACAGGCGCGGCCAATTTTGGCAGCTTTATGCACCAAGGCCAGATCTGCATGTCGGTGGAGAAGATCCTGGTGCAGGAAACGGTATTGCCCGCCTTCCTCGAACGCTTCAAGGAACGGGCCGGCAAGCTGAAGGTGGGCGATCCCAACAAGGATAAATCCCACGTCATCGGCCCCCTGATCAACGACCGCCAGGCCGCCCGTGTCAAAGGTCAGATCGAGGATGCCATTCAGAAGGGCGGCAAGGTGGTGCTGGGCGGCGGCGTCGACGGCCGCTTTGTGGAGCCCACCATCATCACCGATGTCACGCCTGAAATGACCCTTTACCGCGACGAGACCTTCGGCCCGGTGGTTTCCGTGATCCCATTCGCCAATGACGACGAAGCGGTGACCATCGCCAACGATACCGAATACGGTCTCTCCTCCGGCGTTATCACGCGGGACGAATACCGCGGCCTGGAAATCGCCCGCAAGCTGGAGACGGGCATGTGTCACATCAATTGTTCGTCCGTGAACGATGAACCGCACGTGCCATTCGGCGGCTCCAAATCCTCCGGCATCGGCCGCCACGGCGGCCGCTGGGCGACGGAAACATTCACGGAAACCCGCTGGATCACCATAGAACGCGGCGGCCGCGGCTTCCCACCGGGGTTCTAGGTCGAGGCGAAACCGGAAAGCATCTTTGACGTCGGAGTTCGCTCCGCAGCGGGATCGACGGAAATCGAAGCCGTCAAATCAACGCCGATCTCATGACGCTCTCGAATTGTAATTTCTTGAAACCCTAGGGTATCGGTCAAATAGCGAGGTATTGCTGGCGCAATTCGGCGTTGTCGAGGACCTCTTGCGCTGTGCCGTCGAAGACGACCTGACCCATATCCAAGATGATGGCCCGGTCGGAGAGGTGCAGGGCCGCGATGGCATTTTGTTCCACGATGATGGTGGTGATGCCAAGGGATTTGATCTGCTCCAGGGTCTTTTCGATCTCCTGCACGATGACCGGGGCCAGACCTTCGTAGGGCTCGTCAAGTAGCAGCAACTTAACATCGCGAGCCAGGGTGCGGCCGATGGCCAGCATCTGCTGTTCGCCTCCCGATAGGGTCGTGCCCTCCTGGTTGCGCCGTTCCGCTAGGCGGGGAAACAACTCATAGATGCGCGAGATGGACCAGCCAATGGGCGGGGCGATCTGGGCCAGCCGGAGATTCTCTTCCACGGTCAGGCCCTGGATGATGCGCCGGTCCTCGGGCACCATGCCAACACCGTTCTGGGCCGCCTGGAACGCCTTCATCTCGTGCAGCGGCTTGTGGTCCAGCCACAATTCGCCATGACTCAAGGCGGGTTCGTCGACCCGGGCAATGGCCCGCAAGGTGGACGTCTTGCCGGCGCCGTTGCGGCCAAGCAGGGCGATGATCTCGCCCTCCCGGACGTCAAAACTGACACCCTGGACGATATAGCTTTCACCGTAATAGGCATGGATATCCCAGCAGGAGAAATAGGCCGGTTGGCCCCCGGTAGCGCGCGCCGGAGCAACGCCCGGGGCCGCACCCTCAAGGGGTTCAACGGCAGTGTCGCCAGCCTTTTGCGGGCTATCCATATTATTCTCCACCAAACGCAGGTTCGTCATAGATGGGCTCCACCCAAGTAGGCTTCCTGGACCTTGGGGTCGCCCTTGATGTTCTCGGGCGAATCCTCGGCGATAACCATGCCTTGTGCAAGTACGCTGATCTTTTCTGCCAGCGAAAACACCACGTGCATGTCATGTTCGATCACCACCATGGTGACGCCCCGCTGCGCGATCCCCTTCATCAAGTCGATGGTGCTGTTGGTATCCATCCGCGACATACCCGCGGTCGGTTCATCGAGAAGCAGTAGTTTCGGATCCTGTATCAAACACATGGCCAGTTCCAGGCGGCGTTTGTCGCCACGGGAAAGCTGTCCCGCGATATCATGTGCCTTCGACTCGAGGCCCACATCCGCAAGCATGGACATGGCTTTGGCAAAAAGGTCTGCCTCACCCGCCATGCCGCGCCAGGCATTGATGGTGAAGGCGCCGTCACGCTTGGCAAATGCCGGGATCAGGACATTCTCCAGCAAGCTTAGATCGCCGAAAATCTCAGGCGTCTGAAACACCCGGCTGACGCCCGCCTGATTGATCTCGTGCGGCGAAATTCCCAGCAACGATTGGCCGTCGAACGTGACGGTGCCGGTATCCGGCTCCAAGCGGCCGACAAAGCAGTTCAGCAAAGTTGATTTGCCGGCGCCATTGGGGCCGATGATGGCATGGACCGTTCCAGCCTCGATCTCAAGGTTGACGTCGTTCAAGGCGGCGAGGCCGCCGAAATGCTTGTTGACGTTCTTGACGGAAAGAATGCTCATGACAGCCCCCTAGCCCACGGCCCGGACGGGTACAGCCTTCGCCAGGCCGCCACTACCGCCGCCCCGCCGCCTGAACCAATTCCACAGGCGTTTGAAACCTTCCATGAGGCCGCCGGGCAGGAAGATCACGATGATCATGAACAGGGCGCCAAGGGTCAGATGCCAGCCCTCGCCGACGAACAGCGAAGATAACGCGACGAGAAAATGCTGCAGGAACTCGGGCAGAAAATCGAAAGCCTGCATAAGGATGCCTTCGTTGAAGGCCGAGAAGATATTCTCGAAATACTTAATGGCGCCGGCCCCGATGACCGGTCCCAACAGGGTTCCGGCGCCGCCCAAAATCGTCATCAACACGACCTCACCAGATGCGGTCCACTGCATGCGCTCGGCACCCGCCAGAGGATCGGTGACCGCCAGCAGGCCGCCGGCCAGGCCCGCATACATGCCCGAGATGATGAAAGCGGTCAGGGCGTAGGGCCGGGTGTTCAGGCCGGTGTAGTTCATGCGGTTCTGGTTCGACTTCACCGCCCGCAGCATCATGCCGAACGGTGATCGGAACAGGCGCATGGAAATGAAAAAGCAAAGGATCATCATCACGGCGCAGAAATAGAAGCCGGGGTAGCCAGTCATGTTGATGCCAAACAGATCCGATGACGGCAGCACGGCGCCGTAATCCCTGCCGAACAGGGTATCGATGATGCGCGGATCCGACTGGTTCAGCTGCAGACCGGTCTCGCCGTTGGTGATCGGCGTCAGCACCGAATAGGCCAGGTTGTAGCTCATCTGCGCGAAGGCGAGCGTCAGGATGGAGAAATAGATCCCCGTACGGCGCAGCGAGATGAAACCGATCGCCGCCGCGAAAAGTCCGCCCACGATCACCGCCAGAATTATCGCGGGGATGGGGTTCATGGTCAAAAGCTTGAATGTCCAAACGGCGGTATAGGAGCCGACACCAAGGAACGCGGCATGCCCGAACGAGAGGTAACCGGTCAAGCCAAACAGAATATTGAAGCCCATGGCGAAGATGCCGAAGATGGCAAACTTCTGCAGCAGGTCGGGGTATCCCGCGCCGATGGGCGTAAGAAGGACCGGTGCACATAGCACCACGGCAGTGAAGCAGACGAGCAGGATCAGGTCGGATCGGGATGTTGTTGCATTCATCATCACGACTCCATGACGCCCTTGCGGCCCATCAGACCACGCGGCCGCACCAGCAAAATGACTACGGCGATGAGGTAGATGATGATCTGGTCAATGCCGGGGAAAATGTTCTTCACTTCGTTCATGGAGGCGAAGCTTTGCAGGATGCCTAACAGGAACCCGGCCGAAACCGCGCCGCCAAGGGACCCCATGCCGCCGACGACCACGACCACGAAACTGAGGACCAGAAAGTCCATACCCATGTGATAGTCGGGGCTGAGGATGGGGGTATACATAACGCCGGCCAGTCCGGCGACGATGGCGGCGATACCGAATACGATGGTAAAGCGCCGGTCGATATCGATGCCCAGGAGACCGACGGTTTCCCGATCGGCCATGCCGGCCCGAACCACCATGCCAAAGGTGGTGAATTGCAAAAACGCAAATACGGCGCCGATCAATGATGCGGAAAACAGAAAATAAATCAGACGCCAGGCGGGATAGACCACGTTACCTGCATCGAACCCGACCATGACGCCAAAATCGATCATGCCCTTGGCCACGTCGGGCGCCGGCTGGGGGATGGGGTTGGCGCCGTATATGCTTTTGACAATTTCCTGCAGGACAATCGCCAAACCGAACGTCACGAGGATCTGCTCGGCATGAGGACGTTTGTAGAAGAAGCGTATCAGGCCCCGTTCCATGGCGATCCCGATCAGCAGCATCACGGGAATGGCGACGAGGATGGATACCGGCACCGCGAAGTCGAGCAGCGTCGTGCCGAAATCGCCGAACCAGGCCTCTACATACGGCTGCCGGATCTCCATGGGCGTGCCCCAGGCGGTCTTCTTCACCGGGTCGAATGCAACCATTTCAAGGCTGAGGACCGCCTTGACGGATACGGCGCAAAAGGCGCCCAACATGAACAAGGTGCCGTGAGCGAAGTTCACCACACCCAAAGCGCCAAAAATGATCGTCAGGCCCAGGGCGATCAGGGCATAGGCGCCGCCCTTGTCCAGGCCATTAAGTACTTGCAGGAATATCGCGTCCATTGTCCACTCCGCGGCCGGAAAGTCCGGCCGCCCCGAGGCAACGATACAGAGCCGTCGGGGCGGCCGGTCAAACCGCCGATAGTTATGAACTAGCCACCGTTGTTATAGGGGCCCAGTTCGCCGCCGAGCATGGAGGCCTTGTACTCGACCTGCGCACGCGGCGTAACTTCGACGACCTCAAGGACGTCGAACTTGGAGGAGGGGTTCTGCTTGCCTTTCACAACCAAAACATCCTTGAAGCACTGGTGGTCCTCGGCACGGTATTCGGTCGGCCCGTTACCCAGTCCGTCGAATTTGAACCCTTCGAGGGCCGCGCCCACGGCCGAAGGCATGAAGCTGCCGGCCCGCTGGCAGGCATCCGCGTACAGGATGGCCTGACAGTAAGTGGTGTGCGCCGCCTGGCTCGGCGGGAAGCCGTATTTCTGGCCAAAGGATTTGACGAAAGCCTTGGAACCTTCGTCCTGCAGCGACCAATGCCAGTTGGTGGAGCCGAAGATACCCTTGACGTTTTCGCCCGCACCCTGCGCCATGAGGCGGCTGTACAAGGGCACGACGATGGCGAAATCCTTGCCGTTCACCTGCTTGTCGCGCAGACCGAACTGCACCGCCTGGGTCAGGGAATTGACCATATCCCGGCCATAATGGTTCAGCACCAAAACATCGGCGCCGGAGTTCAGAACCGGCGTGATGTATTGCGAGAAGTCGCCGGCGCCCAAGGGCGTGCGCACGGCCGCGGCGGTCTGCCAACCCAAGGCCTCGGTGTATTTCTTGATCGAGCCTTCCTGCGACCAGCCCCAGGTGTAGTCGGCGGTCAGGTGATAGGCGGTCCGCTGGTTGCCGAAGGCGTTCTTCAACACCGGACCCAGGGCCGCGCCCGACATTTCCGTATTGAAGAAATGACGGAAACCATTGGCTCGCTTGTCCTTACCGGTGGTGTCATTGGAATGGGTCAGGCCGGCCATGAAGATCACGCCTGCGTCCTGACATAGGCCCTGCACCGCGATGGCAACGCCCGAGGACGAGCCGCCGGTGATCATGATGGCGCCGTCCTTTTCGATCATGCGTTTGGCACTGGCGCGGGCGGCGTCGGACTTGGTTTGCGTGTCGCCGGTTACGAAGACGACCTTTTTGCCGTTGACGCCGTTGCCCTTCAAAGCCTTGGAAGAGAAGGTGTTCAGCATGCCGCCGTCGCCGCCGCCATTGATGTGTTCCACCGCCAGCTTATAGGCGCGCAGTTCGTCGGCACCTTCGTCGGCATAGGCGCCGGTTTGCGGTACGTTGAAACCGAAGGTCACGGTGCCGCCCTTGGGCTCGTTGGTGTAACCCGCGGCCCAGGCCTTGCTGGTTAGGATCGTCGGCATCGCCAAACCCGAGGCCACGATCGTCGAGTTCTTCAGCAGGCGGCGCCGACTGATCTCAAATTTACTCATCAAAGTCTCTCCCTATTGCGATTGTCAGTGGAAGGCCATGCCGGCGCTCGCGAACAAGGGAAACCGCGGCGCTGGCATGACTCCAAAGGCGTGTGTTCCGCCCTTCAATACGCTGCGGCAATTTTGTGAATATGTAAATAACTTATTGACTTTATTGATATTTTCAGTCAATAAATTCAGATACTCGTAATAATTTTTGTAAATTATTGACAAATGAAACTCCTGAACAAATGGCCATGCCCCGGATTTCCGCCTCTTTTTCGGTTTGTTGCCCATGGTTGACGCGATCCTCGGTCCGCGCATTCGCCAGCGCCGACGCGAAGTGGGTATCACCCAAGCAGATCTCGCCCGGCGGATTGGCATCTCGCCGTCCTATCTCAATCTGATCGAATGGAACAAACGGCGCATTGCGGGAAGCTTGTTGCGCCGGACCGCCGATGCGCTTGAGCTTTCGCTCGACGAGCTGTCGAATGTCGCAGAGGAACGGCTGCTGGATTCCCTGGATGAAATCGCCCATCTGCCCAGCCTGCAATCCCTGGATATCGAAGCCGCGCGTGCCAGCGAGTTGGTCGGGCGTTTTCCGGGCTGGGCCAGGGGTGTGGCGGCACTGGCACGTTCCGAGCGGGATGCGGTATCCCGGGCGGAAACCCTATCCGACCGGCTATCCAACGACCCTTTTTTGAGCGAAACCGTTCACCGTATGCTGACGCGCATTGCCGCCATCCGCTCGGCCTCGGAAATTCTGACGGCATATCCCGACATCACCCCGGAACGGCGCGACCGGTTCGACCGCATCATCGCCGAAGAGATCCGTGTCCTCTCTGACGTGGGTGAGGCCCTGGCCTCGTACCTGGAAAAGGCGGAGGATACCGACCGCGTCCTGACACCCTTGGACGAAGTGGAAGCCCTGTTCGATGCCAACGAGAACCAATTCCAACCCCTCGAAACGCACGCCGAGGATCTTCACGACCAGTTAATGGACCCCCATCCGGTGTCGCGGCGGCAGGTATCCGAGGCCATCGCCAAAGATCGTCTGTTGCCCATCATTGATGACATCTTGACTGACCAGCAGTTTGCCAAGACGTCGGCGGCCCTGGCCCGCGCACGGCAATCATTGTTGGACTACGCGGTTGGCGCCATTCTGATGCCTATGGGTCGGTTTTCGGAACGCGCAAGAGAGCTGAAGTATGACATCGAAGCGCTGGCGGAATCCTTTTCCGTTGAGGTGCCGGCGGTCTGCCATCGCCTGGCGGCCCTGCCTCGAGGGGAAGGAACCCCGCGGTTCGGTTACCTCAGGGCAAACGCCGCGGGCACGATTATCGAAATGCTTAAACTGGACGGATTGGCCGTGCCCCGCTATGCGGCGGCCTGTCCCCTTTGGGTACTGTACCGTGCCCAGCAGTCGCCGGAAGCCGTGATCCGCCAGCGCGCGCTCTTTCCATCTGGCGCCAGATTCATCTTTGTTGCCCGTGCCCGCCATCAAGGTGCGACCGGCTTCGGCAAGCCGCGGCACTATCTAACCGACATGATCGCCATGCGGGAGGACGAAGCTCAAATGACCGTTTATGCGCCGGACCCGGCCGTGCCGGTCGAGGAAGTTGGGCCCAGTTGCCGACTTTGTCCCCGGACCACCTGCGCCCACCGCGTCGAAGACCCCTTCTCGGAGTAAATCCAACCTCACAACGGCATTGCGGCGCGGGGGCTTTTGCCTTCTAATGCCGCCGCCGAACGACGAAGCGGCGCCGGGAGGGTCTGGCGAAAGATGTCAAAACGTGTGTTGCTTGCGGAAGATGAGCTGAACATTGTGGAGTCGTTGAGTTATCTCCTCGAACGAGCCGGTTACGAGATTTCCGTTGAAACCGACGGACGGGATGCACTGCAGACGGCTTTATCGGATACCCCGGACGTGCTTGTGCTCGACGTCATGCTGCCCGGCTTGGACGGCTATGAAATCCTCCGCCAATTGCGGACCGATGAACGCACCAAGGATTTGCCCATTTTGATGTTGACCGCCAAGGGTCAGGCCGAGGATCGGCAGACAGCCTTCGATCTGGGTGCGGATATGTTTATCACCAAGCCGTTTTCGAACACCGACATTACCGATGCGGTGAATGCCCTTTCAACTGGACGGCCGGCGTAGGAACAGCCAGACCACGATGAAGGAAAACGCGGGTCCATATGATGCCCAGCGCAAGGTCCGCGATCGTTCGCTCGCCTTGTTGCTAACGGGCATTGGCGTATTGCTGCCGCCCATTGCCGGCATATCGTTGATCGACGTCAGGGTGTTGGGCGTACCGCTACCGCTGCTCTATGTTTTCGCCGTCTGGGCTCTGTTAATCGCTGGCGCCATGCTCCTGGCGCGTCCGCTCCGGGACAGCGAACAAACGTCCCCCGCGCCTGAAGACAGACCGCCGACAATCTGATGTTATCTGTCAATGCGATCCTGGCGGTTTGCATCGGCTATGTGGTGCTGTTGTTCGCCATCGCCTTTGTCGTCGACCAGCGGACACGTCAGCGTCCCATCCGATGGCTGCAATCGCCATTCGTCTACACTTTATCAATATCCGTGTATTGCACGTCGTGGACCTTCTACGGCGCGGTAGGGTCCGCGGCCCGGAATGGTCTTGAGTTCATCACCATCTATTTGGGCCCGACACTGGTTTTCATCGGCTGGTGGTGGCTGTTGCGAAAGCTTGTCCGGATCGGCCGGGCACACCGCATCACCTCCATCGCCGACTTGATTTCGTCCCGCTATGGCAAAAGCCCCAGCCTGGCCGTCATTGTCACGATCATGGCCGTCATTGCGACCACACCTTACATTGCTTTGCAGCTGCAATCCGTTACGTCGACATATCAGGTTATTGCCCGGGAGGCCGATGCGGCCACCACCGCTTTTTGGATCGCGGCCGGCATGGCTCTGTTCACGATCCTGTTCGGAACCCGCAATCTGGACGCCAACGAGCGTCACCACGGCGTCGTTGCCGCCATTGCCTTCGAAGCCATCGTGAAGTTGATTGCCCTTATTGCCGTGGGCGTCTACGCCACTTTCGAGGTCGCCGGCGGCTTGTCCCAGGTATTCTCGGACGTCCCGATGGAACGGCTACAGGGCGCCAACGATATTTTCGGGCCGCGTTGGGTTGTCCTGACGTTTCTCTCCGCCACGGCAATTATCTGCCTGCCCCGGCAATTTCAGGTAACGGTGGTGGAGAACATAGAGGAGCGGCACCTGGCTACGGCCTCGTGGCTGTTTCCCCTTTATCTCTTCGGCATGTGCCTGTTCATCGTGCCGATCGCCCTGGTCGGACTGCAGGTCATGCCGGAAGGGTCGAACCCGGACCTCTTCGTCCTCACCTTGCCCCTGGCCGACCAACGGCACGAACTGGCCCTGTTGGCCTATCTTGGCGGCTTTTCGTCCGCCACATCCATGGTCATCGTCGCCGCCATCGCTACATCGACCATGGTTTCCAACCATGTGGTGATGCCCATTTCCCTTTGGCTTTCCGAATCCAGCCGCGCCGTCAGCGGCGATGTGCGGCGGCTTCTTCTGATATCCCGGCGGATCAGCATCGCGGTCATTCTGGCCCTGGGCTTTCTCTACTTCCGTTTCAGCGGCGGCTCAGACGCCCTGGCTGCCATCGGCCTGATCGCATTTGTCGGCGTGGCCCAGTTCCTTCCCAGTCTGCTGGGCGGAATATTCTGGCGCGGTGCGACACGGGCCGGGGCCATCACCGGGCTGGTCATCGGATTTGCCATGTGGGCCTATACGCTGTTCTTGCCCAGCTTCGGCGGCGACTTGCTCCTAAGCAGCACCATGATCGAGCACGGACCATGGGGCATTGCCGCCCTACGGCCGCAATCGCTTCTCGGTCTAACCGGCCTGGACCCCCTGGTTCATGCCGTAGTCTGGAGTGTGGGCGGCAACGCCTTTGCCTTTGTTATCGTATCCGTCTTGACGGACGCCGATGTCCTGGAACGGCTGCAAGGCGCCCTGTTCGTCGATGTCTACCGATCCGCCGGCGGCGCGCCGTCCGGGCTATCGACCGGCAGTGTCAATACCGAGGACCTATTCGTCCTCGCGCAGCGCATATTGGGCGCCGACCCGGCCAGACAGTTGTTCAATGAAATGGCCCGGCAACAAGGCCATGGTGACGGCCTCCCCCACGCCACCGATGCCGTGATCGCGCGGCTGGAACGCGAATTGGCGGGTTCGATCGGCGCCGCCTCGGCCCATGCCATGGTGACGCGAATTGCCGGCCGGCAGACGGTCGGCATGACCGAGCTGATCGACATCGCCGATGAGACCCTGCAATTGATCGAAACCTCCCGGCAGCTGGCGGAAAAATCAGTCGAGCTGGAAGAAACCGCCCAGCAACTGCGGGACGTGAACGAACGCCTACGAGCGGTCGATGCGCAAAAGGACGAGTTCCTCAGCCAGGTCAGCCATGAATTGCGGACGCCGATGACGTCGATACGTTCATTCTCTGAAATCCTCATGGGCGATGACGACATCACCGAGGATCGCCGCGAGCACTATGTCTCGATCATCAACGACGAAAGCATCCGGCTGACCCGGCTGCTCGATGAAATCCTTGATGTCAGCCGACTGGAAGCCGGTACAACGATTCTCAACTTGGAATCCGTAGACGTGGCGACGGCCGTCGCCGCGGCCATAGATACCGTGGGCGGTATGGCGCGCAGCCAGGGTATCAACGTCAATTTCCATCCCGGTGAAGGAGACCTTCGCGTTTTTGCCGATACCGACAGGCTGCACCAGGTGCTGATCAACATTCTCTCCAACGCGGTGAAATACAATGGCGCTCAGTCGCCGCAGATCGATGTTCAAACGCGAATCTCGGGCAAGCTGGTTCTCATTGACATAGCGGATAACGGCGGCGGCGTGAGCAGGGAAAGCGCCGGCGGCGTTTTTGAAAAGTTTACCCGCGGCCACCAATCCGAGCGGATCCACGGCGCCGGTCTCGGCCTGCCCATCAGCCGTGCCATCATGCGCGCAATGGATGGCGATCTGACGATCGAATTCAGCCGCGACGACACCAGTTACTTCCGCCTTGTCCTGCCTCGGGAGTTGGAGACCGTCAACTAGGCCCACGCCGCCTAGCCAAAGGCCGAGATATCGGGTTCATTACCCAGACTGGAATAGGGAGACGGCGTGATACTGCAGACTGAAACGGCGACTGAGAAACTGGCGGCCTTCGCCAAGGATATGGGATGGGATGACATTCCCCCGTCCGTGCGTCACGAGGCGAAGCGGTCGCTGCTGAACTACTTTGCAACCGCGATCGGCGGCAGCGCCGAACCTGCCGTGGATCGTTCCCTTGCCGCTTTGACGCGTTTTTCCGGCCCCGGCGACTGCCGGCTTATTGGCCGGTCGGAAAGAACGGATATGGCGCTCGCCACATTTCTGAACGCCATCGGCGCCAATGTTTTCGACTTTGACGACACCCACCAGGAAACCGTGATCCACCCCACCGCGCCGGTGGCGCCGGCATTGTTCGCGCAGGCCGAAACGAAGCCATGCCAGGGGCGGGCGCTCCTCACGGCGTTCATCATCGGCGGCGAAATCGAATGCCGCCTGGGCAACGCAGTTTCCCCTTCACACTACACCAAGGGATGGCACATCACTGCCACCTGCGGAATATTCGGTGCGGCCACGGGCGTGGGCCGTTTGGTCGGTCTGACTGGGGAGCAATTACGTTGGGCCCTCGGCCATGCAGCAGCGCAGACAGCCGGCCTCGTCGAAACTCTGGGCACCATGTCCAAGAGCATCGGTGTCGGCAACGCGGCAAAGAACGGTTTGCTGTCGGCCCACCTGGCCCAAGCAGACATCTCGGGCCCGGCGGACCCGCTGACAGGCGAACGCGGCTTCCTGACGGTATTTTCCGAGCAGCCAATGGCCGAGCGCTTGACTAGGGGACTGGGCGAAACCTGGGAAATCGCCAAGAACACCTACAAACCCTATCCCGCCGGCATCGTTCTCCATCCCGTTATCGAAGCCTGCATCCGGCTGCATCGGGAGCATGGCCTGCGCCCTGAAGATGTCGCCAAGGTCGAACTCACCGCCCATCCGCTGTTACAACAGCGGGCCGACCGGCCGGATGTGGAGACGGGGCAACTCTCCCAGATCAGTGCTCAACACGCCATCGCCATCGCTCTCCGTCGCGGCAAGGCCGGCTTGGCGGAATTCAGCGACGGGGCGGTCGCGGAGACACTTCAAGATGGCATCCGGCCGGAGGTGTTATTCATTGAAGAGCCGGATCGCGCCATCGAAACGGTCAAGATGCGTGCCCAACGACACCAGGGGGTGGCCCTCGAGATCGAGATCGATGCGGCAAAAGGCGGTCCGCAAAACCCCATGAGCGATAGGGAATTGGAGGAAAAGCTCGCCGCTTTGGCCGATTTCCGTGGTTTCCCCCGGGATGTACGGGCCATCGCGGATGCCGTTTGGTCAATGGATCAAGCGGAAAGTGCCGCCGAGGTTATGCGCCTTGCCGATTGGCCGGACTAGAGCATAAGTCCTAGAGCATCATGCATCTTGTTAGATGCATAAAGTGCATCTAGCCAGCGATCTGGGTGCGCTGCATATGGCGCACGCTGTCGCGGTTGTCGTGTATGGCGAGATGCACCGTACAGCGATTGTCCCAAAACGCGACGGAGCCCGGCTGCCAGCGAAACCGGCAGGTAAATTCCGGCCGGCTTTGATGTTCGTAAAGATATGTCAACAGCGGTGCGCTTTCTGCTTCCGTCATGCCGGTAAAATTCATGGTGTAGACGCGGTTGACGAACAGGCATTTGCGGCCAGTCTCTGGATGCGCACGGACCACCGGGTGCGTGTTCACCGTCGGCCGCCAGTCGGCATCGTCGCGCACCTTCGAGGTGCGCTTGGCGTTCACATCCGATTGCGGGCCTGCAACACGAACATCGCTATGCACCGCCGAAAGCCCGTCCAGCATGTGGCGCATCCCTTCCGACAATGCCTCGTAGGCCAGATACTGGTTCGCGAACAGGGTATCGCCGCCGACTTCAGGAACCTCCAAGGCATGCAGAATGGCGCCCATGGGCGGCGTAGCCATCATGGTGGTATCGGCGTGCCATTGTTCCCCGGCCGCAGAGGTATCACCCGGCTGGCGCAGCAGAAACACCATTTCCTTGTCCGCCTGGCCCAACTGAAAGTTTGGATGAATGAAGAGATCGCCGAACCGCCGGCTGAAGGCCTTGTGCCGCTCGACGGACAGGTCCTGATCGCGAAAGAAAATCACCAGATATTGCAACAGGGCCCGGCGGATTTCCCCGATCGTCTGGTCATCCAGATCGGCGGCGATATCAACGCCCGAAATTTCCGCACCCAGGGCGCCGGAAACCGGGTTGACATCGATCCGTTCAAATTCGGCTGACGGCATCAGACCCGTCCTTGGCAATTTGGTCATTCAGGGCGTGCGAATTTTTTCGTGCACGGCGATAGGGTTGCCCTGTCATTAGCAAGAGTCAAACGAGTTCGCTAACCCACGGGCAACCACGACCAAACCGCCGTGAAGGTTGGCGCCTTAGCAATAAGGCCGGATATCACGGTTCACCGATCATCCGACGGCACCGGCGGCTAAGAAGCCACATCCGAATTTCGGGTTTTGATAATTGTCTTGGGAAGGACTTCGTGGCGGGAGTGACGGGACTCGAACCCGCGACCTCTGGCGTGACAGGCCAGCGCTCTAACCAGCTGAGCTACACCCCCAACGAAGCGGCCCCATGTACCGCTCCCGAGGCGGGGAAGTCAAGCCGCAAGAGACGATTTTAAGGCCCTCACACAGCTTTGCCAGGGGATGGCGTTATTTTTTTGCTTTGGCGGGCTTTGGCTTGGTCTTTGGTTTGGTCTTGCGGCAACTGTCCGACATGGCGAAAAGGAACAGTTTCGCGGCCGGCTCGTGCCAGCGTTCCGGGTTTTCCTTCAACCACTTGGCATAGATGGCGGCCAATTGCGGCGCCTTACGGGCGTACATGCAGGGGGCCAGCCATTTGATGGCGGTGAAGCCGGATGCGAAGCTCCAGTTATAGGCATCGTTGACCCCGGTGACATAGACTTCGCGGTCATATTCAGCCAGTTCCAGGTAACCCTGCCCGGTCAGCAACTGCCACGATTTTGCCTTGTCCTGGGCCGCGGCCTGGGTGGCGGCCAAGGTCAACACAGCGGCCAGAATGATATGTCCAAAAACGCGCATCGCCCCGAATCTTACCCGCCAAACCGCAGATTGTCGCGACCTAAAGGGTAAATTCGGGGCGAAGGATTGCGCCAGAGCAAACCGCAGTCAATTGGCTTCAATTGACTGCGGCTAGGTTGCTCTTTCTTGAAGGTTCCAGTGCATGGTCACGCATTCGATTGAACGCGACATGCATCGGATCAGACGGAAATATCCAGATTTCGACCAGTATCGGAATCCACGGCCGATTTTCTCGGCTGATCTTCCTCACTATCCCTGGTGGCGGCTCGTACCGCCGGGGTTTCCGCCTCGACCGGCGAATTATCATCGCCGGACACTTCGGCTTCCTCAACCGGACGCAACGATTTCGCGTCAGATTGTCGGAACTTGTCCAGGGCATTTGCCGCGGACGGCGAAAGGTTGAGTTCCATTCTGTTACTCCTTTCGGCAGCCCCGCTATCCAAACGCCGGGATTGACGGCTGGACCGGTAGCTTTGCGTCCCGCCGTCACCGGCGGTTTGCCATATCGGACCCGTGCGCACACGCGTCCGCAGGTTGAAAGTTATCCACAATTGGTTACCAAATCCTTACCGCCGAACTCTGGATTCGACGCAAATATCTCTTTCGCCCGCCGGGCATGTGAACCACAATCGACCCGGTGTGCGCGATAGGAGGTGCCCAGATGTCCACGGCGGAGGATCAGGAGTCATCGGTGGCGGCGGCGCGGGAATTCGCAGCCGCCGTCCGTGCCGGTGTACAGCAGATCGTGGTCGGCAAATCGGCGGCCATCGACCTGGCGATCACGGCCCTGCTGGCCCGTGGTCATGTCCTGATCGAGGATGTGCCCGGCACCGGCAAAACCACCCTATCCAAGGCCCTGGCGGGCGCCCTGGGATGCGATTTCGGGCGTATTCAGTTTACCCCCGACCTGGTGCCGGCGGACGTCCTTGGCGTCAATCTGTTCGACATGAACCGGCGCGACTTCGAGTTCCGTCCCGGTCCCGTGTTCACGCAAGTCCTGTTGGCGGACGAAATCAATCGGGCCACGCCCAGGACCCAGTCGGCGCTTCTGGAGGCGATGCAGGAGGGCCAGGTATCCATCGATGGTGAAACCAGGGCGCTGCCGCAACCTTTCTTCGTCATCGCCACCCTGAACCCAGTGGAGATGGAGGGCACCTTCCCCTTGCCCGAAGCGCAGCTTGACCGGTTCCTGCTGCGTCTGGATTTGGGCTATCCAGACGCGGCGGAGGAAGCGGCCATGCTGGACCGTTTCCACGGCGACAGCGGGGGCTTGCGTGCCGAAGCTGCCGCCGGACCGGACGATGTGGCCCGGGCCCGGCAGGCGGTCGACGGGGTGGTGGTGGAAGCACGCGTACGTGACTACATCCTGGCCATCGCAGCGGCCAGCCGGGAGGATGAGCGTCTACGCCTCGGCGCCAGCCCGCGGGCCTCGCTTGCACTGCAACAGGCAAGCCAGGCTCATGCCGCGATCCAGGGCCGCCCTTATGTCCTGCCCGATGATGTCAAGGCCTTGGCCGTGCCGGTGCTGGCCCACCGCCTGATGGTGGATTCTGGCATGCGCCTGCGCGGCGTCACCGCCACCGACATTGTGCGGGATATCCTGGATGCGGTGACGGTGCCCATCGAAGCCGAGGCGTGACGACGATGACCGTCGGAACGGCGCATTCGGGCCGGCCCGGCTATCAACGCTGGACCCGTTCGGGCGCCGTGGTTTCCGACCTGATCGTCGGCATTCTGTTCGTGGTCGCCATCATCGGCGCTGCCACCGGAAAACCGTTCGTCACCGCTCTGTGCGGCCTGATCCTGGTTTTGGCGTTCATATCCCGCCTCTGGGCCAAGCTGGCCCTAGTCGACGTGGACTATCAGCGAAACTACTCGAGCGATCGCCTGGTCGTCGGCGAAGCATTCGAACTGACCCTGATGGTGGAGAACCGTAAACCGCTGCCCTTGCCGTGGCTGCACATCGACGAATCCCTGCCGGAAGGGTTTACGCTACTGGACACAAGGCCGGTCGGGACGGGCCGGCCGGCGCCACGGGGAATAAAAGACGAAACCGGTTTCGGTCCTTACGAACGAGTCAAGTTTCGCCATAAGCTGCGTGCCGGCCAACGGGGCATTTTCGGCCTCGGCCCGACGCGGATTACCAGCGGCGATATTTTCGGCTTTTATCAGGCGCGGCTGGATACGCCAAAGCAGCCGCCCAACATCATCGTCTATCCCCGCTGGGTGCCCCTGCCCGATTTTGAATTGCCCTCGAACCGGCCCATAGGGGATTTCTGGAGCCGGGCGCGACTGATCGACGACACCACCCGGCCGGCCGGCCAACGTGAATACCGCCATGGCGACCCGGCCAACCGGATCGATTGGAAAGCCACCGCCCGGCGCAACGAGGTTTATGTCAGAACCTATGATTCATCCGTCAACCAGCGCGTGGTAGTGCTGTTGGAATGCGATACCTCGACGCAGCGTTGGCGTATTCATCCGATGGTGCTGGAAGCCGCCGTAACCTGCGCCGCCTCGGTGGTGATGCGCTGTGCCGACCTGGGCTATAGCGTCGGCATAATTTCGAACGGCAACATGGCCGGCACACTGGCCCCGCCCCTGGTGGCCCCTGGCGCCGGCCCGGACCAACTGACGGCGCTGATGACCACACTTGCCGGCGCCAATCCCTTCACCGTCAGCTCCCTCGAGAAGCTTGTATTGAAATACGGCGCCGAAGGCCTGCCCCACGGCGCCACCATTGTGTATATATCCGGCGCCGTCCGCCCCTCCACGGCCCGCTTCATCGCCGATCTGGGCCGCCGCGGCCACCGGGTCTTGGGCCTATATCTGGGCGATGGCGATGTCCCTGAGTATCCCGGTCTGCCAATGGCCGACTATCGCGGCTTTTTTGAACCGCCGAGTGATCCGACACATGAAAAGTCAGACCAACAAGCTTCGGTGAACAATGCCTAGCCGCCGGGAGATGCTGACCATCGTGGCGTTGGTTATCGCCGATGCCGCCTGGCTCTACCCCCTGTCGGGCCTGTTGGGCCAAGCGCTGTTTTTGGGTCAGCCGCTATTGCCGCTGCCTGTCATTGGCATATTGATCGCCGTCGCCATCGCCGTTGTCTGGACCGTGGCAGGAACGGTGACCGATCCCGCCCGGCAGGCGCCCTATCAGGCGGCCGTTGGGTTGGCGGCTATATATCTGGCCATGGCGAACGCCATAGCCGGTCACGACGCCGATTTGCTATGGGCGGCGAATATGTTCCTGGGCCGCTACGATGCCAACGTGGTCGGCGGGTTGGTCATCGGAAGCGCGGCGGCCGTATTCGTCTGGATCCGGGGTGTGGGCATTGCGGTAGAGACCCATCCCCCCCTGCGCCTGCTCTCCACATTTAGGATCGGCATCGTCGCCTTGGCCCTGGCCGTTGTGGTCGAACAAACATTCGATGTCGAGGCCAACGCCGCCACCATGCTGGTGCCCTTCTTTGTAGTCTGCCTTGCCGGCCTCGCCTTTGCCAGAATGCCGCCGGGTGGTGGCTGGACCACGATGGTGGGGATCGCGATCGGCATCGTGCTGGCGGGCGGATTTGTGATCGGGTCGATCGCCGCCGCCTTGGGCGGGTCCGGGCTGGAGTTGCTGCTCGCCGGCTGGATCCTGCTAACTGAAGGCGTCATGTGGCTGCTGGCCCTGATCTTGATCCCCATTCTGCAGTTCATCGCCAGCCTGCTACCGGAACTGGAGCCAGGCACGGCCCGGGGCGAGGCCTTTCGTCTGCCGAATTTCGATTTCTTGCGCCGGTTGGACCAGGAAGCCGTGCCGCCGGAGATCGAGAACATAAGCCGGATCCTCATGTACCTGGTGATCATCGCGGCCGTCTACCTGCTATACCGGCTGATGCGGGCGGCATTCAGGGCGCATCAACTGCGGCGCCAGGCCCAGGCGGCCCTGGAGCGCGAGAATATTGAAGGCGCAAAAAACGCCAAGGACGACCTCTTGAAACTGGCATTGGAGCTACTGCCCGCCTGGATGCGCCCCGCAGCAGGCGTCCCCGCCCCCAGTATTCCGGTTGACTTGCCGGGCATCACAGAGGTCTACACCCTTTATTTTGACATGCTGAATCTGGCCTGCGGCAAGGGCCATGAATTCGTGCCCTCTGCCACGCCCCGGGAGCGCCGGGCCGCTCTGGAACGGATTCTGCCCAAGGCGCCGGTCGGTGGGATCACGGCCCGTTTCAATGCAGCCTGTTACGGCAATATTCCCACCGAGGCCGCGATAGTGACGCGCCTGCGAGAGGAACTCGAGAGCGCTGCAAACGAGGCGGCATTGCGTTAGATTGTCAGCAACAGAAATTGCGCAACTGCGAAAGGCATAACGATTATGCGCATTAGTTCGATCATCAACCGGGCGGCCCAAGTCAATGCCGGCGGCCTGGCCTCAAATTTCCAGGAGCGGCGACAAACCTGGTCGCAATTCGGAGCCAGGGTCTCCCGCCTGGCGGCTGGCCTGAAAGGCATCGGCGTCGGCAGAGGTGACCGGGTCGCCATGCTGGGTCTGAACAGTGACCGCTATCTCGAGTACTTCTTCGCCGTGCCCTGGGCCGGCGGCGTCTTCGTGCCCATCAACACGCGCCTGGCGCCACCCGAGGTGGTTCATTGGATGAATGATTCCGGTGCCACGGTGCTGCTGATCGATGACAATTTCACGGCTATGCTGCCGAAATTCCAAGGCCAGCTCGAAAGCCTGAAGACGGTGGTGCATGTAGGCGACGGCGCGGCACCTGAGGGCATGCTGTCCTTCGAAGCCCTGATCGAAGGCGCTTCCGGGATGGAGCCACTGGATCAGGGCGGCGACGAGTTGGCGGGCCTATTCTATACCGGCGGCACCACCGGCCGTTCCAAGGGCGTGATGCTGAGCCATCGCAACCTGGTTCTCAATGCCCTGCAGTTCGCCGGCGAAGTGGGCTTCGATGCCAAATCCCACTATTTGCACGCGGCGCCGATGTTTCATCTGGCGAATGGCGCCGCCACCTTCGCCGTGACTTCCATGGCCGGCTCTTCCACCATTATCCCGGGCTTCGAGCCGGTCGCCACTCTGCAGGCCATCCAGGAAAACGGCATCAATATCGCCCTATTGGTGCCAACCATGATCAACATGACCGTGAACCACCCGGATGTGAGCAATTACGATCTGAGCAGCATCAACCATGTTCTTTTCGGCGCTTCGCCCATGCCCGAGGCGGTGCTGAAGACGGCGCTGCAAGTGATCCCCAACGCGCAATTTCATCATGTCTATGGCCAGACCGAGGCGGCGCCGGTGCTCACCGCCTTGCCGGCCGAGCGCATGGTCGAAGATGGTCCCCTGGCCGGCAAGATCAAGTCCGCCGGGCTGGCCATTCCCGGCGTCGAGGTGAAGATTTTCGACGAGGACGACAACGAAGTGCCCCGCGACACCGTGGGCGAGATCGTCGCCCGGGGCGAGAACGTCATGCTGGGCTATTGGAATCAGCCGGAGCTGACGGCGGAGACCCTGCGCAACGGCTGGCTACATACCGGCGACGGCGGCCGCATGGACGAGGACGGTTTCATTTACGTGGTCGACCGCGTCAAGGACATGATTATCTCGGGTGGCGAGAACGTCTACTCAGCGGAGGTAGAGAACGCGGTCTACCAGCACCCGGCCGTGGTCGAATGCGCCGTCATCGGCATCCCGCACGAAAAATGGGGCGAACAGGTGCATGCCATTATTCGGCTGGCCGAAGACCAGTCCGCGGACGAGGCCGGCATCATCGCCCATTGCCACGAATTGATCGCCAACTACAAATGCCCTCGCAGTGTGGAGTTCGTCGCGGACCCCCTACCGTTGTCGGGCGCCGGCAAGATCCTCAAGACGGAACTACGCAAACCCTATTGGGAAGGCCACGAAAAACAGGTCCACTAGCCGTCGCCTGGAGGCAAGGGAAGAGTCTATTCTCGATGGCTATGCCTCGCCCCAGACTTGCTGCGCCGTCTCTACGATGCGGGCCAGCTTGGCCTTTTGGACGTCCTGGGTGATCGGGTTGCCGGAAACGGCGGAGGCAAAGCCGCATTGCGGTGACATGGACAGCCGCTCCAGCGGCACGAAAGCGGCCGCCTCATTGATACGGCGGGCCAGATCGTCGACGCTTTCCAGTTCCGCAACCTTGGAACTAACAATTCCCAATACGATATGCTTGTCGTCGGGCACCAGACGAAGGGGCGTAAAATCACCGGCGCGGTCTGTGTCGTATTCAAGGAAGTAGGCATCCACCTGTAAATCGTTGAACAGGCGTTCCGCCACGGGCTCGTAACCGCCCTGCGAAAGATACTTGCCCTTGAAGTTGCCGCGGCAGAGATGCAGCCCGCAGGTCATGCCGTCCGGACGGCTGCCGACCGCATCATTGATGGCATCGATATAGATATCGACCAGCTCTTCCGGATCGGCACCGCCCGCGCGCACCTGCTCGCGGATGTCCGGGTCGCACAACATAGCCAATGGAACCTCGTCCATCTGGATATAGCTTGCACCAAGCTCGGCCAGTTCGGCGATCTCCTGGCGGAAGACTTCAGCGAAATCGGCGAAGAAATCCCGCGGCGTCGCATAGACCTGTTGTTCGATGCCGCCCACCGGCCGATAGAAATGAAAGGTGGGCAGGGACGGCATGGTAATCTTTGGCGTCACCTCGGCGACGGATTTCAGATAGGCGAATTCGTGGGTGGAAAAACCCTTATCACGCCGGACCTTGCCATCCACATGGGCGGCGATGAAGCTTTGTTCATGGCCATGGTCGTCGTGGAACTTGAACTCCGCCTCGCGCACGGACAGGCCCGAGACCGGCCCGATCAGATGACCCCAGTAGGAGCCGCGGCGGAATTCACCATCTGTTACCACCTGTAGTCCCGCATCCTGCTGCTGGCGCACCACCGCGCCGATCGCCCCGTCCTGAATCGCGGCGAATTCGGCATCGTCGATTTCGCCGGCATTGTGCTGGCGAAAGGCCGTGGTCAATTCCTTGGGCCGCAAAAGGCTGCCCACATGTTCGGCGCGAAAGGGCGGTCGGGCCATGGTCGTCTCCTACATTGTCTTTGTACGGCATATTGATATACCCCACCGCTGCCGTCACGCTAAACTGCATCCGCCACCGTTGGAGGATGGAAGCATCATGGAATTCGGCATCCCGAGAACCATTTTCGGCGAAGAACACGAGATGTTCCGCCGCACCGTGCGCGCCTTCCTGGCCGACGAAGTACTGCCCCATGTGCTGGAGTGGGAAGACGTGGGCGAAACCCCGCGTGAGATCTGGCGCCGCGCGGGCGAGGTCGGATTGCTGGGAACCTCCATTCCGGCCGCCTATGGCGGAGCGGAAGGCGGCTTTCTCTACGATGCCCTGGTGATCGAGGAGTTGGGTTATCACGGCATCGGCGCGCCGGCCTGGGACATGCACGGCCATATCGTGGCGCCGTTTATCGTCGAATTCGGAACGGAAGCGCAAAAGCAGCAATGGCTACCGGCCATGGCGGCGGGCGAGAAGATCGCATCCATCGGCCTGACGGAGCCCTCCACCGGCAGCGATTTGAAGGATCTTCGTACCCATGCCGTGCGCGAAGGGGACGACTATGTCATCAACGGCTCAAAAATCTTCATCACCAACGGCATCATCGGCGATCTGGTCCTACTGGCGGCCAAGACCGATCCAAGTCTAGGCGCAAAAGGGGTCTCGCTGTTTCTGGTCGACACCACGACGCCGGGCTACCGCAAGGGCCGCAACCTGAAGAAAGTGGGTAACAAGGCCCAGGATACGGCCGAATTGTTTTTCGATGATATGCGTGTGCCCGCCAGCAGCATTCTGGGCGGCGAGAACGAGGGCTGGCGCATCCTGTGGCACGGGCTGGCGCAAGAACGATTGGTGGTCGCTGTGCGCTCCATGGCTATTTGCGAGGCAGCGGTGGATCAGACCGTGGCCTACACCAAGGACCGCCAGGCTTTCGGCCAGCCGGTGTTCAATTTCCAGAATACACAGTTCAAGTTGGCCGACCATGCCACGGCGATCGAAGCGGGCCGCACCTTCATCGACCGCTGCATCGAACAGCATGCAAAGGGCGAACTGTCGGCGGAGACCGCCGCCAAGGCGAAATTATGGACCACGGAACTGCAGGACCAGGTGCTGAACGACTGCGTTCAGTTCCACGGCGGCAACGGTTATATGTGGGAATATCCCATCGCCCGGGCCTGGGCCGATGCTCGGGTGCACCGCATCTATGCCGGCACCAACGAGATCATGCGCTACATCATCGGCCGCGCACTTTGAAGGTCAGCTCGACGGAACAGAGCATCAAAGGGGCATCATGACAGCATATAAGGACATCCAGGCAGCAGCAGAGGCGCGCAACGGCGGCGCGGCGGGGTTGAAGAAGAAACTGCCGAAGGCGAAGTCCAACCGCGCCCTTAAGGCCATTCCGGACGACCGCTACCTGTCATCCATGTCGCTGCGGGTGTTCAGCGCGGGTTTGAAGCATTCCATGGTGCAGGGCAAATGGCCGGCCTTCGAAGAGGTTTTCCATGGCTTCGAGCCGCGCCGGGTGCGCGCCATGTCGGATGAGGACCTGGAAGCGCTCATGGGCGAGGCCCGCATCATCCGCCATTGGGGCAAGATCAAGTCGGTGCGCGTCAATGCTGCCGCGATCTGCGAGATCTCGGAGGAAGCGGGCAGCATGGGCGCCTGGCTGGCCAGCTGGACACCGGAGCAGACGGTAGAACTGTGGGATCAGCTACAAAAGCGCTTCACCCAGTTGGGCGGCAATTCAGGGCCGTACTTCCTGCGCATGGTGGGCAAGGACAGCTTTAACCTCACGCCCTATGTGCTTTCGGCGATGAAGCACTGGAAGCTCTATGACGGCACTGGCAAAGGCAAGCGGGAACGGGCCAAAGTGCAGGAAGTCTTCAATGCCCTGCGCGAAGAAAGCGGCCTGCCGCTATGCCAGATCTCCATGACATTGGCACAGTCCGTCGATTAGGCACGGTCCCCCGGCCCCAACCATTCGATGTTCTTGTGGGCGCCTTTGACGGCCCAGGCGTCGATTTCGACCAACATTTCCGGCAGGGCCAGACCTGAGATTCGGCAACCCATGGAGACGGGGCGGCTATCCTTGAACCAAGCCGGACCTTCACCGTAGGGGCGGTTCTGCTCCGCACTTGCGATGGTGAAACTGCGTCGACGCACCACATCGTCCAAGCAGGCGCCGGCCTGTTCCAACGCGACGGTGATCTTCTCGTGGCAAATATCGTATTGGGCGCCCCAATCGCCGGCGGCCCGGACGGTATCGTCATCACCCATGGAAGTGCAGCCGCTGACATGGACCACATCGCCGACCGCAACGGCGCGGGCATAGCCACGCTCCCTTTCATTGCCGACGAAGATGTCCTGGCGGCTGGAGGCGGCCCCGATAATGGCCTCGGCCTCGATCTCCACCAGCATTTCGGGCGCGATCAGCGCCGGGATGCCCAGCAGCGTCGCCGTCGGCCGCACATCGCCCAAGGCCCCCAGCCGGGCCCGGCGGTGTTCCTGGGTGTGCCCCAGATCGGTCACGAATGTTTTGGTATAGACCAGATCGTCGATGGCGCCGCCCGCCTGGTCCAGGGCGGCAAGGATGGTGTCGAAAGTGGCCCGGGCCTGTCCATGGGCATCGCCGGGGTGGGCCACGCCCCCTTCCCCAGTCTGTGCGGTGGAGCCCGAAATGAAGACCCGATCACCCACCCGCACGGCACGGGAATAGGCATAAATGTCCTCGGTCGGGGTGCCGGATGAGATCTTTTGCGCCGATTGTTGCGCACCATCCACCGCATCCAACTCAATCTCGATCAATTGCGCCGGCCGGGCTAGTCGACTGACCTGGACCAACGTGCCCGCCGGCCGCGCATCGCGGAAGTACTTCGCGATGGCCCGTCCCGCCTGGTCGGCCAGGGAGATATCCGTGACATAGATCCGCGTTCGCACCACGTCTTCCAGACGCCCGCCCGCCTGTCCCATGGTGCCCTGGGCGATGTCCATGATGGCGTCAACTTGCTTGGCGATATCACCTTCGCCGATGACGTTGCCGTCCGTATCGATCGCCGTGGTGCCCGATTGCAGCACCATATCCCCCACCCGCAAGGCGCGGGAATAATTGGCGAGCGGCTCCAGTGGCCGGCCCGAACCCACATTGATACGACGCAATTCAGCCATGGCCCGCCTCCCTATGGTTCCGAATGGGGTTCCACCATGATCTTACAATGGTGGTCGGGGTCGGCCAAATCCTCGAACGCCCCGGCCACGCCGTCCAAGCCCACATGGCCGGTGATCAGGGGCGAGAGGTCCAATTTACCGCTGTCGATGAGGGCCAGGCAGGCGGCGAATTCATCGGGGCTATAGCCAAGGACAAACTGCAGGTTCAATTCCTTGATGATGCCTCGATAGGGCCGGAATGTATCCCCTTCCATACAGACACCGACGACGACGATATGCGCACCTTGCGATGCTCCGGTCATGATCTGGTCGATAACACCGGGAACGCCGACACATTCGAAAATCACCCCTGGTTTCAGATTTTCCGGCGCAGGGCCCAACGCAGGGACGGGGCCATCCGGCAAAGCTGCCGCGTCACGCCACGATTGATAGGGTGAATGCTGGCCAGGGTCGATCACTTCGTCCGCACCCATGGCAAGGGCCAACTGCCGCCGTCCCGGCGCGTAGTCCGCCGCCAGGATCGGTCCCAGGCCCTTGGCCTTAAGCGCGACGATGACGGCCAATCCTACCGGGCCGCAGCCGATCACCAGGGGCACGGCGTCTTTGTCCAGCCGGGCCATTTCGACCGCATGCAGCCCAACCGCCAATGGCTCGGTCAAGGCAGCCAAGTCGGCTGTCAGATTGTCATGAACAGGCAGGAGCAAGCCTTCCTGCAGCACCATGTATTGGCCGTAGCCGCCGTGATAATCGTTTGAATAACCCACCGTGCGCCGCCAGCCCGGTCCCAAAACGGTGGGCAGGGAACAGACTTTTTGACCCGGCTTGATCTCACGCCGGCAATCGGGGCCGAAGTCCACTACCTCGGCACAAAACTCGTGCCCCATGACCACGTCCCGGTCGAAGTCGATGCCCTGCATGATACGATCGCCCGGGTCCGCTTCGGCCGCCAAGCGTGGACCATGTTGCAGCATATGCAGGTCGGAACCGCAGATGCCGCAGGCCAGGGTCTTTGCTAGAATCTGCCCCGGGCCCGGTTCCGGCACCGCCAGTTGATCGACAACAATATGCTGGTGGCGCATGACGGCCGCCTGCATGTTTTCCGGAATCGAACGATTCATGCAACATCCCCCTACTGTAAGGGGACATTCATATCCCGGATGAACCGTCTGCGGCAGACAAAAAAATGCCGGCACCAACCAAATACGCGGTCGGCGCCGGCGGTGGCCTCGTACTAGGCCGAAACTACTAAGATACTCTACTCTTTACGCAACAATTTACTCGCAAGAACTCAAATACAATGCACCAACTCTAACAAATACGCGAAATTATTACTTAAAGTATCTAAATTGTAACAAATTTGTTCCATATAACTTTCTATAATCACGATATACCCAAAGAATAAAGAAAGATCAATACGTCATATCAATTTTTTTTGACTGCGACAATTCGCCGCGCCAATCCGGCCAAGGCTAGCTGGGCGCGATGGCAAATGGAGCGATACGGCGGACATTTTCGTCCAATCGCAGGCGGTGGTTCAGGGGCGGATGGGCCCGCTGTGCGCAATCCAGCCGTTCGCAGACACGACAGGACACGCCTACCTCCGCTGCTGCCCGATCGCTCTTGGGATCCACGGCATCGCCATATACCAACTGCTTCGCCTGGCCGATATCGCATCCGACAGCAACGGCCAGGCGCGGTTGCCGGCCATCATGACCGCCCAGGACCGGGTCCACGGTGCGGGCGATGGTCAGAAAGGCGCTTCCGTCAGGCATGCGTGCCTGTTGTGTCAGAATGCGGCCTGGGGCGGCAAATGTGTCATGGATCACCCAGCGGGGACAGGCGCCGCCGAAGCGGGCGAAATGAAACCCGGCGCCGCTCAGACGCTTGGAGATATTGCCGGCATGATCGATGCGTATGAAAAAGAACGGTACGCCACGGGCGCCTTTGCGTTGCAGCGTGGTCAGGCGGTGGCAGACCTGTTCGAAACTGACACCAAAACGGCTGCCAAGGATTTCCAGATCGTATCGCAGCTCCTTGGCGGACGTGAGAAAGGCGTCATAGGGCATCAAGACCGCGCCGGCGAAATATCCCGCCAGCCCGATACGCAGCAGTTTTTCGGCATCGGGGGAGGACAAATCGGCATTCGCGACCAACCGGTCCAAAAGCTCGCCGTGTGACGACAACGCCAATTGCACCGCCAATTGGAAATTGCGCCCCGATGTCGGCAACATTTCCGAAAGCAACACCCGGCGGCGGTGAAAGTCATAACGGCGCAGGGTTTCCCCCATGACATCGATCGGCATGACCTTGGCGCCGATGCCGTGCACGGCGTCGAGATGGCGGGCCAGGCCTTGATACAGATCCTCGCGCTCCAATCCGTCATCTTGCCACAGGGCCTCGGCCGCGGTTTCCAGTTCCGGGAAATGATTCGATTGCGATTGCTGGAAATCCCGCACTTCCTCGATGGGAAAGACCTGGCTGTCCAGCCCCTGCAATTTGTTCGGGTCTGCCAAACGCTCTACCAAGGCCTGAGTATCCTCGCGCATTTCAGCATAGGCCTTGTAAAGGTTCATCACCGCTTGGGTGGCAGCCGGGGAGACCTCGGCCACCTCGCGGATTTCCTGCTCCCTTACCTTTTGCCCCTCGAACATGGGGTCAGAGAGAACCTCTCTGAGCCCGGCAGCCAAGGCAGCGGCATCGTCCTGCGCAAATTCCCGCAGATCTATGGGAAAGACCTGCCCCAGGCGAAACAGCAGCGGCACCGTGACCGGGCGCTGGTTATGTTCGATCAAATTGAGATAGCTGGGAGAAATCTCCAGCATTTCCGCCATTTCAGTCTGGCTCAGATTCTGTTCCTGGCGGTAGCGGCGCACCTTGTGCCCCAGCATGGCCTTTTTTTCCACCGACATCCCATACCCCGCCTTGGTCTACGCTCCATTTTTTACAATATTTTCAAAATTACAATAGAAAAATTTGCCAAATTTTCAATATGACACTTTTCCGTTTGCCAACTTCACAATAACCCGGCATATCACCGCCACGGGCAACGCACTAACGCCATAAAGCCCGGAATTCGTTGGGTCAACGATTATCGAGTAACTGGAGACAGACCATGACAGAGACAATCGAACAATTGGTTTCCGCCCCGGAAGGCCGCTTCGACGGCATCCAACGTGACTACACTGTCGAAGATGTGAAAAAACTTCAGGGTTCTGTCAAAATCGAACACACCTTGGCTCGCAACGGCGCCGTAAAACTTTGGCAACTGCTCCAGACCGAGGACTATGTACATACCCTGGGCGCCATGACCGGCAACCAGGCCATGCAGCAGGTGCGCGCCGGCCTGAAAGCGATCTATCTCTCCGGTTGGCAGGTGGCCGCCGACAGCAACAATGCCGGCGCCATGTATCCCGACCAGAGCCTCTATCCCGCCGATAGCGGCCCGGCGCTGGCGAAGCGCATCAACAAGACCCTGCAGCGGGCCGACCAGATTCAGACCATGGAAGGCGAAGGCGATATTGATTGGTTCGCCCCCATCGTGGCGGACGCAGAGGCAGGCTTCGGCGGCGTCCTGAACGCCTTTGAGATCATGAAAGCCTATATCGAAGCAGGCGCCGCCGGCGTGCACTTCGAGGATCAACTGGCATCGGAAAAGAAGTGCGGCCATATGGGCGGCAAGGTCCTGATCCCTACCCAGCAGCACATCGCCAACCTGAAGGCGGCACGTCTGGCAGCGGACATCATGGGCGTGCCTTCCATCATCCTGGCCCGAACCGATGCCGACAGCGCCAAGTTGCTGACCTCGGACATCGACCCACGGGACCGGGACTTCATTACCGGCGAACGCACGGCGGAAGGTTTTTACCGCCACAAGGAAGGCGGGGACGAAAGCATGCGCCGCTGCATCGCCCGCGGCCTGGCCTATGCGCCATATGCCGATTTGCTTTGGATGGAAACGGCCACACCGAACCTGGAACAGGCCAAGACCTTCGCCGAAGCCATCCGCAGGGAGTTCCCGAACAAGATGCTGAGCTATAACTGCTCGCCCTCGTTCAACTGGGCCGCCAACCTTGACAGGGACGACATCGCCCGCTTCCAGCGCGAAATTGGCGCCATGGGCTACAAGTACCAGTTCGTCACCCTGGCCGGCTTCCACAGCCTGAACCATTCCATGTTCGAACTGGCCCGTGGCTATCGAGACCGAGGCATGGCGGCCTACTCGGAATTGCAGAATGCCGAGTTCGAGTCCGAGGCCAATGGCTATTCCGCCACCCGGCATCAGCGCGAAGTGGGTACCGGTTACTTCGATTTGGTCAACCAAACCATCATGGGCGGAACTTCATCCACGACTGCCCTGGCCGGTTCGACCGAATCGGAACAGTTCCAGGCCGGCGGCTCGCAGCCTGCCGAGGCAGCAGAATAAAGAGGATTACGATTGGGCAGGCCGCTTCCTGACAGCGGCCCGCCAGCCACAGCGTAGGTATCTGGTTAAGTCCCAAGTAGCGTATTTGAGTAGCGTAAAGCGTACCTTCCCGGATGGCCTGCCCCCAAACAGGTCATCCGACTGTCGAACACAGATACCTAACCTTAAGGCCGCCCGTTTTGCATACGCAGACGGCGGCCTCTTTTTTTGGGTGGCGGTCCGATCAATTGACGGTGCTTGCATCGAAACGTCTGCCGCGCGATATTTTCCCTCGGTAGATTTTGTATTCCGCCGGACCGACCGCAAACTGGGCTGTTATTCTTGATCAGCGGCACTCGACCGCGGCGGTGCGGCGCGTTTGTTCCTCGCGCCTCGAACGTACCGATCGGCACCAGGTAAGGCTGCTTGGAGATTGGGATGACGTCAAAACTGCTCACGCCCGCCGTCTTATTGCTCGTCGGTGTTTGCGCTCATGCCACGCCGGCCAAGAGCGAAACCCTTCGGTTTGGATTTCACGGCACGCTTTGCCCGGTCGTCTGTGATCCGGCCAAGGATGGGCAGAATGGCTTCGTGATGGACATTATGAATGAAATCGGCGCGCCGGCCGGCATTAATGCTGTTCTCCATGACCTGCCCAAGACCCGGCTGCTGCAGGACCTGGATGAGGGCCGGTTGGACGTGCTACTATTACCCGTGGTCCCGATCGCAAAAAGCGGATTGAAGAAAACCGACATTCCGGCGGTGAAATACACCATGGGCGTTCTGAAGCGGACAGGATTCGAATTCCAGTTCACCGGCGTGGAAAGCCTGAAGAAAGTGGTCTGGGGAGTCGTCAGCGGCGAACGCTGGTTCGGTGCCTACCAGGAATATCTGGATAACCATAAGGGCGGGAACGTTGTCGAGGTATTCGGCACAGAAGCCTATGAGCGCTTGGTCAAGATGACGGCGCTCAAAAGGGTCGATATTGTAATCGCCAACTATGACATGCTGGAACGCAAACGCCTCCGTTCCGGATCCGCCGACAGCCTGGTTGTGGACCGCACCAATGTCTTTGGCAAATTCGTGCCGCTGCATCTGGCATTCGGAAAAAACAACCCGGAAAGTGAGCGGTTGGCGAAGTTCTTTACGAAAGGCCTGCGCCGGCTAGCCATGAACGGCCGCATCAGGGAGATACTTGCCGCCTATGGCGTCGGCGAATGGGCCGGCATCAATGCCGAGGACGTAAATCAATAATCTCAGCCGTGCCTTGATCCTGGGGCAACCGCACTTTATGCATGGACGCCATGAAAGCCTTGTCTGCCATATGCCTGTCCGCAACTATCTGTATCTTTTTTGCCGGCTGTGACGGCAGCCCGCTGCTGCGAGAGCGCTACTTGGGCCAAAGCATCACCGAGCCAGAACTGATCCCGCAAGGTGTGCGCCGGGATGCCTATGGCAATCCAATCCTGAAGCAGGAAGAAGAAAAATCGAGGAGTTTTTGGAGACTCTTGCTGCGGGACTAGCCAGTGCCGGAGGGCGGGAAAGGTTTCAGGCATGACAATTCATTCAGGAGCGAGGGCATGACGGCAGCTGAACTTGACCGTTTGGTGGAGAATTTTCGCAAGCTGGAGCGGAATGGCGAGGAAAGCCTGGAGGATATTCGGGCCAATCTGATCCACCTGGAACGCGCACTCCCAGTCCCTGAGGACGCACGTGTCGAAGCCCTGGATGCCGGCGGCGTTCCGGCCGAATGGGTCCGTGCGCCGGCTGCCGAAGCGGCATCGGACAAGGCCCTGTTATATCTGCATGGTGGGGGCTATGCCTTTTGTGGTCCGGGCACCCACCGCCTCCTTGCCTATAACCTTTCGCAAACTACCGGCATGGCCTGCTTACTGTTGGACTATCGCCTGGCGCCGGAGCACCCCTATCCCGCTGCGGTGGAAGACGCGGTGGCGGCCTATGACTGGCTTCTGGCGCAAGGTTATCCTGCGGACAATTTGGCAGTGGCGGGTGATTCTGCCGGCGGCGGTTTGACCTTAGCAACGATGCTGGAACTGCGCCGATGCAATCACCCCCTACCCGGTGCTATCGCCTGCCTATCGCCCTGGACGGACATGACCATTTCCGGGGCCTCCATCGCCGGCAATGCAGCGGCCGACCCTTTGGTGCGCCGCGAAAGCCTGCAGCGATGCGCGGAATGGTATCTGGGCGCCGAAGGCGGTGCAGATCCAACCGACCCTCTGGTCTCTCCCCTGCTGGGTGATCTGAACGGTTTGCCGCCATTGCTTATCCAAGTTGGCAGTGAGGAAATCTTGCTTGATGACGCCGCCCGCCTCGCGGTGCGCGCCGAACAAGCCGGCGTTGCCGTGGAATACCAATGCTGGGAAAATATGTTCCACGTTTGGCAGCTGTACGCCCCCATGCTTTCCGAAGCACGCGAGGCGATCGCTGGCATTGCCGGGTTCATCAAACGCCACACTTCCTGACGACGATTCGCGAATCACTAATGAAATGATTGATTCTCTGTGGATAAACGAGAATCAAGTATCGTCTAATATGTCTATTTTTCAATTACTTATAACGTTGATTTGAGAATTAATATCGACTATAGGGTTGTTAGTAAAATATTTACGGAAAATTGGTTAACGTAGCTTCTATAACCATTGATTGCATCAAACGTGGCAGGACTTCCGGCATGTTCTTTCGACGCACAACCCCCAAAATCGACCCCGTGGAGGGTGACGTTTTCCAGCGCCGCCTGGAGCACGATCTTATCGAAACAGCGCGCGTCAAGGCGGTGACAACTGGTCCCATGGGAATCCGTCATGTCCGCTTCGACGTTTCCTTGCAGGGCCTTGATGAACTGAAGGACCAACGTATTCTGGCGGCGGATATTTTCTCGGAAATGTACCAGCCGGCGTGAACTAGGTTTCATCACCGAAGCTTGAATTGATGTGCCCTGGCGGCCGCGGGTCGCCGGGGTATTTTATTTCCGAATACATGCCATTCGATCCGTAGCGGCGTATAATCGCCTCGAAGCTTGCAATGTCTTGCACGGAGTTTTGGGTACATGAAACAGGCTGCCAGCAAGGACACGCCAAAGTCGCAACGATCCCGGGATCTCGATTTGCTCTGCGCTCTCGAGCGCAAGGTACTGTGGCTGTCCAGTTGGATGATCCACAATGCAAACCATCTGCGAGCAAACCGGGACGGTCTGAAGGTGGGCGGGCATCAGGCATCCTCCGCCTCGCTGACGACGTTGATGACGGCGTTGTATTTCGACATCTTGCGTCCGGCCGACCGGGTCGCGGTCAAACCACACGCCAGCCCGGTATTCCATGCCATCCAGTATCTCCTAGGCCGGCAAAGCCTGCAGAAACTGGAAGATTTCCGTGCCCTGGGTGGGGCGCAATCCTACCCTTCCCGCACCAAGGATATCGATGCAGTGGATTTCTCCACGGGTTCGGTAGGCCTGGGTGTGGCGATGACCGCCTTCGCCGCCCTAGTGCAGGACTATGTTTCCATGAAGGATTGGGGCAACGAACAGATCCCCACCGGCCGCATGGTGGCCCTGATGGGCGATGCGGAGCTGGACGAAGGCAATGTCTTCGAGGCCATGCTGGAAGGCTGGAAGCACGACGTCCGCAATGCCTGGTGGATCGTTGATTACAACCGTCAAAGCCTGGATTCCGTGATAACCGACCGCCTGTTCGGCCGTGTTGACGATGTCTTCCGCACCACCGGATGGCGCGTGGTGACGTTGAAGTACGGCACCATGTTACAGTCGGTATTCGAAACCGGCGATGGCGAGGCCCTACGGCAATGGATCGACGATTGCCCCAATTCGCTTTATTCCGCGCTGACTTTCAAGGGCGGGCCTGGCTGGCGCGAGCATCTGCGCAAGGACCTGGGCGATGTGCCGGGCCTGCGCCCTATCATCGAGGATTATGACGACCAGTCCCTGCATGACTTGATGACTAACCTCGCCGGTCACGACATGGAATCAGTCCTGGATTGTTTCCGCAATATTGAAGGGGACGAGCCCACCTGTTTCATCGCCTATACAGTGAAAGGAAAGGAATTGCCCCTGGCCGGGCACAAGGACAACCATGCCGGCCTGATGAGCCCGGAACAAATGGCCGAGTTCCAAGAACGGATGGGGGTACCGTCCGGACAGGAATGGGAACCCTTTGCCGGTCTCGATATCGATCCAGGCGAACTGTCGGACTTCCTGGCCGACGTGCCGTTCAACCAGGGTGCGGCGAGGCGCAGAGAAGCGGCCACCTTCGCGATTCCTGCGCATTTGCCCCGGCCTGAGAGCGACAAGCCTATCTCCACCCAGGATGCGTTTGGCCGCATTCTTTTCGATATCGCCGGCCGGGACGATGAATTCGCCCACCGCATCGTCACCACATCGCCGGACGTCACTGTATCGACGAATCTAGGCGGCTGGGTGAACCGGCGCGGCATCTTTGACCGCCACCGCCGTGAGGATATTTTCCGCGAAGAGAAAGTGGTCTCCGCGCAGCGTTGGGCCATGCACCCCGACGGCCAGCATATCGAACTGGGCATAGCCGAGAACAATCTCTTCCTCAGCCTCGCCGCCCTGGGCCTCTCGGCCTCGCTGTTCGGCGAAAGGCTACTTCCCGTAGGTACGCTGTATGATCCCTTTGTCAGCCGCGGCCTGGATGCGCTGAATTATGCCTGCTACCAGGACGCCCGCTTCATGCTTGTGGGCACCCCTTCGGGTATCACCTTGGCGCCTGAGGGCGGGGCCCATCAATCCATCGGTACGCCGCTGATCGGGCTGGCCCAGGACGGCCTTAGCGCCTTCGAGCCGGCCTTCGTGGATGAACTGGCGGAAATCATGGCCTGGGGCTTTGCCCATATGCAGGAGGATAATGGCGGCTCGGTCTATCTGCGCCTGACCACCAGGGCCCTCAAACAGCCTGATCGCACCATGACGCCGGAACTGCGGGATCAGATCATTGCCGGGGCCTATTGGCTGCGCCCACCCCAGCCCGGCGCCGACCTCGCCATCGTCTGCTGCGGCGCCGTCACGGCCGAGGCTATGGCAGCCCACGACGATATTCGCGAGGATATTCCGGGCGCCGGTCTTTTGGTGGTCACCTCGCCCGACCTCGCCTATCAGGACTGGAACCATGCCTGGCGGCATCGCGCCTCGGGCCGATACGAGGCGCGCAGCCACATTGGTCGGCTGCTTGATCCCCTCGCCCATGACGCTGCGCTGGTTACGGTGATCGACGGCCATCCTTCCACACTTTCATGGCTCGGTTCCGCCTCCCGCCGAAGGGTCTTCAGTTTGGGTGTGGAAACCTTCGGCCAGTCCGGTGACATCGCGGATCTCTATCGCATCCACGGCATCGATACCGACGCCATCCTTGATGCCTGCGCCGCCGCCTGTCTGAACCGCTGATTGCATCTGGTTTGGTTCGCCACGCTGGCGTGGCACGTGCTTAGAACGCACCGCTTTGGAATTTCGGTCGGGTATCAAGCGCGTTCCATGACCACCTTGCGCAATCCGATCCCCAAGACGGATTCCACGCTGGCCTTGGCCTTGAAGATTTTGTTGAGGGCCCTGTGCTTGCCCATAACGCCTTCAACGAAGGCGGGACGGTTGGAAATGCGTTGGAACCAGGCGTGAAGCCGCGGGAAGACCTTGACGAATGGGTAGCCGCATTCTTCAAGCCTGAGAACCTTCATGGCCCATATGACGTCCGCCATGGACACGCTATCGCCGGTCAGGAATTTCCGATCGTCGGCGAACAGGCTCTCCAGCCGGCGAAAGGCTGCCGTCAGTTTATCCAGATGTTCCAGATAGATGGCCTCTGGAATGCTGCCGTTGTCGTAACGTTCATAGAACGCGACGAGGCCCTCTTCGTCGCTGCGGCCCTTCAGCAACTGTCTCAGATTGGCTTCTTCACCGCCGTTGAGCCGGCCGAGGCGGCCAAGCCCCCAATAAAAGCTGACAAATCGGATGGACCGATGCAGATCCTTCCCCATCTCCGTCAGTTCCGTGGCCTGGCTCTGCCGCGCGGGATCGCTTCTCGGCAGTAAAGGCTCGCCGCCATAGGCGTCATCAATATAGGCAACGATATCCATGGATTCCGTATAGAGAGAGCCGTCGTGTACCAATGCTGGGACCACGAGATTTGGTTGGATTTTCGCGTAGGCTTCCGAAAAGTGCTGTTTCTTGACCAATGATACTGTCCGGCTGACCCAGGCGCCGTCTTCCGCCGCACAATCTTTCGGTGCGCTTGAATCGAAGGGCACTTCACGGCCGCGTTTGAGGGATTTTTCCGCCAAGGCAAAACGTACACGCTGTGCGCAGGGCGCGCCGTCGAAATGAAAAAGATGCAGGCCCTCAAGCCGGCCAACAATGGGACTTTCCGGGTTATCGATGCGAGGCATTGAATTGATCTCCATTGAGCATTATTTTTATACTATCTCGCATAATAATGTGGCCTGCAAGCTTTTTATTCGAATGAGTACAAAAATGAAAAAACCAAGAGGGCGCCCACGGTCGTTCGACCGTGAAGAGGTTCTCAACGCGGCGCTATTTGTGTTTTGGCAAAAGGGCTTCGCCGGGACGTCCCTGGATGATCTCGCTGCTGCCATGCAGATGAACCGGCCGAGCATTTACAATGCCTTCGGCGATAAAGAGAGCATCTACCGCTTGGCGCTCAGCGAATTCTGCGGCCGTTTGGATGCGGGCCTCCAGGCCAGTGTGGCTTCGACACCCGACATACGACAAGGCCTGGTGCGCTTCTTTGAACAGGCGGTCGACGTCTACTGCTCGACCGAACCCGCACTCGGATGCCTGATGATGTGCACCGCACCCACCGAAGCCCTATCCCATCCCGACGTGGGAAAGGACCTGACCGCATTGATCCGACGCGTCGATGCTCAATTGGCCGAAAAACTCCAAGACGCCATCGCCAAGGGGACTTTGCCGGACACAATAGACGCCGGCCTAACGGCTAGAGCGCTACAAGCGATCCTGCATAGTTTGGCCCTACGCGCCCGCGCCGGCGAGCCCATGACGGCCCTGAAGGCGATGGCCAGATACGCAACCGACTATTTGTTGCCATCGGGCTAGGTTGCCCACGTTTTCTGACGCAACAATCAACACCGCCGCCAGAAAGATGAAATCTTTGGCGCCTACCCCTTGGCGTACCAACCGTTGTCCACATAGAGGGCGTTGCCGTTAACGAAGCTGGATTCATCCGAGGCCAGGAAAACGACAGCATTGGCGACTTCCTCGGGTTCGCAGATGCGGCCCTGTGCTTCTGCCAGGGCACCTTCCTCCCAGGCTTGTCCGGCGGTGTCCAACTCGGATATTTCACGCAGACCATGGGCCGTTTTGACGAAACCGGGGCAGACCGCGTTGCAGCGGATGCCCTGATCTCTGTACTCCACCGAAATGCTGCGCGCCAGTTGAAGGACGGCCCCTTTGGTCATGCAATAAACGGATTCCAGCGCATAGCCCAGTTCGGAGGCGATGGATCCTGTGATGACGATGTTGCCGCCACCGTTGGCACACATATCGCTGACGGCGCGGCGGCAAACCAGAAATGCGGATTTGACATTGATGTCCATCAGGCGGTCGTAATCGGCCTCGGTGGTTTCATGGAACGCCTTCACGGTGATGGTGCCGGCATGGTTGAACAGAACATTATAGGTGCCGATATCCTTTTCGATCTGGTCGAACGCACGTTCCACCTGCGCCGCATCCGCCACATCCGTCTCGATGAAACCGGCGACACCGCCCATGTCACGGATCATTTGTACCGTTTCCGTGCCGGCGTCTTTTTGTATGTCGAGAATGGTTACGGACGCACCCTCCCGCGCGAACGCCAGTGATGCAGCGCGGCCCATACCCGCCGCGCCCCCGGTGATGACAGCGGTCTTGCCGGCCAAACGCCCGGACCCACGCTGTTCACTGTTTCCAACTGCCATCTTGTTATTCTCCCTGTTGTAATTATTGACCGGCTCTCGCCGCACCGTTCAGTTGGCGGAAGGGACCGGTTCTCCAGCCGTGATATTCTGGAAAAACATCGAGAAAAGTTCCTGCTGCGAGGAAATTCGCAGCTTTGCGTAAATGTTGCGCCGGTGAATTCTGACAGTGCCGACGCTGATTCCCAGACTCTTCGCGATGGCCTCGGACGAGTGCCCTTCAAGGACCTGAGCCGCCACCTGTATTTCCCGCGGCGTGATATGCTCGCTGAACAGTTCGCCGACCGTATCTTCGATTTTCTTGCGTTCCTGTGGAATTGAGACGACGGGTCGTTCCAATTCGAACTCCTCTGCGATGTGGCGCCAATGGCGCTTGGCCAGGCTGACCACGACCGGCGTAACGCTATCGAGGATGCGGAATTCTTTGGCGGAGAAGCGCGTATTCTCGCCTGAACGCATGAGCGAAATGACCACCGCCACGTCGCCCTGCAGATAAAATGTATAGCAAATCTCCTCCGCCAGACCTGTCTGGATATAGTAGGAGCGGTAGTATTCGCTTTGATAAAACCGATCGGGTGCAATATCGCGCAGCCGATAGAGGCCCGTTTCCACCCGCCGCTCGCAGGCCTGAAAAAACGGATCCAGCAGATATGGCCCTTTCAGATAATCATCGACGAAAATGACCCGCTGGCTGGGATCATAGGTGTGATGGAGGCATAGGGGCGTTTCGCTCTGGAAGTAAGCGAAGGACACTGAATAGTCGATCTCGACCAGTGTCCGCAGCGCCGCCACCAGATTCCCGGGCAACTCCTCCTGTCCGACGGAATCGACACAGTTGGCAAGCGCCGCAAGCCAATCGGTCGCGCCGGTAAAGCTGTTTGCCGCCTTCCTTGGCAGGGCCGTCATAGCGGCATCTTCGACGGATTTTTGTTATACCCCATAATTTGCCGTGATTGTTTGGTAATGGTCGATTTGTGTAGTAGTCTACAATCAATAAAAATCAACGACAAATTCGAATTTAAGGGTATAGGCGAAAAGACGGGGTATGACGTTGCCTGGACGGTCCGGCAATCGAAACGAGGTAGACATCGAATTTCGGGGCGTCTCGAAGAAATTCGATGACGTCTTGGCTGTCGACAATGTTTCCCTATCCGTGGAACGCGGCTCGTTTTTCAGCCTGCTGGGACCATCGGGATGTGGAAAGACCACATCGTTGCGTCTGATCGCGGGTTTTGAGCAGCCAACCGGTGGCGATGTCATAATTGGCGGTCGATCAATGGTTGGCGTGCCGGCGTACAAGCGCCCGGTCAACATGGTGTTTCAGAATTATTCCCTGTTTCCCCATTTGAATGTGGCAGACAACGTCGCCTATGGATTGCGCCAGAAGCGGCCGCGGCCTGCCAAACAGGAAATTCTCAGAAAGGTCGGCGAGACTCTCGCGCTGGTAAGACTGGACGGCTTTGAGCGCCGCCGCATTTGGGAACTTTCGGGCGGCCAGCAACAGCGCGTCGCCCTGGCCCGCGCCCTGATCAACCAGCCGACCGTTCTCCTCCTCGACGAACCGCTTGCGGCGCTGGACCGCAAGTTACGACAGGAAATGCAGATCGAACTGCAAACATTGCAGCGGGACGTGGGCATCACCTTCATTTTGGTCACTCATGACCAGGAAGAGGCGCTGTCCATGAGCGACACCATTTGCATCATGCGTGACGGCCATGTGGTGCAAATTGGCGCACCACGAGAATTGTATGACGAGCCGCGAAACCACTACGTCGCCGGTTTTGTCGGAAAATCGAACTTCTTCCACGGCACGGTGGCGGAAAGCTGCCCCAAGGGTGCCGCCATACAACTCGCAAATGGACCCCTATTGCAGGGCCGCATCACAAATGGCGCCAACCCATTGCGCCGGAATAGCAGCGGAAGGCTAGCGGTACGTCCGGAATTAGTGCGTATCGCAGCGCGGGTCGGCGGGCAAATGACTTCGATGGATGTGGAAGTGCCGGCGCGTATCAAGAATCGCATCTTCCTGGGTGGACAGACGGAATATCTGGTGGAGGCCGAGGGGCTTGGCGACATTCTTATTCACGCCTCGAAACAATCCGAAACTCTCTCGGGCGGCTTTGCGCCGGGCGATGCCGTGATTGTGGGCTGGGATGCCGGGGCGGCGTTGGCATTCGAAGAGGCCGAAGAGGAAGATTCTGAAGCACAGGGCCGCTCTACCGTCGGAGCGGAATTGCACAGTCAAAATGACGGAAACTCTTAACAGGGAGACTAAGACGATGAGCAAAAAGCACCGAGAGAACGCGCCGATTACCGCGCGCAAGTTCATGGACGAGTTACGGCGTTATGAGAAAGGCTCCGTTTCGCGGCGTCATTTCCTTGGCGTCACTGGCCTGGGAACGGCTATGGCCGTCATGGGCGCCGCCATACCGGGATTGGCACCCAGAAAGGCCCGCGCCGCCGGAGACTTGGGCAACAAGCTGGTATTCTCCACCTGGCCCAATTATTTCAATCCGAAGAATATCGAGGCCTTCACCAAGGCCACGGGCGTCCACGTACAGGTCAATACCTTTGGTTCGAACGAAGAAATGCTGGCCAAGCTACAGGCCGGCGGCACCGGTTGGGACGTCTTCGTCCCCACTAACTATACGATCTCGAACTATGTGAAGCTCGACCTGATCCAAAAGCTGGATCTGTCGCGGCTGCCCAACTTTGACCCGAAAACCCAGGATCCGGTATTCGCCAACCCGGCCACGGTGAATGGGCAGACCTATGCCGTGCCGAAGAATTGGGGCACCACGGGATTTGTCGTCAACACTAAGAAGATCAAAAGCGGCCCGAAATCCCACAAGGACTTCTTCGATGTCACCATGGGCGCAGGTTCCGGCCACACGATTGTGCATGATTATCAATTGACCACGATCGGTGCGGCGCTGTGCGCATTGGGTTACTCTTTTAACTCAATTGACGCGGGCGAACTGGCCAAGGCTGAGGCCCTTTTGATCAAGTCGAAGCCGCATCTATTCGCCATCACCTCCGACTATCAGCCGGGCATGCGTAACGGTGATGCCTGGATGTCAATTTGTTGGACCGGTGATGGCGCGCAGCTTAACAAAGACATGCCGGAGATGGCCTATATCGTGGCCAGCGACGGCGGCGAGATCTGGTCGGATTTCTATTGCATCCCGAAAGAAGCACCGCATCTGAACGCTGCCTATGCCTTCATCGACTACATGATGGAACCGGCTGTCCAGGTTCTGGAGTTCGAAAGTCATGGCTATGCCACTTCCGATTCTCGAGTGTCAGCTCTGTTGCCGGCAAGTACCGCAACCGATCCCATCCTGTTCCCGGCCAAGGAACTGATGAACGGATTGGAGTTTGGTGCGGCGCAGACATTGACCGATCCTATCCGGGCCGAGGTCATGGCGCGCTTCAAATCCGCCTGACGAGACGACGGAAAATGGCGGCGGCGCAATCGGAGGCAAGCAGCAAAGGGAACTGGCTGACAGCGGCATTGTTGACGCCGACCACTGTCTGGTTCCTGGTCATGCTGGTTCTGCCTCTGATTGTCGTCGTCATCTTCAGCTTCGGCGAACGTTCGCCCGTCGGCGGATACGGCGCCGGATTTACCTTCGAGCAATACGGCAACCTGCTGTCGCGCCTGAAGGCCTTTCAGAACACCATGACCTACGCCCCCCTGGGCACATTGGTCAGTCTGCTGGTGGCCTATCCCCTGGCCTACTACCTCGCGGTCAAGGTGGACCGGCGCTGGCGGTTACTATTGTTGGTGCTGGTTATCGTGCCGTTCTGGACCAGCCTGTTGATCCGTACTTATGCCTGGATCTTCATTCTTGGCGGGCGCGGCATTCCTACATTGTTGGAGTTCATCGGCATCGAAGGCCTGCGCCTGATCAATACGCCATTCGCCGTGGTCGTGGGCATCGTATACGGTTACCTGCCATTGATGGTGTTTCCCATCTTCGTCTCCTTGGAGCGGCTCGACAAACGTTTGCTGGAGGCCGCCTCCGATCTGGGCAGTTCGCCGTTTCGCACTTTTTGGCAAGTCACATTGCCGCTGTCGATGCCGGGCGTGGCCACGGGCTGCATGCTGGTCTTCATACTATTGATGGGCGAGTTCTTGATCCCGGCATTCCTGGGCGGGGGCAAGGTTTTCTTCATCGGCAATGCCATGGTTGATCTGTTCCTGCAATCCAGGAACTGGCCGTTCGGTTCGGCCGTCGCCGTCACCTTGGTGATCATCATGTTGATCACCGTAAGTCTGTACATGCGCTTCGTCATGGGCGGCAAGTCCAGGCGCGTTTCGATCATGTGAGGGGCGGCATGCGCATCTATTCCATTGCCGTCTTTTTGTTCCTTTATGTGCCCATCGGCATAATCGTCTTGTTCAGTTTCAACTCCGGCCGTCATGCCGCCGACTTCCAGGGTTTCTCGGTGCAATGGTATGGCAAGGCCCTGTCAAACCCCTTTGTCATGGAGGCCCTGACAACCAGTCTCATCATCGCCCTGTCTGCTGCCGTGCTTTCCAGTCTGATGGGCACCGCCGCCGCCCTGGCCCTGCAGCGCATGCACGGGCATTTGAGGGCGCTGTTCGACGGCCTCATTTACATTTCCATTATGATACCGGGCATCGTCATCGGCATCGCCACGCTGGTGGCGTTGGTGACAGTGTTCGACCTGCTAAACCCGGTCCTGGCGGAACTTTGGCCTGGCGATGTTAAGCCGCCAAGGTTGTCTCTCGGCTATGCCACGGTGATCGCGGCCCATACCTTGTTCACTATGTCCCTGGTCATCGTCTTGGTGCGGGCGCGCATCGCCGGCATGGACCGGACCTTGATCGAGGCATCGGAGGATTTATATGCGACGCCATGGCGAACGTTCTACCAAGTCACCCTGCCGCAAATTTACCCTGCCATTCTGGCCGGTTTTCTGTTGAGCTTTACCTTCAGCTTCGACGACTTCATCATTTCCTTCTTCGTCGCCGGCGCCAATACCACCCTGCCCATCTATGTCTTTGCCTCGATTCGACGGGGGATCACGCCAGAGGTCAACGCCATCGGCACCATGGTCCTGGGCGTTTCCCTGACGCTATTGATCGCGGCGCAGTATGCGCTGCGGGCCCGCCTTCACAACCGCTGAAATTGCAAAGTCCTGCGCCGTCTGATTCCTGAACGCGACGCGCCTGAATTTCATGGCGATGGTATTGCTGCGGACGAGGGTTAAAGCCGCGCCTCAAGTTCGTGGCGCTGCACCTTGCCGGTGGTGGAGCGGGGCAACTCCTCGTCGGCCAGGAAGATGATGTCCTTGGGCCGCTTGTAGGAGGAGAGGTTCTCGCGGCAGAGCTCCAAAAGTTCATCGGCGGTCAGGCTCGGGTCCGCGGGGACGACGAAGGCCACGGGCACCTCGCTCCATTTCCGATCCGGCTTACGCACCACCACCGCCTCGTGGACCCGGGCATCCGCCAGCATGACCTGCTCGATTTCGGCCGGATAGATGTTCTCGCCGCCCGATTTGATCATGTATTTCACCCGGTCCACGTAATCCAGGGTACCGTCCGGGTTGCGGCGTAGCACATCGCCCATGTGAAACCAGCCGTTACGGAAATCCGTTTCGTTGGTCTCGTCCGCATTCCAATAGCCGCTGAACAATGTGGGTCCGCGCAAAGCCACCTCACCAGGGGTTCCGATAGGCACCTCGTTGTCGTCAGGGTCCACCAAGCGCATCTCACAAAAGGCCGATTGCCGTTTGGACAGGTTGGTAGGCGCGACGCCGATGGGTATGACGCTGGAGGTGGCGGGGGGCAGTCCCGTCTCGGTGGCGCCAAAGGTGTTGCTGTAGGGGGCATTGAGAGCCCGGGTGGCGGCGGCGATGTCTTCCCGCGGCACCAGGTCCGCCATGGCGCCGCAACGGCCCACCCCCTTCACCTTGACCTTGCGGGCCTCCAGAATGGCGGCGAATTGCCCCACCATGCCCGGCATCAGGATGAACATGCTCATCTCTTCCCGTTCCAGGATGTCGATCAGCAGATCCGGCTCGTATCCGTCCACCACATGCACCGTACCGCCGCGTAGCAGCGTGGCCAGGGCCTGATCGGTGGAGGCCATGTGATAGAACGGCGGCCAGGCGCAGAAGTGATCGCCGATGGGCACGCCCTGTTCGGACGTAAAACACATGGCCCGAGCCACCATGGCCCGATGGCTGATCAAGGCGCCCTTGGGCAAGCCGGTGGTGCCGGAGGTATAGAGGATGACCAGGCCGGCTTCTGGGTCGATATCCAGGTCGGGGTAATCGGACGATGCCTCGGCCATGAAGCCTTCATACTCCGGCCCCAACACAATGCGCCTGTGTTCCGCGAGATCCAGTCGGTCCAGGGCGCCGGCGAGGTCCTCCTGCACGATGACCACAGTGGCCTCGACCAGATTGATGCAGTGCTGCAATTCCCGATCGCCGAGGCGCCAGTTCAGGCAGGCCACGATCAACCCGGCCTTGGCCGCGGCCAATTCCACCTCCACATATTCCAAGCAATTCCGCGCCAGAAGTCCGACGCGGTCGCCTCGCTCCAAACCCAGGGCTAAAAGGGCGTTGGCCAGCCGGTTGGAACGTTCTTCCAGTTCGCCGTAGGTCAAAACCCGATCCCCGTCCACGACGGCGCGATGTTCGGGATTTACGGGCACACGGGCATGAAAAAGGGCGCCGATATTGGTATTGCGGGCGGCAAAGACCGCTTTGGGGGGCAAGTAGGAGGGCAAGAGGGATACTCCTGGAGAGAGGGGGACGGACTGTTTCGAACTTAAATTCTTTGCTTCAGCGCTGCAACAAACCGCTTTGCGCTACTATAGTACCGCATAACAATCGATTGAAAATATTGCGATATTTCGTCTTGACCCGGCATTCGAAACTCATATACTGCGCGCCGCTGTACCGGAGGCGGGCTGAACCCGCCCCTGGATATCATTGAGGACTGGATATGAAAACCTATTCCGCCAAGCCCGGCGATATAGAGCGCAAATGGTTCGTGATCGACGCCGAAGGCGTTGTCCTGGGCCGTCTTGCCTCCATCATCGCCGCGCGGCTTCGGGGCAAGCATAAGCCCATGTACACCCCGCATATGGATTGCGGCGACCATATCGTGGTCATCAACGCCGACAAGGTGCAATTGACCGGCAACAAGCTGGCTGACAAGACCTATTATCGCCACACGGGCTATCCCGGCGGCATCCGCTCGACCACCGCCGGCAAGATCCTGGCCGGCAAGCACCCTGAAAGGGTGGTGGAAAAGGCCGTACAGCGGATGATCCCCAAGGGTCCCCTGGGCCGCCAGGTTTTGCGCAAGCTGAAGGTCTATGCCGGGCCCGAGCATCCGCACGAAGCTCAGCAACCGGAAGCACTGGATGTGGCCGCGATGAACGACAAGAACAAGAGGAGCGCCTGAGCATGGCTGACGAAACCGGCAACGAGACACCGGGCGCCGAAGAGAACACGCCCGAGGCCACGACTGATACCCCGAGCCGGCCCCAGACCGGAACCCTGGCCGACCTGAAGGACATGGTCGAAGGGGCCCAGTCGGCGGCGGCAGGCGAAACGCCCGGCCCCGTATCCGATGGCGGCGAAGGCGCTGCCCCGGCGGAGCCGAAAATTGATGACCAGGGCCGGGCCTATGCCACCGGCAAGCGCAAGAATGCCATTGCCCGGGTCTGGATCAAGCCGGGCGCGGGACGCATCACTGTCAACGGACGGGAGTTCGAGACCTATTTCGCCCGGCCTGTGTTGCGCATGATCATCAACCAGCCGTTCGAGACGGCCCAGCGCAAGGACCAATACGACGTCATGTGCACGGTCGTGGGTGGCGGCCTTTCGGGCCAGGCAGGCGCGGTGCGTCACGGCATTTCGCGGGCCCTGTTGAACTATGAGCCTGACCTGCGCGGCGTGCTTAAGGCCGGCGGCTTCCTGACCCGCGACGCCCGCGTCGTGGAACGCAAGAAGTACGGCAAGGCGAAGGCGCGGCGAAGCTTCCAGTTCTCGAAACGCTAGGTTTTCGCGAAAAGCTTCGAGTAATCGAGGAAAGGGCCGCGAGAGCGCGGCCCTTTTTTCTTACATGGATCGGGCCGACGCGGGATCATTCAGGTTTCGTACAATCGCGGTCGCAGGGACCAAAATTGGATGAGCCTGGCTAACCGAATAGGCTAACGATCAGTTGCGGGCTGCTGTTGGCGATGGATAGAGCCTGGACGCCCAATTGCTGTTTGATCTGCAGCGACTGCAACTCAGCACTCGCCGCGGCCAGGTCGGCATCCACGAGCTCGCCCACACCGTCCGTCAAAATGTCGCTGAGCTGACTGTTGTAATCCTTTTGGATTTCCAAGCGTTGCGCCGCCGAGCCCAGGGATGCCAGGGCGTCACTGACGGAATTTATGGCTTTGTCTATTTCCACCACAGCGCGGTTGGCGCTCCGTTCCGTCGTCAGGTCGATGGTATCGAGACCAAGGGACGAAGACGTCAGGCGATGTCCGGAGATGTCAATGACGTCGCCGCCGGTTGTACTGAGAACCTTGAAGTCGTCCACGTCATTGACGTTCGCTGTCACGCTGAAGGAACCCGAATTGTCCCCAAAGACATCATCGTTGAACGCCAGATAGAGCGTGCCAGAGGTCGTCGCAATCTCGCTCGACGATGAGCCGACGAAAAACGCCTCGTCCGGGTCCGGCGCCCCTGAACCGATCCAGCCGATAAGAGAATAAGCGGGGAGTTCCGGCGCTGTCGCGTTTGTCGCGAAAGTTCCATAATCCTCGGGCGTGATGTCACCATCTGCGTCCGCGGTCACCGAACCTGTTATATTGACGGTACCGGGCGCGGAAAAATCCAAGACATCGCCGGCACTCACCGAAATGCCTGTATTGACCCAACTGCTGCTGGACGCGGTCACGTTGATGCCGGAATTGGAAGATACGGCGGAAGTGCCCGACTTGATCAGATTGGTGCCATTGAATTCCGCTGAATCCGCGATTTTGTCCACCTGGCTACGAAGAGCAGCGAGATCGTTATGCAAAGCGGTCCGCGAAGCACTGTCGAGCCCGGCCTGATTGGCCTGAATGACCTTTGCCTTCATTTCAAGTAGCAGTTCGGAAATCGATTGCGCAGCCGTCGTCGCCGTTGCCACGGTGGCCTCACCATTTGCCAATGCCGTCTCGACCGCCTTCATGCCGGCGATATCACCGCGCATGTTCTGCGCGATGGCGTATGTGGATGCATCATCCTTAGGCCCACTCACCTTTAGGCCGGTGGTAATCTTCATTTGCGTGGTTTGCAGGAGGCCGTTTGTTTGGTTCAGATTGCGCAAGGCAATCGAAGCCCCCCGGTTCGTATTGACTGATAGCACCATGTCGAAGCGCGCCCTCTAAATTGTATCGAGAACCAATACCGAAAATACATTTCACTTGGCGCGATCAATCGCACGCCTCTCCGCCCGTAAATAGAGTATGCAATTGCCATGCCAGTATTAGAAATCCCTGGTTCTCGTAAGAAGGTCATCACGACGGCGCAGTTGACACGAAGCATGCCGGCCGCTCCGGTTGATCGCCGTTTACAAAAACTGAATAAACTCAATATGTTACAATACCACCATCGAATTGTTCCATATCCGGAATCATATCGACGGCTTCCAGTTTGCCTACCTGGCCCCATTCACAGGATCACTCAATCCCGAATAACGGCATGGAAAGCGTAATGATGTTGAAAAACTTTCCCCATGCACACTCGGCAAATATTGCCTGCTGTCCTGTCGCCAGAATTTTCTCGTGTTGGCGAGTTTTTTGCCGTCCTTTTTTATTTGGCGTGTTGAATTTGTTGTATACAGGCGTGTTTCGATTTGGAGACGGACCATGAATATCGCACTCAATAGCAAGATCAGAATTGGCATCCTGGGCGCGTCCGGGTACACCGGCGCCGAACTGGTCCGTCTGCTGGCCCGCCATCCCAACGCCGACATCGTGGTCATGACCGCCGACAGCAATGCCGGCGAAAGCTATGACCGGGTTTACCCCCACCTTGGCGGCCTTGACCTGCCCGGCCTGGTCAAGGTGGAGGAAGTGGAATGGGCCGGCGTCGAAGTGGACACCGTGTTCTGCGGCCTGCCCCACGGTACTACGCAGGAAATCATCGCCGGCCTGTTGCACGAGACCAAGCACAGTGTCGTTGACGAGGTGATGCATGAGGGCCCCGGAGATGCGGCGGCCGCCATCAAGGGTCAGCCCCGGGTTATCGACCTCTCCGCCGACTTCCGCTTGGACGACACGGACACCTATGCCCAATATTACGGCCACGAACATTATGCCCCTCACCTGCAGCCGGAGGCGGTTTATGGCTTGACCGAGAATTACCGGGAGCAGATCCCCGATGCCCGGCTGGTGGCCTGCCCGGGCTGTTACCCAACGGTCGCAATTCTGCCGCTGGCACCCCTGCTGGCGGCGGGCAGAATTGCGCCCGAGGACATCATCATAGACGCCAAGACAGGCATTACAGGCGCCGGCCGCGCGGCCAAGGCGGCCAACCTGTTTTCCGAGATTTCCGAAGGGCTGCACGCCTATGGCATCGCCACCCATCGCCACGGACCGGAAATCGAGCAGGAACTTTCCAAGGCCCAGGGGAGCGATGTGGTGGTCAATTTTACGCCCCATCTGGCGCCCATGAACCGGGGCATCCTGGCCAGTTGCTATGTGCGCCTGGCGGGCGGGGCCAGCACCGACGATCTGCGCGATTGCCTGATGGACCGCTACCGGGACGAGCCTTTCGTCCGCGTGGTGGGTGAAGGCATCGCGCCGGCGACACGGGATGTCCGGGGTTCGAACCACTGCCTGATCGGCGTCTTCGCCGACCGGCTGCCGGGCCGGGCCATCATCATTTCGGTGATCGATAACCTGGTGAAGGGATCCTCGGGCCAGGCCATCCAGAATATGAACCTGATGTATGGCTTGGCAGAGACCACCGGCTTGGAGCAGGAAGCCCTGTTTCCGTGATCCGCGCCACCGGGAGTAGGTCATGAGTACCGGCAGCATCATCACCTATGACGGCTTCAAACCGGACATACACCCGGATGCCTTCGTCGCGCCGGGCGCATACGTGATCGGCAAAGCCACCATCGGGGCTCAGGCGTCGATCTGGTACAACTGTGTTGTCCGCGGCGACGAGGAAGCTATCCATATCGGCGCCCGGACCAACGTTCAGGACAACACGACGATCCACACATCCGGCGGCATCGCCGATACCTGGATCGGCGAGGACGTCTTGATCGGCCACAACTGCCTGCTGCATGGTTGCCGATTGGAAGACCGGTCTTTCGTGGGCATGGGCTCGGTGGTTCTGGACCAGGCGGTGATCGAAAGCCGCGCGATGCTTGCCGCGGGATCCATGCTGACCCAGGGCAAACGCATCCCCACGGGTCAATTGTGGGCCGGCAGCCCGGCGAAATACATGCGCGATCTGCGCCCAGAAGAGTTGGAGGAGCATGCCGAGATGGTCGCGATCTATCTGCACCTCACAACCAAGCATATCGAAGCATTGGCTTAGATCATGCGGGTGATCGTCACCGGCGCCGGTATCGGCGGCTCCGTCCTGGCCCTGGCCATGGAACAGTTGGGCATGGACTATGAGGTCCTGGAACAGGCCCCCGAATTGACGGAAGTAGGCGCCGGCATACAGCTCAGCCCCAACGGTGTGCGTATCCTGGAATGGCTGGGCCTGGGCGATGATCTGGCGACTTTCGGCGTCGAGCCCGGCTCCCACCAGCTCAAGGATTGGCAAACCGGTGATACGGTGCTGCAGACGCCTTTGAAGGCGGTGGTCAAGGATCGTTTCGGCCATGCCTATTACCATGCTCACCGGGCCGATTTGATCGACGCCCTGGCCCGCCGCCTGAACCCGGACCGCCTGCGCTTGAACACCAAGTTGGTTTCCGTAAGCCAGGTAGACGGCGGCGTCACGGCAGCGTTGGAGAGCGGCGAAACGGTCGACGGCGATGTTCTGATCGGCGCCGACGGCATCCATTCGGTGATCCGCAATCAGGTTTTCAACCCCGAGGCGCCCCGCCCCTCGGGCTATGTGGCCTGGCGCGGCATGGTACCGGCCGAGCGCGCCGCCCATCTGGGCATCGACAAGCAATCCGTTGCCGTGATGGGACCGCGCCTGTCCATTGTTTTCTACTACGTCTCGGGCGGCGCCAACGTCAACTGGGTCGCCATCGGCGCCGGCGATGATGAATTACGGGAAAGCTGGTCTCAGACCGCCTCGAAGGCGGAGGTAGAGACCGCCTTCGCCGGCTGGTATGACCACGCCAAGGGGCTCGTGGACCTAACGGACGAGCTGTTTGCCACCGCCTTGCATGACCGGGAACCTCTGCCCGCCTGGGTGAAGGGCCGTATTGCCCTGATGGGGGATGCGGCGCATGCCATGCTGCCCTATCACGCCCAGGGCGCGGTACAATCCATCGAGGATGCCTGGGTGCTGGCACGGTGCCTGCAACAGGGCGCGGACGATCCGGCAGCCGCCCTGCAGCGCTATGAAGACCTGCGCATGGATCGCACCCGCCGCCTGCAGCTACATTCCCGCAACGCCGAACGCTGGTATCACCTGGACGATGCCGACGAAGTGGCCCGGCGCAATGCCCGGTTGCGGGCGCATGCCGAAAACAGCGACGGCGGCCTGACGCCCCAGCAGGTCTGGCTGTTCAGCTACGACGCGGAAAAGGCGGTTCTGGGCACTGACGACGACTGGCGCGCGCTTAGGGAGTGGTAGGAGAACCGACAAACCCCCTTGCCCCGCGTCGGCCCGCGCGGCATGGTGCGCCTCGACAAATTACCCTGCCTGATATGCCCCCTTGGCGGAATTGGCAGACGCACGGGACTTAAAATCCCGAGACCTAACGGTCGTCCCGGTTCGAGTCCGGGAGGGGGCACCAAGGCGCTTTCGGCCGGACGCGAGAACTGGGCGATCAGCGCGACGCGGAATTTCCATTAGACATAGCGCGACATGATAGCTTTTAGACGGCCATCTTGCTGGACCCGGTTGGTCGCATCGTTCAGGCGGGATACCACATCATCCACGTCGTCCAGCGAACGCCGTACGCCAACGGTGTAGGTGTCCGACGGCATGAACGGCAGGTGCGTGAACGCCATTTCCCGGCCAAGTCCGCGGGTCCGCAACAGGTGATTGCCCTCGATTTCCGATACGATTACGGCATCGCTGCGGCCCCGCGCCACCAATTCAAACACCTGATATTGGCTCGACACCCAATTGAAGGAAACGACGTCGCCCAGTTCCGCCTCAATCCATTTGTTGCCCAGATAGTCAGCCAGATTAATACCCTTCATGTCCGACTTTTCTTGAAACCCCTGAAAACGCCTATCGCCTTTGCGATGCAGGGCGCCGTTTCGATTGACCACCAGGGGCTGCGCGCAGAACTTTGCAAATTTTCGTCGGGATTCGGTCGGATTGGTGCAAAAGGCGTCGAATTTACCCGCCTGCAACTCCTTTTGCGCCCGCGCCCAGGGGAGACCATCATGTCGTGGCGACAAACCCGCTTCACCACAGACCAACGCGACGACGTCAATCAAAAGGCCGTTCATTGACCCGTTCGCGGCCCGGAAACTCAAAGGCTCAAACTTGTCGAAGTAGACAAATCGAATAAGAGACGAAGCTGCCAATGCTGGCACCAATGGCCCGGCCGCGGCCAAGGCCGTCGCGTAAGAAAGGTTTTCCAGAATTCGTCTTCGAGAAGTCATTTGGCGCCACCAAGCAAAATCCCAATTTTAAATTAGACTATGCTAATTTTTCGCTTGACGCACAGGCTTACACACCGCGCCTCCATATTACTGAATTCGATGATTGTTGGCCAACCTGCCATCAATTTCATTCAGACGATGCAGGCGTCGGAGTCTTTGCGCGCACCTGACACGTGCGGATATTCGCCAATAGGATCAATTCATCGACCCAACCGCCAAAATCCTGGTTGGAGAATCTAACGATCCGAATTTCCAGAGAAAACCGCGACAGCAACAGGACAGGCCAGGCGGGATCAATACACGGTACGCGATCCCGCCGGCCCTATCCCTCTGCGACGCAGCTAGATGCCGGTGGCGGATTCGATGTTGTCGAAGCCCGGGCCGGTTTCGTTGTTGTCCAGGGTGGTGGTATCGCCCGCACCGCTGTCCAAGGTGGCGTTGTCGCCTGCCGGTTCCGTCTGGCCCGCGTCAGTACCAGCCGGTACGGGAGCCGTATCCTGCGCCGCCAGGCTGTCAATCCAGCCATCGACCGCATCGCCAATACCGTCGCCGTTCTCGAGAGAGACGCTGCCGAGGCCGTCGCCAAACAACCGATCGCCACCGCCTTGTCCCAGGAACGAATAGGATCTATCGCCGCCGGTAAAGATATCGTCGATGCTCGATCCTGCGCCGACCGGGTTCGTGCTAATGACATCCTGAACATCGGCCAGGAAGGCATCCGCCGGATCGCTGCTGGAGGAACCGCTAATGGTGTCCTGCCAACCGGCATCGATGGCATTTTCGACCTCGTCCGCCGTCATGGTCCGATCGGCGAACTGGAAGAATTCCACATTCCTGACTGTGTCGGTGTCGCCACCATCACGCAGATCCCGGACCTCGAAACCTCTGCGGCCTTCTTCGACGTTATAGTCGGCGGCGTTACCATCGAAGATAACGGTGTCATCGCCCCGGCCGCCGTCGATCCAGTCCCTGCCGGCGCCGCCAGAGAGCACATCGTCACCCCGGCCGCCCTTGACAATGTCGTTGCCTTCGCCGCCGATCACAATGTCGTCGCCGTCGTCGCCATCAAGCCAATCGTTGCCGACCCCGCCGGCCAGGATGTCGTTGCCATTATCGCCGTCGAGGCGGTCGTCGCCCTCACCGCCGGCAAGGACATCGTCGCCATCGTCACCGTCAAGACGATCGTTGCCGAGCCCGCCGGCCAGGACATCGTCGCCATCGTCGCCGTCGAGGTCGTCGTCGCCCGCGCCGCCGGAAAGCACATCGTTGCCGTCGTCGCCGTCGAGTTCGTCGTTGCCGACGCCGCCCGCAAGGACATCGTTGCCAATGCCGCCTTCAAGCTCGTCGTTGCCTTCGCCGCCGGCTAGGAAATCGTCGCCTTCGTCGCCTTCGAGGTCGTCGTTGCCAACGCCACCGGCCACGATGTCATTGCCTGCACCGCCGCGTAGGCGATCGCTGCCTTCGCCGCCATCCAGGGTATCGTTGCCAACACCGCCGTAAATGCGGTCCCGACCGGTGCCACCGGACATGGCGTCATCACCTTCACCGCCGCTCAGGCGATCGTTGCCTTCGCCGCCATCCAGCGTATCGTTGCCAACGCCGCCGTAAATACGGTCCGTACCGGTGCCGCCGGACATGGTGTCGTTGCCGTCACCGCCGCTCAGGTAATCGCTGCCTTCGCCGCCGTCCAGCGTATCATTGCCGGTGCCACCGGATAGGTAATCCCGTCCGGTGCCGCCGTCCAATTGGTCGTTGCCAGTGCCGCCGTAGACTCGGTCGTTGCCTTCGCCGCCGGCCACGGCATCGTTACCATCACCGCCATAGACCCGATCGTTGCCGGTGCCGCCATCCAACTGGTCGTTACCGCCACCGCCCGAAAGCTGGTCGCTGCCTTCGCCGCCGCTCATGGCATCGGCACCGTCGCCGCCCGACATGGCATCGCGGCCGCCGGTGCCGGAAATGACCTCTACCACACGCTCGGGCTGTGGCGCCGGTGCAGGTTCGGTCGACGCCTGTGCGTTGCCGTTGCCTTGGCCGTTACCCTGGCCATTGCCATTACCCTGACCCTCGGAGCTGGTCTCAACGACCGGTTCTTCGACGGCGGGTTCGGACACTACGGGCTCGGGTTCGGTAGACGCTTGAGCGTTGCCATTGCCCTGGCCGTTGCCGTTGCCTTGGCCGTTACCTTGGCCATTGCCATTGCCCTGGCTCTCAGAGCCGGTCTCTACAACCGGTTCCTCGACGACAGGTTCGGACACCACAGGCTCAGGTTCGGTAGACGCTTGAGCGTTGCCATTGCCCTGGCCGTTGCCATTTCCGTTACCGTTGCCGTTGCCCTGGCTCTCAGAGCCGGTCTCTACAACCGGTTCCTCGATCACAGGTTGGGACACGACTGGCTCGGGCTCGGTGGACGCCTGGGCGTTACCGTTGCCGTTACCTTGGCCATTGCCGTTTCCATTACCTTGGCCGTTGCCATTGCCCTGGCCTCCAGAGCCGGTCTCTACAACCGGTTCCTCGACCGTAGGTTCGGCCACCACAGGCTCGGGCTCGGTTGACGCTTGAGCATTGCCGTTGCCTTGGCCATTGCCTTGGCCGTTGCCGTTGCCCTGGCCATTACCCTGTCCGTTGCCATTGCCCTGATTCTCGCTGCCGGTCTCTACAACCGGTTCCTCGACCACAGGTTCAGACACGACAGGCTCCGGCTCAGCGGATGCCTGGGCGTTACCGTTTCCGTTGCCTTGGCCGGGATTTTCGCCTCCTAATCCAGGCGGGGTGTTACCGGTCTGGCCGGCGGCAACGCCGTTGCCCTGGCCGTTGCCTTGGCCATTGCCCTGGCCGTTAGCATTACCGTTGCCTTGGCTGTTTCCCGGGCTTTCAGATCCAGTCTCAACGGTCGGCGCAGTGGACGGTTCTTCCGCCACAACAGGCTCTGGATTGGCAGCGGCTTGTGAATTGCCGTTGCCATTGCCGTTGCCGTTGCCCTGGCCATTGGCATTGCCCTGGCCGGGATTTTCGCCGCCCTGTCCGGGGGGCGTATTACCGGTCTGGCCCGCCGCAACGCCATTGCCGTTGCCTTGGCCACCGGCCAAGACTTCGCTGCCATTGCCGCCGGTCAGATATTCGTTGAACTCGTCGCCGGAACCGCTCGCACCGGATCCGCTCGCGCCAGAGCCGCTGGCATTGCCTTTGGCTTGGCCCTGCCCATTTGCATTGCCATTGCCGTTGCCATTTCCGTTGCCCTGGCCGGGGTTCTCGCCGCTCTGTCCGGGGGGTGTATTACCGGTCTGGCCCGCAGCAACGCCGTTGCCATTCCCATTGCCATTACCCTGGCCGCTGGCATTACCGTTGCCATTGCCATTCCCTTGACCTTGGCTGTTGCCATTGCCTTGGCTGTTGCCATTACCTTGAGCATTGGCGTTGCCATTGCCCTGGCCATTACCATTCCCTTGGCCATTGCCCTGGCCGGGGTTGGTGCCGCCCTGGCCCGGCGGCGTGCCGCCCTGGCCGACACCGAGGCCGCTGCCATTACCCTGGCCATTGGCACTGCCCTGGCCGGGGGGCGGCGGGGCCGTTTCCGTCGGCGCATTGGCGGTACCGGCACCTTGCGCAGGCGCCGAAGCCGTGTTTGGCGTTTCGTTGGTCTCTTCGGCCGGCTCCAGCACGGCTTCCTCCGCCTGGCCTTCGTTCGCCTGTTGAGCGGATTCTTCCTGTGCCTCGGCCGTCTGATTGTTCGCTGCCAAGGTCGTTTCTTGCGGCGTGAAACCGCGATCAGGGTTCAGCAGGGTTTCCGCGGTGCGAATTTCACCCGTGCCTGCATCCATCATAGCCTGTGCGTCGACGACCAGCTCGGACTCATCCGCCTGCACACTGCGTTCATCGTCAGCGACGGGCCCATCATCTTCTTTCGCGGTGGCCGCCTCGCCACGGGCGGCAGCCGAAACGCTTTCATCCACATCGAAGACCGGCGCGGCCGCGGCATCGACTTCGGCGGACGGATTGCGGTTCGAGCGCGCCGTCGTCGAGAGGCCCGATGAGGCCTGGTCCATTGTCGTGCCAGTAAACGGTGAAGCGGCACCCTCTGTGCCGGCATCGATCATCGCTTCGAATTCATCGGCTTCAAGAATGTCGCCAGGCAGGGTTTCGTCACCAGTGACGTCACTTTCGCCAGTGATGCGATCCTCGGTGCCGTCACGCTCGGCAGCCTGGGCGCTCTCCGATGTTTCGCTGGAGCCGACCAGCGATTGCCAGAACGACCGCGCCACGTCATCGTCGCGGCCCACGCCGTCATCCCCAAGGGCATCGCCACGTTCGAGACCAGCTTCGTTATCTATATCTTGAACTGAATTATGTTCTTCTGCCGGCTCCGCTTGGTTAAGCATCTGCCGAATAATTTTGGGCATTCTAGCCATATCGTTCACCAATTCCTAAAATAACAGACGTCTAGGGATGTGTACTGAGGGTACTCCTCACTCAATTTCCGCAATAATCACCTCAATTGGTAAACATATAATTTCCAAACATGATTAAAATGTTTGGTTAATTTCTAGGGCTACACATGCCGAATAAGTGCGCTTTCAAACCAGAAACGCAGTTTGTTTGGTTCGGCCGCCAATAAATGTCTTTCGGATTACTGACGCGCTTGGCGCCGTCTATCGGCAATTACGCCGACCGGGCTCAGCCATCGGCAAGCAGGGCCTCCGCCCGGGCACGAGGTTCATCGGCGATCCGCGATGGCCGCCGTTCGTCCAAATTCAGTTGCACCCCGAATTGGCTCAAAGTGGCGATACTCTCGCCCGTGGCGCCGTTGCGCATGCGATGACAAAGGCGCAGGGATGATCCGCCCAATTGCGCGATACAGCTTTCCATATCGATCATGTCACCCGGCCGGGCCTGACCAATAAAGCGCAATTGGAATTCAAACGTGGATAGTCCGACCCGGGTTTTCGTCATGTATTCGGGCGTCATGCCAAAAGCCGCCATGATGAAGGAATTGGCGGTCGAAAACCGGTGAATATAGCCGGGCAGGGCCAGATTGCCGGCCCAATCGGCCTCTTCCATACGTGCCATGTCACGAAGCGAAGGCACCCACGTGGCCTCATCGCCTGGTACGCTGCGCTCCTCCCGTTCATCGCCGTCCCAGGCAACGGTGGGGCCGGTAAGCGTCACGCCGGAAAGGGTCTGCAACATTGTTGTGCAAACTGTGTCCGTATCGGCATTGAACATCTTATGGGCGATCACAGGGGCCTCGCCACTTTCGATCAGGGCCGTTTCCACCCGATAGATGTCGCGATCACGTAATTCCGCCTTATAGTGGGTTAAGGCTTCCGTGGTGCGGGCGGCGGTTGGATCGACGCCGGCGGCATGGAGAAATCGCCAAGTGGCGGCCTCGAATTTCTCGTAATAATAGGCGACGGTAAAGTGCTCCGTCGCATCCACTTCCCAGGGGCGGACGTCGCCCAGATAGGTTTGCATATATCCGCTCACGGGCGCTCCTTTGGCAGGTGACGGTCGATTGCCATCATTGAACGAAAGCGCCGATGCCGGCGGCGTCTCGCTGTGGCTTCGAGGGGCGAAGCTAGCCAAATTTCCCGAAGCTGACAATCACCCTCAACCGGCGGTGCGGGCAGCTAGATAAGCCTGCCAAAGCTGCCCCGCCAATATCAGATGATGATGGGTCGGCCCTCGTACCGGGGTGTCGGGCACCTGGACCCGCAGTTCATCCAAAAGCCGGGCCTGCGCTGCCGCCAATTCCGCCAATGCGGGGTCCTCTAGCACGTTGGCCGCGCGCAATACAGGCATCATTTCCGCGAATGGCAGCAGCGTGAAGCGATCGATCGACGCCTCCAAGATGGCCGGCAAAATGTCATCGGGAATTCGTCGCAGCAAGCTGGCGTAAAGATCCTGCTCCGATTTCATGGCGGCGCGGGTATCGTCATAGGAACGGCGGTATGCGGGACTGACGATTTCGCTGCCATCATATATTGCAGCACCTTCGGCATGGTCATGACAGTCCCAGTCCTCCCAACGCTTCAGGGCTGTCGCCTGCAAAGATTGTGGCAATCCGGCGGCGAATGGTGCCGTGGCGCAGGCCAGGGGTTTTCCCGGGTGCAGGGCGCAAAGTTTCTCGGACAGCGCCGGACAGGGCCGCCCTTCCGGAACGGCCACGAAAACCGTGCCATATACAAGGTATTCAACGGCCTGAGCGCCACTCGGGTTGACTGTGACAGGGCTGCCGAAAGACCTTACATGATCGATCAGCCCGTCTGGATTGCGGCCATGACGCACGGACACCAGGCGAATGGCCAGGGGAAACAGATTGGAGAACCGGATCGCTTCCCCAACGTTTAGCTCCGGACCGCCGGCATCGCAGCATTTGCCGCATAAGGTACATTCGAATGTGAGCATCTGCCGCGCTGCCGCCATTCAAGCAATGAATCATTAGGCGCCAGCGTAGGCCAACGCCGGGGCACAGCAGGAATGAACGCTGCCTCAAAACACCGTGATCGGCGGCTCGCGCAGACGCCGCAACCCTGTGGCTGGTGGCTTACCCCCCGTCTATGGACAGAATTGCGGGGGCCTGTATCTTGCCGTCAGGCAATTATCCCCGGAGCATTGGAGTAGGCAATGGCAACCCGCACCATGAGTGATTGGCAGACCTCAATCTGCCAGATTATCAGCAACGAGAACGAAGAGAGAATTGTCGTGCGTGGGCATGACCTGGACGACTTGGTCGACGAATTGAGCTTTGCCGGCATGATGTTCCTGATGCTGCAGGGGCGCAAGCCGACAGCGGCGCAGACGCGGGTGCTGGATGCTTTGCTGGTGGCTTCGATGGAACATGGCATCGCGCCGCCGTCGATGGTGGCACGGTGTTTCGCCTCCTATGGCACATCCATCCAGCAGGCGATTTCCTCGGGCATCAACGCCTTTGGCGACCGCATGGGCGGCTTGGGCGAGCAATTGGCGAAATATATGGTGGACGCTCTTGCCGATATCGCAGACGGTCCCGTACCAAGTGACGAGGAGCTGCAATCCCGTGCCGCCAGGCTGGTCAAGGACATTATGGCCCGGGGCGAACGGGTGCCCGGCTTCGGCATTCCCCTACACGGCATGGACCCCCGGGCGCCAAAAGTCCTGGCGGTCGCCAAAGAACAAGGTACATTCGGACTCTATGGCCGGTTTTCCGAAGCCTTGGAGGCGGAACTGGCCAAGGCCCGCGGCGGACGCGCTGTGCCCATGAACCTGGATGGCGTCGGCGCCGTGGTGATCCTGGATCTGGGTTTTGATTGGCGCAGCACGCGGATGTTTCTGTTGACGCCGCGCACGGTTTCTTTTGGAACACATTTCCTGGAAGAACAGGCGCAGGATTCCACCTGGCGGCATCTTCCGGCCGACCAGATTGACTATCAGGACTGAACTACCGGGGCAAAACGGCGTCGTAGATCTGTTTTTTGAACTCGAACGAGTAGGGGTTCCAAAAGCCCAACATACGCTGTGTCATGTTCAGACCGGCAATATTGTGCTGGGGCGAAAACCACCAATGGGTCCCGGCCAGGCCGCCCCATTGCACTTCCCCCGTCGATTGGGGGTGGTCGAATGGACCTGGCGCCACGCTCACCGCACCGGCGGCACCAAATGCCTTGCCCTCGATATCTCCCAACTCGGGGAAACGGATGACCCGGCCTTCGGGCAACTGTGATGATCTGATCAGATCCATGCTGCCGGGCTGCAGCAGCATATTCTCACCCGGCATCAAGGCGCGTATCAAAGCCACCATATCGGGCAATGTGCTCACCAAACCGCCGGCGCCGGAGAACTTCGCAACAGGTTCGCGGAAATCGCGGACCAAGGGCCCTGCGGTAAGAGGCGTCAGACCGCCCTTCATAGGGTCCAAAAGGTCTGCTCCCGAATACATAACCGCAAGTCGGTCATGATTTTCGGGCGGAACATGAAACCCCGTATCCACCATGCCAAGAGGGTCAAAAATGCGGCTCTGAAGGAATGCATCAAAGGGCTGCCCGCTGATAATCTCCACCATGCGGGCCAAGACATCCGTGGCGCAGGAATATCCCCAAGAGGTGCCTGGATGAAAGGCCAACGGCAATGGCGCCAAAATGTCCATCATCTCCGCCAAAGTAGCGTCCGGGCCGATCACCCGCCGGGCCGTATAGGCCTGGGTCATCAGACCTTCAGGTTCCAGAAAACCGCTACCGAGTCCTGAAGCATGGCTCAACAGATGGCGGATCGTGATCTCGCTTTTCGCTTCCTCGGTATCGGTAATTTCGGTTGCGCCGGGGCGCAAGACCTGGCGATCGCCCAATTGCGGAATTAGACCTTCAATGGGGTCGTCGAGTTGAAAATGACCTTCTTCCCATAACAGCAATACGGCGCATGAGGTCACCAGTTTGGTATTGGAATAGGCCCGATGGATATGATCCACCGCCAGAGGCACGTCCCCTGCGCGATCCGCCAGACCCGTGCAATGAACATCCACCAGATCCCGTCCCACCAATACGGCGGAAGAAACACCAGGCAGAATTTCCAGGTCCACGTAACGTTGCATGGCCGCATGCAAGGGCGTGAAATCGTGATCGGTGTCGACCACGGTCATATCAGTCTGAGACATTTGGCACCTTTTGCGGTGTCTGCTTGCGGTTTCTAGCTGATCCGCCCATCTGCCACGGCGTGACAGGCCACGTGCACGCCATCGTAAATCTGAGCTGGCGGCATCTCCATGCGGCAACGCTCATCCGCGTGGGGACAGCGGGGGTGGAAAGTGCAGCCCGATGGCGGATTTATAGGGCTGGGAACCTCGCCCGCAACAGGAATGCGCTGACGGCCCGTCATCTCCAGATCAGGAATGGCATCCAGGAGCATGCGGGTATAGGGATGGCGGGGATTTTCGAACAAGGTCTTGGTATCGGCCCACTCCACCAGTTTACCCAGGTACATCACGCCCACCTTGGTAGAGACATGGTAGACCACGGCCAGGTCATGGCTGATGAACAGGTAGGTGAGACCCAGACGGTCCTGCAATTCCTTCATCAGGTTCAAGATCTGCGCCTGCACCGAGACATCCAGGGCGGACGTGGGCTCGTCACAGACCAGGAACTCCGGCTCCCCCGCCAAGGCCCGGGCAATAGAGATACGCTGGCGCTGGCCGCCAGAGAATTCGTGGGGGAAACGATCCCCGTCTGCCGGTGACAGGCCCACTTGGCTCAATAAATCACCGACACGATCCGCGATCTCTTTCTTATCTGTCAGCAGACCCCGCACCCGGATCGGCTCGGACACAATATCCAAAACCCGCCAGCGCGGATTGAGCGAGGCATAGGGATCCTGAAAGATCATCTGCATATGCGGTTGCATGCGCTTGCGATCCGAGGCCGCCTCGGGTGGGCCGATTTCCACCCCTTCGTATCGAATTGACCCGGCGGTAGGCTCGTAAAGGCCTACGATCAGGCGGGCCACGGTGGATTTGCCACAACCCGACTCGCCCACCAACGAGAATGTCTCGCCCCGGTCGATCTCAAACTCGATACCGTCCACAGCCTTTACATAGGCCCGGTCCAGCCCTTCGAACAAACGGTTCAGAAAAGGCGCAGAGACATCAAAATGACGCACCAAGCCGTCAACAGACAGCAGCGGTGCCTCGTTTTTACTCACATCATTCACCGGCCTGGGCCTCCAACACCGGCTGATCGAACAGATGACATGCCACTTCCGAACCCTCCACCGCTTGCAGATTGGGTCGTTCCACGCGGCAACGATCCATCACCTGCTCGCAACGGGGATTGAAAGGACAGCCCGCCGGAATTTCCTGCAACCGTGGCATGGACCCTTCGATCTGGGTCAACTGATCCACATGATGGCCGATATGAGGTATCGAGCCCATCAGACCATGGGTATAGGGGTGCTTGGCGGTCCGCACCACATCCTGCACCGGACCGATCTCGGCAATGCGGCCGGAATACATCACCGCCACGCGATCAGCGGCCTCGGCGATCACGCCCATGTCATGGGTCACCAGCATCACAGCGGTGCCGTGTTCGTGGCAAAGGCGCTTGAGCAGGGAAATGATCTGCGCCTGGATCGATACATCCAGTGCTGTCGTGGGCTCGTCCGCAATGATCAGGCGCGGCTCGGCGCAAAGCGCCAGGGCAATCACCACACGCTGGCGCATGCCGCCCGAAAACTGGTGCGGGTAATGGTCGATGCGTTCGGCGGCGCCGGGGATGCCCACCTCCTCCAGCAAATCCAGGGCCCGCTGCCGCGCTTCACTATCACTCATTGGCAGATGGGTCTGAATGGTCTCCGTCAACTGGCGGCTGACGGAATAGAGCGGGTTGAGGGAGGTCAGGGGGTCCTGAAAAATGGCGCCAATGCGTCGGCCCCTAATCTTGCGAATTTCTTCATAAGGCAAATCATCAATACGCTGGCCTTCCAGGACAATTTGCCCCTGGGCAATGCGACCGGGCGGCTCGAGCAGGCCAATGATGGCGGCACCGGTCAGGGATTTGCCCGCCCCAGATTCCCCCACCACGCCGAGTATTTCACCCGGCGCGATATCGAATGAGATATCGTCCACCGCAACCAGGGTGCCGCGGCGGGTTGGAAATTCGATGCGCAGGTTACGCACCGAAAGGAGAGCTTGATTACTGTCTTGACTCGATGCGGCCATGATCAACGCAGTTTCGGGTTCAGGGCGTCACGCAACCAATCGCCCAACAGGTTCACCGCCAAGACCAATATCGCCAGCACCACGCCGGGGAAAATGGTGATCCACCACAGACCGGAGAAGAGGTAGTTCTGGCCTTCGTTGATGAGAGTACCAAGCGAGGGTTCGGTGGGCGGCACGCCCACGCCCAGGAAGGACAGGGTCGCCTCGGACAGGATGGCGATGGCAAGGTTGATGGTGGCGATCACCAAGACCGGTCCCATCACGTTGGGCAGGACATGGCGCATCATGATGGAAAGGCGGGATAATCCAATCACCCGCGCGGCAAGGACATATTCCTTGTTCCGCTCAACCAAAGTGGAGCCGCGCACGGTACGGGCGAACTGCGGCCAAATCGAAGTGCCGATGGTCAGCACAAGGACATAGACAATGGCGTCGTTATAGGCTTCCGCGCTAAGCACACCGCGCAATACGCCCGCCAGCAGCAAGGCAATCAGGATGCCTGGAATGGACAGCTGAATTTCCGCCACCCGCATGATGAAGGCGTCGACATAGCCGCCCACATAGCCGGATATCAAGCCCAGGCCGACCCCCACGACAAGACCGAATATGACGCTCAAAAATCCAACCGTCAGCGAGATTCGTGTGCCGTACAGTATCGTCGACCACAAATCACGGCCCAGATTATCGGTGCCAAGCAGGAACCGAGGGTCGCCTTCCGCCTCCCAAGCGGGCGGCAGTTCGGCGTCCATCAGATCGACCGTCGCCACATCGTAGGGCGAATGCGGCGCCACCAAAGGCGCGAATATGGCGAGCAGAAAGATCAACGTCGTCGCAAACGCGGCAAGCATGGTGACCTTGGACGAACGGAACGAATAGAATACGTCACTGTCCCAAATTCGATGCCAAGTCGACGGCGGCACTGCGGTAATTTCAGCTACATTGAGGCTTTCGGTCGCTTGCTCAGCCATGTCCGCCACCTCCGCCGCCAGGTTGATCGACGCGCAGGCGCGGATCGACCACGTAATAGAGCAAATCGACAATCAGATTGATCACCACGAAGAAGAACGCGATCAAGATTAGGTAGGCCGACATGATTGGGATATCGACCACCTGTACGGCCTGCAGGAACAATTGCCCCATGCCCGGCCATTGGAACACCGTTTCGGTAATGATGGCGAAGGCAATCAACGAGCCCAATTGCAAACCAATGATCGTGATCACCGGCACCAGGGTGTTCTTCAAGGCATGGCCGTAGTTGACCGCTCGATTGTGCAACCCCCGGGCGCGGGCGAACTTGATGAAATCGGTCCGCAGCACTTCCAGCATCTCTGATCGGATCAATCGCATGATGAAAGTCATCTGGAACAGGGCCAATGTAATGGCCGGCAGAATGATGGACTTCAGCCCCGTCACAGACAGGAAGTTGGAATCCCATGACCCTATACTCACCACGTCGCCCCGTCCGAACGACGGCAGCCAACCTAAAATGACGGCGAACATATAGATCAGCAGAATGCCGATCAGAAAGGTCGGCAGGGAAATACCGATCAGCGATAGCGTCATCACCAGTTTCGACATGAAGCCATGCCGCCTCAAGCCGGTATAAACGCCCATGGGAACACCCAGCAAGGCCGCCAAAATGCCTGCCGTAACCGCGAGTTCGAGGGTCGCCGGCATGCGTTCGAAAATCAGTTCCGACACCGGACGTTTGTGTTGGTAGGAAACGCCGTAGTCGCCCTGCGCCGCCTTGATGGCAAAATTGGCGAACTGGACGGGAATTGGATCGTTAAGGCCTAGGGTCTCGCGCAAATATTCACGGTCTTCGGCCGTGGCATCCTCGGCCACCATCTGGTTGACCGGGTCGCCTACGAATTGAAACATGAAAAAAGCGCACAGAGCCACGACGGCCATAACCGCGATGGCCTGCAAAAGCCGCCGGACCAGGAATGCAATCATCGATCGTATCCCCTATGCACTGCGTAATACTGCAAAATTGAATGCTTCTGAAACTGGCGCGCCGCCACGGCGTTATACCGTGGCGGCGTCCAGCTTCATACGATACAGACCGTTTCTAGTTGATGTTCACGTAACGGAAACGGAATACGTTGTCGCCCCGTTGCTTCAGGGAGACGTTGTCGCGCTTGCCCCAGGCCAGGGCCTGCTGATGCAGAGGAATGTAGTACACGTTGTCGTGCACCAGCTTGTAGACCTCGGCGATCATGGCATCGCGCTTGCCCTTGTCTGTCTCGGACTGGATCATCGGGTTCAACTCGTCGATCCGCGCATCGCTGTGGTTCGACAGGTTGTAACGACCTGTCTTCTTCGCTTCGCTGTACGAGGCGATCAGATTGGTCACCACGTTGTGGCTGTCGAAGGAGCCCGGCGTCCAGCCGATCAGGCCCACGTGATAGTCCCGGTTCTTCGGGTTCAGCACCTGCTTGAAGTACTGCGCCTTGGGCTTGGCGGTCAGGTTCAGCTTCATGCCAACCTTGGCGGCCATGGAGGTGACGGCCTGGCAAATCTGCTCGTCATTGACGTAGCGATCATTGGGGCAGTCAAACCGGGCCGTAAGGCCATTGGCATAGCCGGCATCGGCCAACAGCTGTTTCGCCTTCGCCGGATCATAAGAGTAACGATTGAAGTCGCCTGCACGGTCAAACAGCTTCGGCGAAATCATGATGGCCGAGGGATCGGACAGGCCGCGCATGATCTTCTTCTTGATGGCTTCAATGTTGATGGAGTGGTACAGCGCCTTGCGAACGCGGACATCCTGGAACGGGTTTTTGGTTTCGGTTCCAAACAGCTTGTCGCTGCCCTGTTCCATGAACAGGAAGATGGTACGCAGTTCGGGCCCGACCAAAACGGACGTGCCGCTATTGCTGTTGACGCGGTTGATGTCCTGGGTCGGCACCGGATAGGCCATATCCAGCTCGCCCGACAGCAGGGCCGCAACGCGGGTGGAATCCTGCTTCACCGGCGTCATGGTGACTTTGGTCAGGTTATGGCTAGCCTTGCCCCACCAGTTTTTGTTCGGCACCAAAGTGGTTTTCACCTGAGCCGTACGATCGGTGATGATGAATGCGCCTGTGCCCATGGCGGTCTGGCCGGCCGGGCTGATCTTGTCCTTATCCATCACGGTGACCTTGGTGGAACCGGTCTCTTCAGACCATTCCTTGTCCATGATGAAGACGCTGTTCAGGCGGCCCGTGAGGATGGGGTTCGGCGCATTGGTGATGAATTGCACCGTATGATCGTCAACCTTCTTCACTTCCTTGACCGAGGCCACATTGGTTTTCATCTGGGCGTCGGGGTCGGAAATCCGCTTGTAGCTGAAGATCACGTCGTCGGCGGTGAAGTCGTTACCATTGTGAAACTTCACGCCCTTGCGGAGCTTAAAGGTCCAAACAGTCGCATCGTCGGAAACCGTCCAGGATTCCGCCAAGGCCGGTTCGATCTGCAGGTTCGCGTCGCGGCGGACCAGACCCTCATAGGTGTTGCCTAGAAAGCCGATAGTGAAGGTCACCGCGTGGGCGTGAGGGTCCAGACTGTCGGTATCGGTCTGGAAGCCCCAGCGAAGCTCCTTCGCATTGGCGCCGGTGGCGCCGGCGACAACCATCGTCAGGGCTGTGGTCGCCGCAAGTAAAGTGCGTTTCATGATTCTTCCCCGTTGTTCAGAGTTATCCGGAAGTTATCTTCCGTCAGTTTGGTCTTTTCAGTTACGTCATATTCGGCCCGACCGACATACGACCGGCCCACGAACCTGCACAATATCCACAAATTTCGGCTCGATACAATCACCTTTCACGTTCTTGTCAGCCTGGCTTGTCAGCGGGCGTCTCGAAAACCGTTGGTTATGGGATAGCGACGATCCCGCCCGAAGTTGCGCGCGGTGATTTTCACCCCCGGGGGCGCCTGGCGGCGTTTGTATTCCGCCAAATAGAGCAAATGCTCGATCCGCCGCACGGTCTCGAATTGATGGCCACGGGCAACGATATCATCGAACGCCATTTCGTCTTCCACCAGACAGCGCAGAATATCGTCCAGAACCTCATAAGGCGGCAGGGAGTCCTCGTCCTTCTGATCGGGACGCAGTTCCGCGGAAGGTGGCTTGGTAATGGTGTTTTCGGGAATGACCCGGCCCTCGGGCCCCAAGGCGATTTCCGGCTTCTGCTGGTTCCGCCAGCGGGCCAGTTCGAACGCCGTGATCTTGTAGACATCCTTCAAGACCGAAAAACCGCCGCACATATCGCCGTAGATCGTGGCGTAACCGACGGACATCTCCGATTTGTTGCCGGTGGTCAGGACCATGTGGCCGAACTTGTTGGAAAGCGCCATCAGCGCCATACCGCGCGCCCGGGACTGGATATTCTCTTCCGTGATATCCGGCTCTCGCCCATCGAACAACTCGGCCAACATTGCATCATAGGCCGCCACGGCCGGCTCGATCTCCACCATGTCCAATCGGCACTGTAAGAATTCGGCACAATCGCGGGCATCCTGGAGACTATGATCGGATGAATATTTCGATGGCAGCATGATGCACCAGACCCGATCCGGGCCCAGGGCATCCACCGCCACGGCGGCGCTGAGGGCTGAATCGATGCCGCCTGAAAGACCTAGGACAACACCGGGAAATCGGTTCTTATTGACGTAGTCCCGCAGCCCCAGGGTCATGCTGCGATAGATGGCGCCCAACCCTTCATGAGGTGCGATGCATTCCCCCTGGGCGCAGCGCCAGCCATCACCGTCCCGATGCCATTCGCTGATCACCAGCCCGGCCTCGAATGTGGGCATCTGCAGCGCCAGGGCGCAGTCGCCCTGAAGAATGAAACTGCCGCCGTCAAACACCAATTCGTCCTGGCCACCGACCTGGTTCACATAGATCAATGGCAATTCGGTTTCTGTTACCCGTGCCACGGCATGGTTCAGGCGGATATCAAACTTGCCGTCCTCGAACGGCGAGCCATTCGGCACGATAAGTATTTCGGCCCCGGTCTCCACCAGGCATTCGCAGACGTCCGGGGCCCAAATGTCCTCGCATATGGGCACGCCAAGACGGACACCACGAAAATTTATCGGCCCCGGCAATGGGCCCGCCTGAAACACCCGCTTTTCATCAAACACACCGTAGTTTGGAAGGTCGTGTTTATAGCGGACCGCCACAATCTCGCCCCCGTCGAGCAGGAGAGCCGCATTATGCAGAGCATCATCTTCGCGCCAGGGCGCCGTCACCAGAAGGCCCGGCCCGCCGTCCGCCGTTTCGGCTGCCAGAGCTTCGACCGCATCGCGGACTGCTGCTTGCAACGCACCTTTGAGAACCAAATCCTCGGGCGGGTAGCCGCACAGGACCAATTCACCGAACGTCACAAGGTCGGCGCCCAGGGCGGCCGCCTCGGCCCGCGCAGCGCGTACCTGATCGGCGTTGCCGGCAATATCGCCGACCACAGGATTGATTTGCGCCAGAGCAATTTTCAGGTTTTCGATCATGGCGGTTTGTTTAGGACGAACAGTCCGTTTTCACAACGGCGCATTTGAGGGATTTCGCCGCAACGGGGGCACACGGATCGAAATCAAAGACGACGGCAACTGAACGAACCAGGCGTCGGCGACACCGTGCGCCCATTTGCCGGCCATCCCGTCAACTGGTTTGCGCGGCACTGATCCACTATCATATGCCGCTGTTCACCAGGAACAGGGGAGTAGGCGGAGCGTATGAACTTATCCGTATCGAAAATTTGGCGTCGAAGCTTGTTGGCTGTATTGCTGGCAGCAGCCTTGTCTTGGCATCTTACGGCAGCAGCTCAGATGCTACGGCCGGCCCGCGCAGTCTATGATCTGCAACTGAACAATGACCGCGAGAGCGGGGATATCGACACCGCCAAGGGGCGGCTGGTGGTCGAACTGATCGAGGATTGTTCCGGTTACATCTTCAACCAGGCCTTCATCAGCCACATCACATCGTCCGAAGGGGCGGATCTGGTCGGCGATATGCAGGCCTCGGTTTGGGAAAGCCGCGACGGCCTGGCGCTTCGCTTCAACCTTGTGAACCGGCTCAACGGCAAGGTGGTGGACCGCGAACAAGGCCGCGCGCGCCTGAAGACAAGCGGCGGCGGCGAGGCAAATTGGCGCCTGCCGAAAGAGCGGGCACTCACCCTGCCGCGCGGCACCTTGTTTCCCATCAGCCATAACCGCGAAGTACTGCGCCGGGCCAAGTCTGGAAGCCGGGGATTTGAACTGCCGCTTTTCGATGGCAGCCACGAAGCAGGGTATTATTTTGCCTCTGTCTTCATCGGCGAACCCCTGCATGGCAAGGGCGGCGGCAAGCTATCGCCGGCGGAACTGGAAAGCTGGCCGGTACGCCTCGCTTACTACCATTATGACGATAAGTTGGGGGTGCCGGAGTTCGAAGTCGGCTTCGTCATGTTCGGTGACGGCGTCGTCGACACCCTGTTCCTGGACTATCCAGAGTTCGGGCTGACAGGGAGGCTGGTGGAATTGCAATATCACGATCAGCCCGAGTGCGATTGACCCGCCGGACAGTGTTTTCCTAGCGCAGCCCCCGCCCTTTGCCGATGACATCCGTGCCAAATCGATCCCTGACCTGATCCAGGGCCCGTTCCGCATCGGCCCGGCGCTCACCGCCGGGATCGGCCAGGCTGGGCGGGTCTGCATCGACGGCATCAACCAGACCGCTAAGACCCACACCAAGCAGACGATAGGCGGTGCCATTGATTTCCGCCGCCAGCAGCTCTTTGGCATGCCGGAATATGGTATCGGCCAACTGTGTCGGATCCGGCAGACGGCGGCTTCGCGTGAGGATGCGGAAATCGGCGCGCCGCAGTTTCAACACCACCGTCGTGCCGGCATAGTCTGACGCCTTGAGCCGCCGTGACACACGCTCGGCCTGACGCCAAAGGATCTTTTGCAGTTCCCCGCCGTTGGAGATGTCGTGATGAAAGGTGGTTTCCGATGAAATGCTCTTGGTGGGCCGGTTGGCCTTGATCCGCCGGGGGTCCTCGCCGCGTACGAATTGCGCCATGCGCTGGCCCATGGCGCCATAACGGGCGATCAATTCGCTTTCGTCTATCGCCTGTAATTGCGCCACCATTGTGATGCCATCCTTGCCTAGGCGCCGCTGCAATGCCTTGCCTGCACCCCAGATGATGGATACCGGCTGTTGGGCCAGAAAATCTACCGCCTCGGCCCGGCCGATAACGGCAAAGCCCCGGGGCTTGTCCAGATCGGAAGCCACTTTGGCCAGGGATTTGTTGTAGGACAGTCCGATCGAAGCGCTCACGCCTGCCTCCGCCTCGATCCGCTTAACAATTTGGGCCGCCGTCGTCGCTGGCGCCTGGCCGTGCAGCCGCTCGGTCCCGGTCAAATCAAGGAAGGCTTCATCAAGTGACAGCGGTTCCACCAAAGGTGTGAAGTCCTTCATGATGCCCCGGATCTGGCGGCCGACGGTTGCGTATTTCGTCATGTCGGGTTTGATCACCACGGCATTGGGGCAGGCCTTCCGCGCCTTGAACATGGGCATGGCGGAACGTACACCGTAGGTGCGGGCGATGTAACAGGCGGCGCTGACCACACCCCGTTGGCCGCCGCCGACGATCACCGGCTTGTCCGCAAGCGAGGGGTCGTCCCGTTTCTCCACACTGGCGTAGAACGCGTCGCAATCCAGATGTGCGATGCCGAGGCGGAACAATTCGGGGTGGGAAAGCAATCGGGGGGACCCGCAGCTTTGGCAGCGGTCGCCTACCCCTTTGCCGGGAGTAATCGCAAGACAATCTCGGCAGAGGGCGGCCATCGGCTATTCGGACCCAGGCTTCGGCCATAACCAGGCCGCTCCCCGAACACCAGAGGAATCTCCATGCTGCGCCTTGACCAGCCTAGTGAACAGTTGATCGGTAAAGGCGTATTCGATCCACAACGCGGGCACATTGTCATATAGCCTGTCGATGTTGGACACCCCGCCGCCGACCACGATGACTTCGGGATCGAGGATGGAAATCACCATGGCCAGGGATTTCGCCATACGCCGTTCATAACGCTGCATGCAGGCCTCGGCCCGCTCATCGCCCGTGGCCGCCAGTTCGGCGACCTCATGAGCCTGTATCTTTTGCCCGGTATCCGCCTCGAAATCGTGGCTGAGGCCCGGGCCCGACAAAAAGGTTTCGATGCAGCCCTGCCTACCGCAATAGCAGCGGCGACCCGGGCGCTCATGGTCCTCGGGCCAGGGCAAGGGCACATGACCCCACTCGCCAGCAATCAGGTTGGGGCCCTCATGCAGGCGGCCGCCGATTACGATGCCGGCACCGCAACCGGTTCCGACGATGACGCCAAAGACGCTGTCAGCGCCGGCCGCGGCGCCATCACTGGCTTCCGAAAGGGCAAAACAATTAGCATCATTGGCCAGCCGCACCGGCCGGCCCAACGCCTCCGCCAGATCGATGTCAAAGGGTTTGCCAATCAGACAGGTCGAATTGGCATTCTTGACCAGACCCGTGGCCGGAGACACGGCGCCCGGTATGGTCACACCGGCAGGGATTCCATCGCCGTCCCGACCCTGCAGAACCGACGCCAGCAGATCCCGAATAGCGATGATCGTGCCGTGATAGTCGCCCTGTGGTGTGGGCACCCGCCGGCGGCATATTTCGGTCCCATCATCGCCCAAAACCAGCGCCTCGATCTTGGTACCGCCCATATCGACACCAATGCGCATGGCCTAGAATCCCGCTGCGGCCAGTTGGTCTTCGATATATCGGCGCACCCCGGGCCAGTCGTCGATCCGCGCATGGGCTTCCTCGGCCGCGCCCAGCATGTCGCGCAAGCGGTGATCGGCTATGAAATGCAGCCGGGTCACTCTATCCGCCGCCCGCGCGACGGAGGAAATATTGTGAGGAATGTCGTCGAGAAAAAACATTGGTGCTGCGTGACGGGCAGTCAGATAGGCCATGGCACCACCCTTACGGCCGATATTCGCCACCAATGGATAGTCCATGCCGTGTTTGACCAAAGCCCGGCGCCGGGCCTCGCGGCAATCGAACGGGATATTGGAAAGGACCAGGATCTGCGCTCTTTCCGAAAGGGCGGCGAGTGCATCGGCGGCGCCCTCGACAGGTTCGATATGCTCGGTCCGCTCGGCGAAATAACCGTCAATCAGTGACTTGACCGCTTCGGCTGAAACCGCTTCGCCAGTTTCTTGATCCCTAATGTTGCCGCGCATGGCAAAGGATTTCAGGTCCATGAAATGGCCGTTGTCCAAAAGGTAGGCCTCTAGCCCACGAACAAAAGCAAAAATCACTTCGTCGGCATCACTGACAATCAGCGGACGATCAGGCGAAAGTTGCAATTCTTCCAATTGAATCAATACATCGTCATGCAAACTATCGTCTTCCAAGCTCTCAGCTCCATTCCTCTTGCTGGCCACCTGATAGACAACGCCGCGCCTGTGCCGGCGCCTCAGACGGCAGGTCCGTCGCCTCACACATTTCTAGCAGTTGTGGCTCGAATCCAAGAAAGAAATCCAGCACGCCCGCCAACATGGCGGAATCGTCGGCGCGGGCCCTGAGATCGGCGGGATCGACGCCGCTAAGGTCCATGAACCGCTGCAGGACATCTTCTTCTGATACCAAATAGGTTAACGCCCGCAGCGCCACGACTTTCGCCTGCTCTTCGTTCATACCGCAACCGTATTTGCCATCGACCCGGCGGTGGTTTTCATGCTTTGTTAACCATATTCTGCGACCGCTATACCAGATATTAACGGTCGCACTCGATAATTCCGACTAGAGCGCCAAGAATCGGCGCACCAGGGACGTGGTGGCAATGTCAAAAACCGTACTGATTGTCGAAGACAACGAGCTGAATATGAAGCTTTTTCATGATCTTCTGGATGCTCATGGATACGACACACTTCAGACAAAAGATGGCATGGAAGCCTTGGCGATCGCACGGGACAAACGTCCCGATCTCATCCTGATGGATATTCAGCTTCCCGAGGTCTCAGGTCTGGAAGTGACCAAATGGATCAAGGAAGACGATGATCTAAAGTCCATTCCCGTGGTGGCGGTAACAGCCTTTGCCATGAAGGGGGATGAGGAGAAGATCCGCGTCGGCGGCTGTGAAGCCTATATCGCCAAACCGATTTCGGTGCAGTTGTTTCTGGACACAGTCAAACAGTTTCTCGAGTAGCGGAATTAGAGCGGGGCAATGACAGCACGCATCCTGGTCGTAGATGACGTATTACCGAACGTCAAACTCTTGGAAGCCAAGCTTTCCAGGGAATATTACGATGTGCTGACCGCCATGAACGGTGCCGACGCGCTGGAGATCGTAGAGCGGGAAGCACCCGACATCGTCCTACTCGATGTCATGATGCCAGGCATGGATGGTTTCGAGGTATGCGAGAAGATCAAAGCCAACCCGAACCTGGCGCATATACCGGTGGTAATGGTCACGGCGCTTTCCGACACTGCTGATCGGGTGCGCGGTCTCGAGGCCGGCGCCGACGATTTCCTCACTAAGCCGGTCAACGATATTGCCCTGTTTGCCCGGGTTCGCTCGCTGATCCGCCTGAAGATCATGATGGACGAACTACGCCTGCGCGAAGCCACTTCGAACAGTTTCGGCGTATCGGATTCCGATTCGACCGAGATTGAAGCGCAACCGGGGCGGATCCTGATAATCGAAGACCGGGACATCTATGCCCGGAACATTTCCAATGCCCTTGAAAGCGGCCACACGGTTAACCTGGCGCCAAGCGCCGATGAAGCCATCGCGGCGGCAAAGCAGGGCGAACTGGATCTGATTATCGTTTCGCTGTCTTTGCAGGAAGCAGACGGGCTGCGTCTGGTGTCACACCTGCGATCCATGGAGGAAAGCCGCCAGATTCCGATCCTGATCCTGGTCGACGACACACCCGACCAGATGGAGCGCCTGGTCCGTGGCTTGGACATGGGCGTCAACGACTATCTGATCCGACCATTGGATCAGAATGAGCTGCTGGCGCGTTGCCGGACACAGTTGCGGCGCAAGAGCTATGAAGACCGTCTGCGCGCCAAGTATCATATGTCCCTGACCCTGGCCGTCACCGATCCGCTTACCGGCCTCTACAACCGGCGCTATCTGGAATCCCATCTGGAGAACCTGATGGAGCGGGCGGCGCAGGATGAAAAGCCCATCGGCCTGATGGCGCTGGATATCGACCACTTCAAGAATGTCAACGATACCTATGGGCATGCCGCGGGTGACGAAGTGCTGAAAGAGTTCGCCACGCGGGTTAAGCGTTGTGTCCGTTTCATCGATCTGGCGGCCCGCATGGGCGGCGAAGAGTTCGTCGTCATAATGCCGGATTCGACCCGCGATACCTGTTTGGGCGTCGCGGAACGTCTGCGCGAAGCCATTGCCGAAGCAGCCGTCGCCGTGCCCGATCAGGAAATCGAGATCCCGATTACGGTCAGCATCGGCGTCAGCATCTCCCATGGCGCCGGCGACAACCCGGCCGAAATTCTACGCCGCGGCGACGAAGCGCTGTATGCCGCCAAGAATTCCGGGCGCAACAAGGTTGTCTTTGAGCAGGTGGAAAGCGCCGCCGCGACGGCCTAGGGGACTAACACCACAACGCCTGAAAACACAAAAGGCCGGCATCCACTCCGGCCTTTTGCATTTCGAACCTGGCCCCGATCGACAGATACTTCGCCCGGAACCGGTCAGCTTGTGATTTTATTTGATCTTGGTTTCCTTGAATTCCACGTGCTTGCGGACCACGGGGTCATACTTCTTGACCACCATCTTTTCCGTCTGGGTACGCGGATTCTTCTTGGTTACATAGTAGTAGCCCGTATCGGCGCTACTCACCAATCTGATCTTCACTGTGGTCGGTTTGGCCATAACCGAAACTCCAATATTTCAAGCGCTTTCGCGGCAAAATTCCAGCCCGGAACATAGTGCCCCGAGCCGTTCTGTCAAGTCTTTGCCGCTCCTGGCCTCAGGTTTCGTAGCGAATGACGGCGCGGCCATTGCGGTACCTGAACAGCGGCACCCCTGGCGGCCGCCAGCCTTCATGGCGCCGCTTGATCTCCCCTAATACAAACTCGGTGACATCGGCGACTTCCATATTCATGGCATCGTCGAGGGTCAGCCATTGCAGCGACTCTAGTTCATCGCTGTCACGCGCCCGGCCCGTGGTCTGTTCTACATCAACGGTAAAGAACCTGGCGTGGAAGCGCACGGGACTGTCAGGCGGTGTAATGGCACGGGCGACATAGTCCAGTTCGGCCAAATTGGGCCGCAGAGAGCCATTTGCCCTTTCTCCAATCACCAGGCCCGTTTCCTCGAACGTCTCACGCACCGCGGCGACGGCCAGGGCCCGGGCCATGCGGGGTGACCACTTGTCCTGCAGCTTGCGAGCCACGGGCTTGGCCAACTCCGCCGCTACCTCCGCCCGGCGGTCGGCGGCATCCACCCGGCCGCCTGGAAAGACATACATGTTCGGCATGAAACGGTGGCGTCTAGCCCGGCGCCCCATGAGGACCTCGGTCACGCCCCTGCGCCGGCGACAAATTACCAGACTGGCTGCATCGCGCGGCCGGACGGGGTTTTCTGGCCGTGTGTAGGGCCGGCCGGCCAGACCTTTGGCAAGAGCGCTCATTCGTATTCCAGCCTGCGTGTTCCGTGGCGCATGATACGGATCGGCACCCGCCGGGGCCGGCGGATATTTCCTTCATCGTCCAACATCGACGGCAAGGCTTCCAAAACGATCTGCTGGATGGGCGGCGTCGGCAATTCGATGGCCTTGGGGATGGGCAACCAGCTCAAGTTCAGCAATTCACCATCACCTTGCAGCTTGCCGTGTAGGTCGGCGCCGTCGGCCAGAAAAAAGCGGGCATTGAAGCGGATCGGCCGATAGGGCGGCGTCACGGCGCGATAGACATATTCCAGACCTTCCAGGCTGGGGGCGAAGCCTGCTTCGTAGAAAGGCGCCCAAGTGTCCGAAGCGCCGTTCTGATCACCTTCCAGTGGCCGGCCCAGGATCAGACCGGTTTCTTCAAATGTCTCGCGTACCGCGGCCATGGCCAGGGCGCGGGCTCGATGCGTAGATGACGAGGCGGCCAGACGCTTTGTTACATGCGGTCGTAATTCGGAATCTGCATGGGCATAGCCGTCGGCGCGGTCCACGCGGCCGCCAGGAAAGACCCACTGATCGGGCATAAATTTGTGCTTGCCATGGCGCAGGCCCATCAGGACGCTCGGCTTGCCGCGGACCCGACGCAATAGCACCAGGGTGGCGGCATCGCGGGGCCGCGCCGCGCGTTTGGCTGATTTCGATTTCTGGGGCATCTCACTCGGTTGGAAAGACAGGGATATTCTTAACTGAAGCGGCAAACTCGCATGCTTGCCGCCCCGCTGTCCAGTCCGCCCCCCATTACCGGACTAATAACGGGGCATATCCGGTTCGAGCAGGGCCGCCCAGGCATCTATGCCACCCATCAGGTTATGGACGTTGTCGAAACCATTGGCGCGCAGGAACTGTGCCACCATGTCGCTGCGGCTGCCGTGATGGCACATGACCACCAAAGGGTGCTCGCGTGGCAATTCCGAGAGCCGGTCGGGGATCTCCTGCATAGGTATGCAAAGGCTGTCTGGAAGACCGCAAATAGCCAATTCCTGCGGTTCCCTGACATCCAATACGGTATGCGCGGCGCCATTGGCGCGGGCCTCACTCAGGGCCCGCACGTCAATATCCCCCTGCCATTCAGCCATCATATCCCCCATTGGCCGCAGAATCGTTCAAGAACAAACATAGCGCAATCGCAGAGAGAGGGCTGGGTAAATCGAGAATATCATCCTATATTCAGCCTGGGGGACGAGTAGGCGAAACCATTAGGGGATCAGGACATGTTCATTCAGACAGAGCCCACGCCCAATCCGGCGCAGATGAAATTCCTGCCGGGCCAAGCCGTAATGCCGTCCGGCACCGCGCATTTCCCCAATGCGGCCACATCAGATCGTTCGCCCCTGGCACAACGGCTGTTCGCTATCGACGGCGTGGCCGGCGTTTCCCTTGATCAAGACTCCATCACCGTGACCAAGGCGGATGATTGGGATTGGCAAGCCCTGAAGACCCTGACCTTGGCGGCCATCATGAACCATTTCACCGCCGGCGAAGTCGTCATCCTAGAGGAAGATCAGAGCACGCTTAGCGAAGAGGATCTAACCGATCCAGACGCAGATCCGGATCTAATTGAAAGGGTCAAGGAACTTCTGGACAGTCATGTCACGCCGGCCCTGGCTGGCAGCGGCGGCGAGGCGGTCTATCGCGGTTTCCGAAGCGACATGGTGATCCTGGAATTGAACGGCGCGGCCCGCAACCTGCGCCTCAATATCGAGCAGATGATGCGCCATTACATACCCGAGCTCGAGGGCGTCACCGATTTCGACGACATGGTGCCGAAACCAGGCCTTGATACCGAAGACGGCCGGGCCATTCGCAGGCTGCTCGACGAGCACGTCAATCCTCAAGTGGCGAGCCATGGCGGCCATATATCCCTGGTCGACGTAGTCGGGGATACGGCCTATTTGCGCCTGGAAGGCGGCTGCCAGGGCTGCGGCATGGCGGACGTTACCCTGAAGCAGGGTGTCGCCAACGAGATCAGGGCCATTGCACCGGCAATCATCAATGTCCTGGATGTGACCGATCACGCCGGCGGCACCAATCCCTATTATCAGCCGGGCAAGGGCGCTTGACGAACCAGGCAACCGGCAAACTGCTGCTTTTGGTACCGACAACGTCCTACCGTATCGGTGATTTCCTTGATGCCGCCGGCCGGCTGGGCATCCAGGCGGCCGTGGGCAGCGACCAGCAATCGGTGCTGGAAGCCTTCTCGGACGGCGCTACCGTAACGGTCGACTTCAAAGATTCCGAGCAAGGTGTGGCCCAGATCATCCGCTATCACCAAGATCATCCAGTCGCGGCGATCATTGGCGTCGATCAGGAAACCACCTATGTGGCCGCAAGAGCGGCGGAAGCTTTGGGCCTGCGTCACAACGCACCGGACTCAGTCTTGACGGCAGGCAACAAACACCGCTTCCGCAGCCGCCTCGGCAACACCGGCCTCCCTTCGCCCTGGTTCACCCTCGTTTCCGTGGCGGAGGATCCCGCCGGAAGATCTGGCGAAATGCCATACCCAGTGGTCCTAAAGCCCCTGGCGCTATCCGCCAGCCGGGGCGTGATCCGGGCCGACAATCCTGATCAGTTCATCGCGGCGGTTGACCGGATCAACGCCATTCTGGCGGCCTCGGACAGCACGGGTGAAGCGGCACAGAATATTTTGGTTGAAGACTATATTCCTGGCCAGGAAGTCGCCCTCGAGGGCTTGCTGGAAGACGGGCGACTTAGGGTTTTGGCCTTGTTCGATAAGCCCGATCCGCTGGAAGGCCCCTATTTCGAGGAGACGATCTATGTCACCCCGTCGCGTCTGTCGAAGAAGTCCCAGCGCGATATCGCCGATACGGTCGACCGGGCCGTCGCGGCCCTGGGTCTGCGGGAAGGGCCGATCCACGCGGAATTGCGCGTCAATGACGGCGGCATCTGGCCCATCGAAATCGCGGCCCGGTCCATCGGCGGCTTGTGCGCCCGAGCCCTGGAATTCGGCGACAGCGGCCAATTGGAGGACTTGATCATCCGCCACGCCATGGATTTGCCAGCGCCGCTGCAAACGGCTCGGAATTCGGCTTCCGGCGTGATGATGATCCCCATCCCCAGGGCCGGAATTCTGCGCGAAATTGTTGGACTAGAGGCAGCCCGCGCCCATCCCGGCATTCAGGACGCGGTAATCTCCATTCCCCTGGGCGATACCCTGGTGCCAGTACCGGAAGGTAGCCGCTACCTGGGCTTCATCTTCGCCGCCGGCGAAGACCCAGCCGCAGTGGAAGCCGCATTGCGCGCGGCGCACGAAAAGCTACAATTCCGGATCGAACCTGCCGCCTAGCCTATTCCGCCGCCTCCGCCGGCATGGGCGGCATGGTGGCCTGATAGCTGGGCCGTTCCGTAACCATTGCGCCGGCGCGGGCGATATTCTGGCAGTCGGCGAAGATCTCGGATGCCTCGGGCATGCGGCCCAAATAGGCCATGATCGGACAGATGAACATATCAGCGATGGAAAACTCATTGCCCGCCAAGAAGTCGTGCTTGGCCAAGGCACTATCCAACACCATGACCTGGCGTTTCACCTCGGGCAGGGCGGCACCGATCGCCGCCATATCGGGCTGGCCGTCCTCACCCTTTGGGAAGATGTACTCCAGAACATAGCTCCGGATCATGGTGGTGTAGAAATAGTCGTTGATGGCGCTGACCCACTGCCAGGCCTTGGCCTTTTGCACAGGATCGGTCGGTATCAGGTTGGGGCCGTCGAAGACCGCGTCGATATAGGTGACAATGCCGGCCGTTTCGAAAATGGTGACATCGCCATGGGCCATGCCCGGCATTTTGCCAAACGGATGGATCTCCTCGTAATCACGGCCGGCGGCATCCCTGGCCACGATGTCATAGCTGACACCCTTTTCCTCGGCCGCAATGCGGGCAGTGCGGAAATAGGTGCTGCGCGCATCGCCATACAGAATGATATCTGACATTTCGCTTCTCCCCATTTGTTCCAATCAATTTTCCAGGTGTTCCACCAGGCACTCGAAACAGCCGGTCCAGCCGCTGCCGTGCTGGTCGCGGGCATCCTCGGTCGCGAAACCGCGGTGGGTCAGCAGGATCTCGGTCCCATCGGCGACGTCACGGAATTCCAGGGTCACGTGGGTCGAGGGACCCTTGTCCGCGCCCTGCCCCCAGGCCCAGGTGAAGACCAGCCGGTCGTGCGGCGAGATCTCTTCGTAGACGCCGCTCAGATAATGCACGCCGCCAGAGGAATTGTGCATGTCGATCTCAAACGCCCCGCCCTTTTGCAGATCCAGTTCGACCCTCGGCGCACTGACACCAACCGGGCCCCACCATTGCGCAAGGGATTCCGGCTTGGTGAAGGCCTCGAATACCCTGGGCCGGTCGGCATTGAAGGTGCGGCTCATCTCCAAAATAAAACCACCGTCTTCCGTCACGGCCGCGTTTGTCACCCTGTTCATTCGCTTGTACCCCTCTCATCTGAATCCATTTGCGCTTCCTTGTTCTCCAGGAATTGCGCCAGGCGATCGAACTGATCGCCCCAGAATTGCCGGTAGGTGTTGATCCAGTTGGCCGCCTGCATCAGCGCGCGGCCGTCCAGCCGGCAGGGGCGGAACTTGCCCTCCCGGCGCCGTTCAAGAAGCCCGGCCTCGGTCAGAATTCGCAGGTGCCGGGAGATTGCCGGCAACGAGACGTCAAAAGGTTCCGCCAATTCGTTCACCGTGGCATCCCCTTCCGCCAATCGCTGCAAGATGGCCCGGCGGATCGGATCGGCAAGGGCGGCGAAGGTCTTATCAAGTTGCTGATCGTCGTATGCCGTCATTCTGGAGCATCACTTTATTTCAACATTTAACATATTGTTTAAATATAAGAGCAGAGCTTGCCTGTCAAGACCGAGGTGGCAGTGCTTAAGAGGGTGCGGTAACCGGCTCGACGCCTACCAACGCGGTGCGGTGCATAACGCGGCGCTGCTTGGCAGAATCGTAAGGTGTGACCCGATGCATGGTGCAGCGGTTATCCCACATCAAAACATCATGGGGCGACCAGACATGGCGGTAGACGAAGTCCGGCTGGGAGGCGTGCTCAATCAATTCCGCAAACAAGGCCTCGCTGTCGGCGGCGGACCAGCCGACGATCCCCTCCATCAGGGGCGGCGAAAGATATAGCGAACGTCGGCCGTCGGGATGCTGGCGCACAAGGGGTTGATCGACCGGTGGCACGCGGGCCAGTTCATCGGCCGCCATGGGCGGCAGATTCATCAAGGACCGGGAATGCTGAAAGGAATGCCGTGCCTTGAGGTGCCCTATTCGCGCCTTCATCGCCTCGTCCAGGGCCTCATAGGCGGCGAACATGTTTGCGAAATGAGTTTCGCCACCCTCGCTGGCGACCTCGATCCCATGCAGAACGGCGCCCAGGCTGGGGATCGGCAGGTATGAGCCGTCGGTGTGCCAAACCTGGGTCAAGGATTGGTAGCGCGCGGTGTCGCTCTCGACAGGCAGGATCTGGTCATCCTCGCCCACATTCGAGACCCGATAGATTTCCGGCAACCGTGCCGCGCCCATATCGCTTTGCGGAAAGGTCTCCAGGTCGCTGAAATGGCGGCTGAAAGCGACCTGCTGTTCATCGCTGATGGCAGATCCGGGAAACACCAGGACGTGATGCGCAGCGTACGCCGCCTTTATCGCCCCCAGGACCTCGTTATCCAAAGGCCGGGACAAATCAACGCCATGCACCTTGGCGCCGATGGCGGGATGCAGCTTTTCTAGTTTCAAGTCCATCGCATTTGTCAAATCGCTTGCCATAGCCAATAATCCGACGAAACAGAGAGGATCGCCATGATATTCGCAAAATCATTTCGCGAGGTCAGCCCCGACCGTTTCGTGGGCAGGCTGTTCAACGGCCACACCTACGCACGGACCAACTATCTGGGCAACGACACCTCCCACCGGGACACGCCACAGGCCCTGTTGGTCGAGCAATCGCCGAATTCAATTATCCCGCCGCACTTTCACGGCATCGATCAGTACCAGGTGGTGGTCAAAGGCGGCGGCACCTTAGGCAAACATCGGGTGGCACCGGTTTGTGTGCACTACGCCAACGCCTATTCCGGTTATGGCCCCCTGAATGCCGAGGACGAGGGGATCTTTTATTTTACCTTGAGGGCACAATCGGAACCGGGCGCCTTTTTCTTCCCCGAAGGGCGCAAGTTCCAGAAGCCTAACCGGCGGCGCAACATCGCCGTGGAAGTGGATGTACTGCCCGACGATACGGAACTGGCCGAATTGGAAACCATCGAGCAGGAAGTGGTGCTGCCGGCGGAAGATGAAGGGTTGGCCGCATGGAATTTGCGTATGGGCCCGGATATGACCTTTACGGGACCCGACCCCGCGACGGGCGGCGGACAATACTACGTCGTCATGAACGGCACCTTGGTCCATGACGGCGCGGACTACGAAAAATGGTCATGCATCTTCGTCGAGCCGCCGGAAGCGGGATTGGAGTTTCAGTCGGGACCAAGAGGCCTGGAAGTTCTGATCCTGCAATACCCGTTCTGGGAAAAAGGCACGGTCCTGGTCAGCGATGCGCCCCTTTACGCAGAAGACCGGGTGGATTGACCGCCCACGGCTCCAGTAAAGATATCCAAGCGGGCTAGATAGCTGCCTGCAATCAAGGCCACGACGAACAATATGATCTTGGGGTCCAGGAAGGCCAATGAGGCCAGCGCCGGTCCAGGACATAGGCCCGACAGACCCCAGCCGGCACCGAAGATCACGGCGCCGCCCAAAAGGCGACCATCAATGTCCTGGCGACTCGGAACCTGAAAGGCACTGCCTAATAACGGTTGCGGCCGCTTCAGGATCAAACGGAACGACAGGGCCGTGACAACCACCGCACCACCCATGACGAAGGCCAGACTGGGATCCCAATTCCCCGTCACGTCCAAAAACCCGACGACCTTGGCGGGATTGATCATGCCGGATATGGCTAGGCCGAGGCCAAAGATTATGCCGCTGATCGCGGCAACCAGATGCGTCATAGCCTTATCCTCCCATACCCAAGCGGACGAGCAGGACGACGACGCCCGCCACTGCCATGAAGGTCACGACGGCGGTCAGCGAACGGGGCGAAAACCGGCCCAAACCGCAGACCCCGTGGCCAGAAGTGCATCCGGAACCCAACTGGGTGCCGAAACCGACCAGAAGGCCGCCAAGCACCATGACAAGGGTCTGCGCGCCTTCGCCTAAGCCATGGGGGTTAATGTTGATGCCGCTGACATCACCTCCAAGGGCGGCATAGGCGCCCGCTCCCACGACTAAGCCGGCAATGAAAACTAGGCGCCACAGACGGTCGCCGCCTTTCAGCGTCAGTATGCCGCCGAGGATGCCGCTGATGCCCGCGATCCGGCCCATCACAGCCAGCATGATAACGGCGGAGACACCGATCAGAAGTCCGCCAATCAAGGCAGATACAGGTGTGAAGTTTTCCATTTCAACTATTGCTCCTTAGGCAAAGCGACACACTATCTTACTCTGTAACTAGGTTTGCCCGATCGCCTTTTCAATCTCTCTTCGTTGTGATGCCGACAATCGCGACGAAGCCCTAGCACCGTACGGCGAAGCTACTATATTGCGGGACGTACATGACAATTCCGAGGACAGATGATGGCTTACGATTTTGATCTTTTCGTGGTCGGTGCCGGCTCTGGCGGCGTGCGGGCTTCGCGGATCGCTGCCGGCTACGGCGCCAGTGTGGCGATAGCGGAAGAATACCGTTACGGCGGTACCTGCGTCATTCGCGGCTGCGTGCCGAAAAAACTGTTCGTCTATGCCTCCCACTTCGCCGAAGACTTCGAGGATGCGGAATCCTATGGCTGGTCCGTGGGCGATATCAGCTTCGACTGGTCCAAGCTGGTCGCCAACAAAGACAGGGAAATCGACCGTTTGAACGGCATCTATATCCAGATGCTAGATGGCGCCGGCGTCAAACGCTTCGATGCCCGGGCGCGGCTGCGGGATGCCCACACAATAGAGGTTGGCGGCGAATTGGTGACGGCGGAGCATATCCTGCTGGCCACCGGCGGCGCCCCCACCTTCCCTGATATCCCCGGCATCGAACATGCCATTAGTTCCAATGAGGCCTTCCACCTCGATTCCCTGCCCGAACACATCACCATCGTCGGCGGCGGCTATATTGCCGTGGAATTCGCGGGCATCTTCAACGGCCTGGGCCGCAACGTGACCCAACTTTACCGCAGCGAACAGATCCTCCGCGGTTTCGACCGTGATGTGCGTGACCATCTGGCCGTTGAAATCCGCAAGAAAGGCATCGACCTGCGCACCGATACCAACGTCACCGCCATCGAGAAAGTGGACGACGGATATCGGCTGAGCCTGACCACCGGCGAAACCATGGAGACCGGCCTAATCATGTATGCCACCGGCCGCCACCCGAACAGCGGCGATCTGGGCTTGGAAGCAGTCGGTGTGGAACTGGCCAAGGGCGGCGCCGTTAAGGTGGATGAATGGTCCCAGACCAATATTCCCAACATTCATGCGGTTGGCGATTTGACCGACCGCATTGCCTTGACCCCGGTCGCGTTGATGGAGGGGCATGCCTATGCCGATACGGTGTTTGGCAACAACCCCCGTAAGCCGAACCACGCGGATGTCCCCTCCGCCGTGTTCAGCCAGCCCAGCGTCGGCAATGTGGGTCTGACAGAGGAACAGGCCGTCGAACAGATCGGCGAGATCGATATCTACAAGTCCACCTTCACGCCCATGAAGCACACCATGACGCCGTCGGAAGAAAAGACCCTGATGAAGCTAATCGTGGATTCCAAGACGGACCGGGTCGTGGGCTGCCACGTAGTGGGACCGGATGCGGCGGAAATGGTTCAAGGCATCGGCATTGCGCTTCGTTGCAATGCCACCAAGGCGCAGTTCGACGCCACCGTGGGCATCCACCCCTCCGCTGCGGAAGAACTGGTCACCATGCGCAGCAAATGGACGCCACCGCCCGAGAGCCAGGCGGCGGAATAAGGTTATTCCCGCCCCGGCCTGACGACCTTGGTAGATTGCCGCCAAGCCGGCGCGGCCATGAGCCACAGTAGGGTCGCCAGATAGATCCCACCCAATAGCAGGTGGATCATTTCCGGCGTCGTGACGGCGAGAACGAAGCCGGTGGAGAGCGGCCCGGCGGCCGCGCCCACATCGCGCCAGGTCTGATTGCGCGCCAATGGCTGCAGCACGGATTCGTCGGCGAATAAGGCCACCGCCGCCGGGATTAATGTTCCAAGGGCGCCGCGTGCGAGAACGATCGCCAGCGCGCCGATGTAGAGCCAGCCGACCCCGACCATTGCCAGGCCGGCAGCCAGGACGACGGACGATATCACCAAGGGCGCACGCACGCCAAAGCGATCAGCGATATGGCCCGAGATGGGCGCCACCACCATTTCCGCCACCCGCCGGCCGGAAATCATCAGCCCGCCCCACAACATCGCCGCTTCGATCGAGACCTGGCCAGCCAGCATGATGGATACGGTCATGGTGAAGACCCCGTCGACGCCAAAGCCCATCCAGAAGATCAGGATATCCAGGCGGTCCGGCCGCGGCAGGATACCGGGCCTGCTGGCCGGCTGCGCGGTGCTGCGCTTCGGGGTCTTGGGCAACATCAACGCCAGCAGGGCGGCGATGCAGGACACCACGGAGAGATGCAGAAACACATCCCGCGGCCCCACCACACCGGCTAGCCAGGCGCCAACAGTCAAAGCCAGAAGCGGACCCACCTGCTCCACAGCCCGGCTAACGCCCACCCGGGCGCCGGTGCGGCTACGGTCGGCGGCGGCATAGCCCAGGGTCGCCAGCAGCAGCGCGCCATAGGAAAGGCCCCAGATCACCCGCGCCGCCAGAAGCGGCGCCCAACCCTGGAACAGACCATACATGGCCGTTGAAATGATGGCGGTAATAGAGGCGAAGAGGCAAAGGTTCTTGAAGCCGATGCGTTCGCCCAACGCGGCGATCATGCCGTAAGAAAAGGTACGAACGATGCGGTTGGCAGCCAGTAACACCCCTACCCAGGCCAGACTGACGCCGAAGGCATCCGCATTGACCGGCAGGACCACATAGATCAGGGCATCGCCCAGCATGGCGATGGACATGGCGCCGGAGGAAAGCCAGAGGCTGCGCCAGCTCTTGTCTTGGGTACCCTGGTCACTCATGGCCAGGCCTGCCGGGCGGTTCGACCGGAAGGGCTATTTGCCGGTGAAGTTCGGCACCCGCTTGTCTTTCCAGGCGGCGATGCCTTCCTTGAAATCATCCGATTTCTGCGCTTCCGCCATCTCGGCCAGGCATTGTTCCATGGCCGCATCAAAACCCTGGTCAAGGCCCTGATAGATCATCTCCTTCACCACCCTATTGGAGCGCGGGGAGACAGCAGTGGCCAGTTCCCGGGCATAGTCCATTACCGCTGGCAGCAACTCGTTGGTGGGGAAGACCTTGTCTACCAGACCCATTTCCAGGGCTTCGTCGGCCTCCACCAGGCGCGCGCTATAGAGCAGATCAAAGGCCTTCGAGGGCTGCATAAGACGGGGCAGAAGCCAGGCTAGGCCGTATTCCGGCACCAGACCGCGCTTGGAGAAGGCGGTGCCGAACTTGACGGTATCAGAGGCAAAACGGATATCGGCGAACATAGGCAAGACCATGCCGACGCCCACCGCCGGGCCGTTCACGGCGGCGATCACCGGCTTCGGTACGGTGGCAATCCAGGCGTATTTGGCGGCGAAGGCCTCGGGCAAATCCAGGCCGCCTTCGACGGCGCCGGTGAAGGACAGCGTTTCGCCTTCGTCCACCGTTTCGCCTGCGGCACGGCCCTGCAGGCGCGCAGCATCGGCACCGGCGCAGAAACCACGGCCCGCGCCCGTCAGCACGATCACGCGGACCTCGTCGTCGTCAGTGGCCTGCTGCATGGCGGCGCGGATTTCCCCGGCCATGGTCAAAGTCATGGCATTCAGCCGGTCGGGGCGGTTCAAGGTGACGACGGCGACACCGTCCTCCACATTGTAAATTACTTCCTGGAACGACATCTTGCTTCCTTTGGAAATGGGTGGCGTTAAGCCTGTGGCGCCTTGCCCTGGATGGTGACGCGGTGCATCAGCCGGGTCTGTCCGTGATAGTCGTTGACGGCGAAATGCTGGGTACAAAGGTTATCCCAGAAGGCCATGGTCCCGGGCTTCCAGGCCAGGCGGCAGGTGAATTCCGGGCGGGCGGCATGCTCGAACAGGAAGTCCAACAACGGCTTGCTTTCGGCCTCGGTCATATCGGCAAAACGGACGGTGAAGCCGCGGTTCACGTAAAGATATTTGCGTCCCGATTCCGCATGGGTGCAGATCACGGGATGCTCCACCTCGCGCAAGGCGGATTCGGACAATTTGAACTTTTCAGCCCGGTATGATTTGCCGTCGTCTTGTGGGCCGAAGGCCCGAGCGCCCGAATGAACAGCCTTCAAACCTGACAGCATTTCTTGCATGCCGGGAGACAGGGCCTCATAGGCAGCATACATCGAGGCAAAAATGGTATCGCCGCCTCGCTCGGGTAGTTTCTTGGCATAGAGCATGGAACCCAAGGCGGGCTCGGGGTCATAGCTGTGATCGGTGTGCCATGCGCCGCCGATATTGTAAGTCTCTTTTGGTTCCTTGCTGACCTTGGCGATCTCCGGATAGCCCTCGACAGTTGGGAAATACCGGTTAACGTCTATATCCCCGAACCGCCGGGCGAAGGCCAAATGCTCCTCCGGTTTCAGGTCCTGGTCCATGAAGAAAACAACGCTGTGGTCAAAGAAGGCCTGGCGAACCGCCGCCATGGTCGAATTGTCCAGGTCACCGGCCAGATCCAGGCCGTGGATCTCCGCCCCCAATGCGCCCGATACAGGCCTCACTTCCATCGCCTGAGCCATTCGCTGCTCCCTTACGCTGCTTTGCCGTAGAAACCCTCGCCCTTCTCCGCCATCTCGCGGAGCAACTTCGGCGGGCTGAAGCGGGGGCCATAAGCCTGGGCAAGACGGTCGCATTCGGCGACGAATTCCTGAATGCCAATGGTGTCCACCTGGCTTAACACGCCGCCCCGGAAGGGCGGGAAACCCCATCCCATGATCGAACCCACATCCGCATCGCGTTTTTCGGTGACGACGCCTTCTTCCATGCAGCGTGCGGTCTCCACCGACTGGATGAACATCAGGCGCTTCTTCACCTCGTCCACATCCGGTTGCTCCGCCGCTGGCGGGCATTGCTCCGCCAATCCAGGCCAAAGGCGTTTATCCCCCTTCTCGGGATAGTCATAGAAGCCCTTGGCTGATTTTCGGCCCAGACGGCCCAACTCTTCGACCATCGTCACCACCAGATCGTCGCCTGGCACAGGGACATAGTCATCGCCCATGTCCTCGCGGGTCTGCTTACCGATCTTGTACATCAGGTCGATGGAAACCTCGTCCGCCATGGCCAGCGGCCCGACCGGCATGCCGGCCATCTTGCCCGCATTCTCGATCAGCGCCGGTGCGACGCCGTCGGCGAGCAGGGCCAGGCCCTCGCGCACATAGGTGCCGAAGACGCGGGAGGTGTAAAAGCCGCGGGAATCGTTGACCACAATGGGTGTCTTGCGGATGGCCTTCACATAGTCGATGGACTTGGCCAGGGTCTCATCCGAGGTCCCTTCCCCCATGATGATCTCCACCAGCGGCATACGGTCCACAGGCGAGAAGAAATGCAGGCCGATGAAGTTGTCGGGCCGGCTGGAGGCTTCGGCCAGACCGGTGATGGGCAAGGTCGACGTGTTGGAACCGAAAACTATTCCGTCTCCCGTCACGGCCAGGGTCTTTTGCGTTACGTCCGCTTTCACACCCCGGTCCTCGAACACCGCCTCGATCACCAGGTCGCAGCCCGCCAAGTCGTCGAAATTGGTGGTCGGCTGGATACGGGCCAGGGCGGCATCGGCGGCCTCCTGATCCATGCGCCGGCGGGAGACGCGCTTCTTCAGCAGGTCCGCGGCATGCTCTTTGCCCTTGTCGGCACTCTCCTGTGCCATGTCCAGCAGCACCACGTCCATGCCGCGCAACGCCGTAACAAAGGCAATGCCCGCGCCCATCATCCCGGCCCCAAGCACGCCGATTTTGTTGAATGTCGCTTCCGGAACGCCCTCGGGCCGGCCGGCGCCCTTGCCTGCCTCCGTCAGGGCAAAGAACAGGCGGATCATATTACGGCATTCCGGCGTCATGGCGGTGGCGATGAGATAGCGGATCTCGATCTTCAGGCCCGTATCGATATCCACCTGACAACCCTCAAACACCGAAGACATGATATTCTCTTGCGCGGGGTAATTGCCAAAGGTGCGCTGGCGCAGCATGGCATTGCCTGCCATGAAGGCCTGTTGGCCTTGGGGCGATTGCACGGCGCCACCGGGTATCTTGAAGCCCCGCTTGTCCCAGGGCTGAACCTTGTTTTTCTGGCCATCGCCTAGGACCCAGGCCTTGGCCGCCGCCAGCAGTTCATCCGCCGGCACCACTTCGTCAACCATGCCCATGTTCTTGGCCGCCGCCGGTGCCAGTTCCTTGCCTTCCAGCATCAGGGGCAAGGCCTGCTGCATGCCGATCAGGCGGGACAGCCGTTGGGTGCCGCCACCACCCGGCAACAGGCCGATCTTGGCTTCAGGCAGACCAATCTTGATCTTGGCGTCGTCGGCAGCAATGCGATGGTGGGAAGCCAGGCAAAGCTCGTAACCGCCGCCTAGAGCATGCCCGTTGATGGCGGCGACGAACGGCTTGCCCCCCGTTTCCATATCCCTGAACATCTTGTGCGTCAGGGTGATGAATTTGGTCAGGGCCTCTTTGCTGCCATCTCCCATGGCGGAGAGATCGGCGCCGACCATGAATTCCTTATGGGCCGAAGCAACGATTACGCCCTTGACCTCGTCATCGCCTAGGGCTTTCTCCACCGCCGCGGAATAGGCCGCGATTGTCTCCTCGTTCAGGACATTCATGGGCCGGTTGGAAACATTCCAGGTGATGGTGGCGACGCCGTCGCCATCCACATTGTAGTCCATCATTGTTCTTGTCCTCAGAGGCGTTCAATAATTGTGGCGGTGCCCATGCCGGCGCCGACGCACAATGTGGCAAGCGCGGTGCTTTTGCCCGTACGTTCCAAGTCGTCCAGCACCGTGCCCAAGATCATGGCGCCTGTGGCACCCAGGGGATGGCCCATGGCGATGGCGCCGCCGCAGACGTTGATATTGTCATGGTCGATGTCCAGTGCTTCCATGAAGCGTAGGACGACCGCGGCAAACGCCTCGTTCAACTCCCAGACGTCGATATCGCCCTTCTCCATGCCGGCACGTTTGAGCGCCTTTTCAGCCGCGAACGACGGACCAGTCAGCATGATCGTCGGCTCGGAACCGATGGAAGCGAAACTGCGTATGCGGGCCCTTGGTTTTAGGCCCAGCTTTTCACCGATTTCCTTGGTCCCCAGCAGAACGGCAGCAGCGCCATCGACGATGCCTGACGAATTGCCGGCATGATGCACGTGTTCGATGGCTTCCACTTCCGGATAGCGCTGGATGGCCACGGAGTTGAAACCGAACTGTTCACCAATATTCCCGAAAGAGGCATCAAGCGAGGCCAAGGACTGCATGTCGGTTTCCGGCCGCATGTGCTCGTCGTTATCCAGCACGGTATCGCCGTTGACATCGACGACGGGGACGATGGCACTGTCGAAGCGGCCTTCGTCCCAGGCCTGCTTCGCCCGTTTCTGGCTTTCCACCGCATATGCATCCACATCGTCGCGGGAATAGCCGTACTTGGTGGCGATCAGGTCAGCGGAGATGCCTTGGGGAACGAAATAGCTGTGGAAGGCCACGGCCGGATCGGTGGCCCAGGCGCCGCCGTCGGAGCCCATGGGCACGCGGCTCATGCTTTCGACACCGCCGCCAACCGCCATATCGGACTGCCCGGACATGATTTGCCCGGCGGCCATGTTGACTGCTTCCAAACCGGATGCGCAGAACCGGTTGACCTGGACGCCGGCGGTGGTCTCCGCATAGTCGGCATTGATCGCCGCGACACGGGCGATATCCGCGCCCTGTTCGCCCACCGGCGCCACGCAGCCCAGCACCACGTCTTCCACATTGGCGGTGTCGAGATCGTTGCGGTCTCGGATGGCGCGCAGGGCGGTAGAGGCCAATTCGATTGGCGTCACCGAATGCAGCGCACCACTTGCCCGGCCCTTGCCCCGTGGTGTTCGTACGTGATCGTAAATATAGGCATCGGCCATGTCGGTTATCCTTCCAAAATCATAAAACGCAAGCGGATAGCCCCTTTGATTGCCGTGTCAAGAGCGATCCATCTCGTCGAAACGCTTTTCCATATTGTATTGGCTCAAGGCGAAAACCGCCCAGATTGCGGCTGGTGCCCAGCCAATCAACGTGCATTGCAGTATCAAACATATAATACCGGCGAAGACCCGGCCAATAGTGAAAAACAGGAGCCAGGGCAACAGCAAAGCAATCAACAAACGCATGTTGTCTCACCATAAAAAGCAGTCAGAAAAAGTAGGCGCGGAACCACAGCCGTGGCCCCGCGCGCAACTTTTTGCAATTCTTACCAGACGCGGACTTACTGGAAGATGATCTCCACGCGCCGGTTGCGTTTTTCCTTCACGCCATTCTTGGTCGGCACCAACAGCTTCTCTTCGCCATGGGCCGAGAACAGAATTGACGGCCGCGACACACCCATTTTCAACAGGAAGTCCGTGACCGCATTCAAGCGCCGCTGGGACAGATCGTAATTGTAATCCGCGTTGCCCGACGAATCCGTGTGACCGGTCAGGGTCATGCCTGGCGAGTCGGTCAGGGCGAATTCGGCTGCCGCCTTACGCAACACACGTTGTGTCTGCGGCGAAAGCTTGGTGCTGTTCAGGTCGAAGAAGACGATGTAAATGCCATCCACGTCCACTGGCTCCGGCGCCTTGGGCTTCGGAGCGGGCGCGGCTTTTTTCGCCATCTTTTTCGGCTTCGGCGCCATCATCTTTTCTAGCTTGGCGATGGACTTCATGAAGCCCTTTTTGCAGGCCTCGATGTGCTTGGGCTGGAAGTTCTCTTCCTGCTCCTGCATCCAACAGTCAAACTTGACCTGCGCTTCCGCAGCGAACCGGGGGAAGTTCTCCCGCCCGCCCTGATGCAGGGCGATCATCAGACGGCCCCGTGCCTTGCGCAATTCACCCTCTTTATCGGCCGGGATACTACGCGCCTTGAAGCCTTCCGGCTTGACGGCGGAGTCTTTTTTCGCCCCTGCCGCCTTCATGGCACGGGTAGCGAAATGGTCCGAATCCTCGTAATCGCCTTCCTTGTATTCGGATTTTGCCAGACCGACATAGCCTTCATACAGGTTGTAATTGAATGGAGTCTTGGCCGTTTCGGCCATCTGGGCCTTATCAAGCTGCGTACCCAAGGTACAGCCTGCTAAGGTCATCGCGGCCACCAATGAAACCGCTGAAGTTTTCTTCATATTCACTGTCATCCCCTTTTTTCTTTTTTGGATGATTGTCATGGCCGAAACTTCCTCTCCGGCCAACCCACTACGAACCTTGCGATGCTACTATGGAGTATATAACGCATATGTGCGCCGCGTCACTCCAAACCTTTGATTTTTGTGCCGTTTGGCAACATTCGCCACGCTTCCACAAGCCGGCGGGAGATAGAATCCTCGGGTGGTAGAACGATCTTGTCCTGCGCAAGAAGCTGATCGATGTCCCGGCGGGTGAACCATGCCGCCTCGCCGATCTCCTCGCCGTCGACCCTGATTTCCGAATTCAACGCCCGAGCCCAGAATCCCATCATCAGGGAGGAGGGAAATGGCCAGGGCTGAGAGGCGCGGTACATCACCGCGCCGGTCGGGACGCCGACCTCCTCCGCCACTTCGCGGCGCACGGCATCCTCCAGCGTTTCGCCCGGTTCCACAAAGCCGGCGACGGTGGAAAACCGGGGAATGGATATGGTGGCGCGCCGTGCCAGCAGGCAGCGATCATTGTCGGTATCGATGACCAGGGTGATAACGGCAGGGTCGGTGCGGGGAAAATGCAGCCGGCCGCAGGTCTGATCCAGACAGCGACGGGCATGACCGGCCCGTTCCATGGCGGTCTTGCTGCCGCAACGGCCACAGAATTGGTGATCGGCATGCCAAACCGCCATGCCACGGCTATAGGCCAATAGGGCCGCCGTGCGATGAGAGAGTTGATCCGCCACATCGCGCAGGTCCTGCGCCTGGGTGTCGAAATGGCTTTGCAGCGACGCCTCGGGCAGGCCGGAAATGTCCAGGGCAAAATGGGCGGTGTCTTCCATCAGACCCAGCAGCACCACTTCACCCAAATCGGCCAACCCAGCGGCCGCCTCCGGCGTCAGAACGATCGGGGTGCTCTCATCCTGGAACAGGAAGCGGTGCCGCCAAACCGGATAGATGCGACTGTCGGATTCGGACAGGCGACCGGCCAGCCAATCAGCGTCCTCACGCCATTCCGCGGCGCGGTCGAATTGACCATCGGCATAACGCATGTTTGGGGCCATGTGGAGCACCATGGGGGACAATTTCCTCGCTTCTGATCGCCGTACTTGCGATATGTAGGGCAACGCCATCGCAGGGTTCAAATAAAGAAGGTCAATCATGAAAACAAGATTTACCGATACCTTCGGGATCGAGCATCCCGTCGTCCAGGGCGGCATGCAGTGGGTCGGCCGAGCCGAGTTGGTCAGCGCCGTGGCTAATGCAGGCGCCCTGGGTTTCCTCACAGGATTGACCCAGCCGACACCGGAGGATCTGCGGAAGGAGATCGCACGCTGCCGCGAAATGACAGAAAAGCCATTTGGCGTGAACCTGACGATACTGCCGACACTGAAGCCTGTTCCCTACCAGGAATATGCCGACGCCATCATCGACAGCGGCATCAAGATCGTGGAAACGGCGGGGCGCAGCCCCGAACCCTTCATGCCCGGTTTCAAGGCCGCTGGCATCAAGGTGATCCACAAATGCACATCCGTTCGCCATTCATTGAAGGCGGAATCGTTGGGCTGTGATGCGGTCAGCGTGGACGGATTTGAATGCGCCGGGCATCCGGGCGAGGACGATATCCCAGGCCTAATCCTGCTGCCCTGCGCCGCCGACAAGCTATCCATTCCGTTCATCGCCTCGGGCGGCTTCGGCGATGCCCGTGGCCTTGTCGCGGCCCTGGCATTGGGTGCCGATGGCATCAACATGGGCACCCGTTTCATGGCCACGAAAGAGGCGCCGATCCATGACAATGTGAAACAGGCCATGGTCGAAGCAGACGAGCGCAATACCGAACTGATGTATCGGCCCCTGCGCAATACGGCCCGGGTGTTCAAAAACCATGTCGCCGGCAAAGTTCTGGAAATCGAAAAGCAGAAGGGCGCCGCCATAAAGATCGAGGACCTGGCGCAATACGTTTCCGGTCAGCGAGGCAAGATCGTCTTTGAGGACGGCGATATCGATCACGGCATCTGGTCCGCCGGAATGGTGGTCGGCCTGATCAACGACATTCCCAGCTGCGCCGAGCTCGTCAAACGCATCGTCGATGAGGCAGAAGACATCATCGCCCAGCGCCTAGGCGGACTGACGGGCGCCGCGAGCCAGGCGGCCTGACAATGACCCAGGCATTCGATGGCGTCCGTGTTGTCGATTTCACTCAGGTGCTGTCCGGTCCATTCGCGACCAGTAATCTGGCGCTGCTCGGCGCCGACGTCATCAAGATCGAATTGCGCGGCACTGGCGACCAGACCCGCGATCTGATGGCCGAAGGAGAATGGGCCCTACGCGGCCTGGGCCCGGTGTTTGTCGGCTTCAACTGCGGCAAACGCAGTATCGCCCTTGACCTAAAGAACGACGAAGCCAAAAAAGTCGTCCGTCGCATGATCGAAACGGCCGACGTGGTGGCCGAGAATTTCAAGCCCGGCGTCATGGAACGCCTTGGCTTCGGATACGACGACGTCAAAGCGATCAAACCGGATATCGTCTATTGCTCCATCTCCGGCTTCGGCCAGAATGGGCCCGCCGCCGGCGCAGGCGCCTATGACGGCGCCATACAGGCGGTTTCGGGCCTGATGTCCCTGACCGGCACGCCCGACGAAGGCCCGATCCGGATCGCCTTTCCCGTCGCCGACATGACGTCGGGGTTGACGGCTTCCTTCGCCATCGCTTCTGCCCTCTACCGCAAGATGGCCACGGGCAGGGGGCAATATCTGGACGTGGCCATGACGGATTCGGTCATGGCCCTGATCAGCTTCGCCATCAATCGGTTCAAACTGAACGGCACCGTGCCGGAACTGCTGGGCAACCGGTCTGCCACCATGCAAACCACAACGGATGTCTACGAAACCGCCGACGGCTTTATCAATATTTCTGTCTTCGCGGATTATATGATCCCGGCCCTGTGCCGCGGCCTAGGCCGTCCGGAATGGGCCGAGGAAGAGCGCTATATGACGGAACAGAGCCGGGTGGAAAACCGCCTGGAAATTTATGAAGAACTGAAGGCCCTGATCATTACCAAACCCACAGCCCATTGGCAGGAGCGGTTGCGCGCCGAGGGCGTTCCGATGGCCCCTGTACTGACCGTGCCCCAGGCTATCGAACAGGAACAGGTCTCGCACAGGGATGTTCTTATGAGAATACCCGCGCCCGACGGCGTTGAGGGAGAACTCACCGTGCCGGGAATGGGTTTCATGGCTTCGGAGGGAACCCCGGCGATGCAAAAGCCGCCGCCGCTCCTGGGCCAGCATACGGAAGAAGTTCTGGCCGAATTCGGCTATGGAGAGGAAGATATCGACGCACTGCGTGACTGCGGCGCTATTTGAGGTGCATCTGATGATCGACGACCCCAAGGATTTTCTTGAACCCGGTCCCATGGTGGAAAGCGGCCACCCCGATGTCATGGCCTACGCTGCCCAGGCGGCTGCCGGCGCGACGGACGATAAGGACAAGGCCATCCGCCTCTACTACGAAGTGCGCGACGGCATCCGCTATGACCCTTATGCCTCTTCCCTGGAAGTGGACGGCATGAAGGCCACTTGGACCCTGGCCGCAATGCGCGGCTATTGCGTGCAGAAGGCAGTGCTGTTGGCCGCCGTCTGCCGGGCCGAAGGCATTCCCGCCCGCCTGGGTTTCGCCGACGTACGCAACCACCTTTCCACCGGGCGCATGCGCGAACGCATGAAGACGGATATGTTCTACTGGCACGGCTATACGGACATTTACCTGAACGGAAAATGGGTCAAATCCACGCCGGCCTTCAATGTAGAACTATGCCGAAAGTTCGATCTGAAACCGCTGGAGTTCGATGGTGAAGAGGATTCCATCTATCACGAGTTCGATGCCATCGGTCATCGGCACATGGAATACCTGAACGATCGCGGCACCTATGCCGAACCGCCCCTGGACAAGATGCGGGCCACTTACATGGAGCATTACGACCACTGGAAATCCGGAGAACACGAGGAAAAGGGCGACTTTGACGCCGAAGTGGAGGCCGAGACGGCATCGCACCGGGAGACGTGAGGGCCAGGCCATGGATATGACCCTGTCACCAGCGGACGAGGCTTTCAGGACAGAGATCCGAGATTTCCTGAACGTCGCTCTGACGGAGGAGTTACGCGAGGCCGGCCGCAAACGCACCAGCTTGTGGCAGGACATCGAGTCCGCCATGGCCTGGCAGCGTATCCTGCATGCCAAAGGTTGGGCGGCGCCGGACTGGCCGGAGCAATACGGCGGCACCAATTGGTCCCTGGTACAGCGCTATATCTTCGCCCAGGAATGCGCCAGGGCGCAGACACCGGCGCTGATCCCGATGAGTTTGAAGATGTGCGGGCCGATGCTAATCGGTCACGGCACCGAGGAACAGAAAGCCCATTATCTGCCGCGCATCCTGAGTGGCGAGGATATATGGTGTCAGGGGTATTCCGAGCCGGGCTCGGGCTCTGACCTGGCGGCGCTCAATACCCAGGCGGTCAGCGACGGCGATGACTACATCGTCAACGGCTCGAAGATCTGGACCTCTTATGCCCAATACGCCGACATGATGTTTGCCCTGGTGCGCACTTCCAACGAAGGCAAGCGGCAGGAAGGCATCTCCTTCTTATTGATCGACATGACCAGCCCGGGCATCACGGTCGAACCGATCATCAATCTCGAAGGGGTGCACGAATTGAACCAGGTGTTCTTTGACGACGTCCGGGTGCCCAAGGCCAACCGCGTCGGGGCCGAAAACGACGGCTGGACGGTGGCCAAATATTTGCTGGAGTTCGAGCGGTTCTCCATGAGCTCGGTGGAAATCCGCCGGGTGCTGAACAAAGTGCAGACGCTGGCCGGTGAAACCCGGGCTGATGGCGCCTGCCTGTTGGATGACCCGGCCTTTGCCCAGGAATTGGCTAGTCTGAAAGTGGACGCCGATGCCTTGGAGATCTCGGAAAAGCGGGTGTTGGCAAACCTTAGCGCGGGCAACCCGCCAGGTGCGGCCGCCTCTATCCAAAAGGCGCGGAGCTCGGAAGTCATGCAGCGGGCCGATATGCTGGGCGTGGAGGCAGCGGCCTACTACGCCCATCCCTTGCAGCCGGAGGCGCTGGAGCTGGGCACCAACCGCCCCCCTATTGGCCCCGAAGGCGCCATCACCCTGATGCCGGCCTATCTCTCCAACCGCATGCGCACGATCGCCGGCGGCTCTTCGGAAATTCAACGCAATATCGTCGCCAAGGCAGTGTTGGGGATGTAGCATTCCATCTCGCCATGACGGCAACTCTCGTTGAGACGATGGAACCATGCGAAAATTTTTCCCCGCCGCGGCCTTAGCAGCTTGCGTCGGCGTATTGTTCTCCGCCCATGGTGCCGAACGCGACGTAGATCTGGAACTGGTTCTGGCGGCGGATGTGTCCCGCAGCATGGACGAGGCGGAAGCAATGCTACAGCGGCAGGGCTTCGTTGCCGCCCTGCTCGACCCCGATATTATCGCCGCTATACAAAGCGGTCCGCTGGGCCGCATCGCCGTTACTTATGTGGAATGGGCCGGATATGGCAGTCAAAGGACCCGGGTCGGCTGGGCCGAGATTTCGGATGGCGACAGCGCCGCCCGTTTCGCCGCGGCCGTAGCCCGCGCCGACATGATGCTGATGCAATTCACATCCATCAGCGGCGTCATCACCTATGGCGCCCAAAGTTTCGTGAACAACGGTTTCAGGGGCACCCGGCGCATCATCGATATCTCGGGCGATGGACCCAACAACAGCGGCCTTTACGTCAACATGGCTCGCGATCATGCCGTCGACCAGGGCATCGTGATCAATGGCCTGCCCATCCTTAGCGGCCGCCCCAACATTTCCGGCTACCCAACGCTGCCCGATCTCGACCTGTACTATGCAAACTGCGTGATCGGCGGCCCGGGCGCCTTTATCGTCGTCGCCCACGGCTTCGACGATTTTGCCCGCGCAATTCGCCGCAAGATGCTGTCGGAAGTCGCCGGCCGCGCGCCTGTCCAGGGCAGCCTGCAACTGGTCGCCCAGGGCGCGCCGCCGTGCGATGCCGGCGAAATTCAGCTGGAGGAATGGTTGCGGGAAATGGAATGGGGCTCGCCGCTCAATTACGAACTTGACCGAAGTCAGCCTCGTCGACCCAACACTCACCAACTAGCGCAATGAAGCCAGGGCCGCCTCGGCGTCGTCCAGGGCTTTGCCGACGCGGCCGCGCATATGGTCCAGGTCCACGTCATGGGCACTTTTCTTTCCCGCGCAATAGCGGGCATAGACGCCGTGGATGATGCAGGCGCTCTTCCACCAATTGAAGCCAATGTAATAGTCCAGCATGGACAGATCGCGCCCTGACTTCTCGCCATAGCGGGCGGCAAGCTCAGCCCGGGTGGGGAAACCGGGCAACGCCGTGGCAGCGCCGTCACGCCCCTCCCCCGGTTCGGCCCATTGGTTCAGCGCATAGCCGAGATCGGCCAGGGGATCGCCCAGTGTGGAAATCTCCCAATCCACCACGGCGGCTATTTTGTGGTTGGGGCCGATCAGACAGTTGTGCAGTCCGTAATCGCCGTGCACCACCTTGGCCGGACCCTGATCGGGGATGTTAGCGGCCAGAAAGTCGCGCATCTCGTGCGCCCGGGGATCATCATAATCGGCATCGTCGATGGAAGAGGTCCATGAACGGAACCAGGTTCGGAGCTGCCGGCCCACATAGTCCTCCTTCTTTCCCAGCCCGCCCAAGCCGATCTCGTCGGGATCGAGACGATGCAGATCCGCCAGGACATCGATGAACGACCAAGCCAGGGTTTGGCGGCAATCTTCCGGATGGCGGGCCTCCGTCTCTTCATCGCTGTAGAGAGGACGGCCATCGATCAGGCCCATGACATAGAACCAGGCGCCGGTGACATCCGGGCTTTCGCAAAAGCCGAGAGCGGGCGCCACGGGCACGGGAGTCGGACCCAGGGCTGAAATCAAGGCCCATTCCCGACTCATATCATGGGCCTTGGGCAGCAACTCTCCCTGAGGCGGGCGGCGGACAACGGCCGAGCGTCCGGCGGTATCATCGATGCGGTAGGTTAGGTTGGAATGTCCGCCTTCCAGTCGGGTCCAGGCAAAGGGCGGTGTCAGGCCAACCACGTTGTCAGCGATCCAAGCCTCGACTGCGGCAACGTCATAACCTTCCGGCTCGGTTTCCCGGGTCTCCATCTGCCTCAATTCCTTCATCAGCGCGACGACGAATGGGCATTGTGGGAGATTTTCGCCGTCCGCGCCATGGCCTTGTGCGGCTTAGGGGCGGCCTATTAGCCCGGCGGAGTGCGGCTCAGGCAGCGTTCGACGCAGGCGACGACTTCGTTCGGGGTGAACGGTTTCTCCAAGGTTTCCATGGCGCCGAATTTCCGCGCCGCGTCCAGATACCCCTGCCGAAACGCGGACATGGCGATGATCCGCAGACCAGGATATTGCCGCGTCAATTCACGTACCGTTTCGATACCTTCCATCACCGGCATCAGAATATCCGTCAGAACGAGATCGAAGCCATGCTCCTCCTGAAGGCTAAGTCCCATGTGCCCATCTTCGGCTTCCATCACCTCGTGATCCTGGGCCTTGAGGATCTCGCGGATAATCTGCCGATTGTCCTTGTCATCTTCTATTACGAGAATTCGAGCCATGTGTCTTACCTATGCGCCGCACGGAAATTGGGCAACTCCAAGATTCGTCAAAACCATCATGCCTCCGCCGCGTTCTGCAGCATGACTTGCAGCAGAGAACGCATCTTGTCAGCCGGCATATCCTTGCGGATGCAATCCTTGGCGCCAGCATGTAAGCAATCGTCGATCACATCGCCGTGGCCCTCTGCCGTCAACATAACCACATGACTGGCCGGGTTTTCCCGCAATATCTGCTTCAGTGTCTCGTAGCCGCCCATCACCGGCATGTGGATATCCAACAAGGTGAGAATGGGTCGCTTTTCCTTGAATGTTTGCAGCGCCAATTCGCCATTTTCGGCTTCCCAAACCTCATCCACCGACAAAGTTTTTAGTAGCGTACGCATGAGCAGGCGGCTGCTTTCCGCGTCATCCACGACCAGTACGCTTTGTATTTCTTCACCGGCCATAGCCACCAGGCTCCCATCCGCGTTATAGGAGTCGCTTAGGAATTCTGAAACAATGCGTTATCATCATAATGTAGACTTGCCACAAGGGATTTGTAGGGAGGAGGGCGTTTTACCTTTGTTGCGTGTAGGCGTAGAGTGTTTTGAGGGCGGCATGTTCAACGTCACGGGGTTTGGCCCATGAGCGAAACAATACAAGATCATCACGTGTCGGCCTTGGGCACTGATTTCGCCGATCTTGCGAAAATCGTCCATGCCATTGCGAAGGGCGATTTCAATGCGATGGATCGTCTGTATGAACTTCCCGGCCAAGTCGACATTGACCCCGAAATCGCGGAACTGGCGGAATCTCTCGGCATGCTACTGATGCGTATGGAAGCGGGTGATTTCCATATCGAACGAGCCGCCGAGTCCGAAGCACGGCTAAAAGAATTGAACGCTCTGAAAAACGAGCATCTAGCGATCGCCGCCCATGATCTGCGAAATCCCATCAGCGCCATCCGAAACATGAGTCAGATGATTGTGGAAATGGAGCTTGAGGACACAACGAAGGGCGAGTTCCTCAGTTCCATCTACCGCGTCAGCAATCAGATGCTGACCCTGGTGAACAATCTACTCGACGTCGCCGTAATCGAGAGCGGCAAATTCGATCTGACAATCTCCACCAACAACCTTTCCGCCCTGGCCGCCGAACGGGCCGCGGTCATTAAGCCGCTTGCCATTCACAAAGGCCTGCGGATTGAAACATCACTGGAAGATCTGCCCGATACCAAATTCGATGCGGGCAAACTGGGTCAGGCGATCGACAATCTGTTGTCCAACGCGGTGAAATTCTCACCGCCGGGCACCACCGTCACTGTCGCGAGCCGCAGGGCGGGTGATAAAATCGAAATCGTCGTCGCGGACGAGGGGCCTGGAATTCCAGTGGAAGAGTTGGGCAGTCTGTTCGGCAAATTCGAGAAGCTGAGTGTGCAGCCCACCGCCGGCGAACGAGGCGCCGGCCTGGGACTGTCCATCGTGAAGAAAGTGGTGGATGCCCACGGCGGCGACATCGCCGTTGAAAGCAAAGTAGGCGAAGGTAGCGTCTTTACAATATCCTTGCCGCTTTCGTAATCCTGATCGCTTCCGAAGGCTGCCGGTTGAACGGGATCAGCCCCGGTTACTGTGGGTTTCCGGCGCAAACTTCATGAACAGCAAACCGATTGCGACACTGATGACCGCCGTCAGAACCAATGCGGACTGCGGACCCTGAATATCGACGATAATTCCGATGGCGATGGGGCCAACAACATAGCCAAGATCCCCCACCATGCGGAAAGTACTCATAGCCGCGGCGTTCATACCCGCCGGCGCATTGTCGGCGGCATAGGCCGCGGGTGCGGTGCCCCCTACCGAAGCAGCTACACCCCAGACCACGCAGCTAATTACGAACCAGATGTCGTTGGGCGCGAACATGAACATTAGCATCGAGGCGCCCGTGATCAGGGTGGATGGCACAATTACCGCCTTGCGGCCAAAGCGGTCCACCAGGACACCGGACGGATAGGCCGCGAGCACACCGGCAACGCTGCCCAATGCCAGGCCGAAGCCTATTTCCGCTACTGTCGCACCGAGCTTCATGGACGCATATACCGGGATTACAGTGAACAGCCCACCTGTCCTTATGACGGCGTTGGTCAGGGCCACGATGCAGACAAGGACATAGCCGATCTTGCCGGCCAGAAGGCGAAGCTGACGGGCGAATGAAATTGCCGCGCCGGCGCCATGTGCGGTCGAGCCATGGCCAAGCTCCCTGGTTTCCTTGACCGCGAACCAGGCCACCGTGGTAGCGATCAATGAGGCTGCGCCATAGGCGTTAAACGGCGCCGCCAGGTCGAAATGCGTCGCCAGCAGGCCGCCCGGCAAGGGACCGATCCCGACGGCGAAGAGAAAGCAGCCTTGATAAATAGAAATGATCCGGCCGCGCCGCTCCGGCGTCGAAATGTCAGCCAGAACCACCTGTCCCGTGGTCAGGATAATCCCGGCACCGGCGCCGGAGACGAAGCGGGCAACGATAAATTCGGGATACCCCGTCGCCGCCGCACACCAAAAGCTGCCGATGGCGGAAATAAGGCCGCCGATGGCCAGGGTGGGCCGGCGACCCAGCCGGTCGGATAACTGCCCCGAAGGCACCGCCACGAAGAACCGCGCCAAACCATAGATTGCTACCGCCATGCCGATCGCCGAGGCAGGCACGCCGAAGGACTGGGCGTAGAGCGGCAAGACCGGGATAACACTGCCGAAACCGAGCTGATTGACCGTAATCAGCACGCACATGGCGATAAGAACCCGGCGTTCAACTGTCATGATGCAAATACTTCCGGGCCGGCGCCGTTGCGGGTTGGCAGAACTTGGATAATGTGGAGCTTGATTGGAGAGCCATAACCTAAAGGATAGACGCCGCCATGGAAACTGCATGAGATCGGACAGCCTGGAATTTCCAACCGACCACCACGGTTGGGCCGAACTGCTGCCCACCCGAGCGACGCGCCCGCCATTGACGGGCCGCCATCGCGTGCCGTGGGCCGTGGTTGGCGCCGGCTTTACCGGTCTCGCCTGCGCCCGCAGACTGGGCGAACTGTATCCGGACCAGGAAATCCTGTTGCTGGACGCCCGACAGGTTGGCCAGGGTGCCTCGGGCCGAAATTCGGGTTTCGCCGTGGCTGTGAGCCATTTTCCGGGTGGCTTTGAGCCGGGGGAAATCGAGACGTATCGCCGCATCAATCGGATTAACCAAGCCGGCCTCGGAATTCTGCGCCGCCAGGTGGACAGCTTGGAAATCGATTGCGATTGGCACGAAAGCGGCTTTCACCATGCCGCCGCCGACGCTCTGGCAATCCGGGAATGCGGCCATTTCCGGCAGTACCTGGATGAGTTGGCGATCGATCATACGCCTCTCGATAATGCAGCGCTGAAGGAACGCCTCGGCACAAGCCACTATCGTGCCGGCATACTTGTTCATGACGGCGCCCTGCTGCAGCCTGCCGCCCTGGTTCGCGGCCTGGCCGACAGCCTGCCAAATAATGTAATGCTCCACGAGCAATCCCCCGTGACCGCGATGGATCACGGTCGGACTGTGACCCTGCACCTGCCGGATGGAGAGGTGCAGGCAGACCACGTTGTCCTGGCGGTGAACTACGAGGCCGGCAAGCTGGGGTTGCTCCGCCGCCGCCTGACCGGCAGCACTCTGGCAGGCAGTTTCACCCGCGTGCTTGAGACAGACGAACGGGCCAGCCTTGGTTCGCTGGCGGAATGGGGCATCTTGTCCCTGCACGGCGGCGGCGCCACGGTGCGACTGACGGCGGACGGCCGCCTGTGCCTGCGCAATACGGCGGAGTTCAATGGCACTAAGCTATTGACCGAGGCAGAACTCGCCCAGCGCCAAGCCATGCACCGCGCTGCATTCGATGCCCGGTTTCCCCAATTGCAAGACGTCCCTTTCGAATTCGCCTGGTCGGGTGTCGAGGGGATTAGCCGTAACGGCACCAATTTCTTTGGCCGGCAGAGTGAAAATGTCTTCTTCGCAGGCGGCTACAACGGCTCGGGCGTCAGCCGGGGCACCGCTTTTGGCGCCGCCGTCGCCGAATATGCCGCCGGCGGTGGAAGCAAATTGATCGATGACTGCCTAAATTCTGCGCCGGCCGCCTGGCTCCCACCCCGCCCCTTCCTCGACGTCGCCGCCGCCATCACCGTGCGCGCCCGTTTCAAGGGCGTCGGAAACGACCGCTGAGAACGCGATGACAAGTTGTGGCGTGCCGGACGGAGCTAGGCTAACGTCGCGGCCAAAGTAATCCGGTCCAAACATGACAAATTCCGAAAACGACCTGAAGCAGGCCCGCGAATGGCATCGCCAGGGCGACATCGCCAAAGCACGAACGGTTTATGAGCGCATCATCAAGGCCGAGCCCGGCAATGCCCAGGCCCATCACCTCCTTGGCGTCGCAACATTGCAGCAGGGCGATCCGGAAGGCGCCGCCGCCAGCATCCGTTCTGCCATCGATCTGGACGATACCGATCCTCAGTTCCACAACAATCTTGGCGAGGCGCTGCGCACCCTTGGCCGTCACCAAGAGGCCCTTGAAAGCTACCGGCGGGCCCGCGCCATCGCACCTGGTTTCGCCATAGCCATCAACAACGAAGGTGCGACCTGCCAGGCCCTTGGCCAGGGCCCGGCGGCGATCCAGTGTTTTCGAGACGCCGTGGCGGCGGATGCCTCGTTCCTGCCGGCCCATGTCAATTTGGGCCTGGCGCTATTGGGCATGGGGGACCCTGCTGGCGCTCTGGCTTCACTGACCACGGGCATATCGGCGCATCCTGAAAACCACGAGATCCGGCGCTATTTCGTCCTCGCCGCCATGCAGGCCCCGGCGGACGCCATTGACGAGACGGCGGCAGCTCGCGTCCAGGCACTGTTCCAGGACGACAATGTGGATCTGCAGAAACTGGTGCGTCCGGCCCTGGCCATCCTGGGGCATCGGGGTGGACCGCTGCGCCTTCACGAAGCGGACGATCGGGATATCCTTGACGGCGGCCTGGATGATGATCTGAACGATGCGCTGTTGCATGGCCTTCTCACGCGCACCGTGGTTGCCAACAGCCGCTCCGAAGTGCTGTTTACCCGCCTGCGAAAGCTATGCCTGGAGAGCTATGGCGGTGGTTTGGCACAGCGGTTGCCGGTCTTCGCCGCGGCTCTAGCGCAGCAATGTTTCATCACCGACTACGCCTATCAGGAAACCGAAGCGGAAGGCGATGCCGTCGCGGATCTCGCACGTCAGGTCGAAGCCATGATCGGGCAGGCAGACTGGGGCGACGCCCTGAACGAAGCGGTGGCGGTGGTCGCCATGTATCGACCCCTGAGTGATTTGACCGAAATCGAGGCAGCTCAGTTGTCGGCTAATCTGGGCAGCCTTTTGCAACAGCAGGTCTACGCGCCGGCAACGGAAGTGGCACTGGCGGCGGAAACGCCAGAGCTTTCACAACAGGCCTCGGAAGATGCGGTACGCCTTCAGTATGAAGAGGCACCCTACCCCCGCTGGCTCAGCACGGATCAGCGAACGCCAGCACCTATCGGCGTGGTCTTAAATGCCCTGTTCCCGAACCTGCGGCTGGTGCGGGCAGGCACCGGTACGGCGCGTGTTCTGATAGCGGGCTGCGGCACGGGCAAGCAGGCCGTCGATGCCGCGCGGCAATACCACGGCGCCAAGATAACGGCCATTGACCTAAGCCGCGCCAGCCTGGGCTATGCCCGGCGCATGGCCGGCGATCTGGACGGCAAGGCCATCTCCTTCATGCGCGCGGATATTATGGAGTTGGGCGGCTGGGCTGAGCGCTTTGACCTGATCGAATGTTCCGGCGTCCTGCACCATATGGCCGATCCGGAAGCGGGCTGGGACATACTGCGGGGCCTGCTGGCACCGGGCAGTGTGATGAAGGTGGCGCTCTATTCGGCCATGGGGCGGCGGGATCTGCGCGCGACGCGAGAACTCGTTGGCGCCGGCAATGATGAGGTTACGGCTGCGCGGCTCCGCCGCGCCCGCGCCGATATCCTCGAGCTGCCCGACAATGACCCGCGCCGACGGGTCATCCGCTTCACCGATTTCTATTCCCTGCGCGGCTGTCGCGACCTGCTCTTCAATGCGCAGGAACAGGAATACAATTTGCTGGAAGTGGCTTCTATATTGCGGCGGCTGGGGCTTGAGTTCATCGGCTTCCAATTCGCCGATGCCGGCGTCAAGGCACGCTATCAGGACGACCATCCCGGCGCCCGCCTGGATGATCTGGCACAATGGCACGAATTCGAGACCGCCCATCCCGACACTTTCGCGGGGATGTACCAGTTCTGGTGCCGGCCCGCCCAATCCAATCCAAAATGAGGCAGCAGTTATGAGCAATCCCCAAATCGAATTCGGCACCGCCCTGCGTTCCCCTTACGAGGTGGGCCGCCTGGCCAAACAGATCGAGGACCTGGGCTATGACATCCTGGGCTGCGGCGAACATGTCAGTTTCTATGTGGACACGGCCAACGGCCTGGTTTCCCTCTCGGTCGCGGCTGGGGCTACGCAATCCATCAAGCTCATGAGCACGATTACCTTGGTCCCGCTCTATCCTCCTGCCCTGCTGGCCAAGATGGGCGCCGCCCTGGACGTGGCCTCCGGCGGCCGGTTCTCCCTTGGCGTCGGTGTCGGCGGCGAATTCCCGAACGAATTTGATGCCTGCGGCGTACCGGTGAAAGAGCGCGGCGCCCGCACCGATGATGCCCTGGAGGTAATTACACGCACCTGGACCCAGACGGACGTCACCTATGAAGGGCGGTTCACGAAACTGGAGAATTTCTCCCTCAAGCCGCTGCCGATCCAGAAGCCGCGCCCGCCCATCTGGGTCTCGGGCCGTTCGGAAGCCGCCATGCGCCGGGCCGCCAAGTACGGCGATGGCTGGCTGCCCTATATGTATACGCCAGAACAACTCGCCGAGAGCATCGAGAAGATCACCGCCTATGGCGAGGAATACGGTCGCGATATGTCCGACTTCACCTTCGGCCTCTATATCTTCACTGCCGTGCACGAGGACAACGACACCGGCGTCAAATACGCCACCGACCGGCTCAGCCTGCAATATTCCCAGGACTTCTCCAAGATCGTGCACAAATACGCCCTGTCGGGCGATCCCGCCCATTGCCAGTCCCGCCTGCAGGAATATATCGACGCCGGCGCGCGGATGGTCTTCGTCTCCTCCGCCTGCCCGGACGACTACATCGACACCAACCTTGAAACCATCGCCTCCGACCTGATCCCGGCGTTTCGTGGGTAAGTGGGCGGGGTCGCCAGCAACGGGGTCGTGGCGGCCACGGGATTCTTGCGCGTTTAGTTTCGCGTCTTCTCCAATAGCTTGACCATTCCTTTGAATCCCATACGCCGGGCGAGATCGATGGGGGCGGTGCCGTCCCGATCCGCAATGGTGACATCGGCCCCGGCTTTGATCAGGGCGCGGGCGCAGGCGATATGACGCGGCCCACCGTCGCCCAGGACGATGGCCTCGATCAGGGCAGTCCAGCCCAGGTTATTGACGTGATCCAAGGGAGCGCCGGCCGCGATCAGGGTTTCGACCACCTCCACATGGCCCAGATGGGCGGCGGCGATCAAGGCGGTCCCCTCGTAAGGTGAGGTGATATTGCCGGGGCTGGCGCCCAATTCGAGGGCCAGGCGCAGGATTTCCATGTCATTGGCCACAGCGGCGATGGTAACCACATCATATGCCTGGTTCTCGAAAGCGTTGATATCCGCCCCTGCCGCCACCAACGCGCGCAGCGTCGGGCCATGGGATTGATAGGCCGCCACGTGCACCGGCGTCCGCCCGGCACCGTCGCGGCCCTCCACGTCGTGGCCTTTGCCAACAAGGTCCCTGATCCTTCGAACATCCCCGACAGAGGCGGCAGCGTGCAAACCGGTGTAGGCCGTTGCCTCGGATGAAGAGGGCGGGGTTTGCGCCACGGCTGTTGGCGTTTGGAGAAGCAAGCAGGCCAACAGAGATACTGCGGCAACCAAGCCTATTGTCGTCAATGAAGGTAGCGCATCACCGCAACACGGTCCGCGAATTCCTGAGGGAAATGCGGTCATCTCTCCGCGACGCTTGCGCCCGGTTCGAAGGTGGTTTTGAAATCGAAAGCCTCGGCTGTGGGGCCGTTGCGCCGGTATGCAGCGAGGCGATCGAGGGCTTCTTCGGGCGTGGGCACGGTCCCTGCGGGCACCCACCACATGGTAAGATAGGCCTCTCTGGGCGCCTCGAACCAGTTACGGCGCTGAGCCATGATGGGGGCGTGGGCGGATTTGTAGGCGAAATCACTCAGCGCTTCGATGGACTCCCAGACCGAAAGGTTGACGATGAACAGAGGGTCTTCGGTCAGTTTGATGTCGGTGGCGTTGCCGGCATCGCTTTGCAGACGCCAAACGAAGCCGGGGGCGGCATCGGCCAGGGCGTTGATCTCGTCCAGCTTGGACATGAAACCATCCATGCGAGGATCGTCGAGCTCATAGCGCGCGGTTCCGATGTTCAG
>CAYFPL010000001.1:424436-732997 GCA_964344935.1 uncultured Rhodospirillaceae bacterium
ATCCGCCATTGCCCTAGTCCTTTTCCACCGTGCGGCGTTCCACTTCCAACAGGGCCTCAAGGCCGATGGTCTCGTGCATCTCGTCCTGCAGTTTGGCCCAAACGCCAACGGGCCGGGATGTGAGAGCGAAACCGTCGGCCATTTCGGTGTAGACGGCGCGCATGGCCTCGTAAGCGGCGGTCAACGGCGTGGAAGGATCGACCAGGATGCGGTAGCCCAGGCCGGCCATATCGTCCAAGCTCATGTCGAAACGGGCTAGGCCGCCGCCACCGAGCAGCAGCATCAAGGGGCCGCCGAGGCGCTCGGCCACATGCCGCACTTCATCCGGGTTGCGGGGGCTCAACAGGATCACATCCGCCCCCGCCGCGCGGTAGGCCTCGCCCCGGCGCAGGGCATCGTCCATGTTCGAGGAACGTATTCCGTTGCTTCGCCCAATGATCAGGGTATCGGGGTTGCGCCGGGCGGCCACTGCCTCCCGCATCTTGTCGGCCATCAGCTCTCTCGGCACCATGTGTTCGATGCCCACATGATGATGGGCCCGTTTCGGCAGGTATTGATCCTCGATCTCCAGGGCCGCGAAACCGGCCGCTTCCGCCATGGCCACGGTGCGGTGCATATGCATCGGGTCGCCCCAGCCAGCGGCGGCATCCAGGATCAGGGGCAGCTCCGTCACAGTGCGGATCTCCAAACCCGCCTGGCACATTTCCGTCAGGGTCAGGTTCGCTTCCAGATGAACCTTGCGGTAACCGGAGGCGCCGCCGCCCAGGTACAGCGCCCGAAATCCGGCCCCCTCCGCGAGCTTGGCCATCAATGGGTCCAGCACCAGAGGGGCACAGACGGGTGCGGACCCCTGGATCATCTGGCGCAGGCTGGGCATGGGGCCGTCCTAGTCCGCGGCGCTGTCGGCGGCGGCGGCCTGGGCCCGCTGCTCGGCCTCCTTCTTGGCCATATGCGCCTTCAACTCCTCGGGCGAGAGACGGACGATATCCTCGTTCTGATGGCTGAAGACGTCGTAGGGCTGAGTGTCCAGCTCCTCCAGCTTGATTTCTCCGCTCATCACACCGGCTTTCCAGGCTTGATGCTCTTCCTCCCGGCCGTGGAACTCCGGCATCACTTCCTTTGCAAACAATTCGAGACTGTCGCAGATATCCTGATGCGAGGTCTTGCCCGCCTGGTTCAGCAATATGACCTGGTCTACGTGAGCGGCTTCATACTGTCGCAGTTTCTTTCGGATCGTCTCTGGCGAACCGATTAGGCCGGCGGTCAAGGCCTGCTGCGCCTTCTCGGAATGGCGCCAATCCTGATACAGCTTCCACAGATCGCCCTTGCCCGGGGCATCGATGCCGGCCCGGCCATAGTGAGAGAGGGCGAAGATAAAGAAGGTCCAACCAGCGGCCTTTTCGATTGCTTCCTCGTCCGTTTCCGCACACATGAAGCCCGAGACCATGGCCACGTTGGGATTGCGCGGATAGTCCGTGATCAGGTTCGATTGGTGCAGCATGTTGTTGTAATAGTGATTGACCCAGGCGGTGGCCGCCTCCGGCGAAACGAAGGTAAAGCCAAGAGCGCCCATGCCCCATTGCCCGGCCAGGGTGATGGTCTGGATGTTTGAACAAGCCACCCAGAGCGGCGGGTGAGGCTTCTGATACGGCTTCGGCAAGACGGAACGGGCGGGGAAATCGTAGAATTCGCCGTGGAACTCCCAATCCTCCTTGGTGAACATGGGGATCACCGCTTCCACCGCCTCCAGCCAGCGGTCACGCTTACTGCGAACCTGGGTGCCGAAGGGGTGCAGTTCCGCCGGTCCGGCGCCCTCGCCCATGCCGAATTCCACACGGCCGCCGGAAAGCAGATCCAGGGTAGAGACCTTTTCAGCCACCCGGTGGGGCTGGTTGGTGGTCAGCTGGATGATGCCATAGCCAAGGCGGATGTCCTTGGTGCGCTGGCTGGCCGCGCCGAGAAAGGTCTCGGGCGAAGAGGCGTGGGAATATTCCTCCAGAAAATGATGCTCCACCATCCAGGCGTAGTCATAGCCTAGGCGGTCCGCCATTTCGATCTGGGTCAGTGAATTTTGCAGCAGGTTGTATTCGCTGTCCGCTTCCCAGGGCCGGGGCAACTGGTGCTCGTAGAAAATCCCGAACTTCATTTCCGCGTCTCCTCAATTTTGTTCTTTGTTCCAGAATGCCCCATGTTGGGCCATCCAATCCAGAAAATCCGTGAAGGCGACTTGGGGATCGTCGGGCAGGCGATGGCCGATATCCGCTGCCAGGCGCGCGCCCGAGAGGGAGCGGCGGTTCCTCTCGCCGTGCAAATTGATGTTCGCGGCCTGGCCTGGTTCCGCGACGGCGAAGTCGAAGCCCTGGTAACGGGATTTCAGAACGTCGCACCAGTCCCGCACGCCGCAGGGTTGATCAGACGCTATGTGGTAAAGGTCGTGACCGGGTGCTTCGGCGTCCATCAGCGCCAGCAGGGCCGAGGCTACGTCGCGGGAATAAACCCAATCCTGTCTGTCGGCACGGGGCAAGATCGCGCGTTCGCCGTGCAATGCCGCCAAGGCCGCCTGCATCAAAGGGCTCAAGGTATCCCGCGCGCCGCTGTCGATTTCCCAGGGACCGTAGACGGCCGCCAGGCGCACCGAGCGGATATCTAAGGACAAGAGCTCCCCCAGCCGGCGGCCAACCGCTTCCGAGGCATGCTTGGTGATGCCATAGAGACTTTCGGGTTCGGACGGCGTGACTTCTTCCAAGATATCGCCTTCACCGTCGAGACGATGGCGGCCATAGGCAGAGCCGGAACCGATGTTGATCACCCGTTTGATGCCGCCGGCTTGGGCCGCCCCCTGAATGACGTTTACCAGCCCCAGCAGGTTGACGCCCAGGACTTGCTCCGGTGCCGTGCGCTCCCGCTCGGGGCCAGAGGTCATAGCAGCGCCATAGAAGACTGCATCGATCTTCTGGTTATCGAATGCTGCGTCGACTGCGCCCCTATCGCGCACATCGCCCCGTACGGTTACGTACGTGCCTGGCAGATCATCAAAAGCCCGCCTTGCCTCCTCGTGCAATGGGTTGGCGTCAAACAGGACGGCAATATCGCCTCGGCGTAACAATGCCTCGGTAATATTCAAACCGACAAAGCCGCAGCCGCCGGCGATCAGCGCGCGCATGGCTCAGACGACCGCGTTGCCGCCGTCGACATTCAACACCTGCCCAGTGAGGAAATTCGCCGCATCGCTGGCCAGGAACACCGCCGTACCGGCAATCTCGTCCGGGTCGCCGATGCGACGCAGGGGAAGGAGGTTTTCGACCCGGGCCAAACGGGCGGGATCGGTCCACAGGGTCTTGGCGAAGTCGGTCTTGATCAAACCTGGTGCGATGGCGTTGACGCGCACACCCTGGGGGCCAAACTCAACAGCCAGATTTCGGGCGATCTGATGTTCGGCCACTTTCGAGATGGAGTAACCGCACAAGAATGGCGATCCCTTGAGGCCTGAATTTGAGGAAATGATGGTAATCGACCCCTTGCCTGCTTCAACCATGCCAGGGATGACCATGTGGCACAGCTTGAAGACACTCTTGACGTTGGTGTCCAGAATCTTTTCGAAGGCTTCCTCTGGCATATCGGCCGAGGGCCCGTAATAGGGGTTGGATGCGGCGTTGGGCACCAGCGTGGTGACTTTGCCCCATTTATCCAGGGTCTTGTCGACCAGATTCTTCAGATCGTCGTCCATGCCCACATGGGCTGGAATGGATATGGCCTCGCCGCCGTTGGCAGCAAAATCGCGGTTGATCTCGACCATCGCCGCCTCGCAGGCATCCGCCTTGCGGGATGAGACCACAACCTTGGCGCCGTGTTGGGCCATCCGGGCTGCAATCGCCTTGCCAATGCCTTTGCTGGAACCAGTGATGATCGCGACCCGGTCGCTCAGATCGAATAACTCCATTGCGTCCTCTCCAGGTTACTGTCCTTGCGGACAGCCTAACACGGCGAATGGAGAAGGATAGATGGGTCAGTTCTAGCCCATGACGGCGCGTATGAGATTGGCCTGGACCCGACCTGTCTTGGCGACAGCCTCCGAAATGGCGTCTCCGGCATCACTGTCCTCGTTAGCCAGCTTTGCCGCCACCCGCAAAGCCAAGGCGCTCTGTTCCAGCAGAAACAGTCCCTTTTCATCGACGCCGTTGGTCTTCAGGCCCGTGAGCACGCCGATCAAACTATCGCATAACGTCGAAAGATCCGCCGGATCACTGTGGTTAAGTGTCTTCGCGAACAGGACGATGGATTTCCGCAGCTTGGCCAATTCCTTGTCGCAGCGGCCCGGGTAGGAAAGGGAAGATTGCAATTCATACAGTTCATGCGCCGCCGACCAAATTTGCCGCGACATATTGCGCAGTTTCAAACGACGCAGGTCGGCTGACACGTTCTTAATCCTGGCCGAAGTGGGTCCGACTTCACGGCGCCCGGTTACGACTGCCTGCAGGGAATTAGGCACCACGATCGATGTGGGATCGACCTCGCGGTCGGAAGCGTTCCGACGGTCGGGGCCGTAGTAATCCTCGGAAACCACAAATGGTTTGCGATGATGGATCAAACCATCAATACGCTGCTGCATCTGTTTCGCTGAATAAGGATGCAACAATATGTCGTCGGCACCGGAACTGATGACAGGCCTTACCGCACGCAACCGCGCATCCCAGGCCGTCAACAGTGTGGGTACGAAGGGGTCCAGGCTACAACGCTGCCGGCGGATATCCTCGATCAGGCGCAGGACGCCACAGTCGGTCGATTCAATGCCCAAGACCAGGACATCGACCCGGCGAGTCTTGAGCAGGTAGCGGACCTCCTCAAGATTCCCGTATTCCATGAAATTCTTGAAGCCGATCACGGTCAGAACGGAACGGGTCTGTTTACGCACGGCCCGGTTCCTATCGTAAAGCAAGACCGTTGCGTCGGTGTAGCTGCCGCCTGCCATGTTGATGTATCCTGTTGTCTGCCCCGCGCTGGCCCATGTCCGCTACTGCGGCCGCCCACATGGGATGGCCCATACTCGCCTTGGATGCGTTAATGCTTCTTGAACGAACATAGTTAATGGCGAATAAATGCCACTAGACAGCCTCAGCGCGGCCGCTTGTGCGATCCTTGAGACCCCGGAACCGGCGGCAAAAAGCGCCCTTGGCGCGGCATGCGCGGCGGCCTGGGCAGCCGGTAACATTGTCGAGATCGGTACTTCGCGACCACCAGACCGACCGGCCCGCCCCGATCGGCCCAATCTACGCCGCCCTGGAGACATGCCCCGGCGGCGGATCACGGGCTTGCGTGGCCGCATAGCGCTTTTGCATGCGGTCGCACATATTGAGTTGAATGCCATCGACTTGGCCTGGGATCTCGTTGCCCGTTTCGCCGACGCCAACCTGCCCAAGGCTTTCTATGACGACTGGGTATCGGTCGCAGCCGATGAAGGCCGGCATTTCAATTTGTTGTCGACGCGGCTTGCGGAACTAGATGCCGCCTATGGCGATCTACCGGCCCATGACGGTCTGTGGCAGGCGGCTCAGGACACGTCCGGCGACTTGGCCGCGAGACTGGCCGTGGTGCCAATGCTTCTGGAGGCGCGCGGCCTGGATGTAACCCCTGCAATGGTGGACAAGCTCGGCAAGGCGGGCGACAAACGATCGGCTGAATTGTTGCAATTAATCCTCGACGAGGAAATCAGCCACGTCGCTGCCGGCCGGCGCTGGTTCGAATGGTGTTGCCGACAGCAAGGCCGCGAGCCCATTGCCCGTTGGCAGGAGCTGGTTGCCCTACATTTCAAGGGTTTGGTCAAGCCACCCTTCAATCGCGCCGCCAGAGAACAAGCCGGCATGGCGGCAGATTATTGGCAGCCGTTCGCATCTTCGCCATCAAAAACAGTGGAAGTTCAGCCCAAAAGCGGGTGAACGACAGGCCCGGCGCGGCAATGGGATTATTTCCGTTGCAATGCGCCTCTGGATCGGCTGCAATACAAGAAAACAAACAGGGCGGCGCGAAAGCGCTTGGAGAGAGGCTCGGCATGGATCAGGGGATCGCGGCCGCCGTCGCGCGTCTGTTGGAACGGATGTACCCGGAGCGGCAGATCTTCCTGCGCAGCCGGGGTGAAGTCGGTTTTGTTACGCTGGGACGAAAGAGCCAGATTGCGCTCAGTCTAGTCGCCGTCTCTTTGATCGGTTGGCTGGCATTCGCCAGCGTCGGCATTTATCTGCAGAAGGGCATTATCGCCGGCAAAGACGTGCATATCGCCCGCATGGTTGGCGCCCATGACCGCCTCTCGGCTGACATGTATGCAGTGGAAAGCAAATACCGGCAAATTACGGCGGACCTAGAGAGCAACCAAAAATTACTGGGCGATGTGCTGAGGCAACGGGCCAGTCTTGACCGGGTGCGCACAGAATTGCTGCGGGAATTGGGACAGACACGGACGCAGCGCGACCTGGCTCTAACCAGGAGCGAGAAACTACAGGCCCGATTGACGAGCTTGGAGACCACCCTGCGCCGCACCTTGGATGAATCAAACAGCCTGCAGAGCAATCTCAGCCAGGTTACCAACCAGTTGGCGTCGACACAGTTCGAACGCGAGAAGGTGCGTCGCGAACGCACCGCCCTGGCTCTTAATCTCGATGCCATGCGGGAACATGTCCTTGGCCTGAAGAAGGACCGCCAAAACCTTCAGTCCGACTTGGACTTGGTGACGAACCGGCTGAAATCCACATTGACAGATCGGGACCGGGTGCAAAAGGAACGCATGGCCCTGGCATCCAACCTGAATATCATGCGCGATAACCTCTCCGGACTGCGTAAGGCCCGCAAAGATCTGCGCCAGCATCTGCAAAGCAGCGAGGAAATGGTGGCGCACCTGACCAATCAGCGCGATCAGGCCATGACGACCAACCAGGTTCTCAATCAACGCATCGCGGGCCTGGAAGATCGCCTGGAACAACTGCACATTTCCCAGCGGACCCTGGTCGGCAATATTCATGACCGCACCGACGCCAACATTTCGGAACTGGAGTCCGTAGTGCAAATAGCGGGCCTGGACCTGGGTAAGCTGCTTCGGCGCGTAGGGGAGAAACAAACCGCGGTCGGCGGACCCTTGCTGGACAGTTCCGCAGACAAGGCGAATAACGGCGATCTGGGCGAACTCGGTCTCTTGGAAGACCGTCTGAGCCGCTGGAGCGCCCTAAACGCTCTACTGGAACGACTGCCGATCACGGCGCCGGTGGATTCCTATTCCATCTCTTCACGTTTCGGCAAACGCCGCGATCCGTTTACCAAGCGCTTGGCGTTTCATGGCGGCATAGACTTGGCCGGTGTCCGCCGCACACGGGTGCGGGCCACGTCACCAGGTGTGGTCACCTATGTCGGATGGAAGGGCCCTTATGGCCGCATGGTGGAAGTGGATCATGGCCTGGGCCTGCGGACCCGTTACGGCCATTTACACAAAATACTGGTCAAACGGGGCCAAAAAGTGGATTTTCGCCAAAAGATCGGTTTGATGGGAAGCAGTGGACGTTCCACCGGTTCCCATGTCCATTACGAAATATTGCTGGATAAGAAGCCGCTCGACCCGATGAAATTCTTGAAGGCTGGGAAATATGTTTTCAAAGGCTGATAAGACCAAAACGGCGGCCACTGCCGTGCGCGCCGTGCCATCTCTGGTCTCCACGGATCTGGAGATCACCGGCAATCTCAGAACTCCGGGCGAAGTCCAGCTTGACGGCACCGTTGAAGGCGATATCGCCTGCGGCAAGTTGATGGTCGGCGAGAAAGCAGTGATCACCGGGCAGATTGAGGCCGACGAAGTGGTCATCCGCGGCCGCATTACCGGTCGCGTCAAGGCGGGCCGCGTGCAACTGGCCAAGACGGCCCATGTGGTTGGCGACATCTGGCATGACAGCCTGGCGATAGAGGCCGGCGCCTTCCTGGAAGGCCATTGCAAGCGCAACGATGTCCAACCCGCGGCGGTGAAACCCAGCCCCCGCCCGGCGGAAGTGGTCGCCGTCGGAGACAAGGCCAAATCGACCGGCAAACACGCCGCCAAGACGGCTGCCGGCAGCTAATCTAAACCCGGTATACTCGCCTTCGTTAAAGCAAAGCCTTGGAAGAGCCCTTCTTCCAAGGATACTTCATCGGTGTGCCGCATCGCCTTCAGCGCCGAAGCCGTGCATCCGGTTTGCCCATTGCAAACCGATCAGCGCACCCTTGACCCTGGGCAAAAGGGCAAGCGTCAATACCATGGCCAGCGGCAGCCAAATCGAGAAGTGTAGCCAAACCGGCGGCGCAGCCGCTCGTTCCAGCATAAGCGCCAACGGCACTATAAGATGGCCTAGAATCAGCATCGTGAAATAGGGTGGGGCATCGTCGGCCCGATGGTGATGCACTTCCAGCCCGCAAACCTCGCAGACGTCACGGACTTTCAAATAACGCCAATACAGCCGTCCTTGACCGCAGTCCGGGCAATGGGCGCGGACGCCGTTCACCATGGCGCGGCGCCAGGACCGATCGTTTGCTCCGCTCGTCCCGGACCTATTCATCAACTTTGCCCCATTCTCTGATTGGCCCGCTATGAGGCGGCACCGACATCTGACCGAGACTAATAGGCAATGACGCCTTACGAAATCCAGCATTCAATCTGCGTCCAAAGGCCGCATGGCCGGCTAGAGCAGGCAATTTGCGGCGTTAAGACCGGCGCCGTCGCTTGCGGTTTCCCCTCTTGGCGGCATCGCTGCGTCTGCTGCCTTTCGCGCGGGCCCTTCCTATGCGCGGCCGGCCACGGGCACCTTCCATGGTCTGGACTGTTGCTGACGGCAGTTCAAAGATCAGGCCGCCGGTAAGCGTGTTGACTTCTGCCAGACGGACAGTGAGTTCGTCACCCAACCGGTAACGTCGGCCCGAGGCATCGCCAAACAAGGCATTCTGCGTCTCGTCCAGCACATAATAGTCGTCGTGCAGGTTACGCATTGGAAGCAGACCGTCAGCACCGGTATCGACCAGCGTCAGGAACAGCCCGGCCCTGGAAACCCCATTTACACGGGCAGCGAATTCAGCCCCCTCCCGATCCGCCAAGAATGCGGCCATGTAGCGGTCGTTGGCGTCCCGTTCGGCGACCATGGCGCGGCGCTCGGTATTGGATATGTGCTCCGACGTCGCCGCCAGACCACCAATTTCCTCATCCCGCAATCCATCCTTGCCGAAACCGCCGCCCCGGATAAGAGCGCGATGCACCAGTAAATCGGAATAGCGCCGGATCGGAGACGTGAAATGCGCATAGCGGGACCGGGCCAGTCCAAAATGCCCAATGTTTTCAGGATCATAACGAGCCTGGGATTGGGACCGCAGGATCGATTGGTTGACCGCCTCCCATTGCTCGGTGCCTTTCGCCTTTGCCAGAATGCGGTTGAACAGTTCCGGACGCAGGCGTTCGCCCAGGCTGAAGGAGAGGTTCAGGCTGGCCAGAAAATCACGCAGACCCACAAGTTTTTCCCGGTCGGGCAGGTCGTGTACCCGGTATACGCAAGGCATCTTCTGCGCTTCCAGGGTCTCGGCAGCTGCCACATTGGCCTCGACCATGAACTCTTCGATCACCCTGTGGGAATCCAGACGTTGCCGCGGGTGCACGTCTATCACCTGACCGTCCTCGCCCAGAAGCACCTTCATTTCCGGCAGATCCAAATCCAAAGGATGGCGCGCCTCGCGCGCCCGCATCAAGGCGCCCCAGGCGCCATACAGAGGTTCGATGACCTCCGCCAGCAGTTCGGCGGTCTGTTCGTTCGGGGATCCGTCGTGGGCCGCTTGCAAATCTTCGTAGATCACCCGAGCCGTCGAGCGGATCATGGCCCGATGGAACTTGTGCTCAAGACGCCGCCCGTTGGGATCGAGGCGCATGGTCACGGCCAGCACCGGCCTGTCCTCGCCGGGGCGCAAGGAACAAAGGTTGTTGGACAGCGCTTCGGGCAGCATGGGCACAACCCGGTCTGGAAAATAGACAGAATTGCCCCGCTTGCGCGCCTCGCGATCCAGGGCGCTGCCAGGGCGCACATAATGGGCCACATCCGCAATGGCGACGATGACCTGCCAGCCACCCTGGTTATTAGGGTCATCGTCGGGCGCGGCCCAAACCGCATCGTCGAAATCGCGGGCGTCGGCACCGTCGATGGTAATCAATGGCAGATGGCGCATATCCTCCCGTGCGCCCAGCGCGACAGGTTTCGCGGCCTCCGCCTCGGCCAAGGCCTCGTCGGTAAAGACATCGGGAATGTCATTACTGTGAATAGCGATCAGCGAAATAGCACGGCTATCCTCAAATCCGCCAAGGACCTCCACGACCCGCGCTTCGCGTAAACCGCCGCGGCGACCTAACAGCACATCGGCTACAACCAAGTCTCCCCGCCGGGCGCCGCCGTTTTGACCCTTTTCCACCGCATAGTCGGATTTGTGACGCCGATCAGTCGGCCGGATGCGGGGACCTTGGCCCGGCACTTCCGCATAGACGCCGATCAGCCGCTCCGGGCCCTTGGGTAGGACGCGGATGATCGACGCTTCATAGCCTTTGCCTTTCTTGTTCAGGCGGGCCAGCACCCGATCGCCCACACCGACGTCGGCGTTACGGCGCGGATCAGGCATCAAAGTGATGGCCGGCGGCGGTGCATCATCTTCGCCCCGCTGCATGGGTTCGGCATAGAGCCGTGCATCATCATCGACAGCTGAAATGCGCAGCACGGCAACGGGCGGCAACGCACCGCTCTCTGTATAGCGTTTGCCACGACCGCGCCCTATGGCGCCTTCGGCCGCCAGTTCCTTAAGGATGCCGCGCAGTTCGGTTCTGTCCGCGCCCTTGATGCCGAATGCCCGGGCGATTTCGCGCCGCCCCACGGGCCCGGGCTGTTCGTCGATGAACTTCTTGATCTCGGCCTTGTCAGGCAAGCCGCGGGGATTACTCAATCGGACGGTCCTGCGGTCAGCCCGTCAGGTTCCGCCACCGGCGGCGGCGTTTTCTTCGGCTTCGCCTTTGCTTTCGCTTTTGTCTTGGTCTTCGCTTTGGCTTTCGATTTGGCCTTTGGCTTGGCCTTGATAGTCTTCTGCCCGGCCTTTTCCGCCTTGGCCTGAAGCAGGGCCAGGGCCTCGTCCATGGACATGGCCATGGGATCGGAAGTCTTGGGCACCGTCGCGTTCAGCTTCTTATATTTGACGTAGGGACCAAAGCGGCCATCAAGAATTTTGATCTCGCCGCCGTCGGGGTGCTCGCCGAGGGTGCGAATGGTATTCGCGCCACGCCGGCCGCCGCCCTTTGCCATACTCTCGGCGATGACGGTGACCGCGTGGTTCAGGCCGATGGTCAGCGCATCCTGGGTGGACTCCAGCTTGTGATAGCGGCTTTCGCTCTGCACATAAGGACCGAAACGGCCGATGCCGGCGAATATGGGCTTGCCGGTTTCGGGGTGGTCTCCCACGAGACGGGGCAGCTTGATCAACTTCAGCGCCAGGTCCAAATCCAGTTCTCCGACGGAGATATCCTCAGGCAGACCGGCCCGTTTCGGCTTTTTCGCCTTTTTGCCCTTTTTCTCGGGCTCGGCCGCCTCGCCCATCTGGATATAGAGGCCATAGGGGCCCTTGCGCAGGGTCAGGGGCAGGCCGCTTTCGGGATCATCGCCCAGCGCAATGGGACCGGCAGCGAACTCCTCGTCCCGATCGCCTGCCTCCGCCTGACGCATGGCGCGGGTGTAGTGGCATTCGGGATAGGCATCGCAGCCCAGGAAAAAACCATTGCGGCCGCCACGCAGGTTCAAGGCGCCTTTCTTGCAGGCGGGACAAACCCGGTCCCTGCCGCCATCCGGATAAAGGTGGGGGGCCAGCAGATCGTTGACATTGTCGAGAACTTCCCGGACGCGAAGTTCGGCGGTGCCGTCCACGGCATTGGAAAAATCCCGCCAGAAATCGCGCAGCACTACTTTCCAGTCCACCTCGCCGGCGGAAATAGAATCCAGGCGCCCTTCCAGATCTGCGGTGAAATCGTATTCCACATAGCGATGGAAATAGCTCTCCAGGAACGCCGTCACCAAGCGTCCCTTGTCTTCAGGCACGAAACGTTTGCGATCCAACAGGACATAGTTCCGGTCCTGCAGCACCGCCAATATTGAGGCATAGGTAGACGGCCGGCCGATACCCAGTTCCTCGAGCTTCTTCACCAATGTCGCCTCTGAATACCTGGGCGGCGGTTCGGTAAAGTGCTGTTCGGGCCGGACTTTCTGATTGCTAAGGGCCTCGCCCTTGTCGACCTTTGGCAGGCGGCGGTCTTCGTCGCTATCCTTCTTTTCGTCGCGGCCCTCTTCGTACAACTTCAAGAAACCTGGAAAATCCACAACCGTGCCTGTGGCGCGCAGTTTCGAAGTGCCGTCCGCCGCGTCAATTTCTATCGTGGTCCGCGACAGGCGGGCCGATTCCATTTGCGAGGCCATCGCCCGCTTCCAGATCAGGTCATAGAGTTTCTGCTGCTCAGCGTCGAGGTAGGCGGAAAGATCCCTCGGCAGTCTGGAAAAGTCCGTCGGGCGAATGGCTTCATGGGCTTCCTGAGCGTTCTTCGCCTTGCTGCGATAGGTGCGCGCCTCGGACGGCACGAATTCCGCGCCGAACTCTTGGCCGATGACGTCACGGCTGGCGCCAATGGCCTCCGCTGCCATGCTGACGCCATCCGTCCGCATATAGGTGATCAAGCCGACGGTTTCGCCGCCGATATCGAAGCCTTCGTATAGGCGCTGCGCCACCTGCATGGTGCGCCGGGCGCCAAAGCCGAGCTTGCGGGAAGCTTCCTGCTGCAAGGTGGAGGTGGTGAAAGGAGGCGAAGGATTGCGCCGGGTCGGCTTGGTCTCCACGCTGCCGATGCTGAATTCACCCAACTCTAGGATTCGTTTCGCCTCTTCTGCCGCGGCCTGATCGGTGATGGAGAAGCGTTCCAGCTTGTTGCCGTTCAAGTGGGTTAGCCGGCCGATCAAATCGGCACCGCCGGCGGTTTTGAAATCAACCTCGACGGTCCAATATTCCCGCGGCTTGAAAGCCTCGATCTCTATTTCCCGCTCGCAGATCAGGCGCAATGCAACCGATTGCACCCGGCCGGCGGATTTGGCACCGGGCAGCTTGCGCCACAAAACCGGCGAGAGCGTGAAGCCGACCAGATAATCCAAAGCCCGCCGGGCCTGTTGGGCGTTGATCAGGTCCATGTCCAGTTCGCGGGGATTGTTGATCCCTTCCAGCACGGCGCCCTTGGTGATCTCGTTGAAAACAACGCGTTCGGCCGTAATGTCCTTGAAGCCGTAGTCGTCCTCCAGCGCCTTTTTGACATGCCACGAGATCGCTTCGCCTTCCCGGTCCGGGTCGGTCGCCAGAATCAAACGATCACTGTCTTTCATGGCCTCGGCGATGGCCTTCACGCGCTTGGCGGACTGGTCATCGACGACATAGGTCATGGCGAAATCTTCGTCCGGCAGGACAGATCCGTCTTTCGAGGGCAGATCGCGCACATGCCCATAGCTGGCCAAGACGATGTAATCTTTACCGAGATACTTGTTTATTGTCTTGGCCTTGGCCGGGGATTCGACGACCACAACATCCATTTTGCGCGAACTCACTTTATTAGAGGCACGGTTTCGAAACGCGACAAGCTGTGCTCAATACAGACTGCAGATGGTTAAGATATTGATACCTGATTTCCAGCATGACGGTCTAAACGACCTGCCAGCTCAAGTTCAAGCAAAATGGTGATGACGCTGGCCGGTGTCAACTCGGACAGTCGAATTAGGTCGTCGACACCAATTGGCGTGCTGCTCAACAAATCAATGACGCGCCGCCGTTCGGACTCAGAGCCGGCATCGGCCGCCACACAGGGCTGGTGCGGCTCTGGCGCGCCTTTCTTTGCCTGCGCCGGCGCCTCCCACAGGGCCGGTTGTTGAACCATAGGGCCGATTACTTCAATCACGTCCTCGGCCGATTGCACCAGGACCGCGCCCTGTTTGATCAGCCTGTTGCTGCCCCGGCAACGCGGATCCAGGGGCGAGCCCGGCACGGCGAAAACCTCGCGGCCCTGCTCCAGAGCGAATCGCGCGGTGATCAAGGAACCTGATTTCTCCGCCGCTTCGATCACCACGACGCCTAGCGCCAAGCCGGAAATAAGCCGGTTGCGCCGCGGGAAATGCCGGGCTTGAGGCCTAGTTCCCGGCGGCATCTCAGAGATAACCGCGCCCCGTTCGGAGATCGCCTCGTAGAGATCCTGGTTCTCCGGCGGATAGACAATATCGGCGCCGCCAGCCAGGACAGCCAGAGTGCCGCTGTCCAGAGAGCCGCCATGGGCCGCGGTATCAATACCCCTGGCCAGGCCCGAAACCACGGACAGGCCGGTCTTTCCAAGTTCCCTTGCCAGACCCTGGGTGTAGCGGATGGCCGAGGCAGACGCATTGCGGGCGCCGACGACAGCGACCGCGGGTTGGGCCAAACGATCAATATCGCCACGTACATAAATTAAGGGCGGCGGGTCTGGCAGAGCAGCAAGGCGGGCTGGATATGCGGTCTCGCAACTGGCCAGGGGAAGGGCGCCGATCGCGGCTGCCGCTTCCAACTCCGCCGCCGCCGCTTCGACCGGACATAGTTTGATTTGCCGCCTACCGCCGCGGCGGGCCAATTCGGGCAGAGCCGTCAGGGCCGCACCAGCGGTTTCATAACGCGCCAAAAGCTGCTGGAAAATAATAGGGCCCACATTCTCGCTTCGGATCAGGCGAAGCCAGTCCAAACGCTCATCGGCGCTCAATTGCCGCGCCCCTTCCCCAACATCGTTCATGGCCGCCAGCCTGCCTGCCGCAACCGATGCGGTCAAGGGCCATGCCATTAGCAACTTTGTTGTTGATAACAAGTACCGGACGGAATTGCACAATTGTTGAGCAAAGATGAGATTTTGCTCATTTTTTCAGCAGAATAATGTCGGCAAATGCGCCATTGCGGCTAGCTTGGAATGAATAATCCAATTTTTTCAAATACTTATGAGATCGCGAAGAAACCGGCACGGTTCTTGGATAACAGACGGTGACCGCGGCCGGCGAGCCCCTCGCATGGCCAGGCAACGCGAGCAGGAGTGCAAACGGATGAAGATGGTTATGGCGGTTATCAAGCCGTTCAAATTGGATGAGGTTCGTGACGCCCTGACCGAACTGGGAGTTCAGGGCATCACTGTGACGGAAGTGCGCGGCTTTGGCCGCCAAAAAGGCCACACGGAGATCTACCGTGGCGCCGAATACGAAGTGAATTACCTACCAAAGCTGAAGCTGGAACTGGCGGTGGAGGATGACATCACCGACCGGGTCCTGGAAACCATTTCCAAGACAGCGCAGACCGGCCAGATCGGCGACGGAAAGCTGTTCGTCTGGGACCTGACCACGGCGGTGCGTATCCGCACCGGCGAGAGTGGCGCGGACGCCCTTTAACAGATATTCAAGCAGGAGAAATTCGATGTCATATCTTTCACGGCGCCCAATCAGGTTTGGCGCCCTCGCTGCCGCGGTCGCGGCCCTTTGTGCCGTGGCGGGCCCCGCCATAGCGGCCGATGAACTGGACACAGGCGATACCGCCTGGATGCTCACTTCATCCCTTTTGGTCCTGATGATGACTATTCCCGGCGTCGCCCTGTTCTATGGCGGCATGGTGCGCAAGAAGAACGTCCTGGCCACCATCATGCAAAGCTTCGCGGTTTGTTGCATGGCCACCATTATTTGGATGGTGATCGGCTACAGCCTGGCGTTTTCCGGCGAAGGTCCCTTCGTGGGCGATCTGGGCCAGTTGTTCCTGAAAGGTCTGGGCGTTGGTTCTATGAGCGGCACCATTCCGGAATCGGTCTTCATGATGTTCCAGATGACCTTCGCCATTATCACGCCGGCATTGATCACCGGCGCGGTGGCGGAACGGATCAAATTCTCCTCTCTCATGGTCTTCCTGGGCATCTGGTTGATCGTGGTCTATGCCCCGGTCTGTCACTGGGTCTGGGGCAGTGGCGGGTTCCTGGGCGGCGATGGCGTCCTGGACTTTGCCGGCGGCACAGTCGTCCACATCAATTCAGGCGTCGCGGCACTGGTGCTGTGCCTGGTGCTCGGCAAGCGCATCGGCTATGGCCGGGAAAATCTGGCGCCACACAATCTGGTGCTGACCATCATTGGCGCGTCTTTGCTATGGGTCGGTTGGTTCGGTTTCAACGCCGGTTCGGTCCTGGCCTCGAATGGCAACACGGGCATGGCCATGGCGGTAACGCAGATCGCTACGGCGGCGGCGGCACTGGCCTGGATGGTGGCGGAATGGTTCACCCGCGGCAAGCCTAGCGTCCTGGGCATCGCTTCAGGCGCCGTCGCGGGCCTGGTCGCCATAACACCAGCCGCGGGGTTTGTGTTGCCGGGCGGCGCCTTGGTCCTGGGTCTGCTGGCCGGATTGGGCTGCTTCTTCGCGGTGATGTGGCTGAAGCAGAAACTGGGCTATGACGACGCCCTGGACGTCTTCGGTGTCCACGGCATCGGCGGCATCATCGGCGCCGTATTGACCGGTGTGTTCGCGGCCAAGGCCGTGGGCGGCACCCCGGGTTTGATCGAGGGCAACCCGGGCCAGATCGGGCTACAACTCTATGGCGTCGGCGTCACCGTGGTCTATTCCGCCGTCGTCACCTTCATCCTGATCAAGATCGTCGGCGCTGTCATGGGGCTGCGGGTCGAGGAAGATGAAGAACGCGAAGGCCTGGACATCACCCTGCACGGCGAAAGCGTGACCTGATCCACGTCAACGCCGGCTCGCGATGCGGGCATAAGATGCGAGCAACAGAGGGCCCGGAGGATTTCCTCCGGGCCCTTTGCGTCTTTATGACCACCTGAGGGCAATTTTAGAACAAAAGGGGAAAAACGATTCGAAACAAGCGCTTATCTTGTCTTTTAACGATAAGTTAATCACGCAACTCCTTGTATAGACAACAAAAGCTGGCCACATTATCTATTGTACGTTTATATTATGTTCTCGATTCGCGAATCACTTTGCGAATCGCTTGTGTTTTTGCTGCTGAGAAGCTGTTACGGGCACCGAGACTGTGATTTCAAAGACCACCGCCGTGGGACGCCAGATCGTCAATCCGCGGCTTGAACTGCTGCCCGATTATCCTTTTGAACGGCTGCGCGGCCTGCTCGACCCCCTCGAACCACCGGTCGGATTGGATCCTATATTCCTCAGTCTGGGCGAGCCACAGCACCCCTATCCTGATTTCGTGGGCGACATTCTGCACGATAATCGCCACCTCTATGGCAAGTACCCGCCGGTCGGCGGCACACCGGAATTCCGTCAGGCAGTGGCGGATTGGCTGAACCGTCGCTATTCGCTTCCCCGCGGCATGATCGATCCAGGCGATCACATAGCCCCCTGCGCCGGCACGCGGGAAGCTTTGTTCCGTACTGCCTTTCTCGCCGTTCCGCCAGAAAAGGCTGGCCGACAACCGATCGTTCTGATGCCAAATCCGTTCTACCAATGCTATGCCGGGGCCGCCATCGCAGCGGGCGCCGAACCGGTCTATGTGGATGCCGTGGCCGAGAACAGTTTCTTGCCTGATTTCCATGCCCTGGACGAAGCCACGCTGTCGCGTACGGCTTTGGTATATTTCTGCACGCCCGGCAATCCGCAAGGCGCCATCGCTGATCTTGATTATCTGCGAAACCTGATTGACCTATCCAGGCGCTACGACTTCACGCTGGTTGTCGATGAGTGCTATGCGGAAATTTATGACAGTGCGCCGCCGCCCGGCACATTGCAGGCTTGCGCCGAGGACGGCGACCTTACCGGCATTCTGGTTTTTCATTCTCTCTCCAAAAGGTCCAACGTAGCCGGCTTGCGCTCCGGTTTCGTGGCCGGCGACAGCGATTTAATGATGCTCTACCGACGCCTCAGCGAGTATGGCGGCAGCCCGACGCCTCTGCCCGTGATGGCGGCAGCCACGGCGCTGTGGCGGGACGAACTTCACGTGGAGGAAAACCGGGCGCTTTACCGGGAGAAATTCGATCTGGCAGAGCGCATGCTCTCCAACCGCTTTGGGTTCTACCGGCCGGCAGGCGGCTTCTTTCTGTGGCTGGACGTGGGCGACGGCGAAGCCGCAGCGCGGAAATTATGGACCGAAGCCGCAGTGCGGGTCCTGCCCGGCAGTTATTTGACCGCCGACGATGCGGTGGGCGGCAATGCAGGCGATCGCTATATCCGGGTTGCCATGGTCGACGAATATGCCGTCATGGAAGATGCCCTGGCCCGTATAGCCGAGACGTTATGAGCGAATTGTGACAACCACCAAGGGGTAAGCGAGATGTCACAGCATACTGGTTCACCGCAGAAAACGGCGCTGCTTCCCCCTGCTGCGGTGCAATTCCTACGCCGCCGCGCAGTGGAGATAGCCGGCCTTGCGGTGTTTGCCCTGGCCACAGCCCTGGCGCTGGCGCTGGCGACATACAACCCTGAAGATCCCACTTTGAACGTCGCCGCAACGGGCAGCCCGCAGAATTGGCTGGGCACACCTGGTGCCTGGACGGCGGATCTATTGTTGCAAACTCTGGGCCTGGCGAGCATCGCCGTGGTCGGCATCACTGCCTGTTGGGCCTGGCGCATCGCCTCGCACCGCGGACTGCCCTGGTACGGATTGCGTCTCGCCTTAATTCTACCGTTCCTGTTGCTGTTGGCCGCACTCGCCGGCAGTGTGACGACGCCGGAACAATGGCCCCAAGCCGCCGGTCTGGGCGGTTTTGGTGGCGACTGGTTGCTAAAGGTCGCCGCCGCGCCGCTGGCAGCGGTCGGCCTGACGCAGGCCTCTCCGTTGGTTTTTGGCCCGGCAGGCCTCGTCGCGGTGATCGTGCTTCTGTATCTGTTGGGCATACGACTGTCTGAATGGCTGGCCCTGATCAAGGCCGGTGCCGCTGGCGCCATAGGCACCGTTGTCGCGGCCCGCTTCGCGGCTGCTACGGCGGAACGATTAGGCCGCCGCGCCGCGACGCACTCTCTATTCCGCCGAGAGCCGCGCCTGGAACCAGTGGAAGAGGACACCGAAACCGCCGTCGTGCCGATCGAAGTCGGTGCGCCAATCACCCCCGGCAGGGTCAAGAAACCAGCCAAGAAGCCGAGGAAGAGCCGGCGCGCCCAAAAGGAACAGCAGCCAAGCCTGGCCTTGACCGAGGGCGAGGACTATCAACTACCGGCCCTGCATCTCCTGGCACCGCCTGAGCAGACCCACCAAGGCCGCGGTATCAATGAAAGCGCCCTGGAGCAGAACGCCCGCATGCTGGAGACAGTCTTGGATGACTATGGCGTCCATGGCCGCATCGTCCACGTCCGGCCGGGACCGGTGGTCACGCTCTATGAGCTGGAACCAGCGCCAGGTACCAAGACCTCTCGCGTCGTCGGTCTATCGGACGATATCGCCCGCTCCATGTCCGCCCGCAGCGTCCGCATTGCGGTGGTTCCGGGCCGCAATGCCATCGGCATTGAATTGCCGAACAAGGACCGGGAGACCGTCTATCTGCGGGAGTTGCTCTCCACTGCGGATTACGAAAAATCCAACCTGATCCTGCCGCTCGCCCTGGGCAAGGATATCTCTGGCGCCCCGGTGCTGGTTGATCTGGCCAAGATGCCGCATCTGTTGATCGCCGGCACCACCGGCTCGGGCAAGTCGGTGGCGATCAACACAATGATCCTCTCCCTGCTCTACTGCCTACCACCCGAACGCTGCAGGATGATCATGATCGATCCGAAGATGCTGGAACTGAGCGTCTATGACGACATCCCGCATCTATTAACCCCGGTCGTGACCGACCCTGGCAAGGCGATCATGGCGTTGAAATGGGCCGTCCGGGAGATGGAGAACCGCTATCGCGCCATGGCCAATCTGGGCGTACGCAATATCGATGGCTACAACCAGCGCCTCGCCGAGGCCGCCCGGCGCGGCGAAGAACTGAAACGCACCGTCCAAACCGGTTTTGATCCGGAAACCGGGCAGCCGGTGTTTGAAGACCGGGTGCTCGATACCGAGCCGATGCCCTATATCGTCGTCATCGTCGACGAAATGGCCGACCTGATGATGGTGGCGGGCAAGGAGATCGACGCCGCCGTCCAACGCTTGGCGCAGATGGCCCGCGCCGCCGGTATCCACGTCATGATGGCCACGCAACGCCCCTCGGTGGACGTCATTACCGGTACCATCAAGGCAAATTTCCCGACACGGGTAAGCTTTCAGGTCACGGCCAAGGTGGACAGCCGTACCATCCTGGGCGAACAGGGTGCCGAACAACTGCTCGGCATGGGCGACATGCTCTATATGGCGGGTGGCGGACGCATCAGCCGGGTGCATGGCCCATTCGTCGGCGATGACGAGGTGGAGGCGGTGGTCAGGCACCTGAAACAGCAAGGCCGACCGGAGTATCTCGACGCCGTCACCGAGGACAGTGACGGAGACAGCGAAATGGCCTTTGAACAGGCCACGGGGCCCGCGGGCAGTGATAGCGGCAATGCTCTGTTCGATGCCGCCGTCGATGTGGTCGCGCGCCACCAGAAGGCTTCGACCTCGTTTTTGCAACGGCAGCTAAAGATCGGTTATAACCGGGCCGCCGACCTGATCGACCGCATGGAGATGGAAGGGATTGTCGGCCGCGCCAACCATGTGGGCAAGCGCGAGGTTTTGGTCCGTAATCCCGACGAGGACGCATAGTTTGAATAGACGTCGTGTCCTGGCCGGCGCCCTGTCGCTGGCCGCCCTGCCGTTGTCCCTTACGCCCGCGCAGGGCGCGAAGCCATCGCCGCACGACGTGGTGATCGACCGGATCGAAGCCTACTTAACTAGTTTGAGAACCCTTTCGGCCCGTTTCCTGCAGGTAGACTCAGAAGGCAATGTCACCCAGGGCCAGCTCTATATGAGCCGGCCGGGACGCCTGCGGTTTGAATATGACGCGCCTTCGCCCCTGCTGATCGTCGCCGACGGCATCTGGCTGGTTCTACACGACAAGGAACTCAACCAGGTCAACCGCTTTCCCCTTTACGAAACTCCCCTAGGCGTCTTGGTTGACGAGCCAGTCGATCTACGAAAGAAGGTCGAGGTCGTCGAGGTGGAAGAAGGCGTCGGCGTACTACGCATCCGCATAGTCGATCGGGAGTTGCCCGAGGAAGGCTGGATCGGAATCACCTTCACCGAACCGCCACTTTTGTTGCGGCAATGGAAAATCAAGGATGCCCAGGGTGGCACCACAGCAATTTCGCTGACAGACATCCGCGTGAACCGGAAATTGAAACCGGAATTGTTCCATTTCAGCGACCCGCCAACGTTTGCAGAATAAGGTCAGGGTCTTGAAACCCGTCGTCTCCTGCCGTTAGGTTGAGGGCGCAACCGAGTGGGATGATGTACCATGACCTTGACGCAAGCTTCAGCCAGGCACCACGTTAACGATCTGCCCCTGGATCAGATCGACGTCAGCGACCCTGGTCTCTACCAGAACGACGAATTCTACGACTATTTTGCGCGCCTGCGCCGGGAAGAACCAGTGCACTATTGTGCAGACAGCCCCTATGGCGCGTACTGGTCCATCACCCGCTATGACGACATCATGAAGGTGGAGCTGGATCACGCAACCTATTCTTCGGCCGCACACCTGGGCGGCATAACGTTACGGGACAATCCCAACGGCAAGGACATGGCCAGTTTCATCGGCATGGACCCGCCTGGCCATACCGGTCAGCGCAAGGCCGTGGCACCCATTGTGGCGCCAAAGAACCTGCGCAACATGGAAGCGACGATCCGCCAACGCACCGAGGATGTTTTGGATTCTCTGCCCCGGGGCGAAACGTTCGACTGGGTTGATAAAGTATCAATCGAATTGACCACATTGATGCTGGCGACACTTTTCGATTTTCCCATGGAAGACCGACGTCTGCTGACATATTGGTCGGACGTGGCCACGACTGACTATGGCGCACCTGGCGCACTGGTACATTCCGACGAGGAGCGGCTGGACGTACTCAAGGAAATGGGCCAGTACATGGCCCGCCTTTGGCAAGAGCGGGGCCAGAAGGATGGCGGCTTTGATCTCATTTCCATGCTGTCCCAGGCTGAGGCCACCAAGGATATGAGCCACATGGACCTGATCGCCAATTCAGTTCTGTTGATCGTCGGCGGTAACGATACTACGCGTAACTCCATGTCCGGTGGTCTCATGGCCTTGTGTGACAACCCCGACCAGTTCGCCGCCCTACGTGCCGACCACGGCCTGATAAAGACCATGGTGCCGGAGATTATCCGCTATCAATCTGCCATCATTCATATGCGCCGCACGGCGTTGCGGGACGCCGAATTCGAGGGCAAACAAATCAAAAAGGGCGACAGGGTCGTCATGTGGTACGTCTCGGGCAATTGGGACGAGGAATTCATCGACGATCCCAGGGCCTTCAAGATTGATCGTGAAAAGGCCCGCCGGCATCTCGCCTTCGGTGCCGGCATCCATCGATGCGTTGGCGACCGCCTGGCCGAACTGCAATTGCAAATCCTCTGGGAGGAGATATTGAAGCGGGATATGCAGTTCGAGATCACGGGCGAGCCCGAACGGATTTATTCCAACTTCATCCGCGGCATCAAGCATCTGCCGGTGCGCATCACCTGATTCTGGAGAGGTGCGTTCGCCCCCATAATCATGTAAAAGCCCTTTACATGAGCAAATCGAAAGGCGGCCGGGGCCGCCGCGGCTATCATCACGGCAATCTGAGCGAGGCCTTGGTACAGGCCGCGCTTGACCTGATCGCGCAGTTCGGACCAGCAGGCTTCAGCTTTGCCGAGGTGACCCGGGCGGTCGGCGTCAGCCCCGCCGCTCCCTACCGGCATTTCCGGGACCGCGACGCCCTAATGGCGGACATCGCCCGACGCGGCTTTGACAAATTCGCCGATGCCCTTTCGGCAGCTTGGAATGAGGGCCGGCCGGAGCCTCTGGAAGCATTCAAGGCTGTTGGTCAGGCATATCTGGCTTTTGCGCGCAACGAGCCGGCCTATTTCGCGGCCATGTTCGAGGCGCGCCTGCCCCCCGATACCAGTCGTGAACTCACCGTCGCCACCGAGCGCGCCTTCGGCATTCTGCGCCAGGCCTGCGAAACCTTGATCGCCGACCTGCCCGCCGGACAACGGCCGCCGGCGCTGATGATGAGCCTGCACGTTTGGGCCATGGCCCACGGCATCGCCTCGCTTTTTGGCCGCGGAGACAGTGCCAGGCGCAATATCCCCATGACGCCCGAACAGCTTTTGGAAGCCAATATGCTGATCTACCTGGACGGACTCGGCTTCAATCAAAAATAATCTCGGAAATCGAAATTGGCGGCCTTGACAACGGCGCCGATGCGCACCACCTTTGTTAATGTAAATAACATTTACATGAGGATCAGATGGAACTGACGCGAAAATTGGACGAACACGGCAAGGGGGCCTGGATTGCTGTCATGGTCCTCAGCTTTGTTATTTTCTGGCCGGCGGGGCTGGCCATCTTGGCTTATCTGATATGGAGTGGACGCATGGGATGTTGGAAACGGGCTCGAGTGGGCCGTTGGTACAATCGGCATGAACGCCATCACGGCGGCGGCGGCCGCTACCATGAAACTTCGAGCGGCAATTCCGCCTTCGACGAATATCGCGAAGAGACTTTAAAGCGGCTGGAGGACGAGCAGATCGAGTTTGAAAGTTTCCTCGAACGCCTGCGCCATGCCAAGGACAAGGCTGAATTCGACCAATTCATGGACGAACGACGCAAAGGGCCGAAGACACCGCCTGCGGGCAACAACGAAGGCGATCAGCCTAACGCTTAGCTTCAATCTAAGTACAAAACCTAAATGTGGGGCACACTTATGAGTGTGCCCCATTTTGTTGCAATATATTATTTTTTGGTGATATTCAATTGACTTGCCTAATATGGGAAATAGTTTGATCACTATGACGCAACGGCCGGAAGAACGGGGATGCCCTATCATTATCAACTCGACGTCGAAAGGGAGTTTGTGTCTGCCCGCGTAACCGGCGAGTTGAGTTTGGACGTAATTAGAGAAGGCAATGTCCTTGTCCGTGCCGAGCCAGAGTTCGACAAGGTCAAATTTCTGCTTCTTGATCTTCGCGAAATCACCACCGTGACATTGACCGGTGAAGAAATGCGAACTTTGGTGCGCGAAACGCCCTTCGGCAAGGGCACACGCCGGGCCGTTGTGGCCAGCGGCGATCACATTTTTGGCCTGATCCGCATGTTCCATGCTTATGACGAAAGTTACCAGCGGGACTTCAACGTGTTCCGCCGCGTGGAGGACGCAATCGCATGGTTGGGCATCGACCCATAGGTCGGCACTTTCGTCTTCGACCTGCGGCCCATATGACATCGAAATAAGATCACTTCGGCTCTACATAACGAAGTTCCATGCTAGAACCCTGGCGATAAGTCCGTAACGAGGAGGAACGACATGGAGTTCGATCTGATGGCCCGCGCTTCCACCTGGGCCGACGCCGCCGACCTGGCCCGGCGCCTGGAAGATGCCGGATTTTCTGGAATGCTAATGACCGAAGGCAGCCAGGTACCGTGGATGACGATCGCCGCTGCCGCCATGGCGGCGCCGAAACTACATTTCTCCACCGGCATCGCCGTCGCTTTTCCCCGCAGTCCCATGATGTCCGCGCAGATCGCCTGGGAACTGGCCCGCAATACCAAAGGCCGTTTCCGTCTTGGCCTGGGCAGCCAAGTCAAGGCACATATCACTCGGCGCTATGCCTCGCTGTTCGACCGGCCAGCACCCCAGATGAAGGATTACCTGCAAGCTGTGCGCGCCTGCCTCAAGGCATTCCGCCGCGAGGGGCCACTGCAGCACGAGGGACCCTACTACAATCTCAGCCTGTTGCCGGAGCAATGGTCGCCCGGCCGGCATGACTTTGAAGACGTGAAGATCGATATTTCCGCGGTGGGGCCATACATGACCAAAGTCGCCGGTGAACTGGCGGACGGCATCCATGTCCATCCCATGCATTCCATGCACTACATCGAGAACCATCTGCTTCCGAACCTGGCGAAAGGCGCGGCGAGGGCGGAACGCGACGCCGGTGAGATCGACCTGATCGTCCCAGTCATGGCCATTCCCGGCGATAGTCCCGAAGAGCAGGCCAGCGCCACTCTAAAGGCCAAGACCCAGATTGGCTTTTACGGCGCCACACCCAATTATGCCTTTCAATTCGAAGATCTGGGCTATGGCGGTATGCGGGATAAATTACGCGAACTATTACGGTCGGGCGACACCGAGGCCCTCGTAGCCCTGATCGATGATGAAATTCTGAACCAGTTCGCCTTGCCCGCCCGCTGGGACGACATGGCCGACAGATTGATCGAACGCTACAAGGGCAAGGCGGCACGGCTGGTGATGTATCACGCCGAAGATAACATCCGCGAAAATCCCGACAACATGGGCAAATGGAGCGAGATTGCGAAGGCCGTGCGGGCAGCGTGACGGCCAGTTATCCGTCCCAGACACCTTCGGGCAGCGGCAGCCCCGATAGCACCTCTTCGCCGATGGGGCCATCGGGGGCGATGCCCTGGCCTTCCAGGATATAGATCAACTGGCGCACATGCTGGGCCGTGTGCCATGTGGTGCGCTCCAGTGTCTCGTGCAAAGATTGCGGGCCGTAGTAAGTGGATACCGTGGTAGCGAAATCCATTTCCGAACCACCCCCGCTCCACCAGGACAGAAGTGCCTGCCGCGCGGCTTCGCCGTCATTGGCGATATCAGCGAAAGTGGCGAGATGATCGGGTGGTGTTTCGCCCAGTTTTTCGTAAGTCAGGGTCTCGCCCGCCGCCACGCCAAGGAAGGCGCGGCTTATCTGGAATAGATGGTAGGTGAGATCCCGGTAGCTCCGCGGTCGGCCCGGCAATTGCGCCTGCATCTGATCGTCGGTCAATTGGTGCAGGTAGCGTTGTGCGGCTGAAAGAACCAGATCGAGCCTTCGCACCAGTTCCCCAGGCGGCAGCATGCCGGGCCCCTGGTTGTCCAAGCCGAGGAATTCGCCCACATCCCGCAAAGAAAGACCCATGACGAATTCATTGCCCTTTGCCACCACCGGCACGGTGCGGGCACCCAGGGCCTGGAGTTGCGCCAGGCCATCGGCATCGGCAGCTACGTTTATGGATTGGTAGTCGACCGCACGGGCCGTCAAATGCTCCTTAAGGCGGAGACAGCTGCTTCACCCAGGCTGCCAGAACACCCGGACAGTCTGGTTCATCACCGTTTCGTTCATTTCTTCCTCTCGAAGCCCATGCGCCTGAATGTGCGTTCCCGCTTCTCCAGCCACCAGCCGTATTGGTTCGGCCACATTTCGAAGCCGGGATCGGCACCCAGGTCCTGAGCCGCCTGTACCGGCCAGAATGGATTGTACATGATCTCTCGCCCCACGGCGATGAGGTCCGCATCGCCGGCTTCTAGGATCGCCTCGGCCTGGGGTCCATCCAGGATCAGGCCGACGGCCATGCTCATCATGCCGACCTCGTTCTTGATGGCCGCAGCGTAAGGAACCTGAAATCCGAGGCCCCTCGGCACCAGATTGACCGTCGCCGAAGCGGCATTACCGCCCGAGGAACAATCCACGCAATCGACGCCCAGGGCCTTCAATTCTCGCGCAAGTGCGATGGAATCTTCCAATTGCCAACCATCTTCCGAACCATCCACCGAGGAAATCCGGAAAAACAACGGCTTGTGTCTCGGCCAGCGGCCGCGCACCTCGGCCGTGACTTCCAGGGCCAGGCGCATGCGTCCCGCCAGGTCGCCACCATAGGCATCCGTCCGCTTGTTGGAGAGGGGTGAGAGGAAGGATTGGATGAGATAGCCGTGGGCGCCGTGGATCTCCAGGCAATCAAAGCCCACCTGATCCGCCCGCGCCGCGGCCTCGCCGAATGCAGCGACAATATCGCCGATCTCCTCCGCCGTCAGTTCGCGGGGCACCAGCCAGCCCTCGTCCGCCGGCAGGGCCGATGGTCCGACCACCTCCCAGGGCGTATCACCCTGCGCGATATCTTGCTCCGTCAAAGCGCCCATTCCGTTCCAAGGCCGCTGCGTCGCCGCCTTGCGCCCCGCATGGGCGATCTGGATGCCCGGCACCCCGCCGTGCTGGCGGATGATCTCCACCAACGGCACCAACGCTTTCGCCTGCGCGTCGGTCCAGATGCCGAGACAGCCGTGGGTAATCCGTCCCCGCGCCTCAACCCCTGTCGCCTCGACGAAAACCGTGCCCGCGCCGCCGCGCGCGTACGATCCCAGATGCACAAGATGCCAATCGTTTGCGAGGCCGTCGGTGGCAGAATACTGGCACAAGGGCGGTACGACGATACGGTTACGGGCGGTAACCGATTGAATCGTAATCGATTGAAACAACAAAGGTTTCTGCGGCGCTTCTTCGGCGCTCATGAATTCGCCTCCTCCTCTACGCGACGGCCCAGTGTACCGTTCGATTCCCACGAAATCCTGGAACGGCATGATGGCAGTTTCGTGATCCATTGCCCAGCTTCGTCACAATGGTCATACTGGCGATGCATCTATCGTGCGGGAGAGTGTGGCATGCCGTTGGAATACATCGATCACTACAATGTCGTCACCACGGACGCAGCGGCCTCGGCAAAATTCTATGTAGATGTCCTCGGCCTGCGGATCGGTGACCGGCCGCCTTTCAAGTTCCCGGGCGCCTGGGTCTATGCGGGCGACCAACCGGTGCTGCATTTGGTCGAGCGTGATGAGGTCCCCGACGGCACCGGCCGGGTGGATCATGTGGCCTTTCGCTGCACGGGATATGGTGAACTCAAGGCGCGATTGGATGCCGCAGGTATTGAATACATGGAACGGGTGGTGCCGAAATGGAATCTGACCCAGTTGTTCTTGCAAAGCCCTGACGGCCTCAAACTTGAATTAACGTTTACCGAGGAAACCGTCGCCGCCGGCTAGGCGGGCCAGCGGCCTATGGCAGAAACCGTGGCCTCGGTACTGGCGCACATGAAGGAGACCGGCGACCCTGCGCGCCTGGAAGGCATGGCACGCTATGGCATTAACACGGACAATCGCCTGGGGATGAAGATGCCGGAAATCCGGGCCTTGGCCAAGGATTTGGGACGTAACCATGAGTTGGCGCTGGCACTTTGGGACAGCGGCGTTCACGACGCCCGCATCCTAGCCCCGATGCTAGCGGACCCCGGCCTTGTCGATGACAAATTGATGGATGAATGGGTCGGCGCTTTCAATTCCTGGGATGTTTGCGATCAATGCTGCATCAACCTCTTTCGCCGGCTGCCCCAAGCCTGGGACAAGATTGCGATGTGGGCGCCGCGGGAAGAGGAATTTGTCCGAAGAGCCGCTTTTGCACTGATCGCCACCCTTGCCGTGCATGAAAAGAAGGAGCCCGATAGACGCTTTATCGGCCTGCTGGCGTTGGTCGAAGCCTACAGCGACGACGACCGTAACTTCGTCAAGAAAGCCGTTAACTGGGCTCTCCGACAGATCGGCAAGCGTAATCGCGCCCTGAATCGTGAAGCTATCGCAGCATCCAAGCGAATTATGGACCGAAAAACATCGGCGGCCCGTTGGATAGCCAAGGACGCCTTGCGTGAATTGCAGGACGAAAAGGTCCTCGCACGCTTGAAGGATTCGTAACCAGATATAGCGGCCACCTCGACAATTGGCCGCAAATGACCATCTGTGGGTTAAGGCGCCGGAGACCTTTTTTGTCTATGGTTCAGGGCGCAAAATTTCTGCATGTGCCGGTGGTAGCGTTTTGATTTCGAGAGGATGATGAAGTACCGGTCGTATATTCAGAAAGTTACCTTCGCCGGAATTCTGGCGCTCGGCATTTTTGCGATCGATCTGTCATTACCGCTAGGTGTCGCCGCCGGCGTCCTCTACGTCGTGCTTGTCATGCTCGGATTCTGGGCCGAACGTGAAAGGGACGTCGTGTTGCTGGCCATCGCGGGCAGTGTGCTGAATTTGCTTGGCTATCTCGTATCAGAGCCCGCTGGCGTACATTGGATGGTTCTATCCAACCGTGTTCTCGCATTCCTGGTCATTTGGGCCAGCGCGGCGTTGGTCACCATTCAAATGCGTAATCGTCGCGAACTTGCTGCGGCGAGCAACGAATTAGAACAGCGCATCAGGGAACGCACGGCCGAATTGGACGAGCGTGAACAAAGGTTTCAGACGCTGGCTGCAAATGTGGACGGCGGCCTTCTGTATCTAGATACGAACTATCGCTACCAATTCGTCAACAACACGTATGCAAACTGGTTCGGGCTAAAGCCCTCTGATTTCATTGGCCGTAGCCCCGCTGAAGTTCTGGGCGCGGCGATTGCCGAAGGCACCCGGGGTCACCTGGAAGCGGCGTTGAGCGGCGAAAAGGTGACATACGAGGCGGAACGCGGGAACAACATCGACGAGCGCCGAGACGTGCAAGTCACGAACGTGCCCGATATCGCCGAAGACGGATCGGTCCTCGGCGTCTTCGTCCTCGTGACCGACGTCTCCGTTCTCAAACAGCGGGAACGGGCGTTGCTCGACAGCCAACGCAGCCTGGCCGAGGCCCAGCGGGTCGGCCGCATCGGCCATTGGCGCGTCGTGATCGGGACCGGTGAAATCCAATGGTCCGACGAATTGTACCGTATTTTCGGTGTCGATCCCGAGAGCTTCACGCCAACGCCTGAGAGCCTCGTCGGGCTGACGCACCCGGACGATATGGAGCAAATGAACCGGTTACGCCAAGATACCCCAAATGACGAGAGCGCTTATCACCTGGAATACCGCATCATCAGGCCGGATGGCGCGGTGCGGGTGATCAGCGGTGAAGGTCATCCCGAATTCGACGCCGATGGCGAATTCGTTTCCGTATTTGGCATTGCTCAAGATGTCACCGAGGCCAAGCAGGTCGAAATTTCCTTGGCCGAAAGAAATAGGCTGCTGCAATCCACCATCGAAAACTGGCCGGGCTCTGTTTCACTGCGTGGCAGGGACGGCCGCTATGTTTTCGTCAGTCAACACGTCGCGGACATATTGGGTGTGGCGGTGGAGGACCTGATCGGCAAGACCCTTTCGGAAGCGGTGGGGGAAGTCGAAAGCACGGGCATCGATGATCTTGTGAGCCAGGTTCTGAGTAACGGCGAACCCATCCTGAACTTGGAGCGAGAGGCTGCGCGTGCGCCGGGCCGCTGGTTCCTTACCAACATTCAGCCTTTGCTGGATTCCGACGGTAAGGTCGAGTTTGTGCTGTCAACGTCAATGGAAGTCACGGCCCGAAGGCAAAGCGAGGATGCCTTACGCGCCAGCGAGGAACGCTTTCGAGATTTTGCGAACGCCGCGTCCGACTGGTTCTGGGAAATGGGGCCAGATCTGACGTTTACCTTCCATTCGGAACGGTATTACGAACTGACGGGTTTCCAGCCCGAGGATAAGATCGGCACCACCCGAACGCAGTACGTTGATCCAGGCGCCTTGGTAGAGGAAGAGGGGAAGTGGAACGAACATTTCGCAACCCTCAAAGCCGGGAAACCTTTCCGCAATTTTGAGTTTGCTTTCCAAGTCCGCGACGGCTCGACGCGCCACGCACGCATCAGCGGCACACCGATATTCGATGCCGAAGGCACATTCGCCGGCTACCGCGGCACGGGCAGCGATATCACGCAACAGAAGTTGGCCGAGCAAAGCTCCCTCCAGCTTGTCGCCGCCCTTGATACCCTTCCCTTGGCCATCCACTTGTGGGATCAGAACGGACGGTTGATCGTGACCAACGAAACGCAAAGGGAATGGTTCCCCGAGCATGGCGACACCATGAAACCAGGCGCCCATATCTCGGAACACATCCGCTACAACGTTGAACATGGCCTGGTCGATGTGGCGCCCGGCGAGGAAGAGGCCTATATCGCCCAAAGGGTCAATAATTTCTTGAACCCGCCGCCCAACATGTTTGAACAGCAACTGGTTGCCGGGAGATGGCTGCAGGTAACCAACAAGCGCCTGCCCAATGGAATAATCGTCGGCATCCGGCTTGACATCACGGAAACGAAACTTCGCGAGGAACAGCTCATCCAGGCGCAGAAGATGGAAGCGGTCGGGCAACTGACCGGTGGCATCGCCCATGATTTCAACAATTTGTTGGCCATCACCCTTGGAAACTTGGAACTGCTGCTGGAAGCGGCGGAACCGCGTAGCCGGATCTCGGATCTTGCCACCAGTGCATTGGACGCGACCCGTCGGGGCGCCGATTTGACCCAGCGGCTATTGGCATTCTCGCGCCGCCAGCCGCTGCAGCCCGACCCCTTTGACGCCAATCAATTGGTGGAGGGCATGCACGATTTGTTGGTCCGTACCTTGGGCGAGGACATTGCGATTGAACTGTATTTGACGCGAGATCCCTGGCTGTGCATGGCCGATCCGGGGCAATTGGAAAGCACCATACTTAACCTTTGCATCAATGCACGGGACGCCATGCCTAGGGGCGGGCGGCTCATTATCAGAACCGCAAACACGACCGTCTCGGAAGACGAAGCAACCGACAGGGAAGATCTGACGCCCGGTGAGTATGTGTCATTGGCAATCACCGACACTGGCAAGGGCATGTCACCGGAGGTCGTGGCGCAGGCGTTCGATCCCTTCTTTACAACCAAGGAAGTGGGCAAGGGCAGCGGTCTGGGCCTGAGCATGATCTATGGCTTCGTAAAACAGTCCGGCGGCCATGTCCGGATGGAGAGCCGACCCGGTGTAGGAACCACAGTGAGTATCTTCTTGCCACGCAGTTGAAGCGCGCCCAACCGCGCGAGCCGTCAGGCGATGCGATCACCCTTGCGGATCGGTGCGGTGCGGTTATCGACACCAGGCAACATTTTCTTGGGATCGCGGGTGACGACCACGTCGATTACCGTCGGTCGACCCGTTTCGGCCATGCCGGTAGCGATAGCACCGGCGAGGTCGTCGGGATCTTCGACCCGGATGCCTTGGCAGCCAAAGTTCTCTGCGACATCGGCATAGTTGGTCTCGCTGAGATCTGAAGATTGGAAGCGACCGCCGAACTGGGCCTGCTGCAGCGCCTTGACGTAACCGGAAGCGGCATTGTTGACCACCAGGATGGTTAGTCCGCAATTCAGCCGAGTTGCCGTATCCAATTCGCCAATCATCATGTTGAAGCCGCCGTCGCCAGTGACACTGACCACCGGTCGATCACCCGCCGCCAATTGCGCGCCCATGCCGCCGGGCAGACCATAACCGATGGAGGCGAAGCCCCGATTGGCGATGTAATTGCGGCCGGCCGCCTTGGTTTCGCACAGCAGTCCCGTCCAATGGGCCGCGAAGCCGCCATCAGCGACCAGGATCCCGTCCTCTGGCAATGTGTTGTTCAGTTCGTGGCACATACGCGCCATGTTGACCGGCTGCTCGGCGGAGGTCAGCCGTTCCTGTACCTCCATCCGCCAATTGGTCATGCGGGTGGTGATCTCGGCCGCGTATTCACCGCGGGCGGTATGCTGACTGGCGGCGCTGTCCGCCATTTCGGCGGCCAAGTCCTCGATCCCTGCCTTGGCATCCCCCCACAGCGGCACTTCAGCCGGCACGCAGCGGCCGATCTCCTCGGCCATGATCTCCAGATGGATCAGCGGAATATGGCGGGGTGGCAGGGTGTAACGCTTGGTGGCGATCTCACCCATCTTGCAGCCAACCACAAGAATGCAATCGGCGCTTTCCAATATGTCGTTCGCAATACGGGAATAGCGGCCAAATAGGCCAAGGCAAAGAGCATGGGTACAAGGAATGGCGCCCTTGCCGCTGAGGGTATGGGCGACAGGAATGTTGAAAGTTTCGGCGAACTCGGTCAAAGCCGCCTGTGCGCCCGAAAGATGCACGCCGCCGCCGGCCAGAATAATCGGGCGCTGCGCCTTGGCCAGCAATGCCGCCGCCCGCGCCAGATCGTCCCTGGCGGGTCGATTGCGGTAGGCGGGTACGGACAGGGCTGCAATATCGGCATGCAGATCATCTTCGGGGAAGTCGTATTCACCGTGGGCGATGTCTTCGGGCACGTCCAATAGGACGGGTCCTGCCCTCCCCGAGGTTGCAACGCCATAGGCCCGGCGCACCAGTTCAGGCAGGCGCTGGATGACCTCAACGCGAATGACTTCCTTGACCGCCGGGGCCAGGATATCGAGCTGCTTGGATTCCTGGGTCATATTTTTCCACGAATGCTCGCGGTTTGAATCACCCGTAATGGCAACCATAGGAACGCCCGCATTCAAGCTTTCCACAAGTCCGGTTGCCAGGTTCGTCGCCCCAGGACCAAGGGTTGCGTCACAAACTCCCGGCCGGCCTGAAACCCTGGCAAAAGCATCGGCGGCGAACGCACCACAGCGCTCGTCGTTGATCAGAGTGTGAATCAGACCGGCATCGGAAACTGCGTCGTAAAATGGCAGCAATTGAAAGCCGCCCATGCCGAACATGGGCGCGGCATCGTGCAGTTTCAGCATTTCCGCCAGGGCGCGGCCGCCCGACATGGTACGCGGCGGCCGATTGCTCAAGTTCTGTTCCGACATGATCTAGCTTTCTCCCCGACGGGCAGTTTCAGCGAATGATTGCAGGTTGTCGCCGGCGGCCACACCCAAAGCCCCGGCAGTCTCATTGAAGTGGGAAATGATACCCGTTTCCCACATGGAGCGGGCATCACCTATGCGCGCCGTCCGGCAGTCTACGGTCACGGCGGCAATCCTGCGCTGATCCAGGGCCGGCAGCCGGCTGATACCAATGCTGTCGATGCCAACACCGGCGTCGTTAAAGGCGCATGCCAGAACGTCATACTTGATAGCGGAAGCAGCTTCCCCGCCCAACAGAGCGCCGTGGGATGCCGTCAACACCACCTGGCCCGCATCTTCCGGCCGCAACAGCGAGGCGGAGTCGATGCCCCAAATGGCTGGTGTTTCGCCTTCGGCGGAGAACAGGAATCGCGCCTCTTCATAGGCCGGCGCCTGGCCCGAAGGTGCCGGCGTCGCGCGCATAAGCTCGGCGCAAGCCATCGCCGTTTGACCGGGCGCACAGCCTAGGGCTGCGGCGGCTTGGTTGACATGGCTGATTACCCCGCGCCGGGCCATGTCTTCACCATCACCGATCCGGGCGCTGGCATGGGATATCGTGGCGCCGGGTCGGCCCAAGTCGTCCAAATAGGTCATCGAGGCGAAACCGGCGCCGTCCAGACCGCCGCCGGCATCGTTCAGGATGATGGCCCGGGCGCCGGCCTTGGCGGCCAGATAGCCGGCGTAGACGCCGCCGTGGCTGCCGGCGATCAACACCTGTCCCTCATGCTCCGGCCCCAGTTTGGTGACCGAAGCTGCCGTTACGATCTGGATATCCATATGCCGCCCTTCTACAGAAGCAAAAAAACCGATACAAGTGCGCCGGAGTTTTCAGCCGGAGATTTATCGTGTCCAACGACAACAGCCATAATATCGACCGTGACCGCCTGGTCGACCTCTATCGCACCATGCGCCGCATTCGCGCCTTCGAAGAAGCAGCGGAAGCGGCATCTCTATCCGGCCAGGTCGGCGGTGCCGTGCATCTTTCCATCGGTCAGGAGGCGGTGGCCGCCGGCGTCTGCGCCAACTTGCGCCAGGACGATCAAATCACCACCACCCATCGCGGCCACGGACATTGCATCGCCAAGGGCACGGACCCGGGCGCCATGATGTTGGAACTATTCGGCAAGACGGGCGGCACCTGCGGCGGCAAGGGCGGCTCTATGCATATCGCGGATTTCAACGTTGGCATGCTGGGGGCCAACGGCGTCGTCGCCGCCGGCATTCCGATTGCGGTCGGTGCTGCCCATGGCGCCAAGGTGATGGGCGCGGACCGGGTCGTGGCCTGCTTCTTCGGCGACGGCGCCATCAATCGGGGGCCATTTTTGGAAGGATTAAACTGGGCCTCAATCTTCAAGCTGCCGGTGCTTTTTGTCTGCGAACAGAACGGCTTCGCCTCCACCACACATTCTGACGCGGTGACTGCCGGCCCCGGCCCCGGCGCCCGTGCGGAAAGCCTAGGGATGGAAGCCTTCGAAGTGGATGGCAACGACGTGATCGCCGTCGACGGCCTGGTGGGCGACCTGGTACCGCGTATCCGCGGCGGCGGCGGCCCGATGTTTCTTTGTGCCCGCACCTACCGCTTAAAGGGGCACACCTCGGTCGATCCGGCCCTCTATCGGGACAAGGATTTTGCCGATGCACAATGGGCACATGACCCGCTCGCGCGGACCGCTGCGGAACTAAGAGCCCTTGGCCTCGCGGACAACGAACTTGCAGCCATCGATAGCGCCGCGGAAGGCGAGATGCGGCGGGTTAGAGAGGCGGCGGATGCCGCCGGTCACCCGGAATTGACCGAGGCGTTTGCGGATATCCAGGACATTGGCGCCCCCGTTTGGGAGGCGCGGTCATGAGCATCCTTACCTATCAAGAAGCTGGCTGCCAGGCGGTGGCGGAAGAGATGCGCCGGGACGAGAGTGTCTGGGCCCTGGGCGAAGATCTGGGCCGGGGCGGCGTTTTCGGCCAATACAAAGGCCTGGTGGAGGAGTTTGGCCCCGACCGCATCGCAGATACCCCGATCTCGGAGGCTACTATCGTCGGTGCGGCGGTGGGCGCGGCACTGGTCGGCACACGCCCGGTCGTGGAGATGCGTTTCGCCGACTTCGCCCTTTGTGCCGTGGATGAAATGGTCAACCAGGCGGCCAAGGCCCGCTTCATGTTCGGCGGACAGGCCCGCGTGCCCATGGTCATCCGCCAGCCCAGCGGCATGTGGCGCTCCTCCGCCGCGCAGCATTCGCAATCGTTGGAGGCCTGGTACACCCATATCCCGGGACTCGTAGTGGCGGCGCCCTATACACCCGCTGACAACAAGGGATTGCTGAAGGCTGCCATTCGCTGCGATGACCCGGTGATCTATATCGAGCACAAGGATAATTGGGCCCTGGAAGGCGACGTCCCGGACGGCGATGGACATCTGGTGGAACTGGGCAAGGCGCGAATAGCCGTCGCCGGCGACGATCTGACCCTGGTGACCTGGTCGAAGATGGTCGGGGTCGCGGAACAGGCGGCGGAATTGGGGAGACAACAAGGCATTGGCATCGAGGTCATTGACCTAAGAACCCTATGGCCCTGGGACCAGGAATTGGTGTTTACCTCGGTCGCGAAGACCAAACGGTTGCTGGTTGTTCATGAAGCGGTGCAAGTGGGCGGCTTCGGCGCGGAGATCGCGGCGACCGTTGCTGAAGAAATGGCGCACGTCCTGATTGCGCCAATTCGACGCCTGGGCGCACCCCGCGCACCGATTTCTTACGCAAAACCGCTTGAGGATTTGTTGCGAATCACCCCCGAACGAATCATAAATACAACTCTGGAATTAATTGAAATTTAGATTCTCTTCTATAAAGTATGACCGAATGCACTACTCTAATAATTCTTCATAAACCGTTAATATTAATGTAATAATCACTTAACCCACTGCCACTTGCCACGGCTCTGATTTGCGGTTATTTATGTAAGGTAGTGCCCGGATTTGGGCGTGGGGAAGGTCCGATTCGCATGGCCCAGCAATCTCCTTGGAGTGTGAAGGGCGTACGACCGGAATGCCGCGTGGCCGCCAAGGTTGCGGCCCGGCGTGCTGGCGTAACCATTGGTGAATGGCTTAACCGTGCCATTATGGATGCCGCAAAGCAATCGGTGCAGGGTACCGCAGACACGCCTGTCAGCAATCAATTGCCAGCCCTCCCCCTGGCCGAGTTGGCCCAGGCCATCGAGGCGCTGGGCAAACACATCCAGAAGCAAAACGAAAAGGCGGCAGAGAAATCCGGCATCGACAAGGAAGAGATGCAGGAAACCATTGCGCCCATGTTCAAGAGCGTCCGGCGCCTTGAAGAGAATGTGCAAGCCAAGTTTCAGGAAATCTCCAAACAGGTCGAGCGCTCCAGCCGCAGCGCCAGCATCGATCGGGGCGAGATGAAAGAGACCATGGCCCCGGTGGTCAACTCTGTCCGCCGTTTCGAAGAAAGCGTGGAAGCCAAGATCAATGCCTTGAGCGATCGTCTGCAGCGGCAGAGCGAACGCTCAGGCGACCACGCGGAATTCGACCGGGAAGAGATGAAAGAAACCCTGGCCCCTATGTTCGATAGCGTCAGGCAAATGGAAGAAAAGGTCGAGGCGCGGATCGAGGCTCTGAGCGAAAAGCTGGAGCAACACAGTGAGAAATCCGAGCAAGCCGGCGGCCTCGACAAAGAAGAGATCGAACAGACCATGGCGCCTATGATCGACAGCGTCCGCCAATTGGAAGAAGCGGTGGATGCCAAAATCCAGGCCTTGGGCGAACGGATCCAGACACAAGGTGTTGGCGCCGGCGGCGGCGGCGTTGACCGGGCTGAGATGGAGCAGACCATGGCGCCGGTATACGAGACCGTCCGTCAGTTGGAGGAAAGCGTCGAGGCTAAGTTGGCGGGCCTGGAAATTGGCGAAGACGTCGGCCCCATCCAGGAGCGCATGCGGGAAGCGGAAGCCAAGGCAGAACGCGCCGCACTCAGCCTGGCGCCGCTGGAACGCAAAGTCATGCGCCTCTCTCAGCAATTGGAACAGCGGGACGAAAAACCAATACCCGAGCCGGTCAGGCGCCGCGGCCTCATATCAAGATTGTTCGGCGGCTAGCCTGTGGATGATATCGCCGTCCTCCACTCGCTCGGCCAGCCGGCGGGAGGGGAAGGCATGAACTTGATCCCGCCCCAGCAGATAGACTTTGAACGGCCCCGGAAACAGTGCCCCGAAGGCAGGATCGGCAACGTCCAGACCGCCCGCATAGGCGCCGAACGCGGGCAGGATTAGGCATAAGTCATCAGTAATGAAGCAGCGCCGGGTCGTGCGCCTCCCGCGGACGCGGACGCTGGCCTTGGGGTGCAGGTGACCGGCTACTTCGCCCGCTAACCCGCCGCCAGCCATATGCCGCAGTGTCAATGGCCCCCGGACCAACTCACCAATACCCCTGCCGCCCAGATCAGCCGGCGGCTGGGGGTCGTGGTTGCCGCCGATCCACAGCCAGTCGCGCCCGGCGGTTAAGTCCTTAATGGCGGCGCGGTCACCCTGATTGAGGCGACCCTCTGCCTCGCCGTCATGAAAGCTGTCGCCCAGGCAGGCCACTGTGTTGGGCTGGAATTCTTCGACCGCCGCGGCTAGCCGGCGCAAGGTCGCCGCCGTGTCGTAGGGCGGCAGAAAACGTCCCTTCGGCGCCCTGGACGAGCCTTTTTCAAGATGCAGATCGGCCACCATGAGCAGTGATTCATCCGGCCAGAATACGGCGCCGGAATGATGCGCCACCAAAGCTGCCCCATTGACCAACATGGTTTCCTTCTAGCGCAATTGCGGGATAATGGAAACGCGCGGTCAACACCGTCATGCAAGGGAGCGGGATGTCATGAAAAGCCAGGCCAGGGTGGTGGTCATCGGCGGCGGCGTCGTTGGCTGCAGCGTTCTTTACCATCTGACCAAATTCGGCTGGAGCGATGTGGTCCTGGTGGAGCGCTCGGAACTTACATCCGGCTCCACCTGGCATGCCGCGGGCGGCTTTCACACGCTCAATGCCGATCCCAACATCGCCGCCCTGCAGGGCTATACCATCCGCCTCTATCGGGAATTGGAAGAATTGACTGGACAGTCCTGTGGCCTGCATCACGTGGGCGGCGTCACCATCGCCACCGACCCTGACCGCATGGATTTCCTCAAGGCGGAGCGGGCCAAGCACCGGCACATGGACCTGGAGACCGAGCTGGTCACCCCAGATGAGATCAAGGAGCTCTGCCCCGTCCTCAATATCGAAGACGTGGTCGGAGGCCTTTACGACCCCCTCGACGGCCATCTCGATCCATCCGGCACCACACAGGCCTATGCCAAGGCGGCGCGTCAGGGTGGGGCCGAGATCATTCTGCGAAACCGGGTCTTGGAACTGGTGCAAAAGCCTGACGACAGCTGGGACGTTGTCACCGAACAAGGCACCATCAATTGCGAATACGTGGTCAACGCCGCCGGCCTCTGGGCCCGGGAAGTGGGCGCCATGGCTGGGGTCTATCACCCCCTGCATCCCATGGAGCATCAATATCTGGTCTCGGACGATATCGCCGAAGTCTATGAACGGGAAAGCGAACTGCCCCACATCATGGACCCCGCCGGGGAAACCTATTTCCGCCAGGAAGGCCGCGGCCTGGTGATCGGCATTTACGAACAAGACTGCGAACCCTGGGCCGTGGACGGCACCAGTTGGGATTTCGGCGCCGAACTGCTGCCCGACAAGCTGGACCGGATCGAGGTGCCGTTGAACGAAGCCTTTCACCGCTATCCCTGTCTCGGCACCGCCGGTATCAAACGGGTGATCAACGGCCCATTCACTTTCGCCCCCGACGGCAATCCCCTGGTCGGCCCCATGCCCGGCCTGCCCGGTTATTGGGCCGCCTGCGCCGTCATGGCCGGTTTCAGCCAGGGCGGCGGTGTCGGCCGGACAGTGGCGGAATGGATGGTCGAGGGGGAGCCGTCGTCGGACGTCTTTGCCATGGATGTGGCCCGCTTCGGCGACTACACCAACAAGGACTATACCCGGCCCAAGGTGATGGAGAACTATCAGCGCCGCTTTGCTATCACCTATCCCAACGAGGAACTGCCAGCCGCCCGGCCGCTGCACACCACGCCGGCCTATGAGATCTGGAAAGACCAGAACGCGGTGTTCGGCGCCGCCTATGGCATGGAGGCGGTGAACTACTTCGCACCTGAAGGTGAAGAGCCGTACGAAATCCCATCTTTCCGCCGTTCCAACGCGTTCGATGTGGTGGGCGAGGAATGCCGCGCCGTGCGCACCGCCGTCGGCTTGAACGAGATCCACAACTTCTCTAAATTCCTGGTCTCCGGCCCCGGCGCCGAAGATTGGCTGAACCGCATTCTGACCAACCGCATGCCCAAGCCGGGGCGCATCGTCCTGAGCCCCATGTTGAACCCAAACGGCAAGCTGATCGGCGATTTGACCGTTTCACATATCAGGGAGAACCTGTTCCAGGTCGTGGGCTCCTACGCCGCCCAGGCCTATCACATGCGCTGGTTCTTATCCCAAATACCGTCATCGGGCGTGATGATCGAGAATATCTCCGATGCCCGCATCGGCTTCCAGATTGCCGGGCCCCGGGCCCGCGACCTTTTGGGGCGCATTACCAACCAGGATCTGTCTTCCGGCAGTTTCCCCTTCCTCGGCGTGCGAGAGATGGCGGTGGGCGAATTGAGCGCCATCGTCAACCGCATCTCCTATACCGGCGATCTGGGCTATGAAATCTTTGTGGCCCGGGATGACCAGGTCGCGCTCTACAACCTGCTTAATGAAGCGGGAAAGGAGTATGGCCTGCGTCCGTTCGGCATGCGGGCCATGATGTCCCTGCGCCTGGAGAAGAGCTTTGGCTCCTGGCTCAGGGAATACAAGCCCGACTACACACCGGCGGAAACCGGGCTGGACCGTTTCGTGAACTTCAACAAGAACGATTTCATCGGCCGCGAGGCCGCACTGTCGGATCGGGACAATCCCCCCGGCCGCCGTCTGGTTACATTGGTGGTGGAAGCCGACGACGCCGATGTCTGGGCCGACGAACCGATCTGGAAGGACGGCGAGGTTGTTGGCTTTGTCACGTCCGGCGGCTATGCCCACTATGCCGAAAAAAGCGTGGCGTTGGGGTTCGTGCCGGTGGAGATGATCGCGCCCGGCGCCGGCTTCGAGATCGAAATCCTGGGCGAGATGCGCCCCGCCACCTTGATCGACCAACCCCTGTTCGACCCCAAGGGCGAACGCATGCGCGACTAGATCTGGCCGGAGGCGTCCGTATTGTGGGCCTGCAGCGAGGGGTCGGTGCCGAAGAAGGCATGTTTCGACATATCCGGTGAATAGCGGGAAGCGGCCGGCGTGCGGCCCAGGGCTTCGGCGATGGCGCGCACATGATGGGGCGCACCGCCGCAACAAACCCCGAAATAATCGACGCCCAATTCCTGCGCCTTCTTTGTGAAATCCGCGATCTCATAGCGGTTGCAGGTAAAAGGGTCGAGGGCCGTGGGGAACGGCATTTCCGCCGGCAGACAGTTACAGCCGGGATCGCGCAGGGACTGGAACGTCGGCTCGTCTGCATGAGTGCGATAGGGCACCGGCAGGGCCGCGATATGGCCTTTCACGTTTGCGCAGATGTCTTCCAATAGGGGCAGCATAGTCCAAGGCCCGCGGCAGCAATTGAGACCAACGACGTCCGCCCCGCCGTCCGCCAGTTTACGGGCCATCTCGCCCGGCGTGTCCCCTTCCCGGGTGGTATCGGCCCTGTGGAACGCCAGAGTAATGACCGACGGCAGCTTGGTCTGTTTGATCACGTCCAGGGCGATCAGCGCCTCTTCGGTATAAGAAAACGTCTCGCCGATGATGAGATCCGCATCCCTCTCAACCGCCCAGGCCACCTGTTCCTCGAACATGGCGCGGACCTGGGCGAGGCTTTCGTTGTTGCCCGGTTCGAACAGGTTGGTGTTGCAGATGTTGCCGGCCAGCAGGGTGCCGCTTTCCGCCGCCACTTCGCCGGCAATGCGCAGGGCCTCCCGGTTCAGATCTTCCAGCAGATCCTCCTTGCCGATGATCCGCAGCTTTTCCCTGTGTCCGTAATAGGTAAAGGCCTCGACCACGTCCGAGCCCGCATGCACGAACTCACGATGCAATTGGCGCACTTCCTCCGGATGATCCAGCACCGCTTCGGGCACGAAAGCGCCGGCCTGAAGATAGCCCCGGCGCTCCAATTCGAACAGATAGCCTTCGGCGCAAATGACCGGCCCTTCCGCCAGTCGTTCCAGCAATCCCTTGCTCTGTCCAGATGCAGTCATGGCCCAGTCTCCCCTGCAAATTCGCACCCAGCGGAACGGTGTTCACGAGCGGACAGTGGCAGAATTTTTCCGGGCTGGATAGATGCAAATTGCTGCCTTTCGACTTCAATTTCTGTGGCTATTTGGCAACTGAATTGGCTAATCTTCTATACCCGTTTTGCCATTAGCAAAGGACGGACCAACAATGTCTTACACGTTGTCTCAGGCTGAAATCGAACAGTATGAACGCGACGGCTTTGTCGTCCTGAGAAAGCTGTTCGATGACGAAGAGATGGACCTTTTGCGCCGTGCCATGGAGGAGGACCCCGCCGTCGCGGATAGTTCCCTGATCCGGCCGGACCAGGAAGGCTTCGGCACCCGCATCAGCCTTTGGAACCGGGCCGGCGACAGCGTCTATGGCCTTGCCGCCCGCTGTGACCGCATGGTGGACATGGCTACCACGCTGATCGGCGAAGAAGTCTATCATTTCCAATCGAAGTTGACGGCGAAAGACCCCCGTGAGGGCGGCGCCTGGGAATGGCATCAGGACTATGGCTATTGGTACTACAATGGCTGCCTGCGCCCGGACATGTTGAGCTGCATGATCGCCCTCGATCATTCCAATAGGGAGAACGGTTGCCTACAGGTGATCAGGGGCTCCCACAAGCTGGGGCGCATCGATCACGTGCCGTTGACGGAAAAACAAAACGAGGCCGATCCCGACCGTATGAAGCACATCCTTGCGGCCCATGAAGTGGTCTATCCGGAATTGGAGCCGGGCGATGTGCTGGTCTTTCATTGCAATACCCTGCACCGTTCGGACAAGAACCTTTCCGACAATCGACGCTGGACTTTGATCATCTGCTACAACGCCATTAGCAACGACGCCTTTGTTGCGGCCGATGACCGTTACTTCGTGCCACTGGAGCGAGTTCGCGATGATGCCATCAAACAGGCCGGCCTGAGGTTCTCCAAAGCCGACCAGGAACATTTCGCCCAGACGTCCTTCGTCCCCAACGTTGCCGCCGGTGCCACCAACGGCTAGTGTCTCCGGAAGGTTTCGTAAGGAGACAGTCGCATGAGTTGGCGTGTGGGCGTGGATATCGGCGGTACCTTCACCGACGTTGCGCTGGTTGACGAGGTTTCCGGCCGGATCGGGATCGCCAAGGTGCCCACCACGCCGCGCGACTTCGGCGAAGGGGTGATCGAGGGCCTATCCATCGCCCTCTCGGAACACGATATCGCTGCGAATGATGTCTCCCTCCTGTCTCATGCCACGACGGTCGTCACAAACGCCATTTTGGAAGGCAAGGGCGCCAAGGCCCTGCTGGTTTCCACCAGGGGCTTCCGCGACGTGTTGGAGTTACGGCGTTCCTCTCGTTCCAGCCTTTACGATATGTTCCAGGATGCCCCAGGCCTGTTGATCCCCCGCTATTGCCGCCTGGAAGTGGCGGAACGCCTGGACGCGGCCGGACAGGTCATCGAGCCCTTGGCCGAGGCGGACGTCGATGCCGTCATCGACTTCGCCAGGGAGAACGAGATCGAGGCCATTGCCGTCTCGCTGCTGTTTTCGTTCCTGAACGATGTCCACGAGCGTGCCATCGGCGAAAAACTCAGGGCCGCTCTGCCGGATGTGCCAGTATTCCTGTCTTCCGAAGTGCTGCCGGAGATCCGCGAATTCGAGCGTGCCTCGACCACCGCGGTCTGCGCCTATGTGGGGCCCATACTGGAAAGCTATCTGCGCCGGCTGGAAGGCGCCACGGGCGAAATGGGCCTGCCTGACCTTTATGTCATGGGTTCCTCGGGCGGGGTTTTCGATGTGGGCGAAGGATTGAAGATGCCCGCCATGGCCATCGAATCCGGGCCCGCCGCCGGTGTCATTGCCGCCGCCCTGATCGGCCGCCAGTTGGACAAACCGAACCTGCTGTCATTCGACATGGGCGGCACCACCGCCAAGGCCAGCCTGATCAAGGACGGCATCGTCGAGACCACTTCCGAATACGAAGTCGGGGGCGACGGCAACGTCAACCGCTGGATGAACGGCACCGGCCACCCCATCCGGGTGCCGGTGATCGATTTGGCGGAAGTCAGCGCGGGCGGCGGCTCGATCGCCTGGATTGACCCTGGTGGGGCCTTGAAGGTTGGGCCGCACAGCGCCGGCGCCGAACCAGGCCCGGTCTGCTATGACGCTGGCGGCACCCTGCCGACGGTGACAGATTGCAATCTCGCCTTGGGCTACCTGGACAGCGCGGCGCTGCTGGCCGGCCGCCTGCCGATCCGCGCCGACAAGGCTGAAGCGGCGATCCATGAACATCTGGCCGGCCCCCTGGGCATCAGCGTCGACGAAGCCGCCGCCGGTGTTCTAAACGTGGTCAATGCCTCCATGGCGGAAGCCCTGCGCATCGTCTCGGTGGAACGGGGTCATGATGCGCGGGAATTCAGCCTGGTTGCCTTTGGCGGTGCCGGCCCCATGCATGCGGCCGAACTGGCTGGCGAATTGGGCATCCGCGAGGTCATCGTCCCGCCCATACCGGGCGGATTTTCGGCCTTGGGCCTGGTAGCGACGGATCTGAAGCGGGACTACGTGAAAACCCACTTTGTCGCTCTGGACGAAGCGGAAACGGATGCCATGGCGACGGCATTCGGCGAGATGGAAACATCCGCCCGGCAGATGCTGCAGGACGCCAAGATTCCCGACGACGCCTGGGTCCTCGAGAGATCCGCCGATCTTCGTTACGGCCGCCAGGCTTATGAATTGACTGTGCCGGCGCGCCCCGGAGAGGTGACAAAAGAAACCCTAACGGAACTGGCCCGGTTGTTTCACGAGAAGCATCGCCAGACCTATGGGCATGACAATCCCGAAGAAACCATCCAACTGGTCAATCTGCGTCTTACCGCCATCGGCCGCTTCGATAACCTGGAACTGAGCCATGCTGGCGGTGAAGGCGAAACATCCCGCAAAGGCAGCCGCTCTGTCTGGTTCCGCCATGGCGGTCGTCGAGACTGCGAAATTTTCGACGGCGCGCGTCTGACGGCCGGCGCCGCGATCGAGGGCCCGGCGGTGATCGAGGCCGTGGACACCACCGTCGTCATTCCGCCCGGCTGGCAAGCCGTGATGAACCCGACGGGCCACATTTTGATGGAGGCCGCAGATGAATGACGTTTCGCCTACCGGTTCGGCCATAAGGACTGACGCGGCCACTTTCGAAGTTGTCAAGAATGCCCTTTATGCCGCGGCGGAAGAGATGAAGATCGTCCTGGCAAAAACCGCCTACTCACCACTATTGAAGGTGGCCGGCGATTATTCCTGCGGCCTGTTCGATGCCGCGGGCGAGATGATCGCCCAGGGACCGGATCTGCCCATCCATCTGGGCTCCATGCCCGATGCGGTGAAGGCGGTGATCCAGGAATTCGGTACCTTCGAGGACGGCGACGTCTTCATCCACAACGATCCCTATTTCGGCGGCAGCCACCTGCCAGACGTGAACGTGGTTTCACCGTCCTTTCATCGCGGCGAGTTATTGGGCTTTGCCTGCGTAAGGGCCCATTGGCCGGACGTAGGTAGCGCGACGCCAGGCAGCTATGGTGCCGTGACGGAAGTCTTCGGCGAGGGTCTGCGCCTGCCCCCCATCCGGCTTTACGAAGCGGGGGTTTTGAACAGAGGCGTCGATGCCATCATCTTCACCAATGTGCGCACCCCAGATGAACGGCGGGGGGATATGAACGCCCAAATTGCCGCCAATCGCCGCGGCAGCGCCCGGCTCGCGGAACTGGCCGAGAAATACGGCGTCGATACCCTGCGCCGGATTATGGCGGAAGTCATGGACTATTCTGAAATCATGATGCGCAAGTTCCTCTCCGAACTGCCCGATGGCGAAGGCTCGTTCGAGGATTTCTGCGACGGCGACGGTGTGCTTGAGCCGGGCGAGGAAGAAGACGAGACCTTCACCATCCGCATGCGGGCCGTCAAAAGCGGTGACAAGTTGTCGGTGGACTTCGCCGGCTCCGACCCGCAGGTGGCCGGACCCATGAACGCGCCCTTGTCAGTTACTGCATCCGGCGTCTTCACGGCCGTGAAGATGGTGGTCGACCCCAACGGCATGATCCCGCCCAATTCCGGATGCTGGCGCGCCATCGAGGTGACGGCACCGGAGGCTTCGGTCGTCAATGCCAAGTTCCCGGCGCCCGTGGTCTATGCCAATCACGAAATGTCCCATCGGGTGGCCGATATGCTTTTCGGCGCGTTGTATGAGATCCTGCCCGACCGGGTCATGGCCTGCTCCCAAGGTACATCATCGGTACTGACCCTGGGCGGCATCGACTACCGCAGCGGCGAGCCTTATGTGAGTTATGAATCGATAAAGGGTGGCTTTGGCGCCCGTCCCACCAAGGATGGCATCAACTGCGTCGCCGCAGGGATCTCCAACATGATGAATACGCCCATCGAAGTGTTGGAAATGAGCTTCCCCGTCCGGGTGGAGGAATATTCCGTGCTCCAAGACAGCGGCGGCGCCGGCAAATACAGAGGCGGCGCCGGCGCCCGGCGTGTCTGGCGGGTTCTCGGCAATACGGCGCGTGGGGCCGTCTGCAGCGAACGCAGCAAGTCCCCGCCCTTTGGTCTGGCGGGCGGCATGGCCGGATCGCCGACACGAATCCGATTGGAAGATCCCGACGGTGGAATCCGTTATCCTCTTTCCAAAGGCGCCTTCACGGTTCCAGCCGAGGGACGCATCGTATTCGAGGTGCCTGGCTCGGGCGGCTTCGGCCCGCCGTCGGAACGGGATGGCGAAGCACTGGCCGACGACGTCAAGAACGGCTATGTAAGCATGGAGTCCGCCCGGCGCGACTATGGTCTGAAATCCTAGGTATGGAGGCGAGAAGACAATGTCGAAAACACCCCCCGTGACCGACTGGAAGACTGACTACGACATTTTCGATCCCGGCTATGTGCGCGACCCGGTTCCGGTCTGGAAGGAGTTGCGCGAACAGTGCCCCATCGCCCATTCCGACCGTTGGGGCGGCTCATGGCTGCCCACCAAATACGAGGACATGCAGGCTTTCGTCCGCATGGTGCCGGAGCTCTCTTCCAAGGAGCCTCTGGTGGTGCCGCCTCAGGAACTTGACCCGGAATCGGAGCACGCAGAAGTCGCGGCCCCGCCCATCACTTCCGACCCGCCAACGCAAATTCCGATCCGGCGCATGATCCTTCCCTTCTTCACGCCGAAAGCTGTGGCCCAGCACCGGGACGATACGGTGGCGCTGTGTAACAGCCTGATCGACGAATTCATCGACAAGGGCGAATGCGACGGCGCCGTGCAATATGCCCAGCAAATCCCGCCGCGCGTCATCGCCAACATGATGGGCATTGACGCCAACCGCGCCGGCGAATTCGTCGAGTGGGTACGCGGCGTTTTGGAGATCGGCCTGCAGGATGCGGAAATCCGCTTGAAATACCGCGGCATCATCCTGAGCTTCTTTTCGGATCTGGTGAAACAGCGCCGGGAGAATCCGGGCGACGATCTGATTTCCCAGCTTATCGCCTGCGAACTGGAAGGCGAACCGGTCACCGACACCACAGTGATCGGCATGTGCAATCTGCTGCTCATCGCCGGCATCGATACTACCTGGAGTTCCATCGGTTCGGCGATCTGGCACTTGGCCGGCAATGCGGAAGACCGCCGCCGCCTGGCCAGCGATCCTGACCTGTTCCCGACGGCCATCGAGGAACTGCTACGGTTCTATTCGCCGGTTACCATGGCGCGGGTCTGCCAGAGGGACATCGACGTCAATGGGGTTACTTTCAAGGAAGGCGATCGGGTGCTGATGAATTTCCCTGCCGCCAATCACGACCCGGAGGCTTTCGAGCGGGCCGACGAAGTTGTCCTTGACCGGGAGCGCAACCGCCATATCGCTTTTGGCGTGGGCATCCACCGCTGTGCCGGCTCAAACCTGGCGCGCATGGAGATGGACGTGGCCCTGAGGACCTGGTTCGAACGCATTCCGGAATTCGAACTCTCTGATCCGGATGCCGTGACCTGGGCCGGTGGCCAAGTGCGCGGCCCGCGGAACATACCGATCCGGTTCTAAACCTTCATGCGGCATAGCTCGAGCGGGCCATGACGCCCCATTTGCCGTCCCGGTTGGTGACGATCCACAGGGATTGATACTGGCCCAGGACGCTGTCGTCGGCGCGGTAGCGTGTGAACTGCACGTCGAAATGGACCTTGGTGTCGTCACCATGGACCACCTCGCGCCGGTCCCACTTGGTATAGGCCCAGCCGCCCGTATCGCTGCGGGCGTGGAAATTAGCGATGGAAAAGTCATCCGCTCGCTGGAAGACTTCCATGCGGCCGCCGGCGATGCGGTAGTGGGGAAAATGAAAGCAGGCCCGCATGCCATCGCTATCCTGGGCATTCAAGGCAGCAAGGTATCTGGTCAGGACGTCAAAAGCTGCCTGCTCGGAAACATTCATGAAAAGCCGCCGCCTAGTCTCATAAAGGGCAGACCAAAAGGATATCCACGCGGCGGGATTCCAAAACCACCCGGCGGTCCTGGAAACGCGGCTGATTGTCCTCTATGACGACCCGGTCGAGATACTTGCCCACCGCGAAAGTTTCGGTACGGCCGTCCTGCATGGTGCGCATGACCGTGAAATTGGTACGGGCGCCATAGATTTCGCCGCCTTCGTCAGTGATTTGGGTGCGGCCGAGGATGTGACAGTAGGTATGATCCTCGAAAATGTTCGCCGTGCGCATGGCCTTGATCCGGTCCGCCAACATGCCCCGCCCCTGGCACAGCATGATGCCCATGGGCAGGCCCGCCTCGAAGTTTTCGCGGGTGATGATCTGATAGGTGCCGTCCTCGGTGAAATAATTCGGCCAGCCATCCAGTTCGCCGTCGTCGATATCGTGGGCATAGGCGGTGATCAGATCCTCGATCGCCTTCATCAATCGAGTTCCATGATTCTGCGATAGCCGGTCCAGAAGCCCCGGATCGCTGTCTCTGTCGCGCGGGAGGCATCGGAGGATTCCACATCCCGCCCCCCCATCTCGGCCAGGCCCATGGCATCAGCGCTGCCTTTGGTGCCGCGCTGGACGAACTCGTTGATGCAGCCGTCTTCTAAGGACACCAGACCGGACGCCCCGGTCAGGTTGCCCTGCATGACCCGCATGGCGGTCTGATCCTCGGTATCGTCTTCATAACCGACGTAGAACCAGAACAGTTCTGTCTTATCGATGCCGCGCGGGACAAAAAATCGCACGGCCAAGGAATTCAAAGTGAACTGGATGGCTAGGGTGGGGAACAGCGCCTGGATGGAATGGGTGATGCCATCCTCGAATTCGGGCCAGGCACGTAGCAGTTGGGGGCCGGCCAGGCTGTCGTCAAATTGCACGGAATGAATTTGTTCCTGCTTGTACTCCGGCGCCTCTTCGAAAGTGTTTCGCTTGGCATAAGAGATACTGTGCCATTTGTCTTCCGCCAGGATGATGCCGCCGTCCATGTCCAGACGGTTGATCTTGAAGGTGGCGTAGAAGGTATGCAGCAAGGTGGCGTGATAGGAATCACGCACGTTTTCCGCATAGAGCTTCCAGTTGTTGTGGATGACCTGGCTGTGCATGCCAAGGTGCTTCAACTTCTTGCCCAGATTGCGGCGCATGAAGTCCGACATGGGCTTGCCGAAATAGGCCTCCGGCGACGGCGTTGCCTCCGAAAACGTGCCGAAGACAAGGCCACAGAAAATCTCCACACGCAACGGCTCCAGGCTGTGCTGGCTGAGGTCGAAATCATCCGGCAAGCCGCCCTTTCCTTTCAGACCATTGCGGAAGGCGACGCCTTTCAATCGGCCCTGCAAGTCGTATGACCAGGAATGATAGATACAGTTCAACAGCTTGGCGTTGCCCTTTTCTTTCAGGCAGACCAGGGCGCCCTTGTGGACGCAGCGGTTGACCATGGCATGTACCTTGCCATCCTCGTCCCGGGTGACGATCACCGGGATTTCGCCGACCGTCGATGTCTTGTAATCACCGGGGTTTGGGACATCGATTTCCAAACAAAGGAAGTTCCACACAGGACCGCGAAAGATACGTTGCTGCTCCAAAGCATAGACTTCCGGATCGACATATAGTCGATAGGGAATGCGCGTGATCCCATCTGCGGGCCACCGTAGTGGCTCGCTTAAGTCGTCAACCGTCGCCAAAGTCATCGGATACCTCTTTTGCCTAGCATAGTATCAAGACTTCTTGGTCTTGAAATAGGGGGCCGTGCCTGTGCCATGGTCGGTCTCGTCTACCACGGCGGTTATTTCAGGCACGTCCCGGATGAGGATCGGCTCCACACCCTGGCGCAGTGTCAATTCCGCCATGGCACAGCCCTGGCAGCCGCCCTCGAAGGAAATAAATGCTGTGCCTTCTTGCAGGCGGTTCAGCAACACCCGGCCGCCATGGGCTGCCACCGCGGGATTGATGATCCGATCCAGCACGTCCTGAGCGCTGTCGATGCCTTCGACATCGGCGATGATCGTCACGTCCGCAACCTCAGGCAGATAGTGACGGATAGTGTTGGCGACGCAGTTCTGCAAGGGTAATGCGGCGCCGGGCGAGCCGGTCATGGTCAGTTCCAACCGGCCATCGGTGATGCGTTGCACTTCCAGATCGCCGCCTCTTTCCCGCACCATGGCGCGGACATGATCCTCCAACACCCGTTCGATGGGGGAGAGGACGGGTAGCGCCTCCGCCGGGGGATCGTCGGGAATATCCGCGCCGAGGCTTTCAAGGGCCTGCTCCAGATCGCCAATCAGGTCGCTAACCGCTTCCAGGCCGATGGATAGGCGCAACAGGTCGTCCGGCACTGGCGTGGCCGGCCCTTCGATGCTGGCGCGGTGTTCGATCAGGCTTTCCACGCCGCCAAGGGACGTGGCCCGCTTGAAGACCTTGACCGCCGCCGCCACGGCCATGGCGGCCGCCTCCCCGCCCCGGATACGCAGGGACAACATGCCGCCGAAGCCGCCCTGCATCTGCCGGGCCGCGATCTCGTGGCCCGGATGATCGGCAAGGCCGGGATAGAGGACATGGGAAATCCTGGGATGGCCCTGAAAGTGCTCTGCGATGGCCAAAGCGCTTTCCGAACTGCGGGCGACACGCACGAACAGAGTACGCATGCCCCGCTGCAACAGCCAGGCCTCCAGGGTGCCCAGCATGGCACCACCGTCCCGGCGCCAGGCGCGAATGCGTTGCCAGAAACCGTCGTCGCGGCTTCCGATAACGGCGCCGGCCAGGACATCGCCATGGCCGTTGAGATATTTCGAGGCCGAATGCACCACGATATCCGCGCCCAACTCCAAGGGTCGCGTCAGCACGGGCGAAGCGACGGTACTATCCACCGCCACCCGGGCACCGGCGCCATGGGCGATGTCTGCCGCCGCCCGGATATCGGTAATCCGCCAGGTGGGGTTGGCCGGCGTCTCCAGCCAGACCAGCTTGGTCTTGCCCGGCCGCATGGCAGCGGCCAGGGCGGCCAGGTCGTGGGTATCGGCGAATTCCACCTCCAGACCCCACGAGACGGCAAAATCCACCAGCCATTTGCGCAAGGCCCAATACATTACCTTGGGCGCGACCACATGATCGCCCGGCAACAAAACCTGGAAAACCGCGTTCGCTGCCGCCATGCCCGAGGCGAACAGAAGACAGTCATGGCCGCCTTCAAGATCGGCCAATAGATCCTCGGCCTCGTCATAAGTGGGATTGTGGGGCCGGCTGTAGCCGCGGCCGGAGCTATAGCCGCCATCGGCATCCCGTTCAAATGTGGTAGAGGGATGCAGCGACGGCACCAGGGCACGCGTCACCGGATCCACCCGTCCAAGGGCCTGTGCGGCCTTGGTCTCGGGCGCCGGCTGGCTGAATTCTCCGCTGCTTTCGTCGTCCTTCATGACCCGATCCGTTCCCGGGAAACTGCCAACAAGTCTATCTCGCCCTTTGTTGACTGGCCATAGATCAGGCGGCGCTTGAATTCCCGGCAAAGAGCAAGGACACTGCTTACCTCACATCAGGGGGGAGAATATCGATGCGCTGGTGTCTTGCCGTCGTTGCGCTGCTCGTATGGGCATTTGGTAACCACGCGGCCGCCGCGCCACTGCCCAAGGTAAAACTTGAACTGGTGGCAGAGGGCCTGAACGCGCCGATCTTTCTGGTCGCCCCGCCAGATAGCAGCGGCCGGCGCATTGTCGGCGAGCAAATGGGGGTAGCCTATATACTGGGCGCAAATGGCGAACTGTCGAAGGAACCTTTCCTGGACCTACGCGACAAGATTACGCCGCTGTTGAAAGCCTTCGACGAGCGCGGTCTCCTGGCCCTGGCCTTCCACCCCGATTTCGCCAAGAACGGCCTGTTCTATGTGAATTACAGCGCCAAGCGCCGGGATGGTTCGCCATTTTTCGGCGAGACCGCCTATACCTGGCGGACATCGGAATTTCGCATCGACGCGAAGAACCCAAACCGCGCCGATCCGGCTTCTGAACGGGTGCTTTTGCAACTGGATTGGGTCAACCGCAAACATAACGGCGGCGGCTTGGCATTCGGCCCCGACGGCTATCTCTACATCGGTGTCGGCGACGGCGGCGGCGCCCATGGGGTGCCAAATATTTACATCCCGCCCAAGATCGACGAGAACGACAAATACCGCCACAGCAAGAAAATTTCGGAAGATCCGTTCAAGATCCCGGCGGAGTTTCACAAGTATGACAAATACGCCCAAGACACAGCCCGCCTGAAAGGCAAGATCCTGCGTATCGATGTGAATAGCGGCCATCCCGGCTATGGCATCCCCGCGACAAATCTTTTCCGCGGTAAGATGGAAGGTCGCGACGAAATTTATGCCTGGGGTTTCCGCAATCCTTTCCGCCTTTCCTTCGACCGTGCCGGTAACGGTGATATGTTCGTCAGCGGCGTCGCGGAGTCGTTCTGGGAGACGGTCTACCTGGTCAACCGCCAGGGCAATTACGGCTGGGCCATCCGCGAGGGCCGCCATTGCTATTTGCGGGCGCGCGCCTTCGATCCGCCAAAGGACTGTCCCCGCCACGGCCCCTTGGGGGAGCGTATCAACGATCCCATTATCGAATATGCCAATTGGTCGGTGAAGCGGCCCTGGTCGAAGGTGCATGTGGAGCCCATGGGCACTGCCAACATTGGCGGTTTCATTTACCGTGGCAAGGCGTTGCCGGCGCTCGACGGCCGCTTCATCTTCGGTGATTTCAGCTCCATCGTGCAGAAACCGTCCGGCCAACTGTTCGCCGCCACACCGGCTCCGGCACATGGTGCCTTGTGGTCCATCGACAGGTTGCATCAATTGGATGTGCGCCTGCATAGCCTGGGCGAGGATGCTGAGGGCGAAATCTATCTTCTGACCACGGCCTTGGGCATTCCGGTGGGCAACACGGGCAAAGTTTGGAAGCTGGTTCCAAACGGCTCCTAGATCAACCGCTGGATTGTGAACCGGGCCTTATGGATTAAGTTAGGAATTTGCGCCATTATCCACGGCAATCACGCTATCTGTTCGAATTGGGTTTGGTAATGTCTCAAGGTATCAACCAAGCATCCGCGCCGCCGTTGACCCAGATGATGTTCGGTGACAACACGCCGAAGAAGGCCTTCCTCACGGCTCTGGTGGTGGGGACCATCCTGACCGGCATCAATCATGGCGATGTCATTGTCGCAGGTGACGCGCCACCCCTACTCAAGGTGCTATTGACCTATTGTGTGCCCTATTGCGTTACCACTTGGGGCGCCATCATGGGCAAACGGGCGCAGTGGCAACGCGACCAAGGCAACTGATCCCAGCCGGGACGCACTAGCCATGAAGATCGAGGATTTTTTCAATCAGCATAATATCGTCGATCTCAGCTTCTTTAATTTCCGCAACGCGATTACAGCGGCGTATTTCGCCAACGACGCCCTCGAAGTCCAGAAGGTCAACGACAATTTCAAGAGCTTCTTTCCCGTCCTAGGGAACGTGACGAATGTCTATTTTCCAGATGTCCTGGAACAGCTTGGCGTGCCCGGCAGTCAGATCGAGGAATTTATCAAGGATATCTCGGAAAAAGGCACCGTCCTGATCCCGGAAGTTCATATCATCATCGAGGGTGCGGAACGCGTCTTCTCCCTTTTGTCAACCCGGACCCAAGACGACGCTTTTTCGTACCTCAATGGGGTTCAGGGACAATTCGTCGACCGTACGGCGGAATGGAACCTGAAAAAGGAACGGGAAGGCTTGCTGGAGCAAAAGCTGCGGGATCGGGAGATTATCGAGGAGAAAAGCCGGCAGTTGGAAGACTTGGCCACGAAATTGGCCAAGTACCTTTCACCGCAGATCTATCAGAGCATCTTTTCCGAGGCGCCTGGAGAGAACAAGGCCCATGCCCGAAAGAACCTGACGGTATTCTTCTCCGACATCGTTCAGTTCACGGATTTAAGCGACACCTTGGAGCCCGAGCGCCTGGCCGTGGTGATCAATTCCTATCTTTCAGAGATGGCTTCCATCGCCATTGATTGCGGCGGCACCATCGATAAGTTCATCGGCGATGCTATTCTGGTGTTCTTCGGCGATCCTGACAGCGATGGGGAAATCGAGGACGCCCTGAAATGCCTGGAAATGGCGATCCGCATGCAACTTCGCGTCGCAGAACTGCAAAAATACTGGCAAAAGCAGGGCGTCTCACGCGGTCTGCATGTGCGCATGGGCATTACCACCGGCTATTGCACCGTTGGCAATTTCGGCTCTGAACAACGCTTGGATTACACTGTGTTAGGCAGCCCGGTGAATTTGGCCGCACGCTTGCAAGCCATGGCAGAGCCCGATTGCATACTGATTGACGACAACACCCATAGCCTGGTAGGCGATCAGGTAAAATGCCGGGAGGCGGATCAAATCCTGCCCAAAGGCTTCGTGAGACCCGTACAAATTTATCAAGTGGAGGACTTCCACTCAGCCGACCATGTCGAGCGGCGCCGACTGCTCTACCGCGCCGGAGAACGTGTGGAAGTCAACATAATCGACAGTTCCGACATCCGCGCCGCGATCGAGGAACTGCGCGCCATCCAGCTCGAGTTCGAGGATCGGCTGGGGAACGACTAAGCTTCCGCTTTGATGAGGTGCACGTCCTGTTGCGGATAGGGAATGGATATGCCAGCCCCGTCCAGGGTTTCCTTAACGGCCTTGTTCAAGTGAAACAACAAGCCCCAATAGTCGTCGTTGTTGCACCAACAACGCATGTTCAAATCAACGGATGACGCGCCCAACGCCTTGACCATGGTTTGAGGCGCCGGATCATCCAGCACGCGATCGTCGTTCGTCATCAAGTCGAGGAGGAGGGCCAGGCCCTTGTCCATGTCATCGTCGTAGCCGATGCCGACGACAATATCGATGCGCCGGGTCGGGTTGCGGGAATAGTTGGTAATCGCGGTGTTCCAGAGCTGGCTATTGGGCGCGGATATGTAGATGCCATCGCCGGTACGTAGAGTGGAAACGAACAGGCCGATGCCTTGCACGGTGCCACCGATGCCACCCCCCTCAATAAAATCGCCCACCCTAAAGGGACGCAGCAGAAGCAGCATAACGCCGGCGGCAATATTTTGCAGCGTGCCCTGCAGGGCCAAACCGATAGCCAGGCCGGCGGCGCCAAGGACAGCGATGATCGAGGTGGTTTCGACACCAAACTGCGAGAGGACGGCGACAATAGTGATGGCGATGACTGCATAGCGGACCACCATGGAGAGGAAAGGCCGCAGGGTATCGTCCATATGCGGCACACGGCCAAGGGCCGCGGCGGTGCCGCGTTCCAACTTGCCCGCCAGCCACCAGCCGATGACCAGAATGACCAGCGCGCCCACGATGTCCAAACCGTAGGCCAGAATCAGGCCATAGATTTCCGCCGCCAGGGCGGATACGTCCACATCAAAATTCTGCATGTTTTTTTCTCTTCGCCGCTACGTCAAGGCACGGCAGCACAATGCCGCCGTCTTCGCTGTAATTTCAAGCCAGTACTGCAAAATGGGGAACCATCGTGGTCAGCTACGATCACGGTTCGGAACGCATGATGTCAGCCAACAATGTCCGGGGCGCCGCGGTTAGGTTGTTTCACACGATCACTAGGCGTCAAGATGATGCCGCACGCTGAACGGTGCCAACAATGTCTCGATTTCACCCGACAGGCTGTCGCCAATTTTCCCATCAACGGCAGAAATATTCGCCAACGTGCCATGTATGTCATCGGCCCCCACCGAAACCTTGATCTCGACACCGTGTTTTTCGGCCTCCGGCGCAATGATTTCGCTGAAGACCTTTTCAATCGCGTCCCACCGCAAGGCCGGCTTGAAAATCTTGCCCACAGCGGTCAAAGGCATGGTCGGCAGCAGGAACAGGTTGACCGGGTTGGCGGCCCGTTCGGGTATATGCTCACGGACAAAGGCTTGCAACTCATCCGCCGTCGCGGCGGCATCCGGTTTCAGTTGCACGTAGGCAACGGGCAGTTCGCCGGCATAGGAATCAGGCTTGCCGACGGCGGCGGCCAGTTCAACGGCCGGGTGCTGGTGTAAAGTCTCTTCGATTACCGCAGGGTCGATATTGTGGCCACCGCGGATGATCAGGTCCTTGGCCCGCCCGGTCAGCCATAACAGACCATCACTGTCGAAACGGCCCAGGTCGCCGGAATTTAGCCAGCCATCGCCCAGAAGCGCGCCTTCATTGTACTGTTCCTGGACGTAGCCCGGAGTGACGCCGGGTCCGCCCATGATGACGACGCCAATTTCGTCCACATCGCAATCGCGCACAATGTGATCTTCTTCATCCAACTCCACCGTCCGCACCTTGCAATGGGGTATGACGATACCAGCGCTGCCCACGGCCGGGCCGCCATCGCGGGGCAGCATGGTGACGAAGGATGTGGTTTCGGTCATGCCATAGCCTTCCAGCAAAGGCTTGCCCAGGGTCTTCATCAAAGCCTTGCCGACCTCTGTGGGCAGCGGGGCGCCGCCGGTGAAGCCGAATCGTACCGAGGAGATGTCGGCGTTGCCCACGGGTATATTCAACAACGCGCCGAAAACGGTGGGCACTGTCCCCATGATGGTGATGCGATGATGATGCACGATCTGCCACATATCACGCACGCTGGTGGGGTCGCGGAAACCATCAGGGCTGACGATCACCAGGGTTACGCCATGCGCCAGCGCGACGATCCCGCAAACGATGGAACCGCCAATATGAAACAGCGGCAGGCCCGTTGTCAGACTGTCTTCGGGCCCATAGTCCAGCGCATAGCCCGTACACCAAATCTGTCCCGCCTGCATGGCATGGGTGTGCTGGGCCAGCTTAGGTGTGCCGGTGGTGCCGCCGGTGTGGAAATAGGCGGCGATATCGTCGCCGCTTATCTCCCGGCCGCTGACCAGGTGGTCATCGGGATAGGTTTTCCGGGTCTCCGTGAAGGACTTTACGCCGTCTCCCAATGGTCCGCCCCCAACCTGAAAGATGGCCGTCAACTCCGGCAATTCGGCCCGCAAGGCATCCACCTTGGCCCAGATTTCACCATTCAATTCAGGGCCCGCTGCAACCAAGATCTTTGTGTTAGCGGCCTTGAGGATCTTGACGATCTGCCAGTCCTCCAGCATGGGATTGACCGCATTGACGATGCCGGCCGCCTCGCCGCCAACGATGGTGCAATAGGCCTCTTCGCACAGCGGCAAAAGGAACGAGACGACATCACTAGGCCGCAGACCGTGATCGTAGAGCATATTCGCTGTCTGATAGCTGGCAGCCATGAATTCGCCGAACGTGATATCCCGCGGCGGCGCTTCGACATCGCCAGGCACCAGGAATTTCAGGGCAATGTTGTCGGGGTCAGATTCCGCGCGCAGCCTGATGGCATCAAATGGGTTCGAGGCCGGCATCAGTTCATCCAGCGGCGTCTGCTCCAGCGCCCGGGCATCGGCATTGTTTCGAATGGGCTCGCGCATCAACTCTCTCCCTCGTCAGGCCACGACCGCGTCGCCGCGGAGTTGCTCTATCTGGTGCTGTTCATAGCCCAGTTCGCCCAGAATGGCATCCGTATCCTGGCCCAATCGCGGCGGCGGTGTCGCCGGCCCGCCGCCGTCCCGGGCCATTTTGAAGCCAACGCCAGGCACCCTGTGACGGCGCCCTATTGCTGGGTCGTCCACCGTCTGAATCATGCCACGCGCGGCAAGCTGATCGCTTTCCATGATTTCCGCCAAACCCCGCACCTTTCCGGCCGGCACACCCAGGGCGCCAAGCCGTTCTTCCCATTCCGCCGCCGGTGCCGTCGCGAAAGCGGCCGTCAAGGCGTCCTGCACAAAATCCACAAAGGCGCTGTTGCGGCCCCATTCCGCCATGCGCGAGTCCTCGATCAGATCTTCCCTGCCGATATCCCGCGCCAAGGCCACCGCCTGGGGCGGGGCATTGGCGGCCAGGGCAAGCAGGCCGTCGGTGGTTTCGAACATGCCCGAGAACGGGCTGCCGCTGGCGGCCCGATCGCCGGTGCGCTGGGGCGGCGTGATCCCTTGCAGGAAGGGGGCCAGGGCCGGCGCCATGATGGCCACGGCGGCATCGAGCATGGCCACGTCGATGACCTGGCCCTCACCTGTATGTTCCCTCTGAAATAGTGCGGAGGAAATTGCGAAGGCCGCCGACAGCCCGGCAACATAATCGATCATTGGAAATCCGACCCGGCGGGGCCGGCCGTCGTCATCCGCATTCGTCGTCATCATTCCGGAAACCGCCTGCACCACATGATCATAGGCGGGCCGCTGGGCCATAGGCCCGTCCTGACCATAGCCGGAAATGGCGCAATAGATCAGTCGGGGGTTCAATTCCATTAAGCTTTCGGCGCTCAACTCCAGGCGCTTCATGACCCCGGGCCGGAAATTTTCCGTCAACACATCGGCGCCCGTCGCCAGTTTGCGGACGATATCCTTGCCACGCGGGTCTTTCAGATCCACGGCTATGGACCTCTTGTTTGCATTCTGAGCCAGAAAACCGGGGCCCAAGCCGGCTTGCGCCAATTCGGGATCACCGCCGCCAAAACGCACGAAATCGGAGCGGCCCGGCTGTTCCACCCGCACCACATCCGCCCCCAAAAGTGCCAATTGGTAGGTACTGTAGGGGCCCGCCAAAACCCGCGTTAGATCAACAATACGGACGCCGTCGAATGGTCGGTTCATTTCGCGTCAACTCCCAGGCACCTAGTTGGCAAAAATTCTTGCCGTAACTCTATTGCGCCGTGCTCACATGACAGTATCATATTCTCAGTCTCAACTTCGGCTGGCCATTTGGGAAGAGCCAGCCGTCTTAAACAAATGAGGCAGGGAGATATTCATGATTAAGAGAGACCTCACACCTACACATTTGCGCCATCGCCTCCGCCATGGCGTCTCGATCCTTCTGGCGGCCACCGCCGCCACCGCGATTGGCGCAACGGCTGTCCAGGCCGAACCGGTAAAGGGCGGCACCCTGACCGTCGGTCTGGAAACCGATGTCCGCGGCTTCGATACCGTAAAAGGCGGCGTCTATGGCATCTCGGGCCGCACCGTGGCCGGCGCCCTGGAAGAGCCATTGATCATGGTGAACCCGGACAGGTCGTTCTCACCGCACCTGGCGACCTCATGGTCCAGCAGCGATGACGGTCTGACTTGGACGGTCAAGCTGCGCAAAGGCGTGAAATACCATGACGGCAGCGATTTCGAATCCACGGACGTAGCGGCGCATTTCAACCGCATCCTGGATCCCAAGAACAAATCCCGCTCCCGCGGCTTCATGTCTACGATCAAGGGCGCTGAAGCAGTGGACGCCCACACCGTGCGTTTCACCCTGAAACATCCCTGGCAGGCCTTCCTTCCGACCCTCGCGGGCCGCGACATGGGTGGGCTGATTGAATCGCAAGAACAGACTGCGTCCGGCAAGCAAAACCGTTCGCCCATCGGCACCGGGCCATTCATTTTTCAGGAATGGCGCGGCGGCGACCGCATTATCGTGACCAAGAACCCGAACTATTGGGACAAGGACAAGATTCACCTCGACAAGATCGTCTATCGCATCCTGCCCGATACCCAAACCCGCTTCGCCAGCCTGCAGTCCGGCGACATTGACCTGATTTGGACCGATCGCGCCAATTCCATCCATCAGGCCGAAAAGGATAAGAATATCAAGGTCTATAAGCAGGACGGCGGCGGATCCGGCCTTGTCCTCTTCAATGCCTCGGCGCCACCGTTGGACCAGAAGATCGTCCGCAACGCGGTACGTCATGCCTTGAGCCAGGAGATCGTTAACAAGGTTCTGTGGAAAGGCACCCGTTACTTCGCCGAACATCCCATGCCGTTCAAGTGCAAGGATGTCAGCTATCCTGCCTTCTCCACCGCCAAGGCCAAGGAACTTGTTGCGGAATACGGCAAGCCGATCAATCTGCAGATGATCCATACCACCACGCCGCGCGGCAAGGAGCTAGGCGAGATCTTCCAGCAATTGCTGAAAAAGGCTGGCATGACCCTGGAGCTGATCCCGGTTGACCAAAGCATTCTGGTCAAGCGTGTGTTCACCAACAAATACCAGATCAGCGGCTGGCGCGTTGCCGATGCCCTGGATGTGGGCCCGCAGCTTTTCGCCCTGTCCTTTTCCAAGAGCCCATACAACATTACGCGCTTGAAAGAGGACAAACTGGATAAGTTGGCCCTGGCCATGCGCATGGCACCGACCATGGAAGCCCGCGAAAAGTTGCAATGCGATCTGGTTTCCATGATCAACCAGAACGGCAACATGGCGTTCGGTCCTGGCAACCGGTATCACATCCTCATGCAGCCGAACATCAAGGGCATGCGTGGCTTCACCGGCGGCACCGCCTATGTCTGGTATCTATGGAAGGACAAAGGCTAAAGTCGCAGACGTCCTAACCGGACCGACTGACCGATGCGTTATCTGACAGCCCGGTTGGGCCATCTGTTGGTGGTGCTGTTTGCCGTCACCTTCCTGACCTTCATGTTGGTCAACGTTCTGCCCGGCGATATCGCATATGATATCGCCGGGCTGGATGCCTCCGAGGAGGAGGTCGAGGCGATCCGTGAAGAGATCGGCCTCAACCGGCCGGCCCTGCTGCGTTATGTGGAATGGCTTGGCGGTATTCTGACCGGCGATTGGGGCAAGTCCTTCCGCACCTCGGAACCGGTGTGGGAAGCCATTAAGACCCGCTTCCCGGTTTCTCTAGAGCTGGTCATCGTTGCCCAGATCATGGCCCTTTTGTTGGCCCTGCCCCTGGGCATCATCTCGGCCCTGCGCTCCAACAGCCGCTTTGACCGTTTCGTCGCCGTATCGGGATTTTTCTGCCTGTCGGTGCCGAATTTCATGATGGCGATCATCCTGATCTATGTCTTCGGCTTGTGGCTCGATTGGCTGCCGGTCACGGGATATGAACCGTTGTCGGAAGGATTGTGGGCAAATCTTAGGAATTTTATTCTACCCGCCGCCTCTTTCGCCTTAGCGGAATGGACTATTTTGGCCCGCGTGTTGCGGGCCGACATGATCGGCGTCCTGCAGGAGGACTACATCTCCATGGCCCGGGCCAAGGGCATGCCGGTTCGGCGAATTCTTTGGGTGCATGCCCTACGCCCATCGTCATTTTCAATGATCACGATCTTCGGTTTGCAGATCGGCGCGCTGATCGGAGGTTCCATAATTATTGAGTCCATTTTCGCCCTGCCCGGCGTGGGGCGCTTGCTCATTCAGGCCATATTCCTGCGTGATTTCATGGTCATCCAGGGCTGCGTTACCATCATCGCCATCGCCTATGTGGTGATCAATTTCAGCGTCGACATCTGTTATGCATTGCTCGACCCACGGATCAGGGTGGCTCGTTCACATGGCTAATACGACCGTGCAGGATCAATCGGCCGCCGCAGCCGAACAAGACCAGGAAAACCGGGCCGCGCAAGAGGCAGCCCGAAAACGAGGCCGGTTCGGGCTGTTCTTCTGGATTCCGACGGCCTGGCTTGGATTTATTGTCTTCTGCGCAATATTCGCAGATCTTTTACCCCTGATACCCAATGACGAGATGGACTTTCTCGCCCTCGCCGCCCCGCCGATGGCGACGGAGGAACACTTACTGGGCACAGACCTGCAGGGCCGCGATATCCTGTCCCGCATCCTGTACGGCGCCCGTGTCTCCCTAACCGTGGGCCTGGTCGCAACTGCCATCGGCATGACATTCGGTCTGATGTTCGGGTTGTTGGCGGGTTACTACCGGGGCCGCGTCGAAACATTTTTCACCCTAGTCATCGATACCGTACTGGCCCTGCCGGGTTTGGTGGTGCTGCTATTGGCTTCAGTGATTTTCGGCGGCAGCTTGACCATCGTCAGCGTTAGCCTCGGCGTTCTGCTGATCCCACCATTTTCCCGGATCAGCCGGGCCAACACCCTGAATTTCGCCCAACGCGAATTCGTCGTCGCGGCCAAGGCCATGGGCGCCCGCGATCTGCGCATCATCACGCTGGAAATCCTGCCAAATGTGGTGCTGCCCGTGGCGGCCTATGCCCTGGTTCTGGTCGCCCTGGCCATCGTGATCGAAGGTGCTCTGAGTTTCCTAGGCCTGTCGGTTCCCTCGCCCACGCCAAGCTGGGGCGGCATGATCGCCGAGGGCCGCGAAAACCTCGACGACAGCCCGCACGTCAGCTTCATACCGGCGATCTTCATGTTCCTGACTGTGCTGTCATTCAATCTGGTTGGCGATACCCTGCGCAGCAAGCTCGCCGACTTGCGGGAAAGCGCGCTTTAATCCTCGATCTAGTCGTCCGACAGGGGGAAGTGGCAGGCCACCTGGTGGCGCGGGCCAATCTCGCCCAATGGTGGGACCACTTCCGTGCAAATCTGCTCCGCCCGGGGACAGCGGGTATGGAAACGGCAGCCGCTGGGCGGATGGGTTGCCGAAGGTAGTTCGCCTTCCTTCATGGCGATCGGCTGCGGCGCCCGGCTGGGATCAGCTTCGGGTATGGCGCTCAACAGCGCCGCCGTATAGGGATGCGCCGGTTCCCTGTAGAGGGTATCGGAATCCGCCAATTCGCAAATGCGGCCCAGATACATCACAGCGACCCTGTCACAGACCACCTTCACCACGGAAAGATCGTGGGAAATAAACAGCATGGTCAGGTCGTAGCGGTCCTTCATATCCTGCAGCAGATTGATGATCTGTGCCTGGATCGATACGTCCAAGGCCGAAACCGGCTCGTCGCAGATCAGCATAGAGGGTTCGGAGACCAGGGCGCGGGCGATGGAGATACGCTGGCATTGCCCGCCGGAGAACTGAAACGGCCGACGGTCCATAGCGGTATCGGGATCCAACCCCACGGCCGTCAGAACCTCCCGTACCCGGGCGGTGCGCTCCTCGGGCGTTCCTGTCTTCATAACCACAAGGGGCATCTCGACAATGTCAGAGACCTTGCGCCGGGGATTGAGGGATGAAATCGGGTCCTGAAAGATGATCTGGAAATGCCGGCGCTGCTGGCGCAATTCTTCGCCGCTGAGCGCGGTCAGATCCACGCCGTTCAAGACCACCTTGCCGGAAGTCGGCACCGGCAACTGCATGACCGAACGGGCGGTGGTGGATTTCCCGCACCCCGATTCCCCCACCAGGCCAAGGGTCTCGCCCGGGTAGATCTCGAAACTGACGCCGGAGACCGCATGCACCACTTCGCGCTTTGAGAGGCGGAACTCCACCACCATATCCTCAACCCGGAGCATCGGCTCCATGGCCGCCTCCTGCTGTGGCTCTGCCTGGGACATTACGCGGGACTCCCTGCACTTGTGCCTGTCGGTGTGCCGACCGGATGCCAACAGGCGAATATGTGATCTTCGGCACCGTCTGTGCCCAGAACGGGTTCTTCTTGCCGGCATTGATCCTCGGCCCTGGCGCAGCGCGGTGCGAAGCGGCAGCCGGGCGGCGGATAGATCAGGTTCGGCGGCTGCCCGGATATGGTCTTCAGACGGGTATGGGTCGGATGATCCAGATGGGGAATGCTCTCCATCAAAGCCTGGGTGTAAGGCATGCGCGTATTGCCGAATAGTTCCTTGGTGGATGAGCGTTCCACCATCTTGCCCGCGTACATCACGGCGATCTCGTCTGTGCGGCCCGCGACCACGCCCAGATCATGGGTGATCAGGATCATGGACATATCCCGCTCCCGCTGCTGTTGTTGCAGCAGATCCAGGATGCCCGATTGCACGGTGACGTCCAGTGCCGTCGTGGGCTCGTCGGCAATCAATAGTTTCGGTTCGCAGGCAAGCGCGATGGCAATGGCGACGCGCTGGCGGATGCCGCCCGAAAGCTGGTGGGGATACTCATCAATACGCCGTTCCGGCGAAGAAATCCCTACCGCGCGCAGCAACTCAATGCCACGCTCCCGCGCCTCCCGTTTCGACGTGCCCAGGTGGTGGATCAGGGTTTCGGAAATCTGCGCGCCCACTTTCATCACCGGGTTCAGCGAGGTCATAGGATCCTGGAAGATCATCGCCACTTCCCGGCCCCTGATGGCGCGCAAATCGGCTTCATCAAGGGCACGCAGGTCATGACCATTGAAAATGATTCTGGCCTCTTCGGCGACGCGGGCACTGGGCGGTAAAAGGCCCATCAGGGTGCGGCACAAAATGGTTTTGCCGCAACCGGATTCGCCTACCAGACCCAGGGTTACGCCCTGGTTCAATTCAAAGGAAACGCCGTCTACGGCGCGTACCAAACCCCGTTCTGTCATGAAGTGGGTATGCAGGTTTTCCACCTGCAAAAGCGGCGTATTCACTATTCGGCAACCCCCCGGTTTTATGGCCGGAGTCTAGCGCAAGGCACGGATATTGGGAATAGGCCCGAAGGGTTATCTGCCCTATCGTAACGCAGGAACAGAGCCGATTCCGTGCGATCTTATCCAAGGGGTGTATCACCATGTCGAACCTTCGCGAATTGTTGCAAAAGACCGAAATCGTCGTGGCGCCTGGGATTTATGACGCCTTCGGCGCCCTGATGGTGGAACGGGCGGGTTTCCCGGCCGCCTACATCTCTGGTGCCTCTATCGCCTATACCCGCTTCGGCCGGCCCGATCTCGGTCTGGTCGGTATGGACGAGGTTGCTGCCGTGCTCTCTGCCATCGGGGAACGGATCGCGCTGCCATTGATCGTTGACGCGGACACCGGTTATGGCAATGCCTTGAATGTGATCCGCACGGTGAAACTGTTCGAACGCAACGGCGCCGCGGTGATCCAGTTGGAAGATCAAAGCCTGCCGAAGCGCTGCGGCCATCTATCGGGCAAAACCCTGGTCCCCGCGGCGGAAATGGTGGGGAAAATCAAGGCCGCCCTGGATGCCCGACGAAATGAAGACACCCTGATCATGGCCCGCACCGACGCCATCGCGGTCGAGGGTTTGGATGCAGCCTTGGAGCGCGCGGAACGCTACCGCGAGGCTGGCGCGGATATCCTGTTTGTGGAAGCCCCGCGCGACGAAGCCGAAATGCATACCGTGACCCAGCGTCTCGGCGCGGATGTGCCGCTTTTGGCAAACATGGTGGAAGGGGGCAAGACGCCCATCCTGCCCGCCGCCCAATTGCAGGAGATCGGCTATTCCCTGGTGATCTTCCCGGGCGGTCTGGCCCGAGCCGTTGGTCACCTCATGGGCCGCTATTTCGCGTCCCTGCGCACCCATGGAGATACGGCGCAATTCAGGAGCCAGATGATCGACTTCGATGAAATGAACGCCCTGATTGGCACACCAGATATGCTGGCTGCCGGCGCCAAATACGACGCCGGAAATTTCGAGGCGGATGGCTAGAAATTCGCTATGAGCGTGAAAGCCGCAAAGCACCGGACATACGAAGTCCATGTTCCAGTCGCCATCGTCGGCGGCGGGGCTTGTGGCCTGGTCGCCGCCCTTACCCTAGCCGATGCCGGCATCGCCACGGTGGTACTGGAGCGGGACGCCCTGCCGTCGGGCTCGACCGGGCTGTCGTCCGGTATGATCCCTGCCTGTGGCACCCAGTTGCAGCGCCGGGCTGGTGTCGAGGACAGCGTCGAGATGCTGGTCGACGACATCCAGTCCAAGGCCAAGGGGCAGGCTGACCCCGCCATCGTCAGGGCCGTGGCGGAAGCCTCCGGGCCCACGGTTGATTGGCTGATAGCCAAGCATGACGTGGAACTGACCTTGGTCGGCGGCTTTCTATATCCCGGTTTCTCCGCCCTGCGCATGCATGCCCCGCCTTCCCGCCAGGGCGCCGATCTGATGGCCAGCCTGCTGCGGGCTAGCGAAGCCGCGGGCATAGACATCATGACCAATGCGTCCGTGCGCACCATTTATGCGGAAGATGACGGCCGAGTGACCGGCTTGGCGCTGGAGCGTCCAGACGGAACGGTGGAGGAAATCGGCTGCCATGCGTTGATCCTGGCCTGCAATGGCTTTGGCGGGAATGCAGAGATGGTCGCCGAATACATCCCCGAGATCGCGGCGGCGGAATATTTCGGCCATCCCGGCAACCAGGGCGACGCGGTGAAATGGGGCCTGGGCCTAGGCGCAGCGATACGTCATATGGGTGCCTACCAGGGGCATGGGTCGGTCGCGACGCCTCACGGCATCCTGATCACCTGGGCCCTGATGATGAACGGCGGCATCCAGGTAAACAACCTGGGCAAACGTTTTTCCAACGAACATCGCGGCTATTCCGAGCAGACCGTGGATGTCCTGGCTCAGCCGGACCGGGTCGCCTGGCTGGTATTCGACGATCGGCTGCTGGCGCTTGGCCGGGAGTTCGAAGAATTCAATCTGGCCGAAGCGGCCGGTGCGGTCCGCCAAGGCGATGATGTCGGCGGGTTGGCCAAGGCCATGGATGTCCCTCCCGACGCGTTGGCGGAGACCTTGCGGGCAACGGCGGCTTGCGCAAAGGGAGAGAGCCCGGACCCCTTTGGCAGGGATTTTACTGGCCACCCCGCGCTGGCGGCGCCGTATCACGCCATCAAGGTTGGTGGCGCCCTGTTTCATACCCAGGGCGGCCTTGAGATCAACGCGAATGCCCAGGTGTTGCGGGCCGACGGCAGCACCCTGCCCAACCTGTTTGCCGGCGGGGGTGCGGCCTGCGGCGTATCGGGCAGCCAGGTCTGGGGTTATCTTTCAGGCAATGGGCTGCTGACTGCCGTCAACCTGGGCCGCCTCGCCGCTCAGTCCGCCGCGGCGCAAATCTCGAAAATGGCATAGGAGAGACCGTCATGAGCCAGGAGCAGTTGAGAAAAGCCGAGGCCTTCGCGGCGTTGCATGCTGGGCCAGATATATTCGTCATGCCCAACCCCTGGGACATCGGCAGCACCCAGATCCTGGCCGGCATGGGTTTCAAGGCGCTGGCAACCACATCCGCCGGCTATGCCTTCTCAAAGGGCAAATTGGATGGCGTCGTGGAACGCGACGAAATGCTGGTCCATGTTGGCGAAATTGTCGCCGCGACCGATTTACCAGTCTCGGCAGATCTGGAAAATTGCTACGCCGACGATTCGCTAGCGGCGGCGGAAACCATCCGCTTGGCCGCCGGCACCGGCCTCGTCGGCGGGTCTATCGAGGACTTCGCGCCCGATGATGGCGGTCGGATCTATGATATTTCTCTGGCGGCAGAGCGCGTGGCGGCCGCGGTGGCGGCCGCCCGGGACGTCGACGTACCTTTCGTCCTGACAGCGCGGGCGGAAAACTTCATCCGCGGCAACCCCGACCTCGATGATACCATCCGCCGTCTGCAGGCATATGAAGCGGCGGGTGCGGATGTGCTCTATGCGCCGGGCCTGCCCACCCTCGATGCCATCCGCACGGTCTGTCAGTCGGTTGGCAAGCCGGTCAATGTGGTCATGGGCCTATCTGGCAGCGAGATGACCACAATGCAATTGGCCGAGGCCGGGGTGCGGCGGATCAGCCTGGGCGGTGCCTTGGCCCGCGCCGCCCTTGGCGGCTTCATGGCAGCGGCAAAAGAAATTCAGGCAGGTGGCTACACCTTTCTCGACCGGGCAGCGAGTTTTCGGGAGATCGGCACTTATATGCGCGGCAATAACTAAAAGAGCGGCCCAGTAGAAAGTGGTGAGGGGCAGGGTTGCGCTAGCAATCCCCACCCCCCGCGCATCCACTTTAGTTGCAACACAAAAAGGGACGCACCGCATATTAACATATTGAGTCTGGATTGCAGTCGCAGAATGCCAACTTGTCTAGGCACACCGGGCGGGGACGCCAAATACTAGTCTTCGCTCCATTCATCGGGGGGTTCCACCGCCGGAATGGTATAGCTCTCATTGAGCCAACGGCCCAGATCCAGGTCAGCGCAGCGGCGGGAACAGAAAGGATGGTATTCCTCCACCGCCGGCTTTTCACAATTGGGACAGGCCCGCGATTTCTTTGCCGCCGTCATGTAAGAACCGTAACCTCGAACGCATCCACCGCCAAGGCGGCATCGGCCTCCAATTGCACCCGTACACCCCTTTTTTTCGCCAGTTCCGCCAGAAACTTGCCGTTCTGGCCGGCCAAATCCTCAACCACCGCTGGGGATGCCTTCACCGCAAGCCTGCCGCCTTTGGACGCATCGGATTCCCGGAGGATGCGATCCAGCAGATTATCCGCGATCCAGCGTACGTCCACAGCCCGTCCCGAACCCTGACACAAGGGGCAGGCCGCCCCGTGCCGCAGTGCCAGCGCCGGCTGACGGCGCCGGCGTGTCAATTCGACAAGGCCCAGCTCCGACATGCGACCTAAGCGGACAGGGGCCGGATCGTCGTTCAGCCAACCTTGGAAGTCCTGCAAGAGGTTGCCAACAGCACCCTTCTCCGACATGGCGATGAAGTCGATCACCACAAGACCGCCGATTTCGCGCAGACGCAATTGCCGAGCAATTTCGCGGGCCGCCTCTCCATTGATCTCCCGCGCCAGCCGGCCGGGATCACCGCGGCCGTCATGGCTGCCGGAATCCACATCGATTGCCGTCAGGGCCTGGGTATGTTCGATGCTGATCCGCCCGCCAGACGGCAGGCTGACATCCCTGGACATGGCCACCTCGATTTGCCCTTCCAGGTCATATTCCGTGAATAGTGGCGCGGGGCCGGCATAGATCTCCAGGGAAATGCCATCCGTCTCAATGTCGCGGGCCAACTGAGCCGCAAAACCGGCATCATCGATCCGAATGCGTTTCAAGCCAGATGCCATATGTTCCCGTAGTAAGACAGTCATGGGGTCATCGCCGGGATCAAGCAAGGCCGGCGCCCGTCCCTCACCCGCCTTCGCAATTGCCTGCCAGCGTGCAGACAGCGCCTCGGCCTCCGCCACCAAAGCGGCATCCGTCATCACCGCTGCGCCGCTGCGCAGAACCAGACCGCACGACATCCGTTTCTGAAGATCCGAGCCAAGGGCACGCAGCTGATCCCGCCTGGCCGGATCATTGATATGTCTGGAGACCTCCACATCGCTGCCGCCGGGCCGCATAAGCAAACCCTGGCCCGCGAGGCGGATGCGGGCGCTTAGCCTGGCTCCTTTCTCGTCCTCAGCCTCACGCCGGACCTGAACCAAGACCGCCTGACTTTCATGCACCGCCTTTGTAATTGACGTTCCCCGCTTCGCAGCCGTATCCGGTGCTGGCAAGAGCCCGTCACGGCCCTCGCCAATGTCGACGAAGGCGGCGTCCAGATCTTCTCGCACCGCGCGCACGCGGCCAAGGACGATACGCCCGGGCAGTGCCGTTCCGTCCTGGGTGACGAACAATTCCGCCAAAGATCCCCGTTCGATCAGGGCTATACGGCGGCGGCGCGGACCCACATTGATAAGAATCTCATCAATCATTTGCCTGTGTCATGGACCGGAAAGCCCAGCCCTTCCAGCATATTGGCGGTCTCGAACAAGGGCAGACCGACCACGTTGGAATAGGAACCGCGCAGAAAACGGACGAAGCGTCCGGCGCGGCCCTGGATGGCATAGCCGCCTGCCTTGCCCTGCCATTCGCCGCTATTGAGGTACCAAGCGATTTCCGACCCTGACAGCCGTTTGAAGGCCACCACGCTGTCCACAATGCGTATCCGTTGGCGCCCATCAGGGGCGGCGGCGGCAACAGCGGTATAGACATGATGGCGCCGCCCGGACAACAACGCCAGGCAAGCCTGTGCCTCGTTTTCGTCCGCCGGTTTGGGAAGGATACGCCGACCGACACCGACGACGGTATCGGCGGCCAACACTAGTGCGTCGGTATGCTGGGCCGACACGCAGGATAATTTCCCCGTCGCCAGGCGGCGGACCAGATCTCGCGGTGTTTCCTTGGCCTTGGGGGATTCATCGATATCGGCGGCGACAATGGCGTCCGGCACCAAGCCGATCTGGGCCAGCAACTCCCGACGGCGCGGAGAGGCGGAAGCAAGGACGAGACGCAGCGGCGCAGCCATTAGTCCACCTGAACGGGGTCCGGCGGGTCCAGGCGCGCCACGGCAGTCGGGCTATTTGTAGCGGTACGTGATCCGGCCCTTGGAAAGATCGTAGGGCGTCATTTCGACCAGCACTTTGTCGCCAGCCAGCACCCGGATCCGGTGCTTGCGCATCTTGCCCGCGGTATGGGCCAAAACTTCGTGGTCGTTCTCGAGCACGACGCGAAACATCGCGTTGGGCAGCAGTTCCATGACCGTACCCGGAAATTCAAGTAATTCTTCTTTCGCCATCAGCTATCCTTTGCATACGCACCACAATGCGGGTGCTCTGAAGGCACCAAAATGGGAATGAATAGAAAAAAAAGCAAGTGATTTGAGGATGGCTTTGGATGAACCATCCCCTGGCCGGCCTGCCGCTCGGCCCTGATGGCAATTTACTGCCGCCGCACAGTGTTACAATGCGTGGCGGCGGACCCGATAAAACCGACCGCCGGCCTGTTTCCTAGAGGCTCGCCTCTAACTCCTGGATAAGGTCCTTGATCTTCAATTTCTGTTTCTTGAGTGTATTGATCTTGAGTTCGTCTGGGGCAACTTGAGTAATCTCTGCCTCGATTTGCCCGTCCAACAGATGATGACGATTGCGTAATTCATCAATCTGGGCTTGTACGCTCATTCCTTGCCTCCTAGGCAAATAGTGATGATCCATTAAAGCACCAGAACGAATTCCCGGCAACAAAATCGGAGCAAATTATGCTAGGATTGGTGCCATCTGAGCGGTCTGCGTCAATTTACCGCGGCGCAGAAAATGGGCTGGAAGTTTCTGGTCACCCGTAAGATTAGATGGCTTAGGCCCGTTGCGCTCGTTCTGGAGATATGGGGCGTATCTATGGCTGGTCCGCTCTGGGGAAGATATGTCTTTGGATCAAACGGAAATTGAAGAACGGATTATAACTCTGAGGCAGGAGCATCGCGATTTGGACAGCGCGATCACGGCTTTGGTGGAAAAGGGCGTCCATGATCAGTTGCAACTGAAACGGATGAAGAAACGAAAGCTGGCCCTGCGGGATTTGATCGGACGATTGGAAGCCTTGCTGGTGCCCGACATCATTGCCTGAACGCGTGTGACACCGCCAAGGCTCAACTATCCGGAACCCGGTTCGAATTCAGATATTCTGAATGGCTGTTAGGGGTTTGGGGCCGAATTCAGCGTCCGCACCAACCGGGATGGCCCTCGGCGTCAATTCCCAGCCTTGAGGGCATTCTTATGTTGGTACATGGCGCGATCAGCGGCTTCCATCGCGTCTTGCGCGGTTTCACCCTTTTTGAACGTCGTAATACCGTAAGAGGCGGTAATCGTCAGTTTGGCGCCGTCATATTCCACCGGCCTGCCTTGAATGGCCTGGGCCAACTGCCGGCCCTTGTCTCGCGCCTGTTCGGCGTCGGTATGACTCAGAATAACGCCAAATTCGTCACCGCCCAATCGCCCAAGCATATCCGATTCGCGAAGGTTCTCAGACAACGTCCTGGCCACATGCATCAACGCCGCATCGCCAGCGGCATGGCCGTGTTTGTCGTTTATTTCCTTAAAGTTATTCAAATCGAAATAAACCAGGCTTGAAACGGCATCGTAGCGCTCGTTATAGGAGATCACCCGGCTCATTTCCCGTACGAAAGCGCGTCGGTTAGGTATGGGAACAAGGGTATCCTGGTCGGCCAAGCGTTCCATATGGGCGAGACGGCTGTTGACCCGTTCCACCTCGGCCCGCAGGCTTTCCACTTCCTGCATCAGGGTCATGATCGCTTGGCGCACCTTAGGCGTCAGTTCAGGCTCCGGAATACCCATTACGGTCGCGCTGTCGGCGGGTGCGGCCGTCGTCAGACCAGAGGAGGAGGCATAGGACGCCGCTGCCGCTGCCGCTGAATCGCGACGCGGTGCCGAAGTCGGCCTGGCAGGTCTGGTCTCGGTTATCTTCATCTGATGATTGTCGCCTAAGCACGTCCCTGGTCACCACCGACCAAAGACCATCATCATGGTCTTACGTAAAGGTTAACAAAGCCTTTTTCTGATGTCTTTCAATAATATGCAATATGTTCATTCTGTATGAACCGCGCGAATTCCGCGCCGGTTCATTTTCCGGCTGGGTGGTTTCCCGACGACCACCTATAATCCCCGATTGATCTTGAGGACCGCCGGCAAGGAACGGGGCTGACGATAGTATGACGGAAACCAAACCCAGGGTCGGGGTTATCATGGGCAGCCGATCGGATTGGCCGACTATGCGCCATGCGGTAGAGATTTTGCAGGAACTTGGCGTGGCGGTGGAAGCGCGTGTCGTTTCAGCCCACCGCACTCCAAGGCGCATGATGGACTACGCCTCAACCGCAGAAGAACGCGGGTTGTGGGTGATCATCGCCGGCGCCGGTGGGGCAGCACATCTGCCCGGCATGACGGCTTCAATGACGAATTTGCCCGTACTCGGTGTGCCCGTGGAAAGCAAAGCCCTACAAGGTGAGGACAGCTTGCTTTCGATCGTACAGATGCCGGCGGGCGTTCCCGTCGGAACTCTGGCCATCGGACGGGCAGGTGCGGTCAACGCGGGCCTGATGGCGGCCTCAATCGTTGCGCTGCAGGATGACGCGGTGGCATCCGCCCTGGCCGATTGGCGTGCGCGGCAGACCGACACCGTGCCCGAGACACCCAAGGACTGATTTCATATGAGCGCATACCCCCCCGGCAGCCGCATCGGCATCCTGGGCGGAGGCCAATTGGGCCGCATGCTGAGTTTGGCCGCCGCACCCTTGGGATATGCCTGTCATATCTTCGGGCCGGAAGCTGATCCCCCCGCCGGCCAGGTGGCCGAACGGGTAACGGTCGCCGACTATCTGGATCAAGACGCATTGACCGCGTTTGCCGGCCAAGTCGACGTCGTAACCCTGGAATTCGAGAACGTACCAGCGCCCTGCGTCGAGTTTCTCGAGGGCCTTCTGCCTGTACGTCCCGGCGCGAGGGCCCTGGCGACGGCGCAGGACCGCTTGGTGGAGAAAGACTTCGCAACCAGCATCGGGCACGCAACCGCACCCTACCGGGCGGTCGATACATTGGAAGAACTGCAAGCCGCCGTCGCAGAGGTCGGCCCGAAAGCAGTGCTGAAAACCCGGCGCCTGGGTTACGACGGCAAGGGCCAGCATATGCTGGATGAAAGCAGCGACCTCGCCGCAAGCTGGGGGGCGCTGGAGGGGGCGCCGGCCATTCTCGAGGGCTTCGTCGCTTTTGAGGGCGAGGTTTCGGTCATTGCCGCGCGCGGTCTGGACGGCGCTGTTAAGGCCTATCCGCCGATCGCCAACCGCCATCGCAACCACATACTTGATACATCCAACGTTCCATCCGGATTGAGCGACGAATTAGCCCAACAAGCCATCACCATGGCCGCCGAGATGGCTGTGGCCCTGGAATACGTAGGCGTGCTGGCGGTCGAAATGTTCGTTTCAGGCGAAACCCTCCTGATCAACGAGATTGCCCCAAGAGTCCACAATTCCGGCCATTGGAGCATCGAAGGCGCCGCAACCAGCCAATTCGAGCAGCATATACGCGCCATTTGCGGCCTGCCCCTCGGATCCACGGAACTCCGGGGACGGATCGAGATGACCAACCTTATCGGTGATGATGTAGACCAAGTGCCCGGCCTGCTGGCGGAGGCCGGTGCCCATGTTCATCTATATGGCAAGGCGGAGGCCCGGCCGGGCCGCAAGATGGGTCACGTCACCCGCATATATCGGGACGGCGAGCGGTCATGATCTGGAACCTGGGTCTACGGTTGATGCACCTGTTGGACCCAGAGACCGCCCACCGTCTGACGATCCGGGCCCTGGCACTGGGCCTTGGACCGACGGCCGAAATCCGCCCCGATCCTATCCTGGCCAGCCGCCATTGGGGCCTGGAGTTTCCGACACCGCTGGGCCTCGCCGCTGGCTTTGACAAGAATGCGGAAGTGCCCGTCCAGGCGGCCCGAATGGGCTTCAGTTTTATCGAAATCGGCTCCGTCACGCCATTACCGCAACCAGGCAACCCCCGGCCACGGTTGTTCCGGCTGCCTGCCGATGGCGCTGTCATCAACAGAAACGGTTTCAACAACGACGGCCTGGAGGCAGTCGCCAGACGCCTTACACCCCTCATGAATCGGAATTTCATCCTGGGCGTCAACCTGGGCGCCAACAAGGACAGTACCGATCGCATCGCAGACTATGCGAAGGGTATGAAGGCGTTGGGGCCTTTGGCGGATTACGTTGTGATCAATGTTTCATCACCCAATACCCCCGGCCTGCGCGATCTACAGACCCGCGAGGCGCTGTCCACCCTTTTGGACGGCGTGCGTAGCGCCCTTCCCCAGCCGCCGCCTGTCCTGGTCAAGATTGCGCCGGATTTTGATGATAACAGCCTGGCGGAGCTCGCGAAAACCCTAGCAACACTGGCCGTGGACGGCGTTATTGTCGCCAACACCACAATTGGCCTTCGGGAGAACTTGACGAGCGCCAGCAAAGGCGAAGCCGGCGGCCTGAGCGGGCGCCCCCTGTTCGAATTTTCGACCCGGCAATTGGCGGCATTCTACCGACATACCGAAGGCGAAATTCCGTTGATCGGCGTCGGCGGCATCGACAGTGCTGAAACAGCCTATGCCAAAATCCGCAATGGCGCCTCTCTGTTCCAACTCTATACGGGCCTGACCTATCGCGGCCCGCAACTGATAACTGAGATCACCGACGGACTTGCGACATTTCTACGCCGCGACGGTTTCACCGACATCGACCAAGCCGTGGGCGCCGACGTGCGTTAGCGGCACGGTCTGTTGAGTGCCGGCTGAAGACGCTCTGCAAACTGCCTTTTCGAATAATCAACAACAAGGAACCATCATGAAGCTTTTCTATACCGGCAATTCCCCATATGCCCGACGGGCCCGCATTGCCGGCCGCGAAAGCGGCCTCGACGTCGAAGAGGTTGATGTCTCCCCCCTGGAGGTGGAAGATCATATGCTGTTACAGCACGGTCCCGGCCACAAGGTGCCTGGCCTGCAGACGGACGGCGGGACGTTTTTCTGCGAAACCCTGATCATCACCAACTATCTCAACGAACAGTCCGGCGGCAAGCTCCTCCCCGCCGACCGAGACGCAGCCGAAAAAGCCCTGGATTTGGAAGGTATCGGCTCCCTGCTCATGGATTCTCTATACCAACGCACGCATGAGAAACGCCGCAATCCCGGTGAAAAATCAGCCGCCGCAATCGAAAAAGAGGCCGGGCGGGCGACCCGCTGCTACGATGCCCTGGCCGCGCGCCTGAGCGATACCGAGGCAACGTTGAATCTGGGCACCATAGCCGCCGTTTCCGCCCTCGGTTATGCCGATTGGCGCCACCCCGACGACCACTGGCGCAGCGGACGGGACGGCCTCGCCAAATGGTTCGATGACATGATGGCACTGCCGTCAGTCGCCGATACCAAGCCGGTGTTCTAGACGCCCAAGGGCAAAGGAACCTATGACACTTCGTCGTTCCTGCCCAAAAAGCTGTCGACGAACTCTGCTAGGCGGCCCAGGGCCATGTTCGACACCGCGACATAGGCCAGCTCGCCGCGCTGCCACATCACCGTCGAAAGTCCGTCATCGCCGGCAATCGCCGACAGAGCGTTTTCCGCCGGCAAATCCAAGCCCTTGGCTGGGGTCACGTAGAGGGCGACGTCATCGGCGGCAGAGCGATAGGACAGGAACGCCAACTTCCGCCCAAGAATAGAGCAAAGCCGGCCTCCGACCAGGAGCACATCGCCGGTCCCAGCGATGGACTTTGGCAGGGGGAATTCCACTCTGGCTGACATCCAAAGGCGAATGGCGGCGGGATGTTCTGCGCTGACGTCAAGGACATCGCCTGCATTCCGGTAGGCCGCGAAATCCCGCCTCACCTCGGCCAAAATGGAGACGCTCTCGCTGGGGCGGAATACGACGGCGGCGGCCGCGAGGCCAAGCCCCAATATGACAGCTGCGGCGGCCCGGCGATTGAGCAGCGTCCGACGAGATGCGGTCGCCTGTCTCCGGCCATCAGAATCCCATTGGTTCGCGATCGCGATGCGGTCACGCACCCGCCGCCATAGAGCCTGATCGTCGAAGGCGTTATCAAGATGGCCGCGCATGCCCGCGTCCAATTCCCATAGGTCCCGGCCATAGGCAGCACAGCCCGGGCAATGTTCGATATGCCTTAGAACGGCGGCCTTTTCAGTAGTATCCGCCGCACCATCCAGCATGGCGGACAAACCATCGCGCACCTCGTCACAAGGCAGGTCCAAACCGTCCATGGGCCGGCTCATTCCAATCCCCGATGCAGTTCATTCATCATTTGTCGCCTTCTTCGAACTGAGCCGCGCCGGGCGGTGTGGCATCACCGGTCAAAAAGGGCTTCAATTCCTGGCGCAATTGGCTGCGGCCGCGGCTAAGACGGGAGCGGACGGTGCCGATAGGGCAATTTGCGATCTCGGCAATCTCCCGGTAGGAGCGCTCCTGCAGCAGCGCCAGGGTGACCACAAGGCGCGTTTCCGGGGTAAGTTTCTGCAAAGCCTGGAGCACCGCATTCTGAAACTCATTTCGGATCAATCGCACTTCCGCTTCGGGCTCGCTTGATGTTTGGCGGAAGCCTATGACAGCGGTATCAAAGTCAACATCCGTTACGATGGGCGAGCGGGACCGGCGGCGCAGATAATCGACGCACAGATTTGTCAGTATCCGGAAAATCCATGCCCTGTAATTGCTGTCTCGTTCGAAACTGTCGAACGCTCGATACGCCTTGAGGCAGGCCTCCTGTGTCAGGTCGTCGGCAGCGTCCCGATCCCCGGTCATGCGCAACGCCGTACGCCAGAGCCCACCCACATGGGGACGCGTCAAACTTTCGAAATCCAGCTCCCCACCTGGATCAGACCGCTTTCGCCAATGGTACAGCCAGTTGGAGGGGCCATTCGTTTTCATCAAGGCTCAGCCCTAGACTTGTCACAAGGCAACGGCACGGGGCGCAGGACAGCACCACGCGAGAACTAAAACGACAACCGGCCGAAAAAGTTCCCTTTCTTCCAGCGGCGCGAGGACCACCGCTTTTGCTTAGTCCTTGATCCGGCAAATCATTGGCGAATGACAAGGCACGAATGATCACGCCTTGGTGAACGGCGGGAACTTTATCGGCTCCAGCGCGTTCTAGGGTCGAACGTCACAAATACGCGTGGTTGCCGTTTGAAACTGCACTTTCGTCCCGCCCCGAATCATCACAACGACGTACGGATAACAGCAAGCCGATGAAACGAACGAAAAGAAAAGCCAAGCCGTCCCGCACCCGGCAATCGGACCACTCGCCAACAATCCAGGCTGATCCGAAGGACGCAAACAGACGAAAGGTGCTCCTCAAAGCCCGAAACCTTGGGATCGTGGCCGCCGCCGTTGGCGGTGCTGGCTGGTATCTGGTAGCGGAGGTCAGGGCGACCGCCCGCGAGCAAGACCTATCTCGCATCGGCAGGGGCATCCCCACCGTGGTGCAGATCCACGACCCCCAGTGTCCCAAATGCCAGGCCCTGCAGCGGGAAACCCGCGAAGCCCTGGACGATTTCGAAGACCATGAACTGCATTACGTGGTCGCCAATATCCGCACGGCCGAGGGTCGGCGGTTCGCCTCACAGCACCGGGTTCGTCATGTCACCTTGTTGTTATTCGACGGCAACGGAAATCGCCGCAACACCCTAGCCGGGCCCAACCGAGCCAAAGACCTAAAGGATATTTTTCGAAATCACGTGGCCCGGTCGAAGTAAAATCATACCGCCGACGGCCGCTGCCTTTAGGCGGCGTCTTCGCGGCGGGGCAGCTTCCAGTTCGGCCGAATGAAATGGCAGGTATAGCCGTGAGGATAACGTTCCAGGTAATCCTGATGCTCCGGCTCCGCCACCCAAAAGTCTCCGGCTGGAGCCACCTCCGTCACAACGCGTCCTGGCCAAAGCCCGGATTCATTGACGTCATCAATGGTCCGTTCAGCCTCTAGCCGCTGCGCCTCATCCACGTAATAGATACCGGAGCGATAGGACATACCCATATCGTTGCCCTGGCGGTTCAAAGTCGTCGGATCATGGATCTGGAAAAAGAACTCCAGTATCTGACGATAGCTGATCTGGTCCGGATCGAAGATGATCTCGATACCTTCAGCATGGGTGCCATGGTTTGGGTAGGTGGCGTTCGGAATGTCGCCGCCGGTATAGCCGACCTGCGTGGAAATCACGCCGGGCAGCCTGCGGATCAAATCCTGCATGCCCCAGAAGCACCCGCCTGCCAATACGGCCCGTTCGTTCTGTTTGCTCATCTGCCATTCCCCTTCGTCGCAGATTTCTGAGTTCTCTGGCGTCCGTTACTGCGCCGCGTCCACCTGACCGGGCGCCGGCGCAAAGACATAATTTTCCATTGATTCCTGCGCCGCAGCGCGCAATTCATGCCATTTCTTGGGTCCGCCGTAATAGGCTAGGCTGCCCGGTTCCGCATTGCCCTCGCCATTGTAGTAGGACAGACAATCCCGCAATGGACGTGTGAGGATATCCGCTTCGCGGCAATGGGCGGCATAGGTCGCTTCGGCCTCCGGCTTGATGTCAACGAGGCCGGCACCCTTTTCCCGCAAGGTAGAGAGCATCCAGACCACATAATCGGTGTGCGCTTCGATACCGCGAGTGAAATTGAACTGCCCGCCGCCGCCCTGTGGACCCGTCATGATCATCAAATTGGGAAAGCCGTGGCTGTGCAGGCCAAGAAAGGTCTTAGTACCTTCATCCTGCCACTTCTGCCGCAGGGTTCTACCCCCCTGCCCCACGATCATTTCAAAGGTCGCGGTCGCCATCCACTGGAACCCGGTGGCATAGATCAGCACATCCAGCGGGTATTCCTTGCCATCGTGCACCACGCCTCTGGCGTTGATCTCACCCACCCCCATTGGCGCGGTATCCACCAAAGTCACGTGCGGCTCGTTGAAGGTAGTCAGATACTCATCATGAAAAGCGGGGCGCTTACAGCCATAGGAATAAAAGGGTTTCAGCGCCGCGGCCGCGGCGGGATCCGTCACCGTTTCATCTACGCGGGCGCGGATCTGCTCCATGATACGGAAATTGGTATTGAGCTGTTTTTCGATCAGCTCTTCGGGGGTCAATTGCCGATCATGCTTCTTCCGCACTTTGTAATCGGCTATCCGGCCAGAGAGAAAATCGTCGTTGCCCTGCAAGGCGGTGCGCCCCGAGGAGATCGTCGCCAGGCGCTCTCGCCGCTTGCGCGACCAATTGGGTTCCTGCTTCCAGGCCTCGATTTCCTCCGCCGTGGTTTCCCGTTGGTCGCGGACGTCGATGGAGGACGGCGTACGCTGGAAGACATAGAGCTCCTTGACCACCTTGGCGATCTCCGGGATCACCTGCACGGCGGTGGCTCCGGTGCCGATGATGCCGACCCGTTTGTTCCGCAGATCCACGTTGTAGTCCCAACGTGAGGTGTGAAATGCCTCGCCCTCGAACGTTTCCATGCCGTCGATGCGAGCCAAACGTGGCGTCGTCAGGATGCCGTTGGCCAGGATCAAATAACGCGCCCGCATGCGATCGCCTCGGTCCGTGGTCACAGTCCAGCGGCCGGCCGTTTCATCCCAGGTCGTCACGCCCACCGTAGTGTGAAACAGGCAGCGCTCGTAGAAACCGTATTTCTCCGCGATCTTTTGGCAATATTCCAGAATTTCGAAGCCCGAGGCGAACTTCATGGTGGGGAAATATTCCATCTCCTCCAACAAGGGCAGATAAGAGTAGGATTCCACATCACAGGCGATGCCGGGGTAACGGTTCCAATACCAGGTGCCGCCCACGTCGCCGCCCTTCTCGCAAAAGCGGACGTCGCGAAAACCCGCTTTTTGCAGCTTGTACCAAAGCAGAAGGGCCGCAAAGCCCGCGCCGACGACGAGAATTTCGCATTCGTCCGTCAACGCCTCCCGCTCGATAGGCGGTTCGGAATAGACATCTTCCAAGTACTTGCTGAACTCGCCTTCCATGGCCATGTAGTCGGCCGCGCCCCGCCGGGCTTCCTTGAAATCCCGGTAGCGGGCCTGCTCCTCGGCATTGAAAACAGCGCCGGGCGGCGGCGGCGGCAAGGTCTTTTGCCCTTCGTCCTCGATGACGGAATAGCCCTTGCCGGCGATGTTTTCGCTGGCCTTGGCGGCGCGCGTATTAAAAAGCTTCAAGCCGGTGGCCGGATCAATGCGGATCGGCTGGGTCATGTCTACCTACAGTCCATCTCGTGTCGCTGATATTTAGTATAGGTGGGATGTGCCTTAAGTCTAGGACTGCCCCTATCGACCTTTCCAGTCGGGGGGCCGTTTCTCGGCGAAAGCACGGGGGCCTTCCAGGGCATCTTCCGACGACCGCCGCCGCCGTTCGGCGGGATAAAGGGTGTAATAGGCCTGCGGGAGGGGGTGATCCAGGCCCGCCATGGCTGCTTCCTTGGTGGCGCGGACGGCCAGCGGGGCGCAGCGCAGAATATCAGCGACCCAAGCCTCCACCGCCGCATCCAAATCGGACAATGGCACCACTTCATTGACCAGCCCCAGTTCATAGGCCCGCTGGGCCGACATGTGCCGGCCCGTCAGCATGTAGCCCATGGCCGGTTTTAGGCCGATTTGACGGGGAAGACGGTGCACGCCCGCCGAACCGGCGATCAGGCCGCGCCGGGGTTCCGGCAGGCCGAATTCGGCATGGTCCGCGGCGACGATGATATCGCAGGCCAGGGCCTGTTCCAGGCCGCCGCCCAGGGCAAAGCCGTTGACCCGGGCGATGACCGGCTTGGGAAAATGCCAACGCTCGATCAGCGACGTGGTTTCGGCTGCCATTTGCTGCCATTTCGCGCGCTGATCGTCGTCAGCCTCGCGCTCCCGGGCCCGGTGCTTCAAATCCGCCCCGGCGGAAAAGGCCCGCTCCCCGACCCCGGTCATCACGGCAAGCCAGATATCGTCGTTGCGTTCCACCTCGTCCCAGTGCCGGGAGAGCTCCCAACGCAGTTCCGGGTTCATAGAATTCATTGCCGCCGGCCGGTTCAGGGTGATCCAGGCGACATGGTCGCGAACCTCAAAGATGGTGACGGTCTGATGCGCTTCGCCCATAGGCTTCCTCCCCCTATCTCTCAACAAGAGATGCTCGATTGGGCGGATATTATACCCATTCGATCGGCGGCAAATTGCCGATTATTTGCAGATCGGGGCTCGCCCCCCGTATCAGATCACATTGATCAGCGGCGGGTCGCCTCATGTGCCGCAAGCGCTGCCATGTTTACGAGATCGCCTACCGAGGCACCCATGGCGGCGATCTGCACCGGTTTCGACAGTCCCACCAGGATCGGCCCGATTACCGTGCCCCGGCCCAGTTCCTGCAATAGCTTCGAAGAGATATTCGCCGAATGCAGGGCCGGCATGATCAACACATTTGCCGGACCCGACAGCCGCGAGAAGGGGTAGAGCTCGCGCAGTTCCGGGTTCAGAGCCACATCCGCCGACATCTCGCCGTCATATTCGAAATCCGTGACCCTGCTGTCCATCATCGAAACCGCCTCGCGCACCCGATCGGCGGTGGGCCAGCCTGGATTGCCGAAGTTGGAATAAGACAGCATGGCCACCCGCGGTTCATGGCCCAGGCGCCGGGCGACTTCCGCGGTCTGCACCGCGATGTCGGCCATCTCCACCGAGGACGGCAATTCATGCACCGTGGTATCGGCAACGAATACTGTGCGGCCCCTGGCCAAGACCATCGACAAGCCAAACACACGTTTGCCCGGCTGGGCATCGATCACCCGGCGCACGTCGTCATAGCTCGCCGTATAGCTCCGCGTGACACCGGTAACCAGGGCATCGCCGTCGCCAACCGCCAGCATGCAGGAGCCATAGATGTTGCGATCCTGGTTCACCAGGCGCTGGCAGTCGCGATAGAGATAGCCATGACGCTGCAGCCGTTCGTAAAGGAAATCCGTATAGCGGTCGTTATGCTCCTGGCTGAGACGGGCATTGATGATCTCGATGCCCTCGAGCCGGTCCATGCCGAGGCGTTCCACGGTTTCCTTGATACGTTCCTCGCGCCCGATCAGAACCGGGCTGCCATAACCGGATTCCCGGAAACTTACGGCGGCGCGGATCACCCGCTCCTCCTCGCCCTCGGCAAAGATCACCCGCTTATTCTCCGCTCGCACCTGATCGAAGATCAGTTGCAGGGTTCCGGCCGTTGGATCCAGACGCCGGCGCAGTTGCAGGGCATAGGCCCCTTCATCCTCGATCTCCCTGCGGGCGACGCCGGTACGGATCGCCGCCTTGGCCACGGCCATGGGCACCTCCACCATCAGGCGGGGATCGAACGGGGCCGGGATGATATATTCCGGGCCATAACGCAAATCGGCCTTACCATAGGCTTCGGCGACCTCGTCGGGGACGTCCTGGCGCGCCAGTTCGGCCAAGGCCTCCGCCGCGGCGACTTTCATCTCGTCGTTAATGGAAACCGCGCGCACGTCCAACGCGCCACGGAAGATATAGGGAAAGCCCAGGACATTGTTGACCTGGTTGGGATAGTCCGAACGCCCCGTGGCCATGATGGCATCGGCGCGGACCTCTGCCACCTCCTCCGGCGTGACCTCCGGGTCAGGATTGGCCATGGCGAAGATAATGGGTTGCGAGGCCATGGAGGCAATCATCTCCGGCGGGAAGGCGCCGCGGGCCGAGAGGCCAAAAACCGCATCGGCGCCATCCATGGCTTCCGCCAAGGTACGCATGTCCGTTTCCACCGCATGAGCCGATTTCCATTGGTTCATGCCATCTTCCCGGCCCTGGTAGATGACACCACGGGTATCGCAGACGATGACGTTTTCATGAGGCATGCCCATGGACTTCACCAGTTCTACGCAGGCGATGCCGGCGGAGCCGGCGCCATTCACCACCAGCTTGGTATCGGCCAAGGTGCGGCCGGTCAGGTCCACAGCATTGATCAGCCCGGCGGCAGCAATGATAGCTGTGCCGTGCTGGTCGTCATGGAAGACGGGTATGTCCATGATTTCACGCAGGCGCTGCTCGATAACAAAGCAGTCGGGCGCGCGGATATCCTCCAGGTTGATGCCGCCGAAGCCCTTGCCGAGGAATCGGACGCAATTGATGAATTCATCCACATCCTCCGTATCCACTTCCAGATCGATGGAATCCACGTCCGCGAAACGCTTGAACAGTACGGCCTTGCCTTCCATCACCGGCTTGGAGCCGAGGGCGCCCAGGTTGCCCAGTCCCAAAACGGCGGTGCCGTTGGAAATAACCGCCACCATGTTGCCCTTGGATGTGTAGTCATAGGCCAGGTCGGGGTCTTCCGTGATGCGCAGGCAGGGGGCTGCGACGCCGGGAGAATAAGCCAGGCTGAGATCGCTCTGCGTGGCCATGGGCTTGGTGGGGGAGATGGAAAGTTTTCCCGGCCGCCCCTCGGCATGAAAGCGCAGGGCCTCGTCATTGCGATAAGTATTGTCCATTTTTCTTTGTCCGCCGTTCCCGGTTCCGCACCGCGTGATGCGATTAAACGATACAATAAGAGGCGCTAGCTAACACAGCACAATTCCAGGTGCCAATGAAATCAGTAGCTTATCTTCAGGGCAGTCCACGGCAGACAGTCGAATGGCAATAGCCTAGACATATCCCGCCTCCCGATAGCGTTGAAATCCGGCTTCGGTGAGCATGGCCAACTCCGAAAATAGACGGGGATCGACGGTCTTGAAGTTGAAGCAGGATTTCCCCTGCATCCTCCGCCTTAGTGCGGGCGAGATTTCTTCCAGCAAATCAGGGAACACGTAAACCGGCATCAGGTGGTAGCTGACATAGGATTTGTTGATCTTGACCGCGCCGAAAAACAGCGGATTTCTGTTCTTCATGATATGAGCGGTGTCAAGGTAATAGTCGCCTGCATCGTCCCGTACGCACACCAATTCACCGGCGAAACCGGCCAGGACGTGTTTCAGGTCTTGGTATACATCCCTAAACTCTTCTTTCATGTCCCTGACCTCAATGTCCCATGGGGTCGCAACAGAATGGAAGCAAGCTGTATGTCGGCATTTTTGCCATGACGGCAAGCCACCAAGCGGCGGTTAATCCGCAATTGGGGCTCACTCTGATGGCCACCACTTGGTTGTGTTGGGGCTTCAGTTATCCCGTTACCGCCATCATGCTGCAGAGCTTAGACGTCTGGAGCGGGCGCTTTCTGGTGATCGCCGCCAGTGCGGTCATCCTGCTGCTTCTAGGCTGGCTGCAGGGTGCCAAGCTGTCGGTGCCGCGGAGCCATTGGCCTGACCTGATCATCGCCGGCATGTGCAATATGGCGATATTCCAGGTTTGCATGACATATGGCATCCATCTGCTCAGTTCCGGTCGCACCTCGGTCATCGTCTATACCATGCCGTTATGGGCCAGCGTTTTCGCCGTCTTCATCCTGGGCGAGCGGCTGACATGGCCCCGCGTGGCTGCTCTGGTTCTGGGTCTGATTGGGCTGGGCGTGCTGATCGGCCAGGACCTGTCGCACCTGCGCAATGCGCCTCTGGGCGCCGGTCTGACGTTGGTCGCCGCCGTCACCTTCGGCCTAGGCACGGTGTGGATGAAGCGGCGGGTCTGGCAGAATGACCCGACGGTGCTGGCCGGCTGGCAGTTGGCCGTCGCTGTTCCACCGGTCGGCCTGATCTGGGTCCTTGGCGATGCCCGGATATCGTTTGCCGCCATTTCATTGGATAGCTGGCTGTCCCTTGGCTATCTGATCCTGATCGCCAATGCGCTGGCCTATTTCGCCTGGTTCCGGGTGGTCGCCGCCTTTCCCGCCACGGTCTCGGGCATCGGCGCCATGGCGGTGCCCATCGTTGGCGTCCTGGCCAGTGCCGCCATGTTGGATGAGGCGATTGGCATCAGGGAATGGAGCGCCCTTTTCCTGATCGTCGCCGCCCTGGCCCTCAACCTTCTATCGACAATGAAAAGGCGCCCTGAATGAGCAGGGCCGTGCTGGCATAATCAAAATCGGTTTGCTACCGTTTGAGGGATTCTCCGAGCGATTTTCCGCTCCCGGCCGTTCCTTGCGATTCCAGGGCGTTCCATGAACAAACCAACAAAGGTCACGGCGGCGGGCAGCGAAAAACCGACGCCGATGATGGAGCAGTTCCTGGCCATCAAGGCAGAGCACGACGACTGCCTGCTGTTCTATCGCATGGGCGATTTTTACGAATTATTCTTCGACGATGCGGTCAAGGCGGCAGAGGCCCTGGACATCACCCTGACCAAACGGGGCAAGCATATGGGCCAGGACATTCCCATGTGCGGGGTGCCGGTTCACAGCGCCGACAGTTATCTATCGCGGCTGATCCGCAAGGGCTTCCGCGTCGCCGTCTGTGAACAGACGGAAGACCCGGCCGAAGCCAAGAAACGTGGCGCCAAGGCCGTGGTGCAGCGCGCCGTCGTCCGCATGGTGACGCCAGGCACCTTGACGGAAGATGCCCTGCTGAATGCGCGGGCCAACAACTATCTTGCCGTCCTGGCCCAGGTTCGGGACGACGTCGCTCTGGCCTGGTTGGATCTTTCCACCGGTGAGTTCCTTGCGGCACCCACCGAAGCCGGCGCCATCGCCACGGAACTGGCGCGGCTGGCACCAGGCGAGATCGTGATCTCGGAAAACATGCTGGCGGAGAGTGGGGACGAAGACTGGTGCCGGGACTGGGCGGAGCGGATCACGCCCTACGCCGCGGCGCGCTTTGATTCTGGCGCGGGGCAACGGCGATTGACGGCTCTCTACAAGGTGGCCTCCCTGGACGCGTTCGGCGACTTCGGCCGGGCCGAATTGGCGGCCTGCGGCGCCCTGGTGGATTATCTGGAGATGACCCAGGTGGGCCGTATGCCACGCCTGGCACCGCCGCGCCGGCTGGCGATGGCGAATACCATGTCCATCGACCCGGCCACGCGCCGCAATCTGGAATTGACCCGCACCTTAGGCGGCGAGACCAAGGGCAGCCTGCTGGCCACCATCGACCGCACCGTGACGGGCGCCGGCGCACGGCTTTTGAGCCAGCATCTTTCCGCCCCATTGATCGAACCGGCGGCCATCGATCACCGCCTGGACATGGTGGAATATTTCATCGCCGCCGAGCGCCTGCGCCAGGACGTTCGCGGCGTCCTGCGGCAATCGCCCGACATGGCCCGGGCCCAGGCCCGCCTGGGATTGGATCGCGGCGGGCCACGGGATCTGGCGGCGATCCGCGATGGCCTGGAGGCGGCACACGAACTTGGACGGCTGCTGGCAGCGGCTGAACTTCCCCTGCCGCCCCAGGGCATCAACGAGACAACGGAAGGTTTGGGCCGCCACGACGCATTGGTGGCCGAACTGAGTAGTGCCCTGGCGCCGGAACCGCCGCTGTCGAAGGGCGACGGCGGCTTCATCGCGCCCGGCTACCGAGACGAACTGGATCAGTTGCGGGAACTGCGCGATGCCTCGCGCAAGCTGATCATCGGACTGGAAGGCAATTACCGCCAGCAGACCGGCCTCGACAACCTGAAGATCAAGCATAACCGGGTGCTAGGCTATTTCATTGAGGTAGCAGCACGCCGGGCGGAATCCCTGATGTCGGCGCCCTTGAACGAGACCTTCATGCACCGCCAGACCATGGCAAATGTGGTGCGGTTCTCAACCGTCGAGCTGTCCGACCTGGAAAGACGCATCGCCGAGAGTGCCGACAAGGCGCTGGCCATGGAATTGGAGTTGTTCGACGAACTGTCGGGCCGCATCGCAGCCGAGGTTGAGGCCATCCGCAGGGCAGGATCGGCCCTGGCAGCGCTGGATGTGGCCGCCGCCAACGGCGAAATGGCGGTGATAAACCGCTATTGCCGCCCGGTGGTGGACCAGAGCCGGGATTTCGATGTTCAGGGCGGCCGCCATCCGGTGGTGGAGGCAGCGCTGGCGGAACGCAACGAGGGCGCCTTCATCGCCAACGACTGTAGCTTGGGAGTGATAGAGGGCGATGACGAGGCCGCCCGTATCTGGCTGGTCACCGGCCCCAATATGGCCGGCAAGAGCACATTTCTACGCCAGAATGCCCTGATCACCATCCTGGCCCAGATGGGCGCCTATGTGCCCGCGGACGCGGCCCGACTGGGTGCGGTGGACCGGTTGTTCAGCCGGGTCGGCGCGGCGGACGATCTGGCCCGGGGCCGCTCCACCTTCATGGTGGAGATGGTGGAGGCGGCGGCGATCCTGAACCAGGCCACCGGGAACTCCCTGGTTATCCTGGACGAGATCGGCCGGGGCACGGCGACCTATGACGGCCTCTCCATCGCCTGGGCGGCGGTGGAGCATCTGCACGAGGTGAACCGCTGCCGGGCCCTGTTCGCCACCCACTATCATGAGCTGACGGCGCTGTCGGGCAAACTTGACGGCCTGGCCAACGTCACCATGCGGGTCAAGGAGTGGCAGGGCGACGTGGTCTTTCTGCACGAGGTTGGCCCGGGCGCCGCCGACCGCAGCTATGGCATCCAGGTGGCCAAACTGGCCGGACTGCCGACTTCAGTGATCGAACGGGCCGAAGTCGTGCTCTCCGGACTGGAAGACGGTGAAACCCTGGGCCGCGACGGTGCGGCCCGTCTGGCCGACGACCTCCCCCTCTTCGCCGCCGCACGGCCCCAATCAGGTCCCATCAAATCGGCAGGCGCGCCCTCCGCCCTCGACAAGGCCCTGGCGGACGTATTACCGGACAGCCTGACGCCACGCGAGGCGCTGGAGCTTATCTATCAATGGAAGTCGGAAGCGGGAGACGGCTGAGCCCGCGAACTCGCCAACCTAGCTAAGCCGCCGCGACCATGGCCAGGGAGAGCCGTTCTTGCAGCTTGTGCAGGTTGAAGGGCTTCATCAGCACCTGCATGTTGCCGTGACCACTGGCCCGGGCCCGTTCGGCGGCGCCGATATAACCGGTCATCACCACGATGGGCATGTCGATACCGTCGGCGCGCATGCAATTGATCAGGTCGATACCGTTGCCCGCGGGCAGGTTGACGTCAATCAGGCCGGCGTCGGCGCCAAGGTCGCGCAGTTCTTCCATGTCCGCCGGTGCATGATCGTACCAGGCGCATTTCCAGCCGCAGCGTTCGAAATGCAGTCTGATGGATTCGAACAGCACCGCGTCGTCTTCGACCACCAATATGGTCTTGCCCGCCTCTGTATCCACGGCCATGGCTCCACCCCTTTTGTTTCTGGGCCACCACTCGCAACAAATACCAGCGTGAATTATGACAAATATTGGTAAACGACTTGTAAACCTCTGTCCGTAGCGGATTTCAGAATCGGGGATTAGATGGCCGTCATGCCGCCATCGACGACCAGTTCGGCGCCGGTGATGTGGCGGGCCTCGTCGGAAGCAAGGAAGAGGACACAGTTGGCCACATCCTCTGGACGGCCGGCCTCGCCCATAGGCACGCGGCGGATGGAGGCGGCCCAGGCCCGTTCCGGATCGGCCCCGCCCAGGTTCATCACCGCATCACCCATGTCGGTGCGAATGATGCCGGGATGGACCGAGTTGCAGCGGATGCCCAGGCCCTTGCGGGCGCAGTCGATGGCCACGGATTTGGTCATTTGCCGGACAGCGCCCTTGGAAGCGCCATAGGCGATGGCGCCGGGGGTGCCCATGAGGCCGGCAATAGAGGACATATTGACGATGGCCCCGCCGCCAGCACCGCCTTTCTCCCGGCCGCCTTGCGACATGGCGGCGACGCCGTACTTGCAGCCCAGGAACACCCCTTCCACGTTGACCGCCTGCAGGGTACGCCACTGTTCCATATCAGTGTCGCCCAGGAACTGGGTCTGCTGGGTAGCCAGAATGCCCGCATTGTTATGCAGGATGTCCGGGCGACCGTGATGTCCGGCCACCATGTCCATGAGGCGCTGCCAATCGGCCTCTACCCGTACGTCCTGTTGGACAAACATGGCGTCACCGCCCAATTCCGCCGCCACCGCCTCCCCTGCCGCCACATTGACATCCGTGACCGTGACCACGGCGCCTTCCTGGGCCAAGCGGCGGGCGGCGGCCCGGCCGATACCAGTGCCGCCGCCGGTAATGATGGCGACCTTGCCTTCGACTCTGCCGGGCATGAACTCAGACCGCTGTCATGCCGCCGTCGACCACCAGTTCGGCGCCGGTGATGTGACGGGCTTCGTCCGACGCCAGGAACAGGATGCAGTTGGCCACGTCCACCGCCTGACCCGGTTCGCCCATGGGCACCAGGGACAGGCGCGCGGCCCAATTGGCCTCCACATCGCCGTTGCCCATACCCATGACCTGGTTGCCCATATTGGTAACGATAACGCCCGGATGCACTGAATTGCAGCGGATGCCCAGGCCCTTTCGGGCGCAATCGATGGCCACGGACTTGGTCATTTGCCTGACCGCACCTTTCGAAGCACCATAAGCGACCAGATGCGCCGTGGCGACAAGACCGGCAATAGAGGACATATTGACGATGGCGCCGCCGCCGTCACCGCCCTTGGCCCGGCCGCCATCCGCCGTCATGGCAGCGACGCCGTACTTGCAGCCCAGGAAAACACCCTCCACATTCACCTGCTGCACGGCGCGCCATTGCTCCATATCGGTCAGGGCCAGTTCCTGGTCGTTCTCGGTCGCCAGAATGCCGGCATTGTTGACCAGGATGTCGGGCCGGCCGTGGTTTTTGGCGACGGCCTCGAACAGGCTCTGCCAGCTTGCTTCATCGCGCACGTCGTGCTGGATGAACGTTGCATCGCCGCCCAGCTCCACCGCCGCCTCCTCGCCGCTGGGCCCATCGAATTCTGCGACGGTGACCTTTGCGCCCTCTTCCGCCAATCGCTTTGCGGCTGCCCGGCCGATCCCGGTCCCCGCGCCTGTAACAACCGCGATTTTTCCTTCTACACGACCCATGATCTATCCTCCCATGTTTTGTTGATTTGCCTTGCTAGATTGCCGCGATACCGCCGTCCACGATCAGTTCGGCACCGGTGATATGACGGGCCTCGTCCGAGGCCAGAAACAGAATGCAGTTGGCCACATCCATCGCCTGGCCCGGCTCACCCATGGGGATCAGGCGCATGCGTGCGGCATAGCGTTTCTCCGGATCGCCCCCGCCCAGGCCCAGGACCTGATCACCCATATCGGTGCGGATCATACCGGGATGGACGGAGTTGCAACGGATGCCCAGGCCCTTACGGGCGCAATCAATGGCGATGGACTTGGTCATTTGCCGGACCGCACCTTTCGAAGCGCCATAGGCGATGGTGTAGGGCGTGCCGATCATAGCGGCGAGCGACGACAGATTGACGATCGCACCGCCGCCCGCGCCACCTTTTTCGCGACCGCCCTCTGACAGAGCCGCGACACCATATTTGCAGCCCAGGAAGACCCCTTCCACATTGACCGCCTGAATGGCGCGCCATTGTTCCATGTCGGTGCGGTCCAGGGACTGGAAATCCTCTGTCGCCAGGATGCCTGCATTGTTGACCAGAATATCGGGCCGGCCGTGGCTTTCCGCGACGACCGCAAACAATGCCTGCCACGAGGCCTCGTCGCAGACATCGTGTTCGATGAACTGGGCATCATTCCCCAAGGCCTCCGCCGCCGTTCGTCCGCCATCAGCGTTAAGTTCGGCGATGGTGACCTTGGCCCCCTCCTCCACGAGCCGCTGTGCCGCTGCCCGGCCGATGCCCGTGCCGCCACCGGTGACGACTGCGACTTTTCCGTCTACGCGTCCCATAGCATCTTCCGCCTCGATCTCTTTCAGCTATCTATGCCCAATAGCGCCCGGTGGCGCCCAATAGGATTGTGATAATCCCCAAAACAAGATTGATGCCGACGACGGTTCGGATCTTGGCCTGCTGTCCGCCCGCGGCCTCGAACTCCTCGTTATCCAAAGCCGCCTTCAGCTTGGCGTAGGGGCCCATATAAACATGCAGATACAAAAGGAACATGAGCCACCCCGTCACCTGCATCAAATGAATATGCAGGCCCAGATCCTTGAAACCGCCGTGATAAATGAAAATCATCACATAGCCGCTGATCAAAAGTGCGGCGATGGCCAGCCAGACCCGCGAAAAGAAACGCCGCAGCACACCGCGCCAAAGCACCAGGCGTTGCGGAGGCTGCAAGTGCAATTCCGCCGCCGGACGCAGGCATTGATGTGCGAAATACATTCCCCCGACCCAAAATACCGCCGCCAGGATATGAACGGCTATCCACAACCCCATTCGTTGGCCTCCCTCTCCTGCGCCAATCCTAGCCCGTATTTCTCACCCTATCCATGGCCTGCGCGTCGATATCGGCTCGACAGGGTAGGAGAAGCGCGCGGCGCGATGGGGGCATCGGGCAAGCGGTTCGACGCCGCCTGTCGAGCCGATATCGACGCCCGAAGGGTCGGCCTGGACCGTCCGCCCGCCATGTCGAAGTCCTTCACCGTAATCCCACTACGCTTTCAGGCCTTCTCCTCGCGGGCCGGCCGGCCCAGGCCGACGCAGGCCGTGAATAGGGTGAGAAATGCGGGCTAGACCAAGTCGGCCCAAAGTCACACGATTTGCCCGCGCGAAAATTCAAAGGATCGGTTATTGTGCGGCGCAAACATGAAAACGTCATCGAAAGGAACCTGAGTCGTGGCCATGAATTTGTTCGATTTGACCGGCAAAGTCGCCGTCGTCACCGGCTCCACCAAGGGAATTGGCCGGGCTATGGCAGAGGCATTGGCGGAACATGGCGCCAAGGTGGTGATTTCATCGCGCAAGGCGGATCTTTGCGAGGAAGTCGCCGGCGGCATCAATGCTAACGGTGGCGAAGCCATTTCCGTGCCTTGCAATGTCTCCCGCAAGGAGGACATGGACAACTTGCTCGCCACGACGCGGGAGACGTGGGGTCAGATCGACATCCTGATCCTCAATGCCGGGGTCAACCCCTTTTACGGTTCAGCCCTGGATATTCCGGAAGACGCCTTCGACAAAACCATGGACGTCAACGTGAAGTGTAACCTGGCCTTCTGCCGGGAGGTCATACCGGAGATGCAGGAGCGCAAAGACGGCGCCATCATGATCGTCTCTTCCGTGGGCGGCCTGCGGGGCAGCACCGTGCTGGGGACCTATTGCATTTCCAAGGCGGCGGACATGCAGATCGTACGCAATCTGGCAGTCGAATTCGGCAAGGACAATATCCGCGTCAACTGCATCGCGCCCGGCCTGGTAAAGACCAACTTCGCCCGCGCCCTCTACGAAGACCCGAAAGTCGAAGCAGAGAAATCGGCCGGCACGCCCATGCGGCGTCTTGGGGAGCCGGAGGATCTCGCCGGCATCGCCGTCTATCTGGCATCCAAGGCGGGGGCCTGGACCACGGGCCAGACTTTCTGTATCGACGGCGGCGTAACCATCGTCGGCGGCTAGATTGGCGCACTGCCAGGGGGATCGGGGAATATGGCACAAGGGGACGCCTTCACGGACAGGCGCAAGGTCATCGACCGGGCCGCCTTGACCCAGGCCCTGACGGACCTGGCGGAAGATTATGCCGCCGATTCCCCCGAATTGCGCCGCAAGGTTCTCGACCAGCTAAAGGCAGCCCTGACCGCCGGCCACGAGGAAGTGCGCGGGCGCTTTGAAGGGGGCGCAAGCGGCAACATGGTGCTGACCGCCAACTGCTATCTTATGGATCAGTTGATCCGGGTGCTCTATGACTTCACCACCGAGGTGATCTACCGCGCTACCAATCCCACCGCCTCGGAACGTATCGGACTTGTCGCCATTGGTGGCTATGGCCGCGGCGAACTGGCGCCCCATTCGGACATCGATCTGTTGTTCCTGCTGCCCTACAAGCAAACGCCGTGGGGCGAGCAGGTGGTGGAATACATGCTCTATATGCTGTGGGACCTGCGCCTCAAGGTGGGCCATGCCACCCGCACCATTGATGAGTGCATCCGCCTTTCGCAGAGCGACTTAACGATCCGCACCACGCTCTTGGAAGGACGCTACCTGTGGGGCGATCAGGACTTGTTCAAGGAGATGAAGTCCCGTTTCGATACGGAAGTGGTGGCTGATACAGGCCCCGATTTCATCGAGGCCAAGCTGGCGGAACGCAACGAGCGCCACGAGCGCATGGGCAACAGCCGCTATCTGCTGGAACCAAACGTCAAGGACGGCAAGGGTGGGCTGAGGGATCTGCACACCTTGTTTTGGATCGCCAAGTACCTTTACCGGGTCGATGACGTCGCGCAACTGGTTGGCCAGGGCGTCTTCACGGAAGAGGAATACCGCCTGTTCGCCAAGGCGGAAACCTTCCTGCGCACCGTGCGCTGCCACCTGCACTATCTGGCGAACCGGCCGGAAGAACGTCTTACCTTCGATGTGCAACCTGAACTGGCCCAGCGGCTCGGCTATACGGACCATGCCGGCAGCTCCGGTGTCGAACGGTTCATGAAGCATTACTTCCTGATCGCCAAGGATGTAGGTGATCTGACCCGCATTTTCTGTTCCGCCCTGGAGGAACAGCACAAGCGCAAGCCTCGTTTTCGCCTGCCCCGTTTCGGTCTGCGCACGCGGGAGGTGGACGGCTTTCTGGTGGAAGGGGACCGCATCAACGTCCAGGACCCAGAAGATTTTCGCAATGATCCGGTCAAACTGATCGGGCTGTTTCACGTGGCCCAGGAACGGGAATTGGATATCCATCCCCAGGCCCTGCGTCTGATCACCCGCAACCTGCGCCTGATCGATCATGGCCTTCGCGAAAACCCCGAAGCGAACCGGCTGTTCCTGGAAATTCTGACGTCTCAGCGCAACCCCGAAACGATCCTGCGCAGGATGAACGAGGCCGGCGTGTTCGGGCGTTTTATTCCCGATTTCGGCCGCGTCGTGGCGCAGATGCAGCATGATATGTACCATGTCTATACAGTGGACGAGCACACCATCCGCGCCATGGGCATCCTGGCCCGCATCGAAGCCGGCGAACTGGGCGAGGACCATCCCCTTTCGACCGAGGTAATCGGCAAGATCAAGCTGCGGCGCGTTCTATATGTAGCTCTATTGCTGCACGACATTGCCAAGGGCCGGGGTGGCGATCATTCCATATTGGGTGCCGAGGTCGCCGAGCATCTATGCCCCCGCCTTGGCATGGACGCTGCCGAAACGGAAACCGTCGCCTGGCTGGTGCGCTGGCACCTGGCCATGGCCCACACGGCCTTCAAGCGCGACCTGGACGACCCCAAGAGCATCAGCGATTTTGTGGAGCTGGTGCAAAGCCCCGAACGGCTGAAGCTGCTGGTGGTTCTCACCGTTTGCGACATTCGGGCGGTGGGACCGGGGATTTGGAACGGCTGGAAAGGGCAGTTACTGCGAGCGCTTTACACGCGGGCGGAAGAGTACATGCTTGGTGGCCAGCCGCTGGAGAACCGGGAAGAGCGAGCCGCCCTGGTCAAGGAGCAATTGCGCGAGCGCCTTGCAGACTGGCCGGCCGAGGCCATTGAGCATCATTTCGGCCGCGGCGTGGCGGCATTCTGGCTATCGGCGGAATTGTCGGATCATGAACGCTGGGCCCGCATGATGCGGGCGGCGGACGAGTCGGGCGAGGCCATCGCCATTGATACGCAAGTGCATCCCTTCGAATCCGTGACGGAGGTCACCGTCTACACGGCCGATCATCCAGGCTTGTTCAATCGCCTGGCCGGCGCCATCACACTGAGCAGCGCGACCATCGCGGGCGCCCGCATCTTCACCACCACCGACGGCAGGGCCCTGGACATCTTTTCCATCCAGGACATGGAGGGCAACCCCATAGAACGGCCGGAAACGATAGCCCGGTTACGCCTGACGATCGGCAAGATCCTGAGCGGGGAAACTCTGTTGTCGGTCGCCTTGGCTGAGAAGCGCAGCCATCTGCCCGTGCGCGCGGCGGTTTTCACCGTGCAGCCGGCGGTCATCATCGACAATGACGCATCCCGTACCCACACCGTGATCGAGGTCAATGGCCGCGACCGTCCCGCCTTGTTGCATGACTTGACCAAGGCGTTCTACAGCCTGTCTCTGACCATCGCCAACGCTCGCATCGCGACCTACGGCGAACGGGCAGTAGACGTGTTCTACGTCAAAGACTTGTTCGGCCTAAAGATCACTTCCGAATCCAGACTGTCGACGATCCGCCAACGCCTTCTTGAAGCGCTGACAGCTTCGGAAGAAGAAGCTGAAGACCTGGCGCCCAACAACCGCGCCACGGCCTAGTTTAGGACGCCGGGGCCTTTGGACAGGCATCGATAAGCGCAATCGCGAACTCCACAACTAGGAAATAGAGCAATCTGCCGTGTACGCCATTTTCCTGGCGGCATTGGCTTGGTTTCCCGTTGCCCCACAAGTGCCTTTTTCTGGTCCTGTTATTCAGTTATGGAGATGGCATGAATTTGTTCCGCGCCTTCGCCACCGTGGGCGGCTTCACCATGGTGAGCCGTGTTCTGGGCTTTGTAAGGGACATTTTGATTGCCGGCATTCTTGGCGCCGGCCCCGCAGCGGACGCCTTTTTCGTCGCTTTCAAACTGCCGAATTTCTTCCGCCGTCTGTTCGCGGAGGGTGCCTTCAACGCCGGCTTTGTGCCGCTGTTCAGCGATTTGCTCGCCAATAGGAGTGCGGCTGAGGCCCGCGCGTTCGCGGAACAGGCCTTGAGTGTATTGCTCCTCACACTACTGGTTTTCGTGACCTTGGCTCAGATCGCGATGCCGTGGGTCATGACGGTGCTGGCACCAGGCTTTGTGGACGATCCCAATCGGTTCGACATGGCCGTGGCCTTTAGCCGGATCACCTTTCCCTATCTGCTGTTCATTTCACTGGTTTCGCTGTTTGGCGGCGTGTTGAATTCGCTTCAGCGCTTCGCCGCCGTTGCAGCGACGCCGGTGCTTTTGAACATCTGTCTGATCACCGCGATCACCCTGGCCGCACCCTTGCTGCCGGGGCCGGGTCATGCCCTGGCCTGGGGCGTGGCAGTGGCAGGCGCCGTGCAATTGGTCTGGCTGGCCATTGCCGCACAGCGGGCCGGCATGGCCCTGCGCCTGCCCCGCCCATCGTTGACACCCAAGTTGCGCGAGTTGCTGCGCCTGATGTTGCCCGCGGCCCTAGGCGCAGGCGTTGTGCAGATCAACCTCGTCGTGGACATCATCCTGGCTTCGCTGCTGCCCCAGGGCTCGGTCTCCTTCCTTTTCTACGCCGATCGCCTGAACCAACTTCCCATTGGGGTCGTCGGCGTCGCCGTGGGCACGGCGATATTGCCGATGCTCTCACGGCAAGTGGCCCAAGGCGATCAAAGTGGTGCGCTGGAGGCCTTGAACCGGGCCATGGAACTGACCTTGTTGCTCGCACTGCCGGCCATGTTTGCCTTCTTGATCGTGGCGGACGAATTGATCCAGACACTTTTCCAGCGGGGCCATTTCTCCCCTCGGGACGCCCAGGCCACCGCTTTCGCTTTGACGGCTTACGCGGTGGGATTGCCGGCCTACGTCCTGGTCAAGGTACTGGGCCCGGCATTCTTCGCCCGGCGCGACACCCGCACTCCGGTCATCGTGGGGGCCATTGCCATGGTCGTGAACATCATATTGAACCTGATCCTGATGCAGTTCCTCGCCCATGCCGGACTGGCCCTCGCCACCGCCCTCGCGGCCTGGCTAAACGTCGGACTGCTGGCGATGATCCTGCGCCGGCGCGGTGATCTGGCCATGGATGACAGACTGGTTGGGCGCCTGGCCCGTGCCTTGGGCGCCGCCCTGTTCATGGCTTTGGTCCTGTTGCTGTTGAAACAGCCGTTGGCGTCATTGTTTACCGGCGGCGAATGGGTGCGGGTCGGCGGTCTGTTCATTCTGGTCGCAGCCGGTCTGGGAAGCTATGGCGCCGCCGCCATCCTTTTGCGGGCCATCCAATGGCGCGAGGTCAAGGACCTATTGGCACGACGGTCATAGGGCGCTATGGATGGTGCTACGCCATTTGCATTTCACGGACTGAAGAATGACCGACCGTAAGCCGCTTGAAGGCATCAAGGTATTTGATGCCACCCAGGGGGTCGCTGGACCCCACGCCACCATGCTCCTCGCCCAACACGGCGCCAATGTGATCAAAGTAGAACCGATCGACGGTGATTGGGGCCGCACCCTGGGCAGGATGTACGGCGATCTCTGCGCACATGCGGTCGCCTTCAATCGTGGCAAGCGCTCTATTGCTCTGGATCTTAAGACTGATGATGGCCGCAAAGTGGCACAAAGGCTGGCCGCGGACGCGGACATTGTGGTGGAAAGCTTTCGCCCCGGGGTCATGTCACGGTTCGGCCTAGGTTATGAGGACATCAAGGCCAAGCGTGACGACGTCATCTATCTTTCGGTAACCGGCTTTGGCCAGGAAGGCCCGAACCGGGACCTGCCCGTCACGGATTCGGTGATCCAGGCCTTTTCCGGCTTCATGTCCATCAACCGGGACAGCGAAGGTACGCCACAGCGTATGGGCATGATCGCCATCGACGTCATGACTGGGCTTTATGCCTACCAGGCCATCTCTTCCGCCCTGATCGCGCGCATGCGCTTCGGCGAAGGCAAATACATCGACTGCAGCCTGATGCAGTCGGCCGCCGCTTTTCAGGCCGCAAAGATGATGGAGTTCTACCTTGAGGATGGCGAACCGCAGGTACTCTATGTGCCCGTCGGTACCATGAAGACGGCCGACAGCTATATCAACATCACTGCCATGCGGGACCGCCACTATGTCTCTTTATGCGAGGTGCTGGGGCGGGAGGAACTGATCACCGACCCCCGTTTCGATACCCGCGACAAACGGATCGAAAATGAAGCGGAACTGATGCCGATGATCCGGGCAGAGTTCGTGAAGAAAACAACAGCGGAATGGTGCGAATTGCTGACCGCCGAGGGCGTGATGAATTCCGCCATCTCCACCTACGACAACTATCTCAACGACGAGCATGTGAAAGCGGTCGACAGTGTTGCCTGGCTCGACCATGACGGCCTGGGCCACCTGCCCATGGTCAATATCCCCGGCCTGCCCAAGATCAATGGCGCGGATGAACTTACCGAATGCGCCCATATCGGGGAACATACGGAACTAATCTTGTTCGAAGCCGGCTATGACACCGGTGAGATCAACGGACTGCTGAAGAAGAATGCCGTCGCCCAGCACGTCGACCGGAACGACGGTGGTTGACCGTCCCGCTGCCATGGGCAATAACCGGGCCGCAAAAAACCAAAGGCTTTGATCGATGAAACGAATCTTTTCCGGGGTGCAGCCCACGGGCAACTTGCACCTGGGCAATTACCTGGGCGCCATACGAAATTTCGCGCGTCTACAGAACGACTTTGAATGCATCTATTGCGTGGTGGACATGCACGCCATCACCATGTGGCAGGATCCCAGTGAACTCCAGGCCAACACCCGGGAAGTCACGGCCGCCTATCTGGCCGCCGGCATCGACCCCAAGACGCATATCATTTTCAATCAAAGCCAGGTCTCGGCCCATGCGGAACTGGCCTGGATTTTCAATTGCGTTGCCCGCCTCGGTTGGCTCAACCGCATGACCCAGTTCAAGGACAAGGCCGGCAAGAACCGCGAGAATGCGTCAGCGGGGTTGTATGTCTATCCCGCCCTCATGGCCGCCGACATCCTGCTCTACAAGGCAACACATGTACCGGTCGGCGAAGATCAGAAACAGCACCTAGAACTGACCCGGGACGTGGCGCAGAAATTCAACAACGACTTTGGCCGCGAGGTTTTTCCCATTGTCGAGCCATTGATTTATGGCGAGGCAACACGGGTTATGAGCCTGCGGGACGGATCCAAGAAGATGTCGAAGTCCGATCCGTCGGACTATTCCCGCATCACCTTCACCGATGGCCCTGACGAGATCGCACAGAAGATCCGCAAAGCCAAAACCGATCCTCTGCCTCTGCCGGAATCGACGAAAGAATTCGACGAACGGCCCGAAGCCGCTAATCTGATCACCATCTACGCCGCCTTGGCCGATGTTACTGCGGGCGATGTGCTCTCGGACTTCGGCGGCCAGCAGTTCTCCGACTTCAAACGCGCCTTGACCGACCTGGCGGTGGAAAAACTGGGCCCGGTGGGCGAAGAGATGCAACGCCTGAACGCGGATCCCGGCTATGTGGACGGCGTTCTGAAGGAGGGTGCGGAACGGGCCGATGCCATCGCCCGGCCGGTCCTGCGCGAGGTCTACGAGACAGTGGGCTTCCTCAACGTCCGCTAGGCGGCACGATGAGCGGACCATGCCGGAACCCATACTGCATCTGTTCTGCGGCAAGATCGCCGCGGGCAAGTCGACCTTGGCCGCGGAACTGGCCGCCGCACCCGGCACGGTGCTGATCAGCGAAGACCGGTGGCTATCCAGTCTATACCGGGACGAGATGCAATCCGTTGCAGACTATGTCCGATGCAGTGACCGATTGGCCTCTGCCATGTTCGAACATGTGACAGAACTACTTATGGAGGGCGTGTCAGTCGTCCTGGACTTTCCCGCCAATACAGTTGCGCAACGACAGCGCCTGGGCGAAATCCATGAAAGAGCTGGTGCAGCCCACCAACTGCATTTTCTGGACGTTCCGGACAATGTCTGCAAGGCGCGGCTACGGGAGAGAAACGCCCTTGCCCAGCATGAATTCGCCGTCAGCGAGGCAGAGTTCGATCGGATTAGCAGCTACTTCGAACCACCTAACCCAGGCGAAGGCTTCAATATTGTCCGCGTTCCGTATACAGGATAATTGTCGTTACGCACGGGCCACCTATGCCTACGCCGGATCTAACCCAAGCGGGACACCCCGATTTCCCGCCTTATTCGGTGTCTCTGCGCCGCGTGCCGGCTCCGGCCTACGGGACACTTTGGTTCTTCTGATCGCAAAAATGAGCTAAACCGGACAACGTTCTAGGGCAACCGGGGCCATTCATGCACATCGACGCGTTAAACTTACGCGAGGTAATGATTTTTCTTGTGGCCGCAGGCGTGGTCGTGCCGCTGGTCAGCCGCTTGAAGATCAGTCCTGTGTTCGGTTTTCTGGTCGTCGGGCTGGTGATTGGGCCACATGGCCTGGCGCGCTTTTCTGACGCCTTGCCATGGCTGAGCTATGCCGTGATCACGGACCTGGACGGTGTCCGCCCCCTGGCAGAACTGGGCGTCGTTTTCTTGCTGTTTATGATCGGGCTCGAACTCTCGCTTGAGAGGTTATGGGCGATGCGGTACCGGGTATTTGGTTTGGGTGGCGCGCAGGTCGTCGTGACCAGTGCGGTGATCGCGCTAATTGCCTCGTTCTTCGATAATACCTTGACCGCCGCGGTCGTGCTCGGCTGCGCATTTGCCCTATCTTCGACCGCGATCGTTATGCAGATGTTGTCCGACAACCGCCGCCTGGGCACGGCGACGGGCCGCACCAGCTTTGCCATCCTGTTGTGTCAGGACCTGGCCGTATTGCCGATCCTCTTTCTTGTCGGCGCGCTAGCGAAACAGGGTGACGAATCAATCATGCTCGCCTTCGCCCTGGCGATTGGCGAAGCCGTGATCGCGGTCGTCGCCATTCTGGCCATTGGCAGGCTGTTGATCAGACCGGCATTTCGTTTCGTCGGCAGCACCGCCAGTCGCGAGATGTTCCTGGCCTTCGTTCTTCTTGTAATCATCGGCACGGCACTCGTTACCGAACAGGTCGGCCTTTCGATGGCACTGGGCGCCTTTCTGGCCGGCCTGTTGTTTGCGGAAACCGAATACCGGCACGAGATTGAAGTCGACATCGAACCGTTCAAGGGCTTACTGCTCGGTCTGTTTTTCGTCTCGGTCGGCATGAGCATCGATATCGCCCAGGTGGCCGCCAAGCCGCTGTGGCTGATTGCCTCGGTATTCGGATTGTACCTGGTCAAGAGCCCGATCATATATGCCTTGGCGCGATGGTTCGGCGAACCCCGACCGGTGGCACTGGAGGCCAGTTTGCTTTTGGGTCAAGGCGGTGAGTTCGCCTTTGTGGTTATCGGCTTGGCCTTTGCGCTCGGCCTGATGCCGAACGACACTGTCCAGTTCATGTTGATCGTCGCCAGCTTAACGATGATTTCGGCGCCGGGCGTCGCTCATTTTGCGCGCAGGCTGGCCCGTACCGTAGAGGCGCGCCAAGCCGACCGCGGCCAACGAGATACCGACATCCCGATTGGCCTCTCGGGCCATGTCATCGTCGTCGGCTACGGCCGCGTCGGGCGAATGCTCGGGTCGGTGCTTGACGGCCAAGAGATACTGCATATCGGGCTGGACGTTGATGCGGATCTGGTCGCTCAATACCGGGCTGATGGCGCCAGCATCTTCTTCGGCGATGCCAGCCGGCCGGACATGCTGCGCAGGGTCGGCGTCGACCAGGCCGCGGCATTGGTTGTTACCATGGACAGCCCCGATTCCGCAGAACGCGTGGTCGAGACCGCGCGCCGCTATTGGCCCGACCTGGTGATCTATGTGCGTGCCCGCGACCGCGCCCATGCAGCTCGGCTGATCGCCCGCGGCGCAAACCACGCGATACCCGAGACCATCGAAGCAAGCCTGCAACTTGGCGAGGAGGTGTTGATGGGCATCGGTGTCCCCGACCAGGCCGCCCGCCGCATCATTGAGGCGCGCCGGCAGGCAGAACAGGCCGCCGTCGACGAGAGCGGGGGCGACAGGGCCGAATGAGTTTTTATTCGCGCGACCTCCGACTTTGAAGGAACTACCCCCGTCGGCTGCGTGCCGGGTTCGCATGCCTTGGCGACAGACCATACAGGTTACAGTACCGCAACGTTTGGCCTATCAATTCGTGCCGGTGTCCATATCAATCACAAGATTCCGCGCCGGCGCACGGCCAACGCTGATGACTGCGACTGTGGTCTTACCATCAGCGTCGACCATCACCACCTTGTCCGCGTCGGGTATGGCGATGAAGGCGTACCTGCTATCCGGCGTAAAGGTCAGCCAATAGCCATCGTCCAGAAATTCGAGTGAGGCGATCTCCGGATAATTCTGATCTGTCAGGCTATGGACATTGGCGTTCTTACCGCAGATCGACCAGATTTCCGATTGATCCGGTCGGATCGATAAACCGTGACAACGATGAGCCCCATCCAGATCCAGCCAGCCGATACGGTCGATAAGCTTAAACCAGCCGAGCCTCTTGCCATGATGCACGGTCGCTATGGTTTTTCGGCTGGCGATATCGGCGACTTCAAAGCCGTTGAGGCCGTCGATATGCTGGAAGTAGCGATCTTCATCGGCGGATAGGGCTGGTGGCCGCAAGGAGCCTGAAAACGGGATTTCACCGATGACACGATGACCGGCCAGAATGTCGACAATTGTTACCTGTTGAGGCTCACCCATGGGGGAGAGGTAGGCATGCTTGCCGTTTCGTGAAATACGCACGTTATGGGGCCGCCCGCCGGTTTCTATCTCCTTCGCGACGGTCTTGCTTGCCGTATCGACCACCCAATAGCGACCATTCCGGCACGGCACATACACCCAGCGGCCATCTGGGGTCGTGGCGATGGCGTGAGGTTCGCGGCAAATGGTCATCCGATGCAGAATTTCGTAACGTCGTGGGTCGATCCATACCAGTTCACCTTTGTCCCGGTCGTTGGCCTCGACCGATACGTAAACAACCCGTCGATCCCTGGGGGCGGCGATACCATGGGGTTCGGGCCCGACCACGATGCGTTGGACTACGGTCCGCGTCGCCACATCAATGACATGTACGTCGTCTCCCGCAGCATTCGTCTGCCAAAGGTATTGCTGCGCCTCTGCAGGTGAAGCACGCATCAACATCCCTATGGCGGCCGCGAAAATGCTCGTTGCCTTCGTGGCGGATAGCGCAGCCCGGCCGGCATTGCCCAGGAAAACGATGAGGAGGGTTGTGAAACACATCTAGCCCATTCCTTTTGTCTAGAGGGCACCTTGGTCGTTGTGCGTGGAACGAACCGCAGGCTTGCATGCAAGAATCCAGGCCATGGTTTTCCCATTGAGATCCCGTGATTGCCGGCAAACGCTACAGAAACCAGAATCGCGCAACATGGCTTCGATCTTGGCGGCTGGTCGAAAGTTGTAGATGCTCGCCGGAAATGCCGCCGAGAATGCCGGGTCCTCGCCGGGTCTAAAGCCGAGCACAAAACGTCCGCCCGGCGCCAGGACCCGAAGGATTTCTCTCATGTAGAGAACAGGCCGAGCCCAAAAGTAGATCGTGTGCACCGAAAACACTTTGTCGAACCTGTCGTTTCCGTAAGGAAGGTGGGCGCTGTCGCCGTGAATCAATGCCAGGCGATTTGCCGCCATTAGCACCCGATTTCTACGTCGGGCCACTCGCAGCATAACTTCGGAAAAATCGATGCCGTCGAGCTGAAGCCCCTTAGCCTTGCCAGCGGCCTTTTTCAAAGTAGCACCATGGCCGCATCCGATTTCCAGGACGCGATCGCCGTCTTCGAGACCGAGAAGATCCAGCGTCACCTCGTTCTCAGGCGCGGTTTCAGACGCCATGATCGAAGCGACGATGTAGCCAAGCAGGCCGGACGGCCGCCGCCCCTGACGGGCAATGAACGTTGGCTTACGCATCGCCGTCACCGTCCAACTCGACGGTACGCAGACCCATCCAATAGGCTATGCAAGCGCCGAAGACAGTCATCGCAAAGCCGAGACTAAGTTCATTTACGCCCGCAATGCAGCTGGCCGGGATCACGAAGCCGTAGCCGATGATCAGGGTCGACAAAACGAACCCCAATAGAGGCAAGTATCGATGTCGGGGGGTGAGTTGCATCAATTTCATGCGCTGGTTCTCCGCTCCAAATGCTCGTACGACGAACGGGTTTGTGTCGCGATGAGCAGAGCTAGCAGCGACCGGCAATAAGATCTTGCCGAATCCGAAAAAAACCTCGCCGATTTCGAAATCGGCAAGGATTTCCGACCTAATGGATGCCTTCTTAATCAGTTTTTGGGACTTTTTGACACTGTATGATTCTCGCGATACGCCGTCGGGGTCGTACCCGTAACGTCCTTGAAGGCCCGGTTGAACGGTCCCAGTGATGAAAATCCGCTTTCCATTGCCAAGGTCAGTATGGGCAAATGACGGTTTTCCGGATTCTCAAGCCGCGCACAGACCTCCTTTATGCGGTATGAGTTGAGGAACTCGTTAAAGTTTCTAAAACCAAGGCTGCCGTTGATCAGGCGCCTGAGAAGATACTCTTGCGTCCCCAGCGTCGCGGCCAACTTGGCGATGGTCAAGCCTTCCTGGCGATAGGCCCGCTGCAGTTCCATTTGGTTTTCAATTGCGTCCAACAACTCTTTGTCTGCGGGCGTCAGCGATGACTTGACGGTCGTTGAAGGCGCGGGTCCGAGCATCGGTTGCAATGTCGGTCTAAGTTGCGTCATGACCAACGCGAAAACGAGAGTGAAGAATAGAATCGCAGCGATATTGAGCAGTTCAAGTTCAGGTACTGCCGGACGCGATCGCAGAACGATCTCGGTCGTGAGGACGACCAGGATATAGGCTCCGCTCACCGCGACGAAAATGTCACGGAAGCGACGCCTTGGTTCGACAAGATCGTTCGATCGTCCCAACAGAGCGAGCACCAAAGCCGTAATGGTAATGCCCAGAGACAACAGCTGATGCAGTACGAGCGGCAGTTGTTCCGAATGGAACGGCAAAACGATATCAGTAATCACGGCAAGGCCAAATCTATGCCATGCCCCCAATCCCTCTAGAATGGCTAGCAGCAGCAAATGCCAAGTTTGGAGGCGAAAGCCATCGTCGAAGATTGCACGGGACATGAGATAGAAGAATAGGGCCGCACCATAACAGCCAATGAAAAATGGGACCTCGAGAATACCGAACTGCCAGTGCCGGTCCAGCGGCGGACACAAGAGGTACGATATGACGCCGAACATGAAAACGGCCACCAGGACGCCGGTCAGCCGCTTCCGTGCATCCCGTAGCCATAGGATCGCGACGAAAGCCAATATCAAGACCGCAGAAATCCGGAGGACCAGTTCGGCGCCGCTCATCGACTTACTCTAACAGCTAAATGCCGTCGCATGGACTTGGGAGCAAGGAGCGATCGTGAACCCAAAACGAGACAGCCTTCCCCAGGCGCCAAGCGGAAAAGTCTGCCTGGACCGATGGCTATTCCATCGCGTGGCGATAGACCAGATAGGCGAACATGGCCATTGATAGGATCAGCAGGCCGGAGCCGACGCCGGCCATCGGCGCGAAGGCCTCGTTACCGGTAAGGATGACGGAGACGGCGATGGACTGGATGACGACACCGATGTTGAACAAGACGAACTGCACCATGGGCAGCTTGCCGTTCGCCGAGGCCGGCCACAGCTTATAGAAGACGCCGAACAGCGCCAGGCTAACCCAGCCCAAGACGTTGATATGAGCATGCACCGGCATCTGGCTATGGTCGCCAGAGACCGCCATGGCCTCGCCCATCACCATACCGAACAAGGCGTACAGCACCGCCAACCGAAAGCACCATCCCGAAAGATTATTCATTTCATTACCCCCCCGAATCAACACAACTGGGGAAGATTGTTTCCCGTGTCGGCGGCCGGCGCAACTATTGCACGGGCCTCACAACAGATAGGGGCGGCAGCCCGTCTCCTCTAGAATAGGAGCGAGGCATTTATGTGCATCCGTCCCCAAAGGTGCGATAACGCATCAAGGCCCAGATCTTAGGGGATAGGGCGAACCCGGCCCGCCGATCAGACGATATCGCTGCGTCCTAGCCCCACTATCAGGCATTGCCGCCGTCGGTGGAGGGCGGCATATCGAGCGTGGGATTCTCGTCGAAGAAGCCGTTGGCCATCAGCGCAAAGCCGCATTTCACCACCGGCTGTACGGGGAAGTCCTCCAGCCGGGGCAGATGCATGATGCCGAATGTGTGCCAGACCACGATATCCGTGTTCTCGATGTCCCGATCCGCGGCCGTCCAGGCTTCGATACCTTCCTCGCCCGTACTCTGGTTCACATAACGCCCTGCCGGATAGCGCTCATCGGCCCGGTATGGGGTGACCCAGAGATGGTGGTTGGTGAAGGCGGCCCGCCTGGCCAATCGTGTGTCTTCATGGTGGAAATTGCGCACCATGCTGGGCGCCATCAGTTTGTACGAGGTGTCGCCGCCCATGCAGTTCTGCCGATTGGGATTGACGATCTTCCAATAGCGCTCGGTCTCGGCATTGCGGTCGCGCCGCGCCGCCAGTTCGGAGCTCAGAACGGTATCCTCGGCATGAAAGGCGTTGCCCCATGGGTTGCCCTCGCCCTTCGGGTCCTGCTGCACGTTCACTTCGACGACGCTGTTGTTAGGGCCGTCGACGGCGGCATCCAGACGGGCGCAAAAGAGGTGTAAGTGGTTCTGCGCAACGACGCCGGGGCTCACCTGGGTGCCGTATTTGTCTTTCGAAACCTCGTTGTACCCGGCTGTATTCATGATGCCGGTCAGCTTTACGTCCAGTTCGATGGTGCCATCCAGGTACAGGTTCCAGAAGAAACCATATTCATAGTTTCCCACCGTTGCGATGGAGGAGACGACCAGGCGGCGGGACCGTCGTGTCTCCACCTCCATGGTCATATAGTCGGTGTGCTTCCACAGCATGCCGTCATCTTCCTCGTGCATGCAGATGGCATTCTCGATCACCACCGGTTCACCGGCCGTGTCGTTCACAACGCCGTCGAAATAGTGGATATGGCCACGGCAGTCGCAGCCAATGGTGAGAGAATTCGCCAACCGGCCGATGCCGTATTCACCGACGTCAAACGCGTTCTTGCGATAGTGGCCATAGCTGGGGTCGCCATAGGGCACGACCATTTCCGAAATTGAAGCCCGATGCAGGACGGAGCGGCTTTCGCCACCGTCCCGGAACCGCAGATCGTTCAGCACCAGGCCTTCCCTGGCATTGAATTCCACATGAAATCGCCAATTCAGCCATTCCACCTGCTGGCCATGAACGGTGAAACTGGGGCCGTCGGGTTGGGCGATGGCGATGGCCTTGAGATCGTTACGCAGCCTGGCCGAAATATTGTCATAGCGTACGGCATAGTTACGCTCTTCCAAGGGCACATCGACCAGGGTGCGGTCCAGCACCTGCAGGACTTCCCCACTGTTCAGATCATAAATGACGTTCAACCCTTCAACCGGATGGGCATAGCCGTTGTCGTACGGATCATTCCGATAGTAGACCCAGCAATGGACTATGCGATGCTCGTCTTCGTCCTCAAATCCGAAGTTGCCGGCGGAAAACGGATCGACCTGGATATTGGAAAGATCCGTGATACCCCGCCGCGCCATGGCGGCGATGAAGTCGGGGTTTTGGGCGACGTTTTCGGCGCAGGTGATGATTTCATCGACCACAACGGCAGTGCGCGCGTTGGGGATGACCTTCGCCTCTAGCAATTGGCCCTTGTCCAGATCGATCAGGCATTCCCGCACCGCGCCGGTGCCGGTGTCATAGGCGCAGGCGAAGGCCTGGCGCGGCAATTGTCCATCGCCCTGCCAACCCAGAACCTCGTCCTTGCCGGGGTAGTGCAGCTCAATGGTCTCGAACTTGGTACTATCGGTGAAGAAATCCGCCCCACAGACAATTTCGGCCGCCGCCCTGATTTCATCAGCGGAAAGCGGGTCCAGCGGGTGGTATGCATCGACGCTGCCTTTGGTCATGACGTTCATGTCGTTTTCCCCCAATTCATGGACATTCGCGGTCTGAAAGGAATGGTAACGCCTTATCTTCGCCTTGGGTACAAAAGGTGATGCGCCTTGACGGCGACGCATTCCCGCCCGACCATACCGAATTGCGGCCCGAGGCCCTATTGGGAGGTGGAAAATGGCGTTCGTCAAAACCAAAGAAGAAATCAGCGATATTCAGGCGGTGTTGCAAACGCCGCGTTTCACCGATGCACGGCGGGCCTATCTAACCTTCCGCACCACGGCCGAATTCGTCGAAGAGGTTTTGCCGCCGGGGCTGGAGCCTGGCGACGAACCTCTGGTAACGATCACAGTGGGCGATTTCGCCTCGAACTGCGTCGGGGATTTTTCCGGCGCGACCATATCGATCGCCGCCCGCCACAACGGCACCGACGGGGCCTATGTGTTGACCATGTTCATGAGCACGGACCACGCCATCATCTATGGCCGGGACCTGTTCGGCGAGCCCAAGAAGCACGCCGATGTTGGCCTGGAAATAATCGGCAACCAGCTGCGCGGAACGGTGGATCGCATGGGCCAGAGGCTGGTCGATCTATCCATCAGCCTGGGCGAGGATGCCGGGCCGTCCCGCGGCACTGCAAAGACATTCAACATCAAGGCCCAACCCGCCGCCAACGGCGTCGGGCTCGAGGCGGACGCGGTTCTGACCCTGGCCACCTTTGATAATGAATTAACCGCCAACCGCACCGGCCAGGGCACCTTGATCCTGGGCGGCAGCGTCCATGACCCCTTGGATACCATCCCTATCTCTGATGTGGTTGCCGCCGGTTACGTGGAAGGGGACCTGACCGCTCAGGTCCAGGCCATCGCCACCATCCCGGCGGACGAATTCCTGCCCTATGCCTATGGCCGCCTGGATCATTGGCCGGCCCTGGACACCTCTGCGCGCAAGGCGCAGGCCGCGGAATGATTTAGGCCGCCATGGAACGGTCCATATAGTCCCGCAAGGCATAATACGAGGACACGATTGGCAGGAACCAGGCCGTCCCGGTATAGAAGGGCCGGCTGTTGAACGGTAGTTCGTCAAAGGGGCAGGGACGGTTGGCTTTGCCGAGAATTTTCAACGCCGTCTGGGTGCCCAGATAAGTCATCATGGCGACGCCGGCGCCGTTGCAGCCGGCCATGTAATGGACGCCGTCATGCTGGCCCATGTGCGGCAGGAAATCGAAAGTAAACGCTATGCCGCCCGTCCAGGCATGGCTGATCCTGATGCCCTCGATCTGGGGAAAGACGTCCAACATCTGCCGATACAGGATCGGCGCCCGGTCGGCCGCATCGCCCGGGGCCAAACGGGCCCGGCCGCCGAACAAAACCCGGCGGCCGTCCGGCGAAAGACGGTAATAGTTCAAGACCCGCTTCGAATCCGCCATGGTCCGGTTGTTTGGAATTAGGGCGCGGATCTCCTCTTCGTCCCGTTCCTCGGTGGCGATGATGTAGCTAGCGGCCTGGATTAGGCGGCGGCGCAGCCAGGGCGTCTTTTTCGAGGTGTAGCCATTGGTGCCCAGCACCACCTCGCGGGCCTTGACGATACCGCGTCCGGTCGCCACCAGATAGCCATCGCCCTCGCGGCTGATGCCCTGCATCGGTGTCCGGGCACATAGGGTCACGCCATTGTCCTGGCAACGCTGCAGCAAGCCCATCTGCAGCATCGCCGGGTGCACACTGCCCGATCCTTCGATGCTCATACCGCCGAAATAGAAATCCGTCGCGATTTCCCGGCGCTGTTCCTCCTTGGACAGGAGCGCCGCGCCATAGTCGCCCGCGGCGTTCAGGCTGGAGACTTTTTCCGCCATGGTGTCGAAATGGGCCGGCGTATAAGCGCCAATAAAACGGCCGCAACGAACATAATGGCAGTCCAGGTTCTCGCGCTGGATCATGGTCTCAAGATTGCTCATGGATTCAGCACCGCCTGCAAGAAGCTGCACCATCCGCTCTTTGCCCAAGGCCCGCTCCACCGGCGAAACGGCGCCCGCCGTCGGCCCCTTGCCCACATTTGTGCCGCTGACGCCGCCGCCGTTCCGGGACGAGGCGCCATGGCCAAAATCTTCGGCCTCCAGAACGACGACGTCCGTGCCGTTGCGGGCCAATTCCAGCGCCGTCGACAAGCCAGCGTAGCCACCGCCCACCACAACCACGTCCGCCGCCTCCGGTAGTGGATCGTCAATCGACCGGGGCGGGGCGGCTTCCCACCAATAGGGATCTGTTTTGAAATCCTCGGTGAACGGGACACCACTCATTGTCGCCTCCTCCCCAGCCAATTGCTGCCGCTAACATAGCACAGGGCCTTCACGGCAAGTTGCGGCAACGGCGCTCATCACATCGATTAACATGTGGGATGCGCACCCGTCTTTTGTTGGCCGTTCTGATGTTTTTGGGGCCCATATCGGCCCAGGCCGATTTTGCGGCCGGATTGGCGGCCTATGACGGCGGCGATTATCAAGCGGCCTATCGGGAATGGCTGCCATTGGCCCGCAACGGCGACACCGAAGCGCAAGCAGCCATCGCTGATCTATTCCTGCGCGGATATGGCGTGGCGCGGGATGCCGCCGCGGCCGCTCAATGGTATCGCCGGGCGGCGAGGCAGGGCGATGTTCTGGCGCAAATGAACTTGGCCGACCTCTATGCCCAGGGCTTGGGCCTGGAAAAGGATCTGATCAGAGCCTATGCCTGGATACACCTGGCGGCGGAAGCAGGCCATCCTTGGGCCCAGCGGCGCCGAACCGCCATCGGGTATTTTCTAACCGACGGACAAATCCGCCGCGCCATTGCGTTGTCGACCAGCTTGATATCAGCGCCCTAGAATTGTTCGCCGCAGATGTGAGTTTGTTTGGCCAAACCCAAAGGCTCGCTCCATCGCCGTATTGACAGGGTTCAATTCATGACGATATCCCAGTCGCAGACTAGGGATTGGACCCGATTTTCTCACATATTTACACTCCCTGAATCGGAATTGAACAATTTCAGCGACAGGATCTCTTCAAATATCAGAGGATTGTGATCATTGACGGCACCAAGGTCACGAATAGCCGTCAATTGCAATTTACCAATTGTTTCAGTATGATAGCCCGATTATCGCGCAATAACTTAGGATTGCACAAGGGCCCAACTAACGCGCTTTAATTGAATTGCTGCCTGGACAATTTCATGTAAGGCATTAGTGTTGATTGTCTCGTAGTATGTTGCACAGGCGATTTTCGCTGATAGTAATTGGGGGCACATGGGAACAGGATCTATTCCCTAAGCAGTTGATATGGACAGCTTAAGAGTTCTTTCCGTCGACGATCACGCCATATTTCGCGCCGGCTTGCGCCATGTTCTCCATCAGTTGGACGAAGATGTAGACATTGTGGAGGCCAGCAGTCTTGAACAGGCATTGGCGCTGGCTGAGAAACACCGCCAGGGTGAGGGGCGATTTGATTTGGTTCTGACCGACCTTATGTTCGACGGTCTGGGCGGGCCCATCGATCTGAAGGCGTTGTGCGAGGCGTTTCACGACACGACCGTGGTGGTGATGTCCGTGAGGGACCGTGCCAGCGATGTCCGCGACGCCATCCAATTGGGCGCCTCGGGATATATACCAAAGTCAGCTTCGGCGGACGTCATGACCAGCGCCCTGCGCCTGATCCTGGCGGGCGGGGTATATTTGCCGCCCACCTTATTGGACGCACCCGATACCGCTCCGAAAGCGGCGCCTAGTGATCAGCCCGACGTTCTAACGCCGCGCCAGAAGGAGGTGCTCGCGCTTCTGGCGCAAGGCAAGTCGAACAAGGCCATCGCCACCGAACTGGGCCTGTCGCCAGGAACGGTGAAGGTGCACATGACGCGAATATTCAAGAGCCTGGGTGTAAGCAACCGGACCGAAGCCGTCATTGCCTCCGCCGCCATCATTGGTGCCGAGAGTACCGCCGACGGTGAATTGGCCTGACTGTCACAAAGGGCCGGCTCATCCATCCGGACGCGATGCCAAAGTAAACCGGTCCCTGTTAGCTGAGGGCAACCTCATCCTGACCAAAAATCGATATCGCTATCGCCGTGCGCAAGGTCGCGGGACGAAACGGCTTTTGCAACAGGGGGAGATGGTTATCGGTCGCGTGCTGCAGGCTGTCATTGGAAATATCCGCCGTGACGATGATGGCTGGAACCTCATATTCCATAATTGAACGCATTTGCACGACCGCGTCGACACCGTTGTTTCCATCATCCAGGTGATAGTCGGCAATGATCAGGTCGAATTGACCGCTGTCTTCGGCGGCGGTCCTGATAGCCTCTTCCCTGTTCGCTGCCGTTGCGACTTCACATCCCCAACGTTCCAACAAGGCTTTGGTGGCGCGAAGTATCGCCTCGTTGTCCTCCAGTATCATCATGCGAAGGCCTTCCAGGGTGGCTGGTTCTGCGACCCGTGTCACGGGCGCCTGCCGCGCTGCAGGCTCCGACCTGACGAGGGGGACCTCAATCCTGAATGCCGAGCCACGGTCGGGGCGCGAATGAACACTGATTTCGTGGCGTAGCAGGTTTGCCTGCGCCTTGACGATGGCGAGGCCCAGGCCCAGGCCCCTATCACGATCGCGCCTTGTCGTTTCGATCTGATTAAATTCTTCGAAAATGGACGTCAGGTGCTCCTCGTCAATTCCGGGGCCTGTGTCCCAAACCTCGACCCGCAGAATATCGCCGCACCGGCGGCAGCCGAGAAGAACGCGCCCGGCCTCGGTATAGCGGATTGCGTTGGATAAAAAGTTACCCACAATGCGCGAGAGCAGCACCGGATCGCTCTTGATCACGGCGTTGCTGGGGACAACCCGCATCTCTAACCCGGCATCTTGAGCCTGCGATCGGAAGCCCGCCTCCATATCCCGCAAAAGGGAGCTGACGGGAAATTCCTCAATCTCGGGCTCCACCATGCCGGCTTCCAACCGGGAATAATCAAGCAGGGGATTAAGCAAGCCACCGGCAATGGCCGCCGCCTGGGAAATATCGGCGACTAGATCCTGTTGCTTCGGGTCATGGATCTGACGAGCTAGGATTTCCAGCATCAGTTCCATGGAATGCAACGGTTGGCGCAAATCGTGGCTGGCGGTGGCGAGAAATCGGGTCTTGGCATCGCTCGATCTTTCGGCTTCGTGCCGCTGCCGGCGCAGCAAGTTTTCGTACTGCTTACGATCCGTAATGTCGGAGGCGATGGCGCCTAACCCTTCTGTCTCGCCATCCTCGCCGAGGATAGGAAACTTCGTGTTCCAGAGTGTCTTGACCTTGCCGTCGACTTCCCGATTGGCCTCGTAGCTGACAATGCGCCGTTCACTCAGGACCTGTTTGTCCCAATAGCGATCGCGCTCGCCCCCGTCGAGGACATGCGCAGCATCGGGCATCTTGCCGGACAGCTCCGAAATTGTGGCGCCAAGCCATGCCTCGGCCTGGCGGTTCATGGACACGTAGCGGCCTTCCCGGTCCTTAAAAATGATCGAGAATGGCGCATTGTCGATAATCGCTTTTAGGCGCGCCTCACTTTCACGAAGCGCCGTCTCCACCTGACGCTGCCCAGTCAATTCCTCGCTGAAGGCACCGGTGCCAACAACCTCCCCGTCCTGGTCGCGAACCGGGAACCGCGTTGTCCTGATCAAACGCTTCTGGTCATCAAAGGGAAATACCTCCTCTCTGACGTTGACCTTGCCGCTGTGAACAACTTTCTGATCGGTTGCGTGAAATTCAGATGCCTCCGTCGAGCCCAGCACTTCGGCGATCGTCCGCCCGCGCAAATGCTCAAAACCGATGCCGCTTCGTTCCTCGATCCATTTGTTGGCCAGCACGTACCGACCCTCCCGGTCCTTCAACGTGATGGAAACAGGAGCATGATCGAATATGGCTCGCACTCTGGCTTCTATCCGGGCCCGTTCGTCGGCGGACCGCTTTCGTTCGGTAATGTCCAACAATGTGCTTTGTATGGCCGGCTGTCCATCCCATTCCACGACGCGGCTCTGGATATGGAGCCATACCGGCGTGCCGTCCTTACGCAGGCCTTGGTATTCCTGTTCACTCTCGACAGTTTGGCCCGCGAACAACTTTCGCCGCCATTCTCTCATACGCACCAATTCATGCTTGGCTATCACTGGTGCCATGTTTTCTAGGGCCAGCATTTCATCAGCCGCATCGTAGCCAAAAATGCGTGCACCTTCTGGATTCACGAACAAAATCCGCATTTGGGCGTCTGAAACGAAAATGCCCTCCAACGAACCTTCGACCAGGTCCCGAAACTTGGTTTCGCTTTCTTCCTGCGCCCGCTCGGCCTCCCGGCGTTTGGTGATATCCCGCAACAGTCCCAGAATGCGTGTGCCTGCAGGTGTTTCATCCCTGCTAAGCATGACGGCAACGTCGCGTCGATCGCCATCGTGACCGCGGAACGGCATTTCGAATTCTTCGGCCGTACCCCGATCGAGAAGTTTTGCCACCGTTTCGTTGACAAGGGCCAGTTCCTGCGGGCCAAACCAATCTTCCATTCGGCTGCCAACCAAATCGGCGCCTTTTTCCTGCCCGAGCCAATTGGCGAAAGTGTCATTCGCCAACATGATCTCCCCGACCAGATCAGACAAAAACAGCCCGGCGCCAGCACCTTCAACCAATGTGTCGAGCCAGATACTGCCGGCAAAGCCACTACGCCGGGAATATTCCGCCTCGACACGGCGTGCGACCAAACGAAAGAATTCCCAATCCTCCTGACCGCGATCCACCGGTTGCTCGTCGATGATGAACATGTGGCCGGCTGGCCGTCCGTCAGGCCAACGGAACAACAGGGCGCTATATTCATGGATGGCAACGAAGTCGATCCGCGAATGGTATGTTGGGAACATGGCGGAAAAATCGCCAGTCAGGTGCAACAGATCGTCGCTCTGAGTTTCATAAAGTGATCTGGCGGGAATCAGGGATACCGGCACCTGCACAAGCTCCGGCACTTCTGGTACGCCTGCGACCGCCAGAACCCGCACTGAATTACCACTGTCGGATAGGCAGGAAATTCCCGCCAAACGGCTGCCCATGCCTTCCATCAGCGCCGTCGCGGCAGTTGCGAAGAAGCCATCGTCGACAGATTGCGCACCGGCCAACATGGCCAGCGCTTTTGCGATATCCGGCATCTGCGTGCCCTCGTTTCGTTGCGATCAAACGTGCACGGCTTGCAAACTAGCGCCAGGTTATTGACAGGTTATTGATATAAACTGCCAGTTCCGCCCTTTTTCTCGCACCGGGGCATGGTCCCGTCAAACGGATTAGGGCCCTATCCATCGATGTCGAACGACATTTCACTCTGCTATGTGACCGCCACGCGCGCATCCCGCAAAGCACGGCGGCGCACTTTGCCTGCATCGTCGCGCAGGGGTTCGGACACGAACTCGACACTGCGGGGTATTTTGTAACGCACCAGTTGTTCACCAAGGTGGGCCAGAAGTGTTTCCTCATCCAGTCCGCCGGCCGGGACATCAACGATGGCATGCACCACATTTCCCATGTCCTCGTCCGGCAGGCCGATCACGGCGGACGACCTGACGCCCGGACATGAATCAATCGCTGCCTCTACCTCTGCCGGATAGATATTGGCACCACCTGAAAGGATCATGTCGCTGCGCCGATCGGTGAGATAGAGATAGCCGTCTTCGTCCAGGTAACCCATATCGCCCAAGGACTCCCAACCGCCTTCCATGGCTTTGGCTTCGGCGCCGACATAGAAATAAGTCGCGCCCTGACCAGCATCGGGCAGCAGGTAGATTTCCCCGACCTCACCGGGCGACAGGGCGTTGCCCTCGTCGTCCACGATTCTGATTTCGAAACCCTCTTGCGGCTTGCCGACCGAGCCGCGGTGGCTCAACCACTCATTACCCGACAGGGTCGTGAAACCTTGCGCTTCCGTACCGCCATAAAGCTCCATCAGAACATCGCCGCCAAACCATTCGATGAACGCCACTTTCAACCATTCCGGACAGGGCGCGGCCATGTGCCAGACCACGTTCAGTGAACTAACATCGTAGCTCTCTCGCTGTTCCTGCGGCAGGCGCCACATTCGCTGCATCATAGTAGGCACCAGGTACAGCAGGTTGACGCCATGGCGATCGATCAGTTCAAGGGTCTGGGCGGCATCGAAACGGGAAGTGACGATCAGATGATGTCCCATCTGCATGGCCAGCATACCAAGGCCAAAGGGGCCGTTGTGATAGAGGGGACCCGGCACCAGGGCCACCTGATCCAGTTTGGCACCGAACCGCTCTTCGGTGGGATCGGCGCTGGCGGGATCTTTGGAGACGATGAGCTTGGGCCGGCCCGTCGAGCCGCCCGAGGTCATGGCCTTCCAGTACTTCGCCGTCACTTCCGGCAATGGCGCGTCGGACAATCCGGGTTCTGGTTCATAACCTGGCGCCAGGCAGGACGTGCCGGGATGAGCCGATCCATCGGCACCGACTACGAGGCTGGGCTGGGCGAGTTCGACGATCTGCCGACGTTCGTGATCGGGCAGGCGATACGAAACGGGCTGGGGCGTCGCACCAAGTTTCCAGGCGGCGAATACTGCCTCGATAAAGGCGATGCCGTTGGGCAGGGCGATGGTGACATAGTCATCCGCTTTGACGCCCAAATCCAGGAAGGCGCGGGCCAAACGGTTGGTGCGCGCCTCCAATTCTGCCCGGCTTACAGTTTCGTGTTCGTGGCTTACTGCCGGTTTGTCGGGGTCCTTGTCGGCCCAATAGGCCAGGATGCGGGAAAGGGATACCTCACTCATTTACCATTCGCTCCACCTAGTACTGACCTTCTCCCGGGGCCGGTTTTTCACGGCCAACCCTGGCGTAGTATTGCTCTGGAATGTCCTCGGCCCGCTTATAGAATTTCCACGAACACGGCTTTTGCGGGTCGGCGTCATAACCGGTAACCCACAACGGGTGACCGCCCCATTCCATGGGCAGCATCTCGTTCATGACGCAATGGATGCAATAATATGGCACTTCCTTTTGTCCCCAGGACCAGTCATACGCCTTTTTGGTGGCGCCAAAATTATAGGGCTCGCCCAGCCGCGAGGGCGTCCCGTCCACTGGATCGCCCCGGCGCATGCGGCCGCCGGAACCGCATGGGTCCATGGAAATGCTGTAGTGATCACCCTCGTCCGTGATGTCCAGGCCGCCGTCCTGCTCCGGGCCACAGCGGTGGGCGCGCATGATTTCCGCCGTCAAATACACCCGCTCTTCCACGCTCAAGTTCAAGAAACCGCGCCAGGTGCGCTTCATCATCCACCCGCCTTGGGTCTTGCGCAGCATCTGGTGCAGCTCTTCCTCGCCATGGCGCTCGGCTATCTGGGTAAAGAGATCCCAAAGCCAATCGCAGAACAGATCATGCAACGCCTTGCCTTCGGGGATGGTGTATTGGGCCAACTCGCCCGCTTCCTCCGCACGGCCCGCATCAGCCGCGTCCGCAGCCGCCACCGGGGTGGCTTGGCCCAAATCAGGCCAATCATCCTGGCGAACCTTGCGGCCCAGTTTGGCCATGTCGCTCAATCGTATCATCGCCGTTCTCCCAACGCCTGCGCACTCTTAGAACGTGCAAATTTTCAAGCTCGAATTATGATGACCCGCACTCTGCCAGCAAAGCGAAAACATCGGGAGACGAACCATCATGGCCGGAAACCAGCCCTATCAGGCAGGCCGTCACTTCCTGCAGATCCCCGGCCCCACCAATGTGCCCGACCGTGTCCTGCGCGCCATCGACAATGCCACGATCGACCATCGTGGCCCCGAATTCGAACGCCTGGCCCGGCGTGTCCTGGACGGTATCAAGCCAGTTTTCCAAACAACCGCGCCTGTAGTGATCTACCCCGCGTCCGGCACCGGCGCCTGGGAGGCGGCTCTGGTCAATACCCTGTCCCCCGGCGATCGGGTGCTGATGGCAGAGACGGGCCACTTCGCGACGTTGTGGCGCGGGCTTGCGGACCGTTTGGGTCTGGACGTTGTTTTTCTCCCTGGCGATTGGCGCCAGGGCGTTTCGGCGGACCAAATTGCTTCCGCCCTATCGGGAGACAGGGAACGCAGCATAAAGGCGGTTTGCTGCGTTCATAACGAGACCTCCACAGGCGTCACCTCCGACATTGCCGCCGTTAGACGGGCTATGGACGGAGCCGATCATCCGGCCCTGTTGATGGTCGACACCATCTCCTCTCTGGCATCCATCGATTATCGCCATGACGAATGGGGTGTGGATGTCACCGTTGGCGGCTCGCAAAAGGGCCTGATGCTGCCGCCGGGCCTCAGTTTCAATGCGGTCGGAGAGAAAGCTCTGACAGCCTATGAAAGTGCGGCCACGAACAAATCCTATTGGGATTGGCAGGCCATGCTGGCCGCCAACGAAAGCGGCGCCTTCCCGTATACCCCCGCCACCAATCTGCTTTATGGCCTGGACGAGGCGGTCCAGATGCTGGAGGAAGAAGGACTGTCCAATGTCTTCCGCCGCCATGCCCGCATGGCCGAGGCGACACGCCGCGCCGTGGCGGCCTGGGGCCTTGAGACAGTGGCGATCAAGGATGCGGAGAAATCCAATAGCCTGACCGCCGTGATGCTGCCCGAGGGCCACGACGCCGATGCCTTCCGGGCCGTTGTGCTGGACCGGTTCAATATGTCACTCGGCAATGGCCTGGGCCGTCTGGCCGGCCGGGTCTTCCGCATCGGCCATTTGGGCGATTTCAACGAACTGATGCTGGCCGGCACCTTGTCCGGGGTGGAGATGGGTTTAGCTGCCGCCGGCATTCCCCACGAAAAAGGCGGTGTTCAGGCGGCACTCGACTATCTTGCAACCGAATAACGCGCCGCGCACCAAATTGATTGACATGAGAACAAAACGTGAATATAGTATTTCTTAACGAACCCGGCATACGGTCGGCGTTGCGGCAAGCGGCCCCGTCCCTGCCCCGGCAGCCAGACCCTATAGCCGGGTTTTGTGTTTTTTGCCGCAGGTAGTTTCGGCTCGATTTGCGACGGTGGCGTGAGCATATATCCTTTGTATTGATTCGTTGCGTGGTAGGGGTAGAAGCGTTGGATCGAACGGCATGAACGATCTGTTCACACAGTCCGGCAAACCGGCGGCGGGCGGCAAGCGCAGCAGCCGCGGCGGCAAGGCAAAGACCTATTCAGCCAAGGATATCGAGGTTCTGGAGGGACTGGAGCCTGTACGCCGGCGCCCGGGCATGTATATCGGCGGTACTGACGAACGGGCCCGGCATCATTTGGCGGCAGAGGTGCTGGACAACGCCATGGACGAGGCCGTGGCCGGTTTCGCCGATCGGATCACCGTTGAACTTTCGGCCGACGGCACCCTGACGGTGACCGACAACGGCCGCGGCATTCCCACCGATCCGCACCCCAAATTCAAGCCGAAATCAGCCCTGGAAGTGATCATGACCACCCTGCATTCGGGCGGCAAGTTCTCGGACAAGGCCTACCAGACCGCAGGCGGCCTGCACGGCGTCGGCATTTCCGTGGTCAACGCACTGTCCGAGATGTTGTGGGTTGAGGTGGCGCGGGACCGCAAACTTTGGCGCCAGGAATACAGCCGCGGCAAGCCAAAGACGAAACTGAAGGAGATCGGCAAAGCCGCGAACAGGCGCGGCACCACGGTGGCCTGCCGCCCGGACCCTGAGATCTTCGGCAAGGACACCCGTTTCCTGCCGGCCCGGGTCTATCGCATGGCCCGCTCCAAGGCCTATTTATTCCGCGGCGTGCAGATCCGCTGGATCTGTGCCCCGGCGTTGATTACCGGCAAGGATCAGACGCCGGCAGAGGCGATCCTTCATTTCCCCAACGGTTTGGTGGATTTCCTTGCCGAATCCCTCCAGGACGGCCCCACGGTGACGCCCCGGCCCTTTGCCGGGCGAGCCGAATTGACGGAATCCGAAGGCGAAGTGGAATGGGCCATGCACTGGCCCCTGGAAGGTGAAGGCTTCGTCAATTCCTATTGTAACAGCGTGCCCACCAGCCTGGGCGGCACTCACGAAAGCGGTTTCCGTGCCGCCCTGACCAAGGGCCTGAAGGCCTATGGCGAGATGACCGGGGTGCGCAAGGCTGGGCAGCTAACGGGCGATGATATTCTGGGCCCGGCGGCGGCGATGCTGTCTGTTTATATCAAGAATCCCGCCTTCAGCGGCCAGACCAAGGAGAAACTATCCAACCCGGAAGCGGCCCGCTGGGTCGAGGCCATCGTGCGGGATCATTTCGACCATTGGCTTTCGGGCGATCCGGAAACAGCCAACCGGCTCTTGGCCTGGGGTATCGAGCGGGCGGACGAGCGCCGCCGCCGCCGCGACGAACGGGACATCAAACGCAAGACCGCCTCCCGACGAGTGCGCCTGCCGGGCAAACTTTCCGATTGCTCGCAGAACGCCGCCGCCGGTTCTGAACTGTTCATTGTCGAAGGCGACAGCGCCGGCGGATCCGCCAAGCAGGCCCGCAACCGTTCCAATCAGGCAATCCTGCCCCTGCGCGGCAAAATTCTCAATGTGGCCTCCGCCAGCGCCGAGAAGCTGAAGGCCAATCAGGAATTGAGCGATTTGCTCCAGGCCCTCGGTTGCGCAACCCGGCTGCGATACCGGGAGGATGATCTACGCTATGAGCGGATCATCATCATGACCGACGCGGACGTGGACGGGGCTCATATCGCCTCGCTGCTGATGACATTCTTCTTCCAGGAATTGCCGGATCTGGTGCGCCAGGGGCATTTGTACTTGGCTCTGCCGCCCCTCTACCGCATCAGCCAGGGTGGCAAGACCCTCTACGCCAGGGACGAGGCTCACCGCGAAGAATTGTTGCAGACCGAGTTCCAGGGCCGGGGCAAGGTGGAGATCTCTCGCTTCAAGGGGCTGGGCGAAATGCCCCCCGCCCAGTTGAAAGAAACCACCATGGACCCAAATAAGCGCACTTTGCTGCGGGTTGTATTACCAGAGGACGGCGGCGCCACCGGCAAACTGGTGGAACAGTTGATGGGGCGCAAGGCAGAGACACGATATCGTTACCTCCAAGACAATGCCCGTTTTGTCACTGATCTGGATGTTTGAGCGGCAAATACCTATCTAAAAGCTTACTCTGACGTTTCGTGAAGACATTTCATGGCGTTCATCTGATAGGAGATTTGCCATGTCAGCTTTTCGTACATTGCAAGTATTTGTGGGCGGCCTGACGGCCGTCGCCTTGGCCGTTGGAGCGTTGGTCGCCAATGCGGCCACTATCACCAGAGACGACCATTATCCCTTCTATGGTCCCGGCCTGGTGCAGTATGTGGCTTCCAAGGGCACTTTCCCAGCGGTCATCATCGCCAACCCGTTCGGCGCGGGCAGCGACGCCGCGCTGCTGGACAACATCGAACTGCCGGGCAACTTCCCGCCCGCCCCGTTCGCGGCGACCACGCCCCAGGGACGTGATGACGGCCATCTCGTTATGGTCTTCGATCCGGTAGCGGCAGCGTCCGGCCATGGCGCCTGTGCCGCACCGGCCAAGCAGACCGCCGGCAAGGCTGGCGGGGCGTCAGCCACGCTGCGGCTGCAAATCGCCTTCTGTTACGACACCGAGGTTGTCAGCGAGGCCTTCATGGAGATGCCCCGCCCCAGCGGACCTAGCGATCAGGCCTTCACTCAGGCCATGGCGCAGCTACTGTCCGTCCTGTTGCCCAGCGAGAGCCCCAACAAGGGCGATTGCCCCGACACCGTTGCGAACTGCTAGGTCTATTCGGCGAGCCAGTCACGCATGGCCCGGTTGACCTGGTCGGGCCGTTCCATGGGGCTTAGATGGCCGCAATCCTCGATCACCACCAATTGGGCGTCGGGGATAGCGGCCTGCATCTCTTCATGCACCGCCACGGGCGTCAGGGGATCCTGACGGCCTGTCAGAACCAATGTGGGACATTCAATGTCGCCAAGAATGCGTCGGCTGTCGGGGCGGCCGATGATCGCGGTCTGCTGGCGGATGAAACCGTCCCGCCCGACGTTCTGCGCCATGGCCTTGATATCCGTGATCAGCGCCTCATCGGCCAAACGGTCGGGGTGGACAAACTCGCGCACCAGGCGGTCGGTCATACCCAAGAAACGTCCCAACTGCGCCTGCTCGATGAACCTGCGGCGCAGCTCCCGCCGCTCCTTATCGTCTTCCCTGGCCGTTGTGTTTAACAATGCCAGGCGCCCCACGCGGTCTGGCGCCCGGCGCATGATCTCAAAGGCGATGTAGCCGCCGAAGGAGAGTCCGGCCAGGGAGAAACGTTCCGGTGCCGCCGCCAGGATCGCGGCTGCGATGGCGCCGATATCCGTGTGGCGGGTGTGTTCCGCCGTGACAGTGACCCGGGCCAAATCCGCTAACCCTTCGACCTGGGCGCGCCACAGAACCTCGTTGCAAAGCAACCCCGGCACTAAAATCAGCGCAGGTTCTTGGACGTTCACGTGATCCCGTTCCGGTCCGGGCGGACTATTGTCCCAACTGGCTGCCGACCGCCAGGCCCGCTTCGGCTGCGTAGTCGGCCGCCACCACTTTGCCGCCGTCGGCCCTTACCCGCTTGATCAGAACCCGTCCGCCCGATGCCGCAACTTCGATCCCGTCATCACCGACAGCCATGACCTCGCCCGGCGCCCCCGCATCACCATCGAGCCTGGCGCTATCGTAGACTTGCAGACGGCTGCCGCCATGGGTGGTCCAGGCGCCCGGCTGAGGGTCGGCACCCCGGATCAGGTTGTGCACAGAGGCGATGGGCTGGCTCCAGTCGATTTCCACATCATCGGCCCGGCACCAGCTTTCATAGGTGGCATCCGCCTCGTTCTGGACGATCCGGGGCGGATCGCCCGCTTTCACAAGATCGACGCCTTCCAACATGGCTTCGACGCCAAGAGGGAACAGTTTGTCGAAATAGACGCTGCCCAAGGTATCCTCGGGCGTGATCTCCACCTCTTTTTGTAGCAATACCGGGCCGGTATCGAGGCCGTTGTCGGGCCAGAAAATTGTCAGACCGGTCTTGGTCGCCCCTTGGATGATGGGCCAGTTGATGGAGCTGGGTCCGCGATGCAGCGGTAAGAGGGAGGGATGATACTGAATGGTGCCGTGGGTCGGGATATTCAGGAACTCTTCCGGCACGATCTTGGTGACATACGCCATGACGCAAAGATCTGGCTTCAGCGCCTCGAACTCGGCCCAGATCTCCGGCTTCTTGAATGATGCCGGCTGATAGATGGGCAGGTCCTTTTCCAGCGCCGCCGCCTTGATGGGGTCGGGCCGGTCCGGATCCCGGTCAGGCTCGCAATAGACGGCGATAACTTCATCACCCCGATCCAGCAGCGCTTCCAGGACGCTTTTGCCGAATGCCTGCTGGCCGTTGACAACAATTCTCATCGCCTCATCCCTCGCCGAAGTTGTTTTCGCGGCCTCTATGATGGGCCAAACCGGCCCCGCCCGCAAATACCCGGAGGTCGTTTTTCATGAACAATCCGCGAGGCAAATTGACGCCGCCGGCCCACGGGACTGGAACATTGACACAGAGGCAGGGAGCATTTATGTCGCATTGCAGCAATCCTTGAATTGCCGCCGTTACGCCAGCATACTGGTCCTTCCGCTTTGTGGCCGCTGCGCCCCGGAATTTATATCGTTACGGATTTTCATGCCCTTCGAAGAACTTGGTCTTAGTACATCCATTCTGCAAGCCGTCGATGATGCCGGCTACAGTGAGCCGACACCCATACAAAAACGGGCAATCCCATATGTCCTGCAGGGCCGCGACGTCCTAGGTTGCGCACAGACGGGCACAGGCAAGACCGCCAGTTTCACCCTGCCCATGATCGATATACTGTCCCAGGGCCGGGCACGGGCGCGCATGCCGCGTTCTCTGATCCTGGAGCCGACGCGGGAACTCGCGGCCCAGGTGGCGGAAAACTTCGAGGTCTATGGCAAGTATCACAAGCTGAACATGGCGCTGTTGATCGGCGGCGTTTCTTTCGTGGATCAAAACCGCATCATCGATCGTGGCGCCGACGTATTGATCGCCACGCCTGGCCGCCTGTTGGATCATTTCGAACGCGGCGGACTGCTGTTGCGCGGGGTCGACGTCCTGGTCATCGACGAGGCCGACCGCATGCTGGACATGGGTTTCATCCCGGATGTGGAGCGCATTGTCCAGCTCTGCAATCCCAAGCGCCAGACACTGTTCTTTTCCGCCACCATGCCACCGGAAATCCGCCGCCTGGCAGACCTCTTCCTAAAGGATCCGACGGAAATCTCCGTCGCCCCGCCCGCCTCGCCCGCGGAAACCGTGGATCAGACCGTGACCATGGTGAAACCACGGGAAAAGGATCGCGTCTTACAGGCCCTGTTGCGTTCGCAGCCGGTCAAGAATGCCCTGGTTTTCTGTAACCGTAAGCGCGACGTGGACGCGGTCAGCAAGTCGCTCAAAGCAAAGGGTTTCGACGCCTTGGCCCTGCATGGCGATATGCAGCAAAGCTATCGCATGCAGACCTTGGAGAGATTCAAGAACGAGGAAGTGAAGATCCTGGTCTGTAGTGACGTCGCTGCACGTGGTCTGGATATCCAGGGTCTCAGCCATGTCTTCCTCTACGACGTGCCCATACACGCAGACGACTATGTCCACCGCATCGGCCGCACCGGCCGGGCCGGCATGCCCGGCCGGGCCCTGACCCTGGCGACGCCGGAGGACGGGAAGTTTCTCGCCGCTGTGGAGAAGCTGATTGGCAAGCCCATTCCACGCTTCAACCCCGACGGCCAAGCCGATGAAACTGATCAGGCCATTGAAGAAGTGGCGGAAGAACCGGCGAAAGACACCCCACCCGTTGAAGCCGGAAGCGACGAAGAGACGGATGCGAAGCCAAAACGGGAAGGCCGCAGGCGAAGCCGCGGTCGGGGCGGCAGAAATCGCCGAAGTGACGAAACATCGAACGATGCCGACAACGGCAAAGATGAAAAGGACGGCAAGGGACGCGATGGCAGCCGAAGCGACCGCAAACGGAGCGGCTCGCGCCGTGGCGGCCGCCGTGGTGGGGCTGAAGCACAGGACGATGGCGGTGAAGCGCCCGTCATCGGCATGGGAGATCACGTACCGGCATTCCTGGCGCGGGATAGCGGGCGGCGGAAACGGTCAGGCAAATAGGGCGTGAAGGGGAGACCGGCGCATGCAAACGATTTTCGTAATGGCCAAATGCGATTTGGGTGAAACCTATAATGTGGCTTCCGCCGCGGTGGAAGGCACTGACCGAATTTCGGAAGTCTATTCCATCTCGGGCCAATATGACCTGATGATGAAATGCTATTTGCAGGACGGCGACGATATCGGCCGCTTCGTCACGGAGTCCATTCAAACCTTGCCCGGGGTGAAGGACACCTTCACCATGATCACCTTCAAAACCTTCAGCTAACGGACCAAGCCATGAACGCCCCCGCCAACACCGATATCGCCTCGGCCGTCTCGGAGGCGCAGGCCCGTTTCACCGCGGACAATCCCAACAGTTTGGCGCAGTTAGAAAAGGCCGCCGACTACATGCCGGGCGGCAACACCCGCACCGTGCTCTACTATCCACCCTTTCCCCTGACCATGACGAAGGGCGAAGGCTGCCGGGTTTGGGATCTGGACGGCCATGAGTACCTGGATTTCCTAGGCGAATACACCGCCGGGCTGTTCGGCCACTCGAACCCGGTAATCCGCGCCGCCATAGACAAGGCGTTGGACAACGGCATCGTCATGGGCGGCCAGAACCAGGCCGAGGCCGATCTGGCCGGCGCCATCGTCGGGCGCTTTCCCGGCATCGAGCGGGTCCGTTTCACCAACTCCGGCACGGAAGCCAACTTGATGGCCGTATCCGCCGCCCGCGCCTTCACGGAACGTCCGGGCGTCATGGTGATGTCGGGGGGATATCACGGCGGAGTTTTCTATTTCGCCCCGGGGGGCTCCCCCCTGAACGCACCCTTCCCTTACGTCATGGGCACCTACAACGATATTGGCCAATGCCGCCGGCTGATCCGGGAACAGGGCTCGGATCTGGCTTGCGTCATTGTCGAACCCATGCAGGGGGGCGGCGGCTGCATTTCGGCGATTCCCGATTTTCTCGCCATGCTGCGCGAGGAGACGACGAAAACCGGCGCTCTCTTGATTTTCGACGAGGTCATGACCTCGCGCCTGAGCCCGGGCGGACTGCAGGAAATCTTGGGCATCACCCCCGATCTGACGTCATTGGGCAAGTATGTGGGCGGCGGCATGTCGTTCGGCGCCTTTGGCGGCCGGGCCGAAATCATCGACCGGTTTGATCCCCGCCGGGACGACGCTTGGCCCCATGCGGGTACTTTCAACAACAATGTCCTGACGATGAATGCCGGTCTGGCCGGCTTGACGGAAATCTACACGCCGGACATAGCAGAGACCTTCAACGAGCGCGGTGATCAATTGCGGCGGTCTCTCAACGAACTGGCGGACAAGCATGGCGCCGCCATGCAGTTCACCGGGCGCGGCAGCATGATGACCGCGCATTTCAGGACTGGCCGTATCCGCAATGTGCAGGAGGCCATGGAAGGCCGCAACGAACTGCGGCCGCTGTTGCATATGGACCTGGTGGCACAGGGAATTTATCCGGCCGCCCGAGGCATGTTCACGCTGTCGCTGGCTCATGACGAAGACTCCTTCGCCGCCCTTGAGGGCGCCATGGAGGAATTCCTGGTCAGCCGCAGCAGTCTGCTGGCGCCATAGCCGCCAGTTGGTGAAAACAAAACCGTACATTTGGAGGGTCACATGACCGTCGACGCCGATCTGCAGAAGGTCTTGGACTTGATCAAGGAGGCCGACCGGCCGCCCTATAAGGACATGACCCTAGACGAGGCCCGGATGGGCTATCAGGTCATGGTCAACCTGCTGGATCCGGGCGATGAAGACATCCATCGCAGCGAAGACAGGACCATACCCGGACCCGCCGGCGACATCCCAGTCCGCGTCTACTGGCCACGCGATACCGGCCAGAGCGAAGCTATGGGCCTCTTTATCTATCTTCATGGCGGCGGTTTCGTGATCGGTGATCTGGATACCCATGACAGCCTTTGCCGCCGTTTGGCCAACCGGGGCGATTGCATCGTGCTCTCTGTGCATTACCGCCGGGCGCCCGAACATCCTTTCCCCGCCGCCGGGGAAGACTGTATCGCCGTCATGAACTGGTGTGCCGCCAATGGCGCTGAGTTTGGCGCCGATCCGGGACGGATGGCCATTGGCGGCGACAGCGCCGGCGGCAACCTTTCCGCGGTCTGTGCCCTTGAAGCGCGCGACAAAGGCGGACCGAATTTACGCCTGCAGTTGTTGATCTACCCCGGCCTCGCGCCCGATCTAAGCTCCGCTTCCCACACGGATTTCGCCGAAGGTTACGTGCTGACCCGGGAGAATATCGATTGGTTCCTGGCGCAGTATTCAGGTGGCCAGGATGTTGGTGGCAATCCCGCCTATGCGCCGTTGATCGCCGCCGATCATAGCGGCCTGGCGCCGGCCGAGATCATCGTCGCCGGATACGATCCCCTGCGCGATGAAGGCATGCAATATGCCGAAGTTCTAAGGGCAGCCGGCGTAGAGGTGAATCTGGTCAACTATGAAGGCGCGGTACATGCCTTCATGCAGTTCTATGGCGCATCAGAAGCCTGCCGCGCGGCAGTGGACCATTGCGGCGACGTTCTCAGGAACGCGCTGTCTACCTGACCTAACTCCAGGTCTTGCGGGCCGGACTCTTGATTTCGATCTGCAGGCTGTCTTCCAGGGTCTCGTGATAGTGGGGTACCCCGGGCCGGTGCTTCCAGATATCACCCGGCCCGGCGATGAATTCCTCGCCGTCGATGACAACGCGCATTCGGCCCCTGACCAGATAGCATATGGATTCGTGGTCATCATGGCTGTGTTCGGGATCAATCAGGCCTTTCTCCCGGTGTGCCTCCATGACCAAGACACCATCCCCGACCATCAGGGGCTTGATGCCCAGGCCGCCGATTTCCGCTGCGCCCTCGATGGCACTGACTGGCTCTACGGCAACGTCCGCGCCCGCGACGAATTGCGCCTGCGTCGGGGGCAGGGCCCGGCTGTCATCATCCATCGCTTTTGTCCATTCCCCGGTTAGCGTTTCAAAAGCAGGTCGATCATAGCTTTTGCCCTGCGACCATAAGGCGGGTTCAGCAGCCACATGCCGTTCCAACGGCTTTGATACAGCACCGGTTTCAGTTTCGAAAACGTCTCGAAGCCCTCCCGGCCGTGGTAATGCCCCATGCCCGAAGCGCCAACGCCGCCAAAAGGCAGATCCTCGGCCCCGGCATGGATGAAGCAGTCATTGACGACGGCGCCGCCCGAAATGGTCTCGTTCAGGACCCTGTCGACAAAGGACTTGTCCCGGGCATAAATGTAAAGAGCCAGGGGACGATCGCCCTGTTGCACCATATCGATGGCATCGGCCAAGTCATCATAGGCAATGACCGGCAACAGAGGTCCGAAGATTTCCTCCCGCCGCACCGCCATGTCCGGCTTGGTATCCAGCAGAATTGTCAAAGGCAGCTTGTGTCCGGACGCTTCCCCCGCGGCGCGGACTTTCGCGCCCCGGTCCTGCGCCTCCCGCAGCATCCCGTTCAGGCGCTCGAATTGGGATGAATTCACAACGGAACTATAGTCGCCGTTGTCTTCCAACGATGGATAGAACGTGGCCGACACCCCAAGAATCTGTTCGACGAAAGAATCCAACGTCTCCCGCGAGACGAGGACATAGTCCGGCGCGACGCATGTCTGCCCGGCATTGAACAGCTTGCCCCGGGCAATCGACACCGCCGCCGCTTTGAGATCTCCATCCGGGGCTATAATGGCTGGTGACTTGCCGCCCAATTCCAATGTCACTGGCGTCAGGTTTTGTGCCGCGGCCGCCATGATCTTGCGACCCACATTGGTCGACCCGGTATAGAGCAGATGATCGAAGGGCAACCTGGAAAACGCCTCTCCAATCTCGCGGCCGCCCTCGACCACCGCGATCTCATCCGGGGCAAAATGGTCATCGATCATCTTGGCCAACAAAGCCGATGTATTGGGCGTAATTTCGGAAGGCTTTACCATCACCCGGTTGCCGGCCGCCAAGGCCCCGATCAATGGCGACAGCGCCAGGTAGAGGGGGTAGTTCCAGGGTGAAATGACGCCGACCACGCCCAAGGGTTGCGGCAGCAACTTCGCCCGCGCCGGCCGGAAGGCAAGATCCAGGGCCCGGCGCCGCGGTCGCATCCAAATGGCCAAGTTTTTCCTGGCGTGGCGGACCGTCGACAGGCTGGTGAATATTTCGGCCAGTAGAGTTTCTTCCCGTGCCCGGCCAGCGAAATCAGCATCGATGGCAGATATGATCGCCTCTCGGTTGGCCTTCACCATTTTGGCAATGCGGCCCAGGCGGTCCAGACGCAGATGCCTGTCCGGTGTGCCATAGCGTCGTTGGGCTTCCTTCATGGCGGTAAGCTGCGAAGCCAGCTCGGGCGTTGGTTTTTCGGGGCTTTTGACTGGGTTGATCTCGGCGATGCTCATGACGCTCAATCCTTCAAGGCCGCCGTTTTATAGCACGATTGCGGCCGCTTGCCCGTCCATGGAATTTATTTTAGGCTTAAAATAAATAGGTGAACCGAACATGCAGGCAGCAGAAACCAAAGACGCGACGAATGATGCCGACGGGGCCGCGCGGCCGCTTGCCGGCCGGCATGCATTTGTTACGGGCGGCAACCGGGGCATCGGCGCGGCCATCGCCGGAGAATTGGCGCGACTGGGCGCAAACCTCACTTTGGCGGCGCGGGACGAAGAAAGCCTGAACCAGCAGCGGGAAGCGTTATCGCAGGCCGGTCACAATGCGGTCAGCTTTCAAACCTTGGATCTGCGCCAGCCCGATTCAATCGCGGCAGCGGCTTCCGCGGCTGCCGATGACCTGGGTCCCATTGCCATCCTCGTCAACAATGCCGGTGTGGCGCCGTCCGCGCCGCTTGCCAAGGCGGATTTGCAGAGTTGGCGTGATACTTTCGACACCAATGTGCAGTCGGCATTCCTGCTGTCACAGGCAGCCGTACCGGGCATGTTGGAGCTGGGATTTGGCCGTATCGTCAACATTGCCTCTACTGCCGGGCTCAGGGGCTATCCCTTTGTCGCTGCATACGTTTCCTCGAAACACGCGTTGGTGGGATTGACCCGCGCGCTTGCCCTGGAACTAGCCAAAGGGCCCATTACCGTGAACGCGGTCTGCCCCGGCTACACCGAAACCGAGATGGCGCTGAACGCCATCGCCAACATCCAGAAATCCGGTAAGACGGAGGCCGAAGCCCGGGCCATCCTGACCCGGGGCAATCCGCAAGGGCGTCTCGTCCAGCCAGACGAAGTCGCCGCAGCCGCCGCTTGGTTGTGCCTACCGTCTTCCAGCGCCGTGACCGGCCAAGCCATCGCGGTCGCTGGCGGCGAAGTGATGTAGCCATGGCCCAGGACGTCGGACTGGAGCGGCCCGGGAAGCCCGAATTGCGCTTGTGGCTGCGTCTTCTCACCTGCACCAATCTGATCGAAGGGGAAATTCGCCGCCGTTTACGCCGGGATTTTGCCACCACCCTGCCCCGTTTCGATCTGCTTTCGCAACTGGACCGGCACCCCAGCGGCCTGACCCTGACCGAACTGTCGAACCATATGATGGTCTCCAACGGCAATCTGACCGGTCTGGTCGACCGCCTCGTCAGCGACGGCCTTGTCGAACGGCAGGCGGATCCGGATGACCGCCGCAGCACGCGCGTCGTCCTGACCCGTGCCGGAAAAGCCGATTTCGACACCATGACGCCGGCACACGAGAATTGGGTCGGCGGCATGCTGGACGGCTTGGATGAAAAGGACGTGCGCCAATTGCACGATCTGCTCGGCAAATTGCGGGTTTCGGCGGCCGAGGCAACGCCATGAGCGCGACCCCTGCCCTGCTTGCGCCTCTGGATATCAATGGCATGGTCTTGCCGAACCGGGTGGCGGTGCCTGCCATGGTGACGCGGCTTTCGGGCGAGGACGGCCTGGTCAACGAAGACATCATCGACCGTTACGTGCGCTACGCCGCCGGCCGGGTCGGCCTGATCGTGGTCGAGGCTACGGCGGTACATGGTTCCAAATCCGGACCGCTGTTGCGACTGTCGGATGATCGTTTCATTCCCGGCCATCGGGAGCTGGTTACTCGGGTCCATGACACCTCCGATAGCAAGGTGGTGCCGCAGATCATCCACTTCATGAAGGTGGCCCGATCGGGCTGGCGCCAGACCATCGATATGCTGGAGCAGGCGGATATCGACGCCATCATCCACGATTTCGGACTGGCCGCGCTGCGGGCGCGCGAGGCAGGGTATGACGGCGTGGAGCTGCATTCGGCACACGCCTATACCTTGTCCTCGTTCCTCTCGCGCCGCAATCCACGCAAGGATCGCTATGGCGGTCACACCCTGGAAGGCCGCCTGGCCCTGTTCGGCGAGGTTTTCGCCGAAGTCCGGTGCCGCGTCGGCGCGGATTTTCCCGTTGGCGTGCGGTTTCTGGCGGAAGAGGCCATCAAAGGCGGCTATGCCTTGCCAGAGGCTCAGCAGATCGCCCTGCGCATGGCAGATTTGGGTGTGGACTACATCTCACTCTCCGTCGGCGGCAAGTTCGAGGACGCTGAACACCGGCCGGGCCAGCCGCTCTATCCCTATACCGGCTATTCCGGCGATCGCTGTATGCCGGGCGACTGGTATCCGGCCCTGCCCCATGTTCATCTCGCCGCCGGTATCAAGAACTACATCAACCAACGCGGCCACCAGGTACCGGTCATTTCCGTAGGCAAGATTGCCGAGCCAAAAGAGGCCGAGGCTCTGTTGCACGAGGGTAAAGCGGATCTGATCGGCATGGCGCGGCAACTGCTGGCCGATCCCGATTGGGTTTTGAAGGTCATGCAGGACCGGTCGGATGAAATCATCCGCTGCGTTTATTGCAATGTCTGCAAGGATCTGGATGAACGTTTCAAGAAAGTAACCTGCTTCCTTTGGCCAAAGGGTCAGTTGCAGGCGCCGCCCGATCAAGCCGTCGGTCCCGCGCCGAGCTGGCCCGGCGAAGGCGCCGGATTGTCGGTAAGCGGCGCGGACGGGCGGATCAAACTGGCATGGTCGGCGGCCGAAGGCGCGGATGGCAGCGTAACCGGCTATGACATCTACCGCGCCGACGATCAGGGCGCGATGCAGTGCGTGGAAGCGGTCAAGGGGCGGCGCTATGTTGACCGGCTGGCTCTGGCGGGCCGGCAATACCGCTATTTCGTTCGGGCATTTGATCGCAACGGACGCACCTCTCCGCCATCCGAAACGGTTGCCATCACTATGGCGATGGCGGATCATGGCGGCAATTGATGGGGGAATAGATGTCTGAAAATCTGGCCCCGGGCGGAATTAGTGCCCATGAAGACGCTTTCGCCGCCGAGAATTTGCCGCCTCGCGAGGCTTGGCCGGAAATCGATTATTCCCGCCTGCCTGAACTCGCCGCCCTGAACGACCGCATCAACTGCGCCACGGAACTATTGGACAAAAAGGCCGCGGCGCACCCTGAACGCAGGGCCGTATTCGATAACGAGGTGTCGTGGAGCTATGGCGAGTTGTTGGCCCTTGCCAACCGTATCGCCAATTTCCTGGTAGACGATCTTGGCGTCCGCCCCGGAAACCGTGTGCTGCTGCGATCCGGTAACAATCCGATGTATGCCGCCTGTTGGTTCGCGGTGATGAAGGCGGGCGCCATCGCGGTCGCCACCATGCCTCTGTTACGCGCCCGGGAACTCTCCTACATGGCCGATTTTGCCCGTGTCAGGGTTGCCTTGTGCGATGAGAAACTGGCCGACGAACTGCGCCTGGCGCAGGCGGATTCCAAACATCTGGAGCAGATCGTCTGTTTCAACAGTAGCGCTGGCGATGGTCTGGAGGCTTGCCTGGCGGAGAAGCCGGCGAGTTTCGAGAATGTGGACACCGCGGCGGACGATACCTGCATTATCGCCTTTACCTCCGGCACCACCGGCCAGCCCAAGGCATGTATGCATTTCCACCGCGACGTCATGGCCGTTTGCCTGACCTCGTGCGGGCAAATCATCAAGCCCCATGCCAATGACGTCTTTGCCGGCACGCCACCCCTCGCCTTCACCTATGGACTGGGCGGCCTGCTGTTATTCCCCATGTCCGTGGGGGCATCTGTATTGCTTTTGGAAGGCTACACGCCGGACAGTCTGATTGCGGCCATCAACAAGCATCAAGTCAGCGTTTTGTTCACCGCACCGACCATGTACCGCACCTTGACGCCCATGCTTGCCGAAACGGCATTGCCCAGCCTGCGGGTATGCAATTCGGCGGGCGAGTTTCTGCCGAAAGCCACCTGGGACGGCTGGCATGGCGCCACCGGCCTATCTATTTACGACGGCATTGGTGCAACCGAGATGCTGCACACTTTCATCGCCGGAACCGGTGAGGGCATTCGCCCCGGCGCCACCGGGCTGACCATTCCGGGCTTCGAGGCGGCAGTGCTGGATGAGGACGGTGAAGTTGCCAAACCTGGCGATGTGGGCCGGCTGGCCGTACGTGGCCCCACGGGCTGCCGCTATATGGCCAATCCGGAACGCCAGGCGGCTTATGTGCATGGTGGATGGAATCTGACGGGTGATAGCTATCTGCGCGACGAAGACGGCTATTTTTGGTATCAGGCGCGCACCGACGACATGATCATATCCGCCGGCTATAACATATCCGGACCCGAGATTGAGGCGGTCTTAATGGAGCACGAGGCGGTGGCCGACTGCGCCGTCGTCGCCAGCCCAGATTCCCAGCGCGGGCAGATCGTAAAAGCATTCATCGTGGTTCGCGAGGGCGAGCTTGGCAGCGACAACCTAACCCAGGCCCTGCAGGACCACGTCAAGGCCACCATTGCGCCCTACAAGTATCCCCGTGCGGTCGAATATATCGATGAATTGCCGCGCACGGCCACGGGCAAGGTTCAACGCTTTGCACTGCGTCAAAGGGAAACAAAGAACTGATAAGGGGTTGCGGCTTCCGTCGGCGCCCTAGCCCAAGACAGATTTGACGAGCTGATCCGTTTTGGAGGCGGGGCTGGTGACTGTGCTAGAGCCGATGCCGGCAACAACCGAGGAGATTTCACTGGCCGCCACGGCCCCATCGCCACCGAGTTGCGATGCGACGCGGAGCGCCAAGGCACTTTGTTCAAGCAGTTCAAGGTTCTTTTCGGACGGCCGTTCGTTGCGGATCGTATTGGTGACGTTGATCACCGCATCGCAAAGCCCGCCCAATTCAGCCGTTTCGCGGGGCTGGAGTGATTCCTGAAAAGCGCGACCGCACTTCAGTATTTGGATCAGTTCACGGTCAATCCAATCGGGCAAAGAAGGATCTTCATAGGAACGATACAGGGCATCGGCAATGGCCCACATGCGGCGGGCGATGTTGCGTACCTTGACCAGACGCAACTGGGACAGGGTCGCCTCGATAGTCTCCTGGTTAGGACCAATGGCAGGTCGTTTCATGACCTTCGCACGCAGAGCGTTGGGCACTTCAACAGTGCCTGCGTCATTGGCACGAGCCTTCATGGTCCGGCGATCGGGACCGAAATACTCGTCGGAAACCACAAATGGTTTGCGATGGCGGACCAGGGCGTCGACACGCGCCTTTAATTTCGCGGTGGAGTAGGGGCTGACGACGAAATCATCGGCGCCGGAATTGATGATGGTGCGGACGAGGCGCAGCTTGGCATCCCAACTGGTTAGGATGACGGGCAGAAACGGATCGGCACCGCAGCGAAAGCGGCGCAAATCATTGACCAAATGGGCGACCCCATCTTCCTTGTGCTCCACAGTGAACATGGCGAGCTCAACCTGACGGCTGCTGAGGACAAGGCGCGCCTCCTTCAAGCTTTCGCATTCCTCGATCTTCCAGAATCCGATGATATTCAGGACTGAACGAGTCTGCTTCCGCAAATGCAGTTTGGTATCGTAAATCAGGACCGTAGATTCAACATACGGCTCTTTTTCCATCTTCCCGCACCCAGTAATCTCGCAATACGGGGGAGTGCCCCCACTCGATCAAAGCCACCGTCCCGCCTAAATGTACAAATTCAGGCGATGCCGCAGGTTGACGCAAATTTATTAATGATCGGTTTACACAACCCCTTCGTTACCGGGCGCGGGGCCTTGATGCACTGACGTTCGCCGTATGATCTGCATGAGACCGGCCTCTGTTTTCCCAGAAGCTGGTCTAGCCCGTCGCACTCGCACTTGTGCGCATCGGCGCACCGCGCCGCCGAGGCGACGCATCAGCGCCGGGCCGCGTCACGGCCTCGACGGCATAGATCAGGATCAAAGGCGGCCTAGTGAAGGGTCGCGTTCGCCGTGTCCTTGTCCACATCCAAGGCCACGCGCAGGGCCAGCGACGTTTGTTCCAGCAAGGCGAGACCCCGGCTATCCAGGTCGGGGATATCCTTTACCAGTTGCTCGGTTACCTGTTGAACGGAATCACAGAACGAATTCATGTGCTCCAATTCCGTAACAGCAAGAGAGCGGCGCACGACGGCAAGAGAATTATCAATCGCCGCCAATTCGCGGGCCGCGCGTTCGCGCATGTACTTTTCGTCGTCCTGGTTCTGCCGCAGCAACTTGGCGATCATGCACAGACGGCGGGCCACATTCGTCAACTTGATCCGCTCCAGGCTGAGACGCGCCGTTTCGATAGCCTCCCGGCTGGGCGCCAATTCAGGCCGGTTTTCCACCCGGGCCCGCAGGGCGTTGGGGACTTCGACCGAATTCTCCCTGGCGCCTCGACCCTTGGGATTGCGCCGGTCCGGTCCGAGATAGGACTCGGTCTCGATAAAGGGCCGACGATCATTGATCAGGGCGTCCACACGTGCACCAAGCTGCTCGGCGGTGAACGGCCACATGAGCAATTGGTCGGTACCGGTGTTTAGGGCCCGTCGCACCACATCCGCGGCACTGTTCCAACTGACCAGAATCATCGGCGTATATGGATCGGAGGATTTGCCGTAGCGCCGGGTCTGTTTGACGAGCTTGGCCGTACGCCGGTCATCCGCCTCGGCGGCAAAAACCACCAATTCGAACTTCTTTGCCTTGACGATATTTATCAAATCGTCGGCGTTATCCACATTTGCGATTCGGCGAAAGCCGAGTGTACGCAGTGCCGCCGTCGTGCGCTTCCGCACCTGCGGCCTGACTTCGTAGTGCAGAATGGATGCATTCGCATATTCCTGCCTAAGCATGTTTCACCCTTCAGTATGGTTCTCCCGCGTTTCCCGACCCGGACGACCGCACTGACAGTGATTTCATCGGAACATAAGTATGATCTCTTAAGAAAGCCCTGCGAATACTGATTAATAACAAATTAGTAATAAATTCCCATCCACGGTTATTAAGGTTAACTTGGCCTTAATTGGATTCGTCATGGTATGAGAACCATTTAGCCAACCTCGGTCCGGTGTCGCAAAAACTAAAGCGGTTCCACATCCGCTTCAGAAAACGACCATTCGCCGGCATTTTCCAGTTGCCGCATGAATAATTCTTCGGCCGCCCGCATGGCCCCATCCTCGTCTTCCGCCGTGACGTCTGCCACCCAATAGAGGTCGCCGCCGGAAAGACCGGCCTTGAGGGTTACGTGATACTTGCCCATGAGATGCCCCGTTGGTTTCCATCTGGGTTAAACCGGTTCAGGGCAAGGCCATAGATCAATCAGCGGCAAAATGGAAAGGTTTTGATATTGAACCGCCGGTGATGGCGCCAACGGGGATGACCAGGAACGAAGAACGGGGCGCGGTCCTCACGGCCGCGCCCCATCCCTGATCTAACCTGGCGATTGGTGCAGATCTTGCTTTAGGCCGATCGAATTATCCGCCGGATATCGACCCCGGCGCTAACCTCAATAATCTAGGCGCCGAGGGCGGCGTCGGGGGCCCCATCGTCAGAGCTATCGTCGCCGGCATCGGCGGCGGGGATCGGTTCGCCGATGATTGCTTCTGCAATCAGACCGGCATTGGCCCTGATCGCGGTCTCGATCTCGTCGGCGATGTCGGGGTTCTCGATCAAGAACTGTTTGGCGTTCTCCCGTCCCTGGCCAATGCGCTGATCGCCGCAGGAGAACCAGGAGCCGGATTTCTCGACCACCCCGGCCTTGACGCCCAGATCAAGCAGTTCGCCCATCTTGGAAATACCCTGGCCGTACATGATGTCAAATTCCACCACCTTGAAAGGCGGCGCCACCTTGTTCTTCACCACCTTGACCCGGGTCTGGTTGCCGACGATCTCGTCCCTATCTTTTAAGGCGCCGATGCGGCGGATATCCAGACGAACCGAGGAATAAAATTTCAGCGCGTTGCCGCCTGAAGTGGTTTCCGGGCTGCCGAACATAACCCCGATCTTCATCCGGATCTGGTTGATGAATATGACCATGCAGCCAGATTTGGAAATGGAGGCGGTCAATTTCCGTAAAGCTTGGCTCATCAGGCGGGCCTGCAGACCCACATGCGTATCCCCCATCTCCCCTTCCAATTCGGCCCGGGGTGTGAGCGCCGCCACGGAATCAATCACCAACACGTCGATGGCGCCGGAACGCACCAGAGTATCGGCGATCTCCAGCGCTTGTTCGCCGGTATCGGGCTGGGAAATAAGCAGTTCATCCACATCCACGCCCAGCTTGCGGGCATAGGCCGGGTCCAGGGCGTGCTCCGCATCGACGAAGGCGCAAATACCGCCCTTTTTCTGGGCCTCAGCCACCACATGCAGGGTCAGGGTGGTCTTGCCCGAACTTTCCGGGCCATAGACCTCGATCACCCGCCCCTTGGGCAGGCCGCCGATGCCCAAGGCAATATCCAGGCCCAGGGAGCCTGTGGAAATCGCCTCGATCTGTACGGCGGTGGTGTTCTGGCCCAGTTTCATCACCGAACCCTTGCCGAAGGCCCGGTCGATGTGCGAGAGGGCCTGCTCCAACGCTTTTTCCTTGTCCATCCGATCCTGCTCCACCAACCGCAAATTTCCAGCCGACATATCCCGCTCCCTTATCCCATAATCACCCCCTGCGTTCAATTCGGGGGCCCTGCTCAAATCCATCAATGGAGATAAATGTACCAGTTTTGTTCTCATTTGACAATAGGCGCTTAAAGTATTGATATAAATAGAAAAATTTATTCATGTTCAAAATTTGTTCCAGATCATACGCAGCGAAACACGCGAGCACCGTTTGACCTGGAGTGGTTCATGGTCATATGTATAGCCAAGGGGGAATCACCGGTGTCCGACAACGGCAAGATCAATGCCCACTACCTGATCGAGGCGCATGGCAACCTGGCCTATGCGCACTGGTCCGACGGTCCCTTTTGTCCCCATTGCGGCGAGAACAAGGCTTTCCGCACCATCCTCGGTCAAACCGAACGTCCAGGCATCTACCGCTGCATGACCTGCGGCAAACACTTTTCAGGCACCCTGGATATCCTTGAGGACGGCGCCGGATTCGGCCGGGCGGAACCGCCATTCATGATCGTGTTTTGGAAACTCTGGCGCCTGCGCCGCCACCCCTTGGCCGCCAAGATTGCGTATCCGTTCTGGTTTGGCGGCCACCTCCTGCGGCAGATCTTCAAGGGCAGCGACCCGTTGCCGCCGAACGACAGCCGCTAACCGCCGATCACATCCTTGACCCGGCCGGCGAGCTGCTTCAGGGAAAATGGTTTCGGCAACAGTTCGAACTCGCTGTCGGGGTCCAGATTGCGCCGAAAGGCGTCCTCGGCATAACCGGAAATAAAGATCACCTTCAAATCGGGGCGCTGAGCCCGCACTTCGCGGACCAGTGTGGGGCCGTCCATCTGTGGCATCACCACGTCCGAGACCAGCAGGTCAATATCGGCATTCTGGTCGTTGAAGCATTCCAGGGCGGCTTCGCCGCAATCGGCCTCCAGCACCGTATAGCCCTTGTTGCGCAACGCACGGGCGGCGAACATGCGCACGGCCTCTTCGTCCTCGACCAGCAGGATCTTGCCCTTGCCGGTCAAATCCTTGGGCCGGCCTTCCTCGTCCTCGCGGTCGGCGGCGCCGGCTTCATCGGCGGTCGGAATATGGCGTGGCAAATAGATGGAGAACGTGGTGCCTTGTTCGATCTCGCTGACGGGAAAGATGTAGCCTCCCGTCTGCTTGATAATGCCAAACACCGTGGACAATCCCAGACCAGTGCCAGAGCCCGTACCGGTACCCTGTTGCTTAGTGGTGAAGAACGGCTCGAAAATACGGCCCAGATCCTCTTTCTTGATACCTTTGCCGGTGTCGGTGACCTGCACCGTGACATATTCGCCGGGTTTCATCAGATCGTGACCCAGGTTCTGGGATTCCTCCAGCGAGAGATTGGAGGTCTTGATCTCCAAAGTGCCACCGCCAGCCATAGCATCCCGGGCGTTGACTGCCAGGTTGATCACCACCTGTTCGAACTGTCCCTGGTCAACCTTGACCAGGCCCAGATCACGGCCGTGTTCGATGCGCAGTTCGATGTTTTCACCGATAAGTCGACGCACCAAGTGTGTCAATTCGGCCAGAACGTCGGTGAGAGAAAGAACCTTGGGGCGCAATGTCTGCTGACGAGAAAATGCCAGCAACTGCCGCACCAGATTGGCTGCCCGGTTGGCGTTTTGCTTGACCTGCATGATGTCGGGGAATGTCTCGTCACCCGGCCGGGCGCGCAGCAAGAGCAGATCGCAGTGCCCGATCATGGCGGTCAAAAGGTTGTTGAAGTCGTGGGCCACGCCGCCGGCCAACTGTCCTACAGCCTGCATCTTCTGGCTCTGGGCGAACTGGATTTCCAGGTTTCTCTGGGTCGTGGTGTCGATCAGATGCAGCAGCAGACCAGAAATGGCGCCCTCGGCATCGCTCATACCGGAAGCATAAAGTTCCATCTGTCGTTGGCTGGAACCAGCGAACAAGGCCACTTCCAAGGGCCCGGAGGCCGGCTCGTCGTTCCAGGCTGCCTGTAGATATTTTTCTATCGCCTCTCGGTCTTGGGCCCTGACAAAATCGAACAGTGATCTATCGACCGCCGTTTCGCCGCTTGGCAGCAACGCGGTGAAATTGACGTTGGCCTCCTGGACGACATTGTCGCCATCCAGCAACAGAACGGCCACGGGGGCGTGTTCGAAAAATTCGCGGAAACGCCGCTCCGCCGTCTGCAAGGCACTGCGCCGCGCCCTTTCCCGCGAAAGGTTGCGCACCACAGAGCGGGTCCTTGCCTCGCCCATGGCACCATCACCCACCACCGAATGGGTAACCTGAGCTTCAAAGACATCACCGTTCCGAGCCCGAAATTGGACATCGATGTGCCGGCTCAAGGTGCCTTCATCCGCCAAACCGCCGGCGGCCTCTCCATCGCCGCCATGGGGCAGCAGGGCAGCATGATCGCCGACAACCACGGCGCCGAGATCCTGTCCCGAGGTCATCTCATCCGTGCGGTAGCCGAGCCAACCTGCCAGGGTATTGTTGGACAGCACAAAACGACCGGCCTGATCAACGGAATAGAAGCCGACCGGGGCATTATCGAGAAAGTCCGTCAACAAGGCCTGTTCGCGGTAAAGAACCTCGCGCAATTCCTGGCGTGCGGTCGCTTCGGAAAGATACCAGGCCACTTTGTCGGCGGGATCGCCAATGGGATGCACGCGGATTTCCAATCCCAGCGCCTTGCCTGTGATGCGGTTGAGGCGGATTTCATCCTGGGCGCTGACACCGGCGAGCGCTTCTTTTTGCAGACGCCGCAAGATAGGGGCGACATCGCCATCGCCCGCCGATAGGGCCTCCAAATCCGCATCCGATTCAACCCCAGGAAAGAAGCCTTCCGCCGTGCCGTTCATGAACAGGATACTGCCGTCACTGTCGGTGACCATCTGACCTTCGGCACTCTGTCCCAGCATCTCCGACAGCAGCCGCGCCTGGGCATTGCGGGAATCAGGCACCAATGTGACCAGCGCAAGCCCGATATTGGCGACCAGTCCGAATGCCACCGCCGCTAAAACCGCCCCGTTCCATGCGTCTGCCCGCAAAAGCAAGACCAAACAAACGGCAGCGGCAATCACGGCCAGCGCCATGGCGATCCAGCGGCAGATCTGCAGCGGCCGGACGGTCGGCAGAATAGTTGCCTGCTCAGCCCCGCCCTGTGGCCTCTGTTTGTGGCTGTGGCCCTGATTATCGGTGATGGATGCCATAATTCTTCATCTCATCCGGATCAAAAAACATGGTTAACAGGCTTGCGTTCAATTGTCACCAAGGCCGACATCGCCAAACTACCGCACGCCTAGCCGGCCGTACCGGCGCGGCCCTTGGACAGTTTACCCTGCAGGCGCATGACATAGCCGATCACTTCCGCCACTGCCTTGAAGAATTCCGTCGGGATTTCCCGATCCAGATCGGCAGCCGAGAACAGACCGCGCGCGAGCGGTGGGTTTTCCACGATGGGTACGTCGTTCTCTTCCGCGACTTCACGAATGCGCAGGGCGATATTGTCCTGTCCTTTCGCCACGACGGTCGGCGCGTTCATGGTTTCCGCATCATACTTCAAGGCGACGGCAAAATGGGTCGGGTTGGTAATCACCACATCCGCATCGGGCACCGCCGCCATCATCCTGGCCCGGCCCCGTTCACTGCGTAATTGCCTGATCTTGGCCTTGACGTGGGGGTCGCCCTCGGACTGCTTGCTCTCGTCCTTCACGTCCTTGTGGCTCATACGCAGGTTTTCGAACCAATCATAACGCTGGTAAATCGTATCGGCGATCGCCACCGCCGCCATGATCGCCAGCACCGCCAAAACGATCTTCAACGTCTCGTGTTCCAGAAAGGCCAGCACGGAAATCAACTCCATGCGCGGTACATGGCGCAGGTTGGCCAGATCGGGCCAGACGATCACCACCACCAGGCCGCCGATCACCACGATTTTGGCCAACGCCTTCAACAGGTCCACTGCACCCTTGGAGCCGAAGATTTTCTTCACGCCCTTCATGAGGGAGATGTTTTCCAGCTTCGGCGCGATCTTGTCTGGGGCGAAGACCAGACGGTGCTGCAGCATGTTGCCCGTCAAGGCGGCGCCGACCAGGATCAAAAGCGGCACCGCCATGATGCCAAGAAGCTTGAAGCCGAGGCTATCGGCCAACACCAGCAGGTTTTCCGGCTCCGGGTTGATGGCATGGGGGGCGGAAATAAAGCGGGAGAAATAATCAATCAGGCCCTGTCCGATCTCGGCGCCGAACAGGCCCACAACGGCTGCACCGCCGGCCAGCATGAACCAATGGTTGACCTCCATGCTTTTCGGCACCTGGCCTTTCTTAAAGGCCTCGTCGATGCGCTTGGCGGTCGGCTCTTCTGTTTTCTCTGATTTATCTTGATCGTCTGCCATTTATCACGGTCCCGCGATCAGTTTCAGGGCGTTGTGCTCGAAGAAATCGAGGAACACCATCAGTGAGGAGGACAGCACCAGCATGATTATCAGAAAGGCCATGACCATCTGCGCCGGAACGGCAACGAAGAATAGCTGAACGGTTGGTATCAGCCGCTGCAATATGCCCAGGCCGATATAGAAAATCAGGCCGTAGATGATGAAAGGCGCGGCCATCTTCATGCCTACATTGAAGGAGGAGGCCACCAAATGGGTCGCCAATTGTGCGAAATCGTCAACGGGCGGGGCCTGTCCGGCCGGAAACATGAGATAACTGTCACGGATACCGGCAAACAACAGCATGTGCAGGCCGGAAACGAAAATCATCACCACGCCCACCAACGCCATCAATGCCGCCATGACCGCACCTTGGGTGCCCTGGTTGGGATCAACCGTTTGCGCGAAGGCCAGACTGCTTTGAAAGGAGATGACAACGCCGGCGACATGCAAGCAACTCATCAACAGCCGTGCGGCGCCACCGAAGAATATGCCGATGATGATCTCGCCCACCAGCAGGGTGAAGAGGCCCATCGCAGACGGCGGCAGGCCGGGCAGGCCCTCGCGCACGATAGGGAACATCACCAGGGTCAGGGCAAACGCCAGGGCCAGCCGGACGCGAGAGAAGACGTAGCTTTCGCCAATGCCCGGCAGCAACATGACGGCGGCGCCGATGCGGGTGAAAACCAGCATGAATGCGAAAACCTCCGCGGGCAGTATTTGCCCTAGCATCCCAGCCGCCTACGACAAAGTAATGATGTGTTGGGCGATCCGGTCCATGAACGAGGTCAGGTTCTGGATCATGTAGGGCATGAAAAACAACAGCGCCAGAAAGATGGCGAATATCTTCGGCACGAACACCAGGGTCATTTCCTGGATCGACGTCAGGGCCTGCACCAAAGCGATGATCAGGCCGACGACCAGGCCGACGCCCATAATGGGCGAAACCACGAGCAGCAAGGTGAAGATCGCGTCCTGCGCGATGTCCAGAACCTCTGGCACGCCCATATATTGCCCCTCCGATGAACTAGAATCGTTGGTGACTAGATCGGCATACGCAGAATATCTTGATAGGCCTGGACCACGCGGTCACGCACCGCGACGACGGACTCCAAAGCCATCTCGGCGTTCGCGACGGCGGTCACCACGTCAGTGACGTTGGCCTCTTTGGCCACGGCATTGATCGATACACTTTCCGCGGTTTTCACGGAGTCAACCGTATTCGCGATAGACTCCTTCAGCATGGCGCCGAAATCGGCGCCGACGCCGCCTGCCGAGCCGTCCGTGCCGGCACCGCCAACTTCGCCCTTGTCCATGGAGCGCTTTAAAGCCTCCACATAGGCGATCGAGGCATTCAAGACCTTGGCATCCATTCCGGTATTCTCCTAGTTTGGCCGCTTTGCGGTCCTTATTTCAGCATATCGATGGTGCGCATCATCATGCGCTTGGCCGCCTCGATAACCTTGATATTTGCGCGATAGCTGCGTTGCGCTTCACGCATATCCATCATCTCGATCATCGATTGGACATTGGGGATTTTGACGTAGCCTTCCTTGTCGGCACCGGGATGCCCTGGCTCGAAACGCTTCGTGAACTTGGTCTGATCCTGGGTGATATCGTGGATGGTGACCGTGTTCACGCCCAGCTCGCGGTCCAGCTCGTTCTTGAAACTGACCAGTTTGCGCCGGTAGGGATCCATGTCCGGCGCAAGGGGCTTGGTATTAGCGTTGGCAATGTTCTCGGCGATGATGCGCATACGCACACCCTGGGCGCGCAGGCCGTGTGCCGAAATCTGAATTGTCTTGTCAAAATCCATGCGCGCTTACTCCTTACATCAACCCAGGGCCTCGTTTACCCTCGAGCCGGACGGCTAATGGCCACCCGCAGCAGGCCCATGCCTTTCTTGTACAGGTTCGACATCAGTTCATGATCGGCGGCAGTTTGGGAGACCTTCATCATCTCCGATTCCAGCGCCACGCTGTTGCCGGATTTATCGCCGACCGCATCGATTTCATGCACCTTGAATTTGACGTTGTGATGACTGCCCACGCCCTGCAGATGCCGGCTGGCAGTGGTCGACAAAGCGACAGGGGCGACGCTGCGCCGCAGCAAGGCCTCGAAATTCGGCTCATCCAGATCCCGGGCCCTGAAGCCCGGCGTATTCGCGTTGGAGACATTTTCCGCTAACAGCCGCTGACGGTCATTAAGCCAGCCAAGGCGCGTATTCAGGACCTTGAAATAGCCCATGCTTTCGAGACTCATGCCTTAAACTCCCACAGGATGGCGGGAAACGGATTCCCCGCACCTTTCGATGGTCATGCCCATATTGGCCTCCCAGTCTTTAACAAAGGCTTAAGGACTGCCCCTTCCGCCCCGGAAATTCGCCGCCGAATGGCCGCATTCAACTTTTGTTAAGCATAAAGCGCGATAACGAGGGGTCTGTGACAGAAGGGCAAATCATCATGGCCGTCGCACCGCAGCCGGAAGCGGAACTGAACCGCATACAGGGCGCCATCATCGCCGCCCGGGAAAGCCTGTTGGCGGAGGAGGCCTTCGATATCTCGCCCCTCACGGGTTCCCTGGATAGCCTGTGCGAGCAGATTGCCGCCATGCCTGCCGAAACTGCAAAAGCATACGCTGCGCCGCTGCAGACGACGCTGCAACTTCTGGAAGCCTTGGAAGCCGATATCCGCGATGCCCACGCGGCCCTACGGGAACGCATGATTTCCCTTGGCGGCGGTGATTTGGCGGACGAAGACGGCGACGAAGGTCCCGCTTAATGGAATGGACTAACTATCTGCGCTTTCTCTTGGCGCTGCTCGTGGTGCTTGGCTTGATCGGCGGTTTTGCTTGGATCGCACGGCGCACCGGCATGGGCGGCATTCAAACGGGCAAGCGGGGCCGCTCGGAGCGCCTTGAGGTCGTGGAAGCGTTGAATGTTGATGCCCGGCGCCGGCTAGTCATAGTCCGCCGCGACGACAAGGAGCATCTCCTGCTTCTCGGTCACGAAAGCGAGCAAGTGATCGAAACCGGCATTACGCCGCCGCTGGGTGGAACACGCTCATGAACCTGGCCCTGGCACAATTTGGCGGTGGACGGCACCTTCGCTTGGCCGCGATCCTCGGCTTGTTGGCGGGCCTGATCCTGCTGCTGCCGGCCACCGCGATGGCCCAGTCTCTGAACCTGGACCTAGGCGAAGGCGGCGAGTTGAGCGCCCGCATCGTCCAATTCCTCGCCCTCCTGACGGTCCTTAGCCTGGCGCCGTCGATCCTGGTCATGGTGACTTCATTCACCCGCATCGTGATCGTGTTGTCCCTGCTGCGCAGCGCCCTTGGCGTACAACAGACGCCGCCCAACACCGTTCTGATCAGTCTCGCCTTGTTCCTGACTGTGTTCATCATGGGTCCGGTATTCGAACAGGCCTACGACGACGGCATCGTGCCCTTGATCAACCAGGATATCGATGAATTCGAGGCTTTCGAGCGCGGCATTAAGCCCTTCCACGGGTTCATGCTGCAGCATGTCCGGGAAAAGGATCTGACTACCTTCATGGACATGGCCAAAGAAGAAATTCCCGAGCAAACGGCCGATACCCCACTCAAAGTGCTCGTTCCCGCTTTCATCGTCTCGGAACTGCGGCGCGCCTTCGAAATCGGTTTCCTGATCTTCGTCCCCTTCATCGTCATCGACATGGTCGTGGCCAGCGTATTGATGTCCATGGGCATGATGATGCTGCCGCCGATCATGATCGCCCTGCCGTTTAAACTGATCTTTTTCGTACTGGTGGACGGCTGGTCCCTTGTTACGTCCAGTCTGGTACAGAGCTTCGGCTGACGAGGATGTTTTCAGCGGCTCCTGATGAAGGCCGTTCCCACCGCCGCGAATAAGAACGTCGCCAACGACACGAAAGCGAAGACAAGACCGAATTCCAGGTACTCGTGCGTGGTGTCGAAGAGCAACTTGCCATTGACCTTCAAGGCAATGACCTCGACATAAGCAGGGTCACGCAGCAGAGGCGGTTCATAGATGCGGAAGGCACGTTCAAGGCGATCGCGAGAGAGCAGATGCTCCTTTGCCGACTCCAATCGCTCCCGAATGACCGTCAACTCAATGATTGTCCCCGCGGGCAGCTGCTCTGCCAATTGCTTTGCTTCGTCCGTCGGCCAAACAGAGGGCTGATGGACAAATATCGGTTGATAGCGGCCATCGACCAGGTCGCGCTTTAGGGTAATGACGAGCGAAGCAGAATTTATCGCCGCCCGGCGCGGTTGGCCAAGGTCGGTATAGGTACCCGAACGGTCGATGGTGCCGGTGATTTTGATCGGTTCGCCACTGAACCGCTCCATTGTCATAGCGACGAGCAAGGCGAATAGGATTGCGGCAACGGCCAGGCAGGACAGACCTGCGGCCCATTTGCGCCAACCTAGCGGGGCCGGGGTCGTTCCGTCGCCCTGTGTCTCGTTCATGTTCGGCCGCTCCCATTCCGAGTATGATGAATTCCACCTTGCTGACAAGGAGCGCCCATGGCCAAAGACTATCGCGCCACATACCGCAAGGCCGCCAAGGCCTATCTGGCGGACCATGACGGACGGCTGGTATCTGATCCGTCAGCCGATCCCGGGCCCGGACGGTGGAGCGATGCCTGGCTGCTCATGGCCATCAAGTATTCACAGCGGGACGGCGAACCGGCTTCGCTTGAGGACATCTATGCCTGTGGCGATGGCCTCAACCACGCGATTTTCATGGACAGCGAGTTATCGGGCGGCTTCCTCCGCCTTTCGGCAGGCGGTTTCATCGACATTCAAGGCACCGAATGTTCCATGACAGCGAAAGGCCGCGAAGCCTGGCAAGCCGCGAAGATCGACAAGAAAGGTTCCAACCACAAGCGAAGACAGGCGGTCGCGAATATGCTGGGCGTACCGGCTACGAGTTCCTAGGAGGGGTTCTGATTTAGCCAATCGCCCGGCGGACCTTTGGGAATACTTCCTCGGCCATCAGATGGAAGGTATCGAGCACCTGGCCCTGGGGCATGCCAACGCCTTGGACACTCATGATTATGTGGTTCACGCCCAACACCTGGTTGTAGCGCAACATCTCTTCAGCGACCTCGTCCGGATCACCAACAATAAAGCGGTCCCGGGCCAGTTCCTCATAGTCCATCGTGATGTCGCGGTCGCCTTCCGGCATGGCCTTGTCCTGACCCCAGGATTGGTAGAGATCATATTGCGCCTTGATGTAGGGGGCTGCGATCTCTACGGCTTCGTCATGGCTGCGGGCGCAAAAAACCTCCCGGCGCATGGGGAATTCGTCAGGAAACGCTTTGCCCACGCGATCCAGTTCTGCGCGGTAGATATCCATCTGGCGGACGAAAGTGTCCAGGTTCTGATGCGGGGCCAGATACCAGCAATCGCCCAATCGGGCCGCCCGCCTGACCGCGTTGTCCGCATTAGCGCCAATCCAGATGGGTGGATGGGGATCCTGCACCAGGGGCAATGACAGACCCGCACCATCCAATTCGAAATGGCCGCCCGCCATCGTCACCCTGTCCTGGCCCCACAGCGCCTTGATAGCCTCCAGGTTCTGTTCGAACCGGGTCACGCCCTCGCCTTTCTTGACACCAAAGCCCCTGTATTCCATGTCCCGGTAGCCAAGGGCGCAGCCGAATATCACCCGCCCGCCCGACATCACGTCCATGGCGGCGAAGTTCTCCGCCACTTCCAAAGGATTGTGCAGAGAGAGAAGGACGATACCCGCGTTCAGTCGCAGCTTCGGCGCCTCTGCCATGACGCGGCAAAGGTAAGGCACCTGCATGAATTCCCGGTGGGGATAAGTCGCGAAGTGAGACCCGGTGGTGATGGAATCGTAACCCAATTCGTTCAGGACCCGGGCCTGTTCCATCAATTCGTCGAAGCGCATCTGCATATCGTCTTCCAGGCCGAAGACGCCCCGCTGCATGACGCCGAACTGCATCGTACTGGCCATCAGCGCGAACCGAATTGTTTCTCGAAGAATGCAACCAGCGGCTCATAGGAAGCCTGGTCTCGATCCGCCTGTTCCACATAGACCAACTCAATCTCGCCGCCGGCCTCGCGATAGCGGGCGGCGAAACGCTCCGGCTCGTTCAGGTCCAACCGGGATTCAGGGTCGCGGTAGTCATGGATCTGATCCGGTTGCCCCTGGATCCAGATCGCCGGCGGCGTCCGCACATCCTCGCCAGCTTCCAAGGCCAACATGGGATTGCCTTCCGCCATATTCGCTTCATCTTTCCAATAGACGTCATGGCGCTCGGGTATGTTGGAGGTCCAAGCCGGCGGGTCGTCACTGGCCCGCAGGCGCAAGGCGTGGCGATAACGGGACAACGGGTTGATTACGGGCCAGGTCATGGCGACGCAATGCACGTCCGCCTCCATCCCGCCAGCCAGTTCGATCCCGGCGTAGCGCTCGTCGCCGGGCCGCATGGCAGACAACATGGCCAGATGGCCGCCGCTGGATTGACCGGAAATGCCAACCCGCGCAGGATCCAGGTCATAGCGGTCTGCATTGGTCTTTAGCCAGCGGATAGCGTAATTTATGTCCAAGAGGGAATTCGGGTAGCCGTCATCTGCATGGCGAAAATCCAGTGCCGCTGTGGCAAAACCACTTTCCACCAGGACTTCGTCCCGGGCCTGGCAACCAGACAAATCTCCCATGGTCCAGGCTCCGCCGTGCAGATCCACGATCAGCGGATGGGGCCCCGGCCCTACCGGCCTCGACAGGCGCATCATCATTTCCCGGTCGCCATGGCGAAGATACGAAATATCTTCCGTCAGCATCGTTATCTCCCCTTCAAATCGGTCGATTAGACCAGAAAACAGCCCACCATGCCCGCTTAGTCGCAGCCGTTCAGCGGTGTCAAACGCCGAAGCCCCCCTCGCGCAGGGTTTGCGCGATACGCGTCTCGGCCTGGTGCCCCATCAGGTGGACGCCGGCAACGCCGGGCATCGCCTGTAAGGCGGCGATCAGTTCGATGCAGATGCGCCGTCCCTCGGCGGAAGGGTCATCGGCGTCCTCCAGCCGATTTATCAGTCCGTCAGGTATGATGGTGCCGAATAGATTGTCGCGCATCCAAAGAGCTTGCCGCGCCGAAGCCAGGGGCGCGAGGCCGATCAACATCGGCAGACGCCCCGGTATATCAAACTCCTGAAGCCGTTCCATATACCGGCCCAAGACCTCCATATCGAAACAGAACTGTGTCTGCACGAAATCGGCCCCAGCTTCGAGTTTGGCGATCAGGCCCAGCGGCCGCCAATCCTCGGCCGGTTCCAAAGGCATGTCGGCGGCACCGATAAAATAATTTGGCGCCGGCTCGATTGTTCGCCCGGAAGGCAAATCGCCCTGATCCCGCATACGGGCTGCCAAGGCGACCAGTCCAGCCGAATCCAAATCGTTGACGGCACTGGCCTCCGGCTCGTCGCCCTTGGACAACGGATCACCGGACAGGCATAGAACATTGGGGACGGCGAAACCGGCAACCCCGAGAAGATCACGTTCCAGGGCCAGTTTGTTGCGATCCCTCGTCGTGAACTGCATCACCGCCTGCAAGTCATTGTTGCTCTGCATAAAATGCGCCGCGGCAAAACTGGAAAGGTGCGCCCGGGCACCGGCGCCGTCGGTCACGTTAACCGCATGCACCAGCCCGGCCAGCGGCGCCGTCCGTTCAACGATTACGGCCGGATCGGCAGTCAACGGCGGCGTGGTCTCCGCTGTAAAGGCAAAGCCGCCTTCACCAAGGGTTTGGGCCAGACGGCCGGCTGACTTTGGATATCTCATGCTGTCATGCTAAAGGACCGCCACGCGCCGAGCCAGCCGTTTGCGACTAACCTCAGGCTTCGGTCGGATATCGGATGTTCGGCACGCCGTTTCCTATATCCATGTATTCATAGCTTAACAATTCCGCGTGCAGGAGGGGGTCTTCAGGAGATACCAGCTTGTTGGCTTCCAAGTCGGCCTTGTGAACGCCGATTGCCGTATTAAGCGCGCCGTCGTCCGCGAAGAAGGGGAAGAAGGCGAACTTCACGCCAACTTTTCTGCCGCTCTCGAAACATCTGTAAGTGCTGACGAGGCTGATCGCCGGCTGCCGAAAAACCGCCGCGCTCAGTTCGGCGACCGCATCCCTTTGAGATTGCAAGATAATATCCATAAGGTTCGTCCCCGTGGTCTCTACATGAGTTTGGTCGACGATCGTGGTGCCCATAAGCCGCAGTAGAAGCTGGTCGGGCGGCGTCCATTGAATGACCGACATGATCGACATCAAGGAGGAGACACGGAGGGGATCAAATTCCGCCTTCGCCGGCACCAAGGCCGTGCCGCGCAATTCGTCCCAATAATCGTAAAACAATTGAAACTCGGGTTCCGACAGTACTGCGCTAGCACTCATGCGCGTCTAATCCGTTGGCGAGTAATAATCCAACAGGACCTCGCATGCTAACCGCCCCCGCTTGCCAGCAATTCGGACGAACATCGATCCTGCAAGGGCGGAAGGCCGGGTCAAGCCGCCGTCAAATGCGCCGGGCGGCGCAGTTCCTCTGCCAAGCCAGCGCCCATCATGTCGACGAAGTTATCGCAGTAGAAACGCTCGATGGCCTCTTCCGAGGCGCCCTTCAAGGAGTCATCGAACCGCTTGCACGGGTTCCGCCCGCCTTCCACATGGGGGTAATCGGAAGAAAACATCACCACATCCTCGCCCGCATTGGCGACGATCCAACCCACATCCTCGTGAGGATAGGGAGCAACTCGGAATTGCCGGCGGATAATTTCAGAAGGGCGGGCGGATAGCCTCTGCAGGCGCTCTTCGTTTTTCATGAATGCATGAGCAGCAGAGTCCATGGACCGCATCCATCCGGGCACCCAAGCCCCGCCCAATTCGATGGCACCCCATTTCAGTTTGGGAAAGCGGTCGAACACGCCATCGAAAATCAATGTCGCGATGGTCTGCATGGTGGAATTGGGGATCGCCATATAGCTGACAGACGTGAAATTGTCGTCGCCGCCGTGAAAATCCCTGACCGGCGGCAGGCCATTTTCCTTGTAGATCGGGTTCAACTTGTCTTCGCCCCCGACATGGAAAAGCACCGGCAGGCCCGCTTCCTGGGCCATGGCCCAGACCGGATCGAGCTCAATGTGGCTGTGGGCATGCTGCTGCGGGCATGTAGATGGCACCATGAGCGCTTTGGCACCGAGCTCGATGGCCTCCGCCGTACAGGCCCGGGTTCTAGCAAAATCCTCAAGCGGTATATAGGCCGTCGCCAAAAGGCGGCGGTCGACGCCGCAGAAGTCCGTCATCATGCGGTTATGGGCCGAGGCGGCGGCATAGCAGAGTTCCATATCCTTGCCTTGGTCCAGCCCGAAATTACCTAGGCAGAATGTGGTGAAGACGAGCTGCGATGCAAAGCCCATAAGATCCAGGGCTTCCGGACGATCCTCCGGCAGGAAGGCACCGTGGGCATCATGGTTCTTGCGCAGCATGATGTTCTCGGCGATTCCGGCGCGGTATTCGGGATCCGCATGCAGCGCCCGGGCCTGGGCCTTTTCCTCGCCCCGTTTATCCAACCTACCCAAAAGGTTCGGAACTTCGCGGAAACGCGCGAGAAGGGGTTTCGTGAAATAGGGATCGAGACAGTCATTCAGTTCCATCAGATGACTGTCGGCATCGTGAACCACTCTTCCTTCGACATAAGGCACGGCATTCTCCAGAGGCGCGGCCCCACTTGCATGCGGGGCATTTTCGTTGTTCTGGCAATTAACCACGAAGGACGGCGGGGCGTCCAGATCAGGGCCGGGCGAGGGACTTAATTGATTGCACTTAGGCCGGCATTCTTGACCGTGTTGCGGTAGGAGGCCATGAACGCCTCAAGGTCTGCGACGCGGGCGATCTGGCCAGCCAAGTCGCGGAACTTGGTCTGGGATTGATCCACCTTATGGGTGAGGACACGGAATGTCTCGGCGTGCGGCCCCTTGGCCATCTTGTCGCCGTAACGCTGGTTGAGACCCTTGAGAGACTCGCCGTCGCCAGCCATGTAGTAGCTGACGGCAAGTTGCACCACCTGGCTCTGCTCTATGGAGCTGAGATTCTCGTCCGCGCGCCAGCGCTGACCCAGCAGGTTCTCGGTGGTCGCGGCGGCTGAGGCCCAACGTTGACCGCGCCAATAGATGCCGGCGCGCAACAACTCCGCCGCCGGCGACGTGTCCGCGGCCAGCAGTGCCAGTGCCTCGTCGATCTTGTCCATCTCGGCCAAGGCGCGCGCTTGCAGATAGCGCCGTTGCGCCAGCAGGGACTCGCTCAAGTTCTGCGTCTTGCCCTTGCGCAGTATCTTCAAGGCCTTTTCCGGCATGGAATCGAGCAGATAAATCACCGCCAGTCGCGTCTGAACTTTGATCTTTTCTGCCCCACGCAGACGATAGCGAACCTGATGCTCCAACAGCCGCGCGGCACGGTCGAGCAGGTCCACGTCTGCCAGCCGGTCAGCCAAACGCTGAATCATGGCGTCGCCCTGTTTGCCCAGTGGCGTTAGCTCCTTGAACTCAAAATAAAGTGCGAGGGAACTGACGGGAGAGAGTTCATCGGCTTTACCGTTGAGGAACAGGTCCACGAAGGTACGTTTCATGCGCTGGGACATCTCATCGGTGGTCTTGTTCTTGGGGAAATATGAAACCGCTTCGCGCAGATGGCCAAGAGCGGCGGCATAGTCCTTTTTCTCTAGTTCCATATCAACGGTGCGGTTGACCAGGTCCAGTTCCAAGCCGTCGCCTCGCCAGGCAAAGCGCAGGCGCTCGAACCGGTTGATTGCCTCCTCCCGGTCGATCTTCTCCTGCTCCCGTTCGGCGATAATGAGAGCGAGCCGGGCACGGGCGGCATAGGGCCGGTAGTCGGCTGCAATAGCGGCGCGGAAATGCTTCTCCGCCTTTTCGTAGTCCTTCTCGCGCCAAGCTATATCACCTGCCAGGTACTCAAGCGTCGTCGTGACCCGTGGCTTGGATTCTAGACGGCGCCATTTTTGCGCTACGGAATGCAGCGAGGCTTTGTCGTCGACAGCCGCCGCGGCCACTGCCCAGTCTTCGAATAGACGGGAACGGAAGAGCTTCGGCAAGTCGGGCAAGACGGCGGCGCCCAGAGCGAATTGGCGGTTAGCCTCGTCGAATTTTCCCTTCCGGGACAGGACACTGCCCCGCCATAGGGCGACGTCGGGATAGAGCCGCAAGTTGACATTGAACAGATCCGTCTCGGCCTCATCCACGCGGTTCTGGAACAGATGCACCAGACCTCTTACGGCACGAAAGCCGGGGTCTTTGGCTGCGCTGGAATCTCTCTCTTCCATCAATTGCAGCACGCCACCGGCGGCCGAGATCAGGCCCTGGCCCAGATAGTATTTGGCCAGTTCCCAGCGCGCCTTGTTGCGGCCGGCCTTGGGTGCGGACGCCAGTCGCAGCAGCAGTTGTTTGCGAAACTCATCAAACTTTTCGGGATTATTTTCGCGGCCGCCCCGCCATCTATACAAATGCATGACGGGCCGCTTCATCGATGCAGAATAAGTGCTTTCGGCCTGTTCGGAGTTTGCGTCTAGAGCGGAAAGAAAAAGGCCGTCTTTGGTGGTCGCAATCACACCATGCCGCGCTGCCCGGATCACCAGATCCTCGATTTCAGGACGAATGACAAGACCCTGGGCGGTGGAAAGTATCTGAAACTCCACATACGCATGGCTGATCGGCACACCAGCGCTGGAATCCAACATGGGAATGGTGAACAATTCATCGCCCACTTCCGGATCGTAAATGCGGACTTGGCGAGCGGAGTCCTTGGCCGGAACAAAAACCCGGGGGCCATTTTTGTGGAACGGTTGGGCCACCGGCAGCAACAGAGTCTTGGGCCCGCCGCGCGCCGGTGTCAGGGTCAAATTCCAGCGGCTGCCCTGGCGCTTCATCACCGGGAACAGGCCGGCACGCACCTTCAAACGCAATACGGTCGCGTGGTCATTTCGGATTTGGTTGGCACCGCTGATCCAATCGTTACCGGCCAGTCGGCTGCTGTCGATCTCGGAACGGCGCCCGAAGACTGCCCATACATACCCCGAGCGTTCGAAAACCACGGCCGGTACCGAACGTTCCCAAGTGAACACAAGGTTGAGGTCCTCGCCCTTTTCGTTCACCTCGACATCGACGTCATGCAACGAAGCCAGGCCCGTGTCGGCCATTTCCTTTGTCTTATCGTCTTCCTTTTTAATACCCTTTTCTTTTCCGGCGAGAAGGGATTTCGGGCCGCCCTTAGCCGCCTTCATGGCAAGCTTGGCCAAGGCAGCGACACCATGGTCCTGTGCCGCCCGCAGCAAGGATTTGTCTGGATAACGCTTAGCCGGACCTATGCTGTCCAGTTCGTCCTTGGGCTTCTTGGATTTCTTCGACGCATAGATGTCCAGTACGACCTTGGTACCGGCCCGGAAATGCCGAAACCGTACCCCGTCGTCGGTCTTCAAGGTGATACGGGTGCCTTCCTTGTCCACGGCTGATTTCGCGCCATGAATGTACTTGGGCGGATCCTTTTGCAACTCCGTCAGATCGAAGGTTGCGGGCCGGGCGAATGCCACACTCAGGCCGCCCTTGGACAAGACGACCGTATAGCCGACATTGCGCCGCCAATCGAACACCAGGCGGCTGTGCTTGCCGTGTTCGCCGGCCCGAATTTGAATCTTCTCCAGGCTCTTCGGCTTGGCCCGCGCCGTTTTCTTCGGCTTTGGCGCGGGGCTTCTCTTGGCGCTGTCGGCAACACTCGATTTCCGCCCCGATAGGATCTTGGGTTTGCTCTTGGTGTCCTTTTTCGCCGTTTTCTTCTGCTTTGCCTTGTTCGATTTGGTGACCAAGTCGAATGCCAAGAACCCGTCAATGCGCCGATCCCGCAGCCGCATCGGCTTCAACAGTTTCATCTTCAAGGTTTGGCCGTCCTCGGAAACTGTCACATCCTTCACAAATCTGAACAAATGTCGCCGGACGGCGCTCAGGTCGGCTGTGAAGGGCTCGGAAAACCTAATACTAAGGTGCGAAGCACCCAAATCCGTCGTGTATGTGACCTTTCCCGGCCAATCAAACACGATCCGAGCAAAGTTCTTATGCACGCCAGCGCGGACCTTGACATTCTTTGCCGCCAGGGCCGAGCCGCCAAACAAGCTCAGCGCCACAAAGAACGCCAACATGACCTGGAGGCTACGGCGCATCGGAGCCTCCTGTTGCGCCGGTCTCGTGAATCACCAGATCAATGCGGCGTGCAAGACTTCGCCGTCGTTGATCAGGAAGTTTCGCAGACAAATTTGCCGCGCCGGCATCGGCGGCAGCTATTACCTTGATATGAAAATTGTAGCCAACCTTGCGTAATCCATCGGCAAGGCTCAATGCACGTGCAAGCGTCAGATCCCAATTTGAGTTAAAAGGCGACCCTGCGGCGGGCGGTTCCGCTTCGCTATGACCAACCAATTCAATACTGTTTCCAAACAGCTTCAAGGCTGAAGCAAGAGCCACCACCGCCCCCTGGCTGTCCGCAAGCAATCTCGACTCACCGACAGGGAACAACAAATCGCCGGGCAAAGAGACCACCAGTCGATCTTCCAATCGGTGCAGGATGCTCTTGCCAAGGGTTGCGTCACCCGACAACTTGGTCTGCAACAAGCCCGCCAAGTAATCCAAGTCCATGGTCCGGGTGTCGAACAGTTTCGGCGTTGACCGTTCGGTTTCCAATTGGGGCCGGCTCCAACTGGATAAGGGATTGAGGCGGCTAGAGAGGGCCTCCACAACGGCCTTCCAGGAATCGATTTCCACCTTCGACATCGCGAACAACAAGACGAAAAACGCCAGCACCAGGGACAGCAGATCGGCGAAGGTAATCATCCAGCCGCGTGGCCGGACGCGCCGGGGTTCAGATGCATAGGGTCTGATCATGGCGCCACCTGGAGCGAAGCAAACGTCAAATGCGCCTGATCTTCATCTCGGACCCTGAAAAGAAACGAAATCTGTCCGGGATCGCCAGGGTTCAGACCGGTTCGAATGGCCGATGCAGCAACACCTCGACGGCGTAGCGCATGGGCAAGTGAGGTCGCCCGGCGCAACTCGAAAACATCGCCGCCTTCGTCAACATCAGGCAACTCAAGGCCGCTGCCCAGCACCATTTCGACCATGGCCGCGTAACCCGGCCGCTGTCGGTTTAGGCTGGCTGCCATAGCGTCCAGAAGGGCGCGGGCGCGGGGACGCACAGCAACGGCGCCGGGTCGGAACAGATCATCAACCGGCACCGCAAACGTCAAATCATCGCCGCGACGCACCGGGTCCACATGATCGATCGGCAGATTCTCTTGGAACAATTTGCCGACGTCACTGTGAAAAGTCTCAACAACTTCCGCCTTGCCGTCATAGCTCAGGACGGTAGGTCCGGCCTTGGAAATTGCCAATTCATTTCGGAACTCGGCTTTTACACTGCCCATGGCTTCTTTGATGCGAGAGTCTTCTAGCTGCGCCATGGAGTTGAGCATGATGAAGAAAGCGACCAGAATCAGATAAAGGGACATCAACACGACAGTGCCGCGGTCCTCCCCAAAGGCATTATCTTCCTGATGCTTCCGTTCCATGATCCATCAATCGAAGCTCGCGAGAAGGGCGTCGATGTCATCCTGACTGTTGGCCTCATCCGGCATCGCCGGGCCGTGCAAAAGATCCGCGTCGGGGCGCTCATCCACAGGCATCATCTCTTCCACGGATATGGCTTCTTCATCTGGCACATCCTGACCATCGATGATGCGAGACAGTCTCTCGACCTTGGTTTCGATGAAGCTCAAGGTGGAGATGACTTTGCTGATGCGTTGCCCGGTGATGTCCTGAAAGTTCGAGGCCTCGTACATTCGCGTCGTCATGTCATGCAGACGTTCGCCGTCCTCGCCGCCGATACTATCGGCCATGGACTCCAGCTGCTCCGCCACATCGAGGAACACGCCGGTGGCTTCCGCAGTGGCGTCGACGACCGCGTCCAGTTCGCTGTTTGCTGTGGGGATTTCTTCATCGCGAATGCTTTCAGGGCGGATCGCCGAAATCTCTGCGCGAGCGCGCTGGATATAGCGCACAAGGTCTTCCAGTTCCTCGTGAGCACGCAAGTCCGTTGCGTTCAAATCCCCATGAATCGATGTCATCAACGAGGTGACTATGCCCGCCACATCGTCGATGGCCACAGGCCCGCCGCTGGCCTGGCGAATCTCTTCAATTGTCTCAGCCAGAGTTGGCAAAGCTCTCTGTGCGTGCATTCGACCCTCCTGTTCTGCCGACGAACTACATTGCGGCAGTTTTGTTTGTCCCCAGTTGGAAATTCCGCTGGGCTTAAACCTAAAGAAAAAGGGTTAATGACGATTTAAGGGCAGGCGGATCGGCGGCGGTTTTTCGGGCTATAGTAGGCGGCCACTACGCCTGCGCGGCCACCATCGCACCCATAAGGGGAAGATCGCCAACGCCGGCCTTGGTCATCAGACTTTCCAATTCGGCCAGCATCTCCCGCCGCTCCGCCTTGTCGTTGCCCCGGCGCAGAAACGCCTCGGCAAACCCGGGTGAGCGCAACACCGCCGAGGCCCGTTCGCGAGCGGCATCCGCCGCCTTGCCTTCCGTAAACGTGCCCGCCGCGCAAAGCTTCAGAATGGAGATGCATTCATCGATGCTGTTCGGGCTGCGGACGGCGATCTTGGCAAGAATTTGCTCCCGTTCCAAAAGCTCAGAGCAGATGTTGTCAAGCAACGCCGTTGTAACATCGATCTGCTTTTCCGAAATCCCGGAGTCCAGGATACGCCGCTGTATCGCGCCTAGATTTCGCATATGAACTGCCGGCGGCTGTTCCGGGTTCCGCAGGCTTTCTTGGTTTTCCGGTTCCTGCAGGACGGCCGTGACATAGTCTCCGATGCGATATTGGCTGGCTTTGCCGAAAATACCCTTTTCGGCCTCTAACAGAATCGAGACCCGCTGCAGCGGCTCTCGGACTCCGTCCAGCATGCGGCCCACGGCATCGCCGCTGACATAGCGTTGCGACCGATCGGAAAAGGCATCCTCAAGATCGGAACCAAGGGCAAAATTGCCGTCTTCGTCACATAGACGCTCATAGACGTCGCGTAAAACCTGAGTATCCGCCAACACGCCTTCGGCGCTGAGCGACCGCGGCCCGGTGATCGTCTGTTCCAGTCGACGGATCAAAGTCATCCGGCACTTCGGAAAACGGCCCCGGCGAAGTACGTCGCGAAACAGCTCCATGACGGGATGTTCGGGCACATCCTCGGCATCGGAGTCGTCATAGATTTCGTCCTTCAGCTTGTCGCGTCCGCCGTCGGCGCCGTTGACCTGCAAATTGGCGGCACTGTTTTCATTGGCGGCGCGCTCGGCATCGGCTTTCGCCGCTGCGGTCCTGGCCATCGGCGTCAAACTGGGATTTACCAGTTCCGCGAGGCGCATGATCGCCGCCCCAAGGCTCTTTTGATTTCCGATCAGTTTGGCGACGGATTTCGCATCATCGAAGAAATCGGTAAGGAAGCCATCCAGTTGTGCCGTCGTCGCCGGCTGCTTGGCATTGGTCGCCATTTCCAACAAGGCGACAAGTTTCTCATCGGCTGCCTTGAACCGACGCAGCCAGTTGGTCAAGGCAGCGTTGAAGAGATAATCTTTGTCTTTCTGTTCGGCCAGTCTGGTGACAAGTTCATCAAGATCGTCATCATGAATGACGGGGCATTTCTCGGCCCGCCACAATAACTTAGCCTTGGCGCTGACTTGATCGACCAGGTTGTAGAGTTCGCGCTGGCGCGCCTTGACATCCTGGTTATAGGCGCCGGCCTGCGCCATCGCGGCCCGCTGCACCGCGCTTTGCAGCATCGAGCCGGAACCTTCGAAACGGTTGATATATTCGGGATGATGCAACAGCTCCACCGGGGTAATGCGGTGGGCTTCCAGCCATTGCCGCAAGACCCGGCGAATGGCCTGCCGGGACTGCAGCGAGAAAAGGTTCTCAAGGGAGTGGCAGGGCGCGCCCGCATCCAAGCCATCGCCGTATTTACGAACGGAACTACGGCGTTTGCCGAGAAACAACACCTCGTGCTCGCGGAACTCGCCGGCGTCATTGTTGAAGGAGACGTAGACAACCTTGACGGCCTTGCTGCCGTGAAGCCGCTTTAGGTCATTGGCCCGTTCAATCGCCTCGTCATGCCCTTGGACAATAGCGTCGACGTTCCAACTTCGGCCACTATCTGACAGAATTTCATAATGTGACTGTTCAGACATAACTTCGCTACTTCAACTTCAGCCCTCGTCCCCAAGTACCCGCCTTATCCTGTCTTGCCATGGCAAAATGCCCGAAAATTCCTAATTTTCGGTAACCAAGCCAAATTGAATATTCGGTTGACGGTGGCGAAGTCAGCCGCCCGTCTCGGGCAGGCGCCTTCTGGTCGCAAGCTTGACGGTCAAGGTCTTTGCCTTTTGGGGATTCATTGCCGCCAGCACCTTGGCCATTTTTACCTCCTTCATACGTTCCGTTACGTTGAGGAGGATTTCCATTTCCAGTTCTTCGAATATTCGCGCTGCGTCCTTGGGCTTCATGCTCTCATAGACTTTGACCAGGCTATTGATCTGCTTCTCGGTCTCTTTGTCATGTTCGAGCAGCAGTTCCTTGATCCGCGTCTCTAGCCGCTTCAACTCCGCGATCTTGCCATCGATCCGCTTTTCGGTTGCCTGCAAGATTTTTTCGCGCATGGACATCTGCTGCGATCGCTTCTCCAATGCCTCGCGGCGGCCTGAAAGCCGCTGCAGAACCTCGATCTCCGCAGGCGTGAAATTCGTCTTCTTCTTGGTTTTCTGGCGGCTGGCGATCTTCTTGTTGTCCGATTTGCCGCCCGTCTTGGAGGCTTTGCCGTCTCGATCGGCAGCATCGTCGCGGGGCCCGGGAGTCTTGGCCTTCTCGGCAGCGTCATCCTTGGCTGCCTTGTTCTCATCGCTCTGAGCCAGGGCGGTCGCGATACCAAAATCAGCCGCGCCCCGACGCAACTCCACAACCTTCACGCCAAACAAAATCATGGCGGCTAGAATGAGGATTGGCAGAACCCTAATCTTTGCGAACATTACCCATACCCAACTGTTCCATTCTTCCTCCAGGCGGCCCTATTGCACCCACCCCGGTACCGAAATCCGATCAGCGCGCCTGCCGCAGGATCTCGCGAAGTTCCCGTTCGGACTCGGAAATCTTCGATGCGACGTCCGACGGCGATGCGGCCCTGCCTTGCCCGGAACGACCGACCAGGCCCTTCTCGATCCGGTCCGCCAGGGCGTTGCCGGACTGTGTCATCGTGGCCAATTCGTCCGTAAGCGCCCTGGCATCCGCCATGCGCTGGTCGAGATTGGCGCCGATATGGTCACTGGCTTCCTTCAATTCACTAATGCTTGCCTCAGCCTGACGCGTAGCCAACGTGAACTGGGACAGCAGTTGCCGCATTTCAGCCTGATTACCGCGCAAAGCTGTTAACCGACGGTTAAGAACCAGACAATAAACGACCGTCACCAACAGCAGCACGGCGACCAGCGCATCGAGCCATAGTTCCAGTTGCACGGGTAGTTGCACCATTGCCCCTCCCATTAAAGACCTCCCTTCGCCAAGCTTTCAGTGACGTTGACCGCCACATTGGAGCCGACCCGGCCCATTTTTCCCTCCAGCAGCGAAATGCCGCCGCAATTAAGCTGTACCGTGGAATCAGAGGTGGAATTCAGCATCATCGTCTGCCCAACCTCGAGATTCATCACCTCGCCGATGGTCAGCAACTGCTCTTCCAATACGGCTTCCAGAACGATGTCGGTAGACCAAAGCTCCGTCGCCAGATGGCTCTCCCAAATCGCGTCGCGGCCAAATTTCTCGCCCATGAACATCTGCAGTAGCAGTTCGCGAATGGGTTCGAGAGTGGCGTAGGGCAACAGCAGTTCCAGGCGGCCGCCACGATCTTCCATGTCAATGCGCAGACGGATCAGCACAGCGGCGTTGGCCGGCCGGGCGATGGTCGCGAAACGCGGATTGGTTTCGAGCCGGTCAAAGCCGAATGTCACAGGGCTGAGGGGTTCGAAGGAGGCGCTCAAGTCTGCCAACACCACATGAACCATCTCCTCGACCAGGGAAATTTCGATGGTTGTATAGGGGCGTCCCTCGATGCGCATCGCCGCGGTGCCGCGGCGGCCGCCCAACAGAACATCCACGATGGAGTAGATCAGCGACGAATCCACCGTCAGAAGACCATAGTTGTCCCATTCCTGGGCCTTGAAAACGGTCAGCATCGCCGGCAGGGGAATGGAATTCAGATAATCGCCGAAGCGGATAGAGGTGATGTTGTCCAGCGAGACTTCCACGTTGTCCGAGGTGAAATTACGCAGAGATGTGGACATGACGCGGACCAGCCGGTCGAACACCACTTCCAGCATGGGCAGGCGTTCGTATGAAACCAGTGCGCTGTTGATAATAGCCCGGATGCCAAGCCGCTGACCATCGTCGTCGCCGTCGGCATCAAAACCGAGAAGACTGTCGATTTCATCCTGGTTCAGGACCCTATTTACGGCACCGGAATCGTCGTCTTCGTCATCGCCCTCTTCGGCCATGGCGGCCCATTCAGCGGCGACATCATCATCATCCATGCCGTCGTCGCCGTCGTCCTCGACCATGGCGGCCCATTCGGCGGCGACGTCGTCGTCATCCACGGCCTCGTCGTCACCATCGAAGGCTTCGTCAATCATACCAACTCCCACATACGCGTTCGTTTGCCCCTGGACTGCAGGACTGGCTATTGCACCAGCATTTCCTTGAACAGAACGTCATTCACTTTGATGACGCCGGCGGCGCGTTGCACCCGGATCAGCAATTCTTCCTTTAACCGCAGCAGACCGGCGGATCCCTTTAGATCTTCCAAACGCAACTCGCGAAGATAAACTTGGAAGTTGTGCACCACCCGCGGCATGATCACTTCGAGCTTTGGTACGGATTCCGCGTTTTCTAGTTCGAGGGCGACCGTAATCTTCAGATAACTGGCCCGTTTGCCGCCGGAATTCAGGTTTACCAGCATTTCCGGCAGGTCATAGAAGACAACCTGTCCTTTAGGCTTGCCGTCCTCTCCTTCTTCGCCTTCCGCCGCAGCTTCACCTTCTGCAACGGTTTCATCTCCGCCGGCAAAAAGGAAGTAGCCGCCCGCGCCGCCGCCTATCAACAACAAGAGCACGGGCAGCGCGATGAACAAGACCAGTTTCTTGCCTGACAGCCGCTTTTTTCCGCCACCGTCTGCAGCTTCCGCAACTTCGCCGTCTTCCAGTTCCTCTGTCTCGGCGACATCCGCGTCCGACATACCAGTACCTATTCCTTTTTATCGCCCGAATTGGCTGGGTCAGTGGCCCAAAGTAAGGAAGTTTAGTTAACAAGGCGTTGAAGGAATCCCAGCTTCATTAAGCCTTGCGAAAAAGCGGCACAAATTGCCGGGCAATGCTTGCCAGAAGACCACTGGCTGCAGGGAGAAAATCCCATGTGATCCATCTAAGACTTTGATTTTATTGCCTTCACTACTTGGCACGGGCCGTGCATGAGGTGCGGTGACGATATGCGCAACCAAAACCGAATCTTATGAGGCAAAAATGCCCGAAGTAACAGGTTACATAACCTTGTCACGCCAGATGGCGGTACAACGCCAGATGGAAGTCATCGCCAATAACTTGGCCAACATGAGCTCCACCGGCTACAAGGCCGAAAGCGTCCTGTTCGAGGAGTATCTCGAGCAAACGGAAGATGGCGACACCATCTCCTATGTACGCGACTACGGCACTTCCCGCGATCTTTCGGAAGGCGAGTTCACGCCCACCGGCAACCCCATGGACGTCGCCATCACCAAGGGCGGCTACATGACGGTGGAGACGGATACCGGCCTCTACTACACACGCAACGGCAATCTGCGTCTGGATGCCACCGGGCAGTTGGTGACGGACGAAGGCTTCCCCATCCTGGATGACAAGGGCAAGCCCATCGTGGTGACGCCGGACGACCCCACATTTGAAATTGCCAAGGACGGCACGATTTCGAACAGCCTGGGCCCCGTGGCGAAGCTGTCCGTCGTCAGTTTCGAAAACGAACAGGCACTGAGCCCGGTTGGATCGGGTTTGTATCAGACGGAAGAGCCGGAGATCGAGCCGGAAGGCGTTTCGGTCATGCAGGGCATGCTGGAGACATCCAACGTCCTGCCGATCAAGGAATTGACCAAAATGATCGACCTATCCCGGTCATATCAATCAACCGCGTCGTTGATGAAGAAAGACGACGACCTGATTAGTGAGGCCATCGACAGTTTGGGCCGCGTTTGACGCCGGTTCGATTGGCTAAGAGGACATAGAAAATGAGAAGTTTAAGCATCGCGGCGACCGGCATGTTGGCCCAGCAGCTCAATGTTGAGGTCATATCCAACAACATCGCCAATATGAACACCACCGGTTTCCGGCGCCAGCGTGCGGAGTTCCAGGATTTGCTGTACCAGAACCTGCGCCGCAGCGGCACGCAATCGTCCGATACCGGCACCGTGGTTCCCGCCGGTGTCGAGGTCGGCACAGGCGTCAAAACCTCAGCCGTGTATCGCATCGCCGAACAGGGCAACCTGCAAAGCACCGACAACACATATGACCTGGCCATCCAGGGCAAGGGTTTCTTCCGCGTGACCCTGCCCAGCGGCGAGGACGCCTATACCCGCGCCGGCTCGTTCCAGGTAGGCGCGACCGGCGAACTGGTCACAGCCGATGGCTTCGTGGTGGCGCCGGGCATCACCATTCCGTCCGACGCCATCGACGTCAGCATCAACGGCAACGGCGAAGTCTCGGTCAAGGTCGACGGCACCGTGGCGCCAACCGTGGTGGGACAGTTGGAACTTTCAATATTCTTCAATGACGCCGGTCTGGAAGCAAAGGGCGGCAATCTGTTCATGGAAACGCCGGCCTCCGGCACCGCGACCGTCGGTGTCCCGGGCAGCCCCGGCTATGGCAGCGTCTTGCAAGGCTTCCTTGAGACCTCCAACGTCAACGCCGTGTCGGAGATCACCTCGCTGATCACGGCGCAACGGGCTTACGAAATGAATTCCCGCGTCATCACCGCATCCGACGAGATGCTGCGGACCATGGCCAACCTACGGTAGGAGCCGGATCATGAAACGTGCCATGCGCGCCGTTCCGATCATCGCCTTTCTGGCCGCTATGGCCGTCGCCCACGCCGGCCTGGGGCAGGCACGGCTGAAGGTCAAAGAGACGGTGACCACGGACGTTATTACCTTGGGCGATTTGTTCTCGGACATCGGCGAACTGTCCCAACGCGAAGTCGGCCCCGCCCCCGCGCCGGGACAGCGGGCCACTTACAAGGCGGATCATCTTTCGGCCCTGGCTCGTGCCCACGGCCTGAAATGGCGCCCCGCCGGCAGCGCCACCCGCGCCGTCATCACCCGCGGCGGCGAACGGGTCAGCGAAAGCGAGATCGTCGACCTCTTGGCTGCGGAGTTCCGCCAGCAAGGCGCGCAGGGCCGGATCAAGATACAGCTCAACCGCCTGCGCAATCCCGTCCTCCGTTCACCGGACGGGCGCGCGCCCCGTATCGAGGATTTGTCCTTCGACGGTGACGGCGGAGTCTTCAGGGCCTACGTCTACAGCGACCTGAGCGACGACGATTATCAGCGCCTGGCGCTGCGTGGCCGGGTCGATTTCGTTGCCCGCATTCCCGTGCCCAGCCGAGGCATTCGCAAAGGCCAGGAAATCACTCAAGCCGACATCAAGTGGGCGGAACTGAACCTGCGCTTGCTCGGCACCGAGACCATCGAACATCCTGACCAGGTTATTGGCCAGGCGGCAAGCCGCAACCTTCGGCAAAACCAACCCTTGAAGCCATCGGACCTGCGCGCGCCCATCATGATCTCTAAGGGTACGATGGTCACGGTCTCGCTGAAGAGCGGCGGGCTGCACCTGACCGGCACCGGCCGGGCCCTCGAGGACGGCAGCCATGGCGAAATCATCCGCATTATGAATATGCAAAGTAAGCGCACCGTCGAAGCCAGCGTGGTCGGCCCCAACCAGGTCAAGGTGGCCTTGCGCCGGCAGATCGCCGTGGCGGCAACGAAATAGTCGAGTAACGTATCATGAGATTCAGTCATAGTACCGCGACCGGCGCTTCCATCAGAGCCAAACGCATGACGGCCATTGCGGCGGCGGCCCTCCTTCTCGGTGCCTGTAACGTGGTCGACCGGGTCACCAGCATCGGTGGCGAGCCGAAAATGAGCACCATCGAAAACCCGGTGCAGGCCCGCAAATACCAGCCCGTCGTGTTGCCCATGCCGCGCAAGCGCCATGCCATGCACGAGCCAAATTCCCTTTGGCGGCCCGGCGCCCGCGCCTTCTTCAAGGATCAGCGCGCGTCGCAAATCGGCGATATTCTGACCGTCAACATCACCATCGCCGACGAGGCGACGCTGGACAATGCAACCACCCGGACCAGGGATAGCGCCGAAGATTCAGACGTCACCAATATCCTCGGCTATGAAGGTTCGCTGAACAAGCTACTGCCCACGGCGGCCTCGGCCGCTTCCATCGCCAGCCTGGGATCTAAATCCTCCGCCAAGGGCACGGGCTCCATCGCCCGCAAGGAAAGCGTGAAGCTGGTGGTCGCCGCCATCGTCACGCAAATCCTGCCCAACGGCAACATGGTGATCTCGGGCACCCAGGAAGTGCGCGTGAATTTCGAGAAACGTATCCTCACGATCACCGGCGTGGTCCGGCCCGAGGACATTTCAGCCAGCAACATCGTCAAACATACCCAGATCGCCGAGGCCCGTATCGCCTACGGCGGCGCCGGCCAGCTAACGGATGTGCAACAGCCGCGCTACGGCCAGCAAATCTTCGACATCATCTATCCATTCTAATTCCAAGAGGCATATCGTGGAGCACCTTGGGCCGGCGTCATGCCGGCCTCTTTTTTTCCACATACTCAGCCAAAGGCGCCAATCGAGCACTTGAGCAGGCAGCCAGCTACTCGAACAGGTATTCGACCTCGGCCCAGGTGTCGGTGGGGAACAGCCACATCAGGGTCAAGGGCGTATCGCCGATGTTCTCGATGCCGTGGACGCAGTTCTCGGGGATATAGACGATGCTGTTCGGGCCCACCTTTTGCTTTTTCCCATCGATCAGCAATTCGCCGTCGCCCTCGCGGATCCAATAGACTTCCTGTGGGGCATGGTGGTGTGGCGCCAGCACGGTACCGGCTGGAAATTGCAGGACGCCCAGGCTGAAACCGTGGCTAGGCGTGCGGTCGGCGTCGATCAAGAGCTTCCAGCGCACGCCGTCCGTGCGGCCGGGCCGGGTTTCCCATGGGGCATCGTCCAGGTGGCTGACATAGGGCCGGCTGGTCATGGGTTCAGTCCTTTTCCTCTTCGCTTGCCATATGGTCCAGGGCTTCGGCCTCGATGGCCTTGATCCAGGCATCCTTGCAATCGGTATAGGCATGATGGTCGTCGCGGTGGCGGGCCTGGCAGCGGCGCTTTTTGGCATCGTAGGCCTTGGCGAGATCGGGCCGTTGGCGCAGGTAGTCACGGAATGCCAGGTGCCGGGTAATCTCGGACGAGCCCCGCTGATAGCAGTGGCAGTTGATCAGTCGGCGGTCCGTCTCCGGATCGACCTTGATGAAATAACGCCGGCCAGGCAGGCCGTACTCACCCAACGCCGCGTATCCGAGTTCCTCCAAGCATTCGGCGGCGCCATCGAGCCGCCGCAAATCGTACACGACCGGCAAGAGGTCGATGATCGGCTTGGCCGCGATGCCGGGGATGGCGGTCGAACCAATATGGTGAACGACATCCAGGAGACCTACCAACGCCGCGCCGATCCGTTCGCCCTCACGCAGCGCCAGATCGGCCCATTCCGGATCATGGGCGACTAGTTCCACTCTAAATGGGGGCGGCATGGTATGGCCGGCTATAACCGTTCCCAGCCGTTGGCTCCGTGCACTTCGAGGGGGCGAAAGCGCGCTTTGTAGGCCATCTTGCGGCTTTCTTCGATCCAATAGCCCAGATAGACATGGGGCAGACCGCGACGGCGCGCCTCGTCAATATGCCAGAGGATGATGTATTTGCCGGGGCTGTCGTCTGCCAGATCGGGATCGAAGAAGCTGTAAACCAATGAAAGGCCGTCATCGAGCGGGTCGGTCAGGCAAACGCCGTAGATTTCTCCCGTCTCCGTGCGAAACTCGATCAATTCCGAGGGCACCGGCGTGTCTTGCACCATGGCCAGATAGTCGTCGAAATTCATGCCCGCCATGCCGCCGTCACCGTGGCGGGACCGCACATAACGGTGAAACAGGGCAAAATGCTCGCCCCGTCCCTTGGCCGGCAGGATCCTGGCCCTGATGCCGCTGTTGCGCCGGGCGATGCGCTGCAGGCTGCGTGACGGTCGGAAGGCCTCTACGGGAACACGTACGGCGCGGCAGGCCTGGCAATCGGGGCAATTAGGCTTATAGGCAACGCCTTGGCTGCGCCGGAAGCCGGCACGGGACAACTGGTCGTGCAATTCCTTGGGCTCGCCGGCGGCGGCGAGGTCCGTGAAGACCATCTGTTCCATCCGGTCCGGCAGATAGGGGCAGGCGGACAACCGGGAGAGGAAAAAATAGGTCAGGGATTGCGGCGAAAACGGTTTCATGGCCCAGAATTAAGTCAAATATCCTTTACAATCCGTAATACCACGGCGCGAGAAGGGAAAACGCAAGCCAAATCAGCACGATCAGTGGCGCGCCGCCGCGCAGATAATCGACGAATTTATAATGCCCAGGGCCCATCACCAATAGATTTGTCTGATAGCCCATGGGCGTCGCGAAGGAGCAGTTGGCGGCAAAGATCACCGCGTGAATGAAGGCCGTGGGGGCGACGCCCAGGGTCAGGGCGGTGTTGATGGCGATGGGCGTGAACAATACCGCCGTTGCGGCGTTGGACAGCAGATTGGTCATGATGGCGATTAAGGCGAACATGGCCGAAAGCACCAGGGCCGGTCCCAGATCCTCCATGGCGCCGGTCATCTGCTGTGCCAGATAGGCAGCTCCCCCCGTCGCCTGCAGGGCCGTGCCCATGGCCAGGGCGGCGGCCACCAGAAAGGCCACCTGGCGGTCCACCGCGCGAGCCGCCTGGCGCACGTTCAGGCAGCCCAAGGTGATCATGCCCAGGGCGCCGGCCAGGGCGGCAATGGCAATCGGCATAACGCCGCTGGCCGCAAGCGCCACGACGCCAGCGAAAACCGCCAGCGCCCGCTTGGCATGGTGGCGGGACGGCAATTCCAGGATCGACCATTCAATCAACAATACTTCGCGGCTAAACCGCAGGTCCCTGACCCGGTCCCTGGGCCCCAGCACAAGCAGGACATCGCCCGCTTCCAGGCGGATATCCTCCATCCGGCCCCGCATCATGCGGGAGCGCCGCTGGACGCCGAGGATGACGCAGCCCGTGTGATAGTGAAAGCCAACCAGGCGCAGATTGCGGCCGATCACCCGGCTGGCAGGCGTTACCATAGCTTCCGCCAGCATGCTGTCGCCGGGCGCCCCATCCTCGGCCTCGTCGCCGGAGGTATCGACCAGATCTGGCGTACGCGCCAGAGCTTCCGTCAGTACCGCCCTGGTGGCCGCCACGACAACCGTATCGCCCGGTCTCAGCAAGACGTCCTCGAACGGCGGCAGATGGCTTTCCTCGCCCCTTTGGATCAAACGTACGGTCATGCCCTTGAGGTGGGGGATCATGCCGGCAACGGCAGATTGCCCCACCAAAGGGCTGCCGGGGCGCACCTCTATCTGGGCAATGAATTGCTTGCCCTCACCGGCAATTTGGCTGGCCAAGGATTCCCGTTCCGGCAGCAGCCGCGGCAGGATCCAGATCACATAGGCCAGACCGATCACCGCCAACAGCGCACCGGGCGCGGCGAAATCGAAGAAACCCATGGTAGGCTGCTCCATGGTGACCGCCGCGCCGGCTACAAGAAGGTTGGTGGAGGAACCGATCAAGGTCACCATGCCGCCCAGAATGGCGGCAAAACTCAAAGGCATCATCAGGCGCGAGGGGCCGCGGTTCAGGCGTTCGGCGATCGCCGCCATGACGGGAATGAAAATCACAACGATGGGCGTATTGTTGATAAACGCGCTGAGCGTGGCGATAGCCATCAAAGTCAAGGTCAGGGCCATTGCGGGGCGGCGTTGAAAGCGCCGGGTCATCATTCGAATGGCCTCGTCCAGCGCGCCCGTACGTATTAATCCCTGGCCAACCACCATTAGTGCCAGCACGGCGATCAGGGCAGGATCGGCGAACCCGGCCAAAAGGGCGCGGGCATCCAACATTGCGCCCGCGGTTTCGCCTGGTATCTCCAACGGCCAAAAGTGAAACAGCACGAGCAACGCAGCCAATAGCGCCAGCGAGGTCTGCTCCAAAGGAAATCGTTCCGTGGCATAAAGCACGATGGCGCCGGCGATCAGCGCGAAGGTTGCCCACATTTGCCAACTGGGTTCCAAGGCCATCATGGGTCTATCATGGCGGCAGGAAAGACAAATGTCCAAATTGCGGGAGGGCCTGATGGCTCGGATCGGCATCGATGATATTCGCACGGCCCAAGGCCAACTGCAGGGCATGGTGGTGAATACCCCCTGTGCCAAGTCACTAACCCTGTCGCGGATCACCGGGGCGGAGGTTTATCTGAAATTTGAAAACCTGCAATTCACCGGCTCATTCAAAGATCGCGGTGCGTTGATCAAAATGTTGCAGCTTGATCCTGATCAACGGGCTCGAGGGGTGATCGCCAATTCCGCCGGCAACCACGCCCAGGGCGTAGCCTATCATGCCCAGCGCCTCGGCATTCCCGCCACAATCGTGATGCCCGTGGCAACGCCGAACGTGAAATTGCGCCAGACCCGCGATTTGGGCGCGGAAATCGTCCTGAGCGGGGAAACCGTGGACGAAGCCGCCATCGCGGCCCGAAAGATCCAACAGGAGAAGGGGCTGACCTATATCCACCCCTATGACGATGCCGCCATTGTCGCCGGCCAAGGCACCATCGCCTTGGAAATGCTGGAGGCTGCACCCGAAATTGATACCCTGGTCATTCCCATCGGCGGCGGTGGCCTGATCGCCGGCAACGCCATTGCCGCCCAAGCCATAAAGCCGGATGTGGAGATCATCGGGGTCGAGAGCCAGCTCTACCCTTCGGCCTATCAGGCCCGCCATGACCTCGCCAACGATTGCGGCGGCCAGACCATCGCCGAGGGCATCGCCGTGGCAAAGCCCGGCGCCCTGAACCTGCCCATCATCGATGAGCGGGTGGCCGATATCCTGCTACTCTCGGAAGAGGACATTGAACGGGCCATCGATCTCCTGATCACGGTGGAAAAGACGGTCACCGAGGGCGCCGGCGCCGCCGGCCTGGCCGCCCTGCTGGCCTATCCCGATCGGTTCAAGGGCCGGGTTGTAGGACTGATCCTATGCGGCGGCAATATCGATACCCGTATGCTGTCTTCGATCCTTATGCGAGGCCTGATCCGAGAGGGACGCATCACCCATATGCGGGTCGAAATCACCGACCGCCCCGGCGCCCTGGCCAAGGTGGCGCAACTGGTGGGCGATGCGGGTGGCAACATTCTGGAAGTCCAGCATCAACGCAATTTTCCCGGCGTGCCGGCGAAGCTGGCGGAACTGGACCTGGTGGTGGAAACCCGGGATCGGGACCATATCGCTGAAATGGTCACCGCCCTGGGTAATGCGGGCTATAAAGTCAGGGAACTGATCAACACGCCCGATGCGGGTTAGAGCGCTTCAGCCACCAACAGCGCTGTAGCGACCGCGGTAGTACAACAAGGGATCGCCCTCGGTGTCGAAAGTCAGCTCTTTGACCCGGCCGATCAGGATGACGTGATCGCCGCCATCATGCACCGCCTCTGTCTCGCAATCAAACATGGCCAAGGCGTCCGGCACCAGGGGATTGCCCAGGTTGGAGACATCATTGTCCATGGTTTGGAAGAAGTTGGCGCCGTCGGAAGCAAAACCGTTGGAAATATTGTCCTGTCCCTGGCGCAGGATATTCACCGTAAAACGGCCCGAAGCGAGATAATGATCGAAATTCGTCGACTCGCGGCCCAGGCAAAACAGTACCAACGGCGGATCGAGGGATACCGAATTGAAGGAATTCACCGTCACGCCCACGGGATGGCCGTCCTTGGTGGTGGTGGTGATGACGGTAACGGCGGAGGCGAAACAGCCCATGGCGTCGCGAAAGGCGCGTTGGTCGATACTCATATTGATGGCGCTACTCCCCTTCGTATCAAACGGTACTGTCACCTGCCACGTCAGTCCGCGACCGGCCGCGCGCCGGCCCCCAAGTCGGCTTGTATCACGCGTTAGTCGGAAATCTAGATCATCGCCGGCAAAAGGGCACGAAAAATTGACGGGATCAGGGGAATATCCACATCTTTGGGCGGCTGAACTAACGCTATCTTAACCTTATCTCGCCAGCATCCGGTGACATGGGCGCGATCGCCTGGATCGCGGTCGCAGTGGCCCAATTTCGGGCGCGGAAATGATAGGCAAGATATGTTTTTCATTATTGGTCTCGTTGTCGTGTTTGGCTCTGTCGCCGGCGGCTACGCACCCCATGGTGATCTGCGGGTGTTGTGGCAGCCGTTGGAGTTTTTGATCATTCTGGGCGCTGCCCTGGGTGGCTTCATTATTTCCAACCCCAAGGATGTGATCTTGGCGACAGGCAAGCATCTGGGCCGCCTGCTCAAGTCCGCGCCCTATAGCAAACAGGATTATGTCGATCTGTTGTGTTTGCAGTTTTCGCTGTTCAAGCTGGCGAAAAGCAAGGGCGCATTGGCCTTGGAAGCGCATATCGAGAATCCGGAAGAAAGCTCCATTTTCGCCAATTATCCGAATTTCGTGAAGAACCAGGATGCCATCGGTTTTCTCTGCGATACCCTGCGCCTGATCACCATGGGCACGGAAAATCCTCATGAGCTGGAAGCGATGATGGACGAGGATATCGAGTCCCGGAAGCACGAAGCTCATTCCGTGGCCCATGCGGTGACTGGAATGGGCGAGGGCTTGCCCGCCTTCGGCATCGTTGCGGCGGTGCTGGGCGTGATCGTGACCATGGGCAGCATCGCGGAACCGCCGGAGGTTCTGGGCGCCCTGATCGGCGCCGCCCTGGTGGGAACATTTTTTGGAATTTTTGCAGCCTACGGCATCGTTAGCCCAATGGGTGCCTATCTGACCTCATTCTGTGAGGCGGAGTTCAAATACCTTGAATGCATGCGCTCGGGAATTCTGGCCCATGTGCAGGGATACGCACCGGCGATTTCCGTGGAATTCGCCCGCAAGACACTGTCGGGACATGACCGGCCCAGTTTCTCCGAGTTGGAGGACGCCACATCAGAATTGGCGCCGGCATAGGCGGGGCTTGGTTCCCGTAGGGTCATAGCGGATGTCCAACGCCGAAGGCACAATCGTAATCAAGAAAGTCATCAAGGGTGGCGGCGGCCACCATGGTGGCGCTTGGAAAGTTGCCTACGCGGACTTCGTGACAGCGATGATGGCGTTCTTTCTGCTGTTATGGCTTTTGAACGTGACCACCGACGAACAGAAACATGGTGTGGCTGACTATTTCGCGCCCACCGCGGCGTCGAAATCCACCTCTGGCTCGGGCGGCATTCTGGGCGGCACGACGATGTCCACGGAAGGTGCCCGGGTCAGCAAGTCATCACCGCCGACGGTGGTCATGGAACTGGCCCCACCACGGCAGCGCAATCCCGCCGAGACCGACGAAGAACAAAAGGACGGCGAAGCCGGCCACCTGGAAGAAGAAGAACTGTTGCAGAAGATGGCCGAGCGGGAGCAGGAGGAGTTCGAACAGGCCGAGGAAGAGCTACGCAAGGCCATGCAGGATTCTCCCGGTCTGGCGGATATGGCCCAGAACCTGATCGTCGACAACACACCCGAAGGCCTGCGCATCCAGCTGGTGGATCAGGAAAAGGCGTCCATGTTCCCTTCCGGCGGCTCCAAGATGAACGACAACCTGAAGAAAATCCTGGAGAAGGTGGCGGATATCGTCCACCGCATGCCGAACCAGATCGCCATTTCCGGCCATACGGATTCGGTGCCCTTCCGCGGCCGCAACGATTACAGCAACTGGGAACTCTCCGCCGAACGGGCCAATGCCTCCCGCCGGGCCCTGGTGCAATTCGGCGTGCCTGAAAGCCGCATCGCCTCCGTCGCTGGCAAAGCGGATACCGAACCTCTGGTGGCCGAAGACCCGACCCTGCCCACCAACCGGCGCATTTCCATCGTATTATTGCGCGAAGCACCCCTTGTTCCCTCGGCCCCGCCCGGACCCGACGACTAGGCCTCAGAAGCGATCCGGACTTCGCCGACGTTAGTCCGAGTGGCGATTTACCGCTACTCTCCCCATCTTTCACATAACAGGCAGCAACGAGGGGAGATTGCATCGTGCGCGCGGTTACGGTTACCAAGGATAATTCCGGGCAACGACAGGCCTGGTCCCAGGCGGCGCCTGACCCCTTGGAAGCGCCGGAATTGTACGACGGCATCCGCATGAAGCGGCTGGTAGCTTATGCCATTGATCTAATTATCATTTCCATACTTCTCGCGGGCGTATGGGTGGTCGGCATGGCGTTTTCCGTGATCACACTCGGTCTATTGTATCCGGTACTGGCCATGGCTCTGTTCATCCTGCCCTTCGCCTATCACACCCTGCTGATCGGCGGCGCCTCGAATGCGACGGTGGGTATGCGGATCATGGACCTACGCGTGGTGGCGTGGAACGGCAATCGCCCCGGCTATGCCCAGGCGGCCCTGCAGACCCTGCTGTTTTATGGCTCGCTGACCTTCGCCACGTTGTTGGTCTTGGCCGTCTCGTTCTTCAACCCCCGCGGCCGCTGCCTGCACGACCTACTGGCCGGCACCGTAACAGTAAACGATTTGCACCTGCGTCGCCTGGCGGCCGACTAAAGGTTGTTGCCGGTCGCGTTACCCCAGATTTCGTCCCAGTTCTGGCCTAGCATGTCGGTGACGCTGCCGTCGGCGTCGAAGAACTTGTTCGGCAACTGAAAGATCGCCAGCATCAGGCCGCCATTGGGGGTACCCGCCTGGTGGCGGCTGCCAGCCGGGCGCCAGACGAAATTTCCGGCACTGCAGGTGCCCTCACCACAAACCAACGCCCCTTCGATGACAAAGGTCTGCTCGATCTGGACATGTTCGTGATCGGGCAGAACAGCGCCCGGCGCCATTTTCAACAACACCGTCAGCAGGCCCGTGCGGCGGTCCACAAGTAGGGTCTTGGCCTCGATGCCGGGATAGCGGGTGGCCTCCCACGCCATTTCATGGGTCTCCACGAAACGGGAGTCCAACGGCGCCAGCCCTTCGTGGTTCATGGCGTTCGGTGTTATGGCCGTGGTCATGATCCCCTCCCCTAGTTGCCCGTGAAACGGGGCGGCCGTTTCTCCTTGAACGAGGCAATGCCTTCCAGCCGATCCTCGCTTGCGAGAATGGCTTCGGTCGACCGCCGGGCGATGCCGGCCCGCTCCGACGGCCCCTTGTTGATCACTTCGCCGACGAAGCGCTTCAGGGTGCTCAACACCATCGGCGCGTGTTCTTTGAGAGTGTTGGCATCGTCCATGGCCGCATCCATCAACTGATCAGCGGGCACCACCTTGTTGACCATGCCCACCTCGTAGGCCCGTTCCGCCGTCAGGTCGGACGCATAGAGCACGAACTCCATAGCGATCTTGTGCGGGATGCGGGCGGCGAGGGAGGAGATCAGACCGCCGGTAACACCGACCTTGGCCTCGGGATAACTGAAAACCGTGCTTTCGGCGGCGACGCAAAGATCGCAGAACTGCACCAGCACCACGCCGCCGCCGACGCAATAGCCGTCCACGGCAGCGATGATGGGCTTGTCCACTTCCACACCCACGCTTGGCGTAAACGTCCAGATCTCGCCCGGATTGGTCAGATCGGCGCCCACCGTGAAGGCCTTTGCATTGGACGAGGCCAGGATCGCGACGCGATCGTCGCCGGCCTGAAAGCGCTGCCAGGCGGCCCGCAAGGCCTTGCCCAAATCCACATCCAGGGCGTTCAATTTGTCCGGCCGGTTCAGGGTGATGATGGCGATGCCGTCCTTGGACTCGTAAGTAACCAGTTCCGCGCTCACAGTTCGTTCCTCTCTATTTTTTCGTCTCGTTTTCAGTTTGCCGCGCCGATCAGCTCCAGCCAGCCGGCTTCGTCGATGACCTTGACGCCCAGGCTTTGGGCTTTCTTCAGTTTCGAGCCTGCCGCCTCGCCAGCGATCACCAGATCCGTCTTGGCGGAAACCGAGCCCGAGACCTTGGCGCCCAGGGCCTCGGCCCGCGCCTTGGCCTCAGCCCGGGAGGTTTGTTCCAGACTGCCCGTGAATACCAGGGTTTGGCCGGCGATGGGGGAAGAGGTAGCAGCCCGTTCCATGTCCTGAACGTCAAGCTCGGCCACCAGGTCGTCCCAGGCGGCCTTGCTGTTTTGATCGGCGAAAAAGGCCAAAAGCGCTTCCGCCACCTTGCCGCCAATGCCGTCGATATCGAGGAGTTCCTCCTGGTTCTCCGGCCTCATGGCGGCTTCGAACGCCGCCAGAGTTTCATAGCGCCGCGCCAGGAGCCGGCCGTTGCCCTGGCCAACATGACGGATACCGAGGGAGAAGATGAGCCGGTCCAGGGATATGTTGCGGCGTTCGTCTATGGCATCGAACAGGTTGCGGGCAGATGTTTCGCCCCAGCCTTCCCAATCCCGCAGGGGCGTTTCACCCTCTTCCAATTGGCTGCGCAGTTTGAAGATATCGGCGGGCGTCTTGATCAAGCCGGCCTCGAAGAATGCCGCGATCTGTTTCTCGCCCAGGCCCTCGATATCAAAGGCATTGCGGGAAACAAAATGGCGCAGGCGTTCCACAGCCTGGGCCGGGCAGTTCAGACCGCCGCTGCAGCGCCAATCCACCTCGCCCTCGTCCCTGATTGCCGGGGCGCCGCAGATAGGACAGTTGCTGGGGTAGACGAAGGCTTCCCCGCCCGGCTTGATCACCTCCAGGACCTGGGGAATGACATCACCGGCCCGCTGCACAAGTACCGTCGCGCCCTTGCGAATATCCTTTTCCGCGATGTAGTCCTCGTTATGCAATGTTGCGTTGGAGACCACGACGCCGCCGACTGTGACAGGCTTTAGACGCGCCACCGGCGTCAACTTGCCGGTACGGCCCACCTGAATGTCGATTTCCTCTACCAAGGTCTGGGCTTTCTCGGCGGCAAATTTGTGGGCGATGGCCCAGCGCGGCGAGCGCGATGCCGCGCCCAGGCGCTCCTGCCAGTCCAGCCGATCCACTTTGTAGACGATGCCGTCGATGTCGTAGGGGCGCTCGCTGCGGCCAGCTTCCATTTCTGCGTGGTAGGCCACAAGTTCAGCCACGCCTTTGCAGACCCTATGCTCTTGCACTTTCAGGCCCCAGTCTTCCATTACGGCCAAAACACCGGACTGTGTGTCGCTGGGCAGGGTGCTAACCTCGCCCCAGGCGTAGGCACGGAAACTTAGATTGCGGCTGGCGGTTATGGCGGAATCCAATTGCCGCAGAGAACCGGCAGCGGCATTGCGGGGATTGGCGTATTCCGTGCGCCCGGCCTCTGCCTGCTGTCGGTTCAGTTCGGCGAAAGCGTCATGGGTCATGAAAACTTCGCCCCGAACCTCAAAGATTTCCGGCATGCCAACGATCTGCTGTGGAATGTCGACAATGGTGCGCAAATTGGTGGTTATATCTTCTCCAGTCTCTCCGTCGCCCCGGGTCGCACCCTGGACGAAATTGCCGTTCTCGTATCGCAGCGCCGCCGAGAGGCCATCGATCTTGGGTTCGGCGACGATGGCGATGGGCTCATCCGCCGGCAATTTCAGGAAACGGCTGATGCCGGCCAGAAAATCCGCCACATCGCCTTCGTCAAAAGCATTGCCCAGAGAGAGCATGGGCCGACTGTGACGCACCTTGGCGAAGCCTTCCGCCAGCGGCGCGCCTACGCGGTCAGAGGGGCTGTCGGACCGTTTGAGGGCCGGGAACCGCGCCTCGATTGCGGCATTGCGCTGGCGCAGACGGTCATAGTCTGCGTCGGAGATTTCCGGTGCATCGTTCTTATGATAGGCGTTGTCGTGGTACTTGATTTCCAGGGCCAGACGGGCCAGCTCGGCGACGGCCTGAGTTTCATCTAATTCGTCGATCGGGATATCCGCGTTTTCTTTCATGATCCGGCTGCCTGCAGAAGGCTATCGGCGGCGGCGCGCGCCTCGTCGGTGATTTTGGCGCCGGCCAACATACGGGCAATTTCCTCGCGCCGGCGATGGGCATCAAGATCCTCAACCGTGGTCAGGGCGGACGCGCGGTCAGCCTGTTTCAATATACGCCAATGATGATCGGCACGGGCTGCCACCTGGGGTGAATGGGTCACGACGATGACCTGGGTGTCTTGCGCCAGGCGCGCCAGTCGCTCACCCACTTTGTCAGCGACGGCGCCACCCACGCCACTGTCGACCTCGTCAAATATCAGTGTGGGCGGCTCCCGTGTCTCCGACAGCGCTACTTTGAGGGCCAGCATGACCCGGGACATCTCACCGCCCGAGGCGATTTTGTTCAACGGCCCCATGGGGCTGCCCGGATTTGTGGCGATGTGAAAAGCCACCTGATCCCAACCCTGACCGCTCCAGCCGTCCTCCTCCCGCCGGGAGAGGACGGTCTGAAAAGTTGCCTTGTCCAGGGCGAGGGGCGGCAATTCACCGACCATGATCTTGTCCAGCTTCTTGGCGGCCTTGGCGCGACCGTCGCTCAAGGCTTCGGCTGCCTTAAAGTAAGTCTGCCGGGCCTCTACCGCGCCCGCCTCCAAGGCAGCGAGCCGCTGGCCGCTGTTGTCGATGTTATCCAGGCGGGCGGTAAAATCCTCCAATAGATCCGCAAGACCGTCGACACTGACACGGTGCTTGCGCGCAGCTTCGCGAAGCGCGAACAACCGTTCCTCCACCGATTCCAACCTAGCCGGATCCAGATCCAACGACCGGGCCGCTTCTTCCACGCCGGCAACGCCCTCCATGACTTCGCCGGCGGCCCGGTCCAGCCCCTCGATGGCGGCATCGAGGGCCCCGCCCGCACTCTCCGCCACCCTTTCCAAGGCGCGCTGGGCGATGCGGAGGTTCTGTTCAACGCCATTGCCACTTTCTCCGCCTTGCAGGGCGGCTTGCGCATCCCGCAGGGCTTCGGCGATTTTTTCGCCTTGCCGGAGTTGCGTGCGGCTGCGGTCAAGTTCCTCTTCATCGCCTGGATTCGGCGCCAAAGCCTGCAATTCCGCCTGGACATGACGCAGGTAATCTTCTTCCTCCCGAGCGGTCCGCAGGGACGCCTGCGCTTCAGCCAGGGCATCCTTCGCCTGGCGCATGCCCGCATATGCCGCCTCACAAGCGGCCCGTTCGCGGTCCAGGCCGGCGAAATTGTCCAAGAGGCCCCTGTGTCCCGCCTGATTCAACAGTCCCCGATCATCATGCTGGCCATGTACTTCCACCAGGCAATCGCCTATCCGGCGCAACAGTGCGGCCGACGCCGGCTGATCATTGACAAAGGCCCGGCCGCGGCCGTCTGCGCCGACCTGACGGCGCAATATGAGGCCGTCATCGGCGGCTAGACCCTGCTCTTCGAGAATTCCCCATACGGCATGCTGTGGCGGCGGATCGAACACCGCCGACACGGTACCCCGTTCCGCCCCAGTTCGAACCAAACCGCTGCCGCCGCGCCGGCCCAATGCCAGGCCCAAAGCGTCCAGCAAAATCGACTTTCCGGCCCCGGTTTCCCCCGTCAGAACGCACAGCCCCGTATGTAGATCAAGGTCGAGGCGATCAATCAGGACAATGTCAGAGATGGAGAGTGCGCTCAGCATCTGCGCGTTCTAAAAGACCGACTTCCATATCCGGCTATACCAGGGCTCGTCCTCGTTTCCCTCGGTCCGTTTGTCCTCGCCAGTCAGCAAGGCATAGCTGTCCAGGTACCATTCACTGCCCGGATAGTTGTGCCCCAGAACAGCGGCGGTGTCTTTCGCCTCGTCAATGATACCCAGAGACAAATAGGCTTCCGTCAGTCGATGCAAGGCTTCCGGCACATGCGACGTGGTCTGGTATTTCGTTATCACGTGCCGAAACCGGTTGATGGCGGCCCCGTGGTGACCACGGTCAAGATAATAGCGTCCGATCTCCATTTCCTTTCCGGCGAGATGGTCCCTCGCCAGGTCGATCTTCAGCCGGGCATCGCGGGCGTACTCGCTGCTGGGATAGCGGTCCACCACTTCCTGAAGCGCATCCAGCGCCAATTCGGTGATCTTTTGCTCCCGCCCGATATCCGCAATCTGCTCGTAATAGCTGATGGCGATTAGGTAGTAGGCATATGGTGCATCGCGGTTGCCGGGATGCAATTGCAGAAACCGTTGTGCCGTAAAAATCGCATCGTCGTACTTATTCGTCAGGTAGTGCGAGTAAGCCGCCATTAATTGTGATTTGCGGGCCCAAACGGAGTAGGGATGCTGGCGTTCCACTTCGTCGAAATCAATTGCCGCCAGTTCGCTTTGGCCGTCCAGCAGGCGGTCCATGGCCTGGTTGTAAATTTCCTCAACGGGTCGTTCCCGGTATTCAATATCGTCACCACTGCAGGCGCTCAAGGCCAGGGCCAGGACGACGGCAGCCAACCCAGAGCCGAATTTCGAGCGGCCGCTCGATCGCAATGATGCGCTGATCACATGGTTTGACATGCTATGAAAACGTTCCCGGAAACCCGTCCAATCCCACCGGTTCGGCAATATAACATGTTCGCAAAGCAAGCTGGACTGCCAATTCTTGCAAAAAATGAAAAAAAATCGAGCTTGCCCTGTCAACGCGGATTAATCGCTCTATCTTTCTATCTAGCCATACGGCATCATTACGCCGCAACCAGTGATCGATAAGAAATCAGCCGGACGTTGTAAGCACATACGCTTTTGGGGAAGAATTTGAGGATGTGCTTATTGGAGTTGGCAACGGTCAAAATCGACGGCGCCGCAAACAGTCTCTGTCAATACAATGTGCGTGATAGAGACAAAGGAAGGGAAAATTACACGGTAGAGTTGTAGTTCAATCTGCCGTCAAATACTGAGGTGATTATGGGTATACTAGCAAAACGTGTCGACGCCCATGTGGGTGGTCGCATCCGTGATCGGCGCACGGGCTTGGGTCTGACCCAGGAGCATTTGGCAAACGCCTTGAATATTTCTTATCAGCAGGTGCAGAAGTACGAAACTGGCGCGAACAGGGTCAGTGCTGGCCGGTTGTATGAGATTTCGAAGATCCTGCAGTCGGACGTCAGCCTGTTCTTCGAAGGCTTGGACGAAACATCCGAAGCCGAACCCCTGGGCCACGGCGGCAAGAACCGCTCGACCATCGAACTGGTGCGGAATTTCGGCGCCATCGAGAATCCGTCCATCCGTTCTGCGGTCTCGGGACTAGTGAAGAGCATCGCCAAACCCGGTGATCAGGAATTTTCGGTGTAATTGGCACCTCTCCAAGGGCAGGGCCAGGGTCCGAAAAATCGGTAAAGACAAGAAGGCCTGGTGGTTTCGCCACCGGGCCTTTTTTGTGCCGACCCCATCTCTGTGGTATCGGCGGTGCAAACATGGTCCTATGACGAATAATGTTTTCGTAAATGCTGCGTTTGGAGGTTGCCCATGAAACTGGCCTTGATGCTGGGTTATTCCGGCGCTCATCTCGATATTCCGGTGAAACTGGTGCAACGGGCCGAGGAACTTGGCTTCCATTCGGTTTGGACGGCGGAAGCCTACGGTTCCGATGCCATTACACCGCTGGCTTATCTCGCGGCGGTAACAGAGCGGATCAAGCTGGGCACCGCGATCATGCAGCTAGCGGCACGGACACCGGCAAACTGCGCCATGACAGCCGCCACCTTGGACAGCCTGGCGGGCGGCGACCGCTTCATTGCCGGCATTGGTGTTTCGGGACCGCAAATCGTCGAAGGCTGGTACGGACAGCCCTGGGGCCGGCCCTATTACCGGATCAAGGACTACGTGACGATAATGAAAGCCATTCTTGCCCGGGAAGGCCCCGTTAGTCACGATGGCAAGGAGATCTCTCTTCCATTCACCGGCGAAGGCTCCGTCGGGTTGGGTAAGCCGCTGAAATCCATCCTGCATACCAATCCCAACATTCCGATCTACCTGGGCACGGGGAACGAGGCGACAGTACGCCTGACGGCGGAAATCGCAGATGGCTGGCTGCCCCACGGTTTTGTGCCTGGTTCGTTGCCCGAATACTTGCCCTGGCTGGAAGAGGGCTTCGCCCGTGCCGGCAACGGAAAGAGCTTGGACAATTTCGAGATAATGGCCTTGGCCAAGGTGGATGTGGACAACGACGTGCAGGCAGCCCTGGATCGGCAGAAGGCGGATGTCGCCCTGTACGTGGGCGGCATGGGGCACAAGGACAAGAATTTCCACAAGGACAACATGGCCCGTCGAGGCTTTGCCGAGGCCGCGGACAGAATTCAGGAGCTCTACCTTGGCGGCCACAAGGAAGAGGCGGTCGGGGCGGTGCCTGACGAATGGATCGACATGAAGTCCCTGGTTGGCCCGCCGGCGCGCGTCAAACAGCGATATCGGGCCTGGGAGGATTCGGGCGCCACGGGTCTGGTGATGTGGGCCAGCCAGCCCGAGGCCGTCGAAGTCATGGCCCAGGCAGCGCGGTTGAACTAGTTATTAAGAAATTTCAACGACCCTTGCCGCCGAAGCAATGGCATGTTAGCGAACGCATATGCAAAAAGAACAACAAGACGCCGCCAATCGTAACTCCCCATCAAATAGGGAGGAAAAGGCTAGGGGCATCGTCGTTATTGTCTGTAACTACAATGACGATATGAAGCACCATCCCAGCCATCGGGCCGGCGACCGGTTCGTTGTTACGGTGCGGGAAATCTGCGGCGCCATGCCTCTTTTGCTGCCGGCTCTGGGTTTTGGTGCCGATCTTGATACTTTGTTGGATAATATCGACGGCGTAATCCTCACAGGAGGCGCCTCGAATGTACATCCCCGCCACTATGACGGCGGCGAGCCACGTGACAAAACTTTGCTGGATGATCGCCGCGACGGCGTCGCCCTGGAGGTGACCCGTGCCTGCGTCGAACGCAACGTGCCGCTGTTCGGTATCTGCCGTGGTATCCAGGAAATGAACGTCGCCTTGGGCGGCAGCCTGCATCAGTACATGCATGAACAGCCGAACCATTTCGACCATCGCCGCCCGCGGGAAAAGCCCATCGAAGTGCAATTGGGTGCCCGTCAGCGCATCACGCTCACCCCCGGCGGCACGCTTCAAGAGCTGGCCAATGGGGCCCGCCAGGTCATGGTCAATACCCTGCATGCCCAAGGCATCGACCGACTAGCCGATCCGTTGGAGGTAGAGGCGGTGGCCGACGACGGCACCATCGAGGCGGTGCGGGTCGCCGATTCACCCACCTTTTCCATTGGCGTCCAATGGCACGCGGAATACCGCACCGAGGAGCATGATCTCTACCGTGCTCTGTTTGCGGCCTTTGGCGATGCGGTCGCCGATCACGCCGTCGCCCGCACCAAGGGCGGCCGGTCCAAGAGTGGGCATATGGGCCGGGTCGCTTGAAGTATCGGCGGTCAGACGCCAAGGAATACGCACGTGAGAACATGCGCGGCATCTGGGCCGCGGCCCTGACGCCCTTCGCCGACGACCTCTCCATCGACGAATCCGGCTTCCGCGCCAACATCCGTCATTGGATCGACGATCTGGACATCGACGGCCTGTTCATCTCCGGTAAGCAGGGCGAATTCTTCTCCATGTCCCTGGCGGAACGCAAGCGCACCTTCGAAATCGCGGTGGAAGAGACCCAAGGCAAGGGGGCGGCCATCCTTTCATGTTCGGACCAGAACATGGACGTGGTGGTGGAGCTGGCCCGCCACGCCCAGCAAATCGGCGGCGAATATATTGTGGTGCATGCGCCCCTGTTGCATTTCGTCACCGACCAGGACGAGACGCTTTACCAATACTACAAACATATTTCCGAGCAGGTGGAGATTGGCATCGCCCTGTGGAGCCACCCCGACAGCGGCTATTTGATGAGCCCAGAACTCTGCGCCCGTATCGCCGAACTGCCCAACATCGTCGCCATAAAGTATAGCGTGCCGCGGGAAATGTACGCCCGCCTGACGGAACTGGCGGGCGATCGGCTGATCGTATCTACCGCATCCGAGGACGAATGGTTCGACAATATCGTCGAGTTGGGCTGGCGACTGTATCTATGTTCCTCGCCGCCCTATCTGATCCAGACCAAACACGACAAGCGCATGCGGCAGTACACCGACCTTGCCTTCGCCGGAAAGGTCGAGGAGGCCCGTGCCGTGCGTGACAGCCTGGAACCGGTACGCCAGGCCCTCAAATCCACCCGGCCCGGGGGCAAACCGCAAGCACAGCAGAAATACTGGCAGGACCTGCTGGGCCAGGCTGGCGGCACGATACGCCCGCCCATGCTGCCCCTGACGGATGCGGAACGCACAGCCATTCGCCTTGCGTTCGAGGGCTGTGGTTTGAATCTGTCCGCCAAGGCGGCCGAATAGACGGGAGGGCTCAATGCCCGCACATCCAACCTTCAAGGCTTTCAACTTCGAAGCCTGGATCGCCGAAAACCAGCACCTCCTGCAACCGCCCGTGGGCAACAAGATGCTGCACACGGATACTGGCATGATCGTTATGGTGGTCGGCGGTCCCAACGCCCGGGTCGATTTTCACGACGATCCGGTGGAAGAATGGTTCTTCCAATACCGCGGCAACATGGTTTTGAAGATCGCCGATGGCGGCAAAATCTATGACGTGCCCATCCGCGAGGGCGAAGTCTTCTTCCTGCCGCCACATGTGCGCCACGCCCCGCAACGGCCGGAACCTGGTTCCGTCGGCATCGTGGTGGAAAGCCCCCGTATGTTCGGCATGAAGGAAGCGTTCGAATGGTATTGCTTCGAATGCGAAGCCCTGGTGCACCGTGTCGAAGGGGCGCTCACCTCCGCCAGCGGAATTGTCAGCCAATTGCCCGGCTTCTACGACGATTTCCACGCCGACGAAGCTGCCCGGACTTGCTCCAACTGCGGCGCCCTGCATCCGGGCAAGGGCGCCCCGCCGGAAGGTTGGGTGGTTACCTGAAGCCTGCTTTGGCGCCGGCTGTCATCAAGCCGCGTCTTCAAGGATCATCGCCGCCGCTTTCTCACCGATCATGATGGTGGGCGCATTGGTGTTGCCAGCGACGATCGTCGGCATGACGGAGGCGTCCGCGACCCGCAATCCGGCGACGCCGTGAACCCGCAGGCGAGCATCGGTGGCGGAATCGATGGCGTCGCCCATGCGGCAGGTGCCGACCGGATGATAGTTGGCAATGCCCCGCGCGCGCACATCCGCCAACAGATCCTCGTCACTGCTCACGGCCGGGCCGGGCAGCACCTCCTCAACCATATAGTCTGCCAAGGCAGGCTGGCTGGCGATCTGACGGCAGACCCGCATGCCGTGGATGATGGCCTGCCGGTCATAGGCCGTGCGCAAGAAGTCATAACTGATCGCCGGCGGCGCCAAGGGATCCGGACTGTTCAGCCTGACGGAGCCATCGCAGTCCGGGCGCAGATGTACCGGGCTGAAGGTAAAAGCGGAAAACGGATGGGGAATGACCTTTTCCAAGGTGCGTTCGGCAGCGCTCCACGAGAACATGTTGATTTGGATATCTGGTCGTTCCAGGGTCGGGTCACTGCGGATAAAAGCACCGGCGGTGATCGCCGTGCTGGTCAATGGCCCGGAACGGAGTAGGGCGTATTGCGCCCCGGCCAGGAGCCGCCTTGGCAGGCTGAGCGCCAGGTCGTTCATGGTAACGGGCTGGGCACAGCGAAAGCTCAGGTAAGTATTGAAGTGGTCCCGCAAATGCGCCCCTACGCCAGGCAGGTCGCGATGCACCTTGATGCCCAGATCCCGCAGCAATTCACCGGGCCCGATGCCGGACAGCTGCAGCAATTGGGGCGACCCGAAGGCACCGCCGCAGACCACCACCTCGCCCCGTGCCCGGGCCCGGCGGACGCCGGAAGCCGTTTGGTATTCGATGCCCACGGCCTGGCCATCCTCGATCAAGACCCGGCGTGCTTGGGCATTTGTAACGATCTCCAAATTGCTGCGGCCACGGACCGGTTCCAAATACGCCTTGGCGGCACTCCAACGGCGGTGCTTGGAGGCTGTAAACTGATAAAAGCCCGCACCTTCCTGTGCGGCGCCATTGAAATCGTGATTGGCGGGAATACCGCTTTCCCGTGCAGCGGCGACCATGGCGGCGGGCAGGTCCCAGTCTTGGGGAACATCCGAAACCTTCAGCGGACCGCCGGCGCCGTGAAACTCATCCTCACCGCGCTCGTTATCCTCCGCCTTTTTGAAATAGGGTAGGACCGAGTCCCAATCCCAGCCCACAAGGCCACGCTGGCGCCAGCCATCATAGTCAGCCGGGGCACCGCGGATATAGATGGTGCCGTTGATGGAACTGCTGCCGCCCAACACCTTGCCTCGCGGCTGGTAGAGCACCCGGTCGTCCAAGGCCTCCACTGGCTCACTCTGAAATTTCCAATTCACCCGTTCGTCGGTAAAAACCTTGGTAAAGCCCAGGGGAATATGGATCCAGGGGTTGGTGTCACGGGGCCCGGCCTCCAGCAGCAAAACACTGTAACGGCCCGACTCGCTAAAACGCGCGGCGACGGCGCAACCGGCGGAGCCGGCGCCGCTGACGATAAAATCAAATGCCGCATTGTCCGCAACCATTGGAATCCGGCCCTCTCCTGCCCGCAGGTTCAAACCCGATAGCCTCTCTACGGGGCCGCCGCCTGTCAATCCGTCGGTTTGGGCGGTGTTGGGAATCCCCTAGAGTTTGGCCAAATGGGCGTCCAGGTTGGAATGGAAATGCACGATCGCCTTCTCGAAATGGCCGAATGTGAGATGGCTGTTGGCGCCGCTCTCCAGGCCCGCCTGTATGGCGCGGGCGGCCTCCCGGTCTTCGTCCAATCCGGTGTCTTTGACGAAACCCGCATCCCGCTTGGCTTCCGCCAGATCGACTTTCTTGTCGCCACTAGACTTATTGCTCAACCGGTAAAACACCCATTTCGTCTTGGTTGGCGACAGTGGCTCGAGGATGACGAAAATCGAATGGCTGGACAGCATCGAGATATGGGTATTGGGGAACATCTGATAGACATAGGTCACCATCCCCTGGATGCGCCGTTCTTCGCGGGGTACGTCGCGCAGTTTCTCGATGCGACGAAATGGGAATGTGATGCGCGAATTGACCCCCTGGGTCTCGACAATATTCAGGTTGTCAAAACCATAGGGGAAGAAAGACTTATTATGCAGCCCTTTGATGTGGTAGCCCTCCATGGAGGTCTCCCCGATCAGCTTCCAGTTCGCCTCGTCGACGAATTCGATGGCATCGAAGACCTCCTGATCCGCACTCAGCAGCTCTGGGACGTCTGCCATGGCGCCTTCTGAAATGGGCTCGTCCTGGGTAATGAAAACCAGGCCGCCTTTCTCTACCGCTTCGACAGGCACCAGGCCATGCTGTTCGTGATCGAGGTCGGGAAAACCGTGACCGCCGGGCACATGCTTTAACTGGCCATCCAGGCCATAGGTCCAGGAGTGATAGGGGCAGACGAAGGCCTTGGCGCAGCCGCTGCCCTCGGCCACCGGGATGCCGCGATGGCGGCAGGCATTTCGGAAGGCGCGCACCACGCCATCTTCACCGCGCACCGCGATCAACGGCGTGCCGGCAGCCACCCGGGCGACGTAGGAACCTGCCTCCGGCAGGGCGGCTGAAGGACAGAACGGATTGGGCAGCCGGCGGAGGAGTTCTATCTCCGCCTCGAACCGCTCCTGGGAATGATAGATATCTGTCGGCGCACGCCAGACCCGTTCACCGACGTCCGTTGTCTTGTTGTCGATATGATCGAAGATCCGATCGATAACCTCCGCATCGCTCAACAGCTGTGTCATGACTGTACTCATCCTATAAATTCCGGTTTGCGGGCTTTTTATCGAGGCTGGGCAAATCTGTCCATTGCCGCAGGTTGGTATAAGATGACAATGAAAATAGGGGGGCGTCATTATGGCCAAGGAGCTTCTGTTCGGCATCCAAACTAACGGCATCCGCCATACGGAGGCCGATGGCATGCCTGACATCGACACCCGTTTCGCCATGGTGCGTGAGGCGGAGGTCTTCGACTATGTGGACAAGACGCCGGACCCCCACGAGATTGAGGAATTCCGCGCCGCATCGGAAAAATACGGCCTGCCGGTGCGCGGCAGCGGCTGGTTCTATTGTGTCGGCAAGGACGAGGAACTCCTGGCCCGGAACCTGGAAACCGCCGGCTATCTGGGCTCCACCGTGCACAACGTCCAGGTCCTGGCCAGGCGGGCGGATGGGGAGCTGGCCAGCGATGAAGATGTGGTCAACTTCTACGAGCGCGCCGTAGAGTTGGGGCAAAAACACGGCGTAATCCCCTGCATCGAAGTTCACGTTAATATGTGGTCCGAGGATTTCCGCCGCGTCAGCCCCGTCGGCCGCCTGGCCGAGGCCCGCGGCCTCCCCTTCCGCATGACCCTGGATCATAGTCACGTGATCTTCAAAATCGACAATCCCAAGGAACAGGAAGTCTTCGACATCGCCGGTGACGTAGCCGCTGGGCGCCTCGTGCTGGACCCTTTCAAGGACGGCGATGTCTGCAGCGAATGGATCGAGAGCAACTGGATCGGCCATTGCCATGCCCGCGCTGCGATACCCAACAACCCCTTGAACCTGGACGCCAAGGACGACGATGGCAATCCCGGCCGGGGCATCCAGTATCCTTTCGTGGAACCCGCACCGGGCACCTATCATGCGACCTGGAACGAGGCGGCGCTGGAGCCGTGGAAAGAGGTGGTCCGCAACCTGCTCGCCTATCATGCGCGCAGCGACGACAGCCCCCTGGGGCAGATTTCAACGGAGTTCATCCCCAACCTGGATTACGGCCAGGGCTGCCGCTACTCACTGTTCGAACAAGCCATCGCCTGCGTCCAGTGGATGCGGGAAGAATGGGCCAAGGCGCAATCGGCGGCCTGATCCCAGGCGGGGTCGTTTCTACTAGCTGCGCACCTGTTTCAGGAATTCGCCCACTTCCTTGCGTAGGCCGTCTGAATGAGTTGAAAGGGTGCGGGCCGCATCGACGATCTGAATAGCGGAACGGCCGGTGTTGGAGGTTTCTTCCCGAACCTGCGCAATGTCGCCGGTTACGCTGGCGGTGCCGGCCGCGGCCTTGTCAATGCTGTCGGCGATCTCCTGCGTCGCGCCTAGCTGTTGCTCCACTGCCGCGGCAATGGAATTGGAGATGCCGTTTATCTGTTCAATGGTCTCTGAAACCGCCTTGATGCCGGTTACGGCGACACTGGTTTGCGATTGAATGTGAGAAATCTGAGCCGATATCCGGTCCGTTGCGTTGCCGGTCTGGTTGGCCAGGTTCTTCACCTCGCTGGCCACGACGGCGAAACCCTTGCCTGCATCGCCGGCGCGGGCCGCTTCAATGGTGGCGTTAAGGGCCAACAGATTGGTCTGCTCAGCAATCTCGGTGATGATCTCGACCACCTGGCCGATTTCCTCTACCGCCTCAACCAGCGCACCGATCTGCGTGTTGCTCTGATCCGCATTGTCCTGGGCCGAACGAGCAATATCCGTTGACTGGGAGACTTGCTGAGCAATTTCGCGGATGGAGGATGTGAGCTCCTCGGTCGCACTAGCCACGGTTTGAACATTGGCCGAGGCCTCTGCCGCCGTTTCGGCCACCTGTTGTGACCGGTCGTCCGTCTGACGCGCCACGTCCGACAACGACGTGGCCGAACTTTCCATATCGGTTGATGCTGTGGCCACCGCTTTCGCCACTTCGCCGACCGAAGCCTCGAATTGATCCGCCAAATTCTCGACCATGCGGCGCTTTTCCGCTTCTGCCCGCCGCTTCGCCTCATCCTGTTGGCGTTGCAGGCTTTGCACTTTGAGGCCGTTGTCCTTAAAGACCTGAACGGCGTCCGCCATCTCGGCCACCTCGTCGCGGCCGCCGGTAGGCACTTCATGTTCCAGATCGCCGCTGGAAATATGCCGCATGGCATCGGCAAGTTCCGTCAACCGCCGGATGAGGTTGCGTTGTACATAAAGCCAGCCGACGAAAAGCGTGATCAGCACCGAGGTCAGAGCACAAGCACCCATGACCCAAACCGCGTTGCGCACCGAGGCGGAAACGGCCGCGGATTTGCTGTTGACCTCCTGGCTCACGGAAGAGACCACAGTGTTGACGACGGTGCCGAGGGACTTCGCCTCTTCCGTTCCGCTGGCCAACAATGCAGCCATGCGGTCGGCACGAGCCAACTGACGCTTGCGAAGCTGGAATAGTCCCTTCTTGGGATCCAGAAAGGCTTTCTCGCGTTTTAGCAACTTGCGCAATGTGCTGCGGTCCTTACGGTTCTTCACCGCACCCAGAGAGAAATTGAGCAGCTTGATATCCTTTGCGAATTGTTCCTCGATTTCCGTCAAAGCAGCGGCGTCGGTGCTCACGGCCGCCTGGGTCAGATTTGAGAGTGTTTGGTTGGCCAAGGATTTCGCCCGCATGGCGGCGGCGAATGGCCCTACTTTCATAGGCAATTGAATGCCCAATGCCTTGACCACGTCCTCGCCCTTGCCATCCATCATGGCCTTATCCTTGGCCAGGGTCTTGCCCAGTCCCATGACCGCTTGGTTGGCGCGGTCGATCATGCCAGGCATGACCTTGTTGTAATCCGCCAATAGGACCGCGATCTGGCTGACTTGTTTCTGACGCTCCGCTTCGTCGGCAAAGCCGCTGTTCACAAGGTCCTTTAGAACCGCCAGATTGGCCGCCAGTTTCTCGGTCGCCTCACGCAGAGTGGCGACGGTTTCTTCGGCATATCCCTGCCCTTCCGCCGCATCGATCAGTCCCGTCATGGCGTCCAGCCGGCTGACGATATCGTTATAGATTGCCGCGCTTTCTTTAGCATTGCCGGCGGACGCCAGACGGGGGGCGGCTGCGGCCAATTGGCTCGCGCCGTCCGCCATGGTCGTGCTGTCCTCGATGCGAGGCAGTTCGTTCTGGGTAATATCTTGGAACGAGCCGCCGATCCCTTCCAGACTACGCCAAGCCACGCCGGCGATGACCAGAGCCAAAAGGGAAATAAATGCGAATGATCCCCAAAGACGGGCTTTGATACCTAGCCTTACGCCCCTCAACCAAACTCGTGACTGATCTGTCGAATGCACGCCGTTTTGCGCGACTGCGGCATCATACTCGGGCATCTTTCGTCTCTCCCATACAGCAACCAGTTACCGCAATTGAATGAGGTGCGGCTTATGCATATTGACGGAGAGACGTTAATACCTTCCTAATAAATACTATTTTTTATTCAACATTTTCTAATCATTCAGGACCGCAGGGCAAACGTCGCCCTTGCTTCCGCCGGCGTTTGTACCCGGCCCCCTAGATTTTCGATGATGTTTACGGCTCGGTCGACCAGTGTGGCATTGGATGCATGGACACCGCGGTCCAAATAAAGATTATCCTCCAGCCCCACGCGGACGTGGCCGCCCAACAACATGGCCTGGGCCACCATGGGCATCTGCATCGCACCGATGCCGAAGCCGGACCAGTTGGCCTCGGGCGGTAGGTTGTCCACCATGGCTTTCATGGTCTGGGTGTTGGCCTCGGCACCATAGGGAATACCCAGACATAATTGGTAGAGCGGCGGTGCATCAAGCAAGCCTTCCTCGAGCAACTGCTTGGCGAACCATAGATGCCCCATATCAAAGACCTCGACCTCCGGCTTCACGCCCAGATCCTGGATGCCCTTGGCCATGGCACGCAGCATGTCCACGGTATTGGTCATGACGTAATTGCCTTCGCCGAAGTTCATGGTGCCGCAGTCCAGCGTGCAGATTTCCGGCATCAGGGTTTCCACATGTTCCAAGCGTTCATCGGCCGGCGCCATGTCGGTGGCCTGACCAAGGCGCATGGGATCGTCAGGCGGTCCCAGATAGATATCGCCACCCATGCCCGTTGTCAGGTTGATCACCACGTCCGTCGCGCTGTCGCGGATGCGGGCGACGACCTCTTCATAGAGGCGGGGATCACGACTGCCATCCCCGGTCTCCGGGTCGCGAACGTGGATGTGGGCCACGGCCGCGCCCGCCTTGGCCGCTTCTATAGACGCATTGGCGATCTGCTCCGGCGTGACGGGGATATCGGGGTGCTTGTTCACAGTGTCGGCAGCGCCGGTAACGGCACAGGTGATGATGACATTTCGGTTCATGATCCTCTCCCCATTCTCTTAGGGCCCGCCCAAGGTTTCCGTATGGCCGTCGACGGCAATGACCTGGCCACTGATTTTGGCCCCTGCGTCGGACGCCAGAAACAACGCCGTCGCCGCGATATCCTCGGCGGAGATGAATGCCCGCAACGACGTTGTCTTTAAGTAATCCTCGCGGATTTGTTCTTCCGAAAGACCCTTGGTCGCCGCCTCCGCCGCGATGACCCGGTCCATACGGTCCCCTTCGACGGAGCCTGGCGCAATCGCATTGACCCGGATGCCGGCGGGCCCCACCTCCATGGCCAAGCTTTTGGTCAGGCCGACGACCGCCCACTTGGCGGCGGCATAGGGCGTGCGGTTGGGAAAACCCATGATCCCGGCGGAAGAGGCCAAATTGATGATGCAGCCTGAGCCTTGAGCCTTCAGGATTGGCACAGCCTTGCGCAGGCAGAGAAAGCCGCCATCGAGATTGACCGCAAGGCAACGTCGCCATTCTTCAGGTGATATTTCTTCTATCGGGCCCGTCGGTCCGGCGATACCGGCGTTGTTGACCAGTATGTCCAGGCCGCCCAGTTGTTCCTGAAGCAATGCGAACAGGGCATCCACGTCCGCCGCGGCCGCGACATCGGCGGTCGCCGTCACGATATCAGGATAATCCGATGCCATATCGCCGACGGCGCCAGCATCGATGTCGCAGATGGCAACGCGCGAGCCAGCACCATGAAAAGCAACCGCGATGGCACGGCCGATACCCCCGGCGCCCGCCGTCACCAGAACGCGCTTGCCTGCCAGGCCGTCCGTCACCGATTGCTACCGCACAAGCGTGAAAGCAGCGATATCAACTGGACCTGCTCACCGGCATTGAGATCACCTGCGATACGTTCTTCATGCGCGGTGACCAACTTCCTGGCGCGAGCCAGCAGGTCGGCGCCCTGCTCGGACAAATGCAGGGCATAGGAGCGACGGTCGCCGGGCGCCGGCGCGCGCTCCACAAGGCCGCGGGCCTCGAGCTTGTCGATCACCGCGACCACGGTGGAGCGGTCGATGCCCAAGGCATTGCCCAGACTGGTCTGGTTCAGCCCGGCATTTGCGGCAATCAGGACCAGCACGCCGAACTGCCCCGGCGTGATGTCGCAGTCCTTCAGACTCACGGAAAAGTCCTGAAACACCGCCGTCTGCGCCTTCCGCAATTGATAGCCGATCAAGCCGGGCAGCAGATCGTAGTCGAATTCAGCCATACAGTGTACTAAGTCACTTCGCCGATTGGAGAAAGGCATTTTCTGCACTAAATTGGCGCGCGATGGAAAGCCAGACATGGGGACGAAAAGACGGTGAGCTATCAGGTCAAGGTGCGCGGCACGGATAAGGTTTTGGATGTGGGCGAGGATGAAACCATCCTTGAAGCGGCCCTGGATGCCGGCATCGACTATCCCTTCGGCTGTCAATCGGGCAATTGCGGGGCCTGCAAGTCCCGGCTGCTCGCTGGCGAAGTCGAAATGACTGACTATTCCGAATATGCCCTTTCCGATGACGAGCGGGATCAGGGGCAAATTCTGGCCTGCAGTTCCGTGCCAGTGGCGAACTGCGAAGTGGCCTGGCTGGACCTTGAGGAGACGGTCCAGCACATGACGCAAAATCTGGACTGCACGGTGACGGCGGTGGAACAGGCGACACACGACATTGTCGTGCTGCAACTGAAGGCCGCCTCTGCTCTTGCGTTTTCCGCCGGGCAATACGCCTCCCTGACCCTGCCGGGACAGCCGGCGCGGGATTTCTCCATGGCCAGCGAACCGTTTGGGGCGACTCTGGAATTCCATATTCGCGCCATTGAGAACGGGCAGGTCAGCCAGGCGGCGCAGAATATCAAGGTCGGCGACAAGGTGGGACTGAGCGGCCCCATGGGCGTCGCATTCCTGCGCGAATTGCATACTGGGCCGATCCTCGCGGTAGCGGGCGGTTCGGGCCTGGCGCCGATCAAATCCATCGTCGAGACCGCCTTGTCGAAAGGCATGCGCCAACCTATCACCCTATACTTCGGCGCCCGCGACGAACGGGACCTCTATCTTGTCGAGCATTTCGAAGGCCTGGCGGCAAAGCACGAGAATTTCACCTTCATTCCCGTCCTTTCGGAACCGTCAGGCAAGACGGACCGGAGGACAGGATTTCTGCATGAAGCCATCGCCGAGGATCTCACCACCATGGATGGCCACAAGATCTATACCGCCGGGCCGCCGCCCATGGTCGATGCGGTTCGCGACCTGGCGGAGCGCCTTCAAGCCAGAAGCGAGGACCTGCACGCCGATCCTTTCTATACCGTGCATGAACTGGCCGAACAGGGAAAGACATGAACCAACCGGATCCGTCACGCCAGGAATATTACGACCGTATCGCGCCGTCGCACCTGACGCCCCTATGGGAGGTGCTCTCGGCCCTGGTGACGCCGGAACCCCAGGTCAAGGCGGTGCCCATGGTCTGGCACTATGACGAGATCCGACCCTACATCATAGAATCGGGCAGTCTGATCACCGCCAAGGAGGCAGTGCGCCGGGTGCTGATATTGGAGAACCCCTCCCTTCCAGGTCAGTCAAAAATTACCAATTCCCTTTACGCCGGCCTGCAACTGATTCTTCCAGGCGAAGTGGCACCGGCGCACAGACATACCCAGACCGCCCTGCGCTTTATTGTCGAAGGACATGGCGCCTACACGGCGGTGGAGGGCGAGCGGACGATCATGCAGCCCGGTGACTTCGTGACCACGCCGTCCTGGACCTGGCACGACCATGGCAACGAATCCGATGAACCCATGGTCTGGCTGGATGGCCTGGACATTCCCATCATCAGCTTTTTCGACGCCTCGTTCGCAGAAGACCTGGATGAGGACAGCCAGAACCTGTCCCGCCCCACCGGCGACAGCCTTGCCCGGTTTGGCGCCGGCTTGCTGCCCGTAGGCTACGAGAACACGACGCCCGCATCGCCGGTCTTCAACTATCCCTATGAGCGCACGCGCGAGGCGCTGGAACAAATGCGCAATGCTCAGGAATGGGACCCCTGCCATGGGCTAAAGATGCGCTACGTCAACCCGGTCACGGGCGATTATGCCATGCCGACCATGGCCACATTTATGCAGCTATTGCCCGACGGCATGACCACCGCGCCGTATCGCTCCACCGACGGCATGGTCTACAGCGTCGTCGAAGGCAGCGGCAAAACCATTGCCGGCGGCCAAGAACTGGTTTGGGGGCCACGGGACACTTTTGTCATTCCCAGTTGGTGCCGCCACCACCACGAAGCCGATGGGGATGCTGTGCTGTTCAGTTTCTCGGACCGGCCGATCCAGGAGAAAGTGGGCATCTGGCGTCAGGATCGCGGTAACCACTGAATATGGCGGCAAGCGAATACGATTTTCTCGACGAGGCGGAGCTAAGCGACTTTCCAGGCCTCTTGGCGGTCTCGCAATTCGTCCGCATGTTGGGCGGGGTGCCCTGGTTTAGCGCCCTGGGCGCGGAACTGGATGGCCGGGAGCAGCTTCTTTCCGAGGATTACCTCCTTGCCCTGGGCTTTCCCGATGCCCGCATCGCCCCTGTTTCGGACTGGGAGGAGGCGGCCGATGCCGCAGCCAACCCTGACTGGAATACTGATTGGTGGGAGGCAGAGGAACAGGTTCGCGTCGCGCTGGTCAGCGAGGCCTGTATGCGGGCGGACGAGGAAACGGTTATGATCGCCCTCACACATCTGCAGAACCAGGCCATCGCGGCCGTGGCGGAACCGGCGGAATTGGCGGCATCCGCCGCCGGCGTGGATGATGAAGAGCTGATCCGGGCCCTGGCCGGCGCCGCGGCCCAGTCCATCTACCAGGCCGGGCTGCTGTTGGCGGCCGAGAACGAGGACGACGAGCACCACGTCTTTGCCCTCAAGTACAAGCTCTTTGAAGCCGGACGCTGGCCTATCGGTGTGGTCGGCAACAGCTTCCATATTTTCTAGACCCAACAGGAGTTCCACATGGCCTATGCCATCACCCCGCCGCCGCAAGCCATCGTTTCCGTTCATGGCGGCGATCCGTTCCCGGCGCGCCGTATCTACTGCGTTGGCCGCAATTATGCGGCCCATGCCCGCGAGATGGGACACGACCCGGACAGGGAACCGCCGTTCTTTTTCATGAAACCGGCGGACGCGCTGACCGACGACGGCAGTGCGATTCCCTACCCGCCGGCCACTCAGGATCTGCATCACGAGATCGAACTTGTCGTGGCACTGGCGAAGGGCGGTTCGGATATCTCGGAAGATCAGGCCCTCGAGCATGTCTTCGGCTATACGGTCGGGCTGGACATGACCCGGCGGGATTTGCAGGGCCAAGCCAAGGAGAAGGGCCGGCCCTGGGACACGGGCAAGGGTTTCGACCATTCCGCCCCCATCGGCGCCCTGCGCACCGTGGCGGAGGTGGGCCATCCCACCGATGCCCGCATCCATCTCAGCGTCAACGGCGAGATTCGCCAGGACGGCAACATCAATCAGATGATCTGGAACGTGCCGGAAACCATTGCTTATCTATCCGGCCTGTTCAAGTTGCAGCCCGGCGATCTGATCTTTACCGGTACACCGGAAGGCGTGGCCGCTGTTGGCCCGGGCGACCGGCTCGATGGCGCCGTCGAAGGCATTGCCACGCTCAGCATTACTTACCTTGCGGACCGATAGGCCAGCACCGTGAAAATTTCCATTGCGACATGGAACGTCAACTCGGTCCGGGCCCATCTCTCCACAATCGAGCAGTTTCTGGCCGACCGGCAGCCCGACATCTTGTGCCTGCAGGAAATCAAGGTCGCCAACGAAATCTTTCCCCTGGAACTGTTCGAGGCCCATGGCTACGTCCATCAGGCCCTGCACGGCCAGAAGGCCTATCACGGCGTGGCAATATTCGCCAAATCGGAGATCCCCCTCGAAAAGGTCACCCGCAAGGATTGGTGCGGTATCGAACAGGCCCGTCACGTCTATTGCACCCTGCCCGGCGGCGTGGAATTGCACAATTTTTATGTCCCAGCGGGCGGGGACAAGCCGGACCCCGAAAAAAATGAGAAGTTCCGGCACAAATTGGAATTCATGACCGAGGTCACATCCTGGTTCAAACGGCGCAAACGCAAGACGAACCGTTTTATCCTTGTGGGGGATCTCAACGTCGCCCCCCTCGAAACCGACGTCTGGAGCCACAGGCAGCTATTGCGCGTGGTCAGCCATACCCCGATCGAGGTGGAACATATGGATGCCTGGTATGCCTCCCACGATTGGACGGATGCGGTGCGCCATTTCGTTCCCGAGACCGAGAAGATTTATACGTGGTGGAGTTATCGCTCACCGGATTGGCAAAAAGCCGACAAAGGCCGCCGGCTGGACCATATCTGGGTCACCCCCGCCCTGGTTGAGAACCTGCAAGGTTGCGAGATATTCAAGACAGCGCGTGGTTACCAGCCGGCGTCGGATCATGCCCCCGTTATCGTAGAGTTAGATATCTAATAAGGGGCCAAGAAGCACCTGGATATCCCGACGATGCACTCAACCAACGTGGTTTCCAAGAGGCTGAAATTGCTCTGTTGAAAAAACCGTTCACCATGGGGCGCTTGGGAAGCGCTCTGCGCCAAGCCTTGGGCGACTAGTCCGCGGGCCGCCTAAAGATCCTCACCCCTGATCAGTTTCGGCAGATCGCCCGCCATGGCGGCCGCCTGACGTTCAAAATACCGCTTCGCCGGGCCGATCCGGTTCACCAGCCCCAGGCCTAGAACCCGCGCCAGGCGCAATGGCGTCAGGTTGTTGGAGAACAGACGCACCAAGCCGTCCGTCATCATCAGTATTTTCAAGGCATCGAAGCGGCGCCATTGCTGGTAGCGGCGGAGACCTTCGCCGCCGCCGAGATCCAGCCCCAGCCGGGCGGCATCCACCAGCACCTCCGCCAGTGCTGCAACGTCGCGGAGGCCAAGGTTGAGCCCCTGGCCGGCGACGGGGTGCATGCCATGGGCGGCATCGCCGATCAGAGCCAGGCGATTGTCTATATACCGTTCGGCGTTCTGTAGGCCCAGGGGATAGCTCCAGCGCGGCGCGTCGCATTCGATGCGGCCCCAATGACCGCCTGCGCGGGTCATGATCTCGTCGTTGAAGTCGTCTTCATCCAAGGCCAGAAAACCTTCTACGTCCCGGCTCCGCTCGGTCCAGATCAGGGCGGAGCGGTTTCCTTGCATTGGCAGCAAGGCGAACGGCCCGGCAGGCAAGAACAATTCGGAGGCGATGCCGCCATGGCCACCCTCGTGACGCACCGTTGTAACGATGGCGGTCTGGTCGTATTGCCAGGATAAAGAACGGATCCCAGCCGCCTCGCGCAGCGGCGAGCGGCGTCCTTCGGCGCCAACGACCAAGGGTGCAACGATTGACCTGCCGTCCGCGAGTTCGGCCCGGATATGGTTTCGCTCCCGCTCCACCCCCGTGACCTCCACCGGCGCAATCAATTGTGCCTCTTTCGCCTGGCCTAGTGCTTCGAACAGGGCGAGGCGGAGATGACGATTCTCCACGGTGAAACCGAACGGCCGGTCCCCGATCTCCCGGTGATCGAAGTGCAAGAACAGAGGTGCACCGTTGTCGGCAACCCTGATTTCTACAATTGGTTCAACATGTTCGACCATATGGTCCCAGACGCCGATGCGATCGAACATGGCTGCGGAACCATAGGAAATGGTCGAAACCCTGCCGTCATAGGACATGGCGCTAAGGTTTTCCGCGGGCTGCCGTTCCACGACAATGGAACGCAGTCCACCGCTTGCCAGTGCCAATGCCTGGGATAGGCCAATAATGCCGCCGCCCACGATTAGAACATCGGTGTAAATGTCTTTCATGGGCGCAATTTCGCCCCGGGACAAGACGTTGTCCAGCGGCCTTTCGCGCGATAACCTGAGAATATGAAAGAGACGGCATGGCATAAGATGACGGCACTGGCACTTGGCGCCGCCATCGAAGAGAAATCTATCGATCCGGTGGACCTGACAGAGCATTTCCTGCAACGCATCGCCGATGAGGATCCAGATCACCGGGTCTATATCCGCGCTACTGCCGACCGCGCCCGGGCCGAAGCTGTGGCGGCAGCGGCCCGCGCCAAGGCCGGTTTGCGGCAAAGCCCCTTGGACGGCGTGCCCATGTCCTGGAAAGATCTGACAGACACCGCGGGCACCGAAACCACGTTCGGCACGGCCCTGTTGCGCGACCGCGTGCCAGAACGCGATGCCCTGCTGCTGCGCCGGGCAACGCTGGCTGGCATGATCTGCCTGGGCAAGACCACGTTGTCGGAATTCGCCTATTCGGGCCTGGGCATCAACCCCATATTCGGTACGCCGGCGAATGGCGCCGATCGCGAGGTGGAACGGGTCCCGGGTGGATCCTCATCGGGCGCGGCTGTTTCAGTGACGGATGGACTGGCGCCGGCCGGTATTGGCAGCGATACCGGCGGATCGGTGCGCATTCCGGCTGCTTTGAACGGCATCGTCGGGTTGAAGACGACCATCGGTCTATTGCCCCTGGACGGCATCCTGGCACTGTCGCCGACCTTCGATACCATCGGTCCGTTGACCCATGATGTGGCGGACGCCAATGCCATATTTGCGGTGCTTAACGGCACTCGTCCCTTCGATCTGCAAGGCGCTGGCTTGCATGGCGTACGGTTGTTGAAACCAACGGACATCATGTTCGATGAGCTGGACGAAACGGTGGCCGCAGCCATGGCTCGGGCATTGGACCGGCTGAGCAACGCGGGTGCTGAGATTGTCGAGGCGCCGGTCCCGGAATTCTCCGAGGCGTTCGAACACGTGGCCAAGCACGGCAATATCATCTCTGCCGAAGCTTATGCGTTGTGGCATGACCAGGTGGAAAGCCGTGGGGAGGAGATGTATTGGGGTGTCCGCTCCCGCTTCGAACTGGCCAAGAAACTGACGGCAATCGACGCTGAATCAGCACATTTGGGCCTCAAGGCCATCGCGGCGCGCTTCCAACGACGCATAGCCGGCTTCGCCGCCGTTCTTCACCCCACATGCCCGCGCATCGCACCGCCCATTGCCGACTTGCAGGATGACCCCGCCGCCTATGACGAGGCCAACCTGGCAATGACCCGCAACACACGGTTGGGCAACATCATGGAAACCTGCGGCGTAACCATTCCCTGCCACGGGCCGGACGAATTGCCTGTGGGTCTATCCTTCATGGCCGCCGGTCATAGCGAAGGCAATGTCCTACGCCTTGGCAGGGCTGCCGAAATCGCCTTAGGACGGAGTTGATATGACAGTCACCTTGATTACCGGAACAAGCACCGGCATTGGCCTGGCAACGGCAATACATCTTGCCAATGCCGGACATAAGGTACATGCCGGTGTGCGCAATCCGGACGGCGCCACGAAGCTGAAGAACGCCATAGAGCAAAGCGACGGCAAGATTTCCCTGCTGGAGATGGATGTGCAGGATGAAGCCTCGATCACCAATGCTGTGGCGCAGGTCTTGAGCGAGGATGGACAGATCGACGTTCTGATAAACAATGCAGGCATCGCGCGCGGCACCTCGGTCGAGGAAACGCCCATGTCTACCGTCAGAACCGTGTTCGAAACCAACTTCTTTGGCGCCGTCAAGCTGACCCAGTTGATCATTCCCGGCATGCGGGAGCGCAAGAGCGGCACCATTATCAATATGTCGTCTATCGCCGGGCGCTATGTCTCACCCATTAACACCTTTTATGCTTCCTCGAAATACGCCCTGGAGGCGTTCTCTGAATCCCTCGCCACACAGCTTGCCGCCTTTGACATCCGGGTCGCCATCATCGAACCGGGCTTTATCGCAACACCGATCTTCGAAAATACGGCGAAGTCCCAGCCAACGCCCGGACCGGATTCGCCCTATTACATGCACACGAAACGGCACATGAATATTCTGGCCCAGCAAATCGTAAAATTCGCGCCGACGCCGGCCGAGGCCGTGGCGGAAGTGATCGAACATGCCATCACCACCGACGATCCAAAATTGCGCTATCTGTCGGGCGGCGATGCGCAACTTCTGCTCGCCGCACGCAATAACTTGAGCGACGAAGAGTATGTGCGCATCGTCTCGGTCAAGGATGACGAGGAATATTACGCCCAATCCGCCAAATGGCTCGGCCTGGAACTGTTCGGGTAGGCGCGGCCCCGGCCCAGTTCCCGCCGTTTGATCGTCCTAGATCGCCGACGATCGCAGTTGACCGACGTCAAGCCGGTGCGAAGATGTCGTCAGCCTGCTGGCCTTCCAGCTCCGGCAGTTCGATTGGACCCTTGAAGGCCGCATCGCGCTGCAACGTAGGCATAACTTCCGTGGCAAACATGCGCATGTTCAATTCCCCCTCTTCATGGGGCATGCCGCCATAGGAAAAATCACACACGATATGGTCGGTCCCGGTCAGGCGCCGCAATTCGGCAATCTGCTGAATGCAGTCGTCCGGCGTACCAACGATCTGAATGCCGACATAGAACTCGGTCATTTTCTGACGGGCCACCGGATCCTTCATTTTCGAGTAGGTCTTGGCCATTTTGCCGTAGGATTCATACCCCTTCACGTTGGCCAGGTGGCCATCCGAGAAGTGGTAGTGGTTGTCGATAGAATCCCACTTGGCGCCCAGATATTGCAAACCGCGCTCAACGGCCTCGTCCCGGTTTTCGGCGACAGAGACGTTCGTCAGGATCAGGGGCGGTTTCGGATTGTGCCCCACAGATTTGGCGATTTCGCGAAAGCTGTCGATATCCTTGGCCGCCTTGACCCATTCGTTCTGCATGATGACCATCATGCCGAAGCCGAGCTTAGCCATGATTTCGGCGGATTCCGGACTGACAGAGGAGGCATAAAAGCGCCGTTCCGGGTTGGACATGGGACGGGGCCGGATGGACATGCGCGGAATTTGATAGAATTCACCATCCCATTCGAAGACCTCCTCGCGCAGCGCCTTGGTTACCAGTTGCGCGGCCTCGGCAAATCGGGGTCGGGCCTCTTCCATGGGCACACGGAAGCCTTCGTATTCCACGGAAGCCGCCCCGCGTCCGAAGCCGAATAGGCAGCGCCCGCCACAGAGCAGGTCCAGATAGGCGATCTGCTCCGCCACCCGGATTGGGTCCTGCCAGGGCAGCACGATGACGCAGGTGCCCAAGGTGATACGCTTGGTCCTGCCCGCGAAATAGGACAGCATCTGCAACGGCGACGGCGACATGGAATAGCCGGTAAAATGATGTTCCAGACCAAACAGGCTGTCGAAACCCAAAGGCTCCGCCAGATCGCCCAATGCCAGATGCTCCGCCAATACCGCCGCATCGGAGCGGTCAGGTTCGGCCAGAACGCTTACATCCGTACCGATTTTCATTTTTTTGTTTCCTCCTGAATGAAACTCTATTTGGCGGACGGTCCTTTGATCTCGACGGTGTTGCCGTCCGGATCCTGGACATAGAGCGACGGACCATCGCCCTCGGCGCCATATCGCTGCGAAATCTCGCTGGGTTGCAGACCTTGGCCGCGCAGGTATTCCACAAGGGCCGGACCGTCGAACGGTTCGATCCTGAGGCAGAAGTGATCCATGTTGCGGCCCTCTGGCCCGGCGGCAGGTCCGCCCTTTTCTCCCAAAGGTCCGGCCAAAGTAACCAGATCGATCTGCGCGGCGCCGGCGCGCAAATGATAGAGGCCCAGATCGTCCCGGCGCCGATCCATATGGCATCCTAGGACATCGCAATAGAATGCGATCGCCCGATCCAAGTCGCTCACCCGGAGCACCACATGATCCAAACCCAGGGGCGTAATCTCCATAACCACCTCCGTTATGGCGAACAATTTCTTAATACCTGAATGTTACAAGGAAAATTGGGTAAGTACACGAGGGGAAGCGCCCAATGCAGTTGCTGGACGACATCTGCAGCCGTGAATGCCGTGAATTCGCTTGCGCCTGGGACAACTGGCGCGGCGCCGAGCTCGTCCCCAGGCGGTCTTCGGTACGCATAGAAGACATCTCGAACTTGCTGCACCTGATATCGGTCGTCGAAGTCCGCTCCCCCGACGAAGCCATTTTTCGCCTTGCCGGAACGGCCCTTTGCCAGGCGATGGGGGTCGAGTTGTCGGGTCTGAACTATTTCGACTTCACCACCCCGGAACAAAGGGGCCCACGAGCCAAACGAACCTGTGCCCTGGTCGAACATCCGGCGGGATCGCATTTTCAGTTTCCGGTCGCCTACAAGACGGGACGCATGGTTCCCTCGGAAGTGCTGTCATTTCCCGTCTGGCCTGATGACCCAAATGCGCCGCCTCAGCTATTCGGCATCTCTGTCGCGCTTGAGAACACGCACCTGGAAGGTGAGGTCGATCAACCGGACAGGATCGCCATGCCGGAAGGCTTTCAGTTCGTGGATATCGGTGCCGGTGTGCCCGATAACAGCCTCGGCCTAGCGGATCGGCCTCCGGCGATGATGCAACTGCGAAAAGTCGGCTAAAGACAAAGGCCCGCGGCGATAATTGCACGGTCCCGCCATGCTGCTGCACGAACAGCCCCGTTGAATGAGTTTACGAGCAGAACTAGTTGCGCCGTTTGCGGAACTTGGTCGGCCGGGAACCTGCGCGACCAGCTGATGAACGGCCCTTGGGCCCCCGTGCCGCGTCAAGCATCTCCGGCGTGATTTCCGTCGCCACTGGCTTGGGCGTATAGCCTTCGCCACGCTTGCGCCGGGTTTGCTTGACGGAAGCTGCGGTGCCATCCAGGGAACGGCCGCCAGCCGTATCGGGGGTCTTGCCGCCCTCCCCCGTCAAACCTTCCAGTTCCATCTGTTCGAGGCGGCGCAATTCGTCGCGCAGACGGGCCGCCTCCTCGAACTCAAGATCTGCGGCGGCAGCGCGCATGCGCTTCTCCAGATCCTCCATGTAGTTCTTGAGGTTGTGGCCGATAAGGTTGTTGCGCTCGTCATCGCCTGTATCCACGGTGACGTGATCACCTTCGTAGACCGACGCCAGGATATCCGCGATGTTCTTTTTCACGGATTCCGGCGTAATGCCGTGTGCCTCGTTGTAGGCCACCTGTTTTTCCCGCCGGCGTTCGGTTTCGCCCAACGCCTGGGACAGGCTTTCGGTCTTGCTGTCGGCATAAAGGATGACGCGGCCATCTACATTGCGGGCGGCCCTGCCGATAGTCTGGATCAACGACGTGGTAGAACGCAGAAAACCCTCCTTGTCCGCATCAAGGATTGCCACCAACGCGCATTCGGGGATATCCAGCCCTTCGCGCAGCAAATTGATGCCGACAAGGATGTCGAACACCCCCAGGCGCAGATCGCGGATGATCTCGATCCGTTCCAGGGTATCGATGTCAGAATGCATGTAGCGTACTTTTAAGCCCGCCTCGTGCATATACTCGGTCAAATCCTCGGCCATACGTTTGGTCAGGGTTGTGACCAAAACGCGCCCTGCGGCGGCGGTGACATCCCGGCATTCGGCAATAAGATCATCCACCTGATGCTCCACGGGTCGGATAATACATACCGGATCAATCAAACCCGTCGGACGGATCACCTGTTCCGTGAAAACGCCCCCGGAACGCTCCATCTCCCAGCTACCCGGCGTGGCCGAAACGAAAATGCTCTGCGGCCGCATCACCTCCCATTCGGAAAACTTCAGGGGCCGGTTGTCGACGCAAGAGGGTAGACGGAAGCCGAATTCCGATAACGTCCACTTGCGCCGGTAGTCGCCACGGAACATGCCGCCCAACTGCGGCACAGTGACATGGCTTTCATCAAGAATGATAAGGGCATCCTCGGGCAGGTATTCGAACAGGGTCGGCGGTGGTTCCCCCGGATTACGGCCAGTCAAATAGCGGGAGTAGTTCTCGATGCCTGGGCAAAAGCCGGCCGCATCCATCATCTCCAAATCCAGCATGATGCGCTGTTCCAGACGCTCGGCCTCCAGCAGCATGCCGGCCTGACGCAGAAACTCCAAACGTTCGACCAGCTCTGCCTTGATGCCTTTCATGGCCTGCTGCAGGGTGGGACGCGGCGTAACGTAATGGCTGTTGGCGTAGATGCGGGTCTTTTTCAGGCTGTCCGTACGCTGGCCGGTCAGGGGATCGAATTCGACGATCTCCTCCAGTTCGTCGCCGAACAGGCCAAAACGCCAGGCCCTATCCTCTAGATGAGCGGGCCACAACTCCACCGAGTCGCCACGGACCCTGAATGTACCGCGTCCGAAGAAGTTGTCGTTGCGGCGGTATTGCAGATCAACGAAGCCCTTGAGTATGGCGTTGCGATCCACTGTCGCGCCCACCTGCAGGTCCATGGTCATCTTGGAATAGGTCTCGACCGAGCCGATACCATAGATGCACGAGACGGAGGCAACGATAACCACGTCGTCCCGCTCCAAGAGCGCCCGGGTGGCGGCATGGCGCATGCGGTCGATCTGTTGGTTTATGTGTGCCTCTTTCTCGATATAGGTATCGGTTCGGGGCACATAGGCTTCCGGCTGGTAGTAGTCGTAGTAGGAGACGAAATACTCCACCGCGTTGTTGGGAAAAAAGCCCTTCATCTCGCCATAAAGCTGCGCCGCCAATGTCTTGTTCGGCGCCAGCACAAGGGTCGGCTTCTGGGTGCGCTGGATGACCTGGGCCATGGTATAGGTCTTGCCGGAACCGGTAACACCGAGCAGCACCTGGTCCCGCTCGCCGGATTCGACCCCTGCGGTCAAATCGGCGATCGCCTGGGGCTGATCGCCGGCCGGCTGGTATTCAGAAATCAGCTCGAAGGCGACCCCGCCCTCACCCTTCTCGGGCCGGGCGATGGGGGCGGGCACCCATGTCGCCTGCTCCGCCTCTGCCAGGGCGCGCTCGAAACTGCCCTGTATCTGTTTCATGGAAGTATGTGCCATGGCGCCATTATACCCCATCGGCAAACCGGTCTATCGGATTTGTGCCCAACGGGCTAAATTGCCACCATCATGCTGACAATATTGGACCATGACATTCCCCGTCCCCTGGCCTGGACCGCATCGGATCTTGACGATGACGCGGGTCTGGTTGGGCTGGATCAAGGCTGTTTGGAGGAATTGCGGAGCCTGGCGGCGGACTTGGCCGCCAATCCGCTACCGGTCCTCTCACTGCGCGCGGATGATTTCGATTTGCCCCGTTGCCGCCGCCTCATGGAGCGTGTGGCCATACAACTGGAGGACGGCATCGGTTTCGCCATTATCGACCGGCTGCCTCTGGAAGACTTCGAAGGCGATATGGCGGTCAAGCTTTATTGGCTGTTGGCCTCGCTCCTGGCCCGTCCGGTGGCGCAAAGCTGGGACGGCAAAATGCTTTACGATGTGCGCGATACAGGGAAACAGCCTGGCAACGGCGTGCGCCCTGATATCACCGCCGCCGGACAGAATTTGCACACCGACAACAGCTATAATTTATGTCCCCCCGATTATGTGACCCTGCTGTGCCGTCAGACCGCCAAGCAGGGCGGCGTCAGCCAATTGGTAAGCTTCCACGCCGTGCACAACCGCCTCCGCGCCGAATGCCCTGATCTGTTGCTGCGGCTTTACCAGGACTACACCTTCGACCGGCAGCGGGAGCACGCCCCCAACGATGACATGGTTGTGCGCCACCCGCTGTTCGCCTGGGACGGCCAACATCTATTGGGCCGGCTGTCGAAACGCATGGTGATCCAGGGCTATGAATTGGAAGGCCAGGCAATGGACGAAGCATCTGCCGATGCCCTGGCGGCCTTGGAGACGGCCATGACGGCGCCGGAGATGATGAAGGAATTCCATTTCCAGCCGGGCCAGATCCAGATCGTCAACAACCGCACCATCGGCCATGCCCGCACCGCCTTCACCGACTGGCCCGAGCCAGAGCGCAAACGCCACCTGATCCGGCTGTGGCTGCGCAACAGCGGCCGGGTCTTTTACAACGGATGAATCTTCGGCCTAAAGCACCGGGACGACCGCCTGGATGAACCGTTCCATGGCGTCTGTATTCTCCGTCATGTCAGCGCTGCTGACACCAATGACGATTTCGTCGACGCCAGCCGCCTGATAGGCGCCGATCGTGGCGACAATGTCGTCATCCGATCCTGTCAAGGCGGTGCGGTCCCCGACGGCAGCGCCTGGCGCCTTGTCGGAAAAACGCAGGGGCAGGGCGATGGAGAAATGCAGCGAACCCGGGTCTCGGCCCGCCGCCTCTGCCCCCCGCAATATGTCGACCCGGCCTTCGGCGAACTGCGCCGGCGATTGCCGCAGGGCATGCCAGCCGTCGCCGAAACTGACGACCCGGGCCCGCGCGGCTGCGGAGGCACCGCCGATCAGGATCGGCGGATAGGGTTCCTGCCGTGGCTTGGGCGAGAATTTCAGGCCGTTGAAACTGTAGAACGCACCAGAGAATTCCGGCGTATCCTGGGTCCAAAGCGCCCGCAATGCGGCAAGAATTTCGTCCGTCCGCCGCCCCCTCGTGGAGAAATCAACGCCCAAGTTTTCGAACTCATCCCGGGTCACCGCCACGCCAACGCCAAGGTCCACCCGGCCGCCGGAAAGTTGATCAAGGGTGGCGATCATCTTGCCCAGACGCGCCGGTTCATGCCACGGCAGTACGAGGACGGAGGTGCCGAGGCGGACGGTTTCGGTAGCGCACGCGATCGCGGTCAGGATCGTCAAGGCATCGTGATAGGGCCGATCGCCAAGCCGTTCCGCCACATAAGAGGCATGGAAGAGATGCTCGCGCACCCAGACGCTGTCGAAACCCAGGTCTTCAGCCGTCACCGCCAGGGCGACAAGTTCGTTCGGGTCCTCAACGCCCTGGTTGTTTGGAATGCCGAAACCAATTTTCATCAACCGCCCGGAACTCTTGCTGCGAGCCTAGTCCGGCGCCTCGCAGACTTCCGTGCCCATGTCGGCGGGAATGGAAACCTCAAGCAATTCGAACGCGTCGGAGGTTGCGATTTCATTGTGAGGCGTGCCGCCGGGGATATAGAGGGAATCGCCAGCCTCGACCCGCTCCACGCGGCCGCCGGCAAATTCCAGATCGACCCAGCCGCTAAGCATGTAGACAAGCTGTCCATCGCAGAGGTGCACATGCCAGCCCGTGGGCTCTGACAAACCCTGGCTGGCCGAAGTGATCTGGGCCCTGATCTTGCCCTGACTGGCGGCCGTGACGCCAAGTTCGCGGTATTGCAAGAAACTGCGCCGGCCCGGCACCATCACCGGATCGTCCGCTTTGGCCAGAACGACACCGCTGTCATCGGCGGCTACGGAAGCTTCCACGCTCATTTTGCTCTCCCCATGTATTGTCCGGCCCAAATGGTAGGAACAAGGACGCCGCTTGGCAAGGCGCTCAAAGGCCCAGCTTTGGGACAAAGCTCTCTGGATTGCGGATCATAATCAATTGAAATTAACCAAATTTCTTAAACACGTTTGGTCACCCCCCATTAACAATGATCAGGTAACCTCAGTGAATAATTGGCGTTCTATGGAGTGCCCCGAATTCATTTCTGGACGAAGTTGGTTAAGGCCTATTCCTATGACCAGTGTTGAAATGACAGACTCGGCCGACCGAGATTCCCTTCACAGGCTGCCCCTGTCCCTGCTGCCGATCCAGCAGCCCTCGCTGTCGCGGGCCAGGATCGTCAAGGACAACAACCTGAGAAGCATGGTCGAGATGTTCAACGGCGGCAAGTCCGGCAACGGCTTGATGCAAGTCGCCGACCTGGCGAACATTTTCGACGACACAGATGAATTCAACGCGGATCTGGAAATTCTGGAGCACGTGGAACAGCTGCACAGCTACGACGTCTACAGCCTTCGTATTCAGCTCCGCCGCCTCGGCATTCCGCTGGCCGACAACAAGAGCCTGCAACTTTCTGAGCCCAAGGCCCGTGAACTGGCCGACAATATGCGGGAGTTCACAAGGCCCCTGATGCAGCAAATTTACGGTTCTTCAAACGAAGGCATCATAGACATGAACCGGCTGTTGAAGATGTTCAATAGCCCGGACAAGGGCGAGGCGATGAAGCAGCTACGCATGATCGCCGCGAAACTCGGGATCCCGCTGCGGGAAGTCCCCGTCTTCATGGAAGAATATGGCGATGTCACCCAATCAGTGACCACCCAGGCCGTCGCCTCAACCGCCACCGGCGTGGATGCCGATGCGGAAACGGTAATTGGGCGTGTACGGAACAGCAGCGATGTTGAGCAGACCATCGTCGTCGGCACAGTCGCGACCATCGCAACCGGCGTCGGCGCCACAACCATCACACAGATCGGTGACATCGAAGACGGCTCCAACATTAACGAAAATGTGGCCATCGGGGCGGTCGTCAATTCCAATTTGGCTGCGGACAGCGAGGCAACCGTGCAGGTCGGCAACGTATCCTCCGGAGTGCACGGCGGCGCCACGATCGACATCGCCATCGGCGCGATCAACAACAGCGTCGTCGGCGCCAAGGGCGCGACCTCACAAATCCTGGTCGGCAATATCTTTAAGCAAGACAGCGGCCGCTCGGATATCAAGATTGCCACCGGCCTGCTTTCCAGCAACGTGGCGGCGGCCCTAGACGCGACATCGGGAATCCTGATCGGCAATGTCAAGGCGTCGAAGGGCCATGACGTAAACGTCATCGTCGGCGGCGTCGTCGCCACCGCCGATGCCTGTGTCGGCGCGGTCTGCCTATCCGAGCTCGTCATCGGCGACAATTGCGTCGCCATCGGCAATGTGGGCATCGGCTGCAACAATGAGGCCAAGCAACTGGCCGCACTGCTCGAACTGATCAAAGAGCTGGTCGGGGACGCCGAAGCAGCCAGCAAGGCCGCACTAACGGAACTGGAGAAAATAGCCGGTATCGAAACCGACGATGGAGGCGATCTGTTGCAGTCCTATTTCGCGGAGTTGGACGACGACCGCCTGCTCGATCTTACATCAGGCGCGGGTAGGTTGGTAACCGATGCCGTCGGCGAACTGAAAAAGCGTGCCCTCGACGGTGACAAGGGGGCCATCGACAAACTGACGGCGGCGGCCCGGGCCGGGGTCGGCGGTGCGATCACGGCACTTGGTGACATCGCCGATATGAAACCTTCGGATACCACGGGCGCGGTCATCAAATCGGCCTTCAAGGAACTGACCAAGATGGCCAGTGAAGATAAGCTGGACGACACCACGCAGAAAGCCGCCTTCAAGCAAATCACCAAACTGTCGACTACACCCCGGGCCGATGCCGATGGGTCCTTGGTCACGGCGGCGATACAGGAAGTGTTGCTGTTTTCCACCTCTCACGGTTCGCCGCTGAACGAGGACGCATTGAAAACAAGTAAGAAATTAATGCAAACAGGGGTGATCAATCCCGTGTCCCAATTCAAACCTATGGGCATTGGCAGTGATGATGATTGCTCTGGAGCTATTGGCGGTTGCATCGAAAGCCGGGATGACGAGATCGAAGACGCAATGGATGCGTTAAGATCTGCAGGCCCGGCAATGCTGCGTAACATCGTTGAGGCGGGAAATGGCAGCGGTGAGCTCTTCGCCAGCAGCGGCCTGGGCGCGCTGGGCAGTCTTTTCCAGGGCGCCAAAAGCGGGCTGGGCGGCGCGTTATCCAATGTCGGAAAAAGCAGTGGTGCCTTCGCCCACCACAAAGCAAAGAAAAGTAGTGGCGGCAATGGCCATTCGTGCCCGCCATCGCCATTACCTTGTTAATGCGTTGTATTGGGTGAAGTTGAGGTATGAGTTTGGAGATTACAAATGAACCGAGTAAATAGGGAGAGGACAAGATGATCAGATTTTTGGTTTGCGGATTACTTACTGCCGCTCTTTCCATCGCGTCATTTGCCGCACAGGCTCATGACCCGAAACTTGGTATGAAAGCCGAGACGCTTGTAGCTGCGCTGAAGAACCTGGGCCACGAAGTAAACCAGCACAAGGATGCTGACGGGCGTCCGCATCTAATGTTTAGGCTCAAGGTTCCCGGTGTACAGGATATCGCTGTGTTTTTCGCCGATTGCACGGGCTCTGAATGCGAGGATATTACCTACTACGCTGATTTCGGTGACTTGCGCGGCCTGACGATGAAACAGGTTAACGAATGGAACCACATCAACAGTCGCATGCGTTCCAAGGCCTTCATCTCCGAAAATGCCGACGGCAGCAAGCAGGTCGGGCTTTCGATGACGGTCAGTTTCCTGGACGACACGCAGGGACACGCGGCGGCATGGAATGCGGGCATGTTCCTGGTCGAAGCCCGCATTTTTGCCGAAAGCTTTGCCAAGTAAAATTGCGTCAACACGCCACAACAGCGGCCAGGTGGCCGCCAGCGTGGTAAAGGGGCGGATCATGACGAACCATCGACGTCGGACGACATGCCTGACGATTGTAGCGGCATCGTCTCTTTTGCTGCTTGGTTGCCAAACGTTGTTGCAGGCACCTGACCTAAATCCGCGTTCCGCGTTAGAGGGCGACCGCCTGATCGAGCAGGGAAAAATTGCGTTGCCGGCAGTCAGCCAACCGACCAAAGAACCCGGTGCCCGTTCACTCCATCCAGGCGACAGCTTCACCTATGACAATCCCAATGAAACCTGGACTGTTGTCGAAATCAGTGCGGCGGAGATCGTTTGGCGCAGCGACAGTGGCGGCAGGCGGGTAACGCCGTACGAACCTGGCCTACCGGCCATACTCTGGAACGATGCGAAGCGGGTTGGACGCCGGGCTCTAAATGCCGTCCACGGCTCACTGCTGCCGCCCGCTGTCGGCAAACGCATCGATTTCATGGTTGAGGGCCAGTCTGACAGGCCGCCCGCGCGCTGGTCCACGCGCTGGTCCTGTGAAATCAAGGGCGTACAGGAGATCAAGGTCAAGGCGGGAAAGGCCAAGACCCACCGCATCGAATGCAGCAGGAACGGCGTGCTGGAAGCGGCCTACTTTTATTCCGCCAAAGTCGGTCATTATGTTTATGTGGTATCCTATAAGGACGGCACACCAAAAATACGCCAGCTGACCGCGTACAAGTCGGGGGCACGCAAGGCGCCAAAATCCTGAACCGAATGTCCGGCGCGGACATTCAAAAACGGGACGGTGGAGAAATCGATGACAGCGGACCCCGCCGCAATTCCGGCTCATGGCATTTTTTTGGCATTCCTTCTGACGGCACAAACATTAGCTGGCGCCGGCACCTCGCTTGCCGACACGAAGGAAAATGCCGACACCATTTTTTGCGAGGACCGGGGCGGGATCGTCAGCACCCGTGATGGTCGATCCGGCCGGCAATACAAATGCTTCGCCCTGCGGGAGATCCGCGGCGGCCGCATCGGAAACCTTACAATTCATTGCGACACGCCAGGCGGCCTGACGACCACCGAAAACGGCCTCTCAGGTCGCCGCTACGGCTGCTACGCATTGAGCCTTCGCGACCCGGTGCGGCTTGGAGCAAATGCGGTGTTCTGCGATCAGCAACAGGGTTCTTCAACGGCGCGGGCTGGCATCTCCGGCTACCGCTATGACTGCTACGTTCTTGACCGATCCCTACTCGTCAAGGTGAATTAGATACGTTAGCAGTGTGGCGGATGGGGTGGGATTCGAACCCACGAGACGCTTTCACGCCTGCTGGTTTTCAAGACCAGTGCCTTCAACCACTCGGCCACCCATCCGCACGGCAATGGCATAGATAACGTCACTGGCCTGGTCTTTCAACCGACCGGTCTGATCAAAGCAAACCATCAATATCGGCGATGCTGTCCACAACATGATCGGCGAAGGGCGCGAGGTCGGCGGCGGCGGAGGTACCGGTGAGAACGCCCACGGCAAGGCCGGCGCCCGCGGCCCGGGCCATGTCGAGATCGTGGCGGTTGTCGCCCACCACAAGCACCTCGCCCGGGTCAAGGCTAGCGGCGCTGCAAAACCCCAGCACCATGCCCGCGTCCGGCTTGCAGCCGAACCCGCTGTCATAACCAGCGATGAACGAAAACTGCTCAAGCACCCCCAATGGCGCCAATGTGGCCCGTGCCCCTGCTTCGCTGTCAGAGGTGGCGAGCCCGAGGGCTAGGCCCCTGCCCTGCAACCGGCACAGAGTATCTACCAAGCCCGGCACGGCGGCCGCCGACTTGGCGCTTTCGCGGAGAAATATTTCATCCAGTGCCGCCGCCAAATCTGCAAAACCATGGGCCGGGGCGAGCGGCGCCCAGAGAGCCGCAACCTCTGCCGCCGTGCCCGCGGCCAGGGGCGATCCGGGCGCCACGGTACCCACCATGTCGTCCTGGCCGCCTGCCGCCAGCAAGGTCGTCGCCAAATCGGCGTCACCGGCGGAAACAATGCGGGCAGCGATGCGATAGACCGGCACCCAGGTGCGGTTGAAGTCCAAAAGGGTGCCGTCCTTGTCGAACAGGATCCCGCGAATGCTCATGCCACCTCGCGCACAGGCTGTCCCGGACGCTGCCGGGTTTGCCATTCCGGATCGATGAAGACTTCGGCGTTGGAGGGCGGCAGGGGCCTCTGCCCCAAGATCAGGTCGGCCGCCTTTTCCGCCACCATGACCGTCGGTGCGTTCAGGTTGCCGTTGGGAATGGATGGGAAGATGGAAGAATCCACCACCCGCAAACCCTCCAGCCCCCGCACCCGACATTCGGGGTCCAGCACCGCCATTTCGTCGTCATCCGCACCGATTTTGCAGGTGCAGGAGGGATGATAGGCACTCTCGGCATTGGCGCGCACCCAGGCGTCGATCTCTTCATCGCTTTGCACTTCCATGCCCGGCTGGATCTCGCCGCCCCGATAGGCATCGAAAGCTGGCTGGCCGATGATCTCCCGCGTTAGCCGAACGCAGCGGCGAAAGCCGTCCCGATCCGCCTCGTTGTCGAGATAGTTGAAATGGATCGCCGGCGGCTGCCGCGGATCGGCGGACATGGCGGCAATGTGGCCCCGCGCCTGCGGTTTATTGGGGCCCACATGGACCTGGAAGCCATGGCCCGAAAACGCAGCCCGGCCGTCATAACGCATGGCCGCGGGCAGGAAATGAAACTGGACATCGGGCCATTTCATCCCCGCCCGGCTACGGATGAAGGCACAGGATTCGAAATGATTGGTGCCGCCCAGACCGCCCTTGGTCAGGAACCACCGCGCCCCGATCAGGAACTTGGCCAAAGGGCTCAAACGGCCATTCAGTGTGATGGGCTGGTGGCATCTGAACTGGAAATAGACCTCCAGATGGTCCTGCAGGTTGGCGCCGACGCCGGGCAGTTCGTGAAGCAGGGGGATGCCTGCGCCGGCCAGAACCTCCGCCGGGCCGATGCCGGAGAGTTGCAACAGATGCGGTGAACCGATAGACCCGGCAGCCAGGATCACCTCGCCGGAAGCCCGTGCCGTCGTCGTAGTTTCGCCTTTGCTAAATTCGACCCCTATCGCCCGCCCGCCCTCCATCACGATCCGGTGGCAAAGCGCGCCCGTTTGGACGCTGAGGTTCGCGCGATTGCGGATCGGCTTCAGATAGGCGTTGGCGGCGCTCCAGCGCACGCCATTTCTGACCGTCATGTCCATACGGCAGAAACCTTCCTGTTGCCGGCCATTATAGTCCGCCGTCAGTGGATAGCCGGCCTGCTGCCCGGCTTCTATGAAGGCCCGGTAGAGCGGATTTGCCATGCCGTTGCCGTTGCAGGTATGCAACGGGCCGTCGCTGCCCCGGTATTCATCAGCGCCATAGGCACAGGTTTCCGCCTTTCGGAAGTAGGGCAGACAATCCTGGTAGGCCCAGCCGGCCGCGCCCAAATCCGCCCATTCGTCGAAGTCGCAGGCGTGGCCACGCACATAGACCATGCCGTTAATGGAGGAGGAGCCGCCCAACACCTTGCCCCGGGGGCAGTTGAGCCGCCGGCCGTCCATATGGGGCTCGGGCTGGCTTTCGAAACCCCAATTGTAGCGGGACTGGTTCATGGGGATCGATAGGGCCGTAGGCATCTGGATGAACGGGCTGCGGTCATGGCCGCCGAACTCCAGCAGCAGGACCTTGATGTTCGGATCCTCGCTCAGCCGGTTGGCCAGGACACATCCGGCCGAACCGGCCCCGACAATGATGTAGTCATATGACAGGGCCGCGCCTTTGTTGCTCATGTGCCATCACCGTCCGAGATTGGCGGATTAGGCCCGCAGGCGCGCGTTGTCAGGATCGTATGGACCTTCGGGAATGACCGTCACCTTGTGCGCCGTGCCCAGGATATCCATCTGCAGTTCCGTGCCGATTTCTGCCAGATCAGGGCGCACCATGGCCAGGGCGAGGGATTTCTCAATTCGGAAGCCGTAGTTGCCGCCCGTGGCCCGACCGACCAGTTCGCCATCGTGATAAATGGGGTTGTTGCCCAGGGCATCGGCATCCGCGACGTCATGCACTTCCAGCGTCACGAAGCTGTTGGCGAAGCCGCGATCCTGCCAGGCCAGCAGGGCATCACGGCCCTTGAAATCGCCCTTGTCGGGATGAACGAAACGGTCCAGGCCGGATTCATAGGCCGCATATTCGATGGAAATTTCCGTGCCTACCATGCGGTAGGATTTCTCATAGCGCAGGCTGTCCATGGCACGGATGCCAAAGGGTTTCAGACCCAGGTCGTCGCCCGCCGCCATCAGAGCATCGAAGATATGGTTCTGGTATTCGATGTCGTGGTGTAGTTCCCAACCCAGTTCCCCAACGTAATTGACCCGCATGGCCGCCGTCGGCGCCTGGCCGACGATGATATCTCGAGACGACAGCCAGGGATGGGCATTGTTCTCGAAATTGGCATTGGAGACGCGCTGCATCAGGGCGCGGGATTTCGGGCCGGCCACCACCAGGACGCCCTTGGCGTTGGTCAGATTGACCATTTCGACGCTGCCGTCATCGGGCATATGGCGCCACAGCCAATCGTGATCCAGGCGCTGGTAGACGCCGGCGGAGACTAGATAGAAGCTGTCGGCGGCCTCCCGCAGAATGGTGAACTCGCTATGCACGCCGCCGGTGCTGTTCAAGGCGTGGCACAGGTTGATGCGGCCGATGGCCTTGGGCAGCCGGTTGGCGATCAGGCCGTCCAGAAAGGCCTCTGCACCGGGGCCGGAAATGCGGCATTTGGCAAAGGCGGTCATGTCCAAAAGACCCACATTCTCAGCCACGTTGCGGCATTCATTGCCCACATGATCGAACCAGGCGGAACGGCGGAAGGACCAATCGTCTTCCTGCGCCGTGCCTTCGGGGGCGAACCAGTTCGGCCGTTCCCATCCGGCCTTTTGCCCGAAAACGGCGCCCAGATCCTTCATGCGGTCGTAACAGGGCGCCTGACGCAGGGGCCGGCCCGCGGGGCGCTCTTCGTCCGGATAATGGATGGTAAAGACGTTGGCGTAGGCCTCCTCGTTCTTCACTTTCAGATAGCCAGCATTGGCGTAGTCGCCGAAGCGGCGGGGATCCACGCCCAGCATATCGATGGTCGGCTCGCCCTCGATCATCCAATGGGCCAGTTGCCAGCCAGCCCCACCGGCGGCGGTGACGCCGAAGCTATGGCCCTCGTTCAGCCAGAAATTCCTTAGACCCCAGGCTGGGCCGATAATGGGGCTGCCATCGGGTGTGTAGGCGATGGCGCCGTTATAGACCTGCTTAACACCAACCTCGCCAAAGGCCGGCACGCGGTTGATGGCCGCCTCGATATGAGGGGCGAGCCGGTCCAGGTCTTCGGGAAACAGTTCGTATTCCGCGCCGTCGGCCGGGCCGTCTGGATAACAGATCGGCGCACCCTGTTCATAGGGGCCAAGGATCAGGCCACCGGCTTCCTCGCGCAGATACCAGGAGCCGTCGGATTCCCGCAGCACTCCCATTTCCGGCAACCCGTCGGAATGCCGTTTGACAATCTCGGGGTGCGGCTCGGTGACGATATATTGATGCTCCACCGGTATCACAGGGACATCCAGGCCGACCATAGCGCCGGTGCGCCGGGCATAGTTGCCGGTGGCCGAGACCACGTGTTCGCAGGTGATATCGCCCTTGTCGGTCTTGACCAGCCATTCGCCGTTGGCCTTCTGCTCGAATGCCTGCACGGTAACTTGGCGGTTGATCTCGGCGCCGAGGTTACGGGCACCGGTGGCCATGGCCTGGGTTAGATCGGCGGGTTGGATATAACCGTCCGCGGGATGCTGGATCGCACCAACCAGGCCGTCGATGTTGCATAACGGCCAAATTTCACCCACCTGTTCCGGTGTCAGAAAATTCACCTCCACCCCGATGGTCGCGGCGACACCGGCATATTGGTGATATTCGTCCATGCGGTCCTGGTTCATGGCCAGGCGGATGTTGCTGACCTGCCTGAAGCCCACCGCCTGCCCGGTTTCCGCCTCCAACCCCTGATAAAGATTAACGGAATGCTTGTGGATCTGGCCTACCGAGTAGCTCATATTGAACAACGGCAAGAGGCCGGCCGCGTGCCAGGTGGAGCCCGAGGTCAACTCATTCCGTTCCAGAAGAACTACATCGCTCCAACCCATCTTGGCCAATTGGTACAGCGTCGCCACACCGACGACTCCACCGCCCACTACAACCACGCGCGCTTGGGATTTCATTGACCGCTCCCCATGACCTGACTCAATCGGGTCATATTGAACCTAGGTTTTCCAGACCACAACAACTCCGTCGCCCCTCACGCGAACCGTCCCGTCACAGCGTTCCTGAAAACCTCTACATAGTCCTCGACCGACAGCCGTATTGGATTGCCGCCGGAGACAGGATCAGCATGGGCCAAGGCGCCCATCTGTTCCGCCAGCTCTTCCCCAAGGCCGATCTCTGACAGGGTATGGGGAATGCCCAGGCGTTCACGGAACCGAAGAACCCAATCCAATAGTGCATCGAAATCGCCCCCTGGCAGATCCAACAGCCGCACCAGGGGCGGTATCTTGTCCGCTATGGCCGCCCTGTTGGCAGCCATCACGTAGGGCAAGAAGATGGCATTCGCCAGGCCGTGATGGACATCGAAATGGGCGCCGATGGGATGGGCCAGGGCGTGAACGCCGCCGAGGCCTTTCTGAAATGCCGTCGCGCCCATGGCAGCCGCGGCAAGCATGTCAGACCGCGCGGCGATATCGCCGCCGTCGTCATAGGCCCTGGGCAGGGCGTGGGCAATCAGACGCATGCCTTCAAGGGCGATACCGTCGGCCATGGGGTGGTAGGCAGTGGTGCAATAGGCCTCGAAACAGTGCACGAAGGCATCGATGCCGGTTGCCGCAGTGATCTGGGGCGGCAGACCAATGGTGAGTTCCGGGTCCGCGAGTACGATGGCCGGAAGCATGCTGGGATGAAATATGATCTTCTTGACCTTAATTTCCTCATTAGTGATGACGCTGGAGCGTCCAACTTCCGAACCGGTGCCGGCGGTGGTGGGCACGGCAACGACGGGGGCCAGGCCGTCAGTCCGAACCCGCATCCAGTTGTCTCCCACATCCTCGAAATCCCAAAGCGGGCGGTCCTGGGCCACCATCAATGCCACGGTCTTGGCCGCATCCAGGGCGGAACCGCCGCCAAAGGCGATGATGCCGTCGTGGCCACCCTGTCGATAGGCAGCGACGCCGCCTTCCACGTTGGCCAATGTGGGGTTGCCCTGGACGTTTGAATAGAGACCCGTCGGCAGGTCATCGGCTTCGTTGGCCGCGATGGCTTCACCGACCATGGGCAGGGCCGCCAAGCCTTCATCGGTCACAAGGAGTGGCCGGGTCATGCCCAGTTCCCTGCAGGCCGCGGGCAGTTGCGTGACAACACCCGGTCCGAAGCGTACGGAGGTGGGAAAGTTCCAGTTACCGAATTTGCCGCTCGTCATCGCAATATCCGTCATCAGGCGCCCCATGTTCACGGTTCTGATTTGCAAGGCTCATGGCGCGCGCAGGCATGCCGCCGACGATGACGGTCCTGGCGCGGGGTGGGAAGGCCGCCCAGCTCAAGACCGTTCACCGCGCACTAGACCGCCTTTGCAGCAGCTTGTTGGGATGAATGGCATGTCAGTCCCTACTTTCCATCAAGCGGCTGGCGGCCAGTTCGCCGGCGCGGTCGAGAATAGGATAAGCAACAGATGTCAGATGACCATTGATGCGACGCAGATCCCTTAGGGCATCGAGGTGCAGGGAGGAGGATTCGATTGACTCCGGCCGGCCGGCGCCAATGCGGGCATAGTGGTTCGCCACGTATTGTTGTTCCAGGTCCCGAATTGCTGTTTTCTCCCGCAACAGACGCCGCGCTAGCTCCAGATCGTCGGAAATGAATACGCTCATGGCCAGATCCAGGTTGGCCAGAACACGACCGTGGAACGCGGTTAGTTCCGCCGCCCCTTCACTGGAGAATGTCAGACGCCCCTTGATCTTTTTCTGCGCCAGTTCCATCAGATTCTTGTCAATAATGTCGCCGATATGCTCCAGATTCGTGGTGAAACTGAGGATCTCGATATTGCGTGCCCCTTCCTCGGCATCCAATTCTTCCTGACCCAACTTCGTCAGATAAAGTTTGATGGCTTCATGCAAGCGATCAACCACGTCGTCTCGTTTCTCAATCTGTTCGATAAGGGCAGCATCGTCACGTTGTAGAACCTCTATAGTGCTGCCTAGCATCGCCTTGACTTCGTCACCCATCCCCAAGGTTTCCCGCATGGCGCAGGCCAGCGCTACGGGCGGCGTTTCCAGTGATCCGGGATCTAGATAGCGGGGGCCGCCATCATCATCCTTGCCAGTCTTGTCGGGAAGCAGGCGACGGACGGCAGCATCAATCAGGTTCAACAGGGGCAGAAAAACCAGAGCGAGGCAAAAATTGAAGCCGGTATGGAAATTGGCCAACATTCGCTCCGGCCCCGATCCCATAAACGCCAAATAGGGTTCCACGAACGCCAACAGGGGCAACACCGCAAAGACGCCAATAGCGCGCATGATGAGATTGCCCAGGGGAAGGCGCCTGGCTGCAGGGGCGGATCGAAGCGTCGCGCCAACGGCGATCATCGCCCCACCTAAATTAGCGCCCAAGACAAGGGCAAGGGACAATCCCATGTCCAAAAGGCCACCTGCCGCTAGCGACATGATCAACAGAACAATCGCCAGCGAGGAATGGGCCAGCCAGGTCACCGCTGCCGCCAATAGCAAGGCAAGAATCGGATCCTGAGCCAAAGGCTCAAGCAACACCAGCAGGGCGTCGCTCTCCCGCAACGGCGCCGTTCCTTCGACAATCAGGCGCAGGCTAAGGAGGATCAGGCCCAGCCCGATGGCGGAGCGCGCCAAGCTGCGGCGCCGGCCCTTCTCGGACGCGAGAAAGACGAATACGCCCAAGGCAATGGCGAGCGGCGAGAGCCATTCCAGGTCGAACGACAACACCTGCACCACGATCGTTGTGCCCAGGTCAGCGCCAAGCATGATGGCGAGCCCTGCCACGCCGGCCACCAGACCTTGTCCGGCAAAGGAGGCGACGATCAGGCCTGTTGCCGTGCTGCTTTGAATTGCGGCCGTAACGCCAAAGCCGGCGGCAAATGCGACCAGACGGTTCTTGACGGAATGAGCCAGTAATTTTCGAAACTCGGCGCCATAGGACCGGGTAATGCCGGTGCGCACCATGCGGATGCCCCACAACAACAGGGCGACGCCGCCAACGATAGCGATGATCAATTGCACCTGCGCCTACACCATCCAGGCGGTCTTTTGGGAGAGCCGCGTCAGGACCATTCGCCAATCTCCTAAGCCCTTGAGCAGATAGAAGATTCTGGCAAATTGGCCAAGCATTTGCAAACTAGAGCGCAGCATACTCCCCTTCGAACCGAGTCATGAATTCATCCGTATAGGCGGCGTAGTCGAAGTCCAGTTTCGAAGTCAGCTCGGAAACCATGCTCCACATGGCCTCCCGCAGAAGGGAAGCGCATTTCATGGCCTGGAAACGCCGATATAGCTCCTCGCCCATCGGAGCTTCGAAGTAGGTCTCCAGTAGCCAGGTTTCCTGCGCCGTTGAAAGACCGTTGTTGGAAGACAGATTTGCGAGATCAAACAAGGGACTGGAAAGCCCCGCATGCTCCCAGTCCACCAGCCAGATCCTATCGCCGTCATCGATGAAGTTGGCGGCGAGCAGGTCGTTGTGGCCGAGGACCATATCGACCGGCCCGACCAGGGTCTCTAGGCGATCGTTGATTTCGCGCAGACGCGGCAATTCCGGGGCCTTTCGGCCGCCGCGTTCGTCGAGGAACAAGAAATAGTCCCGACAAACACGAAAAGGCCAAAACGCGCAAACAGGCCCACGGATCTGGCGAAAGGCATCTATGTGTGTACGCCGAACAAGGGGCAGAATGCGTGTCAAATTCGATTGCGCTTTAACATCGTCGGCCGTAAGGGTACGGCCCTCCACGAAATCGACGACCAATGCACCAGCCTCGGCATGATAAACGGCCGGAGCAACGCCTGCGGCGGCCGCAGCCCGGTTACATACGGCGTCGTTGCTGCGCCAGACGCCGTGTTCGGGCACATCGCCATTGACCCTGACCACATATTTAGCGCTGCCGTCTACGACCAAAAAATTGTCGTTCGAGATACCACCTGACAACCGAACCGGCGCCACTGGACCGGACCAGCAGGTTAGTCCCGCCGCAATCTGTTCGGGATCAAACATGAACTAGGTACCTCTTGGAATCCGGCCGACTGCCCACCGGCGACGACATGCTATCGGGGCCATAGAGATGCAGAAAGCGTCGATAAAAAGCAAGCGGCGACCCCGATATCCGGGGCCGCCGCCCATCGACAACGGTGATGCGAGAGGCCCGTCCCGGTCTGGTCGCAAGAAACCGTTAGGGGCATCTCATGACGGCGTGAGGGTTTGCCGTCATTTTCTATACCGCCGCGTCGATTTCATACATCGCGCGCCGATGCCATCCGCATCGATCTCTCGAAGCACAGTCCTATTTTGGTACAAAATGTTGTCTTTAGGAATGATCTTTTTGCGGCACCGGAAAAAAGTTCGCCCTATGGCCTATCCACCAGCAAGGCGGAAATCTTAACCAATTGTTCACAAATTGGTCGATAAATCGAAGATTCTAATATCCCCTATTGAATAAGGGTCATATTCCTTATTTAATAGGGTCAGTCGAATAAGATCGATGGTCGACAAAATAGGTCGCAGTAAGATGATGACGATTGACCAAAATGATCCAATCGGCGCTGAGGGTGAGAGTGAGCGGCTCCCCTACCGGATAGCGGTGCCCATTTGGATCTTTTTTTCGGTTTTGGCGTGGTTGCCACTGTATTTCGCTTACCAAGCGATTGTCACGCCGTAAGGCTGAATAAACCCAATCAAGCCAACGTCTTGTACGCTTGGCTTACTTGATTCGCAGCTTGCAACGGTTCGCTAATTCGTACCGCTGGTGGACGACGTCGAAGCTGTCGACGTGGAAATTCCTGACGTGGATGTTGTGGCATTCGCGGTCCCACCGCTGATTGCCGCCACCTCACTGCCTTCTTCAGATGCGGCCGATACGGCGACAGCCGCCGCTAACCCTGCCAAGACGCCCCTCGCTGCCTGACGCAACATCTGTGCATCAATCTGGCCGGCCCCGGTGTTTGGCGCCGTCGCCTTGGATGCTCCCGCTGCCTTGCCTGATCCGGTTAGGCGGCGCAGCCTGGATTGCTGCACCTTGGCGCGCTGGGCCTCGATCCGCGCTTGCATTTCCCGATATTCCGCCAGCCGTGATTCCAGGCTAGTAGGCGGCAAGGGCGGCACCGACTGGGCAACGGCATTATCAAGCAACCCGGAAACCGGGCCAACGAGGGCAATGACCAAAAGGCATCGAACCAAGTGCTTCATGCCATGAGTTGTAAGCTATGTAACCGGTGATGGGAACCCCGCCCCACAACCATCATCCGACATTGAAATTGGCCGGACGGAAGCCTTCACCGCGTCTTAGGCGCTGCGTTTGCGGTTCGCGTTCTTGGCCTTCGGTGGCTGGTAGGCCTTGGCGGCATGGTACTCGCAATAAGGCTGCCCGGTCTTGCTGGTGGCACCGCAAAAATGGAAATCCACTTCGCCAGGATCACCGATGGGCCAGCGGCAGGTGGAGGCCGTCAGTGAAAAGATGGTCGCCCCTTCATCTACTGGAGGTTGCAGATGCAAGACTTTTTCGGCCCGTTCTTTTTGCCGCTGCTGGCGGGTTACCGAGGATTTCGAAGGCTTTGAAAGGCCCAGACGGTTGGCTTTGCCAATCACCGCGTTCCGGGTGATATCCGAGCCAAGTTGCTCGGCTATTTGCCGGGCTGAATGCCCTGTTTGCCAAAGTTGAGATAACAGAGCAACCCGTTCTTCGGTCCAATCCACGGCCATTACGCACCCCCACAGTGGTAAGTTTTTTTGTTCTCCGGCGCCGGGGATTGTAGCGATGCTCCGCTGCTAAAACAATATATAATGTAGGAACAAAATAGGAACTATACCAAATCCTGTGGATAACCTTGTTATTGGCCTTGTGGAGATCTTCTGTAAAACATTTGTGATCAAAGCTGTTGCTTCAAGAAATTCAACACTCTATCAAGATGATAAGTACGATTTTCCGTCGCATGAAATCCCACGTGCCCGCCGCGCCGTGTCAGCTCCGGAAAGAGCCAGGGATTTGCCTCCCAGCGATAGTCCAAGTAGGGCTGAATGGGGACCATTGGATCGTCCTGGGCATGCAGCAACAGGGTCGGGAGCGTGATTTTCGGCAGAAAGCCTAGCGCTTGGCAATTCGCCCAATAGTCGTGGGCGTCACGGAAGCCGTTGCGCGGCGCCACGAAGTTGTCGTCGAGTTCGACGAAGTTCCGCGCCGCCTTGATGGCTGCCTGTTCCGCCGGGCTGACGGCAGCACCAGGGCCGAGGCACTCGCGGCAGAAGTCCCACAACAGCTTCTTGTTGAACAGGAAATTCCGCGGTCGCAGCATGTTAGCCGAGGTCGCCGCCAAATCGATGGGCGCCGATATGGCGGCAAGGGCGCGCACCGGCAGTTCCGCGCCATACTCGGCCGCGAATTTCAGGCTCATGTTCCCGGCCAGGGAAAATGCGACTACCACCACGCCCTGGGCCACCGCCTCATCCGGCAGGGCCAGGATAGCATCGTGCAAATCTCGGCTGCGGCCGGCATGGGATTGCAGGCTACAGGTGGGACGCGACGGCCCGGCGCCCCGCAGATTCAGCCGCAGGGTGGAGTAGCCATGCCCAAGGAAGTACTCGGTTCCCCGAACGATATAACTGCTCTCTTCGCAACCGGCCAAACCATGGATCAGGATCACCAGCGGCTTTGTATCATCGCTGCCCCGATTGTAGAGCGCCCAAAGGCGATCGCCGCTGTCGTCCGCCATAGGCAGATAAAGACGTTCACCATCAATGGGTTTCGGCCGCGGGCATAGGGTGTTGCGCAGGGTCTGCAGGTCACCGCCCCACCACGGCGCGCGCTGCCGAAACGTGTTAGAAACGGTCGGCACGGAAAGGGGTTGGGTCGATCTCGGAGGCGCCCCGTTCAACCAGATCAGCGATAATGCGCCCGGTGACGGCCGCCAGGGACAGACCTAAATGACCGTGACCAAAGGCATAAAAGACCCTTTGGAAGCGGCTGGACCGGCTGATCACCGGCAGGGAATCGGGCATGGATGGCCGAAATCCCATCCACGCCTCGCCGCCCTCATCAGCTAGGCCGGGAAACAGCCGTTTGGCATGCCTGACCAGAATTTCCGAACGATCATAATTGGGCGGCGCCTTCAGACCGGCAAATTCCACCGTTCCCGCAAGGCGCAATCCATCTGTCATAGGCGTCACGGCAAATCCATAGGATGGGATCAACATGGGCAGACGCAATTCTATTCCAGGCCGCGGCAGCATCATGTGGTAGCCCCGCTCTGTATCCAACGGTACCCGATTGCCAAGGGCGGCGGCCAATGGCTTGGAAAAGGCCCCGGCCGCGATTACGACGTCCTCGACCGGGGATTCGCCCTGATCGGTGCGCACGTGGGTGGGACCATCGGTGCCAAGGGTGAACCCCTCGGCACGTGCGCGTATGAATTTGCCGCCCGCAGCCTCGATCCGCGCCGCCAGCAACTGTGACAGTGCAAGGGGTGACGTGGCATGGCCCGATTGTGTCGCCAGCGCCCCGCCTGCCATATCCGGGCCGATGGCGGGCACCAACTGGCGCACCTCGTCCGGGCCCAGCATCTCCACCGCCACGCCGCGTCGCCGACGCGCCTCGTTGTCCGGTTCGGCCGCCTTCACATCCTTTTCCCGGGGGTAGAGGTAAAGACAACCCTGGCGGCTGATGGGCCGTTCGTCTATCGGTACATCATCAAGCAGGCCCATGTAATGCTCAACGCTGGGCAGGACAATGGATGCCAGGGCCTTGGATATCTCCTCGGCCTTGCCAGGCGTGGTGTTGGCCATGAAACGGAGGAGCCAAGGCAGCATACGCGGCAAATATCCGGGCCGAATTGTCAGGGGCCCGGTCGGGTTCATCATCAAGCCCGGAAGCTGTTTCCACAGACCCGGATGCCCTTCTGGAAGCACAGAACCGGCCGATAGAATACCCGCATTGCCATAGGATGCCCCTCGTCCCGGCTCATCCGGATCGATGATCGTGACGGCACGGCCGCGCCGCTGCAGGGTCCGAGCGCAGCACAAGCCGACGATGCCCGCACCGATGACCGTGACCGTTGGATGCTCGCTCATGAAGGGTCCTAGTTGGCTGTAGACGTCGAAGAGGTGCTGCCAGTATCCGTAATGGATGTCGCCGTCGTCGTCGACGCGGCGCTGCCCGAATCAACAGAACCATCGCCTCGGATGCGCAGTTTGAAGGTTACGGCGTCTTGCGCCACCGAAAGCGCCGCCGCCATGCCGGCCAGGCCGGCGGCGCCCTTTACGACCTGGCCGGGAGGTCCGGACCATTGCTTGTCGAATTCCTTCTGTATGGCTTCCAGTGACTCAAGGGCATTGCCGACGCCGGTCTTGGCCGCGTTCTGGGTTTGCGCCAGGGCCGGCCCCCAGAGCAGCATAATGAAAAGCGAGATGGCCGCCGTTCTCATGTGAACAACCGGAAACGGTGATCGCCATCCCGCTCGATCTCGTTCAGCAAATCCACCTCCCAAGTCAGATAGGCGCGCATACGGTCTTCCACGCCGCCCGCGTGATCGTAGGGTTTGAGCCAGGTATCATCACGTTCGTCAGCCATGTTTTCAAGGCCCTGGGCCAGGTCGTGGCCGGCCGCGGCCCAAGCTTCCGTGCCGCCTGCGAGGACTGCCACTTCTCGATCGCTCAATTCAGAGGCTTCCGGCGCCGCTAGCCGAGCCACCACCGCATCGGGCGAAGTCAAAACCAGGGCGCCGTCACCGGGCAGTTTCGGCAATGTCGTCGCCAGGCGGGCTCGCACAGCCCACCAGGCACCAGGAATATGGCCGTTGTCATAGGTGCGGCTGGGGGCGAGATCAAGCACCACAGCATCGCCGGCAGCCAACCGCGCCGCCAATTCGCCCGGCTCGATCTCGTTCTCCCCGGCCTGGCCGATTCCAGCTGGCCCGGTATGGTGGAGTTCCGTCGTCATCTCGAAACCGACCAGCCCGCTCTCCAGGACCACCGCTTCCCAGCCCATCTGTACCAGCCACGAGGCGGTCATGGTGGCCCGTACGCCATTGTCGTCCACCAGTACGATGCGGGCGCCCAGAGTGCCGCACCACTGATCCGTCCCTTGTACCAACTGCCCGCCGGGCGCATTGGCAACGCCCACTGGGTGGCCAGCGGCGTATTCGTCAGGGTCGCGTACATCGAGAACATAAAGAGTGCGCTCCGCCGCTTCCGCCTGCCATTGCGCCAAAGTGGACCGATCGATGCGCCGCACGCCAAAACGTTCACCGGCGCCCTGTGCGCAGGCCTGGGCCTTGGGCAGGGCATCGGCGGTGGGTGGCGGCGCCATGCGGGTCTGCCCGCGCTCCAACTCAAAACCGGCCAAATGCCAACCCATGGTGCCGTTCTTGAGCGCTACAACCTTGTTGGGTATGCCGGCGTTGATAAGCGATTGCGCGCCGATGATGCTGCGGGTACGGCCGGCGCAATTGACCACGACGAGTGTGTCCGGGTCGGGGGCAATATCGTGCACCCGGGCGGTCAGTTCCGCGCCGGGACAATCGATGCCGGCGGGAATGTTCATGACGCGATATTCATCCATGGGACGGCTGTCCAAGACCACCACGTCATCACCGGATTGTTGCATCGCGTGCAGTTCCTCGGCATCGATATGCGGCGTGCCGTAGTGGTGTTCCACATACTCGCCAAATGCCTTGCACGGCACATGCACGCCCGAGAACAACACATAGCCAGCCGCTTCCCAGGCCGCGATGCCGCCTTCGAGGCAGGCAATGTCGCCATAGCCGATCTCACCCAGTTTGTCCGCCGCACGTTCGGCATAGCCACCGCCCGCATCCACCAGCACAATGCGCGTGCCGAGGCGCGGCACCAGATAACCAGCCAGCAGTTCCAACGAGCTCAAGGGCATGGGCACGGCATAGAACAAATGCGACTGCGACTGGGCGCCTTCCTCGCGCACGTCGAGAAGCGCCAGTTCACCGCCGTCGTTCAACATGCCCTTTAGGGTTTGCGCCGAAACATACTTCGTCATTGCGGGTTCCTACTCCTGGGTTCTATTCCGCCGCCTGCGGCGTTTCGCTTGTGGCGCTGCTGCGGCCACGTTCCACCACCGCGGAAACCAGGCTTAACAGCGGCGGGATGATCAGCAGTGTCAGGACCGCCGAGAGGGATAGCCCGCCAAGCACCACCGAACCCAGGCCGCGATAGAGTTCCGACCCAGCGCCCGGAAACAGCACCAAGGGCAGCATACCGAAGACAGAGGTCAAGGTGGACATGAAGATGGGCCGGATACGGTTGCGCACGGCCTCGATGATGGCGGCGTCCGCATGCAAGCCATCGTTGCGCACCAGAAACAGGGTCTGATGCACAATCAGAATGGCATTGTTGACAACGATGCCGATCAATATGACGAAGCCCAGCATGGTCAGCATATCCAGGGGCTGAAAGGTAAAGACGTTCAACAGCGCCAGGCCCAGCACCCCGCCGGCCGTAGCCAGCGGCACCGAGAACAGAATGATCAGGGGATATAGAAAACTTTCAAACAACACTGCCATGACCAGATAGACAATGATCACGGCGACGGCCAGATCGACCACCAGATGATCCCAAGCCGCCGTCAATTTGTCAGCTGTTCCCGACATACGCATTTTCACGCCTGCCGGCACACCCTCGCCCGTCAAGGCATCGATCACCTGGTTCTGCAGGATCTCCATGGCTGCTTCCAGCGGCAGATCGGCCCTTGGACGAACCTCCAGGGTGACAGTGCGCTCCCGCTCCACATGGCGGATTTCCGTCGGCCCCGCGGTCATTTCAATATCCGCCAGCGAGGCCGCCGGCAGGATGGTGCCCGATCGGGTGACAACGGGCAGGTTTCCGATACCTTGTGTAGCGGTGATCTCGCCTTCGGGGCCCACCAGCATCAGATCGATACGGCGGCCGTCGACGGTAACCTCGGCCACACGCAGGCCGTCATTGAAGGCATCCACGGTCAAACCCAATTCCAGCGCCGTAACGCCATTGTCCGCCAGCAGGACCGGGTTGGGCACTACGCGAATTTCCGGCGCGCCCATTTCCAGCCCGGGTTTGGGACGCAATTGGTTGCCCTGGCGGCGCGGCAGGGTCTTGCCGACTAAACGGGCAGCCCGGCGGGCCACGCCCAGAACGGCGTCCAGGTCGGGGCCGGAGACATCCAGGTTGATGCTGCGGCCACCGCCGATACCGCGCCCGAAAAGGGAGCGTTTCGATATGAAACCATAGGTGCCGGGTTCCCTGAAGATCGGCGCCCGCAGCACCGGGATCAATTCGCCGACACGCTTCGGATCCACGGCCGAGGCGCCAATGAACGTGGTGGCACGGGCTGCGACGTAGAAAAAGTTTTCAATCTTAGGCGGCTTGCCGGGTTCGGATTCCGGGCCGGAAACCGAGGCCCATAGCGGACGCACCGCATTCTCCAATTGCTCGGCGATGGAGGTCGTGGTCTCCAGGTTATAGCCTGGTGGGGGCTGGATGATACCAAAGATCAAATTGCGGTTGCCGTCGGGCAGGTAATCCAACTTTGGCAGGAAAGCCCAAGTGGACACGCCGCCGGCACCGCACAGGACGACGACCACGGCGATCGACAAGGCCCGGCTTTTGACCACCAGGTGGGTAAAGCCCATGACGCCGCGGCTGAAGGCCTTGGCGAAATCGTCCACCACGGGAAGACGCAAGGGCTTGTCCAAGCTTTTCATGCCGTCACGTAGCAGACGCCGTGACAATGCCGGCACAACCGTAACCGAGACGATCAGGGACAACAGCACCGAGACAGAAATGGCGACGGCGATATCCCGGAACAATTGCCCCACTTCCAGCTTCATCACCAGCAATGGCAAAAAGACCAAGACGGTGGTCAGGGCCGAAACCAGAATGGCGCCCCAGACCTGCTGCGCGCCAAGAAAGGCCGCGATCTTGGGCCGTGTCCCTTGCTGGCGATGGCGGTAGATGTTCTCCAGCACCACGATGGCGGCATCCACCACCATACCGACGGAAAAGGCAATGCCGGCCAACGAAATGACGTTAAGAGAGCGTCCTAGCGCCGCCATGGCCACAAAGGCCCCGACGACGGAAACCGGTATGGCCAGGGATACAACTAGGGTGGCACGGGCGGAGCGCAGGAACAGCAACAGCATGACCGCAGCCAGAATACCGCCAACCACAATGTTGTTCTGCACCAGGTCGATAGCCGAATTGATGTAGATGGTCTCGTCATAGACTTGGCGGATGGTCATCCCCACCGCCGGAAGAGTTTCCTCGGCCAGTTCCTTGATAACCGCGTGGATGCCCTCCATCACCTCGATTACGTTGGCACCGGCATCACGGATGGTATTGGTCGCCAACGTTGGATTGCCCAGGCTGCGGATATGAGCCGTGGGCAACTTATGGGAAAACTCGACCGAGGCAATATCGCCGATGGTAACCCTGCCAATGCCGCCCGTGCCGTTGCTCCCCTCCGAGCGCACCAATACAGCCGCCACCTGTTCCGGCGATTTGAACTCGCCTTCCGTGCGCACCACATAGCGCCGCTTCCCTTCGACCACGTCGCCCCCCGACATGGACGTGTTGGCCGCTTTCAGCGCCGCCACCACCCGGGGCACGGTCAGGCCATAGCGGGCAAGCTTCTCGGGATCGACGACAACCCGCAACTCACGCTCGCCGCCGCCATAGACGTTAACACGGGAGACGCCAGGAACCCGTTCCAAACGGTCGCGCACCAGGTCATCGACCTGGTCAAGGAAAGTGTGAACGGGAACGTCATTGCCCGGCAGCCGATCGATGATGAACCAGCCGATGGGATTGTCGTCCGACGAAGAAGTGCGGATCGTGGGTTCATCCGCTTCATCGGGATAGCCCGTCACCCGGTCCAGCCGGTTGGCAACCAGCAGCAGGGCTCGATCCATGTTCTGGTTAAGATCGAACTCTAACGTGATGCGGGAGCGACCATCCTCGGCCCGGGCGGTGATCGACGTGACGCCGGGCAGGCCCTTCAAGGCATCTTCCTGCCGATTGACGATCTCCCGCTCCATCTCCGCCGGGGCGGCGCCATGCCAGTTGGTCTGGATCACCAGAACCGGGCGGCGGACGTCCGGGGTCAATTGGATGGGAATGGTTTGCAGCGCCAACAGGCCGAACAGCACCACCATCAAGACCGCCGAGACCACGGCGATGGGTCGGTCGATGGATATGCGGATCAGGTTCATCTGTTATCCCTGTCCAGGTTTGAAGCGGACCGGTTGCCCCGGGAACAGTCGTTCGTTGCCGCGCACGACGACCACGTCGCCCGCCTTCAGACCGTTCTGGACCACGAAACGGCCGCCTACCGCGTCACCGATATTAACATTGCGCGGCTGGGCCGCCCCTTTCACGACTACGAACACCATATTGTTGCCCCGCCTCTTGAGGACGGCGTCCTTGTGTACAGAGACGACGTCCCGGTCGGCACTAATGGGGATGGCGACCGTAACGCTTTGGTTGCCGGCAAGTTGACCTTTCAATTCGGCCAATTCCGCCGTGAAACGGACCGTCCGGGTCCGGGTCAGGGGGTTTTCTTCCGGCACCACGGCGCGAACCTTGGCCCGCAAGGGGCGACCATCCACCTGCACGGAAACGCCGGCACCCGGCTGCAAGCCGGCGATGCGATTGACGGGCACATCCGCTTCCACCTCAAGGGCGTTGTCGTCGATCAGACTGACCACTGGCTGGCCCACGTTCACATAGGCGCCTACGTCCGTATGTCGCTTGGTCACGACGCCAGCGAAAGGCGCTCGGATCGTGGCATAGTTCAGATTGATCCGTGCCAGACGCGCCTCGGCCTCGGCCTGTTGTAAGCTGGCGGTGGCTTCCGACACCTCGGCGGTCAACATGGCCACTTCCTGGCTCATTGAATCGAATTTCGAGGCCCGATGCGCCGCTGAACCGCTCTTGCGCAACTGCTCAAGGCGCTGCATCTCCTGCATCTTCATCAGCAGTTCGGCTTCGCGTGCCTCGAGCCGGGCCTTTTGGGAGGCCACTTCCGCTGCCCGGCGCCGCCCTACCCAATGCAACCTTTCGCGCACCAAGATCCCGATGACATCGCCTTTTTTGAGCCGATCACCCACATCAACCCGCATTTCGGAAACAGGACCCGCAACCCGTGCCGCAACCATGCCGGAGCGACGAGCCACCAGCCGTCCAATAACAGGAATGGTCTGGGAGACTTTGTCGGCACGCACCTTATCGACGCCGACCAGGGCGGCGCGGGGCCCCTTTTTCTTGGCGTCCTTTTTCTGCGCAACGGCGACATCAGCCGCCAGGCCGAGGACAAGGCCCAATGCCAGGCAGGCGGTGCCTGCCATCGAAAGGCTTTGGAAAATCGAACTTTGACGCGGTTTCATCGATGCAGCGATCACTCACGGATTGAAGTCTGACCGCAAGTTGGCATCCGGGCGCGCGCTATTCAAGCCATCTTGATGTCACGATTTGGCCACACCGGCGGTGCCAACAGCGTCTAAGTCACTTAACCGACGCGTTCGCGTGGGAAATAAAGGGTGGCACGGGTGCCGCTGCCGGCAGTCGAGGCCAAGCGCAACTGACCGCCGTGCAGTTCGGCGATGGCCTTGGTAATTGGCAGGCCCAGGCCTAAACCGCTGTGGGAACGGTTGGCGCTTTCGCTTAACTGGGCAAAGGGCATGCGTGCCCGTTCCAATTCCGCTTCGTCCATACCAACGCCGTTGTCCTGTACATAGACGCCGAGCCCGGAGTCCTGCGTTTGCTCAACGCCGATCTCGATCTTGCCGCCGGTACCAGTGAATTTGACGGCATTGGACAATAGATTGAGCAGCATTTGCTTTATCTTGGACTGGTCGCCGATCAGGTCCGGCATCTCGTCAGGCAGATTGATCGCAACCGTCAACCGTTTCCGATCCGCCTCGCCGGCGACGGAAGCGCGGGCAGCCTCGATGCATGACGCCAATGGAACGGCTCCTTCGGCAAGCGTCAAATCGCCAGTCTCGATACGGGCCATGTCCAGAATATCGTTGATAACGACCAGCAGTTCATGTCCCGAACGGTTGATGGTTTCAAGAAAGCCGACCCGGTCCTCGTCGCTTAGGCTGTTGCCATCGTCGTCCTGCAAAAGGTCCGAGAAACCGATAATCGAATTCAGCGGTGTCCGCAATTCGTGACTGACAGTGGCCAGGAACTGGGTTTTAGCCTGGCTAGCAACTTCCGCCGCATCGCGGGCCCGGATCATTTCGACCTCCGCCAACTTGCGGGCAGTGATGTCGGTGATGGAGCCGGCGATGCGATAGGCATGGCCGGTGCCGTCCCGCAGCGCCAAAGCGCGATCGGCGATCCAGATTTGTTCGCCATTACTATGGCCGACGCGATATTCCAGGTCGAAGACGCGACTTTCACCGTTCAGGTGGTCGCGCCAGCTTTGCCGATATGCCTCCACGTCGTCAGGATGAATGGCGGCAATCCAATCTTCGCGCTGAAAGTCTCCCGCGTCCCCTTGCGCGCCAATGATGGCAAGGACGCGCGATGAAATGTAAAAGCGGCCAGTGCGTAAATCCATGTCCCAGAGCCCCTCGTTCGAGGCTAGAGAGACCAGGGCGTAACGTTCCTGGGCATCCTGCAGGCCGCGCTCCTTGGCCTTTAGTTCGGAAATATCTCGCACAAGGGTCAAGGTGCCGCCAAAATCGCATTGATGATCGACGGTTTCATATTCCACGCCATCAAGCGAGCGCAGTTCAGTGATACCGCCGATCCAATGACGTTGTCGGCGCTGCTCGAACCATTGGTTGGCAGACGAGGCGGGCTGATATCCGGCGACGATTTCAGCCCTGACAATGTCGTCGAAATGAGCGCCGCCCTGCAAATACCTGTCAATGCGATCAAAGATTCGGCGATAGGCACGATTGCACAAGACCAGCCGGTCATCGCTATCCCACAAGGCAATCCCTTCAGGCATGCGTTCCACCACCGCCTGCAGCAATAGCGTCTTGGACGTCGCCGCTGCGCCGCTGGCGCGCTGGACGGCCGTTTGAACCAACCGGTGCACACCAAGCGAGGCGAGAATGGCGAGAAACAAGCCGATGACGGCGAACAACGTCAATTGAGCTGGCGTCAGAGACCGGCCGAAATTTTGTGGAATTGCCGTGATGATCAGCGCAGTCAAGCCGCCGATGAGAACAAACGTCAACAGCGCCAAAATCGTGGCAATGACTGTGCCCTGCGCGACCGCCGCTTCCGGCCCATCGCCCCCATGATTCCGCAATGGAGCTGGGTCCGTCAGCGTTGACCGATCACCAGCCTCATGCCCGGTAGCCACGTCCCGCATAGAAATCGCCCTCATCGACCGCTGCGGCCACACGTCGGCCTTACACTCCTGCAAAATCCGCTGCCAGGACCTAAGTTGTTACAAAATATGGCAAACAAATGGTTAACGAAGGTTAACGTCAATATCGTCACACCGCGATGCCCCGGAATTGTGTTAAACTTATTACATGTGCGGACGCTATAGCCTGACCTCGCCCGAAGAAGCCATGCGCCATTTGTTCGGCATGTCGGCCGCCGATTGGATGCAGCCGCGCTACAATATTACGCCCAGCCAGATTGCCCCGGTGGTACGCCGCGCCGACAAAGGCGACGGTATTGTCCTCGATGGCATGACCTGGGGCCTTATCCCGTCGTGGAGCAAGGAAGCGCCAAAGGGCGGCGGGCAAATCAATGCCCGCAGCGAGACCGCCGCGGAAAAGCCGATGTTCCGAGCCGCCTACCGCCGCCGCCGCTGCCTGGTCCCCAGCGATGGCTTTTATGAATGGCGCAAGGTGGCGGGCGGCAAACAGCCCTATTGGATCAGCCGGGCCGACGGCGCCCCCTTTGTCTTTGCAGGGCTGTGGGAAACCTGGGGCGACAGCCACGGCACCCAGGTCGTCAGCTTCGCGATCCTGACCACGCAAGCCGCAGCGGATATCGAGTATATCCACCACCGCATGCCGGTAATCCTGGGGCAGTCAGAGTTCGATACCTGGCTGGACCCTGATGCGTCACCGCAACCAGACCTGTTTGTACCCGAGCATGCGCCGCAATTCGCCGCCCGGCCCGTATCGCGGCGGGTCAACAGCCCACGCAACGACGACGCAGAATGCCTTGTGGAAGTGCCGGATTCGAGCGACCAAGCGCCGCCGAAACAGGGCAGTCTGTTCTAAGTCCGGCTCATCCGCTGTTCTATGGCGCCAAGCCAAAGCGCCATGCAGACGCCGAGGAAGCAGCAAATCGCCATTAGCCAATGGCTACCGGCCCAGCCGCCGAAGCCTTCGATCATCACGGCCATTGCCGGCGGGCCAGCCAGGCTACCGATGGCCGCGCCCTGGACCACGGCACCATTGACCGTGCCGATCATTTCCGGCCTGGGCGAATGCACCACCGTTCCGGCCAGGACGGCGCCGGGCAACAGACCACCAAACAGATTGAAGGCGAAGGCAAGGGGTAATTTCCAATGGACGTCGACTGTTGGTGCGAAAATGCCTAATGAACAGGCCAGCATCAGCAGAAACGCGGCCAGCAACAGCCAGACGCGACGCACATTGCGCAATAACAGGTAGCCTGCCAGCAAATTTCCCAGGGCATTGCCGAATACAACGATCGCCGTGGCAATGCCGGCGCGATCGGGCGCAAATCCCATGATCTCTATCAAATAGGTCGGCAGCCACGAGGCCACCGCGAAGAACTGGATGGCGTATAGCGCGAAACAGAGTCCCATCAGGATTGGTCCCGGGCGGAATACGGCCTGACCCAGGCTGCGCCAGGGCGGCGCCGGACCCGTACCGGGTGCGTCCGGCCAGCGCCGCGGGCCCGTCACCCATCCCACAGCCAGCATGCAGACAAATGCCAGGGCAGCAGCAACATTCCAAACGCCCTGCCAACCCCACAACGCTGCGATGGGCGGCGCGCCCAGAATGGCAATCGCCATGCCCGTAGGCATGAAAGCGCCCCAAGCCCCCATTGCCAGATCCCGCTGGCGCAAGGCCGTTGCCGCAACGATAAATCGCGGCGCGGTTACCGTGCAGGCCAGCATTGTCGCGCTTTCGACCGTCCGACAGATAAGCAGCCAGGCGCCATGTTCAGCCAGGGCGCCAGCAAAACCAGCGACGGCGAACCCGCCAAGGCCGGCCAACAGGACCCGCCTTGGCCCCAGCTTGTCGGCAACAGCACCGCCCAGCACGCCCAAAAGCGCACCGGTTAGGTTAAACAACGAAGCCAGCCAGCCCGCGGCAACCAGGCCAAGATCCAAATCCGCCTGTAGTTGGGTAATTAGCGGCGGTACCTTGCCCACCTGGATCGCCGCGACAATGCCGCAACTGATCGCCAGCGCGACGATGCCCCATCGGGTATGTTCCGTCACCGACTAAACGACCTTGCCGGGATTCATGATGTTGCCGGGGTCGATTGCGTCCTTAATCTTCCCCATTAGGTCCATTTCCACGTCCGATTTGTACCGTTTGGCCTCGTCCCGCCGCAGTCGGCCCAGGCCATGTTCAGCCGATATGGAACCGTTCAATTCAGTCACCAAGTCATGCACGAGGCGATTGACCGCCCCATACTCGGCCGCGAACGAGGCCCCCTCCGGACCCAGGGGCTGGGCAGGATTGTAATGGATATTGCCATCCCCGATATGCCCGAAGGATACGCAGCGGACGCCGGGATAAGCCGCCTCCAGAGCGCCGTCCGCACGTTCGATGAACTCAGCGATCCTCGACAAAGGCACGGAGACATCATGCTTGACCGATTGGCCCTCGTGGTTCTGCGCCTCAGGAATAGCCTCCCTGATCCTCCACAAAGCCTGACCCTGGCCACGGTTGGCGGCCAGGACCGCGTCAAGAACCTCACCGGCCTCCAGGCCGCCGGCCAGGACGTCTTCAACAACCGGTCGCAGGCTATCGGGTGCGCCCTGGCCAGAGACTTCCATAAGTACATACCAGGGATGGGCCCGCTCCAGGGGGTCCGGTACGCCGGGAATATGCGCCAGAACAAAATCGATGGCCCGGCGCTGGATCAGCTCGAACGCTGTAACCCGCTCCCCAACCGCGCTGCGGGCACGGCTCAATAGGGACAGGGAAGCGCCCGGGTCAGGCACGGCGATGAAGGCGGTCTGCACTTCGGTGGGTTTGGGAAACAGTTTCAAAACCGCCGCCGTGATAATGCCTAAAGTACCCTCGGCACCGATGAACACCTGTTTCAGATCATAGCCGGTATTGTCCTTGCGCAAGCCGCGCAGGCCGTCCCAGATGCGTCCGTCAGGCAGCACCACTTCCAGGCCCAGCACCAGATTGCGGGCGTTGCCGTAGCGCAGCACCTGGGTGCCGCCGGCGTTGGTGGATAGATTGCCACCGATCTGGCAGGAACCCTCCGCCGCCAGGGATAGAGGAAACAGGCGATTGGCGTCCGATGCCGCCTCTTGCAGGGTGGAGAGAATGCAGCCGGCCTCCACCGTCATGGTATTGTTGGTGGTGTCGATCTCGCGGATTTTGTTCATGCGTGAGGTCGAAAGAATGATTTCGGCGCCGGTGTCGTGTGGTTGGCTACCGCCCGTCAGTCCCGTATTGCCGCCCTGGGGCACGATCGGCGTACCGCTTTCGGCGCATATGGCCACCACGGCGGCCACTTCCGACACATCCGCCGGCTTTACCACCATGGGAACCCAGCCGCGCCAGTTGTCCCGCCAGGACAGGCAATGAGGTTCGATCTCAACCGGATCGGTGGTGTAACCCTTTGGCCCAACAGCCACCTTGATCCGTTCCAGGACCTCCTCGGCCACGGCATTCGGTTGCTTGGCGTCTGATTGCATTCTGCTGATGTAGCGCTTTTGCCCGGCCGCAACAAGGCCGGCGGCGCTCAAGGCCGCGGTGCCGCAGCCCGGCGCAGGCGGTCGTTGATGGCCCGGCCCAAGCCCGTATCGGGGATCGGCGCCACCGCAATGGTATGCCCAGGAACATCGTCCAATCGACGCAACAGGGCAAACAGGTTAGCCGCCGCCTCAATCAGGTCGCCGGATTTGCTAAGGTTGAATTCACCTTTTTCCACCGTTCCGAAACCCAGGAACACTTCGCCCTCGGATGGCGCCTCGGCGTTCATCCGCAATCTCTTGGCGGGCGCGTAGTGACTGGCCAGTTGGCCCGGCGCATTTGGTGCGGCGGTCGTTTCCCTCTCGGCCAGGGGCCCGACTACAGCTTCCAGGTCCTCTACTGTGATGCCGCCTGGCCGGAGGAGGACGGGGCGCCCGTCCTGAAAACCCACAACCGTGCTCTCCAGACCAATTTGACAAGGCCCGCCATCCAGGATCATTGCGACTTGGCCGTCCAATTCCTCCTGCACGTGAGCCGCCGTCGTTGGGCTGACCCGGCCCGAACGGTTGGCGGAAGGGGCGGCGACTGGGCGGCCCACCGCCGTCAGCAGGGCATGGGCATCCGCATGACTGGGCACGCGTAAAGCCACCGTATCCAACCCGGCGCAGGCAATATCGGCTATTGCGCAGTTGCTACTGCGGGGCAGCACGAGGGTCAAGGCGCCGGGCCAGAAGGCACGGGCCAATTGGCGCCCGGATTGGGTCCATTCGGCAACGTCATCAACCCACTCCGTCGCCGCCAAATGAGCGATCAACGGGTTGAATTCCGGGCGCTGCTTTGCGGCGAAAATCGCCGCCACTGCCCTGGCATTTGTGGCATCCGCCCCCAGCCCATAGACGGTCTCGGTGGGGAAAGCGACCAACCCGCCATCCAACAGCAGGGCGGCCGCCTTGGCCCGGTCAGCGGCCAGGTCAGCGCGGCCCAGAACTGCCATGGCTCCGGCTCAAGGTTCCATATCTTCGGTGGTCAGATGATGAAGCACCGCTTCCGCCGTCGCTTTGCCGTCCTGATCGACGCAGCGAAAACGTCTGCGTTCCGGATCGGCAAGCAGGGTCAATTCGACATCCCAAAATGCAGGGCGCAGAAAGCGAATTTCCAGATCCATTTCCCACGGCACGGCCTGGTTGACGATGACACCGTGCAGCGCCGTTAGCTGCATCAAGCCCTGGGCGATCGGTGCCCGGTATCCGCGTGCTTCGGCGAAAGCTGGGTCCGTATGGATTTGGTTACCCACTTCGCTGGCATAGCCCGTCACCTTTTCCGGCGTCAAATGCAGCGACCCGACCTCTTCCATGCCGTCCCTTGGGTCAGCTCGGCCGTTCGGCGAAGATTTTCGCGACGGCAATTCAGCGAAGGGCAATAGATGCTCCGTAGCCATGCGCAGAGGCACCGTGCGGTCCCTGCGCCGAAAGGCAACCTCGCAATTCAGGTACCGGCCCCTGGCGTCCTCGCCATAAGGGCCGACGACAGCTTCCACCCTCAATTCGTGGTCCAGCTTCACACGTCCGGTCTGGAAAATCCGCTGACGCACCAGGACGCGGCCGTCGTTGGGCAACCCGGCCCCTGCGATAACCCGGGAGACGTCTTGGGCAAAGATCGAGACATCGGCCACGTCGGCAAAGGCGGCGCCGGCGACATCCGCATTTCGGTGATATCTATCCTGGCGTTTCCGGTCGACCGATGTTGTCAGAGGCGGCAGGCTGGTGCCTTCGCCGACCTGGTTATATGCGCCTAAAGCACCGCTAAGGGTCCTCTGCTGATCGTTCGCCAGATCGTTCATGATCGCTTTCTGTTACTGAAGAGAGGACGGTCGAAGCTTGGCGTTGCCTTTCGCTGCAGAGATAGCATATTACCGAGCTAAAGGGTCAATCCCAAGCCAGTGAAGGGTTCGCTGAAATGAGCGCATACCAAGCCCCCCTCAAGGACATCCGTTTTACGTTGAACCAGATTTGTGATCTGGAACAGGTCCTGAGCCTGCCGAAATTCGCCGACACCGACGGCGAGACAACGAATGCGGTCTTGGAGGAGGCCGGCAAGCTCGCCGCCGGCATCCTCGCACCCTTGAACCGCCAGGGCGATACGCAAGGCAGCACCCTGGCCAACGGTGTCGTCACCACCCCTGACGGCTTCCGCGACGCCTATGCCGCGTTTCGCGACGGCGGCTGGAACGGCATTCCCTTCGACCCTGAGTACGGCGGCATGGGCCTGCCGCTTTCGATCGCCAATGCCTGTTCTGAATTGTGGAACAGCGCCAATATGGGCTTCGCCCTTTGCCCGATGCTGACCCAGGGCGCTATCGATGCCATCGGAGCACATGGCAGCGATGAACTGAAGCAGACCTATTTGGAAAACCTGGTCACCGGGCGCTGGACCGGCACTATGAACCTGACGGAACCCCAGGCCGGATCGGACGTGGGCGCTTTGCGCAGCCGGGCCGAACCAGCAGGCGATGGCAGTTGGCGCATCAAGGGGCAAAAGATATTCATCACCTACGGCGAGCATGATTACGCCGAGAACATCATCCATCTGGTCCTGGCCCGCACGCCAGGCAGCCCGGAGGGCACCCGCGGTATCTCTTTGTTCGTGGTGCCGAAATTCATGGTCAACGAAGACGGCAGCCTAGGCCAGCGCAACGACCTACGCTGCATCAATCTTGAAGAAAAACTAGGCATCCACGCCTCCCCCACCGCCGTAATGAGCTATGGCGACAACGACGGCGCGGTCGGCTACATGCTGGGCGAAGAGAACAAGGGCATGAGTTGCATGTTCACCATGATGAACGCCGCCCGCCTCGGCGTTGGCATTGAAGGCCTGGCTATCGCCGAGGGGGCCTATCAGCATGCCGTGGCCTATGCTTTGGAACGGCGCCAGGGCCGGGCGATTGGGGCGACGGAGCCGGGTTCGTCGGCGATCGTTGATCATGCCGACGTACGCCGGATGCTGATGACCATGAAGGCGCAGATCGATGCCATGCGGGCCCTGTGCTACCTCAACGGCCAGGCCCTGGATCTGTCCCGCCAGCATGAAGACGAAGAACGCCGGGTCTGGTACGGACAGTTGGCGGAGCTGTTGACGCCGCTCTCGAAGGCCTGGTGCACGGACCTGGGCTGCGAAGTGGCCTCGATCGGTGTGCAAATTCACGGCGGCATGGGCTTTATCGAAGAGACCGGCGCGGCGCAGTACTACCGCGATGCCCGGATCGCGCCGATTTACGAAGGTACCAACGGCATCCAGGCCTTGGATTTGGTCATGCGCAAGCTGACCATGGCGGGGGGCGAAGTGGTGCGGCGCTATATCGCTGAAATGCGCGAGTTGGACCAACCCCTGGCAGCAGCCGGGGAAGAATTTGCCGCCACGCGATCAAGCCTCGGTGCCGCGCTGGACGCCGTGGAGACAGCATCCGCCTGGCTGCTGAAGGCCATGGCCGATAGTCCCAATGAAGTGGCCGCCGGTGCCACGCCTTACCTTCGCATGTTTGGTCTGACCGTGGGCGGGCATTTGATCGCCAAGGGCGGTCTGGCAGCTAAACGGATGGCGGCGGACCCAGGGGCTGACGCCCCGTTCCTCGACGGCCGGGTGGCAACGGCACGGTTCTATTGCGAACAGTTGCTGCCCCAGGCGCCGGCGCTGCTTCCAGCCATCACGGCAGGTGCGGCGCCATTGTTCACGATCGACAAGGATCGCTGGGTAAACTGAGCCGGGCTTTGGGTCGATTCGATCCGCATCGCACGTGTATTCTGTGTACGCGACCGGAAAAGTGTTCGTATTTTCAAATAGTTAGACCGCTTCCTTGTGGCAGAGCCGCCAACGACTACAATATCTAGTGTCGTAAAGGTGGGTGTCGTACAACAGATGTGCCTCGAAGAAGAACCACAGTGGTTCAGCCCGCCTTTGAATGGGTCGAAAACGAGGGCAGCATACGCGACCTTCTTGGAAGGGTGCAGGTTAACATTGGCCGGCATTTGTTATTGAACGATCTGGTCGCCACCATCGAGACCGATTTCGAAGAGTACGGCCGTATCGTCGATGAAGCGCCATCCTGGCATGACAAACGCCTGGCGCCCACCGATCCCGATCATAATACCCTGACCGCGAAGAATGCCTTCTGGATTTGCGTGCGCGACGATAAGGGCAGAGTGGTCAGTTGCAACTCCCAACGCATCTGGAAAAAGAGCCGGTTCGTGGATTTGGTCAATTCCGGCCAGCTGCTCTATGACGGCACCAAGGATGTGGGCCAGGATAACCTACACATATTCACCGAAGGCCTGGGCCACATCGAAGGCAATATCGCGTTCCTCGGTGGCGGCTGGGTGCACCCTGACATTCGGGGCAAGGCCATTTCCACCATGACCATCAATTTGTCGCAGGCGAAGTTGCTGCAGGATTTCGACGTCGACTATTGCTTCTCGATCGTGCGTGCCGACTTCGTCGAAAAAGGCGTCGCCTTGCGAACGTACCGTTATTATCACATGGATTTCGGCGCGACGTTGTGGCGCTCGAATTCGGGCGAGCGTATGGACCTTTGGGTTTTACACAACAGCCGCGCAGATATGCTGCGGGAACTGACCCTGTGGATGGCGGCACCAATTTGACATAGTGCGCTGGCTTTGAGCCTAACCTCGGCTGATCTCGTGCGAAAAAGTCAAGAGACGGTCAACGACATCATTTCTATTTATGATTGGGAAGATAATCCGGTCGTAGACAATGTTTTGGCCATCAAACTCGCCATCGATGCGATGGACCAGGGGGCCCTGTGCTTTGAGGGCTTCACTGAAACATTCGACGATGACATCCACCACATCCTTTTCGGGGATGTCGCGTATGCGCCGGGCGACGAAATTCTGCTGGTCGTAAACGTTAAAATCGCCGCCGTAATAGGAGATCACGAAGTTGCGCGGGTCATCCGCATCCGTCGTAATCACAGTCGAACGGCCATTCAGGATTTCGGGCGCACCAACCAATGGCCCGAACCCGAGCTCTTCCCGCCGATACATACCACCGTGACCACAAAGTTCGTACCAACGCGATATGGCTGATTCTAACTTTGGCCCTCTGATCTTTTCCAGCGCTATGTGTTCTACATTCACCATTGGCGGCGAGACCATAGGACACCAAAAAGTTAACCGCAAGCGTTTGATTCTCTTGCGGAAATGAATTTCGGCCATTAACTATTTGTTAACCTGTCCACAGGCAATTCCAATTCACCCACACACTTACACACAAACATACCCACAGGTTGAATTTGATTTTAGTGAATTTTCAACCATCTTCAAACAGGTGGGGATTGGGGGTTCACGCCTCGATTTGACGTTTACGTTAACGTTAAGTTAGCATGGCCGCCGCAGATTCCATCCCAAAAGCGGCAGGACGTTTGGCGCAGCATGCCCAAGGGTCGGGCGAATGCAGGCGTACGGAAAGGCAATAGATGGCGGCGGATAGTAGTTCGGAATACCAGGTCGAATACCCTTACCCAGAAGCCGCCCCCTTTGGGCAGCCGCAGGAGGTTGCGCCTGGTATCTATTGGGTCCGGATGCCGCTGGAGTTGACCGGACTGAACCACATCAACTTATGGCTCCTACGCGATGGCGAGGGTTGGTGTATCGTCGACACAGGCATGAAATCCGACCGTATCCGCGAACTTTGGCAAGCCGTCTTCTCTGATTTCCTGGACGGTCGTCCGGTCACCCGGGTTTTTTGCACACATTTCCATCCCGATCACATGGGCCAGGCCGGCTGGTTGACGCGGCATTGGAATTGCGATCTTTGGACCACCCATAGAGAGTGGCTGCAGGGCCGCGTGGCGGAGTTGGATCAGCACGACACCATGCCCGAATGGTACATGAAGTATTTTCGCCAAGTAGGCCTCTCTGAAGCGGCTTTGGCGGAGATCGCCAAGCACAGCTACCGCCACTTCAGCAGTTCCGTGACAACCATTCCGCCCCAGGTGCACTCGGTACGGGAAGGCCAGGAAATCCGCATAGGTGAACATGACTGGCGGGTGATCATCGGCCGCGGCCATTCGCCGGAACATATGTGCCTGTTCAACCCGGCCACACGAGTGCTCATTTCCGGCGATCAAATCCTGCCCAAGATCACGCCGCATATCGGCGTGCACGCATCGGAACCGGATGCAAACCCGCTGCAGCTTTACCTGGACACCTTGGCTAATTTCGACCACTTGCCCGACGATACATTGGTACTGCCGGCCCATGGCCTGCCGTTCTACCGCCTGCATCCGCGCCTGGGCTATCTGCGCCAACATCACGCCGACCGTCTTGCCGTACTCGAGGATTTCTGCAGCAAACCGACCCGGGTGTTGTCCACGTTGAAAGTACTGTTCAACCGCGAATTGAATCCATTCGAGGCAATGCTGGCGATGAGCGAGGCCATGTCACATTTACATTGCCTCATGGGACAGGGCCGCATAATTCGCGAAGCCAACGACGAGGGGGTCTGGCACTACCGCGCCAGCGGGCGTAGGGCGGATGCAGCCTAAGGCTGCATTACTCGGACTGGACTGGGGCACGACCTCGCTGCGAGGCTATCTGATCGGGACGGATGGCGCCGTACTCGCCAAGCGTTCCGAGGCAGCCGGAATTTTGAACGTTAACCATCAAGATTTCTCCGCCGTGCTGGCTAAATTTGCAGGCGATTGGTTAACGGTGGAAAAAGACCTGCCGATCATCGCGTCCGGCATGATCGGCTCTCGCCAGGGCTGGTTCGAGGTACCATATGCGGAATTGCCCGCCGGTCCGGCGGAACTGGCGCCGGTCAGGTTTGATGATTTCCACCGCCCCATCCATTTCATCCCCGGCTTGGCATTCCGAAACACAGCCGGGATGCCGGACGTGATGCGCGGCGAGGAGACCCAGATCGCCGGCGCAGGTGGCGATGGCCTGTACCTGCTCCCCGGCAGCCATTGCAAATGGGTCCTGGTGGAGGATGGCCGTATCGTCTGGTTCGCCACCTTCATGACTGGCGAACTGTTCGCCGCGCTGAAGGATCACACCATATTGGGCCGCCTAATGGATGATGATGCGGATCACGATGGCGACGCCTTTTCCCAGGGCGTGGACCGGGGCAATAACGGCCAAACCATTCTGCAGCAGCTGTTTAGTGCCCGCACATTGGCCCTGTTCGGCGATCTGCCTGAAAGCGGAGTCGCGTCCTATCTCTCCGGCCTATTGATTGGAGCCGAGATCGCCGAAGCCCGCGCCATGGCTGATAATTCCGACAGCGTAATCACCATCATCGGCACGGCGGCTTTGGCGGCGCGATATGGTGAAGCCCTAAGCCATTGTGGTTTGGAGAGCCGCGCGGCGCCGAGTGATGCCGCCGCCGCCGGGCAATGGCGCATTGCCAAGGACGCAGGGTTGTTAAAGGCATGAGAGAACTTTCCAGCTATCTTGAAGAACTACCACTAATCGCCATTCTGCGCGGCATCCAGCCTGGCGAGGCAATTGCCGTCGGAGAGGTTTTGTACAGCGCCGGTTTCCGCATCATCGAAGTGCCCCTGAATTCGCCCGATCCAATACAGAGCATCGAGAAATTGAGCGCCGCCTTTGGCGACCGCGCCCTGATCGGCGCCGGCACTGTGCTGCACCCAATTGCGGTTGACGAGGTCAGGGCCGCGGGCGGCAGGTTGATCGTGATGCCCCACTCCGACGGTGCGGTGATTACACAAGCCAAGGAACAGGAGCTAATTTGCCTGCCCGGTGTTGCGACGCCGACCGAGGCTTTCGCAGCCCTTGCCTTGGGTGCCGATGGTCTGAAAATGTTTCCCGGCGAAACCCTGCCGCCTGCGGCCGTCAAGGCCTGGCGCGCCGTACTCCCGCCGGAAACCGGCCTGTTTCCCGTCGGCGGCATCAATCCGAATAATATGGCCGACTATTGCACTGCCGGCGCTACCGGGTTTGGTATCGGCTCGGCACTATACAAACCTGGCATGACGGCGGCGGAGGTTGGCGAAATGGCCGCTGCCTTCCACGCTGCCTGGCGGCAATCCGGGGAATGAAACGGCAACTGACAACGGCGCGGCTGCGCCTTCGCCCTTTCGAAATGGGTGATCTGGACGCCCTTGTCCCTATCTATGGCGACCCGGAGGTCATGGCGATCCGCAAGCTTGGGGTACAAAACCCCGGGCAGACGAAGGCCGAATTGGCCGTCATCGTCGAACATTGGCGGCGCCACGCCTTCGGCCTTTGGGCCGTGTTCGACAATGTGGTCGGCGGTTTGTTGGGAGAATGCGGCCTGCGCTATCGCAAGGAAGGCGACGTGGAGATTTCCTACGGCCTGGCGAAACAGGCATGGGGCCAAGGTCTGGCGACCGAAGCCTCCTTGGCCGTGCTTGATCATGGTTTCAGGGACATTGGCTTGGAAGAGGTGGTCGCCATCGCCAAGGCCTCCAACCTGCGTTCCCACCGGGTGATGATCAAGCTTGGCATGAAGCTTGATCATACTTGGCAGCGCGACGGCATCGATCGGGTCCATTACGTCATTCGGGCGAGCGATTATCTGGCAAGACAGGACGAAGAGACGCCGCCGGTTTGAGGGGCGAACCTCGGTCGGGGGGTGCGCGCCGGAGACAATTTGGCTAATCTGGCCGGGATAACAATGTGCGGCCCGATTATGGGAGATGGATAAATGTCGAACCCCTTGCTGACCGGTTCGTTCGTGGCGCTGATATCGCCCATGAACCAGGATTATTCCCTCGATTTCGGCGGCTTCCGTACCCTTATCGAGTTTCAGCGCGAAAACGGCTCGTCAGGCATCTTATTCATGGGCTCCAGCGGCGAGATTTCCACCCTGACGACGGAAGAACGCCATACCGTGGTCCGCGAGACCATGAAGCAGAAACAAGCGGGGATGGAAATGTGGTACGGCTGTACCGGCCCGACCACTGAAGCCACCATCGACTACGTGAAACAGGCGGCGGCGGAAGGCGCCGACGGCGCCATGATCGCCGCGCCGGCATACATATGCGCCTCCAATGAAGACATCGTGGACTTTTTCCTGGAAGTCGCCGACGCAGCAACCATTCCCTTGGGCGTCTATAACAACCCGCCCCGTGTGAAGACCGATCTAAGCGCCGACGAGGTGCTGCGCATCGCCGCCCATCCCAATGTGCGGTTGTTGAAGGAGTCCACCGGCCGCGTCGGTCAGGCGGCCCAAATTGCCCGGGCCCGGCCGGAGATGAGCCTGATGTGCTGCTGCTCACCCAACCTGGGCCTGATCGTGCCGACCATGTCCCTGGGCGGCCATGGCACCGCGAACATGACCGGCAATATCATTCCCCGCGAGATGGCGGTGATTTCCAAGCCTTGGGAGGATTTCCAGGATGCGCAGAATTTCCAGGACGCCTATCTGCGCAATCTGCCCATGCTGCACTACGCCTATTCGGCCATCAATCCCGTACCCATGAAGTCCCTGCTGGCGGCCATGGGACTGCCGGCCGGCCCCTTACGGAAACCACAGAAACATCTGCGCGGCCCGGCCTTACAACGGGGCCTGGATGCGGTTCGCGAGTTGGGCCTGGTGGATGCCTACGGCTTCTCCCCAGTGGCCACCTTGGCGGCAGCCGAATAAAGCCTACCAGAGTTGATCGGAGGCAATGGCCGCGCCTTCGACGAGGGCGGCCAACTTGGCCCAAGCGATCTCCGGGTCCACGGCAGGACGTTCGGCGAAGGTTGCGAAGCCGCAATCGGAACCCGCGATCACCCGTTCCCGCCCCACCACGCCGGCATACCGGCCGATGCGCTGGGCGACCAGTCTGGGATGTTCGATGAAGTTTGACGTGGAGTCGATGACGCCGGGGATCACTACCTTGCCGTCCGGCAGGGGACGATCATTAAACACCTCCCACTCGTGTTCATGGCGTGGATTGGCCCCTTCCACAGCGATGGCATGGGGACGGGCGCCATAGACCAGATCAAGTATCTCCGCCAGGGGGATGTCGTGGTGATGAGGGCCCTGATAGTTGCCCCAACATAGATGAATGCGCATGAATTCAGGCGGGATGTTCGCCGTCGCCGCATTCAAGACCTCGATATGACGGGCGGCTACTTTGCGGAATTCGTCATTGGACTTCTTGCGGTGAACGATATGGCGGCCCATGGCCAAGTCAGGGCAATCAAGTTGCAAGACGGCGCCGGCGGCCACTACGGCCTCATACTCCTGTTGCAGGATACCGGCCAGGGCTTCAAGGTAAGTATCGTCGTCAGGATAGTATTGATTCTGTAAGAAGACCGAGACCACTCCCGGTGATGACGCGGTGAGGAAGCCTTCCGTCGGGTGATGAGCCGCCACGGCCGCCTGGAAATTGGCTAAATCCTTTTCCAATGGACCATCATCGCGCACCGAAAGGGGCCCATCGCAGGCCGGCCCCTGCAGGCTCCGTTCGGTGCCGCCCTGTTCCACCAGACGGCGGGCATAGTCGATGAAGTCGAGCAGATCCTGGGCCGCCCGGTTCTCGGTCGCAACGCCGCCGAAGCCGTTCAGGCGATCCTTGAGGTATGTGGCGTAGCTGATCTTGCTCATCTCGCCGTCGCTGACCAGGTCGATCCCCACCTCGACCTGGCGGGCGACGATGTCGTCGACCGATTTGGCGACGCACGCGTCGAACTCGGCTTCGTCGTAGGGCTCGCCCTGATCTTTCAGGTGCAATAATTCGACCAAGTCGTCGGGCCGGGGAAGGCTGCCAACGTGGGTTGTGAGAATGCGGTCGGTCGATATCTTCATGGCAATGCTCCCATCATGGGCCGGCTAAATTTGCTCTCCCTTCCCGAACACGGCAATGTGCGCGGACCAGGCTCATTTTTCACTGTAATTTACTGTGAGTTAGGTCTATCTGTTAATCGTTCATTGTTTCGCGGGGACAATGGGGTCGAATGCCGGACAAGGACGAAACACCATCCCAACGGCAAAGCCGCCGCGCCTTTTTGAAATCGGGCGCGGCCGCCATCACCGCCGCCACCGCCAGCGGTCTACCAAAGGCGGCCGCCGCCAAACGGGGCGGCATCCTGCGCTTCGCCACCCGATCCGATGCCCGGGGCGCCGATCCCCACCGAAACCTGATTTACTATGTCTCCCAGCCCCTGGCCGCCACCACCCAGGGCCTTTTGGACCTGGCGCCGAATATGGAACCGGCCCCCGGCATCGCCACGGAGTGGGATATATCCGACGACCTTTTGACCTACACCTTCAAGCTGCGGCCCGGCGTGACCTTCCACAATGGCGCCGATGTGGATGCGGCAGCCGTGAAATGGAACTTCGAGCGAATTATGGATCCAAAGGTGGGCCATACTTTCTCCCGCTCCAGCCTGGAAAATGTCAAGGAGGTCACTGCCGTCGACAAACACACTCTGCGCTGTACCCTGAAAATGCCCAGCGCGGTGTTCCTAGCCAATATTGTCTATTACCCCTGTAACCTGATCGCCCCCAACAGCGCCCATCAGGCCGACAGTCACCCCATTGGATGCGGTCCGTTCAAATTCAAGTCGTGGAATCGCTGGGAACGGACCGAGATGCTGCGCTATGAAAACTATTTCGAGACCGACCCCAAGGGACAACCCCTGCCCTATCTGGACGGCATCGTCGGATTGCCGAAAAAACAGGATCGCGCCCGGCTGCTGGCACTGCGCAACGGCGAGGCGGATTTGATCGACCATCTGGGCTATGCCGATGCGGCTGAATTCCGCCGCGCCTACGCAAAAGACTTCCAGACCTGGGACGTGCCCCAGGTCGCCACCGCCTGGGTTGGCTTCAATCTCAAGCATGGGCCCTTCTCCTACAGCAATCCCGATAGCCACCTGCTGCGCCAGGCGGCGGCTCACGCCATCGACCGGGAGGCCATCCATCATTCGGTGTTCTATGGTCTCGGCACGATCGCTAAGGGTTTCTATGGCCCCGACAGTCCCTGGCACATGGCGGAGGTCAAAGGCGGGCCGCAATTCGACCCGGACAAAGCACGCTTTTTACTGCGCAAGACCACGGCCCGGAACACGCCCATCATCTTGGTCTCACGCCAGGACTTCACCTACATGCATCAGGCCGGCGAACTGGTGCAGGCCATGTGGGCGGAGGTGGGCTTCAAGGTGGAGCATCAGATCCATCCGAACCCGGTGCTGCGGGACAAATACCGCAAGGGATCCAAGGAAGCCGGCCATTACGACGCGGATTCTGCCGCCAACAGCTACCGCGCCGATCCCGATGGCTGGTTCTATCGCTCGCTTTTCTCAACCTCGCCCACCACGCAACTGCGCACCGGTTATCGCAGCGAACGGGCCGATAAATTGATCCAGGAAGCCCGAGTGACGCGCAAGCGGGCCGAGCGCCTGGCCATCTATACTGAGGTCGAGGACATCATCAATGAAGAGCTGCCCCTGATCTACACCCACACCGTGCCCCTATTGCAGGGCGGGGTGAAGAACCTGGCCGGCTACCGACCCGCTTTCGCCGGCCCATTCAGTACGGCGCAGTCGGGCATCCGCACCGCCTATTTTACAAGTTAGCCTTTAAACCAGTCGGAAGCGCGTGCCGCAAATGGACACGCACGGGCCGTCGACGTCCAGACCCCGATCCCGCGCCGCCGCAAGGATGGCATCGCCATCTGCAGCCTCCACATCAACGCCGCCCAGGCCCTCGCCACGGCCATCAGTGGCCTCGACAAAACGCAGGACGGCATTATCCAGGGCAATCTCCCAAGCTGCGGATGCCGCTTGCGTCGTCGATCGGTCCAGGATCTCACCCCAGCGGGCGGCCAGGGCTGCGGGGTCGGGGCTTTGCAGTTCCGCCCCCACCATGGCCGCGGTACGGTCTGTACGGACGGCACTTTTCCAGTCCCCGCCTGCGGGGTGCCAGGGGCCGTCGGGGGATTGATCGCCATCCTGGGTGTCGGTCTCCAGCATGCAGCCGCCGGTATCCCTGGGGTGCAACTGAATGCCTGTGAAATCGTTGTAGTTCAAGGGATTGGCAATGCGTACGCCTAGCTCCCCCATACGGGCGCGGCGCTCTTCTACGTTGTTGCACTGGCATATGACCATATAGCCGCCGTCGCCGCCACGGCGGTCCAGATAGCGACCGCCCGCTGTGCCCTCTTCGATCGGTGCCACCACTTCGAGGAAATTGCTGCCCACGGGCAACAACGCGTTCTCCAGGCCGTAGGCACCCACGGCCGGATCGTGAAAGCAGGTGTTGATCCCCAAAACGGCCGTCAAATCATCCACCGCCGGTGCCAGTTCCCGGGCCACCAGGCAAATCTGCCGCAATCTCAACATTCTGCGTTCCTCCCAGTTTTTCTTGGTCTTTACCCGGCCAAAGGCCGCGTTCCATGAACACCTCCTTCAGCAAGGCGGTTTCATCCGTCATGATACCATCGACGCCCTGGTCCAAAAGCCACGTCATCACGGCGCGGTCGTTGATGGTCCAGACATGCACTTTCAAGCCCCGGGCATGGGCCGCCTTGATGAATCGGCGGTCGACCACGGGCAGACCATGACGACGCAATGGCACTTGTGCCGCCGCCGCCACGAAGCCGCCCGATGAAAGCCCCAGACTGGCGAGACGCAGGCGCACCACTTCGCCAGGGCCCATGGACGTGCAGAGTTCCGGACCCAAGGCGCGGCGCAATTCTTTCAGACGGCGGTCCGAGAAACAGCCGGCGCAGACCCGCTCCAGAACGCCTTGTCGACGCAGAATCTTGACCAAAGGCGCAATGGCGCCATCAGCCTTGGGATCAATATTGATGCGCATATGGGGCCAGGCACCGAGCAATTCCTCGAAACGGGGGATCGATTCTCGACCATGCACCCGTGCCTTTGAGACCTCGTCCCAGTCCAGTTCGGCGATACGGCCTTTGCGGTCCGTGACCCGGTCCAGGCGATCGTCATGGAATGCTACCAGGACGCCGTCGCGGGTGGCATGCACGTCCGTTTCGATATAGCCATAGCCCAAGTTCACCGCGTCTTCGAACGCTGCCATGGTGTTCTCGGGATGCGATGCGGCACTGCCACGATGGGCAATGGCCACGGGACCGCGGGCGTCCATGTAGGGATGCGTACTCACGGCACCAGTATATCATCGTCATCTAACACTGCCATGGACGGGGCCAGGAGTTTCCTGGCAAAGTGGCCCAAAGTGAAAGATGGAGGCCTGAAGTGAGCTACGAGACGATCGAATTCGAAATGCGCGGCGCCGTCGCACAGTTGACCCTGAACCGGCCCAAGGCCTTCAACGCATTGAGCCTGACCATGTCCAAGGAGTTGTGCGACCTGAGCATCAAGCTGGGGGAGGACCCGGCCGTCCGTGCCGTGGTCATCACGGGCAGCGGCGAGGCGGCATTTTGTGCCGGCGGAGATGTGCCCGGGTTCGCCGAACGAGTTGACAATCTGCCGCCGTATATCAAGGAAATGACCACCTATTTGCACATGGCCATCTCGCGCTTTGCCTGGATGCGGGCACCGGTGATCGCGGCCGTGAACGGCGTCGCGGCCGGCGCAGGATTAAGCCTTGTTGCCTGCACGGACCTGGCCATCGCCGTGGATAGGGCTACCTTCACCTCCGCCTATACCAAGATTGGGCTGTCGCCAGACGGCAGCTCCACCTACTACCTGCCCCGTCTAATCGGCACCCGGCGCACGGCGGAACTTTACCTGACCAATCGGGTTCTGAACGCTCAAGAGGCCCTGGACTGGGGTCTGATCAATCGGATTGTTCCCGCGGCCGAATTCAGCGCAGAAGTCGATAAGCTGGCCGACAACCTGGCCAATGGCCCCACCGAAGCCCATGGCGAAGTGAAGAAACTACTTTTGATGACCCTAAGCGACAGTCTGGAAAGCCAGATGGAGCGGGAGACCCGCGGCATCGCCCGCCTGAGCGGTAGCGCCGACGGCAAGGCGGGCATCCAGGCCTTCGTCAACAAGGAAAAGCCGGCCTTCACCGGCAGCTAAAGGATTAAGGATACGCCTATGATTTCAGCCGATCCCCGCTACGAACGCAAATTCGCCACAGTCAATGGCAAGCGCATGGCCTATGTGGACGAGGGCGAAGGCGATGCCATCGTCTTCCAACACGGCAATCCCACTTCGTCCTATCTATGGCGCAATATCATGCCCCATTGCGCGGGCCTGGGTCGGCTGATCGCCTGCGATTTGATCGGCATGGGGGACTCCGAGAAGCTGGAGGACTCAGGCCCCGATCGTTACACCTATGTCGAACAGCGGGACTATCTCTTTGCCCTGTGGGACCAAATTGGCATCGGCAGCAACGTCGTCTTCGTCATCCACGACTGGGGCTCTGCCCTAGGTTTCGACTGGTCGAACCAAAATCGGGATCGGGTCCAAGGCATCGCCTATATGGAGGCGGTGGTGAAAACCATGAACTGGTCCGACTTCCCCGACATGGGCCGTTCCGTGTTCCAGGGCTTTCGCTCCGAAGGCGGCGAGAACATGGTTCTGGATAAGAATATTTTCGTTGAACGGGTCCTGCCCGGCGCCGTGATCCGCGATATGACGGAAGAAGAGATGGCGGTCTATCGCAAGCCCTATCTGGAGGCGGGCGAGGACCGCCGGCCCACATTGACCTGGCCCCGGCAAATCCCCATCGAGGGCGAGCCGGAAGATGTCTGCGCCATCGTGGACGATTACGGCGCCTGGCTTGCCACATCCGATGTGCCCAAGCTATTCGTCAATGCTGACCCGGGCTCGATCCTCACCGGCGAACAGAGGGAATTCTGCCGGTCGTGGCCGAACCAGACTGAGGTCACCGTGCCCGGCATCCATTTTGTCCAGGAAGACAGCCCCGACGAGATCGGCCAGGCCGTTGCCGCATTCGTCAAAGGTATTCGCGGTTGAAACCCGATTAATTCAAACGGAGGTCACCATGCCCATCATCGACGTCAAGGATATCGCCAAGCAGGATTTCCCCGGCGGCGCCACCTACCAGACCATTGTCGGCGACGAAGAGGGCTCCACACCAATTCGGCTTGGCTTGCAGATTTCCGAACCGGGTTATTCCACCGGCACTCATTCCCATCCATATATGGAAGTGGTTACCGTGATCGAAGGCACGGGCGAGGCCTGGGTCGAAGGGAAGGAAGGCGTCACGGAAATCTATCCCGGCGTCACCCTGGTGTTGCCGCCGAACGTCAGGCATGGCTTCCGGGTTACAGGCGATAGCCAGCTAAAGACATACGGCGTTCACGCTTCATCCGACCGCATCGTCGCCCACCATCCCGAGGACGACGAATAGGATCATCAACCCTATATCATCGCGCCAATAAGACAGGCAAAGCCGAAGCGTTGATGATGTCACGAGTGGCGCCGCCAAAGATCATCTGGCGCAGGCGGCTGTTGGTGAAGGCGCCCTTGAGGAGCAGATCGCCGCCGGCCTGCTGGGCCTCGTCCACCATGGCCTCACCGATGGACCGCCGCCCAGGCGCGGCTGTAATCGTGGAAGCATCGACGCCGCTGCGCCCCAGATGGCGGGCCACATCTTCAGCCGAGGGGCCGGGCACGAAGCCCCCTTCCACCGTCAATACGGTCACCTTCGATGCATCGCGCAGAAATGCCATTGCCACGGCCATGGTCCGGGCCGTCTCGGTGGCGCCGTTCCAGGCAATGACCACATGCTGGCCGATCGTTTGCGGTGCTTCCGGTCCGGCCAGAATGACCGGCCGGCCGCTTTCGAACAAGGCCGCCTCCAACGTCGCTTTCCAATCCACCGAAGTGCCCATCTCGTTGCGGCCCATAACGATGAGATTAAAAAGCCGGCCATAGTCGCCGACGATCTCACTCTCGACTCCTTCGCCCTCGCGCCAGGAACAACTGACACCTTCGGCCGCCGTGCCGATGTCGCGGTAGGGAACGTCCTGCCCCTTGATCACGGCATCGAAGCGCTGATGGGCCGAGGCCGCGAACTGTTTCGATTCATCCGTCAGCCGGGCCAGGGACTCGGAAGGGAAGACCACACCCTCGCCCGCGATGATCTGTGGCGTGCGCCAGGCGTGCAGGCCTTCCACATGGCCGTCATATCGCCGCGCCACCAGCAAGGCGGTACGAAGCGCCGCCTCCGCCCGGGCGTCGTCGCAAAAGGGTACCAGGATCGTACGCATGGAAATCTCCCCATTGGCCCAACGGAACTTCGAATCGGCTCGATCATATTGTGGCAAGAACGGCCGCGGTTTGGAACCGGTAAAGTATCATTTGCAATGAAGGCTAACGATTAGCCATCAATCTATTATTCAGCCAATGCAGCGGCCTGGGCCGCCAATTCTGTGATGGCCTGCCAGTCGCCCCTCGCAACCGCATCGCGTGGCGCAACCCAACTGCCACCAACGCAAAGAACATTTCCAAGACCAAGATAGTCCGTCGCATTTTCGGCCGTGATCCCGCCCGTGGGGCAGAAGACGAGGTTCGGATAAGGACCGGCCAAGGCTGCCAGGGTCTTGGCTCCACCCATGGCTTCCGCCGGAAAGAACTTCAGGCAGCGTAGGCCCGCGCGCTGCGCCGCCATGGCCTCGGAGGCGGTGGCAATGGCCGGCAGATAGGGCAGTTCACCAGCCGCGGCGATCAGGTCGGGCGCAAAACCAGGGGAAACCGCGAATTGCGCCCCTGCCGACCGGGCATCTGCCAGGTCCTCCGGCGTCGTCACAGTGCCGACGCCCGGCACCGCGCCCTGAACCTCTGCCGAAATTGCCGCAATGGCACCAAGCGCGGCATCAGTACGCAAGGTAACCTCCAAGGCAGGCAGACCGCCTGCCACTAAGGCCCGTGCCAACGGCACGGCGAGCTCGACCCGCTCGATCGTCAGTACCGGTATCACCGGTGCCAGGGCCATCACATCCTCGATCGTCTGCTGGGTCATCGGCCGCCCTTCATGGTTTGCTCGCTCCATTGCCTCGCATTGGGGCCGACACTATAGTCCCGCCGGCATGAAGGACGAGATGAAAATCGCCTCGTTGGGCGAATGTATGATCGAGTTGAGCGCCCGACCCGACGGTGGCATGGCCTTGGCTTATGGCGGCGACACCCTGAATACGGCTGTGTACCTGGCGCGTCTGTCCGAGGGCGGGCCCATCAAGGTGGATTATCTGACAGCCCTGGGGGATGACCCCTATTCGGACGAGATGATCGCCTTTTGGCAAAGCGAGGGCATCGGCACCCACCTCGTCGCCCGCCTGCCCGGCCACCTGCCTGGCCTCTACACCATCCGCACCGATGACGGCGGCGAACGCAGCTTTCATTATTGGCGCAACGCCGCGGCAGCGCGAGAGATGATGCAAGGGGATCAGGGCGCAAGGCTCAGGGCGGCTTTGGTAAGCTATGACCTGATCTACCTTTCCGGCATAACCTTGTCGATTCTGACGGAATCAGACCGGGCCTTGCTGATCGAGTCGCTGGATAGCGCAAGGGCAGCCGGGGCGCGGATTGCCTTTGACAGCAATTTTCGCCCTCGCGGCTGGCCGGATCCAGACGAAGCCAGACAGGTCATGGACGATATGTACCACCGATGCGACATCGCCCTGTCCGGTCTCGACGACGAGAGGGCCCTGCACGGCGAGATGACCGCCGAAGAGAGTGCCCGGCGCATCGCCGAACTTGGGGCGGGCGAGGTCTGCCTGAAGAACGACGCAGCAGGTTGCTGTCTGCTGGTCAGTGGAGCCCGCCGAACGATCCCCGCCGAACCGGCCATCAACCCGGTGGATACCACGGCTGCTGGGGACAGTTTCAATGCCGCCTATCTGCATTCCCGGTTGTTGGGGGCGGAGCCCGAGGCAGCGGCGCGGGCGGGCCACCATTTGGCGGCACGCGTCATCCAGTATCCCGGTGCGGTGATCCCTCGCGACGCCATGCCGAAAGAGGCGAGTTAAGGAGACTTGAGCATGATCAACGCCCTTGAAGGCACTGCCGGCCGTCGCCGCATCTATCTGATGCGCCATGGCGAAGTTCGCTATTTCGACGATGCCGGCGACACGGTGCATCCGAAATACGTGGAATTGACCGGGGACGGCCATGCCCAGGCCTCCAGCATGGGTGCACTTTTGGCCGATGTGCCTTTCGACCGGGTTTTGAGCACCGGGCTGCCGCGGACCATCCAGACGGCCGAAGCAGTCCTTGCGGATCGGCCGATTGCGATCGGCGAAATTCCCGAGTTGCGGGAGATCCGGTCCGGCTCCTCGAAAGGCAAATCACCGGCCGAAGTACGCCAGCAATTTCTCGGCGGTTTCGACAACGCTCACGAGCCGGGTGTCCGTTTCATGGGCGGCGATGTCTTTCAGGAGGTCTATGACCGCGCCGTCGGGGCGGTGGAGGATCTGTTGCTGCAGCCGGGCTGGCGCAATCTGCTGATCGTGGCGCATGACGGCATCAACCGCCTATTACTTGGTTGGGCCAGCAACGGCGGTCTGAAAGTCGCGGCCGGTTTCGAACAGGACCCAGGCTGTCTGAACGTGATCGATGTGGATGTAGACCTGGAAAAGGGCGAAATTCTGCGCCGGGTCATCAAACTGACCAATCTGACGCCCACCAATTACAACAAACTGGGCAATAACTTGACCAGTCCCGAACAGATCTTCGACTACCGCGCCCGTATCATGGAGCGGCTGCGGGACGGCTAGGCATCTGGCATTCGCATACATTTCACCTACAATGGCCGCACCTGATTCCCGCGAAGGCCCTGCATGCGTTTCATCCACATCACCGATATGCACATCACAGCGGCGGGGCAGCCCCTTTACGGTCTGTCCCCGCATGCCCGCTTGCAGGCCGCCATCGACTGTATCAACGAGGATTTCACCGATGTCGCATTCGTCATGATGACGGGCGATTTGGTTAACCGCGGCACTGTGCCGGAATATCTGGCCCTTCGCGACATTCTGGAAAGCCTTAACGCCCCCCACTATCTCCTGCTCGGCAATCACGACGGCCGGGCTGAATTCCGGGAGGTGTTTCCGGAGGTGCCTGTGGACGAGAACGGCTTCGTGCAGTTCACATTCACAGTCGAGGACAACCGCTTCATTGTCATGGACACCCTGGATGAAGGCAAAAACACAGGTCTGCTATGCCGGCAGAGGCTGGACTGGCTTGCCGACCGGCTGGCGGAAGATCAGCATCTGGACACTTTCCTCTTCATCCATCATCCGCCACTGCGCCTGGCGGGCGGCGAGAAAATGGCCGAGATGATTGGCGGTGGCCGCATCAAACATCTGTTCTTTGGCCATCTGCACCGGCCGCTGCATGGCAGTTGGCAGGGCATACCCATGTCCAGCCAGTTCTCTACCCTGCATCAGTTCGTCTACAAGTTTGGCAGCAAGGTGATGCATGGCTCCCACGAACCGCCGACGTTCGGCGCCGTCAATCTGCTGAACGGTAATGTGGTCATCAACCCGCACCGGTTCCTGGATACCCACCCCCATTTCAGCCTGCGCAGCAAGGCGGCCCAGGCCGCCGCCACGCCAGAGGATTTACCGCCCCTGGACTAGCATTGTTCGTGATAGGCTTTGCCTGTTACCCGTATCGGTAACGGAAAGTCGATGCCATGGCGGTAGCGGAACAGACCGAACTGGAGGTAGGTAGCCGAACGGCCCTGCTGGCAGCCTGCGTCCTGGTCATCTTCTTACTTGCCATGACGGTGACCATCGCCAACGTCTCGCTCCCGCAGATACAGGGCTCGTTGTCCGCGACCCGCGACCAGGTGGCCTGGGTGGTGACCTCTTACCTGGTGGCCAACGCGGTGGGGCTGCCCGCGACAGGCTGGCTGACGGACCGCTTCGGCTCCCGCCGGATCATCGTCTGGGGCACGATTGGTTTTTCTGTTTCGACCCTGTTCTGCGCCATGGCGCCGAACCTGGAAGTCCTGGTCCTCTTGCGCGCCTTTCAGGGCCTGTTCGGCGCGCCGGTCATGCCCCTGACCATGGCCCTGGTCATGACCGCCTATCCACGCAGCATGCACGGTACGGTCAGTTCCATCTTCGGCATCGGCGTCACCATTGGACCGATCATCGCACCCTGGCTGGGCGGCATATTGACGGAGGAGTATGGCTGGCGCTCGGTGTTCTATTTCTGCATGCCGTTCGCGGTGATGTCGTGTCTGGCTGTGCTGGTCGTAATCCCCCGGGACCGCCCGGAAGCCAAAGGTCGCCTGGATGTGCGCGGCTTCATATTTTTTTCCATCGCCGTCGCCTGCTTCCAATTGATGGTGGACCGGGGCGAGCGCAATGACTGGTTCGATTCTCCTGAAATCGTTATCGAATGCCTTTTGGGCCTGGTCTGCCTTTATCTGTTCGTCGTGCACAGTTTGACCTGGAAGCGGCCCTATATCGACCTCCGCGTCCTCTACAACCGGGACCTGACTGTGGGACTGCTTTTGGTGGCCGCCTTTGGCATGCTGAGTTATTCGCCCCTGGTCTTGCTGCCCAACATGCTGCAGAACCTGCGCGGCTATCCAGAGGAGATGATCGGCATATTGCTTGCGATCCGCGGCCTGGGCATGACCCTCGGTTTCGTCGTGCTGCTCTGGGGATCCCGTTTCGACCCTCGCATTTGGCTCACCTTAGGCTTTGGCGGGCAGATTTGGTCAGGCTGGGAGATGGCCCTATTCGACATCAATGTGACCTATTTCCAACTGGCCTGGACAGGCTTCGTATCCGGCCTTGGCATCGGCTTTGTCTGGGTGCCCTTGATCGTCATTACCCTGGGCGCCGTAAAGCCGGAGCAATTCCCCCTGGTCACCTCTATCTTCCATCTGCTGCGCCTGCTCGGCAGTTCGGTGCATATCTCCCTGTCCGTGGCGCTGGCCCTGCGCACCTCGAAAATGTCGTTCTCGGAAATCGCCGAGCGCCTGCAACCGGGCCGGCCTGCCATGTGGGGACTGGAACAGACGGTACCCAGCGCCCATCAGGCTCTGCCGGTGGTGAACGAAATCGGCCGTCAGGCGCAGATGATTGGCTATCTCAACGCCTTCATGTTCTTCGCACTGACCGCCCTGGTGGCCATGCCCCTAATCCTCGCCGTGCGGCCGCCTAAGCCCCAGTAACGTTGAAGATTTCCCGGCGCAGCAGGCCATCTTCCAGGGCGCCTACTTTTCTTTCATGACTGGTGCGCCGCTCCGCCAGGGCTTCTTCATCGAAGACTGCACCAAGGGACCGTCTTTGCCGTTCCTCCTCATCCATCAGGCGACGAATGGTCGCCGCGAATTCCGCTGTCACGTCAATGCAATCTAACGTCCGCCAGCCGGTCTCCGGCAGCAACGAAGCATAGTTTCCGTCCATTTCAACGAATGGCGGCCCAGCCTCCACCGCGCGGGCATAGGCCGGCGCTGCCAGACCCGGGGAGATGGAAATGACGCTGAAGATCATGCGGCCCCGGGGTCCCAGTATCTGGCGACAGGCGCGCAGGGCGGCTGTCTTATCGATCAGGCAGCAAAGGACGTCCGAATGACTGATGGCCTGAAAACTGCCGTCGGAGAACGGCAGATTGATGCAGTCCGCCAGGGCGAACCAGCAAGTAGTGGGAATGGCGTCCCGCCGTGCCCGATTGGCGGCGATCCGCAAGCCGTCGAATGGCAGATCGGTTAGCACCGCATCGCATCCCGTGGTCTCGGCCCAATACAGCGCCGGCCAGCCGGAACCGGAGCCCACATCCAGCAGCCGTACGCCGGGACGCAAATCCAAAAGGCCGGCGATCCGGTCGGCCTCCGCCTTTGTGGTCCAGGACGTGCCGCCATAGGCACAGCCGCAGACGGCAGACTCCAGGTCCTGCATGGCCGGTAACTGATAGCGGCGATAGGTTTCCGCAAAGCGCTCCGTCTGTGCCTGTTCCTGCTGGCTCCGGCTCATGAGCGCTTTGCCTTGGTCTTCGTTAGCGGGTGACCATCTTCCGGGCGTTCTCGGCGAATTTCTTGTCCCGCTCCTCCTGGCTGCCCTCTGGCTTCTTCTCGCGGAAGGGCACTTTGGTGCCTTTCTGGCAGGCGGGACGGGACCATAGGCGATCCATCCAGGCCTGCAGGTTAGGTAAGCCGTCGACTTCGACGCCGGACCATTTGTGGGTGCGCACCCAGCACCAGTTGGCGATATCGGCGATGGAATAATCGCCGGCTAGGTAGTCCTTGCCGTCGAGGCCCCGCTCCAGCACTTCGAACAGGCGGCGGGTTTCATTCTGATAGCGGTCGATGGCCGGCTGGATCTTTTCCGGAAAATACCGAAAGAACACATTCGCCTGCCCCATCATGGGGCCAACGCCGCCCATCTGAAACATCAGCCATTGCAAGGCAACGCTGCGGGCCTTGGCGTCGGACGGCAACAGGCGACCGGTTTTCTCCGCCAGATAGATCATGATGGCGCCGCTTTCGAAGACCACGAAATCGTCCGCCTCCCGGTCCACGATGACAGGAATGCGGCCATTGGGATTCATGGCCAGAAATTCTTCCGTCTTCTGATCGCCGTTGGACAATTCGATCGGATGGACGGTATAGGGGAGTTCCAGCTCCTCCAAAGTCACCGAGGCCTTGTGGCCGTTGGGTGTGGAGGCGGTGTAGAGATCGATCATTCTAAGTTTCCTCAATGCGGTAAAAGCGCACGGCCGTGTCATGGAAAAGGCTGGCCTTTTCGGTGGCGCTGAAGTCCCGGGCCACGATCTTGAAGGCATTCCACAGGGTGGTGTAGGCGCAGGAGGCCCGGTCCACGGGGAAATTGCTTTCGAACATGCAGCGCTCGGGCCCGAATGCGTCGATGCAATGGCGCAGATAGGGACCCCAGTCTTCAGCCAACTGTTCCGATGACGGCGGCTCGGGCAGTTTGTGATGTCCGAAACCCGTCAGCTTCATGGCCAGTCCGCCCAGTTTCATATGCACGTTGGCACAGGCGGCCAGCTCGGTGATGTTATTCGCCCATTCGGCGAAGACCTCCTGCCGCCTGCCCGCATAGGGGCCAATACCCAGGGCGCCGCCCACATGGTCCAGGACGATCCGGGTCTCTGGAAAGTCGCGGGCCAGGTCGGCCAGTTCGGGAATCTGCGGAAAATAGAGCCAGGAATCGAAGCTCAAGCCCAGCTGCCCTAATTGCGCGAATCCCTCGCGAAAGCCGGCGTCGGAAAAGACATCACCGTTTGGATTGGTTCCCTCCGCGCCAAGAATACCCGGATCGGGATCGTAGGCAGAGCCGTGGCGAATACCGCGAAAGCGTCCGCCGCCGGCGACGATTTCTTCTTCCAATACTTCCCTGACAGCTGCGCCCAAGCGCAAATCGGCAAAGCCGACAATGCCAGCGGCCACCTGCGGCCCGCCATAAAGGCCGGATGCGCTCATGGCGGCGATACCATTGACAAACTCAACCTCGCCAATCGGCTTCATGGCCGCAGGCCCCTTGGCGCGATAGAAGGCCTCACATTCCAGGAACACGGTGCTGACCACGTTGTGGCCGCCACTCAAATCCTCCAGGAATTCTTCCAGCAGATAGCGCGAGGCGAAAGCGTGATGGCGGTCCCAAAGGTGGTGATGGGGATCGCAAATGGGCAGATCCGGCTCCAGGGCGGTTTCGACCCGCTTTGCCAGCCACTCTTCTTGACCGTACATACCTTATCCCTCGTAGAGATCCCGTCCGGCCACCAGGGCTCGGATTTTGCCGTCCGCCACATTCCGGGGCAGCATCCAGAAGCCGCAATCGGGGTGGATATATTTCACCCGGCCCGAACCCAACAGGTCCGCTGCCCGCTCGATCTGCCGGGCGACGGCATCGGCGCTCTCGATATCCGTGCGTTTGATGTCGACCACGCCCAGGCCCATGCCGATTTCGGGCCGCAGTTCCTTGAAGGCAGCCAATTCCTCCACCGGGCGGTGGGCGTTCTCCATGACGATATGATCCACGTGCAGGGCGTTGAGATAACCGAGCAATTTGTCCCAACTTCCCTGCTGGATGGTCTGGCCACCATAGTTGCCGAAACATAAATGCACCGCCGCCGTGCCCTGAACCGCATCCAGAACCTTATTGATGGCGGCCGCTGCCCATTCCCATTCGTCCGGATGGCCCGGTAGGTTGGCCTCATCAAGCTGTACCACCTCTGCCTGGCAATGGCGCACCTGATCGGCCAGGGCATCGGCAATGGCGTCCGCCACCGCCCGGATATCACCATAGTGCTGGTCGACCACGGTCTTGGCCAGCATGTGGGGACCGGTGAGCGTAAACTTCAACGGCTTTACGGTCAGCGACTTGGCGGCGGCACAGGCGCCGGGCAGATCCAGACTGCCGCCATCGATAGGGCCATCGACCACGGCCGGCGGACGGCGGCGGAAACCCATGCCTTCCTGGTTCCGATAATCCAATAGCTCGGCGAAGCTTATCTCGGTCCGCATGCCGCCCATGGGCCGGACGAAATATTCGATCATGCCATTGGTTTCCGGATGGTTGACGTCGAAGCGGTACATCTCGCCGTCGCACACCAGATCAATTCCGGCTTGCTCCTGAGTGTGGAGTACGACACGAGTGGCATCCGTCAATGCCTGTTCCGAGGGTGCAGCCGCCAGCCAGGCGGGCACGGGATAGGAACCGACGACTGTGGTCTTTATATTCTTGCTCATGATGTGTCCTTACGCGCGATCTACCAGGTCGGGCCACAGGGCCTGGGCGCCCTTGCCGGCCAATTCGCGGCCCACGGCCTCGGCCCAATAGTTCTCCGAACCGAACTCGGCCCGCCAGGACCACAGCCGCCGGGTGGCGAAATGCAGGGCATGTTCATAAGTAAAGCCGATGGCGCCATGGGTTTGATGGGTGATGCCCGCGACGATGGACGCGGCCTCGGACGCGCGGATCTTCGCCACCGCCATTTCGAAGCCGGCATCCCCCGTGCGGCTGTCGGCGGCTCTCGATGCCGCCTCCACTGCTGCGCCCGCGGCCGCGACCTCGCCGGCCATCCGGGCCAGTTCCTGCTGGATGGCCTGGAACTTGCCGATTGGCTGGCCAAACTGGGTGCGGTCGTTGGCGTACTGCACGGTCTGTTCCAGCACAGATTCCAGTGCACCCGCGATCTGCCCCGCCCGCACCATGGCGCCGACGGCGAATAATCCCTCCGTTGTCATGTCTCCGGGCAGGGGTGCCGCTGCAAGGACCGGACCGCCGAATATCAGGCTATCGCGCGGTTCGGCCGCAATGTTGCGGTCTTCACCATCCACGCGCCAAGCCTCCCGGCCGACCAGGGCCACATGGGGTTCACCGTCGCAACGGCCCAATACAGCCAAATGATCCACGCCACGCCCCCAAGGCACCCTGCGCGCGCTGCCGGAAACGCTGTATCCGTCGCCATCTCGGGTCAGGTCCAGCGCGTCATCACGGCGCACCGGCGCGATGGAGATCATGCCGTCAGGCACGTCTAGCCCGGCGAGGGAGAGCAGCCAGCCGGCAAAGACGCTTTCCGCCAGGGGAACGGGCGCGTGGTATTTGCCCGCCGCACGGATCACCACTTCCGCCTCGGCCCAGCCACCGCCGACGCCGCCGCGCTCCTCCGGCACCAGCACGGATGGCAGGCCATTCTCTTCCAAAGACTGCCACAACTCGTCCTGCCCGGCACCCGCCTCGGCGCTTTCCAACTCGCTCTTACCGACCCGGTCAGCCAGCAGACGGTTGACCTGATCACCCAGGATCGTACGCAGTTCGCTATCGCCGCTCATCTCAGGCCCAGCCCCCGGGCGATGATGCCCCGGATAATCTCGCGGGTGCCCCCGCGCAGGGAAAAGGACGGCGCGGCCTGGGTGACATAGGCCAGGGCCTGGCCGAAGTCATCGCCCTGATCGGGGCTCGGCTCCCGCTCCAGGGTCTGATGCGCGATCACCGGCACGGATTGTTCGAACAAAGTGCCCAGTTCCTTGACGACAGAGCCGTCCAGGGCCGGGTCCTCGCCGGCCTGCAGTTTCGCGGCAACGGAAATACTCATACTGCGCAGGGTGGCCAGATGCGCCACCAGGCGGCCCACCGCCGCCGCGCCTTGCGCCGTGGGATCCTTGGAAACCTCGTTCAACAGCTCGTAGATCAACTGATACGAGGACATATAGCGTTCCGGTCCGGAACGCTCGAAGGCCAGCTCGGCGATCACCTGGGCCCAGCCATCGCCTTCCCCTCCGATCAGATTTTCGTCTGGGATGAAGGCATCCTCGAAGACGCATTCGTTGAAATGCTCTTCGCCGGCCAGGTTTTTGATGGGCCGGATAGTGATGCCGTCTGTGTTGCGTAGGTCGATCAGCAGCTGGGACATGCCCTCGTGCTTTTTTGGCGCGTCGGGATCGGTCCGCACCAGGGCGATCATGTAATGGACAAGATGGGCACCGGAGGTCCAGACCTTAGTGCCGTTGACCAGCCAGCCGCCGTCCACCTTGGCGGCCCGGGTGCGGATCGAGGCCAGGTCAGAGCCTGAGTCCGGCTCAGACATTCCGATGCAGAAAAAGGCTTCGCCCTTGGTGATGGCAGGGACGATCCGCCGTTTCATCTCTTCGGTCCCGAATTTCAGGATCAAAGGCCCGCTCTGGCGATCGGCGATCCAATGGGCCGAGACCGGCGCGCCGGCGGCCAGCATCTCCTCCAGCATCGCATAGCGTTCAAAGGCGGTGCGGCCATGGCCGCCATATTCTTCAGGATAGGTCAGGCCGATTAACCCGGCCTGGCCCATCTTGGAGCTGAATTCGGCGTCATAGCCGGCCCAGGAACGGGCCCGCATGGCGGAGGGATAGTCGGCAAGGTTCTCGTCCAGGAAAGCGCGAACCCGGGACCGCATCTCCGCCGCCTCTGGCGGCAGATCTGCGGGTTCGAAACGGAAGGAATGCATATCGTCACGTCTTTACGTTTACTATTGCCGTCAAACTAACAGCCAAGGCGGCGAGGTCAAATGTCGGAGTATGAGCATGTGGCACTGCAGGTGAAAAACCGGGTCGGCTGGGTCGATTATAACCGGCCGCCGGTCAATGCCATGCACCCCGGGATGGTGGCGGAAATCCATGCCGGCATCGAACAGCATCTGAACGACCGGGCGGTCCGCGTGGTCGTTCTGGGCAGCGCATTGAAAGGCTATTTTTCCGCCGGCGCCGACATCGCCGTCTTCAAGTCCATGAGCATGGCGGCATTGATCGACTGGGCGGATATGGCCCACGCCCTGGTCCACACCATGCGGCAGTCAGAGAAACCACTACTGGCGGCAATCCACGGCGCCGCCGTGGGCAGTGGCCTGGAGATGACCCTGCATTGCGATGTGCGCTTCGCCGCCGACGATGCCCGCATGGGCCAGCCGGAAATCAATATCAACTATATCCCGCCCGTGGGAGCCACCCAGGCCTTGGCCCGGCTGATCGGCCGGCCGCGAGCCATCCGCCTGCTCTATGACGGCGAAATGCTCTCCGCCGCCAAAGCTCATGACATCGGCCTGGTGGACACCCTGGTGGCGCCAGGTGATCTTCGCGAGACCGTCCAGGCCTATGGCGAAGGCCTGGCAGCCAAGCCGCCCGAAGCCTTGGCTGCCATCCGACAGACCGTGACCCTGGGTGGTGCGATGAATTTCGATGACGGCCTGGCTCTTGAACGGGAACATATCCTCCGCCTGGCCGCCTCGGACAACCTGCGCGAAGGCTTGTCCGCCTTCCTGGAAAAACGGCCACCGCGCTGGAAGGAGTAGGGACCCGGTATTGGATGCCCAGTCCGCTCGCGAAGTCCCGCTATACGGCCACTCGTGTCAGGCGCAACTCAGCTGCCACCGAAGTCACGTGATCCATTGACGTACATGTGGGGATGCTTCCCATCCTCGTATCCTCGTCCCCAAACCTTGGCATCTTCGAGCAGCTTCGCCGCATCCGGGCTCGAAAACAGCTTGGCGGCCGCGGCAAGAAACGTAGCCCGATCATCGAGAGCATCGACAAAGGGCAAGATGGGATCCGCCGTGCCGTCGGGTCTCTCCCGTGAGTTGGCCCCGAGGATCAAAGGCGTGACAGCGACAAGGCGGTCCCCATCGAGTGTCAGATTTACCGAGAGGTGATGGCCTTCGAAGCGCACGCCCCACATTCCGGACTTGGGATTGCCGAATATTGCGAGATAGAAAATTTCGGCGTACCGGAACCATGGCTTTCGATTGATGGCAGCCCGCACCACCACCATTCCGCGCGGCGTCAATAGGGATTCAAGCACCCCAAATGCCGCCTTGCGGGTCTCTGGATCCATGTCTTGCAAGGCAAGTCCGCCCCGGAGCCCCGGTGTCGGCCGATACTCTCGGCGGTCCACATCTGAAAAGGGTTTTACCGCCGCGGCCCGCTCTTCCTTCGATAACGTTCCAAGGAATGTGGCGTAGGCACTGCTCGGGCTCTCGCCAAATGCGGCCATGGGAGAGGCCAAGATGGCGAAGAGAGGCAGAAGAACACATCGTGGCACCATGATTTCCACCTACAGTCCGGCACGCCGTCAAACAATGTAGCGGCAACCTCCGCCAAAAGCACACTTCGATGCCGAGACAGCCTGGATTGCGCATCACAACCGGCGCTCGATCGTTTGGTTCCAGGAAGCTGGCATCTCCGGCGACCAACGGAAACGGACAACCCGCGCGAGGAACGGACCGCCATTCTGAGAACACAACGCCGCGCTGGACGGGAGGGGCCAGGAGCCGCGCAATACATGACACCTCTCCCCCTATTGCCGCTTCCAGGAACGGCGAATGGGGTCCGGGCGACTGCGTTCGAAATATCTGGAGGCGTCAAGCCCCGGGCGCGCCCTTCGAGAGGAAGTCCACAATGGCGACCACGGCGGCGACCAGCAATACGAGCCATGTCACAACCGTGCCGGCGACCCTTGGAACGGTGGGGCCACGACCTGTTTGCAGCCCGAACGGATGCGCCAATCGGGCCAATACCAGCGCAATGCCAAGGCCATGTGTCAGATTGGCTGAGGCGCCATTGAATTCGTTGTAGCCGATAAGTATGAGGGCCAGCGGGACGTATTCAATGAAGTTGCCCTGTCCCCGAATAACGGGCGTCAACTCGTCCTTGCCGCCATCGCCGAACGCAACTTTCGCCTTGGCGCGGGCCACGATCACGATCCGGAGACTCAATGCGATAAGAATGATTGCCAAAATGCCGGCATAGAATGCGGTAATCGCGACGCTGCCCATTTTTGCCTCTCCCAAACCCCAAATCCGACCACAATGTCGCATGCCGCTTGCAAGTAGGCCATCCGAAATTGTCCGCATGTCAAGGGTGAGGCCGGCAGTGGCTGGAAAGTTCTATTCTTTGCCAGGTCTGACGGAAACCCGGCATGGCCGGCCCTCTGCCACAACCAGCCACGAGGGGATGTTCACGCCGCGATCATCCACGTTGGCGGCCTATTGCCCGGTCATGATATTGCGCTCGCCATGGGACGCACAATTTCGCTAGTCTTCCATGGGAGAGAATGAAGCCAACATAACCAGAGCATGAAATTTCCCGCATTCGCGTATGAATCTCCGGGCTCCCTCAGCGAAGTCTTGGCACTCCTCGAACAACACGGGGATGGGGCAGTGGTGTTGGCGGGCGGGCAAAGCCTACTGCCCATTCTGGCATTTCGGCTTGCAGCACCGGAAATTATCGTCGATCTCAAGGATGTGGCCGGGCTGGATGAAATATCATCCGGCAGCGACGGGGTGCAGCTAGGGGCACGGGTCCGCTGGTGTGATATCGAACGCCACCGAGGCTTGGCCGGGGCCCATCCCCTGTTGGTCGAGGCGACGCGAAATATCGCCCATTACCAAATCCGAAACCGGGGGACGGTCGGCGGCAGTCTCGCGCTCGCCGACCCCGCGGCCGAATTGCCGGGAATTGCAGTGACCTGCGATGGGGAAATCGCCATCACTGGCAGTGCCGGCGGGCGTATCGAAAGAGCGGATGAATTCTTTCTTGGTCCGATGACCAACAGTCTCAAGCCCGGCGAGATTATCACGGAGCTGCGCCTGCCACCCTGGCCCCCAGCCCGCCGTTGGGCATTCATGGAATTTGCGCGGCGGCGCGGCGACTTCGCCCTAGCCGGAATAGCGTTGCACTATGACCTTGATGGCGAAGGCCGTGCCGTTGATACGCATATCGGCGTGATAGGAGCTTCCGATCATCCCCACCGATTGCCAGCAGCCGAACAGATCATCAATGGCAGCAAATTGGAATCCGCCGCCATAGAGGCCGCCGCGGCGGCCGCATCCGAGGCCGTTGAGCCGTTGCCCAGTCACCACGCGCCGGCGGACTACCAGCGCGCGCTGGTGGCGACCCTGCTCGAGCGGTCTCTCCACCAGGCATCCAGGTAGCACAGGGCCATGCGGATCAGCTTCAACGTCAATGGCAAGGATATCGAGATCGATGTCGAACCACGCCTGAGCCTGGCGGACTGTCTGCGCGAAGAATTGCATCTCACAGGTACCCATTTGGGCTGCGAACACGGGGTATGCGGTGCCTGTACGGTGATCGTCAATGGCGAAGCGGTGCGGGCATGCCTGATGCTGGCGGTCCAGGCGGAAGGAACCCACGTGGTCACGGTTGAGGGGCTCAGCGATGATGAAGCCCTGTCTCCCCTGCAAGCGGCGTTCCGCCGCAACCATGCCCTGCAATGCGGTTTCTGCACGCCGGGCATGATCACCACCGCACACGCGCTGTTGAGCGCGGAACCGGATGCGGACGCGGACCGGGTACGCGAAGTCTTGTCGGGCAACATCTGTCGCTGCACCGGCTATATCCCAATCGTCGAGGCGGTGCTGGAGGCGCGAGCCGCTTACGCTGATGGGGAGGATGGATCGTGAGATCGACCAACCAATTGATCGGCAGTGCTTTGGAACGGGTAGAGGATTTGCGTCTGTTGCGTGGGCAGGGGCAGTTCATCGCCGATATTAACCGAAAGGGCCAGGTCCACGCGGTGATCCTGCGCAGCCCGATCGCCCACGGCCTGTTGAAAAACATCGATGCCGCCGGGGCAATGGCATTGCCCGGGGTGCAGGCTGTCCTGACGGCACGCGATCTTGGACCCGCTGTGCCGGTCATTCCACTGCGGCTGCAGCCACTGCCGGAACTGGCACCATTCCGCCAACCAATGCTGGCGGATCAAAAGGTTCGCTACGTGGGCGAACCCCTGGCTGTGGTTGTCGCCGATAGCCAGGCCATTGCCGAGGACGCGCTCGACCTGATCGGAGTAGACATCGAGGAACTGCCGGCGATTGCCAGCCGAGACCAGGCCGAGGCAGCAAAAACAGTTCTTTTCGAGGATCACGGCTCGAATGTGTCAATGCAATGGCACGCCGAACGCGGCGATGCGGATGCGGCCTTCGCCGCTGCCGATTATGTCCGCCGCGAGACCTTTAAGGTGCAGCGCCATGCCGCCATGTTCATGGAGCCGCGCGGTTTCGTCGCCGAGTGGGATGGGCAAAACGAGAAACTGACGGTTTGGGGGGCTGCGAAGGTCGCACATGCGAACCGCCGAATCCTGGCCGGCGCATTGGGCCTATCGGAAGACCAGGTCGATCTTTTGGAAGGGGATGTGGGTGGTGGCTTCGGCTCGCGCGGGGAATTTTATCCGGAGGATTTTCTGATCCCGTTCGCCGCCAAACATCTTGGGCGTCCGGTCAAATGGATTGAGGACCGGCGCGAGCATATGCTGGCGGCGAACCATGCACGCGAGATCGAATGCGACGTGGAAATCGCCGCCACCAAGGACGGCCGCATTTTGGGTCTTCGGGGACAGTCTTGGACCGACAACGGCGCCTATATTCGCACCAACGGATCAATCGCGCCCCGAAACGCGGCGCAGTTCATGTCAGGCCCCTACGCCATCGAGAATATTCGCCTGTCCACGTCGTCGCTGACCACCAACAAAACACCAACCGGCACCTACCGAGGGCCCGGCCGCTTCGAAGCGGATTTCGTGCGCGAACGGCTGATCGATTTGATGGCAAAGGACCTTAACCTCGACCGGCTCGACGTCCGACGCCGCAATCTGGTTACCGCAGATCAGATGCCCTATCCCCTGGCCAAAATGACGCCCTTTGACAGTGAAACTTCGCTGGATAGCGGCGACAACCATGCCCTGTTCGAACAGTGCCTTGAGCGGTTCGGCTGGGCCGGGAAGTCGAAACAGCAAGGCGCGCTGATAGACGGACGCTATCACGGCATCTCCATCGGCTGTTTCATCGAAGGCGGGGCCGCCGGTCCCAGCGAGGATGCCCGTATCGTGCTGGAGAGCGACGGCATGTTCTCCGTCTACCTGGGCTCGGCCGGCGTGGGCCAGGGTATCGAGACGATCATGGGTCAGATTGCCGGCGATGCCCTCGAAGTTCCGTTCGATCGTATCCGGGTCCGCTATGGCTCCACGAACCACGTCAAGCAAGGCTATGGCTCCTTCCATTCGCGCTCGACGGTGATGGGCGGTTCGGCGATCGCCTTGGCCGCCGAAGCGTTGAGAGAGAAACTTAGGAAGGTGGCAGCCGCGGCCTTCGGTTGTACTCATGATGACGTGACGCTCGATGCAGACGGCGCAACCGATGGCTCCGGCGCTTCTATTTCCTACGCCGCGTTATCCGACGAGCCGATCGAAGCCGAAGGCCGCTTCGAATGCAGCAAATACACCTATTCCTACGGCAGCCTGGCGGCACATGTCGCGGTCGATCCCAAAACCGGTCAGGTGGACATCATCGAAATCGCTTCGACGAAAGATGTCGGCCGGATGGTCAACCCGGCCACACTTGTCGGCCAGTCAGTGGGTTCGATCGTACAGGGCCTCGGCGGCACATTGCTTGAACATCTCGTCTATGACGACAACGGCCAATTGCTGACCGGCACCCTGGCGGACTACCTGCTGCCCACGGCGGATGATTTTCCCAACATCCATTCCAGCGTCTGCGAACTCGCGCCCTCACCCATCAATCCGCTCGGCGTCAAGGGCGCCGGCGAGGGCGAGATTATCCCGGTCGGCGGCGTGGTCGCCAACGCCGTCGCCGAAGCGTTGTCTGCATTCGGCGTCGAGCCATTGGAACTGCCTCTGTCGCCGCCCCGGATCTGGCAGTTGATCCTGACCGCGCGCCAGAAAACAAAGGAGCAAGCATCATGAACACAGCCCGCCATCCGCGTGCGCCGGAACTCGTCGATGTGCCTCTCGAAGAGATCGCCGAGCGCTATGTCGGCCGCTTCAAGGAGAAGACGCCTGACTGGGCCGCTTTCGAAGACGCCAAGATCGAGGGATACAAGCGCGCCCAACACCGTTTCATTGGTGCGGGTGGATCGGGGAAGCATGATGACCCGACAGTGATACCCGCCGGCAACTTCACGCTCTCGATCATGTATGTGGAACCGGGACAGGGCAACGCCGCGCATACCCACGAGGTCGAGGAATGCTTTTTCGTGCTGCAGGGCTTTCTCGATGCCTTTATCGAGGACGAGAGCGGCAACAGGCAGTGGATACGATTGGGTCCCTGGGAATGCATCTCCTGTCCCGCGGGCGTCATCCACGGCTTCGAGAACCGTAGCCTGGAACCGGTTTACTTTCAGGTCATGCTGGGCCGGGGCCGGCCGGAAACCATGGGTTATGCCGACGACCAATTGTACGAAAACCGCGCCGGGCACCTTTGATCCCCATGACAATAGGTCACACGGAAGCCAACGCCGCAAAACCCGGTACCGCGAACGGCCTGATGTTTGTCGGATGCGGCCTGGATGCTGGGCCGGCGGCAGGGGCGAAATCGAAACGCCGCGACGTCGTCGTCAACGGCACGCGGGTAAGGACAGTGGATGTCCACGCCCACTGCGCCGTGCCGGCGGCGCTGGCGCTGATGGGGTTGAAGCTCGCCGGGCCTGGGCTGCGGACCGACCTGGATATGGCGACCGAGGTGGATTTACGTATCCAAACCATGGACGAACAGGGCATCGATATCGAGGCGCTGAGCATCAATCCCAATTGGTATCGGGTTGATGATCGCGATCTGGCCGGACAGATCATCGAGATTCAAAATGAGGCGCTTGCCGAGGCCTGCGCGGAGAACCCGGACCGGTTCGTGGCCTTCGCTTCGGTCGCCTTGCAGTTCCCCGAACTTGCCGCCGACCAGCTCGCGGACGGCGTGAAGAAATACGGCCTGCGGGGTGTGGCCATCGGCGGCAATGTGGCAGGCGCGGAGCTTAGCGACCCGCAGTTCAATCCTTTCTGGGCCAAGGTGGAAGAGCTTGGCGTTCTCGCCTTCATTCACCCTCAGGCCGATGGCGCGCCGGATCAGCTGGCCTCAAGATTCAAGGGCAACGGCTATCTCAGCAACGTGATCGGCAATCCGCTCGAAACCACCATTGCGCTCTCTCATCTGATTTTCGAGGGCACGCTCGACAGGTACCCCGGCCTTAAGATCTGCGCCGCCCATGCGGGAGGGTTTCTCCCTTCCTATGCCGGCCGTTCCGATCACGGCGGCCCAGTTCGCCCCGATCTATCCCCGGGCGGCAAGCACGGGCCGATCAAGAAAGCGCCGTCGGAATATCTTAAGCAGATGTACTACGACACCATGGTGTTCCGGCCCGAAGGTGTGCGGCATCTGGCGGCAGAGGTGGGCGCCAGACAGTTAATGGTGGGAACCGATTATCCCTATCCATGGACGTCGACGGCGATCGATCTCATTCTTGAAACGCCGGGCCTGAGCGATGATGACAAAATTGCCATCCTCGGCGGCACGGCCGCTCGGCTGCTAGATATTTCTGACTAGGCGGCAGCACACAGCGGGCGGCGAAACCAGCGACAAGATTAGTTTCGACGGAAGGATCGTCGATACCTGACCTTTCGCGGACCGCAGCTCAATCGATCTGAATTTCTCGGGCGTACTGGACGCGGGCCCATCAATTCCTACAATGCCTAACCATCTGCGGGCGCCATTAAGGGAGTGAACCATATGACCGAGCCCAAGAAATCCATCGCCCAGTGTCTGCGCGACGGGGAGTTCGTATTGGCGCCGGGGATCTTCGATTTGATTTCCGCCCGCATGGCCGACAGCCTGGGCTTCAACGCCATCTATATGACCGGTTACGGCATCGCCGCCTCGTACCTGGGACGGCCCGATGCGGGTTATGCCACATATACGGACATGGTGGGCCGCGCTGCCCAAGTGGTGGAGCGCACATCCACGCCCCTGATCGCCGATGCCGATACAGGTTTCGGCGGGCCCCTGAACGTCCAGCACGCGGTGCGCGGCTATGAGAAGGCCGGCGTGCAGGCGATCCAGATCGAGGATCAGCAGTTCCCGAAGAAATGCGGCCATACCCTGGGCCGTCTGGTGGTGCCGCTGGAGGACATGGTGACCAAGATCAAAGTCGCCGTGGAGTCCCGGGAGAGTGACGATTTTCTGATTATCGCCCGCACCGACAGCCGCACCACCCTGGGCCTGGACGAGGCCCTGCGCCGGGGCGAGGCCTTCGCCAAGGCGGGGGCGGATGTGATCTTCATCGAAAGTCCGGAAACCGTGGAGGAGATGAAGACCGTCTGCGCCAATTTCGACAAACCCTGCTTTGCCAATATGGTGGAAGGCGGCCGCACGCCCCTGCTCTCGGCCGAGGAACTCGAGGAGATCGGTTTCTCCATCGCCATTTTCCCCGGCACGGGTTTCCTGGCCACGGCCAAGGCCTTGCGCGATGCCTATGGCGCCCTGAAGACGGACGGCATCACCAGCAAGGTCAGCAATCAACTCTATCCCTTCGAGGATATGAACCTGCTCATGGGCTTTGACGAGGTCTGGGAGTTCGACAAGACCTACGGCGAATAGCCGTCGAAGATGGCGGCCCTCTCCGATCGGGAGCGCTATATCAGCCTGTCAACGCGCAAGCGCGACGGCAGTTTCGTCGATACCCCGGTCTGGTTCGCCCAAGCGGCAACGGCGGGCCGTTTCTACGTCTTCTCCCTGCGCACGGCGGGCAAAGTGAAAAGGATCCGCAATTTCCCGGAGGTCAGGGTCGCCCCTTGTACCTACAAGGGTAAGCTGAAGGGCGATTGGCAGCAGGCCCGGGCGGTCCTCGTCGACGATCCCGCCGTCATCGAAGAGGCCTATAAGTTCTTCCGCGCCAAATACGGCCTGACCTTCCGCATCAGCGATTTCTTCTCCCGCCTCGTCGGCAACTATCAGCGCCGGCAGTTCATCCAGGTCGAGCTAAACGGGACTTCATCGTAAACATCGGCCCAATCGAATTGTTGCTCAATCCGGATCCAGGCCGATCCAGGCACGGGCTTCGTTCATGTCCCAAAATATCCTGGCGACGGTATCATCGTCCTTCGACTGCGCCAGGAGGTACATGCGGACCATGCCAAAGACATGCTCATTGGCCACGACAAAGGCTGACTTCGCCTGGGCACCGACGATGGTCTGGGCGGCATAATCGACCAATTCCGGGCTTGTCAGGCGAATCTCTTGCACATCGCGCAGGTCGATGATCTCGTGGAATGCCGGGTTAAAGTCCGGGTCGCCACCGACTTCTTCTCTGAGCGCCAGCAATTCCCCCACAGACACCGCCCCGTGTAGTCGGAACAGCGTCACCTGCGCTTCGGTACAAATTTCGTAGGCATAAGGCATCGGGGCGCTAATGTAACAAAAATATTAATGCAATACGGGGACAGTATATTGATTAGCTGCCCGTTCGCCCCTTATTCACTTTCGGCCGTCCTGGTTTCTGGGGACGGAGCGGGCGCCCGGCGGCGGCCTCCAGGCCGTCGAGCCAATGATCGGCGCCCAGGGGCCGGCCGGTGCGCCCGTGCAAGCGCAGGGTGTCCAGTTGATCGCCGCTCAGGTCCTCTCGGAGGAACGCGGCCCAGTCCGGATAGCGCGTCAGTAACGGCGCCACCGCCACCACGCCATCGTCCGCGCCCCGCAGATGCGCCCCGGCCGATGACCAGGGCCAGTCCGCCGCCTGCCCGACAAGTCCGGCCCGCACCGGGTTCAGTTCCACATAACGGGCGCAGGCTGCGAGATGACCCTCGTCCATGGCGAAGGAATGGAAACGTTCCTGCCACAGATGCCCGCGCCAGCCCTCCCGGAAATTGACCGCCCGCGTATAGCGGCGGTGGGTCTCGCCTAGGGCGGCGCGCAGGCCGTCGACGTTGTCGGGTACAAGGATCAGGTGGATGTGGTTGGGCATCAGGCAATAGGCCCAGACGGCGGTGCCGGCCTTGCTGCACCAGGTCGCCAGAAGCTGCAGATAGGCGCGGTAGTCGTCATCGCTGAAGAAAACCGTTTGGCGGCGGTTGCCGCGCTGGGTTACGTGGTGGGCGCAGTGGGGAACGACGAGACGTGCGATGCGGGCCATGGGGACAGGATAGACACGCCAACGCGGCAGATCAATTTATATATACTGTCCCCGTAATAAGAAGAGGCCTATGAATTTTTCCGCGCCAAATACGGCCTGACCTTCCGCATCAGCGATTTCTTCTCCCGCCTCGTCGGCAACTATCAGCGCCGGCAGTTCATCCAGGTCGAGCTAAACGGGACTTCATCGTAAACATCGGCCCAATCGAATTGTTGCTCAATCCGGATCCAGGCCGATCCAGGCACGGGCTTCGTTCATGTCCCAAAATATCCTGGCGACGGTATCATCGTCCTTCGACTGCGCCAGGAGGTACATGCGGACCATGCCAAAGACATGCTCATTGGCCACGACAAAGGCTGACTTCGCCTGGGCACCGACGATGGTCTGGGCGGCATAATCGACCAATTCCGGGCTTGTCAGGCGAATCTCTTGCACATCGCGCAGGTCGATGATCTCGTGGAATGCCGGGTTAAAGTCCGGGTCGCCACCGACTTCTTCTCTGAGCGCCAGCAATTCCCCCACAGACACCGCCCCGTGTAGTCGGAACAGCGTCACCTGCGCTTCGGTACAAATTTCGTAGGCATAAGGCATCGGGGCGCTAATGTAACAAAAATATTAATGTGTGCAATTGACATCAACCTGCCGGCCCCCAGTTGTGCACCGAGCCTGCATTGGCAAAAGGAAACAATGGAACGCTACCATCGTTTTATTTGATTTAGAAACATATTATAACGCAACACAGTTGTTTTGATGCCTCCTGGCACCCACACGATGCGACATAGCACATTTGCGCTAGAACCGCGCCCGGGTCGCGTTCGCCGCATGATTTGACGGCATGCGGCGGAAGAATGCTATCCTGCGCCAAACCGTGAAGAGACTATCTTGGAGGAAACGAACATGCTGACCGGCGAACAGTATCGCGCGTCCCTGGATGACGGCCGGGCCACCTATTTCGAGGGGGAGCGGGTCGACGACATCCCCAACCATCCCGTACTTGGCGCCGCCTGCAAGGTGGTGGCGGATTGCTACGACCGTTTCTATTCGCCGGAAGAGGACGCCCAAAGTCCGCTCATGGGCATCCCGAAGTCCTCGCAGGAGTTGAAGGACCGCCTGCCCCTGTTGCACTCCGCCGACATGCTGGCGCATGTCACCTATTCCTCCATCATGACCCTGATCACCGCCGGCGGCCGCATGCCGGACATGCCGGTCTATAACGAACGCATCCAGAAATACGTGGCCGAGATGCAGGCCTCGGACCGGCGCATCACCCAATGCATCACCGATGCCAAGGGCGACCGCAGCCTGCCCCCGGGCAAACAGACCGACCCGGACGCCTATTGCCGGGTAGTGGAACGGCGCGAGGACGGCGTCGTCATCCGCGGCGCCAAGCTGCACATCACCGGCGCCTCCCTGGGCCACGAACTGCTCACGATACCCACCAAGTCCATGAAACAGGGCGAGGATGACTACGCCATCGCCTGCTGCGTGCCGGTGAACGCCCCGGGGGTGAAGATCGTCAATACCTCGTACGCGCCCCGGCATCCCGACAACCGCCACTTCCCCATCTCTTCCATCGATCATTGCCCGGAAGGCTTCGTCATCTTCGACGACGTCTTCGTGCCCAACGACCGCATTTTCCTGGATGGTGAAATCCAATACGCCGCCGTCTTCGCCCATTCCCTGGGCCTGTGGGAGCGCCTGGGCAGCCTGGCCCACCTGGCGGACCAGGCCGACGTTCTGGTGGGCTTCGCGCAGCTGATTGCCGAAGCCAACGGCCTGGAACGGGTCAGCCATGTTCGGGAGAAAGTCTCGGACATGATCATCCATGCCACCCTGATCCGCGCCAGCCTGGAGGCGGCGATCTTCAATTGCGATTTCGGCCCTGACGGCGCCGCCTTCCCCAACGAGCTTTATGTCAACGCCGGCAAGTACCATGGCGCCGCCAACTACAACCAGATTTGCCGCCATTTACATGATGTCTCCGGCGGCTCGGTGGTCACCGCGCCCACCATCGCGGATCTGGAGAACAACGAAGTGGGCGCCCTGGTGCGCAAGTACATGTCAGGCGCGGCCGGCGCGCCGGGCGAATACCGCATGAAGCTGTTCCACGCCATCCGCGACCTGACGGCGGACAGCTACGGCGGCTGGCGCTTCGTCACCAACCTGCAGGCGGGCGGCGGCCTTTACGCCCAGCGCATCGTCACCCGGCGCCATTATGACCTGGACCATGCCAAACGCGAGGCCCTGCACGTGGCCGGCATCCAGTTGGAGGAAGCCGCCGAATAGGGGCCACGCGGATTAGGAGCTCCAATGGTTGAGATCGCCATCACCGGCACCGGGATCGTCTCTTCCCTGGGTACCGATACCGCTGAGTTTCACCGTCGCATGATGGCGGGCGAGACCTCGATCAAGGCCTCGCCCTGGGCCGAAGACGTGGAGGGCCGCGATGCCTGGCAGGCGGTGATCGAAGATTTCGACCCTGCCGACTGGATGGACCGGCGCATCGAGGACGGCACGGACCTCTTTGCCCAGTTCACCCTCGCCGCCACCGAACAGGCGGTGCGCCAGGCCGATTTGGGCGAGATGGACCCCCTGCGCACGGCGGTGGTCAACGGCACCTCCATCGGCGGCGTCCGCGCGGTGATGAAGGCGCAACACGCCCTGGACACCGACGGCCCCGACGCGGTGCCGCGCAAGACCATGATTCAGATCTGGCCCAACATGGCGGCCGCACAGATCGCCATGCTCTATGGCCTGCACGGTCCGTCCCTGACCGTGACCACGGCCTGCGCCTCCTCCCTCGATGCCATCGGCACAGCCGCCCGGGTCATCGAACGAGGCGATGCGGATGTGGCCATCGCCGGCGGTACCGAGGGCGGCATCTCGCTCGCCGGCGGCGGCCGCGACGGCGATTTCGTGCCTGTGTTGTTCTATACCGCCAATGTCTATGGCATGGAGGCGCCGAGCAGCGACCCCAACAGGGCCATGCTGCCCTTCGACATCAAGCGCAGCGGCATCGTTGTCGGCGAAGGGGCGGCCATGGTGGTCCTGGAACGGGCCGATCATGCCCGTGCCCGGGGCGCCGAAATCCTAGGCTATCTGCGCGGCTACGGCACCCTGGCCGACGGCTTTCACCCCTCCTCGCCGGAGCCGTCCGGCATCTGGGAAGCCCGGGCCATGGAACTGGCGTTGGACGATGCGGATATGGCGTCTGGCGAGATCGATGCCCTGTTGGCCCATGCCACTGGGACGCCCAAGGGAGATACGGCGGAGATCCTGGCCATCAACAAGGTGCATGGCGGCCGCGGCCTGCCGGTTTCGGGCATCAAGGGGCACATTGGCCATTCCGGCGCCTCCTCGGGGGCCATGGCCATGATCACCGGCCTGATCGGCATGGGGGAGGACCGCCTGACCTTCATCGCCAATACGGACGAGCCCGACCCGGCGGCGGACTTCGAGATCGTCCACGGCGGACCGAAACCGTTGAAGTATGACAGCCTGCAGGTGAATGCCTTCGGCTTCGGTGGCCAGAATGCCTCCGTGGTGCTGACCCGGACCTAGGCGGAGGCGGTAGGGACAGATGCGTCTGACCATCGCCGAGAACGTGGCGTCCAGGGCTCTCGCCCATCCCGACCGGGTGGCATTGGAAGTGCTGGACGGCGGGCCGAGCTTCACTTATGGCCAGGCCTGGGCGCGGATCACGGCGCTGGCAGCGGCACTCTCAGCAACGGAAGCGGGGCGTCACGGGCGGATGGCGGCGCTGTTACTGCCGAACGAAGCGGACGCGGTCCTGGCGTTTCTGGCCTGCCAGGTGGCCGGCGTGGCTGCCGTGCCCATTTCCACCCGCCTGGCGGCGCCGGAAGTCCGTTTCGTCGTCGAGGATGCGGACGCCAAGGTGATCCTCACCGGCGGGCCCTACGCGGAAGTTGCCCAGGGTCTTGGTATCCAGGTGGTCCGCGTAGAGGAGGTCGAAACGCCCGGCGACGTGGCGCGGCCCATTTTGGGCGAGGCCGGGCGCGGCGCGGCACCCTGCGTCATCGGCTATACCTCAGGCACCACAGGCTTTCCAAAAGGAGCGATCTACTCCAACGACCATTACTTGACCGCCCTGATGCGCTGGGGCTGGGAATTCGGTTTGACCAGTGACCAGGTGATGCTGGTGCCGGGGCCCTTGTTCCATCTCTCCTACGCGGGCCTGTCCATGGCCGCCCTTTGCATTGGCGCCCGGGTCCGCATCATGCCGGAATTCCGTCCTGAATTGGCCCTGGTCGAATTGCGCGATCACTGCACCTTCGCCTTCCTGGTGCCGTCCATGACCACCGTGATCGCCGAGGAGTGGCACCGCCAGGGCGAACCGCCCATCGAGGCCTTGCGCTTCATGATCTCCTCCGGCGCGCCAGGGCCATTGTCAATGACCCGGCAGGCCATGAAGATGTTCCACCGGGCCCGCATCACCGAAGCTTATGGCTGGACCGAGGGCGGCTGGGTCACCTTCGAAATCAAGGACCCGGAGACCCTTTTGGCCCACTCCGTCGGCTGGCCTACATTCGGCAACGAAGTCGCCCTGTTCAACGAAGCGGGCGAGCCCTGCGCGGTGGGCGAGGCAGGCGAAGTGGGTGTGAAAAGCCTGACGCACTTTGACGGCTATCTTGGCAAACCCGAGGCGACGGAGGCGATCTGGCACCGGGGCTATGTGATGTCGGGCGATATCGGCATCTGGCAGCCGGACGGCCGGCTCTGCATAGTCGATCGTAAAAAGGACATGATCATCTCGGGCGGCGAGAACATCTATACCGCCGAGGTGGAGCGCATCATCCACGACCATCCGGACATCCTGGAGGCCGCCGTCGTCGGCCTGCCCGATGAACGCTGGGGCGAAATGGTCACCGCCCTGGTTGTCCCCCGTGACGGCATGGCGATCGAGCCCGGCGACCTTGAAACCTTCTGCCGCCAGCACCTGGCCGCCTTCAAGGTGCCCAAACGCATCGACGTCGTCCCCGACCTCCCCCGCAACCCCATGGGCAAAGTGCAGAAGTTCCGGATTATCGAGGATTTGACGGATAATCGCCCTTCCTAGAGGCAGACAAGCAGTCGAGAGGCCACATGCGCGACCTGATCGCCCAACCAATCGAAGCGTCCGCTTTCGAACCCTATGGTCAGGTGTTATCCGATCCTGGCGCCGTCCGCCGCAAGAATTATGCAGCACAACTATCCAACGGGCGTCCCGGCATAGACCCCAATCTCGCCGTGGTGCGGGCCTTGCCGCCGGCGCGATTGCCGATCGAGGTGACGAAAATGGAGCGCCATCCACTTTCGTCGCAGGCCTTCCTGCCGCTCGATTGCGATCGCTATCTGGTGCTGGTGGCGCTGCCCAAAGACGGCGACGGCCCGCCCGATATGTCGACCCTGCGGCCCTTCATCGTACCGGGGACCATCGGCATCAACTACAACGCGGGCACCTGGCATTTCCCGCTTACCAGCTTGGACCGGCCCTCCACATTCGCGTTATTCATGTACATGGACGGCGGAGCGTTGGACGAGGATTGGCACACGCTGTCGGAGCCGTTCCGCCTAGGGCTCGAGGCATCAGCGACCTAGCTAGGAAGGCCGGCGCGGCAAAATCCACAGTTTCATGGGCTCGTCCTTGCCGCGCAAAGTTTCTTCGCCGTGCTGGACGAAACCGGCGAGTAATCCGTCTCCGCCTTCCTTTCGGACCGCTTCGGCCATATCGTCGCTGATCACCACCTGGGCCTCGAGCGGCCGGGCCAAGTTTTCGAGGCGGGCGGCGGAATTGACGGTGTCGCCCAGGGTGGCAAATTCCAGACGATGTTCGTTGCCGATGTTGCCGGTCAGGACGGGCCCAAAATGGATGCCAATGGCGATGGCCAAGGGCGGGGTGCCGGCCGCCGCACCTTCGCCATTCAGGTCCGCAATCGACCGCTGCATCGCCAGGGCCGCCTGCAAGGCGTTGCTGGCGTCCCGGCCGCTGTTCTCGGGCGCACCGAAATTAGCCATGAGGCCATCGCCCAGGTATTTGTCCACCGAGCCGTGGTTGGTGAAGACAGTATCGGCCATGCGCTCGTAGAACTCCCGCAGCAAGGCAAAGGTGGGCTCGGCGCCAAGCCGGGCCGAAATGGCGGTGGAACCGATGATATCCACGAACATCACCGCGGCTTCGCATTCCTGCGCAGCGGCAAAGGGTTCCGACATGTCGGCCAATTCGTCAACGATCTCGGGCGGGAAATAGCGGGCCAGATTGGCTCTTGCAGTTTCCGCCGCCAGCTTTTGGGCCAGGGCCTCGCGCAGCACCGCAAGATCGTCCAGGGTCTTGCGGATTGTCACTTCCAGATCGTTCAAATCGATGGGTTTTGTCACAAAATCGAAGGCGCCCGCGTTCATGGCAGTTCGAATATTGCCCATATCCCCATAGGCCGAGACGATCACCGCGCGCAGATCATGGTCGTCCTCGCCCAGCCGGTTCAACAGGGTCAGGCCGTCCATGCGCGGCATGTTGATGTCACTCAAGACCACGTCGATGTTCGGATTGCCGTCGATCAGTTCGAGGGCCTCCACTCCATCCATGGCGAAGAGGAATGCGAATTCGCCCTTGCGGATCTGGCGGCGGAATTTTTGCCTTACCAAATCCTGCAAATCAGGTTCATCGTCAACGACAAGGATTGTTGCTGTCATTGATCGCGTTCCATTTTACTCACTGTGTTACTCACTGTTTTTACTGTGCCCCGCCGCGGGGCAGGACGATACGGAATTGCGTATATTCCCCTTCCGCACTTTCAACGTCAAATTGCCCGCTATGCTGTTTGACGATGATGTCGTGGGAAATCGAAAGGCCCAGGCCCGTCCCCTGCCCCGCCGGCTTGGTGGTGAAGAACGGCGTGAAGATCTTTTCCCGCACCTCCTCCGGCATGCCGGTGCCGTTGTCGCGAACCAGGATCTCTACAGCATCGCCCAAGTCCCTGGTACAGAGCTTCAGGGCAGGTTCGTAGCCGGATGACCCGGCCAGGTCCCTTTGATGAGTAGCGTCCAAACCGTTGCCGATGACGTTCAACAGTACCCGGGAGATATCCTGGGGCACGGCTTCGATCTCGCCGGCGGCATCGTCGAGATCCTTTTCCAAGGTGACGTTGAAGCCCTGCATTTCTGCCCGCGCCCCGTGATAGGCCAAATTCAAGGCCTCCGCCGCCAGATCGTTGACAGCGACCGGTCTCATATCCCCCGGCCCTTCGCGGGAATGCAGCAGCATGCTTTGCACGATGCCGTCGGCACGCTTGCCGTGTTCCTCGATCTTGCCCAGGTTGTCATTCAAGGTATCGAGGATGTCCTCGGCATCGTCACGGTCGTCCGCCTCCATTTTCGCCAGCAGAGGCTCCAGCAGTTCCTTGAGTTCGTCCAGGAGATCGCCAGAGAGCTGGGAAAAATTGTTGACGAAATTCAGCGGATTCTTGATTTCGTGGGCGATCCCCGCCGTCAAATGCCCCAACATGGCCAGCTTGTCCGCTTCGATCAGCCGCTGCTGGGTCGATTCCAAAGCCGCCGTCATTTCCTTGCGCTCGGTGATATCACCCGTCGAGCCCACGACGCGTAGCAGCCGTCCATTCTCGCTACGGACCGGTGCGCCGTGAGTTGTGGCCCAACGTTGGTTTCCCGCCGCATCGAAAAATCGATACTCATGGGCAAAATACTCGTCCTCGCCGGTCATAAGCCGGCGATAGCCATCCAAGAACACATCGATATCATCGGGATGAATGCGGTCGCGCCAATCCTGTGCCGTCTGCAGCTGCTCCGGCGCCAGGCCGAGAGCCTTATGCATGCCGTCCGAATAGAAAGTTTCGTTGGTCTCGGCATCCCAGTCGAAAACCCATTCGCCGACCGCCTCCAGCGCCAGTATGTGCCGCTCCTCGCTTTCCTGCAGGGCCGCCTCCGCGCGCTTTTGCGGTGTAACATCCTTGATCGCTCCGATCAGTCGGATCGCCCGGCCATTATCGTCCCGCACCGCGATGGCATTGTCATGCACCCAGCGGACACCACCGTCCTGAGTGGAAATTCTGTAAATGGCGTCATGGCGCGATGCACGGTTGGTGAAATGGGCGGCCATGGCGTCGCGGTAGGCCTGTCGATCGTCGGGATGGACGCGCTCAACCCATTCGGCCGCTTGAAGCTGGCCCTCGGAGAAACCGAACATCTCATTTAGACGCGGCGAGACATACAAATCGTCGGCTAAAATGTTCCAGTCGTACAGACCTTCGGTCGACGCCTCGGTCACCAAGGCATGACGGGTTTCGCTTTCCCGCAGCCGTTCCTCGGTCTGGCGTAAATCGGTGATGTCCGTATAGCTCAGCAGCGTGCCTCCGTCTGGCACCGGGCGAATGTGGATGCGCAGGATCAATCCCGCCTGGGTGGGCTGGTCAACCTGCATCGGCTCCACATTGTCAAAGGTGCCCAGGCGCCATTCGATCTCGGCCTCCTTGTCTTCACCGTAATCTCCACGTGCCGCACTGAACTCAAGAATGGTCTTGAACGGCGTGCCGGGTTGGCAGATCTCCGGTGGATAGTCGCGCAATTCGACGAAGCGCCGGTTGCACGAAACCAAGTTCTTTTTGGCATCGTACAAGGCATAGCCGCTGTCCAACTGATCCAGACCGGCCAAGAGAAAGTCCAGATCCATTCGAAGGTTCCCTTCAGGTGATCGGTACCATGACGTGTTCCCTGTAGGCCGGGCGTTCGCACAGCCGTTCATACCAGGCGCGCAGGGCGGGGTAGTCGGGATGCTCCACATCCAGGCCGTACCAGCGATAGGTAAGCGCCCCCACCGGCACATCGGCGATGGAGATGGCATCGCCCAACATGTAGGCGCGGCCCTGGAGGTGGAGGTCGAGAATGCCGAACAGCTTCGCCGCCTCGGTCGACGAAGCCTGGATCGCCGCTAAGTCGCGGTCGGCTTCCGGGGTACGGATCAGGCCCCAGAATGCGGCGTGCAAGGCAGGCTGGAGGAAGCCGATCTTCCAATCCATCCATTTGTCCGCATCGCCGCAGGCCTTGGGCTCGTCCGGATACCAGGCGCCGCCGCCATACTGCCGGGCCAGATAACGGACGATGGTATGACTTTCCCACAGCACATAGCCGTCATCGTCGAGGACCGGTACACGGCCCATGGGATTGAGGGCCAGATACCAGTCCTGATCGTTCTGGCCAAAAGCGCCGCCAACGTCCAGGCGTTCATGCTCCAAGCCCAGCTCGCCGACCATCCACATGACCTTTTGCACGTTGACCGAGTTGTTGCGGCCGTAGATTTTCAGCATCACATCACCCCTTTTGGTCTGCTTATCTGTCCGTGAACTTGGGCTCGCGTTTTTCCAGGAATGCCGTCACCGCTTCCTTATGGTCATTGCCGTTCTGAAACGTCAACCATTCATAGGCGAGCGAGGTATCCATAATTGAATGGGCCAGTTGCTTCAGGCCGATATTGGCGGAAACCTTGGTCCAGCGGATCGCTGCCGTGGGTCCGTCGGCCAGTCGTTTGGCGAAGGCCTGGGCCTTTGCCAGCGTTTCCTCAGGTTCGGTGAGGTGATTGACCAGACCCATACGTTCGGCGGCTGCCGCATCCACCGGGTCGCCGGTCATCAGATACTCCTTGGCCTTGGCGTAACCGATCAGTTGCGGCCAGATCACACAGCCGCCGTCACCTGCCACTACGCCGACCTTGACGTGAGGATCGCCGATCTTGGCCTTGGACGACATGAAGATGGTATCGCACATCAAAGCGATGGTGGCGCCCAGACCCATGGCGTGGCCGTTGACGGCGGCGATGATCGGTTTTTCCAGATCAAGCAGGGAAAACACGATCCGCTTGGCATCGACCAGGCGCAGCATGTCCTCGTCTGAACCTTCGGCCACGCGCTTCATCATGGCCAGATCGCCCCCGGCGGAAAAGGCCCGGCCCGCGCCGGTCAGGACAATGACATCGGCGTCATCATCCAATTGAGCGTCGTAGAAGATCGTACCCAGTTCGTCATGCATGTCCTTGTTGACCGCATTCAGATCATCGGGGCGGTTCATGGTCAGGGTCAGAACCCGGCCCTCATAGCTGGCCTCAAAACAGTGATATTTCTCCCAGTTCATGGCAATTCCTTCATTTACCCGTGCCGGGCAATGGTTACATTCGACCAGCGTTGTGGCAACGGCTAGCCTTTCGGGAGACAAATGCAGGCAGCAACGGGACAGGCGTTCCGCCTATCGCTCTATTTCGGCGCGGTTTTCGCCGTGGTCGGGGTGGTGGCGCCGTTTTGGCCGGTTTTCCTGAAGGCACGCGGACTGACGGCCACTGAGATTGGTCTGTTGCTGTCTGCGGCCATGTGGCTGCGTGTTGTCCTCAACCCGCTAATCGCGCAATGGGCCGACCGCCGCGGCGAAAGGCGGCGACCGTTGCTATTACTCGCGGCGGCGGCTTTTGCCGGCTATCTCTGTTTTCTGTTCGCCGAAGGGTTTTGGGGCCTGATGGCGGTCAACCTGATCGCTTCCATCGCCTTCTCCTCGATCATTCCCCTGGGCGAAACCGTGGTCCTGGCTACGGTCTACCGCCTGAGCCTGGATTATGGCCGGCTGCGTATATGGGGCTCTCTGACGTTCATCGCCACGTCTTCGGCTGGCGGGCCCATGCTGGCTGCCTTCGGCTCCTGGTTCGTCCTCTGGGCCATTCTGGGCCTGATGGCGGCGGTCATACTGGGCTGTGCGCTGTTGCCGGACATGGAACGGCCGGCGCCGCAAGAAACCGGCGGAAAAGGCGCCGTTTTGACCCTCTTGCGCCAGCCGGCCTTTCTGCTGTTCCTCGTGGCGGGCGGGTTGTGCAACGCCAGCCACGCCGTGCTTTACGGCTTTGCCACCCTGCATTGGCGCAGCGTCGGCTTCTCCGACGGCATGATCGGCCTGCTTTGGGCCGAAGGTGTGGTGGCGGAGATCATCCTGTTCTGGCTGGGCAACCGCCTTCTCGCCCGCTTTGGTGCCGCCGGGCTGATGTCCCTAGGGGCGGCCATGGCCATCATCCGATGGCTCGCCATGGGAGCATCGGATGAGTTATGGCTGGCGCTCGTAGTTCAGGCCCTGCACGCCTTTACCTTCGGTGCGGCCCATCTCGGTGCCATGCATTTCATCGCCCGCGCCGTCCCGGAGGAGATGTCCGCCACGGCGCAAAGCCTGCATGGCGCCGTCGGCGCCGGCATCGCCGTGGGCCTGGTCATGGCTTTCGCAGGCGTCTTGTACGAAGCGTTTGGAAACGGCGCCTATTTCTTCATGGCCGCCATCGCCACCGCCAGCCTAGCTGCCGCGTTGTTGTTGGCCCGGGCCTGGAACGGGGAACGGATGCGCTTGTCATGAGGCGGCCGTTCGAGCCATAACAACAGAATGGCGAAACGCGTATTTGTCACCGGATTCTGGCACGAAACCAACACCTTCTCTGCCACGCGGACGGAGCTGGCGGATTTCCACGCCTATCAATATGCCGAAGGTGACGGCCTCTTTTCCGCCTTCGCCTACACCAATACGGAAATCGGCGGCGTCATGAATATGGCATTGGAATTGGATCTGAACCTGATCCCCGGCCTGTTCGCCGGCGCATTGCCATCGGGGATAATAACCGCCGGGGCGTTCGAGGAAATTCGCGGACGGACGTTGGAGTTACTTGCGGCGGCGGGCGAGATCGACGGAATTCTGGTGCATTTGCATGGTGCAGCCGTCGCCGAGGGCCGGGACGAAGCGGATCGGGACTTCCTTCTGGCGATACGAGAGAGTTTGCCCTTGGTGCCGATCGTAGCCACCTTCGATCTGCACGCCAACCTGACGGAAGGCCTGATCGCGGCCGCGGATGCCCTGGTCGGTTATGATACCTACCCCCACAATGACATGGCGGAGCGCGGCGCGGAGGCGGCCCGCATCCTTCACCGCATGCTGTGGAGCGCCAAGCGGCCGGAGAAGGTTTTCCGCAAGCTGCCCTTCGCCCCGCCGCCGCAGGTGCAAGGCACGGACGCTGAACCGGCTGTTCAGATCATGGCCAAAATGCACGAAATGGAGGATTGGGGCGGCGTCTGGTCGGCCTCTATCGCCTGGGGTTTTCCATACGCCGACATATCCCACTTAGGCGTCGGCGTGCTGGTTCAGGGGGATGAGTTCCACCATACAAACCGTATCGCCGATGAACTGGCCGTGAGTATCTGGCGCAGGCGGGGTGAATTCGATGCCGGCTTGATCCCGGTGGAACAAGCGGTTAGCCAGGCAATGGCGGCGGAAGCGGGGCCGGTCATCCTGGTCGACGTCGCCGACAATGCAGGCGGCGGCAGCCCAGGTGACGGCACTACTATTTTGGCGGAGCTGCTAGATCAAGATGCCCGCGATGCCGTCGTGGTGCTGTGTGATCCCGAGGCCGTGCGGGCGGCCAAGGCACTGGGCGCCGGCGCCACATTCAGCGCCAACGTGGGCGGTAAGGCGGACGACCTGCATGGCCCGCCAGTGCCCCTGGTGGGCCAGGTGATATTTCAGGAGCCGGTGCTCTATGAAAGGCGGGGCGACTATATGACCGGGCAACGGATCGATCTGGGCGAGGTCGCCGTGATTCGCGCTGGTGGGGTGACGGTAATGCTGACGGAGCAGAAGGCCCTGCCCTTCGATGCCGACCATCTGGCCGCAGCCGGGATCGATGCCCAGGCCCAGCGAATCATCGTGGTGAAATCCGCCATCGCCTGGCAGGCGCATTTCCGGACCTTCGCCAAGGGGGAAATCTATGTGGACACGCCCGGTGTCTGCGCCTCGAACCTGAAACGGTTCGCCTACTCAAAACTGCAACGCGATATTTATCCCATCGCCGAAGATGGCATTTGGCCCGCCCGATAGAACAGAAGATATTCGAAACAAATACCGTATTGCGCCAGAATGGACATTGTTCGCGCGAATTGGAGGTATTCTCGATGCGGCGCACGATGGTTCAACGCCGGGGGACGTGAAGGGTGAAGAATCGGATCAGTCCGGTCATCCTCGCCGGCGGCTCCGGCAGCCGACTGCGGCCTATGTCCCGCCCGGAACGCCCAAAACAGTTTTTGCCTCTAACTAGTAATCTCTCGATGTTGCAGGAGACTGTGCTGCGGGTAACTGATCCAAAGCGGTTCGGTCCCATAACCGTCGTTGGTAACCAGAACCACCTTCAAATTTTCGTGGAGGAATTCCGCCGCATCGATATTGACCCTGGTGACATCGTTCTGGAACCGGTCGCGCGCAATACGGCACCTGCGGCCGCGGTTGCGGCCTTATTGAGATTGGAGCAGGAGCCAGACGCGGCAATTCTATTGTTGCCGTCGGATCATCATATTGGCGACGTTCCGGCTTTCTTGGCCGCCGTCGACCGCGCCGTACCGGCGGCGCGGGAGGGTGCTTTGGTCCTGTTTGGCATCGAACCGAAGGGGCCGGAGACAGGGTTTGGTTACATCAAGCGCGGTGAACCCGTCGATGATGCGGATGATTGCTTTCGCGTGGACAAGTTTGTCGAGAAGCCGGACGAGGCCACTGCAGAGACGATGCTCCGCTGCGGCGATTACCAATGGAACAGCGGAATGTTTCTGTTCCAGGCCAACCGATTGCTCGCCGAACTGGAACGCTTTGCGCCAGATGTTGTATTGGCTAGCCGAAAGGCAGTGGAGACAGCCCGCACTGAGGTCCCCTTTACCTATTTGGGGTCTGCGTTCTCGGAAAATCCAAATATTTCAATCGACCACGCCGTGATGGAGAAGACCGGAAGTGCGGTGATGGTCAACGCGGACATGGATTGGCGCGATGTTGGTTCCTGGGACTCGTTGCGGACATTGGGTCGAACCGGAAAGGTCCATTGACCTGGCAACCACCAACGGGGGCACGAACAGCTTGCAGACCATCGATGAAACCTGCGGTTCAGTCTGACCTTGATAATGCAGATAGTGATGACCTATATCGGCAAATTGGAGTTCGGTTCGCACAAGCGATCAACCCGTCTTTGGGCAAGGATTGACGGAATTTGGTAACGACATTTCCAAATGGGAACAGCGTGAAGCCCTTCGTCTTTGGCACTAAGGCGGAAACCTTGGCCCGCATTGCGCCTATGCTGAAACAGTTTTCCGTCCCGCACTCTCGTTGCTATTCCATCAATGAATGGCGCGCCGACCCGGAAGCCGTATTACATGATTTGACCGAACATTTCGCACCGCAAACTATCATCGTCCGTTCCTCCGCCCGAGGCGAGGACGGTGCGGAAAACAGCATGGCGGGGCAGTATGATTCGGTTGTGGATGTCCCCTCAGACGATGAGGAAGCCCTGCGCGATGCCTTTGAGAGGGTCATCACCTCCTACGGTCGCAATGGCGGCGCACAGCATTCGGATGATCAGATCCTGGTGCAATCCATGCTGAGCAACGTTCTGATGAGCGGGGTTCTGTTCACGCGGGATTTGAACACTGGCGCGCCATACTATGTGATCAACTATGATGACGAGACCGGACGCACCGATACGGTAACCTCGGGCGGCGAATACTCGAACCGGACGCTCGTGGTCCATCGTGGCGCTTTCGGCGCCGTACGGTCCGAGCGGTTTCAGGCTCTGCTGGCTGCGACGGCGGAATTGGAGGCGGCGATCCCGGACCAGGGGCTGGACATCGAATTCGCCGTCGACCGGGACCTGCAAGTGCATCTCTTACAGGTCCGCCGCATGACGACGAGAGGGGCACCAGATCAGAACCTGCCTCGCCTCATTGATGAGGCGGCAGACAGCATACAGACATTCGTTCAGGCCCGTTTCGCCCCCATGACAGGGGTATATGGGCGCCGTTCGATTTTTGGTCAGATGCCGGATTGGAACCCGGCCGAGATGATCGGCAGGGCGCCGCGCCCCCTGGCGCTTTCCCTTTACCGTCACTTGATCACCGACCGGGCCTGGCGCCAGGCCCGGGCCCAGATGGGCTATGGCGAACCGCTTGGCATGCCTTTGCTGGTTTCGCTGGGCGGGCAGCCGTTCATCGATGTGCGCTTGAGTTTCCATTCCCTAATGCCTGCGGGGCTGGATCCCGATATCGCGGAAAAACTGGCCGATGCCTGGCTGGACCGTTTGGCAGCCCAGCCTCACTTGCACGACAAGGTCGAGTTCGAGGTGGCGATCACTTCTCTCAGTTTCGATTTCGAGCAGCGGCTGGCGGCGCAATACCCGAACTTGCTTTCGAAGTCCGAAACGGATGCGTTCCGCTTTGCGCTTAGACGACTTACGAGCGCCTTGCTGCGGGGCGAGGCTGCCCCAATGGCGGGGGAATTGGCAAGGATCGTCCGCCTTGGCGAACAGCGCGTGCATTTGGCGCGGCAGGGTTCCATAGACCTGGCGGGTGTAGCGGCCTTGCTGGAAGATTGCATCACCCTGGGCACCATCCCATTCTCCATTCTGGCCCGGCACGCCTTTATCGCTCAATCCATGTTGCGTTCACTGGTAGCGCGGGGAGCTCTATTGTCGGAGGAAGCGGACCGTTTCCAGCGCTCCATCCGCACGGTGGCGGGCGAAATGGCCGATGACTGCCGCGACCTTGTCATGGGCAAAATGGCACGGGAAGTATTTCTGGAACGATACGGGCATCTGCGGCCCGGCACTTACGATATCCTTTCCGATCGATACGATCAGCGCCAGGATCTTTTCGCCGGGGCCAACCTGACGGCCAGCCCGACCACCCAGGCCGACTTCGAGCTAACGACTGTGCAGAGAGAGAATGTTGACGAATTGCTGGAAGAGGCCGGCCTGGAAACAAATGCGGAGGCCCTGTTCGAATACATGCGACAGGCGACGGCAGCGCGGGAATACGCCAAGTTCGTCTTCACCCGTAATGTTTCCGATGCACTGGAAGGCATCGCGGCCTGGGGTGAAGACATGGGTTTGAGCCGGGAGGAACTGTCTCATCTGGATATCCACGACATCCTGGACACTCTCGTGGAAATAAGCGAGGGCGAACTGGAGCGCCATTTGCGCCCGCGGGCCGTGGCCGGACAGCAACGCCACGAAGTTACAAAGGCCCTTCGCCTACCACAAATCTTGACCGATGCGACGGACGTCCACGTCGTACCCTTGCGCCTGAGCGAACCCAATTTCGTCACAAGCAAGAGTATCCAGGGCCACTGCATCCAGTTGAGCGGCCATGACATGGTACCCAAGAATTTGGCCGGGGCAGTGGTTCTGATCGAAAACGCGGATCCAGGCTTCGATTGGATTTTCGCCTATGAGATTGCCGGTTTGGTGACGAAATACGGCGGCAGCAACTCGCATATGGCGATCCGTTGTGCCGAGTTCGGCATTCCGGCAGCGATCGGCTGTGGCGAACAGATTTTCGACCGCCTCTGCACCGCCAAGGGCATCGAGATCAATTGCGCGGCGAACCGCGTCGCGCCGGCCGACGCCATGAAAGATTGAGGGGTGGCATGATTGTTTGGCTCGTTGGTCTCTCAGGCGCTGGCAAAACCACCATCGGCCGTGCCCTGCATCGCCAATGGCAGGCTGTTGATCCGGCCACCGTCCTGATCGACGGCGACGAAGTGCGCGAGATCTTCCAGCATGACCGGGGCCCCGAGGCCTATACCAAGGATGGGCGGCGCAAGAATGCCGAGCGCATCACGGCCATGTGCGCCTGGCTCGATGGCCAAGGCATCAACGCCGTGGTCAGCATCCTTTGCATCTTCCCCGATATTATGGCTGCGAACCGGGAACGGTTCGGCGGGTATTTCGAGGTATTTGTCGACGCGTCCATGGCCGCCTTGGAAGCGCGGGACGGCAAGGGCCTCTACGCCGCTGCCAAAGCCGGCAAGATGGATAACGTCGTCGGTGTCCAAATACCCTTTCCCATTCCTGAGCGGCCTGATCTCGTGATCCGCAACGATGGCCCAAGCCTGGACGGAGAAGCGGTCGCCGCCGATATCCTGGCCAGGATAGGGGCTGGCAAATGATGGATTATCCCTATGCCGCCGGCGATTTGATCGAAACACCGAACAATTATTTTTATAGCCAATATTGCGGCAGAGACTTCGTCGAGGTGTGGCGCCGTAGCAGGGCGGAGGTTCTGGCCCGGCTGCCCGCCGAGATACCGCCTGAGGATGCCAAGCCAGCCGATCCGGCCTCGCGGCAAAGCGTTGATCTGCTGGAACGGGCGATCGCCGGCGACGTTAACTTGCGGGAGAGCTTCGTCAAAAAGTTCGAAATCCACAAGCGGGTGCATGAAGGCTATGACACGGAATTCCGTGCCCTGGATAAAACCGCGCGCAGGGACCTGAGGCTCTATTTACGCGCCGCCGATTTATTTCAGGCAATCTACGAGGAAGGTGGAGCCTTGCGGCATCTGAATACCTATTTGAAATGCCTCGATACGCTGTGTGGCCTGGCTGAATCCCTACCGGCGGAGCTTTCAGCCCGGCTGGCCTGGCACCTGCGCCGGGAGGCCGCCCATATCGATGCCTTAATGGCAGCGCGCGGGATTCCATCATGAATGGCGGCACCCTGTTCCTGGCAGCCAATACGCCGCGCAGCCAAGCCTATGCGCAGGCCTTTGCCGCCCGCGGTATCGAACTGGCGCAGGCAGTCCTGTTCGACAGGCCGGGCGCGACACACCCGGGCCAGACGGACCTGCCACGTCGCGCCGATGTTGACATCGCCGTATCCCTGCCGGACCCGGCTATTCCCTTGCCGCAATCCTTGGAAAGTTTGGCCAACCAGGTGCAGCGGATCGAGGCGGACAGCGTCAATGACGCCGCGATCCGCGATGTTGTTTGTTCGGCGGCGCCGGATCTGGTCATATATTCCGGCTATGGCGGACAACTGGTGAGTGCCGAAATTCTGTCTCTGGGCCCGCCATTTCTGCACGCCCATTCCGGTTGGTTGCCCGACTATCGCGGCAGCACCACGGTGTACTACAGCCTGATGGCGGGCGAGGGTTGCGGCGTTTCAGTGATTGAGTTGGTGCCGGCCATCGACCAGGGTCCGGTTCTGGCCAGGCGGCGTTATCCGCCGCCGCCCGCCGGCATCGACATCGACTACCTATACGATTCCGCCATCCGCGCCGACCTGATGACGGAAGTTGTGGCACAATGGCAGCAGGATGGCCGCCCTACGCCCGTCGAGACCGCAGGAATGGGCGCCGACCATTACGTCATCCACCCCTTGCTGAAGCACTTGGCAGTCTTGAGCCTTGAGGCCGGCGATGCGGATTAGTTATCGCGCTCATGGCGGGTCCCAGGACTATTGGCAGCGCCGCTGGGACGATGTAGCGGTTGATAGCGGCGATATCAATCTGGACCGCTATCCAGGCCGCTATGCCGAACAGGCCATGAAGGCTTTAGATATTGAAGGCCCGATCCTGGAAGCCGGGTGCGGCGCGGGCCGTGTTCTGCGCCACTATCACGACCAGGGCGCAGACATTATCGGTATGGACTTCATCACTTCGGTGCTCCATGCCATTCACCGGGAAGATGCCGGAATTCCCCTTGCCGCCGGCGATATTCGGAAACTTCCTTTCTCCGATGACACCTTCGCCGCCGTCCTGGCATTCGGCCTTTACCACGGCCTGGAATCCGGTTTGGAGGAAGCGCTGGCAGAGACCCGACGGGTCATGAAGACGGGCGGCGTTTTATGCGCCAGCATGCGGCTTGATAACCTGCAAAACCGCATGACAGACCGCATGGCGGCCAAGGGTGCGGGAGATGGTCCGAAGAGTTTCCACAAACTCAATCTCACCGCAGGGGAAGTTCGGTCCCTGATCAGTGCCGCCGGTTTCGAGATCGAGGCCATCGACTATGTAGAAAACATGTCATTCCTCTACAAATACCCCGCCCTGCGCCACGCCAGCCAGCGGAAATTCCAGGAAAGCGAGGCCCGTGGGGCCGGTTACCGGTTCAACCTCGTCGGAAACGCCCTGCAAAGAACCGCCTTGGTCCTGGCACCGGCACAGATGGCCAACCTGACTGTGTTCACTGCACGGGGAATTTAGAGCCCGGCCTCAGGTGCCTGCCAGCCTTCGGCCATTCTAAGCGTCTTCGGTCGAAGTCTTGGAGCTCAGAATCTCTTCTTGTTGGGCTAACTCCAATTCGGCAAGACGCCGAACGATCTGGATTTGTCTCAGACGAAGGCGGGTAACTGCCATTAGCAAAACAGTGATCAACCCCAAGAGAATGGCGATGGTGACGAAGACGATGGCAATCGGAGCATAGATGATCCCTAACTGGGCGCCGGCCCAATCGACGAAACCATCATTGATGCTGAGAAAGCCGAATATTACCAAGGCAACTAGCCAGGGCATCGAGAGGTCGACCTGTATTAATCCTCTACGGATCAACGATAACAGCACCAACGCCAGCGCCACAATTATTACCAGGCCAATCATTTTCGTATCCTAAGAACCTCGGCAACGGCGTAAACAGTGAACCGATAAATCATTGCGATCGCGCGGACGTAGGTGATTGTTGATGTCCCATGCTGCCGTTTTTCTTGTTCGATGCGGATTTCCCTTATCAATAATCCAGAGCGACACGCATGGGAATAAAGTTGTGGTTCGGGATAGCGCTCAAGCGTCGTGGCATTCAATGCTTCCAGCGCCCGTCTGTTGGCGACAAAGAAGCCGGAACTTACGTCTTTCGGTGCAGCCCCAGACGTAATGATACGGGACAAAAGGGAAAAATAACATTTCACCATGCGCCGCAACACGGCGTCAGGCCGATCATGCGAACTGTGGTTCGTGCGCATAGCGACGACGATGTCGGCCTCGCCTCGTTGCAGCGGTTCCAGCAACGCCGATACCTGCGAGATCGGATGCTGCCCATCGGCATCCAAGCGGACGACGCAATCATAGCCGTGCGATAACGCATGATCGAAGGCAATGTGCGAGCATACGCCCAAGCCGACATTCGATGGCAGCCGAAACAACAGACAATCGTCTGGCAACGACGGCCTCTCGATCGCAGGGGATGAGCCATCATCTATGATCAGGGTGGTGACGTGATCGGCAATCGTCTTTACTTCGCTTGCGAGTTCATGGAGCAGATCACGGTCGTTGAATGTAGGGATGAACACGAGTACGCGCCCGTTCAGCGGCTCGATCGATGTTGTGGCAGTATGGCCACTCGTTTTGGTCATGGGCGGTTGCTTGTCCAATTGTGCCATGCTTGGTAGCCAAAAGAGCCGTCGTATTTCCCTACCAAGCTGCCAGCCCCCCGGCATCGCTCACGCAGAACCTCCTACTACGCTGTGCTGGTCTTGTCGAGAACTCCGAACGCCGGACTGCTATACCAAGTGCGGTCCCCTATTGTCCTATGCGCCGGCTTTGTTTTGGCGGAAGCGGCCTCGCGGACCTAGGTCGAATTCTGGAGCCGGCTGGCGCAATTGTCGGTACAGAAGACGCCATTCCCCTGTGCTGCCTCCTGGTGAGACACTCCTGCTAGGAAATTCGGCCTATGCCCTGGACTTTCGCCCAGGTTGGGTTCAAAACTTGCAAACATGGGCACAAAGGACAACCAGGCGTATTCTGTGAACCCATAGATCTGATCGGACGAGACAAAAAAGGACGACAGTATGGCGGACGGCCGGATAAAGATCCTCCACCTCATGACCGGCCTCGATTCCGGAGGCGCCTTCGTCAATCTGTTCAGATTGACGAAGGCGATGGATCGCACGCGGTTTGAGAACGTCGTCGTGTCCCGGACGAACGAAGGGCCCATGGCCGAGCTGATTCGGAGCCAGTGCAACAGAGTCCACGCCGTTCAGATGTCCAGCAACCTGCCGACACTTGCAGCGCTTTGGCGGCTTTATCGCCTGATTCGCAACGAAAGCCCGGAAATATTGCAGACGTGGCTGTATCATTCCGATCTGTGCGGCCTGCTTGCCGATTGGGCGGCGCGGGTCCCGGCCATCGTTTGGAAAATCCGCTGCTCCGACATGGGCGAAGCATTCAGCCACGGATTCAATGGTTTCTTGGTTAATTTGCTGGCCTTGCTGTCACCGCGGCCCGACGCCGTGGTGGCAAACTCCCATGCCGGAAAAGACGAACATCAGCGCTGTGGATATCACCCCAGGCAATGGGCCGTGATCGAGAACGGATTTGATTTGAGTGTTTTCGCGCCCCACGCCGATGCCGGTTCCGATCTGCGGCGCGAACTCGGTCTGCCCGAACGCGCGATACTTTTCGGCCTTGTCGCGAGGTATGATCCCATAAATGAACACGAAACATTCCTGCGTGGGGCCGCCGCATTATCGGCGAAGGATGACGACGCGCATTTCGTCCTCGTGGGCGACGGTATGGACGACGCGAATGCTGTCCTGACTGGGCTGTTGCAGACCTTAAACATCCGTCAGCGGGTCCACCTGTTGGGACGCCGCGAAGACATCCCGCAGATCACGGCGGGCCTGGATATCGCAACATGCTGTTCGCTCGGCGAAGGCTTTCCGACCGTGGTCGGCGAGACGATGGCCTGTGCGGTTCCTTGCGTCGTCACTGACGTGGGAGACGCCGGCAGAATCGTCGGCAACACCGGCCTCGTGGTGCCGCCGTCAGATCCGCAAGCATTGGCGCATGGGTTGCACTAAATGATTGCCAAAGGCGACAGAACGAGAGACGAACTGGACCGGCAAGCCCAGGCGCGACTCGAGACGCATTTCTCGATCGAGCAATGCGTTCGGCACTATGAGGATTTCTATCAGGGGCTGGTGCCAGTCTGCGCCGACTAGCAAACGGCGTTAGGTTCGTGGCAAGTTTGATTTGAACGACTCTTTTCGAAGGTGGCCTTATTTGTTTGACAACAGATTATTCGCGCTTGTGAAGATGCGACTGGATCAGGCGAGTCCACGCTTCAGGCTGATTGGGTTGGCCTTATTTGCCGGCGCTTATTTCGCCTTCTGCCAGACATTTGCATTCTCCGTCGGCCCGACGATCACAACGGACGGTTACCGGGACAGCCATTTCGCAGAACAACTGATCGCGCTGCGCTTCAACCCCATGTCCTATTACCACGAGGTGACGCCGGAGTTTGCCCGCTTCAATACCTCGGCCAGCGGTTCGTTCGAAATGAATAACCCAGTTCTGCCTTACATCCTCTATATTTACGTCGTCGCTTTCTGCAAGCTTCTGGCCGGCGAAGCTTGGCTGCATGTCTTGGTTTTCCTGAATGCTACGGCGCAAACCGCAACCGGAATTATTGGGCTTGTTTTGGCGGCTCAATTATCGAGAAGCATCCTGCCACCAGCCTTGATCGCCGCATTCTTATTCTTTGCATACGAATTCTATCAATGGACGCCATTGTCGCAGTCCACGCCGATCTTTCTCGTAATCGTAAGTTTGGTTTTTGCGCTGGCGGTGACGGCCTGGAGCCGCACCGATCAGCGAACAAGTCGAAGCTACTGGCTTGGCGCCTTGGTGCTCTCATTGGCCTGTATCTTCACCAGACCGTCCGCTCCACCGGTCGTAGCCATGATCGTTATAGGCTGGCTGTTATGTTCGGTATCGCAAAGTAATGACGGCTCGGCTTTACCGAAGATTCGCAAGGGTCTAGTCGTCCTGCTCACTTTGCTTTTTGGAGGAGTATTGGTGCATGGCTTTATGGCAAGCGACCCTTCGGTTGTGCCCGCCGGTACTTTACGTAACTGGATAGAGTATTTTCGCGACTCTCAGGCCATGGGTTGGATCATGTGGCGCCGCCCCGAGACCTTCGTCAGCCCGCCCGTCGGCGGCCTGGATTTCGCCGCTACTTCGCTGTTGCGGGGCGGGTATTTCTTCGTATTCGTGGTCGATAGCTTCAGCACCAGCCACACTGTGTTCAACATTGCATTTTTCTTGCCACTTTACGGGCTTTCCATCATTGGCGCGTTTGCAGCGCTCCGTTCGACCAGTGATCTGTCTCACCGCGCGCGAGGCGCCGGAATTCTTGCAATTCTCATGATTCTGCTAACTGCTTCCTTCGTAGCCGTCACCTACCTCGATTATGACTGGCGATATCGCGTGCCTACTTTGCCGGCTTTCCTGGTATTAGCGGCAATCGGTGCGGATCGTATTATTCAACGATACTCATCGACATGACTCGATACGCAATAGGTCAGCTCGGTTCGAGCCTTCGGAACGGGTTAGTTGCTTGGAACTTTTTCAGCGCGCCAACGCTGTGGTTGTCCCACACGGGTGAAGTGACTGTCGGGGTGCCAAGGCGATGACCGCGATTGCGCAACTGCACAAAGGCACCATTCTTGGAAGACGGGCGCGTGTCCTGACACGGCATTTGGCGGAGGTGCTCCCACAGAACGTCCAGGTTCTCGATGTGGGCTGCGGTGATGGCCTGATCGATTATCTGATCACCCAGCAGCGGCCGGACATTACGGTCGTTGGCCTGGATACGATCGTCCGGCCGGAAACCCACATGCCCGTCAGCCAGTTTGACGGCGAGCGGATTCCGTTTGAGGGCGACAGCTTTGATGTTGTGATGTGCATCGATGTCTTGCACCACACCGACGATCCGGCGGCCTTGTTACGGGAAGCACGCCGCGTCGCACGACAGTCGGTCATCCTAAAGGACCACACGCGGGAAGGGTTCCTGGCGGGCTTCACCCTTCGCGCCATGGATTGCTTCGGGAACTCACAGCACGGCATACCGTTGCCATTCAACTATTGGACTGAACGGCGCTGGCGCGAGACCTTTGCGCAAATCGGCCTGTCGCCGGTTCTCTGGCGATCCCGACTGAACCTCTATCCAACCCCCGCAAGTTGGCTGTTTGATCGGTCATTGCATTTCATCACGCGCCTGGATCTTGTTTCATCGACCAACTGACCCCTCGGGCAATGGACACAGGCGTCATCGTGCAGTCCGGTACTGTGTCTAAAGCCACTTTGGTCAGGACATGCCTAATATCGCGTACCTGCTTGCGAAGGTCGAAAACGGTTGGCGAGGAAATAAGACAATCCCGCCGTGCAATATCGAAAGGCCCGCGCCGGCGGTAGCTCAAAAAAGTTCAGGAGAACCTGCCACAATTGGCGAGGCCGCATGTAAAACTTCCGCATTCCCAAATGCGCGAGTTCTTCAAGTTCCTCCCTCGTCCTTCCGTGTGGGACCCAGACTGCGGAGTTCTCAGACAGCAGCCCATTCTTGTACGTGCCGCTATCATCAAATTGCCCGTACTTCTTTGCGTCAACCCACAGCTCCGTACCTGGATAAGGTTCGGTTATCGGAAAAATCGCATAGTCGAGGCCGCTCTTCAGCGCGAAATTGATTGTCTTGAGTGATTGCTCTCGTGTCTCCGTTGGCAGCCCGAGCATAAACGACGACATCGTCTTTATGCCGTGTTCGCGCGCGGCCGCTATTCCCTTGTAATTGGTCGCAACGGAAAGGTCCTTCTTGATCAGCGCCAACAGGTCGTCATCGCCCGATTCACCGCCGAACGTAATGAGATAGCACCCGGCCTGCTTCATCAGCGCCAACATCTCATCATCCACGCAGTTCGTCCGCGTGAAGCACATCCATTTGATTTTCCAGTTTTTTTCGATGATGCCGCGACAGAGATCGGCGATTCTTTTTCTGTTCGCGGTGAAAATGTCGTCGTAGAACTGGAAGCTGTCGAACCCCTGCTCAATCAGGTGGTCGAGTTCCGTTAAGACACGTTCCGTCGAGTGATATCGAAAACTTCGGCCGAAAGTCAGTTTCGTTTCACAGAATGTGCATTTGAAAGGGCATCCACGCGACGTCAACAAATGCGCCACACGCCGCCCCTGGATGTGTACGGTCGGGAAATATCTGTCCATGTCATAGAGGTCGAGCGCTGGCGGCAGAAAAATGTCCAGATTGTCCACCAAACCCTCTCGCACGTTTTTTACAATTTCGCCGGACTTCGCCCGAAACCAAATGCCTTTGACCTCACGCATCTTAGCTTCATCGTCTAGAGCGTTCATGACATTTCGGATGACGATCTCGCCTTCCGACAAAACAATCATATCTACATGCGACGAGTTGAAGGCTTCATCGGGAAAAATGGTAACTTGCGGGCCACCCAGTATCGTCGTGATGCTGCTCGACACCAACTTCACGATCTCCGCTACACGGCCACAGCGGCGCATATTCGTGATATAGGCGGTCAACCCAACTACGTCAGGTTGGAACTCGCGCACATCCCGTTCGACAGCGCTCATCGGCTGAGCATTTACTTCATAATCGATAATCCGAACGATGTGGCCCTGATCCCTCAACGATGCCGCAATAAAGGCAAGGCCTAGCATGGGGAGTTCGCCACCGGCGCCAGATAGACGGCCATACGATTCTTCAATCGTGCCTGGCGGCACCACCAGCAAGACACGACGTTGCCTATTCAACATGGGGGGCAACACCGTCAGTTGCTTATCCGGCCTAATCGCCTTGGCGATACGGTCTTTCTCCGCTTTAGCTGCGACCTCGTCGAAGCCGGAAGCAGGCCCCAACCCGTCCTGCGTCACCAATTCAGGCATACGCGCTCCCCATATTGGGCTGCCCATTCTTAATCACCAACAGCTTATCCCATTTTGACGATTGAGTTGGCAAGTTGCCGACGAAATTCCGATCCTTGCCACCCTACCAGCGCTATCTTGTCGATAAGCTTTTGTGGGGATCGAGTCGTTGTTGTCGATGGCCAAAGTCTACCATGCGCCCGTTGGTTTGAAATCATTCTATACTGCATTGTTGTCGGATGCCGAGATGCGACCTATACGGACGACTTGCACTGCCGTAGATTCTGAGTCGCGTACGCTCCAAGACAATGCCCTAGTCACCAAAGGCCGAAATGTCTCACACATTGACCCGCCTGCACGAGTTACCAGGAACGCGTCCAGGAACAATTCTCTCAATATTCGTCGTCTGGCTTGCGTTGGAATTCTTTATCTTTGGCACCTATTCCTACGTCAATGGATACGACATAGGTCTTTATGCTTCGACGGCACTGACCCTGAAATGGGGGGCAGGCCTCTGGTACCGCGAGGGTGTGGCCGGTTTCGATCTTGCTGCGTCTCAGCACATCGTCCCTCTGGATTTTCTGGTCTATCGTTTACTTCCGGATTTTCTCGCCTATGTGGCGTACGTCTTTATTGGTCTAGGTAGCGCATGTTGGTGTACCTATCTACTATTACGCCGACAATTAGCTTGCTCGGCTGAAGCAAGCTTTCTTGGCGCCATCATGTTTGGAACCATGATGGCGGTGGATTACTACTCCTATACCTTTAACTATGCCCTCATTCCTTTGGTGATTTGGATGCAAGGCGTCGTCTGGCGAAAACGACTCTACATTGCCTTGCCAGGTGTGATCATCTTGTCGGTGGCATACGCATCATTGTCCCGTCTCGTGTTTGCCATGCCGTTTCTGTTCTTTGCGACGGTTGTCTGGTATGGCCTCGTGGCGCCGAGACGTGAGATCAGGTTTTGGCTGTTCATGGCGGTTTTCTGGCTTGTCTACGCGTTGAGCAAATTGCCGGACGCCTGGTCGCTGCTGCTTCACCTACCGCTGTCGCACCGTCCCTTACATCCCGACAAAAGTCACGGGATCGATCTGGCGCTGATCGATACGTTGGAATATTTCGCCGGTTTGTTTTCCTGGAAATATGGCTTTGGGATACCCTTGCTGTTTGCAATCATGGTACCCATCTTGGCACGGAAAATCAGCCCAACTCACCTCCGTCTCCTGGTTGCGTTGGCCGGCATACCCCTCTTCGTTTTGGTAGTGATGGTGGCGATGCGGACCTTGCCTCTATTTACAGAGAGTGGATTGTCGACATTTTCTCTCCCCAGGTTTCGATTCATCGCGGTTTTCCTGGTGGGCGTGGGAACCGGCTTGGCATTACAGCAGATGTCGAAAACGCTAAATGGACGTGCAATGCGTGCGTTGGCGCTAAGCTTTTTAGCAGCGGTTTTCTGTCTTTCGATAATCGGCAAGGCTACGAAGTTATCGCAATGGAGTTATACGGGAGGGTTTGCCGCGAACTACGACAATCCCGTAATTCACGATTTGGCCGCTCAGGTGCGCCAAGAGGGTGGCAGGACACGCATAGGAGTCTACAATATTTTCAATGGCTCTATCCAAAGTTATGGCCTCGAGACAGTCGGGGGATGGTATTCCTTGCTGCCAAAAAGATACGGACAGTTTCTCGATCGCCTGAACCGCCACGATCGTGATCAATGGCAAAAAGACGGCGTCGGGATTTCGAAAAGGGACTTCAATATCGCACTCGCCTCGTTGGCAAACATGAAATACCTCGTAAGTTTCCTTCCGTTCGACCATCCGAACTTGAAGCCGCTGCGGGGACCGGGTCGCTCACCGCGTGAGCTAACACAGCTCGAAAAGGCATCGCTTGCGATGAAGTTTAATTTCGGATTGGACGAACGTTATTTCGTCTACGAGAATACCGCCGTCCTACCACGCTATTTCTTGACGAAAGCGCTTCGTTCGTTTTCCGATGAAGATAGGCTGTTGGCTTCCTTGAAGTCGGCAACATTGGCGGAACTACGTAATACCGCCTTTCTTGAGGGGGAATTACCGGAGACCCGGCCGAACTTTAGAACCGGCAAAGTGAAAGAAGTTGAATTCGAAGACGACCGCATCGTCCTGGAAGTGGAGGCCGACGGACCTTCATTCCTCGTTGTCACTAACAGTTATAGTCCGTTCTGGAAAGCGCGGATCAATGGCCGGGAGCAACCAATACGACCGACCTATCATGCCCTCTGGGGGCTGTCAGTGCCGGAGGGGCGCCACCGGATTGAATGGACTTACGAACCACCGTACAAGAAGATAGCATTTCTCGATCTGCGTTGGCTCTGGTCCATGCGATGGCCTTGACCACGTTCAGCGGAGTGGGTGTAGCAGGAGCCTGATACTTGCAAAAACAAGAAGCTCTGACCTCACAGGCCGACCATGCGGCCGGAACGCGGTCAATCTCGGTTGTCATCGCGGCGCTGAACGAGGCCGACAGCCTGCCGGAGCTGATCGATCGAATCGAGGCCACGTTCGCCCGCGACTTCGCGGATGGCTGGAAGCACGAAATCATCGTCATCGATGACGGCTCCAGCGACGACAGCCACGCTGCCCTGCGCGACCTCGCCGCCACCCGGCCGTTCTTGCGGCCCATCATCCTTCGACGCAACGTCGGCAAATCGATGGCGCTGACCAGCGGTTTCCTAAAGGCGCAAGGCGAATATATCGTCACTATGGACGCCGATTTGCAGGACAATCCGGAGGATATTCCGCGCCTCATCGAGATCCTGGAACAGGGTTGCGATGTCGTCGCCGGGATGCGCCAGAATCGGATGGATACCTGGCAGCGCAGGCTCGGTTCGAAAGTTTTTAACCGAACTGTGCGCGCGATCACGGGCTTAGACATCCATGATCTGAACTGTGGCTTCAAGGCCTATCGCTCAAGAGTGGTCAAATCCATCGCTGTTTACGGCCAATTTCACCGGTACATCCCACTATTGGCCCATTTCGCCGGCTTCCGTGTTCTCGAATGCCCGGTGCAAAACAACCCACGCAGGCATGGGAAATCCCGATACCCGACAATCCGCTATCGCGGCTTGTTCGACCTGCTGACGATCCTGTTCGTGAACAAGTACGACCTAAGCCCACTGCATTTCTTCGCCAAGGTTGCCGCCGTCTTTCTCATCCCCAGCACTCTGGTACTGGGCTATTTCATTGGCCGCCATGTAATGTCGCTATTGGGCATTGGTGGTGAGTTTCTCATCACCGAACGGCCGCTGCTGTCGATCTCCCTCAGCATGTTCTTGATGGGCACGAACATCTTCCTGACTGGCTTCGTTTGCGACTTCGTGCTCTATCATTTGATTCGGGGTAGCATCGACCGGATGAGCAACCTGAACATCGAGGAAAGCATCAACGAGGTGCGACCCGCTGCAGGGAATACACTTGGCGACGGTCCTGAAGGATAGCCGGGCGGCCTATGCTGTAGTCGGGCGTCCTATGCTATCGCCCCCCCCACTTGCGGGGATAAAAGTACAAACTGGGTGGTTGTTGCTAGATTTCTTGGAATAATTGACAGGCAACACTAGTTTCTAAAGAAAAGCGCTCTGCTGTTCAGGTTAAGTGACGGTTTCTGAGAGAGTTAAGATGGAAGTATTCATACCTGCCAGCTGTGATTGCTCGGTCAAAGCGCGAGCGATCGTTGATAGGATGGGGCTTCCGAAAGCGGACCATCATCACTATTAGGTTGAATAATAGATGCGGCTTAGCTCTAAGATTGCCAAACTTGCACTAGTTCTTGTTCTCGTATTTTGGTGTATTGTTCTGGGTCGCCTTGTTGGTTTTGGACTCCCCAATCAGGCGAGAATCGACAACATCGTTTATGGGCATTCCCTCACGCTGTCTGAAATTGCTGCCGTTGATCAACAGCGGGCACATTTTTTTAGTAGGCTCGCATCTGAGCGATCCGATGTCATCAATGCGGAAGACGGCGACCGTGACGATACGGTTGTAAATCTTCGAACATACCGACAACTGTATACAAAAATCGGCAACTATGACGAGATCAGTGTTTCGTCAGAGATGCGTATCGCAATGCTACGGAACGCTCTTTTGTGGGGGCTGTACGACGACGAAAGCGCGACACTCAGCGCATTGTCGCAGATTCGTCCTAGCCAGATGGATTTTGATCCCAAAACTTACATGTACGGAGGGGCCTATCTTTACACGGTTGGCACTGCAATTTTCCTATCTGACCAAATCGGCTTTATCGAAATCAGTCGTAGCGTTGGCGCCTATCTGACGTCGCCACAGGGTATTGCGGCGCTATACGTCATTTTGCGCAGTGTTGGTGGCGTTGCTTTTCTTGTATTGTTGGTTCTTGTGTTCGCTCTGACACGCCGCCTTGGTGGAAATCTGGCAGGCGTCTTGGCCATTTTGGCCTTATCGGGTGCAGGTGCGGTGTGGGGGTATGCTTTCCTCGCGAAACCTCATGTCTATGCGACGGCATGGTCAGTTTTGAGCATCTACTCATTTGTTCAAGTCGCAACGGACAAGGGCGGCACATTGCAAGCTCGTTGGCTGGCGCTTGCCGCAGTCTCCGGCGGGTTAGCAATGGGTTCGGCGATCGGACAGGGGCTAGTCGCCGTTGCCGCGCCAGTGTTCCTGCTTCGTCAGAACGATGTCGTCGAGGGGCTCAAGCACATAGCGCTTGTTTGGATTGGAATGGCTATGTTTTACTTTGCGACCAATCCATACGTATTGCTCAACTTTGATCAGTTTTACTTGGATGTTCGTTTGAACGGTGCTCAGTACAATCGTACGAGCATGAAAATGGCGGGGGTGGCAAACTATCTTCGAGAGCTTTTTCTTGGCATTGGGGTCGTTGGCGCCTTCCTTGCTGTAGTAGGGATGATGATCTGTTTGGTGAACAAGATCCGTCCAAGCAGACGTCTTATCATCCTTATTTGTTTAGCAGTCATCGTTGGGGGCGGGTACTTCTGGGAATTGCGCCTCACCAGGTTTGTCATCCCGATGTTGTGTGTCTTTGCTGGGCTTGGCGGTGCCTGGCTGATCGAAAGCCAACCAGGGCGTATCAGAGCGACGGTTGGGCCCATTCTTGCTGTGTTGTTGATCCTGCAATTTGCCCTTCCGGTCTATTACTCTCTTTCGCTGCTGTCGGCGACCGAGAAAGAAATTCAAACTTTCCATCATTGGGTACGGCATTCACTTCCTGCCGAGGCAACGATTGGCCTCAGTGCTTTTCCTGTGCCTGGCGATTTCACCCCACCGTTGTTCCGGCACGAACTGCAAGATGTTCGTCCGGCGACGCTTAGCGCAGCTGGTATTGATAGCCACGATCTAGATGTGGATTTCATTTTCAAATTTGGACGTGACAATCAGGTTGGTATCTCTCCGGAGAGATATGATCTGGTCTATGAGGCATATGGACCGGAAGCCCCTACCTGGCTAAACTACTTGGGCCGTTTTCCAGTAGTACCTTGGCGCCTCTGGCTGCAAGTTTGGAGTCGTGTTTAATGGAGGAGTTTGGCTTTCTTGCCTCATCTGCTGAGTCTGACATCTCAATTTGACTTTTGATCCTCCACCATTTCGCTGTACAGTCATACAATAGCTGTCTCAAAGGCTTAGTTGCCAAGCTTCACCACCCTTGGTATTAATCCACTGGCCTTGGCGTAGTACTTTTGGTTACGGTGACCTGCGCGGTAGTTGAGCCGGTTATTCGAGCGCTCGTACCGGCCCGCGCCGGCCAGGGCATCAGCCTCGGCATCCAAGAGCGCATTCAGATTCTCCTTGACCCTCGTAAGCACCAACCGACCCTTGTGGTTCTGGATGCGCTCACCATCGATCGGGATGATGTTGCCTCATTCCGTCGTCTTGTCATCATCGTCTTTGGCGGTTACATCGTTCTTGTCAGGTGTTGACATTCAACAAATCATTCCTAGCCAGGGTCCGAACCACCGGCCATAACCCTGATTTTCGATCTATGGGTTGAGTTAGGATTAGATTAGATAGACTTGCCCCCAATGTCGGACCATTGAGAACGAGGAAATCTCGGCACTTATGCCTCCGGGCAGGCATACTTGCCCGGAGGCGCGAAGCAGCTTCATCGGGGCTAAATGGCCGATCGATCCGCCTCGTCGGGCCCTATCGGGAGATGCAACTATGATCATCCACTGGTTCGCACTTTCATCCTGTCCGGCGCGCCAATCCTGATCCAACTACCCGATATTGCAATTCCAGGCATTGTTCATTTAAGGGAAGTCCGACCAATTCTTCCCCGCTTAAGACATCTTCTATCAACTCTTGGTGCCGGTAGTATTTGGAGGAGGCCATGTAGATGGTCGTAAAATTGTCTCCGGCGCGAAGGCTAGTCAGTTCCGCCAATTCTCGTCCTGCCAAACTGTCCTTTACGGCTATGTTCGGGCCTTCGAAGCTGATGATCCGACCCAGATTCAAGCGCGCGGGACGGCGGCGATGGATAAACAGCGTGGTGATGATGTTGAGCTTGATCCAAGTTGCAAGCCACAGGTTGCGGCCAATCGTCAAACTAAACACCCGGAACAGCAACATGCGTATCGGCGATGCCGTCCGGTCATGAATCACATGGAAGGCCTGCTGTGACAGTTCCAGTCGCCGACCGGCTTCAGGTTCGACCTCGTGTCCGACGCAGTCGTCCAAACCTCGCGTTTTGGTATCGGTGAGAAATTGTGTGCTGAGGTAGCCGCCGCGCCGTGTCCTGCCCACGTAGCCGGCGTGCGAGGCAGTTAGGCGTGCGTCGGCCTTGTCGAAAACCTTGAGCACGCCGCCTTTCGAACATCCCACGACCGTGTAGTGTCGATCGTCGGAGCGGACGAACAGGCCAGCCTCCGGCCAGAACCGCTCGGCAAAGGCCTCGCACGCCGCCGCCGCCCGCCGTCGCAGCGACAGA
>CAYFPL010000001.1:733007-873504 GCA_964344935.1 uncultured Rhodospirillaceae bacterium
ATGTACGGGCAATCGGCAGGGCGGCGGCCGCCGGGTTGCTGCCGTCCCGCGTGACGCTCAGCGCTTGCATGTAACTGGAAAGCAGGGGCACAAAATTCCGAATGTCCGCGTCTTCCGGGGCGGGCGTATTGCCCCCGTTCACGCCAGCCATTGCTTGGGCCGCGATCGCCTCAGCCGTCGCGGAGTCCTTCGCGAACAGTTCCAGGCCGGATGGGAAATACAGCGGGCAGTTTCGACTGCCATATTCGCCGCCTAAGGACCCATCGGGATGGACAAAATACTGCAGAAACTCCATGGAGTTCTCTGCCAATCGCCGAAGTTGCTCCCTCCCTCCGGTCAAGCGCAGATAGTTTGCCAGGTAGTAGGTCGCCAGGGTCTGGTAACCCGGATCCGCGCCGCCATATTCCCAGATCCAGCCCTCCTGCTTCGATGCCTTGGCCGCCACACCGGCCATCAATTCGTCCGCACGCCCCTGGTATCTACGTTCGCCAGTGAGCTGATGCATGGCGACAAGGGCACAGGCCGCGCCAATTCTATGATTTGATATGAAGCCGTGGATTTCATCGATCCGGCAGAGAAAGTCGGCACCGCGTTTCATTGCGGTGAGCCAGTCGTTCTGTTCCGCAGCGTCGAGGTCGCCTGAGGCGACCAGCATCCGGAAGGCTTCGCTGATCTCGTAGAGTGGGAACGCCACGCCGACAAAGCTGAATTCGTTTGGGTAATGATGATCGTGCGAACCATTGGCGTGCTGGGTCTCGCGCCAGAACCCCGCTGCCGCAAGGATCCAATCTTTCAACCGTGATCGGCCGTGCCAGAGGTTTCCTGGAAAATCCTCGAGATAAAGAACCGTCAGCGGATAGATCGCACGCTGCAGGTCGACGTTGGCGAAGTCCTTCGTGGCCCATGCCCAGTACTCCCGGTCGAAGCAGCCGTAAGTCGAGGAGAACGGGTCGCGGTCCAGGCCAGACAGCAGCCTCGGCATCGCGGCCAATACCTTGTCCCGGTAGAAACCATGGCGTGCAGCGCAGTCCATTCGACTATCTTTTCCGGCGGATTTTCTGGACTGGTCGGCGGCTAAGAGAATTCCAGGCCCGGATAGCGCTGTCGCCAAGCCTGGAAAACGATGAGATTGTAGATGATGCGGTACAGATTGCGCTGCCCCGAGAGGTGCTGTTCGATCATCTCGTTGAGGCAACGACCGTCCACCTCGCCACCGGTGAACGCTTCGGCTTCGGACAACGCGTCGACCAACCCACGCATATCCTCCTTCAGCCATCTGGCAAGGGGAAATGTGAAGCCGTGTTTGCGCTGGTTCAGGATCTCGGCAGGAAATCCTCGCCGCCGCAGCATTTCTCGCAGCAACCGCTTCTGGCCACTGCGTTTCGCCTTATAGGCATCAGAAAGGCGATTCGTCAATTCGATCAACGGCACGGAGAGGAACGGCGATCGGACTTCAAGGCTATGCATCATCGCGGCACGGTCCGTGTGGTGACAGATGAATTCGGGCAGGAACAGGCGCTGGTAATAATAGAGCATTCCTTGCGTAGGACTAAGCGATGCCAGGTTGGCATGCAGTTCGGGCGCAACGTCAAAGGCGCCGTTAGCTTGCATCGGATCGAAGAAGCCCGGTTCTGCCCGTCTGAGCAACCGGGTGAGCTCCTCCGGAGACAGGGTCGCTAACCAAAGGGAGTGTCGACTGGAACTGCTGGACGGGAACCCTTGAAGATAGGCCAGCGCCTTGAACTGCAGTCCCATATAGGTATCGCTGCCAGGAAGTTGTTGTGCAAGTGCCCTGGCGAACATGATCGCTGCGGCTGGAAGCCTTTCCAGAAGGGACTGCAGCGCCAACCCTTTGAATGGTGCATAGCCGGCGAACAATTCATCCGCACCATCGCCGCCGAGCGCCACGGTGATGTACGGCCGGCTTTCCCGGGCAAGAAAATAGTGATTGACGAAGCCTGGGTCGCCATGAGGTTCGTCTAGCCGTTCCATCAACGCGGCGAACGAGGCCATCAGGGCATTCTGCGTCATCGGCAGCACTGTGTGCTCACGGTTGCCGACATGTCGCGATGCTGTCTGCGCCTTGGCGCTTTCGTCATAGTCGGTTTCAGCCATGGCGACAGAGAAGGACTGTACGTTCGGCGATACGTCGTGGCAGGCACTAAGCAACAGCGAACTGTCCAAACCGCCGCTGAGAAACACGCCGACCGGAACATCCGAGCGCATGGACAGTTCACAGGACCGTATGAACAGGCGCTCAACTTCTGCGACGGCCTCGTCGAAGCTAATATCCAGCCGATCGTCGCCGGGCACCGAATCCCACCAGCGCCTCAGATCGGTCCGCCCTTGGTGGACCTCCATCAAGTGTCCGGGCAGCAGCTTTCTGATGCCCACCACAGGACAGGATGCCCAGGGATAGTAGCTGTGCACGAGGTAGCGTCGGAATGCTTGTCGGTCGATTTTCCAGGAGAAGCCGGTCAGCTCTAGCAAGGCGCGAAGTTCAGAAGCATAGATCAGCCCGCCGGTGTATCTGTGTACGTAGAGTGGTTTTTGCCCAAGCGGATCCCGGAACAGTAGATGCCGCCCGGTCTGCCGATCGTGCAGAGCACCCGCGAACATGCCGTCCAGGCGTTGCAGCCCGGCGGTACCCCATTGCGTCAAGCCGCGAATAAGTACCTCGGTGTCCGATTGCGTACGAAAGGTGTGCCCCAGTTCGGCCAACTCCTGTCGCAGTTCAAGATAGTTGTAAATCTCGCCGTTGAACGACAGGATGAATCGCCCCTCGTCGTCGTGAAAAGGCTGCGTCGCCGCATCACTCAAATCGATGATACTGAGGCGCCTGTGCCCTAGGTATGTTCTTTGGTCGTGCCATTCGCCCGCGGCGTCGGGTCCGCGATGTCTAAGCAGCCCCGTGGCCCGGCGGCAGTCCTCGAGTTGCGCCGCCGAGAGCGGTTCTGTGAAACTCACCCAGCCGAAAATTCCGCACATCGCCGGCTACCTATCCGCCTGTCCGCCGGGGATACGAAGAAATGAAGTGCGATCGGGGATCAGAGCGCACTTCGTCGCATTCATCCGCCAGGGACGGATCACCATTCCACAGGTCTCTTAGACATCGCGTTTGCCCTCGGTCAACGCGGCAACGGTCGAGCGCCCGAGTATCGCCCGTAGCAGCCCATAACTGGCGCCGGCCGCGATCACGCAGGTGAAGAAGAAATTCTGGAGCAGCGCAGGTATCAGAAACGACGGCCTCTGCCTGGCGACGAACAATAGGAACCCCCAGTACCCATATAGGTAGACCAGCAGGGCCCCGCCGGCTAGCCAGACCAAATTCACGGACCAGGCGGCGGGAATCGGCGTCAGGCTGACCGCGGCTAGCAGGCATGCCAGCAACAATGCCGCCGAACTGATGCCGGTTTCCGCAGACGTAACGCCGCCGCTCTCGAACTTGCGGCGATGGAAGAAGATTTCCATCCACAGCGCGACGCGAAAGAAATAGGCCCGGACCAGCGCCTTGAAGCCGGGGTACATGTGGCGAACCGCAACATCGGGATCGAGAAGCATGCGGTAGCGGCGGTGAATCCGGTAACCCAATTCCTCGTTCTCGTAATCCATTCCCCATGTGAGCGTATCGTTGAAGCCGCCGACGGCATCGAAGACTTCGGCACGGATTCCGGCTCGCGCACTGTCAAATACTTCGTAAGGAATGACGCCGCGGCGGGAAAAGAAATAATTGTTCAACATCGCCTTGTAAGCTGGCACCATTCCCGCGTTTAACGGCACGGAATCGTAGACCCCTACGACGGCGTCCGCATCTTTGATGCGCTGGGCGAAGTTCGCAAGCGCGGGTAAGTTCATGACCGTGTCGCTGTCTAAGAAGAAATAGAATTCGCCGCTGGCCTGCCGGGCTCCGGCGTTGCGGGCCCGCGCCGGCCCGCCATTCACCGCCTGACGCAGCAACCACACGACCCCCGGTTCTTCGACGTCGGCCAAGCGTCGAACAATCTCGTCCGATCCGTCGGTGGAGGCATCGTCGACGACCAATACCTCCAGCGGCTGATACCCCGTCGCCAGGACACTGCGTACGCAGTCTTCGATGGTGTCGCGCGAATTGTACGAGGGAATGATCACGCTGATCTTAGCCCGCGGTTGCGCATCACTGTTATCAGCGAGAGCATGCGGCGTTATCATGGCCGATTAGCGCTTCCCTATGTTGGAGACGGCGGACGCAGCCATCCGGGCATACTGCGAGGGATTCCATACCACGTTGGCGCTAAGCGCGCATTCGAAGGAGCATTTGCAGCGGCTGGATTTGATCCAGTCCCGCAACGCATCGTTTTCCGCACGTGCCATCAGCCGCCGCAGGTCGAATTCCACCTCACGCAGATTTCCCATGGGCCGATCCAGGATTTCGCATGGGTGCACATCACCGGTTTCGCTGATCACGAGCAGCTTTCGCCCGGCGACGCAGGGCGCCACGAACTTATCGTCGAACTCTGTGGCGATCAGGTTGCGCCGCGAGACGTCGCGCACCGCCCGCCATAGCGGATAGAGGAACCGGTTCTCCTTGCCACGCCGCAGGCTTTCCAGAAGCTGATTCGCCTCAATGTATTTGCTGCGCGCCTTGGTCTTCAGGCTAGGATCCTTTATTTCGCCGCGGGCGAAGGTCAGGGATAGGTTGTCGAATTCGAACTCCGCGGCGAGATGTTTCAAAGTATCCAGGATAGAGTCTTCGGATTGCGCCGTGAAAACGGAATTGGCGTCCAACACCAGATTGGGAAACTTTCGCCGTAGCGGCGCGATCGCGGCATAGCTGTTTTGGATCTTTTTGTACGAACCCGGCATCGACCTATTGCGGTCATGGGCTTCGCCGATGCCGTCGATCGAAAACGTCAGCCGCAGGTAGCAGTCCGGGTGCCGGGGCAAGACATCTTCGAGGAAACGCACCATGCGATCCGTAAGCGAAGCATTCGTCGGGATGGTCAGGTAGCGCACCGCGCAATTCCCGACCAGCAGATGGGTGAGTTCGGCGAAATCCTTGCGAACGAATGGCTCGCCGCCGGTAAGAGAAAGCTGTAACAGCGGACCGATCTGTCGGGACAGCTGCTCGATCTCTTCCAACGTCAGTTCATTCGGCTTACGGCCCTTTTCGATCTCGGCGTAATAGAAGCAGAATTCACAGCGAAAATTGCAGCGGTTGGTAACGTAGAAAATCAGGTAACCGACTTGTCGCGGATCGAGAAAACTGCGGATGGATGAAAGATGCTGGCTAATCATGGCTTGCTTAGCCGGCCGTCTCGGCTCAGGTCGATCTTGACCACGGCATCGTTGATGATCGGCCGTTGTCCGCCGCTAATATGCCGCTGGACAACCCGGCCGCCGACCTGCGTCGCCATTGCTTCGATCTCGCCATGGCTGTAGAAGCGGACCGGACAACCCTGCAGACCGGTCAGCCACAGGCGCCGAACAACATTGAGCAGCCGCCATGACATGGGATATGACAAGACCAAGCTGCCATTGCCGACCGTCGCGGCCGCCTTTTTCAGGAAAGGCATAGGATCGTCGAAGTAGTCGAGCAATCCCACGCCGATGAAGACTTCATAGGACTGCGGCGGCTGCCAGTCCAGGAAATCCGCCTGCTCGAAGCTGCACAAATCAGCATAACCGGCCTTGCCCGCATTGTCGCGAGCGATGTCCAGGATGGTCGCCGAGAGGTCCAGGCCGTGAACCCTGGAGCCGCAGACTCTGGCCAATTCGACCGCCGTCCTGCCCGAACCGCAGCCTACTTCCAGGCAGTTCGCGCCCGTCTCCACCATGCTGGCGATCGCGGCGTTGCGCCGTCGCAGCATCCGCGTCCGGAACAGCCGGTCAACCAGTTCGTGCACCGAACCTCTGTTCGCGACGTCATAGATGTCGTCGAAGCGTTTTGCTTCCCGTTCGAAGTAGGCTTCAACAGCGGCCTTATTCTGCGCCATCAATTATCACCTCGCGAAGCGGCTGCAGTTGCTGAAATTGGGACAGCAGCATCCGAAACCGGTCCCATGCCTTATGCCGGTTCCAGGTGACGATGCGCTTCATCAGCCACCCGCGTTCCTGCAGATATGGGTGCTTGACCCCGAGGTCCCAGAGGTTCAAACGCTTGTCTTCCCATTCCCATGGGTGGAGATAAAGGACGACGGGCAGCTCCTCCGATCTGTGCCGCAGTAGCAGGCGGTAGAACCAGCTTGGGTAGGCGCGCAAATAGAAGCCGCCCGCGACCATGAAGCGATAACCGAGCAGTTTGGTGACGGACATCGGCACCTCGATCATGCCATTGTTTAGCCGATGCGGTTGTTCGGGCGCATCCGGAATACCGTAGGCGAAATTCTTCACGGGACAAACACTGGAATCGTAGAGAAAACCAGCCTCGCGCAATTCGTCGAGGGCCCAGAGAGTCCGCTCGGTTACAGAAAAGATAGGTGCCCGATATCCGATGATTTCGACCCCGCTGACATCTTCTAGAATCTGTTTGGCGCGCTTGATGTCATCGCGGAATTGCTGCCGGGTCTGGCTTAAGATCGCCGAATGGGTATAGCCATGGCTGGCCAGTTCGTGGCCTTCATCAACGATCCGATTTATCTCCGGCCGCAGGGATTCCGCTACACAGCCCAACATGAAGAAGGTCGCCTTGGCGTTTCGCCGGGAAAATTCGTCCAGCAGCCGGTTCAGGTTCTCCGGCAGATTACTTGGCAAATTGTGCTCCGCCCGCAGGCTCTCACCGTCGGGGACGTAGTGATAATAGTCTTCAACATCAATGCTTAGATAGGTGCGCGAGGGGCGCGGTAACTCCTCGGCGATGAGGCTTTGATATCTCATTGTCGAGTTATGGATATATTCCAGCGGCACCGTCAAGCAAGTAAATCGGCCTATTTGAAATGCCAATTATTGGACTTGATCGGCAAAGATCAATGCCCAGCGCTCTCGGAACGGCTGATTCGCCGCGGCGGTCTCGGACGAAACGGCCACATCAAACCAAGGAAGACGCCGCAAGCGATTTCTAGCGGGATAGCTGCTTCAACTATGTAGCGGGTCGTGTTGTTGAGCGTCAGGGCAAAGGCCAACGTCCGGCCAACGGCGAACGTCAGGGCCATGAGCAACAGCGGCTGTACAATGGGATTGTTGACGCAAACCATGGCCCAGCAAATCAGCAAGACTGCAGCCAGCAGCAAGACCCGGTAGCCGATCGAGGCGGCCTTGAATAAGGCCAATTCCGGATACCGGAAGATCAAATCTGCGACGCCGAAGATACCGTCTGCCAAGGCGCGGCGAATAGTATCCGGGCCGATCGCGCCAGGCAATTCGGCGGCAGCCGGAAGGCCCGCGGAAGAAAACGGGTTGAACCACATCTCGAAAGCCCGGCGAAGCGGCAGAACGATCCAATGAAAGACGGGGCGCGCCGAGATTCGGGCATTGGCGATATTCCGGAAGGCATCATCGACTTTCTTAGGGAACGGATTGCCGTCGAGTTCGCGCAGCGTGGACAGCAATGCTTCGACCCGGGCCCGCTCATCGGCATCGGCATAGGCCTCGTGCGGCGGCCTTATTTCGCTATAGGACTTGGTCAACAGCGGAAACACCCATAGGTTCAAGTGATACTCGTTATTCGACCAGGTGCTGCCCCAAGCCAAAATTCCACTCGGCGCCCGGGAGCCGTCCGCCATCACCGCCAACGGCGGCAGTGGCGACAGGCCAAGCGATACGCTGCGCAGCGACCAAACGGTCAGCGGCAGGCTCAGGGTGATGAGCACAATTAGGCCTTGGCGCACGGCAGGCCCCGGACGGTGGAGCAAGAAAGCACAGACGGCGACGAGCAGGCAGAGGGACAACAGGTCGATCCGCACAAAAGCGGCGACAGCCAGCACCAGGCCCACTCTGACGCTTCGCAAACGCTGTTCCGTCAACGACCAAATCAGTTCCGCCATCAGCCACGTCGTCACCGTCAGCGCCAGCGTCTCGGTGAAGATGTGCCGCGGCCAGCCGATCGCCAGCGGTGACAGCGCCAACAATGCCCCGGCGCAGACCACGGCGGAAAGCGACTGCGTCCAGGCCCGCAGTGCAAGGCACAAATATAGGATCGCCAACACCGCCAGGACTGCCTGTGCAATCCTGACGGCTGTCAGCGATTGATCGAAAAACGCGAAATTCAGGGCGATGAAGGCCGGAAAGCCGGGCAACTGGTTGCCGCCCCAATGGGGCAGGCAGGCAGCAGCGGCCGGTTCCGAGAGCGAGACACAGCCATTGCGGACGATATTCTCTGCCACGACAAGATAGACATCCGCATCGCCATAGGATTGCGGGTACTGCCAGATCAGAACCAACCGCGCGGCCAATGCGATCAGCGCCAGGCTAAGCAAAATGGCGACAAGCCGGTTTGCTGCGGGTCGTGTCATTCTTGCCCGGCGGCTGTCGCCGGCGTCGTCTTCCTCACGACCGTCAGGATTGTAGGCGCCAGCCCGATGAGACTCTTTTTGCCCACCAATGGAAGATCGAGATACTTCAGAGGCGATAACAGCGCCGCATTGATCAGAAACAAAGCGGCGCGCGGATTTGGCCTGCCGAAGGAGAGCACGACCGAAAGCAATTCGGATGCTACCAGGCAGAACAGGGAGAACGGCCCGGATAGGTTCTTCTGCTCGACAACCTCGTAAGGAGCGAACAGCGATTCGGCACCTTGATGGGTATAACGTACGAAATCCTTTGGCGAGGCGTGAAATGGCATGAGAAAAGGAATTTCGTGCGCTGCCAAGGCACCTTCCGCAAGGCAGCGAAATATCTCCAATACCGCCCGGTGCGCCTCAGGCACATGCTCTATGACGTTCCAGGTGACCACGCCGTCGACGCTGGCATCGCGAAACGGCAAGCGATGCATGTCGCAGATGATGTCAACGGCAGCATAGTCAATGACATCGATGCCGATGACATCGTCTCGTACCCGCCGATTGCCGCAGCCGATATCAAGAATCAATTTTTCTCGGCCCGGGAAGTAGTTGTCGACCAGCCGTAGATAGTTGGGCAGAAGCGTTGGTCCGAGCACGCCGGTCAGCCATGGATATCGCGACCCGAACAACCGCTTCAGAAGACCTTTCAGCCTATCCAGTGCGTCGCTCTTGGTGGCACTTTCAACGAAGTAGAGCTTGTTGCCCCTCACCGGATAGGTCTTTGCGCAGGCACGGCATGCCGCACGGTCGGCGTGATACCGCAGCGCGCCGCGGCAGGTCGGGCACACGAGCACGGATGTCAGTCCAGCGAGACGCGGAGGCCAACCTTTGAATTCGCTGTTCCAGCTGTCAGGCATCAAACCCCTTCGCAGTGGGATTTTGATCCAACGGCGGAAACAATTCTGGCGGACCCATGATGCTCTGGTCTATTTTCAGTTTACGCATCGCCGATTCATCCGCGTCAAATTTCAGTCCGAGCTGCCATGCCAGAGATTTCCATCATTATTCCCGTCTTTAACGAGGTAGAGAACATCGCACCACTGCACGAAGCATGTCTGCAGCAGCTCGGTGAGACGTCCCTGAAATTGGAGATTATTTTTGTCGATGATGGAAGCACTGACGGAACTGGCGCGGTACTAAACCAGATCTGTCAAGGCGACGAACGGACGCGGTCGATCACGCTGCGACGCAACTACGGACAGTCCGCCGCCATCATGGCCGGACTCGATCAAGCCAAGTATCCGATATTGGTCCTTATGGACGGCGACGGGCAAAACGATCCGGCAGATATACCGGTATTGGTGCAGAAACTGGATGAGGGTTACGACGTTGTGTCCGGCTGGCGCAAGGATCGCAAGGATCGATTTGTCAGCCGTATAATTCCGAGTCGAATTGCAAATTGGCTGATCTCGGCTATTTCCGGCATTCATCTGCACGATTACGGCTGCACATTGAAGGCCTATCGTCGCGAAGTCATGCGCGATGTGCGCATCTACGGCGAAATGCATCGGTTCATTCCGATTTATGCCAGCTGGGAAGGGGCACAAGTAACGGAGGTCGTCGTCCAGCACCATCCGAGACGACGCGGCAAATCCAAATATGGATTGAGCAGGACTTTGAAGGTGGTGCTTGATGTGCTGGTCATAACGTTCCTGCAACGCTATCTACACAAACCGATCTACCTTTTTGGCGGGTTCGGCCTGCTCAATTTCTGGGCGGCCTTCGTCTCGTTCTTCCTCATGATCTGGTACAAGTTCGTTGAGCGTATTTCCTTCATCGAAACGCCGTTGCCCCTTCTCGTCGTGTTGTTCCTGCTGGTCGGCATCATGAGCATGCTCATGGGGCTCTTGGCGGAGATGGTCATGCGCACCTACTTCGAATCCCAGGGCAAAACAGCTTACGGGCTGAGGAAAGACCGCAAATAAGGGGCGCTCGCACCTTTGTCTTGGATTTGGCGCATAATTTTCGGTCAGTTATTGAAGCGACACCTCTTCCTCTGGCTGAAATTCGTCATATCGATCGCTCTGATGACTTTGATCGTTCGCCAGTTCGATGTTGCTGAAGCTCTGGCAACATTGGTGCGGATTGACATCGCAAGCGCGATGCTCGTGCTGCTGATCGGCTCGACGCAGATCTGCATGCATGTACTCCGCTGGCAACTGCTAAGTCAGGTTCTGAGCATGGACATAGGCTTTGCTGTTCTAAGCCGACTTACTCTAATCGGTTTCTTCTTCAATCAAGCCCTGCCCACTTCATTCGGGGGAGACGCCATTCGAATTGCCATGATCCGGCAGTATGTCCCCTCTTTGTCAAAGGCCATATCTGGGGTAATGATGGATCGGGTGATTGCCCTCGTGGCGCTTATTGCGCTGCTTGCAATTACCTTACCCTCTCTCGCCAGTACGACCGCCAACCCGGCGACCATCTGGTCTTTGGTGTTCGTCGTCTTGGCTTGCGCAATTGGTCTCTGTTTCGCGCTGATTTTCGGCGCGGCTGGACAGCGACTATTACGCCACATTCCGATCCTCAACAACGTCGGATTTATACTGGGTGATCTACGTCGTTGCTTGACCGCACCGCACCAAACGCCGCAGGTCTTCCTTTGTGCGGCAATCATCCATCTCCTGTCATGCCTCATCGTGTATCTGCTCGCGAAGGCCATGAGCACGCCGCTGGATATCATCCAGTGCTTGATCGTTGTTCCGGCAATCATCCTGGTCTCCGCCATCCCCATATCGTTTGCCGGATGGGGAGTGAGAGAAGGTGCGATGGTGTTCTTCTTGGGCCAGATCGGGATCTCTGGACCAGATGCGCTGGCGCTGTCGATCGCCGTAGGTTTAATGCTGTTAACACTGGGTTTGCCCGGCGGATTGCTGTGGCTGGCAAATCCGCGCACGTCGCGGGAGCGTTGATTTTGCCTACAAAGTGTCTCGGTTCTTGTGGTTGTCGGCCGCGGTGCACAAAAGAGAAGCAAGGATCGTTCTAGGCAGGGCTACAGGCCAACCGACCACATCGGCGACGTCGTGGGGTAGCCTGCCCCAAGACACCGCATTAGATTTTGAGTTGCCGGTTCATCTTGAACAGGAACGGCTCGGCGCATCGCAGCGCCAATTTACCTGCCGCACCGTCATTCTCGCAAGTCCGCCAGCGACCCAATGCTTTTTGAACGCACCACGTAAAGAAACAACCGCCAAAGTAGAACAAAAGGGGCTGAATCGGCAGGTTATACCGATCCTGCGCCGGCCCTGCGATTACCGGGATCAACATCAAAACCAGGAAGATTCGCATCCGCCAGCCGGCGCAGAATAAGCCCCATATCAATCCGGCGATAAGGATTATTCCCGGCGCGGCGCGAACGAGAACCACGGCAATGTCACTGCCGCCAAATGAAGGCCGAAGGCCTACGAAGTAAAAAACTTTTGCCGCGAATAACAAGAGTACTGATACTGTCTTGTCCACGATCGAAGGCAGGGTCGGGAATAGGCCTTGGTAATAATCTAGGCTTCTAACGTTGAAGAAACTTAGACTGGAGGAACTGCCAATTGTATGGGCGCCATGCGGCAAATAATACGACATTGACATAAACAGCAAGAACACCGTAATACCTAGAAGCGTCACCTTGGTTCTGATTTCAATGTTGCGGCTTTGAAAGAAAATCAGGTCCATTATGACAAAAGCCAGAATACTCAGGGCTACGGGTCTTAGCAAGGCAAGTCCAAGAAGTGAAACAGATAAAATAACAAAGTGAGACTCTCGATACTCTTTTCGGAAATAAAACAAAATAAACAAAGTCATAAAAAACATAAAAGGCAAATCTGTTCCTATTGAAATTGAATAATATTGAGGGGCAGGAAGAAAAATAAATACAAAAATCCAAATAAACGGGACGCCAAACTTATCTAACCAAATAATCCACAATACCGAAGAAAATAATCCCATTATTAAGAATACTACAGAAAGAGGTATGGTATTATCGATGTTGTATTTCGTAATATTAAGCAAAAAAGGAAACAGGGGGCCGACATTCAAATATTCGATATAGTCATCCGCCTGCTCTCGGATTTCCAATAGCGTGTGTCTATTGAACATCTCTTTCATTTCGGGTAATTCGAGGCGGCTATAGAAGTCCACGTAGGCATGCAAGATGCCGAGCGGGCCGAACTCTGCCATTTTTGCGGCTGCGCTCATGTAATAATGCAGGTCCGTGCCGGACTGGTGCAGCGGCGACGTCGGTCTGCTCATCTCGTTAGGAATTGGCCAGACCATCGTTCCGACAAAGAAACCGATCCGCAGGACAACCAGGAAATAGATCGGAATCAGCAGCGGCGAATTCAGGCGAAGGCCGGAGATAGCGTTCATAGTGTGAGGGAACCTAGGAGTTGTAGAAGGCGTTTGCGCGAACACGCGAGTCAGGAATGTGTATGCTCCGCCAATTGACGGGCGCGTGGCCTGGACGCTTCCTCGCCGCGTCGAGGGTACCGCAATCCTGCTTCGATTGGCGAAGCGCATCGGATTCTGACTGCTTTGCGACAGAGGGGCTTTTTGGGCCATTTGCGCGTGAAAGGGGCTTATCATTGTTAGAATTGCCTGTCACTGTTAGAAGGTTATTTGCAAAGCAGCATCCTGCAAATTTGATGACGTCGACCGGAGACCGCGGTAGTCGATGTCGCAAGATTTTTCTATAAGGCAGGTGTATCAACTTCGAGGTAGCAGGCCAAGTTTCGGCAGTTCCAATTGAAAACGGAAATCTAAATGAGCAATGAACGTGCGCTTGAGACTAACGCGGATGCAAGCAGTGGCAGGTTACTCGATCTGCGCATGCTTGCGATCGAGGCATGGCGTTGGAAGTGGATTTTGTTCATTGCCATCATCATCGGGGGCATCATCGGCATCAAAAATGCCCGTGACTTCGTGCCGACCTACAAGGCCAAGATGGTCGTCATCCCGGTCGATGTGGCGGGAAGCAACTTCTCGTCGCGTGCCGGCGCGGGCGGTATTCTTGGTGTGGCCCGATCGATCGGTTTTAGTGCCGGCAGCGCGTCGACCAGGTCGGTCGACCTGTTTCGCGTTATGATCGGCTCGACGCTTCTTGCCGAGGAAATTCAGAAGAAATACCGGCTGTTGCAGAAGGTGTACGGCGACAGTTGGAACGCCGAAGACGAAAGCTGGATCAAACCGAAGATTGACGAGAATTCGTTCAAGCAGCGGCTGCGCCGGTTCTTTCATCTGAATCCCTGGCACGAGCCGGACACGGAAGGCTTGGCGAACTACCTGTCGAACATGGTGAAGGTCGAACCCATTCAGGAGACATCGTTCTTCAGGATCACTGTCGAGCATTCGGACAGGGAGTTCGCCCTTTACCTGCTGGATATCACGTATCGCGAAGCCGATGCACTGATCGGATTTCGCCGCCGGCAGGAACAAGAAGAACGAAGGAGGTATCTGGAAAGGAGCATCGAGACCGCGAGATTGGCCGAAGTGCGCGATGCCTTGCTGGGTTTGTTGATGCAACAAGAGCAGCGTGCCGTCATTGTGGATTCAAAGCCGCCTTACGTGGTCAAAGTTATCTCGCCCTTGCGGGCATCGGCGCTGCCCAACGAACCTCCATTGCGCAGGATCATTGCAATCCCCATCGCGGTCTCGGTGGCGTTGGCATTGGTAGTCGTCACGGTCGTCATCTCGTTCCGGTCTGAATAGCAACCGGCTGCCCACAAATTGCGCGAACCCCCGGCCCCGAAAATTGGATATCACGTGACTCTCCGCTGGCAATCATTTTTCGCACTGCTTTTCCTATACCGTTGCGCCATGTCCATCATTGGCGAGACCGTCATCATCAAATTGACGACCTTGGGCGATTCCAGCCAGTACCAGGCCGGTGGGTTCGATTTCAGCGAATTCGTCCTAGATCTCTCGCCGTCGCTCGCTCTCGACATCGGCAGAATTTACTCGACCCTGATTACTGAGATAGTAGGGGCGGTTTTCGGAGTGATATTTTTCGGCAGTCCGATCCTCATCGACATGGGCTTTCAAGCCATCGCATTCGTCGGCATTTACAGGCTTCTCACCGCGGTGGAGGGCTGGAATCGGCGGATACTTGCGCTTCTTGTATTGACACCCTCGTTCAATCTCTGGTCCTCGATCGCTTCAAAGGAAGCGTTGTTGGTCTTCTTCGTCGGTGTGGTGTCGGCCTATTTCGTCAAACTGTACGAACACCGCGCCAAGCTGGGAGTTCTAGAGGTCGTCGGCGTCATCGGCATTTATCTGTTCAAGATCCACTACATACCGGCAATTGCTGCGATCTATTTCTGTTTCGTTGCCGGTCGCTACGTCCGGCAAAAGGTTACCATGGTCGTGGCGACGGGCGTGGCCTCAGTGGGCCTGTTGTACCTGTTCAGGGATAAAATTGACCAGTTGGCCTTCGCCGTAGCGCCGCATTTCCTCGGCTATGGCACCTCGCGAGGGAATTTCTGGGCGGGGCAGTACGACGTATTCTACAAAGCGCCCTACGGCATGTTCCAAGGGTTTTTCGGGCCAACCCTGGAAGAGAGCGGGAACGGCATCATGCAAATGGTCTCCTTCGTGGAAAGCACCCTCATCGTCGCGACGCTGCTTTTTCTTTTGTTGCGCAATATCGGCAACTTGCCGGTCTACAGTTTCCTCATGGGCACGATTACCCTTGGATGGCTGCTGTTCGCCAGCTACCCCCTGGGCATTCTCAATGCCGGAGCGGCCGTACGGTACAGGACCGGACATCTGCTGCTGGTCTTCGTGATATTCGCCGTGATCTTCTCGCGCCGGCAGTACCTTCGCTGGCAGCGGGGTAATGTCACTGCCGGCCAGGTCGATCATCCGACGTACGCCACGGCGTCCGCTACGTAAAGGCCCTGCAGGCCGCAGGCCTTTCCTGCAGCCAAGCCTGAAACATCAGGATGCCCCAGAGCGGCTCGCGCAGCTCATCCTGACCGGCCAAAAACCGCCGCCAGGCAATGCTCAAGGGCTCTGGATTGAAGTAGCCTTCCCGCGCGAGTCGCCTTGGTTCCAGCAACTCTTCCGCCCATTCGCGCAACGGCCCTCGCAGCCATGTCGCGATCGGTGCGGCGAAGCCCGACTTCGGTCGATCTATCAAGCTGCGAGGTACGTAATCGTCGAGAACTCGGCGCAACAACCATTTCGAGCGGCCGTCTCGGTACTTCAACTTGGCAGGCAGACCCCAGGCGAACTCCACCAAACGGTGATCCAGCAAGGGCACCCGGGCCTCCAGGCTCACCGCCATTGTGGCGCGGTCCACTTTCGTCAGAATATCGTCCGGCAGATACTGCAAGGTGTCCATGATCTGCATGCGCGCGACGAAGTCCGGCACCTTTTCCGTCAACGCCGCGTCGCATGACCGTCCTACAGCTTCTTGGCCGTTGATCACGAGGTTGCAGGGCGATGGCCAATGCGTGTGTTGTGCATGGTAAATGCCGTCAGGCGATTGCACGCTCACATATTGCGCGAATTTTGCCGCCCGTTCGGCCAGGCGACCCTCGCCGAACGCGGTCGGAAGAAGGGCCCCCGTCACCGACCAGAGGGGCCGAGGCACCAGCTGTATCGCGCCGGCCAGGCCTTTGCGCATGTTGAGGGGAAGCCAACCGAAGCGGCGCCAAATATGCTCTGCCCATCGGTAGCGGGTATAACCGGCAAACAGTTCGTCGCCGCCGTCCCCGGACAGCGCTACGGTCACCTGCTGCCGGGTGATGCTGGCAATCAAACAGGTTGGCAACTGCGATGAGTCGGCGAACGGTTCGTCATAGTGACGTGGCAATTCGGGGACCAGATCGAGCGCCTGCTTGTCGTCCAGGTAGACCTCCGTGTGATCGGTGCCGAGATGATCTGCCACGGCCTTGGCATGTTCCGCTTCATTGTAGCGCGCCTCGGCGAAGCCGACCGAAAACGTCCGCACAGGCTGGTTGCTTTGCGCCTGCATCATGGCCACGACGAGCGACGAGTCGATGCCCCCGGACAGAAAAGCGCCCAACGGCACATCGGAAATCATGTGCTCCGCAACGATGCCGCGAAGCAGCTTTTCGAACGATCGGGCAGCCGTTTCATCATCGAGTTGCCGGTCCTCGGTCGCCTGTGGGCCGGCCAGATCGCGGACGTCCCAGAACCGCTCGATGCGCGGCGCCTCGCCCTGCCTCCAGTTCAGGATGGTGCCCGGTTCGAGCTTTTTCACATGGCGATAGATGGAATGCGGCGAGGGAATGTAGTTCCAGCGCGTGTACGCGGCCAGGCTGTCACGGTCGACTTCCCGAGGCCAGCCCGGGCAAGCCAGCAGTGCGCTCAGTTCGGAGCCAAACAGGAACAGATTGCCGATCCGCCCCCAATAGAGCGGTTTGATGCCCAGCCGATCACGGACCAGTGACAGGTTTCGCAGTTCGCGATCCCAGACGGCAAAAGCGAACATGCCGGCAAATCGGCTTACCGCCTGGGGCAGCCCCCAGGTTTCGATCGCCGCCAACATGACTTCGGTATCGGAGCCACCGCGGAACTCTGCGCCCGCGTCGGCGAGTTCCTTGCGCAGATGCAGGAAATTGTAGATTTCGCCGTTGTAGACGATCACATACCGCCCGCTCCTCGAGACCATGGGTTGATGGCCGAGCGGCGAAACGTCAATGATAGACAGCCGGCGATGGCCCAAGGCGATTGCTGCCTCGCAGTCGTGCCACTGGCCGTGATCATCCGGTCCGCGATGCACCAGACTGGCGGACATCGCGGTGATGGTCTCGGCCTGCTGCCGCTCGCTCAGGCCGGGCTTGCTGAACCCGACAATTCCACACATTGTCCGCCTCCGGCTACGCCACGGCAAAGGTGATCATGAGACGGCCAAAGCCTGGTATACGCGGTCGGTTTCTTGGATCATTACCGGCAGCGAGAATTTTCCCACGATACGCTCCCGACACGCGGCGCCCAGATCGTCGCGTTCGCTGGGCGATCGGGTCAAAATCGCGCGCCAACCTTCCGCCAGTTTTTTCGGTTCGCCAATTGGCACCGTCTGGCCCAGTTCGCCCAGAATGAGCTGCGCATCGCCCACCGTCGTGGCGATGCATGGCCGGCCGGACGCCATGGCCTCGCCAATGGCGTTCGAGAAACCTTCGCCGAACGCCGACGAAAGCGTCGCAATCTGCAACGCATTGAACACTTGCGGCATGTCATCGCGCCGGCCGAGCCAGAGCAACCGATCGCCCAAATTGAGTTTGTCGGCCAGTTTATGCAGCTCGGCGGTGTATTCGGGCGGCCCCTCTCCGATACAAGCAAACCAGATATCATCCCGTTCCGACGCCAGGATTGCGGCGGCATGCAGAAAATTGGGGTAGTCCTTCATTGGGTCGAGACGGGCGACCTGACCAATAAGCACGGCTGAGTCCGGCACCCCCCAAAGCTTACGCAATCTCTCGCCGGCCGCGCGGTCGGGGTGGAATTGTTCGGTGTCGATGCCGTTGGGGATAACGGCGGTCAACTTTGCCGGGAATCCGTGTGCCGTGTGATAGTCGCGCCCGGCCCACGAGTTCGCGATCACCAAGTCTGCCCACCGCGACAAACGGCATTCCAAACCGAAGGTAAGGCGCCAGGAATAGTCGTAATGGGCCAGATCCATATCAGAGGCGCGAATGCCCCAGACGAACTTGGTGGACCGGCAAAACGGCTTCAGCGCAATCGCCATCAGATTAGCCGGGCCCATATAACTATGCAGAATATCGGGCCGTAGGCGGCGGACGGCCGCCAGCAGACGAAATAGAAGGCCCAGCAGGTCCCACCGGCCCTTCTTGTCGAGGCAGATTACGTCGATGCCACCTTGCCGCAATGTCTCGGCCAAACGCCCGCCGGGATAGAAACACAGCACGCTGACTTGGTAGCGGGACTTGTCGAGAGCTTGCGCCAGGGCACACAACTGCACCTCGGCGCCGCCGACATCGAGTGACCGGATCAAGAAACAGACGCGAAGCATGCGATTTCACAGACCGACCGCAATGTCAGTCCCAGCGTTGCCGTCGCGACGCCAACGTTCGTAGGCCCCCAGCAACGCCATTCGCACCGCCAAGCGCTGCCAACCTGGCTCGTGACGGTGTCGCCAAATCTCCGCCGCGGCCTCGGTCGGCAGGGCATCGATTTCCGGCCTGACGTCGCCGAACTGGCCAAGAAAGCGGTCGATCGGAAACTTGAAGCCCCGCTTCGGCTGATCCACTAACTCGTCCGGCAAATATCGTCGCAACATCCGCCGCAGTACGGACTTCTGCCCGAAGGCCAGGAACGATCGCATATCCATCTCGGCGACCGCCTCTTGAAGCCGATAGTTCAGGTAAGGCGTTCGTATCTCGTGGCTGGCACGCATGCCGCCAAGGTCCGACGCGGGCAACTGGCTATTCACCATGGTATCGCGAACATCGAGATGGGCGACCGCGGCGGCGATGGCGGTACTGTCGTCGGGGTAATAGCTTTGGGCCCAGTCCCGAAATCCCGGCAACATGCGAAGCGCAGCGATAGCGGGCAGGTTCTTCACCGCCAGATACCGCTCATAATCAGGTACGCCGAACACGGTCCGGTAGGTGCGGAATTTCCCGAACGAGGCTTCGAACGGCTTGACCAATGCGGCGATTGTCAGTCGAACGGTTTGCGGCAGTTCGAAGAGCCAGCGATTTCGGTAAAAGAACTCGTGCTTCTGGTAACCGAAGAACAGCTCGTCGCCACCCATGCCCATCAAACCGACGCGAAAGCCGTCCTTCGCCGCTGCCGCCGCCATCTGGTAAGCGGACATCGTCGTTACATTCTCGTTGAGCTGTCCGAACAAATCGAACAGAACGCTAGCATTCACATCACGCGGGTCTTCGCTGCTCTCAACCATGCGGTGAGGCAGCCCAAGTTCATCGGCTATTGCCTTGGCGAACGGTCCTTCGTTATGGATGCGGCCGCGCGGAAAACTGACGGTAACGCATGGTAGATCGCAACCCAGTTCCCGGGCGGCGATGGCGGCGACGAGCGCGGAATCGACGCCGCCCGATAGAAACAGGCAGGTGGGCACATCGGCCTCAAGACGGCCTTTGACGCTTTCAATCAGCAAATCTGTCAGGCGATCGAGATCCTGCTCGGACAGAGGTTTCACAGGCCCCGATCCGATAGCAGGAATACTCGGTTGCCAATAGCATTGCTGCTCGCATACGCGTCCGGCTGAGATGCGAACGACACTGGCGGGTGTCAAACGCGTGATCGCCGGATAGGCTGTGGCCGGGGCCGGGATATACCCTAATGCCATATAGGCTGCCAGGGCTTTTTGCTCTATCCTATTTTCAGGTCTTAATAGCGTGACTAGCGGCGTCAGCTCTGAAGAAACGTAGACGCCATCTGCCGTCACAGCGACGAAAAGCTGCTTCTCGCCGAACCTGTCAGTGACCAGCCAGCCATCTTGTCCGTCCCAAAGGGCAAAGGCGAACATCCCGTCCAGTTTGGACAGGCATGCCTGACCGTCACGCTGCCAGCTGCGTAGCAGCACCTCCGTGTCACCGTTCGAGGCGAACATGGCGCCGCGGGCCGCCAGGTCTTTGCGCACCGCAGCATAGTTGTAGATTTCCCCGTTGTAGGTAAGGACGATGTCGTCACGCTCCATCGGTTGATTCGAGGCGGCGTGCAAATCGATAATCGAGAGCCTGCGGTGCCCAAGATAGACGCCGCGTTCTCGATCATACCATTCGCCGCCGTGGTCGGGACCGCGATGACGCAATGCCGAGGTTCCTGCTCGGCCGAGCGCGAGATCTGCATCCCTCAGCGGTCGGTTGAGAAACAATGCGAACACGCCACACATGGCTAGGCCCTACGTTGACCTACAGGCGCTGAATGAGGCCCGATCGCGCTGGGCGGCCGGATGGAAAGGAACGTTAGCATAGCGCCGAAGTTTCAATTCGACTGCAGTATCGCATTTATTGAAGATTTCAAGACTCGCTCAACGCCCACGGCGAATCTTCCCGGCTGACCGAACATCGAAATGCTTCGAGAAGGTTCGTATCCCCCTTCTGCGAGAGCGTCGTCGGTAGGAATATAACCGACCATTCCGTTCGCGCAGCTGACCGCCATAATGCCGCCAAAGCGATTCGAGAATTCTTCGCGCAGCCAGATTGCGAACTCGGAGAAAATCTCTCCCTCCAATGCGACAAGCAAGTACTTATCGCCAATCTCTATGACCTGGATGCGAAACGGCATATTCCGTTCTCGGAGGCGCAGCGCCTTTGCGTGGGCGCGGTATTCCGCCTCATGGCCAGGGGAAATGTCCTGTTTCGATGGTTCGGAGTCATGGTCGACCGGCAGTTCGACATCGATCAACCTGGCGCGCAGAACCGAAACGTCAACAGGTACGCGTCGCATGGCCATGCATTGTTCAGCCAGCCCAGCCGCCAACTCTTCAACCCCGGATTCGGCTACTTCGCGATCGAATTGCTCACGATCGAAGATCCATTCGGCCAACCGTCCTAATGGCCAGAATGCGAACGGCAGCCTACGAATTCGGCGAGGGTTCAGGTTCGCCGCAAAACCCTGCAAGAACACGACATCCGCATCGAGGCCGTGATCCGTACGCAGATGTTTTTCGATGGCGCCGGGATAGTCCGCTGAAATTTCCTGTCCACGCAGTAGCGTCGGATGACAGGCAAAATTCACCATAATCGCTGCCAGCTTGTCTTCCTGAAAAAGCCAGAGCGTCTCAAGTGTCGTATCAATATGGCCTGCTGGGTTTGGCCGGTTCGACATCCGCGTCCGAAATTTGCCTTTTCGTAACGCCGCAAGATCCACTTGTCGCTTTCGACGATTTATCGCCAAGGGCACGCACCGCGATGCCCGAGAAACGGATCCGGTCGCGAGGTCGTTGCGGGCATTCTGAACAGCCAAACAGACCTGGCCTATCAGATAATTGCGGTACTCTCCGGTTGGCCGCGGGGGATAGAATGTATTTTCCCGTACTTCCGGGCCGGAATGGGTGTGCGTGCAGGCAACCAGAATTGCATCTGGTTCCAAACCGAATGCGGCAGCAAGTTTCTTGACGATCTCATCGCGCAGACTGCGTGAAACCCATATCAGATCGAGCGCAATGACAAGAACTTCTCGCTCTGCCCAACGTAGCGCGATGACTTTCGCCGAAAGCTCGTCTCGGACATTGTTGCTCCAGCGCTCGGCGGCGAAACCGGCAAGCATCACCGAACGTTTCGGCGTGATTGAGGTCCGGCCGACGCCAATTTCGAAACTCATGGTTGGGCTCGGAACAAGCGCTTCAGTTCCAGCATTTTTTGCCGGCAATGGAAACGAGCCATTTCCCATCGGTTGTATCGCCACGTCGCCCGGCATTTCCAGCAATCTGGATCGTCGCAGAGCGCAAAGCGCGGATCTTCATTGAGGATGCTGCGCTCAAGATCATAGGCTGCCGTGGAACGTATTGCCAATGAGTACGCGTCGCCAACGTAACCGCCCATCAAGGACTGTGCGTTTGCGTAGGCTGCGTAGAATTTCCAGAATCCGTTACTGCATCCGCCCGGAGCGGTAACACGGTGCAGATAGACCTGATCTCCATCATTGTAATAAACCCCGTTTCGACCGCTCTGCGTAGATTGCTGGGCAAGGCCGAGTTGGTATTGGGTCCAATGCACGGTCGTGAAACCGGGGCTATTGCCGACACAACCCAGCACCACCAGCAAGCCATCCAGTTCTATTAGCTGCTCGATAGGTTGGTAGGGCGGCGCGTCGGCCGTATGGCCGGCGCAGAGCGTGACGGCATTCGGGCCGATCGCCGCGAAAGAAGTGGATGGGTGTCGGCTTCGCAAAACCTCAGGGTGCTGCAAAAACATCTTCGCCAGAGCGCCACTGGTCGACGGCATCTCAAAATCGAAGGGTTCGTCCTTCGGTGCCGCTTCGATAGGGTAGGTCCGGGAGAAAGTTAGCGTAGCAATTGTACCATTCGGACCCACGGCTTCGGTCAAGACGTTGATAAATTCCTTGCTCAGCGAAAAATCAGTTCTACCGATCCTGCCCAGGTCCGCACGCAGCAAAACCGTATCGTTGTGTCGAACGCCTAGGCGTCTTAGATCCTCGATAATGCTTTGCCGGGTATGTTTTTTCTTCGTGACAGCCATGGCTGTTCAATGCGCCCCGAGCGTGATCGCTTGCAAACGCCGTCTAGGCGATGACGACCTTGCTCGTCCCGTTTAAGGTACACTCGTATTACGGCCGATGAGCAAGTCAGCAAAGCGATGCGCAAACTCCTCTTGTCCTTCGGCTGTTGCGACGCTTCTCCGATATGTTTCCTGGCCCTCATGGGCGATGTCCAAATATTGAGCATGATTTGATAATATATCGTCGATCTTATCCATTACGTCTTCAAAGTCCCATCGATGAGAAACGAAGGTTTCGCCATCGCGGTACAAATTCGGATAAGTATCCATATGATCCATATTCGGCTTTAAGAGTATTGCACCGCTGATAAATGATTCAAAATCCTTATAATTAATCTCGCTCGATCCGAACGGGGAGGAAACAATCTTACTATTTCTTAATTCATTGAAATACTTATATTTCGGAATTCGCTCAGTTTCGTGATAGTTTGACAATATCTGGGAGATGGTCTTTCTTTGATACCCTAACGAATTATATTTATACTTGAGCGCCATGCGACAATTTACGTCGATAGATCGCGCCGCGGACGGAGCGTAAAAATTTCTTGTGGGGGCCAGCAACGCGCGGAAGGGTATCCGGTCGTACAGCATCGCCAACCGCGGGCCAAGCAACGAGTAGTTGGCCAAGCTCGTATTCCAGGATAGTCGAAGCTTATCGAGCAATGTCGTGTCTGCTACCGCCGACGAATAGGTCGGTTCGTCGTCATCGACCCCAAACTCGGTATGGTAATAATGGCAGAACAGCCGCGATGCATAGAGGGGCTGACGATAAATCGTACGATCCTTGAAAAGTGTTGTTTTGCAGTACACGTCGACGATGGGCAACAGCTCGGTGGTGATATGTCCCGCCGTTGACGAACGGTCGAAAAAGACCAATCTCGCGGTCTGCTCCTTCATTCTAGACAACCATTCGGCGGCCGCGTCCCTTCCACTCTGGCTCGTTGCGCTCCAAAATTTGCTGTTTACTGCAAGAATATCGCAGTCGCCGATATCCTCGGTCGCTTCGAAGAAGAACCGAACGGATATGCCATGCTGCCGGATACGGCGGCGATTCCAAATGACCGGAGAAAGAAAGGCCCGAGTGTTCTGATTAACCGGACGTTCGCTGAGAACGTGAACGCGTATCATCACCTCGCCCCATCGGCCACGCCCGCCGGCGATAACTGCAGCACGCGCTCCCATTCGCAAAGCACCGCATTCAGGTCATGGCCTTCGACCCTGGCCCGCGCCGCCTGTCCCAGACGCCGGCGATCCCGCTCATGATGCATTAGACGGAGGAGAGCTTCGGCAAGACCATCGACATCCTCGGTCCCTACGACGAGGCCGCTTTGGTCGTCGTCGACATACTCCAAGGGGCCCGATGATGCGTCGCTAACAATCACCGGCAGGCCGGCTGACATGGCTTCCAAAAGAACGTTTGGCGTGCCCTCGAAGCGCGATGGCAGGGCAAAAATCGAACTGCTCAAATAGAAGGATCTCAAATCGCTGCTGCGTTCGATCCAATCGACACTATCCGTGATGCACAGCTCGAAGGCAAGCGCGCGCAGGGCCGTCTCATCCTCGCCCTCGCCAACGATGGTGAGCCGCCAACCGGGTGCCTCCGCCAGGGCACATGCGAAGGCGCGCAACAGCAGATCCTGGCCCTTCTGGTGCGTCAAACGGCCGATGTGGAGAACGCGGTGTTCGGGACGTGGCCTTGCTCCGGTGTCCGCATCGCTGCGGCCAAAGTCCGGGATGGGGTTGGCGATGTACGTCAGCTTGTCCCTTGGAACAAATGCTTCCAAGGCGGCCAGCGCGCCGCGGCTGTTGGCCGTCACGACTTGCGCGTAACGATAGAGACGGCGGCGCAATATGTCCCAACCACGGCCGAGTGACTGACGGCTCGGGTCGTTACGCTCGGATATAACGACGCGCAACCCCAGCCCGGCGGCGGCGAATATGGTCAGCACATTTGTGCCGCCAAGAAATACCAAAACCGACCTGGCGCCGGACTTGCGCAAGGCGCGACGCAGATTTCGCACTCTGGAAATGTTGGCACCTATGGCCTGAATGACACCTTCCGAGGGGGCAAGCCCGCCGATGCTGTCGCGGGCGATCTCTGGCGCCAATTGAAAGAAGTCGTCTCCGGGATCAGAGAACGTAATGACCGTTATTCGGCGTCCCCGTTCGGCCCAGGCGTTGGCCACGGTTGTCAACACCCGTTGCGCGCCGCCAGGTCCCAAATCGGCGATCACGCATGTCAGTTCGCACCGGTCGACCAATGCTGTCGCGACCTAAAAACCGCCAACGGCAGTAGATGCAGCGCCCGACACACCAAATCGGCCGTTCGCTGCGCCGGTCTGATCGCTACCATTCGGCGTGAGCTTAGTTTCTAGCATGGCGTCGCGGTGTTACGGCACGGTCTTAGCCGGTCGGCGGAGACCTCTTCGTAGCGTTCACCGGTGCGCGGGCACACCAGGTTTGCACGCAAGCGTTCCCCCGTGCGGCTGACCCAGCCGACCCGACAGGCAGGTGCGCCCACGACCAGTGCATAGTCAGGGACATCGCGGGTAACAACAGCGCCGGCGCCAACCATCGCATACCGGCCGATTGTGTTGCCGCAGACGATCGTCGCGTTGGCGCCGATCGAGGCTCCCTTGCGGATCAGGGTCGGGGCGATTTCGTCCTTGCGCTCGACGAAGGCCCGCGGCGTAAGAACGTTGGTGAAGACCATGCTTGGGCCGCAAAAGACGTCGTCCTCGATGGTCACGCCGTCGTAGACGGCGACGTTGTTCTGCACCTTGACGTTGTTGCCGATGCTGACGTTTGGGCCCACCATGACGTTCTGGCCCAAAACGCAGCTGCCGCCGATACGGCTGCCCGAAAGCACATGGCAGAAGTGCCAGATCTTGCTGCCGCCGCCGATTTCCACATCGTCGTCAATGACCGCGGTTTCGTGGATGAATGGATCAGATGCGCTTGTCATGCGCGGCCCTCGGGTTTTGTTGCGTTGCCTGCCATGGCCGGTCCGTCCGGTGTTCCGGCGGCCAGATTCTCCAGCAGCCCGACTTCGGCATCAATTCGCTGGCGCCAGCTGGGGATCATCCGTTCGGCCACCGCCATGGTGGCCAAGCCCCGTGCCCGCCGTTCCTGCGGATTCAGATGCAGTTGTAGAATGGCCTGCGTCAGCGCTTGGATATCGCCGACATCGGGGATGCGCAGAAGGCTATCGCCTGGAAACATCTCGGCGATGACCTGATCGACGCCGAATTCCGGTTGCTGGTCGGGCAGGATCATGCAGCAACCGGAGCGCATTGCTTCCAAGTTGGCGTTGGACAGGTTACCCATCTTGTTCAGCGAGACGTAGATGTCGGCCTGCCGATAATGCATCAAAACCTGTTCATTGCTCACGGCGCCGGTGAATGTCACTGCGTCCTCGGCGCCAGCCTCGGCGGCTTGCCGCCGCAGGTCCGCCTCCCGGGGCCCCTGGCCTACGATAATCGCCCGGAGCTGATCCGGAGCTATCTGCCAAGCCTGCAGAAACGCTGTGAGGAACTCGTCGCAGCCTTTTAGAGGGTCCAGGCGGCCGACGAACAGCACATTGGTCAACGCATCGCCATGGGACGTTGGCTCGGCTGCCGGTTCGGGCAGATCAACGCCGTTCAGCAGCATCACTCGCTCGACGCTGGGATCGAGGATTCTGTCAAGCCAGTACTCGCCGCCGCTCCCGTCCTGGCTGCAGATCACCAAGTCAAACGGCGCCCTGAGCTGATAGCGATTCAGCAATTGGTGCGGCCGGTTGCCTTTGTAGGGCTGGGTCAGGCTCGGGCTTATGCCCATGATGCGATACACGACGGGTGCAGGGCCGTGGCGGGCGAGCAAGCTGGCGGACCACAAATTGCCCCGGTCGATATAGATCAGATCAGGCCGGCATTGCTTTGCCAAACGCAATAGAACGCGCGACTGGCGCCACTCACTCAGATACCACCGCAACCGGCCCGTCCAAGCCGGAATTCGGGCTTCGCCACCAACCAGAGTCACATCGCTGTTCAGGCAGTCAAGCCGGATCTGCCGGTCGGCGGCGGTATCGAGATCATCGAGTTCCTCCTTGCACGTGAACACGAGCGTCAAGTCGTGGTTGGAAGCATCCAAGGCGTCGATCAGCTTGAAGATCGTCGGCGCCCCCCAGGGCGACCAGATACCGGAGGCAACGCTGCCATGGAAGCCGCGGAACAGGCGAACGGCAAACAGTATTCTCATAACAGGCCCACCGCCGGGCGACGAAGGCTAGATGTCCCCATGGACGACGCTTTCAATCCGCCGAAGACTGCCTTTCTGGAACCTGTGCCCGCGACCTAGCGCCGGCCGCAGACGCCGAGGACCCGTTTAACGGTGGTGAATTGGTCGTTCGTTTTGAAATGCGCTTCGGCTTGTGCTCGGAACGCGTCTGCCAATTCGGCTTCGTACAGATTGTACGAACTCCAGTACTCGAACAACACGTCAGCGGAATCGAATCGAATGGGGTTCTCGAACGTTACGGAGGCGCATTCAGCGAATAGTTGCCGGACAATGTCCGGCCCTTCCTGCTCCAGGAATGCCGCCGCCGGCGTCGGCGCGCCCGCACCCTCCAATCCCTTCAGCTTGTTGTGAAAAACCTTTAACTCCTGGTTGTTTGCACCGGACGGGCCGCAAAAAAACAAGGTGCCGCCAAGTTTCATCATACCATGCAGGAACGTCAGCAGCTTCCGGCGATCGGCTGTATAGTACAGCGAAAAGCTAGCCAACACTTTGTTGAATGTTCCAGCCGGCAGGGCGGCAGAGAGCTCATCCAAATCGCTCTCTATTAGTCGCAAGCGGTCGGCAACGCCCGCGGCCTGCGCCCGCTGCCGCAATACACCAAGGGCTTCCGGAGACAGGTCTACCGAAGTAACCGATCCGCCCGGTCCGACAAGCTCCGCCAGCGGTAGCGACTGTTTGCCTGTGCCGCAGCCAAGATCGAGCACATCGTCGTCTGGCTGCGGCTGCAAGTTGTCCATGATCCAGGCATTGAGGTCGCCGCTGCCGAACATCTCGTGCGCCTGCAGCCTCTTCTCGAGCGCCTGGGCGTTGGTGTCAAATTCGCCGTGCTTTTGCATCTATTTTCATACCATTCCTACGTTGCTTCATCGGGCGCTTCGACGGTGCGTCCAAACCTGGCTGTTTTGCGACAATTCTCCTTCAAGCGCCCGGCACCTTTGGTCGGCGAAGTCCTCCAATCTTTTCAGGGGAGGATTCTTGTCGCCGACCCACCAGATCGGATGTGTCAACAATTGCATCGGAGCGCCAGCGAGATACGCCTCATGATCCAGGGGGTGGCCGTGGTACCAGCCACCTCTGGAGTCCGAGCAGTAGGCGATCTCGTAGAAATAGCGGGCACTGTATGCGTTCAGCCTGTCGGCGACCTCGAAGCCGTCAGCCAGCAGATCCGGATGCGGCCGGTGCAGGCTCAAGACATCCACCGGTGTTTCAATGACGCTGGCGAGAAGGTCACATTCCCAGCCGGCCTGAGCGGGCAGATCAGCAACTTGCTCGTACAGACTGGCGTCGAAGTGCAGGCCGACGCGATGGCCGAGGGCGAGCAATTCCTGCAGCGCATTCAAACCCTCCTGCGACAGCGGGTTATAGAACTCGGTTCGCAGCAAAATGAAATAGTATGCCTGCCAGCCGCGGGCAGACTCGAGCCGCGCCATTTCAAGGGCCGCCGGCAGACTGAAATCTACATCGTGCCGCAGAACCAGATGCCGTTGGTCAGCCGCTATGTCGTGATAATCGACAAGTTCGTAGCCCCTCTCCAGAAAGCAATTGATGATTCTGGCGTACTCGGCGAAATCGAAGGCGGAAGCGTCTTGCATGGATGCGTCAATCCAGGAGCACGGGTGCACCGGACGTAAGGGATTCCTGACATGCCTTCAGAACGCGCAGGACCCTGATGCCCTCATCGGCATTGGATGGTGGTTGCTCGCACTTGATGATTGCATCGATAAACGCTTCGCATTCCAGGCGCAGCGGTTCGGCGCCGTCGTAGGCGAGCGAACGAGCGTTGGCTCGGGTGATGACCGGCAGTTCGCCGTCCCAGCCGACATTGTGCGGATAGAGCAGCAGTTTTTCGTCGCCGGCGTAAGCATCATCGAACACGGCCATCGCCTTATCGCCGACCACGATAAGCCGCTGATCCTTATAGGGGTGCAGCCAAGAAACAAAGATATGGGCCTGTAGTTCTCCGGCGAAGGAGAGGTGCGAGAGCGTGGTGTCCGCGACGCCGCTATGCAGATAGCTACCACCGTTCGCCACGACCCGCCGCGGCATCTCGCTCACGAGCGAGAGAATCATCGATATGTCGTGTGGTGCGAACGACCATAAGGCATTCTCTTCACGTCTGATTTTCCCCAGGCTCAGCCGGTTCGAGTAGATGTAGCGCAATTGGCCGAGATGGCCGCCATCCAAGGCGGCCTTTAAGGCCACGAATGCCGGGTGATAGAGCAGCAAATGTCCAACCATCAGCACGCGATCCAGCCGATTTGCCTCGGCCGATAGCGCTTCGGCTTCCGCCACGTCCAGACAAAGCGGCTTTTCGACGAAGACGTGCTTTCCGGCGTTCAGGGCCTGGCTAACGATTGCAGCATGGGTAGCAGCCGGTGTGGCGATAACAACTGCTGTAACTTCGCCGTCAGAAAGCACATCCTTTAGGTCGCACCGGGCGTCGACATCGGGGTACTGCGCAGCAATTGCCGATAGATTGCCGGCATCCTCGTCGCAGACGCACTTCAGGTGACCGATATCATGATGATTGCGGACAAGGTTACGGCCCCAATACCCGGTGCCGATCACCGCTATGCCGAGCTGCTTGTGCATATTAACCCTTTGCCCGTACGACCGGGGTCGCGTTAGAAAGTCTGGCTATCCAGCTCATGACTGTCGCCTTTACTCCACAGTCTCGATCAAGCCGTGAGCGCGCAGTTCCGTTAATGCGGGAATCAGCTCCCAAAGGGGACGTCCGATGGCCTCAGCGACATCGATCAAATCAACATGACCGTCGCAATAACCGACGAGGTTGTTCGTATCCTCGGCCAGCTTCCAATTCTCTTCAGTGCTGACGGAGGCGTAGAGATCGTATTTGCCGAGTTGCGGCTCGCAGACCGTGGTGACGCGGTATTTCCCGTTGGCCTCCAAGCATTCAATGCAATGGCGCACAACTTCGAAGCCGCCCATTAGTCCGGACGGCGAGATCAGCGAGAGATCATCGTCCGAGGTGTGGTACTCGGGATAGGCGCCATACTTGGAACGCATTATGGAACAAACCGGCAGATCGGCGCCTGGGCTGTTGTACTGGCGTTCATCGCTGCCCCGGTGAAAATAGGAATATCGTTTGTAATCAGGCGCGATATGGCCAAGCACATGCCGCGCAACCCGGTCGGCCAAGGTGTCCTGCTGCCGCGTGGAGAGGTATGAATAGCACCTATCATCGCCGATGCAGGTTAGAACGAAACCCGCGATCAGGTCCTGCTGCAGCGCCTTGAGATGCCGGCTTAGGTAGATCACGGCACCGATCGTTTCCGGCAAAAACAGAACCCGGTAGGTATACCGCCGATCCGAACACGTCTCGAGCCATCTGGCCAAATATGTAGCGACACAAGGACCGGACAGCTCGTTGTTGGCCATCGAAGGATGGCAGATATAGGTCGAAAGCAAGATCTCCTTCGAACTCTGCCCCGGCAGTATCAGCTCACCGTAGTTCAGATGGCCAGATCCCAAGTCGCTGTCGATATGGACGTGATAGTTGCCAGGCTTCAGCGCCTGCCGCTGCCGGTGGGGCAGACAGAACCCCCAGCGCCGCTTGTAATAGGAGGTCACGAAAGGTATGGCACCCGGCCGGTCGGGCAAGCTGTATAGGTGATCTTGGAGTTGCTCGAGCGATAGCCACAGGTCCACCGGCTCGGAATAGCCCATGACGTGCAAGTTGTGATCGGCGAAATCGACGACGCGGCGGCCTAGCTCATCTTCAATCCAGGCGTTGCGTATGTTCCATTCGTCCGGCACCGTCCAATCGAATGCCGGTGTGCCGCTGGCGACTTCATGCACCTGTAGTTCAGGCAACAGCTCCTGCAGGATCGATAAAGTCTGGCGGACGCCATCGCCACTGAGCGACCGGCAAATTGGGAACAGGCGCTGTGCGAGTGCATACATCTGCTCGCCCGTTGCGGCAGGGTCGCCGCCAAATTCACGACTCGACTCCGCGGGCGAGACTGTCATTGCTGCACCTGCCGGGCTGGCGGCGGCGTCCGGATAACTGGTTCGCCCGGTTCCGTATCGCTGCCCCCCTCCAATACCGCTTTGCCGCCTTGCATCCGGTAGACTTTGTCGGCCACCTGGACGATCGCGTGCTGATGCGAAATCGCCAAAATCGTCATCTGACCGCGCAGAGTCTCCAGGGTCTGACAGAAGGCGGCTTCGGCCGCCGGATCCAGCGCCGTAGTCGGTTCATCCAGAATCAACAGGGCAGGCGCCCGTGCCAAGGCCCGCGCCAATGCTACGCGTTGGCGCTGGCCGCCAGATAGCTGGGCACCCCGTTCGCCGGTCATCGTATCCACGGTGTCGGGCAGGCGACCGACGAATTCCCAGGCACCTGCCTTCTTCAACGCCGCCATGACGCCCTCCCGGCTGATCGTCGGGTCGTTCAGGGATACGTTGGCATAAATCGTGTCGTTATAGAGCGCCAAATCTTGTGGGACATAACCGATCATGCCGCGCCAGGCTCGGATATCGACGTCGGAAATCTCACGGTCGTCTATGTCGATCTCGCCGCTGTCAGCGGTGTATAGGCCAACGATCAAATCCACCAATGTGGTCTTGCCGCTGCCCGACGGTCCAACGATTGCGGTGATTGCGCCGGCCTCGATTTGCACGGAGATGTTGTTCAGAACCGGCATGTCGCCGTGCGAAAAACAGACTTCGCGGACGGCGATGCCATCATCCAAGGCCGGCGGCTCGGTACCGCGCCGGCGTTCCTGGCTTTTGCCAGCAGCTTCGATACGGCGTAATGATGCAGCAAGAAAACTCTGCGATGCGACCAGATTCTGATAGGCCGACTGCAACATCGATAGACGTGTAGCACTGCGATAAAAAACCAAAGCCAGCGCGATCGTCGCCGCGAAAGGCAGTTCAAGATGCGCGATCGTTCCGTACAGACCAAAGCAAACCAGGACGATGAGCAGCGGCTCGTTTAATGTCGTCAGCCCGGTCTTGCTGAAGGACAACCTGCGAAGACTGCTGTCGATGCGGAGTACTTCGTCGCGCAGATAGCCCGAGATGCGTTTCTCGGCCGCCATGGTTTTGATTGGCTTGATGCTTCCCAGTTGATCGACCAAGCGCTTCAGCAAAACTTCGAACGATCCTTGCTGCTCCGTGGCCGCACGGCGCGACATGCGGATAAAAACATGCAGAGAGCCGAATAGGATCGCGCCGCCGATCATTCCACCGACCGTGCCCAGGAACGAAACAACCAGCGCGATGCCCAGATAAATGGCCACCTGAATGGCCTGGGCCAGAAGCGTAAAGCTGGCACTGTAGGCGACGCTGCCCTTCGTGACATCCGTTGTGATCGAATTAGCCAGGTCGCCGATGGGTTCACGCGAAAAATGACGCCAATCGGCGGCGATGGTGCGGTCAAGTAAGCGAAGCCTCAGTTCGGTACCGAACTGCACACCGGCGTAAGCGATGACAATTCGCGCCCACATCGTGATAAGACCTTTGATCACGAAAATCGCGCAAATGAACAACAAAAGTAACGGCAGGTTCCCGCTAAGACCTGCAACATCGAGAATATGGGCAAGGGTGCGGGACAGCGGATCGTCGCCGGATTCAAAGCCGACTGAACCCAACAGGGGCAAGAATGCGACAATACCGACGCCCTCCAACATGCCAGCGAAGACCAGTAGCGCCGTAATCCCGACGCTACGCCAAGGCGACAGACGAACCAATGTCCAAAACAGCGGCATGCCCTGGCATTTTTCGGACTTTAAACCGTCGAGTAGCATCGTTCTTTCTGATGTCGTCGCTAAATTGCCTAGTCGTCGCGCTGTCTTCCGCCGACCGCTAGTCCGCCGTCGCGCCGGAAATCATCGGCCATTGTAGGGCGCTGCCTCGGGCAATCTTGACCGATGCGCGCCTGCCGACGATCTCGTCGAGGTGTTTGGGCGCCAAACCATAGCCGGGTCGGATGGAGCGCACATTCTCCGCCGTGAGCGATTCACCCTCTCCTATGTCCTTCACCGCGTACAGCGACCGACGGAACACCGTATTGCTCTGTTCGCTGCGCACGCGCTGGTAATTCACTTGACCCAACGCCTTCCAAGCCGATTGACATTGATTGACCAACGCCTCCAGTTCGGATGGCTCTAACGAGAAGGCGGCATCGGGACCGCCGTCGCTGCGCCGCAATGTCACATGTTTTTCGATCACACAGGCGCCCATGGCGATGGACGCCACCGAGACTTCTGTCCCTAAAGTATGATCCGAGAGGCCGGAGACCACGCCGAACGCGTCGCCCAAATGCGGGATGGTTCTAAGATTGATGTCTTCACCCGGCGCCGGGTAAGCACTAACGCAATGCAGCAGCACGATCTGTTCAGCACCCGCCTCGCGGGCCACGGCCACGCCTTCCGAAATCTCGGCCAGGTTGGCCATGCCGGTTGAGATGATCAGCGGTTTTCCGGTCCTCGCGACCTTGTCGATCAGGGCGTGATCGACGATCTCGAACGAAGCGATCTTGTATGCCGGGACATCGAGGGTCTCGAGATAATCGACGGCGGTTTCGTCGAACGGCGTGCTGAACACATGCAGGCCTAGTTCCCGCCCCTTGGCCAGCAGTTCAGGGTGCCAATCCCACGGCGTGTGGGCTTCGTCATACAAGTCATACAGCGTATAGCCGTCCCAAAGGCCGCCTTCGATGCGAAATTCCGGGCCGTCATGGTCGATGGTCAGTGTGTCGGCCGTGTAGGTCTGCAGCTTCACCGCGTCGGCACCGGCGCGTTTGGCGGCCTCCATTATCTCCAAGGCGCGCCCGATCTCGCCATTATGGTTGCCGGATAGCTCGGCTACGATATACGGAGGGGCGTCGCCGCCGATCGTCCGGCCGGCGATTTCAACTTTGCGCTTGTTGGTCATGGCAGAGTCCAGGTTCTTAGGCGTTGGTTTCGCCGCGCGTCAGTTGCGCGCGACCATTGCATCTTCGTTGTTCGCAACAAGATAGTTGCCAAGGGCAAGGTACGGGAGACGGCCGGCCGTAAACGCCCGCAAGGCATCCTCTGCGGTGCGCACGATCGGTTCTTCGTGCATGTTGAAGCTGGTGTTGATGACGCTCCGGATGCCGGTCAGCTTCTTGTATTTAGTTATGATGCGATGGAATCCGGGATACTGTTCGTGGCGCACGATCTGCGGCCTCGCTGAGCCGTCTACATGCACGGCAGCCGGAGACTCCTTGCGCATGGTGTCCGTGCAGTCGAAGGTCATGGTCATGTACTGCGCCGCTACCCGGCCCCCGTTCATGCCGATGTAGCAGTCATCGGCATCCTCTATGCGGGTTGCCGGTGCAAACGGCATGAATTCCGACCTACCCAGACGATCGTTCAGCCACTGATTGACGTCCGGCTCCGTGGCTTGATACAGGATGCTTCTATTGCCGAGCGCACGCGGCCCGAACTCCATCGAGCCATCGCAACGCGCGACAACGTTGCCGTCGGCGATCAAGCGTGCCACCTGGAATTCGATGTCGTTATGTCGATCGAAGCGATAACCGCTGCGCTGCAGCAACGCTCCGATATCCGCGTCGTCGGGAGCTTCGCCAAGCAGGGCGGTCCTCAGCGGTTGCGGCCGTTCCCCCGTTTCAGCGGCATGGGCCAGCCAAGCGGCGCCAACGCTCAGTCCGCCGTCGCCCATATTCGGGAACACGAACACCTCCGAAACATTGGCCAGTTCCCGTAATTTCTGATTCAGGCGCACGTTGGCGAATACCCCGCCCGCCAAGCCCAGTCGGATGCCGTCGTCATCGATATCCGACACGAAGGCGCAGACCACTTCCTCCAGACTGCGCTGCGCCGCCGAGGCAACGTCTTCACGCGGATGTCTTTTCACAAATTCCGTCAAATCTGGAATGTCGTAGTGCGGGCGATAAAGGCCGCGCTCCATCCGGCCGATGAAACGTCGGCCTGCCGGGTCATAGTCGATCATGGCGCGCAAGTCGCTATAAGACGCCGGATCAGTGTTATGCGCTGCCAGCCCCAGTATCTTGCCCTCATGCCGGTGGGGTATGAAGCCCAGTGACTTGGTCACCGAGCCGTAGAAATATCCCAGTGAATCGAAGGTGTTGGAGAACGACACCTTATGCATCTGCCGTCCGCCGCAGCGCCAGAAAGTCGAGGACGCATCCTCGCCCCAACCATCGGCGGTAAGGACGTAGCAATCTTCCCAAGACGAACCGAAGAAGGCGCTGGCGGCGTGCGCCTCGTGATGTTCGACCAGGAATAGCGGTCGACCGTAGGCCCTGATCTCATCCAGGTAAGCGGGTGTTCGCTCGCCCAGGACCTTGCCTTCGTGCTTTTGCCGAGCGCGTAGTGCCTCGATCTGGCTTCGCTTCCGCGCGTCGTCAAGACCGCTGGCAATGATCCTGGCTTCAACATCGTCGAAGGGTGCGGCCGGCGGCTCGGCAGGGCATTGGCCGTGGCAGGCGATGACATCAACCTCGTCCATCACGATCCCCGCCTGATCGAGGGCGCGAGCAATGGCCTGGTGCGGCACCCCATGCCACAGCTTGATACGGTTGATGCGCTCTTCGCTCACAGCGCAGACCAAGGCTCCATCACGAAGTATGGCCGCGGAAGCATCCGATAAAAATCCGACACCTAGTACGATCATGCTGTCTCCCGCCACTTCGCGTTCTCTTGTTCAACACCAACAATTTGGGCCGCCACGCGCAAGGCGCCCCGACCGTCAACCAGGGCTCGCGCCGCGTCACTCAATTCTTGCCTGACGCCCGCGTCACGGGCGATACGACGCAGAGCAGCCTTGGCCGCCTTCACCGAGAGTTCGGAAGTCTCTCCCAAGTTCTCCGCAGCTCCGATTGCCGCCATTCGCTGCACGCTGGGCCGCTGGTTGTCGGCGGCGATCACCAACAACATGGGAAGGCCGAAATAGGCCAACTCCCAGGTCGTTCCGCCGCCGGCCGATATCGCCACATGAGCCCAATGCATATGCTCGGCGATCTCTGTGGAGTCTGTTATGAGTTCAATGCTACCGGGCAGAACGCTTGCCCGTTCTTCAAGGCTTGGTAATAAGGGGTGCGAGGCACTGAGAAGGACCCGGCCGCGAAGTCCCTTGATGTTCGACTCCAGCAGCGCCGCGACAACAGTCTCAATCGCCGCCGGCTTGCCGCCGCCCAATGTGACGAGAAAATTCTTCGCACTGGCTGGCACGGCATTCGCCTCTTGGCGATATCGAACAAAATCCCGGCGCAACAGGGCATAGCGCGTCCCCAACAGAAGCTTGGTGTGGCTATCCCGACCGCCGTAATCAAGCTGCCCGGCACTGACATTCTGGTTGACGACGAAGTCCGCGTGGAAGTGCCGGCAGGAGGCGACATCGTCGATCATCATCAGGCCGAGATCTGCGGCCTTAATGGCCTGCTGAAACCCGCCGTCGAAAGCATAGCCGTCGGCGACGACCCAGGTCGCTTGGCACTTGCGCGCGACTGCTGCTATCTCCTCTGCGTCGTCGCGACTGCCCGGCTGGGCGGAGATCCGAACTTTGGCGATCCCCTCTGCGGCGAGCCTTTCCTCGACAATGGGTAGCGATTGCGCCGCTGCATAGACCGGCAGTCGGCCAAGTTCTTGCAGCGCCTGGGCCAAAGCCAGGCAGCGCATCTGGTGCCCGGCTCCCTGATCCAGAGAAGCGTCGGCGCGAATGACAACCGATTCCACGGGAATGGCTATCCGGTGGTTCTGACCGCTAATAAGGCGCGAATTACTTCGTCGCAGTCCGGCAAGCGGTAGCCCAGCGCGGCTTCGGCCTTCGTCACGGCCAGTCCGCAGCTTTCTGCGCGATTGGTCCCCAATGTGCGAACGCTGCCATCGACGATCCGGGCCTGCGACTTGCCGAGATGCCGGGCCAGTCGGATCATGAAGGTTTTCTTGCTCACGACTTCGCGGCTGGCGACATTGAACAGCCCGCTGAACCCCGCGTGCCAAAGCTCGAAGGTCGCCCTGGCCAAGGTACGACAGTCGATAGTGGAAGTGAAATAGTCGCCGAAGGCCGTGACCTCGTCACCTGACTCGAGCATGCCAACGGCCCATTCCAGAAACGTCGGCCGATCCGGCCAACCCCGCCACCCCGTGACGTTGGTCCTGATGACGAGCGAATTGTGCGCTGCCAAAGCATGTTCTTCGCCAGCAAATTTGCTACGCGCATACTCGTTTAGCAGACGCACCGGCGCTTCTTCGTCGTGCGCGGTGTCGACGTCTCCGGTGTAATACTGGTCCGTCGAGATCTGCACCAATATCGCTTTGCTTTCGCCGCAGTAATCAGCCAGAACGCCGACGCATTGTCCGTTCAACGTCAGTGCCATTGCCGGCTCACGTTCACAAGTATCAAAGTTTGTCAGTGCCGCAGCATTCACGATCAATTCCGGCCGCAGCCGCTCGAGCGCACGGCGAAGAGCCGCGAGGTTCGTCAGATCGATGGCTTCGTCCGTTCCCTGCCGCGCGGCACCAATGCTCTCGTTGCACCAATTTGCCGCTTCCTCCATCAAAGCCTGGCCGAGCATGCCCGTTGCCCCCAGTATCAAGCAACGACTGGTCCGGCTCATTCGATGGATAGGCAGTTAGGCGGTGCGCTCAACGAACCCTGAATAGCGGTTCGATCGACTTGCAGCGCAAATGCTGTGCCATGGCGTCATTATCGACGGCATCACGGATGATCGGAAAAACTTCATCATAAACACTCAGCAATCGGGCCACGTCATCCTCGCTATGGGCATAGCTCATGTTGTGGGTGCCGAGGCACAGGATGCCGCGCGCCTGGATCTCCTGCATCCACAGGCTCTTGATCCCCCATTGGCTGTATTTGCCGACGTCCTTGATAATTAGGAAATTCCAAGCCGGATGGCCGGAGGTCTCGACAATGTCAGCCATGCCGTGCTTTTCGATCAACGCGAGGCAGCCATCAACGACCGCCTGGCCCCGTTCCCGCAGTGTTTCAACGACAGGTTCATTCTGGACCTTAGTCAGGGTGGCAAGCGCAGCCGCCAGGGAAAGGGCCTCGCCTCCCGCGGTGAAGGAAAAGAACACCTCTTCCATCTGTTTCATCATATCGTTCCGGCCGGCAACCACCGACAGCGGATAGCCGTTCGCCATGCCCTTGCCGAATGTTGTCAGGTCCGGCGTGACGCCGAACAGCTCCTGAGCGCCGCCACGGGCAAAGCGGAAGCCCGTAATGATCTCATCAAAAATCAGGACTGTGCCGTGTTTCGTGCACAATTCACGCACACCTTCGAGGAACCCAGACTTCGGTTCAGCGATGCCCATGGGTTCGAGGATCACTGCGGCGAACTCATCAGGGTGCCCGCGCAATAACGTGTCTAGCGACTCCAAGTCGTTGTAAGTGAAGCTGTGGGTCAGCTCACGAGTGGCCTGCGGCACCCCGAGGTCCCGCAGTGTCGAGCCGATATACCAGTCCTGCCAACCGTGATAGCCGCAGACCGCAACGCGATCGCGGCCAGTATGGGCGCGGGCCACACGGACGGCGCCGGAGGTCGCGTCAGAACCGTTCTTGCCGTAGCGCACCGCCTCGGCCGAAGCGACCATTTCGCAGATCTTCTCCGCCACTTCCACTTCGATCGTATGCGGCAGCGTAAAGAGGATCCCCTCGTTCATTTGCTCCAGAACGGCTTTTGTAACGTCCGGGTCGTTGTAGCCCAGCATCACGGACAACAGGCCGTTAACGAAGTCCACGTACTCGTTGCCATCGACATCCCAAAGGTGGCTGCCTTGGGCGCGTTTTACGAAGTATGGCGAGGCGCCTTTAGGATATTGCGTGATGCTCTTGCTGAAGGTTTGGGTGCCGAGCGGGATTACGGCCAACGCTCTTTCCAGCCACTGTTCCGATTTCTCGTATCTGTCAGACATTATTTGTCGCCCGGTTCGTTGCCTTGCAGGTATGCCTTATCTCTGAGCAGGGACTTTAGAAATCCCTCGTTTCGTTCGGGGCCGAGGTTGATTGCGGCCAGCTCCGGCCTCTGCCGCAACAACTCCAGAATGTCGTCGGTGCCGAAATTCGGATCGCCGGGGTACAGGCTTTCATAGACGGCATTCACGAACTCGAAATCCGCCGATTCATCCACCGTCCAGCGCAGCGCGGATAGATCGGGGTCCCGCTTGAAAGAACCGAGACGAAAGCGCTCCGGCCGATTGTATATAAAGGGCGTTACGTGCTCCCGCTCCGACGGCAATTCCGCCTCGCGCCAGGCCACCTCCAGACACTGTAGGCGCATGACTTCGGCATCCAGGCCATCGGGGTAGGTGGGCTCAATGGTGTTCGAGGCGTAGTCATAGCCCCCATTGCGAAAGAACCGCGCCAATTCGTCTAACACTCTGGGATCAACCAGCGGGCAGTCGCCGGTCAGCCGCATGAAGCTGTCGGCCGCCGTCTCGGCAGCGGCGCGATACATACGATCGAGAACATCATCGAGAGAGCCGCGATAACACGTGACGCCCATGGCGTCGCATAATGCCGCGATCGCATCATCGCTGGCTTCGGTGCTGGTTGCGATTACCAAATGGTCAATACAGGCTGCACGCTTGATCCGTTCCAACTGGCGACCGAGCATCGGTTCCCCGAGGAGGGGATTGAGCACTTTGCCCGGCAAGCGGGTAGAAGAAAATCGCGCCTGCAGGACCGCGACCAAGCTCATGACTGTGCCTCATATTCATCGCGACACAGTCCCATCAGGATGATGTCCATGGGTCGGTCATCATGAACATAGTGCTTTCGCAGCACGGCTTCTTGCCGCCAGCCGGCATTGATGAAGGCGCCGACACTGCCTTTGTTGTCGGCATAGATACTGGCACTCACCTTGTTGAGATGCAATTCGTCAAGGGCGAACCTGGTGATGCAGGCGATGGCCTGGCTGGCATAACCCTTGCCCCAGCTGTCTCGATCGCCAATGAACAGGCTCACGTCCGCCAATGCATGGCGTGCGCGAATGGGACCAAGCTTGATATTGCCGATATGCCGGTCACCGTCGTTCAGACATATCGCCATTAGATATTCATCCGGGCTCTGTATCTTATCGTGCACGAAATTCGCGACGCTTTCCAATGTTTGCGTCTGGTAGCGGGTCTCCAGATAGCGATTGACCATAGTGTCGTTAAGCCAGTCGCAATAGCGCGATCCGACGTCTTCGTTCGTTATTGGGCGCAGGTACAGGCGCTCGCCCCGTATGACTCCGGCATGCGCCATCAAACAACCTTGAACGGTAGACCGTAGTTGCTCAGGAAGGCCTTGGCCCTGATCGGATTGCTGTCCGAGAAATTGAACAAACTGCCGCACGCTACCGCCGATACGTTGGCGGCAAGAAAAGCCTCTTTCAGATGCTCGTAGTTGCCAGAGCCGCCGGCACAGATGACCGGTAGATTGCACAGGTCCGCAACGCGGCTGGTCAAGCCGATATCGAAGCCTTCCATGGTGCCGTCGCGGTCGATCGATTGGATCAAGATCTCGCCGGTGCCATGTTCAACGCAGGTCTGCAGATGCTTTTCCAGCGAAACAGTCTGCGGTTGGCGGCCACAATCGGAATAGAGCACATAGCGTTGCTGATTTTCGTTCCAGGCGGCATCGATCCCGACCACCACGGCCTGTGAACCGTATTTCTCGGCGGCCGTCGACAGAAGACCGGGGTCTTCATAGGCGGCCGAATTGATCAACACCTTGTCCGCGCCGTAGCGGATCAAGAATTCCACGTCCTGAATGCTGCGAATGCCGCCGCCCAGGGTTAAGGGCATGAAGCAAACCTCAGTCACGTCCTGCAACAACGACTCGAACGGCGCGACAGTGCGGGCGCCGCGCGCGATATTCAGGAAAACCAATTCATCCGCGTACTGGGAGTTATAGACACGGGAAGATGCGACTGGATCGCCGACGTCGCGAAAACTCTCAAACTGTTTGCTCTTAACAAGGCGGTCATCGAGCAGCAGCTGAATCGGAATGATGCGCCGTTTCAGCATTTGCCGTCCCAGTCGCAAAAATTCTCCAGCAACTGCAAGCCGTTGACCTGACTTTTCTCGGGATGAAATTGAAAGCCGATGACATTGTCGCGACCGGCAATGGCGGTGAAATTTCCCCCGTAGTCCGTGACCGCCAGGGCATCCACGTCGCTTTCGCATTGCATGACGAAGGAATGCACGAAATAGAAATCCCGCCCTTCCTTGATGCCTGTCAGTACAGGGTGTTCTCGTCGAAAACTGACCGTATTCCAACCGACATGCGGAATGCGCAAAGCAGGGTCATTGGGCAGCGGATTGACCGTCGCGGCGATCAGGCCCAGACCCTCCTGTTGTCCGCCTTCGGTGCCGGCTGCGGCGAGCGCCTGCATACCGAGACAAACCCCCAGTAGCGGCCGTCCGCTTCTTGTGTAGGCTAGGATCGGCGTCGCCAATCCACGCTGCTGCAAATGCGCCATCGCCGTCCGAAAATGGCCGACGCCGGGGATCACCAAATGGCTTAGATCATCGAACGCCGCGGCGTCGTCGACCAATACCGCATCGTTACCGGTTTCTTCGATGGCATTCGAGAGCGAACGTAGATTGCCCATGCCGTAGTCGAGCACGCCGATCATGAGCCGTCGGGTTTTCTCTCACGATACCAGTTGTCGAAATCCCAGGTCTTGGGCGCCCATTCGTTCTTATCGAAGTCCGGCTCGTGGGGCGGCACGACGGTCTTCGAGACGATTGCGTTAAACTCTCCTTCCGAGAGATCCAGGTATTCCAGGAACAGCTCCAAGGCCGGCGGCTTGCGCCCTTCGTAGGTGTCCACCAAGTGCTCGGCATATTCCTTTTCGATCCGACCGTTGCGCAGGTCCAAGGCAGTCATTTGCGTCACGCGTCCGTAGCCCCGCTTCAGGTATTTGATGTAGTCACGAACGCCTTGCATGTAACATTCGATCTTCTCGTAGGGATATTCGTCCCATGGCATTCCTTCGACTTGATCGCCCTGCCATCCTAGTTCTTCTTGAATTTGCCCGACCTGTTTCTTGACGTCCCAAGGAATGAAGCTGCCGAGGCAGACAGATTTCACACGCAGTTTCTTGAGATCCCGCAGGCGCGGAAATGTATAGGGACGGAGGTCACGCGGATCGAACTCGAAATCGTCCCGGATCATGCCTGCCATGTCCTCGGCCGTGATGCCCAGATTGACGAAACGGTTGAAACGGGTCTCGTCGACTTCCTCGATCTCGCCGTCGCGGTAGTCGAAATAAGCCGTATATTCGCTGGACGGTTCGCCCCAGAAAATCAGCGGCGTTTCATGCTTCAACGCCACATGCATGGGATAAGAGAAAATTCCCGTATGGCAATGCCAACAGAAGTCGCCCTTGCGAACAAGCGATTCCAGCATGAGCCGCTTCACCACGCGCCAATTCGGCGTGAAGCTCAAGGCATCGACACCCAGGGTCTTGAACGTGCGCTGATTGTTGGCCAGCAGGGTGTCTCGCATGAAACCGTGCACGAACTGCACAACCAACGGCTTCACCTTGAACTCGCGCATGAGATAGAGCAGCGTGAAAGTCGAATCCTTTCCGCCAGAGAACGGTACGATGCAGTCGTATTCGTACTTGCCGCGGTGTTCCTCGATCAGGTCGCTCAGCATCTGCCGGCGTTCCTCCCAATCGATGATCTCGTCCTTGAACTCCTTCTGCCGGCAGACGTTGCAGACATCCGTCGAGTCAAACTCGATGGTCTCATAGGTCTCGGGAAGACCGCACGCGCCGCATTTTCTTAACAATGCCTGTCTCGCTTTGCTTCAGCGGTTGGCAGTGGAGGCCAACGGCTAGGGTTTAGAATCCGGTCGTCGTCGATTGCGCAGAGCGCATGGTCGATTTGTGCGGCTCGGGCACTAGGCAGCGCATCCAGGATCTGCCGCAGTTCCGATACCCGATTGACACCGACGAGGACAGTATCGATTTGCCGGCACTGCAATGGATAGCTCAGTGCCCCTGACAGCGCTGATAAACCATGGTCGGACAGGTAGGTGCGCAGCCATTTCAGGTGGTCACGCACCCCGGCGAAGCATTCATCGATATCATCTGGCTGCGCCAACAGCAGTCCTTGAAGAAAGACCGAACGGGCGTGGATTTCGACACCGCTTTGCTGCAGCAGGTCCAACTCCCCCGCAACTTGTATGCGTTGGTCCAACAGGTTGATGGGAAGCTGAATGATGTCGAGGTCGATATTCTTCCTGAGCGCCGCCACTTGGTCGCTGTGATAAACCGAGGCGCCGATCTTCTGAACCAGTCCCCCCTCCTGCAACCGACGCATCGCAGCCCACAGATCCCTACCGTTCGGTGCGAGCAGCATACTGCTGTCATGCACAAGCAAGCCATAGACTGATGCACTTGCAAGGCGTTCGAGCGAACGCTGGAACTCCGACTCCAACACGGAGGCAATTGCTTCCGGACGGTCGCCCAAGATTGGCGGTATTTTCGTGACGATGCGAAACGGGTGCCCGACAGATAACTGACGCCCGAGCACCCCTTCACTCTCACCATAGGCCTGCGCCGTGTCGAGGACGGTGATGCCGGCATGTGCGGCTAGCTCGAGAATTCGCCGGACCTCCGGTTCCGGTGTCTGGCCGGCAACGTTGGTGACGCCATAATCCATGCCGAATTGCACGGTTCCAAGGCCAATTCTCATGCCGTATTCAGGCCAGTTTCTCCAAAAGACCGGCCATCTCGTCATCGCTCAGCCATTCGGTATTGTTGTCCGATCGATAGGAGAACCCATCCGGCAGCCTGGTTTCATTGACATGGTACTGCGGCGGATCAGCGTAAAGTGTCGGATAAATGACGTAGCGGTCGGGCAGTTCCAGTGTGTTCCGCGCGTCGTCCTCAGTGATCATCAACTCGTGCAGCTTTTCGCCGGGCCTTATACCGACAGTGTGTGTGGCGAGCCCCGGCGCCATCACCCGCGCGAGGTCGACGACCTTCATCGACGGGATCTTCGGGACGAAGAGCTCGCTGCCCTGCATAATCGGCAGGCAGGACAGGACGAAATCCACGCCGCCTTCCAAGGTGATCCAAAACCGGGTCATCCGGGGGTCGGTAATCGGGATGCTCTCTTCACCGCGCGCGATCATCTCGCGAAAGAACGGAATGACGCTTCCCCGCGAGCCGAGGACGTTGCCGTAACGCACGACCGAAAACAACGGATTCGGGCGATTGCCAACCAGCCATTTACCGGCGGCAAAGATCTTGTCAGAGGCCAGTTTCGAGGCGCCATAGAGGTTGATCGGGTTGGCCGCCTTGTCCGTCGAGAGAGCGATGACCCGACTGACGCCGGCTCGGATCGCCGCGGAAACCACGTTCTCGGCGCCGATGACATTGGTGCGGATGCATTCGAAGGGGTTGTATTCCGCCGTGGTGATTTGCTTCAGGGCGGCGGCATGGATGACGATCTCGACCCCGCGAAACGCCGTCTCCAGCCGATCCAAGTCCCGTACGTCGCCGATAAAGAAACGCAGGTACGGCACATCGCGGAAGTCCGGATGGTTCTGCATCTCGAACTGTTTGAGTTCGTCACGGGAGAAGATCACCAGCCGGGATGGCTTGTAGCGCTGGACCAGATTACGCGCCATGGCTTGGCCGAAAGAACCCGTGCCACCAGTGATTAGGATCGACTTGCCCTCGACCGCATCCGGTTGGATGACGTCACGAAAGCGATTCATAAGGTCTGTCACTGAAAATCCTACTCACTTGGCCCGGCATGAGATTCGAGCGGGAACTTGGCGGCAATAGCCGAACGATTGACTTTTCTATTTTCACTCAACGGCAGTTCTGGCATGGGGAACAGGCGCTTAGGGACCATGTACCGGGGCAGCCGGCGGCGAAGCTCTTTTTTGGCCGTAAAAAGGTCGAACGCCTCCGGCTCGCCGACCACCTCGATGGCCACGCAGAGCTCCTGTATCCCGGCTTCAATTTCCCGAACGAAAGCGCCTGCCAGGTGAACACCCTCCAGAGATGATGCCGCGCTCTCCACGTCGTTGAGGTCGACCCGGTGGCCAGCGATCTTGACCATGCTGCCCTTGCGCCCCGCGATGAAAAGGTCACCGCAGCCATTCAAGTAAGCCATGTCGCCGGTGCGATAGGCCGGTCGTCCCTCATAAGGCGCGAACGCCATCAGCGTGCGCTCCGGATCCTTCAGGTATCCTTGACTGACACACTTTCCCAGCATGACAATTTCGCCGCGTTCGCCGGCTTCGACTACCGGCTTGCCATCATCGTCAAGCAAGACGAACTGCTGTCGCGGACTTGCCCGTCCGACCGGGGGATATCCCCCTGCCTGCAGCGCCGGCCGGTCACTGTCGCCGACCACGTGGAATGTGTTCACAACCGAGGTTTCTGTTGGGCCCCAACAGTTGATCACCTCGACGCTGGGGGCTTCATCGAGCCAACGCAGAATATGAGCCGGCGGGAAGAAATCGCCGCCCGAAATGATCCGCTTCAGGTTTGTGCGTTCGATATCGGCAAGGACATTGAAGCGCGAGAATTGCGTAAAGAAGGCCGGTACGGAGAACAAGAAGGTTACGCCGTTCGTCGCGATCTGATCCACCATGGCGCCGACCTTGGTTAGGTCAGGAAAAATCGAAAGCGGTACGCCGTAGTAAAAGAACGTAAAGATGTCGAACATGGCGATATCGAAAGAGAATTTCGTCGCCGAGCCGATTACGTCGTCCTCGTTCCAGTGCAAATAATCCCAACTCCAGTTCAAAGTGTTGAGAATATTGTCGTGACTGACCATCACGCCCTTGGGACGCCCGGTACTACCGGACGTGAAGATGATGTACGCGATCCCGGCATTGGGAAATTCTTCGCGTGGGGCGGGCCCGGCAGATACTTGGTCCGGGATATCCGCCGCCGGCAACGTCAAAGGAACCTGTGCCTGCTCCTCAGCGACACGAGCATCGATGGCAAAATTCTCGCAATCGAGATCCGACAAACACTCACGCAAGCGAACCTCCGGCTGCTCCGGAGAAAGCATGGCCGAACCGCGCCCGGTCAGCATTGCGCCCAGCATGGCGGCCAGGACTTCGCCGCTGCGACCCGTGACGATCGGCACCGTCTGCAACGGCCCATCCGCCGGCAGCGCCCGTGTTATAGCCGCCGCGTAGCAGCGGCTGCGCGCGAATAGTTCCGCCCAACTCCACGAGCGCCACCTGTCATGCACTGCCGCCTGGTCAGGACAGGTTTCGACCCGACGCAGTATGGCGGCGAGGATATTGGCGGGCCGCCCCTCAGTCATCGCTTGCCCTGCGGCGGGATGCATCACGATACCTGCGCGCCGGTCTGTTCGGCCGCCAGTGCAACAAGGCCATCGAAACTGCGCATGGCCGCGAGCGCCTCATCGGTGGTCAGGTCCATGTCGATACCGGTCTTTTCTTCCAGAAAAGCAGCCAGGATGACGGTGTCGATGGAATCAAGCAGGCCTTCCGCCACCAAGTCGATACTCCGCAATTCCGCGAGTACGCCTTCACCCTCGCGCTCGACAAAGAACTGCTCCAGTGCGGTTTCAATCTCGTCTTGCGCCACCAACTATTCTCCGTCAAATGGTTCCGATAGAAACACGTTTGGATCGTCTTCGTAGTCCTGCACCATCGCCTCGAAGGCTTGCCAGTAGTCGAAGACCGTTATGTTGCTCAGGTCATCGTTCGAGCCGACTTCCTGCACGATGCCCTTGCGGCGCATGTTCTCTGCGTTTCTTGTGGCATCGGTAACGAAATCGTGGCCGGGTACGTCCAAACGCCGCACGAACGCCGAATAGCCGCTATTCACATACTGGCCGTCGCGGAAAACCTCGGTCGAAAATCTCTTATGATACCGGTAGGTGGCGCCGCACAATTGCTCGGCATAATGGATCATCGTGTTTCCCTGGTTGATGTTGTGACCCAGGTGAACGCACAGACAACGCCTCGCCAACAATCGTTCAAATACGGAACGCGCACCGAAAGCGCTTTTGCCGCAATCCCGAACCAGCTCTTTGGCTGTGGACCGATCCCGACCCATGGCCGCCATCGAAAATAACGGATGTTCCGAGCGTTCTGTCGCTCCTTGCCGCAGAATCCAGTTGCCGAACGCACCGAGCGAAGACGGCGTCGTATCCACATGGAACTCGCCGCTGTCCGTGTACGAAAAGGTCGGCGTGACCACGGTGCATTGATATTCAAGCAGCGGATCGGTGACGGCATTGAAGATGTCGTCGCGACGGGCCGCACGACCCAGCCGCGCCGCCCAACCGCGCAAGTCAGCGAAGACATAAACGAAGGGATAGCCGTAAACATTCAGTTCTCTGAACCCGTGATCCAGGAAACTCCTAAAATCGTCCAGCGTAGACATCAGGCTGCCCGGTCGAGGGCGGTCCGACTTGGCGTGAGATATGTCTCAAAAAACTCGCTCGAACGGCAGCATTCAGCCTTTTCGACAGCAGCAACCACGGCCTCAGGATCGAAGGTAATTCGGTTCGCGCCGTCGAACTCGGCCGGTACGAAGGCGCAGCGCCTCTGCAAGAGGGACAAGATATCAGGGTTCCAATTCCGCCCTTGCGGATCGATCATGACGATCGGCGTGTCTGTGCACAAGGCGATTCCGAAGGTGGTTGTTAGCGGCGTACCGAACACAAACGCATCAGCGTTCGCGCAGCAGTCTTCGAAAGCGGCCGTCGGCACTTCGTCGACTTCCGGGCCAATCAATTCTATTGCCATGGCTTCGGATGAAGGATGCGCTTTGTACTGAACGAAAAATCCAGAAGACCTTAGCGCCCTGGCGATCAGGATATCCATCCGTAGCCAGTTGTAATAGGAATCTCCGATCCCGGTCGTACTTCGGTTTGCCGTCAAGGGCGCGCCGACAAGCATTATTCGCTTCGACGGGCTAGGAAGCTTCGGTCTGTTCTTGTAAGCCTCGCGATGAACGCTGTACGCGTCTGTCTCAAGCGCGGCGAAACGGATTGTGCGTTCGCTACTCAACGAGGAAAGGCCCGCGCGCCGGCGGGCATGGGGAATTTGCGCCGTCGTAGCGCAAACGAACTCGTCGCACACGGCATAGTCGTTGAAGCAGATTATGTCCGCATCAGTGAATCCCAGGTTGTGACCGTGCTGAAACGTTACGGTCTTCGCGCCGCGCCACCGCGCCGCCAGACAGATCGTGCGAAGCAGCGGGTTCGATGCATTGCCCAGAAGAATCGTCTCCGGCAGGTCTTTTCGCCTCAGGACCGATTGATACAACGGATATAGCGAAAGCAACCGGCGGTGCCATGTGGCCAGTAGGTCGGCGGCCAATTCATTTACGGGGCCCCTGAGGCCGGCGGACTCGATGGCCGCACCAAGGACGTCGGCCAGGATGGCCTCGACCGATAGCCATTGCCCCGGCTCGGTGAAAGCGCCTTGGACAAGGAGTTCGTTCGGCTTTGGGAAGGCGCAATTATATTTGCGTTGCGACCTATAGATACCCTTCAGTTCCGTCTCCGACCCCAAGCTCCACACCTTGCTATGGCCGAGACCACGTAGCCTGGCGAACCGCGATAGGTGACGATTGTGCAGCAACCGCCGACGGATCCCCAACAACATCGCGGGAATTCGATTGCGTTGCGCCAACTGCAGAGAAAAGCTCTCTGCCAATGCATGGAAATCCGGGGGAAAAAGGGATTGCCCCTCGTTGCCGGCAATTAGGCTTATCCCCTCGCTAGCACAGTGTTCTTGCACCATCCTGCCATGCAGAATCTGCACGACAAATTGAATGAAATGGACGTCGGCTAGGACCAAATCGTTCCACGGCGTTGGCAGCGCGGGTACCACCTCGGCATATTTGGCATAGGCCGACGCCGCCAACTGATGGAACGCCGGTTCACTCACCGGCCAACTATGCTTTGTGATCCAGTCGTCCAAATTGTCCCGGTTGACGCACGAGATATCGCTGTACACAGGGAATGGTGCGGTCGCTTGCACTTAGGGCCGTCTCGCCTTTGCTGTCACTCGTCGCCTGCCAAGCCTCGGCACGGCTATTCGCCGTTACGCCTCGTTCCCGGAGTTGCGCGCGATTTCTCGGGATTTCTCCACATCATCAAGCAACAGACCCGGAATGCGTGTCCATGGCAGAAGAGTGGTCACATCCTCGCGATACGCATCGAAACAGGCCATCTGCTCGCTCTCGGACAGGGTGCATGGATAGCCCATGGCAGCCATTTCTTTCCGACACAGAAATTCCACTGCGCCAATGGTTTCTTGCGGTAGCAGTTCGTTCCACTTATCCAGCAATTTGCTTGGGTCATGATCGTCCCCAAAGCTGGTATTCGGTCGCCATCCGGTTCCGTTCTCCGACCGCAAGCTGGCATCGTCCAGCATCGCGGAGTAGTCGTCCAAGGCGAGGAAGTCGCAGATGTCGCGTGCCGTTTGGGCCCGATCCCTCACGAGATCTTCATACTTGAGGGGCAGAAAAGCGCGCGGAAAACGTTTTGCCAGGTCCGTGCGGCACCTCACTGACGTTCGCCACATCTTGATAATCAGCAACAGAGGGTGATCGGTTGGCGCATCGCCTTCATTTCGGTAGGCGCCGAAATTCCGCGAAGCAACAATGGCGCGCGGATCCCGGATCAGGTGAAGGATTCGAAAGTCTCGCGGCGAGAGTCGGATGATACCTTCAAGGTATTCGTCGATATACAGCTCTTTGAACCCGGAATATCTGCATGCCGTACTGCTTCGATATTCCTGCACGGCATCCGTTATGTCGGACAGAACCGATACAGCGGAACCGGGCTGCAATTCTCGTCGCAGGCTCTCGACGAAGGCCGCCGCGGGTACGTCGTCGCCCTCTTTCCTATGACCGGATAGCGCCTCGCCAATGCCGCTGACCAACGCGTCGATCCGGTCAGCGTCGAATGCAGCGTCAAAATAGCCTTCACTCGCGCCGGTCGCAGCCTCGTCCTCGCCGATGCCCAATGGCTGCTCGCCAATGTCAGTGAATCCGCCCCCCATCTTGAGGCCCTGCAACGTCTTGAAGAACGGCAGGCACGGTTGCATGACGACTTCGCATTGCGGATGGGCATCCACCATCTTCTGCAGCAAAGTCGTGCCGGACCGATAGGTCCCGCACAGGATCAGACCCCGTGCGATCTTCTCTGCCAAGATGTCATCGCCTACATTTTCGCATTCGATGTGCCAAAAGGCCCTTTCCTCTCCTTCGGTTTCATCCTTGATCAGATGAAGGCCGAGAGACACCACCTTGAATCGGCTCTCCATTAGATGCTTCAGATCGTTCCGATTGGCGAAATAAGCCACCCCCATATTTTTGAAAGGCCCGGTATCGAATTCAGTAAACGCGCCATCACCAAGTTCCCGGCCGTCAAAACGACAGGTGTCGTGCGCGCTGAACATCTGCGAAAGAAAAACGCCCTGAGGTTTTAATACGCGCTTGATCTCGTTCAGGCTGCGTTTGATGTGCTCCAAGCGGTTGTGGGTAACGGCACAGCGGTCGATAACCGCATCAAAGGTGTTGTCCGGCCAGGAAAGCTGGGCGAAATCACCGACTTCGATACGGGCTTCCAGCCCCTCTTTTCCGAGCATGGCCTGCCCGAGTCTTACAGCCGTCTGAGAACCCTCTATCGCCGAAACATCATACCCCTCTCGCGCCAAGTACCAGACGTTGTTCCCGGTACCGCAGCCGATTTCGAGCACTTTAATATCGGCTCTTTGTGCAGCATCAAGGTGGCCGAAATTACGAGACATGAAGGACACAACTATGTCGAATGGGTAACGATTCACCTGCTGCTTCAAGCGATAGATGTTGTTCTCCCATTCAGGATTGACGCTGGTTTCGTCCCGTAGTGATTCCTCGATGGTCATGACCTAAGATCTTTCAGTAGTAGCGTCGACGACATCGCAGTCATCGTCATGCTGTAGTCGAATTGCCGGCAAGGCTCGCAAGAATTTCAGTCGGCATCGTCGGACCCGCGATCGATTTTTCTGCGACTACGGACGTCAAATTGTCCATCTCTTTCGAGGCCGCGCAATGGTGATCGACTCCGGTCGCCGCCGCTTTGTACTAGCCTCCATGACGGGCCGAAGTGATATTTCTTCACCTCCGCGAGAAACTGGTGCCGCAGTATTCCCGGCCTTGAAAGCCGGAGGGTGATCCTCAGATCTCGTCTTTCGATCGTTGATCCAAAATGAATTCAACGAGTTTGAAATCCCAAAGTGTATCGATGCTGACCATAGGCCCGTGCGTTACCACGGCCGCGGTCCTGTCTCCCATGATTTTATGTTGCTGGAGCAAGCAATCCCGCGAGATCGCATAGGCAGCGCCATTGCGGTGATACAGTGTGCTGAGTTGTTGTCGTGCGACGACGTCTTTGCCTGTCGCGTCATAATAGTCGATGGCTCCTTCCCGGATAACTAACTGCTTCAGGGGATGCGCCTTTGAGTCGGTTTCTGAAACGGTCCAAGCAGCATCGTAACCGTCAACGCCAACGCGACGGATAGTTTCGACGACATGCTCGGGTCGCCGCAGTGGCGACGTTGGCTGCAGCATCACGACGATATCGTAATTGACCTTGTCAATTCGCTCCATTTCCGCGAGCGCATGGGTCAAGACGTCGTAGTCACCGATCCTATCGCCTGAAATTTCAGGAGGGCGTCGAAACGGCGCCGCGATCCCCGCCTCCTGAGCGAGTTGGGCAATTTCCTCGTGATCGGTCGAGACAACGGCTCGATCAATCATCGGCACCTGCGCCACGATCGGCCCGACCAAAGCAATCAAGGGGACGCCGCTTACGGGCTGGATGTTCTTAAGGGGGACACCCTTGCTACCGCCTCTAGCGGGCACAACGGCCAGTACGGTTCGTCTATCTATCATCGTTCAGACGCGATCTCGTATCGCGATATCGGCATTTACTTTCGCAATTTCGTTCGGCAGGTGGCGGAGATCTGAAATTTGACGGGTCGGCGGGCTGCGGAACGGCCTTGGTCCAGGGGCATCGCCAGCGACCACTCCGACAAAGGAGCAACCCACCGCGACGGCACTTGAACGATCATCGGACCCATCTCCGACGCAGAGCAGATTGGTCGGATCAATCTTCTCAGACGCTATGATCGTGCGTAGGTTACTGATCTTGTCGGAAGGCCGGCCATACAATGAGGCAAATAGGTCGGCCATGCCGCGAGCCTCAATGACATCTTCCAAATGTTTCAGCGGCGTCGATGAATTCACGAAAAGCCGATAGTCTTGTGCGTTCAGCTTTCGCAGCGTATCCGTCGCTCCATAGACTTCGGCACAGGCAATGATCTCAGCACGGCAAATCCGGCTATAGGTATCGACAAGCCTTTCTGTCCACGCCGCCGGCCCTAGCTCGGACGGCAATGCACCATTCCTCTTCCTCCACTGGACGATTTCATCCAGGACGGCTCGGCGATCGCCGTGATTTGTCTTGAGAATTGCCTCAACAACCGAAGTGGGACACTGAATCAACGATGCCGCCCCAAAATACGCGTTTCGCTTGATTGAATTCGATTGTAGCAGCGTACCGTCGAAATCGAAGGCGATGTGCGTGATCATTCAGCCGCGCGGACAGAATTGGAACCGGGTATTTGAACCTGAAATCGACCCCAATGATCGACAACCGTCTTGCGTTCCGATCGTGCCAAATTGTTGATGGCCGGATCCCTGTAGGTGCTGTCGTTGTTGTGGTCCGTCGTCGAGATTTCTTCGAAGATTACCCCGGTGTCAGTCCAGAAACTATGCCATACGCCTGACTGAACGAGAAGGACTTGACCGGGATACAGCGTATGCATTTGGCCCTCGACCGATGCATGCAGGACGCCATGCAATACCTGAAACGTCTCCTCTTTCAAGGTATGGAAATGCGGTGGATGCTTCTGTCCAGGCAACTGCACGATCAGTTTTTTGCAGTATTCGCGGTTCACACATTCTATGAGAACGGCGCCGGTTTCACGAAAATTCTCGACGCCGTAATGATGCGAGTATTCGACCTTGAAATCGCTGTTAAGCGGTATCTTGGCCTCATTGAGCAGCGCCTTAACTTCATGAATCGATCGCTTAATGATCATGTAACTCGGATTATCAGGGACGTTAATGGCCGACCGCACCACCGGGACATCAACATCCAAGTCAGTCTCAGCAACGATCCCATTTGTCCAGTCGGAACTGTTCAGCTGGTCATCTGAACAGGGCATCGCAAAGTAAGTATTCTCCAGAGTCAGTTCCGTGCCGGCGCGGATCAGTTCCCTCGCGAAGACACCGCGCCTCAGCGAAAGGATCGATTCTGTTTCGACTTTTGCCGGTTCCGGGCGCTCGGCGGCTCCACATAACTCGACTGCCTTCCGGTAGGACGATAGCCAAATATCCAGTTGTTCCGGCGTAGATGAATAGGCATTCAGTTTGATTTCATCAGTCTCGACGCCCACGTGACGCTCGAACAACTGAGCGCCTTTGGCAACGGCTATCGCCACCGGCACAGTATCATTCGGATCTTCATGCGTTGACCAGCCGATAGTTCGGTTGGGGTAACGCCGGCGCAAAGTGTCGATCTGATTAAGTTGAAAATGCTCGTCCGGGATGGGATAGATCGACACGCAATGCATGATGGCGAATTCCGACCCGCGATGTTCGAGGAAGGCGACCACACCGTCGATGTCGGCTAGGGTCAGACCGCCTGTCGACACGACAGTGGGCATGCCGGAACGGGCAACCTCCTCAAGAAGCGGCCAGTCCGTGGCCGAGCAACTTGCGACTTTAATCAGGTCAAATCCAGAATCGACGATGATATCAACCGATTCCTCGTCAAATGGCGTGCACATCGCCAAAAGGCCCTGCGCGCGAACTTCGTCAAGAAGCACCTGATATTGATCGCGCGTTAGACGAGTCGACAAAAATCGCCCGATGTGTTTGTTGTCGCTTTTGCCCTTGTGACTACCGTGGATAAAGCTGTCCAACTGCCGGTATTGAAATTTGATCGCCCCCCTTACGCCGTGACGTTTGGCAGCCTCGGCAACGCCCCTCACGACTTTGAGGCCGTGCTCCACATCACCTTGATGATTGTTCGCCATGTCAAAGACGAACAGATCTTTGAAGTCCCACGAGTCACCAGCCATCTGCCTCACCCCTTCTTTGTCTAGTCGACTATCGCAACGCATCTCTTGAATAGCCGCGTTCGTAGTCAATAGACACAACGCGATTATTTCGTGCGGCTTCATGCGCGGCGGCAATAACCAGAGCCGTCTCTAGGCCGCGATCAAGTGCGATCGGCGATTCGCCGTGCCTCCCATCCACGAATTCTTCAACATGTGATAATTCTCTAATGAAATCGTCGGGTCGCGTCTTCTCGGCGACGAACGCATCTGCTTCATCTGCAATCCGCCAACCGACTTCATCCTGTCCAGGCGTGCGTCCAAACCACCATTCGATATGGCCGTTGTCGCCCTGTACTCGACCTGACTTGTTATGCGGAAAAGTCACCACGTCTTGCACCACACGGCCGACAAGCCCCAATTCCGTACGCAGGTTAAGTGCGCCGATCTTGTCGTATGATGCCCCATCTTCAGATATGTAGTCTGCCATGGCGCTCACTTGGACAACACGCCCGGCACCAACAGTATGCGCAAGATGCTGCCAAAGGTTGATCGCATGCGAATGTTCCCCGATCGCGCCGCCGCCACGAGACCAAAAGCCGAGATAGCTTTCTTTGGGTCCATCGAGCCAAGGATGCGCCGCAAAAATCCCGTCCCAACGCTCGCGGAATTCTACATCGATCGTATCGACTGCACCGAATTGACCAGATTGGATCAGTTCGGTGACTTTCTCAATTGCCACGCCAATAACGTGATCGTATCCGACAAAGGCCTTCACGCCGCTATCGGCAACGGCATCGGCTAGTCGCTGGGCATCATCCAAGCCTGGCGGACATAACGGTTTTTCGATCAGGAGAATACGCGGCTCTTCCTTGATTGCTTCCAGCGCGACCTGCAAATGCGTATCTGGCGGCGTGCCCACAAAGATCATATCGTACGCGCCGCGGGGCACCTCATCTGACCTGAACAATCTGATCTGCTCATCCCATCCGCCATAGCGTCCAGGGTAGATGCTGTCCTTCATGCGCGACAAGGCCGCGGCATCGATGTCGCAAACATCCACCGACCAGCCCAATCTGCGGCTAGCATTGGCCAAATGATTTCCGATCGAGCCGGCACCGTGTATCTTAACCTTATACATGGCTATCGACGCCTTCCTTTCACTCGCCGAGGCAACGGCACTGTCCATTTAGGTATTAGCGACATCAAAACTCGGCCAAAGACTTATACTGCGCTAGAACCATTTCGGCACGTGGCGGGCCCTCTTTTGTTCAGAGGCGCGCTTTACACCTGACTGCCCAGCAGCTGCGTCGACTGCGGATCGGGGTTTCCTTGTTCGGTGATGTCTGGGTTGGTCGAGGCAAAGAAGGTCTCTTGATATTCCTGGCTGAGCTTTTCCCAAACGGCATCGCCTTCCGGCGTCAGCTGCTCGGCAAGGGCAATCTCGTTCCAACGATCTTTGGGAAACTTCACGTACATTGCGAAGGTGCGGCGCAATCCACGCAGCTCCTCGCTGGTAAACTGAGGCATGTTCATTATCGTGTCCTCTGAATTTGCCGGACACAATGCATCTGGATCCAGGTAACCCGCGTCCTCACAGACCTTTCGCAAGGCGGTTCCACTGTATGGCTGCAAAATAGAGCAACTCATCTGCTGCGAGGCAAACTGGCGGTTCAGTTCCACTGTATCCATGGCCAACTCATGGGTTTCTCCGGGAAATCCGATGATGTTGTTTATGGCGAATGGAACATCCAACGCGGCAGGAATTTTAAGCGCTTCGACCGCTGCCTCATTGGGATACTTGCGTTTGATCACGTCGGCACGGAACTTCTCGTTTCCATGCTCCATGCCAAAGGTCATGAAATGAAGTCCTACGTCCTTCAATTTGTTTATCTTCTCTTCAGTCACCGTCTCGACACGAGTCTGACACCAGAACGGTAATTTGACGTCGGCATAGATCTCACAAAACTGGTCGAATTCCTTGTTCGACCAGGCAAAAAATGTGTCCGCCCAGAAGTAGATGTACTCCACGCCTATAACGTTTTTCACATACAACAACTCATCGCGAACAAGATCGAGGTCGCGCTTGCGAAAAAAGGCTGAATTGGTCATCGAGCCGTAAAGATCGTTCTGTGCCGGGGAATTGCAGAACGTACACTGATAAGGACAGCCCCTGTGGGTTTCAATTGGCAACATCTTGAACATCGTACCGTACATCGGACGGAACATTCGCTCCTCGTCGAAGAGCTCGAAGTCAGGACGCGGGATTTCATCGACGTTCACCGGCCTGGTAATGCCATTCTTGACAATGCTGCCATCTTTTCTTTTGACCCAAAGGTTCGTCACTTTCGAATAGTCTTGGCCGTGCCGCATCTTTTCGCAGAGATCGACGATCGCATTCTCACCTTCTCCAACACAAATCATGCTGACTTCAGGAAATCCGATAGCCCGTTGCGGCGCGAAAGTCGGAAACACACCACCGATGACATTTGGAATATCGAATTGCTCGATGCTCTTGAGCAAGCTTACCGCCAGAAGAAAAGTGCTCTCCGTTACCGTCACCGCAATTAGATCGGGGCTGAAATCTTCAACCTTGCGGTGCAGGCCTTCCACTGCGCTGACATGCTTCTCAAGCTTGTCTACGCGAGACTCATAAGGGCGAACCATAAGATTGTGTACGATGCCTTTACTGTCGTCTTTTGCGCTCACACCGGGCACCGAAATATAGTCGTCAGCATCCAAATCATAATGGGTCGAGTCAAACAGCCCTACTTGAATCCCTCGCTCTTTCAGGAGTTGTGAGAATATGGCGATCGATGGCGGAATGATCGATTCGGCGCGCTGGTTTGGATAAATGAACAAGACTTTGAAATTAGACATCTTCATGCTCCGATGCTTGGTGACCGTGAGGACTGACGAAGCTATTGCTCAGTAGCCTTGAGTGTCGGTCTATCAGCGCTAGTTTCCAGTAGCTGGAGGTTGGCGTCTCTTGTGATGCGGTTGCCGCCGAATGCGCGGCCTTTCAAAGCGTCCTCCGAAGCAGGCTTCCTACTTTGCCCGACGATTTGAGACAGCGCCGCGACATATTTCTCCGTGGCTTTTCCCTCCACGTCGGATACCCAGCGATTGAACAACTCATAGCGACCCTGCAAACAGTCTTCATCGATCTCGGGCGATTCGAGGCGCATTTCTATCATATCAACGAACTCCGCGGCAGAGGCGGCAACATCGAACAAATGGAAGCTCTCGGTTATCTTGACGAAACCGTTGTAACTGCCTGTGGCTTCGGCGAAGTAGGGGATAACAAACGCTTTTCCGGCCACTCCGGCTTCGAGCATTGTATTCGAATTGATACCTCCACAAAGGACGTCGCTTTCTTCGATAAGATCATGAACGTTTACGTCAGGTAGGATTTCCAGGTTGCCGACGCTTGATGCGTCAATGTCATGGCGGGCCAAGACGGAGTCGATATTTTCGAGCCAGTTGCCCCCCCATTTCGGCTTAATCACGAAATCGACATCCGTGCGCCTTTTGGCAAGCGTCGCGAAGGCAACATGGACCTCTTCAAACAGACGTTCAAAACCGGGGTCCGTCTTAGTCGCCCATTTTAGGTGAGTCGTACCTGCACCATGATTGAACGAAAAAAGCGTGACTTTCTTGCGTGGTTTTGGAGTTGTCGGCCGGAAGGGGATCACCGACCGGACGAAATCGTCCATACGAAGGCAGCCGAGCGTCAAAACCTCGTCCGGACTCGCGAAGCCGGAATCGATCAAGCATGTTCGCGTATTCTCGTCGTAGACGACGATGTGAGACCCCTTGAAACGGCCCATTTTCGTCCAACGATCACGGAATTGCCGATATAGATTGGGTGAAGCGAGATAGCACTCGCGATGAAACACAATATAAGGGATCCCGATCTGCGTTGATGCCACACCCCAGTCGTAGTCGAACTGGTAATGGGTCGCGGCGCCTATCACTGCGTCAATCTTCATATGCCGATACAGTTGCGCAAGGAGGCTGCCGAGAAATTGTCGTAGTCTTGTTTGACATTCCTGTAATGAAGAGCCGGGCTGCGGGTTGTAGTAGTCGAAAAAATCCATCTCACCTGGATAGAATGCAGTCATGAACCTGGTTTGCCAGGCAAAATCACCTAGCAGCACACGGAATTTTCCGGTCCTGACCAAGGTCTCCAAATCGCCTCGGAAGCGCTCGGCTGTTAGAGCTAAAACCGTGATCCTGTCGTCATCCCGCTGACGCTGCACCGATGTGACTGTTCCATCGGCGCGAACCTCTTGCAAACTGCGCACCAAAAGGAAGGTGAGCGGCCAATGCACGCCAAGCGCCGCGAGCACATGCAAACCACGCCGAAACACCCAACCTTTCAATGTCATATTACAGATCGCTATCTTTAGTCATGAATCGTGGCCATGACGAGTGGCTATATCATGGAGGTCTGATCGCGTCTTCATGAAATATTGGCGATCATACCAATGTTCTGGAGCCTGACAGGACCGAAGTCAATTTCGACAGAGCCACCCATCGACCGGCCCCGAAATCGGAATTGGCCGTGATCGAATTTCGGGCCGTAGCAACACTTGTTGACGTGGCGTTGCCGGGATTGGTGATCCCGATGGTATGCGCTTGCCGAGGGCAATGTGGGGCAAAATCGATTCCGAGCAACAGACAAGGTGTGGTGCCGATCATCCGAAAGCATCTTCTCGGTCATTCTTGGTTATCTAAGGCTTACGTGAAATGAATACGTGCCGGTCATACGGCAGACGTAGCGCGTTCTGGGTTGTACGTACCATTGACTTCACAGCTTGCAGAAATGATCGTTTTCGCAACCCTGTTCTCCATGGATATGGCGCATAAAAACAGATGTTCGTGATTTCGAAGCCAAGGTCCGTCAACAGACCCTGGAATTCGCGGGCAGAGAAATAATTGACGTGGAACGGGTGATAATAATTTATCTTGTCTTTCTTTGTGATTTTCGTCGCCGCCATTAACTTCGCCAGTTCATTCTCCAGCGGCATGACGGGATTGTTGACATACAAATAGCCTCCCGAAGACATCAACTGATAAATCCGCTTCAATTCAAGCTTGGGATCCATCACGTGTTCGATAGCTGATTGGAAAACAACGGCGTGATATGGCCCGAATTGATTAAGGGCCGAAGGATCAGAAATGCAGTTTATTCCGGCATGTCTTGTTTGGTCATATTGCTTCTGTACATAAGCCGGGAAGAAAGGGTCGTAAGCCGTGACTTTGCCCACACCGAAAGCACGAGCCGTTGCTGATACTGTGCCGCTACCAGCTCCGTAATCGAGGAAATTGAGAGGCGTTTTCGTCTCTGATGTAGCCAGTAGCAGTAAGCTTCTAACGATCCAATTCTCTTGATCTCGTTCAAAGTAATTCGGTTGCGTGTCTCGGTCGCGTTGCACTGTTACGGCGCTAGCAAGGGCCGCCGTTTCGTCGCGATGAGCCATCTCCAAATGGAACGCGGGATCGGGCAACAGTGCGTCGCGTACGTAGATGCAACCACAATCGGTGCATTTTACGATGGTCGAAGTAAAGTCCTTGTGCCATCCGCGTTGCTTCAGGACCTCATCCGGCACACCGCGAACGTCGCGCAGAAAATCGTAGGTAAACGCAAAGAGCGGCTCTGCCCGTGTCTGTTCGCATATGACACAGGCTCGGTGCACGCGAATTGCCCTGCCGACCTTTTCTTCCTCCAGTATTACCATTCGGGATGCGATTGCCTGTTGTAACTATGGTCTAAACATTTCGAGCACTTTACGCCGACAACACGGCCGACTTGGAATACCGGGACCACTCCGTTGCGCCAAAACTAACGCTGATAGTCGCAAAGCAACGAACAGCGGCCAACTTGGCCGGAACCTGAGCCGCAGCCGTTAGGGACATCATGAATTAGATCTTAAACGAACTGTAAGTATGGAACCATGCGCTCGCTTCATCACCCAATTTTGGCTCATCAAGCGCAAAAAATTCAGAAGTTTGCATTAAAGCGCAATGACAAACAGAGGACCAGAAATTTCGCCATGCTGCCGCAGGCCGGGTGATAACAACCGGCCTCGTTGTCCGCAGTCTATAACTTGGCCGATAGATGTCAATGCGATATGCGGATCCTCGGAAAGTGGGATTGAATCTCACTGCCTGAGTTGTTGCCGGAACGCCCTACGACGTCAAGTGGCGGTGCGGCATCCGCCATTGGATTCATGACCTGACGCAGGGGATATGTTTTAGTTTGCGACCTAGCCACGGTTTGCGGCATTTTGAGCGAAAGTTTCGATTCGGCCGTCGCTGGGCAACAGGTACAATTCGTGCCGTCGCCCTTGGCAGGCATGATTGAGAGTGGTAATACGCAGTCAAATGATCAGTCGTCCGCAAGAAGTGAACCCAGATTTCCCAGGCTTCGGCGACCCACTTCCCGAAGATGTGCTGGACAACCTCGTATTTGTCGTAGGTCCGGCGCGCAGCGGCACGGCGATGCTGCATCGCATGATGAAATTTCATCCAAGCATCCTCAGCGTCGGCAAGACGGTCAATTTCTACCGCTATTTCTGGCGCTATCGCCACCGCATCGACAGAAAAATGCTGGCTTTGGTTTTTCAGACCTACGAGTGGTTCAGGTGGACGGACGTTAGGACGCGCTATGGCGCTGGTTTCGCGGATCAGTTGCAGCAGAAAATCGATGCAGCGATCCGGAATGAAGACGTCGGCTCACTGTTGCGAGCCTATCCGGTAGCCTATTTGGCAAGCGGAGAATCCAGCAAAGACGAAGGCGGCATTAATGCTTGGCAGATAAAATCGAATGACGATGAATGTTGGGGGGACATCGCTCGCAGTTTTCCGAAAGCAAAGCTTGTCATCATTATAAGAGACCCCCGTTCGACGATATACTCGCAGATACAAAGGATGGGTTCCGGGGCTGATGACGCAGAGACCATCCTAAGAAATATCAGCACCGCCTGTCTTTACGAGAACCATTTTTCCAGCAAATCCATCGCGTTTTCCAAGGCCCATGCTGGCAACACAAAGACCTTGTAAATGTGAGGACCTTATCCAGAAACCGGTAGAGACCCTGTACGAGATTTTTGAGTTTGCAGTGGGAGCTCGATTGGATAGACAGGTTCTGCATGAACAATTGCGCAATCTCCAAGGTGGAGCGACAAACGACAAAGCGGAGCGCTACGACGGAGTCAGTACCAAACCGCTCTTCAGATGGGTGGAGGGCCTGAAGCCAGAGCAGGTAACGCTGATCGAGAACATCACAGGCAGCGCTTCGCAACGCCTGGGATACGACGTGACTTCGCGGTCACTTGGTTCGCTGCGCGCATTAGCGATGGTACCTGGAATCGCATCACGGATGAGTCTTGCAGCCCGGCTGGTCTCGTCGCAATTCGGACTCCGTCGCACGAATTGAAGCTTCGGGCCTCACCAGCTGAAGCGGCTGGTCGCAAAGGGTTCCGTTGAGGGGCGATGGTTCCGCGAGCCACAATCAAGGATCGTATCGCCCTGGCAGGTCTGCTCCGATTGTGCGACGGCACGGACCTCGGCAGAAGGCCACAAGCGCGAATGCTTTTGCAGGGCACATGAGGCCGGCTTCGAAAGAGCTATTCAGAGAAAATGCCGCCACGAAATGAATCTGGTTTCTTGGGTCCGTTCAGTCGTCGGCCACCGCTTTCTTGGATTCGGAAGATTGGTTGCTTCTGCCCTTAGTACGCCGCCGCTTGAGATTCAGCACGCCCAGGAAAAAGCTGGCCGAAATGATTTGAAAGCCCAGAATGACGATTGTGACGGAAGCGATCACAATCCGGCCCACGTCGAGGTTGGCCAACGGCCCGAATCCCTTTTCCGCCCAGATTAACACGGCCCACAACAATAGCCCGGCCCCGACCGCGACAATTGCGATGCCAACCAGAACCCCCACTTCGAGACGCAATAGCCGGCCAATCCGATCGAGCTTGGATCCGGCCGGCATGAGGCCTTCCGAAACGGCGAACGATTTAGCGAAAACACCCAAAGAAATCGATTGAAACCCGAGCAGCATCGCCAACGCCGACACCAATTGCGTATTGATGTCAAAACTGACTGAACCGATGTGTAGACGACCAGGCAGCAAAAGCCCGTGCACTGTCAAACCTATAAGGAACAGGGTCGCGCCAGGCACGACAAACAGCCACCGGGGACTGAACAAAAGCATAAACCGCAAATGACGCCAGCCGTCTCGCCAAGACCGCAGATGCGGCGGACGGGAGCGGCCATCGGGATATAGGGTGATCGGCACCTCGCAGCAGCGCATGTTCATCATCGTGGCCTTGATGATCATCTCACTGGCGAACTCCATGCCTGTGGTTCGCAAATCCATGGCATCAAAAGCCGCACGGGTAAGGCCCCGCATCCCGGCGTTGATGTCGCTGATCTTTGTCTTGAAGAACAAGCGGCTGACCGCCGTAAGCACAGGTGTTCCGAGCCAGCGATGCTTCCATGGCATGGCGTTCGGCATAATGCGTCCGCCGCCAGTGGGCAAACGACAGCCCATGACCAAGTCGTAGCCATTTCGCAATTGATCGACAAACTTCGGCAGCTCGCCGAAGTCATAGCTGTCATCGGCATCGGCAAATACGATCAACCTGCCTCTGGAAGCCTCTATCGCGCCGATGATCGCCGCTCCGTAACCGCGGTCAGAGACGTGGGCGACGCGCGCGCCGAGAGCCTCGGCCAGTTCGATGCTGCCATCGTCGCTACCGTTGTCTCCGACCACAATTTCGCCATGCAGGCCGTGTTGCCGCAAGGCCGCCGCAGCCTTTTCGATGCAAGTAGCGATGGTCTCCGCCTCGTTCAGGCATGGCATAACTACGGACACTTCTAAACCGGAGTCCGTTTCCCGGGGCAAATCGCCAGACGCGACACCTCTACATTCAAGGTTTGAAGTCATTCAACTGCCCACGGCCGGCTGCAGCCGCCATGCTCCGGCTTTTAACATCGACAACCACTTCATTGCTGAACAGCTTGGGTGCCAACTAGGACACCGAACCGGTCGACTGTTACCCAATTATGCGCGGGCAAATAGTCATGATGCAATTCGAGACCCAGGACACTCCTAGCCAACAGTAGAAGCCAGGCGTTTACGCTGCCATTTGCACCGGCTCGCCGGAGCCAACGCGCTGCTTGGGCGGCATCCGCTGGCACACCAAGACCGTTGGTGTAAGCCAGTCCAAGATTGAACTGTGCTGAACGGTGTCCCTGTACCGCCGCACGTCGCCACCAATAAATGGCCGCGTGGTGATCCTGCTTCACGCCCATACCGATCCGGAACTTCTCTCCCAAATTGAACTGCGCAGTAGCATGGCCGCTCTCGGCGGCGACCCGAAACCATTTGGCTGCCGCCTGCTCATTCTTCGGCACCCCAAAGCCTTCTTGGTAGGCGAAGCCAAGGCCAAACTGAGCTGATATGTCACCTTGAAGGGCTAGCCTTTGCCCAGATTCAAACTCCTCAACCAACTCCACTTTGGTCAGGGCGCCGGCATGACCCTTGGCTGCGGCTCGACGCCACCATTTGATGGCCAGATCGTAATCCTTGACGACATGGTCCCCTACCGAATGTTTCGCGCCCAGTCGATACATCGCATCGGGGTGACCCTGCTGCGCCGCTAGACGCAACCACTTGACGACTTGTGCGGGAACTTTTTTGCCTACGTCGTTGACCTCAAGCTGCACGGCCAAACGATACTGCGCTATTGCGTCACCTTGTTTGGCCGCCGCCTCGAAATCCTCGGAATCGCACCCCGCAGATAATAGTAGAGCAGCGACACTCAATGGCATGAAGGCATGCCTCATGATAGCCGCAAAACCCCCTTGCGTATGATTGTAAGCAGGATTGCGATGGTGTGATGGGCTCTTATCTTCTTCCCTTCGTCGTAGGTGCGGCCATGATAGCTGATCGGCACCTCGTAAATCACTTTGGCCCGCCTCGATATATTGGAGAGAATTTCCGCCTGCTGTTCCCAGCCGTAGGTGCGTAGCTCCTCCGGATCCAGCAAACTCCGGCGGAAGAGCAGATAGCAACTGTATATATCGCTGAACGTGGTGTTATTAATGACGTTGAAGACGAACGTCAGAAGTCGATTTCCGACTTTGTGCCAATAATAGTGCACTCGCGTGTAGAGCGGCGCTATGAATCGGCTGCCCATCACCACGTCCGCGTCGTGGCGCAGGACCGGTTCCATCAAATTCGCGTACTCGCCAGGATCATATTCAAGATCGGCATCCTGAAAAAGCACGAACTCTCCCTTCGCCTGGCGCAAACCCGCCTTCACCGCGCCGCCCTTGCCCAAATTCTTCGGCAAGCTGATAAAGTGGTCATGAAGATCAGGCCGGCTCTCCACCAACTCCCGCGTCCGGTCCGTCGAACAATCGTCGACAACGACGATTTCCACTTCGACCCCCTCGATTTTTTGCTGCCGCACAGTGGCGAGCACTTCCAGAATCGTGGCTTCTTCATTGTACGCGGGGATAACGACGCTTAATTGGGTCAATGTCCTAGCCTATAGAATATGAAACATCAGCTTTGTCTCAAAGCCGGCATGCTGCCATCTTGTTTGCCGATGCATTCCGAAGGAGTGATCGGCGGGGACAGCAGAACATCCGTGACATCGCCGTCGGCATCCGCTGCGGAAATGCGGCCAATGTGGCCGCGCAGGAATACGCTGTCTTGCACTTCATAGATGACATCGTCAACCAGAAATTCGACAAACAACTGCCGCCGAAATGTCTCGACGACCACAACGGCGCGCTGTCCCGCGCGGTCCCACGATTTGATCCGGTCGCGATTTAGCAACCACGTTAACGCCTGGTTCTGTTTTCCGGCGATCAGGCAGACAAAGTCCCGTACCATTGCCTCCTCCGAGGCAATGTTGCCCATCATGGTTGGGAAAATCCAATGCAGCCGGCGGCGTCCTTCGGCCTTATACTTCTCCGTTATCAAGTCGAGGAACGGCGGCACGAATCTGTCATCGCCGAACAGCACCATATCGGCCTCGGGAATGCGCTGTCGGACTTCGGTCGTCACCAGTATGCCGTTGTAACGCGGTGCCGCCCCGAAGAGGAGCTTGTACGTGTGGGCAGCCGGCGTATACAGCACTGCAGCCATGCAGACGAAGCTCAGAAGAATGCGCGGCAACCAAACCATCAGGTATCGACTCCCGTAACGACGTCTGCTTCACCATGGTTCCGATACCTGGATGCAACCAACAGCGCTGCGGCAAAAGAAGCGACAACGTAAACTTGCACACGCCCCGAAGTGGCGAGCAAGACATTGACCAAGCTCATGGCGAGGAAGACCCAAAGCAAGATATGCAACTGCGCCAACGGTCCCCGGCTGCGCTGTAGAAGATCGCTGACCAGGATCGCCAAACTGGCCAGCAATAGCAGACCGAAGGTCCAAAAAGTCAGGCCCCAGTAAAGCCTGGTGGCAAGCGGCGCCCCTGAAGGCAGACGCAACAGAATATAGTCGAGCACCGCCAACACGCTGACGCCCAAGGACGATGTCGTCGGCGCGCGCCCGCCGACATTGGCCGAAAGGGTCTCAACAGAGAGCGGGTAGTGATAGAGGTACCAAGTCACAACGGCGATAACCGGCAGAGCTCCCAGTACAAGCGCTCCGATAGCTGCCTTGGCCGCGGAGTTTCTGATTACCAGGAGCAGAGCGACCGGTCCTAGGCCGGCGGACGTGATCATAAAACTCGGGTGCGTCGCCGCCGCTAGGCCGACGCAAAACCCAGCACATCCATAGCACCACGGTTTCGAGCCAATCGCGCCGTTGCCGTAGGCGAAAAACAACATGGCCGAAACGGTCGCCGCCAAACCGAGCGTCTCTGGTCGAGGGTTGAAGATATCCAAGGTGACGGGGGCGACGGCAAGCAGAACCAATATCAGACATGTGCGCGATACACGGGTTGCGCGACTATCGGCGGGAACCCGGTAAACAAACATACTCGCTAACAAGATCAGCACCATTAGGCAAAACAGATGAAACGTCTTGTAGGTGAAGTAGTTGATCGGCAGGCCTACGCCGTCCCAGACGAAAAAAAATACGCCGTGCAGGAAAGCATATGGCGGAAACGTCAGAAAGAATTCTCGAAAGGTCTGGATGTAGAGAAAGCCGATGTCGCCATGGGTTATGAAGCCCAGGGCCTCAAGAATGAAGTGCGCGTCGTCCGTTCCGGGCGACATATAGAGCACGCTGCTCCAGATTGCGATCAGCCAGAGCACGGCGAGCGCCCCGAGCAATCGGGTCGATGACAAGGTCTGATGGGCGATAAGAAGCAGGCGGGTCATCCCGATCGATCCAGCTCTACTTGACAGCGCGTCAGTACCTCTACCACGTCGATGCCCAACTGCAGACTCGCATCGCCGGTCTTCCCGCCCTCGATGTCATCGACGAACCGACGCACCGCCGCAGCAAGGGGCAGCTCGTCGGAATAGCGCATGGCCTCGCCCGCCGGTGGCGACGAGCTCCGGTAGGAAGTCAAACTCAGCTTCACCGCGGCCAGGTCATCGTATAGAAGCTCGCCGTCGCGACATCGCACGGCAAAGCGACGCGCCTTGTCCTGACGAATGTTGCTGATGTTGATCGTCGCACTTACGCCGCGCGGGAATATCAAAATGATCTCAACGTGCTCGCCGCCCTGCCGTCCAATGTCGACCCGCCGCACCAGCACTTCTGTCGGAATCGCCTGCAACAGATCCAAGCACATGGCAACATCATGGGCGCCCCAATCCCACAACACCGTGGCGTCCTCGCGATACGGCCCCATGTTGCCGGCCTCGCCGTCGATCATCATGACGGGCCCCAGCTCGTTCGCGGCAAACTTCAGTGCGGCGAATGCCGGACTGAACACATGGGTGTGATCGACCAGGACATAACCGCGGCAGTCCCGAACCAACTGGCCCAACGCCTCGGCCTGCTCCAGATCCAGCGCCAGCGGTTTTTCCACCATCACAGGCAAGCGGGCGCGCACCGCCGCGCTCGCCATCTCGACATGCAGGGCCGGGGGCGTCGCGATAATGACCCCGTGCAAATCCCCCGCATCGATCAGGGCATGCCAGTCAGGATCAACGCGGCAACCGGCCGGCGCCAAATCCGCCGTCTCGGGGTTGCTCGACGCTATGCGCGTCAGCCTTGCCCCCGCCAGCCCGTCAATCGTGCGAATGAAGTTGCGCCCCCAGCGGCCGGCACCAATCATTCCCAGGCGACAGTCACCCATGGCCGCGGCCGCCCCGCATTATCAGTCGATTGCGTAGTTGGCATCCGTCCATTCGAGAAACCGCCGCAACCCTTCGTCGAACGGAACCGCCGGTTGGTAGCTTAGTTGAAGCTCCGCCTTGCGGATGTCGGGACAGCGCCTGTTCGGCTCGTCCGCCGGGTAGCTATCGGGATGCTCGATGACGCGATAATCGATATCCCGTCCCAACACCGACTCAATGCATTTCGCTAAATCCAGCACCGAGAGCTCGGGGCGCGGATTGCCGATGTTATAGGCCTCGCCCGGAACACCGCGCAGGAAAACCAAAAGGAACCCGAAAATCGCATCCGTCACGTAGCAGAATGTGCGCGTCTGGTGACCCGTGCCATAAATATTAAGCGGAGAACCGGTCTTAATTTGATGCGCAAAGTTCGGAAGCACGCGGTAGTCGGTGGCCTGCATGCCCGGGCCGAAGACGTTGAACGGACGGATGACGTTCGCCGAGACGCCAAACGAATCATGATAGATGTAACACAACGTTTCGCCGACCCGCTTGCTTTCGTCGTAGCAGGCACGCGGCCCCTGGGACGAGACATTGCCGCGGTAGCTTTCCGGAATTGGTATATGCCGCGGATCAGGGTCGCCGTAGATTTCGCTTGAGGAAAAAAATACGAAACGGGCGTTCTTGCTGCGCGCAAGTTCCAGCATATTCCGCGTACCTTGGATCGCAACGTCCAGCGCGTTGAGAGGATAGGCGCGATAATAGAATGGACTGGCGATACCTGCTGCGTGCACGACGTAGTGGACCTTTTTGCGATAGCGAAACGGCTTTATGACGTCGTGCTCGATGAATGTAGTATGTTCTGAGCACGGCAGATCCTTGCCCAGCTCCCCCGCAGTGATCAGATTGTCCAAGAGCAGCAGCTGACAGGGATTGTTTTTCAGCCGGCCCCTATTGAAACCTTCGATCACGGCCTGGAAATACCGTCCGAGAAAGCCGCGCCCACCGGTAAGTAACACCGTCTTGCCGGCGAGTTCGTCCGCGACGTCGCCGAGACGTTCGATGATTTCCTTGATGTCGCTATCTAAATACGCCTTAGTCATGCTGGGAGTACTTCCACTTCAGGCAAGGGAATGATGAATTTTCCGCCGGCTTCGACAAATTCGGCATTATTTCGCATAATCGGTTCGGCGAAATTCCAGGCGAGCAGTAACAAGTAGTCAGGCATGCGCGCCTGCAATTCGGACGACGACACCACGGGTATGCGCAGTCCCGGCGTAAAGAGACCCTGTTTCAGCGGGCTGTCATCGACAATAAAATCGATGATGTCCGGGCCGAGGCCGAAATGATACATCAAAGTGGTCGCCTTGGCCGGTGCGCCGAAGCCGGCAATCGACTTGCCCTGACCCTTCAACTCACGCAGCAGCTTTGTCAATTCTTGCCGCAGGTCGTCTATCCGCTTAGCAAAGGTCTGGTAGGTTTCGGCCCGATACAAACCCAGCTCCCGCTCGTGCGTCATCAATTCGGCGACAGACTCGCCAATCGGTCGTTCGGCCGTAGCCAACTGAGCGATGGCACGCAGACTGCCGCCATGAGTGTCCACGCGCTCGGCATCGATCAGCGTCATGCCGTTAGCCGCAAAGAAATGCGCCAGGGGCCCGACAGAGTGATATGAGAGATGCTCGTGATAGATCGTGTCGAACAAGGTTTTCTCGTAGACATCGACCAGGTAGGACACTTCGAAGGCGAACACCCCGTCAAGGGTCAGCAGACGGCGCACCCCATCCACCACTGATTTCAAGTTGTCAGCATGGGCGAACACGTTGTTGGCCGTAATGATCGACGCCTTGCCATGTTCCGCCTCAATGCGCCCAGCTAAGCCGGGTGTAAAGAATTCAGGCCAGGTCTCGATGCCGCCTTCCGTCGCCCTGGCCGCAATCTCTCTTGCCGGATCGACACCCAGCACCCGCAAGCCGGAAACTTTGAAAAATTTCAGCAAAGTGCCGTCGTTTGAACCGATTTCGACAACCAGGGCATCCGCGCTGGGGCGGAACCGCGCGACAATCGCGGCGGCGTAGTCCTCGAAGTGCTTGACGAAAACCGGCGACGTACCGGAGACGTAAACATAGTTCTCGAACAGCTCATGCGGATCGACGACATCGAGAAGCTGCACGTGCGAACATCCCCGGCAAAAGAAGAGTGCCAGCGGGAAAACTTCTTGTTGGCGGGCCAAGTCCACTTCGGTGACGAATGCGTTCGCCGGCGGCGTCGGGGTAAGACGAACCACTTTGTCTAGATCATCGCCACCGCACAGACGGCAGGTTTGCCGCCTGGAATAGTGCTCGTGAGCCCGTGTCATGCCCCTTCGACGAGAACGACGCGTTTCAAATCAGCCTCATAGACTTCCTGGCTGCGGGAGTTTCGGCCCAGCGTCAGGAACACCGTATCCTCTGGAAAAATCATGGTGTGTTCGACCAACGGTGGCGTGAAGAATACCTGCCCCGCCTCGACACGCACCATCTCGGGTTCATCAGTGCTACCAACAGGCCGATGGTAGTAGTCGATGGACCCGCACAAGACATAGCAATAGTGCCAATCGGTGTTGTGATAGTGGTTAGCGCGGATCGTTCCTTTTTTCGAGGAAATCAGGACGCAGCTTTTCATATCCTCATCGACCAGGGGCTGGATGGAGCCCCGCTCGTCAACGAAGGGCGCCTCCAACTCGACGATCACTGAAGTCGGCCAGCGCTTCCGCTCTTCTTCCGTCACCTGTTTGATATCTACTGCCATGTCTCTGCCCCAGTTCGTTACGCCTGCGTGGTTGTCTGTATGACAAGACAACCAATTGAATGCAAGCTGAATGTCTAAAATCGAAAAATCATGCTTCTACTTAGGGAAAAAATACGCAATTCAGCCTGAAATTTGGCTGCAAATTGCCCCTAATGCGCGGTGGAACCGCCGTTTCTCACAGCGATAATTGATGCTTTCCAACAGCCGCAATCCGCCCATTACAGACCCGATATTGCCTCGGGAGCCGATTAGAACCACCCGGCTGGTGCCGCGTGCGCGAGTCTCATCCAGGATCAAGGCCAGTTCCTTGTCATCCCGGAATGTCCGCGGTATCGTCGGCAATTCCGGTAGCGTTTTGTAGTTCAAATAGTAAAGGTACTTCGACCATCTTGGATTCGTTGCGCGCCCAGGACCGAGACGACACTCGAACCGCGGCTCGGGATCGCAAGGCACGACCAGCAACGTGCGCGCGTCCATTTCAGTCAATGCAAAGGCTGCCAGTTCTCGGTTTTGAGGCTTGTCGGGCTCGTAAAAGTCACGAAAGATCCAATAACACGCGATCACGGCAAGTATGAACACGAGAAGCGGCTGCAGCCAGGGATTACGCCAGCGAGCACACGCCAACACATAGGCAATAAATACAAAAATGAATGGCAAAAAAACGATGAGATGCCGACTGTACATGAATGGTTTTATTTGTGCCACGAGGAACGCAAATAGAAAAGGCACAAGTATGATAAATGGAAGATACACCGCGGGCGAATACAGGTTTCCGCTCAGTAAGGTATCAAAAAAACGCCGAAGATAAGACACCGACCCGATTGCAAGGGGTATTACGCAAGTCAAGATAGCCACCACCGGATGGTGGTACAAAAATGCACCAATGTGTACAAAAAACCATAGACCGGGCCGCTCGAAATAAATCTGTTCGCCAGCCATCAATTTCGCGATACCGATCGTATTCGGAATGAACCAGCAAAGGTAAGCCAGCAATAGGGCAAAGCCGAACAGGGTCGACCTGAGCGCCAGAGCTCGGCTCTTTCGGACGACCAAAAGCAGGTACAACCACTGAAATTCGGTGATGATGAATCCAAACGGGTGTGTCAGGGCGGCAAACGCGCTGGCGATGAACAACTCAACCCAATCCGCGGTTTTGCCGGGGGCCGAAGGCGATAATGCATGGAGCAGGCGAATCCAAACGACCGCCGCCCAGGTGGTAAACAATAGCACGGCAGAATAGGCCCGGATTTCCTGGGAGTAGTAGATAGCCGGCCATGACAGCGCCATCAGAATGGTTCCGACGGCGGCAATGTTCTGCGCGAAAACTCTCCTTAGTCCGATGTAGAATACAAAGACGGTGGCCAATCCGATGATCGCCGAGGGCAGTCGCAGGAGCGTCTCCGAGAATCCCGTCAGCGAGGCCCATGCCATCAGGAACAGCGAATACAGCGGCGGTGTCGGGTGCAGGTTAATGTGATGCCAATAGGCGTCCGAAAACGATTCGGCAAACAAAGCCGGCCCCACGGCAGCGATCTCGTCTAACCAAAGGCTTTGGAAGTCCAATGCATAAAAGCGAAAAAATGTACCGATAAGTGCTGCCAAAAGGACCAAACCGGCGGTGATTCGCGCCCATGCCTTGCCGTTTTCTTGCAACATAAAGCTGATCCGCCAGGTAGCTAGCGACGTTCGAAGATCGCTCTGCTATACACTGTTTCCCAGCGACATTGAACCGCGAAGGATGGTCGGCTTGGAACCGTCGAACATAAACATCGAAGAGGGTGACACAGAGCCTATTTCGCTGCATGCCCCAAGGACACTGCTGCGGGCTATTCTCGGCATCTCCATCGGATCGGTGTTTTTGTGGCTGGTAGTCCAAGGCATCAATATCGACGATGTCGTCGGGCTACTTGTCGCCGCCGACAGTAGATGGCTGGCCGCCGCGGTCACTGCGTTCTCGGTCAACATGGCTGTTCGGGTTCTACGCTGGCAGCGGCTTCTAAGTGATGTGAAGATGCTGCCTTATCGCAGCGTCTGCGTGGTCATGTTGGTCGGTTATGCCGTCAATAACGTGCTGCCGGCCCGACTCGGTGAACTCTACCGCGCGCATTTCGCCGGCCGACAGTTCGGGTTTTCCCGAGCCACCGCCCTCGCCTCGATCGCCGTCGAGCGGACAATGGACGGTTTGTTGGTCGTAACGCTGCTGGCGATTGGCCAAATGTACGTCCCGGCCAGCGACGCTGGTCGGCTGCTGCTGCTAACAGCCGGCACGCTGTTCGTCGGCATCGCCATCGCGCTGACTTTTGTGGCGCGGAAACAGTCGCTGCCGCAACTGCAGCGTTGGCCGAAGTTCCACGCCAAGATGGCGAATTTCCAGGAGGGCGTGGCGGTATTTCGCGACGGCGGTCTTGCGCCGGTCTTTCTGTTGTCGGCTGCTGCTTGGCTGCTGGAGGCTATCTCCATCTGGTGTGTTCTCAGGGCAATCGGCGTGGAGATTGGCTTTGGCGGTTTGGCATTCCTAACCTCCGTGGCGACTCTGGCGACCCTGTTGCCCTCATCACCAGCATATGTTGGTACGTATCAGTACGCCTATGTCTTCGCGCTGGGACTCCTGGGATTTGACGCCGTCGAGGCAGTGGCGGCCTCGACGGCGGCGCAGGTGATTCTACTCGGATCAGTGACGGTGGTTGGTCTAGGCCTCTACATCAAACACAATATCCACCATGCGGTCGCAAACCACCGCAGTGGCGCGCAGGTCGGCGGCAAACAGGGCAAGCCGGCGCAGTCCCCCGGCCCGCCTGCGGGCTAACCCGGACAGGAACAAACGCGCAGACGCTTGGCATTTGAAGCCGCATGCCTAAGAGGCTTACGCGGCGGAGACCGGAAAATCCGCTCCCAGGCCGATCTCATAGACCGACAAAGTCCGCGCCACAATTTGGCCGATTCCAAGGTCTTTGTCGGCCTTGCTTCTCGCTGCGAGGCCCGTTGCCCTGCGCAGCTCATCGCTTTCGATGAACCGTCGCAGAGCCGAGTCCAGGGCCTTGCTGTCCCCGGAGGCGCCAGCAATCCCTCCACCCCATCCGTTACCAATTCCTGACATCCTGGTGTATCGGTCGCCACGACCGGCCGTCCGGTAGCGGCGGCTGCAAACAGCACATTCGGCACACCTTCGCCGTATTTCGAGGGTTGGCAGGCGATGTGACACTGCGCCATAACGGCCGGCATTTCCCCACGTCAGCCCCACCATTCGACCACGCCCTCCCGGTCCCATTCGCGCAATGTTTCCTCCGGCACCGCGCGGGGTATTGAGGGGTGCGTATTGCAGCCCAAGGCAATGCGCGCGGAAATACCCTCAGCCCATAGTCGCCGAGCCGTGCCAATAAACTCCTAAATAACTTTCTCCCAGTTTAGCCGCGACGGCAGGATAACCAGCGGTACACCTTTCGGGTTCTGGCATCGGCCAAAACAGTTCGAGATCTATCCCGGAGTTTTGAATTAATACCATGTTGGCGATATCGACAACACCATTACGGACTAGGAGCTCACGGTCTGAGACGTTCTGCGCGATCAACCAAGAGTTTCGGCGACGCATGGCAAAACGCGGCATGAACAAAGCCGAAGGACGCGCCAGTGACAGGGGCCCTGGGTGGCCACGAGCACCTATCCGAGGCCGCTGATTGCATAGACGGTCGGCGGCACGCCGGCCCCAAGCGCGCTGCCAGGCTGCCGTACAGATTGGGCTCTATCGTCGCATGATGCACGACATCCAGCTGGCGCCGCCGGTACAGACGCCGAAGGTCGAGAAAGGTACCTACTACTGCGGCGGGATGGTGCCACGACAGGAGATCGGAATCTCGTGACAGGTGAATCCGAGATCCTTGAATTGCTCGGCAGAATAGTCCTGCAGCGCCCAGACATTTTCGTTTGGCGTCGCGATTTGCACCTCGCAACCTCGGCGCTGGGCTCAGGCGCGATGGGCAGTCGGTGCGAAACTAAGAAATACGCCTCATAGACGACATAGATATGGGTCGGTCTCTTGCTCATTTGGCGATCCGACAAGGTCCGCCGCGAGATGTGGCGTTCGCGACGGCCGCCGCAATCGAGTTCATTCACCTCCTTGACGGCATTCCCCGCGCATACCGCCAATCGGAGTCAACCATGCGTCCCGGTGTTGCCGATTCAAGCCAGATAGCCCGAGCTATCCAGTGGACTCCGGTTCGCCGGCTACTTCGTCCCTTAGGGCTACGATGCCTAGTTTATAGCCATCGCGGTGCAGTGCTGCTGGATGCATCCGTGGCGCTCACAAAGGCGCTATTGCCCGCCGCCACTGCTTGCACTCAACCCGCCGAAGCTTCCCTCGCTCCGACCAGCCGTCGCGCTTGTCGGAGCCTCGGCCCTAGTCTTCACGGGCTACGATTGCCAGAAACTCAGCGGCGGAGCGACCGGCAAAGCAATCGTCAAGCTAACAACATCAAACGTCTTGGCCGCAACCACTGGCCCCCACCTCAAAGTTCTGTTACTAGAAAAATACGATACCATTCGAACAATGCCAGGCATCGACTTTTTCTGGATCCGATCGGGAGACTGTCGGAAAAAACCCGAATGCCATCAATGCCCTGCCGTGAACGTGTCTAGGAGCGGTTCATGCGATTCCTGAAACTAGGCTCAAAGTAAACAGTAAAAGGTTATCGAAAGTCACCATGAACATTCCCTTCGTAGATTTGGCGGCGCAGCAGCACCGTATCCGCGACGATCTGGACCAGCGCTTTGCCATAGTCCTGGAACATGGCCGCTATATCCTTGGACCCGAGGTCGAGGAATTAGAGGGGGAATTGGCAAAAATCGCTGGCTGCCGCCATGCCATGGGTGTTTCCAGCGGCACTGACGCGTTGCTAGCAATTCTGATGGCCAAAGGCATCGGCCCCGGCGATGCGGTCTTTCTACCCGCATTCACTTTCACCGCTACTGCTGAAGTGGTCTTGCAGTGCGGCGCCACACCGGTGTTCGTTGATGTCGACGATGACACTTTCAACATCGATCCAGAAGCACTGCGCGCGGCCATCGGACGGACAGCGGAAACAGGGTTGGCGCGTCCGGCGGTGATCATCGCCGTTGACCTTTTCGGACAGCCGGCGGCCTATCAATCCGTCAACGCCATTGCCATTGAACACGGCCTGTTTGTGCTCGACGATGCGGCCCAGAGCTTCGGCGGCAGTTACAACAACCGTAGCGTCGGCTGCCTGGCCGATGCTACTGCCACCTCGTTTTTCCCTGCCAAGCCGCTGGGTTGTTATGGCGACGGCGGCGCCATTTTCACCGATGATGATGATCTCGCCGCGGTCTGCATATCACTGCGTGCCCACGGCAAGGGCGAGGACCGATACGACATTGTACGCTTGGGCTTGAACGCTCGTCTAGATACCCTGCAGGCTGCCGTGCTGTTGTCCAAACTGACAATCTTCGAAGACGAGGTCCGTCGCCGCCGCGAGATCGCCGCGCGGTATACCGAGCTGCTGCAGGATGTTGTGCAAACGCCCGTACAGATGGCCGGCACTGCCAGCGTCTGGGCGCAATACACCATCAAGCTACCCCGGCGCGATGCCGTGGCCGAGGCCCTGCGCCAGCAGGGCATCCCGACGCAGATCTACTATCCCCTGCCCATGCACCTGCAGCCGGCATATGCGCCCTACGGCGACGGCCCTGGCTCATTACCGGTGTCCGAACGGCTCTGTCATGAAGTTCTGTCGCTGCCAATGCACCCCTATCTTGACGATACAACGATTGATCGGATCTGCGATGCAGTCCGATCTGCCGTGGCGAACGTCTGAGAGATTAGTCAGCACCGCAACGTTCAGACGCCGCAATTCCGGCTATGTGGCGGTGGATTTTCATGTAATGGTAAGTATTGAGATGGCAGCATCACTTCCGCAACTATGAACGAAGGATTATCGTATTGAGACGATACGGCTGCATTATCCACCAATTGCAAGCTTCGGCCTTGGCGTGGCTGATATTCGTATCGCCCGCCCATGCTTATGTCGATCCCGGCACCACCGGCATGATCCTGCAGCTCTTGATCGGCGGGTTAATCGGCGCCCTCGTCGTTGTGAAGGTATATTGGCAACGCCTGAAGGATTTTCTCTTCCGGAACAAAGCCGCCCCCACGCCGCCCGACCAGCAGGGGGAGTGATGCATTGACGGGGCGAAGTCTGACTGCAGCCCCGTGGGAATTGGCGGCCTGAATGGCATCTGACCATCCGACCGCCGATCCCGGCTCGTTCCGCGATCCCGGTGGACGGGTCTATTTGAAAGATGGCCGGGTTTTTCGCACTGTCATGGAGACGGCCGCTGCCGACTTCCAGTTTGTCCGCGAAAGCGGCGTGATGGATACATTGGCAGAAGAGGGACTGGTTCTGCCCGCCAATGTGGTTCCCGGCGATGAACTTGGGGCGGAAGCGGATGGTGCCCGCTACGTCCTCGAACATCCGCGTATACCGTTTGTCTCCTATCCCTACGAATGGTGCTTCGGCGCCCTGAAGGCGGCCGCGCTTTGCCATCTCGATATTCAGCTTGCGGCCTTCGATAAGGGCGTAATCCTGTCCGATGCCAGCGCCTACAACATCCAGTTCAGAGGCGCCCGTCCGGTCTTTATCGATTATCTCTCCTTTTGCGCCTACCGCGACGGCGCCTATTGGGCCGGCTACAGCCAGTATTGCGAACAGTTCCTCAATCCGCTTTTGCTCGGGGCCTATGGCGGCATCCCTCACAACGCCTGGTATCGCGGCGCCCAGGAAGGCATTCCGACGCCTGAAGTCAATCAACTGCTGCCGCTCCACCGCAAAGTATCGTGGAAGGTCTTCACACACGTTGTCCTATCCGCCCGCCTGCACCGCGCCGCCGTGGCGGGACGGGAGGGCAAGGCCGCGAAAAAGGCGGGTCAGAAGCCCATGCCGAAAAGCGCCTACCGGTTCATGTTGGCGAGCCTGAGAAAATGGATCGCTGCCCTCAAGCTCCCGAACACGCGGGGCGGAACAGTTTGGTCCGACTATACGACAACCACTTCCTATTCCGGTGACGAAGCGGCGCGGAAAGAGGCGGTGATCAAGAAATTCGTGGCGGATGCCAAACCGGCGCAACTATGGGACATGGGCTGTAATGACGGCGCTTTCGCTGAAATGGCCCTGCAAGCCGGCGCCAGCTATGTGGTCGGCTTTGATGCCGATCAGGGCGCCGTGGAGGCGGCCTTTGCCCGCGCGAAGGAAAAGGATCTATCCTTCCTGCCGCTTCTCCTCGACGCAACCAACCCATCCCCAAGTCAAGGCTGGAATCAAGTTGAGCGAAAGGGTCTAGGCGACCGACGCGGCGCGGATGCACTGTTGGCCCTCGCCCTTGTGCATCACCTGGCCATAGGTCGCAATGTACCGATCGGCGAGATTGTCCGCTGGTTGATGGAAATGGCACCAAAGGGGATCATCGAGTTCGTGCCCAAGCAGGATGCGATGGTCCAAAAGATGCTCCGCTTCCGGGATGATATTTTTCCCAGCTACACGCCGGAGACCATGTTGGATGCCATGCAATCCCATGGCCGGATTGTTCGGCAAGAATCGATCTCCGAGAGCGGCCGCCAACTTTTCGTTTACGACCGCACATAAGAAAACCTCAGGTTTGCGCCACCGGTGCGGCGAGATCAATATATACCTGCACGGTACGCGCGACGACTTGGTCGATGCCCAGTTCCCTCGCCGCGCGTTGCCGGCCCGCGGCACCCTTGGCCCTTCGCTGGTCAGGGCTTTCCAACAATTTCCGCAACGCCTCGGCCAGGGCCGCGCTGTCGCCTGGCGGCACCAATAGGCCCTCCGCCCCATCATCGATCACTTCCCGGCAGCCAGGCGTGTCCGTCGCCACCACGGGTCGTCCCGCCGCCGCGGCCTCTAGCAGGACCTTCGGCACCCCTTCGCCGTATTTCGAGGGCAGACAGACAATGTGGCTTTCAGCCATGACTTGCGGCATGTCCTCGCGCCGGCCCCACCATTCCACATCGCCCGCCGCATCCCATGCCCGGAGTGTCTCCTCGGGCACCGCACGCGGGTTGGATGGATGCGTGTTCCCTACCAGAGCGAAGCGCGCACGCACGCCATCGCGGCGAAGCTGCCGCGCCGCATCGGCAAATTCTTGTACGCCTTTTTCCCAGATCAGTCGCGAGGGCAGTACGACGACCGGATCGCCCGGCCCTTCCGGCACCGGCGTGAACTGGTCCAAATCAACGCCGGAGCCTTGGATCAAGACAGTGTTCTCTATCGCCGCCACACGGTTGCGGACCAGAAATTCCTGGTCGCTCTTGTTTTGCACGATGACCTTGGCGTTCCCATGGCCGAAGGCGATCCGCATGAAGGCCAGGACAAATGGGCGGAGACTGCGCTGGAGCCCCTGGCTAGATACGAACATCTGCCCCAATCCAGTGATGGCATAGACCACGCCGGCAACGCCCGTCAGCCTGGCCGCCAAACCGCCATAGAGGTTCGGCTTTATGGTCAAATGATGCACGATGTCCGGCCGCAGGCGCCGATAGAGGCCGAGAATGGCCATGAATGTGCGCAATTCCTGCCACGGGCTGGTGCCCCGGCGGGAGATGGGAATTCGATGATAGGTCAATCCATGACGAGCCAGGTCTTCGACAGAATAATCGGACGGCGCCCAAACGTGGTCGTCCGGCGCGGCCACGTGAACGTCATAGCCCCGCCGTTGGGCCTCAAGCGCGATGGGCAAACGATGGGAGACAAAGAAGTAGGCCTCGTTGACCACGAACAATAGGACCGGCTTTTTCTTCATTCTTCGATCCGTTGTGGGTCCGTATCGATAGCATCGCGTGGCGACGGAGTAGGCAAAATCCGTGGCAGAAACCTAATGCCAAAGGCAGCAGGCGCAAAGCTGGTTTTACATCGCAACCTTGTGATCGTTAGAAAGTTGGGTCTTCGTCGCCGACAACAGCAAGTTCAATGATGATTTGACGGCGGATAACCGAGGAGGGCAGGCAACCGTTTTATCGGTGATGATCCGGTCTTCGTGTGATAGAGAAAGCGAAATTTCGGATCAAATCGATTCGCAAGGCTCACCAATCGTGGACACCCGGCCAGAATGTGGTCGCCCGCAAGCTGGACTTGGATGCAGGAAGCAAAGACGCCCCTCATGGGTAAATAACGCTGGCTCGCAAATTCCATTCCGACCAGGATGACATAAGTAAACCGTAATGTACTACGACGACAAAATCGAAACGATCCGCGGCCTTTTCGGTGCCCAGTCTGTGAGCATCGAACCGGATCGTTTGACGGTCGATGGGCGGTCCTTTCCCATCATGGAAGATGTGATCATCCTTCTCGATCCGGCGCAGTATCCGCCGAATCTGGCCCGCCGCCTGGGGCTGTCCAAAGAAAAGGAGCTTGAGTCGGGAGAATTCTCGACAAATATCCAACATACGTTCGGCGAAGAATGGAAAGAGTTCCCCGAACTTCTTCCTGAACACGAACAGGAGTTCCGGGGGTATTTCGACGTAGTAGACCTTGACAGCTTGTCGGGAGACCGGGTTTGTGATTTGGGTTGCGGCAATGGACGCTGGGCGAGGCTGCTGCACGACAAGGTCAGGGAATTGGTGCTAGTGGATTATTCGGAAGCCATTTTCGTCGCCCGCAAGAACCTTTCGCATTCCGATAAGGCATTGTTCTTTATGGGGGACATCAAGCAACTACCCTTCCGGGACAATTTCGCCGACTTGGTCTACTGCATCGGTGTGCTCCACCATTTGCCGACAGATGCCTTGATGGAAGTGCGGGGATTGGCGAAATATGCGCCCCGATTGTTGATCTATCTCTATTCCGCGCTCGACGGTTATCCGCCACATTACCGAGCCATGTTCGTCATGGTCGATCTGCTGCGGCGTACAGTCTGCCGGATAAGAAATGCCGGCTTCCGTTTGGTCTTTACCTGGCTAGCAATGATCTCGCTGTATCTGCCGATGATCGCCATTGGCACATTTCTGCGGCCATTTGGTCTTTCTTCGCGGGTGCCGTTATATGAATTCTATCACGACAAATCCCTCGAACGTATCCGTCAGGACGTATATGACCGCTTCTTCACCCCGATCGAGCAGCGTTTCAGCCGAGCCCAGATCGCAACTTTGAAAGACACGTTCGCTAAGGTCACCATATCGGACGGGCTGCCGGTCTGGCATTTCCTTTGCGAGCGTTGAACCTCATCCAGCGTGAGACAGCGGAAAATAAAAATACTTCATCTCATTACCAGCCTGGATACGGGCGGGGCGGAGATGATGCTGTCGCATATATCGACAGCTATGGACCGGAAGCGTTGCGAAAATATCGTTGTCTCTTTGACAACACCCGGTCCATTGGCGGAAGGTCTTGTCAATGCCGGTCTGAAAGTCTTGGCCTTGGGGATGTCGCGTACACTGCCCTCGCCGGTTGCGTTGTGGCGCCTCTACCGCATACTGCGCGCCGAACAGCCGGACGTGCTGCAAACCTGGCTCTATCATTCTGATCTTTGCGGCCTGCTGGTGGGGCGTGCGGCAAGGGTGCCCGTTATCGCCTGGAATATACGCTGTGCCCAGACCGATGATCGTTATCAAAAGGGCATCAACGGCGCCCTTGTCCGGCTGCTGGCCCGGCTGTCGCCCTATCCCGACGTGGTTGCGGTGAATTCGCACGCCGGCCGCGATGTCCACGCCAATTTGGGGTATCGACCGAAGCGCTGGGCCGTACTCGAGAACGGCTTCGACCTGGAACGCTTCCACCCCGATCCCGGCGCTGGCGCTTCATTGCGAAGCGAAATTGGCGCGCCGCCATCTGACCGCCTTATCGGTCTGGTGGCACGCCATGATCCCCTCAAGGATCACGAGACATTCCTGCGTGCCGCCGGTCGATTGGTGAAGACGACGCCGTCGGCCCGCTTCGTATTGGCAGGCAGCGGCATAGATATGGCCAATAAGGCACTCAGCAAGACCATAATTGAGCTCGAGTTGGCCGACAGGGTGCATTTGCTTGGCCCGCGCAGCGATATCCCCCGACTCACCGCTGGCCTCGACGTCGCCACCTGCTGCTCCTTGGGGGAAGGCTTTCCCAACGTGGTTGGCGAGGCGATGGCCTGCGCCGTCCCCTGCGTCGTTACGGATGTCGGAGATGCCGCGCGAATCGTCGGCGACAGCGGCATAGTGGTGCCGCCAGGCAATCCGACGGCGCTTGCGGAAGGCTGGCAGCAATTGATCACTAAGGACGAAGCAGGATTGGCGGAGTTCGGGCGACGCGCCCTTAAACGCGTGGAGGAGTGCTATTCGATGGAGCGATGCGTGGAGCGGTATCAGGACTTTTACGCCGGTCTGGCGGAATCAACGCGTCTATGAACACCATTCTGGTCACCGGCGGCGCGGGTTTCATCGGCTCGCACCTCTTACGTCATTTCGTCGTGGAAACTGACGTCGCGTTGGTCGTGGTCAAACTGGATAAGCGCAGCTAAACGGGTGTCGATTTAGCTGATGATGTCATTGCTGACCGCGGACGTGATGACTTGGAACAGATGGCCGTTTGCGGCGGACAAGGCTTGAATTGTTGTGGGAACCTACCCCCAAAGAAGGCGAGCGCAAAGCCGGTTTTCGGTTCTATCCCTCCTTGCTCCCGAACGATGGTTGAAATGCCATTCACGCCCGTGCGATACGAGCTGAAGCGAAACATCCGCCCCCATCGCGCGGCAACCAGCATCGGAAAATCTCATGAAATTCGGAATTGTCCCCATCAATATCGGCGTGGCCTCAGCCGAGCAGATGATCACCATGGCGCAGGTAGCCGAGGAAGCGGGCTATGAGAGTGTCTGGACCTTCGAGCATGTCATCGTGCCGGTGGATTACGAGTCCAAATACCCGTACGCGGCCTCCGGCAAGATGGGCGCGGCGCCGGAGACGCCGTTCGTCGATCCCCTGATCGCCCTGACCGCCATCGCGACACAAACCAAGAGTATCCGCCTCGCCACCGGCGTCAATATCGTCGCCCAGGCCAATCCTCTGCTGCTGGCGAAACAGGCCGCAAGCCTGGATTTCCTTTCGGGCGGGCGCTTTATGCTGGGCGCCGGCATCGGCTGGCTTAGGGAGGAATTCGTCGCCATGGGCGTGCCGTTCGAGCGCCGCGGCGCCCGTTTCGATGACTACATGGTGGCCATGAAAAAGGTCTGGTCCGGCGAGGTGGTTGAGCACGAAAGCGATTTCCTCTCCTGGCACGGCTTCAAAAGCTATCCCCTGCCCGCCCAGAAACCGGGCGTGCCTATCATCATGGGGGGACGGGCCGGCAAGATCTATGAACGCATCGCCAAATATGGCGACGGCTGGTTCATCCCCGGCGCCAGCACCGATGAGCTGCCAGGCATGCTTGCGGATTTGCGGGCCGCCTGCGAGGCCGAGGGCCGGGACTATGACGAGATCGAATTGACCACCATGTGGTCTCCCAAGGGCGGGGAAGATAGCCTCAAGGCCCTGGCGGATCTGGGCATTCACCGCGTAGTCACCATTCCTGGCGGCGATCTGGATACCATCAGGGCGATTGCCGAAGCGCATATCCGCTAACCCAATTCATCACCAAGGACATCGCAATGGACGCGCGTACTACGCCCATCCTAGTCGGCTGCGGCCAGATCACCCAAAGGGAGCCCGACCCTGCCGTTGCCCTTTCGCCCCTGGAACTGACTGCGGCGGCGGCACGCCAGGCAGCCGAGGATACCGGTGCGGGGGACAGGATCTTCGAAGCCTTGGATACGGTTCTCTCGATCCGCTCCTTCTCCGATACGTCCTGGCGCTTCACCTCACCCTTCGGGCAGTCCACCAACATTCCCAAGTCTTTGGCCGGGCGCCTGGGCGCAACGGGTGCCAAACGGCTGATCTACACCTACCCAGGCGGCAACATGGTGCAATGGTCCATCAACCGCCTGTTTGAGATGATCACCAGGGGTGAAGTGGGCGCGGCCCTGATCGCAGGCGGCGAGGCACTGGCCACGCAAAAGGCGGCGCAACGGGCCGGCCTGGACCTGGACTGGAACGAGGATCCAGGCGGCGAGCCGGAAATGTGGGGTGTTGCGACCCGAGGCTGGAACGATGCGGAGGACCGCCACCGCATGGCCGGCGCCATTTTCGCCTATCCCCTGTTCGAGAATGCGCTGCGCCATAAGGCCGGCCGGACCGTGGCCCAACAGAGCGTGGTAATCGGGGATTTGTTCGCACGTTTTGCCGCCGTCGCGGCTCAGAACCCCCTCGCCGATCGGCGCAACGGGTTCACGGCGGCTGAGATCGCCAGCCATGGCCCCGACAACCCCTATATCGGCTTCCCCTATACCAAGCTGATGAACGCCAACGCCTTCATCGACCAGTCCGCCGCCTTGATCCTGACGTCGGAAGAGAAAGCCAAGGCACTGGGCATCCCGCGGGAGAAATGGGTCTACCTGCATGGCTGCGCCGATACCTATGACCATTGGTTCATTTCCGACCGTATCGATTTCCATTCCTCACCGGCCATGCGGATGGCGGGAGAGGTGGCCCTGGAAATGGCGGGATTGGACCTCGGCGACATAGGCGCCTTCGATATTTACAGCTGCTTCCCTTCCGCCGTTCAGTTGGCCTGCCAGGAGCTAGGGTTAGCGACGGACGATGCGCGTGGCCTGACGGTCACCGGCGGCTTGCCCTATTTCGGCGGCCCCGGCAACAATTATGTCACTCACTCCATCGCCGAGATGATGACCCGCCTGCGTGCGGCGCCGGGGATGAAGGGCCTGGTGACCTCATGCGGCAACTACGTCACCAAGGAGGCGGTGGGCATCTACAGCACCGATGCGCCTGAAAGGCCCTTCGCGCCCAAGGATCCGGCTGCCTATCAAGCCACCCTGAACGCCGATAAGGGCAGAGAGGCCGTAGAGGTGGCTGAAGGCCCGGCGGAGATCGAGACCTATACAGTTATGCATGATCGCGCCGGTCCATCATTTGCCATTGTCATGGGGATCCTGGACGACGGCCGTCGCTTTATCGCCAACACGGCCGAAGCTCCCGAACTTCTGCAGGATATGGTCGACCGTGACTACATGGCGGCCCGCGGCACGGTCGCCCACCACGACGGCCAAAACATTTTCACGCCGGTCTAGGGTCTGCTACAGCGCCGCGCCGTCCATCAGGATGGCCTTGACGGCGCTGTTGGCGCGAGCGCGGAAGGCGACGGCGTCTGGATGCATGTCCGCCTTGGGCCGAGGCACGGGATCGAAATGGTCGTATCGGTCCTGGCCCCGCACCAACAGGGCCGTGGTGCGGCCGCCGATCTGCCGGCAATAGGTGGGGATATAACGGATCACGAAGCCGTGCCGGGGCTGGTCCGAACGGTTGGGCTCGGAGCCATGCGCGATAAGGACATGGTGTAGTGACATCTCGCCCGGCTGCAGTTCCAAATCCACCGCCTGGTCCTCATCCACCTCCATTTCCAAAACTTGGCCCCGGCTCAGCAAATTGTCGGCGGCGAAGGTATCCTTGTGCCTCATCTGTCCCGGAAGGTGACTGCCGGGCAGCACCCGCATGCAACCGTTTTCCCGGTTCGACGGTGTGACTGCGACCCAGGCGGTGACGATATCCGCTGGCTCCAGGCCCCAATAGGTCAGATCCTGGTGCCAGGAGACATAGCTGGGATCCCTGGCCGGCTTGGAGAAGAAGGAAGACGACCAGCACAAAATGTCCGGGCCCAGCACTTTCTCCACATGATCAAGAATGCGCGCATCGCAAACCAGGTCATAGAGTTCAGGAAACAGGAAATGGGTGTTGGAGCGCAGAATTTCGCCGGCGTCCGCGCCACAGGTAGCCTTGATCCAATCGACCTTGGCTGCAATCCGTGCGGCCTCGGAAGGTTCCAAAACCCGGATCGGCGCGAGGTAACCCTGATCCCGATAGGTCTCATTCGCCAATGGCGCAGCCGTTTGCTGCATGCCGTTCCTCCAGCAGATTTTTTCTTGCTTGGCGCCATGATAGAGCGTCAGATGATTTAGTTGAAGTGGAGCTATCGAAGAAAAGCGGTCTTGCCTTGGATTCCCGACGATGAAATTCGGCTATTTTACCTTGTCCGACAACGCCTATCCGGACAATCCCCGCAGCGCCAACCAATTCGTCGAGGAGATTCGCGGCCAGGCCATCCTCGCAGACCGCCTCGGCTATCATTCCGCCTGGATCGGCGAACACCACTTTGACTCGCTCGGCGTAAACTCCCGCCCCGGCACCCTGCTGGCCAGTATCATTCCCGAGACCAAGCACATCCGTCTGGCGCCCGCGGTCAGCGTCCTGCCCCTGCACCATCCCCTGCATGTGGCCGAAGAATGGGCAACGATTGATCTTATATCAGGCGGCCGTGTGGATTTCGCCGCCGGGCGAGGCTATGACCGACGCGAGTTTGCCCCTTTCGGCGCCCCATTCATGGACTCGGCGGAAATGTTCGAGGAAGGCATGGAGGTGGTCCTCAAGGCCTGGAACTCTCCAGGCCCATGGTCCCACAAGGGCCGCTTCTATGACATTCCCGAAATGGAGATGACGCCGAAACCGGTGCAAAATCCGGTGCCGTTCTATGTCGCTTCATTCTCCGAGACCTCCGCCGACATGGCGGCCAGGCACGGCCTGAATATCATCTATGCGCCTTTCGCGGCCGGTATGGTCTATGGCGGGCTGGAACCGGCAGTGAAAAGCTATCGTGAAAAATGCCAGGCGCTCGGCAAGGAGCCGGGCCGGGCCATGTGCAGCTATTTCATCTACATCGCCGACGATGCCGCGGGCGAGGACTATGGCCGGGAGCGGCAGATGGCATATTTCAAACATTGCGTCCTGCCCGCTTTTCCGGACGATCCCGCCAAGGCGCCGCCGACCATGCATTACTTCATGGACATCGTGCGTATCCTGCAGGAGATGAAGAAGGAGGATCTGGGCGAGCGGTCGATCCTGATTGGCTCGCCAGACAAGATCATTGAAACCTTGAAGAAAGTGGAAGCGGCAGGGATCGAAGAAGTGATCCTTTACTTCAACGTAGGCAACAAACCCGATGCCATGGTGCGTGAGCAGATGCACCGATTTATGGAAGAGATCGCGCCAGCCTTCCAATAAACTAGATTAAGACAAGAGGAGCGCCATCATGAACGTTATGCCGAATTCCGCCGCCGCGCGGGACATCGCCTACTATGTCCATCCGCAAACCAATCTGCGTCGCCATGCGGAGGTGGGGCCCGTGGTGGTCAGCAAGGGCGACGGCGTTTATGTGGAGGATGAGGCTGGCAATCGTTATCTGGAGACGGTCGCCGGCCTTTGGTGTGCTGCACTGGGGTTTTCCGCGAACGAGCGTGTGGCGCGGGTGGCTTACGAGAGAATGCGCAGCCTGGGCTACTACCACACCTACCGCCACACAGCGAACGAGAGCAGTATCGACCTGGCGGAGAAGCTGATCCAACTGGCGCCGGTGCCCATGTCCAAGGTGCTGTTCCAATGTTCGGGTTCGGAAGCCAACGACACAGCGGTGAAACTGGCCTGGTATTATCAGGCCGCCAAGGGCCGGCCGGAAAAGGTGAAGATCATCGGTCGCGAACGCGGCTACCACGGCAGCACCATCGCCGCCGTCTCTGTTTCGGGCAAGCCAGACATGCACGCCGACTTCGCCCTGCCCCTGCCCATGATGCGGCATACTGAATATCCTCACTACTATCGCGGCCACGAGGACGGCGAGAGCGAGGAACAGTTCGCCACACGAATGGCGGAGGCCCTGGAGGCACTGATCCTGGAAGAAGGGCCGGACACCGTGGCCGCTTTTTTCGCCGAGCCGGTGATGGCGGCGGGCGGGGCCATCATCCCGCCCAACACCTATTTCGAGAAGATGCAGACAGTGCTGCGCAAATACGACGTCCTGTTCGTGGCGGACGAAGTGGTCTGCGGGTTTGGCCGCACGGGCAATTGGTGGGGCAGCCAGACCTTCGACCTCAAGCCCGATATGATTACCTGTGCCAAGGCGCTCTCAGCGGCCTATCAGCCGATTTCCGCCCTGATGATATCCGAGGATATCCACCAGGCCATGCTGGCACAAAGCGACAAGCTGGGCGCTTTCGCCCACGGCTATACCCACGCGGGCCATCCGGTGACCACGGCCGTGGCGCTGGAAGTAATCAAGATCTACGAGGAAATGGATATCGTCGCCCGGGCCCGGGAGGTGGGCGGCCATATGATCGCCGGCCTTACCCAGTTCGCCGATCATCCCCTGGTGGGCGATGTGCGCGGTATCGGTATCCTGGCCGGCATGGAACTGATGAAGGACAAGGCCACGCGCACGCCTTACGAACCAGGCCTGGCGGGGCCGACCATGGACCGCATCGGCCGCGAGAACGGCTTGATCCTGCGGGTAATCGGCGACCGGCTCGCCTTTGCCCCGCCCCTTGTGATGACACGGGAAGACGTGGATCACATGGTCGAGGCGCTGGGCCGCACCCTGGACCAGGCCCATGCGGAACTGACCGCCGGCTGAGCAGGATGCAGCGATGATCCGGGTCGCATTCGACATCGGCGGCACCTTCACGGATTTTGTCCTGCATGACGGCGGCCAAAATCGCACACATGTTCTCAAGGTTTCCTCCACGCCCGAGGATCCAGGCGCGGCCGTACTATCGGGCCTGGAGGAGCTAATGAATCAAGCTGGCATCAGAGGCGGCGATATCGACAACGTCCTGCATGCCACCACTGTCGCCACCAACGCAGTCCTGGAACGCAAGGGCGCTGCAACCGGCCTGATTACCACAGAGGGTTTCCGCGACGTCCTGATCATCGGCCGGCAGAAGCGCTACGAAACCTACGACCTTTTCATCGACAAGCCGGAGCCCCTGGTGCCCCGCCGCCACATTTTCGAGGTGGCCGAACGCATGGACCGGAGCGGGGATGTGGTCACGGAGCTGGACTTGGCCTCCGTCGACCGCGCCATCGACGACCTGTTGGCGGCGGAGCGTGATACGGTAGCGGTGGCCCTCCTGCATGCCTATGCCAACCCGATCCACGAACAAGCCATATTGGCGCGTATCCGCGAGAAAGCGCCGCACATCTCGGTCTCCCTGTCATCAGAGGTATCGCCCAAGTTCCGCGAGTACGAGCGCACCAACACCGCTGTCGCCAACGCCTATGTGAAACCCATCGTCGAAGGCTATATGAACCGGCTGGGCGAGGCCCTGAACGAACAGGGCTATAACAACGAATTGTTCGTCATGCAGTCTAGCGGCGGCCTGGTCACGCCCGCCATCGCCAAGGCCTACCCCATTCGCATCATTGAGTCCGGCCCGGCGGCGGGAGTGCTCATGGGCGGCATCGTCGGCGCGGCGGAAGGCCGGGAACACGTCATCACCTTCGACATGGGCGGCACGACGGCCAAGCTGGGGGCAGTGGACAACGGTACGCCTGCGATCATGCCCACATTCGAGATCGGCCATGTGCGCTACAAAAAGGGCAGCGGTTTGCCGGTCAATATCCCGGCCGTGGAACTGCTGGAAATCGGCGCCGGCGGCGGCAGCATCGCCCGGGCCGAGATGGGCATGATCGCCGTCGGCCCGGACAGCGCCGGCGCTGATCCCGGCCCTGTCTGTTACGGCCGCGGCGGACAGTCGCCGACCATTACCGATGCCAACCTGGTTCTTGGCTATATCGACCCAGACTGGTTCAACGGCGGTGCCATGACCTTGGATGCGAACGCCGCCGCCGAAGCGATCATGCGGGATATCGGCGGACCCCTGGACCTGGATCTGGGCGATGCCGCTTGGGGCGTCCATTTGGTCGCCACCATGAACATGGAGAATGCCTTACGCGTGGTCTCGGTGGAGCGGGGCCGCGATCCAAGGCGCTATGCCATGGTCGCCTTTGGCGGCGCCGGCCCGTTGCATGCTGCCCGGCTGGCCCGCGCCATCGGCATCCCCCAGGTCATCGTGCCCTTGGGTGCCGGCGTCGGTTCGGCCGTCGGCTTATTGCAGGCGGCTCCACGGATCGATGTCTCCACCACCAAGGTCATGCCGCTGGAAGAGGATACCAGCGAAACCATCGCCCAGATCTATGAGGAGTTGGAGGCGCGGGCCAATGGCGAACTGGCGCAGCTTGGCGGCAGCGGTGAGCCCATATGGTCGCGTCAGGGTTATATGCGCTATGCCGGCCAGGGCTTCGAAGTTCAGGTGGACCTGCCCGACGGCCCCATCGGCAAGGATTTCGCCGCCCGTGCCATGGCGGCCTTCAACGAGGCCTATTTGCAGAAGCATAAGTTCCTCGATCCCGACGGCCGCATCGAAGCGGTGGACTGGTCGTTGGCGGCGACCCTGCCGAAAACTCAAGGTGATGAAGAGATCGCGATCCCAACGCCGACTGGCCGGCAGACAAAGGCGCGGCAGGCCTGGTTCCCCGAAGCCGGTGGGTTCGTCGAAACACAGGTTTTGGAGCGGCAATCCCTGCCAGCCGACAGGGCCGTGGCGGGCCCGCTCATCGTTGAAGATCCGGATTCAACGACCGTCGTGCTGCCGGGTGATGCCGCCCGGATCAGCAGCGCCGGCCATCTGATTATCGATATCGCGCGGGAGGGCGCGGCATGAACAATCGAAGCGTCGATCCCGTCACCCTGACGGTAATCTGGAATACCCTGATGTCCATCGCAGAAGAGTTGGGCACCACGTTGCGCAGCACGGCCTTCTCGGAAGGCGTGCGGGAGGGCGATGATTTCTCCACCGCCCTGTTCGACCGCGACGGCCGTATGATTGCCCAGGGAAATTTTAGCCCCGGCCACCTAGGCTCCATGCCGGCCTGCGTTCAACACACGATCGAGCATTTCCCGCCCGAAACCCTGCGGCCGGGGGATTCCGTCCTGCTCAACGATAGTTTCATGTGTTCGGGCCATTTCCCCGACACTTTCCAGGTCATGCCCATCTTCGTGGACGAGGCCTTGGTCGGCTTCGTCGCCTGTTCGGCTCATCAGGTGGACATGGGCGGGGCCGCGCCCGGCAGCCAGAAGGTGCATGGCGTAACGGAGTCATTCCAGGAAGGTCTACGCATTCTGCCCGTGCGTTTCGTGCGCGGCGGCGAGATCGACGAAGATATCCTGCGTCTTGTGCTTGGCAATGTGCGCATGCCCGACAAAGTGCGGGGCGATCTGTTGGCGCAACACACGGCAAACCTCAGCGCCGCCGCACGCATGCAACAGCTGTTTCGCGACCATGGCGCGGAGACCATTACGCAGGCCTACGACATCATCCTCGATCGCTCGGAACAGGCCATGCGCGAGGCCCTGGCTGCCGTGCCGGCGGGCACCTACAGCTTCGAGGATTATCTAGACGATTACGGCCCCGATACCGAACCCATCAAGATGGCCGTCGACGTCACTTTCGACGGTGCCGGGGCGGTTGAGCTGGATTTCTCCCGCTCCTCCGACGTGGTGCCAGCGGCCATCAACTCATACATCAACTACACCCGTGCCTATGCCTTGTTCGCCATCAAGGTCTTCTGCGATGCGCAGCAGCCGCAGACCGCAGGTGCGATGCGCCCCATCACCGTGACGGCCCGGCCCGGGTCCTTCTTCAACCCGGAATTCCCGGCACCCTCGGGCGGACGGGCAATCCTGCAGATCCGCATTTTCGATGCCATCAACGGCGCTATCGCCAAAGCCCTGCCGCACCGTGCCATGGGCGCCTTCGCCCATTGGTCCAACCCCAACATTGGCGGCATGGATGACCGCACGGGCAAGCCTTTCGTCATGTATGACCTCTCCCTCGCCGGTTATGGCGGCCGCCAGGGCAAGGATGGCGTGGAGGCCCTGAGCCCGGTGATGAACTGTTCCAACATCCCGATCGAGGTGCACGAGACACACAACCCCATCCGAGTCCGCCGTTTGGAGTTTATTCCCGATTCCGGCGGCCCCGGCCAATGGCGCGGCGGCTGCGGCCTGCGCAAGGATATCGAGTTATTGAATTCGACCGCCGTCCTCTCCCACCTGGGCGATCGGCACAAATTCCAGCCCTATGGCCTGTTCGGCGGCCAGCCGGGCGCCCTGGGCGAAAGCTTTTTGAACCCGGACGGCAACGCCCAGCCCCTGCATTCCAAGGGCATGTATGATCTTAAGCGGGGCGATGTGCTGAGTTTCCGCCTTTCCGGCGCCGGCGGTTATGGCCCTGTGGAGGAGCGGGACCCGGATGCCATCGCCCGGGACGTGGCGGACGGCTATGTGACGGAACAGGGCGCGCGGGATGACTACGGCTGGGAACCCTAAGCTGGACAGTCTTAATCTGGACAAGGCCCAATGGCATGGCCTTCTGGCCCGCAGCAATCGCCGGGCCGCCCTGCAGTTCGGGGTTCAGGCAGGCCTGATCCTGGGTTTCGGCACTTTGATTTTTGCGCAGGTACCGTTCTGGCAGCTATTGTTGCTGCCGCAGGGGCTGCTGCTGATCTTCCTCTTTGCGCCCTTGCATGAATGCATTCACCGCACCGCCTTCCGCAATCGCTGGTGCAACGTTGCGGTCGCCCATCTGTGCGGCTGGCTGCTGCTGCTGCCGCCCACATGGTTCCGCCATTTCCACCTGAACCATCACCGTTTCACCAACGATCCCGCACGGGATCCGGAGCTGGCGACGGCGAAGCCCGCCAGCCGCCGGGCCTATCTGATCCATCTTACGGGCCTGCCTATCTGGTGGTCGCAGATCCGCCAACTACTACGCAACGCCCTGGGCCAGAACGACGATAACTTCATCCCCCGCAAGGCCCACCGCCGGGTGACGGTGGAGGCAGTCTGGTTCATCGCCCTCTATTTCATGGCCTACCGCTTCGTCGGCGAGCCGCTGTTGTGGGCCTGGGTGGTGCCCGTGGCAATCGGGCAGCCCTTCCTGCGCGCTTTCCTGCTGGCCGAACATTGGGGCTGCCCCGATGTGCGGAATATGCTGGCCAACAGCCGCACCACCTTCACCACCGCTCCTACCCGGCTGTTATGCTGGAATATGTCCTATCACGCCGAACACCACGCCCAGCCGGCCGTGCCATTCCACCGATTGCCGCAATTCCATGAACACACCAAGGACAGGCTGCGGGTCACCCAGAATGGCTACGGCAATCTCCACCGCCGTATTTTCAGGGAACTTGGCTAGATAGGTTGCGAGCTCGGCTTGGCCGAACATAGGAATTCTCACTACCGTCATTCCCGCGAAAGCGGGAACCCAGAGCCACAAAAGGACCGTAGAAGACTCGGAGAGATCTGGACTCCCGCTTTCGCGGGAGTGACGCGTTCCGATATAGGGCATGATTCCAAGCGCCAATTCCGAATTTGCGCTAACGGAAGTCGAAGCCCAGATCCCTGAGTTCGGCGCGCAAGTTGTCGCGCAATTGCGGCTCGAACTTCTTGTCCATGTCATGGCTCCAGCTGTCGCGGGTGGTCGGCTTGCCGACACTGTCATAATACCCAGCCAGGGCCGAGTCGTAATCCGACAGGGACTGATCCATATCCCGGTTGTCGCGCAGGGCGCCGTAGCGTTCGTAATGCACCATCGACGAATAGTCCATGCGCGGCTTCTGCGGCGGCGCTTCGCCGGGCCAGCCGAGACACATCCCAAAGACGCAATAGACCTGCGGTGGCAGGCCGAGAATGCGGGCCGTGGCGACAGCATCGTTGCGCACCGCCCCGATCAGGACGCCCTTCAGGCCCACGGACTCGGCGGCCAGATAAGCGGACATGCCGACCAGGGATGCATCGATCGACGAAACCAGACCGATTTCCAGGTTGTTGTCGACGATGCTATGGCCGCGCTTCGCCATGACGTGCTCGATGCGGGTCAAATCGGCGCAAAAGGCCATGAACACCGGCGCTTCGACCACGTGCCGCTGATCGGCGGTGACGGCAGCCAGTTCCGCCCGCGCCTTGGGGTCGTTCACCAGGATGACGCTGTATGACTGGATATTGGATGAGGTTGGCGCCCGGAAGGCGGCCCGGAGTATCTGCTCCACTAGTTCGTCGGGCACCGGCTGATCGGAAAATTTCCGCACGCTGACGCGGTTATTCAACAGATCGATGGTTTCACTCAACGGGATAACTCCAATGTTAGCTTGGTTCGGGTGCCAGACGTACCAGGTGCCGGCCGAAATAGGTGCCTTCGAACATATCCCGGAAGGCAACAGGCGCCTGTTCGATGCCGTCATAGATCTTTTCGCGGTAGATCAGACTGCCATTCTTGATCCAGCCCGCCATTTCCGCCTGGGCAGCGGGGAACCGAGCCATATCGTCGAACACCACCAATCCTTCCATGCGTACCCGATGGGTAATGAAAACCCGGCTGTTCTTGATGCCGTGGACGTCCGCGTGCGCCAGGTTGTAGTCGCCGACCTGGCCGGAGACGACGATACGGCCGTTCATGGCCATATGGGGCAGAATGGCGTCGACGAACCGGTTGCCCACATTGTCGAACAGGATATCAACACCGTCGGGGGCGGCCGCGGCCACCGCCGCGCCCAGATCGTCCACGGCCTTGTAGTCGATGGTCCCGTCCAGGCCCAGTTCGTCAGACAGCCAGGCGCACTTCACCGAACCGCCGGCGATACCGATCACCCGGCAATCCATGATCTTGGCGATCTGCGCTGCCGTGGCCCCGACCATGCCGGCGGCGGACGTGACGACGACGGTTTGACCGGCCTTGATCCCGCCGACCCGTTTCAGGCCGAAATAAGCCGTCAAGCCGGGAATGCCGAGAACGCCGATCCAGGTGCTGAGCGGTAGGTCCCAATCCTCGATCTTGGCGAAATAGCCGCCGCCGTTCGAAACGCCCATCTCTGTCCAGCCGAAGGCACAGGCCACAAGTTCACCGGCGCTGAACGCCTCGTTCTTCGACCGCACCACCTGACCGATGTTGAAGCCACCCGCCACATCGCCCAAAGCCAGGGGCGGGATATAGGAGACCTCACCGCTCAACCGGGTGCGGCCGCCGGGATCGAGGGAGGCATAGATGTTTCGCACCAGGACTTGGCCCTCATCCAGTTCCGGCACCTCCCGCGTTTCGACGGCGAAATCCTCCGGCCCCGGCAGACCGTCGACAAAGCGCGCCAGGGTGATGCAGCGATAGCTTTCCGCCATCAGGCCGGCGCCGTCACACTGCCTTCACGGCGGCGGCGAAGGCGTCCAACGTCTGGGCCACATCGGCCTCGTCATGGGCCAGGGAGACATAGAACTTGCTGTCACCCTTCAGGATACCGTGTTCGCGCAGCGTGGCATTAAATCGCTGGGTCTTGTCAGCATCGTTGCCCTGCATGCCGCGATAATCCTTCACCTCGCCGTCGGTGAAGAAGATATCGAACAACGGCGGCTCTCCAATCACCTGAGCCGAAACACCGGCTTCCTCCAGCGATGCTTCCAAACCCTGTATCAGTTTCCGCCCGGTGGCGAAGATGGTCTCGTAGGCACCGGGCCGCTTGAGCACCTCGAGCGTCGCCAGGCCCGCCACGGCGGCCACGGGGTTACCGCTCAAAGTGCCGATCTGGGGCATGAAGCGGTCGTCATCCACGGCGTTCTTGTCGAAATGAGCCATAAATTCCGCCTTGCCGGCAATGGCGGCAAGCGGGAAGCCACCGCCGATCACCTTGCCCATGGCGCAGATGTCGGGCGTTACGCCGTAATAGGCCTGGGCCCCGCCATAGGCGAAGCGGAAGCCGGTGACCACCTCGTCAAAGATCAGAGGCACGGAATATTCCGTGGCCAGTTCACGCAGGGTTTCCAGGAAGCCGGGCGCCGGCGGAAGCAGGCGTTGGAATGGCTCCAGGATAATGCCGCCCAGTTCGTCATGGTGCTCCCGGATCAAGGAGGCCGCCGTATCCGGATCGTTGAACGGCGCGATCAGGACTTCGTCACGGATGCGCTGGGGGATGCCGGCGGAATCTGGAATGGCCTGAGGAAAATTGCCGGGACGCTTCGGCGCCATGCTCATCAGGGCATAATCGCTCATGCCGTGATAGCCGCCTTCGAATTTCAGGATGCGGTCCCGGCCGCGATGGGCCCGGGCCAGACGCATGGCGTAGAAGGTCGCTTCCGAACCGGTGGAGACGAAGCGCACCTGTTCCGCACAGGCCACCGCATCGACAATTTCCTCCGCCAGACGGATGCCGGCGGCGTTGTTGGCAAAGAATGTCGTGCCCAGCTCCACCTGCTCTCGGATCGCGGCCAGGACCTCCTCGTTGCCATGGCCGACCAGCATGGGCCCCGAACCCAGCAGGAAATCCACATACTCGTTGCCGCTGACATCCCAGACCCGGCCGCCCCGACCCTCGCGGATCACCACGTTCGAAGACATATTGCCGAAGCCGCCCGCCGGCAGCACCCGGTTGGCCAGTTCCACCAGGGCAGCTTCCTCGTCGCTGCGTTTCAGGTTGCTCATCTGCTGTCTCCCTGACTTCAGGATATGATGTTCCGAGGCACGTCCCGGAACGGCCGGTCGGTGTCGTTGCGCGGTTCCTTGGGCATGCCCAGGACGCGCTCGGATATAATGTTGCGCTGGATCTCGTCGGTACCGCCGGCGATGGATATGGCGGGGGTGGAAACCAGGATCTCCGCAATCACGCCGTCCATTGGGCTGTCGCTGCCGGTTAGCATGGCGTCCGCCCCGGTGATCTGGGTGTGCACCTGATTGGCCAGGCGGGCCACATGGCTGGCGGCCAGCTTGCCGATGGAGCCTTCCGGTCCCTGGTTGCGGCCCTGCACCTGAGCCTCGCGGGCCCGGCGCGCAGTCCATTCCGCCGATTTCGCCAGGATCAACAGTTTGGCAATCTCCTGCCGCACGGCGGGATCGTCATAGGCGCCGGTCTCCTTGGCCCGTTGGATCACCAGGTCCACACGGCCGGTGCGCTGGGGATACCATTTGTAGGGCGCCATGGCCGTGGCCAGTTCCTCGCGCTCCTCGGCATAGGCCCGCTCGGGCCGATCGGTTCCCGTCGCCCAGCGGCGCAGGCCGTCGGCACCACGCCGTTCGTGCATCAGGGTGGTGGTGGCCACCTTCCAGCCGTCGCCCAGACCTTCCACCATGTGGTCGGGCTCGACCACGGCGTCGGTGAAAAACACCTGGTTGAAAGAGGCATGATTGTTCATCTGGCGCAGGGGCTGCACTTCGACCGCGTCCTGGGTCATGTCCAACAGGAAGTAGGTCAGGCCCCTATGTTTCGGCACGTCCCAGTCGGTGCGCGCCAACAACAGGCCCCATTGGGCGTGATGGGCCGAGGTTGTCCAGACCTTCTGACCATTGATGATCCATTTGCCGTCCTTCAGGTCGGCCCGGGTGGTGGCGCCGGCCAGGTCCGAACCGCTGCCCGGTTCGCTGAACAATTGGCACCAGGTATCTTCGCCGGTCAGAATGCGGCGCAGGAACTTTTCCTTGTGCATCTGGGTGCCATGTTCCAACAAGGTCGCGGCCGCCAGCATACGGATACCGGCGCGGGCGACGCCGATGGCGCCAACCGCTTCGAATTCCTCCTCAACCGCCCGGCCCAGTTCACTGGATAGACCCTTGCCGTGCCACTCTTCGGGCCAGGTCGGCATGCCCCAGCCCGTATCCGCCAACATGTTGCGCCATTCCACCAGGCCCATGTCGGGGTCCCAATTGGCTTCCAGCCAGGCCCGGACTTCAGCGCGGATCGCGGCTTCTGTGTTTTCGCTCATGCGCCCCTCCCTATTGCCGCCAATGGGCCAGCATTCGTTCCCGGTGATAATTGGCATCGCCTAGGAAAACCTGTGAGCTTTTCGCACGCTTGAACCAAAGATGGGTGTCGTTGTCCCAGGTGAAGCCGATGCCGCCGTGGATCTGGATGGTGTGAATGGCCGTCTGCATATAGGCTTCCGACGCGCCGGCCTTGGCCAGGGATGCCGCGCTTGGCAGTTCATCTTCGTCCTCATCGGCTGCGGCGGCGGCGTAATAGGCGGCGGATTTTGCCAATTCCACATCGATCAGCATGTCGGCCGATTTATGCTTCATGGTCTGGAACGAGGCGATGGCGCGGCCGAACTGCATGCGCATCTGGGCATAGTCCAACGCCTGTTCCCGGAGCAGTTCTGCCCCGCCGACCATTTCGTTGGCCAGGCAGGCCACGGCCCGGTCCAAGGTCCGGGCCAACGAACTGGCGGCAGCACCTTCCTCACCCAACAGGGTCGCCTGGACCCCATCGAAGGACAGCCGGGCCAGCTTGCGGGTTGGGTCCATGGACTGCAGCATCTCCCGCTCCAGCCCCGGCGCATCGCCTGGAACGGTGAAGAAGGACAGACCGTCCTCACCCGCGGAACCGGGTGCCCGGGCCAGCACAACGATGAGGTCCGCCGTGTGGCCATCAAGGACGAAGCTCTTTGCGCCATGCAATTCAAAGCCTTCGCTGGAAGACGTTGCCGTCATTTCCACGCCGTCCGTGTCCCAACGGCCGTTCGCCTCGGTAAATGCCAGGGCCGCGCGGCTATCGCCGGCGGCGATGGGTGGAAGCAGTTCGCGTTTCTGCTCCTCCGTGCCGGCATGCAGGATCGCCGTTGCCGCCAGTACGATGGATGAGAAATACGGGGCGCAAAGGAGCGAACGGCCCATCTCCTCGACCGCGATGGCCAGTTCCACATATCCGAAACCCTGGCCGCCATAATCCTCAGGAATATGAATCGCGGTCAGGCCCAGGTCCTGGCTCAACTGGCGCCAGACCTCCGGGTCGTAGCCGTCGTCGGTCTCCATCAGCCGGCGCACCTCGTCGGTCGGCGATTTTTCCGCCAGAAATCGCCGCAGGACCGAGCGGAACTCCACCTGCTCGTCGGTAAAGCTGAAACTCATGGCATCACCTCCCTCCGCTCACTTTAGACTGCTATCATGGTGCAAACAAATGAGGAGATGGCCGTGTCCGACCCCACATTCATGACCGTGCATGAACTCTCCGCCGCCATAACGGTCGGTAGCCTGACATCGGTCGAGATCGTCGAAAACTGCCTGCGGCAAATCGAAGTCCATGACGGAAAACTGGGCGCTTTCGTGGTGGTTTATGCCGATGAGGCCCGGCAAGCGGCCCAGGCCGCCGATCTGGCCATCCAATCCGGCCATCGCCTCGGTCCACTGCATGGCATCCCCATCGCCCTGAAGGACATCATCGATATGGAGGGCCGTGTCACGACGGGCGGTTCCATGGCCTGGCGGGACCGTGTCTCGCTCACCACGGCGACCATCGCCCAGCGTCTGATCGGCGCCGGCATGATCGTCATCGGCAAGACCCATTCGGTGGAGTTTGCCATGGGTGGCTGGGGCACCAATACGCATATGGGCACGCCCTGGAACCCCTGGGATTTGGAAACACCACGCACGCCGGGCGGTTCGTCTTCGGGTTCCGGCGTCGCCGTGGCCGCTGGTATGGTACCTGCCGCCATCGGCACGGATACCGGTGGTTCGGTGCGCCTGCCGGCGTCGTACTGCGGCCTGGCGGGCCTGAAGACCACGGTGGGGCGGATCAGCCTGCACGGCATCCTGCCCTTGAGTGGTACCCTGGATACGCCGGGGCCCATGACCCGGTCGGTCGAAGATGCGGCTTTGATCTATGATGTTCTGCAGGGCCCGGACCCGCTATGGCCGCCCACCCTTAGCCAAGGCGGCCAGGACCTGTTCACTGACCTGCGCAGTGGCGTCAAGGGTCTGCGGCTGGCCGCCATCGCCGGCAAGGAGTTGGATGGCACGGATAGCCCGACCCTGTCGGCTTACGAGGCGTCGCAGGCGGCCTTGAAGGAACTGGGCGCCACCATCACGCCGTTCGAAATGCCCCGGCCCTTCGCCGACTTCGCCGCCATTGCGGGCAGCATTATCGGCGCCGAAGGGTACCGGTATGTCGGCGAAGTGGTGGAGACCCCGAACCTGCCAACGGACCCCAATGTGAGGCCGCGGATCCTGCTGGGCAAGGACATCAAAGCCCATGAATATCTCGATGCCCAGGCCGAGCGGGAGGCGGCGAAAGCTGAGTTCGCGGCCGCCATGGGCGATTTCGACGCCCTGTTGATGCCCAGCACCGAAACGCCGGCCATTCCCTTGACCGAGGTGGACGAGAGTGGCACGCCGGCGCGGTTCACCCGGGCCGCCAATTGCCTGGACCTGTGCGGCCTTTCCGTGCCCAATGGCCTCTCTCCTGACGGTCTGCCCACATCCTTGCAGATCGTCTGCCGAGGCCATGACGAGGCAACAGCCCTGCGCATCGGTTGGGCCTATGAACAGGCGACGGATTGGCACCGCCAGCATCCCGAACTGTGATGTTGGGCATCAACTCTCAGTGAAGCGGTTGCATTGGCCCGCCGCCTCTGCTCATATCACACGGAGTACCAACGATAAAAAGGATTGGGACATGGCCGAGAAACTGGGACCGGGCGACAGTTTTCCCAACATGACATTGAACCTGGTGGGCGGCGGCAGCCTTGACCTGCCGGGGGATCTGAAGACCACCTATGCCATCGTTCTGTTCTATCGCGGCCACTGGTGACCCTACTGCCGCCGGCAGTTGGCCGGCATCGAAGAGAATCTGCAGGACCTGAAGGACCTGGACGTTACCGTCGTCGCGGCAAGTGTGGATGACGAAGAAAAAGCCGGCGAAATCGCCGCCGATCTGAGCTTTCCCGTCGCTTACGGCGTGACCAGGGAACAGGCGGACGCCCTGGGCTCGTGGTGGGAGGACCGCCGCGGCATCATCCAGCCCAGCGAGTTCTTCCTCGGCCCCGACCACAAGGTGATCTACAACATGTACAGTTCCGGCCCCGTGGGGCGCATGAACCCGCCGGACATTACAAAAATGATCGCCTTTGTGGACAAGCAGCGGAAGGGCGGCTAACGACTGAATTCGCCGTTCTCCAGGAACGCCGCCGTTTGCTGGATGACCTCCTCGTGGTCGCAGATGAAGGTGTGGTTGGCGTCGATGGCGATGCTGTCGGCAGCGCCATCCAGGTAAGTGTTGGCCAGTTCGATGGTGCCGTCGTGGCCCCGTTCCTGACTATGGATCATGTTCAAATAGGATGAGGGGTTGAGGGGGTGGAAACGGCGCAGCCCGGAGATGACGCCGATCTCCGCCGCCGGTACACCCAGATCCCGCAAAAACGGTGAATTCTCCCGCAGGTCCTGCAGGGGTAGGCCGAAGATTTCCTGCGACAGGGGCCAGGCGCCCACCCTGGCGGCAATGCCCGCGCCCCGGTTGGGCACGGCAATCAGGACGATGCGGCCAATGGTGACCGGCGGTTCCACAGCCAGGGCGCCGCGGATGATCAGGCCGCCCATGGAATGGCCGACGAAATGCACCGGACCTTCGAAGTTCTGCGCCGACAGCCAATCACGAAACGCCGCCACGTGGCCTGCCAGCCGCATTCGCCGGCTGGCGTAGCGCCAGCACTGGCAGTCATATCTGCGGCTCTCAAGTTCCCTTTGCAGGCGCGCCAGGCTGCGGCAGGTACGCCACAGCCCGTGCAGCAGGACCACCGGCTCCTTCAAGCGGCCGCCTCCCCCGCTTCGAAGTAGTGGGCGATGGCATTGGCGTAATATTCCAGGATCGGCCCTTCGCTATCCCTGGCGCTGTAGAGGCCGTCATCCTCCTCCACTAGATGCCGCAAGGTCAGCATCCGCAGACCGACGGAAATGCCGTAATCCGCGTCCGCCCGGGGTAGATAGATTTGCGCTCCACGCCCCTCCAACTCAGTCATCAGGGCATGCGCCGCCACCTTCAGTTCCAATTCGCTCATGGCCTTGCCGCCCTGACGGATGAAGACCGCGGCGATCAGGGAGACGGGCAGCACCGGCACCACCTGTCCCACGCGTTCCATCAGGTGGCGGCCCAATGCTTCGACGCGGGCCCGCTGGGCGGCCTCGTCGCCGCCGGGGTTCGCCGCCATCCAAGTCCGGGCCGAGACCGGGGGTCCGAAATTTACACAGGCATAACCGAAGCGGTACCATCTGCGCCGGGCCATCAGGGCGAAGTTGTGACCGATGAAGCCAAAGGTTTTCTTCAAGGCGAAGCCTGCCGTGCGCCGCTCCGCCTCCTCGTCCAGGCTGCGCACCAAGGTGCGGTCCTCGAACACCCGGTCATAGTTGATGCCCACGGGGATGAAGACCACGTCCTTGGCGCCGTCCGTCTCCAGCGCCTTCAGCATATAGTTCAACAACCCTAGGCGCGGCGGGCGCAGCCGGCCATCCCGGCTCAGACCGCCCTCGGGGTAGACGGCCTGGACCACGCCCGCCGCCGTGGCCATGGCGACATAGCGCTCCAAAACCCGGCGATAGAGGGGATCACCCGAGTTGCGCCGCACAAAATAGGCACCGAGGGAACGGATCAGGGTCTGCAGCGGCCAGATGCGGGCCCATTCCCCCACCGCATAGCTGAGCGCGGTGCGGGCCGCGGCCAGATAGGCGACCAGGACATAATCCATGTTCGAGCGATGGTTCATCACGAAAACGACGCTGGCGTCCGGGTCCACGCCCGCCAGGCCCTCTTCGTCGGCGTAGCCCAGGCGCACCCGGTACAGCCATTCCGCCACCCGCCGCGCGAACCAGGCGCCGAAGCGAAAATAGACATAGGCATTGAAGGCGGGGACGATTTCCCGGGCATAGCGGGCCACATCCGCCATCAAAACTTCGCGAGGTATGCCGTCCGCCGCGCTCTTCTCGGCGACCGCATCCATGACCTCGCCGTCATATGTCAGCCGGTCGATCAGCACCTCGCGCCGGGTCAATTTGAAGGACTGGATTTTCAAATCCAGGCGGGTGTTGATCTCCTCTACCACCCGGTTGACCCGCCGGCGCAGGAACCAGCGCGCGCCCGGCAGCAGAAAGCGGTCCAGCACCGCCCAGGCCGCCAACAGCACCACCACGCCCGCCAGCCACAACGGAATGGCTATGGTTTCACCCATCCAAGCCTCCCCAATCCCCCTAAAGACTATCGCCCCCCTTTGCACCCCGTCGAGCCTTCTTTCCCCTTCTATGCATTGCGGAACCGCACGATTGGGAGGAAAATGCCGCAATTCCGAAACCGGTTGAATTTTTTGATGTCCTTGCGCCTGCAATTTCTGATCGTCGCCCTGCTGGCCGCCGCCCTGGCCGCCGGTTGGTGGTCGTTTGAGAGCTGGGGCGGCGACGGCGCGAAGAAGAAATCGGCGCGCAAGGCCGGGGCCACACTGGTCCTGGTGGAGGACGTGGCCCTGACCGACGACCGCATCACCCTGCGCCTGGTGGGCACGGGCAAGGCGGCGCGATCGGCCGCCCTGCATCCGGCCGTCGCGGGGGAAGTGCGCGACATTTCCTTCAAGGCGGAGCAGCGGGTAAAGAAAGGCCAGGCCCTGATCCGCCTTGATGACAAGCACCAGCGCCTGAAGGTGCGTCTGGCCGAAGTGGCCTTGGCGGATACCACTCGACAATTGCAGCGCATCGAGAAACTGGCGCCGTCGGGCCATGCCGCCCAGACCCGGCTGGACGCGGCCCAGACGGCGGTGGAGACGGCGAAACTGCGCCTGGAGCAGGCCAAGGCGGAATTGCAGGACCGGACCATCTTCGCGCCGTTTTCAGGCGTCGTCGGCATGACCAACCTGGACCTGGGCGACCGGGTAACGGAAGACACCATGGCCGTGACCCTGGACGACCGTTCCGCCATCATCGTGGAATTTACAGTGCCTGAAAGCCATGCCGGGCGGATCAGGGTCGGCGATCCCATCGCTGTAACGCCTTGGTCGGTGGAAACCGGCGCCATCAAGGGACGGATCAGCGCCATGGCCAGCCGTATCGACCAGGCAACGCGCTCGTTGGCGGTGCAGGCCCGAATTCCCAATCCCGATGATCGCCTGCGCCCCGGCGGCTCCTTCGAGGTACGCCTGGATTTCATCGGCAGTCCCTACCCGAATGTGCGCGAAGTGGCCGTGCTGTGGAGCCGCGACGGCGCCTATTTGTGGCGGGTCAGGGACGGCAAGGCGGACAAGGTCTTCGTCCGCATGGTACGCCGCGACAAGGGCCGCGTCCTGGTCGACGGCGCGCTTGAGGCCGGGGATCTGGTTGTGGTCGAGGGCGTTCAAGGTCTGCGCCTGGGCCAGAAGGTGAAAACCACACCCTACAAAAATGGCGCTAACGGGCAGGGCGGGACGTCGTAATGGTCCGCCTGGGCGATCTGCCATCACTGGCTGTACGCCGCCCGACCCTGATCGTTGTCGTAAACCTTTTGATCATTGTCGCTGGCCTAAGCGCCCTGTTGGGTGTCGAAGTGCGGGAATTGCCGGACGTGGACCGGCCCTGGGTCAGCGTGCGGGCCTTCTTCGAGGGCGCCTCGCCCGAAACCATGGATGCGGAAGTGACTTCCGTCCTCGAGGGCGCGGTAGCACGGGTCGCCGGCGTGCGGGAGATCAGTTCCGCCAGTGAAGAGGACAATGCCCGCATCTGGGCCCAGTTCGCCGCCAACGTGGATATCGATGTGGCCGCCAACGATGTGCGCGAAGCCGTTGCCGGGGTGGAACGGCGCCTGCCCAAGGGGGTGGAGGATATCGTCGTGGTCAAGGCGGATACCAACGCCCGCCCCATCATCCGACTGGCCCTAACCTCGGACCGGTTGAGCCAGGAAGCGCTGACGCACCTGGCTGAGGAAGACGTAAAGCCTGAGTTGACGGCGATCCCGGGCGTCGCGCTGGTGAACCTGTTCGGGGCCCGGCAGCGGGTTTTGCGCGTGGTCGTGGATCCCATGCGACTGGCGTCCTATCACCTATCCGTGGACGACGTAGCCCGCGTCCTCGCCAGCACCGACATGGACGTACCCGCGGGCAGCTTCAAATCCGACGATCAATTGCTGCTGGTTCGGGCCGATGCCTCCCTCTGGCGGCCGGAAGATGTGGAACGCCTGGCGATCAACGACAAGGTGCGCATCGGTGATGTGGCCCGCGCCATCTATGGCCCCAAGGAAGCGCTGAACCACACCTTGCTGAACGGCAGCAAGGTGATCGGCTTGACCCTGGTGCGCAAAGCCAAGTCGAACACCATCGCCATTTCGGACGCGGTGGACAAGACTATCGAGCGCCTGAACCGGCGCCTCAAGGGCGCCGAAGTGGTGAAGATATCCGACGATGCCCGTTTCATCCGCGGTTCCATCCGCGAAGTGGTCTATAGCCTTGGCATGGCCACCCTGGTGGTGATCGCGGTGATCTACATTTTCATGACCGGCCTGCGCCCGACCCTGATCCCGGCGGTCGCCATCCCCATTGCCTTGGCCGGCACCATCGCGGCGATCTGGCTCCTGGGCTTCTCTATCAACATTCTCACCTTGCTGGCCCTGGTGTTGGCAACCGGCATGATTGTCGATGACGCCATCGTGGTAGTGGAGAATATTCAGCGCCAGCGCGCCCTGGGCAACCGGCCGCTGGCGGCGGCGGTCCTGGGCACGCGCCAGGTCTTTTTCGCGGTGCTGGCCACCACCGCCACCCTGGTCTCAGTGTTTCTGCCCATCGCCTTTCTGCCCAGCGTGGCGGGGCGGCTGTTCAGCGAGTTCGGCTTCGTGCTGGCCATTGCCGTGGCGATCTCCTCCTTCGTGGCTTTGACGTTGTGTCCCATGCTGGCGGCCCGCCTGCCGGCCGACTGGGGCGCGCCGACGCAGCGTCGGCCAAACCTGGCGGCGCGCCTGGGCAACCGGATTGTGGCCGGTTACCAGCGGCTATTGGATTTCACGCTGGCCGCGCCGTTCTTGTTCCTCGGGGGCGCCATATTGCTCGCCCTCACCGCCGTTGCCGTCTACCCGACCGTTGACCAGGAATTGCTGCCCAAGGAGGACCGGGGCGCCATCATCATCTATATGCAGGGCCCCGATGGCGTCGGCCTGGATTACATGGACCGTCAGTCAGCTAAAGCGGAAGCCATTCTTCAGCCCCTGTTGGAAAAGGGCGAAGTGAGCAATATCTTCGCCATTGTCGGGCGCTGGGATCTGAACCGTGTCTATCTGCTGGCGCCTTTGACGCCCTGGTCTGAGCGGAACCGGAGCCAATTGGAGATCGCCAAGTCCATCCGCGGGCCGCTCAAGGCCATTCCCGGCGCCACGGCCCGGGTTAGCACGCCGAACAGCCTGAACCTGCGCCGCTCCGGCGGGCGGCTGGAATTCACCCTGACGGGCGGCAACTACGTCGCAATCGCTGCCGCGGCGGATGATTTCCTGGCCGCCATGCACGAACGCCTGCCGAACTTCGATGACCCGGAGATCGAGTACCAGCAGACCCAGCCGCAATTGTCGCTGAAGGTGGATCGGGAGCGGGCCGAGGACCTGGGCGTTCCTGTGGAAGGCATTACCTCGACCCTGCGGGCTATGGTCGACGGCCTGGAAGTGGCGGAACTGAACGTCAACGACCGCACCATTCCCGTGCGTATCGAATCCGCCGCCGATGCCATCAACGATCCTTCCGATTTGAGCAACCTGTTCGTGCCCGCCGCGAACGGCACCCTGGTGCCGCTTTCCGCCTTCGTTACGTTGCAGGAAGTCGGCGTGGCGGCGGAACTGGATCGGGCAGGGCAGAAGCGCGCCATCGAGATTGATGCACCGCTGACCCCTGATTACACCCTGCGCCAGGCGATGGCGGATGTGGAAGCCCTGGCAGACGACATCCTGCCGCCGGGCATCGGGCTGCATTTCATCCGCGAGGCGGCGACATTGCAGGAGACCTCACACGACGTGACCATTACTTTCGCCGTCGCCATCCTGGTGGTGCTGCTGGTCCTTGCCGCCCAGTTCGAAAGCGTCTTCAGCGCCGTCGTCATCGTCCTGACCGTGCCGTTCGGCCTGGCGGCGGCGGTGTTCGCCCTCAAGTTCACGGATTCATCTCTCAACATCTACAGCCAGATCGGCCTGGTCATGCTGGTGGGCCTGATGGCCAAAAACGGCATATTGGTGGTGGAATTCGCCGATCAACTGCGCGATCGGGGCCTCTCGGTCCGGGATGCGGTGCGCGAGGCGGCCCTGACCCGCCTGCGTCCGGTCATGATGACCATGCTATCCACGGTACTTGGCGCCCTGCCCCTGATCCTTGGCAGCGGTCCTGGTGTGGAAGCCCGCGCCGCCATCGGCTGGGTGGTATTCGGCGGCCTGGGCATGGCCACGGTCTTCACCCTGATCTTGATCCCGGTGCTCTATTTGCTGCTGGCCCGTTTCCGTGCCCCCCGCGCCCAGGCCGGCCGGCGGCTGCTGGATGAACTGGGCGAAAGCGACCGGGCCGACGACATGGCCTTTGGCAAGGCGGCGGAATAGCGGCGCGACTACTTCGACGAGTCCCGCTTCGACTTCCGTTTGGATTTCTTGGCCGCTGCCCGTTCGGCGGCACCCACCGCACCCTGGGCCCAGGGCGCCATCTCCTCCCAGCTCTGCAGGGCCTCGTCCGGGGTGGAGAAATAAAATATGTCGTTATGGGCCAAACAACCCCTCGCCTCGAATTCGCCCTTGTTGATCTCGTCGGCCTTCAGGAACAACCCGCCGTTACGGGAGATCAGTGCGAACATGCGGCCTTCGAGAAAAAGGCCCCGGCCGCCGAACATCCGCCTTACCCGCACATCGCCCAACGGGGCGAGGAGGTGCAGGACTCGTTCAACGAATGCAACCTGGTCAGCCATGGCAGCTGGGCGCCTACACGAGCTCGATACGGACTTCCCGGCCGAGAGCACGCGCCGCCTTGATGACGGTGTCCAGTTGAACCCTTTCATTCTCCGGGTCTAGGATCCGATCAAGCTGACTTCGGCTCGTCCTCATGATCTTGGCCATCTTGTTCTTGCTCATATTCTGGCGCTCCATGGCCTCGCGAAGCTGCCAGGCCAAAACCCGTTTGATCGCGATGGCGGTGGTTTCCTCGTATGTGCCTTCGTCCTTGAGGTAATCCTCGAACGATGATCCGATACCGCCAGATTTCTGCTTCTTCATGAGATTTCCCTCAAGCGCTTTATTGCCAAGTCCAAATCCCCCTTGGGCGTTCGTTGGGTCTTTTTCACGAAACCATGCAAAAGAACCATCCTTCCACCTACGACGGCAAATATCACCCGCGATATCCGGCCATCAGATATGTTCGACCGTATTTCGTACAGTCCGCGTCCTAGCGATCGGCTCAACGGCATGCCAACTAGCCAGCCAAATTCGCCGTGGCAATGTCTTGACCAATCCTCCGGCGATCCTGCGGGTCCAATCCTTTCAGCCAATCCCTGACCGGTTCATTGCCACTTACTGAGACGTAGAAGACAGCCGGCAGTTTCTTGAGATTGGCCATCGGCAATATTTGGATTGCACCTCACAAGGTACAAAATCGTCAATAATTCCTGGGCATTGGTTTGTAGAGAAAATCATCGCCCAGACTGGCGATATCCGGCGCGCCGATCTGGGCCATGATCAGATCCACCTCCCGGTTGATGATGTCGATGGCTTTGGTGGCGCCGGCCTCGGCGCCCGCCGTGACGCCGTAGAGGGTAAAACGGCCCGTGAAAACGAATTTGGCGCCCAGACATAGGGCGGTGACGATGTCGGAGCCGCGTTGGATGCCGCTGTCCAGCATCACCGTCATGCGGTCTCCCACCGCCGCAACGATCGCCGGCAGCACTTCGACGGAGGCCGGCGAACGGTCCAACTGCCGCGCGCCGTGATTGGAGACCACAACCCCGTCCACGCCCAGTTCCGCCGCCTTGATGGCGTCATCCACATGCATGATGCCCTTGATGACCAGATTTCGCGGCCAAATCTCTCTATAGCGCGCCACATTGTCCCAGGTCAGAGGTGCGGTAACCTGCGCCGTCACCAGGTCGGCCACATCGTCCGCCGAGGCACCGTCCTTGGCATAGGGCTGCCAGTTCTTGATCATGGGCACGCCATGGCGCAGATAATCCATCATCCAGCCGGGATGGCCCAGAGCATCCAGCTTGGTCTCAAGACCCAGTTTTAGCGGCCGGCCGAAACCGTTCCTGGTATTACGCTCGCGGTTGGAATGCACCGGCACATCGACGGTGACCACCAAAGTGGAAAGGCCCGCGGCATCGGCCCGGCGGATCATGTCCTCGGATATGCTGCTATCGCGGGCGGCATAGAGCTGGAACCAGCCGTGTTCCGGCGCCGTCTGGCCCAATTCCTCCACCGTGCAGTTGGCGGAACCGGACATCACGAACGGGATATTGGCCTCGCGGGCAGCCGCTGCCAGCATCAGATCGCCGCCATGGCGGAACAGGCCGATCAGTCCCGTGGGCGAAATTCCGAATGGCGCATCATAGGAACGCCCGAACAATTCCGTCTTCCGGTCGATGCCATCGATATTGCGCAGATAGCGCGGCACAAGCGGCGTATCACGGAATGCCTGCTGGTTCCGGTCCAGGCCGATCTCGTCATCCACGCCGCCTTCGATGAAGTCGTAGGCGATCTTGGGCAGGCGTTTCTTGGCCAGCTTGCGCAGGTCTTCGTAATTGATGGCGTCGTCGATGCTCATGATGTCTCCAAAAGGCGTTTCTTTTCCCCTGGGGCTATTTTGGCCTGGACCGGGCCCGCCGCCAAGTGATGCTTCACAGACCGTTTGGATTGGGGGAAGATATTTCCACTTAATGACAGGGGGAGGAAACAAAATGCCGATCACGCTGGGCACGGGCGAATATCAATACCGGGTCAACGAGGAATGGGCCCAGATACCCGACGGCTGGGAGTTTCGCGACGTGGCCGGCGTCGCCGTTGACCACAAGGACAACGTCTATGTCTTCAACCGGGGCGAACACCCCATGATGGTGTTCGACAGGGAGGGCAATTTCCTGCGTTCCTGGGGCGAGGGCATCTTCAGCCGGGCCCATGGCCTGCACATTGGCCCGGACGAGGCGCTGTACTGCACCGATGACGGCGACCACACGGTGCGCAAGTGCACCCTGGAAGGCAAGGTGCTGATGGAGATCGGCATCCCCGGTAAGCCCACGCCCTATATGAGCGGTGAACCCTTCCATCGCTGTACCCATACGGCTCTATCGCCAGACGGCCACCTGTTCGTCTCCGACGGCTATGGCAACGCCCGGGTGCACAAATACACCCCCGACGGCAAACTGGTGATGTCCTGGGGCGAACCGGGCACCGATCCAGGCCAGTTCAACATCGTCCATAACATCGTCGCGGACGACGACGGCTGGATCTATGTGGCCGACCGCGAAAACCATCGGGTCCAGGTCTTCGACACCGACGGCAAGTACGAAGCCCAATGGAACAACCTGCACCGTCCCTGCGGCCTGTTCATGCCCCGAGGGGAATGCCCGCACTGTTTCATCGGCGAACTGGGCCCCGGCATGCCAGTCAACCGCTTCATGCCCAACCTGGGCCCTCGGTTGAGCATCGTCACCTCCAAGGGCGAACTGGTGGCGCGCCTGGGCGGCGAAGACGGCCTGGTCAACGAGCCGGGCAAGTTCATGGCCCCTCACGGCCTCGCCGTCGATTCCCGGGGCGATATTTACGTCGGCGAGGTCAGTTACACCAATTGGCCCGCATCCTTCGGCGATGAACCCGTGCCGAAACTTCTGCATACGCTGAAAAAGCTGGAGAAGGTGGGTTAAGGCCTAGGCTTCAAATGGTTCCCGTTCGTCGTAGATGCGAGCGGCGTCTTCCATAGTCATGAATTCGGCGCCCAGGTCCACCAGCTTGTCGATCAGACGTTCCAGCATCAGCATGCGGTGGCCGCGGCCGATGACGTAAGGGTGGCAGGTATAGGTCAGGATGCCCCAATCCGTGATCCGCGTCATGTAGATGAAATCGTCGACCCAGTTCTCCAGGACGCTGTTGGCGTTACGGTGGCCGGGCCGCGAACCCGCCATCTCGAAATGGGGGTGGTCGTCCTGGGACCAACTAATGGGCATTTCGATCAGCCGGGTTGGCTGGCCAAACTGCATGGGCGCCTTCAGTTCGATCACATCTCCCTGGCGGGCGCGGTAGGGGGCGTAGTCGTGCCCCATCATAGAGCTCTCGTAATAGAAATCATGCTTCAACAGCAGTTCCAGGGTATGGGGGCTGAGATCCCAGGCAGGTGAACGATAGCCGCGGGCCTTTTGCCCAGATAGCCGTTCGATACATTCGTTGCCCCGGATCAATTCCTCTTCTTCCTCTTCCCGCTCGAGAGAGGCCGGCTGGCGGTGGGTCCAGCCGTGATGGCCCACTTCGTGGCCGCCTTCCACCACTTCCGCACAGACCTCGGGATAGGTTTCAATTGTGAAGCCGGGGATGAACCAGGTGGTGGGAATTTCCCTGGCGCGCAGCAGGGAGAGTATGCGGCCCGCACCCACGACGCCGAACTCGCCCCGTGAGATGAGCGTTGGCGTGGTATGGCCGCGGGCGATATGCCCCGACATGACGTCGAAATCGAAGGTCAGGCAAACAATGTGTCTGGTCATGATGCGATTGGCCGATCCGTTAAATATTTCCTGCTACAATTGTGCGTTCAGTTGGGGGTCGGACGCAATGCGGCTATTTCGTGGGATCATTCCGGTTTTCGTGGCGGCGCTGCTTGCGCCCGCGCACCCTGGCTTGGCGCAAAAGGCAGCCTTAACGCCAGACGGGCCTTTGACGGAGTCTGAACGGCAGGCTTTTGACGCCATGGCGCCGGCCGCCACCAAGGCGACCAAGCTGCCTCCAGTGCCAGGCGCCAGTGCCATGCGGCCGCGGCTCAGCAATGTCGCGGCCGCACTTGGCCTGCCATTCGCCGGTCGGCTGAAGGAGGGCTATGAAGCCTTCATGAAGGGCGATACGGACCGGGCCCTGGCGTTGGTTGATTCAGGCATAGAAGATGCCTGGGGCAGCCAGATGAAATTCCGCCTATCCCTGATCAAGGCGGATCTACTGACGCGCACGGATCGTATCGCCGATGCGGAAATCGCGGTTTTGGATACAGCCCGGCGGGAGCGCGATTATTGGGGCAAGACCCTGATTGCCCGCGCCGTGCGCGGCGATATCCGGGCCAGACTTGGTGATGCCGCCCAGTCGGCAGGAGAAGGCGATCTGGCGCGGGTAGCCTTATCGCAGAAATCCTGGCAACTGCCCCTTGAATTCGACGAAATGCCGGACATGACAAGCATCGTCATGAACACGGAAGCCAAGTACCGCAGCGCCCTGGGCCTGGCGTCGTTCTATATCCGTAACGGCCAATATGCAGCGGGGTTGGCCTGGGCAGTGCGCCTGGAAGGACACTTCACACGCCTCTTCACGCTGGCCGACAATCCCGAGTACGGCGATATGGTGCCCTTGATACCGGAATTCTACATCGCCCGGGCCGAGAACATGGCCTATCTGGGCGCTGGCATTCTTTCCGTGCACGATGATCCCCAACGAGCGGCGCCCTATTTCGCTGCCGCAGACGGCTTTTACGAGGCCATGAATTACACCTATGGCCGTGCCTATACGGCCGCCTTGAGGGCCCGTGCCCTGTACGACATTGGCCGTTTCGAGGACTTCGAGGCCGCCGCCGAGCCGGCTGTCGCTCTGGCCGCCGCCGCCGGCTTGGGCGAATTGGTTTGGCGGTTGGAGGCGCTGCGCGGTGAACGGTTTTTCGCCGCTGGGCGGTTGGACCTGGCGGAAGCGTCCCTGCGACGGGCCCAGGCGGCGGTCAACCTTGTCAGCGGCGCGTTGGCCTCTGATCAATCCAAGTTGCGCTTTGGCCTGGGAAAGGAAGGTCTGACCCATCTGCTGGCCGCCGTGGACTTGGCCAAGGGCAGTCACGCTGCCTTGTTCAGCGACATGGAGCAGGGCCGCGCCCGGGCCTTCGTAGATATGCTGGCGACGCAGACCGTTGCATCCGGCACGGAAGCGGATCTGATGGCGAAGATCCGGCGGCTGGAGCGCGATATTCGCCGCCTTCGCCTTGCCAATACCCTGCCGGGCGCGGCCAGTGGCGCTGGATTGGCACAAGTTGAAGACCTCCTCGCACAACATAGCGAGGTCACAGCGGAATTGCGCCGCCGCAATCCTGAATTGGCGGATACCCTGTCTATAGCTGCGACCACCTTGGACGACACACAGGCCAGGTTAAAGCCCGGCGAGGTTCTCGCATATGCCGTGCCGGCGACGGCGAAGTCGACGATCGCTTGGCTGCTGATCAGGTCGGGTGACATTCGCGTTGTGAATACCGCCATTACCCAAAAACTTCTAAACCGCAAATTGGCGGTCTTCGCCGAAATGGTGTCCGGAGGTGATGGAGATCTGCAGCGGGAAATCGTAAAGGTCTTAGCCAAAGACCTGCGCCTTGATCAATGGGGTGCCGACAGCGGCGCCTATGTTGTGCCAACCGGCAGCCTGCATCTTGTTCCTTGGGGCGCCATGAATGTGGATCACTTTATTGCCGTCCTGCCGACAGGCGCCTGGCTGAGCCGGCCGCCGGGCACCAGCCCGGCCAATCAAGCCGGCGTGGTCGGCGATCCTGCATTTGCCGGCGCCGAACCGCAATTGCCAGGCGCCCGGGCTGAGGCGGAAAAGATTGCCGCCACATACGGCGTCACGCCGATGCTGGGCAAAGCGGCAACCGAGGCTGCTCTGCGGCGGGCGGTCGGTGCCGGCGTTGGTATCCTGCATCTGGCAACCCATGGACAGTTCGATGCCAGCGCGCCGCTAAATTCCGCAGTGCTTTTGGCCGGACCTGGCGGCGTTCAACGCCTGACAGCGGCGCGGCTGTTCGAAGCACCCTTACGCGCCGATCTTGTGGTCCTGTCGGCCTGTGAGACCGGTGTGGGACAGGCGGTGGCGGGGGACGACTATCTGGGCCTGACGCGGAGCTTTTATCTGGGTGGCGCCCGCACCGTCATAAACAGCCTTTGGCCGGTGGAGGACAAAGGCACCCAGGCTTTCATGACCCGCTTTCATGAATTGGCCAAGACCGGCGACTACGGCGCCGCCTGGCTAGGCGCGCGGGACGCGGTGAAACAGCAGGGCTTTCCGCCGTCGGTCTACGGCGCATTTGTCCTGGGCGGCGCGCCGCAGCGTTAGGTTCAGGATCGCCAGATCTATGGCAAAAAGTCCAACAGCACCTTGTTGAAGGCCTGGGCCTGTTCGATATTCACCAGATGGCCGGCACCGTCGATCACGGCCAGCCTGGCGCCGGGGATCAGCCGCTGCATTTCCTCGCCAATCGCCGGCGGCGTCAGGCGGTCTTCGGCGCCATAGATCAACTGCACCGGCACATCGATCGTGGACAGGTCCACTGGTCGGTCATACCGGGTCGAGGCTTCGATGGTCTTGATATAGCTGTCCTTGTGTAACGCCTCGATACTGGCGACGAGGCGCTGGTAATGGCCCGGATTGACGTTTTCGCTGACCAGGGTTTTGGCGAGCGGTTCCGCCATTTCCCGCAAGCTCTTGCCGGCAATCAGCGGTCCTTTCCGCATATTGATGAACTCGTCCATCTTGTCGGGCGGCAGAGTAGGCGTTGTCCCGGGAAAGGTGTCGCACAGGGTGAGGCTCCTGACCCTGTCGGGATAGCGGAAGTAGAGATCCTGGCTGATGCGTCCGCCCATGGACAGGCCTACGAGATGTGCCTGCTTCGCGTCCAGATGATCCAACAGGCGACAAACATCGTCAGCAAAGCTGGCAAAGTCCAATGGACCCTCATAATCATCCGACAGGCCGTAGCCCCGGGCATCCCAGGCAACAGCCCGAAAACGGCCGGCGCTTACCAGCAATTGCTCGCGCCAGTTGGTGCGGTTGCCGCCGATGCCATGCAGAAATAAGACCAGGTCGCCTGTGCCCGCCTCGTCATAGGCGATGCTGGGCGTTCCGGGCATATGCTTGGTTTGTATATCCATTGCCTTGCAATTCACCTTTCGGCTGCGATAGTAGCGTCAATATAGGTGGAGAGAAAAATGCAAAGACGCAATTTCGGTCGAACCGGCTTGGAGGTATCCATCTTGGGCTTCGGCGGCGCGCCGGTCGGGTTTCTGGAAACGGAGCAAGAAGCCGTCGCCGGAATTCTCAACAGTCTGTTGGATCAGGGGGTCAATTTGATCGACACCGCTGCCGGCTATGATGGCTCGGAAGAGATGATCGGCCGGACCATCGGCCATCGACGGGACGAATATGTCCTGGTCTCGAAATGCGGCCGCGCCATGGACGGGATTGAAGGCGCGGCCTGGTCCGAGGCTGCGGTGCTGAACACCCTGGATCGTGCGCTGGCGCGCCTGCAGACGGATCACCTCGACGTCATGCTGTTGCATACCTGCGATCTGGAGACCCTGCAAAAAGGCGAGGCAATCGGCGCCCTTGTCAAGGCCCGGGATGCGGGCAAAATCCGCTTTCTGGGCTATGCCGGTGACAACGAGGCGGCGGCCTATGCTGCCGGGTTGGATGAGGTCACGGTGATTGAAACTTCCCTGAATATCTGCGACCAGGCCAATATCGAGGCCGTACTGGCGCCGTGCCGGGACAACAACGTTGGCGTCCTCTCCAAACGGTCAATCGCCAACGCAGCCTGGAAGGGCGCCGCCAATCAACAGGGCATGTATGTGAACTACGCCGAGAACTATGCCCAGCGCCTGGCAGCCATGGCGATCACGCCCCAAGACCTGGGCTTTGCGGATGATGGCGACTGGCCCGAGATCGCCCTGCGGTTCACCTTGTCGCACCCGGGATTGAGTTGCGCCATCGTGGGCACCACCAAGGCCAGCAGCGTCGCGCAGAACATCGCCGCCGCCGCCAAGGGACCTCTCCCAAACGATGCGGTCAGTCAGCTACGCGCCGCATTTGAACGGGCGGAAGCGGCCAGCGGCGAACGATGGTTGGGCCTGCAATAGCGCCTAATTGCTGCCCTTTAGTCCCTGAAGGCCCGCGCTCAGGGCGTCGGCCAGCAGACCCATATCGTGGTTATACGAGATCATCCGGTAGCCTCGGTTCTTCAGGTCATGGCCCCATTCCAGATTGGGCATCATGGCGCCGGCCGATTTGCCATTCTTCTCCGCCGCTTCGACGATCTTGTCGATGCCGCGCTGTAGATCAGGATGATCGTACTGTCCGGTGATGCCCATGGACATGGACAAATCCATGTGGCCCAAATGCGCCACGTCAATGCCGTCCACGGCCATTATTTCCTCGATATTGTCCAGGCCGTCCTTGGTCTCGATCAAGGCGCAGACCAGGGTCCGGTCCATTGCGGCGGCGGCCTTTTCCTCAACGCTGCCGCCGGTATAGTCATCATGGGCGCCACCGAAAATAGCACCGCGAACGCCGGCGGGGGGATAGCGGGTCCAACTGACCAGCTCCCGCGCTTCTTCGGCGCTGCCGACCATCTGGTACATCAGGCCGAAGCCGCCCACATCCAGCATCCGCGCCGTGATGTGGTAAGCCTTCCCTGGCGGGCGCGCCAACGGCACAAGACCGACTGCGGCACAGAGGGCAAACTGGGTCTTCATATCCTCGATCGTGAAGCCGCTATGTTCCAGGTCATAGAGGATAAATTCGGCCCCGGAGTTGGCCACGATGCGCGGCAGGCCGGGGCTGAGGAATTCGAACACCATGGTGCCGTAGACGGTTTCGCCGGCGGCAAGTTTGGCCTTCATAGGATTGCTGCGCATGGCGTCAGTCATGTGATGAACTCCAATACGGAATCAAAATTGTCTTCCCGAAGCACCACCCGGCCCGCTTCGTCAATGGCCGAGGTGCCGGTTGCGCGTGCCTTGTCGAGGCTGTCGGTACGGAAAACGATGGCGCCAAAAATAGAGTCTCGCCCGTTCATCTGCGAAGCGGCGCGGCCATAGCGCTCGCCATAGGCAGCCGGGGTCAGAAGCGTCAGTTGCCCGCCCTGATAAGCCACGCCGAGGCTGTCGCCGCTACCCGATACATCCGAATGCAAAAGCCGCGCGAAGTCCTCCGCCTCCCGCTCATGGGTATTGGAGGCGATGACGAACTCCGGCATGGATAAGGCGCCATTGCCGTGGCTCTGCCATTCCGGCCGCCAGACCAGTTCCGGCGTGTTGTGTTCGCAATAGTAGACCCGGCCGCCAGGAAAAACGCCGGTACGGACGGCGACCGTGCGAAACGCCGCATCCTGCGCCCCGTCGGGCAATTCGACAGGCCGGGTAAAGGCTTTGGGTGGATCGCCGTCCAGGCCCAAACTCTGCATATGGGCGAATGTGTCGTCCACATTGGCGGTCTTGAAGACCAGGCCATTGATGCCCAGGGGCGCCTCGGAAATATCCTTGCGCGGGTTTTCGGTATCGGGGGGCAGGCCGATCAGTTCAAGATAATCGGTGCCAAACATCATCAGGTGATTGATGGAACCGAGCGAATGATAGCCCCGCGGCGTCAACGTGAAGCCTAGATCGCGGAACAGACCTTCCGCCCGATCCATATCGAACTGCACATTGATGACTGTATGGTCCAGCTGCGCCAAATCCGCCATCTCGCCCTCCTATCCTGCCATATTCATCCCACCAGGGTCGCGTAGGTGCCGCGCCCCATGGCGACCAGTTGATCCTGTTCGTTCATGACGTCGATGTCCACCACGGTCACGGTACGGCCCGTGCGCCGCACCCGCGCCACGGCCGTAAGCGAATCCCCCACCGCCGGCTTCAAATAGTCGATGCGGATGTTGATGGTCGGAACGCCGCCGCCCAGCAGCATACCGATGGCATAGTCCCCGACCGTGTCCACGAACGAAGCGATGGGCCCGCCGTGAAACTGCTTTGTGCCCTTGACCCGCTCCAGCGACGGATTCATGGGCATCTTCACCCACAGTTCCGCGGCATCATAGTCCAGTGACAAGGCTTCCAGACCCAGCACAGAAATGGCCGGGGATTTATCGAACATCGCCTGAATATTCTCCAGGCTCAGGCGCTCCGGTTTGTCGTTTGTCTTATCGTTCATCTGAGCACCTTAAGGGGTTACGACCACTTTGCCGAAGACCACCCGGTCTTCCAGCAGGCGGAAGGCTTCATTGACCTCTTCCAGGGGCAAACGCGTATCAATGATCGGCTTTAGGGAGCCGTCGTTGAGCAGTTCGATCAGCGTTGTCAGATCCTCCCGCATCCAGCCATTGGCGCCCAGCACCTTCAACTCGTATGACCAGATGAAACGCAGATCCTCCGCAGGGTCATAGCCGGCCGTGGCGCCGCAGGTTAGAACCTTGCCGCCGCGGTGCAGGACCCTCAGCCCCGGCACCCAGGTATCACCGCCGGTGAAGTTCACCACCACGTCGACGCCGTCTTCCCAGCGCCGGCGGTGAGGCTTGCCGAACTTGGTCCAGATTGCCTTCATGAAATCTTCTTCGACGTAGTTGATCAAATGATCGGCGCCAATCTCCGCCAGACGGTCTAGTTTCTCCTGGTTCGAGGCGCAGGCGATCACTTCGCAGCCCACCCGCTTGGCCAGTTGCACCGCACAGGTGCCCACGCCGCCGGATGCACCCAGGATCAGCACCTTGTCGCCCTTCTGCACTTCGCCGATGGTGTACATCATCCTGAGCGCGGTGCCATAGGCCACGGGCAGGCAGGCAGCGGCCTCGTAGGAGACATTATCGGGCAGGTCCACAAGATGATGGCTGGGCACCTTGCAATATTCCGCCAGACCGCCATGCCACATCTCGCCGATCAGGCCGCCGGGGCCGACCCGGTCGACGGGGTCGATCATCACCCGCTGACCCACCTTCCAATCCGTGATGTCGGATCCCACCTCGACAATCTCGCCCGAAAAATCCAGGCCCATGATGCAGGGCATGGGCACCTTGATGCCCGGCATGCCGCGGCGGGTGAAGATATCGTGATAGTTCAGGGTGGTGGCGCCCACCTTGACCACCACATCCTCGGGGCCCGGCTGGGGGTCGGGGAAGTCGTTGTCGATACGGATGCTACCCGGACCGCCGTGTTGATCTATGACTGCCGCTTTCACGTCTGCTCCTCATTCTGCCAGATGTCCCGGCCTTGTTGCTCCAGCCCCTTGCGGTCGATCTTGCCGGGACCGGCCAAGGGCAATTCGTCCATGAATATGACCATGCGCGGGTGTTGATATGCAGGCGCGTTGGCCAGGGCGTGCTGCTTTATTTCGTCCTCAGTCACCGTGGCGCCCGGGCTGCGCACTACAAAGGCGATCGGCTTTTCCCCCTTAATGTCGTCGGGCACGGGAACGACGCAGCTTTGTTCCACGCCCGCATGGCCGACCAGAACACTTTCCACTTCGCCCGGATAGATATTCTCGCCGCCGCAAACAAACATATCGTCGTCCCGGCCGACGAAGTAATAGGCACCATCGGTATCGCGACGGAAGACGTCACCTGAGTTATACCAGCCGTCCGGCGTCAGCACCTCCGCCGACTTCTCCGGCAGGTTCAGATAGCCGGGCGTATTGGCCGGTGTCCGTTGCCACAGCACGCCTTCCTCGGCCTCGTTGCCATTCTGATCGATCAGTTTCAGATCAACTCCGTCCACCGGAAAACCTGCAGACATGGGCGGCACAGCCTTGCCCGGGATCGGACCCAATACCATGGGCCCCGCCTCGGTGGTGCCATAGCCGTTCATGATATCGGCACCTGGGAAAACCTCTTCCACTCTTTGCCAAAGTTTTGGCGACACCGGGGCCGAGCCCATGCGCACGATGGAGACGGAGGAAAAATCCAGGCTTGCAATCAGATCATCCTCCATGAAGCACATGGCCAGCATGGTCGGTACCGAGGTGATCCATGTGCACTTAAAACGTTCGATGGCCTGGAGGTATTTGCGCGCATCGAACTCCGGCAGCAGCACCGTGGACGTGGACGCTGCATGGCCGAACAACAGCGTCAAAAGCGCATTCATATGATAGAGGGGGGCTGCGACCAGAAGGCGATGATGGTCGTAGGGCCATTTCCCCATGCGGCCCCGCATGGCCCACAAATGTCCATTTTGGGTCAGAGGCACGCCCTTGGGCCGGCCCGTGGAGCCGGAGGTATAGAGCACCATGGCGATATCATCATCGCCCGGGCGCACTGCCTCGAACGGACCGGGATCGAGCAGCGCCTCGAAACTCTCCTGCCCGGCACCGTCGAAGTCGGTCACCGGCAGGTCCGCGCTGAAATGACCGCGGCGTGCGCCATCGCAAATCACGTACTTCGCCGCACTGTCTGTCAGGACATAGTCGATCAGGTCATCGGGAAATTTGTAACTGACCAGCACCGCCGCCATACCGGCACGCAGGATAGCAAGGTAGCTGATCAGGAATTCAGCCCGATTGGCGGAAATGATCGCCACGGAATCCCCCGCCACGAGGCCGCGCGCCAACAGACCCCGGGCGCAGGCGCCAGCGGCCTCGTCAATCTGCCGATGGCTGTATTGGCGCGGGTTGTCCCAATCCAGGCAGTCGATCAATGCCAGATTATCGCCGCCCCGTTCAGGATCAAAAAGGGCGCCAAGATTGTACGCGGTAATCATATTTGTTCGTTGAAATGGCTGCCTGCGGGGCGGAAACTGTAGGTGGCCGCACCCGTCCAAGTCAAGGCGGGGCCAGCCCCCTACGCCGCCAGGTTGGAAAGAATGAAGCCCCGCAGAGCAGCGTGTTCAGGGTCCTTGTCGCGGGTTGCAAGCCAGTGCAAGCCGATGGAGAAGCCCTCGGCGGCAAACGGCAGTTCAAACAGACGCAGCGGGAAATGCCTGGCCGCCCGGTCGGCCAATTGCCTGGGTAGCGTGACAATGTGATCGGTGCCGGAAACCAGCAGACAGGCGGACAGGAAATGGGGCACCGAACAGACCACGGCGCGCTGACGACCCATGGCGCGCAGGTGATTGTCGATGACGCCGCGGCGGCCGCCGCGATCCGGTGCCACAAGTACATGGCCGCCCTCAAGATAAGCCTCCAGCGGCATCACCCCGCCTTTTGCCTTGGCGGCCGGGTGCCCCTTGCGGGTGACGCAGACGAAATCCAAGGTCGCCAGGGGCCTTGAGACCAAGTTCTTGATATTCCTCACGCCCCCTTCCAGATGGGCGATGACGAAATCAGCCCGCTCCAATTCCAGGGCATCCTGCAAGATATCGCTCCTGAAGGGGCGCACTTCCACCGAGACACCGGGTGCATCCTTGGCCAGCCCGCCGATCAGGTCAGTGATGAACAGGGCCTCTTCCAAATCCGACATGACGAAAGTGAAATTGCGCCGCAAATCGGCCAGTTCGATGCCGGCGCCCGCGCCCTCCCGCGTCACGTCCCGCAGGTCCGCCAGGGCCCGTTCGATGACGGGCGCCATCTGTTGCGCGAATTTGGTAGGCAGCATGCCGTGCTTGGAACGGACGAAAAGCTGGTCGCCCATTTGCGCCCGCAGACGGGTTAGGGCGTTTGACGTGGCGGGCTGTGTCAGCCCAAGACTTTGCGCTGCTTGGGAGACGGAGCCGTGACGCATGATGGCGGCGAACACGGCGAACAGGTTGAGGTCCATGCAAAATTCATATGATCAATAAATTGATATATCAATAATAAATTTCATCAATGTTCTTCCCCTGCCTATCCTGAAACCATTCGAAACAACCAATGACGAGAGGATGGACGGCATGGACGGCATCTTGATTCAATACAACTATGACGGCGAAGAAGCCCCTTGGCTGGCCGCGGTGGAGGCATTCATCGCCGCTGTCGACGGTGATCCTGCATTGGCCGGCAAGTTCAGTTACCGGGTCAACGTAGCGTCCGACGGCGTGGGCAGGGTGCATGTGGGACAATGGGACAGCGAAGAGACCTTGGCCCATCTGCAATCCCAGGAATTCTTCAAGACCTTTGCTGGCAAAATCGGTGAATTCTCCGGCGGCGGGCCGAACGCATCCCGTATGCGCCTGGCAGCCGAGACGGCAGCGTGAGGCGGCCATGAACATCCTTCTGCTGGTCTCGGGCGGCCTTGCCGCCTTTATGGTAGCAGGGCATAGCACAATCGGGCGCAAACAGTTCTTCCTGCCCATGTTGGCGGCAGACTTCGACCCGACATCGAAACGGATCATGAGCTTTGTCTGGCATATGTCCACGTTAACCCTGGTGGCGGCGGCAGTTGGCCTGCTCTACGCAGGCGCTGGCCGGTTGACGCCGGAGGCGGCGGGCCCGCTGGTGCTTTACGCCGGTTTACAGTTCCTTGCCTATGGCGCGGTGCACCTGTTTCTGGTGTCCACTTCAAGATTGCCTGGCGCCGTCTACAAGCAGTTCCAATGGTCCCTGTTCCTGGCCGTCGGCATAACGGCGGTGGCGGGCACGGCTACTTGAGGCGAAGGCGGTATTTCACCACCCGGTCGTTGCCGGAATCCGAAAGCCATACGATATCGCCACGGGTTTCCACCCCTTCCGGTGTGGTGAATTTACCAGGCCCCTTCTCCGGCTTACCGGAACCGAGGACTAGGAGAACCTTGCCATCTGGCGAGATAACCTTGACTTGGTGGTTGTTCTTGTCCGCCGCGATGACGGTGCCGTCGGGCAGGACATCCTGATAGCGGACGCCGTTGAAATTGAACGGCGCCCCGCTCCACTGCCCCTTGATTTCAAGCTCCGGGGTCAGCAGCAGCATGCGATCGTTACCGGCATCGGCCAGCCAGATATCGCCACGTGGATCCAGTTCCAGATCGTGGGGCGACGATAGGTCCTCCAGGATGCCGACAACTTTTCCGTCCTTATAGGCAACCACATTTCCAGACCAGGCGCCGGCCACATAGATGCGACCGTTGGGATGCACCAAAACCCCTTCCGGGCCGCGGATGCGGGCTGACAGTTCGCCCACCAGCCGCGCCTTCAAGCCGTCCATTTCGTAAATCGTCACCCGGTTATTGTGGGTATCCGCCACGTAGGCCCGACCCGCCGAATCGAAATCCACATCGTGGGTGCCGCCTTGGTGATCGGCGCCGAAGGCAGCGACAAATTCAAGGGTCTCCGCATCCAGTATCGCAACACGATTGTTGCCCACGTCCGAAACGAACAGGTGCCGGCCGTCAGGCGAGAGTTTGACGTCGTGGGGATTCTCCATATCCACTGTGCTGGCGGTGATAAATTCGGCACTGACCTGCGCCGTCGCCGGCGTCGCCAGCGCCAAGATAAACACCAAGCCTAGGAAAATTTTCCCGATCATCTCACATCTCCACCTTCGAGCTGTGGCAAGATAGACTCAGATCATATCCGAAATCCGGGGAAAGGCTGAAATCATGGATATTCGCAAAACCGTGACCATCCGCGAAGTCATCGAGACCGACGGCTTGGGACAAACCTGCGACCCCATTGTCCGGGTGGTCGCCATGGCCGTCGTCCGCAATCCCTTCGCCGGCAAACACGTCGAGGATCTCTCGGCCCTGTTCGATATGGGCGGGCAACTGGGCGAACGTCTCATGTCCGGCGCCGTCGCGCAACTGGGCGGCGCCCCGGTCAGCTACGGCAAGGCGGCGATCGTCGGCGTCAATGGAGATCTGGAACATGGCGGCGCCATGATCCATCCCAAACTGGGCAAGCCCATGCGCGCAGCGGTGGGCGGCGGTGAGTCCCTGATCGCTTCCAATGCCAAGGTGGCCGCCGCCGGTACGGCGATCGACCTGCCCCTGGGCCACAAGGATAACGCCTGGTCGTTCGATCATTTTGACACCATCACGGTAATGATCGGCGATGCGCCCCGGCCCGACGAGATTGTCATGTGCATGGCCGTGGCCGACGGCGGCCGGCCCTATCCCAGGGTTGGCAGCAAACCGATCACGGATTGACGCTGATGGCGGATGAACTCCTAAATGTCGTGGAATGGCGTAACGGCGAGAAAAGCTGGTCGCCCTTTTCTGATGAGGAGATAGCGGGCCGCCAGGCCCGGGTCCGCGGCCATATGGCGGACGAGGACATCGATGCCTGCATCTTCACCTCCTATCACAACATCTGTTACCTCTCCGGCTTCCTCTATTGCTATTTCGGGCGCAAGTATGCCCTGGTGATGGATGGCGATGTGGCGACAACGGTGACCGCCGCCATCGACGGCGGCCAGCCATGGCGGCGCACGTTCGGCGAAAACATCACCTATACGGATTGGCGCAGAGACAACTACTTCCGCGCTCTGCAACAGCTTTTGCCCCAGGTACGGCGCATCGGCATCGAATTCGACCATGTCAGCCTGGAATTTCACCGATTGTTGGCAGAGGCCTTCCCCGAGGCCGAATTTGTCGATATCGGGCAGCCGGTTATGTGGCAGCGCACTATCAAATCCTCGGAAGAACATGAGGTCATCGAAACCGGCGCCCGCATTTGCGAGATCGGCGGGCAGGCCTGTGTCGATGCCACCGCCGCCGGCGTGCCGGAGCACGAAATCGCTCTGGCCTCCACCAACGCCATGGTCCGCGCCATTGCGGACAGTTACCCCTTCGTTGAACTAATGGATAGTTGGACCTGGTTTCAATCTGGCATCAATACGGATGGTGCCCATAACCCGGTCACGAACCGAGTCCTGCAACCCGGCGACATCCTGAGCCTGAACTGTTTCCCTATGATCTTTGGCTATTACACCGCCCTGGAACGTACTTTGTTTTGCGAGCACGCCAGCGGGGAACATCTGCGGCTATGGGAGATCAATTGCGACGTGCATCGACGGGGCCTGGAATTGATCCAGCCAGGCGCGCGCTGTTGCGACATCGCAGCTGAATTGAACGAGATCTACAGGAACCACGATTTGCTGCGCTTCCGCTCTTTTGGCTATGGCCATTCCTTCGGCGTGCTGAGCCATTATTACGGCCGGGAAGCAGGCGTAGAACTGCGCGAGGATGTAGAGACCGAACTGCGCCCCGGCATGGTGGTCTCCATGGAACCTATGATCATGATCCCGGAAGGCCAGCCGGGCGCGGGGGGATACCGGGAGCACGACATCCTGATCATCCAAGAGGACGGCGCCCGGAACATCACGACGTTTCCCTTCGGTCCGGAACACAACATCATTGCCTCTTAGTCCTGACGACTTGGCAGATTCTGCGCCATCCACTAACGTCGCCAGACATCGATTGCGCGTAATTCGGAGATTTCCATGCAGTTCGGCTGGCTGACACTGTCTCTTTCCCCTTCCGGCGATGAAGATGCCGCCCGCATCGAACAGCAGATCGAGCAGGTTTGCCATGCGGAAGAACTAGGTTTTTCCGATGTCTGGCTGACGGAGCATTATTTCACGGGCGAGAGTGTCTACAACGACGCCGTTGTCTTCGCCGCGGCCCTGGCCATGCGGACGAGCCGCATCCGCATCGGCTTTGCCGTGGTGCAGATGCCATTCCACCATCCCATCCGCCTGGCCACGCAGCTGGCTCTGTTGGATAACCTGTCCAAGGGGCGGATCGATGTCGGCGTCGGCAAGGGCACGGTCTATAATGAGTATGAATTCGTCGGCCACGGCCTGCGCAGCGACGACAGCCGGGAGCGCATGGACGAGGCCGTTGAGATCCTGCAGCGGGCCTGGACGGAAGCGCCATTGAAATTCGATGGCAAGTACCATCAGGTAGAAATCCCCGAACTTCGCCCCCGGCCTGTACAACAACCCGGCCCGCCGCTGTGGCGCAGCGTCATTTCACCCGGCTCGTTCGAGGAATGCGGCCGACTGGGCATCCCCATTCTGACTGCGCGCCTAGGCGTGGAGAAGATCAAGGAGCGCTGGGCCACATATGAAACGGGCCTGCGTTCCGCCGATCATGACCCGGCCACCCATGAGCGGCTGATGTCGCAGATCGCCCTATGGCGAAATGTGTATGTAGCGGACAGCGATGCCCAGGCCGAGGATGAGTTGAGCCAGCTTCTTCTCGATACCCGGGCCCACATGATGCATGTGCGCGAAGCCTATAATCCAGGCGACTTCGTGATCGACCCCAACATGCTCAACCCCTGGACCGACCCCGCCGTCAGCGATGCCGAGGCACTGCCCTACACCTTGGAAACGGGCTGTCTGTACGGCTCGCCCGAACGGGTGCGCGAACAGGTCGCGGAACTGCGGGATGTTGGCGTAAAGCACCTACTCTGCCAGACCGGTTTCGGCGATATGAGTCACGAGAGGAACCTGGTCTCCATGCGCCGCTTCGGCGAAGAGGTGATGCCGGCATTCGCGGCCTAACTAGACCATCGTCACTCCCGCGAAAGCGGGAGTCCAGGGCCCCAAGCGACATCGCCGGGTAAATCATCTGGATGCCCGCCTACGCGGGCATGACGACTTTGCCCGTTGTGGTTCTTTAGGCGTTCTTGATCGTCAGCCCGGCATCCACGGGAAGCACCGCACCGTTCATGTAGCTTGAGGCCGGCAATACGAAGTTCAAAGTGCCGTGGGCGACCTCCTCTGGCTCGGCATAGCGGCGCAAGGGCACCCGGCGCTTTGCGAAGATGGTCTTGTGCTCTTCCTTGATGTGCTGGGTCATGCCCGTGCGGATGGCGCCGGGACAGATGCAATTGACGGTAATACCCTCACGGCCCAGTTCCACGGCCAAGGACCGGGTCAGTCCGATAACGCCGTGCTTGGCGGCGGTGTAGGGAGAGGTTTCCGGCGTCGCGCCCAGGCCTTCGGTGGAGGCGATGTTGACGATCCGGCCGCCATCGCTGTTGCGCAAATGCGGCAAGGCGGCGCGGATGGTGCGAGTGTGGGCGCGTAGCAGGATGTCCAGGTGCCGGTCCCAGGTCTCTTCATAATCATCTTGGTCGATGGTGGTGTGTTTCGAGATACCGGCATTATTGATCAGGATATCCAGGCCGCCGAAATGACCGGCCACCTCGTCAACCACCGTCTTGATACGTTCGGGATCGGCCAGATCCAGGGTCCAACCCTTCGCACTCGAGCCTGCTTCCGTAATCTCCGCGACAACAGCCTCAACGCCCTCGCCATTGACGTCCGTCACCGCCACATGCGCGCCCTCGTCGGCGAACAGATGTGCCGTGGCCCGGCCCATGCCGCTGGCCGCACCGGTGACAAGGGCCACCTTGCCTGCAATGGAACGGCTAAGTTTCGACAGTCTGGTCATGGTTTCCTCCCTACTCGATTTCTCTTAGCGCCCGCCGGCCACCGCCAGGGTGTGCCCGGTAATATAGCTGGCCTCGTCACTGAGCAGGAACAGAATGGCATTGGCCACTTCCTCCGGCTCGCCGAGGCGGCCCAGGGGCGTCAGGGTCATGGGTCCTAGCGTCATGCTCTCCTCCAACCGGCGCAGGCCGGGGCCGACCCGATCGGTGTCTATGGGGCCGGGCGCAACGGCATTTATGGCAATATTGTACTCCGCCAATTCGATAGCCACGTCCCGGATGAAGCCGTGCACCCCGGCCTTGGATGTGGAATAGGCTGCCCCGCCCGTGCTCAACGCGGTCCACGGCGTACCCTCACGGGAGCCGGAGGACAGGCAGACGATGCGCCCCTGGCGACGGGCCATCATGTGCGGCACCGCGTAGCGGGTGCAAAGAAAGGTGCCGCGCAGGTTGAGGCGCAAGGTGTAGTCCCAATCCTCCACCGACATCTCCCAAATCCGCGCGTTGCGGCTGCCGCCCAGATTGTTGACCAGGCCGTCGATCTGCCCGAATTCCTCGACCGTGCGTTCGATCAAGCTTTCGGCGACGGGACTCTCGGTCAGATCACCCACCACGGTCTGCACCGGACGGCCCAATTCGGCGACGTCCGCCGCGGTCTGTGCCAAGGCGTCATATTCGATATCGCCCAGGACCAGCTTGGCGCCCTCCTGGGCCAGGCGCAGGGCCGCCGCCCGGCCCAACCCGTTGGCGGCGCCAGTAACGGCGACGACCTTGTCCTGCATCCTTGACATCGGGCTAGCCCGCCATGTGGAACCCAGGTGTCGATCGCATCAGGTCGATTTCCTCTTCGGTCATATACTCCTCGATATTCTCGAACAGCGGCGAGGAGAGATAACGCTCAGAGGTGTCGGGCAGCATGGCCAGGATGACAGAACCGGCTTCCGCCTTCTCCGCCACCTGCATGGCGATGGCGAAGGTAGAGCCGCCCGAGACTCCGGTCATGATACCTTCCCGGGCCGCCAGTTTTCCGGCCCATTCCATGCCCACCGGCCCCGGCACCGGGATCAGATCGTCATAATAATTGTTATCGATGGCCTCCTGCAGCACCAAGGGAATGAAATCCGGTGTCCAGCCCTGAATAGGATGAGGTTCGAAGGCGGAATGGCTGACCGCCGGTTCTCCATCTGCCGTGCGTTCCTGGGCGATGCCGCTGCCGACAATCTGGGCGTTCGCCGGTTCCGACAGGATGATCTTGGTGTCAGGCCGCTCCTTGCGCAGCACCCTGCCCAGACCGGTGGCCGTACCGCCTGTACCATATCCGGTCACCACATAGTCCAGACGCTGGCCATCGAAATCCGCCATGATCTCCCGTGCCGTGGTGTTTTCGTGAATATCTGCGTTGTCAGCGGTTTCGAATTGCCGGGCCAGGAACCAGCCGTTGGCCGCGGCCAATTCCTTGGCCTTCTGGTACATGCCATAGCCTTTTTCCTCACGCGGCGTCAGCACCACCTTGGCGCCAAGAAAACGCATCAGGCGCCGCCGCTCGACCGAAAAACTATCCGCCATGGTCACCACCAACGGATAACCCTTGGCGGCGCAAACCATGGCCAGGCCGATGCCCGTATTGCCCGACGTCGCCTCCACGACGGTCTGGCCCGGTTTCAATTCGCCGCGCCGTTCGGCCTGCTCGATGATACTGATGGCCAGGCGGTCCTTCACCGAGGCCGCCGGATTGAAGAATTCCGCTTTCACATACATGGTGACGTTGTCGGGCGCCAAGTGGTTGATGCGGATACAAGGCGTATTGCCGATGGTCTCGACCACACTGTCATAAAGCTGGCCATGGCCCTTTGTGGTCCGCGGATTGTTGTTTGCGCTGCTGGCAGTCACGTCGGCTCTCCCTTGTGTGGAATGGGTTCGTTTGGGCGGGTATCGCGTAGTGATCTTGGCACATCAGCGGTAGTGAAGACCAGTGAGGGATTGGGTTTGCGGGTATGTTCGGGATCAGCACCCCGGCGATTTTCATCTCACTTATTAGCCAAGGCCCATCCTGTATTGCAGGATATCGATTTACAGGATAGAGTTCGCGTGGATGATAAGAACATTCAAGGATCGAAACACACATCGTCTGTTTGAAGACAGGCCAGTTCGCCGATATGCGGTCATCGAGAGGGTGGCTCGGCGAAAACTGCTCTATTTGCATACTGCGCGCGATTTGGCTGACTTGCGGGTGCCTCCTGGCAATCGATTAGAGGCACTAAAAGGCGACAGAAAGGGTCAGCACAGCATCCGAATCAATGATCAATGGCGCATTTGTTTTCGTTGGCGAGATGGAGATGCCTACGATGTGGAAATCGTCGATTACCATTAACGGGAGACTGTTTTCATGGCGACAAAGAAGGACAAATTGGACTTGATTACCCCGGGGGAGATACTGCTGGAAGAATTCATGATGCCCAGCGGCATATCGCAGCAACGCCTTGCTCGCGACATCGATGTACCAGTTAGCCGTGTCGGTGAAATCGTCCACGGGAAACGCGCAATTACGGCAGATACCGCCCTGCGATTTGCAAAATTCTTCGGCACCTCACCAGACGTATGGTTGGGACTGCAGATGGAGTATGACCTTCGCCGTGCTCGTCGAGAGACATGGCCTGCGGTCGAAGCTCGCATCAGAACCTTCGACGCAGCCTGAACTGCCCCGGAATTGATTCTACCCGGTTACAACCTCGGCATCGCCGCATACTCACGGGCGAGGACGGACATGACTACAGCCGAGTGAAAGCGGCCGTCCTGGAAATAGGCTTCGCGCAAGACGCCTTCCTCGACGAAGCCGCAGCGCCGATAAACCTTGCGGGCCCGGTCGTTGTCGGTAAAGACGTCGAGCCAGAGCCGGTTGGCCTGTAGAGGGCCGAAAGCCTCCGCCATAATCAGCTTTAGAAATCGGCTGCCGAACCCCCGATCCCGCCTGGTGATGGCGAGCCGGCAAAGTTCGATAGAGCGTTCCGGCCGGGCCACCTGACGCAGATAGGCAAAGCCGACGTCTTCGCCATGATCATCCAGCGCGATCAGATAGGCCTGGTCGGGATCGTCAATGCTCGCCAGGATTTCTTCCTGTGCCGCGGAGCTCACAAAGCGGGCGATTTCAGGCTGGCTCTGGGCCGCCTCGATGAAACCGGCATCATCGGGGCCAGCATTGCGCAGTTTCAACGCAGGCTTTCCTCGGCTGTGACGATCACACCGCCGCCACCGCAACCCGTGTGTCGTTATAACAGGCGCCTTCCGACAGATCCGCCTTGGTGGTTGGCGCCAGGGCCGAGACAGTTTGGCCGTTGGAAGTCGTCTTCATCCAGGCCCCCTTGTAGGAGAGCAAGACGCCTGGCGCGACGCTGTCGGTGACGCGCAGCGGCAGGAAGACCTCGCCCAGATCGTTATAGACCCGCACCTGCTGACCATCCGCTAGGCCTTGGCGGGCGGCGTCGTCCGGGTGCATCTCCAACGGCGGGGCGTTGTCGGACTTGGCCAGGCCGCCAAAGGTTGAGTTGGTGCGCCAATTGGACGACGGCGTGATCAAGGCATAGGGATGTGCCGGTTCCACCTCCTGATCCTCCGCCAACGGGATATAGCGGGGGATATCCGCATCGAACTTGTCTGTCAGGTATGCGGATTTCAGTTCGATGCGGCCGCTCTTGGTCGTTGGGGTGCGCTCAAAGCCAATGCGGTCAGTGGGCTTGCTCATGGACAACGCGGTGCCCAGGGGCAGTTCACTGGCCGGGGTGCCGGAAAGACGGGGGTCCTCGGCATTGATGGCATCGTCAATCAACTCGCTGTCGGTGGCCTGGAAGATCGGCTCGTTAAAGCCAAAGCGCCGCGCCAGCCGGCGGAATATCTCTGTGTTCGGCAGGGCCTCCCCCACCGGTTCAATGACCGGCTCGGCCCGCTGTAGAAACTGTTGACCATAGGCGCAGAAGATATCCTCGTGTTCGAAATGGCTGGCCGCAGGCAGCACCACGTCGGCATAGGCTGCCGTGTCGGTCATGGCCACATCGGCGACCACCGTGAAGACATCCTCCCGCGACAGACCCCGGCGCATGGTGTTCTGGTCAGGATGCACGATCAGGGGATTATGGTTATAGACGAACAAACCGCGCAGGGGCGGGTCGATGTCGTCTTCCACCAGATGCCGGCCGATATCGATGATATTCAGGGTCCGCGTGCCTTCGGGGATCAGGTCGGGCCGGGCCAGCTTGCCCATGGTTTTCGGAAACAGGTTGCCCGAGCCGCCGACCAAGCCAGCGGCGGGGTGGCGAAACTTTCCAGTCAGCGCCGGCAGTGCGAATATGGCGCGGATGCCGGCACCGCCATTGCGGTTTCGCTCGAGGCCGTTCCCGACAGCCAGGGCAGGCGCCTCCGCCATATTATACCAGGTGGCGAGTTGCAGGATATCATCCACCGCCAGGCCGGTGATTTCCGCCGCCCGATCGATGCTGAAAGGCCGGGCCTGGGCCATGAACTCTTCCGCGCCCTCGACCATGTAGGCGATAAACTCGGTATCGAAAGCGCCGCGCCGCTCCAACTCAGCCGCTAGGGCAAAGGCCAGCACCACGTCCGTACCGGGGCGCAGGCCCAGATGCAGATCCGCCTGTTCAGCCACCTTGATCCGCTTGGGATCGACCACGACCACCTTGCCGCCGCGGTCGCGCAGGCGCTGCAGCACCGGTGCCAGATGCAGGTTCGAATAAGTGACATTGTTACCCCAAACCACGATCATGTCGGACTGTTCCAGGTCCGTCATCTGCACACCGGCAATGGCGCCAAACGTGCCGGCCCAGGCTTCCGACTTGATGCCACCGCATAGGGGCCGCCGGGACAGCACGGTGGCACCCAGCTTGTGGAAAAACCGCAGGTCCATGGAACCGCCCGCCAGCATGCCGTGGGGGCCGGCATAATTCAGGGGCATGACCGATTGTGGACCGTATTTGGCGATAGCCGCCTGGAAATTGTCATGGATCAGGTCCAGGGCTTCGTCCCAACTGATAGCCTCGAACGCACCAGCACCCTTGGCGCCAACGCGGCGCAGGGGCTGGGTTAGTCGGTTGGCACCATGCACGAAGTCTGGATAGAGCTGGGACACCTTGGTGCAAATAGCGCTTTTGGTCAGGGGATTGCCATCCGATCCGCGAACCTTGGTGATCTTGCCGTCCTCGACCGTGACGTTCAGGGAACAGGTGTCGGGGCAATCAAGGGGGCAGACGCTTGGCAATTGCTGGGCCATGACCGGGACTCCTCAGTGAATCTTGGTTCGATAATTCTAAATCGCGAAAAATTGGCCGGAAGAAAAGAGCCATTTTGGACAAAATTATGGTGCCAATATCGCTTCCAAAAAGAAATCGCTGGACATCTGGTTCTGCCTCGGGAATGTCTCGGAAAACATTCGAAAAACCCAGGAAACCCGCCATGAACCAACCCATAAGCCGCTACCCGGTCCCAGACATCGCCGACCTGCCCGAAGATATCCGGGAGAAAGCCTTGGCCATCCAGGAGAAGATCGGTTTCGTTCCCAACGTCTTCCTGGCCTTGGCGCACCGGCCGGACGAGCTTCGGGCTTTTTTTGCCTACCACGATATTCTGATGGAGAAAGAGGGCGGCCTTTCGAAGGCAGACCGGGAGATGATCGTCGTCGCCACCTCTGCCGACAATGGCTGCCAGTATTGCGTCGCCGCCCACGGCGCCATATTACGGATCCGGGCCAAAAACCCATTGATCGCCGATCAGGTCGCCGTCAATTACCGCAAGGCGGATATCACGCCACGGCAGAGGGCTATGCTCGATTTCGCCTTCAAGGTCTCCAACGACAGCAAGTCGATCGCGGAAGCGGACTTCGAAACCCTGCGCGGGCACGGTTTCACGGACGAGGATATTTGGGACATCGCCGCGATCACCGGCTTCTTTGGTCTCTCCAACCGCATGGCCAATTTTACCGCCATGCGGCCCAACGACGAGTTCTTCACCATGGGTCGGTAGGATCCAGACCGTTCGAACTCAGGAGAGAGCGAACCCTTCATAGCCGTTGGCCACAACTTCGGCGCATTTCTCAAGGTACAGGGGATAACCGCCCATATACGGCATGAACACCCGCGGCTTGCCGGGGATATTGGCGCCAATGTACCAGGAACTGCATTCCGACCGGAGCGACAGCCCGGCGGTGACGCGGACATGCTCGACCCAGTCCTCCTCGGCCTGCTCCTCCGGATTGATGACGGAATGGCCGTTTTGGGCCATGTAGTCGAGGCAGTCGGAAATCCATTCCACATGTTGTTCGATGGAGGGCAGCATGTTGGTCAGAACCGACGGGCTGCCCGGTCCGGTGACCGTGAACAGGTTTGGAAATCCCGCCATGGATAGGCCCAGATAAGTTTTGGGCCCTTCGGCCCATTTGTCCGCCAGTTTCTCACCGCCCAGGCCACGGATATCGATCCGCAGCAGGGCGCCGGTCATGGCATCGAAGCCGGTAGCAAAGACGATGGCGTCGAATTCATAGTCCTCGCCCCGCGCCCGCAGGCCCTTGGGCGTGATCCGCTCGATGGGATCATTGGCGACGTCCACCAAGGTGACGTTGTCCCGGTTGTACGTCTGCCAATAGTTGGTATCCACGCACAGGCGCTTGCAGCCGAAGACATTGTCCGGGCACAGCAGTTCCGCCGTCTCCGGGTCGTCGACGATTTCGCGGATCTTCCCGCGGACGAACTCCGCCGCCGTATCGTTGGCCGCCTGATCCAGCATCAGATCGCCGTAGGAACCCATGAAGCCAAAGCCGCCAAAGGCCCATTTCTCTTCAAAGGTCTGCCGGCGTTCCGCCTCGCTGACATCAAAGGCCGAGCCGAGATTGATGTCGATGTCGATGCCGCCGGGCTTGGTCCGCGCCCTGTCGCGAAGCTTTTGGTAGTCGTCCTTGATCTTGGCCTCATAGTTTTTGTCCAAAGGGCCGTTATGGGCCGGTACCATATAGTTCGGGGTGCGCTGGAAGACGGTCAGATGGGCTGCCTGTTCCGCCATGATTGGGATCGACTGAATTGCCGACGAGCCCGTGCCGATCACGCCGACCCGCAAGCCGGTGAAATCCGGGTCCTCGTGAGGCCATTGCCCGGTATGGTAGGTATCGCCCTGATAGCTCTCCAACCCTTCGAAATCAGGCAGGTTTGCGGAAGATAGACAGCCCGTCGCCATCACCACGAACTGCGCCGAATACCGGCCGCCGCCGTCCGTTTCGACCTTCCAACGCCCTTGTTCTTCGTCAAAATGGGCGGACGAGACCCGGGTGTCGAACTGAATGCCGTCACGCAGATCGAAACGGTCGGCCACATGGTTGGCGTATTTCAGGATTTCCGGCTGCGGGGAATAGCGCTCTGTCCATTGCCATTCCTGCTGCAGTTCCTCCGAAAACTGATAGGAATATTGCATGCTTTCCACATCGCAGCGGGCACCCGGATAGCGATTCCAGTACCAGGTGCCGCCGACGCCGCCGCCCGCCTCGAACACCCGCGCCGACAGGCCCAAGCGCCGGGCCCGGTGCAGCATATACATTCCGGCAAATCCGGCACCCACGATGATCAGATCGAATTCTGCCGGTGCGCCTGTCCCTGCATGGGCCGCGCCCGCATTCACTTCAGACATTTCCTACCTACGAGTTCGTTCAAATTTTGCCGGATCATTGGTGTCATAGACCCTTGAGTCAAGGAAATGCGCAATCGAAGCCGAGTCCGGGCGATAGATGGCAATTCGCATTTCGGGTGGCATACTATGGCCAACAACAATCAAGGGAGGACGCCACGGGACATACTGACGACTGGCTGGCATTGACAACGGAAGAGACGCTGGAGCCGGCGCTGGAAATCTGCGATCCCCACCACCACCTGTGGGACGCCGGCCACGACCCCGCTGCCAGATTCCGGGCCGAACAGGTCGAAACGCGCTATCTGTTCGACGAGATGCTGGCCGAGGTGAATAGCGGCCACAACGTCACCTCCACCGTCTTCATCGAATGCATGTCCATGTACCGCAAGGACGGGCCACAGCACCTCCGCCCGGTGGGCGAGACGGAATTCGTCAACGGCATCGCCGCCATGAGCGCCTCGGGCCGGTATGGCGATTGCCGCATTGCCGCCGGCATCGTTGGGCTGGCGGATTTGAACCTTGGCGCCGGCGTGCGTGAGGTGCTGGAGGCCCATATCGCCGCCGGCGGCGGCCGTTTCCGGGGCATCCGCCATGCCGCATCCTGGGATGAGAGCGACGAAGTCCGCAATTCCCATACCAAGCCCACCCAGCACATGCTGGCGGATGCCAAGTACCGCGAAGGCTTCGCCGAACTGGCGCCCTTGAACATGAGCTTCGAGGCCTGGTGCTATCATCCACAGATCTCGGAAGTCACGGACCTGGCCCGCGCATTCCCGGATACCACCATGATCCTCAACCATTTCGGCGGCCCGGTCGGCATCGGGCCCTACGCCGGCAAGCGGGACGAGATCCTGGCGCAGTGGCGCCTGGACATCGCGGAGCTGGCGAAATGCCCCAACGTGGTGGCCAAACTGGGTGGCATCAATATGAAGGTGAACGGCTATGACTGGGACTTGAAGGAGAAACCGCCTTCCAGCGCGGAACTGGCCGAGGCAACGCGGCCCTATTACGACCATTGCATTGAAACCTTCGGCGTTGATCGCTGCATGTTCGAATCCAACTTCCCCGTAGACAAGCGCACCTGCAGCTACAACGTGCTGTGGAATACCTTCAAACGCATCGCGGCCGGCTGCTCGGATAGCGAAAAGGCATCCCTGTTCCATGACACCGCAACAAGGGTCTATCGCATCGGCGCCTGAGCGGCAGAGGAGGCATTATGAGCGAGAAAGTCGCCGTAATCGGCATGGGGCAAATGGGCTCGGCCATGGCCAGCCGCCTGAGCGAAGCGCAATACGATGTCATGGGCTATGACATCAGTGATGCGGTGCGGGAAAACTTGGCCACCCAAGGCGTGAAGATGGGCGCCAGCCTGGCCGAGGCGTTGGCGGGGCGTACCACGGTATTGACCTCCCTGCCCGACCCGAAGGCTGTCGATGCCGCTTGGCTGGGCGATGAGGGCATCGCCGCCCTGGCCGAGCCCGGTAGCCTGATCATCGAATTGAGCACCATTGACCCAACGACCATGAAGATTGTGGCAGCAGCCGCGGCCGAAAAGGGCCACATGGTGCTGGACTGTCCAGTCAGCGGCAGCCCCAACGAGGCCGGCACCGGCAAACTAGTGCTGCTGGTGGGCGGCGCGGACGATGCCGTGGCACGGGGCGAGCCACTGTTCGATCTGCTAGGTCAGACCTGGAAACACACGGGAGATGTCGGCACCGCGAAGGTGGTAAAGATCGTCAACAACATGATGTCCATGGGCAACGTGCTGGTGGCGGCCGAGGCGTTCTCCTTGGGCGTGTCCGCCGGCGTGGCGCCGGACCGGCTGTACGACGTGATCTCGGTCAGCGGCGGGCGCTCGCACCATTTCACCAAGCGTTTTCCCAATGCCCTGAAAGGCGATTTCAGCCCCGGCTTCAAGATGGAACTGGGTGAGAAAGACCTCTCCCTCGGTGTCGAATTGGGCCGGGCCAACAATCTGCCCACGCCGGCCGCCTCCATGATTAGAGAAATGTATGCCCTGGCCTTGGCCGAAGGTTTCGAGGGTCAGGACATCGTCGCGTTGCTGGCCATGTACGACAGATGGGCCGCGGGCGACGGTTCATCCTAGGCGACCAATTTAAGACAACCCGTCGAGAAAATTCCGTAATGTCACGCTGCAGGCATCCGCGTGGGAGAACGGCAGGCCGTGCTTGGCGTGGGGGAAGATCCTGAGCTGCGCGTTGGGCAGACGATCGTACAAATCCGCCATCACGGGCACGGGCACGAAGGGCGATGAATCCGCATGCATCAGCAAGGTCGGCGTTTCGATCGCGGCCAATTGCCCGCTTAGGTCTGATCCCACCAAGGTGCGCAACAAGGCCAGAACCGTGCCGGGATCGGCGCTGGCCTGCTGTTCCCGATACCAGGACCAGACGTCTGGCTTCAGTACGTTATCAAAGAAGCGGCCCGCCATCATTTGGTCAGACCAAACGCCCATGCCCTGGCCGTTGATGACCGCCTCCCAGTTCTGCACATTCTCGATGGACGTGCCGATATGGGCGCCGTTGCTGACCGTCAGGCTCGACAGCCGGTCCGGTTGCTCCAGGGCCACTTGCAACGCCACGGTGCCGCCAATGGATTCGCCGACCAAATGAAACCTGGCGCAATCAGTGGCATCTGCCAGGGCGATGATATTCGCCGCCAGATCGGCGATGGTCACGGCATCGTCCCCCGGCCGGGATTGTCCATGCCCCGGCATGTCGAAAGCGATGATGCGATAGCGATCCGCCAGGGCCGCCGTCCAGCCCAGCCAGCAGCGCCACTGGGCGCCGACGCCATGATGGAACAAAATGGTCTCCGGCGCCTCGATCCATGGCTGTGTCAGATCGATGACTTGGTATTGGATTTTATGTTTGGCGGTGCTCAGTTCCCTCATCGTCCCGCCTCCATGGGCAAGCTGTGGTCTTTGGCCCATTCCGAAAGGGAATTGTCGTAGATGCCCACATTTTCGTGGCCCAAAAGGGCCAGGGCAAAGGCATCCACCGTCGCTGCAATGCCGCCGCCGCAATAGGTGACGACCTTCTGCGCCTCACTGACGCCAATCCCGGCGAATTTGTCCCGCAAACCGTCCTCATCCAGGAACGTGTTGTCATCTGCCAACAAATCCAATGCCGGCAGGCAAACACTCCCCGCAATAGCGCCGGGCCGGCCATAGTGGGTCTCGGAAATCCCCTCGTGCTGGGGCCGGGTCAGGGAATTGACGACCACTGATTGCTCGTCCGCCAAGGCGCCGAGAACCCCGTGCCGGTCGACGATCATGTCCTTGCGCCGCTCCGCCGTAAGGCTCGCGGGCAGGTAATTGCAGGGTTCTGTAGAAACCGGCCGGCCTTCCGCCGTCCACTTTTGCCAACCACCGTTCAGGACGGCAATGTTCTCCACACCGAATGTATGAAGCATCCACCAAACCCGCGTGGCCCAGGACACAGCAGCGGTGGAATAAAGCACCGTGCGGCAGCCATCGCCCAGGCCTTTTGCGCCCAAGGCTTGGGCAAAGGCTTCGGCCGAAGGCGTGGTGAAGCGAAAGGCGCCATTGGGATCGGACAGATCGGCCTGCAAATCCAGATGACCGGCTCCTGGAATGTGGCCCGCCTGGTAATCGGCCAAGCCGCTCTCGACCGTGAAAACCTTCTCCGGGTGTGGGATTAGATGCATGGTGCAATCGAATATTCGCAGATTACCGTCGTCGAGGTGGTCCGCCAGCCAGTCGGTCTCCACCAAATATTCCCCATGCACGTAGGCCATCGCGGCTCGCCTCCCTATCCGTTTGGCGCTAGCATAAATGAAAACGGGAGGTTGCCATGAAAATTTGCGTTATCGGCGCCGGCGCCATGGGCGGGCTGTACGGCTGCCGCCTGCTGCTGTCCGGCCAGGACATACAGTTTATCGAGAAGAACCAGGGGGCCGTGGACGCTCTTAACAGCGGCGATTATCTCTACGACGGCATTGATGGCGAGCACCGCATCAAGGCGCCGGCGGCAACGGATGCCGCGGGCCTGCCCCCTGCCGATATCGCCTTCATCCATACGGATACCAACAACACCCGTGCAGCCGGCGAACACGCCCAGGCGGTGCTGAAGCCGGATGGCTGGGCGGTGACCTTTCAAAACGGCGTCGGCAATGTGGAAACCTTGAGCGAAGTTCTGGGCGCCGAGCGCGTGGTGGGTGGTATCAGTTATCACAGCGCCGCCTCGCCCGAACCAGGGCATGCTACCCATACCAACGCCAACAAGACCTGGATTGGTGAACTGGGCGGCGGCGGCAGCGACCGGGTGGAACAACTGCAAGACCTTCTAAGCGGCGCTGGCTTCGATCCCCACATCGCGGACAGCATCCAATCCGTGATCTGGACCAAGTTCATGCTGAACTGCGCCGTCAATCCCATGTGCGCCATCACCGGCCTGCGATCGGGCGAGGTAGGAACGGACGAAGCAGCGGCCGAAATGCAAGGCCACATCCTGGACGAGACCCTGGCCGTGATCGCCGCCAAGGGCATCACCTTGAACGATCCCGACCCCAAAGGCTCTATTCAGCGGATCGTCGGCAAGGCCTTCAACAAGCCGTCCATGCTGCAGCACATGGAGGCGGGCATACAGACCGAGATCGACAGCCTGAACGGCGCCGTGGTGCGCGAGGGCGCGGCCCTTGGCATTCCCACCCCCTACAACCACGCCCTAACCATGCTGATCAAGGCCCGCAATGGCCAGATGATCCGTACCCTGCACGAGCCGCCCATCGACTACGAGGCCCTGGAAGCAGCGGCCAAGGGCTGAATAGATATCGGAGGACACCATGGCAACATCAATCCTTGAGGCAACCAAGATCCAGGCTCGCATCGTCATTCCAATCGTCAAGGCACTGGAAAAGGAATTGGGCAAAGAGCGGGCGCACGAGATCGTCGGCGAGGCGATCGCGGAATCCTATGTGGCGTACCGGGAGAAGCTCGGCTTTGAACCAAACGCCCATCCCCGGGACGAAGGCGAAGGCGTCGGCAACAAACCCGCCTTCCCGGTGGAGCGGGACGTGATCGAGGATACCGAGACCGCGTTCGGCCACAACATTACCGGCTGCGCCTTCGCTGACTATTTCCGGGCCATCGGCGAGCCCGAGATTGGCGCCCTGATGACATGCGGTGTGGATTTCGCGGCCGAGGCGCGCATGCGGCCCGATTGGGAGTTTTCCCGCACCCAGACCCGCATGCAGGGTGCTGACGTCTGCGATTTTCGCTGGCGCCGCCGCGAGGGCGGGTCCTGAGCTAACCGTCCACCGCGTCCCGCAAACGGGCAACGATGAAGTCCGGCACCTCGATCCAGCCCTCCGATAACTTCTGCCGACGCATAGCGGCGGAACGGTCGAAGGGCATGCGGACCGCTTCGCCGCCGGCGACGGGACGGGCCGTACGGACAGCCTCGGCATATTCCGTCACTTTGGCGCGGTAGTCGTCTTCCGGCATCATTAGATCCGGTTTCATGACCACGATCAGGTACCCGAAATCGGCTAATTCGGGGGGCTGCATAGGGGAACCCGCCAGAACGCCCAAAAGCTGGACCACGTGCGCAAGACCCGAACCCTTGTGACCGCCCCAGGGTGTAAAGGCGCCTTCCAGGGCAGCGGCGGGATCCACGGTCGCCGCCCCGTCGGCGTCGAAGGCGCGACCCGGTTCAAGTTCTTCACCTTTGCGGCCGGCTAGAACCACTTCCGCATGCATGATCGATGACGTACCGATGTCCCAAATGATGGGATCGGCGGTGCTGGGAAATCCGAAGCAGATGGGATTTGTGCCGAAACGTCCCTCGCTGGCACCATGGGGCGCCACCCAGGGCGTGGCATTGGAAGCGATCATGCTCACCAAGCCCTCAGCCGCCGCCATCTCAGCATAGACAGACAGCATGCCGGTGTACCAGGTGCCATCCGCGCCCACCATGGCCAGGCCCGTCGTAGCGGCCTTTTCGATGGCGATCTCTGTCGCTCTATGGGCCACCACATATCCCACGTTGTCATGGCCCAGAAGTCGAGCCGAAACCGGGGTTTCGTGGGCCACTTCCACGTCCCGTTGGGGCGGACCGGTGCGCTGCAGCCGTTCCAGAATTGAGACCACCCGGGCCAACCCGCCATATGCCAGACCACGCAACTCGCAATCGATGATGTGCGCAGCGATGACAGCGGCATTCTGCTGGCTATATCCCTGTCCGGCCATAACGGCTTCAACCAAGGCCCGTGCCTCGTCGATGGAAAGACGCATTTTCGTGACCGGCTCAGGTGTGGCGTTCGACGAAAGCATCGAAGACGGCAACCATCTCCTCCACCATCATCTGCTCGGCCTTGAGGTCGCGTTGCTCGATGGGCAAGCCGACTTGTTCGCGCAATTCCTGATTGGACATACTGCGCGCCCATTTTGGATCATGGGCGGCAAGTTTGCCGAAGAAATCAGCGCTGTCGGAAGCGGCGCCCGCATAGAAAAAGCGCTTGATGCCGGCCTGGTACATCGTGGCGACGCACATGGCGCAGGGCTCGCCGGAGGTGTACATGTCTGCGCCGCCCAGGTTGGTGACTGACAGTCGGCGGCAGGCATCGCGGATCGCCTCCACCTCGCCGTGAGATGTGGGATCGAATGTACCGTCGGCCCGGTTTAATCCTTCGCCGATGATCTTTCCGTCTTTCACCACCACGGCGCCATAGGGCAACGTTCCCGGCGTATCGATACTTTCCCGGGCGATCTC
>CAYFPL010000001.1:873514-968288 GCA_964344935.1 uncultured Rhodospirillaceae bacterium
ATAGCCCGGGCCATGAAGGTTTCATGCATGTCGCTGTCTCCTCCCTTTCAGCCATACCACGATCATGCCCTAGGGCCGGGAAAGAGCGCAAAACTATTCCTCGCGAAACCTCTCCTCGATCCGCCGGCGCAAATCCTCGCGCACCTGACGGAAGGCCTCCATCATCACGTCCCGGCTGCCATCGATGCCGGTGGGATCCAGACTGGGCCAGTATTCCAATTCCACTGCCATGGTCCGGGTCAATTCCACCGCCTTGTGCTGGGCCTCCGGTGTCAGGCTGATCACCAGATCGAACGAGGTATCCTCCAGATCGTCGAAGGTTTTGGAAACATGTCCGGAAATATCCACATCGATCTCGGCCATGGCGGCGATGGCGAAGCCATCCACACTGCCCTGGCGAACGCCAGCCGAATCCACATAGATCACATCGCCGAACAGCATCTTGGTCAGCCCTTCCGCCATGGGCGAACGCACGGAATTGAAATTACAGGCAAAGAGCACACTGCCGGGCCGGCGCGTCATTGGCTCTAGACCCTGATCTGCAAAATGCAGAGAAGTGTGAACAGGCGCCGGGCGGTTTCGTTGTCCACCGCGATCTTGCCGTCCAGCCGTTCACGCAGCAGATCGGAACCATCGTTGTGTAACCCGCGCCGCCCCATGTCGATGGCCTCGATCTTGGACGGCGATGCGGTCTTAATGGCCTGAAAATAGCTCTCGCAAACAGTGAAATAGTCCTTAATGACCCGTCGGAACGGCGTCAATGGCATCAACACGCGCGTCAGAGGCACTTCATCCATGTCATGGATGTCCAGGGCCAGACGGTTCTCCTCCATGCCCATGATCACGTGGTAGGGCCCTTCGAAGGCGCCGATGGGTTGAAAGCTGTTCTCTTCCAATAGGTCGTATATCGCCACGCGCCGCTCGTGCTCAATGTCCGGCGAGCGGCGGATAACCGTTTTCTCGTCAAGGGTGATACGGGCGATGCGCTGCCGGTCCGACATCGGGGGACTTAGTCGCGCTTGTTCAAACGTATGGATATGGCGCGGGCATGCGCCGACAGGCCCTCGGCCTCGGCCAATATCATAGCGTCCTGTCCCAACGTGGCCAGACCATCGGCGGGGCAGCGAATGATTGAACTGCGCTTCATGAAATCCAGCACCGACAGCCCGGAACTGAACCGCGCCCCCCGTGCCGTAGGCAGCACATGGTTGGGGCCCGCAATATAGTCACCGATGGGTTCAGGCGAATGGGGCCCAAGGAAGATGGAGCCGGCATTCCTGATCCGCGCCAACATGCCCTCGTCATCGTCAAGGGCGATGGCCAGGTGTTCCGGTGCGATACGGTCCACCAATTCGACGGCCTCGTCCCAGGACCCGACGATGATGACACAGCCGAAACGATTCCAGCTCTCCCGGGCGATCTCCGCTTTCGGCAAACTTGCCAACTGACCTTCTACGGCACTGACGACCCGTTCGGCGAAGTCCTGATCATCCGTGATCAGGATGGATTGAGCGGCAGTATCATGTTCCGCCTGTGATAACAGGTCGGCGGCAATCCAAGCCGGGTCATTGTGGTTGTCCGCCAGGACCAATATCTCAGACGGCCCTGCCACCATTTCGATGCCGACGGTGCCGAAGACCTGGCGTTTCGCCGTCGCCACATAAGCGTTGCCAGGTCCGACAATCTTGTCCACCGCAGCGATGCTTTCCGTACCGTAGGCCAGGGCAGCAATGGCCTGGGCCCCGCCGACGCGGTAAATCTCGTCAATCCCGGCAATGCGCGCCGCCGCCAGGACCAGTGGGTTCAAGTCCCCATCGGGCGTGGGCACCGCCATGGCAATGCGGGGCACACCGGCCACCTTGGCGGGAATGGCATTCATCAATAGGGAGGATGGATAGCTGGCCAACCCGCCCGGTACATAGAGGCCCACTGCCGCTACGGCCGTCCAGCGGTGCCCCAATTCGATACCCTTGTCGTCGGTATAGCGGTCGTCCTCGGGCATCTGACGAACATGATAGGCGACAATGCGATCATGGGCGTGTTCCAAGGCACTGATCTGTTCGCCCGGCACCTGGTCCATGGCCTGATCCAGCGCCGCCGACGGCAGCCGCAGATCGGCCGCGCCATAGTCCACCCGGTCGAACCTCTTCGTGTAGTCCAGCAGCGCGGCATCGCCCCGCTTCCTGACCTCGGCCAGGATTTCCGCCACCGCTCTATCGACGTCCACTGCCGCCTCTCGCTTGTCGGCCAGGAAGGCCGCGAAACGTGCCGCAAAATCCGCCTGGCGGCTATGTAGTCTAAGCGGCATCGAGAGCACCCCGGAACCGGTCGATCCATTTTGACAGATCCCCTGGCCGGGTTTTCGCAGCCGCCCGGTTGACGATCAGCCGGGATGTGACGTCCGCAATGCGTTCCACTTCCACCAGCCCGTTGGCGCGCAGAGTCTCGCCGCTGCTGACCAGGTCGACGATGCGCCGGCATAGGCCCAAACTGGGCGCCAGCTCCATGGCACCGTTCAGGTGGATACATTCCGCCTGCACGCCGCGGGCGGCAAAATGACGCCGGGTGATTTCAGGGTACTTGGTGGCAACGCGGATATGGCTCCACTTGCCAGGATCATCCGCGGCCAGCATTTCGGCTGGTTCCGCCACCGCCATGTGGCAGCGGCCGATGCCCAGATCAAGCGGTGCATAGATCTCCGGATACTGGAACTCCATCAACACATCGTTGCCGGCGATGCCGATCTGGGCCGCACCGAAGGCAACGAATGTGGCCACATCGAAACTGCGCACGCGGACGATTTCCAGGTCCGGAATGTTGGTGGTAAAACGCAAAAGGCGGGACTCCGGATCATCAAAAGCAGCTTCCGGCTCGATACCGGCACCACGCAGCAACGGCATGGCCTCCTGCAATATCCGGCCCTTGGGCAGCGCCATGACAAGCTTTTGCGCCATCACCTATTCCCGTAGCTCCAATCCGCCCTAGAGACCGTGGTCCGGCCGGCTGGGCGTGGGCCAACCCTGATCGATATCGCTGAGGTGGCAGTTCACCGCCTCCGCTTCCAAACAAATGGACGCCCCGCCGCCAAATCTCAAATCCACGTTGACGCCGTGCGCCGCCTCCTCGCAGGTAATCGCCAGCAGTGGCAAGAGACCTTTCTTGTCCTCTAAATCAATGCCGCGGACCCGCACCCGCAGAACGTCGTCGAAATGCACCCCGCAGCGCACGCGAACGCCGCCCTCTCGGCCCATTTCCTCTGCCATCTCCCAGCGAAAACGGGTCAACACCATGGCAAACCGGCGCAGGCGCCCGACGTACGCCATATCCTCGATACGGGCAATGGCGTCTTGCAGGCAGGACGATACCACCTCCAGATCGTCGGCCTCCTCTGCCCGCAGTCTGAGCCTTGAACTGACCATGTCTTCGCCGCCCTGTCCCTAGTCCCTTAGTCGCACGATATCCGCGCCGCAGGCCGAAAGCTTCTCTTCCAGGCGCTCGTAGCCCCGATCCAAATGATAAACCCGGTTGACGACGGTTTCCCCTTCCGCTGCCAGGCCCGCCAAGACGAGTGAGACCGAGGCGCGCAGGTCCGTCGCCATGACGGGAGCGCCATGCAGGCCCTCGCCGTCCGGTCCGCCCCGACCGCGGACCATGGCCGTGGCGCCCTTTACAGTGATATCGGCGCCCATCCGCATCAATTCGGGCACATGCTGAAAGCGGTTTTCGAAGATGGTTTCCGTGATCATGGCGGCACCGTTTGACATGGTCATCAGGGCCATCATCTGGGCCTGCAGGTCGGTGGGGAAACCGGGATAAGGTGCGGTGGAGATATCAATGCCCCGCAAGCCCCCGCCATCGCCCATCGGCGCTGCCAACATGCCGCAGTCCGATGCCGTCAGCGAAACATTGGCGCCTTTCAATGCCGCCGCCACCGCATCCAGGGTGGCGGGACGGGCGCCGATCAGTTCGACCGTTCCCCCCGTGATTGCGGCGGCGATAGCATAGGTCGCGGCTTCGATGCGGTCGGGCAGCACCGCATAATCCGTGCCGTGCAGCCTATCCACGCCCTGTATGCGCAGGGTATCGCTGCCGATCCCTTCGATCTTTGCACCCATGGCTTTGAGGCAATGGGCCAGATCGCCCACCTCCGGCTCCCGCGCGGCGTTCTCTAGCACCACCTCGCCCTTGGCCAGCGTGGCGGCCATCAGCAGGTTTTCCGTGGCGCCGACGGAGACGCGGGGAAACATCACCGTACCGCCACGTAAGCCTTCTGGAGCACGGGCAACGATATAACCATCATCCAATTCGATGCTGGCGCCCAGCGTTTCGAGGCCTTGAATATGCATGTCCACCGGCCGGGTGCCGATGGCGCAGCCGCCAGGCAACGATACCCGCGCCTGGCCGCATCGGGCCAGCAGGGGACCGAGGACCAGGACCGAGGCGCGCATCTTGCGCACGATGTCATAGGGCGCCTCGGTCGAGGTGATATCCGCCGTGCGCAATTCCAGCACCTGGCCCATATGCCCGCCGCCGGGGTGTGAGCCATCCATGGACAGTTGCGTACCGTGCTGGGCCAAAAGGTGCGTCATGGTGGCGATATCGGCCAGATGGGGCAGATTGCGCAGTACCAACGTCTCGTCCGTCAGTAAACTGGCGGCGAGCAGGGGCAGGGCGGCGTTCTTGGCGCCGCTAATCACAATCCTGCCCTCCAGCGGCCGGCCGCCGCGTATGCGTATCTTGTCCATTCAGACCCTGACCGCGCCCCGAATCCCGGCAGAGCCGGCCGGCGACGCTATAAAATTCTTGAGGTCGGCAGGGGTTCTAACCCATTGAGCGCGCCCTGAAAACCTGCTGTTTTGTGTTTTGCCCCGAGAGCCCCGGCCGAAATCAACGCCCAAGGCGATATGTGGCCGCAATTGTGGTGATTTCGTGGCGATAAGGGCGGCCTAGTCGGCTGGGTTCTGCTTCGGCCGTTTGTCTGGTTCTGGCGCGGACCGTGCCTTGCGGCGGCGCAGATTTTCCCGCAAAGCCCGCGCTAGGCGCTCCTGTCGCTCCGCCGCCGCCTTACCGCGCCCGCCCTTCGATCCTTTTACCGAATTGTTCGCCGATTTATTCGCCGCCATGGCTCATCCGGCCCCACATCCCGCTTGCCCTCAACCGCTCACTTGTGGCAGTTTGCCGGACCGCTCCAGAGGCGGCAAGCCGCATCCAAACACCGGCGGCACCCGGCCCACATAGCTCAGGGGTAGAGCACTCCCTTGGTAAGGGAGAGGTCGTGTGTTCAAATCACACTGTGGGCACCATTTCTTTCCGAAAATCCGCGACAAACTCTGAAATCCATCGCTATGGCATCGCCACCGCCGCGGCCGCCAAAGGAAGGCCGGCGACGTCTGCTCGGAGGCGGTAGACGGTGCCGGCATCGTCGCGGTCGGTACCGCGGCTGCCGGTAACCACATAGAGGTCCATCAGGTCGGGACCGCCGAAACAGACCGAGGTCACCATGGGCAGGGGGCAGTCGATGGATCGGCGCAGGCTGCCGTCGGGTTCGAAAATGTCGACCCGGCCGCCTTCCGCCATGGCGACCCAGACGCTGCCGTCCACCGCCACGGCCAGGCCGTCGGGAGTGAGATTGCCGGTATCGGCGAAGGTGCGATGGGGACCCAGATCACCGTTTTCCTGCACGTCGTAGACCCGCACCCGGTCACGCCGGGATTCGGAATGATAGAGCTTGCTGCCATCGGGAGAGACGCCCAAGCCGTTGGTCAGCATGACATCGCCGCCCACCTTCCGGTAGCTGCCGTCCAGGTCGATCAGGAACAGATCCGCCGGCTTCGGCGTATCGTCACTACCCACGGGGCGGAACGACAGGGCGCCGGCATAGATGCGGCCCTTCTGGTCCGTGGTGATATCGTTGAATCCGATCCAGCCGCCGTCGGGATTGTTGGGCAACAACACAACCGTATCACTGCCATCTGCAGGTTTCAGGGCGATATTACGGCCCGAAACCACAATGCCGCCGTTTTCGTGCAAGGCCATGCCGCCGATGCCGCGGCGATGTTCGATGACCTGGCTGACCTTGTCGTCCAGGCCAAGGCAAAAGACGCCGCCGTTGATAACGTCGGAATAGATCAGACCCCGGGTATCATCCCAGACCGGGCCTTCGATCAAGCCATATCCTGTTGCGAGTTCCTGCATCCGGCGCGCCTCCAAATTGTTTACTCGGCCGCCAGATCATCTCCCGCCAGGGCGCCCTGCACAAGGGCCGCCGTTTCCTTTACGCCATAAAGCGCGGCGAAGGAGCCAAAGCGGGGACCCTGACTCTGCCCAAACAGCACCTCGTAGAGCGCCTTGAACCAATCGCGCAGATTCTCGAAATCATGCGTCTTGCCGATCTCGTAGACTTGGTTCTGGATGTCGGCACCGGACAGGCCTTCTTCCATACCTTCCAGGGCCTGCAGGAGATCTTCCATGGCCGCCCGTTCCTGATCGGTGGGCGGGCGGTACTGCTTGTTGGGCTTCACGAAATCCCGGTAATAGTTGATGGCATAGCCGACCAAGGCGTCCAGCATGGGATGGCTTTCGGGGCTGGCGCCGGGGGCATAGCGGGAGATGAAGCCCCAGAGCACGGCCGGATCCTCGGAATTGCAGGCCCCGGCCAGGTTCATCAACAGGGCGAAGGTGACCGGCACGCCTTCCTGGGGCGGATGACCACCGTGAATGTGCCAGGCCGGGTTGGCCAGACGATCGCCTTCGTCCTGGTCCTGATAGCCATCCAGGAAACGCAGATAGTCGTCCACCGCCCTGGGAATGACATCAAAGTAAAGGCGCTTGGCCCGGCGCGGCTGCTGGAACATATAGAGCGAAAGGCTCTCGGGCGAGGCATAGCGCAGCCATTCGTCGATGGTGATGCCGTTGCCGATGGATTTGGAGATCTTCTTGCCCTGGTCGTCGAGGAAAAGCTCGTAGGTGAAACCTTCCGGCGGGCGGGCGCCCAGGATACGGCAGATCTTGGACGACAGTTTCACCGATTCGATCAGGTCCTTGCCGGACATCTCGTAATCCACGCCAAGGGCATACCAGCGCATGGCCCAGTCCGCCTTCCATTGCAGCTTGGCGCCGCCGCCGGTGACCGGGACTTCCACCTTCTTACCGGCATCGTCTTCATAAACAATGGTGCCCGCATCCGGATCCCGGTGGATGATGGGCACCTGCAAGACCTTTCCCGTATCCGGGCAGACCGGCAAAAACGGGCTATAGGTGGCCTGACGCTCCGGCCCCAGGGTCGGCAGGATGACGGCCATGACTTCGTCGTATTTCCGAAGCAGCGCCAACAAGGCATCGTCGAAGCGGCCTGATTGGTAGCATTCCGTCGACGAGACGAACTCATAATCGAAACCGAACTGGTCGAGGAAGGCCTGCAGGCGGGCATTGTTGTGCGCCCCGAAACTATCGTGGGTGCCGAACGGATCGGGCACCTTGGTCAAGGGCATCTGCAAGTATTGGTTCAACAATTCCTGGTTCGGGATGTTGTCCGGCACCTTGCGCATGCCGTCCATGTCGTCGGAAAAGGCGACAAGACGGGTTGGAATGTCCGACATTTCCGCGAAGGCCCGGCGCACCATGGAAGTGCGCGCCACCTCACCGAAGGTACCGATATGCGGCAGCCCGGAAGGGCCATAGCCGGTTTCAAACAGCACGTGGCCTTTTTCCGGCGTCTTGCCGCCGATACGTTTCAACAGCGATCGCGCCTCTTGAAAGGGCCAGGCCTTGCTTTCATTCGCGATCTGGGACGTCATTGTTTGGGCACTCCATGCTTGCGGGCCGCGACATTAGCCAAAACGGGGGCCACGTCAACCGGTGGTGGGGCGCATCTTCCGGCCCTATGATGCGGGCAGTATGAACACGACCTCCCCCACATTCACTGCCCCCGCCATGGTGGCCGGCGCACGATTGACCGTCTGGCTGACGGCGGACGGCGAAGTGGAGGAGTTGACCGGTGCTGGCGCCGTCGCCAAAGCCAAAACCGACACACCCATCGTCTGTCACGCCCTGGCCACCGCCGGGCGTCTGGGCGCCAGGGCGCTGGCGGCCTATGACGTGTTGGAACTCTTTGCGTTTGCCCGGCCGGCGCAGTTCTGCCTGCCCACCCCCGGCGGCCTGGCGGCAGCCCTCAACCTGGCACCGCCCGCCGATGCCACGGACGCGGCTGTGGCTTTGCAGCAGTCCGCCGCCGCCCTGTTGGCGGAACTGGCCATCACAAAGGAGAACCGGGAACGCCTGGGCGCCATTGCCTTTGTCATGGCGCAAGGGGGCTGGCGCTGGGGACCGGCGGTGCTGGCGGCTTTGGGCGTGCCGGCGGAAAGCACGGTGGGCGCCCTCAATGCCTGGCAGCGCCTGCCGGAGCGGGAAGATGCGCCACCGCCCCCGCCACCCAGCGACCATGCCATCGACGCGGAGGCCGCCCGGGAACAATTGGCGGCCTTGATCGGCACGGACGCTGAAAGCCGGCCGCAACAGTTCGACTATGCCGCCGCCGCGGCCGGCGCCTTCGTACCGAGGCAGGAAGCGGATATGCCACGCCTGGTATTGGCCGAGGCGGGAACGGGCGTGGGCAAGACCCTGGGCTATATCGCACCGGCCAGCCTGTGGGCCCGGACCAACGGCGGCACTGTCTGGCTGTCCACGTATACCCGTAACCTGCAGCGTCAGATCGATGGGGAATTGAACCGCCTTTATCCCGATCCGGCACAAAAGAAACGCAGCGTGGTGATCCGCAAGGGGCGGGAAAACTACCTCTGCCTTTTGAATTACGAGGACGCCGCCAAATCTCTGGCCACGGGCCCCGGCGGCGCCGTGGCCCTGGGGCTGATCGCCCGCTGGGTGGAACACAGCCGGGACGGGGACATGGTGGGCGGTGATTTTCCAAGCTGGCTGGCCACTTTGTTCGGCGGCGGTACCATCGCTTCGCTCACCGACCGGCGCGGCGAATGTATCTATTCCGCGTGCCGGCACTATTCCAAATGTTTCATCGAACGCAGCCGGCGGGAATCATTGAACGCGGAAATCGTTGTCGCCAACCATGCCCTGGTGATGATCCGTGCCGTTCTCGAGGCGGGCACTGGACAACTGCCTTTGCGATATGTCTTTGACGAGGGGCATCACGTCTTCGATGCCGCCGACAGCGCCTTTGCCGCCCATGTGGCGGGCAGTGAGGGGGCGGAACTGCGCCGCTGGCTCCTCGGCACCGAGGCCGGTACGAGGCGCAGCGGCCGGGCCCGCGGCCTGGAAGCGAGAATCGGCGATCTGATCGGCGATGACGATGGTCTGGCCATGCTGCAAAACATCCTGCGCGCCGCCCGTGCCCTGGCCGCACCTGGCTGGCTGAACCGGGTGGCAGAGGGCGGGGCCCGCGGCCCCATGGAAACGTTCCTGGCCCAGGTACGCCATGTGGTCCTGGCCCGGGTGGATAACGATAAATCACCTTATGGCCTGGAAGTCTCGGTCGAAGAGCCGGATGACGAACTCCTCCAGGCGGCCAGCGAGGCGGCCGCCGCCTTCGAGGCGTTGCGGCGGCCCATGCTGGATTTGGCAAGACATTCGACGGCCCGCCTGGATGATGACGCCGAGGAACTGGACACGCCAACACGTCTGCGCATCGAGGCGGCCGGGCGGACCCTGAAACGCCGCGCCGACATGGTGCAGGCCTGGCGCGCCATGCTGCTGGACCTAGGGCAGGAGACGCCGGAACACTTCGTGGATTGGTTTGCGATCCAGCGCCTGGGCGGCCGGGATCGGGATATCGGCATGCACCGCCATTGGGTCGACCCCTCCCAACCCTTTGCCGAAGCCGTCCTCCGCCCGGCCCACGGTGTTGTCATCACTTCCGCCACCTTGCGGGACAATCCCCCCGATGCCCCGGACGATTGGCGCTCGGCCGAGGTGCGCACGGGTGCGATGCACCTGGCCTTGCCGGCTGAGCGCGCCAGTCTGCCCTCCCCCTTCGACTATCCCGGTGCGACGCGCATCCTGGTGGTCCGGGATGTCAATCGCAACCGGCCCAACGATGTGGCGGCGGCCTATCGCGAGTTGTTCCTGGCGGCAGGGGGCGGCGCCCTGGGCCTTTTCACGGCGATCCAGCGCCTGCGTGCGGTGCATGAACGGATCGCCAAACCATTGGACGAAGCGGGCATACCGATTTTGGCCCAGCATGTTGACCAGATGGACACGGGTACGTTGGTGGACATCTTCCGGGCCGAGGCGGATACCTGCCTCCTTGGCACGGACGCGGTGCGCGACGGCGTGGACGTACCCGGACGCTCCCTGCGCCTGATCGTCTTTGACCGGGTGCCCTGGCCCCGGCCCGACATCCTGCACCGGGCCCGCAAGCAGGCCTTCGGCAAGGGTTATGACGACATGATCGCGCGGTTGCGCCTGAAACAGGCCTATGGCCGCCTGCTCCGCCGCGCCGATGACAAGGGCGTCTTCGTCATGCTGGACGGTATGCTGCCGACCCGCCTCACCACCGCCTTCCCCGAAGGCGTGGAAGTCCAACGCCTAGGTTTGGCGGAAGCTATCCAAGAGACACGCAGCTTCCTCGAAAACTAGTCAACCTCTCCGGAGGTTCGCCAGATACGCTGATCCGCAAGAAATAGACCGCACGCTATTCGTCCGGCATGCCAGCCCGGCGCAGGCCCTCGGCGAAGCGCTCGGCGTCATCCGGAAAAGCGAACGGCACGCCCTGGACGCAATTTGCGACCGTCACCCCTGGTGTCAGCCGTTCGAACTTTTCATAAGCCGCGCGCGCCTCGGTCAGATTTTCCCGCATGCCCTGTGCCGTCGCTAGCAGACGATAACCGGTTGGACTGTTTAGATTCTCATGCAACGCCTTTTCGGCCCACAGGCAAGCTTCATCGTAACGCCCTTGGATAAAATGGTAATAGCCTATGCCGGCGACGAAGAATGAAAGGGTGGGATCTTTTGGGCTTAGCTTGATCGCCTGCTCGAGATGGTCGAGGACCGTTTCGTGACGATGGGCATAGGCTTCCGTCACGCCCAGCCAGCCAAGGGCAGGAGAATAATTGGGATTCAATTGTATTGCAGTCTCCAGCCGGCGGATCGCCTCGTCATGCTGTTTTGAAAGCAGCAGCACAAAACCAAGCACGGTCTGTGCGATTTCGTTCTGGCCGTCCAGCTTCACCGCATTTTGCGACATTTCGGCCGCTAGGGTAAGGGAATCGGGTGGCGGACGATGCCAGCTATAAAGGGCATCGAAGGCATATTTCTGCCCCAGCGCCGAAAGCACATCCGCATTCTGCGGGTCGATGGCCAAGGCCTTCTTGAGCAGAGCCTCGGCCTCGGTGCTGTCATCGGCGGTAGAGGCTGCGATATGCCACATTGAACGCGCAACCAGTTGCCAGACGCCTAGTTCCGGAACGGTCTTGCGACGGGCCCGGACCATCTCGGCGAGTTGCAGTTCCGGGGCCACGGCTGTGACGATCTGTTGCGTGATCTCGTCTTGAATGGCGAAGATGTCATCCAGTTCCCGGTCGTAGCGTTCCGCCCACAAATGATGGTCGCTTGGCGCATCGATCAATTGTGCGGTAATCCGTACCCGGTTCCCGGCACGGCGCAAGCTTCCTTCCAGGACGTACTGGACGCCCAGTTCCCGGGCCACCTGCTTTACGTCGACCGCGCTGTGCTTGTAGGTGAAGGAAGAATTGCGGGCGATGACGAAAAACTGGTGAAACCGCGACAGGGTCGTGATGATGTCCTCGCAGATGCCATCGGAGAAGTATTCCTGCTCCGGGTCACCAGACATGTTGTCGAACGGAAGCACTGCGATCGACGGTTTGTCGGGCAAGGGCGCGGTTTCCATTTGGTCGGGTTGTGGTGCCTCGGATTGTTCCGAAGACGCCGCCGGCATCCACCGCCAAACCTGTACCGGCCGGGCAATGTTTTTGACCTCGTGGGCGCCGCCGTCCTCCCAAGGAACCTCCAGCCGATCGCGCACCTGACGATAGGCATCATCCGAAAGAAGAATGCCGCCCGGTCGGCAGATACTTTCCAAGCGCGCCGCGATATTGACACCGTCGCCCAACAAGTCGTCACCATCAACAACCACGTCACCTACGTTGATGCCGATGCGGTATTCGATGCGCCGTTCAACCGGCACGTCGAGATTAATTGCCGCCATACCTTCTTGCAGGGCCACCGAAAAGCGAACCGCTTCCACAGCGCTGGGAAATTCGAACAGAAAGCTATCGCCGGCGGTGTTCGCAATGCGGCCGTTGTGTTGGGCCAAGAACGGGTCGACGAGTTCGGCCCGATGGCTGCGCTGGGCCGCCAATGTGCCTTCTTCGTCTAGTCCCACAAGCTGTGTAAAGCCTGCGATATCCGCGGCTACGATCGTTGTAAGCTTACGCTGTACGCCCCCCGACATAAGAGTATTTTATCTTTATTTATTCTCGAAAAACAAGTGCTCTTGAGCACACCGAATGCGACGACGATTGACTTGCGCGGCGAATGCCTCTACAAGCCCTGCCACTCTGAAGGAAGTGATCATGTATCGACACGACACGCATATCGGCAATCTGATCGGGACCGCCACCAGCGGCACCCTCTCCGTGTGCATGCCTTGCACCCAGAAACTTTGCCTTGGGTTGATCTGATCTAATTCCACGCAGTCAGCCCAGCACTCCGAAGGGCTGACAGAGACACTTCCAGACATAGGGCTTCTGTTCCGCCTTTCGGGCCACCGAAGGAACGGAACCATGTTTGATAAATTCCATGACCGCGATCCCACCCGGATCACCGTTCTGTTGCTGTATGGCATCATGATCTGCCGCAGCATGGTCTTTCTGGTGCCCATCATCGTGCTGTTCTTCGCGCAGGAGGTCGGTCTGTCCTTCCAGGAGTTTCTGGCCTCCGAAGCGGTGTTCGCGGCCACCGTGGTGGCCATGGAGGTACCGTCAGGCTGGCTAGCGGACGTTTGGAAGCGGAAATGGGCCATCGCCCTGGGCGGTCTTTTCGCTGCCGTTGGCGTGGCCCTGTTCATCCCTGCCGATAGCTTCTTCGACACCGCCATCGCCAATGCCCTGATGGGCGTCGGCATCAGCCTGTTCTCGGGCGCCGATTCGGCCCTGCTCTACGATACTCTGCTGCAATGGGGCCGCGAGAAGCGCTATCGCGTGATCGAAGGTCGGCGCCACGGCTTCGGCCTTTATGCAGTGGCCCTGTCGTCGGCGGCCGGGGCCTGGCTGTACGCCACTGACCCCATGCTGCCCGTTTGGGCCATGGTCGCGGCCTATTTGGCCACCTCCATCCTGGCCATGTTCCTGCGAGAGCCCGAGCGCCAGAAACAGACGGCCCGGCGCACCAGCCTGAAGGACACCCTGGCTGCCAACCGGGTGGTGGTAATCGCCATCCTGGCGGGTGCGGTGCTGTTCTCCAGCACCTCCGTCGCCATGTGGTCGCAGCAGCCCTACTACATCCGTCTGGGGATCGACGTGCAATGGTTCGGACTGCTGACGGCCTTGGGCTTTCTGGCGGGCGGCCTAGGCGGCCAGTTTGGCCACCACCTTGACCGATGGTTGGGCGCTCTTGGTGCGCTGGCGGCCTTGTGGGCGGTGCTGGTCATAGCGTTTGCCGTTGCCGGCCTGTGGCTGGGATGGGGCGGTGTGGCGCTGTTGCTGCTTGGCCCGGTGATGTGGGGCGCTGGCTGGCCGCAGTTGCAGACCATCATCAATCAGCGGGTGGGCCCGGCCCGCCGTGCCACGGCGCTGTCCTTTGCGGGCGCCGCCATCCGCCTGGCGTTCATCCCGCTGTCGTCGGCCATCGGCTTCCTAAACACCGTTCATGGCATCGCCTGGGCGGTGGTGGGTCTGGCCGCCATCCTGTTCACCTTGGGCGGTCCCGCCTTGTGGCTCCTGCGGCGCGAGGCGGGTCCCGCTCCGGCGCCCGGGATTTCGTTGCCGGTTAGGGAAGGGTGACGACCATGAATTGTTCCGGTTTGAGCGTTTCAATAACGCCTAAAACACCGAGAAATCCTGGGCGTACTCGAAGTAGAGATCCTTGGCGCGGCGGGCGATGGGGCCGGGTTGGAGCTCCCGGTCCTCGAACTGGGTGACGGCGCGGATCTTGGCATGGTTGCCGGAGGAGAAGATCTCGTCGGCATTCATGACATCGTCCACGGTCAAGGTGCCTTCCACCACTTCCACGCCGTCGGCTTTCAGCAGCTCGATGGTGCGCTGGCGGGTGACACCGTTCAGGAAGGTGCCGTTGATGGCCGGCGTCATGGCGACGCCGTCCTTGACGATCCACAAATTGGCGGAGAGGAACTCGGCCACGTTGCCATTGGGATCCAGGACCACCGCGTTGTCAAAACCGCGCTGGGCTGCATCGGCCAGGGCCAGGGAGGTGTTGGGATAGAGGCACGAGGCCTTGGCCGTGGTCGGCGCCATATCCCGCGCCGGCCGGCGGCGTGAGGACATGCAGACCTTGAAGGGGCCGTCGGGCGGGAACGGCGCGTCATAGACGGCGAGGACGAAATCCGTGCTCTCGGGCTCCGGTATCAGGAAACCTTCCCGGGCGTAGTACATGGGCCGGATATAGCAGACCATGTCGCGCGGCAACCGCCGCACCCCCTCCCGACAGATTTCGGCGATCTCGCCCGCCTCCATGTCCGGGGCCAGCATCATGTTCTTGGCCGATGCCACCAGGCGGGCGCAATGCTCCTCCACATCCGGAACCAGGCCGGCCATGCTGCGGGCGCCGTCGAAGACCACCGACGACATCCAAAAAGCATGGTGCATGGGCCCGGTCAGCAGGGGCTGTTCGTCATGCCATTTGCCGTCGTGAAAGAAGACTGCGTCCATTGCATCGCTCCATTTGTTAAGGCCCGCCAAAATAGCGCCTTCAACGCGAGAGGCAACAGATTAGGCGTCGTGCCAGCCCCACACCCGGCGGGACTGGATATTTCGGTGGCGGCCGCCTTATTCGTCGTCGAGGGCGGCCAACACCTTGGGCGGCGACATGGGCAGAGAGGTCATGCGCACGCCGGTGGCATCCTCGACCGCATTTGCGATAGCCGCCATCACAGGCACGATGTTGGCTTCGCCCACGCCCTTAACACCGTAAGGATGATCCGGGTTCGGCACTTCCACCACCACCGCCTCGATCATCGGCAGGTCGGAGGCCAGAGGCATGCGATAATCTAAAAAGCCGGTGTTTTCCATACGGCCATCTTCGCCGTAGATATATTCCTCGTTCAGGGCCCAGCCGATGCCCTGGACGACGCCGCCCTGGATCTGTCCTTCCACATATGAAGGATGGATCGCCCGGCCGGCATCCTGGGCGCAAGTAAAGCGCAGGATCTTTACATGGCCGGTTTCCGGATCCACCTCCACATCGCAGATCTGCGTCGCCACGCCCGGGCCCACGCCCGTTGGCGCCACGCCGGCGCTGCCTACGATGGGCCCGCCGGTGGCGGATTTTTGCGCCGCGATTTCCTTCAATGACAGGGGTTCAAAATCGCCCACGTTGGAGGACGCCGGTTTTGCGTAACCATCCTCCCAAATCACGCCTTCCGGTTCTACGCCCCATATCTTGGCGGCGCGGACGCAAAGCTCGTCAATCACGCCCTTGGCGGCATTGACCACCGCCAGGCCCGAGGCCAGGGTCACCCGGCTGCCGCCGGTGACGTGGGTGTAGCCCACATTGGCCGTGTCGGCCACGGTGGCACGAACCTGGTCGTATTCGATGCCCAAGGTTTCCGCCGCCATGATCGCCATGGACGCGCGGGAGCCGCCCACATCCGGGCTGCCCGTGGCGACGACCGCCGTGCCATCGTCGTTGATCGCCATTGTCGCGGCGGAATCCCCGCCACCGTTGAACCAGAAGCCTGACGCCACGCCCCGGCCCTGGTTCGGACCCAGGGGCGCCTTGTAATTGGGATGCTCCATCAAGGCCTCGATAGTCTCGGCATAGCCGATGGAGTTGAAGGTCTGACCAAAAATGGTGGTGGAGCCGTTGCGGGCAGCGTTCTTGTGCCGGAATTCCAAGGGATCCATGCCGATCTTCTTGGCCAGTACATCAAGGACGCTTTCCACCGCATAGGCCGAAATGGGCGAACCGGGTGCTCGATAAGCCGCCGCCTTGGCCCGGTTTACAGTAACGTCATGGGCCTCGGCCCGCACGTTGGCCAAATCATAGCGGGAGAAGGCGCACATAGCCGCCCCGATCACCGGCGCCCCCGGGAAGGCGCCGCCGCCAAACCAAAGCCTGGCCTCGGCCCCGGTGATGGTGCCGTCCTTTTTGGCGCCGATCTTGACCTTCATGATGCTGTCGGAGGTGGGGCCAGAGGCCTGGAAGACCTCGACGCGGGACATCACCAGTTTTACCGGCAAGCCGCATTTGCGCGACAGGGCCACGGCGACCGGCTCAAGATAGACCACAGTCTTGCCGCCGAAGCCGCCGCCCAGTTCAGAGGGGATGACTTTCAAGTCGGCATGTTCTAGGCCCAGCAGTTTCGCCACGACATTGCGGACCACGAAATGGCCCTGGGTACAGGTCCACAATTCCGCCTGGCCATCCTGATTGCAACGGGCGACGGCGGCATGGGGTTCGATATAACCCTGATGCACGGCTTCGGTGTTGAAATCCATTTCCACCACCTCGTCGGCCTCGGCGAAGCCGGCCGCAAGATCGCCGACCTCGAACTCGGCATATTTGGCGATGTTCGATGGCTCCGTTGGTGCCGGCTCTATGCCAAGGGTGATCTGATCCTCATGCAGCAGCGGCGCACCCGGCGCCAGGGCTGCTGCGACGCCGGTGGCATGGGGCAGAACTTCGTAATCCACTTCGATCAGCTTCAAGGCCTGTTGCGCCACGGATGTTGAAATTGCCGCGACGGCAGCCACCGCATGGCCTTCGTAAAGAACCTTTTCCCGGGCCATGACGTTGCGCACGATATGATGCAGGTTCTGCTGCACCCGCGCCGGCCCTACGTAGACCGAAGGCTGGTCGACAAAATCGTCCCGTGTCACCACTGCCTTGACGCCTTTCAGGGCCTCTGCCTTGGAGGTGTCGATGCTGCGAATACGTGCGTGCGCATGGGGGCTGCGCAGTACCTTGCCCACCAGCATGCCCGGCAGGTTGAAGTCGGCGGCGTAACGGGCCGCGCCAGTGACTTTTTCAACCCCATCGGGCCGGACCGGGCGTTTACCGATCCAATTGAATTGCTGGCTGTTGTCGTTCATCACGTTGTTCCTTGTTTTCGGGGACCGATGCGGAATTGGCCGGATGATACTGTGCCCTGGACCGGCAAGACAAGCCGGCCCAGAATTAGGTCCTACCCTGGCGTCGGCGCCTCGTTGGGCAGACAGCCCTGATGTTTCACCTCACGCCAAAAATCCGTCGGTATCGGGCTGGCGAAGGCCGCCAAATTCGCCGTAACCTGATCAGGATGGTTGGCGCCGGGGATGATGCAATTGATAGCCTCATGATGCAGCGGAAACTGCATGGCTGCCGCCGTCAACGACACCGAATGCCGTTCGCAAATCTCGGCGATACGGCGCACGCGCGCCAAGACGGCTTCGTTGGCAGGCTGATAGCGAAATTTGGCGCCGTCCCGGGGGCCGCTGGCTAGAATTCCCGAGGCGAATACCGCTCCCAGTACAACGCCAACCCCGTGTTCAAGGCAAAGCGGCAAATCCTCGTCCAGGGCCGTTTGCTCCAACAGATTGTAAGGGGAGGCGAGCAGGAAATAGTCCATGTCAAACTGTCGGATGAACCGGGGGATCATGCCCACCTCGTTGACGCCGGCCCCAATCGCCTTGATTTCGCCCTGCGCCTTCAGTTCCTCCAGAGCAGCAAACCCCCGTCCCTGATCCAACTGACGCATAGCTTCCAAGACCCCCTCTTCCGACTTCTGGTGCCGGGGATCCAGGTCATGGATGGCCAGACAATCCACCCTCGCCAAACCCAACCGCGTCAGGCTGTCTTCATATGAACGCATGACTCCGTCGTAGGTATAGTCAAAACGCAGATCGAACGGCAGGCCGCCCAGCCAGCGCTTTGCCCAAGGTGAATTGGCCCTGAAGTCGGCTTCGTCAGCGGGGCGGCTGTAAACCCTGCCGACCTTGGTGGAGATGACGAACGCGTCACGGGGCTTGTTGCGCAGGAATTGGCCCAATCGATGCTCGCTCTTGGTATTCCCATACCAGGGCGCGGTGTCGAAATAACGCACACCGCCGTCATACGCCGCCGCCAACGTCGCCTGCGCCTGTTCGTCCGTCGTAATCTCGTCGGGATCGCCGATAAAGACGCCGCCAAATCCAAATTGGGTCACGGACACATCCGTGTTTCCAATTCTGGCATTTTCCGTCGCAATCATCCGCATCGTTCCGACTATCTGTTTATCAGCGGCAGAACCTGTTCCGCGATCCGGCGCATCTGGCCGAATTGATCGGGAGAGCCGATGACAATTTGAAAAACCCTAACGCCGGCCTCGACATATTCGTTCAACCGGGCCGCGATCTGTTGCGGCGGTCCAGCGACGGCCCAGCGATCCACCACATCATCACGAATGGGCGGCCCATGAAAATCCTCAAGATGGTCCCGCACCCCTTCCCAGCCGCGGCGCGGATCATCGTTGACATTCATAAAACAATTAAAGGCCGGCAAATAGGATTTGCCACCGGCGCGCACCGCTGCCAGAGCAGTAATCTTTTGCCAGTTCTCGGCATATTCCGCGGGCGACAGATGGACTGTGATCCAGCCATCACCATAGTCGATGACCCGATTTAGATTGCCTGCCCGCCATTGCCCGGCGATTTCCGGTTTCCAGCCATGATGCACCGGTCCGCCGGGTTCGGTGGGAAAATAGATGCCGGATGCGATCAGGACCGGTGGCATGGAGGCAGGCCGGGCCTGGCCCAAAGTAATTTCGTTGAAGCGGAAGAACTTGCCCCGGTAGGAAACCTTGTCGTGCGCCCATAGTTGCCGCATGACGTCGAGGCATTCATCAAAAACCTTGCCCCGCTGTGCATAAAGTTTGGCCGGGTCCAGGTTCGTTTGATGTTTCAGCGCCGCCAGCCCTTCGAACTCACGCTTTATCAACGTTGGTGTACCGGCGCCCATGCCGACACCCATGATCGCCCGCTGTTCCGATACCTCGTACAGGGTGGCCCATTGGTTGGCCAGTTGCACGGGGTTGCGAACCTGGGGTGTCAAAATGCCTGTGCAAAGGCGAATGCGGCTGGTCTGTCCGGCGATGGCGGCCAACGCGGTGACGGGGCAATAAGCGGCCGTGGTACGGCGCCCCATCATGGCGTCATGCACCCAGACCGCATCGAAGCCCATGGCCTCAGCCTCGACCGCGGCGCGAACCAAATCGGACAGGGCATAAGCCTTGCCCGTAATGCCGGTGACGTTGTTGATGGAAACGCCGAAGATCAGATCATGCTTGGACATGGAGTTTCACCATCAACTTCTCGGGATTGCTTACGCCCTCAAACCCAAACTGCTTGTAGAGGCCATGGGCATCGTCCGTGGCCAGAAAGAACCGGTTCACTTCCGCCACATTCGGATGGCTGACCATGCACTCCATGAGCCATTTGCCGAGACCCCGACCACGCATTTCTTCCAACACGAAAACATCAGACAGCCAGGCAAAACGGGCCGCATCCGACACCACCCGGCAAAATCCGACCTGCCGGCCGGAACCCTCGTACAGACCGAATATCAGAGCGTTTTCGATGGACAGGCGGATTCTATCCTTCGGCGTATCTTTGCCCCAATAGGTCTGCGCGATGTAGTCGACCGTGAAGTCCAGGTCGAGACGGTCCGGATCTGTGGAAATAACCAAGCCATCCCGCTGCCATTCCATGAGCTAGGCAGTTTGCTTGTTCTTTGAAGCGGCGATATCCGCCGACATATCACGCGGATCCGTGGCGCCTATATGGATTTCCGAAACCATGGCCCGGCGCGGCAGGGTAACGGCCATCATGACGGCGGCGGAGATATCCTCGGGCAGCATCATGCGGGCGCGAGTTTCCGCATCCGGCACCAATGGGCGGTTGTCCATGATCGGCGTATCCACTTCGCCGGGCGAGACACAGATGGCGCGAATGCCATGGGGGCGCATCTCCTGCGCCAAGACGTTCATATAAGCCCGCGCCGCCGTCTTCGCGGCGCTGTAAACGGAACCGGCCATGACGGAAGGATTGACCCCGGCCATGGAAGCGATCATGACGATGTCGCCCGCGCCCTGGTCGATCATGGGCTGAAGCAGGGCCCGGGTCATCATCGCCGGGCCCATGGTGTTGACATCCATGACACCGCGCCATTCATCGGCACCGATGTAACGCACACTTCTGACAACGGAACTAAAACCCGCGTTGTTGATTAGGATGTCGACGGTACCGTGTTCCGCCAAAAGATCCCGGGCACATTGTTCGATCGCTTCCGCATCGGTCAGATCGCACGTCACGGCGCTGGCCGATCCGCCGGCCTCCGTGATTGTTTGTACCACTTCGTCCAGCGGCCCTGCCCGCCGTCCGCAAACGATGACTTTCGCGCCAGCGGCGGCCAGATCGATCGCCACCGCCCGGCCGATACCGGTACCGCCCCCTGTTACAAATGCTGTCTTGCCCTGCAATGAACTCATGAAATTTTTCCTCTCCTTTTCGCAGGCCGCATCATCCACGCCTATGTCGTCTCTGCCAAGGGGCGTTCCCCGAGATTTTCGTTCAGCATGATCAGATAGCCGTCCGGGTCCTGGATGAACAATTCCCGCTGCCCGCTTTCCCGATCGCCAGTCACCCGCCAGGCATCGCGCAACGGTGTGTGGATGGGCCAGTTGCGCGCGGCCAGGGCCTCCTTTATCGGCGCCAGATCATCCACCTGGATCTGAAACATCATGCCCTGGCCCAAGGGCGGGTGCATCGGTCCGGTTTCCCAACGGCCGTTACGCTGGCACAGCATCAACTGGGCGCCGCGGCCATCCGCCAGGGGCCGTTCAATATATAGGAACTTTTCCGCCGGCCGTTCATAAGCCACCCGGAAGCCCAAGGCATCACACCAGAAGTCCCGGCTGGCGGCGATATCCTCCACATGTAATTCGCACACCAACGCCTGCCAGCCCGTGAGGGGCGGTGCACCGAAACCCGCCTCGACATTTGTCGCGTTCATTTGACTGCTTCCTTATTCGCGAAGGCCCGCCTAGGTAATGAAAATCCACGCCGCAAATGCTATCATTTCGCCCGGCGATCGGGTAAGACCACCGCCGCTTCTGTGCAAAGAGAGGAAACGGGCGTCATGGCTTTAAGCGAGACCATCAAGGGGGGACCGGCGCCAGGTGCGTTGGATCATATTCCGGGCACGATGGGCCTGCCCATATTTGGCAATACATTCGCGTTTCTGAAGGACCCATTCGCCTTTCACCGAGAGCGCCAGGAGCTGTACGGTTCGGTCTACAAGTTCAGCGTCTTCGGGGGACAGACAGTCGCCTTGCATGGTGCGGATGCCCTCGAATATGTACTGATGGACCGCAACAGGAATTTCTCCTCCAAGCATGGCTGGCGTGTCCTGCAGCAATTGTTTCCAAACGGCCTGATGCTGCGAGATTTCGAGGATCATCGTGCCCATCGCCGCATCATGCAGATGGCGTTCAAACCACAGCCCATGCGCGACTACATGCTGCACTTGAACAAGGGCATCGCCCGCAGCATGACTGCCTGGCAGCCGGCACAGCGGTTCGAATTCTATCCCGCCATCAAGGACCTCACGCTTGAACTGGGCGCCTCGGTCTTTCTGGGATTGGAGATGGGGGACGAAGCGGCCAAACTTAACCAGGCATTTATGGACGAGGTTGCCGCATCCGTCGCGGTGTTGCGCCGGCCTTGGCCCGGCACTCAGATGCGCCGGGGCGTTAAGGCGCGGGCCTTCCTGTTGGACTATTTCCGCGATCTGATACCGGCGCGGCGCGATGGCGACGGCGAAGACATGTTTACGCAGTTCTGCAAGGCCACCTCCGAGGACGGCGCCTTCTTCACCGATGACGAGATCGTCGATCATTTGAATTTCCTGTTGATGGCAGCCCATGACACCACCACATCCGCCCTGACCACGATGATCTGGGCTCTGGCGCAGTATCCTGACTGGCAGGATGCGGTGCGGGCCGAAGTTCTTTCCGTGGATAGCGATCAACTAGACTATGACGCCCTGGAAAGTCTGGAATTGACCGAGCGCATGCTCAAGGAGGCCCTTCGCTTCCGCCCGCCGGTACCCTTTCTGCCGCGCTATGCCGAGCAACCGTTCGAATTCGGCGGCTATGAGATACCGGGCGATACATCCGTTACGGTCAGCCCCGGCCTGGTAGCCATGGATCCGGAATGGTGGACGGAACCGACCCGCTTCGACCCGGACCGTTTCTCCGACAACCGGGCCGAGGACCGCGGCCACCGCTTTGCCTGGACCCCGTTCGGCGGCGGTGCACACAAATGTATCGGGATGCATTTCGCCATCATGCAGGTGCGCGCCTTCACACATCAATTCCTGCGCCATTTCCATGTCGCCCTGCCCGAGGACTACCAAAACCGCTGGCAGGCAATTCCCATACCGAAACCAAAGGACGGCCTGCCGGTTATCCTCAGCCGAAGATAGGACATGCCATGAAATTCGCGCCGCGCCTGCTTGCCACTTTCATTCTGGTTTGGCTGGCTGCGGCCACGGCAACTAACCCGGCCAGCGCGGCCGAGGATCCTTGCCGCCGCCCCGGCACGCCTTTGGAGGCGAAGGCATTGGCGGAAAGGGCTGCCGATCATATGAGCGAGGTGGGGCCGGAGCAGGCCTTTCAGGACTTCATGGCGCCGAACGGCGAGTTCCTGCCTTTCGACCTGTATGTTTTCGTTTTCGACCGGCGTGGCCTGTTATGGGTCAACGGTCGCTTCCCAGGCCTGATTGGCAGCACCATCGCCGGCGGACAAAACGCCGGTGACGGCCCCAACTGGACCGAGGCCATGCGCAAGGCGGATAAGGACGGCTCAGCCTGGATTGAATACGCCTGGTACAATCCCTGCACCGGCCGGGCCATGCCGAAATCCAGCCACATCATAAAGGTGGGCCCGTTTTTCGTCGGCGTCGGCGCCTATGGTAAGCTGAGCGCATAAATACAAAATCAATGGAGGATTATTCGCCATGAGCGCAGTGGAGGCAGAAGCCCGCCACGAGGACAGGCTGGGCTGGCGGGCCAAGATCGGCGTCGTGACGCCGGCCACCAACACCATCGTCGAACCGGAATTCCATGCCATGGCACCCTTGGGGGTGACCAACCATACCGCCCGTTTTCTGATTCCCAACATGGCCTTGAACTCCAACGAGGACTTCGAGCAATTGGTGGTGGAGATCAAGGCCAATCTGGATGTCGCGGTCGATGGCCTGACACCGGCGGGCGTGGACCACATCATCATCGGCATTTCCGCAGAATCCTTTTGGGACGGCGCCGATGGGGCTGCGGTTCTACAAGAACGCCTGGAGGCCCGCTCCGGCTGCACCATGACCCTGGGGTCCGCTGCCGCCCGCAGCGCCTTGGAGGCGGTCGGCGCCAAGCGCCTGGGCGTGGTCACACCCTATTGGCCGGTGGCGGACGAGCGGGTGCGCAGCTATTTCGGTGAATGCGGCTTCGAGATCGTGGCGCTGAAAGGCCTGAAAGCTTCCAGCCCCGTCAATATCGCCGAGCAAAGCGAACAGACCCTGCGCCACGCCATGGCCGAGGTCAACAGCGCGGATGTGGACGCCATCGTCCAGGTGGGCACCAACCTTGGGATGGCGCAATTGGCTGGCGAAGCGGAGCGTTGGCTGGAAAAGCCGGTGATCGCCATCAATACCGCACTTTATTGGCATGCTCTGCGCCAGAACGGCATCGACGACAAGATTTCCGGCTGGGGCCGCCTGCTGGAGGACTTCTAGGGCATGGAGTTCGGCATCTTCGACCATTTGGATTGGAGCCGGGACGACCTGGCGGCCCACTACGAGGACCGCCTGCGCCTATTGGAACTCTATGACCAGGGCGAATTCCATGCCTACCACCTGGCCGAACATCATGCCACGCCGCTCGGCACCGCGCCCTCGCCCGGCGTCTTCCTGTCGGCGGTGGCCCAGCGAACGAAAAGATTGCGCTTCGGCCCCCTGGTCTATTGCCTGCCGCTCTATCATCCCATCCGCCTGCTGGAAGAAATCTGCATGCTGGATCAGATGAGCGAAGGGCGCCTGGAACTGGGTGTGGGCCGGGGTATTTCGCCCATCGAAGTGGGCTATTTCGGTCTGGACCACGAGATCGCGCCGGCCATGTACCGGGAGGCGTTGGATTTGATCCTCCAGGGCCTGAAGGGCGGCGAACTGACCTTCCAGGGCGACTATTACCAGGTCAGCGAGATGCCCCTGACCCTTTGGCCCCACCAAAAGCCCCACCCGCCGCTGTGGTACGGTCTTTCACATCCAGACAGCACCGTCTGGGCGGCGCAGAACAACGTCAGCATTATCACCAACCGGGATGAAGCCGGCAGCCGCCAGATCACCGACCGCTACCGCCAGGAATGGCAGGCTCTCGGCCGCGACGAAGCCGACCTGCCCCGCATGGGCATGAGCCGCCATATCGTCATCGCGGAGACGGAAGCGGAAGCCCTGGCGATCGCGCGCCGCGCCTACAAAGTTTGGCGGCGGAGCTTCTATGTGCTCTGGGACCGCCACGGCATGAAGCCCATAAACGTCCATTTCCCCGAAGAACTGGACGAACTGCTCCCCACTGGTCAGGCCATCATCGGCACCGCCGACAAAGTCGGAGAGGAAATCCGGCGCCAGACGGAGGCCAGCGGCGTCAACTATTTCCTCTGCCGATTTGCCTTCGGCGACATGACCTTTGACGAAGCGAAACAGACCGTGGATTTATTCGCCCGACGCTAACCGGGCATCCACATACGGGCGGACCGGCCCCAAACAGGCTCCATCAAGATGCCGACAGGATTCGTGACACGGCCTCGTCTGTGCGCCACAGGGCGTTCGCCATATAGCGGAAATTGATCAACGCCGCCTGATAGCCGTCACCCTCGGGCAACATGGCCGCCGCTGTCGCATCACGCACCACGGCCACTTCGTAACCCATTTCCAGCAACTCGTGCATATGGGCCTGGACACAGAGGTTCGCGGACATCCCCGCAAGGATGATCTTGTCGATGCCGGCCTTGCGCAGTTGCAGGTTCAGGTCATTCGCTTCCGGACCATAGACTTTGTGCGGCGAAGCGATAATGGTCTTGCCGTCGTTGATGTACTGCTTGTACTGCGGCATGAAGTCGGCCCCTGAACCTTCGAAATCCTTCAGGTTCAGCGACCCCTTGCGATCGAACATGCCGATTGTGTGCATCAGTTTTTCCAGTGGACCACCGAATTTCCAACCATGGTCCGTCGGGTAGTAATAGTGCGGCGAAATGGCAACGGTCATGCCCACAGACTTGGCGGCCTCCAACAGACGGCCGATGTTTTCCACGGTACCGTGGTGCTGCACGCTTTTGCCGACTACCTTCCAGGTCACCCCGTTTGGGCTGAGAAAGTCGACCTGCGGGTCGGTCACCACAAGAGCTGTATTCGATAGCTCGACCTTCACATCCGTTTTCGGCAGAGCGCCTTTCTCGGGATCGGCATAGGGATCATCCGCCGCCTTGGCAGCGCTTGACGCAACGCCCGCCGCGACAGCGGCAGTGCCGCCAATTGCCGCTTTCAAGAGGTTCCTGCGGTTCGGTCCGACCTTGCCGTGTGTTGCCGATTGGTGGTGTTTGCAATCGTGGGTCATCGTTCTGATTCCTGATTGTTGATTCTGCTCCCAGGATGAAGGTAGGGATGGCGCGGTGCGTTATGGTCGTGATGAGGTGCCCTATCATCCAAAATTGAATTGCTCGTGTGCTGCGCGGCACACCAGAATTTCTGGATGTTTACGCTGGACCAGATGCTCGAGGGGCTTGCCGTAGAAGTCATGCCCTTCGCGCTGTGCGAGGCCCGGGGCGGTGCGATGCTCGATCTGGGCGAAAGACGCCATGCCACGATGCACTATGTTATTGGCGGCGCCGGCATGTTTGATATCGCCGGCTGGCCCGGCGTGGTGGCGGAAGCCGGAACCATTCTGATTACACCGCCGTCATCGCGGGAACGCCTGTGGGACTGCCGTCGCGCCGATTGCGGCGCACTTTCCTGTGCGCCGTTGGATCCGGGTTGGCAATTGCACAGCCGCGGCATCGGGCAAAGCGGCATTATCGTCGCCTGCGGCGAGATCAGTGCCAGCTATCACGGCATTTCGAACCTATTCGACCACCTGCAGGAGCCATTAGTCATCCACTTGGCCAGGGCCCAGGGCATGGCGAGCGTGCTCGATCAGATCCTGGACGAAACTGCGGCGCCTAAACCCGGCTCCCGAACCCTGGTGCGTCTTTTGATGCAGCAATGCGTCATCCAGATCATTCGCGAATATGGCGATATCAGCCACTCACCGCTGGCCTGGCTGGCCGCTGTCCGGGATGAAAAATTGTGGCGGGCGGTGGAGGCGATGATGCAGGAACCGAGAGCGCCGCATACACTCGATTCACTCGCCGCATTGGCCCACATGAGCCGTTCATCCTTCGCCGATCGGTTTAAGTCAGTGTTCGATCGCGGCCCGATAGACTTCCTGAAGCACCTGCGCCTGCAACAGGCAGCGCGAATGCTGCGGACGACAGACCTTTCCATCAAGGCCATTTCGCGGAACATCGGCTATAACAGCCGCAGTTATTTCTCCCGCGCCTTTCACGATGCCTACGGTGTCTCGCCGGTTGAATTCAGGTCGGGCCACCGTGACCCGCCATTAATCGCTTGACGCCGGTTCCGCTGCCCCGGTTTGGTCAGCGCCTACCACTGTTCCCAATGAGTGATATTGCTAACCGGCGGACGTTTGGCCCGTTTGAAGTCCGTGCCCTTGGTGTAGGCGACCGGCAGCAGGGCCACCTGCATATAATTGTCAGGAATGCCTAGCAGTTCGGCCGCTTCCTTCTCATTCGACAGATGCAGGGTGGTCAGCACGGTTCCCAGGCCCCGGGCGCGTAGAGCCAACTGGAAACTCCACACCGCCGGCATGATGGAGCCCATTAATCCGGCCCAGGCCTGGCGCGGCGGGTTTTCCGGCATTAGGCCGACATTAATGCACGGGATCACCAGCACCGGCGCATTCTGCATCTTGTCGGCCAGATAAAGCGCGGAATCGATGACCCGGCTGGTCTGCCCTTCATCATCCATCTTCGCCGCGTCCTGCTCCGCCTGGTTCAGATACGCCATGGCGCCCCGGTGATACATATCCCCCAGGGCGGCCTTCTTCTCCGCCTCCGTGACCACGACCCAGGCCCAACCCTGGCGGTTGGAACCCGTGGGCGCCTGTTGCGAAAGGTCGATGCATTCGTTGATCACCTCGGCAGGCACGTCGCGGTCGAAATCCAGCCGCTTGCGCACGGCGCGTGTGGTGGAAAGCAGGGCATCGGTCACGGAAAGGTCAAATACGGTCATGGCGTCCATCGCTTTTGGGAATGTTGTCTTAGGGCAATCTTACATGACGGCCGGTGCTGATGCACCGCCTTTGCCAGTTGCCGCTTCTATCTAGAAATTGCTCTCATAAAGGCCGCCGTCGAGGAGCAGGCTTTGGCCGGTGATATAGCCAGCCTGGGCGGAGCAGAGAAAGGCGCAGGCCTCGCCGAATTCCTCTGGATTGCCGAAACGTTTGGCCGGCACTTCGCTGGTCTGGCGGTCGATGGCATCTTCCACTGAAATGTTGTTCTGCTGGGCGTTGAAGGCCAGGCCGCCGCGCAGGCGGTCGGTGTCGATGTAACCGGGCAGAATATGATTGATGGTGACGTTGTGCTGGGCCACGGACCGGGCCACGCCGGCCAAAAACGCCGTTAATCCGGCACGGGCGCCGGAGGAAAGGTCGAGGCCGAAGACCGGGCGCATCACCGACACAGACGTGATGTTGACGATCCGGCCGAAGCCTTGCGCCACCATTCCATCGATCACCGCCTGGATCAATTCGATGGGCGTGGCAAAATTCATCGTCACGCCGGTCAGCATATCCTCCCGCGACAATTCGCGAAAATCCCTGAAAGGCGGGCCGCCGTTGTTGTTGACCAGAATATCGGGCTTGGGGCAGGCCGCGAGCAGGGCCGCCTGGCCGTCCTTGCTGGACACATCGGCGATGACAGGGGTGACTTCCACATCCGAAGCGGCGCGGATTTCTTCGGCCGTGGCCATGGTGACCGCTTCGTCCCGACCGTTGATCACCACATTTACACCGTTTTGCGCCAAGGACATGGCACAGCCCCGGCCCAGACCCCGGCTGGAGGCGCAGACGATGGCATTCCTGCCCGCGATACCCAGATCCATCTTTCCCTCCCCCTCAATCGTAGCGATTCTTCATTTCAATCTTGCCGTGATCCTTTTGATGGAAGTAGTTCGCGGCATAGAACTCCTTCATCAGGTCGGCATAAAGGCGCGGCTCGTACTTTGGCGGATGCCCTTCGTCGATGCAGGACGGCGCCACCTGGATCATGCGATAAGGGTTGGGACTGTGGAAATAGGCCAATGAATAGCGGTCTTCGGCCCCATCCACGATCACCCCGTGTGGGGTGGAGAGGAACCTGTCGTTGGACATCCGGCGCAGCATGTTGCCGATGTTGACCAGGAAGGTGCCGGGGATCAGGGGCGGCGGCAGCCATTCGCCCGACGGCAGGCGGATGGCCAGGCCCGGTACGTCCATGCGGGCCAGGATGGTCATAAAGGAATTGTCGGTGTGCGGCGCGGTGCCGAAATCGTTGTCGACAACCTGGGTCGGCGGGTAATGCAGCATGCGCAGGGTGGCGTTGTTCTCGTTAGAGAAATCCTCGTCGAGATAGTCCGCCGGCATTCCCAAGGCGACAGCGAACGGCGCAACGAGGCTTTGGCCCAAATTGTTCAGGGCCGTGAAATATTCCATCACGCCTTCGCGGAAGCCGGGCAGGTCATTGGGCCAGTAGTTGCGGCCGCGCAAGGGCGTCCCTTTGACCACATCCGGGTGATCCGGCCCGCGATCATGGGTGATAAAGAAGCTTTCGTTCTGGTTCGGCGTGGTCGCCTTATGCACCGTGGAATGGGACTGCATTGAGGCATTCATGGGCATGTAACCGATATTGGCCTCGTCCAGCGACAGGGCCATCTTGCTTTCCAGCGGCAGGGCATGAAAGCGTTTCGACTGGGCAAAAGCCCCATCGATCAAGGTCTGCGCCACGCCATGGTTCTTGATATAGAAGAAGCCGATCCGCTGGCAGGCATCCTCGATCGCCGCCGCCAGGTCCTGCAAGGCACCTGGCTTGCCACTTAAGTAAGATCCAAGGTCGATGATGGGCAGCTGCGCCAGAGCGGCATCCAGATCGCGCGCGGCCTGCTCTCGAAATAAATGCATGGCATTGATGTCCTTTGGACGAAGGAACCCGTATTCTGGCACCGCCAATTCATAACGCAAGGCCGGACGAAGCATTCAAACTTCAAAAATTTTTCTTTTTTTCAAAAAAATTTCTTTCGTAAAACACAGCGATTTTACGCCCGCCGGCAAGCCATTGCCACCGTCACCTTGCCACACGCAATGCGATAATTTCTAGAATGCATATTGTAATTTAACCAAAAGGTCATATTACCTATGAAAAATGAATTGACCGAAACAAACTAAAAAGTTGTTCATTACAGGTTTACATACACCAAAATTGAAAACGGATGATTTGCATTTATCTATTTAAATTCTCTCATTAGTTATAAATATATCCTATTTTTACTTTACGCTGCCCGCCATTTACAAACGCACATTTACCAAAGATCAACAAATTATCCCTAATGTCACAGACAAGTTACCGTCATGCGTTGCATACGCTCGACGCCTAAGCATCCTGCAAGTTGGATCTTTTTGCTTTGGCAGCCATGCAGCGAATGACCCCCCGCTTCCTGCATAGCAGGTCGCTTGTCGATGCAAGAGAGAGAGGGATGGACCATGCTGTCCAATCTAAAAACCAAACCGAAGATACTAATGGGGATTTGCGCCCCGCTTGTGTTGCTTGCCGCCCTCGCGGGCGTGGCCGTTTATGGCATTAGTTCCATCGTGACCACTAACAAGTGGGTCGACCACACACACGTTGTGATTGGCAAGGCCGCCGCCATTGTCTCCTCCGCGGTGGATATGGAAACCGGCATGCGCGGCTATCTGTTGGCCGGCAAGGATGAGTTCCTGGCGCCGTATACGGGTGGCGAAAAGGCCACTTACGAGCGTATCGCCGAGTTGCAGGAAACCGTTAACGACAATCCGGCCCAGGTGGCCCGGCTTGGCGAAGTGGAAAAGATCCTGCGCGATTGGCAAAAGGACGTCACCGAGCCGACCATCCAATTGCGCCGCGACATCGGCGATGCCGAGACCATGAACGACATGGCCCGGCTGGTGGGCGAGAAACGCGGCAAGGTCTACTTCGACAAGATCCGCTCGCAACTGAAAACCTTCTCCGACCGGGAAAAGGTGCTGTTGGAGAAGCGTCAGGCCGAATTCGACGAAGCCCAGAAAAGTGTGTCCACGGACTTCGATACCGTGCAAAAGACCATCGGCTGGGTCGACCATACGCATAAGGTGCTGGCCAAGGCACAACTGATATTGGCCCATGCCGTCGATATGGAGACCGGCATGCGCGGCTTTCTGCTGGCGGGCGAGGATGAATTCCTGGAGCCCTACAATTCGGGCAAGGAAGGCTTCTTCACCGAGGTGCGCAAGCTGCAGGAAACCGTCAGTGATAACCCGCCGCAGGTGGAACGCCTGAAGGCGATCGAGGCCGGCATCCAGGAATGGATCGACAACGTGACCGAACCGGCCATCGCCAAGCGCCGCCAGGTTGTTGCCGGTGAACTGAGCATGGCCGACATCGTCGCCATGGTAAACGAAAAGGCCGGCAAGCAGTATTTCGATGCCTTCCGAGGCCGCATCGCCGAATTCAGCCAGATCGAGGCCGAACTGTTGGTGAAGCGTGACGCGGACGCCCGCGAAGCCAGTGGCCGCGTCAAATCGAACCTGAAGACCGTCTACGAGACAGAGCATTGGGTCGCACACACTTACAAGGTCCTCGCTCAGGGCGCCGCCATTCTGGCCGCGGCGGTGGACATGGAAACCGGTATGCGCGGCTACCTACTGGCGGGCCAGGAAGAGTTCCTGACGCCCTACAATGAAGGTGCCAAGCATTTCCACGATCTGGCCCGCGATCTGGAAAAGACCGTCGACGACAATCCGGCGCAGGTCAAACTGCTGAAAGAAGCCGAGCATACCCTGGACGAATGGCGCGAGAAGGTCACCGAGCCTACGATCGCCTTGCGTCGTCAGATCGGTGATGCCAAGACCATGGACGACATGGCCGACCTGATCGCCGAAGCCCGGGGCAAGAAGTACTTCGACCGTTTCCGCCAGTTGATGGGCGAGTTCTCGGCCGAGGAAGAGGCCCTGATGCACGAACGTCAGGCAAGCAATGAGCAGACGGTGACTAACACCTTCACGCTGATTGCCATTTGTGCAGCGGTCGCCATCGCCATCGGCCTGGTCCTCGCCTGGTTGATCGGCAACGGCATTGCCAGGCCCATCAACAGCATGACCGACGCCATGAAGCGGCTGGCGGGCGGCGACCTTGAGGTCGAAGTGCCCGGCACCGAGCGCAAGGACGAGGTCGGCGACATGGCCGGCACCGTCCAGGTGTTCAAGGAGAACGCCATCAACGTCAAGCGCATGGAATCGGAACAGGAGCAGCAGCGCCTGGACAACGAGAAGAAGCTGAAGGACGAGCGCAACAAGCTCGCCGACGACTTCGAAAGCGCTGTCATGGGCATTGTTCAGTCAGTCGGCAACGCCGCCGACACCATGAGCAGCTCGGCGGAACAGATGCGCGGCATTGCGGAGCAGACCTCCGAGCGCTCCACCACCGTCACCTCGGCTTCCGTGCAGGCCAGCGCCAACGTTCAGTCGGTGGCCACGGCGACGGAGGAAATGTCCGCCTCGGTGCAGGAGATCTCGCGCCAGGTCAGCAATTCCTCCGACATCTCCGACGGTGCGGTGGATGAGTCCCAACGGGCCACCGAGCAGGTCCAGGGTCTGGTGGAGGCCTCGCAGAAGATCGGCGAAGTTGTCGACCTGATCAACGACATCGCCAATCAGACCAACCTGCTGGCCCTGAACGCCACGATCGAGGCGGCCCGCGCCGGCGATGCCGGCAAGGGCTTCGCGGTGGTGGCCTCCGAAGTCAAGAACCTGGCCTCGCAAACGGCCAAGGCGACGGAGGAGATTTCGGCTCAGATTACCGAAATCCAGGGCGCCACGGGTTCCGCGGTCACGGCGATCGAGGGCATCTCCAAGACCATTGCCGAGATCTCCGAGATCGGCAGCTCGATCTCCGCCGCGGTGGAGGAGCAAGGCGCCTCCACCCAGGAAATCAGCCGCAACGTTCAGGAAGCGGCCAAGGGCACCGAGGACGTCAACGTCAACATGGTGGAAGTGAACAAAGGCGCACAGGAGACCGGTACGGCCGCTGCTCAGGTGCTCGAAGCCACGCACGAGCTGAGCCGTCAGGCCGGCGACTTGCGGAGCGAGGTCGAGAAGTTCCTGACCAACGTGCGCGCCGCCTAGACGCTACCCCTGGGCCGGGGAGTATTTGGCCCAAATCAAGTAACCAGCCCCGGCCGGCTCCTCCCGGCCGGGGCTTTCATTTCGCAACGGTCGCCTGGTTGCAAATCAGATCAGCCGGGTGGCTTCCTCGATCAAGTCCTCGGCCGCCTCGCTCAGCAATTCCTCCATGCTGTCGCCGTGCACGGCTTCCTTGCCGATCTCCAGCATCAGGGGTACGGCAAGGGGCGAAACTCTTTCGAGACGGCGAAAATCGATGCGGCCCTGAACCCGCCCCAACATCCGTCCTAGCCGCCCGATGTCCAAAAGGCCCGTTGCGGCATCTGCCTGGGTGGCGCGGAGGAGGATGTGGTCGGGTTCGTATTTGCGCAGCACATCGTAGATCAGGTCCGAGGAAAAGGTCATCTGACGGCCGGTTTTCTCCTGCCCCGGATGGCGCCGGTCGATCAGGCCGGCGATCAGGGCCACATTGCGGAAGGTGCGCTTCATCAGATTGGATTCGGCCAGCCATTCTTCGAGATCGTCCCCCAACATGTCTTCGCCAAGCAGGGGCACCACGTCATCCACCGGATTGAGGCTCCACACCGCAAGGGCATATTCCGAGGCCACGAAGCCAAAGGGGCGGTAGCCGGCACGCTCCATACGGCGGGTCAAAAGCATGCCCAAGGTCTGGTGTGCCAGGCGCCCTTCGAAGGGATAACAGACCAGATAATGCTTGCCACCGCGCGGAAATCCTTCCACCAACAGGCCTTCGACTCCGGGCAACACCGAGCGCCGGCGTTGCATGGCCAGCCAATCCCGCACCGGGGCCGGCAAACGCCTTTGCGCGCCCTTGTCCGCCAGAAGCGCCCGCACCCGGGCGGCAAGATAGGTGGAAAGGGGGAACTTGCCGCCATAATAGGACGGCACCTTGGCTTCCCGGCCGGCGGTACGGCTGACCATGGCCGTGGTCTCACGCATGCCCTCGAAACGCAGTATCTCGCCGGCAAATGCAAAGGTGTCACCGACCACCAATTGGTCGATGAACCATTCCTCGATCTGGCCCAGGTTGCGGCCGCGTTGCAGGCGCACGTTGATCATGGGTTCCTGCACGATCGTGCCCACGTTGAGGCGATATTGCCGGGCAACGCGGGGTGAAGTGACATGATGCCGGCCGTCTGAATCCACTACCAGGCGGGCATAACGTTCATATTGACGCAGGGCATAACCGCCCGTGGCCACATAATCGACGACCTTGTCAAAGGTCTCGCGGCTTAGATCTTCATAGGGCGCCGCGCCGCGGACTTCCTCGTACAGCGCGTCAGCCACGAACGGCGCGGCGCAGGCGGCGCCCAGGATATGCTGGGCCAGCACGTCCAAGCCGCCTGTGCGCGGCGGATCGCCGTCCAATTCCCCCTCCATTACCGCCGCGCCGGCGGCCTGGCATTCCAGCACCTCGAACCGGTTCGAAGGCACAAGCAGCGCCCGGCTCGGCTCGTCCAGGCGATGGTTGGCCCGGCCGATGCGCTGCACCAGACGGCTCAGGCCCTTGGGCGCGCCGACCTGGATGACCAGGTCCACCGCGCCCCAGTCGATGCCCAGATCCAAGGTTGAAGTACAGACCACCGCCCGCAGGGCGCCACGCACCATGGCCGCCTCCACCTTACGCCTTTGTTCCGGCGCCAGAGAGCCATGGTGCAATGCGATTGGCAAACCATCGTCGTTCAATCGCCACAGATGATTGAACACCACTTCCGCCTGGGCCCTGGTATTGACAAATACCAGGGTGGTCTGCCGCGTTTTGATCTCCTGATAAATATCGGCCATGGCATGCAGCGTCATATGCCCGGACCATGGCACCCGGGCCGAGGCCGCGAGGACGGATATTTCCGGCCGCGGCCCTGGACCGCCGTCTATGACCGACACCGGCCCAGCGGAGCCCAGAAACTGCGCCATCTGATCCGGCGCCGCCACGGTGGCTGAAAGGCCGATCTGGCGTGCGGTCGGCGCCATGGCGGCGAGGCGGGCCAGGCCAAGCGCTAACAGATCGCCGCGCTTGTTCGGGGCCAAGGCATGCAGTTCGTCGATAACCACATATCGCAGGCGGCTGAAATATCGCTCCGCGTCCCTATACGACAGCAACAACGCCAATTGCTCCGGTGTCGTCAGCAACATATGGGGCGGGTTCTTGCGCTGGCGCTGGCGGCGGGCCTGAGGCGTATCTCCGGTGCGGCTTTCCACCCGGATCGGCAGACCCATTTCGGCGATGGGCTCCTCCAGATTGCGCCGCACGTCAACCGCCAAGGCTTTGAGCGGCGAAAGATAGAGTGTATGCAGCCAGGCCCCTTGCGCTGCCTCACTTGCCTCGCCATGGGCGATCAGGTCGCATAGGCTGGGAAGGAACCCGGCCAGGGTCTTGCCGCCGCCCGTCGGCGCGGTCAACAGAACCGATTGGCCGGCCCCGGTCCGCTCGAGAACCGCCAGTTGATGGGGACGCGGGCGCCAACCACGCCCGTTGAACCAAGCCGCGATGCTCCTCGGCAGTTCCAAATCGCGCGTGCCTTTGTCCATGACGGGGACTATAGCTCGCGGCCGCATCGGCGTCGCCTTAAGCTTAACCGCTTCTTTACCCATAATTGGTTAGCTTAACCCGCGACGGTGCTGGTCACCGGCCTATTTTGATTCCTGACCTTTGGGGCAAACAGCACGTAACATGGCTTATAACCTGGAGCATCTGCAGGTTCAGTTGGTCGAAGACAACCGCAACATGCGTCGCCTGGTCAGGGCGATGCTTGAAGCTCTTGGCGTGGGCAATGTACATGAATATGCCAACGGCAAGCAGGCCATCAGGGGACTGAGGGATGTTACGCCCGATCTGATCATCACGGATTGGATGATGGAGCCCGTTGACGGTCTGGAGTACACCAGTTTTATCCGTACCGATATCAAAAGCCCCGACGTCTTTCTGCCGATCATCTTGATGACCGGTCATACGGAACAATGGCGGGTCACCACGGCACGGGATGCCGGCGTGAATGAGTTGCTGGCCAAGCCGGTTTCCGCCAAGACACTATACGACCGCATCCTCGCAGTGATCGAGAAACCGCGCCCCTTCGTGCGCACCAAGTCGTTCTTTGGACCCTGCCGCCGCCGCGTCAATTGGGCGGACTATATGGGCCCCGAGCGACGCGCGCGTCCTGCCTCAACCGGCAAAATCGCGGATTTGGGCGGCACATCGCCCGAACAGGAAGTGGCTGATGTCGAGCGCTTGCTGGAGACCCTCTAGGGTCATCTGAACAGGAACTTCGGGAGACCAGGATATGCCTAGATCGCTGCCACAAGTGAACAAGGCGCCACGCGGTGAAGCCGGCGACTTCGAGGAAATCGAGGTTCCCAACAAGCTGCGCGAGAAAGTGGGACCTGGTTTCGGCGCCAACCCTGCCGCCATCGAACGTGCGGATAAGGTTGTAGAGACGATGAAGAAAGCCTACGAGAACCGCCTCGACATCGAATTGGACAACGTCACGAAGCTATTCAATTCCATGCTTACCTCCGGCGAGTTCGACTTGGACAGGCTGCACGACCAGGTGCATGAAATTCGCGGCGAAGCAGGCACATTCGGCTACGAATTGGTCTCGGATATCGGCAAGTTACTCTGCGAGTTCCTCTCCCGCATCGAAACGGTCAGCGTGACCGACGCCAGAGCCATCAAGACCCACCTCAAGGCCATGCGGACCGTGGCCCAACAGCAGATTACCGGCTCCGGCCCCGAGGTCGCGCGGCAAATTGTTTCCGGCTTGTCCGCCATCGTCGAAAAGTCCCGCGCGGAAAAGTAATTCCCGATCCCTGTCCTGATACCAGTTCACGCGCGGGAATGGGCGGCTCTGGCGCAGCTGCTAGCGATCCGCCTTCAGGGCCGCCAATTCCGCTTCCAGTTCGCTGATCCTCTCTTGTAGCGGCTGCACCAAGGCTAGGATCTGATCATCGGTATAGCGCTGGGTAATATGTTTCGAGCAGTTGACGTCCCATGCGGTCACCTTGATCACGAAAGCGGTTTCGACGGGTGCTTTGTACGCCTGGTCGCGCAAGCGCTCCAGTAGTTCCTCGTCATTGTCCACCACTTGCGCCGTGCCCCAGATCTTGATCCGACGCTTGTTGGCATAGTCCATTAGGAAAATGGCGATGCGGTCATTTTCGGACAGATTGCCTTGGGAAATATACTGCCGGTTGCCGCTGAATTCCGCAAAGGCAAGGGTGTTCTCGTCGAGAACCTTCAGGAAACCCTTTGGGCCGCCACGGTGTTGCAGGCTCGGCTGGCCGTCAGCGGAGGCGGTTGCAAGGTAAAAAGAGTCGCGATCGGCAATAAAGGCGGCGAGATCGTCGGACACGGCCGTGCGCCATCCGCCCTTGGCCTCCATGCGGGAATAGGCCTCGCGGGAGCCTTTCAGGCTTTGCAATGACTTTACTGCCGGAGAGAAGGCGACGTCGGAACTGTAGTGCTGGCTCATTTGTCCGCCTCCGACAAATGCCCGGTCTTGATGAACACCGTACAGCCCTCGTCGCTAAACGGATTATGGCCGCTATTGGCCGGCAGCCGCAGCCAAGTGCCTTTGCCATAGTGGCCGTTTTCATCACCCAGAGCGCCCTCTACAACGAAATACTCGGCACCGCCCGGATAGTCACGCCGGGCTTGCCGGGTTCCAGGCTGCAATTTCGCCAAGGATACCCGCTCGTCGCCAAAGACATGCAGATCGCGGACGGAAATGCCATCGGTATCACCGTCATGCCACCCATCGCTCTGGCTGGTATCGATATGAACGAATTCCTGGTCCCCTGGATCCATCTGCCACAGCTTGACCAGGATCACGCAGCCATCCTTGGTGAAGGGCTGGTGGGCCGAGCCGACGGGATTGCGCACATACATCCCCTGGCCATAGTCTCCGCTCTCGTCGGAAAACACACCTTCGAGTACCAGGAATTCCTCGCCGCCGGGATGCGAATGGGCCGGGAAATAGCTTTCGGGAGCAAATCGAACAATCGTGGTCGCCCGGCCGGTTTCTGCCGCCTCGCGATCCAACATGCGCCGTTGGACGCCGCTGGCGGGACTTTCAACCCAGTCCTGGCCCTCGGTATCGATCACGACCCGCTGCTCGAAATCCATATTGATGCGCATTTGCCGTCTCCCCAATGCATCTATCTAGTGATAGGTAGATAGATCGTTGCTGAAATCAAGACTCGAAACGCAACTATTTGCCAGTCACCGGTTCATCCGGCATAGCCGAATGCCCTAGACCGCCCGTTCCTGAGCCATGCGGCGCAACTCGGCCCGTTGGATTTTGGTGCCGTTGGCGCTTTGCGTGGTGGGAAAGGTATCCAGGGCAAAAATCCGTATGGGCGCCTTGAAACGGGCCAGGCCGTCCAGGCAATGCTGGCGCAGGCGATCCTCGTCAAACGCGGCATCCGCCTGCATGATAACGAAACCTACGGCCCGGATGCTGCCATCCGCCATTTTAACGCCCACCACCTGGGCATCGGCCACGCTGGCGTGCTCGATCAGATGGTTTTCGATTTCCGCCGGGCTGACCAGGAAACCGCCCAGGCGCAGGACATCACCCATGCGCTGGAGGTAAAGAAACCGCCCATCCTCGGTCAATTCCCCCAAATCCCCGGAACGCAAAAAACCATCCTCGGTGAACTCTTCCGCCGTGGCTTCCGGATTCAAGTAATACTCCTTCATCAACGACGGCCCTTTGAGTTCCAATTCACCGGGTTCGCCCGGACCAAGCAGGGCGCCCGTTTCGGGGTCGCGGACCCTGACTTCCGAAAGCCCGCTGATGGGCCGGCCGCCGCCGGCAATACGTTTGCCGAGGGGCAGATCCATGGGCTGTACGGCGAACAGGGCCTGTACCTCGCTCATACCGTAAAGGCCCACCATTCTTATGCCGCGCGCTTCGGCCCGTTCCGCCATTTCCGCGTAGTTCGTAGCGAAGGCAGCACTGCCAACGAAACGCAGGTTCGGCAGCGGGAACTCTTGGGGGTTGTTGTCCATGATCGACTGGATCATGTCGTCGGTGGCATTGAAATTGACCACGTTATGACGCTCTGACAACGCCACGGTTTCCTTGGGGTCGAACGAGGCCGTCAATACTGTCGGCTGGCCCGAGGCCAGGCCGGCCATGATCTGGGTATATCCAAAGACGCCGCACAGGGGCATCATCTGCAACAAGGCGCCGTTGGATGTGGAATAGCCGAAACCGTCGGCTACCAGCCGGGCGTGCCGGGATATGCTGCCCTGGGTGTGCAGGACAAATTTCGGCGCCTTGGTGGTGCCGGACGTGGTGAAGATATTACAGCCTAGGTCCGGGTCGGCATGGTCCGCCCCATACGCTTCGCACTGTACAAGTTCGTCGTAGTTCAGGCGGGCGCAATGGCCCACGGCACCCGGAATGGCATCAACTTTGGCGCCCTCGTCATAGAGGATGATCGTCTTGAGGCCGGCCAGGGCATCCGCATCCGCTGCCGCCAGCAGGCCAAGAAAGTCAATCTCGCGAAAGCCGGGCCACATAACCAGAACCTCCGCACCCGAACGGCGGATGATGTCCGAGACCTCGACAGAACGAAACCGTGTGTTGACCGCCACGGCAATCGCGCCCAATCGACAGCAGCCAAGACACAACGCCATGTAAGCCGGACAATTGGGCAGCCAAAGGGCGACCCGGTCGCCTTCACCGATGCCAAGTCCGGCAAGCAATGTGGCGGCACGGCGGCCCTCATCATCAAGGTCGGCGAAACTGACTGCTTCATCATGATAAATGATCGCGGCGTCAGATCCGCGATCATTGGCCAGATCCGCCAAAAGGGCGGTAACCGTGTCCATGTTGCTGCCGACTCCCTACTAGATCTCGCCCTTGACCTTGCGCATCAAGGTTTTCAGGTCCATAGGCACGACCGCGGTTTCGCCGATCCGCTGGTCGATCTCCTCACTGCTTAGGCGCCAGTTGTCGCTCTCGATCTCGGCAATGAAAACCTGCATGAACTGGCGATAGTTGCGTAGCGCGGTCTCTGCATCCGCATGATCGGCCAGAATGGCCAAGGCCAGTTGCGACGGCCCGCTCCCCTCATAGCCCCATTCGAATCCACCGGCCCGAAAATCGCGCAAGTCGATGCGCGCATCCAAGGCTTGACCGTCCACGGTTACGGTCGTCCCTTCGCCGATCCTTTGCCCTTCATAGATCTTCATGACGTCATCATAACGCGTGAAGGCTAGCCGGGCACCTCTATCTGGCCCTGCATGTAAAAGGCACAATGGCCACTCAATATCACGCGGTCGCCATCCAACTTGCAGCCCACATCACCGCCACGAGCCGAAATTTGCCGCGCCGTCAATTGTCCTTTGCCCAAACGTTCCGCCCAATAGGGCGCCAATGTGCAGTGGGCCGAGCCGGTCACTGGGTCTTCGTCGATGCCCGACATGGGCGCGAAGAAACGCGAGACGAAGTCCACCTCGTCGCCCGGCGCCGTGACGATCACGTTGGCGCCAAGGCTGGCAAACCGGGGGGACAGCTCGGCCACCTGCGCCTCGCTCTCGAAGACCAACAGCAGGTAAGGGGCGCCGTGCATTTCGCGAATGGGATAGCATTCCAGCGGCATCACACCCATTGCGGAGATCAATGCCGGCGATGGCTCGATCGACAAGCCTGGTGCAAGAACGGGAAAATCCATGGCAAGGCCGTCACCGTCGCGAAATACCTGAAGCTCCCCGGAGCGGGTTTGAAATACTGCCTTTTTGGCCTCTGAATTCAGGTGGTTCAGAATGACATGACCAGTTGCCAGAGTGGCATGGCCGCAGAGGTCGACTTCCACTGCCGGAGTGAACCAGCGCAACGCATATTCATCACCTTCGGCAACGAAAAACGCCGTTTCCGAGAGATTGTTCTCCAATGCAATCGCCTGCAGGACATCGTCCGCCAACCAGTCTTCCAGCGGACAGACCGCAGCCGGATTGCCCCCGAACGGCGCCTTAGTGAAGGCGTCGATTTGATAAATCGGAATCTGCACAGCAAAGCCTCCCATAAACCCGGCGCAGGTTATGAAACTCGGCCTTCGCCGTCCATTCCCAATTCGCCCTTGAAAGGCGGTCTATTCGATGATGATCCGGGCGTTTGAAATGCCGTCTTTGATGATCTGCTGCAAGACCCTGTCGGCGGCCTCAACCGAGGGCAGCGGACCCAGGTGGACGCGGAACATTTCCTGCCCCTTGATGAAGACATTGATGATCCGCGACGGCGCGATATAGGCCAGCCGCGCTTGCAGGCGGGAGGCATTTTGCGCCACAGCAAAGGCGCCTGCCTGGACGAATATGCTGGATGGACCCACAGGTCGTTGTTCTACCTGCTCCGGCTTCGAGGTCGGCGCTGTCAAGGGACCGGCATTGGCGATCCTGACCTTCCCTGAACCGCTGGCAGGCGCCGACGACGTCGACTTCAGGCCGGGGGGCGGCGCCAGGGTCTGTGCAATGACATTGCCTCGCGGCAAGGCGGGCAATGCGTTTCTTTGTTCTGGCGGCGTAACCGCCCGTTTGGCCACCACCTGGGTCTTGGGTTGATCGATTATGGTGACCCGAACTTTCGCGGTGCCTTGTTTATAGAAGCCCAGCAACTGCGCGGCCCGACGCGAAACATCGATGATCCGGCCATGCACGAAGGGGCCACGGTCGTTGACTTTCAAAACGATCGAACGGCCGTTGCCTAGGTTGGTGACACGCACCCGAACCGGCATGGGCAAGGTCTTGTGCGCCGCCGTCAGGTCATTCATGTCGTAGATTTCGCCGTTCGCAGTTCGCCGGCCATGAAACGGTTCGCCATACCACGATGCGATGCCCGTCTGGTCGTACTTGGGGTCTTCGTGAGGATAGTACCAGACGCCTTTGACTTGATATGGCTTGCCAATCTTGTAGGTGCCGGCGGAGGCGCTGGGTTTCTCGGCGTTGGCGCGGCTCAACTGCTTTGCCACATGGACAGCCAGCTGGCTCTCCGCACAGGCAGAAAGCGCTAGGCCGCTCAGCAGCAAAACGACCAGCCGCCAAATCCCGACTGCTTTCATGATTTACCGCCCCCCAAGGTCATGAAAGGGCCTTTCATCCGCCCGCGCCGATCCCGTCCGACAGCAGGCCAACGGCAATGGCAAAATATGTCGAACGGTTCCAGCGCAGTGTGGTCCGATAATTGTTGTAGACCATGTAGGCAGGCGACATTTTACCCTTCTCCGGCAGCACAATGGAGGCCATCAGTTGCCGGCTGGGCAGGTCACTGCCGTCGGCGCGCCGCACGCCGAGGGCCTGCCAATCGCCGATCTGTTTCCGCACCTTTAGGTTGGCCAGCTTAGGGTCGAAGTCGCTGGGCAAGGTCACTTCCCGCCCCCAGGTTTGATCATTCCGCCAACCAGATTTCTTCAAGTAGTTGGCCGCAGACGCGAATACATCCTCTCTTGTGGTCCAGATATCTCGCCTGCCGTCGCCGTTGTAATCGAGGGCATGGGCCAGGAACGACGAAGGCATAAACTGGCATTGCCCCATGGCGCCGGCCCACGAACCCACCATATCCTTGGGCGCGATGTGGCCTTCGTTGAGGATGCGCAGGGCATTTAATAGTTCCTTGCGGAAATAGGCGCTGCGTCGGCCGTCATGGGCCAGGGTCGCCAGAGCCGGGATCACCTTGAAGCCGCCGGTGACCCGTCCAAAATCTGTCTCGATGCCCCAGAGGGCGACGATAAACCGCGGCTGCACACCGATCTTGGCGCCGATTTCCTCCAGCAGGGCCCGATTGGCCTGCAGTTTGGCCCGGCCCTTTTTGATCCGCGAGGGCGGGACAACCCGGTCGCGGTATTGCGTGAAGGTCAATGTGAATTCCGGCTGCCGCCGGTCCAATTCGATGACCCTTGGGATCGGCGCGATGCTGTCGAGCGCGGCTTGCAGCGTCGCTTCGGAAATGCCCCTGGACTGGGCTTCCGCGCGCAATTCTTTGAGCCAGGCTTGAAAGTTCTGAGCCGCGGCCGGTTGGGTCAACAAAAGCAGTGCCGACAGCAAGATACCGCTGCGAAGCAAATTCAACTCAAGTATCCTTTCCCATCGACCCCTACCGCAACAGCTTGTGCCATGAACGGGCCGCGACGACAAGGTGTTGTGGTTGGGAGCGGTTTCTGGGCGGTCTTATGACCCTCCCACACCTTTCTCGGCGGCGGCTGCAAAGGCATCGATGCCGATGTCCGCGCGAAAGTCCGCCGTGGCCTCTGCTTTCGCGTCTTCCAAGGGAATACCGGTAGAATCGGCGACCCGGTCAATGGCGTTGAATAGGGCAGCCACGGCCGCCGTGTCGGTCAACGCGGCCCCGCCCATGGCTGTGGCGATATCCGCCCGTGCTGACGCCAGTTCCTCTGGATCATCGCCCAAAACCGCCGTTGCGAAGCGAATCAGTCTGGCCCCATCCGGAATACCGCCGTCACTTGGTGTCTCGTCGCCCACCATGACTGAAAGATCATATTCACCACCATCATTCTTGCCGCTCGCACGGAGCAGTTGCCCATGGCTGGTGGTTCAATAGACACACTGGTTCAGGGCCGAAACGCGGCCCGCCACCAGTTCAATCTGGGCATGGTTTATGGCCCGGTACTCGTTGTCGAAATCCCGCATCGCCTCCGCCGGCAGATACTGGTTTACCACCAGATCAAAAAAGCCTTTGACCGAGGCCGGCACCAGGGACATGGCCTGATAGATGTGCGCCGCCGCGGGCCGGCCGGCGTAGAGATCCTCGTCCTCCGTGCCGATGGCATCTTCCGGCGCCAGCGTTGAAACCCAGGCCATCTGGCGTCTTGCCGCCGCCGGTCGCCACCTCGACGGCTCTCCAGATTGTGCCGCCGGCAAGGGCCAAGGATCCATCCCCAAGCCTTTGGTGAAGGTGTCGATGGCAACAATGTTGGCGATGACGCCGACCGTCTCCACATAGCGTTCTTCGACCATGCCAGCCTCGCGCAGACCCTCGTACCAGGCCCGACTCAGGCGGCCGGGATCGGAGCGGATGCGGTGGACCTGCTCCACCTCTAAATCCGACAATTGGCCTGTATGGTTATGGCTGCCTTCTACCGCATTCGGTGAGAGGGCTTCCTTGCGGGCCCGGCAAAGCTCGCAATCCTCTGCAGCGCGCGCTTCGGCCGCAATAGCGATGCGCTCGGCCCCGCTCAGCCAAGTGCCCGGCTGGCCCAGGCGCTGCCATGCCCTGCGATGGGCGGCGGTGACCTCGTCACGCACCGGCCATGCCAGGGCTTGGTAATCGATGTCTGTCATGTCTCTTACCCCAGGTTTTCTTCGGGTACGTCTTAACTTGCACAGCATACTTGCATTCCACCGCGCATGGGTGAAATCTATGGCAGCGAAAACATTAATCAAAATTTCGGGAGGATGGGCAGATGACCCTCGTATTGACAAGCCAGAGTTTCCAGGACGGTGACTATCTTGGCAACGACCATATCCTGTCGGAGGCCTATGGCTTCGGCTGCGCGGGCGGCAACCAATCACCGCAATTATCATGGTCCGGCGCGCCGGAAGGCACCAAGAGTTTTGCTCTCACCTGTTTCGATCCTGATGCACCTACGGGCAGCGGCTTTTGGCATTGGGTGGCGGTGAACATTCCCGCAAATGTCAGTGAACTGGCGCTCAACGCTTCGGCCGACGGTATGCCCGCCGGTACGCTCGAGACCCGTACCGATTTTGGCGCACCGGGCTATGGTGGCCCCTGCCCGCCAGAAGGCGATCATCCCCACCGCTATCTCTTCAACCTGCATGCGGTAGGCGAAGAGGCCTTGCCGGTGGACGCGGACACTTCCGCCGCCGTGGTCGGCTTCATGCTGCACTTCAATACCATCGAGAAGGCCGCTCTAATGGGTCTTTACAAACGCTAGACGACCCATCCGGAGCAGGAACCAAAGACCAAACGGCAGCTTACCCAGGGCTGAATTCGCCTAGTGCCTGGTCGAGAATGGCCATGGCGGCATCGATCTCGTCCTCGCTGACCGTCAGGGGCGGTGCGATACGGAATATGGCGGCCGTGGCCCGACGGCCGATATTGAGGCAAGCGCCCAGTTCCAGGCAACGCCGGCTAACCGCCATGCCAATATCATGCGCCGGCGTCTTCGAACCCCGGTCCGTGACCAGCTCGATGCCCTGTAGCAGGCCGCGGCCGCGTACATCGCCGATCAGAACGTGGCGCTGCTGCAAGGCTTCCAACTGCGCCCGCAGGTATGCGCCCAATTCCCTGGCCCGCGCAGCCAGGTGGTCACGGATAACGATCTCCACCACTTTGCGCCCCACCGCCGCCGGCAGGGGGTCGGCGGCGTGGGTGGTGTAGAACAGATACCCCTTGTCATAGCAATCCTGTTCGATGGCGGTTGACGTGATTGTGGCGGAAAGCGGCAGTCCAGCACCGAGGGTTTTTGACAGGCAAAGAATGTCCGGCACCACGCCGTCCCGTTCGAAAGCGAAATTGTGCCCGGTGCGACCCATTCCGGTCTGGGCCTCGTCGAGGATCAGCAACATGCCCCGTTCATGCGCCTTGTCCCGCAGCGCAGCCAAGTAGCCATCCGGCAGTTCGATGATTCCCCCTGAACTGAGGATGGGTTCCACCAGAACCGCCGCCATTTGTCCGGTGCTTTGCCGGTCGATCATCTCCCAGCCAAATTCGAACTCTGCCCGCCAATCATAATCGCCACTCCGACTGAAGGGCGATCGGTAGGCATGCGGTGTCGGCAAAGTAAGAACGCCGGGCAACGTGGGCCCGTGACCCCGCCGGCCGCCGGAATAGGTGGCCGCCGCCGCCCCGCCCGTGACCCCGTGCCAGGAACGGTCGAAGGCGACAACCTCGAAACCGCCGGTATAGGTTTTGGCCATGCGTAACGCGGCCTCGTTCGCTTCGCCGCCAGTGGACAACGGCAGGACCCGGTCCAGGGCCGCCGGTAGCATGGCGCTCAATTCCTCTGCAAAGGCAATGACGGGCTCCGAGAGAAAACTGCTGTGCAGGTGATCCAGGTTCTCGGCCATCTCGCTGACAACGGCGGCAATCTCGCGATGGCCATGGCCAAGGATGGCGCTCATCTGGCCGGACGTGAAATCCAGGATCGCCCGGCCGTCAAGGTCATAGACATAGGCACCCTCGGCCCGGGCAATGGTTATTTCGGCGAAATCGCCGCCGTATCTGAAGATGCTCGCACTCATGTATTTTCCCCACCCAGAGGCCGGTCGATAGCATAGAGGGAAAGATCGAATGTCTGCCGACGGGCGGCCGACCAGCGCTGGATCGCCTCTATATAAACCATCCCGCAATGCTCCATGACCCGCCAAGAGGGCTCATTGTCGGGCCGGCAGGCGGCCGTGACCCGCCGCAGCGCCAACGCCTCGAAGCCCAGGGCAATGACGGCGGCGGCCGCTTCTCTGGCGTAGCCCCGGCCCTGATAAGGCCGGCCCACCCAATAGCCGATCTCCCCTTCGTCGGCACCGTTACGGGTCAGGGAAATCAAGCCCACCAGTTCGCCGCTTGCCCGCGCTATCATGGCGAAGAAAAAGCGCCGCTGGCCGCTCAACTCGTCCTCGGCCCAAGCGATGAAGTCGCGCGCCATGGCGGTTTCGTATGGATGGGGGATATCAAGGGTCCAGCGGGCGACCTCCCAGTCCCCGGCCAGTTTCGTGATGACCGGCGCGTCGGTGCGTTCCAAAGGTCGCAGTACCAGGTTTTCGCTGCGCAGGGGCGGGCGAAACGGAAGTTGCGGTATTTGGCGGCGCGACATGTCTGGAAATTAGAGCAGATCGCGCAACATGGCGACCAGGGGTCGATCGGCGGGCGGCATGGGCAAATCACCCATGCGCATCGGCCGGATCCACTGGATTGCCTGGCCTTCCAACGATCTTGGCGTGCCGTCCCAGACCCGGCATACAAAAAGAGGCATAAGAAGACGGAAGTCTTCGTAAGCGTGCGATGCGAACGTAAAGGGCGCGAGGCAGGCCTCGGTCACATCGATGTCCAGTTCTTCCTTCAATTCCCGGATCAGTGTTTCTTCAAGGTTTTCGCCGCCCTCTACCTTGCCGCCAGGAAATTCCCACAGGCCGGCCATGGCCTTGCCTTCGGGGCGTTGTTGCACCAGTACCCGGCCATCCACGTCCACCAGGGCGGCGGCGGCGACCAGGAGCAGGGGGAGTTCGGCCATTAGGAACGGTAGTCGGCGTTGATGGAGATATAGCCGTGGGTCAAATCACAGGTCCAAACCGTGGCCTTGCCACGGCCCACGCCCACATCAACGGCAATATCGATCTCCTGCCCCTTCATATGGGGCACCACCTGTTCCTCGCGGTAATCAGGATGAGGATGGCCTGCTTCGGCAATGACCACGCCACCTATTATGATCGACAACCGATCCCGATCCGCCATCTCTCCGGCCCGGCCGACAGCCATGATGATGCGGCCCCAATTGGCATCCTCGCCCGCGATGGCGGTCTTGACCAACGGCGAATTGGCGATGGTCATTGCGATTTGACGTGCCGCACGGGCGGAAGCGGCGCCGGTGACGGAGACGGTTATGAACTTTGAGGCACCCTCGCCGTCCCGGACCACCTGCTTTGCCAGATCCTCCATCACCGATAGCAACGCCGCCTTGAACGAAGCCAGCCGCCGGTCCTTGGCGTCCCTGACCGGCCGGTGTTTCGGACCCTGCCCGGTAGCCGCCAGGAGCACCGTATCGGAGGTTGAGGTATCGCCATCCACGGTAATGCAGTTGAAGCTGCGGGCATTGGCCCAGCGCAAAAGATCATCCAACACCCCTGCCGGCAGCCTGGCATCGGTGAAGATGAAACTGAGCATCGTGGCCATGTCGGGGGCGATCATGCCGCTGCCCTTGGCGATGCCGGCGATACGGACGGTCTGCCCGTCGATCTCGGCCTCAGCGGCAGCTCCTTTGGGGTAGGTGTCGGTGGTGCAAATGGCCTTTGCGGCCGCGTTCCAACCCTGATCCTTCAGCTTGCCATGGACAGTCGGCACGGCACCCAGCAGCCGACTTACAGAGAGGGTCTCGCCTATGACGCCCGTGGAGGCGACCATGACATCCGCCGGCCGGCAACCGATCTGTTCGGCCACCGCCTTGGCGGTCGCCGCCACGTCGTCCATGCCCTGACGGCCGGTGAAAACGTTGGCGTTGCCGGCATTTACGACAATGGCCCGCGCCTTGCCTCGGCCGATATGACGCCGGCACCACAGAACCGGCGCGCCGGGCATGGTGGACTGGGTAAAGACGCCAGCAATAGTGCTGCCCGGGGCCAGTTCCGCCAGCGTCAAATCGGCCCGGCGGCGATAACGTTCGCCGGCGGCATGAGCCGCCAGACGCAGACCGGCGATAACGGGCAGTTTGGGAAACCGCGCCGGCGCAAGAGGTGAAATATCTAACTCAGGCATGATGCACCCACGATATGGACGTGCGGCATGGTAGCCAGCGCCCTAAACGCAAACAAGTAGTGGTGGCGGCAGTCGGTCAGTTGGCTTTTTTAGGCGCCGCCATGGCCTCCACGGGGCTGCCGTCCAGCTTGAATATCTGGATCTTGGCGCCCTTCGATAGCTCCGCCAGTAATTTCGCCACCACGGTCTGAGCGATGGCCTGGCGCAGTTCCGGGGCCCGTTTGGCGAATGTCGGCCCTTCGCCCTGACGGCGGTCGAATACCTTGATGACATGCCAGCCGAACTGGGTCTGCACCGGCTCCGACACATCGCCCACCTTCAGAGCGAAAGCAGCATTTGCAAAGGGCGGCACCATTTTGTCCTTGGTGAAATAGCCCAAATCACCGCCCTTGGCGCCGCTGGGCCCTTTCGATCGCGCCTTGGCGAGGGCGACAAAATCACCGCCCTTGTTCAGTTCGGCGATGATCGCCTCGGCCTCTTCCCGTGTTTCTACCAGGATGTGGCTGGCGCGCACCTCGTCCGGACCCTTCTGATTGCCTTTTTCCGCTTCGTACTGGGCGCGCAGGGTCTCCTCCGACGCAGCCTCGTTGATCTTGCGGGAGACCAGGGCCTGTTCCAGGATGCGATTTCGGGCCTGTTTGATCTGGCTGGCGATCACGGGATCGTCGGCCAGGTTCGCTGCCTCCGCCGCCTGCAGCACCAAACGCCGTTCTGTCAACTGCTGCACCAAGGGCTGATAGATCTGATCTATCGGCATACCGCGGTACTGCTGAGGCAGGTTTTCATAAGCCAGGCGTACGTCGCGGAACAGGATCTCGCTACCGTTCACCACGGCCACCACCTGATCGTCTACCGGCGCCTTGGCGGCGGCCTGTGACTGGCTTTGCGCGGGGAAAGACGATACCGCAATAATTGCGGCGGCGGTCAAGCAGGCCGCCAACGGCCCACGGGCAGAATTTGTCATGCAATTGGGCTTTCATTGGCCGTTGGAAGGTCTTCCGGCGACGCCAGCGGCGCCGAGGGGCACTATCGAGTATTGGGCGTCCGGGTACAAGCGCATAAAACCCAACTTTCACATATTGTTGTTCCTTTTGGCTGGCCGCTTTTCGCCTATGATCAGGCCCCTCAGGTTCCGTTGACAGGGACGCGAGCGCCCCTTATGTCTCACCTGTCGTGATTTTGAACGCTCTGGCCTATCGCGGCCTAGGGCACTTTTGTCGGTTTTTTGGGATTTCTTAGGTACTTTTTGATGGCAATTCTAGGCGGTATCGCCAAGCGCTTTTTCGGTTCGTCAAACGATCGCGTCCTCAAGGGGATGGAGCAACCCGTAGCACGGATCAATGCCCTGGAACCTGAATTCGAGGCGCTTTCGGACGACGCCCTGGCCGCCAAAACTGACGAATTCCGCCAACGCCACGAAAATGGCGAAAGCCTGGATGATTTGCAGGCCGAAGCTTTTGCCGCCGTGCGCGAAGCCGCCAAGCGGACATTGGGCCAACGCCATTTCGATGTGCAGCTGATGGGCGGCATGGTCCTGCACCAGGGCAAGATTGCCGAGATGCGCACCGGCGAGGGCAAGACCCTGGTCGCCACCCTGCCCGCCTATCTGAACGCCTTCTCGGGCAAGGGTGCCCATGTGGTCACGGTCAACGACTACCTGGCCCAGCGCGATGCCAACTGGATGGGCGTGGTTTACGAGAAACTTGGCTTGAGCACCGGCTGCATTATCCACGGCCTGGATGATGACGAGCGCCGCGCCGCCTATGCCTGCGACATCACTTACGGCACCAACAACGAATTCGGTTTCGACTATCTGCGCGACAACATGAAGTTCGATCGGCCGTCCATGGTGCAGCGCCCATTCAACTTCGCCATCGTTGACGAGGTTGACTCGATCTTGATCGACGAAGCACGTACCCCCCTGATCATTTCCGGTCAGGCGGAAGATTCGTCGGAATTGTACAAGACCATAGACGTCCTGATGCCGAAGCTGGCGGAAAGCGACTACGAGAAGGATGAAAAGGCCCGCACTGTCAGTTTCACCGAGGACGGCGCCGAGACCATTGAGGAATTGCTGCGCGAAGTGGACATGTTGAGGGGCGAAAACCTCTACGACATGGAGAACGTCACTGTCGTGCATCACGTCAACCAGGCGCTACGCGCCCACAAGATGTTCCAGCGCGACGTAGACTATATGGTCAAGGACGGCCGTATCGTCATCATCGACGAATTCACCGGCCGCGCCATGGAAGGCAGGCGCTATTCCGAAGGTCTGCACCAGGCGCTGGAAGCCAAGGAAAGCGTCGACGTCCAGCCCGAGAACCAGACCCTGGCTTCGATCACTTTCCAGAACTATTTCCGCCTCTATCCCAAGCTGGCCGGCATGACCGGCACGGCGATGACGGAAGCCGGCGAGTTCTTGGAAATCTATAAGCTGGCGGTGGTGGAAATCCCCACCCATCTGGACATGATCCGCGACGACCAGGACGATGAGGTCTACCGCACGGAAGCGGAGAAATTCGACGCCATTACCGAGCTGATCGCGGAGTGCCAGGAGCGCGGCCAACCGGCCCTGATCGGCACGGTTTCAATCGAGAAATCGGAAGTGCTCTCGGAAATCCTGAAGAAAAAGAAGGTGGAACACAACGTCCTCAACGCCCGCCACCACGAGCAGGAGGCCTTTATCATCGCTCAGGCCGGGCGCAAGGGCGCCCTGACCATCGCCACCAACATGGCCGGCCGAGGCACGGATATCCAGCTTGGCGGCAACCTGGAAATGCGCGTCGCCATGGAAGCCACGGCCGATGATGGCGCCGTCGACGAGGTTAAGGCGAAGAAGATCGAAACCGAGATCGAGGCGGAAAAGGAAGAGGTGCTAAAGGCCGGGGGGCTGTTCATTATCGGCACGGAACGCCACGAAAGCCGACGGATTGATAACCAATTGCGTGGCCGCTCTGGCCGGCAGGGCGATCCCGGAGCCTCCAAATTCTTCCTTAGCCTCGAAGACGATCTGATGCGCATTTTCGGCTCGGAACGCATGGACGGCATGCTGCGCAAGCTAGGCCTGGAAGAGGGCGAGGCGATCATTCACACCTGGGTCAACAAGGCGCTGGAAAAGGCCCAGGAGAAAGTCGAGGCGCGCAACTTTGATATCCGCAAGAACCTGCTGAAATATGACGACGTCATGAATGACCAGCGCAAGGTTATCTATGAACAGCGCCTGGAATTGATGGACGCCGAGGATGTAGCGGAAACGGTCGTCGATATGCGCAGCGAGGTGATCGACGAACTGGTCGCCCACCACATCCCCGAGCGCGCCTACGCCGAGCAATGGGATGCAGACGGACTGGCGGCGCAAACAAATGAAATTTTCGGTTTGGACCTGCCCATCACCGATTGGTGCGCCGAGGAAGGCATCGCCGATGAGGAGATCCGCAAACGCATCAACGGTGCCGCCGACCGGCGCATGGCGGAAAAAGCCGCCAACTACGGCCCCGAAGTCATGCGTATGGTGGAGAAGGGATTGCTGCTGCAACTCCTCGACCAAACCTGGAAAGAGCATCTGCTGACCTTGGACCATCTGCGTAGCGGTATCGTGCTGCGCGCCTATGGCCAGCGCGACCCTCTGAACGAATACAAATCGGAAGCTTTCGGCCTCTTCGAAAACATGCTGGCGGAACTGCGCACGACCACGACCCGGGTTCTGGCCCATATCGAATTGCAGCCGGAAGGCGATCAAGACCTGTTCGCCAACCAGCGGGCAACGCCAATGATGCTGGAGGAAGAACATCTGGATCCGGTTACCGGATACAACGAGATGGCGGCGGAAGATGAGTTGGTCATGGCCGGCGCGGGTCCCGGCGGACCTGGCCCCAACGGCAGCCAGCCGGCCCGCACGCGCCAGGCGGCGGCGACCCTGGATCCGCTCGATCCGTCAACCTGGGGCAAGGTGCCGAGAAATGCGCCCTGCCCCTGCGAATCTGGCAAGAAATACAAGCACTGCCACGGCGCTTAGGCGCGAAATCATCTGGGTGTCAGTTCCGCGGACAGTGAGCCCCAGCCGCGGCCCAGGCCCGAAATAGGCCGAGGAACAAATCATGGCTGCCAGGCGCCGGTTGCCGGCCAACGCCTGGCTGCCAAGCCCAAATCACCAGTTTGTCGTTTTCCATGTGATCGAGCAGCGCGGCTAGATCCTTGCCGCCATTGGTTTTCGGATCAGATAGCTGCCGGCAGATCGCCGCCAGGCTTTTGCCGCGAAAACCGGCCATGGAGGGCGCCAATTGCCAATTCGGCCCGCCGGGCATGCGGGCCGGGTCGAAATTAGACAGGCCGTGGCAGCCGGCGCACTCCATGGCTGGCGCACCTCGGTTCTTTCGCCCCCTAGACACCGGCGGCTCGTGCGGCCGCTGCGCCTCGCCCTGCAAAGGCTGATGGCCGCCAGGATGACAATTCGCACAACGGGGATGGCGCAAGACTTTGCCCGCCTCTCGGAACAGGGCCGCGGCCCGCTCCCGTCTATCCCCAATGGCATCGAAGCTGCCAGCCGGCCGCAGTTTCTCGGAATGCGACTTCGTCGCCGGTTGGGCCAGGGCGGCATATGTGGCAGCGGCGCCAAGTAGGATAGACGAAGCGACAAACAGCACAGCAAGGAAATGCCGGACCGGTACGCTCACGCCGACGATCCCAACATTGGCAACTGGCGAGGACGTTCCAGGCCAAGGGCCGCCAGGGCGTTCGCGACCGCCGGTCCGATGGGCGGTACACCGGGTTCACCGGCCCCGCTCGGTGCTGCGGTGGACGGCACGATCGTCACCTCTACGGGCGGCATTTCGTGAATGCGCAGGCACCGATAGGTGTCGAAATTCTGCTGGGAAACCCGGCCACCATCCAAATCGATCCCATTGAAAAGCACATGGCTCAAGCCATAGCCAATGCCGCCCTCCATCTGCGCAACCACCACGTCCGGGTTCACTGCCACGCCGCAATCGACGGCGCACCAGACTTTGTGGACGCGAATACCGTTGGCGCCGCCGGCGGACACCTCGGCAATCTGAGCCACGTAAGTGCCAAAGCTTTGCACCACCGCCACTCCCCAGGCCCGGCCCTCGCGGGGCCCCGGGCCGCTCCATCCCGCAAGTTTGGCGACGGCACGCAAGACGCCGGTGGCGCGCGGTTGTCCCTTCAGCATCTCCAGCCTGCCGCGGATCGGATCCTTGCCGAGACCAATAAGCAATTGGTCGATGAAACACTCAACCGCGTATCCGGTATGGGTATGGCCCACCGACCGCCACCAAAGAACTGGGACCCCAACCTTGACCATATGGGCATAACAACGGAAATCCGGGATTTCGTAGAGCAGTTCCCGTGATCCTTCGACCATGGTCGCATCCACCCCCTCCCTGATCATCGCCCCTTCGAACGGCGTACCTTGAATGAATGACTGCCCGACCACGGTGTTTTCCCAGGCAACAATCCGGCCCTTACTGACCGCGCCATGCAAGCGGTGGACAAATATGGAGCGGTAGTAGCCGCCGGTAAGATCATCTTCGCGGGTCCAGATCAACTTCACGGGCCGGTCGGAGCCGATGGCCTTGGCCACCTGGGCCAGTTCCTTGGCGAAGTGGCTGTCGAATTGCCCCCGGCGCCCGAAACCGCCGCCCGCCAGCATGGTTTCAATCTCAACGGACGAAGGCTGCAAGCCTAGGACGCCTGCGATGACCGCCTGATCCAGGGTCTGGATCTGGCAACCGAAACGCGCGACCGCGCCCGTGTCATTCCAACGCAAATAACCATCCAGCGGTTCCATGGGGCCATGGGCCAGATAAGGGAATGTGAATTGGGTCTCGATTACCTGTTCCGCCTGGGCAAATGCCGCCGCAGTGTCTCCGACGGCGCCGGCCACCGGGCCGGGTGTGCGGGCAAGATCGCTGAATTGACTGACAATCTCGCTGGTGCTTCGCGTCTCTGCAGCGGATTCATCCCATACGATTTTCAGAGCATTACGCCCCTTGATGGCCGGCCATGTGCCTTCCCCATAGACCGCTACCCCCGTCTCGATCGTTTCGATCGCGACGACGCCCTTGACTGCCCGTGCCGCGGCGGAATCGAGGCGGGCCACCTTTGCACCGAACCGGGGTGGGCGGGCCACCACAACTGTCAGCATGCCGGGTTCTTGAATGTCCATGGCATATTGGGCGGTACCGTTCGATTTGGCTTGCGAATCCAATCGGCCGAGCCGTTCGGCCCGTCCGATAAGGCGGAACGACCCTTCATCCTTCAATTTGACGTCCATCGGCACCGCTAACGCCGCGGCCGCCATGGCAAATATTCCGAAGTTCCCGCCGCGATTGGATGCGCGGTGATGCAGCACACCCTTGTCGACGGTGATTGAAGTCACGGGCACCTTCCAGGCGTCCGCCGCCGCCTGGACCAGCATAGCCCGCGCCTGGGCGCCGGCCCGGCGCATCTGCATGTAAGAATTGGCAATCGCGGTTGAACCGCCTGTCGCCTGCGCCCCAATGGCGAAATTCTTGTAGAGGCTCGTGTTCACCGGCGCATGTTCGGCGCGCATTTGCGACCAATCGGCATCCAGCTCTTCAGCAACCAGGGTCGCCAATCCGGTCATGGGCCCCTGGCCCATTTCGAGATGCTTGACGACAACGGTAACCGTGTCATCAGTGCCGATGCGCAGAAATGCGTTCGGAGTTGGCGAACCGGCCTCCGCCGCCCCGGTTGCCCGGCCCATCGAAAACGGCAGGTGCAGGCCGATTACCAGGCCGGTGGCACCTTTCAGCACCGCCCGGCGCGTCGTTAAATGCCGAGCTTGTCCCATGGATCAGTCCGCCAACGCCCGGGCCGCTGATTTGATGGCGGCGCGGATACGGTTGTAGGTGGCGCAACGGCATATATTGCCGCTCATGGCCTGATCAATATCCCTGTCCGATGGTTCTTTGACCGCCAGCAACAGAGCCACGGCACTCATAATTTGACCAGACTGGCAATAGCCGCATTGGGGCACATCGCCTTCGACCCAGGCCGCCTCCACCGCTTCCGCGACGCGACCCCTGAGCCCTTCGATTGTGGTCACATGACGCCGCCCCACCGCACTGAGCGGCAGCGCGCAGGATCGTTGCGCCCTGCCATTCAGCAGGACTGTGCAGGCGCCGCATTGTCCGATGCCGCAGCCATATTTCGTCCCCGTCAGTTTTAGGCTATCGCGCAAAGTCCACAGCAACGGCGTATCGCCATCATCGGCGACCTCATGCTGTTGGCGGTTGACCTTGATCCGGAACCCCATTCACACCCCTTCAGGATCGAATATTCAGACTAAAGCCATGACTCTGTCGCTGGCGCCGTTACCGTCCGCGCGACCTTATTCTACGATTCTACTTAGGCCTTGGGCATTCATTTTCCAGTTCAAGAATTGGTCAAAATATTCGCCCATTTAGTGACGGCAGTCATATTGCGTTCCGCCATTCGTCTCTAAATATATCGGCAACGATGCAGCCACACCCAATCAAGGTTGGCAGCCAAGAGAGACAGGAACGCGCCAATGACCATGCCAATGAACTTTGCACCGCCCCCCGATCCTGCGCGGCAGATTTCCGGTTGGCCAGCCCGTGATGTGTCTCAGCCCGAAAGCGAAGAATGCACCGCATGGATCGTGCAGTTTCCAAAACCGATGACCCCGTCCGCGGAAAGCGGCTGGCCGCAATAATCCACCTATCGCCGAGTTCCCAGGACCGGCTTTCGCCGCCTAAACGACCCGATCGGAAAACACTTCCGAGAGACCTTCCGCACTGGTTTTCAAATCGTATGCCAAGGCGTCCAGGGCTGGACCCGTCAATTGTTCGGACAGCCCAACGGCGGCGATGGCCCTTGCGGTGGTGCCAACAGCCTCGCGAATGGGTGCGGCGACCACGGTGACGCCGCCAATATAGCAACCCCGATCGATCCCGTAGCCATTTGCCTTGGCGAAAGCCACATCCTCCAGCCAATGATCGAATTCGGGCTGGTTCTGCCAGTGAAGTTGATCGAACTGTTGCCGCAGAACTTGCTCGGCCGGCGCGATGTCGGCAAAGCAATGGCCGATAGCCGAAATCAAGGCAGGAAACCGGCTGCCAACGTTGACGTGGATGGAAAAATTGGAAGGCGCATGGGACATAGCCACCACGATGATCCGATCCGCCCCCTCGCGCCAGACGGCGACGGTGGTTACTTCGTGGGCCTGGGCAAGTCGGTCCAACTCGCCTTGGGCATTGCGGACGAAATCATTGCTGCCAACCATGTCCCGGGCAAAGCGCAACAGCGTGGGACCGAGTTGATACTTCTTCGCGACTTTATCCTCGTTGACCAGACCATCGTGATCCAGGGTCTTGAGAATATGCTGGCAGGTGCTTGGAACAATGCCCAGAGCCCGCGAGACTTCGTTGACGCCCGCCGGGCGCTGAACGCCGCCCAAATATCGCAGGATCTGAACTGCCCGCTGCACCGCGACAACCGGTTTGCGAAGTTCTGTGGTAACTGCATTCATATCATCAGTATACTCAGATTATTTCCATATGGAAATAAACATTTCCTATTGACTTTTCATACCCCCATTCATATCGTCCAGACCAGCGGGAATATTGGGAGCCTCACCGATGACGGAACAGAAGCCCACCGCCTGCCCGGCGGGTGGTCACACGTCTGAATTCACCAGCGACTTCGATATGTTCGACGCCGAATACAACCGGGACCCCGGCCCCATATGGCGCGAGATGCGGGAAACATGCCCCTTCTCAAAGACCGAGGAACGAGGCGGTTTCTGGGTTACGACCACTTACGAGGATGCCCAGGCCATGGTTCGCCGGGTACCTGAACTTTCCAATCGGCAAGTCTCAGTCGTGGAAATGCCTGAAGGCAAGGACCTGATGGCGAACTACAACACCGAAACCTTCCCGCCCATCACCATGGACCCGCCGGAGAATATTCCCCTGCGGCGCCTCATGCTGCCGTTCTTCACGCCCAAGGCGGTGGAAACCCACCGGCCCTATACCGAAACCTTGTGCAACAGCCTGATCGATGGCTTCATCGACAAGGGCGAATGCGACGCGGCGGTGGACTATGCCCAGCAGATCACGCCGCGTGTCATCAGCCATATCCTCGGCATCGATCCAGGTAAGAGCGATGAGTTCGTCGGCTGGGTGCGCGGCATGCTGGAATTAGGCTTTGACGATCTGGAACTGCGCACGGAAAGCCATCGCAAGATCGTTGATTTCTTCACCGAGCAGTTGGCTCAGCGCCGGGAGAATCCAGGCGACGATTTTATCTCGCTTCTGGCCGGCGAGAGCGTCGATGGCGAGCCTTTGACCGACAAAACCATCATCAAAATGTGCGTGTTGACCCTGATCGCCGGGATCGACACAACGTGGAGCTCCATTGCCTCCTCCATGCTGCATTTCGCGACGCACCCTGAGGACCGGCGGCGCCTGGCGGCGGATCCAAGCCTGTTCCCCACCGCGATCGAAGAAATGCTGCGCCTGCATTCGCCGGTCTCCGTCGGCCGCATCGCCATGGAGGACGTGGCCCACAACGACGCCACGATCAAGCGGGGCGAGCGCCTGGTGATCAATTTCCCTGCCGCGAACCGCGATCCGGCCATGTTCGAAAATCCGGACGAAGCAGTCATCGACCGGCAGAAGAACCGCCATATCGCCTTCGGTATTGGCATCCACCGCTGCGCCGGCTCCAACCTTGCCCGCATGGAGATGGAGTTGAAAACTTGGTTTGCCCGCATCCCTGAGTTCGAACTGAGCGATCCGGATGCAGTGACCTGGGCCGCCGGCCAGGTGCGCGGCGCCCGCAACGTACCGGTGCGCTTTTGAGGATTTAAGGCCTTTTCCGCCGGCACTTGTTTCCCGATGCCGAATGGCCAAGGATAGCGGGGTACTTGGATTGACGGGGACCCTGCCATGCCGTCGAATGGCCGAAACGCACACGCCGACTACGAACCCAATCCGGAAGTTTTAAAACTGTGGCCGGATATATCCGGTAACAGCATCAATGGCCTGGACGAGACCGAGCCGGGGCAGCCGCGTCCGGTTTTCTGGCGCGAGGACGGCTCCACCCCGCATGGCCCGGTGATGTACTATTTCTATGAGCAGTCGAAAAAGAATCCGGAGTTGGCCGAGGCGCGTAAGTACCGGCAAAAGACGGCGGCGATCCCCGACAGCGATATCGCCCAACATTCTGTAGATAAACCATCGACCGAATGGACGAAACTGCTGAAAGCGGAAGCCCTGCGCATCGGCGCCGACGATGTTGGCATCTGCGAATGGCGCCAGGAATGGTCGTTCGCCGACCGCCCCGCGCCCAAAGGTAAATGGGCGATCGTCATGGCGTTTGAACATGAATACCCGAACCTGGACAGCGCGCCGAGCGAGGCCGCCTATATGGAGGTCATGCGCCAATACGCCCGCGCCGGTCAGACTTCGAAAAATTTGGCGAACTGGATCCGGGAACAGGGCCATTTCGCCGCCGCCAAGACGGGGCCCATGACCGATGATGTGCTGATGATCCCGGCCGCGATCGAGGCGGGTCTGGGCGAGTTGGGCAAGCACGGCTCCATGATCCACAAAACTTTCGGCGCCAATTTCCGCCTATCGATGGTTCTGACCGATCTGCCCCTGGAACCGGATGCGCCAGAAATATTCGGGGCAGATCTGTTCTGCGAGAATTGTCAGGTCTGCACCAACGCCTGCCCGCCCGGCGCCATCCTGCCGGAAAAGCAAATGGTGCGGGGAAACCGCAAATGGTACGTGGACTTCGACAAATGCATCCCCTACTTCGTGGACTATCAGACCTGCGGCATTTGTCTTGCCGTCTGTCCCTGGAGCCGGCCGGGCCTCGCCTCGAACCTGTTGGTCAAGATGGCCCGGCGTCTGGAACAGACGGACGTCTAAACGCTTCCGATGTTTTGACCCATGCCTCTTAACATTTGTTGGCCGGGCGGCAAATCGGTGCCCCCGCGCGTTTGATGTGAGGCTTGCAGCACCCGGTCTGACATTGCGGCCCCTTGGTACACAGCCTGTCCAAACTCAGCTTGACCTTGCAGGTGCGTTTGCCCGACACCGGGTTGCCGCAATATCGGCTGGAAGCACAATCGCTGTCCTGGCGGCATTCGTCTGCGTCGGCACAGCGGCCCCAGGCACACCGCCCCGTGCCGCACTGTTCTTTCTTGGTGCAGGCTTGGCCATGCGCCAGAAGTGCTTTGCAGGTGCGCCGCCCAGATACAGGGTTGCCGCAATGCTGATTGGCAGCGCAGTCGGAGTTGCGGCGGCATTCATCAGCCGTGGCGCAGCGGCCCCAGGCGCAACGGCCGGACGTGCACTGATCTTTCCGGGTGCAGGCATTGCCAAGAGCTAACGCCGCCTTACAAGTCCGTCGGCCCGATATGGGTTTGCCGCAGTATCGATTGCCGGCACAATCAGAATTGCGGCGGCATTCATCGGCCGTTGCACACCGGCCCCAGGCACAACGACCAGATGCACATTGGTCCTTCTTTGTACAGGCTCTTCCAAGCGCAAACAGAGCCTTGCAGGTCCGCCGGCCGGCAATGGGCTTGCCGCAATATTCGGCGGCGGCGCAATCGGCATTGCGGGCACATTGGTGTGCGCGGGCGCACATGATACCGGAACAGCGCCCCGAAAGGCATTGCCGACCGTCGGTGCAAAGACCGCCAATCTCACGTTTCGGTCGGCATTTGTCTGCCACGCCAGGCAGGCCGGCGGCGCAGAAATCCCTGTTAGGGCAGTTTGAATCTTCCTCGCAGGTCCGGCCCTGAATCAAATTGCTGGCGAAAGTTTGGCGCGGAATTTGCGAACCGACCTTGGATTTTCGTTCCGAACGTTCCCACATCCGGATGAAATCCTCGGCCCCGTCATTCTTGAGCTTCCGCAGATATTCACGTTTCAGGCCGACGGCAGCCAATTCGGCGTGCCACTTTTTCATCATGCCCACGTGGGACAGACCCTCTGTCACATGACCGTTGTATCTGTGGAAATTGTCTGCGGCCCCCGACGTTAGACGGCATTCTTCCATCGTCCGGGAGTGCACCCCCTCCGTGATGGTGGCGTAATCGGCCGAATAGCCGATGGACAACCCGAAATCGACCAAATAAGCGAGGATCTTCGCATTCTCCGTCGCCGTGCCCGGACAATCGTCCACGACCCCGGAATCCACGATATTTTCCTTGGCATTCAATGGACCGAGGCGCACGCCGAAGAAGCCGCCTGTGTCCTTGATCATCTGCAGTTCGGAATCGTCGAAATCGTATTCGTGTGGAAACGGCATCGCCAACGATTTGGCGCTGATCTTGCTGCCGCGCAACATGGCGTTGGGATTGTTATGCAGGGCGTTGAGCGGATAATCACCGAACGCTTCGGAAATAGCCCGCATCTGCACGCGTGCCCGGCTAGATATGTGATCGATATTGACGATCATGCCTTTCAGCATCGCCGCCCGCACCACCCGCTCGCCGTCATGCGAGAGGCCAAGCTTGTTGCGTTCGATCATGTCGCCATGTTCCGATCTGAGAACTTCGCTACCTCCAGGATCGATGAAACCCGGCGTGCTGGGATATATGCGAAATCCGTTAAATGTGCCGTTGCCGCGCACCACGGCATAGTCGGCCGTGTTGAACTCGGAAATATCGCTGAATTTGCCAACGCATTTGTCTGTCAATCCAAACAGTTTGTTGCCACGGAAATGATTGGCGCCGCATTTCTTTTGGTTGTCACAAAAGTCGTGCCCCCAGTCATTGCGCAAGGGGAAGTCGCCCACATTGTCGTCATAGTATAAGCACCCGGAGATCGCCTGATTGGCACGAATCAGCTTTCCAGTCGTCGTGTTCCCCGGATAGTAGATATCTGCACCGGTCAGACGGCTGTTGATCTTGTGGGCGAGATAGAACGTCCGAACACCCTGATCGTAAAAGCGTTGCAATCGGTCAACCGGATCGAAAGTGCGGTTCTCGGCGCCGAATGAGTATTCGGATTCGATACCGAGGATGATCACCAATTTGCCCGCATTAGCAATGCGGCGCGCATCGGCCGCCGAATAGGCGATCTCCATCCGCGAACTGTTTTCCTTGACCCAAGCCTTCATTGCATCCAATTGCCGTTCAAGAGATGCGAGGCTATCCCCTCTGGAACACGGATACCCATTGCCGCCCGGCCCGCCAGCACCCTTGTTGGCGTCGTAGAGCATCTCACACATCACTTGGTTCTCTACGGCGAAGGCAATGAAGATCTTCATGCGGCTATCCCGGAACTCACGCTCTGACGGATCGAACGCATCCAAGATCCACTCTGTGCTGTAACGCATATGCGAAAAAGAATCGTGGCGCGGCCCCATGTGGCTGGCATGGTCGCCCATGTCCCGTCCCAGCGACTTGCCCGCGATGAAGGAAGCTGTGAGGTTGCCCTTCACTTCACCATGATCGCAACGCTGGCCCGGTTTGCAGCCGCCGCCTTCCGCCGTATAGCCCCGGACCATTATGCCGTTACGGTAGTTGCCCGGCGCGCCCGCGAAGGCGTAATTGCCGCCGAACGCCATGGCATTCATGGGGTGCTCGTGGGTCAGCACATAGCCGCCCGTGATCCGCTTTTGCTGGGCGAACGCTGTATTGCAACAGGCGATCAAAAAAGAAAGAAGGAGTATTTGTGTCGTCTTTGCGAGAAATTGCCGCATGATTGGCCCCCAAGTTCATTTTGAAAACGGGATATCGCAACCAAGATAATCTGAATAAAAAATCTTAGGGGGCACCTGCGCCGGAAGTCAATCTTTATCGAAAATTGATTTTATTTAGAAATTGCAAAGTAATGCAAAATATTCGCGAATCCCGGGCCCCGCGGTACATTACCTCAATTCATGGAATGCGAATTTGAGGCAAGGGGCGGCAGACGACTTATGCAAGCCCCAATTGGCCAATGGCGAGAAATTTTTCCCGGCGGTGCTGACGCAGTGTGCCGCCGTCCTGACCTTCAAATTTGGCCAGAGAAGCGGCGACGGCATCGCCCAGGGCGGCGATGGTGGAGGCGGGGTTCCGGTGCGCGCCACCCACGGATTCCTCGACCACCTGGTCGACCACGTTCAATTCCACCAAATCCTGGGCCGTCACTTTCATGGCCACGGCTGCTTCCTGAGCGCGCTCGGCCGATCGCCACAGAATTGAGGCGCAGCCTTCAGGCGAAATCACGGCATAGACCGCGTGCTCCAGCATGATGACGGCGTTGCCCGTGGCCAAGGCGACGGCGCCGCCCGAGCCGCCCTCGCCCACCAGGCAGGCGATCAAGGGAACACGGACATCCAGGCAGGTTTCCGTCGAACGGGCAATGGCCTCTGCCTGGCCACGCTCCTCGGCACCGATTCCGGGATAAGCGCCCTGAGTGTCCACCAGGGTAATGATGGGCAGATTGAACCGCTCGGCCAGGCGCATCAATCGCGCCGCCTTGCGGTAGCCTTCCGGCCGCGCCATGCCGAAATTGTGGCGCACCCGGCTTTGCATATCAGTGCCCTTCTCGTGGCCGATGACCATGACGGCCCGGCCGCGGAAGCGCCCCATGCCACCCGTAATGGCCTTGTCATCGGCATAGGCACGGTCACCAGCCAGAGGGGTGAAATCCTCGATCATGCTGTTGATATAGTCGCCGAACTGCGGTCGGTTGGGATGCCGGGCGACCTGGACCTTTTGCCATGGCGTCAATTTGCCATAGGTTTCCCGCAACAACTGATCCGCCTTTGTCTGCAGGCGCGAGACCTCTTCCTCGATATTGGCGCCGCCCTCCTGTTCGCCATCAAGCTGGCGTAGATCGTGGATGCGCGCCTCTAGCTCGGCGATCGGTTTTTCGAAGTCTAGAAAGCTGATCATATGTCCACGACAGCGGGCTCAGTCCGCCAGGGGATGCGCCGCCTTGACCAATTCCTGCATACGTTCCTGCAGGATATGGGTATAGATCTGTGTCGTGGAAATATCCGCATGCCCCAACATTTGCTGCACCGCCCGCAAATCTGCGCCGTTGGCCAGCAAATGCGAGGCAAAGGCGTGCCGCAGCGAATGGGGCGATACTTTGGCCTCGTCGATCTTTGCCGCCCGGGCCAATTCCTTGACCAATTGGGAGAAGCGTTGCCGGGTCAGATGTCCGCCTTTCGATCGCGAGGGAAACAGCCAACCCGCGTCCGCCGGCCGGCGAACAAAACGCGAGCGGACGGCGTCATATTTCTCCAACGCCTTCATGGCCGGTTCGCTCAAGGGAACCATGCGTTCCCGGCCACCCTTGCCCTTGACGACGATGAAGGCGCGGTCGGATTGCACGGCCGGATAGGGCAGCATCAGTAATTCGGATACCCGCAAACCAGTGGCGTACAGCAGTTCCATCAGAGCCACCAGGCGAATGCCTTCAGCTCCCTTATAGGTCTTCGCCGCGGCCAATAGCTGCTCCACCTCAGCCTCGGTCAGAACCTTGGGCAGAGGCCGAACGCGGCGGGGACTGTCGATTGCAGAGCAGGGATCATCGCCGCGCATGCCCTCGGCATGAAGGAAACGATAAAACTGGCGCAGGGCAGAGAGACGCCGGGCGGCCGTCGATGGGGCCATGCCTTCCCGTTCTAAATGCGCAAGGTAGTTGCGAATGTCCTCGGCACCGGCATTGGCGATGGCGGTTCCGTTGAACTCGGTAAAATGGCGCAAGTCGCGACCATAGGAGTCCAATGTGTTCTGGGCGGCGCCCCGTTCGACAGCCAGCATTTCCAGGAAATTGTCGACGTATTGTAATGATTGAGACAACGCAACACTCACATCAGTTCAATGACAAACAGCTAAAAGCCAAGACCCAGCAAACCTTCCAATGCCACCCTGCCGGCCTCGTCTTCGAGACCGACTTGGCGCAAGGCGGAAACGATTCGCGCCAGGCTCATCATATCGCTCTTTCCCGGACCCCGCTCGCCAAGAAGCAACAGAGACAGCAGGACCACCTCGCCCTTCCGACCTGCCACGGCCGCCCGCTCCAGACCCAGCAACAAATGGGTCGAAGCCGTTGGCGATGCCGTTTCTGCCGCGCCTTGGTCGGCCGCCAACAAAGGCAGCCACAGACCGGATGGAACGTCCCGGCCCAAGGCGGACAACAGGCCAAACAGACCGATGGCGCGTTGGTACCTTTCCGCGCTGTTATTTGCAACCTCTCCTTGCCACCAACCGGCTAAAACCTTTTCGCTCGCCCCGGATAGACCGGCATCATTTGCTGCCCCCGCCGCAACATAGAGGAGTGGGGCCAACGCCAATACGGAGGCGGCAGCGTCGGGCTGTCCATCAGCCGCAGCCGGCACCACGGCCATCAGCCATGCGCGCGCGCGCGCCCAGTCGCCTGCGGCCAGAAGCGCCCGGCCCGCGGGCGCCGCGAACCAGGCCAGTTCAGCGCTTGGCCGGATGGCCCGGGTCTGCGCCAGATTGACTCTGACGGCCGTCAAATAGCGGCCGCTGCGCCGCCCATTACGCCAAGCCGCGACGAGGGCGCGGGCGCGGCCGGACATCTGATCGTCAATCTGTGTGACCTGATAAAGGATCGCCGCCGCCGCTGGACCTGGTTGGCGCCGGGCCAAGGCAATGGCATCTGCGGCCTGGGCCGCCGTAAAGGGAACGCTGGCATAGACCCGGGCCAGGACATCCGTATCCAATATTCCCATGGCTTCCGCGCGCTCGGCCGCCTCCAGCCGCAAATCCAGCGATGCGTTCGGCGAGGTGGCAATTGCCCGCACCACGGCCGGCGAGGCGCCCTGCACGGCATTTGTCGGAATGACACGCCTAGCCGTTCGCAACATTGCAAGGTGCAAAGGCTCAGTACGGGCAATGGTTTCCAACGGTTCGGCCTCACCGCTGCTCAAGCCAGCTAGCAGCGTGAAATAGGCGTCGTCCTCGACACCGTTTTCATAAAGCAAATTCTCATAAAGCTCAGCCTGCGCCGCCTGACCGTTCAGGGCCAGGCAGAACGCCATGACCTTCTGCCACATGGCGTCTTCACTGCCAGTTTCGTCGTTTTCCAGAAAATTCCGGGCGAGACGGCAAGCTTCGGGAACGTTGCCGTTTAGCAGTTCACCATTCACGAGGACACGTGAATAGACCACGTTTTCCGCGGTCAGCGGTGCAAACTGCAACAATTGCGCCACGGCGCTGGTATCGCCGGAGGCAGCGAGTCGTTCGATACGGGCAGCGGCCAGCATACTGCCATCCGGATCCAGTGCCTTACCGTCCTCCACCTCAGCTTCTTCCGGCGGCAGCGCGACGGATAGCAGGAGGCGGTGTCGGAGGGACCGTACGACCGGCGATGTTGAAGCAACAGGCAGCCGCGGCAGCAATGCCATAACGAGAGGCAATGGTGTTCCAGCCCACATATCCCGGCCCAAGCCGCCATCCGTCTCGCTCAATAGACCGATGGCGGAAACCTTGGCCCGACCCAGCGCCTGAATTTGAATGCCATCGCCTTTTGCAGCCTTTTCCGTCGCGTCAGCGCCGGGCACGGTGGTGGGCGCGGTGGTGGGCGCGGCGGCGGGCGAAGGTGCCGGCCGGGCGGGCAGTGGGCGGGCCCGCAGGGACCGCGGCGGCTGTATCTTGCGCCGGGCGCGTTCTTCCAGTTGCCGCGGCGTCAGCGCCTGCCCGGTCTTGGGATCAAGCCGCAACTGCAAGGTTTTTGGCCGACGCCCGGGAAGCGATCTTTGCGGCGTATCCGCTTCCTGTCCCTTGACTGTCTTCGCGCTCTTTTTTCCCGGCGGCGGCCCTAGATTGACGCTGGGCAGTTCCTTGCTTTCGATACCCTGTTGATCTTGCGCGAAACCGGGCCCCACGCCAAACGCAGTGAGCGCCAATAATAGAATGCCCCGAAACAGATGACGTTCAACGGGGGAAACGGTCATCGGCCAGAACTTCCTGTACAGGTGCATTGGGCGCCGGTATCTGCCAAAGGGCCAGGAAGGCCATGCCGCCCCCCAATATGAGCACGACAAAAGCAATTACCATCAAAGACAAATTCTTCATCGGGGACTGTAATTTCGTTCGAGTATCGTGCGATATTCCATAGACTTACGGTCAAGGACAGCGGAACGGTTATTTGTTAGACTGCGAATGTGGCAGAACTTAGTCAATACCGGCGCCAATCTATATATTGCATGCGCCCCTTGCAACGGGACCGGGCGAATAACTCCATGGCGGCGAACCGAATGGCCCGAAGTCCAAGGGCTTGCTTCGCCCCGATCCGGCCGACCGGGATATCATGAGTGAACCATTCCTCTCCGAGTTGGACCGGGGCATCGTGCTCGTGGGCCTGATGGGTGCGGGAAAATCGTCGGTGGGGCGGCGATTGGCGAAGCGACTGGGCCTCGAATTTTACGATGCCGATCAGGAAATCGAGAGGGCCGCAGATTGCAGCATCCCTGAATTCTTCGAGCGCCACGGCGAGGCCGCCTTTCGTACAGGCGAAAGGAAAGTTATCGCGCGCCTTCTGAACGGCGAGCCCGGCGTTCTGGCGACCGGCGGCGGCGCCTTCATGGATGCCGATACCCGAGCCGCCATTCGCGACAAGGGCATTTCCGTTTGGCTGCGCGCGGACCTGGATGTATTGCTGGAGCGGGTTCTCCGCCGAGACAACCGCCCTTTGTTGAAACAGGGCGATCCGAGGGAAATCCTCAAGAATTTGATGGCGGAACGCGATCCGGTCTATGCCCAGGCGGACATGACCGTCACATCTGGACCCGGGCCCCATGAGGACGTAGTGGAGAAAATCGTCGCCGGCCTGCGCGAACGGATTTCAGCCGGAGCAAGGGATGCCGGCTGATGGATAGCGGCGGGATAAGGGAAACCGTACGGGTCGAACTGGCGGATCGGTCCTACGACATCGTGGTTGGCGAAAATCTTTTGCACGAGGCCGGCCAATTGCTGACCCCGGTCATGGCCAGACCGCGCGCGGTGATCATCACCGATGAAACAGTGGCAAAATTGCATTTGCACCCACTTCAAGCCTCGCTTGATGCCGCGGAAATTCGGAACGACGTCATTGTTGTACCACCAGGCGAAGCCAGCAAAAGTTTCCCGCGGTTGCAATCTCTGTTGGATGAATTGCTTGATCTTCGCGTCGAGCGACGGGACACGATTCTGGCCCTCGGCGGCGGCGTGATTGGAGATTTGGCCGGCTTCGCCGCCGCCATTCTACGCCGCGGCGTGGATTTCATTCAAATACCGACCACTTTGCTGGCTCAGGTGGACAGTTCCGTCGGCGGCAAGACGGCGATCAATGCGCGGCAGGGTAAGAATCTGATCGGCGCGTTCTATCAGCCCCGCTTCGTCCTGGCCGACGTTTCCACGCTCGACAGCCTGCCAAAGCGCGACCTGAAAGCGGGCTATGGCGAAGTGGTGAAATACGGCCTCATTGACAATTTTGCCTTTTTCGAATGGCTGGAGGAACATGGCGCCGCGTTGCTGTCAGGTGAGCGGGCGGCTCTATGCCATGCGGTTGCGGTTTCTTGCCGGGCCAAGGCGGCCGTCGTCGCACGGGACGAACGGGAAAGCGGCGATCGCGCCTTGCTGAACCTTGGCCACACCTTTGCCCACGCCCTGGAGGCGCACGGCGAATATGATGGCCGGCTGCTGCATGGCGAGGCGGTCTCGATGGGACTGAACATGGCGTTCACGTTGTCGGCCCGCCTGGGGCTGTGTCCCAGCCAGGATGCCGAACGGCTGCGCCGTCACCTTGAGGATATGCAACTCTGCGTCGACCCGCGGCAAATAGGGCTGGGGGGCCTGACGCCGGAAATCATGCTGCACCATATGCGCCAAGACAAGAAGGTCAGCGATAGCCGCCTGACATTCATTCTGGCGCGAGGCATCGGAAAATCTTTTATCAGCAACGATGTCTCCGAGAGCGAAGTGCGAGACATGTTGCAGACGGCACTGGGAACAGAGGCGGCTGAATAGAGGACGTTCGCGCCATGGATGGCGAGTTATTGTTTTCCATAGTCGGTGTCGTGGTTCTGCTGGTTCTCTCGGCCCTGTTCTCAGGCACGGAAACGGCGCTGACAGCAGTGTCCCGGGCCCGCATGCATCAATTGGAACGCCGGGGCGTACGCCGTGCCAACCGGGTCAATCGCCTCATAGAGCGCCCCGAGCGCCTGATCGGCGCCATCCTCCTGGGCAATAATTTGGTCAATATCCTGGCCTCGGCGCTGGCGACATCGGTATTGATCGCCCTGTTTGGCAAGGCCGGCGTCGCCTATGCGACCGCCATCATGACCGCACTTGTGGTGATCTTTGCCGAAGTCCTACCCAAAACCTATGCCTTGAACCGGCCCAACCGGACAGCCCTAAATGCCGCCCCAATCATTGGACCGATTGTTCTGGTCCTGGGCCCTGCGGCGGATCTCATTCAAGCTATCGTAAGGCAGATATTGGCGTTGTTCGGCTTGCGCATGCGGGAACGGGACGACCCTGCCGACGCCTTGGAAGAATTGCGCGGCGCCCTTGCCCTGCACGCCCGCGACGGCGCCATGATCAAGAGTGATCGGGACATGCTGGACGGCATTCTGGATCTCTCCGACGTCGAGGTCTCGGAGGTCATGGTGCATCGCAAGAACATGGTGATGATGGACGCCGATCGCCCCGCCGGCGAAATCGCCGAGGAGTTACTGGCCACGCCATTCAGCCGGGTGCCCCTGTGGCAGGGTGATCTAGACAACATCGTCGGCGTGTTGCATGCCAAAGATCTGCTGCGGGCGATCAGCGCAGCGCAAAGCGACGCTGCAGCACCCAGCCTGCGAAGTCTGTCACGCGATCCCTGGTTTGTGCCGGAAACCACCACGTTGATCGAGCAGTTGAATGCATTCCGCGCCCGGCGGGAGCATTTCGCCCTGGTGGTCGATGAATACGGCGCCCTGATGGGCCTGGTCACCTTGGAAGATATCCTGGAGGAGATTGTCGGTGAAATCAGCGACGAACACGACATCAGCCGCACCGCGGCCGTGCGTCGCGAAACCGGCGGCAGCTACATGATCGACGGCGTTGTTACCGTCCGTGACCTGAACCGCGATTTCGATTGGGATCTGCCCGAGGACGACGCCGCCACCATCGCAGGTCTCGTCATTCATCTCGCCCGACGCATCCCTGACATAGGTGAGAGCTTTGAATACGGTGATTTCACCTTTGAAGTAATGCGCCGAATGCGCAATCAGGTCACCGCGGTTCGTGTCCGGCCACCCCTATCTGGAAATCGCTGATTGGCCTGCTGAATACGCCAGGTCTGGAGGTTGGTGTTACCTGGCACTGGCCCGAAAATAGTCCAGAATAAATACGCGAAGGTCGGAAGTGAAATTCGCGCTTTGGGTCAGATCGCGATCCTCGGCTTCCATTACTGAACCGTGGCTGGCGCGATACACTTCGGTACAAATCTCGTTCAGATTTTTCTTGGTGCGCACACTGATTTCGACCAGGGCATCCCACATTTCTGGTTCTAGTTTTACCGACGTGCGGCGATTATCAATGCGGACGTTCCTTCGGGTGCGGATATCCGTTTTGCCATATCCTTTGCCTGCCGCCTGGGACATGAATCGATCCTCATAATGGTTGTGACATGCATAGAAATATAACTTTAAATAGATATTTTATGCAATATCGCAATCTTTCGGATTCTGTTTTTCATTTATGCAATCGTCAGTATTGTAAGTTGTATTTTGATTGCATTAGCCCGCCTCGCCCGGTGCCAATGCGCGTATCGATAGCGCGTGGATCGGACCGGCCAATTCTTCGGCCAAGGCTTCATTGACCAGGCGCTGCCGCGCCAACCGTGTCAAACCTTCGAAGGCATCCGCCACCACGATCACCGCGAAGTGACTTTCGCCGCCTTCGCGCGCACCCGCATGGCCGGCGTGAAGGTGTGATTGATCTTCGATTTCCAGGCGTACGGGGCTCAACGCCGCCCGAAGTTTTTCCTCCATTGTCGCAGCCACTGACATCCGCTTGCTCCTAACTTCAATGCTGTTCAAATGTTTGTCGCCCATGTTATTGAAGGGCGCATCCGAAGCCAGAATACTCAAATCGTGGCCAGAACCAAGAACGACATACCCGTCTCCAAGACCCGCGTGGACGAGCCCAAGTCCGGATCAGAGCGCGTCTGCGATTTCGCGGGTTGCGAAGCTGCGGCCGAACACCGCGCCCCGAAATCAAAGGACAATCTGGACGAATTCTATTGGTTCTGCCTCGAGCATGTTGCGGCTTACAACCGCAGCTGGGATTATTTCAGTGGCATGGAGCAGGAAGAAATCGAAAGTTTCCGCAAAGACGCGGTGACCGGCCACAGGCCCACCTGGAAGCTGGGCGAGCGAGGTTACAAAGCTTGGATGGATGGCCGTGTGCGGGACCATCATGGCCTGTTCACCGAGCCCGATGGCCAGCCAGGGCCGGAAAAATTCGTGCCCAGACACACCAAGCAGCAGCGCCGCGACCTTGCCCAATTGGACCTGGATGAAACGGCGAACTTGCAAGACATCAAAATGCGTTATAAGCAACTGGTAAAACGTTTTCACCCCGATGCAAATGGCGGCGATAAACGAGCCGAAGAGCGCTTCAAATCCATCAACGAAGCGTATAGCAACTTGATGTCCTCGGACCTGCCACAAGGCTAGTCCCGGTCAAAAAGTTCGGCCCTTCGTTATCACGCCAATTGAAAGTAGAACGCCAGTAACAACGCAAGCTACAGGATTCCCGATCATGACGCTGATTGCCACCGCCGACGAGACGACGGCCCACCCTATTGACGAGCCCGATATCACGATCAAGGTGCGTGAGTTGTTCGGCCTGGATAGTGACATGGAAGTACCGGCCTTTTCGGAAAGCTCGGACCTGGTGCCAGATCTGGACGAGGCCTACCAGTTTGACCATGAAACCACCATGGCCATCCTCGCCGGCTTCGCTCATAACCGCCGGGTCATGATCCAGGGTTACCACGGCACAGGCAAATCCACTCACATCGAACAGGTAGCAACGCGACTGAACTGGCCGTGCGTACGCGTCAATCTGGACAGCCACATCAGCCGCATCGATCTTTTGGGCAAGGACGCGATTATCCTGCGCGACGGCAAACAGGTCACGGAGTTCCGCGAGGGTATCTTGCCGTGGGCCCTGCAGCATCCCTGCGCCCTGGTGTTCGATGAATACGATGCCGGCCGTCCTGACGTGATGTTCGTCATTCAGCGTATCCTCGAGGTCGAGGGCAAGATGACGCTGCTGGATCAGAACCGCGTGATCCGCCCGCATCCCTATTTCCGCCTGTTCTCTACGACCAACACCGTCGGATTGGGCGATACCACGGGCCTCTACCACGGCACGCAACAGATCAACCAGGGCCAAATGGACCGCTGGAGCATCGTCACCACCCTGAACTATCTGCCGCACGATGACGAAGTGGGCATCGTCACCGCCAAGGTTCCCGACTGGGCCGATGAGGAAGGCCAGAAGAACATCAATTCCATGGTCTCAGTTGCCGATCTGACGCGCTCGGGCTTCATGAACGGTGATATTTCCACAGTGATGTCGCCGCGGACGGTGATCACTTGGGCCGACAATGCACGCATCTTCAACGACATCGCCTTCGCCTTCCGGCTGAGTTTCCTGAACCGTTGTGACGAGATGGAACGCCCTGTGGTTGCGGAGTATTATCAGCGCTGTTTCGGGAAAGAGCTGCCCGAATCCGCAGCCAATGTGCAACTGAGCTGACGAAACGCCATGATGAAGCCGGAAAATCCGGTCGAACCGTTTAAACGTGCTGTTACGGCCGCCGTCCGTGCCATCGCGCGGGACAGCGAGCTCGCCGTCAATTTCGGCGCCGAAGGCACGGCCACGGGTAGCGGCCGCAACCGACTACCCACCCCCAGCCGGGAACTGGGCGACGGGGAAGTGGCGCATGTCAGGGGCAGTGGCGATGCCCTGGCATTGTGGCAGCGGCACCACGACAACCGACTGCACGCCCTGAACCAGCCCAAGGGTGCCACCGCCCGCGCGGTATTTGAAGCAGCGGAGCAGGCCCGGGTCGAATCCATCGGCTCCAATCGCATGATGGGCGTTTCGGAAAATCTCGACGCCATGCTTGAGGAACGCTGCCGGGCCCGTGGCTATGCTTCGGTAAATGATCCGGGAGAGGCCTTGCTGCCGGAAGTCGTCGGCATGCTGGTGCGCGAGCAATTGACCGGCAAGGCACCACCAGCGGCGGCCAAACCCATGGTCGAACATATCCGCCCCTGGATCGAGGAAAAGGCCGGCGAAGACCTGCGCGGTCTGACGGGGAGCATCACCGATCAGAACGCCTTCGCCAAATTGACCCGAAAGCTAATCGCCGATCTGGACTTGGGCGAGGAAGACGGCACGGAGTCGGACGACCTTGAAGACAGTCCCGACAACGAAGAAGAGGAAATGGCCGACGGCGAAGGCGAGGGCGAAGGTGGCGAGGGCGAGGCCGATGATGGCGGCGACCCCGAAGGCACCGACAGCCAGGATGGCTCGGCCGACGGAGATTCCGAAGCCGAATCCGAGATGGAAGCCGAAGACGCCGACGCCATGTCAGGCAGCGAGGAACCGGGCCGCGGCCGACGCCAATGGCGCCCCGGCGACACCCTGCCGGAAAATCCGAACGAGCCCCCTTACCGGTATTTCACCAACGAGTTCGACGAAGTCATCGATGCCGCAGAGCTATGCGATGCCGAGGAACTGGGGCGCCTGCGGGCCTATCTGGACCAGCAGCTTTCCAACATGCAGGGCGTTGTTGCCCGGCTCGCCAACCGGCTGCAACGCCGCCTGATGGCGAAGCAGAACCGCAGTTGGGAATTCGATCTCGACGAAGGCATGTTGGATGCCGGCAAGCTCGCCCGCGTCGTCACCAACCCCCTATTGCCGCTCTCCTTCAAGATGGAGCGGGACATGGATTTCCGCGACACCGTGGTAACCCTTTTGATCGATAACTCTGGGTCCATGCGGGGCCGGCCGATTACGGTGGCCGCTATGTGCGCTGATATTTTGGCCCGCACCTTGGAACGGTGTAACGTCAAGGTAGAGATCCTTGGTTTCACCACGCGCGCATGGAAGGGCGGGCAAAGCCGGGAGAAATGGCTGCGCGAGGGCAAACCGGCGGCGCCGGGGCGCCTCAACGATTTACGCCACATTGTCTATAAGTCGGCGGATGCGCCGTGGCGACGGGCTAGGCGCGGCCTGGGCCTGATGATGCGAGAAGGCCTGCTGAAGGAAAACATCGACGGCGAAGCCTTAATCTGGGCCCATAACCGCCTCGTTTACCGGCCGGAACAACGGCGGATCCTGATGGTCATCTCGGACGGCGCGCCTGTGGACGATTCCACTCTTTCCGTGAATGCCGGCAACTATCTGGAAAAGCACCTGCGCGCTGCCATTGCCTGGATCGAGGAACAATCTCCCGTAGAGCTGATTGCCATCGGCATCGGCCATGATGTTACCCGTTACTATCAGCGCGCCGTGACCATCGTCGATGCCGAGCAATTGGGTGGCGCTATGATGGACAAACTAGCGGAGCTGTTCGAGGAAGAAGCCGAGCGCAGCCACCGCAACATCCGCCGGGTGGCCTGACCGCGCTGCGCCATGTCCGGCCGGCTGAATTTCTTCGCCATTCTTGGGGCCGCGATGGCTCCCGTTCTGGCGGGCTGCGGATTGGCCAACATGTTGGAGGTCAAGGCAGGACCGCTGGTAGTGGAGACGCAGGAAATCCACCTCAATCCCGAGAAACCAAACCAAACGAACCTAGGCGTTCTCAGTTTCCGGGGCGGTTTGGAGATTACCAGCCGGGGCGTCGATCTGGGTGGTCTTTCGGGACTGAGCCTAACGAAGGATGGCACCGGCATCATCTCCGTCACCGATCAGGGCGATCTGTTTCGCGCCACGTTGCGTCATGACAGAAAAGGCCGGCTGGTCGGGCTTGACGATGGCCGCCTACATCGCCTGCGCGATGTGGACGGAAACCATTTGAGCCAGAGGCCCGACAAACGCGACCAGGATACAGAGGCGATCGAGCGTCTGTCCGACGGCAGCTATCTGGTCAGTTTCGAAGTCCGACACAGAATCCTTCGCTACAAAACTCTGCGCGGGAAGCCCACGCCATTCAGCCTTCCGCCGGGCATGGAGGATGCGCCCCGCAATGGCGGCCTGGAGGCTATCACGCCTCTGCCGGACGGACGCATCCTGTTGATGACCGAGAAACTGCGCACGGACGGCAAAGGCAAAGGCGATTACGTTGGCTGGCTTCTTGATCGTGAAGGCAAGAGCCTGGGCAAAATCTACTGGCCGGGCTTTGGTCTATTCCGGCCCTCGGATTTGGCTGCGTTGCCCAACGGTGATGTGCTGTTGCTGCAAAGACGCTATACGGTATCGGGCGGAGCGGCTATGCGGCTGTCGCAGATCCCCAGCCGCCAGATCAAGCCCGGTTCACGCATGCTGGATGTGGAGTTGGCCCTGCTTGCGCCGCCCTTGACGGTGGACGGCTTCGAGGGTCTGGCCATCCACCCCGACCCGACGGGAGGCTGGCAGGTATACATGCTGTCGGATGACAATTTTAATCCGCTGCAGCGCACCCTGCTGCTGCAGTTTCACATGCCGAACTAGATAGAAATGGTGGCGCGCCTAGGCGGCCGCTTCGCTGGCCTTGGCAACGGCGCGCTTAATGCGCCGGGCTTTGAGCGATAGCTGGCTGTCCTTGGCGTCGCTCAGATAGGCGTCCAGGCCGCCCTTTTTCTCGACCGTGCGCAAGGCGCTAACACAGATCTTTAGACGCACAGCCCGGCCCAGGGTATCCGAATGCAAGGCCATTTCCTGCACATTCGGCAGGTACCGCCGTCGGGTCTTGTTGTGGGCATGAGAGACGTTGTTACCCGTCAACACACCTTTACCACTTAGTTCGCAGCGCCGCGCCATGACTAGATCTTTCCTTAGATTCCGGCGGCGGAAATGCCGACAGAGCGGCGTTTTTTAGGCAAACCGGCCTCCAACGTCAAGTGCAATGACGTAGAGAGACAAAAATATCGCCGCCCTAAAATAGGCGCCGGAATTCAGACTAATCTTGCCGCTTCAAAAACGCCGACAATATCCTTCTGGCGGCGGCTGACGGCGTGGTTTTGCCATGCCCGACCTGGTTTTCAAGCTCTGTGATCAGCGGCGCCAACCTCTTGTCAGACTTCAATTCAACTACGAGATCCTCCTGGATTTCCTCCCACAGCCAACGCCGGGCCTGGGCGGCACGAAGTTCGGCACCGCTTTCATGTGCCTCACGTTTGTCATGGAATTCCTCCACCACTTGCCAGATTTCCGCCAGGCCCGTGCCCTCCAGGGCGGAAGCCAGAAGGACTTCCACATGCCACCACGGCTGCCGCGGCCGCATCAGGTTGAGGGCGTTGCGGTAATCGGCAGCAGCATTATTGGCCTGTGCGGCTAGGTCGCCATCTGCCTTGTTCACGACCAGCAAGTCCGCCAACTCCATGATGCCCCGTTTGATGCCCTGCAATTCATCGCCGCCGCCTGGGGACACCAACAAAAGGAACATATCCACCATGTCCGCCACAGCGTATTCGGATTGCCCTACGCCCACGGTCTCGACAATGGTTACGTCATAGCGGGCCGCCTCCACCAGGGTCATTGCTTCCCGTGTTCGCCGGGCCACGCCGCCGAGGGAACCACCGGCAGGCGTCGGCCGGATAAAGGCGTTGGGATCGCGGGACAATGCCGCCATGCGCGTCTTGTCACCCAGGATTGAACCGCCGGTGCGCGCCGACGAGGGGTCGACGGCAAGAACCGCGACCCGGCGACCCTGGGCGGTCAAATGGCGTCCCAAAGCTTCGATGAAGGTGGACTTGCCAACGCCCGGCGCGCCAGTAATGCCAAGGCGTATGGACGGCGATCGCGGCATGGGTAGGGCCGCCAGCAGGGCTTCGGCCTGGGCCCTGTGATCGCTGCGTGTAGATTCGACCAAGGTAATGGCTCTGGCCAGGGCGCGTCGCTCTCCGGCGCCCACAGCCGCCGCCATCGCCGCTATATCGGGTTCGGCATTCATGTCGAAGGCACCATAGCGAAGCCCGACGAGGGGGCCAAGGCATGCTCAACCAAGGCGCAGCATACCCAACAGACGTTGGCCGTTTCGGCGCATGGCGACCCCCGGCTCGGCGCAAAGCAGAAGCTCCCTGCGGGCCCTGGCCAACATGGACATATCGCATGGGAAAAGGGCTTCATAATCCGCCAGGGCGCGCATGAACTCGGCGCCGCCCCATCGTCCAGAACCGAGGCCCCGGCGCAACGCCTCGGGCACATGCCGCATATTTGCGCCTAATCGGGCCAAAATACCGAGAAAGGCCCGAACCGGCTTGCCCACGCGGCCCAGCCTGATCCGCCGCTCGAATTCGTCCCAATCGACTTTGTCACCCTCCTGATGAAGCAATAGATTGACATCGATCAGGGATTTGACCGTGGACGGCCCGAACAGGTCACGGGCGGCATGTGAGGCCGAAAGCAACAGCATATGCGTGGCACTGGGCACACGGAAGGGGCGGCCTTCCCCGTCTCCGGGATCAATGGTGCGAGCGGCGGCAAAAACATCCTCCGTAGAGAGCCCTAGATGGAGCGGCCAGGCGTCGGGGTGGATGTGCAGATCGACGTTTGCGGCACCCTCGGGATCGGTTAGGGGCAGCATGGAGGCATCGGAAATCGGCCCCCAGGGCGAGCGGGCTTCCACGGGCAGGAATTCCAATCCGCCATCACGAAAATGAGTTACCAGACGATCCCGATCAGCCGCCATGACCAACAAATCCGCGTCCGACATGGTACGCAGATCCGCGTCATCATAGTAGAGATGCGCCGCCGCCATCCCCTTCAGGCAAACAACCGGGGTGCCACCAGCCTCGGCAAATCGGGTCCATCGCAATCCGCTGGCACGGCGGAACCGGTTCGAGAGGCGGCTCTGCTGGGCTTCCAAATCCGAAATGTCCACGCCCTCGCCTGGCAGCAGACGGCGTACCAAGGCAGCCCCGATCAGATCGATCAATGCCTCCAGTTGGTTTTCGGCAATGACAACATGCTCACCGTCCAATCCGCCAAGCAAATGCGGCCAAAATTGTGACGCCATCAAGCCAAAACCTGGTACAATGCCTGACGTTTTGTTTCAATTTGAAACATGCAGAAGCCGTGGTTTTTGCGGCCGGCAACGGAGCATCGAATTGATCCCAACGACTTCGCCAAAGATAGTTTCATTGGCATTATTTTTGCATATTTATGGTGACTTACGTCACTATGGCGGCATTGACGATAATGACGCAAACGACCATATATAATCACCGGGCACGGACGCAAGATTGCGGAGTTTGTTGCAAGGTCGAAAGACATCGGCCACTGTGCGTTGGTAGGAGCCTTTCATGACAAAGTTTCCCTTTCGCGGATTGCGTATTGCGGTTTTCTTGGGGCTTGCCCTGGCCTTGAGCCTTGTCTCAGCGAATGATGCGGCCGCACAGGATATTACGCAGAAACAGGCCCTGGATGGTGCCATCGCCGGCGATGCTAAGGGTTTGGAGACGCTGCAACTGTATTTGGCCCAGGCGGCCGGGCGTAAAGGCGCCATGGAAAGGCGTTCGGCCCAGTTGATCAACGCACTGGCGAAGTCTGAAATTGCCGAAGACCCGGGCGCCCTGCAGGATGCTATTACGTCAATTTCGGATGCTTCGCGGCAGGCCCTGTTCTCGAAACCGATCGCCAAGGTCAGGGTCCTCGATAATTTCAAGCTGTCTGAGCGATCCGTCGGCTTCGACTTCGGCCCGCCCGATTCGAAGGTTATGCCGAATTTTCAGCACATAACGGCCAAAGATAAGCGGTTGAAGGGCGCCAACCGGCGGGCCCTGCGCAGGCCGTCAAATGACGGGCTGACGGCGGACGGCATCGCCAATGTGGAAAAATTCGAGACCGATATGCCGAATGGCAAGTACCGAATTGTCCTGATGACCGACAATTTGGGCATCGGCAAGAAATTCGAGAACCCCCTCGGCAAGGGTTTGAGGATCAACGGCCAAAAAGTCGGCATCGCGCAGAACAAACCGAAGGATTGGCTGACCACCGGCGTTTTGTCCGGCGAGAAGGTGGAAGTCGGCGACGGCAAGTCCTCCGACGCAAGACTGGGGGCGAGGCCCGTCAACCGACGCCGAGACCAGGGCGGTGCCGCCGGCGCAGCGCCGGATGCCGAGCCTGAATTGAGAAAGGCGGTTGGCATTGCGCACAAGATCGTTTCCCAAGTTAACGGCACCATCCAGGAAACGACGCGAAAGCTGGTCTTCAAGGACGCGGTCTACAGCAATGAAGTAATATCCACGGGCCCCAACAGTGCGGCACGCCTGATATTCCAGGACAACACGGTTCTGGCGCTGGGTTCGAGCTCCTCCGTGACCCTGGACAAGTTCGTCTTTGACCCCGAAGATGCTGGGAAATCTCAGGTTTCCTTGACCGTGACAAAGGGCCTGATGCGGTTCGTTACTGGTAATCTGGCGAAGGACCGCTACGCCATCCGCACCCCGACGGCGACCATCGGCATCAGAGGCACGGTACTGGAAATTTCCGTCGAACAGGACGGCACCACGACCACGACCGTTACCCATGGCGCGGCTGTGGTCCGGGCCAGGGGGCGCACGACGCGGGTCAATTCCGGTTTCTCCACCAGGGTGCGCAAGGGCCGCCGCCCCAGCAAACCCAGAGCCAATCCCCCACCGCCACCGGAAGTGAGAGCACTGTCAACCGCACTCGGCCCCGAACCTGAGCCAGAGGAAGTGACAGCCGCGGCGGCAGAGGTCGCCAGCGCACCACCCACACCCGTGGCGCCGGCAGCGCCGGCAACGCCCGGCGCGCCTGCGACCGCCGGGCCGGCTGCGCCCGCAGCGCCCGCCGGACCCGCCGATGCCGCCGGACCTGCGGATGCGGCCGGACCTGCCGATGCCGCCGCACCCGCTGATGAGACCGTACCAGCAGCGCCCACTGATCCGGTTGCCGGTGAAGAAGTTGCCCAACCTGAGAGTGAAGGTGGGAATACCGGCGGCATGGTCATTGTTGAGGTTGAAGTCCAGGATGGTAAATTGGTCGTCGATCTTGATAGTTTGGAAGGGCAATCAACGTACCTGACCGCTATCATCGTAGAACCGGTCGACGAACCGAGCAATTTAGACCTTGGCGAAGAGGTAGGGGATTATTATCAGAATGAGACTGAACGCCTGGCCGAGGCGAATTCGAATATCGATGCGCAGGTTGGCGCCGTCTTGTCTGAAATCGCCACCGCCGCAGGGCCGGAGCAAATCGCGCAAGCTCTGGATATCGCACCCGCCAGTGAGCCAACGTCTCAAGCCTCGCCAAACTGAGTTGCAGCATGCGCGGGCTATCGGCGCGGCAATTATTGCCTTTGCAACCTGTTGTGGGCCGGTAAATTCTGCCTTTGCGCAGGCGATCATACCCACGGCGGAAGACTTCTCGGCCGAGGCCCAAGCTATCCAGGAATCCGTAGAGCAGCAACCCAGACAAGAGTACCGGCCCCATGGCATCCGCTTCGGGCAACTTTTCTCTTCTGACGAGTATCCGTACGCCGATAAATCTCCTGCAGGAAAAGGCATAGAGAAGCTTCGCCCTGGGGAAGATCCAAAACGCAGTTTTACGTCGTTTCGAGATGGCGGTTTGGATAGCTTTCTGCTGCGGCCCAAATTTGAAGTGGACGTCGAATTCGACGACAACATATTCCGTACGCAGGATGATGAAGACAGTGATCGGATATATGTCTTTCGGCCAGAACTAAAAATCGCATCTGACTGGTTGAATCACGGCCTAGAGTTGGAAATGGGCGCCGAGTTCGGCAAGAATGAAGAATTCTCCGACGAGGATTATTCTGATTATTTTATCACCATCGCACCTCTCATTGACGTCGATGAAAATACGGTACTCGAACTCTTTCTTGGATACACTCTGTCACATGTTGCGCGTGGTTCTACTGACGATGCTCTGGAAGGGCCAGAACCGGCGGTGGATGGGAATATCGATGCCAGCATTACCTGGCAGTATAAGTCGGACAAATACTCCACACGGCTCCTATATGAAGGCACCTGGACGGACGCCGAAGACAACGGTCCAATAGAGCGGGATTTTCTCGACCTGCAGCGCCACGCCTATCTGTTCCGCCAGGGCTATGAATTCACTACCGGCACCACAGTCTGGGTCCAACCCAGATATGAATTGTTCGACTACCGTCAATCTTTCGATGACAACGGACTGGTCCGTGACAACGAAGGTTGGACATTGCTAGGCGGTCTGACCATTGACCGCAGTGCCGTTAGTTTTCTGGAAGTTGGCGTTGGCGTCAGTGGCCATGACTTTGAGCAGAGCGGACAAGACGAATTTTTCGGTTTCGCCTATGAAGGCAGGTTGCTTTGGAATATCACCTCCCTGATGACTCTCGATTTTACGTTTGGCAGAACCCCCAGGGTTGCCCAAAGCACCGATTCACCTATAGCAATTGAAGATGGATTTGTCTTGAGCTTGGCTTGGGATCCTTTGGAAAATTTGATTTTGAAGGGAGTGGTCTCGTTCTCACATTCTGATTTTGAAACCTTGCCGGGCCAGGAACGTGAGGAGGATTTGTCTGGGTTCTTGTTTGAAGTGCGTTACCTGATGAATGAAAACATCTATTTCGAAGGCCGCTACGAATTTAGCCATAAGAATTCAACCGAGGACGGGAGCGATTTTGACAGTAACTCATTTAGGCTGCGGGCCGGGGTTGAGTTATAGGAAAAGGTCATGACCATGCCGCCGCCAACATATGCTCCATACCTAATGACAGCGCGCTGGGTTCGGTTGTGCCTTGTCTTCGTCGTCTTTGCTTTTTCGGCGTCTCTATCGTCAAAACAGGCCCAGGCGCAGCTATCCGATTATCTGTTGGGCCCAGGCGACAAGATCAGCGTCAAGGTTTTCGGCCACGACGACCTGTCGGGTGAGATCAACGTCGGCGCCGACGGCACCATCGCCATGCCCCTGGTCGGCCAGGTTCGAGCCGCAGCCTTTACGGTGACGGAATTGCAAGATCATCTGGCCAGCAAGCTGGACAAGGATTTCGTCGTCGACCCCAAGGTCTCGGTCGAAGTTTTGAACTACCGGCCCTTCTTCATTCTGGGCGAGGTCAACAAGTCAGGTAAATACGACTACGTGGTCGGCATCAATGTGCGTAAGGCCATTGCCATGGCGGAAGGTTATACACGACGGGCCAAGCATGATCCGGTGCTGTTAATCCGGGACGACCGTGATGGAAACCCTGTTCGCTACAAAGCGGATTTGAACACCCCGGTTCATCCCGGCGACACCATTGAAGTCGTGCGCCGGCTATTTTGAGGTTTGGAACGCAAAACCCTTGTTGTCCCGCTTCAAAACATGGCATAATCCCAAATTGAAACATGGTTAACGCCTGACAGACGGCGATTTACCGAAAACTAACGAATCTATCGTTAGAATTATTGGCATGGATTATGCATGCCTTTTCTGTGTATCTGGTTTTTGGGTTGCCGGGTCGGGCTCTGGGAAGTGGCCGTCTGGCAATTCGGCGTTTGGGTTCTAGGGCACCCAGCGTAACCTGGTCAAAAACTTATGAATGCTTTTTATTTGAATATGTTAGATAAGAGTCTTAAAGTTAACATATTATGGATAATTCGTTTGTTAGTATCATTGAGTTTGCGCCGTTAACGAAACCATGACCGAGACCTTAGGCTAGTGTCGAATTTGAGCTACATGCCGTTGCCTGATCGCGACGATTATGACCGGGAGGTTGCCCCTCCGCCGGCATTCGACGCGATGTCAATGGGGCAGGGCGAGCCGGCCTTCGATCTCGGCAAGGTCATGCATACGCTGTGGCGGCGCAAGATGATCATCATTGCCACGGCCTTCATCGTTACCACATTTGCCGTTTTAAGCGTGATGCAAGCGACGCCATTATACATCGCCGAAGCGCAATTGGTCGTCGAACGGCAAAGGGAACGCACCCTCGAATTCAGCCAAGTATTGAGCGGCGGCCGTCTTGACCGCTACACCAACCGGACGGAAGCGGCGGTGCTGATGTCGCGCGGCCTGGCCGGCAAAGTGGTCGACGAACTGGATCTGGTGAACCACCCCCTGTTCAATTCCTCGCTGGCTGAGCCCAAGCCCAAGGGGCTCATGGACCGCATTGATATCCGCGGCTTCGTCAAGGATTTCGCGCGTAGCCTGATCCCCGATTGGGTGCGCGACGAATTGCGCGGTGAGACCGACGCAAGCCAGGGCGAGGAAGAAGAGTACACCAGGGAGGAGATGGCGGCGTTCTTCCGTGAGGACGTCATCGAGTCTTTCCTTTCGGGTGTCGATGTAGATTCTTCTGAACGGTCGCGGGTCCTTGAAGTCACTTATGTCTCATCGGATCCGGATTTCGCAGCGGAGGCGGCCAACGCTCTGGCCGAGGTCTACATTAACGAGACCGTGCTGCGAAAATTCGCGGCCAATGCGCGGGCAACGGATTGGTTGAACCAGCAGAGTGCGGAACTGCGCCAACGGTTGGAAGCCTCCCAGACCGCGCTCGAAGCGCACCGCCGCAGCATGGGTTTCATCGATACGGAAGGCCAATCCAGCGTCCTGGTGCAGCAATTGGCGCAATTGAATATCGACTTGGTGCGGGCACGCAGCGCACGGGCGGAAGCGGATGCACGCTTTAAACAAATCCAGAAGCTGCTCGAATCCGAGGGTGGCACGGAATCAGCGGCGACCGTGCTGGATTCGCCCCTGATTCAAAAGCTGCGGGAACAGGAAACCGAAGTTATCCGGCAGTTGTCCGAATTGAAGACGCAATTACGTGGCCAGCACCCTCGGCTCATTCTCAAGGAATCCGAGCTGGAGGACCTGCGGAAGAAGATCAACCGCGAGGTGGAGAAAATCACGTCGAGCCTCGGCAATGAGCTGGAGATCGCCGCAATTCGCGAGCAGACTACGGCCGAAGAAATCGAGAAGCTGAAAGCCGCAATCCATAAGCAGAACGAGAGCGTCGTTACCCTTCGGGCCCTGGAAGCGGAGGTGGAGGCAAACGATTCCATCTATCAGGCGATCCTGACCCGTTTCAAGGAAACGGACGTGCAGGACGATGCGACGCAGCAAGCCGACGCGCGGTTGATTTCGCCCGCAGTGCCGCCGCTGCGGCCATCCTATCCGCGCAAGAAACTGATCGTGTTCGTCGCCCTCATGGCATCGACCGTGGCCGGCATTGTGTTGGTCTTTATCCTGGAGCATCTGGACAGCGGCTTCCGCAGCCTGCCTCAGATTGAAGAGTTCACGGGAATGCCGCCACTAGGGGTGATGCCGAAACTGCAAGGCTTCGCGATGCGCCATCTGCGGCCCCAGGATGCCGTATTGGAGAAACCCAACTCCCTATTCGCGGAGTCTATACGAAGTATACGCACATCGATCATGCTCTCCAGCCGGCCGTCACCGAAGTCCATTCTTGTGACCTCGTCCGTGCCCGGCGAAGGCAAGACATCCCTGACCTTGACCCTTGGCAGGTCCGCCGGCAAGGCCGGGCAACGGGTGATCGTCGTGGATTGCGACATGCGCCTGCCGTCCGTGCATGAGGAACTGGACATCCCCAATCTGCGGGGCCTCGCCGAATATCTGGAAGGCACGGCGGAATTGGAGGAGATCATCGAGATCGACGACCAATCGGGCATGCACTTCATTACCGCTGGCCACATCGCGCCGAACCCGACGGATCTATTGAACTCCGAACGCATGGACCGTTTGATCGAACGTTTGACCCAAGGTTATGACCTGGTGCTTTTCGACACGCCGCCTGTATTGGCCATCTCGGACGCGCTGGTTATCTCGAAGCACATGGACAAGTGCGTATATGCCGTACGCTGGGGCGAGACCAATCGCGCAGCCGCCAAGGTTGGCATTCGTAATCTATTGGAATCCCGCGCCGACGTTGCCGGCGTGGTGCTGACGCAGGTGGATGTCCGCCGGCATTCGGGCTACAATTACGGTGGACATGGCGACACCTATGGAACTTATTCAAAATACTACTCAAGCTGACGACCCCTATCACCACCACCATCACCACCGTCCAGCCTTCCACGGCGCCAGACTTCAAGCAATTTTGATTCTTATCCTGGGCATCGGCCTCATTTACGCCGCGTCGCCCCGTTTCCTGGCCGCCGGCCATCGTCTACCGGCAAATGCGGTGCTGGACCGACTCTCCAACGGCAAGGCGGTAGACCAGGCCCAGCTCAACCGGGCGGAGGGGGCATTGATCTCCAGCCTGAACATGCGGGTGGAAAGTCGTGCCCTCAATGACCTGGCCCTTGTCAACCTGCATCAAGCCACCGAGGGCAATTTAGACAATTCAACCGGCGGGGCATGGCTTGCCGCCAGCGCCAGATATCAGGACATGTCGCTCGCCCGATCGCCTGCCAATGCTTTCGGCTGGCTGCGCATGACCCATCTGTCCGTACTGCAAAAAAACGTCGCCGGCGGATTGGAGAGCGGCGCCGTGGCCACGTTTTTCCAGTCCGTTTCCCAATCACCGTTCTATGCCCAATTGATCTGGCGTCAGTTGGATTACGCGATGTTGTTCTGGCCCGTGCTGGAACCAGCTGAGCGCCAGGAACTTACACCGCAATTCCTTGCCGGCGCCCGGCTGTCGGTCTGGCGGCAACCCGCCGCCGCGCTGTCGCTGGTGTCCGCGAAGCACTGGCGGGACATGAAGAATTCCTTGCGGAGTTTGACCGCCTATATCTCCACCGCATCAAGCCGAATATCTAGAGAATTTAGCAGTTCGACCGAAACCCGCGCCCTAGCCCAGGACGGCGTGATTGCCGAACGCTTCGCTGCTCTGCTGACAAAGATATCGAAGTTGGGATCAGGCGGTCTTTTGCGCCACGTTGACGCAGACGGCCAAAGACGGCCCTGCACAGTCGTTGCCACCCACAAAAGGGCCTGGCTCGCCCTTGGCTCCGATCAATTCGCGGCATTCACGGCGCGCTCAATTGGTCAGCTTATGCGACGGCAACCGCGCCAAATCCGGCGCCCGCATGCTGCGGATGTAGCTTGAAACCGAGACATACCCTTCTGGCGCCCGGTATCCTGCCGCACGGCTAAGTTTCGGCGTAGCGCATCACCAACTCACTTTCTTCCTCCGGCTCAAACAGGTGGCTTAAGGCAGGCAGCAGCCCCATCTCTTCTTTCTGGATGTGAGAGATCTGTACTTCCACCAATTCCAGTGCCAGTTGACGGAACTCGTCCCAATCACCATTGGACATGCCGCCGTCCCGCGCATTGTCCACCAAGGGCAGAAGCTGGCCGGATAGTTCGCGCAGCAATTCATGCTCTCTGCCCAGAATCTCTGGGATGCCGGTGTCGCCGGCCGCGACGAGGACGGGAAAAATGTTCTCTTCCTCGAACGCAAAATGATGCTCGGTGGTCGCCTCCAGCTCGGCATGAAGATCTGCAAGCAAGGAAATCGCCGTAGCGTCGTCTGCGCCCGGCGGGGTCTTGGCGCCACGGCCGGTGGTGACTTCCTCCAACCTGTTCATCAGATCGATGGTGCGTTGATGCTCCTCATGAAGCAACTGCGCGATCTGGCTGTCGTAATACATAACTCGTCGCCTTCTTTTGACATTGATTCACGAGACTGGCGCGGAAATGGCCATGCGGAACTTGATCAGGGCGAAATAAAAGAACCAGGCGAATGCCAATGCGCCGATGATTCCGATAGCGGCACCCAGTTGGCAGAGCAACGGCAAGTCAGCGAGAATTCCCAAAGACAAAAGGGAGATAGCGCCGCAATGGCAACAGGTGTGCACGGTGAGCGGTTTTTGCGATGTTAACGCCGTCACCGTTGGTGGACGCCGTTTCAAACTGGTGGCCGCATGCATGGACGCAAGAAACGGCACGATCCTTTGGAGGACAGCAAGTAGCAGGCTGAGCAGCCAGGCGAACAACGACAACGTGAATAGAGCCGCGGCCCAGTCGGCAGCCCAGTCCATGGCCCAGGCCATCCCCAATAGCAGGCTTAGTGGGAGCAGGCCCCACGACAGTACAATCAGCATGAAGGCCGGACCAAGCCGTTTGCGCATGCGTTGGCGCAAGGTATGGAGCATCAAGGTGAGATGGCCCACCGCCGCCACTAAACCCAGTACAGCTCCAGCGGCAGCCCATGCATCACGCCCGAACCAAGTACCGGTCACACCCAAAACCAGGGCGATGACCGCAACCGCCAAGGTCGCCGCAGCCCATCTGTCAGACGGCGGCGGCGCCAGCGCGAACATGGGCACCAACACGTAAGAGAAACCCATGGCAAGAAAACCCATAAATCCATAGGTGGCCAGCAACATGTGGCTGACTCCGGCCCTGGCTCCGTTTTCCATCCAGCCGATCCGCTGATTTACCAGCAAGGCCAGTCCCAGGGCCAAGACGCCGAACAGGCACGCCCCTGCCGTCCAACCATGGGCCCTGACGACGGTCATGGCCCCGCCGCTGCGCAAGTTTCCAGCCAGGAGGAGTAGGTAGAGCACGATCGCCGACGTGACGCCAAGTCCGCCAAATGCCTTGGTGTCAATCCAATCGGCGTACATTCCCACAGCCAAGCAAAGGGTGCCGCCAGTCATCAACCACCACAGGACATGGATGATCCAAGGTGCGGCAAATCCCTGAAGAGTAGCGACGGGCAGTAACTGTAGGCTTGCGCCCATGGCGGTCATCGCGAACACACCCAAGGTAAAGAGATGCAGCGCTGCCAGCACCGGCCCGCCGCCGCCGCGGAAATAAGTGATCTCGTCGCCATGGACGGCCAACAGGATCCAGGCCGCCAGATGAAACAACACTGCCGTCTGAAAAAAGCGGAAGACCAGTTCGGGCGGCAGCAACCGTTCTGACGCGCTGCCCAAGAATGTCGTCGCGCCGGCTGTCATGACGCTTCATCTGGCCACAGGCGCAAGCGCACCTCGCCAACCTCGCCTGGAACGACCTCGTGGTTCCAGTCTCGTTCGGCGAGCTCCGGGTAAAGGTAAATAGGTTCTCGGTCGTGGTGCACGATAACGTCACCCATGCCGTCCTCCGCCGCCAGCTTTTCCAATAGCGCCAGGATCTGCACCATGGGATGGGGCGGGCCCAGGCCGCGCACGTCGATATGCCAACCGTCCGTGTCCTGCCAATGGGGCGCGGTGACGTCGGCGGCCATATCCTGGCTCTAGTTGTCCAGCATTTCGAACTTGGCCATCAATTCGTCTTCGGTTTCGACGAAATCCGGGTTCTGTTCAATGCAGTTCATGACCGGACAAACCAGGCGGCATTGAGGCTCATCCTCATGGCCGACGCATTCTGTGCATTTGAAGGCGTCGATAACATAGATGGGATCGCCTGCTGTAATGGCCTCATTGGGACAGACCGGTTCGCAGGCGTCGCATCCGGTGCAGGTTTCGTTGATCAGCAGGGCCATGGTTGTCTCCTCTATGATGCGACTGCCAATGATTCCAGCTCGGCCAGTTTCTGGTGGCGGAAGGCGCCCCATAGGGCCGCGCCGATGGCACCGGCGTGGATGGAATCGGGATGGGATTGCAGGTCCAGATCCGCCATCTTCTGCGCCTCCATCCGTTCCTTCATGGTGGCGACCAAGCCGCTATCGTTGGCTAGACCGCCGGTAACCAGAACCACGCCGTCGTCAGCCTTGGTCGACTTCAACAGTTTTACCAGGCGGTCGGCCATAGATGTGTGGATGCCCTTGAGAATGTTCTGGGTCGAGATCCCCCGGCTGACCATGTTGATGACGTCCGTCTCCGCCAGCACGGCGCAGATCGAGCTGACAGCCTCGGGGTCATCCGCCTGTTGTGACAATTCCCCCACTTCGTCCAACGCCACGCCAAGGTAGCGGGCGATATTCTCTAAGAACTGTCCTGAGCCGGAGGCGCATTGCGAGGTCATTTTGTAGGTCAGCACCTTGCCCCGTTCATCCACCCGAATGGCCCGGCCATGCAAGGCCCCCACGTCCATGGCGGCCCGTGTTTCGGGTTGGAGGTAGATCGCGCCCCGGGCGTGCGTGGTCATGGAATAGAAATGGCCGGTGCGGAAGTCGACGTTTTCGCCCTCGCCGGTGGTAGCGACGTAGTGCACGTCATCTTCATCCAGGCCGACCTCCGCCAGCATGTCATCGAAACACTGCCTGGCGAGATCGAGCGGATCGCGGCGGCGGATGCGCTCAAGACGCTTGGCCAGCCAATTCGGGTTTGCGCCTGCCTCGCTTTCGAACAATACGGCCTTAACCGCGCCCGTGCCGATATCGATACCAGCTGTAATTTGTTTTTCTTCCATCTCAGTGCTCCCTGACCGCAACGGCACCATCTTCCACGGCCCGGTGGGCGAATGTGGCGGCACCCAGGGCGCCGGTGTAGATGGAGTCGGGGTCGATGTTGATGGTCAACTCGCCGTAGTTTTCTTTGATCAATTGCTTCAGGGCCTTGACCGCGGCGCCATTATTGGCGACGCCGCCGGTGAAGGTGAATTGATCGCGAATGCCGCCCGAACGCGACAGGATCGACATGGCGCGCAAAATGATGGCCCGGTGCAGGCCGGCCAAAATATCCTCCCGCGCCTCGCCCAGGGACAACCGATCCCGCAACTCGGCGCCCGCGAACACGGTGCAGGTGGAGTTGATGCGCACGTTGCGGGTGGATTTCAACGCCAGCGGACCCAGCTCGTGCAGACCAAGGTTCATTTCATCGGCGATATAGCCCAGGTAACGGCCACAACCGGCGGCGCAACGATCGTTCATTTGGAAGTTTTCCACGATGCCAGCCGGGTCCACTTGGATCGCCTTGGTATCCTGGCCGCCAATGTCCAGAACCGTTGAAGTATCGGGATACATCACATGGGCGCCCAGGCCATGGCAGAGGATTTCCGAGCGGATATGGTCTTTGGAGAAGGGCAGCCGGGCCCGGCCATAGCCGGTACCGATGACATAGGTTTCCTCCATATCCGTATCCAGCACGGCGCGCACCGGAGCATGCACCGCGTCCTCGGCCGCGGCCAGATCATCGAAGGCCTCGAAGGTGCGATCCAAGGCCCGTAACAGCTTGGCGGACAGGCTTTCTTCCGAGATGCGGTTCTCCACATCGATGATGGAACGGTCATAAACGTTCAGCACATGATCGAAGGAGATGCCACTTTCGCCGGCCACCGCCTCGCCCACCGCGAGATAACGGGAACCGGCGATATCGCGGAAGAAATCCGACTTCCGCTGGGCGCCGGGCGCGAATTGTTGCGGCGCCTCGTCCGTCAGGCGGCGGAAGACTTCCGCCAAGGCCTCGTGCAAGGCCTCGGTCTGATCACCGAAACGGTCGGCGTCAGCATTGGCGACGCAGGTCCGTTCCAGATCCGCCAACTGCTCCAGGAACTGTTCCAAGCGGAAGTCCCGAACTAACTGATCCAGGAAATCGTCCAACCGTCCATCCAGGGCGTCGACGCCGTCCAGGCTTTGCCGGAACAGATGGAAGCGGGCGTTCAGAAGGGCCTCCTGTTTCGCCACTTCCGCGGCTACGTCATAGTTGGATCGGGAATTGGTGATGCCCCGGCCCAGAACCTGCTGGTTCCCATCCATCACCACCGCCTTGGTGGTGGTGGAGCCCAGGTCGATACCGATAAAGCAATCCATTTTCTGTCTCCCTAGGCTGCCTGGTTGGCGTTCTTTTGCTGCAGCATCTGGAAATAACTTTCCATGCGGTTCTTCACGTTGGCGGCCGAGAAATAGCGCGGGTCCACCAGGTCGGTTTCGATGAAAGCTCCCGGTTTGCCGGTGCGCTTTTCGATTTCCCGCAGCATCAATAGCTGGCCGGCCGAGAAGCTGTTGCAGCTCTTCACCGAGTTGATCAGCAGGCCGTCCGCCTCGTAGTCCTCGATATAACTGGTCAGCATGCGGATGCGCGCCGGCAGCGAGAGGTTGGTGTAACAACCGAGGCAATAGTCGGCCAATGACTCTATGGGATGGTCCGGGTCGTGGCGGAAACCGAAGTCATAGACACCGCCCACCTTGGTATAGGTGGAGGCGACGACGACGGCGCCCTCGTCATAGAACATCTTCCAGAATTCACGGAAGTTGGTGTAGTTGGGCGTGCCCTCGACCACCAGGCGGAAGCGCTCGTCTCCGAAATCGCCCTCCGGCGTCACGGGACCGAGGCCGTCAGCCACCCGTTGCTCGATCTCGCCGCGTAGGGTCTCATAATACTCGGTCGCCGCCTCGGTACCGCGGAAGGCAGTGAAAATGGGGCCGATGTAATAGACGCCGCCAAAGAAGGCGTCGATGGGCGATGGCTTGTTCTTGGCCGATTGCAGGATCCAGACCAGGTTTTCCTCGGCCTTGGCGGACTGGCGCAGATATTCCCGCAGGCGGTCGATATCAAACTTGACGCCGCTGACCCGCTCCAGGGTGGGGATCACGTCTTCCTTCAACTGCTTGACCACATAGTCCCGCATGTTCTGGGTGATCTTGCCGTCGGCCTGATAGGGCACGTGCAGCATGATGGTTTCGCAATCGTATTTCTCCCGCACCAGTTCGAACCATTTCATGAAGGTGAAACAGCCGGTGTAGGAGAGCAGCAGAACGTCCGGGTCCGGCAGTTTGTCGCCGGTGGGCCCGATGTTGCCCTGCATGATCATGCCCAAGTCCGACTTCACATACGTACAGACATCCTCGGACTGGCCGTTGCGCTCTGCCTCCATGATGAAACGGCCGGATTTCTTGCGCATGCCGTTCTGCAAGGCATTGATCTCGGGGAAATTGCAGGTCAGATCGAAACACATCTGCAATTCGTTCAGATTGCCCGGCACAAAGGTGGAGGAAACTTTGCGGCCCTCTTCATTGGCGGTGGAGAGCAGCTTGAAGTTCTGGTCGATCATGGCCTTCTGCTTCAGCATCGAAGGTTCCTTGATCACCTCCGGGGCGGCCTTTTTGGCGGCGGCTGTCTTGGGGGCGTCTTTGGTCATCATGCGCTCCATAGTTTGATGCTGTCGGCAAAGGTGCCGGCCTGTTCGCGGATGGCCTGCATCTGTCCGGTGTTCTCGGCGTATTTGAAGGCGGTGAAGGGGATATCGTCCCGGTTTAGGGCCTCTTGCAGCATGGGCCGGTCCAACAGGGCCGGGTCGCAGAAGCTCGGCGCCGCGAAGATTACGCCCTCGGCCCCAGACTTGCGAACCTGGTTGATCAGGAACTTTCCCTTGTCCGCCTTCTTAGGCTCGAACTTGGCCGAGGTAGCGGCGGAATGGTGCAGGAAGGCTTTGGACAGATTGTCCAGCGGGTCGCCGTCCGTCGGCACATCGTCGATCAGCCAACGTGTGACCAACAGGAAGTCGTCGTCCACCACGTAGCAGCCTGCCATTTCCAGGGAACGGATCAGACCCAGGGGCGGTTGTTCGCAGAAGACGCCGTTGACCACCACGCGGCAATTGTCCCGCTTGGGCCGTTCTTCGGCTGCAGCGGCTGCGGCATAGTCGCGCAGCATCTGGGTATGCTCTTCCACCGGCAGCACCATGCCAGCCCGCAGCAAGAGGTAAATTTCCGAGGTGGGCACCTGCCAGGGCTGCTGGGCCCGCAATTGATAGACTTCGTTGATGGCCCGGCGATTCTCGTTATAGACGGCGATTGAATTGCGCAAATCGTCGTCCGTGACCTGGCGCCCAGCCAATTCGGCCAGATCATCCCGCAGGCTCTGCATTTCGTGGATATAGAATGCACCGCCGACCTCGTCCCTATAGGTTTGCGGCACGTCGAAGTACTTAACGTATTTGTCCTGGAACAGAAGCTGCCACATGCCGGAGAGGTTCCGGATCACGTCGCAGATGCTGGGGAACAGCATGCCATCCAGACAATCCAGCCGGCCGGTCAGCCCCAGTTCGATGGTGGAGCGGGGAATACGGCAGATATAACTTTGATAGTAGGCATCGCCGTGGATCACTTCCAACTGATCGCCGCCGCCGAAGATGCCGACGGGCAGCATGCCGGCGGCATGAATAATCTCGCGGGGCACGTAAATGGGTAGATAGCCAATGGCCTTGGCGCCGGGGTGGGCCGCCTTCCAGTCCTTGACGGCGGTGAAATCCAGATCGTCAAACAGGGCCTGGCATCGATCGACAATCTGTTTCAGGGTCGTTTGCTCGGTCATTTCGGTCTTTCTCCCAAAACTTGGTCATGACCACGTCACGTTCCCCTGACTTTGTAACGTCCCCTTATTCTTGCGCCTTTCCTCTTCCATCGGTGCTTCTTGCCTTGCCCTAAATTCCCCATCGGCATTGACAAAAAGCATTCGATCTGGCTAAACTGGTATTCAAGTACCATAATACGAATTAAGCCGTCAAGAGGAAAAGACCATGACCGAAAAGAAAAGCTGCACCGTCGCCCTGATCGGAAGCGGCGGTGCCGGTGTCATGACAGCGGCGGAAATCCTGCTGCGGGCGGCGGCACGGGCTGGTTTCTTCGGCTTGATGACCAAATCCTTCGGCCCGCAGATCCGGGGCGGCGAAGCGGCGGCTTTTGTGACCTTATCGGCTGACCCGATTGAAATTCAGGGCGACAACGTGGATTTGTTGTTCGCGGTTGACTGGAAGAACGCTGAACGATTTGCCGGCGAACTGCAACTGTCGGCCCAGACCTTGGTGGTTTCCGGCATACCCGGCAGTGACCTGCCGGCCCTGGTCACCGATCACGACCCGCCACTTGTCGAAGTGGACCTAAAGAAACTAACGCGATCCAACCGAGGCACACGGCCAAACATGGTCGCTCTTGGCGTGGTCTCAGGCGCTCTGGGGTTGCCCCGTGACACCGTCGCCGCCCTAGTTGACGAACGGCTAAAGGACAAGGGCGATGATGCCATGTCCCATGGGCGGACGGCGATCGACATGGGTTTTGAGGAAGCCAGAAACTTCGATTTTTCCAGCCTGCCGTCCGACGGGAACGACACACAGCGCTGGATCATCTCCGGCAACCAGGCCGCCGGCTATGGCGCACTTAGGGGCGGCGTCCGATTTGCCGCCGCCTATCCCATAACGCCTGCGACCGAAATCCTGGAATGGTTGGCGCCCCGCCTGCAGCAGGCCGGCGGCCTGCTGGTCCAGGCGGAGGATGAACTGGCCTCCATCAACATGATCATCGGCGGTTCCTTTGGAGGCTCCGCCGTCCTCACCGCAACCTCAGGGCCGGGGTTGGCCTTGATGAGCGAATCCATCGGCCTCGCCGTGGCGGCGGAAATTCCTTTGTTGGTGATCGACGTCATGCGCGGCGGCCCGTCGACGGGCATCCCGACGAAATCGGAGCAGTCCGATCTGAACATCGCGGTCTATGGCCTACACGGCGACGCGCCACATGTGGTGACGGCGCCCAACTCCCTCGCTGATTGCCTGTTCACGGCGCAATGGTCCACCCATCTTGCAGAATCCATGCAGGTCCCCGTGATCATGCTTTCTGATCAGTCCTTCGGTCAGGCCATTGGCATTGTCGAGGCACCGGCGGAATTGGCCTTTGCCACCCGGCGCCTGGTGGAAAACGAGCCGGCAGCGGACTATCGCCGCTATGCGGTGACACAGTCCGGTTTGTCACCCATGGCCATACCTGGCACTGCAGGTGGGCAGTACACGGCCGACGGTCTGGAACATAGCGAAAGCGGCACGCCGTCATCGGGCGTTGCGGATCACAATGCGCAAATGGAAAAGCGCCTGCGCAAAGTTACGGGTTTCGACTACGGCAGCCACTGGGCCCAGATCGAAGGCGAGGGCCAAGCCGCCATCATTACCTGGGGCTCCACCACCGGGCCGGTACGGGAGGCGCTGCGCCGGGTCGACCCGGATGGCGAAAAATTCCGCCTCATTTCCTTGCGCCTGATCAGCCCGGCCCAACCGGAGCGCCTAGCTGAGGCCCTTGCCGGCTGCGACCGCATCATGGTCGTCGAACAAAGCCAGATGGCGCAGTTCTATGGACACCTAAAGGCGCAGTTCGAACTGCCATCAAACGCCGATCTATATGCCCGGCCCGGACCAAAGCCGTTCAGCGCCGCCGAGATTGCCAGCAAGTTAGAGGAGTGGCTGTCATGAGCACCCAAGCCGCCTGTCCACTGAGCGCCAACGACTTCAAATCGGATCTGAAGCCGGTCTGGTGTCCAGGCTGCGGCGATTTCTCGATCCTGCTCGCCATCACCAAGGCACTGGCGGAACTTGGCCGGCCCCCGGAAGAGATCGCCGTCGTCTCCGGCATTGGCTGTTCCTCCAGGGTGCCCGCGTATACCAACTGTTACGGCTTCCACGGTGTCCACGGCCGCGCCCTGCCATTGGCCACAGGCCTGAAGCTGAGCCGGCCGGACCTGCTCGTCATCGTGGCGGGCGGCGATGGGGATGGCTATTCCATCGGTGGCAATCATTTCCCGCCCGCCTGCCGTCGCAACGTGGACCTGACCT
>CAYFPL010000001.1:968298-1000380 GCA_964344935.1 uncultured Rhodospirillaceae bacterium
ATATCGTCATGGACAATCAGGTCTACGGCATGACCACGGGCCAGCCCTCGCCTACGACACCGCCGGAATGGGACAGCGCCCTAGTGCCGGGCGGCACTGGCCTCAGGCCGTTCCATCCCCTGGTCATCGCCCTGGCCGCGGGCGCCAACTTCGTCGCCCGCTCGTTCTCCGGTGACCCGGTCAACACGGCGGAATTGCTGGTGCAAGCCATAGAACATCCCGGCTTTTCCTTGATCGAGATCCTCAGTCCCTGTGTCACCTTCCGGCCAGAGGAGCGGGATTGGGCGAACCAGGTGCACCCGGCCATGGTGGATGAGACCTCCGACAGAGCCCAGGCGGCACGGCGGGTATTGACCGACGACGGTTTCAACACCGGCATTCTGTTCCGTGGCGACCGCGTACCTTATCAGCCGGCCTTTGCGCCCGATGCATCAAAGACGGTCGATTTCGATGGGGAGTTCCGGCCATGAGCATCGATGACAGACAGACCCTGTTGGCCCATGCCTACGCCATTGAACAGGAAGCCGCCGAACGCTACCAGGATTTGGCGGATCAGATGTACAACACTTCCAACGACGAAGTGGGCGATCTGTTCGCCAAACTGGCGGAGATCGAAGCCAAACATGCCGCTGAATTGAGCCTGGAACATGGTGCCGCCGATCTACCCCTGGCGGCTGGTGACTACAAATGGGACAGCCTGGAAAGCCCGGAAGCAATACCATTCGGCGAGATGCACTACCTGATGCCCGTGCAACGCGCTTTGACCCTGGCACTGGCGGCGGAAGAACGAGCCCAGGCCTTCTACGAGCAGTTGGCCGCCAAGGCCCCCAGCGAGGAATTACGCGCCCTGGCATCGGAATTCGCAGAAGAGGAAGCCTCTCATGTGCGCATCGTCAAGGCCTGGCTGCTGCGTATCGACGCCGCGGCCGATGACTGGGCCGAGGACATGGACCCGCCGATGCCACAATAAAGGAGGCGGCAAAGGGGAGATGACGGAGAAGACGATCACAATCAGGGACGCCGGTCAGACGGATATGGCGGCTGTGGTTCACCTGGACGAGATCCATACCGGCCTCGCCAAGCCGGACTATTGGCGGGAATTACTGCAAAGCCACCCCGGCCGTGACTTTCTGATCGCCGAGTTGGCCGGTGAGGTGGTCGGTTTTATCGTTGGCGAAATCCGCACTTGGGAATTCGGCTCGCCGCCCTGCGGCTGGGTTTTCGCCGTCAATGTCGCGCCTGATTGCCGCGAGGGCGGTGTCGGCAGTCGTCTGTTGGACGCAATCTGTGATCGCTTTCGCAAGAACGGCGTCTCGACCGTCCGCACCATGATTTCCCGCGACGACCCTCTGAATCTGTCCTTTTTCCGCAGCCAGGGCATGACCGCTGGGCCGTACCTGGAACTGGAAAAACCGTTGGACCAGGATTGAGGCGGAACATGCGGCTGCAGAAATCCACCCTGTTCGCCCTCTATGCGGTGTTGGAGCTGGCCGCCAATCCCGAGCGCCAGCTATCGACCGCAGATATTGCCGAGCGTTATGACGTTTCAGCCCACCACCTTGCCAAAGTGATGCGCCAACTGGTGCGCGCCGGCCTCATTCAATCCGTGCGCGGCGTGGGCGGCGGCTATCGATTTTGCGGCAACGTGAACCGTGTCACTTTGTGGGATGTCATGGTCCTGTTCGAGCCCAACCCAGGTCAAGCAGACGAGGATGAACCACAGGCCACAACACCCATTGCCTTGGCGCTGAACAACGTGCGCGGCGAGATCGACGACATCACACGCGCAACGATGCAATCAATCACCTTGAAATCGCTATTAAAATTCGCACCGCAACCGGATCTTCAACGGATGTCATAGACCATGGGCGCCAATTCCTCCGCCGTGCGATCGGCGTAGTCGATCTCTGGCACCCGCGCCATGGAGCGCACTTGGGCTGCTTCCAACGCTTCCAGTTCCCTGTCCAGATCGATGGTCAGGCAGCGTCCGTTTTCGACCACCATTCGCCCATCAACATAGACATCGCGCACGGCGCGTTCCGCCGCCACATATAGCAGGCTCCGCAAGGGTTCGCGCAGGGGCCGCATGGCCTGGCTCTTTAAGTCTATGAGCACCAGGTCCGCCTTCGCGCCCGCGGCCAAGCGGCCAATATCGTCCCGGCGCAGGGCCTTGGCCCCGCCAATGGTGGCAGCATCGAAGATGTCGGAGGTGTTCAAATCATCCACTGTACCTGCGACGGCACGGGCAATGGTAAAGGCGTTGCGCATCTCGTCCAGAATATTGTGGGGATAGGTATCCGTGCCGATACCCATGTTGACGCCGGCCTTGAGATAGCCACCGAAGGTGTTGAGGGCGATGCCTCGGCGCATGAACACCGTGGGACAATGCGCCACCGTCGCGCCCCGCTCCGCCAGCAGATCCAGATCCTCGCGGCTGGACCAGTGCAGCCAGGGGTGATGATCCAGGAAGATGCCGTGTCCGATGATGGAACGGTCGGTCAACACACCCATTTCGTCCATCCAGCGGATCGGCGTCATGCCGTGGCGGCGGACCATCTCTATGAACTCGTTGACCGACTGGGCGGCGTGGATCTGGAACGGAAGATTGCGTTCTTCAGCATAGTCATGAGCCTGCTTCAGCAGCTCCGGGCTGAGGGTATCGATCTGCGCCGGCGACATCATGCCGCTCAAGCGGCCGCTGGGATGCTGGTTGGCCAGATCGATGGTGCGCTTGGCCACTTCGAAGCCCTTGGGGCCCCGTTCCGGGTCGGACCAATCGTACTCCAGCAGATGGCCATCCTTGGTATACCAGGGCGCATCCCGGAAAGACGGCGCCACACAGGCGCGGATGCCGGCCTCGGCCAGCAGATCCAGCCAGCCGTCAAATGGCATGGAATAATCGACGATGGTGGTGCAACCGCTTTGCAGCAGTTCCGCCATGGCCACCTTGTGACAGGGCGGCGTGCCTTCGGGGTCGTTGTTGAAGATGGTCAGGTATTCATAAAGGGAGGAATGATAGAAATTCGGACTGCGGGTCTCATCCGTGATGCCCTTACGCAATGGCTCGGACGTGGGATGGCTGTGAATATTGACCAATCCCGGCATGACCATGACATCGTGCCCGGCAACCTCCTGATCGACTGGCCCATCATAGGCACCGCCCACATGGACAATCTGGCTGCCGGAGAAAGCCACATCCGCATTCCGCAGATACTGGTGCCGCTGCAAGCCCTCATTCCAAGCCACAACCCAGGCGGCATTCCTTATGACCGTCGTTTCCACGTTTTCTAGCCTCCCTGAATCCAGCGCCGTTCATCCTGCCCCTAACACATGAACTGTCAAGGAAAGCGATTGTTCAGTCATCCAGGATTGATTATTTTTTTCCACAAGTACCAACAAGTTCCCGAAAGCCGTAGCCACCTTGTCTACTGATTACCTCCACGCCGCATTATCGAACGTCGATTTCAAGTCGGAGAGCTCCCGCGAATTTGTGCGGCATTGGTTTTCCCTGCAGAACGAAGTGTTGGTGCCCGGTCGTCAGGATTTCAACCCCTCGGATGTACCGCGCCTACTGTCAAATATCGCCATTCATGAATTCATGCCCCCTGACCGGATCGAGTTGCGTCTTGCGGGCACCCACATGGTAGAACGATACGGCCAGGAAATCACCGGCCGCAACTATCTGGACTTCATTCCCGAACACCGCCGCCAAAAAACATATGAATTGCTATCCCACATAATCGATCAGCCGTGCGGCATGCTGGTCCGCATGCGCACGAAAACCAATTTTGGCAGCTTGGGCGGCAGCAACGAATCCGTGGGTTTGCCATTTCTCAACCGCAGGGGTGAGTGTCGATTGGTCATGTATTACGCCACCAACTGGGCTTACGACCGGCTGGCGGCTGACCCCGATGAACGTATGATAGAGCATTTCCCTACTGAACGCGTCTACTTCGACATCGGCGCAGGAGTTCCCGATTGGGAGGACGAGCCCTACCCTGTGTCGGTCAGAGATCAGGACTAGTCCAATTTCAAGCCAAGGGCCCCGATTGCGTGCGAGGTTATAGCGCCGCAATTTTCGCAAGCCACATTGACCACGGGCACGGACGCACCTTCCACCTCGACACCCTGACGGAAGTTCGATTGCAAAATGAACTTCGTGAAGCCCTTAAGAACGGTGAATTTTGCGTGATCGCAGCGTTGGCACGGTTTGACCACGCCCTTTTGCTGCAATATCTGTCCGACGACGTTGGTATCCATAACTGTTTGATCCGGCTCCAATTTTGGTCGAACGTACTGGAAATTCGTGCACGAATTGTAAACCGGATCACGCCAACAGAGGATCGCTGTTAAACTGTAGAGCCCAGCGACATTTGACAGCAATTGAAGATATTTCCTGAGCTATGGCGCAAGTTGTCGTCATTGAGCGAAAATGTTCCAAGGTTGCGCATGGATCCAATCCGCTGACTGATCGAAGTATCAAGCACAAACGCGCTCGTACCGATGGCAACGACGAGGAACGTATCGACACCACGGCAACGGTTCAAAGTCAGGGCACGATGCCGGTCTTCCCAAGGCCAAGCGTACATCTGAATTACGCAGCAACTACTAGCGGCGCGGCGGTCCGCGACCCAGACCGCCATCTGTCCTCAACGTAAGGCCGGCAGCACCTCGCCTTCCAAAAGCTCCAAAGCGCGGGCGGCATGGGGATTATCGGAATGCCCCAGTCGACCACCAATCACCACCTTGTCCAGACCTAGATCGGCGAGCCCATTCAGACGGGCCAAGCATTCATCCGGTCCGCCGACGATTGCGAAGTGATCTATGAACGCGTCGGTCAAGGTGCCGGCTTGGCGGGAATCGCCCTGGGTATGTTTGTTCATGTCGTAATTGCTGACCAGGGTGTGCAGGGCCTCCCTGGCGGCATCAGACCAGGGTCCCATAGTGCGGCCATGCATGACATTGAAGCGGGCGAAGGTGGTCAGACCGCCCCGCACCAGATCCCTGGCGGCGGCGATATCATCGTGGCAAGCAAGGTTGATGTAGGCGCCGAAAGCCACGCCGTCGGGGTCCAGACCAGCCTCCAGCCGGGCCTGCCGCGCCACATCGATACCCCACGCCAGTCGATCCAGGTCGGCGCCCAGCGTGAACATCACTCGTTCCGTAAGGCGGGCCGCAATGCCGATTACCTTGGGCCCAGTCGCCGCAACCTCCACCGGGACTTTTTCCGTGCCAGCCATCCAGGCAATGCGGCTTTCCTTGGGGGCGTCATGGAGATGAAGGTCCGACAAGGGCGGGGCCACATCGAAGGGTATGTCAATCTCGTCGAAGGGAACAGCTTCGCCCCGCAAATAGGATTGCAGATGCCGCACATAGGTTTCGAAATGCCCCACTCTGCCCGGCGCCCGGCCAAGATGCGCCAGGGCGGAATCGCCCCGCCCGATACCCAGCACCGCTCGTCCCCCGGCGACACGTTGGACGGAAGCGATGGCCGTCGCCGTGGCAGCCGCATGGCGGGTCACGGAATTGGTCACGGAAGTGGCCAGTCCGATCCGCTCCGTGACGGTCGCTGCCATGGCAAGCGAGACATAAGGATCGCCGGAAAGGTTCTGACTGTCGACCACTGCGAGGCCATCCCAACCGTTGGCTTCGACAGTGCGCGCCAATTTGAGTATGCCGCGCGGCGAAGCAGCACCGGTAGTCCAGACCTGCATCCCCGTTCAGCCCCTCATCAGATCGCCACGGGCCCACGTAGCGTGAAAGCCTTCCGGCACCCGGCAGGGCAGGATCAGCTTGCAGACTGGGCCGTTACCGATGTTCCGGGCATCGAATATGTGAACCTCCGACTGTTCCGCCGCCGTGTTTCGGACGAAGGAGACGACATAGCCGTGATCCTCGGATGTCGCGTTGGTCGCCGGGGCAAAGGGTGCTTCGCTGTACTTATAGCCGGGCCCTTCGGAGTAATACTCGGATTCCCCGGTATCTAGATTGAACTTGATCAGGCCAGGGAAATTGATCACCGGCTCATGATCGATCTCGGCGCAATAGGCATACTTCATATGGGTGCCCATGGCGGAATTGTTCCAAGTGGGAAATTCCCCATTCCATTTGTCGTCGAGCATGCCTTCCTTGGTGGCGCCCGTCTTGAGATTGACCGACCAGGCATAAAGGCGCGCGTCCAGGCCATGCCGCCCCATGATCGTGGTAATGGAGCTGAGGTCAGGATTGCCCTGGGCATCGTGATGAGGATGGATGCGGCAGCCGGTCATGTGCAACCAATCACCATCCTCCCAGGCGTTGATGGTATGGAGGATGTAGCAGGGTTCGAACTCGTACCAGCGGATGTCCTTCGCTTCGCCATGGCGGGGAATGACGCCGAACCGGGTCGGCCAGGTCTCTTCAAACTTCAGCTTGACCCGTCCGCTCTTGTAGGCCTCTTCATCCCAGATCAGCGGCAAATCGTGCAGGATGGTGTGCCTGCGGCTGATCCACATATCGTGGGGCATGCGGGGACCCGGCAGCTCCACCGGGGTAAAGGCGGTCAATTCGCCATTCCTGTCGATAACGCCCTGATGCATGTAGGGGAAGTCACGGTTGTAATCGAAGAAGATGAAGTCGTCTGTGCTCTCGTCGGTCTTGGAGTGGGCGGAAATCTTGGTGGTGCGTTTGCCATTGAAATCCCACATACCCATGGGTTCCAAGGTTTCCGGGTCGGCCAGATAGGGATCGCCGGAGATATACCAAAGGTTCACCAACTTGCCGGCGTGCATCACCACATCCGTATTGGCGGTGTCCTTGAGAGGCATGTCCGGGCGGTCATCCCGGCGTGGATCCAACATGCCGCCCCATAATGCTTCTCCCGCCTCTTCCTCCTCCAGAAAACAGCGGGTCCTAATCCATTTATTGCGGTAGGTGGCACGGCCATCCTTGAAGTAGACGCTGTGCAGCATGCCATCGCCGTCATAGCGATGGTATTTGCCGAGTGGCTGAAACTGATTGTTAGGGCCGTTGCGGACGTAGGCACCGTGCAGGTCGGACGGCACTTCGCCGATCACCTGCATCTCTTCGAAGGGCACCTCGCGCTCCCGGTCCACCGGGGCATAGTTGCCTTCCAAATACTTGTTCACCGGATAGATCGGTTTGCGCCGCGCCTGCTCGCCCATATCCCCATTCCTCGTCATTCTACACCACGATACCTCTTTCATAGCCCAAGGCTGGCGATTTCGCCAAGGTTTGCCCCGGATCGTCGCCATCCTATACTCGATGGCAATAAGGGGAGGACCATCGCCATGACTACGCAAACCATGCCGACCTATCAGGTGTTGGCGCACGACATCAAGAATCTTGGAACCGCTTGTGTCTTTGGATTGATGAGCGACGATACGGCCATGTTCGCCACCGAATTGGACACCATCGGCGTGGATTTGATCGGTGCGCGGCATGAAAACAACGCCATCGCCATGGCCGAAGGCTATGCCGCCGCGACCGGCGGCTTGGGCATTGCCGTCATCGGTCGAGGTCCTGCCGCGGCCAACGGCCTACATGCCGCGATCAGTGCCTCGCGCACCGGGTCCAAGGTGCTGATCATCTTGGGCGAGGCACCCATGGGCGGCGGTGCGGTTAATACCATCGGCCCCGACTATAAGGCCTTCAACTCCCGCGGTGTTATGGAGGCCGCCGGATTGACAAGTTTCTTCCCCACCTCTCCCCAGGGAGCCCGCTCGGACCTGGCGGATGCCGTTGCCGTAGCCATGCGCGGCGGGGTCGCGACCCTGCATCTACCCACCGATGTGCAGCTCTCCGACATTGATGTACGCGACGGCGACAAGGCCGCCGTCATTCCGGACCCAGCCGCGCCCGTTCCGGCACGGGAGCAGACCGTGGCGATGGCCGTACAGTTGCTGCAGGATAGCCGTCGGCCCCTGATCATGGCGGGCAACGGCGCCCATTTGTCCGGCGCCGGCCCGGTGCTGGAAGAATTGGCAGAAAAGACTGGTGCCCTGCTGGCGACCTCGGCCCGCGGGAAGGATTTGTTCCGCGGCAATCCCCATAACCTGGGCATCATCGGTTCCTTCTCCCATTCCATGGCGCGGCGTTATGTGGAGCAAGCCGATTGCGTGCTCGTATTCGGTGCCGGTTTGAATTTCCTGACCATGAGTTTCGGCCTCTCCCTGCCGCCGGTGCCATTGATCCATATTGACCGGGCCAGGGCTCATATCGGTCGGTATACGGAGGCGGACCTGGCGGTGGTCGGGGATGCCCGCCTGGTGGCGGAACAGCTTGTGGCGGCCGTGCCAGAGCGCAGCAGCGATGAGAAGCCGTTCCACGATCCATCGGTGGCGGAGGATATGGCTTCGTTCAACATCGCCGATGACTTTCAGACAGCCAATACCGCGCGCACGGTCGACCCCCGCGCCCTAGGATTGGCGCTGGACCGGTTACTCCCTGAAAACCGCAGCCTCGTCTACGACGCAGGGAATTTCCTGGGCGTTGTGCCTTATATCGCCAATCCCGGGCCCAGCCATTTCAAGATGACCAACGAATTCGCCTCTATCGGCCTCGGCTTCGGCACGGCCTTGGGTGTGGCCAAGGCGCGGCCCGATACACCGACAGTCCTGATCATCGGCGACGGCGGCTTTGTCATGACTATGAGCGAACTGGAAACGGCAGCGCGGGAAGATTTGCCGTTGGTCGTCATAGTCATGAACGATTGTGCCTATGGTGCCGAGTTACATCTGTTGCGGGCGCATCAGCAGCCGGTTGCGAAATCCTTGTTTCCGGACGTCGATTTCGCACCCGTCGCCGCGGCCTTTGGCTTCGAGACAGCGACAATTCGAAGCCTCGACGATCTGGAAGCCTTGGCCCCGGTATTGCGGCAACCTGAGGGGCCGATCTTCCTTGATTGCAAGATCAACGCCGACATCGCGGCACCCTTCATGGGCGAATTCGCCGCTTTCGAGGAGCGCAACCGCGGCTGAACTTTCACCGTTGAAAGCGGTTTTCAAGTCGAGAACCTTTAGCAAATACGCCCCGACCGAAAACCAGCGGCGGCGCCGTTTTATTGTTGTAATTTCGTAACATCTGTCACTATACACACCAAAATAGGGTATGTCTTAAGTAATAATTCGATATACTACCCCGAAAAGACGGTAGTATATAATAACTTATACAAAAAGTTCTATTTTGAATTCTTCTAATTCTATTTGGAATTTTCGACAATTTGTGCTATCAAACAATTACAACTTTGCCCTGCGCAAGCTGTTTAGTAGAGTTGGGAGACGCGACATGGCACACCTAGATTCCCTAGAAGCGCAAAATGCCGGCCGTCGTTTTATCAAGCAGGCGATGAATTTACCGATTCTTGAACGGGAACGGGAACGGCAATTGGCGCGCCGCTGGCGCGACCTTGGCGACGAGTCAGCGCTGCATGAACTGGTCAATGCCTATGTCAGATTGGTGGTCGCGACGGCGGCCCGGTTCCGCAATTATGGTTTGCCCATGGGGGATCTGATCCAAGAGGGCAACGTCGGCCTCATGCAGGCGGCCGAACGCTTCGATCCAGAGCGGGATGTGCGATTTTCGACCTATGCGACCTGGTGGATCCGGGCCGCAATTCAGGATTACATCCTGCGTAACTGGTCGATCGTACGGACTGGCACCACAGCGGCGCAGAAATCCTTGTTCTTCAATATTCGGCGGCTGCGGGCACAGTTGGCTGACCATCCCGACCGGCCCTTGAGTGCCGAAAGCCAGGAGCGGATTGCCAAGGCACTGCAGGTGCCCATCGCCGACGTGCGCACTATGGAGGGCCGCCTCTCTGGCGACGATCGCTCCCTGAACGCGGTTGTCGTAGGCGAAGGTGAACGGGAATGGCAGGACCTTCTTGTCGACGACCGCCCTGGACCCGAGGAAGTCGTGCGTGGCGAAAATGATTCAAAGACGCATGTTAAATGGTTGAACGAAGCGATTTCGCAATTGAGCGAGCGTGAACGGACAATCATCCGCCAGCGCCGCCTTCGCGAAAACGGCCTGACGTTGGAGTCCTTGGGACGGGAGTTGGGTATATCCAAGGAACGGGTGAGGCAAATCGAAACCCAGGCTTTGGCGAAATTGCGCACCGCCCTCTTGGAACGCGGCGGCGATCCCGTCGACGCCGGCATGTTCGGCTAGCCGTTTGTACCAGCAGACGTCTCATTTCACTTCATAAATCCCAACATTGTTTCCTCATCGCCGGGTTCGCTGTATAGGAAGCCTATTGCCTGTTTGGTTTGCAGCGTGGCGATCGAATGTCGAAACAGGGTTTTCCCTACCCACCGGATTTCAGCACCCGGGCCCATGACCCAGCCAAGGCCAACGCAATTGTGGCGGAGTTGCGCAAGGCAGGTGAATTGGCGGAGCCCGCCGTATCAGGTGACGGCATAGTCGCCTGGGACGATCCTTCGGTCCTAGCCCTGTTCCACGCCATATTCGGCAACAGCCCGTTCCTGAGCCGTGTCGCACAGGCGGATCCGCAATTCCTCCATCCCCTATCGACCGCCGAACCAGGCATCAACCTTGCGACGATCCTTTCGGAATTGGATGTCGCCTTGTCAACCGCCGGCGACATGGACCAGGCCATGTCCGTGCTCCGCCTGGCGCGGCGCCGGGCCGCAATCCTGGTTGCGGCTGCAGATATTACGGGGGCATGGGATCTGGCCGCCGTTACAGCCGCACTTTCTCGCTTTGCCGACGGCGTCATAGGGGGCGCCGTGCGATGGCAACTGCGCCAGGCCTCGGCGCGGGGCGAATTGAATTTAGCCGACGAGAACAGACCCGATGTTGGGTGCGGCCTTGCCATAATAGGCATGGGTAAACTAGGCGCGAACGAACTGAATTATTCCTCCGATGTGGACTTGATAGCGCTCTACGATGAGGAAGCCGCGCCATACACCGGCAAGCGAACCGCTCAGGAATTCTATATCCGTTTAGTCCGCGACCTGGTGAAGATGCTGCAACAGCCGACGCGGGACGGTTATGTGTTACGGACCGACTTGCGCCTGCGCCCCGACCCTGGTGTCACGCCCGTCGTGGTCGCCATGGGCGCCGCGGAACAATACTATGAAAGTCTGGGACAGAATTGGGAACGGGCAGCCATGATCAAGGCCCGTCCAGTCGCCGGTGACCTGGACGCGGGTGCGGCATTTCTCGAACGTTTGCAGCCCTTTATCTGGCGCCGTAACCTGGACTATGCGGCCATCGCCGACATCCATTCCATCATGCGAAAAATTCATAGCCACGAAGGTGACGGCGACATCGCGGTGGAGGGCCACAACGTCAAATTGGGCCGCGGAGGCATCAGAGATATCGAGTTTTTTGCTCAGACCCAACAACTCATCGCCGGCGGACGCGAACCTGATTTGCGGCGCGCGGCGACCGTTGATGCCCTCCATGCCTTGGCCAGAGGCGGCTGGATTGACGGCATCGCGGCATCGGAATTGACAACCGCATACGAGTTTCTGCGTCAATTGGAACATCGCCTGCAGATGGTCGGAGATGAGCAAACCCAGACCATGCCAAAGGCAGCCGAAGGGGTCGCCCACATCGCCTGCTTCATGGGCTTCGCCACGGAGACTGAATTTCGCACGGAACTATTGTTCCATTTGGAACGGGTGCGCCACCATCACGGCATTCTGTTCGATTCAACGCCGGATCGGCTCGGCGACGGAAACCTTATTTTCACCGGCACGGATGATGACCCCGTTACTCTGGAAAGACTAGCTGCCATGGGTTTCGAGGGCGCCCAGGGGGCATCTCAAACCGTACGTGCCTGGCACCATGGCCGTTACCGGGCCATGCGCTCGGCCAGGGCACGGGAATTGTTGACGGCGCTGACCCCATCGTTGCTACAGGCCTTTGCCGACACGGCCAACCCCAACGCCGCCCTGGGGCGGTTCGACAGATTCCTCGCCAATCTACCCACGGGCATCCAGCTTTTCTCCATGCTGTCGGCCCGGCCTAACCTGCTGGAATTGCTGGCTGAGATCATGGGCAGCGCCCCCCGCATGGCGAACTATCTGGCGGAGAATTCGACTGTTGTCGACGCCATGACCGGGGCCGACTTTCTCGCCGCGCCGCCCACGCTCAAAGTCCTGCAGTCCGAGTTTGACAAAGTCTTGTCGGCGGCCGCCGACCTTCAGGACGTTCTGGATCTGACCCGCCGGCAAGTCAAGGAACGCAAGTTCCAGATCGGCGTGCAGGTCCTTGGCGCAACGATCGATGCGGATCGTTCGGGCGTCGGATACGCAGACTTGGCCGAGGCCGCGCTGTCGTCTCTATTGCCGCATGTGGCCGCCGCATTCTCCGAACAGGAACGCCACGGGGCAGTGGCTGGCGGAGATATGGCAGTCGTCGCCATGGGCAAGCTGGGCAGCCGTGAACTGACCGCCGAATCCGATTTGGATTTGATATTCATCTATGACTACCCCGATGCCGATAGCGTATCGGATGGCGAGCGCCCGTTGCCGGCACAACAATATTTCTCGCGACTTAGCCAAAGACTGATCAACGCCATGACAGTGCCGACGGCGGAGGGCAAACTGTATGAAGTGGACATGCGGCTACGCCCGTCGGGCAATGCCGGCCCTGTCGCCACGCGGTTCGACGGCTTTAGTGAATACCAGTTCAACGAAGCCTGGACCTGGGAGCACATGGCATTGACCCGTGCCCGCGTGATCGCCGGCGACAACGCTCTTGCCGATCGGGTGCACGATACGATCGCGGATGTGCTTCGCCGTCCACGCGACCGTAACAAGATTGCGGTCGATGTCTCCGATATGCGGCAACGTGTCATGAAACAAGCCGGCGCTGGCAACAAGAACCCATGGGATTTGAAGCTGGTGCGGGGCGGCCTGCTTGATATTGAATTCATTGCGCAATTCCTGCAATTGGCGCATGCGCAGGAGGCCGCAGATGTACTCTCACAAAACACCGTCAAGGCTCTCTCAAATCTGGCGAGGCACGGTTATCTCTCCCGCGAGGACGCCGATTTACTGATCGCCGCATCGGGGCTCTACCGCGACGTGATGGCATTATTCCGTGTCGCCGTGGTCGGCGACTTCGACCCTTCAACAGCACCCAAAGGCCTTGCCAACGCCGTCCAGCGAATTACCGATTGCGCGGACCTCGCCGAATTGGAAGCCCGCCTTCAACAAACCCAGGCGGAAGTTCTCGAAATTTTCAATCGGCAAATTGAAGCCGCCGCCGGACGCGACCCCGTCCATGCTTCATGAAGCAGGCTTGGCGTCGGCCTGCGGCGGGCGATCTATGGCCTGACGCAGTTTCTGGGCCAAATCAGCCTTTCGGAACGGTTTGTGCAATAACACGATATCGTCGTCCATGTTGCCCTGGCGGATCAAGGCGTCCTGTGTATAGCCGGACATATACATGACCCTGATGCTGGGATGGTAGTCGGGCGCCTGGCGCGCCAATTCATCGCCGAGGATACCGCCCGGCAGAACAACGTCGGTGAAAAGAAGATCAATATGCGGTTCCTGTTTCAGTAGTCCGAGAGCCGCGGCGCCGTCCGGTGCTTCCAATGCCTGATAGCCCAGTTCATCCAAAAGGGCCATGGTCAAGGTGCGAACATCCGGGTCATCCTCCACCACCAAAACGCATTCGCCTTCCGACGCCGGCAAGGACTCGACCTGGGTTATTTCTGAACGCGGCGTTGGTTCCGCACGGGGTAAATAAAGCCTCACAGTAGTGCCCCGTTCTACTTCGCTATAGATGGTGACATGGCCATTCGACTGCTTGGCAAATCCAAAAACCATGCTCAAGCCAAGACCAGTGCCTTTGCCCTGAGCTTTGGTTGTAAAAAACGGTTCAAACACCCTGCTGCGCACCTCCGGCGCCATACCGTGGCCGGTATCCGTGATGGACAAAGTGACATATTCGCCGGGCGCCATGTCGGCCTGCGCTGCATCAAACTCATCAACAAGGGATATGTTGGCCGTTTCGATGGTAAGCACGCCGCCGTCCGGCATCGCATCACGGGCATTCACGGCGAGGTTGAGGATGGCATTTTCCACCTGTCCCGGATCGACTAGGCACGGCCACAATCCATCGTTGGATTTGGCTTCAATCCTGATGGTCTCGCCCAGACTGCGATGCAGCATCGAGATCATGCCGGCGATCTGCTTGTCCAATTCGATCACTTTCGGTGACAGGGCCTGCTTGCGGGAGAACGCCAGCAACTGTTGCGTCAACTCGGCGCCGCGGCCGGCAGTGCGCAGAATGGTTTCGAGCAGTTTCGACTGACGCTCCGTGACCGTCCGGTCCCCTTCCGGCTGCAAAAGCAATTCCGCATTGCCCATGATCACGGCTAGCAGATTGTTGAAATCATGGGCAACACCGCCGGTCAACTGGCCGACTGTCTCCATCTTTTGAGCCTGGACCAGTTGCTCTTCCAACTCGCGCTGCTGAGTTATGTTGCTAGAGGAGCCACGAAACCCCTGAAAGGCGCCGTTTTCGTCATAGTAGGGTTTGCCGGAAGTGCGGATCCATACACTGCTTCCAGGCTCCTGCCCCTGGCGTTGGAATACCACATCGCGGAATGGTCTGCGGTTTTGCAACTGTTGTTCGATGTACTTCCAGGGTTCCATCTCCTGGTAAATCGGATCGATTGCCGTCTCGGGCCGCTGGCCTATCAGCGCCTCTACCTTGAATTCAACATGATCTTCAAATGAGGGTGAAATGTAATTGTAGCGAAGATCGGAATCCGTCTGCCAATAGAAGTCGGCGCTGGCCTCGACGAAGTCACCCATTCGCGCCTCGCTCTGTCGCAGTTCGGTTTCGGTCCGGTCCTGTTCTGTTATGTCTCTGGTAACCCCGAATATGGAGACCAAGGCGCCAGCTTCGTCGAATTCAGGCCGCCCGACGCCGGCCATAACCCTTTCCTCGCCACTGGCCAGGGTAATGCGGTATTTGAATTCGTAAGGTTCTCTGTTCGCAATGGCAGCCGCACGTATCTCCGCTAAATTTCGCAAATCGTCCGGATGAACGGCAGCCCGAACCTCCTCCAGCGTGCGTTCTTCTTCGCCTGGTTCGTAACCGAGAATGCGATAGGCCTGATCTGACATGGTCATGAGATCGGTTTTCGCGTCGATCCGCCAATGTCCGATGCGTCCAATGCGCTGGGCCTCTGCCAGGGCTAGTTCCTTCTCTCTAAGTTCGTCCTCTCTGCGTTTTTGTTCAGTAATGTCCCTGGCGGTGGTGACCACCCCCATCACATCAGCGTGCTCGCCGAATACCGGCGCGAAACTTATGGAATAGGTCTTATCAGGCATGAGGTGAGAGGGCACTTCGATCTCGGATACCGGCTTACCGGTCGCGAGAACTTCCGGTAACCGGTCAAAACCGCCCAATCTGGTTCCTTCGCCCAGCAAATCGGCCATGGTACGGCCGAGAATATCAGCCTGATCGACTGCGTAGGCTTCCGCCCCGCGCCTGTTGACAAAAACATACCGGCCATCGCGGTCGCGAAACGAAATAGTCGCGGGAACGGCCTCCAATATTGCCTCCAACACCGCGGTTTTTTCCGCCAGTTCGGCCCGGGCTTGATTTCTTTGCGTTACATCCTGGACGATCATGCAGATACCCACGGGCGCGCCGTCTGAATCTGATATTGCGAACTTCACGACTTCATAGTCGGCGTTTGTGCCATCGGCCCGGGTGAATTTATTGGTGCGGGGCCCAGATACGTTGCCCGCCAATGTCTGCTTGTCCCAATAATCGGCGATCTCCGCCAAGGGCCTGGAGATAAGTTCAAATATGGTTTTGCCTCGGACTTCGCGATCACCGATGTCGAACAGCTCGCGATAGCGCCGGTTTACGATGATATAGCGCCCATCGGTGTCCTTGAGCGCCATTCCCGCGGGCGATAATTCCATGGCTTGCCGGTGCCATCCGCCCGGGGGAGCGGGATTGAAAGCGCCTTCCAAACGGTGCGCCAATGCGCCCATGAATACTTCGGCGAAGGATTCATCCTTGGCGGCTGCGGGCATTCCTGTCACCAAATAGCCGCAGACCGTTCCGTCATCTTGCCAGCAGGCGTGTGCGTAAAAATGCATCGTGCCCAAGGCATCGATGGTTCCCCGGCCCTGCCGATAAGCTGGGCCGTCAGGATTTCTTGCGGCGAATTCCCGGGCTGCGGCGCTGATTTTCTCTTCTGCTTCAGCGCCGTCGGACGCGGCGTGATGAATGGCGACGGCCTCCATCACTTCGGACGAGCCGATACTACAGCGTATGACGACGCTCCAGGTACCACCTAAAGCATCGGTCAGCAGTCCGGCGGCCGCAGCAAGCAAATCGTCCCCAGCCCCTGACAAGTTGTTCAGGGATGAGAACGCGTTCAGCATGTGGTCGCTGCCGTCAACGTTCATGATGTTGCAATTTCCGCAATCACCGCGCCCCTGCAACGGAGTTTCCGCGTTGCATTTATTAAGAAATATTTGGGCAAATGTTGGTCGCCACGCCCATATCACTAGAATATTACAAACTTTTTCAAGCAATATGAATTGAAAATAGACAACGGTGTTCTTGGACGGGACTATCCAAGAACTGAAACTGATTGATGTATTACGATGTGGTACGCGTTCTTATTTGTCGAACCGCCTCGTCAAGTTCGCCGTCCCGGCATAGACGCTAATATTTCTAAAAATCGATCCTTGCTGCTGCAAGCACCGGGCCCACCGGTCCCTTCTGGATGATGATGGCACATCCGTCACGGCCGCCTTCTTCCAACTCGGCGCGGCTCAGATCCAATTGCATGGCTTGTCCCTGCCAACGGCCAAGAGCCCGCATGTCTCGGACGACATTGAAGTAGCTCAAATGACTGCCGGCATTTTCTCCCCGTTCAATGGGGATATCATGGCGCTGGTCATAGCGCACCAGCCAAACCGTGGCATCTGCTCCCTTGCGCGACGACGGCGCGACGGAAACCAGAACACGGTCGTCGCGATGCTCCAGCCGCAAAACTGGTCCATCGCTGCCATGGCGCTGCTCCGCCTCGATGGCGGCGGATACAGCCGATACGTCCGAGCCCACGGCGTGCTGACGGCCGCCGATAACCATCTGCGGCGTATAGACAGTTCGGTTCCGCATAGCGGCTGCGTAGTGGCGCTGGCGCATGGTATAAGCCGGATCCGCCAACGTGTCCTTCCAGCCCAGGTAGTCCCAGTAGTCTACATTGAAGGTTAGGGCGATCAGGTCGTCCCGGCGCGCAAGCTGACCCAAAAGCTTGTCCGCTGGCGGGCACGAATTGCAGCCTTGCGAGGTATAGAGCTCCACAACCACCGGCGGCTTGCCGTCGGCCAGGGCAGATGGATGCGCGATGAATGCCAGGATTGCCCCGCCAAGCATGCCCGCAAGCAAGAACCGCGCGGCAGGGAAAACGGCCCGGAACAATTTATTCATTCCTCGAAACTTAGTGACAGGCACCCTCACCGCAAAGTCAATTGTCGGTGATGGTGCCAGCCTATTTTGCCGCCTTTCAGGCCGCGGCGCTCATGAGGTTTCTGAGGACATACTGCAGTATGCCGCCATGCCGGTGATACTCCACCTCGTCCAGAGTATCGATCCGGCACAACAAAGTTATGTCCTTGCTGCTGCCGTCGGCATAATTGATCCGGCACGCCACATCCTGGCGTGGCGTTATGCCGTCGGATATGCCCGTGATATCGAACGTCTCGGTCCCTTGTAGGTTCAGGGATTGCCGGTTCTCGCCGTCTTTGAATTGCAGCGGCAGAACGCCCATGCCAACCAAATTAGAACGGTGAATGCGCTCGAAGCTCTCGACGATCACAGCCTTGACGCCCAAAAGCTGTGTCCCCTTGGCGGCCCAGTCGCGGGATGAACCGGTGCCGTATTCCTTGCCCGCAACGACGACCAGAGGCACGCCTTCGGCCTGATAACGCATGGCGGCATCGTAGATGGACATCTGTTCGCCAGAGGGCTGATGCTTGGTGACGCCGCCTTCCGTGCCGGGCGCCATTTCGTTGCGAATCCGCACGTTCGCGAAGGTGCCTCGCATCATGACTTCGTGGTTGCCTCGGCGGGAGCCGTACGAATTGAACTCCCGCGCCGGCACCTGCCGGTCGTTGAGGTACTTCGCGGCCGGACTGTCGGCGGCAATGGAACCGGCAGGGGAAATATGGTCGGTGGTAACGCTGTCGCCCAGCATAGCCAGTTCCCGCGCGCCCATCAGGTCCGATACGCCGCCGGCATCCGGCGCCATACCGTCGAAATAGGGCGGATGCTGCACATATGTTGAAACTGCGTCCCAGTCATAGGTCAGTGTGTCGCTGGCCTTGACAGCCTGCCATTCCGGTGGGCCGGTGAAGACGTCGCCATAGCGGCTGCCGAACATCTCGGGCGTCAATGCCTTGGCGACGGTATCCGCCACCTCCTGTTGCGTCGGCCAGATATCCTTGAGATATACCGGTTCGCCGTCGCTGCCCTTGCCCAACGGTTCTGTGGTGATGTCGCGGTTTAGGCTGCCGGCCAAGGCATAAGCCACCACCAGGGGCGGCGAGGCTAGATAGTTGGCGCGGACGAAGGGGCTGATGCGGCCTTCAAAATTGCGGTTGCCAGACAGCACCGCCGTGGCCACCAGATCACCCTCTGTGATGGCGTTCGAAATGGGTTCGTCCAACGGCCCGGAGTTACCGATACACGTTGTGCAGCCAAAGCCGACCACGTTGAAGCCCAGTTGGTCCAACGGCGCCTGCAGCCCGGCGGCCTGCAAATAGTCGGCCACCACCTGGCTGCCCGGTGCCAGGGACGATTTGACCCAAGGTTTCTTCTGCAAGCCCTTTTCCACCGCCTTTTGCGCCACCAACCCGGCGGCCACGAGGACCGATGGATTGGAGGTATTGGTGCAGGACGTGATCGCCGCGATCACCACATCGCCGCTGCGCAGAGCGTAATCGGCGCCGGCCACGGGTATCGACTTCTCCGTGTCCGCGCCTGCCATCAACCGTGGCAAGGCGTCGTTGAATGAAGCCTTGGCTTTGTCCAGATCGACGCGGTCCTTAGGTTGCGATGGGCCAGAGATACAGGGCACCACAGTGGTCATATCCAGTTCCAGAGTGTCGGTGAACACCGGCTCGGGGCTATCGCTGTCGCGCCACATCCCTTGCGCCTTGGCATAGGCTTCCACCAGCTTGACCTGGGCCGGTTCGCGCGAGGTGAATTCCAGATAACGCAGGGTTTCCTTGTCGACCGGGAAGAAACCGCAGGTGGCGCCATATTCCGGCGCCATGTTGGCGATGGTTGCCCTATCGGTCAGGGGCAGATTGTCCAGGCCGGGGCCGAAGAATTCCACGAACTTGCCTACCACGCCCTGCTCACGCAGCATTTCCGTTACGGTCAGGACCAGGTCTGTGGCAGTGGTGCCGGCGGGCAGCTTGCCGGTCAGTTTCATGCCCACAACTTCCGGCAGCAGCATTGAGATGGGCTGGCCCAGCATGGCTGCCTCGGCCTCGATGCCGCCTACGCCCCAACCCAATACCGCCAGGCCGTTGACCATGGTGGTATGGCTGTCGGTCCCCACCAAGGTGTCGGGATAGGCGATGGTTTTACCGCCATTTTCAGATGTCCAAGTGACCTGGGCCAGATATTCGACGTTAACCTGGTGGCAAATGCCCGTACCCGGCGGCACCACGCGGAAATTGTCAAAGGCCTGACTGCCCCAGCGCAAGAAGGCATAACGTTCGCCGTTGCGCTGGAATTCAAGCTCGATGTTTTTCGCCATGGATTCCTGCGTGCCGGCGTGATCAACCATGACGGAATGGTCGATGACCAAGTCTACCGGCGATAGCGGATTGATACGCTTGGGATCGCCGCCCATTTCCACGACCGCGGCGCGCATCGCGGCCAGATCGACCACCGCCGGCACGCCGGTAAAATCCTGCATCAGGACACGGGCTGGGCGGTAGGCGATTTCATGGTCGGAGCGGCGGTTATCCAGCCAGGCCGCGACCGCCTTGACGTCGTCCGTGGTGACACTGCGGCCGTCTTCGTGGCGGAGCAGATTCTCCAACAGCACCTTCAACGAATAAGGCAGGCGCGAAAGATCGCCCAAGCCCCCTTCCGACGCGGCCGGCAGGGAGAAATAGTCGTAGTCCTTGCCGTCAACATTCAGAGTGCGGCGGGTGTTCAGGGAATCGTTGCCGATGGAGGTCATGGGCAGTCTCCTCTTCATGTCTTCTTTGCACGCGGCACGGCCGTGCCGGTCACATATTGTTGAACCTGTCGTCTGCCAGCATTCCGGAGTAGCGCGCGGCGCGGTGTGCCGGCGGCGCGACCCGCCTCCAAATTCGCTGCGAGATACAAACAGGGGCTTCATAGCGCCTTTTCATTTGGAAATCACTACTCACGATGAGCTTGTTTGAAATAGCGCTGGCTTGCCGCTTTGCCTGTCCCTAGGCTGGGGATAGGACAAGGGAGGAATTAGGCGATGGAATTAGAACTCGCGGGTAAATCCGTACTGATCACCGGGGGATCGAAGGGCATTGGCCTCGCTGTTGCAAAGGGTTTTGCCGCCGAAGGCTGCGAAGTACACATTACGTCGCGGACCGACGCGGATCTACGCGCTGCCAAAGGTGTTATCGAACAGGCCCACGGCGTCAACGTGCGGGTTCACGCCATGGACCTGGCAGCCCCGGGCGCAGCAGAAAACTTGCGCGAAGCGGCCGGCGATGTAGACATTCTGGTAAATAACGCCGGCGCCATTCCCGGCGGTGAAGTCCTGAGCGTGGACGAGGAGACCTGGCGCAGCGCCTGGGACTTGAAGGTTTTCGGCTATATCAACATGACCCGTCTTTACCTTGACGCCATGGGCAAACGGGGCCACGGCGTGATCGTCAACGTCATCGGCACCGCCGGCGAGAACCCGGCCGCCAATTACGTCGCCGGATCGGCGGGAAATGCGTCCCTCATGGCTTTTACCCGCGCCGTTGGGTCCACATCCATCGACAAGGGGGTCAGGGTGCTGGCCGTTAACCCAGGCCCGGTGGAAACAGACCGTATAAAGGCCTTGTTGCGCACCTGGGCGGAGGAACGACTGGGCGATGCCGAGCGCTGGCCGGAGTTGACGGAAAAATGGCCCATGGGTCGGGCCGCTATGCCCGAGGAATGCGCCGATCTGGTCGTTTTCGCGGCCTCGGCCCGGGCTAGTTACATTTCCGGCGCCGTCCTGACCATCGATGGCGGCCTGGGGGCGCGGGTCTGAGAACACCCGCTGGTGGGGTTTCAATTCGGATCAATACCCCAACGCGGGTGCGAGAGTCCCCTTGACCGGACCACCGTCTACGGCTTTACTACGGGCCGATTGCGCAGGGGCAAATCCTGATAAGCGAAACAACGGCACGGGGTTTGAGGTGCCCGGCGCAATCTTGGTACAGGGTCGGGCGGTGTGGATCTCCCAATATGACGTTTGAATATTTGCCTCGATTGCAGACCTCCTCGGTCGCCCAAATCAGTGGCTATTTTCACCGGCGTGCTTTGACCAGTGCCGGATATTCCCAAAACAGGACAAGGACGGCGTCGGCATGACTGATGCGCAAGGCTCCGGCGGGGGCATCAAGCTAACCATCAAGGACGTGGCGAAGAGCTTTGGCGGCGTGCGGGCGGTGACGGATGTCAGCACCGAGGTTCAGGAAGGCGAAATATTTGCCATTATCGGTCCGAACGGGGCCGGCAAGACCACCCTGTTGAATATGATCTCGGGCTTTTATCATCCTGACGAAGGCAGCATCAAATTCGAAGATCACGACATCTCGCAAACCCCGCCGGCGGATATCGCCGGTCTGGGCATTGCCAGGACGTTTCAAAACATTGCTCTTTTTCGCGGTATGACGGTTCTTGAGAACTTGATGCTTGGGCGTCATGTTCTGATGAAGTCAGGCGTCTTCGCCTCATTTCTCTATTGGGGCCCCGCACAGCGGGAAGAAGTTCAGCACCGGGAACGGGTCGAGGAAATCATCGAATTCCTGAATTTGACCGACCTGCGCAAGACGCCCGCCGGTGCCCTGGCCTATGGCCTGCAAAAGCGGGTGGAACTGGGCCGCGCCCTGGCGGCAGAACCCAGGCTACTGCTGCTCGATGAGCCCATGGCGGGAATGAACCAGGAAGAGAAAGAGGACATGGTGCGCTATGTCCTCGACGTCAATCGGGAGTGGGGGACCACCATCACCCTGATCGAGCACGACATGGGTATCGTCATGGATATTTCGGATCACGTGGCGGTGCTGGATATGGGCGCGAAAATCTCGCAAGGCACGCCGGACGAGGTGCGCGCCGATCCCAAGGTCATCGAGGCCTATCTGGGCACCTCGGATCACAAGGAGGTGGCATAAGCCATGGTCGAACACACCACACTTCCCGCCTACATGCAGCACAACGCACGCGCAATGGGCGACCAGCCCGCCATGCGGGAAAAAAATCTGGGCATCTGGAAGACTTACACCTGGTCGCGATATGCCCAGGAAGTGCACGATTTTGCGCTCGGCCTGGCGGCTTTGGGTTTCAAGCGTGGCGACAAGTTGGGCATCATCGGTAACAATCTGCCGAAGCTCTATTGGGCCCAATTGGCGGCGCAATGCGTGGGCGGCACGGCGGTTCCCGTCTATCAGGACGCCATCGCCAAGGAACTGGCCTATGTGCTGCGCCATTCCGAAGCCAAGATCATCGCGGCCGAGGATCAGGAGCAGGTGGACAAGATCCTGTCGATCCGGGAAGAACTCCCCGAACTCGAGCACCTGATCTATTGCGACCCCCGCGGCATGACCGACTACGACGACGCGATTTTGAAGTCTTATGAAGACGCGCAGGCGGCCGGAAAAGAGTTCGGCAGCAGCAACAACAATTATTTTGAGGACGAGGTCGGGAAGACCACGGGATCCGACATCGCCCTGATGTGTTACACCTCTGGCACCACGGGCAATCCAAAGGGCGTCATGCTGAGCCATGAGAACCTGTTGTCCTGTGCCCGGATTTTCGTCGAGGCCGAGGGCATCCGCGCCGACGATGATTTTCTCTCATACCTTCCTATGGCCTGGGTAGGCGACACGGCCTACGGTCCGGTGCTGTCCATGCTGGTAGGCGCGACCTGCAACTGCCCTGAAAGTCCGGCGACGGTCATGCGGGACCTGCGGGAATTGGGCCCAACGGGCATCATCGCACCGCCCGCAATCTGGGAAGGCATGCTCTCAACCTTGCAATTGAAAGGCGTCAGCGCCTCGCCAATGAAACGCAAGGTCTATGATTTCTTCTCCGATGTGGCGCGCAAAATCGAAGATCTGAAATACGAAAAGAAAAACGTACCGGGTGGTCTGGCCTTTTGGTCCAAGCTCGGCGAGTTGATGGTGTTTGGTCCCATCCGCGACCAGCTGGGTCTGCGCCGAGCCCGGTGGTGCTACAGCGGCGGCGCACCCATGGGGCCAGACACCTTTCGTTTCTTCCGCGGCATGGGCATCAATTTGAAACAGGGCTATGGCATGACCGAGGTCGGCGGCCTGGTGACCCTGCAGCCTGACGACCAGGCCACTTCAGACACAGTGGGCCTGCCGTGCCCCGGCGTCGAGTTACGCATCGCAGAGGATTCAGAGGTTCAGATCAAGAGCGAAGGTATTTTCGCCGGCTATTTCCGCCAGGACGACAAGACGGCCGAAGCCATGACCGACGATGGTTGGTATCGCACCGGCGACGCCGGCTTGATCAACGAAAACGGCCATCTGGTGATCATCGACCGGGCCAAGGACGTGGGCAAGTTGGTGGACGGCACGCCATATGCGCCCCAATTCGTGGAATTGAAGTTGAAGTTCAGCCCCTACATCAACGAGGCGGTGTCCTTCGGCGACGGCCACCCGTTCATCAGCGCCATGATCGCCATCGACTTCGAGAATGTGGGGAAATGGGCCGAGGAACGGGCCCTGGCTTACACCAACTATATGGACTTGAGCCAGAAATCCGAAGTCGTCGATCTGATCACCGAGGAAATCCGCAAGATCAATCAAGGCATTCCGGAGGTATCGCGGGTCAAGCGCTTCCTGCTGCTGACCAAGGATCTAGATGCAGATGACAACGAAATCACCCGTACGCGAAAGCTGCGCCGCACCTTTATCGCCGAGAAATACGGTCCGGTGATCGAAGCCTTTTACGGCAACGCCAAGGATGTAGATTTGCGCCTGGCCGTTACTTTCGAAGACGGCAGCGAATCCTACGTCGACGCGCACATGACAATTCAGGAAGCGGCCTAACGGCCTAGGGGGGAGCATTCACATGCACCAAGAAGTGCAATTTTTGATCGAACTGGTGACGAACGGAATACTGACCGGACTGATGTATGCCTTGGTCGCCGTCGGCTTCGTCCTGATCTACAAATCAACGGACGCCATCAACTTCGCCCAGGGCGAATTCTGCATGATTGCGGCAATTGTCGTGGCGGGCGTGATGAACCTGTACGGCTTCCCTCTGATCTTCGCGATCGGCACGGGGTTGCTGTTCATGCTGGTCTTCAACTGGGGCCTGGAGCGGGTCGTCCTGCGGCCCATGATCGGCCGTCCCATTGTCGCCATCATCATGGCGACCATCGGCCTGGCGCTGATGTTCCGTGGCCTCGGCCCCCTGGTGTTCGGCGCCGAGACGCGGCCCATCCCCATGCCGATCCCCGACCAGCCGATCATTTGGGGCCCGTTTTTCATGGCGCCCATTGACGTCATGGGTGCCTTGATCTCGATCTCCTTCATGGCGGTGTTCGGCTATTTCTTCATGAAAAGCCGCAAGGGCGTCGCGATGCGGGCCGTCGCCGACAGCCATCAGGTTTCCATGGCCATGGGCATTAACGTGGAACGCTATTTCGTCCTGGCCTGGATGCTGGCAGGCTTTGTTGCCCTGCTTGGCGGCCTAGTCTGGGGTAACGCCATCGGGGTGGACACGCAATTGGCGGCCCTGGGCCTGAAAGTGTTTCCCGTGGTGATCCTGGGCGGTTTGGATTCAATCGTCGGCGTCATCGTCGGCGGCATCATCGTCGGCGTGGCCGAGGCCATTACCGCCGGCTATGTGGACCCATTCGTTGGCGGCGGCACCAAGGATTTCACGCCATATGTGCTGATGATCCTGGTCTTGATGGTGCGGCCCTATGGCATCTTCGGCAAGCCCATCATCGAACGCATCTGATCGCGGGGAATAAAGAGTCATGTTTCATCGCGAGAGCGGATACTTCAAAACCACCTACCAGTCGGATATGGCGCTTTATCCCTTGCCAATCGGCAAGGTGACAATCGTCGTTTTGGCTGTTTTGTTCTTCTTCGTCTTCCCGGCGTTTATGGACGACTACTTCCTTACGCTGATCATTCTGGCGGCAATTGCCGTCGTCGGTGCGTTGGGGTTAAATATCCTTTTGGGCTATGCGGGCCAGATTTCGGTTGGTCATGCGGCGTTCATGTCGGTCGGCGCCTATACAGCCGCCAATTTCGCCGTGCATTTTGATTTCCCGTTCTGGATTACCATACCGGCTGGAGGCCTGATGGCAGCGGCCGTCGGCCTGTTGGTCGGCCTACCGTCGTTGCGGGTTAAGGGCCTGTACCTGGCTATCGCAACGTTGGCGGCGCAGTTCATTATTGAGTGGACCTTGAATCATACACCGGCAATATCCGGCGGCATACAGGCGTCGATCGAAATGCCGCGGCCGGTATTTTTCGGCAAAGTCATCACCACGCCCACGGAAATGTACCTGTTCCTGGTGCCGATTTCCGCCCTGGCGATCGTCGCAACGCTGAATTTGGTGCGTAGCCGCATAGGCCGGGCCTTTATCGCCATTCGAGACCAGGAAGTGGCGGCCGAAATCATCGGCATCAATGTCTATCGATACAAGCTTCTGGCTTTCGCCATTTCCTCCTTCTACGCCGGCGTGGCAGGCGTCATGGCGACCTATTACTACGGCGTCGCCAATTATGAAGCCTTCCAGCTTCCGATCTCGATCGACTACCTGGCCATGATCATCATCGGCGGCCTGGGCTCGGTCCTGGGCTCTGTGTTCGGCGCGGTCTTTATTACGCTGCTGCCTTTCGGCGTGCGCTTCTTTATGGAGACGGTGGGCGTCTATTTCGTGGATGGTGTTTACCTCGCCCAGGTAATCGCGCAGATGCGGCTGATTATCTTCGGCGGTCTGATCATCTTTTTCCTGGTTGTGGAACCTGAGGGATTGAATAAACTTTGGCAGAATATCCGGAACTACTTCCGGGTTTGGCCCTTCTCCTATTAGGATTGGTCCTATTAGGGTTTAGGGTAACTTCACGTCGCCGAATAAGACTAATCCAACGGCGGCACCTAACAGGGGAGAACAAGGCATGAGACACTTAAGACTCGGTCTGATAGCGGCGACCGCTGTTGCGGCTGCTTCTCTTCAGATCAGCACGGCAACCGCCGGCGAAATCGTCGTCGGCCTGCAGTGCGACAGGACCGGTCCGACACAAACCGTCGGCACGTTTCTGTGCCCCGGCTACCATGACTACGTCAAGCTGGTGAACAGCAAAGGCGGCATCGGCGGTCACACCATCAAAGTGATGGAAATTGACCACGAATATAAAGTCCCGCCCGGCATGGAAGCCTATCAGCGCATGAAAAAGGGCGGCGCTGTGGTTGTGGCCATCTATGGCACACCGCACACCCAAGCCCTGACCCCGTTGCTGCACGAAGACAAGATTCCGGGCACCAGCCCCGGATTTGGTACGGCGGCAGCGGCCGATGGCAAAAAATATCCGTATCTTTTCCCCATTGCGGCCACCTATTGGTCCCAGGGCGCCGCGGCGGTTCAATTCGCCAAGGAGCAGTTGGGCGGCGACCTCAAGGGTAAGAAGATTGCCTACATCTATTACGACAACCCGGCGGGACGCGAACCGCTTCCCATCCTGCAACGTCTGCGGGATGACGAGGGCTTCCAGCTGAAGGAATTCGCCATTCCCCCGCCAGGCGTCGAGATGAAGGTGCAGGTGCAGGATATCGCCCGCCGCTATCGCGCCGATTTCGTCATCAACCATACGTTCGGCAAGGCCCCCTCGGTGGCTTTGAACGAATTCACCCGGCAAGGCTATCCGTTGAACAAGATGGTCGGTTTTGTCTGGGCGGCTGGCGAATCCAACATCATGGGCGCTGGCGGTTGGTCCAAAGCCCAGGGCTATTATGTCCTGCAAATGGCTGGCGCCGGTTCCAAGTACAAGGTGCTTGACGACATCAAGGCCTTGTACAAGGCCGAAGGCAAAACCCCGCCGAAAGAGATGGAATCCACCGTGTACTACAACCGTGGTCTGATGTGGGCAGCCGTGGCCTTGAAGGCCATTGAAAATGCCGTCAAGGCCAAGGGCGGCAGCGCCGATGTCACCGGCGAGGACGTCAAGAACGGCTTTGAGAACATCAAGGACTTCACTCTGGGCGGCATTCTGCCTCCCTTGAACGTCACCGCTGAAGATCATGAAGGCGGTGGCTGGGTGCAGGTCTTCCAGGTCAAGGGCGAAGCCTTTGTCCCGGTTTCGAAATGGCTGCATGGCTATCGCGAGACCGTTATGGATATGGTCAAGAAAGGCCACTAGGCCACTAACGAACCTATCGGCTGGTCCGGTCTTTCCGGGCCGGACCAGCCAAATTTTTCCTTAGTCAATTTTCTCAGTTCGCATCGGGGTTTGCCGTGCTCATACTCAATAACGTCGAAGTCATTTACGATGGTGTCATCCTGGTGCTGCGCGGCATTTCCATCGAGGTGGAAGAAGGCGCCATCACGACCGTGCTGGGCGCCAATGGCGCTGGCAAATCAACGACACTGAAAGCGATTTCCGGCCAACTTAAGGCTGAACGCGGCGAGGTTACCCGCGGCACAATCGAATTCGATGGCCAGCGCATCGACCATCTGCAAGCCCACGAAGCGGTGGAAATGGGCATCGTCCAGGTCTTCGAAGGACGCCGTGTGTTCGAGCATCTGACGGCGGACGAGAACCTGATCGCCGGTGGGCATATCGTTTCGACCCCGGTGATGAAACGCAATATGGAGCTGGTGTACCAGTATTTCCCGCGCCTCTACGAACGCCGCGATGTTCAGGCTGGCTACCTTTCAGGCGGTGAGCAGCAGATGCTGGCCATCGGGCGGGCGCTCATGTCCGACCCCAAGTTGATCATGCTGGACGAGCCGTCCCTCGGCCTGGCCCCGATGATTATCGAAGAGATTTTCGGCATCATCCGCCGCCTCAACGAAGAGGAAAAGCGCACCTTCCTGGTGGTGGAACAGAATGCCACGCTTGCCCTGAACCTCGCCAAGTACGGCTATGTGATGGAAAACGGCTCCATCGTTTTGGAGGGTGAGGCGGAATCGCTGAAGGAAAACGCCGATATCAAGGAATTCTATCTGGGCATCTCCAGTGGCGAGAAGAAGAGCTTTCGCGACGTAAAAACCTACCGGCGGCGCAAACGCTGGCTCGGGTGAATCAAGCCCCAGGCGCTTCGCCCCGCCTAACGAGCACAAACAAGAGGGCATGCCATGAGCAGCGCTGACGAATTTTACGACGACCTGGAAACCCGCGACCCGCAACAGCGCGAAGAGCAGTTGATGGCTGCGTTGGTGGCGCAATTGGCCCATGCCAAGGCAAAAGCGCCGCACTATGGAGAGGTCTTTGCCGATCTCGATCCCGAGAGCATGAACAGCCGCGAAGCCTTGGCCACGCTACCCACGACCCGCAAATCCGACCTTGCCGAACTGCAAAAGAAAAACCCGCCCCTGGGCGGCATCAACACAGTTCCGCTTTCAGAGCTGTCTCATATCTTCGCCTCGCCAGGGGGCATCTACGAGCCGGACCAGGACCGCAAGGACTATTGGCGCTATGCCCGCGCCCTTTGGGCCGCCGGCGTCCGGCCTGGCAACATCGTCCACAATACATTTTCCTATCACCTTACCCCTGCCGCCATGCTGGTAGAGAACGGCTGCCGCGCCATTGGCTGTCCAGTGGTTCCCGGCGGCGTGGGCAATACGGAAATCCAAATCCAATTGATGGCGGACCTGAAACCGGATTTCTTCATAGGCACGCCATCCTTTCTGCGTATCGTCCTGACCAAGGCCAAGGAGTTGGGGCACGATCTGTCCAACCTGAGGAACGGTCTGGTTGGGGCCGAGGCTCTGCCCCCGAGCCTGCGCCAAGAGCTCTCCGATCTGGGCGTCTCGGTGCTGCAGGGCTATGGCACCGCCGATCTGGGCAACGTGGCATATGAATCCAAGGCCATCGACGGCATGATTATCGACGAGGGCGTGATTGTTGAAATCGTCGAACCACTCGGCACCAAGCCGGTACCGGAAGGGGAAGTCGGAGAAGTGGTCGTCACGACCCTGAACCCTACTTATCCTCTGGTCCGATTTGCCACCGGCGATCTCTCCGCCATCTTGCCAGGCACCAGCCCCTGTGGGCGGACCAACATGCGCATCCGTGGCTGGATGGGCAGAGCCGATCAATCCACCAAGTTCAAGGGCATGTTCGTGCACCCATCCGGCGTTATGCAAATCGCCGGGCGGCACCCAGAAGTCACCAAGGCGCGCCTGGTCATTACGTCTGAGGACAACAACGATATCATGACCTTGAAGTTCGCGGCCCCTGGCGCCGATCCGTCCCTGGCGGCGGCGGTTGAAGAGTCCATTCAGGCAGTATTGAAACTACGCGGCTCCGCCGAATTGGTGGAGGCCGACAGCCTGCCGGACGACGGCCTGGCGATCGAGGACGCACGCTCCTACGAATAGGACCAATCGTAACACCATGGATGATCTGACCATCGCGCGTGTCATCCATGTCCTCGGCGTCGTGCTATGGATTGGCGGCGTCGCCTTTGTCACCACCACGTTACTACCAGCCCTGCGCCAAAGGCTGCGGGAGGACACCACCGGGGAGAACCCCGTCACCTTCTTCGAGGCGCTGGAAGGCCGCTTCGCCTGGCAGGCCCGGCTTACGACCATTTTGACCGGCGCATCCGGTTTCTACTTGCTCTACGCCATGGATGGATGGGAGCGCTATGGCGAGCCTGGTCAATGGTGGCTGTGGGCGATGACGGTAATTTGGGCCATATTCACCCTGATGCTGTTCGTTCTGGAGCCGTTGGTGCTGCACAAATGGTTCGAACGGCGGGCCCGGGAGCGGCCGGAAGGTACCATCGCCATGGTTTTGCGCTTGCACTGGGTGTTGCTGATCGCCAGTTTGATCACAGTGGCCGGCGCGGTGGCCGGCGTGCACGGTGGATGAGGTTTGATGCCCCACATCATTGTGGAACGGACATTACACTATGATGCCTCGCTGAACCGTCTTTGGCCCCTGATCTCGGACAGTTCCCTACTGGCCGAACTGGATGGAAGGCCGGCTTATCAGGCAGTGGACGAATTGCAGCCCGATGGCACCGTGATCCGCCGGGCCAAGGGCGTCTTCGGTCCCGGAAAGGCGGAGTGGACCGAGGACCTGGGCGAATGGGTCTATCATCGCTATGTGCGGCAATTGCGGCAGTTCACCAAGGGCGGCCTCAAGTATGTGGACTACCAAGGTTTCGTCACGCCCGGCGAAAAGGGCTTCGATCTCAGAATCCGTATCGAGCTTGAGACCCAGGGCTTGGTGGGCTGGATCGGCGGCAAGCTGGGACTTGTCACCCGGGGTACGGAAAAAGTCATTGATTGCCTTGACCGCATGCTGCGCATCGAACTGGCGCAACCGGCGGCGGAAAACGATGACTCGCTGCAGGCAGACGGCTTCGAGCCCAAGCCATTGCCGCTGCCTGTGCGACGGCGCCTACAGGCCACCCTGGCCGAAATCGAAAGCGAAGTGGGAGATCACAGCCTGGGCGAAAGGCTGAGCACCTTCATTGCCGAAACGCCGGAAAGCTGGCTGCGGCGTATTCGGCCCCTGACCCTGGCCCGAATGTGGCAGGCGGATGAGGCACAGGTCGTGGCGCTTTGTCTAGCCGCACACCATCATGGCATGCTGCAATTGCGCTGGGGCGTTTTGTGTCCCCGCTGTCGCAACGCATCCGACGTCCCCGATAACTTGGCTGAACTGCCGAAATCGGTCCACTGCAGCACCTGCAATATCGATTTCGAACAGGATTTTTCCGGCAACGTGGAACTGACATTCCAGCCCGAACCCTGGCTGCGCCCCCTGCCCGCCGGCGAGTATTGTCTCATGGGCGCGCCGTCGGTGCCGCACATCAAGGTGCAGCGCAATGTAGCGCCTGGCGCCAGCTTGGAGATCGACCCGCCGCTGCATCCGGGTAGCTACCGTTTGCGCACGGCCCAGGCCGGCGATCAGACGGACATCGACTGGAACGGTGAAGACGGCTTTCCCACTGTCTTGGCACAAGCGGCGACGATTTCCGCCGGTGAGCCATCCGCACCAGGGCACATCATGCTGGAAAACCGGACGGATCGGCCCCTGACCTTTGTCATCGAAGAGCTAGCCTGGCGCCAGGATGCACTGACCGGCGACCGCGCCATCGTCATGCCGGCCTTCCAAAAGTACTGTCCTGATCAAATCCTGCGCCCTGGTGACGATGTCGCCATTGCCAATGTGGTACTGCTATTCACGGATCTGAAGGGCTCTACATCCATGTACGAAGCCCTGGGCGATGCAGCGGCCTATAACCTGGTCCGCGACCATTTCGACTATCTGAACGCCTTGATCGAGCGCCACGGCGGCGTCCTGGTCAAAACTATTGGCGATGCGGTGATGGCCGCTTTCGCCGAACCGGTACAGGCGGTGCAGGCCGCCTTGGAAGCTCAAATGGGCATCGGTGCCTTCAATCAGGATCGCAGGGATGGCGGCATCGTATTGAAAATCGGCTTGCATCAAGGCCCCTGCATCGCGGTCACAACGGGCAATCAGCTCGATTACTTCGGTTCGACCGTCAATGTCGCCGCCCGGGTCCAGGGGGAAAGCAATGGTGACGATATCGTTGTCTCCGACGATCTGTTGAACGCGCCCGGCGTACGTGGGGCCCTGGCCAGTGCCTATGTAAGCGCTCTTGCCGAGGAAACGG
>CAYFPL010000001.1:1000390-1378872 GCA_964344935.1 uncultured Rhodospirillaceae bacterium
ATTGCGCGGCGTCGCCGATGCGGTTCACTTGTGGCGGTTGCGAATGAAGACCAGCGTATGACGGCAATCGTATGACGGCAAGCGAGTCGGGGCCCTACCGGTGGGTGCTGCTTTTCGGTGTCTGGTTGGTTTATTTCGCCTTTGGCTTGACCCAGGTTGCCATGGCCCCTCTGGTCGGGGTCATCCGGGTCGATCTGGCACTGAGCGACGGCGCCATGGGATTGATCCTGGGCGCATGGCCCTTGGTTTATATCGCCGCTGCACTGCCTTGCGGTGCCTTTCTGGATCGCGCTGGTCCCCGTACGGCGCTTTTCACTGCCGCTGCCATCATCGCCCTTTCGGCGGCGGCCCGCGGCCTGGCGGAGGGGCAGGTCAGCATGTTCCTGGCGGTGGCTCTTTTTGGCATCGGCGGGCCATTGATCTCGATCGGCGCGCCGAAGCTGGTCAGCCTATGGTTCGAGGGGAAGGACCGCGGCCTTGCCATGGGCATCTATATCACCGGCCCGGCTTTGGGCGGCATCAGCGCATTGGCGCTAACCAACAGCCTTGCCATGCCGTTGATGGGCGGCGAATGGCGCGATGTCCTGTTCCTCTATGCCGGCATTAGCCTGGCCATCGGCGTCGTCTGGCTGGCACTGGCCAGCCATCCCGCAGCCCGTGGACTAAAAGGGCTTGGCGCCGCCGACGGCGGCCAAAGTCTGGCAGTCGTCTTCCGCGATCTCTTGAAGATACCAGCTGTCCGCCTGACCCTGATCATGGCCGTGGGCGCCTTTTTCTTCAATCATGGCCTGAACAACTGGCTGCCCGAGATCTTGCGTCGGGGCGGCATGACGGCTGCCGAGGCGGGGTTCTGGGCTGCCATTCCTACCGCCATGGGCGTACTCAGCTCCCTTGTTATCCCCCGTCTCGCCACACCCGAACGGCGGCGTCTGATCCTGGTCGCCCTGATCTGCGGCGCCGGTCTGGCGGCATTCCTCTTGCAGTTCAGTCATCAGCACCTGCCGCTAACCATCGCCCTGATACTGCAAGGCATTGCCCGCGGATCCATGATGACGGTGATGATGCTGGCCCTGGTGGAAACCACTGGCGTCGGTAGCCGCCATGCCGGAACAGCCGGCGGCCTGTTCTTTTCCGCAGCTGAGATTGGCGGCGTGCTCGGTCCTCTGACCCTGGGTGCCCTATCGGATCTGACAGGCGGATTTTCAGCCGGCCTCTATCTGCTCTCGGGCATCTGTTTCCTGATGATCCTTGTTTCCCTGCGACTTCGTCCGTAGACGGATGGCTTGGGACGGGCGACAATGGCACAACGCGAAAACAAGAAAATGAGGATAGGAGATGGCGCAAATCGATCAATTAGATCCGGAGTTGGGAGCCTCGTTACGGGAAAAATACGCCATCGTCGGCGTGGGCGAGACGGAGTATCTGCGCGGCTCCAACACCACGACGCGGGCCATGGCCGTCATCGCCATTCGCAATGCCATGGCGGACGCGGGCCTGGGACCGGGCGATGTGGACGGCATGCTGAGTTATTCGGGCGGCGATTCCACCCTGTCCACTCTGGTCTCGGCCGATCTGGGCATCCGCCTGAATTTTTTCATGGACGTAAACGGCGGCGGCTCTTCCACAGAGGCCCTGGTGGGCATTGCGATGGGCGTGATCGAGGCGGGCATGTGCCAGACCGTGGCCATTTTCCGCTCCATGAACGGCCACAGCCAGACCCGCATCGGCGGCACTGGGGTTCGGGCCGCTGCTCCCGTCGTCAACGAATTCCTGCATGAACGCAGCTATGGCTGGCAGAGCGCAGGGCAGAAGTTCGCCCCCGCCTTCATGCGCCATATGTACGACTATGGCACCACGCCGGAACAGGTGGCCCACGTCAAAGTGGCCCACAGCCACCATGCGTCCAACAACCCCAAGGCCTATTACAAGCAGCGGGTCACGGTGGACGAGGTGGTCAACTCACGCATGATTTGCAAACCTCTGCACCTTTTGGATTGCTGTGTGGAGACTGACAACGCCACCGCCATCATCGTTACCTCGGCCGATCGGGCCAAGGATATGCGCCAGATACCGGCCCTAATCCGTGGCGTTGTAGGCCGGGTGTCCAAGCCACGCGCCGATCAGTATTACGAAGCCGGTCCCATTTCTACCGTCGCCGGCCACTATGCCGGGCCCCGCCTGTGGCGTAACGCCGGCCTGGGACCGGAGGAGGTGGATGTCACCGGTTCTTACGACGCCTTCACCTTCACCACCATGCTGCAGTTGGAGGATTATGGCTTCTGCAAGAAGGGCGAGGGCGGCGACTACGTTTCCGACGGCACCATTTTCCTAGGCGGCCGGCGCCCCAACAACACCTCCGGCGGTCATTTGTGCGAAGGCTACACCCACGGCATCGCCATGGTGGTGGAGAACGTGCGCCAGTTGCGGCACGAGGCGGACGATAGCTGTCCCGTCGGTCCCGACGGCAAACGGCAACACACCTTTGACTATTCCGAAGGTGGCTGCCGCCAGGTCAAGGATGTGGAAATCAGCGCCAATCTGGGCTGGGCGACACCGGGCACGGGCTCGGCCCTGGTCATGCGGCGCGGCGCATAGGGAGGGTTGGAAAGATGTCGGAAACTATCGTCACTGATTACTTGGGCATGACCCTGCAGATCGACAATCTGGACCATTCCAACCTGGCCTATTTTCAGCATTGCGCCGATCACAAGTTCCATCTGCAGAAATGCGACGATTGCGGGTTGATCCGTTATCCGGTCAGCGAGGGCTGTTCCTGGTGCGGCAGTTCCAATGCCACTTGGACGGAAGTCGAAGGCAAGGGCGCGGTGCATAGCTATACAGAAATCCACCATGCCATCCAGCCCGCCTTCAAGGAAAAGGTCCCCTACATGGTGCTGCTGGTGGATTTGGATACGCAAAAGGGTGAGCCGTCCGAGCACGAGGCGTTGCGCATCATCGGTAACCTGGTCTCACCGGATGGCGAGTTGGCGCCGGCTGATGTCGTGGCATCGGTGGGGATCGGCAGCCGGGTGCGCATGGTCTTCACGGACGTTACGGATGGGGTCGCCTTACCGCAATGGACCCTGGATGAAGAGGCCGAACAGCCGGAAGCGCCCTGGCGCTATCCACAGGAATAGGAGGCGGGTAGCATGGGACGTTTGGATGGCAAGGTTGCCATCGTCACCGGCGCCGCACCCCGGGGCGAGGGCATCGGTAACGGCACCGCCATGGCCATTTTGATGGCCCGCGAAGGCGCCAAGGTCTTACTGGTGAACCGTTCCCTTGATCGGGCCGAGGAACTGGCAGGGAAGATTACCGAGGAAGGCTTCGAGGCCTCCGCCTTCTCGGCAGACGTAACCGACACCGAAGATGTGGCCGCCATGGGCGCGGCGGTGATGGAGCGCTACGGCCGCCTGGACGTCCTGTGCAACAACGTGGGCGTGGGCGCCGGGGGCGGACCCAACCGGGTCGAGGACGTGACGGACGAAACCTGGGACAGCCTGGTGGATATCAACATCACTTCCGCCATGAAATGCAGCCGTGTCGCCGTTCCGCTGATGCGGCAGTCTGGTGGCGGCTCCATCATCAACGTCTCCTCCATCGCCGGCGCCGTGGGACTGATGGGCAGCCCCGGCGCAGCCGCCTACGCCACCATGAAATCGGCCACTCATGGCTTGACCCTATCCACCGCCGCCGACTACGCCGCCGAAGGCATTCGCTGTAACTGCATCATCATCGGCTCGGTCTCCACGCCCTTGGTGGCCCATTACGGCGATGAATACCGCCGGCGCCGCATCGAAATGGTGCCCATGCAGACCGAGGGCACAGGCTGGGATGTGGGCTGGGCCGCTGTCTACCTGGCCTCGGACGAGGCCCGCTGGGTGACCGGCGTCATGCTGCCGGTGGACGGCGGCCTCTGCGCGCTCAGGGCATGGCCGCGATGAGCCAGGAACAGGCACGGAGGGAACTAGCCGCGAACGGCATTCTGCGGGCAGGCATCAACCTATCCAACCCATTGCTGGTCACCGGCAAGTTGGAGAATGGTGATCCAGAGGGTGTCTCGCCGGACATGGCGCGGAGCATTGCCGGCCGTCTAGGCGTTGCCGTCGAATACGTCCCCTTCCCATCGCCCGGCGCCTTGGCCGATGCCGTTGGTGAGGATGCCTATGATATCGGCCTGATCGCCGCCGAACCGGCACGGGCCGAGACCATCGCTTTCACTTCCGCCTATGTGGAGATCGAGGCGACGTATCTTGTCCCCGAGGGCTCGCCCCTGACTGAGATAGATGCAGTGGACCAGCCCGGCATCCGCATCGCCGTTTCGGCCCGCAGCGCCTACGACCTTTACCTGACCAGGACCTTGCAGCACGCCGAACTGGTTCGTGCAAAGGGACTGGCGGGCACTCTGGAACTGTTCACCTCAGAGAAACTGGATGCCCTGGCCGGTCTGCGCCCTGCTCTGAACGAAGACATCAAGAAACTTCCTGGCGCCCGTATATTGGACGGCCGCTACACTACCGTGCAGCAGGCCATCGGCACCCAGCCAGAAAACAAAGCAGCGGCAGCCTTTCTGCAGGATTTCGTCATGGAAGCCCGGCAAAGCGGCCTCGTAGCTCAATTCATCGAGCGCCACGGCGTGCAAGGCCGCCTGCTTGTAGCCTCCGACTGAATGCCTTCGCCTTGAATACCGCCGCGAAATTGCCCGAGAATTCGGCTGATTGCCTCGGTTTCCTACTCCGCTGGCTGCGCAGCTGCCGCCTTGGCCGCACGTTTTTCCTCGCGGGCCGTGCGCCGGCGGGCAAAGAAGGCCGATGAATTGGCGCCTAGGGCCAACAACGACGGCGTCACAAACAGGGTCAGAATGGTCGCGAAACTGAGACCAAAGGCCACCGCTGTGGATAACTGCACCCACCATTGCGTCGACGGCGCGCCAATGGCGACATCGCGGGCGACAAAATCGATGTTGGTCTGAAACACCATGGGCAACAGACCGAATATGGTGGTGATGGTCGTCAGCAGCACCGGGCGCAGACGCTGGGTGCCGGTTCGGACCACCGCCTCCATTGGTTCCATGCCCGATTTGACCAATCGGGCATAAGTATCGATCAAGACGATATTGTTGTTCACCACGATACCAGCCAAGGCAATGACACCGATGCCGGTCATGACGATGCCAAAAGCCTGGCCGGTAATCAGCAGCCCGGCCATGACGCCCACTGTGGACATGACCACGGCCGTCAGGATCAATAGCGCATGATAGAAGCTGTTGAACTGGGTGATCAGGATGATCGCCATGACGAACAGGGCGATACCAAACGCCTTTTGCAGGAAGGCTGCCGCCTCCTTTTGATCACGATCGGCGCCGCGGAAGCGGATGTCCACTTCCGGATCGAACGATTGCTTCGCCATCCAGGCACGGATCTCGTTGACCTTGTCGTCGGGCAGCAATCCCTCGGCCACGCTCGCTTGCACGGTGATGACCCGCTGGCCATCGGTGCGCCGCAGAAGGCCAGACCGTTGCTGTGGCGTGCGGGAGACGAAGTTTGAAATGGGTACTTGGCCGTGGCTGGTCTGCACCCGCAACTGATCCAACTGATCGATGCTGCGGTGGCCATGGGGGAAGCGGACCCGTATTTCCACCTCTTCGTCGGCGTCGTCAGGACGGTATTCCCCGACCTTGATGCCGTTGGTGACCAACTGAACCACCTTGCCCACAGTCAAAATATCGGCGTTGAAGCGGCCGGCCTGAGCCCGGTCCACCTGTATCTGCCATTCGATACCCGGCAGGGGCCGGCTGTCTTCCACATCCAACAGGCCGTCAATGCTTTCCAGTTTGTCGCGGAATTTGCCCACCAGGGGATCCAGCCGCTCGGGGAAGCGGGAGCGGAATTCAATCTGAATGTCCTTGCCTGTGGGCGGGCCCACGTCCGGTTCACGCGGTTCCACCCAGACACCCGCCAAATGGGCGGTGCGCTGGCGCACTTCATCCATGATCTCGGCCGATGTGCGGCGGCGGTCCCATTCCGCAAATTCCAGGAAAATCGTGCCGATCACATCCTCGGCCTGGTCTTCGCCGCGTGACGGCCCGCCGGTACGGGCATAAACGGTTTGGATGCCCCGAACCTGCAGCAATTCGGCTTCCACCTCGCGGACCAGCACGTCCTTCTCCCGGGTCGACATGTTGCCGCGGGCATGGACATGGATCAGGCTTTGCTCCGGTTCCACGTCGGGGAAGAATTCGACGCCTTTGCCTTGTGACCAGTAGGTACCCTGCACCCCGATCAGAATGACGATAGCGGCCAACAGGACCAGAATGGGTCGGCGGATCAGCACCGACAGGACGCGGGCATAAAATCCCGTGAAACCCGGCAACTGACGCACATCGCCGTCTTCAGCGGCCGCCAGGGCGGCCAGCACCTTGGGGTTCGCGCTACCCGCCTTGCCGATCAATCCGCCCAGGGTGGGGACAAAAATCAGCGCCATCATCAGGGAGCCGGTCAAGGTCACCACCAGGGTGATGGGCAGGAACTTCATGAACTCTCCAACCACGCCAGGCCAGAACACCAGTGGCATGAAGGCGGCAAGTGTCGTCGCGGTTGAGGCGATGATGGGCCACGCCATGCGTTGGGCGGCCATGGCATAGGCCTGTCGCCTGGGCAGGCCTTCGGCCAGCTTGCGGTCGGCGAATTCGGTGACCACGATGGCCCCGTCCACCAACATGCCCACGGCCAGGATCAAGGCGAACAACACCACGATGTTGACCGTCAAACCCATGGCATCCAACACCAGAATGCCGAACAGGAAAGAGGCCGGAATGGCCAACCCCACCAAACCGGCGGTGCGCAAGCCCAAGGCGGCAACGACCACGATCATGACCAATAGGATGGCACTCAGCACATTGTTTTGCAGGTCGTCCAGCATGCGCCGGATGTTCTTTGACTCGTCCTGGATAAAGCTCACCTGGACACCGGCCGGCCAGTATTTGGCCCGCTCGTTGACCACCGCCTGCACCTGATCGATGGTCTCGATGACGTTTTCACCCAGCCGCTTCTTGATCTCCAGGGTCACGCCGCGCCGGCCGTCAATGCGGGCAAAGGAATCCGCATCCCGGAAGGTGCGGCGCACGTCGGTCACATCCTGCAGGGTAATGACACCGTCCCCACGGGCCTTGACGGGCAGTTCCAGAACATCCTTGGCGGTCTCGAACAGCCCCGGCACCTTGACCGGAAAGCGGCCTTTGCCCGTATCCAGGGCGCCGGCGCCAATCAACTGATTATTTCGGGTAACGGCGGCGATCAGTTCTTCCTGGCTGATGTTGTAGCTTTCCAGCCGAACCGGATCGACCAGGACTTCCAGAACCTCCTTGCGCTCGCCGGCAATGTCTGCCTCCAGCACACCGGGCAGGGCCTCCAATTCGTCCTGCAGGTCCCGGGCCAACCGCAACAGCGTCCGTTCCGGCACATCGCCGGCCAGGGTGACGACCAGCACCGGGAACAGACCCACATTGACCTCGTGGGCAGTGGGCTCCTCGGTCTCGCTGGGCAAGTCCGGCTTGACCTGGTCGATGGCCTGGCGCACGTCCTGCATGGCCTGATCCACATCGAAGCCGGCATCGAATTCCAGCAGCACCGAGGCGCTGCCCGTCTGTGCCCGGCTGCGCATTTCCTTGATGCCCTCGATGGAACGCAATTCCTGCTCCATGGGCCGCACCAAAAGACGTTCGGCATCCTCGGGTGATATGCCGTCATGCACCATCGAGACATAGACGATGGGGATGTTGATATCGGGCTTGGATTCCTTCGGAATGGTCAGGAAGGAGCCGAGGCCTGCAATCAGCACCAGGACCAGGATAGAGAGAACGCTGCGGGAATGATGGACCGCCGCATCGATGATGGCGTTCATGACGCAGGCGCCCCGTCGTTATCTCCCGGCGCATCCTTGGCCTGACGAACAATGCGGACTTTGTCGCCCTGCCGCACATACTCCTGACCGACGACGATCAGTTCCGCCTGATCCGGCAATCCGGCGACCCAAATTCCGTCCGCCTTGCTATCCACGATGGTAACGGCATAAAAGGCCACGCTGTTGTCGGATTTCACGCAACGCACGCCGACCGTCCCATTGTCGTCAAGAGTCAGGACCGCGGGCGTAATGAAATGCGCCATGATCTGCTCTGTCGGGAAATGCAATTCGGCCGTGGTGCCATGACGCAGCGCGCCGTCGGCATTGGGCACCAGCAGTTCGACCCGGAACGTGCGGGTTTCATCCTCCGCCGTTTCGGCGATGTAGTGGATGCGGCCCTCGACCTCCTGGCCGGTCACCAGTTTGGCCCGGCCCTCGCCATTTCGCTTCAGCCGGCCGACGTCGTTCTCGCTGACCTGAGCCACCACCAAATACGGATCCTCGTCCACCAGAAGGGCGATACCGCTGCCGTCCTTGACATAGTCGCCCAGTTCCACTTCACGGCTGTCAACCACGGCATCGAATGGCGCCCGAATGATGGTGCGGGCGATATCAACTTCCATGCGCTTGACCATGGCCTTAGCCGCATCCAGACGGGCGGCGGCGGCCGAGTATTGGGTTTCCGCGCGATATCCCTTTTTTCGCAACTGCTTGGCGGCCTGAAACTCCACTTCCCGCTGCCGCACCAAGGCCTCGGCCTCAGCCATGTGAGCATTGCGATCGGCCACGTCGATGCGGACAATCTCGTCACCTCGGCGCACCCGGCTGCCTTTGCGTACGGAGACCTTGGTAATACGGCCCTTGATTTCCGATTTCACAACGACTTTGCGCTTGGCCTCCGTATGGCCACGGGCCACAACCTCGCGCCAATGCTGCTTGGCCGTAGTCTGCTGTATACGCACCGCTGTCAATGCGGCCTCGCCACGGGCTTCGTTGCGTTCGGCGACCGACGGGGCCTCTTCTGGGGCGCCGGTGCCGTTCGCCATCCCAGACTTGTCGCCCAAAACCCCGCTTAGGACCCAGCCAGCGGCGGCAACGGCAATGGCAACGGCCAGAAGTATTGATTTGCGCATGATTAGGTGTTCCTTAATCGCCCGCGTTAACCGGTCGTGCCAACACGGTCGTTGTCGACCTGTGCCAGCAGGGCTTCGCTCTCCACCAGATAGCGGTGTTCTTCCAGGTATTTCGCCGCCGCCTCGTAAACGGCGCGGCCATAACCGGCGACGAATTGCTGCGCGGCCGAGGATCGGTCCTCACGCCCCGCCAGTTCTGTGGCCAATCTTTTGTGTGCGGCAATTCGCTGATCGATCATTTCGGCGATCTGGCCCGCCGGCAATAGATCAGCGAAACACATGGCAACCAGGAATTCAGAACGCACCCGGTCGCGACCGGGCATATTGTTCAGTTCCGACACCAGGGCCAGGCGCCCATCGACTGTCAGGCTATAGACTTTCTTATCGGGTCGGCGGGCCTGTGCCTCGGTTTCACAGTGCACCAGACCTTCCGATTGCAGACGGTTCAGGGCCGGATAGATGGACCCAAAGGAGGCGTCGTAGAAATGGCTGAAGGTATCCTCCAGCCGTTTTTTGATTTCATAGCCCGAGGCATCGCCCAGGCTCAAGACGCCCAGGCACAAGGTACGCACATCCATTCGCCGCACACTCCTTCTGCAAACTTTCAATTTCGCATATAGCAATCCGATATATTATTGTAAAGAGTATAAGGCAAAAAAAGGCGGCGCCGGGTATCCGTAAGGCCCCGGCGCCGCCCAGTGAGTGTTTGGATTTTCGCGCCTAAGCGGCGTCCACCAATGCACCGCCATAACTGCCAGCCGCCAGTTCCCGGCCCAAATAGGTGGCGATGCTGGCCATGCCGCCGCGGAATTCCCGCCTTGCGGCCATGAGCCGTGCTTCGGCCTCATCATTGTAGTTGGTGTTGGTGTTGATGTCGTAGGTCAGGGCACGGCCCTCGCTATCGACGATGAACTCAATGCCCGCGATCTGGATGCGATTGGCGCGAAGGAAGCGGTTGTATTGTCCGATCAAGGGCGAGGAAAAGCCGTCAACGATCTGGAACATTGGGCCTTGATTTGGATCGATCGCACAGGCCTCTGCCGGGCAAAGCTGAAAGCCATCGCGGGTATCGACCCGTACCGCATAAAGAATTTCGCCGCCGACGAATTCCACGCGGGTAATGAAGCGTTCCGGCGCTTGGATATATTCCTGCAGCAGCATGATGCCATCCACCGGTGCCTCGTAGTCCGGCCCATCCAGCCATGCAGCGAGAGCTTCAGCATTCTCATGCAGATGCACACCAAGGCCTTTGCCGCCGCGGTTGTGTTTGCCGATAAAGGGGCCTTGGAAATCACCGGCGGCTTTCAGAATAGCCTCCCGCCCAAGGGCGGAAACGGTTCGCGGAATTTCGATGCCGGCTGCTTGCAAGGCGGCATATTGCGCGACCTTGGAAACTTCCAATTGGATGGCGCGGCTACCGTTGATAACCCGGCGGCCATGACTTTCGAGCCAGTTTATCACGGCGGCAGCATATTCCGGCGCGTAGCGGTGGCCGCGAGTGTGGGCCGATGCGCTCATGCGAGAGTAAAACACGCCCTTTGGCGGCGGCGCTGACAAATCAAACCGCCCCTCAGCCAAATGCCAATCCCGGTAGGGTAATTGCCGTCGATCCAGTTCCGCCAGAAGTGGGGCGGTCCAATCACTGTTTTCATGCAGAACGTGGATATGACCCATGGCATCAACCTTCTTTTTCACAAATAAATTATGTTATATTGTTTTTCTCCATATAATGTATGTGAAACATTTCTAAATGCAACATCAATTTGTTGTTAAAGACCGAGCGACACCGAAGAACCGCCGTCCACCGGCAAGGCCGCACCCGTTATGAAACCGGCATCATCCGAGCAGAGAAACAACGCCGCGTTGGCAATATCCCAGCCCGTTCCCATCTTGCGCCCCAAGGGCACTTTGGCATTTCTGGAGGCGACGATTTCCTCGCGGCTCTTCTGCAGCGCCTGGACCCGGGTATCCACGGCCATGGGCGTATCCATGAGGCCCGGCAGGATGACATTGGCGCGGATACCGTACTTGGCGTTCTGGATCGCTAGTTGATCGGTCAGAGCGATGACGGCGGATTTGGTAGTCTTGTAGGCGACCAGGGGGTAGGCGGACCACGCCGCCAGGGAGGAGATGTTGATGATAACCCCGCTACCCTGCTCCCGCATGCTGGGCAGCACGTGCTTGCAGGTCAGCACCATGCCACGCAGATTGACGGCAACGCAGTGATCGAATGCCTCGACGGTTATCTCGGTCACCTCGGCATCGTTGCCCGCGATCGATATACCTACATTGTTATGCAGAATGTCGATGCGGCCGTACTGGCCCAGACACTCGGCGACCGCGGCTTCGACAGATACTTCATCCTTAACATCGGCCGCCAGGGCCGTTGCCGCGCCGCCTTCATCCCGGATCATAGCTACCGTATCCTCGGCTGAGGCCAGATCCCGGTCCACCGCCACCACCTTGGCACCTTCACGAGCGAAAACCAGCGCTGTAGCCCTGCCATTGCCCATGGTTTCGCCGGGACTTTGCCCCGCGCCTACTATGAACGCCACCCGATCCTTCAATCGCATCATCGCCTCCCTGTATGATTTCAACTACTATCCTTGAGACGCAGTATAGACCACGGATCCGATGCGCCATGAGCAAACAGCCACAAGTCTTGTTGGAAAACCTGACGTTCCCCGAAGGACCGCGCTGGCATGAAGGCCGGTTGTGGTTTTCCGATTTCTATGCCCACGAAGTGGTTGCCGTCGATTTGAATGGCACACGGGAAACCATCGTCGAGGTGCCGGGACAGCCCTCGGGCCTTGGCTGGACACCAGACGGCCGCCTGCTGGTGGTTTCAATGACCGACCGCCGACTCCTGCGCCTGGACCCTGATGGCTTAGTAGAAGTGGCGGATTTGTCCGAACTGGCCGGCTATCACTGCAACGATATGGTGGTTGACGGCGACGGCGGCGCCTATGTGGGAAATTTCGGCTTCAACAGCCACGCCGGAGATCCGTTTCAGGCCGCCGACCTGATCCGCGTCGATCCTGACGGAAGAGCTTCGGTCGCTGCGGAAAGTCTCGCCTTTCCCAATGGATCGGTCATCACCCCCGATGGCGGCACCCTAATCGTCGGCGAAACCCGGGGCAACGTGCTCAGCGCCTGGGACCGGGCGGCGGATGGAAGCCTGAGCAACCGCCGGGTCTGGGCAGACCTACAGGGTGGCTTTCCGGACGGCATCTGCCTGGATGCCGAAGGGGCCATTTGGGTCGCCGATCCTCGCAACAAAGAGACGATCCGGGTCCGGGAAGGCGGCGAGGTCACCGAGCGCATCTCGACCGGTGATCGGGGTTCCTATGCCTGCATGCTGGGAGGCGCGGACCGGCGCACACTGTTCATCTGCACGTGCCTGCAATCGGGGCCGGACACCGCCGCACTGCGGTCGGGGCGCATCGAAACTGTCGAAGTCGAGACACCGGGCGCCGGCTGGCCCTAGACGAACTCAGGGTTTACGGCGTCGGTGCTGTATCGTCTTCCTTGTCACCCTTGTGCGCCCTTTCAGTAGCGGCATCTTCCAATTGGCTGACCGCATAACGCTGTTGAGCTCGGTAGCTGAAGGGAATGGAGACCAAATAGGCAGCGCCCGCCACTGACAGCACGAACCAGGGATAGCTGGCCAAGATGGCGGCGACGACACCGACCAGCACAAGCACAGGCAGCACCAATTCCCGTTTCACCCGCACCCGCTTGAAGGAATAGGTGGGGATGCGGCTGATCATCAGGAAAGCCACGATAAGCAGCCAAACGGCCATAAACACCGGTTGGCGGACCAGAGCATCACCAATTTGGAAACTGACCGCCAAGGGCAGCAAGGCCATGCAGGCCCCGGCCGGCGCCGCCAAACCGGTAAAGAAGTAACTGGCCCAGGCGGGACGGTCGGGATCGTCCAATGCGGTATTGAAACGCGCCAGACGCAAGGCGCAGCAGGTGCTATAGGCCAGGCCGGCGATCCAGCCAATGCCGCCCAAGACCTCCGTGCTCCACATATAGACCACCAGCGCCGGCGCCACGCCGAAGGCAATAAAGTCGGACAGTGAATCCAATTCGGCGCCGAATTTTGTCGCCCCCTTCAAAAGCCGCGCCATACGCCCATCCAGGCCGTCCAGAATGCCCGCGATGATGATCGCGGCAACCGCCAGTTCCCATTTTTCCTGCATGGCAAAACGGATCGCCGACATGCCTGCGCACAAGGCCAGCACCGTCAAGATGTTCGGGATCAGGCTGTTGACTGGCAATTCCCTGAGCCGACGGTTGCGCCGCCGCATTCTCATCGCACCTCTCCCCGCCGACGCGCCTCGTCGCTGTCGCAGTCGGCCAGTACGGTTTCGCCCGCCACCGCAGTCTGGCCCACGGCGACAAGCGGCTGTATGCCTTCGTCGAGATAAATATCGACCCGGCTGCCAAAGCGGATCATACCAAATCTTTCCCCGGCCCGCACCCGCTGGCCTTCGTACAGCCCGCAGACGATGCGCCGTGCCACCAGCCCGGCGATTTGTACGAAGGCGATGTCATGGCCCGTCGAGGCCGTCATCCGGATGGCCTGGCGTTCGTTGTCGGTAGAGGCCTTGTCGAGCGAAGCATTGAGAAACTTGCCGGGCCGATAGGAGACGGCGGTGATCTCGCCGCTAACGGGAATGCGGTTCACATGCACATTGAAGACGTTCATGAAAACGGCGATACGCTGGCGGCTGCCCTCGCCCATACCCAGTTCCTCAGGCGGCACAGCCATTTCGATGGACTGCACAACACCGTCGGCCGGCGAGATAATCAGGCCTTCACGGTCGGGAGTAACCCGGTCCGGATCGCGGAAGAAATAGACGCACCAGCAACTCAATATGACGCCCAGCCAGCCCAACGGGTCGGCGATCCAGAATAGGATGATGGTCGCCACGACGAAGATCGCAATGAAGCGGTAGCCCTCGCGGTTGACTGGCACCAATACCGCCTTGAGTGCGTCCATACCTGTTTCAATCCTCGTTTGCGATGGCCTAGCTGACAGGTTCCCGGTCCACAACGTCGTCGCGAGAGGGATCCAGTGTTGGCACTACATCCATATCGAGACGCTCCAACCGTTGCAAGGCCTCGGCCTGTTCCTGCTGGCGTTGCCACATGGCGGCATAGGTGCCTTGCAGTGCCAGCAGCTCTTCGTGACGGCCCCGTTCCACTATATGGCCAGCTTCGAGCACAATAATCTCGTCGGCGTCGACGATGGTCGAAAGCCGGTGCGCGATGACAAGGGTGGTGCGGTCGCGTGAAACCAGGCGCAGGGCCGCTTGAATTTCCTTTTCCGTCTGGGAATCCAGGGCCGAGGTCGCCTCGTCGAATAGCAGAATGCCAGGATTCTTCAGAATGGTCCTTGCGATCGCGACCCGTTGCTTTTCCCCGCCGGAGAGTTTGAGGCCCCGTTCGCCGACGGCGGAGTCATAGCCCTCGGGCAGCCCCTCCACAAAATCATGGATCTGCGCCAGTTTCGCGGCTTCAATAATTTCATCGTCCGTAGCGTCGACGCGGCCATAGCGGATGTTGTAACGGATGCTGTCATTGAACAGCACCGTATCCTGGGGCACGATGCCAACGCTATCACGCAGGGAGGCCTGGGTGACATCGCGCACATCCTGACCGTCGATCAGCACACGCCCCCCTTTGACGTCATAGAAACGGAACAGAATGCGGGAGATGGTCGACTTGCCGGCACCGGAGGGGCCGACGATGGCGACCGTATTGCCCGCCGGCACCTTGAAGCTGACGCCATGGAGTATTTGCCGGTCGTCTCCGTATCCGAAATCCACGTTCTCGAAAACAACATCGCCCGCGCTGACCTGCAGGGGCTTGGCTCCTGGCCGGTCGGCGACATCCGTATGCACCTCGATCAGTTCGAACATTTTGTCCATGTCCACCAGGCTTTGCTTGATTTCGCGATAGACGAAGCCGAGAAAGCCCAGCGGCTGATAGAGCTGCATCATAAATGTGTTGATCAGAACAAAATCGCCGATAGTCAGTTCGCCATCGATGATGCCCTGGGCCGCCAGCAGAAGCACCGTACACATACCGAAGGCAATGATGATGCCTTGCCCGATGTTCAGGACCGCCAACGAGGTCTGGCTGCGGACGGCGGCCATTTCATAACGGGCCATGGACTGATCGAACCGCGTCGCCTCATGCGTCTCGTTACCGAAGTATTTCACCGTTTCGAAATTCAACAGGCTGTCGATTGCCCGCGTGTTCGCCTCGCTGTCCGTGCGGTTCATTTCGCGCCGGTGCTTCAGGCGCCACTCGGTCACCGTCAAGGTAAAGACGATATAGACGCCAACCGCAAACAGCGTGATGGCGGAGTAGCCAACGCCATAATTGATCAGCAAAACGCCGCAGACCAGCGACAATTCGAGCAGTGTCGGCAAGATGTTGAACAGGGAAAACCGCAACAGGAAATCAATGCCCTTGGTGCCCCGTTCAATGGCCCGGCTTAGGCCGCCGGTGCGCCGGTCCAGATGAAAAGCAAGGGACAGGCCATGCAGATGCCGGAAAACCTGCAAGGCAACCGTGCGCAAGGCGTGCTGGCCGACCTTGGCAAAGACCGCGTCGCGCAGTTCGCCGAAGGCCTGGCTTGCCACCCGGGCAGCGCCAAAGGCGATGATCATCAGCACGGGAATGGCGACCAACGCGCCTACTTTGCCGTCCGGTCCGGTGACGTTGAGGGCGTCCACCATTTCCTTGTAGATGAATGGAATGAAAACGATCGCGACCTTGGCCGAGGCAAGCAGGATCATGGCCACTATGACCCGGAAGCGCAGGTCCCAACGCCGGCGCGGCCACAGATAAGGCAAAAGGGTCGCCAAAGTGTGCCAATGGCTGCGGGCCGGAGCGTCAGCCATTGGATCAAACGTCTTGCTCATCTTAACCTGTCATCAGCGCACCGGCGCGACGCCTTGTTCTGCCACATGGCAGATATGTAGGCTGTTTGTCGGAAAAGAAACAGGGCCAAATGGTTTAGGCGCCGACCTCGCCCCCCAGGCTGGCGAATGGATCGCCGTAGGCAGCCGATAGGTCGAGCCAATCCAATGCTTTGTCCAGCTCGCGAAATACGTATGCGTTGCCATGGCCGGATTCGGAAAGAAAGATACGCACGGCACCAAAATCCACTTCCGTCGCCACCAGCACCGCCAGTCTGGCCGTGCTTTGGGCCGGAAACCGGGCCAGATAGCTCCTCTCAACGGCCGCATAAGAACGTGCCTCGGTTATGGACAATGAGGCATCGCGCATGTCGAGGAAGCGATCAAGATCGTGATGAAAGTCGGGATGCTGTTGGAAACCCACCAATCCTGCTTCCGCATCAAAGGTGCGCACATCGCCACGCCACAGGAAAAACCCGCAACCTTGTGTGGCGTCAATTTTCAGCTCCACAGGCAAATCGCACCCCTTGCAGCCTTTGACCAAGCAAAACGCCCAGACATCTAAATGTAATGTTATTATGAAAAATGTAATCGAAATATCACAATCTCGATAGCGACGGCGAATGCCGAGGTCAAGATGGTGATTTTCTCCCCTCTTTACCGGAAGTTAACTCTGCCCGGGTGTAATCACCGGGAACTTGGGGAGCGAATTCATGTCGGTCGATTTTCAAGAAGATACCGCGGAAAACTGGGATATGGCCACCGTAATGGAGGCATCCGATGCGGCCAACGGCGCCGCCGCAGCTGTCGAAAAATTCTCGAATCTGGACGAGGCCCTGGCCGAGGCCGGTACGGCAATGGGCGATTTGTTCGATAATCTGCCATTGGAGTTTCGTTTTGCCTGGCACCAGAAACCGGTTTTTTGCAAGGTCGTCGGCGAGGACGCTGACATCAAGCTGATTCTGGAAACAGATCTTGGCCCGTTTCCCTTCACTGTCGAGGACAGCGAACGGCGGCACTATCTGAAGCAGCTCAACGGGTCCGGCATCAAGCTTCCCATCGGTGCCTTCACCGTAACGGAGCGGCTGCGTTTCCGCCACCGGGTATCACAAGTGCTGTCCCCGCCCGTGACCGGCGCCAGCATCGTCACAGCAATTGTGCAAACTCTGCTAGCCGCCCGCCCCTATTACGAACTCGCCAATCTGAACGGGTCGATCCGCCTGTAAGTCCCGGGCTCCGGAATTCCAATCCGACGGCCGTAGCTTCGAATCCTTCCGGGCGCCCCAACTCAACACCTCTGGGGGCGTGGAAGACCGCCAGTCGGTGTCCGCTTTGCGACCGGTAGCGGGCGCGAATTTTGGCAAACCTAACAGTCTGGTTTTGACCCAGAGCTGCCATCTCCAAACCCCAAAATTCCCCCATTAGTACGCTAGCTTGCCTTATTTGCATAATGGCAAGCCAAAGCTGGGTAACCAAATTATCTTCAATGCGATTGTGCCAACTTTCTTTCTTTGGCAATGCGCTGAAACTCGGTCAGGAACTCAGGATGATTGGCGGAAAGGTATCGCGCGATATTTTCGTTGTTCAGCAGCAGCGCAAGATATCCCTGTGCCAATACAAGCTTCAATACGTTTGTGCCATAGGTACCGCTCAACTCCATCACTACGAATACGTCGACGGTAATGCCAACGACCAAGAAGTCGACCGGAACCAGACGTGACGGAAATGGAGAAGGCAGCAGCTCAACACGCGTCGTGATAACTGGTCAGGATGTCGCCTTTGGCCTCAGCAGCAACCATTAATTTCTAACAGGGCGCTTTTGACCCACTGTGGAAGTGGATCCGGAATTTGCGGACAGTCGCTATTGCCTCAAATTCGCCATCGCAAAGTCGATGAAATTTCGTGAGCAAGAATCGGATCGTTCTAGAAAACCCGATCTGCTACATCGAGCCAGGCAGACGGTCCTGCCACAAAGAACTCTTCTGACATAAAGCATCCAGCGTATCGGGATGGAATTTTGGGTTGGTAAATGTCTGCAAATAAAAGATCGTCGGCATACAGAGGGTGGGGCGTTGTTTTTGCCTGCTTTCTGATGGCGCTAGCTAGCTGGGGGTTTGGGTTTTACGGCCACGGAATCTTTCTAGTGGAGTTACAGAAAGCTCATGGGTGGTCCGCAACACTAACGTCGAGCGCCAGTACGGCTTATTATTTTGTAAGCGCCATTCTGGTGGTCTATGTCAATTCCGCTATCGTGGCGACCGGCCCGAAGACCGTTGCCCTTGTCGGTGTCATCTGCATGTTGGTTTCGGCGGTTGCCGTGCCCTGGGTAGTCGAGCCATGGCAGCTACTTCTTGTTTACACCGTGATGGCAATTGGTTGGGCTGCAACAACGATTGCCGCGATATCCAACATCCTGAGCTTGTGGTTCCGTGAACGCTTGGGCCTCGCTGTCAGCCTCGCGCTTAATGGCGCAAGCGCGGGCGGTATTGTCGTTTTGCCAATACTGGTTTTCCTGACGGCGAGTATGGGTTTCTCTTCGGCGATGGCTATCGGCACCCTGTTCGCTGCACTTGTCTTGCTGCCTGCTGTGCTTTTTTGGGTCGGCAAGCCAAATACGAGCCGTGTGGATGAAAACGGCAAGACCACGGTCGAGGAAAAGAGTGCGCTCACGCGCAAGCAGGCTCTCAGCAGTTTCCGGTTTTGGACAATCGCCGGCCCATTCGCACTCATCCTTCTGGTTCAAGTCGGCTTTCTCGTGCACCAGTTGGCCCTTCTGGAGGTTCGCGTGGGACGCGAACAGGCCGGGATTATAGTTGCTGTCACAACAGGGATGGCCATTCTGGGCCGTGTTGTGGTCGGAATTGTCATCGACAGGCTCGATCAACGCCTTGTTTCAGCGGTTTCGATGGTCAGTCAGGCACTTGCGCTCGCAATCATAGCTTTGACGAACGACAACCTGGTTTTGCTTGCGGCCTGTGCGCTGTTCGGCGCGTCAGTCGGCAACATGATCACTTTTCCCTCGCTCGTTATACGCAAAGAGTTTGACCTGTTGGACTTTGGAATGTTGACCGGGCTGGCAACGGCGATAGGACAGATCACATACGCCTTCGGGCCGATGATGTTGGGTGCGCTTCGAGATTTCTACGGTGATTATCGTTCGCCTCTTTTAATCTGCACGGTGTTGCAGGTCGCGGCCGGCATTGTCGTGATGCTTCGCGGCAAAGAGCGAAAATCGACCGGTTTGCCGAAGACCTGACACAAGGTACGATATCCGCAGCGGCAACAATAGTTGTGAGTCTGCGTCTGGTCTCGTCGGCCATGCCCCAAATTGTAGCTGTCGCCAATGTGGGAATCCATCGTGATCAGTCGGAGGCTTGATGTCGCCTTCTGGCACAAACCGGACATTTCATTTCGCATCAGATTTGTCGCATCAAATACGAGCCGATCTCGCAGGGCCGAGGCTTTCTGCTTCGTATCTTGCCAATTCCACTCCTGACCCGGAGCTGCCTTTCAGGCTGCCACTATTCCGGCACGCCCGCCTTTCTCAAGCTGCCGGCCAGAACCCTTAAATTGGTTTCATTCAATCCTGGAAAGTGCTCACGGATGAAACTGATCGAAAACGCCGGCACGAGCTCCATGATCTTCTCGACCGCGGCCTGAGCCTCGTCCATTCTCTCGGCTTCCGCCAAAGATGCGGCAAGATGCATGTACGGCAGGTATCCCGCGGCGGGGAACTGGCAGGCTTGCCGGCAAACCGCTATGGCTTCTTCGTAGCGTCCGAGTAATCGCAAAGCGGAGCCTTTCATGAATAGCGTCGCCCAGCGCAAAGGGTCGCGTGGGCTAAGGCGAAGCGCGCTGTCAAAATGTGGCAGGGCATCCTCCCACTTGGCGGCGCCATATACATATGCCAATGCAAGTCCATAGTGGCCCCAGCTATGATTGGGATTGCAGGCAATGGCTGTCTGCATCTCATCGATGGCCATTTCGACATCGCCGGAGTTCAAGTTGACCCGTCCCAAGGCGCAATGCGCAATGGGATCGGTTGGATCGAGAAATATCGCTTGTTCCGCCGCCACTCTCGTCGGCGCTTCGATTATCGCCCAATCTTCGACGAAGCCCATCACCGTCGAATTTGCCAAGGTATAGGCAAGGTAGGCGTGGGCCGCCGCAAAGTCCGGATCCAGTTCGGCTGCTTCCTTGAACAGTTGCATGGCCTTGTCGTGGCCGGTCTTGGTGTAACGATAGAAATATGACAGGCCGCGCTGCAACAACTCCCAGGCATCGAGATTATCCGGTGGCTTGCGTCGGGCGCGCTCCCGCTCGCGGGCTCCGATCTCCGGTTCCGCAGCCACCACGATCTGTTCCGTGATCTGGTCCTGCAAGTCAAAGACGTCGTCCAAGGTGCCGTCAAAGCGGTCGGCCCAGAGGTGGTTGCCGGAGGCGGCTTCGATCAACTGCGCCGTTATACGGACCCGGTTACCGGCTTTGCGCACGCTGCCTTCGACGACGTAGCGCACGCCAAGTTCGCCGGCCACCTGTTTGATATCCACCGCCTGGCCCTTGTAGGTGAAGGAGGAATTCCGTGCGATAACGAACAAGGAGCGGAAACGGGACAGTGCCGTGATAACGTCTTCCGCGATGCCGTCGGAAAAATACTCCTGTTCTGGATCGCCAGACATATTGTCGAAAGGCAGCACAGCGATGGAGGGTTTGTCAGGCAGGACAAGTGGCGCATCTTTACTGGCCCCTTTCGACACGCCGTCAGTGCCCGAATCCACGGACCAGCGCCAAACTTGGACTGGGCGTGCGATATTTTTCAGTTGGTGAACGTTACCGTCACTGAATTGAGCCGCCGCCTTGCCGTCGAGACTTTGATGCGCCGTGTCGGAGATCAAGACTTCTCCTGGGTTCGCCTGCTCTTCTAAACGTGCGGCGACGTTCACACCCTCGCCAAAGACATCTTCGCTCTCAAAAACCACGTCGCCAATATGTATGCCGGTGCGCAGGCGGATAATCTCATGCGCCGCCAATCCATCTTGAATACGCATGGCGCAATCAACTGCATCCGATACACTGGGAAATTCGACGATCCAGCCATCACCCATACGTTTGACGACGGTGCCTTTGTGCTCGTCTACAACCGGCTCGAAAAGTTCACTACGCAATTGGCGCAGGGCATCAAGTGTGCGCGCTTGATCCTCGCCCATCAGGCGACTGTAATCCACCACATCGGCGGCCAATATGGCGGCAAGCCGGCGTTCCACAGAGTGATATCCCTTCGCAGGAAATCTTAGCCGATCAGTAAGGAAAATCTAGATGTCGTGATGTCTGCTGATGGCACGAAGCGTCTGTTTCGGTATTGGGCGGTTACTTCCCTTGTCACTTCATATCGAGCCTTCTGATTTTCGATTGGCGGCAACCTATTCGGGGCTGGATTTCCAATCCCGCACCACCATCGCAGGTTCAAATTCCGCCAAAAGCTATTTTATTTGCGGCCTTGAGCCGAAATTCGGGTCCTGACGCGAGTTGATGGCATTTCGCGAAGCGATCGTTTGCCCACCGCTGCCAGTATTCGAAATTTGTGCAATCCGGTGTGGCGAGACAAAGGCTCTACCGCGTAGGATGGAATATTGCCGACGGTGATTGGTACAAGCTAAGGAATAGGGGTGCCGCAGAATGTCAGACACGGGAATTTCAGTGCCAGAAAACGATTTCAAGGTCATCGGCACACGGCCAATTCGCCCCGACGGTATTGATAAAGTCACCGGCCGCGCGCTTTACGGGGCCGATCGCTATGCGCCCGGCATGCTCGTCGGCAAAGTGCTGCGTAGCCCGCATCCGCATGCGCGTATCAGGGCAATTGAGACGGCGAAGGCGGAAGCTCTGCCCGGCGTCAAGGCGATCATTACCAAGGACGATTTTGGGACGGTACCGCGCGGCCAAACGGCGACGCTGGGCAATGTCATCGCACAAGACAAGGCGCTGTTCGAAGGACACGCCATTGCGGCGGTCGCTGCAACCGACAATGCAACCGCGCTCAAAGCGCTGGAACTGATCCAAGTCGACTACGAAATTCTACCCCATGTTACGGACGTCGATGCGGCCATGGCCGCAGACGCGCCTTTGGTGCACGAGGACAATTTCACAAAGGGCATCGAGCCGAAACCCGAGACGCCATCGAATATCGCCCAGCGGCTTGAATTCGGACATGGCGATGTCGAAAGCGGATTTGCCGAAGCATCAATTATCGTGGAAAAGGAGTTTCAAACGGAAGCAGCGCATCAGGGTTATATTGAGCCGCCCGCATGTCTTGCCACTTATTCTGACGACGGCAGTTCGGAACTGTGGTGCACGACCCAAGGCCACTTCATGGTGCGCGACACCTGCGCCGCGTTATTGGGTCTGTCTGTTTCCAAGCTACGCGTGACCGCGTCGGAAATTGGCGGCGGCTTCGGGGGCAAGACGGCCGTTTACCTCGAACCCTTGGCGCTCGCATTGTCGCGTAAATCCGGTCGGCCCGTGAAGATGGTCATGAGCCGGTCGGAAGTATTGCGCGCTGCCGGACCGACTTCCAGCTCGTCGATGCGGGTTAAGATTGGTGTCGACAAGGACGGCCGCATTACAGCCGCGGACGCGCTTCTTAACTACCAATCGGGTGCCTATCCTGGCTTCATTACCATGCTGGGCGCCATGTCGGCTTTCGCCTGTTACAATTTGGAGAATGTGCGCTCGGTCGGCCACGAGGTAATTACGAACCGGCCAATGCAGGTTTCCTACCGCGCGCCTGGCGCACCGATAAGCAATTTCGCTGTCGAAAGCGTCATCGATGAACTTGCCCGCAAGTTGGATATGGATCCGATCGAATTCCGCTTGAAGAACGCCGCCAGAGAGGGGGACAAGTCGTCCTATGGTCCGGTTTATGAACAGATCGGCTTGGTCAAGACGCTGGAGACGGTGCGCGAACATCCCCACTATCAGGCCGCGCTTTCAGCCGGGCATGGTCGCGGTGTCGCCGTAGGTTTTTGGTTCAATTTTGGAGGCCTGACGGCCATTTCATTGAACGTCAATTCCGATGGCACCGTTACCGTATCTGTCGGCCGCCCCGATATTGGCGGAAGCCGCGCCTCCATGTGTCTTATGGCGGCTGAGGAGTTGGGAATTCCGTACGAAAACGTCCGCACAATAATCGCGGACACCAGTGCACTTGGCTTTAACGATACGACGGATGGCAGTCGCACGACATTTTCCAACGGTCTCGCGATTATCCAGGCCGCACGGCAGGCGAAGGCGATCATGTGCGCGCGCGTGGCCAAGATGTGGGACGTGCCGGAGGAAGCTGTCGAATGGGTTGATGGTGCCGTACGGCCCAGCGGGCCGAATGCCGGCGATTTCGAGCCTGTGGGCATTGCCGAAATCGCCGCCAAGGCACCGCAGACCGGCGGCCCGATCGCAGGGCATTTCGAGGTAAACGCAGAAGGTGCCGGCGTCAGTTTTGCCGCCCACATCGCCGATGTGGAAGTTGATGAAGAGACCGGCCGAACCACGGTTCATCGCTACACCGTTGTTCAGGATGCCGGTAAGGCGATCCATCCGGACTACGTGGAAGGTCAATATCAAGGCGGCGCGGCGCAGGGCATCGGGTGGGCCCTCAACGAAGGGTATGTCTATGGCGACGACGGGGTGATGCAGAACGCCGGGTTCCTTGATTACAGGATGCCGGTCTGCTCCGATCTGCCAATGATCGACACGAAAATAATCGAGATCCCGAACAAGGGTCACCCTTATGGCGTTCGCGGCGTCGGCGAAACATCAATTGTGCCGCCGCTTGCGACCATAGCGAATGCCATCCGTTCGGCAACCGGCGTGCGCGTCAATCAAGTGCCGATGGCCCCGCCGGTCGTTTTAGAGGCTCTGGAAGAGAGCTAGGCAGAGAACTAGGCGACGGGCGGATGGTCAAAGTGGTTCTGTGGGGCGGGCTGCGGAGCAAGGCGGGGGGCCAATCTGAATTTCAGATCCCTGCCTCGACCATTCGGGACATCTTCCTGCGGCTATCCGAGGATTTCCCTGACCTGGAAGCGGAATTGGAACACAATGTCTCGGTGGCGATCGACGGCAAGGTCTACCGCGACACCTTGTTTGTGAATGTTGATGATGCTGCCGAAGTGTTCATTCTGCCGAAATTACAGGGTGGATAGACTTTCCCCACCCGCCGGCATTTGCGCACATTCTCTATCGCGGGACAGCAACTCGCTTCAAGCAACTGGCCGGAGTTCGAAACTTCTGCGCCGATGCTCGCTTTGCGGTCGGTCGCAAACGCAGAATAGAGCAGTTCTATTTTTGGCTGCTTTGATTTGAACGCCGGAGCCTCCCACTACCCTTGACAGCAAAGTCGAGTAGATACGAGATAGGTACTTCGGCTGAAAGATATGAAATTTGCCAGGGAGCGTTCGATGAAAGATGAATCGGTTCGAGGTCGCGCCGTGGTCGTGCAACCCGGCAGCGCGCCATCCTATTGGCAGCCGGTGCCTGCGAATGGCCATGCCGACCCCACTTTGGTTCCCAGCATCACCGGCTTCGAAGGTCTGTCCATGGGCTTCCAGACTGTGGCGCCCAATGGGCGCATTCGCGAACATTCCCATGGCGATCAGATCGAATTGCAGATCTGCTTTAGGGGCAAAGGCCGGGTGATGGTCGACGGCGAGGCGCATCCGCTCGAGCCGGGAACCGCATGCTTCCTCGGTCATGATGTCAAACACGAGATCATCAACGAGGGCGACGACGAACTTGTGATGATGTGGGTCATTTCACCGCCGGGACTGGAGGATTTCTTTCCCGCTGTTGGGCGCCCCCGCGCCGCCGGCGAGCCGGACCCAACACCTTTTCAGCGCCCCACGGACGTCGTGTCTATCGAACGCGAGTTGGGCATGAACGACACTTAGGGGACCGCTCATGGCGAAAGGCAATGGGGGCAGAGAAGGTGTGGTTTTGCTTCCAGGCAAGGGACGGCACTATTCGATGGGCGGCATGACAGCCATTTTCAAGGCCGACCGGGAAGAATCCGCCGGTAGTTACAACATCTCCGAATGGTGGCTTGAGCCCAATACGAAAGGCCCCCCAACACATTCTCACCCAGAAGACGACGTCTTCTACGTGATTGAAGGCACGATGCATTTCATGATGGATACGGATTGGATCGAGGCGCCGATGGGTTCGTTTGTTTTGATCCCCGGTGATGTGCCCCATACGTTCGAAAACCGTGGCACAACCCGGGCCGGAGCACTGAATTTTGGGGTGCCCGCCGGGTTCGAAGACAATATGCCGAGCATCGTTGAATGGTTCGCCAAGAACCCTCCGGGGCCAGCCTGTTAGGATCGCCCGCTCGTCAGAGCTTGGCACACGCGGACAGAATTCAAAGGCCTGTCGAGCTTCCCGATGTTCAGGGTTAGCGCGAAGGTGAAGTCAACCCGTTCGTGCCGAAAGCCGCACTGCAATGTCAGTGAAGGCCTCCACCCACCGTGTTGTCGTTTCCAGATCGACAGCACGTGGCCAACCATCCGCCGGGTGATGGAAAATCCCGTTGCGACCTAGCAGCGAAAGAAACCGGCCAACAACCGCGGCGAAACACCATAACCTTCAAAATCTGGTGCAGCACCCCGATCTGGGGCCGCCTGCTAGTTCATTGGCAGGTCACGGCGCACGTAACGGCCGTCCTGCATGCCGGCAAAATAATCGTCGACTTCGGGATGGCGAACAGGCTCGCTGTTGTCGTCGTTCAAAAGGTTCTGTTCCGAAACATAGGCGACATAAGTCGTCTGCGCATTCTCCGCCAGCAGGTGATAAAAGGGCTGTTCCCGGTGGGGGCGGACATCTTCCGGAATGGACATCAGCCACTCCTCAGAATTGGAGAAGACAGGGTCCACATCAAAAACAACGCCCCGGAAGGGATGGATGCGATGCTTGACCACATCGCCGATCTGAAACTTTGCCACCCTGATTGTCGTCACGGGACCGTGGGCTCCTTGATTCCAATTGACGCCGCTTTTTAGCACAATTTCAGCCATCAATCACCTGCCAACTGCCGTCCGGCTGGCGGCAGGCAACGCCATAGGCTTGCTGCATCTGATCGTTGATGACGACGCTGGTCTGATATTCCCGGCAATAGAGACCGCTGTCCGTCTCGCCTTCCCGGGTGGCGCGGACTTCGCCATGGTTCCCGCTGTCGGGATTGGACCAACGAATGGGCTCGCCAACCGGGGCGACATGGGCCCGCTGCTGGGCATCAGAAAGGGCCAGGCGGTCGGCGCGGTCAAGGGAGCGGCCGATCTCGGCGCCCGCGAAGGCACCCAAAAGCGTACCGGCGGCAACGGCGACCAGACGGCCGCGGCCCTTTCCGACCTGCGAGCCCGCCAGGGCACCGCCGACAGCGCCCAACATTGTGCCCATGCCCTGTTTCGGGGCGTCCGCGGTGACGCAGGCGCTCAATAGGATGGCTGCTGCCGTGATTGCGGCAACCGGTGCAATTGTAGTCTTTGCGGTTTTCATGACTCTCTCCTAGATGCAGTCCTTAGGCTTCGTCGACCTTTATGATGACAGCACCTTGCCATTACCTGACTGAACGAACTCTGATGGCGCCGTTCATCCCAGGTTCATCTTTCCAAGCCCGCCGTTGCGCCTTAGACTCGGCCCGTCGCAGGGAGTTGAAGGCGTTGCAGATGACAGGGGAAGAGGCGAAGAAGGCGGTATTCGAATATTGCCTGCGCAAGGGCGCGTTGGCCGTGGGCGTCGCCGATCTGGATGCCCTAGAGCGCATCGCCCCGCCAGGGCACCGGCCGACCGATATCATGCCAAAGGTGAAATCCGTAATTTCGCTTGGCGTCGGCGGGCAGACCCAAGGTGCCTGGTCGGTACCGGCCAAGGCCATGGGCTATTTCGGCTCCACCGAAACCCGGGCCTATACCATCGCCTATGGTGCGGCCTTCTATATCGAGGGCAAATTCCAGAAACCATCGATCTATTGTCCGCCGGACATGGACAACGAAAAGGGACCCCGGGTGCCGCTGCAGAGCCTGAAGCTGCATGCAGAGGTGGCGGGTATCGGCGCCCGCTCCCTGGCGGGCGATATCCTGCTGCACCCAGAGTTCGGCTATATGTACTTCGCCTCGATCTTTACGGAACTGGAACTGCCTGCCGACAAACCCATGGCGGAGAACCCCTGCCCTGCCCCTTCGTGCGTAAATATGTACCGGCAGATCGGACGCACACCGTGCCAGAAGTTCTGCCCCGTGCAATGCCTGTCAGGCCACATCGACGAAGACGGCAAGCAGGCGGAGATGTACTACGATATGGCCGCCTGCGCCGAGATGAGCCAACAGTATGAGGCGGTGCCCGACATGCTGGCTAAGGCCATGGCGGCTGAAGACGATGACGCCCGGGAGGCCGCCCTGTTCGACCCTGACAACAAATTGCTTTGGTACAAGATGTCGGTCGGCTCCGGCGGGCTCTTGGCACAATGTTTCGAATGCATGCGCGTCTGCCCCATCGCCACCAAGTCGCCACAGGCCGATCCCATCCGCCGCGCCGTGGCCAAGACCGGGAGCTGAGCATGGCGCGGGGCCTCAGCCGCCGCCAAATTGGCGTTACGGAAGCAATGATCGATAGTTATGGCGATCTGATTTTCCAATGGAGCCACAACATTCAGACCCGCCGGGGCGATCCGGTGAGGGAGTTGGACTTCGACGCCATCGAAGCACATCGTAACGAATTGGGCCTCAGCGATGGCCAGATCGCTGATCGCATCGGGCTGAGCGAAATCCAGGTCATGTATATCCGCACCATGATGGAGCGGCGGCGCTTTCACACCGGCCACTTCGCCCGCCTGCTGGACCTGGGCGGGGGCCGGCGATTCAGAAAGGAGCGGTTCATGCCACACGACGAACGGTTCCAGTATCACGATGACGCCCTGGCCCTGCGGGAGGCCATGACCTTCAATGGGGAACGGGCACACCACTACAGTGAACAGGGCTGGTGGGCCGACGATACCATGCCGGGCTGGCTGGCCGGTCATGCCGCCGAAAGGCCGGAGGCGCCGGCGATTATCCATGGCGAAAACGTTCTGAACTACAGTGACCTGGCGGCGCAAGTGGACACCTTGGCGGGTGGGTTGGCCGGCCTGGGTCTGGGGCCAGGCGATGTCATCGGGGTGCAGTTGCCGAACATACCGGCATATTTGGTCAGCTATCTCGCCATCGCCCGTCTGGGCGCGGTGATGACCACCCTCTATATGCCGCATCGGGAGCGTGAATTCGAAACCTTGTTGGGCCACAGCCGGGCCCGGGCGGTGATCTGCATGGCCGATGCGGGCGGCTTCGAGGCGGCGCAGTGCGCCCTGAACCTGGACCTACCGAAACTACAATCGGTCATTGCGGTGGGCGGTTCCGTTTCGGGCGCCGTGTCGTTCAACGATCTGGTCAACGGCACCGCCAGCGCCGACAAGATGAAGCTGCCCGCTCCCGTAGCGGGCGATCCCTTCCTTCTCCTCTATACCTCTGGCACCACGGCCAGCCCCAAGGCGGTGCCGCACAATTCCCACACCATGCTGGGCAATGCCCGCCTGGGCAGCAGCGAACATCTACTCGGGTCGGAAGATGTATTGCTTTCGGCGCCCCCATTTGGGCATCTGTTCGGACTCTATTCCTTCCACATGGCCATGTATCTGGGCGCTGCCAATCTGCTGTTGGACAACTTTACGCCGCCGGAACTCGCCCGGACTATCGAAGGCGGCAAAGCCACGGCCCTGTTTGCCGCGCCTGCCCATATGGCTGCCTGCCTCGGCATGGGCTTGTTCGACAAGCATGACTGCGGCTCATTGAAACTGGCGATCCTGTCGGGCAGCGCCGTTCCGGCGGAGATGGCCCGCGCCGTCGCAGCCAAGCTGCCCAACTGCGCCATTACGCAGCTTTGGGGCATGACCGAAACCCAAGGCGGCCTTTACACAAGGCCCGGCGACGGCATCGATGTTGCCGCCGGTTCCGCCGGCCGGCCCGCTCCCGGCGCCGAAGCCCGGATCGGCGAAGATGGCGAATTGCAGGTGCGCGGATCCATGCTGTTTCCAGGTTATTTCGACAACCCGGACGCCAACCGGGCCGCCTTCACAGAAGACGGCTGGTTCCGCAGCGGCGATCTAGCGATACAGGATGAAGCAGGCAACATCGCCATCACCGGCCGCATCAAGGACATCATCAACCGTGGCGGCGTCAAATATAACTCGCGCGAGATAGAGGACCTGCTGGACGGCCACCCCGCCATTGCCCAATCCGCCATCGTGCCCATGGCGGACGACGTGCTGGGCGAGCGGGCCTGCTGCTTCGCAGTGGCCACTGACCCTGACATCAGCCTGGACGTATTATGCGATTATCTGCTTGGCCTTGGCATCGCCAAGACCAAGTTGCCGGAACGCCTTGTGCTGGTTGACGAAATGCCCCTGACGCCAACCCGCAAGATCATCAAGGGCCGGTTGACCCTGCCAGCAGAAGATTGATCTGTTCACCCTATTTGATGGCGTAAACCACGGATACCGTCGCGCGGATCTGACTTTCCCCAGGCGCCGTGGGGCTTGCGGCACTAACCGCCTCCAATGCGCGAAATCGCGGGCCCGGACCGCCGCCGCCACTCTCTCTTATGCGCAGGACTTCGCCAAGTTCCACACCGGCCACGCCGGCATATAGCAAGGCCCGCCGCCTGGCATCGGCCATGGCCCGCCGGCGGGCCTGATCATGTAGAGCCGCCGGATCGGCGAAGGCGAAATGCAGGCCTGATAGGTCATTGGCCCCGGCAGCGGTCATGTTGTCCAATAGATCGCCGAGCCGGTCCACTTGGCGCAGGCGCACCCTTACCCTACCGTTGGCACGGAAGGCTTTCGGCGTCCGAACTTCATCATTTTGCGGCCGGCGGCTATAGACCGGATGGAGGTTGACCTGCTGGCTCTGCACATCCCGATCGGCGATACCAAAGGTCTTCAGCGCCGCCAATAGCCTGGTCAGGATCAAGTTGTGCTGTGATAGCGCCGACTTGGCCGTAGCGGCCTGGCCGCTCACTCCAGCCTGGATAACCGCCATATCCGGCCGAGCGCTAACCACCCCTTCACCTTGGACCGAGATACTGCGTTGCAGACGATGATGGGGCCCATCCGCCGCCAAAGCAGGAACAGTTGCGGCGGCGATTGCCAGGCCTGCCAGCAGATACCGAATTCGCACCCTGGAATGTCTCTTAGATGTCTCTGGCGTTTGCCGCATCGGGTTCGACGATGCAGCGGATCAGCGATCCTGGCGCCCGGCCATCCGACGGTTCACAGGTAACGTACGTGCGCGCCGCCGATGCCTCCGATTTGATCGCCGACAGTTTTGGGCCGCAACTGATCGCCATGGCCATCAGAGCCCAAAGACCCAGCAATCCAGCCATGACAAGAGGAAACAGCGGCCCCCGCTCTGTGGCGCCAGCCCGCGCCCCGAAGCGATAAATGGTCATAGGCCATTCCTCCCAATCTTGTTTCAATCAATATTGGCCATTGGGAATGGCCATACAAGGGCGAAAATATGACGAAATTGTGTCCACCGTCACCGTACCGGCAATGAAGTTCTCAAAGCGGCGTACAAGACCAGCCGCAACGGTCCGCCGGGCACGGGACTGTCCAGCGGCCAGCAGGTAACCAACGCCAGGCGAGGCGCATCGCCGCCTGTAAACAATGTATCTTGGCGGGCATCCACGATCTGCCCGTATTCAACGTGAAATTCCTCCGCATTTCCGTCCGCCCCGCGCACCATAACCACATCTCCTGGCGCAAGACGGCCCAGCGCCTTGAAATGGGTATCCCGATGCGCCGCAATAACCGATAGGCCGGGCTCACCCGGTAATACGGACCCAGGTACATGGCCCGGCGCGAAAGCCAGCGCTTCGCCGCTGTCGCGGCTTAGGACCACGAAACGCTCTCCGGCAATAGTCAGCTCCGCCACGGGCGTGGCATCGGCCCAGGGCCATGGCGGTACGGCATCGCCATCGAGTGTCTTGGCCCAGGCGCGGTTCAACAGGATTTGCGCCAATTCGGCTTTAATTGGGATCCACAGCCCCTGGCCCAGCAGAACAAGACCGACCAGAAGGCAGAAGCCCGCCGCGACGAAGGGCACAATCTTTCGTACGCGGCGGGCCAGGGTCCGGGTTTCGGTCTGACGAGGGGTCCTGCTCAAGACCGCCACCCGACCCGATGCCAGCCGAACAGGGCCAGCGAAAGCAAAAGCAGTGTCAAGCCCGCCAATATGTACAAATCCGCTGGCGTCGCCGTAGCTGGCAAATGAACCTGGGCTGAAGCCATTTGCCGGGTCATGGAAGCGCGGTACTCCCTCGGCGCCGCGGCATCGAAGAAGACCTTGTCGTATTGCCAGCCGCTAGGCAGGTTGGCGGGCACCTTTTGCGCCAACAACGGGTCTTCCTCTGCTTCCCTCGCAACGACCGTATCGACCGCAATCAAGGCCGTCAGCCGCGTAACCAGGCCATAGTCCAAAGCCAGGGCGAGGATGCTTTCGTCCAGCGCCGCGCGATCATCGAAGTTCCGGGCATTGTCCTCCAGCGCAGTGATCCGCCGGTGGGCCCAAAGCTTGCCGATGCCGGGGCCCATCTGCCCGCCTTCCAGATCCAGGCTCTGACTCCAGACATCATTGCCGCGGCGGCCCGTGACCGTGACCATCTCGGCACGCCCGGTCAGCTTCGCCGCCACCATCAGAGTTTCGCCCGCGTAGAGATCGGGCACGGGATCACGGGCAATTTCGTTGCCGCCACCGCCCGAGAACCGCAGCTCAATGTCGGTCAGGGCGGGCCGGGTCAATTTCGCGATCAACTCGTCGACGCGTTCGCCGACTTGATCGATGGAGCCCACATGGACGAAGGCGCCCCGTCCGGCACGGGCGGCCCCGCGCATGAAATGGCCGTTGGGCGCAGAGCCGATACCCACCGTGAACAGGCGTGCCTTGCGCAGTTTGTCACCGATCATGGCGAATAGTTGCGCCTCGTTGCTGACCGCGCCGTCGGTCAAGAACACCACCTGCCGCAGCAAGCCATTCACGCTTGCTTGGTCCAGGGCTACGCGTAATGCCGGCGCCACGTTGGTGCCGCCCTCGGCATCCAGACGGGCGATCCAGTCCTTGGCCAGAGCGAGGCGCCTTCCATCGGCCGGGCGCGAGGAGGCGAACAGCCGGCTGTGGTGGCTGTTGAACTCAATGATGTTGAAGTGGTCCTTAGGCCCAAGACTGTCCAAGGCCCGTATCAGGGCCGCCTTGGCCTGGCGGATCGAGGCGCCGCCCATTGAGCCGGAGGTATCCAGGATGAAAAGCAATTCCCGAGCCGTACGGTTGCTGTCCACGGCCGCAGCGTGGGGCGGCAGCAACATCAGCAGGGCATGGCGGGTGTGGGGACCGGTCGCAGTCGGTGCATCGGTCTCGATGAACAAACCTGCCTGTGGTGCCGCACCCTGTTTGGGCCGCCAAGTCAATTCGAAGTCCCGATCCGCCGGAACACTTCCAGCGGCAAGTGCGACGACCCGGCGCCCCTCGCCTACAACCTGAACGGCAATTTTGTGGTGATGGCTTTTCACCTCCAGCAAAGGAAAACCGGCATTCAACACAATTTTCAGGTCCACGGGATTGAGCCGTCTCGCGCCGTCGGGGCCCGGGCGTTCGACGGGCTGGGTGACAGGCGTATCATCCGGATGTGCGGACGACATCACGGCCGCCGGCTGCGCCGCCCAGCCGTCCTTGCCGAATTTCGCTATGCGGCCAGGTCCGGGGATATATCGCGGGCCTACGACCATGGGAAACCGCAGACGCATCTCGCCGTTCTCGTAAGCCAGGGTCTGTTGATATCTAATCTCCACCCGCACTGTTTCGCCCGGCGCGATATTTGTGACCGAAGTGGTGAAGATATTCGGCCGTTCCCCTTCAATCATGGCCGCCCGTTTGCCCTGCTTGCGGGCCTGGGCGAACTGTTTCTGGGCCGCCTTGCGGCCCTCGATCCGACCTTCAATGACCCTTTCACCAACCACCAGGCGCAAACCGTCCACGGCTGCCTTGTGAGGAAGAGGGAAGACATAGATGCCTTCCATATGAAGCGTTGATTTGTTCTCGAAGGCCTGACGCACCACGGCGCGTGCGATCAAGCCAGATACGTCGATTTCCACCGCCGTCTTCTGCACCAAGGCGGCGTGATAGCTCCCTTCGCCCATGGGGCGGAGAAGCAGACTGCCCTGGCCTACCTGGTCCGGCTTGATGGGCGGGCCGGGAACGGTATTGGCGACGGCGGATGCCGATGCAACCGCCAATAACAAGGCCAAACCAGCCAGGAAGTTGACGACACGGTTTGCGAAACGGCTATCACATGACGGATGAATGTTGTGGACGGGCATGGCGATCTCCCCGGTTACGGAACGGGGACGATTGGGGCCCGGGCGTGGGGCACCCGTTGGACGGCTGGGTGACTATTTCGGGTCCTTTTCGTGGCGGGAATGTGGCGGGCCACCGTCAACCGATCTATGATCCCGCGCAGCGAATCCCGATGGCAGGAACGATACATGTCCGAGAATGGTGGACCATGGCAGCGGCCGCCCGAACGCCCGCGGGGCGGTTTTCCCCTCGGCGTGGTGCTTTGGCTGGTTTTCGCGTTTGCCCTCGCGATAGGTATCTGGCTGCTGGCGGATCTATTCCCCGGCCGGCTGTCATCGCAGGAAAGCGGCGCCGATCTGGTGCGGCTGATCGCGCTATTGGCTCTGGTCTCCTCGGGCTTACTTTTTGCCCGGCGCATCAATTTGGGCGAGGCGGCGCGCAACCTGGCCATCTGGATCGGCGCGGCGGCCATCCTTGTGCTGATCTACACCTATCAGGACGAACTGCTCTCAATCGGTAAGCGTATCAGCGGCGAGTTGCTGCCCAGCGAACCGGTCACCACACAGGCAGGCGAAGTTACCTTGACCCAGGGCCGCGGCGGGCATTTCCACGCCACCGGCCTGGCCAATGGCATCCGCGTCGCCTTTCTGGTGGATACAGGGGCCACGGACGTCGTGTTGAGCCCGGCAGATGCCCGTCGCATCGGCATTGATCTTGCAACCTTGCAATACACCCGGTTCTACCGCACCGCCAACGGCCAGGGCCGCGGCGCACCCTATCGCCTGGATCGCCTGTCGATCGGCGGTATCGAGTTCCGCGATTTCGGCGTCTCCATCAACGAGGCGGAGATGAGCGCCTCACTATTGGGTATGACGTTCCTCAACCGCCTCAATTCATTCGAGGTACAGGGGCGCAAAATGATCCTGCGCCCCTAGCGTCTTACCTAGCGCTGCGGCACGCCGTGGATATAACGGGTGTTGATTTCGCTTTCGTTGCCGTCGGGGTCCATCATGAAAAAGGCCCGCCCTTTGCCCCGTTCACCGTAAGGGCCGCGGGTGAAATGATAATCGCCCTCGAATTTCGCCATGATGGCGTCGAATTCCTCCTCCGTCACCGTCATAGCGAAATGCAGCGGCCCGCCGCCTTGATGCCGGCCAGTGTGGTTTTCCATTTGCAGGACCAGATGGCCGCGATCCATCTGCAGATAGGTCCGCTCTTCATCCCGCTTGTCCGTGGGGATACCCAATTTGCCGTGGTAGAAATCCAACGCCTTTTCCATGTCGCGAACCTTGAGGAAAATCTCCTCAATACCGATCACCGCCATAACGTCCTCTCCTCTTGCCTGAATACCGATTTCAGTCTACGCGAATTTTCAAGGCACATCAGTCATAGACGGACGTGGAACGGCGAGTTTAGAGTTTATTAACCATAATTCGTCACGGTAACCGCGGCTGATTGTCCCCAAGAATTTGGCAAGGATATGTCATGTCCGAGACGGCATCAGCGGGCAAAAGCCGAGGCAGCCCCAACGACGACAGTCCTTTGCTGTCCCAGGTTCTTGCGTTCTGGCAAGCCGCCCGAAACGGACGCAGCATGCCGGCCCCAGCAGATATCGCTGTTTTTGATCTGGCACCCGAAATCTTGGCCCATTTGGCATTTGCCGACGTAGGGACCAGCGCCGAACCACTGTTTCGCTGGCATCTCATGGGAACGCGAGTCGCGGCCGAGCTTGGCGATCAGACGAGAGAGGATGATTGCGCCGCCCAGCCCAAAGGTTCAATTTCGGCCATGCTGACAGCATGGGCGGAACGAGCCGTCAGGGAAAAGATTCCGGTCCGGATGTCAGGGCAGGGAATTGGCGAAACGCTTCTTCTGCCGCTTTCCCGGGACGGCACCAACGTCGAAGTCATCATGGCACTAATTGCGACCGCCACCGGGGCGAATGACATTCCGCGCCAGCGCGATATTGAGGAAGACGGGTCCATAGCGCTGGCGACTGTTTCAGAACACGCGCCCATGGGCATTGTGATATCGCGGCGCGACGGCGGCGAAATTCTGTTTGTAAACCCCTTGGCGGCCCAGATGCTGGGATTGTCCGAAGATCAGCTGGTGGGCCGTACGGTGACAGAATTTTACGCTGAGCCAAAAGAGCGGGCGTCGATCATCTCGTCGCTGTCTGATAACGCGGCGGCCGTGCGCAAGAGAACCGTCTTGCGGCGGGCGGATAGCCAGGAATTTACCGCACTATTGCACCTGTCGCCCATGAAGTATGGCGAGACCGATGCGGTTTTGACCTTCGTGGAAGATATCAGTGAGCAAGATCGGAGCGAACGGGAGTTAGCTGGCAGCTATCAACTGCTCCAATCCTTGATTGATGGCATGCCAGAATTCATAGCCCTCAAGGACGGTGACGGCCGCTACCTGTTCGTCAATCGGGTCTTCGAAGAATGGTACGCAGTGGACCGCAAGGACGCCATCGGCAAGACGATGTACGACTTCCTGCCAAAGGAAGAGGCGGATACCTACGCGGCGGAGGAATCCATGGCGGCTTCGGATCAGACCGTCCGGCACCGCGAGGTTGTTGCGCGATGGCGCGATGGCGTCGAGCGGAACACGATCATGATTCGGTTTCCCGTATTCGATGCCGACGGCAATATCGTAGCGCGCGGCAGCAGCGCGCGCGATGTCACCGAATTTCGCCGCGCCGAAGCCGAAGCCGCCAAGGCCCAGGCACAACTTCGCCAGGCACAGAAGATGGAAGCTGTTGGGCAACTGACAGGCGGCGTGGCCCATGATTTCAACAATCTTTTAGCCGCGATCATGGGAAACCTCGAACTGCTGATCACTAGGGCAGGTGACGATCCGATGATCGTCAAGTTCGCTGACCGCGCGATGGCCGCGGGAAGCCGCGGTGCCGAACTGACGCACCGCCTTTTGGCGTTCTCCCGCCGCCAGGCTCTAGATCCGAAACCCACGAATATCAATCATCTGGTCGCCGGCATGCGCGACCTGCTCGACCGATCGTTGGAAGCGAACATTCAAATTCACGAGATAAGCGGCAGCGGCCTGTGGCTTTGCGAAATCGACCCAGGGCAAATGGAGAACGCTATCCTGAACCTGTCGATCAACGCCCGCGATGCCATGCCCCAAGGCGGCCGGCTGACCATCGAAACATCTAACGTCCATATGGATGCGGCCCTCGCTCAAACACTGGGCGATGCCGTGCCCGGAGATTACGTGCTATTGACCATCAGTGACACGGGTACTGGCATGCCGCCGGTGTTGATTGAACAGGCCTTTGACCCGTTCTTCACCACGAAGCGAATTGGCGAAGGCAGCGGCCTTGGTCTCAGCATGGTCTACGGATTTGTCAGACAGTCGGGCGGATATACGCGAATCCTAAGCACCGAAGGTCAAGGCACCACGATCGAACTCTACCTACCCAAGTCCAACGCGCCGGCGCAACAGGCCGATCAAATAGTCGAGACGCCGCCGGCTCGTGCGAAGCCCGGCGAAACGGTCATGGTGGTCGAGGATGATGAGGATGTGCGCGCGGTGAATGTCAGCTTCTTGGAAGGATTCGGTTATCGCGTATTCGAGGCAGGCACCGCCGATGACGCGATGGCACAGATGCAACCTTCATCACGGATCGATCTGCTGCTGACGGATATCGTCCTGCCCGGCAGCATCGACGGTCGCGAGTTGGCCGCACGGGTGCAGGGCCTTATGCCGGAGACGAAGATTTTGTTCATGTCAGGGTATGCACAGAATCACCTCGACGCTGGAAGCGGCGCTGGAAGCGGTATCCGATTGCTCAAGAAACCATTCGTCGGCCGCACATTGGCAGAAGAAGTGCGTCAGGTACTTGATACTCCCATTGGCAATTAGGAAAAGTCTTCCTGGGTGATCAACACGTGCCCGGGCTGTTCGGCGACCCGGTCCAGCCAGCGGCGGATGCCGGGATAGGGGCCGAGGTCCATCTCCGCCTCGTCAGCCACATGGGTATAGGCATAAAGCGCAATATCGGCGATGGAGTAGCTGTCATTGACCAGGTAATCCGCCTGGGCCAAGCGCTGTTCCATGACTCCCAGGGCCTGATGGCCCTTCTGCCATTTTTCCTCCAACTGCTCCTGTTGGTATTGGCCGGGGCCGAGAAAATGCAGCCAATAGCGGGCAACGGCCACATAGGGTTCGTGGCTGTACTGTTCAAAGAACATCCATTGCAGAACCTGGGCTTGGGCAAAGTCGTCGTCAGGCAGGTAAGACGTACCCTGAGCCAGATAAAACAAAATGGCATTTGACTGCGCCAAGAAACGGCCGTCGGGAAACTCCAACAAGGGAATGCGGCCGTCGGGGTTGCGGGCCAGGAATTCCGGCGTCCGGGTCTCAGACTTCGTCACATCATATTCGATCCGCCGGAAGGGTCGTTCCAGTTGCGAAAGCAACAGCCGTACCTTGTAAGCGTTGCCCGAGCCCAGGTTGTCATGCAGAACCAGCATTCGATCGTATCTCCCTCAAAACATCACGCGTATTCCAACCAGATGTGGCAAACCAGGACGCATTCCACATCCCACCGAACGAAGCAAAGCATTTCTGTGCACGCCCGAGTATCCGAATATAGGTTTCTGGATTTTGATAGCCGACCGGCACTGAATACCGCGAAATTCGTTGTCTAGTACTCCACGAAATCGCTGACATAGGCGTTGGCGGCCCGCTCCCAGGCAAAGGTCGACATGTCCCCATGACCGGGTATGAATTCGGTGTCGTCGCCCAGCGGCCACAGCTTGCCCCGAATGGCGTTCACCAACGCCATGTGATCGCCGCGGGGCCCATCGCATCGGCCGATGGAACCGCGAAAGAGGACATCGCCGACGACGGCCAGTTTGCTGGCCGGGTGGTGAAAAACCACATGGCCCGGGGTATGGCCGGGGCAATGGATGACCGACAGGGTGACGTTACCAAAGGACACCTCTTCGCCATCTTCCAACCAGCGGTCCGGCGCAAAGGGCCGGGCATCCAGACCAGTGCGCTGGGCCTGCTTGCCCATGGCCTGGATCAGGAAATCGTCCTCCCGGTGCGGCCCTTCGATGGGCACACCGAGACGTTCGGACAGCTCCGCCGCGCCGCCCGAATGATCCGCATGGCCATGTGTGACAAGGATCTTTTCCACCGCGACGCCTTCCTCAGTGACCGCGGCTTCGATGGTCTCCACCTCGGGGCCCGGGTCCGACACGGCTCCTTGCATGGTTTCGGGGCACCATAGCAGGGCGCAGTTCTGACGAAACTTAGTAACCGGAACAATACGGTAGCGCATGGAATATCCTATATTGGAGCCTGCGGCAGTTTAGACGAGCGGAGCGGTTGACGGAATGCGTGATGCGTGAGGGTGGTGAACCCGGCGGCGAGGGCGACAGCAAGCCAGGCGCCGCCAGACTTGTCGCCCTGATCTGCACGGCGCAGGTCCTGGCACAGGTTGGGGCTTATACCTGGCCCGCCCTTTTGCCCGAATTCATTCCTCTTTGGGGACTTGACTATAGCGAGGCGGGCTGGATTACGGCCACGTTCTATCTCGTGTATATGCTGTCGGTGCCCTTCCTGGTGACCTTGACCGACCGGGTGGACCCGCGCCTGGTCTATCTGTTCGGGGTTGGCTGCACCATCGCCGGGCACCTGATGTTCACCTTTCTGGCAGAGGGGTTCTGGACCGCCACCATCGCCCGCGCCATCGCCGGCATGGGCTGGGCCGGCACCTATATGACCGGGCTCAAACTGTTGGCCGACCGGGTCGAAGGCAAGCTGCTCTCCCGCGCCGTGACGGGACACGCAGCAAGCCTGGGTGTTTCCAGTGCCCTGTCCTTCGTTTTCGCCGGCCTGTTGGCGGATATCTGGGGCTGGCAGGGCGCCTTTGCGGTGGCGGCGGGATGCGCCGGCGGGGCCTGGCTGATCGTCGCTCTATTCGCGCCGAAGCAGCCACCCAAGACGTCAGAGAGTTGGAACTGGGCCTTGTTCGACTTCCGGCCAGTCTTTCGCAACCGCTCGGCCCTGGCCTATTCCGTCGGCTATTGCATCCATACCTGGGAAATGGGTGCCATGCGCGGCTGGGCGGTGGCTTTTCTGGCCTATGTGGCACTACGCGACAATGTGGATACTGGGGTCTTTGGCCCGACGGTAATCGTTACGGCCATGGCATTGTTCGGCACCTGGGCCAGCGTTGGAGGCAATGAACTATCCATCCGTCTGGGCCGGCGGCGGCTGATCCGTCTGGCCATGGCCGGCTCCATGATCTGCGCCCTGGCCATGGGTTTTCTTGGATCCTTCAATTATCCTCTCGCCGCTGGGCTGGTGGTTCTCTATGGCTGCGTGATCTGGCTGGATTCATCGTCCCTGACCGCCGGCGCCGCCGGCAGCGCCGATCCGCAACGCCGCGGCGCCACACTGGCGGTGCATTCCATGCTGGGCTATGGCGGCGGCTTTGTCGGCCCCATCGTTGTCGGCTGGATCCTGGATGGCGCCGGCGGCCCCTCGCACATGGCCTGGGGTTTGGCCTTCGGCCACATTGCCCTGGCCATGCTCGGCGCCCGCATCGCCTTCACCTGGCTGCGGCCACGGGGCCTGGAAGGCGATCGGCCGAGCTAGTCGCTTGGCACGGGGCGGATGGCGATGATTTCAGGCAAATAAGGCGCGCCAAGGCGGACGGCCCGGTCCAGCCAGCCTTGCGCAGCAGCGGCCCGGCCCCTGCTCAGATACCATTGTCCCAGAAAGAAGGCACCTTGGGCGCCCTGATCTCCACGCAGCGTCCGTATCGTCTCACCGACCGCATCCGGCGCGGCATCGCCGGCCCAAAGCGCCACCAAAGGCGCCGGCCAGAGTTCGTCCTGCCACCACCAGCGATAGGGCGCGATTTCCGCCGCGCCATCGCGCCCCTGACGGCCGACGGCAGCTGCCAGCCAAAGCGAAGCGATGGGATGCTGGATGGGTGAAAGCGCCAGAACCCGGCGGAACAAGGCCTCGGCCAGAGCAAACCGGCCTTGACGGAAACGTAGGACGCCCTTGTAGAACAGGGCCGCCGATGACCGGGGGTTGATGGCAAGGGCCGCCTCTAGATCGCGCAGCGCCACCCCTTCGGCGCCAGAACGCATGTGCACCGCACCCCTTTGCGCCAAAGCATCAACAAAATAGGGGTTCAAGGCAATGGCGCGGTCGAGATCATCCAGGGCACCCGAGCCGCCCCGCCGCAATAACCCGCGTAGGAAGTAGGCATTGGCCGAACCGTCATTCAGCGCCAGGGCACGGCCGATTTCCGCCAGAGCCTCGTCGGTCTCTCCCAAATTGGCCAGGGCGCCGGCGCGGGCGGTCAGAAGGGCAGACCTCTCAATCCCAGGGATATCCGAGCGCGACAAGGCACGCCGGCAAATGGCCTCGTCCATTTGAGCGCGGCCACTGCCTTCCAGGCAGGCTTCCCCATCGCTCATGGGCTGGCCGTGTGCCGGCAGCATGAACAAAAACAACCCTAAAGCAAGAATAGCGGCAGACCGCGAAATCGAAGTCATGAGGCATTCTGTCAGGAAACGATCGGCCGGGACAGGCCGTACCTAGCCGGTGTTGACCCGATAGGTCACAAGGCCCTGGCCGGTGGGCAGTTCCAGTACGCCGTGCCCATGGTCCCGCCACCAGGCAACATGCCCATCGCACAGTTCCTTCAATTCCTGACGGCCGAAATCGTCGATCACCACCATGGCACCGTCGCTCAGTCGCGGCAGCAGCCGGTCCAACGCCGCCGTCTCGGCCGCGCCGGCGTTCAGATCTAGATGCAGAAATGCGATGCGTTCCGGAATCGCTTCGTCAAAAACCTCGGGCACGATGCCCTTGATGACCCGGACGTTCGGATAGACGGCAAACCGTTCGACCACGTCTTCATAGACGTTGTCCCATTGGTAACCGGGATTGGCTTGCGCCCGCTCCTGTTCGCTGGACCAAGCCGTGGGCAGACCGGCAAAAGAATCGTAAAGATAAAAATGCCGCGTCTGGGTCATGAAATTTAGGTACTGCGCCAACACGCCGGCATAAAAGCCCTTGTAGGTGCCGCATTCGACAAAGTCGCCCTCGACACTCAAGGCGGAATGACCGGCCCAACAGCAGGTATGCAATCGCCAGATCTTGGCCAGATCGGCCTCGCCATCGGCATTAGCCAGTACCGCCGTTACGAAGGCTTGGTCGTGGACGAAATGCTCGTTGCGCATGAGCGCCACCAGGTTGTCATGCATGAACGCCGACAAACCATGTTCCTGGTAGACGTCTTCGACCGCCCTGAGGCCGTCCGTGATGCGTCCCAGTTTTTCCCGTGGTGGACCATAAAAACTCATTTGCCGACCGTGCCCCGGCTGTTGCGCTTCAGGTCAGGGCATATCTACATCAGCGGAAACTTAAGAATGGTTAATATGGCCATCTCCAATTTCTCGGGCTAATAGGACCTCGGCATGCCCATGACTTTCTCGCCGATATAATTGAGTATGAGTTCGCGGTTGATGGGCGCGGTGCGTAACAAGCGGGCGACGGAATAGAGATCGTATAGTCCATATTCATGGGTAAAGCCGTTGCCGCCATGGGCCTGAAGGGCGGCCTCGACGGCCATAATACCCGCTTCTGCGCCGGCATATTTGGCCATGTTGGAAGCCGGCCCCGCTTCCTCGCCCCGGTCGAACATCCAGGCGGCCTGCCGCAGCATTAGTGAAGCGAGTTCCACTTGGGTCTTGGCCGCCGCCAAGGGATGTTGGATACCCTGATAGGCGCCGATAGGCCCATTGAAAACCACCCGTTCCGAGGTGTAATCCACCGCCTTGTCGATGGCAAAGCGGCCAATACCGCAGCCCATGGCGGCAACTGTGACCCGCTCCGGATTCAGCAGGTCGAACAGGATATCGAAACCCTTGTCGACCTCCCCCAAGACATCCTCGGGTCCCAGGTCCACGTCATCGAAGAACATGGTGAACTGCTGTTCCGGGTTAACCAGGCTCATATCGATGGCATGAAAATCGACGCCCTTGGCCTTCAGGTCCACGATGAACACCGTAAAGCCATCGGTCTTGCGTTGGACCTGGTCGTGGGGCGTGGTCCGCGCCACGATCACGGCGTAGTCGGAAACGTCGACACCGGTGATGAACACTTTTGAACCATTGAGCTTGAAGCGATTGCCGTCCGCCCGGGCCACGGTCTGGATGCGCATGGAATTGCTGCCCGCCGTGGGCTCGGTGATGGCGAAACAGAAGATACTGCGGCCAGCAGCGGCATCGGGCAGATAACGCGCCTTTTGTTCAGCCGTGCCGTGCTGGTTGATATGGCCCAGGGCCATGGTCGGCCCCACCACGTACATCAACAAAGGAAGGCCATGGTTGCACATGCCCTCGATCAGCAGGGCCATTTCCAACAAGCCGAGGCCGCCGCCGCCATAGTCTTCATCCACCATTAGGCCGGCAAAGCCATCGTCGGCGGTCTGTTGCCAAAGTTCCCTGGGAAACTCGAACTTCCTCGCCTTCTCCAGCCAGTATTTGTGATCGAATGATTGTGCCAGCTTGCCGCCGTAATCATAGATCATCTGTTGTTCGGGACCGAGTGCGAAATCCATAACCGCCTCCATGCTCGCGTAGACGCCGTCGCCCCTTGACGCTAGCACCGCCGCCGCCGCGCACGCAATCGAACGTGTGTTAGATTCTTTCTGGCCGCTGGTTTAGACTGCGCCGATCAAAACCGGGCTTGGGAGGCCGGCATGAACGATGCAGTGCTGCCGCGTCGGGGACGCAAGTCAGAAATCTCGCGCGGGCAGATACTTGATGCAGCCGCCCGCATGCTGCGCCGGCAAGGCTATGGCAACACCACCTTGCGCAGGATCGCTGAAGTGGCCGGCATCCAGGCCGGCAGCATCTATTATCACTTCGCCTCCAAGGACGAGATCATGGACGCGGTTCTGGAACGTGGCGTCCGCGCGGTCTATGAAGGCGTCCGCGACAGGCTGGCCGAACTACCCGCCGATACCAGTCATTTGGGTCGGATCGAAGCCGCCGTCACGGCGCATTTGGAAGCGCTGTTAAGTCACGGCGACTATACATCCGCCTCCATCCGCACATATGGCGAAGTACCGGAGGCCTTCCAGCAAAAAAGCCAACCTCTGCGCGAGGCCTATGTGGCGCTTTGGCAGGATCTGCTCGGCGCGGCCCAGGCGGACGGCGCCATTCGTGCAGATTTGGACACCTCCGTTTTACGGCCCTTGTTGCTGGGTTCGCTCAACTGGACGGTGGAATGGTACGATCCCGGCCAGCGGCCCGTATCGGAAATCGCCGCACAGGCCGTTGATGTGCTGTTCCGAGGCGTAGTGCCGGCGAATATCGATAACAAGGCGAAGGACTAGGACATGGACAAGGTCAGCCCCGTCACCCTTGAGCAATATGCCGCCATGGACATGACGGCAAAGCGCAAGGTGTGGCTAGAAATCTCGGATATCAGCGAAGCCGAGTTCCAGGCCCATATCGCCGAACAGCAGGCCCGGGAGGCAGATGTTCCCAGAGTCGGCGCCCCAGCGCCCGACTTCACGGCCGATGTACTTGGGCCCAACCATCAGCGCACCGGCGAAACGGTGAAGCTATCGGATCTGCGCGGCAAACCGGTGGGATTGGTCTTCGGCTCATATACGTGACCGCCGTTTCGTAACAAGGCCGTGCGCCTTAACGAACTCTACGCCGCTTACAAAGACCAAGTTCAATTCTATGTCGTCTATATCCGCGAGGCGCATCCGGCCGAGGGCTGGCAGGTACCGAACAACCTGATCGAGGACATTATCTATAACGAACCCTCGACGGACGACGAACGCACCGAAGTCGCCGCCGCCTGCCAGATTGGCCTGGATCTGCACATGCCTATGTTGATCGACAGCATCGACAACGATATCGACGGAAAATATGTCGGCCTGCCCATGCGTCTGTTCCTTGTCGACGGCGACGGGAAGATTGCCTATGCCGGCGAGAAAGGCCCTTTCGGCTGGGACGATGATACCTTCGAAGCTGTTCTGAAGGAGGTGCTGGCCTAGCCGGTCGTTGATTGCAGGACGTTTTCGGTTGCGAACATATAGCTGTTCTTACTGGCGCGCTTGATTGCGTACATCGCCTGATCGGCGCGTTTCATCAGTTCCTCCGTCGTCATGCCGTCGGTCGGATAGACGGCAATTCCGATGCTGGCCCCAATCCTGGCCGTAACGTCAGAAATCTTGATGTCTTTGGAAAGGGCGGCGATCAGGCGCTCGGCCAAAACGGCGGCATCGGCCGCATGTCCGATCTTTGGCAGCAGAATATTGAATTCGTCACCGCCCACACGGGCCACGGTATCGATCTCTCTGACGCATGATTTCAGACGGGTGGCGACCTGCTTGAGGACTGCATCGCCGGCCATGTGGCCAAGATTGTCGTTCACGGCCTTGAAGCCATCCAGATCTACATACATCAGCGCAAAGCGCACATTGTCCCGCCGCGCGACAGCGATGGCCTGGTCGATCCGGTCCCGGCACAACCGTAGACTTGGCAATCCGGTCAAGGCGTCGTGGTTGGCAAGGAATTTCATGCGACGTTCGGCGAGCGCGAGTTCTTCTGCGACAGACGCCAACTCAGCCGCCTGGGCCTCCAACCGTTCTTCCCGGTCCCGCAGGTCGACAACCTGCCGCTCTAGCTTGGCCTGGTAGTCGCGCAGGGCCTTTTCCATCTCCTTGCGCTCGGTCACGTTTGTATAGGTGGTGACATAGGCGCCGCCTGACATGGGACGCCCGTTGATTTCGATGACTTCGCCATCGGGTCTGGTTTGATCGATGCGATATGGCGCGAAAGACCGCGCCAATATCATACGCTTTTCAATTCGCTCCTCAACGGTAGCGTCAGGATCGTAGCTGCCGCGTTCGGCAACGAAACGGACCCAATCCTCGAACGGACCGCCAACCGAAAACTGACCCTGTGGCAAATTGAGAAGTTCCAAGACCCGATTGTTGAACGCCACCACGACGAGGTCTGCGTCATAGACCAAAATACCTTGATCAATGCTGTCGAGGGCGGCCAACAACAGCGCTGTTTGTGTGGAGTCCCCGTCTCCAATCATGATGTTCCGTCCAAGTCACCAACGTTCCGTCCCTGGCAGACTTAGCAGAATATGGTGACCACATTATTAACCCAGCGGCAGCTGCCAAATCGCGATCACTTCGAGGTTACAGGCGGGTGAAAATCTGCATTCGTTTTTATTGGTAAGAATTGCACCTGAGCCAATTTGTTTGCGTTGCGTAGGGGCTTTTTTTGGCGGATGCACGAAAATTGACAATCCGGGGCGCCTTGATAATGTGAATTTCAGTACAATTGGCCATAGGGAGAGTGGGCATGACCACGGCGAACAGCTTTGGCGACGACAATGAATATGATTATGGCGCCATTATCGAAGGCCTGAACCGGTATTTGCGGTTGAAAGCGACGCCCATCGGGATGAAGCGGTTTAAGACCGTGGCCGATATGGAGGCCGTGCCCCGCGTCCGCCGGCCGGACCCGAAGGAAAAACTGGCCATGGACCAGATCGTCGGGCAAAGCCGATGGATCGGCTATACCTTGGGCATCACCATGGACAACCTGATGGGCGCGCAATGCGGCGCCGTGGTCGGTCTGCACCCCTGCGACGAGGAATGGTCCTCGGGCGAACGCATGAACGGCGTCTGGTATGGCACTCTCGAGGACAGCGCTGCCCACCAGGCGGCTATGACCTGTGCCTCCTATGGCGACTACGAAGCCCTGGTCACATCCCCCCTGGCATCGGGCCGGATCGATAACCCCGACATTTGCCTCTTCTACATGACGCCGGGGCAGATGATCACCTTCATCAATGGCTTGCAGTACCTCAACTACAAAAAGTACGAGTTTACTTGCGTTGGCGAGAGCGCCTGCGCCGATAGCTGGGGCAAGGCGTTGCTGACGGGCGAGCCTAGTGTCTCCATTCCCTGTTATGCGGAACGAAAATTCGGCGGTGTCCAGGATGACGAGATGCTTGTCGCCCTGCCGCCGAAGTTCCTGCCGGGCGTGGTCGAGGGCCTGGCGCAATTGAGCCGGAATGGCTTGCGCTATCCCATACCAAACCACGGCATCCAGAAATCGCCCCTGGACAGCATCGAAATCAGCTACGGCTAGGCGCCGCCGCAACAGGGCGAAGGACAGAGATGTACGCGGGCAAATACGCCGAACAGCATCCGGATAAGCCCGCCTTCATCATGGTAGAGAGCGGCGAAGCGGTCAGCTATGGCGAATACGAGGCCCGCTGCAATCGCCTGGCCCATCTGCTGCGCGACCAAGGGCTGGAGTTCCGCGATCACTATGCGGTTTTCATGGAGAATAACGCCCGCTATCTGGAAAGCTGTGGCGCCGGCGAGCGGGCCGGTCTGTATTATACCTGCGTGAATTCCTACCTGACGGCCGAGGAATTGGCGTACATCGTCAACAACAGCGAAAGCCGCGTCTTGATCACCTCCCAGTCCCGGCGCGAAGTGGCGATGGAGGCCATGGCGCACTGCCCCAACCTCCACCTCTGCCTGATCGCCGATGGACCTGGCGAAGGTGATGCGGTGCGAAACCTGGACGAGGCGACCGCGCCCTTTCCCGATGCCCCGATTGCCGACGAATGCCGGGGTATGGCAATGCTGTATTCTTCGGGCACCACGGGCCGGCCAAAGGGCATTCTGCGACCCATGGAACGGGAGCCGGCCGGCGACAGCGCGCCGCTGTATCAATTCCTGCAACAGCTATGGCGATACCGCGAAGGCATGATCTATCTCTCGCCGGCGCCGCTTTATCATTCCGCGCCCCATGCGGCCGTGAACTTCACCATCCGTTTCGGCGGCACCAACATCATCATGGAGCGGTTCGATCCCGAGACCTATCTGTCCCTGATCGAAAAGCACAAAGTTACCCACAGCCAGCTCGTGCCGACCATGTTTTCCCGCATGTTGAAATTGCCCGAGGAAGCTAGGAACAAATACGATCTGTCATCCCTTGAAATGGCGATCCACGCCGCGGCGCCGTGCCCGGTACGGGTCAAGGAACAGATGATCGAATGGTGGGGCCCGATCATTCACGAATATTATGGCGCCACGGAAGGCCTGGGGTTCACGGCTTGCAATACGGAAGAATGGCTCGCCCACAAGGGCTCCGTCGGCAAAGTGATTTTGGGAGATTTGCATATCCTTGACGATGACATGCAGCCTTGTCCCCTAGGTACGCCAGGCACGGTTTGGTTCAAGACCGCGACCGAGTTCGAATATTTCAATGACCCCGATCGCACGACGGAGGCCAAATCCCCCGACGGCACCATGAGTACGGTGGGCGATGTGGGTTATGTGGACGAGGACAACTTTCTCTACCTCACCGACCGGGCCACCTTCATGATCGTTTCGGGCGGCGTCAACATCTACCCTCAGGAATGCGAGAACCTGCTGATCGAGCACGACAAGGTGGCCGATGCTGCCGTCTTCGGCGTACCCAACGAGGACTTTGGCGAAGAGGTCAAGGCTGTGGTTCAGTTGATGCCCGGCCAGAAGCCGGATACGGCCATGGAAGAGGAACTGATTGCGTATTGCCAGGAACATCTAGCACGGCAGAAATGCCCCCGCTCCATCGATTTCGAGGACGAACTCCCACGCCTTCCCACCGGCAAACTATACAAACGTGTCTTGCGCGACCGCTATTGGGGCGACAGGAAAAGCCGCATCCTTTGATGTTGAACGAGATGGTCGGTCAGTCGTAGCCTTGAATATGCACGATGACCAAGGCCGCATCGGGCACCTCACCACAACTGGACAATGGCAGGACCAGCGAATTCAAAGGCGCAATTTCCTTAGAAAAGCGGGGTATCTCTGAATACTCGAAAACGGGCCGCCGAGATTCCAAGAACAGATCAAACAATTCCAATAGGTGACGTCGCTGTTGGCCATCGGTCACTTCGTCGACGAATTTGCCTGTGACGTCATGACCCCGTTGTTCCACCAAGGCCGTGCCAACCAGCCGGAAGCGCCAACGCACGCGGCTCGGCTCGTCCACCCTTTCGAGGATCATCATCCAGGGCAGACAGTGGGTGGGGATTTCCAATGGGTCGAGGTCCTGCCGCCGCGGTAGGCGGCCGTCGCCGCATTTGCCAGACCAATAGTCGTAGATCAGACGCAGCCGAGGCTGCAGCGCGTCGCGCTCGAATTCGACGGATACCCAACTCTCGTTGTCACCGCGATCCATGATTCCCTACGCCGCACTTTTCGGGCAGATCGTTGCCCGCAAAGACGCAGGTTCATATCAGGCCTTGCCTGCCTGTCAACACACCATGCAGGTGCATTACCGATAGCTGATGGACATCAGGCCGCTGCCTCCAAAACCATGGCCGAGGCCTTCTCGCCAATCATAATGGATGGCGCGTTGGTGTTGCCGGACGTCAATGTCGGCATAACGGAGGCATCAGCCACGCGCAGGCCTTCGACGCCACGAACGCGCAGTTTTTCGTCCACCACTGCCTTATCGTCTGCACCCATTTTGCAGGTGCCGATGGGGTGATAGGCGGTCTCGGCCGTGTCCCGAACCCAATCCAACAGCTCATCATTTCCTTGCAAAGCCGGGCCAGGGGCGATCTCGGCCCCGCCCATTGGCGCCATGGCGTCGGCGGCCATGATACTGCGTACGATGGCGATGGCGGCCAGGGTGATCTCGCGGTCGTATTCCGCCGTCAGGAAATTGAAGTTTATCTTGGGCGGCGCCTTGCTGTCGGCACTGCCGATATGGATTGAACCTGTGGATTCGGAACGCAATGGATGGGTGATGGCGGTGATGCCGGATTCCTTCGCCAGCTTGAAACCTTCCGCCACCAGGAACGGCACGACGCCGATGCTGATGTCGGGCGAAGCCAGGCCGTCGCGACTGCAGACATAGGCGCGCAGGGGCGAAGCTGGCAGGCCCAACAGCCCCGTCCCCGTCATGGCATAACGCAGGGCCTGAAACACTGTACCGATGCCCCGCATTTTGTCGTTGTAGGTGTGCCCGCGGGCGGTGATTTCATACTTCATTCGCGGGGCATAGTGGTCACGCAGGTTCTCGCCGACGCCGTCAAGGGCGTGACGCACCTCAATGCCGTGGCGTTTCAGCAACTCCGGCTGGCCGATGCCCGATAGTTCAAGAATCTGCGGTGAGTTCACCGCCCCAGCGCTGACGACAACCTCCCGTCCGGCCTGGGCCTCCTGCTGGGCGCCGTTGACGGTGTATCGAACGCCAGTGCAGCGGTTGCCGTCAAAGGTCAAGCCGTCCGTATGGGCACCGGTAACGATAGTGAGGTTGGAACGGTTTTTTGCAGGGTCCAGATAGCATCGGGCCGTACTCATGCGCCGGCCACCGCGGATCGAGACCTGGGTCATGGAGACGCCTTCTTGTACCGCGCCGTTATAGTCCTCGTTGTAGGGGATGCCCACTTCCTTGGCGGCGGCCATCAGGCAATCGTAAAGCGGTCCGCCCTCGGTCAGATCGGTCACCTGCAAGGGCCCGTCGCGGCCGCGATACTCGTCCTCACCACCCTTATAGGTTTCCATCTTGCGAAAATAGGGCAGGACGTCCCGGTAGCTCCAGCCGCGATTGCCCAGTTGCGCCCAGGTGTCGAAATCCTGGGACTGGCCGCGGACAAAGACCATACCGTTGATGGCCGAGGAGCCGCCAAGCAGTTTGCCCCGCGGAACTGGGATCGGGCGCTGGCCGGAGCCTTCTTCCGGCTCGGACTGGTACAGCCAGTTGGCCTTGGGATTCTCGATCAGCCGGGCAAAGCCCACGGGCACGCGTGTCCAGGGATGGTCAGCCCGGCCTGCCTCCAGCAACAGCACCTGATGCTTGCCATCGGCGGTCAAACGATTGGCCAGCACCGATCCGGCCGACCCGGCGCCGATGACGATATAGTCGTATGTCTGATTGTCCATGAAACGCTCCTCCCCCGGATATGTTAGCAGGGAATGAATTTGCTGCTAGACTTTCGAGTGCAGGAAATTGGGGAGGCGGACATGTTCGATCTAATCATACGGGGCGACCAGGTGGTGACGCCATTAGGTACCGGCGCCTGGGATGTCTGCATCTCGGGCGAGACCATAGGCGCCGTCGCGGCGCCAGGGACATTCGACGATGACCAGGCCGGCGAGGTGATCGATGCCACCGGCAAGATCGTCATCCCCGGCGGTATCGACCCGCATATCCATAGCCTTTGGCATATCCCGCCCCTGGAAGAGGGCGGTGAAGTGACCTGGACCGACGGTCCCGATGTGGTCAGCAAGGCGGCCATCCATGGCGGCACCACGACGCTGTTGGATTTTGCCAACTGGCAGCAAAGCGGCACCCTTGAGGAGGTGATCAACGTCCGCAAACAGGACTGGATCGGCAACTGCTATACGGACTTCGGCTATCACGTCATGCTGCAGGGCGCGATTCCGCCGGAAATCCCACCCCAGGTCGCCGAGGTCATTCAGGAGGGCTATCCCTCCATCAAGATTTTCACCACAGACATCACCCCCTCGCGCAGGGGCCGCAAGATCACCCATGGACATATTTGGGAAATCTTCAAGGTTCTGAAGAAAGCGGGCGGTATTGGTGCCATTCACGCCGAGGATGACGAGATCGTCATGCACATGTACGACGTCCTTCAGCGCGAAGGACGTACCGGCTTCGAAAATTTGGCGGAGGTACACAACACCATGTCGGAGGATCTCTCCTTCCGGCGCATCATCCGGCTCGCCGAACACGTGGACGGCACGCCGCTCTACATGATGCATGTCTCCGCTGCCACCGGCGTCGCCGCCATCGAAGCGGCGCGGGCCAAGGGCTTCCCCATATATGGCGAAACCCTGCATCAGTATCTGATGTTCACCCACGAGGATTACAAACGCCCCAACGGCCAGATCTACCACACCTATCCCTCGCTGAAGGAAACTTCGGATCAGGATGCCCTGTGGGAAGGGCAGTTGCGCGGCTCCATCTCCACCGTGGCCACGGACGAGATTTGCTGCACCCTCTCGACCAAGACCCAAGGCCACAAAATTGATGACTGCACAGGCGGCAACGCAGGCTGCGAACCCAGGGTATCGGTGATGTATACGGAAATGGTGAAGAAGCGCGGCTATACCCTTGCAAAATTCGCCGACCTGGTTTCCACCAACGCCGCCAAGATCATGGGCATGTACCCAAAGAAAGGCGCTCTCGCTGCGGGCAGTGACGCCGATATCGTGGTCCTGGATCCGGCGGAAAAACGCACCGTCACTGCTGCACGGCTGCACGAGACCGACTATACGCCTTGGGAGGGCTATGAAGCCGAGGTCTGGCCAACGCTGACCGTACTGCGGGGCAAGATCATGATGCGCGACGGCGCGTTCAAGGGCGAACGTACGGACGGCAAGATTCTCAAACGCAAGGTGGATGAAGGGATATTGACGCGGCCCATGGTTTGAATTGGTCCCAGAGGCTGCCGACGTTCCGACGACTCGCCGAACATGATGCTTCGTCACGCCGATATGTCTGGCGTGACACAGTCATTATTGTTTAAATCACCGCCTTTGCTGCAACCGCACAATCCACCGCGGCCAGCAACTTTCGATACAAGAGACCGAAAATGCCGACAACGACAAAACAGCCCAAGTCTTCCACCGCGACCGACACCCTGGCCCAGAAAACCAAGGACGGCTCCGTCATTTCCGGTGGCCACCTGGTTGCCCGCGCCCTGAAGAACGAGGGCGTCGACACGATCTTTACGCTCTGTGGCGGTCACATCATCGATATTTACGATGGCTGCCTGGACGAAGGCATCAAGATTGTCGATGTCCGCCACGAACAAACGGCGGCTCATGCCGCGGACGGATATGCCCGCCAGACCGGCAAATTGGGTTGCGTCGTGACCACGGCAGGCCCCGGCTGCACCAATGCCATCACTGGGGTTGCAACGGCGTTTCGTTCGGAAAGCCCCATCCTTCACATCGGCGGACAAAGTTCCCTAACCCAGCATAAGCAAGGTTCGCTGCAGGATCTGCCGCATGTGGACATCTTGAAACCGATCACCAAGTTTTCCTCCGGTGTTTTCTCCACCGAGCGCGTGGCCGACATGATCTCCATGGCGGCGCGGGAATGTTTTTCCGGCGCATACGGACCCAGCTATCTGGAAATCCCGCGCGATATTCTTGATGCGGAAATTCCCATCGAAACAGCGGTGATCCCCGAACCCGGATCCTATCGCGCCTCCACCAAATCGATCGGCGATCCCGCCGACGTCGAACGGCTGGCGGACATTCTGGTCAAGGCAGAGCGTCCGGCGGTTTTGTTCGGCCAGCAGGTCTGGGCCAGCCAGTCCCACAACGAGGCCATTTCCTTCGTCCGCGAACTGGGCATCCCCGCCTATGGCAATGGTGCCGCGCGCGGCATGATGCCCATGGATGATCCGCATAACTTTGACCGCACCCGATCTGACGCGTTCAAGGAAGCGGACGTGATCTTGATCGTCGGCACGCCTTTCGATTTCCGCATGGGCTACGGCAAGCGGATCACCGCGCCGACCCTGATCCAGATCGACCAAAGCTATGCCACGGTCGGCAAGAACCGCGACATCACCATGGGCATTGCCGGTGATCCCGGCGCGATCCTGAAGGCGGCGGCGCAGGCGGCATCGGGTCGCATCGACAAGGGTGCAAGCCAGAAGCGCCAGGAATGGATGCAGAAGCTGCGGGAAATCGAGGCGGTAAAGCTGGAAAAGCTGATGCCGATGTTCCATTCCGACAGCAATCCGATCCACCCCTACCGCCTGGCCTGGGAGATCAACGAATTCCTGGGCGAGGACACCATCTATATCGGTGACGGCGGCGACGTCGTGACCATTTCGGCCCAAGCCGTGCGCCCCAGAGGGCCCGGGCAATGGATGGACCCCGGCGCCCTCGGATCCCTTGGCGTCGGTACCGGCTTTGCCATGGCGGCGAAACTCGCCCACCCGGACAAGGAAGTCATGTGCCTTTACGGTGACGGCTCGTTCGGCATGACCTCGTTCGACATGGAGACGGCCCAGCGCTTCGGCGCGCCTTACCTGGCCGTGGTCGGCAACAATTCGCACATGAACCAAATCCGTTATGGCCAGATGGCGAAGTACGGCCCGCAACGGGGCAATGTGGGCAACAAGCTTGGCGATGTGCCATTTTCACAGTTCGGGCAGATGATCGGCGGCTATGGCGAGGAAGTACATGAAGCTGACCAGATCCAGCCGGCCCTGCGCCGCGCCCGTGAAGAGATCGCGCGGACCGGAAAATGCGCCGTTATCAACGTTTGGATCGACCCGAACGAATACGCGCCGGGCACCAAGGCCCAGACCATGTACAAATAACCGGATTCCAGGGACGAACCCATGAAAGCACTCGAAGGTATCAAGGTACTTGATTTCACCCATGTCCAATCCGGGCCGACCTGTACACAACTGTTGGCTTGGTTCGGCGCGGATGTGATCAAGGTGGAGCGTCCCGGCGTCGGTGATGCCACAAGAGGGCAGTTGCAAGACATCCCCGATGTGGACTCGCTCTATTTCACCATGCTGAACCACAACAAGCGGTCCATCGAACTTAATGGCAAGGTGGAAACCGGCAAGGCGGTACTGGAACGCCTGGTCAAAGCCTGCGACGTCCTGGTGGAGAATTTCGCGCCCGGCGCCCTGGACCGCATGGGTTTCTCCTGGGAGCGGATCCAGGAACTGAACCCGCGCATGATCCTGGCCTCGATCAAGGGGTTCGGTCCAGGGCCGTATGAGGACTGCAAGGTCTATGAGAATATTGCGCAATGCGCCGGCGGCGCGGCCTCGACCACCGGTTTCTTGGGCGAAGTACCGACGGTAACCGGCGCCCAGATCGGGGATTCAGGTACCGGATTGCATTTGGCCTTTGGCATTGTCACCGCCCTGTTTCATAGAGAGCGCTCAGGCAAGGGCCAGCGGGTCACGGCGGCGATGCAGGATGGGGTTCTAAATCTTTGCCGCGTCAAGCTCCGCGACCAGCAGCGGCTCACCCATGGTCCGTTGAAGGAATATTCCCAGTTCGGCGAGGGCATCCCCTTCGGCGAGGCGGTGCCGCGGGCCGGCAATGACTCCGGCGGCGGTCAGCCGGGACGAATATTGAAATGCAAAGGCTGGGAAACCGACCCCGACAGCTATACCTACTTCATTACCCAAGCTGCGGTGTGGCAGAGGATTTGCGATGTCATCGGGCGTCCGGAGTGGAAGGAGGACCCCGACTACGCCACCCCCAATGCCCGGCTGCCTAGACTGAACGAGGTCTTCGGCGCCATCGAGGAATGGACCATGACCAAGACCAAATTCGAGGTCATGGAAATCTGCAATCCTTTGGACATTCCCGTCGGGCCCATTTTGTCTATGAAAGAGGTTTCCGAAGAGCCGTCGTTGCGGGAAACCGGCACCGTGGTCGAAGTGGACCACCCGACCCGCGGCAAATACCTGACGGTGGGCAACCCGGTGAAGTTGTCGGATTCCCCTTCCGAGGTGATGCGATCGCCGTTGCTCGGCGAACACACGGAAGAAATTCTGCGCGAGGTTCTGAACTATTCCGAGGACGAGGTTGCCGAAATCCGGGCCTCGGGTGCGGTTGGGGACGTGAAAACACAGGCCGCTGAATAACCCTGCCGGTCTACCATCGGCTGCCGAGCGCAAAAGTCCGGATGGCGAAATGACCGATCCTTTGCAGAAAAACGAAGACGCCTTCGTATCCTGGGCGCGCAGCCAGGCAGTGGAACTGTCGATCCCGCCCGAAGACGATGACTATGCCGATATGGGCTTCCTCGCGGACGTGATCGGCGACAAGAAGATCGTGGCATTCGGCGAAAGCGCCCATTACTTGCACGAATGGAACCGATGGCGGGCGCGGCTGTTCAAGTATCTCGCCTTGGAGCATGGTTTCTCCACCTTCGTACTTGAATGTGGCCTGGTGGAAGGACGGCGTGTGCACGATTACGTCGCCGGTGCCGACTATGACTGGGACGACATTGCCGTCGCCATCAACAATGTCTGGGGTGTTTGGGCGGAATTGAACGATCTGATCCGCTGGATGCGCGAATGGAACCGGGACCCCAACAGGCCGCGGGAGTTGCGCTTCTATGCCATGGACGGCAGCGGCAATTGGACCCATGGTCGAAACGCTTATCAGGCCGTGCTTGATTTCGCCACGCAAGTCGACCGCGACCTCGCCGATCACATTACCGCCGTTTTCGCGCGGGCGGTCGAGGAAGTGACGCTGGAGACGCGAACCGACACATCAAAAGCCCAGATCAAGGAACTAATCGCCGAAGCCGCCCTGTTGGTGAGCCGGATCGAACAGGCCCGTATCGCCTATACCGAAGCCTCGTCGCCTGACGACTATGACTGGGGCCTGCGTTGCGCCAAGATTCTCCGCGACATCTTCCTGGCCCTGGCGCAGACGGAAGCGGACTTTGATATCGGCGTTCGTCAGCTCTGGAATGTTCGCGATGAGTCAATGGCGCAGTCGCTGAACTGGATTCGCCAGCGTGAAGGGGCCGAGGCGCGCATGGTCGTTGGCGCCCACAACACTCATCTGCAGCTCTACCCCGTGAGGGTACAGCGGGCCACCTCGTTCGGTTCCTACTATGCCGGCCGGTTTGGGCGGGAAGAGACGCTTTTCATCGGCGCGGCATCGGATCGGTCTCTGAAGGGGGAACCGCCCAGGGACGACAGCAACCAGTCGGCCTATGCCAAGGTGGGGCCGGACTGCTATTTCCTGGACCTGCGCCAGGCACCGGATGGAGCCGTGCGGGATTGGTTGAGCGTGGAACGTCCAGACCGCACCAATCTGCGCTACCAGCCGGTCTGTGCCGGCAAAGCCTGGGATTGTCTATTGTTCCACCGTACTCTTCGTACCGGCGAAGTGGAGCGGCCAGGATACCTGCATTCACCCAAGGCCGAAAAAGGTCCCGACAACATGGCGGCATTCGAAGGCCGATATATCATTTCCGGCTTTCTTGCGGCCGTGAACACTTTGGATGTGTTCTTCGAGAATGGCGTTCTTTACACCGACGGCCAGGACGACACCAGCGGCGAGGTCTTCCCGCCCTATAAGGTGCCACTGCATTTTTGCCAGGATGGCCGCTTCCGCTGGACGGTTTGGCCTTCCATCATCGACTTCAGGCCCGACGGCGACAATGTTGCCGTATCCGTGACCACCCCCGGCGGTGCGAATTATCACGGCCGGCGGATCGGCGCGCCGCTGGCGGTTCAGCCGGAATAAAGAGGATTGGCGCCGAACTGGTCCTTTACCACGTCCCGCCCGGTCACGACCCAATAGTCGACGCCCTTGACGACACAATCGAGATAATGCTGCAGATCGAGCCCGAACAGATGGGCCTGATACTGCTGCTTTTTCTCCACCGGCAGGTCGGACTTCAGGTAGGGGACAACTTCGATGGAGAATTCGCATTGCGCTTGCGACAGCGGCGAGATGCGCCACAGCACGCGGCAGGTTTGATTTGGCGGATCGCCCAGTTCGATGTCGTAACCGACACCATCCAACCAGGCGACGAAGTTACGCTGATACCTACGGCCGCTGTAATAGGTGATGGAGTCTCGGGAGCCTGCGCCCGGCCAAATTTCAACCTCGGTGCTTTTGCAGAAGGGGTGGCAATGTTTGAGGTAACCCGGTTCAGCGATTTTTGCCCAAACCCGATCTCCTGGCGCTTCGATCAGAATCTTCGCCAATAACGGCGTGCCTGGTTCCAGACCGAAGGCCGGCAAGTTTCCCGCCCATGATCGATCTTCATCAACGCCTATGCTTTCCATTGCCAAATCGAAACCCTCAAAACCCGAAATCGTCGGATCAAAAGAATAGGTTCAGACTTGCGCCCGGCGCAAATGAATCAGCTAGATTGACGCGGAATCGACGAATTTCACTAGTCGAGTTGCGACATCAGGATAGCTTCAACCGCCTGGCGCCGGCGCCGGATGTCTTCGATCAGAAGTTCCCGCTGCGCGTCTAGAAGATCCCTGACGCTGACGATCCCCACCGGCACGCCGTCCTTGACGACGGGAAGATGACGGATGGAATGTGTACTCATTTCCGCCAAAGCACTTTCCAGGGCGCTGGACGCAGTGCAGGTAATAACATTGTCCACCATGATGTCTTCCGCCCGCATCTCGAGCGTTTCGGCACCGCGAAGGGCGAGATGTTTGATCACGTCCCGTTCTGAGAGAATTCCCGAAAGTTTTTCGTCCTGATCGGTCACCAATACGGTGCCGATACGTTCTTCCGCCATGGTTTTGACGATATCGCCGACGGCCGTCCCATGCGGTACGGCGCAAATGTCATGACCCTTCTGGTCTAGTATTTCATCAATGCGCACAACATTCCCCCGGGCTCTATTCCCCAATTGATGTGTACCCCTTCGTACCAAAATTTTCCTTACAGAACGTGAACCCGCGCGGCGGGACCAACGTCAGTTGCGCTTCCACTTTGGTATGCGAACAAAGTGCCGGCTTGCGGTCCCCACTTTGAAACCGGATGATCGTCTCCTCGTACATCGACTGGATTGCAATTCGACTATGCGCATGACGGAAACAAGGGAGAACGTGGTCATGGCGACGCGGACAGACCTACGGCAAAGTGGTTATGCAATTCGGCGCCAACTGGGACTGGATCAAGATCCAGGCCCTGAATTATCGCCCGGACTGTCGGATTTAACGGACGAACTGGTATTCGGCCGCGTCTGGTCTCGCCCCGGATTGGCGCTGGACGATCGGCTGCTGGCCACCCTGTCGGCGCTAACCTCGAAGCAGTACTTGCCGCAGTTGAAGGAGTTTGTCGGCGCTGCATTGCACACCGGTATGAACGCTCGGTTGATCCAGGAAGTCATGCTTCATTGCGCCATGTACGCCGGATTTCCTACGGCCGTGAATGCACTCCGGGTCATTGGCGCCGTACTTGAAGAGAAAGGTGTGCCATTACCGGAGGAGGATTTGCCAATCGTCGAACTGGAGGCGTTGGAAAAGATGGGACGGCGGACCATGCAGTCGCTGCATGCGGAACGCTCAGAAGGCGGCTATGCGGCCCCGGATTCGGCCGCCGCCGGGATTTATGCCACGGCGATCGACTACCTCTACGGTGAAGTCTGGAACCGCCCAGGCATCAGCCACCGGCAACGCATGATCTGCTCCATCGCCGCCTTCACCGCCCTGCAGTTAGAGTCCCAGCAAAGAAAGTTCTTCCTTTCGGCCTTGAACGTCGGCCTGTCGCGCACCGAGATTCTCGAAGTCATCGCACAGACGGCACCCTATTCCGGGTTCCCCCAAGCCTTCAACGCCCTCGCCGTGGCAGAGGAAGTTCTGCCCTAGCGACGGCCGAAAGCTCAATCCACCGGCAAATCACCAAGTAGCACACGGCCGACATATTCGCGGGCATCGATGGGCGAATGAGGCTGCATGAACGGACCGGCGCGCACGTCCCGATACAGTTGCGTCAGCTTGTTGCGGCTCATGTAACCGCCGCCGCCGCATAAATCCATGGTCTGGCTGACGATGTCGATAGCATGTCGGTTCACCACCCACTTGGCGCTTTGATAGTCCTTCATCAATTCATGGCCCATTTCGTATGTGGCATCGGCACCGCCATTTGTCGCTTCCATGAAGCCGTCCAAGCTGAGCCCCAACCGAGCCAGGATGCTTTGCGCGCTAGCCAGCAGGATTTCGATCTCCGCCAGTACGTGGTGCACACCACCCCTCGCCCTATCGACTTCAGATGCCCGTTTTTGATCAAGGGCGTATTGAAACGCCGTTTCGGCGATACCAAGGAAGGCGCCCACCAAAGGCACGTTCGCCAGTGTCCGATTGACCAGAACCGGCGTGCTCCAGCGCCCCCAAGGCCCAATGATGCGCAACGCATCATGCGGCACCTCACAATCATCAAATCTGACCGATTGGCTGCCCGACGCCCGCATGCCCAGAGCATCCCAATCGCCCAGCGGCTGTACGCCATCAGTGTCCATGGGCATGAGGATATTTGCGATGTGGTCCCCTTCCTCGTCCCGCATGCGCACGTTCATGGCCACATGGCTCGCCAAGGAGGACATTGTGACAAAGTTTTTCTCGCCCCTGATCCGCCAGCCCGTCTCTGTCCGATAGGCCTCCGTCAGGGGGTGGAGATTGTCCGTGCCCCGCTCGGTCGTCGTGGAACAGATGATAATGCGCCCATCGGCCACGGCCTCGAGGATCCGCTTGGCCCGCTGGTGAGGTGCCGAGTCCGGATCATTGGCGCGATAGATGGCGGCCAGCCCCCTGGTCGCGGAGAGATGCATGCTGATGGCGATGGCCGCCGAACCATCACCCCTGGCCAGGGTTGCTATGGTCAAGGTCCAGTCATGCAGGGACCGCAGGCCCATGCCGCCCAGTTCCTCTGGCACGAAGGCTGCGGCGACCCCTACCCGTTGCATATCGGCGTAATTCTCGGCGCAAATCTCGTTGGCCCTGTCCGCCGCCTCGGCCCGCGCCTGGAATGGCTCGATCAAATCGGCGGCGGCGGCGACAACACGTGCGCCGGCTAGCGTGGAAGGGGTGATGGCGTAACTCATGCTGCTAATATTCTTTATCGTTTGTTGCGCGCCGTGGGCCTGCCCGGTTTAGGCCGGGAGGTGCTTATCCAGTGCGGCGAAAAGACGCTCGATATCCGCCTCGTCATTGTGCAGGTGCGGGCTGATGCGGATCGATGCCCCCCGGGGGGCGACATAGACGTCCTCTGCCGCCAGAGCATCGACTAATCCATCCGGCACACCGTCGGGGGGCGTAATGCCAATGAAATGCCGGGCGCGATGTTCCCTTGGCGGATGGGCATAGCCTCGTTCCGACGCCGCCTCGGCAATTCTGTCGGTCAGGGCGCCCAGACTGTCCGCAATCTCCCCGACGCCCCAATCCAACAGTTGCTGCATGGCAACGCAGGCCATGGGAAGCAGCGTCTGATTGGTGCGTTCGCCCATGTCATATCGGGCCGCGGTTGGGCGCAGGGCGGAACTGTAGGTGCCATGCTGTTGGCCAGGATCATGATTGCCGTTGTGCAGTTCCAAAGGCCGGCCATCGCAACGATGGGGAGCGGCATAAAGGAATGCCAGGGTGTAGGGGGAAAGCAGCCATTTGTAGGCCGAACAGGCCAGGAAATCGGGCTGAATGGCCTTCACGTCGATGGGCTGGGCACCGACCGACTGGGTGGCATCGATGGCGAATCCCGCTCCGACCTCGCGACAGCGGGCACCAATTGCTACCAAGTCCAACAAGCTGGCATCCATCCAATGACAATTGGGCAGAGCGACAATGCCTGTATCGTCGGCAATGGCCTTTAGCACACCAGGCGTCCAATCACCGTTTGCAGGGCGGGATACAACCCGCATGGTGGCGCCTGCCGCCGACGCCTTTTCAACCCAGATGTAATAGTTCGATGGGAACTGGTCTTCTAGCACGACGATGTTCTGTCCCGCGGCCAAATCCAAATTCGCCGCCGCCACAGCGATGCCGTAGCTAGTGGCGGGCGTGACAGCAATATCGTCAGGTTCCGCATTAATCAAGCGACCGAACAATGCCCGCGCCTGATCCGCGCCGTCGGGCAGTTCCGATGAACTGACTTCCCAAATCCGAAGCCGTCGATCCACTGCCGCCCGCCCGGCCTCGGCCACCGTGTGCAGAAAGGGGGAAAATGCCGCCGTGTTGAAATAGGCGATATGGCGCGGCACGTCGAACCGGTGCCGTTGGCATTCAAGCATGGGAGTACTCCTGGTCGGACTCGACGACCTTATACCGCACCTTCGTCGCCCTTGCCGAGGGGATCTATGGACAAAGTTGTTGTGACAATTCAGCAAAATTCGCCGTTGCGTCAGACTTTGCGCATAGCTGAATACCCCCGCTTTGCCGTTCCGATCTATTGCAGGTGTCTTTCAAGGTTTCTCCCACAAGCATCTTCGCCGCCAGACGCAGCTGCGCCACGGCGTCTTGATCGATCTGGAAACGGGTGCCAATTTCTTTCACGCAACGCCACAAATTCCGGCCGCCGGGAATATCGGTCCACTTCAAATCGCTCAGGGCAACGGTCACCAACTGCGCTGACTCGGCGCAGTCATGGCGGTCCGAGAAGTCATCCTCGTCCCGGCCGCCACGGCATTCCAGGTCGGCCAGGGCCTGGCGCACGTCGCCTTCGATGCGGTCGTAACCCATGATCATCAGACTGTCGGTGGTATCCAGAAAGTTCGTGTCGATGATGTAGTCCAAAACGGAACGGGGATCGGGGTCGTTGGGGCTTTTGCCGGGCAAACCCAATGTGGCCTTTACCTCTAGTACCACCGCCCGGTTCGGCATCCGGCCGCCCGGGCTCAACAATTTCTCCAATTTGGCTGCATCGAACATGCGTTCGAACGGTATCAATCCCAAGTTATCCGAATTGCCGCCGTCGAACAGATGCTTGTAAGTACGCCGGCCGCCATCCTGGACCGGACAGTAGTTTGACAACGTCACGTATTGGAACAATCCGGGAAAGGCGGATGATGCCATGACGGCATTGGCCACCGGATACTGATCCAGGTTGGAACAAATGAGTTTCTCAAAGTTGCGCCCGGTGAACTGAAAATTCAGATGCTCGATCAATTTCCGTCGTGTCTCGCTGTCGCTCTCCCCAATCAGGGATCTCCGCGCCTTGGTGAAATTGGTGGCATTTATGATCAGCGACGGCCGCTGTGGGTTCAGATCGTGAAAGCGGAAGCCTTCAGCGCCCAGGATGGATGTATCATAGAGGTTGTCGGCCAAGGTTTCGGCCATGATGTCGCTACGGTCCAGGTGCGTGAACCAGTATTGAAAGGCCCGGTCAGGACGCAGGGCCTTGAGGATGAACTGGGTCTCAAAGCGGCCCTGCAGCTGCTGGAAGACACCGCCGCGGCAAAGCTCGCTCGGGCTTTGTCCGCCCGGTTCCGGCCGCCATTGACAGCGCGGCGGGCCTTCAACGGTTTTCGGACAATTCGCTGGATCGTCGCAGGACAGCGCGAACAGGGCCGCCGCGGCCGAACCACCCGATACGGCGGAAACCACATCCACGTGAGGTAGGATGCCTTCTGCTTGAAGTTCGAACATTACTGCGGATGAAAATACCGCTGCCCGCATGCCGCCGCCTGAGAGCGCGAGACCGACGAATTCCTCGTCCTCCGGTTCCGCCTGGCCGATCGTACTGCAATAGGCGGCCCAGAAATCCGCTGCGCTGCTGGCGGACAATTGCGGTGGCGACCCGCCCTTGGCGTGGGCATCCCGCCATTTCTCCAGGCTAAAGCCAAGCCGGCATTTGTGAGGCACCCACCATGGCACCTCACCCGAAGCCAACATCGCACCCGAGACTGCGCCGGGCTCTTGAAACATGGAACGTTGCCGATCCGTCGCCGGTACATTGGCCGAGGTATTGGCGGGAATGAAACTGCAAGATGCGAGCAGGAACACCGACAGCAACGTCAGAAAGGATGCAGCAAGTAAACGCGTCATGATTGCCGCCTATTGGAAGGCAAAGACATCTGGCCGGCTGTCCATCGCCGCCTTGATGGCGTCCGTGTACGCCCGCGCGCCATCCCTGTTGGGGTGACCGACGGAGGCGATATAGGCCGTGGCCCATTTCAATCGATCTTCATCAATTTCCTGCCGCCAATCGTCTACGGCCCGGGCGCGTCTGTTCTGCAAGGGATCGATAACCCGGCCCAATTCGACCCTGGGCGGCCTTGCGGTAATCCGCCCGGCAAGCAGGGGCCAGATATAGGAGGCCTCGGCATAGATGCCGTGCTCGTCACCAAACCGCGGTACGGCGACAAACGCATTGGGCACCGATTGCGCCGCCTCGGCCAGGTAGCGGGAGGACAGCTGCGTCCACAGAAATGATCTATCCACCAGGAAGCGCTTGCCCAGACGGCCGATAATCTCTGAAATCAGCAGGAATTTGACGGGATTGCTGATGATGGCGGCCATAGCGCCTGACGCCAGGGCGGAGATGATCATCCCGGTGCGGACCGATTTGACGATGTTCTTGCTGCCCCGTGTGATCAACGGGTAATAGCCGGTAACGATGATCGGCGTATCCTCGAATTCATCGCGAAGGCGTTTGAGGAACCGGCGCATGCGCACAAGACAGAAGCGGCGTACCAAGGCCTCGAATTCCGTTCGGTCAACGACTGGATTGAGTTTCTTGATCAACCTGCGGCCTTCATTGATGTTCTTGAGCTTGTCAAGGTTCGCTGTGGGAAAGGGCGAGAGGATCTGAAAAGCATCGAGATCGTTGATTCCGCCGTTGACCAGAATCAGGTCCGGCGGCCGGCGGGCATAGCTTCTAAAGTGCCTGGCCAGTGTTCTTTTGCGCTCCTGGTGCGCAGGCGGGTCCCAACCGTCGTTAACGGTCAAATAGTCGCGATAGGACGGCGGCCGCAACATGCCCTGCCTGCGGCTGTCGATGACGATATTCAACTGGGTATGCAGGTTCGGTGCCCAGACGGGAATCTCGCCCCATAGGAACGGATTGCGCACTGCATCCGATGCTCTTTGCGGATTCAAGCCAATCTTTGCACCGCTGTGGGCGAGGATATCCAGCGTGACGTCGTTCAGGTCCAGGCCGGTCCTGGACGCGACATGCCGTCTAATCGCAAAAGTGTAACGGTCCCGGGCACGCAGGCCCTGCCCCCACATGACGGAATCGCCCATCGCCAGGATCTTGTACATGGCTGTGCCCTCCCCGCATGTCAGGGGAAAACGTTAACAGGTCAGTTTTGTCACGACAATTATTATGGAAACCGAATGCGCCCGCGCATTCCCGAAGTCGGCTAGGCCTCGACCGTCGTGGTTTCATGTTCCACGAACGCCATAACCATGTCACGCATGGTGACAATGCCGACCAATGTGCGATCGTGATCCACCACCAGGGCCCGCGACAATCCGAAATTGCCCAGAAGTCGCACGCCATAGCGAATGTCCATGTCCTTGTCCAATGTGATCACCGGCTTTGACATGATCTCATAGACATCGACCCGATCAGGGGAATGGTTCTTGGCAATCACCTCCGTAGCAATATCGGAGACGACGACCAGTCCCAATTCGTCCCGTTCGTCGCGACGGTCGATGACTAGGGAAGAGACGGAATGCTGCCGCATCAGGCGCATGGCCTCGCGCACGGTGGTCATGGGATCGACCATATGCACATCCGTGCGCATGACCTCGCTCACTTGGATATAGGGGATCGTGCTCATATCTGATCCTCGATTTCTTCTGTCAGGGTCTTCAATTGGGTTTTCAGGCCGACCGCGTCCTCGATCTCAATCTGAAAGGCGATACCGGCGCCTTGTTCTTCGTTAAAACGCCCAACGACGGCGATCTTTTCAAGGATTTCACGGCTCAACTGCTCAGCGACCAGGAACAAAATGAGATCCCTTTGCCCGGTCAGGTTCAAGCCCATGAAGGTCTTTTCCGGAACCAGCCCCTCGCCCCTGGCCGATGTTATAACAGTAGCACCGGTGGCACCGGCCTGGCGGGCGGCGTCCAGGATCCGGTCTGTATGGCTGTCGTCGACCAGGGCCATCAGTAACTTGAACTTCATATCATTCTCCTTTCGACCGGCGGCGCCGGCCCAGCCAGGCCCCGATCTGGGCGTAACTCATGACGGCGATGATCGGAAACAGGGACGCAAAGGCGATCAATCCGAAGCCGTCGAGCAGGGAGCTGCGGCCGGGAATTGTCGTGGCCAGGCCCAGGCCAAGGGCCGTGACAAGGGGTACTGTGACTGTGGATGTGGTCACGCCGCCTGAATCATAGGCCAGTGGAATGATGGTCCTATCAGTACGCATGGTCTGAATGATCACGATGATGTAACCAACGATTATATAGTAATGCAGCGGTGTACCGGTAACGATTCGATAGGTGCCCAAGCCCACGCCGAAAGCGACCCCGATGGCGACGGCAATACGCAGGCCCCAAACACCCACGGCGCCGCCCGAAACCTGGTTCGCCTTGATGGCGACAGCGATCAGCGAGGGTTCGGCGATCGTGGTGGAGAACCCGATGGCGGCAGCGAACAGGTAGACCATGTAATAGTCCTGCCAGCGCACACCCTCTACCACCGCGCCAACGCCATGGATGAAGGCGGGATCGGTCAGTTGCTGGGCCATCAGCTTGCCCAATGGGAAGAGAGCCTGTTCCAGCCCGATCAAGAAGAAGCTCAACCCCACGATGACATAGACGAATCCGATGATGATCTGCCGCAGGCGCGGCAGGGGCCGGCGGATCACCAAAAATTGGAAACCGAACAGGACGACAGCGATGGGCAGGACGTCCCGGCAGGTGGCGATCGCGGTCCAAAAAAAGCTGGTCAAGGTTTCCATCGTTCCACCCTTATCCCAGCGCCGACCACAACATGCCGAACAGAAGAACGAAAATGATCGGCGTCAGGGAGGCAAAGGCGATCAGGCCGAAACCGTCCACCATGGGGTTGCGTCCCCGGATGGTGGTGGCCAATCCAACACCCAGAGCCGTGACCAGAGGCACGGTGACAGTGGACGTGGTCACACCGCCTGAATCATGGGCGATACCGACAATGCTGGCCGGGGCGAAGAATGTGAGGATGACAACGACGATATATCCGCCGATGATCAGATACTGCACCGGCCAGCCCTTGAGGATTCGAAAGACGCCGACTACCAGGGCAACGCCTACGGAAATCGCCACCGTAAATCTAAGGTAAAGGGCGTAGTCTGCCTTCGCAGCCACCGTGTCGCTGACGACACCGCCGGCGGCAGCAACGCTGGCGGCTTCCGCCGCCACGGCGATCAGGGCGGGCTCCGCCGCCGTGGTACCGAAACCCAGGGCAAAGGCGAAGGTCAGCAGCCAGAACAGGCTGCCTTTTCGCGCGAATGCGTTGGCCATGCTCTCGCCGATGGGAAACAGGGCCAATTCCAGGCCTTGGATAAAGAGCGTCAGACCGATCAGGACGAACAGCAGTCCGATGAGGATTTCAGCGAGATCGGGGATCGGCTGACGCAGGACGACAAGCTGAAAGAAGGCAATGACGATCACAATCGGCGCAAGATCGCGGGCCGAATCGGCCACTAGACGAAGGAAACGCAACAGGCCCGTCTGCATGCCTCGTCCGGCTTATCCCTTTACGCGGGCATATTCCTGCCCCGCCGTTGTTGGTTGATGGCAACGCACCATCATCAAAGTCTAGCGGCTAGCCCGGGGCAAATCCATCCAAGATGGCCTGCCGGGGCTAGGCATAGGTACTGGCGATCTGACGCAACCCCTCCAAAGCCGTTTGCTGCACCTCGGCGTCCACGGGATCATCGCGGTAGACAAGAAACGCGGGACGCTCGAACGACGGCGCACCGGTAACCTCGTATAATTGCCCGTCCTCGATCCAAGGCTCCGCCGTGGCCCGGGCCAGATAGGCGGAACCGCCATGAGTTAGGACGTGGTTTAGGGCGACATTGGGTAACGGCACGGTCAAGCGCGGCAATTCCATTTCGGGAAATGCTTCGGCGTGGGAGGTGCGGAAGTCATAACTCCAATCGACGAAGACATAATCCTCAAGCCAATGGGACGTCACATCCCGGGACTGTGTCGAAACCAGAATCAATTCATCCACATATAGGGTCTCAACCGTGATACCTGGCCTGGTCTGCGGCAGAAACAGGACGGCAATGTCCAACAGGGCATCATCCAATTGCCGCAACAGCAGATCCGAATAGCCTGATTCGATACGGATGGCTAAATCGCCATGCTGTTGGCGCATCCAACGCAACCATTCCAAGGCCAGCCATTCCGCCAGGGCCTGCTGAACGCCAAGGGCGCAGGCCGCCCTGATCTGGTCGGGCAACGCCAGGGTCTGGCGCCCCTGCTCCCAGGCACGCACGGCCACATCCGCATGACGCTGAAGGCGCTGGCCGGCACCGGTCGCGGTGACGCCGTTTTTCATACGATTGAACAAGATACGGTCAAGGCGGTCTTCTAAGGCTTTGATGCGGGCGGAAACCGTTGACTGGCTGACGTTCAAGCGATCGGCGGTACGATGAAAACTACCCGTCTGCATGACATCCAGGAAGGTTCTGAGATGTTCGATGTTCATGGCATTGCCGCCTCATCTAGTGATCGTATTTTTCGATCATACCTATCATAAAAATTCGCTTTTCTGATATTTGAAATTTCGGCAGCGTATCCCCGATTTGATGCGGAATGGAGTACCGGAATGTCGCTGCCGGACATTTCACAGCCAGAGATCACTAAAGTCGATAGCTCGCCCGTCCCGCCGCCCATGGGGGACCTCTACCCATACGAAACGCATCACAGCATCCACGCCATCACCGTGGACCAAACCGACCCGCAGCTGTTGCACTTAGATTGGAGCGATGGTTGGCGGCAAAGCCTGCACGCCCTGTGGTTGCGGGAACAATGTCCCTGCGCAGAATGCCGTCATCCTGCCAGCCTTGAACGGCTCCTCGATCAAGAGGCATACAGTCTCGATCTGCAGCCCGAACAAATGTCGATTACCGGCCGGCAAACCCTGTCCATTATCTGGCCCGACGGCGGCCACGCCAGCGCATATCAGGCGTGCTGGCTGCGGCATCAGGGGCGCCCGCCGGTCCAATTACCAAAGCGCCAGCCTTGGGGCGCGGATTTGGCCGAACGCCTGCCCCGCTTTGACTTTGCCGCCGTTGTCTCCGATGAATCTGCGCTTTTGGCTTGGCTGGAATCATTGCGGCGGACCGGGCTGAGTTATGTGGTAGGGGCGCCGACCACGCCGGGCACGGTGCGCGAACTGGCCGGGCGCATCGGCAATGTGCGGGATACCAATTTCGGCGATGTCTTCCAGGTGGTGGCCCAGGCCGACGGCATCTCCAATGCTTATACCGCCGTTGAACTTCCCTTGCATGTTGACCTGCCGGCGCGGGAGTATCAGCCGGGCCTGCAGTTCCTTCATTGCCTGGTCAACGAGACCAAAGGCGGCAATTCGCTCTATTGTGACGGCCTGCATCTGGCAGAGCATCTGAGGGCAAGGGATCGAACCGCCTTCGAGATATTGGCCAAGACCCCCATATTGTTCCGTTATCACGACGAAGGCTGTGACTATCAGATGCACGCGCCGTTAATCGGCCTTGATGACGATGGCGAGATTGGGGAAATCCGCTTCAATCCGTCCGTCATGACTACGGCAGACTGTCCCCAATCCGATTTCAGGGCATATCAGGACGCGTATCGGAAGTTCCTGGCGCTGACCAAGGATCCCCACCATCGCCTGGAAACCCGCATGCGGGCTGGCGAGATCGCCGTTTTCGACAACCGACGTATCCTGCATGGGCGAAAGGCCTTTGCCGAGGGAACGGGCCGGCGTCACCTCCAGGGTGCCTATGTGGAATGGGAAGACGCCGATAGCCGTATCCGTGTCTTGCGTCGTCGATTGGGCTAAACTGTATCCATGGATACAGTCAAATTTACCCAGATGAAGGACGGCGATGCCGCCGACTATCAGTTCCTCGACGGCCAAGAACGGGTTTTCGCGGCCCAGACCGCGGACAGGGTCCTAGCTGCACTGGCGGAATTGGAACACTCCATGTCAGGCTATCAGGTTTCGCGCCTGGAGCATTGCCTGCAGACCGCAACCAGGGCGCAGCGGGACGGCGCCGACGACGAGATGGTAGTAACCGCCTTGCTGCATGACATCGGCGACACCCTGGCGCCCTGGAACCATGGCGCCTTGGCGGCGGCGATCCTGCAACCTTATGTGCGGGAAGAATGTGTCTGGATTGCGGCTCACCACGGCTTGTTCCAGAAGTATTATTACGCCCACCACATGGGCGGCGATCGCAACGAGCGGGAGAAATATAGCGGCCACCCCCACTACGTAGCCTGCGTGCATTTCTGCGAAGCCTGGGATCAGGCCTCCTTCGACCCCGGCTACGATAGCCAGCCGCTTGAAGAATTTGCCCCGCTGGTCAGGCGCATCCTCAACCGTTAGGACGGCACGACATCAACGACTTCCAGGACCGTTTCCAACCGCCCTAGGATGGCGGCGAGATGGCGTGGGTCGTCCATGGCGGTGCCCGGGTCGGGATCCACGTCAAACCAATCCTTGCGCGTCTCGATAGCCAGAAAGAACCGGCCTTCGTCAAATGCAAAGCCCGGCACATCGGCCGGCGGTAGAGACCGCCGCAGTTCCATAATTTTGTCCATGAACGCAGGGCTCAATTGGGTCCGGGCTGCGTCTATATCCTCGGCCGTGAGGGTGAAGTGTTCTTCGAATGTGGCATGCCCCAAGAGTGGCGCCTCCGTGCGGCGGGGCAAAATGATGGACAGTAAGCCCCGGTCCTCGATGCCTATGGTTCGGCTGTCGGCGCCAGCCGGCAAATCCAACATCAAAAGCAGAAAATTCTTGCTCAGCCGCGCCGTATTCTGTCCCAGTTTGCGGGGCGGGATAGTCGTCAGTTCGCCGAAAGAGAAGGCTCGGCCATGACGCGAGCCGCGGAACGCCGCCCCCAGCTTCAATTCGCGATAAGGCGGCAATAACCCCAGATCAAGGGCTTGTTGGGCGGAACCGAACACTGTGGCCGTGTTGTGGTCCGGGGCGTCGCCGCCGCCAAAATAATAGGTCAGGCCCAGATACCCGCCCAAATCGCGCAAGATTTCCTCGCGCCGTGTCGGCGAGGGGCGCCAGCGTAGAATGCCGGCACCAATACCACACAGAAGCATTAGCAAGGCGAACGTAAAGAACGGCCAGCTTGGCGGACGCGCCGCCAGGCCCGAGAGGATCAATGCCAGCCCGGCCAGGGCCGCGGCCGGCACGCCCAACGCGGTCAACTTCCAATAATCCCATTCCGTTTTGCGGCGGATCTTTTCCACAGCCGCAAGAGAGGCTGCCAGGTTTTCCTGGATGAAGTCGGCGAAATCCCGGGGCAAACCCCCGTCCGCACCGGAGTAAGCTGGCCCTCCGCCGCCTGGGCGGGAAAACCATAAACCGATCGCAAGGACCGACACCGCGGCCGCGCCCAAGAGAGAATATACCCATTGCGCCGATGCGGTCGGGACCTCCGTATGATGCTGATAATCCAAGCCCAGGCACAGCAGGCCGGCGATGCCCAAGGAAATCAGTCCTCGGCCCAGGATTTCGGGCACCCGTGTAGAGTTCTGCAGCACCCGCGACATGGTCAGGGCATAGACAGCCAGCATGCCGAACTGCAGAACAACCGATATGTGGGTTTCGGCCAGCACGCGCCAACCTGTGATAACGGCCATGCTAATGAGTGCGCCGACAATGGCGCCACGCACCTGTTGGCGGGGGATATCAAGGGCCGCAGCGACAGCCAGATGCATCGTCTAAACGCTCCCAGGGACTGAATTGGAACGCTGTTTTCTTAAACCGGGCAAGTCCGGTTGCAAATGACCAATATGGCGCATCTAGGCGGCAAGCACTGGGCCGTCACCGACGATGGTCGTGCGGTGCATGACCCGGCGTTTGGCCAGGTCATAGGGGGTTACCCGATGCATCGTGCAGCGGTTGTCCCACATCACCACATCATCCGTGGACCAGCGGTGTCGATAAACAAACTCCGGCTGGCCTGAAAGTTCGGTCAGTTCCGCGATCAGATCCCGCGCTTCATCAATCGGCATGTCTTCAACGGCATCGTTGTAAATTGGACTGATGAATAGGGAGGTGCGGCCTGTGACAGGATGGCTTCGAACCAGGGGCTGCCAAACCGGTGGCATGGCCGCACGCTCCGCCTCCGTCAGGGGTTTGATGGGCGCCAACGTCGCCAAATGGCCGAAATCGTGACAGGCCTTCCGGCCGGCAATCCGTCGTTTTATGTCCCCGTCCAGAGCTTCATAGACCTTGTACATATTGGTGAACCAGGTCTCGCCGCCTTCCGCCGTGATTTCTATGCCGTGCAGGATAGAGCCCATGGACGGTACGGTGCGATATGAGGAATCCGTATGCCAGCGCTGAGCCAATGAAATTTGCGCTACAGACGGATGATCGCTGGCCATGAGATTGCCATCATCGTCCACATTCGAGACTCGAAAAATCTGCGGTTCGGTTGATGACTTGATGATCTCCTGATGGTGCTCCTCAAGTTTGCCGAATTGCCGCGCGAATGCGATTTGCGCCTGGTCGCTCAATGTCTGATTTGGGAAGACCAGCACCAGATGCGCCATCCAGGCCTCGTGCAAGGCCTGGAAGGTTGCCTGGTCCATAGGCTTGCCCAGATCGATCCCCGTAACTTCAGCGCCCAAAGCCGGATGTAATGGGCGAACAGCCAGATCTGACTCTCCGGTTCTGTCGGCGTTGGACATTTGCAGCAACCTCTCTTTCGGCGGCGTCTTCGAATTCTAACTCATGATCGATTGCGGAAAACAGACCCTAGCTGGCGTAGGGGAAACAATCGCTGCGATCCAGGGTCATGGAAAAATGTCGTCCCAACGCCTGGATAGCCTCACTATGGTCCGCATAGGGATCGCCATTCTTCTCACCGACGATGATGATGCGAAAGCCCGAGGCTGCCTTGCCCTCGGGCGGCAGCATCGCGGTGACGAGGCCGGCACCGTCGTTCGCCCGCAATGTCAGAAAAAGGGGCATGGCTTTTTGCAGATGCGCGGCCAGACCGATGTTCTGTTCAATGAAAACCGCAGAGGTCGGTTTGTAGGTGGCCTCGGCAGCTTCCCTCGCGCGGCGGAAATGTTTTGCTACGGCGTGGGCCATAAGCTCGGATTCCGCTTCCGCCTCCACCTCCGTCTCGATCCGGAACCAGGTCGTCCCGCCCGGGCCGTCGCAAATGTATTTCACCGCGCAACCCCCAAATTCGCCAGTGCCTTGATCTGAGTGTACCCTGGCAGCAGACACCAATCCACCATGGGAGGGTTCCATGACCTATACCGTGATCGCCCGCTGCGCCCAGTCCGGCCAACTAGGGATCGGCATTGCCACTTACTCCCTGGCCGTGGGCGGCTATTGCCCCGCGATCAAGGGCGGCCTGGGCGCTGTGTCTACCCAGGCCTTCGTCAATTTGAAACTGGGGAACCTGGCGCTAAGGCTGCTCGAGACCGGTTTTTCCCCCGCCAAGGCCCTGCGGGAATTGGTCGATGACGATCCCCACGCAGCCTACCGCCAGCTCGGCATCGTCGCTGGCGACGGCGCGGTCGCTGTGCATACTGGCGACCGGACCCGGCCCTGGTCGGGCCACATGACGGGCGATGGCTATCTTGTCATGGGCAACGTGTTGGCCGGCGAGGCAGTGCTGACGGCCATGGCCGCAGCCTTTGAGCGGGATTCGAATGCGGATCTGGACGAACGCCTGCTGGCGACACTGGAAGCGGGCCGAGATGCCGGCGGCCAGCAGACGGCGGACGGGACACATCTGACGGAACGCTCGGCTGCCGTCATAACCCACGGGCATCGGGATTTCGGCCATATGGACCTGCGCGTCGACGCCCACGATACCGCCGTGGACGAATTGCGCCGGGTCCACGGCGTCTACAAACCGTTTGTTCCCTATTACGAGATGCGCCATGAACGCCCGGACGAGACACCGCCACAGGATGTCTGGGCGGAAGAGAACCTGGGCTAGACCGGTCTAGGCGCGCCCGGTCACGAACTGGTGGAATTCATAGATATCGTTGGTTTGGATATCTTCAAAGCCGGCACCGGTTAGGTGGGCGCGGATCACTGCTTCGGGCACCCGCCGGCCCTTGGCCGGGCTGCGGCCGTTTTCCTCGTCTTTCCAGTCCACCACGGCAACTGTGCCGCCGGTTTTCAACAAGCGCCGGCATTCCACCATTAGGGCTTCCGGGTCATCAAGTTCGTGGTGTAACTGCGCCATGACGACGAGATCGGCGCAGCCGTCGGGCAGCGGCACCTCACCGGGCTGCATCAATACGGTTTCCAGATTGTCCAGACCCTGTTCTTCAGCGTCCCGTGCCAGCAGGCCGACCATACCCTCCAGGATATCGCAGCCATAGACTTTGGCGCCCGGATGGGCCTTGGCGAACGGTAGGGTCACGTAGCCGACCCCCGCACCGATATCGAGCAACGTGCAATCGGGCGCCGGGCCAAGAACCCGCCAAATCTCCGCCGGGTCGAAATATTCCAGCCGCTCCGGGCTGCGCAGCCGCTCGATACGGCCTGGGTCCATGCCCAACAGATCCGCCATGCTTGTCTCCTTGATTCCCCAATCAACAGACTAACACATCGGGTGTTGCCATTGCCTACGCCTTGGCGGGAAAATGACTTGGCAAGGGGAGGTAACCATATGTCCAATTTTGATTTGTTGATCCGCAACGGCACTGTGGCCACGGCGGCGGACACTTTTTCAGCGGATATCGCCGTGAAATCCGGTCGCGTAGTCGCGCTTGGCGAAGACCTTGGAAGCGGTGCCGAGGAAATCGATGCCAGCGGCAAGCTTGTTCTGCCCGGCGGTGTGGAAGGGCATTGCCATATCGAACAGAAATCATCCTCCTCGACCGGCGTAATGACGGCGGACGATTTTTATTCCGGCACCGTTTCGGCCGTTTTCGGCGGCACCACCACCGTGATCCCCTTCGCCGCGCAATACAAAGGCCAATCCCTGCGCCAGGTGGTGGAGGACTATCACGCCTGCGCCGGTCCCAAGGCGGTAATCGACTATGGTTTCCATCTGATCATCTCCGATCCTACGGACCAGGTTATCGGCCAGGAACTGCCCGCCCTGATCAAGGACGGCTATACCTCGTTCAAGGTTTACATGACCTATGACGCCTTGCGCCTGGACGACTATCAAATGTTGGAGGTGCTCTCCACCGCCCGGCGCGAGGGCGCCATGGTTATGGTGCATGCGGAAAACCACGAAATGATCCGCTGGCTCAGCGAGAAGCTGCTCGACGGCGGCCATTGGCAGCCGCAATACCACGCCGTCAGCCATTCCCGCGTCGGCGAAGGCGAGGCAGCGCACCGGGCCATTGCCCTTTCACGCCTGATGGACCAACCGATCCTGGTAGTGCATGTCTCCTCGGAAGAGGCCATGGACGAAATCCGTCTGGCCCAGGACAAGGGCCTGAAAATCTTCGCCGAGACCTGCCCGCAATATCTCTTCCTCACGGCGGACGATCTGAAACGCGACGGCATGGACGGAGCGATGTACTGCTGCAGCCCGCCGGCCCGCGATGAGCAGGACCAGGAAGCCATGTGGCGGGGCCTGGCCAACGGCACCTTCACGGTATTTTCCTCCGACCACGCCCCTTATCGCTTTGACGACAGCGGCAAACTGGCGGCGGGTCCAAAACCCAGTTTCAAGGAAATCGCCAACGGCGTGCCGGGGATCGAATTGCGGCTACCGCTGCTATTTTCCGAGGGCGTGGGCAAGGGACGGATCGACATCAATCGCTTCGTCGCCCTGACTGCCACCAATGTGGCCAAGCTATATGGCCTGCATCCGCAAAAGGGCACCATCGCCGTGGGTTCGGACGCCGATATCGCGATCTGGGACCCGGATTTGGAGCAAACCATCGATTACGCCATGCTGCACGACAATGTGGGCTACACGCCTTATACCGGCATTAAGATCAAGGGCTGGCCGACAATGGTGTTAAGCCGGGGCAAGGTGGTGGTTTCAGACAATACGCTGCTTGCCGAACGCGGTAGCGGCCAGTTTCTGCCGCGTGCCTGTTCGGAGGCGGCCAAGCCATTGAACCGCTTGGAGCCGGAGATGGACCCCAGCCGCAATTTCGGCGCCGAACTGCTGGGGCGATGACCCGACCCGACAGCATCCAAGTCAACGGCCGGGACTATGCCTGGCCGGCACAGCCCGTCGTGGTCTTGTGCATCGATGGTTCCGAACCCGGCTATATCGAAGCCGCGGTGGACGCCGGGATGGCGCCCTTTTTCGCCAAGGTGCTGGAGACCGGCACCGCCCGCCTGGCCGATTGCGTCGTGCCCAGCTTTACCAACCCCAATAATCTGTCCATCGTGACCGGGACGCCGCCCAGCGTGCATGGCATTTGCGGCAATTTCTTCCTCGACCCCGAGAGCGGCCAGGAAGTGATGATGAACGAGCCGCGCTTCCTGCGTGCGCCGACACTGTTTCAGGCGTTTCAAGCGGCCGGTGCCACCATTGTCACCATCACCGCCAAGGACAAATTGCGCCGCCTGCTGGGCCACGGCCTGGAAATGGGCGAATTGGGTATATGCTTTTCTTCCGAACTCGCCGATCAGGCGACTATGGCCGAGAACGGCATCGACGGGGTACCCGAATTGGTCGGGCTGCAGGTGCCGGACGTTTATAGCGCCGAATTGAGCGGTTTCGTCTTGGCCGCGGGCGTCAAGCTCATGGAAAGCCGGCGTCCCGACCTGATGTATCTTTCCACCACCGACTATATCCAACACAAACACGCCCCGGGCGCACCGGTAGCCAACGATTTCTATGCCATGCTCGATGGCTATTTGGCACAGTTGGATGCCCTGGGCTGCACCATCGTCGCCACCGCTGATCACGGCATGAATGCCAAGCATGATGGAGCTGGTGCGCCGCGGGTGATCTATTTGCAAAGCCTGCTGGATGACTGGCTGGGCCCGGATACGGCAAAGGTGATCCTCCCCATCACCGACCCTTATGTGGTGCATCATGGTGCATTAGGGTCTTACGCCACCGCCTATCTTCCCACCGAAACGGATCGGGAAAGTTTGGCGGAACGCCTCGCCGCCGTTCCCGGCATGGAACTGGTACTGGACAAGACGGCCGCGGCGGAACGCTTCGAATTGCCCGCCGACCGCCTGGGTGATTTGGTCCTGGTCTCGGTTCAGGACCACACCTTGGGCACCAGCGCCGAGCGGCACGATCTATCGGCGCTGAAGGAACCCTTGCGTTCCCACGGCGGCATTTCCGAACAGCGCGTGCCCTTGATCATGAACCGCCAGACTGATTTGGCGGAAGGCCACGCCTTGCGCAATTTCGATGCCTTCGACCTTGCCCTAAACCACGCGCTTTAGCGCCTCACGTCGAGCCAACCAGAGACCAGCGCCAGGGATTGGGCTGAGGACAATTCCGGGTGGTGCATACAAACGATGTTGGTTGCGGCATCAAGCGCATCGCGACGGGGAATGCCGCGTGCCGTTAGATCCCGGTAGATCCTATCGGCCACGCGCCGGCAATTGCATGTCTTCACAGCACCTGACATCACGGAATTCATCCCTCCATTACGAAAATGTTCCTTACTAAAATGCAAATGCGACTTAATTGCAATTTAATAATGGAATTTTGAAACGGCCTCGTTGCATCCGCCAAACTTGATACCAACATCCCGGTTGAGGCATTTTGGTCAGTGAGAGCGACATGTCTTGGAAGGGGACGGTATGCCTTACGTCGATCGAGAAAATGTCCGCGTCTATTACGAAGACAGCGGTGGCGACAACTCGCCGATCCTGCTTTCCCATGGCTTCGGAGCCTCCACAGCCATGTGGCAAGGCCAGGTAGATGAATTCAAAGAACGCTACCGTCTGATCACCTGGGATATGCGCGGCCATGGCCGGACCGAGTGCCCTGACGATCTGACCTACTACAGCCAGGATGCGACAGCGGACGACATGGCGGCGGTGCTGGATCATTTGGACATCGAACGGGCGGTCATTGGCGGCCATTCCCTGGGCGGGTTTATGTCGCTGGCTTTCAATGTGCGTTATCCCGGCCGGGCCAGGGCGCTGTACCTTCAGGGTTGCGGCCCCGGCTATCGCAGTGACAGTGCGCGTGAGAAGTGGAACGAGCGGGCGGAAGCACGGGCCCAAGCCCTTGACGACGGCGGCCTGGACGCCCTGGGCGGCGTCTCGGAGGTCCATGTCAGTGCCCAGCGAACGGCGCGGGAACTGGCGCTGGCAGCGCGGGGCATCTTGAGCCAGGTGGACGCCCGGGTCATCGACAGCCTGCCAGGAATTTCCATCCCGACCCTTGTTTTGGTGGGCGAAGGCGATACCTATTACCTGGATGGCTCGGACTACATGGCCAGCCGGATTCCGGGTGCCGTCAACGTCCGGGTTCCGGACGCCGGCCACGGCGTCAATGTGGATCAGCCAGCGGTCGTGAACAAAGCGCTTGGCGATTTCCTGGCCGGGCTATGAGGATTTGAGACAATGGACGGCATCCCCATCCTCGACAATCTGACCGAGATCAATCCCAACTGGATCACCCGTGTACTCAACGCCCAGCCAGAATTGGCCGGCTGCCAAGTCGTGGACATGACCCGGGAGGACTTGAACCAGGAGGTTGGTTTTGCCAGCCAACTCGTCCGCGTTCGAATGCACTATGGCGAGCGGCCCGACGGCGCGCCGGGCAGCATCATCGTGAAGATGGCGCCAAGCAATGCCGAAACCCGGGAATTCGGGACTTTACTGGGCCTTTTCCAGCGGGAGGTGGCTTTTTACAAGTACCTGGCCGCGGATAATCCCTGCAACCCACCGAAATGCTATCTGGCGCAGATCGCCGACAGCGGCGACAAATTCACCTTGGTCGTGGAGGATCTAGGCAGCCATGACCCGGAAAAAATCCTGGAAGGCGCCTCACCGGAAGAAGCCCATGCTGTCATGACCGCCCTGGGCGGCCTGCATGCCAAATATTGGAAAGGCCGTAATCTGGACGGCCACGACTGGATTCCCAGTTTGGCCACCATGACCCCTGCCCTTTCCGCCATGGCCGGGGGCGCCGTACCAGGATTCTTCGATCGTTTCGGCGACCGGGTGCCTGAGCATCTGCGCGGAGCCATGGAACAGGCGCTATCGGCCTACGGCGAATTGTTGGCGTTTGTAGGAGAAAACGGACTGCAGACCCTGTGTCATATGGACGCCCATTTGGGCAACATCCTGTTCCAGGACGGGCGCCCACGCTTCTTTGATTGGCAGGCCTACTTCAAGATGTCCTATTCCTACGATGTGGCTTATTTTCTGAATGGCAATCTGACCGTGAAAACCCGGCAACAGCATCAGGCGGCCTTGCTGGAGACCTATGCCAATGCACTCCATGAAGGTGGCGTCGACGAAGTGTCCCTTGAAGACATAACCGCCGCCTACCACCGGGAATCAGCAGGCCAACTGGTTGGCATCCCGCTGATCGCCGGCGCCTTCCTGACCGATGATGAACGGGGCAACACCATGGCCAACGCCTGGCTGCCCCGCATCTTCGCCGCCATGGACGACAGCGACGCGCCGAAACAACTGGCCGATCTATTGGCGGAAGCGCGGGCATAAAATACGAACAAAATAGGAGGAACTTGGATGTCAGGACCGCTTAGCGGCTATCGCGTCATCGATTTTACCAACGTCATCGCCGGACCGTTCGCGACCATGATGCTGGCGGATCAGGGCGCAGACGTGATCAAGGTAGAGGCCCCCGAAAGGCCCGACCATACCCGCCACGCCGGCCATGGACCGAACGACCTGCGCGCCGTTTTTCTGAACAACAACCGCAACAAGCGATCGATCGCCATCGACGTCAAAAGCGACGCGGGACGTGAAGCGCTATTGAAGCTGGTGAAGACGGCGGACGTCTTCATCCAGAATTTCCGCCCCGGCGTGGTCGAGCGCCTGGGCATCAGCGAGCCGGAACTGCGCGCAATCAGGCCGGACTTGATTTATGTGTCCATGAGTGGCTGGGGCGAGAACGGACCGCTCTCTCACAAGCCGGTCTACGACCCCATCATCCAGGCCCTCTCCGGCCTGGCCACCGTGCAGGCCGGCTCGGACCAGGATCGGCCGCGGCTGATCCGCACCATCCTGCCGGACAAGCTGACCGGTGTCACCGCCGCCCAAGCCGTTGCCGCTGCCCTCGCCGGTCGCGCCAGGACGGGCGAGGGCCAGCACGTCAAAGTCTCTATGCTGGATTCCATCATCGCTTTCCTATGGTCCTCGGACATGGGCGGGCAGACTTTTGTAGGCAACGAAGTCAGCGAGCAGCGGGCGGCCACTTTCATCGATCTGATCTACGAGACCAAGGACGACTACATCACCGTCTCGACCATGACCAATGCGCAATGGCAAGGCTTTTGCACGGTCACGGGCCGGGAAGACCTGCTGGAAGACGAACGCTTCGCGACCCCGGCTCTTCGTGACCTTCATGCCGATGACCGCTTGAACCTGATTCAGGAAGTTTTGCTGGAGAAAACGGCGGCGGAGTGGCTGCAAATTCTTGACGATGCAGGCGTGCCCTGCGCCCCGGTTTTGACCCGAAGCCAGATGATCGATCATCCGCAGATCAAGGCCAGCGGCATTGTGGTGGAACACGATCACCCCCACGTTGGCCGCATTCGCCAGGCGCGCCCGGCAGCCCGGTTCGAGGGCACGCCGACGTCGATCCGACAAGGTGCGCCCCTACTGGGCGAGCACACCTATGATCTATTGGCGGAAGTGGGTTTCACGGAAGAGGAAATCGACGCCATGGTCGAGGCGCGTAACCTGGTGGCCACGAAATCCGGAGCTACCGATTGAGGCCCGGATGACCTATCACCTGTACAACCGGCCAGGCTCGGGCGGCATGGTGGTGGAAGCGGCCCTGGCCTTGGCCGGGGCGCCGTTCGAATTGCATGAGCTTGAATCCCGCGCCGGAACACCGCTGGACGAGAGTTTCCGTGACATCAATCCATGGAAGCAGCTCCCCACCCTGATCCTGCCCGACGGTTCCACCATGACGGAAACGGCGGCGATCCTGATCCATCTGGCGGCCTGTTACCCGGAAAAGGATCTGGGCCCGGTGCCGGGCACTTCGGCGCACGCCAAATTCCTGCGCTGGTTGGTCTTCGCCAGCGTGAACCTTTACGAGCCGGTTCTGCGCAGTGGATATCCGCATCGTTTTACCGTCGATCCCGACGCACATCAGGCAACGCGGGAGGCCGCCGTGGCACGCATGGCAGAGGCCATTGCCGTGCTGGAGACGGCCATCGATCCAGGCCCGTTTTTGTTGGGCGACGAGATGAATTTAGCCGACGTCTACATCGCCATGTTGTGCACGTGGTTCCGGGGAGACATTGACGCGCCACGGCTGACGCGTTTGGTCGGCCTGGTTCTGCAAGACCCCGTCGTCGGACCGATCTGGCAACGCCATTTCGGCGACCGATAGCGCTCTTTGCGCTATTCCGGCCAGACCTGGGGGTAGAGGGGGGCGGTCAGGCGATCGCCGTCCTCGTAGTCATCACTACGCAGATGCTCGTTGGTGCCGGGACGGCTGTCATAGCGGATATCGTCACCTATGTAACGCACCGTGTAGCCGCGCCGGCGCCTATCACTGCGCAGATTGCCGCCGGCGCCATGCACGGTCATGGCGTGGAAGACATAGGCGTCGCCCGGATCAAGGTCCCAGGTGACGATATCATAGTCATCGCGGGCGGCGTCGATATCCGGCATCTCCACGTAATCGGGGTTGCGTTCGTAGTCCCCGTGAGACTTGGTATCGCCGAAGCGTTCGGGCTGAAACATGGTGCCCCAATTGTGAGAGCCGCGGACGAATTCCAGGGCGCCGCTCTGGGCGGTGACGGGATCAGGCGAGAACCAAAATGACAAAACATCCCGCCCGCGGATCGGCCAGTAAGGCTGGTCGTTGTGCCAACGGGTGGGGTTGGAGGTGCCCGGCTCCTTGACGAATAGCTGGTCATAGAGCAGGCGCACTTGTTCGCTGCCCAGCATTTCCGCCGCTAGGGCCGGCAGGTCCGAATGCAGGCAGAATTCGCGTAGGTCCGGGTCGGTCTCCCAGATTCGCAGGTTGCCGTGGAAGCGGCCGCCCTCATCGGTGGCATAGCCATGCACGAAGGGGGCGGGATCAGCGATGTCCCGCTCGATAGCGGCGGCGATCCTATCGAGCCAATTCATCGGCACGACGTTTCTCAAGACCACCACACCGTCGTTGGTGAAGGTTTGCTTTTCTTGTTCCGTTAACATGCTCGTTCAAAATCTCACTGGTTCAAGGCGGCAAGCCAGGCGCGTACGCGGGCTTCGTTGAAGCCGAAATCACTGTGGCCGTATTGCGAACGGCTATAAATGGCGAAGGTCGATTTGCCGCCTTCAAGGGCAATGAAACGCACGGTAATGCTATCGGGGTAGCGGATGGTTTCGGTCCGCTGGATATAGTCGTACTGCATGATCCCGTCATCCGCCGCGCCGGCTTCGATGCGCGGCTGTTGTGCCAGCATGGCATCCCAGCGCTGTTTCAACGCATCTACTGAAACATCGAACACCGGGCTTTCCAAATGCGCGGCGGCGGCGCAGAATTCTTTGGGGCAGACAAGGAATTGATTGGGCTTGTCTTTCAATCTCAGGGTGGCGAAGTCCACCGGCGCAAGATCCATGGGACCGAAGATGATCTCGAGGGTCTTTTCCCGCCCGGTCACCAGGACCAGTAGCGCGATGACGACCGCAATGCCGGCGGCGACAGTGACGATGAGTTTGAATCCTTTGAGCATAACGCCCCCCTAGGCCAATTCCTCTACGGGCTGGAACTCCTCCGCCATGCCAAAGGCCTTGGGTCCGAAAGCGGCGAGCGCCTCGTCCGTCCGCATGATGGGCGGGGCGGAGACCGCCATCACCGTCACCCGCTGGCCATAGCGCAGCCGTTCCGTGGTGATGGGCTGGGCCATCTCGCTGTCCAGGATACAGACCAGATCGGGCACGATGGCGCGCAATTTACCGTCGTGCCGGGCGGCGAGAAACTCGTTCTGGAATTCGATCTCCAAGGTTTCCTCGTTCCGGTCCGTGACCACCACCTTGCCAACGGCAAAGCCCTCACTGGTCTCGCGCATAAGGTCGGTCACCTTGCCGGTGAATAGTATCTTGGCGTGGCCATAATGGGTAACCGAGAGCATGTCGATCAGCGCCTGGAAGGGATCGCGGTTGCCCGCCCGCGCCTCGCGGATGCTGGCGCCGATGGCCTGACAAAGGGTAGTTGTGAAAGGGATGGCAACCTTCTGTACCGTCCTGCCATCCATCGGGTAGGAGGCCATAGCCGCCCGTGCGCCCATGCGTACCGAGATCCCCCTGGCGATGTGTTCCGCCCGGGCGTCGTCATCCACGTCCAGGACCGTGGTATCGCCATGTTCCGAAGCGAGGGCGAACGGCGCTGAAGCAGCGCCATAGACGGAAAAGGTCACCATCTGCAGTTCCGGAAAGGCCCGGCCCATGCCGTCGGCATCCACAATGGGCTTGCCCAGCACGGCGGCAATGTAGATGGGCATCAAGGAGTTCGACCCACCGGCCTCGAAGGCGATCAAGGCATCCGCCTTGCGTCCCAGATGTGCTTCCAGGGCGCGCACTGCGTCGGGTGGTTGCTCGGCACCCATGATCTTCTCGATCGCCACCGTGGGCGCACCCAGATTGCCACAGGCAAAGACCAGGGCATCGTCGTCCAATTCCTCCGGCGACAGCATGGTGACCGGGCCTTTGGCCTTGATGGCACGGCGCGTCATCAACGTTGCGATATAGGGATCGCCGCCGCCACCGGTACCCAGGAATGTGGCGCCAAGAGCAATATCGTCCAATTCGTTCAGGCCGATCTTGATCATGGCGTCACCTCCGCCAGATCACCTACTGCCTTGACCCGTAGGCGCGTCGCACGGCCGGGCATATAGCTCAATGGGATTTCGTCCAATTCCACGACCCGAATGGTTTCAGGATCGGCGCCGGCCTCATACGCCTGAGATGAAGCCTTGGACTTTGCCAACGCGACGGCATCCTCGCGGCTCATTTCTTCCAATGAGAAGATGCGATCGCATTCACCGCCCACCATGGCAATGGAGGCACCGATGGCGTTGGCAACTTGTCCATGGCCTGGCCGAACGATGCCGCCGCCGCCCAGGCTGCCGCCATCCAGTAGTTCCGCCCCGCCGCCGACCAGGATCACCGGCAACGTCTGGGCCGATGGACGGACCTGATCGATGGCCCGCTCGATCATGCCTTTCGCCTGGCCCAGGGCGCTCTCTGCGAAATCGATATGGGCCACTTTCGATGGGTCCCCGAAATCCATGCGGCCGGCGGCCACGGCCAGATCGGTCATGGTCAAGGTATCACCGCCCGCCGAGACGGCCCGCTTGTCCAGCTCGTAGCCCACGGATTCCGGGCCGATACGGGCGCCATCGTCATAAACCAGGCTGCCGCCGCCCAACCCCACGGATAGAAGGTCTGGCATGCGAAAATTCGTGTGCACGCCGCCCACCTCGACCGTGGTTGCCGCCTCGCGGGGAAAGCCGTCCAGCAACAAGCCGATATCCGTGCTGGTACCGCCGATATCGGCGACCAGGGCATCGTCCAGGCCCGACAGCACTGCGGCGCCACGGATGGAATTGGTCGGTCCGGAAGCGAAAGTCAAAACGGGATAGCGGGCGGCATGGGCCGCGGTCATCAGCGTGCCATCGTTCTGGCTGATATATAACGGCGCCTCCAGCCCCATGCCGCCGATGGCCTTGCCAAACGCTCCCAGGACGCGGCGGGCCAAACCTGCCAGCGCCGCATTCAGGATCGCCGCATTCTCCCGCTCCAACAGGCCGATACGGCCGATACGGTGGGACATGGTAATGGCGGCATCGGGCAATTCCTCGCGCAGGATCGCTTCCGCCTGGGTCTCCATATAGGCATCCAGGGGTGAAAAGACGGCCGTCAGGGCGATGGCCTTGATATCCTGGGCATGGATCTCTTTGGCGGCGGCGCGGATTTCCGCCTCGTCCAGCGGTGTAATTTCACGGCCATCGAACTCCAGACCGCCATGCAGCATGTAATGGTTGGCGCCAACCACCCCGGCCAGATCTTTCGGCCAATCGGACATGGGCGGCACGGCGGTGGTGGCCGGTACCGCCAGGCGCAGAACCGCGACCTGATTGAGATCGCGCCGTTCGATGACAGCGTTGGTGAATTGGGTGGTGCCCAGCATCAGGGCGCGCACATCCTCGGCCCGGGCACCGCCGCGCTGCATAACAGCGGAGGCGGCGGCGACAATACTATCGGTTATGCGGCCGCTGGTTGGATATTTGTGCCAGGCGACGACGTTGCTGCCTTCCATCAGGACCGCATCGGTATTGGTGCCACCGACATCGATTCCTAAACGCAGGGGACGCCGCGCCATCGCTATTAGGCCTCTGCCGCCAGATCCCGCCGGGCGGACTTTGCTCGCGCCTTGGGTTTCGCCTTGGCTTTGGCTTTAGCCGCCGGTTTCGGCGCCGTCTTCCTTTTAGTCTTGGCTTTAGCCGGCGCCGACAATGCAGCAGGCCGCCCGAGCAGTTCCCGTAGATATTGACCGGTGTAGCTTTCCGCCACGTCGGCCACCGCTTCCGGCGGGCCTTGGGCGACGATGCGACCGCCGCCCGAACCACCCTCGGGGCCCAGGTCGATGACCCAGTCGGCGGTCTTGATGACCTCCAGGTTATGTTCGATGACGATCATGGTGTTGCCGGATTCAACCAGCGTGTGCAGCACTTCCAGCAACTTGCGCACATCGTCGAAATGCAGGCCCGTGGTCGGCTCGTCGAGGATATAGAGGGTACGGCCCGTGGCCCGGCGGGCCAGTTCCTTGGCTAGTTTCACCCGTTGCGCCTCGCCACCCGAAAGCGTCGTGGCCTGCTGGCCGACGTGGATATAGCCCAAACCCACGCGCTGTAGGGTAACCAGTTTGTCCCGGACCAAGGGCACCGCCTTGAAGAACTCCGCCGCCTCGTCCACGGTCATGTCCAGAACATCGGCGATGGATTTGCCCCGGAACTGGATTTCCAGAGTTTCCCGGTTGTAGCGGCGGCCCTGGCAGACATCGCATTGTACATAGACATCCGGCAGAAAGTGCATTTCGATCTTGACCAGACCGTCGCCCTGGCAGGCCTCGCAGCGGCCGCCCTTAACGTTGAAAGAGAACCGCCCCGGCTTATAGCCCCGTGTCTCCGCCTCGGGCAGGGAGGCGAACCATTCCCGGATTGGCGTGAAAGCGCCGGTATAGGTCGCCGGATTGGACCGCGGCGTACGTCCGATGGGGGATTGATCGATATCCACCACCTTGTCCAGGAAATGCAGCCCTTCGATCTTTCGGAAGGCACCAGGATGGTCCCTGGCCCCGTTGAGAAACTTGGCGAGAGCTTTGTACATGGTTTCGATCAGCAGCGTTGATTTGCCACTGCCCGAAACGCCGGTGACACAGGTGAAAGTTCCAAGCGGGATATGCGCGTCCACATTCTGCAAATTGTTGGACGAGGCGCCCAAAATGCCCAGCCGCTGGCTAGGATGGCCCTTGCGCCGCTTCTTCGGCACAGCGATCTGCTGTAGGCCCACCAGATACTGCCCTGTAAGGCTGTCTGGGGAACGCATGATCTCTTCCGGCGTGCCTTGAGCGACCAGATGGCCACCGTGCTCGCCCGCCGCCGGGCCCAGGTCCAGTACGTAGTCCGCGCTGCGGATGGCCTCTTCATCATGTTCCACCACCAGCACGGAATTACCCAAATCCCGCAGATTCTTCAGGGTTCGCAACAGGCGTTCATTGTCCCTTTGGTGCAAACCAATGGAGGGCTCGTCAAGCACGTAAAGGACGCCCGTCAGGCCCGAACCAATTTGCGAGGCCAAGCGGATGCGCTGGCTCTCCCCGCCCGATAACGTGCCGGACGCCCGCGACAGAGTGAGGTATTCCAGGCCCACGTTGACCAGAAAACCCAAACGGTCGTTGATTTCCTTCATGACCCGCCCGCCGATCTCCTTTTGGCGTTCGGTAAGCAAACTATCAAGGCCGACGAACCAGTCCCGGGCTTCCAAGATCGAAAGTTCTGTCGCCTTGCCGATATGCTTGTCGGCCACGCGTACGGCCAGGGCCTCCGGCTTCAGGCGATGGCCATCGCAAGCCTCACACGTCGTGATGTTCTGAAACCGCTCCAGTTCCTCCCGCACCCAGGCGCTGTCGGTCTCGCGATAGCGGCGCTCCATATTTGGGATTACGCCCTCGAAAGGTTTCTTGGTCTTGTAACTGCGAAGGCCGTCATCGTAGTGCATTTCCACCGGCGTACGGCCCGTGCCGTACAGGATCGCCTTGCGAACCTTTTCCGGCAGCTCTTCCCATGGATGAGTGGTGGAAACCTTGAAATGCCGGGCCAGGCTATCCAAAGTCTGGGTGTAATAGGGCGAGGTCGACCGGGACCAGGGCGCGATGGCACCGTCCCGCAGGCTTAAGGTGACATCCGGTACCGACAGATCCGGATCGAAAAACAATTGCTCGCCCAGACCGTCGCAAGCGGGGCAGGCACCGAAAGGGTTGTTGAAGGAAAACAGGCGGGGCTCGATTTCGGCGATCGTAAAACCGGAAACAGGGCAGGCGAAGCGGGCCGAAAAGGTGATTGCTTCGCCGCCATCAGCCGGTTCGGCGACAGCAATGCCATCGGCCAGGTCCAGGGCGATCTCCAGGCTGTCGGCCAGACGTGTCTGCAGGTCCTCCCGTAGCACCACCCGGTCGACCACCACGGAGATGTCATGCTTGATGTTCTTTTCCAGGGCCGGAACCTGGTCAAGCTCGTACAATTCCCCATCCACCTTGACCCGCTGGAAACCCCGCTTCATTAATTCAGCAAATTCCTTGCGGTATTCGCCCTTGCGGCCCCGCGCAATAGGCGCCATCAGATACAGGCGCGTGCCGGCCTCCATCTCCATAATACGGTCCACCATCTGGCTGACCGTCTGGCTTTCGATGGGCAGGCCAGTGGCGGGTGAATAAGGGATGCCAATCCTGGCCCATAACAGGCGCATATAGTCGTAAATCTCGGTCACTGTGCCCACGGTGGAGCGGGGGTTGCGCGATGTGGTTTTCTGTTCGATGGAGATCGCCGGCGACAGGCCGTCGATATGATCCATATCCGGCTTGTCCATCAGTTGCAGGAATTGCCGGGCATAGGCCGACAGGCTTTCCACATAGCGGCGCTGCCCTTCAGCATAGATGGTATCGAAGGCCAGGGACGATTTGCCGCTGCCCGACAGCCCGGTGATTACCACCAACTGATCGCGGGGAATCTCCACGTTGATGTTCTTTAGATTGTGTTCGCGGGCGCCGTGAACGGAAATGAATTTCTGCATGATTGGACTTTAGTTTTCGAATCTGTCACAATAGAACATAACATGAACAACATTTGACATCAAAATCACGCCGCCAACCCCACCGCAAACTGCGAACGGGGCAGTATGCCTCAAATGCAAGTGGCGGGAACAGGGGCGTTATGCATATAGTCGGCGCGTGGAATCGGGGATGCGAAGCGAAGGTCGGAATTAGCTATGGCAGGCAGCGTCAACAAGGTCATTCTGGTGGGAAATCTTGGCCGTGATCCGGAAGTTCGCAATATGCAGAACGGCGACCCCATCGTCCATCTCAATCTCGCCACATCCGAATCCTGGCGGGACAAAAACAGCGGCGAACGGCGGGAAAAGACCGAATGGCACCGCGTGGTTATCTTTAACGAGAATCTGGGCCGCATTGCCCAGCAGTATCTGCGCAAAGGCTCGAAAGTCTATATCGAGGGCCAGCTTCAAACCCGCAAATGGCAAGACCAGTCGGGCCAGGACAAATATACCACGGAAGTCGTCCTCAATCGCTTCCGGGGTGAATTGACCATGCTTGACAGCCGTGCCGATTCGGGTGGCGGCGGCAACTACGGTGGTGGCGGTGGTGGCGGCGGTTTTGACGACCGTGATGGCGGCGGCGGCGATTTCGGCGGCGGCGGCGGTGACCTGGACGACGAAATTCCCTTTTAGACTTCTTTCTTGACCGGCCGTGGGCAACCGGCATTTGGTACTGGCATCATTGGAAACGTCGGACGGAGGGCGCTGTGTAGATATTTTCCGCCGTGAAGACGGAACCTTTGGCTTCGAGGCCTACCGCCGCGATATGGAAGATCCCAGCGGCTGGTTCCCGATCGGCCAACACCGCTTTACCTCTTATGCAACCGAGGCCGAGGCCAGAGCGGCAGCGAAAATGCAAATTTCCTGGTTGAAATAGGCGCTATTCCGCGATCAGGCGTTATGCTGCAAGCGCGATTGCGGAAAACTGACGGTGGCCTCTGTTCCCTGCCCGCTAACGCTGCGCAGTTTCAACTTGCCCCCATGCCCTTCGATCAGGCTCTTGACGATGGCAAGGCCCAAACCGGTGCCATCAACCCTGCTGGTATGTGTACCCTCTAGTCGAGTGAACGGTTGTACAATCCAATCCAGCTTGTCGGCAGGAACGCCCGCGCCTTGATCGACGACCCGCAGATCGAGGTCGCCGTCACAGGTCGTTTCCGCATGAATATGAACAGTGGTGCCGTCGTGTGTGAATTTGACGGCGTTGGTCAACAGATTGATCAATATCTGCTTGGTCTGGCGCAAATCCGCCTTGACCCGCAATTCCTGCTTCGGCAAATGCGTCTTGATTGCCACATCCTTGCTCGTCGCCCGGCCGTTTACCAGGGCGACGCAATCGCCAATGACGTCGTTGAGTTCGATGATGGTCTCGACGCGCTCCATGTGCCCGGCTTCGATGCGGGACAGATCCAAGATATCTGTGAGGAGAGCGAGAAGATGCGAGGCACTGCCGTGAATATCAGCAACATATTCCTGATACCTTTCATTCGCCATAGGCCCGAAGACTTCTGTCAAAATGACCTCGGAAAAGCCAATAATGGCGTTCAAGGGCGTGCGCAATTCGTGGCTCATGATGGCCAGGAACTGGGTTTTCGAGGCGTTTGCGGCCTCCGCTGCTTCTTTCGCGCGCTGCAGTTCCTCTTCGTGGCTGCGTTGTTCGGAAATGTCCATGAAGGCGCCAAGGATACAGGGCACACCATCGTAGTCGATTAAGCGAAGGGAATGGTCGGTTGGTATGCGGCGCCCATCACGATGACGCATATCCAGATAGGAGTGGTCCACAAATCCTTCTTCCTCAACCATCTGCGCCCGTTCGTTGCGCGCCGATGGCTCCCAAAAATAACCGCTGACAGCGGTGCCGACCGTATCGGCAGGCGTTACCCCTAGAACCGTTTCGATCTGCGGATTGGCATATAGGATAATTCCGTCTGTGCGCCGGGTAATGACCATTGGAACCGGCGAACTTTCTGCGATGGCGCGAAATCTCTGCTCACTCTCAAGCAGGGCCGCTTCCGCCTGTTTGTGAGCTGTGAGGTCGTGAATGATATTCATGGTCCCCCGCTTACCTCGCCAGTCGATGGGCGCGGTAATCATCTCGGAGGGGTATTCACTGCCGTCCATGCGTACATGCACGAATTCCTGGTAATCGTAGGTTTCGTCCCTGTCCATGGCATCCAGGCGCCGTTGCAGGATTTCGTCCCGATAGTCGGGATGCACAAACTGCAGCGCATCGAGGCCAATTAGCGCCTCGACCGAATCGGCAAGAAACATTCGCCGCGCACTTTCATTTGCGAAAGCAATTCGGCCGTCGACCTGGATCACGAATGCATCAGGATTTAGCTGGGCCAGATCCCGATACTGTTGTTCGCTTTCCCGCAGCTGACTTTGGGCTGCCTTGAGGTCGGTAATATCGGTGCGGAGCGAGACGATGCCACCCGACGATGTCCGATGTTCCGACAACCGCACGACGCGGCCATCGGCGAAAACCTGCTCGCGTGGGGTGCCGTCAGCAATTTGGTGCGACTTCACACGCTCTTCTACCCAGGCTTCTTCGCGCCCAATCGCATTGTCGATTTGGCCACTAGCAACTTGTGCCGCCAAAATATCCCGGTAGTGCACGCCAATTTCCAAGACATCCGCGACAGATGGGAAGAGTTCCTTCTGTTTTGCATTGAAGGCAACAATCCGGTCTTCAGCGTCATAAAAGATGAATCCATCGGATATGGAATCCAGAGCGTCCCGAAGTGCGGAGATCTCTTCGAGCAAATCTTCCCTAGATCTCTTCGAATCGTCCATGCGATCAGTCATCACGGATGCCGGTCATACCCCTGCGTTACGATGAACTGTATCGCAACACTGGCCCGGCAAATACAATTTTGTAAGCATTGGTTGCAAGACTAAGTCACCGCAACAAATAGTGCAGAAACATATGCGCCGGAAAATAGTCGCCGGCTTCAATTGACGATATTGAGACAGAATATTCTTTAGATAGTGTATATGGCCGCTGGCAAGTTGGCATATTGCATTAGGTCCCTACCAATTGAAGTGTGCGCAGCTGTAATCGCGGACGTCAGCGGAACGCTGGCTCATCAAAACTGCGCAGTTTGCGGGAATGCAGTGTGCGGTGAACAACATCCTCGCGCATGGTACTGACGGCGGCGAGGCAGATCTTCAAATGCTGGCTTACCCGCTCTGCGTAGAAGGCATTGGCCATTCCGGGCAACTTGATTTCCCCATGCAACGGTTTGTCGGAAACACACAGCAAAGTGCCATATGGCACGCGGAAGCGAAATCCGTTGGTGGCGATGGTGGCCGATTCCATATCTACAGCAATAGCCCTGGATTGATTGAAGAACGTCGAGAGTTCGTCATAGCGTAGTTCCCAATCCCTATCATCGGTGGATACGACCGTACCGGTTCGCACATGTTGTTTCAGTTCCGGTCCGGCCAGCCCCGTGACGTCGCTGACGGCCGCCGTCAGCGCCACCTGCACCTCTGCGATCGGGGGTACGGGGATGGATATGGGCAAATCCTCGTCCAAAACATGGTCCAAGCGGGCGTAGGCGTGGGCGAGTACGTAGTCACCTAGACGCTGGGTATGACGCAGTCCACCGCAATGACCCACCATGACCCAGCAATGCGGTCGCAGCACCGCGACGTGATCGGTAATGGTCTTGGCATTCGAGGGTCCTACGCCAATATTGACCAAAGTCACCCCCATGTGACCATCGGCCACCAGGTGATAGGCCGGCATCTGCGGCAGCTTTTGCACCCTTTCACCACTGGAGGGTTGATCCGTCAGACGGCTGTTTGTGGTGATCTTGTTGCCGGGCTCCACGAAGGCACGAAACGTATCACCGGACTCGATCTCTGTACGTCCATACTCGATGAACTCATCGACATAGCGTTGATAGTTGGTGAATAGCACGAAACGCTGAAAATGCTCCGGGCTGGTACCTGTGTAGTGGCGTAACCGCGATAGGGAATAATCCACCCTCTCGGCGCTGAACAACGACAGCGGCCGCGGTGCGCCTTCATCGGTGCGATTGATGCCGTTCACCACCTTGTCGTCGATGATGGCTAGATCCGGCAGATGAAACTTCTGGCTCAGGCTGGCGACCTGCTCCTGATGCAGATCGGCGGTCAGACTCTCAAGGGCGAAGGTCAGGGGTATCTGCCGATGCGAGACGCCGACCCAGACGGGAACGCCGTGGTTCTCGATCAAAAGCTTGATCTGTTCCAGGTAATAGCTCTTGAAGAGGCCTGGGTTCGTCACGGTAACGCCAAAGGCGCCAGGTTCACGCACCGTGCCATAGGAAAGCGCGCCGCCTTCCGGATCGACGCTCGGTACTTGCACCCAAAGATAGGGATAGCAGGCATCGGCCTTCGCGAGATCGGCCTCTCTATCTGCAAACCTGCGGAAGTGATCCTCCAACAAGGTACGACCCTGTTCGTAGATGGAGATCAGCCGGGCGACGGCGGCTTCTGGGTCGGAATAGGACCGTGGTGCCGTCATAACGGATTTCGGCGGTGTGCTTCGACTCAAAAGGGGCACCTTTCATTGATTTGAATTTCTGCAATATCACAATTTTGCCGCAAATTTATTATGCATTTCCTGATCCAATTCAGAGGTGATTGCGCTAGAGTCCCTTCAGACGGAGGAAAAAATTGGACATTTTTGGGGACGGCCGGCCATGACGAACAGCCGGACCGGTATAGGCGCGGCAATGCCGCGTAAGGAAGACCGGCGTTTCCTGATGGGGACAGGTCAGTTCAGCGACGACATCATGGTGCCAGGCGCCCTGGCCGCCGTTGTTCTGCGTGCGCCATTGCCCCATGCCGACATCGCGGCGATCGACATCGACGCGGCGCAGGAGTCAGACGGCGTGCGCGCCGTACTAACGGCCGCGGACTTGGAAGGGGAAATTACAGGGCCGATTCCATCCTTTTCGAACGTTCCCCCCTTTGACGTGGGCCGGAAGAACGGCGGTGGCGCAGCAGAGGCGGCGCAATTCCCCCTGGCGCGCAACCGGGTACGTTATCTCGGCGAACCCGTTGCCTTCATCGTCGCCGACAGTTTGCATCAAGCCCAGGATGCAGCGGAACTGATCCATGTGGAGTACCGACCGCTGCAGGCGGTGATGGAGATTGACGACGCCCTTGATCCGGCCGCCGAACAGATTTGGCCGGACGCGCCGGGCAACACATCATTCACCTGGTCCACCGGCGCGAAGGCCGCAACCGACGCCGCATTTGACAGCGCCGACCACATCGCACGCCTGCGTTTGATAAACAATCGGGTGGTGATCAACTTCATGGAGCCGCGATCGGCCGTCGCCTCCCACGACCCGGACAGCGGTCGCCTGACCCTGCAGGCGGGCTGCCAATCGGCCCATGGCATGCGCGGCAGCCTGGCCGGCCTGTTGGGAATCGAGGAAGAAAACCTGCATGTTGTGGTGCCCGATACCGGCGGTGGCTTCGGTGCCCGGGGCGGCGTCTATCCGGAATTCCTTCTTGCCTTGGTCGCGGCCCGGCGCCTGGGCCAACCAGTGAAATGGACGGCCAGCCGTGGCGAGTCGTTCTTGAGCGACTATCAGGCCCGCGACCACATCATCCAAGGCGAACTCGCCCTCAATAGCGAGGGACGGTTCTTGGGCCTGCGGATCGCTGCAGATTGGCGCCACGGCGCCTATTTGACCGGCCGCAGCATGTGGATCATGGCACACTACTTTTCGCAGGTCCTGGGCGGCAGCTATCGCATGCCGGCGGGGCATCTCAGCCTGCGCGGCATCGTCACCAATACGACGCCGCAAGCTGCCTATCGTGGCATCGGCCGGCTTGAGGCGAACTATATCCTGGAACGCCTGATCAACCAGGCGGCGGTGGGGATGAACCTAGACCCGGTGGACCTGCGCCGGGGAAATCTGTTGCAGGCCGCCGATCTGCCTTGGTGCACGCCGGGCGGCGCCCTGATCACTTCAGGCGGGTTCAAGGACAACCTCGACCGCGCTGTGAAGTTGGCCGGTTGGCAGGATGCGCCGACGCGGCGCGACCGCGCGGCGGCGCGCGGTCTGCTCCACGGCATCGGTTTAGCCATGTATGCGGAAAACGATGGCAGCACACCCAGCGAATTCGCGGAGATCGCCGTCCAAGGCGATGGCAAGGTGGTGGCATATATGGGTACGCAGGATTTCGGCATGGGCCATGCAACCATGTATTCCCAGATCCTTTCAGACCAGCTTGGGGTTGCTTTCGAAGCCGTCGACGTGGTCTTCGGTGACACCGACCGGGTCGCCCGTGGTATGGGTTCCCATGGCTCCCGCTCGGCCCGCATGGGCGGCGGCGCAGCAGTAAAAAGCGCCGAAAAGGTGATCGAAACGGCGCGCGTGCGGGCAGCCGAGATGATGGAAGCAGCGGTCGCTGATTTGGAGTTTGCCTCTGGACGTTTCACCATCGCCGGCACCGACCGCTCGGTGACCTTGTTTGACGTCGCCGCGCAAATCGAGGCGGATGGCGGCTCGCTGGCCGAAGAGGCTGACTTCAACGTCGGGGCCGAGGTGGTATCCAACGGCGTACATGTGTGCGAACTGACCGTGGATCCCGCTGACGGCGCCATCTACCTGGAGAACTACACCGTCGTCGCCGACGTGGGCCGCATCGTCAATCCGATCATCGTCGAAGGCCAGGTGCACGGCGGAATCGCCCAGGGCATCGGCCAAGCCTTATTGGAAGATGTGGTCTATGAGGCGGACGGCGGCCAAACCTTGAGTGGCAGCTTTATGGACTACTGCCTGCCCAGGGCCGATAACCTGCCAAGCTTCAACATAGCTTTCAACGAGGTGGTGGAAGCGGACAATCCGGTCGGTGCCAAGGGCGCGGGCGAGAGCGCCACCACGGGCGCGCCGGCCGCGGTGATGAATGCCTTGGCGGACGCTTTGCGCAGCGCCGGCGCGGAACCGGTGGACATGCCGGCCACGCCAGAGAAGGTCTGGCGCGCCTTGCGCGACGCGGGCACCGCTTAACACCGCTGCCGGCCCTGGGGCGGCCGAAGAACCATGCGTTCATTCACCCTGCGGCAATGGCTAATCCTGTTCACGGTTCAGTTCGCCACGTTGCTGTTCGGCGCCACTATGACGTCAGTCGCGGTGATCCTGCCGCAGATGAAAGGCGCCCTGTCCGCAACCCAGGACCAGGTCAGTTGGATCATTACCTTCAATCTGGTGGCGACTGCAATCGCCACGCCGTTGACCGGCTGGCTCGCCTCAAAATTCGGCTGGCGCAATCTGATGATGAGCGCCATCGCCGGCTTCACGGGTTTCTCGGTGCTCGCCGGCATGGCCGACAGCCTGGAAGTCATGCTGGTCACCCGCGTATTTCAAGGCCTGTTCGGCGCGCCCATATTCCCCCTCGGGCAAGCCATCATCCTGGCCAGCTTTAGCCGTGCCCAACACCCGTTGGTTCTCATGGCCTGGGGTGTGGGCGGTGTCATGGGGCCCATCTTGGGACCCCTGTTCGGCGGCTTGATCGCGGAGATGCTGAACTGGCGGTGGGCCTTCTACATGATGCTACCCCTTGGCATGATCGCCATCCTCTTTGCCTTTGCCGCCCTGTCGAACGAGGAGAAAAGCGCAGCCCGGCGGTTCGATTATCTGGGCTTTATCATCGTCGCCATCGCCATCGGCGCAACCCAGTTAATGTTCGATAGAGGCCAGCGCCTCGACTGGCTGGAATCTTTTGAAATCCAGCTGGAACTGCTCCTGGCCGTTGTCTTCTTTTACCTCTTCATCGTACACATCCTGACCACCAGGAATGCTCTGTTCGAACCGGCCACCTTCCTCGACCGCAACTTCACCATCGGCCTCACGATCGTAACCATCATGGGCATGCTGCAATACACGCCTATGGTGCTGTTTCCGCCCCTGTTGCAGGAACTGCGCGGCTACCCTGATTCCATTGTCGGCTATCTGCTCGCCGCCCGGGGCCTGGGAAATCTCATCAGCTTCACATTCGTGGTGCAGTTCACCCGCTTCAGCCCCCGCCTTTGCCTCTTTACCGGCCTGGCGACCCAGGCGGTGGCCGGGTATTGGATGTCTTCGCTGGACATCAACATGACGTCGGCGGATGTGTTCTGGAGCAATATCCTCCACGGCATCGGTTTCGGCACCGCCTATACGCCCATGGCGGTATTGACCTTTTCAACCCTTCCCCTGCGCCTTTTGACTCAGGCCAATGCCATTTTCGCCCTCTTGCGCCTATTGGGCAGCAGCATCTTCATTGCCATAACGATCGTGGTGTTCTTCCGCACCGCCGCACACGCCAGCGTCAATCTGGTCAGCCTGATCGATGCCTTCGACCCCCGCAATCTGGGCGCATGGACCGCTATGCTGGGCGGCGTCGATCAAACGGCATTGCAATTGCGGCTTTCAGCGGAAGTACGACAGCAGGCTTCCATGATCGGTTACATCAACGGCTTTCATCTACTCACCCTGGCCTCGATCGTGGCCGCACCACTGGCATTCCTGTTCGTCACCCGACGCACGGCCGACGGCTAGTCTGCCGCCAATTCCGGCCAATGATGCGCCCACGGGTGAGCCTGTTCGATCATGGCGGCGAGGCGGATGATCCCGGCATCCCCCATCATGGGACCAACGATTTGGACGCCGGCCGGCAGGCCGTCGCTCATTATGCCACAGGGCACGGTGATGGCGGGATGGCCGGTCATGTTGAAAGGATGGGTATAGGGATACCATGTCTGCCGGATACCGCCCGCCGTCTGGTTGCCGATGGTGATCGGATCATAAAAATCATGGTCGGCTGCCAGGGCGGTGCGGCTGAGCGTGGGCATCATCAGAAAATCCACGTCAGCGAACCAGGACTGGATGCGGCGGTAGAGCTGGGTGCGGAAGGTGATGGCCCGCTGCAATTCCACCGCCGAATAGGTCTTCCCTTCTTCGATACCGCGCAACAATGTGGGCGTCATACGGTCGGCAAATTCCGCCAGTTTGTCTTCGAACCGGGCCACCCAAAGGGATTGGGTAATCACCAGCCAATAGGGTTCCGTATTTTCGAACGGCTCATCCATGATGACGATCTCGGCCCCCCGTTGCGCCAGGGTTTCCCGGCGATCCAGGCAGGCAGCCATGATCTCGCCATCGACCAGGTCGTTGCCCATATGGCTCAGCCAGCCAATCCTGACACCTTCGAGATCCCCCACTCCCTTCGCGGCGGCAACATAGTCCTCCTTGGGCAATCCATGGGAATGGGGATCACGGGGGTGCGGTCCGGCCATGACGGACAGCATCAGCGCCGTATCCGCCACCGTGCGCGCCATGGGTCCATTATTGGAGAAATTGCCGAAACCGTCCGGCGCGGTGTCGTGGGGGACCAGGCCTAGGGTCCCCTTCATGCCAACCACGCCGCAGCAGGCAGCGGGGATGCGGATCGAACCACCCGCGTCTGTGCCGATGGACAGTGGCGCCATGCCGGCAGCCAGGGCGGCGGCCGATCCACCCGAAGAACCGCCCGAAGTACGGCTACGATCCCAGGGATTTAATGTCCTGCCAAACAGGGGAGATTCGTTCATGGGCTTATGACCGAATTCCGGCGTCGAGACCTTGCCCACCAGCACCGCGCCCGCCGCCTTCATGCGGGCGACGACCGGTGCATCCGCTGCGGGGACGTTATGTTCCAGAATCGCGGAGGCGTAGGTGGTACGCACGCCCTCGGTATCCACCAGATCCTTGACCGTGTAGGGAACACCTAGAAGGGGCGGCAGGTCGCTGGCATTGCCATCGCGCAACAGGCCCTCGGCCGCCGCCGCCTCTGCCCGGGCCCGTTCTGTGCTGACTGTGATGAAGGCATTCAGCTCCGGGTCGGTTTTGTCGATATGCGCCAGAGTCGTCTCCAGGACGTCGGTCGGTGTGACATCGCCGGCCCTGATCCTGGCTGCCAATTCGACCGCCGAAAGCTGGATGATATCTTTCCCGTTCATGGCACATTCCCCTAGTTGGCAACGTTTGCCGCAGAATACATGGTTTTGTTGCCGCCACACCCCGCCTATGACAAGTTGAGATGATGGAGAGAGAACTCGAGGCGGTCCTGAAACGTGAAATTGCCGGCTGCCGCGCTCTGTTGTCGGCAGAACGGCTTTCGGGCGGCGCCAGCCAGGAAACCTACCGCCTGACCATCGTCGATAACGATGATGGCCAGCAGCTTTTGGCTATGCGCCGGGCGCCGGGTGGAGAGGCTTTCCAGAGCACGTCCTACAATCCAGGTCTGGCGACGGAAGCACTTTTGATGCAAGTGGCCCAGACGGCCGGCGTACCGGAACCGGATATTCATTATGTCCTGCAGGAGAGCGATGGCCTGGGTGACGGCTTCATCATGTCTTGGCTGGAAGGGGAGGCCCTGGGCGCGCGCATCGTGCGCTCACCGGATCTGGCGGCGGTTCGGCCCAAGCTGGCTTTCGAATGCGGCCAGATTCTCGCCCGCATTCACGGCATCGATCTCGCCGCCACGGGCCTGCAGGACCGTCTGGTCACCATGGCGCCCGAGAAATACGTGCGCGATATGTGGGAGCGCTACCAGACCTACAATACGCCGCAGCCCATGATTGACTATGCCGCCCGCTGGCTATTGGAGAGCCTGCCCGAAGACCCGCCATTGGCCCTGGTCCACAACGATTTCCGCAACGGCAATCTGATGGTCTCCCCCAACGGCATCGTCGCGGTGCTGGATTGGGAAGTGGCACATATCGGTGATCCCATGCGGGATCTGGGCTGGATCTGCACCAACTCCTGGCGCTTCGGTTCGGACCTGCCCGTGGGCGGATTCGGCACATACGAGGATCTATTCTCGGGTTATGAGAGCATCACCGGCCTGCCGGTCGATCCCGAACGGGTGAAGTTCTGGGAGGTCTTCGGCTCGTTCTGGTGGGCCATCGGCTGTCTTTCCATGGCCGAACATTACCGTACCGGGCCGGACAACACGGTGGAGCGACCCGGCATCGGGCGGCGGACGTCGGAATGCCAGGTGGATTGCGTCAACCTGCTGATACCCGGGCCGGTGACATTAGTGAAGGATCACGACGACACCTCTAGCGAAATGCCGCGCATCAATGAACTGCTGATTAGTGTCCGCGACTTCCTGCACGGCGATGTCATGGCGGCGACCGAAGGCCGTACGAATTTCCTATCCCGCGTGGCCGGAAATTCCCTGGATATCGTGCTGCGGGACCAGGCCCTTGGTCCCGAACACCGGCGCTTGGAATATGATCGACTCAAGATACTTCTCGATACTGATGACAGCCTGGAAGAATTGCGTTGGCGCCTGACAAACGGCTTGCGCTCGGGCGAAATTGCGTTGGAATGCCCTGGATTGGCGGAACACCTGCGTCAGACCGTCGTCAACCAGATCGCCATCGATCAGCCGAAATATTCCGGCTTCAAACGGGCCGTGGCAGCCGAATAGCCGGGCTGCCAACCACGTTCAAATATCGGTCGCCAGATGGAACAGGCAATCGCCCCGCTCGACCCTGGCCGGGATGCGTTCGCAGATCACCAGGCCGTCATGCTCGAAGTGACAGATGCTTGGCTCGACCCAAGGAGTTTCGGGGTGATGGATGGCACCGGCGGCATCGCCCTTTTTAACTTCGTCCAGCAGGTTCACAAACGGCTCGAACAGGCCCTCGTCGCGGGCATAGACGAAATAGTCCGAACCGACGAGCTCCATCAGCCGCATGCCCCGCACTGCGTCCGGTTCGTAGCCGGGCAATAGGCCAATATGATTTAGCAAACGGCGAACGCCACGTTCGGCCAGGGCCAGAATTTCCGGCGTGACAGTGCCGGAGCCGCCTAGTTCCGTCGTCAGCGCCAGGACATCCTTGCGCCATGCCGCTGCGGAAGACACTCGCGGGTCGCTGCGACCGCCGAAGATAAAACCGTAAGGGGCATCGAAGGAAACTTGCAATGCTTCCAGTGCCGCCTCCTGCTCTGGCGTATCGCCGCGCTTTCGCAGCACCGTGGCGGGGTAACGGAGCGAGCTGCCGCCGGAATGCAGATCGAAGAAATAATCGCACAGCGGCAACAGCACCTCTTCAATGTAATGGGCGATCATATCGGTTGGGTTGCCCTGTCGGTCGCCCGGGAAACTGCGGTTCAGATTACCTTCATCAAAGGGCGATGTGCGCAGACCCGCATGGGCGGCGGGATAGTTGGCCATGGGCAGGATGATCAGGCGGCCCTGAACCTGGTCCGGCGACAGCTCGCGGCACAACTTACTCAGGGCCACTTGACCTTCGTACTCGTCACCATGGTTGCCCGACATCATCAGCGCCGTTGGGCCCTGGCCGTTCTTGAACATGACGACGGGCACCGGGATCCAGCCATAGGCGGAGCGATGCACCGAATAGGGCAGACGCAAGAAGCCTTCCTGCCGGCCGTCCTGGTCAAAATCGATCTCGCTTTGTATCAGTGAAAGGTTCTCAGACATTCGCGTTATTCAGTTCAACCATTCTGCCCGATCCGCACCCAGAGCCGGAGACGGCCGAGACCATCCGGGCACCGTCTCCGAAAACCGCACCACAGGTGCCAAATGGCGGATCGGGCCATATGCAGTATCGCTGTCCATCTGAAGGGCGGCGGCTTCCTGTTCCGTGTGGCCCAGGTCATCGCCGTCATAGTCCACCCGGCCCTGGCGGTAGAGAAACATGCCGGACTGGCAAAGCGAGACCTTGACGTGATAGCTGCCGCCCATCACGGCCCGGCGGGCCAGGGCCAGCAGGATACCGTAAGCACCCAGGTATCCAGTGGTGTAGTCACAGGCAGGCGCCGGCAATAACTTCGGATCGCCCCCTTCGCCGTTTTCGAGACAAATGCCGCTGACGGTCTGGGCCACCTGCTCCCATCCGGCCCGATCAGCAAAGGGGCCGTGCTGGCCGTAGCAATTGATCGATGTGTAAATCAAACCGGGCCGCAATTCCGCCAGCTCGGCTGGGCCAAAACCGCGCCGATCCAATACGCCCGGGCGGTAGCCTTGGGAAAACACATCCGCCCGGCGCACTAGTTCTCGCAGCCGCCCCGCCTCGTCTTCGCGGTTTAGGTCCAGGAAACAACTGCGTTTGCCGTGGGACAGATCGATGACGAAGTTCTTGATTTGCGGGATACCTTTGGCCGCCACCATCAATACATCAGCACCGTGTTCCGCACAGGTCCTTGCCGCCACGGGGCCAGCCAGAATGCGGGTTAGATCGAGGACCCGGACGCCACCCAAGGGTAGGCCATCGGCTGGAAACGGCTCGGGATCGCTGTCGCCGATCTTCTCGATCTCCACCACCGGTTGGGCCGCCAATGCTTTGCCGTGCGGGTGGGCCAGCCATTCATCGTGGCTGCGCACCATGCCGCCACAGGCCCGCGCCTCGGCGATGGCCTCTTCCAACTCCAGGGCATCCCACTTGGCCACAGCCTCGGCCACACCTTCGCGGCTGCCCTCGCATTTGAGAACGCTGAGCACACGGTCCTTCAGGTGTGCCAGGCCGAAATGGGGCAGGAACCAGCGGCCATCCTTGGCCGCAAACGGCTGGGTGATCAGGTAATTGGCGTCCGCCGCCGGCGAATTGCCATAGGTCTCGCAAGTGCCATCCGGCTTGCGCGCCTGTAGGAAGGCGTAGCTTTTCAAGGCAGCGGCGGCATGGCGCACATCGATGGAGACGTCCTGCCGCCGCCCGGTCTTCTGCTCCCAGATGTCCGAGACCGCGACGCCGATTGCTGCCAATACCGCCGCGCCGGTCTCGCCAATCTTAAAACGGCTGGAAAAGACCGGGTCGGAACCCGTGATCGCCACATTGCCTGGGTCGCCGCGCTCGCGGATTTTCATAAGTTCATCGAAAGCGGCGTTCATAATGATCAAACTCCAAGAGCGACTAAGCGGCAGCAATCTATTCCGAAGACGAACTCAAAAGACCGCTGGTATGTCGAGCTATCCCGCTTCTTTCGCCTCGCCTCGCAGACGCACCATTTCCAGGGTCATCTTGCGCAGCATGGCGTGGGCGAATTCATCGGTGTTGGTGGCCAATTCGACAAATGATGTGGGCCCGCCGATCACTTCGCGGCGGTAATAGGCCGAGAGGATGCGGATCGCGGTGCCCCTGGCCATGACGAGACCGTTGATCGTAATGCCTTGGGCCACGGTTTCATCGCGCGCGATGGAAGCGAGGCGACCGGCATTGGAAATACCGTCGCCCACCATGTTGATCACCTTTTTGGAGGCATACCAGGGCAGCGTATGCATTTGCTCCGTCGCCAGCTTGATACCCCAGGCCACGTCCGTCTGACTGCCATGGGCCATCTGTTCGCCCCGGTCGCGGAATTTCTCCAGCCAAAGGGCCGCCATCTGGGCATCTTTGGGAGAGGCGATCTGCATCCACGGCATCACCAGTTCGTGCTTGGTGAACGACGACCAGGCGATGGCCGATAGCGCGATGCGCCCGAAATAACCCGAGGCGACGGCGGCATGAAAGCTGGGATGACGCAGGGTATAGACCAGGCCGAGGATCTGGGCATGGGCCTCCTCCTGGTCGATGGATTCCGAGCGGTCGTAGGATATGACAATCGCCACATCCACCGGTTCGTCGCCATTCGCCATGGCCGTGAAGGGCAGGCAGCACAGGGCAAGAGCCATAAGAAGACGCATATTCGGCACTCCGGTTGCGGCTATCCTCCAACCGTATGGCCAATTGAAGGCAAGGTGAAGGGTCTTTTTTGCGGTCTCAAATCAGTCATCGGGACCAAGCCATCAACACGGCGATCCCATCGGTGTGTGCGACCTGACCTGACCTCAACTCCAATCTATGTGCCGGTGAACCTCGCCGGGCGTTTTTCGACGAAGGCGGCCAAACCTTCCTTGGCATCGTTGGTCTTGCCCAGTTCCACGTTGATGGTGGCGAATTCCGCAACCGCCGCATCGAACCCTTCCTCTAGATATTTGCGGGAGTTGGCGATGGTACCGCGTACGGCCAGGGGCGCCTGGGCGCAAATCTTCTCCGCCAGTTCAATAGCGCGGTCCAACTGCGTGCCGGCCGGGACGATTTCCTGGATATAATTGAAACGCAGGGCGGTTTCAGAATCGAATTCGTCGTCGGTCAACAAATAACGCATGGCATTACCCCAGCCCGCGCGCTGTACCATGCGGATGGTGGCACCGCCTGTGGCGACGAGGTTGCGCTGTACTTCCAACTGCGAAAATCGGCAATCGTCGGCGGCGATGACAATGTCGCAAGCCAGCATCAGTTCAATGCCGATGGTGTAGGTAATGCCCTGCACCGCCGCCACCATGGGCTTGCTTCGGTGTGGCCCGGTCAGGCCGAAGCAATCGATGTTGCCTTCGCCATAGATGGGCCCGCCCTTGGCCCGGTGCGGAGCCATGGCGGGCAGGTCGAGCCCGGCGGTGGTGTGCGCTCCAACCGCATGCAGCACGCCGCAGCGCAAGTCATCGTCCTTTTCCAGCATTGTGTAGGCATCGCCCAGTTCCTGGCCCATCTTGGGCGTAAAACCGTTTAGCTTGTGCGGCCGGTCGACGCCGATCAGCAGCAGATGGCCACGCCGCTCGGTGTTGATACGACCGTCAGGATTGGTTGGATCTTCCGCCATTGCGTTTTCTCCTATTATTGAGCCAGGCAAGCGTCATAGCGAGCGCCGGCAATCTCCACGCACAGCGCGATATCGTCCGCCAGGATATAGCGCCTTTCAGCTAGTGCCTCGGCCGCCAGGCGCACCTTGGCCAGATAAGCGTCCCTGCCCTCGTAACGTTCAGCCAGCGAGGGCCGTGGATCGCCGGAGGCCTGCCGGGTCTCGGTGTCCGGAGCGAATGGCACGGTGGAGCCGATATATTCCAGGAGTTGACCGGTCCCGCCCGTGTCCTCATGCCGCGGGTTGAAGCCGGTATGAGTGGCCAAAGGTACAGCGATGTCTGGCATGGGGATGCCGCCTGTTTCATTGCCGTCATTGTCAAGGGCGGAGACCCAGACGGGATAGGGCTCGGCGGCCAGTTCCGGCGGCATGCTGCCGATCCCCTTGTCCGCATCAGGGCCCAAGTCCATGGGATAGACGGCGGTCATGGCATCAGGATCAGGCAACGACATGGCCGGAATGGCGTTGAGGGATTGAAGCGCCGCCGCCCTTGTCGTCCGGGTGCCGCCCGTTGGGTAACAGTTTCCCGGCGGCTTTGCCTCGTCGCGAACCCAAGCAAGCAGGTTCATCAGGGCAGCGCGGTAGAGCGGCCGATAGTCGACAATATTCATATGGTTCTGGCCATGGCTGCCGAACAGCGTCCGGTCGAGCCATTTGGCGACACCGACGCCGTGCTGTGTGCCGGCAAAAAGATAGCGCCGTACGCCGTCGGGCAGCACCGCGTCGCCGCCCTCGGCGAGGTCGCTGTGGCTCAGCCCAGCATCGCCGCGCCAATACTCCGACGAGGTATCGGTGTAGAAAATTTTCGGCATGCCCCCCTTGGCGCTCTGCCGGTCCAAAAGTCCTTCTGTGCGGCCCGAGACGGGATCGGTCTGTGGCAGGTCGGCAAAGGGAAACAGATGCCCGAAGGACGGCGTCGGCTGCACCGATGGCTGGCCGTAACGGTGATTAAACTCGCCCCGCCGGCCGCCGGCGATGTGGGCAAGAATGCCGTCCATGGCCGGCCGGCCCGTTTCGTCCAGGTTCAAGCCCAGGTAAAGATAGGTGCGCAGGAAGCGGCCGCACTGGGACTGCCCTTCACTGACCACATGATCGATGGTGCCGGCCGTGGGCGCAGCCGAATCGTATCGCAGGTAGGCGGCCAAGTCCCGTGTCGCCAACAATCCGGCGCCGACCACGGGACAGTCGCGCGGCGAATAGAGGAAACCGCCGTCGAGATGGATGTGATGATCCGTACCGAAATGCCAGCGGTCCCGCGCGATTTCTTCCGGTACGGCGTAGGCAGTATCGCGCACCAGCAGCCGTGCCCCGGGCTCCCCCAAATCAGCCGGCGGGATCGGCTCATGCATGCCCAAATCCCCAACATGATGGTCTGTCAGTGAAATGCTGGCCGCATCGGCATTGATCTGTAGGCGCAACTGCATCTGGCTATCCGGGGTGCGATTCCCAGGCGGCACCTGAGGCGGCGCCAGGCCGATGCGGATATGTTCCGGCGTGCGGGGCACATCCCATTGCCAGCCGGCCCAGGCCACGGTCCAACCATTGTTGAACAGGAAACCATCGCCTGGTTCGATCTCCACCGTGTCAGTCGTGCTCATCACAGTCATGTTGAAGCGGGTGATGTTGCGCTTGCCCCGGTTCGGCACCTGCATCAGCAGGGCCCTGGATCCGCCGGACAGGGGACGCAGCATTGTGACATCGCCGCTGAAATGTACCCGACCATCGGGGCCCCGTTCAGCCAACGCCAGGTCGACGATGCCCTGATTTGCTTCATGTTCCGGATCGACGCTGTAATGGGCGATGGCCTCGATCCGCTCGTACGGCCCGGCATCGCCAAAGGCGCGCCCGTCGGCATAGGCTTCGCGGCTGAGGATCTCAAACTTGCTGACAGGCATGGGGTCAACTCCCAAGGTTTAGCAGAGGTTGGGTGACGGTCATTGTGCCCCCGGCCCAAAGCGGCAAATGGGTCATCTTCACGCCAGGACCGCCAGTGACGATGGGATGAATGTCTGCTGGGGCGCGGGCCTCGGCCCCGTTGGCATACAAGTATTCCTGTATCTGTGAGAGATCCCAGCCGCGCCTGACAATCTGGCGGGCCAGTTCGGGGGGCAGCAGGAAGACCTGTTCGCCTAAGTCCCGTTCGCGGCCGGCTGAGGCCACCTGGCGCGCCGATTTCATGGCCGCGGCCATCGGACCCAGGATTTCTTCCGGGCGATCGCCTTCACCTTCCGGCAGAACCTCCGCCGTGCCCGAGATGCCCAGCACGGTGACGCAATTTCCAGACAACCCTCGTCGACTGGGCAGATCCGGCAGGGAATCGTCCTCGGCTTCCGGCATGCAGAGGCCGTATTTTCCGGGCTGGCCCATGGTCGCCATATCGCCCACGCCCGGACGGGCGCCGCCGATGTTGCGCATGACGAGGGCGATGGCGCGGCCGAGGGTGGCGTTGGCCCGGTTGCCTGGTCCGAGACAGTTCGAACCCGCATTCATGCCCAGGTCTTGGGCAATGGGTCCATGAACAATGGCCATGACGGCGGGCGTCCCCGTTGTCGTCAACAGGCCCAACGCGTTGAATTCCGGCTCCAGGCAGGCCCGGGCCGCGGTCAGGACAATTGCCAGGGCGCCGGGCGAGCCGCCGGCCAGGACGCATTGATAGGCGAGTGCGGCGGCGCTTAGGTCGCCGAATAGTGGCGGTAGTTGGCCGAAGGAGGCCGTGGGCGCCGCACCTTGCAGCATCGCTTGAAGGCGCGCCTCGGTGGGCGGCACCATGGGCAGACCGTCGTTCAGGCCATATTCGTCAAGGACCGGGTAGATGTCGTCCCATTGTTGGCCTTCCGAAAAAAGTGGCCATTCGCCTAAACCATCCATGGCCGTCTACATATGCGCCACGCGTACGGAGCAGGCCGTGGTGAAGCCGAAGGGCGGAATATAGGCCGAATGCTTGCCCGGACCTCCGGCGACCAGGATCAGGATGTCCTCCGGCCCCTGGGTCAGATGATAGTGACCGTCGATGAGGGGACGCTCCATCTCGGCATAGCTTTCCTGATTCTCTTCCGAAACCCGGTCGATGGGGATGCGGGAGCGCTGCCAGATGTCTTCCTGCATGCTTTCGATGCTGTAGCCGTCGCGGTGCAGGGTCTGGGCATGTTCCGGCCCCAGCACGATAAAGATCGGCGCGTTGCAGTAGATGGAATTGGCGCCGGGTTGAGAGATGGTACCGGCAATTGTGGTCAGGATGCCGGCGCCTGATGTGGAGGCATGGTCGTTGATATTATGGGGCGCTTCGGACGGTATGGCGGTGACGACGCTGTCCTCAGGCGTAAAGCCGCGACGCACGTGAAACGGCTCCCAGGGGCTGGCTTCCTCGTTCTCGCCGAAGCAAAAAGCGTACTTTGCCGGTGATCCTTGGGTAGAACGGTCCATTACGCCCGGCTTGGCGCCGCCCACATTCAGCAAGATCAATTGCAAGGCCCGGCCGATTGTGGCGTTGGCCTGGCGCCCCTGGCCGAAACAGTTTGAGGAATAATTGATCTCCAGCTCATTTCGGATGGGGCCATTGAACAGTAGCATGGGCGCGCAGGAATGGGTCGTCGCCAGGCTGCCGTGCAAATTGTAGTCGGGATTTAGCACGGCCCGGGTCGCTGCCAGGACGGCAGGAAAGTATTCCGGCCGGCAGCCGGCCATGACGGCGTTAGCGGCAAGGGATTCCAGTGTCGGGATAACCCGGCGGGGCGACATGGGCGGAATTGGCTCGTTGTCACCCCTGACCACGTCGACAAGCCGCTCCACGGCGTCCTCGGTGGGCATGACCAATGGGAAGCCGTCGCTCCACCCTTGTTCGATGGCATAGTCGTTCCATTCAATTGGGTCCATGTCGCCCAAATCAATGATTTCTGTGTCTGTCACTGTTCCTATTTCTCTCACGACGTCGAAATCACAAGATTCCGCCTAAGCCAACATCAACGTCACACCCGCGAAGGCGGGTGTCCAGGGACCCTGGATTCCCGCCTGCGCGGGAATGACACATATTGGAAGGCACGACGTATCCGCCACCGCCTCTCAACTAGTCCGCGATCGCGGCCTCTAGGCCGGCGGCCGCGGTTTCAATCCGTTCCACCAATTCCTCGGCATTCAGGCCGCCGATGGGATGCTTCACCACGATCACATGGGGGTCCATCTTGCGCGCCTTGGCCTGCGCCTCGACCAGGGGCAGGAAAGTATCTGTGGTCAGGATGAAGTTCTTTACGCCACGTTTTTCAAGTTCGATGCTGTCATGGAAACTCCACGACGAACATGCCCCTCAATCGGCAATGGCAAGCAGGGCTGCCTTATATTTGCCGGCTAACTCGTCATACATCCCCTCGGGCGCCGGCTGTGCCGGGCTGTCCTTGTGGATGTAGTCGATGTTGTCCGTGGCCCGGTACGCGGCCATTTTGTCCCTGACCCCTTCCAGCAATTCCTTGGCGTTGGGCTTGGAGTTTGCGAACAGGATGATGGGGTCCTTCTGCCAATCGACCGCACCGGCCCCGGCCTTTTCCTGGCCCGGCGCCTCACGGCCGAAGGATGGATTGACGATACGCATGATCTCTCTCCCTTCTGCTTGAATGGTAGCAACCTAACGCCGCTCGGAAAAGGGCGGTGGGAAAGGTGTCGGATCAAGAAAACGGCGCAGCACGTTGCCGGTGATCTGGGCCACGTTGTTGTCATAGCCGTTATGCGCCAGGCTGGAAATCCAGGCGATCGATCCGGTAGAGAACACGGCGCCGCCATTGGGGCATTCGAAAAACACCAAATCCGCGCGCACGTTGGGGTCATCGAATTGTGGCATGGTGGAGAGGAAATCCTCCTTGGTACGCAGCATGTCGTCGCCGAAATCCGTCGCCCGGGCAAGGACCAAGGCGTGCACAGGCGTGCCGTCGCGGGTATCCCAGCGGTCGATCTCCTCGCCCGCGGCACCGCCGCCGATACTGCCGAAATCGCCAATGGGACCATCGCCGACACCGGCCAGGGCAAAGGCCGCGCGGGGGTCGTCCGCGCCCGCCTGGCGCTCATAGTGGCTGCTGCGTTCGAACCCCTGGGCCGCAAAGCCGATGCCAACCAACTTGTTTGGCGCCCGGCCATTGCGTCGCCACAGCCCGCCATATTCGCTGTTGAAGCTTTGATAATACTCGCCCACCGGAGACATCCAGGCCCGTGTGCCGTCCTCGGCCCGGCGCACTTCAATCACGCCTGGCTTGTCGTCGCGAAAGGCGATGCGCCAATAAAAGCCGTTGCCGCCGAGATACATGAAGCGCCCACCTTGCTCCAGATAGCCCTGAATACCGTCCAGCATGGCGGTGGAATGGTATTCAGGATGGCTACCGGTAAGGACGCAGCGGTAGGGCCGCAGTAAATCCACACCCTCGCGATGCAGGTCTTCGTCCGTGATAATGTCAATCGCCTGGCCCACGTGATCCAGCCAGGCGGCGATGTTCATATCCGCCGGAAAACCCCAGGGCCGGTTGTCTCCTGGCTTCATGTTCATCACCGGCCGCAGGCGCGATGAATAGTGGATGCCGCTGCGGTCGTCGTGCAGATCGTAAAGGGAGCCGCCGACCTCCTCATGCTGGGCCAGGAAACCGTCATTGACATACTCCGGCCGGCCGTCGCCAAAGATCAGATTGGGCTGCAGGCGCTGGCGGGTATTGGCATAGGCCATGTAGGACGCTGTGGGCACCAGGAAGGCGACATCCGACGTCGACGCTCCCTTTGGCGGCAGCACAAAAAAGGGAATGCGATCCGTGTCCTCACCGTGGGCAAGGCGGGCAGCGTAGACACCGCTGGGCAGATCCTTTGGTACCACATAGGTGAAATCCGTCTCCCAACCGGCATCGTACAAGTCATCGGAATGGAAATGGATGGCGCCATATTGATCCAGTGCATGCCGCCAATTGTGTTCGCTACCGTCCCAGTTGTGACCGGTGACGCCACGGGTGGGCAGATTTACCACGGTGCCGTGCAAGCCTTTTCGTGAAAGATCCGTGATCCGGTCGGAGGAGACATCGGCGGCGAAGTCCCAGAACCCCAACACACAATCCGCCAGCGCCGCCGGTATCGCAGGTCCGGACAGCGCTTCCATTTCACTATCGTTCAAGTCTCGATTGGCAAGGCGGGGGCGGTCGATCTTGCCGTTGAAGAATTCTGCGCGGTCATCGATACCGCCAGCCGCGAACAAAAGCGGCGCCTGGCCGTCGGGAATGCGCACCTCAATGTTTGCGGTTCTTTGCAGTTCCGGCGATATCACCTCATCGCCGGGCGAAGCGGGCAAGGGCCGCTGTATCAATCGCACGACGCCGGCGCCGGCATCGAAACTGGCGGCGACGAACAGCCATTGCTGGCGGCGCACTGCCTGGTTGGTGGAAACTTCCGCCCCGCCAATCCGAACGGCCAGCGCCCCGGTCTCGTCCAGCAGCAAAGCTATTCTGCCCGGCTGCCCCATGATCACCTGGCGCTGCTGTCCAGGCAGCGTGGGATAGATCATCGCCTGCAGGGTGAAGCTTTCGAGTTCAACCAATGCCGATGGACCGTCCACTATGCCGAAAGAACCCCGCGCGATTGGCTGATAGCGGCCCGGATAGGTGCCGGCAAATGGTGCATCCATGACCCGTTCGATGACGCCGATGCCGCCTTGGGAATTATCGCCGCCGATGAGGCGGACCATATCCGCCTCGTAATCGCCGTCCGCATAGCAACAAACTTTGAAATTCACAGTTTCGCCGGGTCGGGCTGAAAGGGGGTCGCAATAGCCTGTAATGGTTTTTTGCCGTAGCGCGGTCATGACTTTAGGGCACCTTCAAACTTGGGGCACGAAATCGGCCACAATAATAGACGCGGACCCAATGAACTTGGGGCGCAAAATAATGGCCGATCGGTTCAATAGAGACTTTAACGTCAGTGGCTGGAAAGCCGGGAAACGTTATGGAGCCGGAGAAATATCATTATTCACCGCCACTCCAGCCTTCATGATCAGCGAAATGGCCTCGCCCTGGCCATCAAGACAGGAAATGTCATCCAAAGGATTGCCATCAACCGCAATGACGTCCGCGAAGGCGCCAGGCGCCAGAACGCCCAACTGGCCTTCCTGATTCAGCAAGCGCGCATTGGCCGAGGTCGCCTGACGCAACACCTCCACCGGATCCATCACCTGCGTGCGGATGGCAAACTCGTTCGATTGGTCCTTGTGCATGCCGCCGAGAAGGTCCGTACCGAACCCGATATTGACGCCCACATCCTTGGCCATTGCCAGGGCATCAAGTCCCTGGGTACGGACATCGTCGACCTTGGCCACGCTGACCGGTGGCAGGCCGTATTCGGCGCCATATCGGTGCAGGCTGTCATAGGTAACCAGGGTGGGCACCAACCAGGCGTCCTTTTCCTTCATCAGTTCCAAAGTGGGCCGGTCGATGAGATTGCCGTGTTCGATGGATCGCACACCAAGGCTGAGGCAGCGGGAAATGGCCTCGGGCGTATAGGCATGCGCCATGACATAAGTACGCCAGGATTCCGCCTCCCAGACGGCGGCGGCGATCTCCTCCTCGGAATATTGCAGGTTCCAGATCGGATCGGTGGGCGAGGCCACGCCGCCTGACGCCATGATCTTTATCTGGCTGGCGCCCCGGCGCAGTTCCGTTCGCGCGGCCTTGCGCACCTCGTCCACGCCGTCGGCAATGGCGGTGAATTGAACATTGGGAAGGCAGCATTGACAGTTCGACCAGTCATAGACCCGCGGCCTGGCGTCACCATGGCCGCCGGTCTGGCTCAGGACACGACCGGAATAGAAAAGGCGCGGCCCGGCAATCAGACCTTCCTCGATCGCCATGGCCATGCCCCAATCGGCCCCGCCCGCATCACGCACCGTCGTAAAACCCCTATTCAGCATGGCTTCAGCGATCTTGCCGCCGCGCAGGGCGGTCAACGAGGCGGGGTCGTCGCCGATGGCACCCACATCAGCGGTGGTTGCGAGCAGATGCACATGGGCATCGATCAGACCCGGCATCAGCACCCGGCCGTCCAGGTCGATGATCAGATCGCCGTCCGGGGCACCACCCTCGCCGACTTCGATTATGCGGTCGCCTTCAATGACGACATAACCGCCCTGCACCAACCTGTCCGACAGGCCGTCGAACAGAAGGCCGTTGCTCAAGACCGTGCGCGCCATCGCTCCCTCCCCGGTGCTTTGTCGGTTAGGTTTCTCGATGCCGGCCAAGTGGTCAAGTGGGAAAACTCTGGCACTCACCAGCCGCCCCAAGTACATTCGCGCCATGAGCGAACTTCTGACCAAAGGGAGATTTTCCCTGCCCTTGGACCCGGAGGCCGTCGCCGCCAATTGGCGGGAACGGGGCTATTCGTGCAACCTATTTGTGGACCCACCGGGCCAGCAATGGCTGGATTTCACCCACGCCACCAACGAACTGGTGACCGTTGTCGAAGGCCGGCTGGAAATGGTGGTGGGTGATGAGCGGGTGGAAATGGGGCCGGGCGACGAAGTGTTCATCCCTGCGAAGGCTCTGCATTCGGTGATCAATATTCACGACGGCGTCTCCCGCTGGTTGTTCGGCTACGATTGAGGAAGACATCATGGAACGCGCACGACTGGAGGAATTGACCCGTTCCTTCACAGAGACCTTCAATGATAACGATCTGGACGCCATGATGGCTTATTTCGCGGAGTCTGCGGCCATCTATGATCAACATGATGGCGCCCTGGCGGAGGGATTGGCGGACATCAGGGCCGTCTTTCAACCACAGTTCGAGGGTGCCTTCGGTAGGATGGAATTCATCACCGAAGACCTCTTCATCGATCCGGAGCAGAACAAGACCATGATCAGTTGGCTCTGCACCTTTGATACCAAGCGCGGCCGGGCCGGTTGGCGCGGACTGGACATTCTGCATTTCAACGATGCCGGCAAGATCACCAACAAGCTGACCTATGCCAAGGCCAAGGCCCTGCGATTGGATTCGGTCGAGGCCTAAGGCGTGCGCGAACCCCGTAGCCAAACCGGCACACAGTTACGTTTCCAGGTCCTGCACGAAATTGCGGAGGAGGCCCGCGCCCGGCTGCCGCGGAACATCTGGGACTATCTTCGCGGTGCCACGGAAACCGAAACCACGGCCAGGCGCAACCGCCTGGCCATTGATAGTCTGGCCCTGCGTCCACGCATGCTGCGGGACGTCCGGGAGATCGATCTTTCAAGCCGCTTCCTTAACGCCGAACTTGAACTGCCCCTGACCTTCGCGCCCATTGGCTCGCTGGAATCTTTTGATCCCGAGGGCGGCGCGGCGGCGGCGCGGGCTGCCGCGCGCCACGGCATGATGACCACCTTGAGTTCCGTTTCCGCGCCCGGCCTGGAAGCCACCGCGGAAGCCGCAACGGGCCCGAAGATTTTTCAGCTTTATGTGCGCGGCGACGCCGCCTGGGTTGACGACCATGCGCGTCGTGCCGTGGCGGCCGGCTACACGGCTTTTTGTCTGACCGTGGATGTCGCCGTGTATAGCCGGCGGGAACGGGACATCGTCAATCGCTTCGTCAAACCATGGCGGCGCAGCGCCGGGGGTCAGGACTTCCAGGCATCTTTGAACTGGGCGGATGTAGAGCGGTTCAAGGCCAGCCACGACATCCCCTTGCTGATCAAGGGCATCATGACGGCGGAAGATGCGGATAAGGCCTGCGACCTGGGCGTGGACGGGATTTGGGTCTCGAACCATGGGGGCCGACAACTGGACCAAGCCCAAGGCAGCCTGGCTGTCCTGCCAGAGATTGTGGACGCCATCAAGGGCCGGGCGGCCGTGATTGTGGATGGCGGATTTCTCCGCGGCACCGACGTCGTCAAGGCACTGGCATTGGGCGCCGACCTGGTGGGTCTGGGCCGGTTGACCGCCATGGGTCTGGGCGCGGCCGGCGAAGAGGGTCTAACACGGGCCATCGACCTTTTGGCTGAGGAGATGCATATCGCCATGGGATTGATGGGTAAGACCTCTCTTTCCGAATTGTCTCCCGCAGACCTGACCCCGGCGCCGCCGGCGCATTTGCCGGACGTCTTAAGCGCCTTTCCGCTCATGCCCAGGGAATAGTTGGCCACTATCGCACATCGGGAAGTGTCGCCAACAATCGGCGGGCCAGGTCATCTAGCAAGGAAGCCACAGCGTCATCGTCGTTTTGAAACGTCGTCGAACGCACCAAGGCCAAAGGCAGCGAAAACACAGAGAGGGGCACATCGCCGGAGCTGCGAGCGGCGGCAGACTGGGCCCGCCATAGTATGGCGCCGTCAGCGGCCCGGATGAGTTCCGCGCCGATCAGAAGGTGCTTTCGCGACCATACAGGAGTCTGATCGAAACCAGCGTCAAGTACCTGCCAGCGCAAATAGGCCGGGCAATTTGCAGCCGCGGCGAAGTGCCGGGCATCATCGGGATGATCTAGATCCACCGCCAGTTCACGCTCCATCCGGCGCCGCTGCAAAGGGTGGATGACCTTTGCAACCCGGCCGCTCAACTGCCGGGCCAAGGCAGCGGCAATACGATCGCCTGCCGCGATGCCGGCCTTTGCCGGACCTGCCAGCACCACGACGCATTGCGGCGGATCAGAATAAAACGCATCCGTGGGACCGGCCGTTTCGGCCTGGGCATCAACGGCGAATGAAGACAGCAACAACATAACCGAGGTCAGGCGCCAGGCCATGGCTAGCTCCGCCGGCAGCTGGCACCCAAATCGACACGGCCCGGTACCGCCCGGTCGTCGATCCGGATGTCTAGGATCAGAATGCGGCCGCCGTCCAGGTGATAGCGGCCCCGGATGGATGCCGATTTTGCGTATCCGCCCGCCAGTAAACGATCCAGACCGGCCAACAGCCGGGCGTCCACCCGGCGCGGAAAGATGCGCATCGCCGGGGCACTGGGAGGCATACCATGACGCCGGGCGATCGTTCGCAAATCATCTTGTTCCGCCGCAACCAAACGCCCGGATGGCTGCCGGGCAAAGCTGCTGTATTGATCGGGGTTGGGCCGCCAGGCACGTCCAGGTGGACCCTCGGTGGTGAATAGATCTCCGTTTCCCTGCCGCAACGCCACCTGCATGCCAAGACAGTCGCGAAAACGACGATAAAGCCTGGAACGGGCATTGGCATTGTCGGGCCAGGCCAGCTCGATGGCCGGTCCCTGGCCATGTTCCAACAGATGCAGCAACATTCGGCCCCGTGCCACCAATTCCTTCGCCGAACCCGCCTCAAGGTCCATAACCTTTGCCGGTGTGGGTTCCGGCTTCGGCGGACGGGGCGCGGCCGGGCTCGGCAATGGCGGCGGTGCCTTGGCAATGGGCGGTATCGACGGTTTCAACGGTGATATTTCGGCCGCGCCATTAGGTTGTTCGATTTGCCGTGGCTGCAGGACCTTTCGCAGTTGCATGGGAGGTGCCATCTCATGCGATGGCGGCGGGGGCAATCGCACAGCGCGTGGCCGGATATCTTCCAGAGCGTGTGCTGGAGGTTTCCGGTCGGTCGCTTTGGGCGGTTCCGGTCGGACTGGTTTGCTATGGCTCAATAGGAACGTCGCCAGCAGCGCCGAGACCAGCACGGACAACCCACCGATGGCCATGCCCCGCGCCATGGCTTAACGGGCACGGGTGCCGGCGAACAGCAGTTCCATCTCCTCCGAAAGCGCATGCAGTTCCCGCCGCCGTTGGCTGGACGTCATGAACTTCGGCTCTGACGTGGCGCCGGCAATGGGTCCCTCCGCCAGCACCTCAGCCCTGCGTCTCTTCACCGACGGATCCTTTACCGTTGGATCATTCAGGTCTGGCGCGGTCAGGCGTGGCTTGCTCTTGGCTGTCTCGAGCGGGATCGGCGGCACCGCCTTTTGCTCCGGAACTTCGATCTCGGGAACTGTGGGCGTTGGTGTTTCGATAGCCGGCGTTTGCAAATTTGGCGGCAAAGGAGTTTGCGCACCCTTCGCCGTCACTTTGTCGATCACAGCGGCCGTGGCCTGGCGCCCGGACCGTACGGAGGTTTCGATGGCCGCGGCCGCTCGCTGCAGCACGCCATCGTTTCCGCCATCGTTGGAAAGCCGGCCGCCGGCGAACAGGTAGAACAAAGCCCCCACAACAACGATGTTGAAAATCAGGAACCGCATGGCATCACTCCTTTCGCCGTTTGTAGGGTCGCCGTTGATTTTGCTTCCACCCAGGCGGCGCTGATGGACAACAACGCGCGCAACAAGGCCGAAGTGGGCAGCCCGATGACCGTGGTCATGAAGGCCAGGCTGAAACGCTCTGTCAGGCCGCGGATCACCTCCTGCACAGTGGCGGGCGTCAATTCCTGTCCGGCCAGACCGCCGATGCCGAGGCTGATGCCGAACAAGGTGTACGTCAGGGCCAGAGTGGCAATGCCGTTGGCTGCATGCAGTCCCGCCTCGTGCCAGGCTTGGCGCTTCGAAGGCGCCAGAGTCCGATCCAAAAGGCGCTGCCAGCAATAGAGCGAGAGCAGGATGAGAAGCATCAGAAGCGCGATGAAGACGCCGCCCAGAACCTTGGCCGCCCAGGCCAGGATCTGGTTCGGTTCCGGCGCCCCCATCGCCAGCGCCACGGCCAGGACCAGGACCAAGGCGCCGAGAAAATAGCTCAAGGCGCGTGAGCCGCCGTTGGCAAGGGCGATGACGCCAGACATATCAGCGCCGTCCGCGTTTGGCCGACATCAAGCTCTGGGTCGAAAGGCCAAGCTGCGCCAGCCAGGTATCGGCCATGGTACGGTTCTTCTCTGCCGAGGCGTGCACCAGAAATGTCAGATCATAGTTGGCGAAGGCGCGGCGGATGTGCGGCGTATTGCGGCCCACCAGCTTGTCGTCACGCAGCACCATGCGCTCCAAATCCAAGAGACGCCGCTGCCCGGCCTCCATGCGCACCTGACGTTCGGCGGGCGTGATGCCGCTGTCCAGCATGGTCTCGATCAAGAGCGCCCGCTCCCGCTCCATATTGGCCAGGGTGTCGGCTTGGACCGGGGCGGCAAGGGCGACCGCGGCCAACAAGGCGGCAGCGGAAATCGCCATTTTCAGCCTTGATTTCATGGTTGGGCTCCTTTTCCTTGAGAGCATCAATTGACGAAGAATTTGACGGCGTCTGCGGGCGAGGAGGAGGCCGGGATGTCGCTGTCGACCAGTTCCGCATCCATCACCTGTTCCGAAAGCGCCATGGCATCCAGAGCAACCAGTTTTGCCATGTAGCCGAGGATGTTCTCCTCCTGCTCCAGGATCGCCACCGCGGCCTGGGTGTCGGCCAGCATTTGGCGGATGAAATCGCCCTTGGTGGCCGGGTTGCCTTGTGTTCGCGCCTGTGAATTCATGGGATGGCTACGGATAGCGGCCACGAGTTGCTCCACGGCGCCCATGTTGGCGGCATATTCCTGAGCATACTTGCTGTCCGGCACGTTCGAGGCGGCAAGTACGGCCAAATCAACCTTGGCCAGGGAGCCCTGGAAACGTTCCCGGGCCTGTTTCTGCCGGGCTACCAGTTGTACGCGGGCCGGCGTCATGGCGCCTTTCTCCTCACCTAACTTCTTCAACAGCCGTTCCAGGGTGCGTTGCTTGGTGTCCATGTGTTTGCGGCGCAAATCCGATTTGCGTTTCATTAAGTTGATGAACTCGCGTTTCTGGGCCAGGAACTGGTGGCGCAGCTCCACCGCCAATTCTCCGTCCGCCTGATCGATCGCGGCACGCAAATCCTCCAGGGTCTGGCCTTTGAGGCCGATTTCCCCGTCCGTATCCTGGATGGCGGCCGAAAGGGCCGACTGGGCGAAGTCATGGTCCAGGGATTTCTTCAGATAATTGGCCGGCAGCTTGATCAGTTTTTCGCTGGCCACCGGCTGCCAGCTGGGGACGTCCGTCACTTTCGAAACCGCCGGTGCGGTCATGACCAAGGCGAGCGCCAGGGCGGAACCCAGGACCAGACATTGATTTGATTTCATCGCCATGCGCCCGCCCTCCTAATTCCGGCTCCAATAGCGCATACGGCGCAGTTCCGACTTCAATTCCGCCGAGACGTTGGCGAGCGAAAATTCACCTGTTGCCGTCCGGTCGCGCAGACCCAGCAGGATTTCCATGCTCTCGATGAAGGAAGAGCCGTCAGGATAGTAGAGATCCGCGCCGGGGAAATTCGCCTTGAAGGTTTTCAGGCCGGCCTGGGCCCGGGCCACGTCGCCGCCCTTGAAATGGTCCTGAATGGCCAGGGCGTAGGCCCGCATACGCTCGTCCACGGCAAGGCCAGCCGCCTCGGTCCCAACTTCCGCTTCGCATTTTTCCAGCAGTCTAGCGGCCGCCAGGTAACGCGCCGGCGAGCTTTCGGCCCGAGCCTGGCGATCCAGTGCCAGGGCATCGTCGCGGCATTGGCGATAGGTCCGCATGGCGGAAATCTCGGCGAAGCGGGCCTGTCGGAAACCGATGCCCTCCTTCTGTTGCGCGGTCGTGACGGGATTGCAGGCCGCCGCCAAAAGTGCAGCGCCAAGTGCCAACACGGCGAGCCGGCCCCGCGTCAATGCGATCCGCCGAATATCCCGCTGAATATCCCGCTGAATATCCCGTTGCATCTTGCAGCCCCTCTATTCTGTTCCAATGAGTGGGGTCTATGTCGCCGCCAGGGCGGAATTTTCGCCGGTAGTCGGAATTTTTCTCGAAAATCGCCTTAGGCAACCTCTAGGCGGTTCCAATATCCGTGATTCATGGCTACGATCGGCCTGAAATTGCAGGCTTTTTTGAGATTGCAGGAAGAAGTCCATGGAAAAAATCAAGGCCATAGTGGACGAAGCCGTCGGCAAGCTGGATCCGTCCCTTAGCAAGGAACAAACGGACGATATTGAATTGATCATCAAGGCGGCGGTGATCCGTGGCATGCTGGAGGGTCAGCATCGGGCGGTGGACGCCTGCAACGACTGCGGCGACGCAGAGCAGGACCTGGCGCACAAGATCGCCACCGCCATCCGGCAAAAGAACGACGCCTTGATCGTCAGTCTCTCCGCCATGCGGTAGGTGAAAACGGCCGGTTGAATGGCCAAGAGAGGCAGGCTCCGCCGCGGCCTGGTCTGGCTAGTCGCCATTATTTGCGTGTTGGCCGGAACGGGATTCGGTGCTCTGCAGGGCTGTGCCGTCTTTGGCGGTGATGTCAAAGGTGAGCGTTTGCAACGGGCCGAGGCGTCCGGGCATTTCAGCGACGGCCGCTTTTTCAACACGGACCCGCAGGCGCCACCGACCGTTGGTCTTTATTGGGACTATCTGGTGGAACAGGTCACGGGCGATCAGGTCCGCGAGCCGCCTTGGTCCATTCCTGTCGTAAAACTATCCGCAGATGATTTACCGCCACCGAAGGAGCCGGGATTGCGCTTGGCCTGGCTGGGACATGCCAGCGTCTATCTCGAGGTTGATGGCGTTCGGCTGCTGGTCGATCCGGTGTTTTCCGATTATGCATCGCCAGTCCGGGGTTTGGGGCCGAAGCGCTTCCATCCCCCGCCCATTGCGCTTGAGGACTTGCCCAAGATTGATGCCGTCGTGATTTCCCATGATCACTACGATCACTTGGACATGGCTACCATCAAACACCTGGCAGCAAAGGGGACATTGATCTTCGTCCCCTTAGGCGTTGGCGCCCATCTCGAGGCTTGGGAGATTCCAGCCGAATTGATCGTGGAGCTGGACTGGTGGGAATATCGATCAATGGGCAGGCTGGTCATCATGTGTACGCCGACGCGGCACTATTCCGGCCGACAGATCTTTGATCAAAAGGCCACTTTGTGGGCCTCCTGGTCGATCCTGGGGCCGGCGCACCGGGTCTATTACAGCGGTGATACGGGATACGGGAGCCATTTCAAGGAGATCGGCGACCGCCTGGGCCCCTTCGACCTGAGCATTATCAAGGTTGGTTCCTATGGGCCAGGCGCCTACTGGAGGGACATCCACATGATCCCGGAGAACTCTATCCGGGCGCATCTGGATGTACAGGCGCAGCAATTATTGCCCGTCCATTGGGCGACCTTCAACATGGCCTTCCATGCCTGGGACGAACCCATTATCCGCACCTTGGCGTCGGCGGCTGAGAACAACGTGGAAGTTTTGGCCCCGCGGATCGGTCAGATCACCGATCCCCACGCGCCGCGCTTCCCCGATCCATGGTGGGAAGGCGCAAAATAGGGCGCATCTGGTTGGCGCATTCGCCGAAAATTCGCCGATGTGCTAGCATAATAAACGATTCAAATAAGCCAGCAGGGGCCCGGGATCGGGCCTCGCCGCGGCGTCCATGTGTCCGGTTCATTTCATCGGCGCGGGGCGAACGGGCGGCTTTTCCACGAAGGCTGATGGGGACGGATGGCCGAAGCACAGGCGGACAGAACGGATCGGTTGTCTGGACGGCCCGTTACCCTGCGCCAGCAGGCCTACCGGGGCATGGCGGAGCCAGGGGAATACACCTTTGGCCAGGACGCCAAAGTGCTGTGGCGGATCACCAAACTGGTGCTGCGTTACCGCCTGCGCCTGAGCCTTGCGGTGGGCGCCACCATCGCCGCAGCACTGTTCCAGTTGATGATCCCCAGTCTGTTGGGCGATGCGGTGGACAATGCCCTGGGCCTGCTGGATAACGCCGCCATCGCCGCCGACGTAGCCCAAGAAGCCCTGTTTCAGGCCGCAATGTTGCTGCTCATCGCCTCGATCCTGCGCGGCGCCTTTACCCTGGCCCACAACTACGGCGGCGAGGCCATCGGGCACATGATCGCCTTCGATCTGCGCCTGTTGTTCTACCGAAAACTGCAAAGCCTCAGCTTCTCGTTCCATGACAAGGTACATACCGGCGAATTGATCACCCGCGGCATGCTGGATCTGGAAGGCGTGCGCATGTTCGTCAACACGGGCCTGTTGCGCCTGGTCCTGCTGGTGAACCTGATCGGGGCGGGCGCGTACTTATTGCTCTCCGCCGATCTGCTGCTGGGCATCTTGAGTTTCTCTTTCGTGCCCTTCGTGGCCTGGCGTTCCTCCACCGCGCGGCTGCGCCTGCGGGCCCTGTGGCTGGCCCTGCAAGAGCGCATGGGCCGGCTGAGCCAGATCATGGACGAGAACCTGACCGGCATCCGCGTGGTCCGGGCCTTTGGCGCCGAGCCCTTTGAGATCGGCAAGTATGACGTGGCTTCCGACGATGCCATGGCCATCGCTGATGAGCGCATAAAGACCCGCGCCGCCTCTACCTCGCAAATGACCTTCGCCTATTTCATCGCCATGGGGCTGGTGCTGTGGGTCGGTGGCCTGCGGGTGCTTGAAGGCGCCATGACGGTGGGCGATTTGACCGTGTTCCTGACCTTCATCACCATTTTGCAGCAACCGGTTCGGCAACTGGGCCTGCTGGTCAATTCCATCGCCCGGGCCTCCACCTGCGGCGGGCGCCTGTTCGCGGTGCTGGATTTGGAGCCGGCGATCAGCGATGTACCCGGCGCCGAACCCTTGCAGGTGACGGAGGGCACGGTGCGTTTTGAGAACGTCTCCTTCGCCTATGATGACGGCAGCATCGATGAAAGCAGCGCACCGCCTGTACTGCACGATGTCTCCTTCACCACGCGCCGCGGCAAGACCCTGGGCATCGTCGGGCCGCCCGGCAGCGGCAAGTCCACCATCGCCAACCTGCTGCCCCGCTACTACGACCCCAGCAGCGGCCGCATTACCGTGGACGGCACCGATATCCGCGAGGTGACCCTCGGCTCCCTGCGCCAGGCCATGCGCGTGGTGCAGCAGGACAGTTTCCTTTTCACCACGTCCCTGGAAAACAACATCGCCTATGGCGACCCCTGGGCCGACGACGCCATGGTGCAGGGCGCGGCCTCGACGGCCCAGATCGATGGTTTCGTGGGCAACCTGCCGGAAGGTTATGGCACCCTGGTGGGCGAGCGCGGGGTGTCCCTGTCGGGCGGTCAGAAACAGCGGGTGGCCATCGCCCGGGCCGCCATGCTGGACGCGGCTGTCCTGGTATTCGACGATTCCACCGCCGCCATTGATGCCGAGACCGAGCGCCGCATCCGCGCCGCCCTGGCCGAACATACCGCCAACTGCGCCACTATCATCATCTCCCACCGTCTGGGGGCCCTGCGCCATGCGGACGAGATCATCTTCCTCGAAGAGGGCCGCATCGTGGAACGGGGCGATCATGACAGCCTGATCGAAAAAGGTGGCCGCTATGCAGCCCTGTTCGCCCTGCAGAGCCGGGAAGACGTGCCGGATGATCTAGGTGAGGACGCCGCGCAATGAGCACGGTCAGCCAAAACGCCGGCAAGAACGGGCGGCCGCCGCGGGCGGTGGTGGGCAGCCAGATCAGCCATGACGAGGAGATGTTCGGCGCCGCCTTCGACGGCAAGGTGACGCGGAGAAACTGGAACGTGAGATCCAACGGCAAGGTGATCCGCCGCTTCTTCACCTATCTGGTGCCCTATAAGCACCGCATCTATATCGCCCTGTTCTCGGTCCTGGTCTTCACCGGCGCGCAACTGGCCATTCCCCTGGTGATCCGCTATGCCATCGACGAGGCGCTGGTCGCAAAAGGTGCGGTAGGCGGCGGCGAGGCCATGCTGCTGTTCGCCATCGCCGTCTTTGGTCTGGTCATCCTGGTCAACTACGGCGTCAGCTATTTGCAGGATCTGTTGGTAGGCCTGACGGGCGAGAACGCCATCTTCGATCTGCGCCGGGCCATGTTCGTGCATCTGCAAAGCGTCGGCCTGTCGTTCATGGACCGGACCGAGATCGGTCGCATGATGTCCCGCCTGCAGGGCGATGTGAACTCGCTGCAGGAATTTCTGGAGAACTCCATCACCGCCATCGGCGATCTGGTGCTCCTGGTCGGCATCATCGTCATTATGCTGGTACTGGATTTCTGGCTCGGGCTTCTGACTCTATCTGTTGTGCCGGTGCTGTTGTTCGTGCGCCTTGTCTGGCTGCCCCGCGCCCGCATCGCCTTCCGCACGGCGCGGGAGACGAATTCGTCGGCCAACGGCGCCCTGGCCGAGGGCATCCATGCGGTGCGCACCGTGCAGGGCCTGGGGCGGGAGGCGGTGAATTTCGAGCTTTATACCGAGAAGGCCCGCACCAATCTCCGCTCCCATCTGCGCTCGGCCAAGTTCGCCCAGGCCATGATCCCAATTGTCGACACCCTGACCGGCGCCGCAATGGGCATCGTCGTCGTGGTGGGCGGCGCCATGGTGCTGGACGATGCCCTGGATGTGGGCGTCATGGTGGCGTTTTTGTTCTATGTGCAGCGCTTCTTCGATCCGATCCGCTCGCTGACCATCCAATACAGTGTCATGCAGCGGGCCATGGCCAGTGGTCAGCGCATCTTCGAGGTTTTGGAGGTGCCCATCCGCATCGCCGACAAACCAGACGCCGTGGATCCGGAAACGGTGGCGGGCGAGATCACCTTCGAGAACGTGACCTTCGGCTATGTTCAGGGCCAGCCGGTGTTGAACGACATCAATTTCACAGTCAAGCCGGGGGAGACCGTGGCTCTGGTGGGACCCACCGGCAGCGGCAAGACCTCCATCACCGCGCTGCTGCACCGCTTCTACGAGGTCTGGGAGGGGGCGGTCAGGATCGACGGCGTGGATGTGCGCGACCACGCCAAGGCCGCCCTGGGCCGTCATATCGCCATGGTGCTGCAGGATCCGTTCCTCTTTACGGGCAGTGTTTTCGAAAACATCCGCTATCGCACCACCGGGGCCAATCGTGAAGATGTGGAGCGGGCGGCGATGGTGGTGGGCGCCCATGATTTCATCGCTGCCCTGCCCCACGGCTATGACACGGTGCTGGAGCAGGGGGGTCGGAACCTGTCATTGGGCCAGCGTCAGCTCCTCTCCTTCGCCCGGGCCCTGGTGGCCGATGCCCGGATTTTGATCCTGGACGAGGCCACCGCCAACATCGACAGCTATACCGAGCGTCAGATCCAGATCGCCCTCCGCCGCCTGCTGCAAGGCCGTACCGGCATCGTCATCGCCCACCGCCTGGCCACCGTGCGCGGCGCCGACCGCATTATCGTCCTGCAGAACGGCCGTATCGTCGAAACCGGCACCCACGACGCCCTGATCGCCGCCAGCGGCCTCTACGCCCGCCTCTACGCCCTGAACTATGCCTCGTTCGACGATATTCCCGACGATGTGCTGGCGGACGTAAATGAGGAGACGGGGCGGACTTAGGTCGGTCGGTTGAACCGCAGGGAACGCGGACACATGACCGTTCTTCGAAACAAGGAGTGGTACGTGTTGCCGCATTGCGCTCTGTCAGGGCAGGCAAGTTGAGCCGTCGCCAACGGGACGGGTACGAAAATCAATATACTGTCCCCGGAAACCGCTGTCCCCGGAAACCGACTTCGTCCCCGGAAATTCGGAATTTAGATATGGCCGCCCGACTAGTGAAGATCCGCCAAACCGTGCTCATCTATGAATGACAGCGCTTTCTCGTAACCTTTCTGGATATTGGCCATCGCGTACTCAGCAGAAAAATTCAGAGTGCCTGAAGATAAATCGCCGAGATCAATTTGAGGTTCGAGTTCTAGAACTTTTAACTCCTTGGTGGAAAAATCTTTCCAAGGCAAGCGTTTTGGTGGATCAGCATCGACATATGGCTTCGTGAAATAGATGTTATGACCTTGAATGTAGGAAGTTTGCCAGGATGTTTCAGCTGGCTGAAATTCCATTACGCGCTCTCCGCGTTCTGTTTCGGCAAGATACTTCTGGACACATCCTTCTTGAAATCGCTCGTCAGAAAGCCTCACTACGACAATCTCTGAACAACTTTCGCAAACTACCAGTGGATAGACAGGGCAGTTGTCGGCAACGCCACCGTCAACATATTGCACACCTTCGATTTCGACAGATTTGGTGATACCGAATGGCAGTGCCGCGCTCGCGATAATGGCACTTAATGCCAACTGGTTATCGCTGTCTTGAACCGCCCGATACACCGGGAAGTATCTTTTCACTGGAAGAAAACTGTACGTTTTCCCACTACGCCCCCTGACGATATTCCAATTTGGCCGGTCAGGATCATAGACGTCCCGAGTCTCCGCATATGTAACATAAAGAGGCATCTTAATCCCGGCATCCAACACCCGCGACACGAGATCAACCAACGGCCCCTTGCGAAAATAAACAACTCTCGACGCTACAGCGTGCCCCACATAGAATAACAATATTGCACCACTAGCGCCCGCCCAAAAATACAAACTAAAGGGGATATTATCAATACCATAAACAGAATAAATACTTATCGATAACACGAAAAAACCAAATAATATGAAGAAAATTCTGTATTTAGGTTTCCTTTCGTCAAAAATTTTGTAAGAATTGAAAACTATTACAATATATAAAATTACACAAAGAAACAAGATTGTCGAATTTATAGAATATAATTTGTGAAATCCCATAAATCTATAGTAATATGAAAGATAACCCATAACATATACAAAAAAAATGAACGCCACAAAATCTCCCATGAAGTAGATAATCTTGGAAACGAGCTCTATTTTTTCTCTGTTGAAACTGTGCTCAAGACCTTCCAAAAAACTCCTATGAAAGCCATACAACAATAAAATATACAAGAGTATCTTGTGCCCAGTTCTCTCGAATACCGTCCTTTCAGTCAATTCCTCCCAAAGTCGCCGCTCCTTTTCAATACTATCGGTAGCCCAAAGCAGACCATTCAAAGCTCCAACAGAGGTGCCAGAAACTGCGTCGAATTTTACGCCTCGTTCCTTGAATGCGAGCAGGCAACCAAATGCATAGGAACCTTTGGCCCCTCCGCCTTCCAAAACGAGCCCCCGGCGTCGCCCTGTACCAGCCATACCCCACCTCCTATTGCGTGATTTGTAGCTAGGCAACACTAACTTTCCCTATATCTGAACAGACTACACAAATAATAAGGACAAGCCATTAATGGTTTTCAATTAAGGCTTTTAGACCCATGAAAAGATTTTTAGGGCCTTGGGACTGAGGGGACTGTATATTAATTTCAATGGGCCAAATGGAACGCAACCCATAATATTTGCGCCTCACTTCGCAAATTGAGGCTGACACGCGCCATCGTGATTGGTCTATTCTGGTACCTTCAATGGCGGCAAATATACGAAATTTGAGGATCGGTGGTGACGTTGAAGGTATTTGGTTTGCAGAACTGCGACACTTGTCGCAAGGCGCGGAAGTGGCTGGAGGCGGAGGGTATGGATTTCGAATTTCATGATTTTCGCAAATCGCCCGTCGATGCCGAAACGGTGGGGGAGTGGCTTGCCGCCCTTGGTCCCGACGCCCTGGTCAACCGCCGGGGGACAACCTGGCGTGGGTTATCCGATGAACAGAAATCTGCCCAAGACGAGGCTCTCGTCGCGCTGATCGTGCGGCATCCCGCCATCATGAAACGGCCGGTTTTCGTATCCGGGGCTGGCGTATCCGTCGGTTTCGACGAGGCGCAGAGGGAGGCCCTGGCGGCTGCCGCCCCCTAGGGTCCGACTGATCCGGATATCAGCGACACCTAATCATTTCGCCCTTCGCAACGGCATGCAATATCGGCGCAATAGGCGATCCGCCACCGCATAGGAACGTCATTCACCGCGAAACCGCTTTCCTGCCGGGCTGTCCCGCCAGGCCAGGAGGTCGTCCTTACACGTCCCCTCGCGGCCATAGACGAGCCAGGGGTCGTCGATGGTACCGATGTCCGTATCGATGCGAAATTTGCCGGGGTGCTCGGCTGCCAGGTGGCGCCAGGTGAGGCCGCTGTCATAGCGTCCCGCCAGAAGGCCTGCGGCAATGGTGGCGGTGGAGGTTTCCTCGATAATCTCGGCCCAAGGGGAAATGTCCGCATAATCCCTGGTCGCCGGCTGCAAGGCCAAGGTGCGCGGCTGCGAGACCTCCCGGCGGGTCAGGATCGCTAATGGATGGCTGGGCGCGATGAAGGTGTCGATGACACGGATGGAATGGCGGAAATGGGCTATGGCGACAGTCGCCGCCGTTTCCGGGTGCACGGCGGCCTGGATGATGTGCTGTGCCTGGCCGGTCGCCATCAGTTCCAGGGCCTCCTGAAAGCCGTCCACCAGAACGATGCGGGCATCGTCCAACCCGTGGAAATTCAGGTAACGCCGGGCCACCAGTTCGTGGTTGCTGCCCGATGGGCCCAGGGTGGCGAAGGTCGGCATCTAGACGGCTCCCCTTCCCTCACGGCCGCAACAGGCTGCCGTAGCCGGGGATGTCCGCTTCGATGCCGGCCAGGCGCAGGCAATGCCACAGGCTGGCCTGGTTGGCGGAGATCACGGGCCGGCGCAATTCGGCTTCCAGCGCCTCCAGGATCGCCACACAGCGAAAGCCGGTACCGGCGATCAACACGCCGTCGGCCTCGTCCGGGCAATTGGACCTGATCTGTTCGTACAGCGGTTCCACCTCCTGCGCGAAACCCAGGCCCGCTGGGTACATCTCGCCCGGCGGCATATCACGCCAGTCCGGGCCGGGATCGTATTGCCAATGGCCCGCCGGTTCGCGGCCGTGGTCGGTGTAGTAGCGCAGGCCGGCTGCCACGGTATCGCCGTTGAACCAGGGTGGCAGCACCAGATAAGGCCGCCTCACGCCCGCCTGTTCCAAGGCCGCCAGAGTATCCAGGCCGTTGGTGGTGACGATGGCGTCCGAACCAAGCTGCGCGGCGAGGTCGGCAACCAACACCTCGTCCCAGCCCTTGCCGCCGACAAAGCTGGAGGAACTATGGCCGATCACCACGACTGAGAGGCGCATGGCCCCGAACTGCGCACAGCCGCGCAGCAAATCGTCGGCCAGGTCCAGGCCCCTTCGCCCCTCCCACCAGCGGGCCCAGGGCGCCGATGCCGTCACCCTGGCCGCGTGCACAGAAACACCCGGCGGCAGCATGGCCCACCATTCGGCCTCGGGCACCGCCTCGCTGCCGACGATGAATAGCCCGATCCGGGCGCGGGCGCCCCAATTGTCGTTGTTCAGTTCCAATGCCTTTCCTCCGGACTTATCTCCGCGCCAGTCTACGTCATTCCAGCCCCCTTGCGGCATCCCGCCGCCACCCGGCATGATGATTTCCGGGAGGACAGCATGGGACGGCTTGGCCGGAACAAAACCTGGGCGCATATCCTGACGCCGTTGATCCTGCTGGCGCATTGCCTTTGCGGCGATCCGGCAGCGGCCAATGGCGGGAACCCCCACGGCATCGCGGTGATCATCGGCAACCAGGCCTATGGCGATGAATTTCCCAGCCTGCCCCATGCCCATAATGACGCCGCTGCCATGGCGGATTTCGTCCGCGAGGACCTGGGCTTCTCCCCCGGCAACGTCATCGAAATACGCGATGCCAAACTGGAAGACCTGATCGGCGTCTTCGGCGACGGCAATACTCAGAAGGGGCAGTTGTCCAAGGCCCTGGTGCCTGGGAAATCGGATGTCATCATCTACTATGCCGGCCACGGCGCGCCCGGCCTGCGGGACCGGCGGCCCTATCTCTTGCCCTCGGACGGGGACGCCAACCTGGCGGAATTCACCGCCTATCCCTTGGGCCTGTTCTACGCCAACCTGCGCCAACTGCCGGCCCGGCATGTAATGATCGTTATCGAGGCCGGCTTTTCCGGTGAAACGCCCCTGGGCATGCTGGTGGCCCGGCCGGCGGGGCAGAACGTCTCCTCCCGCTCGCAGTACACCACCAACATCACGCTACTTACCGCGGCCCAAGGCGGCCAGGTGGCTCATTGGGACGACGAGGCACAGCAGGGGCTATTCACGAAACACTTTCTAACCGGCGCCAAGGGGGCGGCTGACAGTAACCAGGATGGCAAGGTGAACCTGGCCGAGATGCGCGCCTATCTGGCCCGCATCCTGACGCCCGAGGTGCGAACGCGCCACGGCCGGGAACAGACGCCCACCATCAGCGGCCGCGACGGTGATGGCATCGCCCCGCAATTCGGTGCGCCCGAGGGCGACTAGTGTAGGATGGCAAAGGCAGAATAACCGACGGGAGGGAAGCCATGCGCTTTGAAGACAAGATTGTGGTGATCACGGGTGCGGCCTCGGGTTTCGGGGCGGCGGCGGCCCGGCGCTTCGCCGAGGAAGGCGCCAAGGTGGTTGCCGCCGACATCGATCCAGACGGTTTGGAGCGGACGTTGGAGTTGGTGACGGAGTGCGGCGGGGAAGCCATCGCCGTTGAGACGGACGTCACGGATGGCGCCGCCGTTCAGGCCATGGTCGATGCCACCGTCGAGTGCTTCGGTAGGTTGCATGTGCTGATCAACAACGCCGGCGCCGGCCATCCGCCGGTGTTCATGCATGAGATGGCGGAGGATGAATACGACCGCATCTATGCCCTGAACACCAAAAGCGTCTATTACGGCGTCCGTGCCGCGGTGCCGGTAATGATCGAACAGGGCGGCGGCGCCATCGTCAACACAGCCTCCATCGGCGCCAAATCGCCCCGGCCCATGGGCACCGCCTATAACAGCGCCAAGGGTGCCGTAGTGGTCATGACTAGGGGCCTGGCGGCGGAACTGGCGCGGCACAATATCCGCGTCAATTGCGTCTGCCCGCTGGCGTCGGAAACCGGCTTCTTCAAATCGGTGATGGGTACGGATGTTTTGACGGAGAAGCAGCGGGAGCGTCTGGTTTCCGAAGTCCCTATGCGCCGCCTGACCGAACCCGTCGACGTGGCCAACGCCATGCTGTATCTGGCCTCGGACGAAGGCGGCTTCGTCACCGGCATCAGCCTGGACATCGACGGCGGCAAGAGTATCTAGCCGCGCGTCTTGGACCATGGCGGAATTGGGCTATTCGGCGGCAACGCAATTGACGACACGGTTGGCGGAAAAGCTTAGATTACCAGCGGCATCCACAACCATAAAATTGAGCGTCTGGGGTCCGGCGGCAAGGCAACGGCCGCTGAAACTCAGAGTTTCCACCAACGGCCCCTTGGCGCCATCCGGAGGGCCCGGGGCCCTGCCCGATAGATCCCGGTTTCTTGGCAATACCTCCAGCACCCACTGCAGCGACCGGGACTGAACCGCATCGATCCCGCTTGCATGGCCACGCCCGGGGAGCGGCTCGTCATCCCAAAGGTCCACTGTGAAATTGAAGTATACGCCCACCAAGCTTCGCGCCGGGGCATTGATGGCAATGACTTTCGGTTTATGGCTTTCACGAACCGTCACGTCCGCAGTGACGGACTCCCGGTTGCCATTATCTGGAATGAAGTTGCAATGAATTGTATCAACCCGGGACTTTTTGGTGGCGCCAGGCGTGTAATATGTCGTGGCCGTGTAATCGGGCGGGTCCACCCGGATGGGCGCACCGGCATGCACCGTGCCGTCGCCGGTGTGATCTGAAATTTCGACGATCCCTTTGGCGCCCGTGCTGCATATCACGGTCGCCGTCGTCGTGTCCTTGATGTCTTTCGGGACGATTTCAAGATTGACGCAGGCACCAAGGACGATAGCCGCGATTAGGAGTAAAACCGGCGCCACCCAGTCTTCTGAATTAAGAGAATGTGACTGTAAAACCATATTGAAGCGCTCCCGTTCGCAGGGTCGTGCGCATCGGAATGCTCTCCATGAACCTCGGTTGGCGGCCGCGTTGACCGTACCGGATGTCGCGCTCCGCCCACGAGGCACCAGGGAATGACTGTGACAGATCTCTCCGGCGCGCTTCGCCCTCGTTAAGGCCGGATTATTTGACATAATGTTAGCGCACGATGGCGCCTGCGCCTAGGCCTCGTTGATGCGATTGGAAAGGCCCTTCAGGTCCTTGAGGGTATCGTCCAGGCCGCGGGTCTCGCCGATGCCCACCGCAATCATCTCCAAAGCCGGGTCATGCAGATGCGGCAGGGTGGTGCCCGTGGCCTCGGCCACCACGATGGGTCTGTAGTCGCGGAAATTGGCGTCGACAGCGGTGGCCTTGACGCACTGGTTGGTCAGAACGCCACAGATCAGCACCGTATCGGCCTCCAGGCCGCGAAGGATCAGATCCAGGTTGGTGGCGAAAAAGGCGCTGAGGCGGTTCTTCTCCACCAGCCAGTCCTCTGCCCGCACCTCCATCTCCTCGATCAACTCATAGCCCCAGGTGCCGATGCGCAGGCCGCCGTCTTTCATGAAGTCCCGCAGGGTGGCGAAAACGCCGGCATCGCGGCTATCGCGGAAGCCGTGTTGGGTCCAGACCACGGGCACGTCCTGTTCCCGGGCCGAATGGACCAGTTCCCGAACCGGCCCGATCGCCCCCTGCATATGGGAGATATCGATGCCCGATTGGGCGTACCAACCGTTGGGGTGAAGGAAATCGTTCTGCATGTCGATCACCACCAGCACCGTCCGTCCCGGCGTCAGCTTCCAGGTTGCCAGATTGTAGGGCGTGGCGCCGGATCCGGATGCGGTCATATCCGCGATATTCCTTGCTCAGCCATGATTCGAAGGGTCGTACCGGCATCAGGGCCTGTCAAGCCGGGCGCGAAAGGAAAACACCGCTCCTTACGACGAGCACAACACCCTCAAAGGGCGTCAATGTACTCAGGGTGATGTTGTTCGATCCAGGCCTTGAGCGGCACATCCACCTCCGTCGGCGAGGTATAGCCGCGCCCGCCGGTGGGGCTGACGCCCAAGAGCTGACGGCGTATGGGATTGCAATCATCGAGGTAGTGCGCCACCTGCATATCGTCACGGGGCCGCAGCCAGCGATAGGAATAGCCATAGAACAGCACCACGCGCGGCTCGCCCCAGTAATTGGCGCTGCCCGAATGCCACAGGCGGCGGTCGAAGAACACCGCATCCCCTGGGCTGACGCAAACGGGCACGGCCCCTGCCGGCAAACCCTGGCGGTCATCGCCCGGAAACTCGTCCGATAGATGACTGCCGGGCAGGACATAGAAATTGCCGCGCCCGGTCAGAGAGGTATCGCTGAGGAAATAGCCGATCTTCAGCGAGATGCGCGGCCGGGGCGAGGTTTCCAGATCGCCGTTCAGTTGCCCGCTGTCCTGGTGCCAGCGCAATTCCAGGCCGTTATTTTCAGCGCTCTTGCCGGCCGGCGGGCTGGGATTGACCGTCAGGTGGGTGTGATAAAGCTGGATATTCCAGCCCAACAGGCCCCAGACCTTGTGAAACGTGGCCGGCCAGTCCAGCAACGCCAACAGGCGCGGGTCGCGGCCGATGACATCGTAATGGTTCATGCGCTCCAGCGGCGGCGCGCCCTCCGCCGCCCGTCCCTGGTTGTCGATCTCCTCGGCCAGGGGCATCAGATCAGCCACGTGATCGCGATCCAGAGCACCGGGCACGATGAAGTAGCCGTCACGCTCGAAATGGGCACGTTCGTCGGGGGAAAGCAGAGACGCAGGGCACGGGTCCATAGCGCCTTCAATAACATTCAACCCGGATTTGGCTCAAGGGCAGCCCGGACTTGCCTCCCTACCCCGGCGCCTGACATAAAATGAACCCTAATGGCGGTGATGCGCATGCCATCACCCCGCCGGGAGGAATGAACGATGCCATCGGCAACGAAATCAAAATATGGCTTCGGGGCACGCCCATTGAGCGGCTCGATCGGTGCGTCCGTCACCGACCTGAAATTGGGGCAATTGGACGAAAACCAGTTCGCGCAGCTTCGTGAGGTCTTCCTCGCCAACTGCATGCTGGTGTTCCCCGGGCAGTATTTATCGATCGGTGAGTTTGAACGATTTTCCGCCTGGTGGGGCGAGCCGGTCACCACCCGCTTCCTGGAATATGTGGAGGGGCACCACGGCGTCTCACAACTGTTCAATCGCGGGAAGTCAAATTCCGTCACCGAGAACTGGCACTCGGACTCGCCGTTCCTGCCCGCGCCGCCGTCAATCAACATGCTCTCGGCCATCGAAGTTCCCGTCGGCGGCGATACCATGTGGTCGAACCAGTATCTGGCCTACGAGACCCTGTCGCCCGGGATGCAGAGGATGCTGGACGGCATGCGCATCGAGTTCAACGGTGATAGCCTGGCCGGACTGTCGGACAGTACCGAGCGGCAAAGCAGCCTGCATCCCGTAATCCGCACCCATCCGGAGACGGGGCGCAAGTCACTGTTCATTGGCCCGCCCGCCATCACGGCCCGCCGTTTTGACGGCATGACCGAGGCGGAAAGCTTCCCGCTCATCAACTGGCTGCACCAGCATTCCTCGCGGCCCGATCACGTCTACCGCCATCATTGGAGCAACGGCGATGTGGTCATGTGGGACAACCGATGCACCATGCACTACGCCGTACACGACCACGGCGACGAAGTCCGGCGGGAGCTCTACCGAATTTGCACCCGGGCCGAGGCGCCGGTTTAGGGGAGGGTGCGTTTTCGGGAAGGCCGAATGGAACCCTGGAATTTCGTCGACGTAGCAACCGAGCCAAATCTTAAAATTGAGACTTAAGTGCGCTCGTCCACGAAACGCACGGCTTTCAGGAATTTCTCGAAATCCTTGGCCAATGTCCCCCGCTCCAGAACTTCGATCTCCGCGCTGATCTCAAAAGTAGATCGGATTGCCTCGATCAGATCAGCGACGACCGATTCTACCTCCTGGCCACGGCCGATTTCGATGCGCACGGTGAATTGCTCCAGGCCACTGTCCGCTGTCGACATGACGCCCTGGAAGTCGGTGATTGCGGGGTCGCGGAACATGAAATCCTCGAACTCCGCATGGTTGATGTTAACCCCGCGCAGTTTGAAGAATCCGGTGGTGCGGTGGGCATGCTGGATGATGGGAAACAACGCGCCATGGACGTTGTCGGATTGCCCCTGCTGGTGAAAGCGCACGATATCGCCTGAGTTCCAGCGCAGGAACGGCGTCGCATTGCCGGTGACCAGCGGCGTGACACAGAAAGTACCAGCCTCGCCGTCGGGCAATTGTTCGCCGGTTTCGGGGTCCACCACCTCGACGAAATACATATCCGACCAAATATGAATGCCGTCATGAGCCCGGCTTTCCGCACCCATCAGGCCGGCCTCCGACATGCCAAAGACGTCATAGACCTCTGCCCCCCACATACGCGTCAGTTTCTCCCGCTTCGAGGCCGACAGCGGCTCCGCCGAGCAGACGATCTTGCGAACACTACCCGCCGCCAGATCAATGTCTTCCATCGCCGCCAAGTTGGCCAGATGCAGGGCGAAGCCGGGCATGGAAATCAATACCGTCGGCTTCAGAGTCTGGATCAGCTCCAACTGCGCCCGGGAGGGCACAGCATTGCCCGCACCCACCCAGTTCATGCCCACGCCCACCTGATGCGCGGAACGGGCCCAGATCTGGCCAGCGGGATGAATACCGATGGGAAAGGAGATATGGCACAGATCGCCCGGATAAATGCCGATGCAATCGAACGAGCGGCCCCAGGAGATCAGCGCCTGATCCACATCCTCGAATGTGCGGGGATAGAACACCGGCTTGCCCGTACTGCCGCCCGAACGCCAGTATTCGCTGATCCGGGTCCCGTCGGCGATGCAGATTTGGTCCAGGAATTCATCATGGCTCCATTGGCGCAGGGTATCCTTGTCCAGGATAGGGATTTTCCGCCATTCATCCGGGTCGTCCAGCTTGTCCGGATCGACGTGATCGAGTTTGCCGCGATACCATTTCGCCGTCTTGGCCCGTTCGAAGGCGTCCCGCTTGCGGCGGCTTTGCAATTTCGCGATATCGCCGCGCGAAGCCGGCAGATTTGGCTGCGTCATCCTACACCCCCTGCCCCATAATCGGGCAATTCGGGGCACAATGCCAACACCAGATGAAGATGAAAGGCAGCCTCCGTCATGCTAGGTTGCGGGCAGGAGGCAGATGGTTGCAGTGCACGGAAATCGCGTTCGCAGATCTTTGCGCTGATCTGGCGCAACTCTACGGCATGTGGCAGGAAATCACCGACGGCGGTACATATGACGTGGGCCGCATCGGTTACCGGCCGTTGCAACCTTTTGTGACCCATCGGGCGACGATTGTACACATTACGCAACCCGACGATCTACACGACTGGATTATCCAGGCCTTCACGTCCGACTTCGATGCCTTGGCCAATCAATCCTTTGTCGGCAAGCGTTTTGGCGATATTCCCGATGCCGGCTACAGGGATCTTATTGGCCCGTCGCTGTTGGCGACCCGGCAGTTGGGCAAGCCGATGGCGCATTTCGTCGATGGTAGCCTTGCCGGCCACCCCACGGTCTATCAGAAACTCACGCTGCCCCTGCACAATCGTGGCGAGGTGGAAAAGCTGGTCACGCTGTCGAGGGAATCGTGACGGAAGATCTGGAAGATTATGCGCAACTGTTGAGCCGGATCATCAAGGCCGACACCATGTTGTTTCCAGACGCCGCTCTGGCCCGTTTTTTGATAACGCTGATTACCAGACGATTGGAAGTAGACGGCGGCATGAATGCCTCATCCCTGGCGCAGGCAACCAGGACGCCTCGATCGTCGGTCATTCGCCGTTTGGGCGAACTTATGGAGCGCCGCTACGTAGAGCGCCGCGACGACCGCCTCTATTACGCTACCGACCTGGCCGTCAACACGATGGAAATCCACCGCGACTTGGTCATGAATTAGCATTCAACCAATGATTGGTGTCCATTTTGGACACCGTGTAAATCGGCTGGGCAGAAGCCATATGCTAAATTTATCCCGTTGTTAGGGGTAGCAAATGTTCATAGAGTACATCGTCGAATACCTTGCTGTTGGCCTACTGTGGAGCAGTTTTCTGCGCGTCAGATATAGGGCCGTCTGCCACGGCATGAGGTTACGCAACTGGATTGTATGCGTCATTTTTTGGCCTCTCGCGATGCTCGTATTCCTGCAAGGTTGCCTGTTTGGCACAAGCGAAAAATAGCCCCCGCCTCTAGGCGTGACGCCGCCTAGAAGCAACTGTTCATACAATCATCCCGATAGCCCAAATTAAGGTCGACCCGCCTTGGGGCGATCGCAGCCTTGTTTGCCCGAGCTCATTGATACCGGCGGCAGATCGGCTTCCGATGCCAGGCCTGGATGCGATCGGCGCTTGCTTGCGGGACGGTTGCGGCTGACAATAACGGCAAATGACCGCGCCATAGAACAGGGCAACAAGGGAGAGGACGATGAACATGACATTCAGGGGCACGGCCCTCGCTGCCGCGGTCGCGATCGCGGCGACCCTGCCAATGTCCGGGACCGCCAACGCCGGCACCCCCAAGGACATGCTGATCATGGCCAAGAATATCGATGATCTGATCACGCTGGACCCGGCAGAGGTGTTCGAATTCACCGGCGGCGAGGTGATCGCCAATGTCTATGACCGGGTGATGATGTTCGAGCCCGAGAACCTGAGCCAATTGGTCGGCGGTGTCGCCGAAAGCTACAAAATTTCCGATGACGGCAAGACCATCGTGTTTAAAGTGCGCGACGGCCAGAAGTTCCATTCCGGTAACGCGGTGACAGCCGATGACGTGGCATTCTCCCTGCGCCGCGTGGTGAAATTGAAGAAGACCCCATCATTTATCCTGACCCAATTCGGCTGGAACAAGGACAATGTGGACGGCCTGATCAAGCCGCTGGATGCCATGCATGTTTCCGTCACCATGGCCGCGGATTTCTCGCCCGGCCTGCTGTTGAATGCGCTCTCCGCCGGCGTCGGTTCCGTGGTGGACAAGAAGGTGGTCATGAAACACGCCAAGGACGGGGATTTCGGCTATAGCTGGCTGAAAAACCATTCCGCCGGATCCGGCCCCTACAAGCTGCAGACCTGGAAGGCGAACGAGATTGTCTCCCTGGCTGCGCACGGCGGCTACCGCCACGGCGCCCCGGCTATGAAACGGGTGGTCATGCGCCATGTGCCCGAACCCGCCGGACAACGCCTGATGGTGGAAAAGGGTGATGCGGATATGGCCCGCGACCTAACCCCGGACCAGATCAAGGGCCTGGCCGGGAACGCCGATATTGCGGTCGGTGACTACCCCAAGGCGGCGCTGATCTATATGGCTACCAACAACGCCCACCCCATTCTAGGCAAGGACAAGGTGCGCGAAGCGATCCGCTATGTCGTGGATTACAGCGGCATGGCCAACTCCTTCCTAGCCGGCCAGTACAAGATCCACCAGGCCTTCTGGCCATCTGGTTTGTGGGGGTCTCTAGAAGAGACGCCGTTCAAGATGGACCTAGCCAAGGCCAAGGCCCTGCTGGCAGAGGCGGGTCATGGGGACGGTTTCTCCATCGTGATCGACACCTTGAAAAAGTCCCCCTATCCCGAGATCGCCCAGTCGGTACAGGCATCGCTCACCAAAATCGGTGTGAAGTCACAGATCATTTTGTCCGAGGGCAAGACCCTGTGGCCGAAATACAGGGCGCGGAAGCATCAGTTGATCGTGGCGCAATGGTCCCCGGACTATGTGGATCCGCACTCCAATGCCGACGCCTTCGCCCACAATCCGGATAACCGCATGGAAGCGAAGCTGACAGGTAAGCTGGCCTGGCGCACGAGCTGGGAAAACCCGGCCATCAATGCCATGACGGAAGGCGCAGCCAAAGAATTGGACCTGGCGAAGCGGGAGCAGCTTTATATGGAACTGCAACGCAAAGTGCAGATGGACGGCCCCTTTACGGTGATGTTTCAAAAGAGCGAACAGGTGGCATCCCGGAAGAATGTGAAGAACTTCGTCTCCGGTGCCAACTTTGACCTGGTGTTCTACCGCACCATCACCAAGTAGTGTCGCAAGACACGATCGATAACGATACGTCCCTCGAGGCGGCGGGAGAGGGCAAGCCCCCCCTCCTGCCGCCACGCCTATTGGCCATCGCCAAGCATGGCTTCAGCATCATTTTGACATTCGTTGGCCTGACTGCGATCACTTTCATCATCGGCCGGGTCATGCCAGCCGATCCAGTCCTGGCCATCGTCGGCGACCGTGCCAGCCAGGAGGTCTATGACGCCGTCCGGCTGCAGCTTGGTCTGGACAAACCGCTGATCCAGCAATACCTGATTTACCTTGGCAATATCGCGCAAGGCGAGTTCGGCACCTCCATCATGACCACGCGGCCGGTGCTGGAGGACATCATCCGTTTCTTTCCAGCCACCCTTGAACTGGCCACCGTGGCCACCTTTTTCGGTGTATTCCTGGGCATTCCCATGGGCGTGCTCGCCGCCGTCAACCAGGGCAAGCTGGTGGATCATGTGATCCGCGTCATCGGGCTGTTCGGCTATTCCGTGCCCATATTCTGGCTCGGCATGGTGGCGCTGCTGATCTTCTATGCCGGCCTGGGCTGGCTGCCCGGCCCGGGGCGGATCGAGGTCTATTATGACGGCATCGTCGAGGCGCGCACCGGTGTCATCCTGATCGATTCCGCCATGCAGGGGGAATGGGAAATCTTCTGGAACGCCCTGCATCACCTGGTTTTGCCGGCCGCCATGCTGGCCACTTATGCCCTGGCCTATATCGCCCGGATGACCCGCAGCTTCATGTTGGATCAGTTGAATCAGGAATATGTGCTGACGGCGCGGGTAAAAGGCCTTTCGGAAGGCGCCGTAATTTGGAAGCACGCCTTTCGCAATGTCCTGGTGCAGCTGATCACCATTATCGGCCTGACCTATGCCTCGCTGTTGGAAGGCAGTGTCCTGACCGAAACCATCTTTGCCTGGCCCGGCATTGGTCAATACATCACCACGTCTCTGTTCAATGCCGATATGAACGCGGTCATCGGCGGCACAGTGGTGGTGGGGATCTGTTTCGTGGGCATCAATGTGTTCTCCGATATCCTTTACCGCATCGTCGATCCGAGGGCACACGAATGAGCAGCCAGCCAGCCAATAGCCAAGCGGGACTGAAGGATTGGCTGCTTTCCGAGACGCCGCGGTCCGTGGCCCAGGCGCGCTGCCAGCGCATGTACCTGGCCTGGCTGGCCTTTGCCGCCAATCCCATCGCAATGCTGGGCCTTGGCATCATCGTCGCGCTGGTGCTGATGGCGGCGGCGGCGCCGTTGCTGACCGGCGGTGATGGCACGGAACAGGCTCTTGCCCAGCGCCTGCAACCGCCCAGCGCGGAACACTGGTTCGGCACCGACGAATTGGGTCGCGATATCTATGACCGCATCGTCTGGGGCGCGCGGATTACCCTCTATATCGTTGGCCTGGTCGGCATCATCGTTGTCCCCATTGGGCTGCTGGTGGGTACGGTAGCGGGGTATGTGGGCGGCTGGGTCGATATCGTACTCATGCGCATCACCGATATCTTCCTGGCTTTCCCGCGGCTGATCCTGGCCCTCGCCTTTGTCGCCGTGCTGGGCCCGGGGCTGGAGAATGCGGTTCTGGCCATTGCGCTTACCACCTGGTCGCCCTTTGCCCGCATCGCCCGGGCGGAGACGCTGACCATCCGCAACGCCGAACATATCCTGGCCGCCCGCGTGCAAGGTGCCTCCACGACACGGATCATCCTTCATCACGTCACCCCGCTCTGCCTGTCCTCAGTCATCGTGCGACTGACATTGGACATGGCTGGCATCATCTTGACAGCCGCCGGCCTCGGTTTCCTGGGCCTCGGCGCCCAGCCGCCGCTGCCGGAATGGGGCGCGATGATCTCCACAGGACGGCAATACATGTTGGATCAATGGTGGGTGGCGACCATACCCGGCATCGCGATCCTGGTCGTCTCAATGGGCTTCAACCTGCTGGGCGACGGCTTGCGCGATGTCCTCGACCCCCGCAGCGGTGGATCGTCGTGATGGCCCCCGCCCTGCTCAGTGTCGAGAACCTTTCGGTCAGTTTCGACACGCCGAAAGGCGTGGTCGAGGCCGTGCGCGGCGTCAGTTTCGAGGTGGGCCAGGAACGACTAGGTATTGTGGGCGAATCCGGCTCAGGTAAATCCCAGACCGGGCGCGCGATCCTTGGCTTGACGCCGGGCCGGGTCAGCGCCGACCGCATCGACTTCGGCGGCATCGATTTACGCGAAGCACCGGCCCGGACAATGCGAAAAATCCGCGGCCAGCGTATCTCCATGATCATGCAGGATCCGCGCTATTCCCTGAACCCGGTGATGACCGTTGGCTGGCAAATCGCCGAGGCCTATCGCGTCCACACTGGCGCTTCCAAGCGGGAAGCCAAGGAACGAGCCCTGGAGATGCTGGCCACGGTACGCATCCGCGAGCCGGAGAAGGTCTACGGCCTCTATCCTCACCAGGTTTCGGGCGGCATGGGGCAGCGCATCATGATCGCCATGATGCTGATCCCCGGCCCAGACCTGATTATCGCCGACGAACCCACCTCGGCCCTGGACGTGACAGTGCAGCTACAGGTGCTGGCCATCCTGGACGATATGGTGCGCGGAAGAGGCATGGGCCTGATTTTCATCAGCCACGATTTGCACCTGGTTTCCTCTTTCTGCGACCGCATTCTGGTCATGTATGGGGGGCAGATCATGGAGGTACTGGATGCGAAGGATCTGCAGCGGGCGGAGCATCCATATACCAGGGGCCTTTTGAATTGCCTGCCGGATATCGAACACCGCCAGGAAAGCTTGCCCGTCCTCGAACGCCAGGATAGCTGGCTGCAACGCCAAGGCGGGGCGGAATGATCAGGGTCGAAAATCTAGACATCACCTTCGGCAGCGGCAGCCGACGGGTCAGGGCCGTGCGCGACGTCAGTTTCTCGGTTGCGCCCGGGGAAAGTTTCGGTCTGGTCGGCGAATCCGGGTCAGGCAAGTCTACCGTCTTGCGGGCTATTGCCGGGCTAACCCCAGGCTGGCGCGGCAAGATGACCGTAGCCGGTGAGGAGCTGTCGGCGAAGCGCGACAAAGCCTTTCACAAGCATTTGCAGATGGTCTTCCAGGATCCCTACGGCTCCTTGCATCCGCGCCATACGGTCAACGACATCCTCAAGGAACCATTGGTGATCCACCAAATGGACGACGGCGAACGGCGTATCCTGCAGGCCTTGGACGAAGTCGGATTGGGGCCTGCCTATCGCTTCCGCTATCCTCACCAGCTTTCCGGTGGTCAGCGCCAGCGCATCGCCATCGCCCGTGCCCTGATCCTGGATCCGAAGATTGTCCTACTGGATGAACCGACGTCGGCGCTGGATGTCTCCGTACAGGCAGAGATCCTTAATCTGCTCGCGCGTCTGCGCCATGAGCGAAATCTCACTTACATCATGGTCAGCCATGACCTGGCCATCGTGGCGCATTTATGCGGGCGCATCGCCGTCATGAACCGGGGCGCGTTTATCGAAGAGATGAGCGCCGAGCAGTTACGCACTGGAACGCCCGAGCACGGTTACACCCAGCAATTGCTGGTTGCCTCGAAAGGCTATGACCGCGCCGCCATAGACCAATTCGTGGAGTTTGACTAACCCCAATAGGGCACCAGGGTCTGGATCAGGACGCCAAAGATGGCGCCCAGCGCCAACAACAAGGACAGCTGGCCGAACGCCTTGAGAGAAAACAGGCGCGCACCAAGCTCGATGCAAAAGCCGAACCAGGAGCCTTGATAGGTCGGGTTCAGGAAGATAATCGTGGCGGCGAATGAAGGGATCGCCGCCAAGGCAAATCCGATTTCATATGAGCCCGTGACAGCCAGGATCAAACCATAAAGGGCCGGGTAAACCATCATGGCGATGGAGGTAAATGAGAGGACGCCGCCCGTAACCCCGCCCACCTGACCTTCAGGGGCAAGCCGGGCGGTTTCGGAAAGCAGAATGCCGTGCCAGCTGACGGCGGTAATATTGAACAGAATCGCAACGGCGATGATGCCGTTTAGGGACCAGGTGAAATCGAACTGGGTGATCAACAGCGCGGCGATACCCGCGAACAGGCCGAGACCGGCAAAGACCCAACGCGCCGGCACAATGCCGCCGCCCAAGACGCCCCACAGGATACGTGCCCATATGGCCATGAACGAAGAAATGGCGAAGGCCGACCCCGCCTCGATCTCGGAATAGTCCAAGCCGTCGATCATGAACAGGATGAAGAAACCGGAAAACAGGGCCTGCAGGCCGCCGAAAGCGAACGCCGCAAAGGCAATGTCGCGCAGGTCCGGATTACGCAGCACCATGACGAGGGTCGTACGCATATCTCCGAAGCTGATTTTCTGACCCGGATCACGTTCGTTGTCGAAATGGGCCCGGATGGGTTGGAGCATCAGGGCGACGGCGAAAACCACCAGGGCGGTGCCGGCGGCCGCACCATAGGGACCGAGGCGGATCGTGGTCCCAAAGGTGGCGCTGTAGACAACGAGGCCCAGCAAGAACGGGATCATGAAACCGCCGATCAGTGCGCCCACCGGCACGCCGGTCTGCTTGACCGAGAATATGAACGGTGCCAGTCGCGGCGGGCAAACCCGTGCCAATATATGCGAAGAGGCCGGGGTGGAGACCGCTGCTGCGCCCAGCAGGATGGCGCCCAGGGGATAGAGCCAAAGCTGGCCCGAAGCCACGATCATCAGGCTGCTGCCCATCAACACCAAAGTAAGCTGAGAGATCCGCAAGGGGCCATAGCGCAGAATGAAACTGCCGCAGCCCACCGCCGCGATGATCGCCATGACGTTCTGCAGAAAGAGATAAAAACCCAGCCAGGCCGGCGAAATTCCAAATCCCTCCGCCAACCGGTCCGCCAATATGGGCATCACGATCTGACAGACATAGGCAAAGGCCTGCTGCACCAACATGGACACCGTGGCGATGGCAAGAATGACACGGGGACCAAAGAGCGAGAGATCCATGCCGTCGGCCCGTTCTAGCGCACCGTGATATTGACGCTGGCGCGCATGCCGGGCCAGGTCGCCTTTTCCATCTCCGGCAGATCGATCAGAACAGGTATCCGTTGCGCCAGGCGCGGGTCGACCTTGCCGGCTCCATTGGTCATGGAGCCTAACGTGGCATGGCCGATGCTGCGCACGGTGCCTTCGTAGTATTCGAAGGGATAGGCATCGAACTCAATGGTCACCGGCTGCCCCGCCACGACCTGGCGGATGTCGCCTTCATCGATCTGAGCTTCGAGCCAAAGGGCATCAGGGTCATGCAGAAGAAAGGCGCGATCGCCGTCCTCCACATAGACGCCAGCGCTGACATAGACTTCATCGATGATGCCGCTGATAGGCGCGCGGATATCCATATCCGCCAGGCGCTGCTTTGATTGGCGCAGTTGCACATTGACGATATCGATGGCCCGGTCGATAGCCTCGATGCGGGATTTGTACACCGCTTCCTTCTGCAAGGCGCTTTCCAACTCCAGAAGCTGCTTTAGCTTGGTCTGGATGGCGGTCTCCAGGGATCGCAGTTCCGAGGTCACGTCCAGCAGCCGGTCGGTGGCGTCATCCATCTGCCGTCTGGAGATCGCACGGCGCGAGGCCAGTTGCCTCTGCCTCTCCACATTGCTCTGGGCTATTCTGTGCCGGCGTTCCCAGGCGGCATGCTCCCGGCGCTGTAAACTGATCTCCGCCTTGGCGGTGGCGATCCTGTCATTGATCCCGCGCCGGTATTCCACCAGCTCCGCCGATACTTCATCCCGCGCCGCCCGTTCCTTGGCGGCCTCCGCCTCAAGGGTGGCGACGTCCAGCCGGGCCACCGCCGTATCCATGGAGGCGAGCAGATCCCCAGCTTTCACCCGATCGCCGCGTTTTACATGTACGGCCTCGACTGTGGCGTTAACGGACGATGACAACAGGGTGAAATCTGCCTCCACCCGCGCATTCGGTTCGTCCACATGGCGCCACCAATGCAGCGTTTCCACGCCGGCAATGCCGATCAGCACCGCCAAGCCAAGAAAGACCGCCGGTTTGACCCAATTTCGACGCAGCGCCGCCATCTACTATGTGGTCAGCCACCCAAATTGTTGAGGCTTACGGCCGGCCTCGGGATGCAGCACAACATTGACCAGGGCCGGTCCGTCGAAGGCCTTGGCCTCTTCCAGCACGCCGGCCAGATCGGCCGGATCCTCGACAAAAAAGCCCTTGCCACCAAAGGCCTCCATCATCAGATCATAGCGGGCACCGATGGTCAGCACACCAGGCGGCAAAGGTGCATCGGTGGGAAACTCGGCAATGCCTTTGCCAATACCACCGTTGTTCAAAACCACGATCTTGACGGGCAGGTTGTGCCGGCACGCTGTCTCAATCTCCATACCGGAAAAGCCGATAGCACTGTCGCCGGAGACCGAGATGATCGGCCGGTCGGGATGCACCGTCGCAGCCGCGATCGCGAAACCCATGCCGATGCCCATGGTGCCGTAAGAGCCTGCGTCCAAACGAAGGCGCGGCGAAGCGTTGGGCAACTGCGTGCGGCCAATATCCATGGTGTTGGCGCCCTCGCCAATGATCACGGCGTCTTCTGTGGCCCAGGCACTAATATCCTTGAGGGCACGGTAATAGTTGGTGGGCGCGGAATCATCGTCGATCATGGGCTGAACAGCGGCGGCGTTGGCTTCGGCCTTCTCCTTGATCGCGGCCATCCAATCGGTGCCCGCGGGGAAGAACCATTGCCGATGTTCGAGGGCGCTGTTGAGTTGGCTGACGATGGTCTTGCCGTCACCCACCAAGGCGACCTCCGCCGGGACGTTGTTGCCGATCGCCTCGGGCGATATGTCTAGCTGGACGATACGCACATCCTTGTTGAAGCGGGGCGGTAGACCGAAATGCATGATCCAGTTCAAGCGCGCGCCCATGAGAAAGATCACATCGGCCTCTTTTAAGGCGTGACTGCGGGCCGCACCCACGGAAAGCGGATGATTGTCGTCGAGAACGCCCTTACCCATGGGGGAGGCCAGGAACGGCAGCTGCGTCCGCTCGATGAAGGCACGCACCTCGTCCTCGGCCCGTGACCAGGCCATACCCTTACCAACAATGACCAGGGGCCGTTCGGCTGATTCCATGGCATCCAGGGCCGCCTCCACTGCTTCCGGCACCGCCTGCATGCGCGGCGGTTCCGGTATCGTGGCCGCCATCTCAATCTCGTCCTCGTCTACCTCGCCCTTGATGATATCGTCGGGCATATCCAGATAGACCGCGCCGGGCCGGCCATAGATGGACTGGCGGACCGCCTGTTCCACGTAGTAAGGCACCCTATGCACATGCTCGACGGCATGGGCATATTTGCAATAGGGGCTGGCCAGTTGCACCTGGCGCTCTTCCTGGAAAGCGCCCATGCCGTTTTGGTAGGTGGGCGAGGCACCGCCGATCATGATCATGGGCCAACAGTTCTGCTGCGCATTGGCCAGGCCGGCGAGGCCATGGATGACACCGGGACCGGACACCGTCAGGCAGGCGCCTGGCCGGCCGGTCAGGTAACCGGCGGCCTGGGCGGCGTACGAAGCGGACTGCTCGTTCCGCATACCGTAATACTTGATGCCAACCTCCTGCGCCGCGGCGGCGATGGGCTGCACGGGGAAGCCCACGATGCCGTACATATATTCCACGCCCTGTTGTTTGAGGCTGCGCGCCATAAGTTCCGCGCCCGTTACCTTGCCCATTCTCGACTCCTGTTTTTGGTTGTTCTCAGTTGACGCGGCATTTCAATTGGCCAGCGCCGTTGTTGTCAGATGATGTTGCGTTCCCGCATTTCCTGCACTTCCTGCGCCGAATAGCCGAGCCAACCGCCATAAATGGCTTCGTTGTCGGCGCCCAGCAGCGGTGAAGATTTCACCGGCACATGGCTGTCCGACATCTGCAGCGGCCAGCCCGCCACTGTGACTTCGCCGCGTTGAGGGTGATCAATCTTGGTCATGATGCCGCGGGCATGCAAATCCGGGTCATGCATCAGTTCTAGTGTGTTGAAAACCGCGCCGCACGGAACCCCAGCGCCGGCGATGGCCGCCATCACCTCATCCTTGGTGTGCTGCATGGTCCATTCGATAATGGCGCCATTGACTTCGTCTCGGCGCTCGTATCGTTCGCCGGGGCCCTGCAGGCCGGGATCATCGATCAAGTCCTCGCGCCCGATTACACGGGCCAGGCGGCGCCAATGCTCTTCATTGGCGCGGGAGGCGAAGATGTAGCAATAGTCGTCCGGTCCGCCAGGCTTGCAGGGATAAAGGCCACCCGGCGTGGAGCCGACGATATCGTTGCCGACCCGGGGCATGGCCGTATCGAAAGGCACCTGCTTGGACATCGGCGTGCGGCAATAATTCAGCATGGCATCCCGCATAGCGATCTGGATGTGCTGGCCGCGCCCGGTGTTGGTGCGCTGGAACAGGGCACCGATAATGCCCATGGCGCAGAGCATGCCGGTGCCCGTATCGCCGATGGTGGGGCCAGGCCGGACCGGCGGACGTCCTGGCTCGCCGTTCACACCCATGGTGCCGCCCGTGGCCTGAGCGATCATGTCAAAGGAGAGATAATCGGCGTGGGGGCTCTCAGGCGCGAAACCCTTGATCTGGGCAAAGATCACCTTGGGATTGATTGCTTTCAGGCGTTCATAATCAAAACCGAGCCGCGCGAAGGTTCCTGGCGCCATATTCTCGATTACCACGTCGGCGCCTTCGATCAGTTTCACCAGCAGGTCCTTGCCCTCGTCAGACTTGAGGTTGCAGGTCACGCTGCGTTTGTTGAGATTGAAATAGAGGAAATAGTTGGCATCCACACCCGGTTGGTCGGAAAAACTCCACCGACCCGGTTCCCCTTTGCTGGGCTCCTCGACCTTGATCACCTCGGCGCCCATCCAAGCCAGGGCCTCGGTGCAGGAAGGGCCGGCCTCGAACTGGGTCAAGTCGATCACCTTGATACCGTCCAAGGCGGGGGCTGTTTCGGATGTCATGGTTTCCTCCTTTGCGCCCTGTTGGGGCGAATTCCTTCCTTGTATACGGGGAATGATTGCATCACGGCTGGCAAATGGGGAAAATGCCAGTTACTGGGAAGTCCCGGACATTATAGACATAGGAAGCGGAACCGCGCATGAGATATCTTCACACCATGATCCGGGTCACTGACCTGGATGAAACCCTGAATTTCTTTTGCAACCTGCTTGGCATGGTCGAAGTGCGCCGCATGGAAAGCGAGAAAGGCCGCTTCACCAACATCTTCCTTGCCGCCGCCGACGATGAGGCTGCTGCCCGGGAGACACGTGCGCCGGTGGTGGAGTTAACCTACAACTGGGACCCCGAGGAATATTCCGGCGGCCGCAATTTCGGCCATCTGGCGTTTCAGGTGGAGGACATCTACGAAACCTGCCAGAAGCTAATGGACGCCGGTATAACCATCAATCGTCCGCCACGGGATGGCTACATGGCATTTATCCGCACGCCGGATAACATCTCCATCGAACTGTTGCACACCGGCGATCCCCTGCCACCGCAGGAGCCGTGGGCCTCTATGGAGAATACGGGAAGCTGGTAGCTGTCGGGCCCTATTGCCTTACGATTTCGTGTTCAATGCTGACTGTTTCGCCGTCGGATGGCCTGGTTTGTTCGAATCTCGTGGCCGACGTCGTCAAGGACAATCTGTAACGCACCGGCTGATATCGCTTGTAGGGCAGATCGACAATCCATTCATGTTGTCCCGCTACGAGACGCCGACCACTTAGGTTCGGCGGTGGTCGCGTGGAACCGACGATGCGTCCGGCTAGGGTTTCGATCTGCACCGCGGCGTAGGTTTCCGCCGGCCCCAATTCGATACGCAGTACGAGGCCGCACAAGGTTGGCACCCGAGAGGTTCTGAAGCGGTCTTTCGAAATCACTTGGACCTGCCGCAGCATAGGTTTGATATCCCCAAAAAAGACCTCGCCGCAGGCATGGCCAATGGGCGCATGGCGTTCCACAACGCTCAGGCGGGGCGCGCGCGTATGTCCGGGCGATGGCGGCACCGAAACAGCCTTGGTCGGCACCGGCTTCGGCGGAGATGACGTTTCCAGTTCCGCGGGCGCTTGGGTCTGGGCCGCCTTTCGCGCGTCCTTTGCCGGCGCGGTCGGCTTTGCAGGCTCAACTGGATTTGCGGGCTGTGCCGGAGGGGTGGTCGTTGGCGGCGGTGGCGGCGTGGTCTGCCTCTGGCCAAGGATGATACCGGTTCCAGCCGCGGCGGCAAATGCGACCAGAACAAGCGCCGCCGTCAGAAGCGGGCTGCGTTTAGGCTTTGAAGCCGCATCGGCCGGCGGCGGAGCATCATTTGCGGGTGCCGCCGGGATTAGCGGGATCTCAAGCTCGCGGCAGAGCTCGGCCACATGCCCAACGCCCCGAACCTCCGAGCCGGTCATGGCTTCGCTGCCATGCAGCTGCTCCAAATCATCGCCCAAGGGCGCAGCGACAAAAGGCGTCAGGCCCGCATCTTTCCACTGCCCCCAACGATCGGCAGCTGCATGCGCCTTTTCCCCGATATGACCGACGCCGCCAACCTGACCATCGAAATCAACAGTGCCGGTCAAACAGAGAATGCAGTCTGCCTCCAATGCCTCGCGGCATAGCATGTGTTCGCCCGACGCCACGACCGCATGGGCTATGAACACCGCCAGTTGCCAGCTATCGCCACTGTCGATAGCGGTGGACACTTCCAAGCGGAAGCCGCCCTTGGGGAAGGGGCCGAAATACTTTTCGACCGGGCCGCCGCCGGGAAAGACGAAATCGTCATAACGGTCGCTGATCGCCAGGCGTTCCGAACCCCGGCCGACGACCATCATTGAGAGCGGCGCCCGCTCGCGGCTGATACGTTGGATCTGCACCAGACCGGCCGTCGTCATCGCGAAGATGGCGAAGGCGGTCACCGAAGCAGTGCCTCCGTACCTGGATCGCGCAATAAAGGCAGGATCGGATCGTCGTCCCTGACGATAAACTGGATCACCCCCCTATGAGCCGGTGGCAAGGCAAAACGATGGCAACGGTCGTCGCGGTCACAGAGCACCAGGGTGGCCGGCCCTGCTCCTCCATCGCCACCTTCCAGTTCCACGATGACGATGAACTGGTCAGCCTCCGCCAGGGACGCCTCTACCGATATGCGGCAGCCGACGCCACGTCGCGGGGGAATTTGACCACTGCTGGCGGCAATGACTTCGCCGAAACGATAATTGGCCGATGCCGCGACAAAATCCCGGTAGGCCCGCCGTAGTCCAAGATGCTGGTCCAATGCCGTCTCGAGCTCCAGATCAGGGGCTGGCATCGGCGCCGTTGCATGGGCGTAGAGCCGGCCGGCTGAAATCGCTGCCCCCTCGCCCGCGTCCTGCAACAGGGCGCGGCTCTCCGACAGTTCAGCAAACCGCTGGCGGGCCCTGGTCAGACCCGCTTGGTCAGGCATTTCCAACTCGATCATCCACCACTCCATAAAGTTTTCTGAACTGGGCGGCGAATACCGCCGTATCGGCGGCAAAAAGGCTTTCCAATCCGCCCTCGCCCTCCAGACCCGCCAATCGCAGCAGATAGCCGTCCAACACCTTGCCGACCGTGTACAGCACGCCGGCGCCGATGCGGAAACCTTCCTGGTGCGCCTCATCCAACAACGCTTCCGCTTCGAAGCCTCGCCGGGTGATTTGCTTGAATGCCCGGGCCGCCTCTGCCTCCAGAGCCATCAATTGATCGTCGCTGGGCCCGTCGCCATGGTCCATATCCCGGCGCGCCGCTTCGAAAATCGCATGCGCGTCAGGCGGCGCAAGAACCGTTACGTTGTCCCCTTCCACGTCGCGCGAGGCACTGGCTTGGCGCAGGGCGTGGTAAGTCGCCTTTTCCAATCGATCCAAACGCTGTTGCAGCTTCTCATAAAGATCCCTGCGTGTGCTGTAGCTTTCCGCCGTGGCGCAAATCAGAAGTTCATCGGAAACGCTCTCGCCAGGATGAAACTGCAGGGCCGTAGTGATGGCCGCCTGCACCGCCCCGAAAGCCACATAGCGCAGGAACGCCAAGGGCAGACGTTGTGCAAAGGGGCCGAATTCCGTCAGCGGTGCCAGTGGCTCCCGTTCACCGGCTGTGGTGAAGAATTTGATCGCCGCCGCCGGTCCGCTGTCCAATAGGGGTAGGGGGTCCGACCACGTCGCCAGATCGCCCAGGCCGTCCCCTGCCTGGCTCATATCCTCGGGTTCAACCTCGCCGGCTTCCCAATCCAATCCCAAGGGTGCGGCCGCTTCAGCCGCGCGTTGGCTCTGCGAGGCGGCCAAGGCGGCGGTAAAATCTGCGAACCGCTGATAAGCGCGGCGATAGGTGCGGAATTCGCCGACATTATGCCGACACCAAAAGTGCAATATATCCTCGTCAACGAAATCAAGGCGCCTTCCTTCACCCCGTTCCTGCAGGTAATTCAGAATGGCCATAAAGGCCTCGTCATGCATAGCCATATCGAGATGCAGTCCCCGGTAACGGCGCATGGTGGCGGCCAGCCCGTTGGCGCCATCCTGGATGACCCGCATACGGTTATTCTGCGCCGCCGCCTCAAGCATGGCAGAAAGGGTGTCATTCAGGGCGCCGTGGTATGCGAATTCGTCCATAGTGGCGAGGAATTCGTATACCGCGAGCAAAAACGGCATGCGCCCAAAGGTGACCAGGAACTCCTCTTCTCCATAACTGATGGCAATGCCGTCCTCGGTTTCCTGGAAGCCATGTCGGCGCCAACCGACATTGGCCAGCAAATCCTCCAATCCACGCCGGCAACCGGCAGCCGTGACCCGATCGCCGCCGAGGAAAAAATGCCATCGTGCGGCTATATCCGCTCCGGCGGCGTCGGTGATGTTGATCAAGTGACACAACTCGAACAAGGGCGCATCCCTGTTCCGGCCCGAACTGCGCGCAACGATGAACAGGGCCAGGCGTTGGAGCACCAGGGGGCTGTATTTTGCCTCGCCATCTGCCGAGGTGGCCTCGGCCAGAGCTCGGAAATCAGCCAGAAGCTGGCCATCGACACCGCTGCCCAACAGATGCTGATCACTCATCATAGACACCCAAGGTAATCTTGCGGCGATAGTGTAGCCTAAGTTTCCCAACCTTGCGTACATAGGCGTAGGTGGCCGGAATGATCCTTGCCCGGGGCAAATCGCCCACCGCCGAACCTCCATTGTAGTAAGAGAGTGCAAGATCCGTCCGGCCCCGGTAGCGCCGCAGCAGGCGGCGAAGAAAATGCAGGCCGATGCGGATATTGAGGCGCGGTTGCCAAAGGCGATCCGGGGCAATGCCGTATTCCTCCCACGCTGTTCGAGGCATGATCTGCATCACGCCGCGGGCGCCTTTGTGACTCACCACCGTCGGGTCGAAATAGGATTCCGCATGCGCCACCGCCAGGGCCAGATCCGCAGGAATACCCATATTGTGCGCTTCCGTGATCACGAGGCGTTGTATGTGGCGGCGCTCGCCGCCGGCCAAGGCGACATCCGCCCAAAACAGGAGCAGCACGGCCGCGGCGGCGAAACGCATCCACTTCAACTCCGCCGTTCATAGCGCCAATGGCGCCATCGCGGCGTGAAATCGTCCAAATCGCGGTGGTCGTGATACCAGCCATGACGATGGGCCCGGCGATGGCGCTGGCGGGCCAGGCGGCTGCGATCACGGGCCGCGCGAGCCGCCCGGCGTTCTGCCCGGCGCTCGGCTCGGTATGCGGCGCGGTCGCGCTGGATCAGGCGTTGGCGGCGTTGAAAGCGGCGCTCGGCCGCCGCCTCCTTGCGGGCTTGCGTGCGCCCTTCTTCGATGGCCTCGCCCGCCTTGGGGATGGTGCGGGCAGGCATCCAACTTTCCGAACGCTCGTCCTGATCACCGCGCCACACGGCGGCTTGCGCCGCATAACGTTTTTGCCAGCGTAGAACCATATCCACGTAGCGCCGGTTGAAGCCGTGCGCCTTGGCCGATGCGCCCTGGCCCCGCAAACTGCCGCCGTTATAGTGCGACAGCGCAAGATCCCAACGGCCGCCATAGCGTTCGATCAACTGTTCCAGAAAACTGAGTCCCAATTGGATATTCAAGCGCGGGTTCCATAATTCATCAGCGGTGACGCCGAATTCCTCCCGCGCGGTGCGCGGCATGATCTGCATTACCCCCCGCGCGCCCGTGTCTGAAAGGGCCCGATCCTGGAAATCGGATTCCACTTTGGCCAGGGCCAGCGCCAGGGACGGCGGCAAGGTGGTCGCCTGTGCCTCCTCGACGATCAGGCGCTTGATCTCATTGCGATCCAGAGCCGCGGGATTGGTGCGCGCAGCGGCGGTTCCCGTCCAGGCGCCGATAATCAGGGACAAGGCAAAAAACAATACTTTCAGCAGAGCCAGATAGATCATTTTGCAATCTCCTTGATGGCGTCGATCCAATGTTGATCAAGTGTGGTGACGGTCAGATCAGGGTGATCCAATCGATCCTTCGCCGACATGACTTGGGCTAGTGATGTTTCAGGAGTAACCGCCAGCACAGGATGCTCCATGGCAGAGACGGCCTGGGGTGCAAGCGGACGCAGCTGGTCGTCGAGGAACTGGCCGCCAACCAAAATGACCAATTGCCCAGGTGCCGGAACAATTTCCTTGCCGTCTTCGCCCTTTCCGTCCGCCTGTGATGCCGATGGCAGCACTTGCAACGGCTGGCGTACAGACTTAACCGGGATGGCGTCGTTGGCCCGCCCCTGGCCGCCCATGGAAACCATGGTCAGGATCATGATGGCGAAGAATGCCATGGCCAGAGCCAGCGCAATCTCTGTCATCGCGTTGCCGCCATCACTTGCCGCCATGTTGCCACTTCCCTTTATGCTGACAGAGCGCCGCATATTTGCGGACTAGGAAGCTATGGCTGGCTTAGGGCGGTTTTCCAGGCTTTGCCCACGACGAGGCGCATATCGCCTATGCCTGATCGGAGATGAATAAATCGGTGCAACTGAATAAATACAAATACAGAATTCCTTAAGGCAGTTTAGAATTATTGCAAAATACCCATTCCAATTCACAATATAAATACATTGGCGAATACTATAGATGATGGGGCGAAAATTCTATTGTGCAAATGTACATAACTGCACTCGAATTTGATCTTTCCGTCATCGAAACGGACGATTTTAATTTTGATTTTTAGGTCATTTCGTTTATTATCCGCCGCAGCGGGCCGAGGCTCAGTGAAGGCTTTGTCCCGCCGGAATTCCCTTCTGACAATAGTGCGCGGGGGTTCCGGGTGCTGAGATTCACGCTTCCGTGAAATGTGTGCTATAAGGCCCCTCCGCCGAAGGGGCCGGGGCGATCAGGGACTTGACCGCCCAGGCATAAACAACGATGAAGCGCGGAGAATTGGCCCGCCCAGGGCCAGCGCAAAAAGACCGGCGTATTTGGGAACAATAGTTTAGTTGGGACGTACGATATGAAAGTAAGGGGCTTGCCCGAGCCGCAAGGCTTATACACCCCGGAGGACGAGCACGAGAATTGCGGCGTCGGTTTCTTGGCCAATATCAAGAACCGCAAGAGCCATGAGATTATTCGTCAGGGGTTGCAGATACTGGTCAACTTGGACCATCGGGGCGCCGTCGGCGCGGACCCGTTGGCGGGTGACGGCGCCGGTATCCTGCTGCAAGTTCCAGATCGCCTGTTCCGTGAAGACTGCGCCGATAAAGGCATAGACCTGCCGCCCGCAGGGGAATACGGCGTGGGCATGTACTTCCTACCTCAGAGCGAAGATACAGCCGCCCTGTGCATGGCCGCAGTCGAAAAAATCACCAAGGCGGAAGGCCAGATTTGCCTCGGTTGGCGCGATGTTCCCGTAGACAACAGTTTTCTGGGCGAAAGCGTGAAACCGGACGAGCCGCGTATTCGCCAGTTCTTCGTCGCCCGTGGTCCCAATACCCCCGACCAGGACGCCTTTGAACGAAAGCTGTTCGTGATCCGCAAGCAGTGTCACCGCGAGGTCTGGAACAGCGGCGTGGACAAGGCGGACGGCTTTTATGTGACGACCATGTCGAGCCGCACCATTGTCTACAAGGGCATGGTGCTATCAGGCAATTTGTCCAACTACTATCTGGACCTGCAGGACGAGCGTGCTGAGTCCGCCCTGGCCCTCGTGCATCAGAGGTTTTCCACCAACACCTTCCCCTCGTGGAAACTGGCGCAGCCGTTTCGCTATCTTTGCCACAATGGCGAAATCAACACCGTACGCGGCAATATCAATTGGATGGCCGCACGCCGGCAGACCATGGCCTCGGCCGAATTGGGCGAAGATCTAGAAAAATTGTGGCCCTTGATCGGCGATGGCGCCTCGGATTCAGCGACCTATGACAACGCGTTCGAATTGCTGGTCGCAGGTGGCTATTCCTTGTCTCACGCCATGATGATGATGATCCCGGAGGCCTGGAACGACAACGCCCTTATGGATGAAGACAGGCGTGCCTTTTATGAATACCACGCCGCGTTGATGGAGCCGTGGGACGGCCCCGCCGCCATTGCCTTCACCGACGGCCGCCAGATCGGCGCCACACTGGACCGAAACGGCCTGCGCCCGGCGCGCTACGTGGTGACCGACGACGATCTGGTGATCATGGGTTCGGAAGTTGGCGTCCTCGACATCCCGCAGGAAAAGATCGTCCAAAAATGGCGTCTGCAGCCGGGCAAGATGTTCCTGATCGATATGGAGGAAGGCCGCATCATCGGTGATGAGGAAATCAAGGCCTCCCTGGCCCAGGCCCGACCCTATCAGGAATGGCTGGACGACACCCAGATCCAGCTGGAGGACCTGCCCGACGAGGTCGGTCCCATGATCCCCGACGCCCGCACCCTTCTCGACCGCCAGCAAGCGTTCGGCTACACCCAGGAAGACATCAAATTCTTCCTCACGCCCATGGCCATGACCGGGCAGGACCCCATCGGCTCCATGGGCATGGATATTCCCCTGGCCGTGCTTTCAGACCGGCCCAAACGACTATTCGATTATTTCAAGCAGTGTTTCGCTCAGGTCACCAACCCACCCATCGACCCAATTCGGGAAGAGTTGGTGATGTCCCTGGTCTCGCTGATCGGGCCGCGGCCCAATCTCCTGGATCCCGAGGATGCCGGGACCAAGAAACGCCTTGAAGTGCGCCAGCCGATCTTGACCAACATGGACCTGGAACGGGTGCGCCGGATCGAGAACCAGGTGGACCAGGTCTTCCGCACCTATACCCTGGACATCACATACCCGGCCTCGGAAGGTGCCGCCGGTATGGCGAAGGCGATGGAAGAGCTGTGCAAACGTGCCGAAGAGGTGGTGGAGCGGCCTTATAACATCCTGATCCTTTCCGACCGTGGCGTGGATGTGGACCGGGTCGCCATTCCCATTCTGCTGGCCACTGCGGGCGTGCACCATCATCTGATCCGCACTGGGCAGCGTACCGAAGTAGGCCTGGTGGTGGAGACGGGCGAGGCCCGGCGGGTGCACGATTTCTGCCTGCTGGCCGGTTACGGCGCCGAAGCCGTCAATCCTTACCTGGCCTTCGACACCCTTTCGGCTCTGCGGCCCAAGATGCCCGAGGACCTCACTGAAGAGGAAATGCACGGCCGTTATATAAAGGCGGTGGACAAGGGCATCTTGAAGGTGATGTCCAAGATGGGCATCTCCACCTATCAATCCTATTGCGGTGCGCAAATTTTCGATGCGGTTGGCCTGAACCAGGAATTCCTCGACCAGTATTTCACCTGGACGCGCTGCGCCATCGATGGCGTCGGCATTGAGGAGATTGCGGAAGAAACCGTACGCCGGCACATCATCGCATATAACGACGTCCTGCCCTATCGTGACGCCTTGGAAGTGGGCGGCGAATTGGCCTACCGCCAGCGGGGCGAGGATCATGCCTGGACGCCGGAAACCGTGGCCCTGTTGCAGCATGCGGTGCGCGCCGGTGATCGGGGCAAGTATCAGGCTTTCTCCCGCCGCATGAACGACCAGGACAAGAAGCTGAAGAACTTGCGCGGCCTGTTCGAATTCAAATTTGCCGATGAACCCCTGTCCCTGGACGAAGTGGAGCCGGTCACCGAAATCTTCAAGCGTTTCGCCACTGGTGCCATGTCCTTCGGCTCCATCAGTTGGGAGGCGCACACGAACCTGGCCATCGCCATGAACCGCATCGGCGGCAAGTCCAACAGCGGCGAGGGCGGCGAGGAAGCGGAACGCTATCGTCTTCTGAAGAACGGCGACAGCATGCGTTCCGCCATCAAGCAGGTGGCGTCTGGACGGTTCGGGGTCATGGCCGAATACCTGGTCAACGCTTCCGATATCCAGATCAAGATGGCGCAGGGTGCCAAGCCCGGCGAGGGTGGCCAGCTGCCAGGCCACAAAGTGGACGAGTGGATCGCCCGGGTGCGTCATTCCACCCCTGGCGTCGGCCTGATCTCACCGCCGCCTCACCACGACATCTATTCCATCGAGGATCTGGCGCAACTGATCCACGATCTGAAGAACGTCAACCCGGAGGCGCGGATTTCGGTTAAGCTGGTCTCCGAGCTGGGCGTGGGCACCGTGGCCGCCGGCGTTTCAAAAGCGCACGCAGACCACGTCACCATCTCCGGCTACGAGGGGGGCACGGGAGCCTCGCCCATCACCTCGATCCAGAGCGCGGGCAGCCCCTGGGAAATCGGCCTGGCCGAGACCCACCAGACCCTTGTTATGAACCGCCTGCGCGGCCGCATTGCGGTGCAGGTGGACGGCGGCATCCGCACAGGCCGGGACGTGGTGATCGGCGGCATGCTGGGGGCAGACGAGTTCGGCATCGCCACCGCGGCCCTGATCTCGCAAGGCTGTATTATGATGCGCAAATGCCATCTGAACACCTGCCCCGTAGGCGTTGCCACCCAGGACCCGGAACTGCGCAAGCTGTTCCCCGGCGCGCCCGAGCACGTGATCAATTTCTTCACCTACGTGGCTGAGGAAATCCGCGAATTGATGGCCAAGCTGGGCTATCGCAAGTTCGACGAACTGATCGGGCAACGCGACCGGCTGGAAATCCGTGCCGCCGTGGATCATTGGAAGGCAAAGGGCCTGAACCTGGCGCCGCTGCTGCACAAGCCGGACCCCGGGCCCGAGGTTGCGATCTACAATTGCGAAACCCAGGATCACGGCCTGGACAAGGCTTTGGACCACAAGCTGATCGAACAGGCGCAACCCGCCATCGAGGATCAGCAGCCTGTGAAGATCGACCTGCCGATCCAGAACATCAACCGCACGGTCGGCGCCATGTTGTCGGGCGAGATCGCCAAGCGCTATGGCCACGCCGGCTTGCCGGACACTACCGTGCATGCCAAGTTTACGGGCAGCGCGGGACAGAGCTTTGGCGCTTTCTTGGCCGCGGGCGTGACCTTCGAGTTGGAAGGCGATGCCAACGACTATGTGGGCAAGGGCCTCTCCGGCGGGCGGCTGGCCATCTACCCACCCAAGGTTTCCACTATTACGCCGCAGGACAATATCCTGATCGGCAACACGGTGCTTTACGGCGCCATCGACGGTGAATGCTATTTCCGCGGTGTCGCCGGCGAGCGCTTTGCCGTGCGCAATTCCGGCGTGACGGCGGTGGTCGAGGGCGTCGGCGATCATGGCTGCGAATACATGACAGGCGGCGTTGTCGTCGTGCTCGGCGTCACGGGGCGCAATTTCGCAGCCGGCATGAGCGGCGGCATCGCCTATGTCCTGGACGAAAGCAGTGATTTCCATTTGCGCTGCAATATGGCCATGGTGGAACTGGAGCCCATCGCCGCCGAGGACCAGGCCCTGGAGGATCAGGGACACCAGGGTGGCGATTTGGAAACTCACGGCCGGGTGGATCTGGTGCATGACATGACCCGCTTTGATGCCCAGCGCCTGCAAGGATTGATCGAGAACCACATGCGCTATACCGGCAGCGACCGGGCGCGCGAAATTTTGGAAAACTGGGACGAATATTTGCCACGTTTCGTCAAGGTCATGCCAGTGGATTACCGCCGCGCCTTGCTGGAAATGCAGGCCCGGAAGGCGGCACCGGCACCAGTCAATGAGTCCGTCGCGGTAGGAGGTGAGTAGACAGTATGGGTAAACCGACGGGATTCATGGAGATCGCGCGCCGCGATCGTTCCTATCTGCCTGAAGCCGAGCGCATTAAGAACTATGACGAGTTCACCGTTCCCCTGACCGAGCCTGAGGCCCGCCAGCAAGGGGCCCGCTGCATGGACTGCGGCATTCCGTATTGCCACAACGGCTGTCCGGTCAACAACATCATCCCGGAATGGAACGATATGGTCTATCAGGGGGAATGGAAGGAAGCCCTGCGCATCCTGCATTCCACCAACAATTTCCCTGAGTTCACGGGCCGTATCTGCCCCGCCCCGTGTGAGGCCTCCTGCACCCTGAACATCACCGACCAGCCGGTCACCATCAAGACCATCGAAGTGTCCATCGTCGAGAAGGGCTGGGAGGAAGGTTGGATCGCACCGCGCATCGCCAAGCACCGCACCGGCAAGACCGTTGCCGTGGTCGGCTCCGGCCCAGCCGGCATGGCCTGTGCCCAGCAACTGGCCCGTGCCGGACACAGCGTCGTTCTCTATGAAAAGAATGCGCGGATCGGCGGCCTGATGCGCTATGGCATCCCGGACTTCAAGATGGAAAAACACGTCATCGACCGGCGCATGGCACAGATGCGGGCAGAGGGCGTGGAGTTCCGCCCCAACAGCCATATCGGCGTCTCAATTCCCATCGAGGAGATCCGAGAGAAGTTTGATGCGGTGGTGCTGACGGGCGGTGCCGAGCATCCCCGCGATATGCCGGTGCCGGGGCGGGAGTTAGACGGCGTGCATTTCGCCATGGAGTTCCTGACCCAGCAAAACCGGCGCCTGAATGGTGAGCCCTTGGGCAACTGGCCGGAAATCCTGGCCACGGACAAACATGTGGTGGTGATCGGCGGTGGCGATACCGGTTCCGATTGCGTCGGCACCTCGAACCGCCATGGTGCGGCATCCATAACACAGCTGGAAATCATGCCGAAACCGCCCGAGAAAGAGGACAAAGCGCTGACCTGGCCGGACTGGCCCATGAAAATGCGCACGTCGTCCTCCCACGACGAGGGCTGTGAGCGGGACTGGTCGGTGCTGACCAAGAAGGTGCGGGGCAAGAACGGCAAAGTCGAGGCCCTGGAGCTGGTGCGCGTCAACTGGGAGCAGGATGACAGCGGTGCTATGAACATGGTCGAAGTGCCCAACAGCGCCTATGAATTGAAGGCTGACCTGGTGCTTCTCGCCATGGGCTTCGTGCATCCAGTGCGCGAGGGTATGGTGGAGGATCTGGGCGTTGAACTGGATGACCGGGGTAACGTCAGGGCGGACACCGTCGACTATGCCACGTCCATCCCCGGTGTCTGGGCCGCGGGCGACATGCGGCGAGGCCAATCCCTGGTGGTCTGGGCCATTCGCGAAGGCCGCCAATGCGCCCGCGCCGTGGATCAGGCCTTGATGGGCAGCACCGTCCTGCCGCGCTAGGTTCGCGACGGGCCCGTGGAAAGACAGTTTATCAATAGACCTAGGTCATTCCCGCCTTCGCGGGAGTGACAGTGGTGTCGAACCCTCAAGATCGAACCGACGTCATCCGCGCCTCCCTATGGATGCTGGGGGCCGTCGGGTCGTTTTCGATGATTGCGATCGCCGGACGGCAGGCGTTCCTGGAGTTGGACGTCTACCAGATCATGTTCTATCGCAGCGTCATCGGGCTGGTGTTGTTCACAGCCTATGGCGCTCTGAACAAAAATGGATTCCGGCTTTTTCGCACCCAACGGCTGAAGCTGCACTTTATGCGCAACATGATCCACCTAGTGGGACAGTTCGGCTGGTTCGTGGCCTTGAGCCTGATACCTCTGGCGCAGGTGTTCGCACTCGAATTCACGACCCCATTGTGGGTTGCCGTGCTGGCGCCATTCTTTCTGGGCGAGAAGATGACACGAATGCGTTTTGCGGCCATAGCATTTGGATTCATGGGCGTGTTGGTGGTGCTGCGCCCCGGGTTCGAAACAGTCAACATCGGCTCGGTCGCCATGCTGGTCGGCGCCATCGGATTTGCCGGCGGTCTGATGTTCACCAAGTATCTGGCACCCACGGAACCGCCCATGACCATTCTATTTTATATGGCGCTAATGCAGACACCGGTGGGTTTGCTGTTGGCCTTTAACGGCCTGCATTGGCCCAGCCCCATGACCTTTTTGTGGCTGTTTCTGATCTCCACCTTGGGCTACACGGCCCATTTCTGCATCGCCCGTGCCATGGCCCTGGCCGACGCCATGGTGGTCGCGCCCATGGATTTCATACGCCTGCCGCTGATCGCCGTTGTCGGCATGGTGCTTTACGCTGAACCCTTGGAACTGTGGGTTTTATTGGGTGGTGCCTTGGTCCTGCTGGGCAACTACGGCAACCTGATGGCAGAACGGCGCGCCCGTTAGAGCGTCACGCCTAAATTCTCAAGCGCCGCCCGGATTTTCTCTTGCTGGTTGCTGTCAGCAGAGGGCATGGGCTGCCTCGGCAGGCCCGAAGGCACGCCTTGCAAACTCTGGGCGAATTTCGTTGCCGCGGGCAGATTGTCGTGGGGCATCAGGGCATTCCAAAGGCGCAGCAATTTCAAATGCAGATCATGGGCCGTCTCATGATCGCCGGCTTCGACCGCATCCCACAAGGCCACGGAATGACGCGGCGCCGCCGTGAGAATAGCGGCGATGGAGCCATGGGCGCCCAAGGTGTAGGAGGGATACATCAAGGCATCCACGGCCGAGAAGATCAGCTTGCCCGGCTGGACGTCAGCCATCAGGTCGGCAAACAGCTTCAAATCGCCGGCGGATTGTTTGACGCCAATCACCTGGGGCACTTCATCCATGATGCGGATCAGAAGCTCCGGCGACAGATAGGTCCAGGGCACCACGTTATAGATGATGATCTTCTGCCCTGTCTCTCCGGCCATGGTGCGGAAATGCTCCACCATGGCGTCATCCGTGGGCCGGAACAGATAGTGCACCGGTGTCACCTGCAGGGCGGCAGCGCCCAAATCGGCGATCATTTTACCCCGGCGGGCTGCTTCCCTGGTGCTGTCACAGATGATGCCGGCAATGATGGGGGCCCGGCCCGATGCCGTCTCGATGGCCGCGGCAACAAGGTCCCGGCCCTCTTCCGCACCCAGGGTATGGCCCTCGCCGGTGGAGCCCCCCACGGCAACACCTTTAGCGCCCTCGCGTATCAGCCAATCGATTTGTGTCGCCGCGCCGTCGAAATCGATCTCGCCGGCGGCGTCAAACGGCGTCGTGGCCGGGGGTATGACACCGGATAATTCAGTCATGGTTTTCCTCCTCTAGTCCCATCAGGCGGCGCAGGCCGGCCTCGTCTGGCATGTCAGGCGTGCCGAGAAAGACCAGACGGTCCCCGGACGTGGCCGGCCCGGCATCGCTGATCTCGTGGCGTTGCCCCACACGTTGAAATATATGCCGGCCGCCCCGTCCGGCCAGCCGAATAATCCCCTTGGCCCGCAAGACCGAGGGTGGCAGCGCTTCCATTGCGTGAAGAAAAGCCGCCTCGTCCAACGGTTCTTCCAAGCTCACGGCGACGGCGCGAAAGGCCTCTTCGTGCCCATGCCCGTGCTGATGACCGGGGCCATGGTCCCTATGGTCGATGCCTAACAAAAGCTCCGGGGCAATCTGCGCCCTACGCGCCTTGATGATGGTCGCCTCGGGCGCCCGTTCCGCCAGCCAGGCCCGCACTTCTTCCTGGTCGTAATCGTCCAGCAGGTCGCATTTGTTGAGAATGATCAGATCGGCGGCGGCCAACTGCCGCTGGATGGTATCGCCGACATATTGGTCTTCTGCTTTTTCCTCGACCAATTCCGCATCGGCAAGGACCACCACGGCATCCGGCGTCAGATCCTTATGAAGAACCGCAATGTTGGTGATGGGACGTGGATCAGCGACACCGCTGGCTTCCACCAGAATATGTTCGGGTGGGTCGTCCCGGCGTACAAGTTTCATCAACGCCAGCATCAGATCGTCCCCCATGGTGCAGCAGATGCAGCCATTGGCCAGCTCCACTGTATCGCCGCCGTGATCCGCCAGCAGGTCGCCATCGACCGCCAGATCGCCGAAATCGTTGACCACCACGGCAAAGCGAATGCCCGTCTCCTGGGCCAGCAGGTGATTGAGCAACGTGGTCTTGCCCGCGCCCAGGAAACCGCCGATGACGGTGAGCGGTATGGCCATCTCTTCAGCCATCGCGAGCCGGGAACACCTGGCCTCCCAGCACCGTGCCCCAGACCGGGACGTCCCTCAATTCCACCGGCGGCACTTCCAAGGGATCTTCCTCCAAGACTGCGAAGTCGGCCCGTTTGCCGGTCTCGACGCTGCCCACTTCGCCGTCCATTTTTAGACTATGGGCCGCGCCGAGAGTGATCGCACGCAAGGCATCCGGCACGGAAATCCGCTCGTTGGGCCCCAGCAGGTAGCCGGATGAAGTCAGGCGGTTAACCGCGCACCAGGCGGTGAACAACGGACCGATCGGGGTCACCGGGGCATCGGAATGGATGGCAAAGGGTACGCCGAGGCGCAGCGCCGTAGCGGCGGCATTTGAACGCGCGGCCCGGTCCGGACCCATGGTCTTGCTGCGATGCTCGTCGCCCCAGAAGAAAATGTGGTTCGAGAACACATTGACGCCGATGCCCAATGCCGCCATGCGCCGATATTGGCTCTCGTCTGCCATCTGGCAGTGCTGCAGGGTATGGCGATGGTCGCCACGCGGGGTTTTGATCAGCGCCTTTTCGATGGCGTTGATCACCACTTCCGAGGCCTCGTCCCCATTAGTATGGGTGTGAATCTGCAGGCCCGCGTCGTGATAGACCTGTACCATGGCATCGATCTGATCCGGGCCGGTATTCCACACACCGTTCGGGGCACCGTTGTAGTAGCCCGGCCAGCGCAGGCGGCCCGTAAAACCCTGAATGGAACCATCGGTCATCAGTTTGACCAGACCAAAACGCAGTTTGTCGTTGTTCCGTTTCTTGAGTTCTGTGACTCGGGCGACGCCTTCATTGGCCGGCATACTGATGCCGGCGAAAGCGGGCACGACCCGGAAGCGGAAGTCATCCTCTGCCGTCCAGGCGACCAGATTGCGGACGGTTTCTTCGGCCAGATTGTTGTGCAGATCCGTCGCCGTGGTGACGCCGGTCTGACAGGCCAGACGGCCGAAATTTTCCAGGGCATGGCGCTCCGAGGCTTCTGCGTTGTAATCCAGGCCAATGGCATCTAGGGCCATTGTCTTGGCGGCGGCTTCCTGCAACTCGCCCGTGGGCTCACCGTCGGCATCCTTGGCAATGCCGTCGATATTCACCGCCGCTGTAATATTCGCCGCCGCCAGCACCGACCGGGAGGCGTTCAGCAGGTGCATGTTGGAATGCAGAACCACCACGTGGCGCGAGGTTGAAACCTTGTCCAGATCGCCCAAATCCATCCGCCGGCCGCCGAAATAGATGGGGTCGAAGCCCCAGGCCACAAGCGGCGTGCCGTCGTCGGGCATCTCGGCTTCGATACGGGCCAGCTTGTCGGTCACCGCGTCTATGCTTTCCAGTCCCTCGTAAACTTTGCCGTCAGGGCCGGTGCGCGGGTGATAGCCCACATAATGATGTTGCCAGATGCTACCCTGGGCCAGATGACAATGACCCTCGACAAAGCCGGGCATCAGAACCTTTTCGGCGAAACGGTCGTCCAGTTGGTAATCGCCCCAGCCCGCCATCTCGTCCAAACCGCCGACGCCCAGAATTCTGCCGTCACGAACTGCGACATGGGTCGCCTCAGCGAGATAGCTGTTCATGGTGATGATTTTGCGGGCGGTGAAGACCGTTATGTCAGACATGCTTCCTACTCCAAATCAATCATGCCAAGGCTGTACCAGGTTCCAGAGGGCTTCCACGGCACGCAGCCAATCCTCCAGCCCCCGCTGCCGCGGCTCCAGGATCAGGGCATCCACGCCGGCCTCGGCATAGGCCGCCGTCATGGCCTTCAGTTCGTCATTGTCATCCTCCAACGGATCCCAGAACAGGCGCATGGATATGACAAAGTCCTCCCCCCGAGCCTCGCGCAGGTCCTCAACGATCGGGGCAATAGCCTTGGGCGGCGTGCGGGTGCCATGCCAGCCGTCGCCCAGGCGCTTTGCCCGGTCCAGGGCTAGTTTGGAATGGCCGCCGACCCAGATGGGGATCTCGCGCTCCGGCTGTGGCAGGGTGCGGATGCCGTCCAGGGCCGCCGTGACCGTATGGGGCTGATAGGATATGGGATCCTCCCGCCAGCAGGCCCGCAGGATTTCAATGATGTCATCAGTGCGCGCGCCGCGATCCTGATACGGCACGCCCATGGCATCGAACTCCCCTTCCAGCCAGCCGACGCCCGTCCCCAGGATCAGCCGGCCCCCACTCAACAAATCCAGGGTGGCCAGTTCCTTGGCCAAGTGAACGGGAATTCGCAACGGTAATACGAGGACCGAAGTTCCCAAATGCACCCGTTCTGTGGCGGCCGCGGCCCATGTGAGGGTGATCAGGGGTTCGTAGAAGCTTTTCGACGGCGGATAAGGCGCATCATGGGGAATGGCCAAATGATCGTTGACCCAGATATGGTCAAAGCCCAGCTCTTCGGCCTGGACGGCGCCCCGGCGCACCGCTTCTGGCCCTGCCTTGCGGCCGATCTGTGGGATATGGATACCGAATTTCATGGCGCATTCCTTGACGTGCCGGGTGGGCCGGCCTGTGGTAATCTTCCCAGTATAGGAGGATTTCCATATGGTCCGCGAATTAATGAACCCCTGCGGCATTGTCGCCAGCGAGGATACGCCGCTGGCCGCGCGTCAGTGGCCCGAGGGCAAGGTGGTGGTGGGCCTGTTCTCGAACCAGAAGGCCAATGCGGATCTGTTCCTCGACAATGTCCAGGCCCTGTTGGCGGACCGGATCGAGGATGTGGAATTCCTGCGCGGACAAAAGGCGGCCTCGGTGCCGGCGGATTTCTCGGATGAATTCCTCAACCGCTGCCACATGGTGGCCGCTGCCTTCGGCGATTGAGGCTCGTGCACGTCGTGGTGTATCCATGACAGTATCAAATTGGAAAAGTTGGGCATCCCCACCGCGACGGTGTGTAGTGACGAATTCTACGCCCTGGGCAAGGCGGAGAGCCAATGCCTCGGCATGCCCGGCCTGCCCATCGCCGTGGTGCCGCACCCGGTCGCCAAGCTGTTACCCGACGAAGTCGCCAAGATCGCCGAGGATGTGGTCGACGAGATCATCCGCCTGTGGCGGTCCGATGCCGATGACCTGCGCGCCGAGTTCAAGGAGAAGCAGCCGCCGGCAAAACAGCGCCTGCGCTACAAGTCCCTGTTTGAAGGTAACTTCTCCGCCCCGGACGCACCGGAACGCCTGAATGGCCCTGACGACCTGGACGGCGTAAACCGCCTGTTTTACAACCGCGGCTGGACCGATGGTCTGCCCATCGTGCCGCCGACGCCGGAGCGCTATGAGAAAATGCTCGCCGGTACGAATCTCGACCCCGACGAATTGCTGTCCCTGATCGAGCCGCGCCAGGGCCAGGCGACGGTTTCCAAAGTGGCGGTGAACGCTGTCATGGCCGGCTGCCAACCGGAGCATCTGCCCACCCTCATCGCAGCAGCCAGAGGCCTTGGCAATCCGGACTTGAACCTCAAGGCACTGAACACCACGACGCATCCCTGTACCGTCATGGCCCTAATCAGTGGACCTGTCGTTGAAGAGATCGACATCAACAGTACCTATAACGCCATGGGCCAGGGCAGCCTGGCCAACGGCGCCATCGGCCGAGCGCTCCGTTCAATCCTTTTGAATATCGGCGGCGGCACACCGGGCATTCTGGATCGGGCCACCATGGGCACGCCGGCAAAGTATAGTTTTTGCTTCGGCGAGCGCGCGGAAGAGAACCCCTGGGGCGAAACCTTGGCCATGGAACGGAGCCATGATCCGGGGCAGAGCACAATCACACTTTGCGGCGTGGAAGGGCCCCACAACGTCAACGACCATTACGGCAAGACGGCGGAAGAAATCTTGATGACCGTCGGCGGCACCATGGCGCAGCCGGGATTGAACAACAGCTATCTGGGCGGGGAGATCGTGTTGGTGCTGGGCCCGGAACATGCGGAGATCATCGCCAAGGATGGCTTCAGCAAGGCGGATGTTCGCAATTTCCTGATCGAGAACGCGCGCATCCCAGGCTACGCCCTTTCGGCACCGCAGCGGGAGATCATGCGGCAATACGTGCCGGAGCGTTTGCTGGCGGACGGTGACGACGGCGCCATGATCGCAACTTCGCACCAGGACATCCTGTTGGTGGTGGCCGGCGGGGCGGGCCGCCATTCCGCGATCATTCCCTCGTTCGGCAACACAAGGGCGGTGACGGAGGTGATTTCGTGAAGCTGGCCGGCCTGCCCATGTACGACCTGGAACCGGTGCGGGGCGCCGTGGATGACTGGTGGGCCGGCCTGGCGCGAGCCTGCCGGGCGGAGGGCCTGGAGGATGTGCCCGATACACTTTGGCGCCAGGGCGCGCGGGAGGAACTTTGGCGTTCGCCGGATCTGCTCTTAAGCCAGACTTGTGGCTATCCCCTGTTGAAGCATTTCACAGCGCATCTGAGCCTCGTGGCCACGCCGATCTATGACACACCGGGATGCGACGGCCCCACCTACCGCAGCCTGATCGTGGTGGCGGCGGATAGCCAGGCAGAAAGCCTGGAAGACCTGCGCGGGCAAATATGCGTCATCAACGATTGGGATTCCCAATCGGGCATGAACGTCCTGCGCCACACCATTGCTCCCTTGGCCAATGACGGACGGTTCTTCGGCGAGGTTAAGGTCGCCGGCAAGCATCACCTGTCCATCGCCATGATCGCTGCCGGCGAGGCGGATGTGGCCGCCATCGACTGCGTCACCCACGGCCTGATGGCGCGACACGAACCGACATCCCTGGCGGGAACGCGTGTCTTGTGCGAGACGGATTCCGCCGGCGCCCTTCCATACGTCACCTCTACAGCAACGGCTTCAGACGATGTCCGGCGCCTGCGCGCCGCCCTGGATCGGGCCTTGGCCGACCCTGATCTGGCCGCAAGCCGTGACGCCATCCTGATCAAAGGCTTCGGTGATCTCTACCTGGACGACTACGGCGTGATGCTGGACATGGAGACGCGCGCAGCAGCCGTGGGCTATCCCAAGCTGCAATGAAGGAATTCGATTATGTCATCGTTGGCGGCGGCTCGGCGGGCTGCGTTCTGGCCCGGCGCCTGTCCGATGACGCCAAGACTAAGGTCTGCCTGCTGGAGGCGGGGCCGGAGGATACATCGCCCTTCGTGCATGCACCCCTAGGCCTGGCCGCGACGGTGCCGGGCAAATATCTCAACTGGGCCTTTCAAACCGTTCCGCAGAAAGGCCTGAACGGGCGGCGAGGCTATCAGCCCAGGGGAAAGGTGCTGGGCGGCTCGTCTTCCATCAACGCCATGATCTATACCCGTGGACACCCCTGGGATTACGACCATTGGGCGGAGTTGGGAAATCCAGGTTGGTCTTATGCGGAGGTCCTGTCCTATTTCAAAAGGGCGCAGAACCAGGAGCGGGGGGCCGATGATTATCACGGCACTGGTGGGCCCCTGAACGTCGCCGACTTGCGCACCCCCAATCCCCTGGCCCAGGCCTTCGTGGCGGCGGGCGAGGAGATGCAGTTGCCGCGCAATGACGATTTCAACGGCCCGGAACAGGAAGGCATCGGCACCTATCAGGTGACCCAGATCAACGGCGAGCGCTGCTCCGCCGCTAAGGCGTATCTGTCACCCGTAAGTGGGCGGGATAACTTGGCCATCCTGACAGGCGCCCAGGCCAGCAATGTGATTATGGAGGGAAGAAAGGCGGTGGGCGTCCGTTATGTCCGTGATGGCACGGCTGACGAGGTGCTTGCCCGGGGCGAAATTATCCTTTCTGCCGGCGCCTTGCAGACACCGCAATTGCTGTTGCTCTCGGGCATCGGCGACGGAGGGTTGTTGAAAAAATTCGATATCGATGTGGTTCACGACCTGCCCGGCGTAGGGCAGAACCTGCAGGACCATATCGACATCGTCATTCCCTATTTCTCCAACTCCCGCCACGCCATGGGCCTGACGCTGCCTGGTGTGATCCAGGCCATCGCCGGCATTTTCGAATGGCGCCGGCATCGGACAGGCCTGATCACATCCAACTCCACGGAAACAGGCGGCTTCGTGAAAAGCCGCCCCGACCTCGCCATCCCCGACCTGCAACTGCATTTCTCCATCGCCATCGTCGACGATCACAGCCGCAAGCGGCACTTCCATCGCGGCTATTGTGCCCATGTCTGCCTTTTGCGTCCGGAAAGCCGGGGTGATGTCTCGTTGGACAGCCCCGACCCCATGGCCCCGCCCCGCATCGACCCCAACTTCCTGGCGGCGGAGGCCGACCTGCAAGGCCTGATCGACGGCTTCAAACTGACCCGGCGCATACTAGAAGCCCCTGCCCTGGCCCCTTATCGCGGCAAGGAACTGCTGACGGCAGATGTCCAGACCGACGAACAGATCGCCGAAGACATCCGCAACCGGGCCGATACCATCTATCACCCCGTGGGCACCGCCAAGATGGGCCGGGACCACATGGCCGTGGTGGATTCGGAGTTGCGCGTGCACGGCATCGACGGCCTGCGCGTGGTGGATGCCTCCATCATGCCCACCCTAATCGGCGGCAACACCAACGCCCCCACCATCATGATCGCCGAAAAGGCCGCGGAAATGATCAATAAGTAGATCTTGGCACGACGAGCCCTGATCGGTTAACGCACCGACCTTTGAATGGGAAGAAGCTTAGTCCGCTGTGCCGTGTTCCCGGACCACATCCATAGTCGACATCTGTTTCCGCTCCCAGTCCGGGGCGAGATTGTAGGCCTTGGCCTTATTCAGCAGGCCGATTGCGTAATCGAGCCGGCCAAGCTTCAAATGGGTCCCTAGTTCTTTGGCGCCAGTTGAGCGGCGCGGGCGAGGTCCGCTTCAGCCTTCTTTGCCTCGCCCTTGCCCTGCCACACCTTGGCCCTAAGGGCGTAACTGGGCCCATGGTTCGGGTTCAATTCCAATGCGCGGTTGCAGGCCGCCAACGCCTCGTCCAGATCCTTGGTATTCACGCCGTGCTGATAACAGATGGACGACCAGGCGGAAACGTAATCGGGCTCCAACTGAATGGCCTTTTTATGGTCCCGCAGCGCCAGGCGGTGTTTGTTCAGTTTGCCCCGGCTGATGCCACGCAGGTGATAGGCCACGGCCGTTTGTTTCTTGCTCAACCCCCGGCCGCTAATCGCCAGGCCGAAAAAATTCATCGCCGCGGCCCATTCGCCCTCGTCCAGCAGCACCTTGGCGAACTGAAAGTCCTCTAAACTGTCAGCCTGGGCCGGAGAAAATGGCCCCATAAGCAAGACCGCGGCACACAAGTATTTCGCCACTGACCGCATGACAATGTCCCTTACAGCGCCTTGACGATGTCCTCGACCATCTTCTTGGCATCCGCGAACAGCATCATGGTGTTATCTGCATAGAAGAGCTCATTGTCGATGCCGGCGTAGCCGGGCGAGAGGCTGCGCTTGACGAAGAGGCAAGTCCGGGCCCGATCCACATCCAGGATCGGCATGCCGGCGATGGGGGAGCCGGGCTCGTGCGCCGCGGGGTTGGTGACGTCATTGGCGCCGATGACGAAGGCGACGTCGGTATTGGCGAAATCGGAATTAATCTCCTCCAACTCGAAGACCTCGTCATAGGAGACGTTGGCTTCCGCCAGCAATACGTTCATGTGGCCCGGCATACGTCCGGCAACGGGATGAATGGCGTAGGTGACCTTGACGCCGTGCTCCTTCAACATATCACCCATCTCCCGCACTGAATGCTGTGCCTGGGCGACGGCCAGGCCATAGCCCGGCACGATGATGACAGAGGAGGCATTCTTCATGATAAAGGCCGCATCGTCGGCGCTGCCCGACTTCACGGGCCGGTCACTGCGCGTGCCCGCCGTCACAGTATCGCCGCCAAAACCGCCCAGCAGCACGGATATGAACGACCGGTTCATGGCCTTGCACATGATGTAGGAGAGAATGGCGCCGGAAGAGCCCACCAGGGCGCCGGTGATGATCAGGGCGGTATTCTCCAGCGTAAACCCAATCCCGGCGGCGGCCCAGCCGGAATAGCTGTTCAGCATGGAAACGATCACCGGCATATCCGCCCCGCCGATGGGAATGATCAGCAGGAAGCCGAGGATGAAGGCCAGTATGGTCATGCCCCAGAACCATTCCGCCTCCGGCCCCACGGCGAACAACACCACAAGAAGAACGATCACCGCGCCAAAGGCGGCGTTTAGGGCATGCTGTCCTGGAAAGACGATGGGGTTTCCGGTCATGACGCCCTGCAACTTGCCAAAGGCGATGACCGATCCCGAAAAGGTGATGGCGCCGATTACCACGCCGATACCCATTTCGATGCGGCTGGCCAGTTTCAAGACACCGTCATCACCGGCGATGCCATAGGCGCTGGGATTGTAGAACGCCGCCGCCGCCACCAGCACCGCCGCCAGGCCCACCAGGCTATGGAAAGCGGCGACCAGTTGCGGCATGTCCGTCATGGCAATGCGCCGTGCGATGATGGCGCCGATAGCTCCGCCCACCACCATGGCGCCCAGGATCCATTCATAGGAGACCACATTCGGATTTATCACCGTGGTGACCACGGCGATGGCCATGCCGATCATGCCGTAGACATTGCCGCTGCGGGATGATTCAGGCGACGACAGCCCGCGGAGGGCCATGATGAATAGGACCGAGGCGATCAGATAGGCCAGCGCTGTCAGGTTAGCCGACATGTCCTGGCGCCCCTACTGCTTCTTCTTATACATGGCCAGCATGCGCTGGGTGACGAGGAAGCCGCCGAAGATGTTCACCGCCGCCAGGGCGATGGCAATGATGCCAAGAATCTTGGACAGTGACATATCGACCGGACCGGCGGCGATCAGCGCGCCCACGATGATTACCGACGATATGGCGTTGGTCACGCTCATCAGCGGCGTGTGCAGTGCAGCCGTCACAGACCAGACCACGTAGTAGCCGACAAAGATCGCCAGTACGAATATGGCCAGGCGATAGATAAAAGGATCGATTGTGTTCGCCACGTCCATGTGCGCTTACTCCTCCGCGCTCAACATCGGGTGGATGACGGCGCCGTCTTTGGTCAGGCACACGCCGGAGACAGTCTCATCCTCGAAATCGAATGACAATTCGCCGCTCTCACTATCAATATGAGGTGAAAGAAAGTTGAACAGATTGCGGGCATACAGGTTCGAGGCATCGACCGCCAGCCGGGCCGGGAAATTGGCATGGCCGATGATCTTGACGCCGCCGGCGTCCACCACCTGGCCCATTTCCGACAGCACGCAATTGCCGCCGTTCTCCACCGCCAGATCGACGATCACCGAACCGGGCTTCATGGACGCCACCATGGCCTCGTCCACCAGGACCGGCGCCGCCCGGCCGGGGATCAGGGCCGTGCAGATGACAATGTCCTGCTTGGCAATTGTCTCAGCGATCAAGGCGGCTTGCTTCTGCTGGTACTCTTCGCTCATTTCCTTGGCGTAGCCGGCTTCCGTCTCGGCCTGGGCGCTTTCCTCGTCCTCGACCATGACAAAGCTGGCACCAAGGCTTTCCACCTGCTCTTTCGCCGCGGGCCGCACATCGGTGGCAGAAACCACCGCGCCCAGGCGCCGGGCCGTGGCAATGGCCTGCAGCCCGGCAACGCCTGCGCCCATGACGAATACCTTGGCGGGCGCGATCGTGCCCGCCGCCGTCATCATCATCGGAAGGGCGCGGCCGAATTCATCTGTCGCATCCAGCACCGCCTTATAGCCCGCCAGATTCGCCTGGCTGGAGAGCACATCCATGCTCTGCGCCCGGGTGATGCGCGGCATCAGCTCCATGGCATAAGCATCAATGCCCGCGGCGGCATAGGCATCGCAATCAGCGCGCCGGATCAGGGGATTCAACATGGCGATCAGGGATTGGCCTTTGTGCATGGCGGCCAACTCGTCGGCGCCGTCCTCATCCGCCATGATGGGCCGGCGTACTTTCAGCACCACGTCCGCATCCGCCAGTGCCCCGGCAGAATCTGCTGCGATGGTGGCGCCAGCCTGTTGAAAATCTTCATCGGGAAAGTGGGCCGCCATACCGGCGCCGGCCTCGACCACGACGTCGACGCCGAGGCCCACGAACTTTTTAACGGTTTCCGGTGTCGCCGCAACCCGCCGCTCGTCGGCCCGCCGTTCCTTCAATACGGCAATTCTCATTTACGCAATCCTGACAGGGGGTATCAAAGGATCAGGGGAACGCGCGGAATATAACAATTCCCACGCCGCAATCAACGCATCGTTTCCTTTGAAAAGAATAAATATCCGTTGATGAACCGGTGAACGAATCAGCGTTCCGTTCAGGGCAGATCCAAATCGAATTTCTTGAGCAATCTGGTCTGCTGCCGGCGCATCTTGGCCGGATCGAAGCCTTCGATAAGATCGTGGAAAATGCGGTACCAATTCACTTCTGCGTTCAGGTGCATGAAGACCCCGCCCAGGCCGATGGCGGCGCGGTCCATGAAGACAAACTCCTGCGGCGGGCGGACGCCGCCCAGTTCGCGCAGGCCGCGATGCACCTTCTCGGCCACGTCCCGGCCATAGACGCCGCTTTCGTCGTCCTCACGGATACGCCGGCTGCGATCTTCCAGCAGCGGCCCATAGACGAAATTGGCCCATAGGTTCAGTGTTTCGATCACTTCCTGTTTCAGGTCCGTAAAGCCCCAGGTTTCGTAGGCATGTACCGCCAGTTCCTGATCTCCGTCCCGGATGGCGCGATAGAGATCGATCACCCCCTGGACAAACTTTGCCTCGAACACACGAACACAGCCGAAATCCAACAAATTTATGTCCAGGTCAGGCCGAACGGAATAGTTTCCCAGGTGCGGATCGCCGTGGATGACGCCGGCGTCATAAAACGGCACGTACCAGGCACGGAACATATTGAGAGCGATGGTGTTGCGGGTTTCGATATCTGCATCGCGGAACTCCAGCAACGGTTTGCCGTCCAGCCAGTTCATAGTCAACAGCCGCCGGGTGGAGAGATCGGGCAACACTTCCGGCACATGAATATTCTTTTCGCGTTTCAGGATTTCCGCGAATAGTTCCATGTGCCGGGCTTCCCGGTCATAGTCCAGTTCTTCCCGCAGGCGCGCGCTGATCTCCTTATGGACATTAGAGGTATCGATAGTGCGGTCGTAGCGGCCGTAGATGGCGAAGATCAGCTTCAGTTGCGCCAAGTCGGCTTCCACCGCGGAGTTCATGTCGGGGTATTGCAGCTTGCAGGCAAGCTGTTGGCCATCCAGCCAGGCCTTATGCACCTGACCCAGCGACGCAGCGGCGGCAGCTTGATGCTCGAATTCGTCGAACTGATCCTGCCAATCGGGCCCCAGTTCAGCAGCCATGCGCCTTTTCACGAACAGCCAGCCCATGGACGGGGCATTGGACTGCAATTGGATCAGTTCTTGGACGTATTCCTGGGGCAGGGCCTCGGGGATGGTGGCCAGTATCTGCGCCACTTTCATCAAGGGCCCTTTGAGGCCGCCCAGGGCTTTCTTCAGGTCCTTGGCATGGGCCGGCCGGTCGATGGACAAACCGAACACGCGATCGCCCGCCAGCCGCGCCGCCAGCCCGCCCACCGCCGTGCCTACCTTGGCATAGCGGCGCACGCGGCCGCCGACGCTGTCCGCCTCTTTGTCGCGGCTCACAAACTTACCCTTCGGCGCATGGTCAGGACAGCGCCTCCAACTCGTCAACGAAACCTTCGATCACGCCCAACCCCTGCTGCCAAAACCCAGGATCGCCCGCATCCAGCCCAAAGGGTGCCAGCAGCTCCTTGTGGCGGAGACTACCGCCCGCGCGCAGCATGTCCAGGTACTTCTGCGCAAAGCCATCGGCGGCGTTCTGATAGACCGCGTATAGAGAGTTCACCAGGCAATCGCCGAAGGCATAGGCATAAACATAGAACGGTGAATGGATGAAGTGGGGGATGTAACACCAGAAATTGACGTACTCGTCATGCAGCCGAATGGCCGGGCCGAGGCTTTCACCCTGCACCGCCATCCAGATTTCGCCGATGCGCTCTACGGACAATTCGCCCTGGCGGCGTTCGTCATGCAGCCGCCGTTCGAACTCATAGAAAGCGATCTGGCGCACCACGGTGTTCAGCATGTCCTCGGTCTTGCTCGCCAGCATGGCCTTGCGCCGAACCGGGTCGGTTTCAGCATCCAGCAATGCCCGGAAGGTCAATTGCTCGCCGAACACGCTGGCCGTCTCCGCCAAGGTCAGGGGCGTATCCGCCATCAGGGCGCCCTGCCCGGCGGCCAATACCTGATGCACCCCGTGACCCAGTTCGTGGGCCAGGGTCATGACATCCCGGGTCCGGCCCTGATAGTTCAACAACAGATAGGGATGGGCCGAGGGCACGGTAGGATGTGCGAAGGCGCCCGAAGACTTGCCAGGTACGGCGGGCGCGTCGATCCATGCATTGTCGAAAAAGCGTTTGCCCACCGCCGCCATTTCCGGCGAGAAGTTGTCATAGGCCTGCAACACCTCCGTCTGTGCGTCCCTAAAGGTAAAGGTCCGCTGATCCTCGTCTGGCAGGGGCGCGTTGCGGTCCCAATAATCCAATGTCTCGACCCCAAACCACTTGGCCTTCAAGGCGTAGTATCGATGCGAGAGCCTGGGATATGCCGCCGTTACCGCCTGGGCCAGGGCGTCCACCACCTCGTCCTCGACCAAGTTGGAAAGATGGCGGGCACTGTCCGGCCTGGGGAATTTTCGCCACTTGTCCTCTATCTCCTTATCCTTGGCCAGGGTGTTGGTGATTAGCGCGAACAGCGCCTTTTTTTCTTCGAAGCCGGCGCCGAGAGCCTTTGCCGCCGCCTTGCGCCGGGCGCCATCAGGCTCCTGGAGCAGGTGCAGGGTTTGTTCAAGGGACAATTCCTCGCCATCCAGGGCAAATCGCATATCCGCCATGGTCTCATCGAACAGACGCACCCAAGCGGCCCGGCCGGTGACATGTTTCTCGTGCAGCAATTGTTCCTGTTCGTCCGGCAACTGATGCGGCCGGCTTGCCCGCACATCTCTTAGCCAGGGGCCATAGCGGGCCAGATCTTCATCGACCGTCAGCATCTCGGCCAAGGTGTCATCCTCGATGCGGTTCACCTCCAAGGTGAAAAAGATCAGCTTTGTGGTGATCTCGCTCAACCGCTCCATGGTGGTCTGATAGAAGCGGCCGACTTCCCGGTCCGAAACCCGGGCGGCATGATAAAGCTGGGCAAACGAGGCAATACGGCCCAAAAGGTCCTCATCCGCCTCGTAACGGATGATGGCCTGTGCCAATTCCGCCGCCGACAAAGACCCGACCTTGCCGCTGTATTTCTCATTGAATTGTTCGGCCGCGGACGCCGCCTGTTCGAGATCGGCGGCCAGTTCCGCCGCGTCAGGACCGCCGTACAGGTCGCTCAAGTCCCAACGGGGGAGTTCTCCAAGTTCCATTTCACACCCATTAACCATTCCTCGCTTGTCCCGATATGGCACAAACGTTATGGTACCGATCTAATAAATAATAAGCGACTGGATTGAGGGCAATGGCGCAAACCGTGTTGATCGTCGACGACGATCCTACTCAACGACGCCTTTTGGAAACGGTGGTCAGACGTCACGGATATGACGTGGAAATGGCCAAGGGCGGCGAAGAAGCACTGGCCTACATGCGATCGGAACCGGGTGAAACGGTTTCTTTAATCCTTTTGGATCTGGTGATGCCAGATGTAGACGGCTTCGAAGTCCTCAGCCAGGTTAAGCCACTGCGCCCGGATCTGCCAATTATCGTTCTGACGGCACAAAGCGGTATCGAGATCATCGTCAAGGTCATGCAAGCCGGCGCGGCAGACTTCATTCCCAAGCCGGCCAGCCCAGAGCGGCTGCTGGTATCCATGGAGAACGCCCTGAAGATGAATGCCCTTTCGGGCCAGGTGTCGCGCCTCAGTCGTCAGGTTGACGGCCGCATGCAGTTCGAGGATTTGATCGCCGGCAGCGCCGCCATGTCCGTCGCGCTGGATTTGGCCCGGCGGGCGGCGACTTCCAATATCCCGATTTTGATCGAGGGCGAGAGCGGCGTCGGCAAGGAAATGGTTGCCCGTGCCGTTCAGGGCACTTCGGATCGTGCCGGCAAGCCCTTTGTCGCGGTAAACTGCGGCGCTATTCCTGAAAATTTGGTGGAAAGTACACTTTTCGGCCATGAAAAGGGCGCCTTCACCGGCGCCACGAACCGGCATGCGGGTAAATTTCAGGAGGCCGACGGCGGCACCCTGTTCCTGGATGAAATCGGCGAATTGCGCCAGGATATGCAAGTAAAGCTACTGCGTGCCTTGCAAGAAGGCGAGGTGGATCCGATCGGCGCTTCCAAACCGGTGAATGTTGATATTCGGCTGATTTCAGCCACGAACCGGGATTTGCAGGAGCAGGTGGACGAAGGGCAGTTCCGCGAGGATCTCTATTACCGCCTGAACGTCTTTCCCATTCATATCCCGCCTTTGCGTGAGCGGGTGGACGACATCGCACCGCTGGTGCAACATTTCATCGCCAAACTGGCGGCCACCGAAGGCAAGACGATACGCAGTATTTCCGGCGAGGCCTTGGATCTACTCATGGAATTCGACTGGCCCGGCAACGTTCGCCAGCTCGAGAACGCCATTTTCCGCGCCATGGTGCTGTGCGACGGCGATGAACTCACCCTTGCCGACTTCCCACAGATTGCCCAAAGCATGGGCCTGTCAGCGCCGGGGAGCGCGATATCCATCACCGCTGGAGGATTGCGCGCCCTGAACGATGCCGGCGACGTTCGTACTCTCGACGATATGGAAGCCGACATGATTCGCCTGGCGATCACCAAATACGATGGGCAGATGACCGAGGTAGCGCGCCGCCTCGGCATCGGCCGATCGACCCTCTATCGCAAGGTCACTGAATTCGGCATTGAAGCCGGGCGCCCGTGAATTTGCAAATTAGGTCAGAAACTCTTACCTTTAAGAAGCCTGAAAGGTAGGGGTCATCTGATTATTTGGGGATAGGCATGACAACTGCCGCCATCGCGCCTGATCAAGTTTCGCTGGCAAATGTTTCTCTGGACGACAAATACGCCTTAGAGGAAGGCCGGGTTTTCCTGACCGGGACCCAGGCCCTGGTTCGCTTGCCCATGATGCAGCGCCAGCGTGATCAGGCCAGGGGATTGCAGACGGGCTGTTACATTTCCGGCTATCGCGGCTCGCCCCTTGGGGGCTTTGACCAGCAGCTCTGGCAGGCCAAGCCGTTCCTGGAAAAGAACCATATCGTCTTTCAGCCCGGCGTGAACGAAGACCTGGCCGCCACGGCTCTGTGGGGCAGCCAGCAACTGAACCTGGGTCCGAAATCGAACTACGACGGCGTTTTTGGCATTTGGTACGGCAAAGCGCCGGGCGTTGACCGTTGCGGCGATGTGGTCCGTCACGCCAACAGCGCCGGCACCGATGCCAACGGCGGCGTACTGATGATGTGCGGCGATGATCATGCCGCGGTCTCATCCACCGTGCCGGGACAGAGCGAACACAATTTGGCCTCCTGGATGGTGCCCATGTTGTATCCCGCGGGCGTCCAGGAATATCTCGATTATGGCCTGCTGGGCTGGGCCATGTCGCGCTATGCCGGCGTCTGGGTCGGTTTCAAATGCGTCTCGGAAGTAGTCGAAAGTTCGGCTTCGGTGCATGTGAACGCACACCGACTGGATATCCAATACCCCGATTTCGAGATGCCCGAAGGCGGCCTCAACATCCGCTGGCCTGACGATCGTTGGAGCCAGGAAGTCCGCCTGCAGCGTCACAAGGTTTATGCAGCGCTGGCCTTCGCCCGGGCCAATGGCATCGACCGGCTGGTCTGGGATTCACCGCAACCGCGCATCGGCATTGTCGCTGCCGGCAAGTCCTATCTGGATACCCGCCAGGCCCTGGAAGACCTTGGAATCGACGAGGCCATGGCCGCGGATATCGGCCTGCGACTTTATAAGGTGGGCATGCCCTGGCCCCTCGAACGGGAAGGTATCCGCGCCTTCGCCGAAGGCCTGGATGAAGTTCTGGTGATCGAGGAAAAGCGGGCGGTCATCGAAAACCAGCTTAAAGAACAACTCTACAACTGGCGGGAAAATGTACGCCCGCGGGTCGTGGGGAAGTTTGACGAGATGGGGCAGTTGCTATGCCCATCCGACGGGGAACTCTCACCGGGGCAGATCGCCCGCATTATCGTCTCGCGCATCGGTTCATACGTCACCTCGACCGCGATTGAGGAACGCATGGCGCAGCTGGACCGCAAGGAGGAAGCCGCCAAGCGCGCGGCGGCCCCTATCGAACGGGCGCCATACTTCTGTTCCGGTTGCCCCCACAACACTTCCACCAAGGTGCCCGAAGGCAGCCGCGCCACGGGCGGCATCGGCTGCCATTTCATGGCCTTGTTCATGAATCGATCCACCGAGACTTTCACCCAGATGGGCGGCGAAGGGGTACCTTGGCTGGGCCAGGCGCCGTTCACGGGCGAAGAGCATATCTTCGCCAACCTAGGCGACGGCACCTATTATCATTCCGGCATCACCGCCATTCGCGCCGCCGTCGCCTCTGGCGTCAACATCACCTACAAAATTCTTTACAACGACGCCGTGGCCATGACCGGCGGCCAGCCCCATGATGGCCCGTTGACGCCGTGGCAGATCAGCCAGCAGGTCTATCACGAGGGCGTTTCCAAAATCATCGTCGTAAGCGATGAACCGGACAAATACGCCATTGGCACAGCCTGGGCGCCGGGTGTCACCATCCGCCACCGTGACGAACTGGCGCAGGTGCAAAAAGAATTGCGGGAGACCGAAGGCACCACGATCCTGATCTATGACCAGACCTGTGCTGCGGAGAAGAGGCGGCGGCGGAAGCGGGGCACCTTCCCCGACCCGGACAAGCGGGCCTTCATCAACCAGGCGGTCTGCGAGGGCTGCGGCGATTGTTCCGTGGCCTCCAATTGCGTTTCCGTTGAACCCTTGGAAACACCCTTCGGACGGAAACGGCAGATCAATCAATCGGCCTGCAACAAGGATTTTTCTTGCGTAAAGGGCTTTTGCCCCTCCTTCGTCACTGTATCTGGCGCGACGCCGCGCCGGGCACCGCCTGCCGCCGCCGACAGCCTGGATGGCGCCATCGCCAACCTGCCCGCGCCTGAAACGGCATCCGCCACCGGCGGCTACGACATCCTGGTCACCGGCATCGGTGGCACCGGCGTCATCACCGTCGGCGCGCTTTTGGGCATGGCGGCGCATCTGGAAGGCAAGGGCGTCACCGTGCTGGATTTCACCGGCATCGCCCAAAAGAACGGCGCCGTGATGAGCCATGTGCGCATCGCGCCGACGCCCGAGGATTTGCACGCCGTGCGCATCGCCGCGGGTGGCGCCGACCTTTTGCTGGGTGCCGACATGGTGGTCGCCGCCTCGCCCGATGCCTTGCGCAAGATGTCCCGGGGCGGCACGCAGGCCATCGTCAACAGCCACCTGGCACCCACTGCCGATTTTACCCTTGACCCGGACACGGATTTTCACGGCGAGGAACTGCGTAACCTGATCCGCGAGGGCGCCGGCGACAACCGCACCGAATTCGTCGATGCCACCAGCCTGGCCACGGCGCTGATGGGCGATGCCATTGCCGCCAATCTCTTCCTTCTCGGCCATGCCTATCAGCGCGGCGCCCTGCCGGTCAGTGCCGAAGCCATCGACCGGGCCATCGAATTGAATGGCGTCGCCGTAACTATGAACCGCCGGGCCTTTGCCCTTGGCCGTCTCGCCGCCGAAGACCCGGATCAGGTCGCCCGCGCCGCCCGGCCGCCGCAGCCCACGGAGCCGCTGGAGCCGGCGGAAGCCGCGTTGTCCGATATCGTCAACCGACGGGCTGCCATCCTGACCGACTATCAGGATGCCGATTACGGCGCGCAATACACTGCCTTCATGAACCAGGTGGAAGCCGCCGAACAGAATAAGGGCAAAGGCATGACCGGTTTGGCCGAAGCGGTGGCCCACAACCTGTTCAAGCTGATGGCTTACAAGGACGAATACGAGGTGGCCCGGCTTTATAGCGACGGCAGCTTCCAGGCAGCCCTTGAAAAGCAGTTCGAGGGCGACTTGAAACTGACCTTCCATTTGGCTCCGCCCCTGTTGAGCCGCCGGGACCCGGAGACTGGCCATTTGATCAAGCGGGAATTTGGTTCCTGGATGATGCCTGCCTTCAAACTCCTGGCCAGACTGAAGGGCCTGCGCGGCGGGCGGTTCGATATTTTCGGCCGCACGGAAGAGCGCCGCGCCGAACGCGCCGCCATCCCTGCCTACCGGGCGGTGGTGGAGGAACTGCTGGCAGGCCTGAACCCCAACAACCATGCCCTGGCCATAGAAATCGCCAGCCTGCCCGCCAAGATCAGGGGCTACGGCCATATCAAGGAACGGAGCCAAAAGGCGGTAGCGGCTGAACAGACCCACTTGCTGGAAGCCTGGCGTAATCCCGAAACTCAATCCACGGCAGCGGAGTGAACCATGACTGATACGAACCCCGGTACCTGTATTATCGTTGGCGTTGGACCCGGACTTGGCGCTTCATTGGCGCGGCGGTTCGCCGCCGCTGGCCACAATGTCGCCGTCGCGGCACGGAATGTGGACAAGCTGGCCGCGATCGTTGATGAGATTGCGGGTGCTGGTGGCACTGCAAAAGCCTACGCCTGCGATACCACGTCGGAAGATGACGTGGTGGGCTTGTTCAAGGCCGCGGAGTCGGATCTGGGCGAGATGGACGTGGGCATTTACAACGCTTCCGGCCGGGCGCGGGGTCCCATCGCGGAAACAACGGTTGCGGAGTTCACCGACGCCTGGCAGCGCTGCTGCCTGGGCGGTTTCTTGGTCGGGCGCGAAGCGGCGCGGCGGCTTGGCCCGAAAGGAATGGGCAGCATTCTTTTGACCGGCGCCACGGCGTCCATGAAAGGCTTCCCCCATTCCTCCACCTTTGCCGCTGGTAAATTTGCGCTGCGCGGTCTGGCGGAATCCATGGCGCGGGAGTTGCACCCAAAGGGCGTGCATGTGGCCCATTTCAACATCGACGGCGGTATTGGCGTGGATGAAGGTGGCGAAGCGCGCTTGCGCCCGGATGCCATCGCCGAAACCTACTACCAGACCCATATCCAGCATCCCAGCGCCTGGTCCCATTCCGTCGAGGTGCGGCCGTGGGTGGAGAATTTCTAGGACGAATGAATCTCATCAACGGCATCGTCGCCTATTTCCGCCGGCACAAGCCGGTGGCCCTGTTATGGCGTCATGGCCTGTTGTTTGCCTGCGTCGCGGCGCTGATGGTGACCGCGCGGGTGACGTTTGCACCTTGGATGCCATTATTCTGGCCGCTGCTGATCTGGTATGTGCTGTTCTCGCTGCATTTCCTGCTTGTGCGCAGCCTGACGGCCAACGATCAATGGGCCGACGACCGGGCGGACAAACTGCGCCGCCACGCCTATGACTTCCAACACGTCAAGGATATCTACATCAAGCCGACGAACTTCGAAGAGCCAAAGTTCGGACCTGACGAGTCCAACGAAAAGCGCTAATGCGCGGCCATCTCGCCGTCGATCCAGGTGCGGCGGACGTGCAGGTCATCGTCTAACAAAACCAGATCGGCGCAATAGCCCTCCTGAATGCGGCCGCGGCGATCCTCCATGCCAAGGAATGCAGCCGGGTAAAGTGATGCCATGCGCAAGGCCTCCTCCAGTGGTTGGTCCAGCAATTCCTGCGCGTTGCGGACGGCCGTGGCCATGTCCAGGCACGACCCCGCGAGCGTGCCGTCGGCCAAAGTGCAACGGCCATCGCTAACAGTTACCGTTTGTTCCAAGAGTTCGAACGTCGTGCCATCGGCGCCGACGACCGACATGGCATCCGTTACCAGCATCATCTTACCCTTGGCCTTGGCAGCCAGGGCGACCCGCAAAGTGACAGGCTCCACGTGATGGCCGTCGGCGATGATACCGCACCAGGTTCCATCCGAGGCCAGGGCCGCGCCGACCACACCAGGCACACGGCTGGTCATGGGCGGCATGGCATTGAACAGGTGGGTAAAACCGGCCAGGCCCTCGTCCAGGGCGTCGGCGATCTGTGAATCCTCTGGTGCGCAATGGCCGGCACAAACTCTGACGCCCGCATCTGCAAGGGAACCGATTGTGCCAGACGGCACACATTCGGGTGCCAGGGTCACTACGACGGATCCCAACCCCCCGCCCTTGAACAAATCCATCGCTTGTGGATCGAGACCCCTGATTTGCCGAGGTGGATGCGCGCCAGAGCGGTCTGGATTCAAGCATGGACCTTCGAAATGGACCCCCAGAAGTCCCGGCACGTTTCGCTGGTGGCCCTGCCGGACTGCGTTCGCCGCCGCTGTCATGGTGTCCCAGTCATCGCTGATCACGGTGGGCAGGCAGCCCGTGGTGCCGAACGGCCGATGGGCCCGAATGATCGCTTCGAGGCCGTCGATACTTGGCTGGTCATTGAAGAGAACTCCGCCGCCGCCGTTAACCTGGCAATCGATAAAGCCTGGCGCCAGTAGGCCGCCGTCCAAATCAACGACGGCCGCATCCTCAGACGCCCGGCTGGCCAAACGCACAGCCTGGATTTGGCCATCCGCCAACAAGACTTCGCGTTTGGAGAGGATCTCCTCGCCCGTGAAGATTCGCCCATTAACCAACAGATGCCGTTTCGGCCCACCGTCCACGACAGAATCCTTACTCTCAACGACTCAAGGCGGCCATCATGCCACGTTGGTGCCGAATTTCCCGGCTGTTTATTTCATGCGAAACCGACCCTCGCCGCCGCCCACGGATTTCCAGAAGTCCCTATTGGATTTCGCCTGCAGCGCCTCATAGTCGGGTTCCAAGCAAAGACGGATTAAGTCAAGAAAGGTCAACAGGAAAAATCGTGCTATTCAGTCGGTGCGGCCGAGGCGGCCGGCGAACACCATGGAGAGCCAAGGCAACCATGTTCGAGCACCCCGAATTTGATGATCACGAGACCGTTGTCTTCTCCCGAGATGAAAGCGCGGGCCTGACCGCCATCATCGCCGTGCACAACACAGCCCTGGGCCCCGGTTTCGGTGGCTGCCGCATGTGGCCCTATGACGATGAAGAAGCGGCCCTGCGCGACGTTCTACGCCTCTCACGCGGCATGACCTACAAGGCGGCGATCTGCGATTTGCCGTATGGCGGCGGCAAGTCTGTCATCGTCGGCGATGCCAAGTCTGACAAGACACCGGCGTTGCTCAAAGCCATGGGTCGGCTGGTGGAAGGTCTGAACGGTCTCTACATCATTGCCGAGGATGTTGGGACCACGTTGGACGATTTGTCCGTCATGCGAGAGGAGACATCGTATACGGCGGCGACCACGGAACAGGCTGGCCAACCCCTGGCCGTGACGGCCTATGGCGTTTTGCAGGCCATGCAGGCGGCCGCCGCATCCGTGCTTAGGCGAAGCGACCTGGCGGGACTGCGGGTTGCCGTGCAGGGCCTGGGTAATGTGGGCTTGCCGCTTTGCCGCTACTTGCACGAACGGGGCGCGGATCTGACGGTCTGTGACGTGGATAGCGATCGCCTAGCCACGGCACGGCGGGCGTTTTCGCCCAAAGTGGTGCCGCCTGATGAAATCTATGGCCGGGATGTGGATATCTTTGCCCCCTGCGCCTTCGGTGCGATCCTTAACGATACGACCATTCCGCAATTGAAGGCCAAGATTGTCTGTGGCGGCGCCAACAACCAACTGCTCTCCGATACTCATGACGGCGACTTGGCTGCGAAGGGGGTCACATATGTGCCCGACTATCTGGCTAATTCGGGGGGCGTCATCGATTTCCACCAGGAAGGCATCGACGATAGCGCCGAAGCGGTTCTAACGGCGGTCGACCGGATTGGCGAGATCGCCGCCGATATCCTCGCCGAGGCCCAAGACAAAGGCGAAACTGCCTTGGAAGTCGCGAACCGGCGGGTAAGCCAGCGCCTCGCGGCCGCCCGGGAGCGACGGTTGTCTTCCGCGCCCGATTGAATGATCATGCCGCCATGCTTGACCCCTATCCCTTGCCCGTGGGCTACGTCTATAAACAGCGGCCCATTGCCATCGAGCGCGAAACGCAACTGGCGAAGTTAGACGCCAGCGGCATCGACCCCGCCATCCACGGAGACCGCCTGGACCTTACATTTCTCGGCCTGCCGATCCTGGATGCCCTGATGGAACCTGGCGTGCCTCTGCAGGGCCAGGTGCACGTCTACCAACGCTTTATCCAGCATGCGCCGATTATGCTGGACGATCAGATAAACCTGCGCGGTGAGATTACGGCCATCGAGAAGGTCGCGAAGGGCGAAGTGGTGCGCTGGACCTTCATCATCACAGACAATCATGGCCGCGATCTTGTCAACGTGGACCGGGCAGGCCTCAGGCCCCAGGCATCCGGCACGGGCGACAGCGGCGCCACCGATTTCCTGGCCCCGCCGCCGGAGGATCAACGCGGATACGAACAACATTGGCAACGCACCCTGGTGCCGGAGCAGGTCGCCCATTACAGCAGCGATGGCCGCAACAAGATTCATTCCGACCCGGAAATCGCCCGGCAATTTGGCTTCCGCGCGCCTATCGCCGCCGGCCTCATGGCGGTGCATTTCTATATGGAAGCTGTCGCCCGCCGGGGCGCGCCGGATACCCTGGACATGGAAATCTGGTTCCGGCGGCCCATGTTCTGGGATGAAACCCTGACGCTGCTTCATAGGACATCGGCGGGGCAATTGACCGACATGCGGATCGAGAACCAGGCCGGCAAGGCCGCCAGCCTGGCCCGGATCAACCGCTAGAACCCTAACGCTCCAGCCGCATATGCGGTTGGCCGTTGCTGGTTCTCTCCGCCGTGACAAAATCTTTGTTCAAGGTGCAGGACACCCGTTGGCGGAACGCCGAAAAGCTGTCGAACGTGACCACGTCGACCGGTTCGTCGAACCGAATAGTGACCCGCAAGCGATCGGATTGGCCCAGTTGCTGAAGGCCGATGACTTCGCCCACGAACGGCTGACCCAAATAGTGGCCGCTGACCCGTTCGCCGATGAACAGGGGATTGTCGTTGCGCCGGTTACCGGCGGCGGCGTGAAGGGTGTTCCAGTCCCGATAGCCCATCTGGCGCGCCAGAACTTCCAACGACTGGCTGTGCCCGATGGTTTGGCCATGATCGGCCAACCGGGCGCGCAACCGTTTGGCTTGTGCTTTGAGGTTCTGGACGGAAGGAACGGAGGATGGTTGGTTCATTATCTCGCCTCATACAAATCCGCATGTGGTGAAATGAATGGGGCCCGCATTGCCATCCGACCACATGACAATGTGATGGCGGATAAGAAAATTCAACGGCTTCACCGTGGCGAATCGCCCGCGGGCGGCAGGGGCCGTAACCCAGGGCGGCGATAGATAGGGCCTTGGCCGCGTGGGGTCAACCACAAAGGCGCCTGAAGCAGTATGTACATATCATTCCGCCCAACGTAAAAGGCCACCAGCTTGCATTCAGATTGATTCGCATTCCGATCGAATGCCGACCAGGTGTACCAGACGAGGTCTATTAGATGGATTTCAGCCTCAGCCCCGAACACCAAACCCTGAAGGATATGTCCCGGCGTTTCGTTGAAGCGGAATTCCCTAAGGAGAAGATCTTGCAATGGGTCCGCGACAAGGTGGAACCGCCGCGGGAGACCTTCATCAGGATGGGCGAAATGGGCGTCTTCGGCCTGTTGCTGCCGCCCGAATATAGCGGCCTGGAAAAGGTGGACCCCACGGGTATGGTGGTTTTCGTTGAGGAATTGTCACGGGCGTCGTCGGCGCTGGCGACCCATTACGGCCGCGCCGCCGTCATCGTCGGGCCGCAGATCGCCCGTTTTGGCAGCCAGGCGCAGAAAGACCTGGTCCTGCCCAAGGTGGTCAGGGGCGAAGTGCAGCTCGCCTTGTGCCTGACCGAGGCAGAGGCGGGATCGGACGCCGCCGCCATCCGTACCCGGGCCGAGGAACAGCCCGACGGTAGTTACCTGATCAACGGCAGCAAAATGTTCAACAGCCAGATCGAGACCGCCGGCTTTGCCGTGATCGCCGCCCGCACTGACCCGGACAAGCCGAAGCACGAAGGCATCACCCTGTTCCTGGTGGAAAATCCTGGTCAACGGCCCGAGATCGAATATCACCGTATCGAGACACTGGGACTTGCGATGATCCCCACCTATTCCATTGCCTTCAATGACCTCTCGGTGCCCGCCGACGCCATCATCGGCGGCCGGGGCGGTGGCTGGAAGGGCCTTTTGGGCGGGCTGGACAACGAGCGTTTCTACCACGGCGCCATCGGCGTCGGCGCCGCCCAGGGCATCATCGACATGGTAGTGGACTACGTGAACCAGCGCATTGCCTTCGGCAAACCACTGGGTCGCCTGCAGGCGGTGCGCCACAAAATCGTGGATATGCAGATGGCCGTGGATTCCGCGCGCCTGCTGACCTATCACGCTGCCTGGAAACTGGAGAAGGAAGGCAGCTGCCATCGCGAGGCATCCATGGCAAAGGTGGCCGGCGCCGAAGCCTATATGAAGGTCTCGCACCAGGGCCTACAACTATTGGGCGGCTTCGGCTACAGCGTCGAAAGCACCCTGCCCATGCACTTCGCCGATGCCAAGATGTTCGAGATCGGCGGCGGCGCCATGGAAATTCAGCGCAACATCATCGCCAAGGAAATGGGCCTTTGACCTTTGAAGCTGTGGTATTCGATCTGGACGGCGTTCTGATCGACAGCGAACGGATCTATATCGAAGCCTGGAAGAAAGTGGCGGTGGAACTGGACTGCCCGGACATCGTGGAGTCGTACGTGGATGTGGTCGGCAGGCCCTATGATCAGGTCGAACCCATCGTGCATGCCAATTTGAAGGGCCGCGTAACCTTGGACCGGTTCCGCGCGGCCATTGGTGCGGCAGTTGACGAACTGGTGGTGGACGGTTTTCCCCTGAAAACCGGCGCGTGGGATATCCTGGAATATCTGGAAGGCCTGGATATGCCTTGCGCCGTTGCCACGTCCTCGACTTCCTCGGTACCGGGCAAGTTGGAAGACACGGGCATCGCCAGATTCTTCCGCTATATCGTCACCCGAGATGATGTGGCCCACGGCAAACCACAGCCGGACATCTATCTGGCGGCGGCGGATCGTCTTGGATTCGCGCCCGATCGTTGTCTGGCGGTAGAGGATTCAGAGCCTGGTTTGCAGTCGGCCCTGGCGGCCGGGATGCAGGTCATACACGTTCCTGATATCATTGAAGTGGATGCGGCGCTCACGGCCGATTGCCGCGCGGTCTGTCCTGACCTGTTGGCATTGCGCGACTTGCTTGCCGGTTCGGCCGGTTAGGCGCCCGCTAAAGCCAGGCGCGGCGTTCGCGCCGCAAGCGTATCCGTACCCAACGAAACCTGATCGCCAACAGAGAAATGAGGGGGCGCATGTCGTACATCGATATGATCGGCCATTTATCATTCTTGATCGCGGCCCTGTCCCTGCTGATGCGGGACATCATCCTCCTGCGCATTCTCAGTATCGTATCCTCGATTGTCGGCATCGCTTTCAATTTCATGGTCGTCGATGAACCCCTATGGGTGCCCATTATCTGGCTCAGTCTGTTCATGGCGATCAACGTGTTCATGATCATCTCGTTCTATCTTTCCAGGCGCGTATCCGGCCTGTCGCCCGAGGATCTGGAGATCTGGAAGACCAATTTTCTGGGCCTGACCACCGAAGAGTTTCGTCGGGTGCGTAAATTGTTCAGCTTCCGCACCTACCAACCTGGCGATTTGTTGACCCGTGACGGCGAAGACAATGCGGCCCTCTATTTTGTGACTTCGGGTAATTTGGATGTCCGACGCGGCGGTCACACCATCGGCACCCTGGCCAAAGGCGATATTGTCGGAGAGATGTCCTTCTTGAGCGAGGCCCCGGCCAACGCCGACGTCGTGGCAGATGACCAAACGGAATGCATCTTGGTAGAAAAGGCCAAGCTGCGGGCGGCGATGATGAAGCACCCTTCCTTTCATATCTCCATGACCAATCTGTTCAGTCAGAACCTGATCAAAAAACTGGCGGCATGATTTAGACGCTCTATCCCGCGGTCGAGAACTTCAAGGATTTCGCCGAAGCCTGGTCCAGGGAAGTTTTTTTCTTGTAATTAAGCATTGTTCAATTAAATTAATGAACATCGTTCAATTCTTTGCGGGGAAATTTTGTGACCTCCGGCTGAGGATTGGAGCTAGGATCGGCGGGAGCCGCAACCAAGGTCCCGCCAAAGACAAAAGAGAGATGAAACAGATGGGGCATGACCATGGTTATCAGATCAAGATTGGCGTCCTTTTGGGCGTTTTCGTCGCTGTTGTCGTTGGCGTTCTGCAGTTTGAACCGATCCCTCAGGACCCTGCGTTTCATGATTTCGCCGATACCCGGCCATTGTTCGGCATTTCCAATTTCGGGGATTCCGTTTCCAACCTTGGTTTTGCCGTAGCCGGGCTGTGGGGCCTTTGGTTCATCCTGGCTGGCCCTGCTCGGGAAAGATTTTCGGGGACCGCCGAGGCCTTGCCATATCTGGCCTTCTTCGCCGCCGTGGCCTGCGTCAGCATTGGCTCAACCTATTATCACCTGGAGCCGACCACCGAGCGGCTGTTCTGGGACCGGGTACCGATCACGGTCAGCTTCATGGCACTGTTCGCTGCCCTTATCGCCGACCGCATCCATTCCGACGCCGGCAACAAGGTCCTGCTTCCCCTGCTCGTCGTCCTGGGGCTTTGCAGCCTGCTCTATTGGGATTGGAGCGAGGCCCAGGGCCGCGGGGATCTGCGCTTCTATGGTCTGGTGCAGTTCTATCCCATCATCACCTTGCCGCTGATCATCTGGTTGTTCCCGGAAGGCCGCCTGACGACGCGGCGGCACCTGGTCTGGGTGATTGTCTGGTATGGCCTTGCCAAGGCGTTCGAGCATTTCGACGACGAAGTCTTTTTCCTGCTCGATGGCTATACAAGCGGACACAGCCTGAAGCATATCGCGGCCACGGCATCAGCCTTTGTCATTTTGCATATGATCGCTGACCGCACTGCCGTTCATGCGGCGGATGCACGCCAGGTCAATCCGCCTTCAGGGCATCCTCGATAAATTCCATGCGATCCTTGCCCCAGTACAACTCGCCTCCGACGATGAAGCTGGGAACGCCGAAGACACCCCTTTCAAGGGCGCCATTGGTACAATCAATCAGCATCTGACGGATGTCTTCGCTTTCGGCGCGAGCTTCCAGTTCCGCCGAATCGACGCCCAGGACAGCGGCCAGACGCGCCATGCCGGCATATTCGGCGATGGAAGCATCATTTTCTTCCCAATAGGCGGTCATCAGGGCATCGATGAAGGCCGCCTCCAGATCCCACTCCCGCATGGCCAGGCTGGCACGCAGGGCCCGGCTGGTCTTGATGGGGAAGGTATCGGGCATGCGGAAAGCCAGATCATAGCGCTCTGCCCAGCGCTGGAGGTCCCGTATCCGGTTGGAAAGCTTGGCTTCTGGCTCGTCCATGAGGACATAATTGTGGTGACGGAAAACAAATCCCAGGTTTACGGGATGAAAATTCAATGCAGCCCCATGGCGCTCGCAAATTGGCCCTATTAATTTCCACGCAAAGTATGAATTGGTAGAGCCAATTTCCCAATAGAATTCAATCTGCTTCTCCACCATGGCCCTACTCGAAGCTGCCGTGGCGGCCGGCACCGCCTACAAAGCGCTGGGCGCCCGTTTGGAACTGTTGTTCGAAGGCGGGCTGGGCACCGGCGATCTCCCGATCGATGGCCTCTTCCTCCTCATAATCCCATTGCGAGATGGCCGAAGCCCGGTCCGACAACATGGCCAGTTGGGGAAACTCCGCCAATTGCATCGCCAGATCTTGCGCCGCTGCAAGGGCGCCGCCGGCCGGTGCCAATCGGTCAGCGAGGCCGATGGCTTTGGCTTCCTTGGCATCCACGCCCCGGCCCGTCATCAGCATATCCAGGGCCCGGCTTTCGCCGACGATGCGTGGCAGACGCACTGTGCAGCCATTGGGCATGGGCCCGCCGAAGCGGCGGCAGAAGACGCCGAAGACAGCGGTCTCGGACGCAACGCGCAGATCGCACCACACAGCAAGAGCCAGCCCGGCGGCCACCGCGTGGCCTTCCACAGCCGCGATCACCGGCTTCGACAGCCGCCGCCTGGTCACGCCCCGGTCCTTGCCAGCCCAGCAGAAGCCAATGGAGGCACCAGAGGCCAATTCCCCCAGGTCGGCACCGGCACAAAAGGCGCCGCCCGCCCCGGTCAGAATGGCGATGCGGGCCGCATCATCTGCCTCGAATTCCATGAAGACGTCATGCAGGGTCTGCACCGTCTCCACATCGCAGGCGTTCTTCACCTCCGGGCGATTGATCGTGACGACGGTGACCGGGCCGTCCCGCGCAACCAAAACCTTGCCGCCGGCATATTCGTTCATGGTGGTTCCTCTCGCTAATACTATTCCACCGCAGCTTGGTGGAACTCGATGACGTTGCCATCCGGATCCCTGATGAACAACAGGATCGCGCCGTTGGGCACCGTCACTGGCCCTTCACTGATGGCGATCTGCTTTTCCTTTAGCACCTCCTGCACCGGTCCCAGGTCATCCACCTCCAGGGCCATGTGGGTATAGCCGGTATGTTTCAGAGGGACATCCATCAACATGTTTTCCGTCGAGGCGGGATCGCCGTTCAGGATGAAATTGATGTTGACCCCTGAAGGATGTTCCATGATCGCCACCGGTTCCGGCCCCATGGGCCCGGCGATGAAATCGAAACCAAGCTTCTCGTAAAAGGCCCTGGTAACGTCGAGATCCTTGACCCGAATACCCACGTGATTGACCCGTTTGATGGCATCCATAGGCTATTCCCCCTTTTCGGCCCCGTCTCGGCAAATCATTACACCTCACCACGATCCCGCCGCAAACGGGCCTCGCGGAAGGCGATATAGGTTGTAGACGCGAAGATTACAGAGCCGCCGATCCAGGTCCAGATTTCCGGAATCTCGCCAAAGATCATGAAGCCGATGGCGCTGGCCCAGATCAATCGCACGAAATCATAGGGCAGGATCGCCGTGGCGTCGGCCAACTTCAAGGCTTCGGCGAAGGCCACATGGGCCAAACTGCCGAAAATGCCCATGATGGCGAACAGCCCCAAAATGCCCCAACTGGGCCAGGTCCAAAAGAACCAGGCGGCAACGAAGGTAAAGGGGATCAAAAAGACATTCTGATAGGTGGTGATGGTCAGGCTGGATTCTGTGCGCGCCAGAGACTTGATGATCAGAATGGCGGAAGCCCAAATCGCGGACGAGGTCATGACGAGGATGGCGCCCAAGTCCAGTTCGATCACGCCGGGGCGGATGATGATCATCGCGCCGGTGAAACCAAGAACAAGAGCAATTATTCGCCGCGCCCGGATGCGTTCGCCCAGAAAAATGATCGCGCCCAGGGTGGCGAACAGCGGCGCGGTGAAGCTAACAGCGGAAATTTTTGCCAACGGCGAGATCGACAACGCATAAAAGAACATCAACATGGCGAAGACCTGCATGGTGCCCCTGAGCGCATGCAATTTCAGTCGTTTCGTGCGAAACGCCGCCGCCCCGTTGCGCAGAGCAAAAGGCAGCACCGCCAACAGCCCGAAAACATTTCGAAAAAACGCCACTTCGAAGGGATGAATGTCCGCTTCCGTTGAGGCATAGCGGATCACCGTGTGCATTGAGGTAAAGCACAGGGTGGAAAACAGGATCAGGACGACGGCAAGAATATGCGGCGGCAGCCGCCCCAGCTTGGCATCATAGGCGGCGCGCAAGGTGTTCATGGGGGCGGAAACTAGTCCTCGGCGCGGCTCTGGACAAGTGACGATCGCGCATGGCACCTATGCACCAAACAAGGGAGGAATATCCATCATGAGCGAATTCCGTGTCCTCGCAACGAACCACACATCCTTTACGGTCTCCGATCTGGATCGCAGCATCGCATTCTTTACAGAGGTCCTGGGTTTCGAGATGGTGAACCGGGCCCCCCGCGACCCCAAGCTGGTCGCCGCCATTTCTGGCGTGCCCGGCGCTGATATCGAGGTGGCCTATATCCAGGGCCCCGGCCACAGGCTTGAACTGATCCAGTATCATGGTCCCGCCGAGCGCGGACAGGTGGAAAGCCGGCCATGCGATTCCGGCTTCGCCCATGTCGCCTATGACGTGGACGATGTGGACGCCGCCGTAGCCGCCTCTGCCCCACACCAGGTCCTGCCAATCGGCGAGGTTACGATTATCGACAAGGGCCCTAATGCCGGCCGCAAGGTGGTCTACCTGCGCGACCCCGACGGCGTCACCATCGAATACATCGAGGCGGGCGGCTGACCGCCATACACCGCCGGGAATAGCTCTAGTCGAAAGGCCGTGGCATGCCGATCAACGTTTCCCCCATAACCCCTGTGCTTGGCGCTCGGATTGGCGGCGTGGATATCGCGAAGCCGATGGATGACGCGGCCTTCGCGGTCATCCGTGCGGCGTTTGATGAACATCTCGTATTGGTTTTTTCAGAGCAAGCGTTGGACGATGAGGGGCAGATCGCCTTCAGCGAGCAATTTGGACCACTGGAACCGACGGCGGCATCGAGCGTCAATCCTGGCGCGGGTTCGCCATTTGCACGCCAGTCTAATCTGGACGTCGATACCGGTGCGGTCATTGCCGCAGATGACCGCCGTATGCTGTATCAGAAAGCCAACATGTTCTGGCATTCCGACAGCACCTTCAAAGAAACACCGTCTTTGTGTTCGGTCCTGACCGCCCGGGTGGTGCCGCCCGAAGGCGGGGCGACGGAATTCGCCTCGACCAGGGCGGCGTACGATTCCCTGAACGAAGAGGAAAAGGCAGGCCTGGAAGACCTTGTCGTCGAACATAGCCTGGCCTATTCGCGGGGCCTGGCCGGTTTCAGCTTCACGGCGGAAGAGCTGACGGACATGCCCCCGGTGCGGCACAAGCTTGTGCGTCAAAACAGACGCAATGGCCGCAAGTCCGTGATGATCGGCGCCCATGCCAAACGGGTGGTGGGCTGGCCTGAAGATGAAAGCCGGGCCTTGCTGGACGATCTCCTTGCCCGCGCGACGGCACCGAAGAACACCTACCGCCACGAATGGCGCGAAGGCGATGTCGTGGTTTGGGACAATCAGGCGGCCCTGCACCGGGCGACGGAATACGATGCCGGCAAGCACAGGAGATTGATGCAACGCACGACCATTTCCGCCCGCACCGAAATGAACGCGTAGCGACTCCGCTGTATGCGGCCCGTCAGACCATATTGTCAGCCCCGGTTACCCGGCCGCATTCTAGCGTTTCGTCGGCTTTCTTAGCGTTTTGGCCAACTTCACCAACGGCAGAGCGAACAGGACAATGGCGACGGCCATGATCGCGCCCGAGATGGGACGCTCGAAGAAGATCATCATATCGATTTGGCTGGAGACGGGCTGGATTAGGATTCAAGATATTCGCCGCTTACGCCCAAGTCGACAGACCATTGATCTCAGATGGATTCGTGAAACATCGAAGGCTAGACTTTGTCCATGCCGGACGAAGCGCAACGCAAATTGGCGGCTATCGTTTCAGCCGACGTGGCGGGATATTCCCGCCTGATTGGCACCGATGAAGCCCGGACCTTGGCCGATCTTCGGGCCCTTCGCAGGGAACTGATTGACCCAAAGGTCGCCGAACATGGCGGCCGTATCGTCAAAACCATGGGCGATGGCCTGCTGTTGGAATTCTCTTCGGTGGTGCGGGCGACACAGTGCGTCATCGAGGTGCAGCTCGGCATGGCGGAGCGCAATCGCAATGTCCCCGAGGAGCGGCGGATAGAATTTCGCATAGGTGTCCACCTTGGAGATATCGCGGTAGAGGACGACGACATTTTCGGAGACGGCGTCAACGTCGCCGCGCGATTGGAAAGCCTGTGCGAACCAGGCGGCATCATTCTCTCCGGCACCGCCTATGAGAACAATATCGGGCGGATTGACGCCACATTCACAGACGCCGGATCGCGACAACTGAAGAACATCTCACACCCGGTCCAAACGTGGCGCTGGCAGCCAGCGCCCGATCGGACGGCGCCTGATGCGCACATTGGTGCGCCACTGTCTTTGCCCGATAAACCCTCGATTGCGGTCCTGCCCTTGGACAATATGTCCGACGACCCTGAACAGGAGTATTTGGCCGACGGTATCGCCGAAGACGTAATCACCGCCCTTTCACGCTATGGCTCTCTGTTCGTGATCGCGCGCAATTCCACGTTTACCTACAAAGGGCAGGCAGTGGATGTTACGCAAGTGGCCCGCGACCTAGGGGTACGATATGTGGTCGAAGGCAGCGTGCGTAAATCGGGCGAGCGACTGCGAATTTCCGCCCAATTGATCGATGCGTTGACCGGCCATCATATCTGGGCTGAACGATTTGATCGGGAATTGGCCGATATTTTCGATCTGCAGGACCAGATCACCGAACAAATTGTCGTTGCCGTGGAACCGGAAATCGCAAGTCAGGAACGAGAACGCGCCCAGCGCAAGCCGCCCGAGAGCTTGGAGGCATGGGGTCTCATGCAACGGGGATTGTCACACTTCCTGCGTTTCAACAAAGATGACCGGGCTGAAGCGGTGCGATTGCTTGAGAAGGCAACAGAATTGGATCCACGATTTGCCGCTGCGCATGCCCATCTCGGTTGGGCGCATTACTCCTCTCTGATCGCGGGATTCGCGAACGATGGCACGCAGGCGCGTGAGGCAGCGCGACGATCAGCGGAACAAGCGGTTTCGCTCGACCCCAACGAACCACTGGGGCATCTTGTTTTGGGCCGGCTGCATGTGTTTTCCGGCAGCATCGATATGGCCATCGATGAGATGCGGCAGGTCATAGCCGCCAATCCGAATTTTGCCAGAGGTCATTATGGCCTTGCCTGGGCCTATCTGTATGGCGCCGGCGAGCCGGACAAGGCCCTGCCCCATTTCGATATGGCCTTGCGGCTGAGCCCCCGTGATCCGAACCGCTGGCTGACCTTGATGCTCAAGGCTGCCGCCTTGCGCCTACTTGAGCGCCATGGGGAAGCACTAAGCCACTGCCGGCAGGCTTGTCAGATTCCGCACACTGGTTTCCTGCCATACATGCATTTGGCTTCGATACTATCCGAGATTGGTGAGGCGGAAGATGCCCGCGCCGCAATTGAAAAAGCTACGGAGATCGAGCCGAGGTTTTCCATCGGTTTTTTGCGCGCAAATTTTCAAGGGCTCAACGAACGGGCGATTTCCAGCCTGTTCGACGGACTGCGATCGGCCGGGGCACCGGAATAGTTCACTCTCGGCCAGAAACTTCGGTCGTGGTCAAATTGACGGACGCGCAGATGGCGCACAGGGTTTCGGCCGTCAAACGGCACGCAGTTTTTTCGTGGCCGCATTGTCTACGCACCTGCCGTCGTCGCTCAATACGACGCCATACGTCCGTTCGGCGGCTTCCCGGCTGACAACGCCGTCGCGGACATCACGCAGGACGCGGCCGGGATCCCGCTTGCGGGCATCACCCCAACCGCCGCCGCCGGGCGAAGCCGCCCGTAGAGTCAGGGGCGGGTGCTGACGTACGGCATATTTCGGCGCCGGTTCGGTGCGGCCATCGGAATAGATCAGTTCCATCTCGCCAACCGCGCCCGCCTGGCCCCCGGCGGCGCCATAACATGACGGGGTATAAAGCCCTTCGCCGCGAAACGAATAGTCGGCCTCTACGGTCACCTCGACCTCGTAGTCGCAGCCCGTACCGCCGCGATAGGCGCCTGGACCGGCCCCGTCGGTGCGAAATTCCTGTCGCTTGAAATGCATGGGGAAGAGCCGCTCGTAGGTTTCCACGTTCGGCAGAACCAGGCCGCCCAGGGCTGTTAGATGGCCGATCTGATTGAAGCCGTCCCGGCCTTCGACCGCGCCGCCCCCCGATGCGGCGTTCCAATGGTACATGACAAAGGGGCTTGCCCCGCCCAAACGGCCGGACGTGGGACCATGAATTGCCTTGGCCCAGCCGGCGCAGCTTTTTTCGGGCAGCGCCTGGTTCAGGGCCTTCCAAATAGCGTGAACGATTTCATGGGCCACGAAGACCGTATTCATGGTCATGGCCGCCGGCGGTCTGGCATTGACGATACTGCCCTCCGGTGCTGTGATCGTGACCGTGCGGAAGGAACCCTCGTTGCGCGGCAGGTCAGGGTCGAAGTAGGACGTCAGGGCCATGTAAACCGCCGACCAGGTATTGGCGATGGAGGAGTTCTTAAAGCCCTGAACCTGGTCGGCGGAACCTGTGAAGTCGACTTCCAAGGCCTCGCCCTTGACGCCCAGGCGTACCCGGATGACATCGTCCAAAGGCTCGAAACAATCGTTGTCTATGGCCTCCTCGGCAAAGTATTCGCCGTCCGGCAATGACCCGACGCAGCGGCGAAAACTCCGGTGGGCATGTTCCAGGATGCCTTCAAAATAGTCACGGTAGTCGGACGCGCCCAGTTCCCCGACCAGCTCGCAAATTCGCTCGGCACCTATATTCGTGGCGCCGATCATGGCCCGCAAGTCGCCGTCCAAAGCCTCTGCCGTACGCGTGTTGATCATCAACAAGCGCCAGATATCTTGCTGGGTCTCACCGCCGGCGATCAGTTTCATGACCGGCAGGCGGATGCCTTCGTGGAAAATTTCCCGCGCCTCGGAGTTGTAGGTGCCCGCGGCACCGCCGCCGATATCGGCCTGATGGGCGCGGATACAGGCAAAGGCGCTTAAAGTGCCGTCCGTGAACACCGGGCGGGCGATGACCCAATCAGGCAGGTGATTGCCGCCGGCGGTATAGGTGTCGTTGAGAATGAAGACGTCGCCATCGTGGATATCGCCCGCGAAATCCCGCAACAGGGCGCGCACGGCGAAGCCGCCGCCGCCGGTATGAATGGGAATACCGTCGGCCTGACTGACCAGAACACCGTCGGGATCGGCAATGAAGCAGGAGAAATCATGGCTCTGGGAAAAGATCGGACTGCGCGCGGTGCGCGTCATGACCCAGCCCATTTGCCGCGATATGTGATCCAGGCGGTTTTGCACCAGGGCGAGCATGATGGGATCCAGGTCCATTTGGCTCTTCATACCTCTTCTCCGCGCCGCGTCAGCTTTCGCCATGCCCCCTTGCCACACACGGGATATCGAAAGATTGCCCGGAAACGGTCAGCGCCTGCCATGTGTTACGTAACCAGCGAAACCCATTGGGGCCTCGGAGTCGCTGCTCACGCCGCCGCGAGCTCTTCCCGCACCAATTCCGCGCCGGCGCCCAGGGCCTTGAGCTTTGCCTCCGCCACACCACGCGGGAGCGGCGCCATGCCGCAATTGGTACAGGCGACGATACGTTCCGGATCGACAAACTCCAGCGCCGCGCGCAGGGTCGCGGCCACCTCTTCGGGCGTTTCGATCTCGTTCGTCGCAACATCGACGGCGCCGACCAGCACCTCCTTGTCGGGCAAGAGACCCAGAACGGACATGGGCACCTTGGAATTGGCGCATTCGAGAGAGACCTGGTCGATCCGGCTGTCATTCAGGGCGGGGAAGAATTCCTCGTACTGGCGCCATTCTTCGCCCAGGGTCTCTTTCCAATCGATATTCTGCTGGATGCCATAGCCATAGCAGATATGCACCGCCGTCTTGCAATTTAGCCCCTCGATGGCGCGGTGCAGGGCATCGACACCCCATGTGGGCACCTGGTCCATGAAGGCATTGAAGGCCGGCTCGTCGAATTGGATCACGTCGACGCCAAGGGCATCGAGCTCGCGGGCCTCGTCGTTCAGCACTTCTGCGAAAGCCATGGCCATCTCTGGCCGGCTGCCGTAATGGGCATCGGCAATGGTGTCGCAAATGGTCATGGGCCCGGGCAGGGTGAATTTCAGCCCGGCTTTGGTGCGTTCCCGGCAGAACTTGGCCTCCCCCACATGCACCGGCGCGGGCCGGCGTACTTCCGAGGTCACAGTTGGCACCTGGGCGTCATAGCGATTGTCGCGGATGCCCATGGTGGTCATGCGCTGCCAATCGATGCCCTCGATCCGCTCCAGGAACCCATGGACGAAATGCTTGCGGAACTGTTCGCCGTCGCTGACGATATCGATGCCGGCGTCCTCCTGGATCTTGATCCAGGCAAGGGCGGCATCCTGCTGCCCCTCGATCAAGGCATCACCTTCCAGGCGCCACGGCGCCCACAGCACCTCCGGCTCCGCCAGCCAGGCGGGTTTTGGAAGACTGCCCGCGACCGTTGTCTTGATCATGGCAGCCACCTCCTCTCTACGTCCTAGGGACCGAACACCAGTTTCGGCAGCCAGGTGGTCAGCTCGGGGAACGCCGCCACGATGAACAGGGCCACAACCTGGATCGCGACGAAGGGTATGACGCCCTTGTAGATCTGCACCGTACTGACCTCGACCGGCGCGACCCCACGCAAGTAGAACAAGGCAAAACCGAATGGTGGCGTGAGGAAGGAGGTTTGCAGGTTCAAAGCGATCATGATGCCCAACCAGACCGGGTTCAGATCCATCAGCAACAGGATCGGGGCCACGATCGGCACCACCACGAAGGTGATCTCGATGAAGTCCAGGAAGAAGCCCATCAGGAACATGAGCGCCATGACAACCAACATGGCACCGAAGGCACCACCGGGCAGCGAAGTGAGGAAGGCGTGCACCATATCGTCACCGCCCAGGCCCCGGAATACGGAAGAGAACAACTGGGCACCGATGACAATGCCAAAGACCATGGCGCTGACCCGCGTGGTCTGTTGCATCACTTCGTGCAGCCCGCCCGTTCTGAAGACGCGGCTCAGACTGACCACGATGCCCCAGATCAGCGCGGCCGTGCAGACGATGGCGACGAGAATGCCGATCATGTCGCCGGTTGGAATGTTGTCCCGGGATACACGCAAGTCCATGATGCCGGTAAGGATGAGAACCACCACCAGGCCGACCGTCGCTGCATAGATGGGCAACGGTTTGTCAGGCGCCAAGCGCAAGCCGCCCAGCAACGTTGCGCCAATGGCACCGACCGAGGCCGCCTCCGTTGGCGTCGCGATGCCGGCCAGGATCGACCCCAGGACAGATACGATCAGGGCGATGGGCGCAATCAAGGCATGGAAAACCCGAAGCACCAGTTCCTGTGTGGTGCGCCCTTCCATCAGTTCATCCCTGGGTATGGGGGGTGAAGATTCAGGCCGGATAAAGGCGATAATGACCTGATAGATGATGTACATGCCGACCAGAGCAAATCCGGGTAGCAGGGCGCCGGCGAAGAGATCGCCCACCGAGACGGGATCTGGCGCGAAATTGCCCAACTGGCGCTGCGCCTCTTGATAGGCATCGGAAATCTGGTCGCCCAGCACCACCAACACCAAGGACGGCGGGATGATCTGGCCCAGGGTGCCGGAGGCGCAGATCGATCCGCAGGACAACGAGGCGTCATAGCCACGCCGCAGCATGGTGGGCAACGAAAGGAGACCCATGGTGACCACCGTGGCGCCGACGATGCCGGTAGAGGCTGCCAGAAGGGCACCCACGACGCAGACCGCGATGCCAAGGCCGCCCCGCAGGGAGCCGAACAGCATGCCCATGGTATCGAGCAGTTCCTCGGCCACCTTGGAACGCTCCAGCATCACGCCCATGAAGACGAACAGGGGCACGGCAATGAGGATTTCCGAAGTCATGGCATTGCCATAGATGCGATTTGGCAGAATGCCCATAAAGGCCAAATCGAAGGCGCCGGCGGCGAAACTGATACCGGCGAAAATCAGGGCAGTGCCTGCTAGCGAGAAGGCGACGGGAAACCCAGCCATAAGAAAGCCGCACACGCCAAAGAACATCAAAATCACGAAAATTTCGGAGACGCTCATAGCAGCACCTCCTCGCCGTCATGACTGGGTTCATCCATGGGCTTTTGCCCTGTCATGACCAGCCAGGATTTCACCAGCATTGAAAAGCCTTGTATGGAAAGTACAAATGGAAATACCAGCAACATGCATTTGAGCAACCAGAAGGGCATGAAGGTCCCTTCCGGTGATCCCTCCCAAACCCGCACGGAGGCACCGACGAAGACCAGCGACTTCCACGTCATCACGGCGCACAGGGGCCAGAGAAATATCAGTACGCCGAAGAAGTTGACCCGCGCTTTGTTGAGTTGGGAGGCACTGCCATAAAAGATATCGACGCGAACATGACCGTCATGCAACAGCGTGTAACCGGCACCGACCAGGAACAGCATGGAATGCATGAAAACAATGGATTCCTGCATAGGTATAAAGCCGAGCCCGAAAACATAGCGCAGCAGCACCACGGTAAACTGCATCAGGACCAGGGCAAGCGCGAACCAAGCCACGACACGGCCGAGCCGTTCATTGAATGCGTCGATCAAACGCACGACCGATCTGATATGCGTCATCTGAAATCTTTCGGAACGAAAATAGCGGTACGAACATAGTGGCGGGCGCCCACGCCGCCGCTGCGGCGCGGGCGCCCTGTTTCAGCACATGACTACCGTGCGTCCGACCGTTATGAGTAGTCGAACGGCAGCGAGCGTGCGTTCATGAAGCCCTGTTCACCAATCTTGGCCCAGGTGATGGCCTGTTTGCGATAGGTGATGAAGCTATCATAGACCCGCTTGGTGAAGGGGTCGGAGTTACCGATCTTGCTGACCGTATCGCCGGCCACTTCACCGATCTTGACCAGCATATCCTTGGGATACTGGTGCAACTGCACGCCATGCTTGTTCAACAGCACATTCAACGAACCCAGGTTGCGGGCGTTGAATTCGGCGAACTGGTTGTGCGCCTCGGCATCGATCACCGTCTGCACCATCAGTTGCTCTTCCTTGGTCAAGCCGTCCCAGACCTTCTTGTTCATGGCATAGCTGCCGGAAGTGCCGGGCTCATGGAAGCCAGGGAAGTAATAGTGCTTGGTGATCTTGTAGAAGCCAAAGGCCAGGTCATGCCAGGGGCCGACCCATTCGGCCGCGTCGATCGCGCCAGACGCCAGGGACGGATAAATTTCCGCCACGGGCAGATTGACGACGGTGACGCCAAGAGCGCGCAGAACCTCGCCACCCAGGCCAGGCATGCGGAACTTGAGGCCCTTGAAATCGTCCAACTGGGTGATCGGCTTGCGATACCAGCCACCCATCTGGGTGCCGGTGCTGTTGCCGAGGAAACCCTTCATGTTGAATTGTGCCGACAATTCATCCCACAGCTCCTGGCCGCCGCCGTATTTCATCCATGCGGCATGTTCGGTTCCCGTCAGGCCATAGGGCACGGTGGTGAAGAAATTGAAGGCCTTGTGCTTGCCTTGCCAATAGTACTCGGCGGATTGATACATATCCGCATCACCGGCGCTCACTGCGTCGAACACGCCAAAAGGCGGTACCAGTTCGCCGCCGCCATAAACCTTGACCTTGATCTTGCCGTCCGAAAGGGCGGTGATGTTGCGCGCCACCCGCTGACCGGATGTACCTAGGCCAGGCGAATTCAGAGGCCAGGACATGGCCAGTTTCCATTCCTTCAGCCCCTGCGCGATCGCCGGCTTAGGAAAGTTGGACGCTGCGGCGACTGCCGTTGCGGCACCTGCCACTGCCGCGCCCTGAATAAATTTACGTCTTTTCATGAGATCTTGCCTCCCTCGTCCCATTTTTTCAGACGGGACATGGCCTAGTGCCACCTCCCCCGCGGGCAAGCTTAGGAATGCGAGACATTCCACAGCCGCCCGCGTCAACCGAGAGCTTAGTCTCCGCACGTCTCCCGCGCAATGTCTCATAGTTCTCGGTCCCGTGATGATAGCGACGTTGCCCCTTGATTAGGCGCTTTCGGCGACGCCCGCTTTTCGATACACTCCCCCCAACGCCGCGGCCGGCGACAGACCGGAACGGCAAACGGGATTGGCGTAACACACCTAACGTCTTGGGAGGACTAGGGAATGTCAAAAACAATACTGGCTCTTGCTACCGGCCTTGCGGCCAGCCTGGCCATCGCCGCGACACCGGTTTCGGCGGATAAGGTCAAGGTCGGCTTCATCACAACGCTCACGGGCGGCGGCGGCATCATCGGCAAGCCCATGAAGAATGCCTTTGAACTGGGCATGGAACATGTGGGCGGCCGACTGGGCGGCCTGGAAACCGAGGTCATCTTTGGCGATGACAAGCGCAAGCCGGACGTGGCCAAGCAACTCGTCAACAAGATGATCAAGAAGGACCGGGTGCAGTTCGTCACCGGCATCATCTGGTCCAACCTGCTGGTCGCCATCCATGGTCCGGTGACCCGCTCCAACACGTTTCTGATTAGTTCAAATGCCGGCGCCGGCGCGGTGGCGGGCAAGCGCTGCTCCAAGGATTTCTTCAACGTATCGTTCCAGAACGACGTCATGCCTGAAGGCATGGGCAAGTTCATGACCGACAAGAAGATCGACAACGTTTATGTCATGGCGCCGAACTATCAGGCCGGCAAAGACATGATCAAAGGCTTCAAGCGCACCTTCAAGGGCAACATTGTGGGCGAGGTTTACACCAAGCTGGGCCAAAAGGACTATCAGGCCGAGATTTCCGCCCTGCGCGCGGCCAACCCGGCGGCCACCTACATTTTCCTGCCGGGAGGCATGGGCATCAACTTCATCAAGCAATATGCCCAGGCCGGCTTGAAGGACAAAATTCCGCTTTATTCGGTCTATTCCGTCGATGCCTTGACCCTGCCGGCCCTGAAGGATGCCGCTGTGGACACTTTCGGCGTGCAGCATTGGAGCCCCGATCTGGGCAATACCGTCAACCGCCGCTTCGTCGAGAGCTATCGCAAGAAGTACGGTAAGACCCCGGCCTTCTACGCCGCGCAGGCCTATGACACCGTATTGTTCCTCGACCACGCCATCCGCAAAGCCGGCGGCGTGGGCGATCGGGATAAGTTGCGGGCCGCCATGCGGGCCGGCGACTTCCCCAATACCAGGGGCTCGTTCAAATTCAACAACAACCATTTCCCCATCCAGAACATCTATCTGCGGAAAGCCGTGATGGAAGGGGGCAGCTACTTCACGCGGACCCTGGGCGTCGTGCTCTCGGCGCATGGCGATGCCTATGCCAAAGACTGCCCCATGAAGTGGTAATATCCTGACAATCGTGTATATGGCGGGGGCGTCATTTGGCGCCCCCGTTCATTTGAGGATGTAAACGCATGGAGCCGCTTCTGCTGTTGGAGCAGTTTTTCAACGGACTGCAATTCGGCGTCATGTTATTCCTGATCGCCGCCGGCTTGACCCTGGTGTTCGGCATCATGGATATGGTCAACCTGGCCCATGGCAGCCTGGTGATGATCGGGGCCTATCTGGCCACAACCTTCATCGGCTGGCTGGATTCGTTCCTGCTCGGCATCCTTCTGGCCATTCCGGCAACTTTCATCATCGGCGCGGCCGTTGAGGTTATCGCATTGCGGACCCTCTACCGCCGCAATCATCTCGACCAGGTCTTGGCCACATTCGGCCTGATCCTGTTCTTTAACGAAGTGGTCCGCATCGTCTGGGGACCCATATCGATTTACTCCGGTCTACCGGAATATCTGCAAGGGCATGTGGAGATATTTTCCGGCGCGCCATATCCGGTATTCCGCCTTATCATCATCGCCGTCGGCCTGATCGTAGCGGCGATCATATACGCCATCGTCGCGCACACACGGCTTGGCATGTTGATCCGAGCGGGCGCCTCCAACAATGAAATGGTTGGTGCCCTGGGCGTGAACATCAAGACCCTGTTCACCTTCGTCTTCGCCTTGGGCGCCGTGTTCGCAGGCCTTGCCGGCATGCTTTTGGGGCCTCTGACATCGGTGGAGCCAGGCATTGGCGAACCACTATTGATCCTGGCTTTCGTGGTTATCATCATTGGCGGTATCGGCTCGATCCGAGGCGCCTTCATTGCCGCGATCGTTGTCGGCGTGGTCGATACCGTGGGCCGCGTCGCGTTGCCGGTTATTCTGCGCGCCTTTGTTTCCGATGCCGCTGCCGATACGGCGGGCCCGGCGGTCGCCTCGATGCTGATTTACATCCTCATGGCGGCGATCCTGGTGTTCCGTCCCCAGGGCCTGTTTCCAGCCAAGACGGGGTGAGCCATGGATAAACGTCAAATCTGGCTGTCCCTGGCAACGCTTGCGTTCTTTGCGGCAGTACCGCCACTGACAATCATATTCGACCAGCCCTTCTATATGGACATGGTCGCGCGCATCATGATCTTTGCCATTGCCGCCGTTAGCCTGGACCTGATCCTGGGTCATGGCGGCATGGTCAGTTTCGGGCATGCCGCCTATATGGGGATCGGCGCCTACGCTGTGGGTATCTTGAGCTATTACGGCGTCGACAATGGCTTCCTTCAAGTGCCTTTAGCCCTTGGTGCTTCAGCCCTGATAGGATTTGTCTTTGGCGCCATGAGTCTGCGCACATCGGGCGTTTACTTCATCATGATCACCCTTGCCTTCGCCCAGATGCTCTATTTCCTGGCCATCAGCCTGGAGGAATTCGGCGGCGACGACGGCATGTCAGCGATGCGCAGCGAATTCGCCGGTGTCATCGATATGTACGACACCATCCAGTTCTATTACCTGATCTTCGTGATTCTGGCCCTGGTGCTTTTCGGCCTGCACCGGGTGGTGCTGTCCCGTTTCGGCATGGTGATCCGGGCGAGCCGCAGCAACGAGCAACGCATGAACGCCGTGGGCTTTCCCACCTACCGTTACAAGCTGGCGGCCTTCACCTTGGCGTCGACGATTTGCGGCCTCGCCGGGGCCCTGTTCGCCAACCTGAACGAATTCGTCTCGCCGGACGTGATGCATTGGACCCATTCGGGCGAGATCATGATCATGGTCATCATGGGCGGCATGGGAACTCTGATCGGCCCGGTCCTGGGCGCCACGGCATTTCTGTTGCTGGAGGAATATCTGCCCGAATTCCTGGAAATGGTCGTGACCAACGGTGGCGAACACTGGGCCATCCTGATGGGCCCGATCCTGATCGCCATCGTGCTATTCGGGCGTGGCGGTATCCACGCCCTGTTCATCACCGCGCTGCGCGGCATGGGGCGGCGCGATGGCTGAGGCGATCCTGCAGATTGAGGGGCTGGCCAAGAGCTTTGGCTCCCTTGTGGCGACGGATGACTTGCACCTGGACGTGACGAAAGGAGAAATCCACGCCGTCATCGGCCCCAACGGCGCCGGCAAGACGACCCTGATCGCCCAGCTGTCAGGAGAGATGGGTTCTGATGCCGGCCGGGTTCATTTCGCCGGCCGTGATATCACGCATCTATCCATGCCGGCGCGGTCCGCCCTGGGTCTGGCGCGGTCCTATCAGATCACCTCCATATTTCCCGATTTCACCGCCCTTGATAATGTCGCCCTGGCGGTCCAGGCCCATGCCGGGCATTCCTTCCGCTTCTGGCAGCCGGCCCAGCGGGATGACGAGTTGCGCCAGCCGGCCATGGAAGTTTTGGAGAACATCGGCCTAGGCGCCCGCGCGGACGAGCCGGCTGCAAACCTCAGCCACGGCGAGCAAAGGCAATTGGAAATCGCCATGGCGTTGGCGACGCGGCCCAGCCTGCTGTTGCTGGATGAGCCCATGGCCGGCATGGGCCGTGATGAGTCAGCCCGCATGGTGGAACTGCTGCGCGGCCTCAAGGATCAACATACCATTGTCCTGATCGAACATGACATGGATGCGGTATTTGCCCTGGCCGACCGCATTACCGTGCTGGTCTATGGCCGCGCCATCGCCACCGATACGCCCGAGGCCATTCGCGCCAACGACCATGTGCGGGCCGCCTATCTGGGAACGGAACATGCTTGAGGTCAGCGAAATCGACGCCTTCTACGGGCGCAGCCAGGCCCTGTTCGGTATGAGCCTGTCGGTCCAGACGGGGCAGGTGGTCAGTCTCATGGGTCGCAACGGCATGGGCAAGACCACCACCATTCGCGCCATTATGGGCTTGATCCGTCCCCAAGGGGGCAGTCTGTCCTTCAACGGGCAGAGCCTGGCCGGCTTGGCACCCTATAAGATTGCGCAACTTGGCCTGGGCCTGGTGCCGGAAGGCCGGCAAATCTTCCCCAACCTGACGGTCCGCGAAAACCTGATCGCCACCGCCAGGCCGGGCGATGGCGCCGGCGAAATCTGGACCATGGAACGGGTCTTCCAACTGTTTCCCCGGCTGGCAGAACGCCAGGCCAGCATGGGCAACCAGCTCTCGGGCGGCGAACAACAGATGCTGGCCGTCGGCCGCGCGCTCATGACCAACCCAACCTTATTGCTGCTGGACGAGGCGACGGAAGGGCTCGCCCCTCTGATCCGCGAGGAAATCTGGACCTGCCTGAATTCGCTCAAGGCGGCCGGTCAATCCATCCTGGTCATCGACAAGAACATCGAAGCCTTGACCCAGATCTGCGATCACCATTTCATTGTGGAAAAAGGCCATCTGGTTTGGAACGGCGACTCGGACGAGTTGCGCGCCAACCCCGAGATCCAGCATCAATACCTGGGCGTTTGAGGAGACCGCTATGACCGACAAGCCGCTGAACGAAGACGAACTGGCCGCCCTGCGCGCCTGGGATACACCGACCATCTGCAACGCCCTTGAGATCACTTCGCCGGAACGCCGCGCCGTTGGTTTCACAGTGGAGCCATTGGTCTGCGCCTTTCCCGACCTGCCGCCTATCGTGGGCTATGCCCGCACCGCGCAGATCCGTGCCCACCAGCCCACGTCCCGGCCGCCGGCCGAGATGGTGGCCCAGCGCCTGGAATATTACCGCTATGTCGCCGCCGAGTCCGGCCCCACGGTGGCGATAATCCAGGACATGGACGGCCCGCGCAGGGGCTACGGCGCTTTCTGGGGCGAAGTGCAATCCACCATACATATCAACCTAGGGTGCCTTGGCGTTGTCACAGACGGCTCGGTCCGGGATATTGATGCCTGCGCGCCTGGCTTCCAGTTCATTGCCGATCGTATCGGGCCGTCCCATGCCCATGTGCACTTGGAGGATTTCGGGCAAGCCGTGAACATCGCCGGCATGCTGGTCAATTCCGGTGATCTGGTGCATGCCGACCGCCACGGCGCCGTGGTCATCCCCCACGATGTCGCGCGCGAGGTGCCAGCGGCCTGCGAGTTGTTGGAGCGGCGCGAGGCCGTGATCCTGGAAGCTTGCCGGCAACCGGACTTCGACGTGGAAGCGCTTGGCCGGGCCATGGCCGATTCCGCGGATATCCATTGAGCGTGGCCGATAGACTAATCGGCTAGGCCACGCTCCCAAAGATAAGCGCCGATGGCGTCCATGATGCCGCGGTCCCGGTCCGCATCGAACGCGGGTGCGGCTTCCCAGTCATAGAACCAGACCGGTTTTAAGCGCAGATCCTCCGGTTCCGTCCGGTATCGGGGAAAGACATGGGCATGGAGGGCGGGCTCCAGATTGCCAAGGATCTCGTAATTGACGCGCACCGCATCCGTCACCGCCAGCAAGGCATCGCCCACCACGGACATCTCCCAAAAGAAAGTCCTGCGGGTCGCCTCATCCATTTCGTTCGGATCGGCGACCACGGGATCGGGCAGCAGCAGGGAATAACCCGTTAGGAACTGCACATCGCCCAGAACCACCCAGCCGCTGGAAAGGCGGCAGATGGTTTTGGGATTCTCACCGGCCCGGCATTCGCGGACCCGCTGATGGATCAATGTAGGCATCGTCGCCTCAATCTCAATTAGCCATTGGACCGTAACATGCCGTTGATTGTGACATCACCGTATGTGGCGGCGATGTTCACGACTTCTGCCACCGTGCGCGGCCTGTGCCAAATGGACACGGGGTCGCACATGGCGCGCAGAGCGTGACGATCGACGAGAAACGGCCACCCCGCACCGCGGCGGGTTGGCCATCTCCCGAACATGCAACGGCTATCCCCGCTGATAGTCGGCGAAGCTCTTGCCTTCGGCGACCAGCTTCTCCAGCAAGGGTGCCGGCCGCCAGCGTTCGCCGTATTCGGTGTGGAAACGCTGGATGTCCGCCAACACCTTGTCCAGGCCAATGGAATCCGCCCAATGCATCGGTCCCCCCTTGTAAGCAGGGAAGCCATAGCCGTTGATATAGATGATATCGATGTCGGATGGGCGCATGGCCATGCCCTCGTCCAGGATCTGGGCGCCGATATTGATCAGGGGATAGAGCGCACGCTTGATGATTTCCTCGTCATCGAACTCCTTGCGCGCGATGTTCTTTTCCTTTGAGACCTGTTCGATGATCTCCTGCACCTGGGCATTGGGGATGGGCGTACGATCACCTTCCTTGTAGTCGTAGTAGCCGCCGCCGGTCTTTTGCCCATAGCGGCCCAACTCGCATATCCGGTCGGGAATGGTGCCGCCATATTCCTCATTGGTGGGACGGTCGGCCGCCTTGGCCTTGCGCACCAGCCAGCCCACATCCAATCCCGCCATATCGCCCATGGCAAAGGGACCCATGGCCAAACCGAAGTCATAGATCGCCTTGTCCACCTGCTGTGGCAGGGCGCCGCCTTCTAGCAGGAAGGTGCCTTCGCCGCTATAGCCATGCAGCATGCGGTTGCCGACAAAGCCAAAGCAGTTGCCCACCAGGACGGAAATCTTGCCCACCTTGCGGCCGATACCCATGGCGGTGGCGATGGTTTCGGGCGAGGAATCCTTGCCGCGCACCACTTCCAGCAGGCGCATGACGTTGGCAGGGGAGAAGAAATGCATGCCGATCACGCTCTCCGGCCGCTTGGTGGCCGAGGCAATCTCGTCGATATCCAAGGTGGAGGTGTTCGAGGCCATGATCGCGCCCGGCTTCATGACACCGTCCAATTTGGCGAAGACCTCCTTTTTCAGCTCCATCTTTTCGAACACCGCTTCGATCACCAAATCCGCATCGGCGATATCGGCATAGTCAGTGGTGGTGGAGAACTGGGCCATGCGCTGGTCCATCTTCTCCTGGCTCAGACGGCCTTTGTTCACCGTGTTCTGATAGTTGCGTTGGATGATGCCCATGCCCTTGTCCAGGGCCTCTTGGCTCACTTCCAGCATGGTGACGGGGATGCCCGCATTGGCGAAGTTCATGGCAATGCCACCGCCCATGGTGCCGGCACCGACCATGGCGACTTTCTTCACCTCCTTCATGGGCGTATCCCTGGGCACGTCCGGGATCTTGGCCACTTCGCGCTCGGCGAAGAAGACGTGCCGTTGTGCCGCCGATTCCGGAGAGGTCACGCAGTCCGTGAACAACGCCCGCTCCCGCGCCATGCCCTCGTCGAACGGCAGGGTCGCCGCCGCCTCGACGCAATCGATACATTTCCAAGGAGCGAGGAAGCCGCGAAATCTGCGGGCATTAGCCTTGCGATAGTTTTCGAACACGCCATCCTCGGCCTCGCAGGGCATATCCCGGATTTTGCGTAACGGCGCGCCGTCGGCCACAAGTTTCTCCGCATAGGCCACGGCCCCTTCCAGCAGGTCGTCGCCCACTTCGTCCACAATGCCCAACTGCAACGCCAGGGGCGCGGGCACGAAGTCGCCGGAGGTGATCAGATCCAGTGCCTTCGGGACGCCAACAAGGCGCGGCAGACGTTGGGTACCGCCGGCACCTGGCAGCAGACCGAGCTTGACCTCCGGCAGACCGACCATGGAGGCAGGCACCGCGAAGCGGTAGTGGCAGCACAACGCCACTTCCAGGCCGCCACCCAGGGCAGTACCGTGGATAGCGGCGACGATGATTTTGGAGCTGTTCTCCATATCGATGAGGATATCGTGCAGCGGTGCGCCCTTGGGCGGTTGACCGAATTCGCGGATGTCGGCGCCGGCTATGAACGTGCGGCCGCCGCCCAGCAGAACCATGGCTTTCACATCCGGGTCGTTCTGGCCCGCTTCAAAACTGGCGGCCAGGCCGTCGCGCACGGCCGCGCTCAAGGCGTTGACCGGCGGGCTGTTGACCGTGATGACCCCGATGGCGCCGCGTTTGCTGAAATCGACTGCGTCTGACATCCTCTGATGCTCCCGTCTGAATGAATTTGTTGCCGGCTTCATAGCATGAATCCCCCTGCCGGATAGATTTCAATGCAGCCAGCCGTTAGAGTTCGCAACAAAGCAGTGATAAAACGAAGGAAACGCCATGCATCCCGACATGCAGGTTCTGTTGGATGCCCGCACGCCGCCCCCGCCGGGACAAACCATCGACGAAAATCGCGCCGCCTGGACAACCTACAGCCAGAAGCTCTCGCAGCCGGCGCCCGGGGACATGATCGTATTCGACCGCACAATTCCGACGGACGCGCGCGACGTTCCCGTGCGGGTCTATCATCCGAATAAGGGTTCCGCGCCCCGTCCCTGCATTCTGTACATGCACGGCGGCGGCTTCATGAAAGGGGATCTGGACAGTTCCGACAGCATCGCCTGGGGTTTCGCCCAAGAGACTGGCGCCAGCCTCGTCAGCGTTGATTACGCACTGGCTCCCGAACATCCCTATCCCGCAGCTTTCAACGATTGCTATGGCAGCTTAAGTTGGCTGGCCGAGAACGGCGGCGAGATCGATGTTGATGTCGCCCGCCTTGCCGTGGCGGGCGACAGCGCGGGCGGCAACCTGGCCGCTGCCCTGTGTCTTGCCGCCCGTGATCGCAACGGCCCCTCGATCTTGGCCCAAGCCCTGGTCTATCCTGGCACCGGCCTGGATCAGGATCAGGGTTCCTATGTCGAACATGCCGAAGGACCTGGCCTGACCACCGCCGGCACACAGCAGTATCGCGATTGGTATCTGCCTCACGATACCGAAACCACCGATCCCTATGCCCGCCCCGTCATGGCCTCCGACTTTTCCAACCTGCCGCCGGCGCACGTGCATTCGGCGGAAATCGATCCTATCCGCGACGACGGCCGGGTCTTTGCCTCGAAAATGGCCTTGGCCGGCAATCAGGTCACCTATCGCGAGGCCAAGGGCATGATCCACGGTTTCATGCGGGCCCGTTTCACCGGAGCCGGCGCCGCTGCGCAATTTCAGGCGATCTGCGATTTTCTGAAACGACATCTGTTCGAATAAGCGATCGGAAGGAAAACCCTATGGCGGGAGCCCTTGAGGGAACAGTCGTGCTCGACTTGGCGCGCTATGTAGCCGGACCCTATTGCGCGCAGATGCTCGCCGATTTCGGCGCCGATGTGATCAAGATAGAAAGGCCGGAATTGGGCGATCCCATGCGCGGCGTTGGTGCTGCAGCGGGCGACGACCGGCTCTACATGCTCATGTACAACCGCAACAAGCGGTCATTGAGCCTGAACCTGCGCCATGATCGGGGTCGCGAAATTCTGGCCCGCCTGATCGGACAGGCGGACGTGCTGGTGGAGAATTTTCGCCCCGGCACCATGGAAGCCATGGGCTTCGGCTGGGAAAGGGTCAGCGAACTGAACCCGCGCCTGGTGATGGCGCGTATCTCCGGCTTCGGCCAGGACGGCCCTTGGGCCAAACGGCCTGCCTTCGATTCCATCGCCCAGGCCGAAGGCGGCCTGATGCACCTGACCGGCCAGCCGGACGGCCCGCCCACGATGATGGGCGCGGTGATGATCGACTATGCCACCGGCACCAATGCGGCCCTAGGCGTCATGGCCGCCCTGCATGCTCGCGAAAAGACCGGCCGGGGCCAAGTGGTGGATGTGCCGCTACTCGATACGGCCATGTCTTTCTTAATGACAGCAGTGGCGGAGTACCAACAGGACGGCACCGTGATGGGCCGCATGGGTAACCGGGATCGCTACAGCGCACCCACCAATACCTACCGCACCCGCGACGGCGGGCACCTGCACTTGATGTCAGGCGGTCAGAAGCATTTCGAGGCGTTGGTGCAAATTCTGGGCGAAGAACAGATCCTGGATAATCCCGCCTTCGCCACGCCCGTCAATCGCCTGGCCAACGTGGAACTTGTGGACGAGACCGTCGCCGGCTGGTTCGCGCGGCACGACAAGGATTGGCTCTATGAACAGCTCGTCGCTGCCGAAATTCCCTGCGCCAACCTGGCAACGGTAGCTGATGTGTTCGAAAATCCACAGGTCGGGTACCGGGAGCAGATTGTCGACATAACCCACCCTAACCTGGGCACGGTCAAGATGCAGGGAAATCCCATCCGCATGCAGGACACGCCGGTGGCCAACGGCGGCCCGGTTGCCACCCTGGGGCAACATACCGAGGAAGTTCTCAGCCATTTCCTCGGTTACGGTGCCGAGGATTTCAAAACCCTCCGCCGGGACGGCGTGATCTGAACGGTTGCAGCAACGGGCCTTTGATCGACCTTCATGCGGCCAGGCGATCGATCAACTTATCCATGAAGGCGGTGCAAGCCTCCACTTGGGATAATTCGATGTATTCATCGGGCCGATGGGCGACGGAGATGCTGCCCGGACCGCAGATCACCGAAGCGACGCCGCCTTGCTGGAAGATTCCGGCCTCGGTGCCATAGGATACGGCATAGGTCTGATTGCTGCCTGTGAGCGCCAGAACCAGGGTTTCCGCCGGCGAGCCGTCTTCCGGCACCAACGGGATGATTTCGCCGCGGACATCTATTTCGATATTCGCCTCTGGGTGCACCGCACGCATTTTCGGCAATACCCGCTCTTGGGCAAAGGCCTCGAAATCGGCCACGATGCCGGGGCCGTCCGCGCCCGGCAGGGTGCGGTACTCCCACCAGAAGGTGGTCTCCTTGGGAATAATGTTGCCGGCCGTCCCGCCCGTTATCGTGCCCACCTGGATTGTGGTGTAGGGCGGATCAAAGCGATCATTGAGGTCCGTTGTCTGCAATTCCTCCGCCTTGTCCCCTAAATACGCGACCAACCGCGCCGCGGCGATGATGGAATTGACGCCCTTGTGGGTTTCCGATGAATGCCCTTCCAGACCCGTGACTGTGGTGCGAATGGCGCAACAGCCCTTGTGGGCGTTCACCACCTTCATTTCCGTCGGTTCTCCCACAATCAAGGCTTGCGGGCGGACTGGCAGGCCCTGCAGGGGGCGGGATAAGTCCGGGGCGCCAAGACAGCCGACTTCTTCATCATAGGACAAGGCAAAGTGGATCGGCAGGGCCAGGCCGCGCGCAACCATATCAGGCACCTTGGCCAGGGCGATGGCGCAGAAACTCTTCATGTCCGACGTGCCGCGACCATAAAGCCGGCCGTCGCGCTCGGATATTTCGAACGGATCGGAAGACCAGTCCTGGCCGTCGACGGGTACCACGTCCGTATGGCCCGAAAGCACGACGCCGCCGTCCACCTCGGGCCCGATGGTGGCAAACAGGTTTGCCTTGGCGCCGGTTTCATCCGGGATCAATGTGGACTCGACCCCATGACCCGTCAGATAGTCACGCACGAAATGAATGAGTCCGAGATTGGATTCCCGGCTGGTGGTATCGAATGCCACCAAACGTTCGATCATCTCACGCGGTGAATATGTCTCCCCCGCCATCGGCGTCCCCCATGTTTCTTTGCGCGCAGAATAACGGCGGCGGGTGGGCCGGTCTACAAGACATCCGCGCCGTGGTCACAATAGTCGCGAATTTGCGACGTATTAGGCATAATACCTAGCTGCGGAACGGTTCATTCAGCCGTTTGCCCGTGTTCTTGTTGTTTGATCCGGTGCTTGATCGAGAGTCCCGGACAGCGTAGGTAGCGGCCATGTCCTGGCAGGTGCGAAAGGCGGTTCTGCCCGTCATTTTGGTTATTGCGGCCATTGTCGGCGCCGTTGTGCTGGTAAGCACGCGGCCTACGGTGGCGCCCTCTGACAAGACCGAACAACCCTGGCTGGTGTCCGCTAAAGAAGTCCAGCTCGCCGATGTGCGGCCGGACCTGCGTCTCTATGGCGAAATTGTCGCCGGGCGCGAGGTTGAATTGCGCGCCTTGGTGGCCGGCGAGGTGATGGCCGTGGCGCCGGGCTTCGTCGAGGGCGGCAGCGTGCGCAAGGGCGAGATGGTCATTGCCATCGACGAGTTCGATTATCGGGCAAAGTTCGACGAGCTATCCGCCCAGATCAATGAAGCCCGCGCCCGATTGGAAGAAATCAGGGCCCGCAAGACGGCGTTTGAATTGGCCCTGAAACGGGACCAGGAGATGGTCGATCTGCTGCGCCGTGATCTCAAACGCGTGCAGGCGCTCTCGGGCAGGGGCACCGTATCCGACAAGCGGCTGGATACGGCGCAGATGGAGCTGACCCAGCAACAGAAGACCGCGGAAATGCGGCAGAGTGACCTGGCTGCGGAAATTGCTCATATCAAGCAGCAACAGGCGGTGATCAAACGCCTGGGCGTCGGGCTGCGCCGCGCCAAACGAGACTTGCAGCGGGTCCGCCTGGCCGCGCCGTTCGACGGCTTTCTGGCCGATGTTCAGGCCCAGATAGGCCGGCGTCTGGGCGCCAACGATAAGGTGGCGCGGTTGATCGATGCCGACCGCCTTGAGGCCCGCGTAACCCTGACGGATCGGCAATATGGCCGTCTCGTTGCCGAAGGGGCTCTCGCCGGCCGTCCGGTGCAGATCACCTGGCAGGTCGGCGGCCAGGGATTTAATTTTGAAGGCCGGCTGGACCGCATCGGCGCCCGGATCGACAGCGCCAGCGGTGGTGTACAAGTCTTTGCCCGGCTGGACGGCGCCGATCTGAGTAAGCCCCTACGCCCCGGCGCTTTCGTCATCGTGACCATGCCGGACCGCGCCTATAAGGGTGTCGCCCGCATGCCTGAAAGCGCTCTTTACAATGGCGATACGGTCTACGTCATCAAGGACAAACGCCTGGAGAAACGCACCGTCGCCTTGGCCGCCCGCATCGGCAACGACGTTTTGCTGCAGGGTGAGTTGCAGCAGGGCGAACAGGTGGTGGTGACCCGGTTCGCCGAAATTGGCCCGGGGCAGATGGTGGAAATCCGCTAAATGACCCCCGCCGATCTGGTCCGGCTGTTCGTCCGTCACCGCAACGCCGCCAACCTGTTGATGGTGCTCATGCTGGTCATGGGCGGGGTTTCCCTCTCCCGCCTGAACACCCAGTTCTTCCCGGACTTCGGTATCGACATGGTATCCATCACCGTTGCCTGGCCCGGCGCCAGCGCCGATGACGTGGAAGCCAACATCGTCACCGCCATCGAGCCCGAAGTCCGTTATTTAAACAACGTGGACAAGGTGATTTCGTTCGCCGTCGAGGGCGTCGCCACGATACTGGTGGAGTTCCACGCCGGCAGCGATATGCAGGCGGCCCGCGCTGATGTGGATGCCGCCGTGGCCCAGGTCACCACCCTGCCGGAGGATAGCGAAAGCCCCAAGATCAGCCGGGTCGCCCGCTATGACACCATCTCGCGCATCGCCCTATCAGGACCCTTCAGCGAGGCGGCATTGAAGGCCATCGCCAAGCGCATCCGCGAAGGGCTGCTGGCCCGGGGCGTGGACCAGGTATTGCTGTTCGGCGCCCGGGACGAAGAGATCTGGGTCGATATCGCGCCGCAAACCCTGCGCCGGCTCGATCTGACCCTTGACGATGTGGCCGACCGTATCCGCGTCCGCAGCCAGGATTTGCCCTCGGGCAACATCGAAGGCCAGGTGGAAAAACAGATCCGCAGCCTGGGCCTCAAGACCACGGCGACGGGCCTGGGCGAGATGGAGGTCCGCGCCTTGCCAAATGGCGAAAAATTGCGTCTGCGGGATATTGCCGATGTGCGCGAGGCATTCGAGGCCGAGGCGCCCGAGGGCCGGTTCGACCGGGACCAGGCTATCGAGCTGCACGTAAAGCGGGCCGTGGGCGCCGATGCCCTGGATATTTCACAGACCGTGGATGCCTATTTGGCCGAACTGCGCCAGACCCTACCGCCGACCCTGAAGGTGGAGCATTACGACGTCCAGGCCGGTCTGATCCGGGAGCGCATCGCCATCCTGTTGAAAAACGGCCTTGGCGGATTGGTCCTGGTGCTGATTGTTCTGTTCGTCTTTCTGAACCTGCGTGTTGCTATCTGGGTCGCCGCCGGTATCCCGGTGGCGCTGATGGCCACGATGGGTGTCATGCTGTTGACCGGGCAGTCCATCAACATGGTCAGTCTGTTCGCCCTGATCATGACCCTGGGCATCATTGTCGATGACGCCATCGTGGTGGGCGAACACAGTGCTTCACGACGGCGCCACGGCATGGACCCGCTACAGGCCGCAGAACAGGGCGCCTTGCGCATGCTCGCCCCCGTCGTCGCCTCTTCCATGACGACGGTCGCCGCCTTTCTGCCGTTGATCCTCATCGGCGGCATCATCGGCACGATCCTTGCCGCCATCCCGTTGGTTACGGTTTCAGTACTGCTCGCATCCCTGATGGAATGCTTCCTGGTCCTGCCAGGTCATCTACGCGGCGCCCTGGCGGCGGGACGGGAGCGGGAGTCCAGGGCCAGGGTCTGGTTCAACCGCCATTTTGACAATTTCAGGAGCGGACTTTACCGCCGGGTTCTGACAGCGGCCGTGGAATGGCGCTACATGACCCTGGCCGCCGCCCTGGCCGCCCTGATCCTGTCGCTTGGCATCATCGCGGGCGGGCGGGTTGGATTTCAATTCTTCCCCTCGCCCGAGGGCGACGTGGTTTTCGGCAATGTGGTGATGTTGCCAGGCACGCCGCGGGAACAGACCGCGGCCATGGTGCGGGAGTTGGAACGGGCGGCCCATGCGGCGGCAAAAGAGGCGCAGGAATCCGTGGGCGGCAGCGGCGGTCTCATACAGTCAACCTTCGGCAAGCTGGGCGTATCGCAGGCACAGGAATTTCGCAGTGTCAGTGGCGACAAGTACGGCGGCCTCTATGTGGAACTGATCCCCTCCGATCACCGCCAGGTGCGCATGCCCGACTTTATCGAAGCCTGGCGGGCCAATATCGCCATGCGTCCTGGCGTGGAGCGCATCAATCTAAACGAACGCCGGGGCGGTCCGCCGGGCAAGGAAATCGACATCCGGCTCAAGGGCGGCGAGACCGAGGATTTGAAGGCTGCGGCGGAAGAGATCAAGGAACTGCTTGGCCGTTTCCCCGGCGTCAGCGATCTGGAGGACGACCTGCCCATCGGCAAGCAGGAGGTGATCCTGGAACTGACGCCGAGGGGCCGGGCCATGGGTTTCTCCACCGACAGTGTGGGCCGGCAGGTGCGCGCGGCCTTTCAAGGCACCATCGCCAAGCGCTTCCCCCGGGGCGACGAGGAAGTCACCGTCAAGGTGCAGTATGCCCGCGGCGCCATCACCACCCAGGATCTGTTGAATTTGTACCTGCGCGGACCGTCGGGCGCGGAAGTGCCGCTGAGCGAAGTGGTCTCCATGCGCGAGAACGTGGGCTTCGCCCGTATCAAGCGGGAAAACGGCCAGCGCGAGGTCGCCGTCACCGGCGAGTTGAATGAAGACAAGATCAAGGCCGGCAAGCTGATCACCGCATTGGAGGACGGCGATCTCCCCGACATCGCCCGCAAATATGGCGTGGACTACAGTTTTGCGGGCCGGGCGGAGGAGCAGGCCCGGACCATGGCGGATATGAGACTGGGCGCCATGGTCGGTATGGCCGCCATCTATGTCATCCTGGCCTGGGTCTTCGCCTCCTATACCCGCCCCATCGTGGTCATGGCGGTGATACCGTTCGGCGTGGTTGGCGCCGTGCTGGGACACCTATTGCTGGGCTTTGATCTCAGCCTGCTGACGTTGGTCGGGCTGTTGGGTCTGTCGGGCATCCTGGTCAACGATTCCATCATCCTGGTCTCTACCATCGACGAGCGCATTGCCGCCGGCGAAGAGACCATTGCCGCCATCATCGCCGGTAGTCAGGACCGCCTGCGCGCCGTGCTATTGACCTCGCTAACCACCATCGGCGGCCTAACGCCATTGCTGTTCGAAACCAGCCTGCAGGCGCAGTTCCTCATCCCCATGGCCATCACCATGATCTTTGGCCTGGCCGTGGCGACATTTCTGGTGCTGCTGGTCATTCCCGCCTTGATCGCCATTCAGATGGATGCGCACAACGGCCGGAAACGGCTGCTAGCCTGGTGGAACAGCCTTCCGGCACGTCGTGCGGCCTTCCTTCGCAATCCCTTCCGGCAAAGGCTGCGAAGCTATTTGGACCGTTTCGACGGCGCCATTTCTGGTATTGGCTTCTGGATCGCCGCCGTCACCATCACTGTGATGATCATCTCGCGCATATTCGAGATCGTGGCCCGCAAGGTGTTCGACTATGTCACCATCGTGCCCCAGTACATTGAATGGTCCATGTTCCTGCTGCTGGTCTTTTTCACGCTGGGATTCGGCTACGTACGAGGCGCTCATGTGCGCGTGGATATTATTCGCGACCGGCTGCGGGCGGTGACACGTGAACGCATCGAGCTGATCGGGTTCGTCCTTTTCATCATCCCCTTTGCCGCCATCATTCTGTATTTCGGCTACTCATATGCCCGGGAGAGTTTTGCAAGCGAATCCCTGGTGCGCGGCATTTTGAAAAGCTCCATGCCCATTGGTATCGGCCTGTTCCTCCTGGCTGCCATCACTGCGGCGGTGCGGACCCTGGCCAAGCGGCGCGGCGGGGACTAGGACACAATGTTCGAGTTCGTCGAAGTTCTGCCCTACCTCATGCTGGGGTCCCTGGCCGTCCTAATTTTTTCCGGCTTGCCCGTGGCGGTGCTGTTGGCGGGCCTGGGCATTTTCTTCTGCCTGGTGGGCATCGCCCTGGGCGAGATGCAATGGATGGCGCTATTGAACGTACCGTTGCGCTTGTACGGCAGCATCAACGGCAGCCAAATCTACCCCACAGTACCCATGTTGTTGTTCATGGGCATGGCGTTGGAGAAAAGCGGCATTGCCCGCGATCTGTTGCTGTGCCTTCAGCATGTCTTCGGCCGCCTGCCCGCCGGCATGGCCATCGCGGTGACCCTGCTGGGTGTGCTGCTGGCGCCCACCGCCGGCGTGGTGGGCGCCTCCGTCGCCACCCTCGCCCTGATCGCCCTGCCTACCATGCTGGATCAGGGTTACCGGTCTTCACTGGCCAGCGGCGTGGTAGCGGCAGCAGGGACACTGGGTTTGATCCTGCCGCCGGCGATTATGCTGTTCTTCCTGGCCGGTATGCTGCGCACGCCGATCGGGCATATGTTCCTGGCCGCAATGTGGCCGGCCGGCATTCTAATCGGCCTATATCTCATCTATTACATCACCGCTGCGATGATCTCGCCGCCGAAGGCCGTAAAAGGCCACACCGAAGCCGATTGGAGCCTGGGCTGGTCGCGCCTGCAATGGTTCTGGTTTTACATACGCGGCTTGGTCATGCCGGCGGGTCTGATCTCCATGGTCCTGGGTTCGATCATCTTCGCCTGGGCGACGCCTTCACAATCCGGCGCGGTGGGGGCCGCGGGCGGCCTGATTTTGATGCTGTTGAACTCACGGCTCACATGGCCCCTGTTCCGTGAGGCCATAGAAGGCACGGCGTTGATGACGGCCATGGTTTTCTTCGTTGTCATGTCGGCGAACGTGTTCTCCTACCCGTTCCGCTTTTTCAGCGGTGACGAGGTGGTCAGCGAAATGCTGCACGGCCTGGCTTTCGGTGATTGGGGCATGCTGCTGACCATCATCGGCATCATCTTCATCCTCGGTTTCTTCATCGACTGGATCGAGATCACCATCATCACCCTGCCCTTGTTCCTGCCTGTTCTGGCGGAACTGGATTTCACGGGCCATGTGGCCGACGGCACCGCCAAGGGCCTTTGGATCGCCACCTTGATCGCCTTGACCTTACAGACATCGTTCCTGACGCCGCCGTTCGGCTTCGCGCTGTTCTTCCTGAAGGGCGCAGCACCGCCAGAGGTCAAGATCACCGATATCTATCGCGGCATTATCCCCGTGGTGGGCGCCCAGGTTTTCGTCATCGGCCTGGTCATGGCCCTGCCCCTACTGGCCAACAAGCTGCCCAGTTTGGTGTTCGATTAGCTGCGCCAGAATGCCCGGGTAAAAAGAACCATTACGGTCAAGAGTTCCAGACGCCCCAAGAGCATACCGGCGGACAACAGCCACTTCGCCATATCGGGCAGGGGCGCGAATGTGCCCGAGGGGCCGATGATCTCGCCCAGGCCCGGGCCGACGTTTGCGATCGCCGTACCGGCGCCGGAAACTGCCGTTAGGAAATCCAGACCCATGAGGCTCAACAGCACCGCCATCACGGCAAAACTAAGGATGAAGAGGAAAAGAAAGCTCATCACCGAATCCATGACGGATTCGGGGATTGGCCGGCGGTTGAAGTTGGCGACGAAGACGCCGTGGGGCTGCAGCAGACGGCCCATCTGGCTTCTGGCGGCGGCATAGAGGACCTGAAAACGGAATACCTTGATGCCGCAGGAGGTGGAACCGGCGCAGCCGCCGATGAACATGACGAAAAAGAACATAACCACGGCCAAACCGCCCCATTGACCGTAGTCGTCAGTCGCATAGCCCGTGCCCGTCAGGATCGAGGTGACGTTGAAGGCGGTAAAGCGTATGGCTTCCGAGAACGCCAGATCCGAGCCGCCAATCCGATAAAGGGTCATGCCGGCGATGGCAACGGAAAGGATGGCCGCGAACCAACGCACTTGGCTGTCCCGCCACAGGGCCAGGGGCCGCCCCCGTATGACCTGGAAGTAGAGCAGGAAGGGAAGGCTGCCGATGATCATGAAGGCCACGGCCACATAATCGATCAAGGCGCTGTCGTATACACCGATGGACAGATCGGATGTGGAGAAACCGCCGGTGGCAATGGTGGTCATGGCGTGAGCGGCGGCATCGAAAGCGGGCATGCCGGCAATCCAGTAACCAACCGCGCAAATGACCGATAGGCAGAGATAGATGATGCTGATGGTGCCCGCGATCTGGGCTGTGCGCGGCAGCACCTTCTCGGAGGCATCGGAGGATTCCATACGGAACAGCTGCATGCCGCCCACCTGCAACAGCGGCAGGATAGCCACGGCGGTGACGATGATGCCGATGCCCCCCATCCACTGCAGAAGCGCCCGCCAGATCAAGATGCCCGGCGGGGCGTATTCCAGTCCCGAGAGTACGGTGGAGCCGGTGGTGGTAATCCCGGACATGGCCTCGAAGAAGGCGTCGGTATAGCTGAGGTTGAGGTCAGCAAACACGAACGGTAACGCGCCAAAAGTGGGGGTAGAAATCCAGACCGTCGTGGTCAGGATAAAGGCCTGGCGAAGCTGAATATTTTCGCCGCTGCCCCAGCAGGTGATGGTCAGGGCGGCGCCGACAAAGCCTGTCAGGAACGCCGCCGCCAGGAACACCTGCCAATCGGGATGACCCACCCGCGCATCCAGCAAGGCCGGCACCAACATGGCGATGCCCAGGATCAACAGCAATACGCCGTTGACCAGGAAGACGACGCGATACTCGCCCATGGCCTGGAAGGGCCCTAGCGGACCGCGCCCTCTGCCATCAGGCGATCGACCCTGGCTTGGTCGTAACCCAGGCCATGAAGCACTTCGCGGCTGTGCTGCCCCAGTCCCGGCGCCTGCTGGCCGGGATCGTCCGGCTGCATCGCCACCGTGCCCGGGATTTGCGGGATCGGGATCATACCCATGCCCGGCTGGGTCATCATCTGAACCGCACCAGTGGCAACCACGTGGGGGTCGGCATACCAATCGCCGTGCTCCGCCACGGGCTGGCACAAAAGACCCGCCGCGGTCAAAATATCGGTCCATTCGCCGGCCGGCTTTTGCATCAGGATGTCCTGAATGGCGGGGCCGAGCGTGTCCATGTTATCCGCCCGGCTGGCGAAGTTCACATAGCGGGGGTCTTCCGCCAAGGCCGGCGCGCCAAGGGCCAGGCATAATTGCGGGAAATGATCTTCCTTGACCATGGTGATCGCGAGGTATCCCTGCTGCGTTTCATAACTGCCCGCAGGTGCATTGTTCGTCGCCGGAATACCGCCTTCCAGGTGATAATCGGCGATCAGGGAGGTTTGCACCGCTGCCGCCGCCTGCATCAGGCTGCAATCGATGAACCGGCCTTCGGATTGGCCTTGCTTTGCATACAGAGCGGATGACAGGGCCTGATAGGCATAGAGCGCGGTGACGCAATCAACAATGTAATGGCCCACCCGGTGGGGTACGCCGTCCTGGCCCCGGTTGATGGACATCAGGCCGGAGAATGACTGCAGCACCGTATCTGTTGCCGGCCGGTCTGCGTAGGGACCATCGTGGCCGAAACCGCTGACCGCCAGATAGATGACACCCGGGTTAAAGGCGCGCACGTCCTCATACGCCAGCCCGAAACGGGCGCAAACGCCGGGGCGGAAGCCCTCGATAAAGACATCGCAACCCTGGGCCAGATCCTTGGCCACGGCCAGACCTTCGGGGTTCTTCAGATCCAGGACGATGCTCTTTTTGCCCCGATTAGCGGCCATAGAGATCGAGGACTGGTCGCCATAGACTTTACCCAGGCTCCGCGCCCAGTCGCCTTCGGGCGGTTCCACTTTGATGACTTCGGCGCCGTATTGGGCCAGCAGTTCAGCGCAATAGGGGCCAGCGAAACCTTGGCTCAAGTCCAGAACCTTCAGTCCCGCGAATGGTTTCTCGTAGCTCATGAGGGCACATCATAGGCCCATGATCCCGTCCTGGTAACGGAATTATGCGACCGAGCAGGAACCCCCGCCCAGGACGCAAAAACGGGCGCAATGGGGGTGGTTCAACGCCACCGGCTCGTTCGCCGCCGCCAGGGTTGAACCCATCTTGAAGCGCTCATCGTAGGGCAGCAGAGTACAGGGCATCACCGTCAACTGCGTATCACCCTTGTGTTTGACCACCATGCGGGACGTGGCGCACATCATGGCGTCCGGCGAGACGTTCAGGATGCCCCAGCAGGCGGTTGTGATCTCTGGCACATCCAGACTTTCATCCATCTCTGGAAACAGTACCAATTCGACGGGATTGTCCGCATCCACCGGAATGCCATTGCCTTCGATGAATTTCGCATAGCCCTGGCGCAGATGTGCCTCGTCCTCGCCAGACAGGGTGCGGCCGGCGATGTTGATGTTGAAGCCGTTTTCCGACAGCCAGAGCAGACCCTTCAGCATCCGGCGCCAAGAATGGGCGCCCCGTTCCAGTTCGTGCACGTCCGGGGCATAATGATCCACCGATATGCGCAGACAAAGCTGATCTCCGTAATTCTCGCGCAGGGCCAGCAGGCCGTCAGACAGTTTCATCATGGGCCGCATGGCATTGGTCAGAACCAGAACCCGGTAGCCCCGGCCCAAAGCATCTTCCAACATGGCCAGGATATCCGGGTTCATGAACGGCTCACCGCCGGTGAAACCGATCTCGCTGGCCTGCCAGTCGCTTTGCAATTCGTCCAGCATGCCTGAAACTTCCGCCGCCGTAAGATAGGCAAGACGATCGTTGGTGGGGCTGGATTCGATGTAACAGTTTGTGCAGGTCAGATTGCACAGGGTGCCCGTGTTGAACCACAGGGTATCCAGCCTGTTCAGGGTAACGGCTGCCCTGGGATCGCCGTCCAATGTCCATTTCGGATTGTTGAACTTTCCCTGGTCCAGCGAGTTGGGCCGCTTGTCCGTAACCGCACTGTTCATCTAAAAATCCATTTCACAATAGACTCAAATAATTGGCGGCAGTCTTGCAGACGCCGCTTCGATGTCAACGGGTCAAAACTAGCCCCTCGCGCGACTGTGATCATATGTGTTAAATTTTCTATGCTGCGGGCGTAGCTCAATGGTAGAGCAGAAGCTTCCCAAGCTTACGACGAGGGTTCGATTCCCTTCGCCCGCTCCATCATCCATCGGGGAATTGGCGTATGGCGAAGTTGAAGGCGGTTTTTCACTATGCCGCAAGCGCGGGCATTGCCGAACGCCTGGCAGCCGCCGAATCCGATTGGCTGAGCATCGAAAGCTGTGACGAGGGCGACGACGAACGCCTGTTCCAATTGATGGCCGATGCTGATGTGCTATGGCATGTCCTGCAGCCGGCCACGGCAGAGGTGATCCAGGCTGCGCCCAATTTGCGCCTGATCCAGAAGATCGGCGTCGGCGTCAATACCATCGATCTCGATGCCGCCAAGAGCCGCGAAATTGTCGTCTGCAACATGCCCGGCACCAACAGCCAGGGCGTGGCCGAGGCGACGGTTTTGTTGATGCTTTCAGCGCTGCGCCGGGCCCAGGCCTTCCACGATGCCACCCGCCGGGGCGATGGCTGGCGCATGGACGCCGCCATTTTCGATCAGGTGGGAGAAGTCTCGGGCCGCACCGTGGGCCTTGTGGGCTATGGCGAAGTGGGCCGCCGTGTCGCGCCGGTTCTGGCCGCCCTTGGCGCGCGGGTCATTTATACCGCAACATCTCCTAAAGCCGAAGCCGTGGCGGATTGGCGGGAGCTAGAGGCGTTGCTGGCGGAAAGCGACGTAATCTCTCTGCACCTGCCCCTCACGGGGGAAACCGAGAATGTGATCGACGAGGCGGCAATTGCCGCCATGAAGCCGGGCGCTGTTCTGGTTAACACGGCCCGCGGCGGCCTGGTGGATCAAGCGGCGCTGCATCATGCCCTGACGAACGGTAGATTGCGCGCCGCCGGCCTGGATGTCTTTGCCGAAGAACCGGTCGCGGCAGATAACCCGCTGTTGTCCCTGGAAAATGTGGCGTTGATGCCCCATGTCGCCTGGTTGACGCCGGAAACCTTCGACCGCAGTATCCACATCGCCGTTGAGAACAGCCGCAGGCTGATCGACGGCGGCGATTTCCAGCATCGGGTGGTTTGACGACGGCATGTCGACGATCAACGAACAGGCGCCGTTCAACGGCCATGTGCATTTCGAGGATTTCCAAAAAGGTGACCGCTTTATCTATGGCGCCTACGAGATGCGTCGCGATGAGATGGTCGCATTCGCCGAACAATTCGACCCCGAGCCCTTTCATCTGGACGCCGAAGCCGCCAAGGCCATGGGCTGGGACGACCTGATCGCCTCAGGCCCCCATGTCTGTTCCGCCTGGCGGCGCATGTCCAAGGATGCCTTCGGGGCGGCGGACGCCTTCGTATCGCCCGGCTGGGACGCCATCCGCTGGCGCATGCCGGTGCTGGTGGGCCACATCCTGACGGTAACATCCGATGTGGTCGAAGCCCGCCCCCTCAATAGCCGGCCAAATCTAGGCTATGTGGAATTCGACAATCAGATTCATAACCAGCACGGCGAATTAACCACCACCATGACCACGAAATGGATGATCTATCGCCGCGATCATCCATCATCAGAGGCAGCAGGATGAGCGCACCCCGCATCGATCTTTACAGCGACACCCATACCAAACCGACCCCGGCCATGCGCCAGGCCATGGCGGAAGCAGAGGTGGGTGACGAACAGCAATTCGAGGATCCCACGGTCAACAAGCTTTGCGACATGGTAGCGGAGCTGTTGAGTCAGGAGGCGGCCGTCTTCCTCCCTTCGGGGACCATGTGCAATCAGATCGCCTTCCGGGTGCATTGCCGGCCGGGCGATGAGATCATCCTCGACTACACCGCGCATCCCATCAATGCGGAGAGTGGTGGCCCGTCGGCACTAGCCGGGGCGCAGACACGAACCCTGCATTCGGAACTTGGCATCTTCACCGCCGATCAGGTGCGCGAGGCGATCCGACCGGTGCGCCGGCATCTACCCAGCAGCCGGGTGGTTTCCATCGAGAACACCACCAATGCCGGCGGCGGCAGCGTCTGGCCCATTGACGACATTGCCAGCGTCACCGCGGTGGCCAAGGAAAACGGTATGGCGGCGCATATGGACGGCGCCCGGCTTATGAACGCCGTGGTGGAGAGCGGTACGCCGGCTCAGGAATACGGCCGGCATTTCGATAGTTTATGGCTGGATCTGTCCAAAGGTCTGGGCTGTCCCATCGGTGGCGTCCTGGCGGGCAGCCGCGATTTCATCGATCAGGCCTGGCGTTTCAAACAGCAGATGGGCGGGGCCATGCGCCAGGCCGGCATCATTGCCGCTGCCGGCGTCTATGCATTAGAGAATCATGTCGACCGCTTGGCCGAGGACCACGAGAACGCCCGTGCCTTCTGCCGCGATATCGCCCAGATTCCCGGCATCAAACTGATTTTCGATCACTGCCCCACGAATTTGGCCTTTTTCGATGTCTCAGAGACCGGCATGGACGCGGCCACGGTGTCGGAAAAGCTGCTGGCCCATGACGTCCGCATCGGCGCCATGGGACCTTACCGCATGCGCGCGGTGACCCATCTGGATGTAACAAGAGAACAGTTGTCGGAAGCGGCCGATGCTCTGCGCAAAGTGGTGAACTAGGCCAAGATTCGCGACGGCGATACCGTCATTCGAAAATTATCAGGCCAGGGCGTCCAACTCGGCGTCGGTCGGGAATCGTCCTTGGGCCTTTTTCGAATAGGCCAAGCGCCCGTCCACGGTAATTTCGAACTTGCCGCCACCTGATGCGGTCAGGGTGACATCTGCGCCGAACTTTTCCACGATCCGGTCCCTCGCACGGAGGGCATTGGGTTCGTAATTTCACTGCATACAGTATTCGATATCGACGTTCATGTTGTCCTCGTAACCCTATCCTTCAATTAAACCCGCGCTGGCGCGCAATGCGGTCATAGGCATCGTTAATAGTGGCTAATTTTTCGTTAGCCAAATCGACAAACTCCTGGGGCAGGCCGCGCGCGATGGCCCGGTCGGGATGGTTCTCTACCGTCAAAGCCCGCCAGGCGATTTTGATAGTTTCCTCGTCCGCATCCATCTCGACCCCGAGTATTGTATAGGGGTCGGCCAGGTCCGGGCCTAGATGATAGGCGCGAATACGGGAGAAACCCGCGGCATCGAAGCCAAAAATCTCCGCCACTTTTTCTAGGTACTCCAACTCCGCCGGATGTACCACGTTATCCGCCTTGGCGATATGGAACAGGCCATGCAACAGGTCTTCCAGCGTCTGTGAGGCGGGATCGAACAAATCCGCGATCTGTCCGGCATAGGCCTCAAAACCGGCCACATCTTTACGGGCAAGATTGAAGACCCGTGAAACATCCTTCATGTCCTCGGGCGAAATCTTGAAAACCTGTTTGAAGGCTTCGACTTCGTCCTTGGTCACCTGGCCGTCCGCCTTGGCCATCTTCGCACCAAGGGCGATAACGCCGATTGTAAAGGCCACCTGGCGGGTGGCGTCACCCTGCTCGCCGGTAAATTGGCGAAGCGTATCGGCTGCCTGACCGGCGATACCGCTGATCAAACCGCCCAGCGGACCGCCCAAAGCTCCGCCTACACCGCGTACAATTCCACTCCAAATACTCATGCCGCCGATCATCCTATTTTCGCGGACGGCTACCCTAAGGCTGTCCCAGCGCCATTGGCAAGTATTGGTTGCCTAACATAAATTTTATCGATATTTTGTCGATAATTTATTCTTATGTGGATAGAGAATATGTCCGAAAAATGGGATTTCTGGATTGATCGTGGCGGCACTTTTACCGATGTGGTGGCCCGGCGCCCCGGTCAGGGCTACCTGAGTCACAAGCTGCTTTCCGAGAATCCGGAGCAGTATCCCGATGCCGCATTGCAGGGCATCCGGGACCTGCTCGGCATCGCCAAAAACGAACCCATCCCGAACGAACGGATTGCCTCCGTCAAGATGGGCACGACCGTAGGGACCAACGCACTATTGGAGCGACAGGGCGACCGCACAGTGCTGGTCACCAACCTTGGCTTCCGGGACGCTCTGCGCATCGGCTACCAAAACCGCCCCCGACTGTTCGATCTGGATATCAAACTGCCCGAGATGTTGTACGAACGGGTGATCGAGGTGACAGGAAGATTCACCGCGCAGGGCGAGGAACGGACGCCCATTGACCTGGAAGAAGCCCGAACGGGTTTGCAGGCGGCCTATGACGCCGGCATTCGCGCTTGCGCAATCGTGTTCCTGCACGGCTATCGCTACACCGCCCACGAACGGGCCGTGGCGGATGTGGCCCGGGACATCGGCTTCACGCAGATATCCACTTCTCACGAGGTCAGCCCTCTGATGAAGATGGTGGGCCGCGGCGATACCACCGTGGTCGATGCCTATCTCTCTCCCATCTTGCGCCGATATGTCAGCCGGGTCGCCGCCGAATTGGGCGATACGCGGCTGATGTTCATGCAATCCAACGGCGGCCTGACGGACGCCAGTTTGTTCCAGGGCAAGGACTGTATTCTTTCCGGGCCGGCGGGCGGTGTGGTTGGTGCGGTCCGAACCACGGCCATGGCCGGATTCGAGAAGATTATCGGTTTCGACATGGGCGGCACGTCGACGGATGTCTCCCACTATGCTGGCGAGTTTGAGCGGGCCTTTGAAAGTGAAGTGGCCGGCGTCCGCATGCGGGCGCCGATGATGCATATCCATACCGTGGCCGCGGGCGGCGGCTCAATCCTGCATTACGATGGCGCCCGTTTTACGGTAGGCCCGGATTCCGCCGGCGCCAACCCAGGGCCCGCTTGCTATCGCCGTGGCGGCCCCCTGGCGGTGACTGACTGCAATGTCATGCTGGGCAAGCTGAATCCCGATTTCTTCCCCAAGGTCTTTGGCCCCAACGGCGACGAGCCGTTGAACCGTGAAGCCGTGGTGGCAAAGTTCACCGACCTGGCGAAGAAGATCCAAGCCTCCGGTGGCGAGGTCATGACGCCGGAGCAAGTCGCCGACGGCTACCTCACCATCGCCGTGGAGAATATGGCCAATGCCATCAAGAAAATCTCCATTCAACGCGGCTATGACGTCTCGGAATATGTGCTGAGCTGCTTTGGCGGTGCCGGCGGCCAGCATGCCTGCCTGGTGGCAGATGCCCTAGGCATGAAGAAAGTGTTCATCCATCCCCTGGCCGGCGTACTGTCGGCCTATGGCATGGGCCTGGCGGACGTCCGCGCCATGCGCGAGCGGGCCGTGGAGGCGATCCTGGATGACGGGCTTATGTCGGAACTCGACGCGACTCTGGACGAATTGGCCGCCGAAGGCCTGGCGGAACTGCAGGGCCAGGACATTTCCGACGACCGTATTTCCGTTCTGCGTAAAGTGCACCTGCGCTATCAAGGCACGGATACTGCCCTGGTCGTCGATTACGCGGACAAAGCGGAAGTGATTGCCGCCTTTGAAGAGGCCCATCGCCAACAATTCGGTTTCATTGACCCGGCCAAGGCCCATGTGGTCGAGGCGGTCTCCATCGAAGCCATCGGCGCCGGCGAACCCGCCGTGGATGACCCACTCGACCCTGCCGGCGGCTGCCGCATCGATGCCATGCCTGCCTTGGCAACCGTGCCCGCATACATGGCCGGGACATATCACGATACGCCCGTTATCGACCGCAACGACCTACGCCCTGGCGACAAAGTCAGCGGCCCGGCGATCCTGCGCGAGGACACCGCGACCACGGTCATCGAACCTGGCTGGCAGGCGGAATTGACGGGCGTGGGCCATTTGGTACTGACCCGCATCCAGCCCCTACCCAAACGGGTCGCCGTCGGCACCGAGGCTGACCCGGTGATGTTGGAAATCTTCAACAATCTGTTCATGTCGATTGCGGAGCAGATGGGTCTGGTGCTGGAAAAGACCACGAATTCCGTGAACATCAAGGAACGTCTGGATTTTTCCTGCGCCGTGTTCGACCAAAACGGCGAGTTGATCGCCAATGCCCCCCATATGCCGGTGCATCTGGGCAGCATGGATGAATCCATCAAAGCGGTGATCCGTGTCCATAAAGCGGCCATGCGCCCCGGCGATGTCTTCGTCCTCAACGCGCCCTATAACGGCGGCACGCACCTGCCCGATGTCACCGTGATCACGCCGGTCTTTGACGATGATATGGCCGGTGACGAGGCAAAGGTCCTGTTCTATGTTGCCTCCCGCGGCCATCACGCCGAAATCGGCGGCATCTCGCCCGGCTCGATGCCCCCATACAGCCGTAATGTGGAAGAGGAAGGCGTCCTGATCGACAACATCAAGCTGGTGGATCAGGGCCGGTTCCTGGAAACGGAAATCCGCGAGGTCTTGGCCTCGGGCCGCTACCCCTCGCGCAATCCCGACAGCAATATCGCCGATCTGAAGGCGCAGATTGCCGCCTGCGAAAAGGGCGTGCAGGAACTGCGCCGTGTGGTGGAGCACTTCGGATTGGATGTGGTGCACGCCTATATGGGCCATGTGCAGGATAATGCGGAAGAATCCGTGCGCCGTGTGATCGACGTGCTGAAGACCGGCAGCTTCGAGTGTCCCATGGACGACGGCGCCGTGATCAAGGTGCAGGTTTCCATCGATCATCAGGCCCGTGCCGCCAAGATCGATTTCACCGGCACCTCGAAACAGCTTGAAACCAACTTCAACGCACCGACTGCTGTCAGCCGGGCGGCCGTGCTGTATGTCTTCCGGTCCCTGGTGGAGGATGACATTCCGTTGAATTCAGGCTGCCTGAAACCGATCGAACTGCATATCCCCGACGATTGTATGTTGAACCCCAAGTTCCCTGCCGCCGTGGTCGCCGGCAATGTCGAAACATCGCAAAACATCGTCGATTGCCTGTTCGGCGCCCTGGGACAGTTGGCCGGTTGCCAAGGCACCATGAATAACTTCACTTTCGGCGACAACGAGTTGCAGTATTACGAGACCATCTGCAGCGGCACACCTGCCGGACCCGGCTTCAACGGCACCGACGCCGTGCATGCCCATATGACAAATTCCAGGCTGACTGATCCGGAAATCCTGGAATGGCGCTTTCCCGTCTTGCTGGACAGTTTCGCCATCCGGGCAGATTCGGGCGGCAAGGGGAAATACCATGGTGGCGCTGGCACCCTGCGCCGCATCCGTTTTCTCCGCCCCATGACCGCCTCCATCCTTTCCAGCCGGCGCAAGGTCGCCCCGCACGGCCTGGCCGGCGGTGGCGACGGCGAGGCCGGACGCTGCTGGGTTGAACGTAGCGACGGCGCCCAGGAGGAACTCACCGGTTGCGACAGCGCCGAGATGGGCATAGAGGACATTTTCGTAATCCAGACGCCGACTGGCGGTGGGTTCGGAAAGGCGGAACCATGAGCAGCCCGCCTATCGTATCCTCTGCTCATCTGGTCTCGGAAGATGCCAAGGAACTGAGCGAGTTCGAATTCGGTCTCAACATGGCCGTCAATGCCTATCACCGCTGGATTGTCCGCTGTATGGCGGCGGCGGGACAGGACGGACTGGGCGCCGTTGACGTTCTGGTGCTGCACCTGGTCAATCACCGGGAACGAGACAAGCGCCTCTCGGATCTATGCTTCCTCTTGAACATTGAAGACAGCCACGTGGTCAACTACTCCCTCAAGAAACTGGCCAAGCTTGACCTTGTCGCCCCTGACAGGCGGGGCAAGGAGACCTTCTATGCCACCACCGCGGCCGGACAGGCCCTTTGTCAGCGTTACCGGGATGTGCGGGAAAGCTGCTTGATTGCCTCCCACGGGGCGCTAGGGGCGGAGAACAGCGAGATTGGAGAGGCCGCGCGAACGCTGAGGGTGTTATCGGGGCTGTACGATCAAGCGGCACGGTCCGCGGCCTCGCTATAGTCGGCTTAGGCCCCCGGTCTTGGCGCACCTTCTGCCCATCCTGCTTGCCCTGGCCTCGGCCGCCTTATTCGCGGTTTCAATCCAGGTGTTGCACCGGGGATTGCTTCATACGGATTCGGAATCCGGTTCACTGATACAGATTGGCGCCACCACGATTTGCTATTGGCTGCTGGCGCCCTGGCTAGTGGAAAGCTGGTACTGGCTGACGCCGGCGGCCCTGCTATTCGCTCTGGTGGGCATCTTCAAGCCGGCCGTCTCGGCCAACGCTGCCTTGTTAAGTGTGCATTATCTTGGCCCTACGCCCACCTCCACCCTTGCAGCCACATCGCCTCTATTCGCCGCCGCCTTCGGCGTCCTCTATCTCGATGAACAACTGACCCTGCCCATTATCATCGGCACCTTTGCCATCATGGGCGGCTCCATCGCGCTGGCGCAACGGGGTGCGGGCCCTGCCCGTGCCAGTTGGCCGCTCTGGGCCCTGGGCCTGCCATTGCTGGCCGCGTTCGTCCGCGCGGCCGGCGACGGCGTCACCAAGGTCGGCATGACCGAACTGCCCAGCCCCTATTTCGCCGGCCTGGTCAGTTTCACGGTGTCCTTGGCCGTCGCCATGGCTGTGTTCGGCGCCCGGCGGCGCAGCCTGCCCAAGCTGGGCCTCCGCCATGGCACTGGTTGGTTTGTCCTTGCCGGCACGGTCAACGCAATTTCGGTCTATTGCCTCAATCTCGCCTTGCAATTGGGGGAACTAATCGTCGTCGTCCCCATCGTCTCTGCTTCGCCGTTCCTGACCTTGCTGTTGAGCGTGTATGTGATCCGGCGGGAACGCATCGCCCGCAACAGTCTTGCGGCCGTATTCCTGGTTGTTCCAGGCGTCATCATGATCGCGTTGGGCCGCTAGATGTCGTCTTTTCTGCTTTTCCTGGCACGCCACGCCACCAAGTTTCTTGCCTTTGGCGTTCTGACTGGCTTGCTGTTGCCGCCGCTGTCCGACTTCATGCGGCCAGCCCTGGCCCCGGCGATTTTCGTCAGCCTGGTCCTGGCGCTGTTGCGGTTGGATTTTGGCGATGTCCTTGGCCAGATTCGCAAGCCCGGCCTGCTCGCCCTGTTTACCGCATTCGGGTTGTTTCTTTGTCCCGTTCTGATGGCGATCATCGTCGATGGCATAGGTTTGCCCGAAGGATTGGGCATCGGGCTGGTCCTCATGGCGGCATCGGCACCGATCATGTCGGCACCAACCTTTGCCTTGATCTTGGGCTTGGACGCGGCCTTTGCCATTGCCGTGGTGGTCCTGAACCACGTGCTGTTGCCCTTCACCCTGCCGGTGATGGCGTTATGGCTGTTGGGGTTGGAATTGCAGATCAGCCTGCTGGAATTCATGGGCCGGCTGGCCCTGATGATCGGCGGTGGTTTCGCCATCGCGATTGTCATCAAGCGTTGGCTGATGGGCCCGGAACAGTTACACCGGCATGCGGGGCACATCGACGGTCTGATGGTGGTCTGCCTGGTGGTAATCGCCGTTGCCATCATGGCCGGCGTCACCGAATACTTCTTTGCCCGGCCGAACTTCGTTCTGCTGACCATCGCCGCCGCCTTCATCGCCAACGCCGCACTGCAGGTGTTTGGCGCACTTGTCTTCCTGCCCGCCGGCCGGCGGCGGGCCTTCACCGCCGGGCACATGGCCGGCAATTGCAATATGGCGCTGATCCTGGCCGTGTTGGCGGATAAGGCACAGATCGAGGTGGTGATCTTCTTTGCCCTGGCCCAGTTGCCCATGTACATGCTGCCTGTGGTGGCCAATCGCATCTATCGCCGATTTCTTTGATCCGTTAAATTGCGCCCATGCAAACTGTAATGATTACAGGCGCCTCGCGCGGTATCGGTCTGGAATTTGTTCGCCAGTACCATGCCGATGGATGGCGCGTCTTCGCCTGCTGCCGCACCCCTGGGCAAGCGGACGAACTCGCCGGCATCGCCAGCCAGTCGGATGGCCGTGTCACAATACATCAGCTAGACGTGGACGATGCCGCCTCCGTCAGTGCGCTTAGGGCAGAACTGGGCGGCCAGCCATTGGACGTTCTGATCAACAACGCCGGTGTTATCGGACAACGCAACGCGGCCCGCGGCGATATCGACTACGGCGCCTGGCAGGACTGTCTGGTGACCAACGTATTCGGCCCCACCCGTGTGGCCGAAGCCTTCGCTGACAACGTCGTCGCATCCGATCAGAAGAAGTTGATTACCATCTCCTCGCGCATGGGGTCGATCGGCGAGACCCGGGCGGCAAATTCCATTGTCTATCGCTCATCCAAGGCTGCCGTGAACATGGTGATGAAGATCCTGGCCAACGACCTTGGCTCCCAGGGCGCCATCGTCACTTCCTTTCACCCTGGCTGGGTGCGCACCGACATGGGCGGTGCCGCGGCCGATATTTCACCGCAGGAAAGTGCCGGCGGCATCCGCAGGGTGATCGCCGAATTGACGTCTGCGGACAATGGTGCCTTTCGCAATTACGACGGCGCGGTCATCCCCTGGTAAGCCGATTTTCCTACAGGGTGCGACAAAATGTACCTTGCGACATTTGTCATAATGCGTTAGCGTTTTTTCATCGCGAACTAATGGGAGAGGCGATTGAACCTAACGCCACCTGACCATTTGGAACGACGCAAAACTCGATCTCGTGATCGAGAGGTGGGGATGGATCGACAGACTAGAAAAAGTGCTGTGACCAGGCCCCATTGGAACCAGAAAGAATAGCCCCGCGCGGCTGACCAGCCGGCGGGGCATTCAGTTACAGGCCTTTTAGGGTTTTCGAATTCCCCGAATTCGTGCGACGTTGCCGTTCATCAGATAAGAGGAACGCGCAATGCTACGACCGGTGCGCCGGATCATTACCGGCCATGACGATCATGGAAATTCCATCGTACTATCCGACGGCCCTTCGCCTCATGTCCTGGAAAATCTCACTCAAGAAGGGCGCGGCCTGACTGATTTGTGGCGCACTTTCGCCGCCCCTGCCGATAATGGCGGAAGCGCTGACGCCGCCGATACCCAAGTGACCCTGGCCCCGCCGAAAAATGGCAGCGTCTTTCGCTTTTTCCAGATCCGTCCGAAAGCCTGGGATGCGGAGCTTTCCGACGAGGAACGCGCCAAACGCGATGCCGAAAACTTCGCCAAGATGGGCGCCAGCGCCGCCCACGACAGCGCCTCGGGCCAGGTGGGCATGCACAAAACCGACACCGTGGACTACATCATCTTGCTGTCCGGCAAAGTCAGCATGATCCTGGACGACGGCGAAGTGCATATGGAACCCATGGATGTTCTGATCCAGCGCGGCACCAATCACGCTTGGGTCAATTATGGTGACGAGCCGGCAATCCTGGCCGGAATCTTGATCGACGCAAACCCGGTCTAATCCCACCCCATGAACCGCAAAATATGGATCATGCTGCTGTGCGGCATCCTGATCGTGTTGGCCGCCAACGGCCTGCGCCTGACCTTCGGCATCTTCCTGCGACCCATCGCCGAAGATCTGAACATCAGCCGGCAGGTCTTTGGCCTAGTCATCGCCTTCCAAACATTGTTGTTCGGCATCGCCCAGCCAGCCGCCGGATTAATCGCGGACCGTTATGGCGCGGTCAAAGTGATCGTCGTCGGTGCCGTGCTGTACGCCCTGGGCCTGTGGCTGATGAGCCTCGCTGCCGGCGCCTTCGACCTACACCTCTCCCTCGGCCTTCTGGTCGGCCTTGGTCTGGCCGGCACCACCCAGGTCATCGTTTTGGGGGCCGTGGGCAAGGTAGTGCCCAACGAACGGCGGGGCGTCGTTTTCGGCACCGTCATCGCCGCGGGATCGTTGGGCATGTTCATGTTCGTACCCGGAATCCAGGGCCTGCTGGACATGATCGGCTGGCGCGAGACCCTGGTCTTCATGGCCGTGTTCATGCTGGCGATCCCGTTCTTGGCCATTGGCTTACGGGTAGACGGCGAGACCGCCGCCGACGGCGAGAAACAATCCCTGGGCGAGGCGATCCGCGAGGCACGGGGCCATTCCGGATATGTTCTGCTGACCTTGGGCTTCTTTGTTTGCGGCTTTCACGTCACCTTCATTTCCACCCATTTTCCGGCCTACCTGGCAGACAACAACGTTTCCCTGACCGCCGCCGCCTATTCCCTCGGCGTGATCGGCCTGTTCAACATCGTGGGCGCCTACGCCTTTGGCGCCGCCGGCGACCGCTATCGCAAAAAGAACGTTCTGACGGTGATCTATGCAGGGCGCGCCGTAGTCATGGCGGGGTTGTTGGTCATCCCCATCAACGATGTAACCGCATTAATCTTCGGCGCCATTCTGGGCCTTCTATGGCTCGCCACCGTGCCCTTGACCAGCGGCATCGTGGCTCAGGTGTTTGGCACGCGGTACTTTTCTATGCTTTTCGGCGTAGTGTTCATGAGCCACCAGATCGGTGGATTTACCGGCGCCTGGCTGGGCGGCTACATTTATGACCTGACCGGCTCCTATGATCTGATGTGGACCATATCCGTCGCCCTGGGGTTGACGGCAGCTGCCCTGCATTGGCCCATCACCGATAGGCCCTTGGCGCGGCTATCCCAGCAAAGCAGCTAGACGCTGAAGTATTTCGCCTGCGGGTGATGCACCACAATGGCCGACGTCGACTGTTCGGGGTGCAACTGATCCTCGTCGCCCATGACCAGGCCGATGCGGTCGGCCTCAAGCAGATCCAGGATCTTGCGCTGGTCCGACATGGTGGGACAGGCCGGATAGCCGAAGGAATAGCGGGAGCCGCGATAACCCTGGTTCAGCAATTCGTCCTTGTCGCGGGCGTCCTGGTCGCCAAATCCCAGTTCGCCGCGCACCCGTTTGTGCACGTACTCGGCCATGGCTTCCGCCATCTCCACGCCAAGGCCGTGCAGATAGAGGTAGTCCTGGTAACGGTCGTCGTCGAACCATTGCCGCGCCACTTCGGAGGCGTGCTGGCCGATGGTCACCGCCTGCAGGGCGATCACGTCCCGTTCGCCTTCATCAACCTCACGGAAGAAGTCGGCGATGCATAGGCCGCCGGCTCTGTTCTGCCGCGGTAGCGAAAAGCGGGTCAGTTCCTTCTCACCATCCTGGTCAAACAGAACCAGGTCATCACCATCTGCGGCGGCGGCGAAGTAGCCATAGACTGCCTGGGGATGCAGAATGCTCTCGTCCTCGCAACGAGCCACAAGGTCGTTCATGATGGGGCGTACTTCTTCCCGGGCCCAGGCCATATATTCCTTCAATGACCGGCCCTGTTTGCGATAGCCCCAATGGAATTGATACAGCATGCGTTCGTTGAGGAAAGGCAGGAGGGAGCGGATGCCGACTTCTTCGATGATGCGATGGCCCATGAACGGCGCACCGGGAACATCAACGCCCTGATGTAGTTCCTCGCGCCGGGTCTTGATCTCCTCCAGATCCAGGGGCCGGGGCATGAGTGTTGGCTGCCCCAGCTTGCGTCGCTGGTTCTTTGGCTTGCCCTGGCGTTTTTCGTCCCGCTGCGCGATGTAGTCGTCGAACACGCCTTCGACCACGCGACCCATGATGTCGAGACCGTCGAAAGCGTCACGGGCATAAGCCACCCGGCGGGACGATGAGGCATAGGCCTCGGCGCAGTCCTCCTCGACGAAGTTCCGGGTTAGCGCCGCCCCGCCCAGCATGACCGGCAGGTTGATCTGTTGTCGCGACATCTCCTCCAGATTCTCGCGCATGATGGTGGTGGATTTGACCAGCAGGCCTGACATGCCCACCGCGTCGGCATCATGTTCCTTGACCGCCTCCATGATGGCGCCGATCGGCTGCTTGATGCCAAGGTTGACCACGTTGTAGCCGTTGTTGGTGAGGATAATATCGACCAAGTTCTTTCCGATGTCGTGCACATCGCCCTTCACCGTGGCCAACACGATGGTGCCTTTCTGGCTTTCGGCGCTGCGTTCCATATGCGGCTCGAGATAGGCCACCGAGGCCTTCATGGTTTCCGCCGATTGCAGCACGAAGGGTAACTGCATCTGGCCCGATCCGAACAGTTCGCCCACCACCTTCATGCCATCCAGCAGGATTTCGTTGACGATTTCCAAGGGTTTGTGGTTCTCCATGGCCTCGTCCAGGTCTTCTTCCAGGCCAGGACGGTCGCCATCGATGATGCGCAGCTTCAAGCGTTCCTCGACCTCCGCCGGGCGTTCCTTTTCCACTTGCGCCGTGGTCCGGTCTTGGAACAGTGCGATGAAGGCATGCAGGGGATCGTAGCCCTCGGCACGACGGTCATAGATCAAATCCTCTGCCGCTTTGACCTCTTCCTCCGGAATGGAATGGAGTGGCAGGATCTTGGATAGATGCACGATGGCACCGGACATGCCCCGGTCCAAAGCGTGCTGCAAATAGACCGAATTCAGCACCTGGCGCGCCGCAGGCTTCAAGCCGAAAGAGATGTTGGAGAGGCCCAGGATGATCTGGCACTCGGGCAGTTCCTTGGCGATGCGCTCGATGGCGTCCAGGGTTTCCAAGCCCAAACGGCGGTCGTCATCATTGCCGGTGCAGATGGTGAAAGTCAGGGGATCGAACAACAGATCCTCCGGCGCCAGGCCGTGCCGATTGACCGCGAAGTCGTGCAACCGGTGCGCCAGCTTCACCTTTTCTTCGGTAGTCTTGGCCATGCCGGTTTCATCGATGGTCAGGGCAATAACGCCACAGCCGAACTTCCGCGCCAGCTTCAGGCGTTTGTCGGCCGGCTCCTCGCCGTCCTCGAAATTGATGGAGTTGATCAGGGCCTTGCCGCCATAGAGCTTCATGGCCCCTTCGAGAACCGGATATTCGGTGGAATCAATGACCAAGGGCGCATGCACGGCGCCGCGCATGCGACCGACGATCGCGCTCATATCCGCCAGTTCGTCCCGGCCCACAAAGGCGGTGCATATATCCAACGTGTGGGAGCCTTCCTTGGCCTGTTCCCGGCCCATGGCAATGCAGCCGTCCCAGTCCTCGGCCTCCTGCAATTCGCGGAACTTTTTCGAACCGTTGGCGTTGCATCTTTCTCCGATGGAGAGATAGGCATTTTCCTGACGGTAGGGGACATGCCCGTAGAGCGAGGCGATGCCCGGCACCCATTCCGGCTGCCGTGCGGACGGCTTGGGCCGCCGCCCAGACCCGAGGCCTTCCAGCATGTCGTTCAAAGCCTTTATGTGCGACGTCACGGTGCCGCAGCAGCCGCCGACCATATTGACCCCGTCCTCGACCACGAACCGCCGCGCCCAGTCGGACAATTCCTCGGGCGTCAGGGGATAACTGGGCCGGCCATCCACCAGTTCCGGCAAACCGGCATTGGGCTGAATGGAGATGATGCCGGGCCATTGCTCCGAGAGCCAGCGCACATGTTCCGCCATTTCCCGCGGTCCGGTGGCGCAATTCAGGCCAATGGCGTCGATGTCCAGGGCATGGATGATCGTGGCAGCGCCGGCAATATCGGTGCCCACCAAAAGGGTGCCCGTGGTCTCGATCGTCACTTGCGTCAGGATCGGCACCGTACGGCCGGCCTCGGCCATGGCCTGGCGGGCGCCGTTTACGGCGGCTTTGAGCTGTAGGATATCTTGCACCGTTTCGACCATGATGCCGTCGACACCGCCGGCCAGAAGACCGGCGGCCTGAAGCTGCAGTCCCGCTTCCAATTCGTCGTAGTCGATCTGGCCCAGGCTCGGCAACTTGGTGCCGGGACCGATATCGCCAAGGACGTAGCGTTGTATGCCATCGCGGCTGAACTCGGCGATCGCCTCGCGGGCCAATTCCGCTGCCCGCTTATTAATTTCGAATGTCCGGTCCTGGAGGTCGAATTCCGCCAATGTGATGGAGGAGCCGCCAAAGGTATTGGTCAACAAAATGTCGGATCCGGCGGCGACGAATCCCTGCTGAATTTCCCGGATGATGTCCGGGCGGCTGAGGTTGAGTACTTCGGAGCAGTTTTCCTGGCCCCAGAAGTCGATCTCTATGTCCAGTTCCGCCTGTTGCAGACGACTGCCCATGGCGCCGTCGCATAGCAGCACCTCCTCGCGCAGATGCCCCAGTATGTCCGTCATTGAGAAGACTCCCCTGGCGCCGCATCCGGTTCCACATAGGGTGGACGCAGACCCAGTATGTGGCAGATCGCATAGGTAAGATCCGCCCTGTTTAAAGTATAAAAATGAAAATCCGTTACCCCGGCGGTCTGCAATTTCTGGCATTGTTCCGCCGCCACGGTAACGGCGACCATGCGCCGGGTCTCCACATCATCGTCCAGACCCTCGAAAAGATGCGCCATCCAGGCGGGTATGGCGGTACCGCAGGCATTGGCGATGCGACTTGCCTGGACGAAGTTGCTGACTGGCAGAATGCCGGGCACGATCGGCACCCAGATGCCCGCCGCCCGGGCCCGTTCCAGAAACCGTAGATAGGTATCCGCCTCGAAAAAGAACTGAGTGATGGCGCGGTTGGCGCCCGCATCGATCTTGCGTTTCAGGTTGTCCAGATCCGCCTGACTGGAGGCGGAGTTTGGGTGCATCTCCGGGTAGGCGGCGACGGAAATTTCGAAATCCGCGACCTTTTTAAGTCCGGCCACCAGTTCGGCAGCGTTGTAGTAGCCGTCAGGATGGTTCTGGAAGTCCTCTTCGCCCTCTGGCGGGTCGCCGCGCAAGGCCACCAAATGGCGAATGCCGCCGTCCCAATAGTTGCGGGCAATCTGGTCCACTTCCTCACGGCTTGCGCCGACACAGGTCAAATGGGCCGCGCACGGCAGGCCGCCCTCGTTCTGGATACGGGTCACCGTGTCGTGGGTGCGCTGACGGGTGCTGCCGCCAGCACCATAAGTCACCGAGACGAACGCCGGATTGAGCGGACGCAGCCGTTCCATGGCGCGCCATAGGTTTTCCGCCATCGTTTCGGTTTTTGGCGGAAAGAATTCGAACGAGACCGAAAGCGGCCCCGTGGCATTGGAGGAGAAAACCCGGCTGTCCGCCGGCCTGCGCGTCATGACGCCGCCTCCCCTTGCCGCTCGGCAAGCCAGATCAAGACTGTGAGTTGTCCCCCCGCCAAAGCCGTGGGCGCTGCCGCCTGCAAGCCCGCCGCCTCGCACCAACCGGCGACCTGATCGGCCTCGAAACCCAACCAGCGGTGTTGGTGTTCGCCGCGAAGGAATTCCTTGTCATGGGCCTGGAAATCGACGACGAGCAGGCGCCCGCCGGGCCGCAAGGTTTGGGCCGCCTCGGATATCACCGCGCTGGGCTCTTCAGCATAGTGGAGCACCTGATGCAGGACCGCGACATCGAACTCGGCGTTGGGTAATTGCAGATTGTACATATCCCCATGGCGGACCTGGCAATGGCGGTGACCGGCCTGTTCCAGTTTGGCGCGAGCCACCTGCAGCATTTCGTGGGATAGATCAATGCCCATGCCACGGTTCACACGGGGGGCAAAGACCTCGAGAATGCGGCCGGTACCGGTGCCGATATCGAGGAAATCGCCAATGGGGCCATCGCCAATTATCTTCTGCAATGCCGCCTCGACCTCACCTTCCGGCACATATAGGGAGCGAATCTCATCCCAGCGGTCGGCGTTGGCACGAAAATACTCGGCCGCCGCCGCCGCACGGCTCTGCTTGATGGTGCCCAGGCGGCTAAGGTCCCGTGCCAGGCCGTCGTCCTGGTCAGGCACCAGATCCACCAGCGTACGCGCCAAATGAGCGCAATCGGTGGTATCCGCCAGCCGGTAATAGGCCCAGGTGCCTTCACGGTGGCGCTCCAACAGACCGGCTTCGCAGAGCAGTTTCAGGTGGCGAGAAACCCGTGGCTGGCTTTGTCCCAGAATCTGGGTCAATTCCGTTACGGTCAGTTCCGCATGGGCGCACAAGGCCAAGAGTCGCAACCTTGTCGGTTCCGCGGCGGCGCGCAATCCTTGCAACAACGTTTCCATAGCCAGCCCCACCCGCGAGCGCGTATTACGGCTCGCTCAGACGCATTTACGACATAAAGATATTTTTATATATATAGATTATTAAGGCAAAGTAAAGACTGTAATTGCCCTTAAGAACAAAGAAGGCCCGCCATCTGATGATGGCGGGCCCTCCGGGCAGTAGCTTGCGACTGGATTAGGCCGCTTTTTGGATATCGATGCGCCGAGGCTTGAGATGCTCCGGCGTATGACGCTCCAGATCGATGTGCAGGAGACCGTTCTCCAGATTGGCACCTGACACCTGGACGTTGTCCGCCAATTGGAACCGGCGTTCGAATCCCCGACCCGCAATACCGCGATGCAGGAAAGTGACGCCATCCCGCTCGTCAAGGGCCTTACCCTCCACGATCAGGACGTTTTCTTTCACCGTGATTTCGATATCTTCATCGCTGAAACCGGCCACAGCCAACGAAATGCGATAGCTGTCGTCCTGTTTCTCAATGTTGTAGGGGGGATAGGGGTTGGCCGCCCCATCGCTTTGCCGGGCTGCATCAAACAGCTTGTCAAAACGGTCAAAGCCGACGGACGAACGCAATAGTGGTGCTAAATCGTATCTACGCATGGCGCGATACCCTCCTTTCGAAGCAATATCCTCGTTTCCTAAGATCTGCCAGCATTGGCCAGATCCGCGTCTATGTCGGGACCCGCATAGGGCATCCGGACGCATTTTATGTGGGAACGCGCCTGCCATTTTCAAGACCGAGGCGATTGAATTTGTTAATCCTTTCGGGCGATACTGCCCTCATGGCAAGTAAGGACAAGAGTACCGAGACGGTCGTCGCGCCGACCGCTTTTTTCGGCCGCACTTTCGACGAGGCCCTGGCGCTGACCCGCGAGACGCGGGACTATCTGCGCGACTACGGCGAGGAAGAATCTCGTGATTTGGAACTCGAAGTCGCTGCGCAGTTTTCAGTCGAAACCATGCGCCTGACCTCGCGCCTGACAAACATGATGGCCTGGCTTTTGGTGCAGCGCGCCGTTCACCAGGGAGAACTGAGCCGGGAGGAAGTGCGCGATGAAAGCTGGCGCCTTGGCGGCGGCGATGTCTGCTTGGATACGGGCGATCTGGACCTAGACCTTTTGCCGCCCTATTTGGGCGATCTGCTTCGACGCAGCGAACGGCTCTACCGACGCATCGCCCGGCTCGACCACATGGTCGCCAACGAAGCTGTCTAGTTTCGTATTTCGGTAACCGGACTAGCCGGTTAGTCCAGGCCGAAACCTTTGAATTTATTGCGGAATTTGGCGACCCGACCAGTGTCGAGTACCCGTTGCGGCCCACCGGTCCAGGCCGGATGGGTGGACGGGTCGATATCCAGCTTCAAGACCTCACCAGGTTCGCCATAGGTCGAACGGGTCTTGAACTCCTGCCCATCGGTCAGAACCACGGTGATCTCATGGTAATCGGGGTGGATATCTTTCTTCATCGTGCTGCTCCGTAAACTGCGGAGGGGTGTATAACGAAACCGATGCCGAAGCGCAAGAGCGGTTATTGTGGGCTCGCCCGGCAGTTGCTATACCGCAGCGCGGCCCGATGCCGCGGCACCAAGGGGACACCACCAAAACAAGGGGTAGAGCGGTTTGCGGAATGACAGTTCCCAGGATGAACGGGAGCAGCGCCGGAGTGTCGCCGGACTAAGGCGCATATTGCCGTTCGTGGTGCCATACAAATGGACGGTCGTCGGCGCTGGGATTGCTCTGGTGATCGCGGCCGGCTCGGTCCTGGCCATCGGCCAGGCCATCCGCAGGGTCATCGATCACGGCTTCGGTCAGGAACAGGTCCTGATCGATCAGTATTTCCTTGCGCTACTCGGTGTGGTCTGCGTGCTGGCCGCCGCTACATTCGCCCGCTACTACCTGGTCACTTGGCTGGGCGAGCGCATCATTGCCGACATCCGTGGCGCGGTATACGACCATGTCATCGGATTGAGCCCGGCATTTTTCGAAACCACGCGGACGGGCGAGGTTCTCTCGCGTCTCACTGCCGATACCACATTGATACAGACTGTGGTCGGCTCCACCGCCTCTGTTGCCCTGCGCAATGTGTTGATGTTCCTGGGCGGCACCGTACTGCTGGTCATTTCCAGCCCAAAGCTGACGGGGCTGGTATTTGCCCTGATACCGGTGGTGATCTTGCCGATCCTGATTTTTGGCCGCAAGGTCCGCCGCCTGTCCAGGGACAGCCAGGATCGAATTGCCGATGTCTCCAGCTATGCCGAGGAAAGTCTCAGCGCCATTCAGGTGGTGCAAGCCTTTTGCCACGAGGCCATTGACCGAATGCGGTTTCGCGAGGTGACCGACGATGCCTTTGGTGTCGCGGTGCGTCGCACCAGAGCGCGCGCCTGGCTAACGGCGTTGGTGATGTTGTTGATATTCGGTGCCGTTGACGCGGTCGTCTGGATCGGCGCCAAGGACGTGATCGCCGGTGTGATGAGCGGCGGTCAGCTTGCCGCCTTCGTCTTCTACGCCATCATCGTCGCTGGCGCCCTTGGTGCGCTGGCGGAAGTTTATGGCGAATTGCAGCGGGCTGCTGGCGCGGCGGAAAGACTGGTGGAATTGTTGGAGGTGGAGCCCGGAATATTGGTTGCAGAAACCATCACGCCATTGCCCAGCAGCAACAGCTGCGGCATTGGTTTCCGGGACGTGACATTCGAATACCCCTCGCGTCCCGATCTGCCGGCGCTGAAGAATTTCACCATGGAGGTGGCGCCCGGCGAGACCGTGGCTTTGGTGGGACCATCGGGGGCCGGCAAGACCACTGTCTTTCAACTGCTGCTCCGTTTTTATGATCCGCAAAAGGGGTCGGTGCTCTTGGATGGCGTCGATTTGCGCAAGGCGGACCCGTCGGAAGCGCGGGCCCGCATCTCCCTAGTGCCGCAAGACCCGGTAATCTTTGCCGCTAATGCACGGGACAATATCCTCTATGGCCGTCCCGGTGCCGACGAAGCCGAAATACAGGCAGCGGCGGCAGCGGCGAATGCCGCCGAATTCATTGAGGCGCTGCCCGACAAATTTGACACCTTTTTGGGACAAAAGGGCGTGCGCCTCTCGGGCGGCCAGCGCCAACGTCTCTCCATCGCCAGGGCGATCCTAGCCGACCCGCCTGTACTTTTGCTGGACGAAGCGACATCGTCACTGGATGCGGAATCCGAACGGGCCGTGCAGGAAGCACTGGACGGCTTGATGGCGGACCGCACCACCATCGTCATCGCCCATCGCCTGGCCACGGTCTTGAAAGCCGACCGGATCGTAGTCATGGACCGGGGCACCGTCGTCGAAATGGGCAGCCATGACGAATTGGTGCAGCAGGGCGGCCTCTATGCCCGCCTCGCCGCCCTGCAATTCAATGCCAGTTCAACTTAAACCAGCCGTTCCGATGACGCGTTGATCCGTCCAGGCATTCTTGATCTAATTCGGTGCTCGTGCAGGCGGCCCGATTGGACTGGAGGCAATGGGTACATCATGAAGCGGCCGATCGTCATTCCATACCTATTGGGTCTGTTGGCGGCCATGTTCACTTGGCCGCAACCGGGGCAGGCTGACAACACAATCCTGATCGCGACGGAAGACTACCCGCCGTATGTCGCCCCGGACCTGAAGCATTATGGCGTCCTAGGCCAGATCGTCAGCGAGGCGTTCGCGCTGGAGAATATCAAGGTCGAGTTCGGCTTCTTTCCGGACAATCGCGCCTACTGGCTGAGCGAGACGGGAAAGTGGGATGCCACCATGCCATGGGCCCGCCGGACCGAGAGGCTGCCGCTTTTTCACTATGGCGAACCTCTGATCGAAAGCGATCGTGAGGTCTTTTTCTATCGACGAGGCTTTTCCTTCACATGGGATGCCAAGAAACAGGATTATCGCGACATTGCAGGGCTCCACGTCGGCGCCATCCAGGGCTCCAACTATGGCCCGAAATTCCAAGCGGCCGAACGGGAAGGGATCATCTCAGTTAGCCGCGTCACCAGGACGGAACAAAACCTTTTGAAACTGAGTGAAGGCCGCATCGATTTGATGATCACGCCCGAACGAATCGCGATCTATGCCATGAACAAGGTGTTAAGCACCTCGGAACGGGCAAAGATCAGGGTTGCCCTGGCTATTGATGAACCGGTGGAATACGACTACTTGCTGATCTCGAAGAAATCCAAGAGGAACGAATTCTTCCTCAAGGCCATGAATAACGGCCTTCGAAAACTGAAGGCATCAGGACGTCACAAGGCGATCATCGATGCCTTCATGCACGAATTCGGAAACCTGAAAGCATCGTCAGACGGCACCAATTGACCGCTAACCATCCCTCCTCTCTTGCGATGTCGCCGCTTGGTTGACGTTGCCGTCTTCGTCGATAACGACGCCATAGTCGCGCACCGCCGCCTCTTTGCTCACCAGACCGAGGCGCACATCCTCGGCAACGGCGCCGATTTCCCGCGTTTTCGGATCGCCGAAACCGCCGCCGCCCGGCATCTCGATAATCAATCGTTCACCGGCCGGAATGGTCTGAAAACCCTTGTTGCGCAGTTCGTGGCCGGTAGCCAGACTAATGCGCCCGGTGGCGCCCGCGCCGCCGCCATCGCGGCCCCGCGGCGGAAACAAAACCCGCTCGAAACTGGCGAAAATGCCGAACGGGGCCGGCTCTCGGCTGGTGATCTCCATGGTTTGGCCCAGGCCGCCCCGCATCTGTCCGGCACCACCTGAATCCCGCCGCAACTCCTTGCGCCAGACGACGACAGGGGTAATGGCTTCAGATATCTCGACGGGCACGTTACGCACCCCGCTCGGGTAGGGCGTGGCCGAAAGTCCGTCCAGCTCGGGCCGGGCGCCGGCGCCGCCGCTGTGAAAACTCATGAGCATGAATGATGTGAAATCCTGTTCGCTGCCACCAGTAATGCCGTGGCCGGCACCAAGCTTGATGTTCCACAAGTTTGATGTGCCCTCGGCCGGCACCCGATTGGGCAGGGCCTGGTGCAGGCACCCGAAAACAACGTCGGGCAGCATATGACCGATGGTGGAACGGGCGACCACGGCGCAGGGATGGGGCGCATTGACAATGGTGTGATCCGGCGCCGAGACCGTAATCGCATCCAAGGTGCCCGCATTGTTGGGAATTTCAGGAGCCACGACGCATTTGACGCCAAAGGCGGTGTAGGCCTCGGTGTAGCACATGGGACAATTGATGCCGTAGTCCGAAGTGCCGGAAGAACCGGTGTAATCCACATGGATTTTGCCATTGCTGATCGTCAGCTCCGCCACCAGATCGATCGGTTCCTCGAAACCATCGATGCGCATGGCATGGGACCAACTGCCTTGAGGCAGATCGTTGATGGCGGCTGTAATGGCGGTCTGACTCCTTTCGATGATATGGGCGCCAAGGGCATCGAGATCATCCAGACCATATTCGTCCATCATATCGAACAGGCGTCTCATACCGGTGTCGTTGCAGGCGGCCAAAGCATAGATGTCGCCTTCCACCTGTACCGGCTCGCGCACATTGGCGCGCACCAGGTTCAACAGCCATTGGTTCATCTCGCCGGCGACGGCCAGAGGCATGATGGGAATGTTCAGCCCCTCGTGATAGACCTGCCGGCCATCGGGCGACATGCCCACCCCACCGATATCCACCACGTGGCTGGTACAGGCAAACAGGGCCACCATGGTGCCATTGCGAAAGGCTGGCGTAACGACGGTGAAGTCGTGCAGATGGCCGGTGCCTTTCCAGGGGTCGTTTGTGATGTAGATATCACCCTCTTGCATGCCCGAGATGGGAAATGCATCGATGAAATGCACCACGGCCCGCGCCATGGAGTTGATATGCCCCGGCGTCCCGGTCACGGCCTGGGCCAGCATGCGGCCCTGCAGGTCGAATACGCCGGCGGAAATATCGCCGGCCTCGCGGCTTGAGGTGCTGAAGGCGGTGCGTACCAGGGTTTGCGCCTGCTCTTCCACCACGGAAAGCAGGCGGTCCCACATCACCTGATAGCGGATTTGCTCCATGGTCGCATCAGTCATGGGCTATCTCCCGTCGGTTCATTTCGATCTGGCCCAAGGGATTGACTCTGGCATCAAAGCCTTCGGCGACGAATGTCGTGGTCTCATCCTCCATCACCAGCGCTGGACCAGGGACACGAGCACCGGGTTTCAAGCCCGTGCGGCTATAGACCGCCGCCTCGATCGCAGCACCCGAGGCCGGATCAATAATCTGCCGCATTCCCTCGGCCGGCGGCTGATAGTCCTCTCCAGGCTCCAGATTCGCCAGCGGCGCTGGCCTGTCCGTGGCCAAAGACAGGGTCCAAGTCAGGACCTCGACACCCAGATTTGGAATGGTACGGCTGAATAGGGCCTTGTAGGCCTCGCTGAACCATTCCGTCATGGCAGCCGCGTCCCTCGTCTCGAACGCCTTGACGGGGATCGGCACCATGATCTCATGGCCCTGCCCCCGGTAGCGCATGAAGGCGCTCCGGCGTTCCACCAATTCCTCCTCAGGCGCGCCCAGGCGGACCACGGATTCCGCTTCGGCGCGCATCTCAGCGAAAATGCCGTTGACCAATTCCGCATCAAATGACCCGAGGTCGAGGTATCGCGTGCGCACGACTTCATAGGATATTTGCGCCCGTAAAAATCCGATGGCGGAACCGACGCCCGCACCTTGGGGCACCAGCACCCGATCTATCCCCAGCTTGTCCGCCAGGCGGGCAGCGTGCAAGGGTGCCGCGCCGCCAAAGGCGACCAGGACCCGACCCACCATATTCTTGCCATTTTCGATGGCATGTACCCGGGCCGCATTGGCCATGTGCTCGTCCACGATCTCGGAAATTCCGGCCGCTGCTACTTCCGCTGCCATGGACAGGGGTGCGGCAATATTTTCCCGCACTGCCTGTTCCGCTTTCTCCGGCAACAGGTCGACCTGACCACCGGCAAAGCGGCTCGGATCGATCCGGCCCAGCATTGTATCCGCATCCGTCACTGTGGCCGCCTCCCCGCCGTTGCCATAACAGGCCGGCCCCGGCACCGAACCGGCGCTTTCGGGTCCCACCTGGATGCGCCCCATGGCATCGACGGAGGCGATGGAGCCGCCGCCGGCACCGATTTCCACCATGTCGATGACCGGAATGCGCAATGGCAAGCCGCTGCCTTTAAGAAAGCGGTACATCCTGGCCACTTCGAAGGCGCGGGCGATATGCGGTTCGAAATCGTCGATCAAGGTGATTTTGGCTGTCGTGCCGCCCATATCGAAAGACAGAACCCGCGCAAGGTCGCTCTCTTTGGCGATATCGCGGGTCAGAATGGCGCCGCCGGCGGGACCGGACTCCACCAGCCGGATCGGCAGTCGGGCAGCCGTTTCCACCGTGGTGACGCCACCGCTGGACATCATCAGCAACAACGGCCCGCCGATGCCATTTGTCTGCAGTCCTTCTTCGAGGCGACCGAGATATCCTGCCATCATGGGTTGGACATAAGCGTTGGCGCACGCGGTCGACATGCGGTCGTATTCCCGGATTTCTGGACAGACCTCCGAGGACAGAGTGATGGCAACGCCAGGCAGGGATCGGGACAGGATTTCGCCGGCACGGATTTCGTGGGCCGGATTGACATAGCTGTGCAGGAAGCAGATGGCGACCGCCTCGACTTCCGCCGCCCTCAAATCATCCGCCAGTGCCGCAACGGCCGGCTCGTCGAGGTCGAGAAGCACGGTGCCGTCCGCGGCGATCCTCTCAGGCACGGACAGGCGCCAATCCCGTTCCACCAGTGGCTGAGGCCGCTCCATGTATAAGTCGTATTGTTCGAAGCGGTGCTCGTATGCGATCTCGATGGAATCACGAAACCCGTCAGTGGTTACCAGGGCCGTTCGGGCGCCCTTGCGTTCGATCAGAGCATTCGTGGCCAAGGTGGTGCCGTGGATCACCAGGCCAATATCCCGGGCGGCGATGCCCGTTCGCTCCAGTATGACACGGACACCTTCCAGCACCGCCCGTTCAGGCGCTTCCGGGGTGGTCAGTAGTTTGAAGCGGTCCTGAGCATCGCCATGCTCCAAAACCACGTCGGTAAAGGTCCCGCCGATATCGATGGCCAGCCGGGCCGGATTGTCCATTTGCACACCGCCTTTGCTTCCGGTGGGGCAATATTTGCGTCAGTCGGAAAACCACGCAATAGCTAGAGAGCTATGGTGGCGAGTTGCAGCACCGGCGGAACGCCGGACAATATTGACCGGAACCGTATCAACCGCCGCGCCATATTTCATTCTTTTCCTTTTCCCCGGCGTGACATCCTGGGGCCGTGTCCGGTTGCTTCAAGAACATTGTTACAGTTCGTTAACTCCGTCTCGTTATGAGTTTCAGGAATTCAAGGAAATTCATAAAGGCCTAGGGAAAAGGGAGAGGTCCGCGCCATGAACGTCAAATCCAAACTGATTTTGGTTCTTTCGCTTCTCGTTGTTGTCCTAACCGCGACAGGTGGCGCGACATTCCTGAAGTTGAACGCCTTGACGCCAAAGCTTCACCAGATCGACGAGGATGCCAACCTCGTCTCGGAATCCTGGGTTCCTCTTCTGCTGGCGACGGCCGAGGTGAAATCCGATGTCTATCAGGTTTGGCAATGGCTGACGGACATATCGGCGACCCGCGGTCTCGACGGACTCGACGACGGCTTCGAACAGGCGCAGGCCAACGCCGAGAAATTCGCCGTCGATTTGGAAAAGACCCGGGCGTTGGCCACCTCCCTGAACCTCACCGGCATGCTGGCCACCCTGGACGAGATCGAGGCGGCCTTCGAACCGTTCTACGCCACCGGCAAGAAGATGGCACAAGCCTATGTCGCGGATGGCCCGGCTGGCGGCAACAAGATGATGGCCGAATTCGATACCGCCGCCGAGTCGATCGCCAACGCCGTCGAGAAAATGATCACGCTGGCCCAGGACCAGAGTGGTCAATCCGTTGCCAGCCTGAAGCAGCAGGCGGATGCGATCGAGACCGTCAATGCCAACCTAGTGCGTCTGATATCCGTTCTGGCGATAGCCGGCGTGATCGTGGCGCTGGCCGGCGCATACTATCTGTATCGTCTGATCGGCAGCAGCCTAAAGGCACTATTGGCGGACGTCGGCATAATCGCTGGCGCCGACGGGGATACGGCAATGCGCCTGAATGCGGACCGTGCTGACGAATTTGGCGAGGTCGCGAGGGCGTTGGCCAAATTTAGGGCGCAGTTGGCTGAAGTCGATCGACTGCGCGCCGATCAGGAACAGGCCAAGCAGGCCGCCGAGCAGGAAAAGCACAACGCGATGATGGCCCTGGCCGATCAGTTCGACGCCGGTGTCGGAAAAGTCGTGGAAACGGTGGCGTCGACGTCGCACCGGATGCATGAGTCGGCTGCCACCATGACGTCGACGGCGGAAGAGACGAACCGGCAGTCGACGATCGCGGCATCATCCACCGAACAGGCAGCCTCCAACGTCCAGACCGTGGCGGCGGCCGCGGAACAGTTGTCCAGCTCGATCAGCGAAATCAGCCGCCAGGTCATCCAATCCAGCGAAATCGCCGCCAACGCGGTGGTCGAGGCGAAAAGCACCAACAAGCAGATTGTCGGTTTGAACGAGGCCTCACAGAAGATTGGCGAGGTTGTCGAACTCATCACCGACATTGCGAACCAAACCAACCTTCTTGCCCTCAATGCTACGATCGAGGCGGCCCGTGCGGGAGAGGCCGGCAAGGGATTTGCCGTCGTGGCATCGGAAGTCAAGAACCTGGCAAATCAGACCGCCAACGCGACCCAGGAGATCGGCACGCAAATCGGCGAAATCCAGGGCGCGACCCAGGAGGCAGTCCGAGCGATCGAGGGAATCAGCACGACCATCGGCGAAATTAACCAGATCGCCGCCAGCATTTCGGCCGCCGTGGAAGAACAAGGCGCCGCCACCCGAGAGATTGCCCGCAACGTGGAGCAGGCATCGAACGGCACGGAAGAGGTCACCAGGAGCATCAACAGCGTCACCAAGGCGGCAGGCGAGGCGGGGGATGCCGCGAGCGACATTCACGGCGGCGTTGGCGAGTTGGCCGACCTGTCCACGACCTTGAAGTCCGAGGTCGATAAGTTCCTTGCCCAAGTGCGCGTGGCTTAGGGCGCCAAATTCGCGGCTTTTGAAACGGTGGGCATTGTCGGCCTTCTCCCGCTGACGACGCGGCAAGGACGAAATCAGCGCTGCGTCAGTTTGAACTCGATGCGGCGGTTGCGGCGGTTGGCGATCTCTCCCAGCCGTGGGTCGATCGGTTGAAATTCTCCAAAGCCAGTGGCGGCGAGGCGGTTCGCCGGCACACCCTGTTCCACCATGAACTTGACCACGGAAATGGCTCGCGCGGCCGATAGCTCCCAATTCGAGGGGAATTGCGACGTTGCGATGGGAATTGAATCCGTATGGCCATCGACTCGCAGAACCCAGTTAATATCTTGCGGAATCTGCTTGGATATTTCCACCAAGGTGGCCGCGATTTGAGCGATCTGCGCCTCGCCCTGAGGCTCCAATTGGGCCGAGCCGGAGCCGAACAGAACTTCGGATTGAAAGACGAAGCGATCACCGACAATTCGCACACCCCGCCGTTGGCCCAACACTTCGCGCAACTTGCCAAAAAACTCCGAACGATACCGGGTCAATTCCTGAACCTTGCTGGCCAGGGCCCGATTCAGGCGCCGACCCAAATCAGAGATCGTGGCTTCATCCTTGCGGTCCTTGGCCTCGGAAGCCTCGAGAATTTGGTTAAGCTGCTGAATTTCCCGCCGTAGAGCCAGGATCTGCTGGTTGAGGATGCCAACCCGTGATTTTTGCTCTTTGCTTAAGGCCTGTTCCGCCTTGTAGTCCTCTTCCAGCCGCGTGTAGAGATCAAGCAATTCGCCCAGTCTGATCTCTCGTTCCTCAAGCTCTTTCTGCACCAGCAACGTACGTTCCTGTTCGGAGGCAAGCTGTGCCTGCAACTCCTTGCTGCGGTCCCGCAGAGCGCCCAGTTCGGTTTCCCGTTCTGCCAGATTCTTGGTTAACTCCCCCACCTGGGCTTCGAGCGTACCACGCAGCTTGCGCAGGGCCTCGATGTCCCGGCGCAAACTCTCCAGTTCCAAAAGACGGCGTTGGCTGACTTCCTTGGAAATCTTCTCCCGGCTTTGCGCCGCCGCCAAGGCATCCTCGGCCTGCTCTGCCCGGGTAATCATCTGGCGCAGCTGCACTTGCAACTGATCCCTATCGGCGGCGGTGGTTTGCAGTGAGGAAGAGAGTTGCGCGATGTTCAAACGAAGGTCCACATTCGCCTGGCGTTCCAGGTCCAGCAAATCCGCCAGTTCCGCCACCTGCCGGTTGAGCCGGTCCAGGGCCTCGTCCTTGCCGGAGATGGCCTGGCTAAGCAGCACCTGGGCCAGCACGAACACCACCAGAAGGAAGATGATGACCAACAGCAAGGTGGCCAAAGCATCGACAAACCCAGGCCAGATATTGGCGGAACCGGCATTGCTATAGGGACGTCTGGCCATTGGTCATCAATAACCGGCTAGAGAACACGGCTCATCGATCGTCCGCCATGGCGGCGATCGTGCGGGCGAGCAGCTTGATCTCGCTACGCAGCTCGGCCACGGTTTGGTTCCGGCCCTCGCTCATCTCCTCCAACAGGCGCACGACGTAGTTATCCAGGTTGCGCAGATGACCCCGGCTGACCTCGTCCAGACCGGTTTGCTGGCCTTCCAAATGATTGTTCAGGCTTTGCAGCACGGGGCGGATTTCCATTTGGTTCTCCGCCAGTTTGACCATCAGCCCCTGCTCCGCCTTCATCTGGTCGGTCAGGATCGACAGCCTGTCGACCAGCGCCATTAGGGTGTTCTGCGCCGAACCCCGGCCCTCTTCAGATCGCGCGATGGTACGTTGCAAATTCTCCAGACTGTCAGCGGTCTGTTCCAGCAACGCCTGGACATAGGCTGGTACCGATTGATCGCCTTCCGCCAAGGCGCTGCCGCTGGACAACCGGGTGTAGCTGGAGAGCCATTCCTCCAGATCATTGTAGAAACGGTTCTGCGCCTGGCTGGCCTGTAATTCGAGGAAACCCAAAACCAGGCTGCCGGCCAAGCCAAACAGAGAGGATGAAAAGGCGATGGCCATGCCGTTCAGGGGAGATTGCAGCCCATCTTTTAGATCCGAAAATATGGTGCCGAAATCGCCGGATGCGACCGACAGGCTGCCAATGGTCTTGCCCACGGCACCAACGGTTTCCAACAGGCCCCAGAATGTGCCCAGGAGGCCGAGGAAGATGAGCAGGCCAATCAGGTAGCGGGACAGATCCCGGCTCTCGTCCAGTCGGGAATGTATGGAATCGAGCATTGAGCGCATGGACAGCGCCGAAAGAGACATCCGTCCCCCCGAACGTTCTCCCAACATGGTCGCCATGGGCGCCAAAAGCTTCGGCTCCCGCTGCACAGAAAGACCCGGGTCCGAGCGGCGAAAGGTTTCCACCCATTCAACCTCGGGCCGCAACATCATCACCTGGCGAAAGGCGTATAGAATGCCAAAGCCCAAGGTGCCGAGGATCATGCCGTTTAGAATTGTATTGGCCTGGAAGGCCCGGATCAAAGGCAGGTATAGCAGCACTGCCGCCGCCACGACGAGGGCCAGGAAGATTAACATCCGGACCAAATAGCGGTCTGGTCTGGTCATGCCGCCAATCCACTCATATCACTTGCCCCCTGCAACATGTGCACACCAGCCTGTCCGCATCCCTGCGTCCTGCCTTGCGTTACGGCGCAGCGAACAGTTACCGACTCAAGACCACGACATCGACCCGATCCGGCACCCCGCCATCCCGCGCGATGCCCAAAGCGCGCACATCGATCCGCGTACTGCGCAATCCGTTTTCGATCAGGAATGATCGGACCGCCAGGGCCCGGGACAAGGACAGACGCCGTGCTTTTGAATTGTCGTTACCCGTCGCCGCCGCATAGGCTTTCAATTGCAGCCGCGCTTCCGATGGTGCCATCTCCTTGACCAGCGACTTCAACGCCGCCTCGTCATCCCGGCTAAGTACCGAACTGCCATTGCGGAATCGGATCTGCAGCTTGCCTTCCGACGAAGGCGGCAGGGCAGCAACCTGTCTCGGTTTGGCAGCTGCTTTTGGCGCAGACGAACCGGCCTTGGTCGCTTCCGCCTTGGGCGTCTCGCGGACGATCGAAGGCGGCGGGGGTGGGGGTGGCGGCGCCAAGTTTTTTGATGCGGGACTGGCCGGCGCCTCTGCTTTTGGCGCCTCTACTTTCGGCGCGGCTGCCTTCGGCGGTGGCGCCGGCTGGGCCTTTGGCGGGGTTTCCTGCCGCGTGACAGAAGGCGGCGGCGGGGGCGGCGCCAAACGAGCCACTTTGGCGGGCGCCGGCTTTTTCACGGCCGGCGTTTCCGCAATAGCCTCTTTCATCGCCGGCTTGGCCGGTGCCGCATCCTTCATCGACGGCGTCGCGGCCGGCTTCGGCGGCGCCGGCGGTGCCGCTGGCCGCCTAGCTGCGACGCGCGGTTGAGCCGGCGCCGCCTTCACGGCCGGTCGGGCAGTCGTCATGGGCGCCCGTTTCAATTCCGGCATCGCGGCCGGCGTCCGTGCCGCAGGCGTCTGCCCAGGCGGGCGGAGCGCGAATTGCGTCTGTGTCGACGGCATACGCAAATTTGGTATCAATAACTGACGGCCGCCGTAAGCCGGCGCCAGATGCCGCTGTTGGGATGGCAGGGGCGCGACGGCGTTCGAACCGGTGCCGCCATAGATAGCATTGAGGTTGATGGTAACGCCCGGCGTCGGACTTTGACCACCGACACGTACTGTGTGTTGTGCCGCCGTCGGTTGAACGGCGCAAATTGCCACCGCAAACGTCAGCAACGGCAGGTTCGCCATAGATACAAATTTTGGCCGGGCTGCCTTGGGTATACCATTCGAGTGGCCGGGGATCGCGTTTGGATTTGCTTTCATGGAGCTCTTGCGGTTGCTTCTCGCGGCTGACGTAGATCCCGAATGATATCGTGTAACCGCCGGTGCGACGCCCGATCGATCCGGCGTGCTACGAGGCGGTATCACAACCTCATTCCTTGGCCCGGCACGATAGACCAGAGTGCCTGTCTGGGCAACGATTTAGCTCTTTTTCTTCACACAATTTCCCGCGTATCTCGGGGAATATAATTGTAACCAGGAAATATTGGCGAAATTGTGGCCGGCTGGCTCCGTTGGCTATCAGGCCGCCCGTCGCGCCTGACGGATCAGTCGCAACATGCGTGTATGAATCGCTTCGTTCGCGGCCAGGACGTCGCCGTTGTTCATGGGGTCCGAACCGCCGTCGGTACGGCTGAGCGTTGCACCCGCTTCCCGCGCCAGTAGCAGTCCCGCGGCGACATCCCATGGCGACAACCCGGTCTCCCAGACGCCATCAAACCGCCCGGCCGCCACATAGGCTAGATCCAGGGCGGCAGAACCAAGCCGCCGGATACCAGCACATTCGGCGGCGATGGCAGCCATTTCGGCGCCATAGCTTGGATTTTCCGGCCGTCCCAAATGTGGAATGCCCGTGCCGATCACCGCTTCACCCATATGCCGGCGCCCGGCCACCCGCAGGCGCCGGTCGTTCAGGTAAGCGCCCTGACCTTTCTCAGCCCAGAACATCTCGTCGCTGACGGGGGCATATACCAACCCAGCCGTGACTTCGCCCATTTCCTCGAGCGCGATGGAAATCGCGAATATGGGGATGCCGTGCATGAAGTTCGTGGTGCCGTCGATGGGATCAATGATCCAGCGTCGCCGCTCGTCCTCTCCGACCTCGTCATCGCCTTCCTCGCTGAGAAAGCCGAAGCTTGGACGAGCCAGATGCAAGGCCTCGCGCAGCATATTGTCGGTTCGCACATCCGCCGTGGTGACGAAATCGCCTGGCCCCTTGCGCGAAACCTGCAAATTCTCCACTTCGCCAAAATCGCGCACCAGACGCCGCGACGCCTTGCGCGCGGCCTGTTGCATGACGTTCATGACCGGCGACGTTCTAGACAAAGGTCTTGTCCAATCGGAGAGTCATACAGGCGCAGGGAGCCGCAAGAGAACTAGCCATCGGCGCGCCTGACGTACGATCCGTCTTCGGTGGCGACGACGATTTTATCTCCTACACCAATGAACGGCGGCACCGAGCAGCGCGTATCGTTCTCCAGTACCGCCGGCTTGTACGAGGCCGCCGCCGTCTGCCCCTTGATCACCGGTTCCGTATCGGTCACTTCCAAGGTGACGTGCTCTGGCAACGAGACACCCAAGACACTGCCTTCGTAACTTTCGATGGAAACCGCCATGCCGTCCTGGAGATAAGCCGCCTGGTCGCCCAATTGATCCGCGTTCAATTCCACCTGTTCATAGGATTCCGAGTCCATGAAGGTAAAGCTGTCCCCGTCCCCGAACAGGAACTGATGTTCCTTTTGGTCAAGACGGATCCTCTCCACGTTTTCCGAAGCCCGGAAACGCTCGTTCAATTTGCTGCCGTCGCGCAAATTGCGCAGTTCCACCTGCAGGTAGGCGCCGCCTTTGCCTGGCTGGGTATGGGCGATCTTCACAGCCCGCCACAGACCGCCTTTATGCTCGATCACGTTGCCGGGCCGAATGGCGTTGCCATTGATCCTCATGGCCTCATCCCCTTGGTTCATCTTCGTACGTGGTATGCCGTCCGCGGCCCGATCCAGGGCGTCGCGGAAAGGCGGCGGAAACTACCAGGGCAGCCCCAATGACGCAACGAAGAAGCTGCCCTAAAAACCGCCGTCGCCATTAGCTTTTGCCTACGGCCAATCCCTGGGCTAGGCTTTGGCAACGATAATGCAATCAATAGGGACGCAGAACATGGAAATTACCCGGCACAATCCAGGACCGCGCATGAGCCAGGCGGTCGAACATAACGGCGTGGTCTATCTTGCCGGGCAGGTGGCCAATGACATGAAAGCCGATGTGGGCGAGCAGACCCGCCAAATCCTGGAAAAAATCGACGGCCTTTTGGCGACAGCGGGAACGGATAAGTCGAAACTGCTGTGGGCCCAACTTTGGGTAACGGACATGCGCAATTTCGCGGCCATGAACGAAGTTTGGGACGCCTGGATTGATCCAGAAAACCCACCCGTACGGGCAGGTTTGTGCAGCGATTTGGCGGCGCCCGGCTATCTCGTCGAGATCATGGTGATGGCGGCGAAGTGAGCCATGGCACGGCCCTGTAAAGCGTACATCGCCGGCGCCTACGAACATCCAACCCGCAACGCCACCGAACAATCCGTCGCGCAACTGCATGCAGAAGTCGCCCGCGGCGCCCTTGCGGATGCGGGCCTAAGCAAGGACGACGTAGACGGCTATTTCTGCGCCGGCGATGCGCCGGGGTTGGGTGGGCTGTCCATGGTGGAATATATGGGTCTGGACGTGCGTTACACGGATTCCACCGATACCGGCGGCTCCGCCTATGTGGTGCATGTGGGGCACGCGGCCGAGGCGATCGCGGCGGGTAAGTGTTCCGTGGCTTTGATCACGCTGGCGGGCCGGCCCCGGGCGGCGGCGAAGGCAACCCTGCCCGCCTACAATCCTGATACGCCGGACATCGCCTTCGAAACGCCGTTCAACCAGGTCATCGTCAACAACTATGCCATGGCGGCGATGCGTCATGCCCACGAATACGGCACCACGGCGGAGCAGTTGGCCTGGATCAAGGTGGCAGCGTCGCATCACGCCCAGCACAACGAACATGCCATGCTGCGGGACGTGGTTACGGTGGAGGATGTGGTCAATTCACCCATGATCGCCGATCCCCTGCACCGGTTGGATTGCTGCGTGATCAGCGACGGCGGCGGGGCCATCGTCATGGTCAGTCCGGAAATCGCCAAGGACTTGGGCGATCGGTGCGTCAAGGTTCTGGGCCAGGGCGATGCTGTCAAGCACACCAACCGGGGAAGGATTGACCTGACCTACACGGGCGCAGTGAAATCCGGCGCCATCGCATTCGATGAAGCGGGCCTGAGCCCTGATGACATCGATCTGGTCACGATCTATGACAGTTTCACCATTACGGTACTGATCACGCTCGAGGATCTGGGCTTCTGCGAGAAGGGCCAGGGGGGCAAGTTCGTCTCCGACGGCAAGCTAATCTCCGGCGTCGGCAAGCTGCCGTTCAACACCGACGGCGGCGGTCTGTGCAACAATCACCCTTCGAACCGGGGTAGCATGACCAAGATTATCGAGGCGGTCCGACAGCTGCGCGGCGAAGCCCACCCTGCAGTTCAGGTGCCCGATTGCACATTTGCCCTTGCGCATGGCTCAGGCGGACTGATTTCGACCCGGCTTTGTAGCGCCACCGCTATTCTGGGGAGGAACGACGCATGAGCGGCCAGGCAACGGACAAGCAATATCCCGACTACCCCGTCCCTGTCCCCGCCTTGGATGCGCAGCCGTTCTGGGACGGTACGGCGGCGGGCAAACTGCTCTTGAAACGGTGTAGGGACTGCGGCGAAACCCACTATTACCCCCGCGCCATCTGCCCCTATTGTTTCAGCTCCAACACGGAATGGTACGAAGCGTCCGGGCGGGGCCGTATTTACAGCTTTTCCATCATGCGCCGGGCGCCGGTGCCTTACGTCATGGCCTATGTCACCCTGGACGAGGGCGTCACCATGATGACCAACATCATCGACTGCGACTTCGAGGCCCTGGCCATCGACGATGAGGTGGAAGTGAAGTTCCATCCCATAGACGGCGGCTTCTATCTGCCGCTGTTTACGCCAATTGCTGCCTAGGTTTTGGTTGTGCTTCGGCCAATAGGCGCTTTCTATGTGCAACTACTCGCCCCTTGAGAATGGAATTCATGCATATTATGTAAAGCGGACATAAGTGACGCCGACCAAAGGGGAGGGATTGTCATGTTCGAAGGAACATCGGGAATCTCGCGCAAGGCTGTCATTGGAGTGGTTGCCATTGCATTTGTTGCGGTGGCGGGGGCGGCCTTCGCCGCCGGCTACTATGCCTCGTCATTCAAATCCGATATCCCTGACTACAATGTCACCGACGACAACGTCGCCATTCGCGGTTACGACACCGTGGCATATTTCGTTGACGGCAAGGCGACGAAAGGGAAGAGCGAGTTCGAACATCGCTGGCATGACACACGCTGGCTTTTTGCCAATGCCACCAACCGCAACCTGTTCGCCGCAAACCCCACACGATATGCCCCACAATACGGGGGCTATTGTTCCGTTGGTCTGTCAGTGGGCGAGGTTGCCAATGCGGACCCGGAGAACTGGACCATCGTCGACGGCAAATTGTATTTGATCAAGTCGAAGGCCAGCCTGGAACGTTGGAAAGCAGGGGGCGAGCCTTACTATCTGAGACACTCCGCCGGCAACTGGGAGAAGAACCGCGCTCGGCTGCGTGACAACAGATAGGCAGTGCCTATTCCAGCCCGGCTTTTCTGAGGCCTTCGGTGAAGTGCGCCCGGTCGGCGGGCTCGCGCAAAAGGCCGCCCGCCTCGCTGATATCAAAGACCGGGTTCAGTTGACGTACAACCCTCGCGGCTTGGCCAGCCTGATTTAGGTTCCCCAACTGCCCATAGGCGGCCGCAAGGACGGTTTGACCATAAAGATAGCCGGGATGCTTTGCCAGGCCGCGTTCGAGGATCCGCGCCGCATCTCCATAGCGACGCGTGAGGTAATAGGCCAAACCAAGTGTTGCCAAACTTCCCGCGCTCCCGGCACCCATCAGCGGATCATAGCGGAGCGCTGTTTCCAAAGAAATGACGGCGCCTTCTGGGTGACCGGCGAACAGCATCACGGCACCCTGCGTGGCCAGGCTGCGGGCATCATTTGGGTTGAGTGCCAAGGCTCGTTCGATTTCCAAGAGCGCCAGATCGTACTGCCGGCGGGTCAGGTAAATTCCCGCCGCCAGCCTATGGGCAATAACGCTGGAATTGTCTAGGGAAAGCGCCTGTTGCACCAGTTCATGGGCCCGCTGCATGGCGGCTTGCGGTGCGCCCGTCCAACCGTAACGAACCGCGCTATGGAAAGTGAGTCCGAGACCGGCATGGGCGGCGGCATAGGTAGGGTCACGGGCGATGGCGTCCCGGAAGAACTGGCGCGCCTGAAAATTCTCTTCTCGTTTCAACCGCGTCACCAAATGCCACCCGCGCAAGGCAAGATCATATGCCTGAAGATCTCGGTTCGGCTTGGCGAAGGCGCGGTCGATCTCGAAATCAGTCAATTTGACCGCCAGAGTGCGCACGATGTGACGGGTGATGCGTGTCTGGAGATCGAAAAGGTCATCGGCGGCTTCTTCGTAGCGATCCGCCCACAAATGGCGACCGCTGGCGGCATCGACCAGTTGTGCATTGATCCTGACGCGGCCGCCCAACTTTTGCACGCTGCCTTCCACGATGTAGCGCACGCCGAGGTCCCGGCCGGCGTCCTGAACCTTGACCGCCTTGCCCTTGTAGGTGAAGACTGAATTGGAGGCGATGACAAAGAGATTGCTGAACTTGGACAGATCCGTGATCAAATCATTAGTAATGCCGTCGCTGAAATATTCCTGCTCCGGATCGCCACTGAGATTGGTGAACGGCAGCACGGCGATCGTCGCTTCGGCGGATACGGAGGAGACCGGGTAGCTGGCTTCCGGTCGCCGGTCCTCCATCCAGACGTAAACGGCGACCGCAGCGAGGACAAGCAGCGCGACGAATGCTGCCGTCAACCCTTTCAATCGTCGTCGCACCGGTCTCTTGCGAGGAACGGCGCTTGCCGCATCGGCAATGGTCAGTACGCGGTAAGCATGCACCGGCCGGGCCATGTTCTTGACTTTAACGGGCCCCAGGTCCTCCAGCGCGATATCGGTACGGTCGAGGACCTGGTCGCGGGCAGTGCGAGAGATGTAAATATCGCCGGGATCCGCCATCGCCTCCAGCCGCGCCGCGATGTTGACGCCTTCACCCAACAGGTCACCGTCTTGTTCGACCACATCGCCCACATTGATGCCAAAGCGAAATTCAATGCGCCGTTCAGGGTCGATGTCCCGGTTTCGAAGCTGCACAGCCGCCTGAATCTCTTGGGCACAGTTCAGGGCTTCAACGACACTGTGAAATTCCACCAGAATACTGTCGCCGGCGGTATTGGCGATACGCCCCTTGTGCGCGGCGATCTTGGGGTCGATGAGCCGGGCCCGCAGCGAGCGTAGGGCAGCGAGCGTGGCATCTTCGTCCTGCTCCACGAGCCGGCTGTATCCAGCGACATCAGCGACCACGATGGCAGCGAGCCTACGGGATATGTCCCCATCAGCCATATGTGCCCATCCCCTGGCGGCGTATATTGGTACAAGTTTAACTGAACAGCCGTTCTTGCTCTAGCAAAGCCATTGCAAGAGAAATGGCCTCTCGATCGTGCGGCCACTTGTCTGTTGATGCTTTGTCGCCACAACAGTTATCAAGCAAGGGCGCGGGAACAAGCTAAGGGAGCGGCGCCATGAAACTACGCCAATCGGGCCATGAATACATCGAGACCATCAAGCGCTATTATCAGGGCTGCAATACGGCGGATTACGACCTGATGATGTCCACCTTCACCCCGGAAGTGGTGCATTACTTCGTCGACCACGGCGCGGTGCGAGGGGCGGACGGATTAGCCAACTATTGGGTCAAGGTCGGCCCGCGGACACAGGCCCGCTGGACACTCGACCATGCCCTGGTGCAGGAGCCGGAGGCGGTGATCGAATGGAGCATGCGCTGGACACCGCCGGCAACGGGTGTCGCAGAAGTCCTTCGCGGCAGCGAATGGTACCTGTTCGAGGACGATCTAATCGCGGAAATCCGCAGCTATCACGCCAATCATTTTCTCTCTGACCCGAAAAACCGGGAGCTTTGGGATTTCGACTACGACGGCCGGGGCTATACGCCGCAAAACTGATCGGTCAGAATTTGGACAGGTCGACGCGGCCCCAAAACCTTCAATATCCCGTGAAATCAGCATTTTCCGATGGCGTCGATACGATGCAAACACCACCTCTGGCGTAACGCGACGTTCATGGGATGACGATGATGTGGATTCTCCGGACAGCCACCATTCTGGCCTGCATGGTTTTGTTGTCGGCCTGCCAGTCGGGCTCAACCGGTTACGCCGGCCGGAATTGCCTGGCCCAGGGTCATACGGCAGGCAGCCACGCCTACAATGACTGTGTTGACAGGACCTATGTCCGGGACCGGGCCTTCGCGGACAGGTTCCGCGGCCCGTAGGGAACCAACCTCCGGAAAGACCTAACCTTTCGAAGGCAGAACCACGACGCCTGTGCCCTGGATCGACAATTCGTCGTCCTGTTGCCGGGCTTCATGGGTGATCTCCACACAATGACGTCCATCATCGTCAATGAACTTGTCCGACACTTCACCATTGATATAAAGCACATCGCCCTCGGGGTTGTGGCGGCGGATGCGTGTCTTGTGATTGGCCAGCATGCCGTCATCGCCCATCCAATTGGTGATGTGATGGGTCAACCATGAAACCCGCTCCGGCCCATAGTCATAGGCCCCTGGCGCACCTACCTCGGTGGCGAAGTCGTGCTCCCAATGCACCCGTTCGGGACAGTCGGGGATGTTGAAGCGGTTGGTGATGCCTAGGCCCGGATGGGCACGGATCTGCTTCCAGGCCAGCTTGTTGGCGCGGATATATAGGCCGCCCCAGCCTTGGGCGTAACAGATGAACCCGGTAACGGTCATGGGCCCCTTCAACATCGTGGGCAGTTTGTCGCCTACCGATACATCCTCGTAATAACGGGGGGTGGCACCACGGATTTCTTCATTGGCATAGTGGCGGTAGATATCCACCAATTCCTCTTCCGTGTAGGTCAACTGCCCCTTGGCCCTGGCGGCATATTTGGTGCCGTCCTCTCGAGCCTTGTCCCGTTCGGTCCGAAAACACCAGCTATCGGCAGAGGCGACATTGTCACCCTGCTGGTTGTAAAACTCGACGTGATAGACCTGCTGAATGGCCCGGCCAGAGAAACGCGTCTCATGGGGAATCAGATCGCTCAACCAGGCCTCGCACCTGATCTCGTCGTTGCGATGCACCACCTTGTGCCAGTTCCAGTCCGAGCCCGCCCACATGGCGTGGATGCCCGGCAAGCCGCCCACATAGCCGGACATGATGCGGGAAGTTGAAAACAGGAAGCTTGGCAGCGCGATCAAGCCGCCATATTTGGTATTGGCGCCATAGTCCGGATCGCACCACAGCGGGTTATCATCGCCAATGCCGTGGGCGTAGTGGCGGATGTTGTCCCTGGTCGCCTCATAGCACCAGGGCTCCGGCATATTCTCAATCTTTACGCCGATACGTTTTTGCAGTTGATCCAGATCCCGGTCGGTGATCTTGGGAAAGCGGCCCGTGTTGGCTTCATTCATGATCTAGTCTCCTCGCGCGGCAGCTTCCCGGTCCCGCAGAACCTTGCGGTTCACTTTCCCCGCCGGGGTTTTGGGTAGTTCCTTGGCGAACTCCACGACGCGGGGATATTCGTGGCGGCTCAGATTCTGCTGGGCGAATTCCTGCAATTCCGTGACGAATCCGTCATCACCAGCTCGATCAGTCACGATAAATCCTTTGACCACCAAGCCGCGCACCTCGTCCGGCACACCGATGGCAGCAGCCTCCAACACGTCCGGATGCTTGAGCAGGGTGTCCTCGATCTCCATCGCGCTCATGGTATAGCCGGCGGAGATGATCACGTCGTCGGCCCGGCCGCCGTGGTAGAAATATCCGTCCTCGTCAACGTGCCCCCGGTCCTTGGTGGGAAACCAGCCGTCTGGCCGCATCACCATGATCTCCCCCACCTCGTTGGGCGCGCAGGGCTCTCCTTCGGGGTTCAGAATGGCCACCTGTTGCCCCGGCATGGGCTTGCCCAGGGCGCCCTGCTTGGTCGGCAGATCATCGGCACCAGGATAGCTGCCCAAAAGGACGCCGACCTCGGTGGTGCCGTAAAAGCTGCCCGGATACTGGCCGAAGGTGGCCTTGGCCCATTCCGCCGTATCCGTATCCATGGGCTCGCCCGTGAAACTGAGCTTCTCAAGATTGAAATGGTATCGCGCGGCGGTGCCGGCATTCTTCATCATGCGGTAATGGGTGGCGGCGGCGGACAGGTTGGTGATCTCGAACTCTTCCAACGCCGCCATCAGCCGGTCGGGATCGAACTTCCCGGCATAGCTGGCTGTGGAAACGCCTAGGGCGTGTGGCGACAGCGTGCCGTGCCAAAGGCCATGCCCCCAGGCAGTCGACGATGGGCACATAAACCGATCGCCCGGGCGCTGGCCGGTGCCATAAAGCGCCGCCAGCATGACCGTGACAACGGATTGATGACGATGCTTGACCGCGTCGGGCAATTCCCGCGTGGTGCCGGATGTATATTGGAACATGGCCATGTCGCGGCCCGACGTTTCGGTCTCGAAATCGGCCTCGTGGTCTTCCAAGGCAGCCAAGAAGTCATCATCGGCGATGACCACCTCGCAGCCCGCATCGGCTGCGAGATCTGATTTCTCCGGCGCCAATAGCAGCAACCGTGGCTGGCAATCGTCCACTCGTAGCCGCAGGCCGTCGGGCCCAAACAGGGTGAATAGGGGTACCGCCACACAGCCCGCCTTCATGGCACCATAAAGGGCAAGATAAAACGGCAGTGACGGCTCTACCATCAGGGCGACCCGCTCGCCCGGTCCGATGCCCCTAGCACGGAGATAGTTTGCATAGCGTCCCGACCAGTCGGACAATTCGCCGAAGGTAATGCTTTGCGAACCCCCTTCCGCTATGGCGATCTGCACGGCTACCCGGTCTCGGGGGTGACGGTCGATACATTCGTGGGCAATATTGATGGCTTCGCGACTGCCGTCGAACAGCTCCCACAGGCGTTCCTTCGAGCAATATTTCTGCGCGTCGGCATAGCTGGTGTATTCGGTGATCAAGGGCATGTGGCCACCTGGTGCTAATGTACGTCCAGAAGCATCTGGCAACTGGACATTGTTGTCAATACACAATAACATTGTCGATAGACAATAACGAGATAGCCGGCAGCCGATGGTGCAAGCAAGCGAAAAGGCCCAGATTAGCCTGACAAAACCAGTCACGGCGGTCAGCCGGGCGGCGGGAATTCTGCGCCATCTGGGCCGCGGACAGGAGCCCATGGGCGTCAACCGCATCGCCCGGGATTTGGACCTTATTCCAAGCACCGTGCTCCACATTCTGCGTACATTGGCGCACGAGGATCTGGTCACGTTCGATCCGGAAACCAAGCGCTATAGTCTCGGTGTGGGTATTTTGGGTATCGCCCGCAATATGTTGAGCCGCAGCGGTTTCGTCCAAGCCGTTCAGGGACACTTGGAAACCATTGCCACCGAATTCAACGTTACAGCCGTTGCCGTCGAATTAGACAGCCACGACCACATGGTGGTGGCGGCCCTGGCGCGATCGCGTCTGGATTTGAGCATACACGTCAATATCGGCAGCCAGTTTCCCGCCTTGATTTCGGCCACGGGGCGCTGCGTCGCCGCACACAGCGGTTGGGACCGGGCGGAACTGGCCCGCCGCTTCCAGAAATTGCGCTGGCAGAACCCTCCGGATTTCGACACCTGGCTCGCAGAAATCGCGGCGGCGCGGCGGGATGGCTATGCCGTGGACGATGGTAATTATATTCGCGGCGTCGTGGTCTTGGCTGCGCCAGTCAGCCAGCGAGAGGGAGTGCCAGCCCGGGCCATTGTCGCGGTCGGCCTTGCCGCGCAACTGGATGATGGCCAAAGGCGGGAACTGGCGCAGCGCCTGCGTGGCATCGCCGAGAACCTCACGGACATCTCATGAACAAGGCCGCCGCGCTATTCCCCGAAGGCTACGAGCCCTTTGGCCACAGCGGCCACTTCGCCGACGCCATCGGGCCCTTTCATGTTCGGACAGACCCTGAGGACGGCTTCCGATATGCCTTCCGCACGGGTCCCCGCCATGGCAACCCGAGCGGCGTCACACATGGCGGCGCCCTGTTCAGCTTTGCCGACCACATCACGGGGCACATGATCGTGCATACCCTGAAACGGATGTGCGCAACCTTGAAATTCAAGGTCGAGTATCTTGCCCCCGGCCCCCTGGACGGTCTGGTTGAGGGCACGGTGGAACTGGTCCGCGTGACCCGCACCCTTGCCTTCGTCCGGGTGCGTCTTTTCGCTGGCCAGCGCATCTTGATGACGGCGGACGGCACCAGCAAATTATTTGCGCCCATCGAACCAGGGCATTACACGTCGCCGCCGCTAGACGAGCCGTTGATCGACGACGACCGACCGCAACCGCCGCCGGGATTTCTGCCCTTCCCGGACCAAGGCGGCTTTCCCGGATTATGCGGCCCGATGCATTACCGCCGCCTCGATACCGGGGCCTTCATCAACGGCTTTCATTCCCGGCCCGTGCACGACAATACCAACGGCATCGTCCATGGCGGCGTGCTTTTTACCTTCGCCGACGACATCATTGGCCGGGCCGCATCCGGTATCTCGCGGCGCTATGCCACGACCGTCGCCATGAACGTGGAGTATATTTCTGCCGGGCCCCTGAATACCTGGATCGAAGGAACGACGGAGGTCACCCATATGGACGACGATCTCGCTTTCATCCGGGCCAAAGTGTTCGAGGGCGATCGCTTGATCCTAACGGCGGACGGCGTCTGCCGGCTTTTGCAACCCTATATCAAAATCAAACCGGAGGCAGCGGCGTGAACAACCCCATCAGCCATTTAGAAGTCGGCGCAACGCATATCACCAGAGTGGCGGAGATGGCCGGACCCGCCTTTCGCCTGACCACGCTGTTTCCCGATTGGGAGGACGCGGTTTTCGAGGCGCATAAGGATTGGCTAGTGCCTCACTATGTCAATCCGGAGAAGATGACCGCTTTGTTGAACATGCATTCTTGGATCATCCAGCACAACGGCCTGACGATCTTGATCGATACCTGCATTGGAAACGACAAGGATCGCATGCCGGCCGAGCGTTGGCACCAACAACAGGGTCCTTACCTGGAGCGCTTGGCCGAAGCCAGTTTCCGGCCCGAGGACATAGACATGGTCATGTGCACGCATTTGCATGTGGACCATGTGGGCTGGAACACCCGGCTGCAAGATGGCCGCTGGGTGCCCACCTTCCCCAACGCAAAATATGTCTTCTCGCGTACCGAATTCGAGCATTTCCAGACCAACGCGCAAGAGATGGACCGTACCAGTTTCGAAGATTCCGTGCTGCCCGTGGTCGAACATGGCGTGGCTGAAATGACGGACGGCGACCATGTCCTCGGCGAGGGCCTGCTTCTGGAGCCCGCGCCCGGACACACGCCCGGCCATGTCACCCTGACATTGGAATCGGACAGGGACGCCGCTATTTTCACGGGCGATATGCTGCATCATCCCCTGCAGATCTATTACCCGGAATGGAACAGTCGTTTTTGCGCGTTGCCCAACGAAGCGCGCAAGTCGCGGCGCAGGGTTCTCGACTTTTGCGCCGACCGGGGTGCCCTTTTGATGCCGGCCCATTTCGGCCCGCCCCATTGCTGCCACATCGAACGCTCAGGCGCGGCGTTTGAGGCGCGGTGGCCCGAACTCTGATGCGAAGGCAACTTTGTCGGAGGTGATGGTGGTCACGTACGAATTGGGACAGATATCATAAGTTAGCCACTCTTGGTTCGTTGATGATGTTGAGAGCGGGAGTCAGGACATGCCCTCAATTGTGAAATCGGCCCTCGCCCTTATTTGTTTGATTTCAGTCGCTATCCCCGGTCAACCCGTCTGGTCCGCCCAAGTCGACGTCGCCGACGTCGTTTTCGAGGAAGTCGAAAAGAGACTGATCCGCGAGTACTTTGGCACCCGCGACAGCGGCAGCGATCAAAGCGATGCCCAGAAAGGCAAACGCGGCAAAGGGCCAAAGTGGAAAAAAGGCAAAGGACGAGGGAAAGGCAACAGCGGGAAGCGGGGAAACCGCTCTGCCAAACATAAATGGGGCAAGCAAGGATTGCCGCCAGGTTTGGCGAAACGCGAGCGCCTACCGCCTGGGTTGGACAAAAGGAAGCTGCCGCGAGATTTGGAACGCACCTTGCCACCGGCGCAAAAAGGAACTGAGCGGGTCATCATTGATAACGACGTGGTTCTGGTTCAAAAGGCCACCGGCGTGGTTCTGGATATTCTGATGGATGCGATCAAGAATGCGAAATAGAGCCGCCTTGAAACACTAAAAGGATGACGAAGATCGTGCAAAGCAAATGGAAGATTGCGGTGGCGCTGTGCCTTGTCCTGCCATTGCTGTCGGGCTGTTTCGAAGACAGCAAGGAAGAAATCCTGGCCAAGACCGAGGACGTCTCGGACAAAGCCGCCCTAACGGGTGCCCTGGGCAAGCCCGATGACATATCAAAAATCGGCCCCTTGGAAACCTGGACGTATAAGGCGTCGAACGGCACCGTAGCGTTTGTGATTGCCGGTGACACCGTGACCCTGCGCAAGACGGGCGATAAGGCCGACTAAATGACCGATGCCTCGGACTTGCCAAAGGTCCCCGGCGCATATGCCTTGCTGATCGAACTTAAACAGCATCTGACACTGCCGATCGCACGGCTGTCCAATCCCACCCTGAAATCCGGCCGCTATGTCTATTGCGGCAGCGCCAATGGACCGGGGGGTCTGGCAGCGCGGATCAAGAGACATCTGAGCCGCGACAAAACCATCCATTGGCACGTGGACCATTTGACCCTGGCCGGGGAGATTGTCGACGTCTATTGGCAGACCCGGTTGTCGGAATGCGAAATGCTGGAGCGCATTTCACTAACGCCCAATGCGGATTTTCCGGTTGCAGGGTTTGGTAGTAGTGATTGCAAGATTTGCCCGTCTCATTTATCAAGTGTCGAGAACGAATTCATTCTGTCGCCTAGCTTGTTCAGGTGAGCGCGCCTCATGGTCCCGTCCAACATTCCACGCCAAATCATGGCGCATCTGCCCACGCCCCTAGAGCATCTGGCGCGACTCAGCGCGGAATTGGGCGGACCACGAGTTCTTGTGAAACGGGACGACTGTACAGGCCTGGCCCTGGGCGGCAACAAGACGCGCAAGCTCGAATTCCTTGTCGCCGAGGCCATGGAACAGGGTGCCGATACGTTGGTGACCACGGGCGGAGTGCAGTCGAACCATGTCCGTCAGACGGCGGCCGCAGCGGCGCGGTCTGGTCTGTCCTGCCATCTGGTTCTAGCGCCGGCGGTGGACTGGGACGACCCGGCCTACGACCATTCCGGCAACGTGCAGTTGGATCATCTGCTCGGTGCCCAGGTGCACGTTTTGCCCGACGGCACAGACCGGGACAAGGCCATGAGCCGGCTGGCCCGTGCCCTTAGAACGCAGGGGCGTCAACCGTATATCATTCCGAGCGGCGGCTCGAACGCCGTCGGCGCAGTGGGCTATGTCAACTGTGCCAAGGAACTATCGGCCCAGGCGGAAGAGATGGGCGAAAAGATTGACTACCTTGTTCACGCCACCGGCAGTGGCGGCACCCAAGCCGGCCTGATCGCAGGATTTCAAATGCTGGACAGTCCCACGCAGGTTCTGGGTATCGATATCACGGCAGATGCCGCCGAGATCGGCAAGAAAGTGCGCACTATTGCCCGCGCCACACTCGACCGGCTGCAACACGAAAAGGTCTTCGATAGCAAGTCGCTGCATATCGTCGAGGGCTATGCCGGTGATGCCTACGGCCTGCCGACTGAAGAAATGCGCGAAGCCGTTCGCATGGCCGCCCGCTTGGAGGGTTTGATCCTCGATCCGGTTTATACCGGCAAGGCCTTTGCCGGCCTGATCGATCTCGTTCGTCAGGGTCGGTTCCAGACAAACGAAACCGTCGTCTTTCTGCATACAGGCGGCATGCCGGGCCTGTTCGCTTATACCGACTATTTCAAGGACGCATAATTCCTGCGATTAGCCGGTCGCCGTGATGCCGCCGTCGACGACGACTTCTGACCCCGTCATGAAACTGGACGCATCCGAGGCCAGGAATAATATAGCATTTGCGATGTCGATCGGCTGACCCATACGGCCGATGGGATGCATCTGGCGCATCTTCTCCATTGCCGCCGCCTGCCCCTCTGCATCGTGGTGGGCCATCATGCCATGTACCATCGGCGTGTCGATGGCACCGGGATGAACCGAATTGACCCGCACGTTATAGCCGTAATAGGCGGCCTCGGCCGCGGCGGCTTTGGTCATCAGGCGCACCGCGCCCTTGGATGCCACATAGGCGATTTGGCGGCTATAGCCCCGGATGCCGGCAATTGACGAAATGTTGATGATGGAACCGCCACCTGACTCCCGCATGGCCGGCATGGCTTGCTTGATACCCAGGAAAACCCCGTCCACATTCACAGCCATAACACGGTGAAAATCGGCAAGCGAAGTATCGGCGATTTTGGCCATGATTTCGATGCCCGCACCGTTGACGACGATGTGTAGGCCGCCGAAATGTTCCACTGTAGAAGCGACCGCCGCCGTCCAATCTTCTTCAGAAGTCACATCCAGCGCTGAAAAACAGGCTTGTCCACCCATGCTTTGAATTTCCGCGGCAACCTCCTGCCCGCCTTTTTCATCCAGGTCGGCGACAGCAACGGCAGCCCCATGACCAGCCAATATCCGGGCGGTTTCGGCCCCGATGCCAGAGGCTCCACCGGTAACCAGGGCGACCTTGCCGGCCACATCGCAAATTCCGTTCGTCATCACATCACTCCACTATTTCCGCACGCACGAACGCCAAATAGGCGATTGGGCGTGCGGCCAATTCAACGTAACGAGGCCTAGGGCAGTTGCCTTGCCCGCCCCGGTCCTTTACCTTGAACCGCATCATAATGAGATGGGAGGTCATCATGAAAAGATTTACGGGGATAAGGACCGTGCTTGCGGGCGCGGTCGCGGGGGCCATTGCTGTTGGCCTGGCCGCGACGCCGGCAACCGCTGACATGAAGAAACGTGAATTCAAGGTCGTTGGCACCTGGGGATTCTTGGACCATTGGAAAGAGCGGGAAGGTCCGTTCTGGAAAGATGTTCTGCCCAAGGTCTCTGGCGGTAAGCTGACTGCGAACGCCAAGCCGCTAACGGAACTTGGTCTTTCGGGCTACGAAGTCATGCGTTTGCTGAAACTGGGTGTCTATGACGCGGTGCATGGCGTTACCACATATGTAGCCCAGGACAGCCCCGCCATCGAGGGCGCGGACCTTGCTGGCGTGATCCAGGACCTGCCCACCTACCGCAAGGCCAATGAAGCCTACCGGGCGATCCTGGCACGGGAATTCGAGCAGAAATACGGCGCCAAGCTTCTGATGATCTATGGTTGGCCCAGCCAGCAACTCTGGTGCAACCTGGGTGATAAGAGCATCACGAAGTTCGGCCTTGATCAGCTCAAGGGCAAGAAGATACGCACCTATTCCAAAACGCTTGGCGATTTCATCGAAGGCGTGGGCGGCACAGCTGTTACCATCGCCTTTAGTGAAGTGGTTCCCGCCCTGCAAAAAGGCGTCGCGGACTGCGGCCTGACCGGTACCCTGCCGGCCTATAACGCCAAATGGTATCAGGTGGTAACCCACAACATCCGCATTCGTCTGGGCTATGCCTCATCCTTCCTGGCCATGAACTTGAAGCTGTGGAACGGCCTTGATGCGGACACGCAGGCTCTTTTCAACACGGAATTGCCGAAGTTGGAAGATGCCATGTGGGTCGCGACAGGCAAGAACGACCAGCGCGGCATGGATTGCAACGCATCCGGTCCCTGTGACGGCCCGACGGGCGGCATGATCCCCATCGAGCCGACCACGGCGGACAAGGAAAAGCTGAAGACTATCGTCGAAGACTTTGTCCTGAAACGTTGGGCGAAACGCTGCGGCACGCAGAAGTGCGTTGACGAGTGGAATGCGACGATCGGCAAACTGGCCGGCGTGACCGCATCCATGTAATCAGCGTCAACCTACCTGGAAACGGCGCCGTGCCTGTTTAGGCGCGGCGCCGATTTCGCCCCACCTGTAATTCTCCCGGCGTTTCGCCGCGAAAGTGAGTCATGCTAGAGACCATCCACAAGCGCTTGGAATACTTCTCCCGCTTTGCTGTCTGGATCTGCGGCGCCGCCTTGATGGGGGCAGCGATAATGGTCGCGGTCGATGTGATCTCGCGCAAATTCACAGGCTGGACCATGAGTGGGTCGGACGAGTATACCGGCTATGTCTTTTCGGCCACTACCACCTGGGCCTATTCCTATTGTCTGCTGCATCGTTCCAACGTACGCATCGATGCCCTTTACAGCCGCTTGCCAAAGCAGGTGACCGCAACACTGGACGTGGTGGGCTGCATACTGCTGCTCTATTACATGGCGTACATGACCTATTATTCCTGGGTCGCGTTCGAGGATTCGTATGTCAACAATTCCGTATCCATCACCACCCTGGGAACGCGCCAATGGATCCCGCAACTGTTCTGGTTCACGGGCCTGGCGACTTTTTTCCTGACACTGATATTCGTTACGCTCTATGCCATCGTAGCGCTGTTACAGCGCAACTGGGCACTGGTTGCACGCATCGCCGGCGTCCCCTCGATCGCGGAAGTCATGCAAGAGGAAACCCACGGCCAGGATGTGGTGCTGGCGACAGGGGAATTGGAGGGGAACAAGTAGGCCATGGCCACGGGTATTGTAATTGGACTGCTGGTCCTTGTTCTCTCTGCCGTGCCCGTCGCGGCAGTGTTGGGTATTTTGAGTTTTATTCTGGACGAGATCGCCATGGAAGGGCGATTGACCCCGGCGTTGGCGGAAATCTATTGGGAGAACAGCAAGAATTTCATCCTGGTCGCCGTGCCCATGTTTATCCTTCTGGGCGAGATCATGCTGCGCGCCGGCATCGCCCGGCGGATGTACGGCGCGGTGATCCAATGGCTGTCTTGGCTGCCGGGTGGCCTGATGCACGCCAATATCGGTTCCTGCACCATTTTCGCAGCTTCCTCCGGCTCGTCTGTCGCGACGGCCGCGACCGTTGGTACGGTCGCCTATCCCGAGATCGAGGCACGCCACTATAACGAACGCCTGTTTTTGGGTTCCCTGGCCGCAGGCGGCACATTGGGCATATTGGTGCCGCCGTCGATCAATCTGATTATATATGGCCTACTGACCGACACATCCGTACCGGAACTCTACCTCGCTGGCATTATCCCGGGCATCGTCCTGTCGGGATTGTTCATGCTGGCGATTATTGGCGCCTGTATGTACCGCCGTCCCTGGGGCGGCACCAAAATCGAAACCAATTGGGGCCAACGCATCCGTACGCTGCCTCATCTGCTGCCGCCCATCGTCCTGTTCGCGGCTGTCGTGGGCTCCATATATGGCGGCATCGCCACACCAACCGAGGCCGCCTCTATCGGTGTCGTGGTGGCACTGATCATCGCCGCCTCGTTCAAGAGCCTCAGCATCGCCATGTTACGCGACTGCTTCGAAGGTACCCTACGCACCACGGCCATGATCATGTTGATTGTGCTGGCGGCGATCTTTCTGAATTTCGTCCTCGGATTCATGGGCATTACCCAGGCCATGCTGAACTTCATCGCTGCCCTGGGACTTACGCCGGTCCAGACGATCTATCTGATCGTCGCCTTCTATCTGATCCTGGGCATGTTCATGGAAACCCTGTCCATGATGCTGACGACCATTCCGGTCGTCTTCCCTATCGTGATGAGCCTTGGCGTGCCGGAGTTTTCCGACGTCTGGTTCGGTATTCTGATCACACTGTTGATGGAAGCCGCGTTGATAACCCCACCCATCGGCATCAATCTCTATGTGGTGCAAGGCATCCGCACGCGCGGCGGCAAGTTCAACGACGTTGCTATCGGCGCCGTTCCCTTCGTCATTGCCATGATGGCCATGATCGTGATCCTGATCACCTGGCCTTCCGTGGCGACTTGGTTGCCGACCCTGGTCTACCACTAGCGCACAGGCCTGACCGATGTCCTGGATCATCGGCGTTGACGTGGGCGGCACCTTCACCGATTTTCACGTCTACGACGATGAGAGCGGTGTTTTACACCTGCACAAAGCCCCATCGACACCTGACAACCCGGCCCGGGCGGTGATCGACGGCCTGGACGAGCTGGCCCGCGACCTTGATCTGGACCTAACCGCCGTCAGCCGGCTCTCCCACGGCACCACGGTGGCTACCAATGCCATGATCCAACGCAAGGGCGGCAAGGTGGCCCTGCTGGTCACGGAAGGCTTTCGCGATTTGCTGGAGATCGGACGGCAGATCCGCCCCCACATGTTCAGTTTCCAAGCGGACTACCCCGCACCCCTGGTGCCGCGGGAGCGGCGCCTGGAGGTGAGCGAACGGCTGCTCTATGACGGCACTGTCCATGGCCCCCTGGAAGAGGACGCCATTACTGCAGCCGTCGGGGCGGTACGCGACAGCGGTGCCGATTGCCTGGCCATCTGCCTGCTATTCGGGTTCATCAACCCGGCACACGAGGAACGGCTGCTGGCTGCTGTCAAAAACGCGCTGCCAGAGGTTCATGTTTCCATCTCCTCGCAGGTGCAGCCGGAATTCAGGGAATATGAGCGCCTTTCGACCACGGTCCTTAACGCTTACCTGCAGCCGGTCATGGCCGGCTATCTGACCGAGTTCGAGGATCGCCTGGCGGAACGCATGCCAAAGGCCAACCTGGGCATCAATCAATCGGCAGGCGGCCTGATGACCCCGGCCCGGGCGCGGCAGCTGCCGATCCGCACCGCGCTATCGGGGCCCGCGGCGGGCGTGGTGGGCGCCATCGACGCGGCCCGCGGCGCCGAACTGCAAAATGTCATCACCCTGGACATGGGCGGCACCTCGGCCGATGTCTGCCTGATCCGCGAATTGCAGGCGGACGTTACCTATGACCGCTGGATCGAGGGTTATCCCGCCCGTCTGGCAAGCGTCGATGTTAATGCGGTCGGGGCCGGGGGCGGTTCCATCGCCTGGTTCGACCGCGACGGCCTGATGAAGGTGGGTCCACAAAGTGCCGGTGCTCATCCCGGTCCCGCCTGCTATGGCCAGGGTGGGACGGAGCCTACGGTTTCGGATGCAAATCTGGTCCTGGGACGTCTCTCCCCGGCGGGTCTATTGGGCGGCGGCATGGCCTTGGATGAAGACGCCGCCCGAATGGCGCTGCAGCCCGCGGCCGAGCGTCTGGGTATGAGCGTCGAACGCACCGCTCACGGCCTATTGGGTATCGTCGTCGCCAACATGGTGCGCGCCATCCGCGCCATTTCCGTGGAGCGGGGGCATGACCCCAGGGACTTTGCCCTGCTGCCTTTCGGTGGCGCGGGACCCTTGCATGCGGGCGATGTGGCCCGGGCCCTGGGCATTTCCCGCATGCTGGTGCCGCTGGCGCCCGGCATCTTGTGCGCCCGCGGTCTGGTGGTCTCGGACCTGAGGGAAAGTTTCGTCCTTAGCCGGCTGACGCCCTTGTCCGACGGTACGCTAGCCGACGTCCGCGGACATATGACGCGGCTGCGCGAACAGGCGGAAGACTGGTTCGACGAGGCCGGCGTCGACGCTACCGCCCGCAACCTGCAATACAGTTTGGATATGCGCTATGTGGGTCAGAACTACGAACTGCAGGTGGACACGGACGACGCGCTAAATGATCTCGCAGCAAAATTCTTCGCTGTGCATGAGCGCAACTACGGCTATCACAATCCAGACGACCCGGTAGAGATCGTCAATCTGCGCATTACCGCCTTCGGCCGCCTGCAGCGCCCGGGCGAGGCCGCAAGGCTTGCCGCAACCGGTGCGGCCGAGGCGGTTCAGCATCGCCCCGTATGGTTCGTCGCAGGGGAAGCGGTGGAAACCCCGGTTTATATGCGCGACGATTTGGCACCGAGACACGAGATCGCGGGCCCGGCAGTGATCGAACAGTTGGACGCCACAACGATCCTGGCGCCTGGCGATCATTGCCAGGTCGACGACAGCGGCAATTTAAAGGTTGAGCTCTCCGATGCCTGACAGTCCCGACACCGTTCCACTTGACCCAATCACCCTGGAAATCCTGCAGAACAGCCTGCGCTCCATCACGGACGAGACCTATATCGCCCTGACCAAGGCGGCCTATTCCACCAACATTAAGGAGCGTCGCGACCATTCCACGGCCCTGACCGACGCCCAAGGCCGCCTGGTGGTACAGGCGGAAAACTCCCTGCCCATCCACCTCGCCTCCATGCTAGGAATGATGGAGGAGTTGCTGGCGAAGTACCGGGCGGAAGACATGGTGGAAGGGGACATCTTCGTCGCCAACGACCCTTACGTGGCCGGCGGCACCCATCTGCCGGATGTCAATTTGGCAATGCCATGTTTCGCCGACGGCAAGCTGCTGGGTTTCATCTGCAATATCGCTCATCACGCCGATATCGGCGGCATGACACCTGGCAGCATGGCCGGCGGCATGTCGGAAATCTATCAGGAAGGGCTGCGCATTCCCCTGGTGCGGCTGTTCAGGGCCGGGGAACTGGTGCAGGACATCTTCGACCTCCTGCTCCTCAACGTCCGGGTGCCCCACGAACGCCGGGGCGATTATTTCGCCCAGGTCGCCGCCTGCCGCCTTGGCGCCCGCCGGCTGGGCGAACTGTGTGTTCGGTATGGCGCGGGTACCTTGACGGAGGCCTTCGCCGCCATCATGGACCGCACGGAAAGCCGACTGCGCACTGGTATTGCCGCCATCCCCGATGGCGTCTACGAATTCACGGACGTCCTGGATAACGACGGCATGGGAACCGAAGACATCCCCATTTCCGTTCGCGTCGATGTGAAGGGCGAGGATATCGCCTTCGATTTCGCCGGCACCGGACCGCAGATGAAAGGCAATTTCAACCTTACCTTCAATGCCACGCAATCGGCGGTCTATTACGTCCTCAAGGCGATGCTGGACCCGGACCTGCCCAATAATCATGGCCTGATCCGGGCGGTAGAGATCGCCGCGCCCCTGGGCAGCCTGGTCAATGCGGAACATCCCGCCGCCGTGGCGGGGCGGGCCAATACCTCGCAGCGCCTGGTCGATGTGATCGTCGGCGCCCTGGCTCCCGCCCTGCCGGAACAGGCCGTAGGCGCCGCCAACGGTGCCAACGTCACGGCCGTGTTCTACGGCCATGATCCGCGCTACGACCGGGCCTATGTCTATCTGGAGACTCTGGGCGGCGGTTTTGGCGGCCGTTTCACCAAGGACGGCAAGGACGGCGTGCAGGTGCATATCACCAACACCTCCAACCTGCCGGTGGAGGCGATCGAGGCGGAGTATCCGCTGCTGGTGGAAAGTTATGGCCTGATCGAGGATTCAGGCGGCGCAGGTAAATTCAGGGGCGGCATGGGCATCCGCCGCGTGGTCCGCCCCGTGGATCACGACTGCGTCTTTTCCGGCATGGGGGAACGCTTCGTACACCGACCCTGGGGCATCTTCGGCGGCAAGCCGGGCGCCACCGGCCGCTTCTCCATCCGCGGGCCTCATCACAACGACGAGACCCTGCCCGACAAACCGAACCACGTGCCTTTCGGCCCGGACGATGCCATCGTCATCGAAACCCCCGGTGCTGGAGGCTACGGCGAACCCTCAGAACGCGACCCGGACGCCCTGGCCGCCGACCGCCGCAGCGGCAAATTTACGGACACGTATCTGGCGGAGAATTACGGTTCCGAGGGCAAATAGCCTTGGTTTCCGCGGTTCAGTAATCTCGCGCCGTGCCCTCTGTCGTAACGAAGCCTTCCACTAAATCGGCTTCGATCGCGTCTTGTGACCGGTCAGTCGGCTTGCCGAATCCGCCGCCGCCAGCCTCAATCAGGGTGATGCGGTCGCCGGGCTGCAGTTCGTAGTGGCCCTTGGGGTCGACCGTTACATCGTTGATCCGGTGTTCCCTGGGCCGGCCCGGTTCGCCGCCCATGAGGCCCAAGGGTGGAAAGTCGGTGCGGTTAGCCATGCAGAAGACATTCATGATGTGACCGCTGTCGTTGCGGATCACCACCTCCTGGCCCAGGCCGCCGCGAAAGGCGCCCGCGCCGCCTGAATCTGGCAACAGGTGTTTGTGGGTCACCGTGGTCGATGTCAGAGTCTCCCAAACTTCCACCGGCACCACGGCCATGTTGGAGGGGCCCGGCGTGGTCTCGGCCCCGTCGCGGCCGTCCAGGGCACCGAAGCCGCCGGAGGCGAAATAGATGGTTGAAACGTCATGGCCGTCCCGGTGCCGGCCCTGAAAAGTCATCAGGTCGAGCATGCCGCAATCGGCCTGGATCTGTTCCGGCACTGCTGGCGCCAGGGCGCCGAATACCAGGGGCGAGACGAAATGGCCGATCATGTGCCGCGCCCCGGTGGGCGAGGGCGGCTGCGCATTCAAAAGGCAGCCTTCCGGCGCCGTCACGGTAACGGGCACCACGCTGCCGCCATTATTGGGCAACTCCGGTGCGGTCAGGCACTTGATGGAGTAGAGCACCATGGCCTTGGTGTAACAGAACGGTACGTTGATGCCCTGGCGCACGCCGGGCGCTGTACCGGCGAAATCCACAGACAGGGCATTGCCCGCAACCTGGACCTTGCAGGCCAGGGTCAGGGCGCCCTCGACCCCTTCGATCTGAATGGCGTTTTCATAATCGCCGTCGGCCATTCTCCCGATCGCCGCCCGCGTCGCCTGTTCCGAGCGGCCGCGGATCTGCCCCGAGAGGGCCTGGAAGTCGGGCAGGCCGTATTCATGCAGGAAGGCCATGAGCATGTCATCACCCGCCTTCACGGCGGTGACGTTTGCCATCAGATCGCCGATCACTTGGTCCGGTGCGCGCACATTATTGCGCACCAGTTCGATAATGAAATCGTTGCGCCGGCCCGCTTCGAACAGCTTGCAGATCGGCAAGCGCAGGCCTTCGTGATAAATCTCCCGCGCCGCTGCGCCAAAGCCCAGGCCGCCTACATCCGGCAGGTGGGTGATGGAGATCACGTAGGCGACGATGCGGCCCTCGTGAAAGACCGGGCGCATAACGTTGATGTCAAATGTATGACCGGTGCCAAGCCAGGGATCGTTGGTGATTACGACATCGCCGGGCCGCAGGGTATCGGCGGGGAATTTGGCCAGCATGTGGGCCAAAGTGGCAGGCGCAGTGCCCATGAACACCGGCACGCTGTAGGTACCCTGGGCCATCAACTCGCCGTCCGCGTCCAGCAGCGCTACAGTCAGATCATAGCTTTCGCTGACGATGGTGGAGAACGAGGTGCGGACGAGGGTAGTGACGATCTCGTCAGACACCGCGACCAAGCGGTCCCACATGATGCCCACGCTGACAGCATCCAGGCTCATTCTCCGCCCTCCAGTTCCGCGACCAGGTTGCCTTGTGGATCGACGCGCACCCGATCGCCGGGGCCGATCACAACGGTCGACTCCCGCTCTTCGATCAGGGCCGGGCCGGCAATCTCCGCGCCAGTGGCCAGTTGATAGCGGTCATAGACCGCCGCCGACTGGAACCCCCCGTCAAAATAGGCCTGCCGGTTGCCCTTGGCGATCACGGCATCCGCGCCATTGGGAGCCGCCGTGAAAAGGGCTGGTGCAGGTGCGACGGCCTCCACCTTCCAGGTTGTGATGACCAGCGGCGCATCCAGCAAAGCAGCGCCATACACCGCCGCATAGGACTCACGAAACAATGCCGGGATATCGGCAAGTTCGGCACCGGCGGGCAAGCTGACTTCGATCTCGTGCCCCTGACCGTGATAACGCATGTCCAGACGGCGCAGCATCTCGGTCACCTGATCCGTAGCCCTTAAGGGCGCACCGGCCTGTTGTTCCAGGGCCGCGAAAGTGTCTTGAAAGTCCGCCGCCGTCAGATCGTCGAGAAAAATCTGTCGGGTGCGGGCTACTTCGAAAGTCAGGGGACTGGCCAGCAGCCCCAGGGCCGACATCACGCCCGCTGCCACCGGAAAGACCACCTTAGCGATGCCCAGTTTGCGCGCCACGCCCAGGGCATGCACCGGGCCGGAGCCACCGAAGGCGATCATGGTGCTGTCGCGGTAGTCAAAGCCCCGTTCCGAAGCGTGGATACGAAAGGCGCGGGCCACGTCTTCGTCGATGATCTCGTGGATACCCCAGGCCGCTCTTGCAAGCGACAGATCCAAGGGTGCTCCCACCGATGCGTCGATGGCATCTTCCGCCGCTTTTCGGTCCAGGGCCATGGCGCCGCCAAGGAAGAAGTCAGGGTCAAGGTAGCCCAGGGCCAAGTTGGCGTCCGTCAGCGTGGAGCATTCACCGCCCTGGCCATAACAGGCCGGTCCTGGATCGGCGCCGGCGCTTTGCGGCCCCACGGCTATGGCGCCGCGCACGTCAGGCTGGGCGATGGACCCGCCACCGGCGCCGATTTCGATCATATCGATCACCGGCGCCCGCACCGGCATGCCGCTGCCCGCCTTAAAGCCATGCACCCTTGCCACTTCCTGGTGATATTCCTTGATTGCCCGGCCGCCGCGGATCAGGGCGCCCTTGGCCGTGGTGCCGCCCATATCGAACGACAGCACCTTGTCGCAAGCGAGGGCCCGACTGTGATGGGCTGACATCTGCGCCCCCGCCGCCGGGCCGGATTCAATGACGCGAACAGGAAAGCGCCGGGCGGTTTCCGGTGTCAATGTGCCACCACTGGATGACATGACATAAAGACCACCAGAGAATCCTAATTCCGCCAAGCCATGTTCCAGACGCCCCAGATAGTCGTCGAACATGGGCTGGGTAAAGGCATTGAGCGCCGTGGTGGTGAAGCGCTCGAACTCTCGCCATTCGGGACAGACCTCGCTGGAAACGGAAACCGCGAGATCAGGGAAATCTTCCGCCGCCATCGCCGCCAAGGCCTGTTCCTGCTCAGTATTGGCATAGCTGTGCAATAGACAGATGGCCAGGGAGGTGATGTTGTGTTCCTCGACCAATTGGCCAAGATTGCGCCGCGCCTCCTGCAGATCCAACGGCACCTCGATGGTGCCATCGTAGTGACAGCGCTCCGTGACCTCGGCCCGCATGCGTCTTGGCACGATTGGATCGGGGAATGTCAGGCGAAGATCGAAGACGTCGTAGCGTTTCTCCTGCCGCATATCCAGGATGTCACGGAAACCCTTGGTCGTCAGCATGCCGGTGCGGGCGCCCTTGCGTTCGATTACCGCATTGGTGACCAATGTGGTGCCGTGGACGATCTCGCGCACCGCCGCCATGCTCACATCCTCCCGCACCAGCAGGGTCCGCGTTCCCTCAAGTACCGCACGGGACGGATCATCAGGTGTCGTCAGTTGCTTGTGAATGGCCAATCGCCCGCCCCGTTCGTCGTAGAGCGCGAAATCGGTGAAGGTGCCGCCGATATCGACGCCCAGTCTGTAGGGGCGGTCGGTCATGGCTGTCTCGTCACCGGTTATCCGGCAGGACGTCGACTGCGTCGCCGATGCCTCGTTCCCGCAACTCGTGGCGGGCGATCTCGTTTTTGGTCATGGTGCGGGGGAACTCCTCGACGAATTCGATGTAGCGCGGCACCTTGAAAAAGGCAATGCGGTCCTTGCACCATTCCACCAGTTCGCCCGGTTCAACCTCCGCGGCGGTTTGCACATAGGCCTTGATGTCTTCTTCGCCTATTTCCGAGGGCACGCCGACCACGGCGCAATCGACCACAGCCTCGTGGGCCGTCATGGCTTTCTCTACTTCAAAGGCGGAGACGTTCTCGCCGCGGCGGCGGATCCAGTGGGCCTCCCGACCGACAAAATAGACGAAGCCGTCCTCGTCCAGATAGCCCAGATCGCCGCTGTGGTACCAAAGGTTCTTCCAAGCAGCCAGGGTCTCATTGGGCTTGTTGATGTATTCCATCATGTAGGTATTGGGCACCTTGGGGCGGAGCAGGATCTGCCCGGTGGTATTGGCGGGCACAGGGTTGTCGTCTTCATCCACGATCAGAACCTCGGCCCAGCCGTGGGGCCGGCCGCAGGAGCCGAGGCGACGGTCGAAAGTCCGTTCGCTGCAGATCAATACGCCCATCTCGGTCATGGAATAGACCTCCATCATCGGCGTGCCGAAGCGTTCCTCGAACTCGTCACGCAGATCCCGGCGCACCTGACCCGCCGCGATGCCGACACCGATCCTAACCTTATGGTCCATGTCCTTGTTCGACTTGGGCGCCCGCAGCAGCACGGCCATCATGGTGCCCAGGGGATCGATGATGGTAACGCCGTATTTACGGATTGTGGTCCAGTAGTTGGAGGCCGAGAACCATTTTTCCATGACCCCGGTCATGCCGTGATAGAGGGGGCCGGTGATGGCAAACTGCTGGCCGCCGATATGGAAGAAATGGGAATTGGCGAAATGCACGTCATCTTCGGTCGCTTCGGCGATATCGCCGTACCTGATGGCGGCAGCGATGTAATAGAGGTGTGAAACGAGCACTCCCTTGGGCATGGATGTGCTGCCGCCGGTGTAAACGATGCACATGGGATCCGCCGCGGCGACCTGGGCTTCGGGCAGGCTATCGTCGTCACCAACCAGGTCGTCGTATGGCAAAGCGCCATCGACGGCGGTTTCGTCGCCCAGGACCAGAACCGTGGGTGCCACGGTCAATTCCGGCCTGGCGGCGATATAGGCGCGCGTCAATTCCTCGTCCACCACGAACAGCTTAGCGCCCGTGTCGTTCAGGGAATAGCAGAGGTCATCTTTGACCAGGGAGACGTTGAGGGCAGCGTAGACGGCGCCGATCTTGGCGCAGGCGAACCAGATCACCGCCTGCTCGATCGAATTGTACATCAGGGTTGCGACCACATCGCCCTTGCCGATGCCGTGTGCAATCAGACGGTTCGCCACGCGATTGGATAGCTCGTGGGCGTCGCCATAAGTCAGGGTGACGTCCCGGCAGATCAGGAACGGTTTCTCCCTCAATTCGGCCCGCATAATGATCAGGTCCCGCAAGGTTTCCGTATGGGGCGTGCGCCCCATAATGTCGATCATTATCCCACCCTCGCTATTCGAACTGTCCGGCGAGGCCAACGGCGCCGGCCTGTTTCAGCGAGTCTATCTCGTCGTCGGCGAGGGACAAGACCCGGGCTAGGACCTCGCCGTCCTCATCACCCAGGATCGGTGCCGGCTTGTGGACGGCGGGCCGGCGGCCATCAACCCGCCAGGGGGCTGCAACCAATTCGTCCTCGCCGGTGAATGGATGCACAGACGGGACCCAGCCGCTGCAGTCGGCGAAGACCGATGCGCCGTCGGTTTCATCCAACTCCAGCATGTCGGTGTAATCGCCATCCCGCTCGCTGCAGGCTGCAACGATCTCGGCACGGCTGGCGCCATCCAAGGCCTGACGCAGCGCCAACTTGTCTGAAAAGACCGCAACCGGAAAACTCACGGCGATATAACTGCCATCGTCGGCCGCCAGGATATCGCCTACGGTCTCCTCGTCCGGCATGGGCGTTCCTGCGAGGGTCGCCGCTGCTTCGATCTGGGAAACATCGAAAGCGCGGCCCTTCCCGTCGGCATGGACAGCCAAGGCGCCGGCAAGTATGCCCATGGCGCCAAAGGCGGCGGCATTGGGATCCGACAGTGAGAAGGTCGGCGAGCCCAGGAATTCATCGCCTTCGCGGACCTGATCCTCGGCCCCGCCCAGGGCGCTCAAGACCAGACCATAAGAACGCAGGGCCTCGACACTGGAACCCCGGCCCGGGCCGCTCATGGACATCTGCACCAGTTTCGGATTGGCGTGCGCCAGGGCGGCTGCATCCAGTCCCAGGCGCTCCATGGTACCCACGGTGAAATTTTCGATCAGCAGGTCCGATTTCGCGGCAAGTTCTAGGGCCAGCCGCAAACCTTCCTCATGCTTCAGGTCCAGGGTCAAGCCGGATTTGTTGCGGTTCAGGCTATGGAAATAGAGCGAAGATTCGATCCTTGTCTTTTCGTCCATCTTCTTGCGCAAATGCTCCAGACCCCGGGTGCGGTAGAGATCGAAACGGCCCGGCGCTTCGACCTTGATTACGTCAGCGCCCAGGTCGGCGAGAATCTGGCCGATCATGGGACCGGACCAGACCCAGCAGAGTTCCAGGCACCTGAGCCCGGCCAGCGGTCCGTCACCCCCGGCCATGTCCGCCCATGGATTCGATCCGCCCACGCCGCTGCCCTGTTCGTGAATCTGAAACGGCATGCAGGGGACATCATCGACAATGAAACTGTCCCTGAAGACATCGCGCTCGGCCGCCTCCGCCTGGCTATAAACCGGCGCGATGACGGCGCCATGAGCCAGGCCCTGGCGCAAGAGCTGATCGCGGCTGAACTGGGCCAGCGTGTCGCGCATCAGATCGTCCGCCTCTGCACTGTCCCGGGCCAGGGTGAAGGGATCTTGGAAGGCCTCGTCCTTGGCCCAGTCCGGATCGCCGATGGCCATGCGGATTTGCTGCCAATCCCGCCGGGAGCGGCCCAAAAGCGCCACATGGCCGTCCTTGCAGGGATAGAACCCCATAGGGAAGATGCCGCCATGATCAACACAGATGTGGCCATTACGCCGCCAGCTACGGACCATCTCTTCCCGGCCGCCGGAATTCTGTAGGGAGAATACGCGGATCACATCGGCCGCCGAGACGTCGTACTCGATTTTTCCGTCGGCACCGTCACGGCGGCGCCAGGCCTCCGCCAGGGCCAGGATGACGCCATAGATGCCGCACCATTTTTCGGGCATGTCGGCGGGCAATGGTCGGCCGGGGCCGTCCCTGTATCCAATCACCGAGGCCGCACCGCCAACGGCACTGGCCAGGACGCCGCTGCCCCGACAGCCGACCTGGAAATCCCAGAGTCGGATCACACACGCAGCCTCGGACGGCTGATTATCGGCGACGATGGCAATGTCGGCCTGGTCCGGGTCCTGAGTGACGGAACCGCCTAACGCCTCAAGCCAATGCCGGGCATAATGGACGGACCGGTTGCCGGTCGATACTGCAATGCTTGCCGCCGCATCCAGCGGCAATTTCCTCGTTGGGCTCGCCGGGTTCATACTCAATCAGTAGCAAGCGGCAAGGGCACGGGCCCGTCGGATTTTGATGGCAGAGCAGTTACAGCCGTGCCGCGCGCCGACAACATATTCACTTGGTTGCGCGCCTCCACCTCCAGATCGACGAATTTCACGGCACCTTCGTCCCGTTTGCCCGTTACCTTGCCCCGCCACCACAGGGTATCGCCAACCATATTCGGTTTCAGTACGTCGACGGCCAATTTATGCAGGAAACCGTGATCGCCGATCCAGTTGGTCAGCATGTGCTGCGCCCAGGCGATACGCTGGGGGCCTACATCGTAGGCTCCCCCCATGCCCACGTCCCGCCCGGTAGAGGCTTCCAGATGCCCGCGGCCAGCGGAATCCTTGGCCCCGGTTTCCTTGTTGATGTGATAATCCGCATGGCGGCGCCGATAACGGACCACGTCACCGTGCACGCCGCCGTAATGCAGCGCCCCCTGGGCGGCGGCATACCAGCCGATGATATCCATGATGGTCAGTGGACCCTTGATCACCGGCGGCACGTCATCGCCGATCTGCACATCCTCCCAGTAGAGCGGATCCGTGCCCCGCCGGGGCTCCGCCAGGATTTGTTCCTCGATATCCGCGAGTTCCGCCGGCTCGTAACGATGGGGGACATGTCCCTTGGGTTCCTTGCCATCCTTGCGCTGACTGCCATCGCCCCGCGGCGTGCGGGCGCATTTGCCTACCGCGAAGGCGATCAAGGCGCCTTGTTGGTTATGGTATTTCAATTCGCCGGTCTGCAGAGCCCATTTGCCGAAACGGCGGCCGGATTTCACTTCCTGCTTGGTCAGCATTACATCCACCTTGAAACTGTCGTCCAGGCGGATGTGGTCATACCAAGTCCATTCCGTGCCGGCATAGATCCATTGCACGCCGGCCAACTTGGGCGCGACGATGGTGGAATCCACCGCATAAAGAATGCAGGGTGGCGCTACGATGCCCCCTGTAGGTCCGGCGGCAGCGTAATCCGCATCGAACCACAACGGGTTGTTGTCGCCGACGCCCCAGGCAAAATGCCGGATCGCATCCTTCGTCGCGGCTTCGATCCATTGCATGCGGTCGCGCCGCAGGGGTACGCCGATCAGTTCGGCGGCGGCGGCTAGGGTTTCTTCGTTGATCTTTCCCCAGGTCAAGTCAATCAGATCTCGTCCCGTACGTGCGACATGATTTAAGTGGCGGAATGCGCCCGCCCTCTTTGGGGCGGTGCGCAATAACGTCGATGGCGTAATAACCCTCAAAGTCTCCCGAATGGGAGCGCCGTTGTCAATCCACAATAATATTGTCTATAGACAATAATTGTCGTCGCAATTATCTCACTTACTCGCTCTCCAAAACCGCCCGAATATCGGCGGGATCCACTTCGATTTCCACCCCGGCACGCTCTTGTTGCAGGATCATGGCGGAGCGGGAATCCCTATCCCCCCAGCCCCGCCCCAGGGCCTCGGTCATATCGGCCACGGTGGCATTGATCAGACGCATGGGCACACCGAATTCACGCCCCAGCTCCGCCGCCAGGCTGACGTCTTTATGAGCCAGTTTCAGAGCAAAGTCGGCCGGGTCGTAGTTGTTAATCAGGTAATGCTCACCCAAGCTATCGAAAGTACGCTGACGGCCCCGCGCCCCCTGGCGCACGGCCTCCCATAGGGCCAGGGGTTCCACGCCCGCTTTGACACCAACGGAGAAAACTTCCGCCAGGGCGGTCTGAATAGCATAGCCGGCGGCATTATGAACCAGCTTGGCAATGGAGCCGGCGCCGATGGGCCCGATATAGCGCACCTGATCGCCCAAGGCGTCCAAGGCTGCCCGGTGGGCGTTGAAGATTGCTTCATCACCTCCCACCCAGATTGCCAACTTACCCGAGGCCGCCCCCTTGGGCCCGCCGCTGACCGGTGCGTCGAGGCAGTGCAAACCCTTTTCGGCCATGACGCTGTGGACTTGACGGATCGCGGTCGGGGAATTGGTCGACAGATCGAACAGCACCGTGCCGGGCGCCATGCCCGCGATCAGTCCGTTCTCGGCATCCAGGGCGACGGCTTCCACCTCTGGTGGGCCAGGCAGAGAGGTCAGGATGACATCCGAGGCCGCCGCCAATTCCCGCGGGCTGTCAGCCCATGCCGCACCCGCGGCCAAGTGGGGTTCGGCGACTTGGCGGTGAATATCGTGCACGGTTGTTTCGAAGCCGGCCTTGATGATGTTCCTGGCAAAGGATGCCCCCATAGTGCCCAGGCCGATAAATCCGATCTTTGCCATGGCTTAGTCCTGCCCTTCCAGGACTTCCAAGGCCACACGGCCCGCATTCACTGCCGTGGGCCAGCCGGAATAAAACGCCAGATGGGTTATCAAGCCGAACAGTTCTTCCTTTGTGACGCCGTTGTCGATGGCGCGGGCCATATGCCCTTTCAGTTCCTCCGTTCGGTAAAGGGCGATGAGCACCGCCACGGTGGCCAGGCTGCGGTCCCGTTTTGAAAGTTCGGGCTGCTCCCAGACATCGCCGAACAGCACCTCGTCACGCAAATTCCCCAATTGCGGGATGAGATCGTAGGGTGTTTTCTTCTCTGCCATAGTTCCGATCCTTTTTCGTTGTCTAGCTCGTGGCGTCCTTGGGCGGGACGTCCAATCGCACCACCGCGCCTTCCAAATCCGGGCGGGGTGCGGGATAGCGCTGCATCACGAGGGGGTCGTGCCCCGGCACGATATGGGCATTGTCCTTGGCCAAACTGCGCAGATTGCGGTGGCTTTCCAGCATCTGGAAAAGATCTTCGTGAGTCAGGAACGGTGTCTCCTGTTCGAAGCTCTCGTAATAGTGGGCCACGTCGGAAGCCAGGACGACCGGTCCACGCGGACTGCCGGCGCGGACCGCCTGCATGCCGCGGGTGTGGCCCGGCAAATGATGCACGCTTACACCCGGGGCGATCTCGTCTTCGCCGTCGTGGAACACCACCCGATCCCCGTAGATTAGGCGGACCATGTCGATGACATCGTCCAGGCGGAAGGAATGGCGCAGGGCCGGGTGGGTCATGGCCCGGCCGGTCACAAGCGACATTTCCGCATCCTGGATGTGAAACCGCGCCTTGGGAAACTGCTCCAAATTGCCGGCATGGTCGTAATGCATATGGGTGATGATCACATCCTCGATTTCGGCGGCGTCGATATCCAGCATGGCCAAGCCTTCCGTTGGCGAACGCAAATATGTCCGACCCCGGCGCTCGCCTTCCTCGCGGCCGTAGCCTACGTCGACCACGATCGTGCGCTGCTCGTTGCGAAGGACCCAGATGAAGTAGTCCATGGCCATCGGCGCATCATGGGGATCGCCATGCACGAACATGGTGCCGCGCTCCCCCATACGCTCGCCATACTTGATGGCAAATATTTCATAGCGGTCGTCCGCCATGCGCTTTCCTCCCTTGTCGGCTTGGCATTTAGTGTAACATCCTTCGCGAGCAGGGGGTCGAATATGCGGATCATCATCTATGGTGCCGGCGGCATCGGCGGCGTTATCGGCGCGCAATTGTTCCAGGGCGGCATCGATACGCTGTTGATTGCCAGGGGCGACCACCTCAAGGCTATTCAGGACAAAGGACTGCACTACCGCACGCCACATCAAGACGTGACGCTGCCTATTGACGCCGTGGGCCATCCCAGAGAGATCGACTTCCGCGAAGATGACGTGGTCATCCTGACCATGAAGACCCAGCACACCCGGGATGCCCTGGACGATCTGCGCGCCGCTGCAGGCGACGGCATTCCCCTGTTCTGCTGCCAGAACGGGGTGGCGAACGAGCGTATGGCGGCCCGCCGTTTTCGAAACGTGCATGCCCAAATGGTCTATTTGCCTGCCACGCAACTGGAACCGGGCACAGTGGTGACACACGCCGCCGCCACAATCGGGGTGCTGGACGCGAGCGTTTATCCCACGGGCAGTTCCAATCTGGTGGAGGAGGTGACGGCCGCCCTGGACAGCAACGGCTTCTCCGCCCGGCCCAACGCAACGGTGATGCGTTTCAAATACGGCAAGCTGATCATGAACCTTGGCAACGCCCTTTCTGCCGTCGCCCCGCCGGGAGAAGAGACAAAGGCAATCCGGGCCCAGTTGCGGGCGGAAGCCGAGGCGGTGTTCGAAGCCGCGGGCATCGACTGCGCCAGCCAGGAGGAAGAGCGGGCCCGTCGCGGTGATCTGATGAAATCGGCGGCCGTCGCTGGGCAGGAACGGGTCGCCGGCTCGTCGTGGCAGAGCCTGGCCCGGGGCACCGGCAATATCGAGGCGGACTTCCTGAATGGCGAAATTGTTCTTCTGGGCCGACTGCACGGCATCCCCACCCCCGCCAACCTAATCCTGCAGCACCTGGCCAACGACCTGGCGGCCAGGGGTGGTGAACCACAGAGCATTCCTTTGGCGGAAGTAAAGCGGCAGATCGACGGCGCCTAAGGCGGCTCCGCGCCCATTTCCAAATGCAGCTTCTCGCCATCGTAGGGGTGGGCGAGGGCCACCACTTCATCCAATTCGACGCCCAAGCCTGGAGCAGTCGGCGGGATGACATAGCCGTCTTGCCACTGGATCGGTGTCTTCAGGATCTCAGCGTGAAAGCCATCCCAGCGTTCGATGCCTTCCAGGATCAGGAAATTTGGCGAGCAGGCCGCGATCTGGATATTGGCCGCCCCCACCACCGGACCGCAGTAGAGGTGTGGCGCGATCTGGGCCTGATGAGTTTCCGCCATCCCTGCGATCTTTTTCGCTTCGAGCAGGCCGCCGACCCGGCCCAGGTTCATTTGTAGGATGGATGCCGCTTCCGCCTGCAGCACTTGGGCGAATTCGTACTTGGTGGTCAGGCGCTCTCCAGTGGCGATGGGGATGGAAGTAGCCTGGGCCACCTGTGCCATGGCCTGGGGATTGTCGGGCGGCACCGGCTCCTCGAACCACAACGGCTCATAGTCCGCCAGGCGGCGGGCCATGCGTTTCGCGCCAGACACGGTGAACTGGCCGTGGGTGCCGAACAGTAGATCCGCCCGATCGCCCACGGCCTCTCGCAGGCGGCGGCAAAAGAGCTCCGATCGCTCCAAGTCGGGCAAACTTGGCTGATGTCCGTCATAGACCGTATAAGGCCCAGCGGGATCGAACTTCAGGGCCGTGAAGCCCATAGCCAGATATTCGGCCGCCCGCGCCGCCGCCAGGTCCGGGTCGTCATAGACATTCGCGCCGTCGGCTGGGTCGGGATACACGGGACCGTCGGCGGGATAGATATAGGTATAGCTGCGCAAACGTTCATGCACCTTGCCGCCCAGCAGGTTATAGACCGGCTGTTCAACCGCCTTGCCAACGATGTCCCAGCAGGCCATCTCCAGACCGCTCAGAACACCCATGAGCGAGACATCCGGCCGCAATGTATAACCCGCGCCATAGACGCGCCGCCACAAGGCCTCGATCCCAAAGGGGTCGTGTCCTTCCACATGGCGGGCAAAGACGTCATCGATCATGGCGACCATGGCCGCCGGCCCAAAGGTGGCGCCATAGACCTCGCCGAGCCCGCTGATACCGTTGTCAGTCTCCAACTTCAGGAAGATGAAATAGCGCCCGCCGAAGCCAGGCGGCGGATTGCCGACGACGAAGGTCTGCAGGGATTGGATTTTCATGACGGCATCACTTGTTCTATCAGCAAAATTAAGGGGACAATGTTCTCTTAGCAGCACCTAGGAGCCCGGTCATGATCCAGAAGCGCAAAATCTCCAAAATCATGGTGGCGAACCGGGGCGAGATCGCCATCCGCGTGCTGCGCGCCGCCAACGAACTGGGACTAGGGACAGTGGCCGTCTTTGCCGAAGAAGACAAGCTGGCCCTGCACCGTTTTAAGGCGGACGAGGCCTATTTGATCGGCCAAGGCCTTGGCGCCATCAGGGCCTATCTTTCGATCGAGGAAATGATCCGCGTCGCCAAACAAGCCCGCGCGGATGCCATTCATCCCGGTTACGGCTTCCTATCAGAGAACCCTGATTTCGCCGAAGCCTGTGCGGAGGCGGGGATCGTTTTCGTCGGCCCGACGCCGGAGATCATGCGTCGTCTGGGAAACAAGGTTTCAGCCCGCCGGGTTGCCGTTGCAGCCGGTACGCCGGTCATGCCGGCAACCGGCCCCCTTCCCGACGATATGGATGAGGTTCGCAGCCTTGCCACTGAAGTCGGCTACCCCGTCATGTTGAAGGCGTCCTGGGGCGGGGGCGGGCGCGGTATGCGGGTGATCGAAAGCGAAAGCGAGCTTGAAGCGGAAGTGGAATCCGGACGGCGGGAGGCGCAGGCGGCCTTTGGCAACGGCGAGGTCTACCTTGAGAAACTGGTGCGCCGGGCCCGTCACGTCGAAGTGCAGTTGTTGGGCGATCACCACGGCAATGTGGTGCATTTGTTCGAGCGGGATTGCTCCGTCCAACGGCGCAATCAGAAAGTGGTGGAACGCGCGCCCGCCCCATTCCTGGATGACCAGCGTCGGGAAGAGTTGTGCCAGGCTGCCCTGCGTCTGGCCCGGGAGTCAGGCTATGTCAATGCGGGTACAGCCGAGTTCCTGATGGATGCGGACAGCGGTGAATTCTATTTCATAGAAGTCAATCCGCGCATCCAGGTGGAACATACGGTGACGGAGGAGGTCACCGGCATCGACATCGTCAAGGCACAAATCCGCATTGCGGGCGGCGCCAAGATCGGCGACGTCGCCGCCTCCGGCGTGCCGGCCCAGGACGATATCCGATTGCGCGGCCACGCCCTGCAGTGCCGCGTCACGACCGAAGACCCGGAAGAGAATTTCGTCCCCGACTATGGCCGAATTACCGCCTATCGCGGCGCCAATGGCTTCGGCATCCGCCTAGATGGCGGCACCGCCTATTCCGGCGCCGTCATCACCCGCCACTATGACAGCCTGCTGGAGAAGGTGACCGCCTGGGCGCCCACGCCGGAAGAGGCCATTGCCCGCATGGACCGAGCCCTGCGAGAGTTCCGCATTCGCGGCGTCACCACCAATCTGACCTTCGTCGAAGGGCTGATCAACCATCCGAAGTTCAGGGCCGCTGAGTACACAACCCGTTTCATTGACGAGACACCGGAGCTGTTCAAACTCAGCCATCGCCGGGACCGGGCGACGCGTCTGTTGCGCTTCATCGCCAACGTCACCGTCAACGGCAATGACGAGGTCGCCGGGCGGCCCGAACCCAATACCGATCGGACACCGCTGCTGCCCGAACATCTGACGGAGACACCGCCAGAGGGGACAAAGCAACTTTTGGATCGGATGGGCGCGGAGAAATTCGCCGCCTGGATGCTGGCCCAGGACCGCTTGCTGTTGACCGACACCACCATGCGCGATGCCCATCAATCGCTGCTGGCGACCCGCATGCGCAGTTACGACATCGTTCGGGCTGCCGACGCTTATGCCCACAATCTGCCGGAACTATTCTCTCTCGAATGCTGGGGTGGGGCCACGTTCGATGTTGCCATGCGGTTCCTGAACGAATGCCCCTGGGAGCGCCTGCGCCGGATCCGCGCACGGGTGCCGAACATCCTGCTGCAAATGCTTCTGCGTGGGGCCAACGGTGTCGGCTACACCACCTATCCCGACAACGTGGTACGAACCTTCGTCCAACAAGCCGCCGACAGCGGCATGGATCTGTTTCGGGTGTTCGACAGCCTGAACTGGGTGGAAAATATGCGCGTGGCCATGGATGCGGTGCTGGAGTCCGGCAAGCTGCTGGAAGGCGCCATCTGCTACACCGGCGATATGCTGGATCCGGACCGCGACAAATACGATTTGAACTACTACACCACAATGGCGCGGGAACTGGCAGCGGCGGGCAGCCACATCATCGGCATCAAGGACATGGCGGGGCTGGCCAGGCCGGACGCCATCGCCAAGTTGGTCAAGGTGCTGAAGGAGGAGACCGGCCTGCCGGTGCACTTCCATACCCATGATACGTCCGGTATCGCGGCGGCCAGCGTGCTGGCGGCGGCGGAGGCGGGCGTGGATGCCGCCGACCTGTCGATGGATTCCCTTTCCGGCCTCACGTCCCAACCTAACCTGGGTTCCGTTGCCGGCGCCCTGCGCGGCGGCGGGCGCGATCCAGGCCTGGATGCCGGTCAGATCCGTGCTTTCTCGGATTATTGGGAAGGCGTGCGGGCACAGTACGCCGCCTTCGAAAGCGACCTGCGGTTCGGCGCCTCGGAAGTTTATCTCCACGAAATGCCCGGGGGGCAGTTCACTAACCTGAAGGAACAGGCCCGTGCCCTGGGCCTGGAGGAACGCTGGCATGAAGTGGCGCGGGCCTATGCCGAGGTCAATGACATGCTGGGCGACATCGTCAAGGTGACGCCGTCGTCCAAGATGGTGGGCGATATGGCCCTGTCGATGGTCAGCGCTGATCTAAGCCGGGCGGACGTGGAAAACCCGGATAAGGAGATTGCCTTTCCCGAATCCGTGCGTTCCTATTTCCGCGGCGAATTGGGCCAACCGCCTGGCGGCTTCCCGGAGACGTTACAGGCCAAGGTCCTGGCTGGCGAGACTGCCCTGACAGAGCGGCCCGGCGCCAACCTGCCGCCGGCAGACCTCGTTGCCTTGCGCCGCGAGGCGGAGAAAAAGGTGGCGCGGCACATATCGGAGGAGGAGTTCAATTCCTACCTTATGTATCCGGATGTCTTCACTGCCTATGCCGCGCACCGACGCGAGTACGGGCCCGTTGACGTGTTGCCGACCCCCACCTTCTTTTATGGCATGCAACCGGACGAAGAAGTCACCGTGGATCTGGAAGCCGGCAAGAGCCTGGTGATCCGTCTGCAGGCCATGGGCGAGGTCGATGAAGATGGCTATGTGCGTGTCTTCTTTGAACTAAACGGACAGCCCCGCACAATTCGCATCGTCAACCGGCAGGTCGCCGCCAATGTGGAACGACATCCCCAGGCAGATGACAACAACCCCAACCACGTCCCCGCACCGATGCCGGGCGTCGTCGGCACAATCGCCGTTAATACCGGTCAGGCCGTGGAGGTGGGAGATCTGTTGCTGAACATCGAAGCCATGAAAATGGAGACCGCGATCCGCGCCGCTCGGTCCGGGACCATCGCCGCCATCTCGGTGAAATCCGGCATGTCTGTGGACGCCAAGGACCTGCTGCTTGAGTACGCCGCCGACTAGCCGCCAAATCTTGGCTGACGCTTTTCGAGGAAGGCACGCATGCCTTCGCGGGCATCGTCGGAAAGGATCAATCCGGTTTGCGTTTGGCGCTCGAATGCAAGGGCATCACCCAGGCTGGCGCCCATAGCGCCATAGACTCCCCGCTTGATCGCCGCCAGGGCCTGCGGCGGTCCGGCAGCCAGGCGTTCGGCGAAGGCGTGGACTTGTTCACCGAAGCCCTCAAGCGGCCAGAGCTGGTTTAGAAGGCCAAGGCGATAGGCCTCCTCCGCCCCGATGCGGTCGCCGGTCATCATCAGCTCCATGGCTTTGGCTGCGCCCACCAATCGGGTCAGCGTTTCGAAGCCGCCCCAGTCGGGGACCAAACCGATCTTGACAAAGCTCTCCGAAAACAGGGTCTTCTCGCAGCCCAGGCGTATGTCGCAGGCCAGGGCCAGGTTCATGCCGCCGCCAGCGGCGGGGCCGTTAACGGCGGCGATTACGGGCTGGGGCAATGTACGCAACAGCCCAACCACCTTTTCCACCGTATCTAGATGGCTTTCCAGAACGCTGGCATCGTTATCCTGCTGCCATTGCGCCATGGCCGCGATATCGCCGCCGGCGCAAAAGGCCCGGCCGGCACCGGTGATAACGACACACCGCACACCTGGGTCATCGGCACAGGCGGTCAGTTTGTCCAAGAGAATATCCCGCATATCCCCAGCCAGGGCGTTCATGGCCTCGGGCCGGTTCAGGGTGATGGTGGCAACATGATTACTCACCTCGAACAGCAATTTTTCCACGCTCATGGATGTCTCCCCACTCTTGATTTATTGTCCCTTACACAAAATGCGGTCATTGGTCCGGGCCCTGCACCCGTCGCTTTGACTTGCGGCCCCTGATAGAGATGCCCATCATATAAGCCAAACAACAAGCACGAGGAAACATCATGCTAGATTTGATCATCCGCAACGCCCGGATCGCAGATGGTCTGGGCAGTCCTTTGATCGAAGGCGATCTGGCGGTCAAGGACGGCCGCGTCACAGATGTGGGCCAGGTCACAGGCGACAGTGCAGCCGAGTTCGATGCGAACGGTGACGTCCTTGCCCCCGGCGTGATCGATCTGCATACCCATTACGATGCGCAACTGACCTGGGACCAGACCGCCTCGCCGGCCGGCGCCCTGGGCGTGACAACGGTGGTTGTGGGAAATTGCGGTTTCGGTATCGCCCCGGCACCGGCCGCCCACCGGGAGGCCATCCTGGCCAACCTGGCAGAGGTCGAGGGGATGTCTCTCACATCCCTGAAGGCCGGTGTGGATACGAACTACGAAAGTTTCGGCGACTATCTCGATCTGCTGAAACAAAAGGGCGTCTATCCCAATGTTGCGGTACTGGCCTCGCACACCGTGTTCCGCACAGTGGTTATGGGCGATGAAAGTTCCGAGCGGGCCGCAACAGACGCGGAGCTGGCGCAGATTACGGCGCTCTTCCGCGAGGCCATGGATGCGGGCGCCATCGGCCTGGGTTCATCCAGCAATGAGAACCACCGGGGCGCGGGCGGCATCCCGATCGCCTCGCGGCTGGCCGATGATGATGAATTTCGCAGCCTAGCCGCGGTCATGGCGGACTATGACCACGGCGTCTTCATGGCCACCTTTGGCGAGAAGCACGGCATTCCCTTCCTCGAGGAATTGACCCGCATAAGCGGGCGGCCCGGCTTCTATGCGCCTATGTTCCATTTCGCTCACCAACCGGACCGCGCCAGCAATATCATGGCCCAGGCGGAAGATGCCCGGCACCGCGGCCTGCCGGTCTACACCCAGGGCTCCTGCCAGCCCTTGAGCCTAAGTTTCACTCTGGACAAGGCCTATATCCTGAAAGCCATGGAACACTGGCCGGCCACGGAGGATCATGGCGAATTGCGGCAGATCTTTTCCGATCCCGGCTTCCGCGATGCCTTCCGCCAGACTTTGAAGTCCGATGACAGCCAGCATGTCTTCAAGGGCCGCTGGGACTGGGTGCCTATCACCATAACCGGGCTGGACAAGAACAAGGATCTGGAAGGACGCACCGTGGCGGAGGTCGCCGCCGAACGGGGGGTGGATCCCTTTGATCTGTTCCTGGACCTTGGCCTGGAAGAGGATTTCGCCACCAAATACACCTTCTATCTCTTGAATATGGAAGAAGACGGCGTCGCCCCCCTGTTGGTCAACGATGGCACCCTGATTAGTCTGTCAGACGCCGGCGCGCACAATTCGCTATTGTGCGATGCAGGCTACGCCATGCACTTGTTCGGACATTGGACCCGTGAAAAGGGCCTGTTCGACCTGCCCACAGCCATCCGCAAGGTCACTTCCGACCCGGCGGATACATACGGCATCATCGACCGGGGACAACTGACGCCAGGGGCCTGGGCCGACATGATCCTGTTCGATCCCGAGACCATCGGGATCACAAAGATGGAACGGCATTTCGACCTGCCGGCCGGTGGTGAGAGATTGTTGCGCCGGGCGCCGGGACTGAAGGGCACCTGGGTCAACGGCGTGCAGGTGTTCGACGGCACGCATTATCTGGATGTGCCCGCGCCGGGAGAGGTGCTGACGAAGTTTGACAGCGGCCTTCCGACACTTGGCATGGGACCGGCCCAGGCCGCGGCCGAATAGACGCAAGGACTTACGGCAAATGCTGGCTGGAAAATGGGGCGTCTGGTACGCCCCCAACAGGATGCCCCGGGAAGAGATTACGCGCCTGGCGCAGGAGACCGAGGCAGGCGGCTATGACACTTTATGGTATCCGGAGGCCATGGCCTATGAGGCAATGGCCATGGGCGGATACCTATTGGGCCGGACGACGAAGCTGAACGTGGCGACCGGCATCGCCAATATCTATGTGCGCGACCCTTCGGCGGCCATACAGGGTCACAACACCCTGAACAGCCTGCACGATGGACGGTTCATTCTCGGCCTTGGCGTCTCGCACATTCCCATCGTGGAAGGGGCCCGCGGTCACGCCTATGGCAAACCGGTCACCACCATGCGCGCCTATCTGGCTGCCATGGAAGCAGCGCCTGTGCAGATAAAGGCGGATAAACGCCAGGTCGTCCTGGCGGCACTTGGGCCGAATATGCTGGCCCTTTCGGCGGAAATGGCGGATGGCGCCCTTCCCTATAACGTCACGCCGGAACATACCCAACGGGCGCGGGAAATACTTAGCCCCGGCAAGGCCCTGTGCGTGGAACAAAAGATCTGTCTGACGGACGATGCCGCCAAAGCCCGCGATGTCGCCGCCGCGCAGCTGCAAATGTATCTGGGCCTACCTAACTACCGAAACTGCTGGCTGAGCCTGGGATTTTCGGAGGATGAACTGTCAGGCCGGGGCAGCGACCGGTTCCTCGACGCCATGGTCGCCTGGGGCAACGAAGACACCATCCGCGCCCGGCTGCAGGAACATTTCGATGCCGGCGCCGATCACGTGGCTATCCAGCCCTTCGACCCCGACGGCGGCAACTCGCCCGATTGGAAGGCCCTGGCCACGTTCGCGCCGGGCGGCTAATAATAGCCAATCTGAAAATCAGGGAGAGACCGCCATGAGCGTTGTAAGTGTCGTCGCTGTCATAACCACCAAACCGGGCAAGCGTGACGAGGTCCTGGCCGCGTTCCGAAACAACCTTGCCGCCGTACGGGCCGAGGACGGCTGCATCGAATATGCCCCTCATATCGATACGGAAGGCATGGGCAGTTTTCAGACCGAATTCGGTCCCGACACATTTGTTGTCATCGAGAAGTGGGAAAGCAAGGAAGCACTGGGCGCCCATGCCGTGGCACCGCACATGAAGGCCTACGCGGAAAAAGTGGGCGATCTTTTGGAAAGCCGCGTTATCCACATTCTTTCGTCCGCCGAATAGGCGCAGTGCCATGGCTGAGCCCGGGAATTACGCACCACGGGATTGGCAGAGCCATCCCCCCTATCTCGCACCGGAGTACAAATCAACGCCGCTGCGGGCACCGACCAAGCCCCTGGTGATCCTGCCCCAGAACCTGTCTGAACTAACCGGGCCGGTCTATGGCCAGGACGCGGTCGGACCGCTGGATCACGACCTGACCAAGTCGGCCGCGAAGAACGGTGAACCAAATGGCGAGCGCATTATCGTAGCGGGCAAGATGACGGACGAAGACGGGCGCCCGGTGCCCAATATCCTGCTCGAGGTTTGGCAGCCGAACGCGGCGGGACGTTACAACCATGCCGACGACCAGCACGATGCCCCCATCGATCCGAACTTCCTGGGCGCGGGCCGCTGTGTGACCGATGACGAGGGCCGATATCGTTTCATCACCATCAAGCCGGGCGCCTATCCTTGGGGCAATCACTTCAACGCCTGGCGGCCCAACCATATCCATTTTTCCCTGTTCGGCCCTTCGATCCTGACTAGGTTGATCACCCAGATGTATTTCCCCGGCGATCCGCTGCTGGAGCTGGATCCCATCTTCAATGCCACGCCGGCCGCCACCCGTGACCTGTTGGTTTCGAAGTTGTCCATTGAGCTGTCCGAGCCGGAATGGGCGCTGGGTTATGAATTCAACATCTGTCTGCGCGGCCGCGTCGCCACGCCCATGGAGACGTGAGCATGGCGCCGAAACAGACCCCCTCGCAGACGGTGGGCCCATACTTCGCCTATGGCCTGACGCCAGAGCAATACGGCTACGACTACAAACAGCTCGCCGGCAACAGCCTGAGGGAGGACGGCGCCGAGCCGATCATCATCCGGGGCCAGGTATTCGATGGCAATGGCGATACCGTGCGGGACGCTGTGTTGGAACTGTGGCAGGCCGACAGCCAGGGCCGCTACGCCCATCCCGCCGACCAAAGGAGCACCAACACCGGTTTTGGCGGTTTCGCCCGGGTCGGAACCGGAACCCGGGATGGCAATTTCTACGAGTTCGAGACGGTCAAGCCGGGCGCCATCGGCGACGGCCAGGCGCCCCATATCACCGTGGTCCTGTTCATGCGGGGTTTGTTGAACCACGTCTATACCCGCATCTACTTTTCTGACGAAGCAGCAGCCAACAGCGACGACCCTGTCCTGAACCTGGTTGATGAAGACCGCCGCGGCAGCCTGATCGCCCATCGAGAAGACGGCAATACCTACCGTTTCGACATCCACATGCAGGGTGACAGGGAAACCGTGTTTTTCGACGCCTGAGGCCGATGATACTGGATGCTTACCTGCAGGACCCTGATACGGAGGCTTTGATCTCCGATGCGGCACTTGTGGCCGCCATGCTGGAGGTGGAAGCGTCCCTGGCCCGCGTACAGGGTCGCCTGGGCATCATTCCGGCGGAGGCTGCGGATCGCATCGTCGAAACGGCCACCAGCCTGGACGTAGATATCCCCGCATTGGGCCTGGCCACGGTCAAGGACGGCGTCCCCATAACGGACTTTGTCGCACAATTGCGTGCTGGTGTGGGCGAGGCTCATGGCGGCTATGTGCATTGGGGCGCCACCTCCCAGGACATTGTCGACACCGCCTTGGTTCTGCTGTTTCGGGTCGCTTTGGACCTGCTTGCGGGCCGTCTCGACGAACTGATCGGGGTCTGGGGCGAATTGGCCGACCGCCACCGCGCCACCGTCATGGCCGCCCGCACCCGCAACCAACAGGCCGTACCCACCACATTTGGCCTGAAGGCAGCGGGCTGGATTGCGCCTCTGTTGCGGCATAGACGCCGCTTGGAAGCCCTTCAGAAGGATGGCCTGATGCTGCAGTTCGGCGGCGCCGGCGGCACCCTGGCGGCATTGGGTGACCGGGGCCCGGCCGTTGTGGAGGCCCTGGCCGCTGAACTGGAGCTGCCGTTCCCCATCATGCCCTGGCACAATCAGCGCGACGGCTTTATGGACCTGGCCAACTGGCTATCCATGACCAGTGGCAGCTTGGGCAAGGCAGCGGATGATATCCTGCGAATGGCGCAGTCGGAGGTGGGCGAGGTCCGCATCGAAGGCGCAGGCGGTTCCTCCACCATGCCGCAAAAGGCCAACCCGGTTCTGGCGGAGGCCGTGGTCGCACTGTCCCGCCACAATGTGGGGCTGGCTGCCAATATGCAGCACGCCGCCTTACATGCTCACGAACGGGATGGCGTAGCCTGGACCATGGAATGGCTGGCCCTGCCGCAAATGGTCCGCACCAGCGCCGCCGCTTTGCGCCATTCCCTGGATATCGCCCGCAACCTGCATGTGGACGCGGAGCGTATGCAGTCAAACTGCGGCCCGTCCTTGCTGGCGGAGGCCGCCGTCTTCGCCTTGAGCGAACACATGACGAAAGCAGAGGCCCAGGCATTGGTGAAAGCGGCCTTGACGGAGGCAACAGGGACGCGGGATATGTTCCAAATCCTGGCCGGCCGCACCACGGCACCGGTTGATTGGGAGAAACTGCGCGACCCAAGAACTTATCTCGGCGCCGCGGACGTCTTCATCGACAGAATCTTGGAGGAGATCAAATCATGAGCATGCGGCTTGGATACCTGCTGCCCACCCGCGAACGGGTCATGCGTGGCCAGCCGGAGGCGGCACCGATCTTGGATCTGGCCAGCCGGGCAGAAGATCTGGGCTTCGATTCCGTCTGGATCGGCGACTCCGTCCTGGCCCGGCCCCGCCACGACCCCATCACCATGCTCGCGGCCATCGCAGCGCGGACCAACAAAGTGGAACTGGGCACGGCAGTACTGTTGCCTGCGCTGCGCAATCCCGTCCTGCTGGCGCATCAGTTTGCCACCCTCGACCAGATCAGCCAGGGCCGGGTGATCCTGGGCGTGGGCATCGCGGGTGATGTGCCGAATATCAGGGCCGAGTTCGCGTCCGTCGGGGTGCCGTTCGAAAAACGGGTGGGACGCATGATGGAAGGCCTGCGCCTGGCCAAGGCACTTTGGCGCGGGGAGCCGGTTGACTGGGACGGTCGCTGGCCGGTGCAACAGGGCGTGCTGGCGCCCACACCGCATCGTCCCGGCGGTCCACCCATTTGGGGCGGCGGTTCCGCACCGGCTGGCTTGATCCGTGCCGGCAAGAATTTCGACGGCTGGTTCCCCACCGGCCCCGATGCCGCTGGCTGGGCCGAGCAATGGCAAACAGTCAAGGATGCGGCCAGGGACGCAGGCCGCAATCCAGCGGACCTGACAGGCGCCCTGTATCTGACCATGGTCATCGATGACGACGCCGCAAAGGCGCAAGACCAGATTAATACCTACCTGGAAGAATATTATGGGGTCGCTGCCTCGGTTCTGACCAAGTGGCAGGCCTGTTTCGCCGGCCCAGCGGAGGCCGCTGCCGAATGGCTGAAGGGTTATGCCGATGCCGGCGCCAGCCACCTGGTGCTGCGCTTCGCGGGCGACAACGAACGGCACATGGATATTATCGCCGGCGTCCGCGAGAGCCTCGGTTGGTAACTATTTGACGCCTTTCCAATAAGTATCCTTACGGTAAATCCGGCCGTCGCGGACCGGGTAAACGTCAACCACGTTAAGGTGATAATCCTTGCCGTTCTCGTCGGTGCCCTTTGTAGTGAACATCTGCAGGATCACATCCCCTGCGGGACGCTCCACCATGTTCTCATAGCTGACATTGGTCCAATTAGCCTGGCGCCAGGCGATCTCTTCCATCACCGCGTCGATGCCTTTCAACACTTTCCCGGTGGGACTGTCGCTGCCAGGCTCGCCATAGTGCATGTGCCATTCGAAATCATCGGTGGTGGCAGCGGCCAAACCTTCGCGGTCGGCCTTGGCATAGGCCCGCCGAAACTGCTTCATCAGGTCCAGCATCTCTTCATTGTTCATTTTTCAACTCCTTTCGCTGGATGATGGCTTCGCCAATGACGGGCGATATCGATGCGCCGTGCGAACCATACGCCGTCATGGGCTTGAGCGTGGTCGATGAACCGGGCCAAGGCGGCGATACGGCCAGGCCGCCCCACCAGGCGGCAATGCAGGCCAACTGACATCATGCGCGGCGTCCTTTCGCCTTCGGCCAGCAAGACGTCAAATGCATCCCGCAAATAATTGAAGAACTGATCGCCCGCGTTGAAGCCCTGGGGCGTGGCGAAGCGCATGTCGTTGGCATCCAGGGTATATGGCACCACCAAGTGGTCCCTGTCGCCGACCTTGGTCCAGAACGGCAGATCGTCGCTGTAATCGTCGGCGTCATAGAGGAAGCCGCCTTCTTCCGCTACCAAGGCCCGGGTATTTTCGCTGGTGCGACCCGTATACCAGCCCAGGGGCCGCTCGCCCGTCAGGCCCTTGATGATCTCAATGGCTTTGTGAAGGTGTTCGCGCTCCAAATCCAGGGGTACATCACGATAATCGATCCAACGGTAGCCGTGGCTGCAGATCTCGTGTCCTTTGGCCATCGCGGCCTCCGCCACCGCCGGATTGCGGGCTAAAGCCATCGCAACGGCAAAGATCGTCAATGGCACTTCGCGGCTGTTGAATAGATCCAACAGGCGCCATATCCCCACCCGGCTGCCGTACTCGTAAATGCTTTCCATATTCATATGGCGCTGCCCCGCCCAGGGCTGCGCGCCAACGATTTCGGAGAGGAAGGCTTCCGAGGCCGCGTCGCCATGCAGAATGTTGTTTTCACCACCCTCTTCGTAGTTGATCACAAACTGCACCGCCAGTTTGGCACCGTCGGGCCAGTCAGCCTGCGGCGGCGTGGGGCCATAGCCGACCATATCCCTGGGATAATCACTCATTGCCTCTCCCCTTTGATATAGACGGCGCCGACGGCCCGGTCGTCGCCCAACATCATTAGAGCGAACAGGGTATCCTCAAGAGTCTCGGACAACTCGTTGCGGGCCGCCAGAACCTCCGTCGCCTCCGGGTCCAGAACCACGATGTCGCCAAAGGCGCCGGACTGCAGCGTCCCGATCTCGCCCTCAAGGCCCAGTGCCCTGGCATTCCCAAGCGTGGCCAAGTAGAAGCCATCGAAGGCGGTCAGTTTGCGCCCTTTCAACATAGCCACCTTGTAGGCTTCGCCTAGGGTTTGCAGCATGGAATAGCTTGTACCCCCTGCGACATCCGTCGCCACACCCACTTTCACCGGCCGTTCCGGCGCGCGCAGGTGGCCAATGTCAAACAGTCCGGAGCCGAGGAAATTGTTCGAGGTCGGGCAATGCACCACCGATGCGCCGGCATCGTGCAGGGCCTGGCATTCCCGCTCGGAAAGGTGGATGCCATGGGCGAAGACCGAGCAAGGGCCCAGAAGGCCGAAACGGTCGTATACGTCCGCATAGTCCTGCGACCAGGGAAACTGTCGCCTAACGAATTCGATTTCGCCGGCGCTTTCGGAAATGTGCGTATGCATCAAACAATCCGGATGGGCACGGTACAATTCGCCGGCCTTTTGCATCTGCTCTTCCGTAGAGGTAACGGCGAAACGCACTGTAATTGCATAACGCAGACGGTCAGTGCCGTGCCATTTGCCGATCAGGTCGGCGCTATCCATCGCACTGCTCTCCGCCGTATCTAGGACGGCCTCCGGGGCATTGCGGTCCATCATGGTCTTGCCGGTGATCAGGGCCATGCCGCGTTTCTGCGCCGCCTGGAACAGACAATCGGCGGCCCCCTTGTGGACCGAGGAAAACGCCAGGGCGGAAGTGGTGCCGTGCGCGACCAACTTGTCCAGAAACGGTTCCGCTGCGGCGGTGGCGAAGGCTTCGTCGCCATATTGCGCCTCTTCGTGGAAAGCGAAGCGGTTGAGCCATTCCAGCAGGTCCTTGGCCGGCGCGGCGATCATACGGTGCTGCGGGAAATGTACATGGGCATCGATGAAGCCCGGCATGACGATCTTTCTGGAATGGTCATGCACCTTGATCCCGGTATGATCCGCGGGCAGTTCTGCAAACGCGCCCGACCAGGCGATGCGGCCCCCTTCCCCGATGACCACGGCACCGTCATCGTGGGTGATGATGCCGCCCCCAAGGCGCGGGTCGTCCGCGAAACTGAGGGTGCGGCCGCGGATTACGCATGAATTGGTCATGCCGATACCCGATCCTCGATGCGAAAGCGGAAGATGCGGCAAACATTGTCCAGGGCATTGGCGAATTCCGTCTCCCGGTCAGCGCCGATGCGTTCCTCGAATGATGCCAGGATCATCTCCTTGGTGGCGCCTTTGACGGCGAAGATGAAGGGAAAGTCGAACTTGGCCTTGTAGCGGTCATTGAGGTCCGTAAAACGCCGGAATTCTTCCGCGGTCAGCCTGTCCAATCCGGCACCCGCCTGTTCGCTTCGCGAGTCTTCTGTCAGTTCGCCGGCCACGGCCGCTTTGCCCGCCAGGTCGGGATGGGCCCGCAAGACGGCCAGTTGCCGGTCCCGGTCTGCCGCCCACAGAGCGCCGCCGAATTTCTCGATCAGGTCCTCGCGGTCAGTGAACGGCCGTGTGGCGGCCGCCTGCTCCGCGACCCATGGCGAATGTTCCGCCACATCGCCAAAGGCATCCACGAAGGCGGGCGCCGACATCCGGTTCACTTCCGCAAGGGCATAGGCCATGAGGCACTCTATTGGCTGTCGATCCAGGCGCCCAGTTTCAGGCGCTCTTCGTCGGTCATGCCGGTTTCGTTGCCCAAAGGCATGGCACGGGTCTGTACTGTGAACTGCATCACCTGCTGGCCGTGCCGCGCCAACTGATCCGTGTTCTCCAGCAGCACGTTCTTGGGCGGCGCGTCGATGCCTTCGTATTTCGGCTTGGCGGCATGGCACATGGTGCAGTGCTTCTGCACGATCTGCATCACCTCCACATCCGAGACATCGTAGGCCTCGAAGTCGCGTTGTTGCGGCGAGGTCAGATAGATGGCGCCAATCAGGGCGACCAGGATTACCGGCAATGCGGCGCGGTACTTGGCGAACGGTTCACCAACCTCGTGGCTGACCAGAGCATGGCGCAGACAGGCGCCGCCCACGATGACGAAGGCCACGATCAGCCAGGCCTGGGGATGCCCCGATAGCATGGGATAATGGCCCGAGACCATCATCACTAGGACAGGCAGGGTCAGATAGGTGTTGTGGACCGAACGCTGTTTGCCGATCTCACCGTATTTGGCATCAGGCTCCTCGCCGGCCAATAGGGCGGCGGTGACCTTCTTCTGGTTGGGAATGATGATGGCAAACACATTCGCCGCCATGATGGTGCCGATGAAGGCGCCTACGTGGATCAGGGCGGTGCGCCCCGAGAACACCTGGGTATAGAAATAGGCCGCCGCCATTACCCAAATGAAGCCGATCACCGCCAACAGTGTGGTATTGCGGCCGATGGGACTACGGCACAAACCGTCATAAACGAACCAGCCCACGGCCATTGAGACGATCGAGATGGATATGGCCTGCCACGGCTCGAGCGACATAACGGATGGATCGATCATCCAGGCCCCGGCATCGAAATAGAACTGCACCACCATCAACAGGAAACCGGTCAGCCAGGTTAGGTAGGCCTCCCACTTGAACCAGACCAGATCCCCGGGCAATTCCTTGGGCGCAACCGTGTACTTTTCCACATGATAGAAGCCGCCGCCATGCACCTCCCACGCAGTGCCCATCACACCCTCTTTCATCTGCGCCCGTTTCTTGAGCGAAAGATCCAGGGCAATGAAATAGAAGGAGGTGCCGATCCAGCCGATACCGGCGATCATATGCGCCCAGCGGATCAGCAGGTTGGCCCAGTCGGCGGCGAAGGCGAGCATGGGAGATCCCTCCACGGCGTCACGCCGGCCCAACCCAAAGGCCAGGCCGGCACAACATCGGGACGCTTACTTCGGCAGCTTGCCGTCGACGCCTTTGACGTACCAGTTCATGCCCGCCAAGGTGCCATCATCAATGACCTTGCCGGCTTCCAGGAACAGACTGCCGTCCTGCTTGTACAAAGGTCCGGTAAAGGGATGCAGCTTGCCGGATGTGATCGCCGCTTCCGTCTTCTTGGCCATCTCGGCGACATCCGCCGGCATATTGGTATAGGCGGCCATCTCCACCGTGCCATCGGACAAGCCGTCCCAGGCATCGGAGGATTTCCAGGTCCCATCCAAGACCATCTTGGTGCGGCGCACATAGTAAGGTGCCCAGTTATCTACGATGGACGTCAGTTGCGCTTTCGGCGCGAACTTGATCATGTCCGAGGCCTGACCAAATCCCATGGCGCCCTTTTCGGCCGCGATCTGCAAGGGCGCCGTGCTGTCGGTGTGCTGGGTGATGATGTCGGCACCCTGGCCGATCAGCACTTTCGCGGCATCCGCTTCCTTGCCCGGATCGAACCAGGAGTTAACCCACACAACCTTCAACTTGTAGTCAGGATTGATGGTCTGGGCCCCCAGCAGGAACGCGTTGATACCCATCACCACTTCCGGAATCGGGAACGAGGCGATATAGCCAGCAACGCCTGACTTCGACATCTTGGCCGCGATCTGACCGATGATATAGCGGCCTTCATAGAAACGGGCGTTGTAGGTGGCAACGTTACTGGCCCGCTTGTAGCCGGTGGCATGTTCGAACTTCACCTTGGGGAAGCGTTTCGCCACCTTGATGGTCGGGTCCATGAAACCGAACGAGGTGGTGAAAATCAGGCCGGCGCCCTGGCGTGCCAGGCGGGTGATGGCCCGTTCCGCATCGGGCCCTTCGGCCACTTTCTCGACGAACATGGTCTCTACCTTGTCGCCCAGTTCCTTTTCGATGGCCAGGCGGCCTTGATCATGCTGGTAGGTCCAGCCGTGGTCGCCGACGGGGCCGACGTAGACGAAGCCGACCTTCAATTTGTCGGCGGCGGATGCGGCGCCCATGGCGAAGACCATCGCCAAGGACAACGCGATCGAACCGATGAGTTTTTTCACTGTTTGCTCCTTTTGCCTCACAAGTTTCGTAACGTTTCGCGGTGCTTGTTCTCAGGCCGCCAATGCCGTCCGCATAGCATTGGCGGCTGTTCTTGCCCTACCTCTCGGGCGCGAATGGTTGGCCGATACAGGCCGGGGTGTTGACCTTGGTCAGCGTCTTGTTGCCGGAAATGATAATCAACGCGACGATGGTGACAAGATAGGGCAGCGACGAGAGCAGCTGCGAGGGGATGTCCACCCCCAGCGCCTGTACGTACAGCCCCATGATCCAGACCGTGCCGAACAAATAGGCGCCGATCAGGACCCGTTTCGGCAGCCAGGTGGAGAACACCACCAGCGCCAACGCAATCCAACCGCGCCCAGAGCTCATATTCTCGATCCATTGCGGCGTATAGGCCAGGGAGAGATAGGCCCCCGCCAGGCCGGAACAGGCACCGCCGAAGGCGATACAGCCGTAACGAACGCGGATCACGTTGTAGCCCAGTGCATGGGCCGAATGATGGTTGCCGCCCACCGCGGTGATGATCAGGCCTAGGCGGGTGCGGAACAACACATAGGCCACCCCGCCGGTAATGATCAGCGAACCGTAAACCAGGATGTCGTGGCCGAAGATCACCGGCCCGATGAAGGGGATTTCGGTCAGAAATGGAATGTTCAAGGCCTCCAGCTTGACGCCAGGCAGGCCGGTGAAACTTTCCCCGATCATGCCCGAGAGGCCCAACCCCAAGAGCGTCAATGACAGGCCGGTTGCGACTTGGGAGGTCATCAGGGTCTGGGTCAGGAAGGCAAACAAAAGGGACATCCCCACCCCGGCCACAAGGCCCGCACCGACACCCAGCATGGCGGAGCCGGAAGTATAGGCGGCGGCGAAACCGCAGACCGCGCCCATGATCATCATACCTTCCACGCCCAGGTTCAAAACGCCCGAACGTTCCGTCACCAGTTCGCCGATCGCCGCCAGCAGCAACGGCGTCGAGGCGGTGATGATGGTCAGAATGACGGCTTCGAGTGCACCCATGGCCGCCTCCTATGCCTCTTTCGCCGCGGCACCCAGGGGGGCCATTTTGATGCGGTAGTGGATCAAGGTTTCGCAGGCCAGGATCAGGAACAACAACATGCCCTGGAAGACCTGGGCCATCTTGTCGGAAATGCCCAGTTCCACCTGGGCCGCCTCGCCACCGAGATAGGATATCGCCAAGAGAATGCCGGCGAAGATGACGCCTATGGGATTGAGCCGGCCCAGGAAGGCGACGATGATCGCCGTAAAGCCATAACCGGGCGAAATCACAGGCTGCAACTGTCCGCTGGGGCCGGCTACCTCGCATATGCCAGCGAGGCCGGCCAAACCACCCGAGAGCAGGAAGCAGAACCAGATCACCCGTTTCTGGGCGAAGCCGGCAAAGGCGCCTGCCCTGGGCGAACTGCCAATAACACGGATTTCGAACCCGCGCAGGGAGCGGCCCATCATCATCCATAGGATTACGGCCGCGGCGATGGCAAATATGGCGCCAATGTGCACCCGGCCCTCGCCCAGCAGCGGCAGAAGCTGCCAGCCTTCAAATGAAACGGATTGCGGAAAGTTGAAGCCCTTGGGGTCCTTCCACGGGCCGCGGATGATCCAGTCCAGCAGCAGCTGCGCCACGTAAACCAGCATCAGGGATGTGAGGATCTCGTTGGCGCCGAAGCGGTTCTTCAACAGGGCCGGTATTGCAGCGAATAAAGCCCCGCCAACAGCGCCCAGTAATAGCATCAGGATCAGTACCAGGGGCGACTGCCAGGCGGTGAAATAGATCGGGATGGCGGAGCCGAATATGGCACCGACCGTCAATTGACCTTCGGCACCAATGTTCCAAACGTTGGCGGTAAAGCAAACCGACAGGCCAACCCCGATCAGAATCAGGGGTGCCGCCTTCACTATCAGTTCCTCGATTGACCACAGGCTGGTCACGGGCTCCACGAAATAGATATAGAGCGCTTTGAGAGGATCCAGCCCCAGGCCGGCGAAGATAAAACCGCCGATCACCACCGTTATGGCCAGCGCCAGCACCGGCGACAGCCAGACCATGGCCTGGGATTGTTCGTTGCGTTTTTCCAGGACGATCTTCATGCCGCGCCCGCCTCCGCGCCTTTTTCATGGGCCCCGGCCATAAGCAGGCCAATTTGTTCCAGACTGAGTTCATTCGCCGGATAGGCTTCCGACATCTCGCCGCGAGAGATCACGGCAATACGGTCGGCGATCTCGAATATCTCATCCAGGTCCTGGCTGATCACCAACACGGCGGAGCCTTCCCGCGCCAGATCGATCAGAGCCTGGCGGATCAACGCCGCCGCGCCCGCATCCACACCCCAGGTCGGTTGGTTCACCACCAACACCTTTGGCCGCAAGGCCATTTCGCGCCCCACCACGAACTTCTGCAGATTGCCGCCCGAAAGGGACTGCGCCTCCGGATCCGGCGTGCCCTTGCGCACGTCAAACAACTCTGTCACCTCGGCGTTCACGTCCCGGGCCGCATTGCGGTTGATGAAACCGCGGCGCACCACGGTTTCGCCCACAGCGTGATGGGTCAGAACGACATTTTCCGAGAGGGCGAAATTCGGCACCGCGCCATGGCCGATGCGCTCCTCGGGCACGAAGGCCGCGTCCCGACGGCGACGCTGGGTGATATTCTCCCGGCCGCAGGGCGCCCCACCGATTTTCACGGCTTCGTTGTTCGTGCTTGTAACTTCGCCCGACACCGCGTCGAAAAATTCGCCCTGGCCGTTGCCCGCCACCCCGGCAACCGCGACGATCTCGCCGGCATGGACGGCAAGGTCGATGCCCTTCAAGGACACGCCAAAGGGATCGTCCGTCTGCATTGACAGGTTATGCAGTTCCAATAGCGGCGCGCCGGGCTCGGCCGCCTTTTCCGCCTTCACGGCGGCCACCTCGGTCCCCACCATGAGCGCCGCCAGGGAGGCGGCGGTTTCCTGCTGCGGGTCGACCCGGGCCACCAATTTGCCGTGACGCAGGATGGTAGCGTCGTGGCAGATGCGCTTCACCTCCTCCAGTCGGTGGGAAATATAGAGGACGCCACAGCCCTCCGCGGCCAGACGTTCCAGGGTGACGAACAATTGGTCCGCCTCCTGCGGTGTCAACACCGCCGTGGGCTCATCCATGATCAACAAGCGCGGTTCCTGCAACAGGCAGCGCACGATCTCGATCCGTTGACGTTCACCTACCGAAAGATCCGCCACCAGGGCATCGGGACGCAGCGGCAGGCCATAATCGTTCGAGACCTGTTCGATGCGGCCGGCCAGGTCTGCGAAATTCACATCCGGCGGCAGGGCCAAGGCGATGTTCTCGGCTACCGTCAGGGCATCAAACAGGGAAAAATGCTGAAACACCATGCCGATACCCAATTCCCGCGCCGCGGCCGGGTTAGGAATGGTCACAGGTTCACCCTGCCAATAGATCTGGCCCGAGGTGGCCCGCAGGGAGCCATAGATGATCTTGACCAGGGTCGATTTTCCGGCGCCATTTTCCCCCAACAAAGCATGGATTTCGCCGGGCTTGAGCGAGAGTGTGACATCGTCATTGGCGCGAAGTTCGCCGAACACCTTTACGATATTGCGTGCCTCGAGAAGATACTCGCTTGCTTCCGCCACGCTCACCTCCCCCCTCTCAGACGCAGCAGGCCGTCCCGCTCTTCCTCGTCCCTGCCGCTCCGCCATTGTTCCACCCGACAGAGCAAATCCGCAACAACGGATGCGGCAATGGCCGCCGGTTCCTTGGAGCGGATACCGGGAATGCCTATGGGGCATACCAATTGACCGATGGCGGCTTCGCCCAGGCCGGCCTTGTGCAGCCGGCTGCGAAAGCGTGCCCGCTTGGTGTCCGAGCCGATCAGCCCCACATAGGCGAATCGATTCACCGCAAGGGCGCCCATGACGATATCAAAGTCCAAGGCGTGGCTGTGGGTCAGGACCAGAATCAAGGCACCGTCCGGCAATTCGTCCAGCACCGCGGCAGGTTCGGAGACATGCCGAGGCTTAACGTTTCCCGGCACAGCGGATGGAAATGCTGAGGCACGAGAGTCGATCCACACGACCTGGAAATCCAATGGCGCAAGGGCCAATATCAAGGACCGGCCCACATGCCCGGCACCGAACAACGCCAATGTTTGCCGCGATCTGCCGAACTGCTCCCACAGCAGCCCCGCCTCCGGTTCTTCCCCCTCGTTGAGGATCACGCGGTCAACGGAATGAGTGCCGATCCGGCCCTGGGTAGTGAACGCGCCTTCGCTCTCCGCCGCCGCCAGGGCTTGAAGATCAGGTAACTGGGCCGGCGCGAACACTTCCAACAGCAATCGCACCGAGCCGCCGCAGCACTGCCCCAGATCCGGTCCCAGCGCCATTTGCGACTGACGCAAGGGCGGCAAGGATTTGTTCCTTAGGGCCTTGGCGATAGCCGTCTTGGCATTCGCCATGGCCTTCCATTCCAGGGCACCGCCACCGATGGTGCCGGTGAAAGCGCCATCTTGGAGAATCACCATCCGCGCCCCCCGGTCGCGGGGGGCGGAACCGCGCGCCTCCAGAACGCTGACCATGGCACAGTAATCACCGCGTTCAAGACAATCGCAGATGGTGCGCCAGATCGTCATGGCCTAGACCTCCCGCATCGCACGTACGGCACGCACGATCGCTTCCGGCGTTGCCGGCGCATCCAACGGCGGGACCCGCCCTGGACGCAGGCTGGCCACAGCGTCCGTAATGGCCGAAAAGACAGAGATGGCCAACATCAAGGGCGGTTCGCCAACGGCTTTGGAACGGTAGATGGTAGGCTCCTTGTTGCCCTTGGAATCCCACAGGGTGACACGGAAGTCTTCCGGCACGTCCGAGGCTGTGGGAATTTTGTAGGTGGAAGGAGCATGGGTCGTCAGGCGGCCCGCATCGTCGAACACCAGTTCCTCGGTGGTCAGCCAGCCCATGCCTTGAACAAAGCCGCCCTCGATCTGGCCAATGTCCAGTGCCGGGTTCAAGGATTTGCCCACATCGTGGATGATATCCACCCGGTCCACCCGCATTTCCCCGGTCCAGGTATCGATGGTGACCTCCGCACAGGCCGCGCCATAGGCGAAATAGAGAAACGGCTGACCTTCCGCCCGATCTCTGTCCCAGGTGATCTTGGGTGTCGCGAAATAGCCCGTGGAAGAAAGCGAGACTCGCTCCAGAAAACAGGTATTGGCAAGATCGGCGAAGGAGATATCCCGTTCGCCAACCTGCACCCGGTTGTTGGCAAAACGAACCTGTGACTTGCCGACCTGGTAGAGCCGGCAGGCCAGTTCTGTCATGCGCTCCTTGATAGCGCCCGCTGCCCGCTTGGCAGCCATGCCGTTCAGGTCCGAGCCGGACGAGGCCGCGGTGGGTGTGGTATTGGGCACCTTGTCGGTCTTGGTGGCGGTAATCTGTACATGGGCGAAATCGATGCCGAATTCCTCCGCAACCACCTGGGCCACCTTGGTATAGAGGCCCTGGCCCATTTCGGTACCGCCGTGGTTCACCTGCACCGAGCCGTCGGTATAGACATGAACCAGGGCGCCGGCCTGATTCAGGTGCTTCAAGGTGAATGCGATGCCGAATTTGACCGGCGTCAGCGCGATACCTTTCTTCAAGAACCGATTAGCCTTGTTGAAGGCGCGAGCCTCCTTGCGCCGCCGCCGGTAGTCGGCGGAGGTCTCCAACGCCCGCACGACCCGGGGCGCGATGTTGTCGGTGATCTTCATGCCATAGGGCGTGACATCCCGGTTTGGCCCATAGAGGTTGCGCTTGCGCACGTCGAGGGGATCGAGGCCGAGGCGAATAGCGATCTCGTCCATCATGTGCTCGGCGAACATCATGCCTTGCGGGCCGCCGAAACCCCTGAACGCGGTATTGGATACGGTGTTGGTCTTGACCCGGCGGGAATGAATGCGGGCGCTGGGATAGAAATAGGCGTTGTCGGTATGAAACAGGGTCCGATCACAGACGCCCAGTGACAGATCGGCGGAATAGCCGCAGCGGGCGTTGAAGGTGACATCGACGCCAAGGACCCGGCCCTTCTCGTCGTGGCCGTAGCTGTATTCGGCCAGCACATCGTGACGCTTACCGGTCATCACCATGTCATCGTCCCGGTCCAGGCGCAGCTTCACCGCCCGTCCGGTGGCATGTGCGCCCAACGCCGCCAAGCAGGCCCATTGCGAGGCCTGACTCTCCTTGCCGCCGAAACCGCCACCCATGCGCCGGCATTCACAAACCACGCGAGCCTCGGGCACCGCCAGCATACGAGCCACAAGATGCTGCACCTCTGATGGATGCTGGGTGGAGGAGTGGATGTGCATCTGGCTCCCCTCGCCCGGCAGAGCCATGGCGATCTGGCCTTCCAGATAGAAATGCTCCTGCCCGCCCACGCGCAATGTGCCCGTGGCCCGATGGGGTGCCTCTGCCGCCGCCCGATCCGGATCGCCTCTGAGGAACTGATAGTCGGGTAAAACCACTTCGCCGGTCTCCAGGCCATCTTCGACGGAGACGGCCGGATCCGATGCGGCGACCTCGATATGGGCGAGCCGGACAGCGCGGCGCGCCTGAACGCGGCTTTCCGCCACCACGGCAAAAACCACCTGGCCGTGAAATTCGATGGCGCCGTCAGCCAGAATGGGATCGCCGCCAATAGAGGGGCTGCATTCGTTGGGGCCGGGTATGTCCTTCGCACTCAGAACCGCGACCACGCCCGGCGCGGTGGCAACGGCTTCCAAATCCAGGACGGCAATAGGGCCCTTCGCGGCAGCACGAGCATAGCCGGGCGCCATGTGCAACAGGCCTGCCGGCTCGGGCATGTCGTCGATATACCAGGCATTGCCCTGAACCTGCCAAAGGGCGCTGTCGTGCGGCAGGGCGTTGCCAACGGCGGAGTTGCCGCTAGGAGGCGGAATCTGGGTGCGACTCGTTTGACTAGTGGACATGGGCTGCCTCCGCCGACCTGCGGCCGATAACCCGGGTCATTGTGCTGGCCTGTCCGTTGGCCTCGTGCATGGCTTTTTCCAGCAAGGCCTGGGCTGTCCGAAGACGATAGGCAGCGCTTGCCCGCATGTCATCGATGGGCGTGTAGTCCCGCGCCAGAACCTCGGCCGCCGATAGCCATGCCGCTTCGTCCCGAAGCGAAAGGCCAATCAGCGCTTTTTCCGTCAGCGGCGCCCGCTTCGGCGTCGCGGCCATGCCGCCGAAAGCAATGCGCCCATTGGCGATGTGACCATCCTGGATCCTGAATTTGAAGGCGCCGAGCAAGCCGGAAATATCCTGATCAAACCGCTTTGATATCTTGTAGCAACGGAAAATCTCACCATCCTTCAAGTGCGGCACCTGAACGCCAGCGACGAACTCGCCAGCACGAAGATCCTGACGGCCGTAATCGATGAAATAGTCTTCCAACGGCAGCATGCGCGTCGCCGTACCCTGGCGCAGGTGCAGTTCTGCGCCCAGGGCGATCAGCGCCGGCGGGGTATCGCCGATCGGTGAACCGTTGGCGATATTGCCCCCTACGGTACCGGCGGCGCGCACCTGTTTCGAACCGATCCGGCGCAATAATTCGCCGAAGTCGGGATCGATTGCGGCCAAGGCGGCCTCTGCCTGGGAGTATGTTGCGCCAGCGCCAATATGGACGCTGTCGGCCGCTTCCTTGATCGTCGCCAGTTCCGCCACGCGCCCCACGTGGATGATCTTAGGCAGTTGGCGCAATTGCTTGGTGATCCAAAGCCCAACATCCGTGGCGCCAGCGACGATCACGGCATCGGGATGCGCTTCAATCGTCGCGGCAAGACTATCCATGGATGCCGGTGCGGCGAAAAATCCGGCACCATCACCGATCAACAGGTCGTTGCCGTCGTTCAATTCAGCTAGCTGAATCGTAGTTCGCGCGCGGCGGGCGGCGAAACCGTCATCTGCGGGGCCGGCGCAAGCCTCCCGCCCAGCATCGACGATCGGACGATAGCCCGTGCAACGGCAAAGGTTGCCCGCTAGATAGTCATTCACCGTCTGCCGGTCGGCCTCCCCTGGGTCATGATAAAGCGTGAAGAGCGTCATCACGATACCCGGCGTACAAAAGCCGCATTGGCTGCCGTGATGGCGCAACATGGCTTCCTGTACTGGATGCAGGTGATCATCGCCCGCGGCAAGATCCTCTATCGTGACCAGTTCCTTGCCGTCGATCATGCCTAGAAGCTGTATGCAGGCATTGACCGGTTCATAAACCAGGACGCCATCGCGGCACGAGCCCAAGGCCACCGTACAGGCGCCGCAATCTCCTTCGGCACAACCTTCCTTGGTCCCAACGGCGCCCCGGCGCAAACGCAGATAGTCCAGTAAGGTCTCGTCCGGACCCACGTCGGCCAATTCGACGATTTCGCCGCGGTGAAGGAACCTTAGTAAGCCGCGCGCCATGACTAGCTTCCCCGGTAAGTGGAATAGCCATAAGGCGAGAGCAGCAGTGGCACATGGTAGTGCGCGCCGGCGTCGGCCACGCCGAAACGGATGGGCACCACGTCCAGGAACGGCGGCTCGGTCAGGGCCGCGGACTGCCGCTTCAAGTATGGGCCTGCAAGGAAGCGAAGCTCGTAGGTACCGGTGGCAAAATCCCCGCCCTCCAACAATGGCGCATCGACCCGGCCGTCGGCGTTGGTCTGCGCCGTCTTGAGGAGAGTTGGCTCCGCCTCGTCTAGGCGCCAGAGTTCGACGGTCAAACCGTCGGCGGGCTTACCCGTCGCCAGATCCAGCACGTGCGTGGTCAGTCCACCCATTTGTCCGGTTCCACCCTGTTGTCCGCCGTTGCCCGGCTTATTCCTTGCGTTTCCACAACTATCAACCAATCGACATTATGGAAAAAGAACTAAATCGTCGTACTACGACTGTCATGCCAGCATTTCCGCGATCGACAGCGCAATGACGGCGGCGGCATCATGCAACAAATGCACCGGCAACCGTTCATCCGCCCGATGGGCGTTTGCATCTTCGATGCTCCTCGGCCCGGCCCCGTAGAGGATGGTGGGGATGCCATGGGCCGTGTAATGGCGGGCATCTGTGTAGAGTGGCACACCAGCTTGAGGAATTTCCTCGCCGAGGACCGCGCTGGCGTGCTTTTGCACTACGCCGGCCAGGCGCTCCACATCGCCCACGGGACGGAGTGGCTCGGCCAGCATAATGCGCTCCACCGCTATTTCGATCCCTTGCCGCCCCATGGCCGCACGGCTAATCAGGACGCGCATATCCGCCTCGACGTCGCCGGCATCCTCTTCCGGGATCAATCGCCTATCGAGGCGCAGGCTGACCCGATCCGGCACCACGTTTGTGTTAATGCCGCCTTCGATCAGACCTACATTCAATTGCGGCGAACCGATGCCTGCGATGGCGGATGTGCGCTCCGACAGCAGGCTGCGATGATCGTAGATGGCAGCCAGGATGCCGGTGGCGGCTTCCAGGGCATCATGACCTGTATCGGGCTTGGCGGCGTGGGCGGATTTGCCCTTCACCTCCACTTCCAAGTGCAAACAGCCGTTGTGGCAGGTGATAACGCCATAAGAGAAACCGGCTGATATGGCATAGTCCGGCTTGGAGATGCCTTCCTCGATCAGCCATTTCGGGCCGATGGCGCCGCCGGCCTCCTCGTCGTAGGTGAAATGCAATTCCACTGCGCCGTTGAGCTTGGCGTCGGTGTCCTGCAGGGCCTTGAGGGCAAAGGCATAGGTCGCGAAATCCGACTTCGATACCGCCGCGCCGCGACCATACATCCAGCCGTCGACGATGTCGCCGGCATAGGGATCCTGGCTCCAGCCCTCGCCTGGAGCGACCACATCGCCATGGGCATTCAGGGCGATGACCGGGCCGTCTCCAAAGCGATGGCGGACGATTAGATTTGTCGCCGAGATCATGCCGTTGTCCCGGCACAAAGCTACAGGAACTGGGTGGTGCTCCACTTCGAAGTCCATGGCCTCCAGCAACGCCGCCGCCCGCTCTCCATGCGGGGCGCAATCGCCAGGGGGATTGTCGGACGGGACCTTGACCAACTCCCGCAGAAAGGCAACCTGGTCCTCCCGGTGCGACTTGAGCCAGTGGATCACAGCTTGTTCGGTTTCAGCCATGGCCATTCACTCCTCCAGCTCGTCCAATACGGCCAGCATGATGCGAATTCCCGCGGCGATATCGGTCTCGCTGGTACGTTCCGCCGGGTTATGGCTTACGCCACCGTCGCTACGCAGAAAAATCATTCCTACATCGCAAAGTTCCGTCATGGCGGCGGCATCATGACCGGCGCCGCTGGTCATCCTGACGGGCTGAATGCCGCAGGCGGTTACCGCCCGTTCAATGGCATCCATCATATTGGGCGCACATGGGGCAGATGTCGCCTCGTGAAATACATTGATACGCGCCTCTGCTCCGCGCTTGTCCGCCGCGGCGCGAATGGCGCGGATGATGGCTGCGACCGCGTCTCGTCGCGACGCATCCTCCCTGGCGCGCACATCCACGGTAAAATTGACTTCACCTGGAATGACGTTGATGGCGCCAGGCGCAGTACGCATGATACCTACCGTCCCGACGACGTCTTCCATCCCGGCACAAATTTCCTCCACCGCCAACACGCCCTGGGCAGCCACCGTCAAGGCGTCCTTGCGCAAGGTCATGGGCACCGTACCAGCATGTCCCGCCTCGCCTGTAACGACGACAGACAACCGGGTCTGGCCATTGATTGCAGTGACGATGCCCGCCGGCAGGCCCAGGGATTCCAGTACCGGGCCCTGTTCGATATGCAGTTCCAGAAAGGCTTTCACGTCCTCGGGGCCGCGGGCCGCCTGTCCGATCTGCTCCGCATCCAGGCCGAAGTCCGAAAGGGCTTGGCGAAAACTGACCTCGTCGCCGTCGGTCCGCTCCAATGTCTCGGGATCCAATTTTCCGGCCAAGGCACGGCTGCCCAGATAGGTGGTGCCGAAACGAACCCCTTCTTCATCGCCAAATCCTATGACCTCGATAGGGTAGGATTTCCGTTTTCCGGTCCGGGATAGGGCCTGGACACAGGCAATGCCGCACAAAACCCCCAGCATGCCGTCAAACTTGCCCGCATTGACCACCGTGTCCAAATGGGAGCCGATCAACAATGCCGGACTACCGGGCTGGGAGCCCTCGTATCGGCCGACGATGTTGCCGGCCGCATCCTGGCGGCTCTCCATTCCTGCGGCCGCCATCCATTCACCCACCAGTCTATTCACCCGGCGATGCTCGTCCGTCAGGTAGCGGCGTGTGAGGATGTCGGCGTCTTCACTCACTGCCGCCAGCTTGTCGATGCGCTGCATGACCTCGCAGGCCAATGCTTCAGCCGAATTCATGCAGGGCCTCGTGGGAATTCTCGATGCGTGCGAGTCTGTTGCGACCCCGGGCACCCATTTCCCGCATGACCGCCATGGCGTGGAAATGCATTAGCGACATGACGCCGGCATATCGATCAAAGGCGTCCGCACCACGTATGGGACAGCGAACAGTCCAATCGGCCGAACCGCTGCCGCCCGCATCCTGGTCAGTAAAGTAAAGGGTCGCCGCGCCCGCATCCCGTACCAAGGCCAGGGTTTCCGAGACGGCCCTGACACGACGACGGAAGCCGAGGAGAATGGCCATGTCCGTCTCGTTAAGGTCTGCCAACGATTCCGCCATTGTCTCGCCGCCCCGGGGCAGAAGATGCACATCATCGCGCACTTGAATCAGTTGCCAGCGCAGATAACCGGCCAGGTATTGGCTATTCCGCCAGCCGATCACGAATACCCGGTCCGCTTCGCAAATGGCCTTGATACTGGCGGCGAATGCGCCGGCATCGACGCCATCCAGAGATTGGGACAACAAAGCCGCGTCCTGGCGCAAATGATCGTGGGCCAATGTGCCGAAATCCTGATCGTCCCCGTCCATCTGATCCCGGTTCAACAGATACAGGGGCGACCCGGCCCTGGTATCGTCGCGGGCCGCCCGGCGCATGGCCTCAAACCCGGCATAGCCAAGCCGGTGGCACAACCGGGTCACCGCGGCCTTAGAGGCGCCGGCAAGCTGAGCCAGTTCGGTCGCGGAATAACTGGCAATCTGCCCCGGAAAATCCATGATCAGGTCACCAACTTTGCGCTCGCTTTCCGGCAAGGCGCCATAGTGGGCACGAATACGGGATTCGAGCGCTGACTCCAGGACTGGCGATTGCGGCTGGCTCATGGCTTGCTTTCAGGTAGCCGGGTATCCATGTGAAACCTAAACCAAAGGCAATTGAAATTACAATTTCAATTTTCGTGATTTTGAAAACAAAATTTTATATCATGGTTTGGCTGTCCGGCACGAGGATAGTGACAGACTGTGGCTCAGGTGATTGGGGATCGACGACAGATGGTTGACAACGCGGCGATCTTGGCCCGGCGAATTGATCAAGCCCTGGGCCGCGTGCCTGCCGATCTTGTTGTAAAGAACACCCGTTACCTGAATGTCATCGACGGCGCCATGGTGGAAGGCGATATCGCCATCGCCGGCGACACCATCGTCGGTGTACAGGCGGATTACCGGGGGAATCAGGAAATTGACGGCCGCGGTAAGGTGGTGGTGCCGGGTTTCATTGATACTCATGTCCATGTGGAAAGCACCTGCATCTCACCCTGGCAGTTCGACCAGGTGGTATTGCCCCGTGGCACCACCACGGCAATCTGCGATCCCCATGAAATCTGCAACGTCTTGGGCACCAGAGGTCTGGAGTACTTCTTTTCTGCCTCGGAAAACCTGGTCATGGATCTCCGTGTCCAGCTTTCCAGTTGCGTACCGGCAAGCCACCTGGAAACCTCCGGTGCGGTCATGACGGCGGCTGATCTCCTCCCTTACAAGGACCACCCCAATGGCATCGGCCTGGCCGAGTTCATGAATTATCCAGGCCTTCTGGAGAAGGACGGGGAGGTATTGGCAAAACTCGCCGCCTTTTTCGGCAGCCATATCGACGGCCATGCACCCATGGTTTCGGGCCAAGACCTGAACGCCTATTGCGCCTGCGGCATCAAGAATTGCCATGAAAGCACGTCGCTTTCTGAAGCGGCCGAGAAGCTTTCGAAAGGCATGCAGGTGCTGATCCGGGACGGTTCCCTGTGCAAGGATGTGGTTACCCTGACTCCCCTGATCAATGATCTCACATCTCCCTTCCTTGCCTTCTGCACCGACGACCGCAATCCCCTGGATATCGCCGTGGAAGGCCATATGGATCATCTGATCCGCACGGCAATCGCCAACGGCGCGCCGCAAGGCGCGGTTTATCGGGCGGCAAGCTGGTCGGCGGCCCAGGGCTTCGGGCTTCGGGACCGCGGTTTAGTGGCGCCGGGATACCGGGCGGATCTGGTATTGCTGGACGACGTCGCCGATTGCGCCGTCGCAGCCGTGATCCGCGATGGACAATTGGTGGATGAAGACGCCTTTTCCGAACATCGGCCTGAACTCTCTATCGGCCGCCGTTCCATCAAACTGGATCCAGTGGACCCGTCCATATTTGCGGTGCCGGCGCCTGGCCCCTCGGGTCCTGTCATCGGCTTGGTCCACGACGGGGTGATCACCCGCCATTTGACCATGGAACTTCCCTTCGCCGACGGCGTTCGCCTGCCCGATCCCGACAATGATGTTCTGAAAGTGGTGGTATTGAATCGCCACGGCGGCAACCGGAATATCGGCCGCGGCTTCATCAAGGGATTCGGATTTCGGGATGCCGCGATCGCATCCAGCGTTGGCCACGACGCCCACAATGTCATCGTGGTCGGCGACCATGACGGCGACATGGCGGTGGCGGTCAATCATCTGATCGGGATCGAGGGCGGTTTCGCGGTGGTAAAGGACGGGCAAGTGCTCGCCGATCTGCCCTTGCCGATCGCTGGTTTGATGAGCGACCGGCCAGCAGACGAAGTCGTGACGAAACTGCGGCGCCTGCGCGCCGCGGCCAAGGATATTGGCTGTCCGCTGCCGGAACCTTTTCTGCACATGGCTTTTCTACCCCTATGTGTAATACCGCACCTTAAAATCACCGACCACGGGCTTGTTGACGTGGATAAGTTTGAATTGATTGCTGCATAGCGATTTGAAGCTATTGCGGTCACTCCGCCGTCATTGCATTCTGTGCCCTTCGTCTCAAGCCGAATATGCAAATGTCACGAATTTGCTATTTCGCCATGGCAAGTGGAGGTAGCCGTTGCTGACCGATGCCACCGGTCGACAGCTTTATCCAGCAGGGTCCAGCGCGCGCATCGTCTCTCTGGTCCCCAGTTTGACCGAGCTTTTGTTCGACATGGGGTTACAGAACCTATTGGTGGGTCGCACTTCGACCTGTACCGAGCCGGCTGATCTGGTGGAAAGTATTAACGTGATTGGTACGGTCCGCTCAGTTGATGTACTAGCCCTGGCCGAACTCGGTCCCAGTCATGTCCTGGTCAGCCAGACGGACACGCCGGCGACCGTGACCGAAGAGATCGTCAACCTTGGTGTCGAGGTCATCCAGACCCATTGTAACGGCCCGGAAGACGTGGGTGCGCTCTTTGAGCTCATCGGTGGCGTATTCGGCAAATCGGAGCAAGCTGCGGCCTTGAAAAGGGAATTGGACCAGGTAATCGCACAGGCAAAAAGCCTAGCGGCACAACGCCCGGTGAAGACTGTCATATATTTAACTTGGAAGGATCCGTGGATCACCGTATCGGAGAACACCTACGCTTCCAGACTTCTCGAGATGACCGGTCTAAAGACACTTTGCCATGATCCGGAAAAAAGGTTCCCCCATGTTGAAATGAGTAGCGGCCTGTTGTCTCAAGCCGATCTGGTGCTATTGGCCAACGAACCGTTCGGATTCGAGGACGAGGATGTGCAAGACATGCAGTTGGAGTACGGCATCGGCAGCAAGCCCCTTATTGAAATCGTCGACGGCCGTGTTCTCGATTGGCCCGGCCGGCGCGCCTTCGAAGCACTGAGGGGACTGACGCAGCTGGCCGCCCGGCTGCCGTAGTTTGGCGTCCTATCCGCGCAAGGCGCGCATTTGCTCCAAATAGCCGTCCGGGTCCAAGACGACATCGATCAGACAGGGCCCTTGATCCGCCGCCGCCCCTTCGAGGGCCGCCGTTAATTCTGCCGTTGTACTGACCCGCCACGCCCGCAAACCGAAACCCTGGGCTGCGGTAGCGAAATCGGGGCGCTCCCAAATGAAGCCGAGATCAGGCAATTGCATTTCCTGCCGCTTTATATCGATCAGCGACAAGGCACCGTCGTTGAAAACAATAACCGACACGTTCGCGCCTGTTTGAGCCGCAGTGACCAATTCGCCCATGCACATCATCAAACCACCGTCCCCGGTCATGGCGACGGCACCGCGGTCAGGGTCGTGCAAAGCGGCCGCGACCGCGGCGGGCAAGGCAAAGGCCATGCTGGCCAGGCCGTTAGATATCAAGACATCATAGGGCGCGGCGGCAGGCCAAAATGCAACAGCCGAAAACATATGCGCGCCCGCATCGACCGCCAGACGCGGCCGCCCGTCAAAAGCCGCCACTGATCGTTTCACCACTTCCACCGGTGTCAGTTCGGGGCGGTCCTTAAAGGCCATGGCGTCGAAGAAATTGCTCCTATGATAGGCGATCTCCTCTGGCGTCCAATCGCTTGGCGGGACGTCTTCAATCAAGCTGCTGACGCCATCAGCGATGGCCCCATAAAGACCTTGGTCGGGGATCAAATAGTGTTTGTCGTGACGCACGGCACCGAGATCCAAGACAGGCGCACTGTAGGCCCAGGGTTTGCGGATGAGCTCGACCGGATCCAGCCCCGCCAGAATGATCAGGTCCGCCTGCGAGACACAAGGATATTCCGCCTGTCCACCTGTGAAGATGCCGGCGAAGTTCGGATGATCATCGGGGATCACGCCCTTCGCCATGTAAGTGACAAACCCCGGTGCTCCCGATTGTTCCAAGAGGCGCCGGACACTGGCGCTGTTACCGCCAACCGCAGCTTCCAAACCGCAGACGATCACCGGCCGCCGGGCCCTCAGAAGCAGATCGCGCGCACCGCCCCTATCGCCGATGATCGGCGCTGCCTCGAACGAAACCGGTGGCGGCACAACATTAAGCCTGCGCTTGGCCGTGGCGCCGGTCAGTTCGATGTAGCCCGGTCCAACCGGCGGTCGGTGGAGTGTCTGCAACAGTCCGTCAAGTTCCGCGGCCGGGTCCGTACCGGAAAGCGTGGCGATGGCTTTCGTGATGGGTTCAAGAACCGCCGCCTGATCGAAGTACTGATGGGAAACGTAGTCCCGCTCGTCAGCGCCGAAGCCGTCGGAGACGAAAACCACCGGCGCCCGATCCAGATGGGCGGAGGCAACACCGTTGGTCCCCGACGTCAGACCCGGACCTTTGGTGGCCAGGGCCAAACCAGGGGCGCCGCTTAACCAGGCGGTGACGGCTGCCATGATGGCGCCCGAATCTTCCCTCCGGCTGAGCACGAAGTCCAAACCGGCACATCTGCCGGCATCGATCAGATCCATGCTACTGCCGCCGCCGGGCACACCGAAGAACCGTTGCAGGCCCCGCGTCTTCAGACGGTCGATCAGCAACTCGGCGACGGTAACTTCCGTTTTGGCCTTCATGTGCGCCTCTCGACCACGAAGTTCAGCGCGCCGTCGATCACACCGGCAAAATCCGGCGGTAGAACCAGGGTGGATTCTACTTCTTCTAAAATCGCTGGCCCTTCTATCTCCGTGCCGGGCGTCAAGGTGTCTCGATTGAAAACGGGGCTATCCAAATAGCCCATATCGGAGCCAAACCAGACACGGCGGCTGGCTCGCTTCTCTAGCGGACGATCCGACGCGCCGGCGCCGGCAAGGGCATCCTGCAACGGCGGCCGCGGGCCGCTGACGACCACGCGCCAGGTAATTGTTTCCGCCGCCATTGCCTCCGTACGGCCAAAACGGCGGCGATAGCTGTCGGCGAAACCGGCGGCAACGGCGTCTTCATTCCGATCGCCGATCCAGGCTTGGTCGACTGGCACCTCTACTTCGTATCCCTGGCCGATGTAACGCATCATGATGGAAACCCGAGTGGTGATATCTTTCGGGGCCACGCCCGCATCGCGTACTAAAATTTCAGCTTGCTTTGCCATGTTGTTGACCATGTCACGGGCCGCCGCCCAATCCACCTGCGCCAGCGGCGCCATATAAGCCTGGGCCAATTCGAACGAAATGGGCGCCCCCAGCATGCCGATGGCCGAGGCGACGCCGGCGCCGATAGGGCTGATCAGCCGGTCGATGCCTATCTTTCGCGCCATGGCACAGACATGGACCGGACCGGCACCACCGATAGGCACCAAGGTAAAGCGTTCCGCATTCAGGCCTTTTTCGATGGCATGGATGGCCGCCGCCTGGGCCATGTTGCCGGTTACCGTTTCGTGGACGCCCCAGGCTGCCTCTTCGATCGAGATGCCGAGGGGATCGGCCAATTGCTCTTTGATTGCAGTCGCGGCGCCCTTGGCGTCGAGGTGCATTTCCCCACCAAGAAAATTTTCGGGATCGAGATAGCCCAGGATCAAATCCGCGTCCGTCACAGTAGGTTCTCGGCCGCCCAGGCCATAGCAGACCGGCCCAGGGTCGGAACCGGCACTATCCGGACCCACCTGAATCAGGCCCAGACGGTCGATGCGCGCGATGCTCCCACCCCCCGCTCCAATTTCGATCATGTCGATGGCTGGAATCTGCAAGGGCAGGCCGCTGCCTTCTGCGAAACGGAAGACGCGGGCCACCTCGAACGTGGCGGAACGCTGCGGCTCGCCATTCTCGATCATGCAGGCCTTGGCCGTGGTGCCGCCCATATCGAAGCACAGCAAATCGTCCGTATCCGACATAGCACCATACAACACTGCCGCCTGCGCGCCCGCTGCCGGACCCGACTGCACCAGACGGATGGGAAACTGGGTCGCCGTTTCCGCCGTGACGAGCCGGCCATCCGAGAGGATCAGTAGCAAATCCCTGGTGAAGCCCATTTCCGAAAGGCCGCTTGCCAGGCGCGCGACATAAGCCTTGAAAATGGGATGTACATAGGCGTTGGCCACGGTGGTGGACGTACGTTCATACTCCCCCATCTCGGGGCTGACGGCGGCGGAGAGCGAAATCGACAGATCCGGCGCCAATTGCCGCAACCTCTCAGCAACCGCATGTTCATGGCCAGGATTGCGATAGGCATGCAGCAGGCAGACGGCAACGGACTGAACGCCGGTATCGACGAATTCCTTGGCGATGTCGTCCAGTTCTGACAGATCGACGGGCGTAATGGCCGCCCCTTGCGCGTTCATCCGTTCGGTGATCTCGCGCCGTGCCGGCCGGCCGGCAATAGGCTGGGGCATCTCGATCGACAGATCGAACAGGTCGTAGCGCCATTCCCGTCCAATCTCGAGTACATCGCGGAAGCCCTTGGTGGTAATCAAACCGGTCGTAACACCCTTGCGTTCGATCAGGGCATTGGCCACCAGGGTGGTGCCGTGGATCACCGCCTCCACCTGGTCGGGGCGGACACCGCTGTCAGTCAGGATGCGACCGATACCGTCCATGACTGCGCGGGATGGATCGTCGGGCGTGGTCAGCAATTTGGTCCGGACGGTCCGCCCGCCATTCAAATTCCAAAGCACAATGTCGGTGAATGTGCCGCCGATATCGACGCCGATGCGATGGCCGCTGCCACTAACCGCCATAAACTTCGTCCGCTTTCTCTTCACTCAGCAGACCGCGTCGGATGTCCTGCTGTACAGCCTCGGCTGATCGCTTGGCAGGAGGGTGCAACCCACCCCCGCCGGGGGTTTGAAACGTGGCCACGTCGCCTGGCTGAAGATCTAACCGTGCCTTGGCGGGAATGCTTTGTCCGTTGACCAGGTCCCGACCCGGCGCGCCGTCTTGGCCACCCAACAAGCCACGCGGTGGGAATTGAATGCGTTCGTGCCGAATGGTCATGGTTATGGGCGCATCGGCGACGGATTTGAACGATAGCCGTTGGGCGTCACCGCCTCGGAAGCCGCCCTCGCCCGCACTGTCGGGCACGAAGCATTTCTCGGTCACCAGCAAAGGCGCCTGGTTCTCGAACAACTCGATGGGCTGGTTCGATACATTCGACGGGAAACTCAGGCAACCAGGGCCGTCGCCGTCAGGCCGGGCCCCGTGGCCGCCGTTCATGAAAAACATCTTCACGAACCCTTCGCCACTGTCCGGCTGCCGGCCCTTGAAATAGACATTCCAAAGTGGCGAACCGGATTCAGCGATGACCCGGTCGGGCAGCACGGAACTCAAAGCCCCGAATATTGCCGGCGGGGCATAGTGGCCCGAAAGATGCCGCCCCCAGACTGGTGCTGGCCGTTTGGCGTTCAGAAGACAGCCTTCGGGAGCCCGGATGGTAACCGCCTCGAATGATCCGCTGTTGTTCGGCGCACCAGGATCCAACAGGCATTTCAGGGCGAAGCAGGAATAGGCCTGGGTGTAGTTCATCACGCTGTTGATGGGATACTTGATCTGGAGGGAGGTGCCGGCGAAGTCCACATCGATTGTTTCGCCGTCGATGGTGACCGTGCAGCGGATGGTCAATGGTTCATCGAAGCCGTCGATCTGAAATTCATCGCTGTAGGCGCCGTTGGGCAGATCACGGATCACCGCCCGCATGCTGGCGGCGGAGCGGCCAATGATTTCGGCGATGACGGCTTCGAAATCATCCAGGCGTTCTTCTTCAAGCACCTCCAAGACCTTGCGCTGACAATCATGATAGGCGGCAAACTGCGCCCGAATGTCACCAAGCGTCTCTGCAGGCGCGCGCAGGTTCTCGGTCAGAAAATCGATCACCAGTTCGTTTTCAACGCCCCCCTCGACGATCTTGCAGATGGGAATGCACAGGCCCTCTTCGAATGAATCCTGGGCGCTGGGCGAGGGTGCGCCGCCAATATCAACGCTATGGGCCGTGCTGCCGGCGAAGGCAATCAGTCGGCCGTCCCGGAACAGCGGGCAGATCATGGAGATATCGTTCAGGTGTCCGGTGCCGATCCAAGCGTCATTAGTGATAACGACATCGCCGGGTCGGAGGCTTTCGGCCGGAAACTTCTCCAACACCGCTGCCAGGGTCCGGGGCAAGGTACCGATGAAACTGGGAATGGAACGCTTTGACTGGACAAACTGCCGGCCGCGGATATCAAGCAGGCTGAATGCCATATCATAGTTGTCGCGCACGACAGTGGAAAATGCCGCCCTGATGAAAGTTTCCGAAACCTGGTCAACGATGCCATTCAGGCGCTGCCAGATCAGGCCCAGGCGAATGGGGTCCATGGCCTCAGTCATTGTAGACCGGGCTTAGCCAATGTTCATGCCCCGCTGCGCGGCCCCGGACAATATCGTCGAACCGTGCCTGCAGGCGTCTGGTCACCGGCCCCGGCACACCTTCGCCAACGGGACGGCCGTCGAAGGCTGTCACGGGACTGATTTCCTGCCCGGTACCGCAATAAAAGGCCTCTTCTGCCAGATACAGCTCCGTGCGGCCGATGGGCCGCTCGGCTGTTTCTATGCCCATGGGTCCCGCGATATCCAGGATGGATTGCCGCGTGATGCTTTCCAATATGCCGCTGTTCACATCCGGCGTGAGAAACACGCCGTCGCGCATGAGGAACAGGCAACCTCCAGGGCCTTCGCTGATGGTTCCGTCGTTGTTCAGGATCACGGCCCCACCGGCGCCATGGCGCTTGGCCTCTAATCCGGCAAGGCGGCTGTTGAGGTAGTTGGCGGAGGCCTTGATACGCGGCGGCGAGGCATTCTCGCTATTGCGGGACCAGGACGAGGTGATGAAAGTCTGGCCCTTTTCGAAAGTCGCGACTCGAGGTCGGGGCCGGCAGATCACCGTGCTGCCCAGCGGACCCGTAGCCGTCATGGACCCCCAATCGTCCACATAGACCTGCAGGCGGATATAGGTGTCCTCGCGGAATTCGTTGGCCTTTAGCGTCGCCATGATGTCGGCGGCGAAGACCTCGGAAGAGGGCGGGTCATCCAGTTCCAACAAATTCATGGAGAATTGCAGGCGTTTGAGATGATCGTCGAGACGGAAAATGTAGAGATCCTGCGCGGCTTCGTTCCAGTAGGCGCGAAAGCCTTCGAACACCAGGGCGGCGAAGGTCAGTCCCGGCGCCATGACAGAAATCTTGGCGTCTTCGTAAGGGACAAGGGCGTGGTTCTGCATCACCCATTTGATCTGGGCACGGCTATCAGCAGTTGTACTCACTGGCTCAGAGGTCCCAACTGACGAATATAGCCCGTAAAGCCGTTACCAGGGCGAGAGGCTGGTCGATGGCGATATGGTGCTGGGCGTCGGGGACGCAGATCATCGGATTTGCGGCATCGAATATGGGCGCCATATATTCCGCTACGTCAGGCCCGAATATGGCACTGTCCGCGCCATATATCATCGCCTTGCGGCAGGTGAGGCCGCGCAAATAGTCTTCCAGCGGCTCGTCATGCAGACCTGCAACCCTGGCGGACGGGTCGAACTTCCAAGTATAGCCCCCTTCACATGGTTTCAGGGATTGGCGCGCAATATGTTCGACGATGTATTCGTTCTCGCAGTATTGCGGCGGAATAGTGCGAAAGCGGTAGACCATTTCCTCCGGATCTTCAAAGACCCGGTTCGGCGGCCGTTTTGGTGGATCGTAAAAACGACGTTTCTCGCCAGTCGGCCGATTTTCGGGCCGTAGAGGCGAATCTATGATGACCGCGCCGGCCATCTGATCGGCATATTTGTTGCCATAGCACATGGTCATGAAACCGCCGAAACTGTGCCCCACGATGATTGGTTTTTCGCCCAAATTCGCAGCCTCCAGCACGGCGGCAATTTCCGGCACGTGAAATTCGCTGCCATAGAATTCGCGCCAGCCACTATCGCCCATGCCGGATAGGTCGATCGCCGCGACAGGCCTGTCGGAAGAGAAAAACGGTGCGATGAACGACCACCACTGGGCGTGGCAGCCCGCGCCATGAATGAACAGAATGCCCGTCCGTTCGGATACCTCCGGACCCCAGCGTAGATAATTGATCTCGCAGTCCATCACCTGTACCTGGTGAGAGGTAGGCGTGTCTTGTAATGCCTGTTCGAACCAATAGGGCGGCTCCACGGGGGGCGGTTCCTGCGGCGGGGGCTGCGGCGGTTCCTCGTACATAACGGTTGTCCAATTAATTGAGTGATCTGTGACGACATACACTGCACAGGGATCGAATTTGGTCAATATGACACTATGTTAGTGTAAAAGCATATTCAGGAGAGCTTGGCATGTCAGAAGCGGCGGCGCATGAGGATACAGGGGTTTCGGTGGAGCAGAATTCCTTTCTGCAAGGCAACTTTGCCCCGGTGGAGGAGGAAGTCACGACTTCTGAGCTCGTCGTCGAAGGTGCCATTCCAATGGAACTGAACGGCGCCCTGTTACGCGACGGCCCCAACCCCATCGCGCCCGGCCCGGGCCACCATTGGTTCCAGGGTGACGGCATGGTGCATGGGATCAACCTGCGCGACGGCCAGGCCCTTGGCTACCGCAACCGCTGGGTCCGCACCAAGCAGGTAGAGGAACTCAAAGGCTTTACCGCGGCGCCAACCAGTCCTCATCAGCCCATGCAGCAGGGCTCGGGCAGCGTCAACGTCATCGGCCATGGGGGGCGCATTCTGGCACTGCCGGAAGTCGGCCTGCCCTGGGAACTGGATGGTGAGCTCAATACCGTCGGCCAGTGGGATTATGACGGCGCCTTACGCAGCAACATGACCGCGCATCCGAAAATTGACCCCATCAGCGGCGAGCTGGTCTTCTTTGGCTACGATTTCGGCAACATCAGCCTGCGTTACCACGTCGCCGACCGCGCCGGAGAGTTAATACGCACGGTGGAGATCGAGAAACCTATCCCCACCATGATGCATGATTTCGGGGTTACCGAGAGCAGGGTCATATTCATGGACCTGCCCGTCGCCTTCAGCCTGGAAATGGCCATGGCCGGCAAGGGGCTGCCCTTCCATTGGCGGGACGACATGCCCGCCCGGCTGGGCTTATTGCCGCGCGATGCGACGTCCGACCAAGTACAATGGTTCGAAATCGACACCTGCTTCGTTTACCATCCGCTGAACGCCTATGACGACGGCGACGAGATCATCTTCGATGTGGTCCGCCACGACCGCACCTTCGTCAAGGGCCGGCTGGAGGACGGCGGCGAGATCAGGCTGGAACGCTGGACCATCGACCCGGCCAAAGAGCGGGTGAGCGCCGAGGTGATAAGCGACCGCAGCCAGGAATTCCCCCGCGTCGACCCCCGTGTGGAGTGCCGGGCGCACCGGTTTGGATACGGTGTTGATTTCGAGTTGAAATCAGGGCCGGGCGGGCTGTTGAAACATGACCTGGAGAACCGCACCGCCATCCTGCACGACACCGGCCCGGCGGGCGCGGCCAGCGAGGGCGTCTTCGTCCCGGTTGGAGATGGCGAGGACGAAGGCTATGTATTGTCCGTGGTCTATGATGGTGATACTGGCGGCAGCCACCTTCGCATCATCGATGCTCAGGATTTTGCCGGCCCGCCCCTGGCCAAGGTCCACCTGCCACAACGGGTGCCGTTCGGGTTTCATGGCAACTGGATCGCAGGCTGATGTTTTTTGCAATAAACAAGGCGTGTTTGGACTTCGTCAATAATTCCCTGCCATCATGATTAGCGGAGGTAGGTAGACATGAACTTTTGGGACACATTGCTAAACCCCGACCGGGATGAGTTTCCTAACCGGACGGTCGTCGTCAACGCGGCCAACTTGCTGGAAGTTGGCGAGTTTCAATTCCTACAACTGGCGTTCGCCCATTGGCACGGCCGGGATATGACACCGGCGGAAGCGAACGAAGTGTTTACCTCTTTCATGATCCGCTCGGAAGTGCCTACCTGGGCGCTGCAATATGCACGCGATATCCGCACGCTGGACCAAAACAGCGAACTCGACGGCAACGATCCCAACTATCACCGCTACGATGTGGTCAAGACGCCGCCTACGCCCATGGGCCCGCAAGCCGGCTTTCTGGCTTCGGTCGTTTTCCTGGTCGGAACACTCGGCGGCGCGTTGGCCCTGGCCAGCGATGTAGCCAACGATCAATCGCCGTGCAGCGGACAGTTCCCGCCCTGTGTGGCCACCAGCGATATTCCCGACTCCCGTTCGCAATAACGCTACGAACGACCGGTGTCCCGCCCTTGCCCCCTTGGCGGGGCTTGGTTAGGCTGACGCCATGTTTGAATTCGCCGGCGAATGGGAACAACCCATCAACATCATCTTTCTGATTGTCACCGCAGGCGTCGCTGTGCACGCTATCCGCTACAAGGACAAAGAAGGAAAAAGCGACGGCGTCCGCTTGTTATTCGGCTGTATTGCTGCCGTTTTCTTTATGCTGGTGCTGTTTCAGGACGTATTGGGCCTAGTGACGTTTTCTTAGCCTAGGGCTTGTGGTCGCGGGATTTCGCGTCCTCTTCCGGTATTCGAAGGACCTGTTGATCCTTTGGCTTTTGCAGTTCCTTGTAGAGGTACTCCGCCCGTTTTTGCACGGTCGAGGGGCTAGGGTCATAGAGGATCCGGTCGATCAAGCCTGGGCCTTCCACCGCTTCGGCATCCACCTTCAAGGCTTCAATGTAATTCTTGAGCGCCAATTCATGTCGGTTGTTGCGGTCGTGCACAATGCCCAGGTTGGCATAGGCGGCGGCAAGGGTGCCGCGGCCCGTGGCGTCGTTCTCCGCCAAGGTATCGTTCAGGAACTTAATCAACCCTTCCAACTCCACTACCGCCTCGTCATGACGGCCAGTGGCGATCAGTACGGTGATTCTGCCCATGAGGGCGCCACGATGATCGGGGTTGATGCGCAGGGCGGCGTTGAAATTCTCTATGGCGTCGGCATAGTCCTTGGTGCCGAGATACATGGCGCCGCGCTCCGTCTCGTAGTCGCCGGGCGGTCGGTCGAAGAAACTGTCATAGAACATCACGGTACCGCCCGTGAGGGCTAAGGCGATGAACATGATAAAGATGAACCGCCGCAATACCCGTGGGTTCATGAGCCTGGACCAAATAGGTAGTTGGTGTAGATCAGCGAGAACAGAAAACACAATAGAGCCGCCGTGATGCCGGCCCGGCGGTACAGGCGCTGCCGTTCCGCCTCGTCCCCGGCGCCGCCCTTGCTCTGTGCCCTGCGCACGGTCATCACCCAGATCAGCTTTCGCACCGGGAAGAATAAAAGAACCGTCAGCACAACGGCCCAAAGCAACCAATACTGCGGCTGAAAAATCCCCGCCATGACGATCCGCTCAAAGTCCCGCCGAAGACCTCAGGCTAACGAAAAAAGGGGGGAAGGGCCATGCCCTTCCCCCGAAATTTTCGCTCTGAGCATGGCGCGATGGCACCACACCCAGACTACTCTGGCTACGAACCCGCTGTTTGCGGTTGCGCATCGCCAATGTCTTCGGTGAGAACCTCGATCTCCTTCGAGGGAACCGACGACATCTCCATCTTGTAGGCCAGGAACCACATCATCCCGACGCCTAGGATCCAGAACAGGATCTGCCAGGCCCAGATTGACGGGATACCGAAAGTCCAGCCTTCGACGCCGGCATCCGGCGCGCCAAAGATGGTGTTGCCGATGACCGCGCCCGGGCCGATGCCGAAGAACAGCCAGGCCAGGGTGATGATCCAGGCAACCGGGACCAGCTTGCGCTTGTCCTCGGAGATCGCCGCATGCTCGCGCAGGAAGTCATGATACACCATGCGATGGGAACGTGACTTTTCATCCTGCGTCAGGGCCGAGACCACGATGCAGACGGCGAGGTTGAAGATCATGCCCCAACCGGCCGAATGAATGGTCCAAGGCCAACGACCCCAGGGCAGATCGCCGTATTTGCCGTCACCGTTGTAGAACAACGTATCCAAGATCGAGAGGCCGAAGTTCTCGGAGAAGATTACGGCAATAAGGCCAACCGCCAGACCCCAGGTCGCACCCTGGCGGGTGATCCATGGGAACCAGCAGATCGCCGCCAGCGATGGCCACATCTGGAAGCCGAAGGCAACCGCAAGGCCGCCCAGCAACACCAGGGCATCGGCCGAGAACGTTGCCACCAATAACGCTGCGATGACAATGAAGCAAACACCCAAACGCCCGAACAGCTTCTGCGTGGTGTGGTCGGCTGTGGGGTTCAGATAGCGCTTGTACAGATCGCGGGTCAGCATGCCGCCGGCCGTTGACATATACGCCGCGCCCGTCGACTGCATGGCCGCGAGGGCACAAACTGCCAACAGACCCACGAACCATGGTGCCGCATCACCGATCAGGTTGATGTAATGGGGTACCAGGCCCGCCTGCTTGTTCGCCGTCAGATCGGGGATCACCGTCGAGATGCCGGCCGCCTCGCCCACGGCTGGATTGGCGCCCAGGAAATGGGCCCCCATGCCTTGTGCCGCGGTGAAGAAGAACAGGATCAGGCCGATGCCGAACGAAGAGGCCCAGACCTGCTGCGGTGCGAACGGCCGCGGGTCGGTGTTTGAGAACGCCCACATGGAGAAGGCCGGTGCCGACTGGATGCCCATCAGGGCGAACATGTAGGTCAGGCACATGATGCCGGTCCACAAACCGCCCGTCGGTGTTTCCACCCCAAGGCCGGCAGTGAATTGGATCACACCGGGTATCGCCAGATAGGCATTATGACCCGCCGGTGTCGCCCCCCACCTTCCAAGTTCAGGGTTCTTGCCCATCGCGCCCATGGCTTCGTTGAAGGCGCCAAAGCCGCCCAAGAAGCTATAGGCAATGAAGCCGATGGAGACGATACCGAAGGCAAGGAGAACACATTGCAAGGTGTCCACGTAGGCCACCGCTCTGAGCCCCCCGGTGGCGACATAAATCAGCACCACGGCCGACAGCACCCACATGCCGATGTCCCTGGTGATCATGTCGTCGGTCAGGACGTTAAACAGGAAGCCCGAAGCGCCCAACTGCACGCCCAGGTACGGAATGGAGAACAGCAGCGCGACCAGGACCACGAGAATGCGGATTGCATCCCCCTGGAAATAGTCGGACAGCATTTCGCCCGGCGTGACATAGCCAAAGCGCTTGCCCAACATCCATTGCCGCTTCAAGAACATGACGCCGGTAAATGGAATGGTGATGGTGTAGAAGGACGCATAGGCGTACTGAAACCCATCACGATAAATCAGGCCCGGATGGCCCATGAAGGTCCAGCCGGAAAACGACGTCGCCGTCGCCGCCAGAACAAAGACCCAAATCGATAATCTGCGCCCGGCAATGAAATAGTCAGACGCTGTCTTCGCGGCCATCGCGCTTTTCACACCCCAGAAGATGCAATAGCACCAATAGAGTGCCACAAACACGAAGAGCCAAACGATTTTGGCTTCCATAGATACCTCCCTAGCAAAGGGTCCCAGAAAGCCTAATGTACGTATCGCGCACCTAGCCCCAAGACCCGCAAATACCACATTCACCGATTCTTCAAACGGCCCACTTGCGCAGGCCGTTGCAAAAAGTTCGGTACTACCTGTTACGCTTACATTGGACCTCGGGATATATCATCGAGGTGCCTGGCCGGGTTCGTCCCACCACTTTATTCTGTTTTGCCCAGCCGAGAATTCACATCACGCGGTCCAAACCTCGTCAAGCCCAGGCGCGGACACCGTCCCGCAAGGAACTGATTCGGTGTGGAAATTTACCATTGGACATAACGCAAAGCAATCGCAAGTCATGCATCGCCCTTCGTCGTTTCGGGCGCGAAAGGCTGGCGCAGGCCGGCCTGTTCCAAAAGGGGCATCACCAAATCGATCCACTGTTGGCACTCCGAAAGGTAGTCGACCCACGAAATGAGCATGCCGTCGACGCCCATATCAGACAGGCGGGCGATACCATCGACGATCTGTTCCGGCGTACCGACCAGCGGGTAACCGCCGAAACCCGCCTTGAAATGAAACTTGAAGGTCTCCAATACCTCGTCTGTCAGGGTCGCGGATTGAGCGCCAAATATGCGGATCATGTTTGCCACTGCCTGGTCGTCGCCCTGCTCAACCACATAGCGGTGCAGATAGTCGCGGGCTTCCTGTTCGGTTTCACGGCAGACAACATAGACGTGGATCCAACATTGGGAGCTTCGCCCCAGGTCCGAGGCCAAGCTTTTGAGTTGTCCAATCTGGGCCCGATCGCTGTCTTCGTCCTGTTGCCGCAACATGGCAAAATTCATGTCCGCATGCTGGGCGGAAAAGGCATGTCCGGTCACCGAACTGCCTGCGTTCATAATGGGCGGACGCGGGCTTTGCAGCGGCTTGGGCTGGCTCCACAGCCCCTTGCCTTGGAAATAGCTACCTTCGAAGTCGAACTCCTGTTCCTCGGTCCATAACCGTTTGACGAGGGTCAGCCATTCGGCGGCGTAGTCGTAGCGTTCCTCGTGCGGGGCGAGGTGAAGACCGAACATGTCGAATTCGTCCTGATACCATCCCGCGACGAGGTTGAGGGCAAAGCGGCCGCCCGAGACATGATCGATCGTCGATGCCATCTTGGCGGCGGCCACGGGGTGGATCACGGGCGCGTGCACGGTCGCGAATATGGTGCTGTATGTCGTCACCGCCGACACCGCGGCGGCCCAAGTCAGGGTTTCGTAGGTACGGTTGTTAAAATTGCTCTCGCCGCCATAACCCTTCCATCGGCCCACGGGCAAAAGAGCCTCCATACCCGCTTGGTCCGCCATTTTCGCCAGGGCCAAATTGTCCTCCCAAGTCATGGCCCAGGCTTCATCGACGTTCGTAACGGTGGAGCCGTGAGAACAATTAAAGGCCATAACGCCGAGTTTGACGGGATTATCGCCCAAGAGAGCATTGGTCATGTTGGTTACCCAGATACAACGTCCGATGGCGGGCCTTGCGATAGCCCTTGCTGCGTATCACAATAACACCAATCACCTCGCAACCGGGAAGGTCGATATGGCGAAGCGTCTGACCGAAAGCCAGATCAAACACTATGAGCAGGAGGGCTATGTCTATCCGATCCCCGTCCTGACACCGGAAGAAGTGCGCGCGGCGCGGGGCGAGATCGAAGCGTTCGAGGCCAAGACCGGCAAAACCCTGGATTATCCGGAAAAATCAAAATCCTACCTGCTTTTCGACTGGGCCGACCGCCTTGTGCGCCATCCAGCTGTCCTGGACGCTGTCGAGGATCTGATCGGGCCGGACATCCTGGTCTACCACACCACCATGTGGATCAAGGATGTGGACTCGCCGGGTTATATCCTTTGGCATCAGGACGGAACCTACTTCTTTCTCGATCAACCCCTGCATGTCACCGCCTGGGTGGCCCTGTCCGATGCCAGCGTGGAGGCCGGCTGTATGCACGTCCTGCCAGGCAGCCACACGATGGGGCAGCTTGCCCATCAGGACGATCCAGGGGAACACAACCTAATCCTGCGCGGCCAGGCCATCTTTGGCCGTTTTGAAGATGAAGTGGGGGTGCCGATGCCCCTGAAGGCGGGAGAAATGTCCCTGCACAATACCAACCTGGTCCATTGCTCGCGCCCCAACCAGGCCGCCGACCGGCGCATGGGTTTCGGTATCAGCTATATCCCGGCACACGTGCGTGATGTGGGTGCGCCGCCGGGATCCGCCATGCTGGTCAGAGGCCGCGATCACGGAAACTTCCGGCCCGAGGAACGCATCGGCGGCGCCCTGAGCCAGGAAGCCTACGCCAACCACGAAGCTCTGATGACTGCATTTCGTGCCCGCCAGGATGCCGGCGCCCAAATCGGCCGCGATGTGAGCTACAGCGAAGTTTCCTGACGCCAGGCTGATCCCCGTCTCGGACCTATCCCGCGCGTCCCTCGTTCTCGGCCGCGGCAATCGCCCTTTCGAGTGCCTTGCTTAGCGCCTTGGCGGATTCCAATGTCAACTCCACACCGGCGCGCGCGCCCGCCCCCTGGTCGGGATCGATGAAGTCGATGGCGATGGCCTCATCAATAAAGGCGAATTGGGGGTGGTCATAAGAGACAACCGCCTTCGAAACAGGGAACCATCGGTTGCCATCCTTGCCCGAACCCTCGGCTTCCACGATCTCCACGATTGACGTACACATCCACCCTACCCCGCCAAATGCTTTTCGAAAAACGTGAAGACTTTCTCCCAGCCGTCCTGGGCTTGCTCGATACGGTACATGGGACGGTGATAGTAGAAGAAACCGTGCCCGGCATCGTCGTACCGGTGGAACTCGTAATCCTTGCCATGCTTCTTCAACTCGGCCTCATGCAGGTCCACCTGCTCCGGACTGGGCGCGGGGTCATCATTGCCGAACAGGCCCAGCAAGGGGCAGGAAAGATCCTTGGTGTAATCAATCGGCGGCACCGGCTGTTTCTCCGGCCGGTCGTCCTCGGCCTGCACCACGCGGCCGCCCCATAGATCGATGACGGCATCGATGTTGTTGGATCTGCAGGCGTAAAGATAGGCATGCCGGCCGCCCGAACAGCTGCCGATGAGGCCGACCTTGCCATTGCAATATGGCTGCGCGCGCAACCATTCCACGGCACCGCTGGTATCGCCGATGACCTGGTCGTCGGCAACGCCGCCTTCGGCTCTTACTTTCGCCGCCACATCCTCGGCGCTGCCCTCGCCGGAACGGTGATAGAGGTTGTGGCTGATTGCGGCATAGCCATGGTGAGCGAAGCGGCGGGTCGCCTCGCGGTACCATTCGTCCCAGCCCGGCAGATGGTGGATCAAGACCACGCCGGGAAACGGACCAGGACCAAGTGGCCGTGCCACATAGGCCGATATGGGCTCGCTGTTATGCCCGTTGATGGACAGTGTTTCGGCAATCATTCCTTCGTATGCCATGGTCTCCCCCTTCTCATATGTCAGCAAGAATTCACTCTAGTTTGCAGAGGAACTTCCAGCGGTGGTCAATGGCTGGGCTTGGTCGAATACGGCGTCAATTGAAGCTCGTGGGTCCAGCAGGATCGATCCTGAGTATGCAGATAATAGAATGCCTCGGCGATCTTAACCGGATTCATCACGATCTCTGGCCGCTCTTGTGCTTTCGGCAAGGAACGTGTTCCCGGTGAATCGATCAGGCCGTCGATCACCACGTTCGCCACATGCACACCATGTTCGGAGTATTCCTCCGTCAGGACCTGGGCCAGGGTGCGCATCATGCCCCTTGGGTAATAAAGCGACTCGCCGGTATTACGCTTGCGCCCACGCAGGGAAGAGCTGTTATTGGAAATGAGAAAGGTTCCCATACCCTTCTGGCGCATGGCTGGCAGGACCTCCTTGGCCACCATGAAGGGACCGCGGCTGGAAACGTGCTGCGCGGTCTCGAACATCTCCAACGGAATGTATTCCAGCAGTTCATTCCCTGGCGGCAAATCGCGGCCATCCAGATAGCCGGCGTTGTAAACCAGGACGTCCGGGTCACCGGCTTCGCGGCGGATTTCCGCGAAAGCGGCAGCAACCGATTGTTCCGAAACCAGATCCAATTCAACGGTCATGCATTCACCGCCCTGCTCCTGGATGGCATCGGAGAGCGCGGCGGCATTGGCCGTGGTGCGGGTTGTCAGGACGACGAAGAAACCTTCCTGGGCGAATTTCTGCGCAATGGCGCCGCCGACACCCCAACGCACGCCTGGCGGAAATTCGCTGTCATCGACGGCTTGGCCGTGCGCCAATTTTGTCATCCGGCCATCGGCCTGCCATTTGGTGGTGGCGCCCACCACCACCGCGACCTGCTTATCCATCACAACCACCTCTGATTGGTTCCCATACCACCTGAATTGAGGTCCGCCTGAATGAAATTGTCAATTCATCCAACGAAAACCCGGCAACCACGAAAAGTTGATGTTCGCCCAGGGTCCGTTGGCATCCTGGCACATAGCCCGATCTGTGATCGGCGATGGCAGCGTCCCCTGCGGCCGCTACTTGACCACGGGGGCCATCCAATTCCACAATTCCGGGCACAAACAACGGCGGCGGGAAAACGCGCCTTCAATACTTCTGCCGGGAGTGGCGAATCATGGCTAAGGTATCCTTGAATTGGGTTTTGGGATTGCTTCTCATCGCCGGCCTGGCCAGCATTGGGCCGCGGCCGGTGCCTGCCAGCACCGAACGCACATTGGCCTGGGAAGATCTGATGCCGCCGGAAACGGATCTGCGGGCTCCCTTCAAGCATCTTTCGCAAGTGCAGATCTCTGATTTGTACGAACTGCACAAAATGCATAGCTGGCGCCGCACCGATGGCGGCAAGAACGATACTGCCGTGAGCGGGCAGATCGACGAGTTAACTGCCAAGCTGACGGCGCAGGACCTGGATGTCGCGGCCCTCTTGAAGAAAATGGCTGATGCCCTGGACGAATACAAGAAGCAGCAATCGACGCCGGTTGCCGGCCTGAATGGCGAAATGGTCCGCCTGCCGGGCTATGTCCTGCCGCTGGAGTTCGGCGGTCAGGCGGTCAGCGAATTCTTTCTGGTGCCTTATGTGGGCGCCTGCATTCATACGCCGCCGCCACCGGCCAATCAGATCGTGCTGGTGAAGCTTAAGCAAAGCTACAAGGTAAGCGGGCTTTACGATGCCGTCTGGGTGACCGGACGCCTGAAGGTGGTCGAGAATAAGCGCCAGTTGGGTTATCGCGACGGCGTGGGCCGGGTTGCGTCCACCTATGAAATCGAAGGTATGAAGATCGTACCCTACGAAAATTGAGTAGGACGGCAGCGCCGGGATCGGAATTGGGGAATGGACTTGCCCAATTTCCGACTGTTGCCCAATATGCGCCGCGCGGACGCTGACATTATCGGGACGACGGGGCGGGCCCTGCGCAAGTCCAACGGTCGAATCGAGCGGGCCGCATTCTAACGGGCCGTGCTCGTCCGGCCGCGCGAGCGTTGTTTTCAGGGAGCCACGAGTATCTTGATCGAAATTGCCGATTTGGCCTTTCGCTGGCGCTCTGAAGGGCCGGATGTCCTCAATATCGCGCAGTTCTCGGTTGCTGACGGCGAGAAAGTGTTTCTGCAGGGTCCCTCGGGCAGCGGCAAGACCAGCTTGTTGAATTTGCTCGGCGGCATCACCCTGCCCCAGCGTGGCCGCATTTCCATCGCCGGCCAAGAATTACCGGCTCTGTCCGGGGCCGGGCGGGATCGTTTTCGTGCCGACCATCTGGGCATGATATTTCAGGTTTTCAATTTGGTGCCCTACCTTTCGCTATTGGAGAATGTAGCACTGCCGTGCCTGTTCTCCGCCCATCGGCGACAGCGGGCCATCGAAGCCGCCGGTTCCGTGCAAGCGGCTGCGGCGCGATTGCTGCAGGAGACGGGCCTGCCCCATGATCGGTTTGGCGATCAACCGGTGCAGGAACTCAGCGCCGGCCAGCAACAGCGGGCGGCAGCGGCGCGGGCCTTGGTCGGCCAACCGGATTTGGTCATCGCCGACGAACCCACTTCAGCTTTGGACGAGACCAATTCCGGGCTGTTCCTCGACCTTCTGTTCCGAGAGTTGGCGCGCCAGGGCACGACGCTGCTCTTGGTCAGCCACGATTCCCGTTTGGCCGATCGCTTCGACCGGACCGTGGACATGTTATCCCTTCAGGGCGAGGGGCGGGCCGAAATATGAATATCGCCAATGTCCTAGCCGCACTCGCCTGGAAGAGCCTCTGGAGCCGGCGGACGACGGCACTGTTGACCGTGTTGTCCCTGGCGTTGGGGGTCGGCTTGATTCTGGGTGTCGAAAAGCTGCGACGCGAAGCCCGCGCCGGCTTTGCCAACACTGTATCCGGCACCGATCTCATCGTCGGTGCGCGTAGCGGCCCTATTTCCCTTCTGCTTTATTCGGTGTTTCGCATCGGCAATGCGACCAGCAATATTTCCTGGGCGGCCTATCAGCGCATCGCCCAGCACCCGGAAGTGGCCTGGACGGTGCCGATTTCCTTGGGCGACAGCCATCGTGGATTCCGGGTGGTCGGAACGGATACAGGCTATTTCAAGCATTACCGTTTCGGTGCGAAGCAACCTCTGACGTTTGCCCAAGGTCAAATCTTCGAGGATGTCTTCGATGCTGTTCTGGGCGCCGAGGTTGCCGCCAAACTTGGCTACAAACTGGGCGACGCCATCATCGTCGGGCACGGCTTGGGCGAAATAAATATCAACAAGCACGACGACAAGCCGTTTCGCGTCGCCGGCATTTTGCGGCGCACCGGCACGCCGGTGGACCGCGCAGTGCATGTATCCCTGGGCGGCATCGAGGCCATGCATATCGACTGGCAGGATGGCCAGCGTCAACGGGGCTTCTCCATCAGCGCCGAGCGGTTGCGCAAGACGAAATTGGAACCCAAGGCGGTCACGGCCGCACTTGTGGGGCTTAAGTCGCGTTTTGCCGTCTTTACATTGCAGCGGGAGATCAACACCGACCGCAAGGAGCCGCTGCTCGCCATTTTGCCAGGCGTTACCCTGCAGGAACTATGGGACGTTTTGGGCAACGCGGAAACGGCCTTGGCCGCAATCTCCATCGTCGTCGCGGCTGCTGCTTTCCTGGGCATGTTAGTCATGCTGTTGGCAGGTCTGGCCGAGCGGCGGCGGGAAATCGCCATACTGCGTGCGGTCGGGGCGCGGCCCTGGCATGTCTTTACGCTGATCACCCTAGAGGCCGTCGTCCTGACGCTCATGGGCCTAATGCTTGGAGTCGCATTGCTGTTTGGCGGCCTTGCGCTGGCCGGGCCCATTATCAGCGAGCTATACGGCATCGACATTTCCGCCGTCGCCATGACTTGGCGGGATGCTGTCTACCTATTGGCTTTCCTGGTGGTCGGCACTTTGGCCGGCATATTGCCGTCATACGGCGCCTATCGCCGCTCGCTCGCGGATGGACTGATCGTTAGGCTCTAACGGCTACTCCGCCGCCTCGCCGCTGGCCTCGCGGAAATGGGCATAGTTCTGTTTCGCAAACCAAGTCATGTACTCGGTATAGGTCGTGGGCTCGTAGCGCGGCGGGTTGTCTTCCGATTGGCAGGTGGGCAGGCAGGCCTGCACATAATCGGCGTGGGCATCGAAGAAGAAGGGTATGGCATAGCGGTCCCGTCCCGGAGTGGAGGCCTTGGCCCGGTGCGGTGTGGAGAGGAAGCGGTGATTGGTCCAGCGGCGCAAGAGGTCGCCGCTATTGACCAGGAACGTTCCCGGCAGCGCCGGCGCATCGAACCAAGTGCCATCCGTGCGGCGAACCTGAAGGCCCTCGACTTTGTTTTGCGCCAGCAAGGTGAGAAATGAACTGTCTGTATGCGGCGCCAAGCCAAACTGATTATCCTCTGGATCCGATGGCGGATAGTGGGATAGGCGCAGGGTATATTGCGGTTCCGCGAAGGCGTCTTCGAAGAAATCCTCTGCCAAGTCTAGCGCGCGGGCATAGAGAGGCAAAAGGCTCTTGCCCAAGGCCTCAAGGGCGTTCATGTAGGCGACCGTGGTTTCCCGAAACCCCGCCAAATCGGCCGGCCATTGGTTGGCGCCGCGAAACGGCTTGTCGTTGACAATGTCGGGGTGGTCGGGGGGCAAGTCCCGCTTCAGGAAAAGCGCTGCGACCAGATTCGATTTTCTTTCGCCCTCATAGACCTGGCTGGCGCGCGAGACGGAGGCGCCATAGCCCATGTAGCCGATATTGTGCTTGTTGGCCTTAAGCACCATTTTGTCCGCTTCCGGCAGATCATGGAAGCGGCGCGAGGCATCGAACGTGGCATCTACCAAATCCTGCGGCACGCCATGATTCTGAATGAAGTAAAAGCCCACGTTCTCGGCGGCGTACCTCAATTCCTGCGCCGCCGTTTCCTGGGCGCCCGGCTTGCCGGCCAGAAAGTCGCCAAGGTCGATGATGGGGATATCGCCACTCAAGTTAACCTCCTTTGCCAACCCGCCGGCGGCATAGTAACTTTGTTCTCCTAACGGTAGCCCTTTGCCCACCGCCTCGGCAAGACACACGGATCGGGAGATCGCGCCATGGTTGACCTCACGCCTCTGGACGGCCCTTTCGGCCGCGCAGTCCATGGCTTGGATGTGGGCGAAGGGATTGACGCGGCGGCCTGCCGGCAATTGCACGAGGCCCTCTATGAACACCGTGTCCTCGTCATCAAAGATCAGACCTGCGGCGAAGATGGCTTTCTTTCGTTCGGCCGCAAATGGGGTGCGCCTATACCACATGTGCTCGATAGCCATCGCATGCCCGGCTATCCGGAGTTAATGGAAATCGGCAATGTCACGGAGCGGGCCAAGGAAGAGAAAAGCCGCAACAATGCCGCATTTTGGCATACCGACCAGTCCTATGACGCCAATCCGGCGACCGCGACAATGCTCTATGCCCGCAGGATTCCTGACGAGGGCGGCGAAACCCGCATTATCGACATGAAGGCCGCCTATGACGACCTGGACGCGGACACAAAGGAACGCATAGACGGCCTGACAGCTATGCATCTTTATGGCGCCACCGCCGGCCGGGACGGGGAAATGCCCACGCTGGCATTGAACGACGATCAGGCCGCCGAGGTACCGCCGACCCTGCATCCCCTCGTTAAGCCTCATTCGGTGACCGGGCAAAAGGTGCTCTATGGCGTTGCCGGCACGGCCTATGGCATCGAAGGTATGAACGATGCGGAAGCGGAAGACCTGATCGCGGAACTGAAGGCCCACTGCGTTCAGGACAAGTACATCTACGAACATAAATACAGCGTTGGCGACATTGCCATGTGGGACACTCAGATGACCCTGCATAGCGCCAAGCCTATCGGCCTGCCGAACGGGCCAGGGACGGAGCGGCTACTGTGGCGGATCAGCGTCCGCGGCAAGCCGGCGGTTTATCAATAACAACGACCATCCAGCAATCCACGGGGAATATTCATGATCATCGAACAAATCTGGACCGGGAACGCCTACCGGAATTTCAACTATCTGATCGTCTGCCCCGACACGGGCGAGGCCATGGCGGTCGATCCCCTGGACCATGAAAAATGCCTAGGCACCGCCAAGGCCAAAGGATGGACCATTACGCAAATCCTGAACACCCATGAACACGGCGATCATACGGGCGGCAACGGCGCCATGATTAGTGCCACGGGGGCCAAACTGTTGGCGCACAAGAACGCCAAGGACAAGATACCCGGCATGGACCGGGGCCTGGACGCGGGCGATGTGATCAAGGTCGGCAACACGGTGGAGATCGAAGCCCTTGATACGCCCGGCCACACCATGAGCCATGTCTGTCTTTTGACCCGCACGGACCAACCCGCCCTGATCTGCGGCGATACCCTTTTCAATGCCGGTGCAGGCAACTGCCACAACGGCGGCCATCCCAACGAGCTATATGACACTTTCGCCAATACCCTCGCGAACCTGCCTGACAACACGCTGATCTATCCCGGCCATGACTACATGGGTAACAATTTGGAATTCACCCTGGACCGGGAACCGGACAACGCCAGAGCCAAATCATTGCTCGACGAGATCGGCGATCAGGATCCCAACGATGCTCTGGTCTCGACCATGGCTTTGGAAAAGGAAATCAACACGTTCCTGCGGCTGCGCAGCGCCAGCGTTATCGCCAAACTACGAGATAGCTTCCCCGATCTTTCTGACGACCCTGATCCGCGTGAAGTGTTTCTGAAACTACGGGAGCTGCGGAATAGCTGGTGACAGTTCCGCCCAAACCGGCTGAACGGTCCTTTCCGAAGGGAAACTCACTTTAACGGTTGTCCCGACTTTCAATTCGCTCTCTAACGCCAGGGTGCCGTCATGCATCTCGGCCAATTCCTTGGAGAGCGGCAACCCGAGGCCGGTGCCGGCGAACTTTCGATTTAAGTCGCTGTCAATTTGTCCAAACGGCTGCATCGCCTTGGCGATGTCTTCTGGTGCAATTCCGATTCCTGTGTCGCTGACTTCGAAACTGTAACCCTCTCCCGGCTCGCATCGGGCGGACAGGGTAATCTTGCCGCCTGGCAAGGTGAATTTGATGCTGTTCGACATCAGATTAATGAGAATTTGTTTGAGCTTGCGTTCGTCGGCGTTCAAAAGCGGTAGATCGTCGGCATATTCCGTCACGATTCGGATGTCGGCCTCGCGGGCACGCTCCTTCATCAAAACCATGACGGCATCGATTATCTGCGGCACGGAAACGTCGACTTCCTTGGGCCCTTCCGACCCCAGTTCGATTTTGGATAGATCAAGAATATCATTGATCAGGTCAAGCAGATGCTGGCCTGACTCGTAAATGTCCTTGGCGTATTCCTGGTTCCGTTCCACGCTGTCGGCGCCGAATACGCCGCTCCTGATGATCTCTGCGAAGCCGATGATGGCGTTGAGGGGCGTGCGAAGTTCATGGCTCATATTGGCCAGGAATTCAGATTTCGCCCGGTTTGCCATTTCAGCCCGGTTTTCGCTTTGCCGCAGGGCGCGCTCAGTTTTTTTCCGTTCCGTGATGTCCATCATGACACCACCGAACCCAACCGGTTCGCCGGCATCGAAGATCGGAAACTTCGTCAATGTATAGTTCTTGTCCTCGCCGTTCGGTCCGGGAATGTCGACATCGTCTGTCACCACCTCCCAATTGGTGAGGATGCGCCGGTCGCTGTCCGCGTACACGGCAGCCCGCTCGGCGGGATAGATATCATGGGCGGTCTTGCCAACAATTTCCGAGGGATCGACACCGAACCATTCCTGAAACTGATTGTTGACCAGCAAGTAACGGGCATCCAGGTCCTTGAGGAACATGGCGGCCGGAATGTGGTTCATGATCGCTTCAAGGCGATGCTGACTCACACGGAGGAGGTCTTCGGTACGTTTCTGCCTCGTAATGTCCGTGCCCGTTCCACGATATCCGACAAAGCGGCCGTTTCCGTCGAATACCGGTGTCGCTGAAATGGCAAACCACCAAATCCTGCCGTTATCCTGTTTGTGTTGATAAATGAAATTGCGGAAGGGCCGGCGCTCTTGCATGTCCTCGAGCCTTTGCCGCCAATCCGCTTCATCGCTGTCGGAACGTCCGACTTCCTCGGCGGTGCGGCCAAGCCAGGTTTCTTCCGGAATACCCGTTAACTCCAGGAAACGACTGGAAATGAACGAAAAGCGAAGCTGCTCGTCCATCTCCCAGAACCAGTCCGAAGTAGAAGTCGCGAAGTCCCTGAAGCGTGCCTCACTATGGCCAAGGGCTTCCTCGGCTTGCTTCAACTTAGTGATTTCGGTGCGAATACCGACCGTTCCGCCGTCCTTGGTTTTTCGCTCGGAATAGTAAAATGACCGTCCGTCGGCGTACTTGTGCTCTCGCGCGCCCCGGGCTTCGCGGAACTGGATCAACCTCTCTTCAACCCATTCCTCTGTTCGCCCCTTGGAGGAAGGGTGATGGTCGTCCGACACTGCGCATCGGACGATATCCTCGAACCGGGCACCGGGCTCAATGATGTCGGACGCCGCCTGATTGAGCTGTTTGTATTTCGAGTTGCAGATCACCAGCCGCTCGTCCGCGTCGAAAAGCACGAAGGCTTCGGAGATGGATTCAATGGCATCTTCCAATTGCGATTTCGTCCTGGAAAGGTCCTCTTCGATCAACTGGCGTTCCAGCAGACTTTCGCGAAGGCGCTGGTTGAGGCGCATCACGGAGCGGTAACGCCACAGAGCCATAACCAGGATGATGAGAACAATGGCACCAAGGCATGTGTAGATGACCCGTTGCGTCGACCAAAACGGCGTCGGCGCGCCGAACCATTTTTTATGAATAGCCCAGTATTCCGGGGTATTGACGAAACCCGCGACGGCCCGATCCAATGCCTCGTGCAACTGGGTTTCGTTTTTCTTCACCCTGATGCCGCGTTCTATGGTCTTGAGAGACGGCAACAAAGCTTCGATATTGTCTTCCACGCCAATGGATCGGGCGGCCTTCAGCAACACCGGTCTTGGAAAAACCATGGCGTCGGTCTTACCCGACAAAAGGGAGAACAGGGCCTGCTCCATATCGGGATGAACGACCAAGGTCAGATCGTTGCGATCCTTGAGCATTCGATGCCCGATATTGTGCGCGACCACGGAAACCCTGCGGCCTTCGAGATCTTGGGGCGACGAGATTTGCGATTGGCCCCGGAGCACGAACGTCGACACGGTGAACGTATCGATGGGCGTGGTGAAGAGTGCGTTCTCGCGACGTTCCGCTGTGATGCCGCTGTTCGGGATAATGTCGATCTCGCCGCGGCGCCAGGCGTTGCTCACGGATCTGAAGTCGGGGAAGATACGGTATTCAAGCACCACGCCAATCCGCTGCGCGATTTCCTCTATGACGTCGATCGCGAACCCACTTGGCCGGCCCGCACCATCCAGACTGTAGTGGGGAGGCCAGTTGGCGGGAACGCCGGCGACAACAACACGCCCGGCCGAGACTTCACTTGGCTTCTTCGCCGCTTGGGCTGGCAAATAGAAATACACAGAGAGAAAGGCAGCCAGCACACCAATCATGGCTGCTAGGCCGAAGGCGCCGCGCAGGCGACGCGCCCCCTCGTGTTTGACGGCCGAAATCATGCCCAAGGGCCACTCACATTATGCTTTGCAAAACGGACTTCTTGTTGCCAAAGCTAGGTGCATATAGTTAACAAACGGTAACCTTCTGTATCCGTCCCTATGCAATCCAATATCGCCAACAAACAGGCTGAATTGTTTTTTCGGCCACGATAAGGAAATCAGCAATGCATGATCTGGTCATTCGCGGCGCAACTGTAATCGACGGCACCGGCGAGGAGGCGAGAATGGCTGATGTAGCCGTGCGCAACGGCGCAATTTCGGCCGTGGGCAGCGATGCCGGAAAGGAACCGGCAAAACGGACAATAGACGCCGATGGTTTATTGCTGATGCCGGGCTGGGTCGACATTCATACGCACTACGATGGGCAGGCGACGTGGGATCCTATGCTGACGCCGTCGTCTTGGCACGGCGTGACCACTGCGGTGTTCGGCAACTGCAGCGTCGGCTTCGCCCCGGTACGACCTGGAAAGGAAACCTATCTCATCAACCTGATGGAAGGGGTCGAAGACATTCCAGAAACGGTCCTTGCAGAGGGCATCGAATTCAAATGGGAGAGCTTTCCCGAATACCTCGATACCCTCGCTGCCAAGCCACGGATCATGGATATTGGCGCCCAGGTCCCTCATGCGGCGTTGCGCTATTACGTCATGGGCGAACGGGGCGCCGATTTCGCGGAGCGTCCCGGTCATGAAGAAATTGAACAGATGGGTGCTCTGCTGGAAGAGGCGCTATGTGCCGGTGCTCTTGGTTTCACGACCTCGCGGACCGTCAAACACCGGGCTGCTGATGGTCGACTGACGCCGGGATATGGCGCCGAGGAGGCGGAGTTAACTGGACTCGCGCGTGCTATGGCGCGGGCCGGTCGGGGCGTTATGGAGGTCAATTCCGACTTCGGCGAAGGCGATTTCGCTCGCCTGCGCACTGCCGCCGAGATCGCCGGCCGCCCCCTATCCGTCTTGCTGGTGCAGGTTGACGACGCACCTGATCTTTGGCGCCAGACACTGGACCAGGTGGGGGCGGCCTGCGCCGATGGCATGGAGGTCACGGCGCAGGTTGGCAGCCGTCCTATCGGCATGCTCATGGGGCTGGAGGCCACCGTGCATCCCTTCACCAGCCATCCGGCTTGGAAGGGCATGTCGGATTTGCCGCCGGCCGAGCGCTATGCGCGCCTGCGGGACGATGCGGACCTGCGCCGGCGACTGGTTGCTGATCTGCCCGACGATGACCATGTGCGCTGGATGCGAGGCGTGTTGCGGCGCGCCTTCGAACTGGACGAAGCCGTGGACTATGAGCCGAGACCGGAGCTGAGCATCGCTTCGCGGGCGGAGGCCTTGGGCCGGGATCCTTTTGACCTGGCTTTGGAATTGTTGATGGCGGACGGCGGTCACAACCTGCTGCTGCACCCATTCGAGAACTACCACCACGGGGATATGGAGGTTGTAAAGGAGATGCTTCTTGACCCCAACACCGTCTGCGGTGTTGCTGACGCCGGCGCCCATGTGGGTCTGATTTGCGATGCCTCATCACCCACATCGCTTCTGACCCATTGGGGCCGTGACCGCACCAGGGGTGAAAAACTGCCATTGGAATTCCTGGTCAAGAAACAGACCCATGACACCGCCCGAACCTATGGCCTGCTGGACCGCGGGGTCATTGCGCCCGGCTACAAAGCCGACATAAACCTGGTTGATTTTGCCGCCCTGCGCCTGCAGAAACCGGAACTGGTTTACGACCTGCCCGCCGGCGGCCGCCGGATAATCCAAAAGGCCCATGGCTATCGCCATACGTTCGTATCGGGCATCGAAGTTATGCGCGACGGTGTCGCCACGGGCGCTTTGCCAGGGCAATTACTGCGGGGCGAACGGGCGGCGCCGTAGCAACCATCAGTCCGAAACCCTAATGGCCGGATTGGTTTTTGGCAGCAACCTATTTGTCGGTGCCGACGACGCAATACTACCTCAAATGTAATAACCGGAAGCTCTTAAGATTATCGAAATAATATTTTTGCACACTCTCGCGCACTCGCGTTCGAGGGCGCGAAGAGCAAGAATTGTTTTTCGATCCGGTGAGATTCATGATCCTTTTCAAGGTTCCCCAGCTTTCCATTCTTTCCAAGGCTCCCCAGCTTTCCCTTATCGCCGCCAAGTTCGGCAGTGTCCGTGTCCGGCTCATCGCAGCGTTTTCCGTGGTTTCCGGCCTCACGCTTTGCGCGGCCGCCGTCTCCTACTTTGCATTCAACAATGTCAGCACATCCCTGCAAGTGGTGACCGAAGAGGCGACACCGGCGATTTCCAATGCCCTGCGGCTTTCGGAAGCATCCAAGGAAATTGCCGCGGCAATCCCAACCCTGACGGCAGCCAGTAATGGCGGGCAATTGAAGGCCGCTTCGGATGCCCTGGGCCAAAGCCGCGAAAACCTCGACACCCAGATGGAATTGGTTGAAGCGGCCGCTGACGATCAGGAGGCGGTGGATCGCCTTCGTGGCATCAGCGGCCAGATCACCGCGCAATTGATCGAATTGAATGGCCAGATGTCCGGGCGTCTGGAGCTTCGTGAAAAACGGCTTGCCGTCACGGAGAAGATTGCCGCCATTCACAAACAGCTTCTTGAAGCAGTCAGCCCGATTATCAACAAGGCCAACGTCAATCTGGTCGTCAAAGCAGACGATACCGCCGACGAAGTGTCGGAGACCCTGGAAGGTTTGGGAGAAGGAGACATCAAGGAACTACGTCTAATCCTTCAGTTTCAGTCGGATGTGAACCTGGCCTTTGGCCTGCTGCGCGAAGGCGCGGCCGCCGTCGACGAAGAAGGGCTGGGCTTCGTCAGGGACAAATTCAGTGAAGTGCTGGAGATACTGGAAGCCAGTATCGAAGGCATGTCCGACGAAGGTGATGCCAAGGGGCTGTTGGAAACTTCGATGATGTTCATCCGCACCTTCGGCGGCGAGGACGATAGTATCTTTAGCGTGCGGGCCGAGGAACTGCGCGCCGCAGAAGCGGACCGCGATCAGTGGCGCGAGCGCCGTCTTGATATCATGATGGATGTGCAATCCACACACGAGGAATTGCTGTTTAACGTCAAGCCGTTGATCGCCGAAGCCAACAAAAGGGTCGGCGAGGCCGCGGAAGGCACGGCGGAGACGATCGGCGAGACCTTCGAAAGCCTGATCAATTCGGAAGTTCGCGGTTTACGCGCCATGTTGGAACTGAAAGCCGCGGCCAATGGCATCGCCGGGCTGCTGCTGCAAGCGGCCGCGGCCCGATCGCCAGAGCAATTAAAGCAATTGAGCTTGCGTACAGATAAGTTGTCAGTGGAACTCTCCAACGCCATCAACCGTCTCCCGAAAGACGGCAGCGGCAAGGCGGTGGCCGATCTGGGTCTGCAATTGACCGGCTTGAGTCTGGGTAAGGACAGCGTATTTGCCTTGCGGCAACAGGAATTGGCTCTGGAAACCGCCATTGCCGCCACCATGACGAAGAGCCGCGTCTTGGCAGGCGATCTGGGCCAGAACGTCAACGGCCTCGTCGAAGGGGCGGAAACCGTCTTGGAGGACGCCTCGAGCAACTCCGAAGCGGCAATCGAAATCGGCACGCAAGCCTTGGCCGCCATTACCTTGGTCTCATTTGCCATCGCGGTGCTAATCGGCTGGCTCTACATCAACCGCAGCCTATCCCTACGTCTGATCCGGACCGCCGCCGTCATGGAGCGCTTGGCCGAAGGCGATCTTTCCGTGGAGATCGCGGTCAAAGGTCACGATGAAATCAGTGCTATGGGCCGTACCCTCGACGTCTTCAAGGAGAACGCGTTGGAGAAACAGCGCATCGAAGAGGAACAGAAGGAGGCTGAAAAGCGCAGCCAGGAAGAGCGGCGGCGGGAAATGCTGGATCTGGCCCGCACCTTCGAAGAATCCGTCCTGGGCATCGTCGAGACCGTCTCCACGGCCTCCAGCAAGATGGAAACCACCGCCCAGTCCATGCTCGATATGGCCGACCAAAATGCCTCGAATTCCGAGACCGTGGCGGCTGAGTCCGAACACGCCACTGGCAACGTCAACAGTGTCGCCGCCGCTACGGAAGAATTGAACCGTTCCGTGAACGAGATCGCACAACAGGCCGAGAAGTCCAACCAAATCTCGGAAGAGGCAGTGACGGAAGCAAAGAGCGCCACTGCCGAGGTTCAGGGCCTGGTCCATGCGGCAGAGCAGATCGGCGCCGTTGTCGAACTTATTTCCGATATCGCCTCGCAAACCAATCTGCTGGCGTTGAATGCGACGATCGAGGCGGCCCGCGCCGGGGAAGCAGGCAAAGGCTTCGCCGTTGTTGCCTCTGAAGTGAAAAACCTGGCCAACCAGACCGCCAAGGCGACCGGCGACATCGAAGAGCAGATCAAGGCAATTCAAGTGGCCACCGGCTCGGCGGTGGATGTGATCGACGGGGTCAGCAATACCATCGACAATATGAGCGGTATCGCCTCCACCATCGCTGCCGCCGTGGTCGAACAAGGCAGCGCCACAGAAGAGATCAGCCGCAATGTTAGTGAAGCCACCCAGAGCACAGGCGAGGTCAATAGCAACGTGGCGAAGATCAGGGCGGGGGCCAAAGACAACCGGAACGCTGCCGACCAAATGCTCTCGGCCGCACGGGAGCTGAGTCAGGAATCAGTGGAATTGCGCCAGGAAGTGGACAAGTTCCTCGCCGGCGTGCGCGCCGCCTGACGCCTGCCTAGGCTGGCACCAGCACACAGCCTTCCATCAAACGCCGGGCCGTGCGGTAGGTGATAATCCGCTCCACCGTGCTGTTTGCGCCCACTCCTTGAACCACCGCACCGATGGGGATGGAGCCTGAAGGGGTGCCGAGGCGGATGTCGCCGCCTGCGTCCGATCGCGTCACGTGCTGCACCAAGCTGCCGGACAGGTTCGCCGCCACGGCGGCGCACATGCCGCCGGTTAGAGGCACCGCCCGGTGCGGCTGGCCCATGGAGATCATGCGTATGGTCAGATCCATCTCCGCCGCCGTCAAGGTGCGGCCATCCAATAGGAGTGACTCCGCCGCCGCCGCCACTACGGCGACCCTGGGGCTGGCTCTTGAGGTTTCAGTGATGGCACGGGCCGTATCGCCAAGACCCATCAGGACGCCGGCCTGGGCCCGAATCTCTTCCAAAACTGACAGCGCTTCCCCCATCCCTTCCAGAGCGTTCGGCAGCTCGGTCGCTGTCAGACCTAGATCGGCGGCATCGACAAATACGCAAGGTGTGGTCGCATCTATGCAGCAGACCCCTACAACCCGGCCATCCGCCAACGTCACGTCGTCCTTCAGTCGTCCTGTCGGCAGCAAGTGGCCGGTTCGCGCGCCGGCGGGGTCCAGATAATCCAGCCGTACCCGGGCGCCGCTGCCCGAAACGCCAGGGATGACGAAATCGCCCTGTGTTTGGGCCTTGCCAGCCTCGACAATGAATCGGCTCTCAAAGACCTTGTCCGTGTTGGTGTTGTATACCCGCACCACAGTTTCGCCATCGGCAGCCGGGACCAGACCTTCATCCACCGCGAATGGGCCGACGGCGGACGATAGGTTGCCGCAGGTTGCGCCATAGTCGACCACTGTCGCATCCACCACAACCTGGCCGAAGGTATAGTCCACATCGATGCCGGGGCGGTCCGAAGGTTCGATTACAACGACCTTCGAGAGCGATGAAACACCCCCGCCCATACCATCGAGCTGCCGGCCATAGGGATCGGGGCTGCCGATCACGGCACAGAATATTTCGTCGCGCCTTTTCTGATCCTCGGGCAGGTCGCGGGCGTGGAAAAATACGCCTTTCGAGGTGCCGCCGCGCATGAAGACCGCGGGCAGCCGGGTCTCAGGCATCGGAGGTCATCCGCCCGCGGCCCCGGCGGCAGTGGCACCGGCGATCTTGCCGAACACCGCGCCAGAGACCAGGCCGGTACCACCTGGATAGTTGAAATGAAACAGTCCGCCGACCATTTCGCCACAGGCGTACAAGCCCCGGATCGGACGCCAATCGGTGCCGATGACCTGGGCACTCTCATCGATCTTGACGCCGCCAAAGGTGAATGTGATGCCCCCTGTCGCCGAGTAGGCCACGAAAGGCGGTTGGTCCAAGCGCGTAGCCCAGTTTGTTTTTTCCGGTGTCAGGCCCTTCGAGGCGAGACCGTCCTTTTGCGTCGGGTCGAAGCCGTCGTTAGCGCCCGGGGCGGGCACGGCGGCGTTGTATTCTTCCAGCGTGCGCAGGGCCTGGGCCTTGTCGTCTATGGTCAATTGATCGACAAGCTCTTCCAAAGTATCGGCGGTGATAGGATCGGATGTGTTGTAACGCGGCTCCAGCAAATGCACGGTCTGCTGGTCGAAGATCTGCCAGGCCAGGGAGCCGGGCTCACCAAGGATGCGGCCGCCGTACTTGGCATAGGTATACATGCCCACATCCTCACCCTCGTCCAGAAATCGCTTGCCTTCGCGGTTGATCAGGACGCCATAGGGGTAGGACAGGCGGTTGGAACGGTCCGTCCGCTCCCGATCGGCGAAGTCGGGCCACTCGTTGGATATGGGTGTGGAGTGCCGTCCGCTCCATTGACCCCAAGGCAGGGCGCCGATGGCCATGGCCATGCGCAGGCCATCGCCTTGATTATGGGCGGTACCCCGCACCTTGGCATGATCCCAGGGCGCACCCAGATACTGCGCCCGCATCTGGGAATTGGCCTCGAAACCGCCACAGCCAAGGATCACCGCCGGGGCCGTCATTGTCTCGACGCCAGTGCCATTGTTGACCTGCACGCCGACAACGGCACCGCCATCGTCTTGCACAAGATCGACAACAGCGGCGCCATAGCGGATCTCGATGCCGTTGGCTTGGGTCTTGTCGAACCAGGCGTTGGATAGGCCTACACCTTCATGCAGGGCACGGACGATGGCGCCTTTCTGCCATTTGATCCGGTTGCCCACACGGATCGCCGAGAGGCTGACCGCCGGTTCCATGGGGATGCCGCCATATTCGTGCATCCACTTGATGGTGTCGTAGGACTTGGAAATAAGGATGTTGGCGAGCGTCTGATCCGTCTTGCCGGCCGTGACCCGCATCAAATCCGCCATCATTTCGTCTTGGGTATAGGTCGGCAGATCCTCAAAGAAGAAGCCGTCCACTTCGTCCTCGGCATCGGGAATCAAGGTCCGCAGCGCCTCGCCCTCGCCATAGGCAACGCGCAACAGACCGCCCGAATAGTGCGTATTGCCGCCGCGGTCCTTTTCCGGTGCCTTTTCCAGGACCACGACCCGCGCCGCCCCTTGCTCCCGGGCCGAATTGGCCGCCGCCAGGGCCGCGTTCCCCGCACCCACAACAATAACATCGTATCCGGACATACAAACCGACTCCCCTTCCAAGGCACCTTTTCCGCCATTATGGGGGAGCCACGGATGCTTTGAAAGCCGTATCGACCTTGGCGGCCGCCACGGGGGGTGATAGACACGGAGCAAGCAAATTTGGAGGAAATGTCCATGAGCCGCATGAAATTCGGCGCTTTTCTTGCCCCCCATCACCCCATCGGTGAGCACCCGACGCTGCAGTTCCGCTCGGACCTGGACTTCGTCGCCCATCTCGACAAGCTGGGATACGACGAATTCTGGTGCGGCGAACATCATTCCACCGGTTGGGAGATGATCGCCTCGCCTGAGATGTTTCTCGCCGCGGCAGCGGAACACACGGCCCGCATCAAGCTGGGAACCGGGGTGGTTTCCCTGCCCTATCATCACCCCTTCCTGGTGGCCCAGAACATGGTGCAGCTCGATCATATGAGCAACGGCCGGGCCATATTCGGCTCCGGTCCCGGCGCCCTGGCTTCCGACGCGCATACCATGGGCATGGACCCCATGACCCTGCGCGACCGTCAGGACGAGGCCATCGGCGTCATCCGCCGGCTGCTGCGGGGCGAAGACCGCTTCGACTACGACAGCGACTGGTTCACTCTCAGGGATGCGAAGTTGCAATTGTTGCCTTTGCAAGAAGACATGCCATTCGCCGTCGCCTCCATGATCAGTCCATCGGGCATGACCCTGGCGGGCAAGCACGGCACGGGCGTTCTTTCCATCGGCTCCATGTCCGAGGCAGGACTGCAGGCCCTGCCGACGCAGTGGAGTTTTGCCGAGGATGCCGCGAAAGAGCATGGCAACATAGTGGACCGCAGGGATTGGCGCATCGTCATGTTCTGGCACATCGCCGAGACGCGGGAGCAGGCCCGTATCGAAGCCCGTGACGGCCTGTTCCGCTGGCGCAATGAATACACCGCCGGCACCTTGATGCAGGTGGGCGTGGAGCCTTTCACCGATCCCGACCAGGGCGTCGATGAAATGGCCTTTTCCGAAGGCGCCACCGCCGTCATCGGCACGCCGGACGATCTGGTCGCGCGAATCCGGGAACTGGTTCAGCTCACAGGCGGTTTCGGCACCGTCATCGGCTTCGTCCATGACTGGGCCAACCGCGAGAACACCAACCGCAGTTGGGATCTGGTCGCCCGCTATGTGGTGCCGGAGATCAACGGCATGCTGGAGGCCTATCGCGAATCCCGGCAGTTCGTGGTGGAGAACCGCGAGACCTTCGACCGGGCCCGCGCCGCCATCATGGACAAGATCATGTCCAATGAAAAAGCCGCCGCGGCATTGAAAGAGGGTGCGGCTGCCAAGCCCACCTTTGCCGCTCATTCGGCCCCCGATCTGGACAAAGAGGCAGGTGACTAGGCCTGGCCCTTTTCCAGCAAACGGTCTGACCAGAAAGGAAATACAGCATGGATATGGTTCGTCTCGAAGCGCCGGAAGAACTGACAATGCCCATCGGCGAAGCGATGTTTTCTCAGCGCGCCATCCGTCGGCTTGATCCCGACCGGCCGGTAACTGACGCGCAGTTAGAAATCATCCTCAACGCAGCCTCGAAGGCGCCGAGCGGCGGCAACACCCAACCGGCACGGTACCTGGTGATCCGGGACCGGGACACCATCAAGGAATTCGGCAAACTGTATTTCGAGGCCTGGTGGGCCAAACGCCGGGACGCCTATGGCTGGAGTTCCAAGGACGATATCCCCGAAGGATCGGTTTATCGTTTGCCGGCCCTGCTGGCGGATGAAATGGTCAATGCGCCCGTGGTCATACTGGCTTATTCGGAGGCGTCAGGCGTCGCTGAGGCGTCCACATTTCCAGGTGTACAAAATTTGCTGCTCGCCGCCCGCGCCCTCGGCATTGGCAGCGTCTTGACCACCCTGCATCCCCAGGTCATGGACCGGGTCAACGCCATGTTCGGGGTGCCGGACGAGATGGTCTTTCATTGCTGCATACCCCTGGGCTATCCGCGGGGCAATTTCGGCCCCACGTCGCGTCTGCCAACCAGCACGACAACTTATTGGGACAAATGGGGCAGCCCGCCGCCCTGGAAGTAGACGTATCGATACGGGTCATGTTGCGCGGGGCATTGCTCGTCTTTACAGCGCTCGCCTACTTCTTGATCGGACAGGCGGGTTCTGCGAGAGCGTCTGAGTTTCGTCTGTCCCTGCCCGTTGACTGCGAGCTGGGCAGGGTGTGCACGTTGCAGAATTATGTGGATCGGGAACCCGGGCCCGAAGCCAGAGACTATACCTGCGGCCGGCTTGTCTATGACGGCCACAAAGGCACCGATTTTAGATTGCCTGATGTGCGCTGGTTGGAACGCGATGTCGCCATTTTGGCGGCTGCACCCGGTGTTATCCGGGGTCTCCGCAACAATGTCCGTGACCATACGGTCACGACTTATGACCGGAAAAAGGTCGAGGGCCAGGAATGCGGCAACGGCGTCGTCATCGACCATGGTGGCGGCTGGGAAACGCAGTATTGCCATTTGCGTTTTGGCAGCGTCACCGTAGCGAAAGGTGATCGCGTCCGCCGCGGCCAGCGCTTGGGCATCATGGGCCTTACCGGAAAGACCGAGTATCCACACCTGCACATGAGTGTCCGATATCAAGGGAAGGTCGTCGATCCGTTCGTCGGACCCGATGCCGTGCCGGGCTGCGGCGTCAAGGGCCAGCCTATTTGGGAGCCAGGCCTGCTGGACAAACTAGCCTATCGCCCCAGCGGCATCCTGGGCGCCGGTTTCACCGACCAAAAACCGCGCATGGCGGATATTCTTTCCGGCGAACACCGCTATCGCCGTCTCAGCCGCGACGCCGCTAACCTGATCTTCTGGGTCTTGATTTACGGTCTTCAGCCTGGAGACGAGATGGACTTCCGCATCACTGATCCAACGGGGCGGCAAATCACCAAGCATCGCAGCAAGCCCGCTAAGAAGCACAAGATCCGCTGGTTCTCGTTCGCCGGAAAGCGGGGACGGGGCGCGTGGCCGGCGGGAACCTACACAGGCGAATACCGGCTCTTGCGGCAGCGACAGGGACAGGGACAGGGACAGGGACGGGGACAACAGGTAATCGCCGTTGAAACGTCGGCGAAGGTGGAATTGAAATAAGCCCTAGCCGTCCTTGGCGTAGGGGTTGTCGCCCTTTCGCGCCAGGATGCGCAGCGGCACTCCAGGCAGATCAAAATGCTCCCGCAGGCCGTTCTGCAAATAGCGGGCGTAGGAATCGGGTAGATCGTCCGCCAGATTAGAAAAGATCACAAAAGTGGGCGGCCGCGATTTCGCCTGCGTCATATAGCGCAGTCGGATGCGCCGGCCGTGCTTGCCCAGTGGCGGGGGATGGCTCTCGGTCATATCGGACAGCCAGCGGTTCAGGGCGGCGGTGGAAATACGGGTTTGCCAGCGTTGATAAATCTTGGTCACCGCCGGCATTAACTTATCCACCCCCTGGCCGGTCAGCGCGGAAAGCGTCACCACGGGGACGCCGCGGGCCTGGGTCAGGGATGATTCCAGGCGGTCCCGGATCTGGGCCATGGCGGCGTTGCGGTCGTCTACCAGATCCCATTTATTGGCCGCCACAATCAGGGCACGGCCCTCGTCCAAGGTGCGCCGGGCGATGGCCAGGTCCTGGCGTTCCAAGGGCGCCCGGGCATCCACCAGCAAGACCACCACCTGGGCATATTCCATGGCCCGCATGGCATCCCCGGCCGAGAGTTTTTCGAGTTTTTCGGTGACCTTGGCCTGTTTGCGCAGGCCGGCGGTATCGATCAGCCGCACCGCTTGATCGCGCCACTGCCACGCCACGCCGATGGCATCGCGGGTCAAGCCCGGCTCCGGCCCGGTGATCTGTCGCTCCTCTCCCAGCAGGCGGTTGACGAGGGTCGACTTGCCTGCGTTGGGCCGGCCCAAAATGGCCAATTGCAGCACCCGGTCGCCGCTGTCGTCGTCTATCGGCTCACCTTCCTCCTCGGAATTGGCGGCATGGGCCTCCATGGCGGCGCGGATGCCGTCATGCAGATCCACCAATCCTTCGCCATGGGCGGCGGATACGGCGATCGGCTCGCCCAGGCCCAGGGCCCAAGCCTCCGCCAGTCCGTGATTGCCCGCATTGCCTTCGCACTTATTCGCCAACAACATGACTGGGCAATCGCGCCGGCGTAGCCAGTCGGCGAAGTGCCGGTCCAATGGCGTCACCCCGGCACGGGCATCGATCAACATCAGCGCCAGATCGGCATCATCCAGGGCGGTTTCGGTCTGGCGCAACATACGCCCTTCCAGGCTGTCGTCTTCAGCCTCCTCCAAACCGGCGGTGTCGAACAGGCGGAAACTCAATTCCGCGATCCGCCCCTCCCCTTCACGCCGGTCCCGGGTGACGCCGGGTCGATCGTCGACAAGGGCCAGGCGCTTGCCCACAAGGCGGTTGAACAGGGTCGACTTGCCCACATTGGGGCGGCCGACGATAGCGATCGTGAAGCTCATGGCTTGGCCCGCCAGCGTTACCGTAAGGCTATCATGTCGCCGTCGTCCGTCAGGACGTAGAGGGAGCCGTCCGCCACCACTGGCGGAATGAGCGCGCGGTCCGGCAGTTCTATGCGGCCCAGCATCCTCCCCGAATAGGGGGATATCGCAACCGCATAACCTTCAGAGGAAACGAGCACCAAACGGTCCGAGGCGAGGACAGGGCCGCTCCAATGGATGGGATCGGCCTTGTCTTCCGGATCCTCGTAGCGTGGCAATTGTGCGACCCATCTGATGCGGCCGCTGCGCCGCGCCAGACAAACCACTTCGGCCTGAGCCGTGACCAGGAAAATGAAATCGCCCGCCACCCATGGTGTTTCCATGCCCGCAATATCGCGGTCCCAGACCCGGCGACCGCTGCGCAAATCGATGGCTGCGATGCGGCCAGAAAAACTGATGGCCAGCACCAGATCGCGATCCACGACGGGACTGCCTCGTATCTCGCTCATGTTGGACAGGGGCGCGAGACGGCGGGCCCGGATCAACTGATCGCCCCAGACCATGCGGCCGTTCTCCAGCCGCAAGGCAAACAACTCGCCTGATGAATAAGGCACAACCACTAGGCCGCTGCCCACCGCCGGGCTGGGCGCCCCGATCAGGCCGGCATCCTCGGGGATGCCCGCATGGGTCCACAGGGTGCTGCCGTCATTCGCGGACAGCGCATGCAATTGGTTGTCATAGGTGATGACAAAGACACGGCCACCGGAAGCTGTGGGCGCACCACGCATGGGGGTGCCGATGCGCCGCGTCCAAATATCCTTGCCGGTTTCAAGGGACAAGGCATGTACGAAGCCATAGCCGGTGGTAGCGTAAACCACGTTGTCGTCGACGCTGAGGCCGCCGCCAATGACGCCTTCGTCCTCGTCTTCCGGGGTTAATTCCCGACTCCAGAGGCGTTGGCCATTTGCTGTCGCGAATGCCGTGACCGTGGCCTCGGCATCCATGCTGATAATGCGTTCAGCCATCACCACGGGCTGGCTCAAGAGCTTGCTTTCACTGCCCGAACCGGCACCGATGTCCACTTCCCAGGCGCGGCGCAGATTGTCGCCGATCTCCAGATGGTGCATGGCGTGGTTAGCGAAGCCCGCGGCCTGGGGCCAGGCCGGGTTGCGCCATGGCCGCGGCAGCCGCACGTCAAGATCGGCAATCGCCGCATCAGGTTCCAACGCCTTGTCCAACTGCAGGATCGAGATGCGTTCGCCCGGCAGCGGCGGCTCCTCCGTGCCACCCAGCCAGTCAGGCAATTCGCAGGCCGACAATGCGAAAGCACCGGCCGCCAGAAAGACGGCCGAGAACCAGCGAGGGCCGCGCATCGGCCTAACCCTCCCCTCCCAGGGCCGCCAGCATTTGCGCCGCCCGGCCACGCATCCCTTGCGGTGCCGACGCATCCTCGGAAAGTGCCTTGAAAGCAGCGCGGGCACCAGCTGTGTCGCCGTCCCGATGTTTCAGAACGGCCTGCATTTCCAGGCCCGAATAGCGCCAATGGGATTCCGGTGCCACCAGTTCATCGATGCGGCGCTGCAAATCGCCCGTCGCACCGTTATCAATTAACATCATCACCGCCTGCAACTTTGCCAGACCGCGAAAAATGGGATCAACGCCACTGTCGGCGGCGATCAGATCAAAAGCGGTCACAGCGCCGGCGGCATCGCCCGAGCCGGCGCGCGCGGCGGCGGCCTGAAACCGCGCGATGACGCCGTAGCCTGTATTGGCCTCCGCCGCCAAGGTTTGAAAAGCATTGATGGCGGCCGCTGTTTCTCCCTCTTTCAAAAGGTTCGCGGCCGATACATAACGGCTGGATTCCTCGGCACGCTGGGCGGCCTTGTATTCCCGCCAGCCGACCCGCCCGGCTGTGCCAAGCACGATGGCGACGCAAAATATGATGACGTAGATGCCATACTTGCGCCAAAGCGCCATCGCTTTGTCGCGTCTGACTTCCTCATCGACTTCCTGGAAAATATCCGCCACGCGGGCACACTCCGTCCGATGCCACCGCCCCTAACGGGGCCTGCAGCGATTGAAAAAGTTGGCCAATCTAGCCCGCGCTCACCCCTGGGGCAAGCGGCCAGATGTCACGAAACAATAACGCAGAATTCAGCCAAGCTCCGGTACGTTTTCTGGCGGTAATAGCGGCCTGATCGCCGCAGCCATGGCCAGAAGGCGGGCATCGGTTTTGGGCCGACTCATCAGTTGCAGGCCCAGGGGCAAACCATTTCCATTCAAACCACAGGGCAGGCTGACCGCTGGGCAGCCGGCATGATTGGCCCATTGAGTGAAATCCGCCTGCCCCGGCGGCGGTGACTGTTCGAAGGGAAAGGCTGCCTGAGGCGCGGTTGGGAGCACCAACAGATCAACCTGGTCGAATAACTTCAATACTGCCACGCGGACCTCCGCCAAATGTCGTTGCGCGGCCACCAGGCGATGCGCCGGCGCGGTGCGGCCATATTCCAGCATCCTGGCGAATGGCTCTGAAAAATCATCTGGGCTGTCCCGCAATTGAGTTTCCAAGGCATGGGCAGCCTCGGCCTCGGAGATCAACAACCCGGCGAGCCGGGCATGGGTGGGATCGATGCCGCCGAAGTCTAGACCGAGGCGCACTGCACCGGCCTGTTCCAGGGCGGCTATGTGTGTCTCGAAATCCTCCCAGATGCCGGGGGCGCAATCCGATGCCTTCGCATCCAGCGGCACGGCAAAGCGCAATCCCTTCAGGTCGACCCTTGTCTCCCGTAAGGCACCATGGGGATGGGCGGATTCGGCGCAATCAGGATCGAAACCGGCGAGCACTTCCAGCATGAGAGAGAGATCCCGGACGCTGCGGCATATTGGTCCCACATGGTCCAAGCCATAACTGAGCGGCACCACGCCCCGGGTTGAGATCAGGCCCTGGCTGGGCTTGAGGCCCGCCAGGCCGCAGTAGGAAGCAGGCAAACGCACCGAACCCATGGTGTCCGTACCCAGGGCGCCGGCGCAAAATCTTGCCGACACCGCCGCCGCCGAGCCACCGCTGGAACCACCAGGCGTATAGCCATGGCGCCAGGGGTTATGAGTGCGGCCATGATGAGGGTTATCCGTGGTGGCGCCCAAGGCGCCTTCATGCATATTGACCTTGCCCATGAACACCGCGCCAGCCTTGCGCAGGCGCTGCGCGGCGGCTGAATCGTCTTCCGGGAGGCGCAACTTGGCCATGCCGTTGGTGGTGGGCACCCCGGCCAGATCGATATTGTCCTTTAGGGCAATGGGAATGCCGTCAAGGGGCGAATGACGGCCGCCGGTTGCCCGCCGGTCATCGGCCGCCTGAGCCTGCGCCCGGGCCGGTTCCGCCAGCAGGGTGATGAAGGCGTTGATTTGCGGCTCGAACCCCTCGATACGGGCCAGATAGCCTTCCAACAACTCCACGGCGCTGAAATCGCCCCTGGCCAGCCCAGCCGCAGTTTCAGTGATATCCAATGCAGTCAGGTCAGTCATGAGCCTGGGCGTTCATCCGGCGTCATCAAATCAACCAAATCCCGCACATCGCCCAATTCGTCGAGTTGTTCCACCCCCTCGATGAGGGCCTCGACCTGGTCCGACGAGAGAGGCCGTGGCGCGGCGGCGCAATTGCCGTGAAATTTCCCCAAATGGTCGTCGTAGCTCATGGGATTGGCGGGGCTGCCATAAACATCGGCCACGGTAATGCCGTGCGCATCGCCATTTTTCAGGAACACGGTCACGGTAACGGGGACAAGGGCATTGGGATCGGGATTGTCGTCGATCCGGATTTCGATCCTTTGCGCCAGATCCCGTGTATCCGGATCGCCAGTGGCCTCATCATCATAGGCATCGATGCCAATGCCCCTTCGGTAAAGCGCATGCGCGGTGACGTACTGGGCACAGAGGCGCGCATAGTTTAAGGGCATGGCGTCCGCGATCGGCCGGCCCACCAGGTGGTGGATCAGGGGCGGGACCGCGGCCTCAATCCGGGCGATGTCGGCGCCACCAAAACCTTCCTGCCGTTGCAGCCGCAGACAACCGTCCACAATGCCATGGGTCGCCCGGCCCGACGGGTAGGGTTTGTGGGACAATTCCGTGATGCGCCAGGTCTGGCCCATCTCGCCCAGCAGCACATCGCGGTCGTAACTGTCTTCGAATAGACGCAGAAAACCGAACGGGCCTTCAAGAACATTTCGCGGACCCTCGATCCCCGCGGCGGCCATGTCGCAGGCAACAACGGCATTGCGGGCATTGAAGCCGATCTGCATCCCCAACAACGCCGAACCTTCGGTATGGGCCTGCATGGTACCGCACATTTGGCCATAGACGATGGAATAGGCATTGCGCAGGGTTTCCGCGTCGAAATTCTTCATTTTGCCGATCGCGGTGACGGCGGCGAGGGCACCGGCTGTACCGGGGCGAAAGAACTTCAGTCCCGTGGTCACAGCCACGGAAATGTGGCAGGCCACATCCACGCCAAGGATGCTCGCCATGATGAGGTCTTTACCCGTGGCGCCTTTGTCCCGTTCCGCGACCGCCATTGCCGCCGCCAAGAGCACGGTCATGGAATGCACCACCGCGCCCTCGTGTACGCAATCAAATTCTGCATTGTGGATCTGGTAAGCATTACACATGGCAGCAGCAGGTGCGGGCAAACATTGGCCATGGCCCCAGACCCGGGCATCCTGGCCATGGCCCCATTGCCCGGCCAGACCGATCATTTCAGAGGCCCAAGGACCGCCGCCGCCCGACAGGCCGACCCCGAAACTATCCAGGATAAAAATCTTAGCCGCCCGGACGGCGTCCTCTGGCACATCACCGAATTCGGTGTCACGCACATGCCCTACGAAATCCTCGATTGCGTCCACTTGATTGGCCCTTACCTTTCCCCGATGCCAAGGCTATACACTACTCCCGTCCCCGATTGTACAGCGTCATAGGATGACCATGCCCAAGACCATCTCTGCCGCCGACGTGCCGGGCCTGCTGCGGCCTGGCCTGACCGTATTTGTACAAGGCGCCGTGGGCGAACCTTTGGCGTTGGGCCAGGCCCTGTCCGAAATGGGAGAGGCCAGCCGGGGAGTGCACTACCTATCCTGCCTGGTCCCAGGCGTGAACCGGACCGATTTCTCCGGCTTTCATGAAGATGCGACCATGACCGCGTTTTTCGTACAGGCCGAATTGCGGGAGTCCTTTGCCGCCGGCAAGGTGCGTTTCCTGCCGCTGCACTACAGCGGCATCTGCAGCTATATGAAGAACCATCCGCCGGTTGATATCCTGTTGATGCAGGTGGCGCCGCCCGATGACGAGGGCCTGTGCAGCCTCGGCCTTTCGGTGGATTTTGTGCCCCTGATCCTGGAAGGCGCGAAATTGGTGGTGGCGGAAGTTAATGCCAATATGCCGTCCCCGCCCGGCAGCCCTAAAATTCCCTTCGATCGCCTCGACTACATAGTAGAGACGGACCGGGCGCTGCCAGAGCTGCCAACCGGCGATTTGCCCCCTGTTATCGAGACCATCGGCCGGAAGGTGGCGGAATTGATCCATGACGGCGAGTGCATACAGATCGGCATCGGCAAGGTGCCCGCCGCCATCCTGACCTGCCTGAAGGACCGCAAACATCTGGGCCTGCACGGCGGCATGGTGACCGACGAGGTCGCCGACTTGGTGGATGCTGGCGCCCTGGACTGCAGCCAGAAGAGTATCGACCGTGATGTCTTGATCTGCGGCGCCGCGATGGGCACGCAACGGGTCTATGACTGGGCCGCAGACCGGGATGACGTCACGTTCAAAGGTGCCGATTACACCCACAATGTGCCCATCGTGGCCCAGATCGATAACTTCGTCTCCATCAACTCCACTCTAGAGGTGGACCTGACCGGCCAGGCCAATTCGGAAACACTCGACGGCCGGCAAATCAGCGGCACGGGCGGGCTGGTGGATTTTGTCCGCGGCGCCCGCATGGCCAATAACGGCCGCTCGATCCTGGCGCTGTCGGCAACGGCTGCGCGGGGCACGGTTTCGCGCATCGTGCCCGCATTATCGAGCGGCGCGGCGGTCAGTTGCCCCCGGGCCGACATTGATTACGTGGTTACCGAGTTCGGCGCCGCCCGGCTGAAGGACAAATCACTGGACGAGCGGGCCCAGGCCCTGATTTCCATTGCGGCACCAGAGTTTCATGACGAATTGGACCGCGCATGGGGTGCCCAGATGGATCGCATACGGGGAATTCGGCATTAACCCTTCGTTTATGACGTTCTGTTGTTATGGCGGCATCGTTTGGGTCGTAACAACGATGGAGCCGTGCCGGAATGCTTGGCTGGCTAAGAGCAGTGTTATTGGCAGCAGTGGCGTTGAACGGCGCCGGCTGCACCGCCGTGGCTGTAAAATTGGTGGATGAAGTGGACGCCACAGTGTCCAAACTGGTGCAATCCGACTGCGAGATGGTGCGCATCGTCCATGGCATGGATGTCTGCCGCAGCGAGGGCAGCCAGGCAGTAATGCCGTCTGCTTATTGCTACCGCACTCTGGGCGGCGTCGATTGCTATGACCGTGCCGATCCCGCCGACAGGCCGATTACGCGTCAGGCGACACGCGCCACAACCGGGCTTAAATAGAGCGCCGTTCCTCTTTCCTGGGGAGGGGAATCTTGGTGGAGCCGAGCGGGATCGAACCGCCGACCTCCACGTTGCGAACGTGGCGCTCTCCCAACTGAGCTACGGCCCCGAGAAACCCGCTGGCATATAGGAATCTTCGGTGGTGGCTGTCAAGAGCCTGGACGTTTGCGCGCTTGCGTTGGCGGCTGGAGGGCATTACATCTGTGGCGACCGCCGGGTAGGCGCCGCGTACATAGCGGCAAGAAATTGGGGCTTCAGATGTGTTCCGTTGTTCAATTGGTTACTAGCATCATCATGCTGTATTTCTGGATCATCCTGATCCAGGTGATAATGTCGTGGCTGGTCGCCTTCAACGTCATCAATACCCAGAACCGCTTCATCTACATGGTCGGCGATTTCCTGCACCGGGTCACTGAGCCGGCCTTAGGACCCATCCGCCGTATTCTACCGAATCTTGGCGGCATTGACCTTTCTCCGGTCGTCTTGATTTTGTTGCTGATCTTTGTGCAGAACCTGCTGCGCGAATTGAGCGGCTGCGGCGCCGTCTACTAGGATTACCCGCAGGTCGGATCAGCCGCCGGCGACCCCCTGGGTATTCACGTATAGCGCATAGAGGGATTGGCTGGCCGCCATGAACAGGCGGTTGCGCTTGGGCCCGCCAAAGCAGACATTGGCACAGCGTTCCGGCAGGGCAATGCGGCCGATCTTGGTCCCGTCAGGGGCGAAGACCAGCACACCATCCAAATCTTCGCTGCCCATGCCCCAGCCGCACCACAGATTTCCGTCAATGTCACAACGCATGCCGTCCGGCGTGCCGCCAGGGCCGGCATCGATGTGAACCCGCTTGTTGGTGATGGTCTTGCCGTCAGGCCCCACATCATAGGCGAGGATCTTGCGATAGGGTTCGCCGCGGGATTCGACAACATAAAGAATGCTTTCATCCGGCGAGAAGCAAAGTCCGTTCGGGCCTAATACGTCGTCTGCCACAACCGTCGCTGCGCCGGTCTCGCCATCGACACGGTAAACTGCCTGGGGCACCTCCGATTCCGCCTTGTGCCCTTCGTAATTGCCCAATATGCCGAACGGGGGATCGGTGAACCAGACGGAACCATCGGACTTGACCACGACGTCGTTGGGAGAGTTCAGGGGTTTACCCTGCCATTGATCCAAAATGATTGTGATGCTGCCATCATATTCGGTGCGCGTGACCCGGCGGCCGCCATGTTCGCAAGTGATCAAGCGGCCCTGGCGATCCCGTGTATGACCATTGGCGAAGTCGCTAGGCTTGCGGTAAGTGCTGACCCGGCCAGTCTCCTCCTCCCATTTCAGGATGCGGTTGTTGGGAATATCGCTCCACAACAGATAACGGCCGTCGCCGAACCAGACCGGACCTTCCGACCAGCGGCAGCCCGTGTATAGACGTTCTACTGCCGCCGAGAATATGCGATAGGGTTCGAACCGCGGATCAAGGGTCTCGATCAAGGGATCGGGATAACGCGGGTGCTCCCGCCAGCCGGCGGATTGCGGAGTTTTTGGCATGGATGCGACCTTGACCGCCCGTTACTCGCCCTCGAACGCCATCAGTGTGCGCACGGGGACGCCCATATCCTCCAACCGGGCGCGGCCGCCCAGGTCGGGCAAATCGACAATGAACGAGGCGCCGACAACCTCGCCGCCTGCATCGCGCACCAACTGAGTGGTCGCTGCCGCGGTGCCGCCCGTGGCGATCAGGTCGTCGATGATCAGGATCCGGTCACCGTTTTCAATGCTATCGATGTGGATTTCCACCTCGTCCGTGCCGTATTCAAGCTCGTACTCCACAGAAATGGTTTGCCAGGGCAATTTTCCCTTTTTGCGCACGGCAACGAAGCCAATGGAAAGCTGATGCGCCACCGCGCCACCCAAGATGAAGCCCCTTGCCTCGATGCCGGCCACACGTGTGATATCGCTGCCGGCAAAAGGATGCACCATTTCGTCGACCGTTTTGCGAAAGCCAGCAGGATGCTGCATCAAGGTGGTGATGTCCCGGAACATGATTCCTTCCTTGGGGTAGTCGGGAATGGTCCGGATCAATTCCTGCAGATTCATCACTGTATCCCTCAACCGTTCAAAAGGCGGCCCGCGACCGCGTCAAGTTTCGCCACGAGCGCGGGATCACGCTTTTCCGGTTGCGTCATCAACGCCATTTCCAGGGCCCGGTCGTCGCCGGAAGGGCAGATCGCTGGCCGCTCCTTCATACGGGGGGCAACGCACTTGACCAGTTCGCGTGCATGATCGGCATTCTCCATCAGCACCCGGATGATGTCGTCCACCTCGACCGCGTCATGGTCTGGATGCCAACAATCGAAGTCCGTCACCATGGCGACAGTCGCGTAGGGAATTTCCGCCTCGCGGGCCAATTTGGCCTCGGGCATATTGGTCATGCCGATCACATGGCAGCCCCAGTCCCGGTACAAGTTGCTTTCCGCCAGGGAAGAAAACTGCGGCCCTTCCATGCACAGATAAGTACCGCCCCGGTGCACATTCACACCGATATCCTGGGCGGCCTGTTCACACCAATCACCCAAGCGCGGGTTGACCGGGTGCGCCATTGAGACGTGGCCGACCATGCCGGCGCCGAAGAAGCTCTTCTCGCGCGCGAAAGTCCGGTCGATGAATTGATCGACGATGACGAAGGTCCCCGGCGGCAGTTCCTCCCGAAACGACCCGCAGGCCGAGAGTGAGATGATGTCGGTGACACCGGCCCGTTTCATGGCGTCGATATTGGCGCGATAGTTGATCGAACCGGGCGTCTGTACATGACCTCGGCCGTGGCGCGGCAGAAAGACCATGGCAACGCCATCCAATTTGCCAAACAGCAATTCGTCCGAAGGTTCGCCCCATGGGGTCTCCACGGCCTGCCAGCGTACGTCACTCAACCCGTCGATTTCGTAAACGCCACTACCGCCAATCACGCCCAATACGGGCGCGTCATGGATCTCACTCATTAATCAGCCTCCAAAGCCGAACTGTTAGAACCATCGTATACGGTGGTTGGCGCGGGGCATGCAAGTCGATTGAACCGATTGGCAAACGCCGCTGGAGGCGTTCCGCTCTAAGAACCGGCGTGGCATAATGGCGCTATGTCCCTTGATTCTCCCCTATTGTTCAATTTCCTATCGTACGAAGGTGCCGTGCCATGCGCGTAACGGTGCTTGGTTGCGGCACGTCGGGCGGTGTTCCGCGGATCGGCAATGTTTGGGGCGTTTGCGATCCGATGGAGCCTAAGAATCGCCGGCGCCGTTCGTCGATTTTGGTTCAGAATGGGCATACCAGTCTTATTGTGGATACGTCTCCCGATTTGCGGGAGCAGTGCCTATCGGCCGGCCTGATGCGGCTGGATGCGGTTCTCTACACCCACGATCATGCCGATCATGTAAATGGAATAGATGATTTGCGGGGCTTTACCGTCATGCAGGGTGAACGAATACCCGTTTATGGCGATAAGAAGACAATTGACAGCCTGTCTCAAAAATTTGGTTATATCTTTGCCGAGGCACGTAATTATCCGCCGATTGCCACCGCGCATACCATCACCGGCCCCCTGGCAATTGGCGATTTGGACATCATGCCGTTCCGGCAGTTTCATGGCGGCATGGAGACTTTGGGCTTTCGATTTGGCAATGTTGCGTATTCCACGGATTTGAACGGTCTACCAGATGACTCCCTAGAGATGTTGCGGGAGCTGGACGTCTGGATCGTCGACGCATTACGCCCAAAGCCTCATCCAACCCATACCCATTTGGCACAAACCCTTGAATGGATTGAAGAATTACGGCCAAAACGGGCCGTCCTAACGCACATGACCTGGGATATGGACTATGCCACTCTATGCCGGGAACTGCCGAAGGGCGTGGAGCCGGCTTATGACGGCCTGGTTATTGAAGTCACGTGAAGCCCCATTCGTGGCGGGAACATGAAAAGGGCGCCGTAGCGTCGACTACGGCGCCCCATCAAGAGCTGTGCCGGTGGAGGAGGGGAACCGGCCCAGCAACACCAGCCAGGACGGAGATAGCCGGTGTTGAATTCGTTCGCCTGATACGCATCGAACTATTTGACACAATAGGTTGTATTGATTAACAAATGGTTACTTTGTAACCGGTTTGTTGCGATTTTCGCACTTATTACATATGCCATTTGTCTGACGTGATTATCTGAATTGCGTAGAGGCATATGCCTCGCGACTAAATTCTGGCCGTTTCACCCTAACCCTCGCCGTGGCATAGTAGGGCCATGAGCGACAAAGATTCAGCCAAAGGCGCAAATGGCGCCGGGGATGGGCCGCGGCATTTATACCTGGTTGATGGTTCGGCCTATATCTTCCGCGCCTATCATGCCCTGCCGCCACTGACCCGCAAAAGCGATGGCCTGCCGGTGGGGGCAGTATCGGGGTTCTGCAATATGTTGTCCAAACTGGTGGACGACGTTCGCGACGACGGGATCGCCGACTATTTTGCCGTCATCTTCGATGCGGCGCGCAAAACCTTCCGCAACGACATCTATCCCGAATACAAGGCCCACCGGCCGCCACCGCCCGAGGATCTGAGGCCACAGTTCCCCCTTGTGAAGCAGGCCAGCGAGGCCTTCAACTTGGCGACCGTGGAGATGCCCGGCTTCGAAGCCGACGACGTCATCGCCACTTATGCCCGTCTCGCACGGGAAGCCGGCATGGGCGTGACCATCGTCAGTTCCGACAAGGACTTGATGCAACTGGTCAACGACGATGTGATCATGCATGACCCCATGAAACAGCGCCGCATCGGGCACGAGGAAGTGGTCGAGAAATTCGGTGTCGGGCCGGAGCGCGTGATCGACGTACAGGCGCTCTGTGGCGATTCGACCGACAACGTGCCCGGCGTGCCGGGTATCGGCATCAAGACAGCCGCTTTGCTGATCAACGAATATGGCGACCTGGATGGGGTGCTGGAGCGGGCTGAAGAGATCAAGCAGCCCAAACGGCGGCAAAACCTGATCGAACATGCGGATCTGGCGCGGGTCAGCCGCGACCTCGTGACGCTTAAGGACGATGTTCCGGTAGAACTAGGCCTGGAGGATCTGCGCCTGCAGGAGCCCGAGGCAGAAGTTCTGTTGGGTTTCCTCGCGGAAATGGAATTGCAGCGCCTGGCAGGGCGCATCGCCCAGCGCCTGGGCGGCGAGGTGCCCAATACGGCACCCGCCACTTCCGAGCCCGACGCGCCCGCCGAACAGCAATACAAGTGCATCCAGAGCCTGAAAGAACTGCAGACTTGGGTCGAACTGGCGCGATCGGCAGGCCTGGTTGCAGTGGATACGGAGACCACCTCGCTGGATGCTATGTCGGCTGAACTGGTTGGCGTCTCCCTCTCCATTAATCCAGGCCAGGCCTGTTATATCCCTCTGGGCCATACGGGACCTGTACCGGCGGGAGAATTGGACCTGGACGGCGCCGCCGATATACCCGAGCAGATCCCGATCGACGATGCCTTGGAGCTGCTGCGGCCGCTGCTCGCCGATCCATCCGTCTTGAAGGTGGGACAGAACCTGAAATACGACATGCTGCTGTTGCGCCGCTATGGCATAGATGTTGGCCCCATTGACGATACCATGCTGCTCTCTTACGTCACCGAGGGCGGGTTGCACGGCCACGGCATGGACGAATTATCTAAACTGCATCTCGACATCCAGCCCATCGCCTTCAAGGAAGTCGCAGGCAGCGGCAAGTCCCAGATCACGTTTGACCAGGTGCCCCTGGATAAGGCGACGGACTACGCCGCCGAGGATGCGGATCTGACACTGCGGCTCTATCAATATCTCAAACCCCGCCTGTTGGTGGAACGCAAGCACACGGTCTATGAAACCCTGGAACGGCCCCTAGTGCCCGTCCTCGTCGCCATGGAAGGCGCAGGCATCCTTGTGGACAGGGCCGAATTGGCGCGCCTTTCGGCTGACTTCGCGACCCGGATCGATACCCTGGAAGGTGAAATCCACGATCTGGCGGGGGAGAAATTCAACGTCAATTCGCCGAAACAACTAGGCGAGATCCTGTTCGACAAGATGGGCATTCCTGGCGGCAAGAAGACCAAGACAGGCGCCTATGGCACCGGCGCCGATGTTCTGGAAGGTCTGGCCGCACAAGGCCATGACCTGCCGGTCAAAGTGTTGGAATACCGCCAATTGGCGAAACTGAAGAGCACCTATACGGACAGCCTGCAAACCCAGATCAACGCAGAGACTGGCCGGGTGCATACCTCTTATGCCATGGCCGCCACCTCGACCGGGCGGCTGGCGTCGACCGATCCCAATTTGCAGAACATACCTGTTCGGACAGAGGAAGGCCGGCGCATCCGCAAGGCTTTTGTCGCCGCACCGGGCTGCAAACTGATGAGCGCCGATTATTCCCAGATTGAACTGCGTCTCTTGGCCCATATCGCCGATATCAAGGCGTTGAGGGAGGCATTCCACGCCGGCCACGACATCCACGCGATGACAGCAGCCCAGGTTTTCGATCTGCCTATGGAGGACATGGACCCGATGATCCGGCGCCGCGCCAAGGCCATAAACTTTGGCATTATCTACGGCATCTCGGCCTTCGGCCTGGCCAATAACCTCGGGATCGAACGTGGCGAAGCCCAGGCTTATATCAACGCCTATTTCGAACGTTACCCGGGCATTCGCGATTATATGGAGGCTACAAAAGCCCTGGCCCGGGAACAGGGATATGTGGAAACCGTGTTCGGCCGCCGCATCCATATGCCCGGCATCAATGACAAGAACCCGGCGCGGCGGGGCTTTCATGAACGGGCCGCTATTAACGCCCCGATCCAGGGTTCGGCCGCGGACGTGATCCGGCGGGCCATGGTGGCCATTCCCGGCGCCCTCGAGAAAGCCGGGCTGGGCGCGGCGATGCTGTTGCAGGTCCATGACGAGTTAATATTCGATGTGCCGGAAGGGGAGATCGATGACACCATCGCCGTCGTAAAGCGCGCGATGGAAGGCGCGGCGCACCTTTCCGTTCCCTTGACGGTGGATGCGGGCGTCGGCGATAGCTGGGCCGAGGCGCACTAGCGATTCCTAAATGGGACAGGGGTTGACGCGAAAAATACGCCTGATCAGCGGCCTGGTTTTGTTCGCCTTCGTCACGACGCATTTTCTGAACCATTCCTTGGGAAACATATCCCTCGATGCCATGGAAGCGGGGCGGAAAATATTCCTTCTGTTCTGGCGCACCTGGCCAGCGACCATTGTGCTTTATGCGGCGCTGATGGCTCATGTGGTGATGTCTTTGTGGGCGATTTGGCAGCGACGCTCGCTGCGCATGTCGGTCGCGGAAGGTTTTCAAGTCGTTCTCGCCCTATGTATACCATTTTTGTTGGCGCCCCACGTTATTGCCACACGCGGCCTGCACGAATTGTTCGGCGTTCATGACAGCTATCTCTTCGAGATCTTCAGCGTCTGGGTATTCGAGCCACGGAACGGCTGGCTTTTGGCCACTTCAGTGGTCGTGGTCTGGGCCCATGGTTGCATCGGCCTACACCAGTGGCTGCGGCTTCGGCCTTGGTACGAACGGTTCCAGCCTTGGCTGTTCATAGGCGCCATTCTGCTGCCGGCTTTCGCGCTCTCCGGGTTCGCCGGCGTGGGAAGACAGATTGCGATATGGGCCCAGGACAAGGCATGGCGGGCTGAAGCGTTCGAGTCCTTCAATTTTACCCGACCAGGTTCGGAATTGGTTGGCTTCGTCTACGATACGGTGGACAAGGTCTACATCGGCGTCGCCATTGTCTTGGCCGTAGTATTCCTGGGCCGACTGGCGAGAAGATATTGGGCCCGGCGCGGTGCGCGGATCGTCATCACCTATCCCGATGGCGACGAAGCGGCCGTGGAACCGGGCCTCAGCGTGCTGGACGCATCGCGCCTGCTGGGCCTTCCACATGCTTCCATCTGCGGCGGCCGGGGGCGGTGTTCCACTTGCCGGGTACGCATCGCAGACGGGGAGAAAGACTTGCCCCCGCCGAGCGAGGATGAATTGAAGGTGCTGGCCCGGGTCGGTGCGCCAGAAAGCGTCCGCCTGGCCTGCCAGTTGCGCCCTTCGGCGGATGTGTCGGTGGTGCCACTTCTTCCCCCCACCATCGGCGCACGGGACAGCCAGACCAAACCCACCTATCTGCAAGGCAGCGAACGAGAGATCGCCGTTCTGTTCGCCGATCTCCGCTCTTTCACCCAGTTTTCGGAAAGCAAGCTGCCTTACGACGTGGTCTTTGCCCTAAACCAGTATTTCAGGGGCATGGGACAGGCTGTGGAGGAAGCTGGCGGGCATTTGGACAAATTCATCGGCGACGGGGTCATGGCCCTGTTCGGCGTGCAGGATGGTTTGGAAAAGGGTTGCCGGCAGGCATTGGCTGCGGCAGGGGCAATGGCTCAGGCATTGGAGCATCTGAATCATCAATTGCGTCACGATTTGGCGGAACCACTGCGCATGGGCATCGGCGTTCACGCCGGCCCGGCCATAGTGGGTGAAATGGGCTATGGCGCCGCCACCACCATTACCGCCATCGGCGATACGGTCAACACAGCCTCACGCCTGGAAACAATGACCAAGGAGTTCACGGTCCAGGCAATCGTCTCCCAACAGGTCGCAGCGAAAGCGGGCGCTGACCTATCGAAATATGACGTCCGTCAGGTCACGGTAAGAGGCCGGGCGGAGGCCATGGACGTATTTTTGATACCCGATGCCCGCCACCTAGGTAGCGGCGAGCCCAGCCCGCGCCGCCGCCGAAGGGTGCGCGTCAAAGCACCGGCGGCATAGCAAGAAAGAAAAAGGCCGCGCCAGTACGGCGCGGCCTCCAATGGTTGATGGGTCTTGCGCGACCGGCTTAGAAGCCCATGTCGCCCATGCCGCCCATACCACCCATGCCGCCCATGCCACCCATATCGGGCATCGCCGGCGCGGCGCTTTTCTTTTCGGGCTTTTCGGCGACCATGGCTTCCGTGGTGATCAGAAGGCCCGCGACGGACGCCGCATCCTGCAGCGCTGTGCGCACCACCTTGGCCGGATCGACAATGCCGTCCTTGACCAGATCCACGTACTTTTCGGTCTGGGCATTGAAGCCCCAAGCGGTGTTCTTGCTCTCTGCCACCTTGGAGGCGACGACAGCACCGTCCACGCCCGCGTTCTCGGCAATTTGCCGGATCGGGGCCTGCAGGGCGCGGCGGATGATATCGATACCCGCCTGTTGATCGGCATTGCTGACCTTCAGTTTATCCAGAGAGCGGCCGGCATACATCAGCGCCGCGCCGCCGCCCGGCACGATGCCTTCCTCGACCGCGGCCCGAGTGGATGACAGGGCATCGTCCACGCGGTCCTTTTTCTCCTTCACCTCGACCTCGGTGGCACCGCCGACCTTGATGACGGCGACGCCGCCCGCCAGCTTGGCCAGACGCTCGTGCAGTTTTTCTTTGTCGTACTCGGACGTGGTCTCGTCCGCCTGGGCACGAATCTGGCTGCAGCGTGCGGTAATGTCGGCCTTCTTGCCGGCGCCGTTGACGATGGTGGTCTCTTCCTTGGTCATGGAGACCCGCTTGGCCGTGCCCAGCATGTCGAGGGTGACATTCTCGAGCTTGATGCCCAGATCCTCGGAGATCACCTGACCGCCGGTCAAAATAGCGATGTCTTCGAGCATGGCCTTGCGGCGATCGCCAAAGCCCGGTGCCTTGACGGCGGCAACCTTGAGGCCGCCACGCAGCTTATTGACCACCAGGGTGGCCAAGGCTTCGCCTTCCACGTCCTCAGCGATGATCAGCAACGGCCGGCCGGACTGCACCACCGCTTCCAGGATCGGAAGCATGGCTTGCAGAGAGGTCAGCTTGGCTTCGTGGAGGAGTATGTAAGGGTTCTCCTGTTCGGAGACCATTTTTTCGGCATTGGTGATGAAGTAGGGGGAGAGATAGCCACGGTCGAACTGCATACCTTCGACCACGTCCAATTCGGTATCAAGGCTCTGGGCCTCTTCCACCGTGATAACGCCTTCGTTGCCGACCTTTTCCATGGCGGTGGCGATCATTTCGCCCACTTCCATTTCGCCGTTGGCGGAAATGGCGCCGACCTGGGCCACCTCGGTCCGGCCGGAGATCTTCTTGGAGCTCTTCACCAGAGCTGCGACAACGGTGTCGACGGCCAAATCCACACCGCGGCGCAGATCCATGGGGTTCATTCCCGCGGCCACCGCCTTGGCGCCCTCGCGAACGATGGACTGGGCCAAAACCGTCGCAGTGGTGGTGCCGTCGCCGGCTACATCATTGGTCTTGGAGGCAACCTCGCGGACCATTTGGGCGCCCATGTTCTCGAACTTGTCTTTCAGTTCGATTTCCTTGGCGACAGTCACGCCATCCTTGGTCACGCGCGGCGCGCCGAAGGATTTGTCGAGAACCACGTTGCGGCCCTTGGGGCCCAGGGTCACCTTGACGGCGTTCGCCAATACGTCGACGCCGCGCAGCATACCCTCACGGGCTTCGCTACTGAATCTTACTTCTTTGCCAGCCATTTTCATGGCCTCCTATCTGTTTCTGATTTGGGAAAAGGGTTGGGCGACTGGTTTAAGCCGCCTTTTTGCCCTTCTTCGCCTTCTTGGCCGGCTTGTCCACAAGCACCGCCATGATGTCGGATTCATTCATGATCAGCAGTTCCTGGCCGTCCAAGGTGACCTCGGTGCCGGACCATTTGCCGAACAGAACCTTGTCGCCAACGGCGACCGCGGGGGCGACACGTTCCCCTTTTTCATCCCGGGCGCCCGGGCCGACGCCCTTGACGATTCCCTGCATGGGTTTTTCCGTGGCCGTATCGGGAATAATAATTCCGCCGGCGGTTTTTACGTCTTCCTCGGCGCGCTGGATCAGCACGCGGTCGTTCAGCGGACGAAGCTTCATGGGTCCTCTCAATCGCTGTAGGTTTCAAAAGTTGGTTTCATTCGTGGCTGCTTTTTTGCCGTTTTCAGCCGCTCTAAGCCGTGTGTTAGCACTCTATGTAAGTGAGTGCCAGTGATTTAGGGGAGCGTCGCCGACGGATCAAGGGATTATTTTCTCCGAACCTCGGACATATCTGGCAGCAGTCCATGATGGAGAGTGCTAAGCCCTTGAATTTGCACAACTTTCAACCCTTCGTTAAGCTATTTCGCGGATCATGGAAATGATTCGAGGCGTGATCGATTACATGGGGAAGGAGCCTTGTCATGGCCACTTTGAAAACGCAATTGGACGGATACCGTCTGACCACGGCCGAGATCATCTATCACATGCCGGATCAGCCCAGCTTGCTGCAAACCTTTTTGTGGCAGGAGTATGACATCGCCCCCAAATTCCCCCGCCTGCACAAGTTCCTGACCTTTTGGGAAGAGAACCTGGACGGTCCACTGCATTCGGTACGCCTGGCTTCAGCCAAGCTGGTCACACCGTCACAGTTTCGCCATTTGGATCTGGACAAGATCGTCCACTAGTTCGCGGTCATCCCGCCATCAATGACCAGCTCGGAACCGGTTACCCAGGCGGATTCGTCGGACGCCAGGTACAAACAGCCATTGGCAATATCCCGCGGCACCCCGAAGCGGCCCAATGGTGTTGCCTCGATGCGTTTCGCCGCCACCTCCGGGTTTGAATGACCAGGCAGGGTCATGGGCGTATCCACGAAACCGGGGTGGATAGAGTTGACCCTGATCTTATCGGGCGCGTATTGGATCGCCGCCGCCTTGGAAAAGATGCGAACCGCACCCTTGGATGCATGATAGGCAGCGTTGGCGAAGGACCCGATGATGCCGCAGATGGATGATATATTGACGATGGAACCGCCGCCTGCCCTGCGCATTGGCGCGATCACGGCCTTGGTGCCTAGAAACGTGCCGGTGGCGTTCACCTCCATGACATGGTTCCATTTTTCCAAGGTCTGATCTTCCAAAAGGCCGCCTGCGGTAAGCGTCGTTTGAATATTCTGCTGCGGGTCCCGGCCTGAAATGCCGGCAATGTTGGTCAGGACATCGATCTTGCCTTCCGCTTGTTCCACATCCGCTACCAGAGCGGCCCATTGCTCTTCGCTGGTCACTTCCAATGTACGGTAGGTCGCAGCCGCGCCAATTTCATCGGCCACTGCTTGCCCCAAGGCATCATTGACATCACAAAGAATGACGTGTGCGCCCTCGGCTGCAAAAACGCGCGCTGTTTCGGCACCGATGCCTGAAGCGCCTCCCGTCACGATGGCCACCTTGCCTTCCATTCGATTGC
>CAYFPL010000001.1:1378882-1496559 GCA_964344935.1 uncultured Rhodospirillaceae bacterium
TCTGCATCTCTTCCTCCCATCCGCCACAGGGCTTGGATTATTTGAACCCTGGTTGTCGAATGCTTGCACAATGGCATGCGCCATTCACCATGTTTTCATGAATTCGCAATAGGCTTCGAATTATGAAGACGGTAGCAACGACGGAAGCCGCATTGGCCCACGCCAACGCCTTGGTGCTGTCCCTCGATCCACACGACAGGAACAGCGCAGATAGGATGTGCCAAATCCTACGGCCGATTGCCGAAGCCCTGTGCCGCGAAACCGGGGCGACAGGCCAAGATATCGGGATAGGCTACAGCCGTGGCTTTCTTGGCCTAACCGCCGACAGCCACCGGGCCGTCACATGGTCTCTGGATGCTGAAGGCATCTACCGCACCTTCAAGATCAACTAAGCCAATATCCGCCTAGCCTCTGCGGCACTTTCCAGTAAACCCGTTCTCAGGCACACTCGCCGGCAAGCCAGACTAGGAATTGCCGTCATGCCGCAGTTGGAATGCTTCTTCGATTGTTCGTCGCCCTGGACCTACCTGGGTTTTCACAACGTATTGCCATTGGCGGCGGAACTGGGGGTGGATATCACCTGGCGGCCCATCCTTGTGGGCGGCCTGTTCAACACAATAAATCCGTCCGTCTATCACAGCCGCGAATACCCTGTGGTGCCAAAGCAGACCTACATGCACAAGGATCTGCAGGATTGGGCCCGTTACAGCGGCATAGAAATTCGCTGGCCCATGTCGATCTTCCCCATCAACAGCGTCAAGGCCATGCGCGGCTGCATCGCAGCCGACCGCCAGGGCAAGCTCGTGCCCTATGCCCGTGGCGTGTTCGAGGCCTATTGGGGCCGGGACCAGGATATCACCCAGGATGCCCTGCTGTCGGAAATTGCCGTTGCGGCCGGTCTGGACCCGGACGAAATCGCCGCCGCCATGGCATCCGACGAGATCAAGGCAGAACTAAGGGACAATGGCGAGGAATTGGCCCGGCGCGGTGGCTTCGGCTCTCCCACCTTTTTCGTCAACGGCACGGATATGTATTTTGGCAATGATCGCATGCCGCTTATCCGCGCCGCCCTGACAGCCTAGACAGTGGGCTGTATAGTCTGCATCCCGGAAATTCGGAGGATAATGGATGACGGCAGAGATCATCGATGGCAAGGCGTTCGCGGCAGGCCTACGTGGCATGGTGGCGCAACAGACGGCACAGTTGAAGGAGCGCCACGGCCTAGTGCCGGGCCTGACGGTTGTCATTGTCGGCGACGACCCGGCCAGCCAGATCTACGTCCGCAACAAGGGCAAGGTAGCGGCCGAGATGGGCTTTCTGTCTGACACCATCCGCCTGCCGGCGGACACGTCCCAGGAGAAGCTGCTCGACGTCATCGACGGCCTGAACAACGATCCTGCCGTGCACGGCATCTTGGTACAACTGCCGGTGCCGGACCAGATCGACGACGGCGCCGTGATTCTGGCTATTGATCCCAACAAGGACGTGGACGGCCTGCACCCCATCAATGCCGGGCGGCTCTCCAGCGGCCAGAACGCTCTTGTGCCATGCACGCCGCTGGGCTGCTCCATGCTGTTGGCCGACCGTTTCGGACCGGGGGGCATGGCGGGCAAGCGGGCGGTGATGGTGGGCCGTTCCAACCTGGTGGGCAAGCCCATGGCGCAATTGCTGTTGGCGGAACACTGCACCGTCACCATCGCCCATTCCCGCACCCAGGACCTGGCCGGCCTTTGCGCCGAGGCGGACATCCTGGTCGCCGCCATCGGCCGGGCCGAAATACTGGGTGGCGACTGCATCAAGCCTGGTGCCGTGGTGATCGATGTGGGCATGAACCGGCTGGAATTGTCCGGCGGCAAAACCAGGCTGTGCGGCGATGTGAACTTTGACCAGGCCAAGGAGATCGCCGCGGCCATCACCCCGGTTCCCGGCGGCGTTGGGCCCATGACCATCGCCTGTCTGATGGTCAATACGGTGACGGCGGCCTGCTGGGCCGGCGGCATTGATGCCGCTTCGGTGAGATAATAAACGGGAGGATTCGTCATGCGTTTGCGCCAGTTCGTTTTCGTGGCTGAAGACCTGAAGACGGCAGTCGTCGATATCGGCGCCACACTGGGCATTGCTGTCTGCTACAACGATCCGGGCGTGGGCAAGTTCGGCCTGCACAATGCGCTACTGCCGATCGGCGGCGACCTGATCGAGGTAGTGGCGCCGATCCAGGATGGCACCACCGCTGGCCGCTATCTGGAACGCCGGGGCGGTGACGGCGGCTATATGATCATCCTGCAGTGCAATGATGCCATGGCTGAGCGGGAGCGCATCGCCGCCCTGGGCGTGCGCGAAGTATGGCGCCACGACGACGATGATTGCCACGCCACCCATTTTCATCCCGCCGACGTGCCCGGCGCCATCCTCTCCATCGACGACATGGGTCCCGACGGCGACCCGGACGAGGAGCTCTCGCGCTGGAAGTGGGCCGGTGACAATTGGCAGGCCTTTGTGCAGACCAACGTTGCCAAGGCTCTGACCGGCGTGGAAATTCAGGCCGACAACCCGGAGGCCGTGGCCGCCCGCTGGTCGGAAGTCCTGGGCATGCCCCTGGGATCGGTGGACGGCAAACCGGCCATCGAACTGTCGAACGCCCATATTCGTTTCGCCGCCGCCACGGATGGCCGGGGCCTGGGCATCGGCGCCATCGATATTCAACCGGCCGACCGGGCGGATATTCTGGACATGGCGGAGAAGCGGAATCTGAAAGTTTCGGAAGACCAGATCATGTTATGCGGCGTGCGGGTCAATCTGGTCTGACCATGGCCGGGAACATCACGGTCGAAGATCGCCTGATCGCTTTGCTGGATCACCTTGGCATCGAGCGGGCCCATTTTGGGGTGCAGAACACCGCCGAACTTGATCCCATCATTGCCCACGATAGTGGTCGGGTTGCCTCACTGACCATGGCCGGGCCGAACCGACTGAGTGTGACCGCACTGGCGCCCATCGCCGAAAAGCTGCTGGTGATCTATGGCGACGGCGGCGCGGGCGCAGAAGCCGCAGATGGCGTGCTGCCCGAACTGCCCCAGTCCAGCACCCACTGTCTGGCTGATTACACGGTTCTGACCTGGACGGACGTACTGGAGGACCGAGGCGCCGAGATTATGCCGGTCTGGACCGAATTTCTTGCCGCCATGGAAGCCGGCACAGCCGCCAGCAATTTGACGCCGGCGGAACACGAAGGCGAAATCGCCGGCATCACCTACTGTGCCCAGGGCAACGGCCCGGTGGTGGTGCTGCTGCCCATGCTGTTATGCGCCTCTCAATGGGAGCCGATCGTGGCCGCACTGGCGCGGAATTACTGCGTCATCTGCCTTGGCGGTCGGTTCTTGGGCGGCGTTTCGTTTATTGACGGCCGCGGCCGGGATCCCGGCTACTTACGTGCGGTGCGCAGCCATGTGGACGAGATCGAGATCAAACCCGGAGAAACCATCCTGGACGTGGGCTGCGGCCCTGGCACCCTAGACCGCTGGCTGGCGCGGCGGACGAATGGCGCCAATCCCATCCAGGCGGTGGACGTGAACGGATATTTCCTGCGCGAGGCCGCCGCACTGGCCAAGGCGGAAGGTGTGGACGGCATCATCACCTTCGGCGAAGGCAACGCTGAAGACTTGCCGTTTCCCGACGAACATTTCGATGTGGTCATGAGCCATACGGTGATGGAAGAGTGCGATGCCGACAAGATGCTGGCCCAGATGATCCGCGTCGCCAAGCCCGGTGGCAGGGTCGCCGTCATGGTTCGTGCCACAGACCGTCGCAGCCTATGGAACATGCCGCTGGATGACCAAGTGCGTGACATCGTAGAGGCACCAGTACCATCAGTCGGTATCGGCGGCTGTGCCGATGTTTCCCTTTATTCCCGCTTTGGCACCAGTGGTTTGACGGACCTGCGCCTCTTTCCCACTGCAATGACCGTGCGAGACCCAGAGAGTTATTCCTGGCGCTACTACGAGCCTTATATCTTTTCCCTGTTGGACGAAGCCGGTATTGCCCATTGGAACGAAGCCAAGGCCGCGGCCATTGCCGATGGCTCCATCATGATGGCCCGCTGGCTGCATTGCGCGGTGGGTACCAAAACGGCCTAGAAGCCGGTCCAAGGAGACCACTGCCAGCGAAATTCGCCAGAGAGACCAAGAAGTCTTTTCGCAATCTCGGGCACAACTAAATATTGATTTAAATCAAAGCGCTGCCTCGCAAATTACGACAGATTGGCATGGTCGTAATCGAGAGGTCGTACCATGGAAGCGGGCGGTATCTGGTATTTGGGTTTAGTGGTTGTTGTATTTGTCGTTTTTATGGCAACACTTGCATATGTCTCGTCGACAGAGGCGAAATCCCGCGGCGAGTAAGAAATTAGAAGTATTCGCCGAAAACAGTTAAGACGGTATGGTTGGCCGTCTATGCCCCAGCTTCACCCTTTTGCACCAGCCGGCAGCCGCTGATCCGCCACGTGCCGCTGCTATCCTTGATAATTGAATAGAGTGCGAGGGCCTTGTGCCCGTCCATGCCCGTGAAGACGACCGGCTGCACCAGTTCGCCGCGGACCACTGATAATTCGCCGAATTCCGCCCGGCGATGGCGATAGACCTGAGGATAACCGGTCTGCACCATGGCAAGAAAATTCGCCGGATTGCCAAAAATGCGCTGGATCGACGGTGATGCGATGGAAAAGGCCGCACCGGCATCATCGCGACGAAACGCATCTAACTGACTTCTGATCACCGATTGAATGCCATCATGCTCGGAAGGCGGTGGCAGGTCTGCCGCCCGGGCATCGCCAGATGCCATGATCAGAAGCGAAACAAAGGCCGCTATCAACGGCATACGGATGAGATCAAACCCCATGGGCAATCCTCCCGGATGTCGGCGCAGCATCATGCTGCACCATCGGGCGGCGTTTGGCACGGGAAAATTGTGATCCGCCCGTCATCGGTGCTAGCCTTTCCGCCAAACATGAACGCGAGGATGCCATGAGCGGCGAAAATTTCAGCAACACCATTGGCAGTCAACGGGGCACGGATATTTTTGGCGGCAAGGACAAGACGCCGCGCGCTGCCCGTCCGGCCAAAACAGTGAAAGAGGCGGCGCGGGAGACCCCCGTATTCGCCGAGACGGACGTGCTGGTGGTGGGCGGCGGCCCGGCAGGCACCGCGGCCGCTATCGCTGCCGGCCGCCTGGGCGCCGAGGTCATGCTGATGGAACGATACAACCATCTGGGCGGCCTTTCGACAGGCGGTCTGGTGATCTGGATCGACCGCATGTCGGACTGGTCCGGGCAACAGGTCATTGCCGGCATCGCCCGGGACTTTATGGACCGCCTGCCCGACGAGGCCATCCAAGGCCCGCCGCGGACGGACTGGGGATCCAAGGATGCGGCCACAGCAGCCTATTGGGCCCAGCGCACGGCCGCCTTTCATGGCATCACCACCTGGTCACCGACCGTGGATCCGGAGGCACTGAAAACCCTGTCCATGCAGATGGCTTTGGAAGAGAAAGTGCGTCTGACTTTCCACGCCTATGCGGTGGACCCCATTGTCGAGGATGGGGCCATGAAGGGCGCCATTTTCGAAAGTAAGGAAGGCCGAATGGCGGTTCTGGCCAAGGTGGTCGTGGATACCACCGGTGATGCCGACCTTCTCGCCCGCGCTGGTCTGTCGTTTGAGACCGATAGCGACCCCACGGACATTCATTCCTGCATCAACACCGCCTTCATGATTGGCGGCGTGGACATGAACCGCTGGATTGATTTCAAGACCGGGGACGAACAGGGATTCAAGGACTTCATGGACAGGGGGCGCGAACGACTGAAGTATTTCGAGCGCCCCTTCGTCTCCTGGCGCAACGATATCGCCCTGTTCATGGGTCCACGCCTGGCAGGCTATAGCGCCATCGATGTGGAAGATTTATCCGAGGTCGAAGTCCGCTCCCGCCAGCTTACGGTTGGACATGTGGAGGTCTACCGCGAATTCGCACCGGGTTTCGAGAATGCCTTTCTTATGCTGGGCGCGCCCCAAATCGGTGTGCGCCACAGCCGCCGGCTGCTGGGCGAGGACAAGGTGGTCAGGGCGCAATGGGACGAAGGCAAGGTTTGGGACAACGAGGTTGGCGTCTCAACCTCTCTGGCGCCGAAATTCCCCAACATATCGGTTCCCTACGGCGCCCTGCTGCCCGTTGGTATCGACGGGGTCTTGGCGGCCGGACGGCACATTGCCTGCGACACCAATTCCCACTCCTTCCTGCGCGAGGTGCCACAATGCTGGCTCACCGGACAGGCTGCCGGCACCGCCGCCGCCTTGTCGGCGAATGCCGGTCTCGCGCCTAGGTCGCTTGATCCGAGGTTCATACAGCAGGAATTGCTGCGCCAGGGTGTCTATCTATCCCCCGCTATCGAAGCGGCGGCCAAGGCGAGTGTGCGTGCGGCGGAATAGGCGTTTAGTCGGGTAGTCCGGCCTGGCGAAGGGCATCTTTGAAACTTTCAAGGCCGGCTTTGTCATTGATCATGTATAGGCCTGAAATCGAACTCAGGCGCAAATTCGGCGCAATTCGCATCACTTCTCTGACGGCGTGCTTGGATTCTTCGAATCTTTCTAACTCATGAAGGATCGCAGCTTTTTGAAGCCACGCTTGAAAGAATGTGGGTTCAATTCCGAGAATTTCGTCCATGATTGACAATGCGTCGTTAAACTTGCCCTGCATCATCAGCGTTCTTGCCAGGCCGTTGCGATACCAATTGGGATAAAAGGGATTTAACGACATGGCCGCATGAAAATGATCCACGGCCTCTGGATATTCTCCGGCATAACTCAATGCGAAGGCCAGAAAAGCCCGACTATCGGCGCTCCCGGGACTGTGTTCATAGCACCGCCGCCCCAGCGCCACACCTTCCGCATGGCGGTCCTGGGCACCCGCGACCATAGTTGCAAGTCCGATCGCCCACGAAACGGAATTATCGATCGACATGGCCTGCTCGGCACATTCATAGGCTCGTTGAAACTTGACCTCGCTGTCGCCTGTGTAACCAAGGCGGCCGTCCCACCAAAACGTAAAGCCCAGGGTCGCCCAAGCGTAGGCATAGTTTTCATCCCGCGCTATGGCCCGTTCCGCCAAGGAGCGCGCTTCCAAATAGTCGGTTGGATTGAATCGCAGAAACAACTCGGTCGCGCGAGAACAAAGTTGCCAAGCCTCAATATCGCTGGTGCCGCGCGCCAATACAGCCGCCTCTTCGCCATCCGTTAAATTGACCCTAAGCGCGGTTACGATCTCCTTGGTGATCTCGTCCTGGATATCGAATATATCGTCGATGGTACGATCGAAGCGGTCTGCCCAGAGGTGACTGCCGTCGGTGGCATCGATCAACTGTGCAGTGATACGAAGCCGTTTACCACCGCTGCGCACACTGCCTTCCAGCACATAGCGCACTCCAAGTTCGGCCGCGACTTGGCGCAAATCATGGGCTTGGCCTTTGTATGTAAATGTGGAATTGCGGGCGATCACGCGCATCTGAGAGATTTTCGATAGCGCAGTGATAATGTCTTCGGCAATGCCGTCAGCGAAAAACTCGTGCTCCGGGTCGGACGACATATTGTCGAACGGTAGTACGGCGATGGATGGCTTTTCCCGCTCCACAGCGTTGGTTACAGGTTCCGGCCGCTCCGCAGCGGCATCACCGAACGGCGACCAGCGCCAAATATGCAGCGGCCTAGAAATATTCTTCAGGCTCTGTTCACCACCATCGGTGAAGGAAACATCTAACCGGTCACGTATGTCGTCGTGCACCCGGCTCGAAACGGCCACGCCGCCGGGCTCCGCGATTTCCTGCAGCCGCGCCGCAATATTGACGCCGTCACCCAGGATATCCGTACCGTCGATAATTATATCGCCCAAATTGACCCCAACTCGGAACGCCACCCGCTTGTCCTCGTCAACGCCGGAATTGCGGTCCCTCATACCCTGCTGGATGGCGATGACGCATCGCGTAGCCTCGACCACGGACGGAAACTCCATCAGTAGGCCGTCGCCCATGGTCTTGACGATGCGGCCATGATGTTTCGTGATCAAGGGATCGATCAACTCGGCGCGGTGTTGGCGCAGGGCGTCTAGCGTCCCTGCCTCGTCAATGCCCATCAGCCTGGAATAGCCGACCACATCCGCCGAGACGATGGCTGCCAATCTGCGCGTCGCACCGTCCGTCATGGCTTCAGTTTCTCAAACTGCAATAAACCGGCCGCCACTATCGCGTGGCCCGTTCGGCGATGGAGACGATACGGTTCATCTCCCGCAATACCGGCTTTTCGATCAGCTTACCGTCGACCACCACCAATCCCGTGTCGGCGTCGGCGAAGGCCTTGAGGATGCGTTGGGCATGGGCCACGGCGGCATCGTCAGGGGTGAAGACGTCGTTCAGGATTGGGATCTGCTTAGGGTGAATGGAGCCCTTGCCGGAGAAACCCAGATCCCGCGCCAGGGCGGCTTCCTGGGCCATGCCGTCGGGATCCTCCAGATCCAGGTACGGAACATCAATGGCATCGACACCCACGGAAGCGGCGGCATGGGCGACGCGGGAACGGGCATAAAGCAGCGGCTCCCAGGCATTCTTGCAACGCAGTTCCGCCGCCATGTCCACACCGCCAAAAAACAGCGCATCGATGCGCGGGCTGGCATGAGCGATGTCGTAGGCCGCCTCCAGCGCCTGGTTGGTTTCGATGATGATATGCAAGCGGGTATCGTGGCCCCGTTCCGTCAACAAATCATCGAGCCAGACTATTTCGTCCGGCGTCATAACCTTGGGCAGCATCAGGGCCGGAGGCGGGGTATCCGTGGCAATGACGGCCTGGACATCAAGGATGCCAAATTCCGTGCGCAGACAATTGATACGAACGATACGTTCGACACCGTCATTCGCCTGAGGTTCGGCGAACAGGGCCAATCCAGCCTCCCGCGCCGCCGCCTTGTCCTTGGGCGCAATGCCGTCTTCCAGTTCCACGCAAACAATATCCGCACCCGAAGCAAGCGCCTTGGGAAACATCTCCGGCCTTAGGCCCGGCGAAAAAATGAAACTGCGCCGGGGCCGCACCGCTTGTTCTTGGGCTGGGCTCATCTGCCGTTCCTCCGTTCGGTACCAGTTGAACCACTGGCAACCTCGCCTTGGGTTTGATCTGAATCTGTGTCTACCACGAAACAGCCCAGCTTTCTTTTAAACTTCAAGCATTTAAAGGCTTGCAACGTTACTGCAAGGGTGCCATGAAAGGGCCACTCGTTGCACCTCGACCCGGTGAGAACCGGGATTTCGTGCATACAAGGGAGGTGCGGCTCGCCTGAAACCGGAAGCCGCTACTAATTGACTTCGTTTGAAGGGAGTAGCAATGGCTACCGGAACAGTGAAGTGGTTCAACCCAACTAAGGGTTATGGATTTATCGAGCCGTCAGACGGTTCGAAAGACGTATTCGTGCATATTTCCGCGGTAGAGCGGGCCGGCATGCAAAGCCTGCGCGAAGGTCAAAAGGTCGAATTCGAATTGGTCGCCGGCCGGGATGGCCGTTCGGCGGCGGAGAACCTGGTCGCGCAAGACTAGAGCGACCTCGTTAGTTCATTAGTGTTTGTGTCCGCGGTCGGCTTTTCCGACCGCGGTCCGCGCTTGTCCGAAATCAACCGGCGCGGTGGCATTTGCCGCGTGCCCTAGCTGCGAGGCGGTATCCATGGCGCGAAAACCCAACTACAACTTTGAACGCCAGGAGCGGGAACGGCGCAAGGCCGAGAAAAAGGCCGCCAAGGCCGCGGCCAAGGCGGAACGTGCGGCCCGCGCCAAAGATCCTGACGACGAAACGGACAGCAGCGAAACTTCCGAACCCGAATAGGTCTTCACACTTCTGGGCGGTTGTCCTCAATAGTTTCCCTGACACCGAACTCCAAAGCGGCATCGGCCAGGATACGCCAGGCATAATCAGCAAAACTTCGGCCGACATGGATGTGATAGCCACCTTCGGGCTGCCGCCATAGGGTCATGGCAACACCTGCGAGGACGCTACGGGCACACCTGCCCACGGCCATTCCGTCATCATCCAGATCCAACGGACAGAGCTTGGCCATGACCTCGTCTGCGCGCGGTCCGGTTAAGGCAATCACCTGTTGTCCATCGCCAATGTCCACGAGGGCATGATGGCAGTTTGTCAGGGCTACTTTCAGACCATCGCTGATCTCCGTGCCCAGGAGCATCCATTCGCTGGGCCCCAGCCATAGTGCGGTCACCTTGCCGTTGTCGGCAACATGATTGGCGACAGAGGGAAGATCAAAGCCAAGGGCCGCCCGGCAAGCGCCGAGAAATTCCTTATCATCGCTTTCCCCACGTAGGATCAAAGTGGGGCGATGGGACAGGGCCTGCATGGTAACGCCGGCTTCGGCAACATCATGGCCGCCGCGGGTGGCGAGGGCCAGATGGGCGAGGGCTTCGTGGCGCGCTTGGGTCATTTCGCCCGCTCCCCAGGTTCAAGACATTTCGGCGCCGTCACCTCCGCTGCCACCGCCTGGCCGTCAAAGGCGACGTGAACCGTTTCCCCATGCCGTTCATGCCCACCGTCCAAAAGCGCCATGGCGAAGGTGCGGCCCAGATTGGGGCTATTGTAGGACGAAGTAACATGCCCCTGAGCCGGCTGCGGCGGTGTGGGGTCCGTTCCCATGATCAGTTGCGCCCCTTCCGGCAGGCGCACGGTACGGTCCTTGGGCAGCAGGCCCACCAATTGCGGGCGATTGGTGCGGACGGTGTCGGCGCGGAACAACGAACGCTTGCCGAGGAAGTCCTTCTTGCTGCTGACCATGCGGCCCAGGCCCAGGTCATGGGGTGTCACCGTGCCATCAGTCTCCTGGCCTACCATGATGAAGCCCACTTCGGCACGCAGCACATGCATGGCCTCGGTCCCAAACGGCGTGATGGCGTATTTCTCCCCCGCTGTCATCAGGGCATTCCAAAGCGCCATGCCGTGGCCGGCAGCCACGTTGATCTCGAAAGATAATTCTCCGGTGAAGCCGATGCGGAAAACCCGCGCCGGCAGGCCCGCAACCACACCGTCCTGCCAAGTCATGTGGGGGAAGGCCTCTGGCGAAAGATCCCAATCCGGACTCAATTCTTTCAGTAACGCCCTGGCATTGGGACCACAGATGGCGGCAACGGCGGACTGCTCTGTGGTGGAGGTGCAATAGACCTTCAATTCCGGCCATTCCGTTTGCAGCCAGCTCTCCAGCCAATCCAGCACATGCGCCGCGCCGCCAGTGGTGGTGGTCATATGGAAATGCCCTTCGCCAAGGAGAGCCGTGACGCCATCATCGAAGATCATGCCGTCTTCGCCCAGCATCAGGCCGTAACGGCAACCGCCCACGGCCAGGGCCTTCCAGCCGTTGATATAAACCCGATTCAGAAACTCCGCCGCATCAGGGCCCTGGATGTCGATCTTGCCCAGGGTCGTCGCATCCATGATTCCCAGGCTATTGCGTGCGGCCAGGACTTCCCGGTCCACGGCCGCCTGCATGTCCTCGCCCGGGCGGGGGAAGTAGTAGGGCCGGTGCCATTGCCCCACTAGTTCGAATTCCGCGCCATTGGCCTGGTGCCAGCCATGCATGGGTGTTCGCCTGACGGGGTCCAGCAGCGGGCCGATCCGCCGCCCTGCCAGGGCGCCGATGGTGACGGGCGCATAGGGCGGGCGGAAAGTCGTATGGCCAACCTCCGGAACGGACACGTCGAGGGCGCCCGCGACGATGCCAAGGGCGTTGATGTTGGAAGTCCGGCCCTGATCCGTGCCCATGCCGGTAGTGGTGTAACGTTTCACATGCTCGATGGAACGGTAGCCTTCCCGTGCGGCGAGGTGCAGATCGGCAGCGGTGACGTCGGACTGGAAATCCACGAATGCCTTGCCACCGCCCTTGCTGGGGACATGCCAGATGGGCCGCGGCGGCGTTGCTTCAGGTTCAATATCTGCCTCGGGCTTGCGGGGGCCCCGACCCCGGCGCCGATGACCTGCATCGTTGGCAGCGGCGTTACCCGCCTCGGCGCCTTGCGCAAGGCAGTCCTGAAGGGCGAAATCACCGTTGGCAGCGCCCACCACGCGTACGGCCTGGCGTGCCGGGCCGGGTAGAAAGCAGCCCAAGCCTTCATCCCAGGTCAGTTTGGCGCCGGATTGGGAAAGGAGATGCAGACTCGGCGTCCAGCCGCCCGACAGGCACAACAGGTCGCAATCCATAAGCCGGCCGGGACCACCGGCCACCTGGCTGCCCGTCTCGTTCAGCTTGCCGATACGCACGCCGGTCACTTCGCGGCGGCCCTCTACGGCGGTGACGGCCCGGTCGGCCATGACCCTGATACCGACTTCGTCAAGTGCGGACAGCCAGCCGAGCGGTGCGGCAGCGCGCAGCTCGACCACCGCGGCCACCTCCATGCCGGCCTTCGCCATGGCAAGGGCGGCCGGATAGGCGCTGTCATTGTTGGTGAACAAAACCGCCCGCTGCCCTGGTTTCACGCCGAAACGGTTGATATAGGTCTGCACCGCTGCCGCTGTCATGACACCGGGGCGGTCGTTGTTGGCCAAGACAAGCGGTCGTTCCAGGGCGCCGGTCGCCAGCACCACCTGTTTCGCACGCACTTGCCAAAGGCGCTGACGCGGCCGATGCGGCTCAGGCTCGGCTAGGTGGTCGGCAACCCGTTGCAGCATTGTAAGGGCATTGTGGTCGTAGTAGCCGGCAACTGTGGTACGGGGGAGAAGCCGCACATTGTCCGCCTTTTCCAGTTCGGCGATGATCGACCCGGCCCAGTCCATGCCCGGCGCGCCGTCAATGTGCTGGCCGTTGCCGAGTAGGGCGCCGCCCAATTCCAGGCCTTCGTCAGCCAGGATCACCCTGGCGCCGGTGCGGGCCGCCATCCGCGCCGCCGATAGACCAGCGGGGCCGCCGCCCACCACCAGCACATCGCAATGGGCGTATTGCTTTTCGTACCGGTCGGGGTCCGCTTCCATAGCGGCGCGGCCTAGCCCCGCCATGCGCCGGATCACGGTCTCATAGGCCGGCCACATGTTCGCCGGCCACATAAATGTCTTGTAATAGAAGCCGGCGGGAAACAGCGGCGAAAGACGGTCGTTGATCGCGCCCACATCGAACCGCAGATTGGGCCAACGGTTCTGGCTTTCCGACACCAGACCATCAAACAGCGCTGCCTCCGTCGCGCGCACGTTGGGTTCCGCCCGGCCGCCGGTGCGCAGACGCACCAGGCCATTAGGTTCTTCCCCCCCGGCCGCCATCAGGCTACGGGGTCGATGGTATTTGAAGCTGCGCCCGACCAGGCGGACGCCATTGGCAATCAGGGCGGAGGCCAAAGTGTCCCCATGAAAACCCTTCATGGTCTCCCCATCGAAGCGAAAACTTAGAGGTTTCGCGCGGTCAATGCGGCCACCTTCGGGCAGGCGGTTGATCTGCTCCCTCATCCGCCCAGCTCCGGCTTGTCTTCGCCAACCCGATAGATTGCTAGGATTTCATGGCTGACCGTATCGCGGACCACGTTGAACCAGCGGCCGCAACCATGACCATGGCGCCAGCGTTCGTAGTAGACACCCTTCTGGTTCGAACGCATAAAGACGTAGTCACCCCAGGCCAGATCATCCATGTCCTCGGAATTCAAGGGCCGGACGATGTGGCCTTCGCCGCCACAGGAGAACTCCTCCTCGGAACGGGGGCCGCACCAGGGACAGGCCAACAACAGCATCAGTGAGCCACCGCCGCCGCGCCGTGCTCGGCCACCAGGGCGCCGGAATAGAAGCGATCCAAGGCAAACGGGGCATTAATGGGGTGCGGTTCCCCCTTGGCCAGAGTATGGGCGAACAGGTGGCCGGAGCCTGGCGTCGCCTTGAATCCGCCCGTGCCCCAACCACAGTTGAAATACAAACCTTCAACAGGGGTCGCGGATAGGATCGGGCTGGCGTCTGGGCAAATATCCACGATGCCCGCCCATTGCCGCATCATTTTCAGGCGGGATGTGATGGGGAACAGCTCCACCACGGCCCGGATGGTCTCCTCGATCACCGGCATGCTGCCGCGCTGGGCATAGGAATTATACGGATCGATGCCGGCGCCAATCACCAATTCGCCCTTATCGGACTGGCTCATATAGGCATGCACCTTGTTCGACATGACCACCGTGGGCATGACCGGCTTTATGGGTTCCGAGACCAGGGCCTGAAGGGGGTGGCTGTCCAGCGGCAGGCGGATGCCGGCCATGGCCGCCAAGACCGAGGAATGGCCGGCGGCGACAACGCCCACCCGCGGCGTGCTGATATCGCCCTGGCTGGTTTTTACGCCTTCGATACGGCCGTCCTTGATGTCGAAACCCGTGACCTCGCAGTTCTGGATGATGTCCGCGCCATGTTTGTCGGCGCCCCTGGCATAACCCCAAGCCACCGCGTCATGGCGGGCGACGCCGGCCCGGCGTTGTAGCGTGCCGCCCAGGACCGGATAGCGGATGTCGGGATCAAGATTGAGGATGGGGCAGATTTCCGATAATTGCGTCGGCCCGACCCATTCCGCGTCCACGCCGGCCAACTGGTTGGCATAGATGCGCCGGCGCAGTTCCCGCTCCTCGTGCGGGTCGTGGGCCAGATTGATGACACCGCGGGGCGAGAACATGACATTGAAGTTCAGTTCCTGGCTCAGCCCCTCCCACAGTTTCAGGGCATGGTCGTAGATTGCCGCGCTTTCCGGGTTCAGATAGTTGGAGCGGACGATGGTGGTATTGCGCCCTGTATTGCCACCTCCGATCCAGCCCTTTTCCAACACCGCGATGTCGTGCATGCCGTGGCGCTTGGCCAGATAATAGGCGGTGGCGAGGCCATGGCCGCCACCGCCAACAATCACTGCATCATACGAAGGCTTCGGTTTTGGACTGCGCCAAGCCTGCGGCCAATCGCGATGGCGCCGCAATGCATTGCGCGCAAGGGCGAAGATCGAATATTTTGCCATGCCTTTGCCGAATACCCCCGGTACAAATCAAGGGCATCTTACAGCGCTTTGGAAAGGCCCACCATGAGTAACGATCCGATCTATATGACCAAGAATGGCGAAATCGCCGAAATCGTCCTGAACCGGCCGGACAAGCTGAACGCCCTCAATGCCGAGGTTTGGCAGGGCATCATCGATCTGTTCGGCGAGGCCGGCGCGGACGAAGCGGTCAAGGTAGTGATCCTGCGCTCCAGCGCGCCCAGGGCCTTTGCAGCCGGCGCGGATATCTCGGAATTTCCGGTTGTGCACGCAACGCCAGAAAGCGCGGCGGCGTATCATGACAAAATCCGCACCGCTTATGACGCCATTGCCTCCCTGAACAAGCCGACCATCGCCATGGTGCGGGGGGTCTGTTTCGGCGGCGGTTGTGCCATCGCGCTGAACTGCGATCTGCGCTATGCGGATACCACATCGAGATTTTGCATCCCGCCGGCCCGCCTGGGCATCGCCTATAGCCTTTCGGAAACCAAACGCCTGGCCGACCTGATCGGGCCGTCCCGGGCCAAGGAGATGCTGATGGGGGCCAAGGTTATCGAGGCGCCGGAAGCGCTGTCCATCGGCCTGGCCACGCGCCTGTTCGAGCCTGAGGAGCTGGAGGCGGAAACCTTTGCCTTCGCCGAGAACCTCTGCAATCTGTCCCAATTCACCATCCGCGCCGTAAAGACCATGGTGGGTGAGATTCTAGACGGCGCGGTGGATGAGACCGAAACCTCCCGCCGTCTTCGCGCGGAGGGCTTCCAGGGCGCCGACTACATCGAAGGCCGCGATGCCTTTCTGGAGAAACGTAAGGCGACCTTCACGTACCGCTAGAGTAACCCGCGTCCTATCGGACGCGCCGTGCGCTAGTCGTTGCCAGGCGGCAGTTGGAAGTCCTGGATCTGTTCAGAGACCTGACGGCTGAATTCGATCGCAGCTATGCCGTCTGCGACTTTGCTGCAGGGCTGTTAGGAGTTCTGGCGGTAGCGGGCGGAAACACGCTCTAAGCCGGCACCCAAATAATCAAACACCCGGCGGACTCGGCGGGAGGTTCTTAACTCGGCGTGGGCGGCCAGCCAGACGGGTATGGTTGGCAATATCAGATCCGGGAACAGGCGTTGCACCGCCAGTTCGTTTTCGCCGATCGAGAGTTGGTTGAAACCAATGCCCCAGCCCGCCAAGACCATGCGCCAAGCTGCGACCTGATTGTCGGTTCGGAAAGAAAAGAAGTCCCGGCTGACATTGACGCCAGCCTCGCGGAAACCCCGGATGATCTGCTCGCCACGGTCATAACCCACCACATCATGATCCAATATGTCATTGAGTTTTTCAGGCCTACCGGTCCTGGCCAGGTATTCATTGGCGGCATAGATTCCAACCCCCAGATCGGCGACCTTGCGGGCGATGATATCCGCCTGAGTGGGTTGAAACATACGCACGGCAATATCGGCGTCCCGGCGCAGCAGGTTTTCCGTCCGGTCCGAGGCCACTAGTTCTATCTGGATCTCCGGCTCCGCCAGGTGCAATTCGGCGAGAATATCCGGCAGAACGTATGTCGCCATGATCTCGGAGGCTGTGATGCGAATGGTGCCCGCAATGGCCTCCGCCCGGCCCTGAGCGGCCAGGGCGAGCTGGTTGGCTGCCGCCGTCATGGGCTGGGCCCTCTCTAACAGATCCGCGCCTGTAGGGGTCAGTTCCAACCCGCCGGGAACGCGGTCGAACAGGCGCACGCCCAAATCGGATTCCAAAGCGCCGATATGCCGGCCCATGGTCGGCTGACTGCCGCCCAAGACCCGCGCTGCGCCAGATAGTGATCCCGCATCGGCGACGGCCAGGAATGATTGTAAATGTGTCCAATCGAGCGGTTTTGCCATGTCTATACAAAAATGAATATCAAAGTGTCATTTTTTCACAGTTCTCATTCAAATATTGATCTCTAAGTTTTCCTCATGCAAGGACAATCATTTGGAGATGAAAAAAAATGTCAGGCGAAGTAATCGTTCTCGGCGCCAATGGGCGGTTCGGGCGTGCGGCGGTCGAGGCATTCCATCGATCCGGCTGGCGGGTGCGTACGTTCTCGCGCGGCCCAATAGAGTCTCTGGCCGTCCATCAGATCATCGGTGACGCTTTCGATCCGGATGCGGTCAGCAAAGCGGCGAGCGGTTGCGATGTCATCATCAATGCCCTCAACCCACCCTATCCACGCTGGCAGCGGGACCTTCCTCGGCTCACCCATGCCGTTGTCCGGGCGGCGATGCACACAGGCGCGGCCGTCATGCTGCCCGGCAACGTTTATAACTATGGCGCTCATATGCCCCCGGTTCTGACCGAGATCACGGTGCAGCGCCCTACCACGCGCAAAGGCTTTTTGCGGGTCGAGATGGAGGCAGCCTATCGGGACGCTGCCGTGCCCACCATCGTTCTGCGCGGGGGGGATTTCATTGAGCGGCAGGTGACCGGCAACTGGTTCGACAGCCAGATCACCAAGAACGTGGAGAAGGGTATGGTGATGTATCCTGGCCCCCTAGACCAAACCCATGCCTGGGCCTATCTACCCGACATGGCCCGTGCCATGGCCGGTCTGGCAGCGAAACGTGAGGCTTTCGGCATTTTCGAGGAATTTGGCTTTCCGGGCTACAGCCTGACCGGCCGGGAGCTGGTGGACGCAATATCCCGAGCCATGGACCTTCCCATGAAAACCAAAGACCTGCCCTGGCCCCTTATTCGCCTTCTGGGCCTGGCCTGGCCGCAAATGCGGGAGGTGGCGGAAATGGCCTATCTTTGGCACACCCCACACGCCATAGACGGCGCCAAACTGGCTGCCGCCTTGCCCGAATTCCAGGCGACACCCGCGTCCGAAGCAATCCTGAAAGCCCTAGATCAACATGGTTCAGATTGAATCAATCTGCACTCATAAAGTTGATCTAGTCAAAGCCCGGCGGCGGCTGGAAACCCTGGATCTGTTCAGAAACCAGGCGGCAGAATTCGATCGCCGTCTTGTCCTCGCCTTCCGCGGCGACGGCCTGCAGGCCGAGGGGCAGGCCTTCGGGGCTGAAACCGGCCGGTGAGACGGTGGAGGGCAAAAACACCATGTTCGGGAACCCGGCCCAGAAGAGCTGGGTGGTGGTGGGCTGTTCCTTGCCGTTCACGGTGATGGTGCGGTCGTGACGTTCGCCTTCCTGGTCGTGGGGCCAGGCAGCAGAGGCGGCGGCGGGGCATAGCAATATGTCCCAGTCCTCAAAAAACGCGGCCCAGGCCCGGCGCATGAAATGGCGTTCATTATCCCAGGCCAGCCATTCCCGATGCGGCATCAGCACGCCCCGAGCCATCCAGGCAAGATAGCTGTCAGGGTCCACGTTCTGATCCGCTTTAACATCTTCGAAGAAACCCAGTTGGGCCTCGGGCACCCCTTGTGAAGTGGCGGAGCGCAACAGCGCCACATAGACTTCAAAGGCACGGGCCGTATCCACCGCTGGGCGGGCCGTGTCGCAAACCGTGGCCTCCGCCTTGGCCAGGGCATCGGCCATATTAGCCAGGCAATCCTGGTAGGGTTGATCCACCTCGGCTACCGGATCGCTCAACATCACAGCTACCTTGAAATCCTTCAGGGCGGTCTTGCGGGGGCCCGGCAGATCCAATCGCCAGGCCGTGGCCTCGTAACGGCCAGGTCCCGCCATGATGTCCAATGAAAGTGCCAGATCCTCGGCACTGCGCGCCATGGGGCCAACCACAGCGATATCTGCGTGGTTGTAGACCTCCGGTAATGTATGGCCGTCACCGGGTACGATGCCGTAGGTAGGTTTGTGCCCGAACACCCCGCAATAATGAGCCGGGTTGCGGATAGAGGCACCTATGTCGCTGCCCGCCTCTAGCCCCGTCAGGCCGGCCGCCAAGGCCGCCGCCGAGCCGCCGGAGGAGCCGCCGGGTGTACGCTCTAGGCTCCAGGGGTTGTTGGTGGTGCCATAGATGGCGTTGAAAGACTGCCAGTCGGCCAGATTCAGGGGCACGTTCGTCTTGCCGAAGATATTGGCGCCCGCCGCCAGCAGGCGTTCCACCACTACCGAGTGGCTGTCCGCGATGTTGTCCTTGAGATCGGGGATGCCCCAGGTGTTTGGGCTGCCGATCAAATCATAGGCTTCCTTCACGGTCATGGGCACGCCGTGTAAGGGGCCGGCCTCTTCCCCCCTGGCCAGGGCCTCGTCAGCCGCCTTGGCCCGCGCGCGGGCCCCTTCTGGGTCCATCCAGATGATGGCGTTGAGGGCGGGGTTGTAACGCTCCACCCGGTCCAGGAAATGTTCCAGAAGTTCAAGCGCGCCGATCTCCCGCGCCTTGATCTTGGCCGCCAATTCGATGGCGGTAGCGAAATGCAGTTCCGACATGGCGGTCTAGTCCTCGCGCGCGGCAAATACGTCCTTGGCGATGGTCGCCGCGGTCATGGCGGTGGGCCAGCCGGCATAGAAAGCCATGTGGGTGATCACTTCGATCAATTCTTCCTGTGTAACGCCGTTATCCAGGGCCCGGCCCAGATGGCCGACCAGTTGCCGGTCCCGGTGCATGGCCACCAAGGCTGCAACGGTAATAAGGCTGCGGTCCCGCTTGGACAGCCCTTCCCGTTCCCAGACATCGCCGAACAGAACCTCGCGGGTCAGTTCAACCAGCTTCGGCGCGGTCTCCGCCAAGGCGTCCGCGGCGGTAGGTTTCTGGCTCATGGTGCTTCACTCCAATTCGATGGTTCCCGGTGGTTTTGAAGTGACATCGTAGACCACTCGGTTAATGCCGCGCACCTCGTTAATGATGCGGGTGGCGGTGCGGCCCAGGAACTCATGATCGAAGGGGTAGTAGTCCGCTGTCATGCCGTCGGTGGAGGTCACCGCGCGCAGAGTGCAGATATAGTCATAGGTACGTTGATCGCCCATGACGCCGACGGTGCGCACCGGCAACAATGCAGCGAAGGCCTGCCAGATGGCGTCGTACAAACCCGCCTTGCGAATCTCGTCCAGATAGATCGCATCCGCCTGGCGCAGGATGTCCAGTTTGTCCGAGGTGACCTCGCCGGGACAGCGGATCGCCAGGCCGGGGCCTGGGAAGGGGTGGCGTCCCACCAGGCGTTCTGGCAGGCCCAATGTCCTGCCCAGATCGCGCACCTCGTCCTTGAACAATTCGCGCAAGGGCTCCACCAATTCCATGTTCATGCGTTCCGGCAGACCGCCCACATTGTGGTGGGATTTGATGGTGGCCGACGGCCCGCCCGAGGGCGAGACGGATTCGATCACATCTGGGTACAAGGTGCCTTGGGCCAGGAAGTCGGCGCCCCCAACTTTGTTGGCTTCTTCTTCAAAGACGTCGATGAAGGTGGCGCCGATGATCTTACGTTTCTGCTCGGGATCGCTGACGCCGTCCAATTTCTTGAGGAACAGGTCGGACGCGTCCCGATGCACGAGAGAGAGGTTGTAGTGCTCCCGGAACAGGCTGACCACTTCCTCCGCCTCGCCCTGGCGCAACAGGCCGTGGTCTACGAAAACGCAAGTTAACTGCTCACCAATGGCCTCGTGCAGCAGGATCGCAACGACGGATGAATCCACGCCCCCCGAAAGGCCGCAAATGACCCGGCCCGACCCCACCTGTTCCCGCACCCTGGCCTCCGCCTCTTGGCGGAACGTGGCCATGTTCCAACTGCCCGTACAGCCAGCAACGTTGTGGGTGAAGTTGCGCAACAGCGCGGTGCCATCGGGGGTGTGAATGACCTCTGGATGGAACTGTACGCCGTAGAACCTTCGCTCGTCGTCAGCGATCACCGCATAGGGACAGTTGTCGGAGGTGCCTACGACACGGAAACCCGGCGGAAGATCCGTTACCCGGTCGCCGTGACTCATCCAGACCTGATGCCGCTGGCCCTGCTGCCACAGGCCATCCAGCAGGGCGCAATCGCCGCTGACATCGACGAAGGCGCGGCCGAATTCCTGGTGATCCGAAGCTTCGACGCGACCACCCAATTGGGCGCACATTGTCTGCTGGCCGTAACAGATTCCCAACACCGGCAGGCCCATCTCGAACAATGCCTGCGGCGCCCGGGGCGTGCCCGCTTCCATGGCCGATGACGGCCCGCCGGAGAGAATCACGGCGTTGGGCCGTGACTCTCGCAACGCCGCCTCGCCTTTCGAGTATGGGACGATCTCGCAGTAGACGTTGCTTTCGCGCAGGCGCCTGGCGATCAATTGGGTCACCTGACTGCCAAAGTCGAGAATGAGAATTTTCTCGACTAATTGCTCACTCGAATTGTCGCTCATGGAGGAAGCCTTACGATGGCTCCCTCACCTGCGCAAGGAACTTTCAGCCGGCTGCTGCAAAGCCCGCTATTTCGGGCGATAGGCGACGACAGCGGCCTTCAGATCATCGTATTCCTCACAGCCGAAAAAGCAGATTCGATCCAGGGCGTCGAGGTGCTTTTTCGCCATCTCAAGATTGCCTACTTCCAAATAAGTTTGGCCCGCATATTCATGGGCACCGCGGTGTTCCGGGTCCAGCTTCAGGGCAATGGCGTAATGTTTGAAGGCATTGTCGAAATCGCCCAGCTTGCGGTAGGCAAAGCCTAGGTAGTTATGTGTGCTGGCGGTGGCTTTGTTTGCCGCAACATCCCCTTGCAACAGAGTAATGGCGCCAGCCCAATTCTGCTCCTTGATGGCTTTGACTGCCGCCGAGACAGTGCCGCCACTGGCGCCATCGTCCTCGCCGGCCGCTGCGAGGGCACCGGATATGCCGAGCGACATGGCGATCAACCAGGCAAAGACAAGTTTCATCATTCGTCCCCATATTTATCGGCGCTGATGCGCAGTTTAGCCCCCTTGGGGCTCACCTGCCTATCAAGTTTCCTTGCGCTGCAACAGCGCGACAAAAAAACCATCCGTGCCGTGCTGTGCCGGCGTCAGTCGCAGATAGGGGCCACCACAGGGACATTCGCTGCCCAGAACCTCGCGCCAGACGTCAGCAATGGGAAGAACCTGAAAACCGCGGTCATTCCCAAGAAATTTTTCGAGCCGGTCTTCGTTTTCTTCCGTCAGGATGGAGCAAGTGACATAGATCAGGCGGCCGCCAGGCGCGACCAAAGATGCGGCACGGTCCAGGATCAACGTCTGCTCCTCCGTATGTGCGCGCAACATTTCAGGGCTCAGGCGCCATTTTGCCTCCGGATTGCGCCGCCAGGCACCAGAGCCGCTGCACGGCACATCCAACAGCACCCTATCGGCCTTGCCCGCCAGGGCGGCAATAGCCCCTTCCGCTGCCGGATCGGCGAGGGCATGGACCTGGATATTCCTTGCACCGGCCCGCTGAAGTCGATCCCGCAGGGGCCGCAGGCGACGAGGGTTTTTATCGAAGGCGAAGATCTGACCCTTGTTTAGCATCCGCGCGGCAAGAGCCAGGCTCTTGCCGCCGGCACCGGCGCAATAGTCGACCACTTGCATGCCAGGCCGCGCATCACACAACAGGGCCGCCAGTTGAGAGCCTTCATCCTGTATTTCGATGCAGCCGTCCCGATAGAGCGCATGGGCGGCCAGGGAACGGCGGTCCATCAACCGAAGAGCATCCGGCGCGAAGGTTCCCGGCTCGGTCGCAATTCCATCCGCCGCCAACCCATCGCATACAGCCGCGACATCCGCCTTCAATCTGTTGACACGCAAATCAACCGGAGCCCGGTCTTGCATAGCGGCTAGTTCCGAGGCGATTTCCACGCCAAATCGTCGTTCAAGACTTGGTTGCAGCCATTCGGGGTAGTTGCCTCTGACCCAGGCCGGCGCATGATCGGGCAATGCCGACGGCATCGTTGCCAGCGCGGCCGTCTCCTCTTCATCGAGGACCATCGGGCCATATTGTGATCCGTCGAACAGGCCGGAAACAGTGTCGGTGTCACGCGCCCCCGAAATCATCAGATGGGCCATGGCAAGCCGCCGGCCATCGTCGCCACCGGCAGCCCAGGCATATTCGCCCCGGCGCCGAACAACCTCATAGACCATTTCGGAAACGTTGCGCCGATCTTTCGAGCCGGCATATCGGCGGCTGCGGAAATAGTTGCCCACCAGGCGGTCGGCCGGCACCGCGGATGCGGCGATGGCATCGATCAGTTCGATGGCCGCTTGTAGACGCGCCGCCGGCGTCAAATTCCGTCCCCTAGGTTGGGTTCAGGGGATAATTGGGCGCTTCCCGGGTCAAGGCAACGTCATGAACGTGGCTCTCCCGGAAACCGGCCTGGGTGACACGGACGAAATCACACCGCTCGCGCATGGCTTCGATGGAACCATTGCCGGTATAGCCCATGGCCGCCCGCAGACCGCCAATCAACTGATGAATTATGTCGGCGACTGGGCCCTTATAGGGAACACGGCCTTCCACCCCTTCGGGCACCAGCTTGATGGATTCCTGGATCTCCGCCTGGAAATAACGGTCCGCCGAGCCCCGCGCCATGGCGCCCAGGGAGCCCATGCCGCGATAGGACTTATAGCTGCGCCCCTGGTAGAGAAAGATTTCCCCCGGCGCTTCCTCTGTCCCCGCCAACAGCGAACCGATCATGGCGCAATCAGCGCCCGCGGCAATGGCCTTAGCCAGATCGCCCGAGAACTTTATGCCGCCGTCGGCGATAACGGGCACGTCGGATTTGCGGCAGACATCCACGGCCTCCATGATAGCCGTCAGTTGCGGCATGCCGACGCCCGCGACAATACGGGTGGTGCAGATCGAGCCCGGCCCGATCCCCACCTTGACCGCATCGGCACCCGCATCCACCAATGCCTTGGCACCATCGGCGGTGGCTATATTGCCGGCAGCGAGCTGGGTGTAATTGGACAGCTTCTTGATCTCGGAGACGCTGTCCAGGACCATGCCGGAATGTCCGTGTGCCGTATCGACGATGATCAAATCGGCGCCGGCATCAATCAAGGCTTCCGTACGCGCCAGGCCTTCCGCCCCGATGCCCGTGGCGGCAGCGACCCGCAGGCGGCCCTGTTCGTCCTTGGCGGCATTGGGATAAGTGGTGGCCTTTTCCATGTCCTTGACCGTGACCAGGCCGACGCATTTGTAGTTCTCGTCCACCACCAGCAGCTTCTCAATGCGGTGCTTGTGCAAAAGGCGCTTAGCCTCTGCGCTATCGACGCCGTCGCGCACGGTGACGAGGTTCTCATGCGTCATTAGCTCCTTGACTGGCTGGCTCCTGTCGGTGGCAAACCGCACGTCGCGGTTCGTCAGAATGCCCACCAACCGGCCGGAGCCCGGCTCAACCACCGGAATGCCCGAGATACCGTGCAAGTCCATTAACGCCAGTGCATCGTCGAGGTTCTGGTCCGGATTGATCGTGACCGGGTTGACCACCATGCCGGCCTCGAACTTCTTCACCCGGCGGACTTCCTCGGCCTGTTCCTCCACATCCAGGTTTTTGTGGATCACGCCCATGCCGCCAAGCTGAGCCATGGCGATGGCGAGACGGTGTTCTGTCACCGTATCCATCGCCGAAGACAGTAGCGGGATTCCCAGTTCGATGGCCGGTGTAACCCTGGTGTTGGTTGTTACTTGGTTCGGCAAGACGGCGGATGCCGCGGGTTTCAAGAGAACATCATCGAATGTCAGCGCCTCGGTTATGCTCATATTCTCGCCTGCCTCCATTCCATTGCGGGCACAATGCCACGCCGGCCAAAACAAAAACAGGGCGCAAGACGCGCCCTGGCAGTAAGGGTTTGAACCCTCGATGCTCGTCGTGATTTTCGCGCAGTCCTGCTTTGGCGGCGGCCGTGGGCTGCCACCATAGGCCACATCTTAAGTGGCACTCCTGTCCGCAATGGCCTCGGCTTCCATATCGCCAGCGACCCCCTGTTGGGTCTCATCCGAGTACATGGCGGGATAATGTTTGATGAACGAGGCCTTGATATCCGCCAGCGGCGTATCGGCAAAGGTGCCGTGTTCGGTGATGTATTCCATGTGCTTGTTGCCAGCCGCGTCATAGGGATGGAACACGGAGTCGTTCCGGCCGTCAAATTCCAGAGGCAATGTGCCGAACTTTTCGCAAAGGCTAAGGTTGAAGGCCGGCGTCGCCTTGACCCATTTGCCTTCGAGAAACACTTCCACATAACCGTGATAGACGAACAGATCCGTCTGCATCAGTTCGACCATGCGTTTGGACGCCAGATGATTGCGCACGTCCGCGAAGCCCAGGCGGGCCGGAATGCCCACCGCCCGGCAGGCGGCAGCCATCAGGGCACCCTTGGTGATGCAGAATCCGCTGCCCCGTTCCAGCACCGTGGAACCCTTCATGCCGAATTCCGTCATCTCGACGCCATAAGGGTCATATCGAAATTCGTCGCGCACGGCGTAATAGATCCGCACGGCCTTTTCCAGGTCAGTACCGTCATCGCCTGCGGCGCGGCGGGCGAATTCGATGACCGCCGGATGATCGCTGTCGACGCAAATTCCGGGTTGCAGATAGGGTTTGAAATCCTCGATGGACGCGGCTTCACTCATGGCACAGCTTCTGTTCTTTTTGATTCGTGCCTCCATATAGACCAAAACGCTGCCCGCGCCTATCCCTCCTCTTTGCCCTCTTTTTCGCCACGATAACCCGTCGCGACCACATACATCTCCGCCGAGCCGGCCCTTGAGGCCTCGGGCTTGGCGTGACGCACCTGGGCGAAATCCCGCTTCAAATCAGCCAGCAGCGACTGTTCCGAGCCGCCCTGCCAGACCTTGGCAACGAACCCGCCGCCGGGCGCCAGAATAGAACGGGCAAGATCAAGCGCCGCCTCGGCCAGGGCGATAATGCGCAGATGGTCCGTGGCCCGGTGCCCGGTGGCGGGCGGCGCCATATCGCTCAAGACCAGATCGACGGGCCCGCCCACGGCTTCGCGTATCGCCGCCTCCGTCTCAAGATCCATCACGTCGCCGACTAGTGTGCGGCAGCCGCCGATGGGTTCCATTTCAGTGACATCGACGGCCAGGACCGTGCCATCCGGGCCCAGGGCACGCACCAGCACCTGGGTCCACCCCCCGGGTGCCGCACCCAGGTCGACCACCACCTGGCCCTTTTTCAGGAGATCGAATTTCTCATCCAACTGCAGCAGTTTATAGGCGGCACGCGACCGGTAACCATCCTTCTTGGCGGCGATCACATACGGATCATTCAGTTGCCGTTGCAGCCAGCGGGTGGAGGATGTCTTGCGCCGCCGCGCCGTGCGTACGCGGACCGCCAGATTGCGTCCCGATGGCCGCGAAGCGCTGCCACCCCCGCGTCCGCGCCGCCCCCCGCCACGGGCGGTCACGGGTTCGCGCCACGCTGCGCGGCGGCGCCCGGGTTGTCGTTGCCCCGGACGATGTCGGCGGGCCTATCCCATTTCATCAGCGACAACAGCAGCCCTTCCCGCACACCCCGATCGGCCACGCGCAGACGTTGGCATGGCCAAGTGCGGTGGATCGCCTCCAAGATGGCGCAACCGGCGACAACCAGATCTGCCCGTCCTCGACCGATGCAGGGATGGGCCGCCCGTTGCTCCAACCGCATCGCGCGCAGTCGCTCGGCCGCCGCCCGGGCATCGGCAAAGGTCAGCCACAAACCGTCAACCCGTTGGCGGTCATAACGTTCCAGCCCCAGGTGAACACCGGACAGGGTCGTTACCGTGCCCGACGTGCCGATCATCTGGACGATGCCCTGACGGATCTTCTCGTTGATGCCGTGGTCTTCTTCGAATTCACGAAGTTCCGTAATGATGCGGCAGACCAGGCCCTCGTATTCCGCCGGGGAGAATTCGCTGCTGCCGTGGCGCTCGGCGATGCTGACGACGCCATGGGGCAGAGAGGTGGTGGCGAGGGGCTCGAGACCGGTTTCAGCGTCGTGTCCGGTCCAACTCAACTCCGTACTGCCGCCGCCAATATCGAAGACCAGGGCAAATCGGGCCCCATCCGCCAGCAACGGCCGACAGGCGGCGACGGCCAGCTTAGCTTCTTCCTCGGCCGTGATGGTTTCAAGATACAATCCGGCTTCCCGGTTCACCCGTTCGAGGAATTCTTCACAATTGCGGGCTTTTCTGCAGGCGGCGGTGGCGACGCAACGGGCCCGGGTGACCCGGCGTCGGCGCATCTTGTCGGCGCAGACTTTTAGCGCCGCAACAGTGCGGTCCATGGCGGCATCGGACAAGCGGTGGCTGCCCTCGACACCCTCGCCCAGACGCACGATGCGGGAGAAGGCATCGACCACGCGGAAGCCATCCTCTACCGGACGTGCTACCAGCAGCCGGCAATTATTGGTGCCCAGATCTATGGCGGCATAAGTATGCTGGCCGCCATTGCCAAGCCGCCCCCCGTTCTTTTCGTTCCTTTTCGCCACCGCCCCGTTAGGTCCCGGTTGGAATCATTGTTATTTTGCCACACCTTGACCCTTTGGCGCGGTCCTGGCAATAGCGGTTTTGCGATCACCTTGGTTGACATCCCGGTGGCTGCTTCATAATTTGCGCCAAAGACCGCCGTTGGGGACTCGTCTAATGGTAGGACAGCGGACTCTGACTCCGTAAGTCCAGGTTCGAATCCTGGGTCCCCAGCCAACCCCATCCATTTTTTCTCGACAACGAAACGGGCTACGCTGGATGTTTGCGTCTGAATGCCCACGGCGCCGGTCGAGACGATCTCCATCGATCAAGGATCGCGCGCAGTTGCGCCGAGAATCGCCGCATGCCAAGTATGTGACAGAAAGATTGCGCTTCTCGTAGCGAGGTGTTGAACGTCAGATGCATGACGAAACGAGCTACACACATCGCGGCGAGCGGCGCGGTATTTGATACAATAATCAAGAAAAGCGGGACAAAATGCGATGGCGTTCGAACTGTTTGTGAATGGTACCTTGATGCGGGGATTGGCGCTGCACGAGAATTTGGAGGGCGCGGAGTTTCTTGGTGAGTTCACCACGAAACCCTGTTACCGCCTCTATTCCATCGACGACATCCATCCCGGCATGTTCGAGGTCGCTGAAGGCGGCGTGGCGGTGAAGGGCGAGATGTATCGTATGAGCGACGAGGTCTGGCGCCGCGTGGAAGATGGGGAACCGCCGCATCTTTATTGCGGTCCCGTTCACCTGGACAACGGCGAGACCGTCAATGGTATTCTTTTTCCCCAGGAGATCGCGGAAGCAAATTACAAGGACATCTCTCAATTCGGTGATTGGCGGAAGTACATGGAGTCCAAAGGCTCCTAAACCGCCCTCCCCAATACCGACAGCCGCGAGCGGGCATGATCATGAACAATTCCCACGTCATCGAGGCCGAACCCTATCCCCTGTCGTTCGACGCCGCCAGCACGGCACTGTTGATCATCGATATGCAAAGGGATTTCCTTGAACCGGGCGGCTTTGGAGACATGTTGGGCAATGACGTTTCCCTGCTGCGCAGAACCATCGAGCCCTGTGCAAGGGTGCTAGACGCGGCCCGGCGGGCAGGTCTGTCGGTGATCCATACCCGCGAAGGCCACAGGCCCGATCTCACCGACGCACCGCCTACGAAATTGAGCCGGGGCAATCTGCAGACCGGCATCGGCGATGACGGCCCCATGGGCCGCATTTTAGTCCGCGGAGAGCCGGGCCACGAAATCATCCCGGAACTTGCTCCCAAGGCGGAAGAGCCCGTCATAGACAAACCGGGCAAGGGGGCCTTTTACGAAACGGATCTGGACCTGATTCTGAAGAATCAGTCGATTAGGACCATCGTCGTCTGCGGTGTCACGACAGAAGTCTGTGTTCACACCACGGTCCGCGAGGCCAATGACCGGGGCTATGAATGTGTCGTATTGGCCGACTGCGTTGGCTCATATTTCCCTGAATTCCAACGCATAGGCCTTGAAATGATCAAAGCGCAGGGCGGCATATTCGGCTGGGTTGCAAATTCGGAATCGCTCATCGCCGCTTTGGCGTCCTAGCTCACAACTTTGTCATAACAAGCACCTGTGGTCTTATTGACGAACCTGCAATTGCCTAAGGGGAGTCAATTGTTATGGCGGCAAGAACGCAATACTGGGTGGCCGGCGACCTGAACGCATTTTTTGGCCTCGGCACCAACGTCCTCGTAAATTTGCTGGTCCTTACGGGCCTTTTGAAATTTGTCATTCAAATTCCCGACGCCATTCTGTTCGGGCATATCCTGCCGGCGGTCGGCCTGATGCTGTTCCTGGGCAATATCTACTATGCCTGGATGGCCAAGAAGCTGGCGGATCAAACCGGGCGCGACGATGTCACTGCACTGCCATCGGGGCCCAGTGTCCCGCATATGTTTATCGTCGTGTTCGTCATCATGTTGCCGATCACGATTCAGACCAAGGATCCCATCAAGGGTTGGGAAGCCGGGTTGGCCTGGGTCTTTATCGAAGGCCTGGTCCTGTTCGCAGGCGCATTTATCGCACCGACGATCAGGCGGTTGACCCCGCGCGCCGCACTGCTGGGTACTTTGGCCGGGATTTCCATCACCTTCATTTCCCTACGCCCGGCCATGGAGATATTCGAAACGCCGATCATCGGCCTGGTCTCCCTGGTCATCATCCTAGGCGCCTGGTTCGGCGGCGTGCGATATCCGGGCAAGCTTCCCGGCGGCCTGGTGGCGATCGCGGTCGGCACCATACTGGCGTGGCTCAGCTACATCTTCGGCTGGGGTTTCGGCGGTATGGACCCTGCGGCGGTGCAGAATTCCCTGGGCAACATCGGTTTCTCCGTGCCCCTGCCCGCCTTCGGCCACGTCTTTTCGGGCTTTGAGTTCCTCGCCTTCATCATCGTCACGGCCATTCCCTTTGGCGTCTATGACTTCATCGAGGCCATGGACAATGTGGAAAGCGCGGCCGCTGCCGGCGATGAATACAGTGTCAAGGAAACACTGATCGCCGAGGGCGGCATCAGCCTGGTCGGCACCCTGCTGGGCAGCCCCTTCGCCAACGCCGTATACATTGGCCATCCGGGTTGGAAGTCCATTGGCGGCAAAATCGGCTATTCCATCGCCACCGGCGCCATGGTCCTGATCCTCACCTGGCTGGGCATCGTTTCGCTGTTGCTTGATCTGATCCCAGTGGTGGCGATCATCCCCATCCTGCTCTACATCGGCGCCCTGATCGGCGCCCAGGCTTTCCAGGCAACACCGGGCAATCATGCCCCGGCGGTTGTCTTTGCCTTCGTTCCCCATCTGGCAGCCTGGGCGAAAACGCTGATCGATGGTTCCCTGGGCGCGGCAGGCACCAACGCAGCGGCCGTCGGCCTGGATAAATTGGCGCAGAACGGCGTTCTCTATAAGGGCCTGGAGGCGTTGGGGGGCGGTGCCATCATCACCGGCCTGATCTTCGGCGGCATCGTGGTCATGCTGATCGACCGTAACCAGGTTGGCGCCGCCGTGTTCTGCCTGATCGGGGCGGTCCTGGCGTTCTTCGGCTTCATTCATGGCCCGGCAGTGGGCTTTGCCGTCTCGCCGATGATCGCGCTGAGTTATGTGTTCATGGCGGTCATTTGCGCCGGTTTCTCGCGCATGGAGGTCGAACAGGAAGCGAGCCAATAGGGCGTCCTTCCAGGTATCATTGTCCGGGCCGGCCGCGACGGCTGGCCCGGACAGCGCTGTTTGCTTAGAGCCATGGGATGACACCACTACCCGCCATCAGCCTTGGAATAAATGCACCGCGCGGTGACTTTGCAGGCATCGTCCACAGTGTCTTTGCACGGGCGGCCAACCTGCGCCTGGAGGATGGCCGGCTGGCGACTTGCACCAACGGCGACTATTTCGAGATGCCGTTGGGCATCCGCATCGAAACGCCCCGCGCGTTCGATTTTCAAGCGTTCCTGAGGGAAGGCGAGAGTGCCCATTGCCGTGGCGGTATCCTTCGGTTCAACGGCGGCGGATTGAAAGTCGATCTACGCACCGCGCGGGTTTGGAACGGTGGCGTTCATATTGTCTCCCCGCCCCAAAGCCGGCCATTGGATGAATTATGGCATATCGCAGAGAAAGGCATTAATGGCGATGCCACGTTTCCTTTGGCACCGATGGTCTCCCATCTGGCCAATCTGGGCCGCAAAGGTAACCAGGGAGATATGAAATCCTTGCAAGGCCTGATCGGTACCGGCCCTGGCCTGACCCCGGCGGGCGACGATATGGTCAACGGCTATCTGGCGGCCGCAAAATCATTGGCGCCGAACGAGAATTGGAGCCGGACGTTGGCATTGCTGACCTTGCAGCATTTATCGTCAACCAATGACGTTAGCCGGCAGATGCTATCTGACGCTGCTGCCGGGCATTTCATCGAGCCATTGCTGAACATGCTCTCCGCGATCTACGGTGCCCGGCCTGTCAATCCAGCTGCAGGGCAACTCATGTCCATCGGGGCGACCTCTGGGCCGGCCATGCTGTTGGGTCTATTGACTGGAATCATGCGGGTCGAAGACAGCCGGCTGCCCGCGTTCGGCCGACCGGCGGCACCCACCGTGGCCCAGGGCAGGTCATAACGATGCCGTTCGCGCAAAAAATCCTGTCCGATACCTACCGGGATTCCGTCGCCTTGATGCGGCTTTCAGCAACCTTGAGCGAACATCCCGAAATCCGTCAGGCCTCCGCCGTTATGGCAACGGAGGCGAACATGCAGTTGCTGTTGGAAGCGGGCCTGTTGCAAGAGCCGGTTGAGGCCGCACCCGGAAATCTGATGATCGCCATTGAGGCAGTCGACGACAACGCGGTCGCAACAGCGTTCGAACAGGCCGAAGCGCTTTTGAACAGCGGGCCGCAACCGGCGGCCAGTGATGGGAACGAAACCGGCGCACCGCATAGTCTTGAAATGGCGCTGGATGATTTCCCGGATGCGGATCTGGCGTTGATATCCTGCCCCGGCGAATATGCCGGCGCGGAGGCCATGAAGGCCCTGCGCCTGGGTCTGGACGTGATGATTTTCTCCGACAATGTGCCGCTTGACGAAGAAATGGCGCTCAAACGTCTGGCCGGAGAACAGGGCAAGCTGGTCATGGGACCCGATTGCGGCACGGCGATCATCAACTGCGTCCCCCTTGGTTTTGCCAATGCTGTCGCGCCGGGTGACATAGGCATCGTTGCCGCATCCGGTACCGGCCTGCAGCAGGTCGCCTGCCTGATCGACGGCCTCGGCGGCGGTATCTCTCAAGCCATCGGCACGGGCGGCCGGGACTTGCACGCGGAAATTGGCGGCATTTCCATGCTCAACGGTCTGGATATCCTGACGGATGATGCCGCTACCTCTGTCATTGTCCTCATATCCAAGCCGCCCGCGCTGGAGGTTGCCGCCAAGATCCGGGCTGAGGCGAAGCGATGCGGTAAGCCAGTGGTGGTCAATTTCCTTGGTGCTGAGGCCGGATTGCACAACGACGACAACCTGTTCGCCGCCGAAACATTGGAACAGGCAGCCTTCGCGGCCTTCGATCTGTCGCGAGGTGATGATCCTTCAATTCGGAAACTGCAACGGCACCCACTGGATGGCGATGCGATCGACGAACTGCGATCTAGTCTGGAAAGCAGCCAAAAGTTCGCAAGGTGCCTCTACAGCGGCGGCACTTTCAGTTACGAAGCGATGTTACTCCTCGACAAAGACATCGCCGCCATTCATTCCCCTTCCCCGCTCGATCCCAAATTCAAACTCAATGATGTCTGGTCCAGCACCGGCAATACGGTCCTTGATCTCGGCGACGATCATTTCACCAGGGGACGGCCGCATCCCATGATCGATCAGGGCTTGCGATTGGAACGGCTGCGGCAGGAAGCCAACGACCCGGAGACGGCTGTTATTCTGCTGGATGTGGTCATCGGCCATGGCGCCCATGACTCACCAGCCGACGAGCTGGCGAAATCGATTGCGGAAGTCCGCGCATCTGCGAAGGAGCGCGGCTATTGCCCCCTATTCATCGCCTTTGTATGCGGCACGGATAAAGACCCACAGAACCGCACGAAACAATCGGAAATCCTGCGCCATGCCGGCGTCGTATTGACGGATAGCAATGCCCAGGCGGCGCGCCTGGTTTGCGACCTGCTATCGGGGCGTTAGAGGCGGATATGTACGATAAACCGCCAGGATCCCTAAACGTCATCAATGTGGGTATCGCCTCCTTCGCCGAGGTGGTTGAAGATGCCGGCGGCAAGGCATCGAATGTTGACTGGCGGCCGCCTGCGGGTGGTGATGCCCAGGCGGCATTGGCGCTCGCCCGGTTGGTTAATGACCCGGCCGTTGATCAGGCGAACAGAGAAGCGTTTCAAAAATACCTCGACGCCAAGCCGATGTTGCAGGGTATCGGACGGGCCGGAGATGTCATCGCGGGGATGGGCGAACGCACCATTTTGCATTCCGGCCCGCCCATAGACTGGCGGGATGTTTGTGGCCCCGTCCGCGGCGCCCTCGTCGGCGCTATCTTGTTCGAGGGCTGGGCCGGTGATGAGGAGGGTGCCCTCAGGCTCCTGCGCGACGGCGAGGTGCAAATCGAACCCTGCCACCATTATGGCGCCGTGGGCCCGATGGCAGGTGTCACCAGCCCAAGCATGCCGGTGTGGATCGTTTGCAATACGACGCACGGAAACACGGCTTTTGCCAATCTGAACGAAGGCCTGGGCAAGGTGCTGCGTTTCGGCGCCAACAGCGAAGAGGTGATCGACCGCTTGCGCTGGATGGCGTCCACCCTTCGGGAGGTTCTCTCCGCTGCGCTGGCGGGCGGCGGCATCGATATCAAGACCATCATGGCCCAAGCTCTTTATATGGGCGATGAGGTGCATAACCGAAACGCCGCCGCGACGGGACTGTTGTTGAAGCAACTGACACCGCCGGCCCTGCGTTCTGGTCTTCCGGCTGACGATGTAGCCGGGGCGTTGGAATTTATTGCAGGCAACGACCATTTCTTTCTGAACGTCTCCATGGCGGCATGCAAGGCCATGCTCGACGCGGCCCACGGCATCGCCAACAGCACCATGGTGACCGCCATGGCCCGGAACGGCGTTGAATTCGGTATTCGTGTCAGCGGCACCGGCGATCAATGGTTCACGACGCCGGCGCCGTTGGTCGATGGGCTCTACTTCCCGTCCTATTCCATGGCCGATGCCGCACCGGATTTGGGCGACAGTGCGATCACGGAAACCGCCGGATTGGGTGGCTTCGCCATGGCGGCCGCGCCAGCCATTGTTCAATTCGTCGGCGGCACGCCGGCAGACGCCATCGCCCGCAGCCGGGAAATGCAGTCGATTGCCATAGGGCGAAACAATGCATTGACCATACCAGCCCTGGATTTCGCCGGCACCGCGGCGGGCATCGATGCCCGGAAGGTTGTCGACACCAGCATTCTGCCCGTCATCAACACCGGCATCGCCCACAAGGATGCCGGCATTGGCCAGATCGGCGCTGGCATTACCCGTGCACCCATGGCCTGTTTTTCGAAAGCGTTGTTGGCGTTGAGTTCGTCGGATACCCGTTCTGCGGATTGAACCGGGGCTTGGAGATGACAAGCGGAAAGAAAACAGCCGTTGTCGCCGTCGGCGGCAATTCCCTGATCGTGGATGAGAACCATCAGGCCATACCGGACCAGTACGAAGCCGCCGTCACGACGGTCAAATGCATCGTTGATATGATGGAGGACGGGTGGAATATCGTTCTGACCCATGGCAGCGGCCCGCAGGTGGGCTATATCCTGCGACGATCGGAGTTGGCGATCGAAGAAGTCGCACCCGTGCCCATGGACTATGCCGATGCCGACATACAGGGCGCCGTGGGGTACATGTTCCAGCGTGCCTTTCGCAACGAATTCGTCAAGCGGGGGATCAAAAAGGACGCCGTCGCCGTGGTCTCCCAGGTGTTGGTTGATCGCGCCGACCCCGCCTTCGGCAACCCTACGAAACCGATCGGGCCGCAGTTGGACGAAGCGACGGCCAAGGCGCGGGCGGCGGAACTTGGTTGGGTCGTGAAGGACGATGCCGGGCGCGGCTGGCGAAGAGTGGTACCGTCACCGTCGCCTAGAAAAATCCTTGAGCTGGCGCAGATAAATCTTCTGGCCGAGGGCGGATACGTGGTCATCGCCTGCGGCGGCGGCGGCATCCCGGTCGTCGAAAATGAAAAGGGTTATCTGGTTGGTGTCGAAGCCGTCGTGGACAAGGACCTCGCCTCAAGCCTGCTTGCAAGCGACCTCAAGGCAGATCTTTTTGTTATCACCACCGCAGTGGACCGGGTCGCCGTCGACTATGGCACGGCGGAAGAGGAATGGCTGGATACCCTTGAACTGGCACGGGCCAAGGAACTTTACCAGGCCGGCCAATTCGATCCTGGCAGCATGGGCCCGAAAGTTCTCGCCATGATCCAATTTCTCGAACACGGCGGCGCCAAGGGCATTATCACAAGCCCTGAAAACCTGACCAAATCGATCAAGAATGCTTCGGGTACTATGTTCGTTCGGTCGGCTCCTTGAAGCAGCTGTTGTCGGCAACAATTGCTTTTCAAGAAGGCATGGAATGAACGATCTCTTTAGAGCTCAAAACAAGGCAATTTTGTATGGCGCTCCGCCGAGAGCACCATTTACGCCAGTTGTGTTGGCTTGCTGTCGAGAGTAAGCGAGTTATTCGGGAGCCGATTGCTCGGCCGGCGCTGCCATGTGGGAATGGGATTCCTGAGCGGCCAGGACCGTTGCGCCCAACAGCAGCAGGAAGGCGAGGACAACACGCGTCCAACGGCGGTCGGATTGCTTGTCGTAACTGACGGCGCGGATAATCGGCACTGGCTGTCCCCGGCTGTTTTGTGTTTTTCGCGTTCATCCGCGAAGGCGCAGCTATCTTGGCGCCTGGCCGTAAATATCCCCTTAAGGGAAAAGGTTAATTTGCCGAATTCAACGCGGTTTAGCGTTCAGGCTTCGAGGAGAACGTTCCCCGAAACCGGGACCGGGCTTTGCGCTTCCAGTTTCGCAATGACATCGAAGACGTCCTTGCCTGGCAGCGGCGGGCTGAAATAGTAGCCTTGGGCATATCGGCAACTGTTTGCGCGCAGGAAATTGAGCTGTTCCAGGGTTTCCACCCCTTCCGCGACCACGTCCAGCCTTAGATGCTGGGCCAGGGCGATGACCGTGCGCACGATGGCGCCGTCGGAGGCATCGCTGGTCACGTCCTGCACGAAGGAACGGTCGATCTTGAGCGCATCCAGCGGGAACCGTTTCAAATAAGCCAGGGATGAATAGCCGGTGCCGAAGTCGTCAATGGCGACCCGCATGCCAGCCTTGCTCAAACGGCCCAGAATATCGGCTGCTGATTCAGGGTCATGCATGATCGAGCTTTCCGTCAACTCGATCTCCAGGATCGAAGAATCCAGACCCGCCCGGGCGATCCAGTGCTCCACATGTTCCAAAAGGTCGTCGTGATTGAACTGCTGGGCGGAAAGATTCACGGCCACCCGCATGTCCGGATAATTTTGCCGACGCCATTCGGCGATTTGGTCGCAAGCCAGTCCTAGGATCAGATCACCCAGGGCCGGCATCAGCCCCAGCTCCTCAGCCAATGGAATGAACTGATCCGGCAGGATCAGGCCTCGTTCGGAATGGCGCCAACGGACCAGAGCCTCCAGCCCGATGACCATGCCGCTCTCGATGTCCACCTGCGGCTGATAATGCAGTTCGAATTCGTTATCCCGGATCGCCCGCTGCAAGGCGACACCAAGGCCGATCCGGCGCAGCGCGGCGCTGTTCATGTCGGGGCGGTAGAACTGGTAGCCTTCGCCCCCCATCTGCTTGGCCTGGTACATGGCCGCGTCCGCATAGCGCAACAGCTCGTCCGCGTCCTCGGCATCTTCCGGGAATAGGGCGATACCGATACTTGGTGATACGTTCGCCGCATTGCCGCCGATCATCACCGGTTTGGATACGCTTTCGACAATCTTGCTGGCAACCGGCGCGGCGGAAACCGCATGATCAAGATTGGTAACCAGGGCGATGAATTCATCGCCGCCAAGGCGTGCCACAGTGTCACTATCGCGCAGGCATTCCCGGATACGGCTGGCCACCGTCTTCAACAGGGTATCGCCGGCCTCGTGCCCCATGGTGTCGTTGACGAACTTGAAGCGGTCCAGATCTATGAACAGGACCGCAAGCTCATGGTTATAGCGACGGGCCTGGTTGATGGCATGGGTCAATCGGTCGAACAAAAGGGCCCGGTTGGGCAGGCCGGTCAACGTGTCGTAATGAGCCATGCGGGCCCGGCTGATGGCGCAATCGATGCTGACGCCAAGACGCTTCTTGTCCAGCTCCGATTTCGCCAGGCTGTCCTGGGCACCGAATTGGACCAACTGCACGGCCACTTCGCCGTTGAAATCCTGCTGCAGGGCGATGGTCGGGACAAAGAGAAACAGGCCCAGGAGCTGCGCCAGGTCGAAACCGGGACCGCTGGAAGCGTCGTCGAAATCGATGATCAAGGCGTTGAAGCGCCGCTCGGACAGCAAATTGTGGGCTTCAGCAACAGTGCGGACGCGGAACAGGACATGCCGCTCCTCATCCAGGGCTGCAAGCACCATCCGCTCGGCTGCGTCGTCGCGTCCTATGAACAGGATTTCAATCAAAACGCATAATTCCCTGCCGCACCCAGGCACGGGCGCTGTTACGGCGCCTTTAGACACCGCAGACGAACCTAGCGGATGCAGGGTTAATGTTCGGTTTACACGGATTTTCCGCTTGGTTTCATTTGAGACGAAGAAAAACCATTGTGCGCAGTGTGGTTATTCGCAACCAACGTCCAGTAATGAACGCCGTGCGCATCTGCCTAGGTTCCGGCCAGTCTACTGTATCCATCCCTGGTCTGCGGCGTCTTCATCCCCAGAATCCTTCCCGCGACCAGGGTGCGCAGCACTTGCGCCGTGCCGCCGCCGATGGTGAACATGCGCGCGTCCCTGACCATGCGTTCCAGGGGATTGTCGCGGGAATAACCGGCGGCGCCAAATACCTGCAAGGCGTCGTTGGTCACCTTGATGGCCATTTCCGAGGTAAAGACCTTGGCCTGAGCCGCCGCAAGGGGTTCGGGGAAACCGTCCACCAGATTGTCGGCTGCGCCATGGATCAGGTGCCGGGCGGCGGATAGCTGGATGGACATATCCGCAAGCATCCATTGCAGGCCCTGGAATTCTGCGATCGGGCGGCCGAACTGCTCGCGCTCCTTGGCATAGGCGAGGGCTTTTTCATACGCCCCCTGAGCCACCCCAAGGGCAACGGTGGCCGCACCCACCCGTTGCGAATTATAGGCGTTCATCAAATCGGCAAAGCCCTTGCGCAAGCCACGTGGCGGGATCACCAGGCTGGAAGGGGGGACCGCCATATCCTCGAACATCACTTCCGCCTCGGGGATGCCGCGCAGGCCCATGGTTGGCGCACGGCTGCCAATGACCAGCCCATCCGTCTCGTCGCGGATCGCGATAAAGCCGCCGATGCCCTCTTCTGTGCCGTCCTCGTCAAAGACGCGGGCGAATATCAGATGCAGGCGCGATACGCCGCCTCCGGTGATCCAGTGTTTCTTGCCGTTCAGGATGTACTGGTTGCCCTTCTTATCGGCGCGGGTCGTCATTTCCGTCGCGGCACTGCCCGCGTCCGGTTCGGTAATGCAGATCGCCGGTTTGTCGCCCGAGAGCACCAGGTCGGTGGCCAGGCGCTTCTGCTCTTCCGTGCCATAGGCCATAATAGCGCCGATGGCGCCCATATTGGCCTCCACCGCAATGCGGCCCGAGACGCCGCAAACCCGGGCCATCTCCTCCACAACCAGGGACGCTTCCAGGTAGCCCAAGCCGCGCCCGCCGTAATCCTCCGGAATGGTCATGCCGAAGAATCCGGCATCCTTCAGGTCATTGACGTTGTCCCAGGGGTATTGCTCGGTGCGATCCACCTCCGCCGCCCGGGCTGCGATCTGCCCTTCCGCCAATTCCTTGGCCGATTGGCGCAATGCCTCCTGGTCTCTATCGAGCATCGCCTTGTCCTTCCAGTTTTTGCCACGCTTGGGCCAGTATTTCGTAGGAATGCACCCGGGCGCCATGGTCATAGATGGAACCCGCAACCATCAATTCATCCGCCCCGGTTTGTTCAATAAAGGCGGCAAGACGGTGCGGCAAACTTTCCGCCGTGCCTACGAAGGCGCAGGAAAGCATCGACGAGACCCGCATCTTCTCGGCCGGCGTCCAATAGTCCTCGATATTGTCGATAGGCGGGCGCATGCGGCCCCGTGTGCCGCGGAACATATTGACGAACTGCTGCTGCGGCGTGGTGAAGAGGCGCCTGGCGTCGTCTTCCGTGTCCGCCGCAACGACACTGACGCCGACCATGGCGTAAGGTTCCGCCAACTGTTCCGATGGCTTGAAGGTTTCCCGATAGACCTGCAAGGCCTGGAACAGGGCTTCCGGCGCGAAGTGAGAGGCAAAGGCGTAGGGTAACCCTAGCATCGCAGCCAATTGCGCACCGAACAGGGACGAACCCAGGATCCAAAGGGGCACATTGGTATCAGTGCCCGGCACTGCCTGGATGTGCTGGCCTTCCTGCAACGGCCCCAGCAGGGCCTGGAGCTCTAGGACGTCTTGGGGGAAATGCTCCGCGTCCATGGGATTGCGGCGCAAGGCCCGCAGGGTCATCTGGTCCGTGCCGGGCGCCCGTCCCAGGCCCAGGTCGATACGGCCGGGATAGAGCGAGGCCAGGGTGCCGAATTGTTCCGCTATGACCAGGGGCGAATGGTTGGGCAACATGATACCGCCCGCGCCGACGCGAATGCTCTCGGTCCCTTCGGCCACATAGCCGATGGCCACTGAGGTGGCAGCTGAGGCTATTCCCACCATGTTGTGATGCTCCGCCAGCCAATAGCGGTGATAGCCCAGTTTCTCCGCATGCTGAGCCAGATCGCGGCTGTTGCGCAAGGATTCCCCTGGACTGCCGCCTTCGCGGACAGGAGCGAGGTCGAGGATCGATAACTTGGTCATGAATACGACAGAACCTGGTGCGCCGGGCGAAACATCAATACCACGACACCAGGCCCGAATGCTGTCAAGCGCCGCTGTACCTTCGCCACTGGCATCGTCCTCTATGATTTGGTTTTGCGGGCAAACTAGCATCGTTGCTGCCTTAGTCCAATTGCCTCGCCACCCCCGCTGGCCTAGTTTGAGGCCAAGAAATTTCGGAGGACGCCTCAATGATCACCGACTACCAGGGTTTGGAACTGACCACCGATAGCGCCGAAGCAGCGGAGGCCTATAGCCGCACAGTGCGCAGCTATCTGGCCTTTGGCCTGGATGCCGGCGTGCATATGAAATCGGCCCTGGCTGCCGATCCCGAATTGCCCATGGCGCTGATTACGCGGGGTTATTTCTTCCACCTCTTCGCCATTCCGGCCCTGGTGCGGAAGGCGGTCGAGGCGGCGGCGGCGGCGGAAGCGGCAATAGCCCAGCGCGGGGCCAATCAACGGGAGCGATGGCATTTGGCTGCTCTGGGCGCCTGGAACCAGGGTCAACTGCGCCAGTGCGCCGATATCTGGGAACGCATCTTGATGCATCATCCCCACGACGGGCTGACCATCCGTCTGGTCAATTTCGTACATTTCTATATGAACGGCGGGGCGGCGATGCGCCAATCCATCGCCCGCATCATTGGCGCCTGGGATGAAGGGCGGCCTGACTATGGCTACATTCTCGGGGTCGCCGCATTCTCCCACGAGGAAGCCGGCGACTACGAGACAGCGGAGGCGATGGGCAAGCATGCGGTCGAAATCAACGCCAAGGACATCTGGGCCACTCACGCCGTCGCCCATGTTTTCGAAATGCAGGGACGGCAGGACGAAGGCATCGCCTGGCTGGACCGCCTGAGCCCGGAATGGTCGGACCTGAACAATTTCCGCTTCCACACCTGGTGGCACAAGGCCATGTATCACCTGGAAAAGGGCCAGTTCGACACGGTCCTGGACCTCTATGACAACAATTTCTGGCCCGAACCCAGCGACGAGTATCTGGATTTCACCAATGCCGCTGCCATGCTCTGGCGCCTTGAACATAACGGTATCGATGTGGGCGACCGCTGGAGCGGCCTCGCCGACGTGGCCGAGAGGCACAGCAAGGATGCCATTCTGGCCTTCGCAGACGCCCATTACATGATGGCCCTGGCCAAGGATGGCCGGGTGGAGGCCCAGAACGCCATGCTGGAAAATCTGGAACGATCGGCCCAGGGGGATGGCGATCAGGCCAAAGTTACGGCCGAAGTGGGCCTGCCCGTTTGCCGCGCCACCATCGCGCTGTGTCAAGACCGGTCAGGCGAGGCGGCGGAGATACTCCTGCCTTTGCGCGACCATATTGCCAGACTCGGCGGCAGCCATGCGCAACGGGATATCTGGGCACAGATGACCTGCCGTGCCCTCTTGGATGCCGGCCGCTTTGACGACGCCCGTGGCATTCTGGCTCAGCGCAGCAGGACCAAGATCAATTCGCCCCTGACCCAGCGCTGGTACGACGAGGCAGTGGCCGGCAACGCCGGGGGCTCAGACGCTTAAGTTGAAGGCAATTGAGATGCGTTGCCTGGTGCCCCGATAGGGGCGCACGGCATGACTGAGCCAAGCCGGAAACAGTAGCATGGTGCCGGATTTGGGCGAAATGGTCTCGCTGCTTCCTGCAGCCAGGCCGCCCGGCACGTTAAAGGCCAATACAGGTGCGTACATGGCCGGGGCGATCCCCCGCGGATCCTGGATTTCAAATTCGCCGCCCAAGCCGGGATCATCGCCAATGCCGCCGTCGTCCACGTAATAGGTGCCCGACCAGAAGCTGCCCGGATGGGTATGGAATTCGTTACCGTGGCCCGGCCCATTGACGTTGGCCCAGGCGTTGAGGCGCCATTCCACCTGCACGGCCTTGCCCTGGCGATCGCAGGTCATCTGCGTCGCCACAGCCTTGGCCAATTCCAGCACCTGGTGCGCAGCCGGGCCACCCCATTCCGCCAAATCCCAGGTGGATTGCCAGCCGCCCAAATTGGAATGGGCGGTCGATGGATGGTTTGCCATGCGTGTCTCGATCGCGGCCCGCAAGGCATCGTTCAGCGGCTCGGCATCGGGCAATTCCACCTGCACAACGGGCGTGGGAAACAGGCCGTGGCCCTGGATTTTCGGTTCCTTGACTTGGTTCATGATCAGGCTTTCTTGCCGGCAAAGGGCATAGGCTTGGCGTCCGGATCCAGGGGCCAGCGAGCCCGGGCCGGAAAGTCGAGGTCGTCGTACAAGCCGGCCTGGAGACGTTCAACGCCGGCCCAGGCGATCATGGCGGCGTTGTCGGTACAAAGTGCGGGCGGCGGCGCCACCAGGGTCATATTCTGCGACCGGCAGAGATTATCCAGCCGCTGGCGCAGATGCCCATTGGCGGCAACGCCACCGGCAATCACCAGGTTGCGAAGACCGGGGCTGATTGCCCGGCTTATCTCAAGGGCGTTTTGCGCCCGGTCCACAACCACATCGCCGACCGCTTCTTGGAATGCGGCCGCGATGTCGGGCGGTGGCAGGTCCGGTTCATGGTCCAACAGGCGGCGCACGGCGGTCTTCAACCCTGAGAACGAGAAATCGCAGCCTTCCCGTCCAAGCATGGGCCGGGGCAGGTTCACCGCACCGGCTTCGCCCACTTTTGCGGCTGCCTCGATGGCCGGGCCACCTGGATAGCCCAGGCCCAGCATCTTACCCACCTTGTCAAAGGCCTCACCCACCGCATCGTCGATGGTGGTGCCCAAACGGCGGTAGCTGCCCAAGCCTTCCACCAGGACAAACTGGCAATGGCCGCCCGAGACCAGAAGTAACAGATATGGGAAGGCCAGGTCGTCGGTCAGCCGCGCGGTCAGGGCATGACCTTCCAAGTGATTGACCGCTAGCAGCGGCTTGCCGATGGCCGCGGCGATGGCCTTGCCCGTGACCAGGCCGACCATGACACCTCCGATCAGGCCTGGCCCGGCGGTGGCCGCGACCCCGTCCAATTGCGGGAACCTGATATCTGCCACATCCATGGCCCTGGCGATCAAACCATCGATCTGCTCCACATGGGCGCGGGCAGCGATTTCGGGCACCACGCCGCCATAGGGGCGGTGTTCCTCCAGCTGGCTCAGCACGATGTTGGCGCGGATGCGCCGTTCGCCGTCCACCACGGCGGCGGCGGTTTCATCACACGAGGTTTCAATCCCCAATACGATCATGGCCAATCCGCAATTACCCCGCGCCGATTTGTCGCGCGGAAACGTCACTAAAAGCTTGCGCCGAACACTCAGAGGCCTTAGCACCGCGCCTATGAACTCGCAAGCCAACATCCGCATCGGCACCCGCGGTTCGCCCTTGGCCTTGGCCCAGGCGGAAGAGGTCAAGAGCCGTCTGTTGGCGGCTCATGGGGACCTGGGCGATGACGAGGTGGAGATCGTGGTCATCGCCACCACCGGCGACCGCATCCAAAGCAAACCGCTCCGCGAGTTCGGTGGCAAAGGCCTGTTCACCAAGGAGATCGAGGAGGCCCTGCTGGCCGGCGAGATCCACATGGCGGTGCATTCAATGAAGGACGTCCCCACGGAACTGCCCCCGGGCCTGGGCATTGCCTGCCTGCTGCCCCGGGAAGATCCGCGCGATGGCTTCCTTTCGCCCATAGCCGATAGCCTGGACGCGTTGCCTCAAGGCGCCACCGTTGGTTCGTCGTCCCTGCGCCGGGTGGCCCAAGTTCGCCACACCCGCCCGGATCTGAAGGTGGTGGATTTTCGCGGCAACGTGAATACGCGCATGCGCAAGCTGGCGGATGGCGTGGCCCAGGCCACGTTTCTGGCCTGCGCCGGCCTCAACCGTTTGAACATGGCCGACCGTATCACCGCTCCTGTTCCGGTGGAGGTTATGCTGCCGGCGGTAGCCCAGGCGGTGATCGGTTGTGAAATTCGCCTCGATGACGAGCCGACGACGAGCCGATTGGCGCCTTTGCATCATGACGAAACCGCACATTGTGTGGCCGCGGAGCGGGCACTATTGGCGGCCCTGGACGGTTCCTGCCGCACGCCGATCGCGGCCCTGGCGGAATTGCAAGGCGACAGACTGTCTCTGCGGGCGCAAATCCTACGGGTCGACGGCAGCGAAAGCTTGGAAACCCAACGCCAGGGTCCCATTTCGGATGCGGCAGCAATGGGGCAGGATGCTGGCGCCGAATTGCTGGGCCGTGCGGGTCCGGACTTTTTCGCTGGCACGTGATCGGATGCATCTGATCGTCACCCGCCCGCAAGCCGAATCGGAAGCCCTCGCCGAGCGCCTGCGGGAAAAGGGCCATCAGGTCCTGATCGAACCTATGTTGAGCATTCACGATTTGCCCGATGCGTCGCCGCACTTGAGCGATGCTGCCGCGGTCTTGCTGACATCCGCCAACGGCGCCCGCGCCTTGGCGCGGCATACGGCGCTGCGTGATCTCCCGGTGTTGGCGGTAGGTGATGCCACGGCCAGGGCGGCACGGTCAGCCGGCTTCGATGATGTGGCATCGGCGGACGGCGATGTCACCGCCCTTGCCATGCTTGTGCGGCAACGCTTCCAGCCTGATGACGGGGCCTTGGTGCACGTAGCGGGCAGTGCCGTCGCTGGTGATTTGGCCGGCGATCTAGGAGCGGACGGCTATCAGGTTCGGCGAGCAGTATTGTACAAGGCCGAACGGGCCGAACGCTTGAGCAAGCAAAGCCGCGAAGCCCTGGCCGCCGGGGAAATCGACGGCATTCTGTTTTTCTCCCCGCGCAGCGCCGCCACATTTGTTAAGCTATTGCAGCGGGATGGCCTGGTGAACATATGTGGTGGTGTCACCCTATACGCCCTCAGCCCGGCGGTGGCGAAGGCCGCCGCCGAAGTGCCCTGGAAAGGCCAAAAAATCGCCCCAATGCCGCGCCAGGATGACTTTCTGGCATTGTTATGATCTGACGGAACCCAAATGGTAGAGAAAGACGAATCACCGCTCCGCGAAGAGGACGAGAACCGGGATTTGGCCGCCCAAGCGGATGAGATAGAGGCTTCAGAAGAAACCCGGACGGGCAGTAGCGGCCGTGGCCCCCTCGTAGCACTTGCTATCCTGGCCGTGATCATCGTCGGCGGCTATCTAAGCTGGCCCGCGTTGCAGCCGCTCATCTTGGCCCAGTTCCAACAGGAAGCACCGGAAACCATGGCGGCGATCAAGGCATTGGACCGCCGCATGGCCCAACTGGAAGCGGCCAACAACCGCTATGACCAGGCCATTGCCGCTGTCAACGACACAATAGCGGAATTTTCCAAACGGATGGACGGCCTGGCGGCTTCCATCCCTGATGGCGATGTCCTATCCGGCTTGGGCGGGAAATTAAGTGCCCTGGAGGACACGATCGCGGAATTGGGCGAGAGCGCGGGTGAGAATGGTACCGCGGCCCTGGCGCTTTTGAACCGTGAACTGGAAGGATTGAAGGCGCGCCTGAGCGAAATGACGGCGGTGGTCCCGGACAGTGGCGATGCCGGCGCAGCGGAACGCTCGGCGGCACTGGAAGCGGAAAACAAACAACTGCGCCGGACCGTGGAAGCCATGCAAGCTCGCCTCGAGCAATTGGAACAGGCCGTACTGGACGAGGTCAAGGCGCGCCGGCAGGGCGGCAAGGGCGAAGGGCTGGTCGTCGCCGTGGGGCAGTTGCGCCAGACGGTGCTGGCCGGACGGCCCTATGCCGATCCCCTGGCCGCCGTCGCCGCGCTGGCAGAGGACGATGCCTCCGTCAAGGCGGCCATAGGGGCGCTGAGCCCCGGTGCAAAACAGGGCGTCGCCACCCACCAGGCCCTGACGGCACAATTCCCCTCGGTCGCCCGGGCGGTGTTGCAGGCAGATAGCAGCGGCAATGACGGCTTTCTGCAACGAACCTGGGATCGCCTGAGTGACCTGGTCACGGTACGCCGGGTGGGCGAGGTCGAGGGCGCCGAAACGGATGCGGTTCTGGCCCGGGCTGAGCGGCGGCTCGCATCCGGTGACCTGGGCGCCGCGGTGAAATTGATGCAGAGCCTGACGGGGCCTGCCAAGGGCGCCGCGGGCGCCTGGCTGGAGCGGGCCAGCGGACGACTAGGCGCCGAAGTGGCCCTGGCGCAATTGCAGAGCCGTGCCATCGCCGGCCTGGCGGGCGGCTAATGCTGCGGTCGGTTCTCATTTTCCTCGGCCTGGCGGCGCTGGGTGTCGCCGGGGCTTGGCTGGCGGATCATCCGGGCACCATCTCCATGCAGTGGGGTGGCCGGCTGATCGAAACCTCCACCGCCGTCGCGGTCACGGCAATGGCAGTTCTGCTGATCCTGGTTGCCGCCATCTATCGGTTTTGGCGCTGGCTGGTGACATCGCCGGTGGCGCTCAGCAATCTTCGTGCTGAGGGCCGGCGCCGCCGCGGCTATCAAAGCCTCTCTTCCGGCCTGGTCGCCGTCGCCGCTGGCGACGTGGGACAGGCCAAAAAGCTTGCACGGCGTACGGCGCAACTATTGGACGAGCCAGCCCTGACGTTGCTGTTATCGGCCCAGGCGGCGCAATTGGAAGGCGACGAAACGGCCGCCAAGGAGTATTTCGAGGCCATGGCGGCGGAGCCGGAAACGGAATTCCTCGGGCTTCGCGGCCTGTTGGTCCAGGCCCGCAGGGACGGCGATCGCGCCAAGGCCTTGTCCCTGGCGCGCCGGGCTTTCGCCTTGCGCCCCGATACCCCTTGGGTCGGCCAGGAACTGTTCGCCCTGGAAGCCGCTGAAGGCGATTGGCAGTCAGCGGAAAAGACACTGGGCCATAGCGTGAAACGGAAACTGCTGTCTGGCGATGTGGCGTCCCGGCGTCAGGCCATCGTGCTGTTCGCCCAGGCGCTGGACGCCGAAGCCCTGGGCGAAAGCAAGCAGGCTCTCGATCTGGCGCGCAAAGCCCATGCCCAGCTACCTGATTTCAGCCCCGCCACCGCCTTGGCCGGGCGGTTGCACGGCGCCGCCGGCGAAGCCCGCAAGGCACGGCGCTTGTTGCAAACCGGTTGGCGCACGACGCCGCATCCGGATCTTTTAGCGGCCTGGCTGGATCTGCACCCCGCAGACGAGGCGGAAGAACGTCTGGAAGCGGTACGCACATTGATCGCGGAAACGGAAGAGGCGCCTGAAAGCCGCAAAGCCCTGGCCCAGGCGGCGCTGGAGGCCGGGGAATACGATGACGCCCGCATACAGTTGAAAAGCCTGATGGACACCGCACCCAGCGCCCAGGTGGCCCGCCTGATCGCCGATTTAGAAGAAGCCGAGCGCGGCGACGGCGCCGCCGCCCGGCAATGGCTGCGCCAAGCCGCAAACCTGCCCGCCGACCCCACCTGGGTCTGCAACGATTGTGGTCGCCAGAATGGCGACTGGGCGCCGCACTGCCCCGATTGCGGCAGTTTCGATGCCTTCGCATGGCGCGCGCCGGCGGTTGCCGGCTCGGTTTTACCGTATGCTGCTGGACTAACCGAAGAGATCGAGGAAGACGCCGAGGTCGAAATCCTGCCTCCCGACGTGGAGCCGGCGCCCGCGGCCACATCCTAGAGCATATCGCCATCCAAACGCCCTTTCGCCCCTTGACCCTCGAGCGGCAAGATGGTGTGTTCCGCCCGCAAATCCCGGCGAGGAGTGAGTAACAATGTCAGGCGTACTCGTGGTCACTGGCGCGAGCCGAGGCATCGGCGCGGCCTGTGCGGTTCTGGGCGCGGCCGAAGGCTTCAAGGTCTGCGTCAACTATCATTCCAGTCCCGAGAGGGCCGAAGACGTTGTCGGCCAGATCACCGCCCAAGGCGGCGAGGCGATCGCCGTGGGCGGCCATATGGGGCGCGAGGCCGACATCATCGCCATGTTCAATCGGGTCGATAGGGAACTGGGCCCGGTTACCGCCTTGATCAACAATGCGGGTATGACCGGCGACACCGGGCGGTTGGACGGGATGACCGCCGAAGATATACGCCAGGTCTTCGATTTGAATTTGACGGGTCCATTCCTCTGTGCCCGCGAGGCGGTCAAGCGCATGTCCAGCAAACACGGCGGCGCGGGTGGGGTGATCGTCAATATCTCCTCTGCCGCCGCGCGTTTTGGCGGGGCGGGACAATACCTGCACTACGCCGCCTCGAAAGGCGGCCTGGAAACCTTCACCAAGGGTCTCGGCTTGGAAGTAGCGGCGGAGGGCATCCGCGTTGTCGGTATCCAACCGGGCGTCATCGATACCGAGATCCATGCCCGCATGGGACTGCCAGACCGGGCCGCCGAACTGGCCCCGACCGTGCCCATGCAAAGAGCCGGCACAGCGGAAGAAATGGCCAGGACCGCCCTATGGTTGATCAGCGATGGGGCCTCCTACATCACCGGCACGACGATCCTGGCGACGGGTGGGCGCTGAAATGGCAGAGAACACAATGACCGATATCGAATTGGCAACCGCCATCGAGGCAATCGCCCTGCGCGCCGGGGCGGCGATCCTGGAGATTTATGGCCGCGATTTCGAGGTGGAAACCAAATCCGATCAGTCCCCGGTGACCGAGGCCGACCAGGCGGCGGAAGTCATCATCGTCGAGGCCCTGCGCGCCTTGACCCCGGAGATCCCCGTGGTGGCGGAGGAAGAGGTGGCTGCCGGCAAGCAAACAGATGTCGGCGCTGGTCCGTTCTGGTTGGTGGACCCCCTGGATGGCACCCGGGAATTTATCTCCCGCAACGGCGAATTCACAGTCAACATCGCCTTGATCCGCGGCGGCCAGCCGGTTCTGGGTACCGTGCATGTGCCTGCGCGGGAAGAAACCTACACCGCCGCCGGCCCTGGACAAGTGAGCCGGCGCCGGGCGGACGGCAAACCAGAAGCGATCAGCGCCAAGTTTCCAGCAGCCGACGGCCTGGTGGCCATGGTCAGCCGCTCCCACGCCTCGCCTGAGACCGACGAGTTCCTTGCCGAATTCACCATAACCGAGCGCGTGGACGCGGGCAGCAGTCTGAAATTCTGCCGCCTGGCCGAGGGTGCGGCGGATCTGTATCCCCGCCTGGGCCGCACCATGGAGTGGGACACCGCCGCGGGCCATGCGGTGCTGGCCTGCGCCGGCGGCACGGTCACCCGGCTAGACGGCTCGCCCCTGCTCTATGGCAAGGATGGTTTCGAGAACCCCCATTTTGTCGCCCGAGGGGCTAAAGCTGAATGACATCTTCATCCGGCGTATCGGCATATAGGCGCGACACTTCGGCCGTTCTGTGCTCCAAAACCGCACGTTGGTTGATATAGCCCTTGTCGGTGATTTCGTTGGCATCGATGGCGGCCGGCGCCGTCAGCAGCAATAACCGTGCAATGCGCGTGGACGAGCCGGGATTGGCCTTGTTATAGGCCTCCAGGGTCTCTCGGATGTGCTCACGCACCTTGGCTGAGGCCGCCACCGCTTCAAGATCGAGGCTTTCGTCTTCGAGGAAGGCGCGACAACCGTTCAGATTGGGCCATGCCAACAGGCTGACGAATTCGCGGTCATGGCCGGCGACCACAACGTCCTGCAGGACGGGCGAAGCGGCACTGAGGGCGGCCAGGCGCAACCCCCCGCTGTTGACCCAGGTGCCGGTGGTCAGCTTGAAGTCCTCCGCCACCCGGCCGTCGAAGACCAGTCCTTTCACTGGCGCATCTTCGTCGGCAAATCGGCCCGCATCGCCGATACGGTAAAAACCTTCATCGTCGAACGCTTCCGCCGTCAAGTCAGGCCGTTTCAAATAGCCCGGCGTCACGTTCGGGCCACGCACCCGCAGTTCCATCTTGCCGCCATTTGGCACCATCTTGATTTCCGTGCCCGGCACTGGCAGACCGATCACGCCAGCCCGGTCGATGGCCCAATGCACCGACGTTGCCATGGGCGCGGTTTCCGTGGAGCCCCAGGCTGAAACCATGGGCACGGCGTGCCCGATGGTCTTGATCGAGACCGCCTCCAGCCTCTGCCATAGGTCCTGGGGCAGGGCGGCACCGGCGTAGAAAATTAAGCCCAACCGGCGGAAGAAGCTTTCCCGCAACTGGGCATCTTCCTCCAGGAATGGCAGCAGCGCCGCGAAACCAGCGGGGACGTTGTAATAGAGTGTCGGTGAGGCGCGGCGGATATTGTCTACGGTAACCTCAATCAGGCCCGGCGCCGGTTTTCCGCCGTCGATATGCAATGTGCCGCCGTTGGAGAGCGCATTGTTGATGACGACGTTGCCGCCGAAGGTATGGTTCCAGGGCAACCAGTCCAGCAGTATGGGCGGACTATGGGTCAGGAAGGGCCAGACCTGCTGCAACTGCTGCATGTTGGCGCAAAGCATGCCTTGGGTGTTGATCACCCCCTTGGGCATACCGGTTGAGCCAGAGGTGAAGAGATACTTCGCCACCGAGTCCGGTCCCACTTTGGCAAAGGCCTCTTCCACGGCCTGGCCCGGAGAGGTGGTGATCAATTCATCGAAGCCAGCCCCATCAATCAACTCAACGCCGTCCAGATTTAGGCTGGCCAGGGCGCCGTCGAACGGTGCGGTATTCTCCACGAAAATTACAGCTGGGCGCACCAAATCGAAAATATGGTGCAACTTGGAATAGTCCTGGCTCATCAGGCAATAGGCGGGTGACACCGGGGCCACGGGGATGCCCACCTGCATTGCGCCATAGGTCAAGGCACCGTGGCGCAGGGAATTGGGCGAGAGGATCATCACCGGACGCTCCGGCCCGAGGCCCCGATCCAAAAGTGCTTGTGAGATGGCATCGGCCTGCGCGCGGGCGGCGCCAAATGTCAGTTCCCGCCAACCTTGGCCCGGCACCTGGTCGTCCCGTTCCGCCAGGAATGGATTGTTGGGAGTTGCCTCGGCCCAGCGCCGCATGTAGTGGCCCAATTGCGCCACGCCGGTTTCGAGGGGGTGGGGCGAAGACAGGAGAAGGGATCCGTCGTCGCGGCGCACCACGTCCACTTTCGGCTCCAAATAGACGATTTCGGGGGCTTGTTCGGCCAAATCACTCTCCCGCGCTTCTCGCTTTTGTTTGACTTCCCGTTAACCAGGATTGTTCCATAATAGCGTCATGAGATTAATCCTGCTCGTCATACTAGGTCATATGTTCGCCTTCCCGGCCCTGGCGGAAACCCTTTCGGGGCCCGTCAAGGTGATCGACGCCGCCAACATGGAAATCGGCGGTAACCTGGTTCGCCTCAACGGCATCGCCGCGCCCAAACCGGGCGACCGCTGCCCCCTGCGAAGCGTCACGATAAAATGCGGCCGCATCGCCACCACCGCGCTTATGGACATGACTGCCGGCGCCAAGGTCCTTTGTGAAACCCATGGCGATCCGAACGACAAGGGTATTTACCGCGCTACGTGCAAGGCAAACGGCTACGATCTCTCGGAAGGGATGATCTATACCGGCTGGGCCCGGCCGGCCAAGGGTGCGCCAGCCCATTACCGGCGCGTCGAGGCGGGCGCGAAAGAGCGGGGGCGGGGACTGTGGCGCGGCGAGTTCCCCGACGCCGTGAACAAGGCCGCTAGGCGTTGATCTGAACCACCACCTTGCCCACCGCCTGGCCTGATTCGAGGCGGGCATGGGCCGCGCCCACCTCTTCCAAGGCATAGGGTTCCCCATCCAAGACGGGACGTAACTGACCGGCTTCAGCCAGGGCGGTGCATTCAGCCATGATCTGGCCGTGCCGGGCCCGGCCTTGCCCGTTCAGCAAGGGAAGCAGCATCAAGACCCCGATATGATGCAGTCCTTTAAGATGCACCGGGGTCAAATCCTGGGTCGAATTGGTCTGGGAACTAATCACCGTGCCACGCGGCTTCGCGGCCTCCCAGGACTTCGGTATGTTGTCGCCGCCAACGGTGTCATAGATGACATCGAAGCCGCCGCCACCCGTAAACGCAGTAACATAATCTTCGACGCTCATCTCCTTGTAATTGATGGGAATGGCGCCGAATTCCTTGACCATGTTCGCTTTTTCCGGACCCGAAACGGTCGCATAGACCTTGGCGCCCTTGGCAATGGCGATCTGGACCGCCACATGGCCGACACCCCCCGTGCCGGCATGCACAAGTACGGTTTGCCCCCAGCCCACGTCAGCGCCGTCCACCAAACCTTCCCAGGCCGTGAGGCAGACCAGCGGCAGGGCGGCGGCTTCGGCCATAGAGAGATTGCCTGGCTTTCGCGCCAAGAAAGCAGCATCACAAGCCATGAATTCTGCTAAGGCGCCGCCGCTGCCCCTCACCCCGCCGGCACAGCCATAGACCTCGTCGCCAACGGCAAAGCCACTCACATCGGCGCCAACCGCCTCCACCACACCGGCCACATCGCCATGCAGGACGGCCGGATAGTCGGGACCAAACGGCAGGCCCAGCTTGCGAATCTTCCAATCCACCGGGTTTACGGATGTCGCCGCGACCCTGACCAGGACCTGGCCCGCCCCGATTTCCGGCATGGGCAGGTCCGCCATTTCGAATACATCCGGCTCGCCGGCCTGGCGAATGATCACTGCTTTCATGGTCGCTTCCCTTATTGGCCTGGTCGCCACTTACATGCCCAATTGCGCCTTGGCCAGGATATTGTGCTGGATTTCGTTGGAGCCGGAATAGATCGACACTTTCCGGAAATGCAGATAGTTGGGCGTGCAGCCGTTGGCGTATTCCGCGCCAACGGGAGGTTCGTTCCAGCCATGCTTAAGGGCCGCAATTTGATAAGGCATGGCGTAGTTGCCAATGGCCTCCATCTTTAATTCATAGAGGCGCTGCATGATCTCCGAATTGCGAATCTTAAAGATGTTCGCCTCGGCGCCCAGGGCCTTGCCGCCCAGTTCACCATCGCGGGAGAACTTGTCGATGGCACGCATGTTGTAGGCTTCCAAGCTGCGCAGTTCCATCTCCACCGCAGCAATCTTGGCACCGAAAGCAGCTTGTTTTGCCAGGGGCAGGCCGTCGTCGACCTCGTCCTGGGCCGCAATGTCCTTCAACTGCCGCAGAAGGGTCTTGTGCTGCCCCAGGGAACCGCCGGACATACGTTCATGGGCCAAAAGATACTTGCCGATGGACCAACCCTTGTGAATTTCGCCGACCGTATTCGCCACAGGCACGCGCACATCAGTGTAGTGCACCATGTTGGTCTCGTGCAGGCCGTCCATGAGGATGATGGGCCGGATCTCTATGCCAGGCGTTTTCAAATCAACCAGAATGAAGGTAATGCCTTCCTGCTTCTTGCCTTCGGAACTTGTCCGCGCCAGCAGGAAACACCAATCGGCCCAATGGGCCTTGGTGGTCCACGTCTTGGTGCCGTTGATCACCCATTCATCGCCATCGCGCACCGCCGTGGTGCGTAGTGACGCGAGATCAGAGCCCGAGTCCGGTTCGGAATATCCCTGGCACCAGATTTCGTCCCCCGACAGCATGGGCGGTAGGAACCGTTGCCGTTGTTCGTCCGTTCCAAAACCAATCAACACCGGGCCGCACATGTTGATGCCGAATACGACGAGCCTGGGCGCGCCAGCCAGACCCAGTTCTTCATCGAAGATGTACTTTTGCGTCAGACTCCACCCAGGGCCGCCATATTGCTCGGGCCAATTGGGCGCCACCCAGCCTTTTTCGAAGAGGATCCTGTGCCAGCCGACCACATCTTCGCGGGTCATCTCGATGCCGTTTTCGACTTTGTATTTCAATTCCGGCGGCGTCGCCGCCGCCAAAAACGCCCGCACCTCGGTCCTAAAATCCGCGTCTTCCGCGCTGAAGGATAAATCCATTGCCCTCTCCGCTCACCCAGGAGCTGCCTAGCCTAGAACACAATGACCACCACGCGGAAGGTGGTATATGCTGGACGCTAGATTCGCACTTGAGGAAATGGAACATGGCGGATGCTATCCTAGGCCAATCCGTACCGCGCCGGGAGGATGAGCGGTTCCTGACGGGCGCGGCAAAATTTACAGCCGATTTCAACGACGCTGGTCAGCTATATGGCGCTGTCCTGCGTTCGCCCTTCGCCCACGCCGATATTACATCCATCAATGTTTCAGCGGCAGCGGCGGCTGATGGCGTTATCGGAGTCTACACCCACCGCGAACTGGCGGCCGACGGTATCGGCCCCCTGCCCTGCGCCGCCGTCGGCGCCGTACAAACCGTGGAACCCATCAATGTGCCGCCGCGTCCCGCGCTGGCGGACGGCCGGGTGCGCCATGTGGGGGACCCGGTGGCATTCGTGGTCGCGGAATCCCAGACAGCGGCGTTGGATGCCCTGGAGTTGATTGAAGTCGACTATGACGAATTACCCGCCCTGGCCAACGCCCGGGCCGCCTTGGCGGACGGCGCACCGCAGGTTTGGGACACAGCGCCAGGAAATTTCGCCTTCCGCTTCGAAAGGGGCGATCAGGCGGCGGCCGAAGCGGCCATCGCGGTGGCGCCCCACGTAGTCGAATTGGATATCGTCAATAACCGGGTCTCACCCGCGCCCACCGAACCCCGCGCCGCCATCGGCCGTTACGAGGCCGACGACGATCGCCTGCACCTTTTCGTCACCGGCCAGGGTGTCCACGGCATTCGCGGGCAGTTGGCCAATGCGGTGTTCAAGCTGGCGGAGGACAAGGTGCGGGTCTCGGCACCAGATGTGGGCGGCGGCTTCGGCCTGAAGAACTTCCTCTATCCCGAATACGTTCTACTGCTATGGGCCGCGCGGAAGTTGGGCCGCCCCATCAAATGGGTGGCAGAGCGCAACGAGGACTTCTTGAGCAGTATTCAAGGCCGCGACGTGCTCGCAACGGCGCGCCTGGCCTTCGATGATGACGGGCAATTCCTCGGCCTCGCGGTGGAAGTGACTTCGAACATGGGCGCCTATCTGTCTTCGTTCGGTCCCGGCATTTCGACAAATTCGTTGTCGACGGCGATCAGCGGCATCTATGACATCCCAGCCGTGTTTCTGGGTGTCACAGGCGCCTTCACCAATACGGTACCCATCGATGCCTATCGCGGCGCCGGCAAGCCCGAGGCCAACTACATTGTCGAACGGCTGATCATGGCGGCGGCGCAAAAACTTGGCGTGGACGCGATGGAATTGCGGCTGCAGAACGCCGTTTCTACCTTTCCCCATACCAACGCTCTCGGCATGGTCATCGACACCGGCGATTTCAGGGGCAATATGGAACAGGCCATGCAACTGGCCGACCGGGGGGATTTCGAGTCCAGGCGCAAGGCGGCAGCCGGCGATGGCCTGCTGCTGGGCCAGGGCCTGGCCTGTTTCATCGAAACCTCGCGGGGCGCCGATACGGAAGGGGCGGAAGTAAACTTCCGTGACGATGGCAGCGTGGAACTGCGTCTGGGCACGGAGTCCAATGGCCAGGGCCACGAGACCGCGTTCAGCCAGATCGCTGCCGCCAAGTTCGGTCTACCCATTGAAAGCTTCCGTTACATCCAGGCAGACACCGCCCAGGTACGCGCCGGCAACGGCCATGGCGGGGCCCGCTCCATGCATATGGGCGGCAGCGCCCTGGACGCGGCGATGGAGGCGGCCCTGGCCAAGGGCAGACCTATCGCGGCGCAAATGCTGCAGGCCGACGAAGCTGCCTTGAGATTTACGGATGGCGCCTATCGGGTCGCCGAGACCGGGCAATCGGTGCCGCTGATGGATGTGGCTGCGGCGGCGCGGGATCCGAAAATGGCCGGCGGCGAAGGCCTGGACAGCTATGCGCGGCGAGACAATGCGCCCTTTACCTTTCCCAGCGGCTGTCACGTTGCGGAAGTCGCGATCGACCGCGACACCGGCGTCCTGCGTCTTACCCGATATGTCATGGTGGATGACTATGGCAGCCAGATCAATCCACCCCTGACGGCTGGTCAGGTGCATGGCGGCGTCGTCCAGGGCATCGGCCAGGCCCTGTTCGAGGAAGTCGCCTATGATCCTGGGTCAGTGCAACTGCTAAGCGGCACCTGGATGGATTACACCATGCCGCATGCGGCGCAATTGCCGTCGTTCGAACTGCATTTCCGTGAAACGCCGACCCAGGCCAATCCCTTGGGCGTGAAGGGCTCGGGTCAGGCCGGCTGCATGGCGGCACCGCAAACCATTATGGCCGCCGTCCTAGACGCCCTCGCCCCCCTGGGCATCACCGACCTCGACATGCCGGCCACCCCGGAACGACTGTGGCGGGCAATCAGGGATGCATCCGGCTGATGGTAAAGGGGTATTAAGCCGCGTTGGCTTCTTCGCGGCTGGGTTTTGGGGCACCGAACAGGTAGCCCTGGCCGTAGTCGAAGCCGTATTCGAGCACTTCGATGACGTCCACTTCCTTCTCGATGCGCTCCACCACGAGGGAGATTTCAGAGACTCCTGACTTGGCCTTCAAGGTGCGCGGGTGCACCCAGTCGGCACTATCCTCGGGCAGGGTCAGGATCAGGTTGATGGGCACCTTGATGAAGCGGAACTGGTTCTGGGCCAGGCTCTGGAAATCGATTTCCAAGTCGTCGACCTGATCCATGGAGAAGCGGAAGCCTAATTCTCCAAGCCGTCCCAACTGTTCCCAAACCGTATCCGAGAGGGCCATGACGTCCCGTTGCGTGATCTCGAAGATCAGGCGGGTGGCAAGGGATGGGTTGTGTGACATGAAGTCGATGAATTGCTGCATGAATTCCCCGTCATTCAGGGTATGCAGCGAAATATTGACGAAGAAGTTCACATGGCTCTGCCGTTTTTCGGTGCGCCGGAGGAGTTGCACACAGCGCATCAAGAGCAGGTTGTCGATGGTGCCGATCAGGTCTTGCTCCTTGGCCACCTCCAGGTATTGCGCCGGCGTGACCAAGCGGCCGTCATGGGTGCGAATACGGGAGAAGACCTCATAGTGGCGTACGCGCCGTTGGGGCAGGCTGACGATAGGCTGCAGGTAAAGATCAATGCGGTTGGTTTCCAGCGCTTCGCGGATATGAGCCAGGATTTCTTCCTTTGCCACGGGCGTTTCGGGTGCCGGCGTCCCGCGACCTTCGCCGCGCGCGACACGCTTGGGCGCTTCCGGTTCCGGAACTTCCGTCGCCGCCCGCAATTGGCTGTTCGCATGCTTTTGTTCCTGCGGGTTGCCGAACTGGCCCAATTGCGATTGCAGCACCTTCATTTCGCGCACCATAGCCTTGTTGCTTTCGCCGGCGGCGTTCTCCACCACCTCGCACAGCACGGCCATTTCCTCGCGAGAGCGCACCACATCGGCGATCAAACCACGGTTCACCTCGCGCAATTCATCGATCTCGTCGAAGGCCTGGTCCAATTGCGCCAGGTTATCCCGCTGTTCCAAGCGTCGGGCAATAAAATCATGCAAAAATGCCGATAGCGCGAAGCCACCTCCCGCCAGGGCATAACAATAGATGGGCTCCCAATGGGGCATGAATTGGGGCAAAAGGAACCCCGCCGCCGCCGCGAACGTGCCATAGGAAGCAACAATCAGAAAATGCGTAATAAACGACATACGACCTCGTTATGTTCCAGGCCGCAGTCTGCCCGCCAGCGGTTTCAATATGGTTAACGAAAAATTGCCCGCACCGGGGCGATTGCAATTATTTGCAGAATTCGACGAAAAACGACACTTGACCAACGGGCGTGACGAAATGAAGAGACTCCGGTTTGATGATCCCGGGCCTGTCGGGTGTCAGAAGTTCGCTCCAGCCATCATCGACCAAAGTGTATTCCAACGTGCCGGATTGGACATGTATGACGCCCCAGACACCTGGTTTGGTTCTGTGTTCAGACAGCAAAGCGGCCGGGGTCGTCGTTTCCGTGAAACTGGGTGTACGGCGATAGGGCCGGACGGACGGCGGCAGCGTCTGCAAGATCAATCGCCGATCAAGTTGCGCGCTTCCAGATAGATGCGGCGCATTTCTGGAAAGTTCTCGCGAACCTTGAGTTCCAACTCCGCCGTCGCCGCTTCAATCTCTTCCGACGCCAGGCCGTCGGCGAAATCCAGATCGGCAGCCAGCAGAACTTCATCCGGGCCCAGGTGCATGGTGCGCACGGCGGCAACCCGCACCACGCGGCGATCGCCGTTCAGCAGCGCCCGGCAACCCTCCACCACTTCCGGCTCTGCCGCCTCGCCAATGAGCAGCGCCTTGCACTCATAGGCCAGGAACATGGCCACCCCGGCTAGAACGCCGCCGATGGCGATCGCCGCCGCCCCATCGAGCCAGGGCAATCCCAACTGCTGGCCTAGGAATATACCCGCCATGGCAATCATTAGACCCAAGAGGGCGGCGCCATCCTCGAACAGCACGGTGAATAGAGCCGGGTCCTTGCCCCGGCGCACCGCCTCGAAAAAGCCCATTTCGCCCTTTTGGGCCAAGAACTGCTTTAGGGCGATGAAGCTGGCCGCGCCCTCGAATATCATCGCCAGGCCGAGAACGATGTAGCTGACGAATGCGTTCTCAATTGGCGTCGGATCCATGACACCGTGGATGCCTTCGTAGATGGAAAAGCCGGCACCGAGACCGAAGATGATGATGGCGACCACGAAGCTCCAGAAATACAGCTCCTTGCCGTAGCCGAAAGGGTGGCGCTCATCCGCCGGCAGGCTGCCACGGTGCATGCCGTAGAGAAGCAGCACCTGATTGCCTGTATCCACCAGGCTGTGGATCGCTTCCGACAGCATGGCGGAGGAGCCGGTATAGACGGCCGCGCCGAATTTGGTCACCGCGATGGCCAAATTACCCACCAAAGCGGCCATGACCGCAACTTTCGAGGACCCACTTGCCATGGGGTCATGCTATACCATGCCGTCAATTTTGGGGAAGCATATGAATGGACTTGTGAAAGGCCCGGCCGGGGCCCGTGTGACGACCGAAAATCTGCCGGTCTCATTGATCCGTGAAGTGGGTAACGCGGGCATGGGCATGGAGGATGTCATTGCCCTGTGGTACGGCGAGCCTGACCTGCCGACGCCGCAATATATCTGTGATGCCGCCGCCGCTTCTCTGGCCAGGGGTGAAACCTTTTATACCGAGAATTTCGGCATTCCCGAATTACGGGAGACCTTGAGCAGCTACATGTCCGAGCTCTATGGCCGGGAGATCGAGACGGACCGTATCGCCGTCACCGCCTCGGGCATGAGCGCCACGAACCTGATGCAGCAGGTCCTGACAGATCCTGGCGACAATGTCATCATCACCGCGCCCATCTGGCCGAACCTGATCGAGACCATCCGCATCATGGGGGGCGAGCCGCGTTTCGCCTGGCTGCAATTCGGCAATCAGGGCTGGAGCCTGGATCTGGACAAGATGTTCGCCATGGTGAACGACCGCACCCGGGCGATCATGATCAATTCGCCTTCCAACCCCACGGGCTGGGTCATGAATCATGACGACATGCGCGCGGTCATGGAATTTTGCCGCCAGCGTGGCATCTGGGTAATCTCCGACGAAGTCTATGCGCGCATGTACTTCCACGGCCGGGCCGCGCCGTCGTTCCTGGAGGTCGCCGAGCCCGAGGACCGTATGGTGGTGGTCAACAGCTTTTCCAAATCCTGGTGCATGACCGGCTGGCGCCTGGGCTGGCTGACAGCACCGGTGGACTTGATGCCCACCTTGGAAAAGATGATCGAGTTCCACTATTCCTGCCCGGCCCATTTCAGCCAGGTCGCCGCCGTCACCGCCGTGCGCGATGGCGAAGACTTCGTCCAGGAGACGGTCGACCGTTATCACAAGGCCCGGGACCTGGTGATAGACCGGCTGCAGGCCATGCCCAAGGTGCGGGTGCATCGTCCGGACGGTGCCTTTTATGCCTTTTTCGCGGTCGAGGGCATGGACGATTCGCTGGCCAAGTGCAAGGACATCCTGCGCAAGACCCATGTGGGCCTGGCCCCCGGCGCCGCCTTCGGCGATGAAGGCGAGGGTTTCATCCGACTTTGCTTTGCCTCCACCCTGGAGCGCCTGGATGATGCCATGGACCGGATCGAGCCCCATTTCCGTTGAGATTGAGGAGTTGACCTTATGAAGATCGTGATTACGGGCGGCGGCGGCTTTATCGGCCGCCAGTTGGCACACCGGATCTTGGCCCTGGGCAAACTCACGGGCGGCTCGGGTCAAGCGGAATCGGTGGATAAAATGGTGTTGTTCGATGCGGTTTCGCCGCCCGATGGGGAATTCACCGACGAACGTGTAGAAGTGGTGACGGGGGACATCACCGACGGGGATCTTGTCGCATCTGTCATCGACAAGGACACCAACAGTATTTTTCATCTGGCCGCCGTGGTCAGCGCCGGGGCGGAAGCGGATTTCGACCTGGGCTACAGGGTCAACCTGGACGGCACCCGCAACGTGTTGGAAGCAGCGAGAGCAGCGGACGGCACCCCACGGGTCGTCTTCGCCTCGTCCCTGGCGGCCTATGGCGGAGATGTGCCCGAGACCGTTCTAGATGCCACGCCCATTACGCCGGAAACCTCCTACGGGGCGCAAAAGGTGATCGGGGAGTACCTGATCACTGACTACAGCCGCAAGGGTTTCATCGACGGCCGTGCCATGCGCCTGCCCACCATTGTGGTGCGGCCGGGCAAGCCGAACCTGGCCGCCTCGGGCTTTGCCTCTGGCATTATCCGGGAGCCATTGAACGGCATCGATATGGTCTGCCCCGTAACGCCGGAAAGCCGCATGGCGATCATGTCGCCCAGAACGGTAGTGCAGTGCTTCATCCACATGCACGAACTTGACGCAGCCAAGTTGGGCGCGAGCCGGGCCCTCTTGCTGTCGGGCTTCAGCGTTTCCATGGGCGATACGGCCAAGGCGGTCAGGGAGATCCCCAGCAACCGGCCCAAGGGCGCGATCAGTTTCGACGTCGACCCGGCGATCCAGGCCATTGTCGACGGCTGGCCCAAGACTACACTATCGGACAAGGCCGCCGGCCTTGGCTTTCCCGCCGACGACAATATCGAGGACGTGATCGCGGCCTATATCGAAGACGAGCTGGATTGAGGAGCAGAGCATGAGCGGACGTCTGGCCGGCAAACGGGCCTTTATCACCGCCGCCGCCCAGGGCATTGGCCGGGCCACGGCGGAAACCTTCCTGGCCGAGGGCGCCCAGGTCATCGCCACGGATATCAACATGGATATTCTGGGCGCGTTGCAGGGCGATGTGATCACCGAACATCTAGACGCCACCGACGGGGACGCCATCAGGGCGGCGGCGGAACGCCACGGCGCCGTAGATATCCTGTTCAACTGCGCCGGCTTTGTACATAACGGCACCCTGCTTGAATCCACCGAGGACGAATGGGACTTCGCCTTCGATCTGAACGCCAAGTCCATGTACCGGGTGACCAAAGCCTTCCTGCCCGCCATGCTGGCCAACGGCGGCGGCAGTATCGTCAACATCTGTTCCGTTGCCTCTCACGTCAAGGGCATAGTCAACCGCTGTGTCTACAGCGCCACCAAGGCCGCGGTCATGGGGCTGACCAAATCCGTTGCCGCCGATTATGTCGGCCAGGGTATCCGCTGCAACGCCATCGCGCCGGGAACCGTCGACACCCCGTCCCTGGGCGACCGTATCAACGCCGCCCCAGACCCGGAACAACAGCGCCGAGACTTCATCGCCCGCCAGCCCATGGGGCGCTTGGGCACAGCGCAAGAAGTGGCCAATCTGGTCCTCTATCTGGCCTCGGACGAAAGTGCCTTTTGCACCGGGCAGCTCTATGTGGTCGATGGCGGCGTGGTGATGTAACGGCCGGGGGCGCTGTGGCCCTCTTCACCTCGTCCCGCGAGCGGCGCCTGTGGCTGTGGACGGGTGCGGCTGTCGCCACCATCTACCTCAGCCTCGGGCTGACCAGGGACCTATCAGATGTCCTCCGGGCGCACGGCCTGCTGGAGATATCCTTCGCGACCGGCATGATCCTTATCGCCGGCGCAATCGCTGCCCATGGCCTGCGCCTGCGGCCAGGCGGAGCCGAGATTGCCGTGGCCCTGGGTATTGCCGCAGCCTACCTGCTGGTGCTTGTTCGCATCGAAGCACCGGAGGAACGCACCCACCTGATCGAATATAGTGTCGTCGCCATTCTCCTCCTCGAAGCCTTGAACGAACGGACAAGTAACGGCGGCGCCGTCCCCCTGCCGCCTTTGACAGCCCTATTGGCGACGGCATTTGTCGGGACGTTGGACGAAATCATCCAAGCCCTGATACCTACACGCATTTTTGACCCCATCGACATTCTGTTCAATCTGTTGGCGGGCACCATGGCCGTCGCCGGCAGCACACTATTGTCCTGGGTGCGGCGGCGAATTTGAGAATTCTGCTCACCAGTAGCATTTGCACTTCGGACGGATGTCGTTAGATATAACAAGGGATTGCAGCATGCCGGATTCATTGCCGCGCCCTACATTTGGATGTTTGAAGCTACGGACTGAATGGAAGACAAGGCCTACATATACGACGATGTGATGCGGATGCGGATCGCCGCCAACCTGGAAGAGTTCGATCGGGCACCGTCACCGCCCGGGGATTTGAAACACGCCGCCGTGGCAATCACCTTGGTGGCCGACGACAGGGGCGAAGGCGCCTATGTGCTGACCCGCCGTGCCGCCGGCCTGAACAGCCATGCCAGCCAGTTCGCCCTACCTGGCGGTCGCATCGACGCAGGTGAAAGCCCGGTTCAGGCAGCGTTGCGGGAGTTGCGGGAGGAGGTGAACCTGCACTTGGGCGAAGAGGCGGTGCTAGGCACGTTGGATGACTACCACACGCAATCGGGTTACTTGATCACGCCGATCGTGGTCTGGGCCGGCCAGGGTGCCCGTATGCGGGCTAATCCGGACGAAGTCGCCCGCATTCACCGCATCACCTTCCGGGAACTGAACCGGCCCGGCTCACCCACCTTTGAAGACATTCCCGAAAGTGAACGTCCGGTCATCCGCCTACTATTGGGCGACGACGATGCCTTGCATGCGCCTACAGCGGCCATGGTCTATCAATTCCGCGAAGTCGGCCTGCACGGCCGCCAAACCCGGGTGGCGCATTTAGGCGAACCGGTCTGGGCCTGGCGCTAGGGAATATCTCGTTTGATCTGACTATCTATCAGCGCGGTGTCAGGTGCCGGGCATCGGGGGACGCCTGGTGGTCCATCACCCGCAGTATGGCGGCGTTCATCTGGTAAACACCCATCACCGCCGTCAGTTCCATTAGTCCCTTTTCGCCATAACGGGCCTGAACGGCGGCGAAAGTCTCATCACTGACCTTCTGCGTTTCCAGAAGCTCCCGCCCGAAACCGATGATCAGGGCCTCGTCCGCCGTCAACCCATCCAACGGACCTAAGGTGTCGATCGCCTGCAAAGCCTCTTCCCGCACGCCGGCCTTCAGCCCCAGCCGCACGTGGGCGTTCCAGATAAAATCCGCATTGGCTGCCCGGGCCGCCGTACAGATCGCCAGTTCCGTTTCCGCATCATTCAGGGCAGTGTGATAGCGCAGATGCTCCACCAGATCCGATAGCCGGGCGCCGGCCTGCCCGGCATATGTAAGATAACTGCTGGGCGGCGGTAGGCTGCCCCGGGTCCGCTGCACATGACGTATGGCGGCCCGGGTTTCGGGACCAAATTCATCGCTGTCAGCGGGAATCGGTAGTCGCGGCATTGTCAGTTTCCTCTCTCGGCCAAGGCCAGTTCGGTCATTAGAAGATTCTTAGAATTCAACCGTCTATCCGGCGCACATCAACCTGGTAAAGATCCTGATTGGAACCGTCGCCGCGGATCACTTGGTTATATGTCCAATCGTCATCCAGTCCGGGATAATCCTCGCGTTGATGGGCGCCACGGCTCTCTGTCCGCGAAAAAGCGGCCGTGGTGATGGCACGCGCCACCTCAAGCATATTGCGCAGACTGAACCAGTCCGCCAGTTCTTGATTGAAGGGCTTGGCACCGCCCGTAGACATCCCCGGCAAGGCCTCGGCCATCTCTTCAATCATCACCAGAGCCCTTGCCAGACCATCTGCCGTGCGAAACGGACCCACATCCCGCTGCATCAAAGCCTGAAGGTTTGCGATAGCAGCTGTGGGACTAGGCTCACCGCCTGCTCGGGCCCGGGCCTGATCAATGACATCCAGGCCCGGCCTGGCCAATTCCGCAATGCCATCGACGGAACCACGCACCGCGGCAGCCGCCGAGCGGCCGGCCAGCTCGCCGAATACAAAGGCCTCGGTGATGGCATTGCCCGAGAGGCGGTTGGCCCCGTTCGCACCACCAACTGCCTCGCCGGCGGCAAAAAGATTCTCAACGTTCGTAGCCAGGCTGTCGCCCACTCTTAGTCCACCCATGTGGTAGTGGGCGATAGGGGAGACCTCGATGGGCGCCCGGGTCAGGTCGATGCCGTTCTGGGCAAGACGGTCGATCACCGGGCCGAAGGCAGCGCGCAATTCAGCCTCCGGCACGTGCTCAAACGACAGCCAGGCGCCGCCGTGGGGCGAGCCCCGCCCCGCCTCCACCTCCTTGAAAATGGCGTAAGTGGCCGTATCGCGGGTGATGACATATTTGCCATCCTCGACAGTGCCGTAATTTTGCGTGAATTCCTCGCCGTCACCATTCAATAGCCGACCGCCCAACTTATAGCGGAAGGGATCCCACATGATCGGGTCCATTCCGATCAAGCGCGGCGCCAGATGGCCGATGGGAAAGAACTGCACGAACTCCATATCGATCAATTCGGCACCGGCCCTGAGCGCGATGGCGAATCCGTCACCGCCCATGTTGGCGGAGGCGGAATTACGCTGATAGAGCCCGGTCAAACCGCCTGTAGCAATCACCGTAGCGCCGGCGGAGATGGTCACCGCAGAACCACTTTCAAGATGCAAGGCAACGGCACCCACGGCACGGCGGCCATCGACTACCAGATCCGTTACCATCAAGTCGGAAATACGGCGAATGCCGTCATATTGGCGGACCTTATTGCGCAGTGTCCGCGCCGTCGCCGGACCGGTATTCAAAAAATCGACGTACACACATCGCTTGCGGTCATGACCGGGGGCATGCACTTGAGTCAAATGGTTGCCCCGTTCCTGGTTTCGCGCCCAGCCAATGCCCCAATCTTCCATCTGCCAAATACGGTCGGGTGCGGCTTCGCACAGGATGCGGGCCAGAGGTTCGTCCACTAGGCCACGCCCGGCGGCGATTGTATCGGCCAGATGATGGCGCCAATGATCGGGCTCTTGCTCGCCTACGGCCGCTGCAACGGTCATCTGCGCCATGATGGTAGCGCCCGAACGGCCAACGACACTGCGGTCCAGCAGCAGAACATTCGCGCCAGCCTCGGCAGCGGCGATGGCGGCATACATTCCGGCGCCACCGGCCCCTATGATCAGCACATCCGCTTGCAGGGTTTGGCCCATGGTTCAGAGCAGGTCCGCGACGGCGGCGTGGTATTGTTCGATGCCTTGGATGTGGTCGGCTAGGGTATGGCCGGGGATGCGCTGGTGATGAAAGCGGTCGTAGCAGTTGTTGACCGTTATGTGGCTGACGCCGGCATCACGCCAGAATTCGAACTCCCGGCGCCAGTCATCGGGCCCGCCGGCGCCGGTGGAGACCCAGACCTCCAGGCCCATCTTTTCCGGGTCACGACCCTCGGCCTCGGTATAGGCGCGCAGTTTGTCGAATTCCTGGACGGCGATATCCTGGGGATGGTTCAGCATGATCCAGCCGTCACCCCACTTGGCGCAACGGCGCAGGGTTTCGTCCACATGACCGCCGAACCATAGGGGTATGCGCCCGTCCTTGGGCAGGGGATTGATACCGGCGTCATTGATCTTGTGCCATTTGCCATCGAAGGTGACATGTGGCTGGGCCCACAGCGCCTGCATGAATTGCACTTGTTCCTCCGACCGGCGGCCCCGGTTACCGAAGTCCTCGCCCAAGGCGACGAATTCCTCAGCGTTCCAGCCGACACCAATGCCTAGCCGAAAACGGTGGCCGCACAGGATGTCCAGGCAAGCCGCCTGCTTCGCCACTAGGGCCGCCTGACGCTGGGCCAGGATCAGCACCTGGGTGGAGAACTCGATCGAATTGGTACAGGCGCTCAGGAAACCGAACAGAACGAAGGGGTCATGGAACAGATCGGCAGAGGTGTTGCGATCGCCCCAGGCCTCCTTGCCGCCGCGGCTGTCCACGTTTACGCCAATCACGTGATCGGCGGCGCCGAGGAAATGATAGCCAAGATCTTCCGCGCGCTGGGCGAAATCCCGCACCACTGAGGGTTCACCACCGATATCCCACAGGGGCAGATTGGCACCGATTTTCATTGTCCGTCCTCCCTAGCGCGCCTTCCAGACCGGGTCGCGCTTTTCCTTGAAGGCCAAGGGACCTTCCTGGGCGTCCTCGCTCAGATAGACATGCTCGTAAGCCGCATCGCCCAGCTTCAGGGCCTCGCTCCAGCCCACTTCCGCCGCCGCATAGACCATATGCTTGCCGGCGCGGACCGAGAGCGGCGCATTCTTGGCGATAGTGGTGGCCATATCCCGGGCCGTATCCATCAAATCGGCCAGAGGCACCACCTGGTTAACCAGGCCTACCTGATAGGCCCGTTCGGCCGAGATGGGCCTGGCGGTGACGAGCAGTTCCATGGCGATGCGCGGCGGTATCAGCCAGGGCAGAGGTGCGGCCCATGGGGCGCCGCGGCTCCATTTCGGTTCCGTGATGGCAAAGCGGGCATTGTCGGCGGCGATGCACAAATCGCACATCTGCGAGAGATAGAAGCCGCCGGCATAGGCCAGGCCGTTGACGGCAGCGATGACCGGTTTGTCGGTGTGGATGTTCTTGTTCAGATAGGGCAGGAAATCGGGGGGCGGGACTTTCAGGCCGGTATCCGACATCTCCTTTAGATCGGCACCGGCGCAAAAAACCTTCTCCCCCGTCGCCGTCAGGATCGCCACCAACGCCTCATCCTCGGCCACAAAGCGGCGGAAGGCGGCCCAAAGGCCCTCCCGCACGGCGCTGTTGATGGCGTTCATGGCGTCGGGTCGGTCGATGGTAATGGTGGCTACGCCATCCGAGAGATCGTAGCTGATGGGCCCATCGCTTAAGGTATTACCGCTCAATATTTGTTCCTCCATTATGCTGCTTCAGCCCTGGCCTGAGGTGAAGCGGTGCTGCAGGCCGCCGTCCACATGCAGCAGCATGCCGTTGATATAGCGGGCTTCGTCCGAGGCCAGGAATACCGCCGCGCCGGCCACATCCCAGGCTTCGCCCATGCGCCCCGTGGGCGAGAGAGCATCGCGGGCGGCGACCATGGCCTCGATACCGCCGGGGCCGTAATTGTCGGCCAGGGCGCCGGCCACCATGGGTGTATTGATCAGGCCTGGGACAATGGCGTTGCAGCGGATGTTGCGGTCCGCGAATTCCATGGCGATGTTGATGGTCAAGGCGTTCACGGCGCCCTTTGATGTGGCATAGGCCAACTCGGGCCGCGCCGCCTTCACGGCGGAGAGAGACGATACATTGACGATGGCGCCGCCGCCCTGCTCCAGAAATATCGGCAATACCGCCTGGCAGGTGAGGAACTGCGAGGTGACGTTGATGCGCATCACCCGCTCCCACTGTTCCAGGCTGGTTTCCAGCGGCCCGCCCAGGGAGGCGATGCCAACGTTGTTGTGCAAGATATCGATGCGGCCATAGGCCTCCCGGCAGGCTGCTACCATGGCCGCCACGGCGCCCGGGTCCGAGACGTCGGCCGTATGGGCCGTTGCTTCATGACCTTCTTCACCGATGATCCGGACGGTTTCCGCCGCGGCATCGGCGTTCAGATCCACCGCCAGAACCTTGGCGCCCTCACGCGCGAAGGCCACGGCGGTGGCCTTGCCGTTGCTCCAGCCAGGCCCGGAGGAGCCGGCGCCGCAGACCAGCGCCACCTTGCCCGCCAGCCGGCTGGTCATTGTGCCGCCTCCGCCGCCAATTGCGCCCGCAACTCGGTCTTCAGCACCTTGCCGTAATTGTTTTTCGGCAGGGCAGCGACGAAGCGGTAATCCTTGGGCCGTTTGAAGCGGGCGATATGCTCGAGACACAAGCCATCCAATTCACCTGGCTCCACTTCCTGCGCCGGGGCCCGGACCACGAAGGCGACCACTTCCTCGCCCCAGTCGTCGTGATGCCGGCCGACCACGGAACATTCGGCCACGCCCGGATGGCGCAGCAGCACCTCTTCCACCTCCCTGGGATAGATATTGCTGCCGCCAGAGATGATCATGTCCTTGGCCCGGTCCATAAGGGTCAGGAAACCGTACTCGTCGAATGCGCCCACATCGCCGGTATGCAGCCAGCCGCCGCGCAAGGCCTCCGCGGTGGCGTCCGGGTTGTTCCAATAGCCCGCCATGATCACGTCGCCCCGGCAGAGCACTTCGCCCATCTCGCCCACGGGAAGATCATTGTCATCCGCGTCTACCACCCGCACGTCCACATCCGTCCGCGCGATCCCCACGGAACCCAGGCGTTTGAGATATTCAGGGTGTTCGGTATCCATATGCATGGCCCGGGACAGGCCGGTGATGGTCATGGGGCTTTCCCCCTGGCCGAACAGTTGCACCAGCTTTGGGCCCAAGAATTCCAGCGCCTTCAGGGTATCCTCCACATACATCGGGCCGCCGCCATAGACGATGGTCTTGATGTTGGTGGTATCCCGCTCTTCGATACCTGGCAGATTGATCAGCCGGGTCAACATGGTGGGCGCGAAGAAGAAGCTGGCGCCGGGAAAATGCGACAGCAGGTCCAGGGTTTCCTCCGGGTCGAAACCACCCGAAAGAGGAATGATGTTGTTCGCCGCCTTCGCCAAATGCGGCAGCGCGAACAGGCCAGAACCGTGGCTCAGGGGTGCGCCGTGGATCATGCAGTCCTCGGGCGCGATCGTGTCCATATCGGCAAAGTAGTTCATCACCATGGCCATCAGGTTGCGCTGGGTCAGCATGGCACCCTTTGGCCGGCCCGTGGTGCCGGAGGTATAGAACAGCCAGGCAAGGTCGTCCGGCGCGCCGTCGGTCATGGCGCCGGGTTGAACATCGAAAAGTGCGTCATAGTCAGTGCCGGAGGTCACGACAACCGCCTCCAGGTTGTCGATCTCGTCTCGCAGGGCCGCAATGGTCCCTGCCAGATCGTCGGTTATGAAACACACCCGGGCGCCGCAATTCTCCAGAATATAGGCGGCCTCACGGGGGTGCAGTTTGGCATTGATGGGGACCGCCGCCAGGCCGGCATGCCAGGCGCCGTAAAGGACCTCGAAGAACGCCGGCGCGTTCTTCATCATGATGGCGACCCGGTCGCCTGTCTCCAGGTCAAATTGCTGCCGCAAAGCCGTGCCCAGGCGGGCGGCACGCTCGGAAAGTTGTCGATAGGTGTGGAGACAGACGGTACCTTCGGTGACCGCCGGACGATCACCAAAACTCAATGCCGCCTTGTGCAAAAGCGATGCTTGGTTCATGGGCCAAGCGACCTCCCCTCTTGTCGTACAGAGAAGTCTTTATGGCCCATTCCGAAGGGCCGCGCCAGCCGCGGCCCCGGGGTGGTGAATGTCTAGCCCTTGCTTTCGGGCTTGGTGACCGGTGTTTCGGCTGTCGTGGCTTCACCCGATGACGTGGTCGAAGCCGTCGTCGTGGCATGCTTGCCGCCGAAGCAGCCGCCGCCGGCAAGCGCGCCGGAGGAGAACAAAATGCCGCAAACCGCCAAAATCAAAACCTTGCGCATATGGGAATCCCCAATTTTCTCTGCATTCACGAAAACGCTAACGAAACAAAGAGGCGCGATCAATTCACGCTTCCGAGAGGAATATCCGATCATAGGCCGCCTTATAGGCCCCTGTCACCTCTTCACCGAAACAGCAAAACACGATACGCCGCAGACGACCTTGGGCCGAGGCATAGGCCTTCGCCTCAGAAACGGCAATCGCCGTCGCCTGTTCCAAGGGGTAGCCGAAGATTCCGGTGGAAATGGCCGGAAACGCGATGGATTGCAAATTGGCCTGATCCGCCAATCGATAGCAATGGCGATAGCAGCCGGCCAATAGCGCCGCCTCGCCCGCACCGCCGCCATGCCAGATGGGGCCCACCGCGTGAATGACATGGCGGGCCGGCAGGCCATGCCCGGACGTAATGCGAGCCTCGCCTGTTGGGCAGCCACCAATTTTGGCGCATTCGTCCGCCAAACCGGGGCCGGCCGCGGCGTGGATGGCGCCACAAACGCCGCCACCGCGAAGCAATTGCTCGTTAGCGGCATTAACGATGGCGTCCACATCCAAGGCCGTAATATCCCTATCAATGATTTCGATGGCTATGCTCATGGCACAGCTTCCTCCCGTTGCGATCGGGGAACGATGCGCCGCCGCATCAGCCACCATAGCAAAAACAGCCCCGGCAGAGCGGCAACGGTGGTGATGAGGAAGAATGTCACCCAGCTTGTTCCTTCCGCCAGAAAACCGGCGGGAGATGAGAGAAATGTGCGCGCCACCGCCATCAGGGAGGAAAGCAGGGCATATTGCGTTGCCGTGTAGGCGATGTTGCAAAGCGCCGAGAGGTAGGCGACGAAGGCTGCCGTACCCATGCCGCCTGCCACGTTCTCAACCCCGATGGTCACCGCCAGCATGGTAATGTCATGTCCCACCATGGCCTGAATGGCGAACATCAGGTTGGAGAACATCTGCAACAGGCCGCACCATAACAGGCTCTCCATAATGCCGCGGCGTGCCACCAGCAGGCCGCCGATAAAACCTCCCGCCAGGGTGGCGGCCAGGCCAAAGATTTTTGACACGGACGCGATTTCGGACTTGGAGAAACCGATCTCCACATAAAACGGGTTAGCCATGACGCCGGCCAGGCTGTCGCCAAACTTGTAAAAGACCACGAAGGCCAGGATCAGCATCGCCGGCTGCCAGCCACCGCGGGCGATGAATTCGGCGAAGGGTTCGAACACCGCCTCGCGTATGACAGAAATTGCATTGCGGCGCTCTGGCGTTGTACCGATCGAGACCGCCCGCCCCGGCTCCGGGTTCAGCAGGATGGTCAGTATCCCCACACCCATGAGCCCGGCCATGGCCACATAGACCCAAAACCAACTCACCGCCTCGGCGAGATAGAGAGCGCCGGCGCCTGAGGCCAACATGCCGATGCGATAACCCGCCACGATCATGGCTGAGCCAGCGCCGTACTGCCGCTCTTCGAGGATTTCCACCCGGTAGGCATCGATCACAACGTCCTGGCTGGCGGAGGCGAAGGCGACAAAGACGGCCCAGCCGGCCATGGCCCAGGTCTCCGTTACCGGGTCATTGCTGCCCAGGCCCACGATGCCGACGATCAGGGCCAGCTGGCTGACAATGACCCAGGCACGGCGCCGGCCCAACCAACGGGTCAGGAATGGCAGGGGCATGTGGTCCATGAAAGGGGCCCAAAGGAACTTCAGGGAGTAGGGCGTGGCCAACAGAGCGAACAACCCGATGGAGCCTTTTGAAATCCCCTCCTCCGCCAGCCAGATGGATAGGGTGGAGAAGGTCAGGAGAAGGGGCAGGCCCGAGGAAAAGCCTAGGAACAGAATGGCCAAAACCCGGCGATCGCCATAGACCTTGAGCGCCGACAGCCAGCCGTCCCGCCTCTGGACGGCGCCCGGCACGGATTTGTTCATGGATAGAATACCATCCGTGATTTCACGGCGTATTGCTCGCGGACGTTTGAATGTTGGTCCATTGCGCGATCAGGCGCTGCAATTCCTTTTCCTCAACCGGCTTGGCGATGTAGTCATTCATGCCTGCGGCGGCACAGCGCTGGCGATCCTCGTCCATCGCCGAGGCGGTCATGGCGATAATGGGGATGGCCGATTTGCCGGTTTCGAGCGCGCGGATTTCCCGAGTCGCCTGCAGTCCGTCGACCACTGGCATGTTGACATCCATCAAGACCAGGGAGAAATCACCCCGTTGCACGGCCTCCACGGCCTCGCGTCCATTTTCTACGCATTCCGTATCCAGACCCAATCGATGCAACAAGGTCTCGGCCAACATCTGATTGATGCGGTTGTCTTCGGCCAACAACACACAGGCCGGCGCCTTCGCATCACCATCGCCGACGGCGGTATTCTCTGAAGGCATCCTGGGGTCGAGCCATTCCTGCTGGTCTTCGGCACTGGCGGTCAGAACCCGCACCAGTGTGCGGCGGCGGATCGGCCGCACCAGATAATAGCCGTAGCCACTTTCGCGATAAGGCTCCAGGATGGTGTGCTGATCCACCTGCAGAAGGAGGACCAGACGGCAGTCCTTTCCGGCTGGGCTGTCTCCTATGGTACTGCCCAAACCGGTGATGGCCCCCTCGTGCAGATTGCCGTCGACAAGCAGTGCGTCGATGGTTTCCCCCCGCGCCTCCGCGGCGGCAATCGCATTGCGGGTTTCATCCGCATTGGAATAGGCTTCGACCTTCGCGCCCAAGATGCGAAGGTTGCGTGCGATTATCTGACGCGAAATTTCGTTGCCGTCGCACAGCAACATATTGCGCCCGGCCAGGGTCTCCGCGCTGATGGTATCCCCGGCGTCCTCTGTTTCGGGATCGGACAACATTCCCTGATCGACCATGAACCAGAAGGTGCTGCCCTCGTTGACGACGCTATCCACGCCGATCTGGCCCTTCATGGCCTCGACAATCCGGCGTGAGATGGCTAGGCCTAGCCCGGTTCCGCCATAGCGCCGGGTGCTGCCCGTATCGGCCTGGGAAAACTCCTCGAACATGGCTTCTTGAACATCTTCCGCGATGCCGATGCCGGTGTCCTTGACCTCGAACAAGAGGACGGCGGCGGTTTCGCTTTTCGAGGTGACGGAGACCGATATCATGACGCCGCCGGCGTCGGTGAACTTGATGGCATTGCCGCCAAGATTCAGAATTACCTGGCGCAGGCGGCCGGCATCGCCGTGCAGGAATTCGGGCACATCCACGTCGAATGTGACACCGATGGCCACGTCCTTTTCCACCGCGCGGGCGGCCAGCAGCTCGCAGGCCTGTTCCACGGTCTCGATCAGGTTGAAGGGATGATCTTCGAGGGCCAGTTTTCCAGCTTCGACCTTGGAATAGTCCAGCAGATCATTGATGATGGCCATTAAGGCCTCGCCGGAACGCGAAACCGCATCGGCATAACCATGCTGTTGGTCCGTCAGCTCGGTCTCCCGCAACAACTTGTTCATGCCCAGAATGCCGTTCATGGGCGTGCGTATTTCGTGGCTGACCATGGCCAGGAAACTGGACTTTGCCTTGTTGGCGGCTTCCGCCTCGTCCCGTGCGATCTTCAACTGCTCCTCGGCCGCCCGGCGGTCGGTGACGTCGCGACCGATGGATTGGATCTCCCGCACGTCTCCTTTATCGTCGTGGATCGCGTAGTCGACCCAGGCAATCCAGCGCCAGCCATCCTGGGTCAGAACCCGCTGATCATAACGGATGCGGTAGGGCGGCATGGTTAAGCCGTCGCGTAGGGATTCGAATATACCCCGGTCCTCGGGGTGGATATTGGGATAGAACCGCCCTCCCTGCGCCTCTTGCGGATCAAGGGCGAAATGCTCACAGAAGGTATTGTTGACGAAAGTCAGGCGGCCATCGGTGTCGCGGCGGACGATCAGGGCATCCTGGTTCTCCACCAACTCCCGGTAGCGCTCCTCTGATTGACGCAGGTCCGCATTGGCATCGTTCAACGCCTCGATGGCGTTGGACAGCCGATCGGCCATTTCGGAAACCCGTTCGGTTTGAAAATTCAGTCGGGTGAACCGGCGCTGCATTTCGTAATACAAAAGGCCGGAAACAGCGGAAATGGTAAGGGCGGCAGCGGCCAGAGTTTTCGGCCCGATATCGTTTCGTGCCTCGCCCATGAAGATGTCGATGTTGAACAGCAGAACAACGACGACGACGCCGAGACAGATCAACAGCGGCCCGAAGAAACGGTTCCTTCCCAGAATTCGCAATATCTCCATTGCGCCCCGCCGATCCTAAAATTCGCAGTCTTCCGTCTATCACGGCTGCCCCTCCCGGAAGACGGGGCTCGACTGGCTATAATCATGCCATCTCAAGCCAGGTACGGCAACGCAACGGGCGGCGTGGCGCCGCCGAGCGGCGATTGGATCATGGCGGAATGGGGTTAAGCATTCCTTTCAACCCCTGCGATCAGGCCACCGCCCGCAAGCGACGATAGCTGAGGGCTTCGGCAACGTGCACCCGCTGAACCTGCTCCCGCGCCTCCAGGTCCGCCAGGGTGCGGGCGACGCGCAGGACCCGATGGTAACCGCGGGCGGACAGATGCATGCGATCGCTGGCCTGGCGCAACAGGGCCCGACCGTCGTCGTCCGGTGTGGCCACCGCTTCCAGCAGTTTGCCATCCGCCTGAGCGTTCAGGCGTATGGGCGTCTCGCCGCCGGCGTCTTCGTAACGGGCGCGTTGGCAGGCGCGGGCGTTTTCGATGCGCGCGGCCACATCCACAGACGACTCCGCTGCCGGGGGCAGGTCCAAATCGGCGGGCGATACGTTGGGCACCTGGATGTGCATATCGATCCGGTCCAGAAGCGGGCCGGAAAGTTTGCGTTGGTAGTCTTCCGCGCATCGGGGCGCCCGGCTGCAGGCCAACTCCCCATCGCCCAAGTGGCCGCAGCGGCAGGGGTTCATCGCCGCGATGAACTGGAAACGGGCGGGATAGGTAATGTGAGCATTGGCGCGGGCCACCACGGCGCGACCGGATTCGATGGGCTGGCGCAGGGATTCGAGCACCTGCCGGCTGCATTCGGGCAATTCGTCCAGGAACAGCACACCGCCGTGAGCCAGACTGACTTCGCCCGGCCGAGCCCGGGTGCCGCCGCCGATCATCGCCGCCATGGAGGATGAATGGTGGGGGTTGCGAAATGGGCGACGACGGCGCAATCGGCCATCCCCCAATTGCCCGGCGATAGAAGCGATCATCGAGACTTCCAAGGCCTCGGCCGCATCCAGCGGCGGCAGGATGCCCGGCAAACGCTCCGCCAGCATGGACTTGCCGGCACCGGGCGGGCCGATCAATAACAGGTTGTGGCCGCCCGCAGCGGCCACTTCCAAGGCCCGCTTGGCACTTTCCTGGCCCTTGATGTCGGCGAGGTCCATGTGCGCGTCCATTTCGTCCGCCAGTTCCGGCACCGGCTGGGGCAGCACCTGGCTGCCCTTGAAATGGTTGATCAGCGCCAAAAGGTTGCCCGGTGCCAACACCCGCAGATCGCCGGCCCAGGCGCCTTCGCCGCCCTGCTCGCCGGGACAGATCAATCCCCGGCCTTGAGCCTTGGCGGCCATCGCCGCCGGCAGGACCCCGGCAATGGGCGTCAAGGCGCCGTCCAGGGACAGTTCGCCCACGGCGTTAAACTCCGAAAGTTCATCCGTGGGCAGCACATCCATGGCCAGGAGCAGTCCAATGGCGATGGGCAGATCGTAATGGCTGCCTTCCTTGGGCAGATCGGCCGGGGCAAGATTGACGGTGATGCGTTTGGGCGGCAAGGCCAAGCCGATGGCGCCGAGGGCGCCGCGCACCCTTTCGCGGCTTTCCGCCACGGCCTTGTCGGGCAGGCCGACCACAGTGAAGGCGGGCAGTCCGGAGGCCAGTTGCACCTGCACATCCACCGGTAGGGCCTCGATACCCTGAAACGCCACGGTCCCTACATGGGCCACCATGCCTTGAACCTCACCTCGCGCATTGAGCCACTGATAACAGAAGTTGCGGGAAACTATGACAGAACCCGCCTTAATCGTCGAGCGAAAAGAACAAAATGGAAACAAATTTGAGTTTGACGAGCGAATCGTCGATAGAGGTTTAGGTTACCGCGGCCGCTGTGCGCTCGGGGTAGTTGCTGTCCAGGCGTTCCTGGAAGTAGTCGCCATAGCGGATCGGGGCGTGGCGGGGCGGATTGTCGGCATCGGAAAATCGGTTCAGGGTACAAATTTGGGCGTCCACGTCCGGATCAAAGAACATGGCGACGGAATAGCGGCTTTCGCCGTCGGGAGGGCTGTTGACCCGGTGCGGTGTGGAATTGAAGGCATCGTTGGTCCATCGCGCCAGGGCATCGCCGATGTTGACGATCAAGGTTCCGGGCAGGGGTGGTGCCAGCAGCCAGGTGCCGTCGGGGCGCTGGATTTCCAGGCCACCGGTCTGATCCTGGGCCAGGATGGTCATGAAACCATAATCGGTATGGGGGTGGATACCGAAGGCGTCGGCGTCGGAGTCCCGGCCCGGGTAATGGATCAAGCGCAGGGCCGTCGAAGGTGTTTGGAAATAGGCATCGAAAAAATCCGGCGCTTCACCGACAGCATAGGCGAAGGCAGGCAGCAGTTTTGTTGCCAGACCGCGGACGGCCGTGTCGTAGCGGCTGACCACATCGCGGAATTCCGGATCAGCCGGCCATTGGTTCGGGCCTTTGAGGGGCTCGCGCTTAAAGCCCGGATCATCCGCGGGGACCTCGTGACGCAGGAAAAACGATTCCAATTGGTTGGCCGCCGCCGCCGCGGCGAAACGGGCCGATGAAACCAGTTTCGAGGTGGCATAGCCCTGATAGCCCCGGTGCCAATGGTTTAGCTTGATGTTTTCCTTCTCCGCCAGCGGTAGGCTGTGAAACCGCCGATTGGCATCGAAAACGGCGGCCAGCAGATCCTCATCAAGGCCATGGTTGAGCAAATAAAAGAAGCCGCTGTCCAGGCAGGCGACCTTGATCTGTTCGCCCACCGGCCCGGGCGAAGTCTCTAGATGACGTTGTCCGCCGATATCGATGATGGGTATATCCACCGCCCTCACGTCTTGTCCCGCCACCTTGGTTTCAGGTCTTCAAGGCCCCAGGTTCCCATATGACATCCGCCATGCCAATAAACTTGGCCTGGCGGGCCAGTTCCCGCTCCAGGCGGGCGCGGCGGCCCTTGGTAAGTTTGACCCTTGGCTCCAGCCACAGGCCGGTCACGTGCAGGGCGTCATCGTCCCGACGCGCCTTCATGTCGACGCGGCCAATCAGGCGGTCACCCTCCAGCAGGGGGAAGACATAATATCCGTATTTCCGTTTTGCCTCCGGCACAAAGATCTCGATACGGTAATCGAAATTGAACAGACGCTCGAGCCGCTTGCGGTCACGGATCAACGGATCGAAGGGGCTGAGGACACGGATGCGGTCAGGAGGGTCATCCAGGCCGCCCAACGTGTCCAAAAGCTCCGGCCGGGCGAAACAACGCCGGGGCGCCGAGCCGTCGGCGTTCTCGACCAGAACCTCAATCAACGTTCCTTCCAGATGCTCTTCACACCAGAGCTTGGCAGCCGCCGGCGGAATGGACGCCCAAAAGGCCGCAAGTTCGCCCGGGGTCGCGAAGCCGAGCCTGTCGAGGGCGTTGGCGCAGGCCCAATCGACGAAAGCCCGGCCCGATTGCGCCGGCATTTCGCGAAGTTCCTCCGGTATTACCCGGTGGCAAAGGTCATATGCCTTCTGAAAGCCGCTGCGATGGCAGACCGACAACTGACCCGTGCGCCAGAGGAATTCCAGCGCTGTCTTGGCCGGATGCCATTGCCACCAGCCATTCCCATCCCCTTTTCGGCCGCTTTCCTTGGCCTTGAGGTCGCGCGAGAGGGTGGGTCCGTTTTCCGCCACATGCTCCAGCACTTGGCCCATCATGTCTTCGAAACCAACCAGTTTTCCGTCCGACAGTTCCTTGGGACGGAATTGGCGCCAACGTTGCCGCAGTTTTTCCTCCGCCGCCGAGAAGCGGCCCTGCCAATGGGGATAGAATGCGGTCGGGATAACGGCCGCGTCATGGGTCCAATGCTCGAACAGGTGGCGGTCCTCTTCCAGCAGCTGGCGCAAATGTTCCGGCCGGTAAGTTTGGTTGCGGGCGAACAGGATCATGTGGTGGGCCCGTTCCACCGTGCGGATGCTGTCCATCTGCACGAAGCCGAGTTGGTGGATCAGGCGATGCAGGCCGTCCTTGTCCTGGCGTCTGTGCGGCGGCAGGCACAACCCCTGCCGCGCCATGAAAATGCGCCGGGCTTGGGCATTGCTGATCCGGGGCAGCGACAGGGTCATCTATGCGCGATGGCCCGGAACCCTGCCATTCGCTAAGCCTGGGTGTCCACGCTGTGGTCGTCCGGGGAGCCTTCCGTGGCGGTGGCTTCGTTTGCTTCCGCCGTCTCATTCCCCATTGCATCAGATTGTGCCGGCTCGGCTGCGGGGGCCGCTTCCGGCGCGGGCGCGCCCTTGGCCACGCCCACCATCGCGGCGCGCAGCAGCCTATCATGGATCACGTAACCCGGCTGCATCACCTGAACAATGGTGCCATGTGCGGCATTGGGATCGTCAAGCTGGACCACCGCCTGGTGCAGGTTGGGGTCAAGCTTTTCGCCCATCGGATCGACTTCCCTGATGCCGTGCTTCTCGAAATAGCCCAGCATTTCCTTGCGGGTCAGTTCCACGCCTTCCAGCAACTGCGCCAGTTCCGGGTTGTCGCCTCGGGCCTCGCCGCTGACGGCGCCCAGGGCGCGCTGCAAATTGTCGGATACCGCCAACATGTCGCGGGCAAAATCGGCGACGGCATATTTGCGGCTGTCTGCCTTATCCCGTTCACTCCGGCGGCGGACGTTTTCAGTCTCCGCCATGGCGCGCAATAGCTTGTCCTTCAGGTCCGCCACTTCGCCGTAGGCCAGTTCCAGTTCGCTCGGCTGGTCAGGCGCCTCGGCAGTTTCATCGGACGCCGTATCCTGCGCGCCTTTGACATCGCCTGCGGCGGCCTGATCTGTCGGCTGTTCAGGTGTGCCGGGCGCGGCCTCTGGCGCACCGTTCGCCGGCTGGTCGGCGAGTTGTTCCGAATTCTGAATGTTCTCGGCTTCGTTCATCTTGTCCTCGGTCACAAGAACGCTACGCGACTTCCCACAATATCAATATAGGGTTTCGGGGCGGCGTTTTTAACCTATTAGCGACCCAGGTCAACCGATCAGACGCCCGATCACCCGGGCCGTGTAGTCAACCATGGGAACGATACGGGCATAATTGAGATGCGTCGGCCCGACCACGCCGATGGCGCCGATCACGTCCTGGTTGGAATTGGTATAAGGCGCGACGATCATGGAAGAACCGGTCAGGCTGAACAGCTGACTTTCCGAGCCGACGAAGACGCGCACGCCGGGGCCCTCATTCGCCAGTTCCAAAACGTCGATCAAGGCCTGCTTGCTTTCGAGATCGGCGAACAATTGCCTGATTCGTTCCAGATCCTCGGCCGCTGAGATGTCTTCCAGCAGGTTGGCCCGGCCGCGCACGATCAGCGTCTGCTGCTGGTCGCCGCCCCAGATCGCCAGGCCGCTTTCCACCACCCGGGCAGTGACGGCATTCAATTCGGCGCGCTGCTGATCGATTTCCGTCAGTATGTCGCGCCGCGCTTCGGCCAAGGTGTTGCCGCGCAGGCGGGCATTCAGGTAGTTCGCCGCCTCAACCAGAGCCGACGGCGGCAAGCCTGCCGGCACTTCGATGATGCGGTTTTCCACGGCACCGGATTCGCCCACGATGACCACCAAGGCGCGGCCATCGCCAAGGGAAACAAACTCCAAATGCTTCAGGGGCGCTTCCAGTTTCGGGGCCATGACCAGGCCCGCCCAGCCTGATAGTCCGGAAAGTAGTTCCGAGGCCTGGATCAGCATATCTTCCAAACTGCGGCCGGCGGCGGCACAATGGGCCTCGATCTCGGCCCGCTCTGCCTCCGCCAGATCGCCCAGTTCCAACAGGCCATCGATGAATAGGCGCAGGCCCCGGTCCGTGGGCAGGCGGCCGGCCGAGGTATGGGGGGCGTGCAGCAGGCCGGCATCTTCCAGATCGGCCATGATATTGCGCACAGAGGCGGGTGATAGACTGCGGTTCAGGCGGCGCGAGAGGGTGCGCGAGCCAACCGGCGTACCTGTCTCGAGAAACGATTCCACGACTTCTCGGAAAATTTCCCGGTTGCGCTGGTCAAGATCGCCGATGCCCGGCGGGTTTGTTGCTCGATTGGCCATGGTTTAGGCAATGTAGTAACGCCTATCCGGGACGTCAACGCGGCCCTGGACGTCCGCCCTTGGTGGCGCTAGATAGGGCCGGGAAAATCGATTCCGATCATGAGGAGTATGCGCCATGCGTCCATCGGGCCGCGCCGTCGATCAGTTGCGGGAGGTCAGCCTGGAACCGGGCTTCGCGAAGTATGCCGAAGGTTCCTGCCTGGTGCGGTTTGGCGATACCCACGTCATTTGCGCCGCTTCCCTTGATGACCGGGTGCCACCGTTCCTGCGCAACAGTGGGCAAGGCTGGGTAACGGCGGAATACGGCATGCTGCCCCGTTCCACCCACACCCGTACCGGGCGTGAGGCAGCACGGGGTAAACAGTCAGGCCGGACGCAGGAGATCCAACGGTTGATCGGCCGCTCCCTACGTGCCGTCACTGATCTCAAAGCCATCGGCGAAAGGCAAATTCGACTGGACTGCGATGTGTTGCAGGCCGACGGCGGCACCCGCACCGCCTCGATCACCGGGGCCTGGGTGGCCTTGCACCTGGCCTTTGCGGGCATGCTGAAGGATGGCTTGATCGAGCAAAATCCGTTGAATGATCATGTCGCCGCAGTAAGTTGCGGCCTTTACGACGGCGAAGCGGTATTGGATCTGGATTACGCCGAGGATTCATCCGCTCAGGCGGATGCTAATTTCGTCCTTACGGGAAATGGCGGCATCGTGGAAATCCAGGGCACCGCCGAGGAGGACCCATTCAGCCGCGACCAGTTCAACCGTCTGTTAGAACTGGCCGAACAGGGTATCGGCCATCTGGTCGGCCTGCAGAAACAGGCTATCGAGGCCTGAGGCATGCCGCGCCGGTTTACTGATGGGCGCCTGGTCGTCGCCTCCCACAACAAGGGCAAGGTTTCGGAAATCGCCGATCTGTTGAGACCATATGATGTCGATATTGTTTCGGCAGCGGAATTGAATTTGCCGGAGCCGGAGGAGACCGGCTCGACATTTCTCGCCAACGCGGTTCTGAAGGCAGAGGCCGCCGTCCAAGGCTGCGGGCTGCCCAGTCTAGCGGATGACAGCGGCATAGCTGTCGAGGCATTGGGTGGCGAACCCGGCATCTACTCCGCCCGCTGGGCCGGTCCGGACCGCAATTTCGACGTAGCTATGAAGGCGGTGAACGACAAACTGGGGGACAACCCCAACCGGCGGGCCTTTTTCATTTCTGTCCTATCCCTGGCTTGGCCTGATGGGCATGTGGAGAGTTTCGAGGGCCGCATCTACGGCAACCTTATCTGGCCGCCCCGGGGCACGGGCGGCTTCGGCTATGACCCTATGTTCATGCCGGACGGCTATGATCAAACATTCGGCGAAATCTCCTATGACGAAAAGCAGCGGATTTCCCATCGCGCCGTGGCCTTTCAAAAGCTGATCGATGGTTGCTTCCAGGGATAACCCGGCCGGGTCCTTTGCCATCTACCTGCACTGGCCCTTCTGTTTGGCCAAATGTCCCTATTGTGATTTCAACAGCCATGTACGTGACACCGTCGACCAGAAAGCCTGGCGACATGCCCTGCTGGATGAAGTGGCCACCTCTGCCGGCCGGCTGGGGCATCGCCGTGTGACCAGCATCTTCTTCGGCGGCGGCACGCCTTCCCTGATGCCTCCCGAAACCGTCGGCGCCTTGCTGGACGCCATCGCAAAACACTGGTCTATCGACAAAACCATAGAGATTACGCTGGAAGCCAACCCTACATCCGTGGAGGCAGACCGCTTCAAGGGCTATGCCGCGGCGGGCGTCAACCGCCTCTCCCTAGGTGTTCAGGCTCTCAACGATGGGGACCTGAAACGTCTCGGCCGAAATCACAGCGCAATTGAAGCCCGGACCGCGCTGGAACTGGCAAAAGCCACCTTCCCCCGTTGCAGCTTCGATCTGATCTATGCCCGCCCGGGCCAAGACCTTGCGGCCTGGCGTGCAGAACTGTTAGAGGGGCTGAAAATGGCGACGGAGCACCTCTCCCTCTATCAATTGACCATCGAAAAGGGCACCGCCTTTGATGGCACGGTTTCGGCTGCGGATGGGGATTTGGCCGCCGATATGTACGACCTAACGCAGGAACTTTGCGAAGCCGCCGGACTTCCGGCCTATGAGATTTCCAACCATGCAGCCCCGGGCTGTGAAAGCTCACACAACCTCGCCTATTGGCGCTGTGGCGAATACTTAGGTTTGGGCCCTGGCGCCCATGGCCGGCTGCTGATCGATGGTCGGCGCCTCGCCACCAGCCAGCGGACTTCGCCGGAAAACTGGCTGAGCGGTGAAAGGCGGCAGACAGAAACCATTTTGTCCAAAGAAGAAATTGCTGCGGAACGGCTGATGATGGGCCTTCGCCTTGCTGAAGGCATTGACAGCACCACATTCTCCGCCGAGGTCGGAGAGACTCTGGCAAGCTGGTTGGCCGGTCCCGCCCTGGACAGGCTGCTGGATGCGGGTCTATTGCTCTGGCGCGGCGAGCATCTGACGGCGAGCGCCGATGGCCGCCGGGTCTTGAACGCGGTATTGGCGGAATTGTTGCCTTAACAATGGCGCTGGGGCAAAAACAGGCAATGACAGAAACTGACGAACAGCGGACGGCCCTGGTCACCGGCGCAGGCGCACGCATCGGCGCCGCCCTGGCGCGCGCTCTGGCGGCGGACGGCTGGCATGTGGCCATCAACTACCACCGGTCCCACGAAGGGGCCGAAGCGCTGCTGTCGGCAATCGAAGCGGACGGCGGCAATGGCCACCTGGTGCCTGGCGACCTGCGCGATCAATCAGTGGTCGATGGATTGATCGCGGCGGCAGGCAGGGAGGCACCGCCCCTGGGCCTGCTGGTCAACAATGCCTCTTTGTTCGAGGACGATTCTGCCTTGGAGATGAGTTTGGAAAGTTGGGATGCTCATCACGCGGTTAATCTGCGTGCGCCAGTGTTTCTGGCCCGGGATTTCGCCCGTGCCGTGGCCAAGGGTGGCCCAGGCGAGAGGGGGGTGGTGGTCAACCTGCTAGACAATAAGATGTTCGCGCTGTACCCGGATTTCTTTTCCTACACCATCGCAAAATATGGCCTGTTGGGGGCCACAAAGGTCCTGGCCATGGAACTGGCGCCTAAGGTACGGGTTTGCGGCATTGCGCCCGGCATCACACTGCCCAGCGTCAACCAGAGCCAGGCCAGCTTTGAAAAATCCCATTCCCTTAATCCCATGGGCAAAGGGGCGACACTGGACCAACTGATCGCCGCCCTGCGGTTGATCCTTGCCGCCCCAGCCATGACCGGGGAAGTAATTACCATCGACGGCGGCCAGTCGCTGGCGGGCATGCACCGGGACGTTACCTACATGGCGCAGGATTAGAATATGTCGGCGAATGGCAGAATGACCGGGCATCGGATCAAGTTCACTCAACTTTCCTTTCCCGTATCCCTGGGCGTCCTGCCCCACGAGCGCGAAGGGCCGCAACAGTTGTTGATTGATCTGGAGGTTGAGTTGCGGACTGACATGCCGGACCCCCAGGAGGATATCGCCAAGGTCTTGAACTATGACGGCATCCGCAGCCGCATTATCGAACTGGCCCAGGCCCGCCACCACAACCTGTTGGAAAGCCTGGCGCGTGAACTTTTGACCGTGTTTGATGACGAACCGGCCATTACAAAGGTCAAACTATCGGTGCAGAAGCCTGATGTTTACGCCGATGCCGTGGCTGTTGGTTACGAAATCGACTACAGCTGGGACCGCTAAGACGTCGACTAAATTACCTCACGATACTCAGCACATAGGTCGCGCATGGTATCGCCAAGGCGGCCAAGCAGCTCGGCGATCTCCTCGTCCGAGATTGTGAGGGGCGGCGCGACAATAAACCAATGTCCGTAGCGACCGCCGGAAGTTGGCCGGGAATAGATGATCAGTCCATTCTTAAGACCATGAACGCGGACCCGGTCGGTGGGTGATGGGTCGTTCGGGAGGGACGCCCTGGTATTGCGGTCGGCGACAATTTCGACGGCCAGCAACAGGCCCTTGCCTCTAATGTCGCCGATCAGCGGATATTGCTGTTGCAACTCTCCCAGCCCGGCGCGAAGCCGCGCACCGGCCGCCGACGCTCTATTGACCAGATCAAACTGCTTGTAAACATCCAGTACGGCCATGCCGGCGGCAGATGAAATGGGGTTGGCGTTATAGGAATATTGGAACTCAAAGCCCGTTAGGCCGGCCAACTCATCCACCAAGACGGCAGGCGCAAGAACCGCGCCCAACGGGCTGTAGCCGGATGCCATACCCTTTGCCAGGGTAACGATATCGGGCAGGGCATCAGGCCAGTGGTGGGCCGCCAAGAATTCGCCGGTTCGGCCCATGCCGCACAAAATCTCGTCGAATAAGAGGTGCACCCCATGATCGCTACAGATCTGACGGATACGCCGCATATAGTTATGGGGCGGCACGACGCAGCCGGTGGAAAGGCCACCTACCGGTTCGATGACAAACGCCAAGACCCGCTCTGCGCCAAGTTCTTTGATCCGGGTTTCCAGGCAGTCGGCGCAATATTCAGCATAGCTGCCGGCATCATGGTTGTCGGGCACCCGATAGCCAAGGGGAGCCGGAACCTTCGGCGTCGCCTTTGCGAATCCATCAAGGAAAGGCGCCATCATGTCGTCGCCGTTCATCGCCAAGGTCGCGATGGTGGCTCCGTGGTATGACGGCTGGCAGGTAATGATCTCGGTCTTCGCCTCATTGCCAGTGGCCACGGCGTATTGGCGCAGTAGCTTGATGGCGTTCTCCATTGCCTCGCTGCCGCCCGATGTTAGCAAAACCCGTTCAAAGCCGGGTCCGGCAAGTCCCGCCAGACGCTGCGCATAATCCATGTTGGGACGATTCCTCGCCAATCGGGGAAAGGCGTAATCCAAGGTCCTTGCCTGCTTCGCCAGCGCGTCTGCGACCTGAACATTGCCATGACCGATATTGCTGACCACGGGTCCCGACGAGACATCCATGTAACGTTCCCCATCGCTGTCCCACATGTAGATGCCGGACGCTCGTTCGATCAGGGGCATGGGGACCGCGCCGGACCGCGCGTAGAAGGCCGATTGGCCGTCGTTCGTGATTGGGGCCATAGGGTTGGCGCACATAACAATTTACCGATTGCTGCAATTTGTATTGAAATTCTCGAATTATTGTATCGATAATATTGACCATATTGTTCAGTCAAGATAAACATTGTCATCATGACAATGTGGACCCCGGACCTTGGCCAAAAACCAGGCCCCAAATATCTGCTGATCGCGGAGGCGATTGGGGAGAGCATCGCCCAGGGGCGATTGAAGGAGCGGGACCGGATGCCGGCGCAGCGCGAACTTGCCTTTCGGCTGGGCCTGTCCCTCAACACCATCAGCAGGGCCTATGCCGAGGCAGTAAAGCGCGGCTTTCTGCATGGCCAGGTGGGACGCGGCACATACATTCGCCGTACCGGCCCCATGCCGATCCAGGAACTTTCCGGCGGGATGACAAGATCCAGCAACGGGCCGATTGATTTCTCGCTGAATTTGCCCGCAGCCGGTGATAGCGCCGCGGCGCTGGCCCATACCTTGCAGTCTTTACAGGCTTCAACCAAGCTCGCCTCCTTTCTCGATTTCCAGACGGAAAGTGAAGACCGACGCCACGCGACGGCGGCGGCCGCATGGCTGCGGACATTGGGTTTGGATATTCCCGATGACGGCACAATATTGGCCAACGGCGCGCAACACGGCCTGATGGCGAGCTTGCTGGCAACGGCCCGCCCCGGCGATGTGTTGCTTACCGAGTCGATGACCTATGCGCCCATCAAGTCCCTGGCGCGTCATCTCGGGCTCAAAATCATGCCGGTGGCGATGGATGAAGGCGGCCTTTCGCCGGACGCACTGGAGACGGCCTGCCGGACCAGCGCGGCCAAGGTTTTATACTGCCTACCGACATTACATACGCCCACCTCGATCACGATGGATGAAGGGCGGCGGCGCGAGATCGCTGCGATCGCCAAGAAGAACCAACTGTTGATCATTGAGGATGATGTCTTTGGGTTCCTGCCGCCGGAGCGGCCCCGGCCTCTGGCCTATTATGCGCCGGAGCAGGTGATCTTTCTAACCAGTGTCTCCAAATGCCTCGCTCCCGGTCTGCGGGTAGGCTTTCTGTATGCGCCCAAACGGCTGCGCGGCTCGATCCGTGCCGCCGTCAATCTTTCCTGTTGGATGCCGCCGCCCCTAATGGCCGAGATCGCAAGCACATGGATCATGGATGGCACAGCCGAGCGATTGAACCAGTTTCAACGTCAAGAAGCCCAGGCACGGCAACAATTGGCCAAACGTATTCTGGCCGGGCACGATGTGCGAGCGGACCCGCATGGCTTTCATCTCTGGCTATCGCTGCCGGAGCATTGGTGGGCCGATGCCTTTCGGGCGGCGGCGGAAAGTCATGGCGTCAAGGTTCTTACCGGCGAGACCTTTGTCATCGAACAGACCGACGCACCCAACACCATTCGAATTTGCCTTAGCCACGAACCAACCCGCGAACGGGTGATGGAAGGCCTGGAAATCATCGCGGGTCTGCTTGACGAAACCGGCGATCCGGGCAATCTCGTCGTCTAATCCGGCCGCCGTGGCGGGCGCCTTGGGACACAAGAACGCGGCCGCCTACGAGGATCGATCACATTTGCGAACGGTGCGCCACCACCAGGCCGCAGACCACGGCGGCCAGTCCCAATAGAAAAAGCGGCGTTAGGGTTTCACCCAACAAGGCGGCTCCCAATCCGGCCGCGACCACGGGCCCCAGGGCGAGAAACAGGGCGACGCGGGTCGGCGTGGCGTGTTTCAAGGCGTACAGCCAAGCGTAGTATCCCAGGCTTGATGCCAGTCCAATGAATGCCACCGCCGTCCAACCGGCAGCGGTGAAGCTTGGCGGCGCTCGGAAAAAACCTTCGCCAGCGGCTGGCAAAACCAGGAACACCACAGAAGCCAACATGGCGAAAACGCCGACTTGAAGTGGCGGGTATTTCTGCAAATACGGCCTGTAAAAGACCGAACAAACGGCACCTGTCAGGGCCGAGCCCAACACGGCGACCATACCCAAAATAACGTCAGAACCGGCATCGGGCAGAACCAACCGGTCGGAAACCGCTAAACCCACGCCGATGATGGTCAACAGCACCCCGGCGGTTTTGGCCAATGTCATCGCCTCCAGGCGCAGTCCGGCGGCGATCACCATGGTCATCAGGGGAAACGAAGCAAACAACAGGGCGCCGAGGCCGGAGCCGATGTACTGCAGGCCATAGTTCAGCAAGGCGATGAGTATGCCGAACTGACCAATACCCAGCAGCGCGATGGGCAAAAGATCGCGGCCTGCGAAGCGGACCCAGCGGATCAGCAGGAACGGCGGGATCAGTCCCAGACTGCCAATGACATAGCGCAACAGGGCCAGTGAGGCCGGCTCGGTCTGGACGATGACGTAGCGGCTTGCCACCATGGCCGCGCCCACCAGGACCCCCATGACGATGCCGGCCAGGACCGCAAGGCCTTCTTCGCGGCTCACAAAACCAGGTCCCAGGTCTCCGCCACCATGTCGACGCCGAATTCATGGCCCGGCTCTTCATACACCAGTTCAAATCCGGCGCTGGCATAGAGGGCCCGGGCGGCGGTCTGCACATCGTTGGTCCATAGCGTCATCTTCTTATAGCCGGCAGAGCGGGCGAAGCGCAGGCACTCGTTCAAGAGCGCCCGGCCCAGACCCAGGCCATGGGCATTTTCGTTGACGATCATCAGGCGCAGCTTGGAGAGGGTTTCATCCACCTTGACGACAAAGGCCGCGCCGCTGAAATCCCCATCCACCTCGGCGATGAAACCGCATTCCCAGCGCGGATCGAAGTTGTCGATGAAATCGGCGGCGATCCGAGCCACCAAAGCTTCGAAAGTATGGTCAAAACCGAACAAAGCCGGATAGAGACGGCCATGCAGGGCGATGACGTCGCCCATATCACCGGGCCGGTGCGGCCGCAGGACAAAGGCTTTGTGGCCGCTAGCGGGTGGTGACAGCAGGGTTTGGATGCGGGCCATGGCCTCGATAAGGCGAAGCTGATCGACTTCGCTTAGCGGCGATAGCAGCTTGCCGTTCTCCCGCCGGGAAAGCTGGTCCAGGCTGTCGAATTCGGCGCGCCCCGCCGGGCTCAGGCTTAGCAGGCTCATGCGTCGGTCGTCCGTACCGGGCCGCTTGTCCACCAGGCCACGGTTGCCAAGCCCCCGCAAAATTCGGCTCAGATAGCCTGGATCGACGCCCAGGTCCCGGCACAGGTCCCGGGCCGTGGTGGTGACCCGGGCCGCAAGTTCGTAGAGCACCCGGGCCTCCATCAAGGGGAATTTGCTGTCCAAGAGCCCTTCCCGCAGCACACCGATCTGCTCGGTGTAGAAGCGGTTGAAGGCGCGCAGCGCCTCTATCCGGTCTTCGCTGACAGGGAACTCCATTGCCATGGCACGACCTCCGCGAATAACATGATATTGTCATTCGATTAATTGCCTTTGTCAACTAAATGGCCGCAAGATCAGCCCAGCCCGGCGGGCACGCCGTCAGCCGCGGCGGAATTGTTTGGCCAGCGCCAGGGTTTGTTGCTGATAGTTGGAGCCGATGTCCCGGCCATAGATCTGGTCGGGCACCGAGGTCAGCCGTTCGTAGACCAGGCGGCCCACTGTCTGGCCGTGTTCCAGCAGGAACGGCACGTCGTGGCTGCGTACTTCCAAGACAGCCCGGGTGCCTTCACCGCCTGCTTCCGCCCAGCCGAAACCTGGATCGAAAAATCCAGCGTAGTGCACGCGGAATTCACCGACCAGAGTATCGTATGCCACCATTTCCGCGGCATGGTCGGGGGGTACCGAGACCGCTTCTCGGGAAGCCAAGATGTAGAAATCGTCCGGGTTCAGAACCAGGCCGGACTCGGCGCCGGCATAAATAGGTTCCCAAAACTCCGCGGCATCGTATTGGCCCACCTTCTCGATGTCGATCAAGGGGGCATGCGGCCGCGCCTTGTAGCCGATCAGCCGGCCCCGGCCGGTGTCGTCTTCGCTGCCTTGCAAATCCACGGTCAGGGCGATGCCGCCGGCGATGTTTTCCTGGCCCGCCTTGCCGTGAACCAGGGGCGATTGCTGATGCAGTCGCATCAACTCGGCATCTGTCAGGCGATGTTCCCCCCGACGTAGGCGCAACTGGTTCAAGCGCACCCCGGTGCGCGCCAATATGGAAAAAGTGCGTGGCGCGATTTCGGCATAAAGCGGGCCATGATAGCCCGCATCCACCCGATCGAATTCGCTGGCCCCGTCGGTGATCAGACGCGTGAACACATCCAGACGGCCGGTTGAGCTTTTCGGGTTGGCAATGGCGGAGAGCCTTTGGGAAAGGGACAGGCGCTCCAACAGCGGCACGATATAGACGCAGCCCCGTTCCAGCACCGCGCCTTGGGTCAGATCCACCTCGTGCATGGTAAAACGGTCGATCTTACGCTTCATCTCCTGGCCGGAGCCCGGCAGGAACGAGGCACGGACCCGGTAAGCCACCTCGCCCAGGCGCAGGTCCAGACTGGAGGGTTGGATCTGTCCATCCAAGAGCGGCTGGGCCGCGGTGATCTCGCCGTCCGTCCACAATGCAGCGATCGCCTGGCTCGGCAGAACGCCCGTGGCCGCAATGCCGCTGCCTTGCGCCTGTCCGCCCTCTTCACTCACCGCAATGCTCATTGGCTGGCCCGCCGTTGCCCCGGAAAAGCCAAAGACTATAGGAAAAGATAAGCAATTTCAATCACTTAACCGGTGATGCCGAGTATAGTTATCCACAATGCGGGGGTTGAAATGCCCACTATGCGAAGCCGTTGGGGGACAATAACATAAAGGATCGCCCCCCGTTATTAAGGCAACCCACAGCCAAAGCCAGCCGTTTATCCACAGGCACGAGGACCGCCCCATGATCGTCAAGGACATCCGTACCACCGCCCTGTCTATTCCCTTCACCGATCCGCCCCGGTGGAGCGCCAATTACGACCGGCCCCGGGAAATTCTGGTGGTGGAGATCGAGACCGCTTCCGGCCTGACAGGCATGGGCTATCTCATGGTGCTTTCAGGCGGCCTCAGGACCATACAGGCCTGCATCGAGGAACTGGTAGCGCCCGTCGTCTTAGGCCGTTCCATCACGGAGGTTGAGAAGATCTGGCAGGACGTCTGGCAGGCGACCTATTGGGTGGGCCGCATGGGGGTCAGCGTCTTCGCGCAATCGGCCGTCGATATCGCGTTGTGGGATGCCCTGGGCAAGCATGCCGGCCTGCCCCTCTATCAGCTTTGGGGCGGGGCCGGAACAGCGAAAGACGGCCTGCCGGCCTATGGTTCCGGCTGCTGGCGCGGCCTGGGCCGGGACGGCATGATCGCCAAGGCCGAAGCCTATGTCGAGGCGGGTTTCGGCGCCATCAAAATGCAGACAGGCCATATGTACGACCACGCCACCGATGTGGCCAATGTCGCCGCCATGCGCGAGGCTCTGGGCGACGGCATTCAGATCATGGTCGATGTGAACATGGGCTGGACGGCTGACGAAGCCATCGAAGTGGGCCGCCGTCTGGACGACTACGACATTCACTGGCTGGAAGAACCCGTGGTGGCGGAGGATTTCGCCGGCTATTTCCGTATCGCCGATGCCTTGAAGACCCGCGTCGTAGGTGGCGAGAGCCATTTCACCCACTACGATCTGGCACCGTTCTTCGACACCCCTAAGATCCCCATCCTGCAGCCGGACGTCATGCGCGGCGGCCTGACGCAAATGCGCCGCATCGCCACCTTAGCCCACGCCAAGGGCATCCGCATCGCCCCGCACCTGTTCCACGAACTGATGGTGCACTTGCAGGCCGCGATCCCAAATCCGGATATCCTGGAATACGTCAATTTTCTCGACGATCTCTGGGTCGAACCGGTCCTACCCAAGGGCAACCTGCTCACCCCGCCCGACCGCCCCGGCCACGGCCTCGTCTTCAAGGAGGAGGTTCTAAAGAATTATGCCGTAGACTTTGGTTGATCGCCGTCAGAACCGATGATCGACAAGGCGGATGGGTTTTTGGCGGCTTTCAATACCGGTTTCGGCGGCCAATGCGCCTGGCGGGGCGAACGTGGTGGTAACGGCGACGCCCAGACTTCGGCGCAGGAGTTCGTCATAAATGCCAGCTAGGTCCGAGGCCTGTTCCGTGACCTCGACGGTGACCGTCATCTCGTCCCGGCCCTGATCATCACGGCGCACATGACAGATGTATTCGCCGGTGAACTCCGCCCGTTCTGCCAGCATGGCGCCGATGGCTTGGGGGAAGACGTTGATGCCCCGCAGCTTCACCATGGCATCACTGCGCCCGAGGAAGCCTTCGATGCGGCGGAGGTTCAAGGCCGATGGCGAGGCATCCGTCCGCATGTGCGTGACATCGTGGGTGTTGAAGCGGATGATGGGATAGATATCGTCCTTGAAAAGGCAGGTATTGACCATATCCCCCGTAACCCCGTCGGCCGCCGGCTGGCCGCTGTCGATATCGCAGATTTCCAGGTACTGGGCATCCTCCATGACATAGAGCCCATCCCGTTCCGGTCCATGACCAGCGATGGAGCCCGTATCGCCGACGCCGTACCAGTCAAAGATCCCGGCCCCGCCCCAGGCCTCGGAGAGAATGGCGCTGTCTTCCCGCCCCATATGGCCTGAAATCATGCGGATGTTGATATCCCGTCCCGGCTCCAGGCCTTGCTCACGTGCCACATCCGCCAGGCGCTTGATATAGTCGGCGAAGCCCACCAGCACCGTGACGCCGAAATCCTTCATCATGGCCACCTGCTGCACGGACGGCGTTTCCACACCGGTGCCGGCCGGCAGGAAAATGGCGTTGGTCCAATGCACCACCGCCTCGCGGATGTAGTGGCCGCCGTTGACCATGCCGTGGCCATAGACCGATTGCACCACGTCGTCCGGGCGCAGGCCCTGGAGCAGGTAGAGCCGCGCCACCAACAGATTTTGCACTTCACGGCTGCGTGGCCCATACATCAATACCTGCGGCCGGCCGGTGGTGCCGGAGGTGGTGTGCACCACCACGGGCGGGCGTTCTCCCTCGGCGAAGCTTTCCATGCCATGAAAGTCGCCGAATGGCGGATGGGCGTTGATGGAGGCCATGATGTCCGATTTGTCGAAGGTGGGCAGTTTGGCAATGTCGTCCAGGCCGCCGATGTCGCCCGCCTCGATACCCTGTTCTCCCCAAAGGCGTTGATAGAACGGCACTTGCCAGGCCCGTTGCATCACACGCCGGAATCGGCGGTCCTGTAGGGCATGCAGTTCATCGCGGCCGATGCCGGAAAACCGGTGCAGGAACACAGGCCCGATGGGAAACTCATCCAACAAGGCCGCCATATCGAAACGGTTGAAGTAGTTCGGTTGTTCGGGCATCTCGGACCTTTGCGTCACACGGTAAATACGGGCATGCGGGCGCTGAAGCTCATCATGACGTCGATGGGCCGACGGCCCTGCCAGGCTGCCAGGCATTCCACGGCGACAGCACCGTCGCCCCCGGCAATCAACAGTTCATCGCCGATTGCCGCATCTACATCATCGGGCAGTTCCACTGTCAGGTGCTCAAGTGAAACGCCGATAACGCGCACTTCCCGGCCACGGAACATCACCACCGCATCCTGGCCGGCGCGTGGCGGGACATAGCCGTCGTTCAAGCCACAGGGCGCAACGGCGGTGCGCCGCTGGCGGCGGTTTTTGTGATAACCGCCCGATCCAGGCTCCGGGCCGTCGCCGTGATCACGGATTTGAATGACCTGGCTCTTGATGGCGCCCAGGGCCGGCCGGAACGGCGCGATACCGGACAAATCCCCGGAAACCGGGTTCAGGCCATAGAGGATATGGCCGGGGCAAACGGCGTTGCAATCGTCCTGCCAGCCCATGAGCAGGGCAGAACTCGCCAGGGCCTGGGTGATAGGGATCTCGATGCCGGACTGCTTCAATGTCGCCAATAGGGCGTAGAACCCTTCCAGCCGTTCCTTGGTATAGGCCATGCCGGCTGCGTCTTGGAAGGATAGGTGGGTATAGAGGCCCTGGAGCATCAGGTTCGGCAGGGCCGCCACCTCGCGCAGGAAATCTTCCGCCCCGTCCAGACCGACCCCCAGACGGCCCAGACCGCAATCCACTTTGACGAAGACCGCGGTGGGGTCGGATGCCGCTTCACTAGCGGCTTCGGCCCCGGCTTTGTCATAGAGGGTCGGGATGAAACCCTGTTCGATAACCGCTGCCATGCCCTCTGCTAAAGTACCTGCCAGCAGCAACAGCGGCGTCTCTACACCGCCCTGTCGCAAGGCAACGGCCTCGGCGAAGGAGCCGGTGGCCAGCATATCGGCGCCCGCTTCGGCCAGAACCTGCGCTATGGGTACGATGCCGTGACCATACGCGTTTGCCTTGACCGAGGCGATGATCCGAACATCTGGCCGAACCCGCTTGCGCACCTCGCCTAAATTATGGGCAATGGCGGATCGGTCCAGTTCCATCCATGTAGGATGGCTCGCAAGGTTCATGGGGAAAGCGGCTCCCACCCGCGCTGTTTGGCCACCAAATCCGCCTGGTTTTTGAAACACCTGTCTGCAGCATTTTGAATAGCCATGACACTTCCCCCGGCTAGCATGGTCTTGTACCTCAATCATCGCTTGGCACACCGCCAGCGATGGTTACTGTATAGGAAAGGCAGGAAGAATGGGTAGGCTCGGGTGTTTCGGTGAAGCCGGCGAAGTTTGATTATCTGCGGCCAGACAGTATCGATGAGGCGGTTGAGGCCCTGGACGGCGGCGATGGGGAGGTTATCGTCTTGGCCGGTGGCCAAACTCTGATGCCTATGCTGTCCATGCGCCTAGCGCGCCCCGACGCCGTAGTCGATATCAACCGCATCGCCGAACTGTCGGGCATACAGGCCCTGGAGCAGGAATTGGTAATCATGGCCTGCACCCGGCAAGCCGAGGCCCTGGCGGCGGCGGAAGTCAAGCAACATCTGCCGCTGCTGGCCAAGGCCATTTCCCATGTGGGCCACAGCCAGACCCGCAACCGGGGCACGGTCGGGGGCAGCCTGTGCCATGGCGATCCGGCATCGGAAATCCCCCTGGCCGCTTTGGCGTTGGATGCTTCCGTCAGCCTGCGCGGCGTTTCGGGCAGCCGTCGGGTTGAGTTGAGGGATTTTTACCTCGGCCCCATGATCACAGCCCGGGCCGAGAACGAGATGCTGGTAAGTGTGCATTTTCCCCTGCAATCGGGGGGCCTTGGCACAGGCTTTTGCGAAGTCAGCGAACGGCGCGGGGATTTCGCCGTCGTCGCCACCGCGGCGGTGATGGGCCTGGACGCGGACGGTCATTGCGACCATGCCGCCTTGGCCATCGGCGGCGCAGATGGGACACCAATGCGGATCGCAGCGTTGGAGGATCGCCTGCGCGGCACCGCGATCGACGAAGATGTAATCCGCGCCGCGCTGCCGTTGCTCGACGATGCCCTTGCACCTGGCACTGACCAGCATGCCGATGCGGCCTATCGCCTGCGCGTGGCCAAGGTGCTGGCAGAACGGGCCTTGCTCGAGGCGCTGGCGGAGGCGCGGCCATGAGCGCATGGGAGATCGAATTCACCCTCAACGGCGTTCCGCGGCGTGCGGCGGTGGAGCCACGGTTGTCGTTGTTGGATTTTCTGCGGGACGACATGGGCCTGGGCGGCACCCATATGGGCTGCGAGCACGGGGTCTGCGGGGCCTGCTCTATTCTGCTCGACGGCGTGCCGGTCCGGGCCTGTTTGATGCTGGCCGTGCAGGCGGACGGCTGCCATGTGACCACCGTAGAAGGCCTGTGCGCTGACGACGGCACCCCGGGTATCCTGCAGGATGCCTTTATCGAGGCACATGGCATGCAGTGCGGCTACTGCACGCCGGGCATGCTGATATCGGCCCAGGCTTTGCTGGCGGAGAATTCCGATCCCAGTACCGAGGAGATCAGAGAGGCCATCGGCGGCAACCTGTGCCGATGCACCGGCTATGTGCAGATCATTGAGTCCATCCAATTAGCCGCCCGAAGGCTGCGCGAGGTGCAGCCATGAACAACGATCCGGGCCGCAATCTCCACTATGTGGCGCAAAAGCGCCGTGTGCGCGAAGACAAGCGCTTCGTCACCGGCGGCGGCAAGTATGTCCAGGATGTAGTGCTGCCGGAAATCAAGCATGCCGCCGTATTGCCCTCGCCTTATCCCAGAGCCCGTATTCTTTCCATCGATACTAAGGCAGCCGAGGTCTTGGACGGCGTTCAATATGTCCTGACCGGTGCGGAACTGGCCCAAGACAGCAACCCCATCCGTCTGGGCCTGAAACTGCCCGAGGTGAAGTGGCATCCACTGGCCGTTGAGATGACCCGTTATGTGGGTGAGTGGGTCGCCATCGTAGTGGCCGACGATGCCTATATCGCCGAGGATGCTCTGGATCTGATCGATGTGGACTATGAACCGCTGCCGGCGGTGGTCGATCCCGAGGCGGCCTTCGCAGAGACCGAGCATCTGGTCCACCCCGGCCATGGCAGCAATGTGCTGTATCATGGCAACTTTGTCTGGGGGCCGGTGGATGAGGATTTTGCCGCTGCCGAGGACAGCCTGTCTCTGCGCACCCGCTGGGGCCGCAGTGCCACCGTGCCCATCGAGACCTTCGGCGTGCTGGCCTCGTGGAACGAGGGCACGGGTATTCTCGACGTCTGGGCTTCAATCCAAATGCCGAACTATGTGGAGTTGATGGCAAGCACCCTGGGCTGGCCCCTGAACACGATCCGCATCCACCAGGACGTGGATGTTGGGGGAAGCTATGGCGTCAAGCGGGGCATCAAGCAAAGCGTCCTGGTGGGCTATCTCTCCCGCAAATTGCGCCGGCCGGTGCGATTGATCGAGGACCGGCTTTGGAACATGGCGGGGGGCGATGCCCATGGTCCCGACCGGGTCTTCGACACTGACGTGGCCTTCAACCGGGATGGCGAGATCACGTCGATCAAGATCCGCGCTTTGGACGATGCCGGCGCCTATCCCGGCAGGGCGCCGTTCCAGTTGGCCAAGCCCATCAGCGCCCTGGTGGGACCCTACAGCATCAATTCGGTCAGCTACGAAGCCATATCCGTCTGTACCAACAAGACCGGCCAGGTGCCTGTGCGCGGCTTCGGCCAGGCGCCGACCAACTACATGATCGAAATGGCCGTGGATGCGGTGGCCCGGCATCTAGGCCTGGACCGCCTGGAAGTGCGCCGGCGCAATCTGATTCAGGCCGACGAATTCCCCTACCGTATCCCGCCGGGCAGCGAGTACGACAGCGGCGATTATCAAACCGTGCTGAAAAAAGGCCTGGACCTGGCCGGCTACGAAGCTCTATTGCAGCGCCGCGACCAGGCACGTGCGGAAGGCCGTCTGGCCGGTATCGGTATCGTCACCAATCTGGAGCCAGGCGGCGGCAACAACATCTTCGAATATCTGATGGATCCTTCGGCCGAGATCACCACTTTCATGGAGGGCTGCGAGGTACGCGTCGATCCCCAGGGCAACGTCACCGGCATTATGGGCACGACCACCTCCGGTCAGGGCCACGAAACCATGTTCGCAACCATTCTGGGCGAGGAACTCGGCTTCGACCCTGACGAGATCCGGATCGTGCATGGCGACAGCCTTACGGCCCTGCCCACGCGCAGCCCTATCGCCTCGCGCATGGCGATCATGCTTGGCAGTGCCGCTGCCGGTGCAGCAGGCAAGATCAAGGACCGGGCCCTGGCCATTGCCGCGCACAACCTGGAGCGTCCTCTTGCGGATCTGGAATATTCGTCCGGTACCGTGTTCGACCGCAACGATCCGTCCCACAAGCTTACCTGGGACGAAATCTGTTTCATCGCCTACCGCGCCTATCACAAGCTGCCGGAAGGCATGGAGCCAGGCTTCCAAGCTCAGTTCATCTTTCAGGTACCGGGCGGCGGCAAGCTGCCGGACGACGACAATCGGGTCGGCATCTATCCCTGTTTTTCTTTCCAGGCCCATATTCCCTATGTGGAGATCGATCCCGGCACAGGCCGGGTTTCCGTCCTCGACTACGCCATCGCCCATGACTGCGGCACGGTGATCAACCCCGACATCGTGCGCGGCATGGTGATTGGCGGCCTGGCTCACGGCGTTGGCGCGGCGTTGTATGAAAAATTCGCCTATGACGAAGAGGGACAGTTTCTCTCCGCCACTTTCGCCGACTACCTGATGCCGTCCGCCCACGAGATCCCGGATGTGAAAGACATCGAACACTGCACGCCCTCGCCCCTGACCTCTCATGGCCAGAAAGGCTCCGGTGAAGGGGGCTATCTGGGTGCGCCGGCGGCGATCGCCAGTGCCGTCAACGACGCGCTATCACCCCTGGGCGTCAGCATTCACGAACTGCCCATGCGCATGGCGAAACTGGAAGCCCTGATTAACGAGGCCAAAAACAGATGATCATCGACACCCACGCCCATTTCGCGCCCCAGGCCATGCTGGCGGCCCTGAAGTCCCAGCTGGACCGGTTCCCAAACGTGGACCTGCTGCACCAGGACGACAGCTATCAACTGGTCTTCGCCGGCCTCTCACCCACCCGGCCGCTTTCGCCGAAACTGCGGGAAACAGGGCAGCGCCTGGCTTGGATGGACGAACAGCGCATCGACCGCCAGATTGTCGGCGGCTGGCTGGACAGCTTCGGCTATGAACTGCCGGGAGAGGAGGGCGAGGCCTGGAGCCGCTTCCTGAACGAATTCCAGATGAGCGGCACCGATGACATCGAACGCCTGACACCCCTGGCCACGGTGCCCCTACAGGATGGCAAACGGGCCGCGCGGGTGTTGGAGGAGGCACTGGGCGCCGGCTTCAAGGGCGCCATGATCGGCACCCAGCCCCATGGCAGCAGCGGTAACTTGGACGACGGCGATCTGGACCCCTTCTGGGAGGCCGCCGACGGCCTGGGCGCGACCATATACCTCCATCCCATGTTCGGCTGCGGCGACCCGCGTCTGTTGGATTACGACATGATCAATGCGGTGGGCCGGGGCACCGATACCACGACGGCGGTGGCGCGCATGCTGTTCGCGGGACATTTCCTGAAATATCCCAATATGAACTTCATCCTCTCTCACGGCGGCGGTGCCATCCCCTACATGCTGGGCCGACTAGCCCGAAATCACGAAATCCATCCCGGCAAGTACGCCGACCCCATCGCCGGCTTTGAAACCCTCTATTTCGACAGCGTGCTGTTCCGACCCGATGCCCTGAACTATCTCTGCTCATGCTGCGGCCCAGAACGCGTCATGCTGGGATCCGACTATCCCTTCCCCATCGGCGATACCACGCCGTTGAAGGTGATCGAATGGGCAGATTTGGACGATGATCAAAAACGTATGATCCTTGGCGAAACAGCGGCTGGACTGTTCCTTTGACCCTTTAGCAAACGCGCAAGAGAGGCCCCCATGACGAAGCAATCCATCGCCTTCATCGGGTTGGGAGAGATGGGAAGGCCCATGGCCAAGCGGCTGCTGGATCATGGCTATGGCGTGACCAGCTGTGCCCACCGCAGGCGCGAGAATATCGAAGCGCTGAAGCCCGACGGCCTAGTCGAGGCCGCCGATCCCGCCGCCGCTTCATCGGCGGCCGACACGGTGATCACCTTGCTGCGGGATTCGGCCGAGACCGAGGCCGCGGTCCTGGGTGACGACGGCATTCTCGCCGCCATGAAAACGGGCGCCGTGCTGATCATCATGAGCACGGTCGACCCAGGCCTTTGCAAACGCATCGCCACGTCGGCCTCCCTGCGGGACGTCGCGGTCATCGATGCACCGGTGAGCGGATTTCACTTTCGCGCCGTCGAAGGCACCCTGGCGATCATGGCCGGCGGTGATGAAGGGGTCGTGGAGAGCCAGCGGGCCCTATTAGAGGTCATGGGCACTATTTTTCCTTGTGGCGGCACTGGCATGGGGCAGGTGGCCAAACTGGCCAATAATTCCGTGGTGCTGGGCACCATGGCCCTGGTGACCGAGGCGATCGCTTTCGCGGAAGACAATGGTATGGCGCGTGAGGCATTGCTGCAGATCTTCCAGAACGCTTCGGCCGATGGCTTCATCGTACGCAACTGGGAGGGTCTGCTGCCGATTTGGGAAAACATCTGCGGCCTGGCCATTAAGGACGGCGACATCTGCCTGCGCGCCGCCGCAGACCAGGGTACGGACATGCCCATCACCCGCTCCATGTACGAACAAACCCTGGAAACCGGCTTGACCTAGGTTATTTTCAAAAACGCCGGATGGCGAAAGGCATCACCATCGTCGAGGCTCTCATGCAGACCGGCGACGCGCGGCCCGCAAGGGCCTGGGCGAGATGCGTAGACAGCGTCGCTACCGAAGAACCTTAGTGAAAGCGTATCCCGCGTAGCACCGCTGGTAGCGGCGCCACCGTGCAGAACCTTCGGATGGAAGGCGATGACGTCGCCCGGTTCAGTGGCCCATGCGACGATGTCCCATTCCCCGGGCTCCGCATCCACGTCCGGCAAGCGGGGCAATTCACCGCCGCCATAAAGAGGTTCGGTGGGATCGTCGATGTTGAAGGTGGAACCGTCATAAAGCGGGCCGCGGTGGGATCCGCGGACGAATTCGAGTGCTTCCGCTTCCGGCACTGCGGCGAAACTGATCCAGAAGACGATCAGGTTGTCACCGTCTACGGCCAGATATGAAGAATCCTGATGCCAGGGTGTGCGGCGGCAACAGCCCACCTTACGGAATACCTGTTCGTACATAAACCAGGTTTGACAGCTCTCTTGCCCATCCCAAAGTTTCGCCGACATGCGCGCGAATGGCCCGGCACGGAGAAAATCTTCGTAAACTGCTGGTGCCTTTGGGTTCGCCTTGTCTTCCCAGGTCTCCGGTCCGGCCTCCAAGAAATCACCGCCCCGGCCATTGGGACCCAGGTTGGCCAAGCTCCAGTCGTAGCAGGCCTTGGCCTGGGCCAGGAGAGCCGGGGATAGAACGCCCGGCAGCTTCACCACGCCATCGTTTCGAAACTGGTCCCGCGCCGCCGCCAACATCGTCACCAGACCCTTTTCCTCCCGTTCGGTTGAGCTTCCGAATGGCCCACGATACCCTAACCGAAACAGAAATGACCGTTCTGATCGGAGGAAACATGGCGACCACGGAAAAAATGCTGAAAGAAGAGGTTGGGGCCGCCGAAGGCATCGTGCGGGTGTTGGAGGATGCGGGCATCGACATGGTGTTCGGCATTTCGGGCGGCAATATGGGCCGCCTCTATGGTGCCCTCTACGATCATCAGGATACGGTCCGCGCCGTCCTCGTGCGCCATGAATCCTTGGCCTCCGTCATGGCGGAAGTTTATGGCCGGCTGACCGGCAAGCCGGGTGTCTGTACGGGCCAGGGCATCTTCATGCTTGCGAACGGGCTTTTGGGCACGTTGGAGGCCCATTTCGGCTCTTCGCCCATGCTGTTCCTATCCGAATTGTCAGACGTGGCACCCTTTTCCCAGCACGCGCCCTATCAGGGCGGCACCGGCGATTACGGCAGTGCGGACACCAAGACCGCGCTGAGCGGCGTCACCAAATACACATCCGTCTCTCATTTGCCGGGCCAGGCAGTGCATGCCACGCAACTGGCCATTAAGCATGCCCTGAGCGGCGATCGCGGCCCCATCGGCGTGCTCTTTCATTCCAGCTGCTTCGCCGGCACCGTCGACCCGGATCAGCGGCCCTTCCTCTATCCCACGTCCCATTACCTGCCGGCGCCTCAACCCGGCAACCCATCGGACGTGGAGGCGGCAGCAGCAGCATTACTGGCCGCCGAACGCCCGGTGATCATAGCCGGCAACGGCGTACGCATCGCCAAGGCCTATGAGCCGCTTGCCGCCCTTTCCGCGCAGATTGGCGCACCGGTGGCGACAACCGCTTCGGGAAAAGGCGTGATCGCGGAGACACATGACTGGGCCTTGGGCGTATGCGGTAATTTCGGTCAGGACACCGCGAACGCCTATGTCGGCGCGGCGGATCTGGTGCTGGCCGTGGGCACGCGACTGGGCCCGGCCGATACCGCCAGCGAGAACCCGGAGTTGATCGATCCCAGCCGCCAGACACTGGTGCAGATCGATGTGGAGCCCAAGAACGCTTCCTGGTCCTTCCCCTGCGACACCACCGTGATCGGTGATGCGGCCCTGGCGCTGGCGCAGATCAGTGCGGCCATCGATGCGGCCGGCGCGCCGTCTTCCGATATCGTGGAAACCCGCCGGGCGCTCTTGGCGGAGACCCGGCAACGGGAAAATTTCTTCCAGGACCCCCGCGACGATGCGGACGATGTCCCCATTATGCCGCAACGGTTACTGGTGGAACTGCACAAGGCCATTCCCGAGGATGCCTTCATCTGTTGCGATGCGGGTGAGAACCGCCTGTTCATGACCCATTATTTCCAGACCAAGGGGCCCGGTACCTTGATGATGCCCGGCATCGGCGCCATGGGCTATGCCATTCCCGCCGCCCTGGCCTGCAAGCTGGTGCATCCCGACCGCCAGGCCATCGCGGTGACGGGCGACGGCGGTTTCGGCATGGCCATGAACGGGGTGATGACAGCCAGGGACGAGGATATCCCCATCGTCGTCGTGGTGTTGAACAACAGCGCCCTGGGTTGGGTCAAACACGGCCAGGGCAACCGCGCCATCGCCTCGACGTTCGCCGATATGAACTTTGCAGAGATGGCACGGGTCATGGGCTGCAATGGCATCCGCGTGGAACAGCCGGGTGATCTGCCCGCTGCCCTTGCCGAGGCCCTGGCATCGGACCAGCCCACGGTGGTCGATGTGGTGACTTCGTTCGAACCGTCGTTCAGGGACGTCACCTCGCCACTGACCAAGGGATAGATCCCGATTGGATCAATACCCCTCGTAGTTTCCGTCGCGTTTTTCGCGGAAAGCCTCGATGGCTTCCGGATGGTCATGCCCGGCGCGGGCAACGGCGATGTGAGAGGATACCAGGTCGAACGCTGTTTCCATGTCGGCTTCCAGGCTCTGACCCACAAGGCGCTTGATCAGGCGGATGGAAAGGGGCGGCATGGCGGCGATGCGTTTCGCCAACGCGACCGTTTCCGCCAGCAATTGATCGTCGGGATAGACATGATTGACCAGGCCGATTTCCAGGGCCGCCCGGGCATCCAGGAAATCCGCCGTCCACAGAAGCTCCAGGGCGCGCGCCTTGCCCACAAGGCGGGGCAGGAAATAGGCACCGCCCCCGCCCGGCAACAGGCCGATCTTGGCATAGGTTTCCGCGAAGCGGGCACTTTCGCCTGCGATGCGGATGTCGCAGGCCAAGGCCAGATCCATGCCGCCGCCCACTGCCGGCCCGTTGACCGCCGCGATCAGGGGCTTTTCGAACCTGGCCGCGCGCTTTGGAAACGCCTGGATGTCGTTCCAGATATGGGTTTTGGTGACATGAGGCCGGCGGTCCGCTTCGCCGCCCATGCCGCCGATGTCTCCGCCGGAGGAAAAGGCCCGGCCCGCGCCGGTGAGGATTGCTACATGCACATCGTCCCGTCCCTCGCACTCGTCCAGGGCCCCCACCATGGCGTGGAGCATTTCATCCGTGAACGCATTCAGTTTCTCGGGCTGGTTCATGGTCAGGGTGGCGATGCCGTCCGCGACTTCGAATTTCAACAGCTTGGTCATATTGATACCCCTAACGCAGCATGCCGCCGTCGATGGCGATAGTGCGGCCAGTGACATAATCCGACAGGTCTGTACAAAGAAACTCCACCACCTTGGCGCAGTCTTCGATCGTGCCCTGGCGGCGCAGGGCGATGCCGTCCGCCAGGTGCGGCCTGTCGCCCAGGCGGCCTGTGATGATAACGCCAGGGGCGATGGCATTGACGTTGATGTTGTAGGGGCCTAGTTCCTGGGCCAGGGCCCGGGTGTAGTGGATGATCGCCGCCTTGGCGGTGCCATAGGGATGATAGCCGCCCCGGGCATCCAGCCCGGCAGTGGAAGAAACGGTGACGATCTTGCCGGACCCCTGTTCCTTCATATAGGGCGCCACCGCCATGCAGGTGTACATGCAGGTGCGGATGTTGATGTCCAGAACCCGCGTTAACATCTCTTCCGACGTATCGGAGGGCGTCCCCGTGGTGACGACGTCGACGGTGTCGTTGGCTCCTGCCTCCGGTTCCCTTTCGTCGGCGAAGGTGACGACGCCGCCACCGGCGTTACAGACGGCAATGTCAAGGCCGCCCAGTTCCTCGACGATCTGGGCGGCGGCCTTGTCGTTCGCGGCCCGGTCGGTTAGGTCCGTCTCAATCCCCATGGCGCGCACACCTAGGGCCTCGCACTCCTCCATCACCGTCGCCGCTGTCCGCTGTGCCCGTTCGAACTCATAGACATCGCCCGCCTGAAGATTGCGGTCGATGATGGCGATATCCGCGCCTAGGCCGGCCAAACGCAGGGCATAGCCCCGGCCCAGGCCCCGGGCGCCGCCGGTGATCAGGGCGACTTTGCCCGCCAGTTTCTGTTCGCTCATGATGTCCTCCGGCTGGTCTTTGTTATATGCGCCCATCATAGGCGTTGTGGCCGATTTCACAGGCCAGCAGCGTGAATGTCCCTCTGCCCTTCACCTCCGCCATGGCCGTCTGGATTCCGGCCCGGCTATCCACGGCAACGCCGTGGCCGCCCATGGCCCCGGCCAGTGCTACCCAATCGGTGCCGCCAAAATCCACGCCAAGGTTGTCGAAGCCACTTTCCCGTTGTTTCTTTTCGATCAGGGCCAGGCTGCGGTCCACGAACACCACGACAAGGATGTCCTGGCGCAGATCACGCAGGGTTGCCAGTTCGCCCAGAACCATCTCCAGACTGGCATCGCCGACAAAACAGATCACCTGCCGGTCCGGGTCGGACAGTTTTGCGCCCATGGCCAGCGGCAACGCGCATCCCATGGTGCAAAGCGCCGATGACTGCAGCAGGCCGCGCGGCTGGAAACATTGCCAGACCTGGCTCAACAGGATGCGGTGGGCGCCGCTGTCGGCCGTGGCGATGGCATCCGCCTCGCTATGCTTGCGGATCTCATCGACGATGGCGGCTGGCCCCCATGCCTCATCCGCCTTGAAAGCGGCGACAAGGTCCGACCGCGTTGTCGCCGCCTGGCCGTCCGGCCAGGTTTCGTTGCGCCCCGCACCCTTACTCAATGCCGCCAGCCCCGCACCTACATGGCATTGGAAGCTCCATTTAGCCCGGTGCATGTAATGGGTGTTCACCGGACCGCCCAGTTCTATGACATCCGCCCCCTCCGGCCAGGGGTCACGCCAGCCCACGCGCATCTCGATGGGGTCATAACCGGCCAGGATGATGCAATCGCTCTGCGCTACGAGGGGCAAGAGATGCTGATCGGCCAACGGCGACAACCCGGCCCCGCCCAGGGCCAGGGGTTCATCCTCGGGCAAAATGCCTTTGGCCTTGTAGGTGGTGATCAGAGGCACCTGGTGAGTGCGAACAAACTCTGCCACCGCCGCAGCGGCGTCGTCATGCAGGACGCCCACACCGGCAATCATCAGCGGCCGCTCGGCGGTGGCAAATTGGGTCTGCGCTGCTTCCCATGCATCGCCGGGGGCAGGCGTCATCGCCTGGGGCGGGCTAAGCCCCGGCCGAGGGGCGGCGTTTTGTTCCGCCGTGGCCAGCGAAATGGGTACGTCGACATGAACGGGGCCGGGCGGATAGGCAGTGGCGATGGCAATGGCCTTGTCCGCGATGACGTCGACGGCGCCATCGGCCAATGTCAGGGAGGCCTTGGTGATGGGAGCCAATAGGGCCGTATGGTCAAAGACCTGGTGGGTGTAAGTGGCGGCCTCGGATGGGTCGACGCAGCCGGTGATGAAGATCAGCGGCACCTGATCCTGCAAAGCATTGGCCATGACGTTGGCGGCGTTGGCCACCCCGGGCCCCAGGGTGGCCAGCAGGATGCCCGGCGCGCCGGTGACGTGATGGGTGCCTTCCGCCATGAAGCCGCCGGCGTTTTCATGCTTGCACAACTCAAACCGGATGCCGGCCCGGTCCAGGGCCGCCATCACCGCCAACACCTCGCCGCCGGGAATGCCGAACGCGTGGCGACAGCCGGCCTCGTACAGGCGCCGGGCCAAAATATCTGCACTGTTGTTCATCGCCGCTTAACTTGCGCTAGGTCGCGACGGCTTGGCAAGATGGCGCATGGGAAAAGACCGCCCTTCCGGATTCATTGCCGCGATTGTGGCCGCGGTGTTGCCGTTGGCTGGCTGCACGTCGGCACCAGCCAAGGAGAATGTCGGCGGCGATGATCTGACGATCTTCATCACCTCCAACGGCTGGCATACGGGCATAATCATCGCCAGGGCCGATATCCCCGAGGGCACCTTACCGGAAACCGCCGATTCGCCCGATGCAAGGTTCTTCGAGTTCGGATGGGGCGATGCGGAATTCTACCCCGCCAAGAAAACCACTTTCGCCATGACCATGCAGGCAGCACTGGTGCCCACGCCGGCGGTGATGCACATGGTCGGTTTGTGGACTTCGCCAAGACGGTATTTCCCCAAGGCAGAAGTCGTGACCCTGGCGATCAGCCCTGATCAACTGGGGCGACTGCTGTCCTTCATCGACGGCAGCTTCGAACGCGCCGGCGCCGAACGGGTCACTTCATCCGGGCCAGGTCTTTATGCCGATAGCCGTTTCTACCCGGCCAAGGGCAGCTTTCACCTGCTCAACACCTGCAACACCTGGACGGCCAAAGCCCTGCTGGCGGCGGGTTATGAAATCAAGCCGGTCGGAATTACCCAGGCGGAGGCCTTGATGCAGCAGGTCCGCACCCTAGCCGGCCGATAGGGCACTCTCGGCCATCTCGCGCAAATCGGTCTTGCGCACCTTGCCGGTCGAGGTCATGGGCAACTCGTCCAGGAACAGCACATGGCGGGGAATCTTGAACGAGGCGATTTGGCCCCGGCAATAATCGATGATCCCGTCGCCATTCTGTTCTGCGCCCGGTCGCGCCACGACGAAGGCGACCGCGACTTCCGTCAACCGCTCGTCCGGAAAACCGATCACGGCAACTTCGGCAACATCGCCATGGCCCTGCAGAAAAGCCTCCACTTCCAATGGATCCACGTTCTCGCCGCCGATTTTCAGCATGTCCTTGTAGCGGCCCAGGAACCGCAGATAGCCGTCAGAGCGCAGATAGCCCATATCGCCGGTGTGGAACCAGCCGTCGGCATCGTAGGCCCGCGCCGTCTCGTCCGGCTTCTTGTAGTAATTGGTCATCAGGTTATAGGATTTGACGATGATCTCGCCGGGAGCTTCCAGGGGTTGATCATGCCCGGAATTCGGGTCGATGACTCGAAATTCAAAACCGCCGCAGGGATGGCCAGAGGTCTCGCAGGCTTGTTCAGTGCTGGAATCCAGATTGGAAAGGCAGGCGTTACCGCCGATCTCGGTCATGCCATAGGCGGTCAACGGCCAGAGCGGAGCCAGCACCTCCAGCGCCTGACGATAGATGGGCACGGCGGAGGCGGTGCCCGCGCCGAAGGTGCCCGTACGCAAGCTGGATAGATTTCTCGGCCGGGCCAATTGCGCGTCCACCAACGCCTTGACGTGAGTTTCGAAGCCGGAGATCTGTGTCACCCCCTCGGCCTCGATGGCATCCAGGCAGGCTTCGGGGTCGAATGTTTCGGTCAGGATCTGTTTGTTGCCCGCAGCCATGGACAACATATGCCCATCCAGATAGCCGAAGATGTGGAACAGGGGCAGGTAGTTGTACATCACGTCCCGTTCCGTGGTGCCGAGCCGGATGACCCGGTCGATCTGGTTGCGCAGAAACTGATGGTCCCGCACCACGCCCTTGGGGAAACCCGTCGTGCCCGAGGTATACATGATGAAGGCGGGGTCGGTGCGTTCAACCGCCGCCGCCCGGCGCTCGAGCTCACCGTCAAGGGAAGGGTCTTCATTGCCGGCGACGACCGACCAATGAACGGTGCCGGTTGGTGCAGGGGCGCTGAGATCGGCTGTCTTGATGATGATCCGCTTCAAGTAGGGAAAATCCGCCGACTGAACGGTTCCGTCTTCACGCCTTGCCGCGGCCGGCACCAGTTCATCGACCATTTGCCAATAATCGATGGGGCCGGAGGTGTCGTGCGTGATCAAGGTACCGCATTCCGCCTGGCCCAAGACATAGGCCATATCCGCCGTACGAAATCGCGTATTGATGGGCACCATGGTGGCGCCGATCCGGGCGATGGCGAATACCAGATGCATCCATTCGCAGCAATTGTTGAGCCAGACGGCGACCCGTTCTCCCGGTCTGACACCGGCGGCGATCAGGCCGCGCGCAGCCTGGTCCGACAGCCGCGCGATATCATCGAAGGTCTGTCGTTCCTCCTTGAAGACCAAGGCCTCACGGCCGCCCCAGCGATCCGCCGCCAGGTGCGGCAGATCGGCCAGGGTGGTGCTGTCGGTCCAGGGCGTGGGGTTGGCCAGGTCCCTCACCGCAAAGGAAAGCCGTATAGCTTGGCCGCATTGTCGTATGTGACTTTGCGCCGTATGTCGTCCGAGAGATGGCCCATTTCCCGCTCGATGAACTCCTGGCTGTCTGGCCAGATCCCGTCGGGGTGAGGGAAGTCCGAACCCCACATGATGTTGTCGGCGCCCAGGTTGTCCACCAGCTGCATGCCCACCGGATCGCTCTGGAAGGTGGCATAACACTGCCGGTACCAGTATTCCGAAGGCTTCATGGTCAGGGTCAGGTCCTTGAACTGGTCTTCCCACTCCAGGTCCATGTGCTCCAGGATGTAAGGAATCCAGCCGATGCCGCTTTCCCCGATCACCACCTTCAACTCCGGGTGTGTCTCCAGCTTGCCGCCATAGATGATCTCCATCAGCTTGTATGACATGTGCATCTGGAAGGCGGTGATGAAGACGGCAAAGGCCTGGCGTGCTTCCAACGGCTCCATGGACTCGAAGTCCGGGGCCTTGGCACCGCCGGTGTGGAAATGCAGCGGCAGCTTGGAAGCCGCAGCGGCCGCAAAGACCGGGTCCCAATGCTTGTGATAGAGCGGTTTGCCGTCTGGTACGGAGGGAATTTCCAGGCCCCGCACCGCGCCGCGCTCGGCCACCCGTTCGATCTCGGCCACGGCTGCATCGATGTCATGGCCGGGAATACAGGCGATACCGGCCAGACGGTCGGGATGGGCAGAGGTAAATTCCGCCAGCCAGTCGTTATAGATCTGCATCATGACGATGGAGGCGTCCGGGTCGTTCAGACGACCGGCGGCACCGAGAATGCCATACAAAGCCTCGCCCACCACGCCGTCCAGATCCTGATCTTTGATGCGCAGGTCAGGCTCGGTCAGACGACGGATACCCTTCTTGCCGTCCTCGTATAGGCCCTGCTCCGCCATGCGGTCGGACCGGTGGATGACGCCGGGCACATATTCCCGGCCAGCCGAGCCCATACCGTTCTGCAAACCGAACTGGCCACCGTTGTTCGATACCCAGATCGGCCCCTTGGGGCCATCGGTGACATAGGGCATGCGGTCCTTCATGGCGGCGGGCGCATTGTCCGTGAAAAGATCGGGGGGCAGCCAGATCAGATCGATGTGGCCGTCGGCTGAGATCACGCCTTGGGGCATTTTGATGGCCTTTCCTTTTGTTGTTTATCCTTGAGTGAGACGATCCAGTTCGCCCAGAACCGCATCGGTCATATGGGTGGTGGAGGCGATGCTGTCTGACGTCCCCCGTATATCCGGCGTACGCGCACCTGATGCCAGGGCGGCGCGCACCGCCCGGCGCAGCATCGCAGCATCGCCAGCCTTATCAAATGACAATTCCAGCGCCATGGCGAAGCTGAGGATGGCGCCCAGGGGATTGGCGATGCCCTGGCCGGCGATGTCCGGGGCGCTGCCGTGCACCGGCTCGTACAGGGCGCGGCGGCGTCCGTTGTCATCGGCGGCGCTGAGGGAGGCCGAGGGCAGCATGCCCAGGGAACCGGAGATGGCGCCGGCCAAGTCCGAGAGGATATCACCGAACATATTGTCCGCCAGCATGACGTCGAATTGTTTCGGATCGCGGATCACCTGCATTGCGCAATTGTCCACGATCATGTGGTCCAGCGGCACGTCGGCGTATTCCTCACGTCCCACCCTTGCGACCACTTTGCGCCAGAGTTGATGGCATTCGAGGACATTGGATTTGTCGATGGAATGCAGATGGCCGCCCCGTTGCTTGGCCAGGTCAAAGGCGAAACGGGCGATGCGTTCGATCTCCGGCGTTTCGTAAACCAGGGTGTTGATGCCCCGTTCCATGCCGTTGGCGGACTGCGCCACGCCCCTGGGGGTGCCGAAATAGATGCCGCCGTTCAATTCGCGGACAATCATCATGTCGACTCCGGCGATCGCCTCCGCTTTGAGGGAGACTGTATCGGCCAGCTCCTCATAGCCGATCACCGGGCGCAGGTTGGCGAAAACCTCCATATGGCGTCGAATGCGCAGCAGGCTGCCCTGGCGGCGGGCTTCGATCGGCACTTCGTCGAATTCCGGGCCGCCCGTGGCGCCGAACAACACCGCGTCGACCTGGTTCAGGTCAGCCATCACCTCGTCCGTGATCACGGCGCCCTGTTCGTGGTAGGCCGCGGCGCCATACTTTTCGTGGCGCACGGCAACATCCAGGCCTCGATTTCGTTGGAACCAATCCATCACGCGCACTGCCTCGGCCGTGACTTCCGGCCCGATGCCGTCGCCCGGCAGCACGATCATTTCATATGACAAGGTGTTTCCTCTTCGGCGGGTTCTATCCTCCAAGCATACGTAATATTCCGCAAAAGGCCAAAACCGGGCAACACCGCTAATTTACTTGCCTGTGCGTTCGGGCCGTCGTTAGCTTTGACCAGGCTCGATTTTCGGGGAACGGCATGACCATGAAAGGACGGCTGAACGGACTTGCCACGGCGGTGCCCGAACACCTGATGCTGCAAAAGGATGCTCTGCCGGCGGCGGCCAAGTTCTTCTCCCGCCAAGCGGTCGAGATCAACCCGCAACGCCTGGCGCGGATTTTCGGCAACACGGCGATCGACAGCCGTCATACCTGCGAGCCATTGGAATGGTACCTCCAGCCCCATGACTTCGCGGAACGCAACGGACTCTATCTCCAACATGCGGAACGGCTGCTGCAACAGGCCGCGAAGGGCGCCCTGCAAGAAGCCGGGCTTGGCCCCGGTGACATCGATATCATTATCACCATTTCGTCCACGGGCATCGCCACGCCCAGCCTGGACGCGCTGTTGGTGGAAAGAATGCCGTTTCGCCGTGATGTTCAACGGCTGCCGGTCTTCGGCCTGGGCTGCGCCGGCGGGGTGCAGGGCCTGGCCCGTGCCGCCGCCCTTGCCCAGGCGCAGCCGGGCGCCAAGATCCTGCTGTTGGTGGTGGAACTCTGCAGCCTGACCTTGCGCCACGGCGATCGCAGCAAGAGCAACGTGATCGCCACCGCCCTGTTCGGCGATGGCGCTGCCGGGGCGGTAGTTTCCACCGATGGAACGGGCCCCGCCGTCACCGCCTGGGGCGAGCATACCTGGCCTGATAGCCTGGATGTCATGGGTTGGGATGCGGGCAATGATGGCCTGAAGGTGATTTTCTCCCGCGACATCCCAACCATCGTAGAGGAGGACTTCCGCCCCGCCCTGCTGGACTTCCTTGGCAGCCACAGCCTAAAGCCCAGCCAGATCGACCATTTCGTCGCCCATCCCGGCGGTGCCAAGGTGCTGGAAGCCCTGGAAGGCGCCTTCGGCCTGCCCAATGGCGGACTGGTCGAGGCCCGTGAAGTGATGCGACGCTATGGCAACATGTCAGCGGTGACGGTGTTGTTCGTTCTTGATGAGGTGCGCCGGGCCGGTCTGGTGCCTGGCAAACGCTTACTGCTGACCAGTATGGGCCCCGGTTTCACCGCCGCCTTTGCCCTGATGGATACAGATTGATCGCGGCCTGGATCATTCTCGGCCTGGTCATCACCCAGCGCCTGGGCGAACTGGTCCACAGCCGCCGCAACGAGGCCCACCTGCGGGCCCGGGGCGCGGTGGAAGCGGGCGCGGGGCACTACCCTTTCTTCTTCCTGGTCCATGGTGGCTGGCTGATCGCCCTGGCCATGGCCATCGGCCCAGAGACAACGATCAATTGGTGGTGGCTGGCTCTATTCCTGCTGGCCCAGTTGGGACGCATCTGGGTGCTGGTCAGTTTAGGGCCCTATTGGACCACCCGCATTCTGACACTACCCGAAGCGCCACTGATCGAAACGGGACCTTATCGTTGGCTGCGTCACCCAAACTACCTGGTGGTGGTAGTGGAAATCGCGGCCCTGCCTTTGGCTTTCGGAAACCCGGGCATCGCCCTCACCTTCTCGGTTCTCAATGCCCTGTTGCTGACCCACCGCATCCGAGTGGAGAACCAAGCGCTTGAGCCCCGGCGCTGACTACTGCACCGAGGAGAAGGCAGTCGGGGCCAGGAACTGGCTGCTCAAAGAGGCGACGATCTGGCCGTTGGCCTCTGTCTTGGCGCGCGCTTCCAACCATTCCGGATCGGCGGCAAAGGCGCCAAACTTTTCCTCCCGTTCCGCCATGGATTCCCAGGCCAGCATATAAGTCAGATCCTGGTTGGATTCGCCGATCAACGTGGTCCAAAATCCCGCCTGGCGAATGCCATGCTTGTCCCACAGCGGCAGCGTGATGGTCTCAAAGCGCTTCAAGAGATCCGGCAAGCGGCCCGGCACGCAGTGATAAACGCGCAGTTCGTAGATCATTATGTCCCTCCTCCCCGAAATGTTTCCCTACCTTTCTATCCCGTAGCTGGCAAAATGGGAACCAGAGGAACAAGAGGCGGAGCGAGGAACCATGAGCGATGATGTTGGTGGGGCGGGCTGTCTGAACGGTGTCCGGGTGCTGGATCTGACCCAGTTCGAGGCAGGACCGTCCTGCACCGAGGCCCTGGCCTGGCTGGGGGCGGAGGTGGTGAAGGTAGAAAACCCCAAGGGCGGCGACCCTGGCAGGGGCTCCTTTCCGCAACCGGAGGGAAATGACTCCTGGTATTTCCTGTTGTTCAATTCTTCGAAGAAATCCATCACCATCAACCTCAAGGACCCCGCCGGTGTGGCCCTGGTCAAGGACCTGGCGAAGGCAGCCGACGTGATGGTGGAGAATTTTGCCCCCGGCGCCATTGAACGCCTCGGCCTAGGCTATGACGTGATGCGGGAAGTCAATCCTTCCCTGATCTACGCCCAGGTCAAAGGATTTGGCGAGGGCAGCCCGTACGAGAACAACCTTGCCTTCGACATGATCGCCCAGGCCTGCGGCGGTGTCATGTCGATCACCGGCGAGGAGGGCCAGCCGCCCGTGAAACCCGGCACCACCATCGGCGATACAGGCACAGGCATGCTGTTGGCGATCTCCATCCTCGGCTCGCTCTATCGGCGCAAGGACACTGGTCAAGGCGAAAGGCTGCAACTGGCCATGCAGGATGCCATGCTGCATTACATCCGTGTCGCCTTTGCCTCCCAGGCCTCGTTCAAGCGGCCCGCGCCCCGTGCCGGCGCCAAGCTGCTTTCCGGCGCCAATCCGCCATGTGGTATTTTTCCCTGCAAACCGGGCGGACCCAACGACTATGTCTATGTCTACACCTCACGGGCCAACCCGGCTCATTGGCAGCGGCTATTGCAGCTGATCGGCCGTGAAGACCTGATCGATAACCCCGACTACGCCACCGGTGCCGCCCGGGCCGAACGAGAGGACGAGATCGATGAGATGGTGGCGCAATGGACCCGACAGCACGACAAGCACGAGGCCATGCGCCTGATCGGGGCCGCCGGCATTCCAGCCGGTGCGGTGCTGGACACGGAGGAATTGCAGAATGAGCCCGACTTTGAGCACCGGGGAATTATGCAGACTGTGAACCATCCCACCAATGGCGATTTCAAGATGCCCGCCTGGCCAGTGCGCCACGACGGTGCCCCGCCCGCAATCGCGCCTGCGCCCCTATTGGGCGAACACGCCGACGATGTCCTGGGCCGCTGGCTGGAAATGGAGCCTGCAGCCATCGCCAAATTGCGCGATGGCGGAACTATCTAGCCAACGTCAAATTACATCCCTGCGTCAGACAAGCACCAATCCAGGATGCGGGCGTTCTCGTCGCTGGGGTAGGTGTGGGAGAGGTCTTCGACCTCGCGGTAGAGCACCTGCGCGCCGGCCGCGGTAAGTGCGGCCTGGGCATCGCGGGCCACTTGAATGGGGAACATCCAGTCCAAGGCGCCATGGGTCAGATATATGGGCAGGCCGCGGATGCGGTCCGGATCCAGCATCTCCAGCAGCAAGGGATGGAACGAGGCGGAGATCGGCGCCAGGTGGGTGAAGGGGGAGCCCTGACCCAGGCCGGAAATATAGGTGAAGGTGCCGCCGTCGCTCATTCCGGTCAGCAGCAGATGCTCAATGTCGATGTTCCATTGATCGGAGGCGAAAGTCAGGAGCTTTTGCAGATGCGCCGTATCCCGCTCCGGCGCCATCAGGGACCAGGTCCCCTCCCCCGACGTGGGCGTGATCAGAATGGCGCCGCGGCTCCGCGCCTCCCGCAGCCAGGTCCATAGGAAATCGCGGCCGTGGCCGCTGCCGCCATGCAGGGCGACGATCAGGGGATAGGCCGTGCCTTCGTCGTAGTACTCCGGCACATACATGGAGAAGCCGCCCCGACTGCCCTTGTCGTTGTTGGCATGCATGACACCCACGTTGTCCCGGGCGCCGTCGGCATTCGCCAGTTTCTCAACCAAAGCCTCATCGCCCCGGCCCCGTTCGTCGAGAAAGAAGCGGTTGACCGGCGGCAACTTGGTGGCTGCAGGGTAGAGGGCGGCGAACGCCTTGGCGTTCTGGCGAATGCCGCGATAAGCCAGCATGGTGCCGTCCGGAGCGTCGACGGCATTACGCAATCCGTCAAAACCGTGGCAGACTGCTTCCGCCGCGATGATCATCTGCTCTGCGAAACCGCCCAGGTGCTCCGGCCAGTCCTGACGGCGGAAAACCTCCAAGCCCTCACGAAGCGGCGGATCCACCTCCGCCACGCTGGCCACCAGTTGGCCCAAATAGGGCGGGTGCAGGCGCCGGGCCACATAGCTCAACGCCTCCATGCCGTTCAACAGGGGCGAGAGGAGGTTACTGATGGCATCGATCAGAGCCTCGTTATCGGGGCTGAGAGGCGGGGTTTCTGACATGCGGGCTCCAGTGCGGATAGCGGCGTTCAGCTTAGCACCTTGACCAAACCGGCTCACTGACCAAAATTGGCCTCAATCAACGGGAGGAGATTGGGCATGGCGGTAAAATCCACGAATTACGAATGGCTAAACAAGGTCACGGAAGAAACCCTGGAGCCGGACCTGCCGATCTGCGATCCTCACCACCACCTTTGGGAGTTCAACCACACCCGCGTGGCGCACCGCTATCTCCTGGACGAGATCCTCGAAGACCTGAACTGTGGCCACAACGTGGTCTCAACCGTGTTCATCGAATGCGGCGCCATGATCAACACCAACGATCCTTCGCCCATGCGCATGGTCAACGAGACCACCTTCGTCGCCGGTATCGCCGCCATGAGCGCGTCCGGCCTCTATGGCGATTGCCAGGTTGCCGCCGGCATCGTGGGCCATGCGGATTTGTGCCTGGGCGATGATGTGGCGCCCATCCTGGAGGCGCATGTCGCCGCCGGGGACGGCCGTTTCCGCGGCATCCGCCATTCCTGCACCTGGGATGCATCACCTGATGTGCCCGATGCCCGCTGCGAACCGCCGCAACACCTCTATCAACAAGACAGTTTCCGCCAGGGCTTTGCTCACCTAGCCAAGCACGACATGAGCTTCGAAGGCTGGTGCTATCACACCCAGATCGGCGAATTGACCGAACTGGCCCGGGCCTTTCCCGAGACTACGATCATCCTGGATCATTTCGGCGGCCCGGTCGGCATCGGACCCTATGCTGGCACTCTGGAGGCGAACTACCCGCAATGGCAGGTGGATATCACGGAATTGGCGACGTGCGAAAACGTGGTGGCCAAGCTGGGCGGCATCAACATGGAACTCAACGGCTTCGGCTTGCATGAACAGGACCGCCCGCCCACGTCCGAGGAACTGATGGAGCGGACCCGGCCCTATTACGAACACACAATCGAACAGTTCGGGGCGGACCGCTGCATGTTCGAATCCAATTTTCCCGTGGATATGTGTACCTGCAGCTACAACGTGCTGTGGAACAGCTTCAAGCGGCTGACGGAAAACTACTCCGCGGATGAGAAGGCAAAGCTGTATCACGACACCGCCACCAGGATTTACCGGCTTGATTGATCCCTGGCGGGCACACCGTTGAACGGTATCGAGTGGGCCGGCCTGCTGCCGGGCGACTTGTCGCTCTGGCTGGGTCTGTTTCTGCTCGCCCTCAGCGCCTTTACGTCGTTTATCTCGGCCGCCTTCGGCCTAGGCGGCGGCATGGTTCTGCTGGCGGTGATCGCCACCATCCTCCCGGCCAACGCCCTGATCCCGGTACACGGCGTGGTGCAGATCGGCTCCAACATTTCCCGCGCCGCCGTCATGGCCCGATACATCCACCTGCCCGTGCTTCTGCCCATGACCATCGGGGGCCTGCTGGGCGCTGCCGTCGGCGGCCTGATCGCCGTGCGCCTGCCCGATTGGGTGCTGTTCCTGGCCGTGGGCGTCTTCGTGCTGTGGTCGGCCTGGAGCAAAGGCAATTTGGGTTTCGGCCGCGCCACAATCCTCCTGGGCGGCGCTATTTCGGGCTTTCTGACCATGTTCATCGGCGGTACCGGACCGTTCGTGGCCGCCCTGATCAAGACCCTGAACCTGGACCGCATGAGCCATGTGGGCACCCAGGCCGGCTGCATGGTCTTCCAGCATGGCTTGAAGATCGCCATCTTCGGTGTTCTGGGTTTCGACTACCTGCCGTACCTGCCCCTGGTCGCCGGCATGATCGTCTTCGGTTTCCTGGGAACATTGGTTGGTCGCCGGGTGCTGCACGGCATGGGCGACAGCTGCTTCCGCCTAGCCTTGACCATTCTCTTGACCTTCCTCGGCCTGCGTTTGCTGTGGATGTCGGGAACGGCTTTCCTTCAGGGTGGTTGATCGCGGACGGCGAGGCGCCCATGATGGCAGAAACAAACTGGGGAGAAGAGCCATGAAATTCGGATTACGTTACTGCAATACCGGCCGCTACGTGGATCCAAGTCTGGCTGTGGAACTGGTGCAGGCCGGCGAGGAGGCCGGTTTCGAATCCGCCTGGACCGTGGAACATACAGTGGTGCCGGAAGGCTATCAGTCCGCCTATCCCTATTCCGACGACGGCAAGATGGCCGGCGGTCATGACGATATTCCCTTGCCCGACCCCTTGATCTGGATGGCATATGTGGCGGCGGCTACCAGCCGCATTAAGCTCGCGACGGGCATTTTGATCCTGCCCCAGCACAACCCCGTCATCAGCGCCAAGCAGATCGCAACCCTGGATCATATGTCCGGCGGCCGGGTCCTCCTCGGCATCGGCGTCGGCTGGATGCGCGAGGAGTTTGACGCCCTGGGTGCGCCGTTCGACGACCGCGGCGCTCGCACCGACGACTATGTCGCGGCCATGCGGGCCCTGTGGGGTCAGGACAAGGCAACGCACAAAAGCGACTTCGTCAGCTTCGAAAACATTTATTGCCGGCCGCAGCCGGTCAACGGTGCCGTTCCCATCATTATCGGCGGCCATTCCAAGGCGGCCGCCCGGCGCGCCGGCCGCCTGGGCGATGGCTGGTTTCCGGCGCGGGAAGCGCGCAGCGACCTGATTTCCCTGGCACGGCAAACGGCGGCAGAGAACGGCCGTGATCCCGACGCGCTGGAGATCACCACTTCCCTGCCCGACGACATGGACGAAATTCCAAAGCTGGCCGCCGCCGGCGTCGACCGTATCCTGGTTCCGGTAACGCCCATGGCCGGTTTGCGGACCCGCATTTCCAATCCCGAAGACGTAAAGAACTGGGCCGAGATCGTAGAGAAATACGCCGAGCTCTAAATCGCGGGATGGGCCATGTGCCAATCGGTTAGACGTTCGCAGGCCCGCGCCAAATCGAGGACAGTGTTTTCGCCAAAGGGGTGACCGACGATCTGTACGCCAATGGGCATGCCGTTGGCAGCAAAGCCGCAGGGTACCGAGATGGCTGGCAGACCTAGGGCGTTGAAAGGCAAGGTATTGCGGGCGCGGGTCCTGACCAAGGCGGGATCGTCGTCGACGATGGCACAGGCAGGCAGCGCCGTGGTCGGCAGCACCATGGCGTCGAAGGCTTCGAACACGGCCATGATCCCGGTCTTGATTTCATGCCGCATCTGCTGTGCGTGAACATAACCCACGCCGCCATGGCTCTGCCCCGCCTCGATCACCCTTGTCAGAACGGGGCCGAAGTCACCGGGACGTTCCTGGAAGCGAGACGCATGGAAGGCAGCCGCCTCCACCGCGATGATAAGATTGGCGGCGTAACTCAGCGCTTCCAAATTAGGCAATATGATCTCGCCTGTTACCGCCCCTTGGTATTGCAGCAATTCGA
>CAYFPL010000001.1:1496569-1598206 GCA_964344935.1 uncultured Rhodospirillaceae bacterium
CCGCTCGGCCGCTTCGGTCCATTCAGGATCGGTGTCATGGAAGAAATCAGCGCGGGGAACGGCCAGCCGGATCCCTGATATGGACGCACGCTTGGCCATATAGTCGGGCACAGGAACCTCCGCGCTGTCCGGGTCCATCAGGTCGTGGCCCGCCATGGCCTGCAGCATCAGGGCCGCATCATCGACCGAGCGGGTCATGGGGCCTAGATGATCAAGCGAATTCGACAGCACCAGGGCGCCATTCTTGGAAACCCGCCCGAAGGTGGGTTTCAAGCCGACGATGCCGCAAAGAGCGGCCGGCTGACGGATCGACATGGCCGTGTCGCTGCCTATTGCGCCATAGGCCAGCCCGGCGGCGACGGCGGCAGCCGAGCCGCCTGATGAGCCGCCCGTGATATAGGCGGTATCCCATGGATTGGCCGGGCCGCCGAAGGCGGAAGACTGCGATGAACTATCCGCCGCCCCTTCCGACAGATTTGTCTTGCCCAAGAGCACGGCGCCGGCATCGGCCAGCCGGCGCACCACCGTAGCATCGAATTCAGCGATGTCGCCAGCGTAAGCGCGGGAAGCAAAAGTCGTGGGGAGACCCCTGGTCGCCAGCAGATCCTTGCAGGCAACCGGGATACCGTGCAGTGGTCCACGATCCCGCCCGCTCGCCAATTCCTGCTCGGCCCTGGCCGCCTGGACGAGCGCCAGATCCTCGGTCACCGTTATGAAGCTGTTCAACGCACCGTCAAGCGAGCGGATGCGCGCCAACATCGTTTGGGTCAGTTCGACGATGCCAATGTCACCTCGACGGAACAGGGCGCCGATTTCGGCTATGGAATGCCAATGCAGGTCGGTCATCCGGGCCGCCGGGCGTGAAGGAAATTCACCACGGCGGGCACCTTCGGTTCATCGTCCGTATAGTAAGGCGAAAGTCCCTTCTCCACTTCGTTCGCGATGGCTTCAATGGCTTCTGCCGAGGCGTCGAACTGGGTGATGATCCGGGTCGCAGGTCCCAAATTCACGGCATAATCCGTCGCTTCAGCCAACGTTGCGGCCGGACGTAGGCTCGTATCCTCTTTGCCGATATCCACGTCCGCGAAGCCAGCTTGCTTTAGAATATCGCTCACATAGTCAACTTCGGCGAAAGCCAGGGGGCCAGGCGCCCGGGGGGGCACCGGTTCCGGCGGGCCGAGAACCTTGACGGCGGCATCCCGGGGCACCTTGAACCAGGGATTGTCCGCCAAAGGTCCCCAGCAGACGCAGCATAGCCGGCCGCCGGGACGCAAAGCCCCCATCAGATTGGCGAAGGCGGCCACGGGATCCTCAAAGAACATTACCCCGAAGCGGGACTGCAAAACGTCGTATGCGCCGGGTGCAAAGGGATGGACCTGAGCATCGGCGATCTCGAATGACAGATGCGCCATGCCGCCCTTGGCATCGGCCCGGGCCTGCGCCAGCCGCAGCATCTCGCGGGACAGATCGATACCGAGCACCTTGCCCCCCGGCCCGGCGGCGTCTGCGGCAGCAAGCGACGAAGCGCCAGTTCCGCAACCGACGTCGATGATCGCCTCGCCCGGCTGGATATTAGCAAGTTCGAACAGACGCTCGGTCAAGACACTCAATAATCGGTCCAAAGCCAACTGGTTCTCGGTCCAGTTGGTGGCCGCCTTGGCGTTCCAGTATTCGAACTGCGCGCTATTTGCGACGTTTTCGGTCTGGTCGTTCATGGGGATCAATCGCTCCATCCGCCGCTGAGAGAAAAGAACTGTCCGGTCTGGAACCGGTTGTGGCCATCCAGAAGCGAGGCGGCGAAATGCGCCACCTCACGGGGCTGGCCAAAACGGTGCATAGGCGTCTGCCGTTCGACCCGCTTTCTGACCTCAGGGTCGTCGGAACCGCTTGCCTTGATGAACCCGGGATAATCCAGGTACGCGGTCCCCAGGGCGTTGATGCAAAGCCCTTTGTCCGCCACATCCATGGCAGCCGCTTTCACCATCATGTTGGCCCCGGCGCGGGTCGCGGAATAAAGCGCCGAGCGGGGCATAAGCCGTCGACCGGTGGCGGAGGTGACAATGACGATCTGGCCCGCGCCCTTGGGCACCATGACGGCCATCAGAGCCTGCAACGAGTGGAATACGGCTTCTTGATTGGCGCGCTGCAGTTCGTGCAGCTGTTCCAGTGTGGCCTCGGAAAATTGCCCGCCGATGATTTTTCCGGTCCGCACACAGGCCGCATCGATTTTGCCAAAGCGTTCCATGCCCGCGGCGATCAGCCGGGCGATCGCACTGCCATCACCCAGATCCTCCATACCGTCCAGCGCCACCGCATCCGCGCCCAGGGCTTCGACCTCGTCCACCAGGCCCGGCAAGGGATCGCCCAACACCAAATCGTGCTCGCGGGCGGCGAGTATCCGGGCCAAATCCGGCCCCAAATGAAGTTTGCAATCCGTTATCAAGGCGACGCGGCGACCCAAGGTTCACCCCCCATTCCATCGGCTTTTCGATAAATCTTAGCAGGCCCCTTACTTGCAGACCCAGCGGAAAAGCCAACATGGTAGGGGATGTGTTAGCATCCCGCCAACACACGCTGGACATTTTGCATCGGCAGGGCAGCCACGGGAAAAGGTCATGAGTTCGCTAGAGACATCGTCTTCCCACCTGGATGGAGAGGGCTTGCTGACGCTTGCGGCGGCGCAGGCGCCCGTCATTTTATACACGGCAGCAGCAACAGATGACTTTCCATTGACATTCATTAGCGGGAACGCGGCGGCGTTGACCGGTCATACCGCCGATGAAATGCTTTCGGACAATGGATACCGCGACCGCCTGATACATCCCGACGATCTGTCCAATTATCGGAATAGCTGCCGGGGGCTTGAGCCCGGCGGAGAGACAAACTGCACTTACCGGCTGCGAGCGCCAGATGGAGCCTACCGCTGGTTTCGGGATGAAATGCGTCTACCGGCAGAGCAACCCGGTGTCCTGACCGGCTGTATGATTGAAGTCGGCACGGAAATGGCCGCGGCCGATGCGCGGGCGGAGCAACGGCAGTCCTATCAGGAAGCCGTAGAAGAGATCGACGGCGGCTTTTGTGTCAGCGACGGCGACGGCATCATCATCGCCTGCAATACCATGCTGGCCATATCCACCGGCCACGGACCCGACCATTTCGTCGGCAAGCCGCTTCGCTTCCTGGTCGAGGAGATCCTACCGAAGATCGAGATATTCGACGGCGAGGAGACAGAAAATTCCGAAGCCTGGGTCGAACGTATGCTGGAGCGCGCCAGCAGCGGCGCGGGCAGAGGCGCGGAATTGCGCATGCGCGCGGGATACTGGGTACGGGCCACATTTGCCCCGACACCCGACGGCGGCCAGTTCATCCTGATTACCAACATCCACACCCAGAAGAAGCTGGAACAGGAAATGCGCGAAAGCGCCGCGCAATTCCGTCTGCTGGTGGAAAGCCATCCCCTGCCGGTGATCATGATCGATGTGGCGGAGGGACGCGTGGTGTACGAAAGCCCTGCGGCATCCACCATGCTGGGCCGGGAATGGTCGGAAGAATTGGACATCATGGCGCGAGACTTCTACGCCGACACCTCCGACCAAGCCCGCCTGGTGTCCGAATTGCGCCGGACCGGCCACCTGCGCAACAAGTTCGTCCCCTTCAAGCGGTCCGACGGGACCCTTTTCCGGGTCGCGATCAACGCCAATCTGATCATGTATCAAGGCCGGGAAGTCAGCGTCGCCTCGATCACCGACCTGACGAAGGAGCAGGATCGGGAGCAGGCCTTGGCCCGGGCCAACGAAACCCTGGAAGACGCCATCGAATCTCTATCGGAAGGCTTTGCCCTTTACGATCGCGACGACCGCCTCGTGACCTTCAACAGCCGCTATGTGGATTACAACTGGCCCTGCGAGGACATGATCAAACCGGGCATGCGGTGGGAAGACATGGTTCGAACCGGCGCCAAGCGGGACAAATATTTCGAGAATGACGAGGAAATGGCGGCGTTCATTCAGAACCATCACGCGGTCCGCCTGCAAGGCAAGACCATGCTCAACTACGAGTACACCCAGCTCGACGGCCGATGGTTCCTGTGCTCCAAGCGTCCCACACGTCAGGGAGGCATGGTCGTCACGCTCTCGGAAAACACCGAGGCCAAGGAGTTGGAACGGGAGTTGCGGGAAAGCGCGCGACATTTCCGCATGCTGGTTGAAAGCCATCCGCTGCCGGTCATCCTGGTCGACGTGGAAACCGGCAGGGTTTTGTACGAGAGTCCCGCCGCATCCACGATGTTCGGGCGGGATCCGCATTCGGACGCGGAGTTTAAGGTACAGGACCTCTATGCCGACCCCAATGACCGGGCACAGTTCTTATCCGATCTGCGGCGCACCGGGGAATTGCACAATCGGCCCATTCATTACAAACGCAGCGACGGCTCGTACTACTGGATATCCTGCAATTCCAGACTGATCATGCACGAGGGACGCGAGGTCCACATCACCTCAATCCTCGATCTGACGGAGCAGCAGGAGCGGGAAACGGCTCTGACACGGGCCAACGAGACTTTGGAGGATGCCATCGAATCCTTGTCTGAAGGCTTCGCCTTGTTTGATGGCGATGACCGGCTGGTTCTGTGCAACAGCCGATATCGGGATTTCAATGAAATTTGCGCCGATATCGTCCAGCCGGGCTTGCTGTTCGAGGATCTGATCCGCGTCGGCGCCGAACGCGGGCAATACTTCGGCAATCCGGATGAAATCGATGATTTCGTCAACAAACACATCGCCGACCGGCAAAGCGGCAGCGCCAATTTCGGTTTCGAATACAAACAGTGCGACGGCCGTTGGTTCCAGTATTCCTCGCAGCCGACGCGCCAGGGCGGCACCGTCGTGACCTTGACCGATATTTCCAAGAGTAAGGAGATGGAATGGGCCTTGCGCGAGAGCGAAGCCTCGGTCCGGCAAATTCTCGAGAGTTGCCCGGCACCAATAACCGTCAGCCGGGGCCACGACAGCATCATTCTTTATGAAAGCCCTGCCTCGAAGAAACTGTTCAAGCGCGGCATGGAGCATTCCAACATGGTCGCCCGGGACTATTGGGTCGACAAGAGTGATCGGGATGGAATTTGGGAGGAGTTGCAGGAAAAAGGCCTGGTCCAGGACCGCACCATTCAGTTCATCGACGGCGAGGGCAAGAAGTTCTGGGCCTCCTATTCAGGGCGTATGGTGGAAAACAAGGGCGAGAAAATCATGATCTCGGCGATCCTGGATCTGACCGAATACCGCGCCCTGGAACAGGAAATGGTGCGCCAGAGAGAGGTCCTTCACGTCAGCGAAAAGATGATCGCCATGGGTGAACTGCTGGCCAGCGTCTCACACGAATTGAACAACCCGCTTTCGGTCGTCGTGGGCCAGGCCCTGTTGCTACAGGAAACAGCCGAGGACCCCGCCATCGCGGCGCGGGCGGAACGGATCGTCGCCTCCGCCGACCGCTGTGCCCGCATCGTCAAGACCTTCCTGTCCATGGCCCGCCAGCAACCGCGCGAGAGCAGCGCTGCCAATGTTAACGACCTTTTGGAACTGGCGCTGGAAGTGGCCGGCTATTCCCTACGCGCGTCCGACATCAAGATCGGACGTAACCTGGCCCAAGGCCTGCCGGATGTCCTGGTGGACACGGACCAGATCGTGCAGGTCTTTATCAACCTGATGGTCAACGCCGAACAGGCATTGCGGGAAATTGACGGGCCCCGACGCTTGACCATGACCACATCATACCGGGAGACTGAAGATGAGGTGGTCGTGAAGATCAAAGACAACGGCCCCGGCATACCCGACGATATTCGCCGCCGGATTTTCGAACCCTTCTTCACAACCAAAGAAGTCGGCGACGGCACCGGCATCGGCCTCGCGCTCTGCCATCGCATCCTGCAATCACATGGCGGTCGGATCAAACTGGAAAGCGCGCCGGGCGAAGGCGCGGCTTTCGTCATGCGCCTGCCGGCGGTGGCCGGCGATTGGGTCGGCATCGAAGCACAAGGCATCGTTGATGTGGGGCCGGCGCGGTTATCCATTCTGATCATCGATGACGAGGCAAGCGTCGCCGAACTGGTCGCCGACATATTGGAAATCGACGGCCACGACACCACCATCGCCAACAACGGCAAGGCCGGCCTGGCGCTCGCCAAAGAGCATGCCTATGACATCGTCCTCAGCGATCTGCGCATGCCGGAATTGGACGGCCCGGCCCTGTTCCGGCGAATGCAGGAGGATAATTCGCCGCATTTGGACCGCATCGGTTTCCTAACCGGCGACACCTTGAGCAAGGATATGGACGAATTCCTAAGGGAATCGGGCCGGCCATACGTCGAAAAGCCCATTACTCCCAGTGACGTGCGGGAGTTGATTTTGCGCATTTTGGATGGGGCCGGACCCCTGAAACGGCTGCACTGAAACAATTGAAACAATTCGCCGGTCCATTCGACACATACCTGACATTCAAGCCTGCCAAATTGGCCTCAGCTTAATCAGGGCGCAGTGATAATGAGATGCCGCGCCACGTTGATATTGGAGGGCGAAGAGATGTATTTTGCAACTTTGAATGGCCCCATACAGGTTGGCGGCCGGGGCATTTATGCCATGAAGACCATCGACCCTTATGTGGACGCGCAGGACAAGATTGCTGCGTTCCTCCGTAAAATGGCTGTTGCCGCCGGTCGCTGGTATAGGATGCGCCGCGGCTAGCTTGGCCAAGGGTTCAGGGACCGGGGGACTGAAGACATGAGTGACATGGACCATATCGTAGTCGTGGACGACGAACAGGAGATCCGTGACACTTTGCGGGAATACCTGGAAATCAAGAATTTCCGCGTCACGCCAGCCACCGGTGGCCCTTCTCTGCGGGAAATAGTCGCGTCCGGGGATTCCATTGACCTGATCATCCTGGATATCTCCATGCCCGGTGAAGACGGCTTGAGCCTGGCGCGTTTTATCCGGGAAAGCTCGGACGTCCCCATTATCATGCTGACCGCCGCCAATGACGTCACCGATCGGATTGTCGGCCTTGAAATGGGCGCCGACGACTACCTCTCCAAACCGGTCGACCTGCGTGAACTGTACGCAAGGGTGAAAAGCGTCATACGCCGCACGCGATTGAACTCGGGCACGGCGGAAATTGCCGCTACGCCCAAGCAGCGCGTTCGCGTCGGCAGTTGCCATTTGGATCTCGATTCCCATCGCCTGTTTGACAAGGACGGCGATGAAATCGCCATTACTGCCATGGAATACGATCTGCTGCGCGCCTTCCTGGAACGGCCGAACCGGGTGCTGACCCGGGACCAGCTACTCGAATTCGCCCATCACAAAAGCTGGGAACCGTTCGATAGGTCCATTGATATTCGCATCGCTCGACTGCGGCGCAAAATTGAACAGGATCCCAGCAAACCCCAGGTGATTAAGACCGTGCGCGGCATGGGCTACACCTACGCCCCGGCCTGACTTCCACGAAACAGTACATATACGAAGGCGCCCGAAAGTCTGGTCAGGTGCAAATATGTCGGCATATGGTGCTTCACGCTCTATCATTAGCCTGAAACAATTGAAACAATTCAACACGATCGCAGACACCAAACAGACATGCCCTGTTGCTAGATTGAAACTTGTCGGTGATCACGGGGCATGGGCATGTCTTGATTTTATTTTTCGGATTCGGCCGAGCGCCAGCATCCAATAATCCGAACAACACGAAGTGGGGGCAGCAAATGACAAAATCCACGTTTGAACGCTATGGCGGCTTTGCCGTTATCAACAAGGTCGTCACGGCATTTTATGACAAGGTTCTCGATAACCCATCGTTGAGCCACTATTTCGAGAGTATCGACATGCGCCGGCAGATCGACCATCAGACCAAGTTCATCGCATCGCTGATGGGCGGGCCTGCAAGTTTTTCCAATCAGGAGTTGGAGCGTGCCCACGCCCGTTTCGACATCAGCCGCGTTGAATTTGACGAAATGATGGAGCTGCTCCAGGAAACCCTGGAGGATTTCGATCTCGACGATGATGATGTCAAAGAAGTTGTGCAAAATTTCAACAACCGAGCCAACTTTATCGTCAAGCATTAGGGGCGGAGGTTTGTTATTATGGGAGTCAGGAGAGATGTCATGACAGACGCTGCCGACATAAAGAAAGTAAGCGAAGTCATTCCTGGCGCCCTGCCGCAGGAAAAGCTTAACGAAGTGCTCCGGGATCTGGAAACCGGCGTCGCGGTGGTCGCTTTGGAGGATTGGCGTATCGTTTTCGAGAACGGGAGGTTTTTTCAATGGGTGCCTCCCCAAGGCGATGCGGACGGCCCTTTGAGCGAACGGCTGGAAGAATTTAAGGCCGACCGGGCCCGCGACAGGATCAAGAACAATCGCGCCTATCGCCAAAGTATCGAAACACGCGACGGTGCCCGCTCTACCTTTCTAGAAATCGCCATGCGCCCGTTCGATGGCGACGGCGAATATGCGGTGGTAGAGTGCCGGGACATGACGGCGCAGAAGCGGGCCGAGTACATGCTCGAGTCCTATTCCGAGGTCAGCGAGCGCAATACCCGGGAACTGCAAAAGGAAAAGGACCGGGTCGAGAAGCTGCTTTTGAACATCATGCCCCGCTCCGTCTACGAGGAGATGAAGGATTACGGCACCGTGACGCCAATGCGTTACGAGAATGCCACAATCATGTTGCTGGACTTCGTGGACTTCACCGAAATGGCTATCAGCCGGGAGCCCGGCGAACTGGTTTCCGAACTGAACGACATCTATTCCGCCTTTGACCGCATCGTCGAAATGTTTGGCTGCGAGCGGATCAAAACCATGGGCGATGCTTATATGGCCGTCTCGGGCCTTCCCGAAGCCAGTCCCGAACACGCCGCCGACATCGCCCGCGTGGCGCTGCGTATTCGCCGCTATCTGGATCGGCGCAATGCGGCCCATGCGCAAACCTGGAATTGCCGCATCGGCATCGCCACGGGACCGGTAATCGGCTCCATCGTCGGCATTCAAAAGTATGTTTACGACATCTTCGGCCCGGGCGTGAACATGGCTGCCCGTATGGAAGGCCTCTCGGAGTCCATGCGCATCACGGTATCATCGGAGACATTTGACCTGATCGCCGACGACTTCATTCTCGATGATCGCGGCATGCACGACGTCAAGGGCTTCGGCCAAATGGATGTCTATTATCTGGAAGGTGAACGGGAACGGACCACGATCAGCCGGGACTACCGGCTCTAAAAAAGCTCGCGGCAAAAGGATGGGCGCGCCGGCGATACCGGCGCGCCCATTTTTGTTCGGTTACCTTCGCGCTATGATCGCAGTAACAACGTGGGTAGCCATAGGCTGATCTCGGGGAAGGCGATCAGGACGGCCAGGGTGAGGATATCCATGGCCAAAAACCAAAGGATGCCCTTGAATATGGTCTCCAAGGGCACCGCGTCGCCCACCACCCCTTTTAGGATATAGACGTTCAAGCCCACCGGCGGTGTGATCAATCCGATCTCCAGGAACTTCACCATGATGACGCCGAACCAGACCAAGTCATAGCCCAGTTCCTGGATCACAGGCGTGACCACCGGCAAGGTAAGCAGCATCATGCCCAATGGGTCCATAAAGGTGCCAAGGACGATATAGATCAACGACAAGGATACTAAGATCATGATGGGGGGCACATCCAAAGTGCCGGCCCATTCCGTCAATCCCGCCGCGACGCCGGTCAAGGCGATAAATCCAACGAAAATCTTCGCGCCGAGCACCAGGGCAAAGATATTCGCCGACTGGCGCGCCGTTTCCACCAGGGAATCGCGGCTGTTCTCCTTGTTCAAGCGCCGGGCCAGGAAGCCCAGGATCCAGGCGCCTGCGGCACCGGCGGCCGCCGCTTCGGTCGGCGTCACGATGCCCGAATAGATGCCGCCCATGACGATGACGAACAGCACCAATATGGACCAGGTGCCCTTCAAGGCGACGATCCGTTCGCCCCACGTCGTGCCCTCGGCACGGGGTGCCAGCTCAGGGTTGATCTTGGCCCGGATCCAGACCATCAGCATGTAGATGGCGGCGGAGAGAATACCGGGGATCAAGCCGGCCATGAGCAACTGGCCCACCGATTCCTCGGTGAAGATGCCGTACAAGATCATCAAAATTGATGGCGGGATCAGTGAACCCAAGGTGCCGGAGGCCGCCACAACACCGGTGGCCATGCCGGGGTCATACTTGTGACGAAGCATTTCCGGCACCGCAAGTTTACCCATGGCGGCGGCGGTGGCGAGGGACGAGCCGCTAACGGCGGCGAACATGGCGCAGCCGGCAACAGAGGCCATTGCCAGCCCGCCATACAGACGTGACATCCAGACCCGAGCGGTATCGTAAATGTCGCGCGTAAAACCGGCGTGGAAGGCCACATAGCCCATCAACAAGAACAAAGGTACGGCGACGATCGGGAACGACGCGATGAAGGAGAATGGCTCCACTGCCGCATAGGCGAAGGCGGCATCCCAGCCGCGCTCAAAATCGAATTCACTGCCCTCCGGCCAGCCAACGGCGAAAATCATTCCGACGAAGCCGACAATGGCCATGCCGAAGGCGATGGGTACGCGAAGCGCGACGAGGACGAGCATAGCGCCCAGGCCGAGCATTCCTAGCAGAAACGGATCCATGTTTTACCTGACTATCTTATAGTTCGGCTTCCAAGACGCGGTCTTCCTCGGACCGTGTCGCCGTGGCGGTGCCATCCATGATGCCTTTGACGGATTGCACCAAATCCACCACGAGGCGTATCACGAAAAGAGCGATGCCAAAGAACAGAACGAATTTCGGCGGCCATTCCAACAGTTCCAATGGCCCGTCCACATAGGATTGATACTCCCAGGATTCGCTGAAGTCGGAATAGACCGCGACACAGATGATACCAAAGGCGATCAGACCGACCAAGACGCCGAAAGTCTCCAGCACCACTTTGCGGGCATTGGACATCCATTCCGTGAAGATGGTGACGAAGACATGCTCCCGCGATGCCTGTACCGCGCTCAACGGCAAAAACACCACGAAGACCATCAGGAATTCGCTGAACACCAAATCGTCCGGGATCGGCATGGAAAAAAAGTACCGGCCCAAAACCGAAACGCAAACCAACAGCATTAAGGTAACTAGGCCGACAACTGAAATGACGACCGTTGCGCGATCAATCCAATCAAGAATCTTCAAAATAAAATCGCGGGGTTCCGGCACGCTATGTGCCGAAACCCCGCCCTTCTAGAATGCGATGACCACGCTTAGTTCGTGGTTTCCCAAGGATAGCCTTTGTCCGCGACGATCTTCGCGTATTTGGCGCGGATGGCATCGAACTGAGCTATGAAAGCTTCGGCATCGACGCCTTTCTTGGTGACTTTGGCAATCCACTCTTTCTTGAAGACCGCAGATGCCGCTTCCATTTTCTCACGCTCGCCGGCGTTCAATTGGTGGAACTGCACCTTTCTGCCGTCGATACCAGCCGTCAGTTGCTTCTTGGCCTGCACGGAATCTTCCATGTACCCCTTGGCATAGACATCCATGTACTCATTGGATGTTTGAACCATGATATCCCGCAATTTCTTCGGCATACCGTTCAAGGTCTTGGTGTTGATCCCGATGCCATAACCCAGCACCTGACCCATGCTGATTTCCGTCAGATGGCTCGCAACTTCGTAATGTTTGTAGGATTTGACGAACGGCGTGTAGTTGACGGTGCCGTCAATGGTGCCGCGGTCCAGGGCTGCGTAGAGTTCACCAAAGCCGATCTTCACCGGCACGGCGCCCAGGGCCTTGAACAGATGGGTCCAACCACCCGTTGTACGGATTTTCTTACCCTTCAATTCGGCGATGGACTTCACAGGCGATTTGGCCATAAGCAAATGCACCGGACCGGCCGTGTTGTTGGCCAGGATGGTGATGTTTTGCCGGTCGGTTTCCTTGCGCAAATCTGCATTTTGTTGGCGCAGTTCGAACCATGTGCGCATGCCGATCCAAGCATCCTTGTGCAGGAACGGCGTGTTTGAGTAGTTCCAAACCGGGAATTCAGCCGGCGTATAGATGCCAAGAACCGAACCCATATCCGAGAGGCCGGAACCCACCGCCTTCATGGTCGCCTTGCCCTTGACCAGGGACTGGCTCCAGAAAAACTTGATATTGATATCGCCGCCTGAACGGCTCTTCAATTCATCGGCCCACCACATCAGGGCCGCGGCGCGCGGTCCGCGGGGCGGTCCGATATCGGCATAACGAAGATTGTAAACCTTGGCGTCCGCCGACGAAATGCCAACCGGCGCGGCCAGCAAAGCGGTCGCCGCGATGGCGCCACAAAGTGCGAGTCTTAACATGTGAAATCCCCCGATTTAGGACAGAAAGACAGAATTTGTTACCTGATTCTTCCCAGACAACCTCCAAAAGGACTCCGAGAGTACCGATGTTTAATGAAAATTGAAACTATTTTGCTGTAACGCCGCGTAGGCACAGCCAATCCGGCGTTGGAGCATTCGAATTGTTCCAGCGCGCAGGCGATAGGCCGCCGGGTTTTGGGCTAGCTAACTGATATTGAAGTTTCGCCGGATGTCGCCGGGCGGCCGTGGCTTCAGGCAGCCTCGCGTACGGACCCGATAAAGCGGTCGATTTCCTGTCGCAGCGTCGTCGAAAGTTCCTCTAACTGCCCGGAAGCCTGTAGCAACGTCGCCGCTTCCTCGCCGGTCGTACCGGCGGCGGAGGCCACGGAGCCGATCTTCCGCGAGACATCATCGGATGCGGCAGAGGTATCGCCGATATCGCGCGCGATACCGCCTGTCACCGTGGCCTGCTCCTCGACGGCAGCGGCAATGGCGCTGGCAATGTTATCCACGCGGGCAACAATTTCGCCGATTTCCGCCACAGAGGCGACAGCGGTCGACGTTGTATTTTGCATGGCCTCGACTTGTCGGGCGATATCTTCTGTGGCCGTCGCGGTCTGGTTGGCCAAGGATTTCACTTCCGAGGCGACGACGGCGAAGCCCTTGCCCGCATCGCCGGCCCGGGCCGCCTCGATAGTTGCGTTCAGGGCCAGCAGATTGGTCTGTTCGGCAATCTCGGAAATGGCCTGGACGACACCGCCGATATCCTCGGCTGCTTGCGACAGGCGGGAGATTTCCTGGTCCGTCTGTTTCGCCCGGTTTACCGCTTCCTGAGCTGTTTCCGCCGATTGCTGAACCTGCAGGGAGATTTCCTTGATGGACGAGGACATCTCGTCCGTGGCCGAGGTGACAGATTGCATATAGCCACCCACTTGTTCCGTGAGTTTGGCGGTTTCGTTGCTTTCGCTCACGGCAGTGTTGGCGACGCCGGTCAGGGATTCCGCCGATTGCCGCACGCTGGCGGCCGACTTCGCCACGTTGGAGGTGATGCCACCGACGGATTCGTCGAAACGGTCGGCCAGGGCCGCCATTTCCGCCTGCCGGCGCTTTGCGGCCTCATCCCGATCACGCTGACGGCGTTCTGAAGCCTTTACGACCTCTTTCTGGGCCTCGCGGAACACCCGCAAGGTCAGTGCCATGGCAGTGATCTCATCATGTCCGTCTCGCGGCACCCTGACTTCCAGATTGCCACCGGCCAGCTCTTCCATGATGTATTTCAGATGCGTCAGGCGGCGAACCAACCGGCCGCGCACATAGACGACGGCGATCAGCGCGGCAGCGACGATCGCGATCACGCTCAACAACAGAGCGAATTTCCATGTGAGCGTCATGGTCCGCTCGGCTTCGCCACTTCTTGTACCGATTTCCGTTTCGGCAGCGGCCGCCATGGCGCCCACCTGATCCGTCAGTTTCGCCGACAGACCCTGCTGCTTGGCGATCAGACCCTTGGCCTCGGTCGAGAGAGCAATCCAGGCCTTGCGCAGAGCCAGCAAACCCTTTTCGCCGCTCACTACGTCATTTGTACGTTTGATCAGATCCTCGAAATCGAGGGTTTCATCGTGCTCCTTGAGGCCGTCGGTCGCGATATAGAGGTTGTTCATGACTTCGGCGAAGACCGATTCAACAGCGGCAAGCTGTTCCAGGGTCTGGGCGTTCTGCAATTGTCTGACCAGCGCCTGTTGCTGGCTGGCGGCACTCACGGCATCGGCAGCGTGACTGAAGGGCTGCACGCGGGCCATTGCCACACCGACCCCCATTTCCAGCATTTCCCGCGCTTGTGCCAGGTCCTTGGCCGCCTCAATGTGCTGCAGGAACGCTTCACCAATCAGCATCATACCGCCGCTCGTCAGGTCCTTGGTGTCAACAAGGCGTTCCAGCCATTCCGCCGTTATGGCGTCGGCTTCCTGGTTCAGATTTTCGATCTGCAGACGTAGTCCATTGCGCCGCTCCACAACGCCATTCATGGCCGCGATGGAGGCCGCCAAATCCCCCAATACCAGTTGCACCTCGGCCTTCGCCTCATTCTCCTTGAAGCGAGCGACGGTTTCCATTACCCGCGCTAGAATGCCATCCAGACGCCCCTGCACCGCCTTGCGGTCCTGTTCCGTTGCGGCGGCCACCAGCTTCGGGGCTTCCGCTGTCAGGTTCGCGGTTTCCCGGGAAAGATCAAGCGCTGCCGAGATCAAAGGCATGCCATCGGCGGTAATGGCATCCAACTTTTTGCCGATGTTGTTGACCCCGAGCCAGCTCACCAAACCCATGACAACTGTCAGGGCGGTACAGGTTCCGAACGCCATCATCAACTTGGCGGATACGCTCAAACCCTTTTTGAATTCGGGCGGCGTGTCTTCTGCTTGGGTTACATCGGCGGTTGGCGCGGCGCTGGCCTCGGTCACGGTCATGTTGCAACTCTCGGGAGCTATCAATTTCGAGCGTAGTATTCGTGAGTGCAACTTGCCCGCAACAATCTTTACATATCGTGAAATTCCATGAATTTTTCGTGCGCGAACGCCGGGACGGGTCGCAAGCCACCCGTCCCGGCCGCACCATTTTGCCCGTCGGTTTGTCGTATCAGCTGGGGTCGGGAACGTAGCGCAGATATGGCTTCGGCGCCTCCCAGCCATCGGGGTACTTCGCCTTGGCGTCCTCGTCGGAGATGGCTGGAACGATGATGACGTTCTCGCCCTTCTTCCAGTTCACCGGCGTGGCCACCTGATGCTCGGCCGTCAACTGGCAGGAATCCAAAACGCGGAGCACTTCATCGAAATTGCGTCCCGTGCTCATGGGATAGGTCAGGGACAGCTTGATCTTCTTGTCCGGCCCGATCAGAAAGACTGTACGTACCGTCGCGTTGTTCGCAGGGGTACGCCCTTCCGAAGTACCGGATTCATCGGCGGGCAGCATTTCATAAAGCTTGGCAACCGCCAGATCGGTATCGCCGATCATGGGATATGTCACGGCATGACCCTGGACATCTTCGATATCCTTGGCCCATGCGGAATGGTTATCGACCGGATCCACCGAAAGACCGATGATTTTGCAGTTGCGCTTGTCAAATTCCGGCTTCAGTCCGGCCATGTAGCCCAATTCCGTTGTGCAGACCGGGGTGAAGTCCTTGGGGTGTGAGAACAGGATGGCCCAGCCATCGCCGATCCAGTCATGGAAGTTAATGGTGCCGTCCGTTGTTTCCGCCGTGAAATTGGGCGCTTCGTCGTTGATTCTCAGGGTCATGCCACTATCTCCTCGCCTCGTTCTGTTTTGGTGCCTTTTGCGCCGGCCAATCCTTCAAGTGCAAGCCGACGACAGAGTTTCATGCAACCATGATGGATCAAACGTTGGTGCCGCTCCAATCAAAATCAGTTGTGTTTCAGGCTGCCGGTCATCCCAGGCCGCCCCTTTTTCCAGTGTTCGGCGGCGCCCGACCGATTGCAGGTAGTAGATGTGACCGGGATCATCACGCAGATAGACCCATCCTTTGGCCCGAAGGACAATACTCGGCCATTTGGACATGCCCGCCTCTAGTCGGCTGCGGTCCATGGGCCGAATACTTTGAAACGGCACCGCCTTAAAGTTGGCATGTTCGACCGTTACCGGTTGGAATCGTGCCGCGCCTGCATATCGGCCCAGGAGAACCATCGCAGGAACATCACCGAACTGTCCGTCTAGAATGCCGACGTCCGCGGCATCATCCGTCAGCCAGGTCCGAACAGCTTCCCTTTCTGATACGGACAACAGATCAATTTTGTTCAAGATCAGAAGGTCAGCCGCCGCCAATTGCTGACGGATTGTGGCGCCGACGAACTTATCAGAAGCCTGCGCGCGCACGCTCTCGCCGTCCGCCAGGACGACAACCCCATCCAGTCGCAGGCCTGGCCAACCCTGGCCGTACATGGCGATTTTGGCTGGGTTGGCGACGCCACTGGCCTCGATAACGATATGTTCTGGCGCCACCTCCAAGGCAAGGACCCGATCAAGCGCATCGCCCAGGGCATCGGCGATGGTGCAGCAGACACAGCCGTTGGCGAGGGAGATAGTTTCACCGTCATGGGCGGTGATCAGTTCCGCATCGATGTTGATGTCGCCGAAATCGTTGACCAGGACCGCCAGGCGCCGGCCATGATCGGATGCGAGCAAGCGATTGATCAGCGTGGTCTTCCCAGCGCCCAGATAGCCGCCGATCACCGTTACCGGGATCATGAGGCGTTTTCGATAGGATACAGCCGGCCCTCGAACACGGTGCCCCAGATCGGTATCTCGCGAAGGTTCTCGGCACCAACTTCGAAAGGATCCTGCCCCAGAATGGTGAAGTCCGCAGTCTTGCCCGCGCGGATGCTGCCGATTTCGTTTTCCAGACCCAAAACATAGGCCGCATCTATCGTAATAGCCCGCAGGGCCTGCTCCAGCGTCAGGCGCTCCTCGGGCCCCATCACTTGGCCGGCTTCGCTCTCTCGGGTCGCCGCGACCCAAGCGCTATTCAGTGGCAACGCCGGCGCCATTGTGAAATCCGTATGCAAGGCCGTGGTGACGTTGTGCCGGGCCAGGGTGCCAAGGCGCGACATCTGCGAGGCCCGCTCGTGGCCCAGTTTGTTTTTCCAATAGGCATCACCCAGTTCATGGACATAGTAAATGTTGACCGAGGCCAAGGCACCCAAATCCGCCATGCGGCGCACCTGTTCCGGCGTGGAGACGCCGAAATGCTCGATGGTGAAGCGGTGGTTGAAACGGGGCCGCTCCCATTGCAGCTTCTCCAACGTGTCCAGGGCCAGTTCGACGCCGAGATCGCCTGAGCAGTGGACGTGGATCCTGAATCCCTCATTCCAATAGACCCGTGCCACTTGTTCGAATATTTCCGGCGGCGTCATCCATTCGCCGTTCTCTCCATCGATGGCGCCCGGTTCCCCGAGCTGCATGAGGCCAGCGTAGAAGCCGCCGTCCGCGAACAGTTTCACGTGGTCGTAAAAGCGCAGGCGATGGGTGTTGCGCTGGCGCAGACCCACCGTCCGTTCGATTAGTTTGGCACCGTCTTTGGCACCGCCGCCCAGGGGCATGCCAGGCGGGATCATCTGCACCCGGAAGGGGGTGTCATCCTGTTCCAGGACTTTCACCAGGGCGCCCCATTCCATGTCCAGATCGAACATGCCGGCGGCCATGTCGCCGATGGTGGTATGGCCGCCGTGGTGAACCACCTGGCGCAGCCGCTTCAGTCCCCCTTCGAACCACTTCGGCGCCAGGGTGTAGGGATTGAAATAGCGAAACGCCAGCGATAGCCCCGTTTCGAAGAAACGGCCCGCGGGCATGTCGACTTGGGGATGGCGCTCGCCGTCGGCTTCGTCCATGCCCATCCATTTCACTGTGGCGTCGTTCACCACCAGGGTATGGAAACCCCGATGCCAAACGATGATGGGCCGGCTGGCGGATATGCCGTTCAGGGTTTGGCGGTCTACCTCGCCATGCCAGATGGGATGATGGCCCCAGGCGAACAGGGGTTCGTCCGGATCAGCCATGGAGAGATCGATTTCCTTCAGGCGGTCCAGGAATTCGTTGTGCCCCCGCGTGGCCGGCACATCTTGCCAGGGCAGCCGCCATTCCAGGGCCGTCGTGAAATGCATGGGCAACAATAGCGCCGCCATGGACGGGTGCAGGTGCGGGTCTATAAAGCCTGGCATGATGATGTGATCGCGGAAGCGGTCATCCACCTTGTGCGGATGTGCCTGCAACCAGGGCTGCATGGTTTCCAGATTGCCCACTTCGATGATCTTGTCGCCGCGTACCGCCACCGCCTCGGCCAGGGGCAGGGAAGGCTCCATGGTACGCACCGCCCGCGCCGTATAAACCGTGATCTCATTCATTCGCACACCTAGTTTTTCGGCATTCGCGCCATCCATATCAAAGGAATGGGAATAATGGAGACTATGGCGAACAGGCGAAAGGCGTTTATGTAGCCGATCATTGCCGCCTGCCGCGTGACCTCGCCGGATACCACTGTCAGACCCTGGGGCGTGGTGAAATCCAGGATTCCCGTGACCCAGGGCAACGTCAGGGCCTTGGAGAACTCCGACAGCGGCGCCCCCAATTCGGCGCTGTTGATGAAGGTGGACTGGATGACCACAGCGACCGAGATCGAGATGAACAGAGAGGAAGCGAAGTTACGCAACATATGAAAGACGGCGGAGGCGTCGTCGAGGAATTCCGGCTTTATGGTGGAGAACATGATCAGGGTCAGCGGTACCCAGGTCATGCCGATCCCGAGGCCCTGCAGCGCGCCTGTCCACGCGACGCCGAAGTAGGTCAGGTTGATGTCGTATTGCGATATGGCCCAGCCCGACAAGGCCTGACAGAGAAAGCCGAAGGTCAGGGTGACATGCACGTTCCATTGCGCCATGCGGATGACGAGGAGGAACGAGATCAGGTTGCCCGCGCCGCGGATCGCCAGCAGGATGCCGATGGTCGAATCCGGATAGCCGCGCAGGTCCTGCAGGATCGAGGGCAGCAGGACCAAGGGAACAAAATTCAGCATCCCGAAGGTGAACGCCAACACCAGGCCGATACAGTAATTACGGTTGAGGAAAAGCTGCGGTCGGATGAAGGGCCGGTCGGACGTGGTGATGTGGGTCAGGAAGATATAGAGGGCTAGGAATCCCACCGTGCATTCGATGATGGTTTCGGGAGATTCGAACCAATCGTTGCGCTGGCCCCTATCGAACATGAATTGAAACGCCGCCAAGGCTGCCGCTAAAGCCAGAAAGCCGACCCAATCCAGTGCCGGTCCGGGCGGGCGGTTGGGGCGTCGGCGGATGAAGACCCAGATTGCCATGTAAGTGAGGAGGCCAAAGGGCACGATCATGAAGAACACCCAGCGCCAGCTATACTCCTCCGCGATGGTGCCGCCGAGTGTGGGCCCGATGATAGGGCCGAAGACCACGCCCACGCCCCAAAGGGCGGTGGCCAGGGCATGCTGGGTGCGCGGAAAAGTATCCAGAATGATCGCCTGGGAAACAGGCACCAGGGGCGCGCCGAAGGCGCCTTGCAGAATGCGGTAAAAAACCAAGGCTTCCAAACTGTCGGCAACACCGCACAGGACCGAGGATATAGTGAAGCCCATGGTGCCGACGAGCATGACACGGCGCCGCCCGAAGCGGTTCGACAGCCAGCCCGAAATGGGCGTCACCACCGCGGTCGCCACAAGATTGAAAGTGATCACCCAGGCCACCTGATCCGGTGTCGCCGACAGGGCGCCGCGCATCTGCGGCAGCACCACATTGGCGATGGTGATCGCCATGGCATAAAGCATGGTGGCGGCGGAAACGGTGGCGAGGACGATGAAGCGCCGGGAAGCCGGCACCACCAAGGCCGGATCGGCGGTCATGGTCATGTTGGGAGGTATATCAGGACAGCGTCATCTTGGCTGCGTTTTTTGCCTAAGGAATCGGCAGTTCAGAATGCGTTGCCGATGCCGCAGCCAAAGCGGGTTGCCAAGATGAATCCCGAAGCCGTAATCGACAGCAACTGGCGCAAGCCGCTGTCGCGGCCACAGCAGGGTCACAAAGACACCGGGCACCCACTTCGCACCGCTCGATAATCAGAACCGTCTATTTTAAGAGCAATTGTCCGCCCGGATAGCTTTCGTCAAGAGACTGCGAAGATCTCCTGATTTCTGATGAACCGGCACTAACCGCCCAAGGACAGATCCGCGCCTGGCAGGGGGGCCTTGCCGCCGACCCTGTGGGAGACCATGCGCTTATAAAGCCCGGTAATGGCGTTGCTGCCCGTGCGTTCGAACAGGAACGGAAAGACGCCGTGCAACAGACAGGCCAGGCCGGCCAAAATCATGGTGCCGCCGAAGCCGGTCGCCATAGTGAAATGCTCGGCATAGGTTTCGCCGACCGAAGCCGGATGCTCGGTAAAGGAAATACGCGCCATGAAAGGGTCCCCCAACTGCGCAACATGGAATCACAGCTAGGAATGTAGTACTTCCTACCGGGAAAATTTTTGCAAAATTACCGCATATTCTGGAAATATATGAATTTTTTTGCTAATTTTATATCAAAACATAGAATTTTCTGCTGGCGAATTATTGATGAATTGTTAATGCGTCTGGACGACTTCGACCGTAAGATCCTGCAGCTGCTGCAGACCAATGCCGCCCTATCGGTAGCTCTGATCGCCGAGAAGGTTGGGCTCTCGCAGACGCCCTGCTGGCGCCGCATCCAAAAGCTGGAGGCTGCGGGCATCATCCGCGGCCGGGTGGTCCTGCTGGATGCGGCGCAATTGAACCTGGGCCTGACGGTGTTCGTTCACTTACGCATCGCGCGCCACGATGCCGAATGGCTGGAAGGCTTTACCCGCGCCATGATGGCCATGCCTGAAGTGCTGGAAGTGAGCCGCCTGGCCGGCAACTGGGACTATCTGCTGCGCGTCGTCGTTGCGGACATGCCGGCCTATGACAGCTTCTACAAACGCTTGATCGAGATCGACGGCCTCAACGACGTCTCCTCAAGTTTCTCGATGGAGCAGATTAAATACACAACCGCCCTGCCCCTCTAACTTCCATAGCTGGGCCGGCGGGGAATGGTGATGTCCCGGTGCACGTAGACGCTGAGGACCAGGCCAAAGCCCAGCAGTAGGGACATCATGGACGTGCCGCCATAAGAGACCAGGGGCAACGGCACGCCGACCACCGGGATCAGGCCCATGACCATGGCCATATTAATGAAGACATAAATGAAGAAGGTGGTGATCATGCCCCCGGCCAGCAGGCGGCCGAACTGGCTGCGCGAACGCAGGGCGATGGCGTAGCCGTAGACGATAACCAGCACATAGAGGCTTAATAGACCAAGACAGCCGAACAGACCGAACTCTTCGGCCAGCATGGTGAAGATGAAATCGGTCTGACGTTCAGGCAAAAAGGCCAGATGGCTCTGGGTGCCCTGCATGAAGCCCTTGCCGAACAGCCCGCCCGATCCCAGGGCAATCTTCGATTGCATGATGTGATAGCCGGCGCCCAGGGGGTCGCGCTCCGGATCCAGATAGGTCAGCACCCGTTCCTTTTGATAGCCGTGCAGCATGAAGCGCCAGGCTATGGGGATCGCAGCGAGAACGGCGCCGAACAGCACGGCGAATTTCCACAGCCTGACGCCGGCCAGTACCAGCATGGCCGCCGCCGTCGCCAGCAACAGGATCGCCGTGCCCAGGTCCGGCTGGCGCATGACCAAGGCGACCGGCACCCCGATCAGCAGCATCGGCACGATCAGCCAGCGCAGCCGTCCCACCTCTTCCATGGGCAAGCCGTGGTAATAGCGTGCCAATGCCAGCACCATGGCGATCTTCATGATTTCCGAGGGTTGCAATTGAAACACCCCTAGATCGACCCAGCGTCGCGCCCCCATGCCGACCACGCCCATAACTTCCACGGCAATCAGCAGCAGAAGGGCGGCGGCATAGATCAGATAGGCATGGCGCAGCCAGGCCCGGACATCGATCAGGGCAATAAGGATCATCATCGCCACGCCGGCACCAAAGCGGATCATCTGCCGCGAGGCCCAGGGATCTATGCTGCCGTTGGCGGCGGAATAAAGCATGGCGAATCCGACGCCAGCGATCAGGCTGAGCAGAATGATCAACAGCCAATTGATCTGTCCCAGTTTCTGCAGCAGGGTCAGATCGACCCGCCGCCCCATGGGGCTGCCCAGGCTCATAACAGCGTGCTCCCGGTCCGGGTCATCTCAGGTCTCCCGCCTCAACCGCCCGGCCTCAGTTGTCGCGCCCAGGGCGGGGTGGGCCAGGGGGTCTTTGCGCAGAACCTCGGCCATAATGTCCCGGGTCAACTTGGCGGCATAGGTGCCGGAGCCGCCATGCTCTATGACCAGGGCAGATGCATATCTTGGCGCCGATAGGGGCGCATATGCCGTGAACAGTGAATGGTCCCGCTCATGCCACGGCGTTTCCTTGGCCAGCTTGCCGCCGGCTTTCCGTTCCGCCTTGGATATGCGGCGCACCTGGGCCGTGCCTGTCTTGCCCGCCATTTGCACGCCCAGTTCCGGCGCCAACTGATACTTTCTTGCCGTGCCCCGTTCCCCGATAACGACTTCGGCCATGGCATCGGTGATGATCTGCAGATGTGCCGGCGAAAGGCCCATGTGACGCGGCCGGCCCATTTCCACCGCGCCATCCCTGCCGGCAGCAGGCGCGGTCTCCAGTGCGCTGCCGGGCGGGCTGGATTGTTGCTCGGCGTTCAGCTGCCGAGACAATTTGGGAAAGACTTCAAAGCCGCCATTGGCGAGCCGCGCCGTCATGACGGCCAATTGCAGCGGTGTCGTCAGCAGATAGGCCTGGCCGATGCCGGTGATCAGGGTTTCACCCATTTGCCAGGGCACACCGGTGACGGCCAGCTTCCAATCCTTACTGGGCACTAATCCGTCCTGTTCGCCGATCAGTTCCACGCCCAAGCCAGTGCCCAAGCCAAAACGCCGCGCCATCTCGCCAATCCGATCAACGCCCAGGCGACGGGCCAGGTCATAGAAATAGATGTCGCAGGATTGTGCGATGGACTGCTTCATGTCGACCCAGCCGTGGCCGCCAAAACGGTGCCGCCAGCAATGGAACTTGGTATTGCCCAGTTCGACCACGCCGTTGCAGAAGACCCGATGCGCCGGGCCGGCGACGCCGGCCTCCATCGCCGCCAGGGCGACGATCATCTTGAATGTTGAGCCGGGCGGGTACTGTCCCGCGATGGCCTTGTTGATCAGCGGTTTGCGTGGATGCTGTACCAGATCCCGCCAGGCCTTTGTGGACATGCCCAGGTTGAAGGCGTTGGGGTCGTAGCTGGGAGAGGAGACCATGGCGAGGACTTCGCCCTGGTGGATATCCATCACCACCGCCGCGGCGCTCTCGTCAGACAGGCGGCGGGAGATCTTTTCCTGCAATTCGGCGTCGATGGTCAGAACGACGTCGTCGCCCGGCTGGCCGTCCTGACGCGCCAATTCGCGGATCTCGCGTCCGTAGGCGTTCACTTCGACCCGGGAATTGCCGGCCTTGCCACGCAGGATCTCGTCGTAGACCTTTTCGATGCCGTTCTTGCCGATTCTGAAGCCGGGCAGTTCCAGCAAAGGATCTCCGGTCTGCTCGGCCTCGGAAACAGAGGAGACGTAGCCCACGATATGGGCCGTGTCCACGCCCGTCGGATAATGCCTGCCTTCGCCCACGTCCGGCTGCACGCCGGGCAGATCGGGCAGCATGACATTGATGCGGGCGAACTGTTCCCAGGTCAGGTTCTCCGCCACTTTGATGGGCACAAAGGGTCGTTTGCGTTTGACCTCGCGCAGGACCCGGCGACGCTGGTGGGGATTGATTGGAATAAACTGGGCCAGTTGGTCGAGGGTCTCGGCAACTCCGTTCGTTTGTTCCGCTATCAAAACAACGCGGTAGTTCTGCCGGTTCGAGGCCAATTCCTGGCCGAAGCGATCCACCACCAAGCCCCGCGGCGGGGCCAACAGGCGCATGGAGATGCGGTTTTCCTCGGCCAGCATCTGGTATTGATCGGATTCCAGAACTTGCAGGTAGTACATCCGGCCCATAAGGACTGCGGCCAGGGTCAGCTTGCCGCCCGCCAGCAGGGCCGCCCGCCGGCCAAATATCTTGTGTCGATTGCCATCCCGATCCATGGCGGATCTCAGGCTGGACGGGTCATGGGCTGCAGCCGGGCCAGAAACAGCGCCACCAAGGGATAGGCCGCGGTGCCGATGGCGTGGCTGACAAGAAGCGGTACGGACTCGATCACCGCGGCATGAAACAGCGTCGCGATGAACCAATTAATGACGGCGGCACCGGCAGCGATCAGCAGATAGCCGAGCCAGCCGACGGCAAAGGATTTGCCGGCCAGTGAACGGCGTTGGCCGGAGGCGGCCCAGTGCACCAGGATCAACACGAAGGCGTTCAGGCCTGGCGGCCCGCCGGAGAGAATGTCCACCGTCAGGCCCAACAGGAAAGCGGCGCCGGCGGGCATCAGTTCGGGACGGAAAACGCTCCAGTAATAAACAGAAATCAGCGCCAACACGGGTGCCGCAAGGGACGACTTCGGCAAGCCATAGGGCAACACCGATACCAGTATCATGGTCATGGTGACCGCGAATGGGATGCCCGACCGGCCGAAATTTGCTACCCTGGTGCTTAGGGACGGTTCCATCCCTAACGCTCCAACGCCCCGGCGCGGCGCCTTCTGGCACCCTCTTCGACGGCCTCGCGTTGGGCGATATCGTCTTCCGGCACCGCCCGATAGCGCAGCACCGTGACGTATTCCAACCGGGCCCAATCAACGAAGGGCTGGATGCGGGCTTCGCCATCGGTGACGGAAGAGATGATGCCGACCGGCAGGCCAGGTGGGAAGACGCCGGCATGCCCGGATGTCACCACTCGATCACCGGGATTGACCTTGGCATTGGCCGGCAAGAAGGTCAGCCTAGGCCGTGAGGAGTTGTCGCCCGCCAGGACAGCCCGGTGACGGGAGTGGGCCACAACCACGGGAACCCGGGAGTTCAAGTCGGTCAGGAACAATAGCCGGGATGAGCGGTTGCCCACTTCGACCACGCGGCCGGCCAGGCCAAGGCCCGTGGTCACTGCCTGTCCTGGTGCCACACCGTCCCGCCTTCCGGCATTCAACAATGCCGATTGCACAAACAGGCCACCGGTGTCTCCGATCACGCGGGCGGAAATGAACATGGGCGCCGGGTCGTGGGACGGGTTTAACAAGGCGCGCAGGCCGGCATTTTCCTGCTCAAGATTGCGGGCGATGGTCTGCCATTTGCTCAAATGCGCCACTTGAGCGCGCAGGACTTCATTTTCCCGATTGGTCTGCCAGAAATGCTCGACTTTGGCGATCGCGTGGCGGGCGGATATCACCGGCGCGCTCAAGACTTCCAGGACCGGCGCCACCGCTTCCACCGCCATTACGCGCAGATGGCGGATAGCATCGCCATGGGTTTTGCCCAATACCAGCAGCACCACGGCCGCAGTCAGCAGCAACAGCAAGCCAAAGCGCTGGGCCACGCCCCGCGCCGGCGCGGCTACTTTGGATAACGTGCTTAGTCTTGGCCCCTTCGCCACTGCCGATCCTGCCCGTCTTGCCTTTCGCGGCGCGGCCCGCGGCCGCCGCCGTAAAGGGCGCTAACTCACAACCCTCAACCTTAATAGGTTGTATCAAAGACCTCCCTGTCCTTGAATTTCTTCATATCTTCCAATACCCGCCCGGTACCCAAGGCGACGCATGACAATGGCTCGTCGGCAATGGAGACAGGCAATCCGGTGGAATGGCGCAGAACGAAATCCAGATTACCCAAAAGGGCACCGCCGCCGGTCAGCACGATCCCCTTGTCGACGATGTCGGCGGCCAATTCAGGCGCCGTGTGTTCCAGGGCGACCTTGACCGCCTCGACAATGGCGCCCACCGGTTCCGCCATGCTCTCGGCGATTTGGCGCTGGCTGATCATGATCTCCTTGGGGACGCCGTTCATCAGATCACGGCCCTTGATGGTCATTTCAATGCCGTCGCCGTTCTCCGGCGCGCAGGCAGAGCCGATCTCCTTCTTTACACGCTCCGCCGTCGCCTCGCCCACCAGCAGATTGTTGGTGCGCCGGATATAGCCGATGATGGCCTCGTCCATCTTGTCGCCACCGACCCGGACCGAGCGGGAATAGACGATGCCGCCCAGGGAGAGGACGGCAACCTCTGTGGTGCCACCGCCGATATCGACGACCATCGAGCCGGTAGGTTCGGTCACCGGCAGTCCGGCGCCGATGGCGGCCGCCATGGGCTCCTCAACCAGATAGACCCTTCGGGCGCCGGCGCTCTCGGCCGATTCCTGAATGGCCCGGCGTTCCACCGCCGTAGAACCCGAGGGCACGCAGACGACGACCTGAGGCGAAGCGAAACTACGGCGATTGTGCACTTTCCGGATGAAGTGCTTGATCATCTCTTCCGCCACCTCGAAATCGGCGATGACGCCGTCCCGCAGGGGTCGGATCGCGTCGATGTTGCCTGGCGTCCGGCCCAGCATCATCTTGGCCTCATCGCCCACCGCTTGAACCATCTTTTTGCCCTTGCGGGTGGTGATGGCGACAACGGACGGTTCGTTCAGGACGATGCCTCTGCCTTTGACGTAGACCAGCGTGTTGGCTGTGCCCAAATCAATGGCCATGTCCGCCGAAAGTAATCCGAATAGTTTCGAAAACACCTAAGCCCGCCCCCGGTTCCAAAGACCAATAAGGTCATAATTCATGAACAACGTTGCATTAACCAATTTTCTTGAACCAAACCTTTAAGAATAGTTAACGACGCAACCAGAAAAACTGACGAATACCATCAATATGCCTGGAATTTGGCGGCATTGTGGCATTGGACACCGGCAGACGTCATATCTTGGTTACCGAATTAACCAATCGGGCATTATTGCCCGATTCCAAATAGTTATTACGACTAATTCGACTTCTGCCGCAAGTGGAATATATATGCCACAGTAGGATTTGCGCGGCCGAAGCAGATTCTCAGCAACTGCCTGCCTGCCGGCGTCCTGCGAAACCATACACTTTACATAAGCGCGCAATCACCTCCAACCAACCCGGTCCTCTGGACATTGTTTTTGCCCTTGGGTTAACTAGGAGCTTGCAACCGGCGGGCGGCGTGTGGCCAAGACCGCCGTGGTCGCGTCAAAGGAGTATGATCCCATGCAATTGGTGGCCCCTGAATCCGTCGGCCTTTCGGCCGCGCGCCTGGAAAGATTGACCACGTGGATGGAGCAACAGGTGGAAGGCAACCGCCTGGCGGGCCTGTCGGCCATGGTGCACCGACGTGGCGGCACCGCGTATTTCAATTGCGCCGGCCAGATGGACATGGAAGCGGGCCGGGACGTGACCGAGGATACCATTTTCCGCATCTACTCTATGACCAAGCCGATCACGGCAGTGGCGGCGATGATCTGCTACGAAGAAGGGCACTTCCAGCTGGACGATCCCATCGCCAAATTCCTCCCCGAATTCTCCGAAATGCGGGTCTGGGACGGCACAGCGGATGCTCTGAATACAGTGCGCGCGGATAGTTACATTACCGTCCGACACTTGATGACCCACACGGCCGGTTTCTCTTACGAGTTCATGGAAGCGACCCCGGTCGAAGAGTTCTACCGTCAGGAGAAGATCACCTTCAATCCCAGCCGCCAGTCCGAGGGCGGCGCCGACCTGGCGGAAGTCACCCGCCGCCTCGCGACGGCGCCACTTGTGCGCCAGCCTGGTACCGGCTGGGGCTATTCCGTCTCCATCGACGTTTTGGGCCGGCTGGTAGAAGTCTGGTCCGACCAGCCGCTGGATCAGTTCTTTACTGATCGGATCTTTGGACCATTAAGCATGACCGATACCGCTTTCCATGTGCCGTCAGACAAGATTGGCCGCTTCGCCGCCTGCTATGAACCGTCCGAAGGCGGCGGCCTGGGCGGCATCGGCGCCCAGGAGATGGGCATCCGCAAGTCCGAGGGCATCGGCCTGAAGCTGGCGGATGCGCCGACCGACAGCCGCTACCTGCAGGAGCCCGACACCTTCTCTGGCGGCGGCGGCCTGGTAGGAACCATCGGCGACTATGGCCGTTTCTGCCAGATGTTGTTGCAGAAGGGGGAACTGGACGGCAATCGTATCTTGGGCCGCAAGACCGTGGAGTTCATGGCCCTCAATCATCTGCCTGAAAACAAGGACATGGCCGCCATGGGCCAACCGGTGTGGAGCGAATCCTCCGCCGAAGGTATCGGCTATGGCCTGGGAATGGCCGTGGTTGTCGACGCCGCGACGACGCAGCTCCTGCGCTCAACAGGCGAATACTTCTGGGGCGGTGCGGCCTCCACCGCCTTCTGGATCGACCCGGCGGAAGAGATGTTCGCCGTCCTCATGACCCAGCTTCTGCCCTCGTCCTTCTATCCCCTGCGCAACGAACTCCGCGTCGCAGCCTATCAGGCGGTGGTGGATTAGAGGCTGGGCCGATCAGTCGGGCTGAACTCGACTAGGTCCGGTTTCCAGATCAGGTGGAGCCGTCAGTCGGGTAGCCTGGTCGATTGCCAGGCCACCATGCGCCAGGTGCCGTCCTGGTTCTGATAGACATCGGTGAAACGCACGGCGAAGCTGGTTGGGCTGCCGGAGATATCCACGCTGATATCCGCACGACCGGACAAGACCACCGCATCGCCAAGGTCCTGGGCCACGACGTCCGATGCTTCCACGGCGGTATAAACTGTCGCGCCCGACTGCATATTGCCGATCAGGCTCTCCTTTGTATCCAGGCGGGCCGAGGAATGGGTGTAGACCAAGTCCTTGCAGAGCATATCGTTCAGGGCGTCATAATCCTTCGCCACCATGGCCGCCATGCGGGCCCGATCCCGGGCGATAATATGTTCGCCGTTGTCGCTCATCATCTGTCTCCCTTTCCTCCTGCGAAACCGAAACTCTCACACATGTGTTGTCGACCCTCAATAGTACGAAAGATGCCCACCGGATCGCCATCGCGGCGGCCTAGAGCAACTTATGGGCTTCAGTGCATGGTCGCGCGCTCCATTGAACACGCCCTGCGCTAGCGGACGGCGGGGAGGATGTATTTGTGGAGCATGTGGAAGATCTGCTTTTGTTTTTCTACTCTCTTCGCGCCGTAATTGGCGGCAGTGGTCGTGACCACCAGATCTAGATCGGGAATCGCGATGACAAATTGGCCGCCGTTGCCCCAGGAGTGATACAGCACCACATCGCCCGTCCGATGGGGCATGAGTGTCTGAAACCATTGATACTGATAGCGGGATTGGCGCCGCATCTCCGGCGCGGACGATACGGAGTCAGTCCACGACCATCGGGTGGGCCGGCCCGGTGAACGGATCGCGTCTATCCAACGGGCCGGGACCACTTGTTTCCCCCGCCACAGGCCGCCCGAGACGACGAGTTGTCCGAATTTTGCCATATCACGGGGCCGCATCTTCTGGCCGCCGTGCAGGAACATCAGGCCTTTCGGCGAGAACCCGGTGTGATATCGGCTGATATCCAGCTGTGCCATCAGCCGGATGTCGATGTAATCCTTCAGGGGGCCGCCTCCGCGGCGTTTAAGGACCGCCTCCAGGGCAAAACCAAACAGCATGGGATTGGTCGAGCAATAGCGCCACGTGGCGCCGGGTTCGTCCGCCATCGCCAATTCGGCATGTGAGCGGACCATGTTCGTCTTGTTCAACAACTGGCTTTCCCGCGAAGGACTGGCGCCGGGCATCTCCGAGCAATCAAAGCCAGACGCCATTTCCAGCAGGTGGCGGATGGTCATCCGCTGTTTGCGCGGATCTGCCTTTTCCAGGATGTGGTAGTCGGCGATTAGGGGCATCACCGGCTCATCGAGCTTCACGAGCCCCTCTTCGATGGCGATGCCGGCGAGAAGGCCGGTGACGCTTTTGAAGGATGACCGGGTCTCATGCAGCACTTCGCGGTTGTATTGTTTGATTTTGCCGGGGGTCCGGGATTCGTAGGTGCCGAAATAGGCCTCACTCAGCAGTTTGCCATTGCGCACCAATACCAGGCCATTGATGTCCACATAGTGGCCGATGCGGATACGTTTCAACAACACGGCGATCGGAATAGCATTGACCCCCTCGGCCTCCAGCGTAGAGACCTGCCAGCCGTCATGCAGTTGATCCGGCCGGGCGCTCGCCTCTGCAACCTCGGAGAGGTTCACGTCAGGGTCCTGTGTTGCCAGCCACGGCCTTTCGTCGGCTGCGGCGCCCGTGCCGGCGGACAGCAGGGAACACACGACGGCGGCAACAGCCAATGGTCGCACAGGCAGCGACAAATCAGCCACGTCCTGGAATTCCAGGGCGGGGCTGATGGCTGCGGTCCGCTGCTGGCGGCCTAGTTCTTTTCCTTGTCCACCAGGCGGCCTTCGGCGATCCAAGGCATCATGGCACGCAGCTTTTCACCCACCTCTTCCGATTGATGCTCGGCCGAGCGGCGGCGCATGGCCTTGAACGAGGCTTGGTTGACCTTGTTTTCCAGCATCCATTGGGCCGCGAATTCGCCCGATTGAATGCGGTTCAGGGCCTGGCGCATATTATCTTTGGTACCTTCATCAATGATCTTCGGGCCGGTCACGTATTGGCCGTATTCGGCCGTGTTGGACACCGAATAATCCATGTTGGCGATGCCGCCCTCATAGATCAGATCGACGATCAGCTTCATCTCGTGCATGCATTCGAAATAGGCCATCTCAGGCGCATAGCCGGCCTCTACGAGGATTTCGAAGCCGGCCCGCATCAACTCGACGACGCCGCCGCACAGCACGGTCTGCTCGCCGAACAGGTCGGTCTCGCATTCCTCCCGGAACGTGGTCTCGATGGTGCCGGCGCGGCCGCCGCCAATGGCGGAGGAATAGCTGAGCCCGATCTCGAGCGCGTTGCCGGAGGCATTCTGGTCAACCGCGACCAGGCATGGCACGCCGGCGCCACGCACATATTCCGACCGCACCGTGTGGCCCGGACCCTTGGGGGCAATCATGAAGACGTCCATGTCCGACCGCGCCTCGATCAGGTTGAAATGGATGGAGAGGCCGTGCGCAAAGGCGATGGCCGTGCCCTCGCGCATGTTGTCGCGCAGATCGTCTTCCCATAGCGCCGCCTGCCCTTCGTCCGGTGTCAGCACCATGGCAAGGTCGCACCAGGCAGCCGCTTCCGACGGCGTCATGACCTGAAAGCCCGCGGCCTCGGCCTTCGGCGCGGAGCCGGAGCCGGCGCGCAGCGCCACGACCACGTTCTCGCAGCCTGAATCCTTAAGGTTGTTGGCATGGGCATGACCCTGACTGCCATAGCCGAAAATGGCGACCTTTTTGCTTTTGATCAGGTTCACGTCCGCATCGCGGTCATAGTAAACGCGCATGATTGAGTTCCTCTTCCTTGCTGTATGCGCCGCGACGGCGGGGCAGGTTCTGGTACCGAAATTTTGTCGCCTATCTACATGGCGTCCGCGCCGCGCGCAATGGCAACGACGCCGGTGCGGGAGACTTCCGCCAGGCCCAGGGGCCGCATCAGATCAATGAAGGCATTGATCTTGCCGCTCTCGCCCGTGACTTCGAAAACGAAGGAACCGAGTGTGGAATCCACCGCCCGGGCGCGGAATATGTCCGCCACCCGCAAGGCCTCGATACGGTTCTCGCCTTGGGCTACCACTTTGATCAGGGCCAATTCTCGTTCGATTGAGGGGCCGTCCACGGTCAGGTCAACCACATTGAAGACCGGGACCAGACGTTCCAGTTGGGCGCGGATCTGGTTGATGATCATCTCATCGCCAGAGGTGACGATGTTGATGCGGCTGCGGTCCAGGGACGGGTCCACCTCGGCCACGGTCAGGCTCTCGATGTTGTAGCCCCGGCCCGAGAACAACCCGACGACCCGGGCCAGGACTCCCGGTTCGTTGTCCACCAGAACGGCGATTGTATGGCGCGGCGAGGCGCCGGTGTCACTACTCATGCTCGAAACTCCCTGGGCCGGCCCTAGACCAACGTCTGGCCGGCGTCGGTGACTTGCGGAGCGGCGCCTTCCTTTTCCGTACCGAGGATCATCTCGTTATGAGCCGCGCCCGAGGGCACCATGGGGAAGCAGTTTTCTTCCTGCGCCACATGCACATCGGCAATCACCAGCCCCGGGGTGTCAATCATCTTCAGGATGTCTTCATCCAAGGTTTTGGGATCCTTGATCACCATGCCGTTGGCGCCATAGGCATCCGCCAGCTTGACGAAATCGGGCAGAGCTTCGGAATAGGTTTCCGAGAAACGGCTACCGTGAAGGAGCTGCTGCCACTGCCGCACCATGCCCATCCAGCGGTTGTTCAGGATGAATATCTTCAGGGGCAGACGGTACTGCATGGCCGTCGAAATTTCCTGAATGTTCATCATGGTCGAGGCTTCGCCCGCGATATCGATGACCAGGCTTTCGGGATGGGCGATCTGCACACCGACCGCGGCGGGCAGTCCATAGCCCATAGTGCCCAGGCCGCCGGAAGTCATCCAGCGGTTCGGCTCTTCGAACTTGTAATACTGCGCTGCCCACATCTGGTGCTGGCCCACTTCGGTGGTGATGTAGGCATCCCGGTCCTTGGTCAACTCGTACAGTCGCTTGATGGCGTGCTGAGGCAGAATGATGTCCCTACCCTGTTCGTAGGCCAGGCAGTCCCGGGAACGCCAACGCTGGATCACCGTCCACCATTCCGACAATGCCGCCTGCTCCGGCGCGTAGTTGCCTGTCTTCCAGCAGTCCAGCATCTGGTCGAGGACCTGTCCGACATCGCCAACGATACCGATATCGACCGGAACGTTCTTGTTGATAGAGGACGGATCCACATCCACATGGATCTTTTGCGAGCCTGGCGAGAAAGCATCCAGTCGTCCGGTAATACGGTCATCAAACCGCGCGCCCAAACAGATCATGACATCGCAGTCATGCATGGCATTGTTGGCCTCGTAAGTGCCGTGCATGCCCAACATGCCGATGAACTGGTCGTCGGATGCGGGATAGGCGCCCAGTCCCATCAAGGTGTTGGTGATGGGAAAGCCAGTCAATTTGACCAATTCCCGCAGTTTCTCGCAGGCCTCGGGCCCCGAATTGATCAAGCCACCACCGGTATAGAATACCGGCCGCTTGGCAGACGCCATCAATTCAACCGCGCGTTTGATCTCGGCTTCATTGCCACGATCCGCCGGGCGGTAGGTCTTGTGATGCAGGTTGTCCAGATCCGGGGTCTCGTAAGGCGCCTCGTTGATGCAGACATCCTTGGGCAGGTCGATGACCACGGGTCCGGGGCGTCCCTGGGTGGCGACGTAAAAGGCCTCGTGGATGACCTGGCCCACCTCGGCCGTATCCTTGATTAGATAGTTGTGCTTGGTGCAGGGCCGGGTAATACCGATGGTATCGGCTTCCTGAAAAGCATCGTTGCCGATCAGATGCGTGGGCACCTGGCCGGTCAAACAAACGATCGGGATGGAATCCATCAACGCATCGGTCAGCCCGGTCACCGCATTCGTGGCGCCGGGGCCGGAGGTAACAAGAACCACGCCCGGCTTGCCGGTGGAGCGCGCGTAGCCCTCTGCAGCATGCACAGCGCCACCTTCCTGCCGCACCAGGATATGGCGGATGTTATTCTGCGCAAAAAGCGCATCATAGATGGGCAATACAGCGCCGCCGGGATATCCGAAGATCACCTCTACGCCCTGGTCGGCCAAGGCGCGGATGAGAATTTCCGCGCCGCTCAGGGTTTCGGTTGTCGTCGTCTCGCTATCCAGCAGGTTTTGTTCCGTACCCGACATGATGGGCTCCTAAAGCCGGTATTCCGCCGTTTCCCACGGCGGTAATCCATGGTGACCAATGCAACAAAGCCCCTCGAATGAGAGGCTTTGACAAGTAACGCGCGCGCAGGACTCAACCCAGGCATCCTTGCGGGCGGAGAGGGAACATAGTGCGTCAATGGGGGTGGGTCAACTAATTTTTGGACACAAATGGAATGATAATTTCCGATAATCTTTCCGAATCTTGCGAATTTATCCCCGTCCATGAACACATCTTGTTCCGAAACCAGGTCATTTGCCGCTTGGCATAGCGCCGGGTGGCTTGCTGCGCCGCCTGGAGCGCCGCCTCCCGGCCGACCTCGCCGCGGCTCAGGCGGATCAATTCCGGCACGCCGAGCGCCTTCATGGCCGGCAGGCTTGGATCCAGGTTCATCTTCGCCAGTTCCGACACCTCATCCAAAGCGCCCGCCTCCAGCATTTGGGCCAGGCGTTGATCACAGCGGCGATACAGATCTTCACGGGGCCAGCGCAGGACAAAGCCGTGCCAGGGCGTGGATAGGACGGGGGTCGTGACCGGCCGACGCTGCCATTCGGCAAGCGAGGTCCCTGTCCCAGTGATGACTTCGTAGGCGCGCACCAGGCGCTGTGAATCCGTCGGCTTCAGCCGCGCCGCCATGACCGGATCCAACTGGTGAAGGGCTGCGTGTACACCACCCGGGCCCAGGCGTTCCAGTAAGCCACGTGCCTCTTTGCGCGCCGGGTCTGATATTTCGGGGATTTCCGCCATACCTTCCGTCAGGGCCTGGAAATAGAGGCCGGTGCCGCCAACGACGATGGGCACGCCACCCGCCGCCTGCACGGCGGTAATCTCGGCCAGGGCCAACTCCACCCAGCGCGCGACGGAAAAGGCTTCCTGCACCGAAACGAAGCCATAGAGGCGGTGCGGCGCCGCGGCCTCTTCCCTCTCGTCGGGCCTTGCCGTCAATACACGGAGTTCCCGATAAACCTGCATGCTGTCCGCGTTGATGATGGTACCGCCCACCGCCCGCGCCAATTCGATGGCCAATGCGGACTTGCCGCTGGCGGTCGGTCCGGCTATCAGGATGACGGTTTCCATGTTGGCGGGTCCCACGGGGCGGATTTCAGTAGGCGGCTGTGCATCATGTCATACGTATTGACTCTTATAGCGAAGCCGCTGGCGGAGGACCACGTCGCTTTGGCCCGATCCCTGTTGCCGGCGGGCGCCGAGGCGGACTGGCTGGCGCCGGGCGAAGCCTGCGATTTGCGATTTCAGGGCGATGCGGCAGGTTTGGAAGAGCAATGCCGAGAAGCCCTGGCCGGGGCACCGGTTGATTTGTTCTGCCAACCCGACGGCACCCAGCGGCGGTGCGCACTGCTGGTGGCGGATATGGATTCCACCATTATCACCGCCGAATGCATCGACGAGATGGCCGACCTACTGGGCCTCAAAGCCAAGATAGCCGCAATTACGGAGCGGGCCATGGCCGGCGAACTGGACTTTCCGGCTGCCTTGCGGGAGCGGGCGGCGATGCTGCGTGGACTGTCGGAGGATGATCTGCAAACGGTCTACGACCAACGCATCCGGTTAAGCCCGGGCGCCCGCGCCTTGGTTGCCACGATGAAGGCCCATGGCGCCTATACGGCGTTGGTCTCGGGCGGCTTCACCTTCTTTACCGGGCGCGTTGCTGCCGCCGCCGGGTTCGATCATCACCAAGCCAACCAGCTTGAATTTGAAGACGGCAGACTGACGGGAAAAGTGGTGGAACCTATTCTGGGTGCGGACGAAAAACTGGCGGCCCTGCGACAGCTACGCGGAGAAAGGGACATCCCGGCCGACCAGACCCTGACCGTCGGTGACGGCGCCAACGATCTGGCCATGATCGGAGAGGCGGGCCTGGGCGTTGCCTATCACGCCAAGCCGATCGTGGCCCAAGCCGCCGCCGCCAGAATAGATCATGGCGACCTGAGAGCCCTGCTCTATTTACAGGGATATCGAGCCGCCGAGATCGTTGAATAACCGCGATACGCTGTCGCGTTTTGGCTATTCCGCCTTGAGCTTTTCGTCGACGCTGGCGGCTTGGTTCTCCAGTTGAACGGCGACAAAACGTTTCGTCGAGGAGCGCTCCACCAACAACAGCACGGTTTTCACCTTCTTGGTCTTCCGGGTTTTGTTGCTTTCACGGATCTTGCTGATTTGGCTTGCAACATCACCCGGCGTCTTTACCGGGTTCTGCTGCACCTCGACGATCAGGTCTCCGGGCTGAAGGCCTTTCTTGGCGGCGGAACTCTCGGCGGCGACCTCCAGTACCAGGACGCCTTCCGCCTCTTCACCAACCTTGAAGGTTTCACGCGCCTCGTCCGTCAAACGGGAAAGCCGCATGCCCAGCAATTCAACATCCTTGACCGGCTCTGGCTTGGCCCGGCTTTCCACCGCCGCCAGCCGGGTATCGCTCTCTTCCATCTCGGCGATGGCCACTTCCAGGGTTTTCAATGCACCCTTTCTCCAAACCTCGACCTTGACCGTCTTGCCGATCCGGGTGTTGGCGACGATGCGCGGCAGGGCCCGCATTTCGTCCACTTCCTGGCCATCGAATCGCAGGATGACGTCGCCCTGCTCGATGCCCGCCTTGCCAGCCGGTCCGTCTTCGCCGACGCCGGCCACCAAAGCGCCGGAGGATTTCTCCATCCCCAGGCTCTCGGCGATTTCATCGGTGACAGTCTGGATGCGCACGCCCAACCAGCCGCGCCGGGTACGGCCATATTCCGCCAATTGCTTGATCACCCGGTTGGCCAGTGTGGCGGGGATGGCAAAACCGATGCCAACGCTGCCGCCCGTGGGCGAATAGATGGCCGTATTGATGCCAATCACTTCGCCGTCCATGTTGAACAGCGGCCCACCGGAATTGCCACGGTTAATCGCCGCGTCGGTTTGGAAGAAATCGTCGTAGGGCCCGGCTTTGATGTCCCGGCCGCGGGCGGAAATGATACCGGCCGTGACCGAACCGCCCAGGCCGAAGGGATTGCCGATGGCCAGGACCCAGTCGCCGACCTTGGATTTTTCTGAGTTACCCCAATTCAGTGCCGGCAGGTCGCCCTTTGGCTCTACTTTCAGGAGCGCCAGATCGGTCTTGGCATCACGACCCACCACCTTCGCTTTCAGGCGGGTGCCGTCCGACAGCCGGACAGAAATCTCGTCCGCCTCGGCGATGACATGATTGTTCGTCACCACCAGGCCGGATTTGTCGATGATAAAGCCGGATCCGAGTGAAGTAGCACGCCGGGGACCTCGATTACGCGGCCTGTTCCGTTCCAGAAACTCCTTGAAGAAATCCTCGAATGGAGAGCCGGGCGGCACCATGAATTCGGGTTGGTTCTTTTTTTCCGAACCCTTGACCACCTGGGTGGTGGATATGTTGACGACGGCCGGGGACAGTTTGGCCGCCAATTCTGCGAAACTGTCGGGCGCACCCCGCGCCTGCGCGCTCACCGGCAACAGCAGCAGGCCGATGGAAGCCGCGGCCGCGGTCAATGCCGGCATGCTGAAAGTATTGGTCAAACGTTCGGGTATCATAGTGCCGATCACGAAATTTCTCCCTTGAACGTGGCGCCGCAGTCTTGTTGTGCCTCCGACGCCAGATCTGTCGGTTTAAGATTTACTGCCCTACATGGCGCCTTTCAAGCCGCGCCATACCGGGTTCCGAGCCGTGATTTCGGAAGCGAATGTGACAAAACCATGGCAACGCTGTGGATTCGTCATTTCGCCTGTCGCGGCGCCTCATCACTTCACCGTGAAATGAGACGCCAGCCCCGCACAGCGCTCGACGCGACCCCTTCAAAGCAACGTTCACAAAAATGTCTTAACTAGCCACATAATGCCGACGCCCGCCGTGGCAGCACCGAAGCCGGCAACACGCAAAGAGTCTTCGGGCTGCTGCAGCATGATCGCCATCATTCGTTTCATGCCACCCGGAAACGCCGCGTAAAGGCCACCCTCAAGGGCCAGAACCAGGCCCACCAGCATAAGGATGTCAGCCACGGGTCCGGCCCCCGCGCTGCGGCGCTAGTTGGCCGACGGCTTCGCCGGGCGTCCGAAACTATCGCCGAAGTAGCTGAAGAAATCGCTGTTCGGCGAAAGAACCATGGTGGTATCGCCCGATTGCAAGGCCGTCCTATAGGCCTGTAATGAACGATAAAAGGCAAAGAATTCAGGATCCTCCCTGAAGGCATCGGCGAAGACCTTGTTTCGCGTCGCATCACCTTCACCGCGAATGATCTCCGACTGCTTCTGCGCATCCGCCAATAAGACCGTGCGTTCGCGATCGGCGTTGGCGGTGATCTTCTGGCTGCGCTCGGCACCCTCGGCCCTGATCTCCGTGGCGATCCGTTTTCGCTCCGCCCGCATCAGGTCAAAGACCGCCTGGCTGTTGGCTTCCGGCAGGTCGGCCCGTTTGATGCGCACGTCAACAATCTCGATGCCCAGCTTGGCGGCCTCGTCGTTCACCAGGTCACGGATCTCCTGCATCAGTTTCAGCCGTTCCCCCGACAGCATGGTTTCGAGCTTTACACGGCCAATCACATTCCGCAAACTGGAGTTCACGATTGGCGCCATGCGATTTCGCGCGGTCACTTCATTATTCACGGTCTGATAGAACTTCAACGGATCTTCGATGCGGAATCGAGCATAGGCGTCCACCACGATCCGCTTCTTGTCGGCCGCCACCGCTTCCACGGGTGGTGCATCGAAGTCCAGAATGCGTTTTTCCATGAACTGCACGTTCTGGACGAACGGCATCTTGAAGTTCAGGCCCGAAGCCTGGACTGTCTTCACCGGATTACCAAACTGCAAGACAAGCGCTTGCTGGGTTTCATGCACCGAGAAGACGCTGCCATATCCTAGGATACCAAGAACCACCAGGATAATGGCGAGGATGGTTGCGAGATTTCGGTTCATCAGTTGGTCCCCCCGCCGCGCGACTGCTTCTGCAATTCAGGCAATGGCAAATAAGGCAGAACGCCCTGGCTGCCGCCCTCGTTGTCGATAACGATCTTGTTGGTACCCTGCATCACGGTCTCCATGGTTTCGAGATACAGACGCTTGCGCGTGACATCGGGTGCAAGGCGATATTCCTTCTGGATGGCGAGATAGCGGGAAACCTCACCCTCGGCCTGGGCCACGGTCTGGTTCTTGTAACCCACTGCCTCTTGCTTGATGCGTTCCGCTTCGCCTCGGGCCCGGGGCAGAATGTCGTTGGCGTAGGCCTGGGCCTCGTTGACCAGCCGCTCTTCATCGGCCCGGGCGGCTTGGACATCCCGGAAGGCATCGATCACCGCCCCGGGAGGATCAGCCTTGGCCAGTTTTACCTGGGTCACCACGATGCCCGCCTTGTATTCATCCAAGGTCACCTGCATCAAATCCAGGGTCTGGCGCTCCACTTCGTTACGGCCTTCGGTCAGCACGTCGTCGATCTTTGATCTGCCGACAACCTCGCGCATGACGCTTTCCGCCACCGCCTTGACGGTATTTTCCGGCCGCTGGATGTTGAAAAGGAAATTGCCGGCATGGCTGATCTGCCAAAGAACGGTGAAATTGATATCGACGATATTCTCGTCGCCGGTCAGCATCAGACTTTCTTCAGGCAGGTTGCGCAGAGCCGATGAACGGCCGAAGTCGCCGGAGCTTTGGAAGCCCACTTCCACGCGGTTGACCCGCGTTACCTTGGGCGTCAGAGCGGTTTCGATGGGCGATGGCAAATGATAGTGCAGGCCCGGTCCGGTATCCTCGACATATTTGCCGAAACGCAAAACCACACCTTGCTCGTCCGGACCGACGCGATAAACGCCGGTAAAGCCCCAAGCAACCAGCAACACCAAGAACAATAGCAAGATCCCTCGCGCGCCCCAGTTGCCGCCGGGCAGCACGCCCTTGAAACGATCTTGGCCTTTACGCAGCAATTCTTCCAGATTGGGCGGCTGTCCGCCGCCACCGCCGCCGCCTTGTCCCCAAGGGCCGCGACCACCACCTTGCCAGCCGCCGCCGCCACTACCACCGCCTTGATTGCTCCACGGCATGAAAATCCCCGTCCCGTTTGGTTTCGCGCTAATAAAGTTACGATGTTGTCAGAACAGCCAGGTCCGGGCGCTTTGCCACCGCCTGCTAAGACGCTATATGACACCTTGCGGCCTCGGGCGCAACGGATGGGCGTCCAGGAATGGCTTTTATGGGGGAAAGGTGAATGGCACGGGTAAGTGAGGAAGAAGTCCGCGAGGCATTGCGACGGGTAGGCGATCCGGCCCGGGACGGCAATGTCGTGGACCTGGGCATGATCACCGGTCTCGTGGTTCGTGACGGAAATGTGATGTTCTCTATCGAGATCGACCCTGACCGGGCCCAGGAAATGGAGAGCCTGCGGCTGGCCTGCGAGCAGGTCGTTGCGGGCCTGCCAGGGGCATTGTCGGTAACGGCGGTTTTGACGGCGGAACAGGCCCCCCAGCCCCAGGCGCCGCAACAGCCCCCCAGTATCGGCCGGCACGGCAGCCCTGGCAGCCAGAAGCTGGATCTAGGCGGCATCAGCGCGGTCGTCGCCGTCGCCTCCGGCAAGGGCGGTGTGGGCAAGTCCACCGTGACCGTTAACCTCGCCATTGCCCTAAACCGCCTCGGCCTAAAGGTGGGCATCCTGGACGCGGACATCTACGGGCCCTCCATGCCCCGCATGCTGGGTATATCCGGTCAGCCGCGATCGGACGGGGAAAAACTGGAAACCATGCGCGGCCACGGTATTTCGTGTATGTCCATCGGCTTTCTTGTGGATCCCGACCAGCCGACCATCTGGCGCGGCCCCATGGTGATGGGCGCACTGGAGCAACTGTTGACGGATGTGAATTGGGGCGAATTGGACGTCATGCTGGTGGACATGCCGCCCGGCACTGGCGATGCGCAACTGACCATGGCGCAGAAGGTGCCGTTGAAAGGCGCGGTCATCGTCTCAACACCACAGGACATCGCCTTGATCGATGCCCGCAAGGGCTTGAATATGTTTCGCCAGGTGGACGTGCCGGTCATGGGCATCATCGAGAACATGAGCTATTTCCATTGTCCACATTGCGGCGAGCGCTCGGAAATTTTCGGCCATGGCGGCGCGCGGCAGACGGCAGAAGAACTGGGTTGCGATTTCCTGGGCGAAATCCCGCTGCATATCAGCCTCCGGGAAACCTCCGACACGGGCACGCCAATCACCGCCGCCGATCCCGCATCGGCCGAGGCACAGGCCTTCAAAGCGATCGCGGAAGAGGTGAAATCTCGGCTATAGGGGCTGGGATCTTGCGAGCGGCTAGGCCGCCAACGTTTTATCGATTTCGTCGACCAAATCTCGCAAGTGGAATGGCTTGGAGAGGACTTTCGCGTCTTTTTGCGAGGTTTGCCGGTTGCGCAGGGCCACCGCAGCGAAACCGGTGATGAACATGATCCGGATTGCCGGATCCACCGCCACGGCGCGGCGGGCCAGTTCGATGCCGTCCATCTCGGGCATTACGATATCCGCCAGCAGCAGATCAAAGCGGCCTTCCGCCAGAACCGGCAAGGCCTCATCGCCCTGTCCCACGGCGAAGACGTCGTGACCCGCCCGTTCCAGGGCGCGGCCTAGAAAGTGCCGCATGGAATCATCGTCTTCGGCCAAAAGGATCTTCGCCATCTTGTTCCTCTAAACCCGACCACCTTCCGATCGCCGCCGGCCGCAGGCCAATCCGTGATCAACTCCCTGTGCGGCACGATAGTCCGACATGACTAGCAAAGTGTAAAGATATCCCTAGCAAAGAATTACCAGTATCCACAAATTGTGAAAAAAATCACCGGCGATAACCTCTGGCGTCGACCAAAGTACATGTTAGAATCAAGCACGATGGCGCCAGTCGTGGGCGCCCGGTAATGGGGTCTTTGGGGGTTGCAGATGCAGGATCGGAACGCTTCGCCGCCGCCCTATGACGTCGTGGCGCCGGTCCGGCAAACGGCGGCCGTGATGTTCGCATCACCCCACAGCGGACGGCACTATCCGGGCGATCTGATGGCGGCGACAGATCTCTCGGAATTAGACCTCTGCCGCTCCGCCGATAACTTCGTCGACGATTTGTTCGCGGCCGCACCGGAAAAGGGCGCGCCTTTGTTGCGGGCGGCTTACGCCAGGGCCTACCTAGACCTGAATCGGGAGCCTTGGGAACTTGACCCACAGATGTTCACGTCCGGGCTACCGTCGCACGTCAATTCCACCTCATTGCGGGTCGCGGGCGGGCTCGGCACCATTCCGCGGCTGGCAGCGGATGGCCGCGAAATCTATCGCAACCCCTTGGACTTCGATGAAGTGCGAGATCGACTGAACCGAATCTATTTTCCTTATCACCACTGTCTCTCGCGGATGTTGGAGGAAACCCAGCGGGTCTTTGGCCATTGCCTGCTGATCGATTGCCACTCCATGCCATCGACGGGCGGCGGCCTGCCAGGGCGCAGCGGCGGCGAACAACGGGCGGATATCGTCCTTGGCGACCGTTTTGGCACCGCCTGCGCGCCCGAGGTGACAAATTGCGCCCACCATATTCTTTCCGGCCTGGGTTTGCGGGTGCAGCGCAACAACCCCTATGCGGGTGGATTTACGACCTATCATTACGGCCGTCCCGCCGCCGGTGTTCATGCTTTGCAGATCGAAATCAACCGCCGGCTCTATATGGATGAGGAGGAGGTCCGCCCCGTGCCGGGCATCCACCAGGTCAAAGACGCTATGACGGCTCTGATCGGTGCACTTTGCGACCTGCCCGCATCTGCCTTTGCCAGCCGGGAAGCCGCCGAGTAGGCCTGATTGGCACGCTTCTTGCGAATAATTAGCCGAGACGATCCCAGGTTTTCGGATACGGGCTAATGAAGAAAGTTCACATCGCGGCAAAAGCAGCGCTTGCCCTGGCCTTGTTCTGGCTTTGGCAAAGCCCCGGCGCACTGGCACGAAACCAGTTAGAAAGCGCAGAAATCCGGCAAATTTCCCTATTAGAAGAGGCCTATGGCCCAAACGATTGCCGTCGCCTGATTGGGGCTGCCGAACGGCGCCACCGCATTCCCGCGCAATTGCTGTCAGCGATCGCATTGACCGAATCCGGCCGCTGGATGACGGAGAAGAAGGCAATTATTGCCTGGCCCTGGACCGTTTATGCCCAGGGCAAAGGGCAGTTTCTCGCTTCTCAGGCCGAAGCCGAGGCCGCCGTAAGCGATCTGAAGGCACAAGGAGTGCGCAACATCGATGTTGGCTGCATGCAGGTGAATTTGCAGCATCATGGCGATGCCTTCGAAAGATTGGATCAGGCCCTGGATCCGGCCGGTAACATCGACTATGCCGCCCGCCTGCTCCGCCGGTTGTACCTCAAGCACCGGTCTTGGCTGCAGGCTGTAGCCCATTATCATTCCGCGACCACGTCGCTGAACGTCAGCTATCGCAAGAAGGTGATGCAGACCTGGTACAAGGAACGCCGCTGGGCCATCCACGAGCGCCGCCGCCTCGTTCAGGCCGCCTATGATCGCCGGCGCGTAAGACGCACGATAGGCAACTGATTTTTAAGTGATTTCGTCGATCTGATCGAAGCTCAGGGTGCCCGGCACCACGGTGATCGGCACCCGCAATTGCCCCGACATGGGCCCGGCAAGGGCACTGACCAGGGGGCCGGGATTGTCTTTCTCGGCTGATGCACCCAGCACGAGAAGGCGGATTTCAGGCTCATCATCCAAAAGCTTAATGACCTGTTCCTGCTTGCGCCCTTCCCGGATGGCGAATTCAGGCATGATGCCCGACCATTGGCTAACTTCATCTGCCAGGGTTTGCAGGATTTCCTCGGCCTCTTCCCGGGCCTCTTCCTTCATCAAATTCTCTACCGCCATCCAGTGCTGGAAATCGGCCGGTTCGATGACATACAACAAAACAACGCCGCCGCCCGTGCGCGCCGCCCGGCGAAAGGCAAAGCGCAAGGCCAATCGGCATTCGGGGCTGTCGTCCACCACGCAAAGAAATTTTCGGCGCGCCAGGCTGCCCTGTTGGAAATCATCTGTCATATCGCACTCGTTTCGTGACGATATGGTGCCAGCCCGACGGCGTCAGGGCAACAAGTATGAAACGCCAGAAGCTTGAATTAAGCTCACCTTATTTCAACAATATGTTAGTGATTTCCCGAATCTTCGTGCGTGCACGGAGGAGGTAGAAGCCCTGCGTCGCCAAGTGGCTGGGTACGACCTGGGAATCCGGCTCGCCGTTCGCCACGATCACGGGGGAAAGTTCAGCGGCGTGCTGTAAGCTCTCCAACATTTTAGCCCAGGCGTTGGTCAGTTCCCGTTCGCTGAGGACATTGGCATAGTCCAGGCCCAGTTCCCGGATAATCAGGTAGTAGGCATAGCTTTGCCCCTTGATACCGTAAAAGATATCGTCGGCACGGGTATCTATCAGGTTGCCGGCGTATTCGGCGATATGCTGATCAAGAGTGGCGGAGGAGGCACCCATATCCAGGGCAAAACGATCCAAGGTGGCCAACAAGTTGTCGGCGCGGCGCTCGAATACGGCATTACCTTCTGCGAGGCGCCGGTTATACGCCCGCAGCGATCGGGCCGCCTTGCGATAGCGGGCTTCCGACGTGGTGGTCGGGGCCAGCGAGGTGGACAGATCGAAGACCCATACATTGCCCGCATACTGAAGTTGGCCCGCCGCTTCTTGTAGGTCCTTGTCGGTCTGCGAAGTCCCCCGCGTGCGGCCGATCTGATCCGTCAACTCGAAGGCAAAACGCGCCAGGGCCGAGATGATGCCCTGCTGATAGTTGGGCATGTTGTCCAGGGCGGCGGGGGGCAGGAAAAAGGGGTCGTTGGCCACCCAGCGGTTTTCGTCCACTTCCCGGGTAATCAGGGCCGTTGCAATGGCGACGGCACGGCTGCCGCTTTCGACTGACAGTTCCGCCGGCGTCTGATAGCTGACATCGTCATCGATGGTATGGGTAATTAACATCCCGATCGGGTAATATAGCAGCGCCGCCACCAGCAGCGCACCGCCGATGCCCGTGGCCGCGCGCACACGCCCGCCGCTCAGATCCGGTAACAGTTTTCTGGCCTGTCCCATCAACCGGTCGGTAACCATGGTCATCTCGTCCCCGCTCTCATATCTACGCTACTGCACTTCTCACATAATAGGCCTGGATTCGGTGATCAACCGTAGGGGCATACGGATTGTCGTTGACCAAATCCGTAAGCGACAGAGCGAATTTAGATTCCGGCCTGCAAAGGCCGGCGATTGGTCAGGGAAAGAAGTATTGGATTTAGATCAACGCAAGCGCGGTGATTCGACGACCTTGTTTGCCTGGGCGTTGAGGTCCACAAGGGTGTTGGCCACCAACCGGCGGCCTTCCCATTGCACGTGTTGGATGGAAAGCTGCAGGGGGAAGGTGCTGCCGTCCTTGCGCAGGCCCTCGACGGTATAGTCGTCCGGCGCCTCTTCCCCGTTCAGTCGCTTGTGCAGATACTCTTCGAGCCGCTCCCGCTCTTGCGGCACGGATAGGTCCATCACATTGTCCAGGGCAAGTATCTCTTCCAGGCTGTCGTAGCCGAACAACTCCACCTGGGCAGCGTTGGCGAAGACAATTTTGCCTTTGTCCAGGATATGGATGCCTAGACGGGAGTCCTCGACCAAGCGGCGAAAATTCGCTTCGCTGTTGGCCAAGGCCTCCTGCTGCTGTTTGAATTCGGTAATCTCGGAATTGATACCGATATAGCCCAGAAAGGCGCCGTCATCGGAATATTTCGGTTCGCCGCTAACCCGTAACCAGCGTTCTCTGACGAGGTCGGAGCGCCGTTCCAAATTGCGGTATGACCGCCGTTCGCGCTGAGCCTGTATTTCCTCGTCGTCTACCGCCTCGCCGCGGAATAACTGACAGACCTCGGCACGGGTCCGGCCGATGATCTCACTGGTCGACCTGCCACTGCCGGTAACTGTGGCGGAGACATAGGTGTAACGTAGGTCCGCATCGGTCTCGAAGAAGAAATCAGCCGAGATATTGGCGAAATCGGCGATCCGCCGTTCGCTCTGGCGCAGGGCCTCGGTACGTGCAACCAGGTCCCGTGTGCGTTCAGCGATCTGGCTCTCCAGACTGTCCTTGATTTCCCCGAGTCTCAATTCCGCAGTCTTTCGACGGGCCACTTCCCTTTCCAGATTGCGGACATTCGCCTCGGCAATTTCCCGGCCCCGGCGCTGCACCTCGATCATGTCAGACAGTTCCTGGCTGGTAACCGCCAGATCATCGTACATGCCTTGCAACTGTTCCACATCGATCCCGCCCAGCAGGACGATGGAATCATCGCTGGCGAAAAACCGGCAAGCCAGGGGGCAATGTATTTGCCCCGGCCCCAACAGATGCACGTTATAGACCACAGGCGGCCCGCCGGCCCACACGGTGGCGAGAATATCCGGGATTAGGGGCAGGAAATCCCGTTCCATGTAGTCGAGCAGATTTTCGCCGCACAACGCCTCCCGTTCCAGACCAGCGACGGACGCCAGCATGGCGTTGCCGTCCATGATCGTGCCGGAGGCATCCACACGAACAAGCATGACGTTGCGGTCGCTATCCAGAAGCGATTTTAGGATTTCATACGCGTTTTTTAGGTTAGGACCGTCCAAAATCGACGCGATACTATCCACAATTGCCACTCATTTTTTTGATACCCTCGTTTAGCAAGATAGAGCGATCCCCCTAGCGGGCAAGTATTTCGGGACTATTTCTTGCTTAACGTTACATTTTTATTTGGTCCGTTAGGCCTTCAATTCGATCAAAACCTCACTGTCGCGGTCCAGATTTTGCAGGATTGATAGCAAATCGTCCTGGCTCAGGGCGACACAACCCTCCGTCGCACCGTATCCGGGCGCGGCGATATGCATGAAAATGGCGCTGCCCCTGCCCGGCACGACCGGATCGTCATTGTGGCCCAGGACGACGATCAGATCATAGAGATGGTCCTCCCGCCACAGACACTCCGCACTGGCAGCATAGGGAAATTTGACGGCTTTATTGTATGCCGGATCGGCTGGGTCGTCGCACCAGCCGTCGTCCGGTTCAAGCTCGCCGACGGGCAGGCGGCAATCGGGGCGCGCCAGGCGGTCGGGTCGATACAAAAGCCGCCGCAGGGGATAGCGGCCCACAGGTGTGGCGCCATCCCCCTCGACTTTGTCGCTGCGGACGCCGCCACGGCCCAAGGCACAGCGGTAGCTTTGACCGCCAAACTCAAGACGGCCGTCCGGGAAAGCACGGATTAGCGCCATATACGGTCTCGGTGCTAGCTGCGGAAGCTTCGAAACGGACTGCCATTATAGGGTTTCATTGAAACCTTGGGCGAGAAATCCCACCTCGCCAATTACCGCTATGGCTCCCCGCGGCAGTCTTGAAATCAGGGTTCATCCCGGCTGTGGGGACGCAGCAGACGGTTTATCTCCAGGCCGGCATCGCGGATCGTGCCTTTGGAGACGGGAGGTAGTTCGCTACCTGCAGTGAGACCCTGGCGGGAGGCAAAGCGCGGCTTGGAATTGCCGTTGACGCTGGACATCAGGGCCTGAAAGGCGGCCGGGCTCAATTCGGGAATACCCCGGCTGGCGGCTTCGGTATTGGACAACTGTGCCGTGGTGCCCTTGGCCGCGAAGGGGGTCGGCGCAAGGGGCGGTTGTTCCGACGGCGCATTGGTATCATGACCTCGCAAGAGGGGGCCTGTCGGCGCGATGCCGCCGTTGTTCGCTGGCCCAGGATCGATGCTGGCCAGTTTCTCCGCCGCAGCGGGAACCGCCTCGGCGGTCGCCTTGGTGGAGGTCGTCGCAGGCGCCGCTACCGGTGCCGGCTCCAACGTGGCAAGAGTTGGCGTCGTTTGCTTGTTCGACGCCACCGCCGTCTGCACGGTTTCGTCGGCAGATCCATCACCCTTGAACAGGGCCAACATGTGGCCGCCGATATCGTCGCCCGTGGCCTCTTCCATGATGGTGTTTATCAGGGAACTGACGAAGCCGATGGGCCCGCCATAAATCGTGCCGCCGGCCATGCGGGCGGGGGCCGAGATTTGATCGCTGGTCACCGAGCGGTACAGATCACCGATCACCGGCAGATGCTGCAGGGGATTGATGACGTCCAGTAGATCGGTGAAGTTCAGATTTTCTTTGCCTAGGAAACTGATGTCGGCGACGCCGTCGAAGGCGCCCGCCGTCTCCGCACCATCGACAAACTCGTTGCCGCCGTTGCCAGGTATGTGCTGGCCGGGAACGAAGCGTTCACCGCCCCGGGAAATATTCTCCGGCGCGATATGATATGGGTGCGGCGTGGCTTGGCTAACTGTCATAGGCCAAAAGATGCAAGAAGCAAGCCAATATCGGCGGCAATAAATTCAACGGCTTAGCGGGGAAATCTGTAGCGCCCGGCAAATCCTGCCGGGCAAACGTTTCGTGTCTGCGCCGCGACTCAAAGCAAATGACCGGAGCGGTCTTTCTTTGTTTGCAGATAATACTCGTTGTGCACGTTGGCGGGAAACTGATGCGCCACCCGCTCCACCACCGAAACGCCACACGCCTCCAGTCCCGCCACCTTGTCCGGGTTGTTGGTCAGCAGCCGAATTTTCGAGAAACCCAGCAGTTCCAGCATTTTCGCCGCCGGCAGAAAGATGCGTTCATCGGCATCAAAGCCCAGGCGCAAGTTGGCCTCGATGGTGTCGAAACCCTCTGCCTGCAGGCTGTAGGCCCGCAGTTTGTTCATCAGCCCGATGCCCCGGCCTTCCTGCGCCAGGTAAAGCAGCACACCGGCGCCCTGTTCGGCCATCATGGCTATGGCGCCCTGTAGCTGTTGCCCGCAATCGCATTTCAGCGAAGCCAGGAGGTCGCCCGTGAAACATTCGGAATGCAACCGCGTTAGCACCGGGGAATGACGGTCGGGATCGCCGACGATAATCGCCAAGTGTTCGACCCCGCCATCAGCAGGCCGAAAGGCGATCAGACGACAGTCTTCAGCGCCCGCCAGCGGCACCGGCGCTTCCGCTACCTGGCGCAGAGTTAGAGCGGCGGCGGCTTCATACTCGGTGACTTGTCCAACAGTGACCGTCTGATAACCGTGTTCCGCGCTGAAGACGTCCGTTTCGTCCTTGATCTGCACAACGACCGCGGAAGGCAGCAGCCGCGCCGCCTTGGCCAATTGCACCGCCGCCGTCTCGGTTTCATGGGGCAGGCGGCGATCACGCCGGAACGGGCCGCGCAGGGGTTGGGAGAGATCCACGCTGCCATCCGCCAGGGTTTGCACCAAACCCACATCGGTGTTCTTGTCCACATGCAGCAGCACCACGCCGGTGCCCGTCGGCTTGATGTGCAGGGCCCGGGCGCGGCTCTCCGTCAATACCAGTATTGCGGCGCCGGCACCCCAATCGCAAAGATTTGCCAAACTGTCCGGGTCTGCCTGTTCGGCGGCAAGAGCCAAAGCATGGTCGCCATCGTCGGATTCGAGCAGCACCGGGCGGCCGCCGCGGTATTCTGCGATGGCCCGGTCGACGGCGACGACATTGTTGCTGGTGGCAGTCATGATTGCCCCGGACCATATACCCTGGCGTCCGGTTTAGCGAACTTTTTGGCGGTTTCTGTCTAACATTCCTTTACTGCGCGGTTGCGCTTTCGCTTGCCGCCACGACACCGCCTGCCTATATCTAGAGCGATCCATTGACGGTACGAGGCGGGGTAGAAATGACGGCGAAAAAGATCCTACTTGTAGATGATGAGGATACCCTGCGCGGCGCCTTGGCCGAGCAATTGGAGATGCATGAGGAGTTCAGCACATTTCAGGCCCATTCCGGCGCGGAGGCGCTGGAAACTGCCAAAGATGACCATTTCGACCTGATCCTGCTGGATGTGGGCCTCGGCGACCTGGACGGCCGGGAAGTCTGCAAGATGCTGCGCAAGGCCGGCGTCAAATGTCCCATCATCATGTTGACCGCCGCCGATAGTGATGCCGATACCATACTGGGCCTCGAATCTGGCGCCAATGATTACGTCACTAAACCCTTCAAATTTGCCGTTCTTTTGGCCCGCATACGTTCACATCTGCGTCAGCACGAACAGTCCGAAGATGCGGTTTTCTCCATTGGACCCTATACCTTCCGGCCCTCAGCGAAGTTGCTGCTGGAGAACGACAGCAATCAGAAAGTGCGCCTGACGGAAAAAGAAACTTCGATCCTGAAATACCTCTTCCGTGCCGGCGACAAGGCGGTCAGCCGGGACGTGCTGTTGAACGAGGTCTGGGGTTATAACGCCGGCGTCACCACACACACCCTGGAAACCCATATCTACCGTCTGCGCCAGAAGATCGAGAGTGATCCCTCTTCGGCGGAAATTCTGGTCACCGAACCGGGCGGCTACCGCCTGGTGCCATAGCCGGCGTCGTGATCGACAAAACCGTCAGCGGCATGGACGCTGCCCTGGCGGGTCTGACCTCCGGTGCTTCGTTGATGATCAGCGGCTTCGGCAACGCTGGTATTCCAGGCAATTTGATCCGTGCTCTGGCCTCCAAGGATGCGAGGGACCTGACGCTGATCATCAATGCCGTGCGGCGCGTCGATGATTGCGACCCGCGCCTATTCGCCGAAGGGCGCATTTCCCATGTCATCACCACTGCCTTTCGCGGACCGGGCCGCGCGCCCACGAACTTCGAGACGCAATGGCGCCGCGGCGAGGTGAAATTGGAAATTGTCCCTCAGGGCACCTTCGCCGAACGCATCCGCGCCGGTGGGGCGGGAATACCTGCCTTTTACACGCCCACCGCGGCAGGCACCGACCTGGCGGCCGGGCGGGAGCAGCGGGCCTTTGGCGACAGAATGTGCGTCTTGGAACATGCCCTGCGCGCCGATTTTGCGCTTTTGCGGGCGCAAAAGGCGGACCGGTTCGGCAACCTCAATTTTAGCGGCACCCAGGCGAACTTTGGCACCGCCATGGCCGCGGCCGCGGATACCGCCGTGGTTGAAGTGGCGGAGATTTCGGAGACGCCTCTACCACCCGAACAAGTGCACCTTCCCGGTATCTATGTGGACCGGGTGCTGCAGGCGGACCGGGTGGACTTGTGATGCCAGTGCCTTTGAGCCGCGAGCAGATGGCCTGGCGCGCCGCCCAGGACCTCCCCGACGGCGCCTACGTCAATCTTGGCTTGGGCGTGCCAGTCCTGGCCGCCGATTTCACGCCGTCCGGCCGGGAGATTTTTTTCCAATCGGAGAACGGCATACTAGGCGTTGGCCCGGTTCCGGCATCCGGCGACGCCGATCCGGAGTTGGTGGACGCGGGCAGCCGCCTCGTCACCTTGCGCCCCGGCGCTTCCATTTTCGACTCGGCGGCCTCCTTCGCCATGATCCGTGGCGGACATGTGGATATCACCATTCTCGGCGCCTTCGAAGTCGCGGCCAACGGCGATCTGGCCAACTGGGATGCACAGGTTCCCGACAAGGGCCCCTTGATTGGCGGTGCCATGGACCTGGCCGTAGGTGCCCGGTCGGTGCATGTGATCATGCGCCATCAGACCAACGAGGGTTCACCCCGCCTGGTGCAGCAATGTAGCTATCCCCTAACGGCAGCCGGCGTGGTCAAACGCCTCTACACCGACCTAGCGGTCCTGGATGTGACGCCCGATGGCTTCCTGGTTCGGGAAATCCTGGACGGCCTGGATCGGGCCGATCTGGCCGCTGCAACCGGCGCACCGTTGAAATTCGCCGATGATTGCCGCGGACTGTGGGTACCGGCTTTGCCTGCAGACCGCTAGGCCAATTCAGGCGGTGAAGCCCACTTCGATCAAGGGTTCATCATCGATCACCCGCTGATAGGACATCCGGCTCAGATCGATCGTCTGGTAGCCGCCGTCAAGCAGCAGTTCCGTCATGGCCCGGCCGATGGCAGGACCCTTTTGCAGGCCGGCACCGGTAAAGCCGGTCGCGACATAAAAGTTGTCCAGGCCGCCGATCCATTTGCCGATGATGGTGTTGCCATCCATATGGTTGAAGGCATAGTGCCCGGCCCAGGCCCGCTTCATTTGCAAAGCCTCGAAAGCAGGCACCCTTTGCGCCAGGACCGGCCAGAAACGGCTCTCGAACTGGTCATAATTGATGTCCCAGTTGAAGCCGAAGGGCACGTCGACGTCCGTCAGCCCGGCAGTGAAGCCCGCGCCTTCCTGGCGGAAGGCGACGCCGCCGGGATTCTTGGTCAGGGGCAGGGTTTCCACCTCGCCGCGGATTTCAAAATAGAAGGTGTTGCGGCTGAGCGGTTTAACCGGCACCTTCATGCCCACCATTTCGCAGATTTCCGGGCCCCAGGCCCCAGCTACGTTGACGATGATATCGCCGGCGATGCGTTCGCCGGATTCCAACACCACCGCGCGCGCGAGGCCGCCGGAGGTCTCGATGTCCACTACCTTGTCTTTGACGAAGTCGACGCCCAGGCTGATGGCCTTGCGGCGGAAGCCGGTGACCGCGGCATGGGGGTCGATGAAACCATCCTGGGGGCCGTGGATGGCGGCATCCACGTCGTCCACGTACATGGACGGAAAACGCTTGGCCAGCTCTACCTTATCGATCAAGTCGTTGGGCACGCCCAAGCTGGTCTGAACCTTCCAACTCTCTTCCGCTTCGGCTACGTACTTGCTGCCCGAGACCAGAAACAAATAGCCGTATTCTAGAAAGTCGAAGCTGCCCGGCTGTCCGTCCACATCCATCAGCCGTGCGAAATCCTTGTAGACCTCGCGGCCATAGCGCGACATTTCGATATTCTCCGGCAGCCCGTGCATGAGGCGCACGCCGCCGGAGGACCGGGGTGCGGCGGCAAATTCATAAGTGGGATCCGGTTCAATCACGCAGACATCGCCGGACCGCCCGGTCATGGCCAGATGATAGGCGATGGAAGAGCCCATGATGCTGCCGCCGATAATGATAATGTCCGCCACGACCGTTCACTCCCGCTTGCCGTCTCGGGCTCATGGTATAGGTTCGGGACACGCTTACGAAACAGCAAAAAGTATCGATCCATGGCCAGAATAGCGATCGCCGGCTTCATGCACGAAACCAACTGCTTCGTGCCCGGCGTTACCGACTATGAACATTTCGCCCGCCCGGCCGACCGCCCCGGCATTCTGCGCGGGGAGGAGATCCTGCTGGAATTCGCCGAACAGGGGGCGGCTTCCGCGGGCTTCATCGCCGGCAACGATGGCAACCATGAACTGGCGCCATTGCTGTGGACTTCGACCACGCCGGGGGCAACGGTTACGGCGCACGCTTACGAGCGCATCGCCAGTGAAATCCTGACTCGGCTTTCCGACGTTTTGCCCGTGGACGGGGTCTATCTGGACCTGCACGGCGCCATGGTGTCCGAGCGCCATCCGGACGGCGAAGGGGAACTTCTGGCCCGGGTCCGTGATGTGGTAGGCGACGCCGTTCCCATCGTCATCTCCCTGGACTATCACGCCAATATCACGCCCCGCATTGTGGCCCTGGCGGATGCCATCCTGCCCTATCACACCTATCCCCATGTGGATCAGCACGCCACGGGCAAGCGGGCGGCGGCGGCCATGAAGCGGCTGTTGATCGAGGGCAGGCCCCAGGGCCGGGCCCTGAGACAACTGCCGTTCCTGTTGCCGTTGAACTATCAATGCACTTTGGTGGAACCATCCAAGGGCATTGTGGAAGCCACGATCGCCCGGCAGACGGATGAGATGTTGTCGCTTGCCTATCTGGCCGGCTTTCCCCCCTCCGACCTGGCGGAATGTGGGCCGACCGTCAGTTGCCATGCCTACAGCCAAGAAGCGGCGGACGGCGCGGTGGACGAGATCGCCCAGATGATTGCACTCAAGGAAGCGGAATTCGCCGAACCTCTGCTCTCGCCGGATGAAGCCGTGCGGGAAGCCATGCGGCTAGCAGAAACCGCAGATAGACCCATCGTCATCGCCGATACCCAGGACAATCCTGGCTGTGGCGGCAGCGGCGATACGGTGGGCATGCTATCTGCCCTGGTCGGTGCGGATGCCCAGGGTGCCGTATTCGGCGGCGTGGCAGACGAGTTGGCGGCCGCCGCCGCCCATGAAGCTGGGATCGGGGCCGAAATCGATTTGGCCTTGGGCGGTCGCACTGACCTGCCCGGCGTTGAGCCCTTCCATGGCCGCTTCAAGGTGGAGGCCTTGGACGGGGGCACCTTTCAATCCACCGGCCCCGTCGCCCAGGGCAAGACCTATCGGGTGGGGCCATCGGCATTGCTCGTCATCGGCGGCGTCAGGGTTGTAGTAACATCCCGCCGGGTACAGGCCCTCGACCGCAGCGTATTCGAGCATCTGGGCGTGGTTCTGGAAGATCAGAAGATCATTGTTCTTAAATCCACCTGCCACTACCGGGCCCATTTCGACCCTATCGCCGAGACCACCTTTGCCGCCCTGGCGCCGGGCGGCTATCTGGCCAATCCGGCCCATTGCGCCTACACCAAGCTGCGCCCCGGGGTGCGTTACTATCCTCTTGGCCCCGTAAGCGGGGCTTAGGCAGACGCCCTGCCTTGCTGGGGGATAGGCGGCGGATTATGTTGGGGTCGGAAACGCAAACATCACGTTATTTTGCCGGGAGTAAACCATCATGAAAATCTTTCACGCCCCCAATACCCGTTCCGTCCGCATCGTCTGGCTGTGCGAGGAACTGGGCCTGGATTACGAACTACAGATGTTCAAGCTCGGCGACGGCTCCATGCGGGATCCGGAGTATCTGAAGGTCCATCCCATGGCCCGGGTACCGTCCTTGCAGGATGGTGATGTAACGATCTTCGAGTCCGGCGCCATCGTGGAATATATTCTGGCGAAATACGGCGATGGCCGCATGCGGCCGCCGGTGGAGTCCCCCGACTTCCCCGCTTATCTGCAGTGGCTGCATTATGCCGAAGGCATGATCATGCCACATGTGAACATCCTGGTGGTCGAGACCATCCTGCTGCCGGAGGACCGGCGCAACCCGGTCAATATCGATCGGTCCACCAAGCAGCTAACGCGTATGCTGGGTGCCGTCGATCAGGCATTGGAAGGCAAGGATTTTCTGGCCGGCGAATTTTCCGGCGCCGACATCATGACCGGGCACGCCTGCACCGTCGCGGCCCGCCTGGGCGCCGATATTTCCGACAAACCCAACGTCTCTGCCTATATCAAACGGCTCAACGACCGGCCGGGCCTGCAGAAAGCTTTCGCAACCTAGTCCACGGCGGGCCGGTCGACGATGACCGTCTGGAATTTCGTCAACGTCGCCTGATTGAGGAAGCCGAACCAGGCCTTGACGCTTGGGTGGGTGGCCCCGGCCTGGGTCATGACGAAATCGCCGGGCGCGAGACCGATCTCGTCGAGGAAATAGATGAAGGCTTCCATGGGGCCGTCCTGGTGCTCGCCCAGGACGCGGACGCCCAGCAATTGCCCGTTGGGTAGCCGCGCCCTTAGTTTCTCGTAAAGCCAGTCGGCATGATCGGCGCAATGAAGGGCGCCATAGAGGAGCAGGTGCCGGCGCCCTGGTTCGAAGTGCTGCCATAGATTGGTGGCGATGGAATGCTCCCGGCTGCCGCCCCCATTGGCTTGCCGTGCTGCCCGGGTCTGTTGCGTTTCCTCGATACCGTGGATGGCGAGGGCCGGGTTGGCCGCCTGCGCCGCCCGGATCAAGGGCGCGATATTGGCATTGAGCAAGCGGACATGTGGTTCGCCGCTATCGACTAAGGCCATGATGTCCTTCAGCCGCGCCGCCGTGGTTTCGAGAAACAGCAGCTCCATGTCCAGGTTAGGTATGATGCTTTCTGCTAGAAAGGCCCTTGTGTATTCGTCATGGTTCTCGCCCAGGCAGATCACCCGGGTTTCAGATCTACGCAGTGGGGGGAACCACTCGGCCAGGGGACGGACTTGCTGCTGCAGGTTCTCCCGGATTTCGCTTTGCTTGCTCGGACTCAAGGCGCGAAATCGATCGATCGCCCGTAATGCGGTCGGGTGGTAGACCGGATGTTGCACACGGTCCAGGTTCGGCGGCGGTATGTCGGTGTTGTCGCTGTCGTCCTGGTACCAGATGAACAGGCTAAGCAGACCCAGAACCAGCGCCGGCCAGCCCAGGACCACCAAAATCAATCTGCCCAGGGCGGAATCCATCGGCCACTATCGATCAGCCCCGCGGTTGGTTCAATAGCGTGGGCAGATTACGCCGCAACGGCCCGCACGGTAACCAGGCCCGACGCGCACAGGGTACGTTCACCATCCTGCTCGGCATAAACGTCGGCCCGAGCCAAGCCAGTACGCTTGCCCATGTGAATGGCTTCACCTAGGGCCACGAGACGTTCGCCCACTGCCGGTGCGGTATTATGCACTTCGAAACCTGTGGTCATGATGCCCCAGCCAGGAGGCAGCAGTGTGGCCGCGGCAGAGGCGCCGGCGAAATCAAGCAGGGCTGCGGAAACACCGGCCTGGATTGTGTTGCCATCGAATGTCAGATCCCGGCGCCAGGACAGGGCCAGTTCCGACCGGCCGCGCTGAAATCCCAGCACCTGGCCACCATACAAATCGAAGACCGGCATGCTTTCCAGAAATTGGCGCACCGCCCGGCCGTTGTGCGCCGTACTGTTGGTTTCCACCTCGCTACTTTCGTCCATTTTTCAGCGATCCCGCATCGACAGATGAGTGTTTTTACAATACTATGACGACTGGTCTACATATAACAAGCAATCATGGCGCCACCGAAAAGCAAACAGCGGCAATCCATGGTCTGGGCCGCCGCTAAACTGTTCCGCCGGCAGGGCTACAGCGCCACCGGCCTGCGGGAAATTCTGGCCGCCAGCAATGCGGCGCGCGGCTCCCTCTACCATCATTTCCCTGGCGGTAAGGAGGAGATCGGCGCCGCCGCGGTTTCAGCGGCAGGCGGCCTGGTGACGGAAACCTTCGCCGCCCTGGCGGCAGAGGCTGCGAACCCGGCGGATTTCCTCCGCCGCTACACAGATCTGCTGGTGCGCTGGCTCGAGGCCTCCCGCTTCCAGGACGGCTGCCCCATTACCACGACCTTGCTCGAAACCACGCCCGGTTCCGCCGCGATCTCCGAGGCCGGCAGGGCGGTATTCGCCGATTGGCGCCGGGTGATGAAGGATCTGTTGGCCCGCCATGGCTGGCCCGCGGAAAGCATCGGCCCCACGGCGACGGCGATCATCGCCGGCCTGGAGGGCGCATTGCTGCTGGCCCGGGTGGAAGGCAGCGCCCAGCCGATCCGCGAAACCACCGATGCGCTTTGCGTCCTGCTGCAAGGCGGCTTGCCACATCGCCGCTAAGCCCCTTATATGCCGGCAAGACCCTTCCAATGGATTGGGCGCCCGCGCCCATGAACAATCCACGCGAATTATGACTTGCCGAGAGGAGATACGGGATGGCTGATCTTGAAATGAGTGTTGAAGGCGGCATCGCTACCATGACCATGAACCGGCCCGAGGCGCGCAACGCCCTGTCAATGGACATGCGCAGCCAGATGGACGAACTGTTCCATCAGGTTGAGTTCGACGATGCCGTGCGCTGCGTGGTGTTGCAGGGGGCCGGCGAACATTTCATGGCCGGCGGCGATGTGAAGAACATGCATGAATACCTGAACAGCCATGACGCCACGGAAACCCAGTCCTATTTCCTGCATCGCATCCATGCCCTGCATACCATCATGTTCTCCATGCGCCGCATGCCCAAGCCCATCGTCGCCAAGGTACGCGGCGCCGCCGCCGGCGCCGGCGTCTCCCTTGCCGCCGCCTGTGACCTGGTGATCGCGGAAGAGAGCGCCTTTTTCACCCTGGCCTATTGCCATATCGGCACCACCCCGGACGGTTCCTCCTCGTTCCATCTGCCCCGCGCCATCGGAATCAAACGGACCCTGGAGATGACATTGTTGGGCGATCGCTACACCGCCCAGCAGATGGCGGATATGGGCCTGGTCAATTTCGTTGTGGCGGATGCGGATCTGGACGAAGAATGCGACAAGCTGGCCACCCGGCTGGCCAATGGCCCCACGCACGTCTATGGCCAGGGCAAACGCCTAATGTATCGTTCCCTGGAAAACGAATTCGAAAGCCAGTTGCAGCTGGAGGCCGAGTGCTTCGCCGATTGCGCCAAGCGCAACGACTACCGCGAGGGCGTCGCCGCCTTCGTCGAAAAGCGCAAGGCCAATTTCACCGGCACCTAAAGCCGCCTCAACTGCAGTTGGTGCGGCCGCCGTCCACTAGCAGGGATGTGCCGGTGACGTAGCCGGCGGCATCGGAGGCTAGAAACAGGATGGCGTGTCCCACTTCCATCGGGTCGCCCAGGCGGCCCAGAGGGGTCTCCGCCTCCACCTGGCGTTTTTGTTCCTGGGTGTAGGCATCCGCCAATGAGGTCTCGAACAGGCCGGGCAGGATGGTGTTGACCCGGATGCCGTATTGCCCGAATTCCTGGGCGAAAGAGCGCGTCATGCTGTCCAGGGAATTCTTGAAGGTGGCATAGAGGCCCAGCATTTTCGAGGGACGGCGGGCGGCGGTGGAGGAGACGTTGATGATGCTGCCCCGGCCCTGGGGCTTCATCAACTGCGCCGCGCCGACGGACATGAACCAATAGCCGCCCATATTGGTCTCCAGCGCCTTCAGGAACAGCCCCCGGTCGGTGTCCTCGATTGTGCGCCAGGGGCTGAGGACGGCGTTATTGACCAGGATGTCCAGGCGGCCGTGATCCTTACCAATGCGATCAAAGACGGCGTCGATCTGATCCTGGTGGCCGATGTTGCAGGCCAGGGCCGATGCCTGGTAGCCGGCATCGCGCATTTCGCCCGCCACCGCCTCGCAGGCATCCTGTTTGCGGGAGGAGATGATGACATGGGCGCCGTGTTGCGCCAGGGCCAATGCGGTCGCTTGGCCCAGGCCCTGGGAGGAGCCGGTGACCAGGGCCACGCGGCCGGAAAGATCGAAGGGCGATGCGGCGTCCGCCATCATGCGCGCTTGACGGATTCCACCATGACGCCGTTGGCGTCTTTGGGGTGGACCAGCCAGCGGGCCGAGGCGCCGGGCTCGGTGGGCTCCCGCATGAGCACGGTCATGCCCCTTGCCTCCAACTCCTTGCCGCTGCCTTCCACATCGTCCACTTCCAGACAGACGTGGTAGAAGCCTTCACCCACAGTGGCCAGGCGCTTGGACAAGGCGTTGGACATATCGGATTTGTCCAACGGTTCCATAATCTCAATCACCATCTCGTCCCAGGTGCCGCCGACCGAGACGAAAACGCTGCGAATTCCCTCCACTTCGATGCGCCGGTCGTCGAATTTCTGCAGCCCGAAAGATTCCGTCCACAGTTCCGTGGCCGCGTCAGCGTCATGCACCAGCACGCCGAAATGGCTGATTTTCTTGGTGATCATCGCACTAATCTCCTAGGTCTGGATGCGCCGCGCGCCCACGGGGGGCGGGGTGCGGGGCGGGCCGGCGAAACACTGCGCCACCGCCATCCATTTGTTCGCCGTCTCGCCCACTACCTTCAAATTCGTGTCGCCGATATTGCGGCACTGGGTCACCACCTGGCCAAACTCCGTGGCCGCACCTTCGATGTAGTTGTCGTCAGAGGGCTGGTTAAACTCCCAGATCTCCCCCGACGGCGCCGTCAGCTTCAGGTATGGCTTGTCTTCCGGCACCTCTTCGCCTCGGTTGATAAAGGTCCAGCCGAAGGTGTTGTTGCCGATCACGGCGATATTCTTGATGTGGTCTTTGTCCTGGCGCACCGTGCCGAGCAAGTCATAGATGGCCTGGGCATGGGACCAGGTTTCCATCAGCCGCGCGGTGATGGAGGACAGCACGCTCATGTCCGGGCCCGCCCATTTCAGGCGCTTTTTCGGATCGATACCGTCATAGGCGGCGATCATCTTGGTGTAGTAATCGTGCCAAGCCTCCAGCAGTGCCCGGCCCTTCAGTCCCTCCAGCTTGACGTCGGTATGGGCCACCATATCCACGCCGTTTTCGCCGGCCTCGCGCATCTCCGCCAGCAGGGCCAGGATTGCATCCTCGTCGTCGATAGAAATATGGGCCGCATAGTTGAAGAAATGCAGATGCTGCAGAATGGTGTTGATGGTCCATTCCTTGAACAGGGTCTTTCTCTCGAAATCCTCGTCCGCCAGGGGTTTCAACAGTTCGTAAAGGGCGTCGCTTTCGGTCTGAAAATCGACGGCTTGCTGCAATATGGCCATATCTCCTCCCTACGCCCCGACGGCCTTGGCCAGCCGTTCATAGGCCTCGATAAAATCCTGCTTGAAATCAAATACCACACTGCGGGCCGATTGCGCCGCATTCATCAGGCCCACGCCTTGGCCCACGTAATAAGTGGCCAGTTCCTGGGCGCCTTTGTGCCCGGCCTGGGACAGCTTATCCACCTTCATCAGGGCCGGGTGCGCCACCACCCGCTGCAATGGCAGCGGCAATGGATCGGGCGCATCCGGGCGCTGCCAGGCGTCGGTCCAGGGCGAACGCAATTGCCGGGTATATTTGCCGGTACGGCTGCGCGAACGCACGGTATCGGAGGAGGAGGCCGCCAGCATCTTGTCCTTGACCACCGGGTTGGTCTCCGCCTCCGCCGTGGTCAGCCAGACCGAACCTGTCCAGGCCCCAGCGGCACCCATAGCCATGGCCCCGGCCATCTGCCGGCCCGTAACGATGCCGCCCGCCGCAAGAATGGGAATGTCGCCCACACCCTTGATGGCGTCATAGATCTCCGGCACCAGCACCATGGTAGAAACCGAGCCGCAATGACCGCCGGCCTCGCCGCCCGCCACCACCAGGATATCGACGCCTGCCTGGACCTGGTTGATGGCATGGGATTTGGCCCCGACAAGAGCGGCGACGGCGACACCGTTCTCCTTGCCGCGGGCCAGCATTTCGAACGGCGGCACGCCCAGGGCATTGGCGATCAGCTTGATGGGGTGGGCAAAGCAGACATCCAGGTGCCCCTTGGCGCCCTCGATGCCAAGGTTGGTAGCAAAATCCATGGCATCCAGACGGGCGTTGTCGTCCACGTCATCATATGGCACGCCGTGGGCTTCCAGGATGGAATTGACGAAATCGATGTGCTCCTTGGGCAGCATGGCAAGGAGTTCCTGTGGAGACTTCTCCTCGCCCTTGCCCTCGTACTTGTTGGGCAGGATCAGGTCGACCCCATAGGGCATGCCGCCGATATGTTCGTCGATCCAGTTCAGTTCCACCTCGAGCTGTTCCGGTGTGATGGTGGCGGCGCCGAAGACGCCGAAGCCGCCGGCCTTGGAAACTTCCACCACCACGTCCCGGCAATGGCTGAAGGCCAGAAGGGGAAACTCGATCCCCAGCATCTCGCAAATCCGGCTATCCACTGCACTGCCTCCCGCTTACATTTTTGTCATTCCCGCGAAAGCGGGAATCCAGGGCCTCTAGACTCCCGCGAAGCCTGTCCTCGCGAAGGCGGGGGCGGGAGTGACGAGAACATTCCAATTCAGACTCCCACCGCCTTTGCCAGGCGCTCATAGGCGTCGAGGAAATCCTGCTTGAAATCATAGACCACGTTGCGGGCCGACTGTGTGGCGTTCATCATGCCGACGCCCTGGCCGACCCAGTAGGTGGCCAGGTCCTGGGCGCCTTTGTGGCCGCCTTCCGAAAGCTTGTGCACCTTGTCCAGGGCCGGTTCCGAAATCATGCCCTGCAACGGCATGGCCAGGGGTTCCGGGGCTTCCGGCTGCTCCCAGGCATCAGTCCAAGGGGAGCGCAGCTGCCGGGAATGCTTGCCGGTGCGGCTGCGGGAACGCACGGTGTCGGAAGAAGAGGCCGCCAGCATTTTTTCTTTCACCACCGGTGCCGTCTCCGCCTCCGCCGTGGTCAGCCAGACCGAACCGCACCAGACGCCGGAGGCGCCCATGGCCATGGCGGCGGCCATCTGCCGGCCCGTGACGATGCCGCCCGCGGCCAGAATGGGGATGTCGCCCACCTCCTGGATGGCCTCGTAAATTTCCGGTACCAGCACCATGGTGGAGACGGAACCGCAATGGCCGCCGGCCTCGCCGCCTGCGGCCACCAAGATATCGACGCCCGCCTGGACCTGATTGATGGCGTGCGACTTCGCCCCCACCAGGGCCGCCACCTTGACGTCGTTGGCGCGGCCCCGTTCCAGCATCTCCATAGGCGGCACACCCAGGGCATTGGCGATCAGTTTGATGGGGTGAGAGAAGGCCACGTCCATATGGGCCACGGCGCCGTCCACGGTGAGATTATGGGAGCGGCGGATGCGCTGGGCAAGGAACTGTTGCTCCGGTTCCCCTGGGTCGATGCCATGGTCGCGCAAAACATCATTGGCGAATTTCTTGTGTTCCTCCGGCAGCATGGCCAGCATCTCGTCCGGCGTTGGGCTTTCCCCTTTGCCGACGAACTTGTTCGGCACGATTAGGTCCACGCCATAGGGCATGCCGTCGATGTGGTCGTCGATCCAGTTCAATTCGATCTCCAGCTCTTCCGGCGACAGCCCGGCCGCGCCCAGGACGCCGAAACCGCCGGCCTTACTGACCTCCGCCACCACGTCACGGCAATGAGTGAAGGCGAGCAGGGGAAACTCAATCCCCAGCATCTCGCAAATCCGGCTGTCCATGACCTATCCTCCCACTCGGGCGTTTAACCCGCCTCGATCTCCACCAACAGGTCGTCGGCGGCAACCTGGCTACCGGCCTGCGCCAGCACCTCCTGCACCGTGCCGTCGATCTCCGCCAGAATATCGTGTTGCATCTTCATGGCCTCGAGTACGGCAAGGCGGGTGCCGATTTCAACCTGGTCACCGGGTTTGACCAGCACTTCAAGCAGATTGCCATGCATGGGCGCCACCACCCGTCCGCCGCCCGCCGCCTCCTGGGCACTGGCGGAAAAGGCGATACGGTTGCGGAAGTGCCAATCGCGCCCGTCGATGCAAATATCCAGCACCCCGGCGCCGGGCGCGGAATACAACACCGCCTGCCGCCGCCCGTCCACGGTCAGAACCGCCCGGTGGCCGTCATGCGTCAGCACCGCGACCGCCACCTGACTATCACCGTGGCGCACCGTATATGTGCCGTCCCGCTGGGGCGAGACGGTGACATCGAATTCGCCGCCGTCGAAGTCATAGACATAGCGGGTGGTGAGATGGCCGGCGCTGGACCAATCCATAAGCGCCGCACTGACATTCAGACTGGCATCCAGGGCACGCCGGCGCTGCACATTAAAATGCAGCACTGCCGCCATGGCCACCTGGCCAAGCTCCGGCGTGGGTATGGCCAGATCGTCAGCACTGAATTCCTGGCCGATGAAAGCGGTGGTCGCCGCACCCTTGGCGAAGCTCTCCCGGCCCAGGATATCCAGCAGGAAACCCTTGTTAGACGTCGAGCCGAACAGAGCCGTATCCTTGAGGGCGTTGATCAGGCGATTACGGGCGGTCTCCCGGCTCTCTCCCCAGGCCATGACCTTGGCCAGCATGGGGTCGTAGAAAGGGGATACCTCCAGCCCGCTTTCGATGCCCGCATCAATGCGCACGCCGTCGCCTTTCGCCGGGTGCCACAGATCGATGCCCCCCGTCATGGGCAGGAAGTCCTGGGCCGGGTCCTCGGCATAGAGGCGTACCTCGATGGCATGGCCGTTGAGCTGAACGTCCTCTTGGGCGATTCCCAGTTCCCCACCTTCCGCCACATTGATCTGTAAGGCCACCAAGTCCAGGCCGGTAATCATTTCGGTGACGGGATGTTCCACTTGCAGACGGGTGTTCATTTCCAGGAAATAGAAATCCCCGCCGCCATCCAGCAGGAACTCCACAGTTCCCGCGCCGCGGTAGTCGATGCTCCGCGCCGCCTCCACCGCCGCCGCGCCCATGCGCGCGCGCAGTTCGGGGGTCATGATGGGGCAAGGCGCCTCTTCCACCACTTTCTGATGGCGCCGCTGCACGGAACAGTCCCGCTCGCCCAGGTGGATGACGTTGCCGTGGCTGTCCGCGAAGACCTGCACCTCCACATGGCGGGGCTCGATGATCGCCTTCTCCAGGATCAATTCGTCGGAACCGAAGGCATTCAAGGCTTCCGAACGGGCCGCGGCCAGGGCATCTGAAAGCCCGGCAGTGTCTTCCACCAGACGCATGCCGCGCCCGCCGCCACCGGCGGCCGCCTTGACCATCAGGGGAAAGCCGATGTTGCCGGCGGCTTCGGTCATGGCGGTATCGGACTGATCCTCGCCCTCATACCCGGGCACACAGGGCACATCCGCCTGAATCATACGCCTTTTGGCGGCGGCCTTGTTTCCCATTAACTCGATAGCCTCGGCGCCAGGGCCGATGAAGACCAGCCCGGCGGCTTCGCATTTCGCCGCGAACTCCGCGTTCTCCGCCAGGAAGCCATAGCCTGGATGAACCGCTCCTGCACCGGTCTCCTTCGCGGCCTGGAGGATACGCTCCATGTTCAGATAGGACTCCGCCACTGGCGGGGGGCCCAGCAGGGCGGCATCGTCGGCCATCTTCACATGGGGCGCATTCGCATCAGCCTCGGAATAGACGGCGATGGCGCGATAGCCGAGGGATTGCGCCGTGCGCATGACGCGCACCGCGATCTCGCCCCGGTTGGCGACCAGGATACTGTCGAACTTGCGTACGGATCCCATGGACATCTGACTACTTTTCGGCCCAGGCGGGTTTGCGTTTTTCGATGAATGAGGCGACACCTTCCCGGCCCTCGTCGCTCAGCATGCATTCGGCGAAGCCCTTGGCGGCGAAGTCCAACTGCTCTTCGCGGTTAAGATGCCGCGTTGCCAATACAATGGCCTTGGTCACCGCGTTCGCGCCGGGGGCGCAGCGGCGCACCTGGTCCTTCATCTTTGCCTCGATCTCTTCCAGGCCGGTGGCATCGTCCACCACGAAATCGGCCAGACCCAATTCGCCGGCTTCATCGCCGTCGAAACGATGAGCCGTCACCATCAGGCGGCGGGCGATGCGCAGGCCCAGACGCTGTGCCACGAAGGGGGCGATCTGCGCCGGCGGAATGCCAATTGCGGTTTCCGTCATGGCGAACTTGGCGTCCTTGGTCACTGCAACCGCATCGGCGCAGCAGACCATGCCAAGGCCGCCGGCCATGGCGGCGCCCTCCACCAGGATCAGCACGAATTGGGGCATCTCGTTGATCAGGTCGAACATCTGGCCGCCCTGGCGGGACGAGGCAGCGATGTCATCCACGGTTTGGCTGCCGCCCTGGTAGTTGTTCTTGAAACCCTTGAGGTCGCCGCCGGCGCAAAATACGCCGCCCTTGCCCCGCAGGGTGATGCCGCGGATGGTGCGATCGTCGCGGATGGCGTTCAAGACGGCCCGCAATTCCGTGGTCAGCTCTTTCGACAACGCATTGCGATTGTCGGGGCGATTGAACCAGATGGTCAGCCAATGATGATCCCGTTCCAACAGGATGTTCTCGGTCTTGGGCAGTTCTGTCATGGCTCTCTCCAGAATTATAGACGGGCGACGCCAAAGGCGTTGGGGCGGACCTCACGGTTGCGGCCTTCCCAGACCGTTTCCAGGGCAAAGCCCAATACCTTGCGCGTGTCCCGCGGGTCGATGACGCCCTGGTCCAGCAGCCGGCCGGAGGTATAAAAGGCATCCGATTGTTTGTCGAAATGGGCGATCAGGCGTTCCTTTTGCGCCTGCAGGGCATCTTCGTCCACCGGCTGCCCCCGCCGCTCGGCCGCGACGCGGGCCACCTGGTCCATGGTCAGGGCTGCCTGTTCGCCGCCCATGACGCCGGTCAGGGCATTGGGCCAGGTAAAGAGGAAATCCGGCTCGTAGCCGAAACCGCCCATGCCGTAGTTGCCGGCCCCGAACGAGGCGCCGATATAGAGCGTGATCTTGGGCACCCGGACATTGGACGTGGCCTGGATCATTTTCGAGCCATGCTTGACCATGCCGCCCTGTTCGTACTCCTTGCCCACCATGTAACCGGTGGTGTTGTTGAGGAAGATGATGGGCATGTCCGCCTGATCGCAAAGCTGGAAGAACTGGCCGGCCTTGGTAGCGCCATTGGGATCGATGGGTCCGTTGTTGCCGATGACGCCACAGGCATTGCCATAAATGCTTGCCTGCAGGCAGACGGTGGAGACGCCATAGCGGGGTTTGAAGTCTTCGAAGTCGGAGCCGTCCACGAAACGCGCCACCAATTCCCGCACCTCGTAAGGGCGGCGGTAGTCCACGGGGACCAGCCCGGCGATCTCGTCCGGATCGTAGAGGGGCTCACGGAAACTCTTTGGTTTTGGCGCCGGGCAACCCTTGTTCCAATCCAGCTTGGCAATCAGGTCCCTGCAGATCAGCAGGCCATGGGCATCGTCCTCGGCGGTGTATTCCACCAGGCCTGAAATGGTGGCGTGCATATCAGTACCGGCCAGTTCCTCCTCATCCGCCACCTCGCCCGTGGCAGCCCGGGTCAACGCCGCCCCGCCTAGTGAGGCCCGGCCCCGGCCGCGGATCGAGATGACATAGTCGCTCATCCCCGGCATATAGGCGCCGCCGGCGGTGGCGGGGCCGTGCAGCACGGTAATGGTGGGAATGCCGGCGGCGCTCAACAGGGCCAGGCGGTAGAAGATGCCGCCGCCATGGGCCCAGCTTTCCACCTGGTACTGCATCAAGTTCGCACCGGCACTTTCCACCAGATGCACGAAAGGCAGTTGGTGACGCAGAGCCACATCCAGGGAGGCACGCAGCTTCTCGCCCGATTTCTGTGTCGAGGCGCCGGCATTGATGCCGCTGTCGTCCACATAGACCAGACAGCGGATGCCGCTGACGAAACCGATCCCGGCCAGGGAAGAGGCGCCGGGGATGGACTTGGCGCGGTCGTCGGTGTCCACGCCATAGTTGGCCATGCCATAGAGCTCCAGAAACGGCATGCCTGGATCCAACAGGCGGAGCAGGCGTTCCCGGGGCGTCAGTTGCCCGCGCTCCTCGAAACGTGGGCGGCGCTTCTCCGACAACGCATCGGCCCGCGCCTTGATCTCGTAATAGTCATCCATCAGGGCCAGCATGTCCTGACGGTTGGCGGCAAAGGCTTCCGTATTGGTGGCGAGCTTGGAAGCGAACTGGGTCATTACAGGGCCTCCGCCATGGCTTTCGGAATGGCGACGGGCTGGGCCAATAATATCTGCGCATAGCCCTTGCCCTGGGGGTCGTTGCGCAGGCTGGCCACACCGCCGCCGCCCAAAACATCGTGCATCAGGAAGTTGATGGCGTTGGGGCCGGGCATCAAATATCGCTCGGTGCCGGCTTCACCATCGCCTTCAAGAAAGTGCGAGAAGCGGCCGGCCACCACGTCCTCGCCCAGGGCGGCCCAGATATAGGGCAGATACTCCCTTTTGCGGGCGATGATGCCCACATTGGCCTTGTTGCCTTTGTCGCCGCTGCGGCCCCATGCCAGGTCGATCAGGGGCACTTCCACCATCTCGTCATCATTGGCGGGCAAGGGTGGCTGCTCGGGGCGGGCAATATCGCCATCGGCGAAAGTGGCGGTGACGGGCGGATGATACTCCAACTCCCGGTCCCCTAGGTCAATGCGCACGTCCAGGTCCGTCTTCGGGATCAGGAACGAGAATAGGCGCACCACGGGCGACGGCTTGGCCCGCGCACCGGAAAATCCCGAAAGGCCCGGCGGTGTGGCCAGGCCCAGGCCCGTGGCCTCCTTCAGCAGGATGCCGATACCGGCTTGTTCGGGATGCTTGGCGGCAAATTTCAGCACCACCTCGCGCGCGCCCTCGATGCGCCGGTGTTCGCCGAACTGGCTCTCGGCGCCGAGCACTTCGACGGAGGTTTCGGTAAAATCGCCCAGGTTCGAGGCACGCAGCGCCGCCCGCGCCCGCTTGAAGGCATTGTCGGCGAACCCTTCGGCCTTTTGGTCGGCGTTGACGCCATAAAAGGTCATTAGCGTGCCGCCGCGCCAGCCGTCGCCATAGGTGGCGGAGACCTTGTAGCTGTCCGTGGCGGGATAACCCTTGGCGCCTGTCACGTGCACCCGGTTGTCGTCCGCCTGGGTAATGACCACGCCGGAAAAATCACAGACCACGTCCGGCACGATGTAGGCTTGCGGGTCACCGATCTCGTAGATCATTTGTTCGGATATGGTGCCTACGCTAACTGTGCCGCCGGTATCGGGGGCCTTGACCACATCGAAGCTGCCGTCGGCGCGGACCTCGCCAATGGGGTAGCCGATGTGGTCGATGCTATCGACGACCAGGTGCCAGTCGGTGAAATTGCCGCCCGTGGCCTGGGGGCCGCATTCCAGCAAATGTCCCGCCAGGGTGCCGCCTGCCAGCTGGTCCCAGTCTTCGGCCCCCCAGCCGAATTCGTGAATACAGGCGCCCAAAGTCACGGCACTGTCCACGGACCGGCCAGTGATGACAATGTCCGCACCCTCTGCCAGGGCTTGGGCTATGGGAAAGGCGCCCAGATAGGCATTGATGCTGGCCAGGCGGTCCGGCTCGGGCAGGCTTTCGCCGGTGTACATTTCCGCGACCGAAAGGCTGTCCCTCTGATCCAGCAGGTCATCGCCCAGCACGACGGCGACCTTGAGGTCGAGGCCCTGTTCCGCAACCAGCGCACGCACCGCCTCACCGCAGGACTTCGGATTGACGCCGCCGGCATTGGAAATGACCTTGACGCCCTGTTTTGCGATCTCGGCGAGGTTCTGCTTCATCACCGCCGAAACGAAATCCCGGGCATAGCCCTGGCTCGGGTCCTTGGCCCGGGCCCGGGCCATGATCGACATGGTGATTTCGGCCAGGTAGTCGTAGACCAGGTAATCGATGCCGCCGGCGGCCAGGAATTGCGGCGTCGCCATGGCGCTGTCGCCCCAATAGCCGCTGGCCCCGCCAATGCGGATGATCTTGTCGCTCATAGTGTCGTCTTCCTTCTACTCCGCCAGCTTGTAGTCGGCGAAGGTTTCCCGCAGTTTCAGTTTATAGATCTTGCCCGTGCCCGTATGGGGTAGTTCGTCCAGGAACTCCACGGCGTCCGGCAACCACCAACTCGCCACCCTGTCCGATAAATACTCCAGAATATCCGCGCCCGAGATTGCGCTGCCCGGCATGCGAGCGACGATCAGCAATGGCCGTTCCTGCCATTTCGGATGTTCGACGGCGATTACCGCGGCCTCGGCCACGTCCGGATGACCCATGGCCGCGTTTTCCAGTTCCACGGAACTGATCCATTCCCCGCCCGACTTGATCACGTCCTTGGAACGGTCGGCCAGTTCGATGTAGCCGTCGGGATGCAGAATGGCCACATCACCGGTATGCAGCCAGCCATCCACAACCCCGGTTGCCCCCGACAGACCGACATTCTGCTTCATGTAGCCCGAGGCCACGATCGGGCCGCGCACCAACAGATGACCCTGGGTCCTGCCATCTTTGGGCAACTCGTTGCCGTCGTCATCGATCAGTTTGAACTTGGTGCCAAAGGCGCGGCGCCCGCCATATTGATAGATCTCCAGCTTTTCTTCGTCGCTCCAGTCTTCCAAGCGGGCGACCGGCGAAAACTTGCTGGTCGACAGCGCCTCCGTCATGCCCCAGCCCTGCATGGGCTCAACGCCGTAATCCTTGAGCAGGCTTTCCTGCAAGGCCCGCGGTGGTTTGGAGCCGCTCATCACCGTGGCGCGAAGTTGGCTGAAGCGCAGGCCCTGCTGTTTCATATGGTTCAGCAGGATCATCCAGATGGTGGGCACGCCGAAACACAAGGTCACGCCCTCGCCCTCCATCAATTCGTACAGCTTCTCTGGCTCGTAGTCACGGCCAGGCAGAACCAGCTTATAGCCCATCATGGGCGCCGTGAACGGGCACATCCAGCCGTTGCCGTGGAACAGGGGCGCCATGGGCATGAGGACTTCCGCGATGCCGGCCCGAAACCCGGCCACGTTGTCCCCCGTCATGGCCATAAACGACGTCAGGGTCAGGGAACGATGGCTGTAGACCACGCCCTTGGGGTCGCCCGTGGTGCCGGAGGTATAACAGATGGTGGCGGCGCGGCGTTCGTCGAATTCCGGCCACTCATAATCGCCGTCCTCGGCCGCCAGCAGCTCTTCATAGTATGCAATACGTGGCAGCTTCAGGTCGTCTGGCAGCTCATCACGGCCGCCGAGATAGATGTAACCGCGCACCGTGGTCAGCTCCGGCGCCATGGCCCGGACCAGGTCGATGCAGGCGGCATCGAAAGCCAGCCAGGCATCCTCCGCATGATTGGCGATATAGATCAGCTGTTCATGGAACAGGCGCGGGTTGATGGTGTGCAGCACCCCGCCCATGCCGGGAATGCCGTAGAACATCTCGAAATATTGCTGGGTATTCCAGGCCAGCACCCCAACCCGTTCGCCGGCGCCCAAGCCCAGCCGCTCCATGGCCTGGGCCAGTTGCTTGGAACGCAGATGTGCCGCTGCATAGGTATAACGATGGATATCGCCGTCCAGCTCCCGGCTGACGACCTCACGGCCGCCATGGCATTCGGCCGCATACTCGATCATCGACGACACCAGCAACGGCACGTCCATCATCAAACCCTGCATCGGGCGCCTCCCTTGGACGATCTTGTAACTGAAGCATATTCATATATACTGGGTCAAGTTCATACTGGCGAACAGCGCCCGAAATCACTTGAAAACCGGTCAGGGCGCGCCCGCTGAGATGAGAGGGTCGAGACCATGGGCCATGAGGCATTCGGGGAAATGGGGTTTTGAGCAAGGCACCGGCCCGTACCCGGCGGCAAAGGGTTGAAGAGAAGGAAGGCGCCATCATCGCCGCCGCCCGGGCGGTATTCATGAAGCACGGCTTTGACCGCGCCAAAATCGCCGAGATTGCCAAGCGCGCGGGCGTCGCCGAGGGCACGGTCTATCTCTATTTTGAGAACAAGAATGCCCTGCTTCTGGCCGTGGCCAAGGAGTTCTATGACCATCTGACCCGGGACGCAGCGGCAGGCATCAAGGATCTGTCCGACACTGCGGACCGTCTGGCCTTCCTGGCCCGGCACCATCTGGAGCGGGTGGCCGAGGAATGGCCGGTACTCTCGACGGCGATGATGCCCTACAAGGCCTCCGATCATTATCGCCAAAGCGAGGGCTATCAGTTGAACCGGACCTATGTGGAAGTGTTCGACCAAGTCATCCGCGACGGCGTCAACCGGGGCGAGATACGAGCTGATGTGCCGCTGTCAATCATGCGGGATATATTCTATGGCGGCCTGGAATACGGCGCCCGCACCATGCGCCTGCGCCCCGGCCGCGCCAATCTGGACGAAACTGTTCGCCATGTCATGGCCCTGCTTGGTGCCGGTATGTTCCAAACCCCCGGCGTCAATCGCGACAGCGCCACGGACGCCGTGCTAGCCCGGCTGGAGAACGTCGCGGCCCGTTTGGAAACCAGCGCGGCTGGTAAGTAGCCAGTGTTTACCTGATAGGTCCGGTTACGGCCGCATGGCGTGCGTGGAAGGGCCAATACGGCGCAAGGGCGCGGCCGTGTTGGCGAAGTCGCATAACAGGCCCCGGGTCCCACGCGGGTCGATAATCTCCTCGATCCAAAAGGCTTCCGCCGAACGGAAGGGGGAGCGCAGTTTTTCGAGCCGCTCCTCGATTTCCTCCAGCTTTGCCTGCGGGTCATCCGCCGCCTCTATATCGGCGGCATAGGCGGCCTCGATGCCGCCTTCGAGCGGCAGGCTGCCCCAGCGTCCCGACGGCCAGGCATAGCGGGTCGTAAAGCGATCGCCCACGGTACGGGCCGCGCCGGCGACGCCGAAAACGTTGCGGATGATCACCGTGCACCAGGGCACCGTGGTCTGCCAGATAGCGCTCATGGCCCGCACCCCTTCCTTGATGACGCCACTCTGTTCCGCCTCCAGCCCCACTTGAAAGCCCGGACAGTCGGAGAGGTTGACGATCGGCAAATGGAAGGTCTGCGCCGTGTCTACGAACTTGGCCACCTTGCGGCAGGTATCCGCCGTCCAGCAACCGCCGTATGAGGCCGGGTTCGAAGCCATGAAAGCCACCGGCCAGCCGTCCAGGCGGGCGAAGCCGGTAATCACCGACTTGCCGTATTCCTTGCCCATTTCGAAAAAGCTGCCCTCGTCCACCAGGGCATTAATGATGGGCCGCATCTTATAGATCTTGCGAATGTCCCGGGGTATCGCGTCGAGCAACCAATCCACCTCGCGGTTGGGATCGTCGGTCGGTTCGATACGGGGTGGCAGTTCATGTATCGACTGCGGCAAATAACTCAGGAAAGTCTTGGCGCAATCGAAGGCCTCTTCCTCGGTATCCACCGCATGATCCACGGCGCCGGCGCGAAGCTGGATCTGCCAGCCGCCCAATTCGTTCTTGGTCAGATCCTGGCCGATGCGGTTCACCACCGGCGGCCCGGCCACGAACATGGCGGATTTCTCCTTGATCATGACACTGTAATGGCTGGCCGCCAGATGCGCCGCGCCCAGACCGGCGACAGAGCCCAGGCCCAGGGCAACCCGGGGCACCACGCCCATATTAGCCACCACCATCTCCCAGCCCGCCACGCCCGGTACATTGGCCCGGCCAGTGGTCTCGATGGTCTTGACCGAGCCGCCGCCCCCCGAACCTTCCACCAGGCGCACCAAGGGGATCTCCAGGGCATTGGCCATGGCTTCACAGGTCAGGTGTTTGCCCTTGATGGTGGCGTCCGCCGAGCCGCCCCGGACCGTGAAATCATCGCCGCAGACCACCACCTGGCGGCCATTCAGACGGGCCCTGCCAAAGACGAAATTCGACGGCGTGAAGTCTTCCAGATCGTTGTTACCGTCGTATTGGGCCATGCCGGCGACCTTGCCCAATTCGTGGAAGCTGCCTGGATCCACCAGCAGATCGACGCGCTCGCGCACCGTATAGCGGCCGCCGTCCTTTTGCCGCTGGACGCGCATCGCGCCACCCAGCTTTTCCGCAAAGGCCTCGCGCCGCTTCAACTCGTCAAGTTCCCGCTGCCAGGACATGGGCGGTCTCCTCCGAAAGCTATCTTGGGGTATATTCTTCGATTTGGCGGAAAACTAGCAGCTTGGGCCAAAGGCGCAAACTGAAACCGATTTTCCGATGCCCGAACGGCGGCGTTAGCTCTTTGCCGTCACGAATTTCGCCCAGGTTGGCACCACGGACATATCCCGGGTTTTGACGAGTTTGCGATGCACCACAGCAATCATGGCGACCTCGTTCGCCGGCCCGGCGAACGGCAACAGCAGGCGGTAATAATCCCTATACATGCCGTGCACCACCTGTTTCAGGCGGCAATAGTGCAACATCCCGCTTTGGTGCCAACTCTTTGCGGCGTGGTAGTCCGCCTGCAGGGTTTGCGACAGCATGGGGCTGTCCAACTCGCACAGGCGGCGGTTGGCCATGGGATTGCCGTCCAACCAACCGTCGGAGTGGATATCGGAAGGATGGAGTAAGGCGAAGTAGGCAGCCGGGTCGGCCGCGGTGCAGTCCATCAGCGCAACGTGTTTGGGGATCTTCATTTCCCAAAGGTCACTGACCTTGAAATCCTCGGCTAGGGGCGGCCCGGACCGGCCGCGGCGCAATTGCAGCCAATAATCCAGCATGATGATGAGCGGACTGTCGTCCTGCTCCGTCTCCGCCAGCACATCCAGCGAGAATCTCTCTTGGAATTGGCGGTCCTTACCGGCCCGTTGCCGATTTCGCGCTTCGGAAATGCTCATGACAACGCAACCACCCCGCGCTTTGCAAAAAGGCGCTTATTCTTTCAATAGTGAGCCGGCTATGTCCACCACCAAAAGACTGAATTAGTGGATGCGAATATTCTAATAATTCCTTGGCCAGTCGTTCGGGCGCCGGCGGATATAGTCGCGGGTGACTTCGTCAACGGAACGGCAGCCCGTGAGCGCCATGCCGCGTTCGATTTCGCCGCGCAGGAGGCCGAGGAAGTGTCCAACCCCCGCCTGCCCGCCCGAGGCCAGACCCCATAGATAGGGCCGACCCATCATGCAGGCCTTTGCCCCCAGGGCCAGGGCCTTGATCACATGGGTGCCGCGACGAACGCCGCCATCGAGGATTACCTCTGCCCGGCCCGCCAATGCATCGACGCACTCGGCCAGCAGATCGACCGTGGCCGCCGCGCCATCCAACTGCCGACCGCCATGGTTGGAGACGATCACAGCCGAAGCGCCCGCATCGGCCGCACGCACCGCATCCGTGGCCGACATCACCCCCTTGACCCCGAACGGCCCGCCCCAGGCGGCGGCCACCTCCGCCACATCGTCCCAGGTCACAGAGGGGTCGAACTGTCCGTTCACATAGGCGATGATGGAGGAGGCATTGCGGTTGATGGCATCGACCCGGTGGGCCACGTTGGGCATGCCCAGTTTTTCCCGCGTCAGCACGTTCCATCCCCAGCCGGGATGCAGGGCAAAGCCCATGAGGCTCTTCAAAGTCAGGCGCGGCGGCACAGTGAGGCCGGAATAGAGGTCCCTTTCCCGGTTGCCCAGGACCGCCGTATCGATGGTGACGCAGGCAGCCTGGAAGCCTGCATCCTTGGCCCGGGCCATAAGCTCACGGGTCAACTCCCGATCCTTGTGGATATAAAGCTGGAACATCTTCGGCCCGTTGGTGGCAGCCGCCACCTCTTCCAAAACCACCGAGGACGCGGTGGACAGGCCGTAATAGACCCCGGCTTCGGCCGCTGCCCGGGCCACCGCCAGTTCGCCGTCATGGTGGAACAGCCGCGACATGCCCGTGGGCGCGAGAATGACCGGCGCCGATATGGTCTGGCCCAACACGTCGGTGGTCAAGTCGATATCGCTGACGTCGGTCAGATGCCGGGGCAGCAGTTCGTAGTCGTCGAAGGCCGAGGAATTGCGCTGCAGGGTTACTTCGTCATCGGCACCGCCGTCCATAAAATCGAAAATCGCGGGGGGCAGGCGGCGCCGGGCACGGGTGCGCAGGTCGGCGATGTTGTGACAGTTCTTCAGGTTCATGTAAGGACCGGGTGTGGTGGCTGGGAATTAGCCTTGATACTACATCACCCGCCTTGCCGGAAAAGCGGGAATCCCCGAAGATCATCTGCCGCGGCTATGTGGCGGGCTGACCCGGCGGACAATCTATGCCCGCTGCCGTGATAGGGGATGGAGGAAACATGGAAGTTGCCGCGTTCGATGGTCTGAAGGTGCTCGATCTGAGCCAAGGTGTGGCAGGGCCCCACTGCGGCATGCTGCTGGCCCGGCATGGTGCGGATGTGGTGAAGCTGGAACCTCTGGAAGGCGACTGGGGCCGGCGTATCGGCAGCATCCGTGGCGACAACTGCGCCTATGGACTGGCTTTCAACCGGGGCAAGCGGAGCCTGGCCCTGGACCTGAAGCATGCGGACGGTAAGGCCATCGCGCTTGGCCTGGCCCGGGCGGCGGACGTGATTATCGAGAACAACCGCCCCGGCGTCTCCGACCGCCTTGGCCTGGGCTATAGCACGGTCCGCGCGGATAATGAGGATGTGATATATCTCTCCATCACCGGTTTCGGTCAGACCGGGCCGAACGCCAACCTGCCGGCCACGGACAGCGTCATGCAAGCCTTTTCCGGCCTGATGTCCCTCAACAAGGACGATGACGGCATGCCCCGGCGGATCAACATCCTGGCCATTGACGTGGTCACCGGCCTATACGGATTTCAAGCCATCGCGCCGGCTCTGTATCGCCGGGCCACGAAGGGCGGAGGAGCCCATATCAAGACCTCGCTGATGGAGGCCATCGGCGCCTTCCAATCCGCCAAGATGATCGAATATGAACTGGAGCAAGGCGAAAGCCCGCCCTTGGGCGTGCCCGTGGCCATGTTCGAGACCAAGGATGGCTATCTCAACATCAACGGCCGCCGCGATGCCCACTTCAAATCTCTCTGCCACATCGCCGGCCTGCCACACATGGCTGAGGATCCCCGCTTTGCGACGCCCGGCGATCGCATCGCCAACGAGGGCGAGCTGATGCCACCGCTTCGGGCAGCATTTCGGAAAATGGAGCGGGACGAACTCTCCAAAGCCCTGATGGAGGCGGATGTGCTGCATGCCCGCGTACAGGATTTCGGCGACTACTTTCAATCGGAGCATGTCAGGGACGTCGGGGCGGTGCAATGGATCCACCAATCCGGCGTCGGCCCCATTCCCATGCCCCAGATCCCCGGCCTGCCGCCGCCGCGGGAGGGCGATCCAATGGTGCATGCGCCGCACCTGGGCGAGCACAGCCGGGAGATTCTGGCCGAGTTGGGCTATGACGACGGCAAAATTGATGCTCTGGCAGCGGACGGCGCCATTCGCCTCTTCACCGACGCCGAGGGTTGACCATGGCGGAACGGCAGAGGACCTGGGTGGAAGCGGCCCTGAACGGGCCCTGGGGCAAGCGCCGCCATCCTGAATTGCCCGTCACGGTGGCGGAAATTATCGCCGACGGCATTGCCTGCGTCGAAGCGGGCGCGGCGATCCTGCACGTACATGCCTATGACCATGAAACGGGCCGGCAAACCAACGACTGGCAGGTTTATGCCCGCATCATCGAGGGCATCAAGGCCAGGGTGGACGCCATCATCTATCCCACGATTCCCACAATCAGCGATGGGGACGAGGACGGCGTGGCGCGCTTCAGCCATTTCGACGAGCTGGCAAAACGGGGCCTGTTGGAATGGTCGGCCGTGGATCCCGGCTCGGTCAATCTCACCTATGTACACTCTATCCAGCGGCACAAACCCGGTTTCCTCTACCGGAACCCCGACGCGCACATACAGACGGCGCTTGCGCTCGCCGCGCAACACCGGTTGCACCCCTCTTACGCCATCTACGAGCCCGGCTTCCTGCGCGCCGGCGCCGCCTTCGCCGCGGCCAACCCTGGAGCCCCAACGCCCATCTACCGTCTGATGTTCACCGACGGCTATTCTTTTGGTTTCCCAGCTAAACCTTTTGCCCTGGATGCCTACCTGGCCCTCATGTGGGATATGGAACTCACCGCGCCCTGGATGATTGCCGGCCTTTTGGTGGACATCGAACCCTTGATCGAACAAACCGTCAGCAGAGGCGGCCACATCCGCGTCGGCCTGGAAGACAGCGCCCGCGACGATGGCCGGAATAACCTGCGACTGGTGCGCGACGGGGTAAGGGCCATAGAGGCCGCCGGTGCATCGGTGGGTAATGCGAGCAACGTGCGTGAAAAACTAGGCGGCGACAGGCGGTAACCTTGACTTCAGGGCATCGAAGGGCAAAAGGGTCAGGGTGCCGCGACGGATTTGCGTCCAGCAAAGGCCAAGCAGTAACAGAATGGCGCCTAGAGTAAATGCAGTGAACGCGAACTCCATGCCAGGAACAATCGAACTGCTAGATACCATCTGAAAGATCGCTACCGCGAAATATCCCAAGCCAGAGACTAGTAGGGCGCGACGATCGATCAACAAGGCCACAAAAGACAGAACAAGAAACACTGTTAGTACAAATCCGAGCCTCGGCACGTCAAATGGACTCCCGAAAAGAATCGCATGCACCAGAATGGGCGCAGCGATCAGATGTAGCCAAAAGGCGCATTCTGACAGCCGCGTTTCGCGGACCCGATCCTTCATATCAAACCACATGGCGGCAGCAAATATGGCAACGCCCCAAACACCAAAGAAAATGCGGGCATAGTCCGCGACCCATAGCGCTCCCATCATGGGCCGAATGATGCTGAAAGAGAGAAATAAAAGCGATCCAGCCAACAAAAGTAGTGCAGAAGGCAATCGATAACGCCAATAGAAAAAGACAAGAGCGGCAAACGCTCCCGAAATGGCAAACACGGGCCTATTCGTCCCATACCAATCGGCCTGGATATCCGAATTCTCCCAGATGCCGCCTACGTAGGGAGAATCAAGAATGCCTGCCAAATTTGCCGACCAGCCAGCGAATGCGATCGCGACCATCAAGCTGGACAGCGGTAGCCGGGACCGACGTGTTACAATTTCAGCCAGAACCAAACCAGTCATGCACAGTCCCAATGCCATCAATAGTATCCAAATACCCACTTCGGTGTTCGACATCTCGTCTGAGACAGGCAGCTCTTTTGCTGTCTGCCAATATGCCGTTGAAAGGCCAACCGCGAATATGGCGATTCCGACGGTTATGAAAAAGTCTCGAAACCCGCGCAGCAGCCGGAACGGCTCGTCTTGCGTGTCTTGAGTGAAATCGATGCGCGATTCCTCGACATCGGAATCGCGGTGCGACAATTCAAAAAGCTGCCGGGCCTGCTCGCGGGACACGATGCCCTCTGCGACAGCCAGGTCTAGGTCAATTCTATCGACGATCATGCCCAACCATCATCCCTGTGCCACTGTTGATTATTAGCAAACTCGCCTCGACACAGGCTATTTTGTAGCCACTAACTCATTATTCTAATCTACCATAAATAGAGGAATTCACAGAATATTCCGGCGTCCAGTGAAGGAAATAGATCGGAGAAAGAACTAGGAGCCAGCCCCTTAGCGGCCAACGGTGTAGGCCTGACAAAGAACGTTAGGGACGATGGCCAAAATAACCTGCAATTGGTGCGCGACGGAGTAAGGGCCATAGAGGCCGCCGGCGGAGAAATCGCCAGCATCACCGAGGTAAGAGCTGCGCTCTCATCAGTTCAGATCTGAATGCGAACCGAAGGCAAGGGTGCCATATGGGGTTTTCGCGCCCCTCCTTGCTCAAGCCGGTGCGACGAGGACGCGCTCTGAATAGACGATAATTTGGCTAACGTGCTCGCCGTCCTCGGATAGGGGCAGGGCTACGGATTGCTCCTGGATGCGGCGTCCGTTTTCGGCGATGAAGTAGATGGCTTCGAATATCCCGACACAGCGGCGCCGTACATAGTCATAGGATTGCAGTGCCGCCTCGACGTTGGAGTGGAAGAACCCCTCATTGACCAGCTTGCCAGTGGGGTTATGGCCGCGGTTATCCACTTCATAAGTTCCCACCACCCGGTAGCGGTAGATGCCATGGCCCGCCGCGTCCACGCCTTCCACGTCCAGCAAAATGATGCCCGGCAGGTTTTGCGGGAAATCCAAGGGGTCGATGTCCCCGCGCGCCGGCATGGCCTTGCCTCGCTTGCAACGTTCCCAATAATCGTAAAAGGAACGCACCAGGGGCTGGCAGCGGGCCAAGGCCTCTTCATCGGGGAGTTCGATAGGCGCGAATTCGGACTTCATGACCAGGAAACTGAGCCATAAAATTGATAATAATGTGTGGACATGAGATTGGACCCGCGCAAATGGCGGGAAATTTACGGAATACTGCCGCTGCCCACCCCTTTTGGTTTGTTGATCTAGCGTGAAATTAATCCAGGGCAAGCCGGCGCGGACTTAGCGGAGGGAGACATTGCCAACATGGGAAAAAGCATAGATTGGTACTTCGACTACGTCTCGCCCTTCGCCTATCTGCAAAGCCACCGCCTGGATGAAGTGGCGGCGCAGGCCGAGATCATCTATCGGCCAGTGCTGTTCGCTGGCCTATTGCGACACTGGGAACACAAAGGTCCGGTGGAGATTCCCGGCAAGAAGCTGCTGACCTACCGTCATGCCCATTGGCTGGCGGGACGCATGGGCGTGCCCTACCGCCTGCCCCCACACCACCCCTTCAGCCCCCTCAAAGCCCTGCGCCTGACCTTAGCGCTTGGTTGCGGCGCGGAAGTGGTGAAGACCATCTTCAACGCCATTTGGGCCGACGGCCTATTGCCTGACGATGAGGACGGCTGGCGAGAGATCACCAAACGTCTCGGCGTCGAGGAAGCGGAAGACAAACTTACCGACCCGGACGTGAAGGCGGCCCTGCAGCAGAACGGCGAGGACGCTATTGAGGCGCAGGTTTTCGGCGTCCCGACTTTCGTCGCCGATGGCCAGATCTTCTGGGGGGTCGATACCACGGATATGCTACTCGACTATCTGGCCGAGCCGGAGATGTTCGAGGACCCGGAATTGGCGCGGCTGGCAACCGTCGAACCGTCATCGCAGCGTCGGATGGGTTAATGGTGGCTTAGACGTCAATCAAACTGACTCGCCTGGCCGAACAGGGCCGGGATGCCGCCTGTGTGCAGCAGGCAGGCTGGTTCATCGGCCGCCAGGTCGCCGTTCGCGGCCATGTGCAATAGAGCAGCGGCGGGTTTGGCGGTGTAGGTGTTCTCCAACAACAGACCTTCGTGAGAGGCGAAGGTACGGATGGCAGCGAGAGACTCGGGCGTGGACTGGTCGTAACCGGCACCCAGGAAATCACCGTGAAACTGGGTCCATTGCCGATAGTCCGACTGCGGTTCGCCACCCAAACGTTCCCCAATGGCGCGATAGATTTCATCTATCCGTTCCTGCATCTCTCCCACATCGTATTCGACGGAGACCAGGTGCACGGCAAACGGCCCGCCCAACATGGCGCAGCCGGACAGGAAGCCCGCTTCCGTCGTACCCATGGAGCCCGGCAGAAAGACATGGCGCAGATCAGAACCGAGTTCCCGCGACTGCCGATGCAGTTCCTGGGCGGCCAAGACATAACCCAGGGCGCCCGGGACATTGTCGCCGACAATGTAGGGCCGCCGGCCACGGCGCCGCAGTTCATCCGTCGCCTCTTGCAACCGCCTGCCGCGCTCGTCCTCATCGACGGGGCCAAGAAAACGAAACGTGGCGCCGTAAAGGTGGCTCAACAGATGGTTGGCCTGCCGGCGCTGTGGTTCGTGGTCATTGTGCAGGATCAGGCAGTCCAGGCCCAGCTTGGCGGCAGCCGCGGCCGTGGCGCGACACAAGTTCGAGACCAACTGGCCGGCAACCAGGACGATATCGGCGGATTGCGCCTGGGCCTCGCCCAGCCAGAATTCCAGGCTGCGCAGCTTGTTGCCACCCTGGCCCAACGCAATGGCGTCGTCCCGCTTGACCCACAGGCTGCCATGCCCGGTCAAGGCTTCAATGCGCGGCAATCGCTCCAACACCGTCGGCGGCTGAAACAGCCGGACCCTGGGAATGTCCTCTGGGATCATCGGCAGAAAGCCCGTCCCTAGAATACGCCCTTCTCGCGCATGGCCTCAATGTCGCTATCGGTGTAGCCCACATTGCGCAGGTTTTCTTCCGTGTGCTGGCCCAGTTCGGGCAGGTCGAAGACCACCTGACCCGGCTCGTCGCGGAACTTCATGGGAATGCCGATATGCTCCCAGCCCTTGTCGTCCTCGATGATCATCTCCCGGTGCCGGGCCTGCGGGTCGTCGGCGCCTTGCCGGAGGTCGTTCACCGGGGCGAAGGCGGCGTCCACATCCTCGAACCAATCAATCCAATAGGCCTGGGTCTGGCTCTTGAAGGTCTCGGCCAGGAACTCCTTGGCCGGGTCCTGGTTCGGGCCGGGGGGCGGCTCGCAGACCTCGATCAAATCGGGCCGGCCCATCTTGTTCAGGATGGCGGCTGCGAAATGCATTTCGGCCCCGCCCAGGACGACGTATTTCCCATCCTGGGTCTCGTAGATGCGATACATGGCGTTGCCGCCCCAACTGCGTTCGTCCTTGGGGTTCGGGGGGCGTTTCTCCGCAAACACCGGCCCCATGTTGTTGGGCATGGCCGCGATGACGCTGTCCATCATGGCCATATCGATGTAATCGCCCTTGCCCGTATCCCGCTTGCGATAGAGCGCCATCAGGACCGCCGACAGACCCATCATGGAGGTGAGCATATCCGCATTGGCGATACCGGGAATGGCCGGTTTGTCGTCGTGGCCCACATTCACGCTCAAGATGCCCGCGTACGCCTGGGTCGCCATATCGTGGGCCGGCTTTTTGGCATAGGGACCGTCCTGGCCGAAGGCCGAGAGCGAGGCATAGACGATGCCGGGGTTGCGGGCGGCGACGGCGTCATAGCCGACCCCCAGGCGGTCGACGACGCCGGGGCGGAAGGCCTCGATCATCACATCGCAGCTCTCGGCGATGCGCAGGGCCGCCTCGACCCCTTCCTCGGTCTTGAGATTGAGTTGCACGCTCTGCTTGTTGCGATGGGTATTGGCGAAGAACACCGTGACACCATCGCGCACGGCGCCGATCACCCGGTTCGGCTCGCCGCCGTTGATGGGTTCCAGCTTGATCACTTCCGCCCCGTGGTCGGCCATCATTTGCGTCAGGAGCGGACCGGGCAGGAAGAGGGAAAGATCGAGAACGCGGATACCTTCGAGTTTCATGGCTTCAACTTTCTAGATGGCGTCGTTCTTGCGCAATTCGGCGATTTCGGCGGATGAATATCCCAATTCCGACAGGATGTCTTCGCTGTCCGCGCCCAGTTTCGGGCCCGGCCGGGCGGGGATGGCTTCGCCGAGGCGGATCGGGTTGTTCATCAGTTTCAAATCCGGCCGGTCGGGATGCTTGACGGTCTGCACCCCACTGCGGTCGCGGAAATAGGGGTTATCCAGGGCCGTGGCCAAGTCGTTGACCGGGCCGGCCGGGACCTGGCCGGCGAAGGCCTCGAGCCAATGGGCCGTGGTCTCCTTCATCAAGGCCCGGTCCAGCATCAGGGTCAGCTCGTCCCGGTTGGCGTGGCGGCCGTCATAGTCCAGGAATCGTTCATCGGTTTTCCAGTCCGGCTCGCCGATGATATCGCACAGGGCCTCCCAGAACTTCTGGGTTTGGGCCATGACGAAGATCCAGCCATCCTTTGAGCGATATAGCTGCGAGGGCACGATGAAAGGATGGCCCGAGCGCGGCACCCGTTCGGTCACGTCGCCCTCGTTCAAGTACCACACAGCCGGGTAACTCAACTGGTGCATGGCCACATCGTAAAGAGAGATTTCCAGATCCCGGCCCTTGCCGGTCTGCTTTGCTTCGTGAATGCCGGCCAAAAGACCAAGGCAGGAGGTCACACCTGTCATGTAATCGACGATGGAAAGCCCCATGCGGGCAGGCGGTCCGTCGGGCTCTCCACTAAGGCCCAGAAAGCCCGCCTCGGCCTGCATCAGGAAGTCATAGCCCGGCCAGCCGGCGCGCTCCCCATCGTTGCCGTAGGCCGAGACGTGGGCGCAGACAATTGCGGGGTTATGTTCTGCCAAATCCACATGGCGCAGACCCAACTTTTTCGGCTGGTCGCCGCGCAGGTTGTTGGTCAGGCCGTCTGCCGTGGCCACCAGTTTGTGGAACACCGCCCTGCCGTCGGGATGCTTCAGGTCCAGGCTCAGAGAGCGTTTGTTGCGGTTGAAGGCCTGGAAGAACTGGCTGTCGGCCTGGCCCAGATGGTGCGGCCCCACGTGGCGGGCCACATCACCGCCCGTTTTGCGGTTCTCGATCTTGATCAGATCGGCGCCCAGGTCGGCCAGGAAGCCGGTGCCGTATGGTCCCGCACCATAATGTTCGACGGCAACGATACGCAAACCGGCAAGAGGCAGGCTCACACTGGGTTCCTTTCCACCAGCTGCCGGGCGATGATGATGCGCTGCATCTCGTTGGTGCCTTCGCCGATGCACATCAAAGGCGCATCTCGATAATAGCGTTCCACATGGAATTCCTTGGAGTAGCCATAGGCCCCGTGGATGCGCATGCACTCGGTGGCGTTCTCCAGCGCCGTTTCCGAGGCGAAAAGCTTCGCCATGCCCGCCTCCATATCGCAGCGTTCGCCCTTGTCATAGGCGGTGGCAGCGCTTTCCACCAGCAGGCGGGCCGCCTCGCAGCGGGTCGCCATGTCACCCAGCTTGATCTGGATCGCCTGATGCTGGCAGATCGGCTTGCCCATGGTCTCGCGCACCTGGGAATAGGCGGTGGCATCTTTCAGCGCCGCATTGGCGATGCCCACGCCCCGGGCGGCCACATTGATGCGGCCCAGTTCCAGCCCGCCCACCGCATGGCGGAAGCCGAAGCCTTCCTCGCCCCCGATCAGACGGTCGGCGGGGATGCGGTAGTCCTCGAACACCAGTTCGGCGCTGTCGATGCCTTTGTAGCCTAGCTTCTCGAGCTTGCGGCCTACGCTGAAGCCCGGACCTTTCTCGGCGATGAACAGGGAAGTGCCCTTGTGGCGGGGCTCCATATCCGGGTCGGTCTTGACCAAAAGGGCGACGCAGCCGCCCTCGATGCCATTGGAAATCCAGGTTTTGGTGCCGTTGATGACATAGTCATCGCCATCGCGCACGGCGCGGGTGCGGATGGCCTGCAAATCGGTGCCGCAGTTGGGTTCCGTGAGGGCCAGGGCGCCGCGCAATTCACCGCTGGCGAAGCGGGGCAGGAACGTGCGCTTTTGATCTTCGGTGCCGAAACGCTCCACCGCCGCCGCCATGATCAGGTGGGAATTGAAGATGCCGCTGAGGCTCATCCAGACTTCCGAAACGGCGGTGACGATCTTGGCGTAGGTGCCCGCCGGCAGGCCCAGGCCGCCATATTCCTGGCCGATAGTGGCGCCGAACAGGCCCAGCTCCTTCATCTGTTCCACCATCTCGTGGGGATAGACGTCGCCATGTTCCAGTTCCAGCACATGTTCGCGCACGTCCCGGTCCAGCCACCTTTGCACCGCGTCGAGCAGTTGTTGTTCGTCCTCGCGGGTAATGCTCTCGCCCGCCCGGTTGCTCAAGGTCTCGCTCATGGTTATTCCCCTTTTTCTGACGCCGCTTGTTCCGCCGCCAGCATCTTGTCGTCCACGCCATGGCCCCGCTTGGGCACCAGCACGGTGCGCTGGTAACTCATGACCAAGGTGCCGTCCTGTTTATAGGCCCGGGTGTCGACCGTGACCATGCCCTGGGTGGGCCGGGATTTGGATTCCCGTTTCGATTTCACTTCTGATTCCGCGTACAGAGTATCGCCGTTGAAGACCGGCGCCGGCATGGAAATATCAGTCCAGCCCAGATTGGCGATGGCCTTCTGGCTGACATCGGAAACACTCATGCCGGCGACCACGGCCAGAGTCAGGGCGGAATTGACGATGGGTTTACCGAATTCGCTATGCTTGGCGTATTCCGCATCGAAGTGCAGTGGATGCTGGTTCATGGTCAACAACGTGAACCAGGTATTATCCGCCTCCGATATGGTGCGGCCGGGGCGGTGCTCATATACATCGCCAATTTCAAAATCCTCGTAATAGCGGCCGAATGTCTCGCGATAGCGGCCCTCGCCGGTCTGAACGGCACCGTCTCTCATGCCAACGTCTCCTCAAGGAATGCTGTGATTTTCGCCATTCTCCGGGGCGGAGCTCTTTTGGTCAATGCGGCTCTATGAAGGGCCGCGAAGGTTCCGCTATAAAGGCGGAAAATGCAGACAGAACAGGAGCCGGCCGCCGCCGGATGTGTAATGGACCTTTCCTTCACCGACGACCAGATTGCCGTACGCGATGCCATCGCCAAATTGTGTGAAAACTACGACGATGCCTATTGGCTGGAACGGGACACCGACGGCGAATTTCCCGAAGCCTTCGTCAAGGATATTGCCGACGGCGGCTGGCTAGGCATCGCCATGCCCGAAGAGGTGGGCGGCTCCAACCTGGGCGTCACGGAAGCGGCCCTGATGATGCAGACCATTGCCCAATCGGGGGCCGGTTTCTCTGGCTGTTCGGCCATTCACATCAATATCTTTGGTCCCCATCCCCTGGTCGTTCACGGCACGGACGAGCAGAAGAACCGCCTGCTGCCCCGCCTGATCCGGGGCGAGGACCGCACCTGTTTCGGCGTCACCGAGCCCAATGCGGGCCTGGATACCACGCGGATCGAAACCAGGGCTGTGCTGGAAGGCGATAAATACATCGTCAACGGCCGCAAGATGTGGACCTCCACCGCCCAGACCGCCAACAAGATCCTGCTTCTCGCCCGCACCACGCCTCGGGAGGAAGGCGCCAAGCCGACCGATGGCATCACATTGTTCTATACCGACTTCGATCGGGAGTATTGCGAGGCCCAGGTTATTCCAAAGATGGGCCGCAAGGCGGTGGATTCCAACGCCACTTTCTATGACAACTTGCCCGTCCCCGTGACCGACCGGGTGGGCGAGGAAGGCAAGGGCTTCTATTACCTGCTCGACGGCATCAACCCCGAACGAATCCTGGTCGCGGCGGAGGCCGTGGGCCTGGGCCGAGCCGCCCTGCGCAAGGCAGTGGATTATGCCAATGAACGGGTGGTGTTCGACCGGCCCATCGGCCAGAACCAGGCTATCCAGCATCCCCTGGCCGCCGCCTGGGCGCACCTGGAGGCGGCTGACGCCATGGTCTGGAAGGCCGCCAACCTTTATGACAACGGCCAGCCCTGCGGTGCGGAGGCCAACGCTGCCAAGTATCTCGCCGCCGAAGCGTGCTTTACAGCCTGTGAACAGGCAGTGATGACCCATGGCGGCATGGGCTATGCCAAGGAATTCCATGTGGAGCGCTACATGCGCGAGGCCTTCATCGCCCGCATCGCACCGGTCAGCCGCGAGATGATCCTCAATTTCATCGGACAGCATGTCCTGAAGATGCCGCGGTCCTATTGACGCAGATTTTCAGGATTTCAACAGGCAGGAATGGCCCGGCAGGGCGGCGCGAATCGCCAAATATTAACAAATCGTTAACGTCGACCTGGGCGGAATCCCCCGCCGTTACTGGCCAAAAGACCCATAATTGACCTGAAAGCCAGATATTTCGGGCGAATCCGCAGTGCGCGCTTGTCAATATCTGCCCGCTCTGATACACGGGGCGAATCACCAACCTCTGGCATCAGTGAGACATCAGATATGAGCAAAGCCGCACTTATTGAGCGCGTCGCCAAAAAAGGCAAACTCTCCAAGGCAGAAGCCGGCCGCGTGGTCGACCTCGTTATGGGCGAAATGCAGGCTGGCCTGAAAGCCGCCAAGAAGGAAGGCAAGTACACCATCGGTACGTTCGGCACCTTCTCCATCTCCAAGCGGAAAGCCCGCAAGGGCCGTAACCCGCAGACCGGCGAGCCGATCAAGATCAAGGCTTCCAAGGTCCTGAAATTCAAGCCTGCCGCACAGTTGAAGAAAGCGGCCGGCTGCTAACTGATTTATTCCGGCGCCAGTGCGCCGTAGATCGGTTAACGTTATAAATAGGGGGTCCGTGGCGCTGCCGCGGGCCCCCTGTTCTATTTCGGTTTCCTTGTTGCAGATGGGTTGGCGATCATGAACCAGAGCAATCGTATGAGCGGCGCCGAAGCCATGGTGGAGATGCTGCGCGGCCATGGCGTGGACTATATTTTCGGCCTGTGCGGTGATACGTCGCTGCCGTTTTACGATGCCCTGCACCGCCTGAACCATGGCATGACCCATATATTAAGCCGGGACGAACGTTCGGCCGCCTATATGGCCGACGGCTATGCCCGGGTTTCGGGCAAGGTGGGGGTGTGCGAAGGGCCTTCTGGGGGCGGCGCAACCTATATCGCGCCGGGCCTGGTAGAGGCCAATGAGAGCTCCATCCCGATCCTGGCCATCACCACCGACATCGGCGTCGGCAGCCGGGGCCGCTATGCCCTGACGGAACTGGACCAGTCCGCCCTGTTTCGGCCCCTGACAAAGTGGAACGGGGTTATCGAACGGGCCGAAGACATCCCGAAAATGCTGCGTACCGCCTTTCGTCAGATGACAACGGGCCGGCCGGGGGCGGCACATCTGGCGCTGCCGTTCGATGTCCAGACCGGTCCCGTGGACGGCGCCGATATCTGGTGCGATGCGGACCTGGGCCGCCATCCCGCCTGGCCCACGGCGCCTGATCCTGCCGCCATCGCCAAACTGGCCCAGGTATTGCTATCGGCGCGAAACCCGGTGGTGGTCTGCGGCGGCGGTGTGGTTTTGGCCGGTGCCGAGGGCGGCCTGATCCGTCTTGTCGAACAGCTTGAAATACCCGTCGCCACGACCATCAGCGGCAAGGGCTCGATCCCCGAGGATCATCCCCTGGCCGTTGGCGTCGTGGGCAGCAACGGCGGTGTGCAAGAGACCCGGCGATTTATGGAAGCGGCAGATCTGATCCTGCTGATCGGCTGCCGCGCCGGCTCGGTCACCACGGAGCGTTGGCGCTATCCCGCGCCGGGGGCCTGCCGCATCGCCCATATCGACAGCGATCCCGGTGTCATCGGCGCAAATTATCCGACCGAGGCGGCGGTGGTCGCGGATGCCAAGCTGGCGTTGGCGGCCCTGAACGCAGAGATCGGCGCGCCAACGCCCCCTGCGCGGGATCTGAACGAGGCTGCGGTGGAAGAGGCCAAGACCGCGAAATTCGCTGCCTTCCATGCTCTGGCGCAAAGCGACGAGCGGCCGATCCGACCGGAACGCCTGGTGGCAACGCTTTCCCATCTATTGGATGACAGCGCCGTGGTGATCGCCGATCCCGGCACGCCATGTCCCTACCTCTCCGCCTATTACCCTGTTCTGCGGGCCGGGCGGCAATACTTCTCCAACCGGGCCCATGGCGCCCTGGGTTATTCCCTGCCGGCATCCGTCGGTGCCTACTATGGCCGGCCGGGGGCCAAGGTGGTGGCCGTCATGGGGGATGGCAGCTTCGGTTTTAACGCCGGGGAATTGGAAACCGTGACGCGCCTGGGCCTGCCGATCACCTTCGTGGTGGTCTCCAACAGCGTGTTCGGCTGGATCAAGGCGGGGCAGAAATCCGGTTTTGACGAACGCTATTTCTCGGTGGATTTCTCCACCACCAACCATGCCCAGGTGGCAGAGGCGTTCGGTTTGAAGACCTGGCGGGTCGAGGATCCGGGCGAGTTGCAAAGCAAGATGGACGAAGCCCTGAACTGTCCCGGCCCGGCCCTGATCGATGTCCTTTGCCAGCCTTTGCAGGACGCGAACGCCCCTGTCAGTGAGTGGGTGGCCTAACGGGCTAATTCAATGCGAAATCCCTGGCCCGGGCCAGCAGGGTGTAGCGGGTGCGTATGCGGGCGGCGAGGGCGGCGGGATAGCTGGGCTGCTCCACCAGATCCAGAAACTGATTCAACATCAATGGGAACTGGTCCTCATGGCTCACATGTGCCGACGGCGGTAGCCTAAAGATATGGCCACTGCCGTCCGCTTCCGCCTCCAGGCCGGTGAACTCATCACGCCAAGACGGCAGGGCCGCGTGTAAGGCGCGATGATCCGCCGCCTCAAGGCGCATGACTTGCTTGAAGTCCGTCTCGGCGCCGACCCGGACCGATAGCTCTGCCTCCTCGCTTCGGGCCGTGAACTGGTGCAGATCGCCGCCGCCGTCCGCTTCCCGCAGGCCCCACTCGCAATGCTGGCGAACCCAGACGCCGCACAGCCGATAGTCGATGCGGCCGTTGCAGGCCAAATTCAGGGTATCGCAATCGACAGCCGGGCGCAGGAAGTCTGGAAACGCCTCTTCGCCGGTGCTCTCCCTAAATAGATCAAGCGGCACCGGCAGGTGCCAGCGTTCGGCATCGAGAATCTCCACATCGTCAACAACCTCGAAATACCGTTCCGGTGCGATGATCCATTGCGCCTGATCTACGTAGTGAGACTGGATATCGACCAGGCCGTCGCCCTGCATGTCGCTGTCGTAGAACCAGGGCGGCCGTTGCAAGGGCCGGCCATTGACGGTTTTCAACAGATGGTGCCGCGACCAGAACGTCAGCGCCGGTTCTTCGCCGCCATCCAGGGCGCCGAACACAGACCGTGTGGCGATGATCCGGTTGCGCAGGCGGGCCAGGGCGCTGTGCCGGCCCGTCATGATGTCCACGGCCAGGGGCGGGCCTTGGGTGATGGCGTTCAGATGGGGCAGATTGGCACTGTTCGTAAGCCAGGGCTTATCGGCCAGTACATGAAAATCTTCGTCATGCAGACGGTGCATCAACGGCAGCCGCAGACCATTGCGCCCGGCCAGGATGACGATGTCGCCTTCACGTTCGGCGATCATGGCGTCCAGGGCATCTTCGCCCAGATGATAATGCGGCCGCCAGCCCGTGGGGTCTTTCGACCGGCTGTTGAAGCTCTCGATCAGCTGCCTGAATGCGTCCACATCCGGCCTCGGCGGGGCATAGACATGGATGACCGGATCAACGCGCGTGTTAGCACGCGAAAACGACAGGGCGGCGTGAAAATGGCCCGGGTCGTAGACGAGGATCCTGTGCGCCACGGCCGGTCAGTACTATGCCTTCTCCAGAATGTGGATAGCGCAGGCCGTGCCCATACCGGGTCCACCGCCCACCACGTGGGTCATGCCGATGCGGGCGCCGTCCACCTGGCGCTCGCCCGCCTCCCCCCGCAAGTGGGTGCTGACCTCGTAGATATTGGCGATGCCGGTGGCGCCCAGAGGATGGCCCTTGGAGAGGAGGCCGCCCGAGACGTTGACGGGAACCTTGCCGCCCAGGGCCGTCTCGCCGCTGTCGATCATGCGCCCGGCCTCGCCATCGGCGCAGAGCCCCAGGTTCTCGTAATGTACGATTTCCGCCGTTGCGAAGCAGTCATGCAGTTCCACCAGGTCGATATCATCCGCACCCAGACCAGCCTGCTCGTAAGCATTCTTCGCCGCAATCCGGGTCGCGGCGGAGAAATCCGGCATGGCCAACTGCCGCTCGGCGAAGGGATTTGAACTCATCTCCGAGGCGCGCACTTTGACCGCCCGGTCCATCAGGCCGAGGCGCTTGGCGGTTGCCTCCGAAGCCAACACGGCAGCGGCCGATCCGTCCACATTGACCGAACACATCAGTTTGGTGTTGGGGTAGGAAATCATTTCCGCCCCCATCACCTCTTCCAACGGCGTTTCCACCCGGTACATGGATTTCGGGTTCATGGTGGAATGGTGATGGTTCTTCACCGAAACCTTGGCGAACTGTTCGAACGTGGTGCCATAGTTGCGGCTGTGTTCGACGCCGATCTGGGCGAACATCGTCGGCATGGTGCCCGATCCCAGCACACCTTCGGTGGAGACACCGCTGCCGCCGCCGCCCAACAGGCCCTTGCCCATCTGTTCCACGCCCACGGCCAGGACCAGATCGTACATGCCGGCCTTGATCCCCATCCAGGCATCGCGGAAGGCGGTGGCGCCGGTGGCGCAGGCATTGGCCACATTGACCACGGGCATGCCGGTCTGGCCGATCTCCGCCAGCATGCGCTGTCCCACCATGCCGCCGGCCTGGCCCAGGTTGCCGCAATAAAGGGCCTGCATCTGGTCGATGGACAGGCCGGCATCGTCCAGGGCCATCAGGGCCGCCTCTGCCGCCAGTCCCGGAACCGTGCGCTCGGGATAGCGGCCGAACTTGATCATGTCGATCCCGACGACGAAAACTTCGCTCATGATTTCACTCCTGTTCAGGCGGCTGGCACGAAGAAGTAGGCCAAATATTTTTCGTTGCTGCCCGGCGGCACCACCTCACGGTAGTCGATCCGCAGGGGCATGTTGAATTCCACGCTCTCATGCTCCGGCGCCACATCCTTGAGAATGCCCTTGATATGGGCGCCGTCGTCCAGATCCACGATGACGTCGATGAAGGGTGTTTCCACACCGGGATAGCTGCGATGGACGATGGAATAGGCGTACAGCTTGCCGGATTCCGCCAGGGCCACCGCCCGCATGCGGCCGCGCGCATAGCACTGTGCACAAACCTCGCGCTCGCCCACGTAAGTGTGGCCGCAGGCCTCGCAACGGGCGCCTTGCAGGTAGGGCCTGCCGTCTTCATCCCGTTTCAGAAAGGCGACGATAGAGGGGGTATCGGTCATCTTGTCGCTCCTGGGAATGTTGCCTGGGCTCACAGGGATATCACGGTTGACGGGCCTAGCTCAACGCGGCACAGGCCTCCCGGATCAGATCGCCGCCGCGGATCAAATCCTCTTCGGGTGCGACGAAACTGGCCCGGAAATAGGGGGAGAGGCCATAGGCCTCGCCCTGCACCACGGCAACGCCGACGGAATCCAGCAGATACATGGTGAAATCCGTGTCGTTCTCGATGACGCGGCCGTCGGGCGCCTTTCTTCCGATCGTCCCGGCGCAGGAGCAGAAAATGTACATCGCGCCTTCCGGCAGATCGCAACTCAATCCATCGGCGCCATTCAACTTCTCGAACAGGATGTCCCGGCGGTGCTGCAGGTTGGCGGTCCGTTCCGCCAGCAGCCCCTGGGGGCCGTTCAGGGCAGCGACGGCGGCCGCCTGACCGACGGCGCTGACACCTGCAGTGCTCTGCGACTGCATATTCGAGATCTTGGCGATGATCTCCTTCGGCCCGCCGGCATAGCCGCAGCGGAACCCGGTCATGGAATAGGCCTTGGAGACGGAATTGACGGTGACCGTGCGCGCGAACAGGGCCGGCTCCACCTGCGCCAGGGTGGCGAATTCACGGCCATCGAAGATCAGATGTTCATAGACATCGTCGGTAAGGACGTGCACATGGGGGTGGCGCAACAATACATCCGCCAGGGCGCGCAATTCTTCGGACGAATAGGCCGCGCCCGTCGGGTTGCCCGGCGAACAGAACATCAGCCATTTGGTTTTGGGCGTGATCGCCGCTTCGAGCTCCTCCGCCCGGATCTTGAATTTCTCGTTCTGGCCGGCCATCACAAATACCGGCGTGCCGCCGGCCAGCTTTACCATGTCTGGGTAAGAGGCCCAGTAGGGGCCTGGAATGATCGCCTCGTCGCCGGCCGAAACCGTCGCCATCAAGGTATTGAACAACACCTGTTTCGAGCCCGAGCCGACGGTGATCTGGTCCAGTTCATAATCGAGACCATTGTCACGCTTGAATTTGGCCTGCGCCGCCTGACGCATTGCCAGGGTGCCGTTGATAGGGGTGTATTGAATTTCGTTGCGGTCCATCAGATCGATGACCGCCTGCTTGGCATGGTCGGGGGCTGGAAAATCCGGCTCGCCCGCGGTCAGTTTGATGATGTCCCGGCCCTGGGCCTGCAGATCCCGCACCCGGGCCGAGGCGATCTGGCTGGGCGACGGCTTGAAGCGACTCATACGCGGTGCGAATTCCAACCTTACTCTCCCTCTTCTCTTACACCGACTCCAGCCAAAGTCATGGGCCGCTAATCGCTGGTGGCCGCGAACCAGACCTTAAGGCGCGGTACCCGTGTCTTCGCGAGCCGTCTCGCGCGGTCAGTAGCCGATGGCGCAGCCGTCCTTGCGCGGGTCGGAAGCGCCGGCCAGGGTGCCGTTCTCCCAATCGATGGCGATCAACTGGCCGCCGCCCCAGGGCATGTCGGGCCGGCCCACCTCGTGACCCAGAGCCGCCAAGCCGGCCACGATCTCATCACCCAAGCCCCGTTCCACATCCAGACGGCCCTCGAGATGGAAGACCCGCGGGCTGTCCATGGCCTCCTGAGGATCCATGCCGAAATCGATCAGATTGGTCAGCAGATGGGTATGCCCCACGGGCTGATAGCCGCCGCCCATAACGCCATAGCAATAGGCAACCTTGCCGTCCTTCATACACATGCCCGGAATGATGGTGTGGAGGGGGCGTTTGCGGGGGGCGACATTGTTGGGATGATCGGGATCGACCACGAAGCCGGCGCCCCGGTTCTGCAGCAACACACCCGACTTCGGCGCCGTAAGGCCGCTGCCAAAGGGCATGTAGAGGGAATTGATGAAGGAACAGGCGTTACGGTCTTTGTCCACCACGCTCAGGTAGATGGTATCGCGGTAAACAGGGCCGGTGGCTTCAGGCGCATCGATGGCACTGTCCAGTTTGATCTGGGATCGCATTTCCGCCGCGTATTCCGCCGACAGCAGATGCTCAATTGGAACATCCGCCTGGCGTAGGTCGGCGACGTAACGGTCGCGGGCGGCATAGGCCATGCGCGAGGCCTCGGTCTCCAGATGCAGGCGCTCGACACCATGAGGGTCTAGGCTGGAGAGATCGTAATCCTCGAGAATATTCAGCATCATCAGGGCGGTGATGCCCTGGCCGTTGGGCGGGATCTGCAACATGGTATGGCCGCGGTATTGCGACGAGATGGGCGTCACCCATTCGCCGCGCATCTCCGCCAGATCGTCGGCGGCATGGCAGCCGTCCAGGCCGGAGAGATATTCAACGATATCCTCTGCCACCCAGCCTTCGTAGAAACCTTCACGGCCCTTTTGCGCCACCGTGCGCAGGGTTTCCGCCAGTTCGGGAAGGCGCCAAACCTCGCCCGCCTTTGGCGGCCGGCCGTCCTTTAGGTACTTCGCCGCCGTCGACGGATCCGCCGCCAGCTTGGCCAGGTTGCGGTTCCAATCCACCGCCACCCGCGGTGTCACCGCATAGCCGTTCTCGGCGAAATCGATAGCCGGCTGTAAGGCCTGTTCCAGATCGATGGTGCCATGTTCCCGCAACAACATGTCCCAGGCGTCGATGGCGCCTGGCACGGACACCGAATGGGGTGAATTGATGGGAATATGATCGATGCCCTGCTGCAAAAGATGCTCCGCCGTCAGACCTTTCGGCGCCCAACCGGAACCGTTCAGGCCGAACACCTCCGGCCCGCCACCGGGCGCGAACAGGGTAAAACAATCACCGCCGATCCCGGTTGACATGGGCTCGACCACACATTGCACCGCACAGGCGGTCACGGCTGCATCCACTGCATTGCCGCCCCGGCGCAAAACCTCCACCGCCGCCAATGTGCTCATGGGATGGGACGTTGCCGCCATGCCGTGCCGGGAATGGACAGTAGAGCGGCCGGGAAGTTGCAAATCACGCATGACAGATGCCTCGCTTCGATAATGGCGGCTTGGGCTCGGACGAAACCAGTAGTCGGTGCCGGACCGGGGCGGGTTTTTACAACCTTAGCAGGCTTTAGCCCAGCTTTTCCTTCACAAGCTCCTGAAGGTTCCGTTCCGGGCGGGCACCCATGTGAGAGATCACCTCGGCGGCGCAAATACCTGCCATACGGCCGCAAGCGGCAAGATCGCGCCCCTCTGCTAGGCCGGCAAGAAAACCTGCGGCATAAAGATCGCCGGCACCGGTGGTATCCACCACCTGGGCCACCGGATCGGCATCAATCACATGCACCTCGTCGCCGGCGACGATAACGGCGCCTTTTTCCGAGCGGGTCAGGGCGGCGATCTCGCATTGTCCCCGCACCGCCTGCATCGCGGCATCGAAGCTGTCCACCTGGAATAGGGATGAGATTTCGTCCTCATTGGCGAACAGGATGTCGACATGGTGTTCGACCAGATCCAGGAATTCCTCGCGGTGCCGATCAACGCAAAAGCCATCCGAGAGGCTCAAAGCCACCTTGCGGTCAGCGGCGCGGGCCGCGCCCATGGCCTTGAGGAAGGCCTCTTTGGCGCCAGGAGGATCCCATAAATAACCCTCGAGATAGGTGATGGCGGAGGACGCGACCAAATCCTCGTCAACATCCTCGGGACCCAGTTCGATACAGGCGCCAAGGAAAGTATGCATCGTGCGCTTGGCATCCGGCGTGACCGATATCAGGCAGCGGGCGGTCGGCGCGCCGCCGGTAGCGGGCGCGGAATGGAAATCGACCCCGATGGCACGGATGTCATGGGCGAAAATGCGCCCCAGTTCATCGTCACGGACCTTGCCCACAAAACAGGCCTTTCGCCCCAGACCGGCAATGCCAGCGACGGTATTGGCGGCGGATCCGCCGGAACTTTCCGTGCCTGACCCCATTGCGGCATACAGCGCCTCGGCCCGATCCGCATCGATCAGGGTCATGGCACCCTTGACCATATTCTGCTGTACCAGAAAGGACTCTTCGGCAGGCGCTAGAACATCGACGATCGCGTTGCCGATGCCCAGGACGTCGTAACTGGTTTGCGCCATGTCTGGCCCTCACTGTTGCGATAGTAGGCCCGGGCAGTATAGAAGGCACTTCACAGGGTGCAAGCCATGCCTGCGCCGAAAGGGAGGAAGCTGAGATGAGTGAATTGTGGCGCAAATCAGCACAGGAAATGGTGGCGCTGCTGAAAGATGGTGAAGTTCGGCCGCGTGAGGCGGTGGAGGCCGCCGCCCAGCGTATCGAAGCCGTCGACGGCCCTGTCAATTCCATGGTCACCCTATGCCTGGAGCGGGCCATGGACGACGCCGAGAGGATTGAAGCCGAAGGCGCGCCCGCGAATCCCGGCCCAGGCCACCTCTATGGTCTGCCGATTTCCGTCAAGGACCTGAACCATGTGGCCGGTGTCCGCTGCACCGAAGGTTCGCCCATTTATGCTGACCGGGTTTCGCCCGAATCCGACATCATGGTGCTGACCCTGGAAGACAACGGCGCCATCGTCGTAGGCAAGTCCAACACACCCGAATTTGGCGCCGGCGCCAATACCTTCAATGAAGTCTTTGGCGCCACCCGCAATCCCTGGGACACGCGCATGACCTGCGGCGGCTCGTCCGGCGGGGCGGCGGTCAACCTGGCCACGGGGCAGGTCTGGCTGGCCACGGGCAGCGACCTGGGCGGTTCCCTACGCATCCCAGGCGCCTTTTGTTCCGTGGTCGGATTCCGGCCCAGTCCGGGCCGCTGTCCGCGGGGCACCTCCACCTTTCTCGGGCGTTTCAACGACCAGGGCGTGGTCGGCCCCATGGCCCGCGATGTCGGCGATGTGGCCCTGATGCTGGATGCCATGGTGGGGCAGTACGATATTGATCCGATTTCCCTGCCGGCGCCGACCGAACCGTTCCAGACAGCGGCAAAGGAAGCCAGACCGCCAAAGCGGATCGGCTGGAGCGCCGATCTAGGCGTTGCGCCCGTGGTGCCGGAAGTGGCGGAAATCTGCGGTGCCGCCGCTGCCTCATTCGCAGACCTGGGCACCGATGTGACCGAGGCCTGCCCGGATTTTTCCGGCGCTTCCGAAATGTTCCTGGCTTTTCGCGGCGCTGCCTTCGTGGCCGCCCATGGCCAGCATATGGCCGAGCACCGGGACAAATTGAAGCCTGAGGTGATCTGGAACTATGAATACGGGCTGGCCCAGTCGGCCGAAGACATGGCGCGGGCGCAAAAGACCCGGGCGCAAATCCACATCAATATGTGCGAATTCTTCAAGACCCATGACCTGCTGGTCACGCCGACGGTGATGACGCCGCCCTTCGAAGTGGAAACCCGCTATCTGGACGAGGTCGCCGGCGTCAAATTCTCCAACTATATAGATTGGCTAATGCACACATTCGTCATCACACCCACCGGCTGCCCAGCGGTCTCTTTGCCCTGCGGCTTCACCAAGGACGGCCTGCCTGTTGGTTTACAACTGGTGGCACCCCCCCGGGGCGAGGCCGCCCTGTTGTCGGCGGCAGCGGCGTTCGAGGCGAATTGGCGGCTCGAATGGCAAACGCCTATCGATCCAAGGGTGAAATGACGATTCGCGGAAAATGCTCAAGCACCGCCCTTCTAATCCCGGCGGGAGTGATTACATCCCACAAATCATCTGCTGATCCATGATCGCCAGCAAAAAGAGGACCAAATGCTCATCCGCGCCGCCAGCCTGACCTTGGGGCAAATCGCTGATCCCGCATTCCGCGGCGTAGTGATCAAGAGTGTCTTCTTTACCCTTTGCCTGTTCGCAGGCCTGACGGCGCTGTTTTACTGGGCCCGGCCGGAGGTTACGTATTTCGAATGGGACTGGCTCAACAGTTTGGTGGAAGTCGGCGGTTCTCTTGCCTTTTTTGCCTTTTTGGTGCTGACCTTTTCCATGACGGCGACATTGATCGGGGGCATATTTCTTGATGACGTGGCCGAAGCGGTGGAACGGCGCCACTATCCCAACGACACGCCGGGTCTATCCGCAAAGTTCGCCGACACATTCGCTGTATCCCTGCGGTTTATCGGCGTAACAATTCTGCTGAATATTCTGGCCTTGCCTTTTTATGCGATTGCGTTATTCATTCCTCCACTTTTTGCTTGTATTTTCTATGGCTTAAACGGCTATCTTCTATCACGAGAGTATTTTGAGCTCGTAAGTCTAAGGCACCAGGATGGAAAATCGGCCCGACAATTGCGCAAGGCGAACCGACTCAGGGTCTTCTCGGCGGGTGTGGTCATCGCGTTCTTGATAACCGTGCCCATTGTCAATCTGTTCGTGCCCATTTTGGCAACGGCCTTTATGCTGCACATCTTCAAGGCCTTGCAGGGCAGGACAGCCGTGGAAACAGTCTCCTGACGGCACCGGCCATGTTGGCAGCGGCCGCAGGACGTTAAACCGCTAGGAACAGGAATAAGACGATGGCGAATGAAGAGGGCAATCCAAACGCAGGCGCGGCGTTTCGGCCCGAGATTACCCGCCGCTTGCCCGATCTGCCAGGCGGCATCATGCGCGGCAATCAACCGGCGGAGCCGACCGAGACAGGCAACCGGCTGACCGTCGGCCGGGACATCGTTCTGAACGGTCAGATCACCGCTTGCGATGAATTGGTGGTCGAGGGCCGGGTCGAGGCGGCGTTGGAGAACTCGCAGTCCATCACCATTGCCGAGACCGGTTTCTTCAAGGGCTCGGCGGTGATCGAAGAGGCCACCATCAGCGGCCATTTCGAGGGCAGCCTGACCGTTCGCGGCGAACTGACTGTCAAGGCATCAGGTCGCGTCGAGGGCGATGTCCGCTATGGTAGGCTCTGTATCGAATCCGGTGGCCAGATCGTCGGCAGCATGGAAGCGCTGCCCGAGGACAATGTCGCCACGGTGACCCCAGTGGCCACGGCAGCAGTGGGCGAGGACGGTTGAGACCATTCAGCCGTATCAGAGTTATTGGCGGTTTGCTTGCCGCATTGGTGCTGGCTGCCTGTGCGGCGGATCAATCGCCGCCCATTAAACGGCAAAATCAGGCGCAATCGGTGCTGGCTGTTCAGGACGATACGGCCGTGGCCTCGGCTGCGAAGACGACAGCCCCGGTGTTGGCCAAACCTGCGCCGGCGCCCGTGGACGGAACGCAAGGCCAGAGCCCGGATGTGCCGCGGCAGGTGCACCGGCGGAAGCCCGAGCCCCCGAAACAGGTGCAGCCGCAGGCGAAATTGCCGCAATTGGTCGGCATGGCGCATTTCGAAGTCAGCCGCCTGCTGGGCAAACCTAATTTGATGCGTCAGGAGGCCCAGGCCCAGGTTTGGCAATATGCCGACAGCGATTGCGCCCTACATCTTTTCCTGTACAACGACAGGGCCGAAGGTCCCTATCGCGTGGTGCACATCAATGCGGTGCGCCGCGGCAAACGGGTCGCCATGCTGCCCGCCGGCGCCGCGGCCGAACCATTCCAGCAACAATGCCTGCGCCGTCTGCTGCACCGCACCGAGACACAGGACAAGACCAGCTAGGCACCGCCACCTGTCAGCCGGATAATATAGCGGTCGCGTGGCACTCCGCCCTTGAAAGCGGCGGCATCAATCGTCCAGGCTGCGGGCCTCGTCGACCAGCATGATGGGAATACCCTCGCGGATGGGATAAGCCAGGCGGGCCTGATGGCTGATCAGTTCCTGGGCCGACCGGTCGTATTCCAAGGGGCCTTTGGTCAACGGACAAACCAGAATTTCAAGGAGCTTCGGATCGATTTCGTCGCCAGGGCCGCTGTCGGCATCCGGGCTGGGGCTATCGTCGCTCATGGCTGCCTCCTTCATTCAAATGCACTGGCCGCCGATGCAGGTTAACGACGGTCAATGGATCTTGTAGCCATCACCGTCATCGTCATCGCCGCCGCCGCCCGAGGCCTTATGCAAAAGCGCCATCTCCACCAAAGCGATCATGATACGGCTGCGTTCAAACAAATCGTGGGCTTCTAGCAAGGCCTGCTTTTCCGACGGGCTGAAGGGGCAGATCATCGCCAGCGAGGTGATCAGCGGCCCGGTTTCCGCCTTTTCTATGGCCTCCCACTCTGCGGGAATGCGGGCCAATTCAAAGTACGCCCGCAGGGCCGTCAACAGGCGGTTGCGATCGACGCCGACGGCATCCTCGTCAGCCCAGCGGTCGCCGGCGAACCGGTCCCAATCGGCCATTACCTGGCGATAGCGCGTGGTCGCCGGCAACTCTTCGATAATGGCGAAGCGCGACAGCCCCGTCAGGGTGATTTCAAAACGGTTGTCTTCGGTCTCTTGGAAGGCGGTGATACGCCCGGCCCCACCGATGCCGTAGACAGGCGGGGCGTCCATGTCCCGTGCCGTGGGCAAGGGCTGAACCATACCGATGACACGCTCGCCCGCCATGGCATCGCGGACCATGTCCAAATAGCGCGGTTCGAATATGTTCAAGGGCAACCTGGCATGGGGCAACAAAAGCACCCCGCCCAGCGGAAAAATTGGAATGCGCGCCGGCAGCGCATCTTCGGTCGACAAATCCTGCGTCATGCCGCGCACACCATGCCGGTCAGGAAAACAGGATCGAGCTGAGCCGCCGTCTGGCCGAAACCGTCAATTCATCCGCATGGCCAAAGGCCTCGAACAAAGTCAACAGTTGCTTGCGCGCCGCCTCATCGTTCCATGCCCGGTCACGGCGGATAGATTCCAATAATTCGTCCACCGCCTCTTCGCGCTGGCCGGCCGCCAGCAGCGCCTTCGACAGCTCCATGCGGGCTTCGTGGTCATTGCCGTCCGCTTCAATGCGGGCCCGAAATTCCGCCATCTCGCCCGGGTCCGCCGCGTCCTCCGACTGCGCCGCCAATTCCAGGGCGGCCCGGGCGGACTGCACCGCTGGATCGCCGGCAAGCTTACCTTCCAAGCCGTCCAGCATGGCCCTCGCCTCCTCCAGATCGCCGCTTTCGATCAGGCAATGACAGAGGCCCGCGACGGCCTTGGCGTTCTCGCCGTCGGCCCGCAGGACCTGTCCGAAGATGTCGGCGGCGCCCTGAATATCACCCGCCGCCAGCGCCGCTTCGCCTTGGGCCACCGCCCGCTCGATGGGGGAAGGGCCGGCATCGCCGGTCAGCCGCTGGATGAAGGCGTTGATCTGGCTTTCCGGCTGGGCGCCGACGAAACCGTCCACGGGCTGCCCGCCCTTGAAGGCGAACACGGCCGGAATGGACTGCACGCGCAATTGCTGCGCCAATTGCTGGTTTTCGTCCACGTTGATCTTAACCAGCTTGACCTGGCCGCCAGCCGCCTTAACCGCCTTTTCGATGGTCGGGCCAAGGGTCTTGCATGGCCCGCACCAGGGTGCCCAGAAATCGACGATAACCGGAACTTCCTGACTCGCCTCGATGACATCCCTGGCAAAATTCGCGGTATCGCTGTCCTTGACCGCATCGGCGGGCGCGGAAATCTCTCCAATAATCGGTTCCATTGTGCCTTCCTTTTCCCTGGCGCAGGCGCATACAAGGACAGCCAGCGCGCGCCGTCAAGCGCTTCAGTGGAGAAAGCGCATCATAGAGTGGTTGTCTGAGGCTTGTGACCGCAGGCAGCTACGAAACGCAGTAAATCCCCTGACGAGATGGTCGTTGTCATGGTGTTGACCAGGGGATGGAAGTTGACTTGTTCATGGGCCAGCATTTCGCTGTCGAGCACCACTTTCACGCGGCACTCAGGATCATTGATGAGCGCGAACGCGGTGACCGCGCCGGGCATAACCCCAAGAAACTCAGCCAGACGGTCGGCGGATCCGAAACTGAGCCGGGCGGCGCCGATCTGGCCCGCCAGCTTCTTCAGATCGATCTCCTTGTCTTCCAGGGTGCAGACAAGCCAGTTTTGCTTTTTCTTATCGCGCAGGAACAGGTTCTTGTTGTGGGCACCGGGAATTTGTCCACGGATCGCCTGGCTTTCTTCCACGGTGTGCAGGGGCTCGTGGTGGGCGGTTTCATGAGCGATGTCCAGTTCGTCCAGGCGCTTGAACAGATCGTCCGGGGTAACGGGCATGTATTTCCTCCTATCCTTGATCCATAACCTATCATAGGTACTTGCAAGATCGGTGAAATGGCGTATATATCCCGCTGCCCGGAAATCACCGGGTCTATCCCGGCGCGGGCGTAGCTCAGGGGTAGAGCGCAACCTTGCCAAGGT
>CAYFPL010000002.1:0-179427 GCA_964344935.1 uncultured Rhodospirillaceae bacterium
GAGTGGGGAGCGTTCCCGACTCGGTCGTGGAGCGGCTGCCCGTGCGCGGCATCGAGGACCTGCACCGCGCCTCGGCCGCCGGCGGCGGCGCAGCGGCCGGCGCGCTGGCGGCGGCATTGGCGACGGCGTCGTCGATGGCCGAGGCATCCTCGCCATCCTCCAACAACACCGCGATGGGAGCATTGACGGCCACGCCTTCCGTGCCCTCTGGTACCAGGATACGGGCTAGGACGCCTTGTACCTCATCGCCCGCGTTCATGATCCATTTGGCCAGTGTGCCTTCGGTCATGGTGGGCGAAAGGGCGGGCATGGTGATGATAATGGGCATGGATTGTTTTCCCGTGGTGTGGGTTGCCTCGTAAATTAACGGTAGCAGACGGCCTTGGCGGCGGCGGCGATGGCGGCGGCATCAGGCACAGCCAACTGTTCAAGGTTGGCAGCATAGGGCATGGGCACGTCCGCACCGCCGACGCGGGCGACCGGCGCATCCAGATCGTCAAAACCCTCTTCCATCAGGCGGGCGGACAATTCGGCACCGACACCGCAGGCCAGCCAGCCCTCCTCCACCGTGACGCAGCGGTTGGTCTTGGACACGGACTGCAACAGGGTTGGCATATCGACGGGGCGCAGCGTTCGCAGATCCACCACCTCGGCCGAGATACCTTCCGCCGCCAATAGCTCCGCCGCTTCCATGGCCCAGCCGACGGCAATCGAAAAAGCGACGATGGTGACGTCGGTGCCGGCCCTGGCAATGCGCGCCTTGCCGATGGGCACGGTATAGTCGTCTAGCACCGGCACATCGAAGCTCTGGCCGTAGACCAGTTCGTTCTCCAGAAAGACCACCGGGTTGGGATCACGTATGGCGCTTTTCAACAAGCCCTTGGCATCCGCCGCCGTAAAGGGTGAGACCACCTTGAGGCCAGGGCAATGAGCGTACCAGGAGGCATAGCATTGGGAGTGCTGGGCCGCGACGCGGGAGGCGATACCGTTGGCGCCACGAAAGACGATGGGACAGCCCATCTGACCGCCGGACATATACAACGTCTTGGCGGCGGAATTGATAATCTGGTCGATGGCCTGCATGGCGAAGTTGAAGGTCATGAACTCCACGATGGGCCGTAGGCCGCCGAATGCCGCGCCGACGGCAACGCCGGTAAAACCATGTTCGGTTATCGGCGTGTCGATCACGCGGCGGGGACCGAATTCCTCCAATAGGCCCTGGCTGACCTTGTAGGCGCCCTGATACTGGGCCACTTCTTCGCCCATCAGGAAAACGCTGTCGTCGTGGCGCATTTCCTCCGCCATGGCATCGCGCAGGGCATCGCGCACCGTCATTGCCGCCATCTCCGTACCCGGCGGCAGATCCGCCTCCACCGGCACGACTTCCGCCGGCGCGGCAGGTGCGTCAACTGGTGCAGCCACCACGATCGGCTGAGGAGCGGGTTCCGGCGCCTGGGCAGCAGCGGGCGCTGGAGCGGTTTCGGCACCTTCAAGAGCTGCGGCGTCCTCGCCGTCCAACAACAGAATCGCGATAGGCGTATTGACGGCCACATTCTCGGTCCCCGCCGGCACCAGAATTCGGCCCAAAACGCCTTCGTCCACGGCCTCCACCTCCATGGTCGCCTTGTCGGTTTCGATCTCGGCAATCATGTCTCCAGGTACGACGGTCTCGCCTTCCGCCACCAGCCAAGTCGCGACGGTACCCTCGGTCATGGTCGGCGAGAGGGCGGGCATGGTGATGGTGACAGGCATGGACTAGGCCTCCACCAATACGTCGGTATAGAGCTCGGAAGGATCGGGCTCGGGGCTGTTCTGTGCGAATTCAGCTGCTTCCGTGACGATGTCCTTTACTTCGCGATCCAATTCCTTGAGCGCGGCCTCGTCCGCTAAACCGCTTTCGGTGATCTTCTCGCGCAGTTGGTCGATGGGGTCCCGCTCGGCCCGGACCCGCTGTACCTCTTCCTTGGTACGGTACTTCGCCGGATCCGACATGGAATGGCCGCGATAGCGATAGGTTTTCATCTCCAACAAAATTGGCCCCTTGCCGGAACGAACATGCTTGACCGCGGCATCGCCCGCTTCACGGACCGCCAACACATCCATGCCGTCCACCTGGACACCGGGGATGCCCATGCTTTCGCCGCGCCGGTACAAATCCGTCTGCGCCGAGGCCCGGCCCAGGGCGGTGCCCATGGCGTACTGATTGTTCTCGATGATGAAGATGACAGGCAATTGCCATAGCGCCGCCATGTTGAAGCTCTCATAGACCTGACCCTGGTTGGCGGAACCGTCGCCGAAATAGGTCAGGGACAGCCGGTCCGTTTCCCGATACTTGTGGGCGAATGCGAGGCCGGTGCCGATTGGCACCTGGGCCCCGACGATGCCGTGGCCGCCAAAGAAATCCTTCTCGCGGCTGAACATATGCATGGAACCGCCCTTGCCTTTGGAATAGCCGCCGATGCGGCCTGTCAGTTCCGCCATGACGCCCTTTGCATCCATGCCGCAGGCCAGCATGTGGCCGTGATCGCGATAGCTGGTCAGTTGCGTATCACCCTTTTCGATGGCGGCCTGCATCCCAACGACGACGGCTTCTTGTCCAATATAGAGATGGCAAAAGCCACCGATCAGGCCCATGCCGTACATCTGCCCGGCCTTTTCTTCGAAGCGACGGATCAGCAGCATCTGGCGGTAATATCCCAGGGCCTCGTCGATGTTCCCCTTGGTAACGGACGGCGGCGGGGCGGTTTTCCGCTTTCTTGCCGGGGCTTTCGCGCCCTTGGAGCCCGCAGCCTTTGCTTTCGCCGCTTTCGCCATGACAGCCTCGTTCGTAATTACAACCAAAGGACGCTTTTCGAGCGCCATTCAAACGACAAAACCCTTTGTATTACAAGGGGTTTTTCCAAATTAACTGGATAATGATTAATCGAACGTTAAGGCGGAATTGTGGATAACCGCAGGCAAACCCTTGACGGGCAATCCGAATTCGCGTCGCAGCCGGAGGCGCGGCGTCTAGTGGTTATATATGACGACGTCGTGGGGATGGGCGAGGCCGAGAATATGCCGGGCCTGCTGGTCCAACATGTCCCTGTCGAGATTCTCAGGCCGCAGCAGGCCGACGCGACGGACCAACGCATCCCGCGCCTGATTGCTGTCGCGCAACGCCATTTCAGTACGTTCCAGTTGCGCGCTTAACCGCAGGTAAGAAATAATACCCCGATCACCCTGGACAGAATGATAGCCAAAGTACATCAGCGCGCAAAAGCCAAGGCAAGGCGTGATCGCCCGGCGCAGGCCCCGTCGCATGTCATAGCCAAAACCCATAGCGTGTGCAGCGAATCACAAGATGCGAATCGCTGCAAGCGCAAAAGCATTTTTGATTCAGTTAGTTATATTTGATTCTGAATTGATCACCTTATGTTCACGTTTTGATTCCCTCTAACCAAACCGCACAGTACATGCGGCTCGTTGCGAATCAGAAACAATCCTGCGAATCAGCGCCAATAGCCCATAGGCGCAGGCATGGGCAATTTGCTAGGATCGCGCCAATCGAATGAGAAAAATACAATGGAGGACACCGCGTGGCCCACAATCATATCGACATGACCGACAAGGTGGTGGTGATTACCGGCGGTAGCCGCGGCCTGGGCCGCGCCATGGCTCTGGCTTTTGCGGAGGCCGGCGCCGATCTGGTCATCACCTCCCGCAAGATCGAAAGCTGCGAGGCCACGGCAGCGGAGATCGAGGCCATGGGCCGGCAGGCCATGGCCCATGCCTGTCACGTGGGTTATTGGGAGCAGTGCGACGAACTGGTGGATGCGGTCTATGAGCGCTTCGGCAAGATCGATGTTCTGATCAACAATGCGGGCATGTCGCCCCACTATGGCCGTCCCACGGACATCCCGGAAGCGTTGTACGACAAGGTGTTGGAAGTGAATCTCAAAGGCCCCTTCCGCCTTTGCGCAAACGTAGGCCAGCGCATGGTCGATGCCGGCGGCGGCGCGATCATCAATGTCTCCTCCACCGCCGCAATCCGGCCCCGCAAGGACATTATCACCTATGCCGCTGCCAAGGCCGGCGTTAATGCCCTGACAGAAGCCTTCGCGGACGCCTACGGCCCCACGGTGCGGGTCAACTGCATCATGCCGGGGCCGTTCCTGACCGATATCTCCAAAGCTTGGGATATGGAGGCGTTCAAAATCCGCGCCCGGGACAACATCGCCCTGCAGCGCGGTGGTGAGGCCGACGAAGTGGCGGCGGCCGCACTGTATTTGGGCTCGGACGCCTCCAGCTACACGACCGGCGCCATCCTCAAAATCGACGGCGGATCGACGAAATAGCTGGAAGCTGGTTGGCTACCACGGCTCCTTGAAGGGGCGCAGATCCATGTGGAAGGTCCAGGCCGATTTCGGCTGCCGGCTAAGCTGAAAGATGCTCTCGGCCAGGTCGTCGGGCTTGGCGTAGTCCTCGTCCTTGAAATCGGGACGTGAACGGCGGGTCCAGCGCAAATCGATCACAGCGTCGATGGTCACATAGGCCACGTGAATTCCCTTGGGCCCTAGGTCACGGGCCATGGCCTCGGCCAGGATGCGCTGCGCCGCCTTGGTGGGCGCGAAACCCGCGAAGTTCGCCTTGCCCCGGGAGGCGGAGGTATTGCCGGTCACGATAATGGAGCCGCTGCCCCGTTCGATCATGGCCGGCGCCACGGCGCGGCCCAGATACAGCAAACTCATGGTGTTAACCTGAAAGTTGGCTGCCATGTCGGCCGGATCGATTTCCTGAAAGGTGCCGTGGGTGCCACGGGCCGCATTGTGGATTACCGCATCCGGAACGCCCAGGTCCCGTTCGCATCTGGCAACAGCTTCGTTTAGGGCCCCCTCGTCGGTGACATCGCAGGGAATGGCGAGGCTGCCGTCCAACTCCGCCTCAAATTCCTTTACCCTGGCCTCAGAGCGGGCGATCAAGGCCACGCGATAACCGGCCGCGGCAAAGCGCCGGGCCACCGCGCCGCCAGTGCCGCGGCCAACGCCGGCGACCAGGGCGACGGGCGCCGTCATGATTTCAATACCGATACGCCGGCATAACGGGCCTGGGGTCCCAGGTCCTCTTCGATGCGCAGCAACTGATTGTATTTGGCCAGCCTGTCGGAGCGGGCCAGGGAGCCGGTCTTGATCTGCCCGCAATTGGTGGCGACGGCCAAATCGGAAATCGTGGCATCCTCGGTTTCGCCCGAACGGTGTGACATCACCGCCCGATAGGCCGCCTTGTGGGCCATTTGCACCGCATCGAGGGTTTCCGAAAGGGTGCCGATCTGGTTGACCTTGATCAGGATGGCATTGGCGACGCCGGTCTCGATACCCCGCGCCAGGCGTTCGGGATTGGTGACGAATAGATCGTCGCCCACCAACTGCACCCGATCACCGATAGCCTGGGTCAAGGCATCCCAACCCTCCCAGTCATCCTCGGCCATACCATCCTCGATCGAAATGATGGGATAGCGGTCCACCAAATCCTGGTAATAGGCCGCCATTCCTGCCCCATCCAGCACCTTGCCTTCGCCGTCCAGATGGTACTTGCCGTCCCTGAAGAACTCCGTCGAAGCGGGATCGAGAGCCAGATAGATATCTTCACCCGGCTTATAGCCGGCGCCTTCGATCGCCTTCATGATGAACCCCATGGCCTCGTCGGCGCTGTTCAGCATGGGCGCGAAGCCGCCCTCGTCACCCACATTGGTGTTGTGGCCCGCATCCTTCAGGGCACCACGCAGAGTATGGAAAACCTCCGCCCCCATGCGCAGGCCCTCGCGGAAATTCTGTGCCCGAACGGGCATGATCATGAATTCCTGAATATCGATGGGATTGTCCGCATGGGCGCCGCCATTGACGATATTCATCATGGGTACGGGCAAGGTGCGGGCGCCAACGCCGCCCACATAGCGATAAAGGGGCAGGTCCGCATCCATCGCCGCCGCCTTGGCCACAGCCAGACTGACGCCCAAAATAGCATTGGCGCCAAGCGTCGCCTTGTTGGCGGTGCCGTCAAGATCGCACATGATGGCATCGATATGGCCCTGTTCCGCCGCATCCAAGCCGGATAGGGCATCGAACAATTCCCCATTCACCGCGTCGATGGCGCCCAGGACACCTTTGCCCAGATAGCGGTCGCCGCCGTCGCGCCGCTCTACTGCCTCGTATGCGCCGGTGGAGGCGCCTGAGGGTACGGCAGCCCGGCCGACGGCGCCGCTTTCCAACGTGACCTCTACTTCGACCGTGGGGTTACCCCGGCTGTCGAGGATTTCCCGGCCGGCAATATCGATGATACCACTCATTATTCTGTCCCTTGGAAGCTGCTGCTTGGCTCTTACTCCCTGTAGACGGGACTGTCAAAGTCCTGAGACCAAGGCCAAGAGCAACAGGATCGCCACCACATACATGGCCACCCTGTGACCGCCGCCCAAGCGGTCCATGACGGTGCCGACAAATGTGATTCTTGGCCGCAACCGTTCATCCAACCGGCCCCGGGAGAGCGATGACATGGCGCCGGCCAGGCGTTCATCCAAGAATCGGCCGACTTCCGCTAGGGACTCCCGGCTGGGGCGCATGCCGTATTCATGGGCCGGCGGCTGGTTGATGTCATCGTGAAGGTAGTCCTTGATCTCTTGGAAATGCCGGCCCAGGCATTCCCGCGCAGCAGGGGCGAGCACACTGGTCTCCAACTCCCGTTCGCCGGCGTATTCCAGGATCACCATGGACGCATCCCGCAGGCAATCGTCCGCCAACACACGCACATAGTTGTAGGTATAGTGATCGAAACTGCGCATGCCGCCCAGTAACGAAGGGCCGGCGTCTGCGCGGGCCCGATTGTGGGCAGCCCTGATCCGCAAGGTATGGCGTTCCAGTAATTCCTCAAGCAGGCCTTCGATTTCGGCCCGCGCCTGATCGGGCTCCATCACCCGGCCTTGGCCAGGCGGTCGAAGGCAAGCAGCGTTTCCATCAAGGCGCCCAATTCGTCCACGGGCACCATATTGGGACCATCCGAGGGGGCATTGTCCGGATCCTGATGGGTTTCCATGAACACCGCGGCGACACCAATGGACACCGCCGCGCGCGCCAGCACCGGCACCATGTCTCGCTGTCCGCCGCTACTGCCGCCCCGCCCGCCGGGCTGCTGCACGGAATGGGTGGCATCAAAGACCACCGGATGGCCCATATCCTTGAGCACCGGCAAGGCGCGCATGTCGCTGACCAGGGTGTTGTAGCCAAAGGATGCGCCGCGTTCGGTCACCAATACGTTGTCGTTGCCGCTTGCGGTGATCTTGTCCACCACGTTGACCATGTCCCAGGGCGCCAGGAACTGGCCCTTTTTGACGTTGACGGCCCGCCCGGTCGCGGCGGCGGCCACCAGCAGGTCAGTCTGCCGGCAAAGGAAGGCCGGGATCTGCAGCACATCCACCACTTCGGCGGCGCGGGCGCATTGTTCCTCGGTATGGATATCGGTGAGCACCGGGCATCCGAACCTGTCCTTGATCTCGGCGAAAATATCCAGGGCAGCGTCCAATCCGATGCCACGGGCGCTGTCCAGGGAGGTGCGGTTGGCCTTGTCGAACGAGGATTTATAGATCAGCCCGAAACCCTGTTGTTTCGCCAGATCGGTCAACCGATCCGCCATGTCCAAGGCATGGTCGCGATTTTCCATGGCGCAGGGGCCGGCTATCAGGGTCAAGGCGCGGTCGTTGCCGACGGTGACTTTTCCGATCGTGACATCGCTCATGACAGCCTCAATGTGCAGACAGTTCGGGCGCTACTATACCAATCGCATCTGATCCACCGCCGCCGCGATAAACGAGGCAAACAGGGGGTGGGGCTGAAACGGCTTGGACTTCAGCTCTGGATGGAACTGCACGCCGATGAACCAGGGATGCCCCTCCAACTCCACGATCTCCGGCAAGGCGCCATCCGGCGACAGGCCGGAAAAACGCAGGCCAACCGCCTCCAATGCCTCGCGGTAATTGATATTGACCTCATAGCGATGGCGGTGGCGTTCGGAAATAAGCTGTCCGTTGCTGCCGTCTTCGCCAGAACCATTGGCATAGACCTTGTTGACTTTGGAACCCGCACTCAACAGGCAGTCATACTGGCCCAGACGCATGGTGCCGCCCTTGTCGTCATCGATACCCCGGGTCTGCAGCACATTTCCGTCGGTCCATTCCGTCATCAGACCTACGACCGGGTCGTCGCAGGCGCCGAATTCGGTGGATGAGGCGCCGGACAGACCGGCCAGGTTCCGTGCCGCTTCGATCACTGCCATCTGCATCCCGAAGCAGATGCCGAAATACGGCACGTTCTTGGTCCGCGCGAAAGTGGCAGCGGCGATCTTGCCTTCCGAACCACGTTCGCCGAAACCTCCCGGTACCAGAATGCCGTCGACGCCTTCGAGCCGTTGCACCGCGTCTGGCTGCTCGAAGGTCTCGCTTTCGATCCACTCCAGTTCCACTTTGACTTGGTTGGCCAAGCCGCCATGGACCAGGGCCTCACCTAGGGACTTATAGGCGTCCTGAAGATCGGTGTATTTGCCGACGACGGCGATCTTCACCGTGCCTTCCGGGTTCTCGACGCGGTCGCGGATCGCCTGCCAGCGGCTCAAGTCCGCCTTGGCTGGATCATCGATGCCGAAAACATTCAGAACTTCACGATCCAGGCCCTCATCATGATAGGCAAGCGGTACTTCGTAGATGGAGCGGCAGTCCAGGGCTTGGATCACGCCGCTTTCGCGGACATTGCAAAATAGCGCGATCTTGCGCTGTTCGTTCGGCGGGATTTCACGATCGCTGCGGCAGAGAAGCACATCCGGCTGGATACCGATGGAGCGTAGCTCCTTCACCGAATGTTGCGTCGGCTTGGTTTTAAGTTCGCCCGCGGCGGATATGAATGGCACCAGCGTGGCATGCACATAGGCCGTGCGTCCCCGTGGTAGATCGTTGCCGAGCTGCCGGATCGCCTCGAGGAAGGGCAGACTTTCAATATCGCCCACCGTGCCGCCAATCTCGCAAAGGATAAAGTCCGTGCCCTCTGTCTCGTTGGTTACGAAGGCTTTGATGGCGTCGGTGACGTGGGGGATGACCTGCACCGTGCCGCCCAAAAAATCCCCGCGCCGTTCTTTGGCTAGAATTTGCTGGTAAATCCGGCCCGTGGTCACGTTGTCGCTCTGGCGGCTGGAAACCCCTGTGAAGCGTTCATAGTGGCCCAGGTCCAGATCGGTCTCCGCCCCGTCGTCGGTGACGTAAACCTCGCCATGCTGGGTCGGGCTCATGGTGCCTGGATCCACGTTGAGATAAGGGTCTAGTTTGCGCAGACGGACGCTATAGCCGCGCGCCTGTAGCAGCGCGCCCAAAGCCGCCGATGCCAAGCCTTTGCCTAACGAGGAAACCACGCCGCCGGTTATGAAAATGTACCGCGTCATGGAACTACATTGTAGCCGAGCCCGGTCGGGCGCCAAAGAGTTACTTCGTTAACAGTGAAAAAGTGCCGCTTTCCCTTGGCCTGCGGCAACTCTACTTGTCGGTCGGCACGGTCGGCCCGGCCGGGGCGCTGGGTTGATTCGTACCGGCAGGCGTATCCGTTTGCTCCAGGATCGACCTGCGCTCGCCCGTATTGCCGGCGAGAATTGTCAGTGTCAGCGAAGTGGCGAAGAAGCAGACCGCCAAAATTGCCGTCGCCCGGGTCAGCAGGTTTGCAGCTTCCCGTCCAGTCATCAGGCCGCCGCCACCGCCGCCGCCACCACCGCCACCCATGCCAAGGGCACCGCCTTCGCTGCGCTGCAGCAAGACGGTGATGACGATGGCAATGGCCAGCATCAAATGAACGATCAAAAGGACTTCTTGCATAATTTCACCTGCACGTGGGCGCAGCTCACCTTCAATATAGGAAGTGCCGGCCCGCATTTCGACGGGCGCTTTTACACCATCACGGTGCCGCTGCCAACAGCGCGATTTACCATGCCCGATTCATCCACCGTCGCCGTATCTGGCCAACCAATCCTCTTTGCGTTGCCGCGCTTCGGCGATCTGCGCTTCCGTCATGATTTCAGCGAGAATATTCCTGTTCACGATGGCACGCTCGAGGCCGGTAATATTGGCGATTGAGAACCACTTGTGCGCCTCTACATAGTCCTGCGCAACGCCATAGCCGAGATAGTAGGCGGCGCCGAGATTGTATTGTGCCCCCACATGGCCTTTCGCCGCGGCCATCAGGTACCAGCGCAGGGCCTCGCGCCGGTTTTGTCTCACATCATGACCAATATCGTACATCATTCCCACCAGGAACATCTGGTTCACATCGCCACGCTTGGCCCGCTTCAGGCGCCATAGGATGCCGGCAACGTCAACGCGCTGTTGCGCACGGCTGTGACCAGCCAGCCACTCCCGCGCCAGCTTTTGCGCCTGGGCGATCTGCGCTGCGGTCATATCCTTGGCGATGCTGTCGCGAAGGGCGCGGGCAGCCTTGTTGTCGTTGGCAGCCGATAGATTGAACCACATATGTGCTTTTACGGGATCGACGGCGACACCCTGACCTTGTCGGTACATGCCGCCAAGGATGACCTGCGCCTCCCCATCACCCTGATCAGACGCCAGAGCTAGCCAGCGGGCGGCTTCTTGATGACTACGCGCCAACCCCTTTCCGTCCAGATACATGCGGCCCAGGTTCCGTTGCGCGCCGGCATGGCCCTGCTCGGCAGCCAATCCATACCAATTCAGGGCTTCTGCAAAATCCTGGATCGCGCCTCGGCCCTCGTCATACATGACCCCCAATTCGAACCGGGATTGCGCGCTGCCCCTCTGCCCCACCGGTGGCAGGATTGCCAGGCGGACACCGCCGGGGTGGTTCTTTGACCATTGCTTGGCCAATTCCTGTGCCTCTGCCGTTTGGGCCAACGTCAGTTGAGAGAACAGTTTATCGCGCCATGCTCGGGCTTTCTCGTTGCCGTTGGCAGCCGCCAAATTGTGCCACATATGGGCGCGCACAGGATTCTGCGCCACGCCGGTGCCCTCTTGATACATTATGCCCAGGATCATCTGCGCCCGGTCATCACCCATTTGCGCCAGGGGACGCCACAGTTTCGCCGCCGTCTCGTAATCGCCGGCCTCATAGGCCCATGTCGCATCCTGGAAGGGGTCCGCCTTGGCCTGCCAGGAATTGACGCTGGCAAGTACCAGACAGGCAAGGGCGATCATCCGTCCCATGGCTTAGGATCCTGTCGGCGACAGGGCCTCGCGTTCGCCATGAAAGCCTTTCAGAGCGAATTGCCCCAATGTCTCATAGGGCCCACCTTCGGCCTTTGCGAAATCCGTGGAAACGACGATGCTACGGCCTAGCTCTCCCGCCACTGCCTCCAACCGTGCCGCCATGTTCACGGCCTCGCCGATGGCCGTGAAATCAAGGCGGCTGTCGCTGCCAACGTTGCCGAAGAGAACCCGGCCCGGATGCAGGGCGATGCCGCATTTGATGGCCTCATCATCCGCGGCCGCGTCCGCCAATGCCGCGATCGCAGCTTCTGCGGATGCCAAGGCATCCCGGCAACGTTCCGTCAAATCCTGCCTGGTTTCGAATGGAAAGATCGCCAGTAGGCCGTCGCCGGTGAACTTCAATACTTCCCCGGCTTTCTCGGTGATTGGCGCAACCAAGACGTCGAAAAAGGCATTCAAGCGTTCCACCACCTGAGCGCCGTCATGGCTAGCCGTATAGTCGGTAAAGCCACGCAAATCAGCGGCCAGAATGACGGCGTCGATTTCCCGCACATCGCCGCGTTTGATATCACCGCCCAGAATACGGCTTCCTGCGCCATGCCCCACATAGGTATCGAGAAAGGTCACCGCAGTGCGGCGCAAGCAATAGATTTCCGTCGCCCGGGTGAATGGCGGTGCCACCGCCTCAAACGCCGCGATTTCGGCTTCATCAAAGCCGCCGGGCCGGCGGGTCGCCCAACTCATGGCGTGGGTCTCGCCGTTGGTAAAGAACATGGGCTGCATCAGATAGTCTGTCGCACCTTCAGCCCGCAGTTCCTCGACAGTGTTGTAGGGCGACGTAAATTCGGGATCATGCACCGGCAGGCGCACACTCTCGCCGCTGTCATACACCGCACCCACCGGGCTGGCCTTGAACAATTCGGTGTCAAGGATCGCATAGGGCGCTTCCAACATGGTTACCCCTTCGGTCTCGGACCAGGAATAACGGCGACCCATGATCAGGGGATGCAGGGTGCGGATAAAGGCAGAGGCGCGATAGATTTGCACGCCAGCGGCAACCAGGCGCCCGCACAATTCATCGAGCACTTGGCGGGGGCCGGCGAATTGACGTGCCGTGATCAGCCAATTGGTCGTGGCGTCGATGGCGTCCTGATCGATTGGCTTCATGGCCAGCTCCCCATCGTCAAAGGCCCTTCGTGCAGTCGGTGCCCCCCTTGCCTTCAGGCCCTTAAATAGTGACACCCAACCGCCCCGGCAAGCATCACCACCTTGCCTTCCCCGGCCACCCTTGGCCATACTGTCAAAAAACGATAGCGAGGAATGGGCCATGCAGCCGACGATCACTCCCCTTGATGCCACGATCGGCGCCAAGATAACCGACATCGACCTGGCCAATCTGGACGATGAAACCTGGAAGATTGTCGAGGATGCCTTCCACCAATATGCCGCTCTTGTGTTTCCGGGCCAGAACCTAACGGAAGAAGCGCAGGTGGACTTCGCATCCCGTTTTGGGGATATCGAGGTATTGCGCGGGAACACCGATCAAAAGGCGGTGAACATCTCCAATCAGAAACCCGACGGTTCCATCATGCAGCCGGATGAGCACCGCTATAAGACGCTGCGGGGCAATGAGGGCTGGCATACGGATAGTTCCTACATGCCCCTGGCGGCGAAAGCGTCCATTCTGGCGGCGATAACCGTGCCCTCTTCGGGCGGGGAAACGGCGGTGGCGGATATGCGGGCTGCATACGATGCACTGGATCAAGAGATGAAGGACCGCATCGAAAACCTGTCCGCTTATCATTCCCTCTATCAATCCCAGGCCAAGATTGGGCATATCGTCGAAAGCGGCGCCGGCTACGGCTATCACACCAAAGGGGCGCCGCTGCGGCCTTTGGTCAAGACCCATCCGGTCACCGGGCGCAAGTCATTGTTCATTGGTCGCCATGCCTATCGCATTGAAGGCATGGCCGATGAGGAAGCCCAGGCTTTGCTGGACGAATTGCTGGAATCCGCCTGCCAGCCGCCGCGCACCTACTATCATCAATGGCAGCCAGGTGATGTCTTCATGTGGGATAACCGCTGTGCCCTGCACGCGGCGCAACCCTATGACTACAACGAAGTGCGCATCATGCGTCATACCCGCATCGCCGGCGAACCGGATAGCGAACTGGTAGCTACAGGGCGTGATGAAAGGGCTGCGGCGTTCGAGCCATCGGCCGTGAACTGGTAACGCGGGTCTATTCGAAAAGAATGAGGGTCAGGCAGCCGCCGCGGCAGTATTTGTCCTGACGATCTTGAAGGTCGCGGTAGCGTTGGCGAGAAGTTCGCCGGTTTCCGCGCGGAGTTCGCCCGTGGCCCGGGCGATGCTACGGCTACGGTGGGTAATGGCGCCGCGCCCGAGAATGGTTCCCGATTTTGCCGGGTTCAGGTATGAAACGTTTAGATCAAGGGTAACCGCACTTTCGGATTGCGGCAGCAAGGCCAATACGGCGAGACCCACGACCCCATCCAGCATCGCGGCGAGAAACCCGCCCTGAAGGTTGCCGTGACGGTTGGCGAATTCCGCTTTGCCGTCATAGGTAACCTCGATGCGGCCCGCATTGCGGTCGATCGCCGTCAAACGCCGCCCCAGCAATCGCGCGCCGGGGGGCGTCTGATCGAAAAGACCTTGATCTTGGTGCATTGCGAAAAGCCTCAGGAATGAGCATACCAACGGATGGCGGCGACGGAGTTCTTGGCAACCCAGGGGATGTTGCTCCGCTCGACGCCGATGTCCTTCAGGGTATCGTCGCTGAGATCGGATAGCGACCTGACTGTTCCCGAATAGGCACGCCAGGTGAAAAAAGCCCGCATCAGTTTGCGAACCGCTGAAAAGATGCCGAAGGTATCCGCCGCCCCGCCGGTGGCGGTCGCGACCCCAGAAGCTGTGGCTTCGTGTGCTTTATAGTAGGCCATTTGTCTATCTCCTTTCGTTCTGACCGATGCTGCCAATTTAGGCAGTGGTTGTTGCGGCCCTATGTCTGAAACAATTGAGAATTGTTTCAATTGCTTCTTCCTGTCTCCTAGGCGCCAACGGAATGGGATTTCGTGAAAATAGGATGGGCCGCAGGGCGGGCATTCGCCGCCCGCTCCGCCATGGCGTAGGCAGTGACCTGGATCTCACGGCGCGAGATGCCATAAGCCCGCAAACGCTCGTCATCCATGCGCCGAAATTCGGCCATGAGGTGACGATACATGCGCCAACGGCGGACCGCGGCGGTCAACTCCCGGCCCAGCGACGCCGTGCTGTCGATACTGTTGGACATGAAATGCTGTGTCATTGTTCCACTCCTTGGTTACGTGACAGCCCCTAAATGGGTGAACACAGTTTCAGCGCAACGACGCGAACGGCTGATTTATGTTTCAATTGCTTCAATGTAGTTTGTCAGCAGCGGCGTTAGGGAAGGACAGGTTGATGAGCATTGCCAGCGAGGCGACGGACGGCCCTGTTGTTGAAATTGAAGGCGGCCGCATTCAGGGATTTAACGAAGGCGGCGTAAGTGGCTTCAAGAACGTCCCGTTCGGCGCCGACACGGGCGGCGATAACCGATTCCGACCGCCCCAGCCCGTACTGTCCTGGCCGGGCATCCGGCCAGCTTGGGCGTTTGGGCCTGTCGCGCCCCAAGATCCAAACCGTCTGGACAAACTCAAAGGCAAAATGGAGTTTGAATTCTCAGAAGATTGCCTGAACCTCAACATCTGGCGGCCCAGTGGACCGGCGAAAAATCTTCCCGTCATGGTCTACATCCACGGCGGCGGCTTCATCTACGGCACCGCGAACCATATCGCCCACGACGGCGCCATCCTTGCCGGGCGCGGCGAGATGGTGGTGGTGACAATTAACTACCGCCTGGGCGCGCTGGGCCTCTTGTCCCATGCCTGCCTGCGGGATGCAGATACAGGATATGACGGCAACTGGGGTTTCCTCGATCAGATTGCCGCACTGGAATGGGTCAATCGCAACATCGGCCAGTTCGGCGGCGATAGGAATAATGTGACCATTGTCGGCCTGTCGGCAGGAGGCGGCAGCGTCGGGGCCCATTGTATTTGTCCCCGTTCCAGGCCCCTCTTCCGTCGCGCCGTGATCCAGAGTTCGTCACCTTTACCAACACCCCGATCAGATCACGATGCAGCAGCAGCAGCCTTGCTTGAAAGGCTTGAAATTGAGGCTGACGCCGCGGCCTTGCGCTCCCTATCTTGGAAAGACGTTCTGCGGGCACAAGCCAGTTGGATGACCAAACTGCAGAATGGCCGCACGGCGCCGAGACCGATGGTGGACGACAATCTATTGCCATTCTGGCCGGATGAAGCCATGGCAGCGGGTCTCATGGACGGCCTGGATCTGTGGGTAAGCTATGCCCGAGACGAAAGCACTGTGTTCGCCATGGCGATGCCCCCTAACGCGATCCCGAATACGGACGGGGATGTACGCCGGGTCCTGACAAATGCTGGTCTCGACGGCGACAACTTGGTCGCCGGGTATCGCACTGCGCGCAGCGCCAGGGGCGAGGCGACGGAGCCATGGGATCTGTGGGTCGCATTGCAGACCGACCGGCTGATACGGGTGCCGTCAATCAACTTCCTAGCGGAGCATGCCGCACGCGGCAACAGTGCCTGGGGCTGTGTGGTAACGCGGGAATGCGATTGGATGCCGCCCGTTCCCGGCGGCCGGCCCCTGGGTGCGACCCATGTCATCGACCTGCCGTTGATGTTCGGCAGCCTTCACGCCACGCCGGAACTGGAGCGCCTGGTCGGCACCGGCCCGGGCGCCGATGAACTTGCGGAAGTGGTCCAGGACGCCTACATCGCCTTTTGCAATACAGGAAATCCGGTGACGGAGGCGCTATCAGACTGGCGCCCCTATGACGGGGCGCGCCGCGCGACAATGCAATTGGGACCGGAGTTGAAATCGGTCGACGACCCAAGAGGCCGTGAGCGTCAGTTAATGTCGGAGGCGCTGGCCTGAGCTATTATTCCACCGCCTCCAGGTGGCCATCCCAAAGGTCGATACTGACGCTGTCGTTGGGTGCGGCGTCTGCCCCCCACAGCTCGCGGGCGGTGAAGTTAACGCTGTAGACATGCTGGCCCACCCGGTGACCCTGCCCTCTGGCGTTCTCGTCGGCGAAGATAAAGACGCCGTGGTCCATTTCGACCACACCAGTCTTGCCTCGGGCATAACGTGGCGCCCGCGTGTGACCGGTTGGATGATTGTTCTGGACCCGAACCCTGTCCCCCACCTTGAATTTGGCGGGTAGGTCGCCTTCCACGATATAATTGCTACCCCGGCTTAGCACACCTGCCACCTGGTCCGCCCGCAGCACCCGCGCGGTCAACTCGTCAGGCAAGGGCGCGTCGGACTTGCCACTGGCCAGTTCCTCGGCCGTGACCAACCCAGTACTCACCAACATCTTTTCCAGCCCCACCAGCCAGGTCTGGTAATAGCTGTTGCGCAGATACTGTTCCGGCGGTTGGTTCTCGCGGGCATGGCGGGACATATCGATGTTCCATTTGCCCATGGCGCCCGCAGCCAGGTTCAGGGCCATGATGCGGCGCTGCCAGTCGTGATGAAAGACCGGTTCATCCTTTTCGGCATCAATCGGGCCAAGGCCGTGCATGCCGCCCAGATCGTGCGGCCCGTTCATGGCGCGACCACCTTTTCGACACCGATCATGGCGTTGCGGGTGACAAGGGCGGCAAGTTCATCTTGGCCCATCCCATCCGTTCCCGCGGGCCGTTCGGGCAGCACCAGATAGCGCAGTTCGGCCGTCGAGTCCCAGACGCGTACGGCCACGTCGTCGCCTACTTCGGTGCCGAATTCCCGCAACACCCCGCGCGGGTCGATGACGGCGCGGGAACGATAGGGCGCTGATTTGTACCAAGTGGGCGGCAGCCCTAGAACAGGCCAGGGATAGCAGGAACACAATGTGCAGACCACTAGGTTATGGGTCTGCGGCGTGTTCTCCACCACGTACATATGTTCGCCCTGGCGACCGGTATAGCCCATGTCGGCGATGGCGGCGGTGGCGTCGCGCAACAGCCATTCCTTATAGTCCGGCTCCATCCAGGCCCGGGCCACGACCTGGGCGCCGTTCTGGGGCCCGATCTTCTCCTCGTAAGTCTGAATCAATGCTTCAAGGGCGTCCGGGTCTACCATGCCCTTATCCACAAGCAGGGATTCCAGGCTGCGGACCCTCAATTCCGTTTCGCTCAGGTGGCTGTGGTCATGGTCTTGGCTCATGGTTCCACTCCCTAGATGCTGGTCTGGACGATGGGCCAGAAATCCGCCGCCGTCAACGAGGCGCCACCGACCAGGGCACCGTTGACCTCGCCGACCGCCATCAGTTCGGCGGCATTGGACGCCTTGACGGAGCCGCCGTACAACAGACGCATTCCAGCACCCTCGTCGCGGTAGCGGCGGCGCAGCCGGGCCCGGATATCGCCGTGAACTTGGGCTACGTCTTCCACCGTCGGCGTCAGGCCTGTGCCGATTGCCCAGACCGGCTCATAAGCCACCACCGTGTTCTTCGCCGTCGCGCCTTTGGGCAGAGAGTCCGATAACTGCTTGCCCACGACCTTGAGGGTCTGGCCCCGACGTCTTTCGCCGGCGGTTTCGCCGATACAAATGATCGCCCGCAAGCCGGCCCGGTGCACCGCCTCGGCCTTGGCGCGGACTTCGCGGCTGCTTTCGCCGTGATCGGCGCGGCGTTCCGAGTGGCCGACGATGGCATAGGCGCAGCCAGCATCCTTGAGCATAAGTGCTGAAATATCGCCCGTATGGGCGCCGCTGTCGGCGGCATGACAGTCCTGCCCGCCGATGGCGATACCGCTGCCTTTGAGCACCTCGCGCATCGGCGCCAACAGCGTCACGGGTGGGCAAATAAGAACGTCGCAGCCCGGCCGGCCAGATTTGCGCATGCGGGTGGCCAGTTTTCGCGCCTCCTTCAAGCCGGCGGATTTCAGGCCGTTCATTTTCCAGTTACCGGCGATCAAGGGGCGTACCTTTGCGGCCATTATGGTTTATCCTTGTTTTCTGCTGTTGGGCGCCAAGGTTTAGCAGATAAGGAACGGCCTGGGTATGGGCCGATCGGCGCTTGCCCGGAGGGGTTGCGGTTTCTATGATGCCGCGCCGTTTCGGCAGTGTCCCGCGGACCGCCGCGGCGATGGAAATGGATCAATAGTTCGGACCGGAAAGAAGCATGCTGAACGCCTTACGACAAAGTGCCGGCTCTTGGGTGGTCAAAATTTTCCTGGGCATTCTGGTGCTCAGTTTCGCTGCGTGGGGCATTGGCGATATCTTCCGTTTCGCGCCTGACGCGGCCGTCGTCACTGTGGGCAATACCAAAGTCAGCGGCTACGAGTTCCTCAACGAATTCAACCGCCAGGTCCGGCGCATGCAGCAAAGCCTAGGCCCCAGCTTCGATACCCAACAGGCGCGGCAATTGGGCATGGTGGATCAGGTGATTCAGCAATCCGTGACACGAGCCCTTTACGACCAGGAAGTGGCGGAATTGGAATTGACCATGTCGGACAGCGATATCGCCGCATGGATCAAGCAGTCATCCGCCTTTAAGGACAGTTTTGGCCGTTTCGACAGACTTCGGTTTGAACAGGTCCTTGCGCAAAACGGCTTCAATGAACAGACCTATATAGCCGCATCCCGCCGGGATCTGAGCCGCGATCAGTTGTTTACCTCCATCACCGGGGGAGCCAAGGCACCGGACCCGGTCGTCAAGGCTTTCTTTCAGTTTCAACAGGAAACCCGCCAGTTCGAAGTTCTGAGCCTGCCCTACGACAAGATCACGGATGTAACCACACCGACCGAAAGCGATCTAATCGCCTACCACGAAGGGAACAAGAACGAATTCATGGCGCCCGAATTCCGCGCCCTGTCCTATCTGACCCTACGGCCCGAACATCTGCTGGAAGAGACCTTGGCGACGGATGCAGAAGTTCGTGACGCCTACGAGGCTCGGCTGAATGAATTCACCACCCGCCCCAGCCGCGAGTTAGAACAGATCGTGGTTGGTGAAGAGGATCTGGCCCGCAAGATACATGGGCGCCTGTTGGACGGCGGCGATTTCCACGCCGTGGCCAAGGAATTGGCGGATTTGGATTCGGATTCCCTTACGCTTGGGCGCATGTTCAAGGGCGACCTGCCGGAGGGGACCGCGGACGGCGTCTTTGCCCTGGCGGAAGGCCAGATCGGCGAGCCGGTGGAAAGCGGCTTGGGCTGGCATATCTTCCGTGTCTTGAAAGTGATGGAAGGCGGCACCAAACCCTTTGAAGAGTTGCGCGAACAGTTGGTCCGCGACGTCAAACTGGAAAAGGCCGCGGAAGGCATTTTCGAACTCGCCAATAAGGTGGAGGACGAATTGGCTGGGGGCTCCACCATTAAGGAGATCGCGGAAACCCTAAACCTCAATCACGGTGTCATTGCCGCCGTCGACAGCCAGGGCCAGGGCCGCAACGGCCAGCCCGTGACTGGACTGCCGGAAGCGCCGGAGTTCCTACGCGAAGCCTTCATTGTGCAACCTGGCGACGAGGGTGAATTGAAGGAATCCGGCGATGGCAGCTATTTCCTCGTTCAGGTCGACAAAATCATCGAATCCGCCCTAAGGCCCATCTCCGAAGTGCGCGACGAGGTGCGCCAGGCGGTCATGGACGAACGCCGTGCCAAGGCGGCATCGGAACGTGGCGCTAAATTGGCGGCCGAGGCACGAGCCGGTAAACCGTTGTCTGAATTGAGCCGGGGCAATGGCGCCACCATTACCCTGCTGACGCCGATGACCCGGCAAATCGCAGCCGGCAACCCGCATTTCGGCGGTGACCTGCCAACGAAATTGTTTGGATTGCGAAGTGGCGAGATCGTCGATGGTCCTGACCGCAGCGGAAAGGCCCACACGGTGGTACGCCTTTCGACCATCTCAAAGGCCAATCCTGATAACGCCAAGGACGACTTGAAGCGGCTCGGTGAACATGTCCGCGCGTCCATGTCCGACGATCTGTTGGCGCAATACCGTGCCGCTTTGGGCAAGAAATACGATGTGGAGATCAACGACCGCATTATTGATTCCCTGTTCGACGAGTTGAACGTGCGGGGCTGAACATTGAGCCTGCCTTAGGTCAGGCGATCAGCCAGCGCTGGATTGAGGTGTCATGCGACCCGACGTCATTGATCTACGGGAGTTTTACGCCACCCGCCTAGGCCAAGTGGCGCGTAAGCTGGTGCGCTATCGTATTCGACAGCTTTGGCCGGATGTCAGTGGCCTGGACCTCCTTGCCCTAGGCTATCCTTCGCCCTATCTGCGACAGTTCCAGGGCGAGGCGCGGCGTGTCCTTGCCTTCATGCCGGCACAACAGGGCGTTCATCGCTGGCCGGTCCGCGACCGCAACAAGGTGGCACTGGTAGACGAAATGGAACTGCCCCTGCCCGATGCCAGCGTTGACCGCGTACTTCTGATCCACGGGCTCGAGAACGCAGAACAGGCCGGTCCCTTGCTGCGTGAGGTCTGGCGCGTCCTGGCCTCGGGCGGACGGCTGTTGGTCGTTGTCCCGAACCGGCGCGGCATATGGGCCCGTATGGAACGCACGCCGTTCGGTCAGGGCCATCCCTTTTCGCCTGGGCAACTTTCGCGTCTTTTACGGGACAATCTGTTCTTACCCGGAACCCGCGGTACGGCCCTCTACGTACCGCCGGTGACCTCGCGCATGCTGCTGCGCACGGCGGCGGCGTGGGAGAACATCGGCCAGCGCCTGGGCAACACCTTCGCCGGTGTCCTTTTGATGGAGGCGGACAAGCAGATATACGCTGTACCTGCACGGCGGCCGCGGCGGGTTAGGCGGCCCATCGCCCTGCCATTGCCGGCGCCGCCTTCGGGCGCGGTCGGCTTGACCGGAGTGGTACGCCGTGCGAATTTCGAATTAGGCAACATCAGGCAAGCGGCGCCGAAACCAAGGCTGGTCCCGCGCGGGAGATATCGCTGATGCGCACACTTATATTTGCTGCAATCGCTTCGCTGGGAATTTCCGCTGCATCATCTTCGGTGCAAGCAGCCCCGCAAATGATGGGCCTGGTCGCCTCTAACCATGCGGTGCCGTTGCAATGTCAGCGGGGCGATTGTTTCGCGGAACTGACCGCCTTTTGCTTGCAGCCGGAACGTGCATCACCGGTGCAAGGTACGGCCTATCGACTGCACGATACGTCGCGGCTTGTGGCCATGGCGACAACCAGGGATGGCCGCCGCATCCAACTCGACCCAAAACAACATCTCGAAATCAAGGCCGAACGCAGCCATGTGGCGGTGCGGATCGGTATGTCGTCGCGGACCATGGCCCGTCTGGGACTGCAGCAAGTGCATATCAAAGTGGCCCGCAATGCGACCCTCATACCGATCCAGATCAGCGGCGATCCTTCACCGCTGAGACCTGATGAAATTACCGCGGGCACCGGCCCCTTGCGGACCATCGGCGGCTCCTACGTTGATCAGGAACAGCAGTGGATGCCTGTGGCGCGCATGACCAACAAGCTGATCAATGCCCTTCCGCCCGGCGGCCGGGTCAGCGAGGATCGCCGCACCAAACTCTGGGATTCGGTAATCGGGCCCGACGGCTTAGCCAATACACCGGCGGGAACGGACGAGCGGTTGCGGGCTGTCCACGATCAATGCCAGGAGGCCGTGGACAAGGGTCGCCTGCCCAGCCTGCGCCGCTGTTTGGAAAGCAAACACGACAGCATGGTCGGCACTCTGAACAACCGCTATTGGCACGCCATCAAGAGCGGCAGCTGAAACTCAGCAGTTGATATTCAGTTATTCATGATCCGTGTCGGGCGCGGCAGCAACTGCCCGCCGCAGTTGGGGCAAATCCCCTGCATCTCTGATCCGCAGTCTATGCAAAACGTGCATTCGTAGGAACAGATCAGCGCCTCGGTACTGTCTGCCGACAGAGCGGTCTGGCAGCGCTCGCATTCGGCCCGCATTTCCAGCGCCATGCGGCGGACTCCTTCAGAAACGGTAGGAGCCGCCGATGGACACGGCCCAGTTGGTGTAGGTGTAATTAATGAACCTGGAATCGACCACCGTGCGCACCACAGTCGAGGTCAGCGACCAATCCCTGGTAACGGGCACGGTGGTGAAGAAAGTCCCACGCAACTCGGTGTCCTTGCGTTTCTTGAACGAATCGACTGATGAGTCCGGTGCATGATAGCGGCTATAAAAAACCTCGCCCGTCAACGATGACGTCCAGGGTCCCGTATCGACACCCTCCGGCGGGTCATAGGTGGCCACGGCACCGACCCCGAACGAGTATTCCGTATTACCGTGCAGGCTGTCCCGGGTATCCAGATTGGTGATCCCTGCGTTCGTCGTCAATGTCAGGATCTCGTTCGCCCTGTGGTTCACGTCCACCGAAAAATCGATCTCCGTGCCAGTCTGGAGCCGAGCTGTGGAACGGTCGGAATTTGCGCGGTATTGGTTGCGCACGATGGACGTGGAAAGGGATGCGTTGGTCCTATCGGTGAACTGTTTGTCAGCGTCAAGGCCCATGCCAAAGGAGTAGTAATAGGGAGAATCGTCTAGATTGACGACTGCCCCGATGGCATGGGGCCGCCAGGAGGCGTTCTCCATGTATTCGCGCAACAATCGTGTACGGGGGCCAATTGTAAGCTCTGTGAAGACCAGGTCGAGCTGATGCTGGTTAAATTGCTGCGAGCCATAAATTAACAGGTTCGATTCCAACACTTCGCCGCTTTGCGTTTGCGGATCGTAGACGTGGGTGAAATTAGTCGACAAAAAGGCGTTGAAATCCGCCTTCCTGGTGAATTCGTTATCCAGCTCGCCTTCACCGTCAAGCAACCGGATGGCCGGGCGCTCCGGTCCGGCATTTGCATTGGACTGATAGCGCAGGCCGGTAAATACGGAGCCGGAGATCCGGTGATTGGAAAGCCGGTTGTCGATCTCGTCCAGGAAGATGGCAACACGGGCACGGACATCATCCGGGACGTTCTCGCCCTCCACCGCGCGGGTCAGATAGGAGCGGGCAATGCTATATGAACCAAGGCGATAGTAGAGCACACCCAATTCCAAGCGAACTCGGGGCAGGTCGGGATTGAAAAGCAGCATCCGCTCGAGGGCGCTGATCGCGGCCTCGTAATCGCCGATTTGGATGCCCAATTCGGCGTACTTGAACGAAATGTCCAGGTTCGATGGGTCGTTCAGCATCTGCTGGAACGCCTGTTCGAACTCCCGTTGCAAATTGACGGCGGATTTCGTCTGTGCCGTGGCCTCGTTTGCAAATGAAAGCGAAATCGCCATCAAAAGCCCGAGCGCCGCAGCGGCGTGTTGCGTCATGCCCCTTCGCAACTTACCTCTCCCCTAAATGCAACAACCACCGGCACCGTCCAAACCCTAGCGAAAATGAAATGCAGTGCAAGAAATTATTTGTCTGATTGTAATTACTTAGCAGCGAATTCTTAATGATTTGCCTGGGCGGCTAGGCAATTCGGTGTCCTTCAGGGAAAATTGACGTTTACGTCAACGTAAAGTAAGTTGACGGCCTTCTTCGCTCGCAATTGAGAGGCGCCTATCCATGCCGGGTTCAGAGGTCGTGGAACCCAATGCCGGGTTGACATACACCATCAGCGAACTGGCCCACGAGTTTGGGGTTACCGCCCGGACCATCCGATTTTATGAAGATAAGAACCTTCTGCAACCGGAACGAAACGGCTTGGCCCGCATCTATGGGCGCCGGGACCGGGGCCGGCTGAAACTGATCTTGCGCGGCAAGCGTCTTGGCTTTTCCCTCTCCGATATCGGCGAAATGCTGGACCTTTACGACCCCCATGGCGAAGGGCGGGAACAGCTCAAGGTCATGCTGGAGAAAAGCAAACAGCGCCTAGCGGTCCTGGAACAACAACGCCGGGATATCGACGAGGTCATCGAGGAACTGCAAGACAACTGCGATCAGATCACGGCCCGCCTGAACCGAAAGCCCGGCTAGGGCCAGACAACAAGCAACATACGTAATTCAATTCTCGACGGAGTATCAATCATGTCAGCTCCCTATCCCCTTCTCATGGCGCCGCTTGACCTCGGTTTCACGACTTTGCGCAACCGGGTCATGATGGGCTCCATGCATACGGGCCTGGAAGAGCATCCAGACGGCTTCCGCCGCATGGCACGCTTTTTTGGCGACCGGGCGGCCGGCGGTGCCGGCCTGATCGTCACGGGCGGCATTTCGCCAAATGCGGCGGGCAGCCTCGGTCTGGGCGGGGCAACCTTGGAAGATGCCGGCGAAGGCCATCGCCTGATCACGGACGCCGTGCATCAAGAGGATGGCAAGATCTTGATGCAAATCCTGCATGGCGGCCGTTACTCCCGCATACCCGAACCGGTCGCCCCCTCGCCCATCGCCTCGCGCATCAATCCGACCGCGCCGCGGGCGATGGAACATGACGAGATACTGCAAACCATTGAGGACTTCGCCACCTGTGCCCAGCGGGCTCGCGAGGCCGGCTATGACGGCGTGGAGATTATGGGATCGGAAGGCTATTTGATCACCCAGTTCATCTCCCTCCGTACCAACCAGCGCGACGATGAATGGGGCGGCAGCCTGGAAAACCGGCTTCGCTTCCCTATTGAAATCATGCGCAAGACGCGACAAGCCTGCGGCGAGGACTTCATCATTCTCTATCGTCTGTCCTTGCTGGACCTGGTCGAGGGCGGCCTGTCCTGGGAGGACACATTGAAACTCGCCCAGGCCCTAGAGGCCGAAGGCGCCAGCATGTTCAATACCGGCATCGGCTGGCACGAGGCGCGGATACCCACCATCATGCATTCCGTGCCCCGCGGTGCCTTCACTTGGGCCACGGCCCGCCTGATGGGCAAGGTGGGCGTGCCCATCGTCGCCTCGAACCGTATCAACAATCCCGAACAGGCCGAGGAGCTGATCGCCTCGGGTACCGCCGACATGGTTTCCATGGCACGACCGTTCCTGGCCGATGCCGACTTCGTGGCCAAGGCCCAGGCGGGCAAGGCGGACCAGATCAATACCTGTATCGCCTGCAACCAGGGCTGCCTTGATTACATCTTCAAGGGCGAAATCTGTACCTGTCTGGTCAATCCCAAGGCCTGCTTCGAGACGGAATGGGATACCGAACCGGCCAAAGCGAAGAAAAGAGTTGCCGTGGTCGGCGCCGGCCCAGGCGGACTGTCTTATGCCATTACAGCCGCCGAACGGGGCCACGAGATCACCGTCTATGAAGCGGCGGACCGCATCGGCGGGCAGTTCAACATGGCCATGGCCATTCCCGGCAAGGAGGACTATGGCGAGACCATCCGCTATTGGCGGGCACAAATCGAACGTCTCGACATCACCCTGCACCTGAACCAACGCGTTACAGCGGCTGAGTTGCAGACCGCGGGTTATGACGAAGTGATCCTGGCTACCGGCGTTATGCCGCGGGAGTTGGACCTGCCGGGCGCCGATCATCCAAAGGCCTTGTCCTATGTGGATGTCCTGCAGGCGGGTAAGCCGGTCGGTGATCGCGTCGCCATCATTGGTGCCGGCGGCATCGGTTTCGACGTCGCCGAATTCCTGAGCCACGACGGCGGCCCCGGCGATCCAGCCAATCCCGACATTGACCGATGGCTGAAGGAATGGGGCGTGGACCGTGATCCGGCCCATGACGGCGGGTTGTCTCCAGACGGCCCCCGCATGACCTCGCCCCGCAAGATTACTCTGCTACAGCGCAAGGCGCAGGCCCTGGGCAAGGGACTTGGCATGACGACAGGCTGGGCCGTTCGCGCCGGTCTGCAGATGAAGGGCGTGGAGATGATCGGCGGTGTCGAATACCGCAAGATCGACGACGATGGACTACACATCACCGTCGACGGAGAAGAGCGCCTGATCGAAGCCGACAACGTGGTGATTTGCGCCGGTCAGGTGGAGTTGCGTGACCTATACGACGATCTGGTCAATGCCGGCATGACCGTGCATTTGATCGGTGGGGCGGACAAGGCCGGCGAACTGGATGCGCTGCGCGCTATAGAACAGGGCAGCCGCTTGGCGGCGGCGTGAATATGGGCAAGGGGAATTGAGCATGCCACAGATCGAAAGAACATTGTTCGACAGCGACCACGGGATTTTCCGCGATACCGTACGCCGGTTCGTGGAAGAGGAGATCGCCCCCTTCCATGCCCAATGGGAGAAGGACGGCCGCATAAGCCGGGACGCCTGGCTTAAGGCGGGTGAGTTGGGCCTGCTGTGCGCTTCCATGCCAGAGGAGTATGGCGGCGGCGGTGTCGATCGCGTCTATAGCGTCATTCTGATGGAGGAGTTGGCCCGGGCCGGCGCCACGGGTCCCGGATTCGGCCTGCATTCGGAAATCGTCGCGCCCTACATCAACCGCTATGGCTCGGAAGAGCAGAAGCGCGAATTTCTGCCCAAGATGGCCAAAGGTGAGATGATCGGCGCTATTGCCATGACAGAACCTGGAACCGGCAGTGATCTGCAAGGCGTGCGGACCACCGCCATCAAGGATGGCAACGAACTGGTGATCAACGGCGCCAAGACCTTTATCACCAATGGCGAAATGTCCGACCTGGTGATCGTGGTCTGCAAGACCGACCCGGAGGCCGGCGCCAAGGGCATTTCGCTGGTTCTGGTGGAAGCGGATCGCGAAGGCTTTCGCAAGGGCCGCAATCTGGAGAAGATCGGTCTGAAAGCCCAGGATACATCCGAGCTGTTCTTTGACGATGTGCGCGTGCCCATGACCAACATGCTGGGCGAGGAAGGCAAGGGCTTTGTCTACCTGATGCAGGAATTGGCTTGGGAGAGGCTACAATTGTCCATCTCTGCGGTCGCCAACATGGAGGCGGCCGTGGAATGGACAGTCGACTACACCAAGGACCGGGAGGCCTTTGGCCAGCCGATCATCGATTTCCAGAACACCCGCTTCAAGCTGGCCGAGGTCAAGACCCAGGCCACGGTCGCACGCACCTTCGTGGACAAACTGATCGCCCTGATGCTGGAAGACAAGCTGGATGCGGAAACCGCGGCCATGGCGAAGTGGTGGACCTCGGATACCCAGTGCAAGGTGATCGACGAATGCCTGCAGTTGCACGGCGGCTACGGCTATATGTGGGAGTTCCCTATCGCACGGGCCTGGGCTGATGCCCGTATTCAGCGTATCTATGCCGGCACCAACGAGATCATGAAGGAAATCATCGGCCGGGGTTTGTAAAGACCGCGAAGATGCGTACCATTGCGGCGAGGGACAGAGAGGTCTGTCGCCATGGCAATGGTACACAATCTTGGCGAGATAATACCGCGCGAGGGGCCGGCGGAGGCTGTCTGGCTGACCGAAGTCGCGGAGGACGATAGCTCACGTGATATTACCATCCGGGCGTTTCACGAAACCGCCGACGCCCTGGCTCGTGGACTTTTGTCCCGCGGCTTACAGCGCGGCGACGCGGTCGGCATTCTGTCCGGCAACAGCGCGGAATACCTGCTGGCCTATTTCGGCATCATGCGCGCCGGGCTGGTTGCCGTGCCCATCAATCAAAAACTGCCCCAGGCAACGCTAGATCACATCTTCAAGGATGCCCAAATCCAGTTGCTGTTGGTCGACGGGCCCTGCGGCCATCTGGCCGGTGAATTGCCGCGGGTGGCCATGGACCAGCCGGCGCAATGGCAGAGGCTGCTCGACCACGGCCCCTTTGACCCCATGGAGATGGATCCGGAAGAGCATGCAACAATCCTTTACACATCCGGCTCCACCGGACTGCCCAAGGGTGTGCCCCTGACCCATGGCGGTTATGTCTGGGCGGCGAAACTGATGTGCGACAGCCTGCCCTCCACGGTCGGGCTGCGGGTCCTGGTGGCGGCGCCGCTGTATCATATGAACGGCCTGATCCTAAGCGCGCTGACTAGCATGTCCGGGGGCAACGTGGTGCTGATGCGGCGGTTCACGCCCATCAAATATCTCGAAACCGCGGCCCGCCACAAATGCCAGATGCTGACCTCGGTCCCCACCATGATCGCCATGGCGGTGCGGGAGCCGGAAACCATCGCAAGGTTGGATCTAGGCTGTGTGGAGCGGCTGATCATGGGTTCCGCCCCATTGAGCGAAGCGTTGTACGACAAAGCGGCGGAGATATTTCCCAACGCGGCGATCTCGAATAGCTGGGGGACGACCGAATCCAGCCCCGTGGCTTTTGGTCCGCACCCGGACGGCCTGGCGACGCCGAAACTTTCTCTCGGTTATCCTGTCGAACATTGCGAATTGGACTTGCGCGACGGCCCGGATGCGGACCAAGGCGTCTTGTGGATCCGCAATAACGCTGTGATGCCCGGCTATCTGAATCGCCCGGAAGAGACGGAAAAACGCCTCGACGATGGCTGGTATGACACCGGCGATGTCATGCGCCGGGACGAGAACGGCTTTTTCTTCTTTGTCGGACGGGCCGACGACATGTTCGTCTGCGGCGGTGAGAATATCTATCCGGCGGAAGTAGAGCGGCTGTTGGAATTGCATCCCGGCATCGCCCAGGCCGCCGTCATTCCCTTTCCCGACGAGATCAAACAGGACATTCCCGTGGCCTTTGTCGTGGCCAAGCCCGGCGCTGCGCCCGAACCGGACGAGATCAAGCAATTCGCCCTGGCCAACGGTCCCGCCTACCAGCATCCACGTTTCGTCGCCGTATTGCCCGAACTGCCCCTGGCCGGCACCAACAAGATCGACAAGCGGGCCCTCCTGGAAATGGCGGAAGCGGATTTCAAAAGGTGACCCCGTGACGAGACGACCTTGAAATCAATGCCGCACTAATATTGTCAATCCGGCAACAAAATTTCGATAGCTCTCCTTGACTCGCAACAAAATTTAGGTCAGTAATACTGACATAAATTTTGTTGGGTCATGTACGATGGGCTGGAACGAGAAGTTTTCCATTGATGCCGGTGCGATCAGGGCATCGGAAATCCGCGAACTGCTGAAAGTTCTTGCGGACCCGGCGATTCTGTCGTTCGCCGGCGGTATCCCGGACCCCGCCTTGTTTCCCATGGACCATGTCCGAAGCATCGCAGCCAACCTGGAAAAAGATGTCAGGCGCGCCAAGCAGTCTATGCAGTATTCCCAGACCGAGGGCTATGAACCCTTCAGAAGCTGGATCGCCAGACGTCATTCCACATCCGAAACTAACCTAGGCGGGAATAACGTCCTGATCAGCAATGGCGCGCAGCAGTCGTTGATGCTGTTGGCCTCGGCTCTAATTGACGCACATGACAAAATCGCCGTGGCCGAACCGACATACCTGGGCGCCTTGCAGGTCTTCGGCACCCGGCGCCCCCATTATCTGACGGTGGAAACGGACAGGAACGGCCTGATCCTCGAAAGCCTGGAAAGAGCTTTCGCACAGGGCGCCAAACTGCTCTACACCGTACCCGATTTCCAGAATCCAGGCGGCTTCAGCCTTTCGGCCGATCGCCGACAACGTATCATCGAGCTAGCCCACCACTATGACGTGACGATTTTGGAGGATGCCGCCTACAGGGCCCTCTATTACGACGGACCGCCGCCGCCGTCCCTTCTGGAATTGGAAGGCCGTTTTCTGGGCCCGAAACACTGGCATGAACGCGGCCACGTCGTCCAGTTGGGCACCGTCTCGAAGACCTTGATGCCGGGCCTGCGGGTGGGATGGACCATCGCACCCGCGGAACTGTTGGAGCGGCTGGTTCTTTTGAAACAGGCCAGCGATCTGCATACCGCCACCAACAATCAGATCATCGCCCATGAACTGGCGACCAGCATGCTGGATGACCATGTGATCACCCTGCGACAGGTCTATGGCGAACGTCGGAATGCCATGGTCGGGGCGTTGCGGCGGCATTTACCCAACGATGCCGCGTTCTCCGAACCTGGGGGCGGCATGTTCGTCTGGCTGACCCTGCCAATGGGCATGGATGCCAGAAAACTGCTGAAAAAGGCGTTGTCCGAGGAGAAACTTGCCTTTGTACCGGGGGCCGCCTTTCACGCCAACGGCGGCGTCGGGAACACCTTGCGACTATCCTTTGCCACCTGTCTGCCGGAGGTCATCGATGAAGCCATGCAGAGGTTGTGCGCCCTCATCGCCCGGGAACACCTGGAACAGGCCGCCTAGTCTCCGAAGATTTCCTTCCATGTATGGGCCAATTGCACGTCCACCTCTGTCATATCGATAGGCAGGCCCAGATCCACCAGCGACGTCACCCCATGTTCGTTGACACCGCAGGGGACGATACCGTCATAATGTGACAGTTCCGGCTCAACGTTCAGGGAAATGCCGTGATAAGTGACCCAACGGCGCACCCGGACCCCGATGGCGCCGATTTTGTCCTCGCGGCCGTGGCCCCTATCGATCCAGATACCGACCCGCCCTTCCCGCCGTTCGCCGCGCAGGCTGAAGCGGTTAAGAGTGGCGATCAGCCAATCTTCCAGCATGGATACGTAACAGCGGATGTCCAGTTTGCGCCGCTGCAAATCCAGCATCACATAGGCGATGCGCTGACCGGGCCCATGGTAGGTATATTGCCCGCCGCGACCGGTACGAAAGACCGGCAGACCGCCCGCGTCCAGAAGGTCGGCATCCTTGGCGGAGGTCCCGGCGGTATAGAGCGGCGGATGCTGCAGCAGCCAAACCAGCTCTTCCGCGCCGTCAGCGCGGATCGCGGCGACCCTTTCCTCCATCTCGTGTACCGCCTGTTCATAGTCGATCAGACCGTCACTGATGCGCCATTCCATTTGCCATCACCATGAACATCCAGCGTCATCTTAACTCTATCATAACCATGTCCAGGCATAGCTATGGGACAGAAGTGGCAACGAGTTTGGATGGTCCATGAACGACCAACGCCTGGCAGACGTAAATCTTGATATTTCCGTGGTTATCGGCAGTGCTGAAATGCCGATCCATCAGCTTCTGCGCATGGGTCGCGGCGCCGTTATCGAGTTGGACGCCACCACGGACGATTATGTCTGGATCTTGGCCAACAACAAACTGATCGCCCGCGGCGAAATCATGGTCAACGGCGAGAATGTGGCCGTGCAGGTCACGGAAACCGTCGAGATCGACGACGAATAGGGCCGAACATCGGGGCAGCAGGCTTGCCCCAGAGTGGTGTTTTTGCTATTTCCCACGAACTTGGTTGATTACATGCGGTCGTGGCGGAATTGGTAGACGCGCAGCGTTGAGGTCGCTGTGGGGGAGACCCCGTGGAAGTTCGAGTCTTCTCGACCGCACCAAATCAACCTTCTAAGTTCAGTTTAAAGCCAACCCCTTGGATACGATACGTCTTCGAGGGGTTTTTTGTTGTCGCGATACTGTAGTCTGCCGCCATGACCGAGATGGAACCGCAAGAGCAGATCGAGGCGCCCACATCCTTTGAGGATGTCTATGCGGTCAGTACGGAACTGGTCCGCGCCATCGAGGCCGCCCTGGACGAGGGGCAGGATGGGGAAATCCACAACCTGCTCGAACCTCTGCGCCCGGCGGATATCGCCGATGTGATCGTGGTTCTGGCGCGGGAAGACCGCCGCCGTCTGGTCACCGTCCTCGGTGACGATCTTGATCCCGAGACACTAATCGATCTGGAAGGCTCGGTCCTTGCCGAACTGCTCGCAGTGATGAGCCCGCAGGCGGTTGCGCATGCCATTCTGGAACTGGATACCGACGAAGCGGTCCATCTCTTGGAAGAGATGGAGGAGGAGCGTCGCGAGCAGATCCTCCTGCAAGTCCCGGCACCCGACCGGGCCGCCGTCCTGGAAGGCCTCTCCTTCCCCGAGGACAGCGCCGGACGATTGATGCAGCGGGACCTGATCGCCGTGCCCGCTTACTGGAGCGTCGGCCAGGTGATCGACTACTGCCGCGAAACCGTGGAACTGCCTGACGAGTTTTACGAGATCTTCGTCATAGACCCGCGCCACCGTCCCATCGGGCAAGTGGCACTGAACCGATTGATGCGGACCCGCCGGCCGGTGCTGCTGCGTGAAATTATGGAAACGGAGGCGACCCATATTCCCGTGGACATGGACCAAGAGGAAGTGGCCTTCCTGTTCCAGCAATACCGTTTGGCCTCGGCCCCAGTCATTGACGGTTCTGGGCGTCTGGTCGGGGTCATCACGTTCGATGACGCCGCCGCCGTGCTAGAGGAAGAGGCGGAGGAAGACTTGATGCGCCTCTCCGGCGTTTCCTCCGAAACCGATCTATCCGATACCGCTTTGCGCACCACGAGAACCCGCGCAAGTTGGCTGCTGGTCAACCTCGGTACGGCGATCCTCGCCTCCATGGTCATTGCCTTGTTCGATGCCACTATCGAACAGATCGTCGCCCTGGCGGTGCTGATGCCCATTGTCGCCTCCATGGGCGGCAATGCTGGCACCCAGACCCTCACCGTCGCCGTCAGGGCCCTGGCCACCTATGAGTTGACGGCGGCGAACGCCCTGCGCGTGGTGGGCAAGGAGATCCTGGTCGGGGTCATGAACGGCGCTGTGTTTGCCGTACTGATCGGGATCGTCGCGGCCTTTTGGTTCAACGCCCCTGCCCTGGGCGTGGTCATCGCCGTGGCCATGGTGGTCAACCTGGTAGTGGCCGGCCTGGCCGGCACCCTGGTGCCCTTGGGCCTTGATCGCGCCGGCATTGACCCCGCCGTGGCGGCGACAGTGTTCCTGACCACGATTACGGACGTGGTCGGCTTTTTCGTATTCCTCGGCCTGGCCGCATTGTTCCTGCTCTGACCATGAACGACAAAAATTTACCCGAACAAATCATCGCTACGTTGGGTTTAGAGCCCCACCCCGAGGGCGGGCATTTCGCAGAAACCTATCGTCATGTCCCCAGTGCGGGCGGTCGCGGCGCCATGACGGCCATCTACTACCTGCTGCGGGCAGGCGAAATATCGGCCTGGCATCGGGTCAATGATGCCGACGAGATTTGGCACTACTACGCCGGTGCGCCCTTGGAACTGCGCCGGGGCCGAGAGATCATAAAGCTAGGCCCAGACATCGCCGCCGGCCAGCGTCCCCAGGCCCTCATTCCCATGGGCGAATGGCAATCGGCGCGCAGCCTTGGCGAATGGACGCTGGTGGGCTGTACCGTCGGCCCGGCCTTTGAATTCGAAGGCTTCGAAATGGCACCTGCGGGCTGGACGCCGGATTAGCTTTTTTGCGCCCGCAGCAGATCCAGGGACGCCAGGACCGCACCGCCCGTGATTAACAGACAGGCCGCGACCACTGCCCATGTGACCTCGGCGAAACCAAACAGGATGAGAACGAGCGTAGACAGCAAAGGCGCGGCGTAGGACGAAGCGCCCAGAGCCTGGATATGGCCGTGTTTGACGCCATGGTCCCAGCAGAAGAATGCCAGGCCCACAGGACCCAGGCCAAGGGCGGCCACCGCAAGCCATTGCAGCCCATCCGCCGGCCAGACGGTTTGTTCGAAAACCAGGTGTGCCAGAAACGCCAGCAGTGCCGTGGCGCCGCAGAAGCCGCCGACTGTGTCGGTCGGCACGTCGCCGAAGCGGCGGGAGAGGACGGAATAGCCGGACCAGATCAGGGCGCAGGCCATGGCCGCCAGATGACCCGGCAGCAATTCAATTGATCCGGTGAAGTCACCGCCCGCCAGGATCAGCACCGCCGCACCCACAAGGCCCGAAAGGGCACCGCCAAGATGCCACCAGCGCAATTTCTCCCCCGGCAACAAGGCCGAAAACAGAACGATCAGCAGGGGCCAGAGATAGGCGATCAGGCTGGCTTCCACCGCCGGTGCGTTACGCAGGGCGAGGAAATAGAAGAAGTGATAGCCAAACAGGCCGCCGACGCCCACCACCCAGACTGCCGCCGGCCGGCGCAAATGACGGTAGATGTTCTCTCCCCGCGCCAGCCATTTGCCCAGCGCCAGAACAAAGGCGATGGCGAAGGTCATGGCCGCCAGTTGAAACGGCGGCACCTGCCCCGTGGCGGCGGTGAACAGCGCCAATAACGCCCACATCAGGACCGCAACAAAACCGATCGCCGTGGCCCGGCGCCGGCGCCCTAGGGAGGCGTCTGGCATCAGTACATATGCTGGCCGCCGTTGATGGACATGGTCGAGCCGGTCACGAACGTGGCCTCGTCGGCAATCAGGAACATGACCGCCCTCGCGATCTCTGCCGCATTGCCAAGGCGGCCCACCGGGATGCGGGCGACGATTTTTTCCAACACATTGTCCGGCACGGCGGCGACCATGTCGGTATCCACATAGCCGGGCGCGACAGCATTGACCGTGATGTTATAGCGGGCGCCTTCCTGGGCCAGGGCCTTGGTGAAACCGTGAATGCCCGATTTCGCGGCGGCATAATTGACCTGCCCGTACTGCCCGGCCTGACCGTTGATCGAGCCGATATTGACGATGCGGCCAAAGCGGTTGTCGCGCATGGCGGGGAAGACCGCCTTGCAGGTGTTGAAGCAACCGCCCAGGTTGATCCGTACCACGGCCTGCCAATCGTCATGGCTCATATTCATCAGGGTGCCGTCCCGCGTTATGCCGGCATTGTTGATCAGAACCGCCACATCGCCCAAATCAGCGGCCAGGGTGGCGATGCCGTCCTGGCAGGCCTGGAAGTCGCCCACATCGAATTTGTAGGCGGCGATGCCCGTCTCGTCCGTGAACTGCCGGGCGGCCGCGTCGTTGCCTGCATAGTTGGCGGCGACCGTATAGCCCGCCGCCTTCAAAGCCTCGCAGACACCTCGGCCGATGCCCCGCGTGCCGCCCGTAACCAAAGCTACTTTGCTCATCGTCTGGCCTCCAATTCGTACTGGTAGATTGTCCCGAAAATTCCCGCCGCCCATACCATGAAATGAGAAATCCGGTAGGTGTGAAATACGCCTAACCGCGCGTCATATTGGCACGTTCGACCGTTCAGCCATTCAGCCAGCGGCTGCCACAGGCCCTTCCTACCCCGACTGCCCACCACCATGCCGATATGTCCTGCCGCGGGGCGAATGACATCCGCCGCCGGAATGGCATCCGCCAACGCCTGCGCGGAAGCGACCGGCACGATACGGTCGTTTTCCGGGATCGCCACCAGCACCTCCAGATCCAACTTCGCTGGATCGACCACTTTGCCATCCACTTGCCAGTGACCCATCGCCGGATTGCCATCGCCATACCAACCCAACAAGCACTGCCGAGCCACCGCCGCCGTCAAGGGAACGCCATCGTTGAACCAGTCCTCGAGGGCGACGAAATGGACCGCCTCGGCGCTGTCCGGATCAAGGGTGGCGAAGTGCCGGAACTTGCGCTGCGCCAGACCCGGGTCAAGGGCGGCGAAAAGCGCTTGCAAAACATCCACCGGCAATTCGCCGAAACCCTGCAACACCATTTCCAGGCTCGGTGCCAGGGTTTCCAGAATTGGCTGTTGGTTGCTGCCGGCATGAAAATCCCAGGGCGTCGCCAACAGTGCCAAGCCCGCCAGATCCACCTGGCGGCGCAGGGCCAGTGCCAGGGCCAAATTGCCGCCCATGCAATAGCCGACCAAGGTCGGCCGACGGCTATCCAATGCGAGTACCGCATCAAGGGCGTCCGCAAGACGGCCGGCGATATAGTCGTCCAGAGTGAAAGATTGTTCGGTTTCCCCCGGCGTGCCCCAATCCACCAGCAGCGGCCGAAAGCCCTCCGTCCGCAGCCAGGTCAGCATGCCTCTATTGGGTGTCAGGTCCAGCACCCGGCTGCCGTTTACGAGGGATGGCACGAACAGAACCGGCGCGCCCTCACCACCGTAATCCAACAGACGCGTATCGCCCTGACGCCAGATTTCCTGACCCGGAGAATAGCCGCGATAGGGTCTGGCAGCTTTCTGGTAGGCCGTAACGCCCGCCAGCATGGCACCAAAACGACTGTGGCACTCCCCGGCCACGGCCTGAAACAGGGCCTCTGGATCAGTCTTTGCCAGGTCCGCCGTCAGTTCCGCCGCCGCTGGGTTCAATTCCGCCTGCCAGGGCAGCGAACCGTTCCGCGCACTGGGTAAGGCGGCGAGCGAACTCATCATCGTTCCCATGGCCGCCGAAAGGTGCAGCGCCAAAGGACGCGGACATATTTGCAGTTGTTGCTGCTCCACCCGGTTTCACCCCCGTTTCTGATAGCGGGCCATTCGCCATCGCCTCGGCCATGATCCGCGCCGCTTCACTCGCCGCCACGCTGGGCGGCAGGCTGGACGCGGCTGCAATCTGACGCTCCCAAAGGTCCAAATATCGCCTGGCCAAGGCGGCCAATTCCGGCTGTTCCATGGCCACAATATAGGCTGGCCGCCAAAGGCGGTCATGACGCAATGCAACAAAGAACCAATGAAATTCTTGCGCAGTGCAACATAGACGGGCCATATTAGGCCAGCGTTTACCTTCGGAGCCCCAGAATGCTGCCGAAGTGGCTCTGACGAGGCAGGGATGGTTGATAAGTCGAGCAGTTCCGATGACGTGATCGTCATCAAAAAGTACGCCAATCGTCGGCTCTACAACACGGCGACATCCAGCTACGTGACGTTGGATACCCTCTGCACCATGGTCAAGGAGGGCCAGGACTTTGTTGTCCAGGATGCCAAGTCCGGCGAGGACATCACCCGTTCGGTGCTGACCCAGATCATCTTCGAAGAAGAGAACAAGGGCCACAACCTGCTGCCTATATCTTTTCTGAGACAGTTGATCGGCTATTACGGCGACAGCCTGCAAACCATGGTGCCCGGCTATCTGGAAAGCACCATGGCCGCCTTCACACACAATCAGGAACAGATGCGCAAACACCTGGCGGAGACCATGGGCGATGCCAATCCGTTCCGCCAGATGGAAGAATTGGGCCGCCAAAACATGGCCATGTTCCAGCAAGCCATGGGTATGTTCGCGCCATTTGCGAGCGGCGGAAATCAGGGCGGCAATTCAGCCCCCAAACCGGAAACCCCGGCCGAGGAAACATCGAACGACGGCGGCAGTGAACTGGACCGGTTGCGCGAACAACTGGCGCAGATGCAGCAGCAATTGGATCGGTTGTCGGACGGGAGCTAGTCCGCCCGACGGAAAACCAACGATAAATTGCCGGCTGGCATATCGAATTGTTCGGCGAGTTCAAGGTCGCAGGACGCGGCAAATCCCACCACCTGATCCAAATCCCGCAGACCCCACGCAGGATTCTGGGCCCGTAAGTTCTCGTCAAACTGCCGGTCGCTGTCGCTGGCAGGCTGCCCACCGCGCAGAAAGGGGCCATAGAGGAACAGGATGCCGTGGCCTGGCAACAGTCGTCCAGCGCCAGCCAGGAGGCCCTGCCCCGCCGCCCAGGGCGCGATATGGATCATGTTGGCATTAAAGATCGCGACCAGTTCGCCGGCTATATCGTCAATGGGCCAATCCGTCGCCGCGGTGTCCAGTTGCCGTGCCGGTAGGACGTTGCCATGCGGCGATTCAGTTGCCCAGGCGTCAATACTCCCCAAAGCGGCCGCCTCGATGTCTGATGGCGCCCAACGATGATCGGGAAATTCTGCGGCAAACCAGGCGCCGTGCTGGCCACTGCCTGAAGCAACCTCCAGCACCACGCCGGGTGCAGGCATGACCTGACGCAAGACATCCAGGATCGGCGCCCGGTTGCGGGCCGCCGCCGGCGCGTGCCAGCGATCGCCCTGTGATGGTTTGTCGAAACCAAGTTTGTCCGTCGCCATGGCGCCCTACCGGCTCTACAGGCGGCCGCCGTCGCAGATCAGCACCTGGCCGGTGATGTAGTTCGCTTCCGGCAGGCACAACAGATAGACTGCGCCCGCCGCCTCCTCCACCTGACCCGGCCGGCCCAGGGAGATACGCTTGTTCAATTCCTCAACCGCCGCCGTGGGGAAGCCCACCTTGTAGCGTTCGCCGCTGACCTCGATCGTCGCCGGCTCTCCTTCGAAGGCCTGGGTCAGCCTCGTCTCGATAAATCCGAAGGCCACCGCATTCACGTTGACGCCGTAGCGGCCCCATTCCTTGGCCAGAGTGTTGGTCATGCCGACCACGGCCATCTTGCCGGCGGAATAGGCCACCTGGGTGGCGGAGCCATGCACGCCGGAAACCGAGGATATGTTGACCACCTTGCGCTGCACCAATCGCCCCTCCGCCGCCTCGCGCTTAGCTGTGCTGCGAAAATGTTCGCTGGCCGCGCGCAGGATGCGGAAGGGAGCGGTGGCATGAACATCCAGCATGGCCTGCCATTGCTCGTCGGTGTTGCGCTGAATGGTGGTGTTCCAGATATAGCCGGCATTGTTGACAATGATGTCCAGCCCGCCCAGCCCGTCTAGGGCCGTATCGACGATTTTCTCGCCGAAGTCTGGGGCAACCACATCGCCGACACAGGCAATGGCTTTGCCGCCCTGATCCTCGATCAAGGCGATGGTCTCCGCCGCCGGCTCGGCATCCAGATCATTGACCACAACGGCGGCGCCGGCGCCGGCCAGCTTGCAGGCGATGGCCTGGCCGATGCCCCGGCCCGAGCCGGTGACGATGGCAACTTTACCCGACAGGCTGCCCATAACCTTAGCCTTTCTGTTTCGCCAAAGACGCTTCGCGGATCTCCGTCAACGTTGTTTTGGTGGTGATGGCTTCCGGATCGGTGCGTAGTTCCAAGACCGCCGCCGTTTCGGCCGCAAGGGCGCGATCCAGGGCAGCGGCGAAGTCTTCGCTCCGCTCCACAATCTCGCCATGGGCGCCAAAGGAACGGGCATAGGCCGCGAAATCAGGATTGCGGAGTTCTGTCGCCACCTCTCGGCCGGGATAGTCCCGTTCCTGATGCATACGGATGGTGCCGTACATGGAATTGTTGATGACCAGATAGATCGGCTTCAGGTCAAACTGGATAGCTGTCGCCAGTTCGTTGCTGGCCATCAGGAAACCGCCATCGCCGACGAAACAGACCGTGGTGCGATCGGGAAACGCCACCGCCGCGCCCAGGGCCGCCGGCACACCATAGCCCATGGCACCGTTGGTGGGTCCCACCTGGCTGGGATAGACCGAGAACGGCAGGTAGCGATGCGCCCAGCCGGAAAAATTGCCGGCATCGTTGGCCACCAGGGCGTCTTTCGGCAATCGCTCCCGCAAGACCCGCAAGACATCGGCCAGATCAAGATCACCCAGGGTCGGCTGGATTTCCACATAGTTCTCATAGGACTGCCGCGCCGCCTTCAACTCCTCCGCCCAGGCGCTACCGTCGACCGGTTCCAGCGCCGCCGCCGCCGCGGCGAAGGCCGCCATGCCTGCGTTGATGGGTAGTTCCGCCCGATACACCCGGCCCAGTTCCTCTGCATCGGGATGGACATGCACCATGGGCTGCTGCGGCACGGGGATATCCAGGAGGCTATAGCCCTGGCTGGTCTGCTCCCCAAGCCTGGGCCCCACCGCCAGCAGCAGGTCGGTTTCTTTCAGCCGGGTAATCAAGTCGGGGTTACAGCCGATCCCCACCTCACCGATATAATTGTCGTGATGGTTGTCGAAACGGTCCTGGTTACGGAAGGCGCAGCAGACGGGCAGGCCGTTCGTCTCGGCAAACTTGGTGATGTCCGCCACCGCCTGCGGCGTCCAGGTGCCGCCACCCAGCATCATCACGGGCCGCTTGGCGTCCGCCAGCATCTCCCGCAGTCTGGCCATGTCGTCAGGCCCGGGATGAGCCTGTACCGCTCTATAGGTGCGCGCATCGCCGACGCCTGACAGCTCCCGCAGCATATCCTCGGGCAGGGAAAGGACCACCGGACCCGGCCGGCCGGATGTGGCCACGTGGAAGGCCTGACTTACCAGTTCCGGAATGCGCCCCGGGTCCTGGATCTCGGCCGACCATTTGCTGACCTGGCCGAAGAAGCGGCGGAAGTCCATCTCCTGAAACGCTTCCCGCTCCATCATCTCGCGGCCCACCTGACCCACGAACAGGATCAAGGGTGAGCTGTCCTGGAACGCGGTGTGCAGCCCCACCACGGAATGACAGGCGCCTGGCCCCCGGGTAACGAAACAGATGCCTGGCCTGCCCGTCAGCTTGCCATAGGCTTCCGCCATGTTTGCCGCATTGGCTTCGTGCCGGCAGGTGAATAGCCGGATATCGGGCGCATCGTGCAAAGCGTCGAGCGCCGCTAGATAGCTTTCCCCCGGTACGCAGAACGCCGTGTCCACGTTGTGGATTTTCAATTGATCGACCAGAATCTGGCCGCCGGTACGCATATTGGTGCTGCTGGGCATATTTATTCAGTTCTCACGAATGGGAAATGGCATCAGGGACGTAGGCAATTGTAGACGAGGGTGCGGGTCAAATCACCTACAAGCTCCGCGCCGTGTCCTGAATGGCCTGCCAGGCTGCCGCGACATGGCGAGGCTCTGTATAAGTCTGGCCGACCGCAAATCTGATGGCGTAGGCACCGCGCACATTATTTTGCGTCAGGTACAACTCGCCGGAGTCATTGAGCTTCAGTAGCAGGGCCTCGTTCAGGCGATCCAGTTCCGCCGGATCATCGACACCTTCAGGGTGATAGCGGAAGTTGAACAGGGCCAGGGATAATGGGGCGAGAAGCTCGAAATCCGGCGCCTCGGTCACCCAATCTGCGGCCTGGCGGGCCATGTCGATATGGGCGGCGATCCGACGACGAATTTCCGCGGCGCCATAGCTGCGCAACACGAACCATAATTTGAGCGCCCGGAAGCGCCGGCCCAGAGGCACGCTCCAGTTCCTATAGTCGATGACCTGGTCCCCTTCCCGGGTCTTCAGGTAGGTGGGCAGGATATCCAGGGTCCGCACCAGTTCTTCCGCATTGCGCACAAAATGGGCGCAACAGTCGAAATTCGTGAACAGCCATTTGTGCGGATTAAAGGCGAAACTGTCCACGGCCTCGACCCCCTCGATCATCCAGCGGCATTCCGGCAGTACCAGAGCGGATCCGGCCCAGGCGGCATCCACATGCAGATAAATGCCGTGGCGGCGGCAAATCTCGCCGATCGACTTGAGTGGGTCCACCGCGCCGACGCCGGTGCTGCCCAGGGTGGCGATGACACAGCAGGGCGTACGGCCGGCCGCGATGTCCGCCTCGATGGCAGCCTCCAGTTCATCCGCGCGCATGGCGAAATTGTCGTCTACTGGAATCTTGCGCAGATTCTGCCGGCCCAGGCCCGCGACCATGACATCCTTGTCGGCAGAGGAATGCACCTGTTCGGAGACGTAGACGCACAGGGGCGCCATACCTATCAGGCCGTCCTCGTTGCCGCGCCAGTCCGTGGCCCGTTCTCGCGCGGTCAGCAGGGCGCACAGGCTGGCCGAGGAGGCACTGTCTTGGATCACACCGTCGAAACCGTCCGGTAGGCCAATCATCTGGCGTAGCCAATCAAGCACCCGGGTTTCCATTTCCGTCGCCGCCGGCGAGGTCTGCCACAGCATGCACTGGGGCGCTATGGTGGCGGTCAGCATCTCCGCCAGAACGGACGGCGGCGACGAATTGGCTGGGAAATAGGCGAAGAACGAAGGATGCTGCCAATGGGTGATGCCGGGGAGCACCTGGGCCTGGAAATCGGCAAAGATATCTTCCATGGGCTCGCCCTCTTCCGGCGCAGAAGCGGCTAACTTACCTGCGATCTCGCCCGGCTTGACCTGGGCCATGACGGGATAGTCTTCGACACCCGCCAGATAATCCGCCATCCAATCCACGAATGAATGTCCGTGGCGGCGAAATTCTTCCAGTTCCATGGTTCCTCCGGCAGGTGATGGGTTTATAGTCGGGCCCTCAAAAAGCAACCGACATTGAAGCAGAACGGGCCAGCGTAATGAGTGCGTTTGTAACCATTTTCCGGGATCAGGTGAATGCCCGGGAATGCGACATCATGGGCCATTTCAATATCCAGTTCTATGCCGCCAAGGTCGCCGATGGGCTGGCCATGTCCATGCCCGAACTGGGTCTGCCCGAAGACCCCGGACTATACCTTCAACCCGCAACGGCCTTCAGCCGCTATCAGGGCGAGTTGCACCTGGGCGAGGCCATTGAGGTTCGTGCCGCCGTCACGGGGGTCGGGGACGACCACGTTCGGCTGGTAGCCGATATCGTCAATGGAAATACAGGTCAGATCTCTTCCAGTTTCGATCTCCTTTGCATCGCCCGCGATAGGGACTCCAGCGCGGCGAAGCCATGGCCTGTCGGCGTGTACGAAGACCTGACATCTCGCATCACTGATCCGCCCGTGCGCAAGCGGCCGCCTACGGCCGGCACCGCTGTTCCTGCGCTCAATCAACCACCCGCAGATACCTTTGTCTCCTCCCGCGGCACTATCGACGCCTGGGATTGCCACGACGGCGGCGCCATGTGCCTGCGGCAATACTATGCCATCGCGTCCGACGGCATCGGGCCGTTGCGCCATCGCATGGGCATCACCCGGGACTTGGGTCGGAGCAAAGGCTGGGGCGGCGCGGCATTGGAATATTTCGTCCGCTTCCTTGCCCCCATCGATGCGGGCGATATCTATTCCCTCCGCACTGGTTTGTTGGATGTCGCCGAGAAAACCTTCCGCGTCGGACACCGCCTTTACAACGATAGCAGTGGTGAACTCTGCGCCACTTTCGACATCGTCGCCTGCATGTTCGATCTCAACGCCCGGCGCGCCATGATCATCCCCGACGCTATCCGCGCCCAGGCCGAGACCATGTTGATCGACTGGCCCTACTCGGAAAAGTAGCCTGCCGCCGAAGACATCGTTACCCGGAAAGTTCAGCCACACTGTCATTCCCGCGAAAGCGGGAATCCAGGGACACGTCACCAACCTTTGCATACATGGAAAGATCTAGACTCCCGCCTTCGCGGGAGTGACGACTTGCGGCTTGTTTCATTGAACGCGGAATGAAACAGCGGCCGGAACAGGTCTACTCGAACTCTCGCTCCTGCCACCAAGGGAAAAAGTCCGGCATGTCGGTGCTGGGCTTCATAGTGTAGTTGCCGGGCCGCTTTTCCAAGAACGACTGCACCCCTTCATAGGCATCGGGCAGGCGGCCCATTTCGCGGATGCCGCGGCTGTCAACCTTATGCGCCTCCATGGGGTGATCCGCGCCTAGCATCTTCCACATCATATGCCGGCACAGGGCGACGGAAACGGCGGAGGTGTTTTCGGCAATCTCCCGCCCGATGGCCCGCGCACGGGGCAACAGTTCGTCGGGCTGAACGACCTCGCTCACCAGGCCACCCTTCAGCGCTTCCTCAGCCGGGAAGACCCGGCCACTCATAACCCATTCCATGGCCTGGGCAATGCCCACCAGACGTGGCAGGAACCACGACGAGCAGGCCTCCATCACCACGCCGCGGCGGGTGAAGACCAGACCGAAACGGGCCTTGGTAGAGGCGATGCGGAAATCCATGGGCAGCTGCATGGTGACGCCGACGCCGGCGGCGGGCCCATTGACGGCGGCGATCAGCGGCTTCTTGGATTCGAACAAGCGCAGGGTGACCCGGCCACCGCCGTCTCGCCATTCATCGATGGGCCCTTCGCCCTCCCGCTTCGCCATATCGAAGGTTTCAGCGCCTCTGGAAAGATCCGCCCCGGCGCAGAAGGCCCGCCCGGCGCCGGTGAAGATCACGGCGCGAACATCATCGTCCGCGTCGGTCCTGTCTATGGCGTCGATTATTTCATCCAGCATCACGCCGGTGAAGGCGTTCAGCTTGTCGGGGCGGTTCATGGTGATGGTGGCGATGCCGTCCTCCACCACGTACAGAATATCCTGATAACTCACACCTAATCTCCTGCTGCGGCCATGCGGGCCTGTAAATCGGCCTCGACGCCGTCCTCCATTTCGATGCCCATGGCATCGTTGAAACGATTGAAGAACCCGCACAGTGCCGTGCGCAAGGTCAATTCCACGATCTGCTCCTCGCTGAAATGCTGGCGCAGACGTTCGTACATGGCATCGCGGATGCGGCCCGGTGTTTCGGTCACCTGCACCGCATAGTCGCGCACCGCCATGTCGGCTGCATCAAAGCCCGGCACCTGGTCAGCCAGGATATTTTCCGTGGCTTCCGCCGTCAGGCCCTGGTCCATCAGACGGGGGGCGTGATGGGCAACGCAGTAATCGCACTCGTTCAATTTCGAGACCACAACAAGGGCGATCTCCAGATATCGCTTCGGCAACACTGCCTCGTCCGCCAGTTCCAAGAGCAGCCCCATGATGTGGCGCAGCGCCGGCGGCCGGTGGGCGAATATCTTCACCTGGTTAAGGAACGGCCCGTACTCGGTAGCGAACCGGCGATAAATGGGCTGGGCGTCCGCCGGCACCTCGTCGATCTCGATTTCCCTGACTCTCGGCATAAAGTCACCTCCATAGGTTTTCTCTGTTATACCTGAATGACGGCAGACAATGGCAGAGAATGAGGTGCGATATGGATTACGGCGTCGTGATGTTCCCAACGGACTATTCCATGACCCCGGCGGAACTGGCCCAGGCGGCGGAGGAACGGGGCTTTGAATCCCTTTGGTTCCCGGAACACTCCCATATCCCCCTCTCCCGCAAATCGCCGTGGCCCGGCGGTGCCGAGCTGCCGAAACAGTATTACGACTGCATGGACCCTTTCGTGGCCTTGGCGACGGCGGCCTCGGTGACCAAGAGCATCAAGCTGTGCACCGGCATTTGCCTGATCATCCAGCGGGACGTGATCCAACTGGCCAAGGAAGTGGCGACACTGGATCAGCTTTCCAATGGCCGCGTGATCCTGGGCATCGGGGCCGGTTGGAATGCCGAGGAGATGGCCGACCACGGCACCGAATTCAAAACGCGCATGAGCCTGATGGCGGAACGTGTGGCCGCGCTGAAGGTGATCTGGACGGAAAGCAAGCCGGAATTCAGCGGCAAGTTCGTCAATTTCGAACCCATGATGACCTGGCCGAAGCCGGTGCAGAAGCCGCATCCGCAAATTCTGGTGGGTGGCGGTTTCCCCCATGCCGCCAAGCGCGCCATCAGCTATGGCGACGGCTGGATGCCCATCGGTGGCCGCGGCTGGGATGTCCTGGAAACCCTGCCCCAGTTCCGCCAGATGGCGGCGGAAGCGGGCAAGAACCCAGATGATCTACCGGTAACGATTTTCGCCGCCGCCGACGACGGCGACGAGATCAAGCGTTACCAGGATGCCGGCATCACCCGGGTGGCCTTCAGCCTGCCCTCGGCCGGCAGCGACGAGGTTCTACCGCTGTTGGATCAGTATGCGGCTTACTTGAACTAAACCGGGCGGTCGCCCTGGACGGTGACGCGGTAACCGGAACGCACGTTGGGGAAATAATCCCAGGCCGCGTGATGCTGGGTGCAGCGGTTGTCCCAGAAGGCAACGGAATTCCTTTCCCAGCGGAAGCGGCATTGGAAATCGACGCCCCGGGCAATGTGGTTATAGAGCATCTGCAGGACGTCCTGGCTCTCATAGCGGCTCAATTCCATGATCCGCGTGGTGAAGGCCGAATTCACGTACAGCCCCTTGCGTCCCGTAACGGGATGAGTGCGGACGACGGGGTGGATCGCCTCCGGATAGTCGCCGTCGCGCAAGTTCTCCTTCTTTCCGTAACGGCCGCCATGGACATGCTCGGAACGATGCATGGCGGTCAGGCCGCCGAGGAACTGCTTCATCTTGTCCGACAGGGACTCATAGGCGCCGTACATGCTTGAGAACAGGGTATCGCCGCCCTGTTCGGGCACGGTATGGAGATGCAGAATGCTGCCCATGGGCGGTTCCACATCGCAGCTCACATCCGAATGCCAGCCGCCGCCGGCGACATATTTGGAATTTTCATCCGCATGGATTTTCAGGATCTCCGGGTGCCCTTTGGGGGCGGGGGCAGCGGGGTGGATATGAAGGTCACCGAAGCGGCGGCCGAAATCCTTGTGCTGTTCCAAAGTCAAATCCTGATCCCGGAAGAAGATGACCTGATGGTCCATCAAGGCGTCGTGCACCGTATTGAAGGTGTCGTCGCTCAACGGCTGGGTCAAATCCACTCCTTCGACCTCAGCCCCGATCGCCCCCGTCAGCGGTTTCACACGAATATTGCTCAACGCCATGACATCTCTCCGATTTCCCCATGTTTGATCCTATGATAGGGCAGCCACATATAGGGAGACAAGGATGTCACGGCGCCTACCCGCGTTCGGTACGCCCGATCCGGGCCAAGACTACATTCTCCGGCCTGGCGCCTATGGCATTGCGCAGGACGATCGGGGCAATGTCCTGATCATCACCGTAGGGACCATACGCGGCTTCCCCGGCGGCGGTTTGTTGGAGGGAGAAAGTCTCGAGGAGGCTTTGGTCCGAGAATACCGGGAAGAAACGGGCTATGAAATCGAGATCGACCGTTATCTGTGTGACGCGGGGCAATATGTCTATGTTTCCACCGAAAATAGCTATTTCTTAAAGGTATGCCACTTCTACCAGGTCACCCTGCGCGGCACGCCGGGACCAGTCAAGGATTTGGACCATGAATCCTTGTGGGTGCCAATTGAGGAGGCGTTGGAAACCCTGTTTGAAGAGGCCCATCGCTGGGCTCTGGAAAAATTCCTAGGCCGCGAATGACCGACGATCGCACCTATGACGTGGTTATCATCGGAGGCGGTCATAACGGTTTGGTCTGCGCCGCCTACCTGGCAAAAGCCGGCTTGTCGGTGAAGGTTCTAGAACGGCGAGGGGTGGTCGGCGGCGCGGCGGTGACGGAGGAGTTCCACCCCGGTTTCCGTAACTCCATCGCCTCCTATGCCGTCGGCCTACTACACCCCAAGGTCGTCGATGACTTGGACTTGTATGTCCATGGCCTGGAACTGCGGCAATGGCAGATGTCCAACTTCCTGCCATTGGAAGACGGCAACTACCTGAAATCCTATCCCGACTTTGACGCCACGAAGGCGGAGATCGCGCGCATCTCGCCAAATGACGCCGAACGGTTGGAAGACTATGAAGCGACCCTCGGTTGCCTGGCCGACGTGCTGCGCCAATTCATCCTGGAAACACCGCCCAACGCCGGCGGCGGCTTGCGGGATCTATGGTCTGTGCTGAAGGCAGGCCGCCGCCTCCACGGCATAGACCTCGAAACACAGCGGGACCTCGCGGACATCATGGTGTTAGGCGCCGGCGAGTTACTTGGCCGCTGGTTCGAGAGCGATGCCGTCAAATCCCTGTTCGCCTATGACGGCATCATCGGCACCTATGCCTCGCCCTATACCCCGGGGACGGCCTATGTGCTGTTGCATCATTGCTTTGGCGAGATCATGCCGGAACCTGGTTCCTGGGGCCATGCGGTGGGCGGCATGGGTGCGGTCACCCAGGCCATGGCGCGATCGGCGGAAGCGGCCGGTGTGGAGATCGAAACCGATGCGCCCGTAGCTGAAGTGTTGGTTGAAGGGGGCAAGAGCGTCGGCGTGCGCCTCGATGATGGCCGCGCCATCCGTGGCCGTGCCGTGGCAGCGAACGTGAACCCGAAACTGCTGTTCCTGAACCTGGTGGATGAACGCCACATCGATCCCGCCTTCCGCCGCCGGATGGAAAATTGGCGCTGCAAGTCGGGTACCCTGCGCATGAACGTGGCCCTTTCTGAACTGCCCGATTTCACCTGCCTGCCCGGCAAAGAGGTGGCCGAGCATCACCAGGGCGGCATCATCATCGGGCCGTCCACGCGCTATCTGGACGAGGCCTATATGGATGCCAGGCGCCACGGATGGTCGCGCCGTCCGTTCGTGGAAGTGGTGATCCCCTCCACCATCGACGACAGCCTTGCGCCGCCGGGGCAGCATGTGGCGTCTATGTTCTGTCACCAGTTTGACCCTGATCTGCCCGACGGCCTGCATTGGGACGACGTCCGGGAACAGGCCGCGGATGCGGCCGTGGACGCGGTCACAGCCTTCGCGCCGAATTTACGCGACGCCATCATCGCCCGGCAGATCCTCACGCCCCTGGATCTGGAACGGGATTTCGGCCTGATGGGTGGCGATATCTTTCACGGCACCCTGGATTTGAACCAGCTCTACAGCCTGCGCCCCACCCTGGGCCACGGCAACTACCGCATGCCCATCAAGGGGCTATACCTGTGTGGCTCCGGCGCCCACCCTGGCGGCGGCGTTACCGGTATACCGGGTCACAATGCAGCCCGTGAAATTATGCGGGACCTGCGCTAGCCCTTCGTCCAGCCCGCCGCGGTGTTTCAAAGTGCCCTAAGAATGGCTACCATCGTCGGCCACATATCGAGCTGGCGCGGAGTTAAGTCTTGGAAAAAGCATTGCGTGATGTCGCCATCGTCGGCGTCGCCGAATCCGATTTGGGCCGTGTGCCCGACAAGAGCAAGTACCAACTTTCGGCAGAGGCCTCGCGCCTGGCGCTGGAGGATGCGGGCCTGAGCGTCAAGGACGTGGACGGTCTATTCACCTGCATCATCACCGAGGGCGGGCAGTTTCCCACCATGCTTATGGCGGAATATATGGGCATCACGCCGCGTTATACGGATTCCACTTCGTTGGGCGGCTCCTCTTTCGTGGTCTATGTGGAACACGCCGCCATGGCCATCGCGGCAGGACTATGCGACGTGGCGCTGATCTGCCACGGCAGCACTAATATTTCTGATCGCGGCGGCAAGGGCGGCCCGGTCTCCGAGGCCACGGACGTTTTCGGGCCATCCCAGTTCGAGGAGCCCTATGGCGTCTCCACGGTTGGCAGCTATGCCCTCGCCGCGCAACGCCACATGCATGAATACGGCACCACCAGCGAACAGCTGGCGGAAATCGCCGTGGCGACCCGCAAATGGGCCTCTCTGAACCCCAAAGCGCGCATGCAAGATCCCATCACCATTGATGATGTGATGAATTCCCGCATGATCGCCTCGCCCCTTCACCTATTGGATTGCTGCCTGGTTACCGATGCGGGCGGCGCCGTGGTCCTGACCTCGCTGGAACGGGCACGGGACTTGAAGAAGACACCGGTGCGGGTGCTGGGCGCTGGCGAGGCTCACACCCACCGCATGATCAGCCAGATGCCGGATTTGACCCAAACGGCAGCAGCAATTTCGGGCAAGCTGGCCTTTGAACGATCGGGCCTTAGTCATGCTGATATCGATGTAGCCGAGATCTACGACTCCTTCACCATCACCGTCCTGCTGTCCCTGGAAAGCCTCGGCTTCTGCGCCAAGGGCGAGGGCGGCGCCTTTGTCGAGAATCAGCGAACCGCGCCGGGGGGCGATTTTCCCATGAACACCCAGGGCGGCGCGCTGTCCTACACCCATCCGGGCATGTTCGGCATTTTCACCGTCATCGAAGGCGTACGCCAAGTGCGCGGCGAATGCGGGCCGCGGCAGGTGCCCGATGCGCAAATCGCCCTTTGCAACGGTACCGGCGGGGTCCTTTCCTCCACCGGCACCATTATTCTGGGGAGGGACTGATCATGGCATTCCCTCCCCTGCCCCGCCCCTACCAGGACACCGCCGCCTATTGGCAGGCCGCACGCGAACATCGGCTGATCATCCAGAACTGTCAGGATTGCGGCGAATACCAATTCTATCCCCGCGGCGTCTGCAGCCATTGCCTCTCATCGGCCTTGGAATGGCAGGACGCCTCGGGCAAGGGCGAAGTCTATTCCTACACCGTCAACTACCGGGCACCGCATCCAGGCTTCGCCGAGCAGACCCCGTTCGTCCTGGCCCTCGTGACCCTGGAGGAAGGCCCGCGCATGATGACCAACATCGTCGACTGCGATCCCGAGTCCGTGACCATCGGCATGGCGGTCAACGTGACCTTCGATGACGTCACGGACGAAGTCACTTTGCCCAAATTCAAACCGGCCTAGCGGTTGCCGGCAAGCGCAAGATCTACTGTCTGGGAGTTTCAAGAATGACGAATGCCTCGGTTAACGGTATCACCATCGAGTACGAAATCTGGGGTGAAGACAGCGCGCAACCGCTCCTCTTAGTGGGCGGGCTGGGTGTACAGCTCATCCGCTGGTCCAAACCCCTTATCGAGTCGTTGGTAGCGCGCGGCTTCCGGGTCATTGCCTACGACAACCGGGATGTAGGCCTATCCACCAAATTCGACGACTGGGGCCCGGCAGATACCAAGGCGGCCTTTGCTCAAGCCCGGGCCAAGGAAAAGGTCGCCGCACCCTATACCCTGGAAGACATGGCCGACGACGCCGCCGGGCTGTTAGATAGCCTCGGCATCGAGAGTGCCCATATCATCGGCAGTTCAAACGGCGGCGCCGTCGCCCAGATCATGGCCATCGCACATCCCGAAAAGGTCGCCACCATGACCGCGATCATGGCCACCTCCGGCCGCCGCGGCCTGCCTCGGCCCGAGGGCGAGGTTGCGGAATGGCTGACCCGGCCGCGCAATCCATCTGGTACCCGTCAGGGTGCCATGGACGAGGCAGTGGAAACCTCGCGCCTTATCGGCAGCCCGAACTACCCCCGGGATGAAACGCTGCTGCGAGATGAGGCGGCGGCGCAGTTCGACCGATGCTTCTATCCCGAAGGCAACAGCCGCCATCTCCTCGCCAGCATCGCCTCGGGCGACGGCCGGGTGGCGCGCCTATCGGAAATCACCGCGCCGACCCTGGTCATCCACGGCCGCGAGGATCCCCTAATCCCCCTGCCCGGCGGCGAAGACATCAAGAATTCCATTCCCGGCGCCGAGTTGCTGGTGATCGACGGCATGGGCCACGACTACCCAGAAGAGTTGATCCCGGAAATCGCCGATGCCGTGGCTGGAAACGCTGAACGGCGGAGGGCCTAATATCCATATTGCCTATCCGGGCCATGGCGCCTATCTAGGCGCACATGAGGGATATCAAACCCATACATGTCATCGGCGGCGGCCTTGCGGGCTCGGAGGCGGCCTGGCAGATCGCGCGCGCCGGCGTTGCGGTCGTCCTGCACGAAATGCGGCCCCAGCGCATGACCGAGGCGCATCAGAGCGAAGGCTATGCGGAACTGGTCTGTTCCAACTCCTTCCGCTCCGACGATACTTATGCCAGCGCCGTAGGTTTGCTGCACGAGGAAATGCGCCGCTGCGACAGCCTGATTATGGCGGCGGCCGATGCCAACAAGGTGCCGGCGGGGGGCGCCCTGGCCATGGATCGCGAGGACTTCTCCGACCATGTGGGCGCGGCACTGGCAGCCGAACCGTTGATCACATTGGAACGGGGCGAAGTCACCGGATTACCGCCCGCGGACTGGGACATTGTTATCGTCGCCACCGGTCCCTTGACCTCCCCCGGCCTGACGGAAGCCATCGGTAAATTGACGGGGGCCGAGAACCTGGCCTTTTTTGATGCCATCGCCCCCATTGTCTACGCCGACAGCGTGGATATGGAGACCGCCTGGTTCCAGTCCCGCTATGACAAGCCGGGACCGGGGGGCACAGGCAAGGACTATCTGAATTGTCCGTTGAGCCGGGAGCAATACGAAGGGTTCATCGCCGATCTGTTGTCGGGTGATGTCACCGAGTTCCACGACTGGGAGAAAGACACGCCCTATTTCGAAGGCTGTCTGCCCATCGAAGTCATGGCGGAACGCGGCATTGAAACCTTGCGTTATGGCCCGATGAAGCCGGTGGGCCTGACCAACGCCCATAGGCCGGACGAGAAACCCTACGCCGTTGTTCAGCTGCGCCAGGATAACGCCCAAGGTACGCTCTATAATTTGGTGGGTTTCCAGACCAAGCTGAAACACGGCGCCCAGGCGGAGATCTTCCGCACCATTCCTGGCTTGCAGGACGCCCGCTTCGCCCGCATGGGCGGCATTCACCGCAACACATTTCTGAACAGCCCCGCCCTGCTGGATGGCACCTGTCGCCTGCGAGCCCAGCCAAGGCTGCGTTTTGCAGGACAGATGACCGGCGTCGAAGGTTACGTGGAAAGCGCGGCCATGGGGCTCTTAACCGGCCGTTTCGCCGCCGCCGAACGCCTTGGGCGGATACCAGACCTGCCGCCGCCGACCACGGCCATGGGCACCTTGTTGGGGCACATCACGGGCACGGCGCGGCACCGGGACAGCAAGAACTCCGACTTTCAGCCCATGAACGCCAATTTCGGGCTGTTCCCACAACTGCAACCGCGTGTGGCGAAGAAACAGCGCAAGGCGGCCTATGCCGAACGCGCCCTTGCTGACTTGTCGGTTTGGCTGGACTAGGGACGACGCAGAAAAGCCCGCCACCAAAGCATTAGGGGCCGGGCCAGAGGCTGCAGGCCGAGGTTGGGTGAGAACGGGTTGTAACCGGAACTCTCCAATCGCCGCAGATAGGCCCGCGCCAAACTGCCGTGCAACAGCGGCGATATGGCGCCACCAGTGGTGCCGATGCCCTCCAATTCGGCCAACTGGGATATGGCGGCATCGGCGACTTGACGCACGCAATTGGCGACAGCATCTCGATGTCCGCCCGACCAGACGTCCTCAGCCCGCAGGCTGTGGGCAGCGAGGATATCCTGGGAGAGACAAAGACGGCCCTGAAAGGCGCGGCCGGGAACCTGGTAAGGAATGGTGCGCAACATGCCAGCCAATGCGAATGCCGTGCCCGCGGCCCGTGGTGCCTTGCTATCATCAGCCCCAAGCGTTTCGGCAGCAATGACCGCCAAACCGCCCCCGATGGCCGCGGCGTGGGCGATCACATCATCCAAGGTTTCAAATTGCGAATCAGTCAGATCCCGTTCCCGAGCCGATAGCAAGCCCTGCGTGGGTAACAACAGCCGCGTCTCGGCCCGCAGCAAACAGATTATGGGATGAGCTTCCGTCGCAGATCCGTCGCTGTGAATTTCCGAATCTTTTGCCAGGGCATCGCGCCACCATTGCAGGCGCATTTGCCCCAACACCGGCTGTTCGCCGCCGGCATTGACCGCCCGGGCGCATTCGACGTTGAAGGCGTAGAGCCCGGCCAGCAATGGACGCCGCTCACGGGGGGCGAACAACAGTGTCAAATAGCGGTCTCGGTCCTCGCGGCGCAACTGGTCCAGGCAATAGGCAAATGCCTCCTCGCGCGCGACATCACCGTTCATAGGCGCCACGACGCCGGTTGGCCGGAATGGGAAAATAACCTTGGCCGCATTGCCCCGCACTCATAGTTCAATTATCACTGCAACCAAACTTTGTTCTGACAGTATACACCGGGAAAGATGACGACCCCGACCAATTGGCAACGATCGCCATGACGATGCCCGACGAACCCAGGCAAGGGCCAAGACTGGGGCTGGTTTCCACGGAAGTGCCTGTGGCAAGCCAGCAAGTTGCCACGTACCAATCGCCCGGAATCCTACACTACGGCTGGCTCGTTGTGGTCGCAGCCGTTTTCAGCATATTCGTCTGTCTTGGCATCGGGCGCTTTGCCCTGGGCATGCTGCTGCCCACCATGGGAGATGCGCTGATCCTCAATTATGTACAAATGGGGTGGATTTCGTCTGCCAACTTCGTCGGTTACCTTTTGGGCGCCTTATGGGCACGGCGCTTGATTGGCCCAATCGGCGAAAGGCGCTTGATCACCATGTCCTTGATTCTGATCGTCGCCACCATGCTCGGCGTCGCCGTCTCGGGCAACATCTTCACCCTCATTATCCTGTACGGCTGCACCGGCCTAGGCAGTGGTATCGCCATGGTCTGCACCCTTGCGCTTTTGCCTCATTGGTTCGCGCCGCAATGGCGCGGCCGGGCCATCGGTTATCTGTCCATCGGCATGGGCCTGGCGATCATGCTGGCAGGCTGGTCCATACCCAAGGTCAATGCAGAGCTTGGTCTTGACGGCTGGCGTGCCGGCTGGAGCGGCCTTGCGGTGTTGTGCCTGCCGCTGATCCTCTTCTGCCTTTTAGTGGTGCGTAACCGCCCCATGGATCTGGGCTTGGCGCCATTTGGCGGCATCCGCGACGTGGGCGATTTCCAGATTGCCCTGGGCGCCGTCTCAAACGCTGCCGGCGGCTCCGCCAGGCGAGTCCGGCGCGCCCTGGTTCGGCTGGGTCTGATTTATTTCCTCTTCGGTGCGACCTACGTCGTCTACACCACATTTTTTGTGACCACTCTGGTTTTAGAACAGGGACTGGAAGAGGCGGAAGCCGGGCGCTTTTGGATTTGGCTGGGGGGCTGCAGTTTGCTCTGCGGCCCACTTCTTGGCTCCTTTTCCGACCGCATGGGCCGCCGCGCCGGTATCGCCCTGTCGCTTGCCATGCAAGCCGCGGCCTTTGGCGCCATTACCTATGGCGACAGCGAGATTGCGGTATATACGTCCGTCATTTTGTTCGGACTGTCTGCCTTTAGCGTGCCCTTGATCATGAGCGCCACTGTGGCCGATTACGCGAGCCCCGAACGCACCGCCGCCATCATCGGAACCATTACAGTTGTCTTTGGCATCGGACAACTATTGGGGCCCGTCGTGGCTGGCGCCATCGCGGAATATGCCGAAAGTTTCACGCCGGCATACCTGGTTTCCGCCGCCCTGGTCACCCTTGCCCTGGCCATTGCCTTGACCCTGCCCGATCCGCCATCCTGAGCTAACGACAATGGTCACCCGAATTCTGGTTTGCCGGACCTGCCCGCGCTATGCCCCAAACCCTCATGACGAAGAAACCATGGGCGCTGCCCTGGGTGCGGAAATTATCGCGCTTGCCGCGGCGCAGGGTTGGGACCCAGGCAATGTGCGCATCGTCAATTGCCTCGCCGGCTGCAAGAACCCTTGTAATGTGGCGCTGGAGGGCAGTGGCAAATTGCGCCTGCGCTTCTCCCTGCTCGAAACAAATGCAGGACAAGCCGTGCTCGACGCGGCAGCCATGCATGCGAAAAGTGAAAGTGGCGATATCGCCGACGAACTGCTGCCAGAGGTTTTGCAGGGCCGCCTGAGTGCCAAATCACCGCCCCGCATTGGCGATTAAGTGCTATTGCCGGTCAGGAATTCTTGCGGGTCCGTCGAGACAGGCATATCATGCAAAAAAAATCCGATTATTTGGCCCCAAGGCCATGCTCAACGGGATTGGAGATAGGCGATGAGCAAGACAGTCTTTAGCGGCGTGCAAATTCTGGACGCGACCGGAAACGAACCTTTTCTTGGCGAAGTATTGGTCGAGGGCAACCGGATCAGCGCCATCGCCCGTGACGGCGACCAAGTGGACAGGGACGGTGCCCGCGTCATCGACGGCGGCGGCGCCACATTGATGCCCGGCCTGATCGAAAGCCATATGCATGTGACTTTCCTGAATACGGACAGCCTGGAGGCATTGGGTTTTGTTCCGGCCGAGGAGCACACCCTGATGGCCATGAAGAATGCCAAGACTTTCATGGACCAGGGCTTCACAGCGGGTTGCTCGGCTGCCGCAGCCAAGCCGCGCATGGATATCGTCATCCGCAATGCCATCAACGCCGGCGATATTCCCGGCCCGCGTATGCTGGCGGCAACGCCGGAATTGACGCCATCATCAGGCCTGGGCGACGTGCGTTTGCATCACATGCATCGCGATACATTTGCCCTGGTCTGTGACGGCCCGGACGAGTTCCGCCGCACCTCCCGCGAGTTGGTGCGCGAGGGCGTGGATACCATCAAGATAAACCCCTCCGGCGACGAGTTCGTGCCCTTTGCCCGGGCTCATCATACGGTGATGAACCAAGACGAAATTGATGCAGTGTGCGAAGTGGCCCGTTCCCGTGAACTGCGCGTGGCTGGTCACTGCCGCAGCGCCGCCTCGGTCAAGATGTGCCTCAAGGCCGGCGTGGACATCATCTATCACGCTACCCTGGTGGACGAGGAAGCCAAGGATATGCTGGAGGCGGAAAAGGACCGCATCTTCGTTTCCCCGACCCTTGGCGTTACCTACACAACTCTCTACGAGGCAGGCGATTGGGGCATCACTACAGAAGTTGCCACCGATATGGGCCTGAAACGGGAGTTGGAAATCGCCGTCGAGAACATGAAGGACCTGAAAAAGCGCGGCGTGCGCGTGCTGCCGGGCGGCGACTATGGTTTTGCCTGGAACCCCATCGGCAACAATGCCCGTGATCTGGACTATTTCGTCAAGCTTTTGGATTTCACGCCCATGGAGGCGATCATGGCGGCCACCAAAGGGGGTGGCGAGATCATGATGATGGGCAATGAACTGGGGCAGATCAAGGAAGGCTATCTGGCAGATCTGCTGTTGGTCGACGGCAATCCCCTGGCGGATGTCACCATCCTACAGGATGCCTCACGCCTGCGCGGCATCATGCAGGATGGCAGCTTCTATAAGGATCCCGCCGACCATCCCGCTGCCGGTCAAGTCGCCGCGGAATAGGACGGCCTGCTGCAGCGTAGGGGGCGGTTATTTCGCCTCCGGAACGCCGCATTCGGGTATGTGTCTTGGGAGACGGCTCGGGTAATCGCATGCCTAAACAAACCATTGGCTGTCTATAAGCAACGCGCCAATTTCCTGGCAATTTCGCGCTAAATTCACTTGTAAAGAGGAGACTCGGTCGGTCGACCGAACATAATATCGCCAATTGGGTTTATCGCGGAGTCGATGGCCGTCATATTATTTCAGGAACACCGTCGGCCGTCCCAGGTTTGAGAGACCATCGCTCGCGTTTCAGGTATTCGGCGCCGGTTCAAGGGCGACCCGCAAGACCGGGACGATATTGCGGAAGCGGGCAGCCAGGTTGGCAGCCTGGTTCGCCGGCATTCCAGACACGGCGATGTGGATATGAAGCTCCTCCGCCGCCGTCCGTTTGCATCCGACCTCGTCAGGGACAAAGTCGCGCAAGGCGAAATGTTCCAGTATCCGGGACAGGGCCGATGCTTCGGCCTGGGCATGAATCATGAAATGAAAAGCGCCCTGTTCCGGTTGCGTAACGGAATCGGAACAGGGTTCAGTTCGTGGTGTGGTTTCAGATCGTTCGGTTTGTGCAGACATCGTGGGCAAGCTCCCGGTTGGGTTTCATCATCGAAAAGCGACTTCCGTCCCGGCCATCCATTGTGGCCGGGCACCGAAGTCGCCCGATAATGAGCCGCACCACCGAAGGGGTGGGCATATGCTTGCCGTTGGTCGTCATGACCCGGCTATATAGGCCTAATTCGGCCAAATGTCGAGGATTCCGCCGGTTGCCGTGAAAGGCATGGTAATGGCTGTTGCCGACCAGCCACAGCGGCATACTTGCGCCGGCGGGACGAATTCGGCTGAATTCCGCGAATAGCCACCGCCTTAGGCGGCTCGCATGGCCTCGATGAAGGCGATACGTTCCTCTCGATCCAGGGTCGCGTAAGAGGCAGCCGTGCGATCGGCGATGTGGCTGTAACGCTCCTTGATCTGTTTGGCGATCTCCGTCGCATCGCCCTGAACGGCGAACTTCTCCAACACGTCGTCACCGATCAACTCGCCCATGGCTTCCCAGCGGCCCTGCTTGGACATGGCGTTCAATTCGGGCTGCAATTCGCCAGCATCGATGGAATCCAAGACCGGCTTGTATGCGGGCGTGGAGCCATAGAAAGCAACCTGCTCTCGCATTTTCTTGGATTGCTCCGCGATCTCCTTTTCATCACGGCCCTTGATGGAAAACACCGGATAGGCGATCTCGAAATCCGCCCGGGTCTTGTTGCCGGCCTTGGCGAAGCCCCTTTCGAGGGCCGGCAGCGTCACATTCTCTAGATAAGCTTGGGTGGTAAAGCCGTGCACCAGCAGGCCGTCGGCGACCTCGCCCGCCACTTCCGCCATCATCGGGCCCACGGCGGCGAGATAAACCTTGGGCGGGCCGTATTCGATATTGGTGGGGGTAAAGAACGGCGTCATCAGGGTGTGGGTATAAAACTTGCCCAGGAACTCCAGCGGCTTGCCTTCATGCCAGCAGGCCCAGATCGCCCGCATGGCCAGGATCATTTCCCGCATCCGCGCCGCTGGCGACGACCAAGGCATGGAATAACGCTTGGTGATATGAGGCCGGATTTGCGAACCCAGACCAAGGGCGAAGCGGCCTTTCGAGGCGGCATTCAGATCGTGGCCAACATTCGCCAATGTCATTGGGGAGCGGGCAAAGGCCACGGCGATACCCGTGGTCAGATCGATCTTGGAAGTCGTCTGCGCCGCGCATAGCAAAGGCAGAAAGGGGTCGTGCGCCGTCTCGACGGACTTCAGTCCATCATAGCCCATTTCCTCCAGTTCCCGGGCCTCGGCGCCGGCCTTATCCAAATCGGATGTAACAACCGCATCGACTTTCATTGTGCTCACTCCTCCACGTCCATGGCTTATTTCTTCATTGCGATCTCTATCGCACTGATCAGGCGGCCGCGCAAATCCCGCGGATCGACAATCTCGTCAAAGGCCAGTTCGTCGCCTGCCGCCCAGGCGCCGCTGTTTTGGATCTCGGCCAGTCGCTCTGCCGCCTCGTCCCCCATATTCGCCGCCTGCGCCCCGCCCTGAGCCGGCAAGCGGCCCAGGCTGACGCCAGGCAGACCGAATGACTTCGTCTGACCGGCGAACGGATTCATCGCCATAATGAAACCGCCGAAGCCGAAGGATTTACGCAAAGTGACATGCAGCTTGGGCGAAGTGATATCCGCCTGGGCCTGATACATGCGCGCCGTCGACCGCAAGGTGCCGGCCCGTTCGGCGGCAGAACCGGACATCACGCCGGGCGTATCGGCGATGAACAGAACCGGCAGGTCCAGACGGCTGACCCGGGTGATGAAGTCCGCGGCCTTGTCGGCGCCCTTGGCATCCGTGGCACCCGCCATCACTGCCGGCTGATTGGCGACGACGGCGACGGCGTGCCCGTCAAGGCGGGCCAGACCGGTGACCATGGTCTTGCCATAGTCGGGTTGGATTTCCAGGAAACTACCCTTATCCAGCAGGCATTCAATGACCGGTACAATATCGTACGGCTTGCGCAGATTGGCGGGAATAAGCTGAAACAGTTTGTCCTGCGGCCCGGCATCCACTTGTCCAACCCGCCGGTTCTGGAAGAAGTTCAAATAAGTTCGCACCAGTTCGGCGGCCGCCTCTTCATCCGCCGCCACATTGTGGGCGACGCCGCTGATCTTGGTATGTAATTCGGCCCCGCCCAATTCCTCCTTCGTGACCACTTCGCCCATGGCGGCCTCTACCAGCGGCGGGCCGGCGGCGAACATCACCGCGTCCTTGAGCATGATGACAAAATCCATCAACAGACCGCCGACCGAGCTGTGCCCGGCGGAGGATCCCACCACCACGGCAATTGTGGGTACCTTGCCGGCCAGCTTTGCCAGTATCTGCAGATCGATGGGACTGTAGGGATAACGTTCCAGCGCATTGCTGGCCCGCGCGCCGGCGCCATCCAGCAGCATGACGAAGGGCAGTTTGCTTTCCAGCGCGATGGCGGCAAAGCGTAAGCGCTTGGCGTTGTTGCCATGTCCGATGGAGCCGCCCAAGGTGGTGAAATCCTCTACGGAAAAGACCACCAATTCGCCGTTGATCCGGCCAAGGCCACCAATCAAGGCGTCCGCCGGCACGGTATTCTGGCCATGATAGCTCTGTCCGCCGACCAGGGTGCCCACTTCCTCGAACGTGCCCTCGTCAATGAACAGTTCGATCAACTCCCGCGCATTGCGCTGGCCCCTGGCGGCGCGGCGCGCCAGTTTCTCTTCGCCACCCATGGCCCGTGCCTCGGCCATCCGGCGTTCGTACTCGGCCAGCAGAGCCTGCCAGTCGTCCGGAATCTTGGTCTTACTCACTACAGTTGGCCCGATTGATCAGTCGACGCCTGTGGCCCGAATAGCAGTAAGGGCATCGGGTGTGTCCACATCCAGGAAGATGCCGTCATCCTCCATGGGCACTTCAACCAGCTCATCCTCGTGCTGGCCGATCAGATGCTTGGCGCCGCTATCGCCCCCCACCGAAGCCATCTCGGCAAAGAACTGCGAACCGAACAGCACCGGATTGCCACGCTTGCCCTGATAGGTGGGCACACAGACGGCGCGGCCTTCCACTGGGTTGAAGGCGGCAATCAGGCGGTCGATGTGCCCAGGCGAGACCCGCGGCATATCGCCGAGAAGGACGATGACACCGTCGATATCGTCGGGCAAAGCGGCGATCCCGGCTTGCAATGATGTGCTGAGCCCATCAGCGAATGACGGATTGTGAACGTTGGGCACATCGTAACCGTTCAAAACCGCCGCCACTGTGTCGGCCTCGTGCCCGGTCACCGCCAGGATGTCCACCGCCTGGGACGCCTGGGTTGCTTCCACCACGCGGGCCAACATGGCCTTGCCGTCGATCTCCGCCAAAAGCTTGTTGGCCGCGCCCATGCGCCGGGACTGACCGGCGGCCAGGATTAGGGCGGCGACACGCGGCGCCTTGGGCGCCGCGGCGGCGGCCCCTGCGCGTAATTGCGGCCGGGAGGGGATTTCTTTCAATAAGCCCCCTGCCCCCATGGCCGTGATCTCGTCGGGACCCACCGGTTGATCGGCGAGAAGGCGCTGGAGGACCCAGTCAAATCCGTTAAGCTTCGGCGAACGGGCACAGCCAGGCAGACCGATGACAGAAGTTTCGCCATGGTTGGCGAGGAGCAACAGGTTGCCCGGGTCCACCGGCATGCCGAAATGCTTGATCTCGCCACCGGCTCCGACAATGCCACCCGGCACCTCGTCCCGGCGGTCCGTGATGGCCGAGGCGCCGAAGATCATGATGGGATCCAGGCCCTGGTCCAGTTGCGTCCGCACCTTGGCGGCAATTTCGCCTGCGTCATGGCGGCAGCGTTGCTCGTCCGCCAGGGAACTCCCCAGTTGTTGCAATCTTTCGCGCAACACGTCTGCCGTCTTGTCGAGCACTTTGTCCTTGGTTCCGGCCAGGGTGGTCATAATCAAACCGGCGCGGCGGGCGCGATAGGGCGCAATGGCAACCAACGGCGCGATTTCCGAAGCCACCGCAATAGCCTCGTCGACCGCATCGCGGGGCGCCGCGAATGGTATAATCTTGATTGTGGCCAGCATTTGCCCTGCTTCCACCGCCTCGTGGGGGGCGAGGGTTGCAATGGTGATGGCTTCGTGAATGCGGTTCAGGCGGTCGACCCGGTCCTTATCCACCACCATGACGCCCGGCACATCGGCGTAGAGATTGCAACGGCCGGTGAAGGCCGCCTGCAGGCGGGCGCCGTCCCCGTGGCAGGCCTTAGCGATGGCATTGGCGGCGGTATCCTCGTCTACGTCGCCATCTTCCAGCCGGGCGGCCACCACCTCCTGCACACCGGCTTTGACCAAGGCGACGATGTCGTCCTTGGAGAGATAGCGGCCCTTCTTCATACGCACATCGCCGGCGGTCACGGAATGGGCCAGTATGGCGCCTTCCGCTTCCGTCAGGGGCGTGGGTCCGAACTTCATTCCGCCGCCTTGGCCGCGGCAGCCGGTGGCCGGCGCAGGGCCTCTGTGATCTCGCCCATGATGGAAATGGCAATCTCCGCCGGTGATTTGGCGCCTATATCAAGGCCGACCGGGCCGTGAATACGGGCGAAATCGGCCTCGCCAAACCCTTCACCCGCCAGACGTTCCAGACGCTTGCCATGGGTCCGGGTGGAGCCGAGACAGCCGATGTAGAAGACATCTGTACCCAGAACTTTGATCAGCGCGGGGTCATCCAGTTTGGGATCATGGGTCAGGGTGACGATGGCCGAACGGCGGTCGGGAGCGAATTGCTCGACGCCGTCATCCGGCCAGGCATCGATCAGGTTGATGCCGGGAAAGCGGTCGGCAGAGGCGAATTCCCGGCGCGGATCAACGATGGAAACGTCATAGCCAGCCAGGTTGGCCATTTGCGACAGGGGCTGGGCGATATGCACCGCGCCGACGATCAGCATGCGTAGGGGCGGATTATGGACATGCAGGAACAGCTTGCGGCCGTCCGCCAGTTCCACGACGCCGCTCTTGTCCGCCAGCATTACACGGCGGGCTGCCTCCAGCACTTCGCCGCCGCCGTCAATTTCGCCCGGGTAGAGCAGTTCGCCTTCGCCAGAGGCCAAATCCGTGGCCAGCACCACCTGGCGCTTGGCCGCACGGTCGGACAGCAACTGATCCAAAAGTGCGCGTTTCATGCCGACCTACTCCACCTCGCTAGTCCAATGGCTCGATGAAGACTTCGCATTTTCCGCCGCAGGCCAAGCCCACCTGCCAGGCCGTCTCGTCAGATATGCCGTAATCAATCAACCGGGTCTGGCCGTCGGCGATCGTCTTGCGCGCCTCGGTCACAACGGCGCCCTCGATGCAGCCACCCGAAACCGATCCGACGAAGTCACCGGCATCTTCGACCACCAACTGACTGCCCACGGGCCGGGGCGAAGAGCCCCAGGTGGCAACCACGGTCGCGAGCGCCACGCCCTTGCCCATGGCCTTCCATTCGGCGGCTTTCTCAAGGACTTTGTCATGTTCGACCACATCGTTCGTGACTTGAGACATCAGGCGGCCTCCATTCGTTTGCTCTGCGGCCGGCTTAATGCCTCCGCCAGATCGCCAAGACTAGCAAGATTGTGCACCGTGCGGAAATCGTCCACGTGGGGCAGCAATGCCTGGATGCCCTTGGACTTGGGTTCAAAGCCGTCATAGCGCAAGAGCGGGTTGAGCCAAATAAGCCGGCGGCAGGACCGGTGAAGACGCTGGATCTCGGCATCAATGCCTTCGCCTGCATCCCGGTCCAGGCCGTCGGAGATCATCAGGACGACGGCGCCCTGGGTCAAAACCCGGCGCGACCAAAGGACATTGAAATCGTGCAGGCACTGCCCGATGCGGGTGCCGCCCGACCAATCCTCGACCCCGGCCGCGACCTTGTCCAGCGCGATGTCCACATCCCGATGGCGCAGATGCCTGGTAATGTTGGTCAGCCGGGTACCGAAGACAAAGGTATGCACCCGGTCCCTATCGTTGGTTATGGCATGCATGAAATGCAGAAACATGCGGCTGTACTGGCTCATGGAGCCGGAGATATCGCATAACACCACCAACGGCGGGTGGCGCAATTTCCGTGAGCGGTGACGCAGGGGGACGCCGCCGCTGCTACGCAAGGCAGCCCGCAGGGAGGCCCGCATATCGACCCGTGGGCCGTGCGGGTCGGAGACATAGCGCCGGGTCGGCACCGCCATGATAGGCAGGCGCATGCGCGAAATGACGGCGCGAGCCTGGGCGATCTCTTCCGCACTCATGGACTCGAAATCCATCTCCTGGAGGACTTCGCGGGCGGAATAGGTCAAGGCCGCATCAAACTCGATCTCTTCCTCTTCCGCCTCTTGTCGTTCCTCGGCCCCCTCCCCCTTGGCCATGGCCTCGGCAATCCGCCGCGAAATGGCTTCGTGGCGGCTTTCATCCACATCCACATGTACTTGGGGCATGAGAGCATGCAGCATGCGTTCGAGAATGCGCGGGTTGCGCCAAAAGACATGGAAGGCCTGATCGAACAGTTCCCTGTGATCCTGGCGGTTGACGAACACGGAAAACAGGGTCCAGTAGAAATCCTCCCGGCTGCCGACGCCGGCCGCCATTACGGCGCGGACGCCCTCCAAAACCCGCCCCGGCCCAACCGGCAGGCCGGCGGCGCGCAGGACGCGGGCGAAATGCATGATGTTCTCGGCCAGCCGGTTCTGGTCTTCGGTGGGGAGATGATCGTCAGGGCTGTTCATCGGTGTGCTTCAGCGTCACTCCCGCGAAGGCGGGAGTCCAGGGCAACCACCCCAGGCTGTGGACTCCCGCCTGCGCGGGAATGACAGGATGCGCGTGATTGGATCACGACACCCCCACAGCCATCTCGCGCTTCACCTCTTCCAAGATGAGTGCGGCTTCGCTGCCCTGGATCTTCTGGATATCGTCCTGGTACTTCAAAAGCGTGCCTAAGGTGCTGTCCACGGTCTCCGGCTCCAGGACGATTTTGTTCAGCTCGGTCAGAGCGGTGGCCCAGTCGATGGTTTCCGCGATGCCCGGCAACTTGAACAGGTCATGCTCCCGCAGGCGCTGAATAAATGCCACGACCTGACGGCTCAAAATCTCTTCACAGCCCGGCACCTTGGTGCGCAAAATCGTCAGTTCCCGCTCAGCATCCGGATAGTCCACCCAATAGTAGAGACACCGCCGTTTCAGGGCGTCATGGATTTCCCGTGTACGGTTAGAGGTGATGATGACGATAGGGGGCTCGGTGGCTGCGATAGTGCCGATTTCCGGAATGGTGATCTGGAAGTCGGAGAGGACCTCCAGCAAATAGGCTTCGAAGGCTTCGTCGGTACGATCCAATTCGTCGATCAGCAGCACCGGTGCCGCACCGGCGTCGGATTCGAGGGCCTGCAACAGCGGCCGCTTGATCAGAAACTCGTCGCGGAAGATGTCCTGTCCCAGGCGATCCCGGTCGACCTCGCCCGCCGCCTCGGCCATGCGAATTTCGATCATCTGGCGGGCATAATTCCATTCATATACCGCCGACGCCACGTCCAAACCCTCGTAACATTGCAGCCGCACCAACGGCCGCGACAGGGTTTCGGAAAGGACCTTGGCGATCTCTGTCTTGCCGACGCCGGCCTCGCCCTCAAGGAACAGGGGCCGGCGCATCTTCAGGCTAAGAAACAGCGTTGTCGCAAGACTGCGGTCGGCGATGTAGTCACCCTGCCCTAGAAGCGCCAGGGTGGCATCGATATCAGTTGGTATGGCTGTGTTCATGGCGGGCAAACTAGGTCTTTTCGGCCGTAAAGAAAAGGCGGAGAGGCCGGGGCCCCTCCGCCAATTCAGAAATGCTGGATTTGCTATCCGGCGGCAGCCACCGCGCGTTTGGCCATGACGATGACCAAATGGGCCCGGTATTCTGCACTGCCGTGGATATCACTGTTCAAGTGTTCCACGGGAATGGAGACACCATCCAGAGCATCCGCCGACCAATTTGCGTTCAGCGCCGCCTCGAGTCGCTGCCCCCGATGCGCACAATCGGTGGCACCTGTGACGGCGACACGTACGCCGTCCGCCGCCTGCGCCGCGAACACGCCAACCAGGGCGAATCGTGACGCCGGGTTGGGGAACTTGGCATAGGCTGCCTTGGTGGCATTCGGGAAGGTCACTGCCTTGATGATCTCGCCGTCGTTCAAGGCCGTCTCGAACAAGCCGGTGAAGAAATCATCCGCCGCGATGTCCCGCTGGTTGGTATGGATGGTAGCACCCAGACCCAGAGCGGCGGCCGGATAGTCGGCAGCCGGGTCGTTGTTGGCGAGCGAGCCGCCAAGAGTGCCCCGATTACGCACTTGGGCATCGCCGATGCCTTCCGCCACCGAGCGCAGCACCGCCGGAACATCCGACGAGGCCGCGACCGCGGCATGGGTCGTGGTGGCCCCGATCGTGACGCTGTCGCCATTGTTGGTGATACCGGACAGACCGGCACCAGCCAGGGAAACCACATCGGATGGGTTCGCCAGACGTTGCTTCAAGACCGGGATCAGGGTCTGACCGCCGGCTAGAACCACGCCATCTTCCGCGGCCGAAAGTTTGGCCGCGGCATCATCGATGCTGGAAGCCGTTTGGAAGTTGAAGTCGTACATCTATCTATCCTCCCCTGGCCTAGCTTGCCGACTGCGCGGCACGCCACACAGCTTCCGGCGTGGCTGGCATGTCCACGTGTTTGACGCCCAAGGCGTTGCTGATGGCATTGATCACCGCCGGTGGCGCGGCGATGGCACCGGCCTCGCCACAACCCTTGACGCCGAGCGGGTTATGCTCCGGTACGGTCGGGGCATAATCCACATCGAATGACGGCAGGTTGTCGGCCCGCGGCATGCAATAGTCCATGAACGAGCCCGAGATCAATTGACCGCTGTCTTCATCATAGACGCAGTTTTCCAACAGCGCCTGGCCGATGCCATGGGCCAGACCGCCATGGACCTGGCCTTCCACGATCATGGGATTGACCAGGGTGCCGAAATCATCGACGGCCGTATAACGAACGATGTCGACGGTACCCGTATCCGGGTCCACTTCCACCTCGCAAACATGAGCGCCCGCGGGGAATGAGAAGTTCATGGGGTCAAAGAAAGCAATCTCGTCTAGGCCCGGCTCCACCCCTTCGGGATAGTTGTGAGGCACATAGGCCGTGAACGCCACCTCGGCGATGTTCATGGCCTTGTCGGTGCCGGCCACCGTGAAGTTGCCGTCACCAAACTCGATGTCCTCTTCCGCCGCTTCCAGGGTATGGGCCGCGATCTTCTTGCCCTTGGCGATGATCTTGTCGCAGGCATTGGCGATCGCGACGCCGCCCACGGGCAGCGAACGGGAGCCATAAGTGCCCATGCCGAACTGGCCTTTGTCCGTGTCGCCATGGACAACTTCGACCTGTTCGATAGGCACGCCGAGACGCTCGTTGATCAACTGGGCGAATGCCGTCTCATGACCTTGACCATGAGAATGGGTGCCCGTGAAGACCGTAACGCCGCCCGTCGGGTTAAATCGGACCTGGGCCGATTCCCAAAGGCCGACGCCACCACCGAGCTGGCCGACCGCCGCCGACGGGGCAACACCGCAGGCCTCGATATAGGCCGAGAGGCCGATGCCCCGCTTCTTGCCGTTGGCCTCGGACGCTGCCTTCCGGGCAGCAAAACCGTCGTAATCGGCATTGGCCAGGGCCTTGTCCAGGCTGGCGTGGTAGTCGCCGGAGTCATAGACATGTACCACCGGCGTTTCATAAGGCATCTGATCCGCCTTGATGAAGTTGACCCGACGGATCTCCGCCGGATCCATGCCCATCTCCGCCGCCGAGACATCCACCAGACGCTCCAGCAGATAGGTCGCTTCCGGCCGGCCGGCACCGCGCGCGGCATCGACCGGGGCGGTGTTGGTCATCACCGCCTTCATTTCCACGTAAATGGCCGGCGTGGTGTACTGCCCCGCCAAAAGGAAGGCATGGAACAAGGTGGAAATGGAAACCGAGAACAGTTGCAGATAAGCACCCATGTTGGAATGGGAGGTCACCCGCATGGCCAGGAACTTGCCGTTCTCGTCCATGGCCATTTCTGCCTTGGTCACGTGATCGCGGCCATGGGCGTCGCACAGGAACGCTTCCGTCCGATCGCTGGTCCATTTCACGGGCCGGCCGACTTTCTTCGCACCCCAGGCGCAGATCGCCTCTTCATTATAGGTGAAGATCTTGGAGCCGAAGCCGCCGCCCACATCCGGGGCTACCACGCGGAATTTGTGCTCCGGCGCGATGTTCATGAAGGCGGACATGACCAGGCGATGCACATGCGGGTTCTGCGATGTCATGTACAAGGTGGTTTCGTCCGTGCCGTTATTGTACTCGCCAATGGCACAGCGCGGCTCCATGGGATTGGTCACCATGCGGTTATTGACCAATTCCACTTCGGCCACCTTGTGGGCGGAAGCAAAAGCCGCATCCACCGCCGCCGCATCGCCAAATTCCCAATCCAGGGCCAGATTGCCGGGCACTTCCTCGTGCAATTGCGGGGCGCCGTCAGCGTCGGCACCGGACGTGGAAACCACCGAAGGCAATTCGGAATAGTCCACATTCACCAACTCCGCGCCGTCCTTGGCCTGCGCCAGGGTTTCGGCGATGACCACGGCCACGGGATCGCCCACGAAACGGGCCTTGTCTATAGTCAAGACATTGCGCGGCGGCACCTTGTTCACTTCGCCGCCCTTGCCGGCCACGGACATGCCGCAGACCAGGCCGCCGATGCCGTCGTCGACCAGGTCCTGGCCTACGAAAACCCCGACCACGCCCGGCGCCGCCTTGGCGGCGGAGGTGTCGATGGAATTGATGGTCGCATGAGCGTGGGGCGAACGCACCAGGACAGCATAGGTCTGTCCGGGGCGGTTGATGTCGTCGGTGTAGTTGCCTCTGCCAACCAGGAACCGATTGTCTTCCTTGCGCTTTACGCTAGCGCCAATGCCATTTTCAGCCATTGATCAGCCCCCCATTTCGCCGGCCGCCTGCTGCACGGCCTTGACGATGTTGTGATAACCGGTGCAGCGGCAGATGTTGCCTTCCAACTGTTCGCGGATGGTTTTCTCATCCGGGTTGGGATTCTTTTTCACCAGGTCGATGGCGCTCATCAACATGCCTGGCGTGCAGAAACCGCATTGCAGCCCATGATTGTCTTGAAATGCCTTTTGCATGGGGTGCCATTCGCCATTCTGGGCCAGGCCTTCGATGGTGGTAACCTCGGCCCCATCAGCCTCCAACGCCAGCATGGTGCATGATTTCATGCTGTCGCCGTTGACGTGCACGACGCAGGCGCCGCATTGGCTGGTATCACAGCCTACATGGGTGCCGGTAAGGCTTAAATTTTCGCGAATAAATTGTACGAGTAGCGTGCGGCCTTCCACTTCGCCACTCACAGCTTGACCATTGACGGTCATTGACACCGTTGCCATGCGGAACCTCCCTGTCGTTCGTTGCCGACTATGTGTATGGGTTTTGGGCGGCCAAACAGACCGTCCTTGCCCGGTGGGGAAGTGTTTCCGCTCTATGCGCCCAGGTCAAGCCCGGAATGGGCCCAAACGGGCTGTATGTCGCGTTTTTGTGACCCTAATCGCCACTCAATAGGGCCAATACCACCGCCACCACGACGATGACGCCACCAACCCAGACCCAGGTGGGCAAACCACCGCCTGGGGTTTCGGCTGGTTCCGCCTGTGCAGGCGCCGGTTCCGCCGCTGCGGTGGGCGCCGCCGCTGCGGCGGGTTTCGCCGGTTCGGCTGGTGCCGCCTCTGCCGCGACTGGTTCGGCAGCCAGCTTCGAAAAACTGTCGAAAAACTCCCCGGAAAGCTTCTTCGCCGTGCCGTCGATCAGGCGGGAGCCAATCTGCGCCAGTTTGCCACCCACGTTGGCTTCGACTTCGTAACGCAAAAGCGTGCCGTCGCCGTCCTCCTCCAGGCGTACCTTGGCGCCGCCTTTGGCGAAACCGGCCGGCCCGCCCTTGCCTTCGCCTTGGATGGTATAGCCATTGGGCGGGTCCAGATCGGACAGGGTGACCTGGCCCTGGAACTTGGCTTTCACCGGACCCACCTTGGCGGTCACCGTGGCCGTGAAACTGTCATCGCCCACGGCTTGGAGTTCGTTGCAGCCAGGGATCGAGGCCTTGAGGATCTCCGGATCGTTCAGCGCCTCCCAAACCCGTTCCCGGGATGCGGCAATGCGATATTCACCTGTTAGTTCCACGTCGCGCCCTCATATGTTCTTATGGACGCAACAATATAGCATCATCTTTGCAATTGGGGAGGCGGCGTATGCAGGCGGCATTGCTTATTCTGGCCTTCTTGCTGCTGTCATCTCCCCGGCCGGCCAGCGCCCAGGAAACAGTGCAATTCAGTACGCCGGACAGTCCGCCAACCGTGCTGCAGAAACGCATGGCCAAGTTGCGGGGTGATGAGGCCCAAGGTACCAAAGGCAGACCCCTGCGCGGCCACCTCAACCTGCCGGGAAAAGGGCAGCCGCCCTATCCAGGCCTGGTTCTCTTGCACGATTGCCGGGGCATTACGGGAACGGCGGAAGATTGGGCCTACCAATTGGCGGAGTGGGGCTTTGCTACGCTCTTGGTCGACAGTTACGGCCCCCGCCGCCACGAGCCGGATTGCAACAGCTATGAACGCATGGAATCCGTTGACCAGACCTTCGATGCCATAGGGGCCCTGCAATACCTGCACAGACGTAAGGATGTGGACCCGGAAAGAATTGGCCTGGTGGGCTGGTCTATCGGCGGCAGCAAGGTGTTGTCCGCCCTTAACAGGATTGGCGTGCATAATCTCTACCCTGAGAAATTCCGTTTCGGCATCGCCTTCTATCCCTATTGTCTGACCGCTTCCGGTCCGTTCATCGGACCTCTGTTGATCCTGATAGGCGGCGGCGACGACTGGACGACGCCAAGCCGTTGCACCACGCTACGGGATCGCAATGCCGGGGCCCTGCATCGCATTCATTTGAACATCTACCCGAACGCTCATCATTTTTTTGACGACCCCGACATGGGCGCCCCCCGCTACCACGGGACGGTGGAAAACAGGGAGAATTCGCCCACGCGGGGTGTCACCTGGGGTCACGACCCCGCCGCCTATGCGGCCGCCAGAGAGGACGTGCGAAAGTTTCTGGAACGGTTGCGCTGACGGCTCCAACCGCGCGGCTAGCCACCGAAGTGACGCCAATGGCGGTGACGTTGGCGATACTTGCCGTGGTCATGCCATTTGTGCCGACCCCAGTAATGGGGATGTTCATGGCGGTGATGATGACGGGCGTGACGGTGCGCATGATAGCGGCGATGATGCTTGTGCCAATGGCGGACCCGATGCGGCCGTTGAGACTTCAGCCGGCAGTCGCGTCCGTCGCAAAACAAAGCCAAGAACGGGTTGATGAACCGTTGTGCCTGGTCCTGCTGGTACTGGCGGGTCCCGTCATGGCGCCCACGGCCTTGGTCATGGGCCAAGGCGGGAATTGACACACAAAGCATAACGGTGGCGGCAAGGGCGGTGAGAAGTGGCTTTCGCATGGCATGCTCCTTTGCATTATTTGCCTGATGATGGCTGCAGTATGGAGCGTGGCGCCTGAACCGAGGCTGAGACCCCAGTTCATGTTGTATTCATCGATCGGGACCCGGTTGGCAGTTGAAATATTGTCTTAATATTAACCATTAAGACCTAAGGATACTTGAGTAAAACCGAGTATTTGAGGAGTCGGGAACCCATGTCGAAGTACGACTATGACATGATTTGCATTGGCAGCGGGCCGGCCGGCCAACGGGCCGCCGTGCAAGGCGCCAAGCTGGGTAAACGCATGGCGATTATCGAGCGGGAACAGGTGGTGGGCGGCGTTTGTTTGCACACAGGCACCATTCCGTCGAAGACCTTTCGCGAGGCCGTGCTTACCTTTGGCAAGGGCGGACGCCGCGCATCGGACATGCGGCGCCGTGCTACGGACACCAACGGAGCGGACAAGGGTAAAATCACGGCCGCGCAACTGTTCGAGCGCGTCGGTCGCATCGTGGAACGGGAAGAACAGGTCCAGGACGATCAATTGGGCCGAAATAACGTGGATGTCCTTGTCGGTACGGCCGAATTCGACAGTCCGCACGAACTGGTCGTCACCTCATCCCTTGGCCAGCGCAAAGTCAGCGCCGACAATATTATGATTGCCGTGGGCACAAGACCCGCCACACCGTCGGAGACCAAGCTGGACGGCAAACATATCCTGACTTCCGATGAAATTTTCGCTTTGGAAGACATGCCCCATTCCATGGTGGTAATCGGCTGTGGCGTGATCGGCATCGAATACGCCTCGATGTTTGCCCTAATGGGCGTGCAGGTCACCGTGGTCGACGGCCGGGAGCGGCCCCTGGAGTTTCTTGACAGAGAAATCATGGACGAGCTGGTGCATCAGATGCGGGATTCGCGCGTCGTGTTCCGGCTGGGCGAACGGGTCGAAGGCGTGGAAGTCCGCGAGAATGAACGGGGCCACGTGGTCGTAAACCTGGAATCAGGCAAGCGACTAGTAGCCGATCTGGCGCTGGTCTGCGCCGGCCGCGAAGGTTCCACCGCGTCCCTAAACCTGCCGGCGGCGGGATTGAAGGCGGACAATCGCGGCCGTTTGAAAGTGGACAAAAAATACCGCACCTGCAAAAAGCACATTTTTGCTGGCGGCGACGTCATCGGCTTCCCCTCGCTTGCCGCCACGTCATCCGAACAAGGCCGGCTGGCGGCCTGCAACGCCTTTGGTGTTGAGGTCGGGCCGATGCCGAATAACTTCCCGGTGGGCATCTATTCCATTCCTGAAATTTCCATGGTCGGCGAGGCCGAACATGAACTGACGGCCAAGAAAGTGCCCTACGAAGTGGGTCTTGCCCGGTTCCGGGAAATCGCTCGTGGCCAGATCCTCGGTGACGATACCGGAATGCTGAAGCTAATCTTCCACCGCGAGGATCACCGTCTTCTCGGCGCCCATACCATCGGCACCGGTGCCACGGAACTGATCCACATCGGCCAGTGCGTTATGGGCCTGGGCGGTGGCCTGGATTACTTCCTTCACACCGTGTTCAATTACCCGACCCTTGCCGAATGCTACAAGGTCGCGGCCCTGGACGCCTATAACAAGCTGTCCCTTTAGCCCATGTTCATTGCCTAGTCCCTAGGCGCGGTGGGATACTCTGGCCACCGCAACAATCCCGGGGAATAAGCAATGAATTCAGAACCTGCCTTTTCCGACAGGGTCAAAGAGCGCAGCGCCGTGCCGCTGTGGGAGATTTTCTCCGACATCGTGTTCCCGAAGCCGCGGCCGCTGATCGATGCCCGCATCTGGAAGTACGAGGAATTGCGGCCTTTGCTGATGGAATCCCTTGACGCCGTCGCCATCGAAGATGCCGAGCGCCGGGTTCTCATCCTTTCCAACACGGCAGGCCACTCCATCAGCCATTCTCTGTTCTGCGGCTTTCAGGTGGTCGGGCCAGGGGAGACGGCCCGCTGTCACCGCCATACCCAAGCGGCCATAAGATTTGTCGTGGAGGGAGGCGACGCCTTCACCGCCGTCGACGGAGAGCGGCTCTATATGGAGCGGGGGGATTTCATCACCACACCGTCGTGGACCTGGCACGAACACACCAATGGCGCCAAGACGCCGCTGATCTGGCTCGACGGCCTCGATGTCCCACTCACCAACTTCATGCAGGCCACTTTTGCCGAGCCCCATCCCGACGGCTATCAGGAGATTCTGCGCCCCGATGACGACAGCGCCCGCCGCTATGGCGCGGGTATGTTGCCGGCCGAGGAAGTCCCCGGCCACCGCCATTCGCCCATCTATAAATATCCTTACAATCAATGCCGCACGACACTGGAAGCATTGCGTTCCGGTCCCTTGGACCCGGTTCATGGCTGGCGTATGAAATACGCCGACCCCCGCAACGGCGGCCACGTCATGCCGACCTTGGCAGCCTATTTGCAGCTGCTCCCCGCCGGCTTTGCGGGCGAAGCACTCTGCAATACGGCCTCCCAGGTATTTATCGCGGTGGAGGGCGAGGGCCGGACCAAGATCGGTGAAGAGGTCTTTGACTGGCATGAGAACGATGTCTTCGTGATTCCCAACTGGACTTGGTTTTCACACCAAGCCACCAGCGAAGCGGTGCTGTTCAGCTATTCCGACCGGGCAGCGTTGGAAAATCTTGGTCTATGGCGGGAAATGGCCGCAACCGACAAGGAATAAGGCGATATGAAACTGTGTCGCTTCAATGATGACCGCCTCGGCATTGTGGACAATGGCGACGTGGTCGATGTCACGGCGGCGTTGGATAACCTGCCGTCCTATCGCTGGGCCTATCCCGCCGGCGATCCCGTCATCGCTAATCTTCAAACCCTGACGCCGCGCATGATGGACTTGGCCCCCGACGGCAGGCGCTATGCCCTGGCGGACGTGGCGCTGGCGGCGCCCGTAGCCAATCCAGGCAAGATCATAGGGGCGCCCGTGAATTACCGCGCCCATGGCGACGAGGCGGAGGCGGACGCGGCCCTGCACCAGGGCAGGCGGATCGCGCCCATCGACGAAATCGGCCTATTCCTCAAAGCGACCTCGGCCCTGGCCGGTCCCGCCGACGGCATCCGGCTGCGTTTTCCCGATCGACGCAGCGACCACGAGGGCGAAGTGGTCGTGGTCATCGGGCGCACGGTCAACCAGGTCACCGCGGCAGATGCGATGGACGCTGTGGCCGGTTACACCCTGGGCCTGGACATGACCGTGCGCGGCAAGGAGGACCGCAGTTTCCGCAAGTCCTGCGATACCTACGCGGTCATCGGTCCCTGTTTCGTCTCCGCCGATGAGGTCGGCGATCCCGCGGCAATCCCGCTCACAACATCCGTGAACGGCGAAGTACGTCAGTCCGGCGATACCAGCCAGTTGATCCGCTCCATCCCCGAGCTGATCGAAATGGCCTCCGCGTTCTATACACTGCACCCCGGCGATCTGATCATGACCGGCACCCCCGCCGGCGTCGGCCCCGTGGCCCCCGGCGATGTCATCGAAGTCAACTCACCAGCCATTGGCACCCTTCATACGGTGATTTCCAGGCACTGAAGAATTCAAGTGCCGTTGCCTGAGCCGCCTTGGATCCCCCAATGGCCGTCAATCTCGGTGATGATGTATAGGGAGTGGTAGGCGCCGATCAGCGAGCCGTCCGCGCGCAGGCGGCGGAAATCGACGCAGACATGCGACTTTTTGGGCAGCGTGAAGATTGCCTTCATATGATCGATGACACTGCGGTGCCAATCATCGCCCAGGGTGCGGCGGCGAAAATTCGCCAGATGGTCCTCGTTGGCCTCAGGGTAATAGATAACGTTGCCCGTGGCGCCAATACGAAAATGCGGAAAGTTCAGGCTGTCCCGCACGCCGTCGCCATCGCCGGCATTAAGGGCGGCAAAATACCTGTGCACAACGTCATAGGCTGTTTGGGCGACGGTATCGTCGATGTTCATTCCGGGTTCTCCTCGAAGGCGGGAATCTTGTGGATATGATTGATATGGATGGCGCGCTCTTGGAACAGCCATTGGCCATCCACCTTCACAAGCTCGTCGTCGTAACGGCCGGCGCTGACGTTGATGACGCCTTCATCGATCAGCACGGCGGACGAATCCAGATAGCTTTGCGCCGTGGCCCTGTCCCCATCGACGATTACAAACGGCACGGTGATGCGATGGCGGCGATGGCGGCGATTGGCCCGCACTCTGTCGTCATAGTCCCGGTACCAGGCGCGGATCGCAGCCCGGCCCACGATCCGGTCTTCACCTTCATGCAGCGGCAAGAGCACGCCATCCTCACTGAACAGGGCGGCAATCTCGTCGACGCTGCCCCGGTCAACCAGATGGCAATACTGGTTCATGAGGTGCTGTATGGCCAATTGCTCTGCCACCGGCTGCGCCGGCCCACCGATGATATTGAAAAGGTCTTGCGTCATTCCGTTCACCTCCCCTGCGCTCCCGCCAAATTGATTGCCGCCAAGTTTCACTTTTCCTTGCGCCCGCGGCAATCGCCACTATGATCCGGGGCCATTGCGGGGGGAGCCGCGACCGCGGCTGAGAGGTTCCTGACATAGGACGACCCCTTGAACCTGATCCGGATCGTACCGGCGGAGGGACGCGACCCTATGACAGCCCTGGCTACCGAAACAGCGACGACGAACGCGCCGGTTGGGATTACATTGCGCGGCGGCGAACTCGCCTATGGCAACCGGACGATATTCGCCGATCTTGATCTGGACATATCGCCGGGCCGGACCACCTGCCTTTTGGGTCCGTCAGGGGTGGGTAAATCCTCTTTATTGCGCCTGATCGCTGGAATTTCACCCGAGGCGAATGCGCGCTCCATGGCGGCATCGGATGGCGGCACCCTTGCCGGCCGCGTTGCCTATATGGATCAAAGAGATCTGCTTCTGCCCTGGCTCAGCGTGCGTGACAATGTTGCCTTGGGCGCGCGACTTCGGGGCGAAGCCGCCGACCATGCGCGGGTAATGAATCTGCTGAACCAGGTCGGCCTGAACGGTGCAGCGGAAAACCGTCCCGCATCACTTTCAGGCGGCATGCGCCAGCGGGCTGCCTTGGCGCGCACTTTGATGGAAGACCGGGCAATTGTCCTGATGGATGAGCCGTTTTCGGCCGTGGATGCGCTGACCCGGCTGCATCTCCAGGACCTAGGCGCTGCATTATTGGCCGGGCGCAGTGTCCTTCTGGTCACCCATGATCCATTGGAAGCGCTGCGTCTAGGCCATCGCATCCTGGTATTGCGGGGCACACCGGCTGAATTGCACGACGTTACACCACCTCCTGGCGCGCCGCCACGGCCGGCGGACGAACCGGCCCTACACGAGGCCGCAGCTGCTATTTTGCGCGAACTGGCGGGGCAATGATCATCCATGCAAGCGATCGGCCGCGCCATCATTACTTTCGTCATGTTACTGGCCGGTTGGCAGGCCTTGGTCTGGATTACAGGCGTGGAACCGTTCATCCTGCCCGGACCCGGCGCGGTGCTTGCAAGCCTGTTGGCAAACCGAGATTTGATCGCCGACCACGCCGCGATCACTTTGTTGGAAATAATCCTCGGCCTGTTCTGCGGCAGCGTCTTGGGCATCATGAGCGCCATCAGCCTGAGCTGGTTTCCCACCGCCCGGCGCTGGCTGCTACCGGTGCTCGTGGTCGCCCAGGCGATCCCGGTATTCGCCTTGGCCCCCGTATTGGTTCTCTGGCTGGGCTATGGCCTGGCATCCAAGGTGATGATGGCCAGCCTGATCATCTTTTTCCCTGTGACGGCAGCCTTTTTGGATGGCTTGCGCCGGACGGAACCGGGCTGGCTGGATTTGGCCCGCACCATGACCGCCGGCGCACCCGGTACCGGTCGCTGGGCGATTTTGCGCCATATCCGCATCCCGGCTGCCCTGCCGGCCCTGGCATCGGGCCTGCGGGTTGCCGCCGCCGTGGCCCCCATCGGCGCCGTTGTCGGGGAATGGGTCGGCTCCTCCGCCGGTCTGGGATACCTGATGCTGCACGCCAACGGGCGCATGCAGATCGACCTGTTGTTCGCTGCCCTGTTCGTCCTGGCTGTGATGGCTGTGACGCTTTTCTTTTCGCTGGATTGGTTGCTGCGGCGCCTGTTGCCGTGGCAGCCCGACTCTTTACCAACCGACTAAGGGATCACTATTGATGCAACGCCTTGTAACCATGTTTTCCATTCTGATTTGCCTTGCTGCGACACCGGCAGCCGCAGCGGAGAAACTGACCGTGATGCTGGATTGGTTCGTCAATCCCGATCACGCCACACTTTTAATTGCTCAGGAAAAGGGGTTGTTCGCCGACGCCGGCCTGGAAGTGGAATTGATCGCGCCGGCTGATCCCAACGACCCGCCCAAGCTAGTGGCCGCGGGCAAGGCCGATCTGGCGATTTCTTATCAGCCGCAGCTGCATGTTCAGGTGGATCAGGGCCTGCCCTTGCGCCGCATCGCCACACTGGTATCGACACCCTTGAATAGCCTGGTGGTGCTGGCCGACGGTCCGATTAAGACGATCGCCGATCTGAAAGGAAAAAAGGTGGGCTTTTCGGTCGGTGGTTTTGAAGACGCGCTGCTGGCGGCAATGTTGAACAAGGCGGGCCTGAGCCTGGACGACGTGACCCTGATCAACGTCAATTTCTCGCTGTCTCCTTCGCTGATTTCCGGCCAGGTCGACGCCGTGATCGGCGCCTTCCGAAATTTCGAGTTGAACCAGATGGATATTGTCAAGCGTCCTGGGCGCGCGTTTTACGTGGAGGAGGAAGGCGTGCCGCCCTATGACGAACTGATCGTCGTGGCCCATGCGGAGCGCCTGAACGACGATCGCCTGCACCGTTTCGTTGGCGCCCTTGAGGCGGCGGCGCAATTTCTCGTCAATCATCCAAAAGCGGGGTGGGACATGTTCATCAAAGGCCGGAAGGAGTTGGACAACGAACTCAACCGGCGCGCCTATCGGGACACCCTGCCACGGTTCGCATTGCGGCCGGCCGCCCTCGACAAGGGCCGTTACGCCCGCATGGCGGATTTCCTCAAGAACCAGGGTCTGATCGGCAAGGTGCAGCCACTAGAAATGTACGCCGTCGAACTGCAGTAGCGTGCAGCGGCGGCGGGGGACCGCCGGCCAAACAGACCAGAAGGAGGCTCTAGAGGAAGATAATCTCTGCGACCAGGGGACCCTTGGGGCCGTTGCCGATGCGGATTTGCAGGGCCTGGCCGGGCAACAAATCGTCCGCGCCAAAGCGGCGCAAGGTCTCAATATGGACAAAGACATCGTCGGTGCCCTCGCCGCGGGTAACGAAACCATAGCCCTTGACCCGGTTGAACCACTTCACCGTGGCGTCGACGAATTCCCCTTCCGCTTCAATCACCGCCGGGCGCGCGGGCTCCGGCGGCCGCGCCGGGCGTGGCGGCGGTACCATGGCATTGGTATTGTCGGCGGAAATCACGCGGGTGGCCTGCTGGCCGCGCTCCCGCTGAACCACCTCGCAGACGACGGCAGTGCCTTCGTAAATCAACTCTATGCCGGCATCTCGCAGGATCGATTTGTGGATAAGGACATCGCCCGAGTTATCGTTGGGGACGAAAAAGCCATAGCCCTTGACCGCGTCGAACCATTTTACCAGGCCATCTTTGGTATCGGCGGCCGGTTCGGCCGGGTTTTCCTGCTCCGGCGCGACGTCCGCTGCCTGTTCCTCTGTTTTCGACTTAGTTTCGTCCACGCCACTATCTTCAGGGCTAGCACTGCTACCCTGATTATTCAGATTTGACACATTCAAAGCCATAGGACTCGCTTCCCCTTGCGAGTACTCGCCCCCTAAAACAAGCCGACTACTCACCTTGCATTTACGAGTTAACAGAACCTTAACATATTACGCTATCATCGACAAACAAGTCCTAGCAATCTCCCATAGATACATCACGATGAGTTTACGCGCGGTAGGAGAGGACAATTGCGGGCTGCTATCGCTTCACGGTCGTGACAGCGGTTTCCGCTGGAAAAACCGGCACTGGCCATACTAACCTCTTGCCAGCGGGAATCAGGCATTGCATAGAGGCATTGTGAACACACAAGGCAGCGAGGGCGGCGGAGATTTGGGCTACCGTCCTATCATCCATGGCATCGGATTGTGTTTGGCGTTGGCGATTTGCTGGCTGCTGCTGTCGGGCTATTTCCAGTTTCTATTGTTGGCACTGGGCGCCATTTCAGTGGCATTTTGCCTATGGATCGCCATGCGCATGGACCTGATCGACCATGAAGGCGTCCCCCTGCACATCACTTGGGCCGTCCTACGTTACCTGCCATGGTTGATTTGGGAAGTCACAAAGGCCAACTTTGACGTGGCGAAGCGGGTTCTCAGCCCCAGCCTGCCGATATCACCCTGCCTGTTCGACGCTCCCATCAGCCAGAAGACCGATCTCGGCCAAACCCTTTATGCCAATTCCATCACCTTGACCCCTGGCACCGTATCAGTGGACCTGGAGCACAAGGTGATCCGGGTGCATGCCTTGCATCAGGGATCCGCCGACGGCGTGCTGGAGGGCGAGATGGATGCCCGGGTTTCGGCGGTGGAGGGCCATCCATGATGTTCGCGGTGACCACGTTCGCTGTGCTGGTGGCCTTGGCCATTGCGCTGGTGCGGGCATTTCTGGGTCCGACGGTTTTCGACCGCATCCTGGCGGTGAATTCGGTCGGCACCAAGACCGTGCTGCTGATCGCCTTGCTGGGTTTTCTGACCGGCCGACCGGAGTTTCTCGATATCGCCATTGCTTATGCCTTGATTAACTTCATCGGCGTCGTCGCGGTGTTGAAATTCGTCAAATACGGCGACATGGCCCATCCGGGCGGCGATGGGGATGGCGCCTGATGGAATTGTTTCTCGATATCCTGAGTTGGGTTCTGCTGCTTGTGGGTTCGGCATTTGTGCTGATCGGTGCTTTCGGTATTTGGCGCCTGCCGGACTTCTATAGCCGCCTGCACCCGGCCGGGCTGACCGACACCATGGGCGCAGGCCTAGTTCTCCTGGGCCTGTTGCTACAGGCAGAAGCCATCATGGTGGGGATCAAGCTCGTCCTGATCGCCGTTTTCCTGCTGTTCACATCGCCGACCACCGGCCATGCCACGGCACGGGCGGCCCTGGCCGCCGGCCTCCGTATCTGGCACGCGCCGGGCAGCGGCCATAATCCAAGCGGGGACGACAAGGCGTGATCATTACCCTGGTCGATATCGCCCTGCTGACCTGCATGGGCGCCACCGCGATCGCCATTTTGCGCCTGCGCAGCCTGTTCGCCGTGGTCATGTTGTCCGGCATCTATAGCCTGCTCGCGGCCTCGATGTTCGTGGTCTTGGATGCGGTCGACGTGGCCTTTACCGAAGCTGCCGTGGGCGCGGGCATTTCGACCGTGCTTCTGATGGCGACCCTGGCCCTGACCGGGGAACGGGAGCGCACGCCGTCGCACACGCCCATTCTGCCGTTGGCCGTTGTCCTGATCACCGGCGCCACATTGATCTACGCCACTTTTGACATGCCCCCCTTCGGCACGGTGGACGCGCCGGTCAATGTGCATGTGGCGCCACGCTATTTGACCGAAAGCCTGGGAGAGGTGGGTTTACCGAACGTAGTTACCTCCGTCCTGGCCAGTTACCGAGGCTATGACACCTTGGGCGAAGTCACAGTGATCTTTACCGCCGCCGTGGCGGTGATGATATTGTTGGGCGGACGCAAAGGCGATGACGCGGGCATAAAGAACGAACACGCCGACGAAGACAACAATGACGGCGGGGGCGCGGCATGAGACATCATCGTGTCCTGCGGGTCATTTCCAAACTGCTGATCCCATTCATCATGCTGTTCGCCTTGTATGTGCAATTCCACGGTGATTTCGGCCCCGGCGGCGGCTTTCAGGCGGGTGTGATCTTTGCTTCTGCCTTCATCCTCTACGGCCTGATTTTCGGGATGGAGAATGCCCGCAAGGTAGCGCCGCCGGCGGTGGTTACCGCCTTGGTTGGCATCGGCGTTTTGATCTTTGCCGGTACCGGCTATGTCAGCTTCGCCGGCGGTGGCAATTATCTCGACTATGATGCCCTGGCCGCTGATCCGCTGGCAGGCCAGCATTTGGGCATTCTGCTGGTCGAATTCGGCGTCGGCGTCACGGTCGCCGCATCTATGATCACGGTTTTTTTCCTCTTCGCCGGACGGGATCGATAGATGCTGCAAACGATCCTGGATCATTACAATTATTGGATCGCCATCCTATTGATGATGGTCGGATTTTACACCGTGGTGGCACGTGGCAACCTGGTTAAGAAAATCGTCGGGCTCAACATCTTCCAGACTTCGGTCTTTCTCCTCTACATCTCCATCGGAAAGGTTTCGGGGGGCACGGCGCCTATCCTGGACGAACGCTTTGCCCTCTATTCAAACCCCCTTCCCCATGTCCTGATCCTGACCGCCATTGTTGTCGGCGTCGCGACCACAGCGTTGGGTCTGGCATTGGTGGTTCGAATCCGTGAGAGCTATGGCACCATCGAAGAGGACGAATTGGACCTGATGGACGGTGAGGCGTGAGCGCGTTCCTGGTCCACCTACCCGCTCTGCAGGTTGCCGTCCCCTTGTTGGCGGCGCCATTATGCCTACTGGCGGGCCGGGCCGGTCTGGCGTGGGGCATCGCATTCCTCGCCACCGCCTTCGCCGCCGTCGCCGCGGCGATCCTGTCCTATCAGACCCTGAACAATGGCCCCATCAGCTATGCCATGGGCGGCTGGGAGCCGCCCTGGGGCATCGAGTACGCGGTTGACACCACCAACGCCTTCATCCTGCTGTTGGTCGCCGTCATTGCCGCCATCGTGCTGATTTTTTGCAAGGAAAGCGTGAAAAAGGAGATCCGGGCCGGGCGGGAACATCTGTTCTATTGCATGTACATCCTTTGCCTGACCGGATTGTTGGGTATCGCCATCACCGGCGATGCTTTCAATGTCTTTGTGTTCCTGGAGATTTCCTCGCTGTCCAGTTATGCCCTGATTGCCATGGGCGGGCGGCGCAAAGCGCTGACGGCAGCCTTCCAGTACCTGATCATGGGTACGATCGGTGCCACTTTCTTCCTGATCGGGGTCGGCCTTTTGTACATGATGACCGGCACCCTAAACATGGCGGATCTGCAAACCCGCATACCCGCCATCCAGGACAGCCGGCCAGTGCTGGCCGCTTTCGCCTTTATCACCGTGGGCCTGGCCCTAAAAGCCGCCCTGTTCCCGCTGCATCTATGGCTGCCGAATGCCTATGCCTATGCCCCATCTGGCGTCTCCGCCTTCATGGCGGCAACGGCCACCAAGGTATCGCTCTACGTCCTTCTGCGCTTTACGTTCACCCTGTTCGGGGCCGAGTTCGCATTCGCCAATCTGCCGCTGCACTGGGTGCTTTTGATCCCAGCGGTGATCGCCATGTTCGCCGGCTCTTTCAGCGCCATCTTCCAAGACGATATCAAGCGCATGCTGGCCTATTCATCGGTGGCGCAGATTGGCTACATCACCCTGGCTATTGCCTTGGCGAACCAGCCCGGCGTACAGGCAGCCCTGATCCACATCTTCAACCACGGTCTGATGAAGGCAGCCCTGTTCTGTGCCATGGGCTGCATCTTCTACCGCATTGGATCCACCCGGATCGAACGCATTGCCGGTCTGGGCCGTCAGATGCCCTGGACCTTTGCCGCCATCGTGACCGGCGGGCTTAGCCTATTGGGTGTGCCCCTGACCGCGGGCTTCATCTCGAAATGGTATCTTGTGCAAGCGGCGTTGCAGTCGGATCTATGGTGGCTGGTGGTCCTGATCGTGCTCAGCTCCATGCTCGCCCTGGTCTATGTCTGGCGCCTGGTGGAGGCGCTTTACTTCAAGGAACCAGCCGCCGGAACCGAAGCGGTTAAGGAGGCACCGTTGTCGCTGCTTCTGCCGACACTGTTTCTGGCCGCGGCCAATGTTTATTTCGGCCTGGATACCCGGCTGGTGTTGGAAATGACGGGCGATGCCGCCATTCTGTTGCTGCGAGGTCTGGGCGGATGAGCGGCTGGCTGATCATGTTGGCGATCGGGCTGCCCCTGTTCGCATCCCTATGCATCTGGTTCCTCGGTTCGTCGCCCAACCAGCGGGAGACCATCACCCTGGTCTGCGCCGGTTCGCTCCTAGTGGTGGTAATGGCCATCCTTCCCCTGGTTCTGGCTGGTCTGCCTGTGCGGCTTGACCTGTTGGCGCCCATCGAAGGCTTAGACATCGCCTTCGCCGTGGAACCCCTCGGCATGATCTTCGCCGGCATCGCCTCGTTTCTTTGGATTGTCAATTCGGTCTTTTCCATCGGCTATATGCGCGGCAACAAGGAACCGCGCCAGACCCGTTTCTACGTCTGTTTCGCCATTGCCATCGCCGCCACGATGGGACTGGCCTTTGCCGAGAACCTGTTCACCCTGTTCCTCTGCTATGAAGTGCTGACGCTATCCACCTATCCTCTGGTCACCCACCACAAGAATGACGAGGCCCGCGAGGCGGGGCGCACTTATCTGGGCATTCTGTTGGGCAGTTCCATCGTGCTGCTGCTACCGGCCATCATCGCCACCTGGGTTTTGACGGGTAGCATCAGCTTCACCCCGGGCGGCGTGATGGCGGGCAAGGTTGGGCCCGTGGTGGGCGGCATTCTGTTGTTGCTGTTCGTCTACGGCATCGGCAAGGCGGCACTGATGCCCATGCACCGTTGGCTGCCGGCGGCCATGGTGGCACCGACCCCTGTGAGCGCCTTGCTACATGCGGTTGCCGTGGTCAAGGCTGGGGTGTTCACGGTGGTCAAGGTATCGGTCTATATCTTCGGCATTGACTACCTGCGCGAACTGCCGATGGCGGATATGGCCCTGTACCTGGCCGGATTTACGATCATCGTTGCCTCCATCGTCGCCCTGCGGCAGGACAATCTGAAGCGGCGGCTGGCCTATTCCACTGTCAGCCAGCTCTCCTATGTCATCATGGCGGCGCTGATCCTATCCCCCATCTCCACCATCGGCGCCGCATTGCATATCGCCGTGCATGCCTTCGGCAAAATCACTCTGTTCATGGCGGCGGGCGCCATCTACACCGCTGCCCATAAAATCAACGTCAGTCAGTTGGACGGCATTGGCCGGCGCATGCCGTGGACCATGGGCGCCTTCGCCATCGGCGCCATTTCCATGGTCGGACTACCGCCCGCGGCGGGCTTCCTATCGAAATGGTACATGCTGTTGGGCGCCCTGGAGGTGGAGCAATGGTTTGCGGTGGCGATCATCCTGGGCTCAACCCTGTTGAACGCAGCCTATTTCTTGCCTGTAGTCTATGCCGCATTCCTAAAGCCCGAGGTGCCAGACAGCCACGGCCACGAACATGGCGAGGCGCCGCTGCCCATCGTCCTGGCCCTGACCACGACAGCGGCGGCAACCATCCTGTTGTTCCTGTTTCCCGGCCTGGCGCTCGAGCTGGCTAATCTACTGGTTAACCAGTAGGAGGATGTGAGATGACGGAGACACCCGATAGCAAAAATGGCCACGAACACGGCCCGGAAGCGGACGATGGCAAGCGCTATTGGCTGGACGATATGCGCAATGTCTACAAATTGTTCTGGGCCCTGGTGGTGCTTTGCATCGTGCTGTTCGCGGCGGATGCCTTCTATCACAAGCATGTCGTGTTCGAGTTCGAGAACTGGTTCGGCTTCTTCGGCCTGTTCGGGTTTGGCGTCTCCTTCGCCCTGGTGCTGGTGGCGCGCGAGATGCGTAAGGTCCTGATGCGCGACGAGGACTATTATGATCGCTGAGTTCCCGCCCGGCCTGCTGCTGATTATCGGCGCCGTGCTGGTGCCGTTCCTGAAAGGTCATGTGCGCTCGGCCTACACGTTGCTGCTGCCTATTCTCGGTCTTGCGCAATTAATCAGCCTTGATACCGGCAGCTTCGGCGCCATCACTATGTTTGGCTACGAGCAGACCCATGTCCGCGTCGACAAGCTCAGCCTGATCTTTGGCTACATTTTCTATATCGCGGCGATCCTGGGGGTCATTTTCGCCTGGCACAACGACGATCGGTTGGAAAAATCCACCGCCATGGTTTATGTGGGCGCCGCCATCGGCGCGACCTTCGCCGGCGACTTGATCACCTTGTTCTTCTATTGGGAAGTTGCCGCGATCGCGGCCGTATTCCTGATTTGGGCGGCCCGGACCGATCGATCTTTCAAAGCCGGTTTGCGTTGTCTACTGATCTATATGGTTTCGGGCGTACTCTTGCTGTCCGGCGCTGCGCTGCAGGCCAATGCCACCGGGTCCGTCGCCTTCAACAATATCGGTCTGGAAAGCCCCGGCGGTTTGTTGATCATGCTCGCATTTGGCATCAAATGCGCTTTCCCCCTGCTGCACAACTGGTTGCAGGACGGCTATCCGGAGGCCTCGGTCACCGGTACGGTTTTCCTTAGCGCCTTTACAACGAAATTAGCGGTCTATGCCCTGGCGCGCGGCTTTGCCGGCACTGAAATCCTGATCTGGATCGGCGTCACCATGACGGCCTTCCCCATCTTCTATGCGGTGATCGAGAACGACTTGCGCCGGGTCCTGGCCTATAGCTTGAACAACCAGTTGGGCTTCATGGTGGCCGGCGTGGGCATTGGCACCACCCTGGCCATCAATGGCGCGGTCAGTCACGCCTTTGCCCATATTATCTACAAAGCGCTGTTGTTCATGACCATGGGCGCGGTGTTGTTCCGTACCGGCACGGCCAAGGGCTCGGAACTTGGCGGGCTGTACAAGACCATGCCGTGGACCACCGGATTTTGTATCGTCGGCGGCGCAGCCATTTCCGGCTTCCCACTGTTCAGCGGCTTCGTCACAAAGTCGATGGTATTAACGGCGGTCGCCGAGGAAGGCTATGTCATCCCCTTCCTGATCCTGCTGTTCGCCTCGGCCGGCGTGTTCCATCATTCCGGCATCAAGATCCCGTTCTTTGCCTTCTTCGCCCACGATTCCGGCAAGCGACCGAAGGAAGCGCCCTTTAATATGCTACTGGCCATGGGGATCGCCGCATTCTTGTGCATTGCCATCGGCGTCTACCCGGCCCCCCTGTATGCCTTGCTGCCCTTTCCCGTGGACTATGTCCCCTATACCACCAGCCACGTGGTGACCATGCTGCAACTCCTTGTCTTCTCCGGACTTGCTTTCGCGACGTTACAACGCACCGGGCTCTATCCGCCGGAGCTGCGTTCAACTGTTCTGGATTTCGATTTCAGCTATCGCTGGCTCGCACCACGGCTTGTCCGCTGGGCATTACGGACCGGCGGTGAGGTCTGGGGCATCATGGTCGATGACACGAAGGCGGTGTTGCGTTTCTTTCTGCGGCGCATCTTTAACACCCACGGCCCCCATGGCATCCTGGCACGGACTTGGCCGACGGGCAGCATGGTACTCTGGGCCGCGGCCCTCTTGGCGCTGTCTCTGTTGTTCTACTACTAGATCAACTTTATGCATCTAATAAGATGCATGACGCCCTAGCCGCCGGATATACGGCAGGAGACCTGCAGGCTGACCTGGCCGTTGCCGGATAGCTTGTCGTAGTTCAGGCGTTTCTTTTTGATCTGCTTCCTAAAGACCTCCTCCAGTTGAGCCCGAACGTCGGCATCAAGGTCGTCACCATCGAGGGTGATCGTCAGGGGCAGTTTGCTGACCGTCTTGCGGACGGGCTTTCGGGTCTTAGGCTTGGGTTTGCTGGCGTCTTTGCCAAAGATGCCGTCCCAACCGGACCTGTAGTCGTCGGTGGAGACGGAGGAGAAATAGGATATCGGCCGGCTGGCGGTGGAACCCGACGAGGATTTGCCGCCGCTGTCGGTGGCGGCCTCGGTCTTCGTCGATGAGGTTTCCGTTTTGGATGTTTCGCTGCCGGAAGACGTGGAATTCTCGGTCTTCTTGGACTTGGTGTCGGTCTTGGATTTGGTCGCCATAACTGCCCTACTGCCGTTCAAAGCTAATCATACGTATTGAAACGGCACCGTTTATCAAGATTGGACGGAAACCCTCAAGCGAAATCTGGCCGATTTCGCCTTATGAGACTTCGCAATTTACCCCGTCATGCGGCGGAAATGGGCCGGAGCGCGTATCTGGCCTTCCTGCGGGTCGATGCCGCTACGGCCGCCTTCATTATCATAGAGCTGGATTTCGGGCACATCCGGGCGCTTGCCAGGCACATCGAGCCACAGGCGCATAAGGTGGCGCTGGCCGGCTTCCGTATCGCCGTTCTCGAACTTCGTGCGGGCATGCAACGTGGTCCGGTTGTTCATCAACAGCACATCGCCCTGCTCCAAACGGAAGCGATAGGCATTGTCGCGGGCGCAGGCATCGAAGAAATCCAGCGCCGCCACCTCTTCGTCCGTCAGCGGCACGCCCCGCTCCACAGCGGCGTTCTGCAGGATTTCGCGAACGTAGAAGACGGAAGTGTTGCCGTTCAACTTCGAAAATACCGGCACCGCGTGGGGCGTGACGGGTTCGGCGTCGGGGGCCTGCTCGCCGCGGCGATGATAGGGGAAACCGCGGTAATAGATCGGCAGGTACTCCGGATGCTCGGCGGCAACCTGGTTGTGGATAGCCAACGCGGAGGTAACCACCGAAACACCACCTGCTGCCGCCGGGCGATAGCAGAACAGTCCTGCGATCTGGGCCAGATCCGTATGCAGGCGCAACTCCCGGGCCGAGGTATAGCCGCGCGCCTCCTCTTCCTCGCCCGGCTTGGTCAGATCCTGGACATGGCCCAGGACATCGCCCAGGGCGCTTTGCGAGACGGCGATGCCCAAATGAGTGCCGATACCCCAATACATCTTGGCCATGTCATCGGCATCGTAGCGGTCCGCCGGCAGGCCGCGCAGGACAACGATGCCCCGGCCGAACAGGATTTCCTGTTGCAGTTGCGCCAGATCTTCGTCCAGGTCGGGATGGCGGAAATGCTCGATCGTAATCTCGCTCAGACCCAGCCCCTGATCCTTGACGGATGCCAGGCAGGATTCCAATGCCGCGATATGGGCCGGCGTCAACTGAAACGCAATGCTATCCACACTCTCGAAGTCAGCCGCCGTCCAAGCCTGCGGATAAGCAAATGTTTCCGGTGCGATCGCTGTCATGGTGTCCTCCCCTAATGAGTTTGATTATACATAACCGTTCGGCGAAGGAAGCCCCTTCATTTCCACACTTCCTGCATTAACCGCAGCCAGTTCCCGCCGAGGATCTGGCGGATGTCCTCATCGCCGTAGCCCCGGCGCAATAAATGCTCGGTGATTTGGGGAATACTTTCCGGCTCCAATTGCTTGATATCCTGGCGCGTATAGCCGCCGTCGGTGGGCCATTTGCTGGCCATCTTTGCCGCCAACGCTGTCAGTGTGGGCATGTCGTACATATAATCGAAGCCGAAGCCCACATGGCGTGAGCCGACAAGCTGGACGGCATAATCGATCTGTTCGCAGTAGCGTTCGACAGAGGCATCGTTGTCACCCATGAAGATGCCCAGCCCCGTCAGGCCAAAGACGCCGCCCGTCCCGGCAATAGCTTTGATCTGGTCATCCCGGCAACAGCGCGCATGTTGCCAAAGGGCTTGGATATTGCCGTGGCTGCAGATTACGGGCCCATCCGCATGTTCAATGACCTCCATTGAGGAGCGGTAGCCCGTATGCGCCACATCGACGAACATGCCGACCCGGTTCATCTCGGCGATCAATTCGATGCCGAAACGGCTGATGCCGGCGTCCGTCAACTCGTGGCAGCCATCCGCCACCAGGTTCTTCTGGTTATAGGCCATCAGCATGTGTCGGATGCCCAGACGGTAAAAGACCTCCACCAGGTTTAGGTTCCGGCCGATCGGCATGGTGCCCTGGAAATGCAGCCCGATGGCCAGCTTCCCCTCCGCCTTTGCGCGCCGCACATCGTCGGCGCTTTCCACCAGAACGAAACGTTCGGGCGCACCGAGGATACGGGCCCGCTCTTCGGCAATGGCATTGACCGCGGCCGTCATGTCGTGATCGTCCGTGGCCACGGTAAAGCTGACGAAATCAACCCCGCCCACCAGCAGCCTCTCAGGCAGCCCGGCTTGAATTTCCGGCCGCCCCGGCGCTCGCCACGGCAGCGTCATATCACAGACCAAGGCATCCTGGTGAAGGCGCCGGGCCCGTTCTTCTGCAGACATTTCCACGAACATCTCCCTTGCCATCAAATTCCGAGGCACGGGGTAAACTGGACACCGCGCGTCAGGCAATAACAACCCGGCAAACACCTAACCCATTTCAGGTTCGATGCCTAATGGGTCGTGAACGCACAGGAATTGAACGTGGAGGAATTGTGAAATCGACCAGGAGAGGTCGGCCCGGCGGAACTCCGCCGACCGCTAAGAAGTATCCGTCACCGCCAGGATTCGGATGCAAAATACGGCTAGCGAAAACTCAGCCGTTGAACGAGCCGTAAGAGTCCTGGCGCTGTTCGGAAATGGTAGCGGGAAGTTCGGGCTGTTGGGTGATGTTCTTCCAGGATTCGCCGGTGGCGATGACGCAGGACGGGCCATCAGGCCGGGTGTAGATCAAGGTCCAACTGCCGCTCTCAGACGCAAGTATTTCCACCAATGTGCCGGTGCTGGAGAGGCCCAAGGAGACCGGCTGTTCGGCATAGTCCTGGCCCAGTTTCGACAGGATCAGGTCCCGTTCGGCGCAGGGCATCTGCTGGGCTTGCGCCAGACCGGGTACCATTGCGATCCCTAAAGCGGCGACGACGATCACAATTCGTAACATGACTCTTCCCTTCCACATCGGCCCGAACCGTCACCGACGGCGAACCGTAAATACGAAACACGCATGCCGCCGATGGAAGGCGTCGGGAGCGGCTCCCAAATGGGTGACGAAGCCAATGTGATACTCATTAGGGTTACGCTACTCATTTACGCTACTCGGACACTGTGTACAGGGAACATGGCTTCGAATTCCGCTCCCGACAACTTGAACCATGCGCTTTGCGACAAACAACGGTTCAACATCATCGACACGCATCCACGAAACTGAGGTTTGGACGACGACAAAGTCCGTTCAATTCCGCGTTGACTTGTGGATTATCGCCATAGAAGGAATAATAATTAGTTAACACGCCGAGAAAATTTATTAACACGCAATCCTAGTAGACAGAGTTTGTCTACAGGTTACCGAATTCCTAAGTAATCATTTTGTAGTCTCTTTGTAACACTTTCAGACACTATCCCTTGTCTTCACGCAATGCCGGAATAGCGGAAAACTGTTGTTTGCATTAGACAATCATCACGTAGGCGATTGAAATTGTAACATTGTCGCCCTGATGCAAGATCGCCTCTTTGGTGTGCAGAAGGGCTTATCCCGGCATACCGGCTTCCCGATCGACGTACGGACTGACGGAATTTTCTTCGTTCTTCGCCAATTTTTCTGCCTACATGCCGTCGACCGAGCCCTGTTTGGCTTGTTAAAGTGAAACAAATGGCTTCGTAGTGAGGGGAGATCAGGACTATGGATGTACGGGCTGCCGTAGCGCATAAAGCGGGTGCGCCGCTGACCATCGAAACGGTGCAATTGGATGGCCCTCGGGCCGGCGAGTGCTTGGTGGAAATCAAGGCCAGCGGCATCTGCCACACAGATGCCTTTACCCTGTCCGGCGACGACCCGGAAGGTCTGTTTCCTGCCATCCTGGGCCATGAGGGCGCCGGTGTGGTGGTCGAGGTCGGCGAAGGCGTCACTTCGTTGAAGCCCGGCGATCACGTCATCCCCCTCTACACACCAGAATGCCGGCAATGCGAATTTTGCCTTTCGGGCAAGACTAATTTGTGCGGCGCCATCCGCGAAACCCAAGGCCAGGGGCTAATGCCCGACGGCTCTTCGCGGTTCAGCCTAGGCGGCGATCAGGTGTTTCACTACATGGGCACATCTACCTTCGCGCAATACACCGTGGTGCCGGAAATCGCCCTGGCGAAAATCCGCTCTGATGCGCCCTTTGACAAAGTCTGTTACATCGGCTGCGGTGTCACGACGGGGATCGGCGCCGTAATCAACACCGCCAAGGTGGAGGCCGGCGCCAACGTGGTTGTCTTCGGCCTGGGCGGTATCGGCCTCAATGTCATCCAGGGCGCCCGAATGGTAGGTGCCGACATGATCATCGGCGTCGATATCAATGCCGGCAAACGGGATCTGGCGGAAAAATTCGGCATGACCCACTTCGTCAATCCGGCGGAGGTTGGCGGTGATCTGGTGGCTCATTTGGTGGAAATGACCAAGGGCGGTGCCGACTATTCCTTTGAATGCATCGGCAATGTGGAAGTCATGCGTCAGGCGCTTGAATGCTGTCACAAAGGCTGGGGTGAGAGCATCATTATCGGCGTCGCCGGCGCTGGCCAGGAGATCAACACCCGTCCGTTCCAATTGGTCACCGGCCGGGTCTGGCGGGGCACCGCATTCGGCGGTGCCAAGAGCCGCACCCAGGTGCCAACAATCGTGGATTGGTACATGGACGGAAAGATCAATATCGACGACCTGATTACCCACACCATGCCCCTGGATCAGATCAACGAAGGTTTCGACCTGATGCACGAGGGCAAGTCGATCAGAAGCGTCGTAACCTTCTAGGGACGGCCTAGAACCGTTCCACGCAGGCTATTCCTCGCCGCCGTCCTGGGCCGCACCACTCTCGCCGCCTAGGCGGGCGGCAAGGGAGGCCTCCATGAATCGATCCAGATCGCCGTCCAGCACCCGCTGGGCGTCGCCGCGCTCGACGCCGGTGCGTAGATCCTTGACCATCTGATAAGGGTGGAGGACATAGCTGCGGATCTGATGGCCCCAGCCGATGTCGGTTTTTTCGTCCTCGATGGCCTGTTTCTCGGCCTCGCGTTTTTGCAATTCCGCTTCGTAGAGTCGAGCTTTCAGCATGTTCATGGCGGCGGCGCGGTTCTTGTGCTGAGAGCGTTCCGCCTGGCACTGCACGACGATACCGGTGGGTTCGTGGGTGATGCGGATTGCACTGTCAGTGGTATTCACGTGCTGACCGCCCGCGCCTGATGCCCGATAGGTGTCCACGCGCAAATCGCCCTCGTTGATCTCCACCTCGAAATCCTCGTCGATCTCCGGATAGACCCAGACGGATGCAAAGGATGTATGCCGGCGGGAGGCGCTGTCGAAGGGCGAGATGCGTACCAGACGGTGGACACCGCTTTCGGTCTTCATCCAACCATAGGCATCCGCGCCGCGCACGTGCAGGGTGGCGGATTTCAGTCCTGCTTCCTCGCCGGCGCTGGCCTCCACCAATTCGCTCTTGAACTTGCGCTGGTCGCTCCACCGGGAATACATGCGCAGCAGCATTTCCGCCCAGTCCTGGGATTCTGTACCGCCGGCGCCGGCATGGATCTCCAAATAGCAATTGTTGCCGTCGGCCTCGCCCGACAACATGGATTCAAGGCGCAACCGATCCGCCTTGGCGCGTAGTTCCGCCAGCTGCTGCTCGGCCTCAACGACGATATCGTCATCGCCTTCGGCCTCGCCCATTTCAATCAATTCCAGGCAGTCGGCCAGTTCGCCTTCCATGTCGCGCAGGCCGTTGATGCTATTGTCCAGGTAGGTGCGTTCACGCATCAGTTTCTGTGCCCTGGACGCATCATCCCAGAGGCTCGGATCCTCGATCAGTTTGTTCAGTTCGTCGAGACGCTTGAGGGAAACATCCCAGTCAAAGATGCCTCCTTAGAAGGGCCAGATTCTGACCGATCTCGTCTGCAAGGGCCTGGCTTTCGGCACGCATGAAATCTCTCCGGTACGATTACTTACACTGACTGGTTGCTGGCGTTCAGTACAGACCGCCCGTGCCGGCCCGCCTGCCCTCGCTAATTGCCTCCGCCGCCAGGGTGCCGTCAAGTACCGGACCGGAATTTGTCGGAACCGTGCCTGGCTTGAACGCCTCCAGCACCACCTTCCTATCGCCTGGGGCCGCCGGCAGACCGGTGGCCGAAGCGATACGGACCAATTGAATCCCCGGCGGTATGCGGAAAGGGATGCCAGGCTGCCGGGCCAGGGCCTCGGCCATGAAGTCGCGGAACACAGGCACCGCAACCGAGCTTCCGGTCTCGCGCCGGCCCAGGCTGCGCGGCGTGTCGAAACCGATGTAGATCCCCACGGCAAGGTCCGGCGAGAAGCCCATGAACCAGGTATCGCGGCTCTCGTTCGTGGTACCGGTCTTGCCGGCAAGTGGTTTTCCTACCGCCCTGATACGGATGCCGGTCCCCCTTTGGACCACACCTTCCAGCATCGAGACGAGCTGATAGGCGGTGCCGGGTTCGATCACCTGGGCCCGCGGATCCGGGATCGCGGGCGTGGGCTGTTCATGCCAGCCTGATGATACGCAGCCCGGACAGGCCCGCTCATCGTGACGGAATACAGTTCGGCCTCGGCGGTCCTGAATGCGGTCGATCAGGGTCGGCACCACCTGCTTGCCACCGTTGACCAACATGGCATAGGCCGTGGTCAATCGCAGCAGCGTGGTTTCACCCGCACCAAGCGACATTGGCAACAGGCGCGGCATATCCGACATGATGCCGAAACGGTCGGCATATTCGACCACCTTTTCCATGCCGATATAGTTGGCGAGGCGCACGGTCATCAGGTTGCGGGACTTCTCGATACCAAGGCGAAGGGTCGAGGCTCCATAAAATCGCTTGGTGTAGTTGGCCGGCTTCCATTTTCCTTGGCCCGGACCGGCGTCGATGACGAAAGGCGCATCAAGGACCAGCGACGACGGCGTGAAGCCATTCTCCAAAGCCGCCGCGTAGACGAAAGGCTTAAAGGCGGAGCCAGGTTGGCGTCTGGCCTGGGTGGCCCGGTTGAACTGCGAGGCTGCGTGGGAATAGCCCCCCGCCATGGCGAGAACCCGACCGGTATGAGGGTCCATGGCCACAAGGGCACCATTGATGGCGGGAATCTGACGCAGGCTGTAGCTGCCGGGTCGGAAATGTTCATCGTCCGGCGGCACACTGGCCACGGCCACCACGTCGCCCACCGTCAAAACATCTCTGGGATGTCTCACCTTAGGGCCGCGCGTTTCACCCTTGCGCCAGGCCCGGGCCCAGGCCATGTGCGGCAATTGGATCTGTCCTTCGACACCGTTAGAGAAGCCGATATCAGCGCGATCAGGATGCAACGCCAAGACAACGGCCATATACCATCCACCGATGGCTGGCGGGATCTCCACCTTGTCGAATTCCGCCAGCCAATTTTCCGTATCCTCGATGCGACCCAGGGGGCCGCGCCAGCCGTGGCGGCGGTCATAGGCCTCCAGCCCGGCACGCAGGCTGCGATCGGCAATAGCCTGCAGGCTGGGCTCCAACGTGGTCCTGACGGACAGGCCATCTTCGTATAAACGGTCTTCGCCATAGCGATCGACCAGTTCCCGGCGTACTTCCTCGACGAAATAGCCTGCGTCCAGAATTCGGGTCGGATCGGGCTGACGCATCAACAGGGCCCTATCGGATGCACGCGTGGCGTCCAGGGGACTGATTACATTGTTCCCCACCATCTGATTAAGCACCCAATTGCGCCGCGCCTCCGCCGCTTTCCGGTTGCGTATTGGGTGATAGTTGTTCGGCGCCTTGGGTAGTGCCGCCAGATAGGCGGTTTCCTCGAGCGTTAGTTCATCGAGTGATTTGTCGAAATAATTCAACGCCGCGGCAGCCACCCCATAGCTGCCCAATCCAAGGTATATTTCGTTCAAATACAATTCGAGTATCCGGTCCTTGGAAAAGGCATGCTCGATCCGGAAAGCGAGGATGGCTTCCTTGATCTTACGGGAGATCGAGACCTCATTGGTCAATAGGAAGTTCTTCGCCACCTGCTGGGTGATGGTCGAGGCGCCCACGGGACGGCGGTTGCCGCCGCTCATGATGTTCTTGGCGTTGCGCAGCAGGGCCGAAGCAATGCCGGCGAAGTCGATACCGGGGTGGGTATAGAAAGTCTTATCCTCGGCCGAGAGGAAGGCCTGGATTACACGCCGGGGCATGGCGGCTATGGGCACGAACAAGCGCCTTTGGCGAGCGAATTCGCCAATCAAGGTACCGTCGCCCGCGTGCACCCGGCTCATCACAGCCGGCCGGTAGTCGGCCAGTTGACTGTAATCAGGCAAATCCCGGCCGAATTTCCAAAGCACGTACAAACTGCCCCCACCGCCCAACATGGCGAGCAGCAAGAACAGCGAAAATGTGACCGCCAAAAAACGTATCATTCGGCTGTCGGTCAGCTCCTATTCGTTATGGTCTTATCGTAGCAGCTAGCGCGTGAATGTGTCAGTTTCAAGGCGCGGCTACCGTTTATTCAGCAAATTCCGGTTCAAATACACGACTACAGCTTCTGGTCCTTGAAGTAGTTGTCGACCGCACGGGCGATCGCATTGGCAATGCGCTGGCGCGAATGGCGGTCCATCAGCATACGCTCGTCCTGCCGGTTCGAGAGATAGCCCAGTTCAATAAGCACCGATGGGACGTCCGGGGCCTTCAACACCACGAAACCGGCAAAACGATGGGGTTTGCGGCGCATGTGGATCAGTTGCTTCAATTGGGGCACCAGGGTGGCGGCGAATTTGGCCGAGTAGTTCATGGTTTCCCGCTGTGTCAAATCGATCAGGATCGACGCCACCTCGTCATCGTGCGTCGACAAGTTGAGGCCGGCGATCAGGTCGGCGCGGTTTTCCTTTGCCGCTAGGGCGGCTGCTTCATTATCCGAGGCGGTTTCCGATAGCGTGTAAATGCCGCCGCCGCGGACGCGGCGGTTTTCGATCGAATCAGCATGGATGGACAAGAACAGATCGGCACCGGCCGCGCGCGCGATCGCCACCCGCCGACGCAGGGGAATAAATGTGTCCCTGACCCGTGTCAGCCGCACCCGTTGGCGGCCGAGCGCCAGGATCGCCTTGCGAATCTGGCGCGCCATGCTAAGGGTCACCTTCTTCTCAAAGACGCCATTGATGCTGATGGCGCCAGGGTCGATACCGCCATGGCCGGGGTCGAGGATGACTAGTGGTTTTTCCGACGGTTGGCGTTTCGGCTTGGCGCCGACGGGCACCTGCGGCGTTTGCACCTTCTGTTTTGGTGGCGCGCGTAAGGTCGACAGGAAGGCCGCTCTGGTCGCCGGCCTGATATCGATGACCAGCCGCGGGTCATTGTTTTTTGACGCAGGAATAATAAAGGATTTGCTGACCGTTCCAGGCTTTTTCAAATCCAGTACCACCCGGGCGTTGCCTGGCTGATACTGTCCATAGCGCAACCCCGCGACAAGCCCCCCCTTGCGGCGGGCAACCGCGGGAGGCACGAGCCAGCGGATGTCCGGTAGATCGACCACGATGCGGTAAGGATCGGCCAAGGTGAATATCTGAAACCCCACCTTTGCATCGAGGTCCAGCACCACCCGTGTCATTTCGCGGTGGATACCAATCCTGATGTCGTGAACAGCCGTTTCCGCCCGCGCCTCGTTGACTGACAGGCAAAAAAGAGCGGCGAGAACAGCTACGAACAAGCGGAGGTTGGTGAACATGGCATATCTAGTGGTACCGAATCGCAGAACCACGATATCTAATGTCGTCATTCAAGGCCATGCCCCAGCCGACTTGACCTCGAATTTTCCGTGCCAATGACCTGCGGTCGTATTTTTGTTTGAGTAAAAGGATCATGGGGCGTATATCATTGCGTTGTGTATTAGTTCCGTCACCGTCGCGCCGAAATTTGGCGTTGGCGTGGCGGCGAAAGCCGAAAGCCTTGGTGCCATTAAAGAAACGGCCCGCGGTTTCGAGACTGACGTCGCTGCGCGTTTGGGTTGGCGGATTGGATAGGTGAATTCGAAGCCAGGTTCGGCGAAGTGCGGATGGCATGTCGCTGAACGGGTGATGGTAGAAGGATCCCCGTCCTGGTCGGCCAAGGCGTTGGTGCGGTTGATGAAACCTTGCTGTATCGCCTGGGCAGGAAAGCCCGCCACGGACCTCTCGATATGGTTCACCGGGCTGCATCCCTGGGCCGCGCCGTTTGACGGGTTGATATCCCCATTTGCCGGCTTCGCTATGACTAGGGACCGTTGCCTCCGGTATGCATATGCCGGACGGCGGCGGGCATGATAGATATGACGACGCGTATGTTAGTTGACGCGACGCATGCGGAAGAAACCCGCATCGTCGTCGTCGATGGCAAGCGACTGGTTGATTTCGATTTTGAAACGGCCACAAAAAAGCAACTCAAAGGCAACATTTATCTGGCCAAAGTGACGCGGGTGGAACCGTCACTGCAGGCGGCGTTCGTTGATTATGGCGGCAACCGCCACGGATTCCTCGCCTTCAACGAAATCCATCCCGACTACTACCAGATTCCGGTCGCGGACCGGGAGGCGTTGCTGGCGGACGAGGCTGAGGAGGCCGCACGCCAGGCAGCCCTGGAAGACCGGGTCGATGACAATGACAATGGCGAGTTAGACGCCGACGAGGACGACGACCGGCCTGAAGCCGAAGAAGCCTCCCTGGATGCCGAGGCTGCGACGGCAGAGGACGCCGACGGCGATCAACCGACCGACGACGGCGAAGAAGGCTCAGAGTCAGAATCTGCCGCCGAAGAAGCCGCGGACGCAAGCGAGACCGCGGACGATGAAGACGACAGCGATGACGACAACGACACCGCCGGTGCCGTTGACGCGATGGATGAAGTGCCCCGGCCACGGGTCCGCAACCGACGCAGCTACAAGATACAAGAGGTCATCAAACGCCGGCAGATTCTGTTGATCCAGGTGGTGAAGGAGGAGCGCGGCAACAAAGGCGCAGCCCTGACCACCTATCTGTCTTTGGCCGGACGCTATTGCGTCTTGATGCCGAACACGGCCCGGGGCGGCGGCATCAGCCGCAAAATTGCTAACCAGACCTCTCGCCGAAAACTGAAAAAGATCGTCAGCGATCTCGACGTGCCGGAAGGCATGGGCGTCATCGTCCGCACCGCCGGACAGAACCGCACTAAGGCCGAAATCCGCCGGGATTTCGAATACCTCTTGCGGCTATGGGACAGTGTGCGTGAGCTAACCATGAATTCCTCGGCCCCCACCGTGGTCTATGAAGAAGCGGACCTCATCAAGCGCGCGATCCGCGACATGTATGCCAAGGACATAGACGAGGTCCTTGTGGACGGCGAGGATGGCTACCGCGTGGCCAAGGACTTCATGCGCATGCTGATGCCCTCCCACGCCAAGAAGGTGCAGCCCTATCGCGACCGCATTCCGCTGTTGCACCGCTATCAGGTGGAGCAGCAACTGGACGGTATGCATTCCAACGTGGTGCAGCTGAAATCTGGTGGTTATCTGGTTTTTGCTCAAACGGAAGCCCTGGTTGCCGTCGATGTGAATTCGGGCCGCTCCACAAAGGAGCGCAATATCGAAGAAACCGCACTGAAAACCAACCTGGAGGCGGCGGCGGAAATTGGTCGTCAGTTGAGGCTGCGCGACTTGGCCGGGCTGGTTGTTATCGATTTCATCGACATGGATGAAAACCGGAACAACCGATCCGTAGAACGGCGCATGAAGGAAGCTTTGAAAGATGACAGAGCCCGCATCCAAGTGGGGCGGATTTCATCTTTCGGACTGATGGAGCTTTCCCGTCAGCGGCTCCGTCCCAGCCTGTTCGAGGCCTCGACCAAAGCCTGCGAAGTCTGCCACGGCACGGGCTTTGTCCGGACCACCGAGTCGACCGCCCTGCACGTACTTCGCGCAATCGAAGAAGAAGGTATCCGGGGCCGGGCTATGCAATTGACCGTGCATGCCCCAAGCGAAGTCTCTCTGTATATGCTTAACCAAAAACGTGAGCACTTGGCGGAGATTGAACAACGTTACGGGATGCGGGTTTTTGTGCTGGGCGACGAGTCCCTGATCGCGCCTGACTGCCGGGTCACCGTAGATAAGACCCGTACGGCGCAAGAGATCGAGGAGATCGAGCAAGAACGGCGCCGCAATGCCGAGGCACTTGGCAACGAAATCGATGACGAAGACGCCGAAGCCGCTGCCGGCGAAGATGACGAGAAGCCAAAGGAACGCAAACCGCGACGCCGGCGGCGCTCCCGACGCCGGGGCGAAGATCGCAAGGCCGAGGACGCAGGCAATGCGGAAGCCGCCGAAGCCTCAACCGACGAGAACCGTGAAGACGGCGCCGCCGGCGATGGCGAAGGCAACGGCGAAGAGAAAACCCGACGCCGGCGCCGTGGACGGCGTGGCGGCCGCCGCCGGCGGTCCAGCGCCGATCAGGGCGAACCGACCAATCAAGAGGCGCAGGACGAAGGCAACGGCGCCAGTGACGATGCGGCGGCGCAGGAACCTGCGGAAGCATCCGAGACTGCCGATGCCACGAGCCCGGCATGGTCGAATACTGTGGTCGATGCCGCTATTGACGACACCTTGCCGGCGGACGCGCTGCCGTTTGGCGACGAACCAAGCGCCGTCACCACAGCGGAGGCACCGGCGCCGATCGGCTTTACCGCGGATGGTTTGACGGCTAGCGGCAGCGATGCTGATGGAGACTCGCCCGAGGCGGCAGCGACCCCGGTATCCGAAAGTATTGAAATTGCCCCAGCGGACAGCGAGGGGGAACCGAGTGTTATCGAGGCGGCGGTAGAACCTTCCGAACCGTCGGCATCGGCGGCCATTGAGAGCGAAGGCAATGGCGAAGAAACCGGCAATGGTGAGGCTGAACCCGATGCAACCGAAAACACCGCCTCGGAGGACCAGGCTGCCGGCGATACCGCGGAGCAAACGGTCACTGAACCGGAGAAGCCCAAGCGCAGCGGCTGGTGGCAGCGCGGGCGTTTATTCTAGATCAAACGCTTGGAGCAACCCGTGTTCGAACGACCGCGGGTTGTTCTAGGCCTCTTGCCCCGCCAGCCAATCCTGCAGCCGTCGGCTGGCTTCCGACATATCCTCGGTTGAACCGGCAAACGAAAAGCGTACGAAAGACGCGCCGTCGACGGGATCAAAATCGTTGCCGGGCGTGGCGGCTACGCCCGTCTGGTCCAGCATCTTGGCGCAAAAGGCCACCGCATCGTTGGTGAATTTCCGTACGTCCGCATAAATGTAAAAGGCACCATCCGCGGGCGCCAATTGGTCCAGCCCCGCCTTGGGCAGCTCCCGCAGCAGCAATTCCCTGTTGCGGGCATAACGTTCCACGTTGGCGTCCAATTCATCACCGCAATCGAAAGCGGCCACCGCCGCATGCTGCGCCAGGCTGGGTGCAGAGATGAAGAGGTTCTGGGCCAGACGTTCGACGGGGCGCAGCATATCTTCGGGCAAAACCATCCAGCCCAGACGCCAGCCGGTCATGGAATAATATTTCGAGAACGAATTGATCGCCACCACGTCCGGGTCATAGGCCGCTGCCGTGCCCGCCATGACGTTCTCATCGCCGTAAGTAATCTGGTGATATATCTCGTCCGAGATGTAGCGGATCTCGTTTGCCCGGCAGTATTCGAGTATCTGTTGCAATTCAACCTCGCTCAGCATCGAACCTGTCGGATTAGCAGGCGAGGCAATAAGCAGGCCGTCCAGGTTCCCCCCGCCGGCGGCATCCAATGCATCCAGGGTCGGTTGAAATCGACTTTGCGGACCCACCGGCACCTCCACCGCTTCGATGTCGAGGGCGCCGAGGATGTTTCGATAGCAGGGATAACCCGGTCGCAAAATGGCCACCTTGTCGCCAGGATCAAAGGCAGCGAGGAAAGTCAGCAGGAACGCCGCCGATGATCCGGTGGTAACGCAGATGCGTTCGGCCGGCACGTCGACGCCGTAGCAATCACCATAGTGCCTTGCGATCCGTTCACGCAGGGGTGGAATGCCCATGGCCAAGGTATAGCCGAGGACGTCATCGTCTAAGGCTTGCTTTGCGGCAGCAATGACGCCGCCGGGCGCCGATGTGGACGGCTGACCTACTTCCATATGCAATACACCCGCCCCCGTCGCTTCGCGATCGGCAGCGGATTTCATCACGTCCATAACGATGAACGGCGCAATGGATCCTCGCTTGGAGATTTTCATGGCGGCCTCAGAATCTGTCAAAAGCGGCTAGGCCAAAGGCCCGGGGATCGGTCGCGAACTGGCAACTTTTCGGTGTTCGACGAATTCCTCCGGGGCACCACAAGGCTTGGACCAGACCGCCTGCTTTGGCGGCATCCAAGGCAGCCATTGCTGCGTTTAAAGGTTGATCCTTGTCCATGACCCCCAGGCTGATCGCTGCCCCCGAAAGCGCGCCGTGAGGCCCGCCCGAGCCGGCCACCGCCATCACGGTTTGGTTGATGTTCTCGTTGACCCCCAGCAACGGCATGGGATATCCGCTATCGCCGAAGGAACCTTCAACGGGCCCTTGTGCCAGAAATGTTCCTGTGTTGGGCACCAAAACCCCGCTTCCGAAGGCGCCGTTCATCTGGAAGACACACGCCGCCGAGGACCCGAAACTGTCTCCGACCACCACAGCCGCTTCGCCTCGGTCCACCCGCCCGGATAACTCCGCTGGATCGAAAACCTGGATGGCACTGGCCGGCGCCTTTGCCATCAAATCGGTGAGACGTTCGGCCTTGCCGGCATTCTGTCCAAGTTGGGGATGATGCAGTATGTGGTTGCCAATGGGTCTCGCCACGGTTTCCCGCCATTTTGCACGAAATTTGCGCAATTCGCCCATCGTGACCTTGCCGCCGTGATCAACGCTTGTCTGCAACATCTGCCGGCCAGCCTGGCCGCCATAAAGATCGCTGACGCCTTTCGTCCGAATGCGCGTCAGCGTGGACGCCAGGGCTACTTGTTTCACGGTCTCCGCCTCCATCAGAGGCTGACCGTCGGCGCGAAGGAAGATATCCGCGGCGGCGGAATTTTTCTTCAACCGTTCCGCCTGCGGCCCCAGGCGCCTGGCAAAAGCGCGGCTGATCTGATGGCCAAAGCGGGCCAGCGTCTCGGCCGGTGCCACCAATTGAGCCCAGGGCAGCCGGCCATAGCGGCTGTGCAGCAGCGCCATGCCACGCAAGGCACCCGGCACCGCAATCAATCCGCCGGCCGCCGCCCGCCCGGCCCTGAAATCCAGCGTCTCGGTTTTGTTGGTTCGATGGTCGTAATAGAGACACACGCCGCCACCGCCCAGGCCCACGGCAACAGGATAGGTCACGGTCATCGCAAAATAGGCGGCTGTCGCCGCGTCAGCTGCCGTTCCCCCGGCCGAGAGCGCATCCCGGGCGATCAGAGCGGCGCGCGGTTCCTCTGTGATTGCGGCGCCCAGGAAGCCTTCGACAGCACCGATTTCGCCAACCTGCGGCGCAGGACTGCTGCAGGCCGCCAGGGCCAAGAATGCGGCTGCCAGGACGCCGCGTTGACGCGGCCGGGCCCGGAACCTAGTTTGCTTACGATGTAGAATTGGAGCGGTGGGCTTGCGGTACATAATCGGACTATTACTGCTTTCTTTCTTGGCGCTTTCAGCCTGGCCCGACCCGGCCCAGGCGCGCAGGGTTTCCTTCATCCGCGATGCGGAGATCGAAGATACCATCCGTCTCTACGGGACACCACTGTTCGCCGTCGCCGGCTTGGACCCTTCGGCAGTGCGCGTTCATCTGGTCAAGGATCCATCTCTCAACGCCTTCGTTGCCGGCGGGCAAAGGATATTCATTAATACCGGCCTTTTGATTTCCTCTGAAAGTGCCAACCAGGTGATCGGCGTCATGGCTCACGAAACCGGGCATATTACCGGTGGCCACTTGGCCCGAACCCAAGACGCCCTGCGCGACGCCTCGGCTCAATCCATAATGGCCTTCGTGCTGGGTGCGGCGGCGGCTATCGCCGGTTCCGGCCAGGCCGGATCTGCCATCGCCGCCGGCGGTGTGCAAATCGCCCAGCGCTCGTTCCTGAAATACAGCCGGGTTCAGGAGAGTTCCGCCGACCAGGCCGCGCTTAGTATTCTCGCCGAAACAGGGCAATCGCCACGCGGCATGTTGCAGTTCTTCGAGAAGCTCGGCGATCAGGAGGCGCTCCTAACCTCCAGCCAGGATCCTTATGTTCGCACCCATCCACTGACCCGGGAACGGATCGACACCATACGGGCGGCGGTGGCCCGATCGCCCTATGGCGATGCACCCGAACGGCCCGAATTCGTCATCCGCCACCAACGCATGCGCGCGAAGCTCATTGGCTTCCTGCGCGGCTCGGCCGAGACGTTTCGCACCTACCCCAAGACCGATAACAGCCTGCCAAGTCGCTACGCCAGGTCGATCGCCAATCATCGAAAACGGAATACGGCAAAAGCCCTTGAACTGATCCAGGGACTGTTGGCTGAATACCCGGATGATGCCTATTTCCACGAGTTCCATGGTCAGATTCACTTGGAGAGCGGAAACCCCGATGCCGCCGTTGCTCCATACGAAAAGGCGGTTGAACTGGCGCCTAACAGCGTGCTGCTGCGGATCGGCTTGGGGCAAGCCCAGGTGTCGGTGGAATCCGACCGTCACGTGGCGGCAGCAGTAGACAACATGCGCAAGGCCGTCCGCCTGGATCCCTCCAACCCTTCGGCCTGGCGCTGGCTGGGCATGGCTTATGGCCGCCAGGGCGACATAGCTCACGCCTCCTTGGCCACCGCGGAACGCTATTTCCTGATCGGCAAATACGGTGATGCCATCGGACAGGCGGCTCGAGCCGAACGGACATTGAAGAAAGGCACGCCGGGCTGGCTGCGGGCCCAGGACCTCAAGGCTGCGGCTCAGCAGGCAGCAAAGCAAAAGAAACGTCGATGAGTGCGGATACGTTCATCCTGGCCCTCGATCAGGGCACCACGTCAAGCCGCGCAATCTTATTTGACGAAACGGGCGCGATCCGCGCCGTCGCGCAGCGGGAGTTGCCACAGATTTTTCCAAGCCCGGGCGAAGTGGAGCATGACGCATCCGTAATTTGGCAGGACACCCTGGCAACCGCGCAGGAGGCGCTGGAACAGGCGGCGGCAACAGTGGGCCAGCTGGCCGGCATCGGTATCACAAATCAGCGCGAAACCACTGTCATATGGCATCGGGATACGGGCCAACCGATCCACAATGCCATCGTCTGGCAGGACAGACGCACAAGCGATATGTGCGAGCGTCTGCGCCGGAATGGCGATGACGCTCTGATACAGGCGCGAACCGGCTTGATCGTCGATCCTTATTTTTCCGCCACCAAAGTTGCCTGGCTGTTGGACAACGTGGACGGCGCCCGCGACTTGGCGGCGGCGGGTAAATTGGCTTTCGGCACCATCGATAGCTGGCTTTTGTGGAACCTGACCGCGGGCACCGTCCATGCCACGGATGCCACCAACGCATCTCGCACGATGCTGTTCGACATTCACAGGCAATGCTGGGATGAAGAGCTGTGCGGGCTGTTCGACATTCCCTTGAGCCTGTTGCCGGAGGTCCGTGACAGCGCTGCCGATTTTGGCACGACGGCGAACGAACTGTTTGGCGCCCCCGTGGCCATCGCCGGCATCGCCGGGGACCAGCAGGCCGCAACCGTGGGGCAGGCCTGTTTCCGACCCGGCATGATCAAATCCACCTATGGTACGGGCTGTTTCGTCATGCTGAACACGGGAACAGAGGCGGTGAGGTCCGAAAATCGTATGCTGACCACCGTGGCCTACCGCCTGGACGGTGAGGTCACCTATGCCTTGGAAGGCAGCATCTTCGTGGCCGGCGCCGCCATGCAATGGCTGCGCGATGGTCTGCAACTGATTGCTACTGCACCGGATTCGGAAGCACTCGCCGAAAGCCTCTCCCATACCGGCGGCGTCATCATGGTGCCTGCCTTCACCGGCCTTGGCGCGCCCTATTGGGATGCCGAGGCACGGGGCGCCATCCTGGGCCTGACCCGCGACAGCGGCATTGCCCATATTGTCCGCGCCGGGCTGGAAGCCGTCTGCTATCAGACACGGGATTTGTTGTTGGCTATGCAAAAGGATGCCGCCGGCACGGATCTGAGCTTGGATATTCTACGGGTCGATGGCGGCATGGTGGGGAACGATTGGCTGATGCAGTTCCTGGCCGACATCTTGGATGTGGCCGTGGACCGGCCCGCTGTTACGGAAACAACGGCCCTGGGCGCAGCTTACCTGGCCGGACTGAAAACATCGGTCTACCCTTCCATTGATGTGATCGCCGGTCAGTGGCGGCGCGAGCGGGGCTTCGCACCGAAAATGCCGGCCCAAGAACGGGACAGCCTGTACAATGCCTGGCTGGCCGCCGTCGATCGCGTACGCACAGTTACGTGAATTCTGGGGATGGGGACTTGCCTATAACCACCACCCAGACCAATATTCCGCCAATTTCCGCCACCAGCCGAAACGGGGCAACCATGGCATTCGTAATCTTCCGCCGCATCTGTCTGATCCTCAGCCTGACGGCCGCCATCTTTCTGCCAACATTGGCGTCCGCCCAGCAGTCCAAGGATCCGGAAGTCGAGCGGATCGAGAAGATCATTCGCAATTACCTGCTGAACAACCCCGAACTGATGGTTGAAGTCATGCGCAAGTTGGAGCAGCGCCAACAGGAAGCGGAGCAGCGGCAGCGACTGAGCGCCATCAAGACCCATCGCAAAGCGCTTTTCGCCTCCGCCAATGACTATATCGTCAACCCCACCGGAAAGATTCCCGTGGTGGAGTTCTTCGACTACCAATGCGGCTTTTGCAAACGCTTCCTGCCCAATGTCGTGCGCCTATTGCGGACCGACAATACGGTGCGCTTTGTGTTCAAGGAATTTCCCATTCTGGGCGAAGTTTCGGTGGTCGCCAGCCGCGCCGCCCTGGCCGCCAAGATGCAGGGCAAGTACCTCGAATATCACAATGCGCTCATGAGCCTGCGGAGGGGCCTGACAGAGGATGCAATCTTTCAAGTCGCCGAGGATGTGGGATTGGATGTGGCGCGTCTGAAGGCGGATATGGAAAAGCCTGAAATCGAGGCCACCATTGCCGCCAACAGGGACCTTGCTACGGCCATGGGCATCCGCGGCACACCCACTGTTGTGGTGGGGGAACAAGTGGCCCCGGGCGCCGTCAGCTATGACCGCCTGACAGCCATGATCCAGGACGCCCGGGAAAACTGCTCGGTCTGCTAGCCTTCCTCAGGCGAAATCACTTTCCCAGACCGGCTGCAAGCCGGCTATGACGTCATCGGCCATCGGCCCCATGGCAGCGCCTGCCAGCGCTTCTTCCAAATGCGACAGTTCCGCCAGACCCAACACGATGCAGGAAATGCCTGGATGTGCGAGACCAAAGCGCAGCGCCGCCTGGGCACGGCTGCCTTGGCCTGGCGGCAGGGCGGCAAGCAGGGTTTCGGCACGGTTGTGCTCCAGGGCAACGGCTGCATTGTGGGTGATGGGCGCCTCCCGGCCGTGGGGCTCAGGCGCTGCCAATGCGCCCCCGGCAAAGATTCGGATGTTCATGACCGCAACGCCATGCTCTTGGGCGATGGCGATCAGATTGCCAAAGTCCGTGGTCGACCAATTACCCGGCACCGAGCGCCCGGCGGACGGATTGAGCAGATTGTAATAGACCTGGGCCGAGGCGACGCGGCCCGAGGCGATCAGTTGCTTGCATTGATCCGCATCACCTAGTGCAGTGAAACCAATGTGGTCGAACAGGCCCTGTGCCTTGAGCTTGTCCAGGCAATCACAGACCCCGCCCTCCCCCAGCACATGGCCGATCTCGAAACCATCCTGGCCGAGCGGATTGTGCAATTGATAGAGATCGACCCGATCCATGCCCAACCGATCCAGACTGCCCGCCAACGACCGCTCGATCTGGCCAGGAATATCGTCAAGGCGGGCGGGGTCGAGCCGGAACTTGGTGGAGATGTAGGGACGATCGTCCTCTGGCAATTCCGCCATCAGCCAACTCAGGGCCTCTTCGGACTTGCCCTGGCCATAGCTTTCCGCCGTATCGATCCAGTTGATCCCCGCGTCCAGCAACCGGCGGATCAAGGTGCGGCGGGTGTCGTCGTCAGCATGGATGACGATGCCGCCGACGTAACCGGCGCCTAAGATAAGCTCGGAAACCTCGAGGCCGGTGCTGCCGAACGGCCGTTTCTTTATCATTTTTGCCCCCGATGAATTTTGCCCTATGCCGGAAAGCCGCCATGAGGTAGGCATCCACCCAGCAACCAGTATGGGAAACGGAACAGAATTATGCAGGATTTTCAAGGCCGCACCGCATTCGTGACCGGAGCCGCCAGCGGCATCGGCCTCGGCATGGTGCGGGCTTTGCTGGACGAAGGCGCCAACGTTATGCTGGCAGACGTCGAGGAAGAGGCATTGGCAACGACCATGGAGGTACTGGCCAGCGCCGACAACCGCATCGACAGCGTGGTCTGCGACGTCTCCGATGCCGCTGCCGTCAAGGCCGCCGCCCAACGCACCATTGATCGCTTCGGCAACGTGCACGTGGTCTGTAACAACGCCGGTATCGGCGCCGGCGGCATGATAGATGACGTGAAACCGGAATCCTGGGAATGGATCATCGGTGTCAATTTGATGGGCGTGGTACATGGTATCCAAGCCTTCCTGCCGCACATGAAGGCGCATGGCGAGGACGGCCATATTGTCAACACTGCCTCTATCGCCGGTATGTTCACTCTGCCTGGCATGGGCCCCTATTGCGCCACCAAATTCGCCGTCGTCGCCATGACCGAGGTTCTGGCGGCAGAACTGGAAGGCAGTGCTATCGGTGCGTCCGTCCTGTGCCCGTTCTGGGTCAAGACTCGCATTACCGAGAGTGACCGCAATCGTCCGGACGCCTTGCGACCGGAAACGCCGGAGCAGACCGATCCGGAGCGGAGGGCGAATATCGCTCAATTGGTCGAAAACGGCATGGACCCCCGCGAAGTCGGCGACATGGTCCTCGACGGCATCCGTGCCAATCGGGTGCATATTTTCACTCATCCCGAAACCGAGGCCATGACCAAGGCCCGGTTCGACGGCATCATGGCCGACTTCGCCGCCGTCAGGATTTAGGAGGCGTCTTATGCGGGTCGCGGTCGTCGGTGTCGGTCATTTCGGCAAACTGCATGCGGCGAAGTACGCAGCGTTGGAGGGGGCCGAGCTTGTCGCCGTTGTGGACGCGGATTCGGATCGGTGTGCAGAGGTCGCCGGCCAATATGGCTGCCGCGCCCTGACGGACTTCCGCGAATTGGCGGGTCTGGTGGATGCCGCTTCCCTCACCGTACCCACCAGTCTGCATCATGAGGTCGGCCAGGCCTTGCTTGAAATGGATATCCACCTGCTGGTGGAGAAGCCGATCACGGAAAGTGTTGAGAGCGCCGAGGCGTTGATCGCCTCCGCCGAAAGTCGTGGCCTGACCCTACAGGTCGGCCATCTGGAACGATTTTCGCCGGCCTATTTCGCTCTCGCCGAACGCGTCACCAAGCCTCTGTTCATCGAAGCCAACCGGATCGCACCATTCCAGCCCCGGGCCAAGGACGTGAACGTGGTGCTGGACCTGATGATCCACGATATCGATCTGATCACCGCCCTGGTGGGCGCCCCCTTGATCTCGGTAGACGCGGTGGGCGCGGCGGTGGTCTCGGAAGGCGAGGACATCGTCTCCGCTCGACTTGGTTTCGCCTCGGGCTGCGCCGCCAATCTGACGGCCAGCCGGGTCAGCCTGAAGACCGAACGCAGCATGCGCATATTCCAGCCGGATACATATCTCGTTGCCGACCTGGCCCAGCGCAAAGTGACCTCACGGCGCAAGGGAGAGGGTGAGATGTTTCCGGGCATCCCTAACATCGAGACGGAGGAATTCAGTTTCGAAGAGGCGGATGCCCTGGCCCAGGAAGTTGCTGCCTTCATCGACTGTGTCCGTAACGGCGAAAGGCCGGCCGTCGACGGCCAGGCGGGCCGAGACGCAGTCAAGGCTGCCCTAATGATCACGGAAAGCCTGCAGGAGCACCGCCGTATGCTGGAGGAAAGCGGCGTTATCTGACCCGGTGAAGTCGGTGGGCTATTTGGGCGCCTTCACAAATGGGATCATCCGCGAGGGAATTACGTCCTTGTCGATGAAGGCGTGCTTCAGAGTGGCGCCGATATGGCCGATCACCAAAATTGCCAGCAGCCAGGCGCAAGTGCCGTGAATGACGTGAAACACCTTTGTCAGTTCGGGACCGGAAGGCAGCACGGCCGTCACGTTCACGACGCCAAACCAGTACACGTCAAAATCCACATAAGTCGCCGCGTGCAGAAAACCGGCCACCGGAATTACGAGCATGAAAATGTAGAAAGCATGCACCACGCCCTTGGCCCATTTCTGCTGCCGCGCACTCATACTGTCCGGATAGGGCGGTGCCGGATGGCGCCGACGCCAGACCAGGCGCACCACTGCCAGCAGAAACAGGATGACGCCCATAGAGGCGTGCTGCGGCAAATCTTCTCGCCGCTCTTCAAGCGGCAAATCCTCCAGGCCTAGGCCGAAAAAGAACATGATTATAAGCAAAAGTGCCATGAGCCAGTGCAGCAGCCGTGCGAACCAGTCGTAGGTCATGGCCTGTTACCCTTTCCCGGATTAGTTTCTGTATTCCGGTTCTTCGCGGTCGAGAATCCTGCGCAGGGCCGCGAAATGACGATCTGCCACCTTTGCCCGTTCCACGCCCATCTGCTCCTTGACCCGATCACGCACCCCTTGTGAGATAGTGCGCATCTTTTGCCCGGTGGAGCGCGCCAGGATTTGGAACTGTGCCGCCCGCTCCAGGTAGTAGAGATCGTTGAAGCATTCCGCCACCGATGGCCCCACTGCCATCACGCCGTGGGAAGCCATCAACAACAAACTATGGTTACCCATTTTGGCGGCGAGACGGTCGCCCTCGTCGGCATCCAGGGCCAGGCCTTCATAATCGTCGTCATAGGCAATGCGGTCGTCGAACATCAGGGCGTTTTGCTCGCACATCTCCAAACGCCCGCCTTCCAGCAGGGTGAGCGCCGTAGCATGGGGCTGATGGGTGTGCATGGCCACCGTGGCGGACGGACAACCCAAATGCACTCGGCTGTGGATATAGAACGCGGTGTCCTCGACCTCGTTGTCCCCTTCCAGCACGCTGCCTTCAGCATCGCATAACACGAGAGAGGAGGCCGTAATCTCCGACCAATGCCAACCGTAGGGATTGATTAGGAAACGATCGCCCCGCATCACCCCGTCATCACCCGCCACCGCCATGGAGAAATGATTGTCCACGCCTTCGTTGAGGCCAAGGCGCGCCGCCCAGCGTAATGAAGCCGCCAAGTCGATCCTCATTTGCGCAATATCCAAGGTTTCCTCCACCACCGAATTGATTTTCCGGCAATGTGCCGCCGAATGAGGAAAACCGCAACCGACAAGATCAAGGACTGGCGGGATCGGGGTGGGGATGTAAATCTTTATTAAATGCGACAGGTCACCATAGTGAAACTAGAAATCCGAACTTATGGGAAGCCATGATCGTCGGACGCGTGCTCATTGGAATCATCTGCTGGCTGCCTGCATTAGCGGCGGTGCTAGCAGCTTCCTACATCCTGCTGCACCAGACCTCCTGGTCAAGTTTAGCCGGTGCGATGGGCTTTCTTACATTCCTGGGCTTCACCAGTTTGGCGGGGGCCAGTCCCAACGCCCGTCTCGCCCTGGCAAGGTGCCTGAAGTTGTTAGGCGTGGTTTACGCCCTGGCGGCAATCATCGGCTTGATTGGCCATCATCCGGGCCTGGTTCCCGTTGTCGATGCTAGCGGCCTGCACCAGGCACCGGAGCTGGCACTGGTGATTGGCGCCACCGCCGCCGTTTTGTCGCCCTTGGTGGGCTTTTTGATCTCCTATGATCACGAACCCGCTGGGCCAAGCTGGTTTGCGCGGGCCAGCCTGCCGGCACTGGCGCGCGCGACGGGCGGTGCCATCAGCGATCGCCGCCTGCAGGCGCGAAACCGGCTCGACGAAAATTACACCGACGGCACCGGCAGGTTCGATGAAAGCCTGCCGCATTTGAATGGTTTCAATGATTACTATAACCGGGAACTGCGAGGAAAATTGGGCGGTTTGGAACTCACCCGTTCGCAAACGATCCGCCGACGCAACATAAAACTAGCCGTATGGATTCCGATCCTAACGGTTCTCTCGGTCCTGGCCGTCGACAAAATTGAAGAGGATTCCATTTGGCAGGGGATCGTCGGATTTGTCCTCCTCGTCGCCTGGCTGGTTGGGATCGGAGATGCCATAGGCGACAGGCGCAAAATCAGGCGCGACGTCAAGACCCTCTTGATCGAAGGACTATCGACATTCTTCGATCTGGAATATGGCACGACCAACGCCAGTTTGGATATGAAAGCGTTTCAGGACGTAGGCCTGATCGAGACAGCGCAAAGCTGGGTCGCCGAGGAAACCCTGACCGGTCGACGCGACGACATAGAAATGATCATGTCGGAGGTCGAGGTTTATGACCTGCAGCCGGGACATCGGCGGAGCCGGCGCGCCGTAAAGTTTCGCGGCGCCGCCTTGCAGTTCACCATTCACAAACAATTTCAGGGCCGCACCGTGGGTCTGAGTGATCGCGGCCTTGCCGCCAACCTGATACATCGGATTAGTGGCGGCCGCCCGAGAATCCGGCTTGAAGACCGCGAATTCGAAGATCTGTTCGAAATTTACGCCGACGACGAGATCGAAGCCCGCTATCTGCTCACACCGGCATTCATGGAACGGATGGTGCGGCTTTCTGAATTGATCGGCCGGGGGCGGGCCGTACGCTTCGCCTTTGCGAACAACCGCTTTTTGCTTGCTGTTGAAGGATGGGACCTGTTCGAGGCCGCCAAACTATCTCACGCCGTTGACGATCCGGTACAGGTACAGACCTTTATCAACGAAGTGGGCATGATTCTCGACGTCGCCGCAACCCTCAAACTCATGGTACCGACAAGAATATGATTTCGTATGGATTTCAATGGCATGTGCGGAGAAATGTAGGCAAATTCCGTAAGTCTTTGTTAAATCCGTGGGTTACATTATGGCAAATGGCCGGCTCCCCGCCGGCGCCGTAGGAGCGGGCGCATGAATACGATCTTTTGGTTTCTCGTGGTTGTCGCGGCAATTGCCTATGCCTGGTACGTCGTTTTAATCAGCCGGCGGAACAGCGCCCAGGAAGGCCTGTCCCTGATCGATGTGCAACTTAAAAAGCGCCATGATCTGTTGCCGAATATATTGAAACTGACCGGCGGCTATCTGACCCATGAAAAACCGCTGTTCGAGAATATCGCGGCTCTGCGCAGCCAAGCGGAACAACCCTATGACCGCAAGGATCCTTCACAGGTTCAGGAGCATCTGGCCGCCGCCGGCGCCTTGAGCGGCCTGCTGGGGCGGCTGATGGCGGTGGCGGAAAACTATCCCGACTTGAAAGCGGATCAGGTCGTCACCCGCGCCATGGGCACATTGGAAGAGGTGGAAGGCCATATTGCCGCCGCCCGACGCACATACAACGCCGCTGTCACCTCGCTCAACAACGCCGCGCAAATCTTCCCCGGCACCATGATCGCGGAAAAAGCGAATGTGAAACCCATGCCTTACTTCGAGATCACCGACCCAGCCGACCGCGAGGAAGTGGACGCCGGCCAATACCTGCCCAGCCAGCAGGATAGCAGCGCCGGATAGCTTCCCATGTTCTTGCTGCGTCTGGGGGTTGGGTTTGCCGCCTGGATCGGGGCGTTGTTGGCGCTCGCGCCGGCAATCAACATTCCCTTTGGCCAGGAATCCGGCGCCGGAATTGGCGGCGGCGTCGGGCTCCTGCTGTTTTTTGGCGTTGTCGGCATGGCCATTGCCTCGGCGACAGTCCGCATCGCCTTTGGCCGGGGGCTGATGGTGATCGGTGCCTGTTTCTGGGTTGCCATCTTCATCGGCGCAATCTTCCGCTATCCCGAACCGTTGGCCATGGCGGACCCCGTGCATTTGCAATATGTCACCGTACCTGTACTTGCAATCGGCGGCTTGATCGGCGGCCTGTTGCTTACGGTCGGTCATCTCGTCAAACGCAACCCGGAAGCGACGGCACCCGGCTTCCTAGCCCGAAAGTTGGGGCCCATGATGGAAGGCCTGGGCGGGGGCATGTTCAATGCCCGCCGGGTGCATGCTCATCGCCGCCTGCCCCAGGGTGCCGAACAGAGCGTCAGCCGCTTCGATGAGAGCCTGCCGCATCTGAAAGGTTTCAACGCCTATTACCGAGACAACATGAAGGGTTGGCTTGATGGCCAGGAACAGCGGCGCAAGGAGGCCTTGCGCTATCGCCTGAAGGTTCTGGTCATAGGCTTGCCATTAATGGCGGTCATCACCCTTGTACTAAACGAACTTATCCCGTTTTCAGAAGGCTTCTGGGGCACGGTCGTAGGCTGGATCGACTTATTCGCCTGGTTGTTTGTGTTCGGATTGGCATTCGGCAAAGGGTTCGAGCTTAGTGATGACGTCAAGGAATTCATGATTGGGCATTTGTGCCGTTTTTTCCAACTCACCCATGATGCCGAGAAAAAGGGCGCCAACCTGGAAGCCTATGTCGCGCTCGACCTGATCCCCAGTCACTCCCATGCCGAAGTCAAGGAGTCCTTTCAAGGCCGTCTCGAGGATGTGGCTATGTTCATGGTCGAGGCCACAGCCTATAGCTATGTGGGTGGGGCCACCCGACGGCGGCGGGTTGTGGAATTTTCCGGAGCGCTGTTGGAATTCGCTTATCGCAAGCGATTCCAAGGCCACACCATCGCCCTGTCCGATCGTGGCCTGATTGGAAATCTGTTCATCGGCCGCTGGAACAAGAACCAACGAATCCGCCTCGAGAATGCTGAGTTCGAGGATCGTTTCGAAGTTTTCGGTACCGACCCGGTGGAAAGCCGTTATCTGCTGACGCCGCTTTTCATGGAACGTATGGTCGCTCTGTCGGACCTGATCGGCAAATCAAAGAAACTGCGCTTCGCCTTTGCCAAGGATCGCCTGCTGGTGGTGGTGCCCGGCTGGGATCTGTTCGAGACAGCATCACTGGCGCACGCGATGACCGACCCGGTTCACGTCCAGACCTTTCTAAATGAGGTTGGGTTGGTCATGGACATTGCCCATACCATGAAATTGAGCTTGGACAGCCGAGTCTAGACTGGTTTGCGGCCCCAGACTTGAAATACGCCGATGTGGGTTGAAATTGTATCGGGATGGCGCAAATGCGCTTCGCATTCAGCCAGTTTTTCTTCCAGCTCACGTTCCGTGAAGATTTTCCGCTGCAACAGCGCCTGCCGTACCGAGCGCACGGTTTCGGGCAAATACATGGCCATATCGTCGGTGCTGCGCGCACCAGCACGGCAGGGCCGGAAATTCACATCCTCGAATCCGGCATTGCGCAATTGAGCGAACATATGCCGGCCCGCCATGGGATCGCCCACTTCGCCGAACACCGTAAACAGTGATTTCCGCAATTCGATGAATGCGTCGTTGGGGGGATGACAATTGATGCCAGACCCATCGCCCTCTTCCAGAGCCAATACGCCCCCCGGTTTTACCAGGCGAGCAGCGGCCGCAATGATGTCTTCGTTTTGACCGACGATGGTCAAAACGAAACGGATATGAACGAAATCAAAGCTGCCGTCGGGCAAGACGTTGTCGAGGATACCGGCATGAAGAAATTCGACATTCTCTCGGGTGGCCAAAGAGTTACGCGCGACCTCAAGATTGCGTTTGTCTTGATCCAGTCCCAATACGCGTCCCCTTGGGCCGACACGTGCGCTCAATTGATCCATAATGCCGCCCGTACCGCAGCCTAGTTCAACGCAGTGCCATCCCTGTTGGATTCCAATCCGGTCGAGCATGATCGCCGCCTCTTTCGCCATGGCGTCGGATTGGATCTGCAATCGTCGGATTTCCTCCGCACCCGTATCCAAAATGTACTCAGGCCTTGGCATCCGGGTCTCCCGTGGGAAAAAAGCAAAACGGATGACAACTCGCCTAACCTCTGGATATTCTGCGGTCAATAAATTTGGAGTCTGTCAGTCATGAAAATTTCCTCGACCATCCGGCGCAACATGCAAATCAATGGCACCGGCACCGCTACCATTTTCGGCGATAGGCAGCATGACTGGGAGCAGTTCGGTGACCGTATCGCGCGCCTGGCCAACGGTTTGGCCGGCCTCGGCCTCGAACGCGGCGACCGTGTCGCGGTTCTGTCCTTGAACAACGACCGGTATATGGAAAGCTATTTCGGGGTGCCGTGGGGCGGCTTCGTGCTGGTACCGATCAACACCCGCCTGGCGCCGCCTGAAATCGAGTTTTGGCTGAACGATTCGGGCGCCACGGTACTGATGCTGGACGAGGCTTTCGCAGGAATCCTGCCGCAAATTCAGGGCAACCTAGAAACCGTGAAACACGTGGTCTTTCTTGGTGATGATGCAGCGCCCCAAGGCATGTTGACCTACGAGGGCCTGATCGAGGGTTCGTCGGCCGCCCCGGCGGCCGATACGGCCAACGACGATCTGGCCATGCTGTATTACACAGGTGGAACGACCGGGCGCTCAAAGGGTGTGATGCTGAGCCAACACAATGTCCTCTACAACGCATTACAATTTGCGCCAAAAGTGGGCTTTCGAAGCCGCTCGGTCTATATGCACGCGGCGCCGATGTTTCATATCGCGGACGGCACCTGCACCTATGCCATTGCCACCGCCGCCGGGGCCTCGGTCATTCTGCCCGCCTTCGAGCCCGAGGCGGCCCTAAAGGCCATCGAAGAACACAAGATCACCATAACAATCTGGGTGCCGACCATGGTCAACATGGCGGTTCATCATCCAGGGGTGGAATCTTTCGATCTTTCCAGCCTTGTCGATATTCTGTACGGCGCCTCGCCCATGCCGGAAGCCGTGGTGCGACGCGCCATGGAGGTAATGCCCCACACCCGATTCCACCATGCTTACGGCCAAACGGAATCGGCGCCCATCCTGACCATGCTGGAAGCAGACCGCCACGTTCCTGACACGCCGACAGGCAAATTAGGCTCATGCGGGCAGGCACTGATGGGCGTGGAGTTGAAAATCGTGGACGAGGAGGACAACGACGTCGCCGTCGGAGAGGTGGGCGAATTATGTGCCCGCGGCGACAATGTCATGCTGGGCTATTGGCAGCAGCCGGAAATGACGGCGCACGCCTTGCGCAACGGCTGGCTGCATACCGGCGATGGCGCACGTATGGATGAAGAGGGTTTTGTCTATATCGTCGACCGGGTCAAAGACATGATAATCTCCGGCGGCGAGAACGTCTATTCGGCGGAAGTTGAAAACGCCATCTATCAACACAATGCGGTTGCCGAATGTGCCGTTATCGGCATCCCACACGACAAATGGGGCGAACAGGTGCATGCCATCGTGCGTTTGCATGAGGGCAAAAGCGCCGATGACAACGAGATCATGGACCATTGCCAAAAGCTGATCGCCGCTTTCAAATGCCCCAAATCGGTCGAATTCCGTAGCGATCCATTGCCACTTTCCGGTGCAGGCAAGATTCTTAAGGCGCAACTGCGCGAACCCTTCTGGGCGGACCAGGAAAAAGCCGTTCATTAATCAAATAAATGGCGAAATTAACAGCTCGTTAATCATGATTTGGCAGCATGGTCGGCGCTATTCGCTCTTATGGTGGGAGCGGGCTAGGAGCATTTTGGACTATTGGCCGGCGGAGGCTCGGGTCAGGTGTTTGGTAGCACCAATATCGATATCGAAGATCCTGACCGGGCAAGCCTTGGTGGCATTCTCGTTGCCGACAATGACGATGACGCCGATCTACAAGCGCCGGTAGGATCTTATTGGAAAAACAAACGGGTTTTGCTGCTGGCCGCTACAATGATCTCCATTGTCGTGTCGGCCGCGGCATTATCCCTCTACATGCTTTATCACGCGGAACTAAACCGGCAGTCGGAATTGTTGCGCGAATTGGCAAACAGTGAAGCCCGCTTGATAAAATCCGAGATTGTCGCACGGACACAATATCACGGGCCAAGGCCCATTCCCGAGCAAAGCTTGGCCGTGCTCGTAGACGATCTTTCGCGGCGGATGCCCAAGGCGAGGTTCGGTAACAGCGGCGAGTTTATTCTCGCCCGCCGTGACGGCGATCAAATCATACTGTACCGGCGTGGCGACCCGTTTCTGCCAGGTCCAAATCTAACCATACCCATGCAATCGGATCTCGCTGTTCCCGCTCGTTTGGGCCTGATGGGTGAGACCGGCATAGTACGGGTCTTGGACTATGCCGGCACCATGGTACTAGCAGCCCACCAACCGGTTCCAGGCTATGGCATGGCGGTCGTCGCCAAAATCAATCTAGCCGAGGTTCGGGGGCCGTTCCTGGTCGCCGCACTTGTCATTTCAACGGGTATTGCCGTCTTCCTCTTCCTGGTTTTCGGCATTTGGCATTACATGAACCTGTCAAATATGCAGCGGGAACGAACGGCAGCAGCCCTGCGCCGCAGCCAGGCGCGATTGTCGCGCGCGCAACGGCTGGCACGTCTGGGCGGGTGGCAATACAACTTCAGAACCGAAGAATTCAGCGCCACGACAGAAACCTTCAGACTATTCGGCGTTACCCGTGACGAAGCCAACGATGTTCTGAAGGCGTCCAACGATCTACTTCACGAAGAGGACTACGAAGCAGTTCGGGGCGTTCGCATATCCGCGCTAAAAAACAGCAGCGATTACGATATCGACTATCGCATCGTCCGTCCCGATGGCGAGACCCGGCATATCCGTGAACATGGCACTTTCGACTTCGACGCCGATGGGGCAAGGGTCCGGCTTTCGGGCACCGTGCACGATGTCACCGAACAGCGGCGGACCGAGGAACGGATGCGCCAACAGTCCCTGATATTCGATCAGATTCACGACGCTGTCATATTCGCCGATGTGGACGGCAAGATCCTAAGCTGGAACAAAGGTGCCGAGCGGCAGTCCGGCTTCAATGCCGACGAAATGATCGGACAGAGCATTGATCAATGCATCGAGCCTGAGGATAAGGAACGGTTTTGGAGGGAATTGGCACCAAAATCTTTCCGCACCCGTGGGGCCGAGTTCGACGTGTGGCTGCGGCACCGCTCTGGAAGCCGCTATCGCGGACATTGCTCCATTGGACCGGTGCGGGATGGAAAAGGCAAGATCATCGGCGTTGTTGCCTGCACCCTGGACATTACCGAGAAATTCAGGGCGGAACTGGATTTGCTCAAGGCGAAACGGCAAGCAGAGGCCGCCAACCGCTCCAAATCTGAATTCCTCGCTAATATGAGCCACGAGCTGCGGACGCCGTTGAACGCTATTTTAGGATTTTCCCAAATCATGATGGCAGGCATGATGCCAAAGGATGATTTGGAACGGGTTCATGAATATGCGGCAGATATTTTCGAAAGCGGCACCCATCTCCTCAATGTCATCAATGATCTGCTCGATTTGGCCAAGATCGAGGCCGGCCACATGGATCTGGAGGAATCCAGAGTGGATATCTGCGATGTCATCACCACCAGCCTGCGCCAAGTGAAGGGCGCGGCTCATAAGGCCGGATTGAAGCTGATTAACAACACCCATCCGGACCTGCCATTGTTATGGGCCGACGAGCGGAAACTGAAGCAGATCATCCTGAACCTGCTCTCCAACGCGGTTAAGTTCACGCCCGAAGGCGGCGAAATCGAAGTTAATGCGCAGTGGCCAGAGGGCAATGGGCTGGAGCTGTCGGTGCGCGACACCGGCCAAGGCATGACCGAAGCAGAAGTTGAAATCTGCCTACAGCCTTTCGGCCAGGTGGGTGAAACACTGACCCGAGATCATGAAGGCACGGGCCTGGGCCTGCCCCTCTCCGTATCCCTCTGTAACCTGCATGGCGGCAAATTGCAGATCGACAGCGAGAAAGACCTGGGAACGACGGTGACGATCCACCTGCCGCGAAATCGCATGATCGAAGTCAAGAACGAGGCGGCATCCGCCAAATAGGACCGGTTCCCTACCGCATTGCAGAGCCCTGCGCCTGTCTCCGAAAAAGGGCTTAATACGCCCCGATCTCCCAAAGTGTTGCGGGATTCATCACCGTTCATTCCCACAAAAAGAGGCGCCCCGGTGTTAACCAGGGCGCCTCAACCGGGCCGGCAGCGGGGCCTGCTATCGGCCAGATGGTTGCTCAATTTGGTCGATGGCGTTTTTTATCCGTAAGAAATACTATTCCAAACTCAGCACATCAGTGGTTCGCTTCAACAGGTCTCGTGTAAAAAACTACGGCTAGGCTCTTGGATCGACAACCGAGACTTTCTATATAATGTGTTAGAATTTCTAAATTGAAGCAATTTGGAGGTGTCCATGGCGCGGCGTCTTCCGCCCCTGAATAGCCTGCGCGCATTCGAAGCTGCGGCGCGACACTTGAGTATTTCCGCCGCCGCAAACGAATTAAATGTCACCCCTGCCGCTGTCAGCCAGCAGATCAAGGGCCTGGAAGGACAACTAGGCCTGAACCTGTTTCGCCGCATGAACCGCGCGCTGGCTTTGACCGAGCACGGACGTATGTTGTTGCCAGGCTTGAGCGATGGTTTCGACAAACTTGATAACGCCGTGGCCGAGGTGCGTCAGGCCCAGGCGGGTGGACCGCTTAACCTGTCAACTTCCCCCTCCTTTGCCTCGAAATGGTTGATTCCACGGCTCGACCGGTTCCAGACCGCCCATCCCGATATTGAGGTCCGCATCAGCGCCGGAATGGATCTGGTGGATTTCCGGAACGACGAAGTGGATTGTGCGGTACGATTCGGGCGCGGCCGATACGACGGGCTAGAGGCGATCTGGCTTTTGGGGGAAGAGGTTTTTCCCGTATGCAGCCCGGAACTGCTGAACGGACCGACCGGCCTGCGTGGCCTGGATCAGTTGCATCATCACCGCCTGCTTCACGACGGCACACCGACGCAGGATGACGTCACGCCCGACTGGCGCATGTGGCTGCAGGCGGCCAGGGTTGATGACGTAGATCCCAATCACGGCATGACCCTGACGCCCTGGACCATGGTGGTGCAAGCGGCCATAGAAGGTCAGGGCGTAGCCCTAGGCCGACGCGCCCTTGTGGCGGACGATCTGGCGGCGGGACGCCTGGTGCGTCCATTCGATCTAGGACTGCCGTTGCCCTTTTCCCATTGGCTGGTTTATCCGCCAGGTGCGGAACGCCGACCCAAGGTTCGCGCCTTCCGGGATTGGCTGGTGGCGGAGGCGGAGACGGCCCGGGCCGGTACGGAGATGGAAAAGACCGCCGCCCGGACGGCCTCATGACCATGCGCGCCATGGTTCTGGAGGCCCAGGGCCAGCCGCTGCGCCTGCGGCAGTCTGAGCGCCCCCACCCCGGTGTTGGTCAGATCCTAATTAAGGTTGATACCTGCGCAGTCTGCCGCACAGATTTGCACATCGTCGATGGTGACCTGACCGAGCCGAAACTGCCGTTGATTCCAGGCCATGAGGTGATTGGCAGAGTAGCCGAAAGAGGGCCGCAAGCCACGCGATTCGCCCCAGGCGAAAGAGTAGGCATACCGTGGCTGGGTGGTAGTTGCGGCAAATGCGACTTTTGCCGCACGGGTCGGGAGAATTTATGCGATGAGCCCCAGTTCACCGGCTACACCGTGGACGGCGGCTTTGCCGAATACACCGTGGCGAACGAAGATTTTGTCTTTGCCATACCGGGCGGTTTCGACGAGGTCGCGGCCGCGCCCTTGATGTGCGCTGGACTGATCGGCTACCGCGCCTATGCCATGGTGGGCGAGGCCCGGCGCCTGGGCCTTTATGGTTTCGGCGCAGCGGCCCATATCATTGCCCAGGTGGCGGTGTTCGAAGGCCGGGAGGTCTATGCCTTTACCCGGGAGGGGGATAGCAAGGGGCAGGCGTTTGCTCGGAATTTGGGCGCGGTCTGGGCCGGAGACAGCGGACAAACGCCGCCTGAAACCCTTGATGCCGCCATCATTTTCGCCCCCGTCGGCACCCTGGTCCCCGCCGCCCTGGCAGCGGTGCGCAAAGGCGGCAAAGTAATCTGCGCCGGCATCCACATGAGCGATATTCCGAGTTTCCCCTATGATCTTTTGTGGGGCGAACGGGAAATTCGTTCCGTCGCCAACCTGACCCGCGATGACGGCCTTGCCTTCCTCGACATCGCCCCGCGCGTACCTGTTCAGACCATCAATCACGTCTATCCGCTCGCCGAAGCCAACCGCGCCCTTGACGACCTGCGGGCCGGTCGCTTCGAGGGTGCTGCGGTTTTGTCGATGGCCTGATCCGTCGACCCTGAAACGCCGTTGGGAACACCCAAACTTGTTGCACCGAAGGGCCTGTGGGTCTAGGTTCCGTCAAGCCTGAAAATCGTTGATCCACCCTGTTGAAAGGTCCCTGCATCATGTCCTTCCTTGCAGACTCCCTTGCGCGTGTTCAGCCTTCGCCAACGATGGCGATGACCGACAAGGCCCGCGAATTGAAAGAGGCGGGCAAGGATATCGTCTCGCTGAGCGCGGGCGAGCCGGACTTCGATACGCCCGACAACATCAAAGCCGCCGCCATTAAGGCGATCCAGGAAGGCGACACCAACTACACCGCGGTGCCGGGCACCATTGCCTTGCGAGAGGCCATCTGCGCCAAGTTCAAGCGTGACAATGGATTGGAATACACGCCTGAGCAGATCATCGTCTGTTCCGGTGGCAAACAGGTGCTCTACAACGCCCTGCTGAGCACCATCAACCCCGGCGACGAAGTAGTCATTCCGGCGCCTTATTGGGTTTCCTACCCGGATATGGTGAACCTGGCAGGCGGCACGCCAGTAATCGTCAATGTCACGGCGGAAACTTCCTTCCGCATGAAGCCGGAGGATTTGGAGGCGGCCATTACGCCAAAGACCAAATGGCTGATTTTCAATTCCCCATCCAACCCATCGGGGGCGGCATATACCCATGATGAATTGAAGGCGCTGACGGATGTCCTCATGCGTCACCCCCACGTCTGGGTGATGACAGACGATATGTACGAGCACTTGGTTTACGACGACTTCACTTTCGCCACGCCTGCCCAGGTGGAACCAGGCCTGTACGAGCGCACACTGACCGTCAACGGCGTCTCGAAAGCCTATTGCATGACCGGCTGGCGCATTGGCTATGCTGGCGGACCGGCGCATTTGATCAAGGCGATGTCGAAGCTGCAATCGCAAAGCACCTCGAATCCCTGTTCCATCAGCCAGGCCGCGGCCGTGGAGGGACTGAACGGGCCGCAGGATTTCATCGCCGAACATAACAAGGTCTTCAAGGAGCGGCGCGATCTCGTGGTCAGCATGCTGAATCAGGCAAACGGCCTGGATTGTCTGACGCCCGAAGGCGCATTTTATGTCTACCCCTCGGCCGCCGGCTGCATGGGTAAGAGCACCCCCGATGGTACCAAGATCGAGAACGACCTGGATTTCTCGACGGCCCTTCTAGAAGCCGAAGGGGTCGCCGTGGTACACGGTGCCGCGTTCGGTCTGTCACCACATTTCCGAATTTCCTATGCCACTTCGACGGAAGCGCTCGAGGATGCCTGCCAACGCATCCAGCGTTTCTGCGCTTCCTTGAAATAGGAAATCAGGAACATGGCTCTGAAAATCGCCGTCATGGGGGCGGGCGGCATCGGCGGCTACTATGGTGGCCGGCTTGCGGCAGCCGGCGCGGATGTCAGCTTCATTGCCCGCGGCGCGCACCTGGCCGCTATGCAAAGGGACGGTTTGCGCGTTATTTCCCCCTTGGGCGATATGCATATCAAACCGGTCGTCGCGACGGATGATCCCGCCACAATCGGGCCTGTGGACATTGTCATGTTCTGCGTCAAACTGTACGACGTGGACGAGGCCTGTGAAGCGATCCGACCACTGATCGGACCGGAAACGGCCGTAATCTCGTTTCTCAACGGCATCGATTCCGAAGAGCGCATGCAGGCCATCCTGGGGGGCAACTGCGTCGTCGGCGGCACCGCGCAAATCCCGTCCAACATCATCGAACCCGGCGTGATCGAACACAAGGCGCCCCTGGCTGCTTTGGAATTCGGCGAATTGGACGGCAGCATCACCCCCCGCCTGCAGGCCTTCTACCAAGCCTGTACAGATGCAGGCATCGAAACCTATCTGTTGGACAACATTGAAACGGCGATTTGGCTCAAGTTCGCCATTCTGGTGCCTTTCGCAACGGCCTGCTGTCTAACCCGCCTGCCGGGCAAGATATTGATCGAGGAGCCCGTCGTTCAGGAAATTGCCGTGGGCGCTATGAAGGAGATCATCGCCCTGGCCGAGGCCAAAGGGGTAAAAATGCCTCCTGACGCCCTGGAAAGCCGCATGGCGATGTTATCCAATTTCGCCAATGCCATGCCGTCAATGCTGGTGGACCTGCTGGCCGGCAAGCGCATCGAATTGGAGGGCCTGCAAGGCGCCGTCGTGCGCATGGCCAAGCAGCTTAACGTCGCCGTTCCCGTCCACCAGGTGGCCTACGCGGCCCTGAAACCTTACGAAAACGGCCCACCCGGCGAATAAATCCCGGAAGTGGTGATTTTTGTTGCGAATCCGCTTGCGCCCGGCCCCCGCCGATTGATTAAATTGCCATACGGCCAATCAAAAAGCCGCCGAGCAAGAGCGGCTGGCCAGCGCATGGGATGGACTAGAGTAGATAGGGAAGCATCATGACCAACAGCATACCAACCGGACCCCGCAGCATTGCCATTGTGGGGCCTTACCTGTCCGGCAAGACCACTCTGCTGGAAGGTCTGTTGCATACCTCAGGCGCCATAGGGCGCAAGGGCTCGGTCACCGAAGGCAACACGGTCGGCGACAGTGCCCAGGAGGCGCGTGCCCGCAACATGAGCACTGAAGCCAATGTCGCCTCGGCGACGTTCATGGACAGCGAATTCACCTTCCTCGATTGCCCGGGCTCCATCGAACTGTTGCAGGAAAGCCTGTTCGTCCTATCAGGCGTAGACGCCGCCGTGGTGGTTTGTGAACCGGACGCCGACAAGGCCCAGGCCTTGGCCCCGCTGCTGCATAGTCTCGAGGCGGCCGGCCTGCCCCATATGCTGTTCGTCAACAAGATCGACAAGGCGACGATCACCGTGCAGGAACTCTTGGATGCCTTGCAGCCAATTTCATCAAAACCCCTGGTTCTGCGCCATATTCCCGTTCAGGAAGGCGAGGACATCACCGGCTATATCGATCTGGCCTCTGAACGGGCCTACCATTACCAGCCGGGCCAGGCCTCGGAAATTGTGGAGCTCCCCGGCTCGGAGGAGGATGCCTTTGGAGAGGCGCGCTACGGCATGCTGGAGGCCCTGGCGGACTTCAACGATGATCTGATGGAAAAGGTTCTAGAGGACATCACGCCCGAAAAAGATGAACTCTATGCCAATCTGACGACGGATTTTCAGGAAGCGAATATCATTCCCGTTTTTCTGGGTTCGGCGGAACTGGGCGGCGGTGTCTTCAGGTTGCTGAAGGCCCTGCGCCACGAAGTTCCCGGCGCCGAAGTGACCTCCCAGCGTGTCGGTGCAGACGGCGCCACCGGAAACGTCGCTCAAGTCCTGAAAACCTATCATACGCAGCATGGCGGCAAGGTCTCTATCGCCCGTGTCTGGGCCGGCGAGTTGAAAGAGGGCATGAGCCTGAACGGACAGCGGATTTCCGGCTTATTCCGCATGATGGGCCATGATCAGGAGAAAATCCCGTCGGCCAAGGCGGGCGAAGTGGTCGGACTGGGCCGCATGGAGGAAGCGAAAACAGGCGAAACGCTGTCGGACAGCGGCGCCGACGATCTACCCAAACCCGACATTCTACCCCCCGTCTATTCACTGACCATCGCCGCCGCACATCGGGACGACGAAGTGAAACTTTCGGCCGCCCTATCGAAAGTGCGCGACGAGGACCCGGCCATTAGCGTCGGTCACGACGAAGAAACCCACGAGTTGGTCATGCGCGGCCAGGGTGATATCCATCTGAAGATCGCCATGGACCGCCTGTTGGGCAAATACGGTCTGGAGGTCAAATCGAACCGCCCGAAAGTGCCTTACATGGAGGCCATCCGCAAAAGCGTTGAACAGCACGGCCGGCACAAGAAACAGTCGGGCGGACACGGCCAGTTCGGCGATGTGCATCTGGCCATCAAGCCGCTACCGCGGGGTTCCGGCTTCGAGTTCGTCGACAAGATCGTGGGTGGCGCAATTCCCCGGCAATATATCCCCGCGGTCGAGGCCGGCGTAAAGGAATACCTGAACAAGGGCCCCTTGGGCTTCCCGGTTGTGGACATTTCGGTGACCGCTTTTGATGGTCAGTATCACGCGGTTGATTCTTCTGAAATCGCCTTTAAGACGGCGGCCCGTATCGCCATGACCGAAGGCTTGAAGCAATGCAGTCCGGTCCTGCTAGAGCCTATCCTGCAAGTGGATATCGCCGCGCCGTCGGAACACACGCCGAAGATTAATGCCATCGTGTCGGGCCGTCGGGGCCAGATCCTGGGTTTCGATACGCGGGAAGGCTGGGCCGGATGGGACGTGGTTTCGGCCCATATGCCGCAGTCGGAACTGCACGATCTAATTATCGAACTGCGTTCGGCCACCCAAGGCACGGGCAGCTATACCGCCACGTTCGACAGGCTGCAGGAATTGACCGGGCGCCTGGCAGACGATGTGGTCACTGCCCACAACGAGGAAGAAGCGGCCTAGCGCCGGACACAAGCAGGGGGACTTTGCCTTGGAACAATCAGCGGCCGCCGAAGCGGCGGAACTGCTGGCGCAGGCGCGCCGCGAGCACACCACGATCGAGGCCTTGCCCGAGCACTTGAAGCCGCAAAGTCTGGATGATGCCTATCAAATCCAGGATGCCCTGATACCACTGATCGAGACGCTTTCGGGCGGCCGGCGCGCTGGCTACAAGGCGGGCGCAACGAACGAGGCAGCGCAGCAGAATTTCGGCCTTGAAGCGCCGTTCCGTGGCGTCCTGGTGTCGTCCTACATGCTGGAGGACGGCGCCACCATTGCCGCGCAGGACTGCAAGTACCGCATCCTGGAGGCGGAATTCGCCTTCCGCATGGCCGAGGATCTGCCGAAGGTGGCAGCACCTTACGACCCGGCCGGCGTGGCGGCCGCGGTTGGCGGCGTGATGACGTCCATCGAAGTGGTGGACCTGAGGTATACCAACGGATTAGGTGCCGGCGGGCTGCAGGTGATCGCCGATAATTCCGCCGCCGGACACTGGGTCGCCGGCAGCGAAATTGCCGATCTGGAGGCTGTTGATTTCGAAGACTGGCCCGTCAATCTGCTGATCAACGGCGAGGTCGAGGCCGAAGGCAATGCCGCCAACGTACTGGGCAACCCATACAATTCGCTCACCTGGCTGGCCAATACCCTGTGTCTCGGGGGCGGTGGGTTGAAGGCGGGCGATATCGTCACCGCCGGGTCCTGCATCACCCCGACCCCCGCGCCGGAAGGAGCCGAGGCTGTGGCGGATTTCGGCAGCCTGGGTCAGGTGACAGTCAAGTTCGGCACTTAATTTGATGGACACCGCGCAACAGGAACAGGCCGCGGGCCTTTTGCTGCAGGCGCGGACCGAGCGGCAACGTCTTGCCGCCCTGCCCGATGCCTGCCGGCCCGTTAACGAAGCGCAGGCTTATGATGTCCAGGATCAATTTGTATCCACCATGCTGGATTACTACGGCGGTGCGATTGCGGGCTACAAGGCCGGCTGCACCAATGTGACCGCGCAGCGACAATTGGGGCTGTCGGCACCGTTCGCGGGCGCGCTGTTGTCCCCTTTTGTCGTGGCCAGCCCCGCCGAAATCGCTGCCGCGGATGGTTTCATGCGGATGATCGAGGCCGAAATCGGTTTCCGCCTTGGCCGGGATTTGCCCGATACCGGCACGCCGTATGTTGCGGAAAGCGTCCGCCCCGCCTTGGAAACGGCATTCGGCGCAATCGAGGTGGTCGATTCTCGCTATCAGGATTGGACAACCGCCGGCGCACCCCATTTGATCGCCGACAATGCTTGCACCGGATACTGGGTCCAGGGGGCGGAAAATTCGGATTTCGATGATATCGACCTAGGCGACCATCCGGTCCAAGTGCACCGAAATGGTGTTCCGGCGGAACAGGGCAGCAGCGCCAACGTATTGGACAATCCGTTGAACGTGGTGGCCTGGCTGGCCAATCACCTGATTGACCGCGGCGGACAACTGAAGGCGGGGCAACTTCTCACCACCGGTACCATGATAGCCGTCAACGGGGCGGAAAAAGGTGATAGTGTGGAGGCTGATTTCGGTCGTCTGGGTATCGTCGCGGTTCGCTTCACTTGAGCGTGATCACGTGGGATTGAGGTCATTTCGCCTTGCCGCACGCTATAAACGGCCAACATTGCAATTAGCGATGCAGATGTGGGCAATATTCGAGACTAGGGGCCAGCCATGTTGATCAAATCACCCCCCTCCTGGCAGATGCCGGAACGGGATGCGACACCAGAGCATGTGTTTTTCAATCGGCGGCATTTTATCGCCGCCCTTGGTGCCGGCGCCACGGGCCTGATCGGCGGCTCCGCTCTGGCCGCGCGAAAGAAGCGGCCGCCTGATCCCACCGCCGACCTCTACCCCGCATTGCGCAACCAACGCTACCAGCTCGACCGGCCGCTAACGGAAGAGAAAGACGCTGCCGCCTATAACAATTTCTATGAATTCGGCTCCCACAAGCGCATTGCCCTGGAGGCGCGGAAACTGAAGATCCGGCCGTGGACCGTGTCATTCGAAGGTATGGTCGAGAAGGAGCGCCAGGTTGATATCGACACCCTGATCCGAGCCATGCCGCTGGAAGAACGGCTTTACCGCATGCGCTGTGTCGAGGCCTGGTCCATGGCGGTACCCTGGTCGGGCTTTCCCCTCGCCTCCCTGGTGAAATACGCCAAGCCTCTCTCGGGCGCCAAGTACGTGGTCATGCAGACCTTCCTGGACAAGGATATGGCCAGCGGCCAGAAACAGGTCTGGTATCCCTGGCCCTATACGGAAGGGCTGACCATGGCCGAAGCCACGAATGACCTAGCCTTCATGGTCACCGGTGTCTATGGCAAGCCAATGCGCAATCAGTTCGGCGCCCCCCTGCGCCTCGCCGTGCCTTGGAAATATGGCTTCAAATCCGTCAAATCCATCGTTCGTTTCGAATTCACCGACCAGCGCCCGGTGACATTCTGGGAACAGGTGCAGTCCGCGGAGTATGGTTTCTGGGCCAACGTGAATCCTAAGGTCAACCATCCCCGCTGGAGCCAGGCCAGCGAGCGCATTCTGGGCACCAACAAGCGGGTGCCTACCCTGTTGTTCAATGGCTATGGCGAACAGGTGGCGCATATGTACAAGGGCCTGGAGAACGAAAAGCTGTTTATGTAGTTGATGGCGCCCAAGCTGGTCATTTTCGATTGCGACGGGGTACTGGTCGACAGCGAACCCCTGGCCAACCGCGTGCTATCGGAATGCTTTCAGGCCGTAGGCTTTCCCATTTCCTATGACACCTGTGTCGATACCATGGTCGGCCTTGCGTTGCCCACATGCTTCAAGATGGCCGAGGACTGGCACGGTAAATCCCTGCCGGATGACTTCTTCGACACCGTGCAAAGCCGCACCTACGAAGCCATGCACGAGGAATTGTTGCCCGTGACCGGCGTCCAGGCAGCGATTGAAGCCATTCCCCTGCCCCGCTGTGTCGCCTCCTCCTCGGAGCCCGACAAAATTGCTCTGTCCCTGGACATTACCGGTTTGGCGCCTTTGTTCGGCGCCAACATCTATTCCGCCACCCAGGTGGAGCGGGGCAAACCGTTTCCGGATCTGTTTCTCTTCGCCGCCGAACAGATGGGCATAAGCCCGGGCGATTGCGTGGTGGTGGAGGATAGCCCTTACGGCGCCAAAGCGGCCCGCGCTGCTGGCATGGAGGTATTTGGCTACACCGGCGGCGGCTTCGCTGAAAAATTGGCCGATGAAGGGGCGCGGATTTTTGCTACTATGGCGGACCTGCCGGGGTTGTTGGGGTTCACCCGATAGCCGCACCAAAGAACGTGGATCACTGGACGAGGATACCGCCATGAGCGAGAGCCATCTGCCCTTGCAGGGCATCAGGGTGTTGGATCTAACCCATGCCCGCGCTGGCCCCACCGCCGTGCGGCAATTGGCGGATTGGGGCGCCGACGCCATCAAGATCGAAGTGCCAGTGGCCCGCGATAGCGGCCAGGGCCTTGGCGGGGCGCGGCATGGACCGGACTTTCTGAACCTGCATCGCAACAAACGTGCCATCACACTGAACCTGAAAAAGCCCGAGGGCCTGGAAATCTTCATGAACCTGGCCAAGGATGCTGACGTCATCGTGGAGAACTTCCGCGCCGCCGTGAAACATCGCCTGGGCGTCGACTATGACAGCGTGCGAAAGGTCAACCCGCGCATCATCTATGGCTCCATTTCCGGCTTCGGCCAGACCGGGCCAATTTCGAAACGTGCCGGCGTGGATCAGATTGCCCAGGGGATGGGCGGGCTGATGTCCATCACCGGCTTGCCCGGACAGGGGCCCGTCCGGGTCGGCATCCCCATCGCCGATTTGACGGCGGGGATGTATCTCGCCCAAGGCATCCTGTTGGCGATGATCGAGCGGCAACGCTCGGGCGAAGGTCAATGGGTCCACACCTCGCTTTTGGAAGCGCAGATCTCCATGCTGGATTTCCAAGCCGCACGCTGGCTGATCGACGAGGACGTCCCGGGACAGGCCGGCAACGACCACCCAACCAACATTCCCATGGGCGCTTTCAAGACAGCCGACGGGGCCGTGAATATCGCGGCCTCGGGCGGGCGCCTGTGGATACGCTTTCTGGAAGTGGCGGGGGCGACGGAACTTGCGGAACATCCCGACTACGTTACCGCCGACTTGCGCTCCAAGAACCGGGCCCAACTGAATGAGGTTGTCGCCGAAATCATGGCCAAACGGACCAGCCAGGATTGGATTGAATCCTTGAGCGAGGCGGGCGTGCCGTGTGGCCCGATCAACAGCATCGACCAAACCTTTGCCGAGCCCCAGGTGCGGCACCTGGGTATCGCCACCCCGATGCAGCACCCGGCCAAGGGCGACATCAAGGTCGTCGGCCAGCCGGTGCATCTCGAGCGTACACCGCAGCCCGGCGCGGTCAGGAAACCGACACCGGAACTGGGCCAACACACCGACGAGGTACTGACGGAACTTGGTTACGACCGGGGGCGGATCGACGAACTGCGTGACGCCGGCGTTGTCTGACCCTAGATCAAATGATTAGAGCATCTCGGCCATGATCAGATTGTAAACTTCCTCGATCCGACCCATGTCGCCGGGATTGTGGCCCCAGTTCATCAACGCGCCATCGTTCAGACGTCGCGGAAAGATATGGGTGTGGTAATGGTAAACAGTCTGCCCGGCGGCGGGGCCGTTGGCCTGGACCAAATTGATGCCTTCGGGTTCAAGGGCCGCCTCGACAGCACGGACCACCTTTTGCGCCGCGGGCAAAACGGCCGCCAGATCGGCCGGATCGGCGTCCACCAAATTCTCGCAATGGGCCTTGGTTATCACCAGGCAATGGCCGTCATTAAAAGGATTGATGTCCATCATGGCGTAGGTGCGTTCGTCTTCGTAGATCTTGAATGACGGTATCTCGCCAGCGATGATCTTGCAGAAGATGCAGTCGGTATCGGTCATGACCTCTTCCCAGCCTGGTAGCGGATGGAAAAAATCTAACCAGTGCGGCGCCGAAGCACCAGCATCAATTCTGTTTCATCACCGCCCAATTCTGTTTCATCACAATACGGAAACGGGCTAACATATTCTTTCCGCGGGATCAGGGACGAGGCCGCGACCATGTCGAAGGACGCCACTCTGCTGCTAATTTATTTGGCGCCCGCCATCGCGCCCTTCATACTGGCCCTGCTGCTAAGCCGGCGACTGGACCGGACCGGCATGGACTCCGGATTGGAGGCCGAAATGGACAAGAGCAGACCACATTCAGGTAAGTCCCTAGATACCCCGCGCCGCTCGGAGTGGCCCTTGATCACGGAATTCGCCTATCGGCGCGACCATTTCAGGCGTTGGGTGCTGGCGTCGCTGTTCGCCACCGCCGTATTGTTCGTCGCGGACCTCTACCTCACCGCCATTGCCGTCTTGCTTCTCATGCCACTACAGGCTGCCTTGGTACACTTACGCTGCCCCGGCTGCGATAGCGTTACCACCCTGCAAGGGGTGACCGATGGCCGCAACTGTCTAAGCTGCGGTCAGCGTTTGAGATACTAGACGTCAATCCAGGGACGGCCGTTCGCCCTTGCGAAAGGGGCCGCGTTCAGACAGGTAGGCGATGTCCTGGCCGACCTCTGCCCGTTCATGTTCAAGGTAGTTGGCGACCGCCTGGCGGAAACCCGGATCGCGGATGTAGTGGGCACTGTGGGTCCGTGTGGGACGATAGCCGCGGGCGATCTTGTGCGGGCCTTGGGCGCCGGCCTCGACGCGGTCGAGGCCATGCTGAATGGCGTAGTCGATGGCCTGGTAGTAACAGACCTCGAAATGCAAAAACGGATGATCCTCAATACAGCCCCAATAGCGTCCGAACAGGGCCTCGGTACCAATCAGGTTGAGGGCGCCGGCGATGTAACGGCCCTGACGGCGGCAAAGGATCAGCAACACCCGATCCGCCATGCTTTCAGTAATCAGGCTGAAGAATTCACGGTTCAGATAGGGTTGGCCCCATTTGCGGCTGCCTGTGTCCATGTAGAAACGGTAAAAGGCGTCCCAATGCTCTTCGCGCAGGTCGCTACCGCTGAGCCATTCGATCTCGATCCCGGCGGCTAAGGCGGCGCGCCGTTCCTTGCGGATATTCTTGCGCTTGCGAGAGGAGAGTGCATCGAGGAAATCATCGAAGCTGCCGTAATCCTGGTTGTACCAGTGAAACTGTTGATCGGCGCGCTGCAAATAATCCGCATCGTGGAGCAGGTCCCATTCATCCTCGGGCAGAAAATTGACACTGACCGTGGCGATGTTGAGGTGTTCGGCGGCACCGATCAATCCCGCCGCCAGCTGCCGCTGCACCGTGACCCGGTCCAAACCTTCGCGGACCAACAGGCGCCGACCGGTGGCGGGCGTAAAGGGCACGGCTGCGAGCAGTTTTGGGTAATAGCGCCCGCCTGCCCGTTCATAGGCATCGGCCCAACCGTAATCGAAGATGAACTCGCCGCGGCTGTGGCTTTTTACGTACAAAGGCACGCAACCAGCCGGCGGCCCGCCGTTAGGGTCGTCCAGCAGCAGATGCACAGGACCCCAGCCGGTGCGGCCATGTACGCATTCGCTATCTTCCAGTGCCTTCAAGAAGGCATGACTTAGGAACGGATCGGTGGTACCGGCGCAGGCATCCCAGTGTTCACGGGGGATGTCACCGATGGACTGAACGATACGCGCGACAACGCCGTCTTCACCAGGGGCTTCGGTACTATTGGCCATATCAGGGACGAAACCCTTCAAAAATGATGTTATCCACATGTGCCGCCAGGCGGTCCATTTCCGCGCGATCCCTGATCGTATACGACAACAATGGTCTGTCACCGGCGCGCCAGCGGCCCGTAATCCACATCGGCAGATCACGCCTATCGTAGACCACAAAATGGGGCTGCGCATCGTCCACATCGTACAAATATTGCCAGGCCAGGCGCCGCCACCACGGTTCATAGGGGCCGAGATAGCGGCTGCCTATGTTGTGGCCGCGCAGCCAATCGGGTTGTTTCTTGCGGAACCAGGTCAGGGTGCGGGCATCGAAGGAAGTTACGGCGAACAGACCCTTGTAACCGCTCAATATGCCGTGCACTTCCTCTTCCATGTCACCGACGTCGTCCAAGCGGCTTTTGAGTTCAACGATGACGGGGACTTTCCCGGCGATCAGATCTAGAGCCTCGACGAGGCTGGGAATAGACTCGTCCGTGCCCGACAGGCGGATCTGGCCCAGATCGGCGACATCGGTATCATGTATGTTTCGATCAACGCCGGTCATACGGGCCATGTCAGCGTCATGCAGGATCATCGCCTTGCCGTCGCGCGTGGTTTGCACGTCCAGTTCGATCGGGTAACCGGCCTCGATCGCGGCGGCAAAGGCAGCTATTGAGTTTTCCGGAATGCCTTTTTCGGCGTCGTGCAGACCGCGATGGGCAAAGGGACGCTCGCGCAGCCAATCGAGACGAGGGCTCATCGCACCTCGAACACCGCATCGATCTCCACGGCAACATTGAATGGTAGTGCCGCGGCACCCACGGCGAAACGGGCGTGGCGGCCTGCATCTCCGAAAATCTCCACCATCAGGTCAGAGGCGCCATTTATAACCTTTGGGTGGTCGAGGAAATCGCCTGGACAATTGACGAAGCCGCCAAGTTTCACGCATCGGACCACCCGGTCCAAATCTCCGTCGCAGGCGGCTTTGACCTGGGCAACGATATTCAGGGCCACGACCCGGGCCGCGGCTTGGCCGTCCTCCACCGTGAATTCGGCCCCCACCTTGCCGACAAAGTTCCTTTCGCCGCCAACCCATGGCACCTGGCCAGAAACGAAAACCTGATTGCCGGTTATTACATATGGCACATAATTCGCCGCCGGCGCCGGCGCATCCGGCAGCGTAATTCCCAGTTCCGCCAATCGCGCTTCCACCACTCCCGCCATATTTGGCTACTCCTCTTCCGAATCCCCTAAATCATCGAAATTACAGTTTGCACCTCGCAACCGCGGACGGGAATACCTATTGTTGGATGAATGTCATGAATATTCACGATGCAAAAGAAGGCGCCGACGCCGGACTGGATACCTGGCTGGTGAAACGCGGCCTGGCCGGCGACAATGTAGAGCAACTGGCTAAAGGCCTGTGCGAACGTCTTGTCGCTTTGGGCTGGCCGCTGCTTCGTGCCTTCATCGGCCTACAGACATTGCATCCTTTGTATGGCGGCTATGCCTATGTCTGGCGCCGCGGTGTAAGCGATCTGGACATTGAGTTCTATTTGCGACAACAGGGCGAAAACGAGGATTTCCGGGTCAGTCCGTTTCAACATATGCGGGAAAACCAACTCTTCCGGTACCGGCAAAAGCTGGAGGGGCCGGCCGAGCCGGAGTTTCCCATCTACCAAAGGTTCCGGGAGGAAGGCGGTACCGACTATTTTGTGCGGCTGTTTCATTTCGGCCGTTCGGACGGCAAACAGCGCGAGGACGGGGTCCTGGTGTCGTTGCTGTTCGACCGCCCTGGCGGTATGGAAGACGCTGAACTACAAAACCTTGAAAGTGCACTGGAGGCATTTGCACTTTCCACCCGGTCGGCGGCCACATATGCCACCGCACAAGGCGTGGCCAGCACCTATCTTGGTCACGATGCCGGACAACGGGTGCTGGACGGGGACATCGATCGGGGTACCGCCGCCAGCATGCGGGCGGTGATCTATTATGCTGACTTGCGCGGGTTTACGCCGTTGGCCGAGGTTTTGCCGGGACCAAAGTTGCTCGCCATGTTGGATGATTATCTCGATGCCATGGCCCGGCCGGTGCTAGAACAGGGAGGCGAGGTTTTGAAGTTTCTGGGCGACGGGGTCCTGGCTGTGTTTGAAATTACCGGTGACGATGCGGAATGCCAGGTAGCCTGCCGTCAGGGCCTGGCGGCGGGCCGGGCGGCCTTTGCCGCCATCGAGGCACTGAACCAATCGCGCGAGGCAGCGGGGGAACCTGTCATGGCCATGGATCTGGCCCTGCATATCGGCGATGTCCTTTACGGCAATGTTGGCGCCGAAGGGCGGCTTGACTTCACGGTCATCGGTCCGGCGGTAAACGAAGCCAGCCGCATTGAAGCCATGTGCGACGTACTTGAGCGCAATTGGCTGGTGTCCGAGGATTTCCATGCCCATGCCCGCCATTGCACCCATGACCTGGAGGCGATGGGTCGGCACAATTTGCGCGGCCTGAAAGGTGACCGGGCGCTCTACGCCCTGCCCTTGGATGTAGGCGCGCAGGCAGCCCCATGAATACGACGCCTGCCGAAGACGGCTTCTATATGCCGCCGGAATGGGGTCCGCACGAACGCTGTTGGATGGCCTGGCCGTGCCGCCTAAGCGCCTGGGGTGAGGCATTCGATCATGCTTGTTTGGCTGTTGCCGCCCTGGCACGCGCGGTCGCCAAGTACGAGCCCGTGAACATGTTGGTCCCACCCGCGATGGTTCCGATCGCGCAGCTGCAACTGGGTAGCCTTGTAACCATCAAGGAGGCGGAACTGGATGATTCATGGGCCCGCGACATCGCGCCGGTATTCCTGGTGGACGGCGATGGCGGATTGGCCGGCGCCGTCTTCGATTTCAATGCTTGGGGCAACAAGTACCGCGACTACCGCAACGATGCCGCGCTAGGTGAATGGCTGCTGGGGGAATTGGATCTGCCCTGTTATCGCGTGCCTATGACTTTGGAGGGCGGCTCGATACACGTGGACGGCTCAGGCACCTTGGTAACGACGGAATCCGTCGCTTTCAATTCCGACCGCAACCCCACCTTAGACAAACGCCAGATCGAAGAACGCCTGGCCATGTATTTCGGCATCCGCAAGGTAATCTGGCTGGCCGACGGCCTGGCTGACGACCGGGCCGATGGACAGGTCAACAAGGTGGCCCGGTTTGTGGCACCAGGCCGCATGATGTGCGCCGTCGCCGCCGAAGGCAACAATCCCAATCGTGAGCTATTGGAAAGCAATCTGGCACAGTTGCGGGAAGAACGGGACGCACTGGGCCGGCCCCTGGAATTGATAGAGATGCCCCTGCCCCATCCCTTGCGCGGCGAGGACGGCCGCCTGTTGATCCGCTCGTACCTGGATTTCTACTTGGGCACCAATGCAGTCTATATCCCGGCGTTCGACGATGCCCTGGATGAAGCGGCGGCCCAAATGATCGGTGAGGCCTTTCCGGAACGGGAAGTGGTACAGCTCGACATGGCGGATATCGCCGGCCGCGGCGGCGCCATCCATTGCATGACACAACAGCAACCGAAAGTGAAATGAGTACCAATTCCAACGCATTGTTCGACCGCCTGAAAGCCACCTGCCCGGAAGATTGGCAGGCCTATACCGAGCATGACTTCATTCGTCAGTTGGCGGCGGGCAGTCTGCCCGAGGCGTCCTTCCGCCATTACCTGGGCCAGGATTACCTGTTCCTGATCCATTTCGCCCGGGCCTATGCCTTGGCCGCCTACAAGACCACAGATTTGTCCGAAATGCGGGCGGCCGTGGCCAGCGTTGATGGCATCCTGAACACGGAAATGGCCCTGCATGTGGAATACTGCCAGGGCTGGGGGCTGGACGAAGCGGCCATGGCAGCCCTGCCGGAGGCCAAGGCGACTATGGCCTATACCCGATTTGTCCTCGAATGCGGTTTGGCCGGCGATAGCCTGGATCTCTACGTCGCGCTATCGCCATGCGTCGTCGGCTACGGCGAGATCGGCGCGGCCCTGGATGCGGATCCGGCAACGGTCAAGGACGGCAATCCCTACGCATCCTGGATTGAGATGTATGCCGGTGAGGAGTATCAGGCCGTGGCCAAGGATGCGGTCAGCCAACTTGAGCGGCTGGCGGCGCAGCGGCTCACGCCGGCCCGTTTCGACGATCTGGCCGGCATTTTCCAAAGGGCGACGCGACTGGAGGCAGATTTCTGGCAAATGGGCCTGGCGCTTGCGAATTAGAGAGGTATTGACGGCTGCGGCGGCGCGCCGTCCTTTATCCATCCGCTGCCAGCGTAAACTTCCTGACGGTCATAGCAACCGCCGGTGTAGGTCACATGGCTGACCAGCCCGTCATCCCCGCCTAGCCAGATGTGCAAAAGGCCCGCGGGGGGCTCCATGATCAGGCTCAAACGCTCCTCGCCAGTCAAATCCAGGGCGATCTGATGCGCCGGCCCCGGCGTGGTGATGGCGATTGTACCCGCTACCCGGCGCGTAATGTGGCGATGCAGATGGCCAGCAAGGATGGCCTCGATCTGGTTATACTGACGTAGCACGGCGACGAGACCTTCCCGGTCCTCCAGGCCCATTTCATCCATCATACGAATGCCTGTGCGGAAAGGTGGATGATGCATGAACAATATGGTCGGCCTGTCGGGCTGTTCCGTCAAACGATCAGCCAGCCAATCCAGCCGGGTGGAGCAAACACGGCCGCCCGATTGCCCTGGCACCAGGGTATCGAGCGCGATCAGACGCGGCTCCCATTCCTCTATGGTGTACTGCATAAAGCCATCGTGCCCCGACAGATAGTCGTGATCGGGGAAGGCCTGGGCTAAGCCAGTTCGGTCGTCATGGTTGCCCGGGATCAAGAAAAACGGCATGTCCAAGCCGGCAAGGATCTCCGCCAAAATGGCGTACTCCCCTTCTCCGCCGCTATCCACCAAATCGCCTGTGCAGAGGACAAACTCAGGGCGTTCGGGTAAAGCATTCAAATGTGCCACGGCGATGCGCAAATGCGCGGCCGTTTGCAGCGTCTTATCGGCCATACCGTCCGGCAAAGAGATATGGAAATCTGAAATCTGTGCGAATGTGAACATGGAACCCCTATAATCATCCGCCAATGGAACCAGACATGATGATGGAGCAGTTTGGATGCAGGTCAAGGATTGGGTGGTGATCATCACCGGTGGCGGTACCGGCGTCGGCGGCGCGGCGGCCCTAAAGTTGGCCGAGGAAGGCGCCCGGATCGCCATAAACTATTCCCGCAGCCAGCGTGAGGCGGAAGAGACCGCCAAGGCCTGCGAGGCTCTGGGTGCGGAAACCCTGGTCTGCCAGGGCGATGTGGCCAAGGACGAGGATTGCCGACGCATCGTGGCAGAGACTGTGGCCAAATGGGGCCGCATTGACGGCCTGTTGAACAATGCCGGCACGACAAAGATTGTCGCCGATGACAACCTTGAAGATCTTTCGGCTGAGGACTTCCTGCACATCTATTCCGTCAATGTGGTAGGCGCCTATCAGATGGCCAGGGCCGTCGCACCGCACATGAAGGCCCAAGGCAAAGGCAGCATCGTCAATACGTCTTCTGTTGCCGGCGTCATGGGGATCGGCAGTTCCATCGCCTATGCCGCCTCAAAAGGCGCGATGAATACCATGACCCTGTCGCTGGCCCGCCTGCTGGCACCGGAAATTCGCGTCAATGCCATCGCACCTGGTTTCATCACGGGCCGATGGTTCCTGGATCGCATGGGCCAGGACGGCTATGACAAATTAGTCGCCAATGTAGAAAAATCCACGCCCCTTGGTTATGCCGGCACACCGGAGGACATGGCAGAGGCGGCCCTGTTTCTGCTTGCCGGCAATGTCAACATCACCGGCGAAATTCTTATGACGGACTCCGGCGCCCATTTGAGCAGCGCACCGCTGATCGCACGCTGAACGCAACCACAGGACATCCACAACATGGCACGTATCGATTACGCAACCACCGACCATTTGAGTGATAAAGCCAAGACCATCATGGACCGGGTCGGGCATAAGAATATTTTCCGCATGCTCTCTCATTCCGAATCTCATTTTCAGAACTACTGCCGCCTGGGCAACGCCATTCGCCATCACGGCGCCCTGGACCCGCGCCTGCGCGAACTGGCCATCACCCGCGTCGGCATCCTGCTGGGGGCGGAGTATGAGGTCATTGCACACAAACGCATCAGCCGCGACGTTGGCGTGCCCGATAACCAGATCGAGGCCCTGGATCAGGGCGCCGATAGCGATGCGTTCAATGAGGTGGAAAAAGCGGTGCTGGCCTATACCGATGACTTGGTCGCCAACGACAATCCGGGTGCCGGCGCCGGCGCCACATTCGAGGCTGTAGCCGCCCATTTGAACCCGGAGGAGATGGTGGAACTGACCCTGGCCATCACCTACTACATCATGACCTCGAAGTTCCTCATCACTTTCGGCATCGATCTGGAAGCGGAGGGTTGAGCCATTTCCGAACGCGACTATGGCCCTACTACCAGTCTATTGATCCGGCGTTTGTGGGGCTTTCTTTGTATCACCCTGGTATTTGGATTTCTTTTCGCGGTCTTGGTTCTGTTTGATTCCAAGCAAGCCCTGGATGGCGAAGAGCCGACCAGCCCCTGGCTATTCGTAGCCGCCATTGCCGTTATGCTGGCCGTCCTGTTCGGCCACCATTGGCATACCCGGCGGCAGGAGCGCCGGAGCTAACCAGCGCGCTTGGATAGCGCCAGGGCGGCGGCGGCAATGTCCTCGACCGCCATGCCCACACTGTCGAATATGGTGGTGGCGCCCTGAACAGGAGGCGCCACGGTGCCATTTACGATCTCGCCGATCTCGCCATGGATGGCGCAGCCTGAACCGCGGATGTTTCCGGCCCCAGCCAAGGCGGCGTCCCGACCCTCGACGATCACCGGATTGGCCATGGCATCGTCATCCAGTTCCCGGCCATCGGGCGTGTTCCAGCCAACAGCGTTGACATGGGCGCCGGGCTTCAACCAAGCGCCGAGACAGACCGGATCCACGGCAGTTGTGGCACAGACAACCAAATCGGCGCCGCGCACCGCCTCTTCCGCCGCCATGGCGGTGGCGCCGTGGGCATCGGCAAAGGCCTTGGCGTTGGCGCTGGTGCGGCTCCACACCCGCACCTCGTCAATTTCACGGACCAGGCGCAGGGCTTCCAAATGGCTCTTTGCTTGCACCCCGCTGCCCAGGATGGCCAGTACGCGGGCCTTGGGCGATGCCAGATGGCGCGTAGCGACGGCGGAGACGGCAGCGGTGCGCATTTCCGTGATCAACCGGCCGTCCAACACCGCCAATGGCTCGCCGGTGCCGGGGTCGAACATGGTGATTAGGGCATGATGGGTGTGCTTGCCCAGTTCCGCGTTGCCCGGAAAAAGGGTGACCAATTTCACGCCCATAGCCTGGCCCACCGCAGGCATAGTTAGGAAGAAGCCGCCGGCCGCATCTACGTTCACCACGGTGCGTTCCGGCTGCGATACTTCACCGCGGGAGAAAGCAGCCAAAGCGGCCTCCTCCGCGTCGATCAGTTCGCCCATGTCCAAGTGTGCCGCGACCGCCGCCTCGTCCAGGTAATCCACCATTTCGGACCGTCCCATGTCATTCCAATTCGCGCGGTGCTAGTCTACACAGCAAGGACAGGAAAAACCCATGGGAGAACGGGCCATGCCTCTACCGCAAGATATCAGCCCCATTAACTGCGAATTGATGGATTCCATCACCCGCACTTCGGAAATGGACTGGATCGAAACCCATCCCGGTATGGCCTATATGAAAATCCTGTGGATTGCGCCTGAAAGCGGCCGTTGGGCCGTACTGCTGCGTTGGAAAAAAGGTCACGTGGCGAATGCCCACAAACATCTCTCCGGCGCCCATGCCTTTATCCTGTCCGGCAAGTTGCAGGTGCGTGACGGCACCTTGAACGCCGGTGATTATATCTACGAACCCAATGGCATGGTGCATGGCGAGACAACTGCTTTGGAGGATACGGACTATCTCTTCATCTGCGACGGCCCGGTGCTGTACTACGATGACGACAAGTTTACAGGATACATGGGTTGGGAGCAGTTGCAGCGGCTGCAGGATCGCCAGGCGGCGAAGACGGCGGCGGAATAGCCGGCCATGCAAGGCGATGACGACCATAGCTGGCTGAAGCAAGGCAGCACCTCCAGCGAGGACGTGGCCAAGAGCTATGACGACTGGGCCCCGACCTATGATGAAACACTCGTAGAATGGGACTACCGCGCCCCGGCGGAAGCGGCGGGGATTTTACACGCCAGTCAACCAACCGCATCGGAAATTCTGGATGCCGGCTGCGGTACCGGATTGGCCGGCGCCGCACTCAGGGCGGCCGGATTCAATGGATCCATCGACGGCGTCGATCTATCGGAGTCCTCCCTGGCGGAAGCGGAGCGTCGAAATATCTACCGCTCATTGCAACCTGCCAATTTTCAGGATCTACCCCTGGACATTCCCGACAACAGCTATGACGCTCTCATCTGCATCGGCGTACTGACCTATGTCCCGGACAGCCTTGCCATACTGTCGGAGTTCGCGCGGCTGGTGCGCCCAGGCGGAACCATGCTGGTGACCCAGCGGGAAGATCTGTTTAAGGAACGAAATTTTGCCGACACCCTGCGTTCCTTGCGGCAAGCAGGCCACGTGACGGAGGTTTCCGTATCGGAACCGCGTCCCTATCTGCCGGGCAATCCCGACTTTGGCGATGAGATAAAGGTTCACTACGCCATTATGAAGGCCGCCTGATGGGCAGAACGGCAGGCGTGCTGAATTTGCCTTTTGACGAGCCAAGTGCCGGGAACATTACTCGCCGGCAGCTGAAAATACGTGTCCTAAATGCACGCCCGCAATTTGAGATTTCGGAAGCCTAGAGCAACCCGCAGTCAATTGGATTCAATTGACTGCGGATAACTTGCTCTACCCTAAAAGCTTCAGCCCATGGTCGCGCGTTCGATTGAACGCGCCATGCGCTAGAGTTCCTTCGCTGCCGCCAACACCGCCTCTGCGTGGCCCTTGACCCTCACCTTGCGCCAGACCTTGGCGACCTTGCCTTTCTCGTCGATCAGGAAGGTTGAGCGCTCGATGCCCATATAAGTGCGGCCATAGTTCTTCTTTTCCACCCACACGCCATATTTCTCGCAAATCTTGCCGTCCTCGTCCGAGGCCAGGGTAATGCGAAGGTTGTGCTTGTCGGCGAACTTGTCGTGCTTCGCGACGCTGTCACGGGAGACGCCTACCACGGCGATGCCATTGGCCGCGAATTTGCGCTTCAGGTCCGTGAAATCCTTGGCCTCTGTGGTGCAGCCGGGTGTGTCATCCTTGGGGTAGAAATACAGCACCACCTTCTTGCCCTTCAAATCCTTCATGGCGACCTTGCCGCCGCCACCCGCCGGCGCCGTAAAGGCCGGCGCCCTGTCTCCCACATCAACCATTTACCACTCCTAGTTTTTGGACCGTTTCTGTTCTGTCGCGGCTAAATCGACGGCGCCGCCTTCATCCAACACCACGCCATAGATTTCCAGCGCCGCTTCTGCCGAGACCATACCGTCGCGCACGTCGAGAGCGACCATTTCAGGGTCGCGTGTCTTGGGGTCGCCGTAGCCGCCACCGCCGGGCATCTGCAATTGCAGGGCGTCGCCGCTTGGGATCGACTGCGTACCCTTGTTGCGCAGCACCTTGCCAGATTTGAGGCCGATGGTACCGGTAAAGCCGTCCAGCCCCCCCTCCCGTCCCCGAGGCGCGTGGTGCACCCGGTCGAAGGTGGCGGCAATGGCAAAGGGCGCATTCTCAGAACTGGAAATTTCCATCACCTGGCCGGTACCGCCGCGATACTCGCCGGGCCCGCCGGAATCCGTTCTGTACTCTTTGCGCCAGACGATGATGGGGGCAATGGATTCGTTAATCTCCACCGGGGTGTTGCGCACGCCGGAAGGAAAGGCCGTTGCCGAAAGGCCATCCTTTCGCGGACGCGCACCGGCACCGCCGGTGTGGAACAAATTGACGTTGAACGGCGTGGCATCGCCGAAGTCCTCGTCCGGCACCAGGCCATGACCGCCCATGACGCATGGGTTCCACAGGCACGATGTCCCTTCCGCTGGTGCCTTGCCGGAGACCGCCTTGTGCAGGGCGCCCATGACCACATCCGGCAGCATCTGGCCCGTGATGTGGCGGGCCGCCACGGCACAAGGATGCGGGGCATTCAGGATCGTTCCCTCCGGCGCCGTCACCTTCACCGCCGACAGCGAACCGGCATTGTTGGGCACGCTGGGCCCCACAATGCAACGCACACCGAAAGAAGCATAGGCCTGGGTATATGTGATGGGCACGTTGATGCCGAAGTTGGAAACGCCGGTAGTGCCGTCGAAGTCCACATAGATGCCATCGTCCACGACAGTCAAAGCACAGACCAGATCCAGGGGCTTGTCATAACCGTCGACCCGCATGGCATTGTGGTAGGTGCCTTTTGGCAGCTTCGCGATTTCGTCCAGCATGGCCTGATGGGAATGTTCCACCATGTATTCGCCCAGGGCGTCGAGTTCCTCCAGGCCGAACTCGTCCATCATCTCGACCAGGCGACGGCATCCGATCTCGTTGCAGGCGGTCAGGGAGTAAAGATCGCCCTCCACCTGGATCGGTTCGCGCACGTTGGCGCGGACGATTTCCAGCACTGCCTCATCCATTTTGCCTTCCCGCGCCAGCGGCAGGATGGGCAGGTACAACCCCTCGTCATAGACCTGCCGGCCATCGGCGCCGAAGCCGATGCCGCCAATATCAACCACATGGGTGGTGGAGGCGAACAGTCCGATGCACCGGCCCTGGTAGAAGGTCGGCGTGACCATGGTGAAGTCGTGCAGATGCCCGGTTCCCATCCATGGATCGTTGGTGACATAGACATCGCCGGGCCGCATGCTCTCGGCCGGGTATTTGTCCAGGAAGAATCCGACCGACGCGGCCATGGCGTTGACATGCCCCGGCGTGCCCGTCACGGCCTGAGCCAGCATGCGGCCCTGGGTATCGAAGACCCCGGCGGAGAGATCACCCGCCTCCCTGGCGGAGGTGGAGAATGCGGTGCGAATCAGGGTCTGAGCCTGCTCCTCCACGATGGCGATCAGGCGGTTCCACATGATCTGGTTCTGGATTTCGGATAGGGCGGAATTCCTGCTCATGCCGCATCTCCCATCTTGCGCCGCAATTCGATATGGCCCGCGCCGTTGATCTGGGCCGTGAAGTGGTCAGTGACGACCGTTGTAGTCTGCGCCTCCAGGATCAGGGCCGGACCGGGCAGGGTCAAGCCCGGCGCCAGGTCATCGCGCTGGTAAACGGGCGCCGTCACGAAATCCGTCCGGTCGGCATCGAACAATTCCCTAGTCCCGCTGGCATTGGGGGCGTCCACAGCCCCGACATCTTCCACACGTTGCGCCGGTGGTTGCACGGTTGAAACGGAAAGCGCCCAGGTGAGTATTTCCACTTCCATGGACGGTATGACACGGCCAAACAGCTCTTCGTACGCCTTATCGAAGGCCTCTTTCAGGCCGGGACCATCGGCGTCGGTCAATTCGCGGACCGGTACCTCGACCACGATCTCGTGCCCTTGGCCGATATAGCGCATATAGGCGATGCGGCGTTCGTCCAACTCCGCATTCGGGGCGCCGGCGGTGACGATGGCGTGGGCCTCGTCATGCATCTCGCTGAACATGCGGCTGATCGCTTCCGGCTCGAACTCAGCCAGCTTGGTATAGCGGCTACGCACCACTTCGTAGGATACGGGCGCGGCCAAAAAACCGATGGCGGAGCCGACACCAGCCCCCTGTGGGATAATGACCCGGTCCATTGCCAGCTTTTCAGCCATACGGCAGGCATGCAGGGGCGCAGCACCACCGAAGGCGATCAAGGTGCGGGCTGCCAGTTCCTTGCCCTGCTCCACGGCATGCACCCGGGCGGCGTTGGACATGTTCTCTTCCACCATTTCGGAAACCGCGAAGGCGGCCATGGGACCGTCCAGGTTCAGCCGTTGCGCGATGGCGGTGTCCAAAGCCGCGACCGAGCGTTCGGGCAGGAGCTCCACCGAACCGCCGGCGAAACCTTCCGGTGCAATACGGCCCAGGGCAACGTCCGCATCAGTCACCGTGGCATCCTTGCCGCCCTGGCCGTAACAGGCGGGTCCCGGTTCTGAACCGGCACTTTCCGGGCCGACCTGAACCCGGCCCAGATTGTCAACTTGGGCGATGGAACCGCCGCCCGCGCCAATCTCAACCATCTCGATCACCGGGATGCGCAGCGGCAGGCCGCTTCCCTTGGTGAAGCGGTATTGCCGGTCCACCTCAAAAGTGCGGGAAGTTTGCGGCCGGCCTTCATCGATCAGGCATATCTTGGCCGTGGTGCCGCCCATGTCGTAGGAAAGCACCTTGTCCAGCCCGCATTCCATGGCGATGTGCCCGGCCAGAATGGCGCCGCCCGCGGGACCGGATTCAACGAGACGGATGGGATTGGCCTTGGCCGTTTCCACAGTTGTCAGGCCGCCGCCCGAGGTCATCATATAGAGGGGGCAACGGGCGCCGTCGGCCCGCAGGCGTTCGTCCAGATCCGCCAGGTAGGATGCCATGAGGGGCTGCACGTAAGCATTGGCCGAGGCCGTCGACATACGTTCGTATTCACGGATTTCCGGACACACCTCGCTCGATAGCGTGATCCACAGATCAGGCAGCTCCGTCCGCAGAATATCCGCCACCCGGCGTTCGTGGGCCGGATTGGCGTAGGCATGGAGAAGGACAATCGCGACGCTTTCCACATTGTTGTTGCGCAGCAGGGGCACCAGTTCCCGGACCGAACCCTCGTCCAGATCAACGAGCACCTCGCCCCTGGCGTTACAGCGTTCCAGCACCGGTCGACGCAGATATCGGGGCACCAAAGGCCGCGGCTTGTCGATATTGACATCGTATTGATCGAAGCGGTGTTCGTATCCCATCTCCACCGAATCCCGGAAACCTTCGGTGACGATCATGGCTGTCACCGCGCCCTTGCGTTCGATAATGGTGTTGGTGGCCAGTGTGGTGCCGTGAACGATGAAGGCCAGGTCTCCGGCCCCGATGCCCGCTTCGGGCAGCACGGCACGGACGGCGTTCATCACGCCTTCCTCGGGCGCGTGCGGCGTGGTCAGGACCTTGCGGGTAAACAGGCGGCCGCCCACATCCAAGGCGACATCTGTAAACGTGCCGCCAATATCGACGGCCAAACGGGCGGTTTCAGGCATGCAACGGCTACTCTCTGACCTCTGATCTAACTCAGTCTATCTGGGAAAATTCTTTGGCGTGAACGCTTCGAAGGTGCGCCATACATCTGCAGGCTCGGCAGGCAAAGGCGCAATGATATGGGTATGGATACCGGTCTCGCCCGACCAGCGGATCCGCTCCCGGCATTCGTCCGCCGTACCGATCACGGCAAGCTCGTCCGCCAGTTCCGGGGTTATGGCGCCCATGGTCTTATCCCGGTCCCGCTCGGCCCAGCCCTCGGCGATGGTCGCAGCCACATCCTCGTAGCCAGCCCAGGCAAGAAACTTGTTATAGACAGGCGTGGCGTAATAAGGCGCCATGCGGGCACGGAAAGCGTCTACGGCGGCTTGCTTGTCGTCGGTGACCAGCACCAGATGGCGGTTGACCACTTCCACCTCGGCGCCGTCCTTGCCGGCCCGCGCAGCGCCAATGTGGACATGTTCGATCATTTTCGCCAAGGCACTCTTGGGCCACAAATTGAAAACCACGCCGTCACCGATTTCCGCCGCCATCTCGATCATTTTGGGGCGCAGGGCGGCCAGATAGATCGGCACCGGCACCTCTAACGGCGGCTGGCGATAGCCGTGGGAATGCAGCGTCGATAGATCGAAATCCGACTTCTCTCCTGCCAGCATGGAACGCACCATGATGGCGGTCTCCTTGACCCGGGTCAGGGGCTTTTCCAACGGCACGCCGTGCCATTGGTCCATGATGGTTTGCGACGACGCACCCAAGCCCAGTATGACCCGCCCTGGCATCGCCTGCCCCAAGGCGTTGGCGGTCGCCGCCAGCACGGCCGGCGTACGGGAAAAGACCGGCACCACGGCAATCCCCATACGCAAAGTAGGGGCGTGGATCGCCAGGGCCGCCATCATGGTTAGGCCGTCGGGCGGTCCAGCATCGGACATCCAGCCATCTTCATAGCCGTTGGCCTCCGCCCATTTCACACGCTCGACGGTGTCGGCAAAAGAAGTTCCGGCCGGCAAGGTGACGGCGATGCGTTGACGCGGCGGCATGAAATGTCCCCTGGGTATGGCTTAAACGACGGCAGCTTCGCGGATTGGCTGGTTCAGCGCAATACGGTCATAACCGAAGGCCGTCAAATCAAGGCTGCGCGGTCCGCCATGTATGAGCCATTCCGAAACCGCGCGGCCGGCGCTGGGCGATTGCTGGATTCCGTGGCCGGAGAAGCCGTTGCAGAACAAAATGCCTGAAATCTCAGGATGCGGCCCAAGAATGGCGTTGTGGTCAAAGGTATTGTAGTCGTACAGACCCGCCCAGGCGCGCGACAGCTTGATCTCTTCAAATGCCGGGATGCGATGCGCCAGGGTCGGCCAGACCACCTCTTCAAAGGGTTCGTACTCCAGATCGAAATCGGACCGGCTCGCATCCTCTCCCTCGGGCGGCGAAATCATGCCCAGGTATTGCCGCCCTTCGGGCCGGGACCCGGCACCGGTCGGATCCACGACCAGCGGCATGTCGGGAATCTCCGTCCGGCAGTCGAAGACGTAGCTCATACGCTTGCGCGGCTCTACCGGAAGATGGATATCCGCCGTCGCCGACAGGGCGCCGGCGCGCCAACCGGCGGTATTGATCACCGTGCCGGCCGCGAGGATCTCGCCATCAGCCAGTCGCACGCCCGTCACCGCCTGACCCTGACGCTCCAACGCGGCTACCTCGGCGGTGCGGAACTCAGCGCCCAGATCCCGGGCCTTGCGCCTAAATCCCTGCAACAGGGCATAGGGATCAATCCAGCCGTCGTTCTCGTAACCGAACGAGGCGGTGACAATGCCGTCCAGGTTGAGCCAGGGGAACCGAGCGCCCAGGTCGTCCGGCGTCAACATCTCCACCTTGGCCCCCTCGGCCATCTGCGCTTCATGGCTGGCATGCAGGACATCGGCACCCTGTTCGGAGGCCAGGAACAACACGCCCTGCTCACGATAGCTCAGCGCCGGGCCGTCGCCATCCACAGCCAGCGTCTCTTGCGCCGATTTCACGAAAGGGATGTTGAAGGCGGCCATGCGGATATTCTCCGGCGTCGAGAACTGTTGCCGCACAACACCCCACGACAACGGCGTCGAGGCGAATTCGTAGGTGGGATCCCGTTCCAGAACCAGGACCCGGCCGTCGAATGCCTCGTCGGCCATGATGAAATAGGCAGTGGAACAGCCCATGATGCCGCCGCCGGCCAGGATCACATCGTAAGTCTTGCTCATGGCCGCAGCATAGTACCCAAGTCATGCTATAGGTAATCGAAACTTGTAGCTGGGAGAGGAAATATGAGCGCCATTCGTGAAATCGCTACGGGCCTGAAGTTCCCTGAGGGACCTATCGCCATGCCCAACGGCGATGTGGTTCTGGTGGAGATCGCCCGCGGCACCCTGTCGAGGGTCAAACCCGATGGTTCCGTCGAGGTCATTGCCGAGACCGGCGGCGGGCCCAACGGTGCGGCGATCGGCCCGGATGGCGCTTGCTATGTCTGCAACAACGGTGGCTTTCGCTGGCATATCAAGGGCGACAAACACTTTCCCGGCTACCAGGACAACAGCTATTCCGGCGGGCGTATCGAGCGCGTGGACATGGTGACTGGCGAGGTCACGGTGCTCTACAGCGAATGCGGCGGCCATCCCCTGCGCGGCCCCAACGACATCGTATTCGACAAGGACGGTGGTTTCTGGTTCACCGACCACGGCAAGATCCGCCACCGGGACGAAGACCGCACCGGCGTCTATTACGCCAGGACCGACGGCTCCTTCATAACGGAGGCGATTTTCCCCATCGACGGTCCCAACGGCGTCGGCCTGTCGGCGGATGAGAAAACCCTGTATGTGGCCGAAACCCATGCTGGGCGCTGCTGGGCCTACGAGATCGAGGAACCGGGCAAAATCGTCCGCGGCCAGGGCGAGGCGCCGTGGGAGCCAGGTAAATTACTGCTTGGCGTCTCAGACTACCGATTTTTCGACAGCCTGGCCGTGGACAGTGCCGGCAATATCTGCATCGGCACCATCGTGCGCGGTGGCATTACGGTGGTTTCGTCGGAAGGCGGCGAAGTGGAGCATGTACCCACGCCCATGGATATGTATGCCACCAACATCTGTTTCGGCGGCGAGGACTTGCGAACGGCCTATATCACCCTCTCCTCTACCGGTAAGCTGGTGGCGATGGAGTGGCCTAGGCCAGGGCTACCGTTGAATTTCCTCAACAAATAGAGGGGTATTCGGGCGGCGCGTGGATTTTCGCCGCCGTGACAGTGCCATCGATCTCGTCTAGGCTTTGCAACCGTTTATCTCTGGTGTGCCGTTACTGGAGAGGAACACGTGAAAGCCCGCACGATTGCAATATTGCTGCTGTGGCCGCTGATATGCGCCGGAGGGCCGGTGGTCGCGCAGTCGCCCGCCTTGTTGGACGCCCATAGACAGTATGAAAGCTTCAAGGCCAAGGGCGATCTAGCGGAAGCGGCGCGCCACGCCAAAAAGGCGTTAGATCTGGCGGAAGTCGAATTCGGATCTGATCACATAACCATCGCGGTCCTGCTGGATAATCTGGCGCAATTGCATTACCTGCTTGGCCGTTACCGGACGGCAGAGCCATTGTTCAAGCGTGCCTTGTCCATCATCGAACAGGTACGCGGCCCGGAACATCCAGACTTCGCCCAGTTGCTCAGCAACCTGGCGACTCTATATGAAAGAATGGACCGGTTCGCTGAGGCGGAAGAACTCTACCGGCGCGCCTTGGACATTGATGAAAGAAGCCGGGCTGCTGACGATCCACAACTTGCGTCGACCTTGAATAATTTGGCGGTTCTCTACGACAGTCAGAATCGTTACGACGAGGCTGAGCCTTTGTTCGAGCGTGCCCTGTCCATCAAGGAACGGGCACTTGGTGCGGAACATCCCTCGTTTGCCAGAACCTTAAGCAATCTGGGTCAGCTTTACGGCAATCAACGTCGTTTCGAGGAAGCCGAAAAGGCTCTCACACGTGCCCTGACGATCCAGGAAAACCAATCCCAACATGGCGCTGACCTCGCCAAGACAATCGGCTTCTTGGCGAACCTGTACCGGCAACGGGGTCGATACGACAAGTCGGAGCAATTCGGCAAACGGGGGTTGTCGATTATCGAACGGTCATTGGGCGAGGATCATCCCGCATTCGCTTCTGCGCTCAACGATCTGGCACTGCTATACGAAGACCTGGGCCACTACAGAGAGGCGGAACAACTCTACGAACGCACGACCTTCATCAAGAAAAAATTGGTCGGATTGCGCCATCCTGATTTCGCCCGTTCGCTCACCAATCTGGCGGTCATCTATGTCAAACAAGGACGCTACGAAGAAGCCGAACCGCTGCTTGACCATGCCTTGGAAGTCAAGACAGCCGCCCTTGGTCCGAACCATCCCGTTCTTAGCGCTTCCCTTGTCGGCCTGGCCGAGCTTTACGTTGGACAGGGCCGATATGACAAATCAGAGGCGCAGCAGATCAGGGCCTCAAAGATCAACGAAAGGGTGTATGGACCGGAGCACCCGGCCTTTGCCAAGTCACTAAGCAACCTGGCGGGTCTGTACGAAATTCAAGGCCGCTACGACGAGGCGGAACCCATGTACAAGCGGTCGCTTCGCATTGTGGAAGCGGCTCAAGGTTCGGATGCCATTGGCGTCGCGGCAATCCTTAATGGTCTGGCATTGATGTACAAGCGCCAAGGCCGCCTTGGGGAAGTGGAGGCGCTGTACAAACGGTCGCTGGCCATTCGGGAGAAGGTTCTGGGGCCAAATCATCCGGACATCGCCGAGGCATTGAACAATCTGGCGCAACTCCACAGTGCGCGGAACCAGCCGCAAGTTGCAGCGCCCCTCGCCAGCCGAGCGCTAGCAATTCTGGAAAGTGCTCACAAATCGGAACACCCCCTGGTCGCAACGATCCTCCATAACCTTTCGGTCGATAACTATACACTGGGGCAACACGAACAGGCAGAAGCCCTCGTCCTACGCGCACTTACAATCCGGAAAAATGCACTGGGACCCGACCATCCCGACTTCGCCGACTCTCTGAATAATTTGGCGGCACAATATACGGGACGTGGCCACTTCGATCTGGCCGAACCGCTCTACCGGCAGTCCCTGGGGATCTATGAGAGGGCTTTCGGCGCGAACCACCCGCGCGTGGCAAATTCTCTGAGCAACCTGGCGCTGGTCTTCCGAAACACTGGGCGAATGCAGCAAAGTCTCGACCATATCCGGCGGGCAGCGCGAATTCATCGTGCACGAGCCGTTCAGCCCCCGTCGCGGCAAACCGCCGGCCGCCTGAGCGAACAGAAATCCAACCGCCACGTATTCCTGTTCCATGTCTTCGACACCTTGGCGAAATCCATGTCTGACGAAACAAAGCGGGATACCTTGATCGCCGAAGCGTTCGAATCCAGTCAATTGGCGGTGGCCACATCAACGGGCGCCGCTGTGGCGCGCATGGCAGCGCGTTTCGCCACTGGGGATGATGCCCTGGCCGCCCTGGTTCGGGAACGCCAGGACGCATCGGATCTATGGCACAAGCTGGATGCCGCCTTAATCAAGGCTGCCAGCCAGCCGGCCAAAGAACGGAATTCCGATCATGAAGGAAGATTGCGCCAGGACTTGGCGACGGCTGGAAGCAAGATACAGAATATCGACGACCGGCTCGCAGACTCCTTCCCAAAGTATACGGAATATTCGGCTCCCCAGCCGCTGCCATTGTCCGAATTGCAGTCGTTGCTGGCAGCGGATGAGGCCTTGTTGACGTTTCTACTTTGGAACGATCGGGGATTTGTCTTCGCAGTTCGGCGCGACAGGGTTATGGCGGAGGAAATTACAATCGGGGAATCGGCGTTGCGGGCCGCCGTTGCCAACCTACGCCGCGGCTTGGATCCGGCGCGGGTTGAGAGCTTGGACGATTTGCCGCCCTTCGATACGACGCTGGCGTACGCCCTGTATCAAAAACTGTTCTCACCCGTGGCGCCGCTTTTGGAAGGCACCCGCCATGTCTTCGTGGTGCCCGACGGCGCGCTGCAGAGCCTGCCCCTCGGCGTACTCGTAACCGCTTCCACCGACACCGCACCCAACGATTGGAAAGCCTATGGCAAGGTGCCATGGCTGGCCCGGAAGTTCGCCATGACCACTTTGCCATCAGTCTCGTCCCTCAAGGCATTGCGGACATTCGCTGGCCGAACCAAGGCGGCGCGGCCGTTTCTTGGCGTCGGCGATCCGAAGCTGGAAGGGAAAACAGGTTCGGGGCGCGGAGTCCGGCTGGCATCACTCTTCACCAGGAGCGGCATTGCAGATGTGGCCTCGGTCCGCGCCTTGCCGTCGTTACCGGATTCGTTCGACGAATTGCAAACCATGGCACGATCCTTGGGAGCGGAAAACGCGGAACTTATCGTTGGCGGCGAGGCAACCGAAGCGAAGCTCAAGGCCATGTCGTTATCGGATTTCAGGGTCCTGACGTTCGCGACCCATGGCCTTGTCGCCGGCGATCTTGCCGGCCTGGCGGAACCGGCCCTGGTGTTGACGCCGCCCAGGACCGGCACGGACTTGGACGATGGATTGTTGACGGCGGGTGAAGTGGCGCGTCTGAAATTGGATGCCGATTGGGTCATCCTCTCTGCCTGCAATACCGCCGCCCCGGACGGCACGCCTGGCGCCGAAGGTCTGTCCGGTCTGGCCAAGGCGTTCTTTTATGCCGGCGCGCGAACGTTGTTGGTTTCCCATTGGCCCGTGGTTTCGGATGCCGCCGTGGCGATTACCACACGCATGCTGGCGGAAGCGCAGAAACCCGACGTCGGCCGGGCTGAAGCCCACCGGCGCGCCATTGTGGCGCTGATCGATGGGCGGCTGAAGCCAGCCTATGCCCATCCACTCATTTGGGCCCCCTTCGTGGTTGTGGGAGAAGGCGGCGCCTGAAATCTGAGGCGTCTGCACGAAACGATTTGAAACGGTATTCGGATTGATCCCATTCCCATGGGTTTGCCCTTGGGTAGGACTTTTGTTTAGAATTCCAGCACTGAAGATCTAGCGATGGGTTGACCATGACGGCGCTGGAAAATCGGCACCAGGACCCCGTTGAGACGTTGCGGAAACTGCGCGCCCGTGTGCTTGGCGGCGGCCGACCAGAATTGGATAGACTATCAGCCGATGAAATGGCGGCCGCCAACGAAATGATAAAAAAGGGTGAGGCCGAAATCGCCTCCTATGCCTGCCGCCTGTTTCTTATCGCCAGGCCACACGACTAAACCCAAGCCTGGGGATTGATTTTCTTATATAAGCGGCAAACAAGTGAGCAACGAGATTTCGCCGTTGGCCGGTCTTAGGGCTGCGAGAAAACCCATCACCCGCCGATATTAATTCGCCCTAGGCAAATAGATGCCGACGGTAGTGCCGTTGCCTTCCGAGCTGGTAAATGAAACCTGACCACCGGATTGCCTGACGAATCCGAAAACCATGCTCAGACCGAGGCCTCTACCGGCGCCGATATCCTTGGTCGTGAAGAAAGGCTCGAAAGCGCGCTCCTGTACATCGGCCGCCATTCCAGTGCCATCGTCGCTGATCTTGACCACGACATAGTCTCCAGGCGCCAAATACTCATGATCCGCAACATCGCATTTGGATAGAACCACGTTTGCGGTTTCGATCTTCAACAGTCCGCTGTTGGGCATGGCGTCACTGGCATTTCGGACAATCTGCGAAAGTGCTTTCTCAAATTGTTCCGTATCGATTTCAGTCTGCCAAAGATCATCTGCCAGTTTCAGATCGATCAAGACAGTATCGCCCAGTAGGTGCTCGGCGAAGAGGCAAAATAATGGGAGCAACTCATTGATTGAGACGGTGGTCGCATTCATTGGCTGTTGTTGGGCGAAAGCCAGCAATTGCTCGGTCAATTCAGCACCTCTAAAGGCGGCCCTGAAGGCGATCTCGAGGCTGTCCTTGTCGGATTTCTCGGTCAGACGACCGCCATCCTCGAGCAAGCCAAGATTGCCGATGATGGCCGCGAGGATATTGTTGAATTCATGGGCAACGCCGCTGGTAAGTTGGGCAACCGCCTGCACCTTCTGTGCCTGGGCCAAATCCCGCTCCAGCTTCTTTCTTTCGGTAATATCCCGGATCACACTGACATTTCCGATCGCCTCGCCATCGCTGTTTTTCAGACGCAGCGAGCGAATTTCCATGTCGCGCGGTTGGCCGTCCGCGCGACGGCCTATGAGTTCGCCGGACCAATATCCATCCCGCTCCAGACCCGCCACAATATCTGTCTGGATGTCACCTGATAGATTCTCGTCAATGATGACGTTGGCAGGGCGGCCCAAGAGTTCTGCTTTGGGAGATCCGATAAAGGCCTCGGCGGCAGGATTCAGGTCGATGAGTTTGCCGTCGGTATCCACCACCAGCACACCTTCCGACATCTGCTCTAAAACCAGTGCCTGGCGCTGCAGCTTGGCTTCGGCCAACTTGCGGTCGGTGATTCTTCGAGCATGGATCATCAATCCATTCACCTTGCCGCCAACTTGTCTGGGAACGACCCGCATTTCCAGGTAGATCGTTTCACCATCCGGTGCGACGAAGGTCGTTTCGTAGGATGACGGCTCACCGCTCTTTAGGACGGTTCTCAGAATTCGGTCAATGCGTTGGGCTTCTTCTGCCTCGGAATGGAAATCAAACACAGTGGCGCCGAGGATCTGATCGTTCGTTCTGCCGGGAATTGCTTGATTGATAAACTGAATTTTGAGGTTTTCATCCAGCAATATGACGTGGTCGGGCGATTCTTCCGTCAGCGATCGCCAACGCGCCTCGCTTTCCCGGAGGGCGGCTTCGGCGTTCTTTTCGGTCGTGACGTCAATGACAGTACTCTGAATGGCCCTTTCACCCTGCCAATCCACGACCCGCACCAGATTGTCGAGCCAAATGGCGACGCCATCCCTCCGCAATCCCCGATAGATATAATGGTTCGGCACATTCTCATTGGCGGCCCGGTCGAGGGTGAACATCTGCAGCCGCTCACGATCTTCCGACGCGATGAGGGGAAGATTTGAATCCATCTCCAGAATCTCCACCGCGGTGTAACCGTGTATCCGTGCAAAGGCTTCGTTGACATAGATCGGTTTGTGGTTGCGGTGTATGAGGACCCCTTGGACAGAACCATCAACAAGATCCCGAAATTTCGATTCGCTTTCCCTAAGAGCCCGTTCGGCGAGTTTCCGTTGACTGATGTCACGGATGATCGGCTGGATTGAAACGGCACCGTTCCAACGCAGATACGTCGCGGCGACTTCGACATCGAAGGTGGTGCCATCGAGCCTGATTGCCTTGTGCTCCGCCCGTTCCGCCCAGCTTTGCATCGGCGAAGCATCCTGCTGGCGCTGCGCCGTTAGGCCAATAAAAGCGGGTTTGATGAAGTCCTCGATGTTCCGGCCCAAAAGCTGCTCCAACCGTTCCGCCCCGAAAAGCCGGACCGCGGTACTGTTGGCGAATACGATGATGTCATCGGTGATGATTAAGATTGCGTCGGGGGCAAGTTCGACCAGGGAGCGGTAACGCTCCTCAGAATCCTCCAACGCCGTCTCCGCCTTTTCGCGTTCAAGGTTGTGATGCCGCGCAATGAGGTCTTCGAACTCCTCGAAACACTCGTCGACATAGCGATCCAGCACTTTCCGATAGGGTATGGAGAAACTTACGATCGTTCGTCTTCGATCAACTTCATCCGTATCCAGGCGATAGATCCCCAATTGCTGGAGGATTTTCATGCAGCGTCCGACAGTGGTTCGCGACAGTCCGGTTTTCAAATGGAAATAGGAGGCCGTTGTTGCCTGATCGGTCAAATACGCCTCGGCCCCGGCGACGATCAGATCCCAAAGGGTATTGGCACGCTTTCCAGCCAGTTTCTTGAACTTGCCCGGCTGGGTATGTGAAAGAAGTTTTTCCCGGAACTCCTGGCGCCGCAACAATTCATAACGGATGATATGGGATGCGACACCTTGCCTGATCTGATCCGGAAACTTCTGCGATCTGATCAAGTGGACATCCCCGTAATCAACAAGCCTTTCCCGCCCAAAACGATTGAGCGATCATGTCAGTTTATTCCTATGCAGAATAAAGTACACGTCAATTGGGCCCATGTTGAACCATAATCACCAACGAACGTACTAACCTCCTGTTCGCGATGCCGGGAAAAGGCGGAAAACAAGGGTATTTTTACAATTGAGGATTGCGCCTTCCTCTTGGCGGTCGGAATGACTTATTCCATGCCTACAATCGCCGCGTTCAACAAGGTCAGCTACAATCCTCCTATTCACTGGTTTTTTGATTCGGAAAGGCCGACCCGATGAACACGCCCGTCATCACTGGAAGTTGCCTGTGCGGCACCGTCAGTTTCGACCTCGCCTTGCCGACACTTTTCGCCGGACATTGCCATTGCACCATGTGCCAGCGTGCCCATGGCGCCGGCTTTGTGACCTGGGTGGGGGTGCGAGAGGACGGATTTCGGATTACGGCCGGCGAGGATGCCGTCGTGCATTACCGAAGTTCGGCGCACACAACGCGAAGCTTCTGCGGCCTATGCGGCAGCTCCATGTTTTGCAATAACGATGAGCACGATAACGTCATCGACGTTACGGTGGCCAACCTGCATGGCGAACTCGACCGTGTGATCAAGTCCCATTTCTATTATGACTGCCGCGCCGGCTGGCTAACCGTCAACGACAATCTAAGGAAACTTGGAGGCAAGAACGGGACCGAGCCGCTTTAGACCACCTTCATCTCCAACAAACTATTGGCTGTGTCGGTGATGGTTTCATCCATGGGCCGGGGCTGCCAATCAAGGTCCCGCTGTATTACGGCATTGTCGTAGAGCCTCTCCCGACCCAAGTCGGGCACGATGCGCCCGACTGCGGAATCAAATAGGGCCACAATACGAACAACAAAATTCGGTAGGACACGGGTCGGCACCGGACGACCACCAGGCCCGAGTTCTCGGTTCAATTGCTCGGCTATATCCGCCATCCATCTGGCTTCCGTATTGCAAATGTAGCGGTTTCCCGCGGCGCCTGGCACAGTCATCGCCTTGATATGAGCGACCGCAACGTCACGCACGTCCACAAGGCTTAGGGACAATTTCGGACAGCCAGGCACCTCACGTGCCAAAAGCTTGCGGACAACTTCCACCGATGCACTGCCGTCCGGGTCGATCAACGGCCCCAGGACGAGAGAGGGATTGATCATGACCAATTCGAACGAACGATCAGCCGGCAAATCAGCGACGAAATCCCAGGCTGCCCGCTCCGCAAGGGTCTTGGACGAGGCGTAGGCGCCAATGGCCGGCCCGGCCTCGCTCCAATCGTCCTCTGTGAATCTCGTCTTACCTTCGTGGCCGTATCCAATGGCAGCAACAGAAGATGTCATCACAACACGTTCCACACCGGCGCGGGAGGCCGCAGCCAGGGCGCGCAGGGCGCCCTCCCGCGCAGGCCTGATCAAGTCGTCGTGATTCTTGGGCTCCACGATCGGTAGAGGGGAGGCAACATGATGGACATAGCGGCAGCCGGCCATCGCCTCATCCCAGCCTGTATCTGACATTAGGTCGGCAGCGACGAACTCCAGATTGGATGTTTCCGTGTGGCGGTCGAGCGCAGACCGGATGCTATCCGCCCTGGACATATCCCGAAGGGTTCCACGGACACGGTACCCCGCATCCAGCAGTTCCGCGATGATGTGCAGGGCAATGTAACCCGACGCGCCTGTAACCGCGACTTGCTCCAAATCCGCCACCGTTAGCTCTGATCCGTCAGGGCGGCGACGATCTCGTCCACATGACGGGCGGCGAGCTCGTGCAATTCCTCATCCGTCCGGTCCTGGATCGGATGGGGCACCCAGATGTAGGCAGGATTGAAACCCAGCGCCTCGGACTGCACAGCCGCGGCGTCGATGAATTCCGTGGTCGCGACGCCTACGGTGGGAATGCCCCGTCCTTCCAAAGTGTGCATATCATGCGTACAGCACGATGTGCAGCTGCCTCAATCAGCCAGACCTTCTACAACCACGTCGACCTCTTCGACGATGGCCTGCTCGACCTCCTTGGGTGCTGTACGCGCCACTGTCGGTTTGCGGTAGCGTTTGACGCTGATGCCGCGGCCTTCCAGCAATGTTGCGACCTCTTCGACAAAGACGTCGCCGCGCACCTTGGAAATATCCAGAACGCCGACGGTCAAGCCATCCAGGCTCTTCGGACGGGGCAGACGGGGTCTCTCAACCGCCTCCCGTTCGCCCGTGGGGTCGAGCAGGGTGTCCAGGCTCATATCTTGATCTCCTTTGTAACAGGACGGCTGGACTCGGGCACGCCCGGGGTCCAGCCCGCGATGATACCAGAAAACTTGCCGGCGCCGCCGCCGGCGCGAACGATCAGCAGGCCCGTCGGCAGCAGCTTTGAAACGGTCTTGCCCGCCAGTTTCGGGTTGACTCCCTCAGCCATTCCGTGGGCGCCGCGCATGACGTCCTCGGCCGGAATTTGCATCCGGGCCATTATTTCCTTGTGCAGGCGGGCCTTGTCCCAACCGCCCTCCATCAAGGTCCGTTCATGTTCGGGACAAACGACCAGAAGACAGTCGGGACCGGGTATTTTGTGGATGTTGTCCACTGCGTGCAGGCTGGTGGCGAATGTCTGCACCAGCTCCTCCGGCGACCGCGCCTTGTCGTCAATGACACCTTGCAGGCCATAACCGGCAAACACGGTTACCGCGTTGCTGCCGGCGGGCAATCCCCGGTCGACGGTCAATGGCTCCCAGGCTGATCCCTCCTCGTCCTCGCAAAAGCAATAGCTGAGCTTGCCCGGATTACCCAAAGTGGCCCGGTCCACACCCTGCGGTTTGCCGCCGCCGATATTGCGAATGGCCAGTTGCACGGCCCGGCCTATGGTAGCATTGGCACGGTTGCCTTGGCCCAAGGCATTGCCCTTGCCGTTCATGCCGATCTGTTTCGCGATGGGGCCATTGACGATCACCACGGGACCGACGAAGCGGGTCGTCGCCAGAGTGCCGTGCAAGCAGTAATCCTCGTCAAGTACCGCCTCAATGGCAGCCAGCACCACGGGCAAATACTCCGGCCGGCAGCCGGCCATGACCGCGTTTATGGCCACCTTCTCAACGGTGCAGGTATCAAGGTTCGACGGCATCAACCCCATGACTTCGTCCGGCGCTCGGGTCGTACCTTCCAGCATCGCCAGTACCCTTGCCTGGGTCGGCGGCACCACCGGCAGACCGTCGCTCCAACCCCGTTCAAAACAGGCCTCGACGGCGTCTTCCTTTTCACCCAATGGCACCAGACGCGAAGTCAATGGCGTATCGCCGTGGCGGATTTGCAATTCCACCAAGCGGTCCTGCTCTTGGTTCAGGGCGCCGCAACCGGGTTTGAAGTCGGGCAAACCCACACCCAGGTCGGCTACATTGGCGACTTTCTCCCAGGCCGCCCGGTCCCATCCGTAGGTGCGGTCGACTTCCTGGCCCGCTTCAAAACGCACCAGGGTTGGCACGATCTCGACGTCCAATTTGTAGGAGACATCTAATCCCCGGTCATCCGCCACCGCTTCCATGCCGTCGGGAAAAGTGGGGTCGTCTTGGCTGTAAACCTTGAGATCATTCGTCCGCATGATCTCTTCCAGAACCGGCGCAACCATAACACAGGTCGGACAATCCCGCTTCACGATCGCCACCAATCCGTTTTCTTGCATTCCGTGCCCTCCTTTCGGAAACTCACGATATCCTACATCAAGCCGACCCGATAGGAACCCATATGAGGTTGGACCCGAACAAAACCGTACTCTATGACGGCCTCACCGATCTACCACCCCTCGTGGAACGGACAGTGGCCCTGTCGCGGGAGATGTCTTTCATAGCATCCTGCGCGCCGCCACAGGGTCGCCTGTTGCAGGTGCTGGCGGCGGGCCGAGAGGGTGGCTCCATCGGGGAGACGGGCACCGGCTGCGGCGTTGGCCTCGCCTGGATGGTCAGTACCACCAGCCCCGCGACGAAGTTCGTCAGCGTGGAGATCGACGACGAGCGCGCCCGCGCCTGTCAGGAAGTTTTCAAGGATCACGCAAATGTGGAAGTGTTGCATGGTGATTGGCGGCAGATTATGTCCTGTGCGCCCTTCGATCTGGCCGTTCTGGACGGCGGCGGCGGCGGCAAACGGAAGAAAGACATCCCCCCGAACCCAAAAGACCTTCTGGTTCCCGGCGGCACGGTTGTCGTGGACGATCTCCACCCCGCCCTCGACAGATGGCCCCCCGATCGGACACTTGAAGAGGATGAATTCGGCCGCAACGTGGATCGCTCCCGTGAGTTCTGGCTCGATCATCCCGATCTGCTGACCACCGAGTTTCGCGTCCATCCTCAGGTTGGCACCATCGTGGGGACCCTGCGCGGCTAAAGACGTATCGAATTTGGTTGGCGTAACTGACCCCTGTCGAGGAACAGCCCATGCCCTATTACCATTCGATCAAATATCTGCCGAGTGCTATGCGGACGCGAACCCTGGCGGGCCTCGGCCGATTGCGGAAACAACTAGATAGGGAGATGCCCGGCAAAACCCGATCAGCCACGCTGGTTCTGGGCACATGGAACATCCGAAATTTTGATGACAACCGTTTCCTGACCGGATTCCGCACCAAAGAAGATTTCTTTTATATCGCCGAGATTATTTCCCGCTTCGACGTCATCGCCGTGCAGGAGATCTGCGACAGCCTAGCGCCGTTGGAACAAGTGATGGATATCCTGGGCAGCGAATATGACTACATCGTCACCGACGTGACGGAAGGCCGGGCCGGCAACAAGGAACGGCTGGGCTTCATCTTCGATAGATCAAAGGTTCAGTTCCGCGGCGTGGCCGGCGAATTGGTGCTGCCCGACAACATGCAGATCATCGATGGGGAGAGGAAACGGCAATTCTCCCGGACGCCGTTCATGTGCTCCTTCCAGGCCAGTTGGTTCAAGTTCATGTTCTCGACCGTTCACATCTATTTCGGCGACACTTCGGGCCCCAACTACGAACGGCGAGTCAACGAAATCAACAGCGTCGCGAAATTCTTGGCGAAACGGGCCAAACGGGATGCCAAGGCCAACAACCCGGTTAATCACATCCTGGTCGGTGATTTCAATATCGTCGAACCAGGAAGCCGCGGCTACAACGTTTTGCAGAAGAACGGCTTTGAAATTTATCAAAACCAAAGCGGCAGCAATAAAGATCAGACTAGGTTCTATGACCAAATTTCATTCCTGGTGCAGAAGGACGAATTGCGCTTCGCACCGTCGGACCGCAACAAAGGCGTCTTCCAGTTCTTCAAAAGCATTTATCGCCCGCGGGATTTCCCGGCTTATCGGGAAACCATGCTGCCGGTGGTCGCCCAAAAGATCCGCAAGCTCGAAACCGAACTGGCCAGGGAAGAGGCGAAGCTGGCGCGGGCCGACACGGATGCGAAGAGACAGAAGGCCAAGGACAGAATTGCCGACAAGAAAGACGGCATCGCAGACTGGACGGCGGCCCTGACGGATGACGACAAGCTGAAGAAGTACTACCTCAAGGATTGGCGTACCTTCCGCGCCAGCGATCATTTGCCCCTTTGGGTCGAGCTGGAGATCGATTTCGGTGACAGCTACCTCGCCAGCCTTGCCGCCGCGCCGGAGTGAGTGCAATCCGCCGAAACGAATTGCGGTCTAGCTGCGCCAGAAACCATCCTTGTCGATGTGGTGCAAAGCATCCATCTCTACCGTTGTGGGCTCAGGCGTCTCTCCCACTTCCGGCATGCATTTCAGGTCCCAGCCGGTATTGCTTATCACCTCGTCCACTGTATGACCCGGATGCACGGATGCCAGATGGAACTCGTTGCTGGGACCATGGGGTTTCAGGATGCCCCGGTCAGTGATGATCACGGCCGGGCCGGCACCCGGCAAACCCGCCTTTTTGCGGGCATCGCCCCCGTCCAGATAACCAGCTGAAGTGATGAAGTCGACGCGATCCACCAACCGATGCTTTTGGTGGTTGATGATGATGATCAGCCGTTCCGCCATGGCCGCGATATCCGGTGCGCCGCCAGAGCCCGGCAGCTTTACCTTCGGATTGTCGAGATCGCCAATGTAGGAGGTGTTGATATTGCCGAACTTGTCCACTTCCGCGCCGCCGATGAAACCGGCATGGATGCGACCACCGCTCAACAGCCCCATGATCTGGATCAGCCCTGTGGTCCAGGCGGCACCAATCTGGTTCGGCCCGTCGCACATGGTATAGAGCATGCCGTCGGCGGGCTGGTACCGGGCGACGCCGCTCTCGAACAGACCAACCGCATTGGGCGCATGGGTCAGTCGGGCCACGCCATAGGCGGTGATGGGCAGGCGCATGCCGACAAAGATGCGTTCGCCGTCGGCGATCTGCCGGGCGGCGGCGATGATCATCAGTTCCTGGGTCGAATATTCGTGCATGATGATCCTACTCCGTGGCGTAGTTGGCTGGGGCGGAGAGCGCCTCGCCCTCGATGCGCAGTTCTTCCAGTTGCCCACCTAACTTGGCGCGGTAGGCACCGTGGTCGGGCAAATCCCGCACCCATTCATCGCACCAGCGGTCGAAGTCGGCTGGATCGCGGGTTTCCTTGTGATAGTCGTGGAAAAACTGGTTATCCCGTTTCCATTTTCCGATCAGGGGCGCGGGATGGCAGGCAGCGGGCACATGGCAGACCGCATTGACGCCAAAGCCGGGGATCAGAACGCGGCTGGGATCGGATGCGATCACTTCCGGCTCGACGATCTCGTCCGCCAGCACGATGATGTTGTCAGCGGCGATGGAAGCCTCTTGAGTCAACCCGGTAGAACCCCAGATGTGGGAGTTGCCCGCCTCGTCGGCCCGTTGCACGACCAAGAAGGCCACGTCCGGTTTTAGGGCCGGCACCAGCGCCACTGGCTCGCCGGAATAAGGGTCTTCCGCAAGCTTGATATCCTTGTTGGACTTCATGATGTCGGAGCCCAGCAAGGTCTTCACCGGGACATATGGCAGGCCGTAGGCACCGGCGAAGAACGCCATGCCGATGGTGAAATTGGAATAGTCGTTGATTTTGATGGGATGGGGCAGGCCCTGCTCGGCGGCGCGGCGGAAATTGTGTCCCATGCCGCCCGAGACGTTGCCGACCCAAGCGCCCGTCACTTCCGTCACGCAGCCGGCTCCGATCAGCATATCGGTGGAAATGTCCGAGATCGGCGCGATCATGTGCAGTTCCCGCCGGCCCTGGCGGATCAACTCGTGGGTCGCGGCAAAGGGAATGGCGTTTTCCAAGGCCGCGCCCAGCACGATCTTGCAGCCGTCCTGCACGAAGGTGGAAATCGCCTCCGACAGGCTCATGAACTTGTGATGATTAATGGGTCAGACTCCCCGCGTGTATGAACCAGTACAACGTTTGTATAAGACAAGGAGGCCAGAACGGCCAGCCGGCTGGCGACCTTCGGTTTTTCTCGCCCGCCGACACGGATAAAGGCACAATGGGGCGTTGCAAGGCAAGATATTGGGGAACAATTCAGACGTATGGTTACAGACAGCCATGATCAGGTGCCCGGCTGGTTTCGCCGTGCCATCGATGCACCGGCGCAATCTTGTTTGGTCGAGGTGGACGGCTGCAGCATTCACTACCTGTCCTGGATCGATGACAGTGTCGATGAGGATGAACGGACCGGCCTGCTGTTCGTTCATGGCGGCGGGGCGCACGCCAACTGGTGGCGCTTCATTGCGCCATTCTTTTCGGAGTCCCACAGGGTCGCCGCTATCGATCTTGCGGGCATGGGCGACAGCGGCCGGCGGGAGAACTATCTGCCTGAAACCTGGGCGCGGGAGATCGGTGCCGTCCTGGAACATGCCGAATTGGGCCCCAACCCCGTGATCGTCGGGCACAGCTTCGGCGGGCTGATGACCATGAAATACGGCTCGGAACACGGTGAGACACTTTCCGGCGCGGTAATTGTGGATTCGCCGGTGCTAGACCCCGATGACGAACCTCTCGGCGGACCGCCCGAGCCTAGGAAGGGCGGGCCGAAGATCTATCCCGATCGGGCTTCGGCCATGGCCCGCTTTCGCCTGATGCCGCCGCAGGATTGTGACAACGCTTATATCACCGACTTCATCGCGGAAACCTCGATCAGGGAAGTGGACGGCGGCTGGACCTGGAAATTCGATCCCGCGGTCATGGGCTCCCGCCGTTTCGGCGAACCCTACCACGAGGAATTGAAGGCCATGCAGTGCCGCGCCGCCCTGATCTATGGTGACGACAGCGCCATCGTCTCCCGCCGCACCGCCGCATATATGTCCAGAATCATGGGACCAAAGGCGCCATTGGTGGAAATTCCGGAAGCCCACCATCACGTCATGCTGGACCAACCCCTGGCCTTCGTCGCCGCCCTGCGCGCCATCCTGGATGCCTGGTCCCGCGACGGCGCCTAGCCGCTAGCCCTCTTCCTCCAATGCCGCCAAAACCTTGGGCGGCGACATGGGCAGGTCGTCCAGGTTCAGTCCGACGGCGTCCCGGATGGCATTCGCCACCGCTGCCATGGGCGGGACGATCGGCACTTCACCGACACCGCGGACACCGTGCGGATGGGCATCGTTCGGGATCTCGACCACGACCGTGTCGATCATGGGCAGATCCGACGACAGCGGCATGCGGTAATCCAGGAAGCCAGGATTTTCCATCTGCCCGGCGGTGTCATAGACGTATTCCTCGTTCAGGGCCCAGCCCACGCCCTGGGCTACACCGCCCTGGATCTGCCCCTCCACATATCCGGGATGAATGGCGCGGCCGGCGTCCTGCACCGCCGTGTAGCGAATGATCTCCACCCGGCCTGTTTCGCGGTCCACCTCCACATCGCAAATGTGAGTAGCGAAGGCGGGTGCCGCGCCCTGGGCATTGATGGAGACCTGGCCGTTGATAGGTCCGCCGGTGGCGTTCGCCTTGGCTGCCAGATCGGCCAGGGACAGCGGCTCGAACTCGCCGGCGTTTGAGCCTGCGGGTCGCGCCTCGCCGTCCTCCCAAACCACGGCATCAACCTCAATTTCCCAGATCATCGCCGCCCGCTCGCGAAGGGTATCGATGACCTTTTCCGTGGCTCGGGTCACCGCCATGCCGGACGAAAACGTCACCCGGCTGCCGCCCGTGGTGGCGCTGATGCCGATGGCATTGGTATCGCCGACCTGCGCCCTGACACCCCTATAGTCGACGCCCAGCATCTGGGCCGCGATATTGACCATGGAGGCGCGGCTGCCGCCGATGTCTGGATGGCCGGTAATGACGGTGACGGTACCGTCCTCGTTGATGTTCACCTGCGCGCTGGATTCCCCGCCCACATTGAACCAGAAGCCGCTGGCCACGCCCCGTCCCTGGTTCTCCGCCAAAGGTGCGGCGTAGTGGGGATGATCCATCGCCGCCTCCAGGGTTTCGATGAAGCCGATCTTCTTGAAGGTGGGCCCATAGGCAGCCTTCGACCCCTCTTTGGCGGCGTTCTTGAGACGTAGCTCGATGGGGTCCATGCCCAATTCCACGGCCAATTCGTCCAGGGTGCTTTCCACCGCATGCGCCGCGATGGGGGAGCCCGGCGCCCGATAGGCGTTAGATTTGGGCCGGTTCATCACCACGTCGATGCCCACGGTTTCCACATTCTCGATGTCATAGGGCGCGAAGGCGCACATGGCCGCGGGCCGCGCCGGGGCGCCTGGAAAGGCGCCGGCCTGGAAGCGGAACGTGGCGGTCCCGGCGGTGATGCGGCCGTCCTTGGTGGCGCCGATCTTCACACTGTTCCACGAGCCGGAGGTGGGGCCGGTCGCCCGGAAGACCTCTTCCCGGCTCATCACCATCTTCACCGGGCTGCCGGACTTGCGCGCCAGCACCATGGCCAAAGGCTCCAGATAGACGATGGTCTTGCCGCCAAAGCCGCCGCCGATCTCCGCCGGGATGGCGCGGATATCACTGACCGGCATACCGGTCAGCTTGGCGGTGGCATTGCGCACCATGAAATGGCCTTGGCTGCTGCTCCAGATCGTTGCCTGGCCGTCCTTGGCAACGCTAATGAGGCAGGCGTGGGGTTCAATATAGCCCTGATGAACCGGCTTGGTCCGATAGGTTCGCTCAACGATAACGTCGGCGGCGGCGAAGCCGGCCTCCAGATCGCCGATCTTGAATTCCAGGCGGTTGGCGATGTTGGACGGCCCCTCGGGCGGCGGCGTTACACCGCCCGTGCGCAGATAGTCATGCAGGATAGGCGCGTCGGGCTGCATCGCCTCTTCCACGTCGATGACATGGGGCAGGACCTCGTAATCCACTTCGATCAGGGCCAAGGCATCCTGGGCGATCTTGTTCGAAATTGCCGCCACGGCCGCCACCGCATGCCCGGCATAAAGCACCTTGTCCCGGGCCATGATGTTTCGCGAGACAAAACGCATATCCGCCGGCCCGACCATCAAGGGCTTATCCAGGGGAATGTCCGGCAGATCGGCGCCGCTCATTACCGCCTTGACGCCCGGCAGAGCGGCGGCCTTGTCCAGGTTGATGGACTTGATCACCGCATGAGGATGGGGGCTGCGAAGAACCTTGCCCCACAGCATGCCGGGCATGGTGAAATCCGCCCCGAACGCGGCCCGGCCGGTAACTTTGTCAGCACCGTCAGGCCGTATGGTGCGTTTGCCGATCCATTGGTTGTCGTCGACTTTCTTGTCCATCCCCATGTCCCCCTATTGCGTTTATCTATTTTCCGACCAACGGCATGACGCCTGAAGCGAACTCCTCCATGCGTTCCAACATGACGTTCAGATCATTGTCGACCAGATTCATGACCATGGCCGTGGTGCCCACTTCGGCAAAGGCGTTGATGTCATCTGCCCGCTGCTCCGGGTTGCCTGTGCACATCAACCGGCCACCGTCGGCGTGCTGTTGTGCCTGGGTGGAATGAAAGGCGCAGTTATAGGCCAGCCCGATGGAACCGGGATCACGTCCTGCCTCCTCCGCCAATTGGTGCAGGCGGCCGACGCGGGCCTTGTAGGCATCCAAGGTATCCATGCGGAACCGGGGATTGGTGCCGAAGGGATACCAGACGTCCCCCAAGGCCACAGTGCGGCGCAGGGCGGGAAGGCTCTCGCCGCCGATCCAGATGGGTGGATGAGGGTCCTGCAGCGGCTTCGGGTCCATGCCGATATTATCGAACTTGACGAAGTCGCCGTCGTAGGCGGGCCGGGCCTGGGTCCAGATGGTCTTGATCGCGTCAATATATTCGTTCGTCACCTGGCCGCGGGCATCGAAGGGCGGCAGGGCCAGCGCCTCGAATTCCTCGCGCATCCAGCCGGCGCCGCAGCCGAATGTAATGCGTCCGCCGGTCAACTGATCCAGCGTGGCCAGGGACTTGGCCATGAACAACGGGCTGCGGTGAGGCACCACGGTCACGGAGGTCAACAGCCGCGCCTTGGTGGTAATGGCGGCCAGCCAGGACAGCAACGTAAATTGCTCCATACATTCCACTTCGCCGCCTTCGGACCAGGGGAAATCACCGGTCTCCGAATACGGGTAGTCGGAATCGATATCGATGGGCACGACGATATGATCGGATACGGTCAAATAGTCATAGCCCAGTTCCTCGGCCCGGCCCGCCAAAGTGCGGATGTCGGCGGCATTGGCCAAGGGGCCGCGGATCGGCATGCTCACGCCGAATTGCATGGTTGTCTCCCCATTCGATTTGTGCGCCCAGGTGGAGCAGGTTAGGCTATGGGCCAGCAATCTTTCAAGGGGAGCAGGGAAATGGAAGAAGCAGCCTTTCGTGAGAAAATGCGCCAAGAGGGATACGGCGAGGCAAACCTAATCGAATGGGAGGCCAATCATGCGGTGGATACTCATACCCATGATTTCGGCGCCTCGGTCCTGGTGTTGGACGGCGAAATCTCGGTCACGCTGGAGGATCGCGTGGTCACTTGCCGGGCCGGCGATACATTTTCGTTGGATGCGGACATCCCCCATGCCGAACAGGTGGGCAGCGAGGGCGTGCGATTTCTAGCCTGTAGGAAGTAGGGTTCGAGATGCAGTTTCAGGACAAGGTAGCGGTCGTCACGGGCGGGGCATCGGGCATCGGCGCGGCCTGCTGCCGGAACTTCGCCGAACGGGGCGCCAAGGTGGTGGTCGCCGATCTGAACGGCGAAGGCGCCAAGGCGGTCGCGGCGGAATTCGACGGCCTGGGCGTTGGCTGTGATGTGGGAGATGAGGGTGAGATCGACGCCCTAGTCAAGGCAACGGAAGACCATTACGGCCCCATCGACATCTTCTTCAACAACGCCGGTATCAACTCCGGTCGGGAAATACTCAATACGGACTTGTCCGTCTGGGATGACCAATGGCGGGTCAACCTCATGGCCCATGTTTATGCGGTGCGCGCCGTGCTGCCGGGCATGATCGAGCGTGGCAGCGGCTATTTACTGCATACCGCCTCGATGGCAGGCATCCTGATCTCTCATGGCAACCTGCCCTATACGGTTTCCAAGCATGCGGTCGTCGGATTGGCGGAATATCTCTCCGTCACCCATCACCACCAGGGTATCCGGGTTTCACTCCTCGCCCCTCTCGGCGTGCGCACGCCTATGCTGGGCGATACGGACAAACCCTTTGCTGCCAACGTCGCCGGTCCCATCAAGGAACCGGAAGAAGTGGCCGAACAGGTGGCGACGGCGGTTGAAGAGGAACGCTTTTTGATCCTGACCGACGAAATCGCCCAGACTTGGATGAATTTCAAGAACAACGACCTGGAACGCTGGCTGAAGGGCATGCGCCGCATGCACGAGAAATTGGAGAGCCTGGGCGGTCGCGACCCCTAGGCCCGATCGCTAGACCGTCAGAGCGATATCGAAGCGGCGACGCAGGATATCGACGATCAGTTCAAAACACGCCCCGACGCGCACGACGGACATGTCGGCGACATCCAGCAACGTGGAGGATGCCCCATAGGGATGATATTTGCGCAGGCCGTGGTCAATGACGATGTCCGCGATTTCGAGGAGTTCCGGTTCGATATCCTCGACACGGAACTTGGTACCCTGCAAGGATAGATTGGCGGAGGAGCCGAACAGAGGGTGGCCGCCTTCCAAGCTCAAGCGACTAATGGCGCCATGAAATGTGCCCGCATTCATCAGCAGCGCGATGGTGCCGTCCTTGTTGCTTCCCGCCAGGTCGATCACATTCAAGAGAGGGTGGGACAGATCGCAGGGCGCGATAACGCCCAAGGGCAGGTCAGCATCTACCGTGATGGCCTGGACAACGTCATGGGCCCGCTGATCCACGTTGTGAATGGCCTCATGGATGGCCTGATCGCCGACCATGGCGTTCAATTTGTCCGGCGCCCGGCCCTTGGTCTCGAAAATCCGCGCCAGGGCAGCCTCCGATCCACCGATCGCGGAATAGCCTACGTCCATAGGCAGAATGGCAATCCCGCCCTGGCGCAGCACTGCGAAGGCCCGTTCCGCGTCACCTTCGATATCGTATCGTCCCAGCATGGTATTTCCTGCTCGCCTTGTTTATCTTTCACGACCAATTCCAATTCACAGTCATAGGTACCGCCCCATGAGCCTGAACGCCATCGATTACGAAACAGCCGATCTGCCATTTGAGTTGACGCCCTATTCGCCCACCATCGGCGCTGAGGTCGGTGGCATCGATCTGCGTCAGCCGTTGACGGGGGAACAGGTGGCGGGACTGCGCACGGCCCTGCTGGATCGCAAGGTTCTGTTCTTTCGTGATCAGGATATCACGACGGAGCAGCACCTTGAGTTTGCCCGTAACTTCGGCGAACTGGAGGTACATCCCTTTGCCCCGCACAAGGACGGCTACCCCGAAGTCCTCGCCATCACCCACGACAAGGACCGCCCCGGCCAGGAGAATGGCTGGCATTCGGACGTGACCTGGCGCCTTGAGCCTTCTCTGGGTTCCATCCTGCGCTGCCTTGATTGTCCACAGGTGGGTGGCGATACCTTGTTTTCCGATATGTACGCTGCCTACGACAATTTGCCCGAGGCGGTGCGGGAGAAAGTGGAAGGAAAATATGCCCTGCATGATTTCGAAGGCTTCCGATTTCGCCTTCGCAACCGCGGCGTGCCAGAAGAGAAGATCGAGGAATTCAACGCCACCTATCCCAATCCGGAACACCCCGTCATCCGCACCCATCCGGAAACTGGGCGCAAGGGCATCTATGTCAACGCGGCGTTTACGAAATATATCATCGGCATGGACCGCGATGAGAGTGACGCTCTGCTGGCGGTCCTTTATGCCCAGGCTTCCCTGCCGGAATACCAATGCCGTTTCCACTGGCAGAAAAACTCCATTGCGTTTTGGGACAATCGGGCCTGCCAGCACTATGCTGCGTCCGACTATTGGCCCCAAGAACGGATTGTGGAGCGGGTCACCATCATCGGCGATACGCCCTATTACGAAGAGGATGGGCCGGTAACGGACATGGATGAAAGCCCGTTCAGGGGCCGCATAGCCTTTCAGCGCAGCAACCCCAGTGCCAGTCTGTTCAAAACATCCTGAGCGGGCCTGTACCCGTATGGCAGTCTCGTATTAGACTGCCGTTCATGCGGGCGACGGGGGCGCCCGAAATCACGCAAAAAGGGATGCCAAATGGCGGATAACGGCGGCAATTCACGGGATTGGTTCAACGAGCAACTATCCGACCTGAAGCAGGACCTCGGCCGTCTCGAAGACCGGCTGCGCGGGCCCGCCAATGAAGGCAATGGGGGCGGGTCGTCGACGTCCCGGCCGCGCGTTTCCCAACCGCCGACGATCGCACCGCCGCCGACCATTGCCCCGACGCCGACCATTGCGCCGCCGCAGATTTCGCCGGTGCACACACCGTCCTACACACCACCCCCGATGACCACCCAGGCGCCGCAGCCTGCGCCGCCGCAACCGGCCCCGCAACAGCCAACCGCCCGGCAGGAAACGCCGGTGGAAGCGCGCCAGGCACCGGCACCGGTGACGCCCACACCGGTTTCAAGGCCTGCACCCCAGCCGCGCTCGGCCCCATCCACCGGCGGCTATCGCCTCGGCGTGGACGTGGGCGGTACTTTCACCGATCTGCTGCTGATCGACGAGGGTAGCGGCCATGCCCATACGGCCAAGGTCCCCTCGACTCCCGACGATTCCTCGCGGGGCGTCCTCAACGGCGTCGAGAAAATCTGCCAGGATGCGGGCATCGATCCCGCTGCCGTGGGCCGTGTCATGCATGGCACCACCGTCGCCACCAACACGGTTTTGACCGGCAGCGGCGCCAAGGTCGGCCTGATCACCACCAAGGGCTACAAGCAGGTGCTGCAGATCGCCCGCTCTTATGTGCCCGGCGGTCTGGGCGGCTGGGTCATCTTCAACAAATCCGACCCCCTTGCTCCCTTGGAACTGACGATCGAGGCGAAAGAGCGCATCGGCGCCCTGGGCGAAATCGTAGAGCCGCTGGATGAAAACGCCGTCGCCGACGATATCGCCAAGCTAAAAGGCAGCGGTGTCGAGGCCCTGACCATCTCTCTAGTCAATGCCTATGCCAACGGCGAACACGAACAGCGCATACGGGCAATCGCCGAGCGGGTGATGCCGGGCATTCCGGTCTCCATCTCCTCGGAAGTAATCCCGGAGATGTACGAATACGAGCGTGCCGAGACCACAGTGGTCAATTCCTACATCCGGCCCGTGGTCTCCACCTATATCGAGAACCTGGAGGCCGAACTGAACCGGCGCATGAATGGCGTGCAGTTGAATATCCTGCGCTCCGACGGCGGCCTGGCCTCGGCCGAGGTGGCCAAGGCAGCGCCGGTCAACCTTTTGATGAGCGGACCCGCGGGCGGTGTATCCGGCGCCATCTGGATTTCCAAACAGGCAGGCTACGAGAACCTGCTGACCTTCGACATGGGCGGCACTTCGACCGACGTGGCATTGATCGAAGACGGCGTGGCGCGGACGCGCCGGGAAACCCGGGTGGCGGACGTGACCGTACGTGCCTCCTCCATTGACGTGCGCACGGTGGGTGCGGGCGGCGGCTCCATCGCCTATGTGCCGGAATTGACCAAGGCCCTGCGCGTCGGCCCGCAAAGTGCCGGCGCCGAGCCGGGGCCTGCCGCCTATGGCCGGGGCGGCGATGAGGCGACCGTGACCGATGCCAACGTGGTCTTGGGCTATCTACCTTCCGGTGCCAAGCTGGGCGGCGATATGCAGCTCGACTATGCAGCCGCCGAACGGGCGGTGAAAAAAGTTGCCGACGCCATGGGTCTGGGCCTGAAGGAGGCCGCCGAAGGCATCATCAACATCGTAAACGAGAACATGTTCGGCGCCCTGCGCCTGGTTTCCGTCGAACAGGGCTATGACCCGCGCGACTTCGCCCTGGTGGGCTTCGGCGGCGCGGGCCCGCTGCACGCCAACGCCTTGGCCAAGCTGATGGGAAGCTGGCCGGTGCTGATACCGCCGGGCCCCGGCGTCCTTTGTGCCTATGGCGATGCCACGACCCGGGTTAGGGACGAGGCCTCCCGCACCTTCGTCCGCCGCTTTGAGGAGACCTCGGACACCGAAGTGCGCGGCATTCTGGAAGAACTGGCCGAGCAGGCCGCTGTGACGCTGGACAGTGAAGGCGTCGCCCGGGGCGAACAGACCACCCTGTATCAGATCGATCTGCGCTATGCCGGCCAGGGCATGCAGTTGACCGTGGATATTTCGCCAGAGGACTTTGGCCAAAGCGGTTTGTCGGAAGTCGGCCGGCGCTTCAACGCCATTCACGAACAGATGTTCACCTTCGCCATGGAAGACGGCCACGAGCTTTATAACCTGCGCGCCCTGGTGCAGGGCCGGGAAAGCGTGGCTAAGGCGGAAACCCTGTCCCAAGGAGGGGCGGACGCCTCGTCGGCGGCGTATATGGACACTTCCGTCTATGTGGACGGACGCGACCAGCCGGCGAAGATCTACGACCGTGCCAAACTGCAGGCGGGCAACCGGGTCCCCGGCCCCGCCATCGTTACCGAAATGGACTCCACGACCCTGATCCTGCCCGACCACGAGGGCGAGGTGGACGCCGTGGGCAATATTCTGATCCGACCGAGAGGTTAGCGCCATGCCAGCCCAGATTATCCAGACCAACACGACGCCGTTCCGGAATGTGGAGATCGATCCCATTACCCTGGACATTGTGGAGAATGCGCTGCGCAACGCCCGCGACGAGATGGACGCGGTGCTGTTTCGCACCGCCATGAGCCCGGGCATCCGCGAGCAGCACGACGCCTTTCCCATGATCGCCAACCCGGCCGGCAAGATGGTGGTGGGGCAGTTCGGCTCCTTCTTCCATGGCTTTAAGGAGGGCTATGACGGCACCATCGAGGAAGGCGACATCTTCCTGACCAACGACCCCTATAGCTGCAACGGCGCCGTCAGCCATCTGAACGACTGGCTGACCATGATGCCCATCTATATCGACGGCCGGCTGGTGGCCTGGGGTGCGATGTTCGGGCACATGACCGACATCGGCGGCAAGGTGCCGGGCAGCCTGCCCACGGATGCCGCGCAGCTGTTCGAAGAGGGCGTGCAGATCCCGCCCGTGAAGATCTACCGCAAGGGCCAGTTGAACGAAGAGATGCTGGAACTGATCCTGCGCAATTGCCGCCTGCCGGACTGGAACCGTTCCGACTTCAACGCCATCATCGCCGCCTTGCGCATGGCCGAACGCCGGGTGATCGAGAACTGCGAGCGGTTCGGCGTGGACGAGTTCGTCGCCGCCATGGACGAGATGCTGGAGCGCAACAAGCGCGCCATGGGCGCCATCCTGAAACAGGTGATCCCAGAGTCGAAGCAGTATTTCGAGGACTATATCGATGACGACGGTGTCGGCATGGGGCCCTACAAGGTCGCCTGCACCCTGTGGCGCGAAGGGGACATGGCGATCTTCGACTTCACGGGCACGGACCCGCAATCGATCTCGTCCGTGAACTTCCTGTTGAATGAAGAGATGTTCAAGATGTTCCTGGGCGCATTCTTCATCAACCTGTTCGACCCGCAGATTCTGTTCAACGACGGCTTCTACGACCTTGTGGACGTACGCATACCTAGGGGCTCGATCCTCAAGCCCATTCGGCCCGCGGCGCTCAGTTGCCGCACCCACATGCTGGGCCGCATTTTTGACATCATGAGCGGCCTGTTGGGCCAGGGTTCGCCGGAGGCGCTCTGCGCCGCCGGGTTCTCGGACAGCCCCCATTTCATGTATTCGGGCTATGACAAGAATGGGGAGTGGTACCAGCTCTACCAGATCGGCTTCGGCGGCATTCCGGGCCGGCCGGCGGGCGACGGCGCCGACGGCCATTCCCTGTGGCCCGCCTTCACCAACGTCCCGAACGAGTTCCTGGAGGCGTATTTCCCCCTGCGCATCGTGCAGTACGAGACCATCGCCGACAGCGGCGGGCCGGGACTGCATCGTGGCGGCAACGGCCTCTCCATGGGCTATCAGTTCCTCGAGCCGGGCGATATCTCCATCCACGACTGCCGCTGGCTGACCCATCCCTGGGGCGTCAACGGCGGCCTGCCCGGCGCGCGCAGCACCAAGCTGATGGTGCGGGCCGACGGCAGCCAGGAATGGATGGAATCCAAGTGCGACCGCATCAAGGTCAATCCAGGCGACATCCTGTATTTCAACACCTGGGGCGGCGGCGGCTGGGGTGACCCATTGCAGCGCGACCCAGGCCAGGTCTCGCTAGATGCCCAGCGCGGCCTGATCACCGTCGAAGGCGCGAAACGTTATGGCGTCATCCTGGGCGCGGACTTCAGCGTCGATCAGCGCGGCACCGAGGATCTGCGCCGGCGCATGGCGGGCGAGCGGGGCGATGTGCCCCTGTTTGATTTCGGCGGCACCATCGAGGAATTAAAGGCCCGCTGCAAGGAAGACACCACCCTGGATCCGCCGAAGACGCCGGTGTTCCAGAAATGGATGGGCCAGTCGCAACCGCCCGAGATGGCCCAGGCGGCGGAGTAGGAGCCACGGGACCGGTGGGCCGGAGCTTGAATGGACGATAGCGCCCGGCTTTGGCAGGTTTTCCTCGACGTGCAACGGGGCCTGCCGCGCCAGGGACCGGGCTGCGCCGACGCGACGCGCCAGGCGCTATCCCTGTGCCGCGATCTGCCCGATCAACCAAATATTCTCGATATCGGCTGCGGCCCGGGCATGCAAACCATGGTCCTGGCACAGCTACTTGATGGACACATCACGGCGGTCGACATTCATGAGGAATATCTGAATATCTTGCGGTCGCGCATTGCGTCGGTGAAAACTTTGGCACAAGTCGAGGTACTGGCGCGGGACATGAACGACCTGGGCTTCGCGCCGGAAGATTTCGACCTGGTCTGGTCCGAAGGCGCGGCCTACATCATGGGCTTCCAGCATGCGCTTGCCGCCTGGCGCCCGCTTCTGAAGCCGGGCGGCTACCTGGCCGTCACCGAACTGGTCTGGCTGACGCCCGATCCCTCCGCTGAAGCCGCCGCATTCTTCAACGCCGAGTACCTGGCGATGACGGACGTGGCCGGCGTTGCGGAAATGTTTCGCGAGCAAGGTTACGATCTTGCGGGTCATTTCACCGTGCCCGACAACGCCTGGTGGGACGATTATTACACACCCCTGGAAGCCAAGCTGCCGGCCTTGCGCGAAACATACCAGGGTGATGACGAGGCCCTGGGCGTCGTCGAGGCGACCCAGCGGGAAATAGAAATGCGCCGGTCCCACGGCGAATGCTATGGCTACGAATTCTTCGTTGGTCAGGTTGGCAGGTAACGGTTTTGGCGGCAAAGTTCATGAAGGCGAAAGCAACGCAATGACCACCCGCACCGCCGCCTGTGCCTGCGGCAAGCTTCAGGTTTCATGCCAGGGCGAGCCGGAAATCGTCTCCCTCTGCCATTGCCTGGACTGCCAACGGCGAACAGGCAGCGCCTTCGGCATCGTCGCCTTTTTCCCCCGTGATGCAGTCGACGCTGTAGGCCGGACCAAAACCTTCACCCGCTCCTCCGACAGCGGCCGCACCGTCACCTTCCATTTCTGCCCTGACTGCGGCACCACCGTCTATTGGGAAGCGAAAGCCAGACCTAAGTCTTTCGGCATTGCCGTCGGCGCCTTCGCCGACCCGGATTTCCCTGCCCCCAGCCAATCGGTCTGGGACGAACGCCGCCATCACTGGCTGCCGGAATTGGATTGAGCGGCATTTCATTCTATCGATTTATTAGTCTGGCAGATGACCGGTTGAACAGAAACACCCACCAAGATGCCCGTCCACCATTTTGGAATGGCCTAGCTCAATTGACCGGAGACGCCACTGACATCTAATCTTTGGAAACACTTATATTAATCAACGATATTATTCTTCGTATCCAGAATATTTGGCATGCCGACCACAATAAATACAATACAATGGAGGTTACGAAAAATGGATCAATTTTACTTATTGAAGAATCACCATTTTTTATTATTATTTGCGTATAGCTGTCATCCGTAATTTTTATTTGTGATATTGCATAAGTGGCGCCTATTAGAAATACGGAAGTAACCAAGGAAAACTGAAAAAAGTTAAACTCTGAAGATTGTTCTTCTCTAACTAACCTTGTCGCAGCGTATATAGAGAACACACCCAACTGCAAAATGCACGCAAAATAGTTAGTATTGAATAGTAATTCCGCTTTTTCTACGCTCTTAGATCCGACCGCCAAACACATTACAGCAGTTGAAATTCCAACAGCTCGCGCAAATTTAAGCTGATCTTCTTGATTTTCGTCAGGATTTTCGTCTCTTCCATAGTACGCGAATATTGAAAATACAACCAATGCCAAGAATTGAGGTGCGGCCAGCATTAACCAGTCATCTGAAACTTGAAAAAACAACGCAGTTAAATTCAGGGAAACTGTCCCAAATAGTATCATCAATAAATAAGGTGATTTGGCCGGACGTAAATATTCGATAAATGGTCCTAGTGCGGCGACTGATCCCATAATGGCCATGATGCTGCCTCTATTTCCGCCTACTCCAGATTCGAATACAGAAATCAGCAAACACACTCTTGGATATTACAACAACATTCAATATGACAGGTCAATGTATTAGAGCTGTATCCTCAAATTACGCAACGCGGTCAGTCCGAAAGAAGCATTGGCGGAATACCGCTGGCACATCCGCCCCCGTCCGCGATACAGTCGGTGCAATAAAAATCCACCAATCGGGAGACGTGAGTGATGAAAGCGAAAGCTGCGGTAATGCGGGCGGCGCACGAGCCGCTGACCATCGAGGAGATCGAGATCGACAAGCCGGCCCGGCGCGAGGTTCTGGTGCGCACGGTGTTCGCGGGGGTCTGCCACAGCGATTTGCATTTCATCGAGGGGCTCTATCCCATCCCCTGCCCCTGCGTCCTGGGCCATGAGAGCGCCGGCGTGATCGAGGCGGTGGGCGAGGACGTCACCTATGTGAAGCCCGGCGATCATGTCATCACCTGCCTCTCCACTTTCTGCGGCGAATGCGAGTTCTGCCTGACAGGGCGGATGTCGCTCTGCACCAGCCCCATGGTGCAGCGGGACAAGGAGGGCCAGCAGCGCCTGACCCAGGACGGCGAGGTCGTGGGCCAGTTCGCCAACCTCTCCTCCTACTCCGAATATATCCTCACCCACGAGCATTCCGTGGTGAAGGTGCGCGAGGACATGCCGCTGGACCGCGCCGCCCTGATCGGCTGCGGCGTGATGACCGGCGTGGGCGCGGTGTTCCATACTGCCAAAGTACGCCCGGGCGATACGGTGGCGGTGTTCGGCTGCGGCGGCATCGGGCTCTCGGCGGTGAACGGCGCGGCCATCGCCGGTGCCGGCCAGATCATCGCGGTGGACATGATCGGCTCGAAGTTGAACCTGGCCAAGGAATTCGGCGCCACGGATGTCATTGACGCCAGCGTCGACGACCCGGTCAAGAAGATCCGCTCCATCACCGATGGCGGCGTGGAATATTCCTTCGAGGCGGTGGGCCTGAAGGTGACGGCGGAACAGTCCTTCCGCGCCCTCAAGCGCGGCGGCACCGCAACCATCATCGGTATGGTGCCCGTGGGCACGAATGTCGAGCTGCACGGCCCCGACTTCCTGCAGGAAAAGAAGATCCAGGGTTCTACCATGGGCTCCAACCGCTTCCGTGTGGATATGCCGCGGCTGGTGGAGATGTACCTGCGCGGCGATCTGAAGCTGGACCAGATGATCTCCGGCCGGCTGAAGCTGGACCAGATCAACGACGCCATGGACGACCTGCGCGAAGGCAACGTCGCCCGCAACGTCATCGCGTTCTGAGCGTCCCACTCTGTCATTCCCGCGAAAGCGGGAATCCAGGGGCTCCTGACTCCCGGTTGCGCAGGGGTGATGCGGGCGTTCGCCGATAAGCCGACTGATCGCCGCAATGGCTGAAGCGCTGGCCTTGGCTGGTGTTCGCCATACCGTCACGCTTTACAGTCACGCCATATAGTCGCCAACTAGCGTCAACGAACATTCCGCACGCCGACGCGACCGGCAAGTGTACATTGGATGATAAATTTCGGTCGGTCGACCGAACTACATTTCCTATCTAACAGTATTGGTCTTTGGGTGTGACGGGTTGGTTCCAGGCGTATTGCGTCGCAGCGGGCACAAATGCCCAGGAATGGCGGCACCTAGACAGCCTGCAACTGATAATCCCAGAGGCTGAAATTCAGGCTGTGGCGGGGGTCGGCGTCGTCGCCCCAGATGTCCGTGGCCTGGAAACGCACGGTGTAGACGTGCTGCAGGGCATCCGCCTTGGCGTGTCCCTCATCGTGGCCGTGTTCGTGGTCATGGTCATGTTCGTGGTCGTGGCCGTGACTGTCGGGAAAGACGTGGGCGCCGCGATCGCTTTCCACGATGCCGGTGGCGCCGCGGATGTAATTGGGCAGGTGACTGTGGCCCAGTAGCTCGATATCCAGCACTTTGACCCGATCTCCGGCCTGAAAGCGGGGACCCTCGGCCTCCACCTTGGAAATAGCAGCGATGCGGGCCTCCAGTTCATCCGCCGAGACAAGCCCTTTGACATCCAGCATCTTTTCCAGGCCCGCCAGCCAATAGTGATAGTAATTGGCGCCGTCCGCCTCGCAGGCGGCCAGGAAGGCGTTGTAATTGACCCTGTCCTGTTCCGGCGGCTCTCGTCGCGGGGCATCTGCGAAGTGATCCGGTGACTGGATTTCATGACCCAGATAATCGTCCCAGTCAGGCCAGGTGTAATGGCCGTTGTGATACAGGTTCATGACGATGGCGAAGGCGTGGGCCTGCCAGGCCTCCTCGAAGACCGGGCCTTGCAGGTCGCCGGGCTGGGCCGCCCCGCCCTGGCGTTCGGGCAGGTTCAGATCGGGGACGCCCAGTAACCTACGCATCAGTGCAGCACATCAGGATGCCGGCCCATCAAACGGGCTCCAGATAATCGTCCCATAAGTCGATATAGAGGCAATCTTGAGCCTTTGCCGCCCCGCCCCACAATTCCTGGGCATCGAAGCGCACGGAATAGAGGTGCTGGGGCTGCTTGCCGCCACCATGGGCCAGGCTGTCGGCAAACTGGTAGACGCCATGATCGGCGGCGATGCGGCCCTGCTTGCCGCGAATGTAGCGGGGCAACCGGGTATGGGTGGTGGGGTTGATATTGCGGGCGCGGATGGTATCGCCCACTTTGAACGACGGGGCCACGTCTTCATCCACCCGCGCCGTGCCCGTGCGC
>CAYFPL010000002.1:179437-503138 GCA_964344935.1 uncultured Rhodospirillaceae bacterium
AGGCCGAGGACCACATCCCGGGTGATCTTCATTTCGAAAGCTCCTCCAACCGGGCTTGGAATTCCTCGCCGCCGATCACGCCCTTCTCTTCCAGCATGGTCAGCGTGCCCTGCAGCCAGCGTTCGTAATAGCTCATGCCCAGATAGTCCGCCGGGGGGATCCGCTCCATGGCATGGCGGAATTCGTCCAGATTGAAATGCCCGCCGGCCAGGGCAACACGGGCCAAGGCCAGCACCTTGCCTTCCCAATCGTAGTGGAAGACCGGCTCGTTCTCTTCCCGCTCGATGGGCCCGTAACCGTGGGCGCCGCCCATATCATGCACGCCGTTCATATCGCCCTCCTTACGGGTTCAGCGCCCGGGTCACGCCGATCATGGAATCCCGCGTCACCAGGGCCAGCAATTCGTCCTCATTCATATCATCTGTACCGGCGGGCCGCTCGGGCAGCACCATGTAACGCAACTCCGCATTGCTGTCCCAGACCCGCACCTCGACCTCATCTGCGATCTCGGTGCCGAATTCGGCCAACACGCCACGTGGGTCAGAGGCGGCGCGGGAACGGTATGGCGCCGATTTGTACCAGACCGGGGGCAAGCCAAGGGTGGCCCAGGGGAAACAGGAACAAAGGGTGCAGACGACGATGTTGTGGATGTCGGGCGTGTTCTCCACCACCACCATGTCCTCGCCCTGGACCGCTTCGTAGCCCATCTCCACAATGGCAGCGCTGGCGTCCTGCAACAGACGTTGCTTGAAGTCAGGGTCCGTCCAGGCCCGCACCACCACTTTGGCACCGTTCTGCGGGCCCAGGCGGTTTTCGAACAGATCAATGATCTCGTCGATGGCCGGTTCTTCCACCAGGCCCTTTTCCAACAGCAACGATTCCAGCGCCCTTACACGCAGGGCCACATCCTGATCGGACGCCATGGCAACTCCTCCCTGAATTGACTACATGAGCCTAGCAACCGGCGCGCCCCTTGTCACGATTGCCACCCCGGATTAGCCCGGAACCGCTCCCGCATGGCCTGTTTGTCTTTGGGCGTCTGCCACGAGGCCTCGATGCCATTGAGGATCAGGGTGCGGATATCGTCACGGGAGAAGCCGTGGATGTCGTGCAGGGCGACAAATTCATCCGTCATGCTGTTGTGGAACATGCCGGGATCGTCCGTATTGATTGTCAGCATCAACCCGGCGTCCCAGAATTGCCGGATCGGGTGATCCTCTATGGCATCAATGGAGCGGGTGGCCACGTTGGATAGAGGGCAAAGCTCCACTGGCACCTGTTTTTCAGCCAAAAGTGCGATGACGCTTTCGTCCTCTCTGGCTGTGATGCCATGGCCGATACGGTCCACGCCCAAAGCCTCTACCGCGCCGCGCACACTTTCCGGACCCGCCGCCTCGCCCGCATGGGCCGTGGTTCGTAGTCCGAACCTTCGGGCTGCCTCGTACACCGGCGCGAACGGCTCTGGCGGATGCAGGTGTTCCGAGCCGCCGATGCCGATGCCGATCACCCCCTGCTCTCCCATCTCCGCCACTTGGCTCAGTGTGGTCGCCGCCTGTTCCGGGCCAAAATCCCGCACCAAATCCGCAATCAGACGCACATCCGTTCCCTCAACCCGGTCCAGCCCCTTGCGGATGGCCACCGCCAGCCCATGCGGTTCCAGACCCTGGTCGACGAAACGGGTTGGGGAAAAGAATACCTCGGCATAGACGATATTCTGCCGCGCCAGATCCAGGGCCATGGCCTCGGCAATATTAGTGAAATCCTCATACTCGCGAAGGAATCCATTCTTCCAGATCCAGGTGGCAATGAACTCTGGAAAATCCTTGTAGGTCAGGCGTTGCCGCAATGCCGCTTCGTTTGGGACGGAATCATTACCACCGTATTTCTCGATCAACGTCCACAACGCCGGCAACGGTATCGCACCCTCCAAATGAAGGTGCAGTTCAACCTTGGGCAGGCCGTCGATCCAGACGGCGAGGCCATCCTGCTTTTTTTCCTGTGTTTTCATCTGCTAGTCTGCGCGCCAATGAGATTAGGAGGAACGACCATATGAAATTCGGCGTGTTTTATGAACTGCAATTGCCCAAACCCTGGACGGAAGGCGCGGAGCACCGCCTATTCCAGGAAGCCCTGGAGCAAATCGTCCTGGCCGACAAACTGGGCATCGACCACGCCTGGGCCGTGGAGCATCATTTTTTGGATGAATATTCCCATTGCTCGGCACCGGAGGTCTTCCTGGCCGCCGCCGCCGGCATGACGAAGAACATCCGCCTGGGCCACGGCATCCGCCAGGTCATTCCCAATTACAACCATCCCGCCCGCACTGCGGAAGGTCTGGCCACTCTGGACCTGGTCTCCAACGGCCGGGTGGATTTCGGCATCGGCGAGGGCGCGACGCGCCTAGAGTTGGGTGGCTTCGGCATTCCCGCCAAGAAGAAACGCGCCATGGCCATCGAGGCGGCAGAACAGGTCGCCAACATGATGACCATGACGCCGTATCCGGGCTATGAATCCGAGAACTTCTCCATGCCCTGCCGCAACGTGCTGCCCAAACCGTTGCAGACGCCCCATCCCCCGATGTGGATGGCGTGCACGAACCGCGACACCATCAAGGTGGCTGCCTCGTTAGGTGTGGGCGCTCTGGCGTTTTCCTTCCTCGACAAGGAAGAGGCCAAGACCTGGGCCGATATCTACTACGGCATTATCAAGAGCGAGGACTGCGTGCCCATCGGTCACAGCGTCAACGCCAACATCGCCATCGTTTCCAATTTCTCCCTGCATCACGACAGGGAGGAGGCGATCCGCCGGGGCCAGTTGAATTTCGAATTCTTCGGCTATGCTATGCATGCCCTGGTCGCCAAGGACACCGTGCCAGGCCGCACCGATATCTGGAGCGAATATATCGCCCAGCATGGCACCGCCGCAGAGGACCTGATCGCCACCATCCAGCGTACCCGCACCCATGTCTCGGGTATCGGCACGCCGGACGATCTGTCCAACCACATCGCCGAGTTTGAGGAGGCGGGCGTGGACCAGATCATCCTGCTGCAACAGGCGGGCAACAACCCCCATTCGGAGATCTGCGAGTCGCTGGAATTGTTCGGCGCAGAGGTGCAGCCCCGCTTCAAGCCCAAACAGGCCGAAAAAGAGGCTACCAAGCAGGCCGAGCTGGCGCCCTATATCGAGGCCGCCCTGGCCCGGAAACAATATATGCAGCCGCTGGCGGATGATGAGATCCCCGTGGTCCAGGCATCCGTGAAACAGGTGCAGGCGGCCGGCATCAAATAGGCTACCGGACAAGGGGCGCAGGGAATGAAGATCACCATATTGGATGACTATTTCGATACCCTGCGCACCCTGCCCTGTTTCGCGAAACTGGACGGCCACGACGTCACCATCTGGAACGACCATGTCCAGGACGTAGACGCCCTGGCGGAACGCCTTGCGGATACGGAAGTACTGGTACTGATCCGTGAGCGGACCAAGATCCGTACGCCGTTGCTGGAACGATTGCCGCATCTGAAGCTGATCAGCCAGCGCAGTGTCTATCCCCATATAGATGTGGAGACCTGCACCAGGCTGGGCGTCATCATCTCGTCCGACCAGCACGCAGGCACACCGTCCTATGCCACCGCTGAGCTGACTTGGGGCTTGATCCTTGCGGCCATGCGCGACATTCCGGGACAAATGGCCTCGCTGCAATCGGGCAACTGGCAGCGGGGTGTGGGCCATACCCTGCGCGGCAAGACCCTTGGTGTTTTCGGTTACGGCCGTATTGGTAAGGAATTGATCAAATACGGCCAGACCTTCGCCATGGATATCCTGGTATGGGCCAGCGAAGCATCGCGGGGACGGGCAGCAGCCGACGGCATCGAGGTGGCGAAGAGCCAGGCGGATTTCTTCAGCCGGTGCGACGTTTTGTCCCTTCATTTGCGCCTTTACGACGCCACCCGCGGCACCGTCACGGCGAACGACCTGGCGGCAATGAAGCCCACGGCCCTGCTGGTCAACACCTCACGCGCGCCTTTGATCGAGCCGGGCGCACTGGTGGCGGCATTGAAAGCCGGCCGCCCCGGCATGGCCGCCGTGGACGTTTACGAGGACGAACCATTGCGGGACCCAGATCATCCGTTGCTGAACATGGATAATGTCATCTGCACACCCCACATCGGCTATGTCACCCGGGAAGAATACGAGCTTCAGTTTTCCGATATATTCGACCAGATCGTGTCTTATGCCGCCGGCACGCCGATCAACGTCGTTAATCCGGAGGTCCTTGTGCAATGAGAGCCCTGGACGGCATCCGGGTCCTGGACCTCGCCACATTCATCGCCGCGCCGTTCGCCGCCACAATCCTGGCCGAATTCGGCGCCGAAGTGATCAAGGTGGAGCAACCTGGTACCGGCGATCCCATGCGGCAATTCGGCACCGCAACGGAAATCGCCGACAGTTCCCTGGCCTGGCTGAGCGAGGCCCGCAACAAGCATTCCATCACCTTGAACCTGAAATCGCCCGAAGGGGCTGAACTGTTCAAGCGTCTGGTGGCAGAGGCGGATGTGGTCTGCGAGAACTTCCGCCCCGGCACTTTGGAAAAATGGGGTCTGGGCTATGACGTTCTGGCCGCCGTCAATCCCAGACTGGTTCTGCTCCGGGTTAGCGGCTATGGCCAGGACGGCCCTTATCGCGACCGCCCGGGCTTCGCGCGGATCGCCCATGCGGTGGGCGGCCTGACATATTTGGCCGGTATGCCGGGTGAAGCGCCCGTAACGCCCGGTTCCACATCCCTTGCGGACTATATTTCCGGCTTGTTCGGTGCGATCGGCGTGCTGATGGCCATGCGGACGGTAGAACAGACCGGCCAGGGCCAGGTGATCGACGTGGCCCTGTTCGAAACCATTTTCCGCGTTTTAGACGAACTGGCGCCGGCCTATGGGCGCCACGGCACGGTGCGGGAGCGCGAGGGCCTGGGCACCCGCAATGTCTGCCCCCACGGTCATTTCCCCACCAAGGACAGCGGCTGGGTCGCCATCGCGTGTACGTCCGACAAGATCTGGCAGCGCATGGCCGTTAACGTTTTGGAGCGGCCCGACCTGGCGGAGAGCCATCCATTGACCGCCGATAGGGTCAAGGACCGACCCTTGGTCGACGGCGCTGTCAGCGGCTTCACCACGGCGCACACGGCGGACGAAGTCATCAGAATTTGTAGCGAAAAAGAGGTGCCCTGCGGCCGCATCAATTCCATCGCCGATATCTTCGACGATCCCCAGTTCGACGCCCGCGGCACCCTGCAACGCATCCAACACGAGATCCTGGGCGAGATCGTGATTCCGGACGTTTTGCCCCGGCTGACCAGGGCGCCCGGTGCCATCGACAGCCTCGGACCCAGATTGGGTGATTGGAACGATAAGGTCTATGGCGAGCGCCTCGGCCTGGACGCCCCAACGCTTGATGAACTGCGCCAGAAAGGCGTCATCTAGACCCCGCGACACCTTGAAGCACCTGCACCCCGCTATGGCCGCTTGCCAGGACGCAGAGGCTATGCTACGAAACGCCGCGTCTTGCGATAGAGCTGTCGGAGAGGGCAATTCGTCGTAAGTTTCCGCACATGATTTCAAGGGCTTAGGCCCATTCAGCAACCGGACCATTCCGCGATACCTTTCGCACAGAGGACTCCACGAACGTGTCAGCCGAAACAAGCGTCGTAACCGGCATTGCAGGACGCTACGCCACCGCCCTGTTTGAACTCGCGCGCGATGGCGGCGCACTGGACCAGGTAGCCTCCGATATTGCCGATCTGGGTGCCATGATCGATAATTCTGACGATCTCAACCGCCTGTTGCGCAGCCCGGTGATCGCTTCGGATGATCAGGGCAAGGGCATGGCCGCCATCATGGAACGGGCCGGCGCCTCGGAACTGGTAAGCAATTTCGTCGCCGTCGTGGCGCATAACCGCCGCCTTTTCGCCCTTCGCGACATGGTCAAGGATTTCCGCACCCTGCTGGCGGCCCATCGGGGCGAAGTGGTGGCCGAGGTGACGTCCGCCAAGACCCTGAACGATGAACAGTTGGCCAAGATCAAGGCCCAGTTGACGTCTTCAATGAAGACGGATGTACAAGTTGAAACAGCGGTGGATGAAAGAATCCTGGGCGGCATCGTCGTCAAGGTGGGATCGCGCATGGTCGATTCATCCCTGCGAACGAAAATTCAAAATCTCAGATTTGCCATGAGGGGAGTTGAGTAATGGATCTGCGCGCTGCAGAAATTTCCGCCATCCTGAAGGAGCAGATCGCCAACTTCGGCACGGAAGCCGAGGTTTCGGAAGTTGGCCAGGTGCTGTCGGTCGGCGACGGCATCGCCCGTGTTTATGGCCTGGACCAGGTCCAAGCCGGTGAAATGGTCGAATTCCCCGGCGGCATCAAGGGTATGGCCTTGAACCTGGAGAGCGACAACGTGGGCGTCGTTATTTTCGGCGACGACAGCACCATTACCGAAGGCGACACCGTCAAGCGGACCGGCGACATCGTCGACGTGCCCGTGGGCAAGGGCCTGTTGGGCCGGGTGGTGGACGCCCTGGGCAACCCCATCGACGGCAAAGGCCCGATTGAGTCCGACGAACGCCGTCTGGTGGAAGTGAAGGCGCCGGGCATCATCCCGCGTAAGTCCGTGCACGAACCGGTACAGACCGGCCTGAAGGCGCTGGATGCCCTGGTCCCCATCGGCCGCGGCCAGCGGGAGTTGATCATCGGCGACCGCCAGACCGGCAAGACCGCCGTGGCGATCGATACCTTCATCAACCAAAAAGAAATCAACCAGGGCGACGACGAATCGAAGAAGCTTTACTGCATCTATGTCGCCGTCGGTCAGAAGCGCTCCTCGGTGGCCCAGATCGTCAAGGCGCTGGAGGACAATGGCGCCCTGGAATATTCCATCGTCGTCGCCGCCACCGCTTCCGAGCCGGCGCCGCTGCAATTCCTGGCGCCCTATGCGGGCTGCACTATGGGCGAGTATTTCCGCGACAACGGCATGCATGCGGTGATCGTCTATGACGATCTGACCAAACAGGCGGTGGCCTACCGGCAGATGTCCCTGTTGCTGCGCCGCCCGCCAGGGCGCGAAGCCTATCCGGGCGACGTCTTCTATCTGCATTCCCGCCTGTTGGAACGGGCCGCCAAGATGAACGAGGACAACGGCCTCGGTTCGCTGACCGCGTTGCCGGTCATCGAAACCCAGGCCAACGACGTTTCGGCGTATATTCCCACCAACGTGATTTCCATCACCGACGGTCAGATCTTCCTGGAGACGGACCTGTTCTATAAAGGCATCCGGCCGGCCATTAATGTGGGTCTGTCGGTCTCCCGCGTGGGCTCTGCCGCTCAGGTGCGAGCGATGCGGAAGGTGGCCGGCACCATTAAGCTGGATTTGGCCCAGTACCGGGAAATGGAGGCCTTCGCCCAGTTCGGTTCGGACCTGGATGCGGCGACCCAGCAATTACTGAACCGCGGCGTGCGCCTGACCGAGCTATTGAAGCAGGGCCAGTATGCGCCGATGGCGGTGGAAGACCAGGTGGTTTCCATCTTCTCGGGCGTGCGGGGCTATCTGGACGGCGTGGAAGTAGACCAGATCGGTCGCTTTGAAATGGAGTTCCTGAACGATCTGCGCGACAACAAGCCGGAGATCCTGAATGCCATCAGGGAAACGGGTGAGTTGACCGACGATCTGGAAAAGGAACTAACGGCGCATTTGGACGAATTCACCAAGAAATTCGCGTAAGCCGCTGTTCGACAGATAAGCTAGGGCGCCTAGATACATGGCAAACCTGAAAGAACTGAAGAACCGGATCACCTCCGTCACTTCGACGCAGAAGATCACCAAGGCCATGCAGATGGTTGCTGCGGCGAAATTGCGGCGGGCCCAGGAAGCGGCCGAGAACTCCCGCCCCTACGCCCAGCGGATGGAACGGATGATCGCCTCTGTCGCCGCCAACCTGCCAAGTCTGGACGCGGCCCCGCCCTTGGTTGTGGGCACCGGCAAGGACGATGTCCATATGCTTGTCGTGGTCACTGCCGAGCGCGGTCTGTGCGGCGCTTTCAATACCAATATTGTCCGTGCTGTGCGCAACAAGGCCAGGGAGTTGCGTGAGGCCGGCAAGACGGTGAAATTATTCTGCGTCGGGCGCAAAGGCCAGGAAAGCCTGCGCCGCGACATGGAAGAGGCGATCGCCGAATACGTTACCCTGAGGGACGTCAAACAGCTCAGCTTTTCCGATATCCGGCCCGTGGCGGAGAAACTGTCGCAGATGTTCGCCGACGGCGAATTCGATGTTTGCACGGTTTTCTACAACGCCTTCCGCTCGGTGATCAGCCAGGTGGTGACGGAACAGCAGCTGATCCCCGTCAAGCTCCCCGAAGAGGGCGCGGAAGGGGATGAGGATGCCGTGGATTTGGGCGGTGCCATCTATGAGTTCGAGCCGGAGGAGAACGACCTCCTCGGCGTACTGGTGCCGCGCAACATTTCGGTGCAGATCTACCGCTCCCTGTTGGAAAGCGCGGCGGCGGAACAGGCGGCGCGGATGACGTCGATGGACAACGCCACACGAAATGCCGGCGACATGATTGATTCCCTGACGCTGACCTATAACCGGACCCGTCAGGCCATCATCACCAAGGAATTGATTGAAATCGTATCCGGTGCCGAGGCCCTGTAGCCTCGCACGGATCAGAACAGTTACGGATAGTCCAAGGGAAAAATGAACATGACCAGCAATCTTGTGGGAAAGGTTCACCAAGTCATCGGCGCCGTCGTTGACGTGCAGTTCGAGGGCGAACTGCCGCCGATCCTGTCGGCTTTGGAAATCAAGAACGAAGATCGCACCCTGGTTTTGGAAGTGGCCCAGCATTTGGGTGAATCCGCGGTGCGGACCATCGCCATGGACACCACCGAAGGCCTGGTGCGCGGCGAAGACGTTGTCGCCACGGGCGAGGCCATCGCCGTCCCCGTCGGCGCGGCCACCCTGGGCCGGATCATGAACGTTGTCGGCGAGCCTGTTGACGAACGCGGCCCGATCGCCCGTGACGAGACCCGCACGATCCATCAACCGGCTCCGGAGTTCGTGGAACAGTCCACGGAAACCGAGATGCTGGCGACCGGCATCAAGGTCGTCGACCTGCTGGCCCCGTATGTGAAAGGCGGCAAGATCGGCCTGTTCGGCGGCGCCGGCGTGGGCAAGACCGTGCTCATCATGGAGCTGATCAACAACATCGCGAAGGCGCACGGCGGCTATTCCGTGTTCGCCGGCGTGGGCGAGCGTACCCGCGAGGGCAACGATCTTTATCACGAAATGATCGAATCCGGCGTGATCAACCTGGATGGCGAATCCAAGGCCTCGCTGGTGTATGGGCAGATGAACGAACCTCCCGGTGCCCGCGCCCGTGTCGGCCTGACCGGCTTGACCGTGGCGGAACAGTTCCGCGACGAGGGCCGAGATGTGCTGTTCTTTGTGGACAACATCTTCCGCTTCACCCAGGCCGGCTCGGAAGTGTCCGCGCTTTTGGGCCGCATGCCTTCGGCCGTGGGCTATCAGCCCACCCTGGCGACGGACATGGGCACCTTGCAGGAGCGCATCACCACAACCACCAAAGGCTCGATCACTTCGGTGCAGGCCATTTACGTCCCGGCTGACGATTTGACCGACCCGGCGCCGGCGACATCATTCGCGCATCTGGACGCCACCACGGTGTTGAGCCGGGCGATTTCGGAAATGGGTATCTACCCGGCCGTGGACCCCTTGGATTCCACCTCGCGTATCCTGGACCCGCGCATTCTGGGCCAGGAACACTACGACACCGCCCGCGAAGTGCAGGCCATCCTGCAACAATACAAAGCGCTGCAGGATATCATCGCCATTTTGGGCATGGACGAATTGTCCGAGGATGACCGTTTGACCGTCTCCCGCGCCCGCAAGATCCAACGTTTCCTCTCGCAGCCGTTCCACGTGGCGGAGGTCTTCACCAACACGCCGGGCGTCTTCGTCAGCGTCGAGGACACCATCCGCGGCTTCCGCGAGATCTGCTCGGGCCAGCATGACGAGCTGCCGGAACAGGCCTTCCTGATGGTCGGCACCATCGAGGAAGCCGTCGAGAAAGCCAAGCGCATGGCAGCGGAAGCGGCCTAGGTTGGCTTAGGAAAGGCACAGCGAAATGGCGGACAAGGTCGCTTTCGAACTGGTTTCCCCCGACCGGCTTTTGATGTCGGTGGAGGCGGACGCCGTCGCCATGCCGGGCATGGAGGGGGATTTTGGTGTCCTGCCGGGTCACGCCCCTTTGATCTCGGCGCTGCGGGCCGGGATCATCGAGGTCGAAGGCGGCTCGGAAGGGCCGGACCGTATCTATATCGCCGGTGGTTTCGCGGAAGTGGCGGCCGATAAACTGGTCGTCCTGGCGGAGGAAGCCGAAATCGTCGCCGACATGGACCGTTCCGCCATCGAACAGCTGATCGAGAGAGCTAACGACGAATTGTCCGGCGCCGAGGAAGGCGAGCCACGCCGTCTGGCCGAGGGCAAGGTCGGGGTTCTGCAGGAGATGCTGGGCGCTGCCCGCTAAAACGGGCACCTTTGTAACATTGAAGGCCCGCCCTGGATCGACAGCGGCGGGCCTTTTTGATTGAGGACCGATGCAATGACCATGAACCTTCGCCGCGGGCGGAATTTCCTGCAAACACCAGGGCCTACAAATATTCCTGAACGAGTGCTGCGGGCCATGCACCAACCGGCCTGGGAATATTCCGGTCCTGATTTCGTGGCCCTGGCCCGGCAGTGCCTGCTGGATATCAAACCCATCTTCAAGACCGAAGGCGAAGTCTTCATCTACGCCTCCAACGGTCACGGCGGCTGGGAAGCAGCCCTCGCCAACATCCTGGCACCGGGCGATAAGGTTCTGGTGCCGGAAACCGGCGTCTTCTCTTTTGCCTGGGCCGACATGGCGCAGCGCCTGGGCATCCAATTTGATACCATCAAAAACGACTGGCGCCATGCCATTGACGCCAACAAGGTAGAAGAGACTTTGCGCGGTGATACCAAGGGGGAATACCGCGCCGTTTTGATGATCCATACCGAAACCGCGACGGGCGTCACCTCGGACGTACAAGCAGTACGCCAGGCTATGGATGCCGCGGGCCATGACGCCCTTTTGGTCGTGGATGTGATCGCCTCATTGGCCTGCACGGATTTCCGCATGGACGAATGGGGCGTCGATGTGGCGGTGGGCGGCAGCCAAAAGGGCCTGATGTGCCCGCCTGGCCTGGGATTCAATGCCGTGAACGACCGGGCAAAGACCATTACATCGAATTCAGGCGCACCGCGCAGTTATTGGGATTGGCGGTCCAGGGAAATGGATAGTAACCCGGAGGCCTATCGTTGGTTCGCCGGCACGGCGCCCGAGCACATGATTTTTGGCCTCCGCGAAGCCCTGGACATGCTGGCCGAGGAAGGCCTGGAAGCCGCCTTTGCCCGGCATCGCCGTCTGGGTGACGCCACCCGCGCCGCCGTCGATGCCTGGGCCAGCGACGGGCCTATGGAGATCAATGCCCTGGTCCCCGAACAGCGGGCCGAGTCCATCACCACCATCCGCATGGGCGAGGATTTCGACGTCAAGACGTTCCAGCATGTCTTGCGGGAACAGTTCAACGTCGCTGTCGGCGGCGGCCTGGGGCTGTTGGATGGCATTTCCTTCCGCATCGGCCATATGGGTGATGTCAACGAACCCATGATCCTGGGCACCCTGGGCAGCGTCGAGGCGGTTTTAGATATCCTGGACATCCCCCATGGCGAGGGCGCCTTGCCCGCAGCCATTGCATCCCTGGCCAAGGCGCACCAAGTCTAGATTGGAGGGGCCGCGCGCTATGGCACGGTCGTTGGCCCTGTTGAGGAGCTTCGCAATCGAGCAGTAAAGAGACGGCTGCCATGAGCATCAAGGCCGCGCACGATCCAACCGTTGCCTTTTCCATCCAGGGCCTGGGCAAGGTCTATGGCGAGGGTGATACCGCGGTGCGCGCCCTGCACGGCGTGGACCTTAAACTCTTTACCGGCGAGTTGGTCGTGTTGCTGGGGCCATCTGGCAGCGGCAAATCCACCTTTCTCAATATCCTCGGAGGTCTAGATCAGCCCACCTCGGGCGCGGTCTGGTTCCACGAGCGCGAGGTGACGGCCTTGGACCCAGACCAACTGACACAATACCGCCGGGATCATGTCGGTTTCGTCTTTCAGTTTTACAACCTGATCCCGAGTTTAACGGCGCGGGAGAATGTCTCCCTCGTGACCGAAATCGCCGTCGACCCCCTGTCCCCTGATGAAGCCTTGTCGGTGGTAGACCTTGCTGACCGGATGGATCATTTCCCAGCACAGCTATCGGGCGGTGAACAGCAGCGCGTCGCTGTCGCACGTGCCATCGCCAAGAAGCCGGAGGTGCTGCTTTGCGATGAGCCGACCGGTGCCTTGGACAGCAAGACGGGTGTTGGGGTGTTGGAAGCGATCCAACGGGTAAACCGGGAATACGGCACCACGGCTGCGGTAATCACCCATAACGCCGCCATTGCCGATATCGCCGACCGCGTGATCATGTTCGCAGACGGCGCGATTGCCGAGGTTCGGGTTAACGAGCATCCCATATCCGCCCGCGAGGTGAGTTGGTGATGAGCGCCCTGAACCGCAAACTGCTACGGGATTTATGGCATATCCGCGGCCAAGTTCTGGCCATCGCAGTGGTGATCGCCTGCGGCATCGCCACGGTAGTTATGTCGTTCGGCACTCTGGCGTCGCTGGAAGATACGCGCAGGGCCTATTATCAAGGGCAGCGCTTTGCCGACATCTTCGCGCATCTGAAACGCGCACCGGTCTCGCTGTTATCCGAAATCGCCCAGATCGACGACGTGAAGCGGATCGACGACCGTATCGTGGAGGCGGCCACCTTGGATGTGGCCGGCATGGACGAACCGATCACAGGACAGTTGATATCCCTGCCGCGGCCGGGAAAGCGCGGCTTGAATGAAATCGTCCTGCGACAGGGCCGCCTGCCCGATGCTAACCGCCCCGACGAAGTGGTCTTGAGCGAACCCTTCGCCGAAGCCCATAAGCTCACGCCCGGGCAAGAGATTTCAGCCACCATAAACGGCCACAAGCGGCGTCTGCAGATCGTTGGCATCGCCCTGTCGCCGGAGTTCATCTATGCCATGGGTTCGGGCATGCTGGTGCCCGATGACAAGCGTTTCGGTATCGTCTGGATGGGGCACGAGGCCATCGCGGCAAGTTATGATCTGACGGCCGCCTTCAACGATGTGAGCTTGACCTTGATGCGCTTCGGCGACAAGGCTGCCGTCATTAAGGCGCTGGACGGTATCCTGAAGCCCTATGGCGGTATTGGTGCCTATGACCGGGCTGATCAGACCTCTCATGCCTACATAGCTAACGAAATGGAGATGCTAAAAGGCCTGGGCGCCGTGGTCCCGCCTATATTCCTCGGCGTGGCCGCGTTCCTTCTGAATGTGGTGATCTCTCGCATCATTGCTACGGAACGGGAACAGATCGGCCTGTTGAAAGCATTCGGCTATTCCGATCTCGCCGTTGGCGGCCACTACCTGAAGATGGCCTTGTTGATCACGGCCCTTGGCATCATTCTCGGCTTCTTGGCTGGGGCCTGGCTGGGGCGCGAGATGACGGAAATCTACGGCGATTTCTTCCGGTTTCCGGTGCTCTACTTCCACCTCGACGCCTGGGTCTTCGCAGCGGCCGGTCTGTTCGCCTTGCTGGCGGGAGGCCTTGGCGCGCTGGCGGCTATCCGCCGCGCCATACGCCTGGCGCCGGCGGTAGCTATGCAACCCGCCACGCCGACCAACTATAGGCCCGGGCTGGTCAGCCTGGCCGGGCGTATGGCGCGGTTGAGCCAGCCGAGCATGATGATCCTGCGCCATATTGGCCGCTGGCCATTGCGCGCCGCCCTGGCAACCTTGGGCATATCCATGTCCGTGGCCATCCTTGTGGCGTCGCTGTTTTTCTATGACTCCATCGAACACATGCTGGATATCTATTTCCATCACGGCCAGCGCCAGGACGCCACCGTCGTCTTTACGGAACCGCGTGGCGAGAGGGCTCTGTCCGGCTTGCGCCAACTGCCCGGCATCCTGCATGCAGAGCCCTACAGAGCCGTCTCCGCCAGACTGCATAATGGCCATTTGAAGGAACGGGCCGCAATTATCGGCCTGGAAAGCGAGGCCAGCCTGCGTCGGGTCCTGGACATGGATCTAAATGCCGTCTCACTGCCCGAAACCGGCTTGGTGCTCTCTACCAAGATGGCGGAATTGCTGAATGTCACGGTCGGCAGGCAGATTTTGGTGGAAGCCCTGGAAGGTCGCCGGCGGACGGTTTCGGTACCAGTTACCGCCGTCGTGGAAGAATACATCGCCGCACCCGCCTATATGCACCGGGCGGCACTGAACGGGCTGATGGACGAAGGCCGCCTGGTTTCCGGGGCTTATTTGCAGACAGACAGTCGAGAAACCGACCAACTGTTCCGCCGCTTGAAAGATACACCGGCCGTGGCGGGCGTCACCCTGCAGCCCGCAGCCCTGGAGTCAGTGCGCGAGACAATGGCAGAGACCATGGACATCATGATTTTTTTCTACGTTCTGTTCGGTGGCCTGATTGCTTTCGGCGTGGTCTACAACAGCGCCCGGGTCTCCTTGTCGGAACGAGGCCGGGAATTGGCTTCGTTACGTGTTCTCGGATTTTCCAGGGGCGAAGTGTCCTACATCCTGCTGGGCGAATTGGCCATTCTGACCCTGGCCGCCCTGCCCATTGGCTGTGTCTTTGGCCTGGGCCTGGCGCATCTGATGATCGCCAATCTGAACACGGAATTGTTCCGGGTGCCAATGGTGGTGTACCCCTCCACTTACGCCACGGCCGTGCTCGCCGTAATCATTGCCTCCGCCGTATCAAGCCTGATCGTGCGCCGACGTATCGATCGCTTCGATCTGGTCGCCGTTTTGAAGACACGGGAGTGATAGACTGATGAAACCCTCCTGGCCCCGGCGCCTTCTGTACCTGGTCGTCGCCTTGGCGATTGCCGGCGCCGTTTTCTATGCCTTCCAGCCACGTCCGTTGGCAGTCGATCTGGCGGAAGTCACGGTTGCGCCGATGATGGTGACCATTGACGAGGAAGGCCGCACCCAGGTGAGAGAGGTCTACGTGGTCTCGGCGCCCGTGGCGGGCCGCAAGCTGCGTATCACAAAGAAAGTCGGCGAAGCGGTCAAGGCGCGGGAGACCATCCTGGCGGCTATCGAGCCCAGCGATCCCGCATTCCTGGATGTCAGATCCAGCGCCGAAGCCAAAGCCCGCATCAAAGCCGCCGAGGCCGCCCGCACCCTGGCGGAGGCGGAATTGCAGCGCATGCTGGCGGAACTGAAATTCGCCCGTGCCGATCTGGCCAGGGCGCAGGTGCTTGCGAAGAAAGGCACCATCTCGAAGCGGGAAATGGAGCGGGCCGAACTGGGCGTCAGAACAAGAGAGGCCGCCGTCTCCACCGCCCGGGCCGGTCTCAGGGTGAAGCAGTTCGATTTAGAGACGGCCTCAGCCGCCCTGATCGACCCGGGCATGAACGGCAAGACGGGCGCCGCCGATTGCTGCGTCAACGTGCGCTCGCCCATCGACGGACAGATCCTGCGCGTCGTCAGGGAAAGCGCCGCCGTGGTCCCCGTAGGCGCCCCCCTCGTAGAAGTGGGGAACCCGGACGCCCTGGAGATCATCGTCGATCTGCTGTCCTCGGACGCCGTACAGGTCCAAACAGGTGATGACGTGATCATCGAGGATTGGGGCGGCGGCGAGAAATTGACCGGCCGGGTGCGCCGCATCGAGCCCACCGGCTTCACCAAAATCTCCGCTCTTGGGATCGAGGAACAGCGGGTCAATGTCCTAATCGATTTCGCCGACCCGGGACAGGATCATACGAGACTGGGCCACGGCTATCGGGTGGAGACCCGCATTGTCATCTGGCGCGGCGAAGAAATTCTGCAGATCCCCATGAGCGCCCTATTCCACCACGGCAACGACTGGGCCGCCTTTACGGTTCAGGACGGCCGGGCCCATCTGAAAACGTTGCAGATCGGCAAGACCAATGGCCTACAGGCCCAGGTGCTGGGCGGCCTAACCAGTGGCGATAAGGTCGTCCAACACCCCAGCGATGTTCTGACCGACGGCCGGAAAATCGTCGCACGGCAATCCTGATTACTGCGCGTTTAGAAAGCCCAGCAAGGCGGCATTGAAACCGTCCGCCTGTTCGATGTTGGCCAGATGCGCGGCGTCATCGAGCACCACCAACTGCGAATTGGCGATCTGCTCGCGCATGGCTTCCGAGGCGGCGACCGGCGTGCCCATGTCCTGGGCCCCGACGATGATCATTGTGGGCAGATCGATGGTGTGCAATTGGTCAAGATAATCCAACGTCTTGAGGGCATGGCAGCAGCCGATGAAGCCGGCGGGCGCCGTGGCCAGGAACTGGGCTCGAATGGCATCCACCGATGACGGCTTTTTCGCCAGATAGGGATCGGTAAACCAGCGTTCCATGGTGGAATCGGCCAAGGGTTCCATGCCGCCAGCCTCAACGGCGGCGATCCTCTCGTCCCAAGTCGCCCGTCCTTCGGCGGGAATCTGGGAGGAGGTATCGCACAAGGACAGGCTCTTGAAACGGCCGTTCTGGCGCAGGGCGATGTTCTGGCCGATCATACCGCCCATGGAAAGGCCCACCCAATGCACTTGGTCGAGTTCCAGCCCATCCATCAGGGCCAGGGCGTCGTCGCCCAGCATGTCGAGGCTGTAAGGACCCTCTGGTGCATCGCTGCCGCCGTGGCCGCGGGTGTCCATGCAGACGACGCGAAAGGTTTCCGCCAACTTCGGCAGTTGCGGCGCCCACATGACGGATGACGAGCCGAGTGAATGGCTCAACAGCACCACAGGAGCCCCCTCCGCCCCGAAAACTTCATACTCGATGCTGATGCCGTTGCCTTGAAATTTCACAGTCCTTCCTCCCTCTGCAATCAATCCGGAATCGGATGGGCTTTCATCTCCACTTCGACGAAAACCAGTTCGGCGCTTCCGGCATTAATGACGTTGTGATCGACGCCCGCCGCCCGGTAGTAAGCCTGCCCGCTGGTCAGTTGGGCGCGGCTTTCGCTGCCATCGGGCGCAATGATCAGCAATTCGCCGTCCGTCTGCGGCACCACTACATAGTCCCATTGATGTACGTGCGGCGTGGTTTCAGCCCCCGGTTCAAATCGGTATTCAGTGACGCGCACCCGCTCGTTGTCTTCCTGGACAGTGGCAAGCGCCTCGGGACGCGAAGCTGATTGAGACATGGGTAAATCCTCCGCCAAGTGGTGATCCTAGCATGATTTGAGCGCTCGGCCCCTTGTGGGCCGCAGTTCCATAGGGCAATTTTAAACCATGAATGATGCATCACAACAAACTGTCACGGGCGGCGATATCCTTGTGGATACCCTGATCGCGCACGGCGTCGATACTGCCTTCACCGTCTCGGGCGAGAGCTTTTTGGCGGTCCTGGAAGCGCTGCGCCGCAAGCGCAACCAGGTTCGCCTGATCACCACCCGGCACGAAGGCGGCGGCGCTTTTGCGGCTGAAGCTTACGGCAAATTGACGGGCCGGCCCGCGGCGGTTTTCGTCTCACGCGGGCCCGGCGCCACCAATGCGGCCATCGGTGTCCATACAGCGAAGCAGGACAGTACACCCCTGCTCCTGTTCGTGGGCCATGTACGCAGTACGTCCCAAGGCCGGGAATCCTTCCAGGAGATTGACCAGGCGGCGATGTTTGGCCCCATCGCCAAGGCGGTCCTACAACCCAACAACAGCGACCAGATCGCCGACGTCACCACCCGCGCCGTTGCCATCGCCACGTCTGGTCGGCCCGGTCCCGTGGCGGTGATCCTGCCACGCGACCTTACCGACGGTCCGGTCACCAGCCTTGCCATACCGTCGTTCAATCCTCGCCCCGCCGTGTCACCCGCCCAGGCCGTTATTGAACAGGCTGCCGGGATGATCGCTTCTGCGCAACGTCCCTTGTTGCTGACGGGCGAAATGGTCGCCCTGCTGGGCGCGCAGGACGACGTGGCTGCATTGGCGGATGCCATTGGCGCGCCAGTAATGACCACGTACCGCCGCCAGGATACATTCCCCAACCGGCATCCGGCCTATGCCGGTCACCTGGAAATCAACCGCTTGCCCTACCAGCGCGAGGCACTGGTTGAGGCCGATCTGCTGATCGCCGTGGGAAGCCGCATGGACGGCATCACCGCCGAGGACGGCGCCCTTCCTGGCCGCCACCAGTCGCTTCTGCAGATCTATCCAGACAGTGAGGTATTGGCCCGCTGCCAGGCCGATCTGCAGTTACTTTCGGACCCAGGTCCAGCCTGTAGCGCCCTGGCGGATTTGGTGCAACCTGCGGATGGTGATTGGCGCGACGATTTGCATCAGGCCTATCTGGCGAGCAGTGAAGCGGGCGCCGTCGCGGTCCGGGGGGCCGTGGATCTGTCCGTTATCGCCCATGAAGTACATCGCCTGATGCCGCCCGAAACCGTCATACTGACCGACGGCGGCAGTTTCGCGCGCTGGATCCACCGCTTTTATCGTTTCGGGCAACCCCATACCCAGGCCGGGCCGGTCTCTGGCGCAATGGGTTATGGGGTGCCTGGCGCGATTGGCGCGCGGCTGGGATGGCCCAATCGCCCCGCCGTCGCTTTCGTCGGTGATGGCGGCTTCATGATGACCGGACAGGAACTGGTCACAGCCGTGGAGCAGAACCTGGATCTGGTGGTCGTCGTTTGCGACAACTCCGTGCACGGTTCCATCCTTGAAGGCCAACGCCAACGCTTTGGCGCTCACCAGATTTACGGCACCCGGCTGCAAAGCCCCGATTTTGCTGATGTCGCACGTGCCTATGGCTGCGCCGCCTGGACAGTCCGTCATACGGAGGATTTCGCCGCTGCCCTGGAGAGCGCCGTTGCCCAAAACGGGCCGGCTTTGATACATCTGATCACCGATGATCGAGACATCGCCCCGTTTGACAAGGGACCCGACGCGGTTTAGCGCACTTTCTCCCGCACCATCAGTTGCTGACCCAAGAATAACGGCACGGTCAGTGCCAGCGCGGCGGCCGAGACATAGATCGGCGCCGCGGTTGTACCTGACACATCGGCCGTCCAACCGACGATGCCCGGTACCAGACCTAGGCCGCCGTAAAAAAATGTATAAAGAATGGCGTTGCCCTGGGCTCGATGGGCCGGCGACATCAACAAGGTGGCGCGGCCGATGATGATCCCCGCAGGTGCCGCCGCGAACAATCCGACGACTGTGCTCAGAATGAAAGGTTGATCGGAATGAGGCAGCGCGGCCGCAGCCGCGGCAGCTATCAAGCAGGATACCGCCAGGACAAGGCCGGGCCTGCCTGTACGGTCAGCCAAAAATCCGCCGATTGGCAGGGCCGGCAATGCGGCCCAACTGGCCAGGCTGATGGCCGTGCCGGCCATAGCTACATCCATGCCCCGTTCGATCAGCATGGCCGGACCGAACGACAGATAGGCAAAATAGGCCACGTTATAGAGCGCCCAAATCAGACCGGCGTAGCTGATCAACATCAGCTCGCGGCCCCGCACGTGAAAGCCGATACCGCCCGTGGCCACTGCCTGACCACCCGGCGGCGGCCGATAGCAGATCCACACTGCCACCAACGCCACCAAACAGGTAAAGGCCGTCAGATGCATAACCGCCTGCCAGCTCCACATCTCCGCCAGAGGCGCCATGGTGACCAGAGCGATGGCTATGCCCGTGGGCCAACCGCTCAGCAAGATCGCCATGGCGGTTGTTACGGTTTTTTCGTCAAACCAGTCCGCGACCATCTTGAGCAGGAACATGCTTTGGACAACGGCGCCTGCACCGCTTAGAAACCGGCCCAGCGCCAGCGACCAGAAATCGTCAGCGATACCTGTTACCACCCCGCCCAGAGTCATTACCGCGACACCGAACAGCACCATGCTCAGATCCGTGTACCGGCTGCCGAACATGGCACCGGGCAGGGCAATAACGACACCCGGCAGCATATAAAGGCCAACGAGGGAGCCGATCTCCGCGAAATCCAGGCCCAAGTCGGCAGCCATGTACGGCGTGATCGAGGCAACCGCCTGGAATTGGAAGCCCATGACCATCCGCACAAAGATCAACAGGGCCAGGATGGCCCAGCGGTTATTCAACATGATGCAATATTCGCCCGTACGCCCGATTACTTGTCGGCAGAATTCTTGAAATTGACCTTGATGGTGGGCCGGCTCTCGTCCAGCCGCTTCAAGACCTCTTCGGTGACGTTGAGGCGCTGATCGAAGACCAAAACGGCCGTTCGGGCCAGGGTGATGGTTATTTTCCGCTCCTTCATCAGTTCCGCCAAAACCCGGGCCATTTCCTGGCGCAGCGTGCGATTGGCGTTGTTGAAGGCACGTGTAAGGATGCCCCGGCGCTGTTCCGCGCGGCGACGGAAATCGGAAATCTTGCTCTCCAGGCTGCGGCGCTTTTCGTTGATCGCCTCGGGCGAGAGGATGGTGCTCTGTTTCCTGAGCTTTTGCTCTTCCGCCTGAATATTCTGACGCTCCGCCGCGATCTCTTCGTCGAAGGCCTTGCGCCGCGCCTCCATCGCTGTCTGGATCCCTTTCGCGGCCGCCGCCCGCCGCATAACCTGCTGTACGTCCAGAACGGCGATGACCGGACTGTCAAGCTGCTCCGCCTTTTTCTGAGCAAAGGCCGATGCAAACGGAGAAAGCGCCAATAGCAGCAGCCCGACCGCAATGGGGTAACGAAACATCATTTGCGAACTTCCATGTAACCGGCGCCAGTCTAACCCATCCCGGGCAATCTTTGTATTTTAGTTGGCAATGAGCGGTGAAGCTCTTCAGCCGAGCCCGTATTTGTTTTATACTTAAAACATTATTGAACGAGGCTAAGGGAGCCGACGCCCGTGAAAGCCAATGTCATTGGCGGTGGACCCGCCGGCCTGTACTTTTCCATTCTGGCCAAGAAGCGAAATCCAGCTGATCAGATTACGGTCTATGAACGCAACCGGGCCGACGATACGTTCGGTTTCGGGGTGGTATTCTCGGACGAGACCCTTGGCTTTTTCCGCGACGCGGACGCGGAAAGCTATGACGACATCATCAATAATTTCGCCTATTGGGACGAGATCGAAACCCGATTTAACGGCCACGTGATCCGTTCTTCCGGCCATGGCTTTTGCGGCATGAGCCGAATGCGGTTGCTGCAAATCCTGCAAAGGCGGGCCGAAAGCCTGGGCGTGGACATTCATTACGAAACCGAAATTACCGATTTTGATCCATACCTGGACGCCGAAATTGTGGTCGCCTCGGACGGGGTCAACAGCTTCGTCCGGGACGCCTATGCCGCCTCGTTTAAACCCACCATCGATCACCGCCCGAACCGCTTCGTCTGGTTGGGCACACGGGCCCCTTTGGAAGCTTTCACCTTTATCTTCAAAGAAGACCGGCACGGCATCTGGAATGTGCATGCCTATCAATATCAAGAGGACATGGCGACGCTGATCATCGAGACCACGGAAGAGACGTGGCGCGCCGCCGGCATGGATAATGTGGAAGAGGCCGAGACGGCTGCCTTTATGGCGGATCTATTCGCCGAAGAGCTAGGCGGAGCGGAGGTTTTGACGAACCGTTCCAACTGGCGGGCGTTTCCCAACATCCGTTGCGAAAGCTGGGTGCACGAGAACGTAGTGCTGATCGGCGATGCGGCCCATACCGCCCATTTTTCCATTGGCTCGGGCACCAAGCTGGCAATGGAGGATGCCATTGCCCTGGAGGAGGCCTGCCACGAGAACCGGGACAATCTGGCTAAGGCACCAGCCAGCTATGACATGGCCCGCCGCGAAGAGGTGGAGCGCATCCAGCACGCTGCCAATACCTCTCTGACCTGGTTCGAGACCGTGCGACGGTTCTGGAACATGCACCCCATCCAGTTCAATTTCTCCATGCTGACCCGTTCTAAGCAGATCACCTATGAGAATCTGGCGCTCCGTGACCCCGGCCTTGTGGAAGACGTGCGAGACTGGTTCGCCGAACAGGCCGGCGCGGCCAAGGGCACTGTCCCGATGTTCACGCCGTTCAAGTTGCGCGGCATGGCCCTCGAAAACCGTGTCGTGGTCTCCCCCATGTGCCAATATTCTGCCATAGATGGCCTGCCCAACGATTGGCACATGGTGCATTTGGGCAGCCGGTGCCTGGGCGGAGCCGGCCTGATCTTTACTGAAATGACCGTTGTCGATGAACTGGGGCGTATCAGCCCGGGCTGTACGGGCATGTACAACGATGACCACTGCCGCGCCTGGTCCCGCATCGTCGATTTTGTGCACACCAACAGCCACGCCAAAGTCTGTCTGCAATTGGGCCACGCGGGACGCAAGGGCTCGACGCAATTGGGTTGGGAAAACCCAGACCACCCGCTGGAAAGCGGTAATTGGCCAATCCTGGCGGCCTCGCCCCTGCCCTATTTTCCCGACAGTGCCGTACCCCGCGAGATGACGGAAACGGATATGGACGAACTCGTCGCGGCTCATGTGCGGGCGGCGGAATACGGCCAGGCTGCCAGGTTCGACATGCTTGAAATCCATATGGCACATGGCTATCTGCTGGCCAGTTTCATTTCACCCCTGACCAATCGGCGCAACGATCAATATGGCGGCCCAATCGAGAGCCGCATGGCCCTGCCCTTGCGGGTATTCAATGCCGTGCGTTCCGTTTGGCCCGACGAGAAACCCATGTCCGTACGCCTGTCCGCCACCGATTGGCATCCCGGCGGCCTATCGGGCGACGACCTGATAAAGGCTGCCGTCCTGCTGAAAGATGCGGGCTGCGACTTGATCGACGTTTCCGCCGGTCAAACCGTGCCCGATCAGGAACCGATCTATGGCCGCATGTTCCAGACACCATTCTCGGATCAGATCCGCAACGAAGCCCATATCCCCACCATGACGGTGGGTAACATCACCACCGCCGATCAGGTCAATACCATTCTGGCCGCTGGCCGGGCCGACTTGGTCGCCCTGGCGCGGCCCCATTTGACGAATCCCCACTTCACCCTCGAAGCGGCCGCCCGTTACGATCACACGAACCAGCTTTGGCCCCAGCCTTATGCCACGGCGCAACCCCAGGCGCATACTGTGGCGAGCCGGCAGCGTGAGGACATTGAAGAGTTGCGCCGCCAGGCCCGCCCCGCAAAGCCGCAACCGACGCGCTAGGACGGCCCAAAACGGATGCACTGGCGCGGTCAGTCGAGCATAACGTCCAAGCGCTCACGGGCGTCCAGCATCTCGTTGAGCATGTCGTAGACCACCTCACGAACGGAAGTCTCCTCTTCCATGTCGCCGACGATCTGGCCCACCGGATAGGTTAAGAAATCCTTGGCGCGGACCCGTTCTACGCGGGTTCGCCCTTCTTGCCACCACAAATAATTCTGGGTCGGGGCCGGCAGGGGCTCGGGCGCGCCAGGCTGCTCGTAAGCTTCCGAGAACTTGTTGCGCAGGGTTCGGCAGGACTTGCCTGTCACCGTCCTGGTCAGCATGGCATCGGAGGCTTCAGCCTCGAACATCTTCTGCTTGATCTCGGGCGTCACCTCGCTTTGCACGGTCTTCAGCCACAGGGATCCTGTCCAAACCCCTTCGCAGCCCAGCACCAGTGCCGCCGCCAATTGCCGGCCCCGCCCGACACCGCCCGCGCCCAGCACGGGCATAGGCGCCACGGCATCGACGATGCTGGGCCACAATACCATAGACGAAACATCGCCCGTATGGCCGCCGGCTTCCGTCCCTACGGCGACGACAAAATCGCAACCGGCCTGGCGATGGCGTATGGCATGTTTCGGTTTGCCTGCCAGGGCACCGACCTTGATGCCGCGTGCATGCGCACTCTCCACAAGTTCCGCGGGCGGTGAGCCGAGTGCATTGACGATCAATTTGATGGGATGCGTCATGGCCGCCTCTACCATGGCCAGGCTCTCGGCGGGCGTGAAGTTGATGCCCTTGACGATTTCCCGCTTGATCTCGTCTGCCTCGTCCGCTGGCAAAGGCGGCACGCCGGCTTCGTCTAGGAGGTTGCGCACAAAGTCCACATGTTCCTTGGGCAGCATTTCCTCCGGATTGAATTTGGAGACGCCAGTGTCATCAAAGCGGCTGGGCATAAGCACATCGATGCCGTAAGGCTTGTCGCCGATATGCGCGTCGATCCAGCTTAATTCTTCCTCGACCCGTTCCGGGCTCATCCGAGCCATGCCGAGAACACCCATGCCGCCGGCTTTGGAGACTTCCACCACAACGTCTCGGCAATGGGAGAAGGCGAAGATCGGCACGTCGATACCGAACATTTCGCACATTTTGCTCTTCATTTGATCGTTCCTGAATTTGTTCTCTCTTTCCGCCCTAAATAGCCCGCCGCGCAGCAAAGGGAAACGTTTGAACCTAAACAGCCGGGCAAATTCGGGCTAAATTGCTATGGAACAATCAAGGGATCGAAACCATGGGGATCAAGGCCGTTACAATCGCGGATGCATTGGCACCGCTGCAGCCATTGAAAATGCGCGGCGAACATACGACGGAGGAAGAGGCCAACGCCGCATTCGCCGAGTTGGCGCCATTTCGCGACGGTGCCGTATTCGCCGGTTCGTTCCAGGGCGACAGCGGCTGGGAGAAACACGACAAAGGTGATGAGATCGTGCAAATCCTCGACGGCGCCACCCGGCTGACCATTCTGATCGACGGAGGCGAAGAGGTGCTGGAGTTGAAAGCCGGCATGCTCGTGGTGGTGCCCAAGGGGCACTGGCACCGTTTCCATGCCCCCGATGGGGTCACTGTCATGACCGCCACCCCGCAGCCAACCCAACACACATTCGCGGACGACCCGCGCGCATGAAATAACAGGAAAAAATTTATGGAAACGATCACCAATAAGGAACAGTTGCGCCAAGTCTATCCGCCCGCGATGGAGCGTGCCTTGCGCAAAGAGATGGCCGCGCTGGACTCGCACGCCCGGCGCTTTATCGAACTTTCGCCGTTCGTCATCCTGGCAACAAAAGGCGCGGACAACCTCGGCGATGCCACGCCCCGGGGCGGACGGCCTGGTTTCGTGCATGTTGCCGACGACAGTACCGTCCTTTTGCCCGACTGGCCCGGCAACAACCGCCTGGACAGCCTGGAAAACATCATCGAGAACCCTGGCGTGGGCCTTTTGTTTCTGATCCCCGGCGTCAACGAAACACTGCGCCTGAACGGCCGGGCGGAGATCGTCATCGACGACAGGGTCCGAAACATTTTCGACGGTGAAGCAAAGCTGCCCCGCTCAGTTATCCGCGTAACCGTTGCGGAGGCCTATCTTCACTGTGCCAAGGCCTTGATGCGCTCGCGGCTGTGGTCGGACGAAGCCCGCAACGACCGTTCCGTCTTGCCCTCCATGGGCCAGATGATCAAGGACCAGACCGGTGATGCCGGGCCTGTCGAAAGCCAAGGGGATATGGAAAAACGTTACGCCGGGATGTTGTACTAGAGCAACCCGCGTTCTTACGAACGCGGATAAGTTGCTCTAACCTATTGAATTAGATCAAATTACCTGCGTTCAAACGATTCCATTTTGAACGCAGTTTGTTCTAGCGGCGCTCAGCTATCGGTCTGCTGGGTCCAGGGGATGGCGGTGAAATCGACGCCTTCTTCGTGCAGTTCCTTGGCTTCCGCCTTGGTCGCCTCGCCGTAGATGTCGCGCTGTTCGACCTCGCCATAATGGATCTTACGCGCTTCCTCCGGGAAGTCCCGGCCCACGTAATCGCAGTTCTCTTCCACGTGTTTTTGCATTTTGACCAGCATCTGCATGGCCTCGGCTGCGGCCACACTTTCCTGGGTCGCCTTGGCTTGCTTCTTAGAGGTGGAGATATTCGGCGCCATAAGAGCCTTATCCACCTGGTCGTCACCACAGGTGGGGCACTGCACCTGCCCCTTTCGGCGCAAGCCATCGAATGCCTTTGAATCCTTGAACCAAGCCTCAAAGGTGTGCTTGTTGGCACAGACAAGATCGAAAACCATCATAACGACCCATAAATGGCATCGAAGAGGCCGGGGGGCAAGCCCGGATTGCACGAAATGCAGGACCCTTCCCCCTGGATCGAACGCTTCGCGGACCGGGTACCAGCAGCCGGTCACGTCCTCGATATCGCCTGCGGTGGAGGCCGTCACAGCCAATTTTTCCTCGGCCGCGGCCATCCCGTCACCGCTCTGGACCGGGATGTATCAAGGCTGACGCCGCAAGCCGGCCTGGAAATCATCCAGCACGATTTGGAAGACGGCAGACCTTGGCCACTGCACGGCAGTCAATTCGCCGCCGTTATCGTGGTTAACTACCTCCACCGCCCGCTGTTTCCCAACATTATTGCGTCCATTGCGCCAGGTGGACTGCTCCTCTACGACACTTTCGCCGTCGGCAACGAAGCCTTCGGCCGGCCCAGCAACCCGGATTTCCTATTGCGTGAGGGCGAGTTGGAAACCGTTGTCGGGGATGAGTTTGATGTTATCGAAGAGTTTCATGGGCAGGTGACGGAGCCGAAACCAGCCGTCAAGCAGTATATCTGTGCCATTCGAGACTAGACGAAAAGCGTAGACATTGAGGACAAGGACCGTAGTCTTTTTGTCAAATTCCAATATTGAGTTACGGGGATCCGATTCTTACGCCGCCACCGGATCATCATCGGTAATGATGATCACCGGTTCCTTTCCCGCGAAAACCGTACCTTAGGGACCTCTGCTTCGCGCATCTCGCCGAAGATACCCTCAATACTGTTCGCGTTCATGGTTCCTGCGGCCTCGATCCTTCACGAATCGCTTGTGATGCAGACAAAGGAATCCCAATACCCTAGATATTCGCAACTGCTCAAGCCGACCGGCGGGCTCACCTCAAATCAAGCGTCAATGTTCGAGTGTGCTCGGTCAATTTGCGTCCCTGGCCGTGTCGGATAATACTGAGCCTGCGTGACCAAAAAGGCTGGGGCATATTGAAATGCAAAAGCAGTCGGGCCGTCAGGCGCCCGGCAATGGCGACGACAAATTGATCGGCCGCAATATCGAGATTGCTTCGCTGTCCGATGCCTTGGCCCAGGCCAGGGACGGCAGACCGCGTTTCCTCTTTCTCTCCGGTCCAGCCGGTATCGGAAAGTCGAGTCTGGTGCGGGTATTGTCAAACCTGAGCCACGATGCATCATGTTCTGTCGGCATCGGCCGCGGCCATGAGGGCCTTCGGGTTCCTTATCTGCCGCTGCGTGACGCCCTGCAGGCCGTTAGTATGAGTGACGATGGCGGCGGCGATGCATTGATCAATTTGCTGAATGCGGGATCAGCGACGCTAGCCAAACAGGATGCCGACGATCCAGACCAGCAAGACGACAAGGCCACGTGGGCGGGCACTTTGGATGCGGCCAGGGGGGTGGAAGGGCTTTATCGTCAAGCCGTGGAACTAATACTGAATAAATTGGGTCAACGACCTATCGTCCTTGCGATCGAAGATCTGCATTGGGCTGACAGTGCGACCCTTGATTTGTTGAGCTATTTGTTGGCCGCACTGAATGATCTCGCCGTCGGGCGCCGCGTCCCGCTGCTGGTGGTTTTAACCCACCGGCCTGAAATCGACAATGACGTGCGCAGGTTTATATCGCGGGCGTCTCGTCATCCTATGGTCGAACGCCTTGAAGTCGCACCTCTTGATGTCGCGCAAACGAGATCCCTAATGGAACATCTGGGTATCGTGCGGCCTGCACAAACACTGGTTGAAGCGATCTACGACGCAACGCACGGCAATCCGTTGTTCATTGAGACCGTGTTGGAGGATCTCAGCAGTTCCGGCGCCTTTGAAACAATCAGCGGCCATACCGTCGCACACGCCACCAGCGAGGCTCTTCGCCTGTCCGATGATCTTGAAGCCGCGATTGCGCAAAATTTGGATCGGCTGGAAGACACGGTCAAAACGGCGCTTTCGACCGCGGCGTTGCTGGGAACGACATTCTCTGCCTCCAGATTGGCTGCCATCGTCAGCAAGCCGGAGGATCAAGTTGCCGACTGGCTCGAAGCGGCTGAGAGCTTGGTCGGGGAAGGCGAAGGCGGTTATTTCTTCCGCCAACCATTGGTGCGTCAGGCGCTCACCAGCCGGATGCGTCCACGTCGGCGACGCCAGATCCACGCACAAATCGCTACCTATCTCGACAGCCGAAATACGACTGACCCAAACGAAAGCCAAAACGAGACGAATTGGGAATGTGCCTATCACATCATATTGGCAGGTGAGCAAGCCGATCAAAGCCAGGCGTTGCTGGTTTGCCGCCGTGCCGCGACCCAGGCGGCGCAGGTATTCGCCTGGGGGCATGCCGCCAGAGCCTGGATCGGCGCGGCGATGGCTGCGAGGGAACCTAGCGATCGCGCCGATCTGCATTTGGAGGCCGCGTTGTGCTACCACAATGCCTGGGACTGGGGACCATGCGTCGTGCAGTTTGAGCGCGCCCTCGATATCTATCGCCAGATTGGCGACCCGGTTGGCCAAGCTCGGGTCATCGCCAGCCGGGCCCGAAGCCGACTACCGAGCAACGTCTACGGCGAAGCCTTTGACACCGAACCATTGGAAACAGCCATATCCAATCTGGGCGGTCGCGAGCCTGGCTTGCGTGGTCTTTTGCACTCCCGAATTGCCGATGCCCACTGGAACGCCCGCGCCTGGGAGAAATGCAGAGAGAGCGCAAACACTGCCATGGACTTGGCTCGCGAAGCGGGCGATGAACGTCTGGCATCTGCGGCGTCGGTACCGTTTGCCTTGTCGGAGTATCAGACCGTTCAATTGGAGAAAGCCTGCGAGACCTATCGCGACGGCATTCTTCACGCCAAGAACAGCGGACAATTGTGGTTGGAAAACGTTCCCAGACAGCGCTTGGTCCACACTTTGCAGTTACGCAACGAGTTGACAGAAGCAGCAAAGGAACATGAAACAGGGCTTGCCGTGGCGCAACAGACAGGGGACGTTGGGGAAATTTCCTTTGCCCTCGCCAACGCATCCCTACAGGCGGCGGTCGAAGGAAGACTGGAGGAAGTCGAGAAACTCGTACACGAGACCCTCGGTGCCGTCGAACGTTCTCGCTATCCCTTTGGCGGCTTGTTCGCGATTATGACCCTAAGCTACACCCGATATCTGACCGGTCAATGGAACGGTGCCAAGGATGCCCTGATGCAGATTGAAACACCTGGCACCGTATTCGAACAGCCGGGGCCAATCATTATCGGTCTGGCGCGCGCCATCAGAGACTTTGTCAATGGTAGCGCCGCCGCCTGGACGGATACGGATGATACAGTTGAAAAGCGGCGAACGCGGTTGTTACGCCAATCCAACGCCATCAGGGAACTAGGGCAGAACGTAACGTCTCTAGGAATGGGGTTCATGCTTCTGGAGCACGCCGTCGAAGCCCAGGTCCACGAAGCAGCGGAAATTCTGTTGCCGCCTCTCTCGCAAGCATACAAATCAGGCTTGGTGCTGGCACCGGGCTGGCCGTTGCTAGCGCCACGTGTTATCGGCCTTGGCCGCGCCTTACTGGGACAGGATGCAGAGGCGAAGCGACTACTATCCGAAGCCATACATGTGGCAAGTAGGAGCGGCGCACGTCTTGAATTGGCCCGCGCGCGAATGGATCTAGCCCACCTGCTCGCCGCGGATTCTGGACAAGCGCAACGGGATGAAGCCAGACGTCAACTTGATGCGGCCTATGCCGATTTTGTCGACGTCGGCATGGCGCCTCTATCTCGCCGGGCAGAAGCACTGGCGAAAGCACTGGGCTTGCGGCTAGAGGCCAAGGAAGTCAGCGTGCTAGCCGATCGTAGCGACCTAACGCTCCTCAGAGGAATAGGTGCTGGCAGGGATGCTAGCGGGCTGGAATCTGATCTGTTGCTCACACGTGAGTCCGTTGCACATCAACTCTCGGAGCTAGGTAGTCGCCTAGACACTGACACGACCGCCGAAACTATTGCGGAAGTGATAGACCGTCGTATTGTTTCTGCGCCCGAAATGCCGCGTGTAATGGCAACGTTTCTAGTGACGGATATGGTTGATTCTACCGCCATTCTGGAACGCCTCGGTGATGAGAAGGCGCAAATCTTGATGCAAGCCCACAACCGGCTTCTCCGTGCGGCGGCCCGCGATCACAACGGACGTGAAGTTTCCAATACGGGCGATGGTTTCATCCTGGCGTTTCGGGCGGCTCCGCAGGCCGTCGCCTGCGCCATTGCGATCCAGCGCGCGCTGATCGAATTCAACGCCCGGCCGGGACAGGAAGCGGTCGCCCTGCGTATGGGACTGGAGGCGGGCGAACCACTGCTAGACGAAGAACGCCTATTTGGCCGCGCCTTGGTATCGGCGGTCAGGGTATGTGGCCAGGCTAATGGCGGCCAAATCCTAATATCAGAATCAGTCCGCGATCTTTCTCTGGAAACGCCAGAACCTCTGATTGACAAGGGCATGCATCAGCTCAAAGGCTTTCGGAACCCGATCCGCCTGTTTGAAGTCGACTGGGCATACGAGACCTAGAAAACGTCCCGGAAAGGTGTCTCCCCACTCCCCCTGGGCAGCGGCTTTTGCTGGCTAGCGTGGGGCGCCCAGCCGGTTAGGGTGAGGATTTGGAACGTGGCGGGAATGCGGCCGTCTGAGTTGTGATCAAGAAAATAGCTCTCTGCTGCCGCCTGGATAACCGAGCGTGGGGTGAAGTATCTGCTGCGTTCGGTAACCGCGTTGCTTTCGCCCAGGCCGCGCAGTTCCGCCATCATGGCAAAAGGGTCGGTGTAGGAGAGGACAATCTGGTCCGTATCCACCACGGGCAGGGCGAAGCCGGCCCGTTGCATCAAGGCACCGGCATCATGTGCGTCCACGAAGGGGGAAACCCGGGGTGAGGCGCCGCCGAGCGCGGCAATTTCCGCCGCCAACAGGGCCTGGCGCAACTCCTCCAACGTGCCGCCGCCAGGCATGGCAGCCAAAAACAGTCCGTCCGGTTTCAAGGCCCGGCGGATCTGGCTCAGGGCACCGGGCAGGTCATTGACCCAGTGCAGCGAGAACACCGACATGATCAGATCGAAGGTACCGTCTGCGAACGGCAGGGTCTCTTCATCGGCAATCAAACGTGGGCCGGCGCCAAATGGCGCCTGTGCCAACATGGCCGGTGAGAGATCACATTGCACAAGCCGTTCGATGCCTCCCCGCCCGTCCAGCGTCTCGGCCAACTGCCCGCCGTGACAGCCCAGATCAAGAGCCAAGGGGAATTGCCGCTTGATATCCAACAGGCAGTCAGCCAAACGGTCAGCCACTTCCCGCAGCAGGAAATCATGATCCTTCAGGGCCGCCGCAGCCCGGTCCCGGTGCCGGCGCACGGCGTGGCGGTCGAATATGAGCGGCGGATCCTGCAAGAATTCAGACCGCCGCCGCGCCACCGTCCACTGGCAGAATGACGCCGGTGATCCAGCGGGCCTCGTCCGATACCAGGAACAGGGCCGCACGAGCCACTTCAATCGGCTCGCCATACCCCAGTGGCGTTGCCTGCGCGAGGGGATTGGCGGCCACATCTCCCATCATGGCCCTGACCCGTTCGCTCGCCACCACACCCGGGGCGACGGCGTTGACCCGTATACCATGTTCCGCCAATTCCTGGGCCAGGGATCGCGTCAAAGTCACGACGCCGCCCTTGGCGGCGGTATAGGCATCCGCGCCTTGGGTGGCTTTCATGGCGCGGATCGATGTGGTGTTCAGAATTGCCCCGCCGCCGCGTTCGATCAAGTGGGGTATGGCAAAGCGGCAGGTCAGGAAGCTGCCGTATAGATCAACGCCCATGGTGCGCCAGAACTCGGATAAAGGTATTTCGCTCACCTTGCCGTCATCCGCCGTTGCCCCACCGGCGTTGTTGTAAACGATATCCAGACCGCCAAAGGCCGCCACGCATTGTGCCACCGCCGCCTCGACAGAGTCCGGTTCAGCCACATCCGTGGCCACAAAGAGGGCGCGGCCGCCCCTCGCCTCGATCTCTGCCACAACGTCCGAACCCGCTTCTACGTTGACCTCCGCGACCAGGACGGAAGCGCCTTCCTCGGCGAACAACAAAGCCGCTTCGCGGCCAATGCCCGCGCCCGCGCCGGTGATCAGCGCGACCTTGTCTTCAAGACGTGCCATACTGTTCCCCTTTCAACGCAAACACTGGACACCGGGACCGTTACTGGGAGCATTATAGGGTGATGGGGGAAATGCCAACGGTGAATATCCATCGCCCGCTGGTTCGCGGTGTCGGCATATTTCTGGATGCCCTTTTACCGCCCCAGTGCCTTTGTTGCGGCGCAATGGTGGACCGCCAGGGTAATCTCTGCGCTGCCTGCTGGTCCGATACCCGGTTTTTGGGATCACCCTGTTGCCACTGTTGCGGTTTTCCATTTCCTCATGACGAAGGCGAAGGTGCCTTGTGCGCCAATTGCAGCCGGCAGCAGCCCGAATTCGACCGGGCCCGTGCGGTGCTGGCCTATGACGACCGAAGCCGCGCGCTCATTCTCAGGTTGAAGCATGGCGACCGCCTGGACGGCGTTCCGGCTTTTGGGCAATGGCTGGCCCGTGCCGGTGCCGCGTTTTGGCAGGACGCAGACCTGATCCTGCCGGTACCCTTGCACCGCTGGCGCCTGCTGCGACGGCGCTACAACCAGGCGGCATTGTTGGGGCAGGCCGTGGCGCGGCGAACCGGCGTTCGCTGCGAGACAAACTTGTTGCGGCGGTCCCGGCCCACGGCAAGCCAAGGCAGTCTTAGCCGGACTGGGCGGCAGAGGAACGTGCGGGGCGCCTTCGCAGTGGCGGCGAAGGATAAGGCTCGACTCAAAGGCTCTCACGTGGTTTTGATTGATGATGTCTTCACCACGGGGGCTACGGTATCGGCCTGTGCCAGGTTATTGAAGCGGAACGGCGCTTCACGGGTCGACGTGCTTACCCTGGCCAGGGTGTTGTGAACTATGTTTGAAGGATTGGGAATGCCGGACGTTACAATTTACACGACGGGCTTTTGCCCGTTTTGTTACCACGCCAAAAAGCTGCTCGACAGCAAAGGCGTGGAGTATGACGAGATTGATGTGAATATGACCCCAGGGGCCCGCGAGGAAATGATGCGCCGCGCCAACGGCGGCTACACGGTGCCGCAAATCTTCATTGATGACCACCATGTCGGTGGTTGCGATGAACTCTATGCCCTGGACAGTCAGGCGCAATTAGATCCCCTATTGAAACCCCAAGCGGATTAATCGGGACGCAACCATGACCAGCTTCAAAGTCGCCTGTGTGCAGATCAACGCCAGCAACGACCTTGACCAGAACATCGACACGCTGGGTCGAATGATCCGGGAGGCACGGGAGGCCGGCGCGGATTTCATCAATACGCCCGAATGTGCTGCCATGATCGAAGTGGGCCGGGATAACATCCGCGCCAAAGCCTTTGTCGAATCCGAGCACCCCGCACTGGCGGCGTTTCAGAAATGGGCCGTAGAAACCGGCGCTTGGCTGCTGGCGGGCTCCCTTTCGGTCCTACTGGAGGGTGACGATGGTGACGACCGCTTGGCCAACCGGCAATACCTGATCGATCCATCAGGCACCGTCACCGCAAAATATGACAAGATCCATATGTTCGATGTGGACCTGCCCAACGGCAAGAGATTACGGGAATCCAACAATTACCGCCCCGGCACCGAAGCGGTTGTGACGCCGCTGCCCTGGTGCCAACTGGGCTTGAGCATCTGTTACGACCTCCGTTTCCCGCATCTCTACCGGGACCTAGCTAAGGCGGGGGCGGATGTGTTGGTGATCCCTTCGGCGTTCATGCAGGTCACGGGCGAGGCCCATTGGCATGTCTTGATGCGGGCCCGGGCGATCGAGACCGGTTGCTTCGTAATTGCGGCTGCACAGTGCGGCGAGCACGTCGCCGGCCGCTTGAGCTATGGTCATTCCCTCATCGTCGCGCCCTGGGGTGAAGTGCTCTCCGATGGCGGCACCGAGGAAGGGGTAAGCCTGGCCGAGATCGACCTTACGGCTGTCGGCAAGGCCCGCGGCCATATCCCGGCCCTCGATCACGACCGGGACTATGCCTTTGTTCAAAGCAACGGCGACATCTCAACCGCCGCGGAATAGTTCGCTATGGAAGATGGGTGAAGGCAAAGACTGAAAACAACTTTAATGGGTTTTACAATATAAAATTTCGACTAAATTGGATCTTATAGTTCGGTCATAAAATTTTTTATAGATATACAACGAAATCGCACTGGAATTCAGTGTCGTGCGTTAAGTTGATCCTCAAATTTGATTTGAACAATTAACCGTGTGACCTAAGATTAATCACCACTATAGGTCTCATGGAACGTGATCAGTGACCGCGACGCGAAACAACATCTACGACTATAGAAGCGATCTAGATGCTGCGACATCAGCAGCAGATAGTATCGCGGTGACGCTGAAACATGTTTCAGAACTTGGTTTCCGCAACGTTGTGCTGGCATACACTCAACGCCCGAAGCGCATTGACGGTGATCTGCCGCGTTATCTTAGATATTCGACCGTTTCGAAGAATTGGGAGAATCGGTACCGGGAGATGAGGTACCAGAACCATTGCCCGTTGTATCGCGAATCCCTGCGCAGCGGCCAGTTGCCGTTTATCTGGAAAGACGTCCTGGCAAGGATCGACATGGCACCGATGCAGCGGCAGGCCGAGGCGGAAGCCGCGGCAGCGGGATTGTCGGAAGGCATTTCCGTACCCATCAAGGAACCCAATGGCGACCGCTGCGCCATCGGGATATCGACGGATATCCCCAAGGCTAAAGCTGCTCCACTTGTCGAAGAACGACTACCTTTGATTTTCCTCATGAGCCATCATCTGCATGCGGTGATGGTAGACCGTTATGTCAATCAGGGCATGCGGGAGACCGCAGCAAGACTGACGCTCAGTGAACAGGACTGCTTGCAATGGGTAGCCGAAGGAAAGGGCAACTGGGAGATCTCGGAAATTCACGGGATCAGCCAGAACACGGTCAAATATCATATGCGAAATGTGATGAAAAAGCTGAGCGTTTCGACCCGTGCGGCGGCGGTGGCCAAGGCGGTTCAATTGGGCCTCATTGAGCTTTGATCCGGCAACGCCCTTTCGGCGCGAACGTAATAAATCCAAGAACCGCTACTTTATCGTGCCCACCCATTCGGGTAGGAGACAAGTTCGCCTTTGTCCCCTTACATAACGATCGACCATCTAATCCTGATGGATCATGTCTCGATGGAAGGGTTCTAAGATGATGGAAAGCTCCGGCGATAAGCAATCAAACGGAAATGGTATTTTGTTGGTCGACCCGCATGCTTCCGACGACGAATTGGAAGCGACCATCAGCGAACTGGCTGACCAACTCCGCCAGTCGGGACGAGTGGAGACAGCCCATTATCTCGGTGTCGCCGCCCTGACCCTGCAAAATAGCGAATAGGACGAATTGCGCCGCTTTCTGGCTTTAGTATGGCAGGATCGTTGCGGCGTTGGTTCGTTTCGAAACGGAATTCTGCATGACATCTAATTGAGCCGGCGGCGGAGGTTCGGCCCGCAGTTTCTCCAGACGTTGTTTCAAATAGGCGACATGGCGCAGCAGGAATTCCTCTTTGGTGCAAGACGCGTATGCCATGGGATAGTGGCGCAGCATGCGGTCCGGCAAGCGGACAAAGCCGAAGATCTCCATCAGCCTGATACTGGCCAGTTGGATCGGGCGGGTCGCCGCATAGACCAGGTCCAATTCCTGTTCCAGAAAGGCAAATTCCAAATTCCGGCGAACCACTTCGGAACCGAAACCTAGGGACCAATAGGGCCGGTCGATCAGGGTTGAAATGTGTAGATCCCCGTCGAATTCATCATTGTAGCGTAGACCGCAATATCCGATCAGAGCCTCGGTCTGCCTGTCAAACACCCCGAATATGCCAAAACCAAACCGATCCCAATGCCCATTGAATTCAACGATGCGGCCATGGGCCCGTTCCGTCGCTTCCTCGCCAGTACGGGCCGGGGCGTCAAACTGCATGGTTTCGGTGACGTTTGCGTCCCGCAACGCCGTGCCTAAGGCGGCCGCATCGCATTCTTGAAAGGGACGCATCAAAGTGCGATCGGTTTGGATGGCGACAGATGTCATAACATACTATGCATGTTAATTGATTGTGAAATTTTATTATATATACTTAAACGTGTATTTCAATATAAAAACGAGTACTTTTTCATATTCTTCACGTTTTAGTGGCAATAATCGACACGCATATCAAACCAAGTTTGATTTCTGGGTGGCGTGATACTTTGATGTTGCGATAATCGGCAGTCGACGGCATGCAGTTCTCCGTGGAGGGTAGCGATGCAAGGCGGGATCATCAGCGGCGATAGGCAGCTATCCCACGCGGATTTGATGGCACGGGTGGCCCGGGCTGCGAGCGGTTTCGCAGCCATGGGTATTGGAGAGAACGGTGCCGTCACTATGATGTTGCGCAACGATTTCGCGTTCTTCGAGGCGGCAATGGCCGGCACCCTGATCGGCGCCTATGCGGTACCCATCAACTGGCACTACAAGGAAGACGAGACCGCCTACATCATCGAGGATTGTGGCGCCCGTGTCCTGGTCATCCATGCCGATCTATTGCCCGGTGTTGCGGCCGCCATTCCTGACGGCGTCGAAGTCCTGGTGGTGCCGACACCGCCGGAAGTCCAGGCTGCCTATGGCATCGATCCCGACCTATGCGCCGTGCCCGGCGACTGCACGGACTGGAATGCATGGGTGGACCGCCAGGAGCCCTGGACGGAAGAGCCGAAGCCTGTGCGTACCAACATGATCTATACCTCAGGCACCACCGGCCGGCCGAAAGGCGTGCGCCGCATGCCCACCGATGCCGCGATGACGGCCAAGATGGGTGCCTCCGTCGCCGCCATATTCGACATCCGCCCCGACCAGCCCGCCATGCGCACGGTTATCACCGGCCCGGTCTATCACTCCGCGCCAAACTTTTATGCTCTATACGCGGCACAAAGCGGCGGCCTGGTCATTCTGCAACCGCGCTTTGCAGAAGAGGACCTGCTTGCGCTGATCGAACAACACGCCATCACCCATCTGCACATGGTGCCGACCATGTTCGTGCGCCTGTTGAAGCTGCCCGAAGAGGTTCGCAGCCGCTATGACCTGTCGTCCCTGAAATTCGTCGCCCATGCCGCCGCCCCCTGCCCGCCGGAAGTAAAACGCCGGATGATCGATTGGTGGGGCCCGGTAATCAACGAGTACTACGGCGGCACGGAGACCGGCGCGACCACCTTCCACACCGCAGCCGAGGCGTTGGCCAAGCCGGGAACCGTGGGCCGTGCGGTGGACAATGCGGTGGTCGTGATCCAGGACGAGGGCGGCAACGTTCTGCCGCCGGGAGAGATTGGCGAAGTCTTCATGCGCAACAACAATTTTCCCGATTTCACCTACAACAACGCCGATGGGAAACGGCGAGAGGTGGAGCGCGACGGCCTCTTCACCTGCGGCGATGTGGGCTATCTGGACGAGGACGGTTATTTGTTCATCTGCGACCGTGTCCGCGACATGGTGATCTCGGGGGGCGTCAATATTTATCCGGCCGAAATCGAAGCGGTGTTGATAGACATGACGGGTGTGGAAGACTGCGCCGTCTTCGGCATCCCGGATGAGGAATATGGCGAGGCGTTGTGCACCCATATCCAGCCCGAAGCCGGCGTGGAGCTCACGGCAGAGGATGTCCGCGCCTATCTGCGCCAGCACATGGCCAATTATAAGGTACCCAAGGTCGTGGAATTTGCCGTCAACCTGCCGCGGGAGGATTCAGGCAAGATCTTCAAGCGCAAACTGCGGGAACCCTATTGGGAAGGCGCTGGCCGCTCGATTTGAGTTTGCCTTAGCCGCACATGAACTCTGGCCAGCAAGGATAGACCTTGTGTTCCACGTAGTATGAGATGACCCAGTAAAATCCATACATCCAGGCCGCAAAGTAACCCAACAGGCCGCCTACCTGTAGGGAGAGATAGAGTAAACCGCGCCAGCCGGTGGCCGTATCGCGGCCGTCTTCGCCGGCGCCAAGCCGGGTCGTGACTTTTTGGCCTGCCACGGCGGAAATGGTCATGCCGCCTGGCTCGCTCTGTTCCATCAACTGCGCTGCATAGAGCACACCCTCGCCAGGCCGTCCGTCGCCCGAGACCTCGAATTCAGCGAGATTGACGCCGATGCGGCAGCGGCCGTCGAGACGGTCACGAAGGTGATGGGCGAAGCCTACGGCATCCACCATGCGCAAAAATACCGCCACCCGTAATTGCGTCCAGGCCGCATCGACCAAGACTCCTTCGCATTCGCCTAATTTTCGCCGCCACCAACCGCCATCCTCGGCATCAACCGTGAAACAAGCGATGGCGACCATGCGGTCTTCATAATCGATATCAGTCCAGCGTTCGTCGAGAACGGCTTGCACGGCGGTTGCGTTGGCCATGGCGCATTCCTCCCATCCGTCTGGGCAATCTAGCAATTGCAAGGTACATTGTCGCCCATCGAGCCGTACGAAAATGAAATGGGGAAACAATATGACAGTCACGACCAGCCTCGGCCGTCACGGTGCCGTACCGGAAGAATTTAGCGACGTTGAGTGGGAGGCGCGCTGCGACCTGGCTGCCTGTTACCGCCTTGTCGACCTTTATGGCTGGACGGACTTGTTCGGCACCCATCTTTCGCTGCGCATTCCTGGCACGGAGCATTTCCTGCTTAACCCATACGGCATGCTGTTTGGTGAGATCACCGCTTCCTCGCTGATCAAAGTAGATCAGGACGGCAACACCATCGGGGAGAGTGATTTTCCCATTAACCCGGCAGGTTTCACGATCCATTCGGCGGTCCATATGTCATCGGACAAGATGAATGCCGTGATGCACACCCATACCCGTGCGGGCAACGCCGTGGCCAGTATGAAAGAAGGCCTTTTGCCACTGAATCAAAAGGCACTTTTGATCCATGCCGCCGTCACCTATCACGATTATGAATCCGTGGCCTTGGACCATTCCGAGCGGGAACGCATCGTCAACGACTTGGGCGATGGACGCATCATGGTGCTGCGCAATCATGGCCTCCTGACCGTGGGCGAAACCATTGCCGAAGCCTTCTTCTGGATGTACCGCATGGAGACTGCCTGCCAATACCAGGTGGACGCCCTGTCCATGGGGCAGGAGTTGCAATATCCCAATCAGGAAACCATCGACTACACCATCAACGTGGGCCGCAAGATACAGGCCAACCGCCGCGTCGAGATGGAAACAAGACAATGGGCGGCCATGATCCGGCAGTTAGAGCGCGAGGTCGGCGACGACTGGCGTAGCTAGGTGGAAAGGATAGTCAATGATAAAGGGAAGCTGTCTTTGCCGTTCCGTGCGTTGGGAGGTCGACGGACCGCTCGGCGATATGAGCCATTGCCATTGCACCACCTGCCGCAAACATCATGGCGCAGCGTTCGCCACCTATGTCTCGGCCGAGATCGCCGACTATCGCCTGGTCTCGGGCGCCGATTTAATCCGTAAACCCAACTTCTGGCCGCGCATTGACCGGGCATTTTGCGCCACCTGCGGCTCCGTGGTGCCTATGATCATTGACGGCAAGGCCGTGATCCCCGCAGGGTGCCTGGATGACGATCCAGGCATCCGTCCTGCCATGCATATCTTCGTCGCCTCTATGGCGCCATGGCATGCTATCACCGACGACCTGCCGCAGCATGATGCTTATCCGGCAGAGTCCGGTTTGCCTGAATCACCCATGGGGCCGCGCCACGAGGACCCGTCAGAGCATGTGCGCGGTTCCTGCCTCTGTAACGCCATCGCCTTCGAACTCAGCGCCCCGTTCACCGTAGTGCACAATTGTCATTGCAGCCGTTGCCGCAAGGCGCGGGCGGCCGCGCACACCACCAACGGTTTCTTGCCCATAGAAGCGATCAAGTTCCTGCGCGGCGAGGATTTGGTGGCGACATACAAGGTTCCTGAAGCGGACGCATTTACCCATGCTTTCTGCAGTAAATGCGGCTCCGGTGTACCGCGGCTTCGGCCCGACAGCGCCACGGCGATGGTGCCTTTGGGCAGCCTGGACGATGATCCCGGCCAGGGCGCCGACGATCATATCTTCACCGGCTCCAAGTCGCCCTGGTACGAAATCACTGATGATCTGCCGCAGTTCGAGGAATATCCCACCAGTTAGAAGGCTGCGAACGCTGGGATTATGTCATTCCGTACGGTAGCATTGTCGGCAACCGCGCCCTAACCATTGAGGGATGCCAGTGGAGAGGAGACTAGCCGCGATTTTGGCGGCGGATGTCGTTGGTTATTCGCGCCTCATTGGCGCAGATGAATCTGGCACGCTTTCCATTTTACGTGCTCTTCACAACGACCTTCTCGCACCGAAAATAGCCAGCCATCGCGGCCGCATTGTCAAATTATTGGGCGACGGTTTGTTAGCTGAGTTCGCCAGCGTCATAGATGCGGTCACCGCAGCAGTAGAAATCCAAGAATCCGTATCAGATTTTTCAGAGGGTCGACCGAATGACCAACGCGTAGCCTTGCGAATTGGCATCAACATAGGCGACGTCGTGATGGAGGATGGCGACATTTTTGGCGACGGCGTCAACGTCGCCGCCCGCCTGCAAGAAATCGCTGCTCCCGACGGCATGGCAGTTTCTGAAAGTGTTCATCGGGAGCTCCGCGGCAAGTTAGACCTGCCATTCACGGATGCCGGTGAGATGGAACTTAAGAATATCGCCGGGCCCGTGCGGACGTGGCTATGGTTATCGACTGGCAAGCCAGCGTCGGGGCCTGAAAAAAGCCCCGAATTCGCGCTGCCCGACAAGCCTTCAATCGTCGTCCTGCCATTTGACAATTTTTCGGAAGATCCTGAACAGGCGCACTTCGCTGACGGCATGACAGAGGACATCATCACCGCATTGTCCCGTTTTCGCTGGCTGTTCGTGATCGCCCGCACAACCTCCAACACGTTCCAAGGCCGCGCGATGGACGTAAGGGCGATCGCCAATGATCTCGGGGTTCGCTATGTGCTGGAGGGTAGCGTACGAAAACGTGGTGGCAAGGTGCGTGTAACAGCACAACTGATCGACGCGACCTTAGGATCCCATATCTGGGCAGAGAACTACGACTGCGAATTAGAGAAGATCTTCGAGGTCCAGGACGAAATCAGAGACGCCCTTGTCGCAGCTATCGCACCCGAAATTGACGGGGCGGAACGCGAACGATCGCTGCGCAAACGACCCGATAGTCTCGACGCTTGGGATTTGTACCAGCGCGGATTGTCCGCATCGCTTTTGAATACCAAGGCAGGCCTTTCATCGGCAATCGAGTTCTTGGACAAAGCCGTTGCGAGCGACGGCAGTTTCGCGCCGGCAATTGCAACGGCGGCCACGGTCCGTCTTGAATTTGTACAGCACTTTCGTCCGGATGATGCTGACGCGATTATTGAACAGGCCCAGAACTTGGCCCGTAACGCCCTAGCGGCCGATGCCCGCGATCCGATCTGTCTGTTGGCTGATGCCCGAATTCACAGTCACTTTAAGAGACACGACATTGGCATCGTCAAAACCAGGGAAGCCATCCAACTCAATCCGAATTTTGCCTCAGCGCATTACCAACTCGGGTATGAGCTGTTTCATGCTGGCGAACCGGAGCAGTCGATACCACCCATTGATCAGGCAATAAGATTGAGCCCGCGTGATGCTAACCTTGGCGCCTTCCAGCATGCCCGCGCCGAAGCCTTGTTCGAACTCGAACGCTACGAAGAATGCGCGGAGTGGGCACGTCGCTCGGCCCATGGACCGAATCCGAAATTTCCCATATTCGCTGTTCTGGCAATCGCGCTGAAGAAGATTGGTCAAGATGAGGAATCGCAATGGGCCATTGATAGGCTATTTGAGATGGTGCCTGAATTCTCACTGCGCTTTGTGCGCCGGGCACTAGTGGATCATGATCCGGTGCGGTTAGAAAATATTCTGGCCCACCTGCGAGAGGTCGGCATCCCGGAATAAACGCGATCGTCGGGCAAAAATAGACCTACAAGACAATCTTTCCGCCGGCACCTCGGCTCGTCATCATTGATGCCCCGCCTCACCATGCAGAGACATCCGCCAGCTATGCAGACGAGATGGGGCCGTGCTAGCGTTGCAATAGGCCAAGCGTATCTCGCCGGAGGATAGGAACGTGCGGTTTTGCCGTGCAAGCAGCATCGATGAAGCGCTGACGCATCTGCAGGAATGGGGCAGCGAAGGCCGACTGCTGGCCGGCGGCACCGACCTCATGGTGCAGTACAACAGTGGCGAGATCGCACCCAGCGCCCTGATCCACATTGAGGGTATCGATGGCCTGTCGGGGATCACCACCAATGGACGAACGAAGATCGGCGCCCTGACGACCCATAGTGCCTTGAACGAAGATAACGGGATTGGCGCCCATCATCCCGCCTTGGCCCATGCCGCCGGCCTCGTGGGAGGGTGGCAGACACAGGCCGTCGGCACCATCGGGGGCAACATCTGTAATGCTTCACCGGCGGCTGACCTGCTGCCGCCACTCCTGATCGCCGATGCCAATGTGACGCTGGCCTCCGCCGCCGGAGAGCGACGCCTGGCTTTGGACGATTTTGTCGTCGATCCGAACCGGACGACACGCAATCCGGAAGAACTGCTGCGCGCCGTCGATCTGGAACCGCTGCCCCATGGCAGCAGCGAATGCTACGTCAAACTGGGGCGGCGCGGAGCCATGGACGTCGCCGTCGTAGGCCTGGCCCTCCGCCTCAGCGTGGATGGCGACAACACTGTGACATCGGCCCGCGTCGCCGTCTGTTCGGTGGCCCCGACGGCCCGGCGTATGCCAGAGGCTGAGGCTCTGTTGACCGGATCACGGCTAGAACCGGATGCTATTCGGGCAGCGGGAGACGCATTGAAGCATGCCGTATCCCCCATCGATGACGGCCGCGCCACGGCATCCTATCGCAGGCGGGTCCTGCCTGGCCTGCTGGCACGGGCGGCCGAGTGCTGCGTAGAGGAGGCCGGGGCGTGAGCGTAGACCATAACATCGCCATCCGATGCACAATCAATGGCATCGAACGGGCGCTCGAGGTCGGGGCCGGCGAGACCTTGCTGCGGGCTCTGCGCCGGCGGCTGTTTCTGACCGGCACAAAAGAGGGCTGTCTGGAAGGCGAATGTGGCGCCTGCACGGTATTGCTTGACGGTGTGCCGGTGGATTCCTGCATTCTGGCTGCCGCGGCAGTTGATGGACGCGAGGTCCGCACCGTGGAAGGCCTGGCGGATCGGGAGGAGATGAACCCGTTGCAGCGCGCCTTTCTGGAGCAGGGTGCGGTGCAGTGCGGCTTCTGCACACCCGGTATCCTCATGACCCTGACCGCGTTGCTTGAGCGCCATCCAACCCCGTCCGAAGTGCAGATCGAATCTGCCCTGGCCGGAAACCTCTGCCGCTGTACCGGCTACCGGCAGATCATCGACGCGGTTCTGGCGGCGACCGCGGAGCAGGCATCATGACGGCCGTCGGCTCCAACGCCCTGCGCAGCGACGGCGAAAGCAAGCTCCGTGGCGAAGCCGTCTTTGGTGCCGATCTGGCGGTACCGGGCATGCTGCATGGCCGCTTGCTTCGCGCAACGGTCCCGGCCGCCAACATCCGACGCATTGATGCGACCGCCGCCGCCAAACTGCCCGGCGTGCATGACGTGATTACTGGGCATGACGTCAAGAACGACCGCGCCGGTGTCCTCGTTTTCGATACGCCGTTGTTTGCCACGGACTATATTGCCTATGAAGGCGAGCCACTGGCTGCCGTGGCGGCGGACAGCGTTGAAATCGCCGAAGCGGCCTTGCGCCTCATCGTGGTGGAGATCGAGGAGGTTGCAGCCGTCGGAACACCGGAAGAGGCGCTCTTGCCCGATGCCCGGCTGGTGCATCCCGGTTGGGCCGAGTTCACCATCGCCGGCGGTGCTGAGTTTGCCCGGGAGGGCAACATCGTGGCGGAAATCCTATCCGACCCCGGTGACGTGGACGCCGCGTTCGAGGGTGCGGATCATGTCATCGAGGGCACCTATCGGGCACCAAGGCAATACCAGGCCTATCTGGAGCCGAAGATGGCCTTGGCAACCTATGACGCCGGACGCTATGTAATCCAGGTTTCACACCAGTATCCGTTCCGCATCCGTGACCGGCTGGCGCAGGTCCTCGATGTGCCTAAATCGGCGATCCGCATCGTCGGCCACCATATTGGCGGCGGCTTCGGCGCCAAGCTAGACCTGGGCCTGGAACCCTATGCCGCCATTCTGGCCCGGCGCACCAGGCGCCACGTGAGATTCGTCAACAATGCCGATGAGGAGCGTCTGGCGGCCCCCTGCCGGGAAAACGCCACTGTGAAGATCCGCTCCGCCGTACGCAGCGACGGCGCCATACTGGCCCAGGACGTGGACGTAGTGTTCGACAGCGGCGCCTATGCCAACAACGGCCCAGCGACGGCCAGCATCCCGATATTCATGTACGGCTCCATCTATAAAGTAGGCACCGCGCGTATCCGCAACCGCATGGTCTATACCAACACCGCGCCCACCGGCGCCTTTCGCGGCGTCAGCGGACCCTATCTGGTGTTCGCGGCGGAGCGGCACATGGATGAGATTGCCAATGCTCTGGACCGGGACCGGCGCGAATACCGTCTGGCGACCCTGGCCCAGGACGGCGACAAGATGCGTAACGGCCAGGCCCTGGAAGAACTCTCGATCCTGCACGAGGCCTTTGAGCTGGTAGAGGAACGCGCCCCTTGGGCGGACCGGCCGAATGGCGCCAGCGATGACGTTAAGTTGCGCGGCACCGGTATTGCTGCAGCGGTCTGGCTGACCAACCCCCAGCCGGGACAGGCGACAGTGAAACTGAACGAGGACGGCACTCTGGTGGTCATCACCGCAGCCACCGACAGCGGCTCCGGTGCCGTTATGACCGGTTTGCGGCAGATCGCCGCCGAAGGGCTTGGGCTCGACGCCGATCAAGTGACCATCACCATGCCCGATACGGATGTCGCCGGCTTCGATGCCGGCTCCCAAGGTAGCCGCACCACACACGTGGCGGGCCGGGCCGTCTTCGATGCCACCCAGCAGGTTAAAGAGCAGGTGATCGAAAAAGCCGCCACAATGTTGGAAGCGGCGGAGGCCGATCTGGTGATCGAAGGCGGCGCAGTGCACGTCTCCGGCGTACCAGATATGCGGGTTGGCCTGGAGCAAGTGGCCATGGCCGCCACCTTCAGCGATGGCCCCATCGTCGGCACCGGCTCTTACGTGACGCCACCGCCGCCCCACGATCCCCTCTGCACCACCGGCATGCTGTTCTCCACCTGGCCAACGCCTACCTATCATGTGCATCAGGCGGAGGTGGAGGTGGATCTCGTCACCGGCCAAGTCACCGTGGGACGCTACGTCATCGCCCAGGAAGTGGGCCGGGCCATCAATCCCGACGCCATCATGGGGCAAGTTTACGGTGGTGTGGCCCAGGGTCTCGGCTATGCGCTGTGGGAACGCATGGATATCCAGGGCGGCCGATATGTGCAGCGGAACTTTGAAAGCCACGGCCTGCCGCTTGCCTGCGACATGCCACAGATCGAAGCCATTCTGATGGAACACCCGGAGGCCGCTGGACCCTATGGCGCCAAGGGCGCGGCAGAGCCGCCTATCGTCCCCGTCGCCGCCGTCATCGCCAATGCCGTTTCGAATGCCATCGGCGCACCAATCGATCAGATCCCCATTACGCCCGAGGCCGTGCTTGAAGCCTTGGAAACGTCGAAGCAATGACGGGCTGGACAGCATGAGTGCGGAACATCCCATCGGTCTTGTCCTCGGTAGCGCCATCGCACCGGGTCAAATCCAGACGGCGGCGGCGACGGCAGAAACCTGCGGCTTCGACGAAATCTGGCTGGCCGAAGATTATTTCTTTACGGGCGGCATCTCCGGCGCCTCCCTTGTTTTGGGTGCCACCTCCCGCATCACCGTCGGCATCGGTGTGGTCTCGGCCATGGCCCGGCACCCGGCACTTCTGGCCATGGAACTGTCCACCCTGTCACAGGTCTATCCGGATCGCCTGATCGCGGGCATCGGCCTCGGGGTACCGGCATGGGTGCGTCAGATGGGACTGCACCCTCGCTCACCCCTGGCGGCCCTGCGCGAGTGCGTCACCACCACAAAGGCCCTCCTGCGCGGCGAGACGGTGGATCAGAAGGGCGATGTCTATGCCTTCAACAATGTGAGCCTCGTCTACCCCGAGACTGGCACACCCACACCGGTGCGCATGGGTGTGATCGGGCCCAAGATGCTACAGCTCTCCGGCGAAGTGGCCGATGGTTCCGTTCTCTCGGTCTCCGCCGGCCACGACTATGTACGCTGGGCCAAGGCGCGCATCGACGAGGGTCGTGAACGGGCCGGGCGCACGGATGATCATCCCATCACCGTCTTCGCCATCTATGCCGTGGAAGAGGACGGCGATGCGGCACGGGCCTCGGCCCGCTCCAAACTGGCCTTTTACCGACAGAACGGCGCCAATGGCCTGACGGACGTCTACGGCATTTCGGATGAGTTGAACGCTCTGGTCTCACGCGGCGGCTACGAGGTCTTGCTGAAGGATATGCCGGATCAATGGGTGGAGGATCTGACCATTGCAGGCAGCCCCGAGGAATGCGCCGCGAAGATTTCGGCGTTCTATGCTGCAGGCGCCGATTCCGTCGCCCTTTTCCCCGTCGCAACAGAGCGCACGGAGGAGATCATCCGGCTAACAGCCGATCGTGTCCTGCCACTGCTTTGACGTTACGCGACCTTCGTCTGACGAAGCAATGTCACCAGCAAACGCCCATACCCGCGAGCATCATCAATCGCACGGTGGGTGTGATCATGGTTGCCGAGCCATTCCGGAGGGTAGTTACTTGGATGACAATCCCAAATGGGCCAGCCGAGCCGAATGGAAGCGATCGTTCGAATGCAGATGCCGCTAGCATAGAATAGGGGATTGGCGTCCCTTGGTCCTTGCGTAAGCCGCTTGTCCGTAAACTGTCGAAGATAGTAATCAATCCATATGCCGTCGAATGCTATTGGGTGGGCGGCAAATACTGGCCTATCCGGCAGGGCAGACACCCACTCAACAAATGCACTCATAACGGCGCCGGCCGGACGGGGGTCCGCCGTGGCCGCGGCATAGGCTTCCGGCTGGGTAGCAAACCATTTCATGGTGTCAGCGTCCGGGTTCGCCCATTCCAGCGGTGCCAATACCGCCTCGAATGCAGAAACCTCATCACCTTCGCTAGACACCGCAACCGACGCAAAGGAGAGCATTGAATTGTCACCTGGAACCGGTCCATCCGCTTCAATGTCGGTGATGACATAAGTTGGGTTCATTGGGTAAATGCCTATCCTCTTGTTTCTGCCTTCGCTGGCTATCCAATAGGCAATACAGCATCATCTCGCAGATTTATAGAATTTGAACGAAACGATGGTTACGACGCGGGCCACGAGCTAGGCTAATACCGTCCGGAAATAATGGAGAGAAACCTTGAGTTACGAAAACATCATCTACGAGAAACGCGGGCCCGTGGCTTATGTCACCCTGAACCGGCCGGAGAAACTGAACGCCCTTTCAGATGATCTTCAGATCGAAGTTCGGGATGCCCTAGAGGACGCCGGCTGGAACGATAATGACATCCGGGTCATCGTCCTCAAGGCGGCCGGGCGGGCCTTCAGCGCCGGTTTTGACATTACGACGGGAAGCAAAATCAATCCGGCGGAATTGCGGGCCCGTTTCCTCAAGGGTAAGACGTTCTCGGCCTCCGCCTGGTGGGATGTGTTCTGGAACAACCCAAAGCCGATCATCGCGCAGATCCACGGCTTCTGTATCGCGGGCGGGTTGGCCACCGCGACCTTCTGCGATCTGCGCATCTGTTCCGAGGATGCCAAGTTCGGGGCGCCGGAGATCCGTACTGGCGGGCCCTATATTCCGGCGGTGTGGCCCTGGGTTATCGGCATGACGAAGGCGCGGGAGCTCCTCTATACCGGCAACCTGATCGATGCGGCCGAGGCGAAACGGCTCGACCTTGTAAATGAGGTGGTGCCGGCCGATGAACTGGACGATGCTGTAGAGCGCCAGGCACAAACCATCGCCAAGCTGCCCGCGACGACCGTGGAATACAATAAAAAGCTCATCAACATGTCTTATGAGTTGATGGGTGTGCGCCAGGTCGTCGAACGGTCCATGGAACTGGAAGTCGTTGCGCTGGCCAGCGGCAGCACCACGCCGGAGATTGAGGAATTCAACAAGATACGGCAATCAGACGGTTTGAAGGCGGCGCTGAGCTGGAATGCCGCCCGCTTCGAGGAAGAAGACGCCTGGTTCAAGAAGTCCCGCGAACGCAGCTGAGGGGCGGTTTTGTGCGCGCGGGAAATCTCCGCTACAGTCGGCGGTAGGGTTAGGAATGATTGGGGAGCGGCGAATGGATCCGGATATTAAGGCGGCCTTGGACAAACTCTTCGCGGCCGACAGCACCCTTTACCAAGCGCGCGGGTTCCAACGGCGCATTGGCTGGGGCAACAAGCCGGCCCTGGTCAATATCGATCTGGCCAATGCCTGGACACGAGAAGACAACGCCTTTACCTGCGAGGGCATGGAAGAAGTAATACCCGCAGTACAACAAGTCCTAGCCGCCTTCCGCGCCAAGGGCCTGCCGATCATCTTCACCACCACGGCCTATGAAATCATCGAGGGCGAACACTCGGACATGGGTCTGTGGGGTAAGAAGATCCCGGCGGAAGTCCTGCAAGCCGGCTCAAAGGCAGTGGAGATCGATGACCGCCTGGAACGCCGGCAGGACGAACTACTGATCGTCAAGAAACAGGCAAGCGCCTTCCGCGGTACCAACCTGAACAGCTATCTCACCGCCTGCGGCGTCGATACGGTTGTCGTCACCGGCGCCACCGCCAGCGCCTGCGTACGCGCCACGGTGGAGGATGCCATCGCCGATGGTTTCCGGCCGATCATCGTGCGTGAATGCATCGGCGATCGCATCGCCGGCGCGGTGGAGTGGAATCTCTACGACATGGACGCCAAATTCGGCGACGTGGAATCCCTCGACGACGTCCTCGACCACATGCGCCGCAACGTCTAGGCGCGGCCTGTTGGGGCCAATCCTGATTTGACGAGTCTAGCTTAGTCGTCAAGCCGCCAATGCTTGGCGATGGGCCGATAGACGTTCCAGGACATATTATCGACCAGGGGCGCGCCGAATTCCATCCAGCGGCCCAATTCGTCCTGGGCTTCCTGGCACATAGTGTCAGGATCGGCCAGGCTGGGTAGGCAGTCCAGGTTCTCGAATTCATAGAGCGCCAGGTATTTCGGGCCCATGTCCAGCCAATCCAGGGCCGGGTGCTCGATCAATTGAAAACGGGCACCGGAAGCATAGCCTGGTATTTGCAACAGGTTCGGAACATGGGAACTGTCATACCAGGCGTTGAATTCGGCCTCTTTCTGCGGCACCACGCAATCGGCCATCACGACACTTAAGGGAAGATCGCCGCTCAGGAACGGGTTGCCCAAATGGCTACCGGATAGCTGCCGGTAGACATTAATGCGTACATCGCTCAAGCCCTGAAGCTGATCGAACTTAGCGAATTCCGCATTGGCGGTGGGATGGCGTTTATCGGCATCTTCCCCCAGTTGGCTTTCCAATAGGGATGTATCCTTGATTTCATAAAGGGCCAGATACTTAGTCTCGCCAACCACGGCCTGATAGCGCCGGCCCCAGTTGTAGCCGGGAATTTCCAGGATTGCGGGTACGTGGTGGTAATACCAGGCATTGAAGGCGTGCTCGTGAGCCGCCTCCACATTTGCCTGTACCAACAGCAACAAGGGACGCTCGATGATCGTACTTTCGTTGGCCATGGTCCCGCCTCCCTATGCCAAGGTTACAACTGCGGCGCCGGCCAGGATGCTACGCCATCGCCCGGTTCGGCGCCTCCGGCAGACCGAAGTCAAAGACGCGATTGGCATTCAGGCCTAGGATCTTGGCGCGGGTGCCGTCGGAGATGCCGGACATGGTCCGCTCGATGGCAGCGGCCGAATGAGGCCAGGTGCCTTCGTGGTGGGGATAATCGTTGGCCCACATCATATTGTCTGTCAGATCGAACTGCTCGACCAGGGCGAGGCCGACCGGGTCCTCCTGAAACGCCGCCGCACCATGTTGCTTGAAATAGTCGCTGGGCAGACCCTGCAATTTGGGCCGCACCCAGAAATGGTGCTTGCGATAGGCTTCGTCCATGGCCTCGAGGGCCCAGGGGATCCAGCCAATGCCCGCCTCGATCAGGGCGAATTTGATCTTGGGGAAGCGTTCCAAAACGCCGGAGCCGCAAAGATTGGCCATGGGCTCAATCGTCGGGCTTAGAGAGTGGGAGACATAGTTGATTACCGCGCCGCCGTTGCCCTTTGACGCACGCGGGTCGCGGCCGGTGGAGACATGGAAGGTGATCGGCAGGCCCACTTCCTCGATCAGTGCCCACATGGGATCGTACATGGGCAGGTTGTAGTTAGGATCGTCCACATCGTGACTGCCGAAGATCGGTTTGCAGGGCAGAGTAAGTCCCCGGAAACCGAGCTTGGCCACCCGCTCGATCTCCTTCATGGAACCTTCGATATCTCCAGTCCCCAAGGCCGCCATGGGCGACATGGTGTCATTGTTGGGGCCATAGAACTCCCAGGCCCAGGTATTCCAGACGCGGCACTGCGCCATGGCGAATACCGGATCAGGGGTGGCCCACATGGCAAGGCCCTTGTTGGGAAAGATCACCTCGGCATCGATGCCGTCACGTTTGTGGTCGGCGATGCGGCCCTCGACGGTGGCGCCGGAGCCGTTGCGCTCCTGATCCTGTCCCACCATGGCCGCGATACGGATCTTCACCGGCCGGTAACCCTCGACAATGTTCCACAAATCGCCCTTCTCATCCTTTTCCTGGCGGGGGATGCGGTCGCGATACTCGGGCTCGATGCGCTTGGCCCAGAGATCCGCCGGCTCGTTGGCGTGGGTATCGGCGGAAATCATCAGATACTTGTCGGGATCGTCAGGGCGCGCTGTGCGCGGCCAGCCGTCGGTTCCCGGTGTTTCCAGGCGCCAGGCATTGGCTTCATCGACTTGGACTTGTTCGCTCATGATTGTCTCCCCTGTCTCAATCTTTCAGGCGCCATTGCACCAAAGTATAAGGCACATCCGCTTCGTCATGTGGCTCGAACACCGCCTGCACTTCCCGTCCAATCACCACTTCCTGATCGTCCGGCCCCAGCAAATTGCCCAGCATGCGAATATTGCCGGCGTGGGGCAGTTCTACCAATACCACCGTGTAAGCCCCGCGCTCCCTTAGCGCGGGGTGGACCGGATGCCATGGCCGTTCCCAACTGTAGATCACACCCTCGGCGGCGACCTGTTCCCATTTCATCTCAAAGGAATTGCAATTGTGGCATAGCCACTCCGGGCCCCATTGCCAGGTACCGCAATCACCACAACGCTGCACCATCAATTCACCGCGCCGGGTCCCTTCCCAATAGGGCACGTCGAGTCCATCACCGCTAGGAACGGGCGCCGGCATGCCGGCAGGCAGATAACTCTCGCTCATCACAACGTCTCCTCGGAACCCATAATCAGGCTGCTTACCGGTGTCACCATGGGCCCGGCGATGTTCATGGCCAGCTTGGCGCCCGCCACCTGGTTGCAGCTTTCACCGCGAATCTGGCGCACGGCCTCCAACTGCAACCCCAGGCCATGCATGTAGCATTCCGCCAGGTTGCCGCCCGATGTGTTCAGAGGCACTTTGCCAGACGGCGCCGAAAGGTTCTCCAAAGTGAAGAACTCGTTGCATTCCTCGGGTGCGCAGAAGCCGTGTTCGACGATCGCCATCATCACGCCTGTGGTAAAATTTTCGTAGCTTTGCAGCACGTCGATATCATCCGGTTTGACGCCCGCCGTCTCGTACAGGCGCGGCGCCACCGTGGCGAAAGACGATGAAGGAAAGTTCGAAGCATTCATCACCGGCGCGCCGCAGCGGTGATCGGAGCCTTGTTCGGCGCCCAGGATATAGGCCGGTTTCTGCCGCAAATCCTTGGCCCGTTCGGCGGCAACAATGATCATCGCCGCGGCGCCGTCGTTTTCCTGACAGCAGTCATAGAGCCGGTTGATCGGCTCGACGATCCAGCGGCTGTTGTCATAGGTCTCTTCATCCAGGGGGCGTCCGTTCATCACGGCCCGGGGATTGTTCTGGGCATGCTTGTACGAGGCCATAGCGATGGCACGCAGCACATCGTTTTTGACGCCGTGTTCATGCATGAAGCGGGTCGCCCGCATGCCATACTTCTGCGCCGGCGACATGATCCCATAGGGCGCCAGATAGGCAGCATCGCCCGAAACCGTTGGGTCCGGTGCGCCCTGGCCAAAGCGGCGAAACTGACCCTGCGCCAAAGCCCGGAACACCACGACGCAGTCCGCATAGCCACAGGCCACGGCTGCCGCGCCATTGGCAACTGCCGCCGCGACGCCACCGCCACCGCCGCCGAACTGCATATTGGAAAACCGAAGATCCGGAATACCCAGCGCAGCGGCGATCCGGGAAGGATCGCTGCGGTCATTGGAATAAGAGGCGAAACCGTCGATCTCCTTTGGATCGATGCCCGCATCCTCGGCTGCCCGCAGAATGGCCTGCAGAGCCAGCTTGAACTCTGCGTCCGGCGATTGGCCGTGCTTGTAATAGGTGGTTTCGCCAATCCCTACGGCGGCCACCTTGCCCCTGATACTGCGCTCACTCATAACCCTGCCCCATACTCCCCTTTGCTCGATGACGGTCTTCTTTGTTCTTTTCTAACACTTATTAGAAAATTTTCGCGAGTCTGAATTGCGATGAATCGATTTTGGTGAGCCGATAGAATGGCCAGACGAACTTGACAGGTGAGGATGTGACCAATGGCGGAAACGGCGATATTTGAACCAGGTGGCTATCGTTATGTGCGGGGCCCCTTTCAGTACTCCGGCGGCGTGGCGACGCAACCCGGCTTCGCCATAGAGAGGGTACGGTTTCATTCGCCCCGACCCATCGAACAGGGATTTAGCGACATTGAAGCCTATTTGACGGCCCGGGGCCGGCCGTTCACATCGTTCTGCGCCTGCGAATTGCGCTCGCCGGAACCCTTCGACGATGCCGGCTTCATCGCCTTCAACCGGGTTTATGTAGGTACTCTGGAACGCTGGGGTATCTTCAAGGACGATGAGAACCCGGTTGCCCGCTCAAACGTCTGCCCGGATATCGACCCGCCGTCCGAACCTGTATTCGAGGCCTTCAGCTTCACGGTGCCTGATCCGGAACCGGCGGGCGAAGCCAAAAGCTTTGTCATCGCCGGCTCCGGCGAAGCCACGGAAGCACCAGGCGATTATGCCGATCGTATCGTCCGCTTGGGCGAAACCAGCGCCGAGGCGATGACCGAAAAGGCACTGCATGTGCTAGGCGCCATGGAAACTCGGATGGGCGCCCTGGGCCTGGGCTGGGCCGATGCCACGACCACTCAAGTCTATACCGTGCAAGACCTCTATCCCTTCCTCGCCTCGGAAATCGTCGGCCGGGGCGCCAGCAAGGCTGGCCTTACCTGGTATTACGCCCGGCCGCCGGTGGTCGGCCTGGAATACGAGATGGACGTCCGCGGCGTCCCCGTCGAACGGGTGATCTAGGAGCTCACTTCGAACAGCCGGCCGTAACCTAATTTGCTGTTGGGTTGGCCTGCGAGGCGGGCCATGTGCCAGGCCAGGGCTTGGTTCGAAGTGATGACAGGCTTTTCCAGCCGCGATTCAGCTTCGGCGATAATGTCCAGGGTGCGTAGGTTGGTACAGGCAACGAAGACACCGTCGCAAGCCGCGCTTTGGCCTACCTCGATGACCGCCTCCAGCACGGAAGCCGGTGTGATGCGGGCGACCAGGGCTTCCTCGCTCTGCTCAAAGGAGCCGAAGGTGGTGATCTCAATGCCGACATCTTCCAGACGCTGTCGCATCGCCAATGAGACTTCGAGAATATAGGGTGTCAGGAAACCAAGGCGGCGGATGCCAAGCGCAGCCAGCGCGGCCTTGACCGCCGTCAAGGGGTTGGTCACCGCCGCGCCGGGGCGGACGGATTGAACCAGTTCCGCAACCCTGTCTTCGCCGATCACCGTGGCGCCAGAGGTGCAGGCATAGCCGATCACATCCAGCTTGGCGCCGCCGGGAAATAGACTAGCGGCGGTTGGAATGTCCTCGGCCATGCGGGCCAGGGTTTGCGGCGTCACGTCCAGGCCGCTAGGGACACGCGTATGGTACAGGCTGAAGCGTTCGGGCGGCATCAACTGGCGGAATTCCTGTTCGATGGTCTCGTCCGCCTGCAGAACGATAAGGCCCAAGGCACAAGCGTCGCCCCATCCTTGTCCCGTTTCGAATGACAAAGCCATGGCTAGGCGATCACCGGCAGTTCGGGGGGAGCGCGGCGGCTCAATAACTGTGGCGGGCCGTCGCGAATGACGATGTTCTCTTCGTGCACCATGACCTTGCCATTTCCATAGGCCACTCCCGGCTCCAACGTCATGACCATGCCCGGCCGCAATTCCGTTTCATCCCAGGCGGTGTTCGAAGGTCCTTCGGTCAGTTGCATGCCAAGGCCGTGGCCCAACCGGCCCACATCGCCTTCGCCACCCATGACGCCGTGCATGGCGCGATAGAGATCGGCGCAGGTTGCGCCAGGCCGGGCCGCCGCCAAACCGGCCTCGGTGGCTTGGTATACAGTGTCGTAAGCGCGGTGTGCCTCGTCACCTGCATCGCCAAAAGCGAAGTTACGGTCGAAATCGCAGAAATAGCCGTCGTAGGTACAGCCCGTATCCAGTATCAGCACATCACCGGACCTTATTTCCCGGCCCAATGGGGGCGAGATGATATCCCCATATCCCCCTTCACCCGCACCGCCTACCAAGTACGATACATCGTCAACACCCTGGTTCAGGCATTCGATCTTGAAACGGCGAAAGGCCTCCACATCGCTTTGTCCGACCGCGAACAGTTCAGGCGCCCTATCGAAAGCGTCACTGACGCAGGTACAGGCAAAGGCGATCTTATCGATCTCCCGCTCCGACTTGATCATTCTCAGGTTTGCTATGATGGGCGAAGCGTCCTTGAACTCGGTGCCATCGAGGCGTCGTCTTAGGCGGTTGAAATCGTTCAGAGGCATGCGCAGGGATGATTCCCGGCCCATGGGCAAACCGATGCACCGCCCCTGTTCTGCAAGCGTTTGTGCCAACAATGAGACACCGTCGTCGTCGGCGTGAGGCGAGGACCAGGTGCGGATCTCCTCCACCCATGTGCGGGCCATGGCCTGGGCCCCGATCGCGGGGATGACGGCGATTGGCTTGCCCGATTTGGGCAGCACCAGAAACCAGGGCCGGGTCGGGCTTTGAAAAAACTGCGTCAGAAAGCCAGAGAAGTAGCGGATCTCCACCTCGCCGGTCAGCAACACGGCATCCAGCCTTTCCACCGCCATGGCCGCCTGGGCCCGTTCCAGTCGGGCGGCGAATTCACTTTCTGGGAAACCGCGCGGGGGCCGGGACGTCATGGCCCATCCAACAGGGCCTGATAAATTTCCGGGTCCGTGGCGCCCTCGCTGCCGATCACCAGAACCCGTGAGTCCTCGTCCAGGCCGAACGCCGCGCGCAGGTCATCTTGGGCTGCGGCGGCGATTAAGGTCACAAGCCCCGGTGTGGCGCATTCGCCGCCCTCGATGGCGCCGCCACCGAATTCGCCATTCGCCAGCGCCCGCATGGTGGGTGCGACATAATCATCCCCCACCGTGACGAAGTGGTCCGCGCAGCGGCGCAGGATTTCCCAAGCCAGAGGCGAGGCTTCACCGCAAGATAGGCCCGCCATCAAGGTTTCTTCCGAAATGGTCACCGTTTGCATTGTTCCCGCCCGCGCGGTAGCCAGGATACAGGGCGCGCGGTCGGCCTCGACCATGATGAAGCGGGGCCGTTTTTCGCCCAGGGCGAGCCACAGCCGTGCGGTGATGGCGGCGGCCATGCCGCCGACGCCCGCCTGAAGGATCACGTGGCTTGGCGGTGTGTCGAGCTGGTCCAAGATTTCCGATGCCATGACGCCATAGCCGGCCATAACGTCGCGGGGGATCAAGTCATAGCCGGGATAGGAGGTATCGGAGACCACATGCCAGCCACGCTCTGCCGACTCCCGGGCACAGACGCGGACGGAATCATCATAGTCGCCAGCCGTACGCACGACTTCCGCTCCCAGCGCCTCCATGGCCTGCTGCCGGCCGACGCTGACATCACGATGGATGTAAATGCGAGCCCGGCAGCCCGCCCTTTGCGCGCCCCAGGCGACCGAGCGGCCGTGGTTGCCGTCCGTTGCCGACGTCACCGTCAGGTCAGTGGTGCCCTGGTCGGCGACAAGGCGCATCACCGCATAGGCTCCGCCCAACGCCTTGAAACTGCCCAGTCCGAAGCGTCCGCTTTCGTCCTTGTAATGGACCGAATAGATGCCTAGGGCCGCCGCCAGTTTGTCCAGGGAACGAAGGGGCGTCGCCTCATAGCCGGGCCAACCACTGATCTCGTCGTACGCGGCCTGAAAACGGGTGTCAGAAAAAACCTCCAGCAACTCCGATGGATATGTTCCAGCCTCGCTCTGCCATGCCACATGGTCGGTCAGCGCAGGCGGGGTGGGGTAAATCCGATCCAGCATCCTCGGCTAACCGATGCGGCCCAGGGGATCGTCGAAGCGCTCCAGCATGACTTCGTCCATATTCAGATTGTTGCCGGCGATCCAACTGCCGGGGCGGACGCGGTAGTTCTCATGCTGCCAAGGTGCGGCAGGTTCCTTGCCGGCATCAACCAAATCCCGCGCCTGCTCCATCATCATGCGCCGGAAGCGGACCACGGCGGCGTCAGTGGCGGTCAAGGTCTCCAAAGTGCGGTCGGTGATCTTGCCTTGGCTTTCCTGGATCATCAGGTCCTGTTCTGCCAGGCCCTTGACGCCGGTGTAACTGACATTCCGCTGGTCGGCCCGGTCGATCAGGTAGTCGTTGCCGCGGTTGCGCAGGGGCATATAGTCCGCCCCCGTATTGGCGATGATGCCGTGTCCCTGCTCCAGCTTCTCCCTCTCGGCGCCTTCGATGGGGCGGTCCGGGTTCCAGCCATAGCAATACATCCAACAGCTTTCATCGGTGATCGGCACCAGTGTGAAACCAAAATAGGTCTCGCCTGGGAACGTCGAAGGGCCGGTTCCATGAGATGGTAAAGTGAATTGGGTGATGCGCCAGTAATTCTCGCCCTTGTCCCCGGCCCGCTGGCCGCCAACCACGAAACCGAGGTCGTGGGAAAGAATGGTGAATTTGGGCATGGGGTCGCGGCGTATCCAGCGCAGCCGGCGGACATCGGCCGGGGCGTCTGGATTTTCATCCGAGGCGACGCTAGGCGCCGGCATATGCAGGAAGGAAAAATGCGACGTGTCCAGATCGCCCTCCATGACCTGGGCCCAATTGCAATCCACATACTGCTTGGTGACATAGCGGTGGGCATCTTCCAGGACACAGAATTCCAAATGCGGCAGATCGGGTAGTTTTTCCGCCGGCGGACCCATATAGGCCCAAACGATTTCGCCCCATTCCCGGGTGGGATATGACTTCGCTCGGATCGTCTCGTGATGGCGGGCGCCCGGCGGGATATTGGGAAGATCGACGGCTTTGCCTTCCACATCGAATTTCCAGCCGTGATAGACGCAGCGCAGGCCGCATTCCTCGTTGCGGCCAAAGAACAGATTGGCGCCGCGATGGGGGCAGCGAGCATCCAACAGGCCCAGGCGACCCTCGGTATCGCGGAAGGCCACGAGTTCTTCGCCCATGACCCGCACTCGCAACGGTGCGCCGTCAGGTTCCGGCAGCTCCTCGACCAGCGCCACGGGCTGCCAAAAGCGACGGAAATACTGCCCCATGGGCCTGTCCGCCCCGGTCTGGGTCAATAGATTATTCTCTTCCCGCGTCAGCATGGCGCCCCGCTCCAACTACATTGCATCTCGACATTGTCCGCCGATCGCCGCAAAACTGTCAACGAAAGGCAGCAGAGGAATATTCATGTCCATCCCATCTATCGACGGGCCGCGCCAGGGGTCGGCCAGCGGCAAGACGGAGCAGCTTGTCATACTTGTCCACGGCTATGGCGCCGATGGCCAGGACCTGATCGGCCTGGCGCCCTATTTTGCCCGCGTTCTGCCCAACGCGGCTTTCGTGGCGCCGAACGGGCCGCAGCGGTGTGAAATGTCACCCATGGGTTATCAATGGTTTCCCATCTCGCAGTTCGACCCCAACAGCCGATTAAACGGGGTGCAGAGTGCCGCGCCGGTGCTGGATCAGTTCATCGATCAGGAATTGGAACGCCATGGCCTGGGCGAGGAGAACCTGCTTCTCGTCGGGTTCAGCCAGGGCACTATGATGAGCCTGCATGTCGCCCTGCGCAGACAGCGACAGGTGGCGGGCATACTGGGTTATTCGGGCCTGCTGGCGGGGCCTGAGCTATTGGCGGACGAAGTCGCGGCGAAACCGCCGATCCTGCTGATCCATGGCGACATGGATGAAATGCTGCCCGTCCAGCACTTGCATGACGCAGTCCAAGCCTTGGGCGCGGCTGGCCTGAGCGTGGAATTTCACGTCAGCCAAGGCGCCGGCCACACCATCGCCCAGGATGGTCTGGAATTGGGTATGGCATTCTTACAGCGAGTGTTCTGAGAGCTAATTCGCAATCTCGCCGGCCGCCCCCTGATCCAGCCATTCGAGGAACCAGCGCGCCATGGGCGAATTCATGATATCGCCTGCGCCAAGACCATAGTCGCGCGACAGGCCGTCGCTGTTGGCCAGCAGGATCAGGGTGGCGCCGCGCTCAGGGACTTTCAGCCAAAGCGACGAATAGGCGTCCGGCTGCCAGCCATAGTGCCAAATCAGCCGCAGGTCATTCGCGGTTTGCACAAACCATCCCATGCCATAGGGAGACACTTCACGGCTCGTCAATTCTGTGGGCGTCGTCATTCTGTCCCACACGTCCTGGCGGACCAATCCGCCAGGTTTGAAGGCCATATCGATCTGCGCCAGATCCCGGGCCGAGCTGACTAAGCCCGCCGCCGCACTCAATGGGTCGGTCAATGGCGGCCGCACCTGCCATTGACCATCGTCGTCCTGGGCATGCGGCGGGGAAAGCTGATCCAGCACATCTGGTGCTTTCTCGTCCGCGATCCCGGCAGCGGAGTGTGCCAATGCCAAAGGCTCGATGATCTCGGACCGCATGACATGTTCAAAAGAGGCACCGGGATACAGACACTGGGTTATGTAGTCGCCCAATACACCGAATAGAAAGCCGTTATAGCTGTACTCCGAACCGGCGGGATGGCGGCTGGTATGAGTGAGCGCCGTTCGCACGGTTACCGAGGGATCGCCGCAGGATATGCGGTCGAGCAGCGTATAGCCCTCGCGTTTGAATAATTCCTTGATCTCCGGACAACGCTCCCGGTAGCGGCTGGATGCCTCCATAAGCGGCAAATCCAATTCAGCTTTGCCCTCGGCCACCGCCCGCAACAACAGGGCGGCTGCTAAGGGTTTCGTCAAAGAGGCGATGCGAAACGGTGTTGTGTCCGTGACCGGTTCGTCCGCGCCAACATCACGAAGGCCAAGGCCGCCTGCCTCGGCGATACGATCATCCAGAACCACCGCATAGGCGATACCGGGCACATTCAACCGATCGAACCGCTGCGCCAACAATGCGGCGAACGCGGTCTTCGCCGCTTCAAACATGGCGGATGTTCATTTCTTGGTCTTGCCGTCGGCGTACCCCTGCATGGCTTCGTCCATGCGGCCCGAGGCGGCGATCAGGGCGTTGCCCAGCTTCCCCATCTCCAAGGCATCGAGCAACGGCATGTTGCGGGCGGCGCGATGGGCTTCTTTGGTCATGCGCACCGCATCCTTGTCGAGCGCAACCAAGTTGCCGACGAACTGCTGCGCCACCTGGTTCAACGCCTCCGCCCCCTCGACCAGGCGGTTGATCAGACCCACTTCGTAGAGCCGCCGAGCCGGGATCAGATCACCGAACATGAGGAATTCGAGCGCCAGGCGGGGCCCGACCAGCTTCGTCAGTACCGGCGTGTTGATAGCGGCAGGGAAGCCCCGGCGCATCTCAAGGGCGCCGAACTGGGCGCCTTCCTCGGCCAGGACGAAATCACAGATCATGGCCAGGGTGAAGCCGCCCGCCACGGCGTAGCCTTCCACCACCGCGACCGTCGGCTTGCTCGTGGTATGGAGCAGACGGTTGACCTTGGTCCAGGTCTCGTCCGCGGCAAGAGCGGAAGGGAGGTCACGCTCCGGTGGCCGGGTCAGATCGCGGCCGGCACAAAAATTACCCCCCGCTCCCCGAATGACCAGACATCGGGTATCAGGATCGGCCTCCGCCTCTTCGATAGCCTGGATCAAACCTTCGATGACGCCTGCATCCAGGGCGTTCCGTTGCTTTGGCCGGTTGAGAATAAGCGTGGTCGCGCCGTCTTGCTTGCCGATCTGAACCATAGCTTCCCTCCATGCGGGAAACATGGTGCCCCGGCAAGGTTTCGCTGTCCAGGCCGGTCGAAGCATGGAATGATTGGGTTTTTCTAGCAGCGATTCCCTGTATGTCAGCCAAGAAACTCTATCTCATCCGTCACGGTCACACCGTCTGGAATGGCCCTCCCCTGCGCTTCCAGGGCCAAATGGACAGCTCCCTTTCGGACGATGGCCGTGCCCAGACCATCGCCTTTGGCAAACGCATTCCCTATCAGCCCGACCGTGTCATCTCTTCCCCCGCTCTGCGCTGCCGGCAGACCGTGGATTGCCTGTTCAACCGCAAGCCTGATGCGATCGAACCTCGCTGCATAGAAATCGGCCTGGGCTGGTTCGAGGGATTGCTGGCAACGGAGGTGGCGGAGCGGGACGCAGAGGCCGTGCGCACCTGGCAGGAACGGCCCTGGGACGGCGCGCCCTGGGGCGGGGAGAGTCTGGCGCAACTGCAAGAGCGCGTCGTAGAAGGTGTCAGCGATATCGTCGAAAGCATCGAACCAGGGGAAAAGGTATTCCTGGCCGTCCATGGCGGCGTACTGCGCACCCTGGTCTGCTATATCAACGATACGCCCCTGACCGAATACGGCAATATTCCCATGGCCAATTTGACCTTATTTGAATTGGCGGCGGACGAAGTCGTCAGGGGCGGCAATAATATCCGTAATGTTGAACCGGAAGACATGATCTGAACGGAAGGAGGGGCAATCATGCCGAAAGGATACGCTATCGCACAGATCGACGTGCACGACGCCGATGCATACGCCAAATACACCGCCCAAACGCCAGGTACCGTGACCAGTTTCGGCGGCAAATTCATCGTCCGCGCCGGCCAGTGCGAAGCCTTGGAAGGGCCCGCCCCGGGTCCGCGGGTGGTGATGATCGAATTCCCCAGTTACCAGGACGCCAAGGACTGGTACAATTCGGATGCGTACCAGGACATAGTAGGTATCCGCCAAGGCGCCTCGTCGGGCAGTCTGTTCATCGTCGAGGGCGCCGACTGACAGGGAGGCACCAGCCATGAAAGCGGTTCGGGTGCATGAATTCGGCGACGCCGAAGTACTGCAATACGAGGATGTGCCCGATCCCATTGCCGGCCCCGGAGACGTTCTGATCAAGGTCGAGGCCATCGGCATTAACCCGGTGGAGACCTACATTCGTTCAGGCATCCACGCCATCCGGCCCGAACTGCCCTTTGTTCCCGGCAGCGATGCCGCTGGTACGGTCATTTCTGTGGGCGACGGCGTCGACAGCCACGAACCGGGCGATCGCGTTTATGCCGCTGGATCCGTGGGCGAGAACGCCTGGGTCAACGGCTATGCCGAACAATTGGTCCGCAAAGCCGAACAATTCTTGCCCCTGCCGGACAATGTCAGCTTCGCCCAAGGCGCGGCCATCGGCATACCGTACGGCACCGCCTATCGTGCCCTGCTGCAATGCTGCGGCGTCAATGGAGGCGAGACCATGCTGGTGCATGGCGCCAGCGGCGCCGTAGGCATCGCCGCCTTGCAGATCGCAGCCGGCTTCGACCTGACCACGATCGGCACCGCGGGCAGCGAACGGGGCCTAGAGCTGGTGGCAGCCAATGGCGCCACACATGTCCTCGACCATACCGAGCCTGGCTATCTTAACCAGGTGGCTGAACTGACGGACGGCAGGGGGCCGGACATCATCCTGGAAATGCTGGCCAATGTGAACCTGCCCGAAGATATTGAGATCGCCGCTCCCTTTGGCCGCATTGTTGTCATCGGCAGCCGGGGCGCGGTGGAAATTAACCCGCGTCAGGCCATGATGAAGGACCTTTCCATTATCGCCATGGCCCTACCCAACACGCCGGCGGACGATATGTCGGCTATTCATGCGGCCCTGGGCGCCGGCCTCGCTGACGGCAGTCTGAACCCGGTTATTGGCCAAGAATTACCATTGTCGGATGCCATCGAGGCCCATCAGGCCGTCCTCCGCCCCGGCGCCTATGGCAAAATCGTATTGATCCCCTAGCCGAGGCAATGAAGATTTCATCTGGCGATCCGGTCCCCGCCATAGCCGAAGCCGATGCGACGGGCGAAATCGACGCCCTCTATGCCGACATTCGCCGCACCTTGGGCGTCCCCGTCGTCAATTTGATCTGGCGTCACCTGGCGACGTTCCCGGGCGGGCTGTCGTGGGCCTGGGAATCTCTACGGCCGCTATACGCCGGCGGTACCGTTGCGGCCCAAGCGGCGACGCTGCAGGCGGGACTGGAGGCGCCGTTTCTACCGGGGCTAAGTGCGCCGGTTATTTCCGCCGCCGGTCTATCGGATCCTGATCTAGCGAAGATCAGGATGATTCAAGACAGTTACGAACGCAGTAATGCCCTGAATATGGTTGCTCTCAGCGCGCTGCTGGCGCAGCTCGAAGGCCGGACTGAGACGGCGGCCGCGCCGTCCTCCTCGATCGAGGAGCCGCCGGTGACCGGCGAAATGCCCGCTCTCCTGACCCTCGCTGAAATGGCGCCCGACGTCGCAACCTTGGTGCTGGATCTCAATCGGATTGGTGATCGGGACGAGATTCTTGCCAGCATGTATCGCCATTTGGCCCATTGGCCGGCCTACCTGGCCCTGGTTCATGCCCTCTTGGTGCCATTTGCCGCTCGCGGCGCGTTGGAACCGCTGATCACCAAGACCATAGCTGACGGCCGCCGCCGCGGGGCAGAAATTGCAGATGGCTTGGCGGACCCGGAACCGCCTGATCCGGCCGTTCAAGTGCAGGTTCAGGCCGCCCTAGTCAAGTTCATCGACGAACCCATTGGAAAGATGATCGCCATCGTGCCGTTATTGCAGAAAGCTCTGCCCGCCTAGTTAGCGGGCGACGCGGTACGTCGAAGCGGATTTTGCGCTATCCCCTCGGAACAAAGGGGTGGGTAGAGGATAGCCCGCCGTCCACCGCAATGGCCTGGCCGTTGACATATGATGCTTCGTCCGACGCCAAGAACAGCGCCATGTTGGCGATCTCCTCCGGCTCGCCATTGCGCCGCGTGGGGTTCAATTGGCCGATCTTTCCCTCTGTGCCCCTGGCCCGGGCCCGATCGAACGTGGGTTTGGTCATGCCGGTCTCGATTAGGCCGGGACAAATGGCATTTACCCGTACGCCGGACCCAAACAACTCGTTGGCCGTGGTCTGTACCAGGGACACCACGCCGGCCTTGGAGGCCGCGTAGGGCGGCCCGCCCGCATTGGCCCGCAGGGCGGCGACCGAAGCGGTGCAGATGATTGAACCCCCGCCCGCCGCCGACATGATCGGTGCGGCATGCTTGATGCAGAGAAATGGCCCGATCAGGTTGACCCGCAATATTTCCTGCCAGTGATCGACCGTCTGCTCTGCCAGGGGCACGCGGCCGCCGGAGACGCCCGCATTGGCGTAAACCACGTCCAGCCCGCCATAGGCCTCGATACAGGTAGTGATGAAGCCGGTGACATCGTCTTCACTGCCGGCGTCAGCCGTCACCGTCATCGCCGTGCCGCCCGCATCCGTGATCATGGCCACGGTCTCGCTCAGGCCTTCTTCGGCGCGATCGACAGCCACTACCGATGCACCTTCGCGGGCGAAAGCCCTTGCGCTGGCCCGGCCAATGCCGCTGGCTGCTCCCGTCACAATTGCCCGCTTGCCGCTCAATCGGCCCATGGTCATCTCCCTCCCCTGGGTAAATTCACGATCCGGCTTGTCTCGCCGGCGCACCTCTTTATAAGACCTATTCATGGCCCCACCCATTCTAATCTTGCGCAATATCGACCTGACATTCGGCGGCACGCCCTTGCTGCAGGGAGCGGAACTATCGGTTTCCCAGGGCGAGCGCCTGTGTTTGGTGGGCCGTAATGGGTCCGGCAAATCGACATTGATGAAGATTGCCGCCGGTCAGATCGAGGCTGATGGCGGCGAGATTTTCCTGCAGCCCGGCGTCACCGTACGCTATCTGCCCCAGGAACCGGACCTATCTGGCCACGGTGATGTACTGTCCTATGTGAAGGCAGGTCTGGCGCCCGGCGACGACGCCCATAGGGCTAGCTATCTGCTGGAACAATTGGGACTCGGCGGCGGAGAGGATCCTGGCCATCTCTCCGGCGGGGAAAGCCGCCGTGCCGCCCTGGCCCGCGCCTTGGCACCCGAGCCCGACATCCTGTTGCTGGACGAGCCCACCAACCATCTGGACCTGCCGGCCATCGAATGGCTTGAAAGGGAGTTGCAAGATATCCGTTCGGCCCTGGTCCTGGTCAGCCATGACCGCCGCTTTCTCTCCAATCTGTCCCGCACCACGGTCTGGCTCCGGCATGGCGAAACGCGCCAATTGAATAAGGGCTTCGCGGCATTCGAGGCCTGGCGGGACGAAATCCTGCAACAACAAGAGGACGAGGCCCATAAGCTTGAGCGCAAGATTGTGCGGGAGGAGCACTGGCTGACCTATGGCGTCACGGCCCGGCGCAAGCGCAACCAACGCCGGCTGCGGGACCTGCAGGATCTACGCCGGCAGCGGCGGGAGCGTTTCCGAGCAAGGGACAACGTCAGGTTGGAAGTGACCGAGAGCGGCTTGTCAGGGAAGCTGGTGGCGGAAGCAAAGGGCATTTCGAAATCATTCGATGGCAAGCCCATTGTGGTGGATTTCACCACTCGCATACAGAGGGGTGATCGGGTCGGCATCGTCGGCCCCAACGGTGCTGGCAAGACCACGTTGCTGAACATGTTGATCGGCGATTTGCTCCCTGATGGCGGCAGCGTGCGGCTGGGCGCCAATCTGGCCGCGGCCAGCCTGGATCAGCGCCGCGAGAGCCTGGATCCCGAAGCCACCCTGGCAGAAGCCTTGACCGGGGGCCGGGGCGATCGGGTCAGCGTGGCTGGCAAGAACACCCATGTGATCAGCTATATGAAGGATTTCTTGTTTCAGCCGGAGCAAATCGGCACACCTCTCTCGGCCTTGTCTGGGGGCGAGCGGGGCCGCGTGATGCTGGCCAGGGCCCTAGCCCGACCCTCCAACCTGCTGCTGCTGGACGAACCCACCAACGATCTGGACTTGGAAACCCTCGATCTGTTGCAGGAAATGCTGGCGGACTATCCGGGCACCGTGGTCCTGGTCAGTCATGACCGGGATTTCCTCGATCGGGTCGTCACCTCCGTTATCGCCTTCGAGGGTAACGGCCGCTGGCTGGAATATGCCGGCGGCTATTCCGACATGCTGGCCCAGCGTGGCGAAACCCAAGCGGAAACGCCGGCGCCGCCAAAATCCAACGATCGGAAACCGTCGCCAAGGCGGAAGCAAAACAATAGCCAGAAACTGTCCTTCAAGGACAAGCATGCGTTGGAAACATTGCCAGGCCGTATCGAGACCATGCAGGCAGAGATCGCGGCGTTGGAGGATACCCTTGCGGATGCCGATCTTTTCAACCGCGATCCGGCAGCTTTTGAAGCAGCGTCGTCGCGCTTGGCCCAGGTCAAGGAAGAGTTGAACCGCGCCGAGGATGATTGGCTGACCCTGGAAATGCGGCGCGAAGAACTAGAGGCCGACTAGATTCCCAAAAAAACTGAGAGGTTGTAGCGTATGTCGATCGATCAAGGTGCGGGGGCGCCCAAGGGACCTTTGAACGGTATCCGGGTCTTAGATTTTTCCATGTTCATGGCTGGCCCATACGCATCCCGCCTGCTGGCGGATTCGGGTGCGGAAGTGATCAAAGTGGAACCGCCCGAAGGGGAGTTCATGCGCAAATCGAACCCGCTCCGAGGTGAGCACAGTGGCTTTTTCGGGCATCTGAACTGCGGCAAGAAATGCATTAGCCTAGATCTGAAAAGCAGTGAAGGCCTGGCGGTGATCAATGCCCTCATGCCAAGCGTGGATGTTGTGCTGGAGAACTTTCGCCCCGGCGTAGCGGCCCGACTGGGTGTGGGCTATGACGACCTGGCACCCTTGGCGACTGACCTGGTCTATTGCTCGGTTTCCGGTTACGGACAAACCGGGCCGGATGCGCAACTGCCGGCCTATGCACCCATCGTGCACGCTTCGTCGGGTTTCGATCTGTCGCAGATCGAATACGATACACGCCAGGATCAGCCCATCCCCAACCGCTCCACCGCCGCCGATATCCTGGCCGCGACCCATGCCTTTGGCGCCATCTGTGCCGCCCTGGTGCACAGGCAGAATGGCGGCGGTGGCGATTACATCGATGTCGCCCTGATGGACACCATGCATCATATGCTGGGCTATGAAGTTCAAACCGCACAGATGAAGGATCCGCCCCGGCCGGTGTTGTTTGGGCCCATCAGGGCCAAGGATGGTTTCATCATCGTCGCACCCATTAGCCAGATGAACTTCGAAGCCATGGCAAAGGCGGCGGGCCACGCCGAATGGACCGAGGATCCCCGCTTTGCGACCTTCGTTTCCCGTGCGAAGCATTGGCATACTTTGATGGACTTGGTGGCAGACTGGGCCGGTGATCTGGAAGCGGACTATTGCGTCGAGGCCATGGCGGCGGCCGGTTGTCCGTGCACGAAATATATGACGGTTGCCGAATCCATGAGCCGGCCCCAGGTCGATCACCGCCGTTCCATGGCCGAAGTGGAAGACGGCTGGGGCCGCTATAAGGTGCCCAACAGTCCCTTCAGATTCAGGCATGCCCATGTCGAAGCCCGGCCCTGGATCGCAGACCGGGGCCAGCATACGCATGAGATATTGGCCGAACTGGGTCTGGCAGGCGAAAAGATGCAAGGTTAGACTGCAATCGATAGTGACAAGGGGGACGGGATGAAACTGGTATATTTCAACGATTACAGGCTGGGCGTCCTTAATGGCGACAACGTTGTGGACGTGACCGAAATTTGCCTGGACATTCCCCATATCGATCAAAGGGCGATCATGAACGGCCTGATCGCCCGCTTCGATGACTACCGCGGCCGGCTCGAGGACGCAGCCGCCAGTGACGATGGCCAGCCCCTTTCCGCTATCAGCCTGCGCCCGCCAATCCCCCTGCCCCGCAATATCGATTGCATGGCGGTGAACTATATGGAGGACGGCACCCGCGATGCGCCGGCGCCCATCAACGGCTTTCACAAATCCCCCTCCGCCGTCATCGGGCCCGGCGACACCATGGTCCTGGACGACATCCCCGCCACCATTTTCGAGGGCGAGGCGGAACTGGCCGTCATCATCGGTAAATCAGCCAGCCATGTACCGGCGGCGGAAGCCATGGACTACATCTTTGGCTATACCTGTTTCATCGACGGTTCGGCCCGCGGTGTTGGCCCTTCGAATAACGTCTTCTTCCAGGTGAAGTCGCGGGACACCTTTGCGCCCATCGGCCCGTGCATCGTCACGGCGGATGAAATCGACGATCCCCATAAACTGGCCGTAAAGTTGAGCGTCAACGGCACGGTGATGCAGGATTTCAACACAGACGACATGGCCCACAAGATCGACCGCTGCATCGAATGGAGTTCTTCCATCCATGCGCTCGAGCCCGGCGACATCCTGGCCACGGGCACCAACCATCGGGGCCTGAACGCGTTTCAGGATGGCGACAAAGTGGATCTGGAAATCGAAGGCATCGGCTGTCTATCCATCAATGTGCGCGATGAACTCAAACGCACTTGGTCCAGGGACACCCGGCTGGAACATGCCGAGAAGGGCCTGGAAGGCGCACACACCCCGCAATTGACCGGCAAGTACGCGAAGTAGTTCCCATGCAGCCATTTACCGATTCAACTGAACTGGTCATGGACGGGCCCGCCCTGTCCCAGCGCATGGCCCGCGACGGCTATCTTTTCATCCGTGGTCTGGTGCCCAAAGAGGCAGTCGCGAATGTGGGACGGCAGTTCCTCGACGTGGTCGCCGACGGCGGCTGGTTGGACCCGAAACATCCGCGCGAGGCGCGTATCGCAAACCCCGACGTTGCCTGCGCCGACCCGGAACCGGAATTCCTGGACGTCTTCCGCCGTTTCTACGTGCGCGAGGACAGCCATGCCCTGAAGCACCACCCCAGCATCGTCAGCCTGTTCGAACGCATGTTCGGCGAAGAGGTGCTGGTGCATCCCCTCTACGTGGCCCGCAACATCTTTCCCCAGCGCGAAGTGCTGACCACCCGGCCGCACCAGGACTTCGTTCATATCCAGGGTACGCCGGAGACCTTTACGGTTTGGCTGCCGCTGCAGGACTGCCCCGTCGAAATGGGTGGCCTGTCGGTGGCCGAAGGCTCCCACCGTGACGGGGTGCAGGAATTCACTGTTGCCTCCGGCGCCGGCGGTGTCGAGGTGGTGGAGCCGTTCGAGGGTCAATGGCGCTGCGGCGATTTCGCTCTGGGCGATGCCCTGATCTTTCATTCCATGCTGGTGCACAAGGGGCTGGACAACCGCACCAATAAGATCCGACATTCCTTGGACGCCCGCTATCAGCGAGCCAGCGAGCCTATCTCGGCCGTCTCCATGGCCGCCTATTCCGGCTGTGGCGATTGGGAAGAGATCTATGCCGGCTGGCAATCGGACGAATTGAAATACTATTGGCAGGCCCAGAATCCTAACATCCAGGCCTTCGATTATCAGTATTACGATCGCCGGGACGAGATCGCCTACGAGATGGCCGAACAGGGCGACGATACGGCCCGGGCCGCCCTATTGCGTATTGTGCAGCGAGACCCACGCCCCGAAAAACGGGATCGTGCGACGGCCGCGTTGGCGCTGCTGGGCGAGTAGAAAGCCAACCCATTCAGCGTCGGATTTACCCACCGTTTTTTGCGGCAAATTTGGTTGAAAACGAATCGGCTTGCCGTTTCAATTGTCGGCGATTTCGCTCACCAGTAAACTTTTCGTGATGCCCAGAATCTGATATGATTTTGGGTTGGTTTCGCGTGCAGGGATGACTTCAAAAATGAGTGTCGGGGCAGCAAAATTCGAAGCGCCGACTTGGCTGCTGATTGTCGCCGTCTACGGTGGTTGGTTCGGTGCGACCTGGTATGGGACGGCCATGCCATGGTGGCTATTGTTGCTGTTGGGTGGCTGGTTTACGGGCTGGTACTACTCGCTTCAGCACGAGGTCATTCACGGCCATCCGACCAAATGGCGCTGGTTCAACGACATGCTTGGCTATGCGCCTTTGGGGCTATTCATCCCTTATTCCATCTATCGGGCGACGCATATCCAACACCATACCAAGGAGTTCCTGACCCTGCCGGGAGCGGATCCGGAATCCTTCTATTTTACCGCCGAAACCTGGGAGGCAATGCCGCGCCTGGTCAGGGTGATCAACATCGTCAACAACGCGCTGATCGGGCGACTGACAGTGGGCGTCGCAATTATCACGATCCGTTTCTGGTGGGCGGAATTTCGATTGTTGCTACGGGGTGATTTGAAAAATCTGGGCGGCTGGATCAGCCACGGCGTGATGGTTGCCACGGTGCTCTATTATGTGAACGTCATTTGCGGTCTGCCAATCTGGCTCTACATCCTATGCTTTGCCTATCCGGGCCTGGCCCTGACGCTTTTGCGGTCCTACATCGAACACAAGGCCGCCACCGATGCGGAACACCGCACGGCCATTGTCGAAAGCCCCGGCCTTTTCAGTTTGTTGTTCCTGAACAACAATCTGCATGCCGCCCACCATGACGTCCCCGACCTGCCCTGGTATCAACTGCCGGCGCACTACAGGGGAAACAAGGAAAAGTACCTGGCCCGCAACGGCGGCTTTTTCTTTGCCGGATATAGTGACATTATCCGCCAATACCTCTTTGCCCCCATCGACGCCCCCGTCATCAGGGATCGATCTTAAAGCCAGCTTGCGGAGCCGCCATGAGCGCATTGGAGACCGTTGATCTGGATGCTTTCCGGACCGAGGTCAGGGAATTCATCCGTGACAACCTGCCCGACGATATTCGCGAGACCGTGCAGTGCGGCCGCTTAGGCACCGCAGGCGAGACCCAACGCTGGCAGAAAATTTTGTTCGAAAAAGGCTGGGTGGCGCCCAACTGGCCGGTCGAATGGGGCGGTGTTGAATGGACACCCATGCAGCGCAACATTTTCGAAGAGGAAAGTGCGCTTGCCGATTGCCCGCCGCTGGACCCCATGGGCCTGAGTATGATTGGCCCATTGATCATTGCCCGCGGCACTAAAGAGCAGAAGGAATTCTACCTGCCCAAGATCCTGGCCTCTGAAGAAAAGTGGTGTCAGGGCTATTCGGAACCAGGATCGGGGTCCGACTTGGCATCGCTCCAGACCCGGGCCGTGGTGGACGGCGAAGATTATGTGGTGAATGGCACCAAGATCTGGACCTCCGGCGCCCATGCCGCTGACCGTATTTTTTGTCTCGTACGTACCGACCCGGAGGCCAAGAAGCAGGAGGGCATATCCCTGCTGCTGATCGATTTGCAGACGCCCGGCATTTCCATCCGGCCAATCATCGGCTTGAACGGCATGCATTTCTTCAACCAGATTTTTTTCGACGATGCGCGCGTGCCCATGGCCAACCGTTTGGGCGAAGAGAACGAAGGCTGGACCTATGCCAAGGAAGTTCTGGGCAATGAACGCCTGCAGCTCTCCCGCACCGGCGAGAACAAGCGGCTGTTGAGGCAGTTGAAATCAATTGCCGCCCAGGAGGATCACGGCGGCGGCAAGTTGATGGATCAGGACTGGTTTCGGCGTAAACTGCGTCGGGCCGAAGTGCGCCTGAAGGCATTGGACTACACCAAACTGCGCTTTCTGCAACGGGCCGAGGCGGGGGAGGCCATCGGACCAGAAGTCTCCATGCTTAAGCTGCAGGGCAGCGAACTGATCCAGGAATTCGATGAAATGCTGCTGGAGGCGGTGGGCCATTACGGCCTGCCTTATGACCCGGCTTGGATGCTCGCCCCCCGCAACGAGACACCCATCGGCCCCGACTACGCCGGCACATTGTCCGCCAACCGGTTCCGCCACAAGGGCTATACCATCGCCGGCGGCTCGTCCGAAGTGCAGCGCACCATCATCTCCAAGCGCGTGCTAGGGCTTTAGGGTCGGCAGCACATGGATTTCTCGCTCGACGACGACCTCCTCCTCCTGCGCGACGGCATCGGCCGTTTCGCGGCCGAGTCCTACGATTTCGAAACACGCCAGGAAATAGTGGACAGCGAGGCCGGCTATTCCCATGAGCATTGGCGGCAATTTGCCGAACTGGGCTGGCTGGGCGCAACACTGCCCGAAGAGTACGGCGGCATCGGCCTCGGCCCCCGGGCGGCCATGGTGATCATGCAGGAACTAGGCAAGGGTCTGGTGGTGGAACCCTATTTGCCCACGGTCGTCCTCGGCGGCGAGATGATCGCCCGCCATGGCAGCGATTTCCAGAAAGACACAGTTTTGCCCGGCATCTCGGCCGGCGAAATCACCCTTGCCCTGGCCCATGCGGAACCAGGCAGCCGCTATGATCTTCACAACATCGCCACGACGGCCGAGCCGGCCGGCTTTGACTTCGTCCTGAACGGGGCAAAAGGCATGGTCCTGAACGGCGCCAGTGCGGACAAGATCATCATTCCAGCGCGCTCGGCTGGCGAGAGAAATGACCGGGAAGGCATCTCCCTCTTTCTCATCGACGGCGAAGCGCCCGGCCTGAGCCGTCGGGAATTCAGGACCTACGACGGCTGGCGTGCCGCCGAGATCCAGCTAACGGACGTCATGGCCAGAGACGGCGACTTGATCGGCGAACGGCATCAAGGGCTGGAAGTACTCGAAGACATCATGGACAGGGGTATCGCGGCCCTGTGCGCAGAAGCCGTGGGCACCATGGAGGTTTTGTTCGAGGCCACCCTCGAATACCTCAAGACCCGAAAGCAGTTCGGCCGCGCCATCGGTGAATTTCAGGCTCTGCAACATCGCATGAGTGATATGTACATGTCCTTGGAGAACGCGCGATCCATGGCCTTCGCCGCGACCATCGCGCTCGAAGAGGACGACCCCGCAAGGCGGCGGGAGGAAATAGCCATGGCCAAAGTGCAGATCAACGAATCCGCCCACCTGATCGGGCGCCAGGGCGTGCAAATGCACGGCGCCATCGCCATCACCGACGAATTGGCGGCCAGCCACTACTACAAGCGCCTCTCCGCCATTGAGGCCCTGTTCGGCAATACGGAGCATCACCTAGGACGCCTCTCTGAGCTGGAATGAGCGGCGCAGTCGAAATCCGTACAGGCAGCCTGGCGGACATACACGCTGCCCATCTCCGTGTGCCGGAACTGCATCCGCCGACCGGAGTCTCGGCTTATGAAGAGAGGATCGGAGACCGGGCATTCATTGCCCTGATCGCCATTGCGAACAGCCAGCCAGTCGGTTTCAAGCTGGGTTTCGCCCGGGACGATAACGAATTCTATAGTTGGATAGGCGGCGTCGACCCGGCCTATCGGGGCCGTGGCATCGCCCAGGACCTGATCACCCGGCAGGAGGAATTGGCCGTGGGGGCAGGTTACAGTGTGATCCGGGTTAAATCCATGAACCGCTATCCAGGCATGTTGCGCCTGCTATTGGCCAACGGCTATCAGATCGATGGCTACGATGCCAATTCCGGACCTGACGATGCCAAAATCCTGTTCGCCAAGGGTCTGGCATAAAGATTTCTTGCGACCGTTTGGGGCCGGCCCCGTCTTTATCTCCAGACAACTGTGATTTGGAGATAAACATGAAACGCTTTCACGTACATGTCGCCGTACCGGATTTGGATGCGGCAATGGAATTCTATAGCCACCTGTTCGGCCAGCCTCCCGCCAAGACCAAGGATGACTATGCCAAATGGATGCTGGATGACCCGGCCGTGAACTTCGCCATTTCCTCCCGCGGCCATGGCACCGGTATCAATCACCTGGGCTTCCAGGCCGGGGACGAGGATGAACTGGCCCAGATCAAGGCCCAGGCCGAGGCCGCCGCGCCGGGAGAGGTTCTGGACCAAGGGCAGACCGCATGTTGTTACGCCAACTCTGAAAAACACTGGACGGTTGACCCGGCTGGCATTGCCTGGGAGCATTTCCACACCATGTCGGATGCGGAAGCCTTCGGCGAAGACACCGTTGCGGCCGACGGCGCCTGCTGTATACCGTTGCAGGGCGGCCCGGAAGATGCTTGCTGCATTCCGAACGAAGAGGGGAGAGAGGCGGGTGCCTGTTGCGGCTGATACAGAGCTAAGGGGCGGCGAACCAATTGCCACAAGCGACCTAAGTGCCGCGTTCGCCGCCCTACGGCAGCAATTGCGTGCCTACCTCGGCGCCCAGGTCAATGACGCAAACGTGGCGGACGACCTTTTGCAGGACGTTTTCCTAAAGGCGCAAAAGGCCATTACAGACGGACGCCCGCCAAGGAACCTGACCGCCTGGCTCTACACCGCCGCCCGCAACACGGTGATCGATCATTACCGGCGGCGGCGGCTTCCGTCCGAGCAATTGGACGAGAACACAGCCGATCCCTTCCCCATCGATGAAGAGCAGATGCATCGGGAGTTAGCGGCCTGCCTGCGTCCTCTGGCGGGGCATCTCCCGCCAATCTACCGCGATACCCTGCTGGCGACCGATTTCGATGGCCGAACCATGCAGGAAGTGGCCTATGAACAAGACCTGTCCCTCTCCGCGATCAAGAGCCGGGCCTCCCGCGGGCGGCGCATGCTAAAGGACATCGTCCTGCGATGCTGCCACGTGGAAACCGCCGGCGGCACGGTCACGGATTTTAGGCGCCGGTCACCGGATGACGGCGGCTGTGCCTGTGGTTGACGGGCAATCGTAGCCTCACAACCGATCATGCCGTTCACGCCGTTTCACATGGGACCGGGAATGCTGGTGAAATCGGTCCTTCTCGGCAGTTTCAGCCTCATGGTGTTTGGCTGGGCACAAATTCTCATGGACCTCCAGCCCCTGTTTGCGCTGTTGACCGGCATCGGCCCGTTGCACGGTTTCTCGCACACCTTTCTCGGCGCCTCCTTGCTGGCTATTTTGGCCGCCGTTACAGGAAAGCCATTGTGTCAATACTGTCTTGCGAATCTGCCCCGCATCGGAAATAGCCGTGACGTAAATATCCCCTGGCCCGTCGCCGCCGTCAGCGCTGCCATCGGTACATTCAGTCACGTCCTGATAGACAGCGTAATGCACGGAGATATGACCCCGCTATATCCGTTTGCCGCAGAAAACAGCCTTCAAGGCACCATCAGCATCGCTGAATTACATGGGTTTTGCGTAGCTTCCGGTTTGGTCGGCCTAGCCTTCTACATCCTGATCCAAGCGGTCAGACGGCGCTAGCGGCGGGGTATAGCTTGCCTTTGCGGCGACTTTCCCCATACTGGCCGCCTGGCAACAACAATCGAAAGGAGGTGATCCAATGTCTACAGAATTGCGCGCCGTAACGATCGGCTCGGGGACGCGGGTAGGACAAAGGGAAAGCCTCTCTCTGTCGTAACCTGTACCTCACGTAAGTGATCGGGACGTCGTTACGGCCCAGTTCACGGAAAGGCGGCTTACGGGCCGCCTTTCTTTTTGCCCCGGGCCTGGGGGTGGGCCTTGTTGTAGACATCCAGAAGTCGTTCTTCATTTACTTCTGTATAGCGCTGGGTGGTGGACAGGCTGGCATGGCCCAGCAGTTCCTGGATGGTGCGGAGATCACCGCCGCCAGCCAAAAGATGCGTGGCGAAGGAATGGCGCAGGGCATGGGGCGTCGCCGTTGCGGGCAAGCTCAGGGCCACGCGCAGCTTTTGCATTTGCAATCTGACGATGCGCTGGTTGAGCCGGCCACCGCGAACGCCGAGGAACAAGGGACCGCTGTCCGGCAAATCGAATGGACAAAGGTCAAGATAGGCGCGGACGGCATGACGTACCACGGGTAGAACCGGTACCAAACGTTCTTTGCCGCCCTTGCCCTTTATCATCAAGGTATCACCCAGGGGCAATTGATCCCGGTTCAGATCCAACGCCTCGGCTATTCGCAGCCCGCAACCGTATAGGAGAACCAGAACCGAGAGGTCGCGGGCTTGCACCCAAGGTTCGTCTGACAAAATGGTCACCTCGGCCAAAGCGGTCGCGGCTTCGTTTACAGTCAGGGGTTTGGGCACGCCATGGGGCCGTTTCGGAGTGCCGAGGCTGTGTATGGCCGGATTCTTGAACAATTCCTGACGCTCGCAGAACCGGAAGAAGCCCCGCACCGCCGACAGCGACCGCGCCAGCGAGGCCGGCCCCAGCCCATCGGCGCTGCGGCGTGCCAGATAGGCGCGGAAATCAAGGGTCCGTAGTCCGGCGAGGTCTTCCAAGTCAGGCGCCTGGCCCAGATGCTGCACCATGAAATCGAGGAAACCGTTCAGGTCCCTGTCATAGCCATTCAACGTATGTTCGGAGTACCGCCGTTCAGAGCGCAACCATTCCATCCAGCGGCCGACCGCATCGGCCAACTCCGCCGGCCTCCGGGCCGTCAGCCCGGCAGATCCAGCCATGCCCGGAACAGCCGTTCCAGCAGCCGGCAAAGAAATTGCAGTAGTTCCGTGCCAAGGCCGCCGTGAAATTTTTCCCCGTCCCGGCTGCCCAGGGCCAACAATCCCGGCGGCGAACCCTTGGACGGCGCCAATCGGATCAGCGCCTGGCTGCGCACCAGGCCGGCACTGGGGCCAAAAACCAGATGGTCGCCGCGAGTCACCGCCTGCAATAGCGCTGGCACGCCCTGCCCCAGCATGTCGTCGACCCGACCTTCAGGCAGAACATGGACGCCGCTCATGGGCGCCTTGGTGGGGCCGTCGCCGGCAGCCTCGACACACAATGTAACCGTATCCACATCCAGGACCTGGGCCAGATCGCGGGTGATAATGTGGATCAGGTGTTCGAAGTTGCGGGCCGCCATCATGGCCAGGGCAGCGGCATGCACCTGCTGTTGCGCCGCCTGATTGGCCCGGCCCGCCGCCAGCAATTCCTCGTGCTGCGCCTTTAGACGACTGACCTCATCGCCCAGACGCCGGGCCACAATCTGCCCCATGTCCAGGACGTTCTCGCCATTGTGCTGCACTTCCGGCCGCAGCAGTGGCAACAGATCCGGATTGTCGCAAAGGAAATCGGGGTTCTCCAACAGATAGTCCCGCACGGCTTCGGCCTCGAGGGTGTCAGCAGCACCGGCACCACGTAATTCGGGTGATGAACGTTTCGACGCCACGGTTAGCCCTTGCGCTCCAGGATTGACTGGCCGGTCTTTTGCCAATCGGCCAAGAAGGCATCCAAGCCCTTGTCAGTCAGCGCATGTTTCGCCAATTGGCGAATGACGTCGGGCGGAATGGTGCAAACATCGGCGCCTAGGCGCGCGGCCTCGAGTACATGGCCTGGGGAGCGGATAGAGGCGACCAATACTTCCGTAGTGATCGAATCGTAGTTGCCATAAATGTCCAGGATCTCGGCGATCAGGCCCATGCCATCGTGGCCGATATCATCAAGCCGGCCGACAAATGGCGAGATGAAGCTGGCGCCGGCCTTGGCCGCCAGCAGCGCCTGGTTGGCAGAGAAGCATAGGGTCACATTGACCAGGGTGCCCTCCCCGCTCAAGGTACGGCAGGCCTTCAGACCATCCCAGGTCAAGGGCACTTTGACCGCGACGTTGTCCGCGATCTTAGCCAGGGTTCGGCCCTCGGCGATCATGGCCTCCGTCTCGGTTGCGGCGACTTCCGCGCTGACAGGCCCATCGACCAGATCGCAAATTTCGGCGACGACTTCAAAGAAATCGCGGCCGGTTTTGGCTACCAGGGAAGGGTTGGTCGTCACCCCGTCCAGCAGCCCCGTGGCCGCCAGATCGGCGATTTCAGCCACATCGGCCGTATCGACAAAAAATTTCATGGCCCCTTCGATCAAACTCCCAAGTCATACTTCGTCCCTATGGCGATCGCCGCTTGTCGGCACCGCTTGGGACAGGCAAAGTCTAGCCGATGGCCGCCCCGCATACCAGTGAAGCCGAAGTTCTGTCGGACGACGACCGACCCGTCCGCCGGGTGCATGTACTGCTGCCATTGCCCCTGGGCACGCCATATGATTACGCGGTCGAACCGGGCGAGGACATCCGAATAGGCGAATTCGTCACCGTCCCCCTGGGCAAACGGGCGGTGCATGGTGTGGTTTGGGGCGAAGGCCCTGCCGACCCTGACAACGCGGTACCTGATACCCGCCTGCGCCCGATCGCCGAACGTCTCGATGTTCCCCCGATGCCAGAAGTGACAAGGCGGTTCGTCGCCTGGCTGGCTGACTATACCTGCGCCTCTCCCGGCGCCGCCTTGCGCATGACGATGTCCGTGCGCGCAGCATTGGAAGCCCCGCGCCCACGCCTAGCCTATGCCCTGGCCGGGCCGCCGCCCGATCGTATGACCGCTGCCCGGTCACGGGTGTTGGAAGTTTTGGCCGATGGTTTGTCCCTGCCCGCCGCAACCATCGCCGAACTGGCCGCCGTCAGTTCCGGCGTGGTGCGGGGTTTGGTCAAGTCTGGCACCCTGCGGGAAGTGCAATTGCCGGCGGAACTGTCAGTTCCCGAACCGGACCTGCAACGCGGCGGTGCCGAACTGAGCGAAGATCAGAACCTGGCCGCAGCGGCGTTGACGACCAAGATCGAATCGGGCGGCTATTCGGCCACATTGTTGGACGGCGTCACTGGTGCGGGCAAGACGGAAGTCTATCTCGAGGCCATCGCCACGGCTTTGGCCAAGGGCCAGGAGGTGTTGGTGCTGGTTCCGGAAATCGGCTTGACGGCGCAATGGCTGGAACGATTCGAAAACCGTTTCGGCGCCCAGCCCCTGGCCTGGCACTCGGACCTGGGTACGGCGCAGCGGCGCTTGACCTGGCGGGCGGTATCCCAGGGCCGCGCACGGGTCGTGGTCGGGGCGCGCTCGGCACTATTTTTGCCCTACACCAACCTGGGCCTGATCGTGGTGGACGAGGAACACGACAGCGCCTTTAAACAGGAGGACGGCGTTATCTACCACGCGCGGGACATGGCTGTGCTCCGTGCTTCCTTGGGCGAAATTCCCATCGTCCTGGTGTCCGCCACACCGTCGCTTGAAAGCCTGGTCAATGTGGAGGTAGGCCGATACGAAAGCCTGCACCTGCCGCAACGCATTGGCGCGGCGGAACTGCCTGCGATCGAAGCGATCGATATGCGCGGCGCGGCGTTGGGCGGGCCGCAATGGCTTTCACCTGATCTGGTGGACGCTATGAAAGAGACCCTGGCCCGGGGCGAACAGGTGCTGTTGTTCCTGAACAGACGTGGCTATGCACCCTTGACCTTGTGCCGGGCTTGCGGCCACCGGCTGGGCTGTCCTAATTGCAGCGCCTGGCTGGTGGAACACCGCTTTCACGGCCGGCTACAATGCCACCATTGCGGCTTCAGCCTGTTTCGTCCCGATGCCTGCCCCGAATGCGATGCGGAAGGCAGCCTGGTTGCCTGCGGGCCCGGTGTGGAACGGTTGAGTGAGGAGGTGGATAGATATTTCCCCGATGTGCGCCGCATGCTGATTGCGTCCGACACCGTGCGCGGGCCGCAGGCGGCGGCCGAAGCCATCCGCATTATCGCCGAGGGCGAGGTGTCCCTGATCATCGGCACCCAGATCGTCGCCAAGGGGCATCATTTCCCCCTGCTCACCCTAGTCGGTGTGATCGATGCGGACCTGGGCCTCCAGGGCGGTGATCTGCGTGCCGCTGAACGCAACTATCAGGTCCTGCATCAGGTGGCAGGCCGCTCGGGCCGGGCCAAGCGGCCGGGCCGGGCGATGCTGCAAACCTATATGCCTGACCATCCGGTCATGGCCGCCCTGATCTCGGGCGACCGCGACAGCTTTATGGCGCGAGAGCGGGACGCCCGCCGCACCCAGGGCCTGCCCCCCTTTGGCCGGCTGGTGGCATTGATCATATCGGGGGGCAACGAAGTGCAGGTCATGGATGTGGCGCGGGAATTGGGGCGCATGGCACCCCGGCAGCGCGATGTGGAGATCCTGGGTCCGGCGCCGGCGCCCATGAGCCTGTTGCGCGGCCGCTTCCGCCACCGCCTGCTCTTAAAATGCCCGCGTAACACCAACGCCTCCGCCCTGGCGCGGGCCTGGGTGGAACAGGTTGAGGTGCCTGCCCAGGTGCGCGTGGCCATAGACGTTGATCCTTACAGCTTCCTGTAGTTTCCATGAATGCTTTCTTAACCATGCCACGTCATCATTTCTTAGGGCGGCGGGATTAAGATCGAGCGACTGTAATGGGGCGCGGGGTCTCTTGCATGGCTGATGAAATCAAGAACTGGATGCATCTGTTCCGCTGGATCGTGAAACACATCCGCGATGAACACGGCGTCGATGAAAAGCTCCTGGACCGTACAGCGGTCCTGGAGGAGGACCTGGGTATCGAAGAGGAAACCCTGGAAGAGATCATTGCCGCCGTTGCCAGCCGCTTTTCAATCACTTTCCCGCCGGGCATCCTAAACGAGGTTCTGAAACTGGAAGAGCTTTGCCTGGTCTCAGCCTGGATGCACGGCCTCTACAAACAACCCGAATTCCTTGGCGAGGCCTACGTCACCGCCTGCCGCGCCGTGAACGACCGGGCGCAATAACCAAATCAATTCGTGGTACTAGTCGTCCCTTAACACCACCGCCTGGGCGACGATGACGCGGCCCTGGTCGGGATCGTAGGTGCAGGATGGCGAGCCATAGAGGACGTAGCCGTCGGCCAGGGCCTCGGAAACGCGGACGCAGAAGGCATGATCGTCGGGGCCGGTGAGCAGGCGGTAGGGCAGTTTCTCTTCCGACATAGAACGGCTCCTCAAAAGGCTCCTTAATCGGCGAAGGGATCCTTGACCAGGACGATATCCTCGCGCTCAGGCGAAGTGGAGAGCATGGCGACCGGCGCGCCGATCAATTCCTCGATACGGACGATGTATTTAATCGCCGTGGCCGGGAGATCGGCCCAGCTGCGCGCGCCGTGAGTGCTTTCCGACCAGCCTTCAAATGTCTCATAGACCGGCTCGATCCGCGCCTGGCGGCTCATCTCCGCCGGCAGGTAGTCCACTTCCATGCCATCTACCCGATAGCGGGTGCAGACTTTGATCTCTGCCATACCGTCGAGCACATCCAGCTTGGTCAGCGCGATGCCGGTGATGCCGCCGACCCGGATGGCCTGGCGCACCATGACGGCGTCGAACCAGCCACAGCGCCGCGAGCGGCCCGTCACGGTGCCGAATTCATTGCCCCGTTCGCCCAGTCCCCGGCCCACGTCATCCGTCAGCTCGGTCGGGAACGGCCCTTCACCGACCCGGGTGGTATAGGCCTTGGTAATGCCCAGGACGTAGTCGATGGCGTCGATGCCGATACCGGCGCCGGAACCAACCTGCCCCGCCAGGGTGTTCGACGACGTGACGTAAGGATAGGTACCGTGATCGATGTCCAACATGGCGGCCTGGGCGCCCTCGAACAGAATGCGGTGGCCGGCCCGGCGCGCCTCGTCCAGATCGCGCCAAACGTTGGAGGCGAAGGGCAGCACTTTCGGCGCCACCTCGCGCAGCATTTCCACCAGTTCCCCCGCATCGAACTCGGCCTTGCCCAGGCCCCGGCGCAGGGCATTGTGGTGAAGAAGAAGCTGATCCACTTTCTCAGGCAGACTGTCGAGATCGGACAAATCGCAAAGACGAATGGCCCGCCGGCCCACCTTGTCCTCATAAGCTGGGCCGATGCCGCGCCGGGTGGTGCCGATGCGCCGGCCGGTGTTGGCGTCCTCGCGAATCGTATCCAGTTCGCTGTGCAATGGCAGGATCAAAGCGGCGTTGAAAGCCAGTCGCAGGGTGGAGGGGGAGATTTCGACGCCCTGTTCCTGAAGGCGCTCCATCTCCGCCAACAGGGCCCAGGGATCAACCACGACGCCATTGCCGATGATCGACAACTTGCCCTTGCGAACGATCCCCGAGGGCAACAGGCTTAACTTGTAAACTTCGCCGTCGATGACCAGGGTATGGCCTGCGTTATGACCGCCTTGAAAACGCACCACAACTGAGGCCCGCTCCGACAGCCAATCGACGATTTTGCCCTTGCCTTCGTCGCCCCATTGGACGCCCACGACCGCCACATTCGCCATGACGAACTCCTACAATTTCACGGCCTTGTCGCCGCGCAGAATATGATCGCACCCAAGATGCCGGGCCTCGGCCTCGGGATCGGCCTCCGCATCGAGGCCCTGAACCGTAACCCAGCCGTCGCCCCGCAGCCGCCGTGCCTGCGCCGATGCGGTGGCGAAAGGCAGATATAAACGTCGGGTGGGGTCCTGCTGCGGGATCGCCCGCATCAGACTGTCGAGATAGATGGTGAAGCCGATGGCACTCTCGCCACCCGCCAGGGCATAGCGTCCGCCCCGGCCCAACTCGCCACGCACGCCGTCGGCGAAGAGAGAGAAGCTGACGCCGGTCTGATACTCAAAGCCGCGGCTTTCGCCGGGGTCTACTGTCAGCGTCAATCCGCCGTTGCGGCCATCCAGAAAGGCGATCAGTTCGCCAAGGTGATCACGCAAGGCCTCGGCCGATGGGGGCAACTCAAGGCCAGACAAGGCTTTCAGGGCTTCATCCGCCGGCCCCGCAGCGTGCAACAGTGCCGCCAAAGGCCCCTGCACTTCTGTCGGCAGTGCCTCGACCGCGGCGCCGTCACGGGCGTCGAGGGCTTGCCGGGCGGCCTCTGCCGCCGCGTCATCCAAGCCCAATGCCTGCGCCAACAACGGCACCAGGGTGGGCACGGTGAGATCCACCGATAGGCCCTGGACACCGAGCGCCTGCAGAGATTCAGCCGCCAACAGGATCAATTCCGCATCACCGGCGACGCCCTCAGCACCGATCAATTCCACGCCGGCCTGAGCGTATTGCCGTTCCGGCCGCAATTGACTGCCCCGTACCCGCAGGACCTGGCCGGCATAGCAAAGCCGCAAAGGCCGGGGCGCATCCGCCAGACGGGTGGCGGCAATGCGAGCGACCTGAGTGGTCATATCCGCCCGCAGCCCCATCATGCGCTGCGAGATTGGGTCCATGAGCCGGAACATATGCCGTGCCACGCCTGCGCCCGGGCCGGAGAGCAGGCTCTCCTCGAACTCGATCAAGGGCGGTTTGACCCGGTCATAGCCGTGGTTTTCAAATTGCGCCACCAAGGCCTCGATAGACCGCGCCTCGTGCCCGGCAAACGGGGGCAGGTCGTCGTGCAGGCCTTCGGGCAGCAGAGCCAGTTCGGCGTAATCGGTCATGACGGCATGGTTTGAGTGCGGTCAGAAGTTAAGGGCTTGTGCCTGCGCTACATGGGGCAAGGCACGCACCGCCGTCAAGACCGCATCGTCGATGGGCTGGTCGACGCCGATCAGGGCGATGGCGTCGCCGCCCGGTTCCGCCCGGCCCAGATGGAAGGTGGCCACATTGATGCCGCCGTCCCCCAATACCGTTCCCAGGGCGCCGATCAGGCCCGGTTTATCATCGTTGGTGATGTAGAGCATGTGGCCTGCCAGTTCAGCCTCCAGCTTGATGCCCTTGACCTGGACGATGCGGGGACGGCTGTCCGCGAACAGAGTACCGGCCACATCCCGGCTTTGTGTTTCCGTCGTCACCTCGACCCTAATCATGGTCTGGTAATCGCCAGTGCCTTCGTCCCGAGTCTCGCGCACCTCAATGCCCCGGTCCTTGGCCAATAGAGGCGCGTTGATCATGTTGACGTTATCCATCAGGGGCCGCAGCAGGCCTTCCAACACGATGGCCGTCAGCGGCCGGGTATTCAGACCAGCGACATGGCCCTGATATTCGATATGCACAGCTTTCAATGCCGTTTGGGTCAATTGCCCGGCGAAGCTGCCCAATTCCCGCGCCAAGGTGAAATAAGGCCGCAGCCGGGGCGCCTCCTCGGCCGTGACCGAGGCCATGTTAAGGGCATTGGAAATGGCACCGGTCAGCAGATAGTCCGACATCTGCTCGGCCACCTGCACGGCGACGTTAACTTGCGCCTCGGTGGTTGAGGCGCCCAAGTGCGGTGTGGCGACCACGGCGTCGGTACCGAACAGGGCATTTTCGGTTGCCGGCTCGGCGGAAAAGACATCGACGGCGGCACCGGCCACATGACCAGAATCGATGGCTGCGCGCAGATCTTCTTCAACGACCAGACCACCGCGGGCACAATTGACGATGCGCACGCCCGGCTTCATTTTCGCGATGGTCTCGGCGTTGATAATACCGCGTGTCGCGTCATTCAGGGGCGTATGCAGGGTGATGAAATCAGCCCGGGCCAGCAGGCCGTCCAGGTCCACCCGCTCGACGCCAAGGTCCTGGGCACGCTCTTCAGACAAGAAGGGATCGTAGGCGACGACGCGCATCTTCAAGCCGATGGCCCGGTCGCAAACAATGGCGCCAATATTGCCACAGCCGATCACGCCAAGCACCTTGCCGTACAGTTCCACACCCATGAAGCGGTTCTTTTCCCATTTGCCGTCGTGGGTTGAACGGTCGGCGGCGGGAATTTGCCGCGCCAGGGCCATCATCATGGAGATGGCATGTTCGGCGGTGGTGATGGAATTGCCGAACGGCGTGTTCATGATACACACGCCGTGCGCCGTAGCGGCGTCTTGATCGATGTTGTCGACACCGATGCCGGCGCGGCCAATCACCTTCAGTCGTCCTTTCGCCGCCTCCAATATATCGGGCGTGACCTTGGTCGCGGAGCGGATGGCAAGACCGTCATAGTCGCCGATGACCTCAGCCAGCGCCTCTGGCGTCAGCCCCGGTTTTTCATCCACTTCGACGCCGCGTTCGCGGAACACTTCCGCCGCGCGGGGGCTCATCTTGTCGGAAATCAGTACTTTGACCATGTCGTTGGGATATCCCTACCTGATCTTACCGTCCACCTTCAGGCGGCCGGCGAATAGGTTGCCTTCACTTCGCCGTAGGCCCAGTCCAGCCACGGCGTCAACGCCTCCAGGTCGGACCGTTCCACGGTTGCCCCGCACCAGATGCGCAGGCCGGCCGGCGCGTCCCGGTGACCGCCGATATCGTAAGCCGCGCCCTGCTCAGCCAGGACAGCTTCCATACCCTTGGCCACGGCCCGTCCTTCGTCAGGCGACAAAGCGGCGAACCAATCGTCGACGATGGACAGACAGACAGACGTGGTCGAGCGGTTGGCTTCATCTTGGGCGACATAGTCGACCCAGCCAGTGCGCCGGACCCACTCGTCCAAGGCGCCGGCATTACCGTCGACCCGATCGATCAGGCCCGGCAGGCCACCCACGGAACGGGCCCATTCCAGCGTGTCGAGATAGTCCTCGACACACAGCATGGACGGCGTGTTGATGGTTTCCCCCTTGAAGGGCCCTTCCGACAGCTTGCCGCCTTTGGTGAGGCGGAAGATTTTCGGCAGCGGCCAAGGCGGCGTATGACTTTCAAGGCGCGCCACGGCCCGGGGGCTCAGGATCAGCATGCCATGGGCGGCTTCGCCACCCAGCACCTTCTGCCAACTGAAAGTCACGACATCCAGCTTGTCCCAAGGCAGTTCCATGGCAAAAGCGGCGGAGGTGGCATCGCAAATGGCCAGGCCAATACGATCGTCGGGAATCCAATCGCCGTTGGGCACCCGAACGCCCGATGTGGTGCCGTTCCAGCAGAACACCACGTCACGATCGAAGTCGACGGCGCCAAGATCTGGCAGCAGGCCATAATCCGCATCCAGCAGCCGGGTGTCTTCCCATTTCAACTGATTGACGATGTCATTGGCCCAGCCGGCACCGAAACTTTCCCAGGCCAGCACATCGACGCCGCGGGCGCCCAGCAGGGACCACAGGGCCATTTCCACCGCACCGGTATCCGAGGCCGGCACAATGGCGATGCGATAGTCGGCAGGCACCTGCAGCACCTCACGGGTGCCCTCGATCGCCGCCAACAGACGCGCCTTGCCCTCGGCGGAGCGGTGCGAGCGGCCCAGAGAGGCATTGGCCAGGGCATCGGGGCTCCACCCCGGCCGCTTGGTGCAGGGGCCAGAGGAAAAGTTAGGCGTGAGGGGCTTGCGGTCGGGCAACATGGCACCGGTTCCTTGTCAAAATTGGCGAAAAACCAACATCCGTGATTGTTGCGGAGGCGGCAGTCTACGTCCCAGCCCTTTCAAGTCAACAGCAAATGCCGCACTGCAACATAACGTCGCAATTGACATACCTGGGCAGGCGGTTTCACATGCCCGCGCCCGCCATCAGATGGACCCCAGAAATGATTCCCTGTCAGCGTCACCTGTTCGATATTCCCGACGACGTCGCCTATTTCAACACCGCCTATATGTCCCCTTTGATGCACAAGGTAGTGGCAGCCGGCCAGACAGCGGCCGCGCTAAAGGCCCGGCCCTGGCAAATTTCTCCGCCCGATTTCTTTTCGACGCCCGAGCGGGCGCGGGACCTGTTCGCCAGGCTGATCAATGCGACTGCAGACGATATCGCCATGGTCCCGGCCTGCAGCTATGGCACGGCGACGGCGGCGGCCAATCTGCCGGTCCAATCGGGACAGGAACTGGTAGTGCTTGAGGATCAGTTCCCTTCCAACGTCTATCCCTGGCGGGAATTGGCGAAGGAGCGTGGTGCGAAGGTGGTGACGGTGCCGAAAGGCGGCAACGACGGTTGGACGCCGCGCATTTTGGACGCCATCACGACGCAGACAGCCATCGTTGCCCTGCCCCATTGCCATTGGACCGACGGCAGCCTGGTGGATCTTGAAGCGGTGGGGCGGCGCTGCCGCGAGGTGGCCGCCGGCCTGGTGGTGGATCTGACCCAGTCCATCGGCGCCCTGCCCTTCGATGCCGCCGCGATACAGCCAGACTTCGCCGTCGCGGCCGGTTACAAATGGATGATGGGGCCTTATACGCTGGGGTTTCTTTATGTCGCCCCGAAACACCAGGGGGGCCGACCTTTTGAGCATAATTGGATCGCCCGGCAGGACAGCGAGAACTTTGCCGGCCTGGTGGATTACAAGGACGGATTCCAGCCTGGCGCGAGGCGTTTTGACATGGGTGAAGGAGCAAATTTCAACAATCTGCCCATGGCCGTTGCCGCATTGGAGCAACTGTTGGAATGGGGCGTCGAGGAAATTCAGGAAACCCTATCGGCCATGACGGCGCAGATCGCGGAGCGGGCCGCGCCGCTGGGACTGCGGGCAACGGACAGTGGCCTTCGTGCAGGACATTTCCTTGGCCTAGGCTTCCCTGGCGATGTCCCCGACGGATTACTCGAACGATTAGCAGCAGAAAATGTCTACGTTTCCGTACGCGGCCAGTCCATGCGCGTGACGCCGCATCTGTTCAACAACGAAGCGGACGTGGAACGTCTGATCGCAGCCCTCAAGGACGCCCTTTGATCCCTTCGAACGCAGTATAGGATCCGTGGTTGCGGCCTGAACGCTTGTCTGGCGCGGACAAAATCAGTTTTTGTTCATGCACAAGTTGAAAAGGGCGTATTCCCCAGAAAAATGCCAATTTTCGGCTCCAAATTGCATCAGGAAAGACGAATGGTTTACCCAAATTAAACACAAATCAAAGAAGATGAGACGGTCAGATGGGACGACGTTGCGACATCCCGAAGAGGGCTTTGAAACGACGAATTCGCAGCACTCGGTAGACCGGAAGGACCTTACGATGAACCTTCGCGCCAAATTGATCGCAGTGATGACGGCCGTGATACTTTTTACCGTTTTTCAGGGAATGGTCGCGGTCGATCGCATCAATCGCACTGGCGAACTCGCCGGCGATCTTTATGACGGACCCTTGATGGTGATTAACTTCGCCCGTTCGGCCCGCAGCAATTTCCTGCAGCTCGACGGCACGATGATGAAAGCGGCCGGAGATGCGGAGCTTTTGTCTTCTGAAGACACCGTCGAGGACATCGAAGATCAATATGAAAGTTTCCGGGAGGATATGGAGGTCGTCCTGGAACGCAGCCAGGATCAGCGCATCGCCGACAAGTTGGCCGTTGTCGCCACTTTGGCCGACAATTGGTGGACCATTGTGGAGACGGCGATCGAAGCGGCGGAGGAAGGCGAAGCGAAGGTACCTGCGAAAGAACTTCACAGCATCGCAATGAAGGCGGATGAGCAGCTTGACCTGGTCATCGAGTATGCTTCCGAGAACGGGTACAATTTTGACATCGCGGCAAAACAGTCGGTCAAGGAGTCCCGCCAGCATCTGGTAATGGTTATGCTGGGTACGGTGGCCATCGGGCTGATATTGGCCATGATCCTTGGCCGCACGATCAGCCGGCCGGTGACCCGCATGACAAAACGCATGGTCGCGTTGGCCGACGGTGACTATACGGTCGAAATTGAAAATCTGAACCGTCGCGATGAAATCGGCGCCATGGCGCGGGCTGTGCAGATCTTCAAGGAAAACGGCCAGGAAAAGCAGGAATTGGAAAAGCTGCGCCGCCAAGAAGAAGCCGAGCAGGAAACGGCGCGCCGGCGGGAATCGGAACGCCAGGCGCTTGTCGCGAACCTGATAAAGGATTTCGACGATTCTGTCGGCGATAACCTGGCTAGCATGCTGACGGCGGCAAAGGAACTAAAGGATAATGCCGACACCCTTTCGCAGACGGCCAAGGAATCCCACCGCCGGATCGCCACTTCAAGCGAAACGGCGAGCGAGACGAATTCAAGCAGCCAGAACGCGGCTGCCGCGGCAGAAGAATTGAGCAGTTCGTTCAACGAAATCGGCCGCCAAGTGAAATCCTCTAGCGAGATCTCCGCGGAAGCCGTCCGCGAAGCGGAATCCGCCGCCGAGAACTCGCAGAAATTAAGCGAAGCGGGTGAGAAAATTGGCGAGGTGATCGATCTGATCAATGACATCGCCAACCAGACCAACCTGCTGGCTTTGAACGCAACCATTGAAGCGGCCCGCGCCGGTGATGCCGGCAAAGGTTTTGCCGTTGTCGCATCCGAGGTCAAAGCCCTGGCAAACCAGACCGCCCAGGCGACCGAGGAGATTTCGAGTCAGATATCCATCATTCGAACCACCACATCCGATACCGTCCAGGGCGTTGAAACGATCCGCGGCACCATCGATCGGATCGCGGATATCGTCAATACGATAGACGCCACCATCGGCCAGCAAACCACCGCAACGCAGGAAATCGCCGGGGTTATCCAAAAGACCGCCCAATCGACGGAAGAGATCTCCAACGATTTCGGTGAATTGGACCAGGCCTCCGTCGCCACCGACGATATCGCCGGAAAGGTGCTCACGGCATCGGGCAGAGTGAATGACCAGGCGGACGCTTTGGGCGGCGAAGTCAGGCAGTTTTTGGATGCCGTACGGCGAGCCTAAATCAAACTGCTAAAGCTGCTTGCCTGCATTTGAAAGAACGCGGGTTGTGCTAGGCCGATACCCTGTCAGCACGAGATCGATGCCTAGAGGGAATCGTCGGTTCTCAGATCCGGGTCCAGCCATTTGAAGTTTATCCTTTGCGCTCACCAGCGCGCGCTTCCACAGGTGGGTGGATCCATACCCGCCGCCTCAGCCGCAGCCCTCTCTTCATAGATCAAAAATGCAAACAGCCTAGTTATTCTTCTTGCTAGCAATTTCGCTATGGCACAGCGCGGTTTGAATAAAACAGTACTCGCTTGGTAGCCGTATTCACGGCCCGCCTTCGACCATCACATCCAACAAGAATGTCCGTTTGGGCAGGCCTATTGCCGCAGATTTTGTACGGGGCCAGAAAGAGATCTTAATCCAATCAACGGCTGGCCTGCCGTTTGCGGCGGTCCTTGTACTGATATTCGTCCTCGTCGAAATATTCCAGCAGCCGATTTCGATAGACCGCAACCTCCTGTTTTGAGGGCTGATGGAATTCGGCATCCTTGGATGGCCTGTCGACGATGACTACGCCGTGCATGCCCATAGGAAGGTGCGGCAGGCAATGGTACTCGTAGCTGCCCGATTTGGTGAATTTGTATGACCACTTCTGCCCCTTGTTCACCAAATCGGGGCTCGCAAGCGCCACGGCCCCCTGTGGGAAGCCGTCCGGATAGGAAACGATGTTGTGGAGTTCCTTGGCATTGTTGACCCACGTCACCGTATCGCCCTTAGCGATGGTCAAGGTCTTGGGGCTAAAATACATCCGCAGGTTTTCGTAGTCGCTGACGACCTGCACCACATGCTCCGCGGCCTGGGCCGATGGCAGTGCCAAAAACGCCATCGCGATGCCGATCAATGCACTGCGACGGAAATTGCGGATTGTCGTCATGACGAATGTGTCCATCCAAATCAGGAAATAGGCAGCCGTCGGTCTATTTGATGGTAAGCCGGATCTTCATCTTTGGATGAATGGCGCAACGTATTTTGACCTTGCCGGGCTTGCTAAATTTGTGCGTAACGGCCTTGCCGGGTTTCAACGCGCCGACGTCGAAGGCATGGCCCGACGACGTGGAATGAATGTTATGCGTCACATCATCATCATTGACGAACTTGATGGTGTCGCCTACCGCCAGGGTCATTTTCTTTTCGGAAAACTTGCGGCCCTTCTGCGTTACGACATGTTCTGACGTCGCAGCATGCGCGGCGAACGCGGTCAACAAGAACACGGCAACGAGAGATTTCTTCATCGTCCCCTCCAAATTCCTTGCAAGAACACCCCGGCCACTGAGACTGAGTCTTCTGCCGTGGCCGGGGCTTTCAAGCGTTGTTACTTGCAAACCCGCAGATGCAAGCGGGCCGAGCGGCATGCAGCGGTTTCCTTCGCGCCGTCCGAAGCGGGACTGATGCGCTGCAGCCAGGCGCCGGGAACCTGATTATTAGCAGGAAGCACAGGTGCCGCGATGACCGGGTCGTCGCCCTCCAGGGTCAAAAGGAACGCCAGCAGGTCGGCCATTTCATCTTCGCTCAGACCCAAAGGCTTCATTTCATCGGAAAGACTTTCGCGCCGCTTGAATCCGTCGTTGTAGTGGTCGATGACCTCTTTCAAAGTGGCCATCGAGCCATCGTGCATATAGGGCGCACGATGGACGACGTTGCGCAGGGTCGGCGTCTTGAAGGCATGCTGCATCTTGACATTGTTCTTCAGGACATTGCCGCGGCCGATATCATCGTCGGGCAGGCCAATGTCATGAAAACTGCTGTCGGTCATATTCCAGCCGGAATGGCAGGAAACGCAGTTCGCCTTGTTGTTGAAAATGTCGAAGCCGCGCTTTGCAGCCGGCGAAATCGCGCCGTCATCACCGGCAATCCAACGGTCAAATGGCGCAATGCCGCTGACGATGGTGCGTTCGAATGTGGCGATCGCCTTGGCAATGTTCTCAACCGTAATGCCGCTACCGGGAAACGCCACGTTGAACAATGTGCGATAGCCGGGGATGGCGGACAGTTCATCGACAATGCCGCCCAGTTGCTGGTTCATCTCGGCCTCGGCACCCATCGGGCCAAGAGCCTGTTCTTCCAGATCTTCGAAACGGCCGTCCCACATCATCAACTCGCCGAAGGCCGAATTCAGAATGGTCGGCGTGCGGCGGCCCAGACGGGTCATATTGTGGCCGAAGCCGGTGGGCAATCCATCACCCCAGGAAAAGCTGGGATTGTGGCAGGTAGCGCAAGAGATGTAGTCGGCGCCTGAAAGACGGGGGTCGAAAAACAGTTTGTGCCCCAGGTCCGCCTTTTCCTTGGTATAGGGATTTTCCTCAGGAAACGGAACTTCCGCCGGGCGGACATATTCGGTTTTCCATTCGTCGCGCGTCTTGGACGCGGCGTCGCTCGGCATTCCGGTAACGCCGATTGCGACCATAAATATTGAAACTGAAAGCGCACCCATCAACCGGGAAATGGTGGCGGGCCGCAAAGCAAAATTGTTTTCTATCATGGCTCATGCCTCAGTATGAAATTGTCCCGCCATTCGATCGCAACCCGTTGACAAATTGGCGTCACGACCTGTCGCGGAACTAGTTAGCCTGAAAGAAGTAACAAAAAGGTGTTAATTCATTGCTAAAATCGTGGCCAAATCGAGAGTTATATTTATGAATGCATATAATCGTTATGCGCGGGCAAGTATTCACACATTAAAATTATTCTAATTCTTTTATTAGTTGTATTGATTGCAATTGGCCACGAGGCGAGATGCAAACTCGATGGCTTTCGGTTTGCCAAGGCAACCATCCATTCCTCATCCGTATCGGCTGTCTCGCATCCTCGACTAAAATTGACGCGGTCAGTTCCGCGCCAGTAGGGTTTCTACAAAAGCAGTCTGACCGCATGCCGCGCGGCACCTGGAAAGAAAGATTTCATGGCTTCTGCAATCGTCATAAATGGCGCCGCGGTTACAAACCCCTGGATGGTGATGGTGCATGGCATGTCCCAGGACCACAGGGTGTTTTCCGCTCAGATTGAGGCGTTCAAAGACCATTTTCGCTTGTTGCTGGTCGACCTGCCGGGCCATGGGCTTTCGTCCGCCGTCGGCGGACCTTTTGGTCATCTGGAGATGGCGGACCATGTAAGGGCGGCGCTGGCGGCCAACGAGGCGGAGAACGTAATCTATTGGGGCACACATACCGGCGCCACCGTCGGTCTGTATCTCGGGGCAACCTGCCCGGGATTGATCTCTGCACTCATCCTCGAGGGCCCTCTTGTGCCAGGTGCCAATCCGCAAATCGTGGTTGAAACCATCGATCGTGCGAAAGCCACGGCGCAGAGCAAAGGCATCGCCGAAGCCATCGAAGAATGGTGGCGGGAGGGGTGCTGGTTCGCGTATATGCACGCAAATCCGGAAGCCTGCCGCGCAGCCGCACATTTGGAGATCATTCGGGATTTCACCGGCGCACCCTGGCTGGACGATCAGGCGCCAAAGCCGGTGAAGAATGCGGAGGAGCTTCTGTCAGGCATCACCGTTCCGGCATTGATCTATAATGGCGCCGGCGATCATCCTGATTTCCTCGATGCCGCCGACCGTATTCACACGCTTCTCGGCCAATCCCGCAAGGCCGTGATCGCGGAAGCGGGCGGTTTCCCCGCCTGGGAGACGCCAGTGGCGGTCAATGCGCTCGTGGCGGATTTCCTCGATCCGGCTGGCGATACATCGGCCGAAACCTAGTCCGACGGTCCCCGCCAGGCGTGGCTGAACTCGGGGCGAACATCGGCGGACCGCGCCAGACCATCGCCGTGGAATTTCTCCCGGATCAGGGCTAGATGCTCCCGGCCGAACAGACCCAGTTCCCGGCCCGAGGCGGAATCCTGGAAGACATAGTGCGGCACGCCGGTGAAACCGCTGGCATCCGCCTTTTCCATGACGTCTTGCAATTCAGTATCGCCCGGCCCCTCGATCGCCATGTACGCGGCAAAGCCGTCCGTATCGGCGCCGACTTCCGCTAAAGTCGCCTGCAGGGCGTCTAAGGACTCCAATTCGTATTCCCGCCAGCCGCTACCCCAACCCTGCACATAGACCGCCATCACGAACGGCACCTCGAGGCCTTGGCCCTTGGCGAAGAGAAAGGCCTTGTTGGCGGCGTGAGAATCCAGCAGACGATGCGGGCTGCGCAGCGGTAGGCCCTGCAGGGCCGCATATTGCCGGGCGGCTGCGTAATACATCCGCGCCTTGCGGTCGGCTTCGGGACTGGACGGCCGGCGCTTCATATCGGCGGCCACCTCGGTCGTAACGCCCAGCTTGGTATAGCTCAAGGTATAGGGCAGGAAATTGACCCGCACCTTGTAGTCGCGCGCCACCTCCAATGACGGGCGGACGGCAAGATAGGCATGGGGCGATTTCATATCGAGATAGACGTCCAGCACCGCCTCGGCCTCCTGCGCCATAAGCCGCCGCCATTCCGGTGCCGCCGCCAGCACCGCCGATGCATCCATGGTCATCCCGGGTATCCTCGAACTACGGGACCGGCCGACATCGGCCCATCCCCAACGATTATCCGTCTTCCCGCGCCAGACGGGTTTCGACGATCTTGACGAAGGCGGACGAACCCAGCGTCAGCGCCTCGTCGTTGAAATCGTAACCGGGGTTATGCACCATACAGACGTCCTCGCCATCGCCGTTGCCGATGTTGAAGTAGGCGCCCGGCACTTCCCTTAGCATCCACGAGAAATCTTCCGAGGCCATGATCAAAGGCCCGTTCCGGTCCATATTCTCCTCGCCGACCATGCCGGAAATGACGTCAGCGACGAATTCCGATTCACTAGGCGTATTCACGGTCGGCGCGAACAAATAGCGGAAATCGAATTCCGCCTTGGCCCCGAACGAGGCGGCAGTGTTCTCGACAATGCGGGCCATGTTCTCTTCCACGATCTGCATGGTCTTTTCAGAGAAGGTGCGCACGGTACCGGCCAATTTCGCCGTTTGCGGAATGACGTTGTAGGCATCGCCAGCGTGGATTTGGGTGATCGAAAGCACCGCCTGTTCCTGGGAATAGAGATTCCGCGAAACGATGGTTTGCAGCGCGTTGACCATTTGTGCGGCCACCACCACCGGGTCGATGCCGCTCTCGGGCCTGGCGCCGTGGGCGCCGATGCCCTCGATGCTAATATCGAAGAAGCCGCCGCCCGCCATCATCGGACCAGGGCGCACGGCAAACTTGCCCACCTCCAGGCCGGGGCGATTATGCATGCCGAAGATGACGTCGCAGGGGAATTGCTGAAACAAACCGTCCGCGATCATCGCCTTGGCGCCGCCGATGCCTTCTTCGGCCGGCTGGAATATGAAATGCACCTGGCCGTCGAAATTCATGGTCTCAGCCAGATAACGGGCAGCGCCCAGCAACATGGTGGTATGACCATCATGGCCACAGGCATGCATCTTGCCGTCGTAGGTGGAACGATGGTCAAAGCTGTTGGCCTCCATGATCGGCAGGGCATCCATGTCCGCACGCAGGCCGACGGAACGGGTGGAATTGCCTACACGCAGGGTGCCGACGACACCGGTCTTGCCCAAGCCACGGTGCACTTCACAGCCATATTCGGCCAATTTCTCGGCCACGATGTCGGATGTGCGGTTTTCCTCGAACCCCAGTTCGGGATGGGCGTGAATGTCGCGGCGAATTTGGGTCAAATCCTCCTGCCAATCGGCGATCCGTTCGATGGCGCCAAGATGCTTGTTCATGTGTCCCCCTGCTAACGCTTTCAACCTGTCTACTTCCGAAAGGCACTAAATACATCCCCGAGCGATGTTGCAAGCGGCGCGTGCATGATCGCTTCGGCCGCGGCGGCGGCTTTCGCCTGGCCCAGGATGGGGCCGACATAACGTATGAACTTGGCCACGACTTCCTCTGCCGTCAGGGGCAGGTCAGGTTCGCCGGGCACGGAATTGACCGCGAATACCTCGCCATTAACCACCAAACGTGCCGCCCGCTTGTTCGCCTGGGTGAACGCCGGCGCCTCCACCACATTGGCCAAGGCTTCCAGGCGACGGACTTCGGGGCTTGCCAGGCTGTCTCGGCGATAGGCCTCCGGTCCCAGGTCGCCTTGGTAGAGCGCCCAGGCCAGGCCATAACTCAAACTGAACTGGGCCTGGATCGGTGTTCTAGGCGCACGATTGCCACAATAAGTCATTGCCTCGCCATAGATCTGTAGTTCGAGCGACGTGATCTGCTTGGTATCGGCGGTGCCATTGGCTTGCCGCCAATCGATCGCCGCTTGTGCCCCGTAATGGACGTGGCGGACGGCGGCAAATGGTTTCAGATAGCCTTCCAGAAGCAGCCATTCGCCCGGGGGCGCCAGTGCCTTGCCGGCCCCATCGCTCTGCAACGCCAACTCGTCGAATGCCTCGATCACCTTCCCCGGCGCGCCAATACCCGCCCGCGCCGCCAGTGCCCAGGCGATGCCCCGGCGGGCCGCCTCGCCTACATAGGCATTGCGCGCCGTCGCCCCGGCGCTGATCGGCAGATACAGGCTGAAAGGCAACTGGCAGGCAGCCCCCTGCAAGGCGGCGACCGTGTCTTGTGGGGACATCTCGAACAGCCGGCAGGCGGCGGTGACGGCGCCGAAAGTACCCCAAATGCCATCCACATGCATGCCCGGCCGTATGCGAAGGTACTCGCCCAGACGGCCCGCGATCTCGAAGCCAGCGGTCAAGGCGGCAAGGGTTTCGCCCAAGGTATGGGTGCCGGATAATCCCAGCGGCAGGGCGGCGGCAAAGGTGTGCAGGCCAGGCCGGCCATGGGCCCGGGGCAAACCTTCACAGGCCTCGTCCCAGCAAGCGGCCATTCCCGCCAGATAGGCGGCAGGTCCCAGCGCCAAAGCCGGCGCATGCGGCAGTTCGATCCTGCCTGGTTCCAAGTCCGCAAACGACCGCGCCAGGGCAATGGGTTCGGGCTTGTCCAGACCGGCGATCATGCAACCAAGCGTATCCAGGAAAAGCTGGCGGGCGCGCGCCTCGACGGCCGGCGCAATCAGCGGATCAGCCTCGAACAGCCACGCCACCGTTTGCGCCAATTGCTCATCCAGCGTCATCCCAAAACCCTTTCCTGGCTCGGCGATTTTGCGGCACTGGCAAACCGCAGTACCTTGAACTCAGTATGGCATCGAACAGGGGGAAAGCCGAACCATGGCCCGACAACCGAATTTCATTCTTTTCATCACCGACCAGCAGCGCTGGGACCATCTGGGCTGCAACGGCAATCAGGTTCTCAAAACCCCGCACATCGATGCCATCGCCGGGCGCGGGGTCAATTTCGACCGCTTTTATGTGGCCTCCGCCGTCTGCATGCCGAACCGCTCCACCCTGGTGACGGGACGGATGCCGTCGCTGCATGGGGTACGTTACAACGGTGTACCGCTGGATCGGAATTCGGTCACCTTCGTCGATCTGCTGCGCGCGGCCGGCTACCGCACCGGTCTTGTGGGCAAGTCGCATCTGCAGAACTTCACCAATCTGCAGTCCGCCCAGCCGGTACCCGATGAACCCGGCGCCCGGCCGCCAACAGAGTTGTCAGAGGCCCGCCGCGGCACTATCAGCGGCAGCGAGTACGAAGAAGAGAAAACGCCGGAAGGCGATCGCCAAGGCTATATGAATTTGACGACGCCGTTCTATGGCTTCGATCAGGTGGAACTCTGCACCCGTCACGGCGACCGCGCCATGGGGCACTATGACCTTTGGCTTCGCGAACGCCACGCGGATGCCGATGGACTGCGCGGCCCGAACAACGCCATTCCGGAACCGGACTATTGCGCCCCCCAGGCCTGGCACACCGCCATTCCGGAAGAGCACTACACATCAAGTTATGTCGCGGAGCGCAGCGCGGCGTTCCTTGATGCCCAGGACCCGGATACGCCGTTCTTCCTGCAATGCTCCTTCCCCGATCCCCACCACCCCTATACACCGCCGGGGCGGTATTTCGGGATGTATGATCCGGACGACATGGACCTGCCGGTGAGCTATCACAACCCTTCGCCGCAACCGACCACGGCCTACATTCAGGAACGAACCAAGGCCGGGGAGATCAATCGCAACACCATTCTGCCCTTCGCCGCCAGCGAGCGGGAAACCCGCGAAATCACCGCCCTGACCTACGGCATGATCACCATGATCGACGACTGCATTGGACGGGTGGTCGGAAAGCTGGAGGAACGGGGCCTGGCCGAGGACACGGTGATACTGTTCACCTCGGACCACGGCGATTTCATGGGCGATCACGGCATCATGCTGAAAGGCCCCCTGCACTATCAGGGCCTGGTCAAGGTACCATTCATCTGGGCCGATCCTTCGGACGGCTTGAACGGCGCCCGGCAAGGCGAACTGGCCGGTACCATCGATATCGCCCGCACGGTGTTGGCCCGGGCAGGCCTCTCCCCCTTCAACGGCATGCAGGGCCATGACCTCGGTCCGCTGGTGAGGGGTGAAACAGACGCAATTCGGGGAGGCATGATGGTGGAGCAGGATGCCCAGCGTCCGAACTTCCATTTCGACGGCCCCATCCGGGCTCGCACCTACCTGACCAAACGCTGGCGATTGTCCCGCTATATGGGGTCAGAATTCGGCGAACTGTACGATCTGGAAAATGACCCGGCGGAAATGCAGAACCTGTGGCTGGATTCGGAACACAAGAGCATCAAAACTGAGTTGCTGGCCGAAATGGTCATGGCCATGATCGAGAACCAGGAATCTTCACCTCTGCCGACCGATTTCGCCTAGCCCTGCCTGGCGCCGCCGCGGCTGCCGCAATGTGAGAAGAAGGGCAATCGCAGCGGCGTTCAGGGCCGCGCCGATGTAGAACGCCGCCTGATAACTGCCGCTTTGATCACGGATCACGCCGGCCAGCAGGGGACCGACGGCGGCGGCGGCACCGGCGATGGAGAAGCTGAGGCCGGTCACTGCGCCAATGTGGCCGCGGCCGAAAATATCGGCAATGACCGCCGGATAAAGGGAGGTGGCCGAGGAACTGGCAGCAATAAAAAGCGCGGCCGCGAAATAGAGATAGATCAGGGACTGGAACTGGGCAAACAGCAAGAAGGCAACCACTTCCACCGCCAGGGCCAGATACAAGGTGCGCAGCCGCCCGATGTGATCGGAAACCCAGCCAAATAGTACCCGGCCGATGATGCCGCCCGCGCCCATTGCGGTGACCAGTGAGGCGCCCGAGGTCGCGTCATAACCCAATTCGGCGGCCATAATGGGCAAATGCACAAAGGGGAAGAACAGCATGATCCAGGTCAGAACATAGACGCCACTGATGACCCAAAAGGCCGCCGTCCCCGCGGCCTCGCGGGCCGTCCAGGAAACCTCGTCGGTTGTGATGTTGGTGTCATCTTCCTGACCCCGGCCATCGGGCAAAGTGCCGTGCAGTTCCGGATTTCTAACCAGCGTCAGCCCGCAGACAACAATCAGCGCGACGGCGGCGAATGCGAGGAGCACAAGGGCTGATCGCCAGCCGTACAAAGGAATGATCAATGCCGCCAGCATGGGCCCGAACAAAAGGGCTGCGTTGACGCCGGTGCCGCTGATGGCCAGCGCCAGACCCCGGCGCCGCATGAACCAGCGCACCACGGTGGCGTTCACCGGCACGAAGACCGCACTCATACCGATGCCTGTAATCAGGCTGAGGAAAAGATACAACTGCCATTCATTCACGACAGTGGCCAGCAGGCCGTAACCAAGCGCCAGCAAGGCCGCGCCGGCCAGAACCACCGTACGGGGACCAAAGCGGTCCGTCGCCGGACCGGAGACGAAACCCATGACCGTGTAGACCAAAACGAAAAGAGAGAACGGCGCCGTCAGGGCGACCCTGTCCAACCCCAGATCCGCCATCATATGGGGCAGGAATACGCCATAGCTGAACTGCACCCCGTAGGCCACCGTCAGGATGGTGAAGGAGGCCCCGACGATGACCCAACCGTAAAAGAAACCAAGCCGCATGATGTTTCCGGCGCGGGTCGGTTCTAGAAAATCGGCAGCGTGGGATAGGCGATTGAGTCGGTGACCAATTCGGTGCGGCTCTTGAACCGACTCATGGACGCTTGTGCCTCCTTGACCGGATTGTTCCACCACCTCGACGCCTCCCAAACGGAAAGATCGGCATAGCGCGTCAATAACAATGTCTTGCTGTCAGGCACCGCCACCTCAAGGCTGCGCCAGAAGGCACAGATATTGACGTCAAAAACTTCTTCCATGTTCGGCCAAGCGGTATCCGACAGATCGCAAAACGCCTGCCAGTCGGATGCCGGCACGTCGAACCAGCGAAAGACATAGACGCCGGGATAGGCAGGCGGGGTGTCTTCCGTGGGCCGGACGGTCGCCTCTAGCAGTTGGCTTTCAGCACTCAGAACAGGCGTGCCTGGCGGAGGTGCGGCGCGGGCGGTGGCGTCATCCGCCCAGGCAGTCACGGCGATGCCTTCATCACGGGACATGCCCAACCCCACCATGTTGCGCCAACAGCCGAACAATTTGCCGCCGCTACTTTCCGCGCGGTGCGCGAACGCGGCCCTTACCGACGCCGGGTCGTCCTGCAGCAGCCGGGGCCCAGTGCGGTAGCGGCAGTATTCAAATATGCGAAGCATGTATCCTCCTCATTTGGAGGCGATCATACTACGCAGGCGGGCCCGGCGCCTAACCTGCCGCAGCCCCAGCTCCGCGCCGCCGAGCCACGGCTTCGGCTAGACCTTCCAGCACCTCGACGGAGGTATCCCAATCGATGCAGCCGTCAGTGATGCTCTGGCCGTAGGTCAACGGTTGTCCGGGCGTGAGGTCCTGACGGCCGGCGACGAGATTGCCTTCGATCATGACGCCGATGATACGGCCATCGCCCCCTGCGATTTGGCCGCCCACATCAGCCATCACCTTTGGCTGGTTCTCCGGCTTCTTGGCGCTGTTGGCGTGAGACGCATCAATCATCACCGCCGGCATAAGGCCGGCCCCGTGTATGCTATCGCAAGCCTGGTTGACGCTTTCCGCATCGAAGTTCGGCGTCTTGCCGCCGCGCAGGATGACATGGCAATCGCTGTTGCCAGCGGTGCTGGCGATGGCGGCCCGGCCCTCCTTGGTCACGGCTAGGAAATGATGCGCCGCCGCGGCGGAAGCCACGGCATCAACGGCAATCTTGATGTTGCCGTCGGTGCCGTTCTTGAAACCAACCGGACAAGACAGACCCGAGGCCATCTCGCGATGGATCTGACTCTCCGTGGTGCGGGCGCCGATGGCGGCCCAAGACACCAGGTCCGAGATGTACTGAGGCGTGGCGGTATCCAGGAACTCGCAGCCTGCCGGCAGGCCCAGATTGTTGATGTCAAGCAACAGCCGCCGGGCAATGCGCAGCCCCCGTTCCACGTGGAAACTGCCGTCCAGGTCAGGATCGTTGATCAGGCCTTTCCAGCCCACGGTCGTGCGCGGTTTCTCGAAGTAGACCCGCATGATGATCTCCAGTTGGTCGCCCAGGCGTTCTCGTACACCCAGCAGGCGCTGGGCGTAGTCCATGGCGGCCTCGGGATCGTGTACGGAACAAGGGCCAATGATCACGGCCAGGCGGCCATCATTGCGGTGGACGATGCGCTGCAGGGCCTGGCGGGCCGCAATGACGGTCTGCGTCGCCGTTTCCGTTCGGGGATGAGCGCGAATGATCTCCGCCGGTGTGTCGAGGGCGGTGATATCGCGAATTCTGATGTCGTCGGTGTTGTCCAGCATCTGCCGGGTCTCCCTGTTTTGAGGCCAGCCCGGCGGAACAAAAAAACCGCCAGGTTTCTGGCGGTTTCGAGAATTTGTTTTGATCTTGTCCCTAAATCAAACGAACCCCGTCCTCCGCCAGCGGCTGCGGATACGCAAAATAGAAAAAGTAATATGTCGCGGCGGTGTGGTTCATGGCGCCTGATATAGGCGGGATTGAAGGGATTGTCACGCGTAGATTTCAGGTATTGGAGGGATAAGCCATCGGCAGACTCAATGGTGAAATCTCTTCGCTGCTGCGCCCAAGGTAGTCCCGTTGCGGCACGCCCGCCTCCATCCGTGCCTGTGCGGCCGCCAGTTGCGCCGCCGCGCCAGCTCGGTCCAGTGTCAAAACTTGCTGGTCGCGGATCACCTGTACGCCATCGATATAGACGTCCCTGACTGCCCGTTCGGCGGCGGAATGAACCAGGCTGACGATAGGATCGCGGACCGGCATCATGATTGGATCGTTGAGGTAGAGGGCGACGATGTCCGCCTTGGCGCCGACGGCTAATTTGCCGATGTCATCCCGCATCAATGCCTTGGCGCCGCCCACCGTGGCGGCATGAAAAACATCCGCGGTCGAGGCCACATGGCCATCCTTGGAGGCGATGCGCGCCAGTATCGCAGCCGAACGCATGTCCTCGATGATGTTGTGGGGGATGGTATCGGTGCCGATGCCCAGGACCACGCCGGCATCCTTATAGCGGCCGAAATCCTCCATCATGGCGCCATAGCGCATGAACGGTGTCGGGCAATGGGCCACCGCTGTGCGGCTGTCGCCCAGCAACACCAGATCCGTGTTTGAATGCCAGCGGATCCAGGAATTGTCGTCGATGAACATGGCGTGGGCGATGATCGTGCCTTCACCCAGAATGCCGAGACGGTCGAGATACTGGATCGGCGTGATGCCATGACGCCGGACCATGATGTTGAATTCGATCACCGCCTGGGCGGCATGGGTGGTCCAGGGGAGGCCGCGTTCTTTTGCCGCGGCGTGGCTTTCGGCTAGCAGCTCTTCCGTATTGTTCTCGATCTGAAACGGCGAGACGATGCCCGACAACCGGCCCGAGGGATGAGCGCAAATTTGGTCTATGAAATCCAGAGACGCCTCGAAATCCCGTCTGCCTTTGTCCAAGTCCTCTTCAAAGTCCAGTTCATGGCTGTTGTGACGCACCCAACGAGCGCTGTTGAAACCGGGCGCGGCATACATGCGGAGACCGCTTCTGTCCATGACATCGATCCAGCCGGGATAGGGGAAGGTCACGTCCACCAGGGTCGTCACACCACTTAACATCAGATCGGCGTAAGAAACTTCGGCCCCGAATTTCTTGCCGTCGTCATCGGCGCTATAGGAGCAGGAGCGCTCGTACAAGCCCGTCATGAAATGCTCCCGCACCGAATGATCCTCACGGATGCCGCGGTAAAGGACCTCGGTACAGGGATGGGAATGAATGTTGACGAAACCGGGAATCAGGCAAAGGCCGGACCCGTCAATCAAGTCGTCGCTTTCACCCTCATAGGCCGGCCCCACATAGGTTATTTCGTTGCCTTCAAAGGCAAGATCACCGCCCTTCAGATAGCAATGGCTTTGCCGCCCTTCGTCCCAGGCAACGATCCAATCGACGTTTCTGAAATGGGTAATTGTCATCCACCCTCTCCCGCTGCTTGACTCATCTTGGGATCAGGTCCACGCATTCGGCAAGCAATGATTGGGAGACAGTCGTGGATTTGAAACGCCTAAGGGCCGATACGCCCGGCGCCGAAGTGGTCGTGCATTTGAACAATTGCGGTGCCGGCCTGATGCCTCAACCGGTCCTGGATGCCCTGACCGGACACCTGAACAGGGAAGCCGAGATCGGCGGTTACGAGGCCGAAGAAGAAGCTGCCGGTGCCCTTAGCCATACTTACGATGCCATCGCCCGCATGCTGAACTGCGGCCGCAACGAGATTGCAGTGGTCGAGAACGCCACCGTGGCTTGGGACATGGCCTTCTATGGCTTTCCATTGCAGCGCGGCGATGTGGTGCTGACGGTGGTATCGGAATATGCCTCTAACTACATCGCCTATCTACAGCGGGCCGAGCGGGACGGGATCGAGATCCGCATAGCTCCCAATGACAACTATGGTCAAACTGACGTAGCGGCCCTGCGGGAAATGATTGACGATCGGGTCAAGTTGATTTCGGTGACCCACATCCCAACAAACGGCGGCCTGATCAATCCGGCCCCAGCCATAGGCGAAGTGGCCCGTGCCGCAGGCATTCCCTATCTGCTGGATGCCTGTCAGTCCGTCGGACAGATGCCACTGGATGTGGAGACGATCGGCTGCGATATGCTGTCCGCCACGGGCCGCAAATATCTGCGCGGGCCCAGGGGTACGGGATTCCTTTACGTCCGCTCAAGTATCCTAGAGAAAATCAGCCCGCCCTTCCTGGACCTGCATGCCGCCACATGGAGCGGCCTGGACAAAATCGAAATCCAGCCGGACGCGCGGCGTTTCGAGAATTGGGAGAACTATGTCGCCGGCAAGATCGCCCTGGGCATCGCGGTGGACTATGCCCTCGATATCGGGCTGGAGGCCATCGCCGAGCGGGTACAGGGTATGGCCAGGGAATTGCGTGCCAGCATGGCCGCCTTGCCCAAGGTCACGGTTCAGGACCTAGGCAAGGAGAAATCCGGCATCATCAGCTTTACCGCCGATGGCGTGGAGCCCGAGCACGTGGTGGCGGCAATGGCGGATCAAGGGATCAATATCTCGACCTCGTCAAACAGCACGACGCTGATCGACATGGACGGACGCGGCATTACAAGCATGAACCGCCTCGGCCTCCACTATTACAACACGAACGCGGAACTGGACCGCTTTCTTGAATGCCTGAGGTCGGTTTGAGAAGCTATTTGACCTCGAAACCCATGGCTTTCAGCTTCGCCTTGGCCGCTGCAGCGACCGCGGCGCCGTGCTTCTTGCCCCAGGCCGTGCCCGCCTCGCGGCTGCCGACCAGAATAGAAGGCGCCGCCGCCCTGGCTTTTTGCCCCACCGGGGAAGCATGGAATGCCAACAGGGCATCGATCTCCGCCGGCGTAAACAACTTGGCGTAAACGTCCACAATCATGTTCATGAATTCGTCGCGCCGCGCCGTCAGCTCGGCAGCGAAAGCATCTACATAGGCATCCGCCATCTTGTTGCTGGAACCAGGATTGCCGGCAAGGAAATTCTGCCGCACCACGGGACGCTGCCTATCGATGACCGCATCGGCCACGGCAGCGGCACCATCCATCTCAATGAGTTGCCTGATCTTGTCCTTCGTGCTCCCTCCCGCCTCAACGGATTGAGTGGCGAAAACAAGACTAAGCAGAAGTGCGGGAATGGCGGCGAAAAATTTCATTACTGGCCTCTTGGTCTGAGGTGGGATGGACAACATACGTGCCTTTAGAATCATAGCCATTGATCGAGGTCAAGCACACATCATGTTGCAGCCGGCCCCGCCCTGGCTTACCGTTGTCCTGGCCCGTTGTCTTGGCCCCAGGAAGGACAACCGACATGCCGATTTCACACCTTGAGCATTTTCTCATCGTCGCCGATGACATGGAGGCTACAGCGCAGTGGTATGTGGACGTGCTCGGTTTTCACGTCGGTGAAGCGCCTGATTTCGGCGCACCGGTGAAATGGCTGTATCTGGGCGACGGCGACGTCATTCATATCGCACAGTCCCGTGACAGTGCTTCCAAGAAAAGGACGCCTATGAGCCGGGAGGAGATTGCCCGGGGCGGCCGTCCCATTCATCACATCGCCTTTCGGGCCGACGGTCTGGCTGACACCCTGGCGCATCTGCAGTCACGGAATATTGAGTTTGTCGAGCAGCAGGCCGGCGAGCAGAATCTTTATCAAGTATTTCTGGCTGATCCGAACGGCATCACTGTCGAATTGAATTTTCCGGCGGAAGAGGCGGTGGGACGGGAGGCCCCGAAGCTGGCGCTTAGCCTGGCCCAGGGAGACTAGGACAGGAAGGATGGATCACGATAAATCGGCCCATCTGGCGGCATTCTCGAAAGCTTTCAATGGCAACGATGTGGCGGCGACATCTGAACTTGTGACCCCGGATTTCGTTTGGATTTTCTATGAAGGCCCCAACAGCCCCGACGGACGCATCCTGCACGGCCCGGCAGAGGCCTGTGCCGCAGTTGTCGAACGTGCCGAACGCTTGAAGGTACCAATCACGTTCACGGAATCTGAACAGTATCAGTGCGGCGATAGGGTCTTCACCACCTATCGGGCGCAGGGTGAATTTAGCGACAGCGGGCCATTCGACGTGCGTGCTGTGGACATTTATACCTTCCGGGGCGACAAGCTCGCCTCGAAGGATACGTATTGGAAGAAGATTACCGGATAGGATGATGGCGCGTTCCCTCATTGCGGCTATGGCCGCCCTTGTCATGATTGCGACTTTGTCGGCCGCGTGCGCCGAAGAGCGTTTCAAAAGCAAGGACTACGACCTGCGGCTGGTGACAGTCACGGATGGTTTGCGTTCTCCTTGGGGCCTGGCCTTCCTGCCTGGCGGCAGCATGATCGTCACGGAAAAACCGGGCGGCGTCCGCATTGTTGGTGCCGACGGCCATCTATCGCCCCGCTTGAAGGGCGCACCGAAAGTTAATTCCTGGGGACAGGGCGGCATGCTTGACGTGGCGCTGGATCCGGCTTTCGCGAAAAACAATCTGATCTATCTGTCCTATTCCGAACCCGGCGAGGGCGGCGCGGGCACGGCCGTGGCACGGGCGAAGTTGGATGTTGCCGGCAATCGGTTGACCGATCTGTCTGTCATCTTCCGGCAATTGCCCAAGAGCAGCGGCAGTAGGCATTATGGCTCGCGCTTGGTCTTTGCACCGGACGGCAAACTGTTCGTCACTCTAGGTGAGCGCGGCCAAGCGGACCGGACCCAGGATCCGTCGATCAACCGGGGCCAGGTCGTCCGCATCAACCCTGACGGCAGCATCCCACAGGACAATCCGTTCGTGGGACGGAATGGCCATCGGCCGGAAATCTGGTCCATGGGTCATCGCAATCCCCAAGGGGCGGTATTGCATCCCCAGACCGGCGAGCTTTGGACCGTGGAACACGGCGCCCAAGGCGGCGATGAAATTAATCGTCCCCAAGGCGGCCGCAACTATGGCTGGCCCGTGATCTCATATGGCCGCCATTATTCCGGTGGCAAGATCGGCGTCGGCACGCACAAGTCCGGCTTGGAACAGCCTGTCTACTATTGGGATCCATCGATCGCGCCGTCTGGAATGGCGTTCTATACAGGGGCAAAGTTCCCAAAATGGCAGGGGAACCTTTTCGTCGGCGCCTTGAAGTTTCGCCTTCTGGTCCGCCTCGTTCTGGATGGCGATAAAATCGTGGCGGAAGAACGTCTGCTGGAAGATCTGGATGAACGCATCAGGGACGTACGCCAAGGGCCCGATGGCCTGTTGTATCTGCTAACGGATTCTGGCGACGGGCGGATATTGCGTTTGGCACCCAGTTCATCCTAATTCGCGTGCAATCCCGCCTTCCCGACGCCATATTACCACCATGGCAATTCTAAAGATCGCCCGCATGGGGCATCCGATCCTGCGCCGCCGAGCGGAGGAAATTTCCGATCCGACCGCGCCGGAAATCCGCAAGCTGGCCCAGGACATGATCGAAACCATGATCGATGCGCCCGGCGTCGGATTGGCCGCACCGCAAGTACATATCCCCCTGCGCCTGGTGATCTTCCGTCCTCCCGTCCTGGAAGAGGATGAGGAGCCCGGTCTGACCATCCTGGCCAATCCGGTCCTCGAACCCCTGGGCGATGAGATAACGGAGGATTGGGAGGGCTGTCTTTCGGTACCAGGGCTGCGCGGCAAGGTCCCCCGTTATAACCATCTGCGTTACCACGGCACTGATATTTCGGGGGAGGCCATCGACCGCACCGTCGAAGGCTTCCATGCCAGGGTGGTGCAGCACGAATGCGACCACCTGGATGGTATCCTCTATCCGCAGCGCATGACGGATATGACCAAGCTGATCTTCGAGACCGAGATGCGGCACGTCATTGCGGAACAGCGGGCGCAGGAAGAGGCAGAAAGCGCGGAGGATGAGGCGTGACGGAAGGACGGTACGAAATGCGCCGCGCGGTACTGGCGGCTGCATTGCGGTCGGCGCCGTTCGACGGCTGGTCCAAAGAGGCGTTGCACGCGGCCGGAAACGCGGCTGGTCTTGATAGAGAAGAAATACGAACCTTGTTTCCAGGTGGTGCCAATCAACTTCTCAAATTCTTCATGGCCGAAGCGGACCGTAATATGGCGACCGAGGCCGAAAGGCGCAGTCTGGACGAAGGGCGGGTGCCGGAACGGATAGCCGCCATCGTCCGCCTGCGTCTGGAGCAGCTTGCCCCGCACCGAGAGGCGATCCGCCGGGCCCTGATCCGGCAGATGCTGCCGGGACAGGCACCGGACGCGATCGCCGGTCTGTGGCGCACGGTGGATGCCGTCTGGCGGGCCGCAGGCGACGACAGCGTCGATTTCAACTACTACACCAAGCGCGCCATCCTGGCGGGGGTCTATAGTGCGACCCTTCTCTATTGGCTGGATGATGACAGCGAAGATTTTGCCGAGACCTGGGCCTTCCTTGAACGCCGGCTGGCGGGCACGGCGATTATCGGCAAGGCGCGGCGCCGGGTGGAGAAAATCACCAAACGTCTCCCTTCCCCCCTGTCGCCCCTGGTCCGCCTACGCTATGGGCGTGGCGCGTAGGATGCATCAATTCCTGTTTGGAGGAAGCAGAGAACGCGGGACGGCAAGATCTTTCCGGGGGCAGATCCTATGACGGCGGACTTACAGCCCATTCCACCGTGTGGCGAAGGACCTTGCCCAGGGCTTCATCAAATGCCCCGATGATCTGTTGGATATCCTTGCCCTCCGCCTTCATGGCGGCCTCGAAAGTTTGCGAGGCAACGATGGCGCGGCGAGGTTGCTTCACCAACTTGGCGTTCAGGCGCACGCGCACGGTAGGAACGCCGTCGGCGGAATAGTATTCCGCCTGAAACTCCCGCAACTCGGTGATCAAGTTGTAGTCGGACCGCAGGCCAATGGCCTTGCGCCCCACCGCGACGATGGCGCCGCTATTCTCGAAACTTTCTACCAACAGCGTCTGCACCATGCGGGGCGCCCGCTCCGTCCAGCGGGCCCGGGCGAAGTACTTCAGTTCCGTCGGCGAAGCGCGAAGGGCGATGCGATCCACGTTCAGGCCGCCCGATGCGACGGGTTCCTCCACCACCAACTGCCAGTTCACCCGCGGCAGGCCTTTGGTGAAGGTGCTCTTCGGGGTCAGGGTATAAAGATTCGCGGGCGGTCCGCCCAAGTTGGGTATGATGCCCTCGCAGCCCGCCAAAATCAGCAGAGCCAACACGGCGCCAATCCCGGCCGCCGTCCGATGCCGCAGTCTCGAAACCAAGGTCATTCCGCTTCAAAGCCCCCTTGCTGATCGCCGAAGAGGAATTGCGCCGGATCGCTCTGCAGATCCTCGACAAGGCGCGAGGCGGAGGAAATAAGCACCCGCGCCTCCTCCAGGAACCGGGTCAATTCAAGCAGCCCATCCGTGGTGAAGGCTGCCAGGCCCTCGCGGTTTTCGGTGATCAAGAGATGCAGATCATTGCCCACCACCTTGAACTCCGCCGCCGTGTCACGCAGATCCTGCAAAGTCTGGCGCACATCGCCTTCCATCACCTCGTCCGCAACGCTCAAAGTGCCCCTGGCCACCGACAGGGTTGCATCGGCGCTGTCGACAAGGCCATTCAGACGGGTCATGAGGCTATTCGTCTGGGCCGCAATCTCTTGCAGGTCCGCCAGCATGCGTTCCAATTCAGGGCCGCGCTTGGCGAGGCGGCCACTCAGGTCCTCGACATTGCCAAGGATGTTACCAACGGCCGTCCGGTTTTCCTCGTTTACCAATTTCGTCAGTTCATCCACCAGGATGATGGCGTGATTGATCAATTCGGGCGCGCCGGCGAAGAATTCCTGGATCGCCGAGCGTTCCGACTGCAAAGTCGGCGGCTCGCCGTCAGGCCCTGGTTTCGGGCGGCCGGCGGAAGCGGTGCCGCCGCTCAACTGAATAAAGGCAACGCCAGTGATGCCCTGCAGTTCCAGCTTGCCGATGGTGTCCGACTTGACGGGCGTGTCGTGATCAACTTCCAGCAGCACCGAGACTCGGCCAGGATCATCGCGGTCAATCTTGATCTCCGTCACCGTGCCGACAGGGATGCCGTTGAAGCGCACATCGCCGCCGATGGAGAGACCCGAAACCGCCTCGTCGAAAACGATACGGTAGTAAGCGAACTGCTGATCGATCTCCACTTTCGCCAGCCACAGAACGAAGCCGAACAGGCCAAATACGACGACCAGAACGAATGTCCCGATAACCACATGATTGGCCCTGGTTTCCATCTACTCGACGACCTCTTGCAGTTCCGGTTGCGCGGCCCGGGCCCGAGGCCCATGGAAATACTCCCTAAGCCAGGGGTGCTCGTGGCGCAGCATATCGGCCATCGGACCGACAACCAAGACCCGCTTCTCGGCCAAAACGGCTATCCGGTCACAGATCGCATGCAGACTGTCCAAATCATGCGTGACCATGAAAACGGTTAGGCCCAGATTTTCCTGCAACTGACGTATCAGTTGGTCGAAGTTGGCGGCGCCAATGGGGTCGAGACCGGCGGTGGGTTCGTCGAGAAAAATCAAATCGGGGTCCAGGGCCAGGCTGCGGGCCAGACCCGCGCGCTTGCGCATGCCGCCGGAAAGTTCGGAAGGATACTTCGAGCCCGCCTCAGGCGGCAGGCCGACCATGGCGATCTTCAGGGCCGCGATTTCCTCCCGCAGATGGGCCGGCATGTCCAAATGCTCTTTCATGGGCACTTCGATGTTCTGCGCCACCGTCAGGGAGGAGAACAGTGCACCATCCTGGAATAAAACACCCCAGCGCTGCTCGAATGCGACCCGCTCCGCCGCCGAAAGAAGGGCCAGGTCCCGGCCGAACACTTCGATGGTGCCAGCGGCCGGTTTGTTCAGGCCGGTGATGGTGCGAAGCAAGACCGATTTCCCGGTACCCGATCCGCCGACGATGCCGAGGATTTCGCCCCGATAGACGTCCAGGTCCAGGTTGTCATGGATCACCTGATCGCCGAACTGGTTACGCAGACCGCGGATGGAGATGATGGTCTCTGGCATGGCTAGACCCCCACCGCGGCGAAGAAGATCGAGAACATGGCATCGACGACGATGACCAGAAAGATACTGGTGACCACAGAACGTGTGGTCTGCTGGCCCACGCTTTCGGCGCTGCGAGTCACACGCAGACCTTCCAGGCAACCGACCATGGCGATTAGGAACGCAAACACCGGCGCCTTGATAATACCGACCCAGAACGACCATGGCGACACTGCCCCCTGTAGTCGTTCGAGATATAGCCCCGGTGAAATTTCCAGCACGCCCCAGCACATCAGCATGCCGCCGAATAGCCCCATCATGGCCGCGAAGAATGCCAAAAGCGGCAGGGTGAGAACCAGGGCCAGAACCCGGGGCAGCACCAGAACCTCGATCGGATTGAGGCCAAGGGTCCGCATGGCGTCCACTTCCTCGTTCACCACCATGGAGCCGATTTCGGCCGTAAAGGCGCTGCCAGAGCGGCCGGCCACGACAATCGCCGTCAGCAATATGGCGATCTCGCGCAGCACCGACACGGCAATCAGATTGACGACGAAGATCTCAGCTCCGAACCGCTGCAACTGTGTCGCGCCCTGATAGGCCAGGACCACGCCAATCAGAAAACTGATCAGACCGACGATGGGCAGGGCGTTAAGGCCGACCTTCTCCATATGGAAGACCAACGGCACAAAACGCAGTCGGCCTGGATGGCGAATCGTCCCCGCCAGGGTGGTCAGGATCAGCCCCAAGAACGCCACCTGCTGTTTCGATTCCTCGATCACGTCGAGGGCGCCGCTGCCGATGTGATCCAGCACGCTGATCAGTCCCCAGGGCCGGCGGGGCGGCGGTTCGTGATCTTGATCGCTGGCCGCAACGGTTTCCAGCATTGCCCTGTAGGGCGCCGTCAAACCGGTAAATTCGGCGCGGGCACCCTGTTCGCGGTATTCCTTCAAGGTACGGTGCAGGAGCCAGGCGCCCGCGGTGTCCAAACGCTCCACCGCGGCGAGGTCCAGGACCAACGGCGCACCGGCACCAATTCCTAAATCGCGGAGTTGCCGGTCCAGATGCGAAACGTTACGGGCATCCCAGTGCCCGCCGGCCCGCAACAACAGGCCACCGTCGGTGCCATCGGTTATGTTCAGCCAACCATCCGCCATGCGCCAACGTGACATAGGCCGGGATGAAGGGGCAAGACGGCAACTTGCGATTCCGAATGGCATAGGGATGATAGGGCGGTACTGAATTGCTACTAAGAAACGAGGGCCGACATGCCGAAATTCGCCGCCAACCTGGCCATCATGTATACCGAGTTTGACTATCCCGCCCGTTTCGCCGCTGCCGCGGAATGCGGTTTCCAGGCGGTGGAAAGCCTCTTTCCCTACGGTGAGAGCACCGCGGACACCAGGGAATGGCTGGCGGCAGGTGGTCTGGAAATGGTGCTGATCAATATGCCGGCAGGGGATTGGGCCAATGGCGAAAGGGGCCTGACCTGCCTGCCCGACAGACTGGGCGAATACCGCGACGGCATCGGTCAGGCCATCGAATACGCCCAGGCACTGGGTTGCAAGCAAATCCATTCCGTCGCCGGACTGGCGCCTGACGCTGGTCCCGAGCGCACCGTCTTCGAAGACACATATCGGGAGAACCTATCATGGGCGGCGGATCAACTGGCGCCCCTAGATCTGAACCTGACGATCGAACCTATCAACGGCAAGCGTGATGTGCCGGGCATGTTCCTGCAAACAACGACGCAGGCGCGGGAAATCATGGCGGAACTCAAGCGGCCGAACCTGCGGCTACAGTTCGACGTCTATCACGTCCAGATCATGGAAGGCGACCTTGTGCGTCGGTTCGAGGACTGCCTCCCCGACATCGGTCATGTACAGATCGCCAATCCGCCTGACCGCCGGGAGCCGGACGAAGGCGAGATCAATTTCCCATACCTCTTCGATGCCATCGACGCCGCTGGTTACGATGGATGGGTCGGCTGCGAATATAACCCTCGCGCTGGAACCGCCGCCGGTCTCGGCTGGGGCGCTGCATTCGGCCTTAAGAGCGGCTGATGCATGGCGATGGGACTTTGGTCCAAGCTGATCTAAAGGGCGACTTTGAGTTCCGTTATCTCTCGGAAGCGGACCCGGTTGGATAGTTTCGCCGGGCTCACCAAGTGCAAGGTGGGAAACCGGCGGAACAGTTTGCCGAAGGCGATGTCGGCTTCGATGCGCGCCAAGTTGTTGCCCGCGCAGATGTGGATGCCCAAGCCGAAGGACAGATGACGGTTGGGTCGACGCGAGATATCGAAGCTTTCCGGGTCGGGGAAATGGGCCGGGTCGTGGTTCGCGGCACCGATCATCAGATGCACGATACTGCCCGCCGACATGGGCACCCCTGAAAGCTCCGTATCCACAAGCGCCCGGCGGTTGTTGATCTGGATCGGCGCCTGATAACGCAAGATCTCCTCCACCGCCGTTTCGATCAGGGCAGGGTCATTGCGCAGCTTTTCGACCTGGTCCGGGTGGCGCAGCATTTCGTGCACGCCGTGGGATATCATGTTGGTGGAGGTCTCATGCCCGGCGTTTAGCAGGAAGATGCATTGGTGCAGTAACTCGATTTCGGTCAGTTTCTCGCCGTCTTCTTCCGCCACCACCAGGGCCGAGAGAATTTCGCCCTCGCGCCGGCCATCTGGATTGGCCTTCAACTCCTTGATCCGGTCCCTGAGATAGGCCTTGAAGTCTTCAACGGCATCGCAGCCATCCTGGAACTGCTTTTCAGTCAGGACCGGCTCCAGCGCACCGAGGATCAATAGCGCCCAATCGCGTATCAATGCACGGTCGCTGCCGGGCACGCCCAGCATGTCGCAGACCACTTCCATCGGCAGTCGAAACGAGAAATCGTCAACGACCTCCATTTCCCGGGTATCTTCCAATCGGTCCAGATAACTATCGACAAGGCTGTGTATGCGGGGCGTCAGCGCGGCAAGTGCCTTTCGCGTGAAGGCGGCCTGGAATAGTTTGCGAATGCGCGTGTGATCGGGGGGATCGTTGAATACCAGGCTAGTGGTGTGGTGTTCATAAAGCGGTGACTCGCCGAACTTGGGTTTGAAGTCGACCTTCTTGTCCGAACTCCAAACGCCCGGGTTCCGGTAGGCCGTGACCAGATCGTCATAGCGGGTCAAGATATACGAACCATCGCTATTCCGATGGATGGGGCTCTCCTGACGCAGAGCAGCAAAATATTCGTAAGCGCGCGGTACGAAATCGCCCGGCAAATTCATTATGTCGAATGCGCCAACGTCGATATTCTTGCTCGGCCCGCTTCCGGCGTCTTCTGCTGTTTCGAATGCGCTGGTCAATCTGGACTCCAATCGGCGACTACTGCCGGTTGACTATAACAGGTTACGCCTGTTTGGGTCATGATGGCTGATATTGACTAAATTTCAGGCAGAAGCGCCAAAAAATCGTACAAATCGGAAATTTAGACGTTGACGTAACGTCCCCAACAACATTGTAATGTGACTGACAACTAAACCTACGGAAATGTTCCAGGGAGGCTATCGTGGGACTTAAAGGTCTACTTAAACTTTCTACTGCCGCCGCTGTGTCATTGACACTCGTGGCCGGCACCTCCACTTCGGCATTCGCTGTCGATAAGTTGAAGTGGAAAATGCAAAGCGCCTTCGGCTCCAAGCTGTCGATCATCGGCGAAGTGGCCAAGCGTTATGAAAACATCGTCAAGGACATGTCCGGCGGTGCCATGAGGATCAAGTTCTTCGAGCCTGGCGCTTTGGTGCCGACCCTACAGGGTTGGGACGCGGTTAAGGCCGGTTCGATTGACGCGATGTGGGGCACGGCCGGCTATCACGTTGGCAAATTCCCCGCCCTTTCGTTCTTCACCGCCGTGCCGTTCGGTCCACGCGCGGGCGAACTGCTGGCCTGGATGAACTATGGCGGCGGCGATGAAATCTACAATCGCCTTTATCACGAGAATGGCGTGCACGGCCTGCATTGTGCCGCGATCGCTCCGGAAACTTCGGGCTGGTTCCGCAAGAAGTACACCTCCATTGACGACCTCAAGGGTCTGAAAATGCGCTTCTTCGGCCTCGGCGCGGTCGTCATGACCAAGCTGGGCGTATCCACGCAGCTGCTCGCTGGTGCGGACATCTATCCCGCCCTGGAACGTGGCGTGATCGACGCGACGGAATTCTCCATGCCGTCCATCGACTTTGACTTGGGTTTCTATCAGATCGCCAAGTACAACTACTTCCCCGGCTGGCATCAGCAATCCTCGATCGGCGAACTGCTGATGAACAAGGCAGGCTGGGACGGTCTTTCAAAGCAGCAGCAGGCGATCATCTCGGTGGCTTGCGGCGACAGCATCAACTGGTCCTTCGTACGTTCGGAAGCTCTGCAGTTTGAAGCCATGCTCAAGCTGAAGGAAAAGGGCGTCGAATCCGTCCGCTGGTCCGATGCGGATCTGGCCAAGCTGAAAAAGGGCTGGGACGAGGTGGTCCAGGAAGAGTCCGCCAAGGATCCCCTGTTCAAGGAAGTGTATGCCAGCTACTCGGCTTTCCGTGCCAAGTACAAGATCTGGAAAGATCACGGCTATCTTGACTAATCAGTGGACTTGACCTCTTAGGGTCATGACTGCGATAAAGCTGGGCCCCGGATTTTCCGGGGCCCAGTACATATTGTAAGCTTAAGAACGAGAACCGCACCCCCCAAGAATCTCCAGAAAATGGTGACGGCGAGGAGCACGCGGCAAACTTCCAAAACATCGTGAGATATCGTCTGATAGGGCACGAGAACATGCGCGGCAGGATAGTTACGGATATTTGATCATGGAATTCATTGCTGAGTTTCTTCCAATTTTTATGTTTGTCAGTCTGGCGATCTTGCTTTTCACGGGCTATCCCGTCGCCTTCATACTCGGTGGCCTGGCGATCCTGTTCGGCCTCTTCGGCTATGGCTTAGAAACCTTCAAGATCATTGAATATTTCAACTTCATGCCGCGAATATGGGGCATGGCAGCGGAAAACCTCGTGCTTGTCGCGGTTCCAACATTCGTCTTTATGGGGACGATGATGGAACGAAGCGGCATCGCCAACGAGATGCTGTACTGTTGTCAGGTGCTGCTGCGGAAAGTGCCGGGCGCACTGGCCCTTTCGGTCACAGTGATGGGCACCATCCTGGCCGCCATGACCGGTATCATCGGTGCCTCGGTGACCATGATGACGGCGTTGGCCCTGCCGGTGATGCTGCGCCAAGGTTATGCGCAATCGCTCTCAACGGGCGTGATCGCGGCCTCTGGCACGCTGGGTATTCTGATACCGCCATCGATCATGCTGATCATCATGGCCGATCTGCTGTCGATTTCGGTGGGTACCTTGTTCATGGCGGCAATCCTGCCGGGCCTGGTTCTGGCAGCCCTATATCTGATTTTCGTCGCTGGCTGGGCCACGGTAAAGCCTAGCATCGCGCCGCCTTTGCCGCCCGATCTGCTATACGTGCCTTCGAACGAGCTAGGCCCGCTTCTGGTCCGCGGCTTCTTCCCGCCGGTGTTCCTGATCGCTTTCATCAAGGGTTCGATCCTGCTGGGCTGGGCCACCCCTTCGGAAGCCGGCGCCGTGGGTGCCTTTGGCGCTATGGTGATTGCCGTCTTCAAGGGCACCCTGAAATGGGACATCGTCAAGGGCGTTTGCCAATCTTCAGGTCTGACCATTGCGATGATCTTCTTCATCGTGATGTCGGCGACTTGCTTCGCCTACGTCTTCCGCTCGCTGGGCGGCGACGATGTGTTTGAAGAAATGATCCTGGAAGCCGGCCTGGGCTCTTGGGCCCTGCTCTTCCTGATCATGGCGATCGTGTTTTTCCTGGGCTTCTTCCTGGATTGGGTGGAAATCACCTTGATCGTCCTGCCCGTGTTTGCACCGTTGGTGGCTGAACTTGACTTCGCCGGCCACGTGGCAGACGAGGAAGTGGTGTACTGGTTCACCGTTCTGGTGGCGATCAACCTGCAGACCTCGTTCCTAACTCCACCATTCGGGTTCGCATTGTTCTATATGAAAGGTATTGCGCCCAAAGAAGTGGATATCAGGAATATCTACATCGGCATTATACCATTCGTGCTGATACAATTGTTCGGCGTCATATTGGTGTTGATCTGGCCCGACATATCGTTGTGGCTACCAGGATTGGTTTACGAGTAAGGAGGAGACTGGGACATGGCAGAATCAACAATCGCCACCCGCGAGGACAGTTCACACCCCTTGGTCGTAACGGCTGTGCGGCTTAGGAGCTTCGTTGAATGGTGGGGCCAAAAGGGCGCCTATTTCATCCTTCCCTTGGTGATCATCACCATGTGGGATGTGTTCACCCGCAAACTGACGGGCACGCCGTTTGATATCCAGGCCTGGCTGGTTGCGAATGTCAGCCGGTACTTCCAATCCACCCTGTTGCAGGAGTTGGAATGGCATTCTCACACGGTGCTGTTCTCCTTGGTGTTGGGATATGGCTTTACCCGCAATCGTCACGTGAGGGTGGACCTGGTGCGGATGCATTTGCAGACCAAGGTTCAGGCGTTTATTGAGTTTATCGGCACCACCTTCTTCATGATCCCCTACACCATCGTGGTGATTTATTTCTGCTATATCTTCACCTACGATTCCTTTGTGACCAACGAGATCTCGGCCTCATTGGTGGGCCTCAGCCATCGCTGGATCATCAAGACGGTCTTGGGCGTAGGCCTGATCGTCGCACTTGCCTCGGGCATCGCGGTCTGGCTGCAAACCGTTTTGGTGCTGTTCGGGCCAAAGGAGATGCGTTTCGAACTGATGACGCTGGAATGGCCCGAAGACCAGGGCGGCGGCGTCGAAGGTTACAAGCGTATGGTCCTGGAAGAGCAGGAAACCGATATGAAAAAAATCGGCTTGGGCGGCAAGGGTTAGCGAAGCCGCCAAAGCTGAAGAAACAAAACCCCCGGCAAAGTGCCGGGGGTTTTTCTTTGCCAATGCGGCAGCTTACTTCCCGTAAAAATGAACCTTTTCGGCGATTTGCTGCTCCAGGTCTTTCGGCGAAATGCTGAAGTAGGAAATCGGCACATGGATCGACGGCCAGCCGCGCATTTGCCCTTCAAATTTTGCGATCTGGGGCGAGAACGCCGAGAATAAACCAACCCGGCGACGCATGTGGCGGGATGCCTGTTCGCTCAATTCCGTTTCATCCACGGCAATCATCAGCACCCGGCGCAGCAAAGTCGCCTTCGAGGTGCCCAAACCCACCACCGCCGGCCAGGGGATCAGTCCCACGTCGGGCCGGCGGCAACGTATGCCTTCCTCGTCAATCACCAGTACCGGCTTTCTATCAAAGGCCATCTGCAGCAGCGTGAACGCCGTCAGCCCGCCAATAAGGGCGGCGCCGAAATGCAACATCCGCCCGCCGCCTAGGATATCCTGTCCAGTCAGTGCCGCAATCAGGGCCGAAACTCCGACAAGCACGCACGGCGCGGCAAGAATGCCCAGCTTGATCTGGGAGTTGTAGGCCTCGATCGGCTCTTCAGGGCTCTTATTCCGTTTCCGGCGCCTCGTCTGGGTTTTTTTCGCCGCACCGTCCTTTTGCCGACCCTGCTGCATGTGACCTCCATATTCGGCGTCATCTGCAGCCGCAAGCGGCAAATGACGTTTAGGTTCCCGCCGGCACCGCGCCCAAGTGGTCAATCACCTCCTGCACGCCGGCGACTTCCTTCGCCGCCACCAACATCGCCTCACGCTCGGCCTCAGTCTCGACCCAGCCCCAAAGCTCTACCACACCATCAGTGACAATGACATTGGTCGTGCCGTGGCTGGCCCAGCCCTTGCTGCCTAATGACTCATAGACGTTTTCACGAATAGTGCGGTCATTGGCGGTCGGCTCTCCCGGGCCGTCATCGCGATGGCCGGCCAGGGCTTGTAGCAGATTGCCCCGGGAAACGATACCGACCAATTTACCGTCTCTCAGCACGGGCACCCGTTTAATGCGATTGTCTTCCAACAGCCGGGCAATGGTCGTAGTGGGCGAACCTTCGGTAACGCTGACGATTTCGGTGGTCATGATATCGGCTGCGGTGCCGCCATGGCGCTTGACGAAATCCTTGGCGTCATCTTCCGGGCTCGAGAACAGGCGAAGCCACCACGACCGCCGGCGCTCGCCGCGCAATCCGGCCTGCAACAGCAGATCGCCTTCACTGACCATGCCGACCAGCTTACCGGCGCCGTCGACCACGGGTACGCCGGAGATCCGATTGTCGATGAGCACTTGCGCGATATCCGCCACAGTCATCTCAGGTGGAACAGTTACGACATTGGCTGTCATGATATCTTTCGCGAGCATGGTGCGGCCCTTTCGGTTTTGTTTTCAGCCTGGAGCAAGGCAATCCTCTGCGCCCCACTCTCATTCTATATATGTATATAGTTTCGCTACAGCCCAAACACTGCGACAAATGGTGCCAGATACAGAGGGCAAATAGGCTCACATGATATTGATTCGATGATGAACACCCGACAGCACCATATCGAATAGGCTATGAACCGCTATTTCTGGGATGAGGCGCATGAAAATCAACCTTGCATCCATTTTTCCTGCCTTGGCGGTGCTCCTTTGCATGTTTGCCGGCGTTGCCACGGCTCAAACCGTGATCACCCCTGATCAAGCGCACCGTATGGCCCTTGAAGGCGAGGTCACAATCATCGACGTACGTCGACCCGATGAATGGCGCGATACCGGCCTTCCTGCCGGCGCCGAGCGGGCCACGGTGCACTTCACGCGCGGACCTACGGCATTCCTGCGCCGCATCGCCAAACTCACCAAGGGTGACAAGAACAAGCCGATCGCCCTCATCTGCGCCGCCGGTGTGCGCTCGAAATATGCCTCCAACCTGCTGCAGAAACGCGGCTACACGCAGGTTCTCGACATCAGTGAAGGCATGCTCGGCAACAACAAAGGGGCCGGATGGCTGGGCCGGGCGCTGCCCACGGAAGCCTGCAGCGATTGCGAATAGGTCATGATTCGAGTTTTTCAAGCGCGACGATCGGTCGCTACCATGTTCGGGGCGCTTGTGCTAGGAAGGGCGCGCGTGGCGCCTGCCACTGTATTCATTCGCTTATCACCCCGTAAGGAGATCCAGATGCGGAAGTTTCGTTTGCCGGTGGTTTTTGCCGCCATGGCCATGGCCCTGACGTTCAGCGCGGCCGATGCCGCCGATGTCAAGAAGGGCAAAAAAGTGTTCAAGAAATGCAAGGCCTGCCACACTCTGAATGCCGGCGGCAAGAACAAGGTTGGCCCAAATCTGCATGGTCTGTTCGGGCGCAAGGCCGGAAGCGTGGAAGGGTTCAAATATTCCAAGGCCATGAAGGCTTCAGGAATCGTCTGGGACGATAACTATTTGGACCAGTATTTGACGAAACCGAAGAAGCTGGTGCCGAAGACGAGAATGGCCTTTGCGGGGCTGAAGAAAAAGTCGCAGCGCGACAACGTCATCGCGTACATGAAAGAGGCCACGAAGTAGAGCCTTATTCGGCGATTTTGCGGCATTTTTGGCCGGCGCCCACAGCGGCGCCGGCCTTTTTGCGTCGCGGTTAACCAAACGTTATCCGAATCCCCCTAGATTTTCCTCGAGGCGGGCGCGGTCGGTAGGGTCCACGTCCTCCTTCACCAGGGAACTACTCTATCCGGGGTTGCGGAATGGCACAGCCTGCCAGACAGGCCACAGTATCGAACGAAGCCAAGCAAGCCAAAACGGCCGGGACGGTGCATGAAATCGCCCCGGGGATCGATCTGTCATCTTTGTTGCGTTCCTGCCGCTGGGCGATCGAGGAAGAACGCCTGCACGAACTCCGCGTCCCCCTGGCGGAAGGCATACCAGCCTATATTGAACTGCCATTTTCGGCCGAATCCATCTTCATGAATAACAACCAGGCAGCGCACCTGCCCAACGACGATAATGTTGGCCGGTTCCTGTCCACTTATGGCGCTTCGCTGCTTTGCTACGGATATCCCTATTTGCAGTACGCCGACGGCGCTGTACGGCCCCTTTTCCTGATGCGGGCAAAGATTGAGGACGACAAGATTTGTCCCAACACCGAAGGCTACCTAAAGGTCAATTGCGCTTTGCTGCAGGATCAAGGCGTAGAGCCGTTGCAGATCAATGGTCTTGCCCACAAGCTAGCCGACCCAAGTATGCCGTTTGCCGATAAACTGACCCTTGTGGCGCAAAAACTGAAGCTGACAGCAGGCCGGTTTGATCCCAAAGCCCTGGACGAGATTGCCCCACCCGGCGCGCTGGGCCGAATGCAATGGCGGAACCGGCCTATCCTGGCTTCTGGCACCATGGCTCCATCCATATTGGCGCTGTTGCGGGACCTAAACGACCTCAGCAACGCCGAGGCGCAATCACGCATCGCCACGACCTCGCTCGGCGCAATCCAAAGCGCCAGCGCCGCTGATACGGCCAATAGTGACGGGCAGCCCCACCTCGACAGCCCCATGGTGTTCGACATGCATCGACTGGGCTATAGCCAGACCCAGACCGTACGTGCCGGCATGTCACACCAGCTTATCGCGGCGACGGCACCACCGGGCACCGGTCAGATGGCGACTGTCGTTAATCTCATCGCCACCGCTGTGATGAACGGGCAGAGCGTCCTCTATACCGCCCGGCGTCGGGAAACCGTCGATGCCATGACCAAGCATTTAAACGCTTGGGTGGGGCGCAAAAAATCGGCGGTCGTGCGGGTCGGCGATACGCAGGTCAACGAAGCTTGCCGCGACGCGCTGACCGAAACCCTGCGAGAGATTCAGCGGCCCGAATCGGAGGAATACGACGAGAACGATCCCGACGGTGGCAAGGAGAAGGCGGACAAATCCTCATCCAGCCGCGAAAAACCGACGATCAAGGACATGGAGGAATTGGACCGCCTGCCCGCCGCCGACAGTGAAGGCGTTGATCCGCTGCGCGCCGCCCACGCGAAAGTCAATGAATTGAGCGCCCTGGTACGCTTGGAAGCCCTGGAGCTTGGCCTGGGACAATTGCCCCCTGCACGGCGGATGACGCCCTGCCCCAACCGACAGAAATTACAGGAATGGCGCGAGGAATTCGCCGTTCTGTCTGGCGAAAAGAGTGCCGGCATCGGCAAAATGATGAAGGGCATGCTGTCCCGAAACGACGGCCGGGGCGAGTTGCTGACAGAGATTCGCGCCGCCGTGAAGAAGATACCGCCGGTCATTGCGGAACCGGCGACGGAGGCCCTGGCCGGCGAAGACGCCTTGGACGGCATCGCCGCGGGCCTGGAAGTGCTGGGCGTCTATTTCAAATGGCGCCAGACCGTCGCCAGGCGCGATGCCGCAATCCGCGATCTCATTCGTTTCAAGGATTGCCGCACGTTGGAATTGCAGGCCATGAACCAATCTGCGCGGAAAATCTCCGGCGTGCGCGAACTGTACCGGGACTATTGGACAGACAAACTGGAAGACGATCCCGCTGTCCTCGAGCATCAGATCGCTACGTTTTTTGACCTGATTGACAAACGCAACGAAGGCGACGTCAACGAGACCAAGGCGCACCGTTCCGCCCGGCTCGCACAGGCGGTCGGCATACTCGCAGCGCAGCTACCGGTCTGGACCGCAACCCTGGATGAAACCGGTCAAGCCTTGCCGCTGGAGCCAGCCTATTTCGATCTGGTGATTGTCGATGAGGCGGATCAAAGCGAATTAGGTGTCGTACTGCCGGTGCTTTACCGCGGCAAACGGGGTGCAGTGTTCGGCGCCGCGCGCCATGAGAGCCGTCCGACGCCGTTGCCACCCGACTGGGAAGCGAAGCGTAAGTTCAGCCACGAGCCCGCCAAGGCTGAACTGATGCCGGCCAGCATGACCGCGATAGGCAACTTCGCATCATTGTTTTCTTCGTCCAACGTGATTTACCAGTTGTTGGAACATTACCGATCGCACCCCCGCATCGCGGAGTACCTGTCGTCGACCTTCTACGACAACGCTATGGTCGTCCAGACCAACTTCCGCAAGCTGCGCTCGGACGCGCCGGTCAATCAACTGGGCATACAATGGCACCACGTCAGAGGCCGCATGACGGTTGCCGGCAGCAACACGATCAACGAATCGGAAGTCAAGGAAACTGAAAAGCTCATTCGATCCTGGGTCGATGCAGGCATTTTCCGTGGCATGCCCCGCCGCTCCGTTGGCATCGCCACACCCATTCCGGCGCAAGCGGAGCAGATTCGCGAATTCATCAAGCGCGCCGAGTTTCCCGAAAACGTACGCGAACGCATTACCGTCGCAACGCCGGATTTGTTCCTGGGCCGGCAGGTCGATTTCATTGTCCTGCTTCCCGGTTTGGCGCCCGATGCGCCCGAGGCTTTGAATGCGGCCCTCGCGGGCGCCGATGATCTTTACCATGACGTGGTCGGCGCGGCCCGATTGGGCCTGCACATTGTCGGCGACCGGGATGTTTGCATTGAAATCGGCGGCCTTTGCGCGGCGCTGTCCGGTTTTGCCGAGGATCCGCCTGCATTTGACGAAAACGGCGAATTAATCGCCGACGAATTCGAGATCAGGTACGAAAAGGCATTTGGCGACAAAAAGGCGGAAGCACCGATCAATCCTTGGCCGGCACTGCGGCAAATGCTCCTCACCGCCGGCTATCCCTTCCAATGCAACGTAACCGAGGGCGAACAGACCCTGGCCGTGCGATTGGTTTCCCCTCTTGGCGGCCGCTATAACGTAGAGATCGCGGCGCCTCTTGAAAGTATCAGGGGCGAGCATGAGTTGGAGGCTGAACGGAACCATGACGAGATCATGGCCGGCCGTGGTTACCAGGTCCTGCGCCTGACGCCATCGGAAATTCTGGACAAAAGCAACTATTTGGTCGAACGGCTCCAGCGCATGGTTTGACACCGAAGCAGCACGCGAACCCGTCTTGAACCGGAATAGTTAGAAAGAGTACAGTCAAACCGTATCGATTTTAGTGCCCAACATCATCATAGATGCCGGCATTCGGCTTTTTTCGGGTAGGGGATATGACGGCTTCTGACCAGGCGCTCGAATTCCTGGAATTCGTGGAGAAACAGCCCCGCCAGTCGGTGCGCCAATTGATGGACAAGGTGCTGCTGAAAAGCCGCATGATGACGGGCGCCGAGGCCGGAACGATTTTCATCGTCCGCAAGAAAGGCCAGTTGCGCTGGTTGGAACCGATCAGTCTGCAAAACGACGTGGTGCGTATCGGCAGCAGCGATTTCATCGTACCCATCACCACCAAGACCATTTCAGGGTTTGTCGCTGCCTCGGGCGAGGCGGTCCGCATCGATGACGTCTACAAGATACCGATCAACAAACCTTACAGCTTCAACCCCGACAATGAACGGGCGAACTACCACACAAAATCCGTGCTTTGTTTTCCGTTGAAGAACTATCAGGAACAGGTCATCGGTGTGGTGCAGCTGATCAACCGGCGTGCCGCAGGCGAGGATGATCCCATTCCTTTCGGCGCCGAACAGGTGCAACTGATCACGCCTATCGGCAACGTCCTGGCAACTTTCATCGAACGCGCCGCGATGCTGGAGAATATCCGGCAGAAGAACGCCCGCCTGCGTCAGCGAAACCAGCAACTGGCCGAACAACGGGCACAAGTGATCGCGCTGCAGGCAGAAACCGAAGAAGCCTTCATGCTTTCGATCCAACTGTTGGCGCGCGCCTCGGAAATACATGACGAAGGGACCGGCAACCACATTATCCGGGTCAACGAGTACAGCTATTTCCTGGCCAAAGAACACGGCATGCCAAAAGGTTATTGCGACGAAATCCGCTATTCGGCGCAATTGCACGACGTGGGCAAGATGAGCGTCGATGTCGCGGTGTTGAAGAAAAAGGGCCGCCTTGACGATGACGAAAAGGCCGAGATGGACAAGCATCCCATCTATGGCCACCAGATCCTGGAAACGGCGCCACGCTTGAACATGGCAGCCGAAATTGCCTTGTACCATCACGAGAAATGGGACGGGAGCGGCTACCCGCTGAATGCCGCCGGCAAAGACATACCCCTTAGCGCGCGCATCGTGGCGATCGCTGACATCTACGATGCCCTGCGTTCCGAGCGGCCCTATAAGCCGGCCTTCAGCCACAAGAAAACCATCGACATCATGTTGAAGGGCGATGACCGGCTTGATCCGGTCTCCCACTTCGACCCGGACCTCATGTCACTGTTGGCCAAGAAACATCAGGGCATGAACAAAATCCATCGCCGCCTAAAGGACTAGCTCATGGTCCGCGCCACGCGTTTCTTTAAACGTCACATGGTGTACCTGCTGCCAACCCTGCTGTTGATTGCGGCCATGAGCCTTCGTGTGGAGAACCCGCAGTTCCTGCAGGTTTTCCAGTTGAAGCTGTTCGACCTCTATAACCAGTTGCATCCGCGCCAGTATCAGGAGGTTCCTGTCGCGGTGCTGGATCTCGACGACGACACCCTCTCCCGCACCGCGCAGTGGCCCTGGCCTCGCAGTTTGTTGGCGGAAATGCTGGTACGTGTTTTCAACGCCGGTGCCAGAGTGGTCGCCTTCGATGCCGTGTTCGCCGAACCGGATCGGACCTCGCCGAAACAAGCGCTTTCAATTTGGCTGAACCAGCCTGAACTTGATCTCGAAGCGCTTTCCCCTGGCGCCAGGGCCATATCTGAATCGATATTGGAAGCCATTCCCGACCATGACGACTCCTTCGCCAATGTGATCGCCCAAATTCGTGATGCGGCGAAAGATATCGGCGTGGTGGCCGGCGTGGTCCTGACAGACGACGTTGCCGAGAAGGTCGCGCCACGGGTCAAGGCCGGCTTTGCCGTCGCCGGGGATGACCCGCTGCCGTTTCTCAACGCCTATGACAGCGCCGTGGTGAACCTAAGCGGAATTGAAGAGGCGGCCTCGGGGGTGGGAAGTTTCAATCTGGCCCCGGAACCAGACGGCATCATCCGGCGCGTGCCCACATTCATGCGCATCGGCGAGCAGCTTTACCCCAGCCTGTCCATGGAGGCATTGCGGGTTTTTCAAGGTGCCTCAAGCTATATCCTGAAATCGTCCGGCGCCAATCAGGAAGAGAATTTTGGTCAATCCACGGGTTTGAACAACATCAAGGTGGGACATATTGAGTTTCCTGTCGACGAACGGGGCCGTTTTTGGGTGCACTTTGCCACGCCATCGAAAGACCGCGTGATACCCTTGTGGAAGGTCTTTGAGGATGATTTCGATACGTCCCTGGTCGCAGGCAAGATTCTGTTCTTCGGCACCTCGGCGGCGGGTCTCAAGGATTTGCGGGCGACACCACTAAATCCGGCAGAGGCTGGGGTTGAACTGCACGTTCAGACCGCGGAACAAATTCTCTCTGGCCATTTCATGGAGCGGCCGGATTGGGCTGAAGGGATGGAGATCATTTCCATTTTGGTTATGGGTCTGATCCTGATTGGGCTGACGCCTAGGTTCGGCGCCATGCCCGGGGCCTCCATATCCTTCGGCGTGGTCGTCGGCGCCATCGCACTAAGTTGGTACCTCTATACCGACAAGCTGATGATGGTAGACCCAATATATCCGGGCATTGCTGTCCTGGCCGTATATCTTTCCTCTTCGGCAATCCTATACCTGCAGACAGAGGCCGAACGGGAACGGGTACGTGGCGCCTTCAGTCAGTACCTATCGCCGGCCCTGGTCGAGCAGCTAGCTGACGAGCCAGATCGTCTGCGCCTCGGCGGCGAAAGCCGCAACATGACATTCCTGTTCTGCGATGTGCGTGGATTCACTTCGATCTCGGAAACCTTCAAGAGTAATCCGCAAGGCCTGACCAGATTGATCAACCGCTTCCTCACGCCCCTGACCAACGCCATCCTGGCCCGCCAGGGCACCATCGATAAGTATATGGGCGACTGCATCATGGCGTTCTGGAACGCCCCGCTGGACGACGAACAGCACCCGGAACATGCCTGCGAATCAGCTCTTGTGATGTTCGAGGAGTTGGAAGCCCTGAACAAGGTGCGGGAAGCGGAGGCAGAGGAAAGCGGCGAAAAATATATTCCCTTGAACGTAGGCGTCGGCATCAACACCGGCGATTGCGTGGTCGGCAACATGGGTTCCGAGCAGCGCTTTGACTATTCCGTTCTGGGCGATGCGGTCAACCTGGCCGCCCGCCTCGAGGGTCAGTCAAAGAATTATGGCGTCGGCATCGTTATCGGCGAAGACACGGAAGAGCAGGTGAGTGACAAGTTCGCGACGCTCGAACTGGATCTGATCGCCGTCAAGGGTAAGGCAGAGGCGGTCAGGATCCATACTGTTGTAGGCCGCGAAGACATGCTCGACCGGCAGGATTTCAAGGCTTTGAAGGACCAGCACAACCAGATGCTGGCAGCCTACAGGCACCAGGACTGGGAAAAGGCCCGGGATTTGGTGAAACGCTGCCGCAGCGCGGACGGCAGCTTCAGTGAACTCTATGACATGTACGACGAACGCATCGACTTTTTCCTGGAGAACCCACCTGAGCCGGAGTGGGACGGCGTCTTCGTCGCGGAAACCAAATAGGCCGGAATCACACAGAGGCTAAATTTCCCCATTGGTCGCCCGGCCAGCCTAGTTTAGCCTGTGCCGCAAATCTTGGCCATTCGCAGCCATGGCAGAACGGGAAATGGCGTGAGTCAAATGAGTGATTTGGAAAAGGTCAACGGCCATCATGCTAAGGAGCTGCTGTCCGGGCCGTTCGCGGCGGCACTGACCGGCACCGAGGACGCGGCGAAACTTCCCTTCGATGTGGATACTGCGCTTTCGGCGGTTGTCCGCCTGCATGCCGAAGTGCCCGAAGACGGCTATACGGCGCCTTTCCTAGGCACGGAACGGGAAGGCAACGGCATCGTCATCGACGAGAACGGCCTGGTTTTGACCATCGGCTATCTGATCGTCGAGGCCATGGCAATCAGTCTGGCGACGGCCGATGGACGCATCATAGCGGCGGAAATGGCGGCGTATGACTACGACAGCGGCTTTGGCTTGGTCAGGGCGCTGGAGCCGTTGCATTTGCCGCCAATCTCCATTGGCAAATCAGATGACTTGGCGGTTGGCGCTGGCGTTCTTGTCGCGGGTCACGGTGGTCGAGGCTCAGCTATCGGCGCCCGTGTCGTCAGCAAGCGTGAATTCGCCGGCTATTGGGAATATCTGCTGGACGAAGCCATATTTACGGCGCCGGCCCACCCGAACTGGGGCGGCGCCGCCTTGATTGGTCAGGATGGCAAACTGTTGGGGGTCGGCTCCCTCTATGTCGAGGACGCGGTCAACGAAGACGAGCGGCGTAGCGGCAATATGTTCGTGCCGATCGATATGTTGACGCCGATCTTGGCGGAAATGCTGCGCGATGGACGTACCGAGGCCTCGTACCGGCCCTGGCTTGGTCTGTTCACGGCGGAGACCGAAGGCCGGGTCGAAGTGATCGGCCTGGCGAACGACGGCCCTGCCGAACGTTCTGGCGTGCAGGTCGGCGACGTCATCGTCAAAGTGAACGGACAGGCAATCAGCACCATGGTCGAACTCTACCGTAACGCCTGGGCCGTCGGTCGTGCTGGTGTCGGTATTCCCCTGACGTTGCTGCGCGAATCTTATGCCTTTGAATTGGTCTTGCAGTCAGAAGACCGGTATAGCCGTCTGAAATTTCAAAGCGGTTATTGATCAGATCCGGAAAACCCACAAAGCAATAAGCGGGGAGAGGAATTTTGCGATCACGTCGAACAGTCATACGGGGCGGCCTAGCCGCGGGCGCGACCCTGACAGTGCCGGGCCTGCTGCTCGCTGCCGCGTCTCCGGAGGCGGTAGAAGGATCGGCGGCCTTTATCAAGGCTCTGGCCCAACGGGCCATCTCAATTCTTCAATCCAGCAACGGCAAGCTGTCTGCCCGTGAAGCAGAATTTCGGGAATTACTAGCCACCGGCTTTGATATGCCCTTCATCGCCCGCTTCGTATTGGGCAAACATTGGCGCCGGGCGACGCCACAGGAAAGAACAGACTATGTGACATTATTCACAGAGTTCATCCTGCAATCCTACAGCCGCCGCCTAGGTGGTTACTCCGGTGAGACCTTCGCCGTCTCCGGCGCCAAGACGGCCGGCAAACGGGACGTCCTTGTGCGGACCAAGATTGTGCGTCCGGGCGGGCCGCCGATCAAAGCGGACTGGCGGGTCAGGCCCAAAGACGGCCAGTACCGGATTATCGACATCATGGTGGAAGGGGTCTCCATGGCTGTGACCCAGAGATCCGAGTTCAATGCCGTGGTGCGCAAACAGGGTATGCAGGGCCTGTTGCAGGCGCTACGTGCCCGAACAGAGAAATTTGGCGTGACGTCCTAGGTCAGCAGAGGAATAGAGATAGATATGGCTGCCAGAATTCTTCGCCGGTCCCCATCGTTGTTTTGCATACTGTTTGCGGTCCTAATCCTCTTCAATGCGCCAATGCCGGTTCGCGCCGCCGATTTCCAGGCCGGCTATGCGGCCTACGAGAAAGGTGATTTCGCCATCGCGGCCAAGGAATGGCTGGCTTTGGCGGAGGCCGGCCATACCAAGGCGCAATACAACCTGGGCATCCTGTACGATCAGGGCAAGGGCGTGGTTCAGGACCGAACCCAGGCCGTACGCTGGTGGCGCGAGGCCGCCCAGAACGGTTTCCGCCTCGCTCAGCACAACCTCGCAAATGCGTATATTTCAGGCGATGGCGTGGCACAGAGCTATGGCGACGCGGTTCATTGGCTGCAGCGCGCGGCCGAAGGCGGCCTGAACCGAAGCCGCTACACCCTCGGCAAGATGTATCACTATGGACTGGGCGTTGCAAAGGATGCCGAACGAGCCGCTGCGCTATACCTGGCCGCAGCAAAAGGCGGTCTGGACAAGGCCCAGTACAATCTGGCCAAGGCCTATCGGGACGGCGATGGCATAGAGCAGGACCACACGCTTTCAGTGAAATGGTTTCACCGGGCCGCCAGGCAGGGCTATGCCAAGGCACAGAGCCACCTTGCGACGCGCTATGTTCGGGGACAGGGGATCAAACAGGATCTCACAGAGGCCTTCAAATGGGCCACTCTGGCAGCCCGCCAGGGCCACGAGCGGGCAAAGGAGAATGTCACCGCACTGATCAAGCGCCTCAGCCCCGATCAGCGCCGGGAGGGTGAGGCTCGCGCCGATAGCTTTACGCCGAAAATCGAGGATCAACGGTAGCGGCTGTTACGCGAGTGCGCCGTATTGGTGCTCTCAGGTTGGCACTTGGCCCGGGCACCCTTTCCGCACTAATCTAGTCCGGTCCTGTAGTGGCGGAGGGGGTTGTAATGCGGGGTTTGCTGGCGGCGGTTGTGCTTTTCGCCGCTCTGTACGGATCGCCACAGGCCGCGGCACAGAATTCAGCCGATCAGGCCGCTGCTTTTCGGGACTATTTCGCAGCCACCGCGCAGAATGCCGGCCTCGGCGCCCGCAATGAAGCGGTGCGCCAGCGCCAGGTCATGGCGGCATTGTCGCCGTTGGTGACGCAGTTTCTGATCCAGCGCCCCGGACAGATCGATCCAATGATTCGCGGGCTCGCCGCCGCCGCGCCAGGTATCGCCCCCCAGATCGCGCAAAATGCCATGGCAGCCTTTCCCGGTTTCGCAAGCCAGATCGCCCATGCCGCCGGCTTCGGCGTGGCCAGGGCGCCGGTGCAGGCCCGGCCTGTACTGCAAACCGTTCAGCGGGCCGCTCCAACTAGACGCATGATCAACAACCATGCCGCACGGGTCGCCGCCTGGGCCGCTTCGGCCATCGCGCAGAATCCTGCAGCCTTGGAACAAATTATGGCCCAGGCCATAGCCGCGGCACCCGGCGGCGAAATGTTCGTCATCCGCTCCGTCCAGGCCTCCTATCCGGGCTTCGCGGATCGCATTGCCGCTGCCACGAACTTGGCAACGCGCGTCGGTGCCCAGCAGACAGCACAACAACGGCAAGCCGCGGCCGTGCCCGCGACCAGCGCGGCACCTGCCCCGGCGAAGGTCGTTCAGCCGGCACCTGCACAGCCGACGTCCATTCAGCCCATTGTCAGCGGGGGTACGGCGCCGGCCGAAACGCAGACCGCGCAGGTCTACCAGCCCGGCACATCATCCCGCCGCGTCTTACGCGAAGGACCGCGACTGGGCAGCGAAGAGGAAGATTTCAACGAAATCGATGATCCGCTGGAGCCCATGAACCGGATCATATTTGCTCTAAACGACACCATCGATCTGGTTTTGCTGCGTCCCATCGCCCTGGGCTACAACACAGTCATGCCAGACCCGGCCATTAACGCCGTGCGACGCTTTTTCCTCAATCTGGATGCTCCGGTCATCTTCGCCAACGACCTGTTACAGGGCGACTTCAAGGATGCAGGCGTCACGTTGGGCCGGTTCGGCGTCAATTCCACCATAGGCGTCCTTGGCCTTTTCGACCCCGCTGCCAGTTTCGGCTGGGAACGGCACCATGCGGATTTCGGCCAAACCCTGCATTCTTACAGCATCGGTGCGGGACCTTATCTGGTGCTGCCGCTGTTGGGGCCGATGAGCACAAGGGGCGGCGTCGGCCGGGCGGTGGATATTTTCTTCCAGCCGTTGTCTTATCTGCTGACGACCTTGCAAAATCTGGGCGTTGCCGGCACCCGTACCGTTGTCCGCCGCGAAGAGTTGCTACATCCCATCGACGAATTGCGTGAGAATTCGGTCGACTACTACACGGGTCTAAAAGCCGCGTTCTGGCAGGCCAGGCAGGTGGAATTGAACAAAGGCGCCGTTAGCGGCCTGGGCGAGAGCAACGTCAACGAACTGTTCGATTCCACGAACTAGGGAAAGTGAGCGGCAATGGCAAAAGCATTGCCGCTGGCGGTCGGGAAAACATTCGGATAAGACAGAAAGACAGCGGCAATATCCCATCGTCCGGCCAAGTCTGTTCGCCAACGCACAGCGCGCCGGACCTTGGACGAGGGCGCCATTGCGCGGGGAGGTTTTGTTTTGCGTACATTCGGTCCATTGGTGGAACTGGACGATCCTGCCTTTATTCACGAGACGGTGGAAATCTTCGGCAAAGTCCAGATCTCGAAGGGCGTTTCGATCTGGCCAAGAGTGGTGATCCGGGCCGAGACAATGGAAAACGTCATAGGACCTTATTCCAATTTGCAGGATTTCGTGCTGGTCCATATCGGCAGTGGTCGTGGCACCCATATCGGCGCCTATTGTTCCATTACCCATAGGGCCACCGTGCACGGCTGCACCATCGGTGATAATTGCCTGATCGGCATCAACGCAACTGTCATGGACAACGCCGTGATCGGTGACAACTGCATCGTCGCCGGCCATAGCATCGTGCCCGAGGGCGCGGTCATTCCGGCCAATTCCATCGTCGCCGGTGTGCCAGGCAAGGTCGTCAAATCTCGCAACAATTTCATCGCCAATCGGATGAACGCCTTCCTCTATCATTATAATGGCCTTGCCTATGCCAGGGGTGAGCACCGGGCCTGGGACACTGAAGAGTTCCGCCAGGCGCGGGCAGCGGAGCAGGCCAGCCTCGAGGCCGAAATGGCGGCATTGGAAGGACATTGACAGGGGAGTTAGGACAGTGGCGCTGGAAAAACCGTATCTGATGTTCCTTGGCGATGCGCCGGACCAATTGGCGGCCAAAACGGCAACGGGCATCGCGGATTGGCGGCCGGAATGGTGCGTCGGTCAATTCCGCCTGCCGGGCTGCAATGCGGACATCGGCATAGACGACATTAGTATCGAGGAAGCGGTGGAACGAGGCGCCAAGACCCTGGTCATCGGTGTCGTCAATTCAGGCGGTTTTCTACCCGAAAGCTGGACCGAGGCCATATGCCAGGGCTTGGCCTTGGGCATGGATGTCGCTTCGGGCCTCCATAGCCGTTTGCAATCATTCCCTGAGATCAACGCCACGGCGGAGAAATTTGGTCGGACACTGCACAATGTGCGCCATAGCGACCAGGAATTCACCACCGGCAAGGGGCACAAGCGACCTGGCAAACGGTTGCTTACCGTCGGTTCCGATTGTTCCTGCGGTAAAAAGTACACGGCCTTGGCAATCGAAAAAGCCATGCGCGCCCGCGGTATGGACGCCGACTTCCGTGCCACCGGCCAGACAGGGGTATTAATCGCCGAACGCGGCGTCGCCATCGACGCTGTGGTGGCCGACTTCATATCCGGCGCTGCCGAATGGCTGAGCCCGGACAACGATCCCGACCATTGGGATTTGATCGAGGGCCAGGGCTCGTTATTTCACGCCTCGTACGCCGGCGTGTCCCTGGGCCTGATGCACGGTTCGCAACCGGATCTGTTGGTGCTCTGCCACGAGCCAACCCGGACCCATATGCGCGGCCTGCCTCACGCGCCCATTCCGGCGTTGGAGGATTGTATCGAACTAAATCTTGCTAACGCCAAGCTGACCAATCCTGATTGCCGAATGTTGGGCGTATCGGTGAACACATCGGAGCTGACGGAAGCCGAGGCCGAGCGCTACTTGGCCGAGACATCGGAGAGGTTATCCCTTCCCTGCCTGGACGTTGTCCGCGGCGGCGCCGACGGCTTCCTCGACCATCTGGATTGAGCACCCATGGCTCGCACCCTGGAGATTTTCGAGGAAACCTTTCCCATCGCCGGCAGCTTCACCATCTCGCGCGGCAGCCGGACGGAAATCCACGTGATGGTCGCCAAGATCAGCCAAAACGGCCACATTGGCCGGGGCGAATGCGTGCCTTATGCCCATTATGGTGAGAGCCTGGCTTCCGTGCGCGGACAAATTGAAGAGATGACGAGCTTCATATCCGGCGGCGGCGACCGCGCCGGGTTGTTGGGGGCGATGCCGCCGGGTGCGGCCCGCAATGCCCTCGACTGCGCCCTTTTCGATTTGGAAGCCAAGATCACGGACCGGCGGGCCTGGGACCTGGCGGATCTAGCCCCACCCGTCGACATGACCACCGCTTACACCTTGAGTCTAGGCAGTTCAGAGGATATGGGTCGTGCCGCCGCAGAAAACAGGGACCGGACCCTACTGAAACTAAAATTGGGTGGTGACGGCGATTTGGACCGGGTCGCTGCCGTGCGCCGCGGGGCACCCGATGCTCGCCTGATCGTGGACGCCAACGAAGCCTGGACGCCGGACATGGTCCGTCCCTAGGCCGAAGGCATGGCGGAATTAGGCGTGGAATTGATCGAACAGCCCTTGCCTAGCGGACGGGACGACTTCCTCGCCAAATTCTCCCATCCCGTACCCATCTGCGCCGATGAATCCTGCCATACCAGCGCCGACCTGGCCGCGCTTTCCGGCCGCTATGATCTGGTTAACATCAAATTGGACAAGACCGGCGGCCTGACAGAAGCCTTGAACCTGGCCCACCAGGCGCGGCAACAGGGCTTCGGCATCATGGTCGGCTGCATGCTGGGTACCTCGCTTGCCATGGCACCGGCGGTGCTGGTGGCAAGCCTGGCAGATTTCGTCGACCTGGACGGCCCTCTATTGCTGTCGCAAGACCGCGAACCGGCTATGCGATACCACGACAGCAAAATCTCGCCCCCGGAGCGTGACCTTTGGGGCTGACAAATTGGCCCAAATACAGATTCTTTTTTCCTGGCGATCATAAGTTTTTGCGTTAACAAAAATAAACCAATCATGGGAATCCTAGGATTCGCTAAAGACAAAGCAGGAAATTTGGCCGAATTTCTTTTGATCCCGGCGTCAAATATCGCTTAGACTTTGGTGATTCGACGGACAGTAGTGGCTCAATGCTTGTTGTGATCAGGGTCACTTGCGAGCAATGTAAGTCAGTCGTATATGTCTGTTACGCCGCCGGGACGGAGACGGCCCAATTGGGCAACAGATTTCCGGATCGGAGGCAAGTAGACCACGGCTTCGTGCCGGGGTAACCGCCGCAACCGTAGCATGCCACCGCTGCGAACCGGGTTTTTTGAAACAGGAGGACCTCATCATGCTAGGTCTCATTACCAAACTACACAATCGCTTCACGGACCTTAGGGAATTTGGCAAGGACGAATCCGGCGCCACCGCTATTGAATACGGTCTGATCGCCGCCGGCATCGCCGTCGCCATTATCGCCGCCGTGTTTGCCCTTGGCGACGAAGTGAAGGGATTCTTCGAAGACATCCAGTCGCAGTTGGGTACCGCGAACTAGCCTCCGCGCTCTTCGAAAATACTCTAGACATGCCGGGGCAACTGCGCACGCAGTGCCCCGGCATTGTTTTGAACCCGTACGAATGAGGGCAAAGGGACGGGATAGACATGGTGGCAACGGCATTGTCGCTGATATTCCCGCTTGCCATGGTCTGGGCCATGGTGTCGGATCTGCGCACCTTCGAGATTCCCAACCGCCTGTCCATTGCCCTCGTGCTGGTCTATCCACTGGCGGCCTTTTTCGCAGGCCTGTCGTGGCAGACCATGGCCTGGGCTTTCTCTCTTGGCACATTGATGTTGGTTGCGGCCATGGTCGCTGCCGCCTTTGGCATTCTAGGCGGTGGCGACGGCAAGCTTTTAGCTGCGGCGGCAGTTTGGACCGGTCCGGAGGTTCTGCTGCAAATGCTGCTCATTACGGCCTTGGCCGGCGGAGCGGTGGCATTGGTGCTGTTGTTGTATCGCCGATTGCCGCTTCCCGCAGCACTGTCGGGATTTGCAACCATGCGACAGTTGCATGCCAAGGGAAAAGATATCCCCTATGCGGTTGCCATCGGAAGCGCTGGGTTGGTGATATTTCCACAGCTCCCCACCCTCGACTGGTAACGAAGATGAAACCTTTTTGCGGGTCTATTTATGGTTAACAAATTAGAAGGAAACCAATCAGGTGAGTGAAATTGGTAGACGCTCTTTTCCTTATCTAAATAACTTCTTTAAGGTATTAATATAACTTGTTGATCTTATTGACTTTGCCCTGGAAAACTGACCATGATCTGTTGTACAGTGCGTAGTTTGCATCTCGAACGGTGGGCGATAGCCTCGACCGTGCCTTTTGTGATGCCTCGTGAGACTTGGGTTGGAATGGACCAGTGAACCTTGCGCGCATTCTTCTGATTGTTGCGGCGCTCGCAGTGGCGGGCGTTACCGCATTCCTGGTCAGAAGTTATCTGCAGGGCAAGGAAGCCGAACTTGCCGAAAACGGCAAGAAACAACAGATAGTCGAAGCACCGAAGATCAAAGTGCTTGTGGCCCTGAACGACCTGCCCGCCGGCACCATCGTCAACCCGGATCTGTTCAAGTGGCAGAATTGGCCGGAGGATGGCCTCGACCCGGAATACATCACCCAAGGCAAGCCCAAGGATGACAAGAAGGTCGCGAAACCCAAGGACCTGACCGGATGGGCCGTGCGCCGCGGCATCGCCGCAGGTGAACCCATCACCAAGAAACGGTTGCTGGAACCTGGTAAGGCCGGCTTCCTGGCCGGCGTGCTGGGGCCGGGCATGCGCGCCGTGTCCATTAGTATTAATGCAGAATCCGGTGCTGCAGGCTTCATCCTGCCCGGTGATCGAGTGGACGTGGTCTTGACCCAGCAGATCCGCCAGACCCAAGGCGAAAACGCCAACCGCGACAAGGTCATTTCTGAAACCGTTATTTCCAACGTACGGGCGCTGGCCGTCGATCAAACTTTCGACGACATCAAGGAACAGACCCGTGTCGGCAAGACCATTACTCTGGAACTTACCCCGAAGCAGGCCGAAGGGCTCTCCGTGGCCAAGCGTATGGGCCGTATCTCCCTCTCATTGCGTAGCCTGGTCCGCGATGCGGAGGTGGAGCGGCGCTCCGCCTTTACCTCTGATGAAGAGGTTAGCCGTTTTCTCCGCGGCCGGGCATCGACCGTCCCCCGCGTGCTGGTGGCAAAGCATAAGCTGCCCGCCGGCACCCTTTTGCGTGATACGGATTTCATTTGGCGGCAGTTGCCGCCTGGTGAAAGCGGCGAAGGCAGCATCTTCGAGGCCCTCACCACCTTGACCGCCCTGCGTGGATCGTTCCTGAAGACCGGCATCGACAAGCACAAGCCGATCCTGCACGACGACATTATCAGGCCGGGCGAACAGGGCTTTATCGTCGCCTCACTGGCACCGGGTATGCGGGCCGTCAGCATGCTGGTCACACAAGTTACCGGTGTTTCGGGCTTTGTCGCGCCTGGCGACCGCGTCGATGTGCTGTTGACCCATGAAGTGGACGACACTTCGGAAACGCCGGTCCTGACGCCCAGGCGTTTCACCGAGACAATCCTGACGGATTTGCGCCTACTTGCGATCGAACAAGTGGTCGACGGCAATACAGGTAAACCCAGGGTCGGGGAGACTGTGACGCTGGAAGTGACACCGGCACAGGCCGAGATCGTGGCCCTGGCCAACAGCATGGGGGATTTGTCCCTTTCGCTCCGCTCGGTGCCACCGGGCGAAGACGAGCGCAGGATGAGCGCATCTTCCGATATCGGTATTTCTCCCGCGTTGTTGGATCAATTGATCCTTGGCACCCGCCGCGATCCCAATCTATTGCAGCGACGCAGCCAGTTGGGCCGGACCCTGCGGTCGGCCAGCGGACAGAGGCCGGCCGCCCCAACAACACCGCCGGTTGCGGTACCGGATGAAGAGGGCGAAACCCGAACTATAACCATCTACCGGGCGGGCACGCCGTCCACGGTCGTGGTCAAGAGGTGACGGCATGATGTCCCGTGTCATCCGCCTCACCCTCCTTGCCCTTCTGGGCTGCCTATGGGCGCAACTGGCCACGGCCCAGACAGAGAACATCGTGGTGCCCGCCGACGACGGCGAGCAAATAGAAATCGGCACTTTGGAAATTCAGGATGGCCTTCCCGCCCGCGCCGTCAGCTTGCCGGAAGGCAAGGCGCGTCTGATCCGCCTGCCGATGGCGGTGCGGGACGTGCTCGTCGCCAATCCGGCAGTGGCCAATGTGATCGTCAAGACCCCGCGCCTGATCTATCTGGTCGGCCTTGCGGTTGGTTCCACAAACGCGTTCTTCCTGGACAATGAAGGCAAGGAACTGCTGCGACTGGAAATCCAGGTCGAGTTGGATGTGGTCGCCGCCGAACAGACCATCAACAAACTGTTGCCCGATACCGATGTCAAGATCACTGCCGTCAACTCCACTCTGTTTCTGACCGGCAATGTGCGTTCGGCAGATATTTCCGAACACGCCCGCGTTATCGCCTCGCGTTTCGTTGCCGACGAAACCAATGTTATCAACATGCTGACGGTGATCGAGGACCAGCAGGTTCTCCTCCAGGTGCGCGTCTCGGAAATCTCCCGCAACGTGCTCAAGGAATTGGGCATCAACCTGTTCGACGCTATCACTGGTGCTTTTTCCACCCTGACTTCCGGCGATTTCGCGTTGCGCGTCGGCAGTCAGGCGCCAACCCAGGACACGCCATTCTTGTCGGCACAAGGGGTCTATAATCCGGTCGCCGGTGACAGCCTGACCGTGGCCATCAACGCGCTGGAACGAAATGGGCTGATCAAAACCCTGGCGGAACCAAACCTGACGACTATTTCAGGCGAGCCCGCAACCTTCCTGGCGGGCGGTGAATTTCCCATTCCTATCGCCTCCAATGACGGCCAGATTTCCATTTCTCAGGAACCCTTCGGCGTCGCCTTGAGCTTCACCCCTGTGGTGTTGAATTCCGGCCGCATTTCCCTACGTATCTTCACAGAAGTCAGCGCGCTCTCCAACGACGGCGCCATCACCCTGGCCAACATCCAAGTGCCGGCTCTGACGGTGCGGCGGGCGGAGACTACGGTGGAACTTCCCTCCGGCGGCAGCCTGGTGATCGCGGGATTGCTGCAGGAGAACGAAACCGCCGGCATCCGCGGCGTACCGGGATTGAAGGATGTGCCGGTTATGGGGTCATTGTTCCGCAGCAACAGCCTGGACCGGGCTGAAACGGAACTGGTTATCGCGGTAACCGCCTATCTGGTGCGGCCGATTTCGCCCCGCCAAGTCGAGGCACCTTCGGATAATATGATCCCGGCCAGTGATTATGATCATTTTCTTCTTGGCCGCCTGCATGGCATTTATGCCGGCACCGAGGGGACCGACGCCTCGGCCTCGCTGAAAGGGCCGATCGGCTATATTCTGGAGTGAAGGGAGGGCGCCGTAGATGAGAAAAGCAAGTTATGTCTCGAAACTCGCCTTCGCCGCCCTGCTGCTGTGCGCTGCCGCCGGCTGTTCGTCCAACCCGCCCGAGGCGGGAAATGAACCATCGGCCCGCTACCCCCTCAAGTCGGACAGCCGCCTCGTCACTCATGCCGTCGTCTTCCAGGCAAAGGATAACGCTTTCGGCAAACGCGAGACAGGGCGCCTGAACGCCTTTCTAGGGCATTTTTTCAGAAATGGCGGCGGTAAGATCGAAGTCCGCCAAGCCGCAAGCAGCAATATGAACCAAGCGAAAGCACGGTTGGATCATCTACGCAGCCACATGCTGCGCCAGGGTGTGCGCGGCAATGAGATATCTGTTCAGCAGTTGGAAGGGAGCCACGACGACGATGGCCCCATCATCCTCAGTTTCACGTCATATACAGTGAAGACTTTCGGCTGTCCCAACCGCAACGTCGCAACAGCCCATAACCCCTCCAACGTCCAGCACCCGGACATGGGTTGCTCGATCCGTTCGAATATCGCCAACATGATCGCCAACCCGGCTGATCTGGAAGAACCGCGCGCCGCACAACCGGCGGATGCCATGCGGCGCAGCCGGGTCTTACAAAGCTACCGTGCGGGTCTGGCGACGGAAGCAGCCCGGGGCGACAACGAGGCGGGCGGCTCTATCCGCGCCCTGGGCGGCAACTAAGACTCATGGTGACGGCAAGGATGAGGGATGTAAGTTGCAAACTGTACGGTTCGAGGGAGTGGCGCCATTCTTAGGATAAACGTCAATGCCTGGCTCTTGACGGAGGAATCCCAGACCGCGGTGGTCGATGGTTTGGGCGACCGCAAGCTTTCGCGGTCGAATGTCGATGCACGGATGGGCGGCATCAACGCCGCCATTGCCCACTACCAGGAAAACGCGACGCCTCAATTGATCGTTCTTGAGTCCGATTCAGACGGCGACGAGATGCTGAGCGAATTGGAACGCTTGGCGGAAGTTTGCGACCCCGGCACCAACGTCCTTTTGATGGGAACGTCCAACGACATTAACCTGTACCGAGAACTGATCCGGCGCGGCGTTGCGGAATATCTGGTTGGTCAAGTTGCACCACGACAGATTTTAGAAGCCGTCACCAATATATTCGAGGATCCCGAAGCCCCGCCTATGGGCAGGTCCATCGCCTTCATGGGCAGTCGCGGTGGTGGCGGCTCTTCGTCCATCGCTCACAACACAGCCTGGCATCTGGGCCAGGAATATGGCGAAGAAGTCTCAGTCATCGATCTCGATGTGACCTTTGGCACCGCGGCCTTGTCTTTCAATCTTGAAACCCAGCAAACTCTGGAGCAGGCCCTTGCCGACCCCAGCCGTCTGGACGATCAATTGCTGGAACGGTTCTTGATCGAGTACGACGAAAATGTCCGTCTGTTGGCCTCGCCTTCGAACCTGAATGTTGAAGAGCGGATCATGACGGATTCCCTGGATCAGCTCCTGGACCTGGTACGCCGACGCTCCTCTTTCGTCGTGCTCGATGTCCCGCATCGCTGGGCACCGTGGGTTCAACAGGTTTTGCTGGACGCCGATGAAACCGTCGTGGTTGGTGTATTGGACTTATCCGGCCTGCGCGATACCAAGAATCTCGTCGACCGCTTGCGCCAGCAGCGAGGCGACAACTCGCCCGTACACATGGTGCTGAACCACCAAGGCGCCTTCAAAAAGACGGAGCTTTCCCCAAAAGATTTTGAGACGGCTATCGAAATCGAACCCGACGTGGTAATTCCTCACGCCCCGGTTCTGTTCGGTACAGCATCGAACAATGGACAGATGGTGGGTCAAGTTAACGGGAAGCACAAATCCGTCGAAGCCTTGCAGGAATTGGCTATACTGGTCAGCGGACGGGCTCCGCAGAAAAAGGCCAAAAAGGGTCTATTGGATCAATTGAAGTTGACGAAGAAGGCGAAAGCTAAGGCGAGCTGATCATGTTTGGTAAACGGACGGGCGGGCCGGAAGCAAGAACCGAAGCCCCGCCGCAAACACCCACCGTTGAGAAGAAAGCGGAGCAACCCGTTCGCGTTCACGAGGAAGCTACACCGGCTTCCCCCCCTGCGCCGCGTGCGGTGGAGCCCGAGTCCATTTCCACTCCCGATCATAGCGATCTGTTTGGTGACGAACGGGACCGTTACAACGAGACAAAGCAAAGCATATTTTCCTCCCTGGTCGAAGCCGTCGATCTGACGGAATTGGGCAAGCTCGAATCTTCGCAAGTCCGCGAGGAAATTACCGACATCGTCGGTGAAATCATCGCCATGAAAGCCATGGTGTTGTCCAGTTCGGAACAACAAGCCCTAATTACTGACATCTGCAATGACGTACTTGGCCTAGGCCCGTTGGAGCCGCTTTTGGAGCGGGACGACATCGCCGATATCATGGTCAACGGCGCGGAGAAGGTCTACATCGAGGTCAATGGTCAGATCGAATTGACCGATATTCGCTTCCGCGACAATGCGCAGCTAATGAACATCTGCCAGCGCATCGTCTCGGCAGTGGGACGGCGGGTCGATGAAGCCAGCCCCATCTGCGATGCCCGATTGCTGGACGGCAGCCGTGTCAATGTGATCGCACCGCCCCTCGCGATCGATGGCGCTACACTGACGATCCGCAAATTTAAGAAGGACAAACTGCGCCTACAGAATTTGGTGGATTTCGGATCCATCACTCCCATGGGCGCGAAGCTGCTCGGCGTCATCGGCGCTTGCCGCTTGAATATCCTGGTATCGGGCGGCACCGGCTCCGGCAAGACAACACTATTGAACGCCTTGACCGCATTTATCGAAGAGGGCGAGAGGACGATCACCTGCGAGGACTCGGCCGAACTGCAATTGCAGCAGCCCCACGTGGTACGCCTTGAAACCCGCCCGCCCAACCTTGAGGGGGCAGGCGAGATCACCATGCGCGACCTGGTCAAGAACTGCCTGCGCATGCGTCCCGAGCGCATAATCGTCGGCGAGGTACGCGGACCGGAGGCGTTCGATTTGCTGCAGGCCATGAATACGGGACATGACGGCTCCATGGGCACGATCCATGCCAACAATCCGCGCGAGGCCGTCAGCCGCGTTGAGAATATGATTGCCATGGGCGGCTTCAACCTTCCCGCCAAGACCGTCCGCGAGCAGATTTCTTCCGCCGTCCACGTGATCGTGCAGGCGGCGCGGCTGCGCGATGGCAGCCGCAAGATCACCCATGTTACAGAGGTGGTCGGCATGGAAGGGGACGTGGTGACGCTGCAGGATCTCTATACCTATGAAATCTTGGGCGAGGATGAGAATGGCAAGCTGATCGGCGAACACAAGCCGACTGGATTGCGGCCATCATTCTGGGACCGGGCGAAATATTTCGGCCGGGAGCAGGACCTAGTCGAGGCACTAGGCATGTAGTTACCAACCCCGCGGCTCAGTGTGGTCCGGGCCGGTCGGGTTGGGCGATTGATTTAGGAGACGGGCATGGACCTTGGCATACTGGTTTTCGCAGTCGCCGGCGCTGTCTTCCTGACGATGACCGTACTGACCTTCCTTGTCATCATGCCGCAGCTCAAAGCGCGGTCAAACCTGAAACACCGCATGGCCGTCGTATCCGGCCAGGTACGGGTGGGCCGCAGCGGACGCAGCGGGCGCAATGACGGCGGCAGCCGAAAGCGGGACATCCAGTCCCGCCTGCGCGAATTGGAAGAGGCCAAGACCAAGAAGTCCTTTGCGGTGAAAATGCGCGAGGTCCTGCGTCAGGCCGGATTGCGCACTTCCCTGCGGAACTATTTCCTCTTGTGCGGCGCTTTGTCGATCGTATCCGGCGCGATCTACTTGCTGATGGGATATCCACAAGTGGGCGTCTTGCCCGTCGCCATCACGGTCGGCTTCGGCTTGCCGCGCTACGTGGTCCGCAGCATGTCGAAACGGCGGATCAAGAAGTTTACCAAAGAGTTTGCCAACGCCGTGGACGTAATCGTGCGCGGCATCAAATCGGGATTGCCGGTCGGTGAATGCCTCAATGTGATCGCCGTGGAAAGCCCTGAACCGGTCGCCGGCGTGTTCCGGGAAATTGTGGAATCGCAAAAGCTGGGGCTGACCCTGGATGATGCCCTGGAACGGGCGCAGGAACAGCTCAAGACACCGGAACTCCAATTTTTTGCCATTGTTTTGGCGATCCAGGCACAGACCGGCGGCAATCTGGCGGACACGCTCTCGAACCTGTCGGGGATACTGCGCGACCGCAAGAAGATGGCGGATAAGGTCAAGGCGCTGTCCTCGGAAGCAAAATCCTCCGCCGGCATTATCGGCTCGCTGCCCTTCCTCATGACGGGTCTGTTGTATCTGGTCAGCCCGGACTACATCACGCCACTGTTCACCGATAATCTGGGGCAGATTCTCATCGCTTGCGGATTGTTCTGGATGACCTGCGGCGTCCTCATCATGAAACAGATGATCAACTTCGAAGTCTGATGGATTCCCTACTCGCACCGGAAAATATCATCATCGCGCTGGGCAGCATCGGCGCCTTCCTGACCATTGTCGCCTTCGGCATGCCCTTCATCGGCAGTGACAATCTGCGTTCCAGGCTGAAGACGGTTTCTGCCCGGCGCGAGGAATTGAGCGCCCAGGCCCGAAAGAAGTTTGCCACCCAGCCCTCCACAATCCGACAACAGGCGGGCAAGGGCTATGTCATGTTTTTGGTCGACAAGCTGAAGCTGATCAATCCCGCCGACAGCGACGGCATCAAAAGCAAGCTGGCACAGGCGGGCATGCGGTCCGAAGCGCATTTGTACACCTATGCCTTCTTCCGCTTTGTCGCACCCATATTGTTCGGACTTTTGACCGCGCTATACCTGTTCGTATTGGCGGACGTGGAGATGGGAGCCACTGCCAAGCTGCTTTATTCATTCGGCGCGGCAATGATCGGTTTCTTCCTGCCCCAGATCATCATCAAGAATAAGATTCAGAACCGGCAGAAAAATATACAGAAGGTTTTTCCCGATGCCATGGACCTCATGGTGATCTGCGTCGAGGCGGGCCTATCCATGGAAGCTGCGTTTCACCGGGTGGCAGACGAATTGCAGGAACAGGGGCCGGAATTGGCCGAAGAACTAGGTCTGACCACCGCCGAACTTGCCTTCCTGCCCGATCGGCGCCAGGCCCTTACTAACCTTTCGGACCGAACTGGGTTGCCGGCGGTCAAAGCCTTGGTAACAGCCCTGGCTCAGGCCGAAAAATATGGCACGCCCGTCAGTGTCAGCCTGCGCGTACTTTCCCAGGAGCAGCGGGATGAACGCATGAGCCGCGCCGAACAAAAGGCCGGCGCCCTGCCCGCCCAGCTTACCGTGCCGATGATCGTATTTTTCCTGCCTGTGCTGTTTATCGTGCTAATTGGCCCGGCGGTGATCAAGGCTATCAATACGCTATAGGGTACCCGGATTGTCAGGGAACTGGCATCAATAGGCAGGGCACATCCCGTATCGCCAATTTCAAACAGGTTTCATCAACCATATCCCGGCGCGGCACGGCCTGGGAATTGATGCGATAGAAGACCCCACGTTCTGGCACATCGACGGATTCGATGATCAATTCAACCTTTGCCAACAAATCGCTATGGGCCGCGACGATCTTGTCGCGCATATCTTCAGCCCCCTGCATGGAGCGGAAACTGCCCAATTGCAGGCGAAATCCACCGGCGGCCGGGTCAGCGGCGGCCTCCACCTTTGGATTTGCTTCAGCAGCCGTCTTGGGCGGTGCGGCGGCGGCGAGTTTCGCTGCCGCCTCGATCGGCGATTGTGCGGCCCTTTCCTGGCCGTTTTCCGCCTTTTCGGTTCTTTCGGCTGCCGCCAGTCTCGCCGCCAGTTCAATGGCCGACTGAGCTGTCCGCTGCTCGCCATCATTGCCTTTCGAATCCGGTTCGCTAGCAACGGCGATGCCTGGTGTAGCATTTTCCTCTTTGTCCCCGGTTTCGGGACTTTTCGCCGGCTGTGGCATGCCGGTTTGGTCACCGCCGGCCGTTAAAGCGGTTGCTGTGCTGGGTCTATCGTCGTCTTTCGCGTCATCCTGTGAAGCCAATGCCTGGGCGCCCTCGGCAGGTGCCTTGGGGGTGCCGTTCTGGACCATCTTCGCCTCTGGCTCCTCACCGGCATCTGGCACTTTGGGAGCGGCAGTCATCTTGGGCTGACGTTCAATATCCGTCGATCCCCCGTTGCTATCCTCGATCTTGGAGGATTTAGCTTCCTCTGCTTCTGGTTCTTTGCCTGCGGTTTCCTGTGTCGTTGACGCTTCCTTTTTCGTCGGCTTTGGCGCTACCGTCTTGTCCGCCCTCTTGGCAGGCAATACCTCCTTAGCTACGACTTCCGCCGGCGGCAGCTTCTCCTGCTTGCCGGACATTTTTGCGCCCGTCGATGCGGGTTTTGCAGGCGGCGCCGGCACCACATCACCGCCCTCGCCTGTCCGCAGCTGCCGATAATAGGCCATGTTGTGATCCGCGATATTTGGCGGCATATCCCTGCGGACATACTGCTCGGCTGCCGCCAGATCACCCTTCATGGCATAGAGCAGGGCCAAATTTTGTCGCATTCTAGGCGTTGCTTCCGGCAATGCAGCCGCCCGCTCCAGGAATTCCACGGCCTCATCCAGACGGCCAGCTTGGGCCATGGACAGAGCGAAATTGTTCATCACCACAGCGTTCTCGGGCGAAACGGACAGGGCCTGGCGATAACGCCTTTCAGCTTGCTCATACATTCCGATGCGGTCATGTGCGATCGCCATGGCAACAAGGATATCCCAGCGTTTTGCCTCCAATTCAGCATCCACACGGGAAAGGGTATCCACCGCCTTCAGCGGTTCGCCCAGGGCCAATTGCACTTTACCCAGTTCGGAACGCAAGTCGTGATTCTTTGGCGCCAGTTTCAGGGCGCGAAGGACGATTGCCTGGGCTTCGCGCGCCTGCTGCAGATGACGCAGGCTACGCGCCAGTCCCACGACGGCGGCAATATCCTTGTCATTTCGTTGATAAAGGTTGCGGTAGTAGCTGACGGCGGCGGCATAATCGCGGCGTTTTTCGAAGCTTTCTGCGGCTTGATACAGGCTGCGGTCCAAGCGTTCCAGTTCAGCCGGTTTTTCGACGGGCTGTTGCGCCACGCATCCCGCCAACAACAAACCACCAAAGCCCCCAATCGCGGCTGGGAAGATGGCTCGGAAGGAAATATCCTTCTTCATGTTTTTTCCTGTACGCAGTTGTCCGGCGCGCAGCAGCTTACTATTGTAATCCAGATAGTGATAACAACATAGGATACAATGGCAAATACTTCCATCATCTTCCTAAATTCGTGCGATAATTTGCCTTTTTGGTTGTTATGGTTAAGGATTCATTTTCAAATGGGCGCTAATAATTTAGCATAACAGATGATTGACGGTTCCGAATGTGGTATTTTTCTGACTCGATCAATGGCCCAAATTGGATCGGCTCCGCGAATACGAAGTCAGACATGATCGAGGGCACAAAATGAGAACACGCGTATCGCTCTTTGGACGGCCGGCGTTGCTGATGGTGGCCCTGTTTGCGTTGCTGATTGCGTCGCCCGGTTCGGCCAAGGAAAGAGGTGTCGTCAACGTCGAAATCGGCAAGGCCAAAATGCTCGAATTGAAGAGCCCGCCAGATGTTGTGGTGCTGGGTAATCCACTGGTCGCCGATATCGTCGTGGAAGGTAACGGCGCATTGTTTCTGCTCGGCCGAGAGCCCGGGGAAACCAACCTGACGATATTGGACGAAGAGGGCAAGGTCTTGCTGAATACCGCCGTTGTGGTCGGGCCAGTCAAGAAACGCCGAGTTACCGTTGATCGCGGACCGCAGTCATTTACCTTGAGCTGTAATCCGCGCTGTTCGCCTGTGGCGACGCCGCAGGGCACTGGCGCCACCACGGCAGTTGCGGCGCAAGGCGCGGGTGGGGAAGCACCGGCCGAAGGCGCCGGCGGCGGCCAGGCACAAGGCGGTCAGGCCGCCCCGGCCGGGGGCGCGCCGAACAATGCTGACCTTGCCAATGCCTTGAGTGGCCTAATGGGTAACCAGCCATCATCGCAGTGAGGCATGGTCTGCTCGCGATCTGGGGATAGAACGACATGAAAGTCTTGGTTGCCGATTCCGATCCGCTGTTTTCACGGCTTTTGAAGTCCAGGCTTGAGAAGTGGGGGCATCGGGTCACGGTCGTGCACGACGGCGGGCAAGCCTATGACGTCATCGCCAAAGAACCCTACCGGATGATCATCATGGACTATGAACTGCCGACCATCGATGGCCTGGAGTTGTGTCGGCGCATCCGCAAGATAGAGCGACCCCGTTACACCTACATCATGTTCTATGCCGACTTTGCGGAAAAAGAAGCGGTTATGGCGTCGCTGGAGGCAGGTGCCGATGATTATCTTTCCAAACCGTTGAATACGACAGAACTCCAACTCCGTATCAAGGCCGGCAAACGACTGTTGAACACCGAAGACATGCTACGAGAGGGGGCCGGGAACGATATCAGCACGGGCGTCGTCAACGACGCTTCTTTCCGGGAGTTCTTCCGCGTCGTCATCGCCGAGAGCATTAGGGCCAATAAGCAAGGTGCCCTTTTGTACGTCACTGTCGTAAATCATGGCCCCACGCTGGCAGCACATGGCTTTAACCCGACGGAATCCATGATGGCAGGCCTGGCAAACCTGCTACGGAAATTATCCCGAAACTCTGATCTGGTGGCGCGCCTGTCCGATGACACCTTCTGTATCATGTTGCAGCACACCAATTGGGATAAGTGCATTCCGGTAGCGGAAAAGATCGCGTTTCAGGCACCCAATATCACCGTCATGCTGGAAAACGGCTCAATCGCGCCGGAAGTGGAAATGAGTGCGACGAACTTTCCCCAGGAAGGCATGGATTACCAGCAAATCTTGGATGAAGGTGAGCGCATTCCTTACGTCATCGGTTCTCAGCCCAGTCCCGAGAACCAGGCCGCGCCCGGCGAGTAAATTCGCGAAACGGACCGAGCCGCCTCCCGACCTATCTTCTAGCCACGCTTGAAGACAGCGCCCGCGAACCAGCCCGCAAACAGCGCAATGGCCAGGGCGGCCACGCCGTAAAGGGCGGAATGACTGTGTGCGAAGGCAAAGACACGGGCGCCAATGCCGATTTTCGAGACCACGAGAGGCGTCGTTTGGGCGCTGATCACCTTGCTATCACGTAACAAGTAAACCGTTACGAAATAAGTGCCGGTCGGTACGTTGGAGGGAAAGAAAATATCGCTGCGGAACAAACGGTTACCCAAAAGGGCGATCTGTCCGTTGTTCTCGGGGTAAAGGCCAAGTTTCTGCTTGTTTCGGATCAAGGCGTCGCGGAATTCCGCCACATTGCCGGTCTCCCCCTCGGGTTTGATCATGCGGATATGTTCCAAGCCGATGCCGTGGCGCGCCAAGATGCGGTCCGATGCGATTTCTTCGACGGGCCGCGTGCTGGCCAGGCGGTAGAACTCAGGAACGCCACCGAAACTCATCTGATGCCGGTTGACCCATATGCCGCCCAGGCGTTCCTTGCGCCGGACCACGACCTGATTGGCCGGTCCGCGCACGACAATGATGACGTCCGCCGCTTCACCTTCGATGGCTCCAAACAAAAGTAGTTTGGTCCCAGCGAAGCCCGTAGTCACCGCAATCAAATGGTCGGACAGGTCCGCCACCACGGCTTGCGCACCTGCCGTACGGGCCGCCATCAAGAGGGCGAGGGACATTGCCATGGCACAGGCCAAGCGTCCTATCCGCCGCGCCCCCATCATCCGCCGTGCCCCATAACAGTTCCGATCGAGAACAAATCGTCCGGCCGTGCCAGCAATTCATAGGCCAGGCGGGCACAGACGCCCAGGACGATAAGGGCAAGCATGCTGCGCAGCTGTTCGCCGGGCAGTTTCGAACCGGCGCGAGTGCCGAGCTGGGCGCCGATTACGCCGCCGGTCAAAAGCAGCAGGGCGAGAAAGATATCTACCGTCTGGTTCTGCCAGGCCTGCAGGAAGGTGACGTTGGCAGTGACGAAGATGATCTGAAACAGAGAGGTGCCCACCACCACGGCGGTGGGCATGCCCAACAGATAGATCATCGCCGGCACCATGATGAAACCACCACCGACGCCCATGATCGCCGCCAATATGCCGACCACAATACCGATACCCAGGGGCAGAATCGCGGAGATATAGAGTTTCGAGCGGCGGAACCGCATTTTGAAGGGTAACCCGTGCAGGAAATTGTGCTGGTGCAGCTTGCGCCGACGGCCGCCTGGTTTGCGCTGGCGGGAGATGGCCTTCAGGCTCTCCACCAGCATCAGGCTGCCAATGATGCCGAGAAAGACGACGTAAGATAGGCGGACCACCATGTCGATTTGGCCGAGGCCGCGCAGAAGGCCAAAGACCCATACACCCAATGTGGATCCGATAAAGCCGCCAACCAGCAGCACCACACCCATTTTGATGTCCACGTTGCCCCGCCGCCAATGGGCCAGGGCACCGGATACTGAAGAGGCAACGATCTGGTTCGCTTCCGTCGCCACGGCCACCGCCGGAGGGATGCCCGCAAAAATCAATAACGGCGTCATAAGAAAACCGCCACCAACGCCGAACAGGCCAGAGAGGAAGCCGACCCCTGCCCCCATGCCCAGAAACAGGAAAATGTTAACCGACAGTTCCGCGATAGGCAGATAAATTTGCATGCAACTGGCACATAGACGTGAGGCACATCGGATAGACGGCACGACGATCAGGCGCGACACGGATCAACGGCACCGGATCAATACATACCGGAAAAAGTATTGGATACGCCTTTACCAAGGCTTACCCCTAAAGCTGTGACGGTGAATACAGCAACGGCACCGGTTATGGCAAACGAAACCTTCCGGTTTTCACCGGATTTGCATCAATTATTTTGATTGTCGCAATTGAAACTATCGAACGATGTCGCCATTGGCACGCTATCACCCAAATGACGGCGATTTTCCAAGTTCGAGCAACGGTATCTGAAATTCACGAAGGCTGGTTGCAGGCTTCGTTCTGACCTTCGGCATCGAATAGATCATGCAAGATTTGCATGATCGCCCGCGCCTGATCTCCCTCTAAAGAATAATAAATATTCTGCGCGGACCGCCGCGGCGTCACCAATCCGTCATTGCGAAGTCGCGCCAAATGCTGGGACAGCGCCGATTGGCTGATGCCCAACAATTTCTCCAATTCCCCCACGCTAAGTTCGCCGTCCACAAGATGGCAAAGAATTTTGAAGCGCCGTTCGTTTGCCATGGCTTTCAAGAGGCGGCTGGCGTCACGCGCATGTACATGCAATCTGCCAAGCGTCATATCATACTCCCCAAGATACTTGGGTGGCCCGCCACCACCCTTCCCGAGCGCAACTGGTCGGTGGTCACACCGCCATCAGCATTAGCCCGGATACTCTGAGGAACATTTGATAGGACATGCTTTCAAATAATACAATAGGATTCTTGTATTAATAACAGGATATCTTAATATACATCATCCAATTTCACCTAAGATTGGAAGAAATTCTATTAACCAAAACCCCAAAACCTCGAAAGAATTAAACAAAAACAACAATCCCGTTACAATCAAGAGCCCACCCGTTGCCAATTCTATTCGTCGCATATGCTTACGCATACGGCCGGCCCATCTTAGAAATGGCGCCGCGAGAAACGCAGCCAAAAGAAACGGTATGCCCAATCCGGCAGCATAAACGCTCAGCAGCGAGGTGCCATACCACAAGCTTTCGCCCCGTGCCGCGATGGATAGCACCGTGGCCAGGATGGGGCCGATGCAGGGTGTCCAGCCGAAAGCGAAGGCTAGACCGAGAACGTATGAGCCAATCAAACTGGCGGGGCGATTATCCAAATGAACCCGGACTTCCCGGTTCAGAACCGGCAAACGTAACAATCCTGTTACATGAAGGCCAAAGATGATGATGATGACGCCGGCAATCTTCCCGAGTATCAATTTATGCTCCAGCAGAAGTCCACTGACAGCGGATGCCGAAGCGCCTAGAGCGACAAAAACACTCGAAAAGCCGAAAACGAAGAAGGCTGCGGCTATGATGACCCGCCGGGCGGCACCCTTTTCCACGGACCGCTCGCCCGATAATTGTTCCAGCGAGGTACCGCCAAGAAAACAGAGATAGGCGGGCACCAACGGCAGCACACAAGGGGAGACGAAGCTCAAGATGCCGCCCCCCAGGGCGCCTGCATAACTGATATCAAGTCCGTTCATTGCCTCACCGAATCTGTTCCGCAAAGGGACCGGAGCCGATCGCCCATTGAACAGCATCGCCAATACACACTATTGCACAGCCTGTCCAATCACGGCGATATTACAGTTTCGCGGGGTGCGCTAGAGTGGCTAGATGGAAGACGACGATCGTTCTGAAGTTAGTGAACTGGATGTGCGAGGGTTGATCTGCCCCTTGCCGGTTCTACGCGCGCGCAAGGCCCTTGGCGGGCTTATTCCGGGCGAATTGCTGCGGGTTTACTGTACAGATCCGGCCGCGGCGGCCGATTTCCCGGCCTTTTGCCAGGCAGCCGGCCATACACTGGTGGAGAGCACGCGGGATGACAGCGGAGAGGACCCGGAATTGTGTTTCCTTATCCGGCGTGGAGATTAAGTCATTTGACGACGCGTGAAAAACGCCGCGACGTCGAACATCTCATAACAGGATCGCGAACCTACCATTGAGTGTTTGAGAGCGAAACAAGCCGTACCCCTTTTTCTTTCGCGCAGGTACGTTTCGAAACAGGTCTTGCACGCCTATAGGGCGATCGGCTAGGCAAGGTGCATTGTTTATGTTCAGCAAGCAATTGGGAACCCGCTCATGCGCCCCGCCTTTGTCTTTCTTGCAGTTCTGTTTTCAGCCGTCTTGGGGTTGGTGGCCGCACCCGCCAATGCGGCCAGTCTGAATTTGGAGTTGAACAAAGTCGAGGACGGACCGCAGGCTTGTATCGCCACCGTTCTAATCGGCAACAACCTGGGCCGCACCCTGGACCGCTTTGGTTTGGACCTGGTGTTGTTCAATGGCAAAGGCGTCATATTTGACCGCATCATCATCGATCTCGCCCCCCTACCCCGGGACCGGACGACGGTGGCCAGCTTCCCCTTGCACACCGGCAAGTGCGCCGGTCTTTCGCGCATCCTGATCAAGGACGTGAAAGAGTGCCGCGACACCAACAAAAACGGCTTGGATTGCCTGTCTTCCATGGTTTTGACCACGCGTACGGGCATCAGCTTCGGCAAATAGCGCCCATCGGCTAGACTGGCCAAATGAGCGTACAAGGGAAAAATCAACTCTCCCGCTTTGGCGAAGAACTGGATCGCTTCATCTGGCAGTCGGACCTGTCTGGATTGCCCATCTGGCGATCCATGCCCATCCTGGCCCTGCGCACAGCCGCCGCCATCGGACGCGATCTGGCAAAAGGCCAGTTGACCCTTTGGGCCATGAGCCTTGTCTACACGACGCTGTTGTCGCTGGTACCGTTATTGGCGATCAGTTTTTCCATCCTCAAGGGCTTTGGCGTTCATAACCAGATCGAGCCTATGCTGCTGGGTTTGCTCGAGCCCCTGGGTGAAAAAGGCGCCGAGATCACAGCGCGAATCATCGAGTTTGTGGACAATGTGAAGGTTGGCGTTCTCGGTTCTCTCGGGTTTGCGATGCTTTTCTATACCGTCGTGTCCCTGATGCAGAAGATCGAGCGTGCCTTCAATACCGTGTGGCACATCGAGCGGGAGCGTACACTGGGCCAGCGCTTCCGCGATTATCTTTCGGTCCTGGTCATCGGACCCGCCCTGGTCTTTGCCGCCGTCGGCATTGGCGCCTCTATCGCCTCGCACTCAATGGTCGGCGCCCTGGCGGAAATCGAACCCTTGGGCACTATCATACGGCTGGCGGGCAAACTGATCCCGTTCCTGATGGTCGCCGGCGCCTTCAGTTTCATGTACGCCTTCATTCCAAACACCAAAGTGCGCGCGAAGGCGGCCATTAGCGGTGGCCTTGTCGCCTCGCTGATGTGGAACGTCCTCGGCTGGCTGTTTGCGTCCTTCGTCGTGGGCTCGGCCAAATACACAGCGATTTATTCCACTTTCGCCACCCTGTTCTTTTTCATGATTTGGCTTTACGTGGGTTGGCTGATCCTTCTGATCGGCGCCAATATCGGCTTCTACGTCCAACACCCCGCCTATCTGCGGGGCAAAGGGGGCAGCCAGCGGCTCAGCCATCGTTCCCGCGAGAAGTTGGCCCTGGTCCTGACGACGTTGATCGCTCAGCATCATTACAGCCAGGCACCACCCTGGTCGGCGGAGGAACTTTCCCAGCATTTACGCCTTCGAAACGATCCGGTCGGGGACGTGCTTTCCATGCTGGAACGGGCAGGGTTAATCAAGGCGACCGCAGACCGCCCGGCCACCTATCTACCAGCTCGGCCGTTCGAAGTGGTAACGGTGGGAGACGTCTTCGCTGCCGCTCGTCACGGCAGCTTTGACGGCGATTTATCCTATGACCGCATCCCCGGCCCCAGTGGCATTGACGACGTGGTGGATAAGTTCGAGACGGCAGCGGAAGCGGCCCTACAGGGCCAGACGGTCAAGGATCTGGCCCTCGCTTGCGACGGGAAGAGCAGCTCATGAGCGGGCCTTTCGATCAACAAGTGACATTTCTCTACGCCACTGATCTGGCCCGCAGTGCCGAATTCTATGGCGAAACCCTGGGCCTGCCCCTGGTCCTGGATCAAGGTGCCTGTCGTATTTTTCAGGTCAGCAAGGACGGCTTTCTGGGCGTCTGCCAGTGCGCCGATGGCTCGTCGGTGAAGCCGGAAGGGATCATTGTCACCCTGGTCACCGACGACGTTGACGGCCACTATCAGCGACTGCAGGACCGCGGCGTCGTCACCGACGGGGTGCCGAAGACGAACGAGAAATTCAACATTTACCATTTCTTCCTTTCCGACCCGGACGGCTACAAAGTGGAAGTTCAGCGCTTTCTTGATCCCGCCTGGCCGCGCACGCAATAGGCATGGTGGGTGGATTGGGCGAAAGGGCCGTCGTCGCCGGCGCCGGCATCGGCGGGCTGATAGCCACAGGCGTACTCAGCAAGTTTTTTTCCGAAGTTGTCCTGATCGAAAAAGACGCCTTGCCCAAAACAGCGGAACTGCGCAAAGGCGTGCCCCAGGACAGCCAGATACACATCATGCTCAAAGGCGGCGAAGACGCTTTCGAGTCGGTTTTTCCTGGATTTTGTAAGCAACTCGCAGATGCCGGCGCCACGCCGCTGGAATTTGGCAAGGATATCTATCTCTATGAGGGCGGCCGGGCGCACGCTGCTTCAGGCACTGGCATTATCGTTCATTCCCAGACGCGGCCGGTCTTCGAATGGGTCGCCCGCCGGATGCTCTCCGAAATTCCCAATGTGCTTGTACGTGATCAGACGCGAATACTTGAAATCTCCTTGACGCCGGACGGTGCGGTCGATGGGTTGATCATCTCTGATGATGATGGCCGGAAGGATACATTGCAGGCGGACCTGTTGGTGGACGCCATGGGGCGAAGCGGCTTCACGGCCCGTTGGCTGGCCAAGACTACAGGCGTCCAGGTTCCGGCAAGCCGTATAGGGATCGACTTGGTCTATGCCTCCGCGCTATTGCGACGGACGGCACCCTGGCGCGGCCGCAACTATGGCTGGGCGATCCGGCCGACGGCGCCGGCGAACACCAAGTCCGGTGTCCTGATCCCGGTGGAGGGCGAACGCTGGATCATGACCCTGTCGGGACGCTTTGGCGATGTGCCGCCCGACGACCCGGCGGGTTTCATGGCCTATGCCGGCGCCCTGGAGGACAAGAGCGTTTACGAACAGGCCAAGGATGCCGAATTTGAGACCGCCATTTCCATCTATCGCATTCCGGAAATGATCTGGCGCCACTATGACAAGATTGTGGATTTCCCCGACCGGCTGATCCCCCTGGGAGATACGGTCGCCGGCTTCAACCCCCTGGCGGCCCAGGGCATGTCCATGGCGGCCCTGCACGCCCTGGCCCTGCGCGATAGCCTGCAGACCGGGCTGGCGGGCGCTACAGAGGCCTATATGGCCAAGGCCATGGCCATTGCCGGCGATGCCTGGTCGTTGGGCGAATTGATCGACCTGGCTTACCCCCAGGCCCGCGCCGAACGGCCGGAGAATCTACAACAGCGGTTCGAAAACCGCGCCGCCGTCCTGAAACTGGCAGCGACGGACGGCGAGGTGCGCCGTCTGGTTTTTGAAGTGCAGAATATGCTGCGCCCAGCTTCAGACTTGCAGGACACCGCTCTCCTGGCGCGCGCTTTCGCGATCTAAGGCGGCGACGCCGGCGCGGATGCGGGGGATCAGTTCCCGGCCATAGTCCGTTACATCGTTATGGGGATCGAAACCGCGCAGCAGGAAACCGCCGACCCCGATCTTGTAGTATTCCAGGCAGGCGCTGGCCACCTGTTCCGCCGTCCCCACCAGACAGGTGGTATTGCCCCTGGCGCCATAGGCCGCGGCCAGGGGCATCCAAAGGCGCTCGTCATAGACGTCCGCCTTTTCCGCCAGGGCCATGATACGTTCGCCGGAATGATCCCGCGCCATTTGCCCGCCCGTCGCCGCCATTTCGGCCTTGACCATTTCCAGAATATGATTGGCCTTGTCCCAGGCTGCACTTTCCGTCTCGGCGATGATCGGCCGGACAGACATGTTGAAACGGGGCACCCGGCCGTATTCGGCGGCCCGGGCCCGGAAATCGTCCATACGTTCTGCCATGACGTCACGTGGCTCGGCGAACATGGCGAAGACATCGCAATGTTGCGCGCCCATGACTAGGGCACCCTCGGATGAGCCGCCGAAATAGACCGGCGGATGCGGCTGCTGCAGGGGCATGATGTCGGACCGTGCGCCTTTGACCCAATAGAACTCCCCTTCATAGTCAAACGGCCCCGGCCCGGCCCAGGCATGATGCATGACGTCGAGATATTCCGCCGCGCGGCGATAACGATCCGGCTTTTCCATGGGATCGCCGTCCATCATGTTCTCTCGATCGGAAACACCGGCGATGATATGGATCGCCAGGCGCCCGCCCCAAAGCTGATCGAATGTGGCGAACTTGCGCGCCATCAGGGTTGGCGCAACGAAGCCGGGACGGTGGGCGATCAGATAGCCAAGCCGTTCCGTATGGGCGGCGGCATAGCCGGCCACGGCCACGCCCTCGGCAGATTGCGAGGTATAGCCCACAAGCACCAGATCGTAGTCAGCCTGCTCATGGGCCTGGGCAAAGCTTTTCAGGTATTCGGTGGAAATGCCGCCCGTGATGATATGCACCGTGGCATCGCTGCTAGGGGGCGTCACCCCGATCATACCGATGATGTTGACGGGCATGGTTGTTTTCCCTCTTCGCCGAACCCTGCCCTTCAATCCTAAGGACGAAACGGGCCGAGGTCACTATGCCGCGTTTCCATTTTCGGACACTCTCATTAGGATTGAGCCGTGGACACGGGAGGACAAAGGGATGAATTTCGAAGCCTATCAGCGCCTGACGTTCGAACGGCGGCAGCGGGTTTTGTGGGTAACGATCGACGCCGGGCCCATGAATGCCGTGGATTTCGAGCTGCATGAAGAGCTCGGCAAGGTGTTTTATGAGGTGCAGGAGGACGAGGGCAGCGACCTGATTGTCCTAACCGGCGCCGGCCGGGCGTTTTGCGCCGGCGGTGACATGGACTGGTTCCAGGAGATGATAGATGACCCGGCCAAATTCCGGGGCATCACCACCGATGCCAAGCGCATCATCAACGGCCTCTTGGAGATGGAGAAACCAATCGTCTGCCGCCTGAACGGTGCCGCGGCGGGCTTGGGTGCCTCGATCGCGCTGATGTGCGATGTCATCGTCGCCGACGAACGGGCCCTGATCGGCGACCCCCATGTCAAGGTCGGACTGGTAGCGGGGGACGGCGGCGCCATCATTTGGCCGCAATTGATCGGCTTCGCACGCGCCAAGGAGATGCTGCTGACGGGCGAGATGCTGCGCGGGGCAGAAGCCGCGGCCATGGGCCTGATCAACTATGCAGTACCGGTGGAAGAGCTGGATGCCAAAGTGGACGAAATGGTGGGCAAGATCCTGGCCAATCCCCGCTGGGCCGTGCGCTGGACCAAGACGGCCGTCAACCTGGTGCTGCGCGATATTGCCAACAAGGTGACCGAGACCGCCATCGCCTATGAAATCAACTCTAACATGACCAAGGACCGCCAGGAGGCGGTCAGCGCCTTTGTCGAGAAACGGGCGCCGAACTACACCGGCGAATAGGCGGCAAGGAGAAGAGGTGGCCAATGTATTTCGCGGACGAGCCTGAACATATCACCTTGCTGCGCGACAGCATGCGCCGTTTTGTGGCGGACGAGGCGCCACGGGAAAGGCGCCAGGCCTGGCAGGCGGCCCAGACCTGGCCCCGCGACGTCTTCAGCAAGCTGGCTGCACTTGGCGTTTGCGGCCTGACGGTGGACGATGAGTACGGAGGCCAGGGCCAGGACTGGTATGCGGCCACCGCCGTAATCGAGGAATTGAGCCGCGCCGGCACACATCTCTGCGGGCCCTTTATTCAATGCGCCTTCTATGGCGGCGGCAATATTTCCGAATCCGGCTCTGAAGCACAAAAGGCTGATCTGCTTCCGAAGATCGCCACAGGTGAGTTGATGTTCGCCTATGGCCTGTCAGAGCCAGACACCGGCGGTGATCTGGCCAACGTCAAGACCCGCGCACGCCTAGAGGACGAGGGCGAAACGGTTGTGATCAATGGCACCAAGCGCTGGTGCACCGGCGCTGATTGGGCCGATTACATCTTCTGCTTCGTCAATTCCGATCCGGAAGGGGAGAAGTACCGCAACCTCTCCATGATCCTGGTGCCCGCGGACGCACCGGGCCTCACCCGCCAGCAGCTGACCCACCGCAACCTGGTCTACAGCCACAGCTACGACGTCTATTTCGAGGACGTGCGCCTGCCCATCGACAGCGTCCTTGGCGGGCGGGAAGCCTGGAACCAGGGCTGGCGGGCCCTCGCCGGGCGCTCCCTGGATGTGGAGAAGGTGGAGGTCGCCGCCATGGCTTTTGGCCTGGCGCAGGCGGCGGTGGAGGAAGCCTGGGAATACGCCCAACAACGCCAGCAGTTCGGCAAACCCATTAGCGGCCATCAGAGTGTGCGCCATGAACTGGTCGACGCCCGCACCAAGCTGGAGGCCTGCCGACACATGCTCTACCACGCCGCCTGGCTGGTGGATCAGGGCCGCCCGGCAGCGGTGGAAACCTCTATGGCGAAACTGTTCGTGGGCGATGTGGGCGTGGAGATAGGTCTCACCTGCCAGCGCATCCTGGGCGCCTATGGCCTCTCGGAAGAATTCGACATGGCCCAGACCGTCATGGACCTGATCGGCATGCCCATCGTCGGCGGCTCATCACATATGCAGAAAAACAACATCGCCAACCGGCTTGGGCTAGCGGGGTAGATAGCAACAGGTTGCCGTTATCTCTTGCGGCGGTTCACCCAGCTACGAGAAATTCAGATCGGCCGGCGAGATCAGGACGTTGAACTGTTCGCACCAGATCACCACGCTGGGGAATTTGGCCAGGTCGAGGCCGGGCGGAATGGCATATTTCTGGCTGCCCTGGAAGGCGCGCAAGCGGCCCAGGTCCACGAACATGGTGCCCGCTACGTCCGGTGACCGCCGGATCTTGGCCTTGGGCACCAGGTAGACATGATATTTCGGCCCCGGCCCCACTTCGAAGTCGGGGCCGAGGAACACCGTGCCCTCATAGACCGTTACCGCGCCGCCGCCGTAATGGACGGGATCGCTGGGATTGGCATGGATGAATTGGCCTTTGGCCACGGTCCTGGTTTTTTCGGCCTCGGTCAGCACATCGGCAGCGGGCGGTGGTGGGAAGAGGTAGGGGAAGATGAAGATGCCGACGGCGACGCCAAAGCCGGTGCCGAGTACGCCGCCGAACAGAAATACCGCGATGGTTCGCCACATTGGCCCACCCTCCATTATTTAGTCGCTACCACCACCCCAGCAGCGGACCATGGACTGAATATGCGGCGAACCTGATGCTCATCAAGGCGATCAAGATAATTTGACCCCTGAAAGTACGAACAACGGGCAAAATTCATCCTCGGGCTGAAAATGGTAGGCCGAAACACAAATGGGGAGGTCAAAGACCATGCTTTCACGCCGCACGCTCTTCAAAGGGGCCGCCGGGCTGCCGCTGGCCACGGTGCTGGCCGATGCCCAATTGGCCCGCGCCGCCGCCGCCGGCCTGACAGATATTTCCTTGACCACGCCGGGCGGGCAATCAGTCACGGGTGCCCTGGCCAAACCTTCCGCCACGCCCGCGGCGGCGGTGATGCTGGTGCATGAATGGTGGGGCCTGAACGATCAGATCAAGTCCGTTGCCGCGGCCTTGGCGGACGAGGGTTATCTCTCCCTGGCCGTGGATCTGTACAAGGGCAAGGTGGCGGACAATCCTACCGATGCCCGCGCTTATATGGGTCAGGTTGTGGCCGACCAGGCCGTGGATACACTTTCCGCCTGGGCAAAATGGCTAAAAGCGCATGAGCTTGGCAACGGTAAGCTGGGCACCGTGGGCTGGTGCTTCGGCGGCGGCTGGTCCCTGGGCGCCTCCATTGCCGAACCGGCAGATGCCACCGTGGTCTATTACGGCCGGGTCGGCGGACCCGCGGAGCGGCTGTCGAAACTGAAGGGCCCGGTCCTGGGCCATTTCGCCACGCGGGATAAATGGATCAACAAGGACATGGTCTCCGGCTTCGAGAAAGCCATGGACCAGGCCGGCAAAAGCTATACCTCGCACTGGTACGAGGCCGACCACGCCTTCGCCAACCCCACCAGCGCCCGCTATGACCAGGCGGATGCCAAGCTGTCATGGGAACGCACCCTGGCCTTCTTCCAGGCCAATCTGACGGGTTAGCCCGGGCCGGATTGGTCGAGTTGGTGTCGAACGCATTGGCACGAATACGGACGTAGAGCAGTGGAGGATCGATAAACGAGATTCGCCTTGTCCATGCCTGGGACTGCGATCGTCACTTGCTTGAAAAGGCCAGCTGTTTCAGCTGCGCATAGCCTTAGCCCCGACAATTCATTAGCATTGTGTGTACCAATGGCGGTCAGGGGAAGATCATGACCGATGGTGGTTCACAAAGGCGGCTGGCGGCAATCGTTGCCATTGACGTGGCCGGCTACTCCCGGCTTATGGGGATGGACGAAATTGGTACTCTGGACGCACTGAAGGCCCACCGCGAAGCCGTGACGCCCATTGTGCGGGCGCATGATGGCCGTATCGTCGGTAGCGCCGGGGATGGTCTGCTGCTGGAGTTTCCCAGCGTCGTCAAATCTGTCCAGAGCGCCATCAAAGTTCAGACTCTGATGGCCGAACGCAACCAAGACATCGCCGATGATGAGAGAATGTTGTTTCGTATCGGCATCAACCTGGGCGACGTGCTGGTCGACGGCGATGATATCTTCGGAGACGGCGTCAACGTCGCGGCCCGCCTGGAAGCCCTGGCCACGCCCGGAGGAATTTGCATTTCAGGCACCGTACATGACCAAGTGCGCGACCGGCTCGACATGCCGTTTGAGGATATGGGTGAGCAAGAGGTCAAGAACATCGCTCGTCCCGTTCGTGTCTGGCATTGGTCGCCTGCTGCTTCAGACATATCCGCTCCAGCCACAACCGATGAACCGCTTGCACTGCCGGATAAGCCCTCCATCGCCGTGCTGCCATTCGACAACATGTCCGGCGATCCTGAGCAGGAATTCCTCTCCGACGGCATCGCAGAAGACATCATCACTGTCTTGTCGCGTTTCCACCAGTTCTTCGTGATCGCACGAAACTCCTCGTTCACTTACAAGGGCCAGGCGGTGGACGTAAAGATCGTAGCGCGGGAACTGGGCGTGCAATACGTGATCGAGGGCAGTGTCCGCCGGGCCGGCAGCCGGGTGCGGATCACCGCGCAGTTGATAGACGCGACAAATGACCGACATATCTGGGCTGAACGCTATGACAGAGAGCTGGACGATATTTTTGCCGTCCAGGACGATATTACCGAACGCATCGCGATGGCCGTGGCGCCGGAGATGCAAAAGACGGAAATCGCGCGTGCCCGGCGCAAATCCATTCCGGAACTAGGCGTATGGGAATTGGTCTCCCGCGCCAGTTGGCATGCGACTAAAATGACCGAGGCGGATAGCGCGGAGGCCCAGTCCTTGCTGAAAAAGGCATTGGCGCGCGATCCGGACAGCGCGTTCGGCTTGGCCTTGCTTTCAGCGTGCTATGTCACTGACAGCTTTTACGGCTGGCATCGACCGCCGGCAGAGTCTTTCTCCATGGCCAAGGAATTGGCGGAAAGGGCGGTCTCTTTGAATAAGGAGGATGAGATCGCTCAATGGGCGCTTGCCTCGATCCTCAATAACTCGGGACGTCATCGGGAAGCTATATGGAGGTATCAAAAGGCGATTGAGATAAACCCGAACTTCGTCCTGGCGATCGGCGCTTTGGCCGCCGCATTGATTTGGATACACGAGCACGAAAAAGGGTTGGAGCTGCTGCAAAAGGCAATTCGGCTCAGTCCAAAGGACATCTCCATTCCCTTACGCATATCGATGTTCGCGGTGCATCACTTCATCGAGGGACGGTACGAAGAGGCTTGCGCCTGGGCGGAAAAGACGCTGCATGACAATCCAAATTTCCCAACCGCGTACCGCATGTTGGCCTCGGCCCACGGCATACTGGGCAACCTGGCGAAGGCGCGTGCGGCCTACGAACAGTTCGACCGCCTGGCGCCGGGCGCGACCATAGCGACCACTTTGCGGGCGGTGCCATTCGCCTTTGACGACGACGCAGAACGCTACGCCGAGGGCCTCCGCCGGGCTGGGATGCCGGAAGAATGACGATGGCTTTGACCGCTGCTCCGGTTCAATCCTTAGGCATCATAGCGTCTCAACAATGCGACCACTGTTGAGGGCGTGCCGTCTGCCAAATCTTCTTGGGAGCGCACCCTGGTGTCCATCCAAGTCAATATGGAAGATTTGTCCGGGTCGAATTGGTCACTATCACGTCGCTCGAAATGGCACGATATCAGGCGTTAGGCGCTAAAGGATCAAATTTCGATGGTTGCTCAGTCTGTCCCTATCGTTGCCCATTTGGATGCTTCAAATATTTCGCGGCAGGACGCCTGCGAATGGGGCTATAAACCGCATCATAAGCAGAACGATAAGAGGTCGATCGCTAGGCGCGGGCTTCAAGAAGATAGGTTGTTCTGGACCGATGGCCTTTGATTTGAATTTCGCCCCGTGGGGATGTCTGGTATCGCTCGGGCAGCAGTTCCCGGGTTTCGGCTGAAATCTGAATCTGGTCGGGAATACCTTCGGATTCCATCCGGCTGGCGATGTTCACGGTGTTTCCCCATAGGTCGTATGAGAATTTCTGTTTGCCGATCACGCCGGCGATGACCGCGCCGGAATGCACACCAATCCGAAGCTTCAGATCAACGTTGTTGTCCCGGCGAAACTCAGCGAAAGCCTGCTGCATTCCAAGCGCCAGATCCGCGATCTTTTCGGCGTGATCGGCGACGCTACCACTCAAACCCGTCACAACCATATAGGCATCGCCGATGGTTTTGATCTTTTCCGCACCGCATTTATTGGCCAGGTCGTCAAATCTGGAAAACAGGTCATTGAGCAGGTTCACCAGCTCGTCCGCTGACAGCTTCCTGGAAATCTCGGTGAAGCCGGCAAGATCGGCGAACAAGACGGATACGCAGTCATGGCTGTCGGCCAACGGTTCCTCGTTCGCCTTTAGCCGTTCTGCAATTTTGCTGGGAAGAATATTCAGCAGCAGCATCTCCGCCCTATCGAACTCCGCTTGCAGCGCGTCTTCGGCCCTTGCCACGGCAAACTCGAATGACGAGATGACCGCGACCGAGCCAACGGCAAACAACAGCACATTGGATACAAACAGAATGACGACCCAGTGATGAGCGACTGGTTGCAAGGGCACCGCGCCAATTGTGAAGCTTGCAAGGACGATCAAGACGAGGACAAGGGCCGCATTCAACGTCAGGCGCAAGCGCCTGCCATAAAATGGAACAAGCAGCACGATCAAACCTGACAGGAACAAATGCATCCAAAATCCGGCGGCCGGTCCGATGTAGATTGTTGCAAGTATGGCGTGGATGGGCATCTCGCCCAGTACGGTTAGAGCGATCGGTAATCTGATATGACCTCGGTTGGATTGCACTGCCGCGTATGCGAACAACAAAACACTAAGGATGTTGAACACCGCCAGGATTGTTAGGTCCAGGTACCAAAATACCAGGACGTACCCAAGGTGCCCCAGCCCGGCAAGCGGATAGCCGATCCGAAGAACGACAGAAAAGCGGGCATGGGCAGGGTCTATGCCGTCCGGCGTTTTCATCAGGAAATTCATGATGCGGGTGCCCATCTTGTCCTGGCTCAGCGCATCTTTCATGGTCTGCCTCTCATCCGGCGTTCAATTTCAACCCACTTATGTACGTTGGAAGCGGGAAAATTCACAAATTGAATTGGTTGCTGGAAAATAGACGACTGTTCCGGTTCCTACGCGTCCTGTCTAAGTTTCGGTGACGGCACATGACGGAAAAGCCAAGCCACCAAATCTCCATTGCGCCGGCCCTCACGCGGACCTAGTTTGCGGGTTCGGTTCCGCATCCCGGGAGTTCACTTATGTCCAACGACCGTTACCGCCTGATCGGCTCGGGCGGCTCGCCCTATTCCAACAAGCTCCGCGCGATCATGCGCTATCGCCACATCCCCCACGACTGGATCCATCGCACTACGGCGAACCGGGCGGCGACGGCGGACGTGAAGCCCAATATCATCCCCATGCTGCGTTATCCCGGCGAAGACCGTTACCGGGTGGATTCGACGCCGCTGGCTTATGATCTGGAGGCGCGCCACCCCGGCTATCGTTCCATCATGCCTGACGATCCGGGCCATGCCTTTCTAAGCCATCTTTTGGAGGATATGGCCGATGAATGGCTGACCAAGGCCATGTTCCATTACCGCTGGCACTATGAAGCGGACATCGACTATGCCTCCCACTGGATCGCCGACGATGCCTTCCCCGAGACCCGCGGCGCCGAGCGGGACGCCATGGCCAAGCAGTTCGCCGAGCGCCAGATCGGCCGCATGCCCATCGTCGGCTGCACGCCGGAGAACATGCCGGTGATCGAAGACAGCTTTCACCGCATCCTCTCCCTGCTGGAAAGCCATGTCAGCATGTACGATTTCCTCTTCGGGACCAGACCCAGCCTGGCGGATTTCGGCATCTATGGTCAGCTCAAACCGCTTTCCACCGATCCCACGCCGCTCGCCATCATGCGGGCAGAGGCCATGAAAACGGAAAGCTGGGTGCGGCAGTTGGACGATGCCTCGGGCATCGAGGGTAGCTGGCTGGACCCGGACGATAATCTGCCCGCTGCCACCGTTGGGCTGCTGGCGTTGACCGGCGAATATTACATTCCCTTCCTCCTCGCCAACGCAGCGGCGGCGGAGAAAGGCGAAGACACTTTCGCCCTCACTTTTGACAAGGGCCCCTACAGCCAAGCCACCTTCAACTATCAGGTCAAATGCCTGATGGAATCGCGCCGCCGCTTCGCCGAATTGGAGGGTGAACCCCTGGAACGCACCCGCGCCATCCTCGATAGTACCGGCTGTCTGGAGGGTCTGACTCGGTAGGTAGGGAAACGGCCAGCCAGTTCTTGCCGCGGTCGTATTCGATGCGCCGACATGCTAGAATATTGGGCGGTAACGGTTGATTTAGAGCACCTGAATTGTCGGGCTTGCGAAACAAGATCACATTTGGTCTGACCGAGGCCGTCTTGACCCTGGCGGGCATCGTCACGGTGGTGATGCCCCTGGTCCTTTGGGCGGTGCCGCAACACCACGATTTTTCCATCATTGTGTTCTTTTTCGTCCTCTCGGTCGGCGGCGGCGCTTTCGTGCTCTTCATCGGGGTTTCCTACCTGCAACGCCGGCTCTTCGACCGACGGCCAACGGGGCGATCGGATGAAGAGCAAATTCGCCCCGAACAGCGCCTGGTGGATTGGGAGCGGGAACAGGAAGAAAAGCTCGAAGTGGTCCGCTCGCAATACCGTCTCACCGGCAGTGCCATGGGCAACATGCGCTATGTCAGTAAGATTGCAGGCTTCCTCGCCCTGGCTTTCGCCCTCATTTTCCTCGCTGGCTGGCTGGTTATCGCCCTTCGCTACGGCTAGGCCCATACCGCGTCCCGAACCGATGCTTCGATGGCCAAGGTTTCCTTGCCCTTGCCTTCGCTTGCGGCTAGATAAAGGCGCAACAACTGGCATTGGAGGAAACGAACGTGGCGGATTTCAAAGTACAGTCCGAGATTACCGGTAAGGTTTGGGCGATCGAGGCCAACATAGGCGACAGCCTGGAAGAAGAGGACACCATCATCGTGTTGGAATCCATGAAGATGGAAATCCCCGTAGTGGCCCCGCAGGACGGTACCTTGAAGGAAATCCTGGTTGCGGAAGGCGACGCCGTGACCGAGGGTCAGGACGTCGCCGTCATGGAAGGCTAATCGCCCTACGACACGACTTGGGCGGGATAGGAGTAGGTATCTTATGAGCGAACAACAAGCAGAAGCGCCCGCGGCGGGCCCGAATTTCTTTTCGCCGGAATTCTTGCGTAATCCCTATCCAGCGTTTCAGATGTTGCGGGCCAACGCCCCCATCATGAAGACCGAGATGGGTTTCTGGGTCGCCACCCGTTATGAGGATGTAACAGCCATCCTGCGTGACAAGCGTTTCGGCAAATGCTTCGTGGAACGGACCGAACGGGTACACGGCACGGAAGTCTGGGACCAGCCGGTCTATGCCTCCATGCGGAACTGGATGCTGGTCATGGACCCGCCCGATCACACCCGCCTGCGCGGCCTTGTGGCCCGTGCCTTCGCGCCCCGGCATCTCAAGGCCCTGCGGCCGCGTATCCAGCAACTGGTGGATGACAGCCTCGATGCGGTCGAGGACAAGGGCGAAATGGATTTCCTTGAGGACTTCGCCTACCCCCTGCCCGTGCATGTTATTTGCGACATGCTGGGCATCCCGGCGGAAGACCGCAACTGGTTCTTCGACGGCTCCCGCGTTTCCGGCCGGCTGATCGATCCGACGCCCATGACGCCGGAGGAACTGCAACAGGTCAACGAAGGCCACATGCAGCAGGTGGCCTATTTCAAGGACCTGTTTGAACGTCGCCGCAAGACCCCCGACGACGACATCATCACGGAACTGTTGAGCGCCGCCGACGACGGCGACAAACTGAGTGACGACGAACTGATCGGCAATATCATTCTACTGTTTGGCGCCGGGCACGAGACCACGGTGAACATGCTGGGCAACGGCATGCTGCACCTGTTGTCCAATCCGGACGAGTGGGAAAAGCTGAAAGCCGACCCATCCCTTGTACCCAATGCGATCGAGGAAATGCTGCGCTTTGACAGCTCAGTGCAAATGACCGGACGCACGCCATTGGAAGACGTGGAGATCGGCGGTGTTACCATTCCCAAGGGCGAACAGATCCTAAACCTCCTGGGCGCGGCCAACCGGGACCCGGATCAATATGTCGACCCGGAAGAATTCAAGATCGACCGCCAGAATGTGCAACCCACCTCGTTCGGTGGCGGCATCCACCATTGCCTGGGTGCGCCCCTGGCCCGCATCGAGGGCGAGATCGCCCTGGCCACTCTGATCAAGCGCCTGCCCAATATCCGGCTGGCCAATGACGATCCGGAATGGCGCATGACGTTCACCCTGCGCGGCCTCGCGACCCTGCCGGTCGCCTGGTAAGTCAAAGATGTACATCGCCATGAACCGTTTCCGGGTGGCAAAAGGTTCGGAAGCGGAATTCGAGACCATGTGGGCCGAGCGCGACACCCACCTGCGCCAGGTGCCGGGCTTCATGGAGTTTCACCTCCTCCGCGGACCGGAGGCCGACGACCATACCCTCTATGCCTCGCACACATGCTGGCAAAGCCAGGCGGATTTCGAGGCCTGGACGAAGTCAGACGCATTCCGCAAGGCCCATGCCAATGCCGCGCGGAAGAGCGAAGGCACGAAAAGCCTTTACCTAGGCCCGCCGCAGTTCGAGGGTTTCGAGGCCATCCAGGAAGTCACGGCGGACTAGTTATCGAGCCGGACTAGGCCTTGGCGCTGGGCCGAGAGGCGACGGCGGCATGCCAGCGGGAAAGGTTGGGCCAATCGTCACCCACCTTCATCCCCACCACACGTGCGAAATCAACGCTGATCATGGCGGTGATATCGGCGACCGAATAGGCATCACCTGCCAGGTATTCCCTATCTGCAAGGGCCGCGTCCAGCCAGGCGAAACGGTCGGGCAGCTTACCCAGGTTCTGTTCGCCCCAGGCCGGCACCTGGTCTTCCATACCCTTGAAGAAGTCGGAGGTATGCCGGAAAGCGGCGGCGACACAGCCCATGATGGTCAATTCGGCCCGGCGGCTCCACATTTCCACCTGGGCCTTTTCCACCGCATCGCGGCCGAATAGGGGCGGGTCGGGCTGTACCTCCTCGAAATAGCGGCAGATCGCCATGCTTTCGGAAATATGGGTGCCGTCGTCCAGTTCCAACGTGGGGACCTGGCCCATGCGGTTGATGTTGGCGATATAGTCGTCCGCCTTATGCTCCCGCTTGGCAATATCCACGGGCACCAGTTCCACATTATCGATGTCCTTCTCGGCCAAGAACACTCGTACCCGGCGCGGGTTCGGCGCCATCTGCATATCGTAAAGTTTCATGTTTTCCTCCCTTGTGACGGTTCAATCGGCCGCCGCCGAATTGTTGAATGCCGCGGCGCCTTCGGCCCGGGCGAAACGGGGATCGTTGGCGCTGGGCAGTTTCGCCAGGCCATTGCAGCGCATGACCGGTCCCTTGGGACCTATCATCAAGCCCGAGGCGAAACCCAATCGCTTGGTGGTATGGCGAAAGTCGATCTCGCTGATCAACCACTCATCCTTGTAGGCGGGTTGCAGAAAGTCATAGCTCATCTGGATGGTGGGCGAGAAGGCCTTGGTCTTGGCCGCCAGTTGAACGTTCATGCCCACGGCCATGTCCATCAAGGTCATCATCATGCCGCCATGGCAAATGCCAGCCGGGTTCAGGTGGATATCCAGGACCACGAACCCCATGACGCCGACGCCATCATCGATGCGCCAATAGAGCGGGCCGATGTGATCGGTAAATCCCTGATCCTCGGGAAAGGGTTGAAATCCTTCGGGCACGTTCGGATGCATGATGTCTCGTCTACGCCTCACATACTGATTTGACCAGAGATTAAACGCGCGCCGGACGGCGCCGGCATCTTCATACGGCGAAAGGCCAGTCGGGAGCAAGCCGGGGAAGCGGTTTACTCCACCGTCACCGATTTCGCTAAATTGCGGGGCTGATCCACGTCCGTGCCCTTGAGGACGGCGATGTGATAGGCCAGCAACTGTACGGGGATGGCATAAAGGATGGGGGCGACAAAGGGATGCACGTCGGGCAGTTTGATGGTTGCCCAGGCGGTTTCCCCAGTCGACTTAATGCCCTCACTGTCGGAAATCAGCACCACCTTGCCGCCACGGGCCGCCACTTCCTGCATGTTGGAGGCGACTTTGTCGAACCAATGGTCCTTGGGCGCCACGACGATCACAGGAACCTGTTCGTCGATCAGGGCGATCGGGCCGTGCTTCATTTCCCCGGCGGGGTAGCCTTCGGCGTGAATATAGGAAATCTCCTTTAGCTTCAGGGCCCCTTCCATGGCGATGGGGTAGCCGGTGCCCCGGCCTAGATAGAGGGCATCGCGGGCCTTGAAGATGTCCTGAGCCAATTCCAGGATGCGTTCGTCATGATGCAGCACTTCGACACAGCGGGATGGCACCTCGGTGATCGCCTGGCCCAATACGGCCTCTGTCTGGGCATCTAACAAACCACGCTGCTTCGCCGCGGTGATCGCCAGACAGGCCAGGACCACCAATTGCGTCGTGAAAGCCTTGGTGGAGGCGACGCCGATTTCCGGCCCTGCCAAGGTCTGCAACACCACATCGCTTTCCCGCGCAATGGAACTGTCGGGCACATTGATGATGGAGAGGATGTGCTGGCCCTCGCGCTTACAGAGCCTCAACGCCTCCAGCGTATCCATGGTCTCACCGGACTGGGAGAGAAAGATCGCCACGCCGCCTTCAGGCAGGGGCGCTTCGCGGTAGCGGAACTCCGACGCCACGTCGAGCTCCACCGGGATCCGGGTCATACTTTCGAACCAGTATTTCGCCACCATGCCCGCATATGAGGCGGTGCCGCAGCCGATGATAGTCAATTTGGGAATTTCGGCGAAATCGAACGGCAGTTGCGGCAATTGGATCGAGCGTTCCTCGGGGTTGAAGAAGGAATGAATGGTATCGCCGATGACCGTGGGCTGTTCGTAGATTTCCTTCAGCATGAAATGGCGGTAGTTGCCCTTGGAGATATCGCCCAGGGACGATGCCGTCAGCTTAATTTCCCTTTCCACAACCTTGCCGGAGGCTTCATGTATTTCGGCCCCATCCCGGCGCACGACGACCCAGTCGCCCTCGTCCAAATAGCAGATGCGGTTGGTCCAGGGCGCAAGAGCGATAGCGTCAGAACCGAGGAACATCTCCCCATCGCCATAGCCGACGACCAGCGGGCTGCCGCGGCGGGCACCGACCATCAAGTCGTGCTCGCCGGAGAAGATCACGGCCAGGGCAAAGGCACCTTCGAGGCGCTTCAGAGTGGTTTCAGCCGCGGCCACCGGGTCCAGGCCGTCCTTGATGTATTGGCTGATCAGGTGCACCACCACTTCCGTATCGGTCTCGGAAGCAAAGTTGGCGCCCCGGTCCTGCAATTCCGCCTTCAGTTCCTTGAAGTTCTCGATGATGCCGTTGTGCACCAGTGCCACGTTGGAGGTGGCGTGGGGATGGGCGTTGACTTCGTTCGGCACGCCATGGGTGGCCCAGCGGGTATGGCCGATGCCCACGTCACCGGCCAGGGGTTCGTCCTCCAACCGCTGGCTCAGGTTCACCAGCTTGCCCTCGGCCCGGCGGCGGTCGATATGGCCGTTCACCAGAGTGGCAATGCCGGCGCTATCATAACCACGGTATTCCAGGCGCTTCAGGCCTTCAACCACCCGGTCGGCCACATTGCCGTCTTCCTGGTTGCCAAGAATGCCGATAATTCCGCACATGATACTTTTCCCTCGTTCCCACTACTTCTTCTTCGCCGCGGCCTTCTCTGCCATCTTGCGCTCCCGGAAGGAGACGGCCCATTCCGTGAGTTCTTGTTGCTTGGCCCGTTCCACCGCTAGGGCATCCGCCGCCACGTCATGGGTCACGGTGCTGCCAGCCCCGACGATGGCGCCGTCGCCCACCTTGACCGGCGCCACTAGCGCCGTGTTGGAGCCGATGAAGGCCCCCTTGCCGATATCCGTGAAGGATTTCATGAAGCCGTCGTAGTTGCAGGTGATGGTGCCGGCGCCGACGTTTGCTCCCTCGCCGACCCTGGCATCGCCGATATAGGTCAAATGGTTGACCTTGGCGCCGGCCTCGATCTTGGCCTTCTTGACTTCGACGAAATTGCCGATGCGAACGCCGGCGCCGATCTCTGCCTCGGGCCGCAGGCGCGCGAAAGGCCCGACGGTGGCGCCGGATGCGACTTGGCAGCCCTCTAGATGGCTGAAGGCCTTGATGGTGACGTCGCCCTCCACCACCACCCCGGGGCCGAAAAAGACATGGGGTTCGATCAGCACATCCTTGCCCAGCACCGTGTCGTGGCAGAAATAGACGCTGTCCGGATCCAGCAGGGTGGCTCCCGCCGCCATGGCTGCGTGGCGCAGGCGGTTTTGTATGACAGCCTCGGCCAGGGCCAATTGGTCGCGGGAATTGATGCCATAGGCCTCGATCTCACCGGCCTCGAACACGGCACAGGTACGGCCCATGCGGTTGGCGATCTCGACGATTTCCGTCAGGTAATATTCGCCCTTGGCATTATCCGTGCCAATGCCGTCCAGCAGGGCGCCCAGAATTTCGCCGTCGATCGCCATGAAGCCGGAATTGCAAAGGTTCGTCTGCCGTTCCTCTTCACTTGCGTCGCGATGTTCCACGATACGGACCAGCTTGCCGGCATCGTCCAAGATCAATCGGGCGTATTCGGCCGTGTCCTCCGGGCGGAAACCCATGACGACAACACCGGGTTTCTCAGCCGAACGCCGCGCCGCCAGCATGGCCTGCAATGTCTCCACCGAGACCAGGGGCGAATCGGCAAACAAAGTGATCACATCGCCCTTGAAACCGGCCAGATTGTCCCGCGCCGCCATAACCGCATGGCCCGTCCCCAGGGGCGGATCCTGCACCGCCAGATCCAAGCCCGGCATAGCGGCTTCGATGGCGTCTCTGTTATCGGCCGAGACCACGACGATGCACCTTTCGCCTTCCAACGCCCCAACCGTGGCCAATAACTGTGCCAGCATCGGCCGGCCCGCCAGGGGGTGCAGCACTTTCGTCACGTTGGATTTCATGCGCGTACCTTGGCCGGCGGCCAATATCACGGTTGCGATCGCCTCGTTGCTCATACGTACTTGTCTTCGTTATTCCGAGAGTATGGTACACCCAGCAGTCAGTGCGCGGAGGTTGCCACAAGCCCAACTGCGGACCAATTCAATTTCCTTTACATTATCTTTCAATGCAGTGCCATAAGTCACTAGAGCAACACGCAATCAATCGGATTCAATTGATTGCGTAAAGTTGCTCTATCTTAAAGGCTGTAGCGCATGGGGACACGTTCGGTTGAACGCGACATGCGCTATAACGGCGAAAAAAGGGCGCTTTGCATGGACTATGCGCAAATCACCATAACCGCCATTCTGGCGGCCGCCGTAGCACTCTTCATTTGGGGCCGGCCCCGCTATGACGTGGTGGCCATATTGGCGCTTTTGGCCACGGCAATCGCCGGGCTAGTGCCGGGTACAGAGGTATTCTCTGGTTTCGGGCATCCGGCGGTAATCACCGTGGTGGCAGTCCTGATTGTTAGCCGGGGACTGCGCAACGCCGGCGTGGTGGACATGATCGCCGGCTGGCTGTCGCCCCTGATCGAGCGGCCGCAGTTGCATTTGGCGGCCCTGACTATGACCTGCGGCTTTTGCTCAGCCTTCATGAACAATGTTGGCGCTCTGGCGATATTGATGCCGGTAGCGCTTGAATCTGCCGCGAAGCAGCAGCGTTCCCCCGCCGCCCTGCTGATGCCACTCAGCTTCGGCGCCATTTTGGGCGGCCTGGCTACGATGATCGGTACCCCGCCCAACGTCATCATTGCGCAATACAGGGCCGATGCCTTTGATGCGCCCTTTGCCATGTTCGATTTCACGCCCGTGGGTGGCATCATCGCCGTTCTCGGCGTGTTGTATTTGGTGCTGTTCGGCTGGCGGCTGATCCCCGGCCAGCGCCAGGGCCAGGGCAACGCCGAGGATATGTTCCAGATCCGCGATTACATGACCGAGGCCCGACTGCCGGAAGATGCCGCGCTGATCGGCCGCTCTATCGCGACACTGCCGGAATTGGACGAACTGGATGTCCTGGTCACGGCCCTGATTCGGGGCGAGGAACGGCGACCCGCGCCAAGCCGGCGGACGAAACTTCAGGCCGGCGATATTCTCGTCCTGCGCGCCGACCCAACGGACTTGAAGAGCTTCATCGAAGTCGCCCAACTGGAGCTGGTCGGCGATGAAGAACTCTCCTCCGAACATCTTACCTCGGAAGACGTTGCCCTGATCGAAGCGGTCATCACCACCGGTTCCACTCTGAACGGCCGCAGCGCCCGCACCGCTAATCTGCGAAATACCCATGGCCTCAACCTTCTAGCCATTGCCCGACAGGGCGAACGGGTCCGAACGCGCCTGGACCGGGTGGTGATGCGGCCGGGCGATGTGCTGTTGCTGCAGGGCGATAGCGGCGCCATGCCGGAAACCCTCGCCCGCCTGGGCTGCCTGCCCCTGATGCGACGGGGTCTGCGCCTGGGCCAGGAACGCCGGGTGCTGCTGGGTCTGGGCATCTTCGCAGCCGCCCTCGCCGCCAGCGGCTTCGGTTTCCTGCCCGCCGCGGTGGCCCTGACGGCGGCGGCCGCCGCCATGGTGTTGCTGGGCTTCCTCAACCTGCGCGAATTGTACGAGGCCATCGACTGGCCGGTCATTGTCCTCCTCGGTGGCATGATCCCCGTGGGCGCCGCCCTGGAGAGTACGGGCACGGCGGCCCTGCTCGCGAACGGCCTGGTGGATGTCGCGGGCAGTATGCCTGTTTGGGCGGTCCTTGCATTTGTCCTGGTCCTAACCATGACCTTGTCGGATGTCATGAACAACGCCGCAACCGCCGTCGTCATGGCGCCCATATCGGTCGGCATCGCACAGGGCCTGGGCAGTAGTCCCGATGCCTTTCTCATGGCCGTGGCGATCGGTGCCTCCTGCGCCTTCCTCACGCCCATTGGCCATCAGTGCAATACCCTGGTATTGGGTCCGGGCGGCTATCGTTTTTCCGACTATTGGCGCGTGGGCCTACCGTTGGAAGTGGTGATCGTCGCCGTGTCCGTACCTTTGATCATGTGGATTTGGATCTAGTATGACCTATGCAAGCCGTTTCGACGCGGTCCTGTTCGACCTGGACGGCACTCTGATCGAAACCGCGCCGGATTTGTGCGGCGCCCTCAACCATACCCTGGCACAGGCGGGCCGCGAGGCTGTCGAACTGGCCGCGGTGCGCCATATGATTGGCGACGGCGCGCGCACCATGCTGCGCCTAGGCCTCGAGGCTACGGGCGAGGAACCAACGGACGAAGTGATCGAGAAATGGTTCAACGTGCTGTTGGACTACTATTGGGACCATGTGGCGGATGACAGCCACGCGTTTCCTGGCGTTTTACCGGCCTTGGACCGGTTGCAGGATGCGGGGGTAAAACTGGCGGTCTGTACCAACAAGCCGCACCGCCTTTCCAACCGCCTGTTCGACCAGCTGGAGATGGCGCATTACTTCGATGCGGTCCTGGGCGGTGATAGTCTGGCTGTTCGCAAACCCGATGCCGGACATATCCTAGGGACATTGGATGCATTGGGTGTCGCGCCTGAGCGGTCGGTGATGATCGGCGACAGCGCCAACGACCTGAACGCCGCCCGGAATGCCGGAATTCCCGTGGTACTAGTCACATTCGGCTACACCACGGTACCGGTACAGGAGCTAGGAGCCGATGCCCTGATCGATCATTTCGACCAACTGCTGCCGGCCCTTGAAAGCCTGGCTTGACAGCGCGGGGCGGCAGGTCTAAATCCGACCGCCGTGGGGCGCATAGCTCAGTTGGTTAGAGCGCTGTGTTCACATCGCAGAGGTCCCAAGTTCGAATCTTGGTGCGCCCACCATTTCCCACCACAAAACGGTGAATTAGCCGTCTCGCTTTTCACCCTCATTAGGGAACAGGACGTTTTCGATCCATAAAACGGGGCGCACAAATCACCCGTTGCGAAAGCGCCGGTTGTTGTTGTTCAGCTTACAGCACTCGACTAAGGTCTGCTCAACTCTGCCTGATGGTCGTGATATTTATGGCAACCTTGAGTGATTGCGTCGCATTGTTCGAAAATGCGCCCAACTGTTTAGCCTTGCATGGTGCTTGGCAAAACTGGAGGGGCAAAGAGCTTCTTCCATCCTCAAATTCAGTCAAAGTAGAACAGCTTGGAAGGGCGATGAATTCCATAACGGTTTTGGAAATTCATTCACCGGACCTAACGACATTCCGTCTCGTTGGTTCGCTGCATTCCGAAATGATCCAGCGTGACTTAACGGGTACGCAGATTAATCAGATCACCCCATCCGCCGATCAAAAGTTGCGAAACGAACGGCTTTGGAACATGGCGTCGACGCCGTGTGGGGCGGTCGTCGTTTTGACATACGCCCGGCCAAGCGGTTCAAAATTGGCCGGCCGGCGTTTGGCCCTGCCCGTGAAGCCGCCGAACCCGTCCGAACCCATGCGGCTGTTCTGCGCCTTGGACCGCGACGGCGAGAGCCTGCCAAATGTTGTTGAACCCATAGATTTGGTCGCTGTGTCAGATCAGTTTGATTATGTGGACATTGGATCCGGCGTACCTTGACCGATCTCCGTCGCCGCATGATCGGCAAAGTACGCTCCCTAGCAACGGTGGTTCCTTTACATGGGCAGAGAAAGATGCGGCGAATCTCGATCCTAGTATGCCCACTATTTTCCGCACGACTCGACGCCGGATATGCGGCATTGTTCGCCAATTAATGCATTTGCTATTCGCGGGGCCCAACATGCGGTTTATTGCAGTCTTTTTTGTTTTTTTCATAGCCGCGCAGTCACCGGCGGCATCCGCGGATGACGCCTTGAAGTCCCTGGCGGAGGCCAAGACGCTGACTTGCGTCTTTCAAAGCGCCGTGGTGACCAATTGGGAAGGGAATGACTTCCAAACCCGCCCGGTGAAGGGGTTTTCATTCTCCATCGAAGCTATCAACGCTGCCCGGGGCAATGCCAAGGCCCTTGCGCGGGGGGGTGCATCGCACCTTGAAATGATCGCATTGCCGAATGTGCGGCATTTCCTCGGATTCACAGCCAGCGGCGATCTCAACGTGACATCCGTACAGGGCCAATTCGGCAACGCGGATGGGGGGTTATTGACCGTCCATTCCGTGCACATGGCATCCGTTCCGCCGCAAACTTTCCAGCATTACGGCATCTGTACGCCCAAGGAATAGACCCCGAACCAATTCCCCGCGCCGCTGGACAGTGCCCGGCCGGAGGGCTATTTTCCGCCGCGCCTAGACTATATATGTGTGCCGTAACAGAATGGGTGGGCCCTAAGAGATGCAAAGCGCGAACGATATCCGCAAGGCGTTCCTGGATTATTTCCAGGCGGCGGAGCACGAGGTCGTGGCCTCTTCGCCCCTGGTGCCCCATAACGACCCCACCCTGATGTTTACCAACGCAGGCATGGTGCAGTTCAAGAACGTCTTCACCGGTGCCGAAAGCCGGCCCTACAACCGCGCCGCCACCTCGCAGAAATGCGTGCGCGCGGGCGGCAAGCACAATGACCTGGACAATGTGGGATATACGGCGCGCCACCACACGTTCTTTGAAATGCTGGGAAATTTCTCCTTCGGCGATTATTTCAAGGACCTGGCCATCGAACTGGCCTGGAACCTGATCACCAAGGAGTACGGCCTGGACGCCGAGCGCCTACTCGTCACGGTCTATCACGATGACGACCAGGCCTTCGATCTGTGGCGCAAAATCGCCGGCCTGCCTGAAGAACGCATCATCCGCATTGCAACCTCGGACAATTTCTGGGCCATGGGTGATACAGGGCCCTGCGGTCCCTGTTCAGAGATCTTTTTTGATCACGGACCATCGATCGCCGGCGGCCCGCCGGGCAGCGCGGACGAGGACGGCGACCGTTTCATCGAAATCTGGAATTTGGTCTTCATGCAGTTCGAACAGATGACGCCCGATGAACGGATCAACCTGCCGAAACCGTCCATCGATACGGGCATGGGGCTGGAGCGCATCACAGCCCTGTTGCAAGGCACCCACGACAATTACGAGATCGATTTGTTACGCTCCATCATGGATGCCTCGGCCGAGATCACCAATATCCCCGTGGATGGCGAGCATAAGTCTGGCCATAAGGTGATCGCCGATCATTTGCGCGCCTCTTCCTTCCTGATCGCAGATGGGGTGCTGCCCTCCAACGAAGGGCGCGGCTATGTGCTGCGCCGCATCATGCGCCGGGCAATGCGCCACGCCCATATGATGGGCGCCAACGATCCTCTGATGTGGCGTCTTGTTCCCACCCTCGTGGGCAAGATGGGTCAGGCCTTCCCGGAGCTTGTGCGCGCCGAAGCCCTGATCACAGAGACCTTGAGGGGTGAAGAAACCCGTTTCAAACAGACCTTGGACCGCGGCCTGCATCTGCTGAATGGCGAAGTGGAGAAACTGGCCGAGGGCGAGGCCCTGCCGGGTGAAGTCGCCTTCCGCCTCTACGACACATATGGATTTCCCCTGGATCTGACCCAGGATGTGCTGCGCGGCCAGAACCGCGCCGTCGACACCGATGGTTTCGATGCCGCCATGGAGCGCCAACGGGCGGAGGCGCGGGCAAATTGGGCCGGCAGCGGCGAGGCCGCGACTGACGCTATATGGTTTGAATTGCGCCAGGCCTGCGGCGCCACGGAATTCCTCGGCTATGACAAGAACCAGGCTGAAGGCGAGGTCCTGGCCCTGGTGGCGGACGGCAAGGCGGTCGAGACGGCTGCAGAGGGCACTGATGTGTCCATTCTGGTCAATCAGACACCGTTTTACGCCGAATCTGGCGGCCAGCAGGGCGATGCCGGCACTATGCGCAGCCCCGAGGGCCTGACCATCGAGATCGCCGATACGCTGAAACGTGTCGACGATCTGCATGTACATCAGGGCAAGGTTACGTCCGGCACCCTGAATGTGGGCGATGCCCTGGAAATGACAGTGGACGAGGGGCGGCGCGGGCAATTGCGCGCCAACCATTCGGCCACTCATTTGCTGCATGCAGCCCTACGTAACCGTCTGGGCGATCACGTCACGCAGAAAGGCTCCCTGGTGGCGCCGGACCGCCTGCGTTTCGATATCAGCCACCCGAAAGCGGTGGACGGCTCTGATCTGGATTTGATCGAACAAGACGTCAACGATCAGATCCGCGCCAATACCGCCGTTCATACCGGTCTGATGACGCCCGATGAAGCGGTGGAGAATGGCGCCCTGGCCCTGTTCGGGGAAAAGTACGGTGATGAAGTGCGCGTGGTTTCCATGGGCGATGGCGGCGAAGAGCACTACTCCACCGAACTCTGCGGCGGCACCCATGTGCGCCAAACCGGCGATATCGGTGCCTTTACAATTGTCAGCGAAGGCGCCGTTGCTGCCGGCGTGCGCCGCATTGAAGCGCTGACAGGCGCGGCGGCGTTGGAGCATTTCCACACCCAAGACGCACGGTTGCGGGCGGCGGCCGATCTGTTGCGTACCACGCCCGCTGACCTGCCCGAGCGGATCAATGCCCTCTTGGAAGAGCGCAAGCGCCTGGAAAGAGAATTGAGCCAAGCGCGCCAGGCCATGGCCCTGGGCGGCGGTGAAGCCAAAAGCGGCGACGGGGACAGCGCCAAGGAAATCGCTGGCATCAGCTTTTCCGGCCGCCGTCTCGACGGCGTACCCGCCAAGGAGCTGCGCGGCATGGTGGATGCGGCGAAACAGAAGCTGGGCTCCGGTGTGGTTGCCTTTGTCGCCGTCAACGAAGGCAAGGCTGCCCTGACCATTGGCGTCACGGATGATCTGACAGACCGTTTCAGCGCCGTCGACCTGGTACGCGTAGGTGCGGCGGCGGTGGGAGGCAAAGGCGGCGGCGGCCGGCCCGATATGGCCCAGGCAGGCGGGCCGGACGGCAACGGCGCCGATGGCGCCCTGGCCGCCATTGAAGAGGCCATCGCGGCGGCGGGATAGACGCGGGCGGCTAGGGCACAGCGGAGGGCGCAATGGCCCTGAAAGAACGGCTCTACGACCTGCTGGAAGGCGGCAACCGAGCCACGGCCAGCCAGCGTTCCGTAGATCTCCTACTCGGCATACTGATCGTCAGCAATGTCCTGGCGGTTGCATTGGAGTCCGTGCCCCGCTACGAGGCGCAGTTCGGGACCGCCTTCGTCTGGTTTGAAGGGATCTCCCTGGCAATCTTCATAGCCGAGTACCTGATCCGCCTTTGGGTTTGCACAGAACATCCACCGATGAAGCGTCTTTCGCCCGGCGAAGCGCGCAAGCGTTATGCCCTCTCGCCCTTCATGGTGATTGACCTCATCGCGATCCTGCCCACTTTGGTTTTCAGTGTGGTTGGCCTGGATCTACGCTTCCTGCGCGTTTTTCGTTTGCTGCGGCTTTTGAAGCTGGCCCGCTACTCTCCCACCATCATTACCTTGGGCCGCGTGCTGTATGAGGAACGAAGGGCCCTGGGTGCCGTGGTGATCATTATGTTCGGGCTGCTTATGCTCTCGGCATCGGTCATCTCGATCATCGAGGGCGAAGCACAGCCAGATGCCTTCGGCACCATTCCGGCTGCTATGTGGTGGGCCCTAGCGACCTTGTCCACAGTCGGCTACGGCGATGTGGTGCCCATCACGCCGGCGGGCCGTGTCTTTGGCGGCGTTGTCACACTTCTTGGCGTTGCCATGTATGCCTTGCCCATCGCCATCATCGCTTCCGGCTTTACCAATGAAAGCCGGCGTCGCGACTTTGTCATTACCTGGGGCATGGTGGCCCGGGTGCCCCTGTTCGCCAAACTGGACCCCGTGGCCCTGGCCAAGATCGGCGGCTTGTTGCGGTCCAAGTCCGTGCCGTCGGGCTATGAGATCGCGCACAAAGGGCAACCGGCGGACAGCATGTATTTCATCGTCTCAGGCGAAGTCGTTGTGGATATCGATGACCACCGGGTGACCCTAGAAGAAGGTGATTTCTTTGGTGAGATCGCCTTGCTGCACGATACCCACCGCAGGGCCCATGCTTTCGCGGTCACCGATTGCCGCCTGATGCAATTGATGAAAAGCGACTTCCACGGCCTCATGGAGACCGAGCCCGCACTACGCCAGGAAATCGCCGAAGTCGCCGCCGAGCGCTTGCGCCAGGGCGAATGGGCGGCCGGGGATGTAGGCGATATGCCCGATGAGGAAATACGCGATCAGCCCACGGAAGGGGTTTGACGTTCCGACTGCGGATTAATAGCCGAAACAAGTCTTGCTACTGCAATCTGTCGCGGCGTTGCTTTCCGCCCCCTTGGCCCACAATTCGGTCTCGAAGCCACCCATCGAAGGTACACAAGCGGCCAGAAACAGTGTCGACACGAAAGCAATGATGACAATGCGCATGGGATGCCTCCTTGATAGATCAAGGTCATCATAGGTGCATCAGCAATCGCCCTCACGTGACAATGCCGTGAGCATTTCAGGGCCCCTGTCGGCTCGCCTAGGCCTCCGTCAAGATTGGCAACGCCTGCTTATAGGCCGCCTCAGCCAAGATCTTGATTTCCTTCGTGGTGCGGCTGCCGATGGGGTGTTCGACCATGATGAAGGGATAATCCGGCAACCCCAACATGCGGGCGATATTCCTGGCCGTGACCTCGAAGGGTTCGGTGCAGACCACCGCTGCACGCTTGCCTAGTTGTTCGAAACTGATGCCGTCATGCAAACTGCATGTAGAGCAACTGCCTCAATCACCCAGGCCCGTGATCAGGAAGTCCACATCCTTCGCCGCCGCAGCAAGCGTTTCAGCAGGCGCCGGGGCGGAAGCATTAGATTTCGAATAAAGCGGCAGGACCTCGCAACCGTGGCGGGCGGCAAAAAGCGCGGCGGTCTCCTGCAGCATGCTGACGGCATTCAGTTTGCCGTTTTCCAGAACACCAATGGTCTTACCGTCAAGGCTGCCCAGAGCCGGTGCCCGAGAGAAATTCCGCTCTGGCCCCGGCACCGTTGGATCATAGAGTTGCATGAATTTCGGTGCTCCCCGTTAATCGCAGTCAATGCAGACGCCGATGGGCTTAGACTGCATGATGGAACCGCGGCCCCGGCTCCAGGAAGGTATGAAACAGGAATGGCCGCCGGCATCGCCGCCGCCCATAATGACCAAAATATCTTCCGGTCCATGGCCGCGGTGCATCAAGCCATCCTCGACCAAGCGCGAGGTGCCGCCATCGCCGTGTTGTTTGTCATACTCCCGCTGCCGGAACTTGCCCACCGCCTTCATGCCTTCCACGGGCCGGGCGGCGTGGCGGAACAGGTATTCCTGAACCTGGCGTTTGCTCCAGCCCGTTGAGGCCACCACCCTTGCATGTTCCGGCGATAGAACGACGACGGACTGGCCCAGGGTAATGCAGCCATAGTTCGCCATGGCATCGGCAATAGAGCCCAGCACCTGTTCCGGCGTATTGCCGCCATGGTTTTCCACGTTGCAAAACCCGCCGCCCGCAAAAACGGTGACGGAGGAAACGCCAGGGGGATAGTCCTGATCCTCCACCAACAACGGCCAGGGATTGTCGCGGGCCCGTTCGGCAATACAGAAACTGTATTTTCCTGGATTGCCTTGGGTGGATTTGTCGGACAGGCCAGGCACCATCTGGAATACGTTCATCAGGATCAGGCGCACGGCACGGCCGATCGTGGCATTGGCCCGATTGCCGGGCCCGAACAGATTGACGTCCGCGTTCATGCCGATGTCATCGACGGTGGGTCCACTGACCACCAGGAGCGGCGCCGAACCGCCCGTGGAGGCGGTGGATCCATGAAAATTGAAACCCGGCTCGTTCATGGCTTCGAATGCGGCAACGATGACGGGGAAGTATTCCGGCTTGCAGCCCGCCATCACCGCATTTACTGCCGCCGCATGCACGGTGCATTCCAGGCCTGTAGCCGGATGAGCTGCAATTACGGTCTCCACCGGCCGCCCCTCGAATGCCAGCATGGCCTCGACCCTGGCAACATCGGGCGGCACCACGGGCAGGCCGTCGGTCCATCCCTGTTCATAGCAATAGTCAATAGCGGCGAGGAGGTCGTCCTCAACTTCGTGGATGCGCGGGGATGAAAGGGACATGGTTGTCTCCACGACTACGGATCACAGGATAACAATGCTACAACTGCACGAGATGCGCCAACAGGGGGATTCACAATGACGGAATTGAGTCAGGACCTGCTGGAAACCATGGTCGAAGCATACAATGCGCGTGACCTTGATGCTGTAATGAGCTTCTTTGCCGAGGATGCGGTGTTCGACTGGTTCAACGGCCAGCGTTTCGAGGGCAAGGCAGCTATTCGCGCCGTCATGGCCAACGCCTTCGATGCGGTGGATGCGTTGCACTATGAAGCCACAGACACGCGGATCGTTGGCGACAAAGCGATTTGTGAGCAACTACGGTCCATGACCACGAAGCGTGGCGATCAGTCTTCGATTCCAATTGTTGACATCCTGACGTTCAGGAATGGTTTGATCGTGCTCAAAGACACATTCTACAAACAGATAGCAGACTAGCGCCGTTGGTTTAGAGCTCTGCTTCCAGAACCCGCTCTTCCTCCGACTTAGTGGCGACGGCCGTGCCGTCCTTTATGGCGATGACTGATTGCACCGCGTCCACGGCCAAGCGGATGGTGAACAGGGCCAGGCCCAGAAATACTGCCAACTTGGGCGGCCATTCCTTCAAATCCAGGGGGCCGTCCACGTAAGAGCCGTATTCGACGGCATGTTCGAAATCCGTATAGACCGCCACGGTGACGATGGCGAATGCAATCAATCCCACATAGACGCCGAATGTCTCGAGGATGACCCGCGTCCGGTTAGACGTCCATTCCGTGAAGATCGTGACAAATACATGCTCGCGCGCCGCCTGTACCGAAGCCAAGGGCAGGAATACCAGAAACACCATGAGGAATTCGCTGAACACCAGATCATCCGGGATGGGCTGATTGAAGATGTAGCGGCCGGTAACGGAAACACAGATCAAAACAGTCAGAATGATCAACGCAGCGACAGAGATGATCACCGCCAGCCGGTCAATCCAATCGAGAACACGCAACAACATTCCAGCCTACCTCATAGAATTGTGCCCCGCGGCCAGCGGCAATGCCGGCGCGGGGCCCAGAACATGTTAAATAATGATCCGCAGATCACCTAACCCATGGCTTTCTGGAGATTGCCGTCCAGTATCTCGAGGAACTGGTTGGTCGTCAGCCATTCCTGATCCGGGCCGATCAAGATCGCCAGGTCCTTGGTCATAGCGCCGTTTTCGACGGTTTCCACGCAGACCTTTTCCAAAGTCTCGGCGAACTTGGTCACGTCGGGCGTCTCGTCCATGCGGCCCCGGTGCTTCAACCCGCCGGTCCAGGCAAAGATGGATGCGATGGGGTTGGTTGAGGTCTCGTTGCCCTTTTGATGTTCCCGGTAGTGGCGGGTCACGGTGCCGTGGGCGGCTTCCGCCTCGACCGTCTTGCCATCCGGCGTCATCAGGATCGAGGTCATCAGGCCGAGGGAGCCGAAGCCCTGGGCCACGGTGTCCGATTGCACATCGCCATCGTAGTTCTTGCAGGCCCAAACGAACTCGCCTTCCCATTTCAGGGCGCAGGCCACCATATCGTCGATCAGCCGGTGTTCATAGGTGATGCCGAGATCCTTGAACTGGTCCTTGAATTCGTTTTCGAAGACCTCCTCGAACAGATCCTTGAAACGGCCGTCATAGGCTTTCAGGATGGTGTTCTTGGTAGACATATAAACCGGCCATTTGCGCTGGATGCCATAGGCCATACAGGCGCGGGCGAAATCCCGGATGGAGTCATCGAGGTTGTACATGGACATGGCGACGCCGCCGCCAGGAAAATCGAAGACTTCCCGTTCGATCACTTCGCCGCCGTCCTCGGGCTCGAACTTGATGGTCAGCTTGCCCTTGCCCGGCACCACAAAGTCGGTGGCCCGATACTGATCGCCAAAAGCATGACGGCCAATGACGATGGGCGAGGTCCAGCCCGGCACCAGGCGGGGGACGTTCTGGCAGATGATGGGTTCGCGGAAAACGGTGCCGCCGAGAATATTACGGATCGTGCCGTTCGGCGAACGCCACATTTGTTTCAGGCCGAATTCCTCGACCCGCTCCTCGTCCGGTGTGATGGTGGCGCATTTGACGCCGACGCCGTACTCCTTGATCGCGTTGGCGCAGTCGATGGTGATCTGGTCGTCGGTTTCGTCCCGCTTTTCGATGCCCAAGTCGTAATATTTCAGATCGATGTCCAAGTAGGGCAGTATCAATTTTTCCTTGATGAATGCCCAAATGATGCGTGTCATCTCGTCCCCGTCGAGTTCCACGACGGGGGTTTTCACCTCGATCTTGCTCATGTACGTAACCTCTATGGCGAAGGAAACCGCCGGATTTTGTTCTGGATTTAATTCTGGCGGAACATATCCACCCTAAAGCCCGGGGTCAAAGACTCTCACAACCTTTCCGGATAGCTTGGCCCAACCGGCGAAGGCGCCGCTTCTAGGGCAGCGAAAACGGCTTCTACATCGCCAACCAGACGATAATAATCGGCGATGCTCGCATCGGCGAAACCCCCTGCCACGATGGCGTCCAGCATGGCCTGCAGGGGCTGCCAGAAACCACCCTGATCGAGAATGACCAAGGGCTTGTCGTGCAGGCCGAGCTGCCGCCAGGTCATGATTTCAAAGGTTTCATCCAAGGTGCCTATGCCGCCCGGCAAGGTCACGAAGGCGTCGGAATGTTCAAACATCAACTGCTTGCGGGCATGCATACTGTCGACAACGTACAATTCGCTAAGGCCCTCGTGATGGACTTCCCGCACCTGCAGGTGCTCGGGAATGATGCCCGTGACATGGCCGCCACCAGCGAGCACCGCATCCGCGACCACACCCATCAGACCCACATGGCCGCCGCCATACACCAGCCGTATTTCCCGCCTCGCGATTTCTTGACCCAACGCCTGTGCCGCCGCGCGGTAGCCTACTTCCTCCCCAAAGCGGGAGCCGCAATAGACGCAGATGGAGGAGATTTCTGCCATGACCGTTCAAGTTCCCCGTTTTTTCGCCGCCGGTTGTTTGGCGCTTTGTCTTGCCTGGCCGGTGGTTGCCGGACCGGCGGACGTGGTGAACGTGAAAGTGCAGAAAAGAGGGTCCGGCGTCTACAGCTTTGCGGTCACTGTGCGGCACGGCGATACCGGCTGGCAGCATTATGCCGATGCCTGGCAGGTTCTGGGGCCCGATGGCGCGGTCCTTGGAACCCGCGTATTGGCGCACCCTCATGTCAACGAGCAACCTTTCACCCGCTCGCTTTCCGGCGTGAAAATTCCAGCTAATATTTCCAAGGTCCGCCTGCGGGCGCGGGACAAGGTGCACGGCTTCGGTGGCGCGGAGGTAGAGGTCAAACTGCCACAATAAGTCGATTCTTAGCCGCGGGCGGCTTGGGATTGCCCGCGCGGGAGGGAAGGACTAGTTTGGTGCCCTCTGGATCGGAGAATCGGCGTGCGCAATATTCTTATCATTACGGCAGTGGTTATCATCCTGGGTGGGCTGCTGGCGTATGTCTCCCTGCAGGATGACGAGCCGGCGCCACTGCCCGTGGCGCAGCAGCCCGGCACCGCAGATAAGCAGCCCGCCGCGCCTGGCGGTACAAAGCTGGCCGCGCCGGACTTGAGCAAGGCGCCCACCCTGCCGAAGGGCAAGCCGCCGCCAACCGTATTGGACAAGGAACCGACCCCAGACCGGAAGGAACCGGGGACCGCCAAGGTTCAGGAGCCCGCCAAGGCACAACAGGCGGCCAAGGCGCCGGAAAAGGCACAGGTGGCAACGCCCGTGAAACCGCCGAGCTTCGATATCGTCCGGATCGCCAAGGACCGCACGGCAGTGGTGGCGGGGCGGGCACCCGCGGGATCCACCGTAAAACTGTCCCTAGGCGGTGAACTGCTCGCCGAAGTCCCGGTTTCCAAGGGCGGCGAATGGGTTGCGATCATCGACCAACCACTACCGAAAGGGCAGACCGAATTGGACCTGAACGCCGTGATGCCAGACGGCCGCAGCGTCTCATCCAAGTCCATGGTTGCCATCATCGTGCCCGAAGATAAGCCGCCCGTTCCCACTGCCGAGACCGGCACCCAGGTGGCGGATGCCAATATGCCTTCGGCAAATTCGTCCCGTGAAGCGGAACAGGCGACCTTGCGGGCAGAAGAAACGGCACGGAAAGTCATGGAAATTGCCAATCAGGTAGAACGGGCCGCCAAAGTGGCGGAGAAGGACCCCGCCGAGGCGGCTAAAATGATGGCAAAGGCCGGTTCCGAGAGCCGGGCTGAAGCCGCCAAGCCTCAGCCCCAAGGCGCCGTTGCCGTATTGCTGCCCAAGACTGGGGAAGCACCAGGTAAACTGCTGCAAAAGCCGGAGCCCAAGGGCACATCCAGCAAGCAGCTGAGCGTCGACACCGTCGAATACGACGACAAGGGCAATGTGGTCGTGACCGGCACTGCGCCCAAGGGCGCCAAGGTGCAAACCTATGTGGACAATAAGCCCGTGGGCGTGGCCAAGGCGGGCGATGACAAGACCTGGCAATTGAAGCCTGAGAAAGAAGTGAAACCGGGCAGCCATACCCTTCGGGTGGATCAGGTAGATCCTGCCGGCCGCGTCGTCAGGCGCATTGAATTGCCATTTGTCAGGGTCGCCAGGACCGAGGTGTTGGCCACCACCACTGCCCGCTACCGGGTGATCGTGCAGCCCGGCAATAGTTTGTGGCGTATCGCCCGGCGGGTTTATGGCGAGGGCAACCGCTATATGGTGATCTACCAGGCCAACGACGGCCAGATCCGCAACCCCGACATGATCTTCCCCGGACAGGTATTCGAACTGCCGGCTGCGAACTAGACCGGCCGCGCGGGGGTGAGGCATGACAAATGGGGGCCGATCGCGTTATCTCACCTGCGCGGGCCGGGAAATTCATTTCATGGAATGGGGCCGCCCGGATAAAGCGCCCCTGGTCATGTGGCACGGCCTGGCCCGCACAGGCCGGGATTTCGACACCCTTGCGGCCAAAATGGCGGATGATTATTGGGTGATCTGTCCTGACACCTTGGGCCGGGGCCTCAGCCAATGGGCGGTGGATAAGGACGCGGAGTATTGTTACGCCTTCTATGGTGAGACGGCCCTCGCCCTATTCGAGCAACTCGGCATCGAGACCATGGCTTGGATCGGCACCTCAATGGGCGGTGCCCTGGGCATCCACCTGGCGGCGGGTCCGCTAAAGGGACGCATCAGCCATTTTGTGATGAATGATATCGGGCCGGAAGTGCCCGAGGCCGCCGCCGAGCGGATTGCGGCTTATGTGGGAAACCCGCCGGTGTTCGATACGCTGGCCGAACTCGAAAATTGGTTCCGCGAGGTTTACGTCACTTTCGGCGACAACCCGGACAGTTTTTGGCGGACTATGACGGAAACGTCGCACCGCCGCCGGGACGACGGCAAGATCACCGTGCATTACGACCCGGCCATCGTCAGCCAATTCACCTTGCACCGGGGCGATCTGGATTCCTGGCCAGCCTACGACGCCATAGATTGCCGGGCACTGTTGCTGCGGGGCGAGAATTCAGACGTGCTAGCGCCAGCCGTGGCCCAGGCCATGACCGAACGGGGGCCCAAGGCAAAGCTGGTCGAGATACCCGGTTTCGGCCATGCGCCCACATTGGGCAGCGCCCGCGAATACGACGTAATCAAGACATTCCTGGATACGTAGCTGGATTGGAGTGAACCATGACCCGCATGCCCGCCCTTAGCCTGGCCGCCGTGCCAGGCCGCCGCAAGGCCACCCTGGAACTGGCCGGAGAGATCGAACGCCGCGGCTTCACGGGCATCTATTGCCCTTCCACCGTGGCGAATATGACCCTGTGCGCAGCCCTGGCCCAGGCCACCAACGAGATCCCCTTCGGTACCTCCATCGCGCCGATCTATTCCCGCACCGTGCTGGACTACGCCCAATCTGCGTCCTTTATTCACGAGGTCTCGGGCGGGCGGTTCCGCTTCGGCGTCGGCGTCAGCCATGGCCCCTCGCTCAAACGCATGGGCGTCACCGCCGGAAAGCCGCTGTCGGACATCCGCAACTTTGTCGCTGATTTGAAAGCGGTGCCGCGGGTTGGTGATCTGCCGCCCATCATCCTGGCCACCATGCGGCGCAAGATGATCGCGGTGGCGGGCGAAATCGGCGATGGCATGGTGTTCGCCAATGCCTCCCGCAGTTTCATGGCCCAATCCCTGGCCGCCCTGCCGGAAGAGAAACGCAACAGCGACGATTTCTACATCGGCAACAGGATCCCCACCTGCATCGGCGACGATGTGGAGGCTTGCAAGGCGGTCAACCGGCGCACCCTGACCTCCTATGCGCAATTGCCCAACTACCGCAACTATTGGAAGGAATCCGGCTATGCCGAGGAGATGGCCGGCGTCGAGGCTGCCATGGAGGCCGGCGAACCGGAGAAAGTCGCCGACCATCTGAGCGACAAATGGCTGGCCGACAACACCCTGTTCGGTACCGTTGCCCAGGTCCGCGAGGGGCTGGAGGCCTGGTTCGATGCCGGCATCCACACCCCCATCCTGGTGCCATCGTCGGCCAACGGTAACCAGATGGTCGCCTTCCAGGAAGTCTTCGCCGCGTTCGGTTAGCGGCCTGGCAGATTGAACTGACCAATTCCGAATTCGGCACCCGCAGGGCGCGGCACACCTGTCAAGAACGCCAGATGAATGGCGCTTGGCGTAACCGTGAGTGCAACGTTTGAGACGTGCAAATCAGTGAAATGGACTGTTGGGCAGGTGTTCTCTAAATTCACAACCCAGCCTAGGTTTTGTCCTGTGGCGTGATGATGTTGCCTATAAGGCAGGCTCGGATGTTGTAAATTTGGGCCGGGAGACGGGGAGAACCTCGGTGCTTAAGCTTTACTACAGTCCAAATTCGCCCCTTTCCAGGAAAGTCCGGGTCGTGCTTCATGAAACAGGTCTTGAATTTGAAGGCGACGCTCAGTCAGAGCACAGGGATCCAGACTCATTCAAAGCGGTCAATCCAATTCTCAGGGTGCCTGTAATCGAGGATGGTTCGCACCGACTGTTCGAGTCCGACCTGATAATCGATTACATTCTCGCCACCTACCCAAGCAAGCAGCCGAACACAACCCAGCGGGTTCCATTGGCTGATGGCCTGTATCGTGACGGCCCGGAACAATGGGCCGACAAGGAGACCTTGGCGATACTCAATGCATTTGGAGATTCGGTTGCCAATCTCCTTTTCCTGGAACGTGAAGGCGTAAAACGGACCGAGGTACCGTATTTGCAGCGACAGGCCACACGCATTCAATCATGTTTGGACTGGCTGGAGGAACGTGCGACGCCGGAAGGATTCCTGCCGGGGGTATTGTCGGTTCAGGATATTTCATTGATCAGTTGGTGGGAGTGGCTGAATATCCGTGGCGTTACTGATCTTGGAGAGCTGCCGAAATTAGCAGCGCTGGTCGCCTACCATGCGGACCGCCCCTCCTTCATTGAGACCCGTCCAAGCTAGCGCGGCTCGAACCAAAGCTTTGTAGACAAAACGTTTGCAGCGGCGTCAAGATGGCGTCCAAGTTGAGTCTTTTCCTGCCCGATAATGTTCCCTAATTCGATGCCCGAGCCTGATTTCGTTGCCACTGCGACCATTCGCCCCGGTGGCCATCTTTGATGGATACCCAATATGCGAAGCAAGGACATCTTCATTCCTGTGGACAGTTGAGGTATGCGAAAAGACGAGCCAAGCCGAACCGCCAAAAAGATCGCCATGGGTCTGGTCACATTGGCTGCGAAACCGGAAACGGCGAACGTTCTACCGCCAGGGTCCGTGCAGGCCACGGAAGAGTTGCTGATCGCGACCGATCTGGCCGGACCGCGGACCCTGCGGCTGGCCAGGTCGAAACTGACAATCGCGATATATGACGCGTTTGATTGGTTATTGCCGGGTCAATTCGAAGCCCTGGCACATAGAAAGGCCTATTTCGAGGGTCAGGTCCGGGCCGCGATCGCATCAGGGGCGCGGCAGGTACTCGTACTTGGTGCCGGTTTCGACACACTTTGCTGGCGCCTGGCCAGAGAGCATTCGGACGTCAGGTTCTTCGAAATCGATCATCCGGCAACCTCCCGTATGAAAACACGCGGCATCGAGGAAATGGGACGATTGGATAATCACAATCTGGTCGCCGAAGATCTTTCAAGACGGTCGCTGGCCGAAACCCTGCGGGATATTGAAGATTGGGACGTCACTGCACCATCAATCGCCACCGCCGAAGGCCTGTTGATGTATATGCCTGCGGAGGCGGTCGCCGAGCTTTTTACAGATTGCGCCGCGGTCTGTGGAAAAGGCAGCCGCATTGCTTTCAGCTATATCCCCACCGGCAAAGATGGCCGGCCGGACGCTGGGAAATGGACCGGACTGGTGTTGTGGCTGCAGACGCGCATCGGCGAACCCTGGCTTTGGAGCATTCGTCCAGATGACCTAGGCAGCTACGTTCGCCAATTCGGCTGGACACTGGACAGGGGACCGGACGACGCGCGGGAAAAGTTTGGCATCGAGTTTTTCGAAGCGGCTATGAACTGAACCGAGGTCATGGGTCATGGATACTCTGAAGCTGGGTAATTCGCCCCTGATAAACATGCTCGTGAAGCTGCCGGGCATGAACATGGAAAGCCGGTTGCGCCGCTTGCTGCATGACCCGGAAAAGCTTCTGCATGCGGGTGGTGTCGCGCCTGGACAAACGGTTCTCGAAGTGGGCTGCGGCACGGGTTATTTCACTATTCCTGCGTGTAAGATGGTCGGCGAAAGCGGTCACATCATCGCCATCGATCCGGTCGCGGGCTATGTCCGGCGCGTCAGAAAGAAGGCCCAACATTCAGGCTTGGCGAACGTCGACGTTCTGCGCCGCGATGCCCTCGATACAGAGCTTGAAAACGAAAGCATTGATGTGGCCTTGTTGTACGGCGTCCTCCCCTTTCCCACATTGCCACTGGAGCGGTTGTTGCCCGAAATGCATCGGGTCCTGAAGCCGGAAGGATTATTGGCGGTGTGGTTGTTTCCGATGTCCTTTGGCGTGCCCGAAGCGATTTCGCAGTCGAATTTCTTCAGTGACATGCGACACGAGAATGGCGTCTACCGGTTTCGGCGATCCGCGGCAATAATGGGATAGGCCCTGGTGGCCTTTTGCCGAAATTTGTCGGCATGGCTGTGCCGTGTTGGTCTGTGTTGAGGGAGGAATACGGTGGACGTTACCCTATATGAAGCTGGAACATCGCGGTCCGCTCGCTGCCGTTGGACGCTTTTGGAAGCCGGGATTGCTTTCAAATCCGTGGCCCGTCCGAACCTATCCAAAAGCGACGAAGTCGTGGCGATGCATCCTCTTGGCAAGCTTCCGATCGCGGTCATAGATGGCAGGCCGTTGTTCGAGTCAGCCGCGATCTGTACCTACCTCGCCGATCATGCATCCGATGGCCATCTTATCGCCGCGCCCGGCAGTTGGGGACGTGCGCTGCATGACCAGTGGACGTCTTTTGCACTGACCGAAATGGAAGCATGGCTTTGGAATACCGCCGTGAACAAGTTCGTCCTGCCGCCTGAACAGAGGATCGAGGCGGGCTTTGAACAGAATGCCATGATGTACCAGCGCTCAGCATCCATGTTGAACGACGTTCTATCGCGCCAGAATTATTTGGTCGAGGACCGCTTCACCGTCACCGACATCATCGTCGGCTGGACTGTCAATTGGGGGCGACGTCAGGGATTGTTGGACGGTATGGCGGGGCTGCAATCATATATCGATCGCCTATTCGAGCGGCCCCATTGCGCCCTTGCCAAGGACTAGGCTCCCCCCCTTTTCTCACACGAGGAGCAGTCTAGATCTGATCCACTCGGCCGCGGCGTGAACGCATACGGGCGCGCATGGCCGTATCCGCCTCTGCCGTCCCGTCGTGAAATGTGCCGAACAGCTTGTCCAGCGGCAGTAGGCTGCCGCCATAATTGCATTCGAAATACTTGTGATGCAGATAGTGAAAGTGCCCACCGCCGTCGATCGGCAGGTTCTTGCCAAGAAACAGCTTATCGAAACCGGCATGGCCCAGGGCGGGATAAAAGGCGGCCAAGTGAATTTGGTAAAGCGCGTTCACCGGGTGCAGCGCCAGCAGCCATTGCACCACCACCGTCGAGAAATAGATCAGATGCTCCACCGGATGCATGGCAAGGCCGGACCACGGTCCAACTTCCACATTGCGGTGATGCACCGCATGCACCGGTTTGTAGAGCCATTTGGCATGCAGCAGGCGATGGCCAAAATAGAAATGCAGGGCATGGACCACCGGCGCCAAAACCAATAACGCCACGAACCAGCCCCAGAACAGCACCGGCGATGACATTTCGAACAGACCCAAATAGCCGTTGGCAAAGGCCCAGTATGTGACCGCCTCGTAGGCAGTGATGGTCGGAACGCCAAATACGAGAGTGCGAAACATATTGTCCCGCACCTGATCCCGGAACAGGAACCGGCGGGAGTTCGACGCCAATGGCCGGTCCGATAGTTTCAGTTTCGCGCCTTGGCCCTTGCGCACGTAGAAATAGATGTGCAGCCCCCCAAACAGCACCAGAATGAATGCCAGATTTCGCACAGCCAAAAGGCCAATCCACCAAATCTCGAACGATTTCATGGCCGCCAGTTCGGGCGTCAGGTAAGCCCAGGTCACAAGCGTCACGCCCAACCAAAAAGCGTTGTAGGGCCAAAGGTAGCCGGGAAAACCGGAAAACCATTTCAGCACCAACAGGGGCCGGGGCGGCCAATGATTGATCGGCGCCAAGGCGATGGGGATCGCTGGGGTCCAATCGCTGTCGAGATTACGCAACTCAGAGCTGGCATCGGTCATGTCAGCCTCCAATGGCATTGCTCGTCACTGCGCTTCACATTAGCAGCGCCGATGACATTGAACAAAAACTTTGCCGGAGAACAATGGCGCGGCCAATTCAATCGTTTCGCCGCATCATCAAGAAAATGTCCAGCAGCACCCTAGTCCAGCAAGAGGGTCGCCAGATGCCGGCGGTGATGGGCGCCGTCACCGTGCTGTTGTTCGCACCACAAGGCCCGGCGACGATAGAGCTGGGCATCGCATTCATAGGTGAAGCCAAAGGCGCCATGGAATTGAATGGCCCGATCGGAGGCAAAGGCGAAAGCATCCGCCGCCTGGGCCTTGGCCATGCGCACGGCGATTTCGCCGCGGCCTTCCGCCATGTCGAATACGGTCGCGGCATGATAGAGGTGCGAGCGAGCAGCCTCGAGACCGGTCAAAGCGTCAACCATGGGGTGCTTCAGGGCTTGATAGGCGCCGATGAAATGATCGAACTGGCGCCGGGTGGTCAGATAATCCAAGGTCACGTTGATGACACCGGCGATGCCGCCGCACATCTCGGCGGCATAGAGCAAACAGGCGGCCAGATGCAGGCGATGCAGGTTGGCCGCGGGCAACAGGTTTTCTTCCCCGACAGTGATGCCGTCCAGGTTCAAGGCGTATGAGCGGCGGCTCTCGTCGATAACGATTTCCCGCTGTAAGGCGCCGGCAGGAAGGTCGGCGGATTCGATCAAAACCATAACCGGCTCCCCATCAAGGGAGGCGGAGACAAGGAAAACATTCGCCACTTGGGCGTCGGTGACGAAGGTCTTTTGCCCGGCCAGAACCAACCGGCTGCCGTCCCGTTCCGCCGTGCAGGTCAGATTACGAAGATCCCAATCGCCGTGCGCCTCGGTCAATGCCAGGGCCGCGATGCTGCCGCCCGCCAGTTGCGGCAGCCATTGGGATTTCTGATCGTCGCTGCCGCCGTATTGGATGGCCTGGGCCGCCAATGTCGTGGATATCAGGGGTGATGAGAACAGGTTGCGGCCCATGGGTTCGACAATGGTTACCACCTCGCCAAGGCCCAGGCCGCTGCCGCCGTACTCCTCCGGAATGGCGATACCCAGCCAACCCAGTTCGGCAATTTCCTGCCACAATTCCGGCCCGATAGATTGTTCGGCTTCCAATTGCCGGCGCACTGCGTCGATGGGCGATTTGTCGGCCGAAAAGGCCTCGGCAATTTCCAGCAACTGCTGCTGCTCGTCGGTGAAAACGATATCAGGCTGTTCACTCATACTGCAGCCCGCCTAGTCCTGTTTCGGCAGGCCCAGGACCCGCTCGCCGACAATGTTTTTCTGGATCTGCGAGGTGCCGCCGCCAATCGTGCCAGAGAAAGCGTTGAAATATCCCCGTTGCCAGCGGCCTTTGTCCATAGCCTCGCTATCGCCCACATAACGTGAGGCATTGGCGCCCTGCAAGGTGACGGCGAACTGGTTCAAGCGCCGGCGCCATTCCGATCCGATCAATTTCCGTGACATGGCGATAGAGGCGGGCCGCTCGGAGATCAACGCCGGTATCTTGGCCCTTGAATTGTTCAATTCCATGCCGCGCTCCTCCATCAGGAATGCGACAAGTTGATCGCGGACCAAAGGATCCTCGATCGCCGGCCGGCCGTCGCGCATGGCCCGGCGCGCCATATCGATCACTTCCGATGTGCTGACGCTCATGGAATGGACACCACCGGCCTGGCCACCGCTGACCGCGCGTTCGAAGGTCAGGGTTTTCATGGCCACCTGCCAGCCGTCACCCTCTTCGCCAATCAAGCAGCGTTCCGATATGCGCGCGTCATTGAAGAAGGTCTGGGTGAAGCCGTGTTCACCGGTCATCTTCTTGATGGGCACGGGATCAACACCGGCGATCTTCATGGGCGCAAGGAAATAGCTGAGGCCTTCGTATTTTGTATTGGTCTGGGTATCGGTGCGGGCCAGCAGGATGATGTAGTCCGCATACGCGCCGAGGGAAGTCCAGATCTTGGATCCGTTGAGGACGAATTCGTCGCCGTCGCGGGTCGCGCGCAATTGCGCGTTGCCCAAGTCGGAACCGTTGTCCGGTTCCGAAAAGCCCTGACACCAGATGTCCTCAGCCGAAAGAATGCGCTTGATGTAGGCCTTCTTCTGGGCCTCTGTACCCATGTTCAGGATCAAAGGCCCGGCCCAACTCAAACCAATTGTATTGGTCATGAATGGCACTTTGTGGCGCACCATTTCCGCCGTGGCGATATCCTGGAACACTTGATCCTTGCCACCGCCGCCATATTCCGCCGGCCAGGCCATCCCTAGATATCCCGCCTCGTAAACCTGGCGCTGCCAGTCGCGCAGGAATTCGAACTGCTGGTCTGTTCCCACTTCCATGAAGCTTTGCGGCAACAGGAAGCCTGGGTCGGCCGGTTTGTTCTCCGCGAACCAGGCCGAAGCCTCCGTTCGGAATTCGTCGAGCTCCCTTTGGGCAATGCTCATCAGCGGTGGCTCCTAGGCTGCGGTGCGGATGCCGGAAAAGGCGGAAATCTTCCACGCCCCTTCCCGCTTCTGCAGGATATAGAACGCCTCGACATGTTCGATGGGGCTGTCGTCTTGCCGCATGCGTGTCGCTGTAATCTGGACGTGGGCCTTGTTCTCATCCACATGCACCACGTCATAGTTTGACTGGCCGTGATGGAACCCCATCTGGTCCCTGAGTTTCTGGGGATCGAATGGATAGCGCTCGCGCATCTGCACGTCATCTTCGGTAATGTACGCAACAGGCAAATGCACCAGCGCCTGCAAATCGTCTCGCGTACCGGTTTCCAGGGCGCTTTGATACTCGTTCAACACGGCCATGACATCGGCCACCAACTCGTCCCGTCTGGACATGGTACAAACTCCCGTTTCAAGCTACTGCTACCTGCGCCCTCAATCAGCATAGGATAACCGTCCGAATCTGGTTTGACCATGCGGTCGGCAACCGACTTGAATGGTTCATCAGAAAATCAGCTTCCCATTCGATGACAAACTCGTGGCCGCCGTTGCGCCCCATGGCTACCGGGGGTACAAGAGCCCTTAGGATTCTAATGCAAACAGGGATTTCTCCCCGAAAGGACACCAAGTATGGCACGTAACAAAATCGCGTTGATCGGGGGCGGCAATATCGGCGGCACCCTGGCCCACCTGGCCGGCCTCAAAGAGCTGGGAGATGTGGTCATGTTCGACATCGTCGATGGCCTGCCCCAGGGTAAGACCCTGGACCTGGCGGAATCGTCTCCCGTCGAAGGATTTAACGCGTCACTTTCGGGCACAAACAGATATACGGCCATCCGCGGCGCCGATGTGATCATCGTGACCGCGGGCGTCGCCCGCCGGCCCGGCATGAGCCGCGACGACCTTTTGGGCATCAACATAAAGGTCATGCAGCAGGTGGGCGAAGGCATCAAGAAATACGCCCCGAACGCCTTTGTCATCTGCATCACCAACCCCCTCGATGCCATGGTTTGGGTGTTGCGCGAGATTTGCGGCCTGCCCGCCAACCGTGTCGTGGGCATGGCGGGCGTCCTGGATTCGGCTCGTTTCCGCTATTTCCTGGCCGAGGAATTCAACGTTTCCGTGGAAGACGTGACGGCATTTGTGCTCGGCGGCCACGGCGACACCATGGTGCCGCTGGCGCGATATTCCACGGTCGCCGGTATCCCCCTGCCCGATCTGGTCAAGATGGGCTGGACCACCAAGGAACGTCTGGCTGACATCATCCAGCGCACCCGTGACGGCGGCGCAGAGATCGTCGGCCTGCTAAAGACAGGTTCGGCATTTTATGCGCCCGCCTCCGCCGCCATTCAGATGGCGGAAAGTTATCTGGGCGACCAGAAGCGTGTCCTGCCCTGCGCCGCCCAACTGACGGGCCAATACGGCGTCAAGGATATGTATGTTGGTGTGCCCGTGGTGATCGGCGCCAAGGGTGTGGAACGGATCGTGGAAATCTCTCTGAATAAATCCGAAAAGAAGGCTTTCGACAGTTCCGTCAAGGCAGTGAAGGACCTGGTCGCCGCCTGCAAAAAGATCGACCCAAGCCTGGGCAAGAAATCCAGGCGGGCGAAACCGAAGCGTAAGAAGAAATGAACGGAACCGCGTGAACGAGACCTGAACATCGACAGTTAGCACATGGGGTGGCGATGAATATTCATGAACACCAGGCCAAGGACGTTCTCAAGGCCTATGGCGTGAGCGTGCCCAAGGGGGGGGCCGCGTTCAGCGTCGACGAGGCGGTCAAGGTGGCAGAAGGCCTGCCCGGACCGGTCTATGTGGTCAAGGCGCAGATCCATGCCGGCGGCCGGGGCAAGGGCGGCGGCGTCAAGCTGGCAAAATCCGTCGACGAAGTCCGCGAATTGGCGACCGAAATGCTGGGCATGACCCTTATCACGCACCAAACCGGGCCCGAAGGCAAGGAGGTCAATCGCCTTTACATCGAGGACAGTTGCGACATCGCGCGGGAACTTTATCTGTCCGCCGTGATGGACCGAGGCACATCCCGCATTGCTATCATGGCCTCGACCGAAGGCGGCATGGATATCGAGGCGGTCGCCGAAGAAACGCCGGAGAAAATCCAGACCCTGGTGATCGATCCCATTACCGGCCTGCAGGGCCATCACGCCCGCCGCCTGGCTTTCAGCCTGGGCCTGGAAGGCAAGCAGGTGGGTTCGGCGGTGCAGTTGATCACCGCACTCTACAAGGCCTTCGTCGACACCGATGCTTCGTTGGTGGAGATCAATCCTTTGGTGGTGACGGGTAGCGGTGATGTCATCGCCCTGGATGCCAAAATGAACTTCGATGACAACGCCCTATATCGCCACGCGGATATCGAGGAGATGCGCGATCCTTCCGAGGAGGATCCGGCGGAATTGGAAGCGGCCAAGGCGGAGTTGAACTATATCCGCCTGGACGGCTCCATCGGCTGCATGGTGAACGGCGCCGGGCTGGCCATGGCAACCATGGACATCATCAAACTGCACGGCGGGGAGCCGGCTAATTTTCTGGACGTCGGCGGCGGCGCCACCAAGGAGCGGGTGACCACGGCTTTCAAGATCATTCTTTCCGACGAGAACGTCGAAGGCATCCTGGTCAACATTTTCGGCGGCATCATGCGTTGTGACATTATCGCCGAAGGCGTGGTCGCCGCGGCCAAGGAAGTGCACCTGGACAAACCGCTGGTCGTGCGCCTGGAAGGCACCAATGTAGAGCAGGGCAAGGAAATCATGGCCAATTCCGGCCTGACCATCATCTCGGCCGACGATTTGGGCGATGCCGCTGCCAAGGTGGTCGCCGCCGTGAAGGAGGCCGCGTAATGGCTGTGCTGGTCGACAAGAATACCAAGGTCATTTGCCAGGGCTTCACCGGCAACCAGGGCACCTTCCATTCGGAACAGGCCATCGCCTACGGCACCCAGATGGTGGGCGGAGTGTCACCCGGCAAGGGCGGCGAAACTCACCTGGGCCTGCCGGTTTTCAATACCGTCGCCGGCGCGGTGGAGGCCACGGGCGCCAACGCCACGGTGATCTACGTACCGCCGCCCTTTGCCGCGGATGCCATACTGGAGGCCATCGACTGCGAGGTGGAATTGGCCATCTGCATCACCGAAGGCATCCCCGTCCTGGACATGGTGGCCGTGAAACGGGCGCTTCAGGCCTCGGGCAAGACGCGGCTGATCGGACCTAACTGCCCTGGCGTCATCACACCGGACGAGTGCAAGATCGGCATTATGCCGGGGCATATCCATACCCGCGGCAAGATCGGCGTGGTCTCGCGCTCCGGTACGCTGACTTACGAAGCGGTGGGGCAAACCACGGCAGCGGGCCTGGGGCAGAGCACCTGTATCGGCATCGGCGGCGATCCCATCAACGGCACCAATTTCATCGATTGTCTGGATATGTTCCTGGGCGACGACGAGACCGAGGGTATTGTGATGATCGGCGAGATCGGCGGCACGGCCGAGGAAGAGGCCGCCGATTTCATCAAGCAGTCCAAGACCAAGAAACCCATGGTCGGTTTTATCGCCGGCGTCACGGCACCGCCTGGACGGCGCATGGGCCATGCCGGCGCCATCATTTCGGGCGGCAAGGGCACGGCCGGCGACAAGATGGATGCCATGCGCAGTGCTGGTATCGAAGTTGCTGATTCTCCAGCGGAATTAGGCAGCACCATGCTGAAAGTAATGAAAGGTTAACCATATCCCACGCAGTATGCGCGGGATCCATATGTGTATTGGGAGCGGCGGTAGAAAACCGCCGGTGGCAACATGTCCATAAGGGACGAGGCAGGCGCCAACAACGGCGGCGCGGGCCTGGAAGGTTCGTCATTCCTGTTCGGCGCCAACAGCGCCTTCATAGAACAGCTTTATCAACGTTATCTCACCTCCCCCAACTCGGTCGATGCCTCCTGGCAGCAGTTCTTTGCCGAATTGGGCGACGAGGCGGAAGCGGTCGTGGCCGAGGTCCGCGGCGCATCCTGGGCGCCGCGCACGGGCCTGGATGACGGTACCGAAGCCTTTGGCAGCGGCGGTGAGGGCACCGCCATTCTGGACGGCGCCCGCCGGGCGCCCGGCGCAATGGGAGCGGTCACCTCGGCCCAGGTGCGCCAGGCCACTTTGGACAGCCTTCGCGCCCTGATGCTGATCCGCAACTACCGGGTGCGCGGGCACCTGCACGCCAAATTGGACCCCCTGGGCTTGCAAAAGACCGTGCATCATTCAGAATTGGATCCAGGCAGCTTCGGCTTCACCGAGGCGGATTTGGATCGGCCCATTTACATCAACTATGTCCTGGGCCTGGAAAACGCCACCCTGCGGGAAATCCTCGAGATCCTGGAACGCACTTATTGCGGCAGCATTGGCGTCGAGTTCATGCACATCATGGGCGCAGACGAGAAGTCCTGGATCCAGGAGCGTATCGAGGGCCGGGGCAAGGAAATCAGCCTGACCGATCACGAAAAACGCCAGATCTTGCGGGAACTGGTAGAGGCCGAGGGGTTCGAGAGCTTCCTGCACGTCAAACATCCGGGCACGAAGCGGTTCGGCCTGGATGGTGGCGAAAGCCTGATGCCGCTGTTGCATTCCGTATTGATCAGGGCGGCGCAACTGGGCGTTCGCGAAGTATCCCTTGGCATGCCTCACCGGGGCCGGCTGAATGTCTTGTCCAATCTGATGCGCAAGCCATTCACCGCCATCTTTTCCGAGTTCCAGGGACAGACGGGCCATCCTCAGGATGTCCAGGGCTCGGGCGATGTGAAATATCACCTGGGCACCTCAGCCGATCGCGAGTTGGGCGGCCATATTGTGCATCTATCGCTGGCCGCCAACCCATCCCATCTTGAAGCAGCCGATCCGGTGGTACTGGGCAAGGCCCGGGCCAAGCAGGACCAGATGAACGATCACGAGCGCGGCAAGGTGATGTCCCTACTGATGCATGGCGATGCGGCTTTTTCAGGCCAAGGTTTGGTGGGCGAATGCTTCGCGTTGTCGGACCTGGACGGCTACACCGTCGGCGGCACCATCCATATCATCGTCAACAATCAGATCGGCTTTACCACCAACCCGAATCTTTCGCGCTCCTCCCCCTACCCGTCTGATGTGGGCAAGATGGTGCAAACCCCCATTTTCCACGTCAACGGCGATGATCCGGAGGCGGTCTGCTACATTGGCAAGATTGCGGCGGAATTCCGTCAGCAGTTCAAGAAAGATGTCATCATCGACATGTACTGCTACCGCCGCCATGGCCATAACGAGGGCGACGAACCGGCCTTTACTCAGCCTTTGATGTACAAGGCCATCTCCCAGCATCCCACTTCGCGTACGATCTATTCCGGGAAACTGGTCAGCGACGGAATCATTTCCCAGGAAGAAGCCGACAACGCGGTATACGATTTCCAGGCCCGTATGGAACAGGACTTTGAGGCCGCCTCCGGCTACAAGCCGAATAAGGCAGACTGGCTGGAAGGCCGCTGGGAAGGCTTGGAAATCGCCCGTGGCGAGGCTAGACGCGGCGACACCTCGGTGAAACCGCGGACCTTGAAGCGGATTGGCAAGGTCCTGACGGAAGCGCCGCAGGATTTCAATCTGCACCGCACTATCCAACGCCAGCTCAAGACCAAGCGGGACATTATCAACAGCGGCGAAGGTATTGATTGGGCCACGGCCGAGGCCCTGGCCTTCGGCTCTCTGCTATTGGAAGGTTTCCCCGTCCGTCTGTCCGGCCAGGATAGCGCCCGCGGCACGTTCTCTCAGCGTCATTGCCAGTTCATCGACCAGAAGGACGAGCATACCTATACGCCCCTCAACAATCTCTCTAACAAACAAGCCAAGTTCGAGGTCATCAATTCCGCCCTGTCGGAAGCGGCGGTGCTCGGCTTCGAGTACGGCTACTCCATGGCCGAGCCGCGGGGCCTGATCATGTGGGAGGCGCAGTTCGGCGACTTCGCCAACGGCGCCCAGGTCATCATCGATCAGTTCATCTCGTCCGGCGAAAGCAAATGGCTGCGTATGAGCGGCCTGGTGATGTTGCTGCCCCACGGCTTCGAGGGCCAGGGGCCGGAACATTCGTCGGCCCGGCTGGAACGTTATCTGCAGCTATGCGCCGAGGACAACATGCAGGTGGCGAACTGCACCACGCCGGCAAACTACTTCCATATTCTGCGCCGGCAACTGCACCGCAAGTTCCGCAAACCCTTGGTTCTGATGACACCGAAGTCATTATTGCGGCACAAGCGCTGTATTTCGAAACTTTCGGAATTGGGTCCGGGTTCCACCTTCCACCGTCTGCTTTGGGACGGGGCGGATGGCGATCGCGATATCCTAGCGCCCGACGACAAGATCCGCCGCGTGGTGATATGCAGTGGCAAGGTCTACTATGATCTTGAGGAAAAGCGCGACGAGTTCGCGAAAAAGAACACCTACCTGTTGCGCATGGAACAGCTCTACCCCTTCCCCAAAGCGGCCCTAAGCAAGGAACTGGCGCGCTTCCCGAAAGCGGAAGTGATCTGGTGTCAGGAAGAGCCGCAGAACATGGGCGCTTGGTGGTATGTCATGCCACGGTTGGAGCAGGTCCTGGTCAAAATGGGACATAAATGCAAGCGGCCCAGTTATGTGGGCCGGCCGGAAAGCGCGGCTACGGCTGCCGGCTCCATGGCCGTCCACGTCAAAGAGCAAGAGACACTGGTCGCCAAGGCGCTCGCACTTTGAGTGCGCCTGAGATAGGACGAGGACCATTAGATGATTGATATCCTGGTTCCCACATTGGGCGAATCCGTGACCGAAGCGACGGTGGCGCGCTGGCTGAAACAGCCGGGCGAGGCCGTGGCCCAGGACGAACCGCTAGTCGAGTTGGAGACGGACAAAGTTGCCGTCGAGGTGCCGGCACCTGCCGCCGGCGTCCTAAGCGAAATCGCCGCGGTGGAGGAAGCCGTTGTCGCCATGGGCGGCCTGTTGGGCCGTATTGATGAGACCCAAACCGCCGCCACCGCGCCATCGGCGCCGGCGCCAAGCCCGGCGGCAGCAGCCGTACCAGCACCGGAACCAGCGGCGGCAGTGGCTGTGGCAGCAGCACCGGCGCCAGCCGCGACAGCCGTGGGCACAGCGGCGCCCCTTTCGCCGGCTGTGCGCCGTCTTGTGCAGGAGCACGGCCTGGACGCCGGCACGATCCCCGCAAGCGGCAAAGGCGGTCGTCTTTTGAAGGAAGACGTGCTGAACTACGTCAAAGGCGGCGGCGCGCCGGCGGCAACCCCTGCGTCCACTCCGGCACCAGCTGCGACACCCGCCGCAACGCCTGCCCCAGCCCAGGCAGCGCCCGCCGCACCGGCACAACAGGTCATTCCGGCGGCCAGTGTGGCCGCAGCGCCGGCCGGCAACCTGGACGTCGGCGACAGGCCAAACGCGGCGTTGGAAGAAATCGTGCGCATGACCCGTCTGCGCAAAACCATCGCGCGGCGCTTGAAAGACGCCCAGAACACCGCCGCCATGCTGTCCACCTTCAACGAAGTGGACATGACGGCCGTAATGGAAGCCCGCAGCAAGTACCGCGACCGGTTCGAAAAACGCCACGGCAGCCGCCTCGGGTTCATGTCGTTTTTCGTGCGCGCCTGCACCCAGGCCTTGGCCGAGGTTCCGGCGGTAAATGCGGAAATCGACGGCGACAATCTGATCTACAAGAATTACTACAATGTGGGCGTCGCCGTCGGCACGCCACAGGGACTTGTGGTGCCAGTGCTGCGCGATGCGGACAATATGTCCTTTGCCGACATCGAGGGCAGCATCGTGGATTTCGGCCGCCGCGCCCGGGACGGTAAATTGGGCATAGAGGAGATGCAGGGCGGCACCTTCACCATTTCCAACGGCGGCGTCTATGGCTCGCTGCTGTCCATGCCGATCCTGAACCCGCCGCAATCGGCCATTCTGGGCATGCACAAGATCCAGGAGCGGGCGATGGTGGTGAACGGAGAGGTGGTGGCCCGGCCGATGATGTATCTGGCACTGAGCTACGACCACCGCATCATCGATGGCCGCGAGGCCGTGACGTTCCTGGTCCGCGTCAAGGAATGCATCGAGGAACCCGAACGCCTGCTGTTCGAAATTTAGCGAGGTCCTGTAATGTCGGACGATGCCTTTGACGTGGTTTTCATCGGTGGCGGCCCCGGCGGCTATGTGGGCGCCATCAAGGCGGCGCAATTGGGTCTGCGCACGGCTTGCGTAGAAATGCGCGGAACCCTGGGCGGTACCTGCCTGAACGTGGGCTGCATCCCTTCCAAGGCGCTGCTGCAATCCTCGCACCTCTACCACGAAGCGGAATCGCAATTCGCCCAACACGGCATCAAGGCAGATGGACTGGCCCTCGACCTGAAAGCCATGATGGCCCGCAAGGACGACGTGGTGAGCGGCCTGACGACGGGCATCGAGGGCCTTTTTAAGAAAAACAAGGTGACCTACGTCGCCGGCCGGGGGCGCATCGCAGGTGCCGGCGCCGTGCATGTGGAATTGAACGAGGGCGGCGAACGCACCTTGACGGCAGAGAACATCGTTGTGGCCACGGGCTCGGACGTCATGGGTCTGCCGGGCGTGGAAATCGACGAAAAGACAATTGTATCATCGACCGGCGCCCTCTCCCTCACCAAGGTGCCGAAGCATCTGGTGGTGATCGGCGGCGGCTATATCGGCCTGGAATTGGGCTCGGTCTGGAGCCGCCTGGGCGCCAAAGTCACGGTGGTCGAATTCCTCGACCGCATAACGCCGGGAATGGATGGCGAACTCTCACGCCATCTGCAACGGGCCTTGACCGGACAAGGGATGGAATTCCGCCTGGGCACCAAGGTCACCGCCGCCAAGAAGACCCGCGGCGGTGTCGAATTGACCCTGGAACCCGCCGCAGGGGGCGAGCCTGAAACCATCAAAGGGAATGTTGTTCTGGTCTCTATCGGGCGGAGACCGTACACCGAAGGTCTGGGCCTGGCGGAGGCCGGCGTCAACATGGACAACCGCGGTTTCATTCCCGTGGATGAGGATTACCAGACCAATGTCGCGGGCATCTTTGCAATCGGCGACGTCCTGCCCGACCGGCCCATGCTGGCCCATAAGGCCGAGGACGAGGGCGTCGTGGTGGCCGAGAAAATTGCCGGCCATGTGGGCGCGGTCAACTACGACGCCATTCCCGGGGTCTGCTACACTTGGCCCGAAGTGGCCACAGTGGGCAAATCCGAGGATGAATTGAAGGCCGAAGGCATCGCCTACAACAAGGGCCGCTTCAGCTTCGCCGCCAACAGCCGGGCACGCTCCAGCGGCGATCAGGAAGGCGGCTTCGTGAAGCTGCTGGCGGACAAGGAAACCGATCGTCTGCTAGGCGCCCACATTATCGGGGCGGATGCAGGCACCATGATCGCCGAACTGGTGCTGGCCATCGAAATGGGCGCCTCGTCAGAGGACGTGGCACTGACCTGCCATGCCCATCCCACCCTCAACGAAGCCGTCAAGGAAGCCGCCTTGGCGGTGACTGGCAAACCGCTCAACAGCTGATCGTTTCGGCTGATCGGTTCAACGAAGCTGCCGCAGTCTGGGCCGCTGCTGCCAGGACTGCATGTTTGTACGGTGACCATATGCAGGGCCATTGGCAGTCGCCTGGCCGTGAGCCTGAGCATTCAGCGAAGTGGCGTCTGCGCCTTGATTTGAGCGGGCCGCCATCTTTAGGCCATTGGCTTCCACTTTGCCACTGTCCGCAACCTGGCGGGGCGTATCACTGGCATCCGCCAACGGGGCCATCAAGGCCAAAGGCGCGCTGAAAGCCAGAATGGCCAAGACATTTTTTCTTTTGGACATCTTATCTCTCCACAAATTGCATGCCGTGCTACCCACGATCCGGCCCCATGGCGGCCGTCGATAGATACGATTGCCAGTTATGTGGAGAGGGCTTGTTTCCGTCCCGCGCCTTGACGACGGATTTATGGTTTCAATTGTATCCGCTGTCCCGGCTTCAGACTGCGTTATGGGTCGCTTTGCCAATCCAATAGGTAGCGGCAGTCGGGTGGTGGCTGGGTCGCGTCCTTGTCCAACACGTTCAGGCCGCTGATGATGACCTCGACGGTATCGTCCCGATCGCCCAACGGCAGCAAAAGCACCTCCACCGTGACCCAGTCCCGGTCGGGAAACTGCGCCTTCTGTCGCGCCGCGACAGGCGCCATGGTCTCGGCGCAGGTCCGAAAGGACCATGTCATGCGTTCCAAATTGTCGCCGTAAAGTTCTTCATCCAGCCACAATCCTGTCACATCACGGCCGGTCAGCGCCGTAATCGCCGTGCCGATCAAACGGTATCGAAAGCGCAACGGATCCTGCAGCACATCGGTGAGCACGATGAAGGGGAGAAGTTTCGGTATGGCGATGGGATCGATGTCGCGCCGCGAAGGCATGCGTCTTTCGCCCCGCGCCGATAGCCAATAATCGCGCAATTCACGGAGTTTCGCGGACGCCAGAGGCTCAGCCAACGGGACGGTCTTCATCCGATCAATCCATAAGGCAGCAACATCAAGACTTTTTCGTCGCAAATACGTAGCCAAATTGACGCGGGGACCTAGGCCACCTCGTCGGTGATCTGGCGACAGAGCTGCAGGACGCGGGGCGCGATGTCATCCAGGCGCTCGGCCGCCTGACGCAGCCCGGAAGAAGCCGAACGAACCATCGTGTGGTTGGTGCGGCTTTGTGAAATGGTTTCCAGGAAAGCCTTGGCCTGTTCCGCGACCAATTCCGCTTCGACCAGACGCTCCTCGGGCAATCTAATTAGGATATCCCGCAAACCACTGAAGGATTTCCGAAAATTGCGCTGGATTGCCTCGTCGCCGCTGGGCATATCGTCAACCGCGTCTATGACGATTTTCATCGTACGCCTGATTTCAGAGGTATCCGCCATGAAGCCCGTTCGAACTGTTGCCGTCGACTGTCGCGCATTTTGCCAGCGCGGGGAGAAAGTTGCGAGTGGAAAAATCACTCTTTTGCCTAACGCGTCAATGTTTTAGGGCAAATTTATTATGGGACAAAGCCTCATTCACAAACCGATGCGCTTGCCGATGACATTGCGCAGTATCTCGGATGTTCCGCCCCCGATCGGGCCAAGGCGAGCCTCGCGGAACAGCCGCTGCATCTCTCCTGCCATGTAACCGGCACCGCCCATAATCTGCATGCCCAAATCGGCAACCCTGAAGTTGTTCTCCGTCGCCACCACTTTGGCCGTGGTGGTTTCCAGCACCGCATCCTCACCCGCATCCAGCATCCGTGCGGCATGGAAAGTAGCAAGACGCGCCGTTTCAGTCAGCATATGCATATCCGCGAGCTTGTGGCTGACCGCTTGGTAGGCGGTAATGGTCTTGCCGAAAGCCTTACGGTTGGTGGCGAATTCCTTCGCCAATTCCAAAATGCGCATGCTGTGGCCGGCGGATGTGGCGGCCAATAGCAGCCGTTCCTGATTCAAGCCCCGCATTAGCATGGGCCAGGCGCCGCCTTCTTCGCCGAGACGGTTTTCGACTGGTATCCTTACATCGTCGAAAAAGACCTCGTTCGGCAGAGAGGTACGAGAACCCAGTGGGTCCATGGGCCGAATGGTCAGACCTGGCGATTTGCTGTCAACGAGGAACAGGCTCAATCCTTCGTGGCCGGCGTCCGGGTCCGTCTTGGCCGAAACCACCATCCAATCGCTGACATGGGCGTTGGTGATATAGATCTTTTGGCCTTTGATGATGTAGTCATCCCCATCCCGCACGGCCCGGGTACGAATTCCGGCGGCGTCCGATCCGCTGTCTGGCTCTGAATAGGCAATGCACATCTTCAGTTGACCATTGATGAGGGGCGGCAGCATCTCTCGGCGCTGTTTCTCGGATGCGTGATACTGCAAATGCGAAGCACCGTAGATCGAAGTCGTCATGAAGCTGGAACGGATACCGTAGTGGTAATAGCCCATGGCCTCGATGAACACTGCCATATCCATGTTGGAGGCGCCCGCCCCGCCATATTCTTCCGCGATGGGCAGTCCCAGCCAACCTTCCGCCGCAATGGCCTGAAAGGCCTGTTCCGGGAAGGCGGAGGCTTTGTCCAGTTCGAGCATCTTCTCGGGCGGCAGGACACGCCCCAAAAGACCCAAGATACTGTCCCGCATGAGCACCTGTTCTTCGCTGAAACCAAAGGTCTTGTAAGGCATGTTTGTTCCCTGCTGCCCGCCTATCGTTCACGCTTGGGGCGAAACTTGCGGGCCAAGGCTTCCGCCGCATCAATTTGCTCCGTGGTCATGTTCTGCGCCAGCAGGCGCAAATTGCCAAGCGCGCCGCTGATGCCGGCGGCCCCGGCCAGGCGCCACCAGTAATAGGCCTGCACTGGGTTCGCCGCCGTGCCAAGCCCCTGGCGGTAGATATCGCCTAGATTAAACATCGCCTGGGGCAGGCCCTGACGCGCCGCCCGCAAATACCAATCAAATGCAACGGCCGGATCCTGTGTCACACCGATGCCGCGGTCATAAAGCGAAGCCAGGGAATACTGACCATAGCGATCACCAGCCTCCGCCGCCCGCCGGTACCACATAGCGGCCTTGGCGGCGTCCGCTGATACGCCCATGCCGTTCTCGTACATGCCGCCAAGATTGACCTGGGAGGGCCTGTGATCTGCCTTTGCCGCGCGGGTGAACCATTGCACAGCGGCCGGCATGTCCTTGGTGATACCCTGCCCCCGTAGCAAGGCGAAGGCATAGCGGAACTGCGCTCGTGGTACGCCGCCTTCCGCCGCGCGAGCATAGAGCTTCACCGCCTTGGCCACATCCTGGACGACGCCGCGTCCCCGTTCATAGAGGCGGCCCAGACCATAGGCCGCTTCGCCAGAACCAAGTTCAGCGGCCCGTTCGTACAGACCGGCGGCGCGCGTTTCATCTTTTTGCAGTCCGCGGCCATCGGCATAAAAGTTGGCCAAGTTGGTCATTCCGACCGGGTGCCCCTGAGCGGCGGCGCTTTCGTATAGATCGGCTGCCTTTTTCAGATCAACGGGCACGCCACGGCCGGTTTCGAACATAAAGCCGAGATTGCTTTGCGCCGGGGCGTAACCTTGCGCCGCCGATTGCTCATAGAACGACACCGCACGGGGCAGATCCCTCGGCCCGCCAATACCATTACCAAGCAAAACGGCCAGATTGTGTTGCCCGCGGGCGTCGTCCTGAGCGGCGGCCTTTTCATACCAGAACCGCGCCTTGGTGCCATCCTGGGGCACGCCCTCGCCATTTTCGTAAGCCGCGCCAAGATTAAGCTGGCTTTCCACCAATCCGTCTTCGGCAGACTGTCGGAACAGCTCGACCGCGGCTGTAAAGTCGCGCGGGACACCCTGGCCCCGCTGCAATAGAAGGCCCAGGTTATTTTGCGCCGTCGCATGGCCCAAGACAGCAGCCTTGCGATACCACCGCGCCGCCGCTTCGTAGTCCTGCTCGACCCCCTGCCCCTTTTCATGGAAAAAACCCAAGCGGTACTGGCTGTTTGCATGACCGCCATGCGCCGCTTTGCGATAAAGGCGCATCGCCTCCACGACATCCAATTTCACGCCGGCGCCGCGAATATAGAGGGCGGCCAGGTTGGCGGCAGATGGCGCGTATCCCTGAACTTCGGCCGCACGGAACCAGCGAGCCGCCTTCTCCAGATCCTTTGGTCCGCCCTGAGCCAGGGCATGCATGATGCCCAGACTGTCCCGCGCTGGGGCGTGGCCGGCCTGTGCGGCTAATCCGAACCAATGACGCGCGGCAGCGAAATCGACCGCCGCGCCGCGGCCCAATTGATAATGCAGACCCAACAGATATTGCGCTGCCAAGTCACCTGCCTTGGCCCTGGGTAGAAGCGCTTCGATCCCCTGTCCCGGCACACCATCAGGCAGCGCATGGGGTACGTGGTCGTCCTGTAGCGCTGCCCGGACGGGGGCAATTTCAGGATTGAGAGTCAGCAACGCCGCAAAACCGGCGAATACGAGAGTTTGGAAATTCAATCGGCGCCTACAGATTTGGCAGTCCCTTTTGCCGTGCCGCCATGGTGTTTTTCGGCCACCGCCCGGCCACTTTCGGTCAGACGGCAAACCAGCCAGTCCGGCTTCAATGGGTTGGCGAACCAAGGTTCGGCCCAGCCAGCCTTGACACACGCTCGAATGGTGCGGGCATCGATCTCCTGGCCTTCTTCATCGAAAAGCGGCAGTTTGCCGCCAGGTTGCGATATGCCCCGGTTCAGATAGCGCAATTGGCTTTTGCTCGGCTTGGCCATGACGGCAACATTATGCCATTCCGGCGCCGAGGCAAAGCGGGGGTTTTTGCAGGGCAACCAAAGGGTTCAAATTATGCAGATTCGAACGAAGATTCGGTGCGCGATTCTTTAATAATATTCAGCACTTGACAAAATGGTGCGGCGCAACATATAACCCCTGTGTTCCACGTAACATATCGAAACCCAATTGATGGCGAGAGCGGATTATGCTTGAAATCAAGCCGCGCCGGGGGTGCCTTTGGCCCATGTGGCCCCATGGCGACCACCCGACACACGAATACTGCGGTGAACAACGCAGCCAAGGAAGTTCTTATTGCGCCGAGCACAAGGCGAAGTCGATCCGTGATCTAGAGGTCGAACCACGCCAGCCGTTTATTCCGCGCAGGAAAGCTGCCTAGGGGTTCTCCCCTTACGCTTTTGGGGCCGCCGCTTTACCTGCCGCCCCGGCAATTTCCCAAAAATAACGATCGAAGAGTACGGCGCCGTAGTAACCGGCGGCGCGGCCCTCGGGCTGCGCCTGCCGTCGGTGTTGTGTACCGCGATCAGACGATTTTCTGAATGTGCGCCGTCATGGCGGCGAGGACACGGTCGCCTTGCTCCAAATGTGGAGCGTGGCCGCAGCCATCAAGGAATATTGTCGAGGCCATGGGGCCGACGCCCCGTTCGATCGCCTCGCACTGCGCAATCGTGCCGTACTCGTCGTCGGCACCCTGGATGACCAGGGTGGGAACGTCCTTTTCGGCGCAAATATTGGGCAGATACTGTTCCAGGTTCCAGGTGGCGAAACCTTCGCCCAGCCAGGGCTCCGACCAACCACGGAAGGCGCAGTCCACGTTGTCGCCATGGTATTTCATCATGCGTTGGCGCAGATCGGTGGTTTCGTAGGTTTTGCACATGTTTCGGATGGAGGCGGCGTTGATCTCCTCCATGAAGACATGGGGCGCTTCCAAAATCATGCCCATTAGGCCCAGCGCCGGCGTACCACCTGCATAGATCAAGGAGATTGAGGCGCCGTCCGAATGCCCCACAAGGATCGTCCGTTTGATGCCTGCCGCCGCCAACAAGGCGGGCAGCACCTCCAGCCCCTCGTCATGCATGTATGAGATGGGGCGGGGCAAGTCGCAGGGATCGGAGCCGCCATAGCCCAGGCGGCTGTATACGAAGCCGCCCAGGCCTGTCGCCTCAACCAGTTTTGCCGGAAAATCCCGCCACAGGGCGACACAACCCAGGCCCTCGTGCAGGAAGACGAGCGTCGGTGGCCCCCCTGGGTCGTCGGAGGGTCTTGGGCCTAGCCACTCACATTCAAGTCGCCGGCCGTCGACCCGGATACTGTCGTAATTCCGCACAGTCAGCTACGCAACTTGTAACGTTGGATTTTGCCCGTCGCCGTTTTGGGCAGTTCATCGGCAAACTCAACCCAGCGCGGATACTTGTAAGGTGCCAGGCGGTCCTTAACGAATTGCTGCAATTCGCCGGCCATTGCATCGCCCGCCTCGCCCGCCGTCAGAACCACGACCGCCTTGGGCTTGATCAACTGGTCGTCGTCGGCGTGTCCGACCACGGCGGCCTCGAGCACTGCATCATGAGCCATTAGCGCCGATTCCACCTCGAACGGCGAGACCCATATGCCGCTGACCTTCAGCATGTCGTCTGAACGCCCTGCATAGACGAAATAACCGTCTTCATCGCACATGTATTTATCGCCCGTGCGCGTCCAGGGCCCTTCGAACGTCGCCAGGCTCTTTTCGCGGTTGTTCCAGTAATAGGGCGCCGATGACGGCCCGCTGACCAGAAGATCGCCGATCTCACCCTGAGACACCTCGGCGCCGGTGTCATCCGTCAGACGGCAAAGATAGCCGGGGACAGGCAGCCCGGTCGTGCCATAGCGCACCTCGCCCGGCCGGTTCGAGAGGAAGATATGCAGCATTTCGGTCGAACCGATGCCATCGAGAATGTCCACGCCGAAACGTTCCGCCCAGCGTTTCGCCACGTCTTCCGGCAGGGCCTCGCCGGCCGAGACACAATGGCGCAATTTCGGCGACGAAGCCGCACGGTCGATACTGTCGTCGGCCAGAATGCCGGCATAAAGAGTAGGGACGCCATAAAAGATAGTCGCGTCGTTGTCGTGCACCCGCGCCATGACATCCTCGGGCGTGGGACGTCCCGCCATCAGCACCGCGGTAGCGCCTACGGACATGGGGAACGTCAGGGCGTTGCCCAGGCCATAGGCGAAAAACAGTTTCGCCGCTGAATAGACCACGTCGTCGGTCTCGATACCCAAAACCCCCAATCCGTAAAGCACGGCGGTGTTGATCATATCGCTCTGTAGATGGGGCGCGCCCTTAGGCCGGCCTGTGGAGCCGGAGGAGTAAAGCCAGAAGGCCACGTCGTCGGCGGAGGTCTCCGCCGGCGCCAATTCCGGGCTGGCGCCTGCCAGCAAATCGGCGATTGTCTTGTAGCCGCCTTTATCCCCCTGCCCGGTGACGATGATATGACGCAGGTCGGGCAACTGATCCAGGATCGGTGCCACAACGGTCAGTAATTCGGCGCTGACCACCAGGGCCCGCGCCCTGCTGTCGCGCAGCATGTAATGATAGTCGTCGGTGGTCAGCAGGGTGTTGACGGGCACCGCCACCATGCCTGCCTTGATGATACCGAAAAAGGCAATGGGAAAGTCTGTGCTATCCAATTGCAGCATCAAGACCCGCTGCTCCGGCTGCAGGCCTAGTTCGATCAACGCGTTGCCAAAGCGGTTCACGCCATCCAGCAACTCACCATAGGTCTGGCTGCCCTGATCGTCGATGAAGGCGACCTTGTCGCCGAAACCTTCTTCAACCCGCCGGTCCACGAAATCGACGGCAACATTATAGTCCCGGGGCACCGATACGAGCGGCGGATCCTGGGACAGATCGTAGGTGCTGTAGTTGCTCATGGTGCCTCCCATATCAGCGGTTCTCTATTTGGCCAGAAGTTCAACCCAATCCTTGGCCCAGGCAACGCCGGCCTCTTCGGGCAGTTCATCGGACGAGGCGTTGTGTGCCATCACATCACCGACGCGCTGGGCGCCCAATTCCTGAAAAAGCTTATCGAAGCGGGCGCCGCCCTGGTTGTAGGTATCCGCATAGGTGCTGTCGCCAAGACCGATAACGCCGTAGCGCACACCCGAAAGGTTCGGCCGCTGTTCGCTCAATGCTTCGTAAAGGTCCATGGCATTGTCAGGCACATCCCCCTGACCATAGGTGGAGGTGCAGATCAGGATAATGTCGCTCATGAACAGGACGTCAGGCTTTAGCCCGTCCATGTCCATGGTTTCCACCTCGTAGCCCGCCTCTTCTAGGATCGGCGAGACATCCTCGGCAACGATTTCCGCGGTGCCGGTGATGGTGCCGACCAAGATGGCAATAGACTCCGCCATTTACGTCCCCCACATGTCAAAACAGTCTCCCATTGGGCAAAGTGATATATACTGCATTTTTTGGTCGAAAAACAATCAAAAAGAATTATAATGCATATTAATTGCTCAAATCATCCAGGATTAGTCGGATGACGGTGGATCAGGCGGACGAGAAGGCCAACGACGACGGGCGCTATCTGTCCCTTTTGGGGGAGCGGGTCCGGGCGGCGCGGGCGCGGCGGGGTATGACCCGTAAAATCCTGTCGGCGGAGTCCGGCGTTTCTGAACGTTATCTGGCGCAATTGGAAAGCGGTAGGGGCAACGTCTCCATCATTTTGCTGCGGCAAATCGCGGCGTCCATGCATCTACCCTTGGCGGAACTGGTGCAGGACGGCCCCGATCGTCCGGTTGAATTGTCCCTGATCCTGGAACAGTTGACCCATCTGGGCCACGACGACCTGGCAGAACTGCACCGCTATTTGCGCCAGCGTTATTCCCCTGGAACCGGCCAGAACGGCCGCATCGCCCTCATCGGGCTACGGGGCGCGGGCAAGAGCACACTGGGTGCCGCCTTGGCAAAACGCCTGGACATCCCTTTCGTGCAATTGAATAAGCAGATCGAGGAAGCCGCCGGCATGGGCCTGGACGAGATCTTCGACCTCCTGGGCCAGGCCGCCTTCCGGCGCCTGGAGCGGCAATGCTTGGACCAGGCAATCAAGGATCATGACAGGGCGGTCTTGGAAACCGGCGGCGGCCTGGTCACGGAACCGGGTACGTTCGAGCGCCTACTGTCCACCTGCCATACGATCTGGCTGCAGGCATCGCCAGAAGAGCATATGGAAAGGGTCGCGGCCCAAGGGGACCAGCGCCCCATGGCCGGCAACCGCGAGGCCATGGATGACCTGCACCGCATCCTGGCGGGACGCGATAGCCTCTACCGCAAAGCGGACGGCACTCTGGATACCTCGGGCCGCACCATCGGCGCCTGTCTGGACGAACTGGTGGGGATGGTTCCCGCTAATTGACCGGCCGCACCTCGACGAAATTGGTATTGTAAGTGGTCGCACCACAAGGTGCGGAGACATCCGCCGTGACAGCGTTGGCGCAGCCCTCGGTATCGGTGCCGTCTTCGTTGGGGGTGTACCAGGCGCCTTCGTTCATAGAGGTCACGCCACGGGCAATGTCCTTTGTTACCTTGGCCGGCAGGATCGTCGAACCATGGGGTGAAAAGACTTTGACCATCTGGCCGTCGTGTATGCCCCGGGCCGCCGCGTCGTCGGGATGCACCCAGACATAATCGGGATCCACCTTGCGCAGTTTCTCCTGATTACCGTGCACCGAATGGGTCCGCGCCCGGGACTTGGCGCTGCAATTCTGCAACGGATACGCGCTATTCTCATCCAAATGCGGAATCCAGGTGGGGATCGGCGGCATGGCACCCAGGCCATACATATCAGGGTTCTCCGCCAATGTAGTACAATAGACCTCGATCTTACCGGATGGCGTCGAGAATTTGTGGTTCTCGGGGTCATTGATTTGCTCCGAGAAGGCAACGGCGCTCTCGGGGGCGGGGAAGCGGGCCACGCCTTGTTCTTTGAAGGCATCGAAATCGTCGATGGCATTGGCTGAGAGTTCGCGCAGCCAGGTATCCTCGTCCTTGTCGTTATAGCCCTCGATCCCAACGCGTTCCGCCAGGTCGGTGAAGATGTCCAAGTCGTCGCGGCATTCGCCCATCGGTTCGATGGCCTGGTTCATATAAATGGCGTAGTGCCCTGCGCCGGCCCAGGGGGTATGCATGTCATTGCGCTCCCAGAACGTAGTGGCTGGCAGCACGATGTCGGCGTAACGCGTCGTTGGCGTGAGGAAATGATCCTGGCCGACGATGAATTCCACGTTATCCAGATTGGCAACCACCTTCGGTGCATTGGAGCATTGATTGAAGATGTCGCCGCCGGCGGAATAGATCAGCTTGATATCCGCCGGATAGCCCCCGGCCGTGCCCTTTTCCAGCAAATCCGCGAACAGCGGCGTCGACACCCGCGAGTTGATGGGGTTTTCCCCCACCGGGAAGCTGCCCATCGGCCCCCGTCCCGTCGCGCCGTTGCTGACGCCGGAATTGCCGCCGACTTTGCCCGTATTGCCCGTGATCGCCGCCAGGGCATAGGCCGCCCGGTGGAACTGTTCGCCAAAGGCCGTGCGCCCCGGCGCATAGCCGGTCTGCAGGGCCGCCGGTTTGGTCTCGCCGAACTCGATGGCCAGGCGGCGGATGGTCTCGGCTGGAATGCCAGTGATTCGGGCCGCCCATTCAGCCGTCTTGGGCATGCCGTCCGTCTCGCCCATCAGGTAGGACTTATACGACGCCCCCGCCGGCGCACCTTCGGGCAGTCCAGCCTCGTCGAAACCCAACACGAACCTGTCGCAATAGGCCTGATCGTGCAGCCCGGCCGCGACGATTTCATGGGCCATGGCGATAAGGGCGGCGGCATCGGAAGACGGACGGAGGAAAATATGTTCGTCCGCCAATTGCTTGGAGGTGCGGTTGCGGCGCGGATCGAAACAGACGATGCGGGTGCCGTTTTCCTTGGCCTGTTTCAAATAGGCCATGGTGCCCGTGCCGAAATGGCCATCGCCCGGGCTCCAGCCCCACATCCAGATCAATGGGGAATTGATATAATCGGTTGGTTCCCGCCCCGCCTCCTTATACGACCGCTCGGGCCCGAAGGTCATCCGCACGGAAAACACTTCGGCCTCCGCCGACATATTGGACCACAAATTGGTATAGCCGCCGAACATGTTCAAGAATCGCAGCGCCGGTCCCCGGCCGTGCAGGGCCGACAGACTGCCCGATCGGGAGCCGTCCAGTATGGCCCCGTTGCCATAGGTTTCCCGCACCCGTAGCAGTTCGGCGGCAACCGTATCCAGCGCCTCGTCCCATGAAATCCGCTCGAACTGGCCCGAACCGCGCGGGCCGGTGCGCCGCATTGGGTAGAGCAACCTGTCGGGATGGTAGATGCGCTCAATCTGCCCGACGCCACGGGCGCAGGCTGGCAAAGGCGGATGGTCCGGGTTCCAGGGCCTGTTGTCGGTGGAGATTCGGGTAATGCGTCCGTCATTGACATGGGCGTTGACCACGCAGCGGCCGCCGCAATTGTGGCCACAGGTGCTGGTCACCACACGCTCGCCGGGCTTGGCCGCCAGACGCGGTGCCTCGTAGATGGTCTGCACATTCATGAAATAACACTCCCGACCTGGCCTACCGGCGCAGACACCGTAGGCATTCCCCATAGACCTAGTCTACCATTGGTGTCGGAGATTGGCAGCAATGATGCGGGAAAAACAACGATGGCGGGGCAATTGGCGGGCAAGCGGGTATTAATCACCCAAGCGGACGACTATATGGGGCCGCAGAGCGTTGAGACATTTCGGGCAGCTGGCGCAGATGTGATCGCGGATCGAACGGATCTGAGTGATCCCGACGCTGCCGGCAAAATGATCGCTGATGCGGGACATGTGGATATTCTGATCGCCAACCTGGCCGCACCGAACCATCATGGTACCGTGGTCGCAGATATCGATGACGATGTCTGGGCCGCCATGTTCGATATTATGGTGCACCCCCTGCACCGCCTGGTGCGCGCGGTGGCACCACAAATGATCGAACGCAAGGCGGGCAAAATCATCGTCTATGGCAGCGCCACGCCCCTGCGCGGCATTGCCAGACTGGCCGCCTACACTGCCGCCCGTGGCGCCCAGGCCGGCTATGTACGCGCCGCCGGGGCGGAATTGGCGCGGGACAATATCCAGGTCAATCTGATCGCCCAGAACTGGGTCGAAAGCGACGTTTATTATCCAAAAAGCCTGCAAGCGAACCCGAAGTTCCAGACAAATCTAAAGCGGGAGGTTCCGCTGGGCCGCCTGGCCCGGCCAGAAGAAGACACAGCACTGGCCCTGTTCCTGGCCAGCAATGACAGTGACTTCTTCGTCGGTCAGGTCATTCCCTTCGCCGGAGGCTGGGTCAGTTAAGCGGACTTCCCCCGAATATTCTTAATTTCGGCATTCAAGTGTTTATTGTAAATATCAGAAATATATAGGAAAATCGTGGATTATTACGCTTGTGCATCTGCGTCCCAAGCGCCTGGCCGCGCGGGACATAAGGATGTCATGCTTTGACCTGGGCCGTGCAGTCGGGGACAATGGAGCATGCTTACAGAACGTCTTAGGCCGATTGCCGCCGGTGCCTTAACCGCGGTACTGATTCTGCTTGCGTGCGCGTATGGAAAACCATTGCATGCTGCCGGTTTCATCACCCTGCCTGGTATCACCTTTACTGAAGCCTCGGCGAACTTCCGGTTGCTGGCGGCATCGGGCACGGGCAGCTTGGACGATCCCTTTGTGGTGGTCGAAGAAGTCTTCGGCGAAGGTGAAGTGGTCCTGGGTATCGACATAAATGACGCGGAATTCGGCAGCCGGGTGAAGACCATGCACGCCGTGGGGTTCGCCCTGCAGAAAGTGGTGATCAACCGCACGCGACAGCTTTGGGACTATTATGCCCTGGAGTTGGAGTTCGATACGGGTCGGGGCAGCGACTACTACGATGGCTTGTCGTTCGGCCAGAAATCTAAGGTCAACCGCCCCTTCCAATCGGACAGATTTGCCGCGGTCGAAGATGTGACGGAACCCCGCGACGTGATCCGCTTCACCCAAGGTCAGGTGAAGCCGGGGGAGCGTGTGCGATTCGTGCTGGCGATCACCCATACCGGCAGTACGCCCAGCTTTTTCCTTGTCCAGCACGTCCGGCCGCCATACGCCGAATTGCCGACACCCTATTTATTGGCCGATTGCGCCCTGGATTCCGGTCATGAGGGGAGACCCAAATGCCACAAGTAGAAACACCCGTCACGCAACTGCCTATCCCGGCGGAAGCGGTCGACCAGCAGGGCCACAGTGAACGCGGTTCCGGTTCCGGTGGCGGACCGGGCGGCTGGGGACCGAAATGGTGGGCACGCGGTGGAGAGGTGGATTTCCGAAGGGGCCTGGTCCTGGGCTTGATCGTCAGCCTGGTCTGGCTGGTCCTGTGCACGGCCTATATCGGCCTTTATGTGGGCTGGGGCGCACTTGCATATTTGCTGCCCCATGAGCTCGCCGCAATATTGACGGCGGTCTTCGCGCCCCTGGGCGTCCTTTGGCTGGTGCTGTTTTATCTGCGCCGAGGCAGCGAGTTCGCTGACCATGCCGCCGGATTGCAGGCGGAATTGCGCCGCCTCACCTATCCCGACGATCAGGCCGACGCGCGCATCGAAATGATTTCCAATGCCCTGCGCCGCCAGGCAGAGGAGCTAACCCAAGCATCCGAGCAGGCCACCGATCAGGTGCGCCAGGTGGAAAGCCTGCTGCGGAAGCGGGTCGAGGATATCGGCCGCAGTTCCACATCGTCCAATGCCCGTACGGCAGCCCTGGTTGAAGAACTGGGTGGCCGGGCGCGCGCATTGGAGGGCGCGGCCGAGCGCCTGGCTCGGCAAGGCGAACAGATCAATGAGCTTTTGGCCGACCAGGCCGAGAGCTTCGAGGCCTCGGTCAGCCGGTCACAATCAAGAGCCGAGGATGTGGCCCGGGTCCTGAACGCCCAGTCCGAGTCCTTGACCGAAGCCATCGACGAGGCAGAAGCACGGGCCGATCGCCTGACCGACGACACCATGACGCATGCCGACCGCATTCGTGCGCAGTACGACGACCATTTGAGCGCCATGGAGCAAGCCGCCGCCGATGCCGAACAGACTATTTCCGAACGCGCCGAGAGGCTGGCAGACGGCGTCACGCACGCCATCGCCGAATTCGATCAGAAGTTCAGCCAGAGTATGGACGACATGGACAGCCGCGCCGGGACCTGGAGCGAGGCAGCCATGGCACGAGCCGACCAGGTGCGCCAACACTACGGCAACCGTCTGAATGAGATCGAGAAAACGGGACAAAAGACACAGACCACGATCGCCACACGCAGCGCCCAAATGGCTGACGATCTGGCGGAGAACCTGGCGAATATGGAGAGCCAGTTCGGCGACACCATGGACCGGCTGACAGACCGGGCTGGCGAAGCTCGGGCCGTGGCCGGCACCGAGACGGACGAGATCGCAAGCCATTTTGAAGCCAGGTTGGCGGAAATCGCTCGCAACACCGACGACAGTCAGGCCGCTATTGCAGCGCGCGGACAAAGAATGGCCGAAGAGCTACGCGAGCAGTTGTCGGCCATGGGGCAGGATTTCGACGACAACATCGATCGATTGACCAAGTCGGGCACGGACATGGCCGATGCCTCTGCAACACGGGCCGACGAGATCCATGCCTATTACGAAGAGAAGCTGGCTTCGATCGAGCAGCGGGCGGCCTCCGCCCAGACGGTCATCGCGGCACGTAGCGAGGGCATGGCCGGACATATGCGCCAGAACGTTGATGAGATGGCTTCAGCCTTCGAACAGGCCATAGAACGTCTGAACGGACGCGCGGACGATCTGCGTGATGGTGCCGTTGAACGGCTGGAACAACTGCGCCAGGAATACCTGCAAAAACTAAAGGCCATCGAGGACGCAACGGGCAAGACCCATGCCGCCTTGGCGGGGCGCGCCGACCGCATGGCCGACGGCATGGAAGAAAACCTCAATGACTTGACCGACCATTTCAATCTAACACTGGACCGTCTGGAATCCCGCGGCGCAGAATTGAATACAAATGTGACCACCCAGGCTGACCATATGCGCCGCCATTTCACGGAACGGCTGGCGGAAATGGATCAGGCGACTCTTGAAACTCAGAAAACCACCACCGGCCGAGCCACGGAAATGGCCGATGGCCTCCGTAAGATCGTTGACAAATTGGGCGAGGATTACAGCCAGTCACTGGATCAGTTGTTGGGCCGAACCGACGAAATGACCAACGATGCGGTGGCCTGGGCGGACCGCATTCACGAACATTATGCCGCACAATTGTCCCGCGTCGAAGAAACGTCGTCGCAGACCCACGAAGCCATCGAGGCCCGCGCGGACAAAATGGCCGATGGTGTGCGCCAGACCGTCGGCAAGCTTGGAAAGGAAATAGACCAGACCGTGGATCGCATCGAATCCAGGGTTGCCAGTACCGGCGAGCGGATGAAAACGCAGACCGACGACCTACGCGCCGCCACCACGGCCGCGACGGAAGACGCCGTGCGCCGCATGGAAGAGATGAGCAGCACCCTGCTGGGCCGCATCGAACGTGTCAGCACCGATATGCAGGGCACCATCGACAGCATCAACCAAGACTGGACAGTGCTACAGGCCAATGTGGACGAACGTTCCGACACCATGGCGAAAGTCGTCCGCACAATTGCTTCCGACGTATCACGCCACGCCGAAGAGATCGCCGAACGGCTGCGCACGGAAGAAAACGATGCCAAGGAAACCGCCGACCGCATGCGCGGCCATGCCGCCGATCGCATCGACGCCCTGTTATCGGATATGGAAAAACGCCGCAGGGATATCCTCGGATTGACGGAAGAGACTGTAACCCGGCTGCAGGCTACGGTCGCCAAAGTCGAGAGCGATCTGCGCGGCCAGGCCGAGGCTTTCAATGCCGCCGTCACCGACAGCACCAATCTGAGCGAAGAAAAGGCCGAGGTCGTGGCCCAGGCCTTCAAGTTGCGCACGGTACAGATCACCGCCGACACAGACCGCATCGCAAGTCATGTTAGCCGCCGCACCGAGGAAATCGCCAAGGCGTTCAAGGACGGCGCCAAATCCGTGACCGCCTATTCGGACGATGCCGCGCAGCAGGCAGTGCAAAATGCCATCGCTGTTGGCAACGCGTTTGAAAAGCGGATCGATGAAATCACTGCTCTGGCCAATGAAAGCGCCGAGAAGATGAGCGCGGATGCCGGCCAGTCGGCGGAGCAGATAATGACGGCGTTCGAATCCCGCATCGACAACATCGTCGAGTATCTCGAAGACCTGGCACAGCGCACCATCGGCCAGGCAGGAACGGTGGAAAGCGAACTGCGGGCCCGTGTCGCGGAATTGGACGCCACGGTTGATGATCTGATCTCGCGGGGCGGCGAAATGAACCAAAGCCTCAGCCACCAGGGGAGCTTTCTCCAGCAGGTGTCGGGCAAGATCGGGCAAGAAACGATCCGTGCCGGCGCCGCGCTGCGCCAGGACGGCAGTGCCTTGCGCCAAATCTCGGGCGAAATCGAGAATGTATCAAAGGGCATTGAGGAACGCGTGCAGCGGCATGCGGAAATTCTCGACCAGACCGCCGATCAAACAGGAGCCCGGATCGCCAAAGCCGGCGGACAATTGGCAGCGGCAGCCAACACCATAAAACTGGCCGCGCAATTGGCGGACCAGCGCATCCAGCAGTCCGGGCAAACTTTCGACCGGCAGGCCGAAACCATTGCCGAAGTCTCCCGGCAGTCGGCAGAAGTGATGGGCAAGGCGGGCGACAAGGTTGACGGTGTCCTGAACCGGATCGAGGCAACGACGGCCGCCGCCTCGGACCAGATCGAAAGCCTCGCCGGCCGGGCCGAGGACCGCATCGAAACCACAGCGGCGTTGATAAGCGGTCAAGTCGAAACCATGACAACCGGGGCTGAAGAGCGCGTGGACACCATGGCCGGCAGCGTGGAACAGCGGGTCGACGAATTGACGGCGAGTACCGGAACCCGGGTCGAGAGCATGACCAAAGTCGCCGAAGCAAACTTTGTTGAAATGGCCGCTATGGCGGAGCAACGATTGGATTCCTTGACCCAAGGTACGAAGAGCCAGGTCGAGGATGTCGCGGGAGCCGTCGAGCAACGCCTAGACCAATTCGCGGAAAATGCCAAATCCCAGATCGACGAGGTCACCGCCACTACGGAAGAGCGCCTCGAGGAGTTCACGCAAGGCACCGAGGCCCGTATCCACGGCGTCACGGACGCGGCGGAGCAAAACCTGGGCAGCCTGACGGAAAGCACCGAACAGCGCATCGACGATCTGACCGGCCATGCCGCAGAACGGTTCGATGCTTTGACCGAAAAAACGGAACAAAAGGTTGATGACCTGGCCGGTACCGCTGAGCGGCGGATGGCGGAAATGGGTCAGGAGACGGAAGCCAATGTGGAGCGTTTCGCGGAAAACGCTACGGGCCGACTTGGCGAGGCGGCGGAGGCGGCGGCCGGGCAAATCAAGAACGTCCAGGCCGCCCTGGATGCCAGCGTGATCGGTGTCTCTGACGCCGCCGAACGTGCGGCTGGGGCCGGACAGGAAGTCGAGGACCGGATTGCGGCGCTGGTCGAAGCTGGCAAGACGGCACAGAGCGACCTGCGTGCTTCGGAACAAGCCTACCTGGACGCCACAGACAATCTGACAACGGAAGGGGAGCGTGCCGTAGCACAAATCCATGCCACAACCTCGTCCCTGCGGGAGGAAGCTGATGGTCTGACAGCCGCCGCCGAACAGGCCAACGCGGCGATCGATGCCACCGGTGAAACCCTGCACCAGAACGCACGCAACCTGACGGCAGCGACGGACCGGGCTCAGGCCGAGGCAGATTCCCTCGGCGCCGCCATGCAGCGTCAGGCGGATGTTCTGGGCGAAGCCGCCACAATGGCTGAAAGCCATACGGCTCGCCTAAATCAGGAACTGCACAGCCGCGCCAACGCCCTGCAGGAAATCGCCGGCGCCATCGCCGAGCAGGCCAAACACATCGAGGGGATTTTGGAACAGAGCACCGAGGCGCTCAACGATGCCTCAACTTCGGCCGTGGAAAACCTGGCCAAGGCCGGCGGTGCGCTCCATGCGGAACTGCAAAACCTGGATGCCACCGCCACCAGGGGCGGCAGTCATCTAAACCAGATCATGGAACTGCTGGCACAAGGTAGCACCCAGGCCGAGGGTTCCTCCAACAAGGCCTTCGAGGCCATGGAGAGGGTGGCCCAGTCCCTGCATGGACAGAGCGACCAGCTCGATGCCGTGGCGACGGCCGCAGCCACCCGTATCGATTCCGCCCTCAACCGTTTCGTGACACAGGTGCAATCCCTGACCCAGCATTCCGGCGATGCCAGCGCCGAACTGCTGGAACGGGCCAACGAGATGAGCACGGTCGCCGGTCAATCCAAGGCAGATCTTGCCGAGGCCATCGATGTCCTGGGCCGTGGCACGACCCGCGTCGCCGAAGCCGCCGACGAAGCCGCAGCCCGGCTGCGCGGTGCCCACGGCAGCTTCGATGAGGCGACGACGGCCCTCAGCGAGGCATCGGATCGGGAGGCAACCCGCATTCTCGGCGCCGGCATTGCCGTCCGCCAGGAAATACAGAACGTTGCCGCCGCCGGCGAACGCGGTGCGGAACGTATGAAAGCAGCCAGCGAGGACATGACCCGTCAAAGCGACGATCTGCGCGGCGAATCTAACCGGTTGGCCCAGCAGATCGCAAAGCTGAGCAAGGATCTGCACGCCGCCGTGGAAGAATTGTCCAAATCCGCCCACGGCAGCGAACAGCGGCTCGTGGACCTGGGCGAACAGTTGGCACGCAATGCGGGCGAATTGGAACAATTGACGGAACGCACCGGCGAAGCCGCCAACAAGGTCGGGGATAACTATCGCCGCCAAGCGGAAGAACTGCGTGCCGTCAGCGAGAAGGCAATTGCCGATGCCGAGGCCGTGGAAGAAGCCAGCGCCCGCAACCGCCGCGCCGCTTTCATGCGCAATATGTCTTTCGTGACCGAACGGATGAATTCCCTGGCCATCGATTTGGACCGGGCCCTTGAAAAGAACGTGCCCGATGATGCTTGGGAGCGTTATCTGGACGGCGACCGCGGCATTTTCGCCAGGCGCATTGTGCGCAACCGTGACCGCATTTCACTCGATGCCATCCGCACCAACTACGAAGAAGATGCCGCCTTCAGGGAGCATGTGGACCGCTATTTGAGCCAGTTCCAGGAAGCCCTGGAACAGGCGGAAGAGACCGAGCCCGAGGATATCCTGGCCGCCGTCCTGCTGTCTTCCGATGTGGGTAAGCTTTACATGCTCATGTCCAAGGCGTTGGGACGCTTGAGCTAGGTGGCGGCGTCCGGTTCGGCGTCAGCGGCGACGCGGGGCCGCAACCAACTCCTCGGCATTCTGCTCGCCATCGGGGCGACATTCCTGTTCAGTCTCATGGATTTACAGGCCAAATATCTGGGCCAATTCATGGGCGTGACGCAGATCGTCTGGGCCCGGTATTGCGTGTTGTTTATCATTATGATGGTGCTGTTCTGGCCCAAACGCGGCTTGGGGCTGCTACGGACGCGCCATCTCGGCCTGCAGTTGGTCCGCTCGCTGCTTTTGCTGTATTGCACGGCGGTTTTTTTTCTGTCCATCCAGTTCATGCCGCTGGCGGACGCCGTCGCCATCAGTTTCCTTTCGCCCCTACTCGTCACCGCGCTGAGTGTGCCCCTGTTGGGCGAAGTCGTCGGCCGGCATCGCTGGAGCGCGGTCATCATCGGTTTCCTGGGCGCCATGGTTATCGTCCGGCCCGGCATGGGTGTCATGCATTGGGCGGCTTGGCTATTGATGTCCGTCTCCTTCGGCTATGCGCTCTATCAAATCACAACCCGCAAGATCGCCGGCAAGGATGATGCGGTCACATCGCTGTTCTATACCGCCGCCGTGGGTGCCGTACTGGCCAGCATTGCCGTGCCTTTCGATTGGCAAACGCCGGACGAACCAGCCCATTGGGCCATGCTTTTCTCGTTGGGCGTCATCGGGGGGTTCGGACACTATGCCCTGATCAAGGCGTTTGAGTTCGCACCCGTGGCCGTGCTGGCGCCTATTTCCTATACGGCTCTACCCTGGAACACATTGTTCGGTTTCTTGGTGTTCGGCGATTTCCCCGATTTTTGGACCCTGAGCGGTGCCGCCGTTCTCGTCATTACGGGCATATATATTCTCTATCGTGAAGGCGTGCGAAGCCAGGCAGGTGTGAACTAGATCAAACATGCGAAATAATGCTTGCCCTGAATGTTAGATGCAATATAATGCCTATTAAGAATGGGGAGCAGATTGCATGATTGATTTCCAAACGGAGCCGTCCGCCTATCGCCATTGGCAGCTATCCATCGATGGCCGTGTGGCCACCTTGGCTATGGCCGTGGACGAAGGCGGCGGCCTGCGGGATGGCTATGAGCTGAAGCTGAATTCCTACGATCTGGGCGTCGATATCGAATTGCACGACGCCATACAGCGGTTGCGCTTCGAACACCCGGAAGTGGCCGCGGTGATCGTCACCTCGGCCAAGGACCGCATATTCTGTGCCGGCGCCAACATCCGCATGCTGGCGACCTCGAGCCATGATCACAAGGTCAATTTCTGCAAGTTCACCAACGAAACCCGCAACGGCATCGAGGATGCGTCCGCCAATTCAGGCCAAACCTATATCGCCGCTGTGAACGGACCCTGCGCCGGGGGCGGCTATGAACTGGCCCTGGCCTGCGACCAGATCGTCATGATCGACGACGGCTCTACCACCGTTTCCCTGCCTGAAGTTCCACTCCTCGCCGTGCTGCCGGGCACCGGCGGCCTGACCAGGCTGTCCGACAAGCGGATGGTGCGCCGGGACCGGGCCGACTATTTCTGCACCCTGGAAGAGGGCATTCGCGGTCAGCGCGCCGTGGATTGGCGCCTGATCGACCATCTGGCTCCGCGCTCGAAATACGACGACGCCGTTGCTGATCGGGCAGCTGACGCGGTGGCGAAATCCGACCGTCCAGCAGACGCAAAAGGTATCAGTCTCACGCCCATCGAACGCAGCATCGAAGCTGACGGCGTCCGTTATTCCACGGTGACTGTGGAGATCGATCGTGGCACCCGCACAGCGACCATCTTCGTCCAGGCCCCCACCAAGGCGCCGCCCGCGGACGCCGGTGCGGTGCATGCCATGGGCGCAGCCTTTTGGCCCCTGCGTCTAGCCCGCGAACTGGATGACGCGATCCTGCATCTGCGCACCAATGAAAACGAGATCGGCACCTGGCTGTTCCAGACCGGCGGTGATAGCGACCATCTCGCCGCCCACGACGCGCTGCTCGCGGACAATCAGGACAATTGGCTGGTTCGCGAAACCACCCTGTATCTGCAGCGCGTTTTGAAACGCATCGACGTTACTTCCCGCAGCATCTTTGCCCTGATCGAGCCAGCTTCATGCTTCACGGGCACCCTGTTGGAATTGGCCCTGGCCGCTGACCGCAGCTACATGCTGGACGGGCAGTTCGAAGGCGACAACCGGCCCGAGGCCATGATCTCCCTGACGGCGATGAACTTCGGCGCCTATGAGATGGTCAATGGCCTCACCCGCTTGCAGTCCCGCTTCTTAGACGACCCAGGGCAGGTCGAGGAATTGGAGGGCCGCAAGGGAGAGGCTATGGATGCCATCGAGGCGGAGACGGCCGGTTTGGTCACCTTCGCCCCTGACGACATCGATTGGGAAGACGAAGTGCGCATCGCCATCGAGGAACGCGCCGCCTTCTCGCCAGACGCCTTGACCGGGATGGAAGCGAACTTACGCTTTGGCGGTCCTGAAACCATGGAAAGCAAGATATTTTCGCGCTTGTCCGCCTGGCAAAACTGGATCTTCCAGCGCCCCAATGCGGTTGGCGAAACCGGTGCCCTGCCCCTCTATGGCAGCGGCCAACGAAGCGAATTCGACAAAAGGAGGGTCTAAGCCATGGCCATCGACTATCAGGAGCGTATCCCCAACAACGTGGATCTGTCCGAGGACCGGCGCCTGCAGCGGGCCCTGGAGGCCTGGCAACCCAACTACTTGCAATGGTGGCAGGAAATGGGGCCGACGGAGTACCAGAACTTCGACGTCTATCTGCGCACCGCCGTCAGTGTGGATTCCAAGGGCTGGGCTAACTTCGGTTACGTAAAAATGCCCGATTACCGCTGGGGCATTTTTCTGGCCGAGCCGGAAGCCGACCGCAAGGTCAATTTCGGTGAACACAAGGGCGAGGCCGCCTGGCAGGACGTGCCCGGTGAATACCGCGGCAATTTGCGGCGCCTAATCGTCACCCAGGGCGATACCGAGCCGGCCTCGGTCGAACAGCAACGGCAATTGGGCCGGACGGCGCCGTCGCTCTATGACCTGCGCAATCTGTTCCAGGTCAATGTCGAGGAAGGCCGGCATCTTTGGGCCATGGTCTATCTGCTGCACGGCTATTTCGGCCGCGACGGCCGGGAAGAAGCCGAGGCCATGCTGCAACGCCATTCGGGCGACGTGGACAAGCCCCGGATTTTGGGCGCCTTTAACGAGAAGACACCCGATTGGCTGTCCTTCTACATGTTCACTTATTTCACCGACCGGGATGGAAAGTACCAGTTGGCCTCCCTTGCCGAGAGTGGTTTCGACCCCCTTTCCCGTACCTGTCGTTTCATGCTGACGGAAGAAGCGCACCACATGTTCGTAGGCGAAACTGGCGTCGGCCGGGTCATCCAGCGGGCCTGCGAATTGATGAAGGAATACGGCGAGGACAAGGTCCGCGAAGCCGGCGGCATCGACCTGCCCACCATCCAGAAATACCTGAATTTCCATTTTTCGGTGTCTCTGGATCTATTCGGCTCTGAACGTTCCACCAATGCCGCCAATTTTTACTCCATGGGGCTAAAGGGCCGGTTCGAGGAAACCAAGATCGACGATGACCACAAGCTGAGTAACGACGTCTATTCCATCCTTGAACTGGAAGGTGACAAGTTCGTCACCCGCGAAGACAACGCCCTGACGGTGATTAACGAACGACTACGGGACGATTATGTCACCGACTGCGACCGAGGCGTACGCCGCTGGAACCAGATCATCAAGCGCCAGGGCATCGACTTCGAACTGAAACTGCCGCACCGGGCCTTCAACCGGGCCATCGGCAGCTTCAACCTGGAGAACCTCGCCGGCCGCCATGTCAGCCCCGACGGCAAGGTGATTTCGGAGGCGGAATGGACCAACAACCACGGCCAATGGTTGCCCACCGACGAAGACCGCGCCTTTGTCATCAACCTGATGGAGCCGGTTCGCGAACCGGGCAAATTCGCCAACTGGATCGCCCCGCCCGCCCGCGGCATCAACAACCAGGCCATCGATTTCGAGTATGTGCGTTTGAACTGATACCGGCGGATGTTAGATTATGGTCGCCTACATCGTGGTAGGGCGTACATGATTGGTGACCATGACATTGCCGAACCCCCAGGGTGACTGGGCGCTGTTTCTGGATTTTGACGGCACCCTGGTCGAACTCGCCGAACGGCCTGAAAGCGTCATATCGGGCAACGAGGTCCAGGATCTGTTGTCCGGCTTGCAGGTTCACCTGGGCGGCGCCGTGGCCGTCGTGACGGGACGTGCCATTGAAGAATGTGACCAGTTCCTTGGCGGCATAGTCCGGGTCATAGCCGGACATCACGGCCAGGAACTGCGCACGCCCGACGGCGTCGTCCATCATCAGGACATTCCGCACGACGCACTGGCAGATATTCGCGGCGAACTGGATGCGTTCGTTGGCCAGCATCGTAGTTTGTTGTTGGAAGTCAAAGGACGCGCCTTGGCCCTGCACTTTCGCCAGGCGCCGGAATTGGAACACGCCTGTGACGAAATCACCAAGCGGCTGGCGGGTCGGTTTCCGGACGAACTGGTGGTCCTCAACGGCAAGATGGTGCGCGAAATTAAGGCTTCAGGCCATGACAAAGGCGATGCGGTGGCACAATTGATGGAGATGCCACCGTTCAAAGGCCGCCGCCCAGTCTATGCCGGCGACGATGTCACCGACGAGGATGCCTTCGCCGTGGTGAACCGCCTGGACGGCGTTTCGATCAAGGTTGGCGAGGGGGATACGGGGGCCCGCCATCGCGTGGCCACTGTTGCCGAACTGCGCGCCTGGCTGCGACAGATCCAAAATCCCGACGCCAACGCCGTGGCGGCATCATGACGGAAAACAGCCTGGAACTCGGCGTCGTTGGCAACTGCGTCGTCAACGCACTGATCGATCCCCAAGGACGCGTGGTCTGGTGCTGCATGCCACGCTTCGACGGCGATCCGGTATTCTGCGAATTACTCACCGGCGGCGAGAAGCCAGATGGCGACGGCGCCTTCGCCATCGAGCTGGAGGACCAGACGGACTCGCTGCAGCACTACATCGAAAACACGGCCGTGCTGGTCACCACTCTGATCGACAAGGACGGCCAGGCCCTCGAAATTACCGACTTTATGCCGCGCTTTAATCAGTTCGGCCGGCGCTATCGTCCGACGGCGCTGATGCGGGTGATCCGCCCCGTCCGCGGCGCCCCACGCATACGCATTCGCCTGCGGCCCCTGTTCGACTATGGAGCAGCGCAACCGCAAATCACCCATGGCTCGAACCATATCCGCTATGTGGGGCCTGACTTTTCCCTGCGCCTGACGACCAACGCACCGGTTTCATATGTGTTGAATGCAACATCCTTCCACCTGGAAGAACCCATCGCGATGTTCCTTGGACCGGATGAGAGCTTCACCAGGTCGGTACGAGAGGCGGCGTCCGATTTCCTCAACAATACAACGGCCTATTGGCAGGATTGGGTGCGCCATTTGGCAGTGCCGCTCGACTACCAGCAGGCAGTGATCCGCGCCGCAATCACTTTGAAGATGTGCTGGTTCGAGGAGACCGGCGCGATCATCGCGGCGATGACCACATCGATCCCAGAATCCGCCCATTCCGGACGCAACTGGGACTACCGCTATTGCTGGCTGCGTGACGCCTATTTCGTGGTCCGGGCCCTGAACCGATTGGGTGCGGTGGACATCATGGAAGGCTATTTGCGCTACCTTCGCAACTTGCCGGAAATCAGCGACGGCGACGATCTGCAACCCGTCTACGGCATCGGCCTGGAGAGTAGCCTGACGGAACGGGAAGTGCCGGGCCTGGCAGGCTATCGCGGCATGGGGCCGGTCCGGGTCGGCAATCAGGCGCACGAGCACAAACAGTATGACGTCTACGGCCAGGTCGTTCTCTCGAACGCTCAGGCCTTTTTCGACCGCCGCCTATTGCGGCAGTTGACGGAAAAGGACTTCCACGATCTGGAAAAAATTGGCGACCGCGCCTTTGCCTTGCATGATCAGCCGGACGCAGGCCTATGGGAATTACGCACCATGTCCCGGGTGCATACCTATTCGGCATTGATGTGCTGGACAGCCTGCGACCGCCTGGCCAAGATCGCGGACCACCTCGGCCTGGTGGACCGAGCCACCCACTGGCTGGCAAGGGCGCAACAGATCCACGATGTCATCACGGACCGGGCCTGGGACGGGGAAAAGAACATGTTCGGCGACGCCTTCGATGGAGGCGAAGCGGATGCCAGTCTTTTGCTGATGCCGGAACTTGGGTTCCTGGAACCTGGCGATCCACGAATTATTGGTACCGTCGACGGTTTGGCCGCAGCTCTGTTGAAAGACGGTTTGATGTTCCGCTATACCGCCGCCGACGATTTTGGCCGGCCCGAGAACGCCTTCAACATCTGCACGTTCTGGTATATCGAAGCCCTTGCGCTGATTGGCCGCACCGACGAGGCCCGCGCCATATTTGACGATATGCTAGACTGCCGCAACCGGGCCGGATTGTTGTCGGAAGATCTCGACACGGAAAGCCGCGAATTGTGGGGTAATTATCCCCAAACCTATTCCCTGGTCGGGATCATCAACGGCGCCATCCGTCTCAGCCGTTCCTGGGAGGATGTGGTATGAGCCGCCTGATCGTCGTTTCCAACCGTGTTTCGGTACCCGGTCCCAAGGACAAGGCCGCCGCCGGCGGTTTGGCCGTGGCTCTTTACTCCGCCCTGAAGAAATACGAAGGCATCTGGTTCGGCTGGTCCGGCAAAGTAGTGGAAAGCGTCTCCACCTCGGTCAACAAGGTACAATCGGACGGCGTCACCATCGCCACGACCGACCTAAGCCACGAGGACTATGAGGAATATTACAACGGCTTCGCCAATTCCACGCTGTGGCCGCTGTTTCACTACCGCATTGACCGTACCGCTTTTGACCGGCGTTTCGACAAGCGTTATTACAACGTCAACGCCCGCTTCGCCTATGGCTTAGCACCCTTGCTGCAAGACGACGATTTGATCTGGGTGCATGACTACCAGCTAATCGCCTGCGCAGAGGAACTGCGCCGCATGGGGGTAAAGCAGCGGATCGGATTCTTCCTTCATATCCCCTTCCCGGCGCCCCAGGTCATGGCCACCCTGCCTAATCATCAGGCCCTGGTGCGTGCCCTTTTTGCCTATGACTTAGTGGGGTTTCAAACCCAAACCGACCTTTACGCCTTTCATGACTACGTGATCTACGAAGCCGGCGGGAAAATAGAGGAGGATGGGGGGCTAACGGCGTTTGGACGCACCATACGGGCCGGCGTCTTTCCCATCGGAATTGACACGGAAGAACTGGTGGAGATGTCCTGGTCGACGGAAGCTGTGCGTCACTACGACCGCATCACCCGCAGCATGCCGGGCCGCCAAATCCTCATAGGGGTCGACCGTCTGGACTACACCAAGGGCCTGCCAGAACGCCTAGCCGCTTTCGAGCGGTTCCTGGAAGTCAATCCCTCCAGCCGGGGCAAGGTGACTTTGCTGCAGATCGCCCCGTCTTCGCGGGCAGACGTGAAGGATTACATAGAGATCCGTGAGGAATTGGAAAGCGCCGCCGGACATATCAATGGCCGCTTCGCTGATTTCGACTGGGTGCCCATACGCTATGTCAACCGAAGCTATCCCCGCCGCTCGTTAGCTGGGTTGTATCGGGCAGCGCACACGGCTCTGGTGACACCTCTGCGCGACGGCATGAACCTAGTCGCCAAGGAGTATGTGGCGGCGCAGGACCCCAAGGATCCCGGCGTTCTGATCCTCTCGCAGTTCGCCGGCGCGGCAAAACAGCTCGACAGCGCACTGATCGTCAATCCCTATGACACCGACAACGTGGTCGACGCCTTGAACAAGGCGCTGAACATGTCGGCGGTGGAACGGGCGGAACGTTGGCAGGCCATGATGGATTCGGTCAGCAAAGACAATGTTACCGCCTGGCGGGATTCCTTTGTCGATGCCCTGACCAGCGTACCCTCGCCAAGCACCGAATGAAACGGATCAGCCTGCTGAATGCGGTCTATGTGATTGCTGCCATACTGCTGGCGGCGCACTCCTATCACAACGAATACGCAGAATTACAGGAGCGGAGCCGGTGGTTCCGCACCATCGGCTATGGCCTGGGCCCGTGGCTTTGCGCTTTTGCCTTCGCGGGCGCCAAATGGGCCTTTCAAATGCTGCTACGGCGGCAGCCGAGCGGCTTCCAGGATACCTTTCAATGGGTCACCGGCGTCGTGATCGGATTGATGATCATCACAAAAATCATCAGCTAATCCCTTGCCAGGATCGGGGGGTGCCGTATTATCCCGGCCCGAAATTCCATCGATGCATAAAAAACGAGGCGAATAGACATGAGCGGTCCCCTGCAAGGTATCCGGGTCCTGGATATCGCAACCATTCTCGCCGCCCCACTGGCCGGAACCATTATGGCGGATTTCGGCGCCGATGTTGTGAAGGCGGAACTGCCCGGCGTGGGTGACGGCCTGCGCAGCTTCCCCCCTTTCAAGGACGGCAAATCCGTTTGGTGGAAGGCGGCCAACCGCAACAAGAAGTTCATCACCCTGGATCTGCGCAAGGAAGAGGGCGCAGCACTTATGCTCGAGATGCTGCCGAAATTCGATGTGCTGCTGGAGAACTTCCGTACCGGTACCCTGGACCGCTGGGGCCTGGACAAAGAGACATTGTGGAAGGCCAACCCGAACCTGATCATCATGCGGGCAACGGCCTTTGGCCAGACGGGCCCTTATGCCAATAAGCCCGGTTTCGCCCGCATTTTCGAGGCCATGTCAGGGCTGGCCTTCATCACCGGTGATCCGGACCGTTCCCCGATGCACAACGGCTATCCCATCGGCGATTCCATCGGTGGCCTGTTTGCCTGCAACGCAGTCTTGATGGCGCTGTTGGCCCGGGAGCGCGGCACCACCAAGGGCGGCGAAGAGATCGATCTATCCATGACCGAGGCCACTTACCGCCTGTTGGATTCGCAAACCATCCAATACGACCAGTTGGGGGAGGAGCCCCAGCGTACCGGCAATGCGTCCCACTATTCGGCGCCCGCCAACGTCTTCCGCACCTCCGACGATCAATTTGTCTCGCTCTCTGGCAGCACACAGGCCACTTTCAAAGGCAACGCACGCGCCATCGGCCGGCCCGAGATGCTGGATGATCCGAAATTCATCTCCAATCCGAAGCGTTTCGAGAACCGCGAGGAACTGAACGTGATGTTCGCCGAGTGGTTTGCCAATCACACACAGGCCGAGGCCATCGAAGCCTTCGAGCGGGAGGGCGGCACCCTGGCGCCGATCTATTCCATCAGCCAGATATTCAACGATCCGCAATTCCTGGCCCGCGAAGCGATTGTGCCCGTGCAGGACGACGATTACGGCGAAGTACGCCTGCAAGGCGTGGTCCCGCGCCTGGTCAACAATCCTGGCTCCGTCCGGCACACCGCCCGGAATCTAGGGGCGGACAACGAGACGGTCTATGGCGAGTTGCTGGACCTAGGCGCCGACGACATCGCCGCCTTACAGGAAAAGGGTATCGTCTAAGTCAGCAGGGCCGCCATGATCCGCTCGCGGGAGAGCGGCATATGATGGATACGCTGGCCAAGGGCGTGGGCAACGGCGTTGCCGATGGCCGCGGCCGTGGGCGATACGGCGCATTCACCCACACCCAATGACGGTTCGTGGGGGCGGTCGATGACGTCGGCCTCGAGCTCTGGGATTTCGCTGAATCGCAGGATTGGATAGCTTTCCCAATCCAACGAACTGACAGCGGCGCCTTCCATGGTGACCTGTTCCTTGAGGGTCCAGGAAGCGCCCTGTATCGCGCCACCTTCCAATTGATTGCGCAGACCGTCCGGATTGATCACCAGACCGGCATCGGCCACGACCCAAATCTTGTCCAGCCGCACCTCTTCGTCCACCGAAAGGGCCACCGCCACGGCGGCATAGGCGGCCATGTTCTTGTAGCGGGAGAAGGCAAGGCCCAGGCCCCGGCCCTCGCCGCCGGGCCCCCGGTTTTGCCAATCGCAGCGTTCCGCCACCGCCGTCAATACATCCCGAGCCCTGGCATCCGACAGAACCGCCAGGCGGTATTCCAACGGATCGACGCCAGCGCGTGCCGCCAAATCGTCCATCATGCCTTCCAGGGCAAAGATATTCGGCAGGGCACCCAGGGTACGCAAGGCGGACGTGCGCACCGGCGGCCGCGCCGTCAGATGATGGATGATGCGGCTGCTGCAAATGTCATAGTAGGGCTTGGCGTTGCGGGTGCCGCCGCCGCCGCGCTCCTCGGGCGGGTCATCGGGCACCTGTGCCGGCGGTGGATCGGGTAGCGCTTCCGCCGCCAACAAGGCACCGCTGTCCGCCAACGGGCGCTGCACATGGGTCGGGCTCCAAATTTCCGCGGTCCAGTCGACCGGCCGGCCCTGATCATCAACGCGCACCGCAAGGTCTACCAACATAGCCGGGCCAAAAGGCTCATAGCCGAATTCTTCCGCCCGGCGCCATTGCAGGCGGACATGTCGGCCGGGCCGCGCCATGGCCACCAAAGCCGCATCAAGGGCCGCATCATCGGCGCCGTTGTGGCCGTAACAGCCGGCGCCATACATATGCCGGGCGGTAATGGCGTTTTCCTCCAGACCCACCACTTTGGCGATGTTGTGGCGCAGAGGATGCATACCCTGGCCATGGGACCAGATGGTCAGATGACCATCAGTAAAACATGCAAGGGCGATGGACGGCGCCATCGAGGCGTGCGCCACATAAGGCCTGGAATAGCTCGCCTTTATCACCTCGCCCGCGGCGTCATCCTCAGCTGGATCACCGAAGCACCGTTCGATGGACGCCTGTCCGCGCAACCAGGCAGCCTGGTCCTGACCCGGTTCGATATGCGTGGCGCCATCCCAAACGGCAAGGTCGGCTGCTGCCTCCGCTGCCCGTTCAGCGGCCAGTTCATCGTCCGAAAGGAAGGCGACAAAGTTGCCTTGGCGCAGAAACTCGATCTCTCCGCCGGCAGCACGCCTAACGGCGGTTTCGTCCAGGTCCTGCAAGACCGCATCGCAGCCAGGCTGTCGCAGGGTGCGGGCGTGCAGCACATTGTCTGGCAACCAGTCGTGAATGAAGGCGTCTTTACTCAGCTTCTCCGCCAGATCGCCCCTGGCGATGCTTTGCCCCACAATGCGGTATTCTTCCGGGGATTTGGGCGCACCCTGGCCGGTTGCGTCCTGTGACCAGTCGATCTCGCCGGCCACAGTCCAATAGGTGACATCGGAAGCGGTGCCATCAACAAGGAAACGGCCCCGGTCGACAGACACCTGCTCCACACCACAGTTCAGCCGCAAGGCCGCCCGGGCGGCAAGCAGGGCCCGGGCCTCGGCACAGACGCTGCGGATGGCGGCGCCAGAATCCATGATGGACAGGCTGGACGAAGTATATCGTTCATTGGGGCCCAGATCGCTGTCGCCGGACAGCATGACGATCTGGTCCAGGTCCACATCCAGTTCCTCGGCCGCGATCTGCGATAGGGCCGTGGTGATGCCCTGACCGATTTCCACCTTCCCGGTGGCGACGCGCACAATTTCATCAGCCTGGAAATCTAGCCACTGGTCCAGGCGAGGGTTGATGACGATGTTTCCCGGTAATGGATTGCTCATGACGCGCTCTCCCCCCGCAGCATTTGTGCCGCACGCTCCACAGCACGGATAATGCGCACATGGGCACCACAGCGGCACAGGTTGTCATCGAGGGCCGCAACAATGTCAGCACGGGAAGGGTTGGAATTTTTGTTCAACAATGCCTGGGCGCTGATCAGTATGCCCGAGAGACAATAGCCGCACTGTCCTGCCTGTTCGTCCATGAAGGTCTGGCGCAGACGGTCATCCAGTCCCTCCACCGTCTGTACCGAGCGCCCCGACACCGCATCCATGGCCCTTGTGCAGGATTGAATAGGCTCGCCGTCGATCAGCACCATGCAACTGCCGCACTGCTCCAACCCGCAACCGAAACGGCTGCCCCGCAAGCCCAAATGATTACGCAACACATGCAAAAGCGGTGTATCAGGCGCTACAGCGACTGTGCGTGCTTCGCCATTAACGGTGAATTCCATTTTTTCCGGCATCACTTGCCTCCCCGGCGCCGACCCGATAATGCCAGCACTGCGCCCAAGATGGCCAGCAGCGCGCAAAGGGGGCCGAAACCGGCGAAACCCACAGTGGCGATGATCCAGCCGCCCAGGGACGCTGCCGCCAACCAACCCACCGAGGCCGCCGAACTGTTCAGGCCCATCACCGTGCCGCGCACTTCCGCCGGCACATCGGCCAAGGCGGCCATCAAAGAGGGGCGCGAGAGGGCATTAGTGAACATGTATGCAAAACCCAAGACGGTGGAGACCACGACGCCCGCCTGCCAACCGAATAGCAGCACTGAAACGAAACCCGACGCCATCAACGCCATGGCGAACGTCAGGGCGCGGTTATGCAGACGATCGCCCAGTTGCCCGCCCGCGACGGTGCCAAAAATGTTCCCAGCGGCAAAGACCATCAGGGGAATTGCCAGGAGTTCCAGAGACAGATCGTAGGTCTGTAGCATGAATGTGGCGTAGTAGACCACCGCCAGGCCGAAACAGATGCGTTCCGCGATAACGCTTCCCAAAAGCCGGAGCACGGGGCCGGAAAGTGCGGTGCGCAGCGACGGCGGCCTCCCTGCGGATCCACCCCTGCCGGCTCGCGGCACGCTGGTAGTGGTCATGAACATGGCCAGGGCGGATAGAAAGGCCATGGCGCCGACGCAATAATGCACGCCACGCCAGCCGATCGAAGCGCCGATCCACGAAGCCAGCGGAACGCCAATCAACAGGGTCATGGACTGCCCCGCCATGACCCAGCCCAGGGCTCGGCCCCGCTGGCGGTCGCTGACCCGGCCGGCGATCTCGGCCATGCTGACACCGGTGAAGAGGCCGCAAAAGCCGCCGCCCAACGTGGCCCATGCCGCCAGCGCCAAAAAACTGTCGCTCTGCGCAACCCCAGCCATGGCGGCGGTCAACGCCAAGGGTGCACCGACCAGAAACGGCCTGCGCCCGAACATATCCGAGCCGATGCCGGCGATGAACGACGTCGCCCCCCAGGCGATGGAAGTGATGCCGAACAAATTGGCGATCATCACCAGGCTGACGTCCAGATCCGACGACATGGACACCAGGAATGGCGCCCGCGTCGAGCCGCTTGCGGTAACGGTGAATGTGGTCAAGGCCGTGGCCCAGATCAGCAGCCACGGCATGGGCAGCGGCGCATCGACAGGACGGGCCGCATCTTGGGTCGCCATCTGTGACGCGCCTCAAAAAAAGAATCGATCGGACAAATGCTTGGACGCATCTTAGCCGTGATTGGCAACCACCGCCATGGATGCATAATGACCATATGAGTGATTCCCAGGGTGATCCCATCCCCACGTCTGATTTCGGCGGCCAAAAGCCGCAATCCGACATTCCCGTGACCGTCCGCCGCCGCATTAACTGGAGCGACAGCGACACCGCCGAGATCGTCTATACGGGCAGCTTCATCCCCATGGCCATCGACGCCCTAGAGGTCTGGTACGAGGCGGTCTTGGGCATCACCTTCTATCAGTTGAAACGCAACAACATGGGCAATCCGGCGGTTTCGCTGACGTTCGATTTCCACGCGCCCATCGTTGTCGGCGAGCGCCTGGATATCGCAATCTTTGTCGAGAAGCTCGGCCGCTCTTCCATCACGCACCGCTTCGAGATGACCAAGGTTGGCGGCCCCCTGGTCTGCACCGCCTCGTTTACCGCCGCTCTGGTGACCAATGTCCATAGTGCGGACATCAAGGCAGAGCCGTTTCCCGACGACTGGCGGGCACGGGTAGAAGGCTATGAGCGCGAGTGTGAACTGCAAAAATCCGGCGTGGCCAATCGCCGTGAAGTGCTCGATTTCTGGTTCGGGCCGCCCGGCTCACAGGAGCGGGGCCAATCACGGGAAATCTGGTTCGCGCGCCAGGATGCGGGCGGCTCGGAGTTCGATGCCGAAATCCGCGAAAGGTTCATGCCCACCATCGAGGCCGCCGCCGCTGGCGCCTTGGATCATTGGGGCTATAGCCTGGACGGAACGTTGGCGCTGTTGATCCTCTTGGACCAGTTCACCCGCAACGTCCATAGGGGCACGGCCCAGGCCTTCGCCAACGACGCCAAGGCCCTGGCTTTCGCCAAGCAAGGTGTCGAGCGGGGCTGGCTGGATAGTGCCGATCAACTCATCGCCAAGTGGTTCATCCTGCCTTTCACGCACAGCGAGGACCTAGCCGACCAAGTCCAGGGCATGGAGGTTGCCTCCCATTTCCGGGATACGGAAAACGGCGAGAAATCCTACGAGGCGGCGGTCAAGCACCACGACGTTATCGCCCAGTTCGGCCGCTTCCCCCACCGTAATAAGGCAATGGCGCGCACCAACACCCCGGAAGAAGAGGACTACCTCAAGGACCCCGAAGCCGGCTTTTAGGTCGAGTAGGTCGCGAACCTCTGCGTCGTCGCCTGGGCCGCCCAATCGGTCTTGACGTTGACGACGGCCACCTTGCCCTTGTCCACTTCCGCCTGGGCTCGTTCCAGGGCGGCACGGATCTCGCCCGGTTCCTCCATAGCAGCCCAGCGCCTCGGCCATATGGTCATAGCGGGTATAGCCCAGATCCCGACCTGGTTTGACTTTGTCGGGATCGGCGGTCCAGCCGCCGTTCAGGCTGATCACCACAAGGACGGGGATATCGTGACGCACGGCCGTATCAAGTTCCATAGCGTTCAAGCCAAACGAACCGTCGCCATGAACAACGATCACCTGGGTATCCGGTTTGGCCACCTTGGCGCCCAGACCGAAGGGCAGGCCCACGCCCATGGTGCCGAAGGGACCGGAGTTAAGGCGGTGGCCCGGCGCGTAAGTAGGCATGGACTGGCGGCCGTAGTTTAGGATTTCCTGGCCGTCGACCACGAGAACGGCGTCCCGGTTCATGAAATTCTTCACCTCTTCGCACAAGCGTAGAGGATGAATTGGCACGGCGTCGGAGAGGCTGTTGCTGCCTGGACCGGCCCGTTTTGAAGCCTCCTTCTCCGCCAGACTACTGCGCCAATGATCATAGCGGGCGGCATCGACCCGGCCCTCGATCGCCTTGTTCAATTGGTCAAGCGCGGTCTTGGCATCGGCGACGATGGGAATGTCCAGGGGTCGGGGGCTTTCGGCAATTTCGTCCACGTCAATATCGATCCGGGCAATGGTGGCATCGGCCGAGAAACGCGGCGCCGCCAGGTGCGCGACGATATAGTTCAGCCGGGTACCCACAACGAAGATCAGGTCGGCCTCCCGGAACGCCGTGGAACGGGCGGCGGGGAAACAGCATTCATGATCCTCGGGCACAACGCCGCGGCCCTGGGGCGTGGTGTAGAAGGGAATGCCGGTGGCATCGACCAGTTGGTGCAATTCTTCCCAGGCCTGGGACCAGATCACGCCACTGCCCGATAGGATGACCGGCCGTTCCGCCTTGTTCAGGGCGGCCACCAGTTGTTCGATCTGGCTTTCGTCCGCAGGGAGCCGCGCGTTCAGGATGGACCGGCCCGACAGGCCCCAATCCAGGTCGTCTTCATCCACCATCTCGTAGAGAATGTCGCCCGGCAGGTCCACATAGACCGGCCCCGGCTTGCCCGACATGGCCCGCTGGAAGGCGTTGTTGATGATCTCCGGGATCCGGCGCGGATCATGCACGCGGACTGCATGCTTGCAGCAACCGGCCATGATTTCCAATTGGTCGATTTCCTGAAAGACCTGCTTGCCGTAGCCCAGGATCGGGCTGGCCCCGCCCAGGGCGACCACGGGGCAGCAGTCGATCAATGCATTGGCCAAACCGGTGGATAGATTGATGGTGGCGGGGCCCGATGCGGCCATACAGACGCCGGGGCGCTGCTGCAGGCGGCTATAGGCCTGGGCCATCATGGCGGCGGCCTGTTCGTGGCGTACATCGATGCAGCGGATGCCCTCTGCTATGGAAGCGTTCTCCGCCGCCATCATGGGGCCGCCCATGAGGAAGAACAGTTCGTCCACCCCTTCCCGTTTCAATGCCTTCGCCAGGATTTCCGATCCATTCAATTGCGCCATGACGGCCTCCTCCAATTGTCCAATTTCCGAAATCATGGCATTTGGCGGTGGTCTCGGCAATTTGTTAAAAGGTGCCATGAACAGCGATAATCGATTTCTGATCGTGGCCTTCGACGGCTTGCGCCCGGACATGGTCGACGACGGCCTAATGCCGAACCTTACCGCGTTTTGCCGGCAAGGCAGCCACTGCACGGATAGCCGCGCCGTCTTTCCCACCGAAACACGGGTCAACCAGTCCAGCCTTGTCACCGGCTGTCATCCCGGACGCCACGGCATGGTGGCCAACAAGTTCGTCGAGGCAGCAGCAGGCGGCTTCCTCAACACCGCCGACTATGACGCGCTCAGCGCCGCTGACGAGGCGCTGGACGGCATCCTGACGGCGCCCAGCCTGGGCGAAATCCTTCACAATGCCGGCATGGAGCTGGCGGTAATGGGCTGTGGCACGCCGGGCGGCAACCGGATTCTGCACCACCGGGCCCTGACCCTCGGCAACCTCAATCTCTCCCTCCATGGCCTTGAAAAAACAACCACGCCCGAGTCGGGCCGAAGTGTGGTCGAGGCTCTACGCCCCATCCCCGCTGCCGATCTGCCCAACAAGGCGCAGATCGATTGGCTGGTCGATGCCTATATGGACGTGGTCGTCCCACAAAGGGATCCCGCCGCCACCATTCTGTGGTTCTCAGACCCCGATACGCCCTATCACTACCGCGGCATCGAAAGTCCGGAAGCCGCCGCAGCCATCCGCCATGCCGACGAGGCCTTCGGCCGCCTGTTGCGCTGGCGGGAGGAAAGCGGTCGCGGCAACACCCTTCAGATCATCGCGTTGTCAGACCATGGCCATGTGGCGACCCACGGCACACCGATGGAACTGGTAGACCTGTTCTCGAACGCGGGCTTCGATATGGAAGCGAACACATTGGTGCCGGGGACGTTCGGTTCGCTCTATGCCGCGGACGTTTCCGAGCAGCGGCGCCTGGTGTCCTGGCTACAAAACCAACCTTGGTGCGGCCCCATATTTGCCCGTGATCTCGAAGGCCTGCCCGACGGCACTTTGCCATTGGCGGCTGCCCATTGCGATCACCGGCGCAGCGGCGATATCGTCTTTGTATTGGCACGGGACGAAGAAACCCCCAACGGCGGACTGGCCGGCCGCTGCTTGCATGACAATCCGGAAATCCCCACGGGGTGCGGCCTGCACGGCGGCCTCTCACCTTATGAAATCAGTTCCGTCCTGGCGTTCTCGGGCAGCCTGTTCACGAGTGGTTCCCGTATAGAGACGCCGACGGGGATCATCGACGTCATGCCCACGATACTGCATGGATTGGGCATTTCCGGGCCGGACATGGATGGACGGGTGTTGCACGAGATTATGGGCGGCGGATCACCCCTTACAGACACCCATCGACACGATAGCGGAACAAAAAACGGCTACCAACAAAGTCTATTCTACGACACGGTGGGTGATAGCCGCTACCTGGCCCGGGGTCAGAGGGTGGACGGACCGCCGCTAACCTGAACCTTTGTCCAGGCGGGCCAGGAATTCCAGTTCGATGTCCGTCAGACCATGTTCGAACAGATCGTTGTGGCCGGCGCCAGAGATGAAGTGGGCCTCCTTGGGTTGACGGGCCGCCTTGAACAGGCGGCGCCCGAAGCGGATCGGGATAACGTTGTCATTCTCCCCATGTATCAACAGCAACGGCGCCCCGATGTCGGCGATCAGATCGATGGAGGGAAAGCGGTCATACATCAACAGACGCACGGGCAGGAAGAAATAGGCGGCCTGTCCCACATCGACGGTGGAAGTATAAGGCGCCTCCAGGATCACACCCTTGTAGCGAACTTCGGAGGCCATGCGCACCGCGACACCGCTGCCCAATGACTCGCCCAGCAAGACAATGCGCTGGGCCGGCACGCCCCGACCTTCGAGATAGTCCAGAGCGGCGCGGGCGTCGTTATACAGGCCGTCCTCTGTGGGGCTGCCGGGGTTACCGCCATAACCGCGATAGCCGACCAGGAGCATACCGTGGCCGGCCTCGAACAGGGGCCGGGTCTTGAAAATGCGGTGCGAGATATTGCCGCCGTTGCCCTGGAAATAGACTAGGGTGGAAAATCCCTTCTTCGCCGGGCGGTACCAGGATACCAACTCCAATCCATCCGCGGTCCCGTATTTGACCGCTTCGAATCCAGGTGCGCCCGTGCCGCCCGGAGCCGGAAGATTGTCGTCAGGAAAGTACATCAGGCTGCGCTGCATCATGGCACAGCCGGCCACCAGAGCCGCATAAGCGACCAATGCCAGGCCCAAAAATTTCACCACCGCCTCCATGACTTCGATCCGCCACATGCTACAGTGAACCCATGAGCGATCAATCATACCCTAAATTATCCCTGCCGCCGTCCCTTTGGGCGGCGACAGCCTGCTCGGCCCCGGAAACGCCTGCACTGGATGGCGATCAACGTGTCGATGTGGCCATCGTGGGTGGCGGCTTTACGGGTCTGTCGTCGGCACTGCATCTTGCCCAGGGCGGTACCGACGTTGCGGTTTTGGAAGCCGGCGAGCCCGGCTGGGGCGCCTCGGGCCGCAACGGCGGCCAGGTAATCCCCGGCCTGAAGGAGGACCCTCGCGAGATCATCGCCCGGTTCGGCCCTGAACAGGGCGAGAAAATGATCAAGGCCGCGGGCTGCGCCGCCGATCTGGTGTTCGACCTGATCCGCCGGTATGACATGGATTGTGACGGCCAACAAATGGGCTGGATTCAGGCCTCCCACACGCAGGGTAACCTTGAGACCCTGCGCCGGCGGCACAAGGATTGGGCCGACCGGGACGCCAACGTGGCCTGGCTGGAGCGCGACGAGCTAACCCGACGCATGGGCGATGACCGCTATCACGGCGGCTGGATCGACAAACGCGGCGGCGGCGTGCAGCCGCTAGGCTATGCGCGGGAACTGGCCCGCGTGGCACAGAAAAATGGCGCCCGCATCCACGGCGCGTCCCCGGTGCAAAACCTGCGCCGGGACAGCGATGGCTGGCATTTGCAGACACCGAGCGGAGCCTTGATGGCCGACAAGGTGATCCTGGCCACCAACGGCTATACGGACGGCCTGTGGCCGGGACTGGCGCAATCGGTGATCCCTGTTTTCAGCGTACAGGTGGCGACGGCGCCACTGGGCGAGAACATCCGCGGCAAGGTCCTGGGCGGCGGCGAAGTACTTTCCGATACCCACCGGGTGCTGTGGTATTTCCGCCAGGACGGCCATGGCCGCCTGATCATGGGCGGCGGCGGTTCGGCCTATGAAAGCGGGGCGGAAAAAGTCTATGAGGGCCTGCGGGATCGAGTCAGAAGCCTGTTGCCGGAGGCCGGCGATGTGCCCTTTGAATTCGCCTGGAACGGCAAAGTGGCGATCACCAGGGATCATTACCCCCACCTGCACGAACTGGCACCAGGGCTGTGGGCCAGTCTCGGCTATAACGGCCGGGGTGTGGCCATGGCCACCATGATGGGCAAGATACTGGCGGACAAGGTGTTGGAAACGGCCGATCCTGAATTTGATTTTCCCGCCAGCCCCATACGGTCCGTGCCGCTGCACGGCCTGAGCGGTATCATCGTCACCGCGACCCGGGCCTATTACCGATTTCGTGATGCCTTGGAACGTTGAGGAGCCTACCCATGTCCCTTGCTTTGCCTGTCCATGAGGTCGAGGCCTATAACACCTCGAAAGCCTCGGACAACAAGATCCACGACGACACCGTGGCCCGTAAATTCGGCTTCGCCGGCGGCCTGGTGCCGGGTGTGGATGTCTATGCCTATATGACACATCCGGCCGCGGCCCATTGGGGACGGGATTGGCTCGAGTACGGTTCCGCGGACTGCCGTCTGTTGAAACCGGTCTATGACGGCGCCATCGCAACAGTGACCGCCCATTTGGCTGATGATGGTCGCTCCATGGAGATTGAAGTTGAGAGCGCCGGCCAGCTATGTGCCACAGGCACGGCGCGCCTGCCTGAAGAGCCCCCCAAGACCCCGGATGCGGGGGGCATACCCCATGCGCCCTTGCCCGCCAAACGCCCGCCTGCTACGCCGGACGCGCTGCCGCGGGGCGCCTTGCTGGGCTGTTATGAGATGCAGATCGGCGGCGATTTCATCAAGGAGTATCTCGCGGACGTGCGGGAGACATTGCCAATTTACGGTGAAAAGGGCCTGGTGCATCCCGGTTTGATCTGCCGCTTCGGCAACCGGGCCCTGGCCGAGAACGTGGTCCTAGGCCCCTGGATCCACGTTGGCAGCGATATTCAGCACCATTCCGTTGCCCGCGTCGGCGAGACCTTGTCGGTGCGGGCTTATGTCACCGACAATTATGATCACAAGGGACACCTGTTCGTCGAATTGGACGCGCTGGTCCTGGCGGGGGGCAAGCGTGTCATTGCTCGTATCGACCACACGGCCATCTATGAACCAAGGCAGGTTCGCGCGGCCGGCTAGGCGCAAGATTTGAGGGACAGTGCGATGCACAAGGGCAGTTGTCTGTGCGGTTCCATCCATTACACCGTTGAGGGGGAGTTGTCCGATTTTGGCTATTGCCATTGTCAGAGCTGCCGCAAGGCCAGCGGATCGGCCTATGGCGCCAATGCAGGGACTCGGCGGGATCAGTTGAGCCTCGACGATCCCGATGGAAATCTGCGCGAGTTCGAGTCGTCACCCGGCAAGAAACGGGCTTTCTGTGGGAATTGCGGCGCACCCCTTTATGCCTATTTGGACGCATCGCCGGAACTGATGAGAATACGCTTGGGCAGTTTGGACACGCCGTTATTCAAGACGGCCAAGGCCCACACCTTCGTTTCGGACAAGGCCGACTGGCACGCGATCGAAGGGTCATTGCCCCAATTCGACGCCTGGGCCGACAAAGAGGTTTTGGTGCAATTGGGTTCGCGGCAGGGACAATTGGCGGAGAATTGAAGTACTGCGCCTAGGCAGGCTGATCGGACCAGTTGAGCCAGAGTTCCTTGGGCCCGCGGAAAGTGAAATTGGGGAAATAGCTGAGGGTCTGGTCCGCAACCAGGGCCAGGGACGGCAAGCGTTCTGCCAGAGTTTCCAAAGCAATCGTCGCTTCTAGGATCGCCAGGCGGTTGCCGAGACAGAAATGGATGCCGCGGCCGAAGGAAATATGGGCGGCCGCGTTCGGCCTCTCGATGTCGAAGGATCCGGGCTCTTCGAACAAGGTTTCGTCGTGATTGGCGGAGGCGAGGGAAAGGAAAATCTGGGTGCCGGCGGGGATCTGGTAGCCAGCCAATTCCGTATCCACGGTGGCTACGCGGCGCCAGCTTGTCTGCGGCGAATTAAACCGCAGGATTTCCTCCACCGCGTTGGAGATCAAGCCAGGATCGGCGCAAATGCGCTCCCACAGACCGGGCGCTGACAGCAGATTGATCAAGCCGTTGCCCAGCAGATTACTGACAATCTCGTGCCCGGCGAACGACAGGCCGTAGACGATGGACTGGACTTCCCCATAGGTCAGCTCCGCCGGGTCAGCATCATGCACGGCTAAAAGCTCGGAGGTGAAATCGTCCGCTGACTGACGATGGCGCAGGGCCACGAAATCGACGCAGTAGCGCCAATAGGCCAGCATCTTTTCCGCGATATCCACCTGTTCCGCCTCGCTCGCCTTGCCCCAGGTAAAGGCCAGGCGGTTGGTGGTCCATTCCTTCAGCTTGCCGTCATCCGCCTCTGGAAATCCGATGAAGCGGAAAATGGTTTCGCCCGGCAGAGGATGGCCAAATGCCGCCACGAATTCGACGGGAGGCCCTTGGGTGCACATGGCGTCCACCAGGTCCTCGCAGCGCCGCCGGATGAAGGGTTCAAGCAGCTTCATGCGCCGGGCGGAGAAGCCGTCCCGGGTATGCTTGCGAATGCGTGTATGATCCGGCTGGGCCCGGTTGGAGAGAACGGCGATGGGGTTGTAATCATCGACCGAGAGGACCGCCGCCGCCGCATCACAAATGGGCAAGACCGGGTCCTGAACGTTGGCTGAGGCGAAGACGTCCGGCTTGCGGAATACCTCAGATACGTCCTCCATGCGGGTAAGAACCAGATAGCCCAGTTCCTCGGCGTAGAAGACCGCCCCTTGCCCGCGCAGCCGTTCCAGCACCGCATAGGGGTTATTCACATAGACATCCGCAAAGGGCGAAAAATCGTAGTCGATAGGACAGCCGGCCGGCGCGGGGGCCCGTTCGGTGCGAAACTTGTGATAGGCGGAATCCATCATTGCACCGGCTAATCTCCCTGGGGCACCTCGCGGATGTCCAGTTCGCCATCGTTCATGCGCTTCATCAGTTTGTTGGCATCGTCCGAGACCAACAGGTCGAGGAACAGCGTGCGCTCCATAACCAGGCCGTCTTCCAGCGGCTTTTCCGCCTCCTGGCGGATCAGACGCTTAATATGACCGAACGTCAGGGGCGCAATGGCGGCATATTCCCGGGCCAGTTCCAAGGCTCGCGGCAGAACCGGGCCGTCCGTCACCTCATGCACCATACCCAGGGCCAACGCCTCCCCTGGCGGCACGGTGCGGCCGCGCGTGACCATCTCCAGAGCCCGAGCCTGGCCAACCAGGCGCGCCAGCTTCTGTGTGCCGCCGGCGCCGGGCAGGATCCCCAATTTTGCTTCTGGCAGGCCCAGATGATGATCGCCATCCTGGGCGATGCGTAAATCGCAAGACAGGCAGAATTCAAAGCCGCCGCCCATGGCGAAACCGTTGATGGCAGCGATGGTTATTTTCGGCGTGGTCGCTAGACGGCGGAACAAGACGTCGATGTCTCGATCCCGTTTCAAAAGCCGCTGATCAGAGAACGTCATGCCCTTTTCCCGCAGCTGATCGGACATGTCCTCCAAAACCTTGACCGAAAAATGCCGGATGAAGACGCCGTCCTCGCCGCCGGTAAAAACCATGGCGCGGCAACTCTCGTCCGCATCCAGTTCCGCCGTGATGGCGTCCAGTTCCGCGACGGTCTCGTCCGTCATGAACTGCTCAGGCAAGGAGATTGTCAGTATGGCGACGGCGCCGTCGCGCTTTACGTCAACTTGGGCCATTATTTCCGCCGCCCCTTGAGCAGATCCAGGCCGAATTTCAGGACATAGAGCGGGATCACCACCATGGCGCCCAGCAGGACATAAGGCACAGCCCAGCGCACCGCGTCCGCCGCGATCTCACCGGCATTGCGCACCGACTGCGAAAGGAACTTGATGAAGCCGAGCGGATCGATGTCGATCACCGAGAGGACCCAGCCGACCACCAGGCAGATTACCAGCAGTTTGATGGCCGTGCCGACGGCCTTACGCACATCGAAATTGATATTGTTCAAGATGTCCCTCCTAGAGGACCTGATAGACGCGGTATTTGGGGCCGGCGGGGACGCGATGACCCTTGGCGACGCATATGATGCTGTTCAGCCAGGCGTATTTCTCGGCACCCGTCTCAAAAAACGGCGCCGTTCGGAAATAGTATTCCGATGCATCAACATCCTCGCCTGCGTTGAGGCGGGCAATGACATCTTCCGGCCCATGACGGACGCCGCGGTAGGTCATGTAGATATAGGCACCGTCGTCGGTCTCCAAGGTCAGGCGCACATCCAGTTGCAGAACGCCGTCGGGGCGCAGGATCAGCCAGTCCCCGGCCGCGGCGGGTAGAATCTTGCCGCGCAGTTTCGGTCCCTCGAACGTGCCGCCCGCCACCTCGGCGATGCGGCGATTGCCCACCGGGGTCTGACCCAGATCACGCATGCCGCTAAGCTCGGCCACCAATTCGAAGAGGAATTCCGTTTCGATATCACTCATGTCCAATTTCCGCGAAGGCCCTGAATTTGTCCGCTATCATACACCAGCCGATCGAAATTGCGCGCCAGAGAAACCATATGCAGCCAGAGTTTCCCCAATGCCATTGGCTGGAGTTGTCCCAGCAAGGCTTCCTCCTGAATATTACCTTGAACAGACCCCAGGCCAGAAATGCCATGAGCGTGGCCATGGCCCAGGAACTGGCTGCGGTGTTCGAAGCGTTGCGTCAACGGGACGATATCGATGCGGTTATTCTGCGGGGCGCGGGCGAACATTTCTGCGCCGGCGGCGACCTCAAGGATATCACCGATGCCCAGGCACCGCCGCCGCCTGGCGAAATAGACCCTTTATTCCAGGTCAACCGCCGTTTTGGAGACCTGCTAACGACTGTGGACCAGGCCCGGCAGGTCGTGATCACGGTGATCCAGGGCGCGGCACGGGGTGGCGGCTTTGGTTTGGCCTGTGTGGCGGACGTGGTCATCGCGCGGGAAGATGCGACCTTTGCCATGCCGGAAACAGGCATCGGGCTGCCCGGCGCACAGATCATCCCCTTTGTCACCCTGCGCCTAGGTCCGCATTTCTGCCGCCGGCTGGCAGCCACCGGTGCCGTGGTGAACGGCGCCGAGATGTTCCGCGCTGGCCTGGTCAGTCATCTTTGCCAAGACGATGGGCAAATGGAGACGACCTTAGCCGAAATTCTGGAACAAGTACGGGGCTGTTCGCCCGACGCCATCGCCCAGACCAAAGCATTGGTAGCACAGGTGGACAAAGCGAAACTGGCAGACATTCTTGATGAGGGCGCCCAATTGGTCGCGGACAGCACGCGCCGTGGTGACGGCCAGGAAGGCTTGGCGGCCTTCTTCGATAAACGGCCGCCGAAATGGCGGCAGCGGGATTGATAAGTTGCTGAAGAGATTGGCTGGAAATGGCTGACAAGATCTACATATTTGTGCGCCGTGATCTGAACATGCGCAGGGGCAAGGAAATTGCCCAGGCCTGTCACGCCGTACTGGGACTTGGCGCGGAAGACCGCGCCATTATTACATTGAAGGTCCAGTCGGAAGAGGCATTGCAAGCCATTGAAAGAACCGCTTCCGCGCATGGGCTGCAGAGCTATCTGGTACGCGACGGCGGACACACGGAAGTCCCCGAGGGAACGCCGACATGCATTGCCGTCCTAGGCGCGCCCGAAGACGGACAATTCAGCGACTACAAACTGTATTGAACAGGGCGCAGCCTCGGAAGAGTACGAAAATGGCAGGCACCCACTTCGTAAAATGGCGTTTGACTGCTAAGTCATTGAAGTTAATGGTGACCCCGGCGGGGCCAGCGATACGGTATCGACCGTCATCTACTGGCGCGTGACTTAGAAGCACACTCACCGCACCTGAAGAAGCTTCGGCGAGAAATGGAACTAGCAGAGCAAGGATGAAGTGAGATGGGCGGAAACAGCAGACAAGACGAATTCTTGGAATGGATTGACAAGGTCGCCTTCGAAGCCGGAATGCTTATACGCTGACCTGAAGGCTATGGCGGCATTATTGATGCTGTTCGCGAAGAAACATGAAACGCCATCGTCGTGGCGATCCGTGCCGAAATGGCCGTTTTTGACGAGGTGAAACCATAACCTGGCGGCTACTTACGCCGTTGTATTGCCCTCGCCCTCCATTTACGTGCCTTAGCGTACTGCGGCCATAAACGAAGCGCCTCGTCAAAATCTAGGATCGCCTTTTGAATTTGGTCCTTTTTGTAGTACGCAAGCCCACGATTAAAATAAGCATGTGCGTAATCCGGCTTCAGGCGGATGGCATTGTCAAACTCCCCGATTGCCTGGTCATATTGGCCTTTGTCCGAATAGACATTTCCCAGGCCATTATATGTATAGGGAAAGCTCGGCTTCAGGCCGGCGACGACCTTATAGTCCTGAATCGCCCGGTCATATTGGCCTTTGTCGCGGTAGGCAATTGCCCGATTGTAGTAGGCGAAGTGGTTTTGCGGATTCAGGCGGATCGCATCATCATAGTTCTGGATCGCCCAGTTGTATTGACCTCTGTTTTTGTATGCGATACCCCGGTTGACGTAGGCAGGCGCATGATCCGGTTTCAGCCTGATAGCTTCGTCGAAATCTCGGATGGCTCGGTCATATTGACCAATCTTACGGAGCGCAACTCCCCGATTATTGTAGGCAGCAACATAACCCGGATTCAGCCGGATGGCTTCGTCAAATGCAACGATGGCCTGGCGATAATGGTCGCCTGTGATATGGATATAGCCCAGATTGTAATGTGCGACGGCGCTTTGGAGTTTTGGGCTAACGACATCGTCACCGGCACTGATCGCGCCCGGTGTGGAGCAGGCCTGAACCAAAAAACATGCCGATACCACAACGCTGATGGCACCGGCATGCAATCGGCTAGAATCCTTCATTTTCACCCCAACCACCATTTTTGTTCGACTGCCGAGAATAGCAAGGAACTAACACGTGACATAAGTCGGCGAAAAACGCCAATGAGGCCGAATTTTGATTACCCGCCACCCCCTCGGATCAATAATCTATTTCGCGATTATAGCCGCGTACATATTCCCGAAAATGCGGCGGAGGCTTTTACAGAAAGGACCCTTTAGAGGCCGTCTAAAAGCTCTTTCCGAGGTACGTGAGGCATGTAGATATCCATGATCTTGTTGCACATGGGTATGGCTCTCCATGCCAACGGACACCGTACGGCGTTGTAATATCCGCTGGGCATAGCCATCTGATCGCCGCGGCGCATGCCGATGAATTGTTCCACATCCGGGGCCAACTGAAGGGGCGATCGCCAGCCGGATCATCATGTCCAGGTGATGACCTATTTTCTTCCCACGGTGGGCGTCCAGGACATGCAGGCCGCCTGTCTGCACAATACGCCTAGAAAGGGATGTCCAAGGCGGTTCAAACGGCAACAAGCACTTGAGTTTCTGTTCCACCGCTTCTGCCTCTGACAGCCACATACGCCCCGCCCGTAGTTCCCATATCTTCAAGTTGTCGAATAGCCTAGCGCCTATGGCGGCGACAGGATCGCCATTTTCGTCACGGGCAAACAAGGCGGTGCCGGTTTCCCGCGTCACCGAACCATGGCCGATGGACAGGTTTACGTTGGCGTTGGGGATGGCGCTAACGAAGTCTAGCCAGGCGGCGTTGCCGAACTTCGGACCAGCTGAATAGCTTTCTTCTTCCAACTTGGACTCTTCCACCCTGTACGCGGACTCAAGGACAGACTTGTCCGTCATGCGCTACCTCTCTGATGTCTGTCGGAGAATTTCTTGCCGAAAGCGACACGTGAATAATGCGCCGCAGGGCCAAGATCGTTTAAATTGGGGAGATGATAACATTAGGCTTTTCCATTCCAGGGCTGGACGAGCACAACTATTCCGAGGTGCGCACTTTGCTCGAAGGTCAAATATTCCAAACAAAACTCGTCGTCATTGGCGGCTTTGACTCCAGATAATACGGGCCCGAAGTATTCGCCAAGTTCATCGATCAAAGCGATGCAACGGTTGCCAGGATTGCGTGGAATGGCGATTGCAGGGTGGTGCAGAAAAATACCAAGGCAAGCGGCAACATCACCCTTGGAGTGCACCCCGACGAATGGCTGCGCCTCGCCTGCGATAAGTGTGATCACGGCGGCAGTTGGAGAACGTTCGTTCTGATCTAAGTCTATGGCGCCGATATCATGCTGCCGGACTTATTGAAGCGTCTTATGAAGGGCTGTCACCGGAACTACGGGCCGCCGAATGATCGATGCGGTTTAAGGTTCAAAGGCTACTGGATACAATGTGACACTCTCTGACATCGACATCTACCGCACCGCCAACCTCTGCATTCAGCAATAAGGCAGAGACGCGGAACTCTATGCTGGCCATCGAATACTCCCGCCGTATCATCTTCTTCACATGGAACGGCAGGGATAAAAATGAACAAAATTGACGGCGATGGTCCCTCAGGACACGAAGATGCCGGCACCCTCGAAAACGAGTTCCGTTATAACAATGGCGACGAAGCCATCCGTATAGCAAGAAATGGTGGGTTCTTCACAGCCTGCTAGCGGCCAATTATCCGTGTGTGACCTGAGCCTCCTGCACCCTCTGGGAGGAAGCGATCCATTGTTGTGTTGAGGAAACAGGCGGCTTCCACATCGTAGAAGTGAAAAGACATAGACGTTTCCAGAACAATGTATTTGCCGTCCGATGCCGGATTGAGAGAAAAGAAGGCCTCAGCCGGCATTGGGCTTACGGCACTTCCCGTCGCCAAGAAATCCAGGGCGTCATAAGGAAACAACTCTTCCCGACGCCACAGCTCCATTGTTTTTCCGTCGACGAGATCAAGCTTGTTCGGAGTGTTTGTGACGGCAATGATCGTATTGCCCTGCCAGACGAATGGAACATGCTGACTGACACGGAACAGATCGTCCGGCGCGTATTGCCCGACGATGACTGTGCGACCTTTTTTGATCTGCATTTTTATGATGGCGCCGGGGCCTTCAATAATGACTTCCGGCGTGTGATTGATGGAGAAGTTATGCCCGGAGACATAAAACACAGTGGGATCAAGACTATCGAATTCCATATGCGCGGATACTGGCACGGGCACATGGGTCTCCCAATGGTCGCCGGTCTCGGTGTCGTAGGTGATTACCGATTTCGGAATTATCCCGGCATCGTGCGATATTCTGTATCCGTCAGGATCCCGAGCAAAGGACGCTCTGGGATAGTCAACACGCATATCGGCTTTAAAACTGGTAAATACCAGGTACCGACTATCGGGGGACACAGTTATCTGGTGAATGCGATCATCAATCTCTAGCGTGTGCACGATCTCCACATCGCCCGTGGCAAGCCTGACGGTCCCAATTTCACAACGCGCAACATCAGCATCACCGTTCAAAATGGCGACAGTGTCTGCGAGCGGCCAGCGAACGAAATACCAAAGCGAGTAATTTGGGGAAAACCCGCCGGTGCATGTGTAGAACATGGGTTCTTCGTCATCACCTTCCATCATGATGAAACCTTCTTCAGTTTCAGAATCGATCATGAAAAAAGACGTGCCGTTGAGAAAATTCCCCCTGCTAACCAAAAGCTTGCCTTGAGGGCTAACCTGCACCACATGCGCGGACAATATTTCCTTGACCAGAAAATCAATGTCCAAGGGCGTCTTGTCAGGATTCACGGTTTGGCGAAGTCGGCTTGCCGCTCGATCAAAACTGATTGGCGGCACAGACCAGCGTTCGATGGATTTCCCAGCAAAATCCACTATGTCGAAAAAGTTTCCATCAGGAGCTTTCCGACACGCGCCAAATTGCACGAACATTTCCGGAATACCAGGTGTATCGTGAAATTCTATCGTCTCATGCTGAACGGGTATCGGTTTCACAACTCAGCCTTTCTCGATGACAGACGCCAGGTGAAAGACCGGGTAGCAGAGACACATGGTGCGATCATTGATTTGGCTCAAGCGATCGATAACTGTATCTCGGTGGTGGAGATAGAAGGCGACGTATCCTGGCGTTGATGAAGACACCAACTCTCCGAAGAAAGGAATACGCCGTAACACTCTCTGATCTCGACATCTACCGAAACACCAACCTATGCATTGAGCAGACGGGGAAAACGCAGAGCTTTACGCCGATGACCTCCAGGGATTACCGCCACTGCGCAAGGAGTTGGGTATGTCCAATTGGCGCAAGGGCGGCATATCGGAACTGGGCGATGCTGATATTTCCGACTCCGGCATTATGGCAACGAGCGGTCACAAAACCCTGCAAATGATATCAGTCTATACTGACAAAACCGATCAGCAGCGCGGAAACGCATGGTGCACCGCAAGAAATTGCTTGCTGCGGAGGGGAACAAATCGTGAGCCTTGTCAGAATGGAATTCGGGAGCTTGTCAGAATGAAAACCCGACCGCTCATAAAGATACGAATTTAAAAGAGAAAATGGCGACCCCGGCGGGACTTGAACCCAGCATCTTCGGCTTGAAAGGCCGACATCCTAACCTTTAGACTACGGGGTCGCGGTGGGGAGGAAGTAGCCAAAACGGCGGCGAAAAGCAAGGGCGAACTACGATTTTTTGCCCTTGTCAGCCGATATGATCTTCCGGCCAGGCGGCATCCTCGATGAATAATTGCACGTTGCGCCGGCCTTGCCAGTCGTCGGCACGCAAATGCCCGGCCAAATGCATGGCGCGGCCAGAGGCGGAAAGCAGCGCCTGGCCCATGGGCGTATCGGCAACGCCGAAAGCGATGGCCTTCAGGCGCCCGCCACGTGCGCCGGCGAGGAGCAGACGCACGTGGTTCTGACCCACCAGATCGGCCTTCACCACATCCGCATTGGCGATGGCGAAACGAGGCTCGGGATGGCCGGCGCCAAACGGTCCCGCCCCCTCTAGGATATCGAACAGGTCGCGGCTGACGCCGGATACGGCGAGAGACCCATCCATGGTGAGTTCGTGACGCTGGGGCCGGACCGCCATGGCCTGGGCGATACGGTCGCTTAGGAAAGCCTCCAACTCCGTCAGCCTATCCACCTTGACCGTCAGGCCCGCGGCCATGGCGTGGCCACCGCCCGCCAATAACAACCCGGCCTGCTTGGCCGCGGTGACGGCGGCGCCCAGATCGACACCCGGCACGGAGCGGCCCGAACCCTTGGCCATATCGCCGTCTATGGCCATGACGATGGCAGGTCGGTGGAAACGATCCTTGAGGCGGGAGGCAACGATGCCGATCACGCCCTGATGCCAGCGCGGATCAGACAGGAACAACAAGGGCCTGTCACCGCCGCCAGTTTCTTCCACATGAGCGACGGCCTGGGCCTGGATCGCCGCCTCGATCTCCCGCCGCTCCATATTGAATTCATTCAGTTTTTCAGCAATGGCACGGGCTTCGTCTGGATCCTCCGTCGCCAGCAGCTTCGCACCAATTTGCGCGCTACCAACCCGCCCGCCCGCGTTCACGCGCGGGCCAAGGAGATAGCCCAGATGATATGTGCCGAGTTTCTGTTCCACCTTGGCGATATCGCTCAATGCCGCCAATCCAGGATTGCCCCGGCCCGCCGCCACCTTCAATCCCTGCGCCACCAAAACCCGGTTGAGGCCGGTCAATGGCACAACGTCGCAAACCGTGCCCAGGGCAACCAAGTCGAGCCATTGCAGCAAATTGGGCAGCTGCCCGGTGCCGAACCAGCCGCGCCGACGTAGCGACCGGTTCAGGGCGACAATCAAGAGAAAGACAACGCCAACCGCAGCCAATTGGCCGAGGCCGCTTTCGTCGTCCAGGCGGTTGGGGTTGACCACCGCGTACGCCGTGGGCAGACGCGGTTCGGCCTGATGATGATCCACCACGATCACATCCAGGCCCACATCGGCTGCCGCCTGCAGAGGCTCGAACGCCGCAATGCCGCAGTCCACAGTCACCACGACCTTGATGCCTTTTTCGTGCAGAGCCAGAAGCGCCGGTGCGTTGGGTCCGTAACCTTCCTTTTGCCGGTCCGGAATATAGACGTGGAGATCCCGACCAATAGCACGGAAATAGCGCTGCAGCAGCGCCGAAGACGTGGCCCCATCCACGTCATAGTCGCCGAACACGGCGACGGCCTCCCCTGCTTCAAGGGCATCAGCCAGTCGCTCGGCAGCCCTGTCCATATCGCACAGGCGCGACGGGTCGGGCAACGCCGTCTTTAGGGCGGGATTGAGAAAACTCTCACCGTCTTCCAGCCCAACGTCCCGGCCGGCCAGGACCCGGCCCACGATATCAGGAACGCCTAGCCGCTGGGACAAGGCGATGGCCAAACGGTCATCGGCCGGACGCTGGCGCCAAAACCGTCCTGACAGGGACCGGGCCACGTCCAGCACCGCCCCGCCGTCATCCAGCGAAAGCGGAACCGCCGCCTGATTCATGATCTAGCCGCCGATGGGGTGTTGCATGCGGATCCAGCGGACTGTGCCAGTCCGCGCCCGCATGGCCACCGAATCCGTGGTTAGGGTCGTGGCTGTGCGGCGCACGCCTTGCAACATGTTGCCGTTGGTGACACCGGTAGCGGCAAAGATGACGTCACCCGAGGCGAGATCTCCGATTTCGTATTTGCGGTCCAGATCCTGGATACCCACCTTGGCGGCACGGCCCCGTTCGTCGTCATTGCGAAACAGAAGCCGGCCCTGAATATTGCCACCGATGCAGCACAGGGCGGCGGCGGCCAGTACACCTTCCGGTGCGCCTCCCGTTCCCATATAGATATCGACCCCGGTTTCGGGCATGGCCGTGGCCATGACGCCGGCAACATCGCCGTCACCAATTAACACAATGCGGGCCCCCGCCTCGCGGACGCCATTGATCAGATCGCTGTGCCGGGGCCGGTCAAGGATACAGGCGACAACATCCTTAGGGTCTTTGCTCAGCGCCTCTGCCACATTTTTGATGTTCTCTTCGGCGGAATTATCCAAATCGATGGCACCAATGGGCACCTGCGGGCCGGCGGCGATCTTGTCCATGTAGACATCCGGCGCGTTCAGCAATCCGCCTTCCTCCGAAAGCGCCAATACGGCCAAGGCATTTGGCATGCCCTTTGCGGTTATGGTGGTGCCTTCCAGGGGATCAAGGGCGATATCGATCTTAGGGCCTTCGCCGGTGCCCACTTCCTCGCCGATGAACAGCATCGGCGCTTCGTCCCGCTCGCCTTCGCCGATTACCACCGTTCCGGCCATCTGCAAGCGGTTGAGAGCAGTGCGCATGGCGTCCACGGCAGCCTGATCCGCAATCTTTTCATCGCCCCGGCCCATTACTTCCGCCGCCGCTATGGCGGCCGCCTCAGTCACCCTTACGGCTTCTATGGTGAGATTGCGGTCCAATATTATCTTGTCGGCCATAACGCGCCCCTGGTGATTCTCGGTGCGGGTTATTGTAACGAAACTAAAGCGACTCGATACGGATGATTTTCGGCTCCTCCACCACGGAATCCAGGGCCCCGATCTGGGCCATGGCCTCTACCAACGCTGCTTCTTCGCTTTCATGGGTGACCATGACCACAGGGACGGCTTCGCCCGGATCGCGGCCCCGCTGCAACATGCTGCCAATGGAGATATCCTGGTCACGCAGGATGGCTGAAATGTCCGCTATTACGCCCGCCTTATCCAACACCGACAGGCGCACGTAATAGGGTCCCACGTGACGATCCATGGGCGCAGGCTGGATCGTTTTCAACCCCTGGGCCGCCACGGAAAATACCGGCAGGCGGATACCCCGTGCAATATCCACCACGTCACCGACAACGGCGGATGCCGTCGGCCCTTCGCCGGCCCCGCGCCCTTCGAAGACCACCCGGTCGACGAAGTCGCCCTCGGCGACCACGGCGTTGAATACGCCGCCCACCTGGGCAATGGCGGAGTCCTCGGCAACCATGCAGGGATGCACCCGCTGTTCCACACCATGGTCGGTCAGCCGCGCGATACCCAACAGTTTGATGCGGTAGCCCAATTCGGTCGCGAAATCGATATCGATAGCAGAAACCTGGCGGATACCTTCGATATACACCGCCTCCAAATTGACCGGGCAACCGAATGATAGGCTTGTCAGGATAGCCAGCTTGTGTGCGGCATCGACGCCATCCACGTCAAAAGCCGGATCGGCCTCGGCATACCCCAGTGCCTGGGCCTCGTCCAACACGTCCCCGAAGTCACGGCCGCTGTCGCGCATGGCGGAAAGAATATAATTGCAGGTGCCGTTCAGGATGCCATACACACGGGAAAAGGCGTTGCCGGCCAAGCCCTCGCGCATGGCCTTGACGATGGGGATGCCGCCCGCCACCGCCGCCTCGAAGTTCAACGCCACGCCCCTGTCTTCAGCCGAGGCCGCCAGGGCCGTGCCATGATGGGCGATCAGCGCTTTGTTGGCGGTCACAACGTCTTTGCCGTTGGCGATCGCAGCTTCTACCGCGTTTTTCGCTGGCCCGTCCTCGCCGCCAATCAACTCGACAAGAACATCAATGTCGTCGCTGGCAGCCATGATAGCGGGGTCGTCGTGCCATGTGTAGGAACGCAAATCCAGACCGCGGTCCCGGTTCTTGTCGCGGGCCGAGACCGCGGTTACCTGCACGACCCGGCCACAGCGGGCCGCCAACAGGTTGCTCTGTTCCGAAACCAGTCGGACAACACCGCCCCCGACCGTACCCAACCCGGCGATGCCGAGGCGCAACGGCGCACTGCTCATTGTGCCGCCGCCGCGTGGCTGTCCGCTTTATCCATGTCTTTGTAATCCTGTAAGAAGCGTTTGATGTTCCGTATAGCCTGGCGCGAACGATGTTGGTTCTCCACGAGGGCAATACGCACGAAACCATCGCCATATTCGCCAAAGCCGATGCCCGGTGAAACCGCAACCTTGGCCTTGTCCAATAACAGCTTGGAAAACGCCAACGAGCCCAAATGCGCGAAACCATCCGGCAATGGTGCCCAGGCGAACATGGTGGCCTGAGGCGATGGCACCTCCCAGCCGGCCGCGCCAAGGCCATTTATCAGGACATCCCGGCGGCGGCGATAAAGATCGCGTACATCGTCGACAATATCCTGCGGGCCGTTTAGGGCAGCGCAGGCGGCAACCTGGATTGGCGTGAAGGCGCCGTAGTCGAGATAGGATTTGATGCGGGTCAGGGCGGCAACCAAACGACGGTTACCGGTGGCAAAGCCCATGCGCCAGCCCGGCATTGAATAGGTCTTCGACAGGGAGGTGAATTCCACTGCCACATCCCTTGCGCCCGGCACCTGCAAGATCGACGGCGGCGGGTTGCCGTCAAAATAGATCTCTGCGTAGGCCAGGTCCGACAGCAGGAACAGATCGTTCGCCCGGGCGAATTCGACGATGCGCTCATAGAACGACAGATCCACGACCTCAGCCGTAGGGTTGGCCGGATAATTCAGGACCAACGCCGTGGGCGGCGGCACGCAATGACGGACGGCGGATTCAAGGTTGGTGAAGAAGTCCATGGACGGTCCGACCGGAATATGTCGGATCACCGCGCCTGCAATGATGAAGCCGTAGGGGTGGATCGGATAACTGGGGTTGGGCGCCAGGATGACATCGCCCGGTGTCGTAATCGCTTGGGCAAGGTTGGCCAAACCCTCCTTGGAACCCAAGGTGACGATGGTTTCGCTTTCGGGGTCGATATCGACGCCAAAGCGGCGTTGGTAGTAATTCGCATTGGCGAGACGTAGGCCCGGTATGCCGCGAGATGTTGAATAACGATGGGTTTTTGGGTCACGCGCGGTTTCGACCAGTTTGTCGATAATATGATCAGCAGGCGGCGTATCGGGATTTCCCATGCCAAAATCGATAATGTCCTCGCCCCTGGCTCTGGCCGCGGCCTTCATGGCGTTTACTTCGGCAAAGACATAGGGCGGCAACCGCCTGATGCGGTGAAATTCGAATGGCATGGCCGTCGTCATCAGTTTCGCCTGGCAACCGCAATGGTCACCGGTGGGTTTCAAGGGCCTGATTTATGCCCGAATTGGCAGGCCCATGCGAGCCTTAAGCAAACCTACCTGATAAAAATCTCAACCCGCCGGTTTTTAGCCTCGCCATTGGGCATGAACTCGAAATAGAGCGGCTCGGAATCGCCCCTGGCCTCCACCAGGATCTGTTCCGGTGCGACGCCCTGGCGGCGCAATTCGCCAGCTACCCGGTTGGCCCGATCCAGGGATATCCCGAAATTCACCAGCTTATGCTTGGCATAGTCCATATCGCCTGTACGTTGACTGGCATGGCCTACAACCAGGATCGTCCGCCCCTGCTGCTTGGCTTGGCGGACGACATCACCCAGTCGTTTCTTTTCCTTGGCGGTGATCCTCGAGGAACCGTGAAGAAAGCGGATCGTAAGCGGCGCCCCCGGCAACCGTCCGATTTGCTGATTGCTCATTTGGGGCGAGGCAATGATCGCCGCCCGCGGTGCCGGCGCTGGTGCGGCGGTGCCGCCGGTCGGGCCGGTGCCGCTTAGGGACGAGTTGAAAGCCTGGCGCACCACACCGGGTACGGCGGTCGGCCATTGCCCTGAAATGGGCGCGGCATTGGGCGTATTGAAGGTCCCAATTGGGTTTTGAACGTTGGTGCTGCCTTGCGCGGCCAGTGACGCCGCATAGGTTTGTGCCAGAATGGACTGTCCCTGGCCAACGGGGAGATTGACAGTAACCGACGGCGGCGTCACGGCGGTCGCCTGACCCGGTGAAGGCGTCAATTTGGGTGGCGTCGCAGGCAAGCCGACCGGCGCCGGGGTAGGCGGTTTCGGCAACCCAGCCACCGCCGCGGCTGATCTTTCAACCACTTGCGGGATGGTACTGCGTGCGACCTCGGTGACAGGTGCTGGTGGCGCCGGCAGGCTGCCGCGTCGCTGCACGATTGACGGCACCTGGGTTAAACCACTTGAATCCCTTGCCACGACGCGCGGTGCCGGCGGTATGGATTTCGGCGCGGGCGGAAGGGATGCGACGCCGGAACCTGAGGGCGCCTCTCTTGACCCCGGCGCTGGCGGCAGTTTCTCAAGCGCCGTGGCACCCGTGGAACCAGGCGCAGGCGGCAATTTTTCGAGGGCGGTTGAACCCGTGGACGCGGGCGCCGGCGGTTTGGCTTGGGGTACCGGCGCCGGGCTGGCCGGACGCGGGGCAGCGGCACGCTGGTCACCGGCCCGCAAATTCTGATCCGTATAGCGGGCATTGTCCCTGTCAGCCACCAGGCTTTGCGCCAATTTCTCGCGGTCTTCGGCACTGGAAGGCCGCCTCTCCACTGGCGTGCCGCCCAAAGAGGGGAAAGGTTTGTCCTTGCTGGTCGCACTCTCGGCCGTGGTCGGCGCTTTGGGCAGGGTCGCGACATCTTCACTACCGTCGAACATGCCTTCAAACCAAGTCGTGGGATTGACCCAATTCGGCACATAGGAACAACCCGCCAATGCGGAAGCCATCACCAGGGCGGTCAGCGTCGCCGCCGTTCGCCGCGCCGGGCGACGTTCCCTCGCTGTCATGATTTTGTTCATCCGGGCCTTGCTCCTCATTGTCGGGCATGCCAAAACCAAACCACGGATCAGGTCCGATTGGCACATATCTAGCGATTGCTATCGAGTTCAGGTGCCTTGATAACAATTGCTGCTATGTTCAACGAATCACTTGGGTATTCTACTGGCAGCGAATCATTCGTCAAATCGGACCAAACCGAATAACCGCCGATTTTCGAGGCTTTGGACGAACCATGAGCGAAAACACAGGTAGCAATGAATCCAAATCGGCCGAGCAACAGGCGGCCGAATTCTCCGAGAACATGATCAAGGTTGCGGAACAAAGCCAGCGACTGGTGGCGGATTTCCTGCAACATCAGGCCAAGGACGGTGGCAAATTCGATGCCGATCCATTGAATATCGGCAATGCCTTTATGGAGCTGACCGCCAAGATGATGGCCGATCCGGCCAAGTTGGCGGAGGCACAGATGGGCCTTTGGCAGGACTACATGCAGCTTTGGCAGAATGCAGCCAAAGGGATGCTGGGACAAGGCGCCGAATCCGTCATCACGCCGGAGAAAGGCGACAAACGGTTTCGTGGCGAGGATTGGGAAAACAACCAGATTTTCGACTTCATCAAACAGTCCTATCTCCTGACCTCGCGCTGGATGCACAACACGGTTCAAGACGTGGAAGGCCTGGACGACGAAACTGCGCAAAAAGTGGATTTCTATACCCGGCAATTCATCGATGCCATGGCACCCACGAACTTCGTCGCCACCAACCCGGAAGTCCTGCGCGAAACCGTCGAAAGCAAGGGCGAGAACCTTGTCCGCGGTTTACAGAACATGCTGGACGACCTGGAACGGGGCAAGGGCAAACTGGCCATTAAGATGACCGATACGGATGCCTTCGAAGTCGGCCAGAACATCGCCGTCAGCCCCGGCAAAGTAATCTGGCAGAGCGATCTGATCCAACTGATCCAGTACGAGCCGGCGACAGAACAGGTTTACAAACGGCCGCTTTTGATCGTGCCGCCATGGATCAATAAGTTCTATATCCTGGATCTGAAGCCGGAGAATTCCTTCATCAAATGGGCCGTGGAGCAAGGCCTGACCGTTTTCGTGATCAGTTGGGTCAATCCTGACCAGCGCCTGGCCGAGAAGTCCTTCGAGGATTACATGACAGACGGCATCTACGCCGCCCTGGATGGCATCAAGGCGGCCTGCGGCGAGGAAGAGGTCAATATCATCGGCTATTGCCTGGGCGGCACCTTGACCGGCGCCACCTTAGGTCATATGGCGGCCAACGACGACCATCGCATCAAATCCGCCACATTCTTCACCGCCCTGGTGGATTTCACCGAGGCCGGGGAACTGAAAGTGTTCATCGATGATGAACAGGTCGCTCAACTTGAACAGAAGATGAAGGAACAGGGCGGCATACTGGACGGCGCCGCGATGGCGACCACCTTCAATCTGTTGCGCAGCAACGATCTGATCTGGTCCTTCGTGATCAACAATTATCTCATGGGCAAGGATCCCTTCCCTTTCGATCTGTTGTACTGGAATTCGGATTCAACCCGCATGCCGGCGGAAATGCACAGCTTTTACATACGGAATATGTATCAGAAGAACCTGCTGTCACAGCCGGGCGGCATCGAAATGTGCGGCACACCCATCGACCTGCGCCAGGTGGACATTCCGGTCCACATCATTTCCACTAAGGAAGACCATATCGCGCCATGGAAAGGCACTTATGTGGCGACCCAGTTATATACGGGCGATACCACGTTCACCCTTGCCGGATCGGGCCATATCGCCGGTATCGTAAATCCGCCTTCGGCCAAGAAATATGGCTATTGGAGCAATCCTGAACATCCTGCCGATCCGGACGAATGGTTTGCCGGCGGCACCCACCACGAAGGTTCCTGGTGGCCGCAATGGGGCAAATGGATCGCCAAGCAATCGGGCCGCAAGGTCAAGGCCAGGTCGCCGGGCAGCAAGGACGCCCCGATCCTGGAAGATGCGCCGGGCAGCTACGTCAAAGTCCGTTCGGACGAATAGGACCGGACGGATGTCTGATGTTGTCGTTGTCGAACGCCGAGGCGACGTCGCGGTTTTGAAACTAAACCGCCCGGATAATCTGAACGCCATATCCATGCAGTTGGCTCGCGACGTAGCCGCCTGTCTGATCGAATTGGACGGGGATGGAAGCGTCAAAGGCATCGTGCTGACCGGTGCGGGTGATCGGGCCTTCTGCGCCGGCGTCGACTTGCACGAGGCACGCGGCATGCAGGTGGCGGATATCGAAGAATGGTTCGGCACCGCCTGTAACGTCTACAAACAAATTCTGCTCACCAACAAGCCAATCATTGCCGCACTCAATGGCGTGGCCGCGGGGGGCGGGTTTCAGATGGCTCTGGTCTCGGACCAGCGGGTGGCCCATCCCGGCGTGCGCATGGGACAGCCCGAGATCAACGCCGCAATACCCTCGATCATGGGGTCTTATTGGATGTCCCTGCATCTTGGCTGGTCGAAGAACCAGGAACTCTCCATGACCGGCCGCCTGATGGCGGCGGAGGAGGCCCATGGTCTAGGCCTGATCAATCATATGGTGGATGCCGACCAGGTCGTGGCCAAAGCCTGCGAAATCGCCGAAGACTTCGCCGCCAAGCCGTCGGTGGCCTGGGCGCGGACCAAGGCCAGGTTTCGGGAAATCGCCCTGTCCGGTTTTGAAGAAGCTTTTCGCGCTGGCGTCCTTGGCCAGCAGGAAGCTTATGCCAAGGGCGAACCACAGGCGGTGATCGACGCCTTCATGGCGGCGCGGAAGAAATAGACACGCCTTGCCAGGCCAAACGTTCGATCTACACTTAATCATAGAGTTCGTGGGGGCTGTCTGAATGGCCAATGGCGCGAGTCGGACCGCGGCATCGCTCCCGTAATGAAGAAAACAGGGAAGGGTTACAAAATGCCTGCCAAGACGAGAGCGAAACGTACCGCCACGGCCAGCCGCACAGTGTCGCCAAAGAAAGTCTCGATAAAGCGTCCCGTCAAGAAAGCCAGTTTCAAGAAAAGCGCGGTGGCAACCCGAATGGTGAACCGCATCGGCAAGGCGACGATACAGCGGCGCGGCGCTACGCCGTTGGCCCTGACGGGGTCGGGTAGCGAACATCTTCTGCTTGAGGCTCTGCCGAAAAAGCAAACTGTTCGTGCCGTCATCATCAACAAGCGCGGCGATCGATTTGTACGCGGCAAGGCGCTGACCATCAAAGTTCGTCAAGTCCCCGTTATCATCAGAGGGCTTGGCGCCTACTTCGATGTCTATCCCAACGAGCCAAACAGCGGCGGCATATCACGCGGTTCGATCGAGATGATGAATAGGGTGGTTGAACTTATTCAAGAACACTATGAGCGGATTTCAAATTCCGTGATCATGCGTCCCCCCAGGAACGACCGACAAATCGATATGGTCATGCAGAAGATAGAAGCCATGCAGGCGAAAATCGCCGCGCTCATTCAGGAGCAAGCGAACCAGGTCGGGGGCAAAGTCCTACAATGGTTCTTTGGCGCACTGCAGGGGTTCAACGAGAACGGGGACTGGCGCGTGAAAGACGACGACGGGGATGGCATCATTAACTTGCGCGATGACGACTACACCGGCCCCAAGGACAAAACACATGATGCATTCGAAAACCCTCTCACGATATTTGGGAATGGCCCAATCATGCCCAAGACGATCACCCGCTGGAATAGACAAGGCATATCGCCGACCATCGTATATTTCGCTCAGCCGTCTGCCCGTACCCGCCGCATGAAGAACGTCCACCAATACAGATTCTAATTTGTGGCCGCCTTGATCAGTCGCAAGACCTGTTCGGTCGTCAGGGTGCGGCAATAGCCCTTGAATGCAGCTAGGGCGTTGTCGTGGCGGGCCTGGCTTTCCGTGGCGCAGGCATCGGCGATACAAGTCATGTAATAGCCCCGATCGGCGCCGTCGCGGACGGTGATATCGACGCATTGGTCGGTCAAGAAGCCAGTGACCAAGACGCTATCGATGCCCATGTTGCGCAGCAGGTAGTCGAAATTAGTGGAGTTGAACAGACCGGAGGAGGTCTTGGGCAGAACGATCTCGTCGCCCACAGGCGCCACGGCCTCGACCACCTTGGCGCCATGGGAACCCTTGGGAACATTGAAGCCAGAGATCTTGTAATCCAGGCCTCTATCGCGGCCGTCCAGGGTCAGGTTCTCGATCACCGTGAATATGACTTCAATACCCTTGCCGCGGCAGGCAGCCTGCAGCCGCGCGATATTGGGAATGGCTATCTCGGTGGCCTGGGCATAGAAAAACGGCTGGCTCTCCGCTTCCGCTGGGCCATAGGTGGCGTTCTGGACATCGATCACCAGCAACGCGGTCCGGGCCGGCTCGATAGGCCTGTCACGGCTGTATTCGGCTCGCAAATCCAATTCGCGCATCGTCCCTGCCCGCCTACAAGTTCATCTGCAATGCGACCTGCCTGAATGCAGCCTCGAGGATGCGGGCCAGGCGCCGCTGGCCTGCATCCTCGCGGATCAAATCCTGGCAGACCTCGATCTCGACCGAGGGCAGGCCCCGGCCGTCGCCATGCACGGGGATGGTATAGTCGTTGTCATAATCCACGCCATAGGGTTCGTTGCGGCCGATGGTCAGTTCGCCGCCATCCAAGGCGGCGATCAAGCCATCGGCGACCTCGTGCGAAGGACCATGGATGACGCCAATATCCCAGGGCCGCGCGAAGCCGTTGATGTGGCGTGTGAAGCTATGCATGGCGCACAGCACAGTTGGCCGCCCAGCCGCCTGGCGGGCATCCAGGGCGGCCGAGATGGCATCGTGGTAGGGATTGAAGATTTCAGTGACCCGGCGATCGCGCTCGGCGTCATTAATTCCCTTGTTGGCCGGAACGGCGCGACCGTCGCTCACCTCTGGCATGGACGTGGGTACGCCGGGCTGGCGGTTACTGTCGATGACCAGGCGGGAATAGGTCTGGGCGATATAATGGGCATCCAGGCCATGGGCCAGCCAGTTGCAAGTCCCGAAAATGCCGACATCGATGGCGATGTGATCTTCCCGATCGGCGGCGGCAACGCCCATATCGCCCAGCCGCCTGGGCATTGCATTGCCCGCATGATCCGAGACCAGCAGAAAAGGTGACATCCCCTCTGCCCGCAATGAAATCACAGGTCCGGGATCGGGCAGGTCCAGCGTCTCAATAGGCATCCGCATAGCGGGCAATCCGCTCTTCTGGGCTATAGCTCTCCAGTAGTTCGATCTCGCTACGCTTGTGCATCACATAAGCGGCAAGGAACTCGGCACCCATGGCCTCGTTCATGACCTCGTTCGCCACTAGCTGCGGCAGAGCGTCCGCCAGCGACTGCGGCAGCCGCACAATGCCACGCTCCGCGCGTTCCTCGGGCTTCATATCATCGGGGTCACGGTTGGTGGTCCGGCCAAGGGTCATCTTCTTGCGTAGACCATCCAATCCGGCCCAGACAAGGGCGCCCAGCACCAAATAAGGATTGGCCGCCGCGTCCGCCGCCCTGTACTCGAAATTGAAGCTTGCGTCCGGATCGCTGCCGGGCAGATCCGACAACGGACAAAGACGCACGCCGGCCTCCCGGTCCTTGTTGCCCAGGTTGTTGTAGGTGGCACTCCAGCGGTTGGGCTGTAGGCGCTCGTAGGAAACAACGCTGGGTGCCGTCAGCGCGGCCAGCGACGGCATATGCGCGAGGATGCCTTGAAGGAACTGCCCCGCCACCTCGCGGACACCGTGCGCCGCGGCGCTATCGTAGTTGACCGGCGCACCTTCGAGGTTCTGCAAGCTAAAATGTACGTGCACCCCATTCCCCACGGCGCCAGCCGCCATCACTGGTGAGAATGTGGCTTTGTGACCATGAAAACGAGCCACCGCCCTGGCAATCTCCCGCAGCCTGACGGCATCGTCGGCCGCACGGAGGCCCAGAGCCGGTTTGCAGGTGATCTCGAACTGTTGCGGGCCGAACTCCGGCAGGAAGGTCTCGGGCACGATGCCATTGGCGCGCAAGGCAGGCAGCAGGGTCTGGGCGAAGTTTCCCTGTAGGCGCATCGCATCGAGCAAATAGGCATCGCCGAGCCGGGCCGGCGACCCTGAATAGTGGAATTCATGCTCAAAGGCAGCCTTGACCTCCAGGCCGAATTCGGACTTCAAGGCATCCAAGCCTCTGACGAGCCAATTGCGCGGGCAGCAGGACCAGGGCGAGCCGTCCAGTTCGGTCAGATTGGCCAGATAAAACCATTCGGGTGGCCTTTCATCGCCGAAATCCAGCCTGACCTCCGTCTCGGCGTCCGGCAGCATGAGCAATTCACCGCGGGGACCCCAGGGACTGTCACCGATCTCGCCAAAGGCGTTGATCATCAGATTGGTAGGCGCCAGACCGATGCCGGAACGAAGACGCCCGGTCAGTTCGCTCGCCGGGAATCCCTTGCCCCGAACCTGACCGGCGTAATCGCAGATGCACAGCATCACCAGTTCTTCGCGTTCCATGGCCCGGTCCCATTTCCCCGTCTCGTCGGGCGAAAGCTTGGGTGCTATGTTTTTCCCGGTCAACCGAAAAACCCAGCCGCGTTCATATCGCCGAGTTAGCATGTCGCCGCCATTACAATCCCACCAAGACAACCCCGGCCTGGGCATACTCTTCGTCCTGATTGGTATGACGGCGATCTCCGTCAACGACATGTTGATGAAGCTGCTTTCGGGTGATTACCCCCTGCACCAGATGGTATTTGTCCGTTCCGCTGTGGGCATCGTTTTCCTCCTGGCCGTTGTGCGGTTTGAAGGGGGATTCAGGATCTTGGCGACGGACAAGCCCTTCATGCATCTCCTACGCGGCTTTCTGATGGTCGTCGCCAACTTGTCTTTCTTCGCCGCCCTGGCTGTCATTCCCCTGGCGGATGTCACGGCCATTTTCTTCGTCGCGCCCCTGTTCATTACCCTGCTATCAATCCCCATCCTCGGGGAAAAAGTAGGCATCCGGCGCATAAGCGCCGTGTTGGTAGGCTTTGCCGGCGTGCTCGTCATTCAGCGGCCGTGGGAATCCGACGGTATGGATACCGCCGAGAGATTGGTTTTGCTGCTACCTATCCTGGCTGCCTTCACCTATTCCCTGAGCCAGATCATCGCCCGGCGCCTTGGGGCGACGGCGAAAGCCTCCGCCATGGCGATCTACCTGCAAAGCATATTCATTGTCGTCAGCGCCGGCTTCTGGCTGGCGGCAGGCGATGGCCGCTATGTGCAGGGCGTCGACGATCCCACGCTGCAATTCCTGCTTCGCGCCTGGCGCTGGCCCGATGATGGCGACGGTCTATTGTTCCTGGGCCTGGGTGCCCTCTCGGGCATCATCGGTTATTCCATATCGCAAGCTTACCGTTCGGCCCGGGCCGCCACTATCGCCCCCTATGAATATGTGCTCATGCCGCTGGCAGTGTTCTGGGGCTGGCTGTTCTGGAGTGAATTACCCTCGCTGGAAGTCTGGAGCGGGATCATCCTGATCATGGGCGCCGGGATCTATGTCTTTGTCCGCGAACGGCAGCGCGGCAAGGCGGCCGCCCAGCCATAGGCGCCGGTATTGCGACTAATCGTCCCCGGCGGCAGCTTCCGCAAACACCTCGTTTGCGATGATCATCGCCTCGCGCACCGTCGGCACGCCGATATACCCGCCCAGATGCAGCAACACTTCGCCCAATTCATCCTCGCTCCAGCCTTGGCGCAGGGCCATATGCAGGTGGATTTTCAGTTCCGGCCAGGCATGGGTGCAGGTATCGGAAATGACGCATATCAAGGTGCGCAACTTTAGATCCAGCGCCGGGCGTGTCCAGAGCATGCCGAAAATGGCTTCGGATGTGTATTGGCCGAATTTCTCCATTGTGGGGTTGTTGTAAGTGTTGCTGGCCATGTTCTGGACCATGGCATCGCCCAGCAACTGACGGCGGACTTCCTGGCCTTTGTCGTAGAGTTCGTTATTCGACATGTGACGTCTCCTCGTTTTCAAATGCTGTTTACGATAGATGCAGGCGCATGGATGCTCTGGGCCAGGCAAGGTCCACCGCCGTGCCGGGGGCGATCGCGGCGGTTCCCTCGCCGGTGGAAACATGCCGGGCCACCATGGATTGGCCGTTAGGCAGGCTGGCCACATGCGAGGTGGCGAGTCCCAGATAAACCGCCTCACCGTATTGGGCGCTGAATGATTGCCGGTCGGGCCGTTCGGGCGCGCCGGGCTGCAACACCTCGACCAGTTCGGAACGGATGGATACCGCGACGTCCTGCCCCTGTTCCGCGGTCTGGCCGTCCGCGTCAACGGACACTTCCGCGAAACCCAGATCCACGTTCACTTCACCATTTGATACACGGCTGACCCGGCCGGCGAGGATGTTGTTCTCGCCGATGAAGTCGGCGGTGAAGCGGCGGCGCGGTTTTTCATAGAGGGCCTGGGCTGTGCCGGTTTCGATCAATTCGCCGTCAGCAATGATCGCCATATTGTCGGCCACGGTCATGGCCTCTTCCTGGTTGTGGGTGACGTGGATGAAAGTGATGCCCACCTGCTCCTGCAAGTGTTTCAGTTCCAGGCACATATCCTTGCGCAATTTCGCATCCAATGCGGCCAGCGGTTCATCAAGGAGCAGGATATCCGTTTCCAGCACCAGGGACCGGCCAAGTTGCACACGCTGCTGCTGCCCGCCAGAAAGGGCATGTGGCATACGGTCGGCCAGTTCGCTCAGGCCCACCATCTCCAGCATGGCGCCGACGCGCTCTTCAATCTCGGCCTTTGGCAATTTGCGCAGGCGCAGGCCATAGCCCACATTCTGGGCCACCGTCATATGTGGAAACAGGGCGAAACTCTGGAACACCATTGACGTTGGGCGGCGGTTCGGCGGCTGTTCCGAGACATCCACGCCGTGCAATAGGATTTGCCCGCCGCTGGGCCGGATAAAGCCGCCTAGGAGCCGCAATAGCGTGGTCTTACCGCCGCCGGATGGACCAAGAAGGACGAAATACTCCCCCGCCGCGATGGATAGATCCACACCGCGCAAGGCCTGTACCGTGCCGTAGTTCTTCGACAGACCGCTGACCTGGACGGCAATGTCATTTGCTTGGTTCATTTGTATTTCTAGCCCGACATAAGGGGTTGGGCCTTGGCGCGCGCCTCACGCTCCAGGCGTTCCGACTGTACCAGGGTGAATAGGATGATGGTGCCGATCACGGCGATGGCGATGAAACTGATCAGACTGCTCATGGCATAGGATTGTTCCGACATGCCTTCGTTCAGCATCTGTGAAATCAACACTGAAGTAATGGTGTCATAGCCGCCCTTCAGCAGCGAGGTGCGGGTGTATTCGTTGAAGGTCAGGATCACGGCGAAGGCGCAGGCAGAGAAGACCCCTGCCCTGATCTGTGGGAATTCCACCTGCACGAAGGCCTGCCAGGCAGTGGCCCCGCAACTGCGCGCGGCCTCGGTCTGCTGCTCCCGATAACGCCCCATAGTGATGAGGATGACGACAAAGACGTACGGCAGGGCATAGATCACCAGCCCGACGATGGCGGTGAAATAGCCAAGGTCAAACCAGTCGTCCATCCAACCGATGCCCAGCCATTCGCCAATGGTGGCGCAAGCAATGTTCAGGTTCTTGAAAAACACCAACAGGGCGGAACCAAGAATGTCCGCCGGTACGAACAAGGGTGAAAGCAGCAGCGAAACCGTCAGCAATTTGGCGCGGGTCGCCTTGTAGAACTTGGCCGCGATTAGCCCCATGGGCACGGTGACGACCATGGTGATGGCGGCGAGCAGCATAGTGTTGCCCATGGCGCCAAGCAGCAGCAGGTCGGAGAAGATATTTCGGTACCATTCAAAGGTGAAGACATACTCGGCGGCGCCGAAGCCGTTCTTATTGAACGATATGTAAATGACGTAGAACACCGGCAGCATCAGGGTGAAGACGACAAGCAGGGTGTACAGCCATTTCAGCCGGTAGGACCATATGCTGCTGTAATCATCGCCCATGGGATCAATTGATCGGTGTCAGGATGCGGGTCAGATCGAACAGGCGGTGGCCTAGATAGAGCAGACCCAGCAGTGTCGCCATCATGATAGCGCTGACCGCCATGGCGAGGGGATAGTCCAGTGCCGTAATGGCTTGTGTGGCGATCAACCCGGCGTTCACTGCCCCTGGCCCGCCCAGGATATTGGGCAGCAATGCCACGCCAAGGCCATTGACGAAGATGAAAACGGCGCCGGCGAAGATCCCCGGTGCAGCCAGCGGCAGGATAACATCGATGAAGACTCGGTGACGCGGCGCGCCCAGATCGTCGCAGATCTCGAAGATATATTTCGGCACCGCTTCCATGGCCAGGAATCCGGCAAAAACGATAAAGGGAAGGAACGACAGCACTTCGCCAATGATGACGCCGAGGGGCGTGTAGAGGATCGCCGTGATCGGCTCGTTGATCAGACCCAGGTCCATGAGCACGCTGTTAACCAGGCCGGTGCGCTGCAGCACCGGGCGCAGAGCAAAAACGCGGATAATCTCGGAAACCATGAAGGGCAGGATGAACAACAGGATCACCCGGTGCTGGGCCACCTGGGGGATGCGCCGACGCACGAAGACGGCGACGGGAAAGCCGAAGACAAAGGCAATCACCACCGAAATGGACGAATGCCACATGGAAGAGAGAAAATTCTGCAGCCGGGCGGAGAAAAAGAAATTCTCATAGGCGAACAGGGTGAAACCCGGCTCCATCCAGAACATAGTCCGCTCAAACACACTCCAGACCACGGTCAGGGCCAGGGGTAAGGCAAAAAACAGTACCATGAAGATGATGGGTAGCAGGAACAGCGCCCGGGACGCCGCCCGCTGCCAGCGCAGCTTGGACAACGGCAGGGGCGGCGCCGTTTCACCCCGGCGCCGCCCCCTATTGTTGTCCTGATTGCCCAGGGCAACCATGCACAATGTCCCCGATCAGGCCGCCTGCACCCGTGCCCACCAGTCCTGATAGTCGCGGATATGGGTCGGGAACACGTTCTGCCAGGAATTACCCGTGACCTTGTAACGATTGGCCTTGCCGGCCAGACGGGCCGCGATCGTCGCCTTGGCGGCGGCGTCGAAGTCCTTGGGATTGGCATCCACATATTCATTGACGCCCTGCATCTGCGGCCCAAAGCCGAAGGTCGCCAATGTCCGGGCACCGAACCACGGCGAAAGGTAGACGTTCATCAGTTTGTAGAACGCATCTTCCTGACCGCGCGCCTTGCCGCCCTTGGTCAGCATGAAGCAGTTGTTCCAGGTCTGATGCCCTTCCTTCATGGTGCCGTAGCGGATATCCATCTTGGACTTCTTGGCGGAGACGATCTGGATCGGTTCCCAGCACGAGGAAACCAGGACTTCTTCCGAAGCCAGCAGATTGACGCCGTTGCCGAAACCGTCCCAGAAGGTACGGAACTGGCCCTTTTTCTTCTGATCGATCAGGAACTGACAGACGCCTTTGACTTCCGCCGGAGTCATGTCGGATGGATTGTCGATATCCTGTTTGCCCGACTGTTTCAGATAGATCGCCGTATTTGTCAGCGTGGGCCCAAAGTCGTTCTGCATCGCGGCCCGGCCCTTGAACTGGGAATCAAATAAGGCCTCCCACGAGTTAATGTCGGCGCCGATCTTGTCGTAGTTATAGGCCATGGAATCGGCATTCGAGATATAAGGCACGGCAACGACCTTGCCCTTGTGACGGATGGTATCCGCCGCTGCCCCGCCGGGATTGTAGGTTGGCAGTATGTTCTTCCAGTTGGGAATGCGGCCGGGATCCAGTTCCACCACCGCACCCTGGGAGGCCAGGGCATCTTCCATACCGCCGCCGTTGTCGGACATGGCGTCGTATAATTTGGAGCCGTCGCCCACGACCATCTTCTGAATGGCTTCATCCGCCCGGGCGCTCTTGGCGTTGTAGGCAATCTCGATACCGGCCTGGGCCGACATGGCACTCCAGTCCTTGGCCCCAACCTTTGCAATGCCGATGGTCCAAAGTTTCAAGGGACCGGCGGCGCTAGCGCCCTTCAGACCCAACGATCCGGCAGCACTCACGGCCGCCATGGCCGCCGTGCTTTGCAACAACACGCGGCGATTGAATTCGAACTGTTTCATAATTTTTCCCCCGATTTTATCTATCGCGACGACCCAACCGCCGCACTTGGCTCAAATGAGCAAGGGGGATGATACACAATTACGCATACCCGTACACATCCGCGCGTTGATTTTGATAATCCTGATATTTTGCACGCAACGTCAGGAACGGTGGCAAGATGGTGGCGATTCAATGGATTCCAGATTTGCATGAAGTCTCTTCACGGCATTTTTACTGCCCCCACCGGCAACGCCAAGGGCATCGCGTGGATGTTTTTGGCCGGCGTGATCTTTGTTTTCGTCACAGGTTCGGTGCGTTATCTGAGCAGTTCCATACACCCCCTGCAGTTGGCCTTCCTTCGCTATGCCATTGCCTTGATCTTTCTGATGCCGATCTTCTGGCGGGAAATCCGCGGGTACCGGAACCGCCCACGGCGTTGGGGATTGCATATCTCGCGAGGTTTCCTGCAAGCCATGGGGGTGATGCTGTGGTTCTACGCCATGGCGAATATCCCCGTGGCGGAGGTGACGGCACTGGGTTTCACCGCCCCTATCTTCGCCACACTGGGCGCGGCATTGTTTCTTGGCGAACGCCTCTATGTCCGCCGCATCACGGCAGTGATCTTCGGTTTCGCAGGCGCCATGGTCATATTGCGGCCGGGCTTCCAGGCCATCGAATGGGGCGCCATTGCACAATTGGTCGCGGCACCGTTGCCGCCACCATGCTGATTGGCAAGCGCCTGACCGATACCGAGGATAACAGCACCATCGTCGCCGCCCTGGCCCTGTGTGTCACTGTCGCCCTTTGCCCGCCGGCGCTTTTCGTCTGGCGCACACCCAGCCTGGAAGAGGTAATTTGGCTGTTCGGCATCGCCGCCCTCGCGACCTTGGGGCATCTGGCCATGACGCAAGCCTTTCGCTGTGCCGAGGTCACGGCACTGCAGCCCATATCGTTTCTGCAACTCGTCTGGGCGACGTTACTGGGTTTCTATATCTTCGCCGAGGAACCGGATGTGTGGACCTGGATCGGCGGCGGCATCATTGTCACCTCCGCCACCTATATCGCCCATCGCGAGGCACGCGCCCGGCGCCGAAGCGAACCTACGGCCGCATCCCAAAGCTGACCGGACCCGCCGTGCGAAGCGGTGCCGCCAGGTTGGCGAAATCACACAACAGGGGCCGGGTCTTGTGCGGCTCGATGATATCCTCGATCCAGAAGGTTTCCGCCGTCCGATACGGGGAACGCATACGATTCAGGCGCGCCTCGATCTCCGCCAGCTTGGCCTCGGGATCATCGGCGGCATCAATTTCCGCGCGATAGGCGGCTTCGATCCCACCTTCCAGAGGCAGGGACCCCCAGCGCGCCGTGTACCAAGCGTAACGAACCGAGAACCGACCCACGGGTCGATGGGCCCCGCCGGCAACACCAAACGAATTACGAACGATGATGGAACACCAGGGCACGCTGGATTGGTTGATGGCCGACATGGCACGGACGCCATGGCGGATTGTGGCGGTGCGCTCCGCCTCTAGCCCGACCAGGAAGCCGGGGCAATCAGCCAGATAGACCACCGGCAGATGAAAAGTTTCGGCCAAGTCCACGAAGCGGGTGATCTTATCGCAGGCATCCGCCGTCCAGGCGCCGCCATAGAAATGCGGGTCGGAGGCCATCAGCGCCACCGGCCAGCCGTCCAGGCGGGCAAGTCCGGTGATGATAGAGCGGCCGAACATGCGGCCCATCTCAAAGAAAGAGCCCCGGTCCACCAGGTCCTCGATGATCTTGCGCATGCGATAGACAGTGCGGACATTCTTGGGGATGACCCTGTCCAGCATCTCGTCCTGTCGGGCCGGGTCGTCCACCTGTTCGCCGCGTGGGGCGACTTCATAGACGGACGGCGGCAGGTAAGAGAGAAAGGTCCTGGCGCATTCAAAGGCGTCTTCCTCGCTGTCCGCGGCATGGTCGACACCACCGGCGGCGGTTTGGATGGCGTGACCGCCCAGTTCCTGCTTGTCCAGGTCCTCGCCGATGTGTTTCACCACCGGCGGTCCCGCCACGAACATGGCGCCGGTGTCCTTGACCAGAATGGAATAATGGCTGGCCGCCAGCCGCGCCGCGCCCAGACCTGCAACCGAACCCAGGCCCAAGGCCACCACCGGCACTGTGGCCATATTTTCGGCCAGCTTGTCGAAGCCGGAGGCCTGCCCGATACCGCCGGGCAGATTGGCCCGGCCGCGGGTCTCGATGGTCTTGACCGAGCCGCCGCCGCCCGAACCCTCGATCAGGCGAATGATGGGCAATCGCAGGTCATGGGCCATGGATTCAGGAAATATGGCTTTTTCCTTGATCGTCGCATCGGCCGAGCCGCCGCGAACGGTGAAATCATCGCCGCTAATCACCACCGGCCGGCCGTCGACGAGACCCCGGCCCATGACACAGTTGGACGGGGCATGGGATACGATATTGCCATCGTCGTCGTAGCTATAGGCTCCGGCAGTGGCACCAATTTCCTGGAAGCTGCCCGCATCAAGCATGCGGTCGATCCGCTCCCGCACCGTCAGGCGGCCGCCTTTATGCTGCCGTTCGATCTTGTCCGCGCCGCCGAGCTCTTGCGCAAGGGCGTTACGCCGGAACAGTTCGTCCCGTTCTTCCTGCCAATCCATGTCCGTACCCGCTTACAAATCCGCGCGGAGTATAGACGCCTTTTCAGAAGAAGGTGGCGATTTGATCCAAAGGCTTCTTGATGGTGGCCGCCCTTGGGATCTCTGCCTCGCTATCGGGATAGCCAGTGACCAGTAGGATATAGGGCTTGTCCGACTTCGGGCGTCCGCAGATTTCGTTCAGGAATCCCATGGGCGCCGGCGTGTGGGTCAGGGTCGCCAGGCCCGCATTATGCAGGGCCAGAATCAGAAACCCGGTGGCGATGGAGACGGATTCAGGGACATAATAGTTGCGGTAGCTGCGCCCGTCCGCGCCCCGGCTGCGCCGTTCGCCGAAGATGCAGATCAGCCAAGGCGCCGTCTCAAGGAACGGCTTCGATGGATCAGTGCCGATGGGCCTGAGCGCGCGCAGCCATTCCTCCCCCGCCCGCCCGGCGTAGAATTCCTGCTCCTCTGCCTCGGCGCCCGCGCGGATGGCTTGTTTCATGCCGGGATCGCCGATCACCGCGAAATGCCATGGTTGATGGTTAGCGCCGCTGGGGGCGCGGCCAGCGGACATGATGCATTGTTCGATAATGTCCCGCGGTACGGGCCGATTGGAGAATTCCCGTACAGTGTGCCGGCGGCAGACGAAGTCGTGGAACCGCTTTGCTGCTGCCCGCATCTCCGCGATCTCCATTTCCTGATAATCAGGTAGCGGGATCGGTTCGAAATCTCCGTCGAACTGGTTATCCATTACGGGGCCTCCTCGGGCTGACGCAAATCCAGGGTCATAAAGACGCTGTAGGGATCTTCAACATAAGCTCCAAAGGGCCCGCATTCCGCGAACCCATGCCGCGCATACAGCGACCGGGCCGCCGCGAAGGCCGCCATGGATCCCGTTTCCAGGCTCAGGCGCTTATAGGACCGCCGCCGCGCCACATCGATGATATGAGCCACCATGCCGCCCGCCACCCCCTTGCCGCGATGGACAGCCGCCGTGTGCATGGATTTGATCTCACCGTGGCCGGGGGCCAACTCGCTCAATGCGCCGCAGCCCAACAGGTCGCCCCTGTCCCAACAGGTCCAAAAGGTGATCCCCGGCGCCCGCAACCCATCCAAATCCAGGGCATGCATGCTTTCAGGCGGCGAATTGCCGGTGGTATGGGCCAAATGCGCCTGCAACAGGGCTATGACCTCGGGGCCCTCGACATCGTCTTCACGGATGATCACTGAACGCGCTCACTTAATCTGTCCCAACAAACCAAGCGGACAGTATGTCAGACGAGACGCTTATCAAGACAATGTTTCATCGTCGTGCAGAATACGCTCAGCGGCGCCGTCCAGATCCTCGAACTGGCCGGAACGCAAGGCCCAGAGGAAGGCGGCCAAGCCCAGCAAGCCCAGAACCAACGCCGCCGGTATCAGGATCAACAAAACGTTCATGGCCGCCCCCCAAAACGCAGGCGCAAGGCGTTCAGGGTCACCAGCAATGACGACGAGGACATGGCTATGGCGGCGAACAGGGGTGTCACAAGCCCCGCCAATGCCAGGGGCACGGCGAAAAGGTTGTAACCGATGGCCAGGGAGAAATTCTGCAAGATCAGGCGCCTAACCCGTTTGGCCAGCATCAGAGCGGTCGCAACGGGATGCAAATCCTCGCCCTGGAATACGAAATCCGCCGCCGCCTGGGCCACGTCCGCCGCCCTGGCGGGAGACAGGGATGCATGGGCGGCGGCAAGAGCCGGCGCATCGTTCATGCCGTCACCAATCATGGCAACCTTGTGACCACGGGCTGCCAAATCTTTCAAATAGGCGACCTTCCCATCCGGCCGACAGCCGGCCTGCCATTGCTCGACACCCAGCGTCTGTGCCAGGGGTGCGACCACGGCTTCCCGGTCGCCTGAAAGAATTTCGATCCGGAAGCCAGTTTCGCGTAGTTGCCGTATGACGTCTGCCGCGTCCGTCTTGATTCGGTCGCGAAAGGCAAAATGCACCGGTTCCTCACCAGGGATGCGGAACCAAAGTTCGCTGTCACCGTCATCTGGAATGCTCGCCTCGACACCGCACCAATCCCGATTGCCCAGACGCATTCCAGCGCCTTCAAGGCCCATACCGGATTCTTCGCGTACGTCACCGGACGCTTGCACCACGCCCGCCGCCCGCACCAATGCCTGGCAAAGAGGGTGCCGGCTGCCAGCCGCGAGGCCCGCTGCTTGCCGGAGTATGGCATCAGGCACGTCGCCGCCATTGATCAGTTCGGGCCGGCCCAGGGTCAATGTACCAGTTTTGTCGAACACCAATGTGTCCACCTGGGCCAGACGCTCAAAGCCGTCGCCTGCCTTGACCAGAATACCGCCCGCCATAGCCCGCGCCGAGGCCACCACCTGCACCACCGGCACCGCCAAGCCCAGCGCACAGGGACAGGTAATGATCAATACCGCCACGGCGATCAACAGGGCGGGCTGCCATCCTAATCCCCCCAGCTGCCACCAGCCTAGAAAAGCGGCAAGTGCGAGGACATGCACGGCGGGGGCATAGATCCGGGCCGCCCGGTCCGCCAGGCGCACATAGGCCGCTTTGCCCTGTTCCGCCGCCGCCGTCAGACGCACAATCTCAGTCAGCAAAGTGTCTTCGCCCGCTGCCGCAACGCTGACGTCCAGGGGGCTATCCAAATTCAATGTACCCGCATGCACCCAATCGCCCTTGGTTGTGGCGCGGGGTGCGCTCTCGCCGCTGATCAGGCTGGCATCGATGCTGCCCTGGCCGGCGCTAACCTCTCCGTCCACGGGCACCCGGTCGCCAGGCCGCACACGTACGGTCATACCCGCCCGGACCGCGGCAATAGGTACCGGGCGAATGCTGCCTTCATCATTGACCACGTGGGCTGTCGTGGCGCCAAGCAGCATCAATTGTTCCGCTGCCGAACGCGCCTTGCCCCGGGCCCGTCGGTCCAGATAGCGCCCGATCAGCAGGAAGAACAACAGACCGACGCTGGCATCGAAATAGGCATGCTGTCCGTGGCTAATGGTTTCGAACAGCGACATTGCTGCCGCCATCAGCACGGCCAAAGAGATAGGCACGTCCATGTTCATCGTGCCCTGACGCAGGGCCGCCCAAGCGGAATGATAGAAAGGCCGGCCTGCATAGGCCACGGCGGGCAACGCGATCAGAGCGGAAATCCAGTGCAGCAGATCGCGCAGGGCCGGGCCCATATCACCGGACCCGCCGTCGGCCCAGATCGCCACGGAAAGCAGCATGACGTTGGCGGCGGCAAAGCCGGCGACCGCCATGGCGCGAAGCAATGCCTTGTCCTCGTTCGCCGCCTCATTGGCCAAGAGGTCGGGATCAAAGGGCACGGGGCGGTATCCCAGGGCCGCAACCACCGCCATCAGTTCGGCGGCCTGTGCCTGACCCTGGCGCCATTGCAGCGCCAGGCGCCGGGTCGTGAGGTTGACACGGGCATGGGTGACGCCGGGATGGGCGCTCAGGGCATCCTCAATGCGGCGTACGCAACCGCCGCAATGAACGTTCTCGACCGCCAAATCCAGATTAGCGATCCCGGTTTCAGCATCGCTGCGCACATAGGCTTCCGCCTCTGCGAAATCTTGCAGAGCTATTTCAGCCATAAGCGCTTTTCCCACCGATACGCATCCGCACCCTCGACGGGCACGGATAGGGCCAGATCCCACTGCCCGGCACCGGCCGCGACGTCCGCCTGATAGCTGCCGTCACCAATGGGACGGAACGTCAGGGGCAGATCGGCACCGGCATGGGTGGGCCGCCGCAACTGCCCCGACAAAGTCAGGTTCTCCAAGGCACGGCCTTCTCCGTCGGTAATCCGGATCCGCAGAACGACGGGCTGACCGGGCGATGTTCTATGTGTCTCTGCCGCAAGTTCCCAACCGGCCGCCTTTTGCGCCCGGCCCTGGGCCAAGGTCTGGTTGTAGTTCAGTCCCTTGACATAGGCATTGTCAGTCGAAAGACCGCTAAAGCTGGTCAGGGCGAAATAGAGGAAGATGCCGTTGACCAGAACGATCAGGGCAAAGAAGCCCAGCAGCATGGCCAAAACCTTGCGCCCGGTCACGGCTTCGGCCCCCGGAAAACGGTGTCGTTATTGGCCATGTTGCCACTCATCTCGTCCACCACGCGCAGGCGGATGTCGGTGGTGTCGCCTTTCAAATTGGCCTTCGGCGTCGCGATCAAAACGCGGAACGAGGCCAGGCGGTCCGCCTTGACGGTGAAACGGGCCGCATCGTCCTGACGCCCGATGACGCGGACCTTGGCCTCTGGCAACCCTTCGACATGCAAACGGAATTGCCGCGTTTCATGGATTTTGTTGAGGATCTTCACCGTATAGCCGTTGCGGATATCGCCGTTGGACAGGGTCACGAACAGGGGGTTGCGGTCCCGCTGCACGTTCAATTCCAGCGAAGGCCGGGTGAGCAGCGCCGTCAGCATGATGAGGCCAACCACGGCGATCAGAATGCCGTACGCAATCGTACGTGGGCGGAAGAGGCGTAGGTCCGTGCGCTTCAGCTCACCGCCCTTGCTATAGTTGGCCAGGGTATTGTAGCCGATCAGGCCACGCGGCTTGCCCACCTTGTCCATGATGCCGTTGCAGGCATCTATACAAAGGGCGCAGGAAATGCATTCCAGCTGCATGCCGTCGCGGATATCGATGCCCATGGGGCAGACCACAACGCACTGATTGCAGTTCACGCAATCGCCCAGACCCTCCCGCCGGCTGCCCCGGCCCCGCGGTTCGCCCCGCTGTTTCTGGTACGAGATAATCAGGCTGTCTTCATCGATCATGGCCGCCTGAATCCGCGGCCAGGGGCACATATAGGTGCAGACTTGCTCACGCGCCAATCCGCCCAGGGTGTATGTTGTCGCGGTCAAAAGCGCAACAGTCAGGTAGGCGATTTCCGGCGCTTCCAGAGTAACCAGATCCACCAGCAGACTTGGCGCATCGGCGAAATAAAACACCCAGGCGCCCCCGGTCATGGCCGCAATAATTAGCCAGGTGACATGTTTGGCTGTTCGTTTCGCAAGTTTGATCAGGCTCCAGGAGGATTTATCAAGCCGCATCCGGGCATTGCGATCGCCCTCAAAGAACCGCTCGACGACAAGGAACAGATCGACCCAAACGGTTTGCGGGCAGGCATAGCCGCACCAGACCCGACCGGCCACCGAGGTGAACAGGAATAAAGCCAACGCGGCAATCACCAGGATGCCGGTGATGTAATAAATCTCCTGCGGCCAAATCTCGATAAAGAAGAAATAGAACCGCCGCGCTGGCATATCGATCAGGATGGCCTGGTCAGGGGCGCCGGGGCCCCGGTCCCAGCGTATCCAGGGGGCGAGGTAGTAGATCGACAAGGTCACTGCCATGACCAGCCATTTCAGGTTCCGGAAGTTGCCGTAAACCCGGCGCGGGAAGATCTTCTCGCGCTTTTTGTAAAGCGCGCCGGTGACCCTGGTGTTCAGGGCCTTGGCATCGACCGTCTCTACCTGATCGTGGGGATCAAGGGCCTCGGGCTTTTGCGCCGCCGTAACCAAGCCATCGCCCCGTTATCTGCCGCCGCCCAGGGAATGCACATAGACGGCCAACTGCTTCAACGTTACTTCGTCCAGACGGCCTGTCCAGCTAGGCATCATGCCGGCGCGGCTGTTGGTGACGATATCCACCACCATGGCCTTGCCGCCCTGATATAGCCAGATACCGTCCGCCAGATTAGGCGCGCCCATTTCCATGTTGCCTTCGCCTTTCGCGCCATGACAATCAGCGCAATTTTCTGCATAGATCTCCTTGCCGGGCAAGGTATCTGCCAGACCGTCATTTTGTTGCAGCGCCATGACATAGTCGGATACGGCGTCCACCTGCTGGGCGTCGAGCGTTTCGTCACGGCCGAAGGCAGGCATCTCATTGTCGCGGGTATCCTCGTGATCGGCGCGGATGCCATATTGAATGGTGGCGAGGATCTCTTCCACCGAACCGCCCCAAATCCAATCATCATCGTTAAGGTTCGGATAGCCGTCGCTGCCTGCGGCACCAGAACCGTGGCACTGAGAGCAATTTACGGCATAGGCCGAACGTCCGCCGGCCAGGGCGTATTCCAGCAATTCGGGGTCCGCCTTGATCTCGGCCACCGTGGCCTTGGCGGTGCGAGCCATCAGATCCGCCTGCCCCGCCTTGACTTCAGCAATCTCACCGGCCAACTGGGCTCGCTGGGAGTGCCCCAGAATTCCCCTGGTATAATCGCTGATTAGAGGCCATGCCGGCATGGCGATCCAATAGCCGATGGCCCACACGATGGTGATGTAATAGGTCCAGACCCACCACCGGGGCATGGGCGAATTCAGTTCCCGGATACCGTCCCATTCATGGCCGGTTGTCTCGACGCCGCTGAATTCGTCGACTTGCTTTTCACTCATGACATCAATCCTCCCGCAAGGGGATTTCAGAGGCATCCTTGAAGCGCTTTCGGTTGCCCGGCCAAAGCGCGTAAATCAAGACGCCGACAAACAGAAGCAACAGGTAAACCAAGCCGTAGGTCTGGGCGAATTGGGAAACATCCTGAAAATTCATCATCCCTCTCCTAGCGCAGGTTCTGGCCTTCGGCCTTGAAGCTGTTGAAATCAACCAATGTGCCCAGCATCTGCATGTAGGCGATCAGGGCATCCAATTCGGAAATCACCTCGGGATTGCCGTCGAAGTCCCGCACCTGGGCCTTGGGATAGCGGGCCAGCAGGGCATCCAGGTCATCGCTGTCAGGATCAACCTGTGCAGCCAGATCAGCAGCGGCGTTGGCAATCATTTCTTCCGTGTAGGGCACACCGACCATGGCATTTGCGGTCAAATGATCGGCGATATCGTCCGTATCCAGGGCCGTGGTGGCCAGGAACGGATACCCGGGCATGACCGATTCCGGCACCACCGCCCGCGGGTCAATCATATGAGCGGCATGCCATTCATCGGAATAGCGGCCGCCAACGCGGGCCAGATCGGGGCCGGTACGTTTCGAGCCCCATTGGAAGGGGTGGTCATACATGCTTTCCGCCGCCAGGGAGTAATGGCCATAGCGTTCCGCCTCGTCTCGCAAGGGGCGGATCATCTGGCTGTGGCAGTTGTAACAGCCCTCGCGCACATAGATGCTGCGCCCGGCCAGTTCCAGCGGTGTGTAGGGTCGCACGCCCTCCACTTCCTCAATCGTGCTTTCGAGATAGTATAGCGGCGCCAATTCGACGATACCGCCGATCGAGACTGCGATCAGCACGAACACGGTCAACAGGATCGAGTTCTTTTCCAGTGTCGCATGCTTGATCATGACGCCGCTCCCATGGCCGGAGTTGCCGGTGTGGGCAGCGCCTCGGGCCGCAAATCGCCGCGCATGGTGCGCCACAGGTTGTAGGCCATGATCAGGCTGCCAATCACGAACAGCAAGCCGCCCAGGGCCCGGATGACATAGAAGGGATGCATGGCCTCCACCGTCTCGACAAATGAATATTCCAGAAAGCCCAGATGATCATAGGCGCGCCACATCAGGCCCTGCAGGATACCCGAGACCCACATGGCCGCGATGTAAAGCACGATGCCTAGGGTGGAAATCCAGAAATGCAGATTGACGAGGACCAGAGAATAGAGCCGCTGCCGCCCCCACAGGATGGGCACAATGTGATACAGCGCACCAAAGGAAACGAAGGCGACCCACCCAAGGGCACCGGAATGCACGTGTCCGACGGTCCAGTCGGTGTAATGGCTCAACGCATTGACCGCCTTGATGGACATCAGCGGACCCTCAAAGGTGGACATGCCGTAGAAGGCGACGGACACCACCATCATGCGTAGCACCGGGTCCGTGCGCAATTTATCCCAAGCCCCCGAAAGGGTCATCAGGCCATTGATCATGCCGCCCCAGGAGGGCATCCAAAGCATGACGGAAAAGGTCATGCCCAAGGTCTGCGCCCATTCGGGCAGGGCGGTGTAGTGCAGATGATGAGGTCCGGCCCAGATGTAGAGGAAGATCAGGGACCAGAAATGCACGATGGACAGACGGTAGGAATAGACCGGCCGCTCCGCCCGTTTCGGAACATAGTAATACATGATCGCCAGGAAACCCGCGGTCAGGAAAAAGCCGACCGCGTTATGGGCATACCACCATTGTGTCAGCGCATCCTGCACGCCGGCCCAAACCACATATGAGCGGGTGCCGGTCCAACTGACCGGGACGGCCAGGTTGTTGATGACATGCAGCATCGCCACGGTGACGATGAAGGCGAGGAAAAACCAGTTGGCGACGTAGATATGGGGCTCCCGCCGCTTCCACAGGGTGCCTAGGAAGACCAGCAGATAGACCACCCAAACCACGGTCAGCCAAATGTCGACATACCATTCGGGCTCTGCGTATTCCTTGGACTGAGTGACGCCCAGAACATATCCCGTCGCCGCCATGACAATGAAAAGCTGATAGCCCCAGAATACGAACCAGGGCGCCCATCCGCCGGCCAGCCGTGCCTGACAGGTGCGCTGGACCACGTGGAATGAGGTCATAAGGAGGACGTTGCCGCCAAAGGCAAAAATCACGGCAGAGGTATGCAATGGCCGCAACCGGCCGAAGTTGGTCCAGGGCAGATCGAAGTTAAAATCAGGGAAAGCCAACTGCAGCGCCAGCACCAGGCCGACGATGAAGCCAACAATGCCCCAAAACGTCGATGCGATGGCACCGGCGCGGATGATACCGTCTTCGTAGCCCTCTTCGGGCGGTGCATTGCGCCGCCTTTGCAGTAAATAGATCCCGGTCACGAAGAACAGCGCCATCAAAGCGGCATGGAAGGCCATGACCCCATCGCTGGCCTGAAATGCCAAAAGTGCGGTCAATACGGCACCAAGCGCCAATATCAAGACGGACAACATATGCATCGATATATCCCCAACATGCGGTCACTCGCGCCGACCAACATTTTGGACCGGCGCAATCCTGCACACCGAAACTTCGCCAAGACTAATAGAATTGACCGCGCCAATTAGCGATGTGGCATACTGTCGCTGTTGCTGGATACGTATATCGTTGACGTGATCAGCCGATGCCGTGAAATGCGCCGCTTTCCCGCGCTTCGGCCGCATCCTCGCGCAGGACACGCCGCAGCACCTTGTTGGCGGCATTGCGCGGCAAGGCATCAACAAAGACATATCCCCTTGGCCGCTTGTAAGGGGAAAGTGTCGAGGCCTTGCAATGGCTGTCCAGGTCCGCCGCTGATGGCGCAGTCTCGCCGGCAACGACACAGGCCACAGTCATTTCGCCCCAATAGTCGTCCTTGATGCCGACCACCGAGACATCGGCCACGCCGGGATGATCCCGCAGGATGGGTTCCACGTCATCTGGGTGAATGTTCTCGCCGCCGGAACGGATCACATCGTCGACCCGGCCGACCAATTGAATGTCGCCGTCTTCCAGTTGCCGGAAGACATCACCGGTGAAATACCACCCATCCCGTTTCTTTTCGGCCGTGGCATCGGGCCGGTTGAGATAACCGTCGAATATGGTGTCCGCATTGGCATCGACGATCAATTCCCCCTCCTCGCCCGGCGCGACGACGTCGTGCACGCCACCGCCGTATTCGACTACTCGCACCCGGGAATAGAAGCCGGCGCGGAGCCGGGTCGATTGACCCACGGGAGTCGGATTGTAGAGGGAGCACATGGTTTCGGTGGTGCCGAAGATATGGCGGAAGGTGGCCGGCCATTCCTTGTCGAGCCGTTCCAATAGCGACGGTGGGATCGAGGCACCGCCGAACAGGATCAATTCCAATGACGCCATCTTGGCCGGATCGTAGTTCGGCGCCTGCACCATGCCGGCGAAAAAAGTGGGCACGGTGAAGAGAAAGTTGATCTGGTGTTCAGCAATGGCGTCCACGGCTTTGGCGGGATCGAACTGGGACATGATGTAGTAGGTGCCGTTATAAGCCAAAGCCGCAAGAAAATTGCCGTAGTAGCCGATACAATGGCTGATTGGGGCGAGGCCCAGGATGCGGGTGTGGGTACCGATACGCAGACCGCCCATGGGGGAAATCCAGGTGATGCGCCCTTCCGTGGTGCGCTGGGGAATTTCCACGCCTTTGGGCAGACCCGTAGTGCCTGAGGTATAGAAGATATAGGCCAAATCCTCTGGCTTTGGCTGGACGAAGGGCGCCAGCGTGGCGCTATCGCCCCTGCATGCCTCGAAATCCTCGGCACCGTCCACGGCGCCGATAGAAAGCAGCGGCGCACCATCCGGCAGCACCTCAGCCACGGCCTGGGCGAGTTCTCCGTTGGGCAGGATGGCCGCACCTGCCATGGCACCGTCGGCGACCAACTGCGCCACTTCCGCCGGGGTCAGCCGGGCATTGATCATCGCCGGCGCCACACCTAGGCGGGTCAGGGCAAGGATCAGCAGGCAATGTTCGTAGAAATTCGGTAACACCGTGGCAAAGCGGTCACCGGACTTGATGCCGCGCGCGGCCAATCCGGCGGCGATTGTCTCCACCTCTTCGATCATCTCCCGATAAGTCAGCCGCCGCTCGGTACGGTCATCGACGATGGCCAGATGATCCGGCGTGCGCTCGGCAGCATACCAGACTAGGTCAAAGGTGGTGTGCATCTACTCGGACTCCGCTTCCTTGGCTTTCTTTCGGTCGAAATATTTTCGCGTGGCGGAGGAAACGCCCCGTTCGGAAAAGTCGCGGCAGGCGCGTTCCTTGAACTCGGTGGCCTTTTCCCATTCCTCAACGCCATAGAATTCCCGTTCGCCTACGCAACGGATCTCGCGGACGGTGCGCACATCCAAGCCCAGTTCGTCGGCGATCTGCTGGTCCGAGAAGCCCGGCTTGCGTTTTTCCGGTGACAGGTGCTCGACATAATTCACCTGGATCGATTGCGACATTTCCAAGACCCGATCCTTGTATTTCTTATAGATCTCCGGCTCGACGAAAAAGAAGCTCATGGCATGGCTCTCCTAGTTCAATTCCCGATGGCTTGCACCAACCGGGCAGACCCGCATGCATTCGAAACACTGTGCCTGGCTGACATTGGAATAGGTCATGGACCAAAGCGTGCGGGTAAACATGGTGGAATTGAGGATCATTTTGCGCCGCTCCGGGTCGGGCTCGTCCAGGGCTTCGCCAAGGGCCTTTTGAAAGCCGGGCACCCAATTGCCCTGGGTGCGAATGGTACAGCGGGCACGGTCATATTGACTATCCACGATACGGCCGTCTTCCAGCCGTCCCCCCAAACAACCGCCGTCATCGATGGGACAGACCGCAAGGCACGGCGTCGTACCTTCCGCCTCCCACATGGCCGCGCATTCCGGTGCGGGGCAGACCGTCTGTCCGCTGGGACCGTCGACCGGCAGAGGCAGTGTGGTAATCAGGGCGGAATAATACATAAAGCCGTGGTCCTGGTTCAGCACTGGCCCGGCCAGACTACGGCTGCCGCAGCCCGCCAATTCCGCCGCCAGGGACAAGCTCATGAAGGGCTGTCGGCCCCGATCCACTCCGGGGGGATTGAGCAGCGCGTAATAGCCGAACTTACGTTCAACATGATGGGCCAGCTTCAGGGCCAAGGCGCTGATCCGATCAGAGGTAGAGGTGGTTTCCATGTGTTCCGCATTGGGGCTGCGCCAATCCGCGGCCCGTGGCTGCGCGCCGCCGACGACGAAGACCGCCTTGGCTCCCGGCAACAGATCCCCCGGCCGATGGCCTTCCGGTGCCATGTGAAAGGCGGTCGGGTCGGCAACGCCCGCCACCAGCGCCCCACCCCGCATGGCCTGCTCAATCAGTTCGTCCTTGTAGGCTTGCAGATTGGATGGCTCTGGCGTGGTCATTGCAGCTTCCTCTCGGCCCGTCCGATGGGGCAGACCCGCATGCATTCGAAACACTGCGCCACACTTTCCTTGAAGTGGCCCATGGAGGTGCAGGAGCGGGTGAAGAAGTCGGAATTGATCATGGCGCTACGGCGGCCGGCATCCTCCTCCTCGATAATCTGGACCAGGGCCTTTTGGAAACTATTGATGCCGAAGTTCATGGACCGGGTACTGCAGCGTTCCCGATCGTAATAGACTTCTTCGATCTGCCCATCCGCATCGATGCTGCCGTCCAGGCAACCGCCCTCGTCCGCCGGACAGGCTGCCATGCACGGCGTCTTGCCGATATTGCGGTAGGTGGCGACGCACATAGGCGCGGGACAGACTTTCTGCTCCAGCATCTCGTCTGCTACCAGATCGGCCGTGGTGATGGCCGCGGAATAGTACAAAAGGCCATATTTGGGATTGAGGATGATGTTGGCGGCAAAGGACCGCGTGCCGAGGCCGGCCAAAACGGCGGCAAGCATCATGCTCATCAGAGGTTGGTGGCCCGCAACGGGCAGGGTTGGCGCCTGCATGGCGTAGTGACCTGTATTGGCCTCGATATGATTGGCGACCACGTGAATGGCCCGGTCGTTGGCGAAGTCATAGCCGTTGACCTCCATCAGCCGCGCGTCGGGACATTTCCAGGCCCCCATGGTCGGGCCCCGCGTACCTACCACGACCACGGATTTGGCGCCGGGTAGGATGTCATAAGGGCGGTAGCCGTCGGGCACATAGTCATCCCAACGATCCGCCGGCGCCACACCGACCACATCGCCGCCCACCTTCATGGCCAAGGATTTGATAGCATCGGTCAAATCCTGGTCCGTCGTCGCCGTCTCTTTTGTGGCGGTCGTCAAACCACTGCCTCGCATATGAAATTCCACATGCGGAAAGACTATGAGAATAGATGTGCGACTTCAATCGACGGGGAGAGATAGTTTCAAGCGGCAGTGGCAAACCGCCCCAATGGCGCTGTACATTGCCGGCAATTGATTTGCATAGGAGATGCCGCCCGATGAGTTCGGACAAGGTGAACTGGGACAAGGAAATCGAGGAAATCCATCAGCGTCGCGAAATGGCAAAAGGCCATGGCGGCGAAGAGGCCGTTGCACTGCATCATGCCAAGGGCCGGATGACTTTGCGCGAACGCATCGACAGCCTGATCGACGCAGGCAGTTTCAGGGAATCCGGCATGGGCGCCGGCGGGGCGGAGACGGATGAGTACGGCAATCTCACCGGCTTCACGCCCAGCAACTTCATCCTCGGTTTTGCCCGTATCGACGATCGGCCCGTGATCGTGGGCGGCGAGGATTTCACCATCTCCGGTGGCTCCCCCACCGTGGCGGGCCTGCGCAAGAGTACCTACACCGAGGAAGTGGCCTGCCATTACAAGATGCCGCTGGTGCGTTTGCATGAAGGCGGCGGCGGCTCGGTGCTGGGCGCCCGCGGCAAAAAAGGCGGCGGCGGTCCTGTTGGATCCTCTGTCGCCGAACCGCCCAGGTTCAAGTCCGTGGCCGAGGCCATGGCCATGGTGCCGGTCGCCTCCGCCGCCATGGGTCCTGTTGCAGGTTTGCCGGCGGCGCGGCTGGTCGCCTCCCACTTCGTGACCATGAGCCGCGCGACGGCGCAGATCCTGATCGCCGGCCCGGCCGTGGTGCAACGGGCCTTGGGCGTCTCCATGACCAAGGAAGAACTGGGCGGCGCCGACGTACATGCAGCCAACGGCGTGGTCGACGCCGTCGCGGAGAACGAAGCGGAGGCCTTGGCGCAAATCCGTGAATTCCTCAGTTACATGCCCCAGAACGTTTGGGAACTGGCGCCCATCGTGGACACTGGTGATCCCGCCGAGCGGGCCGAGGAAAAGCTGGCGACCATCGTGCCAAGGGACCGGCGCAAAGCGTTCGATATGCGCAGGCTGATCGGCCATGTGGTCGACAAAGGTTCGTTCTTCGAGATGGGCCGCAAGTTCGGGCCCGGGCAGATCACCGGCCTGGCCCGAATGAAGGGACAGACCGTGGGCATCCTCTCCAACGACGGCCGTTTCTATGCCGGCGCCATGACCTCGGAAGGGGCACAAAAGGTTCGCCGTTTTATCGAGATCTGCGACACATTTCATTTTCCGATGATCTCCCTGATCGACGAGCCCGGCTTTATGATCGGACCCGAGGCGGAAAGCGGCGGCGCCATCCGCTATGGCACCGCAGCGGTCAATGCCGCCGCCACCTATTCCGCGCCCTGGGCCTCGGTTCTGGTCCGCAAGAACTATGGCGTCGCCGCCGCCGCACATTATGGCCCCGACGCCTATGTCCTGGCCTGGCCGTCGGCAGAGATGGGTGCCTTGCCACTTGAGGGCGGTGTTGCCGTCGCCTTCGGCCGGGAAATCGCCGCCGCCGATGATCCAGAGGCAAAACGCAGGGAATTGGAGGATGAGTTGGCGGCCCGGCTGTCGCCTTTCCCCCGCGCCGAATCCTTCGCTTTCCACGAATTGATCGACCCGCGCGAAACCCGGCCGATGCTTTGCGAATGGATTGAAAGGGTGCAGCCCCTGTTGCCACATCTGCTAGGACCGCGCCATTTCGGCATCCGACCCTGATGCGCAAGAAGGAACTTCGACTGGCCCTGGTCTGCTATGGCGGCGTATCCCTCGCCGTCTATATGCATGGGGTCAGCAAGGAGATCCTGAAGCTGGCCCGCGCCTCGGCCGACCATCAGGCCGGCGCCGAGGCCGGTGAGCGCGGCAGCAACAGCGACTATACGGATACAGAGGAGGTTTATCTGGACCTTTTGCGCCAGATCGGGCGCCAGTTGGATCTGCATATCGTCGTCGACGTTATTGCCGGCGCCTCTGCCGGCGGCATCAATGGCGTATTTCTCGCCCGCGCTTTGGCATTGGATCTGGCCTTCGACCCATTGCGCGATATGTGGCTGGACAAGGCGGACGTCACCGAACTGCTGGCCCCGGAACGCAAGGCCTCGATTTGGAGCAAGTGGATACTTCGCCCAGTCGTGCAATGGGGATTGTCGCGGCGCAAGATGGCGCATCTGGCTCCAGATGAAGAGATGCGGGACAAACTGTCCCTGTTCATCCGCTCCCGCTGGTTCAAGCCGCCTTTTGGCGGACCAGGCCTATGCGCCACACTTTATGACGCCATGGCCGCCATGAGCGCGGGCGGCCATCGCCGCTCGTCTCTAACACCGCCGGGGCAGTTCCTCGACCTGTTCGTCACCTTGACCGACTTCTTCGGCTATCGCCAACCCATCCCCTTGCACGACCCCAAAGAGATCACCGAACGCGAACACCGCCTGACCCTGCATTTCCGCCACAACTACCGGGGCGAGAGGGACATGACGACGGACTTTGACGATACCGATCTGCCGGCCCTGGTCTTCGCCTCCCGCGCCACGTCATCTTTTCCCGGCGCCTTCCCGCCCGCCCGCATCGCTGAGGTCGACAAGCTGGTGCGCGGGCGCGGGGTCAATTGGCGGGGCCGGGAGAAATTCATGGCCAGCAGTTTCGCCATCTATGACGCTGCCGGCCAGGACCCCATGGCGACGGCATTCATCGACGGTAGTGTCCTGAACAATAAACCCTTTGCGCAGGCGATCGATGCCATCAAGCAGCGCCCCGCCTATCGGCAGGTGGACCGGCGCCTGGTTTATATCGATCCGGATCCCGAAAGCGCGGAAATCACCGCACGTCGGGCCGCACCGAGCATCCTCCGAACCCTAAAGGGCGCGCTTTCGGATATCCCCCGAAACGAACCAATCCGTGACGAATTGGACTGGATCAACGGTTTCAACGTACGGGTCCGGCGGCTGAAGACCGTATTGAACAGCGCCTTGCCGCGGATCGATGCCATGGTCGCCGAAGTCATTGGCCCGGATGCGGATACGATCGCCGACATGGAACGCCTGGGCGAATGGCGGGCCGCCGCCGGGCGTATGGCGGCGGAACAATCGGGCTATGCCTTCGAAGGCTATCTGCGCCTGCGTATCGATGCCGTGATGGAGCAGTTGGCGACTCTTCTGGCCCAGGCGGCATCGCCACGCCCCAACAGGACCGCCATCGAGGTCTGGGCCGGCCGGCTGCGGGACTGGGCCATGGCCGCCGGTGTCTACCCGGACGAGAGCGGCGAGAGCGGCCCGGCGCAGGCCGCATTTCTGACCGGTCTGGATGCCGACTACCGCGCGCGTCGGCTGCGTTTCGTTATTCGCGCCCTAAACGAACTTTATGGTGTGTACCGAGACGAGAATTCCGCCGCCAGCCTCGACAACATCAAGGGGCGCATCTACGACCTATTGGAAATCCCGCACCGATGTCGCCAAGTATCGACGCTGAGCCGCCGCTGCCGCGACATGGCGGCGGCCATCGAGGCTGGACGGGAAAGTAACATCGGCGCCCTGATCGGATTGTTGGCAGACGACTTTAGCCTGTCAGGCATGGGCAACCGGGTTGATCTGGCCCTGCACGAAATGGCTGGCACCGGACTGCCCAAAGAGGCCCAGCGCGCCCTATTGAATAGCTTCCTTGGTTTCGCTTTCTGGGATGTCCTGGCCTTCACGGTCACCTCCTGGCGGGATGTGGGCGAGTTCGACGAGATCCGGGTCGACCGCATATCGCCAGATGACGCCGACAGCCTGCGCCAAGGTGGTGCGAAGGAAATCCTAAAGGGCGTCGGGCTTGGCCATTTCGCCGCCTTTTTCAGCCGCCGTCACCGGGAGAACGACTACCTTTGGGGCCGCCTACACGGCGCCGAGCGTCTGATCGATATTGTGCTAAGCAGCGCCAATCTCGAGAGCACGGCATTGGAAATCGATCCGATTGCCGTCAAGCGCCGCGCCTTTGCCACGATCCTGCAGGCCGAAGCCCTGCATCTGGGCAAGAGCGGTGACCTTTTGACCCAGTTGCGCCAGGAGATCGCGGCGCTTTAGACTCCTGAAAGACCAATTTCCAGGAGGCCGCCGCATGCCCGTTGAATACAGCCGCATCGACGAATTCGCCCTGATCACGCTGAACCGTCCCGAAGCCCTGAACGCTCTCAGCGTGCAGGTAGTCAAGGACATCGGCGCCGCCATCGACGAGGCCGCCGCCTCGGACGCCCGCGCTATTCTCATAACCGGCGCGGGGGAGAAGGCCTTTTGCGCCGGCGCCGACATATCCGAATTCATGGGCCGCAACATCGTCGAAGCCATGGCCGCGACGGAATTGGGTCAGAACACCTTCGCCAAGTTGGACAGCTTGTCCATACCCTCTCTGGCGGTGATCAACGGCTATGCCCTGGGTGGCGGGCTGGAATTGGCCACAGCCTGCACCTTGCGGGTGGCAACAGCTAACGCAAATCTTGGCGTGCCAGAGATCAAATTGGGTCTGATCCCCGGCTATGGCGGCACCCAGCGCCTGCCCCGGCTGGTGGGCCAGGGCCGCGCCCTGGACATGGTCATGACCGGCCGCATGGTGGCTGCGGAAGAAGCATTGGCGATGGGCCTGATCAACCGCATAGTCGAGGCCCCGGCCGTCGACGGCGCGATTGCATACGCTAGGGAGTTCGCCGGCTTTTCCCTGCCGGTCTTGCGTTATGGCCGGGAAGCGGTGATGCGGGCGGATCAGACGGCCCTCTCCGAAGGTCTGCAGATCGAACGGGATCTCAACACCCTCGCTTTCCAGGGTGAAGATTCCACCGAAGGCGCCACGGCCTTCCTTGAAAAACGCGCACCCAGCTTCAAGGACCGCTAGGGGTGGCGGATCGAAAGGTCATCGCGGTCACGGGTGCCAGCCGGGGTATCGGAGCCGGTATCGTGGCGGAACTGGCCCGGCGCGGCCACACGGTGGGCTGTCTGTCCCGCAAGGGTCGGGGCCCGGAAGACCACGAAATCGAAGGCGACTTGATCAATCTGGCCTGCGATATGATGGACGAGGATCAAATCAAGACCGCCCTCGCCGCTCTGGCCGATCGGGCCGGACGGATTGATGTGCTGGTCAACAACGCGGGCCTGCACCTGGAAGGCCCGAGCGCGGAATTCCCGACAGCGGATTTCGAACGGGTTCTGGCCACCAACATCACCGGGCCGTTCCTGGCCTGTCGCGAAGTCTATCCCCATATGGTCGCCCAAGGCGGCGGCCTGATTATCAACATCGGCTCGTTCTTTGAGCGCCTGGGCGCCAAGCGCAACCTGGCCTACAATTGCACGAAATCCGCCCTCGGCGCATTGACCAGAACGCTCGCGGTGGAATGGGCAAAAGAGAGAATTCGCATCCTGGACCTGGCACCCGGCTTTGTCGCCACGGATCTGAACGCCGACCACATGGCCAAGGACAGTTTCAAGGATTTTGTCAGCCGTCGCATTCCCGTGGGCCATACGGCCAGCGTCGAAGAGGTGGCCCGGTTCGTCGCCGTTCTGGCGGAAGAGGATTTGCCCAGCCTGACGGGCGAGACCATCTTCATGGACGGCGGCCAGAACATCAACCAATAGGGTTTATGGCATGAACGTGCTCAAACGCCTGGACGACGGCCTGGAACTGGCGGAAGAGGAGCAGCTTATCCTAGATGCGGTGCGGGCCTTGTGCCGCGACCAGATCGCCCCGCGCGCCGCCGCCTACGACCAATCCGGCGAATTCCCCTGGGACAACATCAACGCCATCAACGAATTGGGCCTGAACGGCATGTTTATCCCAGAGGATTATGGCGGCGCGCAGATGTCCTATCGCGCCTATCTCGCCACGGTGCGGGAGATCGGAAAGGCCTGCGCTGCCACCGGCCTGATCTGGGGCACCAATTTTCATGCCATCAAGCCGGTGATCGACTTCGCCAACCACGAACAAAAGGCCCGCCTGCTACCCCGGATCGCCGAAGGCGGCCTGGTCTCGCTGTGCATTACCGAGCCCACGGCGGGATCGGACGCCACGGGGATGAAGACCCGTTTCACGCCAGATGGCGACGAGATCGTCATTAACGGCGGCAAGACGTTCATCTCCACCGGCGATCATGCCGACCTGTTTGTGCTGTTCGGCAAGTGGTCAGAGATCGAGAACGACAAGGCGGCGATCTCCGTCGTCCTGGTGGAAAAGGGTGCCGAAGGGCTGTCGGTTACCGGCAAGGAAGACAAGATGGGCCAGCGTGCCGCCTCCACCGTCTCGCTGTCGTTCGATGATGTCCGCATTCCGAGGGAAAATCTGCTTTGCGAACCGGGCGATGGTCTGAAGATCCTGTTCCAGGCGCTGAACAAATCCCGCCCCTCCATTGCCGCCCATGCCCTGGGTATCGCCCGCGCCGCTTTTGAAGAGTCGGTTGCCTATATCAATCAGCGCCAGCAATCGGGCCGTAACATCATCGAGTTCCAGGGCATCCAGTTCATGTTGGCGGATATGGCCACAGATCTGGCGATGTGTGAAAGCTGGCTGTGGCGTGTAGGCGCGATGATCGACGCAGGCGAAGAGGATATCGGCGTCGAAGCCTCGATGGTGAAAATGCGCGCCTCCGATCTGGCTATGCGCATCACCACGGATGCGGTGCAGTTGCACGGCGGCTATGGTTATTGCAAGGACTATGCGGTGGAACGCTATATGCGGGATGCCAAGATCACGCAAATCTACGAAGGCACGAACCAGATCCACCGGCAGCTGATTGGCCGTTCATTTATCGAGCGTTGAGATATTCCGCCCTGCCGAGGGAAAAGAAACACAGGTCCAGGCCATAGTGGAATTGCATGCCGCCGGCTTTCAGGCCGATTTTCGTGAGCACATTCTGTGAGCCAACGTTTTCTGGGTGGGTGACGGCGACGATCGGGTCGAGTTCAAGTTCGCGAAATCCGTGGTCAAGAACGCGTTCCGCCGCTTCCGTCGCGACACCCTTGCCCCAGGCCGGTGGGACATAGCGGTAGCCGATTTCGATCAGGCCGGATTCCTCCAGAGGGAACAGCCCGCACCAGCCTAGTGGCGAGCCGCTATCAGCCCACTCTACGAACCAGATGCCACCCGTTTCCGGCCAGCCCTGGGTTATTCTTTCCCTCGTGACGCTGCGCCGCTGTTCCGCCGTCGGCCGGCCATGGGGGTAGAGATATCGGCCCACCTCGGGGTCCATGTCCATGGCGACAATGAACTCAAGATCATCCAATCCCCATGACCTCAGACGCAAGCGCCCGGTCAGGAATTCAGGCTGCATGGGCAGCCGGCAGCTGGGTCCCGGAAATCTGGCACCGCCACAATATCCGCCGGTGGCTGGGATCAAAGGCGTCGCGGCGATGCAGGGCTGAACGGTTATCCCAGATCAGGACATCGCCTCGCTGCCATTCATGGGAATATGTGAATTCGTCGGCTACACAATAGTCCCATAGCCGGTCCAACAGGGCCTCGCTGTCAGCCAGTTCCATTTCCTTGATGTAGGCATTGGTGCGCCGGCCAAGATACAGCGCCGGCCGCCCGGTTTCAGGATGCTGGATCACCATGGGATGCACGGCGCCGGGCGCATCGCGCACGTCTGAAACCTCGTCCATGCCCTTCCTGAGTTCGCCCGCGGAAGTGTAGGAAGAATTGTGAAGGGCGCGGCGATGCTCGATCTCGTTACGGAGATCAGACGGCATCCGTGCCCAGGCCTCATACATATTGGCATACCAGGTATTGGCGCCATGGGCCGGTACTTCATGGCCGTATAGAACCGAGGCGGTGGGCGGGACGTCCAAGTAAGTCATGTCCGAATGCCATTCGGCCTCGCCCGCGCCCAAGGCGCCGATGGGCTTGCCGTTCTCGACAACGTTGGAAATGATCCACATATCCTTGGCCTCGTCGGCCCCTGAATCGGCACGTAGATCCTTCTCGCTGCCCGGCGGTGGCTCCAATGGTCCGAACCGGGCGGCGAAGGCGGTCAACTGCCCGGGCGTCAACGTCTGGTTTCGGAACAGAATAACGCAGCGGTCCAGCCAAGCCTGTCGGATGGCCGCGAAATCATCATCACCGACACCGGCGGCCAGATCTACGCCATCCACACGGGCGCCGATGGCATCGTTGATGGGTGTAATCTGCATGGCTAAGTTTCCTGTCAATTTGCTGCGCCCAGACTATCATAGTTCCGCACCACCGGGGACGAAATGGCCCCATCGTCCCGGCCGGAACCGACAGTAGAAAGATCAGATATGGATACTTGGAACAGACGCGCATTGGTGGACAGCGAATGGCTGGCCGAGCACCTCGACGATCCCGACCTGCGATTGATCGACGCCACGGTCATCATGACCCGCCAGGACAGCGGCGCCTGGGTTCCGGGCAGCGGCCGGGATGATTACGACAGAGAACATATTCCCGGCGCCCAGTTCATCGACCTGCTGTCGGAGTTGCACGACAAGAGCAGTGATCTGCCCTACATGCTGCAATCACCAGAGGACTTCGCCGCCGACATGGGCGCCAAAGGCATCGGCAGCGAACACATGGTGGTTGTCTATGTCACCGCCGTGCCCTGGTGGGCCACGCGCCTGTGGTGGATGCTGAAGGCGAACGGCCACGATAAGGTGGCGGTGCTGGACGGCGGCATTCAGAAATGGCGTGACGAAGGCCGGCCCCTGACCACGGACGTGCCGCAGTTGGCGCCTGGCACTTTCACGCCGGGACGCCGGCCGGAAATGATCGCCGATAGGGAGCGGGTGCAGACGGTGCGTACGGACGGCGGCGGCACTGTCATCAACGCGCTATCCCCGCAATTGCATCGCGGCGAAAGCAACCTGGGCTATGCACGGCCTGGCCGCATCGCCGGGAGCCTCAATCTCTCCGCCCTCAGCTTGATTGACCAGGACACGGGCACCTATTTGCCAGAGGCCGCGTTGCGTCAGGCCATTGCGGATCAGTTGGGCGACATCTCTGGCGAAGCCATCTGCTATTGCGGCGGCGGCATTGCCGCCACCATGGACGCACTGGTCCTGGATCTGCTTGGCCACGAGAACATTTCGGTCTACGACGGCTCCCTGTCCGAGTGGGCGGCTGACCCCGCGCTGCCGATGGAAACCGGCTAAGTCCAGCGCATGGAATTGGCCCTTTGGGCGTTGTTCCTCAACGCCTTCATTGCTTCGACCATCCTGCCGGCGGCTTCGGAAGTCACCCTTTGGGCCCTGATCGCCCATGATCCAGGCCTACTTTGGCCCGCCATTGCAGTCGCGTCGGTAGGAAATACTCTGGGGGCTGCCGTTAACTGGATAATTGGTCGTTATTTGTCCCATTTCGTGGGACGCAAATGGTATCCCCTGTCACCCATACGGCAGGAACGCGCCAGTACCTGGTTTAAAAGATTTGGTGTTTGGTCTTTGCTGTTCGCCTGGCTGCCGGTGATCGGCGATCCGCTTACTGTGGTGGCGGGTATCCTCCGGGTGAAGTTGTCGCTGTTTCTTACTTTGGTCGCCGTGGGCAAAACGGCACGTTATGTCATCGTCGCGCTGACTGCATCCGTGGTTTAACCGCTGCCGCATTCGCGCGGTAGAACCAGAATGCGGCGGCGCAAAGATACATGACTAGCAAAGATTGATTGATGAAAGAATCGGTATAGTTCTTCTATCTGAGATAAATGGGGACCGTTGAAGTTAGATGGCAAAGTCAGAGATTACCGCTCAACATGATTTGCTCCGCGAGTTTATCGAATTCGCGCCCGATGCAACGATAGTGGTCGATGAAAATGGTGCAATTTGCCAAGTCAACCGGCAGGCCGAAGCCCTGTTTGGCTATCGCAGCGAGGATATGATCGGTCAATTGGTCGAAATGCTCATTCCGGAAGAGTTTCGCGCCGGACACTTCAATTTGCTGAAAAGCTTCTTCGACCAATCCTCGATCCGGCAGATGCTGGGATCCCTCGATTTAAAGGCTCGGCACAAGTCAGGTGCGCACATTCCCGTCAGCATCGGCCTTTCGCCCCTTGAAGCGATGAACGGCGAACGCCAAGTCCTGGCATCGATCCGGGACAATACGGAATTGCATAAGGCCTTGGATCTGGCTGAGGAAGCGGCGCGGGCCAAATCGGCTTTCCTCGCCACCATGAGCCACGAAATCCGCACGCCCATGACCGGTGTCATCGGCATGGTAGATCTGCTTTCGCAATCTGAGCTTGACGACGATCAATATCAGATGGTGCGGACAGTCAAGGAATCCGCCTACGCGCTTTTGACCATCATCAACGACATCCTTGATTTTTCGAAGATTGAGGCGGGCAAACTTGACCTGGATGCGATACCGTTTTCGATCCGCGACATGGTCGAAGGCATGTCTGAATCGTTGGGGCCAACAGCCAACGGCAAAGGAATTAGGATCAATATTCATGTCGATCCCGACATTCCCGACGCCGTCCTGGGTGATGCGGGCCGCATTCGGCAAATATTGTTCAATATCACCGGCAATGCGGTGAAATTCACCGAAGAAGGCCGGGTTTTGATACGCGCCTTTCGGATGCCCGGTACCGACGAGAATATCGCCTCGCTTCGCTTCGACGTCATTGATTCTGGCATCGGCATATCAAAAGCGGCCCAGTCGGAATTGTTTAAGGAATTTACGCAGGCGGAAAGTTCGACCACCCGCCGTTTCGGCGGCACGGGGCTGGGTCTATCGATCTGCCAACGGCTTACGGACATGATGGACGGCAGTATCGAAGTCGAGAGTGAACTTGGCCTGGGATCGACGTTCTCCGTCTCACTGAACTTGCCGATCCCCGCTGATCACAACATATCAAGTGACGGACACGATTTGACCGATTTGCATATTCTCTTCGTCGGCGATGATCCGGTAGAACGCGAATTGGATGCCAAGTATCTGCGTCATTGGGGCGCCGACGTCTCCACGATTGGCAAACTGGATATGACAAAGGCGAAAGCACTCGATGCGGCGGAACAGAATAAGCCGTTCGATGTCGTCGTTCTTGGCTCTGCCTGGCCGATCGAGTCTCGCTCGACCATTATTTCAGCGATACAGGATGAGGACAGCCTCGCCGGAACACGCTTCGCCTTGATGACCGAAACCCGAACCAAGGACTCCCGGCCGGATATTAGCAACACGGTCTATGTCGATTCAGATCCATTGCGGCGCGCACCGTTCATACAAGCAATTGCCGTTGCAGCCGGCCGGGCGAGTCCCGATGTTTCCTATGACGACCTCAATGACCAGGAGACAATTGTCGCACCGACGATTGAGGAAGCAGAAGCCGCCGGCGCCCTTATCCTTGTGGCGGAAGACAATGTCACGAACCAAAACGTCATTCGCCGGCAACTCAATCTACTGGGCTATGCGGTGGAGACGGTCGACGATGGCCGGCAGGCCTTGGAAGCAATGAAGTCGCGAGACTACGCCATCCTGCTCACAGATTGTCATATGCCCGAGATGGATGGTTTCGAACTAACCCGCAGGATCCGCGCGGCAGAACAGGATAGCCAGGATCGTCTGCCGATTATCGCCGTTACAGCAAGCGTGCTGGCGGCGGAGATCGACCGGTGTTTCGAGGCAGGCATGGACGATAGCCTGCCAAAACCGTTCGAGATGCCGAAATTGAAGGCCGCGCTTCGGAAGTGGATGCCGAATTATGTTCCCTCAACTGCGAAAGTCGAGACAAAGGGAACAATCGGCGAAGCAAGCAGCGCCATTGTCACCGGGCCTGACTCAGGCGACCAACCTATAGATCCGAACGCCTTGAAAGAGGTATTCGGAGATGACGATGAAACGTTCAAAGAGATCCTCGAGGATTTCCTCCAACCAGCAATTGCCAATGGCGAGGAGATCAAGTCCGCGCTGAATGAACGTTCGGCCGACGGCGTCGCGCGCGCCGCGCATAAGCTTAAGTCATCCGCCCGCAGCGTCGGCGCCAACGATTTGGCCGATTTGTGCGAGTTACTTGAAGCGGCCGGTAACAACGATGATTGGGAAACGATAGATGCCGCCGCGCCGCGCCTTGAGGGCTCACTCGAACGGGTCGCCCAATTTATCCGCGCCCTCTGAGCGGCCTGCACCGGATTGAAGAAACCTGGATTGACCGGTCTGGATTGGCGTTAGAACCGCGATCGCCGATGCTCCACGTTGGCGTGGACATCGATCAGGACGGTCCGGCCATCCTTGTTGAGCTGTTGCGCCTCCCCCAGCGCCCCGGCCACCTCGCCCGCCTTGCTGACCGTGATACCCACGGCGCCCATGCCTTCGGCTATTTTCGCATAGTCACCGTGCATGGTGGAGACGCCGTAGCGTTCCCGCGCTTCTTCCCCAATGATGCCTTGGGCCGGACCGGAATAGGTGGCCATGGCGCCGTTGTTTAGCAGGACGGTGGTGATGGCGGCACCGGACCGGGCCGCCGTCTCGATGTCCGTCCCCGACATGCCAAACGCACCGTCGCCCATGAGATTGAGGCAAAACTTGTCCGGCTGCGCCATCTTGGCGCCGATCATCAGGGGAATGCCGAAACCCAGATGGGTGGTCTTGCCCCAGCCGATATAGCTGTGCGGCGTGGTGGCGTTAAAGAAAGGCACGATGGAATCCCGCGGCGCACCGGCGTCGTGGGTAACGATGCTGTTCTCCAGATCCAGGTTCCGGTTGATCTCGTGAATAACCCGGTAGTAGTTCACCGGCGCATCATCAGAGGTCAGCAGAGGTTCCCATTCCGCCATCCATTCCGCCTTGATGGCTGCGACTTCCTCTTCAACCCGACTGCGATCACCCATACCGGCACCATTGGTCCGCGCCTTGATCTCTTCGACCAAGGCTTCGATGGTCAGGGCCGTGTCGCCGATCAGGCCGATATCCGCCCCCTCATCCTTGTTGATGTCGTCGGGGTTGATGGTGTTGTGAATGACCACCTTGCCGGGATGCACAGGCTGGCCATAGGGCGTACGGGTCAGGGAAGAGCCGAGCGCCAACAGCACATCACTTTCCGTCAACCAGCGATGCGCCGCCAGGGTGGTCGCACCACTGCCCGCGCCGAGCGACAATAGATGACGTTCATCGAAAGCGGACTTGCCCGGCATGGTGCAGAACACAGGAATGGCGGTCAGTTCCGCCAGGTCCTTCAAAAGAGCTGTGGCGCCCGAGAACAATACTCCCGCACCGGCCCAAATCACCGGCCTTTTCGCTCCGATCAATGCAGCCGCGGCCTCACCGACCGCTTGGGCCTCAGGTGCCGGACGGGTCAGCTTCGGCGATTTGTAGGTCTGCGCGGCTTCAGGCACCTCCTGGGCACAGACATCGGCAGTCATCTCCACCACCACCGGGCCAGGGGTACCATTGCGCAGGCCGTTGAAGGCGCGGCGCATGACGTCGCCGACCTGATCAGGCGTATAGATCGCCTCCACCTGCTTGGCCCAGCCCTGGTATTTCTGTGCCGCGGCAAAATTCGGCCGGACGGAAATCTGGTCGAGGCTGTTGCCGCCTAGCATAACCAGTATGGGGATGTTGTCCGCATAGGCCTGGGACAACCCGCCCATCAGGTTTTCCGCCCCGGCCTGGGACTGCACCGCCACCACGCCGAAGCGCTGGCGGTCGCTGATGCGGCTATAGCCGTCCGCCGCCATCACCGCCCCCCGCTCGTGCCGGAATGCGATGGGCCGGATGCCCTCCCGCGCCGCCGCCGAAATCAAAGGGTTCGAGGGGAAGCAGGACATCCACTCGATGCCTTCCTGCTTGAGGATCTGGGTGATGTAGTCGATGCCATTCATAGTCTCAAAGTCCGCTCTCCGCCAGGCGGCCCGACGACGGATCTATCTGGTTGGATCGTCGGAAACCTGGATCATGGTCTTGCCGAAATTGCCGCCCTCTAGCATGGCACGGAAAACCTTCGGCGTCTGTTCCAGGCCGGGGCGGATATCTTCCAGATACTTGACCTTTCCATCCCGCAACCAATCAGCCATTTGCGCTAGAAAGGCATCCTGGTGATCGGCGACGAAGTTGCCCACCGCCAAGGGAAAGACGCCACAGTTCTGTCTCTCGAATACCCGGCTGCCTGTCTCTGCCCATACTTCGGCGGCATCGCGGCCGTCCGTGTTGGCATATTGGGAAATCAAGCCGCAGCGGGTGATGCGGGCGTTCCGGTTCAAAAGCCCCAGCACGGCATCGAAGCATTTGCCGCCCACATTCTCGAAATAGATGTCGATGCCGTCGGGACAGGCCGCCGCCAGATCACCCGGCAGGTCTTCGCTCAAATGCGACACGCAGAAATCGAAGCCTAAATCGTCGGTGACAAAAGCGCATTTCTCTGCCCGTCCGGCAATGCCCACAACACGGCAGCCGAGGATCTTCGCCATCTGCCCCGCCACCTGACCCACACCGCCCGATGCGGCGGAGACTACGACGGTTTCCCCTGCCTTCGGTTCACACTGCACCACCAGGCCGGAATAGGCGGTCAGTCCCAACATGCCCAGGACACCAATGGCGGTGGAGATGGGCGCCACGGAAGGATCGAGTTTGCGAGGGAACATATACCTGAAGTTGGAGATACCCTCGCCCGTCAGGCCGTGACTTTGCCATCCGTTGGTATTGAATAGATAGTCCCCTTCGCCATAGTCGCTGGTATTGCTTTTCAAGACTTGGGAAACCGTACGACCGTGACAAACCTCCCCAGGTTTTTCATCCCCGCGGCGGCGCCGACCCCATTGATAGGGATCGAGAGAGAGGTAGATGGTTCGCGAAAGTAATTGATCGGGGCCCGGGTCAGGCAGGTCAGTTTCCTGCCATTGAAAATCCTCCCGCACCGGCAACCCCTCAGGCGGGGTGCGGGCCAGCAGCCATTGTTGCCTCATAGTCATCCCAAGCCCTCCATTTCCCCTTGAAAACGGTGCTAATCAGCGGCCGGTGACGGTACCCCGTCCGGCGGCCAGGCTTCCACGCCGTCCTCCAACGGGATTTTCAGGCTCTTCAACAGGATCGAGAAGGTATTCCAGTTACAGATCGCGGCCACGAGTTCCAGGCGTTCTTCATTGTTGGGCAGGTGTTCGGCACAGGCCTGCCAGCTTTCCTCGCTGACCGCGCCATTGTCCAAGACATCATCGGTGGCGGCGATCACAGCCCGTTCGGCGGGACCCAGGCAGGTGGCATTGTCCGGATCGCGCACGGCAAGGGTTTCCTCCTCCGTCAGGCCGATGCGCAAGGAAACATGCCAATGCTGGGTCCATTCATACATGGCGCCAGTGCGCCAACCGATACGCATGATGATTAGTTCGCGCAGGCGGTCGTCCAGCTTGTTGCCGCGATAAAGCAGCATAGCCAGTTGCTTCGCCACCACGCCCGCTAGGGTCGGATGTTGCGACATGATGCGGAACACGTTGAGGCCCGCCATGGTAGAGGGCACACCCGCCTCCTTGCCGATGGCGCGCGCCTCATCCTCGTCCAGCATGGGTACCCGCGGTTCAACTGCCGCCATGGCGCTCTCCTCCTCATATTCAGATATCCCGCCGCAAGTTGACGCGTTCCGGTCTGGGTGACAACAAAAAACTAACGCACGTTAGAATAATTCTGAGCTAGAATGACCGCTGCCCATATGAGCGGGGGAAGATCAAACAATGGCGCAACGAACCAGCCTGGCGATGGTGCAGACAGCGCCGCGTACATTGGTGGCGCAGAGCCTCCCGATCCCCGATATCGACGAAGACAGTGCCCTGATGCGGGTGGAGGCCTGTGGCATCTGCGGCAGCGACTATGAACAATACGAGGGTGTCATCCGCGCACCCATGCCGGCAGTGCCGGGTCACGAACCCCTGGGTATCGTCGAGGCCATCGGCGACCGCGCGGCCCGACGTTGGGGTGTCGACGTAGGCGACCGCATCGCGGTGGAAACCATGCTGTCCTGCCGTTTTTGTTCTTCCTGCCTGGGCGGCAATTACCATCTTTGCGACGACCGGAGGATCTATTCCTACATTCCGCTTAGCGACGAGCCGGGCCTGTGGGGAGCCTATTCGGAGTACATGTTCGTGCACGGCAACTCCATCGTGCACAAAATGGACAAGACCCTGCCGGCGGAGATTGCCGTGATGTTTAACCCGCTCGGCGCCGGCTACCGCTGGGCGGTAGAAGTGCCCCGAACCGGGCCGGGCGACACGGTCGTGATCCTGGGCCCTGGGCAACGGGGCCTGGCCTCGGTTCTGGCCTGTAAAGATGCGGGCGCTGCTAAAATTATCGTCACTGGCCTGGCGGCAGATGCCGAAAAATTGCGCATTGCCAAAGCCTTTGGCGCCGATCACACCATCGATGTGGAGAACGAGGATGCCAAACAGCGGATCCGGGAGATTACCAACGGCAAGGGTGCCGACATTGTCGTGGATGTCACGTCGTACGCGGTGGAACCGGTGGCGGAATCGCTGAGTTACGTGCGGTCAGGCGGCACCATCGTGCTGGCAGGGATGAAGGGCTACAAAAACATTCCCGGATTCGTTTCCGACAAGATCATGATGAAAGAGATCACCATCAAGGGCGTAATCGGGGTGACTTCGAGCGGCTATGAAAAGGCAATCAACCTGATCCAATCGGGCACCGCGCCTTTAGCCATGATGCATACCCATGATTTCGACTTGCGCCAGGCGGAGCGGGCCATACAGGTGCTGGCCCGGGAAATCCCGAATGAAGAATCCATCCATTCCTGCCTGATACCCAACCTATCCTGAAGGACGTGCGTAACCATGAGTGAAAATATTCAAGATTGGGTCGACCAGTCCCCGTACGCAAAGGCGCTGGGTATGAGCCTGGCGGCCCTGCGTGACGACACGGCGACCATCGCCCTGCCGTTTTCAGAAGCCAATGCCAATCCCGGCAACGCCCTGCATGGCGGTGTCGCCGCCTCGGCCTCTGTCACGGCGGCGCACGCCCTGGCCCGCCACATCCTTGGGCCGGAGACCGGGCCCTGGCATACCATGGATTTCCAGATCAACTATCTCGCCGCCGCCATCGGCGAGGACATACACGCGACGGCGCGGCTTTTGCGCCGGGGCAAGGAATTGTGCTTCATCGCCGTCGATGTGAACACCGACGAATGCAAAGCCATCGCCAATTGCGCCATCGCAGTGCGCGGACGCCAGGGCCGCGATGACCTCGATCTGCCCAACGCGGCCGGTGATCATGGCGAGGTCGACCCCGGTTTCATGGGCGAACGTATCGGTGCCAACCCTTTCATCGGCGGCCGGGGCATTGCCATGGATTTCATGCGCGACGGCCAGGTACGCCTGGTCATGCCCTGGCAGGATAGCAACGGCGATCTGGACGGCGGTGTGCACGAGGGCGCCGCCCTGGCCTTGCTGGACACCGCGGGCGCCATGTGTTCGTGGTCGATCACGGGCCTGGGCAAGTTCAAGGCCTCGACACCATCGATCCAGGCGCAGGTCCTGGCCCCGCCGCCCAAGGGCGACATGGTTGCTTATGGCAATGTGGGCCATCGCGACAACGAAATGTATTGGAATGACATTGAAGTCGCAGATGCCGCCAGCGGCCGGCTGGTGGCACGGGGCACGGTGCTTTATCGTATCTTCGCCTGACGGGGGCGCCTGGCAGTCGCGCCAAACAATCACGCCTAAATGGGGAGGAACGGCATGATCCAATTCGGCCTGATGAACCGGGGCCAGTTCCCGGTCGGCGGCGATACGGCGCGCCATTGGGCGGAGATGCTGGAACAGGTGCGCTGGGCCGAAAAGATGGGGTTTGCCTCCATCATGAAGGGCTCTCATTATTCCACCCATCCTTTGACCGAGTTCCAGCAAGTCCCCTTTCTCTCCCGCATCATGGACGAGGCCCCGTCCTTGCGTTTGATTGCCGGCGTGGTTTTGCTACCCCTGCACAAACCCCTCGATATCGCTGAGACCTTCGCAAATATCGACGTAATGTCCGGTGGCCGTCTGATCTTCGGTATTGGAGTGGGTTACCGGGATGTGGAGTTCCGCGCCTTCGGCACCGCGCTCAACGAGGCCGGGCCGCGCCTGGAAGAAGGGCTCGAAGCCATAAAGCGGCTCTGGAGCGAAGACAAAGTCAGCATGTCCGGCTCTCACTTTGAACTGATTGAAGCTGCCTGCACGATCAAGCCCCTGCAACAACCCCTGCCGCCGATTTGGACAGGTGCCAATGCCGATATCGCCATTCGACGCGCCGCCCGCCTTACGGATGCCTGGTTCGTCAACCCCCACAACCGCATCGAAACCATCGCCCGGCAGATGGAGGTCTACAAACAGGAATTGGACGCCTGCGGCAAGCCCTTCCCGGCCGAATTCCCCATGATGCGAGAGGTCGTTGTGGCCGAAACCCGGGAAAAGGCCATGGCCATGGCCCGGCCGTATCTGGAAGCCAAGTACAACGCCTATCACGAATGGGGCCAGGACAAGGTGATGCCGGCCGGCGACAATAATTTCGCCGTCGATTTCGAAGATCTGGTCCAGGACCGATTCCTGTTCGGTTCGCCGGCGGAAATCGCCGAACAAATCCTTGATCTGATCAACCGTTTCGGCGTCAACCATTTCGTTATGGGCGTGCAGTTTCCCGGAATGCCCCAACAGATGGTGCTGGACGAGATGCAAATGCTGTCGGAAGAGGTTTTTCCACTGGTCCGTTCGGGATTGTAACCGGGCGATTGATGCTGAACTAAATGTTTCGGATCGCGACCTCCTATTTTGCCTTGCTGACCCTGGTCATTGGCCTGGTGGGATGTGCCAGGCCGTTCCCGACCGTAGTGAAACCCACCCCGGAGTTGGTGGCGAAACAGTTCGAGGAGATCGTGTTTGGCCCGGCGGAGGCCAACCGTAAGCTGGTCGTCATGCGCTGGACGTGGTCCGTTCGCTACCATTTCCAGACCGAAAGCTGGGGCAAGACCGGCGCCTTTCCCATCGAGGTGGGGCGCGTCGGCTTCAATATCCAAGGCGCCACCGGCATCACCGTCAGTGTCGTACGGCACATCGAAGACGCCAACGTCAGTATGGTTATCTATCCCCAGCGACTGTTTCCCCAGGTGGAGAAAAAGCTTCGCGGCGGCTTGGGCACGGCCAAGGAAATGCCCGGCGACAAGGGCTGTTTCGGTTTGCTGAATGTGGATGAATTCGATCAAACGATCGTGGGCGCCGCCGTCGCCATCGCCGTGGACATGCCCGAGAGCAAGCGGCGCAAATGCATCCCCCTCAAACTGTTTCAAATCATGGGTTTTCCCGGCGATGGCTGCCATTATCGACCCAGCCTGGCATGCAAGCGTGATCTCGTGTTCAGACTGCAGCCGGCCGACCGCCTAATGCTGGCCGTCCTTTATTCCGACGAATTGAAATCCGGCATGGGCCGGAACGAAGCCATGCCCCTCGTCCGCAGCCTAATTGAGGAACGCTGGGAAGATTTCATCGCCGAATAAGGCTGACAGCGGCGATGGCCCCCTATCTCCGATCAATCTCGAAACAGTGTCTCGATAATGGGGCAATCGGGAATGGTGCCATCGGCGCATTTGTCTGTAATCTCCGCCAATGTCGCCTCCAGCCGTTGCAAGTCTACGATTTTGCGGCGGACATCCTGGAGGTGACCGAGGGTCAGTTCTCGGACTTCGGCGCAAGTATAATCGCCGCCGTCCACCAGCCCTAGCAATACCCGTACTTCTCTGAGGGTAAAGCCCAGTTCACGACTGCGTTTGATGAATTTCAGGCGTTTCAGATGCTCACCGTCGTAACGGCGATGACCGGCGGCGTTGCGGGAAGGTACCGGCATGATTCCAATCCGTTCGTAATAGCGCACCGTTTCCAGGTGCACGCCGCTGCGTTCAGATAACCTCCCGATGGAGACAGCCATAACGTCCGCGTGATGGTTCATGTTTCACCTTGTACCCGTAGTCACTACAGGTTCTACAATACCAGAGATTTCAATAGGGGCCGAAAAATGGCGAATTGGCGAAATCCCAATAGGTTATTGGGCATCGGCGTGGTTGGAACAGTCGTTTTGGCGGTGTGCTGTTTCACGCCGGCGCTGGTGGTGGTGTTGGCGGCAATCGGACTCTCTTCACTTGTCGGGGCGTGGCTGGATCTCGTCCTGCTGCCCGCGCTGGCTGGATTTGCCGGTTTGACGGTACTCGCGCTCGTTCTGCGGCAAAGAGCGCAACCGAAGGCGTCAGGAGACGAGGCATGAACGGCGTAGAAGACGGCGCAAATTACGACCTGGCCGTTGTTGGGGCCGGCTCCGCAGGTTTTTCCGCCGCCATCACTGCAGCCGAACAAGGCGCCCGGGTGGCCTTGATCGGCCACGGCACGATCGGTGGCACCTGTGTCAATGTGGGCTGCGTGCCGTCCAAGACCCTGATCCGGGCGACGGAATCTCTTTATCAGGCCAACGCCGGCCGCTTTGACGGTATCCGCGCGAGTGGGAATTTGGCGGACTGGGGAAAGGTGGTCGCGCAAAAGGATGCGCTGGTGGAATCTCTTCGTCAGAGCAAATACCTCGATCAGTTGGAGAACCACCAAGGTATCGACTATCTCGATGGCACGGCCAAGTTCTGCGCCGACGGCCTGCTGTTCAGGGACAAGCCCCTGGCGGCGAAGAAGACCGTCATAGCTACCGGTTCCCGGGCCAGCATACCCGACATCCCTGGCATAGACGGCCTGCCCTATCTCACATCGACCAGCGCCTTCGAACTGACGAGGCTGCCGCGGTCCGTGCTTTTCATCGGCGGCGGCTACATCGGCTGCGAGGTGGCGCAAATGATGGCGCGCGCCGGCGTCATGGTCACCGTCGCCTGCCGTTCCCGTTTGCTGCCACACGGCGAGCCGGAGATTTCCGATGCCTTGACGGGCTATCTACGGGATGAAGGGATCGAAGTTCTCAACGGCGTCGCCTACGAATGCATCGTCCCCGACGAATGCGGCATCGCCTTGCATGTCAATCTGTCGGATGCCGGCCGCCGCACATTGCGGGCGGAATGCCTGTTGCTTAGCGCCGGCCGGCAGCCCAATACCGACAGCCTTGAACTGCCCGCCGCCAGCATCGAAACCAAGGCGGGCGGCGGGGTCGTTGTTGATAAGCACATGCGCACCAGCCGCCCTGGCGTCTATGCCGCGGGTGACGTGATCGGCAAAGACCAATTCGTCTATATGGCCGCCTATGGCGCCAGGATCGCTGCCCTGAATGCCCTGAACGGCGATGGCCTGGGATACGACAACGAAGCTATGCCGGCGGTGGTCTTCACGGACCCACAGGTGGCGACCGTCGGCCTGACGGAAGCGGCGGCGCGCTCCGCCGGGCATGACGTCGTGACCTCCCTGCTACCCCTGGACTACGTGCCCCGGGCCCTCGCTGCCCGGGATACCCGCGGTTTGATCAAACTGGTGGCGGAACGCTCCACCAAGCGCCTGTTGGGGGCGCATATCCTGGCACCCGAGGGCGCCGATGCGATCCAGACCGCCGCCCTGGCGATCCGCCAACGCCTGACTTATGTGGATTTGGCCGAGATGATTTTTCCCTATTTGACCACGGTGGAGGGCCTGAAACTGGCTGCCCAGGCCTTTGAAAAGGACATTGCCAAACTCTCCTGTTGCGCTGGCTAAGCCATCGCGCCAAGCTGCCCGGAAATAATCGGGAGGCGCAGGGATGAAGGATTTCGACGGAAAATTGGCGGTCATCAGCGGTGGCGGTTCGGGTATTGGCCGTGCCTTGGCGGAACAGCTGGCCGGCGAGGGTTGTCATTTGGCCCTGTGCGATCTGTCGACTGAAACCTTGGCCGAAACCGAGGCTCTTTGCAGCGCCGCCAATGGCCAGATCTCAATATCTACCCATGTTTGCGATGTTTCGGATGAGGGGGCGGTTGAGGCCTTCAGCGAAGAATTGTTGGAGGTCCACGCCGCCGATAGCGTCAACCTTGTCTTCGCCAACGCCGGCATCGGCGGCGGCGGCAGTTTCTTGACCGACGACCGGGAAGTCTGGGAACGCACCTTCAATGTTTGCTGGTACGGCGTCTACAATATGGGCCGCGTCTTCATGCCCCTTTTGGTCGCCGCCGACGATGGGCATCTGATCAACACATCTTCCGTCAACGGTTTTTGGGCCAGCCTGGGGCCCGGCATGCCGCACACGGCCTATTGCGCGGCCAAGTTCGCAGTGAAGGGATTTTCCGAAGCCTTGATCGAGGATCTGCGTATTCACGCCCCCCACGTCCGGGTCTCGGTGGTCATGCCCGGCCATATCGGCACCAACATCGCCGTCAATACGGGGCGGATACAGGGCATGCCGGATGCCATGGAATTGCCGGCGGAGGAGGTGGCGAAAATCCGTCAACGTCTGATCCATCGCGGCCTGCCCGTGGATAACGTCCCCGACGATGCCATCCGCGCCGCCGTAAAACAACGCGGCGAGGATTTCCGCGACCATGCGCCGACGTCTGCTGACGAGGCCGCAACTATCATTCTCGACGGGGTGCGAAATGAACGTTGGCGTATACTGGTGGGTGACGATGCCCAGGCCCTCGACGCCGAAGTGCGCGCCGCACCCGAACAGGCCTACGAAGCGGATTTTTTCGAAAGTCTGCAGGCCAAAGGGCACTTCAGCACCATCGCGGGAGGGGCACCAGGGGCCAAAAAAGGAGACTAGGAAATGTGCACGGTCATAGAGGAATTCGAACCTGAAGTGTCCGCGGCAAAGGAAGCCAGAAGCCGGGAGCTGATCCGTATCATATCCGCCTTCAATATCGCCGGCTTGTTCCGGCGGTGGCGCATGTTGGTTGTCGGCCAGCACTGATCTGAATAGCAGTGCGTATGTCGTCCAGGTAGGGGAGTAGATTGAATGGACATGCAGCCAACAGCGCGTCAAGCAGCCTTGATTGAAAAGGCGCGGGAGTTGGCCATGGACCGCTTTGCCCCACGCGCCGATGTGCTGGACCGTCAGGCAAGCTTCCCGTTCGAGGACTATGACGACCTGCGCGATGAGGGCTTCTTAGGCCTCTGTGTGCCGGAAGAATATGGCGGCTTGGGTGCGGATCTGGAGACCTATTGCCTGGTCTCCGAGCAGTTGGCCCAGGGCAATGCCTCCACCGCCCTGACCTTCAACATGCATTGCCTGACCATGTTGATGATGGGAGAGATGGCCGACGCTCACGAGATGAGTGAGGAGAAGCGCCGCCGGCACGAGGAACTGCGGGCACAGAATTTTCGTGAAGTGGTCGAGAACGGCGTTTTCTATGGCCAACCCCACAGCGAACCGGTGGAAGAGGGCGAGACGGATCAGATATTCACTGTCGGCGGTCGGCGCTTTGGCACAACGGCCGATAAGGTCGAAGGAGGCTATCGCCTGAACGGGCGGAAATTCTTTGTCTCCCTATCGGACGCGGCGGACTACTTCGCGACCCCGGCGATCCTGAACAAGGATGGCGAATTCATCGAACGCACCCTCTATCTAAAGGTTCCCCGGGAGGCGGAAGGCGTGGTTTTTTCTGGAGACTGGGATGCCATCGGCATGCGGGCCACTGTCAGCCGCAACATGGAACTAAAGGACGTCTTCGTTCCCGATGACGGCGAAATCCTGCCCCCCGGCGTTTTTGGCGGTCTCTATCTTAAATCCGCCCACGGCCCGTTGCTGTTTTCAGCCACATTTCTCGGCATCATGCAGCGTGCCTATGCTTTTACGTTGGATTACCTGACCGGCGGCGTGCCGGGCGCACCGGCGAAGGGTCCTGTGGGACCGGTCATGGGCAATTCAATTGCCGATATGTTGTTCAAAGTGGAAGCGGCCCGCGCGCTTTACCTGCGTTCCGTCTCGGAAGCGAAACTGACCCCGACCCACGAGATCCGGCAAAGGGCCCGGGCCGCTCACGTCATGGTTCAGCGCACAGTGGTGGATGTCTCGCAGGAGGCCATCCGGGTCTGCGGCGGTCGGGCGCTGCTCAAGCAATTCCCTCTCGAGCGCCTTCTGCGGGATGCCCAGGCGGCGTCGGTTATGCGGCCCTGGACGCGGGAAATCGCCACCGAGGCGGCGTGGGAAAGCGCCTTGGCCGAGGCACGCCGCGCCAATGATGCGGAGGAATAACGGCCAGCCAGCCTTGCAATGCAGGGCGATGGAACTTAGCCTTGGAATGGGCGCCGGTCCTTAAGGTGCCAACTCTTCACGTACCTGTACCGCGTAAAACGAGAATTTCAATAAGTGGGAGGACGGAATATGAAGCGAATTCTGATTGCAACTGTGGCCATGGCCGGCATGCTCGCTATGAGCGGCCAGGCGCAGGCGGCCTGTAAGGACGATTGGAAACAGTGTGCCGGAAAACCGTGGGTCGATGGCAACAACATGGAAACGCCCATGGGCTCGAAATGGTGGCCGCACCCAATCTGGGGCAAGGGCGACCAGGCGGGTTCCACCAACTGGTATACCAGGGCGGACGTGGTCAAACGCGGTTCTGACTTGATCAAGACCGGCAAGGTCTATCGCCTTGGCCATGACTATCACTCCAAGATGCCCATGTTCGGCGACCGCAAGTTCGTCTTGCGCATCCCCGGCACGCCCACGGGCGGCCCATTCGGTTCCAACGCCATCATTTATCATGATGAGTTCCTGGCTACCGAAATTGGACAGGCCGGCACCCAGTTTGACGGCCTGGGCCATGTGGGTGTGCAGGTCGGTGCGAATGGCGACATGGACAACATGCGCTATTACAACGGCTTCACCGAGACGGAAATGGCCAGCGGCTATGGCCTGAAAAAGTTGGGTATCGAGCATCTGCATCCCATCTTCGGACGTGGCATCCTGATCGATCTGGCCGCGGCCCGCGGTGTCGAAGCCATGAAGGCGGGCGAATGCGCCTCTATGGCCGACGTCAAGAAGGCGCTGTCCATGCAAGGTATGGCCGATTTCAAGTTCGAGAACGGCGATGCCATCATGTTCCGCACCGGTTGGGAAAAATACTGGGAAGATCCGGCAGCCTATAATGCCGGTGAGCCCGGCATCTGCATGGATGTTGCCCGCTGGGTTGCGGAAGAAGTGAAGGCCGGCGTTACGGGCGGCGACAGCTGGGCCGCCACCGACCCGGTTCCCTATCCGAACGAGCCTGCCTGTGCGTTCTGTGTGCACAACTATCTGCAGACCCGTCACGGCATCGTCAATCAGGAGAATTTGCGCCTGAAACAACTGGCCGACGACAAGGCTTGGGTATTTGCCTACATCTATACGCCCTCGCCGATCCGCGGCGGCACCGGCTCCCACGGCTCGCCCATGGCGGTCCGCTAGGCCGAAAACTGCGGCCGCCTTCGGCGGTCGGAAGGTGAATTTGGGCGCGGAAATCATTTGAATTCCGCGCCCATTTTCTTGCCGATCCGCCGAATTAGGCTGTTGCACGAAATGCGGCGCAGCGCTATAAACCGCCGCTCTGAGCATCTTTGGCGCGCCGGCGCGGGTTGAAACCCGGGGCATGCCCGGCCGCCATGTTTTTTGACTTCATCCGACCCGAGAGGAGGATCGAAATGCCCAAGATGAAGACCAAGTCGAGCGTAAAAAAGCGCTTTCGGCTGACGGCGTCCGGCAAGGTCCGCCGACAGCAAGCCGGCAAGCAGCACGGCATGATCAAACGCACCAACAAGCAGATCCGCGAACATCGCGGCTCCACGATCATGTCGGCGGCGGATGCCAAAATCATCAAGAAATTCATGCCTTACGGCTAGGCGGGGAGAATTAGCAAATGGCGCGCGTAAAACGCGGCGTGACCTCTCACGCCAAACACAAAAAGGTTCTGGCCAAGGCGTCCGGTTATCAGGGCCGTCGCAAGAACACCATCAGGGTCGCCAAGCAGGCCGTCGATAAGGCCGGGCAATACGCCTACCGTGACCGGCGCGTGCGCAAGCGCACCTTCCGGGCCCTGTGGATCCAGCGGATCAATGCGGCCAGCCGGGAACACGGCGTCAACTACGCCCGATTTATGAGCGGCCTCAAGCAGGCGGGCATCGAGGTGGACCGGAAAGTTCTGGCCGACCTCGCAGTCCGCGAGCCTGAGGCGTTCAAGGCCCTGGTCGATCAGGCGGAGGCCGCGCTGGCCTAAGCCGGGAGGACAGGGACTTCGATCTCAAGATCGGGCCCCGGAAATTGCGACGTTTTGAGATTGGGGCCCGTCCTTCGACGGACCCCATTTTCATTTCCATCATGCCGCGCAAATAGTGCGGGAAAGAGACAACATGACGACCGACAATCAATCACTGCAGGACGAGCTGTTGGCCGATGTGGCAAGCGCCGCCGACATGGCCGCGCTAGAGGCCGTGCGGGTCGCAGCCCTTGGCAAGAAGGGCCGGATCACGGCGCAGATGAAGAATTTGGGCCAATTGCCACCCGAGGATCGGCGCGAGGCGGGTGCGGCCTTGAACAAAGTCAAGGAAGCCGTTGCCGACGCTATCGAGGCGCGCAAGGAAACCCTGCACGAAGCGGAACTGGAAGCGCGCCTGGCCACGGAAAGCATCGACGTTACCCTGCCCGTACGCCAGCAGCCACAGGGGCGCATCCATCCCATCAGCCAGGTCATGGACGAAATCGCCGCCATATTCGCCGATATGGGCTTCACCATCGCGGAAGGGCCGGATATCGAAGACGATTTCCATAACTTCACAGCCCTGAACATCCCGCCGGAGCATCCCGCCCGTCAGATGCAGGACACCTTCTATTTGCCGGAACGGGAAGACGGTATGCCCATGGTGCTGCGCACGCATACGTCTCCCGTGCAGATCCGCACCATGCAGGAAACGCCGCCGCCCCATCGCATCGTCGTGCCGGGCCGCACCTACCGTTCCGACTCGGACCAGACCCATACGCCCATGTTCCACCAGATCGAAGGCCTGGTAATCGGCCGGGATATACATATGGGACACCTGAAAGGCACATTGCAGGCCTTCTGCGAAGCCTTCTTCGAGGTGGAGAACCTACGCATGCGCTTTCGTCCCAGTTATTTCCCCTTCACTGAACCATCCGCGGAAGTGGACATTGGCTGCAGCTTCGAAGGCGGCAACGTCCGTATTGGCGAGGGCGATGACTGGCTTGAGATCTTGGGCTGCGGCATGGTCAACCCCAGGGTGCTGGAAGCCTGTGACGTGGACCCGGCTGAATGGCAGGGTTTTGCCTGGGGCATGGGCATAGACCGGATCGCCATGCTGAAATACGGCATACCCGATCTACGCGCCTTCTTTGATTGTGATCTGCGCTGGCTACATCACTATGGTTTTGTCCCGTTGGATGTGCCCACCATGTCGGGAGGGCTGTCACGATGAAGCTCACGCTTTCATGGCTCAAGGATCATCTGGAAACAGATGCCACCTTGACGGAAATCACTGACAAACTAACCGCCACCGGCCTGGAATTGGAAGGCGTGGACGACCGCGCCGCCGATCTGGCGCCATTCACGGTGGGCTACGTGGTCGAGGCCAAACAACATCCGAATGCCGACCGCTTACGCGTCTGCATCGTGGATACGGGCAGCGAACAGGTGCAGGTGGTCTGTGGCGCCCCCAACGCCCGCACTGGCATGAAAGGCGTCTTCGCGCCCTCGGGCACGACAATCCCCGGTACGGGCATGGTTCTAAAGCCGTCTAACATTCGTGGCGAGGATTCCAACGGCATGCTCTGTTCCGAACGGGAAATGGGTCTGAGCGACGAACATGAAGGCATCATCGACCTGCCCGAGGATGCGCCCGTGGGCGCACCGTTCGCCGAAGTAGCCGGCCTGGACGATCCCGTGATCGACCTGAAGGTCACACCGAACAAGCAGGACTGCCTGGGCGTCCGCGGCATCGCCCGTGATCTGGCCGCGGCCGGCCTGGGTACCTTGAAGCCGTTGGACGCAACGCCCATCGAAGGCACGTACGACAGCCCGATCAACGTGACCCTGAACTTCGAAGCGGGTTATGAGGAAGCCTGCACCTGTTTCCTGGGCCGTCATTTTCGGGGCCTCACCAACGGCCCGGCGCCGGAATGGATGCGCCGGCGCCTGACTGCCGTTGGACTGCGGCCCATCTCGGCCCTCGTGGACATGACCAACTATGTCACCTACGACCTTGGCCGCCCCTTGCACGTGTTCGATGCCGCCAAGGTCAATGGTGATATCCAGGCTCGCATGGCCCGGCCCGGCGAAACCCTGTTGGCGCTGGACGGCAAGGAATACGAACTTGACGGCGAAATTACCGTCATTGCCGACGACCAGGAAGCCGAGGGCCTCGGCGGCGTCATGGGCGGTGAAGTCTCGGGCTGTACCGACGAAACCACGGAAATGTTCCTGGAAGCGGCCCTGTTCGATCCCCATCGGACCGCTTCCACCGGCCGGCGTCTTGGTATCGAGAGTGATGCCCGCTACCGCTTCGAGCGCGGCGTCGATCCCGCCATGGTGCGCCCCGGAATAGAGGTCGCAACCCGGCTGGTGTTGGAGATGTGCGGCGGCGAAGCCTCACATACGGTCCTGGCCGGCAGTCCTGATGTGCCGGCCAAGGTGGTGGCTTTCCGCCCCGCGCGGGTCGAGGAATTGATCGGCATCGATGTGGCTGAAGATGAACAAAGGAAGATTCTCTCGGATCTGGGTTTCGGCATCGATGAGAATGGTGCGAACTGGCAGGTAACCGCGCCCACCTGGCGTACCGATATCGACGGCGAAGCGGATATCGTCGAGGAGGTAGCCCGCATCGCCGGTTTCGACCGCATTGAATCCACTCCCCTGCCCCGCATCAACGTCACCGCCAAGCCGGCCCTGACAACCATGCAGCGCCGCCGGCCCGTCGCCAAACGCGCCCTGGCGGTGCGTGGCATGGTGGAATGCGTCACCTGGTCCTTCATGCCGCGCCGTTTTGCAGAACTGTTCGGCGGCGGCGGCGAAGAAATGCTGTTGGCCAATCCCATATCATCGGAACTGGACGCCATGCGCCCTTCCATGCTGGGCAATTTGATCCTCGCGGTGGGCCGCAACGTGGATCGCGGCCATGAAGACGTCGCTTTGTTCGAAGTCGGTCCCCAGTTCCGTGACCCTACGCCCACGGGGCAAGATTTCGTCGCCGCCGGCGTGCGTCGGGGCCAGGATGCCCGCCGCCATTGGGCCCAAGGGCCGCGGCCCGTCGATACATATGATGCCAAGGCGGATGCCTTGGCGGTTCTGGACGCCATCGGCGCGCCCACGCTAAGCATGCAGATCGCCCAGGAGGCGCCGGGTTGGTACCATCCGGGCCGCTCTGCGGTTATGCGTTTGGGTCCTAAGAACGTTCTGGCCGCATTCGGCGAGATCCACCCGCGCATCCTGGACCGGTTGGACGTGACAGGCCCTATGGTCGGGTTCGAGGTCTTCATCGAGAACGCGCCCCAGCCCAAGGCCAAGGCCTCCCGCAACCGTGACAAGCTTCTGGTCAGCGACCTGCCATCAGTACAGCGCGATTTCGCCTTTGTGGTGGACGCCGGCACAGCCGCCGACGCCATCCTCCGCGCCGCCAAGGGCGCCGACAAAAACCTGATTGCCGAGGTCAACATCTTCGATATTTATACGGGTGCCGGCATAGACGACGGCAAGAAATCCGTCGCCATCACGGCCCGGCTGGAACCCACGGAAGCCACCCTCACCGACCCGGAGATCGAGGCCATCGCCGCCAAGATCGTCGCGGCGGTGGAAAAGGCTACAGGCGCCGTCCTGCGTGGTTGAAATATCGGATCTTCCTCCTATTTTGGAGGAAAGGAGGAAGATCCGATGCCACTCAACATCAAGGATGATGAAACACACGAACTGGCCCGGAAGTTAGCCGATCTCACCGGCGAGACCATGACCAAGGCTGTCAAGACGGCGATCAAGGAGCGTCTGGCACGCTGCGAAAAATCCGATCGTCGGAAAGGTATTGCCGACAAACTCAACCGCTTGGCTGAATACTATTCCAGTCTGCCTGTCTATGATGACCGAACGCCTGACGAAATAATTGGGTACGACGAATTCGGTCTTCCCAAATGATTGTCGTAGATTCGTCCGCTGTCGTTGCCATATTGTGTGGCGAGCCGGAAGCGCGGCTGTTCTCGACGATCGTGGAAGTTTCCGAAAACTGCTATTTAAGCGCGGCCACGATGCTGGAAGCGTCCATGGTGATGCATAATAGATTGGGTACCATCGCGGATCGATCCGTCGATGAATTCTTGGCGGACGCAGAGGTTGAAGTTGTGAATGTATCGCGCCGTACGGCAGAGATTGCATTTGTCGCGTTTCGGAGATTCGGCAAAGGGACCGGGCAACCCGCCGTCTTGAACTTTAGCGATTGTTTTTCGTATGCATTGGCCAGGGACATGGATTTGCCCCTACTGTTCAAAGGCAATGATTTCGCCCAGACTGATATACGGAATGCGCGCCAGGAATTTTCCTGAAGCCTTCAACGCCCCTTGAAGACCGGTGCCCGTTTCTCCATGAAGGCCAGCGGCCCTTCCCGGGCATCTTCGGTACCGGCCAACCTTTCGGCTTCCGCCCGTTCCAGATCCAGGGCGTCCGCCTCGCTCAAATCGGCGGCTCGGCGCATGACCTTGCGCGCGGCCTGCACGGCCAGTGGGGCGTTTGCCGCAACGGTTGCAGCCAGTTCCATGGCGACGCCCTCTATCTTCTCCGCGCCGACCACATAGTTCACCAAACCGGCCGCAAGCCCTGCATCCGCATCGATGGGGTTGCCGGTTAACAGCATTTCCGAGGCCAGGGCCGGGGCAACCAGACGAGCCAGACGGGCCGTGCCGCCCATGGCCGGGATCAGGCCCAACCTGGTCTCCGAGAGGCCCAGTCGGGCGCCGGAAGCAACAACGCGCAAATCGCCCGCCAGAAGCATTTCCATGCCGCCGGCGATGGCATGACCGTTGGCGGCAACGATCAACGGCTTGCCCAGGTCAAAATCACGCAGCGTGGCGCGGCCGGGCAGGCCCGGGTCGGAGACGATGGCATGGTCCCATTCATCCTCGGCCTCGCGGGCGCCGGTGTAGAGCGGTATGAACCGGCCCAGGTCAAAACCGGCACAGAATGTCGAGCCAGGGGCACCGGTCAGAACCACGGCGCGGACCGCCTCGTCTGCCTGCAATGTCTCCCAACATGCCGCCAGCATCACGATCAGTTCCGGGTTCAGGGCGTTGCGTGCTTCGGGCCGGTTCAATCGCACCAGGGCCACCTCGTCCTTGCGCTCCTGTTCCAATACCGCCATCTGATCCCTCCTATCCGTGATCGACACTGTATCGCAAATTGACTACCCTTGGCGCCCATGAAGACAGTTGAAAATGGCCTCGTCGCGGTGGTGAAACGGGACTGCGAAACCTGCGTCCTGATCGAACCGGTACTGGCCCAGTTGGCGGCGGACGGCATGGCCGTCTATAGCCAGGACGATCCCGCCTTTCCGGCCAGCGTGGACGACGTGCTGGATGACCGCGAGCTCGAGACATCGTTCAACCTGGATATCGAGACGGTGCCGACGGTCGTGCGTATGGAGAACGGCGCCGAAGTGGCGCGTGTGGTCGGTTGGGTGCGGGACGAATGGCAGGCTTTCACCGGCATAACGGACTTGGGCGCGGACTTGCCCGGCTTTCGGCCTGGCTGCGGCTCAAAGAGTGTTGAGCCGGGCATCGCAGAGGAACTGGCTGTCCGGTTCGGTGATCTGCCGATCGTCTCCCGCAGGATCGAGGTCGCTCCCTTGGAAGACGAGATCGAGGCCTGTTTCGAGCGTGAATGGAGCGACGGCCTGCCGGTTGTGCCGCCGACGCCGGCGCGGGTCTACCGTATGTTGGGAGGCACGAAACGCTCGCCGGATGAGGTGGTCGGCCTGGTCCCCCCCGATCTGGCGCCTTGCACAGTGGAAAAGGTGGCCATCAACGCCGTCATGGCGGGCTGCAAGCCGGAATACATGCCCGTGGTCCTGGCGGCGGTAGAGGCCGCACTGATCGAAGAATTCTGTATGCACGGTTTGTTGTGCACCACCATGTTCGCTGGCCCCATGGTTGTCGTGAACGGCCCCATCAGACGCAAGATCGGTATGAACGCGCGGGAGAATGCACTGGGCCAGGGCAACCGAGCCAACGCCACCATCGGCCGCGCCCTGCAACTGGTGATCCGCAATGTGGGCGGCGGCAAACCGGGCGGCATAGACCGGGCCTGCATGGGCAATCCGGGCAAGTACACCTTTTGCTTCGCCGAGGATGAAGAAGGCTCCAACTGGGAGTCCCTTGCGGTGGAGCGCGGTTTTTCGCCCGACGCCTCCACCGTCACCCTATTCGCCGGTGACGGCGTACAGGCCATTTCGGATCAGAAATCCCGCGAGCCCACCTCGCTGGCGCGCACCTTCGCGGCTTGCCTGCGCATCGTGGATCATCCGAAATACGTGATGGCCGGCGATGCCTTCCTGGTAGTCTCGCCAGAGCACGAGCGCACCTTCGTCAACGCCGGCTGGTCCAAGGCAAGGTTGAAGGAAGAGTTGGATGAACTTTTGATGATCCCTGGCGAAGACCTAATCGTTGGCGCCGGCGGCATCGCAGAGGGTATCCCCGCCAAAATGGCTGACAAAAGCTGGCCGAAATTCCGCCCCGGCGGTCTGAATATCGTCCGCGCCGGCGGCGGTGCGGGCATGTTCTCGGCCGTCATCGGCGGCTGGGCCGCCAGCGGCGAAACCGGATCCATTCCTGTCACAAAGGAGATAACGGAATGAGTGATAAAACCATCATGCTCGACCCCACGTCCGAGCAGGAACCGGCCCGGCGCCAGTTGCTGCCCAGGCCGGAGAGTCTGGACGGACTGACAGTCGGGCTCTTGGATATTTCAAAACCGCGGGGCGATATCTTCCTCGACCGCCTGGATGCAATGCTGAGCGAGAAGGGCATAACGGTCAAACGCTATAGCAAGCCCACGTTTACCCGCGTTGCGCCGGCGGAGTTGAAGCAGCAGATCGCCGATGAGGTTGACATCGTCGTCGAAGGCCTTGCCGATTGAGGTTCGTGCACGTCGTGCTGTATGCATGACATCACGGATCTTGAGAAGCGCGGCATCCCCGGCGTCGGCGTAGCCTCCACTGAATTCATTCCCGCCGCCGCCGCCCAGGCGGAATCCTTGGGCTTTGATGCGGCGATGGTCTTCGTGCCCCATCCCATCCAGGATCGCAACGACGACGAGATGCGGGATTTGGCCGAAGCTGCCTACCAGGAGATCATATCGCGGGTATCGCAAGCCTAGCGAATGGCGCCTATGTCGGCGGGCTGTCCCGATCCAGCAGCGCCAGGCGCTCCTGGGCCATATCAGGCTCTCCGCAATAGCGCAGGATCCACGAACGGGTCCGATCCCGCAGTGATACGGCGGCCCTGAATGCGTCTGCGCTGTCTTCCGGTTGCAGCTCGATAGCTTCGCCAATGATGACCCGAAAGGCGCCGCGTCGGGGCAGCCAGGTCCCGTCCCGCAGCACGGAACGGCTGCCGCGCAAAGCCATGGGCACCACCGGCTGTCCAGCCGCCACCGCAGCTTCGAAGGCGCCTAGGCGAAAAGCCCGCAAACCCGGCATCCGCTCGAAACTGGCTTCAGCAAAAAACAACAAGGGCGGCGCCTCCGCTTCGCGCTCGGCCAGACGTTGGGCATCCCTGACGCTCGCGGCGCTATCAAAGCGCTCAACAAACTCGGCGCCTAGACGCTGCAGCAAGACCCTTGTGAAGATGTTGCCGGCCAGTTCACCTTTGGCCACGAAAGACACCGGCTGTGGCAGGGCGGCGACCAAGACAAATGCGTCCAGATAACTTTGGTGGTTGCAGACCAGAACGTGGTCTCCATTATCCGGTTGCGATCCAGAGACGGACAAGGGCAGGCCGGTCAAACGAAACGCAGCTCTTACCGCGTGATGGCTGAGACGCCACCGGAATTTGAGAGACGGCAACACGGCCAGCAAGAACCAGAGCGGCACCGCCACGGCGGCGAATACGAACCAACAATAACCCCCGTAGAAGGCTGCGCCCATGGTCTGTCGAAGGCGGCGCAGGCGCTGTGGCAGCGCCGAGACCGCCAAGCGCAGCAGCTGCAGCCAAACCGCACTTTGCGTCTTTCCAATAGCACCAGATTCGTAGACCTCCCGGCTGGCGGCGCGGCGAATCTTGCCGCTGGAGGTTTTCAGCACCGTGTTCGGTGGCGCCAGGACCACGTCATCGGCGGGTGACCCGGTCAGGTCTGTGACGATGCCGTTGATATCCCGACCGATGGCCGTGCGTCGTTCACCATCCTCTTCCCGGCTTTCCGCTAATACGATCAGGCGTTCCGTTCCCGAGCCAGGGTCATGGCTGCCGAATACGGCGACCCGGCCCTCCCGAATGCCTTCCACTTTGCCGACCTCGGCCTCGATTTCTTCAGGGTACAGATTGCGGCCGGCATGGATGATGATGTCCTTGCTGCGGCCGGTGATGAATAGCTCACCGTCGGCGATATAGGCCAGATCGCCCGAATCCAGCCAGGCACCATCGAACATTTCTTCGGTCTTCTCCGGCGCCCGCAGATAGCCGCTGGTGGCGGAGGGTCCCTGGAACTGCAGATGGCCCTGTTGACGATCGGGTAACTCGCGCCCGGCATCGTCAACCACCCGGATCTGGTGGCGTGGCAGCGGCAGTCCGCAACCAACAAACAACAGCGCATGGGGGTCGCCCTCCGCAGCCGGTTCGGCACGGCCGGTGTTCATCAGCGGCGCACGGCTGACATGATCGATCCGCGGTGGCCGACCCATGGGCGGGAAAGCCAGACCTACGCTGCTCTCGGCCAGGCCATAGACCGGGAACATGGTTTCAGGCCGGAAGCCGAAATCGGCGAAGCGGTCGATGAATTTGTCCAATGTCGCGGGACTGATCGCCTCGGCCCCGTTGGCCGCGATGCGCCAGGATGAAAGGTCGATGCCAGCCAGATCCTCGTCCTTGAGCCGCTTGAGGCAAAGTTCGTAGGCGAAATTCGGCGCCGCCGAAATTGTGCCACGATAACGGTGAATGGCCCTGAGCCAGCGTTGCGGCCGGGCGAGATAATCCAAGGGCGGCATGATGACAAGGTGGATGGCGTAATAGAGACTGCCAAGCCAGGCCCCGATCAATCCCATATCGTGATAAAGCGGCAGCCAACTGACAAACACGTCATCGGATGTCACCTCTAGCGCCTCGCCCATGGCGCGGATATTGGCTAGCAGGTTGGCATGGGTCAGGATCACGCCCTTGGGGGTGCCTGTACTGCCGGAAGTATATTGCAGAAATGCCGTGTCCTCGCCCTGGGCGCGGAGCAGCGGCAGCGTCGTCCCTGGCGCCGCTGTGATCTCACTTGGTGTCACCACATGGCGCAACGTCGCCGCCAAGCTTCGCAGCAGGCCGGCCAACCGTTTCGCTTCGGGCATGGTGACCATGATCGCCGCCCGGCAATTGTCCACGATCGCCACATGGCGGCGCAGATGTTCTTCGATCTGGCTGGGCCGCGCCGGAGGATAAATGGGCACTGGCACCCCACCGGCCAGCAGCACGCCCATGAAGGTGGTGAAATAGGCCCGCTCGGTGTTCAACATGATGACGACTGAGTCGCCCTGGCCCAAGTCCCTTTCCCGTAGGCCGGCCGCTGTTCTTTGCGCCTCTGCCCAGAGTTCGGCATAGGTGATGATCTCGCCGTCGTCCTGATCGCTATAAAGGCGAATATGGGGACGGTCGGGATGCGCCTCGACATGCCACTGTAGCGCCTCGATCAGGGTGCGGGCCCCCTCGGGCGCGGCGGCCTCGCCCAAGGCCAAATCCTCTATGC
>CAYFPL010000002.1:503148-520614 GCA_964344935.1 uncultured Rhodospirillaceae bacterium
CCTGTTATCTGTTCGCGCCCCTGAGCACCCTGAAGCGCCCGCAGCAGGTCTCTGGGTGTATCCGCATTGACCACCTGCTGCTCTGGCAGGGTAACGTCGAAATCCCGTTCCAGCCGGGTTAGAAGCTCCACGCGACCCAGACTGTCGAGCCCCAAATCCCTGTCCAGCGCGCTGTCCAGCGTAACCGTGCCCAATGCGGGGCCGTGGGGACGCAGCTCTTGCGACAATTGCCGCACCACGTGCAATAGCTTTTCAGCTTCTGCCGCCGAGCCGTCCGGGACCTGGGTATCGCCCAATTGGGTATCGTCGTGCGCCGTCATCATCTCCGCCCCGTATTGAGAGCTGATTGTAGAGAATTTCTCGCGGCGGCGGTAATGTCGATTTAAGGCTGGTAATCCGGTTCAGGGCCTGGAAATCCGATGGGCCTATTTCGCCGAGATCATGTTTGAGGCTATGCACTGCCGAATTTGGGCAACCGACTGTTCCGATAGGGTGATCAGTTGAGGAACCAGTTTGCTGGCGCGGTCATCATGCCCGCCTCTACACAACGCCTCTATTTCAGCTGCCAGCTCCTCGGCGCGGGCTGCCCCGAACTGTCCCAGTGCGCTTTTCAGGGAATGAACTTGCCGGCCCATCAACGTCAGGTCTCCCGCCTTAGCCGCATCGGCTACAACGTCGTTTCTTTTGAAAACGTCCGTGGCCAGGGTCGCGGACAGTCCGGAAAGACGTTCCCATCCAACCAGGTCGGCCAATTCCCAGAGAAGTTCCTCCTTGAGGATTGGCGGCGTCCCGTCGACCGACGATGCAGCAATAGCTGGCACTTGTTTTGGGCTGTCCGTTTCGTCGTCAAGGTTCCTGGGCTTGATGCGTGCAAGCGCCGCCGAAAGCTCTCTTTTGTTGATCGGCTTGCCAACATAGTCATCCATGCCTGCCTGCAGGCAGGCCTCGCGGTCGCCACTCATGGCGTTGGCGGTCAATGCGACGATGGGAATGGCACCGATCCGGCCGGGAAGTTCACGAATTCGGCGCGCAGCCGCAAGGCCATCCATATTTGGCATTTGTACATCCATGAGTACCGCGTCATACGGCACCGAGGCGACGGCTGTCAGGGCCTCTACACCATCGGCGACAACATCGCAGTCGTGACCGGAATTCTCCAAGATGGCCCGAATAATGGTTTGGTTGACGCGGTCGTCTTCGGCGACAAGAAGCCGCAATGGCCGAGCAACGATGTCACTTTCGCCAAAACGGCTGCGCTCTTGGATCAATGCGCCCACCTTTTCGGCGCTTCCCGGGCGGCAGCGTATCGTAAACCAGAATTGAGAACCTTCGCCTGGTTCGCTTTCCATTCCGATTTCGCCGCCCAGCAGCTTGCAAAGCTGCTCGCAAATGGACAAGCCGAGACCGGTGCCACCGTATTTGCGAGTGACTGAGTTGTCCGCCTGAGCAAACTTTTCGAACAGCCTGGCCTGGCTTTCCCGGGCAATACCGATGCCCGTATCGGCGACGCAGATCCGCGTTTCCAGGCTGCCATCGTCATTGCTGTTTTGCGTCACGTGAATTGAGACGGAACCCTGTTCCGTGAACTTCGCGGCATTGCTGACCAGGTTGAATACGATCTGCTGCACCCGCGTCGGGTCCGTCAGTAGAATTCGATTTACGTTCGGCGCGATGAGAACTTCGAAGGAAACTCCGCGCGCGGCAAATCTGGGTTGCCAAAGGCCAGCGACCGATTGAAGCATATCTTCCAGATTGAAATGGATTTCCTCCAGATCGACCTTGCCGGCCTCAATCTTGGATAGATCGAGGATGTCATTGAGCAAAGTCAGCAGTAGGTCGCCCGAATCCGCGATTTGCCGCGCATATCCACGCTGCTCTTCTGTGAGTTCCGTATCCAGGAGCAATCCGGCCATGCCAAGGACACCGTTCATCGGGGTGCGGATTTCGTGGCTCATGGATGCCAGAAAGGACGATTTGGCGTTGTTGGCTTCCTCAGCCGCCGCCAAGGCTTCACGCATGGCGATCTCCGCCTTGAACAAACGGGTGACGTCCGTCGACGTGGTCGCGGTGGAACCGTCCGGCAGGCGCTGATCACGTATCAGAATGCGCCGGCCATCCTGGCGCTCTATTTCAAATCCTTCGTTGCCTTCGCGATGCAGGCGCAATCGTTCCGCATACCAGCCCTCCGGATCGTCGCCGGCATCCGGATAGGCGCCCACGGCTAAACCGCCGCGTATGTGGTCTTCGAAATGGGTGCCGACCTCCACGAACTCGGAAAATGCCTTGTTGATTTCCCGGAACCTGCGATTGGCATACACAAGCCGATCCTGATCATCCCAAAGCACGAACAAATCCTGTTGGTTCTCAATCGCGGACCTGAGCTGTTTAACCTGAGACTGTGCTGCGACCTCGGCGGTAATGTCCTTTCCCACGCCGCGATAGCCACGGAACTCGCCGTACGGACCGAATACCGGATGACCGCTTGTGCTCATCCATTGCACATCGGCGGCGCCGGCGCGCATGAAACGAAAGTCCTCGAACGGCTCCCTGCGGCGCAACAGTTCCAGATGGCTCAGCCACGTCGCCCCATCGATCGTGTCCGGACCACCAATCTCATCGCGCGTCTTGCCATATAGGTTTTCACGGTCAATTCCGGCGTACTTCTTTATGCTTTTGGTAACGTAGGTGAAGCGCAGTTCCGCATCCATCTCCCAAAACCAGCCGCCAATCTGGTCTGCGAAGTCCTCCACCACTTCAGAAGATTTCCAGTGTTCGGAATCTCGAAACCCAAGGTTGATCTTTGTCCCTACGGGGTTGTTCCGCGGTTTCGCTTGATACATTTCGCCGCCTATTTCAGATACGGGTCATCAAGAACTTCTGCTTGTCGCCCCCCAAACAACAGTCGCCCAATCAATAATTCCGATATTGCGAGCGTATTTGTTAACAGAAGATTACTTAGTTAACGAAAATGATAATCAATTTTGGTTGACCTTTGTTTTACCAACTAGGGGCAGTTTTGTGCCGCAATCGGCCACAATTGGGAAGCGACGGCGGATGAATCCGCCGTCGCCACCGTTATGCTAACTGCTACGCCAACAGTACGCCCGCTTGGGAGGCTGCATTCGGTTGTCCAGCGACCGAAGATGTCGATACCGGTTCGAAAACTGGCAGATCTTCGGTCCTTTCAACAACTAGCTGGATAAACCGCCGGGCGCCGGCGAAAGATGCCCAGGCCAGAATGCAAATGAATTGTTCTTCATCCCGGCAAGCGTGAAGCACCGCTTCTGCCATGCCTTCATCCACTTGGTAGGGCGCTTTGGCCAATACGATTGCCAACTCAGCAATATGCCGGTCATGGCCATCCAGGGGTTCGACTTCGGATTTCACCCATGAACGGCTTATGGGAACCTGTTCTCCTTGCCAGGCGTTCAGGGACGCTTCCACGATATCCTTTGTATTTTGGGAAATCACGGACGCCGATTCATTTTCGACAGCAGCCGCCCATCTCGCCAGTGCGTCGGCCACCCGGGGATTGGCCCTGGCCCAGACCATATCATTCGGCAAGGTCGCAGGAGGTAGGAGATCGAGGGCACGCCCCGGTTCGAGCGGTGTCTGACGTGTAACCTCAAGTTCCGAGCCGAAAACGCGCAACGCCTTTGCTTTGACCGCCTGTAGACCAAAGGGCGCATTAACCGGTGAATCAGACATGACCACATGGCTGAAACGGTTGATATCGCTCATGGCCATCAATGTGCCAAGCACTTCCGGCAACTGTTCCGCGCTGAATGGGGTCGCCGGCACCACCCTGTTGCTGGGATCAGCTATTGCACGCACCCATTCCAGGCGCCGGCGCAGCAACGGGTCGGTATCGGCAAGATCGCCCTGCACGAAAATATCGGCGGCGGCTTCATGTTCGCCACCCGCATGGACAAGGCTTACCAGCATGTCCTCGCAATAGGGACAATCGTTGAGTTGGGAGAGTACCGCGCAGATGGCATCCTTCGTCGTCCGGTCGACCTTATCCTCAACCAGCATGCTCTCGCGGCCAGCGGTCCAAATGCCGGCCATGATTTCCGGCACCTTGGAACGGCTGGTCAGTGAACCGTTGATGAAGAAATCTTCCTGGATCATGTCATAGACCCGCTTGGCAAGACCGTCGGCTTCGTTTTTTGCCAACGCCGTTACATAGCGCATGGTTTTCGTCGACATACGGTCGAATAGCCAGAACCTGAAATTTTGAGGCAACATTGTTCATCTCCTTGGGCATTGTCTTCGATGCACCGAGATGTATGAAGGCTGGTGCGGACATCTAGTTCAAAATTTGTACTCAATGCAGTCCATATTACGAATAATGAAAATATTCGAATTGCATTAACCCATTATAATTAAACAAGTTATTCGCGATCCGTAGGCGAAAACCATGAAGCTAGTACAAAGATTATACTAGCTAATTTTGGCGTCATCCTATAGCTTCTCGATCATGAGCGGCTATGGTCAATTTTGCCCTATCGCGAAGGCTTCCGAGATCCTCGGCGAGCGCTGGACCCATTTGATCATTCGGGAACTTGGCGCCGGCAGCAATGCCTTTAACGACCTGCGCAAGGGATTGCCGCAAATTTCGCCATCCCTGCTATCGAGCCGGTTGAAGTCGCTGGAGGCGGCCGGCGTGGTCAGCCGCACCGAATTGAATGGCGGTGTCCGCTATCATCTGACCGAGGCGGGGCGGGAATTGAAGCCTATCATTCTACAGATGGGAATCTGGGGCCACCGTTGGGCACGGAGCAAATTGACCAGGGACGACCTCGATCCCTCACTGCTCATGTGGGACATCCACAGAACCATGAATGCGGCCTATTTTGCAGCGGAAAGGACGACCCTCTATTTCGAATTCAGCGACTATTCTACGCACCACCGGCGTTGGTGGCTGCTTGTCGAGGACGGCGAGGTCGACGTCTGCATGAAGGACCCCGGCTACCAGATCGATCTGGAGTTGCTGACCGACGTCCGAACACTGACGGGTGTGTGGATGGGAGACGTCGATTTGGGCCAAGCCTTGCGGGACCGCCGCATTCGTTTGTCCGGTGCGCCCGAATTGATGCGGGACATCGGAACCTGGCTGGGCCGAAACTATTTCGCTGATATCCCGCCGGCCAAGACATCAGCCTGAACCCATCGATCGATTCACGCAGCCTCGAACCTAGCCTTGTTCTCGGCCATCCATCTTTGCCGATCCTCGTCTGTATGACTGGGATCGCTCATGAAATCGGCGTGCGCCTGCATGTAATGGGGGCGGAGGGCTTGCATCCATTCCTCAAACGTCTCGCCTGATGCCGTCGCCTCGCATAGATCGCATTTCAGCGTTTTCATGTTTCTGGCCCCACTCAATATTTCGATTGTAAAGTCTACACAAAGCCTGGATCGGTGACAGGATTTCAGCCCGACGGATAGCGACCCACGCCCCAGCCGCCGTCGACAGCGAGGACCTGGCCGGTGATGAAGGACGCTTCGTCGGAACAGAGGAAGGCTACTGCCCTGGCAATGTCTTCGGGCCGGCCAACCCGTTGCAACGGCGTGTCGTCCAGCATGCGTTGCTGCACGGTCCCCTGCTGATGAAGGCGGGCTTGGGTCATGGGTGTTTCGATCAGTCCGGGTGCGATTGAATTGACGCGAATGCCCTGGGGACCGAATTCCGCCGCCATCTGGCGGGTCAATCCGTTCAAAGCCGCCTTGGCCAGGGCATAGGCGGCGGCACCGGGCGTGCCAAACAGAGCGAAGACCGATGAGATGTTCAAGATTGCACCACCTTCATTCGACATGGCGCGGACGGCAGCGCGGGAGAGTTCATAAACGGCACGGATATTAATGTCCGTCATGCGGGTCAGTTCGTCGGGATCGGGATCCAGGATGGAGCGGGCCTGCCCCACACCGGCATTGTTGACCAGTATCCGCCACGGCGTTGCGGCACCCTGGGCCACCGCCGCGACCCGAGCTGCCGCGCCATCCGCCGTCAAATCAACGCATAAGGTCGTGACGGTACCGCCGCCCGCCTCCGCCTTCAGGCTCTCCAGCCCGTCCCCGTCGCGATCCACAGCCAGGACATGGGCGCCGCGCACCGCCAACTTTTGGGCAGTGGCGCGGCCGATGCCCGAGGCGGCCCCGGTCACTACCGCCAATCGGCCATCCGTGAACTCATAGGCATCGGCGTCCATGGCAAACTCTCCTTAACTCTGTTGGGACACACTATAGCAAGCTATCGACGCCCTGGCCCGGCAGTGCTAAAAGCGCCCCGCAATGACAGATTTGAAGCATATTCGGAATTTTTCGATCATCGCCCATATCGACCATGGCAAGTCCACCCTGGCCGATCGCATGATTGAGTTTTGCGGCGGCCTTGAGAGCCGGGAGATGCAGGAACAGGTCCTCGATTCCATGGACCTGGAGCGTGAGCGCGGCATCACCATCAAGGCCCAGACCGTGCGCCTGAATTACCAGGCCAAGGACGGCGAAAACTATACTTTGAACCTGATCGACACGCCGGGCCATGTGGATTTCGCCTACGAGGTCAACCGCTCCCTCGCGGCCTGCGAAGGCTCGCTGTTGGTAGTGGACGCCTCCCAGGGTGTAGAGGCGCAGACCCTGGCCAATGTCTATCAGGCTATTGATAACGATCATGAAATCGTCCCCGTCTTGAACAAGATCGACCTGCCTGCGGCAGAGCCCGAACGGGTACAGGCGCAGATCGAGGATGTAATCGGCATCGATGCTTCGGACGCCATCCAGACCTCGGCCAAGTCCGGCATCGGCATTGAAGAAGTATTAGAAGCCCTGGTCGAACGGCTGCCGCCGCCCGAAGGCGAAGAGGATGCTCCTCTGCAAGCACTTCTGGTCGACAGTTGGTACGACGCTTATCTCGGCGTCATTGTGCTGGTGCGGGTTATCCATGGCCGCCTGAACAAAGGCATGCGCGTGCGGCTGATGGCGACAGGCAGCCATCACCTGGTGGAACAGGTGGGTGTCTTTACCCCGAAGCTTGAGAAAACCGGCACCCTGGGCCCTGGCGAACTGGGCTATTTCACCGCCTCTATAAAGGATGTTTCGGAAACCCGGGTCGGCGACACCCTGACCGATGACCGCAACCCGACGGCGGAGGCGTTGGAAGGCTTCAAACCGGCGGTGCCGGTGGTGTTTTGCGGGCTGTTTCCGGTCGATGCGGCGGACTTCGAGGATTTGCGGGAGAGCCTGGCACGGCTGAAACTGAACGACGCCAGTTTCGAATACGAGACCGAGAGTTCAGCTGCCTTGGGCTTCGGATTCCGCTGCGGGTTTCTGGGTCTGCTGCATATGGAGATCATCCAGCAGCGCCTGGAACGGGAATTCAATCTCGATCTGATTACCACCGCCCCCAGCGTAATCTACCAGGTCTATATGACCGACGGCGGCATGGCGGAGATCCACAATCCCGTGGACTTGCCGGACCCAGTTCATATCGACCGGATCGAGGAACCCTGGATCAAGGCCACGATCCTGGTGCCCGACGATTATCTTGGCCCAGTGCTGAAGCTGTGCGAGGAGCGGCGCGGTGAGCAGGTGAACCTCACATATGCCGGCAACCGTGCCATGGTGCAGTACGAACTGCCGCTGAATGAAGTGGTGTTCGATTTCTACGACCGCCTGAAATCCGTTTCCCGCGGCTATGCCTCGTTCGACTACGAACTGGTGGATTACCGCCCCGAACGGCTGGTGAAAATGTCAATCCTGGTCAATCACGAGCCCGTCGATGCCCTGGCCATGATCGTGCATGCCGGCCGCGCCGACCAACGGGGCCGGGCTTTGTGCGAGCGGCTGAAGGATCTGATCCCCAGGCAATTGTTCGCCATCGCCATTCAGGCCGCCATCGGGGGCCGCATCATCGCCCGCGAGACCGTACGCGCGTTGCGCAAGGACGTGATCGCCAAGTGCTATGGCGGCGACGTCAGCCGCAAGCGCAAATTGCTGGAGAAGCAGAAGAAGGGCAAGAAACGCATGCGCACCTTCGGAAAAGTCGAAATTCCACAAGAGGCCTTCATCGCTGCCCTGAGAACCGGCGAATAGACCGCCAATCTCTTTGGATTTGTCACGAAAATGAGCGACGCCGGCGTTTGCGTCGGCATAACAAAAGCAGAAAAACGGCCGGAATCAACGATACCAGCCAGGCCGGCCATTGCAGCAATTCGATAATACCCGGGTCCCAGATGGTTGGGTGCAGATGGCGTTGCACCACCGCCTGCATCAAATTGAGGCTGCCCCGATCAAGATCGTACCACACCTGGCCCAGGGCCAAGGGCTGCCAGGCACCGCTTTCAAGCGACGCGACGATCTCCGCGCCACCCGCCAAGCACGTGAGCACCAGCAACAGCCAACCCAGAATCCGGCCCGCGATCTTGATCCTGTTCATCGCACCGACTGTCCCATTTGGCGCCCTCGTCCGGGGCCTCGCGGGCGATCATCAGGAAATCCAAGAGTCGTGTCAATTTGTTCCCCATCTCCATATTGCCGAACCGGTGAATTCTCACTATGTTCAGCCGCGAAAATACATGACCGGAGGGGTGGCCGAGTGGTTGAAGGCGCACGCCTGGAAAGTGTGTATACGGGAAACCGTATCGAGGGTTCGAATCCCTCTCCCTCCGCCATCTCCTGACCATCCAAAACCATTACATATCAAGCAATTCGGCGGTGCCGGTTTGCCGAAATTCGGTCGCCTTCTGCAAGTTTCATGGGTCCATGTTGTTAGGAGTTCACGCCTGCATGGGACGTACCGGCGGACAACCTGGATGCTTCTTGATCCTGGTGCTTTTCGCCGCGGCTCAGTCATTTATTTGCGTGACGCGCGGCAGGACCCGGCAGGAAACGCACAAGGCAAAATTGTTCCAAGTTCGGGCAAAATTTTCCCAATTTGAAACAACGATCCATTCCCTATCGGAAAAAATCATATCTTTTCAATTGGTTCGGCGCATGGCCAATTTGGCACATAGCTTGCAACCATTTGGACGGACCTGGCGGGTCGAATGAAACCAAGAAACAGGGAGATCCAGATGCTTTGACCAAAGATGTACGAAGTTTATGTCGATTTACACTGCATTCGTTTCAGTGTATTAGGTTCGCATCTCAACACATCCACCTAACTTGTTGTGTCGGTTACACAATCCGTGTCCTGTGATCGGTGTCACAGACAACGGGACAGCAGGATGCAACAGTAAAGTTGAGAGTATTTGAGTAGGGGGATGGCTTTTGCCATCCGCTGGAGGGACGGCAAAGTGGCCACGAAACCCAAAAACAATAATGGTAATGGGATCGGTTCCGGCGGTAGTGCGGATGGCAGCGGCGATCCGCACGACGACACTTTCTTGGACGACCACATCACAAATCAACATGGCAACGGCGACGGCAGCGGGGGCCATTTTCACGGCAGCCACGCGCATGGCGATACGCCAGGAGATACGGGCGAAGGACACGGCCACAGCAGCCACAACCACGGCAATGACCATGACCACGGCGGCCACGATCATGGCGACCACGATCACGGCGGCCACGATCACGGCGATCACGATCACGGCGGCGATGGTCACGATGACCATGACGACCACAATCATGGCGGCGGAGTACATCTGGAAGGCACCCGCGGCAATGATGTTCTGAACGGCACTACCTGGGCCGACACCATAAACGGCGGCGCCGGCCACGACCAAATCAATGGCGGGCTGGGCGACGACGTCATCGACGGCGGCAAGGGCAATGACAGCCTATTCGGCGACGGCGGCGACGACACCATCGTCGGCGGCAAGGGCAAAGACACCATCGACGGCGGCGAAGGTAATGATCTGCTCGATGGTTATGGCGAAGAAGAGATCGCGGAGATGATGACTGATGGCGTCAGCCTGGACGGCCGCGCTGGTTAGCCCAGACCCGTCGGTACCACTTCGCAGCCTGGCGCCTCCGCTTCGTCATCCAGCATCCTTGCGGGGAAGCCAGGCGCGGTAACATCCATCCCGCAAGCGTCTTCCAGCCGTTTGATGATGTTGGGCGACCATTCGCGGGCGCCATAACGGTCCATACCGTCATGGAAGATATCGATTAGTTTCGGCGAAATCTCCAACGGCACTTTTGCGCGGTCCGCGACGGCCTGAAACAGGCCAATGTCCTTGACCACAAGGTCCATGGTGAAATTGATATCGCGAGAACCGTTCAGAATGACCTGGCTCTCGGTCTCGTGCACAAAGGAATTGCCCGAGGAGATCTTGATCGCCTCGTAGGTAGTGTTGAGGTCCATACCGGCAGCCTTTGACGTCACCAGCGCCTCACAAAGGGTCACAAGATTGGCAGTTGCCAAATAATTGGTAACCACCTTCAGGATCGAGGCCGAACCCAGCTCCCCGGTATGCAGGATGCGCCGGCCCATGGCGGTCAGCACAGGTAGCGCCCGCTCGAACGTCGCCCTTGCGCCGCCGCAGAAGATGGCGATGTTGCCCGTCGCAGCGCGGTGACAGCCGCCAGAGACGGGGCAGTCGATGGCTTCGGCGCCCCGATCCGCCACTAAGTCACCTAGGCGCTTGACCTCCGCCTCGTCCGTTGTGGACATCTCGGCCCAGATCTTGCCCCTGGATAGACCAGCGAGGACGCCGTCCTCCGCCTCCAGGACCGCCGCCGAGGCCGCCAGGCTGGGCAGGCAGGTGATGACCATGTCGCAGGCTGCCGCCATCTCTTGCGGCGTCTCAGCCCATTCGGCGCCCTTGTCGAGAAATGGCGCAGCCACATTTCGATCCATGTCACGGACCATCAGTTGGAAGCCGTTGCGTAGGATGCTGCCCGCCAGTTTTCCTCCCACATTACCCAATCCGATGAATCCGACTTTCATATGCTGGCTCCTAAGACGTGATGGTTTTCAAATTGCGATGATCCCTCAGGCCGTAGACGCCGTTTTCGCGCCCGCCGCCTGACGGTTCCATACCGCCGAATGGCGCATCACAGGCATAAACCGCACCATAGGGTCAGGCACTGTCCGACCGACGTCTCGACCTAACTGGGGGATGCCGCCATTGCTGACTGTACGACGCCATGAATTTAGAAATGCCACGCATCCGTACCCGGATGAGCGGCCTCGCTTAGGCGACCGAATGCCAGGCGCCGTCCAAACCTAGATACTCCGCACCGTCGTTACGGTAGAAGCCCGCCGCCCCCGCATCGCGCAGCACCTGAAGCATTTTCGGAACCGCCTGGCCGTCGGCTTCCAACCGGGCGATGATGCGGTCCGGGCCTAGGTCGTCGAGCAGTTCGAATGGTCCCCGACGCCAGCCGAAACCCCAACGGATCGCGTTGTCGATATTGACTACGTCGTCGCTGATCTGGGGGATCAGATCGGCGGCGTAGAGCAATGTCCCACCCATGACCTGCCACGCGAAGCGGCCCAGCGGGCTGTCATCGAACATCAGGCCGTCGGCGCTCAGTTGACCATCGGGAAGTTCCACATCGCTGGTCTCGCGCCAATCGCCGGAAGCTATGTCGAAAGTTTCCTTCAGGCGCTCGCCATCGTCGGTCTTGCTCATGCGATAGAAGCCGGCACCCGCCTTGCGGCCGATCTGGCCTCGGGCCAGCATTTCCTGGGCGGCCTGTGGGAACTTGGCATAGGCATGACCCACATCGCCCGCCGGCAGGTTCTCCCGAAGGTTGGCTGCGACCAGGTCCATGACGTCCAGGCCGATGAGGTCCAATAGACCGAACAAACCGGTGGGCGGCACGCCGACGGGTTTGGATAGGGCGGCATCGATCTGTTCCATGGAACAGCCGGCATCGAGCGCCGCTTGAGCTTGGTTCAAACCGTTGAGCAGCCAGAAACAGCCGATGCGGTTGGCGATGAAATTTACCGTATCCTTGGCGAACACCACGCCCTTGCCCATTTCGTTCTCCAGGAACGCGGACAGGCAGTCCATGACCTCATCCTCGGTGTCGACGCCGGGGATCAGTTCGACCAGCTTCATGACCAGGACGGGGTTGAAGAAATGCGTCACGGCAATGTCGCGGGCCAGCCTGGAAGGTAGGCCTTCGGTGATCTTGGCCAGCATGATACCGGAGGTATTCGTGGCCACGATTGAGCCGTCACTGCGCAGGGCCTCCACCTTTTCGAAGAAGTCCCGCTTGACCGCGATATCCTCGATGATGGCCTCGACGATCCAGTCATGGCCGGCGATCTTGTCCAAGTCGTCTTCGAAATTGCCAACCGTAATCCGCGCTAGGGCGTCATCATCCTTCAGCATGGGCTGGCGGCCACCCTGCATGCGTTCCAGGGCGGCGCTGGCAACGGCGTTGCGGTCGCCGTCATCCGAGGCCAGGTCCAAAAACAGGACCGGCAGACCGATATTGGCGCACAGGGCGGCGATGCCCGAACCCATAGTACCAGTGCCGCATATCGCGACGGATTTGATCTGCCGTGCCATGGTCCTACTCCATTCCTAGGGCATGTTTATAAGTGTCGATCAGGGCTTCCATTTCCTGCTGGTCGGCGCTGTCCATCTTCCTCAGCTTGATGATCTGGCGCATGATCTTGGGATCGAACCCGACGGCCTTGGCCTCGGCATAGACTTCCCGCACGTCCGAGGCGAGCGCTGCCTTTTCCTCTTCCAAACGCTCGATCCGTTCGATCAACTGACGCAACCGATCCGCCGCGATACCACCCACTTCAACCATGCAAGAACACTCCCTGACTCAGAAATTATCGTTGAACCGCGCGGACCATAAACAAGGCCAGGCAGGGACGCAATGAATGCTATTCCGCCGCGTTGACGGCAGGATTTCGCGGGTCCTGGGTCCAGTTCATATAGGGTTTGCCATTGTCGACAGGCACCATTTCGATGCAACCATCGACCGGACAAACATGGGCGCACAGATTGCAGCCGACGCATTCGGCATCGATGGTTTCAAAGCGGCGGTCGGGGCCGGTGCCCGTGACCCGAATGGCCTGATGGGCCGTATCCTCGCAGGCGATATGGCATAGACCGCACTTGATGCACTTGTCCTGATCGATGCGGGCAAGAAGTTCCGCATTGATATTCAGGTCCTGCCAATCGACGAAGTTTGGGATGGCGGCGCCGTGGAAGTCGGACAGACGGGCATAGCCCTTGCTATCCATCCAGTTGTTCAGGCCGTCGATCATGTCATCAATAATCTTGAAACCGTAATGCATGACCCCGGTGCAGACCTGTATGGAGTGGGAGCCAAGGGCGATGAACTCGGCGGCGTCATGCCAGGTCTCGATACCGCCGATGCCGGATATGTCCATACCTGCGCATTCGGTATCGCGGGCGATTTGGGCCACCAGGTTCAGGGCGATGGGCTTGACCGCCGGCCCGCAATAGCCGCCATGACTGCCTTTCCCGTCCACCGTCGGGGTGGGCGCCATAATATCCAAATCCACCGACATGATGGAATTGACCGTATTGATCAGCGACACAGCATCGGCGCCCGCCGCCTTGGCCGCCCGCGCCGGCGCCAGGATGTTGGTGACGTTGGGGGTCAGCTTCACGAACACCGGCATCCGGGTCATGGATTTGCACCATCGCGTCACCATTTCCACATATTCCGGCACCTGACCCACCGCCGAGCCCATGCCCCGCTCCGACATGCCATGGGGACAGCCGAAGTTCAGCTCAACACCGTCAGCGCCGGTATCCTCCACCGCGCTCAGGATCTTCTGCCATGGCGACTCCTCGCATGGCACCATGAGGGAGACGATGAGCGCCCTATCGGGCCAGTCGCGCTTGATCTCCTTGATCTCCCGCAGGTTCACATCCAACGGCCGGTCGGTGATCAGTTCGATATTATTGAAACCGGCGATGCGCTGGCCGTTCAGCGACATCGCGCCATAGCGGGATGTGGTGTTCACGATTGGCGGGTCTTCGCCAAGGGTCTTCCACACTGCACCGCCCCAGCCGGCCCTGAAGGCCCGTTCCACGTTATAGGCCTTGTCGGTAGGCGGGGCGGAGGCGAGCCAAAACGGGTTCGGCGAGGTCACGCCGGCAATTTCGCAACGCAAATCAGCCATAATCAGCTCCCCAAATTCTTTAGATACTCGTCAATGGCGCGGGCGGCGGTTTTGCCGTCCTGCACTGCCTGCACCGTCAAATCCTCGCCGGCAACGCAGTCGCCACCGGCCCAGACGTCTGGCAGCGAAGTCTGGCCGTTTTTATCGACGGCAATCCGCCCGATTTTGAGTTCGGGACTATCGTCACCGAAGGGCACGAAAGACTGGCCTACGGCCTTGAACACCATATCGCTGGGAATGGTCTGCTCACCCCCTGCATCGATCATGTTGCCGTCCCCGTCCAGCGCCACGCCCTGGAACACGGCCGCGGCAACATGGCCATCGCCTTGCAGGCGCAGAGGCCGCAGCCAATGCTTGATACGCACGCCGCTTGTCTGGGCGAATTCCTGTTCGTGGCCGGTGGCTCCCATCTGTTCAGGACCGCGACGGTAAACCATGGTGACATCGTCAGCGCCCAAAAGCTTCGTCTGCACGGCGATGTCGATGGCCGTGTTGCCGCCGCCGATCACGACCACCCGCCGACCCACAGCCAGCGACGTCAGATCCTCGGCCTGACGCAGTGCCGCGATGAAGTCGACGGCGTTCTGAACCCCATCCAAATCCTCGCCAGGCACCCCAAGTTCCCTCACCCCGGTTTGGCCTAGGCCCAGGAATACAGCGTCGTGGCCCTGACGCAACTGGCTCAATGTGACGTCACGGCCCAAGGCATGGTTGTAACGAACATCGATCCCGCCGATGGCCGTAATGAAGTCGATTTCCGTTTGGGCATAGTTATTGGGCACTTTGTAGGCGGCAATCCCGAATTCGTTCAGGCCGCCAGGCTTGGCCTGCGCTTCGAACACGGTGACGTCGTGGCCAAGGCGGGCCAAAGCATGGGCACAGGCCAGACCGGCCGGCCCGGCGCCAACAATGGCAATTGATTTCCCGCTCGCCTCAGCTCTGGCAAAGGGATGCGGCGCCCCAGGGTCCAAATGATCAGTGGCATGGCGTTGCAACAGCCCGATGGATACAGGACGATCGCCCGGGCCGTTGCGCACGCAATCGCCCTGGCAGAGCACCTCCGTGGGGCAGACGCGGGCGCAACTGCCTCCAAAAATATTCTCCCGCAGAATGGTCATGGCGGCGCCGGAAATATTATTCGTGGCGATGGCGCGGATGAAACCGGGAATGTCGATACCCGTCGGGCAGGCGGCGATGCACGGCGCATCAAAACAGAAATAGCAGCGGTTTGCTTCCGCCAGGGCTCCCGCCGCATCAAAGGGCCGGTGCACATCGGCGAAGTTCTCCGCCAGAATTTCGCTACTCAATCGGCCAGCCTGGATATCCACGCTTTCAGACATACCTCAACACTGCTCCCCTCCCGTTCGCGAAGGGACCGAGTGTAACGAAAACTGCGGAATTAGGCTGCTTTTTTCGCGCCGATCCTGGGTTCTTCGCCCTTCACCAGACGGCGGATGTTCTCATGGTGGCGGATGAATACCAGCAAGGTCATAGCGGCGGCCAGTTCCATCATCTGCCAGTTGCCCAGGAAATAGACATAGACCGGACCAAATAATGCGGCGACGAGCGCGGCCAGGGATGAATAGCGAAGCAAAAGCGCCACCACCAGCCAGGTCAGACAACACAAGACACCCGACGGCCAATTGATTGCGAGGATGACACCCAGGTAGGTGGCCAAACCTTTGCCGCCTTTGAATTTCAGCCAGACGGGGAAGAGATGCCCGACGAATGCCCCGCCGCCGGCCAGCACCGCCGTGTCAGGGCCGTACATATTCGCGAGCAGAACCGCCGCCGCCCCCTTGCCGCCATCAAGAATCACGGTCAGTGCGGCCAAGACCTTGCTGCCTGTACGCAGAACATTGGTGGCACCGATATTTCCGGAACCGATGGCACGAATGTCGCCATGGCCCGCCAGACGGGTCAGCACTAGGCCAAACGGGATGGAGCCCAACAGATAGCCAATTATGGCCGCCGCGAGAAACGGCCAGGTGTATGTCAAATCGCCCATGGGTGACGGCATAATCCAATCCCCTAGTCCGGGTCGGAGTATACCACTTTTCCGTCAACGATGGTACGCCAGGCACGGCCCTGTACAGGCCGGTCGTGATAGGGCGTATTCTGGGACTTGCTGTGAAAGCCGTCTTCGTCTATGCGCCAGGGCTTGTCGGGATCGAAAATCAGCAGATCCGCAGGCGCGCCGGGCGAGAGCTTGCCGCCGCGCAGCCGCAACAGCTTGGCGGGGTTGGCGGTCATGGTAGCGAGCAGGTCGATCAGACTCATATGGCCGTTGTGATACAATTCCAAGGCCAGGGGAAGCATGGTTTCGAGGCCAATGATCCCTGTTGCCGCCAGTTCAAAAGGCAGACGCTTTGATTCCACGTCCTGGGGATCATGACCGGAACAGATGACATCGATAGTTCCGTTGGCAAGACCGGCGACCACGGCCTCCCGGTCGGCTTCGTCCCGCAAGGGCGGCGCGGTTTTGGCGAAGCTGCGGTATTCCCCCACCGCACCTTCGTTTAGCGCAAAACTATGCACCGCTGCCGAAGCCGTAACGGGCAGGCCGCGCGCCTTACCCACCGCCAACGCCTCGACCGCCTGGGCGGTTGAGAGAGACGCCGCGTGATAGCGTCCGCCTGTCATCTCGACAAGGCGCAGATCACGCTCCACCATGATAGTTTCCGCCTGTGTGGGCATCCCCGGCAGGCCCAGACGCATGGCCACTTCGCCCGCGTTCATCACGCCGCTACCTGCCAGCCTGGGTTCTTCCGGGTACTGGCAGACCAGCAAATCGAACGCGGAAGCATAGCTTAGCACCCGCCGCATGACCTGGGCGTCGGCCACGGCACGGTCCGCATCGGTGAAGGCAACCGCGTCGGCTTCCGCCAACAGGCCCAATTCGGCCATTTGTTCGCCATTGAGCCCTTTTGTGATGGCAGCCATGGGGTGGATGCGCACCACCGCTTTGTCGCGCGCCTGACGTTTGATGTATTCCACCAGGGCCACATCATCGATCACCGGCTCTGTATTCGGCTGTACGATGATGCAGGTCACCCCGCCCGCGGCGGCCGCCTCCGAGGCGGAGGCCAGGGTTTCCTTGTGCTCAGCGCCCGGTTCACCGACAAAGACCCGCATGTCGATCAGTCCGGGACACAACACCCGACCATGACAATCCACGACTTCCGCACCATCAGGCGCCGCAAGATCCGGGCCCAGATCGGCGATCAACCCGCCCTCGGTCACCAGCGTGCCGGGGCTGTCCATGGCGCTGGCGGGATCGATCAGGCGGGCGTTAGTGTAGGCGACGGCGTTCATGATTCCGCCACTTCGGGCCCGACGGGCGGCTGGTTGGATGGCCGGCGCGAGAGCAGGTCGAGAACGGCCATGCGCACGGC
>CAYFPL010000002.1:520624-750195 GCA_964344935.1 uncultured Rhodospirillaceae bacterium
GTATGACGCTGCGGTTGATGTCGTCGGCCAGTTCGCTGTCGATCTCCACACCCCGGTTCATGGGTCCGGGATGCATGATCAGCGCCTCTGGCTTGGCCCGGGCCAGCTTTTGCTGATCCAGGCCGTAGAAATGGAAGTATTCCCGGGTCGAGGGCACATAGGCGCCGTTCATGCGCTCGTTCTGCAGACGCAACATCATGACGATATCCGCATCCGCGAGGCCCGCCGCCATATCGTGGAAGACCTCCACCCCCATGCGTTCCACCGCACCGGGCAATAGGGTGGGCGGCGCGATGGCACGGACGTGGGCCCCCATGATGCCCAGCAGCATGATGTTGGAGCGGGCCACCCGGCTATGCAGAATGTCGCCGCAGATGGCCACGGTCAGACCGTCCAAGCGACCCAGACGGCGGCGGATCGTCAAGGCGTCCAGCAAGGCCTGGGTGGGATGCTCGTGGCTGCCGTCACCAGCATTGATGACGCTGCAATCCATCTTTTGGCTCAACAGGGCGACGGCGCCGGAATGAGGGTGGCGTACTACCAGCGTGTCGGGATGCATGGCGTTCAAGGTCGCCGCCGTGTCGATCAGGGTCTCGCCTTTCTTGATGGCCGAGGCGGTTGCCGTCATGTTGATGACGTCGGCGCCCAGACGCTTGCCGGCCAGTTCGAACGAGGTACGTGTGCGCGTCGAGGTTTCGAAAAACAGGTTGATTTGGGTGCGGCCGCCCAGGATGGAACGTTTCTTGTCCACCTGGCGGTTCTGGGCCACGTACTCGTCGGCCAGATCGAGGATTTCGGTAATATCGGAAGGCGATAACCCCTCGATGCCGAGGAGGTGACGGTACGGCAAGCCACTCGAAGTAATATCGCTCATCAAAAGGCGATCTTATAGGATTGCTCGTCTGCCTTGGCAACAGGGCGCGATGACATTGAGGAGGGAGACAGCAATATCATGAGCGAAGCGCATCTGGGCCGGCTGGAGCCGGCAGGACGGGTCATCATGCTTTCCGGGGCCAACCGTGGCATTGGGGCCGCCGTGTCCCATCGCCTGCGCGACGAAGGTTATCGCCTGAGCCTAGCAGCCAGGAAGCCGGAAACTATACCCCTCCCGGCAGATGACGACTGTTTACACTACGCATTCAATGCCTTGGATCCCGAATCGCCGAGCGCTTGGGTCGATGCAACGCATGAGGCATTCGGCCGTATCGACGGTTTGGTCAACAACGCCGGCGTCGCGGCCCCGTTCGGTTTCGAGGACGGCGACGAGGCTGATCTGGACCGTATGCTGGAGGTTAACGTAAAGGCGCCCTACAGGCTGATCCGCGCCGCCTTGCCGCATCTGCGGGCCGCGGGCAGCGGCCGCATCGTAAACATCACCTCGCTTGCAGGAATGCGGTTCAAGCGCGGCTCTCCCGGTTACGCCATGTCCAAGTTTGCCGCCATGGGCCTGACATCGGCCGCCCGCTCGCTGCTGTGGGACGATGGCATTCGCGTCACGGCGGTGGCACCGGGGCCGGTAAACACAGACATGATGCCGCAGTCGGACGCTTGGACACGGGAAGAGGTCATACAGCCCGAAACCATTGCCGAGATCGTCGCGATGGTCATCGCCATGGCTAACAATGCCTCGATCTCGGCCATTCCCATCAATGCCGTGTTCGAGCCCCTGCCGTGAGTACGTCCGGGCGAAGTTGGCCGCTTTGCTTTGCTGGTATTAGCGGCGCCATCGCCGTGATCATTGCGGCCGCTTTCGCACATGGTCCGGTCGAAGGCATATCCGCGGACGACTCGGCGCGCATCGAAACGGCCGTGCGTTACCAGCTTTGGCATGCCCTTGCTCTGCTGGGCACAGCCGTTTTGATGCGATTTGCGGCAACCGGGGTCTTATCTTTCGCCGCCATCGCTTTCGCCACGGGCATCATCCTGTTTTGCGGCGGGCTTTACTTATTGGGTCTTACCGGCATCGGGCTGATCGGTTGGCTGGTACCGCTGGGCGGTATGGCTTTTGTGGCCGGTTGGCTGGCGTTGGCATTGCAGGGTTGGCGGACGGGAAATGCTGCTAGGGGAAGCGGTGACTAGCGGTAACGGTCAAGAATGACATCAAGGTTGCCATCGGTTTTAAATGTCCTCAGCTTCGCGTTGAAGTTCTGAATATACCGACTCCAATCCCGGTGCGGGTAAATCAAAATTCGAAACAGCACTTCATCAAATCCGGGTTCGGAAAAAATGATCTCTTTCTTGAAGGTCAATTTCTGCTCGCGGATGGCCCACTTCGCCACGTTCGCATCCAAGATACCGTAGTCGACCCTATTTGCCGCGACCATGCGCAACAGGCTGGCGAACCCCTTGTGCCGGTTCGAACGAAGCGCATTGGTCTTGATAAGATTTTCCAGCGATGGATAGACGTATCCTTCCATCAAGGCGACATCCTTGCCTCGCAAATCGTCGACCGTCATGGCCTGATTTGGCTGACCGGCCGTCATGACAATGTTGTCTGAGACTTGGATTATTCCATCCGTCCAATAATGTCCGGCGGTACTTCTTGTTTCCCACTCCTTAGCGGCGGCAACGGCATCCAATTGCCCTTGTTCGGCCATAAAACGCATACGTTTCTCTGGAACGACCGCGACATCCACCTGATAACCCATGGACTTGGAAATCGCCAAAAAGACATCGGCGACAATTCCATACCGTCCATTTTCGGCCTTCATGTGGTAGGGCGGATAGCCTTCCTCGGGGATGCCTAAGCGAATGCTTCGCTCCTGCGCAAAGGCCGGGTTGGCAATGACCTGCAGGCTGGTCAACAGGATCAGCCCCAACAGAGCACGCATCAACGGGCCGGCCACCATGACCGATTTCAATGGATTGACAAAGATGCCATCCCGTATGTCGCCTTCGAGGCGCTTTGTGTTGGAACCTTTGTAGCCGGGCGAGAACATACCAGCGGCGGATCCTGTTTACCTAAAAGCAGCTAAACCGCGCCCATTGCATGGACAGAAAATGCTCGATCAGGCCATCATGGAAGAATGACCATACGGGAGCCAAAGCACCGCTGGCGGCAGCGACGGCCGCAAGGCCTAATAGGGCACCGGCGCCCACGATCACTAAATTTGCGATCCTGTTCTCCATTATTCCACTCTAAACTAACCTGCGCTGGCAGAAAAGAGCCACCTGATGCCTCTCGTTTCGATCCTGATGGCCGCCTTTCGCGCCGAAGATACCATTGCCACGGCGGTTGAAAGCGTCCTGGCGCAAAGCTACGGCGATTGGCAATTGATCATCGCCGCGGATTGCGGCACCGACTATCTGAAGATCTGCCAGGACCAAGGGGTCGCGGACGAACGTCTGCAAATTGTAGCCACGCCGGAACTCGGTTCCGGGCCGTCGGCGGCACGCAACACAGCCCTCGCCGCCGCAGGCGGCGATTATGTCACCATACTGGACAGCGATGATTTGTGGCTGCCTGAACGTCTGGCTGAATTGCTTCCCCTGGCTGTGGAAAGCGGTCTGGTTTGTGACAATACCTGTGCGGTAGAACCCGACGGCAATGTCGTTGGCACAGCCTATTCGATTGATGAAGTGCCATTCGAAATCGATGCCGTCACCATGATGGCGACGGGCGTGCCGCATTTTCCCCTGTTCCAGCGTGAACTGGCCGGACCCGGTTATCGGACGCAACTGCGTTTCGCCGAAGATGTGGTGTTCAATATGGAATTGATCGCCCGTTCCGGCAAAATGAAGATATTGCCCAAGGTGCTGACCCACTATGTGCAGCGGCCCAACAGCGCCACAAATCGCCCGGATGCCTGGCAACAGGCGGAGGCCGCCTACGGGCAAATCATCGCCATGCTGGGCACCGACGAATTGGCCGTCCCTGCCGGCCAGCGGGAGCAAATATTGAGCGCCTTCAGGGAAAAGCGGCGCATAAACCGCGCCTACGGCGAAGCGGTCGCGACAGGTACTGCCAATTCGTTCCAGGCGTTCCTAGCGGCGCGACAAATAGACGCGGATTAATACGCGGAAATACGCCAAACCACCTTGGCAAAGCCCTGAAATTCATGAAAGAATGGCGCCCGGTCGGTTTCATGGACCGAAGGGAGTACCTAGCGTGCGCAACCGTCTATTCAAGCGCCCGGCTAATCGGGTGGCGGTGGCGAACGTCAATCATCCTAGGGAGGACAGTTGTAATGACCATTAAGAGAATTAGCGGCAAAGTGACGCTGCTGGCTGCCGGTTTGGCCGTCTCTGTCGGTTTTGCCGCGGGAACCGCAGGTGCCGCCGACAAGGTGATCATGGGCGTGCCCAATTTCCTGACTGGCGCCGGCGCGCCGGCCTTTGGCGTACCAGCCCGCAACGGCGCCGAAGTCATCATCGAAGCCATCAACAAGGGCACGTTGCCCGAGCCGTACAAAGGCAAAGGTTTGGCCGGGCGGCAGATTGAGGCCCTGTTCTATGACGAATCCGGTGGCAGCGCCAAGCAGGTGGCCGAATACCGCAATAAAGTGCAGAAGCAAGGCGTTGAATTGTTCGTCGGCTTCATTTCGTCTGGCACATGCGCCGCTATCACCCCTGTGGCGGAAGAATTGAAGACACTTACGATCTTCCCCATTTGCGGTACGCCGCGCATTTTCGAAGAGATCAACCCCAACCCGAAATACGTCTTCCGCACCATGGGCCATGCCACGGCCGACGGTGTTGCCGAGGCGCTGTACGTCAAGGCGAACATGCCTGACGTGAAGGGTTACACCGGCATCAACCAAAACTATGCCTGGGGTCAGGATTCCTGGCGCGACTTCGATTTGGCTATGAAGGAATTGATGCCTTCGGCCAAGGCTTCGGACAAAGCGCAATGGCCGAAAATCTTCTCAGGCCAGTACGGCGCCGAAATTTCGGCCCTGATGCTGTCCAAGGAGCCCTTGGTGCATTCAAGCCTCTGGGGCGGCGATCTGGAAGCCTTCATCTTCCAGGGCTCGGCCCGCGGCCTGTTCCGCAAGAAAAAACTGCTGTTCTCTGTGGCCGATACCTCTGTCTATCGGCTTGGCAAGAAGGTGCCGACAGGCATTATTCTTGGCGCCCGCGGCCCATACGGCATTTTTGCCGCGGGCGTGGACACGCCTTTGAACAACTGGTTCCGGAAGGTTTACCAGGACCGCTATTCGGTCCCGCCCGTGGGTGGTTCCTATCAGGCGGCCCAGGGCGTGCTAGCTGCTAAGTATGCCTATGACGCCGCGGCAGCAGCCAATGGCGGCAATTTCCCGTCCACGGACCAGGTGATCAAAGCGCTTGAAGGTGCGACCTACCAAGGCCTGGCTGCCAAGGTGCACATGAACCGCTCCAACGGCCACCAGGCCGCCACCAAGCACATGATCGGCGTTCTGGAATGGGACAAGGAGAAAGGCGAACCGATCATGACCAATGTCCAAGAGTTCGCCCCCGACTGTGTCATGCCGCCGCCGGGCGTCAACGGCACGGAATGGCTGAAAGGCGGCATGAAAGGCGCCAAGTGCTAAGTTGAGTTCAGACCGGGGGCGCCGGCAAATTTTCAGGCGCCCCCGGACCCTTTTTCCAATGTTCTTTCAAAAATAGTGAGACCGCCGTGCAAGAGTTGATCGTTATCCTGGTCGACGGCTTGGTGTTTTCGTCCTACCTGTTCATGGTCGCCGTTGGGCTGACCGTGATCTTCGGCGTGATGAAGATACTGAACACGACCCATGGATCATTTTATGCCTTTGGCGCCTATTTTTCCGCCACGTTAATCGGCGCCTACTACGAAACCGATTGGCCTGAATTCGGCGGATTTCTGGCGATATTTATTGCCGCCATTGTCATTGGTGTGATCCTCGGCGTGGTAATTGAACGCGGTCTGTTGCGATTTCTGTACGGTCGCGATGAACACATCATCGTCCTGGCCACATTCGCCATGTTCCTGGTGCTGGAAGACGTGATCATCATGATCTGGGGCACCGATCCCTATTTCGCCTACCAGCCCATCGGCGTACTTGGCCAAATCGATATCGCGGAATTGACCTTCGATACTTACAGTCTCACGCTGATCGGAGTCGCGGTCGTCGTAGGGCTTGGCACATGGCTGGGCCTGACCAAGACAAAATGGGGCAAATTGCTCCTCGCCGTCATTTTCGACAGGGAACTAAGCCAGGCCATGGGCATTAATGTCACCCTGGTATTCCTGGTGACCTTCATCATTGGATCGATCATGGGTGCCTTGGGCGGGGCCTATATCGCGCCGACCATATCAGTCAACCCAGGGATCGGGGTCGAAGTCATCATTCTGGCCTTCGCCGTGGTGGTGATCGGCGGCATGGGATCGATCCCCGGCGCCATGATCGGTTCGCTTCTGGTCGGTATCGCGCGTGCGACCGCTGTGCATAAGCTGCAAGAGGTGGAACTGTTCGTAATCTACGCCGTCATGGCCCTGGTATTGGTGTTCCGCCCAGAGGGGCTATTCGCCCCGGCAAAGGCGAGGAAAATCTGATGCGGTATGTGGACAAAACCGTCATTGGGTTGACGGCCGCCCTCGTCATTCTGGTGATCGCCGACTTCATGATGGCCGAGTGGATGCGTTTGGTCGCCCTGCGCACTCTTTCAAGCGGCACCGTCGCCTTGGGGCTGCTAGTCCTGTGGCGCACCGGTCTGATCTCGTTCGGCCATGCGCTCTATTTCGGGTTCGGTGCGTATGCGGCCGCTATGCTGGGGCTGTTGGGTATCCGTGACGCCTTCGTTCTGGTCGCATTCGGAACCTTGTGTTCGGGAACATTGGCGTTCCTGCTAGGTTTCTTATTACGCCGCTACCGCGCCATCTTCTTCGCACTACTGAATATGGCGTTTTCCATGATCCTCTATGGCGCCATCGTCAAAACAGAGGAACTGGGCAGCACCGACGGTTTCTCGGTCCGCGCCCCCACTTTCCTGGGCTATGCGCCAGAGGGCGAGGCGGTTCAGATCACCCTTTTGCTGTTCACCCTGGTCTTTGTCTATTTTTTTACCGTGGGCGTGCATTTGTACCTGAAGACCACCTTGGGCGGCATGTCCATGGCAGTGCGTGAGAACGAGATTCGGGTCGAGTATCTGGGCTATTCCGCCGAGAAGGTCATTCACACCAAGTATGTTTTCTCAGGCCTCGTGGGCGGTTTCGGCGGCGCCATCATGGCCTTGGCCATCGGGCAGGTAGACCCGGATTCCATGGCGAACTGGACCGTATCAGGCGAGTTCGTGTTCATCACAATCTTGAGCGGTATCGGCAACGTGGGCGCCACATATATCGGTGCTCTGGCTTTCGAATTGATCCGCACCTATGCCTTTGAATATGCACCGCAAATTTGGCAGTTCATTCTGGGCGGCAGCCTGCTCGCCATCATCATGTTCCTGCCTGACGGCATCTGGTCCTTGATCGAGCGCATGACGAAGCCAGAGAAGGCGCACACATCATGACCGTGGTCTTGGAAGTTCGCGATCTGCAAAAGACCTTCGGCGCCGTCGTAGCGGCGAAGGACATCAATGTCACCGTCGACGAGCACGAGATCATCGGCATCATCGGCGCTAATGGCGCGGGCAAGACCACCTTCGTCAACATGGTCACCGGCTATTTGAAGCCCTCGGCCGGCGAGATTGAATTCCTGGGCAAGAATATCAGGGGCCTGCCGCCTCGGGAGATCACCTGTCTGGGCATATCCCGCTCATTCCAGGTGCCCCAGGTCTTCGCCTCCGAAACCGTGTTCGACAACCTGATGATGGCCTACGCCATCGCCGAGGAATCCGGTGTCAGCCTGCTCTCGCCACTCTTCAACGATGAACGGGCGGCCAGGGTCGATAGCCACCTGCAGCGTTATCAGATGGCGGAATACCGCAATTCAACGGCGTCTACCTTGCCCCAGGGCATCCGCAAGCTCCTGGATATCGCCATGGCCGCGGTGCGCAACCCGACCATTCTGATGCTGGATGAACCCACGTCGGGCATTTCGGTGGAAGAGAAGTTCGGCCTGATGGATATCATCATGGAGGCCTTGCGCCAGGAAAAGACCACGGTGTTGTTTATCGAGCACGACATGGAAATCGTCGAACGCTATGTCTCCCGCGTTCTTGCCTTCTACCAGGGCGAGATCATTTGCGATGCGCCCACGGCGGAGGCGCTGGTGGACCCTGGCGTACGGGAATTTGTCATCGGCGAAGAATATCACCGCACCCGCACCGAAGGCGCGAGCGGCGGCGGCAACGGCAGTGGCAATGGAGGCGGCACCGATGCTTAAGGTCAGCGGCCTCGACGTCAATATCGGCCCCACGCCCATTCTGCGCGGCCTGTCACTGGAGGTCCCGGCCGGCACGATGTGCGGTTTGATCGGGCGCAACGGCGCCGGCAAGACCACCTTTTTGCGTGCCGTCATGGGTGCCCTCGCGGCCAGGTCCGGCGAGGTGATGTTCGATCATCAGGATCTCCTGAAAACTCACGCCCACAAGCGGGCCCATATGGGTATTGGCTTCATGCCTGAGGACCGGCGCTTGGTGCCGGCCCTGACGGCGGAAGAGAACGTGCTGCTGCCGGTCTGGGCCACGGGCATGGACGATTGGCGGGATCGCCTTGACTGGATCTATGAATTGATGCCGGAAGTGGCCGAATTCCGATCCCGCGGCGCCATGGAGCTGTCGGGCGGACAACAGAAATTCGTGGCCTTCGCACGCGCCCTGATGGTCGGCACGCATCTGTTGCTGCTGGACGAGCCGAGCGAAGGCATCGCGCCCGTGTTCGCCCATCGCATGGGCGAGATCATGAAGAGCCTGAAGGAAGAGGGCGAGTCGGTTCTGGTGGCCGAGTCAAATGACACCCATGTGGCCGGCCTGCTCGACCGTACCTTCGTGATCGAGCGTGGCAGCATCGTGGCGGCCTGAAAATATGGGCGTGCGCGATCTGCCGGAACGCGTCGCCGACGTCGATGCTCTGGAAGAACTGCTGTCACGGCCTCCGCAGGCCCTGATCGACGACTTGGCCGCCCTGGATGGCGACATCATCATCCTTGGCGTCGGCGGCAAAGTGGGCCCCTGTCTCGCCCGCATGGCGAAACGTGCGGCACCGGACAAACGCATCGTCGGGGTGGCCCGGTTTTCGGACCCGGACGTCCGCCGCAGGCTGGACGAATGGGGCGTAGAGACCATCGCCTGCGATCTATTGGACCGTGATGCCGTCAACGAACTGCCGAAATTGCCGAACGTGGTTTACATGGCCGGCAAGAAGTTCGGCACTACAGGGGGGGAGCCGTTCACCTGGGCCATGAACGCCCACGTCCCGGCACTGGTCGGGGAAGCATTTGCACGGTCGCGGATCGTGGCCTTTTCCACTCTTTGCGTCTATCCCTTCACCGAGGTAGCGGGGCCTTTGTGCAACGAGGACACGGCGCCGGTACCCGTCGGCGAATACGCCAACTCCTGCGTCGCGCGGGAGCGGACGTTCCAATATTTCTCTCAGAAGCACGGGACACCTGGCCGCCTGATCCGCCTCAACTACGCCATCGATCTGCGCTACGGCGTGCTCTTTGACATCGCATCCTGGGTCTATACCGGCCAAAGCATCGATTTGCGCGCCGGGCATGCCAACGTTATCTGGCAGGGGGATGTCAATGCCCAAGTTCTACGCGCCCTGCAACACTGCGAAACACCCAGTCGGCCCCTGAACATGGGAGGGCCCGAGCAAGTCAGCGTCCGTGCCTTGGCGGAAGAATTTGGCCGCCGGTTCGGTATCGAACCGATATTCGAGAACGAAGAGAGCGGCATCGGCTGGCACAACGACACGTCTCTGGCAGCGAAACTGTTCGGCTATCCGGACGTGCCCCTGGCGCGCATGGTGGATTGGACGGTAGACTGGATCGAACGGGATCAACCACATTATGATCTGCCGACCCATTACGAGGCCCGCGACGGTAGATTCTAAGAGATGGGAGGAGACTCGCCATGAGCGTCTTCCACAACACCCCCATAGACGGCGTTATTCCGGCCACCTTACTGGCCTTTGATACCGAGATGAACATCGACGAGGCCGCCTCGCGGCGCCATCTGCGCGATGTGGCCGCTACCGAAGGCTTGCGCGCCATCACCGTCAACGGCCATGCCTCGGAAGTACACGCGTGCAGCGCGGATGAACAAAAACGCATCCTGGACTTCTGTTTGGACGAGTTGGGCGACCGCCTGCCGCTGATCAATGGCATTTACGCCGATGGTAGCCTACAGGCCGCAAAATTGGCCCGCATGGCCCAGGCTGGCGGCGCCCAGGCGCTGCTGATCTTCCCTCCCAACAGCATGATCATGGGGGGGCAATTGCGTCCCGAGATGGCGCTGGCCCATTTCAAGACCATCGCCGATGCGACCGACCTGCCTCTGATCGCCTTCCAGTATCCTCAGCCCAGCGGCCAGGGCTATCCTTTCGATACGCTGCTGCGCATGATCGAAGAGGTGCCGACGATCAAGGCCATTAAGGACTGGTCGAACGACGCCATGCTGCATGAAAAACATATCCGGGTCTTGCAGTCAGGCGCCGCCGGCCGGGCCATCACGGTGCTGACGACGCATTCTTCATGGTTAATGGCGTCACTCAGCATGGGCGCCAATGGGCTGCTGTCGGGTGCCGGCAGCGTCATCCCCGAATTGCAGGTGGCCTTGTTCCAGGCGGTGAAGGCGGGCGATTTACCGGCCGCACAAGCAATAAACGACCGTATCTACCCATTGGCCCAGGCCTTCTATACGCCGCCGTTCCTGGATATGCACAACCGCATGAAAGAGTGCCTGGTTCTGTTGGGCCGTCAGGAACGCGCCGTCGTGCGCCCGCCGCTCATGAAACTGCGAGATGACGAGATCGAACGCCTTGGCAAAGCACTTGACGACGCCGGGCTTTTGACGCGGGCAGCGGCTGAATAGATCGCTTGCTAAGCCGTGGCGATGTACTGCCGCATGGCGGCCGCCTCGGTCTCGATCTCTTCGATACGGAATTTAACCACGTCGCCGATCGAGATAATGCCCAGGAGTTGATTACCCTGCATCACTGGCAGATGGCGAATTCTGCGCTCCGTCATGATGGACATAATGGTATCGATGTCGTCCTCGGGTCCGCAGAAAACGACGTCGCGGGTCATCAGTTCGACCACCGGCGTATCCAAACAACGGGCGCCCAGTTGCGACAGGCCGCGCACGATATCGCGCTCCGACAGCACACCGCGGACAAAGCCATCATCATCCCGCACCAAAATGGCGCCAATCCGGTTCTCGCTCAAAACATCGGCCGCCAAGCCAACAGTCTCGTTGATCGAAATCGATATGACGTCGTTGCCCTTCGACGCCAGAATACGTTCCACATGCATACCAACCTCCAACAAGGGTTCTTATTCTCATTCTGCGCTTACTTTACATAATACATTTTGCTGAAAAGACAAATGGAACGCAAGTGCGATCAAATGCAACTTGTTGGGTGGTTTTCCGAATGTCGAATTGGCCGGCCTAGAAGCTCACCTTACCATTGACGACCCGCGACCAGCCGCGGAATTCTGCCACAATGCGGCCATCTTCACCCCGAACCGTGGCATCGAAAACGCCGCTCCGACCAGCCCGGCTGCGTTCCTCGGCGGCGGCGGTGAGGCGTTCGCCTGGGCGGCCGAAATCCATGAATGTAATGTGCGCCGACTGGGCGAACGCCTTCACGCCGCGGTTGTTACAAGCCAATCCGAATGCCGTATCCGCCAAAAGGAAACAATAGCCGCCATGGCCTGTGCCATAGGCATTCGACATTTCTTCGCGCAACAACATACTGATACGCGCATAGCCGGCCCGGGCTTCCTCAAGTGATATCGCCAAATCCTGCGCTACCGGATCATTGCTGTGCATCCGTTGTGCAAGACATTGAGCCCGCTGATCGTCATCGGTTATCGCGTTCATCGAGACATATTCCTTACTCACACCCGGTCGGCCTTCTATTTTGTAACACTCTGCCGCCGCTTCGGGATGCATTACTTCCAGCCGGCACACGGCTATGGTTGCAAAGCAAACGAATTGTTAATCACTTTGCGCCATCGTTAACTCTAATTATAGGCCATATTGGCATACTAGATGAATGTTCAGCGCCCGGGTGGCGCGATCACTGGACGGAAGACTGACACATGAGTACGAACAGAGGTCCGATCGCAATAGACATGGAAGCGCTTTCCGAAGACGCCGCCTTCGATGAAACGGTTTCCGGCATCGACGACAACGATGATGAAAATCAGAGTGAGTTGACGCACAGCGAATATGACGCGCTGGAAGAAGCCGTCATGCAGACGCCGCGCGGACGCACTTTTCTGCGCGAGCATGCGCGGCGCAACCGCGCCGTTGCATCCGACTTGGTGATGCGTGCTCTGGAAGACTACCAAACCCACTTGCAGCGCCACGAAATGAAGCAGCCGACGGAGATCCTGGCCGCGGAACTGCAGAATATGAGCGATGCCATCAAGCACACGCGGCGTGACATCGCGGCCATCAAGCCAAAGGACGGCGCCAACAACCGGATCATGGCAGCAACCGAGGATCTTGATGCCATCGTCACCGCCACCGAACGGGCTACGAACGACATCCTGGCGGCGGCTGAGCATATCCAGGAAATCTGCGAAAAGATGCGCGAGACTGGTTCAAGTGAAGAACAGCTCAATGCGATGGAAGAACACATCACCAATATCTTCCTAGCCTGTTCCTTCCAGGACATCACCGGTCAACGCACCACCAAGGTGGTAAACGCCCTGCGCTATCTGGAACAACGCGTCGGCGCGATGATCGAGATCTGGGGCTCGGAAGCCCTCCGCAACGGCAGCGAAAGTGAGTTCGGCTCGGTGATGACGGACGACGAGCACCCCGAAGCGGGTCTTTTAAACGGACCGCAGCTTGAGGGCCATGGTGTCGATCAAGACGATATCGATGAACTGCTGAGCGGCGATGCCGAGCAGCTTTTGGCCAAAATGGAGGAAGCTCGCCAAGAAGAAGAAATCGAGGCGGCAGACGAGGCCGTGGATATCGGTATGGATATCGACGATGTTTCGTTGGAAGTGGCGGACTTCGACATGCCGGCGGACGAAACGCCTGCTATAGAAGAGGAAGCGGTTGCGCCCGCGGCAGATGGAACGTCGGATGTAGTGGCGGAAGCGGATGAAAATATCGACTATGCCAATCTATCCGAAGAAGCTGACGCCGATACCATCGACGCCATTTTCAACTCATAAAACCGCGCGTCCGAGGGCTGCCTAATCGAGCCCCAACAGTTCGTCCACCTTTTCCGGCCCCAGTTCCGGTCCGTGAAGCAATACGTCGTCCACCTGCAACACCGGACTTGAGCGGATGTTGTGGCTGTCAATAAAGGCGGCCGCCTCTTCATCCATCATCAGGTCCTTTGCCTCGAATTCCACGCCATGAGCGCGCAGATAACCCTTCAACTGTTCGCAGGGTGCACAAAGGGGCGTGGAATATACCGTCACCTTGGGGGCCGTCATTGGCCTTCCTTGGCGGCTTTCTCGGCCTTCAGCTTGCGGTACAGCGCCTTCTTCTCCAACCAGGCATTCTTGATTTCCTCCGTCTGCCACGGCTGTTCCTGGGTGAAGACTTTCTCCTTCCAGGTCTCGCCCTTGGACCATTCGAATGGCGAACGGACGGTTGTGCGGGGTTTCGTGGCGGTCTCGAACAGGTCCAGCGCCATGGATATGATCTGACGCTGCTGCTCAACATTGCCCGGCTCGCCGCAAGGATTACCCAAGGGAAAATCCGTGAACTGCAAACGGGCCACACCGCAGGTTTCGACAATGTCGCGGGCCGCCGCAACGACGACGGTGGGAATGCCGTTTTCTTCCAGGTAACGTGCGACCAGACTCACGGTCTGGTGGCAAACGGGTCAGACAGGGACCAACAGGGCGATATCAACCCCTTCTTCGTGGCAACCTCGCAGAACCTCCGGTGCGTCCACGTCCAGGGTCTTGCTTTGCGAATAGGCGTTGTAGACGCCATAGGCAGTGGGGGCCAGAGAACCTATGCGTCCCGCGGCCGCCAGTTCCTGCAAACGCGTGACTGGAAAGTAACTGTTCGCGTCATCCAGATTTGTCGCGTTCATGTCATAGCTATGGGTACGGCTGTAAAGGTCTGCCACTGGGGTATCGGTGGCGATGCCATAGACATTGGCCGCCTCCCCCCGCTCCAGAGGCAGGCGCTGATCCTCCCATTGGCGGGAGGCGATCTCGGAAGTGGAGACCAACGCCAATCGGCTTTCTGACAGCGGCTTCTTCAACGGTGCGAACGGCACCTCGTCGAACTTCGCCCACTGATAGGGCTTGTCGTAACCTTCGGCCAGATAATAGGCCTTGGTTCGGTCAATATAACGAACGTAACTCACAGCGGTTTCCTCCATTGTCATTGCCCCTATTAGACCACAAGCGGGGCACCTTGGACCAGCGCAAGGAAATTCGCGGTATAGTGCCGCTTCATATGAGTGGCTAGATCCCGGAGGAACCAATGAACAGAAATTGTTTCGTTGTTGCCGCTATCTTGACATTTTTTATGACAATTTCGGCGATGGCCGATGGGCGTCCTGACGTCGAACTGGAACCAAAGCGTTGGGCGGAGGCATACAACAGCGGGGGCTCGGATGCCGTTACCTCCCTTTACGCTAAGGATGCGGTGCTTTGGGGAACCTCCTCGGCATCCATCAAGAAAGGCGCGGGCGCGATCAAAGCATATTTCGAGGCCTCTAACAGCAGGTTTCCGGGTCTCCAAGCAAAGATCATGGAAACCGTCACTCAGGAATTCGGTAATGTCGCGATCACCGCCGGCGTCTACGAGATATCCAATGTTGTGAATGGCACACCCGAATGGGTGATCAGCGCTCGGTTCAGCTTTGCCTATGCAAGAGACGGTGGCGAATGGAAGATTGTGCACCACCATTCATCAATGATGCCGCGCTAGGCCATGGTGCTCCGCCGACTGGATCGGCGCCTGTTCCTGCAGGCTTCGGCACTACTGTCCGGTGCTGCGGCCGGCATGCTGCCCCAGTCAACGTCCGCCGCCACGACGTTGAAGGGCGGAAGGGTCATCGTGATCGGCGCCGGTATCGCTGGCCTCGGGGCGGCCTGGGCATTGGCGCAGCAGGGTGCGGAGGTCACAATTTTCGAAGCCAAGGATCGCATTGGCGGCCGCATCCACACTGACTATTCCCTCGGCCCGCCGTTCGAGGCCGGCGCCGCCTGGATCCATGGCCCGTCCACAGACAATCCCGTCCGACAACTGGCTGATGCGGTGGGTGCGAAATATTTTGCGACGGATCATGAAAACATTGCGGTGGTTGACCGCAACGGTCGATGGCTGGATGACGAAGAGCTTGAAGAAGTCGCCGAGGCGTGGGCCCACGTCATCGAGCATCTTGACGAGACCCTGGACTTGTCAGACCGCCGCAGCCTACGCCAAGCCATTGACGACGAATTTCCCGGCACCCTGAATATCCCTGCCATGCAATGGGCCTTCAACGCCCAGACCGAATTCCAGAACGGCGGCCCGCTCGCCCAAACATCCAGCACATACCATGACGACGATGAGGCATTCCCGTCAGCGGATGTGGTCATCACCACCGGCTATGACGCCATACTGGCGCCGCTGACCAAAGGCCTGAACATCCATCTCTCCACGCCGGTCAACAGCGTCACTGTCGGCAAGAATGGCGTTGCGGTCGAGACGGCGGAGGATGAATTTATTGCCGACGTTTGCATCTGCGCCGTTCCGTTGGGCGTCCTGAAATTCGGCGGTCTCGCATTCAGGCCTGCGCTGCCACAGTCGCATCTGCAGGCCATGAATCGCATCGGTCTTGGCAGCGTGACAAAGATCGCGATGAAGTTCGACCGGCCGTTTTGGGACATCGAAACCCAGTATTTCGGCGTCATGACGGAAACCATGGGACGTTGGGGCCTATGGCTGAACTACCGCACTTTCACTCAGGAAAACATCCTCGTGGGTCTAAGCCTCGGCGATTATGCGCTCGTTGCCGACGGCATGAGCGACAGGGAAATGATCGCCGACGCTCTGGACGTTCTGCGCCGGGCCTGGGGTGAAAGGGTAGGCCGGCCATCTCGGGTGCTGACCACCCGATGGTCCCGGGACCGGCACGTCCGCGGCGCCTATTCCTTTCCCATGCCCGGCGGCGGTCCCGGCGACTACGAACGTCTCAGCCAACCCGTCGGGGAACGGCTGTTCTTTTGCGGCGAGCATACAATTTTCGAATATAAAGGCACCGTCCACGGCGCCTTTCTGTCCGGGCTGCGTACCGCCGAACAGATCATGGAAATGGCCGAATAAGGGCAAGCGTTACTCGGCTGCGTCCTTGGCCAGAAATCCACCTGACTGTCGCGACCATAAGTCGGAGTAAAGGCCGCCGCGGAGGAGCAAGGTCTCGTGGTTACCTTCCTCGACGATGCGGCCATGATCCATGACGATCAGGCGATCCATGGCGGCGATTGTGGAAAGCCGATGGGCGATGGCGATCACCGTCTTCCCCGCCATCAGGGACTGGAAGCTTTCCTGAATGGCCGCTTCCACTTCCGAATCCAATGCCGACGTTGCCTCGTCCAGGATCAGAATGGGAGCATCCTTCAAGAGCACGCGTGCTATGGCAATGCGCTGGCGCTGTCCACCCGATAGCTTGACGCCCCGCTCACCCACATGCGCCTCCAGGCCGCGCCGGCCTTCCCCATCCTCCAACTCGGGTATGAAGTCGTCGGCCTTGGCGTCCCGGGCCGCCGCCATTACCTCTGCCTCGGTGGCACCGGGCTTGGAATAGGCAATGTTCTCGAACACGGATCGATGCAAGAGAGAGGTATCCTGGGTCACCATCGCGATCTGGGCGCGCAGGCTATCCTGGGTCACCCTGGCGATATCCTGGCCGTCGATCAGGATACGGCCGTCCTCCAGGTCATAGAACCGCAGCAATAGGCTGACCAGGGTCGATTTGCCCGCGCCCGATCGGCCGACAATGCCCACCTTTTCGCCTGGCCTGATATCTAGGTCCAGGCCGCCGATCACGCCCTGGTCCACATCCTCCCGTGCCCTGCCGTAGTTGAAGCTGATGTTGTCATAGCGGATGCCGCCCTGGTCTACTTTGAGTTCGGACGCGTCCGGCGCATCCTCGATGGAGCGTTCCCGGGCGATGGTTTCGACGCCATCCATGACCACGCCGATATTTTCAAACACGACGGAGACTTCCCACATGATCCACTGGCTCATACCCTGCAGGCGCATCACCAGGCCCGTGGCCAGGGCAATAGCACCAGCACCGACGGCATCCGTGTACCACAGCCATATGGACATGCCGGCCGTGGAGAAGATCAGGCTGGCATTCATCATATTCAAGGTCATGGTCAGAATGGTGGACAGACGCATCTGCGCGTAAATGGGATCCAGAAACGCCTGCATGCCCTCGCGGGCATAGCTGTCTTCATATGCCGCATGGGCAAACATCTTCACCGTGCCGATGTTGGTATAGCTATCCACCACCCGCCCCGTAACAACGGATCGCGCCTCAGCCTGGGCCTTGGACCAGTCGCGAAGGCGGGGCACGAAATAACGCATGGCGCAGATATAGCCGATCAGCCAGATGATCATGGGTGCCGTCAAGCGCAGGTCCGAGGCGGCGAACAGCACCACGGCAGCAGTGAAATAGACCGTGACGTAAACCATCACCTCGGCCAGTTTCATGACGATGTCGCGCACTGCCAGAGCCGTCTGCATCATCTTGGCGGCGACCCGACCGGCGAAATCGTCCTGATAGAACTCCATGCTCTGGCGCAGCAGATAACGGTGGGCCTGCCAGCGGGTGCGCATGGCGAAGTTGCCCAACAGTCCCTGATGCGAGATGGATTCGAAGACGAACTTCAATACTGGCAGTACGACAAGCAGCACAATAGCCATCAAGGCAAGCTGGACGCCATGATCCGCCCAGAACGTCGCCCGCGCCGACGTCGCCAACCAATCCACCATCTGGCCCAGGAAGGAAAACAATGTGACTTCCAGGATCGCGATCGTGGCGGAACAGATTGCCGTCGCCAGCAGCAGTTTCCAGAATGGCTTGGCATAGTGGGCCATGAACGGTATCAGGGCAGCCGGCGGCATTTCCGGCTGCGCAGGGGGCAGCGGATCCGTAAATCTTTCCAGCCAGTCGAAAAATCTGGCGATCACGGCGGGCGCTCCAGCAAGAGATTCGATGAATCAGCGGGGCGGCAACCTACCCTAACCTGCCACCGCGCCGCAATCGCGGAAGACCTAACCCTTTTCTTAGTCTTCCGCACCCGCCGCCAACCCGGCCTTGAAGCGGGCATCGGCCTGTCGGAACACCTTGTGGGTATTGTTCATATCCCATGGTTCGGGGCGCAGGGTCTCGTGGTCCCATTGGACGCGCGGAACTGGCGGGTTGAAAAAGTCCCCGCCATAGACATGCAGGGCCGAGGTCAGCTTGCGGATGGGATTGGCCACGGAATGCACGATATCCGGCCCCATGGTCACTGCCTGGCCGACGCCCATGCTGTCGGCGCCGGCGGCCTCAAGTCCCGGGCCCTCGGGGTCGTCTAGCTTGCGCCAGAACATATTGTCCTCCCGGCCGCCATAGATACCGATAACTGCAAACATGTTGTGGTTATGGGGCAGCAAGGTCATGTACGGCGCCCAGATGAAATTGATGACTGTCAGATCCTCGGCCTGGTAAAGAGGATAGACGCCGGCGGTGTCCGGTTCGCCGAGGGCGGCGATGACCTGGGCCGGGTTCGACACGGCTTCCAAGACGGCCTCGCGGATCGCTGCCTGGCCCTCGCCCACCACTGACTTGCAGGTTTCGATGAAACTGTCTTTCTGGAACATCGCCGCTACCTCTAAATGAACAAGCGGCCACAGGGCCGCCGAATCGATTCAATTTCCCGATTATAATGGCGCCACGCCATTCCGGTCCCTTGCCAATGCAGTGAGGCCAACCCGATAGTTGGGATAATTTAACTGCACACTCAGTTCTGTCTTGATGCGGTTATTGCGGACACGCTTATTGTCGCCATAAAAGCTCGCCGCCATCGGGCTGAGATCGGCCTGGTCGAATGGAACGTCAGGCGGCACTGGCAGGCCGAGCAATTCGGCGGCATAGGCGATCACGTCCTGAGGCGGGGCTGCTTCGTCATCGCAGACGTTGTAGACCGCACCCGGGTTCGGCCGCGCCATTGAGGCCGCAAGAACAGCCGCCAGATCGTCCACATGAATGCGAGAGAAAACCTGTCCCGGCTTGATGATGCGCCGCGCCCGGCCTTTGCGCAGGTTCACGAGGGCGTTCCGGCCCGGACCGTAAATACCGGCAAGGCGAAAGATGTGCATTGGCTGGTCATGAAGACTGGCCCATTTGAGCCAGGCCTGTTCGGCGTTCACCCGGCGCTGCCCGCGCCGGCTTGCAGGTTCCGTGGGGGTATCTTCGTCAACCCAGCCGCCATCCTGATCACCATAGACACCGGTGGTGGACAGATAGCCGATCCAGCGCAGGCTTGGCAGTTCCGCCAAATCCTCGCCATGGCTGGCGAGCACGGGATCACCGTTATCGTCTGGCGGAATTGATAACAATAGATGCGTGACATCGGCCAATTGGCGCCCAGGTTCAGCCAGGGGCCGTTCACGGCTGTAGGGAATGGTGACCCCTTCCCCGTCGCGGCTGGTCCCCTGCACCGACCAGTCATCGCCCGAAAGTCGGCGCATCAGCGCCCTGGCCGTAAACCCCATGCCGAAACAGAACAATCGATTTTCCGCCACGTCCCTACTCTCACTTGCACGCCGTACCGCATCCATAGAAGGTAGGGTCATGCACTCACCCAGACAATATCGCCTGCTTCTTTTCGGTCTTTTTCTGATGCCCTTTGTCGCGATGGCGGCGGAATTGAGCATCGATCATAAGCGGCAATATCGTTCCTGCATCACCCTTACCTACCGCGAGCCATGGTCGGCCTTCGAAGCGGCGGAGGCCTGGGCCGCCCTGGATGGAGGTGCCGCCGCCCGCCATTGTGCGGCCATGGCCCTGATGGAAGCCAAGCAGTTCGACCGGGCGGCGCAACGCTTGGAGGCCTTGGCCGCCGATCTGCCCCCTGATCATATACCGTCACCCGGTAACGTAATGGCCCAGGCGGCCAACGTCTGGCTGATGGGCGACCGGCCGCAGCTTGCGCTGCAGGCTGTGGACCTGGCGCTGCAGTACGATCCGGACAACGCCGCCTATCTGGTGGACCGCAGCCGTATCCTGGCGGAACAAGGGAATTACGGCGCTGCTCTCGCGGCATTGGACCGGGCCGTCGCCCTGGCGCCCAATGATGACGATGCCGCTGCCTTCCGCGCCAGCGCTTTGCGCCACCTGAACCGCGGGGAAGAAGCCATGACGGCCATAGAACGGGCACTGGTCCTGAATCCGGACAATCCCTCGGCCAGACTGGAACGGGGTATCCTGCGTCTTCAAATGGGCGACCGTGACGGTGCTCGGGCCGACTGGCTGCACGCGGCGCAAAACCATGGTGGCACTCCCGCAGGCGATGCGGCCCAGGCCCGGTTGCAGGAAATGGACCTTAAGAGGTAGTCATCGCCGCGTCCCATTCGGCGCGGACGACCATATCTGTCTCTTCCGTCCTGTGATGCGGAGCCAGGTCCGCCGCAGCTTCCGCACCGCGCAATCGTCCAAAGGCCCAGACCGCCATGGCTCTGACCAGAGGCGAAGGATCCCGCAACAGACACTCGACCAGCGGCGAAAGATCCTGGCTGCCACTGTTGCCTGCTGCGATGAGTACATTTCGCAGGAATCGGTCCCGGCCCAGACGCTTCACAGGTGTCCCGGCAAACAGGTCGCGAAAAGCGGCATCATCGAGCTGCAAGAGCCCGGATAGGTCAGCCATTTCGAGGTTCCGGCGTGGCGCCATTATCGGATCGTCTGCCGAATTGGCGTATTTGTTCCATGGACAAACCGCCAGGCAATCGTCGCAGCCAAAAATGCGGTTGCCCATGGGCACCCGGAATTCCGCCGCGATGTGACCCTTATGTTCGATGGTCAGGTAGGAAATGCAGCGTCGGGCATCCAATTGGTAAGGTGCCGGGAAAGCGTCCGTGGGACAGACATCCAGGCAGCGCCGGCAGGTGCCGCAGAGGTCTGGTGAAGCCGAATCCGAAGGCAATTCCAGGGTCGTGAAGATACAGCCCAGAAACAGCCAGGAGCCGAAATCCCGGCTGACAAGATTGCTGTGTTTTCCTTGCCAGCCCACACCCGCTGCCTGGGCCAAGGGTTTCTCCATTACCGGTGCCGTATCGACAAAGACCTTCAGCTCGCCGCCGCCGCGACGCTGCAGCCAACGGGCCAGGGCTTTCAGGCGCTTCTTGACCACGGTGTGGTAGTCCTTGCGCCCCGCATAGACGGAAACATTGCCCTTGTCCGATTGCGCCAGCCTGCGCATGGGATCGTCTTCAGGCCCGTAATTGAGGCCCAGCATGATGATCGAGCGGGCCGCAGGCCAAAGGGCATTGGGATGGCGCCGCCGCTCAGCCTTGGCGGCCAGCCAATCCATGTCGCCGTGACGGCCGAGAGTGAGGAAATGCTGTAAATGCCCACCGGCTTGAGGGATGGCGCCGGCGCCGGCGATACCCACGCTGTCGAAACCCACCGCCTGGGCCTCGCCCCGAAGTTCCGCGATCAGATCAAGGGTACCGCCGGCGGCTTTAGAAATCGAGGTCGGCATAATGTTTGGGTGGCGGCAGGCCCGGCATGTGATCAGCCAGAATGGCGCGGAACGAGGGGCGGGACTTCACCCGGGCATACCATTCCTTTGTGATGGGGTGCTGGTCCCAAGGCACATCGCCGAGATAGTCCAGGCAGGAGAGGTGTGCGGCGGCGGTTATATCAGCCAGGGAAAAGACTTCGCCGGCGATGTAGTTGCGCCGCTCTACCAGATAGCCGATGTAGTCAAGGTGATAACCTATGTTCTCCCGTCCCGCACGGATAAGGTCGGAGCGCGGCTCACCCATGCCCATGAAGCGTTTCAGAAGCTTCTCCCGCAGCAGGAAATCGGTCACCTCGTCATGAAATTTGCCGTCGAACCACGAGATTAGGCGGCGGCATTCGGCTCGCTCCAGGGGGCCGCGGCCCAACAGGTTGGGTTCTGGCTGGCAGTCTTCAAGATATTCAACGATGGCCTGGCTGTCGCACAGGACGGTGCCGTCTGGTTCGGACAGAACCGGCACTTGCCCGGCCGGGTTCATGGCCAGGAATTCTTCGCGCCGGTCCCAGTATTTCTCTACCACCAATTCCGATTCCATGCCTTTTTCGAACAAGGCAATCCGCACCTTGCGGCAGAACGGCGATAGCCAGAAATGGTACAGTATGCGCATGCGCCTAGTTTAGCGGTTTGCCCGCCGTCCACATAGCATCCCCTAACTCATGGTGACCACGGCCTTGCCCACGACCTTTCTATCGAGGAGCAGTTGCATGCCCTCTACGGCACGCGCCAGGGGAACCGTGTGCGAGACATATGGGTGCAATTTACCTTCGTTGGCCAATGCCAAGACGTCTTCCAACTCGTTGTCCCCGGTTTCGGGATCGTTGCGCCGGGCTTCACCCGCCCGACAGCCGATAATCGACAGCCCTTTGATCAGGGCGTAGTTGACGGAAAGCTGCGGGATGCGGCCCGAAGTAAAGCCGACCACCACCAGGCGGCCATGCCAGGCCATGCAGCGGAGGGACTGATCGAACACATCGCCGCCAACCGGATCATAGACCAGATTCACGCCCTTACGGTCGGTGAGTTCCTTGACCTGGTCGCGGAACGGGCCTTGGCGGTAATTGATGACGTGGTCGGCACCGTAACGCTTGACCACCTCCAGCTTGCCGTCATCGCCGCCCGTCGCGATGATCTTGGCACCGTGCAGTTTGGCAATTTCCACCGCCGCCAGGCCGACCCCGCCGGTGGCGCCATTGATCAAGACCCATTCGCCGGCCTGCAGGCCGCCACGCTGCAACAGGCAATGATAGGCAGTGATGTAGGTAACCCGGAATGCCGCGGCCGTGACATCGTCGAAAGGCTCGGGCGTTTTTTGCATCGCACCCACATCCGCCACCGCCTGTTCGGCAAAACCGCCGGGCCTGACGCCGGCCATGACCCTATCGCCGATGGCGAATTCGGTGACGCCTTCGCCCAATTCAATTACTTCGCCCGCGGTTTCGAATCCGGCGATGAATGGCAGTTTCGGTTTGTGCTGGTAGGTGCCTTCCACGGTCAGAATATCGGGGAAATTGATGCCCGCCGCCTTGACCTTGATACGCACCTGCCCGGGCCCTGGTTCAGGTTCCGGCACATCCTCGAGGCGCAGAACCGACAACGGCCCCAACTCGCGGCAAACAATTGCTCTCATGATAGTCCCCAATTTCCCCGGAACGGATTACTAAAGCGTCATGGACAACTCGACCAAGGGCGTCGGGCCGCCCTCGTAATGTCCCGGCCCGATAGCATCCACCGCCGCCACCAAGCGGCTGTCCAGGGCCAAAACCTCATCAGCCAAGACAATGATCGCCCGGTTCGGCCTGGCGTGTGGTGCTGCCCGGCGCAGGGCCTGGGCGGCCTCTAGCTCCCGGCCCGGATTGAACTGGCAGAGGATGCTGAGCGCTGCCGCCGTGGAGCGGCTTACACCTGCGTAGCAATGCACGAACATGGGGCCTTGCCGGTTCCAATCGCGGGCGAATTCCAGGAACGCGGCCACATGTTCCAAGGTCGGTGCGATGTCTCCGGCATAGGGGGCCGGCACGTCATCAACCTCGATATGCAGATGGCGGTCGGGCTGGATGCCGGCGGGCGTCCTGGGCCGCCCTTCAATGCCGAGCAGAGAAAGAACATGGGTCGCACCTAAATCGACGGCCCGCTCCTCCATCATCCGCCAAGAAGAAATGTAGATCACCCGATAGCTCCCCCTGTCGTCACGACTTGTTCGCCGGCGCTTAGAGTTTCTTAATCCCAGGCCGCTATGCTGTCCCAATTGCCGCCAATGGGAGGAGTATAGCGATGTCCGGCATCCTGGAACATTATCAAGGTCTGGCTCTGAACCTGATCGAGACCCTTGGCTATGAACAGGCTCTACAGGTGGCGCAGCAATACGCCTGGTACGGCGTCGTCGAGGAGATCTACCGCCTTAGCGGCGAGGATTGCCACACAGTGCACTGATGGACGCCAACGCGGCGCCCTGCATGACAACCACATCTATCCAACGCAATTGACCGTCAAGAATTTCCGGCCTTAATAGGCGATCGATCTGAAAGCATTTGCCTGCTGGCAACAGCTTGGAACTAGACGATCAATTCCCGCGGCCGGACGGGCCCAAGAACCCGCGTTGAATCATCACTGGCCAGGACATAGGCTTCGGTAACAGCCTCGTGCTTTTGCCGTTGCGCCTTTGCTTTCTCGGGCAATTGTTCCTGTGCGATCTGTTGCGCCAGGAACGGTACGAAGGCCTGGGCCACCTGCGTCCGGATGACGGGCTCGGGCGCCTGCCGGTTGTTGACCGGTAGGTCAACGACCTTGGCTGCCGCCGCCAATTCGGCTGGTTTAAAGGCATCGGGTTTTTGCCGCGTCCATGCCGCCAGTTCCGCACCCTGTTCGCTTGCAGTGCGGTGATTGGCCGGACGAAGCGCAGCCCGTACAGGCGCAACCTCCCCCTGGCCATGGGCCAGGCGGGCATACGCCGATGCTACTGCGCCAATACTGGTCAAACCAATTTCACCAATCGCTCACACACCAACAGGGCCGGAGTCGCCCCCGACGCTACAGAACGTCGCAGTTAACCAATTTAGCAGTAGAAAGTCAATGGATTGGCGTTGTGCAACAGAGTCAAAAAATGGTTAATTTTCGGCGCTAGGCGGGGACCACGCCACGTCGCTGATCCCAGTTTCGCAGCCACCAGATCACCGGAATGGAGAGCAGTACGACCCAGGCTTTGCCGATGATCTGGCCGGTCAGAAAATCCAGGCTGCCAAAGGCCAGCTGCAGGAAAATCACGCTGTCAACGACCAGCCCGACCAGCCCCGAGGCCACCACGGCGAGAACCAGGCGTCGGCGCTGCAAAGGTGTATAGACGGCGAAATCAGCCAGTTCCGACAACAAGAATGCGACGCCAGAAGCCACCACTAGGGCCGGCGGCGCCAGGAAAGCGGACAACAGGGCGCCAGCCAGAATGGCGCCAATGGCCCACCGGGCCCCTAGGCGTCGCTGCACCAGATCGCGTAGAACCAAGGCCAAGCCGATCATGGGCACGCCGCTGGGTGCCATGACGTTTGGCGCCACGGGGATCAGGCAGGGCGAATTGGGCGGACAGACGGTTCCGGCATGGCCAAGGAGCCAATTTGCGGCAGGTATGCACAGGGCGAAACCCGCCAGATAGAGGAAACCTTCAATACGCGTGGTCTGCATGTCCCATTGATCTCGCTGATAAAACTGCGCAGATGCCTACCCGATCCAAGGGCAAAAGAAAAGGGCCGCCGGACACCCGGCGGCCCCCTCTTATGTTTCCAGCGTAACTCTTACTCGCTGGTGGACTCGGCGCTGATGACCGGACCGAAGCGGACGTTACCCTTGCCGTCGAAGCGCATCATCTGCATCTGCTCGACAGGATAGAAGTCCGTGGCGGAAGTATTCGCCATGATACCGGGGAGCAGACCACGCACGCGGAACTTCCTGAAGCTAGCTGCCTGCTTCATGATGTTTTCGCGGCTCAGGTCGTTACCGGCACGCTTCAGAACGTCAACCATCAAGCTGCAAACGGACCAGCCATAGACGTTAAAGGCATTGCTGCGGTCGCCCTTGGGATAGTACTTGGCCATGAAGTCGCGCCATTGGTTCATCTCGGGGTCGTTTGCCCATTCTGGATCGTTGGGATCCTTCAGGTAGGTCAGGGAGATGATGCCCTTGGACTTGTCCAGGCCGGCCGGCGTATAGGTCGCCTTGATGGTCGCGGCCACGTCGTTCAACAGATGCACCGGCTTCCAGCCGATGGCGTCCATCTTCTTGATCGCCTGGGCGGCGAATTTCGGAATGGAGATGTTGACGAGCACGTCGGCGCCGCTGTTCTTCAACGAAATGATCTGCGAAGCCACGGTAGGATCGGTCACTTCGTAACTTTCTTCCTTGACCACCATCGCCTTGTACTTGTCGCCCATGGCATCCTTGACGCCAATGACATAGTCCTTGCCATAGTCGTCGTTCTGATACAGCACGGCGACCTTGGAGCTAGGATGGTTCTGCAGAATGTAGTTACCGAAGATCCGGCCGATGGTCTGATAGTTCGGCTGGAAGCCCATGGTCCAGGGATACTTCTCCGGCTGCCCCCACTTGGTCGCGCCCGTGGCGACGAAGAGATGCGGCACTTTCTTCTTGTTCATATATTTATGAATGGCCGAGTTGGTCGGCGTGCCCAGGGTCTGGAAGGTCAAGGCGACTTTGTCCTTTTCCACCAGCTTGCGGATCTGTTCCTTTGTCTTCGGCGGGCTATAGCCGTCGTCGTAGGAAATGAAGTTGACCTTGCGGCCGTTGATGCCGCCCTTGTCATTTACTTCATTGAAGCAGGCCGCGATCGACTTGCCGATCGTGGAGTAGACCGATGCCGGCCCACTATAAGGATTGGTGTTGCCAATCTTGATTTCGGTGTCGGTGACGCCAGGGGCATTCCCAGCGACCGCAACACCGATACCGGCAAGAAACGCAACTGCCGCTCCCGATGTCATTTTGAGCGTCTTACCCATAATGCTCTCCTTGTTTGGTTTGTTATTGTCCCGAAGTATAGAACCTATTTCAAACACGACTCAAGTCACAGGCACGCGAAACCGCCAATCGGCGGTCTCAGCTTGCAATGCTTCGCAAAATCCGGCGGATAAACCCGGCAAACCCCATAGGCATAAGATAGACCACCAGCACCATGACGACGCCGAAGGAAATCCAGACCAAGGCCTTTGAACTGGGATCGCCGCCGAAGAAACTGTCGACGATGGCCTCGGAGAAGTTCGGCACATACAGTATGAAGGCGCCGCCGATAATTGCTGCCGGGATCGATGCCAGGCCGCCGATCACCATGGCGATCAACAGCAAGACCGCATGGATGAAGGTGAAGCTTTCAGGCGCAATGAACTCAACAACGATGGCGGAAAGGGCGCCTGCGACGCCGCAGTAAAGCCCGCTAACGCCAAACGTCGTCGCCTTGTAGACGGAAGTATTGATGCCCATTGTGCTGGCTGCGATGGGATTGTCGCGGATGGCAATCATCGCGCGGCCCGTCCGGCCGCGGACAAGGTTCCAGGCTGCGATGATCAAAAGCACACCAAAAAACAGGCTGAAATAATACCACCACTGGTCATTGCTGAGGAAGGCGATGGGTGAATCGTCCTTGAAAAGGTCCAAGCCCTGGACGCCGCCGGTGTAATGCTCGAAATGCTCGTATTTCAGCAATTGTGGCGCCGCCACTGCCAGAGCGAAGGTGGCCAATGCCAGGTAAAGGCCTTCCAGTCGCAAGGCCGGCAGGCCAAACAGAAAGCCGCCGACAAAGCAGACAAGGCCGGCCGGCACAATGGTCCAATAATAGGCGATCTCCCACTGCGTCATCATGATGCCGGCGGTATAGGCACCCAGAGCCATAAAGGCGCTATGACCCAGCGAGAATTGGCCATTGAAGCCGGTCAACAAGTTCAGGCCCAACACCGCGATCGAAAGATAGATCACCTGGGTCATCTGGAAGACGGCGAAATCTTCGACGAAGAACGGCACGAACAGCGCGATGAAAACGCAGACTAGGATCGAGACACGACGGAAGTTGGGCATCGTCAGGCCCGCGATCCGCAGGCTGTCCTCCGGATTGGGGCGCGGTGCCCAATCCGACTTGCTACCCGAATCCTGCAATGTAGAAGCTGTCATCGCTATACCCTTTGCACCACAACGCGCCCGAACAGACCGGAGGGCTTGAAGATCAGAATGGTCACGATCACCACAAGGGCCACCGTCAGTTTCAGTTCACTACCGATCGCCATGCCGGCCAGCGGCTCGATAACGCCCATGAGGAAGCCGCCGATGACCGCGCCGCCTGGGCTGGTCAAGCCACCGACAACGGCGCCCGCGAAGCCGTAGAGCAGGATACCGAGCATCATGTTCGGCTCCAAATACACAACGGGCGCGATCATCATGCCGCCGACAGCGCCGATCGCCGCCGCCAGGCCCCAACCCAACGCCAGCATCCAGCCAACGCTGATGCCCACGAGCCGCGCAGATTCCGGCGCGGCCGCCGCCGCCCGCATGGCCAATCCTATGGGCGTGAAGCGGAAGAACAGGAAGATCAAGCCCAACATTAAGAGTGTTACGATCGTCATCCCGAATTCATGCGGTCCTATGAGTGTTGTCTCAAACGGCAGCCTCTCGGGGAACGGGCTGGGGAATTCCTTAATGGTGAATTCCCAGATGAACCCGGCACCGGCGTTGAAGATTTGGAACAACGCGATGAAAACGACGATATGGGTAAACACGGGCGCGTTATGCAAAGGCGCGAAGACGATACGCTCGATCGCGACGCCGCCGATGAACGAAATCACGATACAGACGAAAAACGCGACCCAATAGTTGGCGCCCCAGTCGATCATCTGCCAGGTGATGAAGGCCGAGAACATGGCCATTTCGCCCTGCGCGAAGTTGAAATGGTCAATGGCTTGATAGATCATCACCACCGCCAAGGCGATACAGGCGTAAATCGCTCCCGTCGCGACGCCGCCCAAAACTTGCTGAATTAGTTCTTCCATTTACTCGCCCCGTCTCTCGTCAGTAGCCAAGGTAGGACTGACGGATGGTTTCATCGGCGCTGATCTCGTCCGCCGTGCCCGAGATGACAACCCGGCCCGTTTCCAAAAGGTATGCGTGATCCGCCAAGTTCAGTGCCAGGGTCGCATTCTGCTCCACCAGCAGCATGGAGACGCCTTCTTCCTGATTGATGACGCGCAGGATTTCGAACAATTCCTGCACGATCAAGGGCGCCAGGCCGAAAGACGGTTCGTCCAAGAGCATCAGACGCGGCCGCAACATCAGGGCCCGGCCCACGGCAAGCATCTGCTGCTCGCCGCCGGACAGCGTTCCCGCCTGTTGATCCCGCCGCTCTTTCAGTCGCGGGAAATAGCCATAGACACGTTCCATGTCCTCAGCCACGCCAGCGCTATCCCTGCGCGAATAGGCGCCCAATTTCAGGTTTTCCTCTGTCGTGACACGGACGAAGGTGCCCCGCCCCTCAGGAACATGGGAGACGCCATGACGCACGATGTTCTCGGTTTTTTGGCCGGCTATGGAATCGCCGTCGAAACGGATTTCGCCGCCAGTCTTGACCATGCCGCAGATGGAGCGAAGCGTCGTCGTCTTGCCAGCACCATTGGCGCCAAGAATTGTCGTTATGCCGCCCTGCTCCAGCGAGAAGCTGATGCCGTGCAGCGCCTGAATGGGCCCGTAGAAGGCCTCGAGATTAGCTACTTCCAACAAAGCCATCAGTCGGTGGTCCCCAGATACGCCCGAATGACCTCGGGGTTTTGTTGTACTTCGGCAGGGGTTCCCTCGCCGATCTTGCGTCCGAAGTCGATCGCGACAACCAGATCGGAGACCGCCATGACAAGGCTCATGTGATGCTCCACCAACAGTACCGTGATGTCTCTGTCGTGGCCGATCTGTCGGATGGTATCAACCAGTTCCTCAACCTCGTCATGGTTCAAGCCGCCCGCCGGTTCATCCAACAGCAGCAGCTTCGGCTCGGATGCGATGGCCCTGGCCAGTTCGACACGCTTTTGAATACCGAACGGCAGACCGCCTACCGGCGTATACGCATATTCGCCCAATTCGAGATATTCGATCAGCTCCCAGGCGATTTCCTGCAGCCATTTCTCTTCGCGGCTGACCCAGGGCAACCGCAGGGCGTTGGAAACAAAGTCGCTCTTGCTGCGGGAATGGCAGCCAATCATGACATTGTCCAACACCGACATGGTGGCGAACAGAGCCAGGTTCTGGAAGGTCCGGCCAATGCCAAGATCGGCGATCTTGTGCGGTTTGGTTTCGAGAATGGATTGCCCCTCGAACAAAATGTCGCCCGAATTAGGGATGTAAAGGCGGCTAAGACAGTTGAACAAGGTTGTCTTGCCGGCACCATTCGGTCCGATCAGACCCAAAATCGCCCCTTCGGGAACATCGAAACTGACGCCGTCAAGGGCTACGATGCCGCCGAAATGCACAGCGACATCTTTTACCTCCAACAACGGCCTGGCGGAGGTAGACGCCTCCGCAGCGTTGACTGAAACTTCGCTCATGTTTTGAATTCGTCTTGTGACGGCGCCGATTGGCGCCCAAGAAAGGGTCCAACAGCAGGTTGGAACTGCCAAATCATAAGGTAATCCTCTACTCATCCTCCCGGGAGCACCTTGGCGGCGCATTTATGGTTGGCGGCAATATGCGTCAGCTTGTCGCAGGACGCAAAGATTTTTTCGCCGTGCCGTCGATACTGGCCATGTCGATACTACCGATGATTCGATATGGGCGCCGAACTCACTACGCTATGATTTCACGGGTGCGAGCCAATCGTGCCAACGGCTTCTTAGCATCGGGTGCCAAATCAAGCCGTAATCAGTTATACAAGATCTCATGTCCGACCCTTTCGATTTAGAACAGATGCCTGCCAATTCCGGCCCGGACTTGGCGCCGCCAGTGCCCGCTTATCTCGATAATTTGAACGAGGAACAACGCCGGGCCGTAGAGGCGGTGGATGGGCCGGTCCTGGTCCTCGCCGGGGCTGGCACGGGCAAGACCCGGGTCCTGACAACACGGCTGGCCTTTATCCTGCACAATCGGCTGGCTTTTCCCAGTCAACTGCTCGTCGTCACCTTCACCAACAAAGCGGCACGCGAGATGGCGGAACGTACGGCGGAGCTGGTCGGCCGCGCTGTGGAAGGGCTGTGGCTGGGAACCTTCCATTCCATTGGCGTACGGCTTTTGCGCCGGCATGGCGAATTGGTAGGTCTGAAAAGCAATTTCACCATCATTGACACGGATGATCAGCTACGCCTTTTGAAACAACTGATCGAGGCGGAGCAATTGGATCCGAAGCGCTGGACGCCACGGCAGCTGGCGGCCAGCATCGATCGCTGGAAGGATCGCGGCCTGGTGCCGGAGAAGGTACCGGCGGGGGAAGGTGAGAGTTTCGCCAACGGCAAGGGTGTCATTCTCTACAAAGCCTACCAGGAACGACTGAAAACACTGAATGCCTGCGATTTCGGTGATTTGCTATTGCATTGCCTGACCATCTTTGCCGAACACGCAGACATACTGGCCAGTTATCAAAAGCAGTTCCGCTATATCCTGGTGGATGAATATCAGGATACCAACGTCTCGCAGTATTTGCTGCTGCGCCTGCTGGCCCAGGGCCATCGCAATATCTGCTGTGTCGGCGATGACGATCAATCGATCTATTCCTGGCGCGGAGCGGAAGTAGGCAACATCCTGCGATTTGAAAAAGACTTCCCCGGCGCAAAGGTGGTCCGGCTGGAATGCAACTACCGCTCCACACCACATATTCTCGGCGCTGCCGCCGGTTTGATCGCCAAGAACGAGGGCCGCCTGGGCAAGACCTTGTGGACGGAAGTCAACAGCGGTGAAAAGGTCCGGGTCCGCGGCCTTTGGGACGGCGCAGAGGAAGCGAGGTCGGTCGGCGATGAGGTCGAGGACCTGCAGCGCCAGAAACAGCCGCTGAACGAGATGGCCATATTGGTAAGGGCCTCGTTTCAGACCCGCGAGTTCGAGGAACGCTTCCTGACCCTGGGCGTACCCTATCGCCTGATCGGCGGCACCCGGTTTTATGAACGGCTGGAGATACGGGACGCCATCGCCTACCTGCGGGTGCTGGCACAGCCTGACGACGATCTGGCTTTCGAACGCATTATCAATACCCCGAAACGCGGTCTGGGTGATGCCACCTTGCAGCAACTGCACCAGGCGGCCCGCGACATGGGCGCGCCCCTGACCCGCGCCGCGCGCGTTCTCGCCGGCGGCGACGATCTCAACACCAGGGCCCGCAATTCGCTGACAAGGCTGCTCGATGATTTCGACCGTTGGCGCGGCCTGATCGACAGCATGCCGCCTGACGAACTGACGGAAGTGATCCTGGACGAAAGCGGCTACACCGCTATGTGGCAGGCCAGCAAGGATGCCAAGGCGCCGGGGCGGCTAGAAAACTTGAAGGAGTTGATCGTCGCGCTGGAACCGTTCGAGAAGCTGGGCGGTTTCCTTGAGCATGTCAGCCTGGTGATGGACGCCGAAATGGCCCAGGCGGACGATGCCGTAAATATCCTAACCCTGCATGGTGCGAAGGGGTTGGAGTTCGACACTGTCTTTTTGCCTGGTTGGGAGGAAGGGTTGTTCCCCCATCAACGGGCCCTGGACGAAAGCGGCGTTGCCGGATTGGAGGAAGAGCGGCGCCTGGCATATGTCGGCCTGACACGGGCAAGGCAGAAGGCGATCGTTAGTTTCGTCGCCAACCGGCAGATGTTTGGTCGCTGGAATATGGCTTTACCCAGCCGCTTTGTTTCGGACCTGCCTGACGAGCATATCGAGACGGAAGTGGAGCAGGGACTGCACGACGGCGGCTTCGACACCGCGGCTGAACTTCCGGCGCCGGGGGCCTTCACCTTCAGCGACAGTCCGTCTTCGTCGCGGATGCGCCGCGCACCCCAGGCGGCACCGCCGCCAAGCTATATCGAAGGGCAGGCGGAACAGATCATTACGTCCGATCCGGGCGTATCAGACTATGCCATCGGCGAACGGGTGTTTCATCAGAAGTTCGGCTATGGCCTGATCGAGGATATCGAAGGCAACAAACTGTCCATCGCCTTTGACAAGGCCGGTGCCAAGAAGGTCATCGACAGTTTTGTCCAGCCCGCATGAACGACAGCGCCATTTGGCAAGCGATCATCATTGTGCCGGCCATAACCGTGCCGGCCTTCGAAGAGGCGCTGGGCGCCGAGGCCTTGGCCTGCTCCAGTTTCGAGACCGAGCCGGGCGGCCCCTGGTCCATCGAAATGCTGCTGCCGGATCCCATTGACCGGGTTGAATTGGAAACCCGTCTGGCAGTGACCGCCGCCAGCCTGAATTTGCCGGCCCCGGCCCTGAACCTAAACCCAGTTCCCGATCGCGATTGGGTCACGCTTTCATACCGGGCGCTGCCGCCAGTGCGTGCCGGACGCTTCTTCGTGCACGGCGCCCATGACCGGGGCACCGCGCCCATCGGCGCCGTGGCGCTTGAGGTGGACGCCGGCCGTGCTTTTGGCAACGGACGACACGAAACCACATACGGCTGCCTGATGGCTCTCGATGCCTTGGCCAAGCGAAAACGGTTTCACCGGCCACTTGACTTGGGCTGCGGCGCTGGTGTCTTGGCGTTGGCCATGGCGCGGCTATGGCGGGTGCCGATCACCACATCCGACATCGACCCCTGGGCCGTGGCCGTGGCCCGGGCCAATGCCCGTCTCAATCATCTGCATCGCTGGGTTCGGCCTGTGCAATCCGATGGTTTCGCCCATCCGGCACTTTCTGCCGGCGCACCCTATGACTTGATCATGGCCAATATTCTGGCCCGACCCCTAAAGCGGCTGGCGCCGTCGATTGCGGCACACCTAGCGCCAGGCGGACATGTGGTGTTGTCCGGACTGCTGGTCAGCCAGGATTCGCGGGTGCGCGCCGCCTACAGGGCTCAGGGCCTGGCCCTGCTGCGCCGGCGGCGTCTGGGCGAATGGCTGACCCTGGAGTTTTCTGGATAAGTCGAGACCTGGTCATCCCCAGGCGGAAACCCGAGGATGACCAATAATGGTCTATAGCGGCGAATGCTTGTCGAAATTCGGCTGGCGTTTTTCCAAGTGCGCTGCCAGGCCTTCGCGGGCTTCCGGGCCCTTGAAGCCGAGCATTTCCAGGGCCAGGGAATTCTCGAAGGTGGGCATGGCCATGCGGTACCAGTTGTTCAGTGCCAGCTTGGTCCAGCGCACCGCGTTGGGGGCGCCGTCGACCAAAGTTTCGGCAATGGAGATGGATTTCGCTTCCAACTCGTCATCTTCGGTGCACAGCGAGAACAGGCCGATGCGTTCTGCTTCCTCGCCGAACACTGGCTCGTTGGTCAGCAGATGATATTTGGCCTTGGCCATGCCGGTCAGGATGACCCAGTTAATGCAGGCCACATCTCCCGCGGCAACGCCCAGGCGCACATGACCGTCCAGCACGCGGGCTGATTTCGCGATGATGGAAATATCCGACAACAGGGCCGCCACGAGACCGGCGCCGACGGCGACGCCATTGACAGCAGAGATGATCGGCTTGGAACAATTAATGATGTTGTAGACCAGGTCGCGGGCCTCTTTCCAGGCCCCGACGGTGTCGTTCCAATTCTCGATGTTGTTCTTGATCATGCCGAAGTCGCCGCCCGAGGAGAACGCCTTGCCCTTAGCAGCGAGGATGACCACGCTGACGTCCGGGTCTTCGTCAATATCGCGCCAGATATAGGTCAACTGGCGATGGCCCTGCGAATCCAGTGAATTGTATGTTTCGGGCTTGTTGAAGGTTATGCGCAGGATGCGCTCGCCGGGGCTGTCGTATTCGAAGGCCGGGAATTTCTCGGCATAGCGTTCAATCATTGTTTACTCCTCCTATGCGGCCAGAGCCGGTATGAAATTGTGTCGTGGCCCGGTAGAGCGCACGCATGGACCTGATAAGCCTTGCCCAGGCGTTCTGGTCAAGTCCTGGATGGTGAGGCAAATTGCCCCTGCCCTCGACGATAAGCGGTTGCGTCGAGGGGCATAGGTCTATTAAATGTGGCTGGCGTGAAGCGCGGGACGCAAGATTCCGGCCACGACAATTGTACCCGCGGCGGGGGGATGAGGTTTGACGCGGCTTTTAGAGATCGAGGACCTGGCGGTCCAGTTCTTCACGTCCGAAGGTATTGTGCGGGCTGTCGACGGCATCACCTATCATGTGGAGGCCGGCGAAACCGTAGCCATCGTGGGCGAATCTGGTTCCGGAAAATCTGTTTCCGCCCTTTCCATTCTTAGGCTGATCCCTGACCCACCCGGCAAAATCACCAGCGGCAAGATCAAGTTCGACGGCACCGACCTTTTGGAATTGGACGACGCCGCCATCCGGGATGTCCGCGGCAAGGACATCGGCATGGTCTTTCAGGAGCCCATGACCTCGCTCAATCCGGTGTTATCCATTGGTCGGCAGCTAACAGAAACGCTGGAACAGCATCTCTCTGTCAGCAAGGGGGAAACCCAAGAGCGCGCGATCGAACTGCTGGGTATGGTGGGTATTTCCGAGCCCGAAAGGCGATTGCGGCAATTCCCACATCATCTATCAGGCGGCATGCGGCAACGGGTGATGATCGCCATGTCCCTTGCCTGTCGCCCGAAACTGATTATCGCCGATGAGCCGACCACGGCCCTGGATGTCACAATCCAGGCGCAGATCCTGGAGCTGATGAAGGATTTGACCCGGCAAATGGGTGTGGCTCTCATCGTCATCACCCATAACCTCGGCGTCGTCGCCCGCTATGCGGACCGGGTCAACGTAATGTATGCGGGCAAGATTATCGAATCAGGCGTTTCCGAGGACATCTATCACCGTCCCCGCCACCCCTATACCCGCGGCCTGCTGAAATCGGTGCCGCGCCTGGACCAGCCCCGCGGCGAGCGTCTGGAGCCCATTATCGGCCATCCACCGGACATGACCCAGTTGGATGACGGGTGCGCATTCCGGCCCCGTTGTCCGTTCGCCGTGGAGCGCTGCGCCCACGAACGCCCGGATTTGGAGTTGGTCGGCGAGGGTCATATGTCGGCCTGCTGGCAACGGAATGAACTGGATAAAGAGGCGGCCGCCTGATGAGCATGCCTGAGAGAGTCGCCGAAACGGCGGAGCCCCTGATCCAAGTCCGGGATCTGAAAATGCATTTCCCGGTCACCGACGGCATCATGATCCAGCGCACTGTCGCCCATGTGAAGGCCGTGGACGGCATCAGTTTCGACATCATGCCGGGGGAAACCCTGGGCCTGGTCGGGGAGTCCGGCTGTGGCAAATCCACCACCGGACGCTGCATATTGCAGCTGGAAGAGCCCACCGCCGGACAGATATTGTTCCACGGCGAAAACCTGAATGAAATGTCCAGCGCCGAATTGGTGCCAATGCGGCGCAAGATCCAGGTGATCTTTCAGGACCCGTTCAGTTCCCTGAACCCGCGCATGAAGATCGGCGATATCATCGGCGAACCCCTGGCGGTGCATGGTCTGGAACCAAACTCCGCCGACCGGGAAAAGCGCATCGCGGAACTGCTGACGGTCTGCGGGCTAAGCCCAAAGATGGCAGATCGTTATCCCCACGAAATGTCGGGCGGCCAGCGCCAGCGTGTGGGCATTGCCCGGGCCCTATCCATGCGGCCCGAATTCATCATTTGCGACGAAGCCGTTTCGGCCCTGGATGTTTCCATTCAGGCCCAGGTCATCAACCTGCTGGAGGATCTGCGCGAAGAATTCGATCTGACATATCTGTTCATCGCTCATGACTTAAGCGTGGTGCGGCACATCTGTCACCGGGTTGCAGTAATGTACCTAGGCAAGATCGTCGAACTGGCGCCCAGCGACGAGTTGTTCGACAATCCAACGCACCCCTATACCCGGGCGTTGCTGGATGCGGTGCCGGTGCCCGATCCGACCATAGAGGCGGGACGTGAACACCGTTTGGTGAAGGGTGAAATACCCAGTCCCATCAATCCGCCGTCGGGCTGCGTCTTCCATCCGCGCTGCCCGATCGCTATCGACAAATGCGCCGGACCAGTGCCAGAATTACGAGAATTGCGGCCGGGTCATTATGTGGCCTGTCCTGAAGTGTCGTGAGTACAAAGATTTGAATGGAATTGCGCCGTGGTGGCGTATCAATTGCCGGTGAATTGAAAAATCAGGGCCGGCGCAAAAGGGAGGCATGACAATGCGATTTAGAGGCTTGAAAAAAGCCGCCATGGTGGGACTTGGCGCGGCGGTCGGCGCCGGTTTCGCTCTCAGCGCGGCGGCGATGACGCCCAAGAAAGGCGGTGTTCTTAATATCGTCGTGGGCAGTAAGATCCCGTCCTACGACGGCCATCGGGAAAATACATTTGGCATGATCCATCCGATCCGGCCGTTCTATTCATTGTTGATAAGGGTCAATCCGGACAATCCGTCCTCGCCGACGGATTTCGTCTGTGATTTGTGCGAAGGCGCGGTTCCGAACCCCACCGACGACGGCAAGACCTATGTCTTCAAGATCCGCAAGGGCGTGAAGTTCCATGACGGCACGCCCATGTCTTCAGCGGACGTCAAGGCGACGTTCGACAAGATCGTCTTCCCGCCTGACGGCGTGCCTTCGTCTCGCAAGGCCTTCTTCAAGATGGTCGACAAGATCGAGGCCCCAGACGACACCACCCTCATCTTCCGGTTGAAGTATGCCTCCGGCGGTTTCATTCCGGCCGTGGCAACGCCGTTCAACTTTGTCTATTCCAAGAAGGATTTGGACACCCACGGTTACGAATGGCACACCAAGAACATCAACGGTACGGGCGCCTTTACGTTCGTGCAGCATCAGCCGGGCGCCTTCGTCGAGGGCAAGCGGTATGACGGCTATCATCACGCCGGCAAACCTTATCTGGACGGCTACAAGGCGATCTCCGCTCCGAAGATGGCAATTCGCCTGCAAGCCATTCGCGGCGGCCGCGCGGACATCGAATTCCGCGGCTTCCCGCCCAAGGCGCGTGACGACCTGGTGAAAGCCCTGGGCGACAAGATCACGGTACAGGAAAGTGACTGGAACTGTGCCTTGTTCTTCACGGCCAACCACAAGCGCAAACCTTTCGACGACGCGCGCGTGCGCCGGGCTCTGTCCCTCGCCGTGGACCGCCATGCCGGTTCCAAGTATCTCTCGCGTATCGCCATCGTGAAGGCGGTGGGCGGCATCGTTTATCCGAGCCACCCCCTGGCAGCGACCCCTGCGGAGTTGGAAAGCATTGCCGGCTTCAGCAAGGACATCAAGGCCAGCCGGGCCGAAGCGAAACGTCTGCTGAAGGAAGCGGGTCACGAGAACCTGGAGTTCACATTGCTGAACCGTGGCGTCGACCAGCCTTACAAGGTGGTGGGCACCTGGTTGATCGATCAGTGGCGCAAAGTCGGCCTCAAGGTGAAACAGGACGTCAAGCCCACGGGTCCGTTCCTGGACAGCCTGCGTAAGAAGAAAGACTTTGACGTCTCCATCGACTTCAACTGCCAGTCCGTCATCAACCCCGTTGTCGATGCCTCCAAGTTCCTGGGCAGCGCCGGCAACAACTATGGCCAGTATGACGATCCGGTTCTGGAGAAGATGTTCGACGACATGAACCGCGAAGGCGACCCCAAGAAGATACGCGCCATGATGCGTGCCTACGAAAAGCGGGTGCTGGACGAGGAAGCCCATATGGCTCTGACCATGTGGTGGTACAAGATCAACCCCCATCGCTCCTATGTGAAGGGCTGGAAGATCGCGCCGTCCCATTATCTGAACCAATCCCTAGATCAGGTCTGGTTGGATAAGTAGGTTCGGCGAGTAATCGGTAAGCGAGGCCCGCCGCATCAGTGTTCCGATGCGGCGGGTCGCGTCCGAGTTCATCCAATTGCGCGAATTCATAAGGCCCAAGCAACGTGTATAAATACATCATCACACGCATTCTGTTGGCCGTGCCCACGTTGCTGGGAGCAGCCCTGTTGGTCTTCGTGCTGCTGCGCGCGGTGCCTGGGGATGTCTGCGAAATTAAGCTTGGCGGCACCGGCCTGTATGTGGATCCGGCCGAAGTCAAAAAGTGCCAGGAAGCCATCGGCCTAGACGATCCGCTATATGTTCAGTTTTACGACTTCGTTACTTCATACCTGACTTTCGATCTGGGCACGTCCATGTGGACGGGACGGCCGATCACATATGAAATCGGCCTTAGATTTCAGTTATCCTTGCAAATTGCCATCATGGCGACCCTGGTGGCGGTGATCATAGCCATACCATTAGGCACCATATCCGCCATCAAGCAGAACACCTGGATCGACTATTTCGTTCGAACATTTTCCATCGCCGGCATTGCCATACCGTCGTTCTTCCTTGGCATCATGATCATTCTAGGAATTCTGATATTCACGCAGAAATTCATGGGCCAGGCCTGGATGCCGCCCATTGAGTATGTTTCGCCCCTTGAGGATATCGGGGGGAACATCGCCCAGACTTTCTGGCCGGCCGTTGCGACGGGGTACCGCTATTCCGCCGTGGCCACGCGCATGACGCGCTCGGCTCTTTTAGAGGTTCTGCGCGAGGATTATGTACGCACGGCCCGGGCGAAGGGATTAATGGAAAAGATCGTCATCAACCGGCATGCCCTGAAAAACGCCATGCTGCCCGTGGTGACCATCATTTCCCTGGAGTTCGCCTTCCTCATGGGCGGCCTGGTCGTGACGGAGCAGGTCTTCAATCTGAACGGCCTTGGGCGGCTGTTCGTGGAATCCGTGCTCAACCACGATTTCACCCTGACCCAGCAATTGGTCATGCTGGTGGTGTTGATTTTCGTCATGACCAATTTGGTCACTGATGTTTTCTATGCGTGGCTGGATCCGCGCATCCGGTATAGTTAGGCGCGGGAGGTAGCGATGACCGTATCCGACCTGCAAAGCGGCGCCGTTCTCGAGGAACTGGGTGTCAAACAATCCTGGACAGCATCGACCCTGGGCTTGATGCGCCGCCAACCCTTGGGCACGGCGGGATTATTCATCGTTCTGGTGATGATCTTTATGTCCATTTTCGCCGAGGTCATCACGCCTTTCGATCCGGAAGAAAACAGTTTCGAATTCATGCTCTCGCCGCCTGATGCGCAGTTCTGGCTGGGCACGGACCAGTTCGGCCGCGATCAGCTGACCCGCATCATCTATGGCGCCCGCACGGCACTTTATGTGGGTTTCGTCGCCGCCTTCATCGGCGCAACTGCGGGCCTGATCCTCGGCGTTGCCTCGGCCTATTTCGGCGGTATGTTCGACCTTCTGTTCCAAAGGGTCATGGACGTGATCATGGCCTTTCCATTGATCATCCTGGCCCTGGCCGTGGTCGCCATTCTGGGCACCGGCACCACCAACGTGATCATCGCCATCACAATTCCATTTATCCCGCAATGCGCCCGTGTGGTCAGATCGTCGGCCTTGGCGATCCGCGAGATTCCTTATGTCGACGCAGCGCGGGCGCTTGGTTTCAGCCATACCCGCATCATTCTGCGCCACATGGCTCCCAACGTCATGGCCCCCTACCTGATCATGCTGACCACCTTCGTGGGCCAAGCCATCCTGTTGGAGGCGTCGCTGTCCTATTTGGGCCTGGGTGTGCAGGAACCCACCCCGGCTTGGGGCCTGATGCTTCAAGGTGGTGCGGAAGAATATGCGGAAAGCGCCCCTTGGGTGGCGATCTTCCCAGGCCTCGCCATCACCCTGGCTGTATTCGCGTTCAACATGTTCGGTGACGCGGTGCGCGACGTGCTCGACCCGAAGCTACGTTCTCGCTAGGCTTAACGAATATGTCGCAGCGGGTCCTCCTGGGCATGCTGACGCCGTCCTCCAACACGGTGTTGGAGCCGACGACCACCGCGATGCTGGACGGTTTGGACGAGGTCACCTCGCATTTCAGCCGTTTCAAGGTGACGGAGATTACGCTTTCCGACCACGGCCTGGCGCAGTTCGACCATGACCAATTCCTCGCTGCCGCCGATCTGCTGGCGGACGCGAAATGCCAATCCATCGCCTGGAACGGCACGTCTGCCGGCTGGCTGGGGTTCGAGAATGACGAGGCGCTCTGCGACCGCATTACCGAGGCAACCGGCGCGCCGGCCACCACGTCGATCCTGGCCAACAACGATTTGTTCCGCCGCCATGGGGTAGAGAAATTTGGTCTCGTCACCCCCTACACCGACGATGTCCAGGAACGCATTCTGGCAAACTACCGCGCCGCAGGCTTCGACTGCATCGCAGAACGCCACCTGGGCATCAGCGACAATTTCTCCTTCTCCGAAATCACGCCGGGCGAAGTGGAATCCCTGTGCCGGCAGGTCGCCTTTGAGGGCGCGCAAGCCATCTCGATCATCTGCACAAATATGCGCGGTGCGGCACTCGCCCCCCGGCTGGAGGCGGAATTGGGTGTCACGATCTACGATTCCATTTCCGTCGTCGTGCTCCGCGCCTTGGAGATGGCCGGGGTGGACGCCGCCCGCCTGACCGGCTGGGGCCGCATTTTCCAATTTTGACAGCCTTGATCCAGCGCAACGACAAACTGAGCCGTGGCCACTAATAGACTCTTAACGTCTGAACGTTGGGAGTGAACGGTCATGAGCTACGAGGAACCCGGTTGCGCCTATTGCCCCGACAACGTACAGGCCTGCCGCCAAGGCGAAGGTGACAGCCGCGGGCCGGGCTTTTGCCCATCGAAGGTCATGCCGGAGGAATTGGATGCCGCCGTCGCACTGTATGACGACCCTGAAATCCGCCGCGCAGGAATCCGGCCGCGTCGAGGCAGAGGGTTATTGCCAGTGGACCCGGGTTGAGGAGATCTGCCAGTTCGCCAAGAAAATGGGTTACACCAAGATTGGCATCGCCACCTGTATAAGCTTCGTGGATCTAGCCAAGACCTTGTCCGGCATTCTCGAAAGCCACGGCTTCCAAGTCGCCTCCGTCGCCTGCAAACATGGCGGCGTGCCGAAGGAGGAGATGGGACTGAAGGACAGCGAAAAGATCCGCCCCGGCAATTACGAGGCCATGTGCAATCCGGTCAGCCAGGCCAAGCTATTGAATGAATCCGGCTGTCAATTCAATGTGGTGCTGGGCCTGTGCGTCGGTCATGACAGCCTATTCTTCAAACATTCGGACGGCCTGGCCACGACATTGGTGGCCAAGGACCGGGTTTTGGCCCACAACCCCATCGGCGCCCTGCATCTGGCGGACAGCTATTTCAGCCGCATATGGGGCCCCGACCGGCCCGAAAAACCGCCAAAAATTCCAGCGGCTGGCCGAAAAGCCTAGGATTTGCCGCCGCCAAGGGCTTTCGAGGCGATCTCGAATACATCCGGCGACAGACCGTCGGCCGCCAGGATCCGCTGCAACTCACCCCGCATCAGGGCGGCCCGGCCGTCGTCGTAGCGACGCCAGCGGCCAAGCTGCGTCGTCAGACGTGCCGCAATTTGCGGGTTGATAGGGTCAAGCTGCAGGATGCGATCCGCCAGGAAGCGGTAGCCACTGCCGTCGGGGGCATGAAAGCGGTAGGGATTGCCGGCGCAGAAAGCAGAGATCAGGGCCCGCACCTTGTTCGGTTGCTTGATGGAAAAGACCGGATGCGCCATCAGCTCAATGACCCGGGCAAGGGTATCCGGCCGCGACGATGCCGCCTGCAGGGACAGCCATTTGTCAATTACCACGGCATCGTCCTTGAACTCGTCGTGGAAGGCGGCCAGGGCCTCTGCCCGCTCCTCACCCTGCCGATCGTTTAGCGCGGACAATGCCGCCATACGATCGGTCATGTTGTCGGCGTCGCGAAACTGTCCCGCCGCCAAGGCCTGGCAGCGTTCATCGTCTAACAGGGATAAATAGGAAAGCGCCAGGTTCTTCAACGCCCGGCGGCCCGCGGCGCCGGCATCGGGACTATAAGGCGCGTTGGAGCGGTTGGCGTCGTAGACCGACAGCAGTTCGTCTCGCAATCCGACGGCGATGGCCTTGCGCAATTCCTCGCGGGCCATGTGAATAGCGCCGGGATCCGCCTTCTCTACCTGTTCGGCCAAATAGGTTTCGCTGGGAAGTTGGCATGCCAGCGCCACAAAGGCTGGGTCGAGCGTTTCGTCCATCAAGGTCCGGCCAAAAGCGGAGACAAATGCCTCGTCCACCGGCACGTCCCCTCCGGCACTGATCCCTGCCGCCATCGCGCCCAGCAATTCCGTGCCATAGCGTTGACCCGCCTCCCAGCGGTTGAACGGATCGCTGTCATGAGCCATCAGGAAATCTGGACCCGACGGACCCGTATCCTGACGCACGCGAATGGGGGCCGAAAAGCCCCGGTTGATGGATGCAATCGGTTCGGTATCGATCCCTTCGAAGCGGACAACGGTGTCGCTCTCCGTCAGTTCCACCACCTGTGTCGTGCGGCCTTGGGCGTCGAGGGGCACGTCCCGTCCCTGCCGGTCCAACAGGCCCACCGCCACGGGAATTTGCATGGGCTGCTTGGCCACCCCGTCCGGCGTGGCGGGCAGGTTCTGACTCAGGCTCAATTCATATGTCTTGGCTTTGGCATCGTAGCGGCCTGTCGCGCTCACCTCCGGCGTGCCGGCCTGGCTGTACCAGAGCTTGAACTGTCCGAGGTCGGCGCCATTGGCATCCGCCATGGCGGCGAGGAAATCGTCACAGGTCACAGCCTGGCCGTCGTGGCGTTCGAAATAAAGATCCATACCCTTGCGGAAGCCGTCCTCGCCAAGCAGGGTCTGGTACATGCCGATCACCTCGGCGCCCTTTTCATAGACCGTGGCGGTGTAGAAGTTGTTGATTTCGATATAGCTGGCCGGGCGCACGGGATGGGCCAGGGGGCCGGCATCCTCTGGGAACTGCGCCGCCCGCAAGGTGCGCACATCCTTGATGCGCTGCACCGCAGCGGAACGCATATCGGCGGAGAACTGCTGGTCGCGGAAGACCGTCAGGCCCTCCTTCAGGCTCAATTGGAACCAGTCTCGGCAGGTCACCCGGTTGCCGGTCCAATTGTGGAAATACTCGTGCGCCACGATGGCCTCGATATTGGCGTAGTCATCGTCGGTGGCGGTTTGCGGATTGGCCAGAACATATTTCGCGTTGAACACGTTCAGGCTCTTGTTCTCCATGGCGCCCATGTTGAAATCGTTGATGGCGACGATGTTGAACAGATCGAGATCGTATTCCAGGCCATACTTTTCCTCGTCCCAGCGCATGGAGCGTTTCAAGGCGTCCATGGCGTAGTCGCAGCGGTCTTCGTTGCCGGGGTCAGTATAGATGCGAAGTGTCACTTCGCGGCCTGATTGAGTAGTGAAATGATCCTCCAGCCAGCGTAGATCACCTGCGACAAGGGCGAATAGATACGAAGGCTTGGGAAACGGATCGTCCCAGACGGCGAAGTGGCGGCCGTCGGGCAATTCACCGCTCTCCACCAGATTGCCGTTGGAGAGCAGTACCGGGTTGGCGGCCTTGTCGGCCCGGATGGTAACCTTGTAGGTGGTCATGACATCCGGCCGGTCGGGAAAGTATGTGATGCGGCGAAAACCTTCCGCTTCGCACTGGGTGCAGAAGATGCCGTTGGATTGATACAGCCCCTCCAGCTTGGTGTTGGCGGCCGGTGCGAACTTCGTCACCGCCGTCAGCTCGAACGCCTCTGGGACGTCGGCAATGCTGAGGCCCTTGTCATCCACAACATAGGTATCCGCCGAGAGCGGCGTACCATCGAGGGCAAGGGACAGGAGTTCCATCTCCTCACCGTCCAGGCGGAACGGCGTATGTCCGGCGGCCCTGTCGGGATTGCGGCGGAATTTCGTGGCCGCCGTCACCTGGGTTGCGTCGGGGGACAGATCGAATGTCAGTTCGACACCATCGGCATGGTAGGCAGGGGGCTGATAATCGGCCAGCTGAATGGCCTTGGGGGTATCTTTTGTCATGCCCCTGCTTGCCCGTCGCGGCCCTGGGAAGTCAAGGCAAAAGGCTGGGAAATCAGCCCCGCGATTAACCACTTGGTCACCATATCTTTCAATAATCCATGCCCAGACCGACCGTTTTGGAGGGCCAAATGGCCGTCAACGATCTCGCCGCGCATATGGACATTTTCGAGGGCATGCAGCCCTTTTCAGGCTACGTGGAAAAGGGCTTCCTGGTCGACTTCATCGGCCAGCGCACCGATGCCCGTTTCCGGTCCATCTGGGGTGTCGAACCGGAGGCCACAGGCGGCTGCGAAGTTCAGACAGATATGCCGGATCTCGGTTCCGGCGAGGACTGGTTCGAATTCTACAATTGGGTCGCCGCCGCCAAGGAGGCGCGCGGTTCCTATGTCATGATGACACTCGGTTCCTGCTATGGCGGTCAGGCCGTGGGCAGTTATCTCGCCCTGCAGGCGCTCAACCCCATGCCGGCCAAACTGGTCGCAGTCGATGGCGTGCCGGAAAACATGGAGATGACCCGCAAGCAGTTCCGCGACAACGGCATCAACCCGGACGACCATTGGATGGTGGAAGCTGCCATGAGCGGCGACAACAAACCCGTGCTGTTTCCCATCGGCGCGCCGGGTTCGGGGGTGCAGAACTGCATCATGACCAACAGCGGCGCCAACCGCATGGCAATCCTGGACCTGGCAAAGAAGGCCGGCGCCACGGAACGCCTGGCTCAAAGCCTCTTGATGCGTAACAGCACCGACCTGACCATCGACCTGGCCCCGGGCACCGAATATGACTTCAACGGTGAGATCACTTTCGTTTCCGCCGTCACGCTGATGGATCTGCTGGCGCCCTTCACAAGGGTCGATTTCGTCGAGGCTGATCTGCAGCAGTCAGAAAGTGTCGTCTTCCCGCCGGCGATGGACGTCCTGACCAAGAAAGTCCGTCGCGTCCTGCTGGGCACCCACGGCCGGGACACCCACGACAGAATGGAAGCACTTTTCAGGGAACGCGGCTGGGACATCGTCTTCAGCTATCCGCCCGAACAGACCTACGAGACACCCTTCGCCACGTTCGAAATGAACGACGGCGTCATCACAGCCGTCAATCCTGCTGTCGCCTATTCCAGTTAGACATCGGAGCTTCTAACCGGTTCGCAGAAATAATGCGGACGGCACCACGCTGACGTCGTGCCGCGGGCAATTATTCCCAGGGTTTAAACCTGGCGTTCCATCGGTTGCACTCGAATGTGAGGAAGTCATAGAGACTACATTGAAAATTAAAAACGGCACCTTCGAACATCATTAAGAATAACAGCATCAATGACAGCAACACCGCCGCAATAATAAGGCGATATTTGATCTTTTCTGACGTAGATACTGTTGGTTCGTCATCTACAGTTTTTATCATGCCGTTATTTCCCACTAGCGGCGACAATTAGGCATCAATGTGGATCGATTGCGAGGAAGCCATAGTATTAGCCAAGATACTCTGGCTATCAAGTCATCACAATTCCGGGTCAGAGCGAAATTGAGGCTATGTTCCAGGAGTGCGGCTGGAATTCGCCTTCAGCGATCCGCCCGTGCAGGCCTATGAGACGCCCTTCGCCACATTCAGGATGAAAGGCGGCGTCATCACGGCCCTATCCCGACGTCGGCTGCCCTAGTTGAAATCGATAGTGTCAGGCCGGTTCGTAAGCACCGTGCCGATGTTCATGGTTCCTCAGTTCCGTTCATTCACCGCCGTAACGGCCGCAAGCTGATAGATGCCGGTTCGGCAAATTCGTGCTGTCTGCTGCCCGGATAATGGGCGCAATCTGCCATCGATGTTGGCCAGCGCAAATTTACACTGCAGGGGCAATAGGCTAAGTTTCATCACAGCATCTCACATTCGCTCGCGTTTGCGTGAGGACAATGTCTGCCATTGTGCTGGGGGGAAGCCGGGTTGGCAAAGATACTTCTCGTCGAAGACAACGAAATGAACCGCGATATGCTTTCGCGCCGTTTGGCGCGCAAGGGTTACGACGTTGCCATCGCAGAGGACGGCCAACTCGGCGTCGAGATGGCGTCGAGTGAGAGCCCTGATCTGATCCTGATGGACATGAGCCTGCCGGTGATCGACGGCTGGGAAGCCACGCGGCGGATCAAAGGCGCGGCGGATACCGGCGCCATTCCGATCATCGCGCTGACTGCACATGCCATGGCGAGCGACCGGGAAAAAGCCATGGAAGCCGGCTGCGATGACTATGACACCAAACCGGTGGAATTGCCGAGATTGCTGGAAAAAATCGAACGTTTGTTGAGTTAACGAGTAAAGGGGGCAAGAAATCCATGGTGCGGGGCAAAGAGCGATTGATTTCAACGACGGCGCTGGCCGTTGTCCTTGGCGCCGGCCTGTTTTCTTCCGGATTTGCCATGGCCGGGCACGTTTGCCAGCCAAAGGATGTGATCCGGCTGGCGGCGAATGCCAACAAGGCCAATCCATGCGCGGTCACAAAAACCTGCAACCCCTGTGCAGGCCAACGTGCTTGCAAACCGTGCGGTGCGAAAGCGGCCTGCAACCCATCCGCCGTCAAAAAAGGCTGTGGCCCTTGTGGGGCGAAGAAAGCCTGCAACCCATGCGGGGCAGCAAATCCCTGCAGCGCCGCCGGATTGGCGACGGAGTGCGTAATACCGCGGCTGGCCGCCGCCTACCGTGCCTGTAATCCATGTGCCGTTAAAAAGGCATGCGGTCCCTGCGCCGCAGGCACAGCCTGCAATCCCTGCGGCGCCAAAAAGAATTGTAATCCCTGCGCTGCCAAGAAAGCTTGCAACCCCTGTACCGCAAAAAAAACCTGCAATCCATGCGCCGTGCAAAGAACGTGCAACCCCTGTACCGCGAAAAAAACCTGCAATCCTTGCGCCGCCACGAGGACATGTAATCCCTGCGCCGCCAAGAAAACTTGCAACCCATGCAACCCCTGTGCCGCCGACGGCAAGGTGCCGCCGGAGTTGAGCGACGCGGAGGCCGTCGCCGCCTATGACTGCGTTGTCCCGCACATGACCAAGGCCTACGCTAAGTCCTGCCACCCGGCCGGGCGGGCCTACCGCAGTTGGGCCCGTTTCAGCATGGTATCTTACCCGGCGGAAGCGCACGGTGTGCGTTTCATGAACAACTACGCCAACGAAATCGCCAGCGGCGAGTACGGCAAATGGGAAGCGGCGGGCGCCATGCCGCCCGGTTCCGTGCTGGCCAAGGACAGTTTCATCGCCGGCGACGATGGTAGCCTGTCTGTTGGTCCCTTATTCCTGATGGCCAAGGGCGCCGCCGGTTCCAACGCAGCCACGCGTGATTGGACCTACTCCGTGATCATGCCTACCGGCACTGTGCGCGAGGACGCTGCGACGCAAGAGTTCTGCAACAAATGCCACCGGCGTGCCGGGGCCGAGGACGACAACTTGATGTTCCTGCCCCTGCCGTACCGGATCAAAACTGGCGGTTGATGCCGCCGCGAGGAGGATCAGCGATGAAGTTAGCTGCCGCAGTGTTCGTTGCCGGCGCCATTCTTTTGACGTCCGGTCCGGCCAGCGCCGAAGAAATCTCCATCTCGCAGAAAAAGAGACGTTTTACGCCGAATTTGGTGAATGCCAAGGTGGGAGACACGTTGCTCTTTGTCAATGATGACCGTTATGCCCACAATCTGTACTCCGAAACCGAAGGGTTCGAGTTCGATGTCCGCAAACAGATGCCGGGCGATGAGCACCGATTGGAGTTGAAGAAAAGCGGCACTTTCACGATCCACTGTGTGATCCATCCGCGCATGAATATGAAAGTCAACGTCGAATAGAGCGATGCACTCCAGGAACGAGAGGCAACCGCGATGAAACTGCGCGTGCAATTGTTGATCGGGTTCCTGTCGCTAACGCTGCTGATCCTGTTTATGGGCTCGTATGGCATATTCAGCCTGAATAGGATCTATGAATTTACCCGCTCCATGTATGACGGGCCGCTGATGTCGATTAACTTTGCCCGCAGCGCCCAGCACGACTTCTCGCGCATCGAAGTCAACCTTGCCGCGCTAGCCGTTGCGGCCGATGCCGACAAATACGATGCATTGGTGACCGAGATTGAGGAATTTCGGGAGATGTTTGCGCAAGACCTGGGCATTGCCGAGGAACGTGTCAATAGCACCGAGGCCTTGCAGACGATCGAGCGGATACGGGCCGCGCTGGCGATCTGGGATGAGGCCTGGCAGGAACTTGAAACGGCCTATTCAAACAACGACGTCGACGTGGCTTCGCGGCTGCATGCGCCGGTGGTTGCCGCAATTGCGAGTGTCAACGAGGAAATCGAAGTACTGGTCGAGTTCGCCGCCCAGGAAGGATACGACTTTCGCGGCATGGCCCTGGATCAAAGCCGCAATGTGATACAGCTCAATTGGGCTTTCGTTATCTTGGGCATTCTGGGCGGAATTCTCTTAGGCCTGCTCATGGCTTGGCGCATTGTCAATCCGACCGTACGCATCACGAACACCCTGCGGGGTTTGTCGGCCAATGAACGTGATTTCGACATTCCGGAAACCGACCGCAATGACGAAATTGGCGATATCGCCCGCGCCGCCCGCACATTTCAGCAGACCACAAAAAGCTTCCAGGACAATTTGCAAAAGGCCAACGCGGATCTAGAAGATGCCGCTGAAGCGGCGCGCCAGGCCAATCACGCCAAATCGGATTTCCTGGCCAAGATGAGCCACGAGTTGCGGACCCCTCTGAACGCCATCATCGGCTATAGCGAAATGCTACACGAAGAGGCAGAGGATCTGGGCGACGAGGCCTATATGCCCGATCTGGTGAAAATCCAATCCGCCGGCAAACACCTGCTAGACCTAATCAACGACATCCTCGATCTATCAAAGATCGAAGCCGGACGCATGGATCTATACTTCGAGAGATTCGAGGTCAGCCAGATGATCGACGAAGTGGCCAGTACGATCCTGCCGTTGGCGGAAAAGAATGGCAATCGCCTGGACGTCAGTTACCCCGACGATATCGGCGCCATGCTCTCGGACATGACAAAGGTCCGTCAGACGTTGTTCAATTTGTTGAGCAATAGCTGCAAGTTCACCGAAGGGGGCGTGATCTCCTTGGCGGCGGACTTGAACCGGGTGGATGGCGTGGACTATGTCGAGTTCCGCGTCACTGACAACGGCATCGGGATGACACCGGAGCAATTGGAAAAAGTCTTTGACGCCTTCACCCAGGCGGATTCATCGACCACCCGCAATTACGGCGGCACCGGCCTTGGTCTGGCGATCACCAAGAGTTTCGCCCTTATGCTGAAGGGTGATGTCTTTGTGAGCAGCGAGCCCGGCAAGGGTTCGACCTTTACCGTGCGTCTGCCGGTGGAGGGCGCCGCGCCCGGCGTTCAGACCCCGCAAGATGACGGGGCAGACGACCCCGCCAATAGCCAGGCGATGGCCGATGGGGCCAAGACGATCCTTGTCGTCGACGACGACCCCGCTGCCCGGGATCTGCTGTCGCGCCATCTTGGGCGCGGCGGTTACCGCGTCGAAGTCGCCAGCAATGGCGAAGAAGCGGTGCGCCTGGCGCGGGAAGTCTCGCCCGACGCCATCACGCTTGATGTTCTCATGCCGCAGATGGACGGCTGGGCAGTGCTGGGTGCACTGAAGGATGATCCCGAGTTGGAAAAGATACCTGTCGCCATGCTGTCGATCGTTGATGACCGGCGCATCGGCTTCTCACTCGGCGCGTCTGACTATCTAACAAAACCAATAGATAGGGAGAAGTTGCTGGCGACCCTGGCCCGACTATGCCCCGACAAGGTTTCCCAGCATGTCCTGATCGTAGAAGACGATGCAGCTACGCGGGATTTGGTACGCCGTACTCTTGAAGGCCGCGACTGGCTCATCAGCGAAGCAGAAAACGGCGTTGTCGGTCTGCAGCGTATCGATGAAGCGCGGCCCGATCTTATTCTGCTCGACCTGATGATGCCGGAAATGGATGGTTTTGAATTTCTTTCGCGTTTGCGCCAGGACGAACGCTGGCGCGAAATCCCAGTTGTCGTGGTAACCGCAAAAACGCTGACCGCCGAAGATCGCAACCGCCTCAATGACGGATATGTGGAAAAGCTGATCGACAAAAGCGAAAAAAATCTTGAAAACCTGCTGGCCAGTTTGGACGAGATGCTAGTCGCCCTGGGCCAGGCCGGTTCGATATCGGGTCGATCTTGAACGAAGTTCGGCAAGAAATCTGCCAATAGACGACACTCAGCGGCCACGCTGTGATGCATAGGATCTCGAGGTGCCTGCCCCTACATCCGTGAGATGTCCGGCGGGCCTCAACGAAGACAAGCTGCATTTATTACCATAGATATCGTCCGTTTTTGTGCTTCGTGCGCGAATTAATTCAGCACATGATCACTAGTATTTGATTCTTTAGTTTCCATCGATCTAGTTACCATCAACTAAAGGCCACTCGGACGAGATCGAGATAGTTTTGATGCCAAAAATACTTCTTGTTGAAGACAACGAAATGAACCGAGACATGCTGTCGCGGCGGCTCAAACGGAAGGGTTATGATGTCGTAATTGCTGTCGATGGTCAGCAAGGCGTCGATATGGCGATAAGCGAAAGTCCCCAGTTGATATTAATGGATATGAGCCTTCCGGTGATTGACGGATGGGAAGCCACCCGCCAGATCAAATCCATGAACAACGGCAGTCGAGCGCCGATTATCGCTTTGACAGCGCACGCAATGGCTGAAGATCGAACCAAAGCTCTGGACGCGGGATGCGATGATTACGACACAAAGCCGGTCGAACTGCCGAGGTTGCTGGAGAAAATCGAAGCACTTCTGGAATCCTGACTCCGTCAGGAAAATCCGCTCGAAAGTTAACCGAGAATCACCGGCCAAATCGTCAATTCGAGGAAACTAGCGCGCCCTAGACCAAACAGCTTCTTTTGACGAAATCGCCATTCAATCCAATTTTTTCGACGCATAGCAGGAGGCTACTATGAGTGTATTAGAAATGATCGAAGAACAGGATGCCCAAGGTGAAGTCGCCGAACTTTATGGCGATATTCAGCGCGTAATGGGCATACCGTTTGTGCCCAATATCGATAAAGCGCTTGCTTTAGCGCCCAATGCGTTGCGGGGCACTTGGGAAGTTCTGCGAAATGTCTTTCTGGAAACGTCATTGCCGATGTCACTGGCGATGATGATTCTTTTTAAGGTCGCAGCGACGAACAAGTGCAACTATTGCGGCTCGCTACATAGGGCGAACTGCATGGCCTCCGGGGTTGATGCGGATATGTTGGCCGCAATTGAAAACGATCTTGAAACGCTGTCTCCGCTGCGGGTCCAGGCGATCGTGAAATTTGCAGAGAAGTGCGCCGCATCGCCACGCTCCTTGGTCGATGCTGACTATGATGCCGTCCGTTCACAAGGTGTCAGTGACGAGGAAATTGTCGAAATCGTCAGTTTGGCAGCACTCGGAAACTACCTCGACACGATTGCCGATTCTCTTAAGATCGAAGTTGACGATATGATCGCGGAGGCGCTCGCTTCATAGAAGAGAAATGGCAAGTGACGGCTCGATGAAAGACGCCTCGAAACAAGAGGCTTGGCAGGCCCAAGCGGCCCGAAACGCCATCTTGTCCGAAGTTATCCTGCTGATTGCTCGCACACCCGATCTCGATACCCTGCTAAAGGGTGCCATTAACAAAATGAAATGGGTGTTCGATTTCAATCGTTGTACCTATGCATTGTTGAATCCGGACGGCGAGAGTTATCAATTCAAGACACTCATCGAAACCCGGAGGAAGATACCCAGGACAGAAGAGGAATCTGTACCGATCTCCCGCGGTCATGCCGGCGAGATCATCCGCACCGGTCGGATGAAGCTGGTTCTTGACCGCGCGGAACTTGAACGCGATTTGCCACCTCACCCTGAAGACGCCTCGGACGAAGAGCCGGTCCGTTGCAGCATCGGCATTCCACTGATGGCCTACAACAAGGTCCTCGGTGCATTGATGTTTGCCACGGTAAGCGAAAAAGGCTTTTCGGAAGACGAATTGGTAGTGGCGCAGAGTTTTGCCACTCACTTGGGCCTAGCCATCGACCGTTGGCAAAAATCCAATGAACTGCAAGTGGCGATGGAGCAGGTCAAGGAAAGCGAGGAGCGGCTCGCTCTGGCGATGGATGCGGCTAACGAAGGGATGTGGGACTGGGATGTTCGAAACGATCGAATCTTTTTTTCCCGCAGACTGGCAGAATTCCTGGATTTGGACCACGACAAGCCGACGATGACTGAGGCTGAATGGCAAGCGTGTATACACAAGTCCGACATCGAAATTTTCAAAAAAGGGATGCGCGCGCATTTAAAGGGTGAGAGCGAATTCTACAACGAAGAGTTCCGGGTCGTAGGCAAGGGCGGGATCACGAGATGGGCCCACCACCGCGGGCTTGGCCTGCGCGATGACGACGGCAAGGTCTTCCGAATGGCCGGCTCAATGGGCGACATAACAGACCGAAAAAGTATCGAAATCGAACTGCTCGAGGCCAAACAGAAGGCGGAAGAAGCGAACGAAACCAAAAGTGCCTTTTTGGCCAATATGAGCCACGAACTCCGCACCCCTTTGAACGCCATAATTGGCTACAGCGAAATGTTGCACGACGAGGCGGGCGATCTCGATGAGGAGATTGGCGAGATATTCATTCCTGACCTGGAGAAAATCGAAAAGGCGGGAAAGCACCTTCTTTCTCTGATCAATGACATCCTCGATCTATCGAAGATCGAAGCCGGCAAGATGGACTTATACCTGGAATCCTTCCTGGTTTCCGATCTGATGCAAGATGTAAGGAACACGGTTGCGCCCTTGGCGCAGAAGAACGCAAACGAATTGGTTTTGGAGTTGGACGGTGACCTTGGCACCATGCATTCGGATCTGACCAAGGTCCGCCAGACGATGTTCAATCTCTTGAGCAACGCGGCGAAGTTCACGGAGGCCGGCAAGATCACGATTAATGCCACCCGCCGACAAGAGGAAACCGGTGACTGGATAGAGATTTCTGTTAGCGACACCGGAATCGGTATTTCGGAGGACCAGGTTGCAAGAATATTCCAACCTTTTTCACAGGCAGACGCATCGACAACCCGAAATTATGGCGGCACCGGTTTGGGCTTGGTGATTAGTCAGCATTTCTGTCAGATGCTTGGGGGCAACATTAGCCTGGATAGCGAAATAGGTGTTGGCACGACATTCACCATCAACCTTCCGGCTGTTGGCAAACCGGTCGAAGCGGAGGCACAGGGCGATGACGGTGAGAGGACCTCGGAGAACGATTCACGACTGGAAGGCGCTTCGAAGATCTTGGTGGTTGATGACGACCCGGCTGTGCGGGACTTGTTGTCTCGCCACCTTACCAAAGATGGCTTCCATGTTAAGACAGTCGCGGATGGGAAAGCAGCATTATCGGTGGCGCGGGAATTTCTCCCCGATGTCGTCACCCTCGACGTCTTGATGCCGCATATGGATGGTTGGGCTGTACTGAGTGAGTTCAAGAACGATCCCGACCTGTCCGATATACCGGTTATCATGCTTTCTATTACCGAAGACAAAAATTTGGGAATCTCCTTGGGCGCTTCCGAATTTCTTACGAAGCCGGTCGATCAGGCGGCACTTCAATCGGTTATCGGAAAATACATTGACGCAAAGGGAGCAGGTGGGGTTTTAATCGTCGAAGACGATAATGACACCCGCGAACTGATCACTCGTATCCTAAGGGCCGAAGGATGGGAGACCGAGCAAGCGGAGAACGGTCTCATTGGACTTGAACGATTAGAGGAAAACCGTATTCAGATCATCGTTTTGGACTTGATGCTGCCCGAAATGGATGGTTTCGAGTTTCTTGCCGAGCTTCGAAAAAGAAAGGAATGGCGAAATATGCCGGTCATTGTCGTGACGGCTAAAACCCTCACTAAGGAAGACTATGCGCAACTCAGAGGAAATGTCGAAGGCATCCTATTGAAAGGCGAGCAACCGGTCGACAAAATGCTAGAGGAACTCAGCTCCATGCTGAAGGAATCGGGGGCCTCGCCACAGGCAATTGCGTGAATGAATGTTCCGATATAGCGCCGCTCTAACCGGCGGTTTGAGAGGCCGGGGACAAGGCAAAACAGATTTTGGCTTAACTTACCGATCGAACCATTCGGTTGGCGGGTGATTGGCATGCGCACAGAAAATTGGGCAGCCGCGACCCTCCAGCTAAATCAGATGACCGCTGAGCGGCCGACGATGGTGTCGATGTCGCGATGACGGAGAATAGGATCCTGCAAGACCAACAACGAACCAGACTGGCGCAATTATCAATCATTCGCCGAGAACTGTTGGCACCAGCCGAAACCATTGTCGGCCATGGCGAGATGCTGCGCGACGAGACGGCCAGCCGCGGATACAGCGAAATCGTTGGGGATCTTGAACGCATCGGAGCATCCGCGCGAAATCTTTATGACATCGTGGACCAACGGCTTAGTGGAGAAGCCACGCACGAGCTGGTCCACGGTAGTGAATTGGAGGCGGCGCAAAAATCCCTGCGTCACGATCTCCGCAATCCGCTCAATGCCATCAAGGGCTATAGTGAGATGGCGCTGGAGGACCTTGAAGAACTGGGTGACGCAGACTTGAGCGCGGACCTCAGAATTCTGCTGGGCGAGGTCAACCAGCTGCTGTCACAACTGGACAGCATTGTCGATTTTTCTCGTCTCGACGCGAGAGCCGAGCAGACGGAAGCAATAGCCCAAACCAGGGATATGATCTTTAGCTTAGGGCAAGATTTCCGTTCGGTTGGCGATATACAGAAAAAGACAGTTGAGCCTGGACGCATCCTCGTCGTTGACGATGTGGAAGCAAACCGCGATCTACTATCGCGTCGCCTCAGCCGTGAAGGTCATGATGTCACGGTCGCCAGCGGCGGCGTCACGGCATTGGAAAAATTGCAACAGGATGAATTTGATCTGGTGTTGCTCGATTTGATGATGCCGGACATGAACGGCTTTGAAGTGTTAGCGCGGATGAAGGCTGACAACAACCTGCGCGACATACCGGCAATCATGGTTTCCGCCCTAAATGAGATGGACAGCGTTGTCCGCTGCATTGAAGCAGGTGCCGAGGATTACTTGCCCAAGCCTTTTGATCCGGTACTGTTACGCGCCCGCATCAACGCCTGCCTAGAGAAGAAACAATGGCGTGACCGCGAACATCTCTACCTCGATCAGTTGGAGGGGGAGAAAGCGAAAAACGAGAAACTGCTGCTTTCGATTCTGCCGCGGCAAGTCGTAGACCGCTTGAACGAAGGCGAGAAGATCATCGCCGACCGCTTCGACGATGTCAGTGTGCTGATTTCAGATCTGGTCGGCTTTACCGAGTTTTCCGCCGGCACGCCGCCGGCGGATCTGGTTGAATATCTGAACTGGTTGTTTTCCCACTTCGATGTTCTGGCCAGCGAACTCGGTGTCGAAAAGGTCAAGACCATCGGCGATGCCTACATGGTGGTGGCCGGCATGCCGCAGCCACGCCCCGACCATGCCGAAGCGGCGGCGCGCATGGCGCTTGGTATGTTGGAAGCACTGGCCAAGGTCAATGCGGAAATCGGCCAGAGCTTCCGAGCTCGTATCGGCATCCATTCCGGTCCCGTGGTCGCAGGCATAGTCGGCACCCACCGCTTTGTCTACGACGTCTGGGGTGACACGGTGAATGTCGCCAGCCGCCTCGAAGGAAGCGCCTCGGCCAATCGGATACAGATCTCCGAATTGACTTCAAGGCTGCTACCGCCGGCCTTTTCACTCGAGCCAAGAGGCGAGATTGAAATAAAGGGCAAAGGCTTAATGAAAACGTATTTTCTCAATTCAGCGGGATAACGAGTTCTCGGCTTCTTCCGCTTGGGAACTCGAGCATTTTCCTGGGATCGCCTTATTTGGCGCCCGACCACAGAACCAAGTATTTCGGCCAAGAGTTGCCGACCTCTGCGAGACGGTCCGTTAGCACCTTCTGCTGTTCTTGGTGCTAGGCCGTTTGGACCGGGACAACCGGCTCCCGCCCGGCCACGGTACAGCGGCGCATGACACGGGGATAGCGTTCGATCGCGTAGTCAGTCAAACGATGCAAGGTGGTGCGATTGTCCCAGATCAGAAGGTCGCCTTGTCGCCATTGGTGCCGGTAGACATTGCCGACCGCCGTCAAACTGTCTTCGAGCGCGCGAATATGCGCGCGGCTGGCTTCAACAGGCTGGCCGTCGATATGGGATGCATGTCCGCCCAGAAATACGGAGCGTCGGCCATCGTCGTGTTGCCGTATCATCGGATGAACCACATCCGGAACGCGTGCAAGCTCCTCGGCACTCATAGGTTCCAGTTTCCCAGGATTCGCCGAGCGGCTATATGCGTATGAATGGACGACCCGTTGCTGCTCGAGCGCCCTGCGGTCGTCCTCGTCCAAACTGTCGTACGCGGCGATCATATTCGCGAACTCGGTATCGCCATTTTCGGGCGGCACCGTAACAGCATAAAGGATCGTGGCGAGGCAGGGAATTTCCCGAAAGCTGCTATCGGTATGCCACCGGGATGTGCCGCGTAGAAAGACGGCCTGGGGGTCGTCCCGGTTAGGCAGGCTGCCATCCGGCCTCACGTTGGAGAGATTGAAGATCTCGGGATATTCGGGGTGCCGCTTCTCTGGTTCGGGCAAGATTTCCAGGGTGCCAAAGTTCTTGCAGAAACGGACAAATTCTTCATCCGTCAGGGCCTGATCGCGGAACAGCAAGACCTGCCAGCGACCTAGGGCCGCCTGAAGTTCATCGGCAATTTGTGTTCCGTCATCAGCGCAGTCGATGTCAGTAACCGATGCGCCGAGAGATGCGTGAAGAGGGGTGAATTCCAATTTGGGCCGCTCAAATCATGTTGCACTGAACGCAAACACTAGCAACGGTGATCGCCCTAGACCATGCGCAAATTCAGATCGCCCCCAAATGTTTGCCAATTTGATCTCTTGGCCTCTCTTATTCGTCTTGCGACGGCGGTGGGGTCAAGCCACCTGGCACCATGGTGCTCAAGGCTTGCGTGATCGCATCCGGGCGACGGCCGGCGTCTTCCAATCGGGTCCGCCGCTTGACCGCGGTACTGACGACTTTGGAGCCGAGATAGCGAACCGGCTCCGGCGGCAGGAATACCGTTGGCTTGTCGCGCAGGACCAGCGGGGTCTCGGACCATTCGTCGTCCCGGTCCAGCGCCAGGGACGCGAGGATCCGCCCGCCGGTGTATGACGGCCCGACGCCGTTACCGTTGTAGCCGTGGCCATAGAAGATCCGTGGACAGTCATGCAGCCGGCCGAAATAGGGCATGCCGTTGACGGTTCGACAGGCCGGCCCTTGCCAGGCAGCGGCGATCGGCACGCCTTTGAGTTCGGGGTAGAGGCGTACGACACGGTCGTGGACTTCCGGGCTTCGTTCGCTCTTGCTATCAAAGCGATCGCCGACCCGGCCCGCGAAGGGAATTTTGCCACCGCCCTTGCCCAGGCTCAGGCGCCCGTCCGGCGTGGTGCGGTAATAGTCCACCGCCAGCCGGGAATCCGAGATCGCCAATCCATCGCTATAGCCCAAGCGCGCGAGCAACTCCGGCACCGGTTCGGTGATTACAGCATCGACCCCAATCGGCAGCAGCGCCCTGCGAAAATCCGGCAGTTCATGTGCCCAGGCATTGAGCGCGAGCACGACACTCGACGCCTTCACAGAGCCGCGCGCGGTGCGGACCACCGGCTCGGCGTCTCGCACCAGCTCGGTCATGGGGCTTTGCTCGTAAATGAAAACGCCACGTTCGGCCGCGACCCGGGCCAGACCACGCGCCAGCTTCGCGGGCTGAAGTGTGGCTATGCCGGCCTCGAAGACACCGGCTATATGCAATTGCGACCCGGACCGCTGCTGCACCTCCTCCCGCGAGAGCGCCTCAAAGGGATGCAGACCATGTTTATCGAGGATCTCAGTGGTCGACCTCCACGCATCCATTTGCGCGGCATTCGTGGCTGTCCAAAGCCAGCCGTCCATTCGATATTCCGCATCAATCCCATGCTCTTCGCAGAACGTTCCGATGCGCTTCACACCGTCGGCGAAGGCGCGCAAAAGGCGCACGCCTTCCTGGGCGCCAGCCAGGGGGAGAACTCCCGTGGCTTTGCTCATCCAGCTCATGCAGAAACCGCCGTTCCGGCCGCTGGCACCGCCGCCGCAAAGATCACGTTCAATGATGACGACACGGACGGAGGGATCCAGTTCCGTGATGTACAGCGCCGTCCAAAGGCCCGTGAAACCGCCCCCCACGATACAGACGTCGGCCGCGATATCCTGCTCAAGCGGCCGCGCGGCGGGCGGCGCTTCGGAAAGGGCCTGTTTCAGCCAATAGGAACGATTTGGCTCCGACACGAGGCTACACCTCCAATCAAACATGGATCGCTGGATTGTTGCAAACTGGACCCTTTCTGCCTAGTTGAAGCAGGTCCTATCCGCCAAGCTCGTAAACAATTGAACAGCGGTCATAGGCGACGCGGCGGACGATCATTTTTTTCCTGCCGCTGTCCGCCATTCCAGCTTCGCTTTTTCTAATGCGTCATGCGCCGGCTCGGATTATTGCGGCATGGCGAATATTGCGACGGCAACAGCTCATATTGCAGGTACACAGCCTCCGGCCCTACATTGGAGGTATGCTAACGCTTGTCACCGTGATGGATAGATTGACGTCAGCACCTCATTGCCGGAAATTTGTCGAAGTCTGGCAACAGTGGCGCGGCGCTAAATTGATCCCGGACAGGTCCGACGTTGATCCGGTCATGCTTAGGGCGTCAATGGCGGCAATCTCCATCCTACAGGTCCGATCACCGGATCAAGTCATTCGGCGAATGTCTTCTTCCGCTTTCGTCGAGTTTACCGGACGCAGAAGAGACGGCGAAAACATGGTCCACCTTGCGCCGCCGGAACAAAGAGAGGAACGCATCCTCCGGCATCAGAACATAATCAATGTCCCGTGCGGGGCCCGGCTGTCCCGAGAGGCTGTCAGCAAGTCCGGCGCCGTAGGAACGCTGGAAGCCGTTCTATTGCCGGTCTCAAACGACAAGGTGCCGGACCAGCCCTTCATCTATGTGGGTCAGGATTTTCGCAGGACGGACAGGTGGGAACTCGATGAGGTTTCTAGCGATGTCGAATTGGCAAGCGACTTCGAGTACATCGATATTGGCGCCGGTGTGCCGTAGGAATTACGCTTTCAAACAGCCCTAGACCCCAAGCATCCGCTGTGGGCGTTCGTCGCTTGCCGTAATCGGGTCAACGGCGTCGATGCGAGTTCAGGCCGCAGATATCCGATGCCTAAACGAATCTCCGGCTTTGGCGAAAATGCGTCTATTCTTTGCTTGGCAGCGAAAGAAGGAACACATGATGGCCACGACACCGCGCGATGCGATTTCGCAACACATGGATGCGGTTAACGGCGGGCCGATCGAAGTCATGATAGATGAGCACCGTTTTCCTTTCACACACCTTTTTCCCGACGGACGCGTGGTCCATTGGCCGACAGCGGAGGACTTCCAGGCACCTGACTTCGCTTTGGCCGCCGATTGGCACCACAGCACACTGGAATCTGCTCGTGAGATCATGTCGCCGCCGCATGCGGTTACATTCTTGGTGGAATTCTCAAGACGGCGATCGGATGACAGCATAATTGCGCACTATGAAGCAGTTTGGATTGCAACCTGTATCGATGGCGACTGGAAGGTGCAGTTCCGGCACGGTGCCTCAAAGAAGACCATGTGAGAATTGGCGCGCCGAGTACTAAGTCGACGTGGCCGCTATCTTTCTATTGCCCGGTCTTCGCACGTACCGCGTCATCCGGTATCGTGTCGAGTACGTGTTACATTCAATGATGCGCATGGCAGAAGACTCGATGTGCCCCGTGTCACAAGAGGCGCCGCGATCGCCAGGTGCGGCGCCGGGAGCAATGAAGATGGGACAGAAAATCGAAATCCCGGCACGTCGGGGCAAGGCTGCCCATGTACAGGCCGGCCAATCGGTCAAAGTGATCAATACCCACGGCACCCAAGTGGTCGACACCTGGGCCTTCAATGCCGCGGAGCTTGGGGAGTTCATGTCCATGGAGGCGACCCGGGCGACAATCCTGAAACTGATCCCTTCGGTGGGCGATGCTCTCTACACCAACAACCGCCGGGCGATCCTGACGGTGATGGAGGATACCTCGCCCGGCATCCACGACACCCTGATCGCCGCCTGTGACCGGCACCGCTATACGTTGTTGGGGGTAGAGGGCTACCACGACAATTGCACCGATAACCTGAGCGCCGCCATGGCCGAGCTGGGCCTCAAGGAACCGGAAACGCCAAGTCCGCTCAACATGTTCATGAACATCCCATGGACAGAGGACGGCGCGCTCAGCTTCGAAGAGACTGTGAGCCGCCCGGGCGACTATGTGGTGCTGCGGGCGGAAATGGACCTGATCATCGCCTTTTCCGCCTGCCCACAGGACATCCTTCCCATCAACGGCCGGACGGGCACCGTCGTCGAGTGTCATTTCGAAATCGACTAGGTTGCATGGAGATCTTCGCGCCGTGCAGATTGGCCTCTAAGCAATCCTGCCTTTGCTTACTCCGGCTAGAACCCCATTTGCCGGCTGGCCAGGTCCTTCATGATTTCGGCCGAACCGCCGCCGATCGCCATGACTTTGGTTTCACGATAGATGCGCTCCACCTTGCCGCCGCGCATATAACCAGCACCGCCCAGAATCTGCATGGCCTCGTTTGCGCAGAATTCCATCGTCGAGGTGGCATGCACCTTCAACATGCAGACGTCGGCGACCACGCGTTCGCCCTGCATATCCCGCCAAGTTAGGTCTTCCAGATAGGACACACCGCTGTTGATGCGCATGGCCATGTCCACCAGCTTGTGGCGGATAACCTGGTTTTCGATCAAGGGCTTGCCAAACGTGTGGCGCTCTCTGGCATAGCTCGTGGCTTCATCCAGGCAAACCTGCGCATAGCCAAGAGCACCCGCCGACATGCCCAGGCGCTCGTAATTGAAGTTATGCATGATCGCCTTGAAGCCCTGGTTTTCCTCGCCAATCAGATTGGCGGCGGGGACGCGGACGTCGTCAAAGTAAAGCGCCGCGGTGTCGGAGGCCCACCAGCCCATTTTCTTCAACTTGCTGCGTTCGAAGCCCGGCCGATCCCGTTCAATCAAAAGCAGGGAGATACCGCCCAAGCCCTCGCCCCCGGTGCGCACCGCCACGGTGTAATAATCGGCGCGATAGCCGGAGGTGATGAAAATCTTTTGGCCGTTGACCACATAATCATCCCCATCGCGCCGGGCCGTGGTCCGAAGCCGCGCCACATCCGATCCCCCCGACGGCTCGGTCACGGCAAGGGCGGCGATTTTCTCGCCCGCCAGGACGCTGGGCAGCACCCGCGCCTTCAACTCCTCGGACCCGAACTGGCTCAAATGCGGCGTGCCGATGGTGTGGCTCATCAGGGAAGCATTGACACCCCCCGCTCCCGCCCGGGTTAATTCCTGTGAAGCGATGACGCTGTAGAAACGGTCACAAGGTATACCGCCATATTCTTCCGGATAACCCAGTTGCAGCAAGCCTACTTCCGCCGCCTTCTTGTAAAGCTCTCTGGGAAATTCCTCCGCCTCGTCCCATTCGGCGGCGTAGGGCTCGATCTCCCGCTCCACGAAACGGCGCATGGTGTCGCGAAAGGCATGGTGTTCGTCGGTGTAATAAGGGCTGCGCCGCTGATTGGGGATATCGTTCATCGGGAATACTCCGTTTCGCGGGCTCCTACTCGGCGGCCTCCGCCCCATTGGCACTGACCGCCGCCAGCAACTGTTTCGGCTCTACCTGATCGCCTTCAGCAACGGCGATCTGCTCGACGATACCGTCACCTGGCGCCTTGATCTCATGCTCCATCTTCATGGCTTCCAAGACCAGCAGCACCTGACCCTTGGCGACTTCATCACCGGCACCCACCTTGATGGCGACGATGCGGCCGGCCATAGGGGCGGCCAGACGTCCGTCGCCATCTCGCTCCCTGGCGGCCGCCATTTCCGGCGTGAACTCCAGGAACTGATGACTGTTGCCGGCGAGATCAAGATACAGATCGTCGCCATGAAACGCATAATCGGCCGAACGCACCACACCATGGCATTCAAAGCGCACCTGTCCGTCAGCTGCTTCCAACAGGGCGAGCTCGATAGCGACCTCATCCGGCAAGATCACCCGAAAACCGTTTGGCGAGGCGAGAATGCGGCAAGCGGTTTGTTGCTCCGCGAAACGCAGGTCGATGGAAACCGCAAAATCCGTCGCCGATCGCCAGCCATGCCGGTCGCCGGCACTGTGGCGATAGATCAGGACCGCGGCGAGGGCCTGGGTCATGGCATCCGGCAGCGGACGCTCCAGATTGGGAAAATATGTGGGGATAAACGCCGTGGTCGCGCTGCCGTCGGCAAAATTCTCATGGCCAAGCACGTCCATCAGGAAACGGCGGTTATTGGGCAGTCCCAATAGCACGGTCTCCCCCAATCCCCGCACCAGGCGCCGGCGGGCCTCCTCCCGGTTCCGGCCATGGGCGATGACCTTTGCCACCATTGGATCATAAAAGGGCGATATCTCCTGACCCTCGGCGATGCCTGTATCCACCCGCACGTCCGATGACGGCCGCCAGGCCACGACCTTGCCTGTTTGCGGCAGAAAGTCCGCGTAGGGATCTTCGGCATAGAGGCGCACCTCGATGGCGTGACCTTGGAATTCAACTTCGTCTTGGGTCAAGGGCAGCACACCGCCAGCCGCGACATCCAGTTGCCAGGCGACCAAATCCAGGCCCGTAATCATCTCCGTCACCGGGTGCTCGACCTGTAATCGCGTGTTCATCTCCAGGAAATAGAACGCACCGTCGGCGCCAAGCAGGAATTCCACAGTACCCGCCCCCACATAGCCGATGGCCTGGGCCGCTGCTACCGCCGCCCCGCCCATGCGCGCGCGAAGGGCATCGTCCACGGCAGGCGAAGGGGCTTCTTCCACCACCTTCTGATGGCGGCGCTGGATAGAACAGTCACGCTCGCCCAAATGTAGGCAGTTTCCGTGGCTGTCGGCGAATACCTGGATCTCAACATGCCGCGGTTCGATTACCGCCTTTTCCAGGATCAATTCGCCGGAGCCGAAGGCATTCTCGGCCTCGGAACGGGCCCCCGTGATGGCCGCCGACAGTTCCTCGGCCGCTTCCACCAGACGCATACCGCGCCCGCCGCCGCCCGCCGCGGCTTTTACCATCAAGGGGAAACCGATTGTCTCGCCCTGCGCCCGCAGAACTTCGTCATCCTGTTCCGCGCCGCTGTATCCGGGCACACACGGTACATCCGCATCCGCCATGCGCAGCTTGGCCAGCCGCTTGTTGCCCATCAGGTCAATGGCCTCAGCACCAGGGCCGATAAAGGTCAAGCCGGCATCCGAGCAAGCCTTGGCGAAGGCCGCATTCTCCGCCAGGAAACCATAACCGGGGTGCACGGCATCCGCGCCCGTCCGGGTCGCCGCGTCGAGAATGGCAGACATGTTCAGGTAGGACTCCGCAACTGGCGCCGCGCCGATGCACACGGCTATATCCGCCATCCGGACATGAGGTGCATCCCTGTCCGCTTCTGAATAGACGGCAACGGTTTCATAGCCCAGGTCATGGGCCGTGGCCATGATGCGGCAGGCAATTTCGCCGCGGTTGGCGATCAGTACTTTGGTAAAGGCCATGTGGTACGAAGTCCTCTAAATCGACGGCCGCTACTCATCACCCGGGCCGCCAAGGGCTTTTGGCATCACTTCGCGGTGGAAGCCGGGATAAGGGTCGTTTCCCGGCCCCTCGGGCAGGGTGTAATTGTGCTGCATATTGGGTGCCGCGCCATCGACCCGGATGCAGCTACCCGAAATATATGCCGCTGCCGGGCTCAACAAGAAGACCACCGCCGCCGAGACCTCCGCCTCGCGGCCCAAGCGGTTGAGCGGCACATGCTGAGGCAGAGAACGCATATGATCGCCCCAGCCGCCGCCATAGGTATCGAAGCCCGATGTTATGATCCAGCCCGGCGCCACGGTATTGACCCGGATGCCAAAGCGGCCCCATTCAACCGCCGCAGTTTTGGTAAAATTCTCCATTCCTCCCCGGGCGGCACCGGAATGCCCCATGGTAGGCAGGGACATCCAATGATCAGCCGTGATATTGACGATGACACCGTTGCCTTGCGCCTTCATGCACTGGCGGAAAAGCTCGCGGCTCATCAGGAAGCCGCCAGTCAGGTTGGTGTTGACCACCGCGTCCCAGCCCTTCTTGGAAATATCCTCCAGGCCGGCGGTAAACTGCCCTCCGGCATTGTTGACCAGTCCATAGACGGGACCATCCCGGTTGAGGATCATGTCCACGGCGGCGATAACGTCCTCTTCTTCCCGGATATCGAGGGCTTGAATATCCGCCTTGCCGCCGTCTTCGATGATCTCTGCCTGCACTTTCTCAAGTTTTTCGCGCCGGCGCCCGATCAAGACGACCTTGGCGCCCAGATGGGCCAGTTCATGGGCCATGCACCGGCCCATGCCGCTGCCACCCCCGGTGACGATAATGGTTTGGTCGGCAAACAAATCTGGCCGGAACACGGTTCCGTAGGGCATGGCATCTCTCGACTTGATAGCTGCGGGACGTCGGACAGGGCGGCGCCCCAATCATTTCGAAGCTACTGAAGGGGCGTGCGGAGGTCAAGAAAGCCCAAGCCTCGCGGCCGCCACAGAAGCATTGCTTTCCCGGCGAAGCGAGGCTATGTCAGGGTTCAGAAACAACACATAACGGCTTAAGAGCTTGGGAGATTGAAGAGCATGTCGTTGGAGCAGGTTACAGAAGGATTGCGCGAACGGGTCGGTGAGGATTGCGGCCTGGGCGCCTCGGTGAAATGGGATTTCGGCGACGGCACGTTCCTGTTGTTGGATGCCGCGCAAGTCCCCAACGTGGTGTCCAACGATGACGCCGATGCCGATTGCACCCTGAAGATCAGCATGGACGATTTCCTCGCCATGACCCAGGGCGAACTTGACGGCACCTCCGCCTTCATGTCGGGCCGGCTAAAGATCGAAGGCGACATGGGCATCGCCATGAAGCTGCAAAGCGTGCTTCGCGGCTGACCCTAAATCCAGCGGCGCACCCGCGCCTTATAATTCAGATAGGCCTCGCCGAACTTGTCGGCGAGGTAGCGTTCCTCGCGAGCGATCACGCCATAGCGCATCACTGCCAGCACCGGCAGCAGCATGAGCAATAGCCAAGCGCTGTTGGCGACGGTGGCGAGACCCAAAAAGGTCAGGCTCAGCGCCACATAGATAGGATTGCGGCTGTAGCGGTAGATACCGTCTTCCACCAAGGCTGTCGCCGGCAAAGGCGTGGGCACGTTGGTGCCCGCCGCCTTGAAACGACCCAGGGCCAAGACCAAGAGCGCGATGCCGCCGGCAATCAGGGCAAGGCCAAGGGGGTATTGTACCGGCATGGGCAGCCAGGGCGCAGGCTTGAAATAATCCAATACCAGACCCAGCGCCAAAGCCCCTAAGAACAATCTAGGTGGCCGGACGATGACGCCGGGATTATCGGCTGTGTCGTGGTCCATTGGAAAACCTCCTGTGAGCGCGGCGAGGGAGGGTGGCCGTTGTGAGGGTCGCGGCCCCCTCCCCACCGGGTCCTAGGTGCGGCGATGCCTCGAGAGCAAATCGTCCAGGGACTTCTGCTGTTTGGTGTTCAGTGTGCTGTAGAAGCGGTCAAAGGCCGGACGCACCTTCACCACGATGTCCAGGCCAGCGCTGAGCACGGTTTCCAGCAAGGCGAATTTCTCTGTCGCGGTGATCGGCATCTTGCCGTCCTTTAGGCTGGCGCAGGCTTCGCCAACCCGGACATCCCCGTCACGCAAGGACTGGGCCAGTTCACTCCACGCCTGTTGCTGGGGCGTAGTGAAGTTCATGAAGTTTTCGACGAAATCGATGGCATGTTCCACCTTTTCGCTGCGGCGATCGGAACACATATGCGCCAGGCGATGGCCATGGCGGCGGCCATGATGCCCGCCGAATGCAGCCGTCACGGCCCGCATTTCGGCCGCTTCAGCACTGATCGTCGAACTGAGAGAGACGGTGGTTGCGGCGACAATTGCGATGGCGACCGCGCCGATGACGCCGGAAATGACAATGCCTTTTTTGATCATCTTGATGCTCCTATTTCTGCAGTACGGGCGTCGTACTGACAGAAACCTAGGATGGCGTTGTAACGGGCGTATTGCAGACAACGGGTCATTCGGTAAGGCAATGTTACCCGTTAGCCGCCTGCAACATTTCGTTACAAGAATTTTTCTGGCGCAACGTGTGATCGGGCCCTCCCTGCCCTAATATCGGATCATGGAGAAAGAGCCACATATCCTGGTGGTCGACGACGACCGGGAAATCCGCGATCTGTTGTCGCGGTTCCTGCGCAAGCATGGCTTTCGTGTGGACAGTGCCGCCGACGGCCGGGAAATGTGGCGGCTCCTGGACGGCGGTCGGTTCGACCTGATCGTACTGGATCTGATGTTGCCCGGTGAAGACGGCCTCTCTCTCTGCCGCCGTCTTCGGGCCCAGACGGGAAATGTCACGCCGATCATCATGCTGACGGCCATTGGGGAAGAGATGGATCGCATCATCGGACTGGAGATGGGTGCCGATGATTATCTGGCCAAACCCTTTAACCCTCGGGAGCTGCTGGCCCGCATGCGCGCTGTACTGCGCCGCAGCGGCGCCGCGCCGATCCCTTCCGAAGCCGCCGGGAGGGGGGAACTGACATTCGCTGGCTGGCGACTAAACCCGGCCCGGCGGGAACTGCTGGCGCCCGATGGCAGCCTGGTGGATCTGACAGGGGGTGAGTTCGAACTGCTTTGCGCCCTGGCCAACCGGCCCAACCGGCTTTTGAGCCGCGAACAATTGCTGGACCAGACCCGCGGCCGTGAGGCGGTGCCTTTCGATCGCGCCATCGATGTGCAGATCAGTCGCCTGCGCGGCAAGATCGAGGCGGATCCGAAGAACCCGGCGATCATCAAGACCGTGCGTGGCGGCGGATACATATTCGCGGCAGAGGTGGAACAATCATGATCCGCCGCCTTTGGCCCGGCTCCCTAGCCGGACGGGTCGCCATGGTGCTGGTCGCCGGGTTGCTGGTATTCGGCGTCGCGGCAGTGGCTTGGTTCCTGCATGACCGCGGCGAGCGGACCCTGGGCCTGTTCGCCCGCGCCATGTCCATCCAGGTGGCCGCCATGGCGGATCTATTGGAAAAAACGCCAGCGGCCGAGCGGGGCAAAATACTTTCCGCCCTGGGCGGGCCGATGATGCGGGTCCGGGTCTCCCAACGAGGCCCCGAACTGCAGCGATCCGGTTGGAAGCGCCCGGCGGAATTTCCTGAACCGATCCGGGAGAACCTGGCGATATTGGAGTCCCGCCCGGTCTTTGTGCGCCTGTTCCGGCCCTGGGAAGACGATGGCCGCCGCGGCCACCGTCACGGCCACAGCATGGTGATCGCCGTGGAATTGCAGAATGGCGAATGGTTGCGGGTCGGCCTACACCGGGGACCGTCGGTCCTGCGCCGAGGATTTGGCCCGCTGGCCTGGTTGATCCTGACGGTGGTGGTGGTCATCGTCGTAACAGTTTGGGCGGCGCATCGCATGACCCGCCCCCTGCGCCGCTTTGCCGCGGCCGCTGATCGTTTTGGGGTAGATATGCGCGCGCCGCCAATGCCCGAGCACGGCTCGCGCGAAATGCGCCGCGCCACTGTCGCCTTTAATCGCATGCAGGAGCGCCTGCGCCGGTTCGTGGATGACAGAACCATGATGCTGGCCGCCATTTCCCATGATCTGCGAACAGTTCTGACGCGGCTGCGCCTGCGGGCCGAGTTCATTGAAGACATGGAGCAGCAGGACAAAGCCGTGGCCGACATCGACGAAATGCAGGCCATGTTGGACGAGACCTTGTCTTTCGCCCGCGACGACGCCCAGGAAGAAGAGACAGTGAAGACGGATCTGTCTTCCCTGCTGCAAAGCCTCTGCAGCCTATTCACCGATACCGGTCAGGACGTTTCCTTCGACGGCCCTGCCCATCTACCCCTCAACTGCCGGCCGGTATCCCTGCGCCGGGCTCTTCGCAACCTGCTCGACAACGCGGTCCGCTACGGTAACCGGGCCCAGGTCCAATTGTCTGAAGACGGACGCGAGGCTGTGGTGGAGATCACCGACAATGGGCCTGGCATTCCCGAAAACATGCGCAGCAGGGTCTTTCAGCCCTTCTTCCGCCTGGAATCATCCCGTAGCCGGGAAACCGGGGGCACGGGACTGGGGCTATCCAGCGCCCGGACAATCATCCGCCGCCATGGCGGCGACATTACGCTGCACGACGCGCCCCGGGGCGGTCTTTTGGCGCGGGTCGTTCTGCCAATCGAAAGCGCCTAGTCTCTCGTATCGCGCCAGCGGTAATACCAGCTCAAGGTTCGCGCCAGGGGCACGACCAGATCATGCATGGGCATGGGTTTCAGCGGCAGTGCGGGCAGGGCAAGCTCCTCGGCCGGCGCGCCCAGGACGCGCTCGGCCATCATCCGGCCCACCGCCGTTCCAGGGCGATACCCCGGCCACTGTACCCTAAGGCGGCGATCACGCCGCCGGCCAGTTCGTGGTAGCGGGGCAGACGCTCCGGCGTCATGGCGATGATGCCCTCCCAGAAATACTCGATTTGGGGGTTCTCGATCTGCGGAAAAGCCACGTTCAGGCGCTTGATGGTGGAAGCTGTCATGCGCCCACGCGCGCCGGCGGTGAATACCGGCGCCGAGGTTGTGACGATGCGCCCGAAACGGTCCTTGCGGAAAGCCCAAAGCGCCTGGCGCGTGTCCGAGAGGCCGTGGTTCCCTGGCAGAACCGACTTGGCCACGTTATCGCTCAACGGTGCCGTCGCCAGATGGCTAGACCGCAACGGCACGATGGTCTGGCGCAGATTGGGGAACAGGTTATCCGTATAGCCGTTGGTCGCAAGGATAACATTGTCGGCACGCACGCTGCCCATGGCGGCCTTTAGGCGCCATTTGTTCCCGTCACGGTCGATAGATTGGACCGGACTGTCACCGTGCACTGCGGCACCAGCGGTCTGAGCCGCCCGCGCCAGGCCACGGGAATAACTGAGGGGCTGAACATGACCGCCAGAGCGATGCATCCAGCCGCCATGATAGATGGGGCTGCCGGTCAATTCCTGCGCCTGTTCGGCATCAAACATCTCCACCGGCGCGCCACGGGCCGCCCATTGGTCATGCTTGGCCTGCACGCCTTTCAGGCGGGAGGGGCGGTGCGCGGGCTGCAGCCAGCCGTTCTGAGCTGCATCGCAGTCGATCTCGTACTTGCGGATCAAGTCGAATACCAGATCGGCGGAGCCCGCCACCATGGCGTTCAGCCGTTCTCCCCGCACTGGACCGAATTCGGCCACGGCGTCGTCTGGGTTATGGCGGCTATAGGCGGGGATGACCTGGCCGTTGTTGCGCCCGGAGGCGCCGAAGCCAGGCTGTCCGGCTTCCAGCAACACCACATCCGTGCCGGCCTCGGCCAAATGTAGGGCCGCCGAAAGGCCCGTGAAGCCGCCACCTACCACGGCCACGCCCGCCGTAATCTCGCCGTCGAGAGATGGGTACAGAGGACCGGGCGAAACCGTGTGGGTCCATAGGTTGGAACGGGGATCGGCCGGATGCATGGGATATATGTCCTGATTTACTGGTCCAGGCCTGGGCTTGTGGCCTGGCGCGGATCGACGCCTTTGGCGTGCTTGCTCTTGCGGCCGCGGGAAAGGGTGCGAAAGGATTCATACAGCAAGGCGGCCAAACCAAGGCCGCCGCAAACGCCTTGCAACAGCAATGTCGACCAAAAATAGCCGTACAGACCCGCCCCTGGCAGCAACAGCAAAAGCGGCGCAACAAAAAAACCGTTGGTCATGAGGCGGTCATTCAGACCTTCCAGGCTGGCCAGTGCGCGGCCTTTTCGGTAGCTGGCCGGGCCGGTCTGGTCTTCCATCCATAGCCGGAAGAACTGCAGCCGGTTCGAGATCATATCGTTGTAGGTAAAGACCAACGCCGCCACTGCCCCTGCCGCGACCGGCCAAACCAGTCCATCTATGCGCCATATTGCGATGCCGGCGGCCAAGGGTGCGCCCGCGTAATAGAACCGGTCCGCCACACCGTCAAAGAATTTGCCCCAGTAACTGGCACCGTCACTCAAACGGGCCAGGTTTCCATCCAGGCAGTCGCCTACAAAGCAGAAATAGTAAAGCAGCGCTACCAGCCATCCCAGATGCGCGGGTCCGAACGCCAGCAGCAAGACAGCGAGCACTGCCGCCAACAGCCGCAGCGCCGTCATCTGGTTCGCCGTCCAACCCCGGTTATAGAAGAAGGGCGTTAGGGCGTTGCCGATGGGCCGGCCGATATGACGTACGACTGCCATATTGCGGATCTGTCCGTTAAAGGACGCCTCCACCTCTGCCCGGGTGATGGGCTTCCGTTTCCGGCTATGTTCGCCGCCGGCCACTCTAGCCGGTCGCAGCCAGGCGGCCGTTGATCACATATTCGAGAATCTGCACCACCTGCTCCGGAGTCTCAGCCGTTGCCAGGGCAGCGCCGTCCACTTCCTTTAGGGCATGGCGCAATGCGGGATCGTGCAATGTGATGATCGGCGTGCCGAGGGCCGCGGCATAGCCGGCATCGAAGGCGGCGTTCCATTGTTTGTACTTATCACCGAAACGGACGACCACCACATCGGCGCGGTCGATCAGCGTCCGGGTGCGGATGGCATTAACTTTGGCGCCCTTGTGATCATGCCAAAAGGGTTCATCTTCGCGTCCCAGAATGGCGACGCCGCAATCGTCGGACGAGGCGTGGTCGGTCACGGGCGAGGCGAAATCGATTGGCAGGTCCGCCTTCTCCGCGCCGGCAATGATCCGTTCCCGCCAATCCGTGTGAATTTCACCGGAGAGATAAACATCCCATGTCTGTTCGCTCATTATGGTCTCCATCTATTGTTCAAGGGTGCCGGTCAATTGCGCACGCTGGGATACTTCCAGCCAATTACCATCAGGATCGCGGACAAAGGAAAAGCGTGTGGTAGTGCCGATTGTCCGCGGTTCTCCGCCCTCCCGGCCACCGCGGGCCAGGATGCCTGCGTGTTCCATGTCGCATTTGTGGATCTGTACGGTGGTATAGCGATAGCCGGCCGCCTGCTTGTCGTCGGGCGTCGGTTTCACGCTTCTGTCTTCGCGCAGAAATAGCACCGTATCACCGGCAATCACCGTATCGTCCTCGCCGACGGCAAACTCCAGGGCATCGGCCCAAAAGTGTTTGGCCGCCGACAGATCGCTGACCGCCATTTCGATACCGATCCCCACCACGCCTCGGTGGCCGGTGGGCACGATGGCGACCTCGTTACCGTCGGGATCTTTCAGTTTCGCCGGCGCGCTGATCCCTTCGCGCGCGATCAACAGGCGTCGATAGCCGGACGGGGGTAAATCAGGCATAGGGTCGCGGGCATGATTGATCTTTAGGATCGAGCCGTTCATGTGGTGGCGCAATTGATGCACGCCGCCCCCCAGCTTGCCCAGATGGTCGAATTTTAGGCCCACCGTGTTCTGCCAGAAGTCTAACTGCTCCTCCCGGCGATTGGTGTAGAGACCAATATCCAGATGTTGTTTCGCCAGATCCACCCGCACGAACTCCCATCGACGCGACGCCGGGCACATATAGCAGAAATACGGCCAACGTGAGTCCTTTGTGCCACTTTTCCACGCGCGCGATTGATGCTATATGGCCCCGCCGCCGGAATTGCGGCAAACATCCGGAACCAACTTATGAACAACATCGCCGCCCAGGTCGCGCGACGCCGCACCTTCGCTATCATCGCCCATCCGGACGCGGGCAAGACCACGCTGACGGAAAAGCTACTGCTGTTCGGCGGTGCCATCCAGCTTGCCGGCGCGGTCAAGGCCAAGGGCGATGCCCGGCGGGCCCATTCCGACTGGATGAAGGTGGAGCGGGAGCGGGGCATATCCGTCGCCACCTCGGTTATGACCTTCGACTTTGCAGACTGCACATTCAATCTGCTGGACACGCCGGGCCATCAGGATTTTTCCGAAGATACCTACCGCACCCTCACCGCCGTCGACAGCGCGGTGATGGTGCTGGATGCCGCCCGGGGCATTCAGGAACAGACCCGCAAATTGTTCGAGGTCTGCCGCCTGCGGGACGTTCCCATCGTCACTTTCATCAACAAGATGGACCGGGAAGGCCGGGACCCCTTCGACCTGCTTGACGAGATCGAGCAGGGCCTGGCTCTGGACGTCGCGCCGGCAAGCTGGCCCATCGGCATGGGTCGGCGTTTCAAGGGCTGCTACGATCTGTTCGCCGACAGGCTTGTACTTATGGACAAGGCTGACAAGAACGTGGTCAGCGAGGGCGAGGTTTGTTCCGGCCTGGACGATGCCAAGCTGGACGAGATGTTGGGCGAAAGCGCCGGCACCTTGCGGGAAGAGGTGGAGATGGCCCAGGGCCTGTGCCCTGAATTCGACCCCCAAGCCTACCGCGAAGGACATATGACGCCGGTCTATTTCGGCTCCGCCATCAACAATTTCGGGGTCCGGGAACTCCTCGCCGGCCTGGCCCGGCTAGCGCCGCCCCCCGGTCCTCGGCCCAGCGCGTCCAGGGCGGTGGAGCCTGAGGAGAGCAAGGTCAGCGGTTTCGTCTTCAAGATCCAGGCTAATATGGATCCCAAGCACCGCGACCGCATGGCCTTTCTGCGGGTCTGCTCCGGCCATTTCCGCAAGGGCATGAAGCTGAAGCACATCCGCAGCGGTAAACAGATCAATATGCACAATCCCGTCCTGTTTCTGGCACAAGACCGGGGCTCGGCCGAGGATGCCTATGCCGGCGACATCATCGGCCTGCCGAACCATGGCAATCTGCATATCGGGGATGCCTTGAGCGAAGGCGAGGAATTGACCTTTACCGGCATCCCCTCGTTCGCGCCCGAGCTGTTGCAGCGTGTTGCACCGGACGATCCCATGAAAGCCAAGCATCTGGGCCGAGCCCTGCAGCAACTGGCGGAGGAAGGCGCCGCCAGCGTGTTCAAGCCTCGGCTCGGGGCGAATTGGTATGTGGGCGTCGTCGGCGCCTTGCAGTTCGATGTTCTGGCCGACCGTATCGCTGCCGAATACGATTTGCCCGTGCATTTTGAGGCCACCAGCCTATTTACTGCCCGCTGGGTACAGGCCGAAGATGACGCTCTTATAAAGCGCTTCGCCGACAAGGAACGAGCCGTGGTGGCCGATGACCACGAGGGCGACCTCGTACTCCTAGCCCGCAACGCATGGCACCTGGACGATCTCACTCGCGACTGGCCGGACCTGACATTCGCGGCCACCAAGGAGCAATCCGCCTAGGTGCAGGCGCCGAAATGACCGTCGGGGGCGGTCGTTGCGGCACTGAATACGTGCATATCGACGAAATTGCCGGTACCGTCGTACCTATGCGCGCGGCGGCTGCTGTATCGGCATCGGCAGCTTGAGGACAGTCAGCGCGCTAGGGAGGTTCGGTGGCAATGGGTTTCCAGCACACAAATGCCAGGAACCTGTTACGCCGGGCCTCTCGATTTCATGACAAAGGGAAGCACAAGGCCGGTCCCCTCTTCGCAGGCGCAGCTACTTTGTAGCCATTAGCTGGGCATGACCCATTTCGTGCTCACCCCGGTGATCGCGGCTGACAGCTTTTCGCTGGCCCGGCGCCCGTCGCCGTCAATCGAGAATTCCGGCTTCAGTCCATTCAGGAAATACATTGCCATCGCACCCTTATTCTTGGCTTCCATGGATCCACGCGGTTCGAAGTCGAAGTACTTCCTGACCGTCTGATAGGTGCTTTCTGAAACGTTGATGCGGCCAGGATCGCTTCCGGTCTGTAGTCGGGCGGCAATATTCACCGTATCGCCCCAGATGTCGTAAGTGAACTTGTCCTTTCCGACAACGCCGGACATTACACTGCCCGTGTGGATACCCGTCCGCAATTGCCATGGTGCCTGGCTTCGACGGGCCCGCTCTTCATTTGCTTGGACCATAAAATGCTGCATATCCAAAGCAGCCAAACAAGATTCTGCGACGTGACCGGCCCCGCTATCACCCAACAACCCGCCCGCGCACAGGTAGGCATCACCGACAGTCTTGAGTTTCTCCAATCCGTGGCTACGAACGATGTCGTCGAATGCGGAAAAATAGCGATGCAAATCATCAACCAATGCCCGTGGCGCTGATTGTTCGGCAAGCGAGGTAAAACCTACGAAATCGGCAAACATGATCGTGACGGCGGTGTGGTGCCGTGGCTCCACATGCCCACTGGCGGCGAGTTCCTTAGCGATATCGGCGGGGAGAATATTCAGGATCAGGTCCTCTGCGCGCCGTTTTTCGTTGGCAATTTCCTCCTGTGCCAATTGCACTTCGGCCAGTTTGATCCGCAGCTCAAGCTGAGCAACCGCTTGACGCGCCAGGCGCCGCAGGGCCTCGGTCACCTCGAAAGACAACTCTCGCGGTTCGAGGTCCATGACGCACAAGGTGCCCAATGCGTACCCGCCGGAATCAATCAGCGGCATCCCCGCATAGAAACGAACAAAGGGTTCGGTGGCGATGAATGGCAACTCCTTTAAGCGATCGTCAGCGAGCGTGTCGGGAATGATGAGCAAATCGCTTTGACAAACGGCATGGGCACAACACACCGCGCCCCGCGGTATATCATTCAGTTCGGCGGGGACTCCCAATCGGGCCTTAATCCAAATGTTCGTATCGCCAACGATATTCACGAGTGCGATTTCGGTTTCGGCGATTTGCGCAGCCAATTCGGCCAAATCGTCAAAACCTGATTCGGCTTCGGTGCCAAACACATCATAAGCTTCAACGGCCCTAAGCCGCTCAGTCTCGTTGCTGGGAACCGGGTACTCCATTTAGACCGCCCTCCCCATTAGGCGATCATTCTAACAGGTCACGCAAAAGGACTGTCAAGCTGAGGGAAACTGCGGTTTTTTCCCCTAATAATTGCTTGGGAACATGTTGCGCCGGGCCTCTTCGTCCATTTCCGTCCGAAAGGCATGGCGGTCCTTGATGGCGATGGCTCGTTCGGCGGCGGGACGGGCGGTGATTTCGTCCACCAGGCGCTTCAGGTTCACCATCGCGTTCGCCTCTTCCTCACCCAGAACAAGGGGCACCATGCGGGCCCAGCCCCAGGCGGCCATGTCAACGATGGTGTAGTCATCGCCCAGGAGATATTTCCGCTGGGACAGACGGTCATCGAGGATCCCGTAATGTCGTTGCGCCTCGAAGCGGTAGCGGCGAACGGCATAGGGCAATTGCTCTGGCGCATGGTGTTGAAAATGCACTGCCTGGCCCGAATACGGCCCGATGCCTGTGGCCACGAACATCAACCAGGACAACATTTCCGCCCGGTTGGGTCCCAGAAACTTGCCGGTCTTTTCGCCGAGATAGAGCAGGATGCCGTTACTGTCGAATATGGTGTTGTCGCCATCCACAATGACCGGCACCTTGGCATTGGGATTGATCGCCTTGAAAGCTGCCTGATGTTGATCGCCGGCGCGGGTGTCGATGGGTATAGCCTCGTATTCAAGGCCTGCCTCCTCCAAAAACAATGCCACCTTCATCGGGTTCGGTGCGGTAGAGTAATAGAACTTCAACATCTTGGTTTGCCCCCATTTTGAGCCATGATCGATCACTATTTCGACGCCGACGACATTAGCGGCATTCTAGGCAACATTTCCACTTACGGCTTTGCCATCGTGCTGGAACTCCTGGATGCAGACGGCCGTCAGGCGGTACGCGACGCCCTGGACCAACACAAACAGGGCCTGCGCGGACGCAACGATTTCGAAGGCTATCAGACCGAACGGATATATAGCCTGCTGGCACGGGGCCAGATCTTCGCGGATATGACCGAGAACCCAACGATCCTGGCCGTTCTCGACCGGATGCTGGAGCCGAATTATCTGCTCTCGGCCGGGCTGTCCATCGACCTGCATCCGGGCGAGACACCGCAGGCAATGCATTACGACGATTCATTCTATGCCGTGCCTCGGCCGCGGCCGCCAATCGGGATGAGCGTGATTTGGGCCATCGATGCCTTTACCGACCAAAACGGCGCCACGCAATTGATCCCCGGCAGCCATGTTTGGGGCGATGAAACCCCCGACGGCTTGCCCGACGATCGCGAAATCGCCCTGCCCCGCAACGGGCCGGCATATCAGGCACCTGTAATCGAAAACCTTGAAGACTGCCTGATAGATGCTGTTATGCCTGCGGGATCGGCATTAATCTTCAGTGGCACGTTGTGGCACCGCGGCGGCGGCAATCGGTCGAAAGACAAACGCCTGGCGGTGACCCTGCAATACTGCGCGCCATGGGCCCGGCAGCAGGAGAACATGTTCCTGGCTGTACCGAAAGAGATCACTGAAAATTTATCACCTCGTGTGCGTGCATTGATGGGTTACTCCATTCACCCGCCCTTTATGGGCCATGTTGACAGCATGCATCCCGAGCGCCGCCTGCGCAGCCGCAATCAATAGCAGCCTGACCCATCTACCGCTTTGAAATGCAGGGAAGTTGTTCTAGTCTTTCGTCCGAAAAATCGGCGTGCCGCCATGGGCGGACGCACCAGTATGCTGCGTAAACGGCCAGTACCAATTCCCACAAGAATCAAAAACGACAGACAGGAGAAGGTTATGACGAAATCAACATCCTCGCGCCGGAAATTCCTCAAAGGCGCAGGTGTCGCTGGTGCAGCCGCCGTGGCTGGCACTGTTGCGATGCCCCACGTCGCCCGCGCCAAACCCACGGTCCTGAAGGTACAGGCAGCCTGGGGCGGCGGCATCTTCCTCGAAAACGCCAAGAGCTATGTGGACCGGGTCCATGCCATGGCCGGCAAGGACCTCCGCATCGACCTGCTATCCGTAAACTCGGTGGTGAAGACCTCGCAGATGCAGGACGCCGTGCACCGCGGCGTGCTGGACGGCGCCCATTACGTACCGGCCTATTGGTATTCAAAATCCAAGGCCGCCTCGCTGTTCGGCACCGGCCCCTGCTTTGGCTGGTCGGCCCAGGAACTTCTCGGCTGGATCCACTATGGCGGCGGCATGGAGCTTTTCAACGAACTCATGGGCAGCCTGGGCCTCAATCTGGTCAGTTTCTTCAACAGCCCAATGCCGGCGCAGCCCCTTGGCTGGTTCAAGGAACAGATCAAGGATTCCTCGCAGATGAAGGGCCTGAAATACCGTACAGTCGGGTTGGCCGCCAATGTTCTGCAGGAAATGGGCATGTCAGTAGTGCAGCTTCCGGGCGGCGAAATTCAGCCTGCCATGAAGTCCGGCCTGATCGACGCAGCCGAGTTCAACAATCCGACTTCGGACCGTGACTTCGGCATGCAAGACGTCTCGAAGCATTATCATCTGGCTTCTTTCCATCAATCACAGGAAGCCTTCGAGATCACCTTCAACAAGAAGACATTCGATCGTCTGTCCAAGGAACAGCAGGCGATTTTGGAATACGCCTCCGAGGCGGAGAATTCCAACTTCTATTGGCATAACACGCTGCGTTACGCCGATGATCTGGTGAATCTGAAGGAAAAGAGCGGCGTCAACGTCTACCGCACGCCGGATTCCGTCATGACCGATCAGTTGAAGGCCTGGGATGTCGTTGTCGATCAAATCTCGGCTGAAGATCCCTTCTTCGCCAAGGTTGTCGCCTCGCAAAAGGCCTATGCAAAGAAAGTCATGAACTATCTGTTGTTGAACCAGCCCGATTACGGCTTGGCCTACAAGCATCACTTCGGATAGACAAGGCGGCCTGTAAGATTTGGTCAAGGCATCTTGATCGGAATCTGGAACAGGGACAGCTCACCCGGCTGTCCCTGTTCTTTTCCAGCCGACTGTTGATGGGAGGGGGCGGATGCTAGCCACCATTCATGCCATAGAGAGTTTCAACACATGGGTGGGTCGCGCCTTCGCCTGGTGCATCGTCATCCTGACCCTGTCGGTTTCGTACGAAGTATTCGTACGATACGCGCTGAATGCTCCCACCGTCTGGGTGTTCGACATGATGGTACAGATGTATGGCGCCCTGTTCCTCATGGCCGGTCCCTATGCCCTAGCTCAGGACGGCCATGTTCGGGCCGACGTGGTTTATCGCCTGATCCCGGTGCGCTGGCAGGCCCGCATCGACTTTGTCCTCTACATATTCTTTTTCTTTCCCGGGATGCTGGCCCTGTTCTGGTACGGCGCCGAGATTGCCTCGGACTCCTGGCGCTTCAAGGAAGTCAGCTGGAACAGCCCGGCCCGCATCCAGATCTATTTCTTCAAGACCCTGATCCCCGTTGCCGGTGCCCTGTTGATTATCCAGGGTCTTTCAGAATGCCTACGCTGCATTCTCGCCATGCGGACCGGGCAATGGGCCGAACGCCATGAAGACGTGCGCGAGACCGAAAATCTTCTAATCGATGAGGCGATGCCCGGCCGGACCAAGGGGAGCCAGCAGTAGGATGAGTAATCCCGAAGTCGCCATTTTCATGCTCAGCATGTTCATCGTGCTGGTGCTGTTCGGCTTTCCCATCGCCTTCACCCTGCTCGCCATGGGCGTGGGTTTCGGCTACTACGCCTATTATGACTCGGACCGGATCGAATTCTTTTCCGATCTGTTGGACAACCAGATCTTTTATCTGTTGAACCAGAACACTTACTCGGTGATGGAGAACGATACCCTGGTTGCCGTGCCCCTGTTCCTGTTTATGGGATATGTGGTGGAACGGGCGGATATCGTCGCCCGCCTGTTTACGTCCCTGCGGCTAGCGGCGCGCAATCTGCCTGGATCAATGGCCATCGCGGCTTTGATCACCTGCGCCGTGTTTTCCACTGCCTCCGGCATCGTCGGCGCCGTGGTGACATTGATGGGTTTGCTGGCGTTTCCGGCCATGGCGGCGGCCCGCTATGACAAGGAATTCGCCTCGGGTGTGATCTGCGCCGGCGGCACCTTGGGCATTCTAATCCCGCCGTCAATCATGTTGATCGTTTATGCCGCCATCGCCGAACTGTCGCCGCTGCGCCTTTACGCTGCCGCGGTCTTCCCCGGTTTCCTTTTGGCCGGCATGTATATCGTCTATGTCATGATCCGTGCCAAGATCAATCCAGAGTTGGCGCCCAAGCCCCGGGACGAAGAGGTGCCGTCCCAGCGGGAAATCTATATGAGTCTGCTGACGTCGTTTGTGCCTCTGACGGTCTTGATCCTGCTGGTCTTGGGATCGATCCTCGGCGGACTCGCGACCCCGGCGGAAGCGGCGGCCATGGGTGCCCTGGGGGCCGTGGTGCTGGCCGCCCTATACCGTTCTTTGACCTGGCAAAAACTCAAGGAATCGGTGTTTTTATGCGCCAAGGCGACGGCCATGGTGTGTTGGCTGTTTGTCGGCAGTTGGACCTTTGCCGCCGTGTTTTCCTATCTAGGCGGGCATACGGTCATCGAGCACTGGATCCTGTCTTTCAACCTGGAACCCTGGCAATTCTTGATCCTGGCTCAAGTGGTCATATTCCTGCTCGGCTGGCCTTTGGAATGGTCCGAAATCCTGATCATCTTTGTGCCGATTTTCCTGCCCATGTTGGACACCTTCGGCGTCAATCCCTACTTCTTCGCCATGCTGGTGGCGTTGAACCTGCAGACTTCGTTCCTGACTCCGCCGATGGCCATGTCGGCCTACTATCTCAAGGGCGTATTGCAAGCACAGATCGAACTGGTGCAGATCTTCAAGGGCATCATGCCCTATCTGGCCATCGTGATCCTGTGCATGGTTCTGATGTATCAGTTCCAAGGTCTGGCTCTTTGGCTGCCTGACGCCCTGTTCGGCCCCTATGTGCCCTAGGACATGGCTCTCCATCTGGATACGGCCAGCGAACTGGCGGAGCGAGTCAAAGCGGGGGAGGTCACTGCCGAAGCATTGGTGCAGAATTGTCTCGACCGCATCGAGGAGACGGACGGAACAATTCAGGCCTGGGCCTTTCTGGATCATGACCTTGCCCTGGAACAGGCCCGCGCCCTCGATATCATTCGTACCAACGGCAAGCCCATGGGACCCCTTCACGGCATTCCCGTAGGGGTTAAGGACATCATCGACACCGCTGACATGCCCACGGCCTATGGCTCGCCGATCCATGCCGGCCACCGGCCGAGCGCCGATGCTACCCTGGTCGCAAAACTGCGGGAAGCCGGGGCCGTGATCATGGGCAAGACCGTGAGCACGGAATTTGCCTTCATGTATCCAGGCAAGACCACCAACCCCCACAATCCGGCCCATACGCCCGGGGGATCGTCCTCGGGCTCGGCGGCGGCGGTAGCTGCCGGGCATGTGCCGCTTGCCATAGGGTCGCAGACAGCCGGTTCGGTCATTCGTCCGGCATCGTTCTGCGGCGTCTTCGGATTGAAACCCAGCCAAGGTATGATCTCGCGCACCGGGGTGAAGCGAAACGCCGACAGCCTGGACCAAATGGGCGTGTTCGGCCGCTCCCTGGAGGATGTCGCGCTGCTGGCGGATGCCTTGATCGGCTACGATGCCGCAGATCATGCCTGCTATGCCCGTGCCAAACCCAACCTTAACGCCGGTGCGCAAGCGGACGCACCTATGGAGCCTGATTTCCTGTGGCTCGATCTGCCCTTCGATGACCGCCTTGATGACGACGCCCGGGCTGGCTTCGGCGAATTGCGGGAGGTCCTGGGTGATCGGGTGGAAGAAATGCAGCCGCCAGAATCGTTGACCCACGTCATCGACCATCACCGTATTATCAACCACTACGAACTACGCCGGCATCTGGATTGGGAATTCACGGAACACGCCGATCAGCTAAGTCCATTCATTCGCGAGGTCTTGCAGTCCGCAGAGGACATCACCGACGAGGATTACGCCCACTCCCTGGACGCCATGGCAGCTGCGAAAAGCTTTTTCGGCGACCTGTTCCACGACTTTGACGCCATTTTGACGCCGGCGTCGACGGGTCAGGCGCCAAACGGCCTGGAACGTACGGGCGATCCTATATTCTGCACGATCTGGACATTTTGCGGCCTGCCCAGCCTGACCCTGCCGTTATTGGAAGGTGATCTTGGCCTGCCCATTGGTGTACAGTTGGTCGCGGGCCGGGAAGAGGATGACCGGCTGTGCCGGACAGCGCGTTGGCTGCTGGCACATCTGGATCAATTGGAAGACTGATCCCATTTGAAGTGAAGAGACCATTGCCATGTCGAGACAACGGATAGATCAAATTTCAGGCGTCATCGGTTCCTTGTTGCTGATGGTCTTCGTCGTCGGCCTGGCGGAGAGCATCTCCTCCGGCGCTGCCGGTTTCTGGGGCGGCTTGCCGTTTTGGGTTATTGTTATCTTCTGTCTCGGCCTGGTCTGGTACGACTTCTGGGACACCTGCATCCGCAAGAAGCACCAGAAGCAATAGCCGGCCGACTACGAGTTCGCCGGTTTTTCCGTTCCCGGTTCCATCAATTTGAAGGCGCCTTGCGCGGTTGCCACTGTATTGCCGTCTCCGTCCTTGATGCGGCCCTCGCAGAAACAGGTCCGCCGGCCGCCGCCGACGGTCTCGGCCTGCAGCTTTAGAATCCCCGGTCCGGCGCTGCCAATGAAATTCAAGGACAGGCTAAGGGTGATGGAAAACCGCCGCTGCGCTGGGTCAGGGTGGGAACCGGCGGCAATCGACATGATCACATCCATCAGCCCGGCAATATAGCCGCCATGCAGCATGCCCTTGAGGTTAAGGTGCTCGGGCCCCGCCGCAAACGTAGCCGAGGCGCTGCCAATACCGCGTTCAATATTCAACACACGCAGGCCAGGCGGTTGCCTGCTGACGGCCGGATCGCCGGCCGATTGTTCGGAAGCAACGGGATCTAGGTCAATCTCAGTCATCGTGCCTGCCTAATACAAAGCGGCACTACCCTAGCCCCGCAAACGCCCGCCATTATCAATAGCAAACGCGCAATGACAAGGGATTGTGCGGCGCGGTGGGCTGCTGTGAAAGGCGTCTATCCCGTCTTCGCAGCGGCTATTTCGAACAATTCGCCCTGTGGCCCCGACGGTCCGGTGGCAGAAGCCAACTGCCGGCGTTCATCATCGCCGCTCCCGACTAGACGCGTTATGGGCAGGCGCATGGTCACCGTCGTCCCCTTGCCCAAGGTAGAGACGATGGTGAGGTCACCGCCATGCAGTTCGCAAAGATGTCGCGCCAGGGGCAACCCCAATCCGGTTCCTTCGAAACGCCGGGTGAATGATCCATCAAGTTGTGCGAACGGCGTCAGAGCCCTGGGAATATCTTCGTCTTTCATGCCGATGCCGGTATCACTGACCCAAAGGTCGACGTACTCCGCGCCGGTTTGGTCATCCCGGCCCCGTCCGGTGCCGATTGTAATCTGCCCACCTTCGGTCGTGAACTTGATGGCATTGGTCAATAGATTGAGGACAACCTGTTTCAAGGCCCGTTCGTCGGCGCGAACCTGATCCACTTCGGAATCGAACTCCATGACGACCTTGACCGCGCCCTGTTCGGCCCGCTCCCTGGTCAGCCGCATGGTCGCGGCGACGATGCCAGAGAGCAGGAACTCCGTCTCCGTCAACTCCAAGTGTCCGGCCTCGACCTTGGCCAGATCGAGCAGGTCATTGATGATGGACAGCAGATGCTGGCCGCTTTCATTAATGTCTTGCGAATATTCGAGATATTTCGACGAGCCCAGCTCACCAAACATTTCACCCTTGAGGATTTCGGAAAAACCGATGATGGCATTCAACGGAGTGCGCAGTTCGTGTGATGTGTTGGCGAGGAATTCCGATTTCGCCCGGTTGGCCAACTCGGCCTGCTCCTTGGCGACACGCAGGGCCTGCTCCGTCTGCTGCTGTTCGGTGATGTCCTGGCAAACTACAAGGACACCACCGCCCGGCATTTCGAAGGTGCGGAATTGCAGGATCTGGCCATTGCGGCGAAACCGCTGATAGGTATTGGGCATTTTCCCAAAGGCCGCTTCCATATGGGATTCAACCAGTTCGTCGATGTCCCCTGGTCCCAGTTCACCGTTTCGGGCATTCAGCCGCAGAACGTCGCGGATATTTGTGCATTCGGCAACTTCCTCGGGATCCAGGCCTTGCAGATCCAGCAGCACTTCGTTCATGGCGACCATGTCGCCCTCGGCATCCATGAAGGCGATGCCCACGTCGAGATTAGCGAACATCGCTTCCAATTCCGCCGAACGGCGCTGCAGGTCTTCTTGGTCCCGCCGCGATGATGTCACGTCAGTTAAGGTGATGGAGACACCGCCGTCAGGCATGGGATTGCGGCGCACATCGAGAATTCGGCCGCCTCGGCTCGTCAATACGTGCTGGGGTGGATCGCAAGCCATAATCTCTTCAACACGCTGGGATACGTAGTCGGACGTGATCTCCCCGTACATTCCTGCCTCGGCCAAATACGTCGCCAATGCTTCAACCGACAGACCGACCTCGGCAATATCCGCGCTCAATCCCAATAGATCGAAATAGCGGAGGTTCCAGGTGAGCATGCGTCGATCCGGTCCAAAGACGACGACACCTTGGTCGATGCTCTCCAGCGATGTATTCAGCAATTCGGACGTTTCGTCCAAGGCCCAGCTTTGCTGCTTTTGTGTGGTGATATCGATGCAGGTGATCAAGCGGCCGCCCCGGGACGTGGTCCGTTCGGACATGTGCAGACTGCGTCCATCGGTTAGGCTCACCTCCCACTCGGCGGATGGTTCTTTCGCGTTTTCCGATAGTTCGGCCAAGAAGGCCTCTCTGCCTTCGGAGATCTCCGAAAAGACGCCGGCATCCAGCAGGGCTTCGAAGAACTGCAATCTGGAGAAATTTTTGTGATCCAAGGTGCGGACGGCCGGGACGAGGTGCAGCAGCTTTTCATTCACGTGCCGCAAACGGTCCTTGCGATCGAAAAACGCCACCGCCGTCGGCATTGCCTGTACGATATCGGTTTCGCGCCGCGCCTGCCTGGCAACGCATAATGTAAACAGGATCGCCGTCGCAGCCACTGCCACGATTCCCGTCATTCCCAATGCCGCAAACACGCTCATCAACGCGGTATTCTCCTCCTTGGCCGGAGTTAGACCGGCAAGGCGTCGTCTTGGCGGCTACCGCTAGGTGGTATTCCGCCGCGTTTACCATTAAAGCCACATAGTTAAGACTTGGTTAATGTTTCTTAAGAAATGCTGCATTCGGAAAAAGGCGAGATTGAGCCGAGGACATGGTAGACGCGAGCCGCCTAGATCAATTGCTGACGGAAATTAGAGGCTGCCGGCTTTGCGAAACCCAGTTGCCCCTTGGCCCACGACCTGTTTTGCGTGCAAGCGTCAATGCCCGATTGTTGATAGTCGGACAGGCCCCAGGCACCAAGGTTCATGCCAGCGGTATTCCCTGGGACGATGCCAGCGGCGATCGCCTGCGCGATTGGCTGCAAATAGATCCACAGACATTCTACGACCAGGATAAAGTCGCCGTCATACCAATGGGTTTCTGCTATCCCGGCCGCCTGCCGAAGGGGGGCGACCGCCCGCCCCGGCCCGAATGCGCCCCCGCTTGGCATCCAAAATTGTTGGCGCTATTGCCCAATATCGAATTGACGGTATTGGCCGGTGCCTACGGGCAGAAATACTTCCTCGGCGCCGAGCGGGGCGCTAACCTGACGGAAACGGTTCGCGCCTGGCGTGACTATGCCCCTCGGTTCATGCCCCTACCCCATCCGTCATGGCGCACAGTAGGCTGGCAGAAACGCAATCCGTGGTTTGATGCCGAGGTCCTGCCGGAACTGCGGCGCCGGGTAAGTGAACTGGTCTGAGAGCCAAGGCTAGTCCAAACAGAAATTGTGGCGGCGCAGGTAATCGGCCAGATCGTCCCGCTCCCGCACTGAAACCTGCCGCGTCTTGTCCTCCGACCAGCCGTAGAATTCCGGGCTGCCGTATTCAGCGGTCATGCGGTACTTCTCGGGCGGGATGGTGTAGATGCCGTTGCGCCGTTCGTCATAAGCATCGATTTGCACGGTTAGGTCGCCGTCGTCATACTCATCCTCGTGCACGATCATTTCGGGCGGCAGTCTGGTTGAGGTGAAGCCGGCATGGGAAGGGTAGCCGAGGCACATGCCAGCAACGGGAAAGACGTAATCGGGAAGGGCGGTAATCTCGGCGATGGCATCGATATGATTGCGCACCACCGAAATGGGGCAACAGCCAAGTCCAGCGGCCTGTGCCGCGATGTTGAAGTTTTGCAACGCCAGCGCCGTATCGGCGGCCGCGTTCAGGAATGCATCCAGATGATCATTGGCGAACGGATGGCCTCGCAGTTCACACAGCCTGCGGATGCGCCGGCTGTCACCGCAGAACAGCAGGAATACGGGGCAAGTGCCGATCCAGCCCATGTCCGGCATCAAATCGGCGATGGCCTTGCGCTTGTCCGCATCCCGCACCCGGATGATGGCCACCTGCTGCAAATCCGATTTCGCCGGGGCCGACAGGGCGCAGGCGTAAAGCAGCTTCAAAACGTCCTCTGTCACGGGCTTATCGAGAAAGCGCCGGTGGGTGCGATGAGACAGGATCGCAGCCAGGGTATCCCTGCCCGGAACATCCTCGGCCACCTCGTATGCCATGCCAAAGCGCTGCGCCGCCAAATCCGTCAATTCACCCATGCCGTCGGTCCCTCCCGTTTCCCTCAGTCGACCTATCATAAGGTATTTGCGCCGCTGTTGTGTGTTCTGGTCTCGCTCGCCGCCTGCGGACCCCGGTTCCAGGACTTCCAGCCGGGCCTGATCGCCCCCGCCTTGCAAGACGATATCTTGGTGACGGAAGACGGCAAGAAGCTGCCGTTCAGGGTCTGGGAGGCCGACGGCGAGACAGAGGCGGTATTGCTCGCCTTGCATGGCTTCAATATGTACAGCAACTATTTTGATGATCCGGCCAAGTGGTGGGCCAAGCAGGGCCTGACCACCTATGCCTATGACCAGCGCGGCTTCGGCGCCGCGCCGGAGGCACGGTTCTGGGGCGGATCGGCGGCCATGGCCGCCGATGCCAGGGCCATGCTGGATCTGCTCGCCCGACGCCATCCCGGCCGACCTCTCTTTATCCTGGGCGAAAGCATGGGTGCCGCTGTCGCTGTCCTGGCTATGTCGGAACCGCCGATATCTAAAGTCGACGGCGTGGTTCTGGTCGCGCCGGGCCTGTGGGGCGGCAAATCCATGCATCCCTTTCTCCGCTTCAGTCTTTGGCTTTCGGCACATGTAATGCCCTGGAACACCGATACGGGTAGCGGCCTGCGGCGCCGGCCCTCGGACAATATCCCCATGCTGCGCGCCCTGGGCCGCGACAAGTTGGTGATACGCCATACCCGCATGGACGCGGTTTATGGCGTTACCATGTTGATGGGTCATGCCTATGACGCGGCACCCAGTCTGCATCATCCCGCTCTGGTGCTGTATGGCGAACGGGACGAAATCGTGCCCGCCCGACCTGTTCACAACACCATGGACCGCCTGCCCGAACGACCTGTTTACGTTCTCTATCCGGATGGCTGGCACATGCTGCTGCGGGATCTGCAGGCGGAAGTGGTCTGGCGGGATATTGCGGCCTGGATCAAGAAACCCGGACCGGACCTACCCTCGGGGCACGGGCGGGAATGGTAAGCGCTTGTTAACGCAGTTGGGTTAACACCTCTCTTAACCCGATTGGTGGGAGAATAGGACAATGACCCAATTTCTTGCGACCGATGACAACCCCGAAGGCCATCGTCTCGAGGACGTCCTGGCAATGGTACGGGGCGATCTGGTCAAACGCGCCGCCTTGATTGTCGACGATGCCCGTCCGGAAGCCCGCAAGGTCCTGGCGAACGATGTCAAGATTATGGCCATGTTGAGTGAAAGCATCGCCTTGGCGGAGGAAAGCAGTTCGGTTTTGACGAAGGCCTTTGGCCCCAGCCGCGCCGGCAAACCACGGATCGGAAGCTCCTAGACTTATTGGCCTTCGCCCCCCATCGGCGTAAACTGACCCTGGAACATCTAATGTTATGGGGACAATCGTTACGTCATGGCGGATATTATCGATCAACTGCGGGAAATTGTCGGCGATAAGGGCCTGATCGTTGGGGACGAACTGGACGGCCGGTCGGCCGGCTATCGCCACCCAGACAAGTCCCTGGAAGCCAAGGCCCTGGTGCGGCCGGCAAATACGGATGAAGTCTCGAAAGTCCTGAAGCTCTGCAACGATCACGGCCAAGCGGTGGTTAGCCAAGGTGGCCTGACCGGTCTGGTCGACGGCAACATCGCCGACACGGACGAAATCATCCTGAGCCTGGAACGCATGCGCGAGATCGAGGAGATCGACCCAGCCTCGGCCACCATGACCGTGCAGACGGGTGTTACCCTACAAACCGTTCAGGAAGCGGCAGAAGACGCAGGGTTCTTTTTTCCTCTCGATTTGGGCGGCCGTGGCAGCGCGACACTTGGCGGCAACATCTCCACAAATGCGGGGGGCAACCGGGTTGTCCGCTATGGCATGGCGCGGGATATGGTGCTGGGCTTGGAGGCCGTGCAGGCCGATGGCACAATTCTCAGCTCGCTCGGCAAGATCATCAAGGACAATGCCGGCTATAACCTGAAGCATATGTTCATCGGCAGCGAAGGCACCCTGGGCGTGGTCACGCGCCTGGTTCTGCGCCTGCGTCCCAAACCGGCCAGCCAGCAAACCGCTTATCTGGCCCTCGACGAGTTCGACAAGCTGCCGAAGCTTCTGAATTTCTGTAACAGTCGTTCGGGCGGCTGCCTCTCGGCCTTTGAAGTGATGTGGCAGAATTATTTCAAGCTGGTCACCTCGCGGCCGGGTGCCGCGCAACCGCTGTCCAATGAATATCCCTTCTATGTCCTGATGGAAGTCATGGGCGGTGATCCGGACGCTGATGGCGAGCGTTTTGAAGTGATGCTGGCGGATGCCATGGAACAGGGATTGATGGTCGATGCGGTCATCGCCAAATCCGAGGGCGAGCGCCAGGCCATGTGGGCCCTGCGTGACGACGTGGAAAGCCTGCGTGAATGGGGTCCCACAATCGGATTCGACGTGGGATTGCCCATTGCTTCCATGCCCGATTATCTCGAAGAGATCGATAAGCCTATCGCGGCGGAATGGCCCGACAGAAAACTGGCCGTATTCGGCCACCTGGGCGATGGCAACCTGCACATCGTCTATGCCGTGGGCGAGGCTGGCGACAACGCCAAGAAGATCGTCAACGACGCGGTCTATCACCCCTTGGCCAGCCGGGGCGGTTCGGTCTCCGCCGAACATGGTATCGGGCTGCAGAAGAAGGACTATCTGGAGGTTTCCCGCAGTCCGGCGGAAATTGCCCTGATGAAGCAGCTGAAGGGCATGATGGATCCCAATAACATCCTAAATCCCGGCAAGATCTTTTGATGGATTACTAGGTGAGCCGCTATTCCCTCGCCCATCTCGTCGGCCACGGTCTGACCGGGCACCGGCGGTGGAAGCCGGCCTGGCGCGACCCGGAACCGAAAGCCGAATACGACGCCATTATCGTCGGCGGCGGCGGGCACGGTCTGGCCAGTGCCTATTACCTGGCTAAGAATCACGGTTTCTCCAATATCGCCGTACTGGAAAAGGGCTGGATCGGCGGCGGCAATACTGGCCGGAACACCACTATTGTCCGTTCCAATTACCTGCTCGATGCCAATGCCAAGTTCTATGAACACGGCATGAAGTTGTGGGAGGGGCTGAGCCAGGATCTGAACTTCAACGTCATGTTCTCCCAGCGCGGCGTGTTGAATCTGGCCCATTCCAAGGGCCAGTTGGAGACGTTCCGGCGCCGAGGCAACGCCATGCGCCTGAACGGCATCGATGCGGAACTTCTCGACCGGGATGCCGTGGCCAAGTTCGTGCCACAACTGAATATGTCCCCGGCGGCGCGTTTCCCTGTGGAGGGCGGGTTACTGCAACGGCGCGGCGGCACCGCCCGCCACGATGCCGTGGCCTGGGGCTATGCGCGGGCAGCGGACGCCCGGGGCGTCGATATCATTCAGAACTGCGAGGTTACGGGCATCACCCGGGACCAGCGCGGTGTCAGCGGGGTGGAAACCACCAGGGGTCCGATCGCCTGCCGCCGTATCGGGCTGGCAGTGGCCGGACATTCGAGCCGGCTGGCAGCCATGGCAGGTCTGCGTCTCCCCATCGAATCCCATGTTCTGCAAGCCATGGTCAGCGAACCGGTGAAGCCATGTCTTGATACAGTCGTCACATTCGGTGCCGCACACCTTTACGTCAGCCAGTCCGACAAGGGTGAACTGGTCATGGGCGGCGATATCGACGGCTACAATTCCTACGCCCAGCGCGGCAACCTGGCCATTATCGAGCATGTCGCCTCATGCCTGGTGGCGCTGTTTCCCCAGTTCAGCCGCCTGCGCATCCTGCGCACCTGGGGCGGCATCATGGACATGACCATGGACGGCAGCCCGATCATCGGCCTGACCCCAGTGCCGGGGCTGTTCCTGAACGGTGGCTGGTGTTACGGCGGCTTTAAGGCGACGCCGGCCTCGGGCTGGGTCTTTGCCCACACCATGGCGACGGACCAACCCCATGAATTGAACGCGGAGCTAAACCTGGACCGTTTTCATAGCGGCCGCATCCTGGATGAAAAGGGTGCCGGGCCCTATCCCTGGCTGCACTAGGCGTATCGAGATGTTCCTGATCCCCTGCCCCCATTGCGGACCCCGCGCCGAAAGCGAATTCAGCTATGGCGGCGATGCCTCCGCCGCCCGACCGGCGGTTCCAGAGGATGCCAGCGACGCCGAATGGATCGACTACCTCTACCTGCGCGACAACCCCAAGGGCGGACATGACGAGCTGTGGCAGCATATTCACGGCTGCCGCCGCTGGCTGCGGGTCAGCCGGAACGTGGTCAGCCATGAGGTTCAGGGCTGTGTTGATATGGCGGAGGCGGGTCCATGAGTTTTCGCCTGCCCCAAGGCGGCCTGTTAGAACGGGACAAGCCACTTTCATTCACCTTTGATGGCAAGACCTATCACGGCTATCAGGGCGACACCCTGGCCTCGGCTCTGCTGGCCAACGGCGTGCGCCTGGTGGGGCGTAGTTTCAAATATCATCGCCGGCGCGGCATATTTGCCGCCGGGCCGGAGGAACCAAACGCCCTCGTCCAGCTTGGCGAGGGTGCGCAGAGTGAACCAAATATCCGTGCCACGCAAATCCCGCTTTTTGATGGGCTGGTGGCCCGCAGTCAGAACCGCTGGCCGACATTGAACCGTGATTTTGCCGGCGGCCTCGGCGCGCTATCGCGGTTCCTGCCCGCGGGCTTCTATTACAAAACCTTTATGTGGCCGGCAATTCTATGGCCCCGCTACGAACACCTGATCAGGCGCATGGCCGGCATGGGAGAAAGCCCCGATCAGCCGGACCCGGACGACTATGAGAAACGCCATGCCCATTGCGACGTCCTTGTCATCGGCGGTGGCCCCGCCGGACGGGAGGCGGCAACAAAGGCCGCGGAAGACGGTAAGTCCGTCTGGCTGGCCGATGAAGGTCCCATAGGAACAGACCTTGCCGACAGGATTAACGTCCTCCCCCAGACCACCGTGTTCGGCAAGTACGACGACCAGTTTTTTGGCCTGGTGCAGCGCCGGGACGGCAACACCCCGCGGCAGATCCTATGGCAACTGCGGGCGGATCGGGCGGTTCTGGCCAGCGGCGCCATCGAACGGCCGCTTATCTTTGCCAACAACGACCGCCCCGGCATCATGCTGGCCTCGGCTGCGGCCCGCTATGTCAACGACTACGCCGTCCGACCGGGCCGCCGGGTGGTCATTGCCACCAACAATGACAGCGCCTACGAGGTTGCAGAAACCCTCGCGGCGACGGGGATAAATGTCGCCGCCATCATCGACCACCGCCACAAAGGGCAGGCCAAATCCTGGGACGGCGGCGATGTCCTTTACAATCACGCGGTGGTGAATACATCAGGACGCCGGACTTTACAGTCAGTCACCGTCGCGCCCCTGGATGTCAACGGCGAGGCGGTGCCGCAATCGGAACGGCGCATCGACTGCGATCTGCTCTGCGTCTCTGGCGGCTTCACGCCGACCGTTCACCTGTATTCCCAGGCAGGGGGACGCCTCATTTTTCGGGACGACATTCAAGCCCTGGTTCCCGACGGCGAGGTGCCGGGGATGACCGTGGTCGGCGGCGCCAACGGCGATCACCTTCCTCCTACGGCGCCGGCGATCAAACTAGGCCGGTTGCGGCGCAAACAGTTCGTGGATTTGCAGAACGACGTGACGGCGGCGGATGTGGAACTGGCGGCGCGGGAAGGCTATCGCTCCGTCGAACACGTAAAACGCTACACCACCCTTGGCATGGGCACGGATCAAGGTAAGACCTCGAACCTGAACGGCATTGCAATTCTTGGCGGCGCATTGAACAAGCCGGCGGCCGAAGTTGGTGTGACCACGTTCCGGCCACCCTATACCCCCGTTACCATCGGCGCCCTGGCGGGACGGGACAGCGGCGCCTTTCTCAGCCCGACCCGGCGTACGCCCATGCAGGACTGGCACGAAGAGAACGGCGCCGTCTTCACCCCGGCCGGTCTGTGGCAGCGGCCTCATTACTACCCCCGTCGCGGTGAAAGTCCGGTCGATGCCGTGAACCGGGAAGTCCTGGCCGTCCGCCAAAGCGTGGGCATTGTCGATGTTTCCACGTTGGGACGGATCGATCTGCATGGACCTGATGTGGCCGAGTTCTTGAACCGGGTCTATATCAACGGCTTCAAGACCCTTGCCGTCGGCATGTGCCGATATGGCGTCATGCTACGGGACGACGGCCGCGTCTTTGACGACGGCACCGTCGCCCGCATGGACGAAAACCACTACGTTATGACGACGACCACGGCGAACGCCGGACCGGTCATGGCACACCTGGAATTCTATTCCCAAGTCGTTTGGCCGGAATTGCAGGTGCACATGACGTCGATCACCGATCAATGGGCGGTAGCGGCGGTGGCCGGGCCGAGATCGCGGGATCTTTTACAGAAACTGGACAGTGACATCGAATTCGCCAATCAGGCCCTGCCCTTCATGGCCTGGCGGGCCGGCAGCATCGGCGGCATTCCGGTACAGGTCTATCGCATCAGCTTTTCAGGCGAACTGGCCTATGAAATCGCCGTGCCGGCGGATCACGGCCACGAGTTGTGGGAGTTGCTGCTGGCCGCCGGCGAAGAATTCGGCGTCATCCCCTATGGCACCGAGGCCCTGACCACCCTGCGCACGGAAAAAGGCCATTTCGTCATCGGGCCCGAGGCGGACGGCCGGGCCACAGCCGACGATCTGGGCCTGGGGCGGATGCTATCCACCAAGAAGGACTTCATCGGCAAGCGCTCCCTGCGCTTGGACGGCCTGGCGCCACAAGACCGCCTAAACCTTGTTGGCCTGCTGCCCAGCGACGGCCGTACCGCCATTCCGCCAGGCGCCATCATCACCGACCGGGCGGCGCCGGCCCCGGAAATGGAAAAGGCCGGCCGCCACCGCCGTCTATTCCGCCAATCTGGAGAAGCCCATCGCGCTGGCCATGATCACCAATGGCCGGTCCCGCATGGGGCAGGAACTGTGGGCCCATTCGCCTCTGGACCACCGGATCGTTGCCGTCACGGTGTCGGAACCGGTCTTCATCGATCCGGAAGGAGAGCGTTTGCGTGCCTGAATCCCCGCCCCGCCGTTCCGCCCTTGCCGCATCCACCGCCGCACATGACCTCGTCCAGGAACGCACCGCCCCGATCATCCACCGCCTGTATGCACCGAAGGGCGGGTTTGCAGAAGACATCGGCATCAGCCTGCCTGAGCAGACAAACCACGCCGCGGAAAGTGCCGATCTACAGGTCTTGTGGCTGGCACCGGGAGAATGGCTCATCGTTGGCGACATCGCGGACTATGGGGCGAAGATTGCCGCCGCCGGCGGCACATGCACGGATTTGAGCCATGCCCGCCTGGTATTTCGTCTGCCCTCGGAAGCTGCCCGCCGCATTCTGGCCAAGGGCTGCCCTCTGGATCTGCGGGCTGAGAGTTTTCCCCCTGGTCGCTGCGCCCAAAGCGTCATGGCCAACGTTTCCATCCTGGTCCACCATCTGCACGACGGCGGCCATATGGATGTCTATGTCGCCCGCAGTTACGGGCGCTTCATGCACGATTGGCTTATCGACGCCGCAAGCCGCGACTGACGTCGGCTTCGGCCCTCACTCTTCCGGAATGGCGAAGTGGTGCATTTCCGGGAAGCCGGGGTAGCGCGGTATGCCGTCGCCGCTGCTGTCGGCGGCGTAGTCGGCCATCTCGTCGGTGAAAATACGCATCATCAGATGCAGGCCGGTGGGCTGGTCCAGGCTGCCGGCTGTGATGGTGATGGTGTCCGCCCCGTCGCGGCGGAAGAACATCGTGGAACCGCAATTGGAACAGAAACCACGCTCCACCAATTCGGAACTGCGGTACCAACTTAGGGCGCCCTCATCAGCGTCAATGGCAACGTCCTTTTGCCGCGCCCCCGTGGCATGCCAGACGCTGCCGGTCAGGCGGCGGCAGCTCTCGCAATGGCATTCCACAACCTGGCGAACGGGGCCGGTAATCTCGTAGCGAACCTGGCCGCAATGACACCGGCCCCGCATGGCTATTCCGCCGCCACCACGTCTTCACTCAAGAGCGTGCCGACATAGAAGCCGCGCTTCTTCAAATTGCCATAAAAGGTATCGTTGAAGCTGTCGGCCACCGAGCCGGTGATGCGCTCGTCATTCACCAGCGCTTCGGCCCAGGCCTTCACCAGGGGGAAGTCCCGCAGCATGTTGGTCTGGCTGAACTGCTCCACCATCAACAGGCGCTGCAAGAACGGCGCATAGGCCGCATCCACAAGGCAAAGATCCGGGCCGTTGAAAAAGGGCCCATCGTTGTCCCGTTCGTTGGCGATGGCGTCTTCCAGCTTCTGCAGGAACTTCGGCGCATCGGCCAACTTCGCCTCCATCTCCTCCCGGCTCTTGGTGTAGTAAATGTTGATGCCTTTGGAGAAGTCCGGCACGAAATCCGTCCAGGCACGGTTGCGGGCCCGTTTGATAGGATCGCTGGGATGCTTCGCGGGCGGCACTACGTCCTCGAGATACTCCGCGATGGCATTGGATTCGAACAGCGGCTGGCCATCCACGGAGAGCACCGGCACCTTGCCATGCGGCGAGATTTCCAGGAACCAATCCGGCTTGTCGCTTAGATCGATGTAGGTAACTTCGAAATCGACGTCTTTCGCACGCAAAAGAATCACGGCGCGCTGGACCCACGGTCAAGTTACGGAACTGATCAGATGATATTTCGTGGCCATTGCAGGCATCTCCCAAAATGAAATTCGATATACCAGCACTAGAATAGGCGGTGGACAGCCGCCCGTCAAAAGCCGCTCAGGCAGGACTCAGGGCATGGACCTCGGTGGGACGGTGATGGCCTCTGAGTGTGAATGTGCCCAATGGCTCGGATGTCATGTTGCCGGGCAGTTCCAGACGCTGCAGCAGGCTGGTGGAGATCAGACAATCGCGCCCCATATCCTTGGCCTGCTGTTCCAGGCGCGCAGCCACATTTGGGGTATCACCGATATGGACGATGGCGCGTTTGCTGTCGCCGCACTCGCCGACCACCACTTCGCCGGCGTGAATGCCGGCCCAGAACTCAGGGCGCACGCCGAAGCGGGTTTCAAAGGATTCCGCCTTGTCCGCCAGCGACCTGACAATGCCGTCATAGCAGCGCAGGCAGCGGGCCTCCTTCAGGCCCTCGGCCTCCAGCCAAGTGGCGACAATCTCGTCGCCGTTATAGCTCAACACTTCGCCGCCGTTTTCGGCAATGCGCCTATCGGCATCGAAAAAGACCTCGGATATCAGGGCGTGGGTTCGTTCATCGCCCAGTTCCTCGGCCATGGCAGTGGAATTCTTGATGTCCAGGAACATGTATATCCGCCGCTCCTTGCGGGGACGGTGATAGCGCCCTGCCATGACCTTCCACATGACACCGGGACCCAATATGGGGCGAAGCTGCATGAACAATGCCACGACCACAAAAACCAGGAACGAAATCAACACATCCAGCCAGAACTCATCGCCCAGGTATTCGCTAAGAAAGCTCATATCATCAATGATCACCGCGGTGACGGCCCGTTGCACCAGGATCGCCCCGGCAATGATCAAGGTCGATGCGCCATCAATGACCATCCAGCCCTGTAGAAAGCTAAGCCGTCGAATGGCCGCGCCGCGCTGGTCATAGACGTAGAACAGCATGAAGACACTAACGCAAAAGCCGATAAAGGCGCCTGTACGGGCGGCATGTTCCAATTCGCCGACCGAAAACTGCATGACGCCCCCGGCAACCCGCAAAAATGTATAACCGAGACCAACGGCCATCCCGAACAGGGTCAGAATGACCACCAGGCGCCATTTATCCCTTGTTGTACTATCCACTGGCCATCTCCCTCACTCGTCCCGCAGTGTCCCCTAAAGTCCTGTGCGGTCACAGTGATTGTTGATAACATGCCGCCACAAAACATTAAAAACCTGGGGAGGTTTCATCATGATCAAAAAGTGTGTGACGCTGGCTGCGGTATTGGCCGTGACCGGCTTGATGGCCACGACTGCCAAGGCCGAAGTCACCTTGACTGCCGCCAGTTGTTTCCCGATCGGCAGCCCGCCGTCGAAACCATTCGAAGCTGTTGTGAACGCAATCAACGAAAAGGGCAAAGGCGTCGTGCAGTTGAAGCTGGTCGGCGGGGCGCCTGCCATCGGCAGTCCCTTCACCCTGACGCAGAAAATGTCAAAGGGCGCCTACGATATCGTCGGCTGCACCGAAGCCTATTTCGGAAACGTCCTGCCGGAAGCGCCGGTGATGCGGTTTTCCGATTACACCTATGCCGAATTGCGCAAGAACGGCGCCATCGACTATCTGCAAAAGCTGCTGCACGCCAAGAACATCCACTTCATTGCCAAGCACCATGATTTCGGCAATTTCCACCTATGGCTCAGCAAGCCCATCACTGGCGCGAATTTGAAAGGGCTGCATCTGCGGGTGGCGCCGGTCTATACGGCTTTTTTCAAATCCCTTGGTGCAACGACGCAGCGCTCCAACATCGCCCAGGTCTATACCTACATGGAAAATAACACCGTCCAGGGCTATGGCTGGCCGGCACTGGGCTGGGTGCCCTCGTGGATCAAAGTGACGAAGTATCGCGTGGAACCTGGTTTCTATCACGCCACACTGCACACCCTGGCCAACCTGAAGAAGTGGAACACCTTGGACAAGAAGGTCCAGGACCTGTTGACCAGCGTGGCCATGGGCTTCGAAGCGAAGTCCGAGACCACGTCGCCCGAATTCCAGGCCTTGCTGAAGAAGCAAAAAGATTGGATGGCTTCAGAAGGCATGCAGACCATCACCCTGGAAGGCGCCGAGCGGGATAAATGGCTGAAGGCCGCCGTTGGCGAAGGTTGGAAGGAAGTGCTGGATCGCAGCCCCGAACACGGCGCCGCGCTGCAGAAACTGTTCACGAAGTAAAGGCAGGCATTCGAGCCAGGGGCGGCAACGGCCGCCCCTGGTGTTCGCCCGCCGACGTCAGACCATATTGGGCACCTAGATGCGCCAGTACATCACCGCGTTCGAAGCGGCATTCAACCGCTTCACCTTTTTTCTCGCCGCCCTCGTGGCGGTTTCCATAGGCCTCATCGCCGTGCTCGTGCCACTCAACCTGCTGTTGATCAAAGGCGACCTGGGCGGCATCTGGTGGCTGTACGAAGCAGTTGAGTACACGCTCTATGTTGGCGTATTTATCGGTGCCCCATGGGTCCTGCAGCAAGGTGCCCATGTGCGGGTCGACGTGGTGGTCGGCGCCATCCCACGCCGCCAGGCGGTGCGCCTGGAACGGCTGGCGGATGCCGTCGGCGTCTTTCTCTGTGCCTTTCTCTGCTACTACGGCATCCGCGCGACGATTTCGGAGTTCGACGATGGCACCCTGCCCGACAAGGATTTACGCATCGCCAATTGGTACATGCTGGCTGTTTTCGCGCTGTCCTTCTTCCTCCTCGCCATAGAGTTCCTGTTCCGTCTGCGCCGCGCAGCGGAAATTGCCGAGGAAGAGGACGTCTCGGCCAGGTCGGGGTTCTGAACCATGGAATGGTACCTGGCCCTGACCCTGTTGCTGGGCACGGTTTGTGCGCTGATGTTTCTTGGCCTCCCTGTGGCGACTGCATTTTTCGCCGCCAACGTGTTGGGCACCTATTTGTTTATCAACGGCGATATCGGCCTGGTCTTCATGCCGATCGAGTTCCACAACGCCATTAAGTTCACCCTTGCCCCCATCGCCCTGTTCCTATTGATGGGCGAAATCCTTTTGCAGACCGGGGTCGCCTTCAAGGCCATTGGTGCCATCGACCGCCTGATCGCCCGCGTGCCCGGACGTTTGTCGGTGGTTTCCATTGTCGGCGGCACCGTGTTTTCCTCGCTGTCTGGGTCCACCATCGCCAATACGGCCATTCTGGGCTCGATCCTGTTGCCGGACATGATCAAACGGGGCTATCAGCCCGCCATCGCCATGGGACCGATCATGGCAGTGGGCGGCATCGCCATGCTGATCCCGCCATCGGCCCTGGCGGTACTTCTGGCCAGTCTGGCGGAACAGTCCGTGGCGCAATTGCTGATCGCCGGCATCGTGCCGGGCATTTTGATGGCGGTTCTGTTCTTTGCTTACGTGGTAGGACGCTGCATCATCAATCCCAGCCTCGCGCCGTCCTATGTCCCGGATCAGGACGACCTGGACCTGCCCATTTCCATCAGCCTCCATCTGGGCGGCCTCGAAGTGATGAGCATCAGCTACAACGGCCCATTGCGCCGTGGCATCAACCGCGTGCTGCCTTTCGTCTTTTACATCATGCCACTGTTGATCATCTTCGTCATCGTGGTCGGCAGCATATTCTTCAAGATCGCCGCGCCCACTGAAGCAGCCGCCCTCGGCTGCATCGCGGCCCTGGCGGTCTGCTATTTTTTCCGGTTGTTCAAGAACGTGGTGCGGATCTCCGGCATCGAAGGAGCTGATTTTACGTGGCGCAATGTGGCCAAGGCGCTGATGGAAACAGCCAAGATCAACATCATGATCCTGTTCATCATCGCCGGCTCCCTGGTCTTCAGCCAGGCCTTGTCGAACTCCGGCGCCACGGACGGCCTGCTACAACAAATCACGCAACTGGATCTGACGCCCCTGATGGTGGTGATCGCCATGATGGCTGTCTTGCTATTCCTCGGCGCCTTCATGGACCAGGTCAGCATGCTGTTGTTGACCCTGCCGTTTTTCCTTCTGGGCTCCCAGTCCTTGCAGGTGGTCTTCAACATCGACGTGATCTGGCTGATGGTGCTGATGCTGATCACCATGGAAATCAGTCTGCTGACCCCGCCTTTCGGTCTGTTGCTCTATGTCATGAAAGGCGTGGCCCAGTTCGATGTCACATTGGGCCAGGTGGTCCGCTCCGCCCTGCCCTTCATCGTCATCGAGATGTTCGTCCTCGCGCTCCTGATCTGGCTGCCAGAACTCGCAACTTGGCTGCCATCAAAGATCGATTAGGCGCCGGTCCTGGCATGGTTTCCCCTAATGCCAGCCGCTACAATTCCAACAGAGGAGGAGGAACGCCATGTTGACCATTGATGCCCAGGTACATGCTTATGAACGGGACCATCCGGGCCGGCCCTGGGCGGCTGTGCTGGCCGGGCCGCCGGAGATGACGGGTGACGGCATGGTGGCCGCAATGGACGAGGTGGGTGTGGATGGCGCCTTGTTGGTCTCCGTCTTCACCATGTACCGCTACGACGAAAGCTATGCGGTCAGCGTGCACGCCGCCCATCCGAACCGCTTTGGTCTGATCAAGCCGGTGGATCCCAACGATCCAGGCGTGGAGGAGACCATCGCCGATTGGGCGGCCATGGACGGCACCGTCGCCATCCGCATCATGCTGGCGCACGAGGCCTCGGAAGATCCCGACGACCCAGGCATCAACCGGGTGTTGAAGGCGGCGGCCCGCCACGGCCTGCCGGTCAACCTGCTTGCCTGGGGTCGTCTCGATCAAGCGGCCCAACTGGCTGCCAACAGCCCTCAGACGCAACTGGTGATCGACCATCTGGGCCTGCAACAGCCCTTCGACCCACCCGCCCCGCCAGAACCTTTCGCCGAACTGCCTAACGTGCTGAAGCTGGCGGCTTACGACAATGTTGCGATCAAGATCACCGGCGCTTGCACCCTGTCCCATCAACCCTACCCCTACAACGATATCTGGGATCCCCTTGGGCGGATCTTCGACGCCTTTGGCATCGGCCGCTGTATCTGGGGCACGGACTGGACCCGGGCCGTCAACCTGCTGACTTATGCCCAGGGCGTTGAACCCTTTCGCATGACGGATCGATTGTCCGATAGCGAGCGGGCGGAATTGATGGGCGGCAGTCTCAGCCGCATTTATGGCTGGGCGCCGACAACCGGTTAGACCGCATCAACCCTGCAAAGTCGAAAGCAGGATTTCCAATTTGGACCGGAACTGATCGCCGGTGTCATAGCCCAGGCCGCAAATCAGCCGGTCGGCACCCAAGTCCCGGTACTGCGCCCACAGATCCCGCGTTTGTCCGGGTTCGTCCAAGGGTAGACGGGTGGAAACCGTGATCTGTCCTGGCGGCCTGCCCTGGGCCTCTGTCATTTGCCGATACTGCGCAATGGCCGGGCCGAGGTTTTCTGGTGTACGGGACATGGGAAACCAGCCATCGCCGTATTTCGCGGCGCGCGCAAGGGCATGCGGCGCCCGGCCACCGATCAGGATGGGCGGCTTCGGCGGCCTGGGCTTGAACAGAAAGGTTTGGCCGTTGGCGGTCACTTCATCCTGGTCAAAACATTCGTGGAAGAAGGCCAGGGTCTGATCGGATATGCGGCCGCGGGCATGGCGGTCCACGCCCAAGGCGCGGAATTCCGGGTCCATCCAGCCGATACCCACACCCAAGATAAGGCGGTTGCCGCTCAGCTCCTGCACCGTCGCCACCTGTTTGGCGGTGGGCAGGGCAGCGCGATAAGGCAGGATCAGAACGCCGGTACCCAGTTTGATCCGTTCGGTCTGTCCCGCCAGCCAGGCCAGTGTGGTCAGGGTGTCCAGATAGCGCCCGCCGCTGCCCTCGGCATCGTCCGGGGGAATGGCGATGTGGTCGGTAATCCAGATGGACTCAACGCCCCTCTCCTCTGCCGCACGGGCGCAGGCGGCCACGGTCTCGCGTGTCGACTGGGTCCCCATATTCCGAATTGAAATGCCGAGTTCCATCTATCGCTCCCCTTCGAGGATATCGCGGCTTCAGTTATGGCTTTCCAGGAGCCGCCGGGCGATAACCTGGGCCTGGATTTCGCCTGCACCTTCGAAAATGTTCAGGATGCGGGCATCGCACAGCACCCGGCTGATGGGAAACTCCAGAGAAAAGCCGTTGCCGCCGTGGATTTGCACCGCATTGTCGGCCGACGACCAGGCCACCCGGGCGGCCAGCAGCTTGGCCATGCCCGCCTCCAGGTCGCAGCGTCGGCCCTGGTCCTTTTGCCGGGCGGCGTAGTAAGTCAATTGCCGCGCCGCCATGATCTCAACCGCCAGCCAGGCCAGCTTGCCCGCCACCCTTGGAAAGCGGACGATGGCGCCGCCGAACTGCTGGCGCTCGATGCCGTAGTTCAGGCCCAGTTCAAAGGCGTTCTGAGCTACGCCAACGGCGCGGGCCGCTGTTTGTATGCGGGCGGATTCGAAAGTCGCCATCAATTGCTTGAAGCCGTTGCCTTCCTCGCCGCCAAGAAGGTGCTCCGCCCCAACTTCGAAACCGTCGAAGGCGATCTCGTATTCCTTCATGCCGCGATAGCCGAGCACCTCGATCTCGCCCCCGGACATGCCCTCGGCCGGAAATGGCTCCTCCGCCGTCCCGCGCGGCTTTTCCGCCAGGAACATGGAGAGGCCGCGATAGCCGGCCTGATCAGGATCGGTGCGGGCCAGCAGCGTCATCATATCGGCACGGGCAGCATGGGTGATCCAGGTCTTATTGCCCTGAAATTTATAAACTTCGCCTTCCCGCACGGCGCGTGTGCCGACGCTGCCCAGGTCCGAACCCACATTGGGTTCCGTGAACACGGCGGTGGGCAGGATTTCGCCGCTGGCGATTTTCGGCAGCCAATGTTGCCGCTGCTCCTCGGTTCCGCCATGCAGGATCAGTTCGGCCGCGATTTCCGAACGCGTGCCCAGGGAGCCGACGCCGATATAGCCGCGGCAAAGCTCCTCTGACACCACGCACATGGCGGTCTTGCCCATGCCGTGGCCGCCATAGACTTCCGGGATGGTCAGCCCGAAAACCCCCATCTCGCTCATGGCATCAACCACGTCCATAGGGATCAATTCATCGCGCAGGTGCCAGCCATGGGCCGCCTCGGTCACGTGATCATCGGTGAAACGGCGGAACTGCTCGCGCACCATGGCGTTGGTTTCATCCAGTCCCAAAGCGCCGAATTCCGCGCTGCTGGCGGCCTCTACCAGCAAGAGGGCCAAGCGGTCACGCTCGCTTTGGGTATTACCGCTCTCGATCAGGCGGATGACCGCATCACTCCGAAACGCCGCCAGGTCATCATCGCGCAGGCCCAGATCGCCGGGACGCACGATTTCCACCTGGCTCATGGCGATGCCATTGGAAAGTTCCGCCAGATAACCGCCAAACACTAATTGCAGCAGCAGCCGTTCCATCGCACCAAGCTGGCCGGTTTCCTGCAGACGTGATGCCCATGCCAAGCTTTGGCGCAGGGCTTCCACGTAAGTTGCCATCCAGGCCAGGCCATGCACGGCGAATTGCTGCGCTTCGATCGCCTGGGCATCAACGACACCATCCATGGAAACCGATTCGCGGACCCGGATCCGGGCTCTGGCCAGAAAATCGTCGGCCGCCGCCAATGCCCCGTCGCACAGCGGGAGCAATTCGTCATTTGAAATGGATTTGGCGGTCTGGTTCGCGGCTTGCATACGGATCCTCGCGGATTTCTGTGTGGACCAAGAGGGAATTAGCACCATTCGTGATACCGGTCACTCAAGATCGGAGCAACTGCGGTTATCTCTAAAGGGCACACAAACAAGCCGTTTTGCGTCGTATCGCGTAAGTTCCGTATCGGCTTAGGGACCCGATGTCGTGTACACCTCCCCGCCCGGCATCGGCGGTCAGGCCATTGACCGGCGTCCGTCCCCGACGGCGGCCTGCGACATTGCTGGCCGCCGTTGCTTTTTTCCGGACAAATTCTCGTGATGTTTGAAATAATTCGGCCAAAGTGTGATGGCCGTCAATGTTTCATCGTAATTGCGATGTCATCTTCACTCTTAGGCGCGGATTGGTTTCTTTCGGCTCCTGTGAGAGTGATCGTCCCCGTTACCCTTCCTCCGGCGCAAAGCGGCGGCGGTCTGGAGTAGAGCGATCAATCCGCGCCACCATTTCCCAGCCGCATACTCTAGAAATCGAAGCCAAGGTTGCCTCGCAATTCAGCTGGATCTCGGCCCTCTTGACGTAACTCGCCCAAGCTGACACCGCCGCGGCGTTTGGCAAGCCGGATGCCGTCATTATCCTCGATGAGCCGGTGATGGTCATACTCTGGGGCGGGCAGTTCCAGGAGAGCCTGAAGCAGACGGTGGACATGGCTGGCTGCGAACAGATCGGCGCCCCGGGTGACGTGACTGATCATTTGCAGGGCGTCATCCACCGTGACCGCCAGATGATAGGAGGTCGGCGTGTCCTTGCGGGCCAGAACCACATCGCCATGCAAACGGGGTTGCAATAATTGCTTTCCCTGTTGCCGGTCGTGCCAAAACAGATCGCGTTCAAGGCGCCGTGCTGCCCGATCGCTATCAAGGCGGACCGCAAAGGGCAAACCGGAAGCGATATTGTCCTCGCGCTCGGCCTCGGAAAGTGTGCGGCAGGTGCCTGGATAAAGGGCGCCGTCCGGACCATGGGGCGCCGACGGCGCGGCTTCGATTTCGGCAGCGATCTCTTTTCGGGTGCAGAAACAGGGATAGGTCAGTCCGGCGTCAGCCAAGCTGGCAAGCGCGGCGGCATAGTCGTCCATGTGCTCGGATTGCCGGCGAACGGGCTGTTCCCATTGCAATCCCAACCAAGCCAGATCCTCCAGCATGCGAGCCTCATGTTCAGGTCGGCAGCGGGTCTGGTCAATGTCCTCTATTCGCAACAGAAAGCGCCCGCCGAGGCGCCGGGCCGCGGCAAAACTGTATAGCGCCGAATATCCGTTACCAAGGTGCAGGGGACCGGTGGGACTGGGCGCAAATCTTAGCACTGGCGTTGGTGGCAATGGCGGGCCTATTGGGCTATCAGAGGCGGAACGCGTTTGTAGGGAGGATAACATGGCGCAAGACACATTCACCGTATTGGTCGCCGGGTCCGGCGTCATGGGCCGGGGCATCGCAGACTCTTTCGTTCGCGCCGGTTACACCACCGCCGTCCTCAGCCGCAACCCCGCCAATGTCAGTGGAATCCATCCCGATGTGGCGATCTTGGACGAATTGCCCGCAGCGACGCCAGAATTGATCATCGAGACGATTCCCGAAGTGATGGACCTGAAGCTGGAACTGAATGCTCGCATTGAAGAGGCCTATCAAGGCGCGGCCATCCTGGCCTCTAATACGTCCTCCCTGCCCCTTCAGAAACTGGCCGACAACCTGCGCCATGCAGAGATGTTCTGCGGCATCCACTATTTTCAGCCCGCCGATGTGACGCCCATCGTCGAAGTGGCGCGCGTTGCCCAGTCCAACGACCAAACCATCGAAACCTCCCTGGCCATGCTGCGGCAAACCGGCAAGACGCCGATCACCTTGTCGGAGCCGGTGGACGGCCTGTTGATCAACCGCCTCCAGCAGGCCATCTATCACGAGGCCTATGACCTGATCGAGCGGGGTATCTGCACGGCCCAGGACATCGACCTGGCTGCAAAGATGCTGCTGGGACCACGCATGAGCGTCACCGGCATGGTGGAGCAGAAGGATCTATCCGGGCTCGATACCCATGCCCTGTCGCAGCGGGAGTTGGTGCCGACACTACATCTGAGCCGGGAACCAAGCGCCGTGGTTCAGCGCAAATTTGCCGAAGGGAACATCGGCGCCAAGAGCGGCCAAGGTTTCTTCGATTGGCGGGAGATGGATATAGCCGCCTATCGCCGGGACACGGGTGCCCTGTTGACGGCGGTCCTCGACCTGCTGGAACGCGAGAGGCCCGATGGCCCGCCGCCCGCAGCCGATTGAAGCCATGGAGGCGGGCTTTCACAAAGTCGCCCGATTGGAGCCTCGGTTCGCCGCCGTCCTTCGCCGCCATGGCGAACCGCCGTCAAGAAAACGTCCCGGTGGCTTCGAGACTGTCTTAAAGATCATTGTCCAGCAACAGGTCTCACTGGCCTCGGCAGATGCCATCTGGCGGCGCCTGCGTACCGGCCTGGGCAATGTCAATCCCGCCGCCGTTCTCGCCTGTGACGAAGATACCCTGCGCGCCTATGGCCTTTCCGGCGCCAAAGTTCGCTATGCCTATAGCCTGGCGGAGGAAGTCGCCGCCGGCCGTTTGAACTTCCGCCGGCTGCCCCATATGGCGGACGAGGAGGTCGTCGAAAACCTTATTAAAATCAAAGGGATTGGGCGCTGGACAGCGGAAGTTTACCTGTTGGCCGTGCTGCAGCGGCCCGACGTCTGGCCTGCGGGGGATGTGGCCTTGATGGAAGGCGCGCGCGATCTTTTAGACCTCGCCGAACGGCCCACGGTCAAGGACATGCCGGCGCTGGCAGAGCCATGGCGGCCCTATCGCACCTATGCGGCCAGGGTCATTTGGCTACATTACCGCCATATCACGAACCGGGGCACCATCGGCTAGAACTTATCACCCATAATTGCCCTAGAAAAACTGGCGCAAAATTGCGAAAATTGGTGAATCGTTGGTTTGTCGTTGATTTAGGCAGGGTGGTTATGGAGGCCTCACTCGACCGTTGTCCCGCTTTGGTACTCAACGCTGATTACCAGCCGTTGAGCTATTATCCCCTGTCTCTGTGGTCTTGGCAGGAAGTTGTCAAGGCAGTGTTTCTGGACCGGGTGCAGGTTCTTTCGGCCTATGACAGGGTTATCCGCTCGCCCGGTTTCGCCATGGAACTACCCTCCGTAGTGGCGCTCAAACGCTACATCCAGCCGGCGAAGTATCCCGCATTTACGCGTTTCAACTTGTTCCTGCGCGACCGTTTCGTCTGCCAATATTGCGGCGCCGGCCACGACCTAACATTTGATCATGTCATTCCCCGCAGCAAGGGCGGGCGCACCACCTGGGAAAATGTTGTCGCGGCATGCGCGCCATGCAACCTGCGCAAGGGCGGGCGCATGCCAAGGGATTGCGGCATGCAGCCCCATACCGCGCCGCATCAACCGACAGTTCGCCAGTTGCATAACAGGGGCCGGTCTTTCCCGCCCAACTACCTGCACGAATCCTGGAGTGATTTCCTTTATTGGGATGCGGAACTGGAGGCCTGATGGCCAATCCTTATGATGCCGCACCCGTCGTCTTGCGCCCGGACCTGGCCGACGGCCTGAACCGCAACCATGAACGCTTGGCCCAGCCCGGATCCTGGCTGACAGGGGCGCAACGGCTGGCCGTGGTGGCGGAAGCACGCAATGCATGGGACTGCCCGCTCTGTCAGTCCCGCAGAGAAGCGATTTCTCCCTATGCCGTCGACGGAGAGCATACCGACATGGGGCAACTGCCCGCACCCTGGGTTGATGTGGTCCATAGGGTGGTGACGGATCCTGGCCGGCTGAGCGAACGCTGGTACCGTGAGGCTCAGAACGGCGGCATGTTGGAAGACGAAGTCATCGAAGTGATTTCGGTGGCGGTGCAAGCGGTGGTCACGGACTGTTTCACCGCCGGCATTGGCATGGACACCCCTGCCCTGCCCGCCGCTCAATCAGGCGCGCCACCGCGACAGCGGCCAAAGGAGGCCAAAACGGGACCGGGATGGGCCGCAACGATCGCGCCAGAGGATGCCGGACCCGATTTCGCCGACTTCTACGACAATGAAAGCCATTTCTATATCCGCCGCTCTCTTACCCTGGTGCCGGCGGAAACCCGCCGGTTATGGGAATTCCTCAACCCCCTCTACATGGAGGACCCGCGCGTCTATGAATTGGACGGCATGGAACGGGGCATTTCGCGGGCCCAGATCGAGTTCCTGGCGGCCCGCGCGTCGGCCCTGCTCGGGTGTTATTACTGAACCACCTCGCATGCCATGCGGCTCCGGGTGAGCGGCGATCAGACGGGAAATGAATACGACCTCACCCCGGTCATGGACGGGAATATGGCAGATTCCGGCCTGCCCCATGGTGATCTGATGAACGAATTCACCGAAGCGATCATGGAACGGGATACCGCCCGCATCGCCAATGCCCGCCGGGCTATCATCGAGACCCTGGGCGAGGCCGCCATGGTGGACGCGGCCGCCGTGATCGCCGCTTTCAACGCCTATCCGCGCATGGCCGATGCCACTGGCATCCCCTTGGAAGACGCCAAGGAGGCGGCGACAGCGGCGATGCGGCTGGACCTGGGCCTGGACGCCTTGAACACCGCTTGAGGGCGCTGTGAGCCGGCGCCTCCTGATTGTCGTGCATGCCCCGTCTCCCAACACCAGACGCCTGTTCGACGCCGTCGTCGCCGGCGCCGGGGAAAGCGACGATGTGGATATCGTTGCCAAATCGCCCTTCGAAACCGAGCCTGCCGACGTCCTTGAGGCCGATGGCATCATTCTCGGCACCACTGAGAATCTTGGCTATATGAGCGGGGCGTTGAAGGATTTCTTCGATCGCAATTACTACCCCTGTCTGGAAGAAACCCAAGGTCGCCCCTATTGCCTGTTCATCCGCGCCGGCCATGACGGCACCGGCACGAAACGTGGTGTCGAGACCATCGTCACCGGCCTGCGTTGGCGGGCGGTGCAGGAGCCCATCATCCTGCGCGGCGACTGGCAGGATGAATTCGTGGATCAATGCCACGAGTTGGGTGCGGCCATGGCGGCCGGACTTGAAGCCGGAATATTCTAGTTCGCCGGATTTGCAGGGCAATCCCGCACCCCTCGATCAAAAGCGATGGGCGCTAACCGCGTGGGAAAGTTGTTGGAAAGCTTGGAAATCCGCCACGTTTGCCGTATATAGGGCGCCTTAATTTTCAGGGATAGGAACCATGGCAACGCAATGGACCCCCAATGGCTGGCGGCAGCGCACGGCCCTGCAGATGCCCGATTACCCCGACCGCGGCGAATTGGACGGTGTGCTGGAGAAATTGCGCAGCTTTCCCCCACTGGTTTTCGCGGGCGAGGTCAATGCCCTGCGCCGTCGTCTGGCACAAGTGGCCGAAGGTGACGGGTTTCTGCTCCAGGGCGGCGATTGCGCCGAGAGTTTCGCGGAGTTCCACCCCGATAATATCCGGGACACATTTCGCGTATTGATGCAGATGGCGGTCGTTCTGACCTTCGGCGGTGCCGTGCCGGTGGTCAAGGTGGGGCGCATGGCGGGTCAGTTCGCCAAACCGCGCTCCAACCCCACGGAAGTCGTCGACGGCGTCGAACTGCCCATCTACCGCGGCGATATCGTCAACGGCATTGAAGAAGACCCCGCCGCAAGAGAACCGGACCCGAAACGCCTGCTGACCGCTTATTCCCAGGCTGCCGCCACCTTGAACCTGCTGCGCGCCTTCGCCCAGGGCGGTTATGCCGATCTTTACAAGATCCACCGTTGGAACCTGGATTTCGTCGAGGGCACAGAGGCCGCCACGCGCTATGCCGAATTGTCCAACCGCATCACGGAGGCCTTGGAGTTCATGGAAGCCTGCGGCATCACGGGCGATGCCGTACCGGAAATGCGACAGACGGATTTCTACACCTCTCATGAGGCCCTGTTGCTGGACTACGAAGAATCCCTGACCCGCGAGGACACCATCACCCGCATCGGCGGCTGGTACGATACCTCGGCCCATATGGTCTGGATCGGCGATCGCACCCGCCAGGCGGACGGCGCCCATATCGACTATTGCCGCGGCATCAATAACCCACTCGGTCTGAAGGCTGGACCAAGCCTGGAAACGGACGATTTCCTGCGCCTGATCGATGCCCTAAACCCGGACAACGATCCCGGCCGCCTGACGGTGATCTGCCGTATGGGCGACGAGCAGGTGATGGAAAAGCTGCCACCCTTGGTTCGTGCGGTGGAGCGCGAGGGCTGCAAGGTGGTCTGGTCGTGCGACCCCATGCACGGCAATACCATCAAATCGTCCACCGGCTATAAGACACGGCCATTCGACCGCATCCTAGCCGAGGTGCGCGGCTTCTTCGCTGTGCATCAGGCCGAAGGCACTCATGCCGGTGGCGTGCATGTGGAAATGACCGGCAAGGACGTCACCGAGTGCCTGGGCGGGGCACAATTGATCGATGAAGAGCAATTGGCCTCCCGCTATCACACCCATTGCGACCCGCGCCTGAATGCCTCGCAAAGCCTGGAACTGGCCTTCCTGGTGGCGGAAATGCTGAAGCAGCAGCGCACTGAGCGGCAAGCCAACACGGCCGTGGCGGCGGCCCAATAAGAAAGCCTGGATCGGGAGTTCGATTATGTCGGGCAAAGGCGATCTGGAAGGCGATATCGACCGCTGGACGGATCACTACTTCAAGAAAACCCGCGCCATCGTGCAAAAGAACGGCGATGCCCAGGTGACCTATGCCGTCTTCATGCGGCGTCCGGTCAGCTTTGCGCCGCGGCTGATGATCGATTGGCTGAACAGGATCGCCGCGGAACGGAAAACCGAATTCAAAATTGAAACCTGTTTCGAGGAAGGCGCTTGGGCCGGTGCTGGCGAACCCTTGCTTTACCTGAGTGGACCGTTCTCCCAACTGGTGGACTTGGAAACCCTGTACCTGCAGAAGCTGGGGGCCTGCTGCGTCGCCGCCTACAACGCCTATGTGATGTGTTCGGCCCTGCCGGACACCCAGTTCCTGGCCATGGACGCCCGTCACTGTGCCGGCCACGAGATGGCGGAAATGATGGCCTATGCGGCCTCTGTGGGCAGTGAGGCGGCCAAGCGGGAGCGGGACGCGGTGGGCTTCATTGGTAACGCCACCGACGCTACGGCGCATTTCTTCGGCAACGAAACGGGCCTCGGTACCATGCCGCATGCCCTGATCGGCTATGCCGGCAGCACGGTGCGGGCCGCAGAAATGTATGCGGAAGCGTTTCCGGGCGAAGCGTTGACGGTGCTGGTCGACTATTTTGGCCAGGAAGTGACTGATTCACTCGAGGTCTGCCGACGCTTTCCCGATCTGGCGGAAGAGGGAAAAGTCGCGGTGCGCCTCGACACCCACGGCGGCCGCTTTGTGGAGGGTCTGGATACCCAGTCCTCCTATGCGGTGTTGGAAAGCCACGTCCCTCGAGCAGTCCGACAATACCGTTCGGAAGAGGAGTTGCGCTGGCTGGTGGGTACCGGCGTCTCCGCCGCCGCCATCTTCCATCTGCGTGATGCCCTGGACGCGGCTGGCTTCCCCAAGGCCCGTATCGTCGCATCCTCGGGCTTCAATTTCTTCAAATGTCAGGTGATGGGCACTGTCAACGCACCCATAGACGTTGTCGGCACCGGTTCGTACCTGCCTGACGATTGGCGGGAGACCTATGCCACCGCCGATGTTGTCGCCTATGACGGCGAGCCCAAGGTCAAGGTTGGCCGGGAATTCCTGCTGCAAGGGCGCTGACGCCCGCCGAACATGTTCAAGAACCTGTCCGATGGCGCCAAAGGCGCCTGGTGCATGATCATCGGCGCGCTGCTGCTGACCACCCAGGACGCCATCTCGAAATGGATGACCACGGACTATCATGCCGGCGAAATCCTGTTCTATCGCGGTTTTTTCACCTTCATCCCCATTGCCTTTTTCGTGGCCCGGGCCGGTAGCTGGCGCATTCTCGCCACCCGCAACCTAACCGAGACCCTGGTTCGCGCCGCCCTGGGCACGGCGACATCGATTTTCGTGGTCCTCTCCTTCATCGCCCTGCCCCTCGCCACCGCCCTAGCGATTATCTTTCTGAGCCCGATCCTGTTGACGGCGCTGTCGGTCCCAATCTTAGGCGAACGCGTAGGCTGGCGGCGCTGGGTGGCGGTTTTCGTGGGTTTCGTCGGTGTGCTTTTGATCGTGCGTCCTGACGGCAGCGGCCTGGCGATCTATTACCTGGTGCCCCTGTTTACAGCCTTTCTCGGCACTTTCCGCGACATTGTCACCCGGCGCATGGCGGGTGGCGACAGTTCCGTTTCCATATTGTTCTACTCTATGGCCGTAGCAATCGTGGTGGGTGCCATCAGCCTGCCCCTGTTCGGCACGCAATGGCCCGACTTGTCCGATTGGGGCCTGTTCGCCGCCGCCGGCACCATGATCGGCCTTTCCCACCTGCTCACCATCCAGGCACTTCTGTATGCGCCGGGGGGAACCGTGGCGCCGTTCAAGTACCTCTCCCTGGTCTACGCCGCCGGCATAGGCTACCTAGTCTGGGGTGACGTGCCCGATGCCTGGAAAATTGCTGGTGCCGTTCTGATCGTCGGCGCTGGCCTCTTCATCCTGCACCGCGAAATGCGACAGCGAAAAATCTAGGGATCGCTGACCTGCACCACCTGTTTGCCGAAGTTCTCGCCCTTTAGCATGCCGATGAAGGCGGCGGGGGCGTTTTCGACGCCTTGGGTAATGCTCTCGCGATAAATGATCTTGCCCTCGGCAAGCCACTGAGACATTTCGGCGAAGAATTCGGGCTGCAAATCCATATGATCGGAAACGATGAATCCCTGCATCTTGACCTTGTTGCCGACCATGGTGGCAAGGTTTTTCACCCCCTCCGGGGTTTCCAGGTTGTATTGGCTGATCATGCCGCAGGCGACGATGCGGGCATAGGGATTGGCCCGGAGGAGCACGGCATCGAGCATGGCGCCGCCCACATTCTCGAAATAGACGTCTATGCCGTCGGGACAAGCCGACATAAGCGCATGATCCAGCGAGGAAACGGACTTGTAGTTGAAAGCCGTATCGAAGCCCAGTTCATCGCGCACATAGGCGACTTTGTCATCCGAACCGGCGCTGCCGGCCACATGGCAACCCTTGAGCTTGGCAATCTGACCCGCGATCTGGCCCACGGCACCGGAGGCGGCGGAGACATAAACGGTTTCGCCTTCCTTGGGTTCCCCAATGTTACGCATGCCGACCCAGGCAGTCATGGAGGGCATGCCCAAAACGCCAAGATAATGGGAGAGTGAGGCAACCTTGCCATCCACCTTGTTCAGAATGTCCGGCGTTGCGACTGTGAATTTCTCCCAGCCCAGGCGTCCCGATACCAGATCGCCCGGTACCAGACCGTCGGCGTTGGAGGACACGACTTCGCCGACGCCACCGCCATCCAGGACCTCACCCAGTGCGAAACCGGCGGTATAGCGTTTCTCATCCCGCATGCGGCCACGCATATAGGGATCAACCGAGAGGAAGATGTTGCGGACCAAGATTTCGCCCGGACCGGGATCGGCGACCGGCACCGTCACGATCTCGAAATGAGAGGCATCAACCCAACCGGTGGGCCGCGATTTAAACAAAACTCTTGTGTTCTCGGTCATGGTCAATTCCTACCCATTGGCTATTTAGTGTTGTTAATGGTCACAGCAACTCGCGCCACAGAATTAACCACATCTTCACAGAATTCTCATATGACAAATGGATTAAGTTGCTGTTCTTAGCGAGCGATGTATGTCCGAAGCGGCCGAAAAAGCGGATCCGCCCGAGGCTGAGGCCGAGGAGGAGGCACCGGAGTTAGAATCCGCCGCCAAAGCCCAGGCGATTGACCAGGCGCTGCATGATGGCGAGCGTGACTCTCTTCATACCCTACCGCTTTCGCTTTTACCCTTGAACATGCCTTCCCTGCAGCGGGCGAAGATGATCAAGGACCACCACATGAAAACCATGGTGGAAATGTACAATGCCGGTTCATCGGGCAGCGGCCGCATGAAAGTGGAAGCGCTGCAAAACGTTTTCGACAACACAGACGAATTCAAGTCGGATCTGCAACTGCTGGAGCCCATGGAGCTACTGCACAGCTTTGACGTCTACAGTCTACGTATTGAATTGCGCCGTCTAGGCATCACCATTGCGGACCAGGAAGGCCTACAACTCTCGGAGCGAAAGGCCAAGGAGTTAACCGCCTATATGACGGAGTTCACCCGGCCACTGATGCAACAGATCTACGGCGGCGGCGACAGCAATATCGAGGACATGGACCAATTGCTCGCCATGTTCAAGAGCCCGGACAAGGACGAGGCCATCAAGAACCTGAGAATGATCGCCGAGAAGTTGGGGATTGATCTGTTGGAAGTGCCCACGTTCCTGGAAGAATACGGCGATGTCTTCCTCTCCCTGGCCTATTACAAAGGCGCCCTGGACGAAATCATCCCCCGCGTCACAAAATTTCTCGAGGAACTGGACGATCTCAACGACAACTACCAAGTCCGCCAAATGCCACGCTTCGCCGAGACCTGTGACACGCTGCAGATGCGCTTTAACGATATTACCGCTTCGATCACCGGTCGCTTCGAGAGCTTCGACAAGAATTCAAAAACCCTTTGGGACAATATCAATGCCGCGACGTTCCAGGCTATGAAGGAGATGATCGAAGCTCACTACGTCACCATCGGCGGCGTCCTGTGCGGCCTGCTGGTGAAGATGGATTCCTGGGAAGAAAAATTCGACAGGGGCAGAGGCGGACCCATCGCAAAAGCCGATTTCATCATGTCGGAAATGCGCATGGGCATGAACTACATCAGCGAAATAGAAAAATCCGCGCCCTCAATCAAAGACTTGCATTAACAGCGCGTACCCGCCGGCGTCTTAACGTTTGGGTGGTAACTCGACCAATGCAGCTCAGCCCGCCGCACAAATTTTCCGAGGTCGGGTCTTCGTACAAATCCCGCCGCTGGAACGACAAGCTGCCTTCAACTCTAGCCGATTAGGCCGAACAAACCGGCCATTGCCAGGAATATGTACGCGATCCAACGATAAGTGGCGTCTGCCGCCTTGCCGGCAAGGCGGCTGCCGACCCAGGAACTGATCAAGATCACCGGCAACAGCACCGCTGCGTCGATCACGGCAGCCGCACCGGAGGGCGAGGCCGAGACGACCATGGCGACAAGCACGAAACCTGTCAGCAAATAGTATGTGACGATATTGGCGCGGATGGTGGCGGCCGGCAGGTTGGCGGCGAGCATGTAGAGCAACACGGGCGGCCCACCGACGGAAGTCGTCGCCATCATGGCGCCGGATATACCGCCAATGCCCAGGGTCAGGGTCAAGGGCCGCGGCCCATGATAGCGCCAGCCGGTAATCAGAACGGCGACAAACAGCAGGACAATAATGGAAACCGCCTTGGTGATGAGTGCGGCATCCAAGCTAACCAAAAACCAGATGCCCAGAGGCATGGCCAGAGTGGCAATGGCCGAGAGGGGGCCGACAAAGCGCCAATCCACATCCCGCCGGGCGCCGAGGAACAGCATAACGCTCATGGGCAATTCCACCGCCGCCACCAGGGGCACCATATGCACCGGCCCCAGCAACACGGCGAAGATGGGCGCCATGAGGATAGCGGAGCCGAAGCCGGCGAAACCCCGCATCAATCCCGCGACAGCCGCCGTCAGGGAAGCCCAGACCAGCACTCCGCCAGGATCGGCCAACAGCAATGAACCGTACATACCTATGCCCGGATAATGTTATGGCGCGTCCGAACAGTAACGCGGCTCACGTACAAGCGATTGCGTAGACCCCTTGTACGCCGTCGGGCAATTGATGACTTCGCCAGGTGTCGCCGCCATCTTCCGTGCCGTAGACCTTGCCATGCCGGGCGGCGCAATAGACCCGATCCGGTGACGCGGCGCCCTCGGCCACCGCCATCAGGGTACTGTCGATTTCCACGCCATGGTCGAAGCGGCGCCACGTCTCTCCGAAATCGTCGCTGCGGTAAAGGGAGCCTTCATCGCAGACTGCCGCAACGGACAGCGCCGCGTAGATCCGGTCGGCCTGATGTCGCGATACCATGACATCTCGGGCGTAAGTCAAAGGAGAGAACCGTCCAATGCCGAATTCCGCCCAATGGCCGCCGCCATCGTCACTACGGAATAGGCCCATGCGATTGGCCAGCCAAACCGCGTCGGGGTGCCCAGGGCTAAGTGCAAGGGCGTGGGAATCCATCATGCCCTCGATTTCCTGATCCGAGACAATGGCGCTCTTCAGGTGTGTTTGCTTGGTCATTTCAAGTAGGTCGTGGTTGCAGCTTTCCCAGGTTTCGCCGCCATCCCGACTGCGCACCAAACCGCCGATCTCGAATGCCACGAGGATATGGCTCTGATCCTCGGCTGAAACGGCGATACGGATCACCCGCATGGCGAAAGTGGCGCATACCGCGCCTTCGGGTTCCGGTATTGGCAGGCGAACGAAACTTTCACCGCCATCCCTGCTGCGGAACACGGATGTGTTCTGCGTGCCGATGTATATGACCTCCGGATCGGCAGGGTCGAGGCAGATCGACCAAACGACCCGGTCTTCATCAACGGTATCGTCGGGAAGCGGCATGGCCGACCAACTCTCACCCCCGTCGTCGGAACGGTAGGGCCCCATTTGGGTGCCCGCATATACGGTTCTAGGACGGCCGGGATGGAGAACGATGGCCCGCACTTCGACCTCGTCTGGCAAGCCGCCGGAGATCGGCCGCCAGGCGCCATCCCCATCATCGAGGCCATAGAAACCCTGGGTCGCCGCACCGCCAGATGCCGCCTGCCATTGACCGGCACCGACGAATACTGAATAGACCATGATCTGTCCCTTCCCCAGTCGTGCTTATCCCGACAACAAGCTTACCGGCTCGCGGGCGTCTTCGCCAGCAAGGCGGCTTCCCCTTTCGATTGCGTGCGAAGCGGTGTAGAACAGCCTCCGGCGTAGCGCCATGGGACGTTCGCCAATTTTTGAAAATCGGGAGACGAGCATGAGTGAGAAGGTCGCCTTTATCGGGCTAGGTGTGATGGGCTATCCCATGGCAGGGCATTTGGCCGCCAAGGGTTTCGACGTTACGGTTTACAACCGCAACAGCGCCAAGGCGGAGGCCTGGGTGGCCGAACACGGCGGTGCGCATGCGCCGACCCCGAAAGCAGCCGCAGAGGGGGCTGCCATCGTCTTTTCCTGCGTCGGCGCGGACAATGATTTGCGTCAAGTAGCCTTGGGAGACGACGGCATCTTTGCCGGCATGGCGCCAGGCAATGTATTCGTTGATCACACGACGGCCTCAGCCGAAGTTGCCCGGGAAATGCACGCCGCGGCCAAGGAGCGGGGCCTGGGCTTCATCGACGCACCCGTTTCGGGCGGCCAGGCTGGTGCGGAAAACGGCGTCCTGACGGTGATGTGCGGCGGCGACAGCGGGGATTTCGACAAAGTCTCAGGCGCCATCGACAGCTATGCCAAAATGTGTCAGCTCATGGGCCCGGCGGGCGCCGGACAGCTGACCAAAATGGTCAATCAGATTTGCATCGCCGGCGTAGTCCAGGGCCTGGCCGAGGGCCTCAATCTGGCGCTTTCATCCGGGCTGGATGGGGCTCAGGTGGTCGATGTGATCTCGAAAGGTGCGGCGCAATCCTGGCAGATGGAGAACCGTTACGAAACCATGCTGGCTGACGAATACGAGCATGGGTTCGCCGTGCAATGGATGCGCAAGGACCTCTCCATTTGCATGCAGGAAGCCAAGAACCAAGGCATATCCCTGCCCATGTCGGCGCTCGTGGACCAGTTCTATGGCGAAGTGGAAGCCATGGGTGGCAGCCGCTGGGATACCTCTTCCCTTTTGGCCCGGATGATCTCCCTGCGGCCGAAGGGATGAATTGGAAGACTAATCCGGCGCCTTGCCCAGTCCGATGCCGACGGCGTTGTAATTAGTGCCGTCGACATGAAACTCTATGGCAACCTCCTCGGCGCTGTTGCCGGGCCCGCGCATGAAGGCGCCAAGGACATTGCCCGTGCGGGAGGCGCCCGAAATCGAGCCGCTGAACCGAGCGCCACTGGTGCCGGTCACGCCCGAGATTGAACCGGTATAGGTGGCGCTATCCAGGTCGGAAATTGTAGCCGTGCCCGATCTGCTGGAGAAATTCCAAGACTGGGAATAATTTCCGACGGCGACATAGTTCTTGCTACCTGCCTCAATGTTGGCCACCACATGCCCGGAATATGTCGCCGATCCCGTCAGCCCGCTGGTAATGGCGGCGCCTGACAACCGCCCGGCCACCCATGGCACCAGATGCAGGCGGTGTCTGTCAGCAGTGCTATTGGAACGTACTTCGCCCGAAACAAATCCCCATTTGGTATGAGTGCAACTGCAAAACGTCACGCCACTGGTCAGATCGCTCGACAGGTTGGTAAACGCCGAGGTGATCAAGGCTATCCTTGATGTGCCCGTGAGGCCGCCAATGGTGGGCGAAGAGGTCGTTGACTCGCGAACGCCGAATACGCCGTCGTCAATAAATGCCTGTCGGGACCGGCCATTGCCACTGGGATTGCCCAAGGGAATAACCAGGCTTTCGTGGCTTTCGTCATCATCCTCGGTCTTAATAAGACCAGAGAGCCGATTGGTCGTGGCATTGGTGACAAGTTGGAAATTAGCGGGATCTTCGCTCAGCGTTTCGATCACGTATGTTTCGATGGTCCCGTCCGCGTTTTTATCCGTCGCCATACCGGAGATGAAGCCGTTCAATGTTTGTGACGTACGGCTATCTCCCAACCCGCTCGGCTTGTTACCCGGGCGTGCATAGGTTTCGAGGAAGAATGTCGCCGCCGGCGTGGCGGTATTCGACAAGGTCTGCGCAAATCCAGCGGCATCTATTGGTTTGGAACTGCTGGCACTCGTGAAATCGGAACTGATGACGAAGTGGTCCGGCCCTGAAGTGCCAAAGAACGAGTTATTGTCGCCATCCCGGGACGTTGTACCTCCACCGCCGTCCACGCGAATAGGCTTGCCGCTGGCCGAAAGGCGCACCGAGCCGCGGGCAAAGCCGGAAAGTACGATCTTGTTGTTAGACGCACTATCGCCAAAATAGGTGCCTATGTAGACCACCTGAGAGGATTTCTGGTTGATGCCCACCCCGTCAATCGCAACCGAACCATAGATCGCAACGGACCGGCCGTCATCCGGGAAGGTGGTCAGGTTCGGAGAGTAGGCGCTATACAACAATGGCGTTGGGAAGAAATCGAAATCACCGCCAAAGGCTTGCGGCAGCATTGGAATTTGGTTGGTGTTCGGAAAACCTGGGAAGAGATCACTTACCGCCTGACCTGACGTCGGGAAATTGCCCGTGAAGGGAAGTCCAGCAAAGAAACTTGCTCGATTGTTGTTCGAAGCTAATTCACGGAGATTGTAATAAAAGAACGATTTGTCGGCGGCGCCGAAACCACTACCACTTAGTGCTCCAATACTGGAAGTCGTCTCGCTACCGGAGAATGTGAAATTTCCGATCTGAGCGGGTAAGCTTAACGTAAAGCCGCTAAATCCCGAGAATATGGAAATCGTATTATCGTTAAATCTGACGCCATTGTCGGTAATGTTTCGTCCCGCGACCCGTGACGTTTCCAAAGTGTTGAAATTAAAGTTCGTAAACGGCGTCTGCCGCAGCAACCGACCGCCGCCGCTGACAATAACGCTGGTACTGTTCGTTACCACCGCAGTACTGGTGTCGGCGGTCAGACGCACCCCCCCGTCGGTGCCGACTGTCTTGTCCAGACTTTCATTGCGTTGCGCGTTGACTGTGTTCTTGTTGATCTTCTGAAACTGCTGGACTTTGTTTCCCTCGCCAGCAGGCTGTTTTTGCTTGGGAGCCTGACCTACGGGTGCCACCGGCACAATTGCCTGCGGTTGGATGTTGGAGCCAAGATCGGCGATTTGGGTGTCCGCCACGTCCTCGTTCGTTGGTGCCTCCGGCGCGCCGCCGGTGCTTTCGCCACCAGCCCCTTCAAGGCCGCTCAAGGTTTCGCTTGGCCCCTCGGGCCGGGCCGGTTGGCTGGGTGCCACGTTTGGATTGGCTGCCACAACCTGAAAACCGGGTATGGTAGTGGCCCGTGTGATGCCGCCGGACCGCACAGTCATCTGTCCGAACGCCAATTGCGCCGTGGTCACCACCCTGGGACCGGGCGGCGTTTGCGCCAACCGCAGTGTTCCGGCCGCATTGCCGCTAGCTTCCGCGGCTCCAGCCGCCATACCGCCACCGAGGCCTGCCTGCTTGTCGGCCTCGCGCACCGTGATGATGCCGATGCCGCCGCGAATGCCGATCAGGGCGGTTGGCGTCTTGAAGGTTACCGGCGTCTTCTTGGAAATCTTGCCGCCGACCAGGCGAAACAGCCCCTTGGCTGCGCTGAAGGCCAATTTGCCGACCTTGGTATTCGGGTCGTAGACGAATTCATCCAACACCACCGAGGAATTCGGCCCAATCGTGAGGGCCGAACCGTCCAGAAACAATAGCTGCGTCCGCCCCTTGTCGGAGGTCACAACGCGTTCGTTCTGCAGCATCTTGTCGCCGACGACGATAACTCGATCCGCCTGACCCGGCGGCGTGCCCGTTGTCGCGGGATTGACAGCCGCGGCGACGCCTACCCGCTGATTTGCAGCCTGGGCCGGCAAGGACAGGCCCAGCGCAGTCAGGGCGATGACGATCAGCTGCGTTCGGAATTTGCCTTCAAGATGACCAGATAGCACGACAGATTGTCTCCTATTGCACACCTAATTATGGGCATGACGGGACCGCACCATGTTTCCCCAAATATTCTGTTAACATACTACAAATTAAAGAGATATGACCCCTGTCACTTACAACCAATACAACTAATTGCCTGCCAAGGTCGCCGCCACGCGGGCCGCAAAATAGGTCAGGATGCCGTCGGCACCGGCGCGCTTGAACGACAATAAGCTTTCCACCATCACCCGTTCGCCGTCCAACCAGCCGCGTTCCGCCGCGCCCACCAACATGGAGTATTCCCCGCTGACCTGATAGGCGAAGGTGGGAACACCGAATTCATCCTTCACCCGGCGCACGATATCGAGATAGGGCATGCCCGGCTTGACCATCACCATGTCCGCGCCTTCGGCAATATCCAGAGCGATCTCCCGCAATGCCTCGTCAGAGTTACCGGGATCCATCTGATAGGTCTTCTTGTCCGCTTTGCCGAGATAACTGCCCGAACCCACGGCGTCGCGGAAGGGGCCATAAAAAGCGGAGGCATACTTCGCTGAATAGGCCATGATGCGCACATGGTCGAAGCCGTTGGCGTCCAGACAGTCTCTTATGGCGCCGATACGGCCATCCATCATGTCTGAGGGAGAAATGATATTGCTGCCGGCCTGTGCCTGGATCAGGGCCTGTTGGCACAGCACGTCCACGGTTTCGTCATTCGCTACGTAATCGTCCCTGATCAGACCGTCGTGGCCATGAGATGTAAACGGATCGAGTGCGGCATCGCACATAATGCCAATGTCAGGCACCGCGTCGGCGATGGCGCGGACCGAGCGGCAAACGATGTTATTTGGATTTATTGCTTCGCTGCCTTCCGGATCCTTGAGATCCGGTTCAATGGCCGGAAACACGGCGATCACGGGAATACCCAGATCGGCAGCCTCTTTCGCCGCGTCGACGGCGCCCGCAATGCCAAGCCGAAAGACATCCGGCATGGATGGCACCGCCATGGCTTCCTCATGATCATGCACGAAGATGGGCCAGATCAAATCGTTGACGCTCAACGTATTTTCCGAAACCAGGCGGCGGTTCCAATCATCCCGGCGGTTCCGCCTCATACGCGTACGGGGGTATTGGCCATGTGCCCGGTTGCCGCTGTCGGCCGCTGCATTTTGCCGGTTTCTTGCGGGGTTCACCTTGGCGATCTCTGCCATTTTTGGCGTCCTCGTGCCTGTTTGCGGTTGGCCGCAGTTTACTTCGGCCACAATAAATGATCTAGGCGTGCATTGTCGAAGTCGGACATGTTATGAAGGACTGCAGACAAGGTCTTGAAGCGGAGACGATGTGGTGGATGCCATTAATGTGAGCGTTAAGGAGACGGCGCGGTCATCAGGCGGCACGGTTGCAAAAAAATCCCGGAAATCCGCGAAGAAATCCCACCAGTTGAAGAACCATCTACGCTTCGTCACCGCCACATCCCTATTCGATGGCCACGACGCCGCCATCAATGTCATGCGCCGGATGATCCAGGCCGCAGGCGCGGAAGTCATTCATCTGGGTCACAACCGTTCGGTTGAGGAGATCATTACCGCCGCCATCGACGAAGATGTGCAAGGCATCGCCATTTCCTCGTACCAAGGCGGCCATATCGAGTTTTTCCAATACATGATCGATTTGTTAAAGCAACGTGGCGCGGGTCATATCAAGGTATTTGGTGGCGGCGGCGGCGTGATTGTGCCCGAGGAAGTGCGCGCACTGCACAAATACGGCGTGGCCCGCATTTATACGCCCGACGACGGCCAGGCGATGGGTCTGCCTGGCATGATCCAGGATTTGGTCAGCCGGGCCGATTTCGATCTATCGCGGAAAATGCCCAAATCCCTGGCAAAACTGAAGAAAGGCGACCGGGGCACCCTGGCCCGCGTGATCACGGGACTGGAAGCCGGCACCCTGTCCAAAACCCAAGGCAAGGAGCTTGCAACTCTTGCCAAGAAACGAGGTGTCATACCCGTGGTGGGCATCACCGGCACCGGCGGTGCCGGCAAGTCCTCGCTGACGGATGAATTGGTGCGCCGACTACGCACCGACCAGCCGAATATGAAGATTGCCGTAGTTGCGGTGGATCCATCGCGCCGCAAATCGGGCGGTGCGCTATTGGGTGACCGGATCCGCATGAACGCCATCGACAAGTTCGCCGGCAACGGATCGGTTTATTTGCGCTCCCTCGCCACGCGTGGATCGGGCAGCGAATTAGCCGCCTGTCTGCCGGGCGCCATCACTGCTTGCAAGGCAGCCGGTTACGATCTGGTTCTGGTGGAAACTTCCGGCATCGGCCAAGGCGATGCGGCCATCGTGCCGTTCGTGGATCTGACGATCTATGCCATGACGCCGGAATACGGCGCCGCCAGCCAGTTGGAAAAGATCGACATGTTGGATTTCGCCGATCTTGTGGCGATCAACAAGTTCGACCGCAAGGGCGCCAAGGACGCCTTCCGCGACGTCCGCAAACAGTACCAGCGCAATCACGAACTGTTCACGACGGCGGTGGATCAGATGCCGGTGTTCGGTACCATTGCTTCCAAATTCAACGATGACGGCGTGACCGCCCTTTACCACGGTATCCTGGATGCCCTGGCGGAGCGGGGGCTGGCGCGATGGACGTCCGATTTGCCGGCGAACCCGGCGCGGGTCTCATCCAGCCATGATTTCATCGTGCCTTCCGACCGGGTGCAGTATCTGGCCGACATAGCCCGCAGCATGCGCGATTACCATGCATCGGCGGCGCATAAGGCCGCTGCGGCGAGGGAGCAACAGCAACTACTTGCCTCGCGGGACATGCTGGCGGCCGGCGGCGCGCCGAAGTCGCAGCTAACCCGCCTGGAGAAACTGGCCGATGAGCGCGCCGGAACCATCGGTGCAAATGCCGCCGCCTTGTTGGCAGAATGGCCCAAGACCAAGGCGGCCTATGAGGGCGAAGAGTTTGTCACCAAAGTCCGCGGTCGCGAAATTCGCAGCCAACTCACCTCCACCACGATCTGCGGCACGGAAATTCCAAAGGTCGCTCTGCCCCGGTATGAAGACCAGGGCGAACTGCTGCGCTGGCTGATGCTTGAGAACCTGCCGGGACATTTTCCGTATACTGCCGGCGTCTTCCCCTTCCGCCGGGAAGGCGAGGATCCGACGCGGATGTTCGCTGGCGAAGGCGATCCGTTCCGTACCAACAAGCGCTTCAAATTCGTCTCGAAGGAATCCCCGGCCAAGCGCCTGTCCACCGCCTTCGATTCCGTCACGTTATACGGCAACGACCCCGACCTGCGCCCCGATATCTATGGCAAGGTTGGTAATTCCGGCGTTTCCATTGCCACACTGGACGATATGAAGGTGGTCTACGACGGCTTTGATCTCTGCCTGCCAACCACTTCCGTCTCCATGACCATCAACGGGCCGGCACCGACGATCCTGGCCATGTTCATCAACACCGCCCTCGATCAGCGCCTAGATGCCTTCAAAGCTGAAAAAGGCCGGGACGCAAACGCCAAGGAAGCGGCGAAGATCCGCAAATGGGTGCACGAAAATGTGCGCGGCACGGTGCAGGCGGATATCCTGAAGGAGGATCAGGGCCAGAATACCTGCCTGTTCTCGACCGAATTCAGCCTGAAGGTGATGGGCGATATTCAGGAATATTTCGTCGAGCACGATGTGCGGAACTTCTATTCCGTCTCCATTTCCGGCTATCACATCGCCGAAGCCGGCGCCAATCCCATATCACAACTGGCTTTTACCCTGGCCAACGGCTTTACCTATGTAGAGAGCTATCTCGCCCGGGGGATGAAGATCGACGATTTCGCCCCGAACCTTTCGTTCTTCTTCTCCGCCGGTATGGACCCCGAATATACCGTCCTCGGCCGTGTGGCCCGGCGGATTTGGGCGGTGACCATGCGGGAACGCTATGGCGCCAACGAACGCAGCCAGAAGCTGAAGTATCATACCCAGACCTCCGGCCGTTCCCTGCATGCCCAGGAATTCGCCTTCAACGACATCCGGACCACCCTGCAGGCCCTGGTCGCCAGCTATGACAACACCAACAGCCTGCACACCAACGCCTATGACGAGGCGATCACAACGCCGTCCGAGGAATCGGTGCGGCGCGCCATGGCCATCCAGATGATCATTGGAAAAGAATGGGGCCTGGCCAAAAACGAGAACCCGAACCAGGGCTCTTTCATCATTGAGGAGCTAACTGATCTGGTCGAGGAAGCCGTGCTGCAGGAATTTGAGCGTATTTCCGACCGTGGCGGCGTCCTGGGCGCCATGGAAACGGGATATCAGCGCGGTAAAATACAGGACGAAAGTCTCTATTACGAAACCCTGAAGCACGACGGCAGTTATCCCATCATTGGCGTCAACACCTTCATCAATCCGCAGCCGCCGGCGGAAAACACCACCCTGGAACTGGCCCGGTCGTCGGAGCGGGAAAAGAAATCCCAGCTCAAGCGCCTAAAGTCCTTTCACAAGCGCAATGCCAAATCCGCGCCCGCCATGCTGGAGCGTTTGAAGCAGGCGGCGCGCAACGACGACAATGTCTTCGCCGTCTTGATGGATGCGGTGCGGGTCTGTTCTTTGGGCCAGATCACCGATGCCCTGTTCGAAGTCGGCGGACAATACCGCCGCAATATGTAGCCGGCCGTTGCGCAGTCTTCTACTTGCCGCGGCACTGTTGCCGCTTTGCCTTGGCGTTGCCGATGCCGCACCCCATATGTGCGCCGGACCGGTGGCCAAGGCCGCGGAAAAAGCCGGTGTGAAACCAGGGCAAATCGAACGCACGGTGTTCACTGATATTCTCACCGGCGGCCTGAGCGGTACGCAAACGGTGGGGTTTGAAGCCTGGATTGAGCAGAAATCCTGCAGGGGGGCCGTTGTCGTGAAGATGTCCCTGGATTGCGAGGTCTCGGAAATCTATACCAAAGGTGACTGCACCCTGCCTGGGGTGAAGGGATTTCGATGACATTTTCCGAGCAGGCCTGGGATAGCATCGCGCCAATCTATGGCGCCATTCTGGACCACCCCTTCATTCAGGAATTGGGCGCAGGCACATTAACGGCGGAACAATTTCAATTCTACATCACCCAGGACGCGCTCTATCTAGGCGATTTCTCCACGGCCCTTGGCTTGATCGCCGCCGGCGCGCCGAATGCGGAAATGGCCCGGCAGTTCGATGAATCCGCGCGCAATGCCCTAATCGTGGAAGAGGCCTTGCATGAAAGCTACCTGCGGGATTTTGCCGCCGACGGGGACGGAATCCGGCAAAAATCTCCCACCTGTTTTACCTACACCAACTTTCTGTTGTCGACGGCTCATGCCCGCCCGTTGGAAGTGGCGGTGACCGCCGTCCTACCCTGCTTCTGGATTTATTGGGAGGTGGGAAAGCATATTCAGGGGGTGGCGGCACCCGGGAACCCTTATCAACGCTGGATCGATACTTATGGCGATGAAACGTTCGGCAGCCGGGTACGTAATGTCATTGCCTTGGCCGACACGATGGCGACAAAGGCGGCGCCGGAAATCCGGGACGAAATGCTAAGCGTCTTCCACAAGGCATCCCAACTGGAATGGATGTTCTGGGACAGTGCCTACCGGCGGGAATCCTGGCCCGTTTCGTGACTAATTCCGCAGGATGCTGGCGATACGGTTGTTCTGCAGGATGTCATCAACCGATCTGAAGACTTGGCCGTCCCAACCAGCCGCGATCGCCGCGGCCACGACGAGTTCTCTATCATCAAAGAAAATCGGCCGGTCAGATTTGGCGATATCGAGTTGACGGTTGATGGCTTCGAAAAACGACGCATCGCTTTTCGCTAATCCCAAGCGAGCGCTGTAATAGATGTCGTGAAACCATTCTTTCAGGCGCAAATCATGCCACAGATAGGCCGCCCTACGGTGCTCCTGGCTGGTGGCTAGAAAGAGCTCGACACCTTCGCATTCCTTCAATCGCCCCACGATCGACAGGACTTCCCGGTTAAGGTTTGAGTCCAATCGGAACCAGTAGTCGATAAACGCGTCGACCGTGCCAGAGTATCCTAGCGCCGGCAGTACTTCAGACAACGCATCCTTCAAATCGCGCCTGCCAATGATGCAGGCATCCATCAACGAGGCCGAACCGTCCTGGGCCGATTTGAAGAATGTATTTCGAAAAGCTTCTTTATCGACGCCAAGGTCCTGTTCGATCGTCTCATCCCACGGCTTTCTGAGTGCCGGATCAGAATGCCAGCCGTCGATTATCACGCCGTCAACGTCAAAAAAAATTCTCATCAGTCTTTCCGATTTTTTCCAGACGCCACCCCGAGATGGGACGGTCGACTAGTCACAACCTGAACCCGCCGCACAAGTATGACCGGGGCGACAATAGATATTTTCAGGAACCGTTGAAATGACATGATTGCGAGATAGACTGACTAAAGCGTCGGAGGCAGCGGCAGCGGGTGGAGGAGATATATGACCGAGTTATCTGTGGCTGAGAATCAGTTCGATTTTCGCCCCCTGCATGACGCCATGCAGCGTTATGTCGATCAGGATCTGTTCGCGGGTATGTCGTCCGCCGTTCTGTTGGGCCGGGATCTTGTGGATGTCCACTGCAGCGGATTAGCCGACAGAGAAGCCGGCACACCCTTGCGCACGGACCATATCTTCAGGGTCTTTTCGAACACCAAACTGGTTACTTCCATCGCGGCCCTGTTGCTCTACGAAGAAGGTCGCTTTGGGCTGGACGATCCCGTCGATAAATTCATCCCGCAACTGGGCGACCGCAAGGTCCTGCGACCGGCTGCCACCAGCGCAACCGACACGGAGCCGGCGAAAGACCCCATCACCATCCGCCATCTCATGACCCATACCTCTGGCCTGAGCTATGGCCTGGTCGACCCGGGCAGTCTGATGTTTCAGCTTTACAACGAGGCCGGGGCGGTCACCCCGAATACATCGTTGGCGGACATGATGGACCGCCTGGCGGGGCTCCCCTTGAGCTTCCATCCTGGGACCGGATGGGAGTATTCCGTGGGCACGGATGTGCTGGGCCGAGTGGTGGAAGTGATCAGCGGCTTAACTCTTGATCAATTCTTCCAAACCCGAATGTTCGACCCCCTGGGCATGGTGGATACGGCATTTCATTGCCCGGCGGAGAAACAGGACAGGCTGGCCGCTTACTACGCCGGCGCCGATCTGGTGGACATGTTGCAAGGCGGTCTCACAAGGGCCGACGAGATCGCCGGGCCAAAGGATTTTTCCCACCTCTATCCCAACGCCGACGGTGCGGAGGTCGAAGTGTCATTGACCGACATGGTGGCCTTGGTCCGAAACTTGCTACCGGGTGATAAGGAAATCGCACAACCGATCCCGCGCCTCTCGGGTGGCGGCGGGCTGCTGTCCACTTTGCCGGATATGGTTGCCCTGATCCGAAGTCTGCTGCCGGGCGATGGCATGTTGCTGCGGCCCGAGACGATGGAAATGCTCCGAACCAATCAACTGCCAGAAGGGCGGTTCATTCAGTTCCCCAATGTGGGTGTGCTGCCGGGACGCGGCTACGGCCTGGCAGGCGGCGTCATCCTGGCACCATTCCCGGACGAATCTGAAAAAGTCGTCGGCGACTATTTCTGGGGCGGCATCGCGGGCACTCAATGGTGGGTCTCGCCCAACAACAATCTCGCCGGGGTCGTCATGACTCAGCGGGCCCTTGGCTTCTCCCACCCCTTCGCCGCCGAATTGAAGGCGCACATCTATGACGCCGTGTTGAAATAGCCGGCGGCCGCTTAAATCTGCGGCGGCACCGGAGTCAATACAGGTTTGCCATCAAAATGGGCCCGTAGATTGTCGTAGACCAGATCCGCCATGGCGCGCCTGGTTTCAGCCGTGGACGAGGCGATGTGAGGCGTCAGAACCACATTCTCCATTGCCAGCAGTTCGTCGGGAACATGCGGTTCCCCGTCAAAGACATCAAGGGCGGCACCGGCAATGCGGCCCTCGCGCAGGGCGGCGACCAACGCGCCCTGATCGACGATTGTGCCTCGTGCGGCGTTGATCAGGTAGCCGTCGGGTCCAAGGGCATCCAGTACCGGCCCATCCACCAGTCCGGCTGTGGACGCGCCGCCCTCGCAGGACACCAGAAGAATATCGCTGGCGGCGGCCAGATCAAGCAAAGTGGGATAGGAGCGATAGACCAGATCGCCCATCGGCTTGATGTCGTGATAGGCGATATGCAGGCCGAAAACTTCCGCCCGACGGGCCACCGCCTTGCCGATCCGCCCCAGACCGAGGATGCCCAGGCGCTTGCCGCGCACGGTGGTGCCAAGATCCATGCGGCCTTGCAACCATTTGCCTGAACGGAGGTAGCGTTCCGATTCCCCGATGCGCCGGGGCGCCATGAGAATGAACGTCATCGCAAGGTCCGCCACATCGCCGGTCAAGACCTCCGGCGTATGGGTAACGATCACCCCCCTGGCTTGCGCGGCGGCCACGTCGGTGGCATCGAAACCGACACTAAAGGAGGCGATGATTTCCAGGTTCTCAAGCCGGTTGATCAGGTTGGCATTCGGGCCTTTCATGCCGCCGGCCAGGATGCCGCGGATTTGCGGCCCAACCCGGTCGAGAACTCCATCCGCGTCATCCGGCGCGATGAAATCATGCAATGTGAATTCTTTTTCCAGGCGTTCGGTGAGGAAGGGGGGCAATTGCGATACCTGCAATAAATCAATCATATTGATCCGCCTGTCCTATCCTTCAGTGCCGGTTATGCGGCGATACTGCTCTGCCCGTAGGGTATCGCCGGCGAACTCCTTGACTTGAGCGGCAAAGGTTTTGAAGAAATCCTGCTCGAACAAATAGGCCTGGGTTTCGGGTTCGTCCCAGCGTCCGATATGGACCCGGCCCGGACCCTCCCCCTTGATATTGACCTGGTAGGAAAACCGCCCCCGCAGGCGTGGATCGGCGTCGATGGCCTGCACGAATGCGTCGGCCGCCGCCTTCCATTCCTCTTCATCTCCAGAATATTCATATTCAATGACGATACCCAGCATGACACTTCTCCCCTGATTGCCGTCAGTTCATAACGATCGGCGGAATGTTCTCGATGACCCAGCGCGCCATGGCGGTCATAGGGGCATCCTGATGTTGTTGGCCCATTACCTGGGCGCCCACGGGCAGCCCGCCTATGGCGATCATCGGCATGGTGACACAGGGCGCAAACAGCATGGAACTTGGTGTGTTGAAGACCGCATCGCCGGTGGGACGCGGCGCCAAAGGCGCGCCCTGGACGTCGCCGGCCCAGACCGGCGCCGGGCCGGGACAAGACAGCGTAATCGCCGCATCGGCCAAGGGCGCGGTGACGGCATGACAGCGCTGGGCGGCCTCCCGTGCGGTCAGGGCGGCACGATAGTCATCGGGGCTCATTTCCTGGGCCAGGGCAAGACCAGCCTTTAGACGCTCGGAAACGAACTCACCCTTTTGCGCTACCAGGTTTTGCTGTGCCCAGCGGTTTTCCCAGCGCGTGATGTTGCCGCAAATTGCCGTGGCCTCGGCAATGGCCTGTTCCAGGGCCTCCACAAGAACGTGATCCGCCCGCCGCAAAAGCGTTACGCCGGCGCCTTGCAGCGATTCCAAAAAGGCCTCGAATGCCGCCTTGCTGGCATCGTCGATAATTTCCCAACCAGCCGTTTGCAAAACGATCAGACGTTCGGGCTTCACCGCCGCCGGCGTGCGGTCGGGACCATAGAGGCCCAGACAACCGCGGTCGCCGCCGGCCCGGCGCGCGATTTCGATCGCGGTTTGCCACATATCCTCGATACAGTTTCCGTGCACCCCATGGGTGCTCATGGATGTCGCCTGGCGTTCGCCGCGATTGATCGCTCCTTGGGTCGGTTTCAGAGCGACGTTGCCGCAAAACCCCGCCGGACGGATGATTGAGCCGCCCACTTGCGTCCCGATTGCGGTCGGCACCATCCCGGCGGCCACAGCCGCGGCAGAGCCGGAGGATGAGCCGCCCGGCGTCCGCTCTGGGTCGAATGGATTGGTGGTAGGACCGGGATGGGTGCCGCCCAACTCCGCCGTCACTGTCTTGCCCAATATCACGGCACCGGCCTCGCGCAGGGCCCAAACCGCGGCGTTGTCGTTCTTGGGAAAATGCCCGGCATAGGCCTCGCAGCCCATTTGCGTCGGCATGTCCTCGGTTTCCAATAGGTCTTTGATCGAGATGGGCATACCGTCGATGGGCGAGAGCGGCCGGTTCTGTTTGTAACGGCTGGTAGCACTATCGGCGGCGGCCCGGGCGCTATCCTCGTTCAGGGCGGCATATGCTTTCACCTCCCCCTCCCGGGCGGCAATAACCTCGAGGCAGCGCTCCAGATAGGCGCGGGGGCTGTCCTTGCCGTCCAGGAAGTCAGGAACGGCATCATGAAATTTCAGTCCAAGAAAAGTCGTGGGATCGTAGCTACCCATTGATGTTACCTCGCCCGCCAGTCCGGCCGATCGAATCCTGCCGAAAATGCCGGGCCAAGGCAACAAATGACGGGATCGCCATGCGCAAATTGCCGGTTGGGCAAATCTTTCCCTGCCCAGATCGCATTCCGGCTGCCGCGCATGGCAATAAATATCAATAAACTCAGATAGTTATATCAGCCCGACGGCCGACATTTTTTGGCATGCTTCTTGCTTTTATGGCTTCAGGTGCACAACGCGCCGGTCCGCAGAAGCGGGTTTACCAAAGAAAATGGGAATATAGTCATGGTACTATCAGTCAACACGAACGTTGGCGCTATGTTGGCGCTGCAGAACCTTAACAAGACGAACATGTCGATGGAGGCTACGCAGCTCGCCATCACCACGGGCCTTCGGGTCAGTGGGCCGAAGCAAGATGCTTCGTCATATGCCATCGCGCAAAACATGCGCGGCGACATCTCGGGTCTGGGTTCGGTGAAAACCGCTCTGGCCAATGGCGAGGCAACCGTCAACACGGCGATAACCGCTGGTCAGTCCATCGCTGACCTGTTGACGGAGATGAAGGCCAAGGTGGTTCAGGCGAACCAGGCCGGGCTCGATTCCGCGTCGCGGACCGCGTTGCACAACGACTTTGTGGCGTTGCGCGACCAGATCTCGACGATCGTGGCCACGGCTGAATTCAACGGAACCAACCTGGTGAACGGAAGTGCCTCGACAACTTCTGTTCTGAGCACCGTGGATGGTTCCACCATTTCGGTGTCGGCGCAGAAGATGGATGCCACCACTCTGGCCATCCAGACGCAGGTTCTGAACACCTCGGCCGGCGCGGCAACCGCTCTGACTGCGATCGATTCGGCGATCAATTCGGTCTCCGATAAACTCGCAGCCCTGGGTTCGGTCGCTAAGCGGATCGAAGTGCAAGGCGAGTTCACCACCAAGCTGACAGATATTCTGAAGGCTGGTGTCGGGACCTTGGTCGATGCGGACCTGGCGGAAGAGAGCGCCAAGCTGCAGGCGTTGCAAATCAAGCAACAACTGGGCGTCCAGGCTCTGTCTATCGCAAACTCCGGGCCGCAGGCTATTCTGTCCTTGTTCGGCTAGTAGAGGGACACGGGGTGTGCCGCACCGTTTGCGGCACTACCCCGGCCCCTTGCCGAATAATCCGCCCCCGGGCAATTCCCAAAAACGACCCAGCTCAACGAAATCGGCAGCCACCGCCGACCCCTTGCCGCAACCGGCACTCACAACCCAACCGGCCCAAGTAAAAATTGCCTAGGCGGCGAACATTGCCCGGCGGCAATCTCGTCTTAACAAATCCTTACCCAATAAAATCACTTAATTTCAATGACTTAAAGCAACCAAACAAGCGCTCTGAGTTGGCATGATTGTTGCGTAATGGTGGTCAGGCGCAAAAGCGGCTGCCTTTCCGGCGGCGCGCGGAACGGTGAAATTGGAGGAAGACGATATGGTTCTTTCGGTGAATACGAATATGGGCGCGATGATCGCGCTGCAACATCTGAACAAAACCAACACCGATATGGAGTCGACGCAGCTCGCCATTACCACGGGTCTGCGGGTCAATGGACCGAAGGACGATGCCTCCACCTATGCCATCGCGCAGAATATGAAGGGCGACATTGTCGGCCTGGGCGCGGTCAAGACCGCTCTGGCGAACGGCGAGGCGACCTTGAACGTGGCGATCACCGCCGGGCGTTCCGTCGCCGATTTGCTGACGGAGATGAAAGCCAAGGTAGTGCAGGCCAACCAGGCCGGCCTGGACGCCCAGTCCCGGACCGCCCTGCACAACGATTTCGCCGCGCTCAGAGACCAGATTTCCACCATCGTCGCCACCGCCGAGTTCAACGGCACGAACCTCGTCGGCTCCTCCGCCTCCAATACCACTGTGCTTAGCACTGTGGATGGCTCCACGATTACCGTTTCGGCGCAAAAACTGGATTCCACCACCCTGGCCATCCAATCCACGATCTTGAACACCTCGGCCGGGGCAGCGACCGCACTTACGGCAATCGATACCGCGATCAACAGCGTCTCTGACAAATTGGCCGCCCTGGGTTCGGTGGCAAAACGGATCGAGATCCAATCAGAGTTCACCGTCAAATTGACGGATATCTTGAAAGCTGGCGTCGGCTCTCTGGTCGATGCGGACATGGCGGAAGAGAGCGCCAAACTGCAATCACTGCAGATCAAGCAGCAATTGGGCGTGCAGGCGCTTTCCATCGCCAACTCCGGCCCGCAGACCATTTTGTCGCTGTTCGGCTAGGAACAGGAAAACAAGGAAGGATCGATACCATGGACGGCCTAGGCGGCGCGATGATGTTACCTCTTCCCACTATCGGCGTGAAACGTGGGCACGCTTGGTCGGACGACAAGCCCAGTCTGCCCGGCGAAGCGGGACATTGGCCGATGGACAAAGAGGGGCTTGAAACAAACGAACTGATTGCCGCCATACCGGCGCATCTGGCCGCGGCAGCGAGCTTTGGCGCGCAGGCTCATCTGGCCTGACAGTCACCAGCAGCTTTCGGCTAAATGGCCTATGCCTTCGGTATCTAGATAGGCAAAATCTGGCCGGGCAAAATTTTCCCGCCCGGCAAAAGTTGCCCGAGTTTTTAGGCAAAGATTGCCCACCAGGCAATTTTTACCCGCCATTTGAATTCTGGTTAATTTCCCTAAACCATTAATATTACAAGTATTCAACAGCTTGTTGCGGCCGATTTTTTCGTCCTTTTGGCACGTCTATTGCACCTTCGTCGCCAGGCGCAAAACGCGCCAACCCGCAAAACGTGGGTACACCTAGAAGAAGGACGATAGATATGCCTCTATCAGTTAACACCAACCAAGGCGCGATGCTTGCGCTGCAAAATCTCGCCAAAACCAACAGATCCATGGAAAGCACGCAGCTTGCCATCACCACCGGCCTCCGGGTCAGTGGCCCGAAGCAGGACGCGTCTTCCTACGCTATTGCACAAAACATGCGCGGTGACATCTCCGGCCTGCAGTCTGTGAAGACGGCTCTGGCCAACGGTGAAGCCACCGTCAACACGGCCATCACGGCCGGCCAGTCGGTTTCGGATCTGCTGACTGAAATGAAGGCCAAAGTGGTACAGGCCAACCAGGCCGGTCTTGACTCCGCTTCGCGGACTGCTTTGCACAACGACTTCGTCGCGTTGCGTGATCAGATCTCGACCATCGTGGCCACCGCGGAATTCAACGGAACCAACCTGGTTAACGGCAGTGCCTCGACGACTTCCGTCCTGAGCACGGTCGACGGCTCGACCATTTCCGTCTCCGCCCAGAAGATGGATGCCACGACCCTGGCCATCCAGACTCAGGTTCTGAACACCTCGGCCGGCGCGGCTACCGCTCTGACTGCGATCGACTCGGCGATCACCTCCGTCTCCGACAAGCTCGCGGCTCTGGGTTCGGTCTCCAAGCGCATCGAAGTGCAGAGCGAGTTCACCACCAAGCTGACGGACATCCTGAAAGCTGGTGTGGGCACGCTGGTCGATGCCGATTTGGCCGAAGAGAGTGCCAAACTGCAGTCGCTGCAGATCAAGCAGCAGCTGGGCGTCCAGGCTCTGTCGATCGCGAATTCCGGTCCGCAGACGATTTTGGCCCTGTTCTAGTAAGGCGTACCGGGGGCGGCGGCGTATTTGCCGCCCCCAACCTTACGGGCCGGCGCTTCGCCAGAATTCTAAGGTGCGGTGTTCGGCAGGGACGGAACGTTCCTTTGAACAGATCCAAACGAGCGACTTCGGAGTGTGCAAATGACAATGCAAGGTTATCAACAAGCTTACCAACAGGTGCAGAATGTCACGGAAGATCCGCGGCAAACTGAATACCGCCTGTTCGCCCAAGTTACCGGGGCCATGATCAAGGCCCAAAAATCAGGTCATGCGGAAATCGTAAAAGCGGTTCATTGGAACCGCCGTCTTTGGTTGACGCTGCAAGCTGATTGCGCCTCGGACGACAACGGGCTTCCTGATGCAACCCGGGCCGGGATTATCTCTCTTGGCTTATGGGTCGATAAGCATTCGCGGAAAGTTTTGAAGCGTGAGGCTGACCTGCAGCCCATGATCGAAGTCAATCGCAACATTATGGAGGGTCTGTCCAGCGCATAAAACAGACAAGCGCCCAGCCGGTTTGTCGTGCGTGGCCGGCTGGACGTAAAGATCCGGCAAAACCGCCGGTGTAGCGTGGGAGAATGATATGGCACAGATATCCATGTCGAACCCACTACCACCACCTTCAGTAAACAAGGTGGTTCGGCGCGAAGTTGAAAAGGTTGCCGCACCCGCGGCTCCCCAAGTTGCTTCCGCCGAAAGTAAAGCGCCTGAGAAGCAGAAGCCGGAAGGCGTCATAAGTTCAAATTTTGACGAACTCCAGCAGCTCACTGAACAGGCGTTCGCCGCTGATGACCTTCGGCTGTCGATAAGTTTTGAGAAATCGATTGGCCGGTTCGTCTACCGAGGCGTCGATCGGGAGACGGGAGAGGTGATCCGGGAGTACCCTCAAGAAGAGGTTATCAAACGGATCGCGCGTCTAAGGGAAATCGCCGGCATTACAATCGACCGGAGACTGTAGCGGTCCCGGAGTGGTGACGACACGCACAATTGGGCTCATGCTTGGGCCTGAATGTTGAGACGGCCGGAAATTTGGAGAATTACCTCCAATTTTCCGGCCGTCGCCGCTTTGGCCGTGCGTCGAACATCAGCCAAAATCTCATGCAACCAAAATTGTAGCGGGCTGCACGGTGACGTTGCGGTGACGTCTATACGACCTGGTTCAGAGCCAGGGAAACGGGCCTCGCGTTGCGGTTAAAGGGTGTGCGAACGTTTGCGGTCTGATCGTACCCCTCCACCGGGCGCTGCATCGCGGAAACTTCCTCGGTGATCGCCTTAAGCATACGGTCGGTGACTGACTTGGTGGTCTGTACCAGCCGGCGATGTTCTTCCAGGACCTGCTGAAAATGCACGGTCGCTGCCTTAAGACGGCCGATTTCGTCTGGTTCAGCCCGGGAAAGCAAGGTCGGATTGGCCTGCAATTCCGCCATTTCGCGTTCATAGGCGGAGGCTAGGTCCTCCTTCTCGGCGGTATAGTCGGCCAGTTCATGAGGCCGCCGCTTGATCAGGATCTGGTTCTCTTTGGCCATGACTTCATCCAATCGGGAGGTAATGTCGGTTAAGGTATCGATCGCCTTACGCGTTCGCATTTGTTGTACCCTCCTGTAGTTTTAGAATTTCACGATAGACGGCGTCGGCAATGCCTACGCCGCCGGCATCGGCGATGACTTTGCCGTACTGCTCGTTCAAGAGGCCGCGGTACATGGTCTCGCTCTGACCGCCGCCGAAGGGGCCGTCGGCCTTGATGCTGGCGAACATGTCATCCAGCATGCGGCTAAGGAAAAAGCTCTCGAAATTTTCCGCCGTGCGCCAGGCCGCTTGCCGAGAAGCGCTGTCGTTGGCGGTGGGCACGTCGACCCTGGGGATCTTGGCGCCCGGGACATATGGCGTGATGGTCATGGTCATTGTACCAAAATCTCCGCTTGCAAGGCGCCGGCCGCCTTGATGGTCTGCAGAATGGCGATCAGGTCACGGGGGCCGACGCCAAGGGCATTCAGGCCATCAACCAAATCGCGCAGGTTGACACCGGGTTCCAGCATCGTCAGACGGCGGTCGCTGCCGTCATCGATTTCAATGTCGGTGCGGTCGACCTTGGCCGTCTCGCCGGCCTGGGCAAAGGCGCCGGGCTGGGAAACCTGCTCGTTCTCTGTCACCCGCACGGTCAGATTGCCTTGAGCGACCGCCACTTCATTGACGCGAACGCCGCCGCCCATGACGATAATGCCGGAGGCTTCGTCGATGACAACGCGTGCGGTCTGATCAGGTTCGACTACCAATTGCTCGATTTCCACCAGCAAATCGAACATACGGCCCTGAAAGTCTTCACCAGGCACCAGATCGATGGTGGTTGAATCGAGGGCCCGCGCCACAGGGCGGCCAAAATGGGCATTGATCGCCTGAGCGACGCGCCGGGCTGTGGTCAGATCGGGGTTGCGTAGAGCGATGGAAGACGTTTGTAACGAAGCCAGTTCGAAGGGAACTTCCCGTTCGATAATGCCACCGTTGGAGATTCGGCCGCCGGTCGGAACACCTTGGGTGACGGTACCGCCTTCACCTTTGGCGACAAAACCGCCGATAGCGACAGGACCCTGCGCCACGGCATAAACTTCACCGTCAGCGCCAAGCATTGGTGTCACTAACAGCATGCCGCCCTGCAGGTTGGAACTGTCGCCCATGGTCGAGACCACCACGTCGATCCGGGTTCCGACTCTGGCGAAAGGGCGCAGCGCGGCAGTTACCATTACAGCGGCAACGTTTTTGGTATTCAGGTCGGCATCCCGCGTATTGACGCCCAAACGCTCCAGCATGGCTTCGAGGCTCTGTTTGGTGAAAGGCGCATTGCGCAGACTGTCGCCGGTGCCGTTCAGGCCGACGACCAGGCCGTAGCCGATCAGCAGATTGTCGCGGATACCTTGAAAATCGGCGATATCTTTGATGCGGGAAGCCGCGTAGGCGGGACTGAATGTGGTGCTGATAAGCACTGTCGTCAAACAGAATACGGCACCCAATAGGAGCGCTCTTGGAGCGAAATGCCGATTTCGTCTGCCGTACCCGTACTTCGTTGCCATAATCTTGCGACCTACTCTTCGTCCGACCCTGTTATCTCTTGACGCACCACGTGTGGCGCCTGTCATGGGATATGCGAAAAACATGCCAATTTCGGCTGGAGACAACCCCCTTACACTTCAATGACTTAGGTCCAGAATTATCACGGATTTCCGGGTGCGGCGGCAAAAAATGCCGATCGCCTGCAAATCGAAGGCGTGTAGATTCTGCCGTTGCGCCGCAAACAGGACGCCAGCCTTAACCAAGTATTAACGACGAGGGATCATGGTAAAGGAATTGGACAAGTCATGAGCTGATCGGAAGGATTGCTCATACCATGAAAGTCTCGGGTCCGGGATCCATACGCTCCACCACTGCGCGGCGGGTTGACCGCAAGGGCGGTGACAATGGCGGTGCGACCTTCCGTATCGAAACCCAAGGGGGCACGGAGCAGACGACCCAAGCAGCACCTGCAGCCTCTGTAGCCGGCGTTGGCTCATTACTGGCCCTGCAGGAAGTACCCGACGGCATGGAACAGCGCCGTCAGGCGGTTCATCGCAGTCGCGATATTCTCGATGAGTTGCAACAGTTGCGCGTGGGGCTGCTGAACGGCAGCGTGCCGCGGCAACGTCTAGCGCGGCTGATGAAATTGCTTCAAGAACGCCCTGGCGGATACGCCGATCCACAACTTGATAGCATTATTGCTGATATCGAAATTCGTGCGGCAGTAGAATTAGCCAAGTTGGAGCGCACGGAGGCTACCAGAAGGTAGTTGCGGGCCTAAACCGGCGGTTATTCATCTCACAAGGGTTTGAACCGGGCCGCACAGGGAAATGAAACTTTTTTGTTAAGGTTTCTTGATGCCGCGGGGCGAGATGTCTATATTCCGCCCGTTCCCGATCAGAGCGCGATTGGGACAGCACCGGAAATGGCCCGTGGCGCGGCAGGCTCCGGCAAGAAATCGTTTGTTTCAATAGCCTTAGAGGATGCTTCATGTCCGAAGTCAATCTTCCAAACAACTACCGGCCCACCGAAAAAGAAAAATTCATGAGCGCGAAGCAGCGGGAATTCTTCCGCAGGCGGCTTCTGGGCTGGCGCGATGAAATCATGCGCGATGCCAAAGGCACGATCCAGAATTTGCAGGAGGATGACGGCCAGGCCCCAGATATCGCGGACCGGGCCACCACGGAATCCGAACGTTCCATCGAACTGCGCACCCGGGACCGCCAACGCAAGCTGGTCGCCAAGATCGACGCCGCCTTGGAGCGGATCGAAGATGGCTCATACGGCTATTGCGATGTCACGGGCGAGCCTATCGGCCTGAAACGTCTCGAAGCACGGCCCATCGCCACCCTGTCCATCGAGGCTCAGGAACGCCACGAACGCCGGGAACGGGTTTACCGCGACGAATAACCCGCCTAGTCGGGCACCCAGTCGTGTTCGCCAATCCCTTGGACCAATAGAAACCTACAGGGTCCGCCGCCCTCGCCGCTGACCCTGTGTGGTTGACCAACCGGCACTTTGACCGTTTGGCCTGGTTCCAACCGATGCGCCACATCGGGCTGTCTGGTTTCCACCAACATGGGCCCCTCCATACAGAAGAAGTCGTCGTCAATTTGGCTGTGGTGGTGCCAGGGTATTTCTTCGCCCGCTGCAAGCGTCAGGATCTGCACCCGCAGACCCTCGGTGCGCGCCACCTGTTCCCGGCCTTGAATGGTATAGGGCAGGTCTTTCGGTTCAGTCATGGGATGATTGTCGCCAAATCCTGCCTTGCAAGCAATCACCTGCTAGATTACGCCCATGAACTGGTCCGATGAAGGGTATGTGCTCTCGGTCCGCCGCCATGGCGAGGCGGCGGCCATCGTTAATCTATTGACCAGGGACCATGGCCGCCATGCTGGCTTGGTCAGGGGCGGCATGGGGCGGCGCCTGCGCGGCGTGCTGCAACCAGGCAACCAGGTCGCCGCTAACTGGCGGGGCCGCTTGGAAGAACACTTGGGCACATACACGGTCGAGGGCAAACGGGATCATGCCGCCGGGCTGCTCGGCGACGGTGACCGCCTCGCCGGATTGACGGCGGCAGCGGCGGTGACGGAAACGGCTCTGCCTGAGCGGGAGCCGCATCTGCCGGTGCACGACGCTTTCGCCTCGCTATTGGATGCCTTGGCGAACGCGCCCGGCTGGGCCGCCGTCTATGTGCGTTTCGAACTGGGTTTGCTAGGCGAACTGGGCTTTGGCCTCGATCTAAGCCATTGCGCCGCCACGGGCCAGACCGATGATCTGGCCTATGTCTCACCCCGCTCGGCCCGCGCCGTCAGCCGCGACGCCGGCGAGCCTTACAAGGACCGGCTGCTTCAGCTGCCGCAATTCCTGCTGGCGGAGGCTCCGGATGCGCCAACGACGCAGGACATTGTCGATGGCCTGAAATTGACCGGTCATTTCCTTGAAACAGCGGTGTTCGCGCCCCACAACCGGCCCCTGCCCGCTGCCCGCGAGCGCCTGGTAGCACGCATTTCCCGTACGGCCTGAACGCGAAATGGTACAATAAGCCATGACAGAGATTCTCGAAGGCGGAGAGATCCGCGATACACCTTTGGGAGAGGCCCTAGGCGAACGCTACCTCTCCTATGCCCTGTCCACCATCATGTCACGCTCCCTGCCGGACGTACGCGACGGCATGAAGCCGGTGCACCGGCGCATCCTGTACGCCATGCGCCAATTGAAGCTGAACCCGGACACAGGCTTCAAGAAATGCGCCCGCATCGTCGGCGATGTCATGGGTAAGTTCCACCCCCATGGCGATCAGGCCATCTATGACGCCCTGGTCCGGCTGGCGCAGGAATTTGCCCAGCGCTACCCCCTGGTGGACGGCCAGGGCAACTTCGGCAATGTGGACGGCGATAACGCCGCCGCTATGCGCTATACGGAGGCGCGCATGACGGCCGTGGCCGAGGCGCTTTTGCAGGGCATCGACCTGGACACCGTGGATTTCCGCGAAACCTATGACGGCGAGGACAAGGAACCGGTGGTGCTGCCGGCGGCCTTTCCGAACCTGCTGGCCAATGGCGCCGCCGGCATTGCAGTGGGCATGGCGACCTCGATCCCGCCCCATAATGCTGGTGAGTTGTGCACCGCCCTGCTGCATCTGATCAAGCATCCGAATACCCATTTCGACAAACTGGTGCAGATGATCCCCGGCCCCGACTTCCCCACGGGAGGCGTCATCGTCGAGGACCGGGCCAGCATCGTCGAGGCCTATAAGACCGGCCGCGGCGGTTTCCGCCTGCGCGCCAAGTGGGAGGTGGAGAAGGGTAAGCGGGGCACCTACAACGTCGTCGTCACCGAAATTCCCTATCAGGTACCCAAGGGCCGGATAATCGAGAAAATCGCCGAACTGCTGCATCAACGGAAATTACCGTTGCTGGCTGATATCAGGGATGAATCGGCCGAGGATATCCGCCTGGTGCTGGAGCCGAAGTCGGGCCGGGTAGAGGCGGATGTGCTTATGGAGCACCTGTTCCGCCTCAGCGATCTGGAGGTCCGTATCGGCCTCAATCTGAATGTCCTGGACGCGGATCAAACGCCACGGGTGATGAACCTGCGCGAGGCCCTGCAGGCCTTCCTGGATCATCGCCAGGTGGTCCTGGTCCGGCGTACTAAACATCGGCTGGAACAGATCGAACGGCGCCTAGAGGTCCTGGGCGCCTATCTGATCTGTTATCTGAACCTGGACGAAGTGATCCGCATCATCCGGGAGGAGGACGAAGCCAAGCCGGCCTTGATGAAGGCCTTCAAGCTGACCGACGTGCAGGCGGATGCGATTCTGAATATGCGCCTGCGTGCCCTGCGCAAGCTGGAGGAAATGGAAATCCGGGCCGAGGACAAGGCCCTGAAGGAAGAGCGCAAGGGTTTGAAGGCGCTGTTGAAGTCCGAGGACAAGCAGTGGACCGCGATCGCCGGCGAGATCCGCGAGATGCGCAAGACTTTTGGCGACGATCCTGTCATGGGTCCCAGGCGCTCCGCTTTCGCCGATGCCCCGACCGGTGAACTGATGCCCATCGAGGCCATGGTGGAGAAGGAACCGATCACCGTGGTCTGCTCCGACAAGGGCTGGCTCCGCGCCCTTCGCGGCCATGTGGAAGAGGGTCATGACGTACGATACAAGGACGGTGACAAGGGCCGTTTCTGGCTGCATGCCCAGACCACCGACAAACTGGTGCTGTTCGCCACCAACGGCCGTTTCTATACCTTGGCCTGCGACAAGCTTCCCGGCGGCCGCGGCAATGGCGAGCCTGTGCGCCTGCTCCTCGATCTGGCCAACGATCAGGACATCGTCAACCTGATGGTGCACGATCCTGAACGCAAGTTGGTGGTCGCATCCTCGGACGGCCGGGGCTTCGTCGTCGAAGAGAAAAGCATCGTGGCCCAGACCCGTGGCGGACGGCAGGTACTTAATGTCTCGGGCGATGTGGAAGCGGCGGCCTGCACGCCAGTGCTGGGGGACCATCTGGCCGTAATTGGCGAGAACCACAAACTGCTGATCTTCCCGCTTGCGGAACTGCCTGAAATGAACCGCGGCCGGGGCGTGGTGTTGCAACGATATAAGGACGGCGGCCTGTCGGATGCCAAGACAATGAAGCTGGAAGAGGGCCTCAGTTGGCGCCAGGCCGGCGGCCGCACCCGGACCGAAATGGACCTGGATATCTGGCGCGGCAAACGCGCCCAGGCCGGACGTTTGGCGCCAAAGGGCTTCCCGCGAAACCACAAATTCGGCTAGGTCCTGGCCGCTTCAAATAATTTTGCCATGGATATGACCGGTCAAAAGGCGTATTGACGTCTTACGACAGCAATGCCTTTGCAAGCCCCTGTCCGATCCTGTGCGCAGGCCAATGTGACAAGCTGTATGGCGCGCGTGCGTGTGCGGTCCAGGGCGAACCTGGGAGAACCTGAACATGCAACTGAAAGACGGCAGCCTGTTTCGTCAACAAAACTATATCGACGGCGCCTGGTGCGATGCCGACGGCGGCGGCGTGATCGAGGTGGACAATCCGGCCACCGGCGAAATCATCGGCACCGTGCCCCGGGCCGGCACAGCGGAGACCCGTCGGGCCATTGAGGCAGCGGACCGGGCATTGGGTCCCTGGCGGGCCAAGACCGCCGGCGAACGGGCCAAAATCATGCGCGACTGGTTCAACCTGATGCACGAAAACGTGGACGATCTCGCCCTGATCATGACATTGGAACAGGGCAAGCCGCTGGCCGAGGCCAAGGGCGAGGTCTCTTATGCAGCCTCTTTCATTGAATGGTTTGCCGAGGAAGGCAAACGGCTCTATGGCGATACCATTCCGGCCCACCAGGCAGACAAGCGCATCGTAGTGATTAAGGAGCCCATTGGGGTTTGTGCCGCGATAACGCCTTGGAACTTCCCTGCCGCCATGATCACCCGCAAGGTGGGACCGGCGTTGGCCGCGGGCTGCACCATGGTGGTCAAACCGGCCAGTCAGACGCCATACTCGGCGCTGGCCCTGGCGGAATTGGGCGAACGGGCCGGCCTGCCCGCGGGTGTGATGTCAGTCATGGCAGGCGCCTCCGGCGAAATCGGCGCCGAGATGACCTCCAACCCCATCATCCGCAAACTGACCTTCACCGGCTCAACCGAGATCGGCAAGGTGCTGATGCGCCAGTGCGCCGACACGGTGAAAAAGGCGACCATGGAACTGGGCGGCAACGCGCCCTTCATCGTATTCGACGATGCAGATCTGGACGCCGCGGTCGAGGGCGCCCTGGCATCGAAATACCGCAATGCCGGACAGACTTGCGTCTGCGCAAACCGGCTGCTGGTGCAAGACGGCGTCTATGATGCCTTCCTTGATAAACTGGCGACGGCCGTTTCCGCCATGAAGGTAGGCAACGGCGTCGAAGACGGCGTGGTGCTTGGACCGTTGATCGATCAGGCCGCCGTCGCCAAGACCGAGGAACATATCAACGATGCCGTCGCCAAAGGCGGACGCGTGGTCGTTGGCGGCGCCCGCCATGAACTGGGCGGCAATTTCTTCCAGCCGACCATCGTCGCCGACGTCACCACCGAAATGGCCGTGGCCAAGGAGGAAACCTTCGGACCCATGGCGCCGGTTTTCCGCTTCGAAACGGAAGACGAAGCCATCGCCATGGCCAACGATACGGAATTCGGCCTGGCCTCCTATTTCTATGCCCGCGACATCGGCCGCATCTGGCGTGTCTCGGAAGGTGTGGAATACGGCATCGTCGGCGTCAACACCGGCCTCATCTCGACGGAAGTCGCACCCTTCGGCGGCATGAAGGAGTCAGGCCTGGGTCGGGAAGGCTCGAAGTACGGTATCGACGACTATGTGGAAGTCAAATACCTCTGCATTGGCGGCGTCGATCAATAGGAGTGTTACCCGGACGATTGGAACGGCGATAGCCGGGCGGAAATAGTTCTGGGCGTGACGGCTGGCCGCAGCACTGAACGGCTTGGCTTAACCAACGCTTGCCGACTGTGGTGGGCAATGGGTCATCCAGGCGTCGACGGATCTTGACGCACCTGGCAATCAAGGTGACCCTGTCTTTGGTATCTATGTCGGACGCAGGATGGCGAGTATTGGCCGCGCACGGTTTCGGGAACAACGACAAATGAAGGCGCCCAGTGCTGCCTCCGTCCTGATCGTGGGCGCCGGGCCGGTGGGCTTGACCCTGGCTATGGATCTGGCCTGGCGGGGCATTGACGTTGCCGTCGCCGAAACCCGGGCCCGGGGCGAGCCGCCGCCGCCGAAGTGCAATCATGTTGCCGCCCGCAGTATGGAAATCTTTCGCCGCCTGGGCGTCGCCGGCAAACTGCGCAACGCCGGCCTGCCGCCCGATTATCCCAACGACATCTCCTATCGCACCACCTATACCGGCCAGGAGTTGACCCGCATCCCCATTCCCTGCCGCCGGGACCGCTATGACGCCACCGACGGCCCGGATACGGGCTGGCCGACGCCGGAGCCGGCGCATCGCATCAATCAGATCTTCTTGGAGCCCATTCTGTTCGATCATGCCGCGCAGATGGGCGGGATTACTCTTCTCACTCGGACCAGGGTGACGGCCGTCCATCAGGATGACGAACAGGTGACGGCGGAACTGGTGGACCTGGACAGCGGCGAGACCAGCACATTTCACTGTCAATACCTCATCGGCTGCGACGGCGGCAGTTCCATCGTGCGCAAGGGCATCGGCGCCCGGCTCGAGGGCGACGCCGTCATCTCCCGCAATCAATCCACCTACATCCGGGCGCCGGGATTGAAGGACCTGCAGGCAGAGACGCCGGCCTGGGCGACGTTCTCGTTGAACCCGCGGCGCTCGGGCAACGTCTATGCCATCGACGGCGTCGAACGCTACATCATCCATAACTATCTGCGCGAGGGCGAAGAGGACTTCGACGCCATCGACCGGGACTGGGGCATCCGCACCATTCTGGGCGTGGGCGAAGATTTCGATTACGAGATCCTGGCCAAAGAGGACTGGTTCGGCCGCCGCCTGGTGGCGGACAAATTCCGCGACCGCCGCATCTTCATCTGCGGCGATGCGGCCCATATCTGGGTGCCCTATGGCGGCTATGGCATGAATGCGGGCATTGCCGATGCCACCAATCTGTCCTGGCTATTGGCCGCGCATCTGAACGGTTGGGCGCCGGCGGCCATTCTGGAGGCTTATGAAGCGGAGCGGCTGCCGATCACCGAACAGGTCTCGCATTTTGTCATGAACCACGCCCATGCCATGGCCTCGCAGCGGGGCGGCGTACCGGCGAGTATCGAGGACGATAATCCGGAAGGCGCTGCGGCCCGGGCGCTGCTAGGACAGCAGGCCTATGACCTGAACGTGCAGCAGTACTGCGCCGCCGGCCTGAACTTCGGCTATTTCTATGACAATTCACCCATTATCGATCACGCCAGCGCCGACGGAGAGAGCGCACCCGGCTATTCAATGGCGGACTACACCCCTTCCACCGTGCCCGGCTGCCGCCTGCCCCATCATTGGCTGGGTGATGCCCAATGGGGCCGCAGCCTCTATGACGCCCTAGGCCCGGAATACACTTTGCTGCGCGCGGACCCCGCCATCGACATCGCACCGCTGATGGCGGCCGCCGAGGCCCAAGGCCTCCCCCTCGCCCGGCTGGACGTCCCTAAAGGCGCCTACGATCACCCCCTCATCATCGCCCGTCCCGACCAGCACATCGCCTGGCGCGGCCGGTCAGTGCCGGCGGATTGCACGGCTTTGGTCCAGCGGCTGAGCAGCACTGTTGCTGTCGATTAGTCAGGCTTCCAATTACGCACCCGCTCCCGCACCAGTGCATGCTGCTCAGTCGTGATCAGAGGCCTAATCTTGTCACGCAATTGCAGCATCTCCGGCGTTATTTCCAAGTCGGCGGCGGATGCGCGCGACAAAGACAGCTCAATCCAAAACAATGCTTCAACATCGTCTTGCGGCACGCCACCACCGATGTGATGCAGAAGGCCAAACATGAACAGCGATCCGGCATGCCCCTCCCCCGCGGCGGGGCGGAAGAGCACTGCCGCTTTGGCAAAATCCTGATCGACACCACTACCGTTGACGTATGCGACGCCAAGTCCGTACCGCGCCTCGTTATTTCCCTGCCGGGCGCCGAGTTCATACCAGCGTGCCGCCTCCTTGTGATCCTGCGGCACAATCAAACCACCCTGGTACATTAGGCCATACTCATGCGGTGCCAATTCCACGCCGAGAGTAATGGCGACGCGCGACCACCGAACGGCGTGCGGGTGACCATAAGAACGACCCTTCTCGTACACACGCGCCAGCGTCAAAATGCTGTTCGCATTGCCTATCGGTGCCGCCAATTTGAACCACTTCTTGGCTTCAGTCCTGCTGGGCGGCACACCCTGGCCAAACAAGTGCAGGGTGCCCAGGTCGATTTGGGCATCCGTCACGCCCTGTTCGGCGGCCTTCCGCAGCCATTTCCGCGCCAGGGCATAGTCTTGCCCGACATCGCGGCCATCGCGGTAGCGCAGGCCCAGGTGACGTTGAGCAAACTTTTCGCCGCCTTCGGCGGACATTCGATACCAATGTATGGCCTTCGATATGTCACGCGGCACACCCTGGCCAGTTTCGTAGGCGTGGGCCAGATTGTACATCGCAGATGGATCGCCATTCTCGGCGGCTTCCTTGAACCGCTCATAGGATTTTGCATTCGCCTTATGCCGGGCCTCCTTTTCCCGCGCCTGGCGGCGCAACTCCCGTCCAACACGCAACAAGGCGCGTTTGGCGCCACGATGTCCTTTCGCGGCAGCCTTGCCATACCACGCCTGCGCGGTCTCGAGATTTTTCTCAACGCCGTGACCCTGCTCGTACATGATGGCCAGGGCGGCCTGGGCCGAACGGTTGCCCTCTTCGGCCAACGGTTGGTAGAGGCGCAGGGCGGTGGCGTAGTCCTTCTTGCGGTAAGCGCTTTGCGCATTCTGCAACGGCCCCGCATCGGCGGTTGTCGCGATGACGCACGCAAGCACAAGGATGACGGCGAAGCGACTGAGAAAAGGAAGTTCCATCTTCATTCGACGCTCCAATCCCGAGCACGCCGTTGCCAATCAGCGGGTAGTTTAGGCAAGAGATCCAGGTCCTCAGCAACTAACGTCATCGTAAGATCGAAGGCACCGCAAGAATCGAGAAAGCGGTATGTCACGCAATGTCCTCCACTCTAATCTCGCTATGGGGCCGTTAGGCGTGAAATCATTGGCTGTTGGGCCGAAGGCTAAGAAACTCAATGGTTGAAATACTTTAAGGGGTATTGAGCGGCAATTCGAGCAATTATGGCGGCAGGGACAAACTTGTTGCCGGGAATTCTTCAACCGATGTTGCGGCTGGGCTATACCTAACTCCAGGCCCTGAGAAAAAAAGAAGGCGCTGCCATGACCATGCCACCAACACCGACTTCGCCGCGGGATTTGCCGTTGTTGCCCACCATGGGCGTGGGCAGTTATGCCATTCCGGGCTGGATGCATCTGTTCCGCCGACATATGCGGGATGCTGCCGCGCCCATGGATATTGGCGAGGCGTTCGAGGATGCGACCCGGCTGGCCATCGCCGATCAGGTGGAGGCGGGCATCGACATCGTCTCGGACGGGGAATTGCACCGCCAGCGCTTCGTCTATGAAATGTACGATCGGATTTCCGGCATCGCCCGGCAGGAGCGGCCGCGCAAGCTGGGTGTACCGGGCTATGACATGGCACCGAAATTCTTTGCCACGGACAAGGTCGGCGCGCCGGATGGCCTGGGCCTGGTCAAGGAATACGAAGACCTGGCACGCCTGGCCCCGGGCCGGCGGCTGAAGATCGCCTTTCCCGGCCCCCTGACTTTCGCCGCCAACATCCTGCCCGAACCCCACTACAACAGCGTCGAGCCCATGATGGACGATGTCATTCTGATGCTGCGGGCGGAGGTGGAGGCACTGCGCCTGGCCGGGGCCGATTTCATCCAGATCGATGAACCGGGCCTGACATTCGTGCCCGAGCGGCGCAGCCTGGACGAAGCAGCCAACTGCATCAATCAGGTCACCCGTGGCCTATCGGCGCATACCGCCGTGCATGTCTGTTTCGGCAACAATGCCTCCCGCCCCTCCTCCCCGCGCGGCATGGCGCGGCTGATGGGGGCTATGGAGCAGTTGGAAACCCACATGCTGGTTTTGGAGTTCGCCAACCGGGAGATGGCAGAGCTAGAAATCCTGGAAACTTTATCCGCGCGCTATCACATCGCGGCCGGCGTCGTCGATGTGAAGTCCTTTTACGAGGAAACGGGCGAAGACGTCGCCGCACGCATCCGCGAGGTCCTGCGTTACGTTCCCGCCGACAAGCTGACCGTGACCGCCGATTGCGGTTTTTCCGCCATTCCCCGCTGGCTGGCCCGCAGCAAGACCGAGGCCATGGTGGCCGGCGCCCGGCTGGTCCGCGCGGAGCTGTAAGGTTTCGTTAACCATGTTCGTTAACCATATCGCTTAACCACCGATTAGGGATCATTGCCCGATAATGCGGGGTTGCCAGAGCGACCCGCAGTCCGTTGGGTCCAATTGACTGCGGATAAGTTGCTCTATCCCTACGGCGTCGGCGGACGCCGTCCGTAATTGGGACGATGGACTGAATGACCTCGAACGTGGTTGCACTGCCCGGTGTTGGGATTGGCGCGCATGCACATGTGCGCCCGGCGATTGGCGCCGAAGACCGCGAAACCAATGGTCAGCGCGCTGTCGCGGCCGAAGAGAAACCGCTCCCGAAAGCCGCCAACAGTAACGCCCGCGCCGTACGGCCCAATTCGCCCGTGGCCCTGAACAGCCTGCTCGCGGCTCAGGAACAGGGCGGCGAAACGGCGGTCAACAAGGAAGCCCAGGCGCCCGCCAAAGGCACCAACGGTGAGACCTCTCATCTGACCGAGGAAGAGCAGAACGAGGTCGAGCAACTGAAGAAGATCGACGCCGAGGTGCGGCGCCATGAACAGGCCCACGCCACCGCCGGCGGCAAATATGCCGGCGCGCCGCAGTACGGCTATACCGAAGGTCCCGACGGCAACCGTTATGCCACGTCCGGCCATGTTTCCATCGACGTCACGCCCATACCCAACGATCCCAAGGCGACCATGCAGAAAATGGATGTGGTCCGCCGTGCCGCCCTGGCGCCTGCCGAGCCGTCAGGCGCAGACCGTTCCGTCGCCGCCAAGGCGTCGGCCGAGAAGCAGAAGGCACAGATCGAACTGGCGCAACTCAAGGCCGAGGAACTGGCCGGGGGCGGGGGCCAAGACGGTTCCGAACCGGCTGGTGAAGTGAAGGGCGATCCGACCGCGCCGGCAGGTGACAAATCCCATGGGACCGGGTCGAGTGGAGACAAACAGGCCGCCGCCCCTGCTGTCAGCCATGCTGCTGCGGCCGCAGCTTATGCAGCGCCTCTGAACGCCATCGCCGGCACTTAACAGGAAGAAGCTAGTTCAGCTGCCGGCTCTGATGCGGGCTGTCCAGGGAAAAGGCCGGAATATCGATATCGAAGCGCCGGTTGTCGGGGCCGACCATCTCATAGGTACCGACCATAACGCCAGACGGCGTCGTTAACGGACAGCCGGAAGTATATTGGAAGCTGTCACCCGGCCCCAGGACCGGCTGTTCGCCGACCACGCCGGGGCCCTGCACTTCCTCCACATGACCCATGGCATTGGTGATGATCCAGTGGCGGTTTAGTAGCTGCACCGTGTCCGTGCCGTCGTTTTCGATGCTGATGGTATAGAGCCAGAAATATTGATCCGCGGCCGGATCCGACTGCTCCGCCAGGAACTGGGGTTCGACCCGCACCGTTATATCCCGCGTCGTCGCCGCATACATACCGCCCCCCTTCTTCCCGATCTCTCATTTAAAGAGTTAGTCCGCCCTAGGCCTCCTGGCAAGCGTGCATTCGTTCACGAAATGCGGCGGCGATACGGGCCGCATCCCCTGGGTAGAACGCCGCCGCCACATAGCGGTCCGGCCGGATCAACAGGATCTGGTCGCGATGGGCCCGGGCGGCCACCAATGGTTCGCCCGGCTTTGCCACCAGGCCCGTGACACCTTCGGGGACGGGCGCTTCCCCCTCGGTCATCATGACCCGCGCCGGCTGCAATTCCGGCCACAGCAAATCCCTGTTGTCCCCCAGAAACGCCGCCGTATCCGGCGCCTGGGCCAACAGGGCAAAGCCGGTGCCCAAGCCATCGTCAAGGCGCATCGGACCAGCCATATCCGGCTGCGGCAGCATGGCCCCGACCAGGCTGGCGGCCACGGATTGGTCATGCAGATCGACGAAGACACCACCGTCGTAGCGGGGCCGAGGCTTGAATTTCATATTGATGATGAAGTTCCGGGCCTGGGGAAAGCGGTCGAACTGGCGCAGAATGCCACGGCGGAATTCGATGTCCTCATCGGCCTGGGGCATGATGATTTCGCCCATGGCCACGGCCAGTTGGATCATCGCCCAGGCCGGACCGCGCCGTTCCTGGTCATAGCTGTCCAACAGCGTGGGTTCGGCCCGCCCGGCGATGACCTCCGCCAGTTTCCAGCTCAAATTATGGGCGTCACGGAGGCCGGAATTCATCCCCTGACCCGCGAAAGGCGGCGTCAAATGAGCCGCATCGCCGGCAAGGAACACCCGGCCCAAAGAGAATGTCTCGGCAATCCGCGCTTCGAAGGTATAAACAGTGATGCGGGTGATGTCCTCATCGGCCAGCTCGCGTAACGGCGCCAGCAGTTTGCGTACATGTTCGGGCCGCATGGCATCGTCCCAATGGGCGCCGCGCCGCAATTGGAATTCATAGCGCCGGCCGCCGCGAGGTGCCGGAATGGAAACAAACGGACCGTCGAATAGGCAATGAAATTTGGATACCGGTTCCGTGTCCGGGTCGTTCTCGGTATCAACGATCAGCCAGTCTTCGGGATAGGTCCCCCCCTGCATATGAATGCCCAGGCCCTTGCGGATGGAACTGCGGGCCCCATCGGCCCCCACCAGATAGTCGGCACGCACATCACCTTTTGACGTCTTTAATGTGACGCCGTCATCCTCGTCCTTGAATTCATCAAGCCTGGTGTCGAAGGCCAGGGTAACGCAATCGAACCGGGACAGGCCGTCGGCCAAGGCCCCTTCCAATTCCGGCTGGAAGAAATAGTTGCGTTTCGGAAACCCGAACTCGGGAGGCGGCGCACCCACCTCGGCAAATGCCTTACCCTCATGATCCAGATAGCGCGCGCCGCCTGCCGGCATGGTCCGCGGCATAAAGGCTACATCAAGGCCCGTTGCCTGCAACGTTCGGGCGCCTTCATCGTCCAGGGCGATGGCGCGGGGAATGTCCATGGTTGCCGGATTGCGATCGATGATCAGGGTTCGAACGCCATGGACGCCCAATAAATTCGCCATCATAAGGCCCACCGGCCCCGCCCCGACAATCGCCACAGCAACCTGATCCGGCAACGCTTGCCCTGCCAACGCCTTCACTCCACATCCGCGCCGCATCCATGGTAGCCGGTTCCGGCTCACGTGCTAAGGTGGATTTTCAGATTGTCATCCGACATGAAAGTCGTTCTGGCGATGTTGGTGGATTTGTACCGCCGCGTCCTTTCATCGTGAACGCTATGGAAAGTTGAAAGTTTGTCCGAGACGAAACCAGCCGCTCTTCGTAAAGGCGACTTCTACGGCTACCGCATCGTCGCGGCCTGCTGCCTGATACAGGCCATCAATCTGGGCGGGGTTTTCACGTTCGGGGTGCTGTTTCCCGAACTCGAAGCCGAATTCGGTTGGTCCCGTACAAAGATTTCAGGCGCCACATCCTTTGCCTTTTTCATTACCGGGATCTGCGCCGTCTTCATGGGTCGGCTGGGTGACATTTTCGGCCCCCGCGCCCTATTGACCGTGGCTGGCATCCTTTTCGGCCTGGGTTATGCCCTGTTTTTCCGGGTCGAGACGGCCTGGGAACTGTATCTCTACTATGGCCTGCTGGTCGGCGCCGGGCTGGCCGCCCACGATGTGGGCACCCTTTCGACCATCGCCAGATGGTTCGTCAGGCGGCGCGGCCTGATGAGCGGTTTCGTCAAGGCCGGCGCCGGCATCGGCCAGGTGGTGGTGCCCATCGCGGCGGCCGCATTGATCGCGGGCGTTGGTTGGCGGATGACCTGCTTGCTGTTCGGCATCGCCGCCGCCTTCACCCTGGTCGCCGCGGCACAGGTGCTGCGCCGCAATCCTGCCGCCCTGGGTCAGCGGCCGGACGGCGAGGCAACCGCGGCCGTAGCCGACCAACCACTGGAGGAACATGGCGCCACCCTGAGAGAGGCGCTCCGAACACGGGCCCTGTGGATCCTATGTGCGGCTAAATTCTGCGACCTGTTCTGCCTGTTCACGGTCATTGTCCACATCGTGCCGTTCGGCGTGGACCAAGGCATGGACGCGACCCTGGCGGCGGCAGTGCTCTCGACCATCGGCGCCATGAGCATCGTGGGACGTATTCTCCTCGGCGGTGCCTATGACCGGTTCGGCGCCCGGCGGTCGCTGATAATCTGCTTCGCCATTCTGGCCACCAGCCTGGTGGTGCTGCAATTCGCCGGCTCGGCGTGGACCTTGTTCCTCTTTGCCGCCCTCTACGGTCCCGCCCACGGCGGCTTCTTCACAATCACCGCGCCGTCCGTGGCGGAATATTATGGCACACGTGCCCATGGCACCCTGTTCGGCCTGGTGGTCGCCTTCGGGACCTTCGGCGCCACCCTGGGCCCCATCGTAGCAGGCGCGATGTTCGATGCCTTGGGCACCTATGCCAGCGCTTTCGCCCTCCTGCTAGGCTTCAGCCTGGCCGGCCTGTTGGTGGCCTGCATGCTGCCCCCAACAGTGAAATTCCGCCAGTCCTAGTTCTACATTTCGACCAGTTGCAGCCGCCGGCCACGGCCCCTGCGTTTCAGCTTTCGCAATGTCAAAATCGGGCAGGTTGCTCCCTTGTCGCTCAAATCCACTACTTCATTTTGATGGGTACTGATGCTGGTGGTGAAGGTCAGTGACATGTTCTTGGACAGTTCCGCCTCCGTGAGGGGGCTGCCCTCCTTCAAGCGGGCCGATGCGCTGGCCTCGGCACCGATGATGGCATTGCCGTTCACCGTGGCATTGCGCGTACGGCTGATAAGCAGGGTCGTTGAGTCCGCCTCATAAAATCCCGTCACCACTGCATAGTTTCGCGGCCAGACCTTTTCTCGCCAAGCCTCCATGATGGCCTGCCGGAGTTTTCGCAGCTTGTAATCCTTGAGTTCGTAAATGGTGGCATTCTCGTAGGAGAACACATAACTGTATGAACGATCGAAGGTCATACTGACATCAGCTTCGAAGTATTTTCTTGCCGAAAAATCGAACTCCATAAGATCGTCGTATTTGCCACTCGCGGCCGCCTTCTGGTCGATGCGCCCGGTTATTGTCGCGGCTATGCTCACGCTGCCCTCCGCGGTGTATGTGCGCGGAACCTCGATTGTTCCCTTGTCTTCAAAATCCTCACGGGTGATGCGGATATCGGCCAATTCGCCGATGGTCATTTCCTCGTCGAAGCAATGGTTCCTCACAAAACCGCAGTCGCCTTCGTCCCTGACTTCCTCGACCTCGGCGTTGGCGTACATCCCGGTCATCTTATGGAACTTCCTGCAAAACCTTCGAACTTCGATCGCCATATCGATCCCTTCCCATTCCTTGAATCGCACAAATGCGCGTTTGCCCCCGATCGGCGAAAGCGCCATCCATTCGCGGTCTGCCTCAAGAGGCGGTTCACCAATAAGTTCGAAACCGATACTGCGGGTCGCACTTCACTGATCGACCCATTGGTCGAGCCTAGGCCGCATCTTCATTGGTAGGCAAGAAAATTGCCGCTTCGCTGTGGCTGCCCGCTTGCTCACGAAAAGCGCGGCGGGCAACATGAGCACCAACTGTGTATGGGTGGAGGGAAACGCCAATGAAGGAATTGATCGAAGACTTGCGACGGCGCCGGGCCGCCAGCCTGCAACATGGCGGCGAAACCAGGGTCGCCCGTCAGCATAACCAGGGCAAGCTGACGGCGCGGGAACGGGTCGATCTGTTGTTCGACGGCGATACCTTCGAAGAACTGGGGCAGCTAGCCACCCACGTACATACCCCGGTCACCACCATTCCCGACAAACACACGCCTGCCGACGGCGTCGTCTCCGGCTTCGGCCGTATCGACGGCCGCCCCGCGGCCGTGGTGGCGGAGGATTTCACCATTCTTGGCGGCTCCCTCGGCATCAATAATTTCATTAAGAAAACCCGCATCATCGAACTGGCCCACCGCGACAAGCTGCCCATCGTCTGGCTGTTCGACGGCGCCGGCGCGCGCACGGACGAGTTCATCGGCCAGGGCCTGGCCCCGATGCATCATTTCATGGAGGTGGCGAAGCTGTCCGGCGTCACGCCGCAGGTGGCCGGTGTCATGGGACCGTGCGCCGGCGATAGTTCCCTTTTGCCGGCTATGATGGAATTCATCGTCATGGTCGAAGGCACGGGTATGTTGGCTGCCGGCGGCCCGCCCCTGGTCAAGATGGGTACGGGCCAGGACGTGAGCAAGGAGGAGTTGGGCGGAGCCGATCTTCATTGCCGTGTCTCCGGCGTGGCCGACAACCGGGCCACGGACGACGGCGATGCCATCCGCCAGATCCGCCGCTACCTCTCCTACCTGCCCACCAACGCCTATCAGTATCCACCCTATGTGGATACTGAAGACGACCCCGGCCGGCGGGATGAGACTTTGGGCGATATCCTGCCCGAAAACCGACGCCGACCCTACGAGATGATGAAGATCATCCAGCGGGTGGTAGACCGGGACACTTTCTTCGAGATAAAGCCGGATTACGCCAAGATGATGATCACCGGCCTGGCCCGCATGGGGGGCCATGCCGTGGGCATCATCGCCAACCAGCCGAAGGTCATGGCCGGCGCCATTACGGCGGCCGCCGGCGCCAAGCACCGCCATTTCATGGACCTGTGCAACGCCTTTCACCTGCCGATCATCTTCCTCATGGACACACCTGGCGTCATGACCGGGCCGCAATCGGAAGCCGAGGGTGCCCTACGCGCCGGCATGACCATCGCCCACAGCTTTGCCTTCGCCCGCGTACCCCTGCTCTCTCTTACCATACACAAGGGCTTCGGCTATGGCGCCGCGGCCATGGGCGGTCTCGGTGCGGGGCAGTCCACGGCCCTGGCCTGGCCCAGCGCCGATTTCAATGCCATCCCCCTCGATAGCGGCATCAAGGCGGCCTATCGCGCGGTGCTGGAGGCAGCCGAGGACGAGGCGGCCGAGCAGGCGCGATTGGAGGCGGAACTGGGGGCCCTGTGCGGCGCCTTTCCCGCGGCCGAGCAGATGAAGATCGACGATATCATCGAACCGGCTGAGACCCGGCCCCGCCTGATCCAGGCCCTTGAACGGGCACTGACCCACCGCGCCAAGGCGCCGGAGCCGGCCAAACGTTGGGGGTTCCTGCCTTGACGCCTTTTACGATCGGGGCAATATGGCGGCCACCAACAATAGGGTGATTTCGTGGCGTTTTCCCTGAACGATGAACAGCGACAGGTGCAGGACACGATCCGCCGGTTGGCCGCGGAAAAGGTCGCCCCGCGCGCCACCGCCATTGACGCGGACGCAACCTATCCCCAGGACATGTTCGATCTGTTGCGGGAGTTGGGCCTGTTCACCCTGCCATTTCCAGGGGAATTTGGGGGCTCGGGCAGCATGCTTTCGGCCTGCGTGGCGGTGGAGGAGCTGTGCCGGGTTTGTTACAACACGGCCTATCTTTTGGTGGTACAGTGGGTACCGTTCGGCGCCATCCTGGCCGGCGGCAGCGAGGAACAAAAGACACGCTTCCTGCCCGGCCTGGCGGATGGCAGCCTGCGTGGGGCAATATCCACAACCGAGGCGCAGTCGGGTTCCGATGTGGCCGGTATCCGCACCCGGGCGGAACGGGTGGAAGGCGGTTATCGCCTGAACGGCGCCAAGATCTGGTGCACCAACTCTTCCGTGGCGGATTTCGTCCTCATAGCTGCCCGGGTGCCAGATGACAGCGATCCCGCCAAGCGCGGCGCCCTGAACCTGTTCATCGTGGAGCGGGACACGCCCGGCTTCACCACCGGCCCGCCGGAGGACAAGATGGGCGCCCGGGGTGTCCCCTCCTGCCCCCTGTTTCTGGATGATGCTTTCGTGCCGGAGGATATGCGCCTGGGCGAAGAGGGCCTGGGCTTCAAGATCGTCATGGAGGCATTCAATCAATCCCGCCCCATCATCGGTGCCCGGGGCGTGGGCCTGGCCCAGGGTGCCATGGACCTGGCCATCGAATTCGTGCGAGAGCGCGCCGCCTTTGGCCAGCAGGTCAGCGAATTCCAGGGTGTGCGCTGGATTATCGCCGATATGGCAATCCAGACAGAGGCCGCTCGCAACCTGGTCTACAAGGCCGCGGCCATGGTGGACGAAGGTGTTTCTGGCGCGGAACTGGCCCAGGCCGCCGCCATCGCCAAAGCCCAGGCCACCGATACGGCCATGGCTGTGGCCACGGATGCGGTGCAACTGTTTGGCGCCGCCGGCATCTCCAACGACTATCCCATCAACCGCTATTTCCGCGACGCCAAGGTGCTGCAGATCGTGGAAGGCACCAACCAGATCCAACGAAACATCATCGCCAACAATCTCATTGGCCGCAGCTAGAGAGACAGTTGAGAGAAATAGAACGGGGAAACCACATGAGCGAACAAAGCAACGAACTGGAGACTGTCGGCCTGGGTTTCTTCTATGAGGACCTACCCGTGGGCCGCCAGTTCAAGACCATCGGCCGCACGGTCACCGACGCCGACATCGTCAATTTCATCAACACCACCGGCATGACCGAGGTACTGTTCATCGATATGGACTTCGTGGAGCAGGAGAGTGACATCAAGGGCCGGGTGGCGCCGGGTGCGTTGGGTTATACCTTCGCCGAAGGCTTGCTAGTGCAATCGACCATGCAGCATACGGGCTTTGCCTTCCTGAACATGGAGCTATCCGTCGAAGCCCCGGTCTTCGCCGGTGATACCTTGCATGTGGAGGTGGAAGTGATCGAGGCGCGCCTCTCGAAATCCCGCCCCGGCCGCGGCCTGGTGCGCACGAGGAACAAGGTGGTCAAGGGCGACGGCACGGTAGCCCTGATCTATACACCCCTGCGCATGATCAAATGCCGGGATGAAAGCCTGCAGGGCGCGTAGCCGGGCGCAAGACTGTTTGCCCGGCCGGCGGCAAGGCTGGTTGCCAGGGCGAGGCCCTTTTGATATACCCACCGCCGGTGCGGGCGCATAGCTCAGTTGGCAGAGCAGCTGACTCTTAATCAGCGGGTCCTAGGTTCGAATCCTAGTGCGCCCACCAAACAACCCTTTGAAATCATTGGTGCGAATTTTCGTCGCCGTTTGTTTTGGTGATGCCAAAATATCCCGGTTGAGCCATTTAATCTTTTCATCGAACTGGAATTCACTTCGGTTGCGATCGCAGGGTTGTTGCTCAGTCACAATCGGTCCACTAAGTGCGTTAAATAACGTATCGAGGTGGGATTATCGAAGCCGCTTGAAGAGTGTTCATTATTCTACGCACCACTCGAACTGAACCCCAAAACCCAAGGATTCCGTAGCTTCAACGCGTGGCGTTAGCCGCGCCTGGTGGATCAACGGTCAGCAATCCGACCTTCAACCCGGCTAGCTCTATATCCCCAATAGCGGCTGCACCAATCGGGCGGCCAGGCTGTTGAAGCGCAATGGCGCGTTCGTAACCGCCAGGCAGATACAATCCCTTTCGGCGTCGGCGCGGGGTTGGTGCTGCAATGTTTCGTCCGCTTCCTGCAGATCGCCCCGGTTGAAACGGCCCGTGGCATCTGAGAACGAGCCGTCGAGCACCAGGGTCAACTCCAGACCGCGATGGGAATGCACCGGCACTGGACGGCCGGCGGGAATACGCAGCAGCCGGGCCGTCGCAGAGGTATCCGCCGTCGTGATCAGCGCCTGGTAGGCGCCAAGGCCTAGTTGCCGCCAGCGGATGGCGTCGACGTCGCAGCGGAGATAGTCGCGCAGCGGCTGTGGCAAGGATGCCTGCCGCCCATCCTCGGGTGTCGCGTCCGATGCGGCATGTTCAATCGGCTTATCCAGGCGCGGCAGAATTTTGTCGAAAGACAGGTCCACGACAGATGGCAGATCTTGTTGTGCCAGCAGCGCGCCGCCGATGGCTTCCATGTCCGACAGATCCCGCCGGCAGGCGGGGCAGAAGGCAAGATGCGCGGCAATGGCCAAACTCCAACTCTCTCCCAGGGCACCGGTGGCATAATCCAGTAGCAGGGGTTCGCCCGGATGGTGATTGACCGCCATCATTCGCCTCCAATTTCGCTGCGGATGCGTTTCATGGCCAAGCGGATCCGCGATTTCACGGTGCCAAGCGGAATCCCCAGTTCCTTGGCCACATCACCGTGGGGCATCTCGCGAAAAAATGCCAAACGCAGGACCTCCATCTGCTCTGCCGGCAGACCGTCGATGGCGCGCAAGAGGCGATCTGTCTGTTGGCGCCGTGAGATCAATTCGTGGGGCGCCGGTTCAGGCTCGGGCACCAGAACCGGATCGTTTTCGTCGATCGCGGGACGTTTGGATTTTCGCAAGTGATCGATCCGCGCATTGCGGGCGATGGTGAAAATCCATGTCGCGGCAGTAGCCCTGTCCGGGTCAAACTGACCGGCCTTGCGCCAGACATTCACCATGGCCTCCTGAACGACTTCTTCCGCCAAATGCGGCTCACTGCCCTGTTTCTGCAAAAAGGCCAAAAGACGTGGCGCAAAATATTCGAACACACGGCGAAACGCATCGCGATCGCCATGCGCGGCAATGGCGGCAATCAAGCCATTGATATCAAACGCGGAAAGGTCACTTTCCCGCTCAAGGCGATCTGGCAACACACCCCTCCGTCCAGGGCCTGGACCTGTCAATACCGCTGGGATCCCACCCAACGGGTCCGATGACGCAACCGGCCAAAATGACATATCGAACCGCGGCAGCGGCATGAGGTTTTGGATCGCTTCCATACCACTGATACGCCGATCCTGCACCGTCGGATCACCACGGCAAGAAAAATGCTATTCGGTGATCCACTTGCTCTGTTCCGTCGTATGATAAAACAACACGGCGACGCCATTTCTGCCAAGGGTCCCAAATGACTGACGTGCTAGATTCTGTTCCCCCTGGACGTCGCTTGAACATTGCCGTTGTTGGCAGTGGCATCGCAGGCATGGCGGCGGCTTGGCTTTTGCACCAGCGGCACCAGGTCACCGTCTACGAACAGAACGATTATGTGGGTGGCCACTCCAACACCGTGGATGCACCCGTTGGGGATACCACCGTGGCGGTGGATACTGGTTTTATCGTCTACAACGAACCCAATTACCCCAACCTGACGGCCTTGTTCAAACACCTCGATGTTCCGACCAAGCCGAGCGATATGTCCTTTGCAGCCTCGCTCGGCGGCGGCAAATTCGAATATGCTGGTACAGATCTGAATGGAATGCTGGGCCAGCGCAGCAACATCTTGCGGCCAAGGTTTTGGCGCATGTTGCGCGATCTTTTGCGTTTCTATCGTGAAGCACCAGAACTGCTGAAAATCGCCGGCGATGACAATTTGAGCCTTGGCGCGTACTTGCAACAGGAGGGATACGGCCCAGCCTTCATCGAGGATCATTTGCTGCCAATGGGTGCCGCCATTTGGTCGACCACGGCAAGGCAGATGGAGGACTATCCGGCCCGTGCCTTCGTTCGCTTTTTCGTCAATCACGGCTTGATCAAATTGCGTGACCGGCCATGCTGGCACACCGTCGACGGCGGCAGCCGTGAGTATGTACGGCGCCTTTCAGCGGGCTATCGCGACCGCATAAGATTTGGCGGCGTGCGAGGCCTGAACCGGGCGGCACATGGTGTCGAAATCGAAGACCAGGTTGGCAACCGGGAATCCTATGACCATGCGGTGATCGCCACACATGCCGACCAAGCCTTGACCTTGTTGCGCGATGCCGACCCGATGGAACAGAGACTGTTGGGGGCGTGGCGCTACACGCAAAACAGGGCGGTGCTGCACAGCGATTCTTCGTTGATGCCGCAGCGACGCCAGGTGTGGTCAAGTTGGAATTTCATCGGCGATGAGGCTAACGACCTGGACCGGCAATTGTGTGTCACCTACTGGATGAACCGCTTGCAGGGCATCGATCCCGATGCGCCGCTATTCGTAACGCTCAACCCAGTGCATGAACCGGACGCCGGTGCTGTTTTCAATACTTTCGATTACGCGCACCCCCTTTTCAATGACGCCGCCTTGTCCAGCCAATCACAGTTGTGGTCCATGCAAGGCCGGCGCAACACTTGGTTTTGTGGCAGCTATTTCGGTGCAGGCTTTCACGAAGATGCCTTGCAATCGGGCTTGGCAGTGGCGGAGCAACTGGGCGGTCTGGCAAGGCCATGGCAGGTTGACGACCCCAATGGCCGCATCCAAGTGCTGACGGCTCCAAAGCAGGCGGCGGAATAATGCCTGCGTCGGCGATCTACGTTGGCGATGTTCAGCATCAACGCCTGCGGCCGAAGCGTCACCGTTTGAAATATCGCGTGTTTTCGCTGTTGATCGACCTGGACGAATTACCTGATCTGGATCGCCGCATCATCCTGTTCGGTCACAACCGCCGGGCGCCGGTGTCTTTTTTCGATCGCGATCATGGACCGCTTGAGGACGTTCCGCTTCGGCCATGGGTCGAAGCGCGACTAAGTGAAGCCGGATTGTCGGCCGACGGCGGCGCCATCCGCTTGCTTTGCTACCCGCGGATCTTTGGCTTCGCCTTCAACCCAATAAGTGTGTTCTTTTGCTATCGGCGCGACGACAGCCTGCAGGCGATCCTTTACGAAGTCTGCAATACATTCAAGGAACGGCATACATACGTTATTCCGGTGAACGACGCCGCAGCTCCTGTGATCCGCCAACATTGCAGTAAATCCCTCTATGTCTCGCCGTTCAACGACATGGCGGCGCGCTATCAATTCAGTATCGTGCCGCCCGGACCCGATGTCAGAATGGCCATTCGTCAGGAGGACAAGAATGGATTGCTGTTGGCAGCCAGCTTCCGCGGCGACCGACAAAGCCTGACGACGGGCAATCTGGCGCGTCTGGTAACCCGTTTCCCCTTGATGACCTTCAAGGTCGTCGCTGCTATCCATTGGGAGGCTCTTCGCCTATGGCTAAAGGGGTTGCCAGTATTCGCCCATTCGCCAGCGGCGAAAGCGGTCAGCAGCAGCGTCACGCATCCGCCATTCAAACGGACCTAGGAAGCAATGGAACGGACTTACCCACACGCCACGGCGCAACTGGTACAAGATGCCGCCAGACCACGGCGCCCATACGATTGGCTTTTGTCCCGCTGGCTCGACGGTTTACCGTCCGGACAAATCAGCATCGTGTTCCCGTCCGGTGCCACGCGGACATTCGACGGCGCTTCGGAAGGTCCCCGGGCCGTTTTAAACATCAACAGTTTCCGTCTGTTAAGGCGGCTGCTGACATCCGGAGATTTGGGATTTGCCGAAAGCTATCTCCGAGGAGAATGGGACAGCCCTGATTTGGCGTCATTGCTGAACTTTAGCGTGGCGAATTGCGAATTTCTCGAGGCCAACATCAAGCTAACGCCTATAGGCGCCTTGTTAAATCGGCTCCGACACCGCCTCAACGCCAATACCCGTGCAGGCAGCCGGCGCAACATTGCCGCTCATTACGATCTGGGTAACGACTTCTACGGCCACTGGCTGGACGAAACCATGACCTATTCATCGGCGCTTTTCGAAAGCTTCGATGAACCCTTGGCCCTGGCGCAGGAACGAAAATACCAGCAGCTGGCCAAGGCGCTCGATCTACAACCCGACGATCGTGTCTTGGAGATTGGTTGCGGTTGGGGTGGATTTGCCGAGATTGCCGCAGGAGAATACGGTTGCAAAGTGGTCTGTCTAACGCTTTCGGCCGAACAGGCCGGTTTCGCCCGTCAACGCGTAGAGCAGGCCGGTCTGGCGGATCGGGTGGAAATACGCATACAGGATTATCGCGACGTTCAGGAGCGCTTCGACAAAGTTGTTTCGATCGAGATGTTTGAAGCTGTGGGCGAAGCTTATTGGCCGACTTTCTTCGATGTTTTGCGGGCCTGTCTGAAACCTGGTGGTCGCGCCGCGATGCAGGTCATTACGGTCGACGACGATGCCTTCGCCTATTATCGAAGCCATCCTGAATTCATCCAGCGCTACATCTTTCCTGGCGGCATGTTGCCCAGTCCCAGCCGTTTCCGGCAAGTCCTGACAGACCGCGGATTGACGTTACGAGATGCGACTTACTTCGGGCCTTCGTATGGTGAAACCCTGCGCCGATGGGACGCCGCTTTTCAAGAGAATTGGCATCGTATCGAGCCATTGGGCTTTGACCAGCGTTTCTTCCGCATGTGGCGCTTCTACCTAGCCTATTGCGAGGCAGGATTCGATCAGGGCCGGATTGATGTGGGTCACTTCCTGATCGAACGTTCCTGAAATGCCACGGCCCGAGGCCGCGCCGGACAAGCTGCCTCGCAGCATCCTCCTTGCCTACAGCCTGCCGGCCTTCGTGGTGGCCCTGCCCACCATCCCCGTCATCGTATTTCTGCCCCCGCTATACGGCAGTGCCATGGGCCTGGGCTTGTTGGTTACCGGCTACGTACTTTTGGCCGGCCGCATATTCGATACGATTACAGACCCGCTGATCGGCTGGTTGAGCGATCGCCGGCCAATCATCGGTCTCCGCCGCAAACCTTGGATCGCCACCGGCGCGGTGATCGCAGGGCTCGGCCTGGTGCGCCTATTGGACCCGCCCGAGCAAGCCTCGGCCGGCTATATGCTGGGCTGGTCCATGCTGCTCTATGCTGGTTGGACGATGGTCGCCGTACCATACCTGACCTGGGGGGCGGAATTGACCCCAGGCTATGACCAACGCACACGGATTACGTCATGGCGAGAAGGCGCGGCCCTTCTCGGTATCGTCAGCGCCGGGATCGTCAACGCCTTGGCAGTGCAGGCAGGGTGGAGCGAAACCACGGCTATCGCCGCCATTGCATGGCTCGCCGTAGCCTTCGGCACTGTATTGTTTCCCCTACTAATCTGGCTGGTGCCCGAACGGGACTTTCGGCCGGATGTGCCGCAACCGGTGGCGAGATCAAGCGGCTGGCGGACCATGCTGTCGAACCGGCTGTTCCTGCGACTAATATCGGCTTGGTTTCTCAATAGCCTGGCTAACGGCATTCCAGCAGCGTTGTTTTTTTACTACCTGGAATACGGATTGGGCGCGGGAGCAGAATTGCGTCCGTTGTTCATTTTGCTTTATTTCGCCGCCGCGATCCTTGGCATCCCGTTTTGGCTTTGGGCCAGCCGGCGGTTGGGCAAACATCGGGTATGGTGCCTCGCCATGCTTCTGGCCACTTTGGCTTTTGTTTGGGTGCCCTTTCTTGGCAATGGGGCTTTCGCCGCCTTTGCCGTGGTTTGCCTGTGTACCGGCCTAGCTCTAGGAGCAGACCTCGCCCTGCCCCCTGCCATACAGGCCGATGTCGTTGATTTTGACCGCTTCAAATTCGGTGCCGACCGGGCCGGACTGTTGTTCGCGCTTTGGGGTATGAGCACAAAGTTGGCGCTGGCCGCGGCCTTTGGCCTTGCCCTACCTGGCGTGGCAGTTCTGGGTTTTGACCCGGCTGAACCGACGGAGGCCGGCCGCAACGCCCTCATACTGATCTATGCGTTGGTGCCATGCGTCATAAAGATATTGGCGGTGGCGATGATTTGGGGCTTTCCCCTGACGCGGCGGAAGCACCAAATCATCTACCGCCGACTGGCGCACCGCAAAGCGTCGGGTCCAACAGTAGAAATGATGTGATGTTGAGTGGCTGAGAAGACGTTGGTGCCGGCACCGGTGTTCAATCTTTGGCCAAGCGGCGCCGAATCCAGGCGACGAGCCAGCCAATGACGGGCAGTCTTTCATAGAAGTGTCTGGCTGCATCCCAATGATCAATATGCGATGCGACCTTCCCATCTTGACCGAAACTCACCACGCTGGTGCCAGGAAAGATCCAGGGCCTGGAAAAAAGTGTGCCCTGGAATTGCCAGGACATCAGGCAGGTGTTCCCGTCGATCGCCATCTGATCAATCTTGAACGTCACCGGCCCAACAGTATCGAACATGTGCCGAAAAACCGCCGTCATCGCCTCGATGCTGTGGACATCATTGAATGGATCCTGGAAATGGACCTGCGGCGAGACGTAGTCCGAAAGCTCGGACAACCTATCTTCAGTCAGGTGTTCTAGGAACTGCCGGTAATTTTCGCAGGCTTGCCGCATCAATATTGCGCCTCTAATGGAGCATCCGCGCCGTCAGGGCAAAGTAAAGCCGATCCGGCAGGCTGCCCAGCAGCTTCAAAAGCAATGCAAAGCGCCAAGGAAAGGCAATTTCAAATGCCGTTCCGCGAAGGCCGCGCATGATTTGCTCAACGGCATCGTCAACCGACATCAAAAACGGCATCGGGAATTCGTTTCTGTCGGTCAGCGGCGTCTTCACGAAACCCGGGTTAATAACTTGGAGAATGACGCCCTCGGCGAACAATTCCGGCCGCAGGGCCTCGCACATGTTAATCAGGCCTGCCTTGGTCGCGCCATAAGCCGCGGCAGAGGGCAGACCTCGATAACCGGCTAGAGAAGATACCACGGCGATACGTCCACTCTTGCGGGCAATGAAGCCAGGGATGACGGCCTCCAGCCCGTAAACCGTACCCATGAAATTTGTCTCGACCAATTGACGCACGGTGGCAGAAGAAAACCCCTTCGCCGGCGTCGGCGCGTGGGTACCGGCATTCAAGACGACCAAATCAAGCTGACCTAATCGCGTCTCGATTTCCGCCGCCACATCATTTGTTCTGGCGCCATCGGTCACATCCAGAGGGAAACTGCTGATCCGTCCATTCGGGTAGGCCGCCGACAGATTCTCTAGGTCGGTTTCGGATCGGGCACTTGCAGCGACTCGCCAACCTTCCTCGGCCAAGCGTATGGCCAACCCCCGGCCAATGCCCTTACCCGCGCCTGTGACCCATGCGACAGCGCCATCTCGCGGCGGCCTCACGGCATCTTGACCTTCGTAATGCCGCCCTGACAACGCCGACATTGGTAGGTGATGGGTGTCCCATCATTGCCATTGAAGCGCAGCTTTACCCAGCGTCCCGTGTCGTCATACCAAACCTCTGTCTCCAGATCGCCGGTGTAGCGATAACGCGTCGCCATTACGGGACCGACTTCAGTCGCAACTTCTTCACGACCTGTCGGTGTAATGCGGATTTGGTTGATCCGCCCTGTCAAGGTGTTCAGTACCCGAGTTTCGTAGATCACCTTGGAATTCCAATGGTTGGTCGGAAACAAGGTGCCCACAGCCCGAAAGCTGGCTTTACCGTGTTCGATCTGTATGCCGTGTTTGTCCGCCGTAGCACGCATTGCAAAGTCTTCGCCATCGTCATCGACGGTTACGGTCAATGCCTGCAAAAGCCCCTTGGACCAGATCGCTTTGGAATCATAAAGAAACCGATAGGCGTTGATGAACAGAATTTTGATTCTAGCCTGAAATTGATTGCTGACATGCAGCCCGTCGTCGATCCATTCAAAGTGCGTCCGATGAAATCCGATGATCGAACCATTTCGTTCCACGTCGAAAAGTATTTCGTCACCGTATAGTTCGAGGGGATTGAGATGCCGCGTGGTCGACGTGGCGTCGCCAGCACCGTTCCAAATCGCGCCCGTTAGGAACGCAATGATTGGTATGATCGACAGGCGATTGCGAAAATTTGTCATGTGACCCGCAATTCTATCGAAGCAAAAGACCAGTTGCCAGTATTGGCCAGGAACAAACAATATCTAGTACGTATCCGCCACAAAATTGGATCACCATCGCGCCGGCAGCTTGGGTTTAAGCCGCTGAATAGCTCGCAATTTCTCAATGCCTGTTTTGCCACGCGGCTTAAGCGCTCTGCTAGCAATCAAAGCCGGTCGTCGCGCAAGATTCTTGCGGGCACGGCATTGTATGCGCCAAATGTTACAAGCAAGCCAACCACCAGCGTCACCAGGATCGCCATCAAGGCCAACACCACGCTGTCCGTCCATGACACGCTTGTCACACCAAGCCCTGCCGCGCGGCCCACACCGTATGTTATCGCCAAACCCAATGGCACTGCCGTTAGGGCCACGAGAACACCAAGGCCGGAAAACTCCACGACCAACTGGGCCAGCAACTGGCGCCGTCTCGCGCCCAACACCTTGAGCAACACGGCTTCGTCGGTGCGTTCTCTGAGCCCCTGAAGCACACTGCCGGCCAGCACCACCAAGGCGGCCAGTCCACATAGGGACGCCGCGGTTTGCAAACCCGTCACCACGGCATCCAAAGCCATGCCCAGGGATTGCAACACGTCCGCCACACGTATCAAGGGGATTTCGGGAAAGCTGATTTTAAGAAGATCTTCAAGCGTCTCTGCTTCGCCTGGCTTGGCCTTTAGGGACGCCGCATAGGTGTACGGGATACCGGAAAATGTGTTCGGTGTGGCGACGATAGGAAAATCCAAGTCCAACCGGCTCCAATCCACATTGTGAAAGTTCAATATCAAGCCGGTTCGCACTTGGCCGCTAATGTTTAGGGTAAGCGCATCTCCCAGGCGAAGACCTAGTTTCTTCGCCACACCTAAATCCATTGAAAAACCAGAGCGTTCCAATTGCTCATCGTCCCAGCGCATGCCATCGGGAAGTTCGGTGGCAAACGATACGCCGCGATCGCCCCTGACCACCCAGTTCATGGATGCAGGAATCTTAAGTTCGCGCACCGATGTGCCGCCGATGGCCTGCACGCGCGCATGAAGAAACGGCATGACGCGTTGGCGTTCCACAATTCCCGACGCCGTCAGTTGCTCACTAAGATCTGTTGCCACACCAGGCTTGAGTGAGAATGCCACGAGGTCCGGCGCGCTGTGTGGTAGCGTCTCCTGAACATGCCGGCTGCCAGCGGTGCCAATGCCGTCCAATGCCACTAGCAAAGTAAGTGTCAGGCCTAGCGCCATGACAACGGGGCCGGTGGGTGCGCCCGCCCGAAATAGATTACCCAATCCAAGGCGCACGTTGGCGCCTTTGCTCTTGGCCAGAACCTTGGCCAAACGTGATAGGCAAACGCCCAGGGCATAATAGAACGCCCCCAGTGCCGCCGCCCCAGCCAAGAAACCCATGGTCAGTTCGGGCATCGGAGACACCCAGAACACCAATGCCACGAGCGCTGACAGAATGACACCAGTGCCCAGCCAACCAAGTACTCCTAGTTTCCGCGGTGGACGAATAACCCGTCGGCGCAGCAATACCATTGAATTCATGTGGCGCACCCTCAACAAAGGCCACCAGGCAAACAGCGCCGCCACCAAGACTCCGAATAACACTGCCGCCAACATGGGTTTCATGCTGGGTGTGGCATCCAAGGCGAAGGGCAATTGATCGGTCAATGCGAAAGCAGCCAAGGCGGGACCGAACCCGCCCAGAACGACACCCAATACGGCGCCGCCCGCGGCCGCTACCAGGACTTCAAGCCCAATGGCCGAGACAACTATGCCGGCAGGCGCGCCAATGGACTTTAGAATCGCAATGAACCGCATCTTTTCTTCCACATGCGCCCGCACCGCGCCGGAAATACCTGCGCCGCCGACCAGCATCACGCCGAGGCTGATGAAAAGCAGCAACACATGCGCCATGGCCAAGGTTCGCTCTACCCCCGGCACGCCGTCATGAGCATTGACCATACGCCACCCCGACTGCGGAAAAGCTTCATCAATTCGCGCCATCGCCGCCTTTGCGGCGGCAACCGCATTCGATGTAGGGGATAGCTTAATGCGGGAATAATAGTAGATCTCTGCCCCCGCAGCGGTGAGGCCCGTGGCGGGAAAACTTTCGCCCAACACCATGACGCGCGGCCCCAATGTAAATGCGCGAAAGGCGCGGTCCGGCTCAACCACAAGCGCACCACGTAATTGATATCGGGCATCACCAATCCGCACGCTGTCTCCGGCTTCAAGGCCCAATTTGTCAAACAACGCGGGATCGGCAACGGCGCCGTAAACACCATCAATTTTGTCGAGTAATTGGTAAAGATTGGCCGCCGGTCGAATTTCCACGGTACCGTAAAGTGGGTATTGCCGGTCTATGCCTTTGAGTTCGACCAGCAAAGGCGAACCTTCGGCTGCGCCGTCTCTGAGGGCGCGCGCCATGGGACGCAACTCGCCAACGACGCTGACGTTCCCTTCTCGACGGATGGCAGCGAGCTCGGCATCGCTGGGTGGGCGGTGAAACAGGCGCAGGCTGAGATCGCCACCAACCGCTTCAAGCGCACCCCGGCGGGCGCCATCGATCAGGCTTTGCGTGGCGCCCCCAACCAGCGCCACAGCCGCAACCCCAATGAAGGTCCCAGCGACCAATAGGCGCAAGCCGCGCACACCGCCACGCATGTCCCGCGCCGCAATACGCGCCGCCATTCGAATGTCCGCAAGAACCGTCAACGATCGCCTCTATTCTCGTCTACCGACAGCGAACTCTACATTCATGTGGTCTGGCCGGCCAAGCATGCCCAGCTGAATTGCCGGCCCCGTGGATTCTCGGAGAATTGACGGCTAAATTCGTCGCATGTCCGCAATTAACCGATGGCGACGGCGCTTACCGGCGAAACCCCTGAACCGGAATTCGAGGGCACACCGCGTCCAAGGAACTCATGAGTGGTTCACGATGAAAACGACAGCAATTGCAATCGGCCTTGCGCTTTGTTTCATGACGCCCCCTTTGCAAACTGCCTCGGCGCAAAACTGGCTCGACAAAGCCAAAGGCGCGCTGGAAAAGACATTGGAGGGCATCACCAATGACGGCTCCGCTTCAAGCGGTGTTTTGAGCAATGCAGAAATTGGCAGCGGCCTGAAGGAAGCTCTGCGCGTGGGCACCGAACGCGTCGTAGGCCAGGTCGGCGCGCTGGATGGCTTCAACGGCGACGACACCATTCACATTCCTTTGCCGGATACTCTTAGGAAGGCACAAGAGATGTTGCGCAAGTTTGGCATGGCTGGCCTGGCGGACGATTTAGAGTTGCGGCTAAACAGAGCCGCGGAAGCAGCGGCGCCTGAAGCCAAGGAACTGTTCTTTCAGGCCATCACCGAAATGACTCTCGATGATGTGAGACGCATCTATGAAGGACCGGACGATGCCGCGACCCGCTATTTTCAGGGCCGCATGGCGACACCCCTGGCTGAACGCATGGCGCCTATCGTCGATCAAATCCTATCGGACGTTGGCGCCGTGGCCGCCTATGACGCCATGATCGCCCAATACAAATCCTTTCCACTGGTACCCGATGTCAAAGCCGACCTGACGAAATACGTTGTGCAAGAGGCCATGGATGGCATTTTTCACTATGTCGCCAAAGAGGAAGCGGCAATCCGGGCCGACCCCGCCAAGCGTACAACCGACCTGCTAAAGCGGGTTTTCGGTTCCTGACACTGGTATCCCCGCGTGGAATATCCGCTAGCTGTCCAGACGTTGAAAGGAGATGTTGGCGACGGGCGATTTGCGGGGTTCTCCGCCCTGGTGGACGCACGCGGGTTGCTTTTCATAAGACAGCTTGAATTCGCCGCCCGTCGGGCCAACAATCCGGTGCAGGCCGGATCTGCCGTCGGCGTCGATCTGCCTCGTCAACGGGACTGAAGTCAAATGCTGCTGTTCTATTCGCCTTTTCATCGCTTCGTTCACAAAGTCTTGGTTTCCGTGCATGAAACCGGGCTAAGCGAAGACGTGGAGTTGGTACCCACCTTTCCGTTTCGCCATATGAACGGCGACTGGGTCGAGGGGCAATATGACATCAGCCACATCAATCCGTTCAACAAAGTACCTACCCTGGTGGCCGACGACGGCGCCGTTTTGTATCCGAGCCAGGTGATCGTGGAATACTTGGACAGCCAATCAAAGGACTACAGGCTTTATCCGACGGCCAGGCGGGAACGCTTCGACGCCCTTCGTCGCCTGGGTATCGGCGATGGCATCTTCGACTTCGCTGTGCAGATGAGTATGGAGGGCTGGCGCGAGGAAAACGCACGGCGGCCGGACCTCTACACCTGGCTGTGGCCCAAGATCACGCGCGCCTTCGATCTGTTGGAAGCGGAATGCGACGGCTGGTCGGGCTTTGACATCGGTGATGTGGGTCTCCTGCAGGGCATCAGTTATTTGGACGGCATGGCAAGCGGCAACGACGATCTGCCGGAGAATCCTTGCCGTAACTGGCGCGGCGATTGGCCAAATCTGGCGGTCTGGTTCGACGGGGCGCTGCAACGGCCGTCCGTACGGCGCGACTATCAAGTGCCATACGTAGGTGATGCCTCACCGGAGTTTCACCGCGCCAAGGTGGCGCAGGCCCTGGCACTTATGAAGGCCTAAGCAGTGATCGATCTCTATTTTTGGCCCACGCCGAACGGTCGCAAGATCGCGATCATGTTGGAAGAATGTGGCCTGGATTATCAGATTCGCGCGGTCAATATTCTGAGGGGTGAACAGTTCGAACCGGATTTCCTCGAGATCAGCCCCAACAACCGCATCCCCGCAATCGTCGACCATGACAGTGACGGCGGTGCGACGCTGCAACTGTTTGAATCCGGCGCCATCCTGGAATATCTGGCCGAGAAGACTGGCCAATTCATTCCTGGGGACCTGGCCGGCAAATACCGAGTACTTCAATGGCTGCACTTTCAGGTCGGCGGTATCGGGCCTATGTTCGGGCAATGCGGGCATTTCCTTGGCTACGCGCCGGAAAAGGTCCCCTATGCTATCGCGCGATACCAGAATGAAACGAAGCGCCTCTACGGCGTACTAGACAAGCGTCTGGCGGACGCTCCCTGTCTTGCCGGCGATTATTCCATTGCCGACATGGCGGTCTATCCCTGGATCGAGGTGCGTTGGCTGCATGAAATCGAGATCGACGATTTCCCCCATGTGAAGCGATGGTTCGAGGCAGTTGAGGCACGGCCGGCGGTACAGCAGGCCATGGCGATCCTGAAAGACAAGGAAGTGATCGGAAACCCCAGCGAGGAAACTCGGGAAGTGTTTTTCGGTCAAAGCCAGTTGGATCAAAAACGATAAAGCGCCGGCCTGGCCGTCACCATTTTTGGTCAAAATCCTGTCAATCAGCAGGTGTCCGTTCGGAAGCATCCCTGATCGTCCGCCAAAGGCGTTCCGGCGTGATGGGCATGGGTATATCCTCGATACCCAATGGAGATAAGGCATCCAGCACGGCAGAGGTCAAACAGGCGAGGGCGCCGACGGTACCCGCCTCGCCCGCCCCTTTGACGCCGAGTGGATTGCGGGGGCTGGGTACGCCGTTCGTCTCGATCTCGAAGAAGGGCACATCGTCCGCCCGCGGCATGACATAGTCCATAAAGGATCCAGTCAGCACCTGGCCGTCGTCATCCCAACGGATTTCCTCGCCAAGGACATGGCCCGCCCCTTGCGCGATGCCACCGTGTAACTGGCCCTTCAGCAAAAGTGGATTAAGTACGGTGCCAACGTCGTCCACGGCGACATAGCGCAGAATGCGGAAGATTCCAGTCTCTGGCTCGATCTCGATTTCCGCCACATGACAGGCGTTCGGAAAGGTCGGCCCCTGGGGCTTGAAGGTCGCAAATTCAGCGAGGCCGCTATCCATGTCCGGTGGCAGGGCGACCGGGTCGAACGCCAGGGCGGCGACCTCACGGATATCGAGCGCCCGGTCGGTTCCGGCGACGACAAAACGCCCATCGGCAAATTCAATGTCCTGTTCCGCCGTCTCCAACTTGTGGGCAGCGATCCGGCGGCCCTTTTCGACGATCTTTTCAGCCGCGCGCAGGAGTGCCGCACTACCCAGGCCCGAAACGCGGGAACCACCGGTGCCATGACCATAAGCAACCAGATCCGTATCGCCCTGGACGTATCGAATGGCCTCGAATTCAAGGCTGAGTCGTTCAGAAATCAACTGCTTGAACACAGTTTCATGTCCCTGGCCGTGGGAATGGGTCCCCATCAAGACGGTCACATTGCCCTGACGGTCAAAGCGGATTTCGCCGCCTTCGTCGAACATACCGGCGGATGGCTCGATGGCATTTGCAATCCCCAAGCCACGCAACCGTCCCGATTGTGAAGATTCTGCCCGGCGCGCTTCAAAGCCCGCGGCGTCGGCCATCGCGAGGGCTTGATTCATGTTGCGCTCGAACTCCCCACAATCGTAGTTGTAGGCAAGCGGCGTCTGATAAGGCATGGCAGTGGGCGGTATCATGTTGATACGCCGCATTGCCACTCGGTCAATTTCCATTTCCCGCGCGGCCTTGTCGATGATCTGTTCTATCAGCGATGTCGCCTCTGGCCGCCCGGCGCCCCGCACAGGGCCAGTCGGACCGGTGTTGGTGAAAACGCCCGTCACCCGAGCGTGGATCGCCGCCGTGGAATAGACACCCGCCACACCGGCGAGATTACCGAATGATGGCAATGGCCCGAAGTTGGACAGATAGGCGCCCATATTGCCGACCACATTCACCCGCAGACCAAGGAAACGGCCATCACCATCCAGGGCCAGTTCCCCAGTCATGAAGAAATCACGGGCCTGTTCGTCCAGGATGCCGTCCGATCGCTCGTTGACCCATTTTACGGGCCGGCCAAGCTGCCGCGCCGCCCAAAGAACCAATGGCATTTCGGGGAATATCGAGGCCCGCAAACCGAACGAGCCACCCATGTCAGGACTGACGATACGAACGCGGCTCTCCGGCACGCCGAGCACCGCCTCCGCCAGCCAGCCGCGGATATCGTGAGGAAACTGGTTGCCGGAATAGAGGGTGTAACGATCTTCGAAGGCATCGTAGGCTCCCAATGCCGCCCGCGGCTCCATCGCATTGATGGCAACCCGCGGCATTGGCAATTCAATGCGCGTAATGTGATGCGCGGCCGCGAAGGCCCCGTCTGTCGCGGCCCCATCGCCCATTTCAAGCTGGAAACAGATATTGTCGGCACAATCCTCCCACACCGCCGGTGTATCCGATGCCATGGCGGTACGGGTATCCGTGTTGACAGGCAACGGATCGTAGTCGATCTCGACCAACTCAGCGGCATCGCGCGCCTGCTCTCTCGTCTCTGCCACGATGAAAGCAACGTAATCACCGACAAAGGCAACCTTGTCCTGCACCAACGCGGGGCGTTGGGGCTGAAACATCTCGCTGCCGTCCGGACGCTGCAATGGCATGGCTTTGGCGGCAAAGCACGGCATACCGCCGAGCCCGGCAGCACGGACATCAGCGCCGGTATATACCGCCAACACGCCGGCTGCGGCGCGGGCGGCATCTGCATCAATTGACCGGATCCGGGCATGGGCGTAGGGCGAACGGAGGAGATAGCCATATGCCTGTCCGGCCAGGTTGATATCGTCTGAATACCTTCCGCCGCCCAGCAATAGCCGCTTGTCTTCCTCTCGCGTTGCCGGTTGGCCAATGCCAAATCTCATATTAGTGCCGTCCTCAAACCAATTTTCTTGCTTCGCGCCGTCAATCCTTTTGTGCCGGCGCGGCAAGGCAGAATGTTTCGGTTTCCTGAATTATCGAAACAATTCGCCGTCTCTATCAATATCTGAGACGAAGGGCGCCAACCTTTCAACATTTATCGTTGCATGAAGCATTAACCCGCCGTAATTGATTAGAATGACCTTATATTCTCCGGTGGTGCACCGACGAATACGTGTTAGGGTTCAGTAGGTCTGCAGCCAACTTGCAGATAACAATTTTGGCGCTATTTACATTCGTGGAATTGTTTTCACTTGGCTGACAAACCTGGCTTCGACTTCTCCTTCATACTTGATCCTAGCCTGGAAAGTCTGGATGCAGAAATCCTGCGCGAACTGTTTCAGTTCTGGCGGCGCCTGCGCGGTGATAGGACGCTGCCCTCGCGCACTGACTTCCGTCCCGAGACGCTGCCGAAGAACCTGATCGCCTCTTTGGCTCTGGCCGACGTCATCCCTGGCGACGTCATGGATTTCCAATGGCGCGTGATCGGCACGGAAATAACCAGTGCCATGGGTAGGGATATCACCGGGCGATATTTCTCCGACGTTTACGGCAGTGGTCGGCGCGATCTGGTGACGCCCACTTTCCAACATATCGCGGAACAGAAATTGCCCCTGCGCTGGCATGGCAATGCAAAATTCGCCGACAAAAGCTGGGTCGAGTTCGAGGCACTAGGACTACCCTTGTCCGATGACGACAGCGCAGTGAACAAGATCCTCGTTGGGTTTGCTTTCGAGCACCACGTAGAATGACGCCGTCTTAGACCGTGCCGGGTCATATCGACCACCGCGGCCGTGACGACGGACGACCAGGACAGTATCGAGCGGCCAACGATCCGACCGGCCTTCCCCGGTCCAGCCGTCGGGCGGGGTGTGCTAGAGTGTGCTTTTCCCAGTCTTCCCAGGCAAACAGACAATGAACCTAGGACTGACCTTGACGCAAGCGGCCATTCGCTGGCCTGACAAGACGGCGCTGGTATTCGAAGGCCGGCGGTGGAGCTACAGACAGTGGAACCGGGAGGTTAACAAGGCCGCCAATGCATTTATGGGTCTGGGCATCGGCCGGGGCGACCGGGTTGCGTTTCTGACCTGGAATCTGCCGGAACAGGTCACTGCGTTTTATGGCCTGTTGAAGATCGGCGGCGTACCTGTACCCATAAACTACCGTCTGGCCGCCAACGAAATCAGATACATCGTCGATAATTGCGGTGCCCGGATATTCGTCTTCGAGGAAGCGCTGCGGGAACCGGTGATGGCGATTAAGGACGACTTAGCAACGGTCGAACGTCTGGTCTATATCGGCATCAGCCCGGAAGGGGACGAACTGCCCTTCGAAGTCTTCCTTTCGGGCGCCTCGGACCGGGAACCCCCGGTGGGCGCCGGCCTCGATGACATGGCCTTCATCATGTACACCTCCGGCACCACTGGATTGCCCAAAGGTGTTGTACGCACCCACCAGGCGGAATTGTTCGGGGCCATGATCATGGCCCTGGAATGCGATTTCCAGCACGACGACAGCATCCTGAACAACAAGCCGCTGTTCCATATCGCGCAACTGCAATTGCAGTTTCTGCCCTTCGTCATGCTGGGCGGCACGAATGTGCTGACCCGCGGCTTCGATATCGACGAAACCCTGGGCCTTGTTGAGGCCGAGCGCCTTACCTGCCTGCACGGGGTGCCGACGCAGATGGTCATGATGGCTCAGGCCGATCTGTCAAAATACGACCTCTCCAGCCTGCAATGCGGCTTCTATGGCGGCCAAACCCTGGCCGACGACATCACCCGCACTTGCATGGCCCTGTTCCCGAAATCCTTCCTGAACGTCTATGGCTTCACCGAAGGTCTGACAACAACCGCCTGCGACTACCGCCGCCACCCGGACAAACTTGGCAGCGTTGGCAAGGCGGCAGTAAGCATGGAAGTGCGGATTATCAAGGCAGATGCCGGATCCGCCGACGATGTCGCCGCCCCCGGCGAAGAAGGCGAGTTGATCGCCCGCGGTCCTTCCATCATGAAGGAATACTTCTGCCTGCCAGAACGCACCGCTACCGCCCTGCGGGACGGCTGGTACCATTCAGGCGACGCCGCCTTCGCCGACGACGAAGGCTTCATTACCGTGAAGGGGCGTATGGATCATACCATCAAGAGCGGCGGCGAGAACGTGCATCCCTCGGAAGTGGAGAACCTGCTGTTCGATCATCCCGCCATCGCCGATGTAGCCGTGGTCGGGCTGCCGAGCCGCAAATGGGGCGAGGTGGTCTGTGCCGCCGTGATCGCAAAGGTGCCGGATCTGAAGGCGGAGGCCCTGGATCGGTTTTGCCTTGAGAGCGCTGATCTGGCCAGCTTCAAGCGGCCGCGTCGCTATTTCTTCGTCGATGAGATCCCTTCCAACTCCACAGGCAAGGTGGAACGGGGCAAGCTGAAGGATAAATTAAGCGGGCTGCTCGACAGCCCTCTCGACTAGAAGACCCGGCTAGGAAAGCCGGCTTGCCTCGGTCGTCGCCTCGGCAATGACCACATCGCCCTTTAGGATGCGTTGGCTGATGATGACGACGCCGTCCCCGCGCACTTCGGCGACCGTCCCTTCCGTTTGCAGGCTGTCGCCGGCAAAGGCCATGGCGCGCATGCGGAAGCTTTGCTTTTGTATGAACCATTTGGCACCCAGCCACGAGACCACCTGCTTGGCGAACAGGGCGCCATAGATTTGGCCGTCGATCACGGGCGCATGCAGGCCCATGTCCTCGGCGAATGCCTGGTCGTGATGCAAACGGTGCCAATCCCAAGTCGCGCCGGCATACATCACCAGGTTCGTCGAAGAGACGGTCCGTTCCTGGACGGGCAGGGCTTCGCCTTGCCGTACTTCGGTCACCGCCTTTCCAAAATCCGTCATCATGCATCCGCCAAAGGCTGATAGACGGTGGTTTCCCGGTTCACGGCGACGAGCTCGTCGTCGGCGTCGCAATACCGCGCCACCGTGGTCACGAAAAGCTGCGTGCCGCCGGCAGAACGCCGCCGTTCAACTATGTCTTCCAAAGTCCAGGTCACCGAAATTCGATCGCTGGGTAGAATGGGGCGGAGGAACTCGTAGTCATTGCCGGCCCTGATCATGCGGCATCCTTCAATGGGCAGATCCCAGGAATGGCCCATGTAACCGTTCTCGTCAGGTTCGCCGTGGGCATATTGACAGGTCTCCACCACGAAAGTGGGCGGCGCGATGAGCGAGGGATAGCCCGCCGCACGGGCGAATTCATCATCCTGGTAGAGAGGATTCTCATCGTCGATGGCCAGGGCGAAATACCTAATCGAGGCACGGCCCAGTTCCTCGCGAGCTATGTAGCGAACTTCCCGACCGATCCAGGATTTCAGCTCGTCCGTCAGCAGGGCGGCGGTCATGAACCCTCCAGCACCGCAAAGGCATCGACCTCGATCTGCATGTCGTCCCGCAACAGCCTATCGCAGATCAAGCCTGTCGCCGCCGGATACGGTTTTGCGAGCTGTTCCGACCGCAAGCCTCCGACTTCGCGGTAACGGGGCAGCGCCGCCGGCGTGATGTATTCTATGGTCTTCACCATACTCTCAACACTCCCGCCCGCCGCCGAGAGCACCTTCAGAATATTTTCGTAGGTGTATCGGGCCTGGGCTACCACGTCGCCGCCATGTTCCAGTGCGCCTGTTTCAGGATTGATGGCACCCTGGCCGGAGAGATAAAGGGACCGGCCGGCCTTTACCCCGGGGCTGTAGGTCAATTTCTCGTAGCGCTGCCAGCCTGGGTTGACCGCCTGGGGCATTTCGCGGGCCGCGATGAAATCACATTGGATCAGGGCGTCCGGATGCAGCAGCCGGGGCATGATGATACCGGTCGCGGCCGGATAGACCGGGCCTAAATGGGCACGTCGGACATCCGCCGTCGCCTTGTATTCGGCCAGCGATGCCGGAGTGACATAGTCCACGGTCTTGACGACATGTGTGAAATCCAGGCCGAGAGCCGCCAATGTCTTGCCCGCAGTTTCGAAAATGGCCTGGGTTTGGGCCGCAACATCGCCTGCCCCAATGACCCTGCCGCCGTCATCAACCGGCTGAACGGTCGCGAGAAACACGCCGCCGGCCTGCTTCGGAGTGGTGTCCTGGACGGTCACTTCGATTTCGATCAATGCCTCCGGCCTGAGCAGGGCGCCGACAGGGACCGTGTTGATTACGGGAGCATGACCCTTGAAGGTTTCCGCCCTCACGCCAGCGGCTTCGCTATAGCGATCGATACCTTCTGGACGGACATATTCGACGATCCGGGCGACATCGCCATAAGACTTTCCAGCCGCCTCCAATATGGCGCCGATTTTGGCATAGGCTGTCTTGGTCTGATGCGCCATGCCGCCGCGAATGACAATGCGGCCAGCTTCCGGATCATATTCAGAGGCGGTGTGTCCCGATAGATAGACCCCTTCGCCCGCCGCGATGCCCAAGGAGAACGAGTATTTGGAGTAGTCGTACCAGGGATATTCGCTGGGCGAGACAGCTTGGAACGCCATGGCTCTCTCCGTTGATCATGGATCGATGATACTATTTTCAACAGATATCAAACCGCACCACGGGGCGGGGCGGCCGTCAACGGCATTCTTCGCCCATGCGCCATATGGACAATGTTACGGCAATAGGAGGCGACATCATGCAACAGGGTAACCCAACCTCTCTGCGGGTACGGGACCCAGGAATTGCAGCGCTTTTCGAGCAGGACGCCCGCTGGCAGGCATGGCTAGATGTGGAAGCGGCCCTGGCACGGGCAGAAGCCGAACTGGACATGATCCCGGCCGATGCAGCGGAAGAAATCATAGGAAAATGTGATCTCAGCCTGTTCGACAGGGATCGCCTTGTGGAGGGCTTCCAACGTACCGGGCACAGCCTTGTGCCCCTGGTTTGGGAACTCTCGCGCCTGTGCGAAGGCGATGCCGGCAACTATGTACATTGGGGTGCGACCACACAGAACATCACCCAGACCGGCGATCTGCTGCAATTGCGCAAGGCACACCGGATCTTCCTGGGGCAAGTAGGCCACATCCTCACCGCCCTGGCGGACCTGGCGGAACGTAGCAAGGACATGGCCCTGCCTGGACGCACACATGGACAGCATGCGGTGCCGGCCACCTATGGTTTGAAAGTGGCGGTCTGGATCGATGAATTCGCCCGCCATGTGGAACGCCTTGAGCAATGCGAACCCCGGGTGTTCCAAGCGCTGTTGGGCGGCGCGGCGGGCACCGTCGCCTCCTTCGGCGAGCGGGGCCTGGAGGTGCAGGCCCGGTTGGCGGCGCATCTGGACATGCCGGCCATGGCCGTGCCGGCGCGCAGCATCATGGATCATCTGTCGGAACACATCATGGTGCTGGCCCTGCTGGCGGCCAGTTGCGGCAAGTTCGCCCACGAGATCTATACCGGTATGAAACAGGAATTCGGCGAGGTAGAGGAACCGATCTCCCCCGGCACAGTAGGCAGTTCCACCATGCCGCAGAAACGTAATCCGCATCTATCCCAGGACGTCATGGCCTACGGCGCACAGATCCGCACCATGGTGCCCTTGGCGCTCGAGGCGGTGATGACCGAGCATGAGGCCAACCGGCAGACGTCGTTGATGATGCGGCACGCCCAGAACCAGGTCTGTATCCTACTAGGCGACACCCTGGAGCGGGTGCGGGTGCTGGCGGAGGGCCTGGTGCTGCGGCCGGAACGCATGCGCGCCAACCTAGATCTTTCCGGCGGCTTGATCATGGGGGAACCCATCATGCTGGCCCTGGGCGAATATGTGGGCCGGCAGGAGGCCCACGACATCGTCTATGATGCAGCCCAGGCGGCGGCCGAAAGTGAGGTTAGTTTTGCCGATCTGTTGGCCGCCGATAGCCGTATCACCAGTCATCTCTCTCCCGACGACATCAACACTCTGTTGGATCCCACCCGGTACACGGGCCTTTGCGCCCGCTTGGCGGAAGAACAAGCTGCCAGGGCCCGCGACATCGCGCACCGTCTCACAGACAGCGAATCTTTGTCCGCGTCGCGGTAGGATGTATCGAAAGCTCAGAGTTCGCGGCCACTGATGGTAATGGCTTCAGACGCGGCCATAACCTTTGATATTGGCGCACAGAGCCCGACCTTAAGAAACGAGCAACACAAAAAGGATCGGCATGGCAAGTGACGACCGACATAGCGAGACCGCTTCGGCCTGAGCAATAATGCAAGCCAAAGCCGGAAATCACTATTCCCTACATAGGGAAATCGGCAATGTGTTAGCATGACAAAAGGGCGGAATGATCTCATGTTGCTCGTACAGGAGAACAAGCTCGTGCGTTTCTTTACGTTTTTCTTTGCTCCCATGGCAATGATAATGACTGTCCTTGGCACCGGCGGCCCGGCCAACAGCCAGGAATCTGGTGCCCCCACTGCCATTGTCGAGGAAATTGAGGCCGCGGATACAGAGATCCAATTCATGGACCTGTTGTTGCCGGGACAGGTAATCAAGCTGGGCCGGAACGGCAAGGTTACCTTGAGCTATTTCGATTCCTGCACCAATGAGGAGATCGTCGGCGGCAGCGTGACCGTCGGCAAAGAGAAGAGCATTGTCGTCGGATCCAAGGTCACAGTTAAGAAATCGGATGACTGCCACAAGGGCGATTTCGTGCTCAAGACAGCTTCGGCGCAATCGGCTGCGGCCGTCGTCTTTAGGGGCCGGAAACCCAATGCCGAGAAAAAGGTGAAAGCAAAATCGTCACCACCGCCGAAACGGGTTTTGATGAGCACGCAACCGGTCATTCTTTTCCTTGGCAAATCGCCCAAATCCGTCCAGCTGGGCGACATATTCGGGCTTGATGTGACCAAACTGCCGGCGGAGAATGCCCGCATAGATTTTTACGAACGCGGCATCACCTTGGAGAATGACAAGACCTATGTCGTCGAAATGGATGATGAAAAGGTCTACCTCCAAATCGCGGCTGATGCGGTGGCGGGTCAAGGGCCCTTGCTGCGCCGCGCTGTGATCCTTGATCTACGTTAAACGTCACGCCTTTGCGGTGATCGCATCTGTGGTGATCACACTGGTGCTCCATGTTGGCGACCTCAATATGAGGTTGAAGCATTGGTCGATCGACTTCGGGCATTGGATATCCCATCTCTTGCCCGAACAGCCCACGAGTGATCTGGCCCCGGCCGTCATCATCGGTTTTGACGAGGCGACCTATCTACGGCAACCCTTTGCGGGAACGCCGCGGGTGCTGTGGACACCGCAAATTGGTGAAATATTTCAGGCGGTTCTCGACAGCGGCGCCCTGGGCATCGGCCTTGACGTGGTTTTCCCGACTTCGCCGACAAAATTCGTCGCAAACAAGCAGTACGAAAAACCATATATCCAGGCACTCAGACGGGGACGTAAGGAAGGCAGCGTCGTGATCGGTGCGCTCGACATTGGCGGCGAGAAGTCCCTGGTTCCAACGCCCTTGCAGACTTGGGCGGTCGGAAAACCCAACATCCGCTCCCTCAATGTCACCCTCGACAGCGACGCCATTATCCGCAGCGTTCCCCGCGATGTGCCCCTCAGGGATCGCGACAACAGGATTCGATTAGAGAAGGCGTTCGCAGCGGAAATCGCGAACCGATACCAGAACAGCTGGCGTCGTGGCATCAAGGCAAAGCCGACTCCGCTGCCGCCGACACCTCAATCATGGCTATTCGAACGCCAAGATGACCTGATACTGCGCTTCCCCACCCGGCAGGACAGCTTTCCGGCCTATTCCTTCGTCGATATCTGGCATTGCTACAAGAACGGCAACGTCGACTATCTCAAGCGGCATTTCGATGGAAAGATCGTTCTGTTCGGTACATTGCTGAACACGGAAGACCGCAAGATCACGTCCGGCCGCCTGATCTCTGATCATCTGCAGGGCAATACAGCGCCACGTTGCACGGGCTCGGCAACCCCTGCCCCGTCTACCCCGTCTGATTTGACTCAAACCATTTCAGGTATCTTCGTACAGGCCACAGTCATCGACAATATTCTCAACAACCGCGACCTGCAGTTGGCGCACCAATACGTCGGTTACACCATGACGCTCTTGATCTCGGTCCTGGGCGCCCTGGCAATTTCGATCTTCGCCCTGCCTACGGCTCTGGCCACGTGTGCGGGTTTGCTCTGCCTAGTCAGCCTAAGCTTTGTCGTCAATTTCGAGAGTTCACTGGTGCTGCCATTTCTGCTCCCCAGTCTGGCGCTGGGACTGACGGTTATGGCGGTCTATCCATACCGTACTTTCGTTTCCGAAAAGAGCGGACGTAGCCTGAAAAAGGTCTTCGCCAACTATGTTTCGCCCAACCTGGCGGAAGAGATTATGGCGGACCCCGACGCCGTTGGCCCCGGCGGCACGCGCCGGGAGGCGACATTTCTGTTCACCGACCTCGAGAACTTCACCAATATGGTCGAAAGCAACGATCCAGAGGAAACCCTTGAAGAACTGAACCATTACATGGGCGGGATGATCCGCATCGCCCTGGACCATGGCGGCACCATCGACAAGATCATCGGCGATGCGCTGGTCTGTATGTTTGGCGCCCCCGTAGCGCAGGAAGATCATGCCGAACGGGCCACTCGCTGCGCACTGGCCCTGGATGAATACGCCCAGCAGTTCAGACAGCGTCCACAGGCCAAGAAACTGGGATTCATGCGGACACGGATCGGCATCAATACAGGCGAAGCCATCATCGGCAACAACGGTGGTGACATTTTCTTTGACTATACCGGTCTGGGCGACGTCGTGAATACGGCGGCGCGGCTTGAAGGCATCAACAAGTATCTCGATACCCGTATCTGCATCAGCGGTTCCACCCACGAACAATGCCCCGATATCCTGGCACGCGAAACGGGCAAGGTGCAGTTGAAGGGCAAAAAGGAACTTGTCCAGACATTCGAGCCCTTGACGGAAAATGACCGGGATTCTGATTGGCTGACAACTTACCGGGATGCATTCTCCGCCCTGGATCGGGGCGATACCGCCAGTGCCAAAGAACTGTTCGAAAAGGCGAGCGAATTGCGCGGCGGCGATCCGATCTGCGCCTATCACCTGCAACGACTGCAGGACGGCGCCAAAGATACGGTCATCGTTTTCGACAGCAAATAGACTGCCAATCATATCCAGGTTTCGAGAGCACGGCATGGATGCTAGGCTTTGGGCACCAATGGGGATCACATAACAAAACAACATCGGAGGAGATATGTCGGGCAAGTTTGATTTTGACACCAGCAACATTGATTGGACGCATTTCGAGGGCAGTTCCCGCTTCGACTACCCAATCGACTACGCAATTACCGTGCTGGCAGCGCAGCCGGAGCTGGGCGCTATCGATTTGCTGGTGAAATGGGCGCCAAATGCCTATTGCCATTTCCACCGGCATCTAGCCGCCACCACGACATTGGTGCTCGAAGGGGAGCAGCACATAAAGGAAATCGGCAAGGATGGGGAAGTGACCAAGACCCTGGTGCGCAAGGCTGGGGATTATGCCCGCAGTTCCGGCGGTGATGTACATATGGAGCGCGCCGGACCGGACGGTCTGTTGGTGTTTTTTGCCATGCAGTCCCCGGACGGACGGCTGTTCGAAACCATGGACAAAGACCTCAATGTTCTGTCCACCGCCACGATCGAGAATTCCCAGGCCGGACGCTTCAAGGACTAGGGGACCATCATGAACCCACTGATTTCGGCCGACAGCCATGTCGTGGAATCTGCCGAGGTCTTTGCCGGCCTGGCCGAACGGTTCGGTGACGAAGCACCCCGGGTCATGGACACCGAAGACCAGGTCGATGCCATCGTCATACCGAGCCGCGGCCTGCAGGGCACCGGTGCCGGCCGCTTGGGTCTGGCGGGCCTCCGGTTGCGGGAGGGCGCCAATCTGGTGCGCCGCACTGGCCGCAAGCCGGAAGTGGATGACCTGACGGATCCGGCGATCGTCGAGATCCTCGAACAGGGTTTTGCCGGCTTGCGGGAGGGCATCCGCTCCGGCGCTGCCCGGCATCAGGATCAGGATGCCGACGGCATTGCCATGGAACTCCTCTATCCCGGCTATTTCGCCATGTTCAGCCTGCCCAATGTGGAATTGCTGGTGGCATGTCAGAAGAACTACAACGATTGGGTGTTCGACTATGCCGCCGACGGACGCGGTCGCCTCCAGGGCCTGGCTGCCTTGCCGGTGCAGGACCTCGATGCGGCCGTGGCGGAGCTCAAGCGTGTCATCGCTAAGGGCTTCAAGGGTGTTTGCATCCCCTGCACCTCGCCAGCCGAGGCGCCCTATTCCGACGCTCGCTATGACCCCATTTGGGCCGTGGCCCAGGAAGCCGGCATCCCGGTTTCTATGCATGTGGGCTGCAATGCCTATGTCCCGGAACATCTGCGGCCGGTGCCGCCCGACCCACTGGCCGCCTATGCCGGCTCTGCCGCGAATATGCAACGGACATTGGTGGAACTGATTTGTCGGGGTGTAGCAGAAAGATTTCCCAAACTGAATTTCGTCGTCAGCGAATTCAACGCCGGTTGGCTGGCCCATTGGCTGGACCGTCTGGACCAAGGCGTAGCGCGCGAAAACCGCTTTGGCCGAGAGCCATTCATGGATGCCCGTCCGCTGGAAATCTGGCGGCGCCAATTCTTCGCCACCATCGAGGACGACCGCGCCGCCATTCTGACCCGGGATATCCTAGGCGTAGAAACTTTGATGTGGGGCGCGGACTATCCCCATTCGGATTCCACCTGGCCCTGCTCCCGCGAAGTCTTAGGCGAGATCATGGCGGACGTACCGCAAGAGGATGTGGCCAAGATCACCCGCCACAACGTGGCGGCGCTGTACGGACTGGACTAGGGCGTTTCGGTCTTGACGATATTGGCCTCGTAAAGGGCCTGGATTTCCTCTGCATCAAAGCCCACTTCGTGCAGCGTCAGGTCGGTTTGCTCGCCTAGCAGCGGCGTGGGTCTTAACTCGCGATCGAGTGTGTTGCCGAACCGGATATAGCGGTAGGCGACGGAAAGACGGCCGGCTGTCGGGTGCCGGACCGTTGCCACCATGTCGTTCTCCAGTGTGTGGGGATCATCGAGAAACAATTCGCTGTCGCCGGCCTGGGCCTCGGCGGCCGGAACGCCTGCTGCCTTCAGGGCCGACAGAGTTTCGTCCAGACGGCGTGAGGCCAGGGCCGCTGCCAGCGCCTGGGCCAAAGGCGTTTCGTTCGGGTGGCCGTCGGCGGTCTCTTCAACCAATGCTACCTTCGCCACATTACACAATGCGCGGCGTTGTACGTCGTCATCGGCGGCGACATAGATCCAACCATCGCGCAACTGGAAAAGACGATGGAACGGGTTCAGACCATACTGGTCTCGGTCGGCCAGTGGCCGTTCGGGCCGGCCGTCGTATTCTGAAAACCAGGCCGACGAAAGCAGTACTGCGCCATTCAAAAGGTTGCTGTACACCCGCTGCACGGTGCCGTGCCTGGTGCGTGCATAAAGCGCCAGAACCGTGCCCAGAGCACCCATGGCACCGGTGGTATAATCCGTGGGCGCCAATTGTGCCGGGAACACCGGCTGATTGTCGGCCCCTCCCTGGGCGCGCGACATGCCCATAAGCGCCTGCGCCAACGGATCAATACCGGGCCGTTTTGCATAGGGACCCGTTGGTCCATACCCTGTCAGGTGAGTTTCGATCAGGTTCGGATTGATCTCTGGGCCGATGCCCATGCGGGCGGTGGCGCCGGGACGCAGATTTGCCAGCAAAGCGTCGCACGAGGCGGCAATCCGCTGCACCACCTCGCGGCCCCGTTCGGTACCGGTATCTACCGAGACCGAGCGTTTGTTGAAATTCAGGTTGTAGAAATAGGTGCGGCCAATGGGCCGTGAGAGATCGCCCGTATGTGGTTCCAGTTTGATCACCTCGGCGCCCAGATCGGCCAACAGACGGCCGCCGGTCGGGCCGGCGATCAGATTGGTGATCTCCAGGATGCGCACGCCGTCCAGGGGTGGCGGGTTGTCGCCCTCTTCGTTCTGCACGTCATCGGCAATCTGATCCAGTGCGATGTTGGCATTGGCGGCCGCCCGCGGTCCGGTCACCGCCCCCGGGGTTTTGCTGAAAGCCAATGGCACGCCCATCTGCGTCACCGGGCCCCGGTCGGGGTCGTCCAGGGTCACCACCATGCCATTGTGCATCACCTGGGGGTCCGTCATGCCGTCGCGGGTGCGCCGGGCCGGGGCAAAGGGCACATCCCCCGCCTCGAATGCGTTGGCCCATTCCGCCAGCGGCCTTGTGGCCATGACCCGCGTCAGGGTCTGACGCATTTCTTCCTCATCCTCTGGCGTCATGCCGCCGCCACCACCCATGAAACGCGGCTCGGCCACATAGTCACCTATACCCATGATCTCGGCAGCGGCGGCGATGAAACGCAGATGCACGCAGCCCAGCTGCAGCCAATTGCCGTCGGAACATTCATAGAGGCTGTAAAATGGCGCACTGCCAGAGGGATGAGTTTGGAAGGTATGGCGGTCCAGATGCTCGCCGATCACCTTGGGGTGATAAAGCAGGGCGCCGGCCATCATACTGGTTTCTACCGACCTGCCCCGGCCCGTCTTTTCCCGCGCCAATAGAGCCGACGCTATGCCCAGACAGGCCAGGATGGCCGAGCCCACAGTAGGCAGGGGATGCACCACATGCACCGGCGGCGGCCGAAAACCGGGCATGCCGCCCAGGACGCCCATGCGGGCAAGCACCAGATCTTCGATGGGCGGGTCGTCCTTGAGTGCCCCGTGCTTGCCATAGGCGGTCAAAGAACAGGTGACCAGGCGCGGTTTGATCGCCGCCAGGCGATCGTATGCCACCATCTTTTGGCGTGGGTCGCTTGGCGCAAAATCCTCAACCAGAACATCTGCCCCGGCGGTCAGGCTGTCGAACTTGTCGACATCAATGTCGAAATCAATCGCCGTGCGTTCCTTGCCCCGATCCCAGATGACAAAGCCGCCGTCCCGAAACAACGGTGCTTCCGGTTCTACCACCCGGATCACGCGGGCGCCTTGGTCACTAAAAATTTGGGTGGCCAGGGCCGCTGCCGGGCCGGTGCTCAGGTCGAGTATGGTGATCCCGTCCAGTATCGCGGGCATGGATGTTCCTGTACTTGATAATGCAGATGAATAGCTTGACGGGTCGTCGACTACAAAAGATCGACTCCGGCCTGGGCACAATCCTCGTCCTCCTGGCCAGTGCCGCCGCCGACGCCGCAGGCGCCCAGGACTTCGCCGTCCCGGAGGATGGGGACGGCGCCCTGGCCCATGATCATGGCACCGCCTGAATGGGCCGTGATGCCGCGGAACGTGGGATGATCGGCCCGTTCGGTGAGATCGCCGCTGGGCCGGCCGAAGGAGGCGGAGGCAATAGCCTTGCCTTGGCTGCCGTAAACGCCGGCCCACATGGCCCCGTCCATGCGCTGAAAGGCCACAAGCCGGCCGCCGGTGTCGCAGACCGAAACATTGATTTTGATGCCAAGCGCCTCCGCCTTGGCGATCGCGCCTTTGGCGATACGGTTGGCTTCCTCCAATGTCAGCGCCATGGTGCTTCCTCCCTTGCCTACATCTTCGAGATGACGTTGTCGGCGAAATCCTCCGCCATGCGATATTGCTGGTTCAGGGGCGCGATGAAATTGATCGCATCCAGCCCCTGGCGCTCCAATTCCCGCAACTGCTCGACGATTTCGTCCGGCTGGCCGGCGATACAGAATGTGCGGATCACGTCCGGCGTGATGAAGCGGGCCTCCTCCGGATCGAGGTAGCTGTAATGGCTTTCGTGCAGCTTCTGATGCTGGGTCGCCGCCGCCCGTTCGTTGTGGAAGGCCATATAGTCTTTCCAAATGGGCTTGATGTAATCGGGCGGATCGCCCCCGGTTTCCTTCACCCAATCCACCAGGAAATGCACGTTCGCCATGATGGACGAACCGCATTCGCCAATGGCGCGTTCGGAATCCAATTCTTCGCCGGGCTCCAGCATCAGCATGTTGACCAATGCCGTGGTCTTGAAGCCGTCCAGATCGCGGCCTGACTTCGCCGCCCCCGTCCTTACGTTGTCCAAGGCCCAGGGGATGGTGCCGCCCCTGGGAATGCCCGTGATCAGGCCATCACCCAACTCGCCGGCCAGTGACTGGGCCCTGGGGCCAAATCCGGCCACGTGGATGGGGATATGATGGTCCAGATCCAGATAGCGCAGTTCCGTGTTCTGGAACCGGATCGGATGCGTCTCGCCATTCAGGGTGTAGTCCACCTCTTCCCCGTCCAATAGCGCGCGTACGACACGGATATATTCAGCGAACTGCTTGATGGTCGCCGGCCGCTGTCCCATGGTGCGCATGGCCGTGTTGCCCGTACCAATACCCATGAACGTGCGCCCCGGCGCCAGGCGGGCGATGGTGGCGATGCCGTTCGCGGCCACGGGTGCCAGGCGCAGACCTGGCACCGCCACGCCGGTACCGATGCGGATTTTCTGCGTCTGTTGCGCGATCAAGGCCAGCACCGCCCAGGGGTTGGAACGGATCATGTGGCTGTCGGTCACCCAGCAGAAGTCATAGCCGAGGTTTTCGGCATGGCGTACGAAACCGACCTCGTCAATCTTCGCGCAACTAACGCCGAACTCCATGCTCCGCTCCCCCTATGGCATCGTCTAGGTCTCGTGGGACAGCACGATTGTCCCCGCCGCTGACAGCATGCCGCCCATGCCATTGACCAAAGAGCATTTGGCACCTGGCACCTGCCGCTCGCCGCATTCACCGCGCTGCTGGCGCACCGCTTCGATGATCGGGAAAATGCCGTACATGCCCGAATGGGTATAGGACAGCCCGCCGCCGTTGGTGTTGATGGGCAGGGAGCCGCCGGGGTTGGAGCGGCCCTCGTCGAACATCCGCACACCTTCGCCGGGTTCGCAGAAGCCCAAGGCCTCCAGCATCATGGGCGGGCCGGAGGTGAAGGCGTCATAGAGCATGATGTGGTCGAAATCACCGTGGCTGACGCCGGCCATCTCGAAGGCCTTGTTGCCGGAATTCCGGGTGGCATGGCTCATGGGCATATCGGCCATGTTAGTGACCAAGGTATGCTCTGTTCCCTCGCCCGCACCGCGCACATAGACCGGTTTCTTGGCGCAATCCTTGGCCCGGTCTGCCCGGGTCAGAACCACCGCACCGCCAGCATCCGTCACCAGACAAATATTCAATAGATTGAAGGGATAGAACAGCTTCGGTGAATCCAGCACATCCTGCACCGTGATCGGGTCCCGGAACATGGCCTTGGGGTTCAGGGCCGCCCAGGCCCGGGTGGAAACGGCCACCTGGGCCCAGTCTTCCAACGTGGTGCCGTACTCGTGCATGTGCCGGTTGGTGATCATGCCGAAATAGGTGGGCGCGCCACCAAAGCCATAGGGCATTTCGAACTGGCCGCTCAACGAGGTATCGCGGCTGCGCGTGACGCCGGTACCGGACCGTCCGCTTTCGCCGTGGGAGATCACGGCAACATCGCACAGGCCATGATGCAGGGCGGCGACCGCATGGCCGACCATCATGATAAAGGAACAGCCGCCGACCGAAGTGCCGTCCACATAGCGGGGCTGAATGCCCAGAGCCTCGCCCAGCAGGGCGGGCGAGTGCTGGCCAGCAGTGAAAACGCCATCAATATCTGAAATCTTCAGGCCGGCGTCGGCGATCGCATTGTGAATAGCCTGGAGATGCAGGCTGGTCAGGCTGACATCAGGCAGCTTGCCGATTTCATCGGATTCATCGACGCCGACAATGGCGACCGAGTTTGATAATTCTTTCATTTTACGCTTCCAAGAGATCGTTTCTATCGAGGGTCAGTCGCTTGCGCCGCGGCTCAGCCAGCGGGCTGAAACAGCGGGATGGTGACCTCGTCTGTTTGTTTCTCGAACACCACTTCCACCGGCATGTCGCATTTAATGACTTCCGGGTCCGGCTCGATGTTGATCAGGTTGGACATCAGGCGGGGGCCTTCCTCCAACTCCACCATGGCCAGGACGTAGGGCGGCGGGATCTTGAACGCCGGATTCAGGGCGCGGTAGGCGATTTGGAAGGAATACAGCTTGCCCTTGCCGCTGGCCTGCATCCAGCCCACATTGCGGGAATGGCAGTGGGGACAGGCGATGCGCGGATAAAAGAAGGCCTTGCCGCAATCCTCGCACTTGGGCAGCATCAATTTACCGTCCCGCAGGCCGTCCCAATAGGGCTTGGCCTCTGGCGTCATGGGTTTGGGCAGAGGACGTAACAGTTCGGGTTCCAAGGGAATTCCTTTCACAATGTCTCGCTGATCTACGCCGCGAACGCGGTTGCTTCAGCCTAGCACCTCTTTTTCACCGAGTCATATCGCCGGACAATTTGATTAAGCCGCGATCAGGCGCAACGGACGCACCGACAGGTTCGACAGCGCCGCCGCCACTTGCTAGATAAGTGGGTGGTTGCAAGGGAGGAACCTGATGAGCATGCTGCCGAAATCCGTGGTCATTACCGACGACACCATGCGCGAGGGGCTGCAAATCGAAAGCCCCGATATTCCTGTGGACGAGAAACTACGGCTGCTGGATGCCCTAGGCGAAACCGGCGCCAAGGTGATTTCCATCGGCTCCTTCGCACATCCGAAATGGACGCCTTCGATGGCCTGCATCGAGGAGATTGCCGAACGTTTCGTGCCCAAGCCGGGCGTGAAATACACCGCCGCCGTCTTTAACAAGCGCGGCTTCGACAGAGCGGATGCCTATTACCCCAAGATTGATGTTCGGGGCCGGCGCTTCCGCACCAACGTCGAGCTTTGCGACACCTTTGCCCGGCGCAACTACAACCGGACCCAGGCGGAACAGATCGCCGGGCTGGATGCCGCCATCGCCGCCGCTCGGGAGGCAGATGCCGAGTTCGGCGCCGTGGGCTTGGGCAACCCCTTCGGCTCCAACTTCGAAGGACCGTTCACCCTGGCCCAGCGCATGGAACTCTTGGATCTGATGATGGGCAAATGGCATGACGCCGGTATCAAGGTCAATCGGTGTTCCTTCCTCGACGCCATGGGTTGGAACATGCCCCACGAAGTTCGCGAGACCATCGTGGCCATTAAGGAAAAGTATCCCGAGATCATCGACTTCCACATGCACCTGCATGACAGCCGCGGCGTCACCCTGGCCAGCTACTACGAGGCCCTGCAATTGGGCGTTCGCGAGTTCGATACTTCTATCGGCGGCATGGGCGGCTGCCCCTATTGCGGCAACGGCCGCGCTGCCGGCCACGTGCCGACAGAGGATTTTGTCAATCTGTGCCACGAACTGGGCATCGAGACCGGCTATGACCTGGACAAGCTGATCGAGGCGGCGGCGATCGCCGAGGAAGTGGTCGGCCATCCGTTGAAGGGCCATGTTTCGAAATCCGGGCCCCGGCCCAGGGGCGAGAAGCTCTATCCCGCTGACATGCCCTTCGTCGAGACCCTGGAAGAAGCGGCCCATTTTCGCAAGGGGCCGGAAGTCTACGCCGGCCAGCTATCACCGTGGCGGGACGGTGACGCGCTCAGCCGCTAACCGGACCGCCGGGACCCAAAGGTAGATCTGGAGTAACTCTATGCCTGTATTGGATTCGACCCTCGATGTGCGCTCGGATGAGTATCGCGGCAACCGCGAGAAAATGCTGGAGATGCTGTCTATTCTCGATGAACTGCACGAGGATGTTGCACAGGGCGGCGGTGAAGAGGCCATGGCGCGCCTGGCATCCCGCGGCAAGATGCCGATCCGCGAGCGCATCGCCCTTGTTCTGGACAGAGACTCTCCGTTCATGGAAATCAGTCCCCTGGCGGCCTGGCGCTCCAATTTCAACGTGGGCTCCGGCTTCGTGGTGGGGATCGGCGTCATCGAAGGCACGGAATGCCTGATCCTGGGCCATGATCCGTCTGTCCGGGCCGGCGCCTTCAACCAGTTCAATGCCAAGAAGCTGATGCGGGGCTTGGAGATTGCGCGGGAGAACCGCCTGCCTTACGTGCAATTCGTCGAATCCGCCGGCGCCGACCTGCGCGGCGAGGCCGGCGAGGACCCGGAGGCGGCGATCCGCCGTGAAGGCGGCCATTTCGCCGAATCCGGCCGCCTGTTCTATGAAATCACGGAACTTTCAAAGCTGCGCATCCCCACGATCTCGGTGGTTTTCGGCGCCTCTACTGCCGGAGGCGCCTATCAGCCGGGCATGAGCGATTACAACATCTTCATCAAGAAGCAATCGAAGGTCTTCCTGGGCGGGCCACCCCTGGTCAAGATGGCCACCGGCGAGGACGCGGACGAGGAGAGCCTGGGCGGGGCGGATATGCATACCCGCACCTCGGGCCTGGGCGACTATCTGGCCGAGGACGAGGTGGACGGCATCCGTATCTGCCGCGAAGTGATCTCGCATCTGAACTGGCGCAAGAAGGGCCCCGGCCCCACCCTGCCCGCCGACCCACCCGTCTATGACGAGGATGAACTGCTGGGCATCATCAACGAAGACCTGCGGGTGCCTTTCGACATCCGGGACATCATTGCCCGCGTCGTCGATGGCTCCCGCTTCGAGGAATTCAAACCCCTTTACGGCTCCACATTGGTGACAGGCTGGGCCTCGGTGCATGGCTATCCCATCGGCGTCATCGCCAACAACGGGCCGTTGCTGTCGGAGTCTTCGGAAAAGGCAGCGCAGTTCATCCAGCTCTGCAACCAGATCGATGTGCCACTGCTGTTCCTCCATAACATCACGGGCTACATCGTCGGCACGGACTTCGAACAGGGCGGCATCACTAAGAATGGCTCGAAGATGATCAACGCGGTGTCCAACTCAACCGTGCCGCATATCTCCATCATCGTCGGTGCCTCTTACGGCGCCGGCAACTACGGTATGAGCGGACGGGCTTATGGCACCCGCTTCACCTTTCTCTGGCCCACCGCCAAGATCGCCGTTATGGGGCCGAAGCAGATGGCCGGTGTCATGTCCATCGTGCAGCGCGCCGCCTCGGAGCGCCGGGGCATTGAGTTCGACGAAGACGCCGATGCCAAGCGCGCCCAGACCGTGGAGCATTGGGCCGAAGAACGTTCCAAGGGTCTTTACGCCACATCCCGGGTATCCGATGACGGCATGATCGACCCCAGGGATACCCGCACGTCCATCGCCATTTCATTGTCGGTCTGCCACAACCAGACCGTGGCCGGCACCAAGGAGTTCGGCACATGGCGGATGTAGCCGGAAAGCCCATCAGCCGCCTGTTGATCGCCAACCGCGGCGAGATCGCCCGGCGCATCATCCGCACAGCTCACGAAATGGGCATCGCCACCGTCGCTGTTTATGCCGACGGCGATGCCGGCGCGCCATTCGTGCGCGAGGCGGACCAGGCTATCGCCCTGGGCGGGCGAACCTCCGCCGAAAGCTATTTGGACATCGACAAGGTGATCGAAACCGCCAAGCGCACCGGCGCGGACGCCGTCCATCCCGGCTATGGCTTCCTGGCCGAGAACGCCGCCTTCGCCCAGGCGGTGATGGATGCAGGCATGGCTTGGGTCGGCCCGTCGGTTGAAGCGATCAGCGCCATGGGCGACAAGCTGTCCGCCAAACGCCTGATGGAAGACGCAGACGTGCCCACCCTGCCGGCCCGTGAGTTGAAATCGCACGACGACATCGCCGCCGCCGCGAATGAGATCGGTTATCCGGTCCTGGTCAAAGCCTCCGCCGGAGGCGGCGGGCGCGGCATGCGAGTTGTGGAGGCAGAGGCGGAATTGGCGGATGCGGTGGACGGCGCCCGTCGCGAGGCCGGCGCCGCCTTCGGCGATGACACTATCTTTCTGGAACGCTGGCTGACGGCGTCCCGCCATGTGGAGATCCAGATCATGGGCGATCTGCATGGCAATCTGGTGCATCTGTTCGAACGGGAATGCTCTATCCAACGCCGGCATCAGAAGATTGTCGAAGAGGCCCCTTCCCCGGCCGTGACGCCGGAGATTCGCGCCCGCATGGGCGAAGCGGCACTGTCCGCGGCGCGGAAGCTGAACTACGCCTCAGCCGGCACGGTGGAGTTCCTCCTTGACGGTGAGGAGTTCTGGTTCCTGGAGGTGAACACCCGTCTGCAGGTGGAGCATCCGGTCACGGAGGAGATCACAGGCATTGACCTGGTTCGGGAACAGTTGCGCATCGCCGAAGGCGAAGCCCTGGGCTATGGCCAGGAAGATCTGTCCATCGACGGCCACGCCATCGAAGCCCGCATCTATGCAGAGGACCCGGAGAACGACTTCCTGCCCAGTCCCGGGCGGGTCCTGGCCTGGGAACCGGACATTGCCTCCAACGCGCGGTTTGATGGGGGCATCGAAGCCGGCAGCGAGATCGGCGTCGAATTCGATCCCATGATCGCAAAGGTTATCGTCAAAGCAGGCAATCGCCGGGAAGCGGCCCGCCGGCTGGCCCGCGTGCTGGAGAACACCCGCCTACAAGGCATCACCAACAACCGCGATTTTCTTGTCGCCACCTTGCGTTCGCCGGAATTCATCGCCGGCGATACAACAACCGACTTTATCGAACGCGTTCAACCGAACCGCACGCGGGCGATCGCGCAACAGGATCGGCATCATGGCGTCATGGCTGCCGCCATCCAGGCCCAGGCCCGTCGGCGGTCCGAGGCGCGGGTCCTGGGCAGCATTGCCAGCGGCTGGCGCAATTCCATCATGCCGCCCGAACGTGTCAGCTATGCGGTGGGTAGCGAGACGATCGATCTCGCCTACCGGGCCCAGCGTGACGGCAACTTTCAGGTTTCCATCGGCAAGGATGACTACGCCGTATCAGTCATCGCAATTGATGAGGACGAGGTGGATCTAGAGATTGACGGCCGTCGGGTGCAATTGATGGTCACTGCTGAAGGCGACCGCCGCCTGGTGCACGGCCCCAGTGGCGGCGTTGAACTGGTGGAGCTGCCGCGGTTCCCCGATCGCTCCAAGGCCGACTTCACCGGCGGTCTGGTGGCGCCCATGCCCGGCAACGTCACCGCCACTCACGTGGAGGAAGGCGCGGAGGTCGAGTTGGGGCAATTGCTCCTGATCCTGGAAGCCATGAAGATGGAGCATCGGATCACGGCACCCATCGCCGGCACCGTCACACAGATGCGGGTCTCGGTCGGCGACCAGGTGGATAACGGCGAACTGTTGGTGGTGCTGGACGCTGCGGAATAGAGGCGATACCTGCGATACAGACTCTGCCGCCGCATAGGGAGGGGGAAAATGTCGGAGCCTGAACTTTGGCGCCTGACCGCCTGCGAGGCCGTCGGACAACTTAGAAATGGCGATATCACGCCTTTGGACCTGATCGATGCCGCCGAAGGGCGCATTGCCGCTGTCGAACCTGACATCAATGCCCTGCCCACGTTGTGCCTGGACCGCGCGCGAGAACATGCCAAGCGTTTGATGGCAGGCAAGGGCGGCGAGGCGGCGGATGAGCCGGGCTGGCTCGCCGGTCTGCCGGTAGCGATCAAGGATCTGGCGGATGTGGCAGGCGTGCGCAGCACATACGGCTCGCCAATCTTCGCCGATCATGTGCCCGAGGCCTCGCACCCCCTGGTGGAACGGATCGAACGCAAGGGCGGCATCGTTATCGGCAAATCGAACACACCGGAATTCGGCGCTGGTGGTTCCACCTTCAATGAAGTCTTTGGCAAGACACGCAATCCCTGGAACACCTCTCTCACCCCCGCCGGCTCCACCGGCGGCGGCGCGGCGGCCCTGGCCGCAGGGGAGATCTGGCTGGCCCATGGCAGCGACCACGGCGGCAGCCTGCGCCGGCCGGCCACTTATACATCCGTCGTCGGCCTGCGCCCATCCCCCGGCCGTGTTACCCGCGGTACCGTCAACACCCTGTTCTCGCCCCTCTCCGTCCAGGGGCCCATGGCCCGCAATGTGCCGGACCTGGCGCTTTTTCTGGATACCATGGCCGGGCACTGCCCCAGCGACCCGCTGACCTTCGACGCCCCGGAAGTTCCTTTTGCCGCGACTGTGGCCGAAGGCAAGGCACCGACCCGTGTGGCCTATGCAGAGACCATTGGGCAATCGCCCGTGGACAAGGAAACCCGCGACCTCTGCCGTGCCGGGGTCGCGACGTTCGAGGCTATTGGCGCGTCCGTCGATGAAATTCGCATCGACATACCGGATGTGGAAGAAACCTTCCTGGCGCTGCGCTCCCAGCAGTTCGTGATTGATCGGGAACTGCAGTTGCAGAGTCATCGGGATCAGATCAAGGCCGACATCATCTGGAACACGGAACTGGGCCTACAGCAATCCATCTCTGACCTCGCGGCGGCCGAGCGGGGGCGGGCCGTGCTCTACCGCCAATTCATGGATTTGTTTACCACTTACGACCTGATCGTCACCCCGGGCGCCAACACGCCCGCCTTCGATGTGGACCTGCGCCACCCAATTGCCATCGACGGCGTCAAGCTGGAGCACTATATGGCGGCCTCCACCTTGACGGCGGCCGTCACCCTGTCCGCCTCGCCGGCCCTGTCCCTGCCCTGCGGCTTCGACCAGTACGGCCGCCCGGTTGGCCTGCAGGTGGTCGGCAAGCCACGGGGCGAGGCTGCCTTGCTGGCGGCCTGCGCCTTATTCGAAGCGGAAAGCGGTCTGGCCGCTCAGGTTCCCATCGACCCGCGTGCCGGCAAAGTGCCGCCAGTGGAAGGCGTCTGAAATGTTTCTGTGGCCGTGCAAAACGACGCAGTGATAGAATTTCGGCCATGAATATCGAACCGATCACTTCTGATTTCGCCGCCAGGATAACGGAAATCGATTTGAGCCAGGCGCCGGACGCGGAAACCGTTGCCGGCATCGAACGGGCCATCGCCAAGTACGCGGTACTGGTCTTTCCCGACCAACCCCTGACTGACGATCAGCACGCGACCCTGACCCGCTGCTTCGGCCCCATCGACAAGGGCCTGCTCTTGGGCTCGAAACGCAAGCGCCGCCTGGCCAATCCGGACGTCATTGACCTAGCCAACGTGGATGGGGACGGCAACGTGCTGCCGGCGGAGAATATCCGCAACGTCAGCCTGATCGCCAACCAGTTCTGGCACAGCGACAGCTCGTTCAAGGACCCACCGGCAAAGTTTTCCATCCTCTGCGGCATCGATTTGCCCGCCGACGGCGGACAGACCGAATTCGCCGACCAGCGGGCCGCCTACGACGCCCTGAGCGACGAGATGAAGACGCGCCTGGACGGATTGGTCGCCGAACATTGGGCCTATCACTCCCGCAACATGCTGGGCGGCGGCGGCTTCAGCGAGGCGGAGATGGCGGCCCTGCCGCCGGTGCACTGGCCCATGGTGCACACTGTTCCCGAATCCGGTCGCAAGTCGCTGTTCATCGGTATCCATACCCGCGAGATAGACGGCATTAACACTGCGGAAGCGCGGATGTTCTTGCATAACCTCCTCGAACACGCCACCCAGCGCCAATTCATCTACCGCCACGAATGGCACAACAATGACGTGGTCATGTGGGACAATCAATGCACCCTGCATCGCGGCCGGCCTTATGACCTCAACGCCCTACGCGAGCTGCGCCGCTGTACCACAGAAGTAGTGGCGCAATCGGCGTGATCGCAGCGCCGAAGAACCATCAACGATATCAAACCATCAACGATATTAACGGCATGCCGCTCAGCGAGGACTATCTGCTCTGGATCGTGGACAACCAGGAGCCTGAGGGTAGGCTCAAGTAAGGCCGGAACAACTGGCTAGTGCCAATCAGACCCCCGCCAGGGTCTTGCGAAGAAAATTCAGGACGTTGATGACGGCGTAGTTGCGGAAACGGGCGCGATCGCCGGGCAGGGATACGGTACCGGCTTGATCGCCACCCGCCATGGCCAGGTGCATGAAAACCGTACCGGCAGGCTGGTTGTCGCTTTCCTTTGCCGCGGCAACAGCCAGACCGATATCGGCGCCGGTATCCTGGCGCACCTTGGCGGCCGCCTTGGCGGCCGAAGGCGCGCCTGGCAGGGCTGGATCATACCGATCGGCGCCGATGGCACCGCCGACAAAGACGGCCATATCCGGGTCGAGATCGGATAGGCGGGAGGAAAGGACACCCCCCGTCAGTCCCTCCGCCACCGCAAGGGTGAGGCCGCGGGACCGCAGCAGATCAAGAACCACCGTCTCCATCGATTGTTCGTCGACACCAAAGATGACGTCGTCCAGCAAGCCGCGCATGACCTCTTCCTCGGCCATGATGATGTCCATGGCCGCGGCTTCGTCAGGCGCCTTGGCAGTGATGCGGACTTTGATGCCGTCGATGCCACTGGCCTGGAAGGCAAGCGTTGGGTTGCCGGCCGTGTCGAGATGATCGATACGCGCCGCCAGGCGTTCGGCCAGGCCTGATTCACTGTCACCCCAGGTGCGCAGAACCCGGCTGCGGATCACCGCCGTTTCCCCGGCCCGGCGCTGCAGATCGTCCAAAATGGTCCCCGTCATCATAGTGCGCATTTCGTGCGGGACACCCGGCACCGCATAGATCACCTTCTCCCCCACCGGGCAGATCAGGCCCGGCGCCGTGCCCGGCATTTCAGGTATCAACGCCGCCCCTTCGGGGATATCCGCCTGACGGCGGTTATTGTCCACCATTACCCGGCCGCGGGATTCGAACATATGACGGATTTTCTCCACCACCCCCTCGTCGCGGCGCAGTTCCACCCCCATGATGGCGGCGATCACCTCACGGGTGATGTCGTCCTGGGTCGGGCCCAGACCGCCACAGCAAATCACTGCGTCGCTACGGTCCAGAGCATGGCGGATAGTCCCTTCCATACGATCGAAATTGTCGCCCACCTTGACTTGGAAATGAGAATCGATCCCCACCAGAGCCAATTGCTCGCCGATCCAGGACGAGTTGGTATCCACGATCTGGCCCAGCAGAAGCTCGGTACCAATGGCGACGACTTCGCAACGCATGTAATCTATCCCTTGCCATGAACGGTTGGTCCCCGCCGGGAAGTTTAGATCAATTTCACCAGGCGGCAACAAGGCGCAGGAATGGGGGTAGGAGATGAGCAATAGCGGCGAAGGCAAACGGTTTCGCATCGGCGACTATAAGATCGACATCATTGTGCACGGATTTCCCGGCAAGTCGGTCTGTCACGGCTCTCTCGGCTTCTCCACCATCGCACTAATCCGACATGAAGACCGCATCGCCCTGGTCGATGTGGGCTCCTTCGGCCAGCGATCCCTGTTGATTTCGGAACTGGCGGATCGCGGCCTGAAGCCAGGCGACGTCACCGATATCCTGTTGACCCATTCCCATTACGACCATTCCCTGAACTGGACCCTGTTCAAGGATGCCAACATCGTCATCTCCCGCACCGAGATGGACTGGTCGCTGAAGGAACCCTGGGGCGAAACCCCGGTGCCGGAGCTTTACGTCAAGGAGCTGGAGAACTGGCCCACCCTGCGCGCCGTCGCGGATGGCGAAGAGGTCTTCCCTGGCATTACAGCCCATATGGCGCCGGGTCACACACCGGGTAGCCTGATCTTTGTCCTAGCGGGCGGAGAACAGGACATGGTCTTCACCGGCGATGCCTGCAAGAACCGGGCGGAACTGCTCTCGCGCGCGGCGGATATGTCCTATGACGCCGCTGTCTCCCGCGCCTCCATCGAAGCGATCTGGAAACATTGGCGGCGGCGGGAAGGCAGCGTCCTGGTGCCAGGGCATGATCTGCCCATGGTGCTGGAGGATGGCGAACCCCGCTATCTGGGCCAGCGGGAGGCGGCGATCCGCGCCTGGTACGGCGCAGACTTGAACCAGGTGACCGTGATCTCCCTGCTGCCAGATGAGAGTGCCGCCAAGGCCGCCGCTGAATAGACGGCCCGGACTTCCAACTACACGACAGGCGCCCGATTGCCGTCCACATTGATGGCCGTACCGGTGATGTAGGAACCGGCGTCCGAAGCCAGGAAGGCGGCCATGTTGGCAAACTCCTCCGCCTTGCCTACCCGGCCCATGGGGACCGCTTCTCCCAGCTTGTCGTAGAAGGTTTCCAGTGAGTCGTTTGAGCCGGACTTCAAATGCCGCTGGTAATGCTGGTCGCTCTCGATCAAGCCGACCAAAAGAGCATTGACCAGCACGTTGTGGGGGGCGCCCTCGCCGGCCAGTACCTTGGTCAGAGCCATGCCGGCTGCGCGGCTGACGGCCGTGGGCGCACCGCCCGGCCGCGGTGCCTTGGCGCCCACGTTGAGGACATTGATGATCCGGCCCCAGCGCCGCTCCTTCATGCCCGGGAAGGTCAAGCGGATCAGACGCACCGCGCCCATCAGCTTCAGTTCCAAATCCTCGGCCCACAATTCGTCAGTGATCTCCATGAAATCCATGGCCCGGCTGGTGCCGGCATTGTTGACGACGATATCCACAGGCCCCAATTCCGCCTCCACTGCCCCGTGCATGGCCTTGATCGCCGCCGGGTCGCACATATCGCAGGCATGGATGGTGACCTTGGCATCCGGCGCCGCGGCCGCGATTTCCACCTTGGCCTCTTCCAACACTTCCGCCCGCCGGGCCACGATGGCGACATCGGCGCCCGATCGGGCGAACTCAACCGCCATGGCCCGGCCCAGTCCCAGGCTGCCCCCCGTGATCAGTGCCCTGCGCCCGTCCATCCTGCATTCCATGATCGCCTCCCCACATTTGTATGAATTTGCACGCCGTGCCGGAGCGCAAGCTTAGAAGTGGCGCGGAGGCATCGCAAGCCGGCTTGGCCGATGCTAGGCTTACCGGGTCATCAGAAAAGCAGGAGGCAAATCGTCATGAGCCAGGCGCTGAACGGTATCCGCGTGATCGACATGACCCACAACCAAGCCGGGCCCGCCTGTGCCCAGATCCTTGGCTTTCTGGGTGCGGACGTAATCAAGCTGGAAGAGCCCACAGGAGGCGATGTGGCCCGGCGTAACATGGCGGACGAACATGGCGACAGTCTGTTCTTTCTGGTTCTGAATGCCAACAAGCGCAGCCTAACCCTGAACCTGAAGACCGATGCGGGCAAGGAGCTGTTCAAGAAGCTGATCGCCCAGTCGGACGTGCTGGTGGAGAACTTCGCCCCCGGCGCCCTGGTCCGCCTCGGCCTCGGCTACGACGTCCTCAAGGAGATCAACCCGGGCCTGGTCTATGCCACGATCAAGGGCTTCGGCACCTATGGTCCCTATGCGGACTACAAGAGTTTCGAACCCATTGCCCAGGCCATGGGCGGGGCCATGAGCGTAACCGGATATCCCGACGGCCCGCCCACCTATCTCTGGCCCTCGGTCGGGGATTCGGGCACGGGTATGCATCTAGCCATCGGCATCCTCGCCGCCCTGCAACAGCGCCACGGCACCGGCAAGGGCCAGCACGTGGAAGTTTCCATGCAGGATGCGGTGGTCAACCTATGCCGGGTTAGTCTGCGCGACCATCAGCGCCGGGGCGAACCCATGCCGCGCCAGGGCAACCAGTTGGGCCAGAATGTGCCGGGGACCATCTATCCCTGCCATCCCGGCGGACCGAACGACTATGTCTACATCTTCGCCCAGCCGCAGATGTGGCCCGCCTTCCTCGATGTCATCGGCCAACAGGAACTGGCCGACGATCCGCGCTTCGCCACATTGGAGGCCCGTTGGGATAACCGCGAGGAACTGGACGCCGTCATTGCGGAATGGACGGGGCAGCGGGACAAACATGAGGTGATGCGCGCCATGGGCGATGCCGGCGTGCCCTGTGGGGCCTGCCAGGACACCGGCGAAGTCCTGGCCGATCCGCATTTGAGGGCGCGGGAGATGATCGTAGACCTGGACTATGGCCGCCGCGGCACTTATCAGACCTTCGGCTGCCCCATCAAACTCTCCCAATCCCCCGCCGACATCACCCGCCCCCCGCAACTGGGCGAACACACGGCCGAAATATTGGGCAACCTCTTGGGCCTGGAAGAAAGCGATATCGCCGAACTGCAGGCTAATGAAGTGGTTTGAAAGCAGCATAGCCTCGGACCAAAACCAGGCCGGACCAATCTCGCATGCCCCGACAATAGGTGCGGACGTGTGGAGCGGTGCAGTCGGCTTTTTCAGCCGAGCTTGATCCCTGAATATCCGGTGCCGGGACGACGGCGATGGGAGATAGTTTCTCGGATCCGAACCGGTGATGGCGGACGCGGGATTGGTGCGTCAATTTGCGGCATCGGCGTCTGAACGTCGGCGAGCTAGGATCGCGGCGTTGGTCTTCGGATATTTCTTGGATGACCGCGCGAATAAGAGTGTGGAGAACAGCCGGCGTCCATTGCCCGGCACGCATTCAAGGGGAGAACCGAAAACCGGGCCGGGATAGTCATTTCAAGGCTTCGGCGGTCAACCTCATAGGGAGGGCTTGGCGGATGACAAAATACAGTTGGTGGCCCAGCCAGCGTGTTTTGGCGGTATTGGCACTGCTTTCCCTGACTTTAGCCGGCACCTGGTTCTGGCTCCGACATGAGGCATTGGACAGACATTCGAATGCGCAGGCGATTGCCACCACGAAGCCTGCGGTCGACAGGAGCGCCTCGACGCAACTGAACGTCAGCTTCGATCTGATCGATCACCACAACAAAGCCACCAGCCGCGAGAACTTTCCCGGAAAGTTCCTGCTGGTGACGTTCGGTTATACGTTTTGTCCGGATGTCTGCCCCGCGACCCTGCAGAACATGGCCGAGGCCATGGATCAGTTGGCCGCCAATGAGGATGGCGCGGCGATGGCTGCGCAAATACAGCCCCTGTTCATTACCGTCGACCCGGGCCGCGATACGGTTGAGGTATTGGCGGACTACGTGCCCCATTTCGGCGAGCGCCTGCTCGGCCTGACGGGAAGCCCGGAACAAATAACCCAAGCGACCAAGAGTTTTCGCGTCTTTGTAGGGCGGCCGGATGCGGAAGAGGTGAAACAGGGCGACTACTTCCTGGACCACAGCGCCTTCATCTACTTGATTGCGCCAAATGGACGCATGCTCGACTATTTCGGACACGAAACCACTGCCGATAAATTGGTCGAGCGGCTCAGGCACAATCTGAGTGGCCAAGATGCACAATCGAAGTCTTCATAGGCGGAAGGCGAAGCAGAACACTCATGCTAGAGATTGTCGCATATACGATCGCCGCCATAGCCATCTACATGGTTTCCGACGCAATACTGCGGCAGGTCGAGCAGCGCCGGGCGGAGCCCCTGGCCAATCGTTCCGTGGTCTTTTTCATAATAATTCTAACCATCGCGATCATCACTTTCGCGATTATTCGAAGCTTTCTGCAATGAACACGAGGAGTGCCCCACCGGCCACTGGAAGGGTCGATTGATATGGATCATGGACGATGCCAGTTGATAGCCGGCATCTTAAACCACAGGCTAGGTGAGTTGAAACACCTGAAGACAAAGCGGTTAAGCCATTTATTGAGCTATGGGATTTGAGCGAATCAGTACCGGCGAATTCTCGGTTTTCATAAGGAGTTTTCAATGACGGATGCAGAACAAAACAGCGATCACGGCCCCGATGAAAAACCGCCGTTCATGCAGCGGCTGCTGGATAACCATTTTCTGCTGCTGTTCTTGGGGGTGGTTGTACCAACCGTGTTTTACGTGATTTGGGGCATCATCGAAGTCACCAACATTCCCATTGCAAAGTAGGCGGGCGAACTCATGGCAATTACAAGTCCTACCGACAAACTATGGTGGAAAGAAAAGCTTTCGGGTCCTGAGATAATCTGGATCGTGGTGTCATTGGCATGGGGCGTGTTGATGTTCTGCGCCATGATCTATTGGCATATCGTCGGCGAACAGAACCTTTCCAATGAAGCTTATCGCATAGACCCGGAAGCCTTCGCGGCGAAAACCGAGGCTATGGTGGATAAGTATACGGTTCGCGAAATCGGCGACACCGGTATTCCGGTGGTGCGCCCTCCCGCCGGCAGCGATGTTTATTTGCTGTCGCGGCTGTGGGAGTGGTGGCCGGCCCTGGAACTGGAAAAAGGGCAAAGCTACCGCCTGCATCTGTCATCGATGGACTGGCAACACGGATTTTCCCTACAGCCGGTGAACATCAACGTCCAGGTGCATCCCGATTACGACATGGTCATCACCCTGACCCCCACGGAAACCGGCGAGTTTAGTGTGGTCTGCAACGAGTTCTGCGGCATCGGCCACCACACAATGGTCGGCAAGATTTTTGTCACTGATAAGAAATAGCCGGAAAGTACGGAGAGCGGAAAATGGCAATAAACGATAGTTTCCGAACTTGTCCCGACACGGGGCTCAAGGTTCATCTGCCGGCGGAACTGCTGATCAAGGCGAATGCCGTTGCGGCGGTGGTTTTTCTATTGGTGGGCGGCGGCCTCGGGCTACTGGTGGCGCTTACGCGCTGGCCGGAGGTTCATCTACTTGGCGCCGAGGACTTTTATGCAATTCTAACTGCGCATGGCATAGACGTACTGCTGTTCTGGATCATATTTTTTGAAATGGCGGTGCTCTATTTCGCTTCGGCGATCATATTGAATTGCCGTTTGGCGACACCATGGCTCGGTTGGGTTGGCTTTGTGCTCATGGTCGTCGGTGCCGTCATGGTCAATGTGGCCGTGCTGCAGGGCGAATCCTCAGTGATGTTTACGTCCTATGTGCCCTTAAAGGCCGAGCCGCATTTCTATCTGGGCATCATCTTGTTCGCGGTGGGTGCCTTGCTCGGCTGTTGTATCTTCTTTGGCACGTTGGTCATCGCCCGGGATGAGCGTAGCTATGAAGGATCTATTCCGTTGGTCACCTTTGGCGCCCTGACGGCGGCTATCATCGCCGTCTTCACGATCGCGTCCGGCGCCATCATATTGATCCCGACGCTTTTGTGGTCGATTGGCTATATCAGCCACATCGACACGGTGACTTACAAGATCGTCTGGTGGGCCATGGGTCATTCTTCCCAACAGATTAACGTCTCGGCCCATGTGGCAATCTGGTACGCAATTGCGGCCATCTTGCTGGGCGCCAAGCCGTTGTCGGAAAAGGTCTCCCGATCTGCCTTCCTGATGTACATCCTGTTCCTGCAACTGGCCAGCGCCCATCACATGCTGGCGGAGCCTGGCATCAGTTCGGAATGGAAGGTTTTCAACACCTCCTATGCCATCTATCTGGCGGTCGTGGGTTCCATGATCCATGGTTTGAGCGTGCCCGGCGCGATCGAAGCGGCACAACGCCGCAGAGGCCTGACCAGCGGCCTGTTTGAATGGTTGCGCAAGGCGCCGTGGGGCCATCCCGCGTTTTCGGGCATGTTCCTTTCGTTGGTCTTGTTCGGTTTCCTGGGCGGAATATCAGGCGTGGTTCTGGGTACCGAGCAGATCAACTTGCTCATGCACAATACCATGTATGTTCCCGGTCATTTCCACGCCACCGTCGTGGCGGGAACGACACTGGCGTTCATGGCAATGACCTATCTGGTGGTGCCATTGATTTTCAGGCGGGAAATAGTCTTTCCCGGTCTGGCGAAATGGCAGCCCTATCTGTTTGCCATCGGTGTCGGCGGTACATCCGTCTTCATGATGGGGGCAGGAACCCTGGGCGTCGCCCGCCGGCACTGGGACATGGCATTTTCCGACGCCACCCTGACCTTTGACTATCCCGCTGCCGCATTCCTGATGATGAGCCTAAACGGCATGTTTGCCGTGCTGGCGGCCGTCGGTGGCGGCTTGTTCTGCATCATCGTGGTGCTTTCGGTGTTGTTCGGCAAACGCCGTGATGAAAGCTCCGCGCCTCTGGTGCCGGCCATGCCCGCCGCGCAGACCGCCGCATCCAGCTACGGCAGTGCGGGCACCCTGCATGTTCCAGGCACGTACGTTTTGGTGGCGGTATTCTTCGTCACCTTTGTGCTCTACTATTTCGTGAACTGGAAATACCTGTCGGAGGTTTGGCCGCTGAGTTAGCAAGAGTTCCCGCGGGCACATCAGTGCCCGCGGGGCTTTTGCAAGTTCCCCAAATTCCCTTAGCGGACCATTGGAAACTGAAGTGACGGGCATAGAATCATGGCAACGGTGATTGCACAAATCTGGTCTGTTTTTAAGTTGCGGATTTCCCTGGCCATTGTTCTTTGTACGCTGGCCGGATATGCGGTGACCCCCGGTGGCGAATTGACGGCAATCGAGCTGACGATCATTGCTCTCACCGTGTTGGCCGCGTCAGGCAGCGCGGGGGCTCTCAATCAATATTGGGAACGGGATATCGACGCGGAAATGTCCCGTACCAAAAACCGCCCCTTCGTCACAGGTGCCTTTCGGGCCGGCGCGCCCTGGCTGGCCGGCATCATGGGCCTGCTGGTCCTTGCCATCGCGGCGGCTGCATGGATTTCAAACGGCTTTGTCGCCTTTCATATTCTCTTCGGCGCCGTGACCTATGGCGTTATTTACACGATCTGGCTGAAACGGCGCACCTGGTGGAATGTGGTCATCGGCGGTTTGGCCGGAACTTTCGCCGTTCTGGCCGGTGCCGCCGCGGTCGACCCCAATATCGCGCCGGCGCCGCTGCTTCTTTCCGTGGTTCTGTTCCTATGGACGCCGCCGCATTTTTGGAGTTTGGCGGCCACCCTGCATGAAGACTATGCCAAGGCGGGCGTGCCCATGCTGCCGGTCGTCGTCGGGGACCGCGTCGCGGCCTGGGTCATCCTTGGCCATACGGTTGCGTTGGTGTTGTTGTCCCTGGTCGTCGCACTGTTTGGACCAGGGTGGATTTATTTGGCGGGCGCGGTTATCGGTGGGGTCTACTTTATTGAAAGAAGTATTGCCATGGTCCGAGATCCTGGCCCAAAAACCGCCCGCAAGAATTTTCTCGCCTCGCTGCTGCAACTTAGCCTGTTGCTGATCGCGGCTATTGCCGACCGGTTGATTTTGGGATGACCCAGTTTTTCAGGATCAGCCTGCTATTACTCGCGTTGGCCTTACCGATTGGTTGGACAATGCCCGTGCCAGCGGCGCCGGCCAAGGAGGACGTATCGCCCTTTGATGCGAAACGGGCGGTGGCCTACAGCCAGGCCGCCGTCAAGCGGCAGATTGCTGAGTTCCAACTGGTCAATCGCCAGAACAGAACCGTATCCCTGACGGACTTCCGCGACCGTCCGTTGGTCATCAATTTGATCTACACCGCCTGCAACGACTTTTGTCCGACCTTGGTGCAAACCCTCTATAGCGCGGTGGAGGAGGCCCAGGAGGTCTTTGGTCAGGACAAATTCAACGTCGTTTCCATCGGCTTTGATGCCCGCGGCGATACCCCCGCCCGAATGCGGGCCTTTGCCCGCTCGCAAGGGGTTGATTTGCCCAATTGGCATTTTCTGTCGGCCGAAGAAAGTGTCATCAAAGATCTAGCGGCCAATCTGGGCTTCATCTATTTCCCATCGGCGCGGGGCTTCGACCATTTGGCGCAAGTCTCTGTACTTGATGGTGATGGCAGGGTCTACCAACAGATATATGGCGTTGATTTCGAGGCCCCAGCTCTTGTGGAGCCCTTGCGGTCCATGTTCAACGCACAGCCCATAGAGTACACGAATGTGGCCAATCTAGTGGATCGCATCGTGCTCTTTTGTACGTATTTCGATCCGACAAGAAGCATTTACGCAATAGACTATTCAATCATCATTTCCATCGTGATCGGCGCCCTCAGCCTTCTTGGATTGGCAACTATTCTCGCCAGGGCCATAATTCGGCTACGGCAAGAACGGCTGGAAAAGACCACACTAGCGGCTTTGCCAGAGCAACATCATCGCACCTAGGAAAGTTCGCCCCTGATGACCTTTGTTCAAAACGGCCTGCGCAGTATTTTTCTGCGCCTAGAGACGCTGTTGGACTATTTTTTCACGCCGCGCTGGAACCCGTTCTACCAATTGGGTGCGTTGGGATTCTTCTATTATTGGGTGGTCGCGGTTTCCGGCATCTACATCTATCTGTTCTTTGATATCAGTGCCGAGGACGCCTACCAGTCGGTCGAGCATATGACGAACGAGCAATGGTATCTGGCCGGCGTCATGCGAAGTCTGCACCGTTATGCTTCCGACGGCATGGTCTTGATGTTGGCCATCCACAGCTTGCGTGAATTCGCGATGGGCCGGTTTAAGGGGCCACGTTGGTTCACCTGGGTCACCGGCATGCCCATCATCTGGTTGGTCATCGGCTCGGGGATCACCGGCTATTGGCTGGTCTGGGACAAATTGGCCCAGTTCATTGCCATCGAAACATCCGAGTGGCTGGACTGGCTGGGCGTGTTCAGCGAACCCTTTGCAAGGAATTTCCTCTCGCCACTGCATGTCGACGACCGTCTGTTCACCTTGTTGACCTTCATGCACATTTTTCTGCCTTTGGTCTTGCTATTCATCTTGTGGATTCATCTGGTCCGTGTGTCTAAACCGAAAGTCAATCCGAACCGGGGTCTAGCTGTTGGCACCTTCATCATGCTGTTGGGCTTGTCTCTGCTGAAGCCGGCGGAAAGTCAGGGCATCGCCAATCTAAACGACACCATCAGCGATATCGGTTTGGATTGGTTTTACCTGTTCGCCTATCCGCTGATGGACCAGTGGGGCGACGGACCGGTCTGGGGCGCGGCGGTTGCTGCCTCTTTGATCATGTTGGCCCTGCCCTGGTCGCCGCCGCGCCGCAAGAAGCCAGCCATCGCGACGGTGGATCTAGAAAATTGTAATGGCTGCCGTCGCTGCGCCGAGGATTGTCCTTTCTCAGCGATCGACATGATGATGCGTACCGATGGCGCCCGCTATGACCTAGAGGCAAAGGTAAATGCCGAAAAATGTCTAAGTTGCGGTATCTGCGCCGGTTCCTGTCCGACTTCAACACCGTTCCGCCGCCGCGGCGGCCTGACGCCGGGCATCCAGCTGGCCGACCGGACAATAAGTGATCTGAAGGACAAGATGCAGGCAGCAGCCAACGCCCTGCAGGGAAATGCGCGGGTGTTGGTGTTCGGTTGTGATCATGGCGCCGCGCTCCAGGGGACGGCAAATGACACAGTGGGTGTCGTCGAGGTGCCTTGCGTAGCGGCCCTGCCGCCCTCCTTCATCGATTATGCGCTATCGCGCAAACTGGCAGACGGGGTGATGATCTCGGGTTGCCGGGACGGCGATTGTTTCTTCCGATTTGGGCAAGACTGGCTGCAGGCACGGGTTGGGCATGAGCGCGATCCGTATCTAGGCAACCGGGTACCGCGGGAGCGCCTCGCTTTCAATTGGTCATCGCCAATTGAAAGCGCCGCCTTGCCCAAGGCTACCGCAGCGTTCCAGGCCCGATTGCAGCAATTGCCCCAGAACGACGGACCCGATCCTCGTAAATGGGCCGATGGTACGGTCGCGGCGACTGTCCAACCGGAGTTGACCCACAGTGAATAAGATCGCCAGATACGCCGGACAAGCCGTGGTTTACGGCGCTATTGCACTATTGTTCGGGTTTTTTTCCAATGCCCCCGCCTACCGTCATTTGGACCCTGGCGCCGCGCAAATCCGGGTCAGTTTCGCCCATGCCGGTGACCGCAAGGGCGGATGCAAGACCTGGACCCGGAAGGAAATGGCAAAGCTTGCACCGCACCAGCGTGGCCCCAACAAATGCCCACGGGAACGGGTTCCGCTCTACTTTGAAATCCGGGTCGATGGCTCGGTCCTGTTCGCCAAACATCTGCAACCGACCGGACTTCATGGCGACGGTCCAGCCATAGTTTATGAGGGCATCATCCTGCAGCCTGGTGACTACCAACTGGATTTGCGGCTGCGTGATAGCGACCGTGATGACGGTTTTGATTTTCGGCGCATTGTCCAGGTTTCCCTTGCCGGGGGCGATAACGTCGCGATCGACTTTCGGGCCGAAACCGGCGGATTTATCCTGTTCGATCGTGACGGCAAGAATGACGGCACCTGACAGCGATCGGGATTTCGACTAGAGGCAAACATGGCCCTTTTGGAATGGCACAAACATTTTGAGATCGGACTGCCGGCCATTGATTACGAGCATCAGGAAATGATCGCCTTGATCAATACGCTGCACGACAACATCTCAGCCGGCGCCAGTACTGATGATGTCCTGGAATTCTTTTCTGAGGTGCATGCCGGCATTGCCGCGCATTTTGCCCTTGAGGAACGCATGATGCGTGATCGGAAGTATGATTTGTATGATGAGCACAAGGCTGATCACGAAGCTCTGTTGCAGCAGATCATCGACATTATGGAAGCTTATGAAAGAGGCTCCTACGAAGGCCAACTGGACCGCTTGTCGGAACAGTTGGAATCCTGGTTTTCAGTGCATTTTCGTGAGAAGGATGCCACGCTGCATCTGAGTGCGGGAAATTAGCGGCTTCGTCCTTTCGGACAGCCGTGTAATTCGGGGACAGGCTCATAACCGACGGTTATCAAGTTCCCAATTTCGCGTGTGAGGGTCGGCCCCGCCGTTCAGCGCTGGGGTCCGAAAGCTGACTGCCACGACGTAGCGTATTTTCGTTCTGCGTCAATGCAGCCATGTCAATAACAGAAACAAGATAAACATCCCGATTTGCCTGCGGCAAACCGTCACAACTGGCAAGATGTCGCATAGGCGACTGCTTCGATATCCCATAAATTTTAATAGTGAAATTGCTCGGATGAATGCCGGCAATACGGATTCAAAACGACGACTAATCTATTGGTCTGGATGATGGAGAAGAAAATGAGTAACTCAAACGATGACCAGATGGACGTTACCCGGAGGAATTTTCTGGCTGTCCCTGCTGCTGTTGGGGCCGGATTGTTGATCGCCGACGCGGCTACAACACAAGCCCAGGCGGCGACGTCTATGACGGAAGACGAAATCGCAAAGCTGCCACGGGTGAAACAGGAACTGGTGGCACCACCTTTCTTCCCCAAGCATGACCAAGTTGCCAAAGGCGGCCCAAAGGTCGTCGAGATCAAAATGGTCATCGAAGAGAAGAAAATGGTTCTCGATGACGAGGGCGCGGAAATCTGGGCGCTAACCTATCACGGCTCGGTACCCGGTCCGATGATCGTCGTGCATCAGGATGACTATGTCGAATTGACCCTGGTCAATCCCGCCAGCAATGCCATGGAACATAACATCGACTTCCATGCCTCAACTGGCGCTTTGGGCGGCGGCGGCCTAACCCATGTTTCCCCCGGCGAGGAATGCGTCCTTCGTTGGAAGGCAACCAAGGCTGGCGTGTTCGTATACCATTGCGCCCCCGGTGGCGCGATGATCCCCTACCATGTCACCCATGGCATGAACGGGGCGATCATGATCCTGCCCCGTGACGGCCTGAAGGATAAGGATGGCAAACCGATCCGGTATGACCGCGCCTATTACATCGGCGAACAGGACTACTACCTGGCCAAGGATGAAGATGGCGAATACATCAAATACGACACAGCCGGTGAGGACTATGCCGATTACTTGGAGACCATGGCGACGCTGACGCCGAGCCACATCGTCTTCAACGGCGCCGTCGGTGCATTGACCGGCGACAACGCGCTGACCGCAAATGTTGGTGAAACTGTCCTGATTGTTCATTCCCAAGCCAACCGGGACACGCGGCCCCATTTGATCGGCGGGCATGGCGACTATGTCTGGGAAGGAGGTTCCTTCACGGACGTACCGCAAACCGGGCTGGAAACGTGGTTTATCGCGGGCGGTGCCGCTGGTGCCGTGACCTACACGTTCTTGCAGCCGGGCATCTACGCCTATGTGAATCACAACCTGATTGAGGCTGTCCTGAAAGGGGCCGCGGCTCACTTCAAGGTGGAAGGCAAATGGAACGATGATCTGATGAAGCAGGTCATGAAGCCGACGCCTATCTCGTGATTATCGCCCAAGGCGTTGCAAGTAAGGAGGTTGCTATGAAAATAGTCAAAATACTATCGGCCTGTGCGGCGAGTATCTTACTGTTGATGGGATCGGGTGCTTTGGCTGCTGGCGATGTTGCCAAGGGCAAGAAGGTCGCCAACAAGTGCAAGGCCTGTCATACCATGAATGAAGGCGGCAAGAACAAACTGGGACCCAACCTGTACGGGATCCTCGGCAAGACCGCCGGCAAGGTGCCAGGCTACAAGTATTCCAAGGCTATGAAATCATCCAGCGTGGTCTGGGATGAATCCAACTGCAGGGATTTCGTCAAGAAGCGGAAGTCGGTCATCAAAGGCACGAAGATGAGCTTCCGGGGCATCAAGAAAGCCGCCCAGCGTGCCGACTTGGTCGCGTACTTCCAAACCCTGGGAGGTGCCGGTCAGCAACAAATCACCGCCGGAAGCGTTGAGGACGGCATGATTGTCGCGGAGAAGCATTGCGTCGTCTGCCACACTTTCGAACGTGGTGGTAAGACGGTTTTTGGGCCGAACTTGTTCGACATGGCCGGAAAACCTGCCGGTATGATCAAGGGCTACAGATACTCCAAGGCCCTGAAGGACTCCGGCCTTGTCTGGACGGATAATAACCTGGTTGGGTTCTTGGCCGATCCGGAGCAGTTTCTCAAAGGGACCACGGCACGGTTCCCCGGCTTGAAGACTGCGAAGGAGAAGGCCGACATTCTCGCGTACATGAAGTCCCTCAAGTAACTTAGAGGAAGAAGTCTCTCAAATGAGCCGCCGATCCCAAATTGCCTTAGTCATAGTTGGCCTGATTGGGATCGGCGCGTTCGTTTGGAGTTTGACGTGGTTCGGTCGACCGCCTGTTCCCACTCTGCCGGGGCTGGAGATGACCGATGTCGCTCCAGGCGACTACGAACTTACGATCCTGGTCCCCAACGCGTTCGGACGGAAGTACTATTCCAAGCCGGTCACCATCAAGCGGCCCTTTCAGATCAGCCGTCATGAGATCACAATCGACCAATGGGACGAATGTTTCCGCGACGGCGGCTGCAGTCACAAAGCCAAACGCCGGTCCTACCAGACGGGAGATCATCCGGTAACCCGTGTGACCTGGTACGATGCTGTTATGTTCACGCAATGGCTGAGCAAAAAGTCCGGCACCACTTATCGACTTCCGACTGAAGAAGAATGGGCCTATGTGGCCTTTGCCGGCGAGGATTTCACGAAAGACACCATCGAACAGTTGATCGAAAACCGTCAAATGATCCAGACGGCAGCGATGAGCCGGTTCAGAAAAACCCTGCCGATCGGGGGGAATGGGAAAAACGCCTGGGTGGTTTCGGACATGACTGGATCCGTTTGGGAATGGACCCTGACCTGCTGGTTTTCCTCTGACGAAGAGAATCAGCGACCCTGGACGATCGAGCAATTGACTGATCCGGATCTTTGCCCCAACAGGGTGGTACAGGGCGATGAACGTGCCCATGTGCCGGTGTTCGTCGACAAAGTCTACACCGGTGGCTGCGGTACCGGCAGCCCTGTTGATCATATCGGCTTTCGCGTGGTCCGGGATGATCGCGACACACGAGATCATTCCTAATACGTTTTCAATTACTTAGACTGTTATCGCACTTTCTTTGCGGCGCACCTTTGATCGGGGATTGCTCGAAGCGGAGACGTGACGTCATGATGGCAATATGACCGGGGATCGTATATCGCGGCGCAACAGGCGTTTATTTCAGAATTTCGCCATAGCGGCGCTTATTGCGGCCGTGGCCGGTTATGGCATTTCCCTACTGTTGCGGCCGCCGACAGCGGAGGAAATAGCCGCGCACCAACGAAAAGTCGCCGAAATGAAAGCCCAAAATTCCAGCGCTCAGCAATTCGGCAATTGCATGGTCCAGTCTCGCGGCTTGGACATACAGTTGGTCTGCGCCGCCACCCCGAAACAACAGGAGACCGCTTTCATCCTGCGCTGCTCGGATCGTGGCGACCTCATCGTTCTGTTTACCGATGCCGGCCAGCCTACAACGGGCAAATATCTTGACGTTGGTTGGCGTTTCCATGGCGGCGAGGACTGGTCCGGACGTTGGCGCTATTCCGCCAACAAGGCCCGGCCCAGGGCGCGATGGACATTTTGGAAGTTCCTGCGCGAGTTGGAGAACGCCACAGGACCGGTGCAAATTCGTCTCGGCATGACAAGCGGCCTGATCCCGCTTGATACCATCGCCGATGCCCTCGGCGCCTTCAAACGCCAATGCCCGGTATTGGAATAGACCTGGTTGCGTTGAGACTATCGGTACGCATTGCTTGGTGTAGCGCCTCGTCGAAACTTGAAAAAACATTGATTGCTTACGACCAATTTGACGTCGGAAATGGCTTGCATGCCTGAATGCGTAATCCATCCCGGGACCAAAATTGAACACAAATTCTAATAATATTAGATTTAAAATACATTATTACATCAAAATCCGCCGCTGAAAATAATTGCATTTGCAATGAAATTAAAGGCGCATCAAACTCAAGAGGTAGTTTTTTATAATTCCAAATAACAAGTCGATAACAAAAACTTTACATTGTCATTACTGGGCCACTTTTTACCGTTTATTAAACGGTTCATGTAACAAATCCGTCTCAAGCGCCTGTCAAAGTCAATAGCCGCAGACAATAACTATTGGGGACTACTCGCACTAATGGTTTCAATGCGGGCCAATCAATCCAATCATAGGAGGAAACGAGGCGATGATCCTATCGAGACAGCTAAATCCGTTATCTAAGAGATGGAAAATCATGTGGAAGCATAAGTTGATGCCAGTGATGGCCATTGCCATCGTTTTGGCCGCCATGCCAGGGCCGGCACGGGCGGTGGAGTTGGGTCTTACGCCCAGTCACGTATATTCTTTGTGGACCAACATCAATGCCGCCCTGGTCACGTTGGGACCGGCAATGACGGGCAGCGACGATATTTCAAAACATCTCGAGGGGATGACGCCGTCGGCGGTAAAGAACAAGACGCCCGGCGACGTCCTCGGTCAGGTGGCGGTGTTCCGAACCAAGTTGGACCGGATCGGTATCTCGTCCGGGCTTAAGGCGACGCAAGTCTATAGCGATCCGAAGGGCGGCAAAGTGACGCCTAGCGTAGTCTTCCTCAATTCGGGGAACGTCCTCGATTCTCTCGTCCTATTGCTGATACGCACCGACGACAAGCAATTGGTCAGCGGTTTCTATAAGCGCCACGAATTCAGCGGCAAGACACCCAGCAATGTCTTCAGTCTGGTCGAACTCGCCAACCGCCGGATGGATGCGCTGATCCGGAAAACAGCCGGCTAACAGACGGCATTCCAGCATATTAGGAGGAGACCTCCATGTTCAATTTCAAGATTTCAACCCTCGGCACAGCTATTTCAGTCCTGCTCGCCCTGTCGGTCGTCGCCGTCATCGGCAGTTCCATCAAGACCGTGAGCGGCATCGACGATATGGGCCGGACCTGGAGTGACTTTGAAAGCGGTCCCGCGCGCAAGACCGGGTACCTACAGGAGCTGGGTGCCGCCATCGGCTATGGCGGCATGATCCATCAGTTCCAGAGTTATGTACTGCAGCAAGACCGGCCCCGCATCGTCAAGGCTCAGGCCAAGATCCGCTCGGCGACCGTTGCACTGACCGCATACCGGGCAGTCGGGGTCAACAAAGCAGAGGACGCAGCGCTCAACGGCATCAGCCAGGTGTTGGCGAAGTATGCGGACGCCTTAGTCATTGCGGAAAACCTCGCTGCCGAGGGCAAGACGCCGCGGCAGGTGCTTGAAGCCATCAAGATCGATGACGGGCCCGCCATAACAGGGATCTCGGCGCTCAACGGCGAACTGTTGAAGGCCCGCTCAGCCAGTTCCCGGGCCGTCTATGAAGCGGTCGGTCTGTTGTCGACCGTCGCCACCGTGTCTGCAGTGGTGGTTGGCGTGGTTTTGACCGCTGTCGTCGCCCTCCTCGTCTGGTTTACTCGTTTCCGGCTCGGCCGACCCATGCGGCAGATGATCGACTCCATGCAAAGCCTGGCCGACGGCAACCTTGAGGTTGAAATTCCAGCGCAAGGACGCACTGACGAGATCGGCGAGATGTCGGATGCCGTTCAAATCTTCAAGGACAATGCCAATGAGCGTTTGCGCCTGGAAGAAGAAGCCGTACAGGCCGAGAAACGGGCCGAGGAAGAGAAACAGCGCGCCATGCATAAAATGGCCGACGACTTTGAAAACAAAGTCGGATCGATCGTACAGTCGGTCTCCACGTCCGCCACCGAGATGCAGGGCACGGCGCAGAGCATGTCTAACACGGCGGACCAGACCAATCGCCAGGCCGCTAATGTCGCGGCCGCTTCCGAGGAGGCTACGGCCAATGTGCAGACGGTGGCTGCCGCGGCCGAACAACTGTCGGCTTCGGTCGACGAGATCGGCCAGCAAGTCGCGCAGTCAAGTCAGGCATCAGACGTGGCCGTTGAAGAAGTGAAACGGGCCAACGAGAAGATATTGGGCTTGGCCGAGGAGGCGGGCAAAATTGGTGACGTTGTCGAGTTAATCACCGACATTGCCTCCCAGACCAACCTGTTGGCGTTGAACGCAACCATCGAGGCGGCCCGGGCTGGCGAAGCGGGTAAGGGTTTCGCGGTGGTTGCCTCCGAAGTCAAGAACCTGGCGACACAGACGGCCAAGGCCACAGAGGAGATCAATGCACAGATCACCGGCGTGCAGTCGGCCACTGAGGAAGCCGTCGAGGCGATTGGCAGCATTGGCAATCGGATCAACGAGGTCAGCGAAACCGCCTCGGCAATTGCATCGGCCGTCGAAGAGCAAGGCGCCGCCACGCAGGAGATCAGCCGCAATGTGCAGCAAGCCGCGCAGGGCACTCAAGACGTCTCCTCCAACATCACCGGCGTGACCCAGGCCGCAAAAGACACCGGAACCGCCTCGGCCCAGGTGTTGACCGCGGCGGATGAACTATCCGGGCAGTCCGAGCTGCTGAAAAAAGAGATGGATCATTTCCTGAACGAAGTTAGGAGTGCTTGAGCAGGGACGACCCGTCTCTGCTGTAAGGATACTTGTCCTTGATCGGAGCGTTTCTCCGTAGCTTAGGCGCTCAATTGGGCCATTGATGCCATCACCGCTTGGGTTCATCCCGGCCGTGATGGCATCAATTCATTTGGCACATGGCTGTTCACATTCAACCGGACTTGGCCAAACCGGGAATGCCCGCGTCACGGTTCCGGACGATCAACCCCCCTCGGGCGGCTTACACGAAGAGGAAGTCCGAGTCGTCCACCGTGATCGGATTTACGCCGACCAAGGTGACCGTATCGCCGCCACCGAAATCGACGGTGACATTGTTGCTGCCATTTCCCGTAATCGTGAAGCCGCTCGAATCCGCGACCAGCATGGCGGAAACATCCAGGAGATCGTTTCCGTCCTCGAAATCGGTGATGGTATCGACACCATCTCCTGTATCGAAGACGAATAGATCGTCACCAGCGCCGCCGGCCATGGTGTCGCTGCCAGCCCCGCCATCAAGGGTGTCGTTACCCAGGCCGGCGTCGAAGCTGTCATCGCCGCTGGAGCCGAAGAAGAAGGTTTCCTCAGCCGAAAGCAGGAAGCTCTGGTTGTCCATGGTTGCCGTCAGCCCACCACCGGGACCATTGCTGCCGGCCAAGACTGGCGCGGCGTAACCGCCGGCCAAACCGGTAACGGCAACCGCGACGTTGGCGGTGTTCAGATTTACCGCACCGTCAGCTTCGATGAATTGGTACGCCTCGTTAGCGGCGGGTGCATGGGCATCGAAAATCAGATGCACGACACCGCCGTTAAAGTTGGCGTTGCCGGAGACATCCAATAGATCGAAGTCGCTGGCGCCGGCCACTTCGATATCCAACTGGCCGTCGTTCATGGTGAAGGTGCCGTTGATGGCCAATTCGCCGGTGGAATGTCCGGGGCCAACCTGGCCGTCCGAATAAACATTGACGGCACCGTTCAATGTGCCGTCCCCAACCAGGCTGCCGCCCGAATTGATCGAGATGGTATTGGCGGTCACTGTGGCGGCCGTCAAATCCAACAGTCCGGCTCCGGCGTCGCCGACATTGACATTGCTGCCGCTGGCATCCAGCAGGCCACCGTTCATGGTCAGAATGCCGTTGGCGAGGCTTTGATTGCCGCCAATGCTGACATCGCCGGTGTTCACCGTACCGCCGTTGATTGTCAGGGTACCAGTCGCCGTCGCATCCACGCCGTTGTCGTCATGGGGATTGGCCGGCGTGCCGTTGTCGCTATAGAAGCCGTTGCCGACCGTCAAGCCGTTCGTGGTGATGGTCGATGTGGCATCCAGGGTCAGATTGCCGATGGAACCGCCGGCACCGGCGATTTCGACGGAATTAGCCGTCAACGTTGCGCCATTGGTCATGTTTAAGGTGCCATCGCCAGCCGCACCGATCGTCGCCGAATCGCTGGTGCTGAGCGTACCGCCGTCCATATTGATGGTACCGGTACCGCGCAATCCGCCACCGACGTTAAATCCACCATTGGTGACGGCAACACTGCCGCCGTTGATGTTTAATGTACCGGCGCCGGTGCCGTTCTCGTCACCGAAATCATCGCCGCCCCCCGGCAAGCCGTCGCCGCCAAGGAAGTAACCTCCCTCCCCGACATTCATGAAATTGGCCACGGTTATGGACGAGGTCGCATCCAATGTCACCACGCCCGAGGTTCCGTTGAGTGCAGCACCCGTAGCAACGCCAAAGAAATCGCCGACGGTGACGGTAGCGTCGGTCAGATTTAAGATGCCCTGCCCCAAGGAGCCGACAAATAGCCCATCATTAACTGTCAAGGTGCCATTGTTCACGTCGACCCTGCCATCGCCTCGGTCTCGGCCGCCGATATCCAGCCTACCGGCCGTTGCGGCGCCACCGTTCACGGTGAGCAGACCGGTGCCGACGCCCAAGGGATCGCCGAAATCGTCGTTTGGATCACCGGGGTTGTTTTCATGGTAGGCGCCGTTGCCAACGACGAGATTGTTCTGCACGCTCAGGCTGGATGTGGCATCGACTGTCACTTCGCCATCGGCGCCGGCCGCGGTGGCCAGATTCATAGCCTCCGCATGCACGGAAGCGTTGTTCGTCACGACCAACTGACCGGTGGATGTGAAACCAACCTCGATATTGCCGTGCTGAACATCGATCATGCTGCCAGCACCGTCGACGGTGACGAGGCCATTCGATCCAGAGCCATCGCCATCAATGCCGAAAATCCAGCCGCTGGTATTGGTAATGACGCCACCGTTGATGATCGAAGCCGTCCCGACGCCGCCGCTTTCACTGCCAATACGGACTTCGTTGGCATAGGTCAAACTGCCGCCATCCACGGTCAAGGTGCCATGACCATAAGGCCCGAAACTGTTGGACTGAACACCGTCGGCCGTCACGGTGCCGTGGATCGTCAGCGTGCCGGTGCCCTGCGTCTGCTGACCCCAATCGGACTCGTCGGGACCCGCCGGGCCATTGTCGGAATAATCGCCATTACCGATGCGGATGTTATTGCCCACATCCAGGCTGGCGCCGGCGGCGACCACGACATCGCCTGTCGACCCGCCGGTCTGGGCGATATTCATGTCGTTGCCGGCCGTCACGCTGGCACCGGAATTGATGGTCAGAAGACCCGTGCCTTGAAGGCCCACGTCCAGGTTCTGCTGCGTCTCTAAGGTGGCGCCGTTGTTCACGGTTACCGTGCCGTCGCCGCGCCGTTGGCCGCCCAAGACCATACTTTGGCCGACGGTCATCGTGCCATCCAGCGTTAGCTGCGCTATACCCAAACCGTCGGGATTTCCGAAATCGTCATTGGGGTCGCCCGGGTCGCCCGCGAAATAGGTGCCATTGCCGATATTTGCTTCACCAGTGGCAACGATGCTGGACGTCGCGTCTACCGTGACGGTGGCATCCGCCGTCGCATCAAAGGCGCCCCCGGCTGCCCGCGCCATGTCGAAGACATGAGTGTTCAAGACCGCGCCATTGGTAAGGCTCAACGCCGCCTTGCCCTGTCCACTGATTTCAATGCTGTTGGTTAGGTTTACCGTTGCATTATCGATGGACATGGAAGCGGTTGCCGGCTCGTTCTGGGCCAACACGATCGAAGAGCCGTTGACCGTTCCGCCAGCGGTTACATTCAGCGTCCCATCGGCGTCATCGACCGCGCCGTTACCCCAGTCGTGACCCGCGGCAACAATCAGGTTTCCACCGAAGTTAGCGGTTGAACCGGTACCGGTGACGGTCAAGGTCCCGGTGCTGCCCATGGCTTGGGCGACATAGTTGTTGTCCGGATTCGATTGGTTCAGAACAGAGACGTTGCCGCCGTTCTGCACGGTCATGGTGCCATCGCCCTGCTGACCGACGGAAATCGCCCCGAATTGCGAGGTCAGGCCGGCGTTGTCGATTTGCAGAGTGCCGCTGCCGGCGGTGTTGGCGCCAACAACGATGGATTGCACTTCCAGCGTCGCCTGTGCGCCCGCGCTCAATGACAGCGATCCTGTACCGGCATCGCCGATGGTCACGCGTCCGCTGTTCCCCTGGGCATCGACCAGCAATGCGGAACCAAGTCCAGTTGCATCAACATTGCCGGTGTTGCCGGCATGCTGAGCGATCATCAATTGCGCATTTGGCCCAACGACCGATGCAGTGCCCCCATTTTGAACCGTCAGGGAGCCACTGCTGGTGCTGCCCTCTCGGCCCACGATAAGCCGGGGACCGTTATTGCCGGATTCATCAGGTAAAGACTGCGACACAGCGATCTCGGAACCAGCGCCGTCGACCACAACCGTACCATTGCCATCGTTTCGTCCGATGTAGAGGGTCGCCAGGTCCGTATTCTGATTGGCGGTGTTGCCGTTGCGAACTTCCAGGCGGCCGCCGTCGAGGACATTCAAGGTGCCCGTGCCGCCATCGCGCCCGATGAAGGCAAATCCCGCAAACCCGCTGTTGCCGCCCGTCAGAAGGCCGACATCCGTGGAAGCCACGACTTTCGAACCCGATCCGGTAATGGTTGCCGTGCCCTCGCCACCGCCATGGCGCCCGACATAGAACAACAAGGTTTCCACCTCGCCGCCGTTGCTGACGGTCATGGTGCCGTCGCTGCCATAGGCGCCGACTTCCACGGAACTCAGAGTCCCTGTGGTACTGACGCGGCTGCCAATGCCGTCCACGGTCACACTGCCGACGCCGGTTGCGCTGCCACCGACCACAAAGTGGGTGAAGTTGTCGGTAGCAATATTGACCTGACCGCCGGATTCGACCGAAAGGGTCCCGGTGCCGTCCTTGCCCACGAACAGGCCGTCATCGCCCAGGTTCCAGGTGGCACCGGCGAATTTCACAGTGGCATCACCAATGCCCGTGGCTGAATTGCCAATGATGCCGCCGTCGTTGCCGAATGTGGTGGCACCCTGTATCGCCATATCGCCGGTACCCGTATCGCCGACGATAAAAATCGGATCGAGGGGGCTGTTGACATCGCCCGTAGTTGTCGAGCCAGCCGGAATGACCACTTGCCCGGCCACATTGACGAATACGGTCGCAGTGTCAGTACCACCTGATCCGTCATCCACCGTATAGCTGAAGCTATCGAGCACATTGTCGCCAAGGATTGCGGCACCGAGGCTGGCCGATGTGGTCGGGTCGTATTGGATCGTGCCGTTGCCATTGATGGACAAGGTGGCACCCTGCGCCGAGAGCCCATCCACTGAAAGAACCGACAGCACATCAGCGATATCCTCATCCTCATCGTTGGATAAGACATCAATGGCCTTGGCCGTATCCGCATCCGCGGTATCGTTGTCGTCGTTCGCGATGGGTCCCTCGTTGAGGTTGTTGACGGTAACGGCGAAGGCCTGCTGTGTGGAAAGACCAATCTGATCGGTAACGGTGACAGTCAGATTCACGGTCGGTTCCGTCTCCTGATCCAGAGTAATGCCGGACTTGAGGCGCAACTGGCCGCCCGAAATCTCGAAACGGTCATCATCGACAGTAATGGTGTCCGTATCGCCATCGGGGTCGACGATGGTCAAATTACCGACCAGGCCACCGTCCGAATTTTCATCGACTGAGACATCATCCAGGCTAATAGATGTCGCCGCCGAACGGCTGCCATCGTTGAACTGCAGGACTTCCACGTTGTCGATGAGATTGTCACCGTCATCGTCGCCGTCGCCCAAATTGTTATCCGTGATGCGCGTCGCGTCGCCATCCAACGAAATTGAATAATCGGCGATCTGGCCATCAAACCGGGCAATATCCCAACCTTCCCCGGCGTCGAACTCGTTGTCACCGGCGCCACCCATGATGATATCGTCGCCGGCACCGGTTGAGAATTCGTCGTCCATGCTACTGCCATGGAAGATCGTGCCGTTGCCAGCATCGAACGTGCCGGTTGTAAGGGCGGTCAGCGTGATGCCACCGTTCGCGGCGCCGTCATACGCCAAATCGAAGTCGAAGCCATCCTGCAGACCGGTTATGGCGACAGAGACGAAATCTGTATTGTCCACGAATGCGCCATCATCGGCCGTAACGAACTGGTAGCTGTCATTGATCAGTGGGTTGTAGCTGTCAAAGATGAAGTGCATGACGCCGTTATGGACATTGACTGCGCCATTGACGTCGATCAGGTCGAACTGACCCGCACCGGTGCCGCCGATTTCCACTTCCATGGTGCCAGACCATATGTCCAGGCCATCCCCGTCGATGGTCATGGTGCCTATGGAATTGCCCGCAGCAATGACGCCGCTCTGGTGCACGTTGACGGAACCGCCGGTGATGTTGATAGTACCGCCGCCGCCTGTCAGGACGCCGTTCTGATTGACATTCAGCCCGCCAACGCCCGTGAGCAGGCCGCCGTTGCTGACGTTGACCAGACCCGTGCCGCCGTTGAAACCGCCAATCCCGACGCTCTCGTATCCGGCCTGGCTAAACGTCGCTGTGGAACCGGCGCCGGTAACGGTCATTTCGCCGTGGGAATTTGGCTGATCGCCGAAGTAGATGGAACGCAGGGAAAGGGCGCCGCCATCCTCGACCAGGATCTTGCCCGTCGCGCTGGCCCCGGCCCGGCCAAAGCCGGCGCTGACATAGCCGCCGGCCACATGCATATGCCCTTCGGCCATACTGAAACTGGAACCGGCACCACTGATTGTCAGTTCGCCATATGAACCTGCCGCACGGGCAATGCCGGCGCCGGAGTTCTCGACGTCCATGGTGATGCTGCTGCCGCCGCGCACCTCGACGATGCCAATGCCTTCATTGCCGATCGTAATGTCGGAAGACAGATTCGCGTCGCCGGTGACGAACGTCAGGCTAGAGCCGTTGTCGAGCGAAAGGTGTCCATCGCCGAAATCTTGGTTTCCGACTTGTAGGCGTCCTGGCTGGTTGACCGCGGCATTGAAACTGGCGCCATTGTCCAGTGTCATAGTGCCGGTGCCGTTGTTGCCGATCGCTAACGAGCCCCAGATGGACACCGTTGCCGCATCCACCAGGACATCGCCGGTCGAGCCAATATTTGATGCAACATTGAAGTTTGTGACGTCCAGGTCGGCTACACCGCCGTTGGTCACATCCAAACGGCCGGTGCCGGACCGTCCTACATTTATGCCTGACCAGCCGGTATAGCTAACGGGGGCGATCATATTGAAAGATGACCCCGCGCCATCGATGGTCAAGGTACCATCGCTGCCGCTGTCGCGGCCGATATCCACGCTGTTGCGGCTGCCGTCCAAATTGTAGGTGCCGCCGTTGGTGATGTTCAGTTCACCGGTGCCGCTGCGACCCACCTGCAGGAAAGCTCCGTTGTTGCCTTCGGAGTGCAGTTTCAGGATTTCGATCGTCGAGCCCGCGCCATCGACGGTTACCGAACCAATGCCGCCGTCCCGGCCGATCTGCATGCCTGGGAAGTCCGTGTCTTCATTGACGCCGATGCCGGGCCGAATGGTCATGGTGGCACCTGACTGCACCGCCAGGGTGCCGGTGCCGCCTTGATGGCCGATCCGCGCGCTGGCTGCGAATTGCGCACTGGAAGGTTCATTTATGCCGTGATCGTTGGACAATGTGACCTGAGTGCCGCTGCCCGAGAAGACGGCATCGCCCGTACTGCCGCGGCCCACTTCCAATGACATGGTGTTGACGGCGGCGCCATCACCGACGTTCAGGGTGCCATCGCCCCCGTCCCGGCCGACCCAGATCCGATTGGTATCGCCAGTGGTGGTGAGGCTGGAACCGGCACCGGTCACGGTCAGGGTGCCGGTCGACGTATTGCCAATGTAAACCGTGTCATAAAAATTTGTCGCCACGTCGACCGTAGCGCCGGCCGAGATCGTCATGTTGCCGGTGCCGCCATCACCGACCCGCAGGCCGCCGGTGCCGATGTTCCATGCTGTGGCCGCATTGGCGCCATTGGTCGTCAGGGTGCCATCGCTGCCAGCCTGGTTACCGACCACCACCTGATCCGGGGATAGAGCCGCACCGTCAAAGACGTTCAATGTGCCGACGCCGGTATCGCCTACGATGACGGACGAGGACACGGGGTCGCTGACGTCGCCATTGGCGACGATACCATTACCTGTAACGGTGATCGTCACTGTCGCCGTGTCGGTGCCGCCGTTGCCGTCGGTCACCTGATAAGTGAAACTGTCCACACCCACATCGCCGTGCAACAAGCCGGCAGCGAAGGCGGTGCCCGAGGCATCGTAGGTGTAACTGCCGTCGGCGGCGAGAACGACCGCGGCGCCCTGGGCGCTGACAATGGGCCCGGCGACAACATTCAAGGCATCGCCATCCTGGTCGGTGTCGCCCTGCAATAGGCCATTGGCGGCATCCACCACCAGAACCTGGTCTTCCAACGTGGCTGCCGCATCGTCGTCGGCGACCGGGTTGTCGTTAACGTCATCCACCGTGATGGTGAAGGTTTCACTTCGGAACAAGCCATCATTGTCACCCGTGGCGGTGACGGTCAGGTCAATGCTGGATTCCGATTCATGATCCAGGGATTGCCCGGCCGCCAGCCGCAGAACGCCTGCTGCAATTTCGAAACGGGCATCCGATAGCGAAAAACTGTGGCTTTCGCCGCCGTCGGCGTCGACGACGCCGATGGTGCCGATCGCAGCGCCGGCTGCGTTCTCGGAAACATTCTGGCTCGTCAGCGTGATGTCCGTGGGCACATTAATGGTGCCGTCGGCAAATTCCAGGGCCTCGACGTTGCTTAACGTATCGATGCCGTCTGTACCCACATTGTCCGTGACCGTGAAATCCAGGTTCGTCTGAACAATCGTGTAGTCCGCCCGGTTGCCGTTGAAGACGGCGGTATCGATCCCGGCGCCGCCATCAATATCGTCATTACCGCCGTTGCCCTGCAGCCGGTTGTCGGCACTGCCGCCGTTCAGAGTATCGGCCTGATCGGTTCCAATGGCATTTTCGATGCCGGTCAATGTGTCGCTGTCGCCGTGGCTGTCGACCGCTGTGCCGCTGCTCGGATCCAGGTTGACGGTCACGCCGGCGCCGCCGCCTTCTTGCGAATAGTCGACGGTATCGATACCGGCGCCGCCCGCTAGGTCGTCTGCACCAGCGTCACCGACGAGGGTATCGTCATCGTCGCCGCCGTCCAGACTGTCGTCGCCGCCGCCGCCGAACAAGGCATCATTGCCGGCGCCGCCGATCAGGTGATCGTTATCGGCGAAGCCGCTGATGGTGTCGTCCCCGGCCAATCCGTCGATGATATCCGGCGTGGCACCGCCGTTCAGGGTGTCGTTCCCTGCAGATCCCTTCGCACCCGCCACATTCAAGACGGCACCTGGATCAAAAATATCCGTACCGGTGACCGCATCAATCGCCGCCGTGCTACCGGCTTCCATGGCTTCCGCCGCCGCCCCGCCTTCATGGGATGCCGCGCCGGCTTCTGCTGCGATACCCAAGAAATCGGTGCCAGAACTGGTATCGTTCGCGACGTACTGATTGACCCATTGGATCAGGTTGGCGGCGCTGGCATCGACGCCGGGGCCGAGTGTTACAGCGAAGTCGCCGGCGACATCATTGACGAGCCCCGTAAGCGTCGCCGCGTCGGTCAAATCCACCGTCGTGCTGTTGACGATCTCCGCCCCGATCGCGGTGTATGCGGCGTTGACGGCGTCGTTCAAATTTACGCCTTCGCCAAGCATCAAGTGCCCAATGAGGGCGGCAGTGTTCTGTACTTGAACCGCGGCCGAATGCACCGCCTCGCCGTCGCCCTGGGCCACCCCTGTGCCGTTGTCTCTGGCGACGATGATCTGGTCATAGGTAGGCAGATTCAGGCCGGTGTTGAGCCCGAAGGCCGTCAAAACGTCTACATTTGCGGTTGCGACTTGCCCGGCGTCCGAAATGTCGCCGCTCTGCTCCTCGATAACCTCCAGAATAAGCGTTGTCAGGGGCGAAATCTGGGTCGAGCCGTCGGGTGCCCGCAGGCTGCCTTCGAACGCCTTGCCGGTGGAAATGTCCGTGCCGCCGGACATCACCAAGGGGCCGGTGGCGCCAACGAGCACGAAATCGCCGTCGGAATCCGTCGTCGTACTGGCCTCGCCCCCATCCAGGACGCCGTCATTGTCGTCATCGGAGAAGACCGTGGCGCCTTCCACATAACCATCCGCGCCGGTGCCCCGGGCGACCGGGACGATATCCAATGTCAACTGCCCCGTCGTCGCCGCACCGCTGCCGTCGGTTCCGGTAACGGTGACAGAATATTGCCCGGCGACCGCCCCGGACTGATCCACAGTGAGTTGGCCGCTGGAGCCATCCAGTGTGATCCATGCGGGCAGCGGGTCGCCGCCAGTCAGGGTTGCGGACAGACTCACGCTGTCGTTCACGTCCGGGTCGGTAAAGCCACCGGTGGTATCGAACACGGACAGCGGCTCGGTTGCATCCGAATCCGTCTGAACCTCGATCGCAGAAACGGGGAAGAAACCCGCCACGGTCTGCGGCGCGTCATTGCGGCCCTCGACAACCACAGTGGCCGTCGCCGGCGTAATGCCGCCATTGCCGTCGATGACGTCGTAGCTAACGCTCAATGTCTCGCTCTCACCGACCGCCAGATCATTGAACTGGGCCGGATCAACACTCAATTCGCCAGTTTCATTGTCAACGGTAAACGCCACCACGCGGCCGGCGTTGGAGGAAGTTACGCTGACGGAATCGGTATCCAGATCCTCGCCGTCCGGGTCGGTCGCATTCGCCAGCAGATCGACAGTCAGGGACGATGCATCCTCATGACTGGTGCCGCCATCTACGGGTCCGGAAACCTCCGGTGCATCGTTGCGGCCTTCGACCGTCAATGTTGCTGAAGATGGGGTAATCCCGCCGTTGCCGTCAACCACATCGTAAGTGACGGTCAATGTCTCGCTGACGCCAACAGCCAGATCATTGAATTGCCCGGGATCAAGGCTCAACTGCCCAGTGGCATTGTCCACAGAGAAGGATACCGAACGATTGATGTTCGATGACGTCACCGCCACTGACGCGGTATCCAGATCGTCGCCCACGTCCTGATCAGACGCATTGGCCAAAAGATCGATGCTGACCGGGGCGGCATCTTCGTCTGTGGTTCCGCCATCGATGAGGCCCGAGACCTGCGGTGCATCATTGAGGTCGTTGACGGTAATTTCGAAGAACTTGGTGAATGCAGCGCCTGCTGCATCCGATGCGGTTATGGCAATGGTGACCGGCCCTGCTTCATGATCGAGGGAGGCGCCGTCCGCAAGCTTCAATTGACCGTTTGCATCAACTTCAAAATCCGGGTTCCCGACCACGGTAAGGGTCAAAGGATCGTTCACATCCGGGTCGAAGCCCGTTAATTGACCCACGATGGCCCCTGGCGCGTTCTCGTCAACGCTCGCATTCGACAAGGAGATGTCGGTTGGGGCGCTATTGAGGCCGTTAATAGTCAAAGATGCCGATGCCGGTGCAACCCCGCCGTTGCCGTCGACAACGTCATAATTGATGGTCAGGGTTTCACTGGCGCCGCCCGCCAAGTCGTTGAATTGTCCGGGATCGATGATCAACTGACCAGTGTCGTTGTCGACCGAGAACGAGACCACGCGGCCCGCATTTGACGATGTTACCGTAACCGAGGCGGTGTCCAGGTCGTCGCCGGTGTCCGGGTCGGAGGCATTTGCGAGCAGGTTTATGCTCACCGGCGCGCCTTCTTCGTTCGTGGTGCCGGCGTCGATGGGGCCAGAGACAACCGGATCATCGTTGCGGCCCTCGACGATCAGGGTCGCCGCAGCGGGCGTGATGCCGCCGTTGCCGTCAATGACGTTGTAACTGACGCTCAAGGTTTCGCTGGCGCCGACGCCCAGGTCGCTAAATTGCGCCGGATCGATCGTCAATTCACCAGACTCGTTGTCCACAGTAAATGCCACGATACGGCCGGCATTGGACGACGATACGCTGACGGATTCCGAGTCCAGATCGTCGCCGGAATCCGGATCCGTGGCATTCGCAAGCAGATTGACCGTGGCCGGGGCCGCGTCCTGATTGGTGATGCCACCGTTCACGGGGCCGGATACGACAGGCGCATCGTTTGTACCCGTGACCGTGATTTCAATATCTTGCGTCGTGCCGTCGCTGGCGGTCAGAGTGAGCGTATCGGTAATGGGTACACCAGCGCTCAAATGCTGAACACTGGCTTGATCCAAAGTATAGGTCCAGGCGCCGTTTACGAGCACAAGGCTGCCGTAGCTGCCGTTGACGGTGGTATCGGCAAAGACCGGGTTATCGTCGCCATCCACATCAGAAATCGCGATGGTGCCGCTGGCCGTGACGGGCCCGTCGCCGACGTCGCCTTCGACGACGTTGCCGCTGAAACTGCCGGTCACAATCGGCGCATCGTCCGTACCGGCGACAGTGATGGTGATGGCCTGGGTGGTACCGTCGCTGGCGGTCAGGGAGATAATATCTTCGACGTTGTCGCCCTGATCCAGGTCCTGCACCGTCCCTTGATCCAGGGTATAGGTCCAGTTGCCGTTGCTGAGTTCGAATGTACCGTAGGTGCCGTTGACCGTGGTGTCCGCGAACGCCGGGTTGTCGTCGTCATCCACATCGCTGATTGCAATGGTTCCGGTCGCCGTGACCGGCCCGTCGCCGATATCGCCCTCGGTGACGTTGCCGTTGAAACTGCCCGAGACCACAGAGGCATCGTCCGCGCCGGTAATGGCGATGGAGATATCCTGGGCGGTACCGTCGCTGGCGGTCAGGGTGAGCGTATCGGTCACAGGATCGTCGGCATCCAGATGCTGTACGCTGGCCTGGTCCAGGGTATAGGTCCAGGCACCGTTGGTCAGATCAAGGCTGCCATAGGTGCCGCTGGCGGTGGTATCGGCGAAGACCGGATTGTCATTGGCATCGATATCGGAAATGGCGATGGTGCCACTGGCCGTAACCGGCCCGTCGCCGATATCCCCTTCCGTGACACTGCCGCCGAAGCTGCCCGTCACGACCGAGGGATCGTCGGCGCCGATGACGGTAACCGTCACCGTGGCCTGATCCACGGCGCCGTTGGTGTCCTCAATCTCGTAGACGAAGGACACGGTACCGTTTTCTCCGGCGCCAAGCTGTTCGAACTGGCCGTCGGGATCGAAACTGAATGTGCCGTCCGGTGCGCCCGGCCCGCCGCTGTTGAAGGTCAGAATACCGGCCGTTGGTCCCGTAATCAGACGAACGTCCTGCACCCCATCCGGCGCAGTGTCATTGGCCAGAACAGAGGCGAATACCACCACGCCGTCGTCTTCGTTGACAGATGCCGTATCGTCGTTTGCGACAAGGCCCTCTTCGGACAGGTCGATCTCGACACCATCCACGAATACGGCCATGTCCTCGAACCGGCTGACCTTCAGGTCAAAGGTATCGAACTCAAAAGCCGCGCCATCGGCTTCTCCGCTCACCGGGTCGACATGATCGGCAAGGAAATCCAGATAGGCCTCCAGGTCCTCCCGCAATTCAGGGTTCTGTTCCAGCCATTCGGCTTCCGTGAAGTTCAACTCCAAGCGGTCTATCCCGGCGCCGCCGTCATATCGGTCCTCGGCACCGACATTCTCTGCCGCCGTATAACTGGCGGTATCATCGCCGCGGCCGGCATAAAGCCTATCGTTGCCCGCCCCGCCGTCGAGATAATCCCGGAAACTCAGACCGCCGCCGGAGCCGTGCTTGTGATGGGAGCCACGGCCCCACCTGTCATCGCCATACAGGGTGTCGTCGCCCGCGCCGCCCAACACAATATC
>CAYFPL010000003.1:0-443638 GCA_964344935.1 uncultured Rhodospirillaceae bacterium
CGGCGATCTTACCGGCGTCCTTGGTGGCCTGGCGCTGGGAATCGTTGAAATAGGCCGGCACCGTAATGACCGCCTGGTCCACGGTTTCGCCCAGATAGGCTTCGGCGGTTTCCTTCATTTTTTGCAGGACGAAGGCGCTGATCTGACTGGGGGCGTAATTCTCGCCGTTTACTTTGACCCAGGCATCGCCGTTATCGGCTTTGGAAATCTCGAAGGGGACGTTTTCCCGCATTTCCTTCACGGCCTTGCCGTCGAAACTGCGGCCGATCAGACGCTTGATGGCAAACAGGGTGCCATCGGGATTGGTGACCGCCTGGCGCTTGGCCGGCTGACCGACGAGCATCTCGCCACCTTCTCCGTCGGTGAAGGCGACCATGGACGGCGTGGTACGGGTGCCCTCCGCGTTCTCGACGACTTTGCCGTCGCCACCTTCCATCAAGGCCACACAGGAGTTTGTGGTGCCGAGATCAATGCCGATAACCTTACCCATTTAACTATCCTCCGTTGGCAGACCTATGGCGGCCCCTAAAGCACCGCCGGGATCCCCAGTTGTCGATGAAACGTACGCGGCAACGAATTGTTTCGCGCATGCGAGGTATATAGGTCCGACATAATCCCTACGCAACCATCGAATTCGGTAAAAAAGGCAGGAATATCGCCCTAAATTCAACAATTTCGTCGCAAAAAACGAATATCGTGTCGACCTTATCCAGTTTATACGGACCTGCATGATCGTCTCGGCCTCCTACCGCACGGATATACCGGCCTTTTACGGCCCCTGGTTCGGCGATGTATTTGCCGCCGGTGTGGTGATGGTCGCCAATCCCTATGGCGGCAAGCCCAACCGCGTTTCCTTACGGGGCGAGGGCGTCGACGGTTATGTCTTCTGGAGCCGGAACATGGCGCCGTTCCGAGATAATCTCGCCGCCCTGGACAAACAGCGGCTGCCCTTCATGGTGCAGTACACCATCACCGGTTATCCCCGGCCGTTGGAGCCCTCGGTCATCCGCCCCGACCAGGCCATTGCCGATATCAAGGATTTGGCCAAGCATTATGGGCCCCGTGCCGTGGTCTGGCGCTATGATCCCATTCTGTTCAGCGATCTGACCGATCAGGCCTTTCATGTGGCCAATTTTGCGTCTCTTGCCGGCGCTTTGAGGGGCATGGTCGACGAGGTCTGCGTCTCGTTCGCCCATATCTACCGGAAAACGCGGCGCAATCTGGATGCCGCGGCCCAGTGCCACGGCTTCACCTGGCGGGATCCCGATTGGGACGAAAAACAGGCGCTGTTGGATGAACTGGCCGGCATTGCCGGCGATCATGGCCTGAATCTAACTGTCTGCAGTCAGGCGGAGGCCCAGGCCACGCCGGCCCGTTGCATTGATGCCCTTCGCCTATCGGATATCGCCGGACGGGCGATCGCGGCCCGGCAAAAAGGCAACCGCCCGGACTGTCTGTGTGCCGAAAGCCGGGACATTGGCGCCTACGACAGTTGCCCCCATGGCTGTGCCTATTGCTATGCGGTCAGGGACCGGGACAAGGCGCTGGCGAACTACCGCCTCAACTCGGCTCCAGCATCACCTTGATCTGGCCGCTGGGCTGTTTCAGGGCCTCGAAGGCCTCGGAAAATTCCGACAGGCCGATGCGGTCTGAGATCATGGGCGCTGCATCGATGCGGCCCTGGCCCAAAAGCTGCACCACCGTGTCGAAATCCTCCTGGCGGTAGATGAAGGAGAAGCTAATCTCCAACTCCTTGACCAGGGCTTTGGTGGGGAACCAGTGATCGCCGGCCATGCACAGGCCCACCACCACGATACGGGCATCGTGGGGGGCATAGTCGATGGCCAGTTGCAGGCTGCCGGGTACGCCGACGCAATCGAACACCACGCGCGATGTGCCGCCGGCCGCATCCGCCACCTGTTCGGGAACGTTGCCCCGGCTCGCATCCACCGCCGCCGTGGCGCCCAGGCTGAGGGCCCGCTCGGCGCGGGCCGCCACCAGGTCGCTGACGACAATGTGCTGCGCGCCGTAGAAGCGGCACCACAGCGCCACCGACAGGCCCACCGGCCCGGCGCCGACGATCATTACCCGATCGCCGGGGCGAAGCTGGGCCCGCCGCACCGCATTGAGGCCCACGGCCAAAGGTTCCACCAGGGCGCCTTCCCGGAAGCTGACGTTGTCGGGCAGGCGCACCGCCTCGTAGGCGCCGACCCGGGCGTAATCCGCATAGGCGCCGGGCAGTTCGGCCGAGGCCCGCATTTTCCCGGACTTGCAGCGAAAGCCGCGACCGGCGAGACAGTCGGCGCATTGACCGCAGCCGATCCAGGGCAGAGCCGTGACCCGATCGCCCAAATGCCAGCCATCGCCAACCGCGCGGCCCATCTCCACCACCTCGCCGGCGAATTCATGGCCCATGACGCAGTTGGGCGGCAGCACCCGCCAGCCCACGTCCGGATCGCTGTTATCGGACATATGCAGATCCGTGCCGCAGATGCCGCAGGCCCCCACCTTGAGCACCAGTTCGTTGGCCTCGGGTGCGGGATCGGGCACATCCTCCAGTACGAGGGGTTTGCCGATCTCTTTCAGTACTGCTGCTTTCATGGGGTCCGTCCTCCCCTTGTTGCCGGATTCTGCCGGCCTATCGCCGCCTCTCGATCGCTTCCCAGATGCTGGCCGCCAGGTTGGTGCCGTCGAAGCGGCCGCATTCCTGGATGCCCGTGGGCGAGGTGACGTTGATTTCGGTCAGGTAATCCCCGATCACGTCGATGCCGACAAAGATCATACCCTGGTCCCGCAAGGTGGGGCCGATGGCATCGCAAATTTCCCTATCGCGCTTGCTCAAGTCGCTCTTCAGCGGCGTGCCGCCAACATGCATGTTCGACCGGGCCTCGCCCTCGGCCGGGATGCGATTGATGGCGCCCACCGCCTCGCCGTCCACCAGGATCACCCGCTTGTCGCCCTGTCGGACCGCCGGCAGATAGCCCTGGGCAATAATGGGCTCGCGGGAATTCTCGGTGAACATCTCGATCAAGGATGACAGGTTTTCGTCGTCCGGCTTGATGTGGAAGACGCCGGCGCCGCCGTTGCCGAACAGCGGTTTGACGATGATGTCCTTGTGCTCGGCCCGAAATGCATGAATTTCGTCCGCGTGGGCGGTGATCAGGGTGGGCGGCATCAGGTCGGGAAAATGGGTGACGAACAGTTTTTCCGGCGCGTTACGCACCGCAGCGGGGTCATTCACCACCAGGGTTTTCGGGTGGATATGCTCAAGAATGTGGGTTGCGGTGATATAGGCCATATCGAATGGCGGGTCCTGGCGCATCAGCACCACATCCATCTCCGCCAGATCCAATTCCTGCCAATCGCCTAAGCTGGCATGATTTCCCACTTCGCGGCGGACCTCCAATGGTCGGCCCCAGGCCACCACGCGGCCCGTCTTCAAACTCAGATCCTTGACCAGATAGTGATACAGGCGGTGGCCGCGGGCCTGGGCCTCTTCGGCCAGGGCAAATGTGCTGTCGGCGTCGATGTCGATGGGCTCGATATCGTCCATCTGTATGGCCACGGCGAGGCTCATGGGCATTCCTTCTGCAAGGGTTGTGGCCGGCCGGTTAGTTCGACCGTTTTGGGTCTTCCTTCAACAGCACGTGGCTGACCACCTTGCCAACGCCTTTGATGTTTCGGGCGTGGCCCGTGACCCGGTCCAGTTCCTTCTGATCCTGTGCGATGCCGAATAGATAGACCACACCGTTCAGGGTATCGACGGAATAATTGATGGCCGAAACATCCTTATCGCCAAGCAGCTTGACCTTCAACTGGGTGGTGATCCAGACATCCTTGGCATAGTCGCGCAGGCTGCTCTGATCGTTGATCTCCAATTCGTTCAGCACTTCGCGCACGCCGCTGGTCTGCCACGCGATGCGCGCCACGGAGACACGGTCTTCCGGGTTCTTGACGTTGCCGGTCAACAGCACCCGGCCCTCGACCACCTCCACGTCCACATCCCTAAACAACACCTCCGAACGCTGCAGCAGTTCATGATTGATCGAGGCCAGGATCGTCGTGTCATCCACAGCCTGACCCACGGAACGTTCCTGCGCCGCGGCCACCCCGACGGCGGCGCCGGCCCCAACTATGGCTGAGGTGCAGCCGCCCAATCCAAGCGCCAGGCCGGCCAGGCAGACATACAGAACAAGCCTCTCCGAGCACGCATTCATCGAGACACACCCTCCAAATTTCAAACTCTTAAACGCCGTAAAGTTGCTTCCCATGACTATGTGGCACAAATGCGTCATGACCGCCAAGCATCTGTTATGTGCTTCGGCGCCCCGTGGGGGCGAACGATGATGATATCGAAGCGTATGTCGAGGTCATCAAGACCGCCATGCCGGGCCACGAAGGCCTCCGCGGCGCGAGCAATGCGCTGTTGTTGACGCGGCGTCACGGCCTCCAAAGCAAGTTGTAAATTGCGCCGGCGCTTGACTTCAACGATGGCCAATAACCGGCCTCGCCGGGCCACGATGTCCAATTCGCCGACGCTCGACCGAAAATCCCGGGCCAGAATACGATAGCCTTTCAGACGCAACCACGCCGCGGCGACGAACTCGGCTCTGCGGCCAGACCAATAGGCCCGACGGCGTCGTTTCCCATCCGATTCGCGCCTATCCGGCCTGAACATGCCTATTCCGGCGACTCCGTGTCGCGCAGCTTAAGGGCCCGGGCATAAAGTTCCCGCCTTGGCAGGCCCGTCTGTTCGGCGATGGCGGCAGCGGCGTCCTTGACGCTGTCGCCCGCCAGCGCCGCCTGCAACAGGGCATCTACGGCGTCGGCGTCAAGCGCGGCCTCGTCCTTCGATCCCGGCGCCACAAGAATGACGATTTCCCCTTTCGGTGGCCCGGCGTCTCGATAGTGGGCGGCCAGTTTAGAAAGGTCGCCATGGCGGCTTTCCTCGAACTTTTTGGTCAATTCGCGCAGCACGGCCGCTTGTCGGGAACCCAGGACCGAGGCCATGTCCGAAAGCGTGGCGGCCAGGCGGGGGGCCGCTTCGAAAAACACCAAAGTGGCGGCAAGATCCGTCAGCTCCTCCAGCGCGCGTCGCCGGGCAGACGATTTCGCGGGCAGAAAACCGCCAAATAGAAAGCGGTCCGTGGGCAAGCCGGCGGTGGCCAGGGCCGCCATCGGGGCCGAGGCCCCCGGCAACGCCGTGACCGCGATGCCGGCTTCCCGCGCCTCGTTGACCAGACGGTAGCCGGGGTCCGAGATCAGCGGCGTGCCCGCATCGCTGACTAATGCCACAATTTCGCCCTTGTTCAGGCGTTTCATCAGGCCTGGCCGCACGCGGGCGGCGTTATGGTCATGGTAGGCAATCGTTGGACGTTGAACATGGTGGATTTTCAGCAGCCTGCCAGTGACCCGGGTATCCTCGCAGGCAATGACGTCGGCCTGGCCCAGCAGGTCGAGGGCGCGGAGGGTTATGTCCCTGGCGTTGCCGATCGGGGTGGCGACCACGTAAAGGCCAGGGGTGAAGGCCTGGCGGCCGGCTTTACCGCTCCTGCCACTGGTACTAGATTGCTCTTCATCTTCCCCGGCGCGATCCGTCGGTGTCCGGGGCTGGCGTGAGGGCGAGGGGCGTGAAGCTGTTGCAGAATTATCCGGCGTTCCGCTGTTGGCGATTCCGTCCGCGCCCTGTCCTGATGCCATGGTTGCTGATCCCGTTTGTCCTGGCGCCTGCCGCCCTGTTGGCGGGCTGCGCCGAAACGTCTGTTTCCGCCGCGGACAGTGTGCCAGTTGCAACCCCCAAGGTTGAAGCGAAAAAACCGGGCCCGTCCGCCGTTGGCGCGGTACCGGCCCCGCCGCCGGCGCCGCCGGCTCCCATTGTCCGCGCCGTACCGGTGCCCCAAGCTGTCATCGTCGAGCAGGCGCCGACCCTGCGGCCGCCGTCGGGTATCGAGGGGCAGCCGACACGGGTCGGTCTGCTGCTGCCCCTGAGCGGACCCCATGGCGCCGATCAACTGGGCCGGGCGATGTTGAACGCAGCACTTTTGGCCCTGTTCGATGTCGGTGGCGATCGGCTCCTGCTTATGCCGCGGGACACGGGTGGAACGCCGGAAGGCGCGGCGGAGGCAGCCTCGAAACTGGTTCGGGAAGGGGCGGAAGTAATCCTCGGCCCCTTGTTCAACACCTCTGTACAATCGACGGCGGTGGTCACCCGCTCCCGCAATCTGCCCATGATCGCCTTTTCATCCGACCGCCGGGTGGCCGGGAACGGCGTCTATCTGCTGAGCTTTACGCCGGCGCAGGAGGTGGATGCGGTGATCGGATTTGCCGTTGCCCGCGGCCTGCGCCGTTTTGCCGTTCTAGCCCCTGACGATCAGTACGGTCTGGCCGTTTTGACGGCCGCGCGAGAGGCAGTGTTGCGCTATGGCGCCGAACTGGCGCGGGCGGAATTCTACTCCCCCAACGGCGACGATCTGGACACACCGGTGAAGCGCCTGGCGGATTACCACGAGCGCCGCCAGGCGCTGCTGACCCGCCGGCGAGAACTGGCGGACGGCGAGGATGAAACCTCAAAGCGCATGTTGGAGGCGCTTGAGAAGCACGAGACCCTGGGCGAATTGGATTTCGATGCCGTGCTGTTGCCGGAGGGGGGCGAACTGCTGAAATCCCTCGCACCGCTGCTCCCCTACTACGATATCGATACGGCAGAGATTCGCCTTCTTGGGACGGGCCGCTGGGACGATCCAAAGGTCCGGCTGGAACCGGCCCTGCTGGGCGGCTGGTTTGCCGGTGCAGACCGTACGGCGGCGACTGATTTCCAGGAACGTTACCGTGCTGCCTTTGGCGCGCCGCCGCCGCGGCTGGCCTCCCTTGCCTTTGATGCCATGGCGCTTGCGGCGGTGCTGGCGCAGGAACCAGGTGGGCCGGACTTCTCGGTCAAGGCAATTACCAATCCGGACGGTTTCGTGGGCAGCGACGGCATCTTCCGTTTCAACCCCGACGGCGTCGCCGAACGGGGCATGGCCGTGCTCGAAATCGAAAGAGACGGCTTCCGCATCCGCCGCAAGGCGCCGACCACCTTCGAGTCCATAGGCAACTGACCGCCATTGGCCGCGCCCATCTTCAATGCCTATCTGATCGTTGATTGGAGCGCCAACGCCAGCCCGAAGACAGGCCCCGACAGCATCTGGTACTGCCTCCTGGAACGGACCAAAACCGGCCTGCGCCGGCGCAGCCTTGAAAACCCAGCCACGCGCTGCCTGGCACGGGAGCAAATAGCGGCCATTTTTGACGAGCAAATTGCAGGCGGGCGGCGCATTCTGGCCGGTTTCGACTTTCCCAACGGCTATCCCGCCGGCTTCGCTAAGGCGGCGGGTTTCGATGGCGTGCCCTGGCGCGCGGTATGGGACGGCTTGGACGGGTTGATCAGCGATGGGCCGGACAACGGCAACAACCGTTTCGACGTCGCGGCGGAATTGAACCGGCGCATCTCGGGCGGCGCGTTTCCGTTTTGGGGCTGTCCACTCAGGCGGCAAACGCGCACCTTGTCCATGCGCAAGACCCACGCTTATGGCGATACATTGGCCGAAAGGCGCCATTGCGAAGCCTGGTTGCCGCGCAGTCAGCCATGCTGGAAGCTTTACACCACCGGTTCCGTGGGCAGCCAGGCCTTGATGGGCATCCCGGTGCAGAAATATCTCCGCGACCGGCCCGAATTGGCGTCACGCACATTGGTCTGGCCTTTCGAGACCGGTTTTGGCCCGCCGCCGCCGGATGGGTCCTGGAACGTGGTCCTGGCGGAGGTCTATCCCTCGATCCTGCCTATCAAGGCCGCGCCGGGCGAAGTAAAGGACGCGGTGCAGGTGGAAACCATCGCCCGACACCTGGGCCGGCGGGATGAAAAGGGCCTGTTGGTCCACGATTTACGGGGCCCCGACGGCCTCGATCAAGATGTAAGGAAACTGGTGGTGCGGGAGGAAGGTTGGATCCTGGGCGCCGGCACGTTTTCCTGAACTCACGTAGATTTGTTCGCGGCGTCGGCTACCGCCGGTCGGCGGCGCGGCGTTCGGCCAATTCAGCCATGACTCGGTGCTGATTCTCGGCGCTCATATCCTGCCAATGTGCAATCTCGTCAATGGTGCGATAGCAGCCCAGGCAAAGCTTGGTTTCCGTGTTGAGAATGCAGACGCCGGCGCATGGCGAGACCAGACGTTCCTTGCTAACGCCGTTGCCTTTCCGATCCTCGAAAGTTGCCGCCACCGAAATCCCCATGCTTGGAATTTTATCCCCGATTTCAGCAATTTATAGACCTTGGCCGGCTACGTGCAAATAGTCTTGAAGGTTGCGCTCTGAAATACTATTTAACCTGCCGAAATCACCCCAAAAGAAAAATCGAAAACAGGCGAAAGAGGCAATACGTCTATGGATTGGATGATCGAGGTCGAGGATCTGGTGAAGAACTTTGGCCATCTGACGGCTGTGGATGGTGTCAGTTTCAAGGTTCCCAAGGGGGAAGTTCTGGGCTTTCTCGGCCCCAATGGGGCCGGCAAATCCACAACCATGAAGATGATCACCGGCTTCGTGACACCCACCGCCGGCCGGGTGCGGGTCGTGGGCCATGACATGGACGAGGATCCTATCGCCGCCAAGGCCGAGATTGGTTACCTGCCGGAGGGCGCCCCGGCTTATCCCGATATGACGCCGATCAGCTTCTTGAATTTTATCGCCGACGTGCGCGGCATGGAGGGGGCGGAGCGGCGCCGGCGGCTGGACTATGTCATCGACAATGTGCATCTGGAAACGGTGCTGCAACAACCAATCGAGACGCTGTCGAAAGGTTTCAAGCGCCGGGTCGGCCTGGCCCAGGCCATTCTGCACGACCCGCCCGTGCTGATCCTGGACGAACCAACGGACGGGCTGGACCCAAACCAGAAGCATGAGGTGCGCAGCCTGATATCCGAAATGGCGGCGGACAAGGCGATCGTCATCTCCACCCATATTCTGGAGGAGGTGGATGCGGTTTGCACCCGGGCCATGATCATCGCCGAGGGCCGCATCGTCGCCGATGGCAGCCCCGACGACCTGGAGCGTCGATCCCCCTTTCACAACGCCGTGCGGATCGACAGCCAGGACGACGGCGTGGAAGAGGCTCTGGCTGGACTGGACAACGTCGCCCGGGTGGAGGCACTCAATGGCGGGCAGTACCGCGCATATCCCAAGGACGACCGGGCCATCGTCAGCGAAATCGCCGAGATGATCCGTGAGCGGGGCTGGTCGACCTCGCGGTTAAGCGTGGAGGCGCCGCGCCTGGACGAGGTGTTCCGAAACATCACCCAGGGGGAAACCAATGACGCCGGCCAAGCGAGCCGCGGGGGGGCTGTGTGATGGCGACTACCTGGGCCGTATTCCGGCGTGAACTCAAGGGCTATTTCAATACCCCTTTGGCATATGTCTTCATCGTCATATTCCTCTTCCTGACCGGCATCTTCACATTCTATCTGGGCAGCTTTTTCGTGCGCGCCCAGGCGGACCTGAAGCCGTTCTTCAACTTCCACCCCTGGCTGTATCTGTTCCTGGTGCCGGCCATCGCCATGCGGCTTTGGGCAGAGGAACGCAAGTCCGGCGCCATCGAACTGCTGTTGACCCTGCCGGTTTCGTTGTGGTCCACGGTGCTGGGCAAGTTCCTGGCGGCCTGGGTCTTCATCATCATCGCCTTGGCCCTGACGTTTCCGATGTGGCTGACAGTCAGCTACCTGGGCGAACCCGATCACGGCATCATCATCGCCTCGTATCTGGGCAGCATTTTGATGGCGGGAGGCTATCTGGCAATCGGTGCCTGCATTTCGGCGGCCACCAAGAACCAGGTCATCGCCTTTGTCATTTCGGTGGTGGTCTGTTTCCTGTTTACGGTATCCGGCGCCCCGATCGTATTGGACTTCTTCGCCGCCTGGGCGCCGCAGGCTTTGTTGGATGCGGTCGCCTCGTTCAGCTTCCTGACCCATTTCAACGCTATCCAGAACGGCGTTATCGATTTGCGTGACCTGATCTATTTCGTTTCGTTGATCGGGCTTTGGCTATTCGCCAATCTGCTGATCGTCGATCTGAAGAAAGCCAGTTAGGGGGATCGACAGATGACACGTTCCACGACCGCCATTCTGGCCCTGATCCTGGCCGCCATCCTGTTCGTCTCCATCAACGTTTTCTCGGCCAACAGTTTCCACTCCGCCCGCGTGGATCTGACCCAGGAGGGTCTCTACACACTATCGACCGGATCAAAGCGCATCCTGTCCGAGATTCCGGAGCCGATCCGCCTGCGGTTCTATTTCTCCGAAAAGCTGGCGATCCAGTTGCCCAACATCAAATCCTACGGCCTGCGCGTGCGTGAGCTGCTGGAAGAGTACGTAAATCTTTCCAACGGCATGATCAGCCTGGAAGTGATCGACCCCGAACCCTTTACCGAGGCCGAGGACGATGCCGTACGCCTGGGCCTGCAGCCAGCTCCTCTGGGCACCGGCGACAGCCTCTATTTCGGCCTTGTCGCCACCAACACCATCGACGACCGCCAAGTGGTGCCATTCTTCAGCCGTGAGAAAGAGGCCTTCCTGGAATACGACCTGACCCGGCTGCTCTTCAATCTTTCGGACCCCAAAAAGCCTGTGGTGGGCCTGATCACCGGCCTGGATATGAACGCCGATGCTTCGCCCATGCTGCGTTTTGGTGGCGGACCGCAGCCCTGGGCTATTGTCGCGGCGATCCGGGAGGTGTTCGATCTCCGCGTTCTGGCGCCGAACCAAGGTGTCATACCCAAGGATGTGGATATCCTGATGGTCGCCCATCCCCTGGGCCTGAACGACCAAGCCCTCTATGCCATTGACCAGTTTGTCATGGCTGGCGGCCGCGCCTTGGTGTTCGTGGATCCCTATTCCGAGGTCATGGCCCGCAGCCAGCGCCGGGGCCAACAACAGGGCGTCGCGCTGGCCAGTTCCACCATGGACAAATTGCTCAAGGCCTGGGGCGTCACGGTGGCCACCGGCAACGTGATCGCCGACTACGAAGCGGCGCAGCAGGTCAACGCCGGCCAGGGCGCCAGCACCCGCATCGTCCGCTATCTTGTCTGGTTGCAGATTGCCGCCGGCAACTTCAACCCCGACGACGTGGTGACGGCCGATCTGGGCCCCATAATCATGGCCAATGCCGGCACCGTGAAAGCCGTGGCGGAGGCCGGGACAGAAGTCACGCCGTTGATCACCACCTCCAACCAGGCCATGGAGATGGACACCAATATCATCCGTTTCGGTCCCGCGCCCGATCGTTTGCTGGAGCTATTCAAGCCCGATGGCGAGCGGCACATGATCGCCGCCCGGTTGGGAGGCAAGGCGGCCTCCGCCTTCCCGGACGGCCCGCCCAGCGCGGACAAGGATGACAAGACGACCGCCGACAGCCAGGCCAAGCCGGCTGACAACGCCACGCATCTGAAAGAAAGCAGCAAGGATGTGGGCGTCATCGTAGTGGCGGATACGGACCTGTTGCACGACCAGTTCTGGCTGCGCAAACAGAACATGCTTGGCCAGGAGATCATCGTGCCAATTTCCGCCAACGCGGATTTTGTCATCAACGCTCTAGACAATCTGTCCGGCAGCACGGACCTGATCAGCCTGCGCAGCCGGGGTAAGTCGACCCGGCCGTTCCAGGTGGTCGAAACCATGCGCCTGGCTGCCGAACGCGAGTTCCTTGCCGAAGAGCGCAAGCTGAAAGAAAGCCTGGAGACGGCCAGGGAAAGGATCGCCGAATTGCAGTCCCGGGCCAAGGCCGGCGCCGGCAGCCTGTTGAGTGAAAAACAGCAGGAGGAGATCCAGACTGTCCGGGGTCAGGTGCTGGAGACACGCAAGCAGTTGCGCGATGTGCAGCGCAATCTGAATCGGGACATTGACGGCCTTGAGGCGCGGTTGAAGTTCGCCAATGTGGGCCTTATGCCGCTGGCGGTGGCGGTAATCGCCGCGGTGCTGGCAATGGTGGGCATGCGCCGGCGCCGCGCCGCCGTGCAACGGAATTGATGAGGGCCGCCCCATGAAAACCAAACCATTCGCTATCCTCGTCGTCGTCACCGCCGTTGCATTGGCGGCGGCCGTCTGGTCCACCTTTGAACGCGGCCGGGCCACCGCCTCTGCCGCACCGCCCCCCGGCCTGTTTCCCGATCTGATCGACCAGGTCAACGACATCGCCCGTATCGATGTACACACGCCGAAGCTGGCGTTCAGTATCGAACGCGGCGAAGGCGATGCCTGGGGTGTGAAGGAGCGGGACGGATATCCGGTGAAGTTCGAGACCGTGAAACAGGCCGTCGTCGGCATTGCCTCCATGCGGCTGTTGGAGGCCAAGACCGCCAAGCCAAAACTGCATTCCCGGCTGTTTCTGAAATCGCCCAAGGATGGCGGCCGGGGCACCACGATCGCCCTGTCTGGCAAGGATGACGCCGCCATCGCCGCCATCATTGTGGGCAAATCCAAGAAATCCCCGACCAAGACCGAGGACGGCATCTACTACGTTCGCCGCCTGGATCAGGATCAGAGCTATCTGGCGGCCGGCCGGGTGGAAGCGTGGGAGACCATTGATCGCTGGCTGGATGAAGCCATGCCCACCATCGCCCGTCAGCGGGTGCGCGCGGCCGAGACCGTTCAGCCAGATGGCGCCCGTGCCGGCGTTTTCCGCACCAACCCCGATAGCCGGGATTTCAATATTTCGGAAGTCCCCCCGGGCATGAAGCCCATACACGACACGGTGGGAAATTCCCTGGGCTCGGCCCTGGGTTTCCTGGATTTCGAGGATGTGCGCCGGGCCTCCCAAGTGGATTTCGACGGCGCCAATCTGGCCAGCTTCAAGACCTTTGATGGCGTCACACTGGATATCTCGGTCATCAAGCTCAAAGACGGCCATTGGATGCGTCTTGCGGCCGCCTTCAATGATGACGACATCAGGCTAACCGGTCTGACCGACGAACAGAAAAAGGCCATGAAGAGCGTCGCGGATGCCAAGGCTGAGGTGGCCGACATCAACAAGCGGTTCGGCGTCTGGGCCTATCGGGTGCCCAACTACAAGGCCAACGATTTCATGACCGGCCCCGATGACTTGCTGGTCAAGGACGAAGACGCGAAAAAGTAAGGACGACGCGCCATGAGCGAGGAAACACTCTCCTTCCAGACCGAAGTGACGCAGCTTCTGCGCCTGATGGTCAATTCGGTCTATTCCGACAAGGAGGTCTTCCTGAGGGAATTGATCTCGAATGCTTCCGATGCCTGCGACAAGGCGCGTTATCTGGCCATTACCGAGCCGGAAATCCTTGGCGATGACCCCGACTTCAAGGTTCATATCAAGGTCGACAAAGAGGCCCGCACCCTGTCCCTTTCCGACAATGGCGTGGGCATGAACCGCGACGGCCTGATTAGCGACCTGGGCACCATTGCGCGGTCCGGCACCTCGGCCTTCATGCAGAATCTCTCGGGCGACAGCGCCAAAGATATGCAGATGATTGGCCAGTTTGGCGTCGGCTTCTATTCCGTCTTTATGGTGGCGGACAAGGTCGACGTGATCTCGCGCCGTGCCGGCGAAGAGGGCGCTTGGGTCTGGACTTCCGACGGCCTGGGCGAATTCACCATCGATGAGGCCGAACGCGAGAGCCGGGGCACCACCATCGTGGTCCACTTGAAAGACGATGAAGACGAATGGCTGCAGGAACACCGCCTGCAAGCGGTGGTGAAGAAATATTCCGACCACATCGCCCTGCCCATCCTGCTGCAGATCGACGACGGCGAGGAAACGGCGGCCAACGAGGCCTCCGCCATCTGGACCCGGCCGAAGAACGAGATCACGGAAGAGCAGTACACCGAGTTCTATCACCATGTTGGCCACGCCATGGACGATCCCTGGCTGACCCTGCATTACAAAGCGGAAGGCAAGATCGAATATACCGGCCTGTTGTTCGTGCCCACCCGCCGGCCGTTCGATCTGTTCGACCCCGCCCGCCGGCATGCGGTGAAGCTGTACGTGCGCCGGGTCTTCATCACGGACGAGGCGGAAGGTCTGATACCCTCCTACCTGCGCTTCCTGCGTGGCATTGTCGACAGCGAGGATCTGCCGCTGAACATCAGCCGCGAAATGCTGCAGACCAGCCCCCTGATGCGTCATATGAACCAGGCCGTGACACGCCGTGTGTTGACGGAACTGAAGAAAAAGGCGGAGAAGGAACCGGAGCAATATGCGGAATTCTGGGAAAATTTCGGCTCCGTACTGAAAGAAGGCCTCTACGAAGACCAAGAGCGTCAGGAAGAGCTGTTGGAACTGGTGCGCTTCCGCTCAACGGCGTCTTCCGATCTGGTCAGCCTGAAGGACTATGTCGGCCGCATGAAAGAGGGTCAGGAGGCGATCTATTACATCACCGGCGACGATATTCAGACCCTGGAGACCAGCCCGCAGTTGGAGGGCTTCCGCGCCCGGGGCGTGGAAGTGCTGCTGCTCTCGGACCCGGTGGACGATTTCTGGCTGTCCACGGTGTTCGAATATGACGGACACACCCTGACCTCGGCCACCCGGGGGGCGGCGGATCTCTCGAACCTGGGCGAGGCGCCCAAGGACGAAGACGGGGACGAAGCGGCAGAACCGGCGCGGGAGTCCGACATCGCCACGCTGATCGCCCTGGTCAAGCAGACCCTGGGCGAAGAGGTCAAGGATGTGCGCACCACGGACCGGCTGACCGACAGCGCCGTCTGCCTGGTCGCCGACGAAGGCGATATGGACATGCGGCTGGAGCGCATGCTGAAGGCGCACAAGCAACTGGACACCGACACCGTGCGGATTCTGGAAATCAATCCCAAGCATGACCTGATCAAGAACATGGCCGGCGCCGCCACCAAGGGCGGCGCGGCGGATGAACTGGCCGATCTGGCGCATTTGCTGTTGGATCAGGCCCGCATTATCGAGGGCGAGGCGCTGCCCGACCCGGCGGCGTTCTCCAAACGTATGGCCACGGTCATGGCCAAGGCCGCGGGCTGACATTCCGGCGCCAACGTGGCAAAGTTTCGCCGTTGCAATCGTCGTCATTCCCGCGAATGCGGGAATCCATGTTGAGGTCTGGCAAGACGATCTGACGACGGAGCGGCGTCGGTGCCGCCTGGATTCCCGCTTTCGCGGGAATGACGGTTTTTTTCGGGAGACTTGAAATGCGCAAACTGACACAGAGCTACAACCACGGGGCATCGGACGTGCGTTTGATCGGTCAGACCATCGGCGCCTATTTCGATGAGGCTGTGGAACGCTGGGGCGAACGCGAGGCCCTGGTGGTGCGCCACCAGGACGTGCGTTGGACCTACAACGAGCTCAAGCAGCAGGTGGATGCCTTCGCTGCCGGGCTGCTGGCGCTGGGGCTGGAACCTGGTCAGCGCATCGGCATCTGGTCGCAAAACAATGCCGAATGGGCCATAACCCAGTTCGCCACTGCCAAGGCCGGCCTGATCCTGGTCAACATCAACCCGGCCTATCGTGTTTCGGAACTGGAATACGCCCTGAACAAGGTGCAATGCACGGCCCTGGTCATTTCGCCGGCCTTCAAGACCTCCGACTATGTGGCGATGATCCGGGATTTGGCGCCGGAGATCGATACGGCGGCGCCCGGGCAGTTGCAGGCGGAAAAATTGCCGCATCTGCGTACCGTCATCCGCATGGGGGCGGAGGCGACGCCGGGAATGTACAATTTTGACGACGTCCCCGGCCTAGGCGGCGATGATCAACGGCGGCGATTGGAGGTGTTGGCGGAGCAGTTGCAGTTCGACGACGCCATCAACATCCAATTCACCTCCGGCACCACCGGTTTCCCCAAGGGCGCCACCCTGACCCACCACAACATCCTCAACAACGGCTTCTTCGTGGGCGAGGGTATCTCTATGACCGAAGCGGACCGTCTGGCCATCCCGGTGCCGCTCTATCATTGCTTCGGCATGGTCATGGGCAATCTGGCCTGCCTGACCCATGGCGCGGCTATGGTCTATCCGGGCGAAGGGTTCGATCCGACGGAAGTTTTGCAGGCGGTGCAGGACGAAAAATGCACCGCCCTTTATGGCGTGCCGACCATGTTCATCGCCGCCCTGGACCACGCCGAATTCGATAGTTTCGATCTGTCGTCCCTGCGTACCGGCATCATGGCCGGCTCTCCCTGTCCCATCGAGGTCATGCGCCAGGTGATCGACAAGATGAATATGACCGAGGTCACCATCGCCTATGGCATGACGGAGACCTCGCCCGTCAGTTTCCATACGGCTGTGGACGATGAACTGGAACGCAAAGTTGGCACCGTGGGCCGCACCATCCCGCATGTGGAGAGCAAGATCGTCGATGCCGACGGCCGCATCGTTGCACCGGGCGAGACCGGCGAGATCCTGACCCGCGGCTACAACGTCATGCTGGGCTATTGGGATGACGAAGAGAAGACGGCTGAGGCCATCGATGCCGCCGGCTGGATGCATACGGGCGACCTGGGCACCATGGACGAATACGGCTACGGCAACGTGGTGGGCCGGATCAAGGACATGGTCATCCGCGGCGGCGAGAACGTCTATCCCAGGGAAATCGAGGAGTATCTCTACCGCCACGAGGCAATTCAGGATGTCCAGGTGATTGGCGTGCCCGACGACCGTTTCGGCGAGGAACTCTGCGCCTGGATCGTGCTGCGGGAAGGGCAATCAGCGGACGAGGAAGAGATCAAAGACTTTTGTCGTGGCCAGATCGCCCACTACAAGGTTCCCCGCTATATCAAGTTCGTTGACAAGTTTCCCATGACCGTTACGGGCAAGGTGCAGAAGTTCGTCATGCGCGAACACATGATCGAGGAATTGAAGCTGGTCGAGGCCAAAACGGCCTGAACCATGCAGGCGGTCTATGATCCGGAGCAGGACAAGCTTTTCATAAAATGCGCCAACCTGCACGAGACGGATCAGATCCGGCGGCTATTCGGGATCGAGGATGCTTCTTTCGATGGCCGCATCGCCGTCGCCATTGATGACTTCCTGAAGAGCGGCAAGAACCAGTTCCTCAATATCGCCGACCGGTCGGTGGGCGACCTGACGCCCATCATCAACATCTCCACCGCCCTGATGGGGTCAGGCCGCTTTAATCCCGGCCGCAATTACCTGCTGGACAAGATGGGCGTCGGCTTCATCGAGTTCGACGGCCACCGTCATGCCATGGCGCAGAACCCGTTCCTCGAATCCCTTTTGCCCGGCGCCAGTATGGGCGAACTGCAAGACCTGTATGGCGGGATCCAGCGTTACACCGCCATGGACTGCTTTCGTCTGTTCAGCGACCTGAACTGGCTGAAGGCGGAAAAGATCTGCGTGGATATCCATTTGCCGATCCTGCCGAGGTATTTCCGTCATCAGCTCAATAGTTGCAAATTGGTCTATCTGTTCCGTGATCCCCGGGACTGGATTTTGAGCCTCTATCATTTTTTCCGCCATGTACATCTGGTGGAGCGGGGCGGCGATTTTGGTGACATCCAGCCTCATATCTTTCGCGAGGACGGTGCTGATCTGGACGAATTCCTGATCAAGGCGATCGACGGCGAGTTCTTCCATAAATCGGAGCATGGCTTCTATATCTTCCCCGCTGTTCGCGATTTGCTGGAGGACCGCCTGCAATACCAGGACCACCCAAATATGTTCTTTGCAGACTACGAGCGTGCCCGCCTGGACCCGGCGCCTTTTTTCGCCGATTTCGCCCGTTGGATCGCCGGGACGGACGAATTGCCCGAGATGATTTCGGAACCGGATCTAATCCACGCGGGCGAATTGGGCACTTTCAAACAGCAGACCGGCGGCCAGTTAGGCGAAGGCGAGAGCGATAAAGTGCAGAACCTGGGCGGCTGGCTACGCAAGGGCAGCCCGGGCGATTGGCGCAATCACCTGTCGGATGAAGTTAAACGATATTTAAAGACTCGCACCGGTAGTCTGCTCGTTGATGCAGGATACGCCGACCACATGGATTGGTAATCCCGGCGCCGGTCGCACCAGCGCCGCGTTTCCGTGTGGCAGGGTCTATTGGATCACCGGCCTATCAGGCGCCGGTAAGACCACCCTGGCCGCGGTCCTGACGGAAAAACTGCAGGCCTCGGGTAGCAAAGTGGTGCATTTCGACGGCGATCAGCTGCGGGAAATCTTCCGCATGACCGATGCCCACCACCCCGGCGCCCGTTTGGAACTGGGCTATCGCTATGCCCGCCTTTGTCAGACCGTGGCGCTGCAGGGCGTGGATGTGGTCTGCTCCACCATCTCTCTGTTCCCCGAAGTGCACCAATGGAACCGGGAAAACAATCCACGCTACGCTGAAATATACCTGCGCGTGCCCATGGAGGTGCTCTGCACCCGTGACGACAAGGACATCTATGCCCGGGCCCGGACAGGGGAAATCAGCAATGTGGTGGGCGTTGATATCCCCCTTGTAGAGCCCGAGGCACCGGACCTGATCATCGATAATGACGGCCGATATCGGCCTGGCGAAGCCGCCGATATGATTCTCGGTCACTTCATGGCGAATGCAGAGGCAACAACCCAGGAAAGGGCCGTTGCGCGATGAACGCGCCTCTCGTGGCGAACGAGAAAATGCAGCCAGGCGATTTCTCCAGCCTGGCTGACGACTATGCCAATTTCCGCCCCGGCTATGCCACGGATGTCTGCCGCGCCTTGCTGGCGTTGACCAATCTGGCGCCCGGAACCATCGATGTGGCCGATGTGGGTGCGGGCACCGGTATTTGGACCCGCACCATGTTGGCGGCCGGTTGCCGTAATATCACGGCTGTCGAACCCAACGACGCTATGCGGGCCCAAGGCGTCCGCCAATCGGAGGGTCAGCGCATTTCCTGGTTCGACGGCAGCGCCGAGGCGACGGGCCTAGCCGATGGCGCTATGAACTTGATCACCATGGCCTCGTCCTTTCACTGGCCGGACGAAGCCGCGGCGCTCACGGAGTTCCATCGTGTGCTGCGCCCCGGCGGCTGGTTTGCAGCCCTGTGGAACCCCCGGCATATTGAGGCCAATCCCCTGACCGTGGAGATCGAGGCGGAACTGCAGCGCATCGTTCCAGATCTCGAACGCCGCTCTTCCGGCCGTTCGACATTCACCGCCCATCTGACCGACCGCCTGCGCGCCGCCGAAGACTGGGGCGATCCGGTCTATATGGAGGGCTATCACACGGAGGTCATGAGCCGGGAGCGTTACATCGGCATCTGGCGCTCGGTGAACGATGTACAGCAGCAGGCCGGCCCGGAACGCTTCCAAAGTTTCCTCGACTATCTCGATGCCCGCCTGGCCGACCAGCCCAGCATCGACGCCATCTACCAAACCCGCCTCTGGGCCGTTCAGCGCCGCTGATCCCCATTGCCATGCAAGCGCCCGGAATCCGGGCTCAAGTGTATTTTACTTCCCACGGCACGGGATGTTGCTAGGATGCCGCCCGTTGTTATCTGAATTGAAGTCAATAATGTTGTTCGACAACAGGGAGATGCCAGATGGCGATCGCGGTGACGCTAGATTTGAAATTACAACCCGGAAAAGGCCCCGAACTGGCGGGCATTCTAAAGTCTATGCTGCCTGATACCCGGGCACGGCAAGGGGCGCAGAAGATCGAGATGGTGGTCAACCAGGAAAATGAGGACCACATCATGGTCTACGAGATCTGGGACCGCAAAGAAGACCACCAGGCCTATATGGCCTGGCGTCAGGAGCGCGGCGATCTGGATGCCCTGGGCGGCTTCGTCGCCGAACCCCCGGCCATCACCTACTTCGACATCGCAGACCCCGATCCGGCCTGATCGTTACAATGTCGCCACTATTGCCCGGCCAGGGCGTTGGCGATGATGTAGAGGCCGAGGAGCAGGAGCGCCGTGAAAAAGACGCGGCGGAAGATCTGTTCCGGCAGGCGCTGGCGGATGCGCTGGCCGATCACCATGCCCAGCAGGGCTGGGAGCAGGGCCGCGGAAGAGGTCAGGGCCTGGGCTCCGGAAAGTAAGTCGTTGCCGCCCAGGGCGATGCCCAGAGCCAGCGTGGAGAGGGTGAAGAGAATGCCCATGGCCTGGACAAGCTGATCTCTCGCCAGGCCGATGGCTTGCAGGAACATCACGCTGGGCACCGTGAACGAGCCGGTCATCCCGGTCAACACACCGTTCACCGTGCCCAACACCGGGCCCAGCCAGATCTCGCGGTCCGCGGCCACTGTCAGGCGCAGGCCAGCCAGGCTGACGGCGCCGTAGGTGGCGATCAGGACACCCAGCAACGCTGACAGCAGGGATAGATCCAGCCGCGTCAATGCGGTGGCACCGATCCAGACCGTGGCCGTGGCCATGGCCATGAAGGGCCAGAGCCGGCGCAGGACGGCCAATGCGTGGCCCCCGACGGAGGCCTGCCAAAGATTGGTCACGAACGATGGCACCAGCAGCAGCGCCATAGCATTGGGCATGTCGATGACCACGGTCAGAATGGCCAGGCTGACCGTGGGCAGGCCCAGGCCGATCACGCCCTTGACCGTGCCGGCAACGAGAAAGGTGCCGCCGATGGCGGCCATAGTCAGGACGTCGAACATGTCCAAACGCTACCCACGCCCGCCGGCGCTGGCAATAGGGGTGGCCAGTTCGTCGCGCAGGAATTCGCCCAGCAGCCGGAATGCCTCGGCCCGATGGGAGGTCCGCCGCCAGGCCAGGGCGATGCGGCGCCGGCCCTTTCCGGTGGAAAACGGCCGCACCGTCAGTTTCAAGCCCCGCAGGATGCCGCCATCAATGGCCATCTTGGGCAATACTGTTACACCTAGGCCGTTGGCGACCATTTCCACCAGGGTGTGCAGGCTGGTGGCCTGGAACTGGCCCGCCCGTTCGACCCTTGCGCCCATGGCCAGGATCTGTTCGCTGAGACAATGGCCGCCTTCCAGCATCAGAAGCCGCCCGGCGTCCAGCCGCCGGGGTGTCATGGTTTCGTACCCTGCCAGAGGGTCATCCTGGGGGAAGACGGCCAGGAAAGGATCGTCGGCGAAGGGAAGCAGCGTTAGATCACCGGTTTCGTAGGGCAGGGCGAGGAGGACGAGATCCAGGCTGCCGTCGGACAGCTGGCGCAGCAGGGCGGCGGTCTGTTCTTCCCGCAAATACAGCCGCAATTCGGGATAGGCTTCCCGCAAACCCGGCAGCACGCGGGGTAGCAGGAACGGCCCGATGGTGGGGATTACCCCCAGGCGCAAATCTCCGGCCAATGGCGCGCCCGTGCCCTTCGCGGCTTCCATCAGGCCGTCGACACTGGCAATGACCTCCCGCGCCAGGGGGAGGAGGTCACGGCCCAGGGGCGTGATGATCACCGAACGCTTGGTCCGCTCGAACAAAGGCGCGCGCAGGATTGTTTCCAGTTCCTTGATGGAGGCGCTGAGCGAGGACTGGGTCAGCAGGCAAGCCTCTGCCGCGCGGCTGAAATGGCAATGCTCCGCCAGGCTGAGGAAATGGCGCAGCTGCCGCAAGGAGGGTTCTGCGAGCATGCGCCATATTAATCGATTTTATCACTTAAATATATAAGAATTACCAATTTCACAAATTAAAGGTTCGGCTCCATATTCCTTTCAGCAGCAAAGCAAAGGAGAGGACCATGATCCCCAAACAGGTACCCGACGTCACTTTCAAGACCCGCGTGCGCAACGACGCCGTTGCCGGCCCCAACCCCTTCGAATGGAAGGACCTGAGCAGCGACGAGATTTTCAAAGGCAAGCGCGTCGTGCTGTTCGCCCTACCCGGCGCCTTCACGCCCACCTGCTCCACCTCCCACCTGCCCCGCTATGAAGAACTGTACGACCAGTTCCAGGCCGAGGGCATCGACCAAGTCGTCTGTCTGTCCGTCAACGATGCCTTCGTCATGTACCAGTGGGGCAAGGCGCAAAACGCCGAGCATGTGTTCCTGCTGCCGGACGGCTGCGGCGAATTCACGCGCAAGATGGGCATGCTGGTGGACAAGGCGAACCTGGGTTTTGGCATGCGTAGCTGGCGCTATGCCATGGTGGTGGATGATGGCCAGATCGAGGAGATGTTCATCGAAGACGGCTTCGCCGACAACGCCGCTGACGACCCCTTCGCCGTGTCCGATGCCGATACGGTTCTGGCCTACTTGAAACGTGCCCGGAAAGCGGCGTAAAGGCTATTCGGGCAGTCCGGCCAGTACCAAGGGTTCCATCAGATCCTTGAGGTCCGTTTCCAGCCGGTAGGGCCAGCCCCGGGACCACCGTTCGACGGAGAATCCGGGCTGGTCCTGTTGGATGGCGCCGGCCAGCCGGCTAAAGCTGGCTCAGCACGTTCTTTTCCAGCTGCGCCAGGTTGGCTTCGAAGCCTCCCTGTGCCAACAAACCCAGCGGCACCAGCAGGCGTACGACGCCCAGTTCGCGGAAGGTTTCCAGGCTTTCCATGCCGCCGGCAAAGTCGCGCCATAGGGCGGTGATCTCGATGCTGGCGGGATCGCGCCCTGCTGTTCCCGCCATCTCCCGCAACTGTTGCAACAACGCCGACAGTTCGTCGGCACTGCGGGTGAAGCCGAACCAGCCGTCGCCCATGGCCACAGTGCGGCGCAACGCGGCGGGGCTGTGGCCACCTATGATAATCGGGGGATGGGGCTTCTGGGCGGGCAGGGGATAGCTCTTGAAGCCCTGCCAATCGAGAAAGTCGCTTTGATGATCTACCAAATCGCCGGACCAGACCTGTTTCATGGCGGCGAGATAGTCATCGAAGCGTTGCCCACGCCTTTCAAACGGCGTGCCCATGGCCTTGAACTCCTCGGCCAGCCAGCCAACGCCCAGGCCCAGCAACAGCCGCCCCTTGGATAGATGGTCGAGGCTGGCCACCTGCTTGGCCATCAGCAAGGGATTACTTTGCGGCAAAATATTGATGCCGGTGCCCAGTTTCAGCCGCGTCGTATGGGCCGCGACAAAGGACAGGGTGACCAGGGGGTCGGTGAACGGCGTCTCCATGGGCACGCCGATCTTGCCCGAACTGTTGTAGGGGTAACGGGATTGGTAGTCCCGGGGGATCAGCGCATGTTCCCCGGTCCAGGCAGATTCAAAGCCCATGGCCTCGATCCGCGCCATCAACGGCAACAGCGTATCCGGCGCCGCCTCTTGCGCCATGTTGATGCCGAACAGGCCGATTTTCATGCGGTCAACTCCCGGCAGGCCTGGGCGATCGCGGCCTCGTCCATGTTGTAGTGCTCGCGCACCTTGGGTGTCGGGCCGACGATGGCGAATTCGTCCGGCATGCCGATCAGGCGCATGGGCGTGGGCTGTTCCCGGGCCAGCAGCTCGGCGACCGCGCCGCCCAGGCCACCGCTGGTGCGGTGTTCTTCCGCCGTGACGATGGCGCCGGTTTCCGCCGCTGCCGATAAGACAGCGTCGCGGTCCAGGGGCTTGACGGTGTGCATATTCAGGACCCTGACGCCGATACCGTCCCCGGCCAGGGTCTCGGCCGCCGCCAGGCTGGGCGCCACCATGGCGCCGCAGGCGATGATAGCGACATCCTTGCCGGGGCGCAGTTCGTCGGCCTTGCCGATGCAAAATTTGTCCGCGACTTCGGTGACGTTGGGTTCGGGGGCCCTGCCGCCCAGGCGGACGTAGCTGGGGCCGTCCAGATCTTCCGTGGCCAGGGCCGCATGCCAGGTCTGCCGGGCATCCGCCGGCACGATCACGGTCATATTCGGCATGTTCCGCATGATGGCCAGATCTTCCACCGCATGATGGGTGCCCCCCGCCATGGCTAGGACGATGCCGCCGCAGGCGGCCCCGATCACCACCCGCTGGTTGGCGTAGGCCACGTCGTTGCGCAGCTGTTCCAGGGAGCGCGCGGTAATGAAGGGGGCATAGCCGCACAGGATGGGCCGCATGCCCGTGGTGGCCAGGCCCGAGGCCATGCCCATGGCGCTTTGTTCGGCGATGCCCGCCTCGATCAGGCGCTCCGGACTGGCCTCGAGGAAATATCGCAGGCCGAAGAGGTCAATGGTATCGGCGGAAATGGCGACCACCTTGCCGTCGCGACGGGCCAATTCGCCCACCGCCTGGCCGAAGGCGAGGCGCGATTGATCTTCCGACTTCACCTCCCAGTCCGGACGCCCGGATCCATGCATGGCATCGTTCATGATCCGTCTCCCAACTCGGCCCCAAGTTCGGCCATGGCCTTTTCAAAGACCTCGTCGGTGACCAGATTGTTGTGCCAAAGGTAGCTGTCCTCGGCAAAACTGACGCCCTTGCCCTTCACCGTATGGGCGATGATCAGGGACGGTTTGTCGGTGGCAAAGGGCAGGGCGTCCAGGGCCGTCACGACAGCCACCATATCATGGCCATCGACTTCCCGCAGGGCCCAGCCAAAGGCCGCCCATTTGTCCACCAGAGGTTCCAGGTCCTGCATCTCGGCCACATGGCCGCTTTGCTGCACCTTGTTGTAATCCAGGATCGCCGTCAGGTTGGAAAGACCGAATTGCGCCGCCGCCATGGCCCCTTCCCAGTTGGAACCCTCTTGCAATTCCCCATCGCCCAGCATCACGACGGTGCGGAACGCCTTGCCCTGCATGCGTGCGCCGAGCGCCATGCCCACGGCGACTGAGAGGCCGTGGCCGAGGCCGCCGGTGGACATTTCCACCCCGGGCATCTTGATATCCGGGTGCATGCCGAACAGGGATTGGTAGCCATAGAACTGGTCCAATACGCTATCGTCGATAAAGCCGGCCTGGGCCAGCACCGCGCCCAGGGCCGCATTGGCATGCCCCTTGGAGAGGACAAAGCGGTCGCGGTCATCCCAGTCCGGTTCCGCCGGCCGTACGTTCAGGTGATCGAAATACAGTGCCGCCAAGAAATCTGCGGCCGAGCACGAGCCGCCCATATGGCCCGATCCGGCCACCCGCAAGGCGCGCCAAACGTTACGGCGGATTTGCAGGGCCTGGCCCTCCAGCGCCCGGACGCGGGCCGCTTGATTGCTGCTCATGACGCCCCATTCATGATCAGTTCCACCTGGTCCTCCGGCACATATGTGTATGAACCGGGCCGGAAGTCATAGCCCAGATCGCCCAGCAGGCGACGCTGCCGGGGCGTGCATTGTTCCAGCACTTCCGCCGTCACGGCATAGTCATAGGGCCGCATGAATAATTGGCAGTAATTGTAAAGCAGCGTCTTGCGTCCCTTGCCTGACAGGTTGGGGCTGGGGCCGTGCCACAGGGAATGGGGAAAGAAATAGGCATCGCCGGCGTCTCCCAAAAGGGGCACTGCGCCCGGCGTCTTCGGCGTCGGCTCCTCTTCATCCAGTTCCGGGAAGGGGCGGCGATGGCTGCCGGGAAAGACCGTGAAATTGCCGCTGTCCGCCTCCCGCACATCCGTCAGCAGATACATTACCTTCATGGCCAGGGGCCGGCTGGTTTCCGTGACCCGGATGCGGCGCAAGCCTTCGCCGCCGTCGGTATGGGTGTAGCCGGGAAATTCCGGCGTCGAGGCGCGGACGATGGCCTGGGACATGGAAAAGGCGAGATAGGGTCCCATGATGTCCACCACCAGATCGAAAACGCCCGGCCGGTCGATGAGGTCGATGAAGCACTGGTGATAGGGCAGCAGGTCGCGCCGGTCCATGAAACTATCCGGGTCCGGATTGCCATGCTCGACCCAGCCGTAATGGCCGCGCGGCAGGTCGGTGGGTTCATACCCAGGCCTTGCGCGCAGGGCATCCACCTGCTCGGAGTAATACGTCACTTCATCCGGGTCGAAAGCGCCCTTGACCACGAAATAGCCGTCGATGTCCCATGCCCGACGCTGCTGGTGGGTCAGTTTTTGCACGACGAACCCTCCTTTCTCCGTTTATTTTGCACCTAGGATAGCACCGGGCCCAAAAAATGCGAATTGCCCGCCGCAATGCAGGGAGAGAGAGATGCCGTTCAGCGCGCCTTATGCCTTCATGGTCAGCATGGATGTCCAGGCCGACAAGGAGGACCTGTTCAACGAAGTCTATGACGAGGAGCATATTCCCGCCTTGCTGAAGGTGCCGGGCGTTGTCGCCGTCTCGCGCCTGAAGACCGAACCGGCGACCCTGAGCCTGGGCGGCGAGGAGATCGCCATCACCGGCGAGGGTCTGCCCCATTACGTCGCCATCTATGAAGTGGAAAGCCCTGACGTCCTGAACAGCCCCGCCTGGGCCGAGGCGGTGGAGGAAGGCCGCTGGGCCGGGCAGGTGCGCCCCTTCACCTCCAACCGACAGCACGTGATGCGCAAACTTCTCTGACGCCCAATTCTTAGGTGGTAGAACTGGGCGCTAAATTGACAAAAAGCTGTAACAACCTAAGATAAGCATAGCGAAAAATAATTCTAGGATACTAGAGGCGTGAGGCTTATGGGTAGGATGGTACGAACAACGGTCATGGCTTTCGCCATGTTGTCATTCTTGCTGGTAACGTCTGGGTGTCAGACGACGGAATCGCAAAAGGATACAGGTGCCGCCGTCGGCATGCTTGTTGGCGCCGTGGCGGGCGCCCTGCTCGGCAGCCGCAGTGGCGGGGAACACCTTGGTGCCGCCTTGGGCGCGGCGGTGGGCAGCGTCGCGGGCGCCATGATCGGCGCCAAGTTGGATGAGGTGGACCGGATCGCCGCTGCCGAAGCGCGGACCACGGCCTTGGCCGCCACCACCGGCTCCCGCATCCAATGGCGCAGCGAGGAGAACCCATCCGTCCGCGGCTACGCCACGCCGGTCACGGCGGAGATGGAGAAAGGGGAGAAGACCTGTCGCACGGTCACCCAAGTCGCCTATATCGAGGGCCAGGAGATCGAGGAGACGACGGAATTCTGCCGCGTCGGCAGCACCGGCCGCTGGCTGCCCGCCTCCTAATCCTGCTCCTGGCTGCCCTGGCGGCGCAGGGGTTTTTGCCCCGTTCCGATGCCGGGGCTATGAGCTTCCGGGTCGGCAGCTACGAGGGCCAGCGCATTCTGTTCGCCCAGGGCCGGATCGCCCAGGGCGATGCCAAAACGCTGCGGGACTGGCTGCGCCGTGATCCAGATATTCAGGAGATCCACCTCAATTCCCCGGGCGGGATTTTCAAAGAAGGCATCCGCCTGGGCCGCACCCTGCGGGATTTGGACCGGGTGACGCGGGTGCCGGGCGGTTCGGTCTGCACCTCCGCCTGCGTCTGGGCCTTCATGGGCGGGGTGCTGCGCTATGCCGATGCAGAGGCCCGTCTGGGCATTCACATGGCCACCCAGATCAACGACCAGCGCACTATAGACGAGGTCGGCCAAGTGCTGGCCCGGCGCTCCAAGGTGCCTATCGACAAGCGTATGCGCCAGGTCATTACCACCATCGAAAAAGCCGCGGCCAAGGTGGTGGCTGACAAGGCGGAGCATCTGGTGCGCATGGGCGTCTCACTGCGCCTGCTGGCACCCGGCATTGCGACGGACCAATCGGACGTTTATTGGCTATCGGCCAAGGAACTGCGGTCCTTCAATTTGGTCAACGCCCGGTAACGAGGTTCAAGGGGATACTTGGCCGCCGTCGCCGCCTGACTTGCGCAATCGGTCCCGAAACTGATCTACAGCCATTTCTTAAGTTAGGCCGTCGAACTATGCTGCAGAAATCAGGCTTGGGAGGATGCCGATATGTCGACGTTGATTACGGGCGGTGCCGGGTTCGTCGGGTTGGAAGTGGCGTGGCAATTGCTGAGCGCCGGTGAAACCGACATAACCGTTTTCAGCCGCAATCCTTCGCCGAAGCGGCTTGGCGATCTGTCGGATCGGGTCAGGGCTGTCGCTGGCGATGTGGGTAACTTCTCCCACGTGCTGGATGTCGTCAAAGCATCCCGTCCGCAAGTCATCTATCACCTGGGCGCCATGTTGACCGCACCTTCGGACATTGACCCGGCCAGCGCCATCCAAACCAACGCAATGGGAACATTCTATGTGTTGGAGGCCGCCCGCCTGTTCGATGTGCCTCAGGTCATCTTCTCCAGTTCCATCGGCAGCTATGGCTACAATCTGGACGGCGGCGATCTCACCGATACCACCCTTCAGCGCCCGTTGACTTTCTATGGCGCGACCAAGGCGTTCGGCGAGCATATGGGCCTGCTCTATAAGCGCAGGCACGGCCTGGATTTTCGCGGCATCCGATATCCTTCGGTCATTGGGCCCGGCGTCACCACGCCCAGCAACGTGCAATACACATCCTGGATGATCGAGGCCAGTGCCAAGGGCGATCCCTTTACGGTCTGGACGGTGCCGGAGACCAAGGTTCCGGTGATGTATATTACAGAAGCCGCGACCGCAACGGTGCGGCTGGCCCAGGCGCCGTTGGAAGATATCAAAATGGTCAACTATCTCGTGGATGGCGAGAAGCCGACACCGACGGCGGGTGAGATCGCCGATGCGGTGCGGGAAAAGATTCCGGATGCAAAGATCGATTTCGTGCCCGATCCCAGCAAGCCGGATCTGCACGGCAGATCGCTGACCATCGACGATAGCTGTGCCCGAGAAGAATGGGGTTGGCGGCCGACACACAGTTTATCCCAGATGGTCGATGATTTTCTGGCCGCCCTCGCCTGATCGTTTGAGGCGCCGGCAACGAGACGCTCGATCCGCGGAAAACCAGGCCCTGTTTGTCATTGGCGTACAGGGTAGCCGTGATTATGATCGATAGTGCGCTGTGAGGCGCGTGGGGATGCTCAGGGGAAATTGCTATGCCGATCGTCGTTGATGTGAATGAGGCCCAAACGCGGCGGATGCCGATCGATGTGGAGGATTACACCCGTACCACCCGGGAAGAAGACCGCTATTACGCCACGCAGTATTTGGGTGCGCCCACGGATACCGCGCCCCAGGCGATGAAATCGGCGGATGACGACAAATCGTTGCCACAGGCCTATCTGGTGGAACAGCCCGCGCATGCCACCGTCCCGGCGCATTTTCATGATACCAACCAGTTCCAGGTCTTCGTCGCCGGCGCTACCGGCTTCGGCAAGAGTTGGCTGCGGCCGTTGTCGCTGCATTATGCCGGCGGCCACACGCCTTATGGCCCCATCGTCACCAAGGACGAGGGCGTGCATTTCTTCACCCTGCGGCAGAAATGGGATTCGGGCGGGAAGCCCATGCCGGAATCGCGGGATCTGTTGAAACCGGTGCGCCGCTGCTTTCGCATGGCCGAGGACGTCCTGGAATCTGCGGTGGCCGGCGGGCGCAGCGATGTCTTGCCGTGCGAGGAAGACGGCCTGGGCGTGGCCCTGTTCTCGCTGCATCCAGGACAAAGCGAAACCATCGATCTGCCGCAATCGGGCGGCGGTCAGTATGCCCTGGTTGTGGAAGGTTCCATCCGCCACGCCGGGGCCGAACTAGCCCTGCATTCCTGCCTCTACCGGTTTGCCGAGGAAGCACCGCTCGCCGTTACCGCGGGCGATGAGGGGGCTTCCATTCTGCTGCTGCAATTCCCGGCGTTGGATGAAGAAACCTGAATAGCACTTATTTGGCGGTTGCCTCGCCGCCCATGGAAAACAGCGTCGTGTAGAGAACCGGCACCACGAATAGAGTCAGCAGGGTGCCCACCGCCAGGCCAAAAGCCATGGCGGAGGCCATGCCGTAGAACAGCGGGTCATTGGAAATGATCAGGGGCAGCAGGCCCAGGACCGTGGTCAGGGTGGTGGCCAGGATAGGCCGCAGGCGCGCCAGGCTGGCATCGATCACCGCTTGGCGGCGGGCGCTACCGGCCGCCTCGTTCTCGACGATGCGGTCGATCAGCACGATGCCGTTATTGATGATGATGCCCGCCAGGCTGAAGAACCCGAGGATGACCATGAATCCAAATGGCGCCTGCATGACCAAAAGGCCGAGGGCGGCGCCGATCAGCACCAGGGGGATTGTGGCCAGGATGATGCCGGCGCGGCGGATGGAGTTGAACTGCCAGATCAGCAACAGCACGATCGCCAGCAGAGCGATGGGTAGTTTTTCGAACAGGCGGCCGTTGGCCTCCGCCTGCTTTTCGATTTCACCGCCGATCTCGAAGCGGTGGCCGGCGGGCAGCGCCAGGGCGTCGAGCGCAGATTGCAACCGCTCGTGAATTTCCGGCGCGCCTAGGAAGGCATGTTTGGCAGAAATCGTCACCGTGCGCACCTGGTCCCGGCGCTTGATCCGACCCGGCTGCCATTCGCCGCGGATATCGGCGATCTGGGTCAAAGGAATCCAGCTGTCCAGGCTGGCGGAATAGATCTGTTGCGCCTGTAGAGCCGAAAGGGTGCCGCGTTCCGTTGCTACGGCGCGGACGACAACGGGTATGGAAAGCTCCCGCTGTCGGAAGCTGGTGACCGCGGTGCCGGAAAAGAACGCCTGCAAGGCATTTGCGACTGTCTCCGACGTCAGCCCCGCGGTCCGCGCCCGGGCCTGGTCGATCACCACTTTCAACTTCAGGACGGGGTTCTCCCAATCCTGCTTGGCACTCAGGATGCCGGGCATCAGACGCAAAGGCGCGAGCAGACTTTCGGCCGCTTCCAGCAGCACCCCTTCGTCTGTGCCGCTTAGGCGGACTTCGTACAGCCCCGTTTCAGAAGCCCCCATCCACATCTTCTTGACCTCGCCCAGGGCCTCTGGAAACGCGTCGAGCAGGCGCTGGCGGGTACGGCCAACGGCGGTATCGACCTGGTCGGTTGTATGGGTATTGACCAGGACAAAGGCTTTGTGGGCGTCGGGATCAAGGGGTGCGAGGGACAGGAAAAATCGCGGCCCGCCGCCGGAGACATAGGCCACCGTGCTGGCCACCTCCGGGTTGATGCTACCATCACCCAGCCAGCGTACCAGGCGTTCCACCACCTCCTCCGTCTTGTGGGTGGAGGTGCCCGCCGGCAGGGTTAGGTAAACCAGGAACTGGTTGCGGTCACCGATGGGGAAGAATTCCTTGTCCACCTTGCTCAGGATATAGCCGCCCAACCCCAGCAGCAGCACGGCCAGGGACAAGACTCCGTAGCGCCAACGGAGCGCCCTTTCCAGCAGGCGGGCATAGCCCTGGTAGAAGCGTCCGTCCTGGCCGCCGGACGGTTCCCCTTGCGGCGCCCTCATGAACCAGGCAGCGACCGTGGGGATCATGAACATGGCCAGAAACCACGAGGCGATCAGCACGATGGCGACCACCTGCGCCAGGGACTGGGTATATTCGCCGGCCCCACCCTCGGCCAGGGCCATGGGCACGAAGAATAGGATCGTGGTCAGCGACGAAGTCAGAAGCGGCAGAGCCAGGCTGCGGCCGGCGGCGATGGCGGCCTCGACCCGGGCCACCCCGCGTGCGAGTCGGACCCGGATGTCCTCTGCTACGACCAGGCCGTTGTCCACCAGCATGCCCAGGGAAATGATCAATGCGGCGATGGAGACCCGCTGCAATTCCACGTCGAACAGGCGCATGAAGATAATGCCGACCAGCATAGTAAAGGGCACGAAGGCACCCACGATTAACCCGGCGCGGAACCCCAGAAAAAGGATAGTAACGGCAAGGACTATACCCAAGGTCTGATAAAGGTTGTTGATCGCGCCGCCTACCGCACTTTCCACCAGATCCGGCTGGAAGGTCGCCAGTTCCAGGACGAAGCCCCAGGGAAGGGTGCCTTCGATCTCGCCTATCTTGGCTTTGAGCCGCCGGCCGAATTCGACGCTGTTGACCCCGTCCAGAATTGCCACGCTGATGATGATGGCGGGGTGGCCGTTGAAATAGGCCGGTGCCTGCGCCGGCTCTACCGTGCCCTGGCGCAGGGCGGCGATCTCATCCAGCCGGATGACCTCGCCACCCGATACCGGGATTAGCAGGGCGGCAATCTCCTCCACCGTTTCGAAATTACCGCTGGGTTCGAGATAAATGCTCAGGCCGTCGGCGTCGATCTCGCCGCCCGGCAGCACAATATTCTGGCTGCTTAAAGTTTGCGCGATAATCCGCGGGTCGAGACCCAGTTCGACGATGCGCTGGCGGGAGAACTCGATATAGATGCGTTCGTCCTGTTCACCGTAGAGATCGATACGCCGGATACCGTCCAGGGCGTAGAGTTGGTCACGGACTAGTTTCGCGGCGTGCTGGATCTCCGGCAGCGAGAAGCCGTCGCCCCAAAGGGCAATGGAGGCGATCGCCGTCAGGCCGACCTGGTCGTCCAGGATGGGCCCGCGAACGCCATCGGGCAGATCGCGAGCGGCCTCGTCCAGTTTGTCGCGCAATTCCTGCCAGACCGCTTCCAGGTCGTCCACATCGTCCCGGACCTCAGCCTTGATCAGCGAGATTCCGGTCTTGGAATCGGAATAGATATGGCTGATTTCCGCAATCTCGCGGATCTTCTCCTCGATGGGGCGGGTGATCAGATCCTCCACCCGGTCCGGCGACAGGCCTGAGAGCGTGGTTGTCACGGACGCCTGGCGGATGACGATGGAGGGATCTTCCCGGCTGGGATAGTTGGTGAAAACCGCGGCGCCGACGATCAGGGACATCAGCAGCAGGCAAGCTGTCAGGCGCGAGTTGGCGATGGCGAAGGCAGTGATGTTGAACATGATCGAAGAAATTCGGCCGGTCTAGCGCAACGGCCAGGTCATCAGTTTCACGGGCTGCCCGTCATGCAGGAAGGTGACGCCGGCTGAGGCCACCTGATCGCCCGCCACGACGCCATTGACGGCGATCAGGTTGTCCCGCACGCCCTTGGGCTCAATGGCGCGGCGGCGGACGGTGGAACTTTGCGGCTCGAAAACAAAGACATACCCTTTCGAAGTCTCATCACCCGGCGCGATCGCGGTGATGGGAACAAGATAGGCGGCGGGGCCATCGGCGCGCTGGATGGCAAGCGTGACTTCCGCCGTCATGCCGGCGCGCAGGCTGGTGGGGAAGGCCTCCAGCCCGACCTTGACGGGAAACAGGTTGCCGGCGCTGCCTTCGGGCGAGACCTCTGTGATGCGGCCATCGAGGGCCGGTCCGTCCAGGGTCGTGACGTCCACTTTCGCAGACATCCCCACATTCAAGGCGGCGACGACCCGTTCCGGCACGGTGATGGACACCTCCAAGGCCTCTTCGGCGTTGAGGACGAGAATCTGCTGGCCGGCGGAAATTTCGGTGAACGGTTCAGCGCTGCGTGTGCCGATGACGCCCGTAAAGGGCGCGCGAAGCACCGTATCTCCCAAAACCCGCTTGGCGTTGTTCAGCTTGGCATTGACATAGCCCACGTCGCTAAACGCCGTCTCCCGGGCCGCCTGGGATTGTTCTAGGGCGGCCCGGGAGACCCAGCCCTTGGCGAACAGGGATTTTTTGCGTTGGTAGTCCTTGTCCTTCTCTTCATAGGCGGTCTGGGCCTTTGTCAGTTCCGCGGTGGCCGCATGCACATCCGTCTCGAAGGCGGATTGTTCCAGCGTGGCCAGGACCTGGCTTTTGGCCACCCTGTCCCCCGCCTTGACGTTGACGGCGGCGATGGTGCCGGCGGTGGGAAAACTCAAGGAGCTCGTGTTGGCGGCCTGCACTTTTCCGGGATACTTCAATTCCCGGCCCTGGGCGACGTCGGCGACCGTGAAGGTCTTTATGGCACGAACCGGGGCCTCGACCTCCTGCCGCTCGTCCTGGCAGGCGGCCAACACAAATGCGGCGCATGCCGCGACGGTCGACAACCGGAAATTTCTGTGCACGATCACCCCCTGCGGATACCCGGGCTTTATTCGGGTTTCGGATCCTTCACCGTTGTATTTAGTGCCGGGGCGCTTGATGACCAGCGAGAACGACGACAAACGGCCTTTCCTGATGGCCTCCTTGAAAGAGGCCCAGGATACGGTCCGCGCCTATGACACCAAGGCGCAGATCGTCGGCGTGGGATACATTTTCGCCATCAACATCGTCTTGATGCTGGGCCGGGGCGTGGACAACGTCCCCGACATGACCGTTTTGACCGTCGTGCTGGCCTGGTTGGTGTTTATCCTGCCCATCGTCTTGTTCGGCTCGGTCCTCTATCCCACACGCAAGCTGTCGCCGAAGCTGGGCGAGAAGGGCGGCGGCGCCAAGGGCCTGTTCTATGTGGAACCGGACCGGGTGGAGACCGTGGATGCCTATCTGGCGGACGTTACTGAAAGCGACCGGGAAAAGGAACTCGCTTACGAGATCCTCAAAACCGCTGCGCTAAGGGAGATCAAGCGACGCCGCTTCCTCCGCGCCCTATGGGCCGCCGCCATTGGCTTCGCCGTCCTTTTCCTCGGCCAACTCGCTCGCGTCCAGGACTTCCTGCCGCTGTGACGTTGCCGCCGTTCTAGAACGACAACCGTGGATTATCGTGGTCCAGGGTGACGGTCTTTTGGCCCCGGGCGCTGATCATTTGCACCCGAACCTTGTGCATGCGGGGAAAGCGATCGAACATCAAAAGCTGCATGCCGGCCAGCTTGTTCATGGCATGGCAATGGAAGTGATAACGCAGGCGAAACTCGCTATGGGTCTCGCCGTCGTCGTCATGATCGTCGTGGGCCTTGCCGGCGGCCTTCTTGCCGTGGTCGTGGTCGTCCGATTTATGGTCGCCATGCTTATGGTCGTCATCCTTATGGCCGTCATGCTTCGCCTTGTCATGATCATGCCCTTCTTCATGTTCGCCGTGAGGCAAGGATTCCAGCACGCGCACCGCCTCCACCTCGCATTGGGCGGCGGCGGGCAGGGCAAACATGCGACCGGGCGCTTGCAATACTTCCAAGGCGGCCTCGACCTGGTGTTCCTGCGCCTCGTTCTTCGGCGCATGTTCGAAGCCGACGATATCGTCCGCCGGCGCTGTCAATTCGACGACCAGTTCCTCCGCCTCTACCGCGACCAGCAAACTGCTCGAGCCATGCACGTGCGCCTTATGTTCCTGGGCGACGGCGGAATTGCCTGAATAAAGCGGCAGCAACATCAACAGTGGCATTAGTAGACAACTACGACGACATTTCATTTTACATTCCTTGTGACCGGGCGAAGTGCAGGGGAGGCAGATACAACTCACTGATAAGGTGCGATTTTCACGTCTTCCAGCTCATAGGCGGAGGCGACCTGGCCGACCCCATCGCTGTAGCCCAGTTTGCGGTCGTTCTTCACCACCTTAAGACGGCCCGTCACCCATACAGCCTCGTACAAGCTTTTAACCGCGTAGCTCTGATCAAGCCTGACCAATACGATCTGATTGGCGGGCGGCGGCGGGGTGTGAATGCAGGCGCCGTAGTAGGGCACCAGGAAGAACTCGCTCACCGTTTGCTCTTCGCCGAATTCCAGGGGCAGCACGAAACCGGGCAGGCGGATGACCTGGCCATTCAGTTCGGCGACCGGCGTCTGTTCCACGCGCTCGTATTCGTTGATACGGTCGTTGAGCTTGCGCAACAGGGCGTCGGTGTCGATAGATCGTGCCTTCAGGCCGGTGGTCAATTCCTCGATCTGCTGCGCCAACCCGGTATCGTTCGCCGACTGCGGCAGCGCCTGCCATTGCACAAGCTGGAACAGATCGTAGAGGTCGGCGAACTGATCGTCCGTGAGATGAGAGAACGGAGCCCGCAAATCCGGCATCGCCGGCGACAGCTCCTCCCAGGTCAGGGTCCGTTCACCCTTGGCCGAGGCCGCGGCATAGGTCAGACCGATGACAAGCACGGCGGCCAATGCGCCAAGCATGGATTTCAAAAATAATCGTCCCAACGGCATATGGTTCCAATCCTGGGAAAAAACGGCGACTCGTTTCATTTCATTATGTTATAATATAACAATATGGTCGGCAAGCAAGGCGAACCAAAAACGACGACAAGTGGACTGTGATCGCGCCGGTCGCAATCTGTTGCCGTATTGGCGTGCGCCAGCGATCCGTCGAAGGATATTGACTAGGTCAAGGGCATGGCGAGAAATGGCGCGCCCGGGAGGATTCGAACCCCCAACCTCCTGATCCGTAGTCAGACGCTCTATCCAGTTGAGCTACGGGCGCTGGGCCGCGGCGTCAGGGATTTGGCCGCGGAGCCGACTACCTAAACAAAAGCCTGGCCCCTGGCAAGTGGGATGGGCCGGATTGGAGAAAAAATTCCGCCATTCCCCTGGCCCAGCAATTACACGAACATCCCTTGTCCCGTTACTTGGCATTGGGTAAGGTGGATTCCGTGTAAGCCAAATGAGGGGCAAACCGGGAACCTAAGGAGAGGATCTGGGTCTGGCGGGCGTCGTCGCAGCTTTTTTTTGCATAAATCCTGCGGATTTGCCTGTATCCTGGCGGCCGAATCGACTATGACTGATTCGACTGACTAAAGAGTCGCGAAAGTGACCAGGGTATCAAGGAACTCGGATTTAATGTTTTTTTGGGTTCGCCTGTCAGGGAGAGTGAATTTGCGCAGGTCGACGGGGGCTGTCCTAGGGGCGGCAATATTGCTTTCGGGATGTTCATTTGCGTCCGACTCTTTGTGGCCGTCTTTGACCGGCGACGAACCATCGGGACGAACACCTGAAAGAGTCACGATTCCGCCCGCGCGGGCCGAGTTGAACCAACAACCCACCTTTACCGCACCGCCGCCGCCGCCCAATCTTACCGGCCGCCCGGTGCCCGTGGTGCCGCCCGCGTTGGCTAACGTGGCAGGTACGGGCCAGCCCACCGGCACGCTTGTGGGACAGAAGGTGCTTCAGCTGCGCGGCGAATTGGAACGCCTGCGCGGCCAGCTTGGCGCCCAGAACGGGCAATTGCAGCAGATCCGCCGGGTCACCACCGATAACGCCCAGCGCTATCACGGCACCGTCGCCGCGGTCACCGCGCGGCTGCAACTGGGAACCACGCCGGGCAATCCGATCCTGGTCAACCAGTGGAACGCCGCCCAGGCGGAGCTGGACCGGATCAGCGGCGATATCGCCACCATGAACAGCCTGGCGAACCAGATCGCCTCGAACTCTTCATTGGCGGCCTATGTGCTCGAATCCGCCCGTGCCGCCTATGGCCTGGCCGGCGCTATCGACGAGGATCATCGGCAACTGGCGTTTTTGGAGGACCAGACCAACCGAGCCGTGGTTCTGATCGACCGCTTGCTGGCGGAGATCAACGAGGACGTGGCACGGCAGACCTCTTATGTCGCCGGCGAGCGGGGCAACCTGACCACTTTGGCCTCGGCCATCAAGAACGGCGAATTACACGGCTCCAGCCTGATGAGCCGGGCCTATGCGGCTTCCGGGCAGGGCCCGAGCTTTTCCACATCGAGCACACCACGCAGCGGTTTCGTGGCCGGTGGCCGCCAGCCGCTGGTGGTGATCCGCTTTGATCGCCCGGATGTGCCCTATCAGCAGGCGCTCTATACTGCCGTGTCGAAAACCCTGCAGGTCAGGCCCGAGGCCAACTTCGACCTGGTCGCGGTGACGCCGACCCGGGGTAGTTCCTCGGAACAGGCCATGGCGCAGTCGACCATCAAGAAGCATACCAACGGTGTTCTGAAAACCTTGATGGATATGGGCCTGCCGGCGAGCCGGGTCTCGCTGTCGGCTTCCTCGTCATCGGCCACGGCCAGCAACGAGGTGCATATCTACATCCGCTGATATCGCTCACTCGGACCCTTAAGATTTCCGGGGCGGCGCCATTGGCGCCGCCCCGTTGCTTTTGACGCCTCTGTCTTCTTTCGCGCCTAGGTAACAGGCGCGCAGGCCCGGATCGCCGCTTCGAAGGCCGCCTTGGCGCCCGGTCCCCTGGCAAAGGGGCTGATGATGGGCAGGTCGATGCCGGAATCGCGGTAGGCCTGCAGCCGTTCGCGGCATTCGCTCGGCGTGCCGACGACGGCGGTGGCATCGATCATGGCATCGGTAATGAATTTCTCCGCCCCCTGCCGGTCACCCTTTGCGAAGGCGGCGGCCGCCTGTTCCGTCTCCTCAGCAAAGCCATAGTCGGCGATCATTTGCCGGTAGCGGGGGAAGAAGCCCACATAGAAGGTCAAGCCGGGGCGCATGGCGGCCAGGGCCTCGGCGCGGTCGTCGGCGACGGCTATGGGCAACAGCGAGGTAACCTCGATCTGTCCCGGATCGCGGTCCACACGTGCCGCGCCTACGGCCAACTGTTCTTTCACCTTGGCGCCGGTCGCAAGGGTGCTGCGGGTCAGGATGATGCCGTCGGCAATCTCGCCGCAGATAGCCATCATCTTGGGAAAGACGGCGGCGGCGTAGATGGGAATGTCGGGACGGCGGGGCTGGAACCAAAAATCGAAATTCTCGATTTTGATGGTTTCGCCTTCGAACTGCGCCACGCCGGTCTCCAGCAGTTGCCGGATGATCACCACGCTCTCCCGCAGGCGGGTGATGGGTTTAGCGTATTCGACGCCGTGTTCGGGGCCTACCTGTACCTTGTGGGAGGAGCCGAGACCAAGGATAAAGCGACCTTCCGAGAGATCATCCACCGTGGCGGCGGCCATGGCGATGGTGGGGACGGTGCGCACGAAGACGCTGGATATGGCCGTGCCCAGGCCGATCCGCGAGGTCCGCATGGCACAACCCGACAGTACCGCGAACTGATCGCCGCCATGGCCTTCGGCGACCCAGGCGGATTCATAACCCAGAGATTCCGCCAGAACCACTAGGTCGACGATCTCGGATGGATTGGGGCCACCGGAAACGGCGATGCCTAGTCTCGTCATCTGGTTTCCTCCATTACGTGCCTACCTTCATCGGGCTGACCAGGCCGCGCAATGTGGCGATGACACTGAGCGGCGTCAGCAGGCCGGTGGCAGGATTGTCGGGCGAAGGGATGCCTTCGATGGTCATTTCGAAACGGGTGGCATCCGAATCTACCTTGATAGTGTGGGTGTTGCGGTCCACGCCCGGATCGGCCCAGATCTCGATCATCGTCTGGTCCGGCCCGTTGCCGGCCAAGCTCAGGGCGGCGGCAACATTGACGTTAGCGGGGAAGCCTTTGGCCGCATCCCGCGCCGTGCCCTGGAACACCAGTTTGGCGGCGGTCAGGTTCTCGACGCTGATATTGTTTTCCACCAGATGTGGCGCCCCGGCCAGCCCCCGGGGCGGCTTGCGCGTCACCATGTGAACGGAATGGATGACACCTTCTGCTGCCGCGCGCACCGCATCCAGGCCTAATAGGGCGCCGGTGGGAACGATGATCCGGGCGCCGGTCTTGGCCGCCATGGCCTCTAAGTCGGGGTGTCGCAACAGGGCGCCGCAGGAAAGCGGTATGAAGATGCGCCCCGCTGCCACCGCCGGTTCCGCTACCTCCCTGAACACGGCCGCCGGCGCGCATTCCACCACAACGTCTGCTAGATCCGCCAGTTCGCCCAAGCCGACCACATCGGGCGGGCTGGCCATGCCGTCCATGCGGGCGCGCGCGCCGTCATGGTTGCGGGCCGAAACAGCGGCCAGGCGCAATCCGGGTATGCCTGCGTCCAGGGCACGGGCCACCTTGGCGCCGATGGCGCCGAAACCGCCAATGCCCACTGTCAGTTCCGACACGGTCTCTTTCGCCATGGATCAGCCCGCATCCGGATTGTAGACCTTGATGGGATAATAGGTCTTGTAGACCTCTTTCTGGTCCGACCACATCACTCCCGTGGCGGCCCCCCCGTCCACCACCAGGGATTGGCCGGTGACGAAGGTGGAGCGGTCAGAAGCCAGGAACAGCGCCATCTGGGCGATATCGTCCGGCAGGCCGGTGCGCGGGATTGGCTGGCGCACGGTATAGGTATGGTGGACCTTTTCGATCAACTCGTCCGGCCGGCCCACGGTGTTGGCGGACAGCGGCGTCGCGATATAGCCGGGGCACACCGCGTTGACCCTGATCATATGCTCCCCCAGTTCCATGGCCGTGACCTTTGACAGATGCACCACCGCCGCCTTGGCCGTGGAATAAATGATGGGCCCGCGTCCGGCGGTCACGGCGGCGATGCTGGCGGTATTGATGATGCTGCCCGATTTCTGCCGTTTCATTATTGGTACCGCATGTTTCATGCCCAGAAAGACGCCCCGTACCAGGACGTCCATGGTCATGTCGAAATCCTCCACTGGGACATCCTCGATGGGCCCTAAAACGCCGCCGAATCCGGCGTTGTTGAACATGCAATCCAGCCGGCCCCAGGTGTCCACCGCCTGGTCGATGGCAGCCTTGACCTCGGCCTCCTGGCGCACCTCAACCTTGCAGAAGGCCGCATCCGGTCCCAGTTCCTCGGCCAGCGCGGCGCCACGTTCGGCCTGCATATCGGCAATCAACACCTTGGCGCCCTCGGCCACGAACAGCCGCGCCGTACTTTCGCCGATGCCGCTGGCCCCGCCGGTGATGACCGCGACCTTGCCCTCCATTTCCGCCATATTGTCTTCCCTCGTTTCTGGTTTGGGCTGGATTAGAGCATGTCCAAGGTTCTCTGCCCAGGTGCGCGCGGGGCAAATCGCTGGTATACAGCCCTAACACAATATGGAGGCATTGGATGAACGCGAACGAGATCGCCAGGGTGCAAAGCTATCTGCGCCGGGCCCTGTCCAACGAACGCATCGCCATCACCCCGCCGATCCGTCCCGGCGCCCCGGTCGAGGTCTCGATCGCCGGCGAATTCATCGGCGTTCTGTACCGGGACGATGACGAGGGTGAAATCTCCTTTACCCTGAACATCTCGATCCTGGAAGAAGACCTGCCCCCGGTGGCCTGAACCATGACCGAGCATTCCCACCTTTCGGATACGGAACTTCGCGTCCGCGCCTTGGAATCCCTGCTGGCGGACAAGGGCCTGGTCGACCCGGCCGCCCTGGATGCCATTGTCGATACCTACGAGAACAAGGTCGGCCCGCGCAACGGCGCCCGAGTGGTGGCCCGGGCCTGGGTGGATGAAGAGTTCAAGCAATGGCTGCTGCGGGACGGCACGGCGGCCATCGAATCTCTCGGATACGTTTCGACCCAAGGCGCCGATATCGTCGTGTTGGAGAATACCGATCAGGTCCACAATATGACCGTCTGTACCCTTTGTTCCTGCTATCCCTGGGCCGTACTGGGATTGCCGCCGGCCTGGTACAAATCCTTCCCCTACCGGGCCCGGGCGGTGAAGGATCCGCGCGGCGTGCTGGCGGAATTCGGACAGGAGATACCCGAGAATATGGAAGTGCGCGTCTGGGACAGCACGGCCGAAGTGCGCTATCTCGTCCTGCCCCAGCGCCCGCCCGGTACGGGCAATCTATCTGAAGACGAACTGGCCGATCTGGTGACCCGCAACGCCATGATCGGCACTGACCGGCTCGGCGCGAGATAGGCCATGGACGGCATTCATGACATGGGCGGCATGGATGGTTTTGGACCCATCCCTATCGAGGAAGACGAACCGGTTTTCCATGCCCCCTGGGAAGGGCGGGTCTGGGCCATGAACACCGCCCTTGGCGCCTGGGGCAAATGGAACATCGATGCCGGGCGCTATACCCTGGAACAGCTCGACCCGGCCCTCTATCTCTCTTCTTCCTACTATCAGCGCTGGCTGTATCGCACCGAGAACATCCTGGTCGACCACGGCATGGTCAGCCGCGCAGAGATCGAAACCCCGCCCGGCGACCGCGACGTGGAACGGCTGCACGAACCTCTGGCATTGGACGAGATCGTCACCCGCCACCGCCAGGCCCGGTCGGCCCGCCTGGACGATGATGTCCCGCCCCGCTTCAAGCCCGGTGAACGGGTCAGGGCCCGCAACATTCACCCGCCTGGCCATACCCGTATCCCCCGCTATGTGCGCGGCAAGACAGGCGTCATCGTCCTTGATCATGGGGTTTTCGTTTTTCCAGATACCAATGCGGTGTTTGCCGGCAAGACGCCGCAGCACCTTTATTCCGTGCAGTTCACGGCCCGTGAGATCTGGGGGCCCACGGCATCGGCGGTGGACAAGATCCATGTGGATATGTGGGACGACTACCTGGAAAATCCCGCCGCTGGAGAAACCTCATGAGCGTGCCCGGAAATACACCCAGCGAAGCGGAACTGCCCTCCCTGCCCCGGGACGAGGATGGGCCGGTGTTTCGCGAGCCCTGGGAGGCTCAGGCCTTTGCCATGACACTGTGGCTGCATGAACAGGGTCATTTCACCTGGCCGGAATGGGCCGAACGCCTGGGTGCCGAAATCGCCGCCGCGAGAGAAACCGGTGATGCCGACCTGGGGGATACCTATTACCACCATTGGCTCAAGGCACTTGAAGCCCTGGTGGCGGAAAAGGGCCTGCTCAGCACCGACGATCTTGCCAGGCGCAAGGACGCCTGGGACCGCGCCGCCCGCGCCACCCCCCATGGCGAACCCATCGTCCTGCCGACCGATGCTTGATTTCATGATGTTGAATTGACCAGGGGGCGGGCTCGGGGATGACGATTGAGTTGCGAAATGCGGTGGCATCTGATGAAGACCGCTGCGTGGCGTTGCTGGGGGAACTGAAAGCCGCCACGCGTTCCGATCCCGCCCTGCCACTGCAGGATTCGTTTCAGGAGTTGTTGACTAAGGCGCGCGGGGAAATCCTGCTGGCCGTCGAAGGTTCCGAAATCCTCGGCATGGTGACGGTCAGCTACAACTTGGCCATGCGCTATGGCGGTGAATATTGCCAGCTGGAGGAACTGATCGTGACGCCCGCCGCGCGGGGCAAGAACGTCGGCGGCCGGCTGGTGCAAGGCGCCATCGACAATGCCCGCGCCCGTGGGTGCGCGGAAATGGGCCTTTATCTGTTGGAAACCACCGAACACAACCGAGGCTTCTACGCCAAGTACGGCTTCGAAGTGATCGGCACGGAAATGCGGATGAAACTCAACCGATAGCAGGCGTCTGTTGCCCAAGCATCGGTGACGCCTGGACCTGGGCCTCAATCCGCGTTAAGCCCGATGCCAGATAGTCTAGATGCGGGCCGGACCATGGACCGGCAAAATGATAGAAGTGAGGACGGGATATGTTCATCAACGGAAATTGGGCGACGGAGCCTGGAGAGGGGGATTTCGAGGTTCTGAACCCGGCCACTGGCGCGGTGATCCAATCCCTGCCCGACGGCGGCCGGGAAGCGGCCCGAGCGGCGATCGATGCGGCGGCGGAGGCGCTGCCCGACTGGCGCGCGACGACGCCTTACCAGCGTGCGGAGTTCCTGATGCGGGCCCATGCCCTGATGCTGGAGCGCCAGGAGGAATTGGCAAAGGTGATGACGGCGGAACAGGGCAAGCCCCTGCGTGCCGCCATGACGGAGGTGAAATACGCCGCCGATTTCCTGATCTGGTTCGCCGAAGAGGGCAAACGCATCTATGGCGAGATCATTCCCTCGGCCCGGGCCGACCAGCGTTTCCACGTCCTGCATCAGGCCGTCGGCGTCGTGGCCGCAATCACGCCGTGGAACTATCCCATTTCAATGATCACGCGGAAACTGGGCCCGGCCCTGGCTGCCGGCTGCACCGTGGTCTTGAAACCGGCGGAGGCGACGCCGCTGACGGCCATAGAGACCATCAAGATCTTCGAGGATGCGGGCTTTCCGGCCGGCGTCGTCAATCTGGTCACCGCCGCCGATCCCGCCCCCGTGGGCGAGGAATTCACCACCAATCCCAAGGTGGCCAAGCTGACCTTCACCGGCTCAACGGCTGTCGGCAAGCTGCTGGCCGGCCGGGCGGCGGGCAATATGAAACGGGTGAGCTGCGAATTGGGCGGCCATGCGCCGTTCCTGGTGCTAAAGGACGCCGACCCTGTACATGCCGCCAAGGGGCTGCAACTGGTCAAGTTCCTCAATACGGGCCAGGCCTGCATCAGTCCCAACCGCATCTTCGTGCACCGGGATATCCAGACGGACTTTCTCGAAACCCTGACGGGGCGCGTCTCGGCCATGAAGGCGGGAAATGGTCTGGAGCAAGGCGTCACCATAGGGCCGCTGGTCAATGAGGCAGCCGTGGCCAAGGTGGAGAACCAGGTCAACGACGCGACCGGCAAGGGCGCCGAGGTGCTTTGCGGCGGCGGTCGATTGACCGACGGCGAATTGGGCAAGGGCCATTTCTTTGCCCCGACGGTGTTGAACAACGTCACGCCGGAGATGCTGATCTATCGCGAGGAGACTTTTGGGCCCGTGGCGGCCGTCATTCCCTTCGATGACGATGATGACATCTTGGCCATGGCCAATGACACCCATTACGGCCTGGCCGCCTATATCTATAGCCAGAACCTGACCCAGGCCATGCGCCTGTTCGAGGGGCTGCAGTTCGGCATCATCGGCATCAACGACATCAACCCGGCCTCCGCCGCCGCGCCTTTCGGCGGCATGAAGGACAGCGGCCTGGGCCGGGAAGGCAGCCGGGAGGGCATCCAGGAATACCTGGAAACCAAGGTCGGCGGCTTCAGTATCTAAGCCTTAACAGGTGCCCGCGACGTCCTAGTAACTATCGTGGTGGCGGACCCAGCTCATCTTGTGGCCTTCCGGCACTTCGTCGCGGCCATAGGGCGCCATGTCCATATAGGCATAAGCGTTGTTCAAAACGTCGAGGCCCCGGCTATAGGTTGAATAGGTGTGATAGACCGTGCCGTCGTCGTCCCTGACGAAGGCCGAGGCGCCCGGTGCCTCGTCGGCGGGGAAATTGGTTTCCCGGTAGTTGTAGATCACCGTGTCTTCCGGCTTGTGGTCGGAGCCGAAGCTGACGCCGAAATCCTCGTTGAACGTCGTGCCGAAGGAGGAAACCCAGTCGAATGTCCAGCCCATGCGCTGTTTGAAGGGCAGGATCTTGGCCAGGGGCGCGCGGGAGACCACCTTGAAAGAAATGTTGCGCGCGTTCAGGTGCGGCACGGTGCCGTTGAAACCGTCGGCCCAGAACGAGCAACTGACACAGCCGCTCTCCCACTCCGGGCCCAGCATGAAATGCTGCACGATCAGCTGGTTATAGCCGTCGAACAGGTCGGCCAGGGAGGCGCTGCCGTTCTCGGTCTCGAAGCTATAATCCGTCTCCACCTTGACCCAAGGCAACTCCCGCCGCGCTTGCGCAATGGCGTCCCGTTCCTTGGATAGGGCCTTCTCCCGCTGCAACAGTTCCTTGCGCGCTGCCAGCCAGTCTTCCCTCGAAGTGATCGCGTGATCGGTCATGATTATTCTCCCCAGGTCCAGTTTCGCTTCCTTGGCCCCCGTCCTTATGAATGTCTAGCATGGCGGAAAAACCGGCGTCAATTAATTTAACCAATTGGTTAAATATACAATCAAGCCCCTGGTGCCATCGGTTTGGCACGACTTGGGAATATGCCGACGGCGCGGTACCATGGCCGGGCCCGGTGCGTAGATAACAGGTGCCCCCATGATCAAGAGCGGTGAAGCACATACCAAGTCCCTGCAGGATGGCCGCCAGATCTATCTGGATGGCGGCATTGTCGATGATGTCACGACGCACCCGGCCTTCCGCAACGTGGTCGCTTCCATCGGCGATCTCTATGATTTTCAGAGCCGGCCGGAAAACCAGGAATTGATGACCTTCGACGTCCCCGATGCAGACGGCCGCGCCAACCGCATTTGGCAACTGCCAAAGTCCTATGACGATCTGGTCACCCGGCGCCGGGCCCTGGTGGCCTGGGCCGAACTGCACGGCGGTTTTCTGGGCCGGGCGCCGGACCATGTGGCCTCCTGCATATCAGGCATGTATATCGGCCAGGATGTCTTCGCCGAATACGACCCTGACCGGGCCGGCGCCCTGGCCGACTATTACCGCTTCGCCCGGGACAACGAACTGTATCTGACCTACGTCATCATCAACCCTCAGGCAGACCGCTCCAAGGCGGCGCATGAGCAATCGAACGAAGCCCTGACCGCGGGCGTTGTGGATCGGGATGCCAAGGGGCTGACCGTGCACGGGGCCAAGATGCTGGCCACGGGCGGTGTGGTCGCCAATGAGGTCTTCGTCACCTGCATTCAACCGCTGCAGCCGGGTGACGCCCGTTTCGCCCTCTCTTTCGCCGTGCCCATGAACGCCAACGGCCTGAAAATCCTCTCGCGAAAATCCTATGAAGCCCAGGCGCCCAGCGAATTCGACAACCCCCTGGCCCACCGTTTTGATGAAAATGACGCGGTGCTGTTTTTCGACAACGTGCATGTGCCGTGGGAGCGGGTCTTCATCGATCAGGATGTGGAGATGTGCCAGAAGCAGTTCCACGCCACCCCGGCGCATGTCTACCAGAACTATCAGGCCCAAGTGCGCCTGATGGTGAAGATGAAATTCCTGGTCGGTCTGGGCCATAAGATTACAGAAACCAACGGCACCACCAACTACCCCCAGGTCCGCGAGACCCTCGGCCAGCTCGCCGCCAACGGCGCCATGGTTGAGGCCATGGTCAACGCCATGGAGGTCAAGGGCAGGATGTACGGCGACCATTACGTGCCCGACCGCCACACCCTCTATGCCGCGCAGGTGCTGACACAACAGCTCTATCCGCAGGTGATGGCCACGCTGCGCGATCTGGCGGGGGGTGGCATGATCATGCTGCCCTCGTCCGTGGCGGACTTCGCCAATCCGGAACTGCGCGAGATGATCGGCATTACCCAGCAATCCCCCGCCGTGGTTTCGGATGACCGGGTCAAGTTCTTCAAGCTGGCCTGGGATGCGGTGGGTTCAGAGTTCGCCTCCCGCCATACCCAGTACGAAATGTTCTATGCCGGCGCCACCTTTGTGACCAAGAACCACAGCTATCGCACCTATGATTGGGAGCACAGCAAGGCCCTGGTCGACAACATCCTCGACAGCTATTCATTGAACGACGAAATCTAGGAGACCCCGCAATGGCCATCACAAAGGAACATAAGGAATTCTTCTCTGTCGACTTCGACGAGGGCTGGGCCACACCGCCCGGCTATCCTGACGGCATCCAGGAGAAGATCCTGGCCGGTTCCCTGGACGAAGAGAACAACCGCGGCTCCCGCACCCGGCTGTTGCGCTTTCAGCCCGGCGTCTATACCACCGCGCCATTCGTGCATGAACATTGGGAGGAGGTCTATCTGGTCTCCGGCGATCTGACCGTGGGCAACGACGAGAACGGCCAGGGGGGCGAACCGTTCCAGGCCAACACCTATGCCTGCCGCCCCCCGGGCGCGCCCCACGGCCCCTTCAAATCCGAAGGCGGCTGCGTCCTGTTCGAGATTCACTATTTCGATCCGGCTTAAGTAAGGAGTGTCTTTCCGCCGGCTCTCACCGTCCCGGCGCCCTGGATATTGACACCTTCAAGGACGGTGATCGTCATATCTCTCAATTCCTATGTCTCGGGCAAGCCTAGGGCGCCGGCGGTTTCCAAGGCGCGGGCTGAATTGGCATTTTCAAGACGGGGAACACAGCGGCGGATCAGTGCAATAGACAAATTGGGCCGGCATTGTAAGGCCTCTGTCATGGCGGCCTTTGCCTCTTCCAACCGGCCCTGACCATGTAACGCAATGGCGAGGTGATAATGGCCCCACCAAGCCTTTGGCCGCATGGTTATGGCCTTGCGGGCAGATGCCTCTGCCTCGGCATAGCGGCGCAAGTTCAAATTGGAGCCGGCGCTAAAGTTATGAAAACCAAAACTCATCTGGTCCCGCGGGCTGAGCTGGATCGCGGTATTCAGGTTAGCCAGGGCCCGCTCGTCCTTGCCGTTCCAGATGTCATTCGCCGCCAGGCTCATATAAGCCAAGGCGGAATTCTTGTTCAATGAAATGGCGGTGCGCAATGCCGCTTCCGCCAGTTCAGGTTCACCCCGCATGGTGCGCACCCGGCCCATAATCTCATGGCTAACGGCGGAATTCTCGTCCAGTTCAATGGCCAGCAAGGCCTCCGAATAGGCCCGATCCAGGGCCGCCTCGGCCTCAGCGTCATCTTCGGCATATCCAAGGATCACTTCGTGGATATAGCAGTTCGCCAGACCTGCGTGCGGCGGGGCAAAGTTGGGCGCCAAATCCACCGCCCTTTGAAAAAAGCCCTTGGCATCGAGATATCCCTGAAGGGTGAACTGATTTAGATGTCCCATACCGCGATGATAATTTTCCCAGGCATCCAGGTTTTCCGGCGGCTTGCGCCGGACCCACTGCCATTCCGCAAGGCGCAGTTCGGAATCCACGTTCGCCACCACACCGTCGGCGATTTCATCCTGGACCCTGAAAAGGTCATCCAAGTCACGGTCGAAGTTCTCGGCCCAGATTTCTTCGCCGCTGGCGCCCCAGACCAGCCGCGCGGTGACCCGGACCCGATCGCCCGCCCGCCGCACGCTGCCTTCGAGGACATAACGCGCGCCAAGCCATTCAGCCCTCTCGACAAGCGATAGGTCTTCGTCCCGCAAGGCGAAGGCGTGGTTGCGGTGGACAACGGATAGCCAATCGATATGGGAGAGTTCCGTCAATATGTCGTGCGCCATGCCGTCCGCGAAGTGGGCCTGCCCGGGATCGTCCGAGAGATTCTCGAACGGCAGAACGGCGATGGTATGGCGGTTTGGCTCCGGCGCCGGCTCCCAGCCGGCCTTGCCAAGGGCGACCCGAAATCGGTCCTTGGTTTCCTCGCGCGCTCCGATGAAGGTCACAAAAAGGCTTTCGTCGGTCATATCCGGCGTCAGACCTTGGGCGGCACGGAGATGTTGTGCAGCCCGCTCCATATTGCCAAGTTCGGCATGGCCTGCAGCCAGAAAATACTGCACGGCGGGATGATCAGGGATCATGCTGGCCACGGTCTGATAGGCGGCCACGGCGCCCGCATGATTCTCTCGCAAAAAATCGGCATGTCCGAGGAACAGATGATCGAGGAAAGCCGACGGGGCGTAGGGATCGAGTGCCAGGGACGCAGAAATATCCTTCTCCGCGGCCTCGTACGAACCAAGATTCAACTGCACCAAACCCCGGGCGCGATAGGCCCTGCCATTGCTTGGCGCCAAGTCGACGGCGCGGTCCAAATGGCCCATCGCGGAAACAGGGTCGCCGCCGAATAACAGGCTCGAGCCCATCAGGACGTGGGCGCGGGAACGGTCCGGTTCCAGGGACAACGCCGATCTTGCGATTTCGCCAGTCCGCGCGGCGTCCCGCTGGATATCCTTGGACCAGCGCAATGCAATACGACCGAGATAAGCCAGGCCGAGGTGATGCATAATATCCGGGTCCGGACCATATCGTTCGATGGTCTCTTCCATGATCTTGATGGCGGAGTCATTGTGTTCATTTCGGAAGCGTGCCAAAAGCGCAGCGGCCCTGTGCAAAGTTTCGCGCACCTCGCCGATCGGCCCCGCCCCGGCGCCGGGCGGCTCCAGCAACAGTTTGTTGCCCAGCGCGTTGCCGACGCTGTTGGCAACCTGGCTGGAGAGTTCCATGACGTCATCGGCGGCGGCATCGAAATGGTCGCTCCAAACCACATCGCCGTTGCTGGTGCGCAGCAACTGCGCCGATGCCCGCGCCCGCTGGCCCAGCCAGGCGATGGTGCCGTCCAGGACATATTCGACGCCGAGCTTTTCGCCCAAGGCAACCGGGTCCCGCCCCTCCGCCAGCGCCAGCCCCGGCCGCACCGCCCGGATCATGGTGGCCTTATCGGAGATGATCTCCGTGATCATGTCACAGACCAGGGTGGTGAAACCCTGATGCTCCAGACTGTCGGAGCCGCATTGAAACGGCAGGACCGAGATGGAGATATCGCCCGGCTCCGCGTTCGCCGCGGCCGGCGCGGGTGCCGGCTTCCTGCCGGCCTTACGTAACGCGGCGCGCAGGCGGTTCTGATCATCTTCGTTCAGGATTCCCAACCTGAAAAAGAGCGAGACATCCGTCATATCCGGCGTCAGCCCCTGTGCCACCTGCAAGAATTGCCCAGCGCGCTCTATCTCGCCCAATTCGGCATGCACAGCCGCCAGCATAAATTGGCTCAAGTCATAGTCGGGTTTCAGTCCGGCCGCTGTCTGAAGGGCGGTGGCGGCATCCCGAAGATGGCCAAGCAGATACTCTATGTTTCCCAGAATAGCGTAGTCGGCGAATAGACCCGGCGCCCAGGGGTTAAGACGCAGGGACATGGCGACGTCGGCCTTGGCTTCTTCGAAGGCGCCGGTATGCACTTTGGCCACCGCTCGATAGCGATAGGCTGAACCTTGGCTTGACGATAGGGCGATGGCCCGGTCGAGATGAACCAGTGCCCGGTCGTAGTCACCCAAATCCAGATCGCATGCGCCCTTAATAACGTGAGCCCGTGCGGTATCGGGTTCCTGCTCGATGACATAGGCCGCATGTCGGGCGGCGGCCGCGCCATCGGCCTTATGATCCGCCGACCATTGAATCCGGCTTCTCATGAAATAGCACCATGCCAACATGTGGCACACATCAACGGCCGGGCCGTGGGACGTGATCGATTGCTCGAGAATTTCGATGGCGGCCGCGTTGTCTACATCGCGGAACCTCCAGAACAACGCCGCCGCCCTATACGTGGCATCACGCTTGGCGCCCAGCGTCCCGGCTCCACCGCCCACAGGCCGGTCAAGGATAAGCTTGTATCCGAGCGTATTGCCCACATTGGCGGCGATATCGTTCGACAGCTCCAGCATGTCGTCGGAGGTGGCATCGAAATGGTCGCGCCAGACAGTGCTGCCATCGTCAGTTCGCAGCAGCCTGGCGGTGGCGCGGGCCCGCTGCCCGGTCCAAGCAATGGTGCCGTCCACGATGTATTCGACCGCCAGCTTCTCCCCCAGCATTTTGGGGTCCCGCCCCTCGTTTATGGCGAGCCCGGCGTTGACAACCTGAATAGAAGGTATGCGCGACGACACCGTTTCCGCGATCATGTCGCAGACCAGAGCGGCGAATCCCTCGTGCTCCAGACTGTCGGACGTGCTTCGGAATAGCAGGATGGAGATTGAGATGACGTCGGGTTCCGTGTTCGCCGCCGGTGTCTTCGGCTCAGGATCCCAGCCGGCATTGATCAAGGCCGCGCGGATGCGGCTTTGCAATGGTTTGCCGTTTCGGTTCAGGGTTTCTTCAAGATTGGGGGCGAGGCTGGTGATCCTGTCCAGGCTCTGCTTCGCGGCGTCGGGGTTGCCCAGTTCTCCGTGGATCATGGCCAGGGAGATGTGGGCCCAAATGTAGTTGGGATTGCGGGCGAGGGAGGTCTGAGCGGCCGTTAGGGCGGTTTCAAAATTGCCCAGAAAAAATTCGGACATGGCCAGCTCACTCCATTCAATGAATGACAGGCCGGCTTCGGGCGCCAACCGGATGGCCATACGGGCATCGGCGGCGGCGGCGTCGAACGCTTCGAGATTCAGGTAGCACCGGCAACGAAAGCGGTAGGCCGTATCCATGGACGGCGCGGCCTCGATCGCCTGGTCGAAATGTACAATGGCTTCCGCGAAACGCTTCTCCCAGGTCAGCACACCGCCCATGCCTAAAAGCGAAATGCTGCTTTCCGGTGCCAGCGCCATCGCCTGTTCCACCAGACCACGGGCCTGGGCGATGCTACTCGACGGTTCCTCCGTCGCCCCAACGTGGACAAGACTCAACAAGGTGAACACCTTGAAGCCCAAGGCACCAAGGTGTTCCGGTTCGCGATGCAGGATTTCCGATAGAATTTCGTCCGCTTCCCGCAGACTTGCGGCGTCGTAGCGCAAAAGCACTGCGCGGGCCTTCCAGATCATTTTGTAGGCCGCCAGATCCCCGCCGGCCCGCCCGTGAGTCGAACGTACATAATCCCGGGCAATGCTGGCGCCGGTGACATTGGCCACATTGGCGGCGATCAGATCCTGCAATTCGGAAAGGTTCTCGCCGTCGCCGTCGAAACGGTCATTCCAGATCACCCTGCCGTCCGACGTTTGAAGCAAGCGGATTACCGCCTTGAAACCAGTCCCTGCCCACATGGCCTCGCCCGCCAGTAGGTAATCAACGCCCAGGTCGCGGCCCAAGGTCATTGGATCGGGCATGTTGTCGGGATCCACATGGTCGGCATCTATCAAGTAGACGGACGTGTTCCCAACCGGACCCTAGCATGTCTGGGCGATCAGACTGCTCAACCCCCTGGCGAAGGCCTGGTGGTCAGGCACGTCGTCAAGGCATCTAAACGGCAGAATGGCCAGGGTTACGCCGTCCAATTCCGGCAGGTCTACATCCGCCATGCGCGTCACCGCGCGGGGGCGGGTATCGCGGTGTGGTGTCGTGGCAGCGGGCGTGGGCGTTGAATTGGAACCGGTCCGTATTTCCGTGGCTAGATCGGCTGTTTCCGCGGCAGGTTCCGTATCCAATTCGGCCAGCAGCAGATCGCGGAGCGCTTGGTAGTGTTGCAAGGCGCCCGCCCTGTCGCCGTTTCCCATCCGGCAGCGCATGACCTGGCGCGCGGCGGCTTCGTTCAAGGGGTCGATGGCGGCCCAGCGTTCGGCGGCATCGACGGCCTCGGGCCAATGCTTCTGTTCCGCCAATTGGGCACTCAATCGCGAAAAGACTGCGCCAAATTGCTGATCCAGCGCCGACCGTTCCCGCGCCAACCAGGCATCGAAGCCGTCTTGACGGATATTCATGCCGCGCAGCAATTGGCCCTGATAGTCAGCGGCCTCGCTTAACGATTCACCATTCGAATGGTTCGATAAATCGCGGAACTCCAACAAATCTATGGCTACGCCCCGGCCGTTAAGGGTAACGGCATCGCCGTCTGTCTCGATCGGCTCGGCGTCGGCGACCCTGAGGGCGCGGCGCAGGCGGGCCAGGGCCTGACGCAGGGACTGGCGGGCCTGCTCGTCAAAGCGATCGCCCCACAACAGGCTGATGAGGTCTTCCCGGTCAACGGCTTGGCCGGCATGAAAGGCCAGATAGGCGAGCAGGGCCTGCTGTTTCGGGCCACCCACGTTGACGGCTTCGCCCGCCCTGGTGACGGCAAATCGGCCTAGAAGCGTGATGTGCAATTCAGCCCCGGTCATACCCGCCAGAATAGCCAAGAATTTTGCAGAAAAACGCTGAACCCCAGATTTCCGGGCAATTTTCACGCATTGTCACGCCATTGTCACGCCTTTCTATCCCCCCATATCCCGACCTCGTCACGATGCACCGCCATACTGTTCCCCATCGCGTTCAAACAAACGAGCAAGAATAGGGAACACGGCAATGACAACCATCGATAGCTTCCAGGCCCGTTTCGCCCCCCGCCACTCACGCAAGGCGATCGCAAAGCTAATCGCCGTCATTTCGGACATTCGCGACGGGCAACGGGCCCTGTACGGTAAATCTTACGCCGCCAGCTATGATGACGCTTTCGAGGCGCCCTATGACCGGGTGGTGAAAAGCGACGCCATCGCCGCCATCAGCCTGATGCGATGAGGCCCTTATACCTAGGACTACCATGGGTTCCGGGCGCTGATCATCTCCCTGCGGTTAACGAAAAATTAATCTGAGACTGTAACAGTTTGGTAACGATTTGATTGAGGGCGGATATGAACGGCGCGTTTTCGCGTCCTGGAGCCCGTCCTATGGTTCAAGAACTGCCTGAACCCCTTGTCCAAAATGAACCTGTGGGGTCAATTTTTCTGGACAGTATTGCCTCCGACCTTGTCCGCGGCGACTACGCCAGCCTTGACGCACTGTTTACGAGTGAAGCCTTGGATCCGCCAGTGTTGATCTGGGAACCAGACCCCGCCCAGCTTCCCGTGGACCCTTTGCCCGATCTCCTAGCCTACTGGTACGACCTGCCTCGAATTGGCGACCTGCCCGCGGCGGGCGCGTTGGATCCCCTGGCCATGAAAGGTGCGCTCGGCCACCTGATGCTGTTGGACGTGATAAGTGATGGCCAGGATTTCCGTTATCGCGTTTACGGCACCAAGATCGCCGAGCGTTCCGGCTTCGACATGACGGGCCGGCTGACATCGGAAATCAACACCTCCGGTTACATCAGCCGCTTCTTTCTGGCGGTCTATCGCGCCGCCATGGCTCGCCGTCAGGCGATCTATACCCGCCATAACCCGCCCTCGGAAATCTCGGCCCGCACCTGGGACCGGCTGGTGTTGCCGCTGGTGGACGATGGCGGCCGGATCAGCCGCATCCTTGTGGGCAATGTGGCGGGCCGCTGGCGCTCATCCCTGGCGGTTTCGGACGCACTCCGCTGACGGCCACTGCCCGCACGGGCCCTAAACTTCGTGGCTCTTGGCAATTTTCATGGCGATGTGCTCGCCTGCCGTGATCGCCCCATAGCGCGGCTCTTCGCCGTTATCCAGACAGGTCCGTAGGCAGTCGATGGGGGCATCGAAATTGGGATGCATGAAATAGCCGATGGACTGCCGCCGGCTGGCGCCATCGTCCAGGGTTTCCGGGTTCGCAACCCGGTGCAGGGTGGAGGTCCAACGGTCATTGGTCCAGCGCGCCATCATATCGCCCAGGTTGACCACCAGTTCGCCCTTGCCTGCCTGCACCCCGCGCCAGGTGCCGTCGGGCATCCGGACCTCCAGGCCGCCGGCCGCCTCGGTCATGGCCAGGATGGTGAAGGCGCCGAAATCCGTATGGGCCCCGGTGCGCAATTGGCCGGGCAGGGGTGCGTCGGCCAGGGTGGGATAGTGGTGGCAGCTTAGAATGGAGAAATGCCGGTCGATCAGCGGCGCGAAGTGGCCTTCCGGCAGGTTCAAGGCCACCGCGAAGATCCGTAACAGATCCGCCGAGAGCGCCTCATAAGCGCGATAGATTGCCACTAGGGCGTCATCGATGCCGTCCGGTTGGTCGGGAATGGTGTTGGGCCAATAGGCCGCCCGCGCCTCGCGCAAATGGGCGTAGTGGGCGGCATGGTCGTCCACCGGCCCCAGAAAGATCGTCTCCCGCAAATCGGGCGGAATGTCCGCGTCCAGTGTGGCGGCCAGGCCCCTTGTGGCAAAGGCGTGATACCCCCGCTGTTTCGACGGCCCCTGGGGATGCCAGCGGTCCTTCTCGGCCTGGGGCAGGTCCATAAAGGCCCGTGTCTTGGCGAAGGCCTTGTCCAACACGCCCTGATCCAGGCCATGCCCGGTGATGACCAGAAACCCTACCTCCCGGCAACACACTGCCACCGCACTTGCAACGGCCTCCCTGCCGGTCCCGTCGAGAAACGGCGCAATGTTAATACGCGGGATGTCCATGGCTTCAGACGCCTACGTCGGTCACGAGGCGGTCAAAGGGCGCATCGTAGCTGATCAGGCCGCCCGAGATCATCGCCGCCTTGAGTTTTGTGAAGGCGGTGATGGGTAGTTCCGTGGTCTGGGCCCAGAGGCCGGAATTGCGGTAGCCCGTGATCATCCGGGCCAGGGCCTGGTCAGTCAGATCGGGGAAATAGGCGCCTACGGCCTTCGCGGTATCCAGGGGATCGTCCTGGTGCAGGATGCCTAGGGCCCTTTCGATGCCCCGGACCAGGGCCTGGCAGGTCCCTGGATGGTCGCGGACGAAGGCCTGGGTTGTGTAGAACGAGGTCCAGCAGCTATCCCCGCGCTGGGCACAACGGTGCCAGATTTGCCCTTCGCCCGATTGCAGCAGCGGATCCACGTAAGGTTCGAACAGGTGCGCCACGTCCAATTCGCCCGCGGCCAGGGCGGCGGCGTTTTCCGCCATGCTCCTGTTCCTGACCCAGTCGATACTATCCAAAGCCACGCCGGTGCGGCCGATATCGTCCTGCAGGGTCATCCAGGGCGTGGGCACGTCGTCCATGACGCCGACCCGGCAGCCAACCAAGTCATGGAAACGAAATTTGTCATTGCGTACCCGCCCCACCAGGATGGAGGGGTCGCGGGCCACGATCTGAGCGAAACAGACCAGGGGGCAGTCTCGGTCCCGGTCATGGTGCAGCATCACCCGCATGGGGCCGCCCCAGGAGACATCGGCCCGGCCGTCGATCAGCCCCTGCGCCGTTTCAGACGTGTTGGCGGAGAGCTGCACGGAAACATCGATGCCTTCCGCGGCCCAATCGCCCCGTTCGATGGCCAGATAGAACGGCACATAGACCACCGTGCGCATGTTTTCATAGAGAATGATAGGCTTGCTCATGAGGGAACCGTAGCCGAGATTGGGGCTGGACGGAACGGCGGTCACTGGGCAAAGTTCAGGGACCCGCCCGGAAGGACAATTCCATCATGGCCAAAATCGACGACCCCATCGAGTTCGAACTGTTCAAGAACGCCATCTTCGCCATTGGCGACGAGATGGCGGTGACCATCTGCCGCACCACCTATTCCGGCGTGTTGCGAGACAACATGGATTTCTCCACCGCCCTGGCCGATGCCGAGGGCCGCATGGTGGCCCAGGGATTGACCCTGCCCGGCCATCTGGGCTCCATCCCCGCTGCCTTGGCGGTGGTGGTGGAACGTTTCAAGGACGATATTCACCCGGGCGATATGTTCATCATGAACGATCCCTTCGATGGCGGCATGCATTTGCCCGATATCTTCATCTTCCAACCGCTGTTTCACGAGGGCAAGCGGGTCGCCTTCGCCGCCACCATCTCGCACCATTCCGATGTGGGCGGCCGGGTGCCGGGCTCCAACGCCTCCGATAGTACCGAGATCTATCAGGAAGGCCTGCGTATCCCGCCCCTGAAGATGTTCGACCGCGGCAAGCGCAATGAAACCCTGTGGCTGATGATCGAAAAGAACGTGCGCATCCCGATCCAGGTGCTGGGCGATCTTAGGGCGCAACTGGCCGCCTGCCATATTGCCGAGACCCAATTCGCGGAATTGCTGGACCGTTACGGATCCGAAAAGGTCGCGCTTTATATGGAAGAGGTGATCGACTATGCCGAACGCCTGACCCGGGCCGCCATCGCCGAACTGCCCGATGGGGAATGGAGTTTCGAGGACTGGATCGACGACGACGGCATCGATCTGGACCGGCCTATCCGTCTGTTTGTCACCCTGCGTAAAAAGGGCGACGAGATGGAGGTGGACTGGACCGGCAGTTCGGAACAGGTCAAGGGCGCCATCAACAATTCACTCTCCTTCACGGTGGCCCATTCCGTGGGCGCCATCCGCTCGGTCTTGCCCTTGAACATCCCCTCGAATGAAGGTGTCTTCCGGGTCATCAAGGTGATCGCCCCGCCCGGTACCATCGCCAATATGGTGCTGCCGGCGGCCTGTGCGGCCAGGGGCCTGACCGGTTTCCGCATGGGCGATTGCATGTTCGGGGCCCTGGCCATGATGCTGCCCGACCGGGTTTGCGCCGCCTCCGACGGCGGCAACACCGGCGTCTCCATCGGCGGCTATGATGACGAGCGCAAGCCCTATATCTACGTGGATTTTTCCTGCGGCACCCATGGCGGGCGCCCTTGGGCCGACGGCTGGCAAGGTAATTCCAACATGTTCGCCAACATGGCCAGCCAATCCATAGAGGTGATCGAAACGGAACAGCCCATGCAGATCCTCTGTTACGAGTTTGTTCCAGACCGCGCCGGCCCGGGCAAATTCCGCGGCGGGGCGCCGTACCGCAAGGACTACAGGTTCCTGGAGCGCGAGGCCGTTCTGCAGGTGCGCTCGGACAGGCGAAAATTCCGCCCCTATGGCCTTTATGGCGGTTTCCCCGGCAAGGCCTCGGCCAATTTCATGAACCCGGAGGCCGAGAATGAGCCCCTGGAAAGCAAACTGACCATGAATATCGAGCGCGGCACCGTGTTCCGACACGATCTGGCGGGCGGCGGCGGCTGGGGCGACCCCTTGGACCGTGACCCGGATAAGGTTCTGAAGGATGTGCGCAACGAACTGGTCAGCAAGGAGGCGGCCCTGGCCGATTATGGCGTCGCCGTCGATACGGAGAACTGGACCATCGATGAGGCGGCGACGAATGAACGCCGGGCGGAACTCCGCGCCACCCGGCCCAATGACGTTCCCAAGGTGCTGTGGCAGGAACCGTCCGGGGCGGAGGGCTAGATGAGTCAGTTCCGCATCGGCGCCGATATCGGCGGGACATTCACGGACCTGGTCCTTTTGGGCCAGGACGGCACGTTGCTGACCAAGAAGGTCCCGTCCACGGTGGATGCCTATGAAGAGGCCATCGTCGACGGCCTGACAGATGTCTTCGACACGGCGGGCCTGGATCCCGACCAGATGACAGAGGTGCTGCACGGTACCACTGTCGCCTCCAACGCCATTCTGGAGCACAAGGGTGCACGGACCGGGCTGATCACATCGAAAGGCTTCCGCGATGTCCTGGAGATCCGCACCCTGCGCATGCCGCGGCTCTATGATCTGCATTGGGAGAAGCCGACGCCACTGGTGGAACGTTATCTGCGTCTGGAAGTGGACGAACGGGTCAACAACCGGGGCGAGGCGGAACGGGCCCTGGACCCGGGCGAGGCCGAGCGAGTGGTGCGGCGCCTTTTGGATGAAGGGGTCGAGGCAATTGCTGTCTGCCTGATCAATTCCTATGCCAACGGCGCGCACGAGCGGACCATAAAGGAGGTGATCGAACGCCTGGCACCGGGCCTGCCTCATTGCATCTCGGCCGACGTGCTGCCGGAGATCATGGAGTACCAGCGCACCTCCACCACCGTCATAAATGCCTACGTCATGCCCATCGTCAGCCAGTACCTGCGCGCCTTGAGCCAGCGGCTGCAGGGCGGCGGCGTCACCGCACCCTTGTTGCTGATGCAATCCAATGGCGGCCTGATCAGCGCCGAAGTGGCGGAAGAGAAGCCGGCCAATATCATCGAATCCGGCCCCGCCGGCGGCGTGGTCGGGGCCCAGGCCCTGGCGCGCAAGCTGGACCTGCCGGACATCATCACCTTCGATATGGGCGGTACCACGGCCAAGGCCTCCATGGTGGAGGATGGGAATTTTACCCGCAGCCTGGACTACCAGGTGGGCGGCGGCATCATGGTCGGCTCCCGCCTGATGACGGGGGCGGGTTATCATCTCAAAGTACCCGCCATTGACCTGGCGGAGGTGGGCGCAGGCGGCGGCTCCATCGTCTGGATCGATGCCGGCGGCTCCATGCAGATCGGACCGCAAAGCGCCGGCGCCGTGCCCGGCCCGGTCTGTTACGGCATGGGCGGGGAAGAGCCCACGGTAACCGACGCCAACGTCATCCTGGGCTATCTGAACCCGGATTTCCTGGTCGGCGGCGAACTGGAACTGCAGGCCGAGAAGAGCCGCGAAGTGTTCCAGGAACGCATCGCCGGTCCCCTGGACCTGGAATTGGCCCATGCTGCCTATGGGGCCCATCAGATCGCCATTTCCAACATGATCCGCGCCATCCGCGCCATATCGTCCGAACGGGGCCGGGACCCGCGTGCCTATACACTGTTCGCCTTCGGCGGCAACGGGCCTCTGTTCGCTGCCGGAATGGCTAACGCCCTCGGCATGAAACGCATTGTGGTGCCACCCCATCCAGGCCTGTTTTCCTCTTTCGGGCTGCTCTATGCGGACGTGGAACACCATTATTCCCGCTCCATGATGCAGGTCCTGCGCGATGCCGCACCGGAAGCCCTGGACGAGATCTGGGGCGGCCTGGAGGCGGATGCGCGCCGGCAACTGGCCGCAGACGGCTACCGCCCCGATCAGGTGGAAATCCGCCGCAGCGCCAACATGCATTACAAGGGTCAAATATACGAACTGACCGTGCCGGCGCCGGACGGCGATTTCACGCCTGAGAAGATCGCCGAGCTGGAGGAACGTTTCGGCCAGGAGCACGAACGCACCTATGGCCACCGTGCCGGCCCGGAAGAGCCGGTGATGCTGGTCAACGCGCAATTGGTCGGCCGGGCCATTCCGGACCATCCGCCGGTGCCAGACCAGCTAAAGGGCGGCGACGAGCGGACCGGTAAAGCCGTAAGCAGCCGCGAAGCCTATTTCGGGCCGGAGGCCGGCTGGCTGGAGGCCACGGTTATGAGCCGAGCTGATCTGGATGGCGAACATACCGGCCCCTTGATAATTGAGGAGTACGATGCCACCTGTCTGGTGCCCCCCGGCGCCAAGGCCCGGCGGGATGAATTCGCCAATATCGTGGTCGCGTTGCCATAGGCGTATCGGGCAACGGTAAACCCTGCTTTGGCAAGTTGCCGCCGGGGTCTCGCTTGACGCAAATTTGACGTTCCCGGCGGCTGACGTATGATTGAGCCATGGCGCAGGAATACGATAATCCCATCCCGTTGATCGATCTGGCACCCTTGGCCGAGGATCCCGTTGGCGGCGCCGCCAAAATTGCGCCGGAACTGCGGCATGCTTTGGAAGACATCGGTTTTCTGGTCATCATCAATCACGGCGTGCCGCGAGAATTGATCGATCGCACTTTTGCGCAGGCCAAGCGCTTTCACGACCAGGATATGGATGCCAAGCGGGCTGTGCTGATGAACCAGCACAATAACGGCTATATGGCCATGGCCCGTTACGGGGTGCGTACCAGCCGGGTCAGCGAGGATGCTCTGCCGGACATGAACGAGGCCTTTTTCATTAAGCGGGAGAGGCCGCCCAGCGACCCCCTGGCCAAGCGTCGCTTCGCCGGACCCAACGAATGGCCGGATAACTTGCCCGGCTTTCGCAATGACCTCCTGGCTTATACCGAGGCGGTGGACGCATTGGGCCGGCGCCTGCTGCCGGCCGTGGCCCTGGCCTTGGACCTCCCAACCGATACTTTCGATGCGGCCTTCGCCGAAAGCCAGTTTTCCTTCCGCCTATCGCACTACCCTGCGGTGAATAAGAAACCGGGGCAGTATGGTTTCGCGCCCCATACGGACGCCAATTTCATGACCTTTTTGGCGCAATCGGGGGTGCCGGGGCTGCAGATGCAACTAAAGTCCGGCGAATGGTGGGATGTGCCCTATGTGCCAGATTCATACGTGGTCAATACGGGCGATATGCTGCACCGCTGGACCAACGGCCGCTTTCGATCTACCGCCCACCGGGTGATCCCCCCCAATGATCAGGCCCGTTACGCCATTCCCTATTTTCTGGGCCCGCACATAGACACCCTGATATCCTGCCTGCCCACCTGCTGCGGACCGGACAATCCGCCACGCTACCCCGATATCACCTACGATGAGTATCTGCATTGGTGGTACGACGCCAACTACAACGCCCAAGACCAAATAGACTTGAGTGCGGAAACCCCGGCTTAACCTGTGGTTAATGTAAATATCGGAAAGTAGTTGGGAATAAGCGACAACTATTGAAACCTAAGGGTCATGTCCACGGATACCCCAGCACAATCCGGATCCTTCATGACGACAATGATGTCACGCCTTTCCGCTTGGTGGGAAGGCGAGGAACCGGATTCACGCGATGCCGCGGCGGAGGAAGAGAACGTCGAACTCGACGTTGATGAATCTGCCAGCGGTGCCGGCTGGCCGGCACCGCGCCTCGCGGCCGTACAGACCCTGTTTGGCGAGGGCTGCACGTTTCCCGGAAGCACCTCCGCGATCACCCAGCTGATAGAACCCCTGGAATTGGACGACAGCAAGACCGTGGTCGACATCGGTGCCGGTATCGGCACTTCAGGCCGTGTCATCGCCAAGGAAATTGGCGCCGCAGTGCTGAGCTTGGAGGCCGACCCGGCGCAGAATGAACTGGCCCGCCAGTTCGCCGAACAGGCCGGTCTCGGGGCCAAGGTGACCACGGTCGAAGGTATCTTGGGCGACTGTGACATCGAGGCCGGCAGCCAGGACGCTGTTTTCGGCCGTGAAGCCTTGCTGGGCGTCGCCGACAAGCACAAGGCCTTCCTGGATATGTGGACCCTTTTGAAACCGGGTGGGCAGATCCTGCTGGCGGATTACATGGCCAAGACGCCAGCAGGCGTCAATGACGACGCCGTGGAATGGGGCAAGTTCGAAAAAATGAAGCCGCATTTTGTCACCGTGGATGACGTCAAACAGGGCCTTTCCGCCACCCATATGGATGTGCACCGGATGGAGGATATTTCTCCCGAATTCTGCAGCCACATTCTGCAGGGCCTGGCGGGCTTGACGGATACCCTGAAAAAGGCCTCCATCCCCAGGGACCAACGCCCCTGGGTGATGTGGGAAGTGGAACTATGGGCCCGGCGTGTCATGACGCTGCAAGCGGGTAATGTGGGCTTCTTCCGCTTCCACGCCTCCAAGGCGGAATAGGGCGCACGGATTGGCGCAAGCGGTGCCGGCGCGAGTTGACAGCTAGGGGGGGCATCTGTATGTTCCGCCGGTCTTTTCGCCCGCCGACCCGGGCGGGCGCTATTTGCAACCACCTGTGATGTCTTGGGGTGATGTTATGAAAGTTCGAAATTCCCTGAAATCGGCGAAGAACCGCCATCGCGATTGCCGGGTAATCCGCCGCAAAGGCCGGGTTTACGTCATCAACAAGACCAACCGCCGCTTCAAGGCGCGCCAGGGTTAGGTTCTATTTCATTCGGCCCCGCGGGGCCGCCGATGCCGCGCCACATGGCGCGGTTTTTTGTTTTCCATTCTAAGACGCCTGGACATTTGTTATTACTGGTCAGTTCCCTTTTTTGGAGTTGACCCATGCTGATGCCCAAGCCCGAGGGCGAAATTCTGGCGCAGCGCGCGGACCTGCTGGATGAGTTGCGCAATATCATCCCCGGCGAGGGGGTGATCGCCGACGAGGTCGCACTCAGGGCCTATGAAAGCGACGGCCTCTCCGCCTACCGGCAGACGCCCATGGCCGTGGTCTTGCCCGAAACCGTCGATCAGGTTTCAGCCATCATGAAGCTTTGCGATCAGCGCAAAATCAAGGTGGTGCCCCGGGGCGCGGGCACCTCGCTTTCGGGCGGCGCCCTGCCGCTGGAGGACGGCATCATCCTGGGTCTGGGCAAGTTCAACAAGATCCTGGAAATCGACTACGAAAACCGTGCCGTCCGGGTCCAGCCTGGGGTGACGAACCTAGGCATCAGCCAGTCGGTGGATGGGGAAGGGTTCTATTATGCCCCCGACCCGTCCTCGCAGATCGCCTGCTCCATCGGCGGCAATGTGGCCGAGAATGCCGGCGGCGTGCACTGCCTGAAATACGGCGTTACCACGAATAACCTGCTTGGCTTGGAGATGGTGCTGCTCTCGGGCGAAGTGATCCGCCTGGGCGGCAAGCATCTGGACAGCGGCGGCTATGACCTTATGGGCCTTTTGACCGGATCCGAGGGCCTGTTGGGCGTCGTTACCGAAATCACCGTGCGCATCCTGAAAAAGCCCGAGACCGCCCGTGCCGTGTTGATTGGTTTCCCTTCGTCGGAACAGGCCGGAACCTGCGTCAGCGACGTCATCGGTGCCGGCATTATCCCCGGCGGTATGGAAATGATGGACAAGGCCGCCATTCACGCGGCCGAGGAGTTTTGCCAGGCCGGCTATCCGTTGGAGGCGGAGGCCCTGCTGATCGTTGAACTGGACGGCCCCGCCGTCGAGGTCGACCACCTGATCGAAACCGTGGGCGAGATCGCCACCGCCTGCGGCTCCACCTCTCTCCGCATTTCCGAGTCGGAAGAGGAGCGCGCCGCGTTTTGGGCCGGACGCAAGGCCGCCTTCCCCGCCATCGGCCGCATCAGCCCCGATTACATGTGCATGGACGGCACCATCCCACGCAACCGACTGGCGGAAGTGCTCAAACGCATGAGTGAATTGAGCGCCCAGCACGGCCTCCGTGTGGCCAATGTCTTCCATGCCGGTGACGGCAATCTGCATCCCTTGATCCTGTTCGACGCCAATGCGGGGGAGTTGGAGACGGCGGAGAAATTCGGCGCCGATATCCTGCGCCTTTGTGTCGAGGTCGGCGGTGTGCTGAGCGGCGAACACGGCATCGGCATCGAAAAGCGGGACCTCATGGCCGAAGTCTTCACGGATGAGGACCTGGCCCAGCAGCAGCGGGTCAAATGCGCCTTCGACCCCAACGGCCGGCTCAATCCGGGCAAGGTCTTTCCCGTGCTGCATCGATGCGCCGAATTGGGGCGCATGGTGGTGCATAAGGGTCAAATGCCGTTTCCCGATATCCCAAGGTTCTGATGGCGGAGGATCTGAAACCAACCGACGCCGCGCAGGTGGCGGAGATGCTGACCTGGGCCGCGGCGGAGGAGAAGACCCTGGAACTGGTGGGTTCGGGCAGCAAGACGGATCTGGGACGGCCGGTGGAAACCGATTACCGCCTGCATCTTTCGGCCCTGGAAGGTGTTGATTTATACGAACCTGATGAACTGGTCCTGCGCGCCGGCGCGGCCACGTCTTTGGGGCAGATCCAGGCCATGTTGGCGCAGCAGCGCCAGCAACTGGCTTTCGAGCCGCCGGACTACGGCGATTTATACGGCAACCTGCAGGAGCAGACCATCGGCGGCGTCTTGGCTGCCAACCTGTCCGGGCCGCGGCGCATAAAGGCGGGCGCGGCGCGGGACCATTTTCTTGGTCTCGAGGGAATATCGGGCCGGGGCGGCGCCTTCAAGTCCGGAGGCCGGGTGGTGAAAAACGTCACCGGCTATGATCTATGCAAGCTCATGGCAGGCAGTTTCGGCACCCTTGCCGCGCTGACGGAAGTGACGGTCAAAGTGCTGCCGGCGCCCGAAAAAACCCGCACCGTGCTGCTGTTCGGCCAGGACGACAGTGCCGCCATCATGGCCATGAGCCAGGCCGCCGGCAGCCCGCATGAGGTCTCCGCCCTGGCGCATCTGCCCGAAGCCATCGCGGCCCGCTCGGCCGTTTCCTATATCAGCGGCGCCGGGGCGGCGGTCACGGCCGTGCGGGTGGAAGGCCCGGCGCCCTCGGTGGCGCACCGTACCGAGGCCCTGCGCGCGCAATGGGGCGCCATTGGCGAAGTAGAGGAACTGCACAGGCATAATTCGGATACGTTCTGGCGCGAGGTTGCCAATGTGGCGCCATTGCTGCCTGACGCCGAGGCAGTGATCTGGAAGCTTTCGGTGACGCCGTCCAAGGGCGCGGGGGTGATGGCCGCGGCGTTGACTGCGGGCGGCGAGGGCTATTACGACTGGGCCGGGGGCCTGCTCTGGCTTGCCTTGCCAATGGAAGATGACGGAAGTGACGGCGGCGCGGCGCTTGTGCGCGGCGCCTTTGGCAATGACGGCCATGCCACGTTGATGCGGGGCCCGGCGGGATTGCGCGCCCGGGTCGAGGTCTTTCAGCCCACGCCGGCGCCACTGGCGGCCTTGAGCGCGCGCGTCAAGGACAGCTTCGATCCCCACCGGATCCTCAACCCCGGCCGCATGCACGGGGCCTATTGATCATGCAGACTCATTTCGATCTGAAGCAATTGGCGGACCCGGATATCGCGGAGGCGGATGGCATTCTGCGCAAATGCGTCCATTGCGGCTTTTGCACCGCCACCTGCCCGACTTACGTTCTGCTCGGCGATGAACTGGACAGCCCCCGTGGCCGCATCTACCTGATTAAGAATATGCTGGAAGAGGGCCGCCCGCCCGATGCCCGCACTGTGCGCCATATTGACCGCTGCCTCACCTGTCTCTCCTGCACCACCACCTGTCCGTCGGGGGTGGATTACATGCATCTGGTGGACCGGGCCCGGGCCCGGATCGAGGCGCAGTATGTTCGCCCCCTGCCGGAACGCCTGTTGCGCCGGCTTTTGTCTATTGTGCTGCCTCGGCCGGGCCTGTTCCGCCTGGCACTGCAGGGGGCGCGACTGGCAAAGCCATTCGCCGCCCTGGCACCGGGCCGCCTGCGTGGCTTGTTGGCCATGGCGCCAGGGAAGTTGCCACGCCAAGGCGACAGCGGCCGCCCGGGCATCCATCCGGCCCAGGGCGAGCGGCGCCTGCGGGTCGCCCTATTGGCGGGTTGTGCGCAGACGGTCCTTGATCCGGCCATTAACGCGGCCACGATCCGCCTGCTAACCCGCCTCGGATGCGAGGTGGTGGTGGCCCCCGGCGCAGGCTGTTGCGGCGCCCTGACACAACATATGGGACGCACCGACGACGCTGCTGCGGCCGCGCGGGCCAATGTGGCCGCCTGGTCCGCCGAGCTGATGGGCGGGGGCCTGGATGCAGTGGTGATCAACGCTTCCGGCTGCGGCACCACGGTGAAGGATTATGGCCATATACTTTCCGACGATCCCGAATGGGCCGAGCGCGCCCAGGCTATTGCCGATCTGGCCGTCGATGTGACGGAGTTGCTGCAGCGGCTGGACCTGAAACCGTCGGAGACCGGTCAATTGCCCAAGGTCGCCTATCACGCCGCTTGTTCATTGCAGCACGGCCAGAAAGTCGTTGCGCCTCCGAAACAGCTATTGGAGAAGGCCGGATTTAGGGTCCTCGAAGTTCCGGAAGGGCATCTCTGCTGCGGCTCCGCCGGCACCTATAATCTGTTGCAACCCGACCTGGCCGCCAGGCTGCTGACTCGCAAGGCGGAAAACATCAACGGCCTGGGGGCGGATGTGGTCGCCGCTGGTAATATCGGCTGCATGGTGCAGTTGCGCGGCGGCCTCGATCTGCCTGTGGTGCACACGGTAGAGCTATTGGACTGGGCCACAGGCGGGCCGAAACCCCAGCGGCTCTGATCCGGGCGTTCTGACTGGAAAGGGAGTCCAGCGCCCGGTTTGAGCATAATTGTGTAGAATGGCAATCACCTATCATTTGCGACACGGGTGATCGTCATGCGCATCACGCTATTGGGAACCGGCACGCCGACGCCGTCGCTCTCGCGCATGAGTTCGGGCTATTTGCTGCGCATCGGCGGCGACGTCATCCTGCTGGATCACGGGCCCGGCACCTATCATCGGATGATGCAGGCCGGCGTTCAGGCGACCGAGGTCAGCCACGTGTTCTTCTCGCACTTACATTACGACCACTGTCTGGACTATGTCCGCCTGCTCATTACCCGCTGGGACCAGGGATGCGGAGAGATTCCCGAGTTGAAGGTCTATGGCCCGCCGCCCATGCGGCGCATGCATAATCAGCTCTTCGGTGCGGACGGCGCCTTCGCGCCCGACATCACCGCCCGCACCGAGCATGATTTGAGCCTGGGGATTTATCGGGCGCGTGGCGGCCAAGGGGCGCGCGCCTGGCCAATGCCTGAGATCACGGAACTGCAGAACGGCGATTGGGTCGAGGAGAACGGCTGGCGCGTGCAAACCGCCAGCGTCCGTCACGTCCAGCCCTATCTGAATTGTTATGGCTACCGCTTGGAATGCGATGCGGGTGTCGTCGCCTATTCCGGCGACACCGGGCCCTGCAAGGCCATGGAACGCCTCGCCCAGGGCGCCGATGTCTTAATCCACATGTGCCACTACCTCTCCGGCAGTCAGTTGAACGACGCCCTGGCGGAGACCTGCACCGGCCATCTGGAACTGGCCGAATTGGCGGCGGCGGCGCAGGTGTCGAACCTTGTCGTCAGCCACGTCACCGAGCAGATGGATGTGCCCGGCGTGCGAGAACGTATCGTCGCGGAAATGGCAGAGATCTATCAGGGCAACCTGTTCTTCGGCGAGGATCTGATGGAAATCCCTATCGTCCGGCCCCAGCCGGCCAGCTTAAAATAACGCCCTATCGCCTGGCAGGTTCCATAGACAGGTGGTCGCTAAGGCTTGGACATCAACCGTCTTTGCCTTCCAATAGCTTTTCCGTTACCAGTTTATGCCGATCCTTGACACGCCGCCCGATTGCATATTCCGGCGGCAAGATATCCGGTCTGCCCTCGACCTGCTCAGGCGAAGAATAGTAGCCGAGCGCATAGTTTCCCATGGTATAGCCGAGAAGATCGGTGAGTTCCTGTGGCATGTCTTTTGCGATTTCCGGGGGACATGACAGCATCATGTTCTCTTCCGTTCGAAGCCAGCCAAGACAGTATGTGATGTTTAAGCCGAGGCGCGGGCTGTTGCCGGTGTTGGCACCGCCGCCATGAATAACCGTGCCTGTGTACAGGAGAACGGAGCCTTTCGACATGTTGGCCTGGATGGATTGGTCATGACGCGCCTGTTCCGTCAACGGCCATTCCTGACTGCCCGGTACCACATGCGTTGCGCCGTTTTCCTTGGTGAAATCCGTCAGCGCCCAGATGGTGTTTAGCTGCGGTTCGACCTCCTTTGGCAGGTGCAGCCCCCATACGAGCCGGTCACGATGCAACAGCTGTGCCGTCTGTCCTGGCATGATGTCGATAATCTGGCCAAGATGAAGTTGAATGCGTTCGCACTGCGGTCCCAAGAAGCCATTCGCGATGCCGAGGATCTTTTCATGAATTGTGACCTCACGGCAGGCCGCACTTCGCGCGACTAGCGAACCGATGCGTTTTGTCGCAAAACCCGAAAATTCATCCCTTCCGGTGGCGCCGCGATCAATATACGGCCCCATCTCATCAAGTATCTGGTCGACTTTGGAATTGGAAAGAACATCCTCGAGAATACAGGCGCCATCCTTGCGGATCGCCGCAAGAATGTTGTCGAGGTCGGCATCAGCCGCCAGCCTTTGCAAATCCATCACCGGTCTCCGAACAATGTTGGTCGTCTGTCGTCACCAGCCAATTTGGCACCTTCGCTCGCTGGCAGGCAAGTTCATACAAGCCGATGTGTCAACAGTCGAAAGGACTGGATCACGTCATCCTTGAAGGCGGCCGCGATACGGGACTGGGCAGGCAATTGTCCTTACGCCAACGGTTCCACATCGAATTTGCGTTTTGGCGCCGTGATGAGATCGCGGGCGCCAATGATGGCCAGTTCGTCGGCGCCCTGGGCGAGGCTGGCCCCGATCAAGCCGTGTACGGCGGACCCGGCCGCGGCCGTTGCCGTAGGCACATTTTGGCCCAATAGCACATGTCCCAGCAGGATGGCGGCGAAGGCATCGCCAGTGCCTTTGGGGACGGCGTCGTCATCGGCATAATGGGGCAGCCGGACCTGAAAGGCGCCATCCGGCCCGACCGCCAGGTCATGCAGGTGGCCGTCATCGATCCAGGCGCTGGTGCAGACCACCCATTCCGGTCCTTGCCGGCGTAATTCTTCAGACGCCGCGACGGCGTCGTCGAGATTGTCGATTTTCAGACCGGTCAGCCAGGTCAGTTCGAACCGGTTCGGGGTTGCGATGCTGGTCCGGGGCAACAACCGGTCCCGCACCGCCCGGGCGATGTCTTCGGCCACGAAAAGGCGGCCATTGTCGCCCAATACGGGATCGCAAAGGACCGGAACCCTAGCCGCGTCGATCGCCCGCAGGGCCACATCCACGCTGTCCGGCAGGCCCAGATAGCCCGTATGTACGGCCGCACAGTCCGACAGGAAGCCACGTTCGAGAAAACCATCCAACAGCCGATTCTGTAGGTCGACCGCTACCGGCGCGCCTTCATAACCATTGTGGCCGGGATGGTTCGAGAATAGGACGCTAGGGAGATGCCAAACCTCATGCCCCATGGCGTGCAGGGCCGGCACCGCGCCCTGGCCGCCCACATGGCCATAGACCACATGGGACGTGAGGCTGAAGACATTGGCCATTTAGGGAACCCTTGTTCGTTCGCCGCTAACCGACCGTAGAATAGACTATTCAGCGGCCGCTTGCGCCAGATCACCGGTTTTCGTCGGCGCGCCCCATGGGGTAGATTTGCGTTCGGAGAATTTCAGTCCACTTCAATTGGGGGAAGTGCGGCCATGATGAGCGGAAAATTCCTGAACGCCGCAATGACGCTACCGCCTGTTGTGGCACGGAGCGGCGATAGATGAACAATGACGGGGCTGTGGACCGTTTGTTCGGATTGCAATTGCTCGGCGCAACGGTCGATGCAATTCCCCAGGCCGTCTGCGTGGTTGACGAGACCCGCGGCGTCGCCTTCGTCAATGGCGCCATGTCCCGGCTCGCGGGGAGAAACACGGCGGAGTTATTGGGCCAATCCGCTCAGGCATTGGCCCAAATCCTGTCAAAGGCCATGGAGGATAGCCAAGAGGGATTGCTGGCCTGTCGGAAGCTGTTGCTGGGTAACGGATCACAAGATTTGGATATACGGTTTTGCGACGGGTTATGGCGCAACCTGGCATGTCATGGCAGCGATGACGGGGCCCGGATTCTGATTGTCTCGGATGTTGCGTCGGACCAGGTTGGGGTAGAAGAATCGCGGCACAATTCCGAAATGGCCCGCCTGATCGTAGAGGCCTGTCCCCTGCCCATCGCCATCAGTCGCCTGACAGACCGCAAACTGATCTTTGAAAGCAAGGCCAACAATCTCCTTTTCGGTGAGACCGAGGAGGAAAAAGCCAGCCATGTCGGCGCCTATGACGTCGATCCCGCCCAGCGTGTCGAATACATGGAGCGCCTGCGCCGGGATGGCGAGGTCAGCGATTTCGAGATTAAGTTCCGCCGCCGTGATGGCACGGAATTCGTCGGCGCCCTCTCGGCCCAGGTCCTGGAGTTCAACGGCGAGGACGTGGTGATCTCGGTCGTCGTCGATGTGTCCGAGCGGATCGAGCGGGAGGCAACCCTGCGCCGGATACTGGACGTGTCCCCCATTCCCATCGCCATGTACCGCCTGCCCGATGGAGAAATTAGCTACGAAAACACCGCCTCGCGGACCCTGTTCGGCGTCTATAGCCAGGATTCCTACAAGGAGCGCTATTCCCGCTGGACCGACCAGTCGGAGCGGGAACGCATCGTCGATTTGATCTACGAACGGGGCGCTATCGACGGCATGGAAGTGCAGTTCAAACAGCCTGACGGCAATCCATTCTGGGGCGTTATTTCCGCCCGCTTGATTGAATACCGGGGCGAGGACGTGGTCATCGCCTCGATCTACGATATCTCCCAGCGCAAGGAAATGGAGAGCGCCCTTAGGGACAGCGAAGACCTAATCCGCACGATCCTGGATACATCACCCGTGCCCTTGAACATGATCCGCGTGCGGGATGGGGAAATTATTTACGAAAGCCCCGTGGCGCAGACCACCTATCAATACAGTGCCACGACGGGCTATGGCCCGGCCCAGGAGCGCTGGGTCAACGAGGATGAACGCATCGCCTATCTGGAGCGCCTGCATGAAGACGGCTTCGTCGATGGCATGGATGTGGAACGCCGGCGGGGCGACGGCTCTACCTTCCAGGCTTCGCTGTCGTCACGGCTGATCGAACATCGCGGCGAGGACGTCATTGTATCCGCCGTCTTTGATCTGACGGAACGTCTTGCCATCGAGGAAGAGATGGCACTGCAGCGCGAAGCCCTGCATCAAAGCGAAAAGCTCAATGCCATGGGTCACCTGCTGGCCAGCGTGGCCCATGAACTGAACAACCCACTCTCGGTGGTGGTGGGTCAGTCGCTGCTGCTGCAGGAAACGACGCAGGACGAGAAGATCCTCAAACGCGCCGAGCAGATCGGCACCGCGGCGGATCGCTGCGCCCGCATCGTCAGGACCTTTCTGGCCATGGCCCGCCATGAATCGAGGCAGAAGGCACCCGTTGGGATCAACGATCTGCTCAACGATTCCCACGAGGTCACGCGCTATGCCATGCGCAATGCAGGCATCCAGGTTTCGCTGGATCTGGCCGATGGTTTACCATTGGTCATGGCGGATGCGGACCAGTTGATGCAGGTATTCACCAACCTGCTGGTCAATGCGGATCATGCCCTGGGCGAGGTCGAAGGGGCGCGGCGGCTGGACATCTCTTCTCGCGACGACGGCAATGGGGCTGGGGTGGTTGTCGAGATCAAGGATAATGGCCCCGGCATTCCCGAGGCGATCCGCTCGCGCATATTCGAACCGTTCTTTACCACCAAGAAACAGGGCGAAGGTACTGGCATCGGCCTTGCCCTATGCCACAGGGTGATCGAGGCCCATGGCGGCGAGATAGAGGTCATTTCCGCCCCGGGCCAGGGCGCTGCCTTCGTCATTCGCCTGCCCGGCCATGAGGAAGCCGCGGCGTCGGACGGCCAATAGCTAACCTGAATATTGAAGGGAATGGTGGGCGCGCCTGGAATTGAACCAGGGACCTCCGCCATGTCAAGACGGCACTCTAACCATCTGAGCTACGCGCCCGTCACGATGGGCTTTCGGGCCCGCATCGTTCCGATAGGGGGATATATGGGAAAGCGGGGTTGGACGCAAGCCTCTGAGATCGCGGACGCAGCGTTTTTCCCCTGCCGCCGTTGCCCGGGCCGGGGTTTTTTGGCACGATGGCCGCCGCTTTCAAGGTCTCGGTACGGGGAAGAATCATGATTGGCTTGGGGATATGGCGGCACGTGCTTTCGTTTATGGCGCTTTTTCTGTTTGCTGCGCCGGCCTTGGCCCAGGGGCCTTTTTCCCTGGCACCGGCCGAACCTCAACCTGCCGCGGATGCTCTGAAACCAGGACTGGCGGCGGAGTATGCCTATGGCGAAGTGAAATGGCTGGACGAGGCCGCCGGTTGGGCCGGTCGTACCAAGCCTGGGGCGCCTATCGAAGGTTTCGTTTATGGCGACAGCACGGTGGGCGAAAAGATTCTGACTGCGGATTCAGGGGAGTACGTGGTTGCCTTCATCGAAGGGTTCATGCGCCTGGAAGCCGGCGAACACGAACTGGAATTTCAATCCAACGATGGCTTGCGCGTCACACTGGGTGGCGTCAAGGTCTATGAACATGACGGCCGGCATACTTGTCAGACCAAGGGAGCGGTCCGCATCAGCGTACCCAAAAGCGCATGGTATCCCGTTAAGGCATTGTTTTTTAACCGCAAGTTCACAGCTTGCCTGGACCTCAGCATACGGCCGGCGGGGGGAGAGTGGGACTTCACGGACCCGGCCATCTACGCGCACCTGCCAAAATAGCAACAGCGAACTGTAACCCTATGAAAACACTGAGTTTTGGCGATATTACGGTGGATCGCCTGGTGGAGCTTGAGGCGCCGGGCTTTCACCCCGCCTTCTTTCTACCCGACGCCACGGAGGAGGCGGTGGCGGCCCAACATGATTGGCTGCTGCCCCATTTCCTGGACGCTGAAAGCGGCCGCATGATCCAAAGCGTGCACACTTATGTGGTCCGCACCCCGCACCATACGATCCTGGTGGATACCTGCATCGGCAACCACAAACCGCGGCCGTCGACCCCGCCGTGGGACAATATGCAGACGCCCTGGCTGGACAATCTCGCCGCTATGGGCGTGGCGGCGGAGGACGTTGATTTCGTCATGTGCACCCATCTGCATGTGGATCACGTGGGCTGGAACACCCAGCTCAAGGACGGGCGCTGGGTGCCTACGTTTCCCAATGCCAAATATCTTTTCGAGCGTACCGAATACGAACATTGGGCCCAGGATGATGACAGCGTTCAGGGACCAGGCTCCAGCGACGGCAGCTTCGATGACAGCGTTCTGCCGGTGATGGAAGCAGGGCAGGCGGTGCTGGTAGAGGGCGATCATGCCCTAGACGATCATATGTGGCTGGATCCAACGCCGGGGCATTCGCCGGGCCATGTCTGCATGAACCTATCCGCCGGCGGACGAGAGGCGGTTTTCTCGGGCGATCTACTGCACCATGCGGTGCAGGTGGCGCATCCCGAATGGAACAGCCGGTTCTGCTGGAATGGAGAGATGTCCCGGGCCACCCGCACCAAATTCGTTCATGGCAATGCGGACAAGGACGTCTTGATCCTGGCGGCACATTTCCCCGATCCCACGGCGGGCCGCATCGTCGGCAACGGCGACTGCTGCAAGTTCGTGCCGATTGCAGACTGAGTGGTTTGGTTGGCTCCTGAAGATCAGATACGAGATTCTAATTCCTGAAAGCTGTCATTCCCGCGAAAGCGGGAATCCAGGGTCGCACGGAAACCGCTCGATTTTTTGAAAGATCTGGACTCCCGCTTTCGCGGGAGTGACGAAATCTGGTCCGGGTAATTGAACTGACGGGCCTTCCAAGTGCCCGTTAGCTGCCGGTCGCCAGGGCGTCCACATAACCCTGGTGCACGTCCTCCAAAGCCCGGTCCTGTCGCCCCTGCAGGCAGGTATGCAGGCTGTCGGCGAGGCCGTTGCGGGCGCTGTATTGGCAATAGTCCACCGCGAAACGGGCCGTTGTCAGATCGGCGCCTGGATCGGACATTTCCGCCACCGCCGCCCGCCAGGTTGCCACCAGTGCCTTGTCGTCGACATCTCTGTCCCTGGGCAGGGCATTGATGACATAGTTTGAGATCCGTGCCGTCAGCACCGAACCGGGATGGGCGGCAAAGGCGTCACGGGCCGTGGATTGGGCGCGTGTCGCCGCTTCCGCCTCTTCGGCAATTGTGATTGGCCTTTCATCGCCTGCCTCTGCCTCTGGCCGCAACACCGCCGCCTGGGCCACGACCACACCATCGACGACCCTGAAGTGGCGTTGCAGCCAGGGCTTGGAGACCTCTAGGCGCACGGATAGGTGGCTGCGCAGGGCGGCCAGCTTGGCGGTTGGCGGCACCGGCAGGCGCAGCGCCCGGCCGTCATGGTCCTGGCCGGTGACCAACAGCTTTTGTCCATCAAGGGGCGTATAGGCCCGTCCGGCCCTTGGAATGTGCCGTTCGGGCTGTAGGCACATGGCCGCCAGTTCGGCGACGCAACTTTCGCCGCGGCATTGCAATGGGGTGCGCCCGCCGTTTTCCAGCAGCACCAGCATTTGCGGCGCCGCTGATGCGGTGCCCAAAATGCCGGCCGCGAGCATGGCGAGAAATCCAGTCGGGATCGCTTTTCCGATATGGCACCACATGGCTGTTCCGCCTCCTCCCATGGCCATAACCGTGAAGAAACTAGCAAATCTCGCGAGGCCGCGCAGCGACAGGACCGTGCACGTTTAATTGATCAGGCCGCCGCTTTCATCTTCCTCCGATTCAACGGGCGGGTCCTCCGCCGTTGGGCCGGCCTGGTGGTGGACCAGTCGCCAGCGTTTGCCTTCATGCACGAAGATATTCGTGGCGATCAAATAATTGCCTTCAATTTCTTCATAGCAAACCACGTGCGCCATCTCGCCATGAATGTGGGCGCGCGCCGCGTGGCACTGAATGGCGGGAGAACCGGGGTTCGACAGGATCGCCTGCCAGCTTTGCAGAACGATTTCGCGGCCTTCCAAAAGGCCCCAGCCGGGATGAATACAGCTGACCGGCGCGTCCTCGGCCCAGGCCTCCGCCATCACGCCCATGTCCCGGTCGGCGAAGGCCCGGTAAAAGGCCTCGTTGGCGAACAATACGGCGTCCAGTTCCGACATCAGACCGTCCCCCGGTCGCGAGTGGCAAAGACATGCAGGTGGACACTAGCACAGCCGTTCGGCTCTCGCGCCGGTTAAGTCTGGTGGCGTGGCGCCCGGCCCCGCTTCGCAATCGCCGATACTGGCGTTAGACTAGCGCCAGATCACGCCAACGAATTCGAGCCGATGAAGGACAAAGCCATGGCCTACGAGGAAATTCTCTACGACGTCGAAGACAGGATCGCCACCATCACCCTGAACCGCCCCGACAAACTAAATGCCTGGACTGGGGTCATGGAGCAAGAAGTCCGCGCCGCCCTGACCGAGGCCACGGAAGACGACAATGTGGGCGCCATCATCCTGACCGGCGCGGGTCGGGGCTTTTGTTCCGGTGCCGATATGAACAACCTGAACACCATCCAGCAAGGCGCGGCCAGCGGCGGGCGCACCTCCGACAGCGTCCGCGCCGTGGATAACGCCATTCCGGGCGGTCTGAACCTGCCCAGCGACTACAGCCTGCGCTACACCTATTTCCCCACCGTGCCCAAGCCCATCATCGCCGCCATCAATGGCCCGGCGGCCGGCCTGGGCCTGATCATGTCGCTTTATTGCGATGTGCGTTTCGCATCAGATGCTGCCGTGTTTTCCACCGCCTTCTCCCGCCGCGGCCTGATTGCCGAGCACGGTATCTCGTGGATGCTGCCCACCCTGATCGGCCCCGCCAACGCCCTGGACATCACCCTTTCGGCGCGCAAGTTCACCGCCGCCGAGGCCAAGGAGATGGGCCTGGTCAGCAAGGTCTTCCCCATGGAGAGTTTCATGGACGAGGTCCGCGCCTATGCATCCGAGATGGCCACCATGGCTTCGCCCCGCTCCATCCGGGTGATGAAGCGGCAGATCTATATGGCCATGCTGAACGGCCTGGAGCATTCCGTGCTGCTGGCCAACAGCGAAATGCCCGCCAGCTTCGAATCCGAGGATTTCAAGGAGGGCGTTGCCCATTTCGTCGAGCGCCGGGCACCTAATTTCACCGGCCGTTAGGTCAATTTCCCAAGTTAGCAGCGCCCGGACGTGGTTGCGTCCGGGCGTTGTTTTGCCTTAAAAGCCTGACCAGTTTTGCCCGTTCGAGGATTCCCCGCACATGCCCACCGTTCGTGCCGCCATCGCGGAAATGCAGACCCAGCGTATTGGCGAAGTCTCCCGCATCGCCATCGGAGACCCGGATGTCATCCCCCTGTGGTTCGGGGAGCCGGACCTGGATACCCCGGAATTCATCCGCCAGGCGGCGATCGATGCCATGCAGGCGGGTCATACCCGCTATGTCAACAAGCGAGGCATTCCCGAACTGCGCCAGGCCATCCTGGACTATACCCAGACCCATTTCGGCGTGGATCTGGACCCGGAGCGCATCACCGTCACCGGTTCGGGCATGACGGCGATCATGATGGCCACGGAAACCCTGGTGGACAACGGCGACAACGTGGTCATGATCTCGCCCATCTGGCCCAATATCTTCTATTGCACCCAGACCATGGGCGGGGAGAGCCGGCATCTGCGCCTGGACTTGACCGAGGACGGCTGGCAGTTGGACCTGGACAAGCTGTTCGATGCCTGCGACGAGCGCACCAAGGCGATCTTCATCGCCTCGCCTTCCAATCCCACCGGCTGGATGATGGAGCCGGAGCAACAACGGGAAGTGCTGGAATTCTGCCGCCACCGGGGCATCTGGATCATCGCCGACGAGGTCTATCACCGTATCGTCTATGACCGTCCTGTGGCCCCCTCGTTCCTGTCCATCACCGAGCCCGACGATGCCCTTTACGTGATCCATTCCATGTCCAAGGCCTGGTGTATGACCGGCTGGCGCTGCGGCTGGATGGTGCATCCCGCCGATCTGGGCGACAAATTGGGCGATCTCTCGGGTATCAACAACACCGGCTCCACCTCATTCGTGCAGCACGCCGCCGCCGTTGCCCTGCGGGAGGGCGAAGAGTTCGTGGCCATCGGGCTGGAACGCTGCCGCCGGGGCCGGGACCTTGTGCATCAGCGCCTGGGCAGCCACCCGCGTATCAACCTGGCCCTGCCCAAGGCGGCCTTCTATGCCTTCCCCGAAATCGCCGGCCTGGCGGATGATCTGGAATTCGCCAAGAAACTGGTGCGGGAGCATCGGGTCGGCCTGGCGCCGGGCTCGGCCTTCGGTCCCGGCAACGAAGGGTTTCTGCGCCTCTGTTTCGCGAAATCGGAAGCCCAGCTCTCGGAAGCCATGGACCGGATCGAGGCCGGCTTGGAAACACTGTAGCCGTCTGAACGGGTCGCGGTCCCGCAAATACAATCATCAGTTGATCAAGAATCGATAATTTTTCGACTTTTGTGATACCTCTCACTGCCGCTTGCCGGGTCCCGTAATATCTAATGGTTATGGACGGGTGCGGCCTGTCGAAATTGTCAATGAGGGCGCGTGGCGGTACACTGATTTCGTTCGAATTCTCTATTGCGGATGGCGGAAAAAATGCCGGAAAGCCCAAAGAGACGATTATTCTTTCTCAAGCGGCGGAGTGATAAGCGCGGCGCCATCGCCATCGAATTCGCGTTGATTTTTCCCGTCATGCTCGTGGTCCTGGCTGGCATCGTCGAGTTTGCCTCGATCATGTTCTCCCGCCATGTGATGTTCTATTCCGCCCGCGAGGCGGCGCGGGGCTATGTCACGGGGGCCGCCGCCTCGACCTCCGAAACCGTAACCCTGGCACAGAATTTTCTCTCTGAAGGCAACGCCCGTGGCAATTTCACGGTGACGGCTGCAACCGACGGCCTTGGCACTTCGTCGGCGACGATTACCGTCACCATATCGACGCCCATGAAGGATGCTGCCCTGATCAATGCCTATCCGGACGTGCTCGTGGGCGATCAGACAATTACGGCCTCCGCTAGCATGTATGTGGATGAATCCAGTAGCAACAATACGAGCTGCGGCTCCAAGAAAGGTTCTTGCACCGCCACCAAGAGCTCCAGCACCTCCAAGAGCAGCAGCAAGAAAAGCAGTTCCAAGAAAAGCAGCAGCAAGAAGAGCAGCAAGAGCAAGAAGTAGAGCGACCAACAGCGGCAGTCGCGGGCCCTTGCGCCCCAATAGGAACGGGAATTCCGAATGTTGGGACAGAGGACAAAAATCAAAAAATTGGGACGCGGCCTAGGCATGGCGAAACACTGGCGCGGCCTGCGGCGCCGTTGCGCTGATTTCGGCGAAGACCGGCGCGGCGCGGTCGCCATTGTGTTCGGCCTGTTGGTGGTGCCGTTCCTGGCCCTGGCGGGCCTGGCCGTGGACATGGGGCTGGTGCTCTCCACCCAGGCACAGATGCGCGGCACGGCGGATGCGGCGGCCCTGGCGGCGGCATCCCTGGCCTCCGATTCTTCTGCCGCGGCGACGCGGGCCCTGGCCATTGCCGAATTGAACATGCCGTCTGCCGACCACGGGACCATACTTGCCAGCGGCGATGTGATAGTGGGCAATTGGGACGAAGACAGCCGAACCTTCACATCCGGAGGCACGCCGGCCAACGCGGCCCGGGTGACGGTGCGCAAGACAACCTCCAACGGCAACCCCCAGGACCTGACTTTCGGCGGCATCATCAACTTCGAAAGCATTGATATCGAGGCCCAGGCCACCGCGGCTTCTTCTGGCAGCGGCGGCACGGCCTGTGCCCTGGCTTTGAGCTCAGATGCCAAGGGTGCCATCACTGTGGGCGGCACGGCGGATGTGGACTTCAACGGCTGCGACGTGGCGGCCAATTCCACCGACGACGATGCCCTCGAGGTCACCGGCTCGGCCACGTTGTCAGCCAACTGCGCCAATCTCGTGGGCGGCACCGATGCGGCTTCGCCGGAACTGACCCTGACCTGCGGCAGCGCCACGACAAGCGGTTCTGCCGTCTCCGACCCCTATTCCGGTCTGCCCGACCCCACCGTGGGCAGCTGCCAGGAAACGGACTACCAGAACACTTCTGGTACCGACACCCTAACGGCCGGCACCTATTGCGGCAGCTTCCGAATCAACGGCGGCACGGTCGAACTGGAATCGGGCACATACGTGATCGACGGTGGCGATTTCTCTATCAACGGCGGCGCCACCCTGCAGGAAGTCGCGGGCGGCACAGGCGTTACCATCATTCTGACCGACAGTTCGGGCGGCGATTCCCCGGGCTCGGTGACCATCAATGGCGGCGCCATTGTCACCCTGGCCGCGCCTACCACCGGAGATTATGCCGGCGTGGTGTTCTATCAGGACAAGGATGCCGCTTCGACCACCAAGAACAAGTTTAACGGCGGTTCGACGACGAATCTGAACGGCGCCATCTATTTTCCCAACGAAGCGGTGGAGTTTACCGGCGGTGCCACTTCTGGCGGTGCGGATTGCACCCAGATCATCGCCCAGACCATCGATTTCAAGGGCAATGCCACCGTGAATTCAACCTGCGACGCCTCAGGCACGACACCCATAACCATCCTCGCCAGCACCTATTTGGTGGAATAGACTCGATCCCCTGCGTCGATACCATCGCCGTCCTGCTCGCAGAAGTCATGAGGTTGCCATGAAGCCGGCGTCCATCGCCATTCCCATCAGAATAATCGGGCGCCTGCTGATCTATGTAACGGCATGCTTGGCGATCATCGGCTTCGTCAGCGAGGTCCTGGATCATCTCTACGACTATTCAAGTCGCGATGCCGCCGTGCGTCTGTTCAAGATGGCCATGGAAGGCAATATCCCGAATTGGTTCGCCTCGGCCCTGCTGCTGACCAACGCCATTCTTTTGGCCATAATCGGCCTGGCCACGCCGTCGGGGAAGGGGACGTTCCGGCGTCACTGGATCGCCCTGGCCGGAATGTTTTTGTACATCTCAATCGATGAAACAGCGCAATTGCATGAAATGCTCAACAGTCCCATGCGAGATGCGTTCGATCTTGGCGGCATTTTTCATTACGCTTGGGTCATTCCGGCTTCCGCGATCGTTGCCGTGTTGGCCGTGGTCTATTGGCCGTTTCTGCAGGCACTTTCGGCGCGGTCCAGAAAACTGTTCGTGTTGGCGGCCATGGTTTATGTGGGCGGTGCCCTGGGCACCGAGTTTTTTGTAAATCGCTGGGTCGCCCATTACGGCATCGATACCATGTACGGGACCATAAACATTGTGCAGGAGACCATGGAACTGTCTGGCCTGGGTATATTCCTCGTCGCCCTGCTGGGGTATCTGCGGGAGACCTTCTCCGACGTGCGGATCGTGGTGGAGTAGCCAGGATGTCCGTCACGCCATCCGTCGAGCGCGCCCTGGCGGACCGGTTCCGGGGACACTTCACCTCGCGCTACATGGTGTCTCCCGCCTACGACCTGACCTTCTTTATCCTTTCGCCCCTGTTGGCCCTGTTCCTAGGCCTGTCCCTATCGCAATCACCTCTGAACGGCGAGGATGTCTACGACGGTGACAATTGGCTTGAGATCCTCATCGCCATCTTCATCATGTCCCATCTGTTCATCGTCATCTTCCGCTCTCACTGCAATCCCAAGATCTTTCGCCTGCATCCCTTCCGGTTCACCCTAATTCCCTTGCTGTTGCTTGTGGCCATGGGGGTTTCGCCCTGGGCCCTAGTGATCGGCTCGGTCCTGGCCACATTTTGGGATGTTTATCATTCCGGGCTCCAGACCTTTGGTCTGGGCCGTATCTACGACAAACTTGCGGGCAACGATCCCAATACGGGGCGCCGCCTGGACATCATCCTCAACCATTACATCTATGCCGGGCCCATCGCCGCCGGTGCCACCTTGATGCATCATGTGGACGATTTCGAAGAGTTCGACGCGGTGGATTCGTTCTTTTTCACCGAAATCCCGGCCTATGTCGAGTTCAACAGCGGCCTTCTGACCTGGCTGGTGATCATCACCGGCATTCCCTTCCTGATCTACTATGTCTATGCCTACTGGCGCCTGGCCCAGGCCGGGCACAAGATCTCCTATCAAAAGGTCACGCTGCTGGTGTTGACGGCGGGCGTTTCAATATATGCCTGGGGTTTCAATCCCTTCGGCCAGGCCTTTTTCATCATGAATTTCTTCCATGCCTGGCAGTATTTCGCGATCATTTGGTGGACGGAACGAAAAACCCTGATCCGTCTATCAGGCCGCGAAGGCCGCCGCCGTGCAGCCGGCGCCGCCTTCGCCATCCTGATTGGCGTGGCACTCGCCTATGGCTTGGTGGCGGGCCTCTATAGTGGCGACAACAGCTGGCTGGTCAGTGCCTTCCTCGTCGTCTCTCTCATGCATTTCTGGTATGACGGCTTTATCTGGTCGGCCCGGCGCGATCAGGTTTGAGAGACCTGCCTAACGCTTGCCTTCGATGTTGACGGCGATGAGGTGCGGGCCCGGGGCGCCGAACGCAGCCTTCATGGCCGGCCCGACATCTTCCGGGTCGCTGACCACCGTGCCGTCTACGCCCATGCCCTTGGCCATGGTGACGAAATCCAGGGCCGGGGTGTCCAGGTTCATCTTTGGATAGTCCTGGTTGGAATTGGCGTCGAAGCGTTGGCGGTAGGTATCCAGGTTATGCTTCAGGATGCGGTACTCCCGGTTCACCAGGATGACGAAGACGATGTCCAGGTTGTGGTGCGCCGCGGACCAAAGGGCCTGGATCGAGTACATGGCCGAGCCGTCGCCCGAGACTGCCAGCAGCGGCCGGTCGGGATGGGCCAGCTTGGCCCCGATGGCACCGGCCAGGCCCTGGCCGATGCCGCCGCCGCGGCCGGACAGGTAATCGCCAGGATTTCTGAAATCGAATGCCCGGGCCATGTCCAGGCCGGCGGTGATGGCTTCTTCGACCACCACCGCGCCGTCCGGCGTGCCGGCGCTAAGCTCGGCCATGACGCGGGGCATGGACATGGGCGAACGGTCCCAGGCGCGCTGGGTCCGTGCCTGATAGGCTGCCTCGGCTTCCTCGCTTTGCGCCGCCAGGGCCTGGTTGCGGGCATCCGCCGCCGCCTGATAGTCCGCCGCGCCTTGCAAGGCCTCACATATTCCCGTCAGGGCCGACGGCAGATGACCGACGAGGCCGCCGTCGATGGCATGATTGTAGGCCAGCCGGGCCGCTGTCTCCTCGATCTGGACCACCGCCGCGCCGTCCGGGAAGGGCGCGCCGGGCGCGAACCAGACCTCTTCGAAGAACGGCCCGCCGATCAGCAGCACCAGGTCCGCATCGCCGAGGGAGTTCCGGATCGCCGTTGCATCCACCGGCAGTATGCCCTTGGCGTTGGGATGGCGGTTGGGGAAGGCGGAATGGTGGCGGATGGCCTCGAACCAGACGCCGGCGCCCATGGCCTCGGCCAAAGCAACCAGATCATCGCTGGCGCCGGCCCGGGCCACATCGTCGCTGACCACGATGACCGGGTTCTGGGCTTGTTGGATTTGGGCCGCCACCGCCTCGATGCCGTCGGGATCGGGCCGCGGCGCGGTGAACAACCCCGACGGGGCAACCGCGCCGTTATCGGTCTCCTGCTCCATGACATTGATGGGCAATGCCACGAAAACGGGGCCGGCGGGGGCCTCGTTGGCGATCTTGAAAGCCCGCTGCATGATCCCGGCCATCTCGTCGGCGCGCTCTACCTGCACGCTCCATTTCACCACGGGCGCAGCCATGGCGGCCAAGTCGTGGCCCAGCACCGGCTCCCGCAGGCGCAGACGGGTATCCTGTTGTCCGGCGGTGACGATCATCGGCGAATTCGCCTTGAGGGCGCTGTACATCATGCCGATGCCGTTACCCAGGCCCGGTGCGACGTGCAAATTGACCACCGATGTCTTGCCGCTGGCCTGGGCGTAGAAGCTGGCAGCACCCACGGCGATGCCTTCATGCAGGGCGACGACGTATTCAATACCGGGATAACTTTGCAGACTGTCCAGCAAGGGGCTTTCCGTGGTGCCGGGATTGCCGAAGATGCGGTCCACTCCGTGGGCCACCAGGCTGTCCATGAAGACCTGTCGTCCGCGCATGTGGGTAATCCTCCTCGGGTCTGAGATGTCCTAGACGATGCGGGTGTCGTGACGGCCCCAGTAACGGTCCTTGATCAGGCGTTTGTACAGCTTGCCGTTCTCGTGCCGGGGCAGTTGCGCCTCGAAATCGACGCTGCGGGGGCATTTGATGTGAGACAGATGTTGGCGGCAATATTCAATGATCTCGGCCTCCAGGTCGGGGCCGGCATGGCCTTGTTCCATGGGCTGTACCACCGCCTTGACCGCCTCACCGAATTCGGAATCGGGTACGCCGACCACGGCCACGTCGAGAATTTTCGGATGGCTGACCAGCAGGTTCTCGATTTCCTGGGGATAGATGTTGACGCCCCCCGATATGATCATGAAGGACTGGCGATCGGTCAGGTAAAGAAATCCGTCGTCGTCCAGATAGCCCACATCGCCGAGAGTGGACCAGCCCTGGTCGTTGCGGGAATCCGCCGTGCGTTCGGGATCGTTGTGATAAGTGAATTCTGGTCCGTCGGCGAAATAGATCGCACCGGGCTCGCCCGCCGGCATATCGTTGCCGTCGTCGTCGAGGATGTGCAGCGTGCCCACCAGGGCCCGGCCGACCGAGCCCGGATGGGCCAGCCATTCCTCGGAATTGATGGCGCAGAAACCGTTGCCCTCGGTGCCGGCATAGTATTCGTACAGCACCGGTCCCAGCCATTCGATCATGGCCTGTTTGGTCTGTATGGGGCACGGGGCGGCGGCATGGATCACCACCTTGAGGCTCGCGAGATCATATCTGGTTCTGGCTTCTTCGGGCAGCTTCAGCATGCGCACGAACATGGTGGGCACCCATTGGCTGTGGCTGACCCGGTGCCGTTCGATCAGGGCCAGGGCACCTTCGGGATCGAAGCGTTCCATGACGATGGACGTTGCGCCTTTGCGCAGGATGCCCATGTTGAAACGCAAAGGCGCGGAATGATAAAGAGGCGCCGGTGAGAGATAGACCGTATCCTCCGTCACACCATACAGAGTGCCCAGGAGATCGACGGGGCTGCGCGGCGTGCCCAGGGGTTCGCCGGTAATGGGGATCTGGATGCCCTTGGGGCGGCCCGTGGTGCCGGAAGAATAGAGCATATCGGCGCCCTCGAACTCGTCAGCAATGGGCGTGCCCGGCAGGCCGGCGATGGCGTCTTCGTAGGACTGAAAGCCCTCAATAGCCCCGCCCACCATAAATCGCGCTTCCACATTCGGCATCAATTTCGTCAGCGCGGCGGCGACTTCGGCCTTGGCTTCCGAGGTGATGAAGACTTTGGCGCCGCAATCGCCGACGATGTAGTCCACCTCTTCCGCCGTAAGGTAGGAGGAAATGCAGGTGTAATAGAGGCCGGCCCGGTGCGCCGCCCAGCAGATCTGAAGATAGGCGGCGTTGTTCTCCATGAAAACGGCGATGGCATCGCCCATTTTCAGGCCCAGGCCACGGAATAGCTGTGCGCCGCGGTTGGAAGCTTCGTCCAGATCCCGGTAGGTGACCACCTGGCCGCTGTTGGCCATGACATAGGCGGCCTTGTCCGGCGTTTCGGCGGCATAGATTCCGGGATGCATGGAAAACTCCTGGGGGTCGATACGAGCGCTAGGCTGGCAATTTAGCACAGCCCCAAGAATTTGCAGCCAGGATCATGAAACGGATAGCCGCCGGAGCCGGCTTCGGTTATTCCATGAGAAAGGCAGCGATTTCGGGAGGTGACGGTGAGCGGACGCTGGTACGAAGATTTCAAGGTGGGCGACGAGATCATCTCGCCCGGCAAGACCATCACCGAGGCGGAGATCATCGATTGGGCCTTCCGCTTCGATCCGCAACCCTTTCACATGGACAAGAACGCGGCCGAGGCGCACATGTACGGCGGCCTGATCGCCAGCGGCTGGATGCTGGGCACCTATTCCTTCCGCCTGTTCATGCTGGCCCACCCTTGGGACCCGGAGGCCTCCCTGGGCTCCCCGGGCGTCGAGGACATGCGCTGGATAAAACCCGCCCGGCCCGGCGACACCATCCATGTGGTGGTCACCATTGCCGATGCCCGGGTCTCGACCTCGAAGCCGGATCGGGGCATTGTCAACATGGATTGGCGTCTTTGCGATCAGGACGACGAGACCCTTATGACCATGCGGTCGGTCCAATTGCTGCGGCGTCGCTCCTGACGACGGCAGGCAGGGAGGAAGTTATTCAATGAAGATCGGCATCATGACCGGCGCGGTACCCGATCCGAGCGCCAGCATCGACGGCTTCATCGCCCAGGCCAAGGATATCGAGGCCCGCGGCTTCCCCTCGTTCTGGCTGGCCAATACCCGGGGCCATGACGCGGTCACCGCCATGGCCATGGCCGGGCGCGAGACCGAGAGGTTGGAGGTAGGCACGGCGGTGACGCCGATCCAGCCGCGCCACCCCACCGCCCTGGCGCAGCAGGCCCTGACCGCCTCGGCCCTGGCGCGGGGGCGCTTTACCTTGGGCATCGGGCTGTCCCACAAGGTGGTGATCGAGGATGCCTTGGGTCTGTCCTACGCCAAACCGGCCCAGACCATGCGGGAATATCTGGAGATCCTGACGCCTCTGTTGGCGGGGGAAGGTGCCGCATTCAAGGGCGATCTGTATCGCAGCAAGATCGAGATGATGGTGGGCGATGCGGCCAAGCCGGTGCCCCTGATTATTGCGGCACTGGGGCCGATGATGTTGGATCTGGCGGGTCGTTATTCGGACGGCACCGCATTGTGGATGACCGGGGCGCGAACCATCGGCCAGCACGTCGTACCCTTGATCAGCGCGGGCGCCAAGGCCGCCGGCCGGCCGGAGCCCAGGATCATCGCCGGTTTTCCCATGGTCCTGAGCAGCGATGTTGACGGGACACGGGAGAAAGTGGGCGAAATTTTGCAGGTCTATGGCCAGTTGCCGTCCTATCGGGCCATGCTGGACCGGGAGGGCGCCGCTGGCCCTGGAGATGTTGCCCTGGTTGGCGACGAAGGTGATTTGGATCGGGCCATGGCCCAGGTGGCCGAGGCCGGCGCCACGGACCTGATTGCCGTCTTGCTGGAAACCGAACCGGGTGTCCGGGCCCGCACCCTGGACTATCTGCAAAGCCGGCTCTAAGAGACCGCCTCAAAGAAAATGGCCCGCCCCCGATTGGGGACGGGCCTGTCAGTGCAGGTACGCTTTACGTTAAATCCTATTGTACACCATAGGCCAGCATGGCGTCGGCAATCTTGACGAAGCCGGCTAGATTGGCGCCCATAAGATAGTCACAGCTGCCATCGACGCCCTTGCCTTCGCCATATTCGTAGCAGCTGTCATGGATCCCCTGCATTGTGTTCAACAATAGTTTTTGCAGTTCATCCTCGCTCCAGGATATGCGCGCCGAGTTCTGGCTCATCTCCATGCCGGAGACGGCGACGCCGCCGGCATTCGCCGCCTTGGAGGGGCCGTAGAGGATACCAGCCTCTTGGAAGGCCTCGATACCGGCCACGACGGTCGGCATGTTGGCGCCTTCCGAGACCCCCTTGCAGCCGTTCTTGACCAGCATTTTGGCCTCGTCCTCGTCGATCTCATTTTGGGTGGCGCAGGGCAAGGCATAATCACAAGGCACTGCCCAAGGCCGCCCTTCGTGGTAGGTCGCGCCCGCGAAGTGGCCCGCATATTCTGAAATGCGGCCCCGGCGCACGTTCTTCAATTCCTTGACCCACTCCAGCTTCTCTTCATCAATGCCTTCGGGGTCGTGAACGTAACCGCCCGAATCAGACAGGGTCACCACTTTGCCGCCCAGATGGTTGACCTTCTCTGCCGCGAAGGTGGCTACGTTACCGGATCCGGAGATCGAAACAGTGGAGCCGTCGAGTGAGCCGCCAACCCTTTCCAGCATGCATTGCAGAAAATAGACCGCGCCGTAGCCAGTTGCCTCTGTACGGATCAGCGAGCCACCGAACTCCAAGCCCTTGCCGGTCAGGACGCCCTCGAACTTGTTGGTCAGGCGTTTGTATTGGCCGAACATATAGCCGATCTCCCGGGCGCCGACGCCGATATCTCCGGCGGGGACGTCTGTATTGGGCCCGATATGGCGGCACAATTCGGTCATGAAGGATTGGCAAAAGCGCATCACTTCATTGTCGGACTTGCCCTTGGGATTGAAGTTGGCGCCGCCCTTGCCGCCGCCCATGGGCAGGCCGGTCAGGGAATTCTTGAACTGCTGCTCGAAACCGAGGAACTTTAAGACGCTTTCGTTGACGGTCGGGTGGAAGCGACAGCCCCCCTTGTAGGGGCCGATGGAGTTGTTGAACTGCACCCGCCAGCCGCGGTTAACCCGGATGTTGCCCTCATCGTCCTCCCAGCAGACACGGAAGGAAACCACCCGGTCGGGCTCTGTCATACGCTCGAGTATCTGCATTTGCCGATAGATTGGATTGGCATCGATATAGGGCAGTATGGTGCCCGCTACTTCCTGCACCGCCTGATGGAACTCCGGCTGTCCGGGGTTGCGTTTCATCACGCCGTCCATGAAATGCTCAAGGGTTACTATTTCTGACATCTTGTTGCGCCCCCATTTGGCTGGCCTAAGTTCACAGTCAGTTGGCCGCGCGGAATCCTGGCCCGCGGCTGAGTGTAATTGTGGCATAAAATGCTTTCGCGAGGTTAATGTTCTTTCGCCCTTTCTTTCTCTTCCCTACTATCGAAGTTCAAGTCGCTCACCTATATTTAGATATCAATAATGAACGATTGGGCGAGTTCGGCCGATGTCGATGCCGCATGACAATGAATTCGTTGACGAAGTCTATGCCGACGTCGAGCGGACGGACTGCTCGGACATCGATCCCAATTCCGAGATTATGCGTTTTTTTGAATATTGGCAGGCCATCACAGAGGCCGCTGGCAAGGCGCCTGGCCTGCCGGCACGCGCCGATATGGACCCGATCGACATTCCAACGGTCATCCCCTGGATGTTCCTGGTGGATGTGCTGCGCGAGGGAGGTGAACTGGATTTCCGCTTCCGCCTGATCGGCACGCGCAATGCCGAACTGGTGCGCCAGGACGCCACCGGCAAGCGGCTGGGCGAGGCTTTTCCTCTCTCCACGGCCGACTTGATGCGTCGGTCATACGAGGAGGTGGTGACCGCTGGCGAGCCCCGGTGCTGGCGCGCCTGGGTGCCGGATATCGGCTATTCCAATCGGCGCTGCTTTCGGGCCCTGTTTCCCTTCGCCGACGACGGCGTCACCGTGGACCTGATCGCCGGCCTGTTGATGCCCATCGACATAAAGCGCGCCTGATAAGTCCGTCGGGGACCAGGCGGGCCAGCCATTAGATATAGGAGCATGGCGACGGGGCGTCTGATTGTCCTGATGTGCGGCTTTCTGGGCCTGACCCTGTTGGGTATGCACGCGGTGCCGGCGCTGCTTCCCCTGTTCGTGGAGATCTGGTCACTGAGCAACACCGAGGCCGGTTGGATCGCCGGCATCCCGTACCTGACCTATCTGATCGGGGTCTCCTTCGTCACTGTCACCGATCGTATCGATGCCCGGCGCATGCTAATCCTGGGTGCCGTGATCAATGTCATCGGATATGGTGGCATGGGTCTGGCGGAGGGTTTCTGGTCGGCCATGGCCTTTCGCACCTTGCAGGGCCTCGGTCTGGCCTGGACCTTCATGCCCGGCGTCAAGGCCATCGCGGATCGGGTGACGGGCGGCAACAAGGGCCGGGCGACTTCCGTTTATGTCTCCTCCTTCGCTGTCTGCTCCTCCTTCTCGCTGGTCATCGCGGCAGAAATCACAAAAGCCTTCGGCTGGGAATGGGCCTTTACCTTGCCTGCCATCTCCAATTTGTTGGCGGCGGCGCTGATCCTGTTCCTCTTGCCACCGGTGGTGCCGGCGGGCGCGGCGGGCCGGTTCAAACTGCTCCCTGATTTCCGGCCGGCGCTCAGAAACCGCACTGTGCTGGGCTATGTCATCGCCTCCTTCACCCATAACTTCGAACTGTTGGGCGTGCGCGCCTGGACCGTAACCTTCCTGACCTGGGCGGTGGCGGTGCGCGGCGATATTCCGGCCGATTTCAATGTTCCGCTGGTCGCTACACTGTTGATCCTGATTGGCGTGCCGACTTCTCTGGCAGGGGGCGAACTGGGCCACCGCATCGGTTATGCCCGGGCCGGATTTCTGGTCATGGCCGCCTCTGCCATCGCTGCCGCTTTGGTGGGATTTTCCGCCGCGTGGGCCTTATGGCTGCTAGTCGGATTGGTGCTGATGCACAATATTTTTGTGCTTGCAGATTCAGGGGTCCTCAATGCCGGCGCCGTCAATGCCGCCGCCCCTGAGCAAGCCGGCAATACCGTCGCCGCCTTCGGCGCCGCGGCCGCCGCCGGCGGTCTCGTCGGCCCGGTGCTGTTCGGCGTCATCCTGGATGCCACCGGGGGCGGTCAGACGGCGGTCAGCTGGGGTTGGGCTTTCGCCGCCCTGGGCTTTACCGTGCTGGCGGGGGCCCTTGCCGTGCGCCTGCTGTCATGGCACAGCTCTTCCGAAGTCCCGGCGGGGCAATAGAGGTCGGCATGAAGAAAATTGAGGTTTTGAGCATCCAGCGTATCAGTGCCGAGGAACGGGCCATGATCCAAGCCGTCCATGGTTCGGTCGAACTGGTGGACGCGGGCGGCTGGTTCGATGGCGAAATTCGCGAAACCTGGCCCGAGGAGACCTGCGAACGTTACCTGCATCCCGAGGCAAAGGGCCAGGGCAGCCGGGCGGAACGGGACCGCCTGTTGGCGGCGGCGGACGTGATCTTGGGCGGTTGGCCGTTTCCCTTGGATTTGCGTGCCAGGGCCGGGCGCCTGAAATGGTTTCACCAGCGTCCCGCTGGTGCCTCCAACCTGTTACGCGGTGATCTTTGGGGCAGCGACGTCATGGTGACGACCTCGCGCGGCCTGGGCAACACCCTGGCCATGGCCGAATACGCTCTGGCCGGGATCATGCATTTCGCCAAGGACCTGCCGCAGGCGGCCAGGGAGCGTCAGGCCGGCCGCTTCACCCGCCGCGCCTATCAACCCTTGTTGTTGGAAGGCAAAACCGCCGTCGTCGTGGGCGCGGGCGGCATTGGCCAGGAGGTGGGCCGCCTGTGCGGCGCCCTGGGCATGCATGTCATCGGCACCCGGCGCGCGCCCGACAGCGATGCACCCCTGCCACAGGGCTTCGCCGCACTGGGCGGCCCCGACGAACTTGATGCCATGTTGGGGCAGGCGGACGTGGTGGCGATTTGCTGTCAATGGACGCCCGAGACCGACAAGCTGTTCGATGCCCGCCGCTTTGCCTTGATGAAGCCGGGCGCCATCCTGGTTAACGTGGCCAGGGGCGAGATCATCGATGAAGCGGCCCTGGTCGATGCCCTGCAGCGGGATCACCTGCGCGGTGTGATCCTGGACGTCTATGTGGGCGAGTTCGAAGCCTTGCCCCTGGCAGACCTATGGGCCGACGAGCGGGTCATGATTACGCCGCACATTTCCGGCACTGCCGATCAGAACCGCCATGGCGCTATCGAGCTGTTCTGCGACAACCTGGCCGCCTATATCGCAGGCCAACCCCTGGTCAATGTCATCGACTGGGAGCGTGGGTACTGATGATTTTCTGATGGGAGCTTAGCTATGAGCCAAGACACCGAAAGCGCCGCCGTGGCCGCCGTCCACGCCTTCCTCGACGCCTTCAACGCCCAGGACCACGAGGCCCTGGCGGCGAGCCTGAACTATCCCCATGTGCGCCTGGCCAATGGCGAATTCGTCGTCACCGAGACGGCGGATGAGTTCATCAAAAACCGCAAACGTCTTGAACCAGCGCTGGTCGCGGAAGGCTGGCACCACACCACCACCGCCGATATCAAAGTCATCCAAAGCGGCCCCGACAAGGTTCACATCACCCTGAAGAACGACCGCTGCCACGAGGACGGCACCGTCTATAACAGATTCGACACCCTATGGATCGCCACCCTGCAGGATGGCCATTGGGGGATCCAGTTCCGGTCCAGCTATCTGCGTTGAGGAGCTGGTCGTGCTGCCATGGAACCGGACGGCGCAGGCAACGGGACCTTGTCTTACCTGAGTTTCGAGTAGACGGAGTTATGCGGTCACGTCCCGCCAATCCCCTTCGGCTTGCCAGCCCAGGGCATCGCGCGCGCGGCGGCTATCCAAAGCAGAGGCATAGGCATCGCCTTCAAACAGGGTTGCGTCTCGGACGTCAGGCAGTTTCGTATAGACCTCCGCCAGGCGATCGAGTGTTTTGGGCCGGCCTATACCGTCGGAGGCGGCCAGGTTGAAAATATCGAACGGCTTCGCCCCATAGTCCAGAGCGGCCACGAAGCCCCGCGCCGCATCGCGGGATCGGACATAGGTCCGGGTTGCCGACAGCGCGCCATAGGGTTGGACATCGCCAGGACCGGCCTTGGGCGGCGGCCCGTCCGGGTCGGGCAGGGCCAGTTGGGCCAGGATTTCCGCTTCCTTTTCCGGGCGGACGACCAGTGTGGGGCGCAGACAGACCACAGACATGCCGCCCCGCTCGGCAAACTGCCGCCCCATGACCTCGATCAACTGTTTGCTCAGGCCATAGGCGCCGGCGGGGCGCAACGGATGTGCCTCGTCTATGGGCAGATAGTCCGGCGGGCGGCCGTAATCCAGGCCCAACGTTGCGGTGGAACTGGCCACCACCACATTTTCGATACCGGTGGCCTCGGCTGCCTGGAAGACGTTCCAGGCGCCCTGTACATTGGTGCTGATGTAGCCTTGCTCGTCAGGCGCCTGGCCGTCGTCGTAGCCGGCCAGGTGGATCACCCCATCCTGCCCGGCAAAAGCCTTGGTCAAGGCCGGAAGATCGAGGATATCGGCGGCCAGGTAGGGCACGTCGGCTGTGGGTGCCGCGATATCCAGAGCGGTCGCCTCGTGGTTCTCTTCCAATGCCTTCATGACGTGCAGGCCAAGCCGGCCGCTGCCGCCCGTCACGATAATCTTCCGCCGTTTCATCTTGCCTCTCCCGCTGGATCAAGAACAGCTTACCAGCGCACGAGAACCTGGAAACCCATCCGCCATCCAAGCTAAACTCGCGCCACAAGAATAGGGAGGCCGCACAATGGCGGGAACGACGGGGTCCGGAAACGGATCGAACAACGGCTTTAATGTCGATGCCCTGGTGGAGCCCGATCGGGTGCACCGGGCCTGTTATGCGGACCAGGCGATTTTTGATCGGGAAATCCGCCAGATTTTTCACAAATCCTGGATCTATGTGGGCCATGAATCACAGGTGCCTAATTCCGGTGACTACGCCACCACAGTGATCGGCCACCAGCCGGTGATCATGGTCCGGGATCAGGCTGGCGCCATCCACGTGCTCTACAACCGTTGCCCCCACCGGGGTGCTACCATGTGCAGCCAGCGCGCGGGCAACGTGGGCGCGGCCTTTACCTGCAGCTACCATTCCTGGCAGTTCAAGCTGGATGGCAAAGTGCGCCACATCCCGATCCAGAATGGCTATGACGGCACCCGTTTCTCGCTGAATGACCCGGATGCCCATATGAAGCCGGTGGCCCGCATGGAAATCTATCGCGGCTTCGTCTTCGCCTCTCTGTCACCCGAAGGCCCGGATCTAAAATCTTGGCTCGGCACGGCCATCGCCGGCATCGACGATATGTGCGACCGGGCGCCGGAAGGAGAGGTGGAGGTGGTGCCCACTTGCTTCCGCATGATCCAGAAATCAAACTGGAAAATCTTCCTGGAGAACCAGCTCGACGCGGTACACCCCTCCATCACCCACACTTCAACCGGTTTGGCGGCGCAAAAGGTGGAGAAGGAGATGGAGGCGGAGACGGGCGAGGCCCCGCCCTTGTCCTATCACTACATCTCTGCCTTCGCCATGGAACTGGACAAATGGGGCTCGTTGGACGTTGTCGGCCATCCCAACGGCCATTGCGTCCTGCAGGGCTATATGGGCCTGCGTCCGACAGACCCGGATACCCTGGAATACGAAGAGGTGATGCGGCAACACTATGGTCCCGAGCGGACCGAGGAGATCCTGGATGTCAACATCCACCACCTCCTGGTCTATCCCTGCCTCTCCATCCAATCGCCCTTGCAGCAGCTGCGCGCCGTGCGGCCCCTGGCGCCGAACAAGACCCTGACGGAAATCTGGCATTTCCGTCTCAAGGGCGCGCCGGAGCCCATCTATCGAAGGGCGCTGGACTATTTCTATCTGGTCAATTCACCCTCCACCATGATCAACGCCGACGATCTGCATAACTTCCGCAAATGCCAGGAAGGCCTGGAGAGCGAGGGCGGTGACTGGGTCAGTTTCCACCGCGATGCGGGCCGGGATATCGTCGAGGGCGGCATCGCCACCTCCAACATCGGCTTTTCCGAACTGCCCATGCGCAACCAGTTCGAGGCCTGGCGCGCCTACATGGCGGCGGAGGAGGGGGCATGAGCGGCGCCGTCTCGCTGGAAACCCAGCACAAGGTGGAACAGTTTCTCTACCGCCAGGCGGAAATCCTGGATGACCGCCTTTGGGACGATTGGTTGGCCCTGTTCACCGAGGATGGCCATTACTGGATGCCCGCCTCGCCCGAACAGACCGAGGGCGAAGGCCAGCCCAACATCTTCTACGAGGATCACTACCTGATGCGTGTGCGCATCGGGCGGGTCAACCATCCCAACGCCTGGTCGCAATATCCGCCCAACCGCACCAGCCACGTGGTCTCCAATGTGGTCATAGACTCGGAAGACGCGGGCTCCGGCGACCTTGTGGTGCGTTCCAAGTTTCATGTGGTGGAGTACCGCAACGACGAACAGCGCTACTTCGCCGGCAAATACCGCCACGAACTGGTCAACGGCCAGGACGGCTACCGCATCCGCCTGCAGCGGGTGGATATCGTCAACAACGAAGGCCCGTTCGACTATGTCCTGCAATATTGGATCTAGGAAATGACCTTGAATCCGTCCGTCATCGAAGGCGCCTGTGCCTGGCTCGGCAGGGACCTGGAGGCCGATCCCCGCTGGCGTTTCGCCCTGAATGACGACGACATTGCGGAACTCCATGCCGCTCTTGCTTCGGTGCGAAAAAAAGGCCTGGGCTGGGATCAAATCACCAGGGCGGATTTCCCCTTGCCTGGATTGTCCCGCACCCTGGATGAAATGGCGGAGGAACTGGAAAACGGCTCCGGCCTGGCCAATCTCTCAGGCTTGCCCATTGACGAGTTCGGTGACGGCCTGCGTCACGTCTGGTACGGCATCGGTCTCAACATGGGCCAGCCGGTCTATCAGGACTATAATGCCCAATTGATGCGGGACATCCAGGACGAGCGGGAGGATACGGACGCCAAGGAAGGCCATCAGTTGACCACCCGGGGGGGCAATTCATTCCAATCCTCCAAGGCGCGTACACTCTCCAACGGCATCCTGCGCTTTCACACCGATCGCACCGACGTGGTGGCCCTATTATGCGTACGCCAGGCCAAGTCGGGCGGGGTCAGCCGCATCGCCTCCTCCGTGGCCGTGCACAACGCCATGCTGCAGCGCCGACCCGACCTCGCCGCTCTGTTGTATGAACCCCTGCACCGGGCCCGCCTGGGCGAGGAACGGGGTGGGGAGCTTTTGAGTTACGCCCTGCCGGTCTGGGGCCAGCGGGATGGCCGCTTTACGTCGCACTATTCCCGCACCTATGTGGAGGCGGCCCAGGAGATGCTGGACGTGCCCCGCATGGAAGCGCGCCATTGGGAGGCTCTGGACCTTTTGGCCGAGCTGGCCGATGAGCTCTGCATGGAAATGACCATGCAACGGGGCGATATGCAGTTCATCAACAACCACGTGATCTATCATGCACGCACGCCGTACGAGGATCATCCCGATCAGGGTGGCGATCGGCGGCGCCTGCTGCACCGCCTCTGGCTGGCCATGCCCAACAGCAGGGCCCTCCCAGACGATCACGCGGTGCTGTGGCGCGATGTGGCGGCGGGCGCCGTCCGCGGCGGCATCGGCCAGGATTAGGGACTAGGGGGACGAGGACCTCATGGCGGCGAATACAGGCCAGACCGGCCCGGATGATGCCTGGCTGGCCAAGCTGGAGGAGGAGGTCCTTGAACCCGAGATCCCCATCATCGATCCGCACCATCACCTGTGGCTGCGCAGCGGTTATGGCTATTTCATGCCGGAACTGGCGGCTGATCTGAACACCGGCCATAACATCGCCGCCACGGTCTATGCGGAATGCCATTCCATGTACCGCCAGGACGGACCGGAGTCTGAACGTTCCTTGGGCGAGAGCGAGTTCGTGCGCGGCCAGGCGGCCATGAGCGCCGGCGGTCAGTTCGGCGCGGCCCAGGCCTGCGCCGTGATGTTCGGTAACGTGGAGATGACCCTGGGCGCCGCGATCGAACCGCTGTTGGAAAAGCATATGGACGCCTCCGGTGGCCGGTTCCGCGGCGTACGCTATTCCACCGGCTGGGATCCGTCCGAGAAGATCCACAACGTGGTGGCCGAGCCAGGCATGTTGGTCGACGACCGGGTCAAGGCGGCGGCGGGTGTGTTGGCGGCCAAGAACCTTTCCCTCGACAGTTGGCTCTACCACCCGCAATTGGATGAAGTGGGGGAACTGGCCGATGCGGTGCCCGACCTGCGCATCATCCTCAATCATGTGGGCAGCCCTATTCTGGGCGGGCCGTACCGAGAGCGTCGGCAGGAGGTGTTCGCCCATTGGCAGGCCGGCATCCATCGGGTGGCCCAGCGGCCCAACGTTTATATCAAGCTCGGCGCCCTGCCCATCCGGATGCCGGATTTCCAGGGCGATCGCAGCCTGCCGCCGGGATCAGAGGAAGTCGCGGCGGCCTGGCGGCCGTGGATCGAAACCTGCATCGAGGCCTTTGGCCCGGCGCGGTCTATGTTCGAATCCAATTTCCCGGTTCAGAAACGCTGGTGCAGTTATCAGGTCTGTTGGAACGCTTTCAAGCGCCTGGCGTCCGGTGCATCCGCCTCGGAGAAGGCCGCCCTCTTCGCCGGTGCCGCCGCGGAAGCCTACGACATAGCTATTCCCGAAATTATTTCGCAATCGGAATGACCCAATCTAGGGGAGCGGCACCCCCGGTACCCAAAGGTAGCCATCCGGGTCGATGATATAGGCCTCGCGCAGGCCATGGGGCTTGTCAAGGGCGCCCGCCAGGACCTCATAGCCCAACTCCCTGGCCTTGGCCTCCGCGGCGTCCGGATCGCGGCCGTAAAGGCGCAATTCAGCGCCGATACCGCGGACCAGATCGCCATCCAGGCTACCTTTCAAAGGATGGTCGCTGTAGGTGTGATCCGCATGCAGCATCCATTCCCCGCCGAAGCCGCGCAGGGCGGCGAAATCCGGGTCACTGTGGATGATCTCGGCGCCCAAGACCTCTGTTTGAAACCGCAGGGCGGTTGCGATGTCGCGAACGACCAGATTGACACCCAATCCGCGCAAACCACGGCCGTATTCCGGTGCCGGCATCCACGGCGGTTCGGTGGCAAGTTTCATTTTCCGCTCCTGTTTAAGTTCAAGGCCACCATAGAAAATTATTGGCTCAATAAAAAGTTCAATTTTGTGCTAATTTCATAGGGCCAATTGATTCGAAAGGGTTTCACCATGCCTGGCGGCAGCAATCTGCTTTCGCTGGATCTTGACCGGGACGGCCAGGGCCCCCTCTACCAGCAGCTCTATGCGGGCCTCAGGCAAATGATACTCGACGGCCGCCTGCCTTCAGGCAGCCGTCTGCCGGCCAACAGGGTTCTGGCGCAGGACATGGCGCTGTCCCGCAATACCGTGGCCACGGCGCTGCAACAGCTTCTGGCGGAAGGCTATGTCGAAACCCGGCAGGGGGATGGAACCTATGTGGCCTCGGAACTGCCCGATGCGGGTCCCGACAGGCGGCGCGCACCGGGACTTGGGCATGGCGATCTGCCAGTTTCCCATGTCGCCGCCCGCCACTACGGCCTGTCGCGCCGGGGCCGGGAACTCTCGGCAATCAGCCGGCCATCCATGGGCAGCGGCGCTGCTTTCGCGCCGGGCCCGGATATATCCGCTTTTCCCTTCGATATCTGGGCCCGCCTCTTGACCCGGTTCTGGCGCCGGCCGGGCCGCGAGTTGGCGGTCAGCCAGGATGCCGGCGGTTATCCGCCCTTGAAGGCGGCCATCGCCGCCTATCTGGGTGCCATGCGCGGGGTCAGGTGCGATCCGGGCCAGATCATCGTGGTCAGCGGCGCCCAGCAGGCCATCAGCCTGGCGGCCCAGGTGCTGCTCGATCACGGTGACCAGGCCATGGTGGAGGAACCGGGCTATGGCGGTGTCCGCGGCGCCTTGACCGCCGCAGGTTTGCGCATCGCGCTGACGCCGGTGGATGACGAAGGACTGGATATCGCCGCTGGCGAGGCCCGGGCACCGTTGGCGCGGATGGTTTGTGTCGCGCCCTCGCACCAACACCCACTGGGCATCGCCATGACCCTGCGCCGCCGCCTGGCCCTGATCGAATGGGCCCGGCGCCGCGAGGCCTGGATCCTGGAAGACGACTATGACAGCGAATACCGTTATGCGGGCCGTCCGCTTGCGGCGCTGCAGGGTTTGGATCCCACGGGCCGGGTGATCTATGTGGGCAGTTTCTCGAAGGTGCTGTTTCCAAGCCTGCGCCTGGGCTATCTGGTGGTCCCCCCGGACTTGGTTGATCCGTTCGTTGCCGCGCGGCGGGTGCTGGACGACCATACCGGCATGCTGGCCCAGCCGGTGCTGGCCAGTTTCATCGACGACGGCCATTTTGCCGCCCATGTGCGCCGTATGCGCCGCCTCTACGCGGCCCGACAGGAGGCGCTGCTCGACACCGCGGCGCGGCATTTGCAGGGACTGCTGGAGGTCTCGCCGGATGAGGCGGGCATGCACCTGATTGCGTGGCCCGGCGCCGCCATCAGTGGTGCTATGGACGACGTCCAGGTCGCAAAAGGTGCGGCCGAGGCCAGCGTCGTGACCGCTGCACTGAGTGCGGCGTATGCTGGGAAACCGGCGCGGCGGGGGCTGATGCTGGGCTATGCCGCCCACGACGAGGCCGCGATCGCGGCGGCGGGCAAGAAGTTGGCGTCCGTCATGGCGCCGTGAAATCGGCGGCCTGGCAATGCAGCGAAAAAGCCTGGGAAGATTGCTTGCGATGACGGTCCGCCTCGCCTATTTTCCCCGCGCCCAGTTCAGCGGGCGGTAAGCATGGAAATCCAGGAGAGCATAGTGACGAATGACCTGCTTAATCCCCACAGTGCCCTGATCTACATCATGGTGCTGGTTTCCGCGGCCGACAATAACATGACGGACCGGGAGTTGAAGCGGATAGGCGAACAGGTGCGCAACCTGCCCGTATTCCTGGATTTCGACGAAGAGGAACTGGTGCCCCTGGCGGAAGAATGCGCCGCCAAGCTGGGCGAGCCCGGTGGCTTGGACCAGGTCCTGGACTTGATCATCGCTTCCCTGCCGGCAAAGCTGAGCGAAACCGCCTATGCCATCGCCTGCGAAATTGCCGCTGCCGATTTGCACGTGGAGCAGGAGGAGCTGCGCCTGCTACAGACCCTGCGCGACAGTCTGGATCTCGACAGATTGACCGCCGCTGCCATCGAACGCGGCGTCCGCGCCCGGCACACAACCCTGTAGCCGCAGGACCGTTCAGAGCACGCGATCGCCAAAGCAGGCGATCGTGAGCGGCTGAGCAAAAGAAAGGCCCCGCACTCCAACTTGGAGGGGGGCCAATCTTTTTGCCTTGCGGCAGCAGATCAATCGCCGGTGGCTTCTTCTTCCTTGACGATTTCCTTGCCGGTTTCCTGATCGACCACTTTCATGGACAGGCGGACCTTGCCGCGGTCGTCGATGGCCAGGCATTTGACCCAGACCTCGTCGCCCTCGTTGCAAATATCATTCACCGTCTTGACCCGGTAATTGGCCAACTCGGAGATATGGCAAAGGCCGTCGCGGTTGCCGATGAAGTTCACGAAGGCGCCGAAATCGACCACCTTGACCACCTTGCCACGGTAGATCTCGCCCACCTCCGGCTCGGCTATAATGCCGGTGATCCAGGTTACGGCGGCATCGATGCTGGCCTGATCGGGGGAAGAGACCCGGACCGAGCCGTCGTCGTCGATGTCGATCTTGGAACCGGTTTCCTCGGTGATCTGACGGATCACCTTGCCGCCCGTTCCGATGATCTCGCGGATCTTGTCCACTGGTACCTTCATCAGGTGCACCTTTGGCGCGGTGTCCTTCAATTCGCCACGGTGTTCGCCGATGGCCTTGCCCATCTCGCCCAGAATATGCTTCCGGCCGTCATGGGCCTGAGCCAGGGCGTCCTTCATAATCGCCTCCGTGATGCCGGCGACCTTGATGTCCATCTGCAGGGAGGTGACACCGTTCTCGGTACCCGCCACCTTGAAGTCCATATCGCCCAGATGATCCTCGTCGCCCAGGATGTCCGACAGGATGGCGTATTTATCGCCCTCCAGGATCAAGCCCATGGCGATGCCGGCGACGGCTGCCTTCAACGGCACGCCCGCATCCATCAGGGAGAGGGAAGAGCCGCATACCGACGCCATCGAGGAAGAACCATTGGACTCGGTGATTTCCGAAACGATGCGGATGGTATAGGGGAAGTCTTCCTTGTCCGGCATGACCGCATGCATGGCCCGCCAGGCAAGCTTGCCGTGGCCGATTTCCCGCCGGCCGGTGAAGCCGAAGCGTCCGGCCTCGCCGACCGAGTAGGGCGGGAAGTTGTAATGCAGCATGAAGTGCTGGCGATAGGAACCGGCCAAGGCGTCCATGATCTGCTCGTCGTCACCGGTGCCAAGGGTAGTCACCACGATGGCTTGGGTCTCGCCGCGGGTGAAGAGGGCAGCGCCATGGGTCCTGGGCAGCACGCCCACCTGACATTCGATCTGGCGTACGGTACGGGTGTCGCGACCGTCGATGCGCTGGCCGGTCTCGAGGATTTGTCCCCGAACTAGGTTCTTCTCCAGTTTTTTGAAAACACCACCGACCGCGGCGGCGTCCGGATCCTCTTCAAAAGCTTCAACGGCCTTGTTCTTGGCCTCGGCCAGCATGTTGGTGCGGGTCTGCTTCACCGGTTCGGCATAGGCCGCCTGCAGGTCCGCGCCGATCAGATCGCCCACCTTGCCCTCGAGCTCGGAGTGATCTTCGGGGGGCTCCATCTCCCAAGGTTCCTTGGCGGCAACCTCGGCCAATTCGATGATGGCATCGATCACGGGCTGCATTTCCCGGTGCGCGAACATCACGGCACCCAGCATGACTTCCTCGGAAAGCTGGTTGGCTTCCGATTCCACCATCATGACCGCGTCCGCCGTGCCGGCAACCACCATGTCCAGGTCGCTCTCTTCCAGTTCGTCCAGGCGGGGGTTGAGGACGTATTCGCCGTTGATATAACCAACCCGTGCGGCGGCGATGGGGCCCATGAAGGGGATCCCGGAAATGGTTAGAGAGGCAGAAGCGCCGATCATGGCCGGAACATCCGGGTCATTCTCCAGATCGTGGCTCATGGTGGTGCAGATGATCTGCGTCTCGTTGCGGAAGCCGTCAACGAACAGGGGCCGGATCGGCCGGTCGATCAGGCGCGAGGTCAGGGTCTCCTTCTCGGACGGGCGTCCTTCGCGCTTGAAAAAGCCGCCCGGAATCTTTCCGGCGGCATAGGTCTTTTCCACATAGTGGACGGTCAGGGGGAAGAAATCGATGCCGGCGCGGGCTTCGCGCTGGGCGACGGCGGTACAAAGCACAGAGGTCTCGTCATAGCTGACCATCACGGCGCCGTCGGATTGGCGGGCAATATGTCCGGTCTCGAGGACCAGCTTGCGCCCGCCCCACATCAATTCCTTGCGATGAATTTCAAACATCTCGTTCTCTCTTTCTCGTCAGCCATGCCAACCTTTCCAAAACGTCCGGGACCTTCCCGGACAAGCATGGCTTCGCTTACGTTCAGTTCCATTCTTGCCATAATCCCGGATGGACTATGGCCGTCTTGCAGTTCGGCGAATACACGCCGAACCCGCGTTGCCCGCTCGTATGGTGAGAGGCGACGCGTGGGTCGAGTTTTCGTCAACCTTGATTGGCCAGCGGTAACAATTTAACGGCGCAGGCCCAGCCGTTTGATCAAGGCCTCGTATCGGGCTTGATCCTTACCCTTGAGATAGTCCAACAGACGGCGCCGCCGGCTGACCATTTTCAGCAGCCCGCGCCGGGAGTGGTTATCCTTCTTATGCTCCTTGAAATGTTCGGTCAGGGTTACGATCCGGGAAGTCAAAATCGCCACTTGCACTTCGGGCGAGCCGGTATCGTTTTCCGATTGTTTATATTCGCCGATCAATTCGGTCTTTCGTTCAGCCGTAATCGACATCTAATTCTCCTATTCGATATAACGTCTTACAGATTGAAAACACGAACCGGACGAACTTCCCCGGCATGCACCCTGGCCAATGCCACGGGCCTGCCTTCGGTCGTTGCGTATACGGTTCCCTCGACGCTATGCGGTACCCGGATGGCCTGTCCAAATCGCAGACGTTCGGCCTCGGGACCGGTCACGGCGAGCGCCGGGATGTCGGCCAGCGCAGCCTCGACCGGCAAAAGCAGGTCGTCGAGCGCCCCCTTATGCCCCATGTCTTCAAGTTTATCCAGCGAAATCGCCATGTTTTCTTCGAAGTCTCCGACCCGCGTCCGACGCAGTTCTGAGACATGGCCCAGGCAGCCTAGCTGCCGCCCGAGGTCCCTGGCGACGCCGCGAACATAAGCGCCTTTGCCACAGACCATTTCCAGTACGCAATGGTCGCGGTCGGGGCTGGCTATCAGGTGCAACTCATCGACCCGGATCAGGCGCGCCTCCAGCTTCGGGGCCTCGCCGCCGCGGGCCAGGTCATAGGCCCGGGCACCGTCAACCTTGATGGCGGAATAGGTGGGCGGCACCTGTTCTATCTCGCCCGTGAAACGGGGCAGTGCCGCGGCGATCTCCTCGGTGGTGGGCCGGTTATCGCTTTTTGCGACCACCGCCCCTTCGGCATCGTCCGTATCCCGCTCCTCACCCCAGCAGATGGTGAAACGATAGGCCTTGGCCCCGTCCATGGCGGCTGCGACCACCTTTGTCGCCTCGCCCAGGGCGATGGGCAGGACACCGGTGGCCAGCGGGTCGAGTGTGCCGGCGTGGCCGGCCTTGGCCGCGTTGAAGGCGCGGCGTATCTTGCCCACGGCCTGGGTCGAGGTCATGCCAAGTGGCTTGTCGAAGACGAACCAGCCATGAACCGGCCTGCCGCGCCGTCTACGCGCCATCTTTGCCCTCGTCTGGAGGGGTTTCCAGATCCGGCGCCACATCGTCCCGTTGCAGCAGATCGCGGATATGGTCCGCGTTGTCGAAACTCTCGTCGATGCGGAATTGCAGCCGCGGAGAGAACTTGAGACGCACCCGGCGCGCCACCTGGCCGCTGAGCCATGGCGCCGTCTTGCGCAGGGCCGCCAGCACCTTTTCCGATTCCCTGCCGCCCAACGGCATGATGTAGCAAGTGGCCTGGCGCAGATCAGGGCTCATGACCACTTCGGTCACCGTAATGGCGACGTTGGCCAAATCCTCATGATGGATTTCTTCCCTGGCGATGACTTCCGCCACGGCATGGCGGATCAATTCGCCCGCGCGCAATTGCCGCTGCGAGGGTCCACGCGCACTGTCCCGGGACTCCCCCCGGCGGAAGTCGCGATGCCTAGCCATCGTATTACCTTTGTTCGTTACCTAAGCGCCTCGCCGCCTAAAGCGGCCTAAAGCGAGCGTTCGAGTTCCTCGACCTCGAAGAATTCCAGCCGATCGCCCGCCTGGATGTCCTGATAACTTTCAAGTCCGATACCGCACTCGTTGCCTTCGCGCACCTCGCTGGCGTCGTCCTTAAAGCGCTTGAGCGACTTCATCGTGCCGCTGTGGATGACCACATCATCCCGCAACAGCCGAACCTTGGCTTGACGGCGCACCAAGCCATTGTCGATGCGGCAACCGGCAATCTTGCCTAGTTTCGAGATTGAGAAGACCTCCAGCACCTCGGCACCGCCGATGACCGTTTCCTTGATCTCCGGCTCAAGCAGGCCGCTCATGGCCTTGCGCAGATCATCCACCAATTCATAGATGATGGAGTAGTAGCGGATTTCGATGCCTTCCTGACGCGCCATTTCCTTGGCTTGTGGATTGGCCCGTACGTTGAAGCCGATCACCACCGCGTTCGAGGCGCGGCCGAGATCGATGTCTGATTCAGTGATGCCGCCGACACCGCCGTGCAATACCCGCGCCTTCACTTCGTCGTTGCTCAGCCCTTCCGCTGCGGCAATGATCGCTTCCAGCGAGCCCCGCACGTCGGCCTTGATCAGTAGCGGGAATTCTTTTACGTCCGAGCTGTTCATGTTGGAGAACATCTCCTCCAACGTACCCCGAGATCCGGCCGCGGCCCGGCGTTCCCGTTCCAGGCGCTGGCGGTATTCCGCCACTTCCCGCGCCCGGGCCTCACTTTCAACCACGTTGAACTCGTCGCCCGCATCCGGCGCGCCGTTGAGGCCGAGAATTTCAACCGGCATGGATGGGCCGGCTTCCTCGACATTGTTGCCGTGACTATCCAACAGCGCACGAACCCGGCCCCATTGTGAGCCGGCGACGAAAATGTCACCGACCCGCAGGGTGCCCCGCTGCACCAACACCGTGGCCACCGCGCCGCGGCCGCGGTCCAGCTTCGCCTCGACTACGATGCCGTCGGCTGCGCGTTCAGGATTGGCCTGCAATTCAAGCAGTTCCGCCTGCAGTAGGATGACCTCTTCCAGGCCGTCCAGGTTTTGCTTCTGGGTGGCTGATACTTCGACCACCTGAACATCGCCGCCCATTTCCTCGGGAATGACTTCGTATTGCAGAAGTTCCTGTTTCACTTTGTTGGGATTGGCGTCGGGCAGATCCATCTTGTTGACCGCCACGACCAGGGGCACTTCCGCCGCCTTGGCATGGTTGATGGCCTCGATGGTCTGCGGCATGACGCCGTCGTCTGCCGCCACCACCAGCACCACCAGGTCGGTGACCTTGGCGCCGCGGGCCCGCATGGCGGTGAAAGCCGCATGGCCCGGCGTGTCGATAAAGGTAATCTTGGCGTTCGACGGCGTGGTCACCTGATAGGCGCCGATATGCTGAGTAATGCCGCCGGCCTCGCCCTCCGCAACATCGGATTCTCGGATCGCGTCCAATAGAGAGGTCTTGCCGTGGTCCACATGGCCCATGACCGTGACCACCGGCGCGCGCGGCTGCAGTTCGCCCTCGGCATCATCGTCGCCTTTGAGGCCGATCTCCACATCTGACTCGGAAACCCGGCGCAATTTGTGCCCGAATTCCGCCACCACCAATTCCGCCGTATCCGCATCGATGGTCTGATTGACAGTCGCCATGACGCCCAGGCCCATCAGCGAGCGCACCACGTCGACGCCCCGTTCAGCCATGCGGTTGGCCAGTTCCTGCACTGTGATGGTTTCCGGCACCACCACCTCGCGCACGATCTTGCCTTGGCCTTCGCCGCTTTCGGCAGCCATTTGCTTGCGGCGTTCGCGCTCACGGCGGATCGAGGTCAGGCTGCGGACGCGCTCTTCTCGGTCGGCAAGGGCTTCGGTAACGGTGATGCGGCCTGCGCGCCGGCGCGGCTCAGTCCGGGCGCGGGGCTGCTGTTTGGGTCGCTCGACCGGGCGCTTCTCGGCGCGGCGGCCCGCGGTATCGGTGCTGGGGGCGGGAGCGCGCTTGCCCACGGTATCGCCAAGGGCAGCGACTTCGGCGGCTGCCTTTGCTTCGTTCTCGGCGAGCTTCCGGGCGGCCTCCTCCTCGGCCTTGCGGCGGGATTCCTCCTCCGCCTTTTTGCGATCTTCTTCTTCCTGGCGCCGCACATCCGCGGCTTCGCGTTCGCTGGCCATCCGGGCCGCTTCCTCGGCCTGGCGGCGGGCGTTCTCTTCGGCCCTGGCACGAGCGGCCTGGTCGGCGGCCTGGGCATTCTCCAAGGCACGGGCGCGGGCAGATTTCTCTTCCGTCGAAAGGGTCTTGAGAACGTGACGGGTGCGACCGGCGCCGGCTTCAGCCGCGGCGGGGACCGCCGCTTCCGACTTGGTTTCGTCGCTCGGGGCCTTCGCCGTTGCGGCAGTCCTAGCCGTGCCGGTCTCAGACTTCGTTGCGGCGGCTTGGCCTCCGCGGCTGGTCGGGCGGCGGCGTTTCACTTCCACTTTGACGGTCTTGCGGCCACCGCCCATGCCACCCCTGGACGGAGCACCGCCACCTTCACCCGGCTTACGCAGGGTGAGGGGCTCTCCGCCACCAAGGCTCAGGGTCTTTTTCTTACCCGTATCACTCACGTCGTCTTGTCCCATCTCGTTCAAAACGGCTGCCAACCGCGGCAACAATGAAACCATTCACACGGTTGTCGCACACTAAAACGCTTCGCCCAGCCTATGTCGGGCAAACCGCTTCCGGACGAAAATTCTTCAACCTGCGGCACTCCGACATAAAACGATCGGCCAAGCCACCCGTCCGCAAGGCAGCATGTACCACATTTTCCCGGCCCAATGCCAAACTCAATTCAGCGGCACTAAATAGATCAACAATTTCCCGCGCCCCTGCAGTCGCTCCCGCCGGTTTTCCGGCAGCACCACTCAGCAACTTTTCCCGACCTTTGGCGGAGGCGTCGCGTGCCGTTACCAGGATGGCCGCCGGATCCTGGAGGAGCACACCACGGGTCTTCTCATAGCCCAAGGTCAACTGGCCGGCTCGTTTGGCCAGACCAAGCAGATTCAGGCAACGTTGTTTCAAAGCGGCCTCGACTTGATCCGGCAGGTCGCCGGCCACTTCAACGGACTGCTTAGCAGCGCGGGCGAACAGCCGCTTCTTCACGGCGGTCTCCAGCAAATCGCGCCGACCGCCGACCCAGATGCCCCGGCCCGGCAGTTTGCGGTCCAGATCGGGACAGATAACATCTTCCGGTCCCACGACAAAACGCAACAGGCGGTCAACAGAGCCGGTCTCGCCGCTGACGATACAGCGCCGCACGGGCGCGCTGCCCGGCGCCTGGCGGGGTAAATCCGCTGTCATTGCTGTCGCCGCGCCCATGCCTTTTGCCCTTAGCCTTCCGCAGCTTCTTCGTCTGCTTCGTCCGCTGCGACATCGCCGTCTTCGCCGGCCTCGTCTTCCGCGGACTCTTCGTCGTCGAACCAGTGTGCCCTGGCCGCCATGATCATTTCGGCCGCCGCTTCTTCATCCAACTCGAACTCGCGCAGCAGGCCGTCGCCGGGATCGACCAGTTCATCGGTGGCCAATTCCGCGAAATCGTCCAATTCCTTGATGCCATTCTCGCCCAGCACCACCAGCATTCCTGGTGTCAGGCCTTGCAGTGCGGCCAATTCTTCGGTAACGCCCAGTTCGGTCCGCTGTTGATCGAATTCGGCGTCGCGGGCGTCAAGATATTCGTTGGCCCGCTGTTGCAGGGCGGCGGCGAGGTCTTCATCGAAGCCCTCAAGGGTCGCCAGTTCTTCCTGCTCCACATAAGCAAGCTCCTCGACGGAGCGGAAGCCTTCGGTGGCCAGCAACTGCGCCATCATCTCATCGATGACCAGCGCCTCCATGAACAATTCGCTGCGCTGGCGCAATTCTTCCTGACGGCGTTCGGATTCTTCCTCCTCGGTCAGGATATCGATCTCCCAACCGGTCAGTTGCGAGGCGAGGCGTACGTTCTGGCCGCGCCGACCAATGGCCAGGCTCAGCATCTCGTCGGGCACCACAACTTCAAATTTCTTGGTCTCTTCATCCATCACCACTTTGACCACTTCAGCCGGCGCCAGGCCCTTGACCAGAAATGCGGCCGGATCGGGGATCCACTGAATGATGTCGATTTTTTCACCCTGCAATTCGTTGACCACCGCCTGTACCCGACTGCCGCGCATACCAACGCAGGCGCCTACGGGGTCGATGCTGCTGTCGTTGGAGACAACTGCGATCTTGGCGCGGCTGCCTGGATCCCTTGCCACGGCCTTGATCTCGATAATGCCGTCATAAATTTCCGGCACCTCTTGGGTGAACAGCTTGGCCATGAATTGAGGATGGGTGCGGGAGAGAAAGATTTGCGGGCCCCGCTGTTCCGAGCGAACGTCATAGATATAGGCCCGAATGCGGTCGCCCTGGCGCAGGCTTTCCCGCGGCAGAGCCTCGTCCCGGCGCACGATCGCCTCGGCCCGGCCCAGATCCACCAGGACGTTGCCATACTCCACCCGCTTGACCACGCCATTGACCACTTCGCCGATGCGGTCCTTGAATTCGTCGTACTGACGCTCCCGCTCGGCCTCCCGCACTTTCTGGACGATGACCTGCTTGGCGGTTTGGGTGGCGATGCGGCCAAAATCGATGGGTGGCAGTACCTCGGAAATCAGATCGCCGACGCGAGCGTCGGGGTTGCGACCCAGGGCTTCGCTCAATTGGATTTCCGTGGCCGGATTTTCCACCACTTCGACCACTTCCAAAAGGCGATGCAGGCCGATATTGCCGGTCTTACGGTCGATCTCCGCCCGGATTTCGTTCTCCATACCGTATTTCGAGCGGGCCGCCTTTTGGATGGCTTCCTCCATCGCCTCCACGACGATTTCCGCATCGATCGCCTTTTCCCGCGCCACCGCATCGGCAATTTGCAGGAGCTCCAGGCGATTGGCGCCAACGACTGTCTGTGCTTCGGCCATCAGTTTTTTCTCTTCTTCAATGTGTCTCGGATTAACTCATCGCTAAGCACCAATTTGGCGCGGGCGATGCTTTCGAAGGGAATATTGAATTCCTTTTCGCTGCCGTCACTGTCGGTTACCCGAATGCGGACCAGATTTTCATCCAGACCCAGCAGATTGCCGACGAAGCGGCGCCGGCCATCGATGGGCCCGTCCGCTTCGATACGGGTGCGATAGCCGGCGAAACGTTCAAAATCTTGCGGACTGACAAGCGGTCGGTCGACGCCGGGCGAACTGACTTCCAGGGAATAAGCCGTGGGAATGGGGTCTTCCACGTCAAGGATGGCAGAGATGGCACGGCTCAGCTCGGCGCAATGATCCACGTTCATTTCGCTTTCATCCAGGGGTTCGGCCATGACCTGCAAAGTCGGCTGCGCGGCCTCTCCCATCAAAGCAAGACGGATCAGGCGGAAGCCCATGGCCTCTACCGATGGCGCGATCAAGCGCTCCACTTCGCCCAATTGCTGGTCTACTGCAACCAACCCAAATCCTCTTCCCGGATGTCTTTAACTGCCCAAAAAATGCAAAAGGCGGGCCGCTGGCCCACCTTTGTTACCGCCCCGCTGGTCGCCAGGCTATTTATTGCCTGACTATATATGACCTGAAGGGGCGCAAAGCAAGCACTAAGGCCGCGCCCGGGGGTGGCGGCGGAAAGATAGGAACATCGGCGGCCGGCCGGCGTCGAGGCCCTTGGCCTCGTAGCGGGTGGCGGGCCAATCATCGGGGCGGTTCCGCCAGTCGCCAGGCCGGCGCGCCAGCCACTCAAATTCCGGCGCCCGACCCATGTGGTCCAGCATCCAGCGGCAATAGTCGCGATGGTCGGTCGCCATGCGCCATTGCGCTTCGTCGGCCAGGACGCGGGCCATGGCGGCGATATTTTCCGGCCTCACGAAACGACGCTTGTTATGGCGTCGTTTCGGCCAGGGATCGGGGAACAGTAAGAAGGCCCTGCCGATGGAGGCGGTCGCTAGGCTATCCAGCAGCAGGCCAGCATCATCCACGACGATGCGGATATTCTCCAAGCCCTCTGCCGAAACTTCACCCAATAGGCGGGCGACGCCGTTGATGAACGGTTCGCAACCGATGAAGCCGATATGAGGATTGGCCTTGGCCTGAGCTGCCAGATGTTCTCCGGCGCCGAAGCCGATTTCGAGCCAGACCTCGCGCACGGAACCAGAGAATAGGGCGGCGGGATCCATGGCGCCGGCCCCATAATCGGATGGTTCAAGGCGCAGGCGGGGCAGCAGCTCCTCGAGAACGGCGCGGCGCCCCTGCCTGAGCGACTTGCCGCGCCGCCTGCCGTATAGGGTGCGGGTTTGCCCCTTAGCCAAGTAGGGGTTTCAGCTCGTCGACCAGGTCCAGCCGCTCCCAGCTGAAGTGGCCATCCGCCGTCGGTTCCTGGCCGAAATGTCCGTATGCTGCTGTCGGCGCATAGATCGCCTGGTTCAGGGTCAGCATGTTGCGGATTCCCCGCGGGCTCAGATCCACGTTCTTAGAGAGGAAGGTGACCAGGGCCTCTTCATCGCAGCGGCCGGTGCCATAGGTATCCACATAGATCGACAATGGTTTCGCCACGCCGATGGCATAGGCCAATTGAATGCAGCAGCGATCCGCCAGCCCGGCACCGACGATGTTCTTGGCCACGTAGCGGGCGGCATAGGCCGCGGAACGGTCTACCTTGGTCGGGTCCTTGCCAGAAAAGGCGCCACCGCCATGGGGTGCGGCGCCGCCATAGGTGTCGACGATGATCTTGCGTCCGGTCAGGCCGGCATCACCGTCCGGGCCACCGATAACGAACCGGCCCGTGGGATTGACGTAGAATTCATCCTCTTCGCACATCCAACCTTCTGGCAGGACGTCGAGAACGTACTTACGGACCAGTTCGCGGACCTCCTCGCGCCCGGCGTCTTCGGCATGCTGGGTCGAGACCACGACAGAGGTGGCGCCCACCGGCTTGCCGTTTTCGTATCGCAAGGTGACCTGGCTTTTTGAATCCGGGCCGAATTGCGGTGTTTTTCCTGCCCGGCGGTCCTCCGCCATATTGCGCAGAATGGCATGAGAGAAATGGATGGGCGCGGGCATCAACGCTTCCGTCTCGTTGCAGGCATAGCCGAACATGATGCCCTGGTCGCCGGCGCCAATATCCTTGTTGCCGGAGGCATCCACGCCTTGGGCGATATCCGAGGATTGGGGATGCAGATGCACCTGAACCTCGGCATTCTTCCAATGAAAACCATCCTGTTCGTAGCCGATGCGGCGCACCGTATCCCGGGCTGCTTGCTCCATGGCCGCCTTGTCGTTGGCGACTTCTGCCGGGCCGCGCACTTCGCCGGCCAGGACGATCAGGTTCGTGGTGGTCAGGGTTTCGCAGGCGACGCGGGCGTCATCGGGATCGGCCGCCAGGAACATATCCACTATGGCATCGGAGATCTGGTCGCAAACCTTGTCGGGGTGACCCTCTGATACGGATTCGGATGTAAAAAGATAATTGCCGCTCGACACAAGGCGCCTCCAGCCAGTTGGTAAGAATTGCACAAATCCGGCGATGGCACCGCCGACTGCGGGGGTTTTTGCAGGCTTTTCAGCCTGGGGTCAAGCATTGCCGAAGGGCAAACGTCGAGAGTCGCGACGGGCTGCTGCGCAACAGCGTCGGATCGGCCAGATTTCAGTCGTCGTCTTCGTCGATCGGCTGGCCGCCCACGGCTTTGACCAGATCGAACAGGCGCTTGCGCACGGCGGGGTCGGTGATTTTGTAGTAGGCGCGCACCAACTCCAAGGTCTCGCGTTTGGCCAGATCATCCTGGTCGAAATTGGCCTGTTCCGCCTCGGCAAAGCCGCGCTGTCCGGCGGCAACTTCTGGAGACATGTCGTCAAAAAAGAACGACACCGGCACATCCAAAATGCGACTTAAGAGGAAAAGCCGGCTGGAACCAATGCGGTTGGTGCCCCGCTCGTATTTCTGAACCTGTTGGAAAGTCAGCCCCAGGGCATTGCCGAGTTTTTCCTGGCTCATGCCCAACAAAGTACGCCGAAGCCGAACACGGGAACCGACATGAATATCAACTGGATTGGGATTAGCCGTCACTGATACTTCCCCCTCTCTACAATTACTAGTAGCAACAATTTGTTATGGTCGCCGATTAATATGACGTGCCGCCAAAAAGTTGCATATGCATGTATGTAGCAGCCAATAATGTCTGTCAAGCTTCGCCTAGGAGCCCCTCGTCGCCTTCCGAGCGGCAAAATTCATGGGCAGGAACAACAATACAGCAAGAACGGCGCACATGACGGCGAATATGCCGTCGCCCAGCAGCCGATAAGGTGTGTTGGGCAATGGCAGAGGCAGACCGTTGTCGATGACGCCCGATGCCTTCAACGGCAGGCTTTTGGTGATGCGTCCATAGGGATCGATGACGGCCGAAATGCCTGTATTTGCCGCCCGGACCACCGGCAGGCCAAACTCTGCCGCACGAATGCGAGCAATATCAATATGTTGGCGGGGCCCGAAACCCTCGCCGAACCAGGCGTCATTGGTCAGGTTTAACAGCCATTGTGGCGCCGGGCCGTTGGTGGAAGGCATTATTTCCCGAGGAAAAATGATCTCATAACAAATCAACGGGCGAAACGGCGGCAGTTTCGGCAGGCTGACAGCATCCGCAGCGGAACCCGTGGAAAAATCAACGGCGCCATGGGCCAGCTTGTCTATGCCGAAACGGGAGAGCAAATCCCGAAACGGCAAGTATTCGCCAAACGGCACCAGATGAGATTTGTCATAAACAACGCTCGTCTCGCCGCTATTTGATAGAGTTGCAATGCTATTATACAATTCCCGCTGGTTGTTTCGGCGGACACCAGCGCGTGGTGTGCCGCTGATCAGGGTCGTGTGCGGTGGTAGCGCCTGGGCGATGATGTCCCGGCGCACGGGATCGTTGGTCAGAAAGAACGGCGTTGCCGTTTCGGGCCAGATCAGATGGGTGAATTGCGGCCGGCGCCCGGCAACGTCCCGGCCCAGGCTAAGGCGCATATAGCGCGCCAGGTGTCGGTCACGCAATTCTGGTCGCCATTTGTCCGCCTGGGGAATGCCGCCCTGCACCAGGCGGAGTCGCACGACATCGTTCATGGCCACCGGCCCATCTGGTAGCCGCAAGGCGCCAGCCAGCACAATCAGCCCGACAAGGCCCAATGCAAGGCCACAAAGCAGCAGGGCCCGCCGCCGTTGACCGGGCCATGCGGTCAAAACCAGGGCGGGTGTGGCGGCGGCAAAAACCGTCAATAACCCCAGGCCAGAAGCGCCAAAATAGGCCGCCGCCTGCAGGCTGCCATCGCCGGCGGCCCAGACATGGCCGATTAGCAGCCAGGGGAAACCGGTCAACAAGGTGCCCCGCAGCCATTCACTCAATCCCCAGAACAGGGCCAGGGCGACAAGGCGCCGCCAGCCGGGCGGCGAGAACCGCACGGCAAGGGCCGCGGCCAGACCGGAATAAAGCGCCATGCCCCCTGCGAGAACAAACAGGGCGATGGGCATCATCCAGCCAAATCGCGCCGCATCGACCAGAAAAGCATGGCCGACCCAATGCAGGCCGACCAGAAAATAGCCAAGGCCAAAGCCCCAGCCGAGAACAAAGCCCCTGCGCCAGCCAAGGTGCGCGGCGAGCAGCCAGAACAGGCCGCCAACACCAACCACCATCAGAGGCCAAAGATACAGGGGCGCCAACGCCAATACGGCCAGAACCCCAAAGGCAATAGACAAGGGCAGGCAAAGCCAGATCGACAGGCCTGAAACATCGGGCAGTCCTATGGACTTGGGCAGGGACAGGTTGGCCAAGTGGCTCGCCCGCGCGCTCGTTAGCCGTTTTTGTCGGCGACGGCGTCGTTGCCGCTGCCATCTTCACCGGCTTCGCTCTCTTCGCTTTCCATCTCGGCGTCGAGCCGGATCAGCAGGCGCTTAACCCGGCGCAGATCGGCATCGACGATCTCGAAAGCGATGCCGCCATGATGGCTGATCACTTCGCCCACCTGGGGCACCCGGCCCAGCATGGCGAAGACCAGACCGCCCAAGGTCTCTATATCTTCGTCGATCTCGTCGGGCAGCAGGTCGATGCCGAGGATTTCCTCCAAATCATCGATTTCCGCCCGTCCGTCGGCGTCGATTGTGCCGTCGGGGCGTTTCTGCAGGCTGGGTCCCGCGTCTTTGTCGTGTTCGTCCTCGATTTCGCCGACGATTTCCTCGACGATGTCCTCGATGGTGACCAATCCATCGGTACCGCCGTATTCGTCCACCACCACCGCCATATGAATGCGGGTGGCGCGCATGCGGGCCAGGAGGTCGAGAATTGGCATCGACGGCGGCACCACCAGTAGTTCCCGCAAAATGCGCGCCAGGGACAATTCCTCGTCCCGGCCCCAATGATCGACCACGTCCTTGATGTGCACGAAGCCGGCAATGTCGTCCAAGGTCTCGCGGTATACCGGCAGGCGGGAATGGTGCGCCTTTCGGAAAGTGCTGACCACGTCCGCCGGACTGGCGCCAGCCTCCAGGGCGACGATATCAGTCCGCGGCACCATGACATCGTCGACCTCCAGCTCGCCGAAGGAGATGATGTTCATCAGCATCTCCCGCTGCTCGGGATCAAGGCTTTGCGGCGAAGCGTCGTGTTCCTCGATGACCTCTTCGATACTTTCCCTGAGGTCCGCATCGCCGCCGCCCCGTAAAAGACCCGAAAGCCAGTTGAGAAATCCGCCGCCGCTTTCGGCCTCGGCCTTGCCGGTGCCGTTACGCGAACCGTTGGATTGATTGGGATCGGAATTGTCGTTCATGTCAGGTCCACTGCGATGCCCTAGGCGGCCCCGGCGGAAGCCGGCGCAGTCGCCGGCCGATAGGGATCTGCGATGCCGAGCCTCGATAGGATGGCGACCTCGCGTGCCTCCATATCCGCCGCTTCCTCGTCTTCCAGGTGATCATGGCCCAATAGGTGCAGGGTACCATGAACCAACAAGTGGCAGTAATGATCGTGCAGGCTCTTGCCCTGGGCCAACGCTTCCGCCCGCACGACCCCGTGGGCGAGGACAATGTCGCCGAGCAACAATGGTCCATCGTGGGCCGGCCCGTCGACGCCGTCGGCCACGAAGGAGAGCACATTCGTGGCTTTATCCTGGTGGCGATAATCGTTGTTCAGTTGCCGCATCTCATCATCGTCCGTCAGCCTGATGCCTACTTCCACCACGCCGCGGTCAAGGGCCGCATCGGCCAGCGCCATTGCGACCACTTTTTCGGCCGTTGCCGTCACCTCAGGCAGGTCTGTCAGCCACGCCCGGCAAGGGGTGGATACGATGATCTCCATTTCCATCAACGTTTGTTTCGCCTTCTGGGGACGAACCGCCGGGGCTCGCCATGGGGGGATAGTCGACCCGGTTGTGAAAAACGCCCAGTGTCAAGGTACGTGTAAAGGTCGCCTCAATTTCGGCCAGATCCTTCAGGGTCAGGTTGCAATCGTCCAGTTCGCCTTCACCGACGCGCATTTCGATCACCTGTCGCACCCGCTCGCCGACCTTGGCCGCCGTGGGATCCTTGAGTGCGCGAGTGGCGGCTTCAATCGAATCCGCCAGCAACAGTATGCCCGCTTCCCGTCGCTGCGGCCTCGGGCCGGGATAGCGGTAGTCTTCTTCCGGGCCGTTGTAGCCCTGAGCGCGTGCCTTATCATAGAAGGCGCGCAGCAATGTGGTGCCCTGGTGCTGGGCGATGCCTTCCAGGATCAGGCGGCCCAGCTTGGCTTTGCGGGCCATCTCCAAGCCGTCGAGAATATGGTGCAGGATCACGCGGGCCGACACATCGGGCGCCAATCGGTCGTGAATGTTATCGGAGCCGCGCTGGTTCTCCATGAAATAGGCCGGCCGCTGCAGTTTGCCGATATCATGATAGAGCGCCATCACCCGGCACATCAGGCCGTTCGCGCCTACCGCCTCGGCGCCTGCCTCGGCCAAGTTAGCAACCATGGTGGAATGATAGTAGGTGCCTGGCGCCTTCAGGGCCAACTCCTTCAGGATCGGGTTGTCCGCAGATGCCAGCTCCAAGAGGCGTGTATCGGTGGTTTCGTCGAACAGCCATTCGAACGCCGGCAGCAGGCCCAGGGTGGCAATGCCCACCAATAATCCTGAAACCACCGCACCCAGCATAATGGGCAGATGCTCGCTACCCATGCCTTGTCCGGAAAGGGTCACGGTAACCGGCACCATGGCCGCCTGTGCCAGGGCCACGACGACGCCGATCCGTAAAAGATCGATCCGGCGGCGGCTGCGCCGGGCCGCAATACCGGCAACCAGAATGCCGACCACATAGTTAGTAATCAGCCAGATATCGCCGTTTACCCGATAGGCGACGAACAGGGTCAAGACGACGCCGACCAAAAGCGAAGTGCGGGCATCCACCAGCAGGGTGACCAGCACGGTAGCCAGGGCCAGGGGCACGAAGTAGGCGGCGGCGTCGGGGTCGAAACCCATGCCCTCAGCAAAACCGAGGCCGGCATAGAACATCGCCACGCTGATGGTGGTGGTCATGGCGACAATGGCCAGAGTCAGATATGAAGCCTTGCGTCCAAAACTGAACGGCACGCGAGCGCGGCTGAAGAATACCGCGCCCAGCAGCAGAAAACCGCTCAACAGGCCGGCGACGGCGACCATCTCGCGCCAGACCCTGCGGCCGCCGGCATGCTCGTTCAGGGTACCGATGCGGCGCCAAGCGGCGGCGGTGACCCGATCGCCGCGTCTCACGATCACCTCGCCGGCCTTGATGCGGGTGAAGACCGGTTCGACGGCTGCAATGGCTTCCCGCCGGCGTTTCTCGCTGGCGACTTGGTTGTGCTTTAGATTGGGACGGACCAGTTCCTGTGCTGCTTCCAATATCCAACTACGCACGATGCGGGCGTCGCCGTATGGCGCATCGCCGGCTCGTGCCGTCATCAGGCGCCGCAATTGCCGCAAATCGATGATGCCGGCTGCATTGTCCCGGCGGGTGCCCAGCTTCAGGCCCAGATCCCAAATTTCCAGGCCGCCGGTTTTGGGCAGGGCACCGCGGTCGGCGATGACGTGCCGGTCCAGACCCATGTTTAGAAAGAAGTTGATTGCCAGGGCGGCGTCGGCAGGGTCATTCAAGCCTTCGAGCAGAGCGAAAACGCCGCTGTTTACGGCCACGCCGATATCTTCCTGGAACGCCGCCCGGCGTTCGGCGGGGCTCTTGCCGCCCGCCTGCTTCAATTTCTGCAAATTGGCCAGGGATGTGAAGACCTTGTCGCCGAGACCGAAGTAGAGGTCCGAATCGTAATCGAAGATCTCCACCTCTCCCGCCAAGGCTTCATCCCGGCGGGCCTGGGTCGCGGCCTTGTCCTCGACCAACACGTCGCGGCTGGCACGGATGGTTGCCTGGGCCACGGTATCGACGGCCGGCCTGGGCACTTCACCGCTGCCGGGCTGGATCAAAAGCGCCGTCATTACGGCCACGAAACAGACAACCGCGGTGACATCCAACATGGGCCGCCAGCCGCTCCAGCGGGTATCGGCCAAGGATGCCTTGGCCTCCAGACGCAGAGCCTCCCGGGTTTCGGCCAGGCCGCCAGGCCCCATGGGTCCCTGCGCTAATGGCGTATCGGATATGTCGTCGTCGCCACTCATCACTCGTTTCCGTCCGCCATACTTGCATCGCGGTCGTCATAGGCCCGCACGATAGAGGCCACAAGGGAATGGCGCACCACGTCCTCGGCGCCAAACCAAATCATTTGGATACCGTCTACGCCGTGCAGGATGTCGATGGCATCTTTCAGGCCCGACCGGGTGCCCGGCGGCAGATCCACCTGGCTGGGATCGCCGGTAACCACCATGCGACTGTTTTCCCCCATGCGTGTCAGGAACATTTTCATTTGCATGGGCGTGGTGTTCTGCGCCTCGTCCAGAATGATGCAGGCATTCGACAGGGTACGCCCTCGCATATAGGCCAGTGGCGCGACCTCGATATCGCCGGCGTCACGGCGACGGATCACCCGTTCTCCCGGCATCATGTCGTAAAGTGCGTCGTACATGGGCCGCATGTAGGGATCGACCTTCTCTTCCAGATCGCCGGGCAGGAAGCCCAGACGCTCGCCCGCCTCTACGGCCGGCCGGGTCAGAATGATCCGCTCGACGGCCTCCTCCAGAAGCAACGAGACGGCGACGGCGACCGCCAAATAGGTTTTGCCGGTCCCGGCCGGGCCCAGGCCGAAGACCAGGTCATGCTTGCGCATGGCTTCCACATAGGCGGCCTGGGTCGGCGATCGCGGGGTGATGACCTTCTTCTGCGTGGTGATAACCGTATCCGCCGCACCTGTGGTGCGCCGCCGGGTCCCGCGTTTGGCCGATTTCGGCGCCTTTTCCGCCGCTGCTCGGCCGTTTCCTTTCGCCTGGCTGCCATCGATGGGCCGGGCCTCGGCCATGCGCACGGCACCGTCAACGTCCGCCGCCGTGACTTCCAGGCCATCCTTGAGGCGTTGGTAAAGATCTTCGAGCGCTGCTTGGGCCACCAGGGCCGCATCCCCTTCGCCCAAAATGGCAACACGGTTGCCCCGTGGCACCAGGGAAATGTCCAGGCGCTGTTCTATCTGCGCCAAATGGCGGTCATGGGCGCCGAACAAAGGCGCCAGCAGCCGGGTATCGTCAAAATCGATGACCAGGGCTGGTTCGCCGCCTTTCGTCACGACGTTCACGCGACCGTCTCCAGTTGCCGCCCCTTTGATGCAGGCTGACTAGAATGTAGTTTGCCGGCCAGGCTGTTGGCATGGGCGGCGGTAATCTCCACATTCGCAATCTGCCCGAGCATTTCCGCCGGACAGTCGAGATGCACCGCCTGCATATACGGGCTTCGACCCACCAGTTGACCCGGCCGACGGCCTGTCCTGTCCAGAAGCACCGGGAGGTTGCGACCGACCTTGCGCCGGTTGAATGCCTGTTGCTGACTGTCGAGCCGTTCCTGCAGGCGCTGTAAACGCGCTGAGCCGACTTCTCCGGGCACCTGGTTTTCCAGCAAGGCGGCCGGGGTGCCGGGGCGGCTGCTGTACTTGAAGGAATAGGCCTGGGCATATTCCACATCCTCGACCAGGGCAAGGGTAGCTTCGAAATCGGCGTCGCTTTCGCCTGGAAAACCGACGATAAAATCGCCAGAGAGAGCCATATCCGGCCGCACCTGGCGCAGCCGTGCCACGGCCGCCCGGTATTCATCCGCCGTATAGCCTCTGTTCATTGCCGCCAGGATGCGGTCCGACCCTGATTGCGCCGGTAGGTGCAGATACGGCATCAGCTTTTCGCAAGTCCCGTGAATCTGGAACAGCCCTTCGCTCATGTCACGGGGATGGGACGTTGTGTAGCGAATTCGTTCCAGGCCTTCGATATCGGCCAACTGGTCGATCAGATCGGCCAGATCCCATTGGGCGCCGTTGGCCCCCGGTCCGCGGTAGGCATTGACGTTCTGACCCAGCAGCGTCACCTCGCGCACGCCCGCGCCTACCATTCGACGGCATTCCTCCAGCACGGCCTCACCCGGCCGGGAGAATTCGGCGCCGCGGGTATAGGGTACCACGCAGAATGTACAAAATTTGTCGCAGCCTTCCTGAATGGTCAGGAACGCCGCACAGCCGGCTTCACCCGGCCCCTTGCCCGTTCGCGCCACGGCCGGCAGATGGTCGAATTTCGCCTCTTCCGGAAAATCCGTATCCAGAATGCCGGCGCCGCGGCCACCGCCACGATCACCTTTGGCCGCCGCCCGTTCCGCCTTGGCGATCATTTCCGGCAGACGGTGATAGGTCTGAGGCCCGAAAACGATATCGAGGAACGGTGCCCGTGCCAGCATTTCGGCCCCTTCCGCCTGCGCGACGCAGCCCGCAACGGCCAGCACGGGCCGCTCCCGCCCGGGCGCGCCCTTGTCACGGCTTTCGCTCATGCGCCGCAAACGGCCCAGTTCCGAATAGACCTTTTCGGCGGCTTTCTCGCGGATATGGCAGGTATTGAGGATGATCATATCGGCATCCTCTGGGCCATCCACCGTCGCATAACCGAGAGGCGCCAACACATCCGCCATGCGCGCCGAATCATAGACGTTCATCTGGCACCCGTAGGTGCGGATAAATAGGTTTTTAGGCAAGGATTATTCGGGGCAAGGGAAGCCAAACGCATTTGCGGTTGGCGCCGTCGGCCTTGCCGGAACCGGGTCGGCGCCTTGGCAGCGCAAACCCGCTCGGATTGCCGATTTTGCCGTCGCACGCGCGCCCGGGGCAAAAATCCCGGCGCTGGCGATTTTGGTTCATTCCCTTATCGCGCTCCACACTACGTCCACGGGGAAAACACTATCAATCGGCGGCAAATAGTCAAGAAGACAGGCGGCCGTCAAGACACTTGCTCATTGGTATTGTTTTGTAACGTCATTGGCGCCTGCGTTCGGCATGTCAGCCGCCACCGGCGCCATCGCCGTCGTCCTCGTCGCTCGAAAGCGGCACGCCATACAATTCCATGCGATGTCCGACCAGACGGTAGCCCAATCGGGCGGCAATGCGCTCCTGCAGCGCTTCCAATTGTTCGTCCTGAAACTCGATCACCTTGCCGGAGGCGGTATCGATCAAATGATCATGATGCTCCCGCTCGGCGATCTCAAAACGTGCCCGCCCATCGCCAAAATCCAGCCGCTGCAGGATGCCGGCTTCCTCGAAAATGCGCAAAGTGCGGTAGACAGTGGCAATGGAAATCTTCGGATCCAGGTCGCTGCCCCGCCGGTAGATTTCCTCTGCATCGGGATGGTCGTCGGCATCGGCCAGCACCTGCGCGACGACGCGGCGTTGCCCTGTCATCCGCAGTCCGCGGTCAATACACAGCCGCTCTATCGCGCTCGGCACCTGTTATTGCCTCATCATCGGCCAGCCGCAACAGTATCGCGCTGGGATGGAAATACTGTCCTGTAGACCTATGCCGCGCCGCGGCGGCTTCGAGAGGTCCCAAGGCCGATTTTTTTGGCCAAATCCCTGCGTTGTTCGGCGTAATTGGGCGCCACCATCGGGTAGTCGGGCGATAGGCCCCAACGTTCGCGATATTGATCCGGCGTCATGTCGTAGGCGGTCTTTAGATGCCGTTTCAGCATTTTCAATTTCTTGCCGTCTTCCAGACAGATAATATAGTCCGGCGTGATGGATTTGCGGATCGGCACTGCCGGCTGCGGCTTCTCCACCGCGGGGGCCGACTCTTTGCCAAGTTCCGACAATGTGGCGTAAACCTGCTGGATCAATTGTGGTAATTCACTAACTGGAACACCATTGTTTGACACATGCGAAGCAACTATATCTGCAGTCAATGTCAAAAGTTCGCTAAGATCGGCGCCTTCTTCAGCCATGAAATCGGCTCCCTCAAGTAAGTTCTGGTATTGTCAAATGCACTAATTTGAATATACAGGAAACACATTAAGATTTTTTGTCTATTGTTGCAATGAGAAAATAAAATTTTCTACCGTTGAATTTGAGTATTTGGAATTGAGCAATGGAAATCAATTCATCAGAGCATTTCTTGGACATTACAGATCAAATTTGTCCAATGACCTTTGTGCGCACGAAGTTGTTGATAGAAAAGATGTTATCGGGAGAGCGCGCGACGGTACGATTACAGGGCGCCGAACCCTTGCAAAACGTACCCCGATCGGTCCGTGACCATGGCCACCAGGTAATCTCATTGGGACCGGAAGACGCGGATAACCCTGACGGACCGCAACTCTTGATTATTCAAAAGTCTTAATTCAAGCGTCGCCCCATGACGATGGCGTCAATGGCGCCTTGGCCGTCCGCGCCACGATAATATCCCTTGCGCCGCCCGACAGGCTCAAATCCTTCGGCAGAATAAAGGCTTAAGGCCGCGTCGTTGTTTTCCGCGACTTCCAGGAAGACGCGCACGGCGCCGCGGGCGGCGGCCTCGCCCGTTGCCGCCCTGACCAGCCCGCTTGCCGCACCTTGGCGCCGTGCGTCAGCCAAAACACAGATGGTTATGATCTCGCATTCGCCACCCGCGGCCCGCGCCAGCACGAACCCTATGGGTACGGCGTCATCCGCGCTGCCATCTACCGCCAGCAAGGCGAAAGCACCTGGCGTGGCCAATAAACCGCTGATTTCCGCCGCGCCCCAAGAATCTGGAAAACAATGGCCATGCAGGCACGTGAGGAGGTGGCCGTGGGCCTGTCCGGCGGGTCGAATATCAAACGTCATGGCGGCCCGCCGATGGCCCAGCCGGTTGCGCCGGAAGCCGTGCGTCGGGCGCCCGAAGATAAATAGGCGCCGGCGGCTGCCGATTTGCCCGATGGGCCCATCCTTCCGCCGCGAGTGCGAGGATGCGGGCATCCGGCTGCTGGATGTTGCTATCAAGCTGCCATTCCGGCAGATACGGCGCCAGAATGTCGGCCCCCAAACCAACGATGATTCCTTGTGCCAACGTTGCCGGCGGTGTGAAGGACGCGGCCGGGCAAACCGCAGCTTCGGTCACGGAAATCCCTTGTGAATCAAATGCTTGTAGATACAGTTCGCCGCGCCTGGCATCGATTGCCGCGATGATGCCGCCGCGTTCCCTGGGCGCGGCGGCACTGGCCAGCAATTCCAATGTACTGACCCCAAGAATGGGAACCTCGGCGACCAGAGCAAGGGCGCGGGCCGCCGCCAGGCCCACTCGGACGCCCGTGAATGTGCCGGGCCCCAGGGTGACGGCGACCGCCTCCATCTCCTGGAACTGGACCGCCGCCTCCTGCCGCACTTCTTCGATCATGGGCATCAGGCGTTCGGCGTGGCCGCGGCTCATCGCTTCGAACCGCCAGGATAACACCTCGCCGGCATGAGAGATTGCGGCGGAACAGGCCGCTTGGGTGGTGTCAAACGCCAGAATTGGCATATTTCCGGCCGATCGCCTGGTTTGGCGGCGTCAAAGAATCTCGGCGGCTTCGCTGAAGCTCAGGCGCGGCTTGCGCGGCGGCAGAGCGCCGGGGTCGCCATGGCCCAGATTGCAAAGGAAGTTGGTGCGAATGGTGCCGCCGGCAAAGAATTCTTCGTCCACGCCATCCGCATCGAAGCCCGACATTGGTCCGCAATCCAGGCCCAGGGCGCGGGCAGCGATTATCAGATAGGCGCCCTGCAGACTGCTGTTGCGAAACGCCGTCTCCAGGATCTTGGCGTCGTTGCCATCGAACCAATGACGCACTTTTTCGTTGCCGGGCCACAAGGTCTCGAACCTGTCGCTGAACGCCAAGTCGTAACAGACGCTGGTGACGACAGGCGCCGCCATGGTCTGTGCGGTGTTTCCCGCGCTCAAATAGGGCCGAAGACGTTCTTTCGCCTCCTGGCTGCGCAGGAACAAAAAGCGCGCCGGCGAGCAATTGGCCGACGTAGGGCCCAAGCTCAACAGATCGTAAAGCGCCTGCAGGGTGATATCGGAAACTGGTTTGTCCAGCCATACCGAATGGGTCCGTCCGTCACGGAAAATGATGTCAAAGCTCTTGTCATTTACGATTCCGCTCATCACGATCTCCCAATCACAATGCGCCTGGCTCGCCCCGCATCAACTAGGGGCGCTGATTGCGTTCATCTAATTGGCCAATATGGACAAACACATCTATCATGGCGGACATGTTGAGGGCTAATAGTCTTTCCGAGGGCTTGAACCAACGCGCCAGGATTTACAAACCCATTGGCGCCGTCGCGCTTCTCCTTCTCGTTGCGGCGGGTATGGTTCCCACTGCAAAGGCCGGCGAGGTCGTCGCCTCGGCGGTGGTCTTCATGTACCACCGTTTCGGTGAGGCCGCATATCCATCCACAAACGTCAGCATGGCGCAGTTCAAGGCGCATTTGGAGGAAATCTCTACCGGCGGTTACAACGTTATGCCCCTGCGGGACATCATCGCTGCTTTCCGCCGCCAGGAAAGCCTGCCCGACCGCACCATCGCGCTCTCCATCGACGATGCCTTTCTCTCCGTGCACGAGCGGGCCTGGCCGCTGTTGAAAAAAGCCGGCGTTCCCGTGACCTTGTTCGTAGCCACGGACGCCATAGACGCCCGGCGCCCAGGCTATATGAATTGGGAACAGTTGCGTGCCCTGGCCGCTGCCGGTGTCAGCATCGGCAGCCAGACCAGTAGCCACCCGCATCTTCCGGACGTGGATCAATCGCGCCTGACGGCGGAATTCGAACGGTCCAACGAAAGATTCCGAGCTGAACTTGGTTTCGCGCCGGAGCTATTGGCGTATCCGTTTGGTGAATTCGGTCTGCGCGAGAAACGCGCGGCAAAGGCGGCAGGCTTTGTCGCCGCGTTCGGTCAACATTCGGGCGTTGCACATAGTGGCGCGGATCTGTTCGCCCTGCCTCGATTCGCGATGAATGAACGGTTCGGCACTGTCGAAAGGTTCCGCCTTGCCGGAAACGGCTTGCCGCTGCCGGTTAGTGATGTGCTGCCGGCCGATACTGTTATTCGCGGCAAGAACCCGCCTGATTTCGGCTTTACAGTGGCGAAGGGCATTGATGCGCTACACAACCTTGCCTGCTTCGCCTCCAATCAGTCCGGCCCGGCCAGACTGGAACGCCTAGGGAAACGGCGGTTTGAAGTGCGGCTGGACAAGCCGTTCGCCGCCGGCCGCGGCCGCATAAACTGCACCTTGCGGGCAAAAGACAACCGCTGGCGCTGGTTCGGAACACAGTTCTATGTCCCAGGCGGTTAGGCCCAGGCAGATTAGCGCACCGATACTTTGATTTTAGGACGGCCGTCCAAGACGTCCCTTGGGATCGAACTCCAGAGCGTCAAAATCACGCAGGCGGTTGGACCGCATGATGATCCTGATGGTCTTGACATATTTTTGCCCGCGCTCTGAATACCGGCTCAGAGTGCTCGTCAGTGCATAGCCGTCCAGGGGCAGGCCATCGTTGCGGAACGCGGCCCGCTTGGCCCGGAACTTCTCGTAGGCGAAGTGCGTGTTCAGGTTCCAAACATACTCCCGCACAGACTTGTATAGATTGTGGAAGGCCTTGACCTCGTGGCGTTTGCCCTTTTCCCGGCGCAATGGCACCAGTCCCAAACCCTTGCGGAATGTGCGTTGACCAAAGACCGCGTTTCCAAGCCGGGCGAAACGGGATGTGCCCCAGCCCGATTCTTCCGCGCCCTGGGCTAAGGCGAGGGAGGCCGGCACCACATCGACGCGTTGTTGTAATTCGCTCAAATCGGCGCCCGGAACGTCGTACTCCACAGCCAGACGGTTGAGGAACTCCGTCTCCTCCGGCGTTAGTCCGCCGCGATCATCGTCGGCCAGCGCGATCAATGCCAGCATACGCCGCCGCTCGGCCAAAACCTCGTGATTGGCTCGCAAGACCAGCGGCAATACGGTCTTGATAAATAAATCCTTGCGTTCTTTTGGCGACCTGACCTTGGACAGGTCGGTAGGAAACCGGCTCAAGTATACCGGTGGCACCACCGCCTTGCCCTTGCGCAGATCGGCAAGCGAAAGATCCAGCAGATCCCGGCGGCCCGGCCGCCATTTTCTGACTTGCTCCGGTGATCCAAACAAGTTTGCCAGTTTCAGTGGATCAATGTGGCTGACGCTGCCAGGCATGGCGGTTGCGCCGAGGCTAGTCGCATTCAAGCTCCCCACGCTTGCGTCCTCCGCGCTGACCACAGAGGAAGACAAAACTGCAACGCCAACACTTGCGGCTAGCAATGCCACTGCCGCGGCACCCCGTCTCACAATATTCATCCTCGACGCCATATTCGGACCGGTGTTCGTCCACCGATCCCCCCAACACCCAGTTGCCGGCTATTCCGCCAGCTTGTTGTGCGTTGCACGATTCCAGCGACCTTGTGGTTGCGGAAACCTGGAACGCTGTTTCTTACGCGTACGTTCTTGTTTACGATTCGTTAACTGGCTGTCAATTATACCTGTTCTAGCCGCCCGAAGTGAAATCTAATTTCGGGCGGATGAATCGTCTTCCGTTTTTTCTTTCCCTTCGAAACCGGCAAGCCACAACCAAGCCGGCGGCAAAAAATCAGCGGTTCTGCTGGTGTTTGGATGCCCGCGTGGATCTCACTTCAATCATTGATCCACTGCACCCCGCCGCTTTGCGGCGTATCGACCCACCTTTCTGGCCGGCCGAACCATTACTTTCGACAAGTTGACTATATCAATGCCGCGGATGAATCAACCCCTGCCCGGTCAAACGATCCGTTGTTCCATCCAGCGGCAATGGGCCAGAAGCTTCTCATCGCCACCCAGGACGCCGACCGCCTGAACGCCCACCGGCAAACCCCGGGCACCTGTATGGCCCGGCAAGTTAATGCAGGGATTGCCTAACAAAGTCCACATCCGGTTGAAGACGGGATCGCCCGTGCCATCCAGCCCGGCCGGCGCCTCGCCCGGCGCGCTGGGGCATAGCAGCACGTCAACTGAGCCGAAGATTCCATTCAACTTGCGCCGTCCCTGTTCGGCGGCTGCCAGCGCGGCGAGATAACTGTCATATTCCACCGCCTGGCCCTGTTCGATCAGGCCGATAATGTGCGGGCTAATACGTTCTAAGTGGTTCTGGTATTCAAATGCCAGATCGCGGGCGGCGTTCTGGGCCATCACCAGCTTCTGCTGCTCCACCAATTCACCGAACGGTGCCGGCAACTCAACCTCGACCACCTCGGCACCGGCCGCGGCCAGGCATTTGGCCGCCGCTTCCACCGCATTTTTGCCGTCGGCATCAGCTTCGTCCCATTCATGGGTTCGGCAGAGCCCGACCTTGGGCTTCAGGCCCGCCCCATCGAAATCTACCGGCGCCCCGACCAGGGCCGCGCGCATCAGGTGGATATCGGCCACTTCGCGGCAAAACCAGCCCAGGGTGTCCAAGTCATGGGACAGGGCCTTGACGCCATAGAGGGGCAGGCTACCGCGGGTGGCCTTGTAGCCGACCACGCCACAATAGGCCGCCGGGCGGATAACGGAACCGCCCGTCTGGGTTCCAAACGCGAAGGGCACCATGCAATCGGCCACGGCGGCGGCTGAGCCCGAGGACGAGCCCCCCGGCGTGTGACCCGGATTGTGAGGGTTGGCGGTCTTGCCTGGCTGGAAATAGGCGAATTCGGTGGTCACCGTCTTACCCATGACGATGCCGCCGGCGGCCTTGGTTAGGGCGACACAGGCGGCATCCATGCCCGGCTGATAGTCAGCATAGGCGGCGCTGCCATAGGTCGTGGGCATGTCAACGGTGTCGATGATGTCCTTGACCCCGACGGGCAGGCCAGACAGCGGTCCCGGCAGTGGCGCGTCTAGATCGCCCCCGGTTTCAGGTAAATGGCACCAGGCCTTGACGGTATCTTCCCTGGCCTCGATACGGGCCCTGCAGGCCGCGTACAGCTCCATCGGGCTAAGCTTGCCTTGATCCAGGGCCGCCCTTGCCTGCGTGGCCGACAATTCATTGGCATCCGTCACGCCCCGCTCCTTCCGTGCAATATTTCGCTTGGCAGATTGCAGCACGGATTGACCAATCCGTCAGCCGGGAATCCCTGGATTTCCCTATATTCATGGTCCGAACAGGTTTAGGCTGCATCCTGGAGTGCGTGGTGCGGCTATGCCACCCAGATGATATGGCACGGGGGACATCATGGAAGACGATTTCAAACATGCCGACGAGTATGACGAGGAAATTCGCGCCCTGATCGACGATGCCGTGGGCAACGGTCTGATGAAGGCGATGTCCAGGGAAAACATCTGTCCCAAATGCATGGCTTTAACATTGTTGGAATTTGCGGCTTATGCCGCAACGTCGTCCGGCGCCACGGGGGGCGAAATCCTCGCCGCCGCCTCGACCGGCGCCATGACGGCGGAAGAGGATTTGGACCTAGCGGAGGAAGCGCCGCCCACCCAGGCGCGTCACTAGTTTGTTTGATAAGGCCGATCAAGCTGCCGCGGCCTGCTGGCGGCGGGCCTCGATTTTCTCCATGAAAGGTCCGATATCCGGCACGAACGCCTCGTGTGCACACAGGCGCTTGAAATGCGTCATGGCGCGCGGATAGGCCGCATCAGCCCCCTGATCCCAGATCAACGGCAAGCCCTTGGCGCCCAGACGCTCGTGATGGGCTGCTTCCCGGGCAAAAGAGCAAAGCTCGGCCGCGAAAGCGATGTCGGCCAGGCTAAGATCGTCGCCCACCAAGTAGTCCCGATCGGGGGCGAGGGCCACCTCCATACCACCCATATAGGTTTCGAAGGCCGCCTTGGCGCTGGCATGTATGGTTTCGTCAATGGCGTTCTTGCTCAGGGCTAGAAGATAATTCTGCCCATCGCGGGCAAAGACCAGGCTGACGTCCAGGAAACCGTCAATGCGGGCGGCGATGTACGGATCATCCCCTAATAGCATGGGTCCATGGTGGCGCAGGCGGGCCACAGCGCGGCCGATACTGTTAGATTCGAAGATGCCCACCTCCCCATCGGGGCTAAAGGCCGCCGGTACGGTGCCGAAGGGATGCGCGGCCAGGAAGGCATCGGTTTTGTAGAGCTGTCCCGAAAATCCCGTTCGGCTCTGCCGCGCCAGGCCGCCGGCCCCCTCCCGGTCCGTCGCCGTCAGGGGGCGGGCGTCGAAATCCCAAAGCCAGTCGGCCAACTCGCCCGGCTTGGCGCCCCGCACGTCGACCTCGACACCACAAAGACGGGCCGCGATGGTGGCCTTCCAGATACGGGGGTTCGGCACGTAGGAAAAAATGCGCAGATCGGCCATGGCATGCCTCTTCGATATTGCGGGTCTGGACTTGGACGCATCGAAACTCTAATGCATGGCGAAGGGAAACACACGGGAGAGCTATTCAAATGGCGATGCAACGCATGGTGCTGGAGATCGGCATGGGCACTGACATTCGCGGCACGGACCTGACCAAGGCCGCTGTTCGGGCCCTCAAGGATGCTCTATGGCACAATTCCCTGACCGTTGCGGCGGCCCTAGGTAAGAGCGCCGATGACATGCAGGTCGCCGTGACCATCGGTGTGCCCCGTCCCGACCAGGTCGACAAAGCCCAAGTGCTCGCCGTCCTGCCACATGGCACCGGCACCGTCGATGTGGTCGAAGGCGGCCTTGAGATACCCAACGAGGCTGGCACAGACGCCACCGTCATGGCCCATGCTGCGGCCGTGGTCTATCTGGACGTGGCATAGGGAGCGGACAATGGCAAAGAAACGAGTCATTCTTGAAATGGGTGCTGGCAACGACCTGCACGGCGGCGATTACACCAAGGCGGCGCGCCGGGCCATTGATGATGCCCTGCACCATTCCTCGCTAACCATGCTGCGCACTTTGGGTGTGGGTGTCGAGGGCATGTATGTGGATGTCACCATCGGCGTGCAGAAGCCTGAAGAGGTCGACCGCGACGCCGTGGCCGCCGCATTGCCCTATGGCACGGTAACGGTGGATGTGGTCAAGGGCGGCCTGGACGTGCCTGACGAGGCCCTGGGCGATGTGGCGGTAATCGCCTCTGCCGCACTGGTCGTCAGCCTCGAACTACCCTAAATCCAGGCGCTGCCAAACGTCGGCGGCAATGTCCGTGGGCGGGCGCAGAGTGCCGTTCCCGTCCATGGGATCGACAGTCAGCCAACCTTCGCCTCCAGCCGCGGCAAGGTCGGCATAGACTTCCGAAACAACGGATAAGTAATCCTGGTCGGCCTCGTGCATGTCATGGCTCTGTTCGGTATAGCTGCGCTGGTCTTTTTCCCCAACCAGGCGGTGCGCCAACTGCGCCGACGTGGCGATCAGAAGCGTCAGATCGGGGCGGGGGAGTTCGAATAGGCCGAATTCCAATTCTTCGATCCAGGCAATAACCGCGTCCCGTTCCGCCCCGTCCACCTTGGCGGCGTTATAGGCGATGTTGGAGGCCACATAACGGTCCAGGATGATCAGGTCATGGCCGGCGATCTCGGCCAGCAATGCCGCTCGGCTTTCGAAACGGTCGCCGCCGAACAATAGTGCGGCATAGCGTATGGGCACCTGATCGATTGCCCCCATCTCGCCGCGCAGATACTTGGCGACCAGATCGGAAAACGCGGTTTCGCCATAGCGGGGGAAAGACAGCGCGGCAGCGCGCAGACCGGCGCCTTTTGCCAAAGCCAGCAATTCACGGGTCAATGTACCCTTGCCGGCGCCGTCAATGCCTTCGATGGCGATGAGCATCCTGCTTGTCTGTCCTTTTTCCATGACCCAATATGCCGGTCACATCATAGTGGAGAGTATCATGGACCGCGCCCAAAATACCGCCAGCCTGACCGATCAGCACCCCATGATCCCGGCGGCCGCCGCCTTCACCGCCGATTACATCGCACCCAATGCCGCGCAATGGGAACGGCAACGGGGTTTTCCCGATGACGGTTTGCGCCGGTCGGCCGAGGCCGGCCTGTGCGGTATGCTGTTGGAGGAGGGCTTGGGCGGCGGCGCCTTGTCCAAGACCGCCATGGCCCGGGTGATGGAAGAATTGTCCCGGGCGGACATGGCCTTTGCCTTCGTTTTGATCGTGCACAACAATTTCATGAACGCCATCGCCACCGCCGGCACCGAGGCGCAGAAGCAACGTTACCTTCCCGCCATGCTGTCCGGGGATTGCCTGGGCGCTTTTCTTTTGACTGAACCCCAGGGTGGCTCCGATGCCGCCAACATGACCACGACGGCGGCGCGCGAGAATGGCGGCTGGGTGATCAACGGGGAAAAGGCCTGGGTCACCAACGCGGCCACGGCCGGGCTATTGAGCGTTTATGCCCAGACTGATGCCTCCCAAGGCTGGCGCGGCATTGCAACGTTTCTAGTGGAGGCGGACCAGCCCGGCGTCATCCGACTGGATCCATACGAAATGATGGGCGCCCATGTCATGGGCGTCGGCGGCTTCCGCTTTGAAGACGTCCGGGTCGCCGATGATGCGGTGCTGTTGCCGCCCGGTGAAGGCTTCAAGGGCGCCATGGCCGGCATCGATCTGGCCCGCGCCAACGTGGCGGCGATGTGTTGCGGCATCATGGCCAACAGCCTGGAAGTGGCGCTGAAATACTGTGCCGGCCGCAATGCATTCGGCCAGCGTCTGGCTGATTTCCAGGGACTGCAATGGCAGTTGGCCGACGTGGCGACGGACCTGCATGCCAGCCGCCTGATGGCCTATGACGCCCTGGCGGCGATCGATACGGGCGCACCCGCCGCCATTTCCGCGGCCCATGCTAAAAAGTTCGCCGCCCGCGCTGCCCAAAAGGGTATAGCCGACTGCATGCAGGCCATGGGCGCCAACGGCTACAAGCACGACTATCCCTTGGCCCGGCACTTGGCCTGCGCCCGCATGGCCAACTACATCGACGGCACCACGGAAATCCAGAACGTGGTCATCGCCCGGGACCTGCTGCGCTCGTGTGAACAGGCCTAGGACCGGTCCTCCGGTTTGAAGATGATGAAGCCGGTGCGTTGTTGCTTGTCGAAACCCAGCCCTTCATAGAGCTTATGAGCGGGAGCCAGGTCGGCGCCTGATAGCAGCATGACCTCGGTGCAGCCCTGGTCCCAGGCGAAGTCCAGAATATGTTCCATCAGGGCCCTTGCCAGGCCCCGGCGGCGGAAGTCATCGTGGGTCACCACGTGCTCGATAACGCCATAGCCCTTGCCGCCGCGAATGAATGACGGCGTGATGGAGAGAATGGCAGCGGCAGCCAGTCGGCCCTCCATCTCCAGAGCGAAATAATGCACGCCAGGATTGCGTTCGATCTCTTCCCAGATTTCCTCGATCCGTTCGGTGGTCAAGGGCGGCAGGTTCTCCGGCGCCGTGTAATGGGCATAGAGGGCGATGAGCTCGTCCAGCTCGTCATCCCGAATGCGGCGGATGATCAAAGCGCCATCTCTCCGTCCTAGTTCACGGCCTTGTCGTAGCCGTCCCAATAGGGCTTGCGCAGTTCCGTCTTCAGGATTTTGCCCGCACCTGAAAGCGGCAGGGGGTCCGCCACGAAATCGATGCTGCGCGGACATTTGTAACCGGCGATCAGCTCGTGGCAAAAGGCGATCAGTTCTTCCGCCGTTGCCCTGCCCGGTTCCGTCAGGCGCACCACCGCATGCACCTGTTCGCCCCATTTTTCGTGGGGAATACCGATGACGGCACATTCCGCCACCGCATCGTGTTCGTAAAGGGCGTTCTCCACCTCTGCCGAATAAACGTTCTCGCCGCCCGAGATGATCATGTCCTTGACCCGGTCCACGATGTAGAGGAAGCCGTCCTCGTCCATGTAGCCGCCATCGCCGGTGTGCAGCCAGCCGTTGCGCAGGGTTTCCGCCGTCAGGTCCGGCTTGTTCCAATAGCCCTGCATGACGTTCAGGCCGCGGGCGCAGATTTCCCCGACCACGTTGGGGGCCACTTCGTTGTCGTCCTCGTCCAGCACCCGGATATCCACCGCCGGGCCGGCATGGCCGATAGAGTTGCGCCGTTCCGCGGGCGCATCGGGCGCCTCCAGATGCTTTGGATCCAGGGCAGTAAGGAAAGGCGCGGCTTCCGTCTGGCCATAGCCGTGGACGAAGCTGATACCGGGCATCAACTGTACCGCCCGTTCGATCACTGGAGCGGGCATCGGCGCGGCGCCATAGATCACCCGTTTCAGGGATGTCAGATCATAGGCGCCCACGTCGGGGTGATTGACGATCATATTGACCATGGTCGGTACCAGGACGGAATGGCTGGGCCGAAATTCCTGGATCGCCTGCATGGCCGCTACCGGCTCGAAACCGGGAATGAAGCAGTGGCTGCCCGCCGCCATGGCCACGGCGAAGGCACCGGCACCGTCCGCCATGTGGAACATGGGCGCGGCGTGCAGCCAATTGGTCCAGCAATCAAACTGCAGGATGGGAGTGATATTGAGGGCGTTCATGACCATGTTGGTGTGGCTCATCATCACACCCTTGGAGACACCGGTGGTGCCGCCTGTGTAGAAAAGGCCAGCCAGATCGTCGCCGCCGCGGCCCGCATCCGCCAGCGGGGTCTTGCCTTCGATCAGACTCTCGAAATGTTCTAGGCCCTTGGGCGCCGCGTCGTCGCCTATGTAGACCGCCTGGCGGAGTGATTCCGCTTTGTCTTTCAGGGCATCCAGAACGGGCACGAAGGTTTCATCCACGAACAGGTGCTGGCTGCCTGAATCGTTCAGCCAGTAGGCGATCTCGGGCGCGGCCAGGCGGGTGTTGACGGGGACGAAGATGGCGCCGGCCCAGGGCACGGCGAAAAGAAACTCCATGTAACGGTCGGAATTGAGGGCCAGGATCGCCACTCTGTCGCCCGCTCCGATACCGATGTCCCGCAGGCCGCGGGCCAATCGCGCCACCCGGTCGGCGAACTGCTCCCAATTGCGGCGCCGGCCCGCGAAATCCGTGGCCAGGCCCCGCCCATTCACCTGCGCCGAGCGCTGCACCATCAGGCTCAGGCGCATCTCCATTACATTGCCCATCGTCAAAGATCCCTTACTCAACAAATTAGAATCCTCAGACCCATAAGCCCCAGGTCGTGATTTCGGCGCATTTTATACGACGCCATCCGATTCTTGCCATCTTGACAACTTCATTCGATTTGTTCGAACATTCGTTCAAATCGGAGGAAAATACAAGGAGCCACACCATGGCCCGCTACGACCGCGTCATCAAGAACGGCATGATCATTGATGGCACCCGGTTGCCCCGTTTCCGGGGCGATATCGCCATCAAAGACGGCGTCATCGCAGAAATCGGCCATATAGACGCATCGGACGCTGGCGAGGTGATCGATGCGGACGGCCTCGTCGTGGCGCCGGGCTTTGTCGATCTGCACACCCATTACGATGCGCAATTGTTCTGGGATCCCTACTGCACCATCTCGGGCTGGCACGGCATCACCTCGGTGGTGATCTGCAATTGCGGATTCGGTTTCGCGCCGGTGCGGCCGGAGGAGCGGGAACGTTCCATGCTGTCCATGACCCGCGTGGAGGCCATACCACTCGCATCGATGCAGGCGGGCATGCCGTGGGACTGGGTCACTTTCCCGGAGTTCCTCGACAGTGTGGAGCGGGCGCCCAAGGCCATGAACGTTTTGCCTTATGTCCCGGTCTCGCCCTTCCTGATCTGGGTCATGGGACTGGAGGACGCCAAGGCCGGCCGCAAGCCCACCGACGAAGAACATGCCGAGCTGGTACGCCTGATGAGCGAGGCCATGGATGCGGGCGCCTGCGGCTGGTCGGCCCAGCGCATGCTGCCCACGGGCCCGGCGGCGGTGCAGCGGGATTATGACGGCACGCCCATGCCCTCGGACGTAATGCATGACGACACCTGCCGGGAGTTCGCCAAACTGCTGCGGCGCCGCAATGAAGGATTCATGCAGATGCTGCTGGTCTCGGGCGACAACGAAAAGGACCGCGCCTTCATGGAAGAAATGGCCGAGATTTCCGGCCGGCCCATTATCATGAACGTAATCCAGGCCTTCGACCACAAGCCGGAGATCCACCGCGAAAACCTGAAATGGCTGAAAAGCTGCCGCGAGAGGGGCATCCGCGTTGTCGGCCAGGGACTGACGACGGACGCCGGCTTCACCTTCACCTTCGAGAACTGGAACCTGTTCGACGATATCGAAGCCTGGTGCGAGGCCACCACCGGAACCCTGGAAGAGCGCAAGGCCAAGCTGGCCGATCCCGACCGCCGGCCGGCCTTGAAGGAAAAGATGCCCCGCACCGCCGTGGGGCCTTTGCCTGAGATTGTCATCGTCGGCCCGCAATTGGAAAAGAATCAGCAGTGGCTGGACCACACCCTGGCCCTGGTGGCGGAGAAGACCGGCAAGCATCCGGTGGACGTGATGTTGGACATGGCCGTGGAAGAAGACCTGAAGACGGACTTCTTCGCCGCACCCCCCAATGGCAGCCTCGAACATCTCAAGGAGATCGTCGATGATCCTTATGTGCTGTTCGGCGTTTCCGACGGTGGCGCCCATACCAAATTCCTCACGGCGGGTCGTTACCCAACCGAAACGATCGTGAAGATCGTGCGGGAAAACGCCATGATATCCCTGGAAGAGGCTCATTGGCGCCTGTCCGCTCTGCCGGCCCAGTTCGGTGGTTTCCAGGGACGGGGCACGTTGGTCAAAGGGGCGCCCGCCGACATCATCGTCTATGACTACGAGAACCTGGAGGTGCTGCCCGACGAGATCGTCCACGACATGCCGGCGGGCGAATGGCGCCGGGTGCAGCGCGCCAAGGGGTATCGCTATGTGCTGGTCAATGGCGAGGTCACCATCAAGGATGATCAGCAGACCGAAACCTATTCGGGCCGCCTGCTACGCTTCGGCACCGGCCTGCCCCAGGCCCAAACCCAGGCTGCGGAGTAGGGCATGGCCGGCGCGCAGGCCGCCACGGCGCCATCAGCGGGACGCGAGGTTGTCCTGCGGGCGGCCTTGGAAGCATTTTTCGAGCAGGGCTATCACGGCACCTCCATGCGCAACATCGCGGCCCGTGCCGGGACGGCGATCAGCCATGCCTACTACTATTTTCCCTCCAAGGCGGACCTGTTGCGGGCCCTGATCCTGCAGGTGACGGAAGACCTGTTGTTTGCCCTTGAAGAGGCAAAATCGAAGGCCGGCTCCAATCCCAGCGGGCAACTGGCGGCGATGGTGCGGGCCCATGTGGCACTGCATACCCAGCGTCAGGCAGAATCATTCGTAGGCAACACCGAGTTGCGCAGCCTCGATGGCCGTGATCGCGAGCGGGCTGTCGAACTTCGGGATCAGGTCGGCGCCCTGTTCCGGGCCGTGGTTGGCCAGGGCATGGAAAGGGGTGACTTTCGCTGCCCCCATCGCGATGAAACCGTGTTGGCGATCATGACCATGTGCACCGCCGTCGCCGGATGGTACCGCGCCGACGGCCCCTTATCCGCTGCGACCATCGGCGATCGTTATGCGGACCTGGCCCTTAGAATGGTGGACTACCAGAGGCCCTAATCGGACTTCAAAGCGCCTTCAAACCACACGTTTCTCACGCAATTCTGCGATGGCGTCGTCGTCATAGCCTAGTTCGTGCATGATATCGGCGGTGTGTTCGCCCAAGGTTGGCGCCCGCCGGCGGATGGCGGCGGGGGTTTTCGATAAGCGCACGTGTAGCTTGGACATCGGGATCGGCTTGCTGGTGCCGGGATATTCCACCTCTTCCAGGAACCCCCCTTCCAGGACCTGGGGATCCTGCAAGGTCTCGTCCGGGCGATAGACGTGGCCCACGGGGATACGAGACTCGGAAAGAACGGCGATGGCCTCCTCCCGGGTACGTTCGGAACACCATTGCTGCATGCGCTCGGAGATTTCCACGCCGTTGTCGCCACGGGCCAGGTCGTCCTTGAATTTTGGATCGTTCAGCCAGTAATCCTCGTTGCCCATCAGCCGGGCCCAGCGCTCGTAGAGAGGCTGGCCCACCACCTGCAGCATGATCCAGCCGTCCTTGCATTCGAAGGCATCGGCCGGGCCCGAAGTCTGCCCGCGATTGCCGGAGCCGACCCGATTGGATTCGATCATTGACTGTTCGATCAATGAGGCATTGTTGAAAAGCAATGCCGTGCCCAACAGGCTGCCTTCGACCCGTTGCCCTTCGCCAGTCGCATTGCGGTGCAACAGGGCGGATAGGGTGCCGATGGTGGCGGCCGAGGCGGTGCCGAAATCAACCCATGGGGTGTGCGCCTTCATGGGCATGTCCTCGAAACCCGAAAGATGCATCATGCCCGACATGGCTGCTGCCACACCGTCGAAACCCACCCGGTGACTATAGGGTCCTTGCGATGTAAAGGCCGATACCGTGGTCAGGATGATATCCGACTTGATATCCTTCAGGCTGTCATAATCCAGGCCCATTGTGACCAGGGTCTCGGCCGGAAGGTTGGCAATCACCACGTCCGCCGTGGCCACCAGTTTCTTGACGATCTCGCGGCCTTCGGGCTTCATCGGATTAAGTGTCAGGCCGCGTTTGTTGCGGTTCAGGTGCACATAGCCGGCGCCAACGCTGTCCTCGCCCTCGGCCCCCTCGCCGATGGGCATGGTGTAGCGGTCTTCGCTGCCGTCGACCTTTTCAATGCGTATCACGTCCGCGCCTAGATCGCCCAGCATCATGCCGCAGCAGGGGCCGGCGATATATCGCCCGAAATCCAATACCCGAATACCGTCCAATACCTGGCTCACCGTCCCAACTCCCAAATTTTGATGGCTGATTTCCCTGGACCCACAATAATCCCACCGCCTTGCCTTCGCAACGCAGGCTTTGGCAACGTATCCCTATAAGGCTTAAGCCAAGGCTTTGCGCAAAGTGGCCAGCGAGATCGGCTTCTGATGGGTTTCCACGGTCAAGCCGCGCACTTCGCCCAGGCCAAGGGCCATTTTGCCGTAATAGGGGTTATATCCCGTCACCACCAAAATCCGCGCCTTGCATTGCTGCTCGGCCAGCCATTGCACCAATTCGATGCCCTCGATATCGGGCATCACCATATCCAGAACGACCACGTGCGGATCAGTGGTGAGATAAGCGTCCTTGAACAAATTGGGATCCGAAAGGGCGGTTACTTCGTAGCCGATGCCCTCTGCCGTCCGTTTCACGTAGTCCGCGAAATCGGGCTCGTCATCCACGACCAACAAACGCTTTACAGTTTCGGGCATAGCCCCCCACGCTGCAATGGGTAGAAAGCGAACAGCCTAGTCCTTGTTGATTTATCCGCAAGAAGATTTTCACTCTATTTTTGACAAGAAACTTTAAGCGGTACATCTTCACGGTTACCAGCGTGCAACTTTGACGCGATCTATTCGAATGTATTTTTGTTGTACTGTTTCTTGGGCCGTATTTCTTTGTTTCGCGCCTGGACGTCGCCCTTGCAAGCCTACACATTGAAGGCAGGATGCAGAAGAACGAACGCACTGACTTGCCGCCGCAGACAAGGAGCCGACGCCGCCGGGGTTTCGCCATGCGCGCGGTTCTTATGGTGGGGTTCGGGGGCCTGGTATTGGCGGCCGTCGCCGTGGTTCTGGGTTTGGGCCTGTGGAGCGCGCGGGAGAACACCGTCTCCCTGACTCGCAAGCTGGCAGAGGCGGTGTTGGACGACGTGCAATCCGCCATCGAGCAGCGGTTGCGGCCGGCGGAAACGGCCGTGGAATTCCTTGGCCGGCGCCTTGAGAACGGCCAGATCGATCTAAATGACCAGCGGGATCTATCCCAGGCCCTGGCGTCCGCCCTGGCGGGTATGCCTCAGGTAGGGGCCCTGGTGTTTCTGGATCAAGACGGCCGCGGCCAATTGGTGACTCGGGAAGCGGACGGCGCCAAGGTGGAAGCCATCTCCTATGAAACGGCGCCGGACATTGTCCGCCAGATCAGGGAATCGAAATCCCGAACCGGCGCCCATTGGGGCCGCATCCTTCGCCCGCCGGATGTACCGCTGACCCTGTTGAACGTGCGCCGCGTGGTACGCCGCGGCGGCGAATTCGCCGGTCTGCTTGTGGCCTCGGTGACCATTTCCCAGCTTTCGGCCATGCTGGCGGCAGAAAATCTGGCCATGGAAGGCGAAGTCTTCGTCCTCTATGACCATCGCTACATCCTGGCGCACCGGCGCCTGGTGGATGGCTTCAAGAATGCCTCTTCGGCGCAGCCATTGCCCCTGATCGCCGATTTCGGCGATCCCGTCCTGGCGGCCTATGAAAACCCGGAACTGGGTCCGGAATATGGCGGCCGCATGTCCCGGGATATGGGGGTGCAGATCATCGGTACCGCGGACGGCGAGGCTTTCCCCCTAATCGCCCGCCGACTCAATTGGTTTGGCGAGGTGCCGTGGGAGATCGGCGTCTACTTTCAGGATGACGACGTGGCGACGGAATTCCGCCGCATGATCCGGGCCAGCATCGCCGGTGTCGTGGCCCTGGCCCTGTCACTGCTCCTGGCCTGGTGGCTGAGCAAGCACATCAGCCAGCCATTGAAGGAACTGGCCCGGGCCGCCGGCCGGGTTCGGGATCTATCCCTGGACGACTTTAAGCCCCTGCCTAACGGCCGTATCCGCGAGATGAACGATGCCGGTGAGGCCTTCAACGCGATGATTACCTCCCTGCGCTGGTTCGAAACCTATGTGCCGCGCAGCCTGGTCCGCCGCCTGATGCATCAGGGCGAGGAGGTGGTGGACCGCTCGGTGCAGCGCGATGTCACAGTGCTGTTTACCGATATCGTGGGTTATACGGCCGCTTCGGAAAACATGGATGTTGAACAGGCCGCGCGGCTGTTGAACGACCATTTCGCCGACGTGGGCGCCTGTATCGAGGCCGAAGGCGGTACGATCGACAAATTTATTGGCGATTCCGTCATGGCCTTCTGGGGTGCGCCGGAAGACCAGCCCGATCATGCCGCCCGGGCCTGCCGCGCCGCGCTGGCCATGCGACGCGCGGTGGAGGCCGCAAACCAGGCCAATGGTGCCGGCGCGGCGCTCGCCCTCAGGGTCGGCATACATACCGGCCCTGTCATTGTGGGCAACATCGGCGCCCCGCAGCGGATGAATTACACAATCGTTGGCGATAGCGTGAATATCGCCCATCGCCTGGAGGAGCTGGGCCGGGAATTGCAGGACTCAAACTCTCCGGTCACCATCCTGGTATCGCAAATGACCCGCGAGGCGGCCGGCGTCGACCGTGCTGAAGACCTTGGCGCGCGCGGCATCCGCGGCCGGCGTGAGACCCTTACGGTTTACCGGATTTAGGTTTTTCCGTGGTCGGGCGACCGCACTTGACCGGCTAAGGCGGCGGCGCTTTCTTCATCCGTACCAGCATGATCAGCGGCAGCGCCGCCAGAGCCGTCAGAGTGTAGAAGTAGAAGGCATTGATATAGCCGATCATCAGGCCCTGGCGTTGCACCTCGCCGCCGATGCGTGCCAGCATCTGCACCGAACCAAGGTCAAACGCGCCGGCGTTTGTGGGGGCCTGCCAGGCCTTGGCGTAGGGCGTGACCGCTTCGGAAAGGTGGCCGTAATTGACCTTGGCGCTGCGCAGCACCAAGGCCACGGATATGGAGATATGCACGGACGAGCCGATATTGCGCAGCAGATGAAAGATCGACGAGCCTTCGGGGAACAGCCTTTGCGGCAAAGTGTTGAATGTCACCAGGGTCAAAGGCACCCATAGAAAACCGGTGCCAAGGCCCTGCAGGAATGAGGCATAGGCGACATCCCAGGTGGTTACGTTGATATCGAACTGCACCATCATCCAGCCAGAGATCCCCTGCAGGCCGAAACCGGCGACCAGCCAGATGCGCGGATCATACTTATTGCCGAAGAACAGGATGATGAAGCCGAACAGCGTGCCCACGCCACGGACGCCCAACAGCAGCCCGATAATGCCGTCGGGGTAGCCGCGCAGGTTCTGCAACAGTCCCGGCAACAAGGTCATGGGCGTGAAGTTCAACAGGCCGAAGACCAGGGTTAGGGTCATGCCGAGGACGAAGTTGCGGTCGAGAAACAGCTGGGGATTGAGGAACGGCTTGTCGGCTGTGAAGGTGTGGACCACGAATATATAGAAACACAAGGCGGCGGCGCAGATCTCCAGGACGATCTCGGTTGATTCGAGCCAGCTATTGCGTTCGCCACGATCTAGGAGGAGTTGGAAACAGGCGATGGCCACAGAAAGCGCGATGAATCCGGTCCAATCCAGTCGCACCCGGGGTGGGCGGATGCTGTCGCTCACGAAAGCGAGGCAGCCCAGCAGCGAAGCCACGCCGAACGGCACGATCATGAAAAACACCCACCGCCAACTGTACTCCTCGCTCAGATAGCCGCCCATGGTGGGGGCGATCATTGGCCCGATCACCACGCCCATGCCAAAAATGGCCGTGGCCGTGCCGTGCTTGCTCTGCGGATAGGAGGCGAGGACGATGGCCTGGGAGGTGGGCGCCAGGGGCGCGCCGGCGAGGCCCTGGAGGACGCGGAAGAATACCAGCATTTCCAAGGAACCGGCCAGCCCGCAGGCCAGGGTGGATAGGGTGAAGGCGGCGACCGAAAGCAACAGCAGGCGCCTTTGCCCGAACCGGGCCACCAGCCAGCCCGTCATGGGCGTTGCCACTGCGGTGGCAACGATGTTGAAAGTGACCACCAGGGCGATCTGATCCTGTGTCGCCGATAGGGCGCCCTGCATCTGCGGCAGAGAGACGTTGGCGATGGTGATCGTCAGGGCATAAAGCGCCACTGTAGAAGTCAGGGTGAATAGGATGATGCCTCGCCGCAGGGGCGAGATGTCCTGGCCCGATGTCGCCTCGGAATTCAGGGGACCAATCCCGGATCAACAGCCCAATTGGCCGGCCAGATGGACGAAGTCCTCGGCCACATAGTCGTAGTCGTTCTCGGCCTCGAGGTCAGTGCTCTGCCCGGGTCCATATTCCGTAGGCCGGTGGACGAAGGCCGTGCCCAGGCCGCAGCCAGCGGCTGCCACCAGATCGCCGTTGTGGGCCGCCACCATCAAACATTCGTCTGGCGCCAGGCCAAGGAATTCCGCAGTCATCAGATAGGCCTCGGGCTGCGGTTTGTAATGGCGGGCAACTTCCGCGCCCAATACCGCGTCCCACGGCAGGCCGCCATGTTTCGCCATGTTGACAAGAAGCGCCACATTGCCATTCGACAGGGTGGCGAGGATGAATTTCCGTTTCAGACGGGTTAGGCCGGCGACGCTGTCCGGCCAGGGCTCCAGGCGGTGCCAGACCTTGTTCCAATGCTCGATCTCGTCATCCGACAAGCCGGTGATGGCGAATTCTTCCAGCAGCTCCAATAGATTCTGCCGGTGCAGATCGTCCAGCTTGATCCAGCCGGTTTCGCCCTCGCGCACCCGCCGCATGGATGGTTGGTACTTGGCCCGCCAGCCATCGGCAAAGGCGCCCCAATCCAGATCCAGCCCCTGCGCGCGGCCAAATGCCTCGCCTTCCGCTATGATGCTGGAGCGCCAGTCCACCACCGTGCCGAATACATCGAACAACAACGCCTTGAACGCCATAACCGTTTCCTTCCTTGCGTCAGAATAAGGCCAATGTTGGCCCCGGTCACCCCAGGATAGGTTGTCCCTCACACCGATTTTTGACAAGCTGAAGCCGGCAGCCGACCTCGATTTGCGGCTGCAATCAATAGAACGGCTCTGTCGAGGACGCAGCAATGAGAGCGGCCATATTCAACGAACACGGCGGCGTGGAGAAGATATCGATCGGGGATTTCCCGGACCCCGCATGCGGGCCAAATGACGTCATCATCAAGGTCAACGCGGTCTCCCTGAACGGCTTCGATCCCATGATCCTTGGCGGCACGACTGGTTTGCCCACGCCCTTTCCCATGGTGCCAGGCGGCGATTTCGCCGGCGAAATCGTGGAGATCGGCGCCGCGGTCGACGGCGGTTGGGCGCTGGGCGATCGTGTCTGCCCGCATCCTTTCGTTCCCGGCGAGGGTATGACCGGGGAGACCCGTTTGGGCGCGGCCTCGGAATTGGTGCGAATCCCGGCCGATTTCCTGATCCGCACCCCCGACGGGGTCAGCGATGACCATGCTGCCGCCATGCCCATCGCCTATGGCACCGCCTATCGCATGATGTTGACGCGAGGCAGGGTCGGCGCGGGCGAAAAGGTCCTTATCCTGGGCGCTACGGGCGGCGTGGGCACATGTTGCGTGCAACTGGCCAAGGCGGCGGGGGCGGAGGTTATCGTTACCGGCAGTGCCAAGTGGAAATTGGACAAGCTCATAGAGCTGGGCGCCGATCATGTCATCGATACATCCCAGGAAGAAGACCTGGTGAAGGCCTGCCACGCCATCGCCGGCAAGCCACGCATGGGCATGACGGGGAGTACCGGCGGCGGTGTCGATGTCATCATCAACTACATTGGCGGCGAGACCTGGGCTCAGTCGCTCCGCTGCCTCAAACCAGACGGCCGCATGCTGACCTGCGGCGCCACCGCCGGTTATGCCCCACCGACGGATATCCGCTACATCTGGACCTACGAGCAGAACATCATCGGCTCCAATGGCTGGACCATGGAGGAGCAGGCGGCGGTGCTTGACATGGTTGCAGATGAAGAACTCGTCCCGGTGATCCATGCCGTCCGCCCGCTGGATCAGATCGCGCCCTCCATACAGGAACTGATCGATCGCGCCATCGTCGGCAAAACCGTGATCCGGCCGCAGGAGTGACGGCTATTTCTCGGCTTTCTTCGGAGCCGGCTTACCCTTGAAGTCTTCATACAGGGCTTTGTAGGTGTTCTGGAACAGACCCAACTCCACCTTTTCGCCGTCCGGGCTGTCCCTCCAGTTCGGGATACCCTCTTCCTTCACCAACCTGGCCACGGCCTGACCGGCGCCATAACAAGAGAATCCGCGGCAGAAGATAAAGCCTTCTTCTTCCAGATTGTCCCAAATTGTACAGCGAAAATCATCGCCGAGGTTTTTGCAGGGTGCGCCGGCGGGTTTCTTGTAATTGTGCCAATCAAAGGCCAGGGCGACACAGCATGTGCCATGGCAGTTTTTGCAATCCGGTGTGAATTCCGTTACGTCGACAGTCGTCTTCATCTTTCTTTGGTTAGACAAATTGTTGCCACGGAAGCGGTGACATTCGGCTGCCCCCGCCAAATTTCGCCGGATGAAATAATAAAAATTCTAGGAAATTTCAAGACCCTGGAACGAGTCTAGGCACCACAGCTGACGGCTAATACCCCAATGCCAGCGCGCCCAGGCGCCGTGGGTCGGAAGCACCCAGAAAACCGCCATTCTTCGGCAGTTTCATAATCGATTGCATACTTCCCGCAGCACGCGAAAATGTCACCCCATGACCGCGCTGGCGAAGAATGGCCAGGGTATCGGGACTGAACCCCTGCTCCACGAAAAGCTTGTCCGGCAGCCATTGGTGGTGGATGCGCGGGGCGGCGGTGGCCTCGGCGATATTGAGGCCGTGGTCGATCACGTTGAGCAGGATTTGCAGCACCATGGTGATGATACGGGAGCCGCCCGGCGTGCCAGTGGCCAACAGCGGCTCCTCGCCCTTGAAGACGATGGTCGGGGTCATGGAACTGAGCGGCCGCTTGCCCCCCTGGATGGCGTTGGCTTCGCCGCCGATCAGGCCATAGGCGTTTGGCACCCCCGGCAGAGCGGAAAAATCATCCATCTCGTTGTTCAACAGAATGCCGGTGCCGGCGGCGACAATGCCGGTGCCAAAGCTGAAATTGAGGGTATAGGTGTTGCTGACCACATTGCCCTTTTTGTCCATAACGGAGAAATGGGTGGTCTCGTTGCTTTCGTATGGCGCTGGGTCGCCGTGGCCGATTTCGGCTGAGGGGCGGGCGCGATACGGATCGATCCCGCCAGCCAGTGCCGCTGCATAGGCCTTTGAAGTAAGCCCTTTTACGGGCACTGGCCAGAAGTCGGGGTCGCCCAGGTGCTGGGCCCGATCCGCATAGGCCAGTTTCATAGCCTCGACCATCAGGTGCAGGCCATCGGCGCCGTTGTGGCCGTATCGTGCCAGCGGAAAACGCTCCAGAATATTTAGCATCTGAACCAGATGCACGCCGCCCGATGACGGCGGCGGCATGGAGGCGATGCGATGGCCGCGATAGTCGCCTAAAACCGGCTTTCGCCAGACGGCCTGGTAGGCGGCCAAATCGTCCAGAGTGATTAAACCACCGTTCGCAGCCATCTCTGCCGCGATGGCCTTGGCGGTTTCGCCCTTGTAGAAATCCTCGCCCGCGGTCGCCGCGATACGCCGCAGGCTTTCACCTAGATCCCTTTGCACCAAGAATTCGCCGGCCGCATATGGGCGGCCATCGGCCTTGAGAAAAACCGCCGCCGTGGCCGGCCATCTGCCCAGACGTTTCTTGCGGCTTTGCAGGCTGCGGGCCAGGCCTTCGCTGACTTGCAGGCCGTTCGCCGCATAGGCGATGGCCGGCGCCATCAGGTCCGCCAGTGGCAGGCTGCCGAAGCGGCGGTGTGCTGCGACCAAGCCGGCGACGGTGCCGGGTACGCCGACGGAGGCGTGGGAGAACCGCGCCTTGGCCTTGTCCACCTTGCCCGTTTCGTCCAGGAACAGATCACGTCCGGCGCTGGCCGGCGCCTTTTCACGATAGTCGAGGGCCAGGGTTTCGTTGGTGGCGGCATGGTGGATCAGCATGAAGCCACCGCCACCCAGATTGCCGGCCCTGGGCAGGGTGACGGCGAGCGTAAAAGCAACTGCCACGGCAGCATCGATGGCATTGCCGCCCTGGCGGAGAATATCGACGCCAACTCTCGTCGCCGTGGCCTCCTGGGATGCCACCATGCCGCTTTGGCCATAGACCGGGTGATGGCGCACCTTGCCGGAAATGATGGCGCCGCTCTGCGCCTGGGCGCCGGCAGTGGCCAGCAGCAGGAAGAGGACTAGGACAAAGCGCATCAATCCCCCTTTCGTCCGCTGAAGATGGCGTGGCCGGCCAGCAGCCAATGCACGTCCACTTCCACGAAGCCGACGTCCTCCAGCCAGTTCAATTGCGCCAGCAAGGAGGAAGGTTTGTCGATGGGGTCGGGCTCGGAACTGGCATAGTAATTCCATTCGCCGTCGACGAATTCCTGATAGGGGTCGCCGGCACCCTTGTGGGCCCTGGCGGCCTCCCGCGCCGTCCGGTCCCAGGACCAGGCGGCGATGGCGGTGGCCTGGTCCGACTGGGTCTCGATCAGATCAGCGATGATCAACCGGCCGCCCGGTTTTAGGGCCCGATACATATCCCCGAACAGATGCCGTTTTTGGCCACCGTCCAGGTGATGGACCGCCAGCGAGGACACGACGGCCAGGGGCGCAAAAGGTAAGCGGCGCCAGTCGTCGGCCATGATATCGAATTCCGCCACCTCTGCCCTGTCGCCGAACGGCGCCAGGCGTTCCCTTGTCGCGGCTTGCATCGCCGCGGAGCCGTCCAGAGCCAGCACGCGCGCATTGGTCTGCGATTGCAGCAGGGCCTCGCTCAACCGGCCCTCGCCGCAGCAGAGCTCCACATACCCTTCGCCTGGCCCGGCAGTCGGCACCATGTCGCAGACGATGCGGATCTGCATGTTGCGATAGGGGACGAAATACTGCCCCCAATCTATGAAGGATTCGGAATCGCTTTCCAGCCAGCTTCCGTCGCGGCCGTCGTCTGCCATGGCGCCGTCAATCGTTGTTGGACGGCGGGCGCGGGATACCGATCAAGTTGAGGCCGTTGTCCACGTTCATGACCTCGCCGGTTACCGCACTTGAAAGTTCCGACAGCAGGTAAAGGCCGCTGTTGCCGATGGCGTCCAGGTCCAAGCCATTTGGTAGGGGTGCATGTTCGCCGGCGTATTTGTGTACGTAGCGGCCGTCGGCGATCACCGCGCCCGCCAGGGTACGCATGGGTCCGGCGGAAATGGCGTTGACCCGGATATTGTCCTTGCCCAGATCTTCCGCCAGATAACGGACCGAGGTTTCCAGCGCCGCCTTGGCCACGCCCATAACGTTGTAGGACGGCATCACCCGGTGCGCGCCGAGAAAGCTCAAGGTCACCATGGCGCCGCCATTGGGCATCAGCTCCGCCGAGCGGCGCGCCAAATCCGTAAAGGAATAGCAGGAGATGTTCAGGGTCTGGACGAAGTTCTCACGCGTGGTGTCCAGATAGCGGCCGCTCAACTCGGCCCGGTCGGAATAGGCGATGGCGTGAACCAGGAAATCAAGACTGCCCCAGTTTTCCTTTATGGCAACAAACAGGTTATCCAGGCTGTCGCTGTCGGTCACATCTGCCGGCATCAGCAATTCGCAATCCAACGACTGCGCCAGGGGTTCGACCCGTTTCAGGAAACTCTCACCCTGATAAGTGAGCGCTAGTGTAGCGCCGGCGTTACGCAGGCTGCGGGCGATGCCATAGGCGATGGAATGGTCGTTGGCGATCCCCAGCACCAGGCCGCGCTTGCCAGCCATGAGTTGATCATTGTTGCCGCCTTCGGTCATCTTACTCCCCGCCGCTAGGCTTCGAACCGGTCAAAAATCAAAGTTGCGTTGGTGCCGCCAAAGCCGAAGCTGTTGGACATCACCGACTGCAGGCCTGCATTGTCGATACGCTGACGCACCACAGGCAGGCCTTCGAAAGCCGGATCGAGATTGTCAATGTTGGCGGACAGGGCAATGAAGTCTCCTTCCATCATGATCAGAGAGTAGATCGCCTCGTTCACACCGGCGGCGCCCTGGGCATGGCCGGTCAAGGACTTGGTTGAGGCGATGGCGGGGATATCGTCGCCGAATACCGTCTTTACTGCCTCCATTTCTGGTGGATCGCCAACCGGGGTGCCGGTGCCGTGGGCATTTATGTAACCGATCGGCTTGCTCGCTGTTTCCAGGGCCTGGCGCATGCTGCGCACGGCCCCGTCACCAGATGGCTGCACCATGTCATGGCCGTCCGACGTGGCGCCATAGCCGCTCAGTTCGGCGTAAATCTTCGCCCCCCGGGCTTTGGCGTGTTCCAACTCTTCCAATACCAATACGCCGCCGCCGCCGGAAATGACAAAGCCGTCCCGATCCACATCATATGGCCGGGAGGCACGTTCGGGGGTATCATTGAATTTCGACGACATCGCCGCCATCCCGTCGAACAACACCGACAGGGTCCAATGCAGTTCTTCGCCGCCGCCGGCGAACATCACATCCTGCTTGCCGTATTGGATCTGTTCGGCCGCGTTGCCGATGCAATGGGCCGAGGTGGAACAGGCCGAAACGATGGAATAATTCAGGCCTTTGATCTTGAACTGGGTTGCCAGCACCGCCGAGGTGGTGGATGACATGCAGCGGGTCACCATATAGGGGCCAACCCGCTTCGCGCCTTTTTCCCGGGCCGTGTCGGCGGCCCAGACCTGGTTTGAGGTCGACGGTCCGCCGGAACCGACGATAATCCCGGTGCGCTCGTTGGAAATCTCGCCGGCTTCCAATCCGGAATCCGCGATCGCCTGCTCCATGGCCAGATAATTGTAAGCCGTGCCGTCGCCCATAAAGCGCAGGGCTTTGCGATCGATATGTTCTGCCAAATCGATTTTCAGAGTGCCGGCGACTTGCGAGCGGAATTGGTACTCGGCGTATTCAGGCATCGCGACGATGCCCGAGCGTCCGTCCCGTAGGGCTGTGGCGACCTCGTCCTTGTTATTGCCAATGGAGGATATGATCCCCAATCCGGTGACGACGACTCTGCGCATGGCAACCCCTACAGCAGTTTTAGCCCGGCCGCCAGCGACGGCCGCGGCAAAGATTGTTCAAGCAAACAGATCAAGTGAACAGCGCCACCCGCACATCCTCGGCTTCGAACGCCACGGCGTCGTCGATCTTGGCAACGGCATCGGCAACGGCCAGAACCAGGCGGCGGTTCACGATGCGTTTAATGTCCAGTTCAAAAGACAGGAGCCTGGCAGAGGGCAGCACCTGTTCCGACAGTTTGACCTTGCCGCAGCTCAACGCGCGGCCTTTGCCCGGCAGACCGCACCAACCGGCAAAAAAACCTAGCAACTGCCAAACTGCGTCTTGAACCAGGCAGCCGGGCATGACGGGATCGGATTCGAAATGGCATTTGAAAAACCAAAGATCCGGCTTGATGTCCATCTCGGCCCTGGCCTGTCCTTTGCCGTGGGCGCCGCCGTCAGAGGTAATCGATGTGATCCGGTCCAGCATCAGCATGGGCGGCAGTGGCAGCCTGGCATTGCCCGGCCCGAACAGCCGGCCGTGGCCGCATTCCAGCAATTCATCCCGCTCGTAGCTGGACTTCGCTTTGAAGTTAAAACTTTCAGTCACCGCCGATCACCATTGTCGCCAACACAAAACCGTTCCCAAAACGCCGAGCAGGCTCCCGTTTTGAGACAGCGCAGTTTAACCGATATATAGCCGCCTACAAAACCCATTCGCTTGCCTTCACCGCTCTGCCGCGTGCGCTCGGCGATTTTCGTGGGCTTGTCCGAAACTATTGGAAAATATGGCCTAATTATGGCGTTGGCTTGTCTTCCGGCGGAAATACACTAATATTAAAGGCAGTTGGGCATGACGAAATGGTGCGCGGGAGAAGCTGTTATGCAGCAATTGCCGCCGCAGCCATTCATATCGTCCGCATTCAACACGGGAATTCTGGGCATGATGGAAACGGGCCCCAATCGGAAAGCCATGGAGAGCCTGCGTGAGGTCGGATTGCGGCCGACCCGGCAACGGCTTGCCCTCGCCGGTTTGCTGTTCGGCCACGGCAACCGCCACGTGACGGCCGAAATGCTCTATGACAATGCCCAATCAGCGGGCGTCAAGGTTTCCCTGGCCACAGTCTATAACACGTTGCATCAGTTTACCGCCGCGGGACTGCTGCGCCAGGTGATGGTGGATCCTACCCGCAGTTATTTCGATACCAACATGGAAGACCACCACCACTACTATTTCGAGGATACAGGCGAAATCGCGGATATCCCCAACGAACATATCAACAGCGATATCGATATTGTTTCGATGGAGAATTTGCCGGCGAAGACGGAGCTGGCCCACATCGACGTTGTCGTCCGCCTGCGTAAGAACAAATAATTTAGGATCATTCTAAAAAGCCTTGACGTGGGTTCGGGTTTATCCATATGGATAGTCAATGAGTTGATCTTCAACGGCGGCCGCTGAACCGTCCGCCACAAGCAAGACAGGCCGCGCCTGGCCGAGGCTTTGGTCAAGCCGGCAAATACGAAACAAATGGTTTAACAGACGGGTTCAGTGACAACACGGAGGGTTGGATATGTCGATCAAAGGTACCAAGACCGAACAGAACTTGAAGGATGCCTTCGCGGGCGAGAGCCAGGCGAACCGGCGTTACCTGTACTTTGCGCAAAAAGCGGACGTGGAAGGCTATAACGACGTGGCCGCCGTATTCCGTTCCACCGCGGAAGGCGAAACCGGCCATGCCCATGGCCACCTTGAATTCCTCGAAGAGACCGGCGACCCGGCCACCGGCGAGCCCATTGGCACCACGGCGCAGAATCTGAAGGCCGCTGTTGCGGGCGAGACCCATGAATACACGGATATGTATCCGGGTATGACGCGGACCGCCCGCGATGAAGGTTTCGACGAGATTGCCGATTGGTTCGAGACGCTCGCCAAGGCCGAAAAGAGCCATGCAGGACGATTCCAGAAGGCCCTGGACACGCTCGACGACTAGTTCGCGTTCAGAACTGATTGGGATGGGGGGTGCCGTTACGGCTCCCCCTTTCTTTTACAGCCAGCTATTTTCGGGCAAGGGAGGAAATTGCACGCCATGAGCAAGGAAGGCAGCCTGGAAGCGCCCACAAGGCACCCTATCGCGTGGAATGAACCGGACTATCTCGATGAGGCAGAGATCGACAAGGAACTGCGCCGGGTTTTCGACATCTGCCATGGCTGCCGGCGTTGCTTCAATCTCTGCGACAGCTTCCCCCGCCTGTTTGATCTGATTGACGACAGCCCGTCGGGGGAGCTGGATACAGTGCCCTCCGCAGCCTTCAAGCCGGTGGTGGATGCCTGCACGTTCTGTGACATGTGCTTCATGACCAAATGTCCTTACGTGCCGCCGCACGAGTTCGATCTGGATTTTCCCCATTTGATGCTGCGTTACCGCGCCGCCGAACAGGCGCGGGGCAAAAAGGGTTTTCGCGAAACGCAACTGGCCAAGACCGACCGCAACGGCAAATGGGCCGGTCGGATGGCCGCTCTTGCCAATTGGGCCACGGCGGAGGACAACTTCGGCATGCGTAACATGCTGGCGGACGTGGGCGGCATCCACCCCGAAGCGGCATTGCCGAAGTTCCACGGCGAGACCTTCATGGATCTTGCCGCGAAAGTCCCGGCCGTGAATGCGAAGGCGCCCGGCCATGGCCGCAAGGCGGTGATCTACGCCACATGTTTCGCCAATTACAACGAACCGGCCATGGGCACGGCGGCCCGTGCCGTCCTGGCCCATAACGGTGTGGCAACGGAAGTGGTCTATCCCTCCTGCTGCGGCATGCCGCAATGGGAGCAGGGCAATCTGGAACAGGTCGCCCGCAATGCCGAGAAGGTGGCGAGGGAAATGGCGGATTGGATCGACCAGGGCCATGCCATCATCGCCCTGGTGCCGTCCTGCGCCCTGATGTTGAAATTCGAATGGCCATTGCTGTTGCCCAATGACGCGGATGTCCGCCGCCTGGCCGAGCACACCTATGACATCACCGAATACATGGTCGCCCTGGCCAAGGAGGATGGCCTGGCGGATGGGCTGCAGCCATTGGGGGGCAATGTCACTTTGCATCTGGCTTGCCACGCCCGAGCCCAGAACATGGGCGCCAAGGGGGCCGAGATGCTGCGCCTGATCCCTGATACGGAGGTCACCGTGGTGGAGCGATGCTCGGGCCATGGCGGTGCCTGGGGCATTATGAAGGACAATTTCGACGTGGCCCTCAAGGTTGGCAAACCGGCCGCCCGCCAGGCCTTGAAGTCGGACAGCGCCTGGGTCGTCTCCGAATGCCCCCTGGCCGCCACCCATTTGCGCCAGGGCATGGAACGCCTGGACGAGAACATACCCAGGACTGCGCCCCATCCCATTCTATTATTGGCCCAGGCCTTTGGCCTGCAACAGATCGAGAGCCCGAAGACATGAGCGCCAAACGCCGCATCGATCGCGCCGACATCTTGTCCCTCGACGCCTATGGTGCCGAGCGGGCGGTCCGCCGCCGCGCGGTAATCGAGATGAAGCGGCCCCGCCGCATGGAGGTCGGACCCGTCGCCGCCTTTTATTTCGAGAACTATGAAACCATGCTGTCCCAGATCCACGAGATGCTGTGGATCGAAAAGGGCGGCGAAGAACAGATTGCGGACGAACTTGCCGCCTACAACCCGCTGATCCCCCAGGGCCGGGAACTGGTGGCGACCCTGATGTTCGAGATTGCCGATCCGGCACGCCGCGCCGAACAGCTGGCCCGCCTGGGCGGCGTGGAAGAAACGGTCAGCCTGGAGGTTGCCGGCGAAAAGATCATGGCGGTGTCGGAAGTTGCCGACGGCGTCGAGCGCACCCGCGACGACGGCAAAACCTCGTCAATTCACTTTCTGCATTTCCCTTTCACTGTCGGCCAGGTCGCTGCTTTCAAGCAGCCCGGTGCCCGCATCATCGCCGCCATCGAGCATCCTCAATATGCCCATATGGCGGTGATGTCGGAGGAAACCCGACAGGCCCTGGCCGGAGATTTCGACTAGAAGCTCCCATTGCCTCATGTGGGCATTCGCGCCTGATTCCGATACATTCGGGGCCAAGGGATTGGCCTTGGGATGGGGACGTGCGGGCGATGCAATTGGGGAAGGTGCTGCGAAACACCGCCGTCATCATTGCGGGGATCCTATTGGGCGGAGCGATAAATATGGGGATCGTTCTTATCGGGCCCTACATCGTGCCGCCGCCGCCAGGAGTGGATGTGGCCAGCTCCGAGAGCATCGCTGAATCTCTCCACCTGTTCGAGACCAAACATTTCATATTTCCGTTTCTTGCCCATGCGCTGGGCACCTTCGCGGGCGCGCTTTTCGTATACCTGTTAGCGGCTAGCAGCCGGGCACGGCTGCCGTACATCGTTGCCGGGGTGTTCTTCGCTGGCGGCGTCCTGGCCACCGTCTCGATTCCGGCGCCCTATTGGTTCATCGTCCTCGACCTGGTCCTGGCCTATTTCCCCATGACTTGGGCGGCGGTCAAGTTGGGCCAGCGGTTCGGCCGCGAGGTTTAGCGCTTGGCAATTGCGGAATAGGACGCCCTTAAGCAGGCTGATCAATGTTGCTCTCGTCATACGCTAAGACGGCAACCCGTAGATGCGCTGAACATTGTCCCGCAACAGCTTGCGCAAAGGGCCGGGCCGCAGCTCCAGCGCCTCGATCTCCTGGATCGTGCGTTCGAATTGCAGGATGGGGAAATCGGTGCCGAAGATGACTTTGTCTTGGCCGTAAGAGTTGATGTAGTGGATCAGTTCCGCTGGCCAGTATTTCGGGCTGTGGGCGTCGGTGCCGATGAAGACATTCTTGTGCTTCCAGGCCATGGCGATCATTTCCTGGGTCCAGGGGATGCCCACATGAATGCCGATCAGCTTTAACTCTGGAAAATCGCAGGCAACGCCATCCAGCGTAATGGGCCGGCCGGTGCTGCGCCGGGGCAGATCCTCGGTGTAGAGGAGGGATTGGCCGACCTGCAATTGCATGGGTACATCCAGCTCCACGCATTTGGCATAGAACGGATAATAACGCGCATGATCGGGCGCCAGCTCGAACCAATGGGGGTACGAGTGCGCGCCGATAAAGCCATGGTCCTCCACCGCCCGTTGCAGGGCACGGACGCCGTTCATGCCCTCGGTCGGGTCAACGCCAGCCAGGGCGGAAAATCGATCCGGGTGCTCTCTTACGGCTGCAGCGACGATGTCGTAGGGCACATGAAACGAGGCCCGATGGCCATGGGGCCCGGCCTTGGCGGCGATCAGGAATGAGCGTTCGATCCCGGCTGCATCCATGCGCCGCAACATCTCTTCGTGGGGGATGCCGGCATAGGTGGTGTCATCCACGCCGATCTTGTCTTGATAGAACGCCTGGCGATCCGCCGGCCGATGGGCCAGGGCCTCCGCCGTCTGGATATTGACGACAGCATCGATGGCGAGGTAGTCGCGGGCGTTATCGGTCATGTCAGATCTTTCATCTGTTGGGCAAGTCTGTCGCGCCAATGATCCAGGCTGTCTCGATCCGGTGTCTGTTCCGATGCTGCAAGGACCGACCGCCAGACCAGGCAAAACATGGTCGACAGAACGGGCGGGCCGTCCCATCCCGCTCGGGCTGCAAGGGGCGCAAGCGTCGGCAAACCTGTACCCAGCATCAGGATGGCATCGGCATCCGTGGTCTGCATGTCATCCAACGCCGCCTCAGCCATTTGGGAGGTCATGGCATAAATTGGGTGGAAAGTATCCGGATCCGGTTGCAACTGGCAAATTTCGCCCACTTCGAAACCCCTGGACGTCCAATATGCGGCGCTCTTCGCTGTCAACGATTCGGGATAGGGCGAAAGCAGAGCGATCTTGCCCACCTGTAACTGATGCAAAGCATCGCAGACCGCCAGAGCCGTGGTCACGAGTGGCGGACGTCCGGATGCGGCGATACGCGACACCAGTTCATCCTCGACTTCGCGGCCCAATAGGTAAGAAACCCCGGTCACCGCCAGAGCCACTGCACCGATAGGGGCATTGTTGAATTGCCCGATCTCAGCCTCGATATTGGCGCCGTAGTCTCGCAGGCGGTCTTCCATGCCGGCCTTTTGAGAGGTCAGGCGGGCATTGATAATGCCATAGCCGGCCGGGCACAGAATGGCGAACTCCGGCTCCACCGTGGTGTTCGCCTGTGGCGTCAGGACGCCAATCAGGCCTTTGGGGGCGTATTCAGTGCGTATTGTCATCGCCCGGCATAGGACTATTCTTCCCCCTACAATACAAGCGGGGAAAAGCCATTGTCGGAACGAGTCATTGTCGTCGGTGCGGGGCCTGTGGGTCTGGTCACGGCCATGTTACTGGCGACGCGGGAGATACCTGTCCTGGTTCTCGAAGCGGAGGCCGGGATCAACGACGACTTGCGCGCCTCCACCTTTCATCCTCCCACCCTGGACATGCTTGAACCGTTCGGCGTTACCGCGCCGCTGATCGAACAGGGCCTGGTCTGTCCCACCTGGCAGATCCGCATGCATCCCGGCGGTGAACACGCGTTGTTCGATCTATCCGTCATTAGCGATGTCACCAGCCATCCCTACCGCCTGCAGTGCGAGCAGGCGAAGCTGGCCCGCATCGTGGCCGACCGTCTGGCGGACGAGGCGTTGGTGGAGATCCGCTTCAATGCCAGGGTGGCGGGCTTGCAACAGAGCGGCGACCGGGTAGTCGTGACAGTGAATGGCGACGACCACGAGACTTTCACGGCATCATACGTGATCGGCGCTGATGGCGCCGGTAGCGTCGTCCGTCAGGCCCTGGGCCTTGAATTCCGCGGCATGACCTACCCCGAGACCACGGTTTTGGTCTCCACCACTTTTCCCTTCCATAAGCATCTGGAGGGCCTGTCCAACGTCAATTATTGCTGGAGCCCGGAAGGCAACTTCTCACTGCTGCGGCTAAAGGAATTCTGGCGCTGCAGCCTCTATTACGACCCCAACCTCAGTTTCGATGAGGCCATTGCCGATGGCCGGGTGCAGGAACAGCTGAACGAGATCGTGCCTAACCCTGAACCTTTCGAGATCATCGATCGGCGGCCCTATCGCGTGCACCAGCGCATTGTCGACGATTTCAGGTCCGGCCGGGTGCTGCTGGCGGGCGATGCGGCGCACCTCAACACGCCCTCGGGCGGCATGGGCCTGAACGGCGGCATCCACGATGCCTTCAACCTGGTGGACAAGCTGGCCCAAGTGTGGCGGGGCGCCGATCCGGCGCTGTTGGACCAATACACCCGGCAGCGCCGCCCGGTGGTCGAGACCGCGAGCCTGCAGCAGGCCGACCGCAACCGCAAACGCATGACCGAGAAGGACCCCGAAGCCCGCGCCCGGTCCCTGGCCGAGATGCAGAAGACAGCCGCAACGCCGGCGCTGGCCCGGGACTTCCTATTGAAGAGTTCCATGATCCACGGCTTGCGGCAGGCGGAGGCCATCGAATAACGTCATAGGGACAAAAGATTAGGAGGCACATCATGCGTTTGAAGGACAAGGTTGCCATCATCACCGGCGGGGCGTCGGGCATGGGGGCATCGACCGCCAGGATCTTCGCCCAGGAAGGCGCTTCGGTGGTGGTGACGGACTTGCTGGCGGCGGAAGGCGAGGCCGTCGTTGGGGAAATTGCCACGGCCGGCGGCACCGCGCGGTTCGAAAAGCTCGACGTGACCAGCGAGGCCGATTGGGAGGCCGTCGTGTCGGCCGCTGTTTCGGCCTATGGCGGGCTGGATATCCTGATAAACAATGCTGGCGTCTCGGGCAGTCATCCCGACAAACTCAATACCGAAACCTGGGACGAGCAGATGAACATCAACGCCCGGGGCGTTTTCCTCGGCATGCGGGCGGCCATTCCCGTCATGCAGACGGGCGGCGGCGGCTCCATCGTCAATATCTCCTCGATCTCCGGCTTCGTCGGCCAGGACTATGTGCATATGGGCTACAACGCCGCCAAGGGCGCGGTGCGCCTGGCCACGAAATCGGCGGCGGTGCAGTACGCCAAGGACGGCATCCGGGTCAATTCCGTGCATCCCGGCATTATGCCGCCTATGCGTACCTCCATGCTCTCGTCCGATCCCGAAATCCGAAAGCAGATGATCGCCGCCATTCCCATGGACCGCGAGGGCCGGGTGGAGGAGGTGGCCTATGCCAACCTGTTTTTGGCCAGCGACGAGGCTTCCTACATCACCGGCATCGAGGTGCCCGTGGACGGCGGCTATCTGGCGGTTTGACCGGACCGCCATCGGCGATGGACCTTTATATTGTCATCCCTGGATCGACGATAAGTCGAAGATGGTCTAGCTCGTCTTGACCTCGCAGCGATGCCAATGCTCCGCATCGTCATGGCGCAGGACCGGGTCCCGGCCACGCCAGACAAAGATGAGATAGTCATCCCGTTGCACCATAACCACCTTGTCGCCGGCACCGGGTTCGCCGGCGGGCACGATATATTCGAAACCATGGCGGTCGTATAGGCCGCGCAGTGTGTTGCCACCGGGGGTGACGATTTCCGGCCCGTCGATAGACAAGCTGCGCCCATCCTTATGGCACCAATGACCATCAATACGGTCGGCCCAGGCGGTGAAGGGTGCCAACGTGATGATCGCAATCATCGCGGCGGCGGAGATGCGGGTCCAATATCTGCTCATCATGCCAACCTGTTCCACCCTGTGATTGGAGGCTCGGACGAGGGACCATCACAATGAAACTTTATCACACGGCCAGCCCCTATATGCGCAAGGCCGCCGGTTCGTTTTGATGCGCCGTGTCCTAGGGAATGGCGCCGTCGTCCCCACGCGCGGCGTCCAAGGATTGCAATAACGCGACCAGGCAGCGGTCGCGGTGTTCCACCAGTTCCGAAACCGAACGTCCGCCGGCGGCCGCCTCGCTGCCTGATATCAAGGCTCGGCGCAACTCATCCGTCAACTCCGGTGCGATCAGCCGGGTCCAGGGAGCGCCTGTTTCGGGGTCGAAATGATCCAGGAAGTGGGCCATGCCGCCGGGGCCACCAGCCAAATGAAAGGTCAAACAATGGCCCATGATGGCCCAGCGCAGGCCAGGTCCGGCGGCAATGGCCTTGTCGATTTCCGCCACCGTAGCTTCGCCCGCCTCGACCATGTGCAGGGCCTCGTGCCAGATGGCCTGCTGCAGGCGGTCGGCAATAAAGCCGGGTACCTCGCGCTCCATCTTGATCACGGTTTTTCCCGCTGTCTCGTAGAAATCCGCAGCCCAGTCCACGGCCGCCGGCTCTGTCGCCGCTCCGCCGACCACTTCCACCAGGGGAAGAAGATAGGGCGGATTGAAGGGGTGGCCGACGACCAGGCGGCCCGGATGGCGGGCTTGGACCTGCATCTCGGTCATCAAGAAACCGGAAGTGGACGAAGCGATGACCACATCCCCGTCGCAGGCCTGATCGATCTTTGCCAATAGGTCGATTTTCAGGTCCAGGCGCTCCGGCGCGCTTTCCTGCACGAATTCGGCTGGGGCGCAGGCGGCTTCAAGGCTCGCGGCAAAACTCAGGGTTCCTGCGTCCGGATCTAGGCCCAAGGCGATCAGTGCCGGACGCGCGGCCCGGATCGCCTCTCGCAGGTTTCCCTCGCCCGTGGGATCAGGGTCCCAGGCCTGGACGTCATAGCCCCTTGAAAGAAAATGCGCTGCCCAGCCGGCACCGATGACGCCGCAGCCGACACAGGCGATGCGGCGCACCTCATTTGGTTCGGGTCGCGTCATCCGGCCCGTTCAGCCGCCGCCCAGGCCGGGCATGCCAATGTATCCCGGGAGAGCTTCCACCCGTTTGAACCAGGCGCCGAGGGCGGGATAGGGCGCCAGGGAAATCTCTCCCTCTGCCGCCAGGGCGGAATAGGGATAACAGGCGATATCGGCGATGGTGGGACGGTCCAGGGCCAGCCAGTCGTGCTGCGCCAGGCGCACATCCATGACCGAAAGCGCGTTCGCCGCGGCCGCCTGGGCCCTGGGCAGATCCACGTCCCTGCCGAAGCGCAGTTTCGCCCGCGCCAGGGCGGGGCCGTTCCACAATTCGTTTACGGCGAAGGACAACCATTGCTGCACCTTCGCGGCACCCACCGCGTCCGTCGGCAACCAGTCTTCACCGCCATGTTTGCGCGCCAGGTAAACCAGGATGGCTTGGGAATCATAGATCGTGACTTCCCCGTCCTGCAGTACCGGGACGGTACCCAGGGGATTCATGGCCAGATGTTCCGGCGATTTCTGTTCCATTTCAGGCAGGTTCACCGGCTTGATCTCGTGGCTGATGCCCAGCATGGAGAGGAGCAAGCGCACCTTGTGGCAGTTGCCGGAAGCGGCGGCGTCATAAAGCAGCATGTTTCTGTTGGCCCCTTGTTGGATTTGTGGCACCCCTGAGTCACAAGATTAATCGCGGAGCCGGGGAGATGACAATGAAGCAATGGCAGATCACGGATGAATGGAGCTTCGACGGCCTGAAGCTGGTCGAGACCGATCAGCCGGAACCCGGACCGGGCGAGGTGCTGCTGAAGATGAAGGCGGTCTCCCTGAACTATCGCGATTATCTCATGGTCAATCGGGGCTATGGCCGGATGTCGGGCGAGCTTCCCCTGGTGCCGCTATCAGACGGCGTCGGTGAAGTGGTGGCCTTGGGCGAGGGGGTCGAGGATGTGCCGATTGGATCGCGGCGACTGCCCTGCTTTATCCAGAACTGGTACGGCGGTGATCTCGGCCCTTCAGGCTTTGACGGCGCCCTGGGCGGCCCCCTGGACGGCACGGCGCGGGAATACATGAACGTCCCCGTCGCCAGTTCCGTGGCCGTGCCGGAGCATTTCTCCGACATCGAGGCGGCGACCCTGTGCTGCGCCGCCATTACCGCCTGGAATGCCCTGGCCGAGATGCCGGAGACGGCGGTGGACGGGGGCACGGTGGTGACCTTGGGCACGGGCGGCGTCTCGCTGTTCGCCCTGCAACTGGCCAAGGCGCGCGGGGCCAAGGTGATCTCGACCTCATCCAGTGAGGAGAAGCTGGAGCGCCTGCGTGCCCTAGGTGCGGACGAGACCATCAACTACCGTGAGGTGCCGGAATGGGGCAAGGCGGTCCTGGGCCTGACCGACGGCATCGGCGCTGATCTTGTGGTCGAGGTGGGCGGGGCGGACACCATTGCCCAGTCCATGCGTGCCACGCGGGCCGACGGCACTATGTCCCTGATCGGCAATGTGGGCGGCTCGGTGGCGGAGATCAATCTGCCCTTGGTCTTCATGTTCCGCAAGCGCATGATCGGTATCAGCACCGGCAGTGTTGCCGATTTCGAGGACATGATGGCAGACCTGGAGGGCCGGCCGGACTTCCGCCCCGCCCTGGACGACCACGTTTATGATTTCGATGGCTTGAGCGAGGCCCTTCAGGCCCTGCCTAAGGGCGAGCATTTCGGCAAGATCTGCGTGCGGGTCGGTTAGAGTTCGTCGCGCAAATCCGCGTTGTCGCGGATATCGTCCGCAACGTTGCCATATTCGAGTTCGATACTACGCCCAGGCCAAAATGGCGGTGAACGTGGTGTAGAGGCCCGTCGCCACTAATATGGCCAGGACAATGGTCCGGAACAGGCCGTCACCCAGTTTCGGTGCCAGGCGGTGCCCGGCCCAGGCGCCAATCACGGTAGGCAGGGCGGCCAGGGCGACAGTCTGCCAGATCAAGATCGGCACGGCGCCGACAGCCGCCTGTAGGATCAATGCGGTGCCATAGGACAAGGTGAACAGGCACAGAGTGGTCGCCCGCAGGGCCGCCTTGTCCATGCCGATGGCGGAAAGGTACAACATCAGGCTGGGGCCGGGCATGGCCAGTGCTGTTGTCATGGCGCCGGATAGGATGCCAACGAAGGCATCCATCCACCCTTTGTGACGCGGACCATCGACGGACTTTGCCTGTCGGCTGCCCGCGGCAAGCCAAACCGCGAACAATAGGATAATCAGGCCCACGGCAAGGCGTACCCCATCCAGACTGGCGTGCAGGAAGATTGCCAGTCCGATGGGAAATCCTATCACGCTGCCCAATGACAACCGGGCCAAGGGCCCTTTGGGCACCTGCCGCCATAGCCCAGGTACCAGAACAAACGAGACCAGAAGATTGAGGATGATGGTCAGACCCACTGCGTCCAGGCTGTCCATTACACTCAAGAACAGCGGCAGGGCGATAATGGCGAAACCGAACCCGGTGGCGCCCTGGGCCAGTGCGGCAAAGAAGGATATGGCGGCGATCAGCGCGGCGTCTGCAGGGGAAAACGTCATTTGCGTCGCGGCTTAGTCCCAATAGGGTTCCGGCCCAAAGCGCGCCACGAGAAAATCCACGAATGCCCTGACTTTTGGCGTGAGATGGCGACGGTGGGGGTAGACCGCATAGATCGCCTGGGTCTGCGGCACGCACTCCGGCAACAAATCCACCAGGGTGCCCTCGCGCAAATCCTTGCCCACGATAAAGCTGGGCAGCGAGACAATGCCCATGCCGGCCAGGGCCACGTCGCGCAGCACTTCGCCGTTGTTGGCGCGCAGGTTCCCGCCCAACGGAATGGTCATAGGCCCCTTTTCCCCCAACAGGTTCCAATCCGTGCCGCTGTCGCGATAGAGGTAGCCGAAACAGTTGTGGTCATGCAGGTCCTCGGGACTTTCGGGACGTCCGTGGCGTCGCAGGTATTCCGGCGCGGCACAGAGAACAATGCGCAGTGGGGCCAGGCGCCGCACGATCAGGGAACTATCGACCAGGGTGGTGATGCGGACGGCGACATCAAAGCCTTCGGCGACAAGGTCGATGAACCGGTCGTCCAGCACCAGGTCCACCTCGATCTCCCGGTGGGTCTCGAGAAATTCAGCGATCACCGGGCCCAGGTGCATGGTGCCAAAGGTCATGGGCGCGTTGACCCGCAGGCGGCCCCGTGGCGTCGCCGCCAGACTGCCCACTTCATCCGCCGCGGCCTGGGCTTCCTCGACGATGCGGGCACAGCGTTCATAGAACACCTCTCCCACTTCCGTCAGCGACAATTTGCGCGTGGTGCGGTTCAAGAGGCGGGCGCCGAGACGGTCTTCCAGTCGGCCGACCTGCTTCGAAACCGCCGATTTCGAGACACCCAGGGCTTCCGCCGCGGCCGTGAAACTGCGCTGCTGCACGACCTTTGCGAACACGGCCATTTCGCTGAGATTATCCATGACCTCCGATCCCAATCGTGGGGAAACAGTCGGCGGCAAACTATCAGTTTTGTTTCCCGTCGCGAACAATATTGTGCCAAAGTGCCGCTCGCCTTAGGTAGTGGTGGACGTTATATCGTCGGATCTTTCGGCCGATTGGGAGCGCAGTTATGGGTATCATGGTGCAGGGCAAGTGGCAGACCGAGGATTTCGCCGCCCGCAACCGCAAGGGCAGCTACGTCCGGGCGACGACCGCCTTTCACAACCAGATCGGCAGTGATGAGTTCCCGGCCGAGGCGGGCCGCTATCACCTGATCGTAGCCCATGCCTGTCCCTGGGCCCACCGCACCCTGATTTTCCGCGCTCTGAAGGGTCTAGAGGCCGTCATCTCAGTCGCCTTTGTGGAGCCCTTGATGCTGGAAAATGGCTGGGTCCTGGCGGATGGCGGCGACCCCGTTACGGGTGCGAAATATAATCACCAAATCTATGCCAAGGCGGTGCCCGACTATTCCGGCCGCTGTAGCGTGCCAGTGCTCTGGGACCGCAAGCACGAGACCATCGTCAACAATGAATCCTCGGAAATCATCCGCATGCTGAACAGCGCCTTCGATCATTTGGCGACGAAGGAGCTTCCCGATATGTACCCCGAAGACCTGCGCCCGGAAATCGACGTCGTCAACGAATTGGTCTACGAGAATATCAACAACGGCGTCTATCGCACCGGCTTCGCCACCACCCAGGAAGCTTACGAGGCTGCCTACGATGCCCTGTTCGCGGCCCTTGATCAGATGGAAGCGCGCCTGAGTGAAAACCGTTACCTGACCGGCCCCCATATCACCGAGGCAGATTGGCGCCTGTTCGCTACCCTGGTGCGTTTCGATGCCGTTTACGTGGGGCATTTCAAGTGCAACCGGCAGCGGATCGCAGATTTTCCCAATCTATCCAATTACCTGCGCGAGCTTTACCAATGGCCGGGCATTGCGGAGACCGTGGATATTCCGAAGATCAAGGAGCACTATTACGGCAGCCACCGGGCCATCAATCCCTTCGGCGTGGTGCCCAGCGGCCCCGTATTGGATTTCACATCGCCTCATGACCGGGGCCGCCTGCCGGCGGCATAGTGCGCTACTCGTGGCGCAAGGCTTCGATGGGGTCCAGGCGAGACGCCTTGCGGGCGGGATAGAAGCCGAAAAAGATCCCAACCACTGCCGAAACCCCGAAGGCCAGCAGTACAGCGCCGGGCTGTATCAAAAGGGGCCAGCCAGCGATATTGGCCGAGACGGCGGCACCTGCCAGGCCCAGGGCGATGCCGATGCCGCCGCCGACAATGGACAGCACGACCGCCTCGGTCAGGAACTGCGCCATGACGTCCCGGGCAGATGCGCCCACCGCCATGCGTAGGCCGATCTCCCGCGTCCGCTCGGTGACTGAGACGAGCATGATGTTCATGATGCCGATGCCGCCGACGATCAGCGAGATGGAGGCGACGGCGGCCAGCAAAAGCGCCATGATGCGCGAGGATTCTTCTCGTTTCTGCAACAGTTCCGCCAGGTTGCGAATCTGAAAATCATCCTTGTCGCCGGGCCTGATCTTGTGCCGTTGGCGTAGCAACTCGTTGATTGCGGCCTCCGCTTCGCCCAGGTGTTCGCCGCTGCGGGCCTTGACCACGATCATGTGCACCAGCCGGCCGCTCAGGCGGCGACCGCCCAGCACCCGCTTCTTGGCGGTGGTGATGGGCACGAAGACGACGTCATCCTGATCCCGGCCCATGGGCGTTTCGCCCTTGGCCTTTAGGACGCCGACCACCTTGAAGGGGATGCGCTTGATGCGGATGGATTCGCCGACACCATCACCGTCGCCGAATAGCTTCTGGCGCACCGTATCCCCCACCAGGGCGACCTTTGCCGCCGCCCGCAGATCCTCGGGCCGGATGCGGCGGCCACTTTCGATCACCCATTCCCGGGCATCCAGATTGTCGGGGCGGATGCCATAGACGGTGGTGGACCAGTTCTGATTGCCGAAGACCACCTGGCCGCTGCCCCGCACGCTGGGCGCGGCAAATACGATGGACGGGATTTCCGCCATCATGGCGTTGGCGTCATCCTCCGTCAGGGTCGGCAGGGTGCCACGGCCGCCGCTCGCCCCGCGGGTGGCGGACGAGCCGGGCACCACGAACATCAAATTGGCGCCCAGGCTCTTGATCACATCCTGCACCCGGGATTCGGCACCGGCCCCCACCGCGACCATGACGATGACCGCCGCGACCCCAATGATGATGCCCAGGGCCGTCAAGACGCTGCGCAGCAGATTGGCGCGCAGGGCATCCCAGGCGGTGGATAGACAATCCAGTGTGCTCATACCAGCATCGCAGCGGCATCTTTCGGCGCTGCGATCCTTTCGTCGGCGATGACCCTGCCGTCGCGGAAACGGACCGTGCGCTTGGCATAGGCAGCCACGTCCTCGTCATGGGTGACCACGACGATGGTGTTGCCGGCCCGGTTCAGATCCTGAAACAGGGCCATGATCTCGATGCCCGTACGGCTGTCCAGGGCGCCGGTGGGTTCATCGGCCAATAGCAGCGCCGGTTGGTTCACCAGGGCCCGGGCAATGGCCACCCTTTGCTGCTGGCCGCCGGACAATTGCGTCGGCCTGTGCGATAGGCGGTCGGACAGACCGACCTGTTCCAGCACGGCTTGGGCCCGCTCGCGCCGGCCGCGGGCGTTAGTACCGCCATAAATCAGGGGCAATTCCACATTCGCCAGGGCGGTGGCACGGGGGAGGAGATTGAAGCTTTGAAAAACAAAGCCGATCTGGCGGTTGCGGGTCTGGGCGAGCGCCGCCGGGTCCAGTTCCGTTACCAGGCTGCCATCCAGCCAGTACTGCCCTGCCGTTGGCTGATCAAGACAGCCGAGGAGGTGCATGTAAGTGGATTTGCCCGAGCCTGATGCGCCCATGATGGCGAGGAATTCGCCGGCCGCCACGGACAGCGAGACGCCGGCGACCGCATGCACCACTTCGCCGCCCAGGTGATAATCCTTGGCCAGGCCTTCAGTGCGGATCAGCGGCGTGGACAAATCAGAACCGCAGGCCGAACAGGCCACCGCTGGATTCTTCGGTCTTCTCCACGGCGACGATCACTTCATCCGCTTCCGCCAGTTCACCTTTGACGACCTCGCTGAAGTCACCGTCAGACGCGCCGATCTGCACATCCACGGCCTTTGGCGCGCCGTTCCCGTCCAACACCCAGACGCGGCCGGGCCGAACAGGATTGGCGTTCCGCTCCGCGACGATGCGGCGGTACGCCTCCTTCTGTTCCGTTGTCAGAATGGTCGGGATCGACTGTCCGATCTGCCTGCGCGCCTGGGCAAAGGCCTCGCGCAGTTCCTCGCGGCTGGCGCCGCTCATATACATGGACCTGATCGAATTTCTCGCATCTTCGAAAAATTCGCGCAGTTGGCCCTGCTGCGCCTCGCTCAGCTTTAGCTGTTCAGTCAAGGACTTGATAATCCGTTCCGAACGACCCGGATCCCGTTTGTTCTCGCCTTTCTTCGCACCGCCGGCGCCGGCCGGGGTAAATCGGAGCGCCCTGTTCGGCACCTTGAGGACGTCATCTCGTTCCTGCACCGCGACCTCCACGTTCGCGGTCATGCCCGGCAACAGCAGGCGATCGGCGTTGTTAACTGAAACCACCACGGTATAGGTGACCACGTTCTGTACTACTTCCGGCGACAGGCGGACTTGGCGCACCTCGCCCGCGAACTCCCGGCGGGGGAAGCTGTCGACGGTGAACTTGACGTTCTGGCCTGTCTGGATGGCGCCGATATCGGCCTCGTCCACGGCCACCTCCACCTGCATGCGGCTCAGATCCTCGGCGATCACGAACAGCACAGGCGCCTGCAGGCTGGCGGCCACGGTTTGGCCCACATCGATACTGCGGGCGATCACCGTGCCCGAGACCGGCGAGCGGATGTAGGTATGGGCCAGGTCCACTTTCGCCTGGTTCAACGCTGCCTGCCGCTGCAGGACCTGGGCCTTGGCGGTGGAGAATTCCGCCCTGGCCATTTGCAGGGACGCATCGGCGCCGACCACGGCAGAGGCCTGGGCGACGGTGGTTGCCTGGGCCGCCCTCAGGCGTGCCCGGGACTGATCATAGGCCATACGGGAATCGTCGACCTGGGCAGACGAGATGATCTTGCGCTGAAACAGTTTCTGCTGGCGTTCGTGCTCGCGCCTGATATTGGTCAGGCTTGCCTGGGCTTCGGCTTCCTGCGCCTGCAGGGTTTCCAACCGGGCCCGGGCGCTTTCCAATGCAGCCTCTGCCTTGGCAATGGCGGCCCGGCGCAGTTCCACATTCGCCTTGGCGATGGCCATGGCGGCGTCAGCCTCCTGCAGGCGGGCCTCGAATGTCTCAGGCGCGATACGGGCGATCTCCTGGCCGGCATCGACCGGGTCGTTATAGTCGGCGGCGAGGGATTGCACCTGGCCGGATATCTGGCTGCCAACCTGTACCGTGGTGACAGCGCTCAAGGAGCCGGAAGCAGCGACGAAACTCACCAGACGGCCGCGTTCCACCGCCGCCAGTTTGAACTGCGGTTTTGCCGCCCCGCCGTTCAGGCCCATGGCCCCGGCCAGGGCCAGGATCACCACCGCCACGGTAATGGATAGCGCAATTGGGCGCCGCCGCAGGATTGCCCTGACGGATTGTGATTTGCCGCTCATGGCGGCATCATACTCGGCAAAGCAAAATGAGCAATTACGGGAGGGAGCCATGACAACCACCATGAGCAAGGCGGAACGCGAGGCCTTTCTGGCCGACGCTCATATCGGCGTCCTCTCCATACCAGAGGACGGCAAGGGACCCTTGAGCAGTCCGGTCTGGTATGACTATCGACCGGGCGGCGAGGTCTGGTTCCTGACCCAGCGCACAGCCCGCAAAGGGCAGATTTTGCAGGTGGGCGCAAGGGTCAGCCTGCTGGCTCAGACCACCACCTCGCCCTACAAATACGTTTCCATTGAAGGTCCCGTATCCGACATCGTGCCCTCCGACCTGCTAGGCGATCTGCAACCCATGGCGCAGCGCTATCTCGGCGAACAGGGCGGCAAGGACTACGCCGCCGCCCTGGCCGAACGCTATGCCCAGGGCAATGCCATAAAGGTCCTGATTCGCCCAGAACGCTGGCTAACCGTCGACTACGCTAAGCGCGCTTGAAACAGCTGGGATGAACTCAGAGCGCGCGACAGTTAACCAGCCCGATCGTTCGAGATTCAGGCGTTAGTTGGCGAACAACTGATCCGCGACGAAGGGATTGGTCTGGCGTTCCTGACCGAAGGTGGAGAGGCCGCCGTGGCCGGAGACGAAGGTGGTGTCATCACCCAGGGGCCAGAGTTTTTCGCGAATGGAACGGATTAGGGTCTCGTGGTCGCCGCGGGGAAAATCGGTCCGCCCGATGGAGCCCTGGAACAGCACATCCCCCACCAGGGCCACTTTGGCCTCGGCCTGGTGGAAAATGATGTGCCCCGGCGTATGGCCGGGACAATGATGCACGGTCATGGTTTCGTTGCCGAATGTGACCGTATCGCCATCATGCAGCCAGCGGTCCGGCGTGAAGGGCCGGGCATGTGTCAGGCCGTATTTGGCCCCTGATTCCGCCAGACCCTCGATCAGGAACAGATCGTCCTCGTGGGGCCCTTCGATGGGCACGCCCAGGCGTTCGGATAACTCGGCGACGCCGCCGGCATGATCCATATGGCCGTGGGTGACCAGGATCTTCTCCACGGTGACGCCATTGTCGGCGATCACCTGTTCGATCTGCTCGATATCGCCGCCAGGGTCCGACACGGCGCCCCGCATGGTCGCCTCGCACCACATCACCGTGCAGTTCTGCTGGAACGGCGTCACCGGAACGATCATTGCTTTCATGAAAATGTGCTTTCTTACTGGCCGGCCCGTCTAGCCGGATTGTTTCTTCAGCCGGCGCTGGGCCTGGCGCAGGATATCCCGGTTGCCTCGGTGCCAGGTCACGGTCAGGGCATAGCGGCGCATACGCCAGCCACCGTTCACTTTCTTCAGGGCGCCGCGCACCATCTCGCAGGTGTAGTAGCCGCCCACGGTGTATTCCGGATCGCTGCGAGCGGTATCCAGGCGGTGCAGGGCCTGCAGATAGGCGGTCAGCTTGGCCGTATCGCCATTCACCTCGTGGACATGGTTGGCGGTCAGATGCTGGGTCGCATCGAGGCCCTGAATGGTGCCTTTGATGATCTCCACCCAGGCCTCGCGTCCCTTAACCACTTCCCGCCCGCCGAAGTCGCGGAAATCCGCTTCCAGATCCTCGGTGAAGCAGGTGGCAAGGAGATCCCAGTCCCGGATATCGATGGCCGTAGCATAAGTGTGCAGAACCTGGCTGATATCGGCGCGGTCGAGCAGCAGTTGCGTGGTTGCATCGGTCATGGGGGCCTCAGGCGGCGGCGCGTGCCTTGTTTAAGAGCGAGAGGATATTGGCCGCGGCATCGGGGATGTTGGTGCCGGGACCGAACACCGCCGCCACGCCGTGCTGGTAAAGATAGTCATAGTCCTGGGCCGGAATGACGCCGCCGCAAATCACCAGGATATCGCCGCCGTCCTGCTCCCGCAGGGCCATGACCAGATCAGGCACGAGGGTCTTGTGCCCGGCCGCATGGGTCGAGACGCCGATCACGTGCACGTCGTTTTCGATGGCATCCCGCGCCGCCTCTTCCGGCGTTTGGAACAACGGCCCGATATCCACATCGAAGCCGATATCGGCAAAGGCCGTGGCGATCACCTTGGCGCCCCTGTCGTGGCCGTCCTGGCCCAGCTTTGCCACCATCATGCGCGGACGCCGGCCCTCGGCCTCGGCGAATGCAGCCACATCGCCGACAATGCGTTCAAAGCCTTCATCGCCGTCATAGCCGGCGCCATAGACGCCCGATATGGCACGGACCTCCGCCTTGTAGCGGCCGAAGGCGCGCTCCAGGGCGTCCGAAATCTCGCCCACCGTGGCCCGCACCCGGGCTGCATCCACCGACAGGGCGAGGAGATTTCCATCCCCTCTAGCGCCGTCTTCCAGGGCCTTGAGGGCTGCTTGGGTCGCTGCCTCGTCCCGCGCGGCCTTGATCTTCTCCAGGTTCGCCACCTGAGCCTCGCGCACGGCGGTGTTGTCGATCTCGCGTACTTCGAAGTGATCGTCGTCGTCGGACTGGTACTTGTTGACACCAACGATGACTTCTTCTCCGCGATCGATGCGGGCCTGCTTGCGCGCGGCGGAGGCCTCGATCTGCATTTTCGGCATGCCCGCTTCCACCGCCTTGGTCATGCCGCCCATAGCCTCAACCTCCTGGATGATCTTCCAGGCCTGTTCCGCCATGCTGTTGGTCAGGGACTCGATGTAATAGCTCCCGGCCAGGGGGTCGACCACCTTGGTGACGCCGGTCTCCTCGGCCAGGATCAGTTGCGTGTTGCGGGCGATCTTGGCGGAAAACTCCGTCGGCAGGGCGATGGCTTCATCGAACGAGTTGGTGTGCAGGCTCTGGGTGCCGCCCAGTACCGCCGCCATGGCCTCGTACGCGGTGCGCACTACGTTGTTGTAGGGGTCCTGCTCGGTCAGGGAAACGCCGGAAGTCTGGCAGTGGGTGCGCAGCATCAGGCTCTTCGGATCCTGGGGGTCGAACTGATTGACGATGCGCGACCATAGCAGCCGCGCCGCGCGCAGCTTGGCGATCTCCATGAAGAAGTTCATGCCCACATTGAAGAAGAAGGACAGCCGTCCGGCGAACTGGTCGATGGTCAGGCCGTTGTTCACAGCCGTGCGTACATATTCCAGGCCGTCTGCCAGGGTGAAGGCCAGCTCCTGGACCGAGGTCGCGCCCGCCTCCTGCATGTGATAGCCGGAGATGGAGATCGAGTTGAACCGGGGCATCTCCTCGGCGGTGAAGGCGATGATGTCGGAGACGATGCGCATGGAGGGGGCCGGCGGGTAGATATATGTGTTGCGCACCATGAATTCCTTCAGAATGTCGTTCTGAATGGTGCCTGCCAGCTTGTCCGGGCTGACGCCCTGCTCCTCCGCCGCCACGATGTAGCTGGCCAGGGTGGGCAGCACGGCACCGTTCATGGTCATCGAGACGCTCATCTTGTCCAGCGGAATGCCGTCGAACAGGGTCTTCATGTCTTCGACGCTGTCGATGGCGACGCCCGCCTTGCCCACATCTCCGACGACGCGGGGGTGGTCTGAATCATAACCCCGGTGCGTCGCCAGATCGAAGGCCACGGACAGGCCTGCCTGGCCGCCTTCCAGGGCCTTGCGATAGAACTGGTTGGATTCCGCCGCCGTTGAGAAGCCCGCATATTGCCGAATGGTCCACGGCCGGTTGGTATACATGGTGGCGCGCACGCCGCGCATATAGGGCGCCATGCCGGGCAAGGTGTCCAAGTTCTCCAGCCCTTCCAGGTCTTCCGCGGTGTAGACCGGTTTTACCGCAATGCCTTCCGGCGTTTGCCAGGTCAGATTGTCCGGGTCCCGCCCGCGCAACTCCTTGGCGGCCAGTTCGCGCCAATCCTCGGGGGTTTTGCTACCTTCGGCCATCACACAATTCCTATCTCTGTTCCGCCCGTATATAGCCCAGGGGCGGCGGATAAGTCCATTTCGCCGCTCTTATGCGGCATGCCCGACCTTGACAGGCCGGCGCAGCGGCGCACCATGCGGTGCATGAACCAATCACAATGCATCGCCAAACGCCTGCTCGACGTCATCGAACATGACATCATGCCGCTGACAAAGGCGGGCGTTTCCGCAGGCAACAAGGTGTTTGGTGCGGCCATCCTGAGGAAATCGGATCACTCGCTGGTGATCGCCGGCACCAATGCGGAAACGGAAAACCCTCTTTGGCACGGGGAAATGGCGACATTGAAGGCATTTTACGAAATGGCGGAGGAAAGCCGGCCAGAAACGGCGGATTGCCTCTTTCTTTCGACGCATGAGCCCTGTTCGTTATGCCTCTCCGCCATCACCTGGGCCGGGTTCGACAATTTCCATTACTTCTTCGGCTATGAAGACACCCGCGATGCCTTCAACATCCCCCATGATCTGAAAATCCTGGCGGAGGTATTTGGCATCGATAGCGGCGAATACCGTCGCCGGAACGATTTCTGGACCGCCCATGACCTGATCGCTATGGCGGGCCCCGAACACGCCGCCCAGGTGGCGCGGATCAAGGCCGCCTATGACGAACTATCGGAAGTGTATCAAGCATCAAAATCCGACAACGCCATTCCCCTGAACTAGGAGATATGCTCATGAACAAGGTTGAAGGTTTGCATCATCTGGCCATCGGCACGGCGGATATCAAGGCGCAGATCGCCTATTTCACGGATGTGCTGGGCATGGAACTGGTGGCGCTCTATTGGATGCACGGGGTTGCGAACACCTTCCACGGTTTCCTGCGGCTGAACGATGAAAGTTCGCTGGCTTTTGTCCAATCGCCTGCCTTCGCCGAGGTGCCTACCACTATCGGCCAGACCCATGCCGGCAATCCCGGTGGCCCCTGCGCGCCTGGCGCCATGCAACATCTGGCCCTGAAGGTCCGGGACGATGAGGAACTAATGGCCATGCAGGACAGGATCCGCTCCAGAGGCATCCCCGTGCTGGGCCCCATCGATCACGGTTTCTGCAAATCCATCTACTTCGCCGGGCTGGAGAATATGACCCTGGAATTGTCCTATTCCAAGGAGGCCATCGACGGGGATGCTTGGATCGACCCGGAAGTGGTGGAGCTGGCGGGCATTTCGGCTGAGGAACTCGCCGCCTACCGCAAGCCCGCTTCCCATGACGCCGAGGCACCGCCCCGGGCACAGCCCGGCCCCGATGGTCCCGGCCCTCACATGGGTGGTTATAGCGAAAAGGCTTATGCTCGGATGATGGCCATGCCGGACGAGGTTGTGCTTGAGAAAATGAGCGTCACCGAACCGCCGGTACAAGTGAACCAATAATCGTGAACCGATAATTGATGCGGGCGGGGTTGCAATTTGGCCCCTTAGGCCCGAATCTCTTAACAGTATGACAGCGCATCGGGGACAATCGACGGGCGGCCGGGTGACGGCCGTTCTGGGACCCACCAATACGGGCAAGACGCATCTTGCGGTGGAGCGGATGCTAGGCCACCGCACCGGCGTCATCGGATTGCCTCTGCGGCTTCTGGCCCGTGAAATCTATGACCGAGTGGTGGCGCAGAAAGGCGCTGGTGCCGTGGCTCTGGTCACGGGCGAGGAAAAGATCGTTCCCAGCCGGCCGAACTATTTCGTCTGTACCGTAGAAGCCATGCCGCTCACCTGGCGGGCGGATTTCCTGGCTGTGGACGAAATCCAGCTTTGTGCCGATTACGAACGTGGCCATGTCTTCACCGATCGGCTGCTGCACGCCCGGGGCGAGCAGGAAACCATGTTCCTTGGCGCATCGACCATGAAGCCGATCATCCGCCGTCTGCTGCCCGAGGCCGAGTTCATCGAACGGCCCCGCTTCTCGGTTCTCTCTTATGCAGGCGAGAAGAAACTTTCACGCCTGCCCCGGCGCAGCGCCATCGTCGCTTTCTCGGCCAAGGATGTTTATGCCCTGGCTGAACTGATGCGCCGCCAGCGAGGCGGGGCGGCAGTGATCATGGGCGCGCTGAGCCCCCGCACCCGCAATGCCCAGGTGGCCCTCTACCAGGCCGGCGAAGTGGATTATCTGATTGCCACCGACGCCATCGGCATGGGCCTGAACATGGATGTTGACCATGTCGCCTTCGCCGATCTGCGCAAGTTCGACGGCATTGGCCATCGGGATCTCTATCCCTCCGAACTGGGACAGATTGCAGGGCGGGCCGGGCGGCATATGAACGACGGCACCTTTGGTACCACGGGTGCCGCTGGCCCCATCGGCGAAGAGATGGTGGAATTGGTGGAGAACCACCGCTTCGCCCGCGTACGGCGGCTGCAATGGCGTAATTCGGATTTGAACTTCCGTTCGGCCCAGTCGCTCCTCGCCAGTTTGCGCCAAGCCGCCCCGCGCGAGGATTTGAGCCTGATGCGCGATGCCGACGACAGCATCGCGTTGGAGGCCCTGATGGCCGATAGCGCGATCCAGGACGCGGTGCGTAGCCCGGCCATGGTGCGTCAACTGTGGGATGTTTGCCGCATCCCTGATTTCGCCAAGACTATGCCAGAAGCCCACCATCGCCTCCTGAACCGGGTCTTCCGTTTCCTGGCTTTGGATGAGGGCAAGGTGCCGGCGGATTGGATCGACCGGCATATGCGGCGCCTGGATCGCACGGACGGTGATATCGACACCCTTGCCGGCCGCATCGCCCATGTGCGCACCTGGACCTATATTTCCCATCAACCGGAATGGCTGGATGACGCGAAACATTGGCAGGAACGCACCAGATCGGTCGAGGATGCGCTGTCTGACGCCCTGCATGCGGCCCTGACCCAGCGCTTCGTGGACCGGCGCACGGCGGCGCTCTATCGCGGCCTGAAGGAGCGCAGGGACCTCCTCGCCGCGGTTACCGCGGATGGCGAGGTGCTGGTTGAAGGGCAATATGTGGGCCGGCTGTCGGGTCTTCGCTACGAACCGGATGCCGCCGCCGGCCTCGCCGAGGGCCGGGCCCTGCGTACTGCTGCCAACCGGGTCCTGGCCCGCGAGATCGCCCGCCGGGCAAGCAAACTGGCGGCTGCGGAACGGGACGAGATTACTTGGCCGGATGACGAACACCTTTATTGGGACGGCGCACCGGTGGCGCGGGTGAGCCAGGGTACATCCGCGCTTGAGCCACGGGTGGCGCTGCTGCCGTTCGACCATTTGGATGGGCCTTTGCGGGAACGTGCCCGCCATCACCTGCAATCATGGCTGCGGGCGCATGTCCGCGCGAATTTGTCACCCCTCACACGTCTGGGCGAGGCCTCGTTCCAAGGTGCCGCCCGCGGCCTGGCCTTTCAGTTGGCCGAGGGCCTGGGCATCGTGGCCAGGGACCAGATCGCCGAACAGATCGATGGGCTGAGCGGCGCCGACCGGGCGAAACTGCATCGCCTCGGCGTCCGGCTTGGCTATCGTGATGTGTTTCTCCCCGCGTTGTTGCGCCCGGGCCGGCTTATGGTGCGAGCGCGCCTTTGGCGCCATCTCCATCCCGGAATACAGCAACCCGCACTCCCGCCGCCAGGGCGCGTTACCATGGATGTGGAATCCGAATTCGGTGATGCCAGCTATCTTTCTGCCTTGGGCTATCGCGCTGTGGGTGAATTCGCCGTTCGCGTCGATATTTACGACCGCCTGGCGCAGTTGGCCCACAAAGCCGGCGGCGAGGGTCCGTTCGAGGCCAGCCACGAAATGCTGTCTCTATTGGGTAGGGGCCGGGAAGCCTTGGACGGGGTGCTGGCGGATCTCGGTTACGGTGGCGAAGGGGAACTGGAGAGCCGACGCTATCGTTTCCGCCGTCAAAGAAAGCGCGAGGCGGCGCGGCGCGGCGCCCAGTCCAAGCGGCGGAAGGCAACCGTGTCAGCCTTCGCCGATCTGCAACAACTGTTGCGGCGGAAATAGGCCGTGGCCGAACTGCAGCGCCTGGACAAATGGCTCTGGTTCGCGCGTTTCTTCAAAAGCCGTACCCTCGCGGGCAAAGCCTGCAATTCAGCCAAAGTACGGATCAACGGCCAGATCGCGGCCAAGGCCGCCACTACGGTCAAGGTCGATGACGTGCTGACCTTTCCCCGCGGCCACCATATCCGCGTGGTGCGCATTCTGGATCTGGGACAACGCCGGGGCCCGGCCTCGGAGGCCCAGGCCCTTTATGAAGACCTCGCCCCGCCGGAAGCGGACAGGCAGAGTGACAAAGATATCAACGCTGAACAGAATCCAGGAAAACGGGCCGCCGGCGCCGGCCGCCCAACCAAGCGGGAGCGCCGCGCCACCGACCGTCTGCGTGAAAGATAATGCTCTTTAGGGCACCCGAAGGGCGAATACAGAGTGGCCGATATTGGCGATCAGGGCCGGCATGACGGCACTAATCATGGCGAGGTCGTCGGCGTCCCCGCTCTGAAACTCCACATGCGCCAGCCAAATATCATTCTGGTCCTGGTCGGAAATGGAAACCGTCAGGCGCCGGCCGGGGCGCCGGCCTGCGGCGTCGCCGCGAGTGGCCTTCCAGCGCATCTTGAGCTGCACATCGCCTTCGCTGCTGCTGCCTTCGCTGCCGCGCAACTCCATGGCTGTGCCCCGTCTAGTTCGCGGGCGATCGGCGGCGATGCGGAAAGTGAGGTTAAAGTCCGCGGCCGCTCCGGTGCGATAACCGCTATCATCCAACGCGGCGCGGAACAGATCCATCACGGCGCGCGTATCTGCGCCGCCCGAACTGGCGCGGACGGCGATGGCTGCGCCTTTGGGAACAGCGCCGGCGGCGGTGGCATTCATGGTTCCGGTTACGGCCGATCCCGACTGGGCGGCCGCACCGTGCGCAAACAGCCAAACAAGGCCGAACAACAGCCACCCGTGCCGCCACGCACCGGCGATACGGGACAATTTTTCGCGATCAATCATCATTGGGAAAAGTAGACTGCGCCGGTTCCCGTGGCAAAGAGTTTCGCCACACCGGAATGCTGGTTGCTAGCGCTTGGGCGCCGTGTTAGGCAGCGCGCCATGATAAATCGAATCAAGGCCCTACTTGCCGCCGCGTCGGCGCCCGAAACGGCTTCGACAGGCCGGCACAGCCATGACGAGTTGCAATTGGCGGCGGGGGCGCTTCTGGTGGAAGCGGCCTGTCTTGACGGTCACTACGGGGAAGCCGAACAAGCAGCCATCGGGACGCTTTTGCGTGATCGGTTCGAACTGAACGCTGAGGAAGCGGCAAGCCTGCATGAACTGGCCCTGGCGGAACAGTCCGAGGCCAATCAACTGCTGGGTTTTACCCGCGTGATCAAGGATCATTATTCCCACGAAGAGCGGATCGAATTGATCGAAATGGTTTGGGAAGTTGCCTATGCCGATGGTGAGTTGCACGACTATGAAGCAAACCTGTTGCGTCGCCTGGGCGGCTTGCTTTATGTCTCTGACCGGGAAAGGGGCGAGGCCCGGAAACGGGTGCTTGCACGGCTTCGGCCATCCGGTCCATAGTTTCGAAATTTCGTAGGGCGCGCCTGTCCGGCCCTTGGGACGGAGGCTTCTGAAGGCCCTCATTGTTGGGAGAATAAGGAATGACGTACGTCGTCGTTGATGCCTGTATCAAGTGCAAATACATGGACTGCATTGAGGTCTGTCCGGTGGATTGCTTCTATGAGGGCGAGAATATGCTGGTGATCCATCCTGACGAATGCATCGATTGCGGCGTCTGCGAACCGGAATGCCCGGTGGAGGCTATCCTGCCCGATACCGAGGACGATACCGAGAAATGGGTCGAAATTAACCGCGAATATTCGGAAAAATGGCCGAATATCACGCAAAAAGGCGAAAGCCCCGCGGACGGGGACGACTACAAAGACGAAACCGGCAAATTCGAGAAGTATTTCAGCGCCGAGCCGGGCCAGGGATCCTGATCGGCCCCTATCCGGGGCAGGCTACCAAGCCGGGTCGGGACCGACGGCAATTTCTTGGCGGGCTTCATTTTCGCCCGATATTGTGATATGACGCCGCGTCGATTGGGGCGACGTATTGGCGCGTCCGCCCACTTGGCCACGATGAAGCGGCATGGGCTGACATGGCGCGGTTGCGTGGCGAAGACACTGAAACAAATTTGAAATCGCTGTCGGCCTTCCGGCATGTTGTCTGCCCGCCAAAGTCAGGCGACGATGATGCCGGGAGCGGCGGTGGGACATAGACATATCTGAAGAACGGGACGAGACCCAGAAATGGCGACCAAGGCAAAGAAGAAGACAACGAAGAAGGCAAAGCGCGCGAACGGCTTTGCCGTCGGCGACTACGTGGTCTATCCGACTCACGGCGTGGGTCAGATCACGGGGATCGAGGAACAGGAAATCGTTGGCACCAAGTTGAAGCTGTTCGTCGTCGAATTCGACAAGGAAAAAATGACCCTTCGTGTTCCCATCGACAAGGCGGACGCCACCGGTATGCGCGCCCTGGCCAGTGCCGACAAGATGAAGACCGCCATGACAACCCTGAAGGGTCGGGCGCGCGTCAAACGCACCATGTGGAGCCGCCGCGCCCAGGAGTATGAGGCCAAGATCAACTCCGGCGACCCGGTATCCATTGCTGAAGTGATCCGCGATCTGCACCGCGCCGAAGGGCAGCCCGAACAGTCCTATAGCGAACGGCAAATCTACGAAGCGGCCATGGAACGCCTGATGCGCGAATTGGCGGCTGTTGAAGGTCTGGATGATGAACAGGCGACGGAGCGCTTGGAAACGGTTCTGAACGCAGCTTAACGGCGCCGAGGTTCGCGGGCTTGGCAAATGTTATTTGGCTATTGAGGGGCCGCGTCGTTTGCGGCTGAGGGCTATTCCAGGTTTGCCGTCGACATGTCGGTTCCGTCCAGTTTAGCACCCATTAGATAGGCGCCCCTGAAGGAAGCGTCCGTGACGTCCGCCCGGGAGAGATCGGCGCCGCGCAGATCTGCGTTGTCCAGACTGGCGCCGCGAAGGTCCGCCTCCCGCAGATCACATTTGGAGAGATTGGCGTTTCGGAACCGGGCATGCGCCAAATTACTGCGCCAAATGCGTTCGGCCCGGCCTTTGACATGAAGTGGGCTGAGGTTGGCGCCGCTCAGGTCAGCATCGTTCAGGGTGGCCCGTTCCAGCTTGACGCCGCGCATATCTGCATTGCGAAGATCGGCGCCGCGGATGTCGGCGCCCGTCATATCCGCCATGCTGAGGACAGCCTCGTAAAGGATGGAATTGTTCAGAATGGCGGTGGGCATCAGGGCCGCCGCCAAACTGATTTTCGTCATATCCCGGCCCGCCAGATCCGCATTCGAGAGATCGGCGCGCGCCCCGCCTTCACCGGCGGCCCATTTCTGGTGCGCCGCGAGGATATCGTCCAGCCGTGCCGCAGCCGTGGGGTCGGATGTGGGCAAATGGGCGTTTTGCAGTTCCGGCGCCTCAAGGGTTTTGGGGTCCACGATGGCACCGGCCAGTTGGGCGCCTTCGAAATCGGCGTCCTCGATGTTGGCGCCGGTCAGATCGGCGCTGGTCAAATTCGCGCCGGCCATGACCGAGCCTGATAGATCGGCGCCGTCGAGTTGCGCGCCGACAAAGAGGCAATTGCGCATGTCCGCCCCTTTCAGGTTGGCGTTGCGCATGATGGCATCGGTGAAATCGGTCTGCGCGACGAAGCTCTCCGTCATTTTCGCGCCGGTGAAATCGGCCCGGGCGGCGATTGCTGCCGAAATCTCGGCCTTTCGGTGTTCGAATTGCGAAGCGGTCCCGTCGTGCCACGCTAGGACGCCTTCCCGCATATCGGCGTCTTTCATGATGGCGTCGCTCAGATCGGCGCCCCGCATGCAGGCGCCCCGCAAATTACAACTGGTCATATCGGCACGGCGAAGGTTGGCGACCCGCAAATCGGCGCAGAAAAGTATGGCCTGCTTGAAAATGGATTCTGACAGGATGGCACGCTGCAGACTGGCGCCCGTAAAATCAGCCTCCGTCAGGTCCAGCCGCGACAGCTCCTTGTTGGCCAGATCGTAAAAGGACAGGTTGGCAATCCGGCCGCCGTCGCGCAGCAACAGGTGATCCTGATGACGGTCGAGGACGTCGTTCAACTCCCGCCCGCTGATTGTCTTGAGTTTTGCCATGCCCTTCCCTATTGCGCAGGGCGTCCCTGATTTCCGGAAACCGTCTGTGATTGACGATAAATCAATGCCCGCCGCGCGCAATCATATTAGCAAAACTCTTAACGATTTGCTTCCGCAACGGAAACAATATTCGCCAATTGGTTGTCCCTCATGCAGGGCCACAATAGTTGCCCACGTGGCTATGTTCGGTCAATCTAGCGGCAATCATTGAAAGGGGATGGATGCGCCATGCAAGAATTCGAAACCGAGATCAAAACCGACGACGGCGTCATGGACACCTTTGTCTGCCATCCGGAACAGGATGGGCCGCACCCGTCGGTCATACTCTATATGGATGCGCCGGGTATCCGCGAGGAGTTGCGCGACATGGCCAGGCGCATCGGCACGGTGGGCTACACCGTGTTGCTGCCGAATATGTACTATCGCAACGGCCGCGAGGGCCAATATGGCTTTGACCTTGCCCGCATCCGCGATGACGACAACGAGCGCGCCGCCATGTTCGCGGTGATGAATTCCCTGACCAACGCCCGCGTGGTGGCCGACACCGCCGGGCTGCTGTCCTTCATCGACCAATGCGATGCCGCCGCCGCCGGCGGCGTCGGTTGCGTCGGCTACTGTATGAGCGGGCAGTTCGTAATGTCGGCGGGGGCAGCCTATCCGGACCGTTTTGCCGCCATCGCCGCCTATCACGGCGTCAAGATCATCACCGATCAGCCGGATTCCCCGCATCTGGTCGCAAACAAAATCAAGGGCGAGGTCTACCTTGGTTTCGCCTCTGATGACCCCTTCGTGCCGGAAGAGGAACTGGCTGCCATGCCCGACGCCATGCAGGATGCCGGTATCAAGCATTCAATCGAAATCTATCCCGAGACGGAACACGGCTTTGTTTTCCCCGAGCGCGCTGTCTATCGCAAAGGCGCCGCCGAACGCCACTGGGAAACCATGCTGGCCCTATTCGATCGTTGCCTAAGGCGCTAAGCCTCGGCCCTTATGTACGCTGGGTTCAGTCCCATCCATGGGATCGCAGTTCGCATGTGATACAAGCCGTTGCATCCATGGTTGCTGCGGATTGCGATCAATCGCGCTTGAGCGGTACGGCCGATTGGACAGGCTGAGCGGACTGGGGTGAACGCACAGCGGGGCTGACCTGTACCTTGACCTCCGGTGTCTTGGGAACGACCAGGGTTGGTGTCGTCAGTGACGGCGTGATGGTCGGCGTGGTTTGCTGATTGGTTAGGGGCACAGCCCCGGCCGCGGCCGAGGGAAGATACGGTTTCAGGCTGCGGGCACTAGAGGGGGCCGGTACTAGGAACAGCATTGAGCCCGTCAGCACGGCGGCCAGGGCTAGGCGGCAACAAGGTTGGAAATATCCGTAAGAAATTGCCTTGGTCATGGGGACCTCCATTGTTGCGGGTCAGTACAGCCGCTCGAGTTCTTCGCGGGCCGCGGTGAAAGCATCAATGCGCGGCTGCAGGTCGAGAACGGCCAAGCGAAAATTCTTGCACAGGGATTTGGTTTCGTAGTTGGCAAAGTTGCAATCGTTCAGCAGATCGGTAACGAATAGCGTGGCCACCGCGGTGGCAGAAACGGCGGCGGCGAGAGCTTTCTTGCTCATGGTCACGGCCGTCTTGGGATTCTTATATATGGCCAGCACAGCCAAGCCACCGACGATATGGGGCAGTTTCGGTTTGATATCCCGCAGCACGCCATAGCCTGCGGCATCGATATGAAAGCCGAAAGCGTTGGCAGTATGTTTGACCCGGTCGATCGCACCCTGGTAGGCGATGGCCTTGAATTCAAGCTGCCGTTTCAGTTCGGCGCGCGCCTTGTTGCGCGAGAGGCACTGTCCATCCACGTTGAAATAACCAGCATCGCATTCGCAGATCACTTTGATCGTATTGCCGGATCGTTCCTGGCCGACGGCTGAGGCATGGGCCGGGCAGCTGCCAGTCTGTGCCTGGGCTATGGATACGTGCGCCAAGCCAAAAATCAGGGCAGGAAGGAAACCGGCAAGGGTGAGTCGCAAAATTGCTGTCATAGCTATTCCTTCTCCGGCTGGTCCGTGGCGTCGCTATTTGCTTTTGTGCGCAGCACAAAATCGTACGTCACCCCCACTTCACCCGCCTTGTTTTCCAGTGCCGTCTCCATGACCTGGACGAATGCAGCGGCGGCGCTTTTGCGCTCGCCCACTGGCAGGGCTGCGAGATCGGGCGGCTTGGGAACCGGCGCGCCACGCATTTGCCGCGACAGCAGATCCCCCATCATCAGTTCATGCAGACCCTTGCCCATATTCTGCTGCGCTGCTGACAGGGTCTGTCGGCGCGCTGGATTGCTTTGCATCGCCGCCCGCTGCTCGGCGCTGCCGAGCTTGTCCGTGTCCACGTGGCTGAGGCGCAGTTCGCCCCGTCGGATAATACTGTCCACCTTGCGGATAATGGCGCGGGTTTTGGGCATGGCGAGGCCCACCACCGAACCCTTGATAATCACCCCTTCGGCCTGCACGGCGCGGAAGTCGGTGGGCAGGGAGCCGCGGGCCTGCGCTTCCAGGGCGCCGGCCACGGCCATGGCCTGGGTCATGGCGGCATTCTTGCCGCTCCCTTGCAACAGGCGATGGCCGGCCTTGGCTTTGGCAGCGAAGGCCCGGGCCGCCCTTAGGGCCGCTTTTTCCTGTTGGTCCCAGTGTACCGGGATGGCTTCGTTCAACTCGATCTGCCGGCCCTCGAGTTCGTCAATGCGGTCGCCGATCTTCAAGGTCTCCGCCAGCAAGCCGTCGTAATGGCCATCGTATTGCAAACGCCCGTTGACGGCGCGCAGCAATTCCGGGTCGACGCGGGCGTACTCATAGAACAGCCGGTTGAACTCGGCCTGTGCCCCTTCGCCGCCCTCCTTGAGTTGAGGGTGGTCGAACAGCACCGCCCGCTTGATCCTGTCCAGGAGCGAGGGCCGGGCCCGCAGGATATCACTTGCGGCCTGCCAAGCCGCGTCCGTGCGCCGCTGCTCGATCTGGGCGGACGCCTTGAACACGGTTTCCTTCTCTCCGTGCAGTTCGGCCGAAGCGTTCTGGTAGCCGGGAATGACAGAAGCCGGCAGCGCGGCGATCCGGGTTTCCTGCTTCAGGTGCTCTGTCGCCACGCAACTGCGATCAACACTGTTGTCGAAGATTCTAGTCTGCGCGCCTACGGGAAGGGCGAACAGGATTGTTGCCGCAGCGGCGACAGCTAGGCGGGCTAGGGTTTCTTGCATGCGCCGTCTCCCAATGGAAATCCGATACGGGCCACGTATTCCTTGGCGTACTTCAAGCAGTCGGCGGGCCGGCCCAGCTCCAGATAGGCACCGGCGATGAATTGATAGGCTTCCAACGGCACTTCGTCGGGGGAAAACCCGATTGCCGCTTGGAACTTGGCGATCGCCTTGCGCCAGGCTTTCCGCCGGTAGTGCACTTGGCCCGTATAGTAGGCCAATGCGGCGGAATTGGGGCGTTGTGCGCCCAATCGGCGCATCAGACCCATCAATATGTCGTCCCGCGCCGGATCGGCCGCGATCATGCCGAGCCAGCCCCACAAGGGCCAGTCTTGGTCTGGGTTGCGCTCTGACGCCACACGGTAGGCGGCCTCGGCGGCGGCATTCCTGCCGTCCTCGATCAGCACCCGGGCCAGGGCATCGTGGAAGAAGCGGTCGCCGGGGCGCAGGCTAGCTGCCCGTTTCAGATCGGCCGTGGCGCCGGATAGGTCGCCCTGCAGCCAGGATAGTTTACCGCGCGAGAACAGGGCGAAGGACGCCGTTGGATCCACCGCCAAGGCCTTGTCGTAACTTTCCCGCGCCGCCGCCGGCCGGCCAAGGGCGAACAGGGCATTGCCAAGGGCAATATGGGCTTCGAGAAATTCGCCATCCAACTGCGTCGCCAACAGATAGCTGTTGGCCGCCAATTGCAATTGTTCGGCGGCGAATTGGCGAGCACCCTCGGCGAACAGGGCCTGTGCCCGGCGCGATTTCTCGGTCGATTGATACCACCACGCGGTGCCCGCCAGCACGGCGAGGACCAGAAGGGCCATCGCGAGGCGGCGCAGGGGCGGCGGTCGGGGATGCTTCGGATCCGGTTCCGGGGGCGGAATAATCCTGCTGTCGGTCGCCGGTTGCACGGCCGGTGTCGGTGACGGCTTGGGTTCAGGACTTCTTTCCGCCTTGGGTTTCTGCTTCGTCACCGTTGTCGGTTCGTCGTTCTTTTTTGTCTTCTCGGCCTTTTTCGCGTCTTGTTTCGCTTTCTCTTTGGCCCTCTCCTCCGCTTTGCGCGCCTTGGCATCGGCCCGGCTTTGTTTTTCGGCCGCCTTTGCCTTCTCTTTTGCGGCCTTCGACTTGGCCTTGGCCTCAATGGCTTCCAGGCGGGCGGCCTCCGCGGCTTGCTTCGCACGAATCTTCGCTGCCAGGTCCTTGTATGGCGCGACAATTTCTTCTTCCATACCCTCCGGCACGAAGCCGTGGTCATCGATCAGGGCGACGGCCTTATCCAACAAGTCCGCGCGGTCGTGGCGGCGGGCGGCCATGTAGTAGCAGGCCATGGCGCATGCATAGTTGCCATGGCCAATCTCGATCAGTTCATCGGCTATTTCTTCATGGTCCGCCGCCGGCGACATGGCTTCGCGCAACAGCTTCGCTTCGCGCCTGAGGCCATCGCGATATTCCGGTTCGCCCTCTTCCTCGCCGCGATCAATGCAGTTGGCCTCTCGGACGGCCAAGGCGGCCTTCTGGTCGAGCGCCTTGCGGAAAATCTTCTCGTTCGGCTTGTCCAGGATGGCATAGGTCACCAGATCATGGGCCACACCGCGGCCCTCTTCGATCAGTTTGCTGTTGATGATCTTGCCGGCGCAGCGAAGTTTGGTGCGGGGACCGCGCTTGTGCCCCTTGTTCATCAGGGCGATGACCTTGCGGTGGCGACGGTCCCGGCGGCGCTCCTCCCGGGACGGCGGGTCCGGCTGATAGGATTGGTTGGAACTGTACGAGCTGCTGGAACTGCTTGAGCTGCCAGGAGAGATGATGACCGCCATGTCCGCGCCTTCGCCTCTTCTTTGCCGTCGACCCTATTTTCAAGACTTTAGGTGACGTTAATTTCACATAATATTATAGGAGGGCCGTGGCGGCCTGGATAGCCGGTATGATCGCCCAATTGGCGGCTTGGCGCCGGCGCGTCGGACATTATGACCAGCTGCAATGGGCTGTTTCGGCGCTTTTTGTTGCATTGCAGCATAATCGCTGATTAGATGCGCGGGCGACTCGCGATGTCGTTGGGTAATATTGGGTTTTATCGTTTGATTTATCATTTGCACGAGTTCCAGAAGTCGGCCATGGCGCCACTACGCTTCGCGGCCGAGGCCAACCAGATGCTGTTGCGCCACCCCTTCAACCCCTTCAGTTATACGCCCGCCGGTCGGGCGGTGGCGGCGGCCTGTGAGATATTCGAATCCTCCACGCGCCATTACCACAAACCAAGCTTCGGCCTGACCAGTACCGTGATCGACGGCAAGCCGGTCTCCGTGCGCGAGGATATCGTCCTGCGCTATCCCTTCGGACAGCTGAAGCGCTTCGTCCGGTCCGGGGACGAGGCGGGCGCTTTTGCCCAGCCGAAATTGCTCATGGTGGCCCCTTTGAGTGGCCATTTCGCAACCCTGCTACGGGATACCGTGCGGGCGCTATTGCCGGACTTCGACATCTACATCACTGATTGGCGGGATGCGGCGAACGTGCCGTTGCGGGAAGGCTCGTTCGATCTGGACGACTACATAGATTATCTGCTGGATTTCCTGGACCATATGGGCCCCGGCGCCCATGCATTGGCGGTTTGTCAGCCTTCCGTGCCCCTTCTGGCGGCGGTTTCCTTCCTCGCCGCCGTAGGTGATCCGGCGACGCCCCAATCCATGACCCTGATGGGTGGACCCATCGATACCCGCATCAATCCAACCACGCCGAACGAGCTGGCCAAGAGCCATTCATTGGACTGGTTCGAACGCACGGTAATCCAGCGCGTGCCCGCGCCGAACCCCGGCTTCATGCGCCGGGTCTATCCCGGCTTCATGCAATTGACCGGCTTCATGACCATGAACCTGGACCGCCATGTAGGCGCCCATATGCGCCTTTTCCATCACCTCCTGCGCGGCGATGGCGACAGCGCCGATCAGCATCGGGCATTTTATGACGAGTACCGCGCCGTCATGGACCTGCCGGCGGAATACTATCTGCAAACCGTACAAAAGGTCTTTCAGGAACATCAGCTGGCCGTCGGCCGTTTCCAACATCGCGGCGAACCGGTCGATCCCGGCGCCGTGACGAACTGCGCCCTGATGACCGTCGAAGGCGGCAAGGACGATATCTCCGGTGTCGGCCAGACGCGGGCGGCTCATGATCTCTGCTGCAACCTGGCGGATCACATGCGGGAACATTACGAAGAGGCCGCCGTTGGCCATTACGGCGTCTTCAACGGCCGACGCTGGCGGCAGAATATAGCCCCCCGCATCAAGGCCTTCATTCACCGCCACCATAAACCAGATGGCGGATAGGGACGAAACTCCTTTCTGGGAGCGAAAGTCCCTGGCGGAAATGACGCCGGAAGAATGGGAATCCCTGTGCGACGGCTGTGCCAAATGCTGCCTGCACAAGCTGGAGGACATTGAAAGCGGCGAACTGGCGTTCACCAATGTGGCCTGTGGTTTGCTGGATATCGGCGCCTGCACCTGCGGTAACTACGAACGCCGCTCGGAACTGGTGCCTGACTGTGTGGTACTGGACCCCCAGAACGTCAGCCAGCTTTACTGGATGCCCTCGACCTGTGCATACCGTCTGCTGGCAGAGGGCAAGCCCCTGCCGCACTGGCACCCCCTGGTCACGGGCGATGCGGATAGTGTACACCGGGTTGGCATCTCCGTGCGCGGCCGCTGCATCAGTGAACGCAATGCCGGCCCGTTGGAGCATCATGTCCTGGACAAGGAACCCTAGGATAAGGAAGAACCATGAGCGATCCCCTTTCCGGCGTCTGGAGCGCCGCAGTCACGCCCCTGAACGATGATCTGACGGTCAACCTGGACGCCATGGTGGGGCACCACAAATGGCTGTTGGCCAATGGCTGCGACGGTATCGCCGTCCTGGGCACCACGGGTGAGGCAAATTCGTTCTCCGTACGGGAGCGCCTGGGCGTGATCGAGGCCGCCGCCAATTCGGGCATCGCCAAGGAAAAACTATTGATCGGTACCGGCTGCTGCGCACCCACGGATACCATTGAATTGACCCGGGCCGCCCTGGATGCGGGCCTGACCCAGGTTCTGATGCTGCCGCCGTTCTATTACAAAGGCGTCAGCGACGACGGCCTCTATGCCAGTTTCGACCATGTGATCCAGAAACTGGCGGATGAGCGCCTGCGCATCGTGGTCTACGACTTTCCCTTGATGACCGGGCTTGAGATCAGTGTGGATCTGCTGGTGCGTCTCAATTCGGCCTATCCCGACACTGTGGTCGGTGTCAAAGATTCCTCCGGCAACTGGCCGGCCATGCAGGCGGTGGCCGAGGCCATGCCCGGCTATCGCACCTTTGCGGGCACGGAGCAGTATCTGCTCGCCGTCCTCGGCGTCGGCGGGGCGGGCTGCATCACCGCCACCGGCAACGCCACGTCGAACCTGTGCCAGGCCGTCTATTCCGCTTATGTGGCCGGTGACATGGCGGCAGCCGAAGCGGCACAGGAAACCGCCACCGCCACGCGCCTGATGCTACAGGCCCATGGCGCGGTCCCGGCGATGAAAGAGTTGATGGCGCAGAATTCAGGCAATCCGGCCTGGCGCAACATGCGTCCGCCCCTGATGCCGCTGTCCGCCGATGGTGCCGCGGCCCTGCTCAAGGATTGCCAGAACATGGGCTTCACCATGGCCGAGGCGGCCTAGCTATCCGGCTGTGGCCCGAATGTCGTTGCAGATCGCGTAAAGCGCCTCGTTGATGCCATCCCGTGTCGCGATAGCGGCCTGTCGGGCGGCCTTGGCGAAATCCCGGTCCGTGCCGGCATAATTCACGGCGCGGGAGGACGAGATGATGACCCCGCCGCCGCGCGCACTCTCAATCATGGCGGAAACTTCGCCGCCCTGGGCGCCGATGCCGGGGATCAACAGGGACATGGGCCCGACGATCTCGCGGATACGGCGCAATTCGCCCGGGTTCGTGGCGCCGGCGACGAGGAGAACATTGCCGTTGGTGTTCCATTCCCCGGCCGCCTTGCGGGCCACCACTTCGTAGACGGTCTCGCCGTCCTTTGTCGTGAGATTCTGCAGTTCGCCGCCGCCTGGGTTCGAGGTGCGGCAGAGGATAATGATGCCCTTGTCCTTGTAGTCCAGAAAGGGCTGTAGTGAATCCAGGCCCAGATAGGGGTTCACGGTGAGGGCGTCGGCGCCATACATTTCAAACGCTTCGGCGGCATACATGCGGGCTGTGCTGTCGATATCGCCGCGTTTGGCATCCAGGATGACAGGGATGTCTGTGGCCTCGTGGATATAGGCGATCAAGTCGCGAAGCTGAACTTCAGCGCCCTGGCCGGCGAAAAAGGCGAACTGAGGTTTGTAGGCCAGGACCAGGTCCTGTGTGGCATCGACGATCTCACGGCAGAACTGGAAGACGCCATCCGCCTGGGTCGCTAAATGTTCGGGCAGGCGGGCGGGGTCCGGGTCCAGGCCGACACAGAGGAAGCTTTTGTTGCGTTTCTCGGCGGCGGCGACGCGATCCAGGAAATCAACCATTCAGCTTCGTTATCCTTCAACCATGGCCCAGGCGGCGACCGCCCTGTCCCGGCACTTATCGCCGTAGGTCACCGCCTTGGCGGAGGAGGCGATGCCGTCCAGGCCCCGCTTATAGACGCCCTGTACGATGGCAGCCAGGCGGAACAGTTGGAACACCTTGTAGAAGGTCCAATCGGGTATGCCGCCGCGGCCGGTCAATTGGCAATAGCGTTGAACGAATTCGTCCTCCTGGGGCAGGCCGGGCAGCAACTCCAGTACTTCACCCGTGCCCATGAAGCAGGAGACATAGCAATAGGCCAGATCCGCCAAGGGATGGCCCAGGGTGGAGAGCTCCCAATCCAGAACTGCGGCAATGCGCGGCTCGGTCGGATGCACGATAGTGTTGCCCAGGCGGTAGTCACCATGCACCAGGGTGGTGGTATCGTCTTCAGGCACGTTCTCGGGCAGCCATTGCATCAGATGGTCCATGGCCGGGATCTCGTCGGTCTGCGAGGCGACGTACTGCTTGGTCCAGCGGTTGATCTGCCGGGTGTAGTAGTTGCCGGGCCGGCCGAAATCCCCCAGACCCACCGCCTGGTAATCGACGGCATGCAGGGCGGCGAGGACCTCGAGCAGATGGTCATAGACCGCGCCCCGTTCCCCGGCCGTGAAGGCGGGGGCAAACTGGTCGTCCAGAATGCGGCCGTCCACCATGTCCATGACGTAGAATGCGGTGCCGGCCACGTCCTCGTCCTCGCACAAAAGGTACGTTTTTGGTACCGGCACCGGGGTGGGGCCCAGGGCCGTGATCACCCGGTATTCCCGGTCCACCGCATGCGCCGAGGGCAACAGGGTGCCGGGCGGTTTCTTGCGCAGGACATATTTGCGGTCCCCCGTTTTCACCATGTAAGTAGGGTTGGACTGACCCACGGCGAATTGGTGCAACGTGATGTCATTGCCGACGCCATCCATATGGCCGGCCAAATAGGCGCGCAGTTTCTCTTCGTCCAGGCGGTGAGCCTCGCGCACGGGGATGGTTTCGTTCTGATAGGCGCTCATTTCCTCAATACTCGTTCTTCAGACCTGCCCTAGACCAGGCGCTCCACTTGCTTCCAGGCCGCCTCCGCCAACGGCCGGGCGCGGCGGCCTTGCTCCACCGCATGGGGCGAAGCGGCGGTGCCATCTTCGGCGCGTTTTGCGATGCCCTGCAAAATGGCGGCCAGGCGGAACATGTTATAGGCCAGATACCATTCCAGATCAGGGATGCCGTCGCGGCCTGTCAGGGCGCAGTAATGGGCGATATGCTCGTCTTCGTTGGGAATGCCTAAGGTCGCCAGATCCGCATGCGCGATACCCCGGAACAGATCCTTGTCCAGGCGCCAGCCCATCATGGTGTAGGTGAAATCCCCCACTGGATGGCCCAGGGTGGCTAGTTCCCAATCCAGGATGGCCAGGACCTTGGGTTCCGTTGCGTGGAAGATCATATTGTCCATGCGGTAGTCGCCGTGGATCAGGCTGGTCTCGTCACCGGCGGGAATATTCTTCGGCAGCCATTCGATCAGTCGGTCCATCTCGGGAATGGGGTCCATTTCCGACAGTCGATAGGTCTTGCTCCAGCGGTGGATCTGCCGCTCGCGATATTCCCCCACCTTTCCGAAATCGCCCAGGCCGATCGCCGCGTAGTCAACGCTGTGCAGCGCCGCCATGGCCTCGTTCATAGAACTGTAGACGGCCCGGCGTTCCTCCCGTGACATGCCCGGCAGAGTGCTGTCCCACAACACCCGGCCTTCAACCATCTCCATGATGTAGAAGGCTGTGCCAATGACCTCTGTATCCTCGCACAAACAATAGGTCCGCGGCACAGGTACATCCGTCGGCCCCAGAGCCGTGATGACCCGATATTCCCGATCCACCGCATGGGCCGACGGCAACAGTTCGCCCGGCGGCTTGCGGCGCAGCACGTACGAGCGGCCGCCCGCATCGATGCGGTAAGTGGGATTAGATTGCCCGCCCTTGAACTGGCGCAACTCGATATCGCCGGAAAAGCCCTCCACATTCCCCGCCATATAGTCCCGCAGGTTGCCGGTATCGAAACGGTGCTGTTCCAGTACCTCCTGGGTGCCGGCGAATTGCGTCTCAAGATCGGTCATGACGCATCATTCATCTATGGGGCCTCCCCGCCCGACAAGCTTCTGGGCCCCAGTTTAAAGCATGATTGGGTGGCCTCCCATAGAGGTGGCGGGAAAAAATTCCGATGCCGGGAATTTGATCGCGGCGGAGTGGTAGAAACGTGCCTGCCGCATTAGGTAATTCGTGTTCGAACCAATCTGGGAGACTACGATGAAGCTACGTCCCGTTCGTTTAGCCGCCGCAATGGCTGTTTTCTTCATGGGCCTGATAGCGCCGGCAGCCATGGCGGAAGCACCGAAGGAAGCCGTGGCGATCTTCGCGGGCGGCTGTTTCTGGTGCGTCGAATCCGATTTCGATCACGTCCCCGGCGTTACCAAGACGATTTCGGGCTATACCGGCGGCAGCTTGAAAAATCCCACCTATAAAGCCGTCACGGCGGGCGGTACAGGGCACCGGGAAGCGGTGCAGATATTCTACGATCCCAGCAAAGTCAGTTATGAGATGCTGTTGGATGTGTTCTGGCGCAGCGTTGATCCCACCGATGGCGGCGGACAGTTCTGTGACCGGGGCGTCAGCTATCAGACGGCGATATTCGCCACCACGCCGGAGCAGCGAGAATTGGCGGAGGCTTCAAAAACGGCCCTGCAGGACTCCGGCGTCCTGAAACAGCCCATCGTCACACCGATCGAGGATGCCGGTGAATTCTATCCGGCCGAGGACTATCACCAGGGCTATTACAAAAAGAACCCGGTGCGCTACAAATTCTACCGCTTCAGTTGCGGCCGTGACGGCCGTGTCCGCGACCTATGGGGCGATCAAGCTCATCGCGGCATTGAAGCACACTAGCGCATGTCGCGTTCAATAGAACGCGTCCCCATGCGCTGAAGCCCTTAAGTCGCTCTAGATCCGTCCGACCGCTGGAACCTACATTGCGGTTGGTTTCTGGCCGATGACCTTGCGGTTGGCGTTGACGCCGCGCAGGAACTCGATGCCGTCGGCGGCGATGGCGTCACCCACCATGAAGTCGGCCTCGCCCGCCAGCTCCTTCATATCCACCCAGGCGGCATAGATATGCCGGGTGCGATCGGTGATGATGCCGGCGTTCAACAGCGTTTTCACCAGAACCCGGAAGATCGAGGTGCCGGTCTTTAGGGAATTGCGCCGTTCGGTCTCGCCGAAGACTTCCCGGCAAGCGCCGCGCACCCATTCCCAATCCAGCCCGAATTGTTCGTAGATGTAATGGCGCTGGCGGATGTTGGTGAGGTTGAACAGCAGAATCTCAAAGCACTGCGCGGCCCAGTCCTCGACGATTTCGTGTTCCGCCTGGCTTAGGGCAGGTATGGTCTTATCGGCCCAGATCTTGCCGAACTTGTGGTGAAAGGCCTCGTCCGTCATCACCAGCTGTGTGAGACGCTTCAGCACTGGATCATTTGTATAGCGGTGCAGGTTGGCGAAGGCGCCCATGGCCAGGCCCTCGATCAGCATCTGCATGCCCACCAGTTTCTTGTAGACGGTCGGCGTCAGTACCAGTTCCTCAAGCAGATCGCCCAGGCATTCGCCAACGGGCAGGGGCGTGCCCCAGCGCTTCTGGATATAGAGGTGGTAGGCAGTGACGTGGCGGGCCTCTTCCCGGGCCTGATTGGCGGCATATTCCTGAGCGCCCTGGTCCTTGAGGATATGGCAGAGCCCGGCGCTGAGCGACAGTGCTGCCTGTTCCCCGTGCAGGATGCCCGACAGGCCCCAGCGTTGGATCTCGTTGCCCAGGGCGATCTGCTGGCCTTCGTCCAACTTGTCCGCGACGGCGGAGTTCAATTCGATGATCTGCTCTTTTGGCATGATCATCTCGGCCGCCATGTCGAAAGGCTGGTCGTAGTCGATATAGGCCTTGTCCAGGGGATCCCAGAAATGATCATGGGTGGCGGATATGATTTCGTCGAAGGCGTCCGAGCGGCCTTCATAGCGGTCCACCTCGATCATGGCGCGGAAATCGTCCCGCTCCACGGTATTATAGGCCTTATCGTGGGTGATCTGATCTGACATACAGCCCCCGGTTCCCCTGTTCGTGTGTTTTCGGAACTTACTTTACGTTTACGTAAACGTCAACTTTGATCATGCCGACACCGGCGGCCGGCGATCGGCCCAGGGGCGGGCCCGCTCCAACTGTCCAGCCAGGCGGAACAGTGTGCTTTCATCGCCAAATCGGGCCATGAAATGCATACCCACCGGCAGGCCGTCGTCGGTCCAGTGCAAGGGCACCGACATGGCCGGCTGGCCGGTACCGTTGGCGATGGCGGTGAAGCCCGAGAATTCGCCCAAATGGGCCAGGAATTCGTCGCGCTTGCCGCCATCCCAGGCGAAATAGCCAAGCGGTGCCGGCGGCCGCGCCAGGGTCGGCGTCAGGGTCAGGTCATAGGTTTGAAAAAATGCGGCAACCTGGCGGGATATGAACTGGATCTCCTGGATGGCTTGGAGGTAGGCGCCCGAGTAACGTCGTTCGCCGCTCAGATACATCTGCCAGGTATTGGCCTCGAACATCTCTTCCCGCGGCTCCAGGCCGCAGCAGTTGGACCAATACCTGATCGCCCAGGCGGCGAAGGCAGTCCAGGTCGCACCGAACGCCTTGAGGAATCGCTCCTTGTCATATTGCGGCGCGGCCCATTCCACATGGTGGCCCAGATCCTCACACAATTTCGCCGTTTCCTCCAAGGCGGCCCGGCAGACGGGATCGACCTTCGCTTCCGTCGTCGGCGTGGCGGAAATGGCGATGCGCAGGGGCGCGGGATCGCGCGCGACGTCGTCCACATAAAGGCCTTCAGGCGGCGGGGCCCAATAGGGATCGCCGATGTCCGGGCCGGCGGTGGCATCCAGAAGGGCGGCACTGTCCCGGACCGAGCGGGCGACGGCATGTTCCACCGCCAGGCCGCTGCCGGCATCGCCGTAGTCAGGCCCCAGGGGGTTGCGGGCACGGGTCGGTTTCAGCCCGAACAGGCCACAGCAGGCGGCGGGAATACGGATCGAACCACCGCCGTCATTGGCATGGGCCATCGCCACCATACCGGCCGCCACCGCCGCCGCCGACCCGCCGGAGGAGCCGCCCGTGGTGCGTTCCGTATCCCAGGGGTTGCGTGAGGGTCCATGCAGGGCCGGCTCCGTTGTCGGCAGGAGCCCGAATTCCGGCGTATTTGTCTTGCCGGCGATGACCAGACCGGCGCCTTTCAGGCGGCGGACCAGCTCGCTGTCCTGTAGGGATGTACATTGGCCGTCCAGGAACTGGCTGCCCTCGGATATGGCCGTGCCGGCATATTCGGCCACCAGGTCCTTGAGGAGAAACGGCACCCCTGGAAAGGGCGCATCGGATTTGGGGTTTATGTCGCCGGCCGCGCCCCGGGCCTCGTCGTCCATGCGCAGGATAACGGCGTTCAGGCTGGGGTTGAGACTTTCGATGCGCCGGATGGCTGCTTCGGTCAGTTCCGCGGCGCTGACTTCGCCGGTACGGACCAGTTCCGCCTGGGCCGTGGCGTCCAGAAAGGCGTAAGGGTCATCGCTCATGGCATCACTTTAGCCTCGTGGAAGCCACGAAGACAGCCCGGCGATGAAAAATGGAAGGATTAGCGGCCGGCGTCGCGGTCCAGCTTTTCCTTTTGTTTGAAGTAGCCGCTGAACAGAATCATCATGCCGCCCATGAGGATGAGTGTCGCCACCATCATCGCGATCAAAAGAAACAGTTCATGCATAACAGACCCTTTCCACAACAGTGGTTAGGATTTACACCAACATCTCCGGCGCGCCAAGGGTTTCTTGCGGGGCAATTCGCCGCGCTCTGAATTCGCGCTGAAGTCGGGCCGAATTGGCCCTATTGCGCGCTTTTCTCTGTCCGGCTGTCGTTGGCCAGGCTGGCGGCCAAATGGATCAGGCGGTCCAGGCCGCCGACCCGCAACAGGGCGACGGCGCAGGCGCGCTCGTGATCATCGAGCTTTTGCGTCAAGAGCTCGTTGCAGCGTTCGCCGGTTATGGACGCCTTGGGCCCCAGGGCCGGCGGCGTGCCTTCGCCCCGGTTCAGGGCGCCTTGCAGTTCTTCTTCACGCCGTCCCGCCTCCTGGCGGTCCCGTTCCACCAGCAGATCGGGCAGGATGCCCCAGGCCTGGATGGTGCGCCCGGATGGTGTGTAATAGAGCGCCGTGGTCAAGCGCAGGGCGCCGGAATCGCCCATGGAAAAGATCGTCTGTACCGAGCCCTTGCCAAAGGAACGGCTGCCGATCACCACGGCGCGGTCGTTCTCCTTCAAGGCGCCGGCAACGATCTCGGCGGCGGATGCGGTACCTTCGTTGACCAGAACCACGATATCCCGCCCGGCAGACAAGTCACCCTCCCGGGCCCGGAAATGCTCGTTGTCTTCCTCCAGCCGGCCGCGCACGGAAACGATAGTGCCGTCATCCAGGAAGACGTCCGAAACGCGGATGGATTGCCGCAGCAGACCGCCTGGATTGTTGCGCAGATCGATGATCAGACCCAGGCTCTCGTCGCCCAAGGCCTCGTCGATTTGCGCCACGGCGGTGCGCAGGCTGGTTTCGGTGCGCTGACTGAATGCGGAAATGCGGATATATCCGTGATCCTTTTCCGCCGTGTGGCGGACAGCGGGCACGCGAATGATGTCGCGCACGATCAGAACCTCGAACGGGTCCACCACTTCTTCTCGGATCACGGTCAGGCGGATGGTGGTGCCGACCAGTCCGCGCATGCGGTTGACGGCCTGGCGTAACGTCATGCCCTTGATGGCGACGCCGTCCACATGGCTGATCCTGTCGCCGGCCAGCATCCCGGCACGCTGGGCCGGCGTGCCGTCGATGGGAGCGATGACCTTGACCATGCCCTCGTCCATGGTCACTTCCAGGCCCAGGCCGGCGAACTTGCCGCTGATCCGGATACGCAACTCGCCATAGGTCTCGGGATCCAGATAGGCACTATGGGCATCGAGTACATTCAAGCCCTTGTTGAGCGCCGTTGAAATGCGGCTGAAGGCGTTGCTATGCGGTGCCTCGTCGCCTTCCGCTTCCTTGCCGTCGGCTGCCTTTTGTGCCTTGTCCTTTGCCTTCTTTTCCTCGAACGCGGCCAGGGCGACGTCATATTCCTTCAAGCCGGTCATGGTGGCCTGGAGGAACTCCCGGGGGTTCAATTCCTTAAGGTAGCGGCGGCCGATAATGGGCACGGCGCGGCGCAGGACGGCAGTCTCTTCCTCATTGATGGCGACGCCTTCCGCCGCCGCCAGTTCCAGTATCAGGTCATGGGTGCCTTTGGCGGACGGGGCTGACGGGCCGTAGGGGACCAACGCGGCGGCAAGGAAACCCAAGAAAACCAGCAGGAGCGCCGGCCGGATGACAGGGGCGCGATGCGCCGTGCTGTTGAACTGCCCCATCATTGTGCCGCCATTTCCCTTGCCCCGTTCACGATAAATCTTGGCTCCGCCATTCTACACACGTTTGGCCAGCCAGATCGCTAGCTTTGTTCCAGCTTTGACGCTTCGGCTTAAGATTTGGTAAGCGGGCGCCTCTTCAGCACCATTTTCCAGGGCCAAATCGCGATGATTGATCTCATCTTCGCGGTATTGTGCGATGATGGCGCGCAAATCCGCTTCATCCTCGCCCAAGGCGGCCAATTGTTCGCCGTAATGTTCTTCGATCACCTCTTCCACCGCTACTGTCGTGGCCATGGCCGCGCGCTCGCCCAGCAGGGCGCTGCCAGCGCCGACGGCATAGCCGGCGGCCCGCCACAGGGGCGAAAGGGCCGAGGGGCGCACGCCACGTTCCGCCACCAATCTGTTGAAGGTTTCCAGGTGCTCGGCCTCCTGGGCCTCCATCTCCGCTAGCAGCGGCGCCGATGGCCGGTTCTTCAAGACCGCCATCTGACCCCGATAGATTTCCTTGGCGCCCAATTCGCCGGCATGATCGACACGGATCATGGTCGCCACATCCGCCTGATCTTGTCCATCGCCAGGCAGGCTGGCGGGACGGGAACGATGGGGCATGGGATAGTCCAGGCTCATGTGACTGCCATTCTTTTCCAGACGGAAGCGCCGGCCAGGCCGGCGTATATGGCCAATGCTAGGGAGAATAGGACGTTGTAGCCCGCCATGGAAACGCCGAATAGGGAAAACGCCACTTCATCGCAGCGGATCACCGGCGTATTCATGATCTGCGCCCGCAACGCATCCAGGGTCTGGGGTGTGCCGCCGGCGCCGACGCAGGCCTCGCTGCCCGCCCACCAATGCTGCTCGACACCGACGTGATAGGCGGCGATGCCGGCATTTACCGCCAACGCAAGTGCGCAGAGCGCCAGCAGCCACGGTGTCCGTTGACGCAGGCCCGGAACCACGACCAAGAGACAGAGCGCGATGACGATGGCATAGGGCCAGCGCTGGTAGATGCATAGGACGCAGGGCTGCAGGTCGAAGCCGTATTGGCTGATGAAGGCCGCAGCCAGAGCTGTGATGGAAGCCAGGGCCAGCAGCATCGGGGCGGTATTGGGGGCGAACAGTTTGTCCATGGCACGGCCTAGACAAACAGCTTGATGACGGCAAAGCCGCCGATCAGCAGCGCCAGGAAAAGCGTGAAGAGCAATCCCAGATAGCGCTCGATAAATTCCCGGATCGGTTCGCCAAATCGCCACAACAGGGCTGCCACGATGGTAAAGCGCAGACCCCGGGCGACGATGGAAGCGACCAGGAAGACCGGCAGGCTTAGCCCTGTGACGCCGGAGGCGATGGTGATCACCTTGTAAGGGAAAGGAGTCAGCCCGGCGATCAGCACGATCCACACGCCCCATTCATTGTAACGGCTCTGGAACGAGGCAAATTTTTCGCCATAGCCGTAGAATTCCAGGATCGGCAGACCAATACTTTCATAGAGATAGAAACCAATGACATAACCCAGCAATCCGCCCAGGACGGAAGCGATGGTGCAGACCGCGGCGATCAGAAACGCCTTGTGCCGCTGCGCCAATACCATGGGGATCAGCATCACGTCCGGCGGGATGGGAAAGACCGAGCTTTCGACGAACGACACCCCGGCCAGGGCCCAGTTGGCGCGGCGATGGCCGGCCAGGGCCATCGTCCAGTCGTAGAGCCTGCGCAGCATTCATCTTCCCATGCACTCTGTTTGCGGGTTTCGCCCTATAACAGGATCGCCGGGCCGGGACAACGCCAGACCCACATTTGCAAGAGATGTAGCGGACAATAAGGGCAAAAACATGGCGGCATAACGGCATCACCGCCTTGCGGAAGGCCCCTTGGATGTGGAACCTTAGCGCATGGCGCGTTCAATCGAACGCGCGACCATGCGCTAAAACCATTGAGATAGAGCAACTTATCAGCGGTCAATTGAATCCAATTGACCGCGGGTTGCTCAAGGCGGCAACCTTATTCATCGAGATGCCGCTCCGTTGAGGAGCATCGAAAACCAGAAAAGGCAGTTGCGAGAGACAATGGCAGACGAAAAAACCATTACCTTCCCCGTGGAGGCGACCCACATCATGATGTTCCGCCGGTCCATCGGCGATTTTTCCGTTCCCGATACCGGCATGGAGGATGCCGCCGCCCCGCCCACCTTCCCGCAGGCGGTGGCGCAGTTTGATCCCGACTATTTCCTGCGCATAAAGCCGGGCGAGCCCTGGTTCGGCTCGGGCAAGAATCCCAGCGGCGTCGAGGGCAAGGCCGCTTCGGCCGGCGGCCTGCATGCGGAACAGCATTTCGAGTTCGAGCGTCCGGTCCGCCCCGGCGATGTGCTGACCGTGGTCACCAAGCCCGGCAAGACCTGGGAAAAGGAGAGCAAGCGCGCCGGCAAACTGATGTTCTCGGAACGGATCACCGAATACCGCGACCAGAACGGCGAACTGGTCTGCACCGCCCGCGGCGTCGGCGTGAAGACCGAACGTCCCGTGGATCAGAGCTAGGGGAGGCGGAGATGACCATCAAGGCAAGTGAAATCAAGGTCGGCGATACCTTTGAAGAGGTCCTGGTCGAGGATCTGAAACGCACCCAGCTGGTGATGTATTCCGGCACCTCCGGTGACTACAACCCGCTGCATTCGGACGATATCTATTGCCGCGAGGCGGCCGGCTATCCCGGCGTCTTCGCCCACGGCATGCTGACAATGGGCATGACCGGCCGCGTGGTGACCAACCTGTTCGGGGCCGAGAACGTCAAGAAATACGGCGTCCGCTTCACCAACCAGGTCTGGCCCGGTGATGACCTCACGGGCAGCGCCGTGGTCGAGGATATCCGCGAGGAAGGCGGCGAAACCCTTGTGGACCTGAAACTCACCACCACCAACCAAAAGGGTGATGTGGTGGTGACAGGCAACGCCACGGGCCGGGTCGATCCCTAGATAGACCGGCTTCGATAGGTTGGCGCTGCCGGTGTTCGAACGGACGCCGGCAGCGCCCGTGTGCCGGCGTGACCGGCAGTTGCACATGGCCTTTGCCATAACAATTCTTTAGCATGCCCCCAACTCTGGCTATTCGGGGACGAATATGGCCGAAGGGGGCGTGGAAAGACGGCTGGCCGCCATCGTCGCCATCGACGTGGCAGGATACTCGCGGCTCATGGGCGCCGACGAGGACGGCACCCTGTCCGCTTTGAAGGCCCACCGCGAGGCCACCACGCCCATTGGAGAGCGCCACGGCGGCCGCATGGTCGGCACGTCCGGCGACGGCGAATTGTGGGAATTCCCATCCGTCACCGAGGCGGTGCTGTGCGCCGTTGAAGTGCAGGCCATCATGGCCGAACGCAACCAAAACATCCCCGAAGAGCGCAGAATGCTCTATCGCATCGGCATCAATCTGGGCGATGTGATGATCGACGGCGAGGATATCTACGGCGACGGCATCAACGTCGCCGCCCGGCTGGAGGCCCTGGCGGAACCGGGCGGCATCTGCGTCTCCCGCACCGTGCGCGACAACGTGCGCGACCGCCTGGATATTGCCTTCGCCGATCAGGGCGAGGTGGAAGTCAAGAACATCGCCCGCCCGGTGCGGGTGTTTCGCGTATTGGCTGAGGGCGAGGCGGAGCGAACAGCCGTTGGGTTGGCCGGTGGGTTGCGGCGCTGGTTCAAATATGTGGCGATGACCTTTGTTATCGCGATGCTGGCGGGCGGCGGCTTGTGGTGGTGGTCGCAACAGCCGGACTTTGAACCGGCGGATCCAAAGAAGTTCGCCTTTGAGCTACCGGAAAAACCATCCATTGCTGTCCTGCCGTTCGAGTATCTCGGTAAAGACAGGGAGGAGAACGCCTATCTGGCAGATGCCTTGGGGCAGCATGTCGTAGGCGCATTGAGCTTTCTGTCCGGCATTTTCATCATCGATTGGCGCTCGATGCAAAAGACAAAAGGGCAGAACCTGGAAGTACGCAACGTCGCGGAAAAATTCGGCGTGCAGTTCGTGTTGAAAGGCACAGTGCAGAAAACCGGCAATCGAATTCGACTTAATGCCGAGCTGACTGACGCTATCTCAGGCCATACCCAATGGACCAAGACTTTTGATCGCGATCTCGAGAAATGGTTCGAGATACAGGACGCCATCGCCAAGGACATCGCCTCATCCATGCATGTGCGATTTCAAGGCGGCGGCGACGATGCCATCAGTTGGGCGTCATCAACGAAGAACCTCAATGCTTACAAATTGTCGCTGCAGGGGTTCGACGAAATGCGCAAATACACGCCCGAAAGCCATGCAAAGGCGCGCAAGCTGTTTGCAATGGCGGAAAAGGAAGACCCAAACTTTGTCGCCGCAAAAGTCGTTCTCGCAATTACAAGATTTACCGCCGGGCGCTTCGGATACGTCAAGGACCGGCAGGGCGAAGTCGAAGCAGGTATGTTGCTCTCCAAAGCCGCTTTGAAAATCGCGCCCGATTCGGCGATTGCCGTTGGTCTAGACGGATTCTTGGACGTATGGCGAGGTCAGTACGTAAGTGCGATAGAGAAAACCGAACGTGCTGTTTCCATGAACCCAAACAGTGCTGCCGCGCAGCAGTTTCTTGGTGTCGCCTACCTCTACGCCGGTCGGGCAGACGTAGCGGTCAAGGCTCTAAAACGTTCCGGTCGTCTGTACGGCCAATATGAACCGGGCCAATCGTTTCACCTGACATTTGCGCTAGTGGATGCCGGCCGCCATGACGAGGCCCTGGCCCATATTGATTGGTACATTGAACAAAAAGGCCGCACGGATATATCTGAGCTCATCTATCGCGCCTTGGCACTGGCTGGATTGGGTCGGGAAGGTGAAGCGAAACTCGTGATCAGCGATGTTCTGAAGCGTAAACCTGACCTGACGACGCGGAACATGTTCAAATCCATTGCGTACCCCTACAAAGATGATTGGGGCTTCAAGAATCATGGCCCGACATTGGCACGATTGGGCCTGCCGATCGGATTACCGCTCGAAAAACCCGCCATCGCCGTCCTGCCATTCGCAAATCTATCCGACGACAAGGAACAGGAATATTTCGCCGATGGCATGACCGACGACCTGATCACCGATTTGTCCAAACTATCGGGCCTGATCGTGATCGCGCGGAATTCGGTATTCACCTACAAGGGCAAGGCGGTGAAGGTGCAGGAGGTGGCCAAGGACCTCAACGTCACCCATGTCCTGGAAGGCTCCGTCCGCCGCGCCGGCGGGCAAATCCGCATCAATGCCCAGCTGATCGATGCCAAGACCGGCGCGCATTTGTGGGCGGAGAAGTATTCGCGCCAATTAGAGGACGTGTTCGCGTTGCAGGACGACGTGGTGCACAACATTGTCGGCGCCTTGAAGGTCAAATTAGATCCGGCGGAAACGACCAGGGTGTCGCGGATACCGACGGCGAACCTGGACGCCTATGACAGCTTTCTCAAGGCCGAGGCGATCAGCAATCGCATGGAGCGGAAGGCGCTCGGTAAGGCGCTTGATCTCTATAAGAAAGCCATCGATCTGGACCCCAATTTTGCCGAAGCCCATGCGGCGGACGCTTGGCTATCATTGTACGTCTACCGATCATCCTTCTGGCGCATCATGGGTCATATGGAGGCACGCCGGCGGTACGAGACCTCCAGCCGACAGGCCCTTATGTTGGATCCGGAAAACGAAACGGCGCTTCGGGCCCGTGCTCACATGTTCGCGCTTGACGGCGAGCATCGGCAATCGGCGGCAACCGCCCGGCGTATCGTCGAACTTTATCCCAACAGCGCTCATGGCTACTTGACCCTGGCCGGCGCGCTGACCAACCTTGCGGCGACAGATGACGCGCTTCGGACGGTTGTGACAGCTCTGCGGCTCGATCCTAATCTGGATGCTTCCCGTCTGGCGATCGCCGCCTGGGTTTACTTCGGTGCCGGTGATTACGAGAAAGCCGCTGACTATTACCGCCAAGTGGTTTCCCTCGCGCCCAAGTCTTTTTCGGGACACAACGGCATTATTGCCAGTCAAGGTCAGCTCGGGAATTTGCAGGAAGCAAGGGTATCATTCCAAACGGTGCTTGGGTTTTGGCCCGCTTACAACATTAGCTTCTTCGCCAACATATGGGACTACTGGAACCCGGATATCCTTGGGCGATGGATTGATGGCCTGCGAAAGGCGGGCGTGCCTGAGTTGCCCTTTGGTTTTAAGGGGGACGAGGCGAGCAGATTGACGGGGGCGGAGATCAGGGTGTTGCTCACGGGACAGAAAATCTCCGGCAAGGCCCGGATGCTGGGGTCTTTCGAAATGGTACTTTCCGAAACTGGGAGGCGGCTGACAAAATTCACAACACATGAAGGTACGGGAGACTATTTCATCGACGGCGATTTGTTCTGCCAGACGTCGGACAAGGCCATGCTGGGACGTCCCTATTGCAGCGCCATATACCGAAATCCCAGCGGCAGCAGAGCCGAAAAAAACGAGTATGTTTACGCATCGGTCGGAGACACTTGGTCATTTTCCGTCGCCGAATAATCGGAAGCCGACGCCTCTTCGCCGATACGGCGGATCATATCATCGGTGGTGGATTCGATCCTGTCCGGTTGACCGGCAGTTGTACATGGCCTTTGCCATAACAATTCTTTAGCATTGCCCCATACTGGGCTGCCCGGGGACGAACATGGCCGAAGGGGGCGTGGAAAGACGGCTGGCCGCCATCGTCGCCATCGATGTGGCGGGATACTCGCGGCTCATGGGCGCCGACGAGGACGGCACACTGTCCGCCCTGAAAGGCCACCGCGAGGCCACGACGCCCATCGGCGAACGCCACGGCGGCCGCATGGTCGGTACTGCCGGTGACGGCGTCCTTTGGGAATTTCCCAGCATCAACGAAGCGGTGGCCGCCGCCCTGGAAGTGCAGGCCCTGATGGCCGAGCGCAACGCCGGCATTCCCGACGACAAGCAGATGCTCTATCGCGTCGGCATCAATTTGGGCGATGTGATGATCGACGGCGATGACATCTATGGTGATGGCATCAACGTGGCGGCCCGGATCGAAGCCCTGGCCGACCCGGGCGGCATTTGCCTGTCCAATGCCGCCTATGAACAGGTCCGCGACCGCCTCGATATTGCTGTTGATGACTTGGGCGAGGTCGAGGTCAAGAATATCGCCCGCCCGGTCCGGGTGTTTCGGGTCGTGTCCAATCGAAACGCGGAAGCACAGGCGAAACAGAAACCCGCGCCCCGACCAGCACCAAGAAAAGTTGCCCTGTCCGCCGCCATCGTCGCCTTGTTGGTGTTCGCCGCCGGAGTATTGATTTGGCGGGAGCCGTGGCGGCCGGCCTTCAACCCGGCCCTGGCGCTGCCGGACAAGCCGTCCATCGCCGTGCTGCCATTTGCGAACATGTCGGACGATCCAAGGCAAGAGTACTTCGCCGACGGCATGACCGAGGATCTGATTACCGACCTGTCCAAGCAATCAGGGCTTTTCGTGATCGCCCGCAACTCGGTCTTCACCTACAAGGGCAAGACGGTCGATGTGCGCCGGGTGGCCGAAGAACTGGGTGTACGCTACATACTGGAAGGCTCGGTCCGGCGCGCTGGCGATCAGGTCCGGATCAACGCACAATTGATCGACGCCAGCAGTGGCGGTCATCTCTGGGCCGATCGTTTTGACGGCGGGCTGCGCGACGTGTTCGCGCTGCAAGACCAGGTCACGGCGCAGATTGTCGCTTCTCTCGCGGCAAAACTCGGTCCCGGGCAAGGGGCGTCGACCAAGGAAGCCGAGACGAGCGTTCCCGAAGCCTACGACGCCTTCCTCGCCGGCCGGCGCCACTTCAGACAGCGTTCCATCGCGGAATATCGAATGGCGCTTACTTGGTATGAGAAGGCGGTGGCCCTCGATCCCGACTATGCCCGTGCCTGGGCGGCACTGGCATCGGTCTACCAAAGGGCAGTGGATCGGGGATGGACCGCACAGCTGAAAATCAACCCAGTTCGGTTGCCCGAGCTGCTGGAAAAGACCTTGCAGCGCCCCACGTCACGCGGATATCTAGTCAAGTCTAACGCGGTGTTGTTCAAGCCGGGCGACGAAGCGGATGAGTTGATCGACAAGGCAAGTGCGCTGGACCCGAATGATCCGCAGGTCCATGTGGCACGGTCATTCCGGGCCGCGTACCGGGGCAACACTGATGCGGCCATCGCCTCGATGAAAACGGCCATGCGGCTCGACCCACATTATCCGGCAAACTATCTCAACGGTTTGGGCGCACATTATCTTCGCGCCGGCGATGCGAAGACGGCAATTGAACTTCTTGAGCGCGCCCAAGCCCGCGATCCGGAGGATTGGATCTATCTGGCATTTTTGACGGCGGCCTATGTGGAAGCCGGCCGTCAGCAAGATGCTGAGCGGACGGTACAGGCTCTGATCGAGCGCCGAAGGGATCTTGGCTATCTCGTCACGCTGATCGGAAATTTCGATTATTGGGGAATTTTGAACGGCTCGTTTGGTGACCGCGTTCGCAAGGCCCTTGTCGCCGCCGGAATTCCCGTAAAAGCCAGGCTTGAGGATCTTAACCTGTCGCCGGAATATCGCCTGACCGGGGCGGATCTGCGTGAGAGAGCAAAGTCGGGGCATAGGCTCAAGGGGCGGATTCCGAGCGGGGAATGGATGACCGACAATTTTCCCGGCAAACCCAGAATATATTATTGGAACGGTCGAAAAGCGTCGACGGCGACCATGGAGATCAAGGGCGACACGGAATTCATCAGCCGATCCACTGGGCAAAATTATAGCTGCGTCTACTATCGCAATCCCAAGGGAACGAAGGAAAGCCTCGACGAGGGCATCTCCGTCTGCACCACCGGCGTCTTTCCCTACGCGCAATTTCCCCTAACGGAATAGGGCATCGGCGCCGCGCACATTCTGGCCAGCGCCAATTGGCGGCGTCGTTGAAGTGGTTGCATCTTCAAAGTAAGCTTGCCACCAATTAGTGGGGAGAATCGGGTGGCAGAGGCTCAACGCCGGCTGACAACGATTGTGGCCGCGGACATTGCCGGTTTCTCGCGTCTTGTAGGGGCCGATGAAGAGGGCACCCTTGCCGCTCAACGCCGCCACCGCGAAGAACTGATCCAACCACTACTGGACGAACATCACGGTCGCGTCGCCAATACCGCCGGTGACAGTTTCCTGTTCGAATTTCCCAGCGCCGTGGAAGCGGTGCGTTGTGCCATCGCCGTGCAAGACGGGATGGCCCGCCGAAACGAGGTGGTTCCCGCCGATCGACGGATCGAATACCGCATCGGCATAAATGTGGGCGACGTTCTTGCCGAGGGCCATGATCTGCTGGGTGATGGTGTCAATGTCGCCGCCCGGCTGGAGGGTATTGCCGAACCCGGCGGCATTTGTTTGTCGAACGCCGCTTACGAGCAGGTCCGCGACCGCCTGGACATTGCTTTCGAAGACATGGGCGAGGTCGAAGTAAAGAACATCGGCAGGCCGGTCCGGGTTTATCGGGTGCTTGCGGAAGGCGTCGGGGAAGGGGCAGTTTCGCCCCCGCGCGGTCCGGCACATTGGCTCAAATACGTGGCTGGTGTTTTCGTTGCTATTGCTGTCCTTGCGGCCGGAGGCTTGTGGTGGTGGCAGCCATGGGTCGAGCAGATGGAGCCTGCCCGGCCAGACAAAATCTCATCCGAAATACCCGATAAGCCGTCCATTGCCATCCTGCCTTTCGCCAATCTGTCCGACGACAGGGCGCAGGAATACTTCGCCGACGGTATGACCGACGACCTCATCACCGATCTCTCCAAGGTCTCAGGCCTGATCGTGGTCGCGCGCAACTCGGTGTTCACCTACAAGGGCAAGAACGTGAAAGTTCAAGACGTGGCGAAGGACCTGAACGTTACGCACGTGTTGGAGGGGTCCGTTCGTCGCGCCAACGACAAGGTGCGGATCAACGCGCAGCTGATTGACGCCAATAGCGGCAACCATCTTTGGGCCGAGCGTTTTGACCGGGATTTCAATGACGTCTTCAAACTGCAGGACGAGATCACAGCACGAATTGCCGAGGCTCTGAAGGTCGCCCTAACGCCGGGAGAAGAGCTGGCGTTGGCCAAGCCACCGACTGAAAGCGTAGAGGCCTATGAACATTACCTGCAAGCAGAGTCGCTACGCCTGACTTATGATGGCGCCCACTTTCAAAGCGCCATCTATTTGTACCGCATGGCGTTGTCGCATGACCCTGAATTCGTAGCCGCGCACCTTGGCCTCGCTAAATCATTGATTAGGGTCTGGCGCAATGGTTGGACGCATGTCATGACGGACCCAGGCGAAGGGTTGGTGCAGGCGCGGGAAGCGCTCGCCGCAATCGATCGCCTAGCGCCGGGGCATGCGGGCGCAGCGGCGCAAAATATTCGTTTGAACATGCAATTCGATCTGGATGCAGCGCGGAAATTGGCGGAAGCAGCCGTGTTACAGCATCCGAACAGTTCCGAATTATACCTGCGTTTGTCCCAAACCCTCAACGCCTTGGGTATGCACGATGGCGCCTTGGAGGCCGTAAAACGGGCGCTGTTGCTTTCGCCTCGGCCTGATACGGAATTTTGGCCGGAAATGGCGCAGGAATTCGCCTACCTTCGCAAAGGTGATCGCGCCATTTACCTGGTCAAGAGGGCGCGCGAAGTTGGCGCCGATAATTTCGAGACGGCGTTTGAAATGATCAGAGCCCTGGTGGCTCGTGGCGACGTCGCTGCGTCCAAGAATGAAATAGCACACATCACTGAACGCTGGCCTTCGGTGAACCTGAACAGATCGCGACTTTGGTTTCAACATTACCGTGATCCCGAATGGGACGCACGCCTTATTGCGCCACTTGCGAAGGCCGGTATTCCGGAGTGGCCGTACGGCGTAAAAATTGACGAAACCAAACGTGTCGGTCGGAAAGAGTTGGAGCGGCTCTTCAAACCACCACACATAATCCATGGTGCCACATTCACTGTTACGGGCTTGAAGGACGATCTACTTTGCGTCAACCGATCCTGGATAGCGATGGGGCGTTCCTATTGCGCGCCGGTCTATCGTGATCCTGAATTCATGGAAAAGTACAACGCCACAATTTATGATCTGGATTTGATCGTGATGTCTGTCCATCACCCCGGTTATGACCTCTTTAAGGTCACACGTGATGAGTAGATAGCGATTTCGATGCCAAATGGCGGCATCGTTGATGTAGTTGCATCTTCGACGTAAGCTTGCCACCAATTAGTGGGGAGAATCGGGTGGCAGAGGCTCAACGCCGGCTGACAACGATTGTGGCCGCGGACATTGCCGGTTTCTCGCGTCTTGTAGGGGCCGATGAAGAGGGCACCCTTGCCGCTCAACGCCGCCACCGCGACGAACTCATCCAACCCCTTCTCGACGAATACCACGGCCGCATCGCCAATACGGCCGGCGACAGTTTTTTGTTCGAATTTCCCTCCGCCGTGGAGGCGGTGCGTTGCGCCTTGGCGGTGCAGGACGGCATGGTCGCACGCAACAACGATGTTCCAGCGGAAAGTCGGATCGAATACCGCATCGGCATCAACGTCGGCGATGTCTTGGCGGATGGCGACGATCTTTTGGGTGACGGCGTCAATGTCGCGGCGCGACTGGAGACGTTGGCCGACCCGGGCGGCATCTGTATTTCCAATTCCGCCTATGAACAGGTCCGTGACCGCCTGGATATCGCCTTCGAGGATATGGGCGAGGTGGAGGTCAAGAACATCGCCCGCGCGGTGCGGGTATTTCGGGTCCTGGCGGAAGGCGAAACGGCGGTTGCCGCGGCACAGGTGCCGGACGGAACAGATTGGCGAAAGTGGGCCGGTATTGCGGCCGTCATCCTGGTCCTCGTTGCGTGCGGTGGCGGTTTGTGGTGGTGGCAGAAGCCGGATTTCGCCAAGGCCGATCCGGCCAAGATGGCCTATGCCCTGCCGGACAAGCCGTCCATCGCGGTCTTGCCGTTCAAATATCTTGGACCCGATGCTGACGAGCATAGCTATCTTGCCGAAGGCCTAAGCGCCAATATCGTAACTTCGCTGGGCCATCTGTCGGGCCTGTTGGTGATCGACTGGGATTCCACCCGAAAATTGAAAGAAAGGAGCCCGGAAGTCCGCGCCGTGGCCGAGCGCTTTGGCGTTCAGTATGTCCTGAGCGGCAGCGTGCAAACATCGGGCAAAGAATTGCGGGTCACCGCACAATTGGCCGACGCCACCAGCGGGCGTCTGATCTGGTCGAAATCCTTTGAAGGTACGCAGAAGCAAATCTTCGAAATCCAAGACAACATCTCCAAGGACATTATCGTCGCTATGGCGGTCAAATTGCTCGTCGGTGAAGAAGCATCGACCGATGCCGCCACGACAAAAAGCCTGAAGGCATGGAAGCTGTTGGTCCAGGCCGTCGAACAGCGGCGGAGATATACCAAGGAAGGCCTGGACAATGCGATGAACCTGATGAAACAGGCCGAAGCAGTAGACCCTAATTTCGCCGCCGCGATGGTTTCGCGCGCCGGCCTCCATGTCATCATCGCGCGCTTGAGCTTGGCGTTGAACTTAGGGGTGGATCCCGCGGCTTCGATGGCAAAGGCAATGGAAATTGCCGATGCCGCAGTCGAGAAATTTCCGAATTATGTCACCGCTACCATGGTGCAGGGTTGGCTGGATTTGTGGCGCGGCGAACATGAACGCGCAATTGACAGGCTGGAGAATGTGGCAAAGAGCCACCCATCAAACGCCTACAGCCATTGGTTTTTGGCCACGGCCTATACGTATTCAGGAAGGCCGGAAGACGCCTTGGTATCCTTGGCGCGCGCCGATCGTATAAGGGCGCAATTCAGGTCGTCGACAAGCCATCAGCAGTTGATCGCCATGGTCGACGCGGGACAATATGCCAAGGCCCTAAGACATCTTGATGACACCAAGGACAAATACCGGCTAACAGCAATAAGGCATGTTTACCGGGCGCTGGCCCTGGCCGGTTTGGGCCGAAATGCTGAGGCCAAGAAACATGTGGCGTCCGCAAAGGAGAAGAAGCCCAACTGGTCCTCGCGGACCCAATTCGTACAATTCAATCACCCCTACGCCAACGATTGGGCCTTCAGGACCTATGCCCCGATCCTGGCCAAATTGGGACTGCCAGAGTACCCGCCCGCAACCAAACCACAGAAACCCGCCATCGCCGTCCTGCCCTTCGCCAATTTGTCCGACGACAAGGCGCAGGAATATTTCGCCGACGGCATAACGGATGATCTGATTACCGATCTGTCCAAGATTTCCGGCCTGATCGTGATCGCGCGGAATTCAGTCTTCACCTACAAGGGCAGGGCGGTGAAGGTGCAGGAGGTGGCCAAGGACCTGGATGTCAGCCACGTCCTGGAAGGCTCCATCCGCCGGGCGGGGGACAAAGTCCGCATCAACGCCCAGCTGATCGATGCCAAGACCGGGGCGCATCTGTGGGCCGAAACATTCGACCGGGCCTATGGGGATATCTTCCAACTGCAGGACGAGATCGCCTCCAAGATCGTCGGTGCGCTCGAAATCACCCTGACGGCGGCGGAAAAGATCAGGCTGGCGGGCAAACCGACCGATAACCTGGAGGCTTATGAAAAGTACCTGCAGGCGCGGAAGGCGCATTTCCGGTTCGACGACGATGGCATGATGCGGGCGCTACGACTGTACGCCGAGGCGATCGAGTTGGACCCGACGTTCGCCGCCGCCTATGCGGGCGATGCATCCCTAACCGACAAACTCATGAGAGGTGGCCAAAAGCGCCAGTTCCTCGGTTACCTTGCGGCACGGGAGCGCTCGGAGCGGTCCTTCAAACAGGCCCTGAAGCTCGATCCGAATAACAATGAGGCCATTGCCGTTCAGGCGAACAACTACCTGATTTTCAAAACCCGGGAGGAAGCCATTGCGGTGGCGCGTAAGGCCGTCTTGGACAATGCCAACGACGCCTTGTCCCATAGGACACTGGCAATGGCGCTCGCCGCCGACAGCAGGAACGCCGAGGCCCGGCGCGAAATCGACACGGCACTTCGCTTGGATCCGAAACTCAGCGCCACAAGTGCAGGGGCCACCGGATGGATCTATTATGCGATTGGAGATTATGAGCAGGCCGTCAAGTACTACAAGATCATGGCGGAGCGGCTGCCCTATTTGGCGACAGGCCATTCCGGTCTCGCCATGAGCTATGCCCAGTTGGGCCGGATGGCGGAAGCGAAGGCCGCGATGGACAACCGCCTGAAGGTCTCGCGCCGGAGCAATCTTCGCCTTGTCTCGATCTGGGGCCGGCATATGAAAAAGGAGGTCTTGGACCATTTGTTGGACGGCTTGCGCAAGGCCGGCATGCCGGAATGGGCCTATGGTTTCAGGCCCGAGCCTGGGAACCGTCTGTCAGGTGCGGAAATCAAGGCGACAATTCTGGGGCGTCGCGTCAAGGGTCGAAGCGGTTCAGGTCTGGCGTGGGAGCAGACCACGTCTTCTTCAGGAGATTGGGTGATCAAGAATCCCTATTTTACGATCAACGGACATTACCGCGTCGTGGGTGACGAGTTGTGCTCCAGGTCTGATGCCTGGCTGTTCGGACGGGAGAATTGTTTCCCCGTCTATCGCAATCCCACCGGTTCGCGCGCGGCGCTGAACGAGTACATATTCGCCAGTGCAATTTCGGTGATGAGATTTTCCATCGTCGAGTGAACGGAATCGCCAGAGGCGTGAATCAAGCACCGAACAGCGGCGAGGAGCGCGCCTCCACGATGCGTTTGATGTTCGCCAACGAAACCGTCGCCTCTTCATCGATACGGCGGATCATATCTTCGGTGGGCGGTTTCGGGCGGGCTGGATTGATGATGGTGCGGCTATAGCGGGTCTGCCCGTCGATCAGTTCCACGTCATAGCGGGCGATGATCTCGCCAATGAAGGTCGTGTTGGTCCTGGCGATCCACAAACGTCCTTCCGTCCGTTCCGTCACTCGCCAGTCAAGCCGCACTTCGCCGGTGCGGGTATGCCACTTTTCGAAAAATTCCTCGCCCACCTGCAGGGGGTGGTTGGGGCTGTCCATATGGTGCGAGGCGGCGATCCATTCCGGCCATGAGTTGGGGTTGGAAACGTAATCGAGCACCACCGCTGGGGCTGCATCGATCATAATCTCGTGGCTGCGTTCGAAGCTGACGGATTGGCTCATGACATCACTTCCCCATCGCGGCAGCACGCACCCGCTGGCCGGCCAGGTTTGGCGCCTGGTCATGAAACAGATCCACCAGTGCATCCATGACCGCGCGCACCGCCGGGACGCGGCGCAGGTCTTGATGCACGATCAGGTGATGATCACTGTACACCTCGCGGATCGGCGGGCTCAGGCGGACAAGGCCGGGATCGCCGTCGCCGGCGAAGCAGGGCAGGATGCCCAGGCCCGCCCCCTTGCGCACCAGATCATGCAGCACCATGCCGTTGTTGACCCGAATTTCCATCGGCTTGCCCTGGCGCTTCTGCTCCAGCCATTTGACGCCGGCGAAATAGGTGTGGTTCTCGTCAAATCCGACCCAGGGGCAGGTCAGATAGCGTTTCTGGCCGTGCGCCATGGGATGATGCTGAACCAACTCATGACTGCCATAAACGGCGTAGGCGAAGCGTCCCAGTTTCCGCGCCACCAGGGACGAGGTATCGGGCAAGCATTCCCGGATCAGCAGGTCGGCCTCGCGCTTCGACAGGTTGGCGCCGATATGGGCCACCGACAGCTCGATCTCCACATCGGGCAACCTCTGCCGCAACTGCGCCATGTGATCGGTCAGGAACTGCGCCATGATCTCGTAGATCGATAGCCGCACCGTGCCGCTTAGCTGATCGGCCAGGCCGTCACGCTTGCGGTCCACCGCGTCCGCGGCCTGTTCCATGGCCTCCGCCATGGGCAGGAGTTCCGAACCGGCGGCGGTGAGCACGAAACCATCCGGCTGCCGGTCGAACAGACGGGCAGATAGGCTGTCTTCCAAAGCCGTCAGCCGGCGGCCCACGGTGGGCTGGCTGACCTTCAAATGGCGCGCCGCCGCCGACAGGCTGCCGTCCCGCGTGACCGCCAGGAAAACCCGCATATCATCCCAATTCATGGCTCGGAACCCGATTTTCCGTTCAACATATTTGTATAGGTAATATACAAACTCTATAAGCGCGCAACAGAAACTTTTGGGCTAGATTGGCGACACTTTAGTTATTGGGGACAGGTTAGGGGAATTCGTGAATGTATCTTGACGCACGCTTGTGGCGGTTCACCGAAGGTCTGCGCCACCGTCTGGTCGGCGCCGTCTCCATTGGCCTGCTGGCGGCCGCCGTGGGCGTGCTGCGCCTGATCCTGCTGGGCTGGCTTTTGGGCCTGATCTTCGACGGCGCGCCGCTGTCGGATCTGTGGTGGCCGGTGGCCCTGGTCGGCGGCACCATGATCCTGCGGGCGGTGTTGGAATATGTCCGCAACATGGTCGCACACCACACCTCGGCCCGGGTGCAATTGACCCTGCGCCGGCACCTTTACGAACAGGTGGTTCATCTGGGCCCAGCCTATTTCGGGCTCAAGCGCACCGGCGATGTCCTGGTTTCCTTGGTTGAGGGCGTGGAGCAATTGGAAACCTATTTCGGGCAATACATCCCGCAACTGTTCGTCGCCGCGTTGACGCCGTTGATGATCTTCCTCTTCATCGTCTTTCTCGATGCCCCCGTTGCGCTGACCTTCCTGGTCTTTGCTATCGTCACCCTGGTGGCACCGTCCATGTTCCATTTCTGGGACCGTTTGGGCGCCCGGGCGCGGTCGAAATCCTATGGCGCCTTTGCGGCCGAATTCCTGGACAGCCTGCAGGGCCTGGGCACTCTGAAATCCTTTGGGCAAAGCCATGTGCGCGCGGAAAGCCTGGCCCACAAGGCGCATGAATTGTTCCGCACCACCATGTGGGTGCTGGCCACCAACGCCCTGGGCCGGGGCATCACCGATACCGGCATCGCCCTGGGCGCGGCTGCGACCCTGGCGCTGGGCGCCTGGCGGGTGAGCACGGGCGAGATGGAATTATGGGTGCTCCTCGTGGTGCTGATGATGGGTGTGGAGGTCTTCCGCCCCCTGCGCGAACTGCGCAATCTGCTGCACCAGGGTATGGTGGGCCAATCGGCGGCCGAGGGCATCCTGGATATTCTGGCGGCGGAACCCAGCCTGGCCGATGACGGCAAGGAAAGCCTGGACCTGCACGACGCGGCTTCCGTCGAATTCGCCGATGTGCACTTCGCCTATCCCGGCGCCCGCCGCGGTGCCCACCAAGGTCTTTCATTCAAAATCGAACCTGGCGAACGCATCGGCATCGTCGGGCCGTCCGGGGCTGGCAAGACCACGATCCAGAGATTGCTGCTGCGCCTGTATGACCCCGACCAGGGCCGCATCCTGATCGCCGGCCAGGACATCCGGCAACAGACCCTGGCCAGCCTGCGCCGGCAGTTCGCCGTGGTGCAGCAGGACACCTATTTGTTCTTCGGCACGGTGGAGGACAATATCCGCCTGGGCAAACCCGACGCCACCTGGGAAGAGATCACCGCGGCGGCCGAGGCGGCGAACGCGACCGAATTCATCGCCCAGCTGCCCCAGGGCTATGACACCGTTGTCGGCGAGCGGGGCCTGAAACTCTCCGGCGGTCAGCGCCAGCGCATCGCCATTGCGCGGGCGCTGTTGCGCGATGCTCCCATCCTGGTGCTGGACGAGGCCCTATCGGCCGTGGATGCGGAGAACGAGGCGGTGATCCAGCAGGCCCTGGACCGCCTCATGGTCGGGCGCACCACGCTTATATTTGCCCATCGCCTGTCTTCTGTTATCGATGCGGACCGTATCCTGGTTCTGGGCGATGGCCATATCGCCGAGAGCGGCAGTCACCGCGAGCTGATGGCCCTGGGCCGCAGTTATCACCGCCTGATGGCGGCCCAGGCCCGGGCCCTGTCCGAGACCGAACAACGGTTGGAGGAACGGGCAGCGCGCGAAGTCATCGAGGAATTGGATCATCTGCCGCCCGAGGCCGCCGACAGCGACGCCATCCTGCGGGCCCAGGGCCTGGGCTGGGCCGGCGCTTTCCGCAACCTGCTGGGCCATATAGCGCCGTGGAAGGGCCGGCTGTCCATGACCTTCATCTTCGGCGTCACCCGGGTGGTGGCCTATACGGGCATCGGTATCGTCGGCGCCCTGGCCGTGGCCGCCGTGAAGGCCGGCGAGCCCTATGGCTACCTTTTGTGGATCGTGGCCGCCATGGCGCCCATGGCGGGGATCCTGCATTGGCTCGAATCCTGGATCGCCCATGACATGGCCTTCCGCCTGTTGGCGGAGATGCGCATCGCCCTGTTCGAAAAGCTGGACAAACTGGCGCCGGCGTATCTCCTCGGCCGGCGCACGGGCGATCTGGTCTCCGTCGCCACCCAGGATGTTGAAACGGTGGAGTTCTTCTTCGCCCATACGGTGGCGCCGGCCTTTGTTGCCGTCCTGGTGCCTCTGGTTGTCATGCTGACCCTGGTCTATTTCGGACCGGAAATGGCCTTGGCCCTGGCGCCGTTTCTTATTGCCGTAGGCCTAAGCCCCTTCCTTATGCGTGGCCGGGTGGACCGTCTCGGCTCTGCCGCCCGGGAAGCCCTGGGTGAATTGAACGCCCATGCCGTCGACAGCATCCAGGGTCTTACCGAGGTTGTCGCCTTCCAGGCCGAGGAACGCCGCGGCTTGGGCTTCATGAAACTGGCGGAGCGGCAGATCAAGGTCCGCATTCCGTTCTTCCGGGAGTTGACCATCCAAACCATCTCCCTTGAACTGGCCACGGGTTTGGGCGGCCTGGCCGTGGTTGCCGTGGGCGCCGGCCTGGTCAACGACGGGGCGCTGCCCTCCCAGCATCTGCCCCTTTTGACCCTGCTGGCCATGGCCGCATTTCTACCCATTTCCGAAATCGCCAATATCGGCCGGCAATTGGCCGATACCCTGGGTGCGACCCGGCGCCTCTATGCCGTACACGAGGAAGAGGTGTTGGTCCAAGACGGCCCCGGCGTCGAAGCGGGCCCGCCGTCCGGCCTGGCCTTTCGGGGTGTGGAATTCAGCTATGTGGGCACGAAGCGCCCGGCGCTGCAGGACGTGACATTCGATGTACCCCAGGGCCGCACCCTGGCTCTGGTCGGCCCGTCCGGGGCGGGCAAGACCACCATCGCACACCTGTTCATGCGCTTTTGGGATCCCGCAAAGGGCCGCATCGAACTGGATGGCCATGACTTGCGCGACTATGAACTGGACGCGATGCGCCGGCGCATCGCCCTGGTGGCCCAGGATACATATCTGTTCAACGATACCCTGGGCGCCAACATCCTGATCGCCCGCCCGGACGCGACAGACGCCGAACTGGCACAGGCCATCCAGCGTGCCGCCCTTGACGAGTTCATCGAAGGACTGCCCGAGGGCTTGGACACGCCGGTGGGTGAACGGGGCATGCGGCTTTCGGGCGGGCAGCGCCAGCGGGTGGCTATCGCCCGCGCCTTTCTCAAGGACGCGCCCGTTTTGATCCTGGACGAGGCCACCTCGCATTTGGACGCGGTCAACGAGCAGCTTGTACGCGGCGCCCTTGACGATCTGATGGCGGACCGCACCACCATCGTCATCGCCCACCGCCTCTCCACCGTGCGTGATGCCGACCACATCGTCGTGCTGGAGCAGGGCCGGGTCATCGAACAGGGCAACCACGATGAACTGACAGCCCTGGGCGGCCTATACGCCCGTCTCGTCGCCCGCCAGGGCGCGGGCGAACGCTCCGCTGCGGCTGAATAGGTAAAGGCCGGGGACGCCTTGAACCATGGCCACAGTCGAAAACGAAATCACGGCGCGCCTCGCCGCCATCGGTATGCAAGGTGACGACCGGCTCGATATCGGTGAAACCGCCCTGCTTCTGGCCCACCTGGACCTGCCCGACAATAATCTTGCTGATTATCGCGGCGTACTGGCCGACATTGCAGGTGACCTGGGCGAAGCGGCCAAGGGGGCCGGCACATTGGCGGCGCGGTCCGCGGCCCTGTCACAGACTTTGTACGAGAAACATGGTTTCCAGGGCGATGTGGAGACCTATGACGATCCCCAGAATGCCAACCTGATGCGGGTTATCGATCGACGCAAGGGCTTGCCCGTCGCCCTCGGCATCCTGGTGGTGCATGCCGCCAGAACCCAGGGTTGGGATATTTCGGGCCTGAACTTTCCCGGCCATTTCTTGCTGCGCATGAGGGGCGGCGGCGAACAGACCCAGATCGATCCTTTCGATGGCGGACGTATCCTCGACGAGGATGATCTAGCGGGCGTGCTGGCCCGGGTCCATGGCAGACCCGTGCCTCTGCAAGCCGAATTTCTAAGCCCCATTTCCGATAGGGACATCTTGCTGCGCCTACAGAACAACATCAAAATCCGGGCCCTCAACGACAGTAAGCCCGAACGCGCCATGCAAATCCTGCACTCAATGACCCTGTTTGCGCCCGCGAAACCGGAGTTCCTGGCCGAACTGGCGCTGTTGGAAGCCTCCAGCGGTCAGCTCAAATCCGCCCTGGAACGTTTGGATGGCTACTTGCTGCGAAACCCCGATGGCGCGGACGCCGCCCGTATTCAGACCCTGAAATCGAACCTGGACCGCAGCCTGAATTGATCGGTGCTGGGCCGGACGGAAGCACCCGCCCGGTTGCCATGCAACCACGGCGCCAATGCCAGATTGAATGGCCCGGCCGATCCGCCGGCTGGCATTCAATTCGGCAAACCCTATATTGGATCCATATGGTGGTATTCCTTACGCATGCACCGCAGCGTCTTTACGAGTACTGGTTATCCCTGCCGAGAACCGGGCTGTTGCCGCAGCGTGCATCGGTCGACCCCAATGATCTCAAGGATATCCTACCATCCATCTCGATTACCGAATGGCACCCGCCGGACGACCTGAGATACCGTCTAGCGGGAACGGGCGTGGTTGATCGGTTCGGTTTCGATCCCACGGGCCAGAATTTCCTCGAGTTGGTCGAGGGGATGGAGAAGGCCGTGTTGGCGGAAAATTTAAGGAAGATTGCGGAAACGCCCTGCGGTCTCCGTTCGGTCCGCGAAGAAGCCTATCAGCGTGGCTATCGGCAGTTTGTTGAACATGCGGTCCTGCCGCTGGAAAATGACAGATCAGGAGGCGCACTTTTGATCGCGGCAACTGCTGTCGTGGAACCTCCAGAATCCTGGACCGACAAAGGGACATTATCGGAAATGAAACAGGCCCGCGAGTTCGAATTCATTGACATAGGCGCTGGCGTACCCGACTAGTTCGACTGCCAATCGAACTTGGCCGGCGGCGGGCAGGACCAGCTTCAGATTGCACGTCCATTTGCTTGATTTGCCAGGCGGAATGGTTCGGATTGATCTTTATTCCCAAATTCGCTGAACCGGCTACGACAGTGCCGCAATTTTGTCCGACAGTTCGTGACGAAGGATCTTTCCGGCGGCGTTCAGAGGCATTTCATCGACGAAGAAAATACGTTCGGGGCAACGGTAGCTGGCTAGGTGGCGTTTGCAATGGGCGATGATGGCATCGGCCTCAACTGTGTCGTCCACGCGTATCACTGCCGCCACCACGATTTCGCCCCAGGTCGGGTCGGGTTGTCCTAGGATCACCGCATCGCGCACGCCCGGTGCCTGCAACAAAACCGGCTCCACCTCCGCCGGATACACGTTCTCTCCGCCCCGGATGATCATGTGTTTCTTACGGCCGGCCAAATAGACATAGCCGTCGTCGTCCTGCCGGCCGAGGTCGCCGCTGTGAATCCAGCCTTGCCGCAGTGTCGACTTGGTTTCTTCCGGAAGGTTCCAATACCCGGACATGGCGGTGCCGCCCCGGGTGACGATCTCGCCGATCTCGCCCCTGGCCACGGACCTGCCCTCGTCGTCGCAGATCTTCAGGTCAACGCCTGCGCTGGGCTGGCCAATTGATTCAAGACGCTCAGGCGCGATCCCGGCCAGCGCATTTCGGTGGTCTTCCGGTGTAAGGACAGTTTGCGGCAGATCCTCAGTCTGACCGAGAAACTGGACCAAATCCCCCTGGTAGACCGACATCAGTTTTCGCAGCAGCGGCAAGCTCATAGGTGCGGCCGTGTACATGATCAGGCGCAATCCGGCCAACACCTCAGGCGTAAAGTCTTTCCTGGCAAGGGCCATGCTCAAAATGGTTGGCACTGTGTTGATAAAGGTGACCTTGTGTTCGCGCACCGCCGCCATGGTCGTTTCATAATCGAACTGGGGCAAAATCAATTGCGCCGCCCCGCGTTGCAATGCCGCCAGGCTAAGCATCAGGCAGGAAATATGAAACATCGGCGTCGTCATGTGCATGACGTCATCGGGCCCCAGACGCAGGTCGTACATGAGCTTGAGAGCACGTAGGTTCGCGGTGAACTGGTCGATCACCGCACCCTTGGGCCTGCCTGTGGTGCCGGATGTGTAGCAAATGGCCAACGGCGTGCCTGGATCGGGATCTGGGAACGGCAACAAATCCGCACGTGCCGGCCCCGGCAGGCCGATCTGCGCGCCGTCGTCGATGGGGTACCAGCCCAGTTCCACAGACGACGCCAGTTCCGTCGCTTCGGCTTCATAACGGCTATTGGCAAGCAGCAGTCGGGCACCGGAATTCCTGATTTGAAATTCATACTCCGGTATCCGCTGGCGATAGTTGAGCGGGACCGCAATGGCGCCGATGACACCAAGTGCGCACAAAGTTTCGAGAAAATTCAGGCTATTTACGTCAAGGATGGCAACCCGGTCGCCGGCCTCTATGCCCTGACCCTGGAGATGGTGGGCTATTGCGGCCACATCGGCACAGAACTGGCGGAAGGTGACTTTGCGCTCAGGTGCGATGGCACAAATCTTGTCGCCAAAACTATTTGACGCCGCCTGAACCAGGGCCGCGATGCTATATGCAGCAAGATTGTCCAATGTTCTTCCGCCAATCCCGTTGTTGGTCCGGACAACTAGTCCGGATACAGGGTCTGCACCCACTTGATGGCGGCTGAGAAGCCGTCCCGGTTAAAACGTTCCAGAAACTCTGTTTTCACCGCATTGGGCGTCACGTTGGCGGTGACAAAGGCTTCCTTGCCCATCTCGACGCAGGACTGAAAACCCATGATCTCATACGAGCGGTTCACGGCCGTTTTGTTCTGATGCCAGGTTTCCGGTGCAAAACCCATCAAACGTCTGGCCATGCGGGCGACGGCGGCATCCAACTCGCCCGGCTCGCAAAGCTGATTGAAGATGCCATAGCCCATGGCCGTTTCCGCCGGGACGATCTCGCCGGAGAGCAGGATATGTTTGGCCTGGCGCATCCCCATGATCCATGGACTGATCAGGAACGGTGGGGCGTCTGACAGCAAGATTTCCGGCTCTCCCACTTTCGCGGTGGTATCGGCATAGGCGAAATCGCACGCCATCGCCAGTTCGAACGCGCCGCCCAGGCAATAACCTTGGATGGCGGCGATCACCGGTTTCTTGAGGTTCCATACGGTCCAGCAAGTGGCATTGCCCACATCGGCATAGTCGCGAAAGGCGTTGGGTAGAGGCTCTGCCAGATCGCCGCCCAGGGCCGCAGTTAGATCATATCCAGCAGAGAAATTACCCCCCTCGCCACGGATGGCAATCGCCCGAACGTCACCATCCGTCGCCGCGTCGTCCAACGCCGCCTTGAGTTCGCGCCACTGCGCAAGGTTGAAGGCATTCAACACTTTCGGCCTATTCAGGGCGATCCACAACAAACCGTCGGTCAGGGATACATTCAATGTCTCGTACTGTTTCATCTCTCTACTCCATGCACCGTATGCGAGGCTCTCTTCAAATCGCGGCGATGGTCTGGACTTCGACCAGGAACTCTTCCTGGACCAGGCGGTCGACCATCAACAAGGTGTTCGGCGGATAGGCGCCGTTGGGGAAGAAGTTGGGAAATTCCCGTAGGCGGAATTTCATGAAGTTGGGAATGTCCTGGCTGTGCACGAGGTAGGTTGTGAACTGCACCACGTTGCCCCAGCCCGCACCTTCGGCGGCCAAGGCTTTTTCGATATTGCCGAAGACCTGCACGCATTGGGCGTCGAAATCTCCGATGCCCACCGAATTGCCGTCCTTGTCGGCGCTGAGCGCACCGGCGATGAACAGGAACTCTGATGCTTTGACCCGGGTGATCTGGGAATACTGCCCCAGCGGCGTGCCCAGGGTATCGGGATTGTAAATTTTGATATCAGCGGCCATGGTGCGCCCCTCCCAGTTTCAATCCCGTTATTGTTGTCCCTGCGCTGCGCCCAGGCAAATGCAAAAGGCAGGCCGTGGATAGTGTGAGAAATGCGGGCTAGACTGATCGGGTTGCCAAGACTTCATGAGGTTTGGAATCCGCCATGACAGAGCTGCCCGTCATCTCCGCCGACAGTCACATCCAGGAACCGCCAGAGCTCTACAGCGAATGGCTGGATGCGAAGTTCCGCGACCGGGCGCCGCGGCGGGAGACCCGCGACGGCAAAACCTACATCATTGTCGACGGCAAGAAGCCGCGCCGCATCGATCTTGCCGACGAGCGCGCCACGGAAGAAGACCAGGAGCGAGAATTCCGTAGCGACCCTACCGGCGGCCGGGATGTTGACCGCCGTCTGGCCGACATGGCCCGGGACGGCGTGGTGGGCGAGGTGATCTATCCCAATTCCTCGCTATCTCTCTACCTCTCGCCCGACCCCGGTTACCAATACGCTGTAGCGCGGGCCTATAACGATTGGCTGATCGAAAATTTCCATGGCCATAAGGACAAGTTCGCGCCGGTCGGGATCATCCCGGTGATCGACATCGACGAAGCCGTGGCCGAGGTGGAGCGGGTGGCGAAGTTGGGTTATCGCGCCATCAAGGTGCCGCTGACCGTGGCCAACCGCCCTTACAATCTGCCGGAGTACGAACCGCTCTGGTCGGCCATCGAGGACACTGGCCTGATCTTGAGCCTGCACGCCTTTGCCGATGCTGAAGACTACTACCCGGAAGACTGGGGCGAGGACGAAGGCGTCGGTGGGGCGCTGATATTCATGGCCATGAGCATGGCCCGGGGGCAGTATCCGGTGGCGGAGCTGATTGCCTCGGGCGCCTTGCAGCGGCACCCGGATATGAAGTTCGTCGTCGTCGAGTGCGGCGCCGGCTGGCTGGCCTGGCTGCTCTACGTCTTGGATGAGCAGGTGGAGAAGAAGCATATGTGGATCCGCCCCCGGTTGGAGATGAAGCCCAGCGAGTTTTTCCGCCGCCAGGGCGCCATTACCTTCAGCGACGATCCCGTCGCACTGCGATGCCTGGACATGATCGGTGCCGAGGCCATGCTCTGGGGCAGCGACTATCCTCATGACGAGGGCACTTTCCCTCACAGCCAAGAGGTGATCGCGCGGACCTTTGCCGGTATCGGCGAAGGGGACAAACGCAAAATCGTCTACGACAACGCCTTGCAACTTTACGGTTTTGGCGCCTGAGCGCGGACGTCCCGCCCTTTTCCATATGTCATTGCCTCTCCCGACAAGAACGTGCGCGGTCGCGACATGCTGAGTTTCAATCCCAGCTATCGCCACGGGGTGGTCCTGGTGTTGCTGGCGGGTTTCTGCTGGTCGTCCATGGGCCTGGGCATACGGTTCATCGAAACCGCCAATGTCTGGCAGATCCTGTTCTATCGTTCCCTCAGTCTGGTGCCATTCCTGTTTCTGGTCATCGCGCTGCGTTCGGGCGGCAGGCCAATCCCAGTCATCCGCAAGACCGGCCTGGCCGGGTTGATCGGCGGTGTTGCCCTGATCTTTGCCTTCACGGGCGGCATCTTTGCCGTACAGGAGACCACCGTCGCCAATGCCATGTTCCTCTTCGCCGTTGCGCCTTTCCTGGCGGCCCTGCTAGGCCTGTTCCTGTTGCGTGAAAAAGTGCGCCGGGCGACCTGGTGGGCGATGGCGATTGCCGTTCTGGGCGTCGCCATCATGGTTTGGGAGGGCATTTCACTAGGCCGCATGCTGGGCAACATTGCCGCCCTGGTGGCCGCCGTCGGCTTTGCCGTCTTCACCATAGCGCTGCGCTGGCGCAAGCTGGAAGATATGATGCCCACCGTTTTCGTGGCCGGCATCCTTGCCATTTTGGTATCGGGGGGCGTCTGCCTGGGTGCCGGATATCCATTCGCGCTGCCCCTATCCGATATTCTCATCGCCGCTGCTTTGGGCATCTTTCAGGTCGGCGCTGGAATGGTCTTTTTCACCATTGGTTCGCGCGCCGTCCCGGCCGCTGAATTGGCCCTGTTGTCCATGACCGAGGTGGTGCTGGGCCCTTTCTGGGTCTGGCTGTTCCTGGGCGAAGTCGCGGATCTGTTTACCTTGGTCGGCGGCGCCATCCTATTGGTGGCGATTGCCGGCAATGCCCTTTCGGGCCTGCGCAACAAGCCCGTGCCCATTCTTTGAGCCTTGTGTCGAAATCGGCCCGTCGATCAGCTACCGTGACGGACATGGAACTATTCGCTTTCGGAGGGCCCTTCCATGACCACCAGCGTTTCTTGGCCTGACCGCGGTTCGCGCTCCGCCGAACTCTACGCGCGTGCTGCGGCGGTGTTGCCGGGCGGCGTGTCGCGCCTTTTGACCTTTGTGGAACCTTATCCCATCTACGCCCAGCGTGGCGAAGGCGCCTTTGTCGTCGACGTGGATGGCACGCGGCGGCTGGACATGATGAACAACTTCGCCTCGCTGATCCATGGCCACGCGCGGGCCGAAGTCATCGAGGCTGCAGCCCTCGCAGCCCGGATGGGTAGTTGCTTCGCCATGCCCACCGAATCCGAAATTGCCCTGGCCGAATTGCTTTGCGACCGCGTCAGGTCGGTGGAACGGGTGCGCTTTTGCAACAGCGGCACCGAAGCGGTGATGCTGGCTCTTAAAGCCGCCCGCGCGCGCACGGGGCGGTCCCGCATCGCCAAGATCGAGGGCGCCTATCATGGCATGTACGACTATGCGGAAGTGAGTCTGGATTCCACGCCCGAGAACTGGGGCAACGATCCCAATTCCGTACGCTTCGCTGCCGGTTCGCCGCCATCGGTGCTCGAGGATACCTTGGTCTTCCCCTACAACGATACCGCCGCCGCAGAACGCATTCTGCGCAGTGCCGGCGAGGATCTGGCCGCGATCCTGATCGACCCGGCCCCGTCGGTTTTCGGCATGATCCCCATGCGTCCCGATTTTGCCGCCATGATCCAAAAGGTGGCGCGCGATATCGGCGCCTCCATCATCATCGACGAAGTGATCGCGTTCCGCCTGGACTATCACGGTGCCCAGGCCAAGTTTGGCATCGAGCCGGACTACACCACGTTCGCCAAGATTATCGGCGGTGGCTTCCCCGTCGGCGCCGTGGCCGGCACCGAGGCCGCCATGGCGGTGTTCAGTCATGAGGACGGCAAGCCGCTGAACCCATCCAGCGGCACTTTCACCGCAAACCCGGTTAGCATGAATGCCGGCCTTGCCACCATGGAACTGCTGACGCAGGAGGCCTATGGGGCGCTGGATCATCTGGGTGAACACGCCCGCTTGGTCACCTGCCAGGCCTTCCAGGCGGCGGGCGTCGAAGGGCAGGTGACTGGGGTCGGCGGTATGTTCGCGATCCACCTGCATGGCCGCCCCATCACCGACTATCGCAGCGCCTATCCAGCCGGCGATGAAGCGGAGCGCGCCAAGGCCCTGCACCTGGCCATGTTGAAATCCGGCTTCATCCTATCGCCGAAGCTATCTGCCTTTCTCTCCACCGCCATGACCATTGATGACTTGGACCGTTACGCCGAGGCGCTGACCGCGGCATTGCGTGGCTGATGCAATGCCCAAGCGGAGGATTTGATAGCCGCCGCCGTCTCGTTTACCTTGGCGAAAACGTCTAATCAGAGGAACGCACGCCATGACGCTCAGCCAAGGCCAGGTGGATCAATTCAAGCAGGACGGCTATGTCTTTCCCCTGGATATCCTGACGGAAGCGGAGGTGCAGGACCTGCGCGCTCGGCTGGAGGCCTTCGAAGCCAGCCAGGGCGGCAAGCTGGAGCCCAGCCAGCGGGCGAAATCGCATCTGATCTTCAAATGGCTGGACGATCTGATCCGCGACCCCCGCATCCTGGATCCCATTGAACAACTGATCGGCCCGGATATCCTGTGCTGGAACACAATCTTCTGGATCAAGGATATCGGCTCGGAAAGTTTCGTAAGCTGGCACCAGGACACCCGCTATTGGGGCCTCTCCAGCCATGACGTGGTCACTGCCTGGCTGGCGCTGTCGCCGGCCAGCATTGAAAGCGGTTGCATGCGGGTCCTGCCCGGCACCCATGTTGGCGATGTGCTGCCCCACGAGGACCGCTATGACGATGACAACATGCTGACCCGGGGGCAGGAAATCTCGGAAGGCGTGGACGAGGACAAAGCCGTCTTTATGCCGCTCCAGCCGGGGCAGATGTCATTCCACAATTACCGCCTGGCCCATGCCTCTGGGCCCAACCGGGCGCCGGACCGGCGCATCGGCATCTCCATGCATTTCATGCCGCCTGATACCAAACAGATCGTCGGCGAATGGGATACAGCCGCCCTGGTCCGGGGCGAGGACCGCTTTGGCCACTTTGCCCCGACGCCGGTGCCGGCGCGCGACTTCGACCCGGACACAATGGCTTTCCAGGCCCGCGCCGCCCAGGCCCAGGCCGAGGTGCTGTACACGGGCGCCGCCGTCAACACGGCGAAATTGTAGCCGCCGTGGCGAAGTGGAACCTGCCGGGTGAAGCCCGGATCGCCCTCTCCATCGTAGTCAACGTGGAGGAAGGCTCGGAAATGAATATCACCGAAGGCGACCGCGGCCCGGAGGTGGTGGACGAACTGGGCGTGGCCCTACACAAGCCCGTTCGCAACTATGCCAATGAAAGTAACTATCAATACGGACTGAAGGCCGGGGCACCGCGGATCATGCGGCTGTTGGATCAGTATGGCATCCAGGCCACCTTCACCGCCGCCGCCCAGGCCCTGGAAAAGGCCCCCGAACTAACCCAAGCCATTGTCGACGGCGGGCACGAAGTATGCAGCCATGGTTGGCGATGGGTACATCAGTTCCACATGAACGAGGAGCAGGAACGAGATTTCATCCGCAAGGCTGTTCAGTCCATCACCGAGACCACGGGGCAGCGGCCTGCGGGCTGGCTGTCCCGCTATCTGTTGACGGATAATACCAGGCGCCTCTTGGTGGAGGAGGGCTTCACCTATCACATGGATGACTTTTCCGGCGACCGCCCGTTCTGGGATACCTCGTTCGAAAAGCCGATTTTGATTCTGCCCTACGCCGTGGATTCGAACGATATGAAGATGTGGACGGCGCCGTCCCTGACACCGGCGGATTGGCTGCAATATGCCATCGACACCTTCGATTGGCTGTATGACGAGGGCCGGGACGACCCACAGATGATGTCGTTCGGCCTGCATTTGCGCATCATCGGGCGGCCCGGGCGCATCGGCTATCTAGAGAAGTTTTTGCAATACGTTACCTCCAAACCGGATGTCTGGATCGCCACCCGCCAGGCCATCGCCGAAAGCTGGATGGCGCAGAACCTAGTCCCAGAATGACTGAGGTCGTCCCCTGTTCCTTGACCGAGTCGCCGTGGGACGAGATCGCCCGGGCAACACAGGCCGCATCGAATGCCGGTGGACCGGAAGAGGCGGTCAGGGCCTTCGTCCATTGCGCCCTGCGCGTCACCGGCGATATCGCCGCTCATGAACACCCCGGTGCACTGAAGCCAGGCGAGAGGCATTTTCATGTCGGCGGCGCCTTTATGGTTAGCCCGGACGAAACCTCCCATTTCCTGATCGCCGAATGGGGCTTCCCGGCGGAACAGCACCGCCTGGCCTATCCCTTGGATACGGGCCATCCCGGCTGGGTGTGGAAGAACCAACAGGCATTAATCCTGGAGAATACAGACGAGCACCCGACCTTCACGCAAATCCTCAAGACCGCGCGTATGGGTTCGGCGATCTATGCGCCCATGTTCTGGCAGGACAGGTTCATGGGCCACATGATCTGCGCTGCTCAGGCCCGAAACACCTACCAACCGGCCGACCTGGGGCGCCTGCAGATCCTGGCGGCCGTAGCGACGGGACTTTACATGGCGAAGGACGGACCAACGTTCCTGGAGACCATATGGAAGGAGAGGATGCCGTGAACAAGGAGAACTGGGTAACGGGCGGCGGCGGTGCAAAAATCTGGACCGGGGAATGGGGCAATCCGGATGGCCGGCCGATCCTGCTGATCCACGGTTTCATGCAGAGCCATCTGTCCTGGCAGGCTCAAATAGACAGCGGACTGGCAGATGAATTCCGCCTGATTGCCGTCGATAATCGCGGCCATGGCCTCTCGGACAAGCCGGAAGACGCATCTGCCTATCAGGACGGCACCAATTGGGCCGATGATATCGCCGGCGTGATCAGAGAGTTGAGGCTTGAGAAGCCGGTGTTGGCGGGCTGGTCCTATGGCGGCTTGATCATGCTGGACTATTGCCAGCGTTATGGCTGCGAGGAGATCGGCGGCATCAACTTTGTCGCCGCCGCCGTCCGCCGCATCACAGAGCCGGATGCCCCGCCGCTGCCCGAATTCAGGGTCAATCTACTCTCTGACGACCTGGCGAAACGGATCGACGGCACCCGCGTCTTCTTGCGGGCTTGCACAGCGGACGAAGTGGACCGGGATACCTTCGAGACCTGGCTGGCCTTCAACATGTTGACGCCGGCCTATGTACGTCAGGCCATGTTCGGCCGGGAACTGGATTTCGATGCGGTTCTGAAATCTCTCTCCGTTCCGGTTCTGGTCAGCTATTGCACCGCCGATGCCCTGGTGCCCGTGGAGATGGGTGAACATGCCATGGCCTTGATCCCGGGGGCGGAGGCTTCAGTCTATGAGGGGATCGGGCATGCCCCGTTTTTCGAGGACAGCGCCCGTTTCAATACAGAGCTGGCCGCATTCGCCCGACGCTGCGGTTGACCGCTTCGTCGCGACATGATGCATTAGCAGCAACAGATCACGGGAAGGAACGCACAGATGCATGTCGGCATGACCACATTTTTCCAGAACCTCACGGGCACCCATACGGACCGGGAGGTTTATCAGCATGAACTCTCCATGGCGGATATGGCCGAACCCTTGGGTTTCGAGAGCATCTGGACGGCGGAGCATCATTTCGACAATTACACCATGTGCCCCAATCCGCTGCAGTTTCTCACCTATATGGCGGGTCGGACGGAACGGGCGCTGCTGGGCACCATGGTCATGGTGCTGCCCTGGCATGACCCAGTGCGCATCGCAGAAGAGGTCGCGGTGCTGGACCATGTTTCCAACGGCCGCTCGATCCTGGGCGTAGGCCGGGGCCTCGGCCGCATCGAATTCGAGGGCTTCCGCGTCAACATGGGGGAAAGCCGGGAACGCTTCGTGGAGTATACCGAGGCCCTGATCCAGGGCCTGGAAACCGGTCATATCGAATATGACGGCAAGTTCTACAAACAACCCAAGATCGGCGTGCGGCCATTTCCTTTCACATCCTTCAAGGGGCGGTTCTATGCCTCCGCCGTTTCGCCCGAATCCTCCCGCATCATGGCCCGTCTCGGCATCGGTATCATGATCATTGCCCAGAAACCCTGGGACAAGACCATGGAGGAGTTGGAGAACTACCGGGAGATCTATCGGGAAATGAACGACGGCGAGGAGGCGCCGCAGCCCCTGATGGTGGTCTTCAACTGCTGCCACGAGGATGAGAGCATCGCCCAGGAGATGCATGTGAAATACACCCGCCGCTACAGCTTGTCCGCGTTGGAGCATTACGAGTTCAATAACGAGGGTCTGGCCGATATCAAGGGCTATGAGTATTACGGCGGCCTATCGAAGAACATCAACAAGCACGGTATCGACAGCTTTGTGAATTTCCTTGCCGACCTGCAGGTCTGGGGCACCCCGGACCAGGTCTATGACCGCATGCGGGACTATCAGGAGAAGACCAACTGCGCCGGTTTCATCAATGGCTTCAGTTTCGGCGGCATGCCGCATGAATTGTCCAAGACCTCCATGCGCACTTTTGCCGAGAAGGTGATGCCCCGTCTCAAGGCCTTGGACGTGGGCTCGGACATCGGCGGCGGCCGGCCCCTGACCATCGCGGCGGAGTAGTCCAAGGGCGCCGGGTTTTAGCGCGGCAAAAGGCTATTTTTCTTCAAGAAAGCCTTTAGATGGCGCGTTGCCGCCTGGGCGGCCGCTTCGCTGTATCCCGGTTGCCGGCTGGGCCAGTAGTTGTGACCGCCGCCTTGCAGCAGATGAAAGGCGAAACCCTCGGCATCGTCCAGCTTAGCGGCATACTCGATGCAGCGCTTCGCTGGTGTTTCAGGATCGTCCGTGCCCAACATGACCAACAGTGGTATGGCCGGCGGACGAGGCTTGGCGGGGCAGGCCGGGTGGGGTGCAAGGGCAACGGCGGCCCGGAATCGATCCTTGGTGCCCTTTCCATAAGAAACCGCGTCAATGACTGCGCCGCCGCCACGTGAATGCCCCCACAACAGCATTGGTACAGGAATTACGTTGGGTACGGCGGCCAGGGTCTTTGCCGCGCCATGGGCGTAGTTGCCAAGGTCGGCGAAACTGAATTGATAGATTTCGGTGCCATCCGCTTCTCGGGCCGGAACCGGGATTACCATCAAGGTAGCAAACCCCCAGCCAAGAAGCTGTTCAACCGCCAAGCCGTAGCAGCCGGGCACCTGCGGACCCCGCGCGCCTGGCAATAGCACGGCCGGGCGGAAGGGGCCCCGGCCCTTCGGCATATCCAATAGGCCCTTGAGCCGAACCTTTTTGCCATAGGCCATCTCCGCTGCAAACTCGATGATCTCTGTATGGCCATCGACGACCCTGCGGCACTGGTTGACATCAGATATTTGCGCAGCGGCGGTGGTCGAGATAAGAGCGATGCAGATACCGGCGATGACGCGGTTCAACAACATGGCGATTAATCCGGAAAGGAAATAATTCGTCTCGTCCCTCAGTTTGAAAGATTGTCACTCCCGCGAAGGCGGGAGTCCAGGGCCCCAGGCAATGTCGTCGGATGGAACATCTGGATGCCCGCCTCCGCGGGCATGACAACAAATCAAAGCTGGTCAATGATGTCGAGCAGGGCGTTGGTGTGCGCTTTGAAGCCGTGCGGGCCGCCGAATTCGCTCGGTTGGGTCCGTTTTGAACGGAATCCTTCCCCGACGGCATCCTCGATAACCCGCGCCGCCGTTTGAAGATTGTCGTTGCCGTGACGGTTGCCGAGCCAGTCCAGCATCATGGCGGCGGAGAGATACATCGCCGTAGGATTGGCCTTGTCCTGGCCGACGATGTCCGGGGCGCTGCCGTGGGCAGGCTGGAAGAGGGCATGTTCCTCTCCGATTTCGGCACAGGGCGCCATGCCCATGCCGCCCACCAGGCCGCCGCCCAGGTCCGAGAGGATATCAGCGAACATGTTCTCCATAACCAAAACATCGAAATCCCAGGGCCGCTGCACCAGATATAACGCCTGGGCGTCGACATAGTTGTGGCCGGCGTCAATGTCGGGGTGAAGGGCGGCGCGCTCGTCGAACACCTTGCGGAAAAAGGCGTAGGTTCGCAGCACATTGGCCTTGTCCACGCAGATGACCTGGCCTTTACTGCCCCGTGCCTTGCGCCGGCGCGCTAGGTCAAAAGCGAAATCGCATAATTTCTCGGTCGTCGCCCTGGTGATCTGTAGGGTGTCGCGGGCAACCTGGTCGTCGACCACCGTTCCTTCGTGGCGCAAGGCAAAAAGCCCTTCGGTAGATTCGCGCAGCACGATGAAATCAATCACGGCGGCGCGTTCATCGGCCAGTGTGATGGGCGTGTTCGGGTAGGCTTTGACCGGCCGCACCCCGGCAAAAAGCTGATAGGCATCGCGCAGTTTCAAATGGGGCGACACCTCGGTGCCATCAGGCAGGCGCACTTCCGGCAGGCCCATGGCGCCGAGCAGGATCGCATCGGCGGCGCCGGCGGCGTTGAAATCCTCGTCGCTGATATCCATACCGGTTTCCCGGTAGTAGGCGGCGCCCGCAGAGAGGTGGGCATAACTTAAGGCAAAGCCGCCAACCTTGGATTGAACCTTGTCAAGCAACGCCAGGCAGCCGTCCATGATTTCCACGCCGATGCCGTCGCCGGGCAATACAGCGATTTCCAACTTATCCATGTGGCTTCCTTTGATAGTTGGGATATTAATTAATCAATTAAATGATTCCTTATTTCTATGCAACGTGAATAACCGCACGGCGTGGCATTCGATGGTTCAGACCTGCTTCAGGCCGATTTGCTCTAGCAGGCCGACCAGCATGCCGCCGGCCTCGGTGCGGTGCTTCTTATGGATGGCCCAAGCGGTTTCCGGATCACGCCGCCGAATGGCATCGACGACGGCGCCGTGGGCGGCATTCGAGTCCACTGGCTTGGGCCGAAGTTTCAAGGTCAAGGCTGCGGCGCGCCAGGTTTGTTCCAGAAGCGTATCAACCGTCGCTGCCAGGCGCCGGTTGCCGCAATAGGCGACCAGCAGGCCGTGGAAGCGCCGGTCGGCCAGATGCCAGGCGTCCAGGTCGTCGGCCGCCAGGGCCCGGTCCATATCGGTGACGGCCTGGTCCAAGGCGGCGATATCCCTATCATCCAGGCCGGCCGCGGCAACGGATTCGACGGCGCTGGCCTCCAGCACGGCCAGCATCTGATAGATTTCGCGCATATCATCCGGAGATATGGGCCTAACACGCATGCCATGCCGGGGCGTAAGTTCCACCAGCCCATCGCTTTTCAGGCGCACCAGGGCCTCCCGCACAGGTGTCCGGCTCATCCCCAGCATGTCGGATACTTGCTTCTCGGTCCCCTGATAGCCTGCCGGCAGTTCGTTTTCCAGAATGCGGCGTTTTATTTCGCGGTAGGCGATCTCGGGATAGGCGGGTTTGCGGCTCATGACGGGTTCAGTGGCGCTCAATCCATCTCGACCCGCGCGCCCGTCTCGTGGGAGCGGTAGACGGCCTCTTCGATGCGCAGGTTCTCGAGATAATCGGCGGCGGCATTGACCAACGGGCCGCCATTCTGCAAATGGTCCAGAACGTGCTTTTGCAACTGATAGACGCTGTCGCCCGCGAAACCGGCGTGCTGCCAGTCATAGGCAACCTCGAGTTCATGGTTTTCGCCGAAGGCCCTGGTGAAGATCTGACCGTCACCGTTCAGCCGAATGCAACCGCCGGAACCTTCGATCAGCATGTCTCCCATAGTCAGACGCCGGTTCTCGGCCACGTGGTCGGACAGCCGATTGCCATCGAACAGACCCCGCGCACCCGCCGCGAAATGAAAAATGATCAGGCCCGCATCCTCGCCGGCAATATGCGGGTTGAGCCGGGCCAAATCGGCGCTCACGCTAGCTACGGGGCCGAGGAGATAACGGAAGACATCAATCAAATGGATCGCTGTTTCATGTACCAGAAAGCGTTCCATTTTCTGAAAATAGGGCTGTCGCGAAAGGTAGGCTTCCCGACCCTGGCCATCGCCGGGCCGCAAGCGGAAGCTGACTTGATACGGTTCGCCGATGGTGCCGTCGTCCATCAAGGCCTTAACCTTTCGATACCACGGCTGAAAGCGGAAATTCTCGTGCACCGCAATCAGCGTATCGGCTTCGCGGGCGAGTTCCACTGCTGCCTCTGCTTCCGCCAGGGACCGGGTGAAGGGTTTCTGGCAGATCAGCGGGGTGCGGCGGTGAACGGCGGCGTTGATCAAAGCGAATTGGCTCTGCGGCGGCACGATGAGATCCACCAGTTCGGGCTTAACCGCGTCCAGCATCTCTTCGAAATCTTCAAATGCGCGGCAGCCGGGGAAGCTGTTCGCCGTGGCTTCGGCCCCCTCCCGATCCAGTGAACAGACACCCGCAAGATCCACTTCCAGGCGCCGCCAGGCGTCATAGTGGAATTGACTAAAATAGCCCGTGCCCACGGCGGCGATACGGATCGGCGGTGTGGTCATGCCGTCTTGATGCCTCCTGCTTCCATTGCGCCTTAAAAAGGGAAATGCGGCAAAAATACTCTCATTAGTTATCTAATTAATTATAGCGGAACAAGGCCGGAATTTGTTCCTGGCCCTGAGGGCCGGGCGAGGGTGCCTTACAAGAACAGCCATCCACGCTGTCGTACTGGTTGAGCGGGTTATTTCGGATGTACGTTTTTCCAGTGCGAATCAATTTTCGATCGTATATTTTATATTATTATCAAATGGTTAGAAGATAATATTGCACTAAAAGGAAAAGTATGCACTGTAATAATAAGCGATTCGTATGTGAATCGATGCGAGGATAAGCCGATGATGAAGAATAGCCGGGTTTTCGCCGCCGCTCTCGCTGCTGCGGCCATCACCATTTATGCAACAGCGGCGGCTCAGGCCGCCGATAACACCAGTTTCAAGAAGGCGCTTGCGGACCTGAAGGCACATGCCTATCCAGCGGCGCAGAGCGAGCTTAAGGCCCTCGCCGCGAAAGGGCATGCTGGCGCACAGTTCCAGTTGGGACTGATGGCACACCTCGGCCAGGGTATCCCGCAGAATTATGGTGAAGCGCGGCAATGGTATGAACGAGCGGCCCGCGGCGGCGAAATCCGGGCGCAGAACAATCTTGGCGTCCTGTATCGTGACGGCCTTGGTGTGCCGGTGGACAAGGTGCAGGCCTATAAATGGTTCAGCCTCGCATCCTCGAAGCGTAACAAGCAGGCCATCGACAATCTGCGCGCCCTGCGCCACGACCTGAAGAAAGATGACATCGCCAGGGGTCAACGTCTCGCACAAGTCTACCATGACGACGTGACATCGACTGGCAAACCGGTGGCAGCACCGAAAGTGGAGAAAGTCGCGGCTGCAGGCACGCCCGCAGCGCCCGTCAATGCCGCGCCCAAGGCCGCCCCGATCCAGGTGAAAGTTGCGGCGAAGCCGGAACCGGCGCCAAAACTGGCGGCAAAGGAAGAGCCCACGAAACGCGCCGCCCCTGCGGCCAAACCGACGTCCAAGAGCGAGGACACGGACGTGCTGGCGGCATTGAAAGCGCTCGTGATGCCAGCAGTACCGGCCAAACCGGCCGAACCCACCCAGCCTGCCGTGGCAAGAAAGGCGCCCGTCCCGCCAAAAGCGGCGATCGACCGTCGGGAATATTTCGTGCAATTGGGTCTGTTCCGCAATCCAAGCAACGTTGGACGGATCCGGGATAATCTGCGCAAAGAGAAGCTGGAATTAGTCGTAGAACGGATCGAGTTGGGTGGCCGAACCTATCAAAGGCTGCGTCTAGGTCCATTCACGGACAAGGCGGCAGCTAAGGTTCTTGCCCGGAGAATGGACGATTTGCTCCATATCCGTTCTCTCGTGCTGCTTTCAAGCGCTGGCGCCCAGGCGGAAGCGGAGGGTAACGCCAAACGGCATTTATAAGAACCTGGCCAGTTTCGCGAAAATCTCGCCCCACACTAGTATCGCCACGGGTAGCAGCACCACCAGTTTGCACAGGAACGCCTGAAAACTTGATTGTCCGAAGATGAATCGGGATACCGCCCGCTGCCAAAGGAGAGCTCGGCCCATTTTTTGGCATGCCGCGGCAGGATGCCATAGGCTACCAGCCATGTTTCCTCCCACCTGGTGAGTTGCGCCTACGGCATGTTATGGGGCGGTTAGAAGAGGTTTTCCTTATGGCGAATCACGAAACACCCGCGTTCGGAGAGCGCAGGGCCTGTCGTTTTTCCGTCTGATACGGCCTGGTTAGAAGAAGCGGGATAGCTCCACGATCAGATTGCCCCAGATAAGTAGGGCTGCTGTGGCAAGGCTATACTTCATTATGCTGGACGCAGCGGCGCCGGATTCCAAAGTACGCGGCATTGTCTATCTCCATTCGGCAGTCCTGCCGCCTATGACGTCCATTGCTGGCGTCTAGGCCAGGAACTTTGCGCCCCGCCGTCGCCGGCGGTTTGCCTTTTCGTGGAATAACTGCCCAGGTTTTTTGAAACACCCGGACTTAACGGAGATGTTAAAAGAGGCCGATTAACAAATGGTGAAGACGCCTTGGAGCGCCAGGAGCCATGGAAACCTTAAGTTTCCTTTTTCTCGTTCGCGCGCTCAGCGTTCGTTTGATTGATGAGAATGGCGAGAGATTCCACCCTATGAGCCAGGCGGTACTGCCCTTCGTGCATGACCCGCACGATATAGATGCCGATAACCGCCACGGTGAGGATAAGCCCCCAAATCGGATTGACCTCGAAATAGGCCACACCTATCAGGATGGGCGCGAGTATGACCAGAATGGCGGAAGAAACGACAAGCTGACGAATGATCTTCCGTATGGCTTTGGCGGTCAGCAAAGGGCCTTCGGAAACCGAAAAATCGTCATCATGTTGTGTCATTGTGGCTACCATGCACTAACATTGCACCTATCGGTAACATAGCACCAAACCGGGGGTAAGCAAATCAACAGCACGCGACATAGGCCCAGGTGCGCCCCACCTATCAGCTTATCCGGGCGTCGGCGGGTTCAGCACGGGCAGGAAGGCAGCCAGCATCATGGCAGCGATGCCGGCACCAATGAAGACGGTCAGGACCGGGTTGATCAGGTTGGTGGCGGTATCGATCTGATCAGATAGCAGGCTGTCGAAGTACGACGCCGCCGACAGCAACAGTTCATCGAGTATGCCGGCCTCTTCGCCAGCGGCGATCATTTGCAACACGATTCCGGAAAAGATGTCGTATTTGCGGAACGTGGCCGCGATGCCGGCACCGTTTTCGATTTCATCCGCTATATCGAGGATTACCTCCTCGATATAGACATTGCCGGACGCCGACGCTGACAGGCGCAGCGCCGCCAGCAAAGGCACGGTGTTGCGCACCTGTACGGCCAGGGTCCTGAGGAACCGCGACATCGCCGCCATGCGCCAGATGCGGCCCGCAATCGGCATGGACAACTTTACTTCGTCCCAAATTCGACGTCCGGTCGAGGTCGACTTCCAGAGCACGAAGGCGGCGACAAAGCCGATGATGGCGAAGAAAACGAAGTGCCAGTTAGCTGTGTAAAAGTCGCCTATGTCGAGCATCACCTGGGTCGGCCAGGGCAGGTCCGAGCCAAAGGTTTCGAACATCTTCTGGAAGCGGGGCAGAATGAAGAACACCATGCCGTTAAAGACGCCAAAGAAGGCCAGCAGCATGAAGATGGGATAGGACATTGCCCCACGGACCTTGCGGGCAACTTCGTCCATGCGCTGGAGGTATTGTGCCATCTGGTCCAGGGAATCATCCAACTGTCCCGATTCCATTCCCGCCTTGACCACGTTGACATAGATCTCATCAAAAATGCGTGGAAAAGCGGCAAGGGCATCGCCGAAATCAACGCCCCTCTGTACATCCTCGGAAACATCCTCGATGGCATGCCGTAGGCGGCGCTGGGGCGTCTCCTGGGCCAAATTTTCGAGCACGTCCACCAATTGCAGACGGCTGCCGATCATGGACGAGAACTGCCGGGTGAAGATCAGTAGATGTGCTGTCTTGATCGCTGCCATCAGTTGGTTTCGCCCAGGACGCGGATCACCTCTTCGTGGGTGGTAATGCCCTGTTCGACGAGGTTGAGGCCCGACTGCACCAGGGTGGACAAGCCGTCACGCACGGCGACTTCGCGCAACTCATCTGCGTTGTACTGATCACCCATTACGATCTGCCGGCATTCGTTGGTCATTTCGAACACCTCGAAGACCGCTTGCCGGCCCGAATAGCCCGTGCCGCGGCAAAAACCACAGCCCCGGCCCCGGCCCATCGCATATTGCAGGTCTGGATCGATTTCGATGCCCAGGGTTTGCAACTTGGCATCGGAAACGCCATCGGTCCGCAGTTTCTCGATGACGTCGGCACCGTCGACCTGGGTCTTGCATTCCGGGCAAATCGTGCGAACGAGCCGCTGGGCGATAGCGAGACTCAGTGCGGTGGCGACCAGGAAGGGATCGATCTCCATATCCAGCAGGCGCGAGACCACGCCAATGGCATCATTCGTGTGGATGGTGGAAAACACGATATGGCCAGTCAGTGAGGCCTGAATAGCCATTTCCGCTGTTTCCAGATCCCGGCACTCGCCGACCATGATGATGTCCGGGTCCTGACGCAATATGTTGCGCAGACCTTGCTGGAAGGTCAGACCGATCTTGTGGTTGACCTGCATCTGATGCACGCCTTCAAGCCGGTATTCCACCGGGTCTTCGACCGTAAGCACATTCTTGGTGGTCTTGTCGATTGCGCCGAGGCAGGAATACAGGGTCGTCGTCTTGCCGGAGCCTGTGGGCCCACAAAGCATGATCAGGCCATAGGGCGCGCTGAGCCCGTCGATCAACATGCGCAGTTCTCTTGGCCGCAGTCCCAAATGATCGGGCGATGGCATGAGGCTGCTTTGATCGAGCAGACGCATGACGATTTTTTCGCCATATACTGTGGGGAAGGTGGAGACACGTACATCGATCGGACTCTGGCGGATTTTGATGGCGATCCGGCCATCTTGGGGCCGACGCTTTTCCGCTACGTCCATGCCGGAGAGAATTTTGATGCGCGAGGCGACTTCGGGGTGGAGCGCATCGGGTAATACCGCTTCTTCGTGCAGAATGCCGTCGACCCGGTTGCGAATCAATAGGCTGGTCTCGGTCGGCTCTATATGAATGTCGGAGGCGCCAAGGGCATGGGCGCGGAAGATTATGTAGTCCACGATCATGGGTACATCGTGGCCTTCCAGGTTTTCCTTCACCTGCTCCGCCTGATTCCAGTCGATCTCAATGGCGACACCGATCTCGCCCTCATCGTCTTCATTTTCATCCCGGCGCAGGCGCCGCACGGTATCAGTGAATATAGCGGGCGTGACCAGAACGGGTCGGGCTGTGATGCTTTCTTCGCAGCGCGCCACCCAATCTCGCGTGAGGATGTCGAAGGGGTCGGTCGCCGCATACTCCACGGCGCCGCCGTCGCCCGACCGCAACATCAGGACGCCAGCCTTCTCGGCGGCGTTGAGCCGCAGCCATTCTACCTGCCGAACATCCTCTTGCAGGGCTTCACTGGATTCGACCCGCCGGCAACCGGCGCGTTCCGCCGCCCAAGCCTGGATCTGGTCCTGGTTGGTCAAATGCCCGTCATGTACAATGGTCTGGAATACCGTCTGGCCGGAACTTTTGGCATGCAATTCGACGGCCCTGGCTTGATCGGTAGTCAGCAGACCCGCGCTCTGCAACTCCGTCAGAAGCGTAATGCCCGGGGCTGTTGCCCCGTTGCCGCCGCTCGGTCGCGGCTCAGGCGCGCTCACCGGCGTGCGAATGATCGTCGCTTCCGACTCGGCTGGTGGGGGGCTGGTTTGGGTGTCGGTTTCCGGCGCTGAGTCCGGCGCAGTCTCTGCAGCTTGCGAATCGGCTGTCGAGGACGGAGTGTTCATGACGGTGGTGTCTGTGTCTGCGCCATCCGCCGCCTCGCCAGCCATCGTGGCCTCGCCGGCAATCGTGGCATCTTCACCCAGCTTTTCGCCGCCAGTGTTCGCCATTGTAGCGTCGCCGGTTTGTTCGGGCTCTGTGTTGACGACGGTTTCATCGTCGCTGTCCACATGCGATTGCTGGGGAGGCAGATTTACCGCCGTAGCATCGTCATCCGTGGGCGGAGCGGCGGTGGCGTCGTTACCTAGGCCTTCGCTGCCTGAGTTCTCCACAGCGGCATCGTCGGTTTGTCCGGTTTCAATGTTGACGACGGTTTCATCACCACTGTCCATATGCGATTGCTGGGGGGGCAGATTTACCGTCGTAGCGTCGTCATCCGTGGGCGAGGCGACGGCGGCATCGTCGCTTGAGTTTTCGCTGCCTGTGTTCGCCATGGTGTCATCGCCAGTATTTCCGGGTTCAATATTCACGACAGTTTCATTGCCATTGTCCACATGCAATTGCTGGTGGGGCAGATTTACCGTCGTAGCGTCGTCGTTTCCTTCCGGGCTTGGGGCCAGATTGACGACGGTTGCGCCGTCTTCGCGGTCAATCGATCCTACGGCTGGAGGATGCCATGGTGCATCGCCGGCCGGGCCGAGCCGGAATTGCACGATGCTGTCGCCTAGTCTTATTTCGGTGCCGTTTTCGAGCTGAACATCCGCTTCGACGGAATTACCGCCGACCCAGGTGCCGTTTGTGCTGCCCAAATCCCGCAGCCGCCAGATCGACTCGCCGTCCCAGATAACGGCGCAATGGCGACGCGAAATGCGCGGGTCGTCGATGACGACGTTGTGCTCATTGGCGGTCTGACCAATGGTCTTGCGGCAAATAAAGTATTCGCCCAAGCCTCCGTCGCGCTCGATTGTTTCCGAGGTTCCGTCGGGATGGGTTACCGCGAACGAAATTGTGGGCGGGGTACGCACGGTCTAGCCATGATGCAGCGGTGCGTCACGCCGTGTAGATGACGCGGAAACCGATATCAGGCCTTCGTTCGTCCATCGCCGCGAACTGACGAAAGGCGCACCGCCCCATTTCTTCGAAACTGTCAAAACTTCCCCCTCTAATGGATTTCTCATCAGAGCTGTTCTCGAATACGGGATCAATACTGCCCGGCTTTATGGTGTGATACAATGCCGGATTCCAGTCGTCGCGGCACCACTCCCAAACATTGCCGCACATATCCCAAAGGCCCCAGGGGTTGCGCCCGGCGGGATAGGATTTGAGCGGTGTCGGCGCGCCAACACTAAAATTTATGTTCGCCGTGGCTGCGCTGGGCGGTTCTTCGCCCCAGGGATACTCGCAGATCCGCTGGCCCGCCTTGGCAGCCACCTCCCATTGCGCTTCACTGGGCAGGTGGCCCCCGGCCCAGCTTGCATAGGCCATGGCATCCGACCATGAGACACCGGTGACAGGTAGGTTGTCCGACGCGCCGGAAACATCCAGATGCGCCGGCCGCTGATAGCCTGTGCTGTCGAGAAAAGCCCTGTAGGCGGCAATGCTGACGGGCACGGCATCGATCTCGTAGGCGGACAGCTCGATCTTGCGCATGGGCTGTTCTTCGTCATTGTCGGCCGCTGGGCCGGAGCCAACGAAATATTCGCCCGCGGGAACTTCAATGCGCTCGGATGCCGCAATGCCCTGGCCAGCCCCGACGATGGCGCCACTTTGATCGCCGGCTTCCAGATCCACGCTGCGCAGGACTGCGAGCACTTCTGCTGCCGTCGCCGGCCGGTCGTTGGGATTGTAACTCAGCAATTGCAGGATTAATTGGTCTAAAGCCGGCGGGATGGCCATGCAATAGCGGCTGGGCGGATCAATTTCCGAGATGGGGATACGCGGCACCTGCTTGGTCTTGAGGAAATCGATCAGGGAGCTTGCCGGCAACCGCCCGGCGGTCAGCAGCTCATAGGCCATGACGCCAAAGGCGAACAGATCCGCCCGGTTGTCGATCTGAAACGGCGGCTGGGCCTGCTCGGGCGCCATATACTTCAAGGTGCCACCGCCAAAACCCTCTTCTTCCCCCGCCGCCATGACGGAAATGCCAAAATCAAGAATCAAGGGCAATTCGATATCGCCGCCGCGTAGGAAGATGTTCGAAGGTTTCAGATCCCGATGCACAATGTGGGCATGGGCCACCGACAGCGCCTCGGCAACCTTGCCCAGAAGCACCAGGCGTTGTGGCAGGGTGGCCAGCAGGTCGTCGCTGTTGCCGTCCATCCAATCCCGCAAGGTTGTGCCGCTCAGCAAGTCCATAACGATGCCGAAGCCGCGTTCACCTTCATAAATATCGTGGATCGGGCAAATATATTCGTGACGCAGGCGCCTCGATATCAGCACCTCGTGGCGCAGGCCCTGCAGCAGTTTTTCATTATGTCGATATTTTTCGTTGAGAAGCTTGATGGCCACCGGCAGGCCCAACTCCCGGTCTTCCACCTGGTAGACATTGGCGGTGCCGCCCGTGCCGATCATCTCCCAGCCGCTAAAACGTTCGCTCGATGCCACGTCCGGCCCTTCATCCTAACTCTAGATGCATCAAGATCGGCGCCCGTTAGCTTGTCACTGCCGGCGCTGCAACGCAAAGGCATCGGCGTGCTACGCCGATGCCATACCGTTTAGATCGGTGTAACGCCCTCGTCAGCCGCCAGTCCCTGCCGCATCCACTGCGCCGGCGGCCGTACAATAACCACCTGCAACATGCGATTCGCCCGCCTCGGTGACATAGGCCGTATTGCTGTAGTGCCTATTCCATGTGTTCTGCGCTGAAGGTGCGGATGAATAGAACACGGTGTGAGTGGCAGTCGTGATGCTTTCCGCCTTGATGCAGAACACCAGATCACCTGTCGCGACCGTGCCGCCGGTGGAAGCTGCCGCCGTCACCAGGTACTTGAAGGCGTGGTCGGATGGCAATTGTACTTGCGGGATCAGGGCGTTGAGATTGGTCGTGCCGCCTGTGGGCGCTGCAGGGGAACCGGACGGCGAGGCATAGGAATTGTTCAAAGCCGTCGCTGCATTGGCCCCCGTCAAACCCCGGGATTGTTGATAGCCAAGCAGGTTCCGAGCGATGTTGCCCGACATGTTGACCGCTTCCGTCGCCTCTGCGTTGCGCACATAGCGGAACAATTGCGGCAGGCCGATCGCCGCCAGGATGCCGATGATCGCCACCACGACCATCAATTCAACCAGGGTAAAGCCCTTTTCACGCTTCGTCCCGGGACATTTCCGTTTCTTGTCAGTCATGACCGATGTGCCCTCGAACATAACGAACCCTTTCCAAACACTCATTGGCTTCTCCTTTTAGATCAGCCAGACGATTTGTTCACTGCTACTTAACCATATAACAGAACTAATGCGTCTTACTAGTGACGAACGACACCAAGACGCGAGAAGATGCCGGCTGCCTGCCATACTTGTACTCCATCCGGACATAATGCCGGATTTCCGGGCTGTACCACCAACGCTCGAAACCTGTCCAACCTGATCGCATGCTCCGCGTCCGCATGACGACGACGATACAATCAAATTCGCCAGCCGGAACGGTGACGGTTTCCCGCCCTTCCACAACCCAGGAGGTAGTATGGACCCTGAGTTGATCGTTCATCATGTATTCTCGAGTAAAAACCAGATCCTGTCCAACTGTCAGTTCTAGACCCCTTGCGGGCGGAACCGAGCGGTAGACCACTTTGCGGAATGCGTCACGGGATTGCGCCTCTTCCCGCAGGAAACCGGTCCTGGAGAACCATTGCTTGGGATCATCCGTGCGCTGGAAAATGGTGACATTGTCGTTCACCCCGGTCACCCGCAGGCCATAGCCATCACTGTAGGTCCATTCATCGCCCTTTTGCCAGGCCGGCGCAGCCACGCTCAACGGCGCTTCGGGTTTGCTTGGCGTTTGCGTCTGTGCCACTGGCGCCGGCCGTTCGCCACCTTCCGGGACAGGACGCAGCTTCTCTTCGCCCTCCGCACAAGCCGTCAGCAACAGCAAGAGTGCCATCGCTGCCGCTCGACACGCCGCATACCAAGAAATGTGATCAAGCACGGCTGCGATCCAGATCAATCCATGATAAGGGGCAATATCCCGGCTTTTTTGCCCGAAAGCGGCAACCATCCGGTCTGCTCATCCGAATTTCCGCCTTCGGGTTTGTTGAGAACTCTGCGGTAGATGCGCACCGACCGATAGGACGGCAGCACACCGTCTCGGCCACCCAGAGTTTGCGGCCGGGTCGCAGCCCGAACGATATAGGCGCCGTCCTCTGAATAGAATCCATCGAAGTCGTAGTTGCTCAATTGCAGGTTCAACTGGACATTCAGATTGGGCAGGATGCGGTCTGCTGTATAGCGGGAAAACTCCAGATTACGCTTATGCAGGGCGAAATAGGCACGCTGGCCGTCGGCGATCTGGGCCGTGGCATTGATCGCCTCTGTGTCGTTGACGCGGGAGAAAAAGGCGTCGATCATTTTTGGTCCTGCAATGGCCAGGACCAGCGCCAAGCTGCCGAACGTCCAATTCAGCGATGTAATCAACCGCCCCAGCATGGCTGCCTACCGTTACGCTTCCTATTCATCCTCTATAAGGTGGCGAAGGGCATGGGGGAATTTGTCCTTGCCCGTGGTGATGTCGGTTTTCAGCTTATCCAAGGTCGCACGTTGCCGCCGGATATATTCCCTGGTGCCCACGCGGGCCGCAATGTCCTTGGATAGCAGCACATCCTCTTGAACGATGCGTGGCGTGATCAGGAATATGGTCTCCGACAGCGTGTCGGACGAGGTGTTGCTGCGGAACAATTGTCCGATCAGCGGCAGCTCCCGCAGGCCGGGCAGGCCGCTCACCTGTTCTACCCGGGTATCGTCAAACAGGCCGCCAAGGACATAGGTACCGCCATCTGGAATCAACACTTCCGTCTGGATTTCCTGAGCATTGACATCGATCTGCCCGAACGCTCCAGCGCCCGGCGAGGAATTCGTGGCATTCAGGGACAGGCGGACAAACTGTTCCTGGCCCGCCACGTCCGAGGGCACCACCGTCGGCAGAATATCGACCCGCAGTCCGGTTTGAATTTCCTCCAGATCCTGGCCGTTGTCGCCGCTCGCCGGAATCTGCACGAAAATGTTCTGGCTCCGGGTGATGGAGGCCGAAACGTTATCCAAGGTTATGATCTTGGGCGAAGCGATGATTTGCGTCTTATTGTCCGACGACAAAGCAGCAAGCTGCACCTGCAGCAGGTTCTCGCTGCCCGAAACCACGAAAGAGGCCAAGAGATCCGTCGGTGTGGCCGCAGGCAGCAGGGTCAAGGCGTCCGAACCCAGCGAGGTATTGTCACCCTGGCCGTCGGTGGTGCCTGAATCTACGGCAAAGCCCTTCTTGCTATTCTCCGAGAAAGACAAGCCACGGAAATCGATGCCAAGCTGTTCCGCGACACCTTTCGCCGCGTTCAGGATCACAACCTGAATTTCAAGCATCTTTTGCGGCTGATCCAGTTGCTGGATTACCGCCTCGACCTCGGCGATCGCGGTTTCGCTACCGCGCACGATGACCGAGTTGGTCCGCTTGTCCACCGAAATTGTCGGTCGCGTTAGCTCCTTCAGACGCAGCAATGCCGCTGCCTGGCCAAGTTCCAATCCCCGCTGGCCACCAACGGCCGGTGCTGATCCAGCGCCCACGACCAGCGAGGTCGAGCCGCTCGATCCGCCAGCCGACCCTGATTTCTGAACCTGAACGCCAAGGATCGCCTGCAAGGTTTCCTCGATACCTGGAACCGAAACGGTTTTGCCCTGGAATGTCTTGGTAGTGGCCGAGACCGAGGCATAGCGCAGGGGAATGACTTTGACCTTGGCGCTCAGCAATTCCTGGTAAAGCTTGCCTTCATATTCCGCCCGCTGTTCGTCTAATTGCCGGGTTTGCCGTTCATCTGCCGCTTTGTCCAACTGCTCGATCAAGAGGCGGATGTCTTGAATCCGGCCTGCCTTGCCAAACAGGGAAATGGTGCCTGAATCGTTGTCGAATGTAATGCCGTCCGTGCCTAGGCCGAATTTATCCAGTACGCCCCGGATTACCGCGAAACCAACATATTGCGGGACGATAAAATCGCGTACCGGCGGCGCTTCCTTGGCCACGACGACCTCTGCCTGCTTCGGCTGGACAGTGACGGTTCGGGTGGCGGCGTCATAACTGTATTGCAAGTCGAATTCGGTGATCAGTTGATTGAAGATGCCTTGCGCGGGCACGTCCTCTTCATCCAGATCCACGGTGCCGGAAACTTTGCCCTTGAAGATGGCGATCATGCCGTTGCTGCGTAGAATGGTGCGCAGGATATCGGTGATATCCTCACCTTCCGCCGTAAGAGTGATCAGGCTGTCCGGGCGCCAAGGCAAATCCGCTTGCGCCGATGCCGATCCACCCATGAAAACTAGGGAGACGCATATGCACACCGCCAGGCGGGCCCCCCGCAACATCAATCCCATGATTTCTCCTCCGCCACCCTTTGTCGCGCCTGAACCGAAAACGCATTGCCGACGGACATTCAATTGAAGGTCCGGGCATTAATCGTATCCAGGCGTTCAGTTACCCAGAACTAATTTTGCGCGTCATTATTGGGCAAAACCCTTCTTTATTTGACGCAAGGACCGAAAAAAGCAAAACCTACGGAAGGTTATACAACAATACCCGCCCATGCAACCGATGGCAGACGGCATCACGCGGTTCGCGTGCAAAGGATTACCGTAATATTGTCCCGCCCACCCCGGCGATTGGCTTCGTCGATAAGCGCATCGCAGGTTTTGTCCAGATGATCAGCATCCGCCGCACCTAGGCATTGGGCCAGCCAGGCATCGTCAACAAGATCGGATAGGCCGTCGGAGCAGAGCAGAAAAAGATCGCCAGGGCGGAATGACGGGGCAAAAACGGAGGGATTGATCTGCGGGCGCGGGCCAACCGCCTGGGTCAGGATATTTTTCTTTGGTTCCGCGCCGATTCGACCCTGTTCCAGCCAGTCCTGAAACATTGAATGATCCCGACTCAACTGGGCAAATTCACCATTTCGGAACCGGTATAACCGACTGTCGCCCACGTGAAAGGCTACGTTGCAGGCCGTATCATTCGGGGTGCAGATCAGGCCCGTGATCGTCGTACCCATTGATTGCCCTGCTGCCAGCCCGCGTTCTTGATTGATACCGTGGACCCGTTGATTGGCGGACAGAACGGCGGCCAGGACTCGTTCAAGCAGACGGCGCGTTGCTTCCACGCTGGCCGGGCTGGCGTCGTCTTCCGCCATTATTGCATCGAGCGAGGTCAGGGTTGCCTCGTCCACCGCCGATGCAGGCGCCGAACCGTCATTCAAATGCTGGCGTACCACGGCGATGGCTTCCTGGCTGGCAACTTCGCCGGCCAAATGGCCTCCCATGCCGTCGGCCAGCACCAAAAGACCCAAATCAGGGTCGATCAGAAACGCATCTTCGTTGTGGCTGCGGCGCAGGCCTTGGTCCGTCGCGCCGGCGGCGACGGTAACTGCCCCAATGGAAATATTGCCCAAATGCCTCGTCCCGACCGTGACAACGCGCCGGGGTCATGGGGTCGATTGCATCACCCAACCCAAGTACCAGTTCATTGGACCGGCCCCAAGAAAGACTTCAGCCAGTCCGCCGACGGCCAAGAATGGCCCGAACGGTACGGCCCATCGGCGATCGCCATGATAGACCAACAGCACGATGATGCCAACGATACCGCCGACGACGAAGGCCAGAAACAAGGCTGTCAGCATATCGGTAAAGCCCAGCCAGGCGCCGATCGCCGCTGCCAGTTTCCAATCGCCCTGGCCTATTCCTTCACGGCGGCTGACCAGCCGGTAAACGAGGTTGATCGCAGCTAGAACCGCCCAGCCGCAAACCGCGCCCAATATGGCGTCCCGGGCCTGCGCTAGAACGCCAAAGGCGTTGAGCATCAGGCCGAGCCAGACCGCCGGCAATGTAAGCGCATCGGGCAGGAAGAAGTGATCGAGATCGATCAGGGCGAGGGTCAAGAGCAGGAGGCAAAAGACATAGCGGACCAAGGCCTCGCCCGTAGGGCCGAACTGCCAAATCATTGCAACAGCCAATGCCGCCGCCAACGCCTCGACCAGGGGATAGCGCGGGGAAATGGGTTCCTTGCAATTCGAACAGCGACCATTGAGGACCAGGTAACTCAAAAGCGGTACATTCTCGTACCATCGGATTTGCTGCGTACAATGAGGGCATTTCGATCGTGCACCCAGCAGGGGCCAGGTCCCGCCCAGCCAAGCGGCGCCGTTATCATCGGCGTCCCCCAGAAGCTGCTGCGGGAGTCGAAAGGCCATCACGTTCACGAAGCTGCCCAGCATCAGGCCGAACAGTACTGCGATGGTGTAAGACGCCCAAACATGGTGCCCCAGCAATTGCAGGCTCTGTTCAAGATCGATTATTTCCGTACCCTCCGCCACTGCGCTGGTAGCCTAGGCGCACACATACTATAATTAGGTGCGCGCGAATATCCGATAGCTGGCGGAGGGCAAAGTCGCGGCCCGTCGGATGTATTGGAAAGGTCCTTGAGCAACGGTATCGAAAGAAAACTGTGTGCGATACTCGCGGCGGACGTGGTCGGCTACAGCGACCTCATGCACCGTGACGAAGTTGGGACGATTCGCGCATTGAAGGAAAGCCGGGAGATCGTCGATGGCATCATCGAGGACTACGGCGGCCGGATCATTTTCACCGCTGGCGATAGCGTGGTGGCGGAGTTTCCTTCGGCGGGCAATAGCGTGCTCTGCGCCCAAGACATGCAGTTGGCCATGGACAAGCGCAATAGCCGGCCCCACGACGGACCCGACATGTTATTCCGTGTCGGCCTGAACGTGGGTGATGTGGTGATTAACGAGGACGACCTGCTGGGTGAAGGCGTGAATATCGCCGCCCGGCTGGAAGCCTTGGCCGACCATGGCGGCGTCTTCCTATCGGGCAGCGTCTACGATCAGATCGAGTTTGATGCCGCCGTTTCCGACAAACTGGAAATCGAGTCTATCGGGTTGAAGGAGCTGAAGAACATCTCCGAACCCGTACGGGTCTATCGCTTGATCAAGTCCGAGAGGACCCAGCCGGCGCGGCCCAGAAGCATGGCTGCCGCGGCCGGTGCGGCAGCAGCGGCACTGCATTTCGAAACAGCCGACGGCCCAACACTGCTCGTCATAGGCGCCGAGCTGGCCTTGGGCCGTGCGGCCAACAGTCAAGTCGCTGCCGTGGGCGTCCGCCACCGCCAGGTCTCCCGCGTCGGCAAACAGGCATCGATCCGCTTTAGCGATGGTACCTTTGCCCTCACGGATCTGGACAGTGCCAATGGCACCCTTTTGGACGACATGCCTATTGCGCCCGGCCAAACTGAAACGATGGCGTTTCCGGCCGGCGTTTGCGAAATCTCTCTTGGTGGTGGGCGGCAGCCGCCCCGTAAGGGACTTTGCCGGCTTCGCGCCGAGCTGATCGACGCTGCATCGCCGGCGCTACGCCTCAGCCTCGACCGTAGTGGCCTAGAGGGCGTGGATGCGGGTGACATCGCTGTGGTCTGGCCCGGCTTGGATGAGGATATGCGCCGGACCTGGGTACTGGGTACAGGTTCCGTCATCCTCGGCGGCGGATCCGATTGCGCGCTATGCCTGCCCGCATTGACCGACCCTGCGGCACGGGTATCGGTCGATCGCGTCGAAGGCGGGTTTGCCTTGAGTCCGGTTGGGATGGCGGAGGCGACGCTGAATGGAACGCCCCTGGGTCCGGAAACCTCCGTCAACGATGGCGATATCCTGGAATTGGGCGGCATTAGTATAGCCATCACCACGGTGACCTAGACGCAATTCGCAATGAGGCGTTCTATAATGCCAACTGCCTACCCGAAGACGGCAGGTAGAAAATTCTGGCGCAATACTGCCAAATTGAAATAAAATTTTCACAAATGGCAACGGGCAATCAGTGATGTCTTCACCCTCGGAAAGACGGCTTGCCGCGGTGCTTGCTGCCGAGGCGGTGACCATCGGAACCGGCAACAACCTGCGGATGGAAGCTTGGCTGGGAATTCTCAGCAGCTACAAGTCTGCCTTCGCGAGTCAGATCGAGCATGCCGGCGGGACAGTCATCGGCCGGTCCCATACCGCTATTCTGGCCGAATTCGCGACCATCGTGAACGCCGTCGAATGCGCCTTGAAGTTTCAACACAGCGTCACCGTGCGCAACCGCGGCCTGCCGGAGGAAAATCGCGTCTATTTCAGGATGGGCTTGCATGTGGGCGAGATCATCGTGGGCGGTGAAGTCCTCACTGGCATCGGGGTGCAGACCGCCGCCGACCTCGGTACCGCGACGGTTCCGGGAGGGATCACGATTAGCGGCCAGGCGTATGACCTAATCGCCGGCCTGAAGTCGGAGTTCGAGCCAGCGCCAGCGTTCAGCCTGCCGGGCGGGGGGCAGAACCTGCGCGTCTTTTGCAAGGCGCCGGCCGAGGCGGCGGCAGTGCCTGGCGATGGCGCCGCGCCGGCGGAAACTACCGTCTCCGATAGTGACGATGTCACCGTGCTGGACTTGAGCAATCATTTTACCGTTGGGGAAGAAATTCCGACGGTGACAGAAACCAGCCCGCCGATGCCCAGCATGGATCCACCGACCAGCGTGCCCGGCGACGGCGCCGCCGAACAGACCATTACCCGGATCGAAGAGTTGCTGCAGCAAGCAGAGTCGGACGCCAAGGACACGAACTATTATCACGCCATGCACGGCTATAACGAAGTTCAGCAATTGACCAACGGCTTGGGGCAGCTGGCGCCCGAGCGGCAATCGTTCTATCAGGACCTGGTGCGCCAGAACACCACGGCGCTGGAGAATGCTTTCGCCTTCGACGGCGATGCGGTGGTGGAAATCTCAGGCCAGCCCTTCGTTATCCGGCTGGCGGACGAGATGGACATCGGCCGCCCCCGTAAAGGCACCAATGACGGTGTTGTGGTGGGCTGCAACACAGTCTCGCGGCTGGGCGGTCAGACGCGTATTTCACTTTCAGACGAAGGTTGCCGAATCATCGACGCTGGCAGCAAGAACGGCACTTACATCGACGGCCGCTGCCTGGGTGAAGGGGAGGCTTACGCGCTGCCTGAAGATCAGGACGAGGTTTCGATCTATCTGGGCGGCAACCGAGAGCCGGCACAGCCCGGGCCAATAAAAGTGACATTGCGGCAGGTGCGTGGTGAACGATTGACCCTGCTCCTCCACCTCTCGCCGCGTGAAGGTCTGGCTCCGGCCGATCTACAACAGATTTGGCCATCTATGGCGGCCGATTGTCGGTTGACCTATGTATTTTCCAGCGGCCCGGTCTTGATCGGCAACGGTGAGGATTGTGCCGTGCGTCTGACCAGCGAGCGCACGGACCCCCTTGCCAGGATCGAACACCACCGTCATTACGAGATTGCGCCTCACGGCGCCCAAGCTTTGAAAATCAATCACGTGGATTTCGCCCAACCGGTGGTTCTTTCCAATCATGCGGACGTGGAGGTCGAGGGATTGCAGTTCCAGGTCCACGCCCGGCACGAGGAACCTTCTTAAGTCTGATGTTGCTCTGGGGGGAAATCGAGGGCAACATGGGCAACCTCCGGCGGTCGGACCGGGTCAAGGTGGCGAGTGACCGGGAAACCGAAAGCATTTGCCCATGAGCATATTCAAGCGGCCATTTAAGAAGGACCAGGCGCAAAGCAGTGTGCAGTCCGGCGGGCAGCACACCCTTTTCCTCTATCTTTCCGACATCGCTTGGCGGATGCAGCTGGCCGACGAGACGGGTATCTTGGTCGGTGAACCAAGTTCGGAGGATTGCGCCCTTGTCACCGGCGAGATGTCGGAGCGTATGGGGGCCGTGCAGGCGCGTGCTATCAAGGCGTTAAGCCGCGCAGACCGTCGTAAGATTGGTCATATCCGCATAATGCTATCCGACAACAGCACAGTGTTGCTGGACGATGCCGCCCGGGAATTTGAAGGCGCCGGGCCCGATGCGTTGCGGCAAATTGCCAAACGGCAATTAAACTGCGAATCCGCCACATACGGTATCAGCGAATTAACGTCGGCGGACGGCGGCAGCCACCTTTACGGCATGGTTGACGCCTCCTACCTGCGTGGCTTGCTACACAGCCTTGAAGACATGGCGCTTGGCGTCGTTGAAATCACACCGGCCGCGGCAACGTTGGCGAAATGGGCCGCCGGGCTGGGTCGGCCCTATTGCGGCCTGATGATGGACGCCTATCACACCAAGGTGGTGGTCAGTGGAGGGGGCGGCAGCGGCACCGTAGTCCGAACCTTGCCCATCGGCGTGATGTCGTTTCCCGCCGCGGTCGCTCACCAGACCCGGGTGAAGCTGCCCAAGGCTCTGGACGGCCTGCAGAAACGGGACATTATTTCGACCCTGGACACCGGCACCGAGGCGGGCGAGGTCGCTGGACGGTTGTCAAAGGGGCCGATGCACGATGCCATGGCGCCCCTTTTGCGTGCGTTACGGGATGAGATTGATGCCACCTTGCGATACGTGGCGGATCAGCGCCTCTGCCCGATCCCGGACCGTATTGAACTGCTCGGCGAACATGGCAAGGTCATGGGCCTGAAGGACTGGTTGTCGGCCAATCTGAGCCTGCCTGTGGAAACGTCCGAAGTTGACCTTTTCGAACTCTTCACCACTGGCAATGCCGAAGAGCGGATGAACCTTCTGGCCGGCGCCGAAGGACCCTTGGTGACCATCGGGAAGATCAAATACCGCTATTCCCAGGACGGTTTCGTCGAGGACGTTCCAGCACCTGTTGCCGATATCAACATCAGCCGGGACACGTCCCGGCGCAACCGCGGGGGCAAAGACCGCCAGCGCCGCGGCAGCCAGCGGCGCGGCCGGCAAGGCAGTTCGGATCAGGCAACTTTCTTCGGTATTACCCTTCCCGGACGGCAGGGGGGCCAACAAGGGGCGGCGAGTTCAGAGCAAGCTCAGCGGCTCTACCATCTGCTATTGGCCGTGGTCTTTTTCGGTCTGCTCTACTGGGCCTATATTACATATTACGAAGATGCTCTGAAGCGGCACCGCTCGGCGCTCAGCAACTACGAAATCGCCATACAGGCCAATAACAACGCCTGGCGGCAGTTACGCGAACACCGCTCTAAATCCACCGATCTAGCCCTGCGGGCGCGGAAGGATGATGACAAGGTGCTGTGGAGCGAAAAGATGTTGGCCATCGCCGGCCATATGGACGACAAGATGTGGATTTCCGACGTCTACCTCGTCAACGAAACCACCACCTTCAATGAACAATCGGTGTCGGCCCGCAAACTGACGATCGAGGGCGCTGTGTTGCCTTCAACTGACGGCCATATCCTGGAAATCGCCCGCTATATCGCCCGCCTGACCGCCGACAAATTATTTATGCGCGATTTTGGCCGCATCACCTTTGAAGGCGCCGCGATCGATACCCAGGAAACCGCCCATATCGTCAAGTTTGCCCTGGATGCCTGGTACGACGAGACCAAGGTGGTGTCGGAAGCCGAGGGTGAGGGAGGCAAGGGGCCGACGGGGAAGTTGACCAAGCAGGTCAACCAGCGCACCGATCAGCTTGAACAGGTGCGTGACGCCGGCGGCAGACAATAGGGGTGTAGCGGTAATGAAGATGCTGAAAGGATATCAAGGGGTGCGATAGGTGGACGCCTTCATTCGCAATAATCAGGGCTTGGTCCTCTCTACGCTCTATTTCGCGGCGGCGCTGATCGTGTTGGGCTATGCCATGGGCTATTCCATGCTGAAGGTGGAGGCCGCCGATCTCAACATCGCCGCCAACCACCTGCAGGTGGAAACCGCTAAGCTGCGGACCGACATCCGGCAATTGACCGCCGACCGGGAAGAGGTTGAAACGGCGATTGATTCCATTCCCGCGTTTCTACAACACATCAACACCTTGGCGCAGTTGCACAAGGTGATTATCCGTGAACTGCTGCCTGATGCCGAAAACAAGCTGCAGTACAGTATGGAGATTTGGGTCGACTATCCGACATTCCTGCGTTTCACCGCCAGTCTGGAAAGCCTCAACGTCTCCATCTCGGATATGGAGATCCGGCCATATAACCTATCCAAGACCCCGCCCGTGCATATTGTCACGTTCAACATCACGCCAAAGAACAATGCCGCACCGCTGAAGAGCGAGCGCCTTGAGAGATTGCAGACGGCGGTGGCGGAACAGGGCAAGCGCAATCCCTTCATCCGCAAAGTCTCTCTACCCGGCGAGGAGGGACCGCTTTTCATCGATCTGACTTGGGTGCACAAATTGTCCCTGATCACCCGCCAGGGAGAGAAACTGGTGGCACTGATCGACGGGCATGACTTTGCCGTGGGTGACAAGTTCAGCAGCGTCGAAGGCGAGATCACCCTTTCAGAGATCACCAAAGGGCGGGTGACCTTCACCAAAAAGACGGAGAAGGGCGCGCAAAAGTACGTCATGAAATTCCGCAAGAAGAAGGGCCGCACACGCGGTCAGCGCCAACAACGCAGCAGTCGCCGACGGAGTTAGCCGGCGACCCGAATTAGCTGGTTTATTACATCATCAGTAGGCGCATGCATTTGCGGTACTGAGTACCGATTACAGTCCCAGTCCGCCGTCGGCGTGGATGGTTTGGCCGGTGATGTAGCCGGCCTGGGGCGAAACCAGAAACTCGATCAATGCGGCGATCTCGTCCGGTTGACCCAGGCGGCCGAGGGGAATGCGGGCCTGTGCCTTCGATAGGTTGCCCGTACCCAGGGCGGCGTGGGCGCCCGGGTCCTTTTCGATATAGCCTGGCGCGACGCAGTTCACCGTAACGCCATGGGGCGCGAGGTCTACAGCCAGGGCGTGGGCCAGGGCCTCTAGCGCCGCCTTGGCCGCGGCGCTGGCGGGCATGGATACGCCATCCAGGTTAAAGCGGTGGGCCACGAAAGAAGATACGGCGACAATGCGGCCATGTGAGGCGCCCCGCAATAGGGGCAAGGCTGCCCGCGCCAGGCGGTGGAAGGAACCGGCCATGGCGGCATGGCTTTGCGCCAGGGCGTCGTCATCCAGTTCCGCCAGTGGCGTCTTGTTGGCGAAACCGGCGTTGGCCACCAGGCCATCCAAACCGCCGTGGGCCGCTGCCGCGTCAATTAGGTCGCCCGCTGTATCGGGCTCCGCCAGATCGCCAAACAACGTGTGCACCACGCCGCCTTTCGCGCGCACGGCCTCGGCAACGGCTTCGAGCCCCTGTCGATTGCCGCGGGTGTGCAAGAAAAGGGTTGTCCCTGGCGCTGCCAGACGGCGGCCCAGCGCGGCGCCGATGCCGCTGGCAGCACCGGTGATCAAGATTCTGCGATTTGGTGTGTCTTCCAAGTTGCTTCCGCCCCCTTGCGAATTCGCGTTGAAAATTCTCGCATGCTGGTCAAATTGGTGACCGCGATCACTTTCTCGTAAATTTAACGCCGGACCATGTTGCCGGCCACGTCGGTTCGCACTATATCACCGTGCCGGTAGAGGATTTGTAAGAGTCGTGCAATGAATTCCGTAAACAAGGCCAAGAGTCTGTCGTTGGTCATGACCCGGGCCGAAATTTGGGGCCGGCGCGTCATGTTCGCCGTGCTCTCCCTGGTCGTCGCCATTCCATTCGTCAATCTGCGCCGTCTGATGACCGATGGTCTGCCGATTGGATTGGAGACCGGCGAGATCAACTATGCCTATGTCGCCGGCATGTTTTTTTCCGTCCTATTGATCCTTGTTTGGTACTACGCCTATGTGGGCCGGCGCCGGGCGCGGGTAATGCTGGGCGTCGTTTACTTGCTGACCACATCCCTGACCGTGGTGGTGCCTTTGACTTTGTTGTTCATGGGTACCGCATTGCCGCCGTCATGGCCCATCGCCATCGCCTTGGCCGGTGTCTATGGTCTGGCCGGCTGGGTATTGCTGTTTTCCGCCAACATCAAAGCCTTTCAGTATTACCAATTGCGGGTGAGAGGAGCCACGGCATAGACCGGCCGACGGGGGCCAAATTGGATTGAAAACCCGCTTGTGCGCGGCGATATCTGACCCCACTATTTACCGAGTGATTCCATTCCCGAACGGGTTCAACGCCAAGTGGAGATACCTGAAACCGCGATGATCCTGGCCGCGGGCCTGGGCCGGCGCATGGGCGCGCTGACCGAGCACCGGCCGAAGCCCCTGCTGCGGGTTGGCGGCCGTGCGATCATCGACTGGGGGCTCGACCGGTTAATCGCCGCCGGCATCGGCCGGGTCGTGATCAACCTGCACCACGAGGCTGCCCTGCTGCGGGAGCATCTGAGCGGCCGTGACGATCTGGCCATCGAATTCTCCGACGAGACCGAGGCCCTGATGGACACTGGCGGCGGTGTCGCCAAGGCGCTGCCACTGTTGGGTGAAACCCCCTTTTTCGTCATAAACGGCGATGTTATGTGGTTCGACCATATGGGCAATGCGCTGCAGGACATGGCCGCCCGGTTCGATTCCCAGAACATGGACGCATTGCTGTTGATGCATCCCACCGTCAGTGCCATTGGCTATGGCGGCATCGGGGATTACGCGATGTCTCCGGATGGCCGGCTGCGCCGCCGCGTCGAGGGCGAGGTGGCGCCGTTCATCCACGCCGGCATCCAGATCCTCAAACCGGGTCTGTTCAAAGATTGCCCCACGGGACCGTTCTCCCTGAACCTGATCTATGACCGGACGGAGGAGCAGGAGCGTTTGTTCGGTATGCGCCATGATGGCGAATGGATGGAGCTGAACCGCCCCGAGGGCCTGGCGGCGGCGGAACGGGCGCTGTTGGAATAGGCCTATGACGTCCAGGCCGAACGTTTTCACCATTCCCCCTGGCGAAAGCTTTTCGGATCGATTGGCCTCTGGCCTGTTGCGACGACACGGCGGCGATCCGCTGGCCTTGGGGCGTCTGACCTTGCTGCTGCCAACACGGCGGTCCATCCGTTCAGTCCGCGAGGCCTTTCTGCGGCAAACGGAGGGCCGCGCGATGCTGCTGCCCCGCATGCAGGCGGTCGGTGATGTGGACGAGGAGGAGCTACTCTTCGATCCCCTACAGGGCCCCGAGCTTCTATCCCGGCCGCCGGCGATCAGTGAAATGCGCCGGCAGTTGCTGTTGTTGCATCTGATCGCCCGCAACCGGGATATCGACCCGGCCCAGGCCGCGCCCTTGGCTCGCGAACTGGCGCAATTGCTGGACCGGTTGCAGACCGAGGCCGTGCCCCTTGCCGCCCTCGAGGACCTGGTGCCAGAAGATCTGGCAGCTCATTGGCAGGAAACCCTGGCCTTCCTCAATCTCCTCGCGGAACCTTGGCAGGATCTGCTGGCGGCGGAAGGCTGCATGGATCCGGCGGAACGGCGCAATGCCCTGATGGAGGCGCAGGCGGACCATTGGCTCCAATCGCCACCCGCCGATCCGGTTATCATTGCCGGTTCCACCGGTTCCATCCCCGCCACCGCGGACCTGATGGCCGTGGTCGCCAATCTGGACAACGGAGCCGTCATTCTGCCGGGCCTGGACCGATACTGTGACGCGACCACCTGGAATGCGGTCGATCCCAGCCATGGCCAATTCGGCATGAAGGAGTTGCTGACACGGATCGGCGTGGCAAGGGCGGATGTCGCACCCTGGGATGGCGATGATGCGGAAAGCCCGCGCCAGGTCTTGATACGCCAAGCCTTGCGGCCCACGGAAACCACCGAGCAATGGCGCCTGTTGGCGCCCCTGCAAAAGGCCGCCGTCTCCGGTCTGGTGCGTATCGATTGTGCCGATCCGATAGAGGAGGCGGGCGTGATCGCCCTCTGCATGCGCCAGGCCCTGGAGACAGCTGGGCGCACCGCAGCCCTGATCACCCCAGACCGGGGCCTGGCCCGCCGGGTGGGCGCGGAACTGCGGCGCTGGAATATCACGGTTGATGATTCTGCCGGTCAGCCCCTGGCCGCGACGCCGCCCGGCTCCTTTCTGCGCCTGGTGGCGGAAATGTTGGTCGGCGGTCTTGAGCCAATCACGCTGCTGGCGGTTCTAAAGCACCCCCTGGCTCTCGGTGGCCTGGCGCCGGGCGCCTTGCGTGCCGCGGCCAGGGATCTCGACCGCCTGGCCCTGCGCGGCCCCCGCCCAGGCCCCGGTTTCGACGGTCTGAGCGCCACCCTTGCTGCGGCGGCGCAGGGTTCCCGGCGTGCTGAGCGGATGCTCGGCGATCTCGCCAATCATGGTAGCGAGGCTTTGTCCCTATGCGGCATGGCCAGCGTTTCTCTGGTTGACCTTCTCACCGCACATATCCGATTTGCCGAATGGCTGGCGACGGATGATGAAGGTGTCTGTCAGCTTTGGACCGGCGATGCCGGCGAGGCTGCCATGCGGTTCGTTGCGGATTTGCTGGGCGCTGCCCAGGGGCTGCCTGCAATGGCCGGGGCGGGCTATGGAGCGCTCTTCAACAGCCTGATGGCGGGGCAGTCGTTGCGTCCGGCCTATGGCCTGCATCCGCGTCTGCACATCTGGGGCCCGCTGGAAGCGCGGCTGCAGCGGGCCGATCTGATCCTGCTGGGTGGTCTGAATGAAGGCACCTGGCCGGCATTGGCCGAGGCGGATGCCTGGTTGAGCCGTCCCATGGCGGCCAGGCTGGGCTTGCCCAGCCCGGAGCGGCGCATCGGCCTCGCCGCCCACGACTTCGGCCAAGCCGCCAGCGGCGGGGACGTTATCATGACCCGCGCCCAAAAGGTCGAGGGCACGCCCACCGTACCCTCGCGCTGGCTCTTGCGCCTGGAACAGGTACTCGCCGCCGCCGGCCTGACGCTGGATCGGGAGGTGCCGGAAGCCTTGCGCGGCTGGCAACGGCAACTGGATGACGGCGGGACGCCCCGGCCTGTGCAAGCGCCCGCATGCCGACCGCCGCTGTCGGCCCGACCCCGTCGGTTGTCCGTAACCCAGGTGGAAACCTGGATCCGTGATCCCTATGCCATCTACGCCCGCCATGTCCTTGGCCTCCGCGCCCTGGACCCGATCGCCGCCGATCCCGGCGCGGCGGACTACGGCAATATTGTGCACAAGGCGCTGGAGATTTTCGCCGCGCGATACCCAAAAGAATTGCCGGCGGATGGTTTGGATATTCTCGAAGGGATCGGCCGCGAGGAATTTGGGGAGCTGCTTGATCGGCCGGGCGTGCGCGCCTTTTGGTGGCCGCGCTTTCGGCGCATCGCCGCCTGGTTTCTGGAACAGGAGGCCCGGCGCCGCCCTGATATCCTGCCAGTTGCGACCGAGGCCAAGGGTGAATTGCTATTCGATGCGCCGGGTGGTGGATTCACCTTGCGCGGCATCGCCGACCGGATCGACCGCCTGGCCGACGGCAGCTTGTGCATCATCGATTACAAGACGGGCGTGGCGCCCAGCGAGGCAGAGTTGCTGCGCGGCGAGGCGCCCCAGCTGCCGCTTGAGGCCGCCATCGCCATCGCCGGTGGTTTCGATGGTGTGGCCGCAGGCGATGTCAGCCAACTCAGCTATTGGCGGGTTTCGGGCGGGCGGCAGGCCGGCCTGATCAAGGAGATCAAGACACCGGGCGGCGAATTGGCGGCCCAGGCCCGCGAGGGTCTGAGGGAGTTGATTGCCACCTTCGACGACGAGAAAACGGTCTATCGTTCCCGGCCCCGGCCCGCCATCGCGCCGCGCTTTTCCGATTACGACCATCTGGCTCGGATCAAGGAATGGTCCGCCGGCGGGCCCGGGGATTTCTAGCGCCATGCGAGCGACAGAGCATCAGCGCCTGGCCGCCGATCCTGGTCTTTCGGCTTGGGTTACCGCCTCCGCCGGTACGGGCAAGACTCACGTGCTGACGGACCGGGTTCTTCGACTGCTGCTCACAGACTGTCCGCCGGAACGCATTCTATGTCTGACGTTCACCAAGGCAGCGGCGGCGGAGATGGCAAACCGCCTGCACGAACGCCTAGGCCAATGGGCCGTGGCGGCGGAGGCCGACCTGCGCCAGGCCCTAACCGACCTGACGGGCATGGTCCTTGATGAGAACGCGATGAACCTGAGCCGGCGTCTGTTCGCCCGGGTCCTCGATACCCCGGGCGGTCTAAAGGTTCAGACCATTCATTCCTTCTGCGAAGCGCTTTTACGGCGCTTTCCCCTGGAAGCGCGGCTGGCGCCCCATTTTAAAGTCATGGAGGAGCGGCAGGCCGGCGAAGTGCTGCAGACCGCTCTGGATGGCGTCCTGGCCGAAGATGCCGCGGCGCCCCGACCCCTGGTCGCCGCCCTTATGGCCCTGGTGGACCAGGACACATTCGCAAGCCTCATGGCTGCCCTTTCCGCCGACAGGGCGCGGTTGCAACGGCTGCTGGCGCAGACGGGAGGCCTGGACGGGCTGTTGACGCGGGTCCGGGCCAACTTGGGATTGGCGCCAGGCGAGGATGAAGATGGGATATTGGCAGCGGCCTGTGCGGAGGGGAGCTTCGATGGCGACGGCCTGCGCCAAGCAGCGGCGGCGATGATGGATGGCGGCAAGACGGAAGGCCGCCATGGCACGGCCATTGCCGACTGGCTGGCGGCGCCTGACCTAAGATCCGAGGGCTTTGACGGTTATCTTGCGGCCTTTTTCAAGGATCAGGGCCGGGGTGATCCCTATGCCAACCCGCTGACGAAAAATACCAGGGAGAACCACCCGGCGGCCCTGGCCGTCATCGAAACCGAGACAGCCAGGCTGGATGCGGTGCGCCAGCGCATCAACGCCGCCCGCATCGCGGCAGCGACGGAAAAGCTCCTGGCCCTGGGCGCCCGCGTCATCGAAGCCTATGCCCTGGCAAAAGAGCGCCAGGCCCTCTTGGACTATGACGACCTAGTGCTGCGGGCGGGCAATTTGCTTTCAGGGGGCACGTCCACCGATTGGGTGCTCTACAAATTGGACGGCGGTCTGGACCATATCCTGATCGACGAGGCCCAGGATACCAACCCGGAGCAGTGGCAGGTGGTGCGCGTCCTGGCAGACGAGTTCTTTGCCGGCGAAGGGGTATTCGAGGACCAGGATGACAGCCTCATGGCCACCGGCCGTACCCTTTTCGCAGTAGGCGATGTGAAGCAATCCATCTACAGCTTCCAGCGCGCCGACCCGGCCGCCTTTCAGGCCATGCGCCAGCATTTCTCGGCCCGCGTAGGTGCCGCCAAAAGGCGCTGGCAGCCGGTGGAACTGGCGCTTTCGTTCCGGTCCACGCCGGCTGTGCTGCGGGCAGTGGATGCGATTTTTGCCCGGCCGGCGGCCGCGGACGGCCTGAATTTTGAAGCCGACGACGTCATTCGCCATATCCCTAACCGCAACGCGGAAGCCGGCCTGGTGGAACTGTGGCCCACGGAAACGCCGTTGGAGACAGAGGATATGGTCCCCTGGGCCCCGCCTGTAGAACAGCTTTACCACCAGACGCCGGTGGCCCGCCTGGCCGGCCGCATTGCCGATCGGATCGAAGGGTGGATCAAGACGGGCGAAATGCTGGAAGCCCAGGGCCGGCCCGTTGGGCCCGGCGACATCCTGATTCTGGTGCAGCGCCGGGCCAATTTCGTGGAGGCCATGGTCCGCGCCCTGAAACGCAAAGGCATTCCCGTGGCCGGCGTCGACCGCATGGTGTTGATGGAGCAACTGGCGGTCATGGACCTGGTCGCCCTGGGGCGCTTTCTGCTGCTGCCCGAGGATGACCTCAACCTGGCGACGGTGCTGAAAGGACCCCTGATCGGCTGGGATGACGAGAGACTGTTCGCACTGGCCCACGGCCGGCAGGGTAGCCTGTGGTCGGCTCTGCAGGCACGGCCCGACGACGAAGCCTGCGCCATCCTGGCCGGATTACTGGCCAAGGCCGATTACACGCCGCCGTTTGAGCTTTTCGCTGAACTGCTTGGCGCGGGTGGCGGGCGGCGGGCGGTACTGTCCCGCCTCGGCCCCGATGCCAACGACCCGATCAACGAGTTCCTGGACCTGGCCCTGGCCTATGAACGGGAACACCCGCCCAGCCTCCAGGGCTTCCTGCATTGGCTGGAACGAGGCGAGACCGAGGTCAAGCGGGACCTGGAGCAAGGTCAAAACGAAGTCAGGGTGATGACCGTGCACGGCGCCAAGGGACTGCAGGCGCCCATCGTCTTTCTCGCCGATACGGTACGGGTGCCGGAGAGGACATCGCCGCTGCTTTGGCCAGATGCCGCGGCGGGCGGCGAAGCGCCGCTGTGGGCGCCGATCCGCGCTATGGAGGAGGACGTCATTGCCGGGGCGCGGGAGCGGGCGGAACGGGACCGGGATCGAGAGTACCGCCGACTATTCTATGTCGCCCTGACACGGGCTGCGGACCGCCTCTATGTCTGCGGTTTCGAAGGCAAGACCGGGCGCAAGGCGCATTGCTGGTATGACATGGCTCGCCGCGCATTGGAGGAACTGCCGGAAATCGAACGGCCCAGCGATCTGCAGGGCGGCTTGCGCCTGACCAGTGCACAAGGCATGGCGCCGCCATCAACCGTGCACCAGTCGCCGCCGGCGGAGCCACCGCTGCCCGCATGGGCCGGACGGCCAGCTCCCATGGAACCGGAGCCGCCCCGGCCGCTGGTGCCGTCCCGTCCCATCGAAGCGGAGCCGAGCGTTACCAGCCCTCTGACCGATCGGGGCCAGGCCAGGTTCAAACGCGGCAACTTGATCCATCGCCTGCTGCAGACCTTGCCCGACCTGCCGGAAGATGCACGGCAGGCTGCTGCTGCCCGCTATCTGGCCCTGCCCGCCCATGTGCTGGAGCCGGCGCAACAGACGGAGATACTGGCGGAAACCATGGCTGTGTTGGAGCAACCCGCCTTTGCCCCCCTGTTCGCGCCCGGTTCCCGGGCCGAGGTGCCGCTGACAGGGCTCATAACGGGTCGCGTGATCAGCGGCCAGGTGGACCGCCTTGCCGTCACCGATTCGGAGGTTCTGGTGGTGGATTACAAAACCAATCGCCCCCCGCCCCGCCAACCTGAAGATGTGGAGCCATTGTATTTGCGGCAACTGGCCGGATACCGTGCCACGTTGATGGAGATTTATCCCGGAAAAACAATACGTTGCGCCCTGCTCTGGACGGACGGCCCGGATTTGATGGCGATTGAAGAGGCCGTTTTGGCGCCATATGCGCCTTGACGGACCGCAGTGCTCTTCCTACCTTTTTATGCTCAGGTGTATTATTGACGCAGCAAAGGGGCGGTTGCGGCGAAATCGCCTCGTGGCTAATGCGCTGATAAGAAGATTGGAAATAGTTATGACCACAAAACCCGTATCCGACGACTCGTTCGACACTGACGTACTTGGCGCCGAGGGTCCCGTGGTGGTGGATTTCTGGGCTGAATGGTGCGGCCCCTGCAAACAGATCGCCCCCGCGTTGGAAGACATCGCGTCCGAGATGGGTGACAAGGTGACCATCGCCAAGGTCAACATCGACGACAACCCGTCTATCCCCGCCAAATATGGTGTGCGCGGTATCCCGACCCTGATGCTGTTCAAGGACGGCGAAGTCGCCTCCATGAAGGTGGGCGCCTTGCCCAAGGGCAAGATTCAGGAATGGATCGAAGAGTCGATCTAGAACATCGAATTTAGGACGATCTAGAAAAATCTAATCCTGGGGGTTGGTGGCCAATATGCTGCCGGCCAGGTAAAGCGTGCCGCAGATTAGCACACGGGCCGATGGATCTTTTGCGCCAATGGCCTGCAATGCGGTCGCCACGCCGTCTTCCTGAACCGCCCAGAGGCCTAGATCGGCGGCTGCCCGGACTATTCGTTCGGGCGCCATGGCCGCCTCTTCATGGGGGACGGGCACGGCATGGATTCTTGGTTGCAGCGGCCGGAACGGGGCGAGGAAATTGTCCACGTCCTTGTTATCCAGCATCCCGACGATTAGATGCAGTGGTTTTTCGGTCTCGTCCCGGTCGCGCCAGTCGCTAAGTGTCTCAGCCAAGGCGGCGCCGGCGCCTGGATTATGGCCGCCGTCCAACCACAGTTCGCCGGAGAAACGCTCGGCCATCGGTCCTTTGGTCAACGGTTGCAGGCGGCCCGGCCAATGGGCTGTGGTTAGTCCCGCCGCCATGTTCGCCGGACTGATAACGAAGTCGTCGAGATTTTGCAGACAGGCCACAGCCAGACCTGCATTCTGAACCTGATGGCTGCCCCGCAAATTCGGTGCCGGCAACGCAAGGCGGCCCAGGCCGGACTCGAACGTCAACTCACCGTCGGCGAAGCCAACCTGCCAGTCGCGATCCTGGCGCCATAACTTGGCGCCCACATCGGCCGCGTTGGTTTCGAACACCGGATCGGCCTCGGGCGCCTGCCGGCTTATGACACCGAGGACGCCCGGCTTGAGGATGCCGGCCTTTTCGTGGGCGATCCCGGCCAGGCTGTCGCCCAGGAAATTCTGGTGGTCCATGGAGACCGTGGTAATCGCCGTAAGCGCCGGCCGCTCGATGACGTTGGAGGCATCCATGCGCCCGCCTAGGCCGGTCTCGAGCAGCAGGATATCGGCCGGCACATCGCTGAAGGCAAGGAAGGCGGCCGCCGTGGTGACTTCGAAATATGTGATGGGCTGATCGCCGTTGGCCTGTTCGCAGGCGGTGAGCGCCGCGATCAGGTGATCGTCTGTGATCAATTCCCCTGCCAGGCGGATACGTTCGTTGAAACGCACCAGATGTGGCGAAGTCATGACATGCACCTTGGCACCACTGGCCTCCAACACCGCGCGCATGAAGGCGATAGTGGAACCTTTGCCATTGGTCCCGGCCACGTGGATGACAGGTGGCAGGCGTCGTTCGGGATGGCCCAGGGCGGCGAGCAGCCGCCGCAGCCGGCCCAGTGACAGGTCGATCAGCTTTGGATGCAGCTGGATCAGCCGGGCGAGGATCTCCTCGGACGGCGCTGCCCCCGCCTCAGGGCGCGCCGCCAGGCTCATCGCTCTCCGCTCCCATTTCCGCATCCATGGGCAGGGGGATGTCCAAATCCGGTTTCGGCAGGCTGATGACCTGCCCCGACGGCGGCCGATTGCCCAGCAGTTCCACCACCCGGATCAGCGTCTCCCGCAATTTGTGGCGGTGGACGACCATATCCAGCATGCCGTGTTCGAGGAGATATTCCGCCCGCTGGAAACCTTCCGGCAGGCGTTCGCGAATGGTGTTTTCGATCACCCGTGGACCGGCAAAGCCGATCAGGGCACCCGGCTCGGAAATAGCGACGTCCCCCAGCATGGCGTAGGAAGCGGTTACGCCGCCCGTGGTCGGGTCGGTCAGCACCGAGATGTAGGGCTGGCCGGCTTCCTGCAGCATCTGGACGGCAATGGTGGTCCTGGGCAGTTGCATGAGAGAAAGAATGCCTTCCTGCATCCGCGCTCCGCCGGCGGCGGCGAAGATAATTAAGGGCACTTTCTGCAGCACCGCCAGTTTGGCGGCTGCGATGATCGCCTCAGCCGCACCCTGGCCCAGAGAGCCGCCCATGAAGGAAAAATTCTGCACCGCGATGACGGCGCCATGGCCACCCAGCTTGCCGTGGGCGACGACGACGGCATCCTGCTGGCCGGTTTTGCCCTGGGATTCCTTCAGCCGGTCCGTATAGCGCTTTTCGTCGCGGAATTTCAGCGGATCGGCAGCCACCTCTGGCAGTTCGATGGTGGTGAAATCGCCGTCGTCGAATAGGTGCGGGAAGCGGTCATCGGGGCCGATACGCAGATGGTGATCGCAATGCTGGCAGACGTGTTGCCGCGCCTTGATCTCCTTGTGGTGGATCATCTGGCCGCAATTGGGGCATTTGGTCCAAAGATTGTCGGGCACCTCGCGCTTGCGCACCAGGGCCTGGATCTTCGGCCGGACGAAATTGCTCAGCCAATTCACGATGCCCCTCCCCTGTCGGCCCCCCTGACCCCTGCCGCCAGGTCGCGGGCCAGGTTCAAGACTGCATCCACGGTGCCGGCCGTGGCGTTGCCGTTCCCGTCAAGGCTGTCGCGCACGGCATCCGTGAAGGCGGAACCGACCACCGCACCGTCCGCCACGGCGGCGATGCCGCCGGCCTGCTCAGGCGTGCGGATGCCGAAGCCGACCGCGATGGGCAGATCCGTGTGGCGGCGGATTCGGGTGACCGCATGGCCCACGCTGCCGGCCTCAATCGATGCCGCGCCGGTGATGCCGGTGTAGGAAACGTAGTAGACGAAGCCGGAGGTATTGGCGAGGACCGCCGGCAGCCGTTCATCATCCGTGGTTGGCGTCGCCAGACGGATGAAGCTGAGCCCGGCCTCCAGGGTCGGCAGGCATAACTCTTCGTCCTCCTCGGGCGGCAGGTCGACCATGATCAGGCCGTCGACGCCGGCCTCGGCCGCGGCGGCAAGGAAGGCATCCACCCCGAAGGTGTGGATGGGATTGTAATAGCCCATCAGGATGATTGGCGTATCCTTGTCCTGGCGGCGGAACGCCGCCGTCATGGCCAGGGTCTTCTTTAGGCTGATGCCGGCCTTGAGCGCCCTCAGGCCTGCCACCTGGATAGAGGGACCGTCAGCCATGGGGTCAGTGAAGGCCATGCCCAGTTCGATGATATCGGCCCCGGCCTCGGGCAAGCCTGCCAGGATCTTGGCGGAGGTCTCAAGGTCCGGATCGCCGGACATGATGTAAGTGACCAGGGCGGCGCGCCCTTCCGCCCGCAGCTTGGCGAAACGCGCGTCAATCCGGGCGCGGCCGGATGCGGCGCTCATATTTTCACTCCAAGCATCTCCGCCACGGTGAAGATGTCCTTGTCGCCCCGGCCACACATATTCATGACGATGATATGATCCTTGGGCAGTCCTGGCGCAATCTTGGCGACATGGGCCAGGGCATGGGATGGCTCCAGGGCCGGGATGATGCCCTCCAGGCGGCTGCAAAGCTGAAAGGCCTCTAACGCTTCGGCGTCTGTCGCCGCAACATAGTTGACCCGGCCCATATCGTGCAGCCAGGCATGTTCTGGGCCGATGCCCGGATAATCCAGGCCGGCGGAAATGGAATGAGCTTCGGTGATCTGGCCGTCGTCGTCCTGCAGCAGATAAGTACGGTTGCCGTGCAGAACCCCGGGCCTCCCGCCGGTGATGGAGGCGGCATGGCGTCCGGTCTCGACGCCGTCACCGGCGGCTTCGACGCCGACGATCTCAACCCCCTCGTCGTCGAGGAAGGGGTGGAACAGCCCCATGGCGTTGGAGCCGCCGCCGATGCAGGCCACCAGAGTATCCGGCAGGCGGCCTTCCGCTTCCATCAATTGCGCTTTGGTCTCGTTTCCGATCACCGATTGGAAATCCCGTACCAGCTCCGGATAGGGGTGGGGGCCGGCCACGGTGCCGATAATGTAGAAGGTGTCATCGACGTTGGTGACCCAGTCGCGCATGGCCTCGTTCAAAGCATCCTTCAGGGTACGGGAGCCGGAACTGACCGGCGTGACTTCAGCACCCAGCAGTTTCATACGAAAGACGTTCGGCTGCTGGCGTTCCACGTCCACTTCGCCCATGTAGACGGTGCAGGGCAGGCCGAACAGGGCCGAGACTGTAGCGGAGGCGACGCCGTGCTGGCCGGCCCCGGTCTCGGCGATAATGCGGGTCTTGCCCATGCGCTTGGCCAGCAGGATCTGTCCCATGCAGTTGTTAATCTTGTGTGAGCCCGTGTGGTTTAGCTCGTCCCGCTTGAAATAGATCTTGGCGCCGCCGAAATGCTCAGTCAGGCGCTGGGCGAAATAGAGCGGGCTTGGCCGGCCGGCATAATGGGCGAGATAATAATCCAGCTCCTCTTGAAAGCTGGGATCGGCCTGGGCATCGCGGTAGGCGCGCTCCAGATCCAAGATCAACGGCATCAGGGTCTCTGCGGCGAAACGCCCGCCATGGATGCCAAATCGACCAGACGCGTCAGGCCCGGTTCTATAGGAATTCGGTTTCGACATGATAATCCGATGCTATGTCAGAGGGTCTTGACGGCGTCAAGGAAAGCTTTGATGGCACTAGGGTCTTTCTCTCCCGGCGCACTTTCGACGCCGGAAGAAACGTCGACGGCGCGTGCTTTGGCAATTGCGATGGCCTGGACAACGTTGTCCGCATCAAGCCCGCCCGACAGAAACCAGGGATGCTTCCAGCGGCGTTCCGCTAGCAAATTCCAATCGAACACCAATCCGTTGCCGCCGGGCAGCGCATCCGCCATGTCCGACGGCGCCTTGGCATCGAATAAAAGCATATCGGCGGCCTCGTCGAATTCCTCGGCCCCGCTGACATCGTCGCGGTTCGCCACCCTGACCGCCTTCAGCACCGGCCGGCCGGTCAAGGCTTTGATTTTGGCGATGCGTTCTGGACTTTCGTTGCCGTGTAGCTGGATCAGGTCCAGGGACACGTGAGCCAGAACTTCCTCCAACAAAGCATCATCGGGATCCACGAAGACCCCGACAATCCTAACCGATGGCGGGATCAAGGCGGCCAGTTCGCCGGCCCGGGCCGGGGTGACGGCGCGCGGCGAAGGGGGATAGAAGTTCAGGCCAACATACCCGGCCCCGGCCGCAACGGCCGCGGCAATGGTCTCAGGCGTCTTCAGGCCACAAATCTTGACCGCTATGGCCTTCGTATCGCTGGTGTTGATCATGGCGCGGTTTATAGCAATGTGGCTGGGTTTTGTCCCCGTGCCGCCAACGATTTCCGGTTCGTCCGGTTAGCGGCCCCAGGCTGTCGGCTAGGTGGGGTCAGGCGGCCTTGACCACCTCGGTGGTCTTGTTTTCGTCGGCTGCGGCAGAAGTTTCCGCTTGGCGCAGATCCCCTTCCAGACGGCGCGTCGTGCGTTGCTCCTCCCGCAACCGCTTTCGCCAACGTCCGGCCCGGAACCAGGCGATCAGGCCGCCGGCAACCAGGCCGATGAACATTCCGGCAAAGATCAGGCCGTAAAGCGGCGCCTCAATGCTGAGCGGCGTCGGGTCAAGGGATAGGGTCACCGTGTGCCGGTTGGCGATGGCGAAAGCCACGAAGATGACGGTTAGCGGCAGCAGTAGCAGCCAGGGGAGAAGTTTCACGTTTTCTCCGGTCCTCTTGGTCGTCTAGCCGTCGGAACTGCCGGCGTCGTCTGGTTGACCAGCGCCGGGAGCATTGAGGCGCTCACGCAGGTCCTTTCCGGTCTTGAAGAAGGGGACGAATTTTTCCGCCACCGCTACCGAGGCGCCGGTACGGGGATTGCGGCCGATACGGGCCGGCCGCCGTTTTACGGAAAAGGCGCCGAAGCCGCGCAGTTCCACCCGGTCGCCCCGCTGCAGGGCATCGGAAATCTCGTCGAACACCGTGGTCACAATGCGTTCCACGTCGCGCTGGTAGAGGTGTGGGTTTTGCTCTGCAAGCCGGGCGATCAATTCAGACTTAATCATCTTCCGCTCAACCTTCCTGCATGCGGCATATTTCCGACTGCTATGCACCGGACGTGCCCCGCGACGGATGGGTTATTCAATTCCATGCCGTATGCAGCAACTTGGCACGAAACGTAACCCTTTCACCCCTTAAGGTTGCCAAACAGACAACAGTCCGTCAAGGGTAAGCCGTTCATTTTTAAACAGTTTTCCGCTTATCGTGTCAAGCGTTCGGGCGATCAGGCCGGCCTCTTCGCCCCAGCGCACATTGCGTGCTGGCATTTCCAGGGAAATGCCGTGCGTCTCGTTCAGCCAAATCCGGGCCGTCCGTTCGCCGCCGATGGCATCGACCAGCCGCAGCTTGATCGCTTGCCGTCCGTTGAAGACCCGTCCGTCCGTCACCTGTTTGATCTCTGCCGGGTCCAACTTGCGTCGGTCGCGTACCAGGCCCGCGAACCAATCGAAACTGTCTTCCAGTAACAAGGTCAGCGCCTTGCGCACCTCTTCTGTGGCCGGCTCCAAAGGCGATGGCTGCCCCTTGAGGGGCGCGCTCTTCAAGGTGAAGGGCTTGATACCCAGTTTTTCCAATAGGCCGGTGAATTCCGCCGATTGGAACAAAACCCCGATGGAGCCTGTCAGGGATGTCTCCCGTGCGATGATATGATCGGCGCCGATAGCGACGATATAGCCGCCCGATGTGCCGATAGTGCCGATCACCGCGACTACGGGCTTTTTGGCGGCCACCCGGCGCAAGGCATGATAGATCTGTTCCGAGCCCGTGGTGGTACCCCCGGGGCTGTTGATGCGCACGATGACGGCGGCCACGTCATCCTTTTTGATCAGTTTTTCGATCGCTTCGCCGCGTTCCCGGTCCTCGGCGATGAAGCCGTCAATGGAAAGCCGCGCCACATGCGTATCATCCCTGGCCGCAAACTTGCCGATGCCGACGGCGATTAGTGCCATGACGGCAACCGCGGCGGCAATGCGCCAGAACATTAGGCGCCGTTTCAGCCGCCTGCGATCAAGAATGGCATCCGCGTCCATCTGCCGCCCGTCGTGCTATCCGGTCCGAACCGCTATCGCCCCCAACGTCGGGGTGGGGCCGGCGATCAAAGCCTCAATCTTCCTTCTTGGCCTCATCGCCTGCGTCGCCGCCGTCTTCACCACCGTCGTCTTCGCTGGCAGCTTCGGCCTCCGGTGCCGCCTCGGCCTCAGGTTCGGCGTCGGCTTCGGGTTCGGAGTCGGCCTCCGGCTCGGCGTCCGCAGCCTCGACGACCGGGACCTCGGTGTCGCCGTAATCAGGTTCGGCGTCGTCATCCTCGTCATCGTCAAGATCGGCGTTGGCCAGCTCCCGGGCACGGCCCATGGCTGGGCCAAGAATGTCGCCCAGAGACGCGCCGGAATCGGAAGACCCGTATTGCTGCACGGCTTCCTTCTCTTCGGCGATTTCCCGTGCCTTGATGGAGAGGGCGAGGCGGCGGGTGTTCTTCTCGATGGAGGTGATCTGCGCGTCCAACTTATCGCCAACCGCAAAGCGCTCGGGCTTTTGCTCCGAACGGTCGCGGGAGAGATCGGCGCGCCGGATGAAGCCGCGCAGGCCGTCGCCCACGGTGACCTCGATGCCCCGGTCGAGGATCTTGTCGACCGTGCAGGTCACGACGTTGCCCCGCTTCAAGGTCTCGGCCTCGGCGAAGGGATCGCTGCTCAACTGCTTGATTCCGAGACTGATGCGTTCCTTGGAGATATCGATATCCAGTACCTTGGCCTTGACCATGTCGCCCTTGGCATAGTCCTTCATGGCCTCTTCGCCGCCCTTGTCCCAATCGATGTCGGACATATGGACCATGCCGTCCAACTCGAAGCCAAGGCCGATGAAAAGACCGAATTCGGTAATGTTCTTGACCTCGCCCTCGACTTCGCTGCCGACCGGGTGGGCGTTGATGAATTCTTCCCACGGATTGTCCATGCACTGCTTCAGACCCAGGCTGACGCGGCGGCGCTCCGGATCCACATCCAGCACCATGACCTCGACTTGCTGCGAGGTGGAGACGATCTTGCCAGGATGGACGTTTTTCTTGGTCCAACTCATCTCGGAGACATGCACCAGGCCCTCGACGCCAGGTTCCAGTTCCACGAAGGCGCCATAGTCGGTGATATTGGTGACGCGGCCCGTGAACTTGGCGTGCATGGGGTATTTGGCCTCGATGCCGTCCCAGGGATCGGCCAGAAGCTGCTTCATACCAAGGCTGATGCGTTGGGTCTCGGCGTTGACGCGGATCACCTGCACCTTGACGGTTTCGCCGATGCTGAGCGCTTCGGAGGGATGATTGATGCGCCGCCAGGCCATGTCGGTGACATGCAGCAAGCCGTCAATGCCGCCCAGGTCGACGAAGGCGCCATAATCGGTGATGTTCTTGACGACGCCCTCCAGCACCTGGCCTTCGGCCAGGTTCGAGACCAGTTCCGTACGCTGCACAGCTAGTGTTACTTCCAGGACGGCGCGGCGCGAGACCACGATGTTGCCCCGGCGGCGGTCCATCTTCAAAATCTTGAAAGGCTGCGGGATGCCCATCAGGGGCGTGATGTCGCGGATCGGGCGAATGTCCACCTGACTGCCTGGCAAAAAGGCAACCGCACCCGAAAGATCAACGGTAAAGCCGCCCTTGACCCGGCCGACGATGGAACCTTCGACCTGATCGGCTTTGTCGTAGGCAACTTCAAGATGGTTCCAGGCCTCTTCCCGGCGCGCCTTGTCGCGACTGATGACGGCATCGCCAAGGGCGTTCTCGATCCTTTCCAGGAAAACCTCGATATGGTCGCCGACGGCGATCTCCTCGTTCGCCTTGCCGAATTCACGCAAGGAAATCCGGCCCTCGGTCTTCAGGCCCACGTCGATGACGACATTGTCGTTCTCGATGGCGACCACGGTGCCATGCACGACGCGGCCTTCCAAATGGTCCTGGGAAATAAAGCTCTCGGCGAGCAGGGCTTCGAAATCATCGTCTGCGCCGGCAACTGTTTCAGTGGCGGCGCCGCTGTCGAGGTCAGTCATAAAAGTCTCTTTCCAAAATCGTTGTGGGCCGGCCGGTTGTATCCGGCGGTCTTGTGCCACAGGGTAAAGATCGTGAGTCTTGCTACGCGAAACCGCCTACGAACGGTTCATGCAGGCAGCGACGATCCGTTCCGCCGCCTGAAACGCGGCCTCTATATCCATTTTTGTTGTATCGAGCAAGTGCGCATCGTCGGCCGCCGTCAGCGGGGAGGTCGCCCGTTCGCTGTCGCGGGCATCCCGTTTTGCCAGATCGGCCCGCACCACATCCAGGCTGACATCCTCGCCGCGTGCCCGCAATTCGGCATGGCGCCGTGCTGCCCGGGCCTCGGCCGATGCCGTCACGAAAAGCTTCACATCCGCTTGCGGGCAAACCACGGTGCCGATATCACGGCCATCCAGCACCGCGCCGGCCGCGCCCCGGGGCGGTTGCTTGGCGAAATTCCGTTGATATTCCAACAGTGCGGCCCGCAATTCCGGCTGTGGCGCGACGACACTTGCCGCTTCGCCAGTCTGCTCTGCCCGCAGATCCGCATCCTCCAGATCCGCGGGGCTGATGGCGCGAGCCTGGGTCACCATGGCATTGACGTCGTCCAGGGCGTCGCCGGCGCGGAGCATGCGAAGCGCCACCGCCCTATATAATGCGCCCGTATCCAGGTAAGCGAAATCGAAATGGGCCGCCAATTGCCGGCCCAAGGTTCCTTTGCCGGCCGCCACGGGACCGTCGACGGCAACAACAATGCTACTCATTCCTTCTACACACCTTCTATCTGACCACCCAGGTCCGCCATTAGATCGACGAAGCCCGGAAACGAGGTCTCGATCATCTCGCAGCCCTTGACCGTGACCGGGCCTTGGGCGCCCAGGCCATAGACCAGGAACGACATGGCGATGCGGTGATCCATGTCGGTTTCTATTGCCGCATCGGCCAGGGCCGGCGCTGGGCCGGCGCCGCCTTCGACGATCATGCCGTCCTCGAGCTCCTCAACCGTGACACCCAGGCTCCGCAGGCCCTTGACCATGGCGGCAATGCGATCGCTTTCCTTGACCCGCAATTCGCCAATGCCCCGCATAACGGTGCGGCCGCCGGCGAAGGCGGCGATGGCTGCCAGGATGGGGTATTCATCGATCATCGCCGGGGCACGGTCGGGGGGTACCTCGATCCCTTGCAGGGGGCCTGCCTTGATATGCAGATCGGCGATGGCTTCACCCTGGTTCTGACGGCGATCGCTCTCCTCGATGACTGCACCCATATCGCGCAGCGTATCCAACAGGGCGGCACGCAGGGGGTTCAGCCCGACACCTTCGATGGTGATGTCCGAACCAGGAACGATCAATGCTGCCGCGATGGGAAAGGCGGCGGAAGAGGGATCACCTGGCACCTGTACGGTCTGGGGCCGCAACTCCGGCCGGCCGGTCAGGCTGATGCGCCGTTTGCCGCCTTCTTCCGCCGCCACAGTGACCTCGGCTCCGAAATGGCGCAACAGGTGCTCGGTATGATCTCGGCTGGGGCGGTCTTCGATCACCGTGGTGATGCCCGGGGTGTTCAGTCCGGCCAGCAGCACAGCCGATTTGATCTGGGCCGAGGCCACGGGCGTTTCATAGTCGATGGGCATCAGAGTATCGCGGCCCGATACTGTAACCGGCAGCCGCCCGCCCGGTGCGGCCTCGAAACGCGCGCCCATGCGCTCCAAGGGCGTGATCACCCGCTGCATGGGCCGGGAGCGTAGGGAGGCATCGCCGGTGAAGACAGAGGTCAGTCCGTGGGAGGCGGCCAAGCCCAGCAGCAGGCGCACGCCGGTACCCGAATTGCCCAGGTCGAGAACCTGGCCCGGGGCCATCAGGCCGCCGACGCCGACGCCGTTGACCCGCCAGGCGCCATCTTCACCCCGTTCTATGGTTGCGCCGAAGGCCCGCAGCGCCGCCGCCGTGGCCAGCACATCTTCACCTTCCAGCAGGCCATGGATGACTGTTTCGCCCACGCACAAGGCACCAAGGATCAAGGACCTGTGCGAAATGGATTTATCGCCCGGTACAGCAATGTGGCCCCGCAGGCCCGATCGGTTGGGGTGGGCGGTCTGGGTGGTGGGGATGGGCACTGTTGGTCCTCGATGGCAGCGAAAGCCCAGGCCCCAAAGGGGCCGGGCGAACTGGCGCCTGCCTATCATAAAGTGTCCGCTATCGCCATATGCGGCCATGGTTTAATTGGATATTTACAAACGGCCCTTAATGCCTGTTGACAGAGGCATCGGATGTTCTCTATTGGGATGCGCCGACCAGGATACGCGGCGGAAAGTTGGGAGATACTGCCAGTGGCCAAGCCGGAGTGGGGCGACAAACATCTTTGCCAGGGCTGTGGTGCCAAGTTCTATGACATGGGCCGAAGTCCCATCACGTGCCCGGCCTGCGAGGAACCCATCGCCGTTGCCGCGCCCGGCCGGACCCGGCGTGTGCGCAAGGAAGAGGCAAAGGACGATACGCCTGTTGCCGCTGCGAATGAGGCCGCTGCGGTGGACGATGAAGAGGATCTGCTGGGCGACGAGGTCGATGAACTGATCGAAGACGATGAAGAAGATGACGACGCCGCCATCGCGACCCTGACGGATGACGAAGACGACGATGATGACGTGCTGGCAGAGGCGGACATCGACAAGAGCAAGATCGTGGATGAATAGGCGGTTTGTGGGGTAGAATATTTTCCCTTCACCGTGAAGATTGTCCTTGAATTGCCGGCCGCCGGGCCCTAGTTTCCGCCGGTCGAAAATAGCGGTGCCCGGCATCTGTCGGAGCAATCCATTGTGGGGCCATAGCTCAGTTGGGAGAGCGCTTGAATGGCATTCAAGAGGTCGGCGGTTCGATTCCGCCTGGCTCCACCACCCCCTACTAGATTGGTAAGAACCAGCTAGCGCATCGAATTTGCGAAAGCTACCGACCGTGACAGGGCAACCCTGCGCGGCACGGAACCCTAATAGATTTTATTCCAGGCTTGCGAAGTATCAACACCAGGCGCTGCCGATTGCACCGAATGGTACCTGTCGCGCCCCCGATTATTGATCCGTTTGGGCCAGGGCGTTTTGGCCGGCGAAATAGGTCGGTTTTGAAACGCCGGAAAGACGCATGCTGACAGTAATTGGCGACTGAATTGGTACATTTGCACCCTGTCACATTTGGCGTTTAGCACGCACTCCCGAGTTGCCGGAGCCGAGATATATGGAGACATATAGCCTGCGGCTTTTACACAGACGCAGGAAGAAAATTCATGAGTGATTTTGGCTTTTTACGCAATATGCGCGTCATCCGTCATAAGCGCCGAAAAATCAGTATGGCTGGGTCAGATGAGTGGACCACATTTGACACCGCTTACGAGGCCTGGGACATGCTCGACGGTTCTGCAAGCATCGACAGAGTTTTTGGCGAGGTCAATGGAAAGCCCTTCGAAGGTGTCAGTGTCCGCACCTACGACAAGAGTAGCGATACGTGGACAATTTACTGGATGGACATTTGGAACTCGAATCTTAGGGAACAGGTAAAGGGCCGGTTTCAGTCTGGTGTTGGAACCTTTTATGGGACGGAGGTGGACCGGGGGGTGACTTATCGAATGCGCTTCTTGTGGAAAGACATAACGGAGAAATCTGCGAGGTGGGAACAAGCGTATCAGCACCCAGAGACCGGCGAATGGGAGACGAATTGGATCATGGAGTTTTCCCGATAGGATACGCCAGACCCTAGCAATAGTTAGGAATTCGCCGGGACATCCGTCGCGAGAATTGCTTCTGAATCGTCTCAGTGGATTGCATTTTGAAGCCGGGCAATTGCCTTACTGAATGCCCCACGCTGCGAATAGCGCCCATAGGCTGATGCCAATAGACGGCCTATTCACCGTCAAGGCGCCAAACAAGGATGGCGGTAACGATTACCCCAACCAGGGCGACAGCGGTGGCGAAACAAAAGGCCATGAAGGCCAGGTTCGCGATGGTCGAACCGACGCCCATGACACCAATGAATGCCAATACCGCGATGAACGCGCAGACGCCAAGCATCGTCATAAATCGACGCTTCCAGCTACGATAGGTCCGAATTCGAACTTTCGCCGCGACGAGGGGTGCCATCAGCGTGCACCATGTGTGAATAGGATTGGACCGGCGATCAACATATACGACCTCATTTTTTGGTCGTACCCTAACTTATTCAAAGGCTACGCGCCAGAATAGCTTTCATTTGCAATCGTTACGCAATCGTATGGCGTATGGGCATTTTAGTCCCATCCGTCGAATGCGCCGCTCATCTCGGGCGGCAGTCCGAGCCATGAGACCGCCTCATTGATAATCAAGAACGTCCTCGCCTCTGTCCGGGACGGGCTGGCGAAGGCAGCGATCATCTGAAGCTGCGCGAAATCGAATTCGCCCCTGGCCAGCAGGGCAAGTTGGCGATCGCCTTCGTTGTCGTCACGCGCCGAAATCAACTCCGCCGTCACGCCTTTGATATCGCCGGCGTCGGCGTCATATTTGGCGCCGCGCAAATCGACCAAACGGTTCAGCCCCGGCCGGTAATCGGGATCCTGTGCCAAGCCGTCATTGAAGGCGATCGTGTCGAGAGCAGTTAAGGCGCCGCGGCATTTGATGAATATGCAGCCATTCTTGGGATCGATCTTATATGCGGTTGTCATCACGTACTTTCCCACATGCTCACTAGGTTGCCGTAGGGCGTATACGGTTACGCACGATATAATTTATACTATTAACAACTAAAAAGAGTATTAACGCCGCCCAGCCAGCCTCTAATTGGCTCCATGGTTATTCAATTCTCTCTAATATTGCTTCGCCATAAACCTTGAATGTGATTTCATTGCTGGGCCATAGGCAATGCCGTCGGAACCGCTTCGGAAACTCTGGGAAGCCTGGACAGGCTCGAAGCCGGGGAGATCCGCGCCAGTCTCAACGTAGTGACCTGGCCGAAATCCTTGCCAAATTGAACGCCGGTATCCGTTTCGAGGAAAGTTAGTCTATCGCTGAATGGCTGCCCGTGGCGCCAACGGATCGGCCCTTCAGATCACTCCGCATACCAGGCAGCCCGCCACAGCACCGCGACGGCGATAATTGCCAGTGGGAGAAGGACGACACTGCAGCCGCCCAATAGGCCTTTGATCACCTCTTTTTTTGAGAGGGGTGGCTGGTTGTGTCCGCTTGGCTGGTTCATGTCCGCTCTCGGCGCGCCCGGCTAGAGGGAGCAATAGCCGCCGTCGACGGGGATGGTGACGCCGGTAATGAAACTGGCCGCATCGTTCGAGGCCAGGAACAGCGCGGTGCCGGCCATCTCGTCAGGCCGGCCCCAGCGGTCCATGGGCGTGCGCGCGATAATCGGGTCGGCCAGGTTGGGATCGGACTGCACCGGCACCGTCAGCTTGGTATCGATCCAGCCGGGCGCAATAGCGTTGACCCGGACGCCATCCCTGGCCCAAAGAGCGCCAAGGGTCTTGGTCATCTGCAAAATGGCGGATTTCGAGGCGCCGTACCCCGGCACCCGGGGCGAGCCGAAATAGGAGGTCATTGAGGCGATATTTATGATGGAGCCGCTCGCCGCCTTCAGGGCCGGTTGCAGGCGGTGCGAGAGGCGGTAAACCGCGTTCAGGTTGATATCGATGGTGGCCTCGAAGTTTTCCGGCTTCAGCGCCTCTTCGCCGCGGAACGTGGTGCCGGCATTGTTGACCAGCACGTCCAGGCGCTCGAACCGCGCGGCAAGGGCTTCCACCGCATCTACGTCCAGCATGTTGACGCCCTGATAGTCGAAAGCGGAAAGATCGTCGGGATAGCCGCCAGGTTCGGCGGCGGTGCCCGTTATCGTTACATGGGCGCCGGCAGCAAGAAAACCCTGGGCGATGGCCAGGCCAATGCCGGAAGATCCGCCGGTTACCAAGGCCGTTTTACCCGAAAAATCAAACGTCGCGCTCATGAAACCTATTCCTGTCCTCAGTTGAATTGGCGGCCGCCATATTGTGCCGGTCACTCTCGATAACACCACGGGCCTGGATCGGCAAATGGCGATGCGGGTGACGCCAATAGGAACCTTTATTGAGCATCGTTCAAAATATTTCTTGACGTGCGATTTTCGGAAGCCAATATAATGAACGTCGTTCAATTAAGCTGCCAACTTAGGGAGACGAGAATGTTCAGATCAATTTTCACATCCTGCAAAGCGCTGTTGCTGGCATCAGCCATGATCGCGGTGCCCGCGGCCGCGAACGCGGCCAGTGTGAGCGGTAGTACCGCCATCGCCTCGGTTGCCGTGGCCGGCTCCGCCGCATCGGTCGCGCCGTGGAATGGGCATGAGTTGGAAGATCTGTCGATGCTGCCCGCAACAGCGTCGTTGGTCACGGTGGTGGCGATGCACTCCACAATTCAAGGCAGCCTTGCTGTCGTCGAGTTTACCGTCGATGGCTCGAAAAAGGTGGCCAAACTGGTTTTTGAGGGTCTCGAAAAGGGTGCATTGAGCGTAGGACAGCAAATCAGGATCGTCACCACGGCTTCGGGCCAGGTGCTTACGAGCATGGGCGAGGTATTGGCTTTCCTGCCCAATCAAGAACCCTGGGGCACTTGGCATAACGAAAGGCTGTGGCCATGACGAGGCAGAGACGGGCGCACTTCTTTGGCGGGGTTTTCTTGTCGATATTGCTGGTATTCGTGTCTGTCGTGCCGGCGACGGCGGGACAAAGCTGCCGGCAAAAGGCGCCTTCGGTCGCCATGGTCACTTCGGCGGCCGTGGCGGCCAAGGCCACATACCAGGCGCTGGAGAAAAGCGGTGCCCAGGTGGCCATCGTCGGCCGGATCGGCGCCGATGTCTCCAAGCACGGACTGCGATACACGCATGCGGCGTTTGCAATGCGAAATCACCCCAAGGGCCGTTGGTTATTGCGGCATCAACTGAACATATGTGCCACTGACAGCTCCGTGATTTTCGACCAGGCCCTATTGAACTTCTTTCTCGACGATCCCTTTGCCTATGACGCCCTTGTGGTCATTCCAAAGCCCAGGCTTGCACAAAGGCTTGAAGCGGTGGTGCTGTCGCCGACGGCCCGCGCGTTGCACACCAGCGATTACAGCATGATCGCCCATCCCTTTAGCACACGGTATCAGAATTCCAACCAATGGCTGTTGGAACTGATCGCCGCCGCGGAAGCGCCTGTCGGCGGCGTGACGAGCCGTACGGAGGCCCAGGCCCATCTTCGTCACGCCGGCTTTCGACCTTCGCGCATTTCGCTTTCTGGCTTCGAGGTACTCGGTGCCTCGCTGTTCCGCGCCAATATCCGATTTGGCGATCATGATGCGTCGGCACAGCAGTCAGGCCGTTACGAAGTCGTCAGCGTAGAATCGGTGCGGGACTATTTGGCGGCGCGGGGGCAGCTTCGGGAGGAATTCGTGGTCCGGCATACCCGATAAGATCCTTTTTCGGACAGGATAATCGGCGGCGGCAAGTCAGATACATGGATTGAATACACCAGAATCCGGTTACAATTTCAGCCGACAACATCTGCCAGATTGGAGAGCCTGATGATCCCACGCTCCAAGATTTGCATGATGGCATTCAGCGGTGCCGTGCTCGCGCTTGCCGCCTGCCAGTCGACGAGCGAACGACTGGCGGACTTGAGCGCGGAGACAGATAAATTACGGCCGCCCCAAGTCAGTGAGCTCCCGGGAGGCTCTGCTTTTGTCAGCCTGGAAACGCGGAAAGGCATTTCGCAGCAATTCGCCTTGATCAAGACCGAGGATGCAGTCGCGAATGTGCTCCTGTTTGCCGGCGGGCGCGGCGTCATCAAGTTGACACCGTTAACAGGTTCCCGGCCGATCATTCGTCGGTTGCGGGGCAATTTTCTGATCCGCTCCCAGGAACTGTTTCTGTTGAACGATTTAAACGTGGTGCTCGTCGATGCCCCATCCGACCGGCAGTACGCAAACGGCATGCATGGCGGGTTTCGGAACTCGGCCGATCATGTCCGGGATGTGGAAGGCATCATCAACTACGTACGAGAGCGTACGAAGCTGCCAGTGTGGCTGGTCGGCACGAGCCGCGGGACGGAGTCCGCGGCATTCATCGCGATTCACAGCCGGGAGCCTCTGGACGGCGTGGTCCTTACCTCACCCATTTCGGTTACAAGCAGCAATGGGAGAGATATCAACACCTATGATCTGGCGAAAATCGAGGTGCCGGTTCAGGTGGTTTTCCACCGCAATGATGGCTGCAGCGTTACGCCGCCCTGGGGTGCAAAGGCGATCGCACGATCTTTGCCCAATGCGGCGAAAGTCCATGTGGCTGAATTCGAGGGCGGTGGCCCCGCCATATCGAGCCCGTGCAACGCAAAATCCGAACACGGATTTCTCTATATCGAGGATCAGGTTGTCGCCTCCATCGCCGCTTTCATCAAGGGCGAACTTTAGGCAGCGATTAGAACAGGTCGCGTCAGCCGCACCTGGAATAGCCGCAGGAAACGCAGGTTTCGCAGCCCTCCTGGCGGATCAGGCCGGGCGTGCCGCATTTCGGACAGCCCCGCAGGGGGACATCTTCCTCTCCACCGGCGGCGGCGGGCAGGGCCAGCGGCACGGCCTCTCCCTCACCTTCCGCGTTTGGGTTGGCTATGAAACCTATGGCGATTAAATGCCGCTCGATCACCTCGCCAATAGCAGCCAAGAGGGAGGGCACATAACGTCCCTCCACCCAGTAACCGCCGCGGGGATCGAACACCGCCTTTAATTCGTCAACTACGAAAGAGACATCGCCGCCCCGGCGGAACACGGCAGAAATCATCCGTGTCAGGGCTACGGTCCAGGCGAAATGATCCACGTTCTTGGAGTTGATGAAAACCTCGAAGGGGCGGATACGGCCGTCCTGCACGATGTCGTTGATCGTGATGTAGATGCTGTGGTCGCTTTCCGGCCAATTGATCTTGTAGGTCCGTCCCTGCAGGGCGCCGGGACGGTCCAGGGGTTGGGTCATATAGACCACGCCGCCCGCATCCAGTTCGTCCCGCGGCCGGCTTTCGGGCGGCTCGAGAGGCAGTTCCGGTTCCATGGGCAACATCGGTTGGGCTTCTTCCGTCTCCAGCACCGCTCCGGTGACCTCGTTGGGGCGATAAGTGGTGCAGCCCTTGCAGCCCGTGTCATAGGCATGCATGTAGACGTCCTTGAACGCCTCGAAAGAAATATCCTCAGGCAAGTTGATGGTCTTGGAGATCGAGGCGTCGATGTATTTCTGCACCGCTGCCTGCATACGCACGTGGTCGGACGGGGTCAGGGCAGCGGCGGTGACGAAATAGTCAGGCAGCTGTACCGCTTCGCCGAATTGGGTGCGGAACTGCCGATAGGCGTAGTCGGAAACCGTTTCCTCCCGCCGGCCGCCGTCGGGCATGGTGACGTGGCGGCGGTAAGTAAAAGCGAAAACAGGCTCCAGGCCGGAAGAAACATTGTCGGCGAAAATGGAGATCGTACCCGTGGGCGCGATGGAGGTGAGAAGAGCGTTGCGGATACCGTGTTCGGCGATGGCGGCGCGGACCTCCTCGTCCAGTTCCTGGACGCCTTCGCTGGCCAGAAAGTCGTCTCGCTCGAATAGAGGGAAGGCGCCCTTTTCCCGGGCTAGGTCCACGCTGGCCAGATAAGCGGCCCTGCGCAGTTCTTCGAGCCAACTTTCCGTCAGGGCCACCGCCTGGTCCGAGCCATAACGGGCCCTGCAAAAGATCAGCGCGTCCGCCAAGCCAGTGACGCCCAAGCCGATGCGCCGCTTGGCCCGCGCCTCATTCTCCTGTTCCGGTAGGGGGAAGCGGGATATGTCGATGGCATTGTCGAGCATGCGCACTGCCACCCGCACAAGTTCACCCATGGCGTCGACGTCCAATGACGCTTCCGGGCTGAACGGCTGCCTGACCAGCCGGGCCAGATTGATCGAACCCAGCAGACAGGCGCCATAGGGGGGCAGGGGCTGTTCGCCACAGGGATTGGTCGAATTGATCGTTTCGCAATAGTGCAGATTATTGCGCTGGTTGATGCGGTCGATGAAGATTACGCCGGGCTCGGCATAGGCATAGGTCGCCCGCATGATGCCGTCCCACAACTCCCTGGCCCTGACACTGCGGTAGGTGCGTCCGGCGAAGCGCAGTTCCCAAGGCGCATCATTCTTCACGGCGGCCATGAAATCGTCGGTAACCAGGACGGAAAGATTGAACATGCGCAGGCGGCCCGGGTCCTGCTTGGCCTCGATGAAAGCTTCGATGTCAGGATGATCGCAGCGCAGGGTGGCCATCATGGCGCCCCGGCGGTGGCCCGCCGACATAATGGTGCGGCACATGGCGTCCCAAACATCCATAAAGGTAAGGGGGCCTGAAGCATCGGCGCCCACGCCCTCCACGGGCGCACCGTTGGGCCGCAAAGTGGAAAAGTCATAGCCGATTCCGCCACCCTGCTGCATGGTCAGGGCCGCTTCCCGCAGGTGCTCGAAAATGCCGGACATATCGTCCGGTATCGTTCCCATCACGAAACAATTAAACAGGGTGACATTGCGGTCCGCCCCGGCACCGGCAAGTATGCGCCCGGCAGGGAGAAATCTGAAATCCTCCAAGGCCTTGAAGAATCTACTTTTCCAGGCCGATGGTTCCGATTCGGCGGAGGCCAAAGCGTCGGCCACCCGAGTCCAGCTATCCTCGATCGTGTCGTCCACAGCCTTACCATCGGCGCCCATAAGGCGGTATTTCATGTCCCAAATCTGCTGGGATATGGGCGCAACGGTTGGCATCGTGACCTCGTCGGAACTGTCAGGACTTAGGATTTTGTTCTTGTTATGTACTATACAAGGTTCGGCACTGGTTGTCAGTCATATTCAACCCCTGCCTCCGCTTCAAGGGCCGTCGTGGCCTTTTCGATACGGTCCATCAACAGTGCCTCGAATTCCTTGCGTGGCAGGCCTGGCGGGATCGGTTCGAGGAACTCCAGGACGATGGTGCCCGGCCGGCGCAGATACTGCCGCCGGGGCCAGAACCAGCCTGAATTCAGGGCCACCGGCACCACGGGCAAATCCAGACCCCGATAAAGCGCCGAGGCGCCTGGCTGATAGGGAACATCCCCGACCGATGCGCCGGGGGCGGCCCGTGTGCCCTGGGGAAAAATAACGATGGGACGACCAAGATCGGCGGCACGGCGGGCGTCTTCCAGCATGGTGCGCAGCGCCTTCGGCCCGGCCTTGCGGTCGACGGCGATCATGCGTGTCTTGCGGCACATCCAGCCATAGATGGGGATCAACAGCAGTTCCTTCTTCAAGACCATTGCCGGGTCATCCAGGATCACGTGCCAGATCAAAGTGTCCCAGGCGGACTGATGCTTGGCAGCAACGATGGCGGCGGCCTTCGGTCGGTTTTCTTCGCCGCGAATCTCCACATCAATGCCGGCGCTCAAGCGCATCAGCAGATTGACGCCCTGGGCCCAGAGGCGCTGTCCCCACACGGTGACCTGCCAAGGCAACAGCAGCGCCGGCGAAAACAGCACCACCATGAACACTGACCAGACGTAGAACAGAATATTGAACAGGGTGGAGCGAAAGGCGCGCATTGGCGGTCCCTAAGCCACCGGGCCGATTAAACGCACCCGCAGCAGGCTGATCAGGTACTTGCTGTACTCCACCGACAAAAGCTTCAGCGTGCCGGGATAGAACCACCAGCGCGCCAGCTTCACGTGTTCGGGAAATACGGGGATGGGCTGCAAACGAACATCTGGCATGGCCTGTTGAAACAGCAGCATGCTGCGCGGCATGTGATACGAAGCTGTTACTAGGTGCAGGCTCCGAAACCCGTGTTTCTGCGTCCACAGGGCAGCCTCGGTGGCGTTCCCGGGCGTGTCATGGGCCTGATAGCCCAGATCGATACAGCAACTGAACTTGCCGGCCGCCTCCGCATGACGGGCTCGCAATTCATCGGCCGAAATGCCGGTTTTCACGCCGGAAATCAAAAGCCGTCCGCCTTTGTCGTCCGCTAGCAGCCGCAGGCCCACGCTAAGCCGCCCCGTACCGCCGGTCAGTACCACAATGGCATCACGGACCCCGGGGGATGCGGGACCCTGACGTGGCAATTGCGATGCGAACTGCAACAGGCCGCCCAGCCAAAGCAGAATAATGGCGACGACGAGCAAGGACAGGACGCGGCCTGCCGAGGGTCGCCGTGACGATCTGTTCAGGGCCATGGCTCAGGGCATCCTGGATAGCTCGCGCATGACCGTCCCTCGGGCGGTCATCGCGGTCAGCATGGCAGCGAGCAGGGGCAGCACCGCCAATGCCAAAAGGCCAATGGGGGTCAGGGTGAGATTGCCGAACATAGGCCCTTCAAGATCGGCGGCCAGATAGGACAGGGCGTAAAGCGCCGCCGCCGTCACCGCCAGTCCCAAGAGGCCCCCCTTCAGGCCCATGATCAGGGCCCGCCAAAGAAACAGCCGGGCGATATAGCTGTCCTTTGCGCCCATCACATGCAGCAGGTTGACCACTTCGGAATGGGCCGCGAAGGCGGCGCGGGTGCCGAAAATGACCACGGCACAGGTGGCAAAGCCGATCATGCCCAGACAAGCCAGCATCATCCATTGCAGGGAGTGGCTTAGCCTGATCAGCTTACCCAGCCAGATTTGATGGTCATCAATGCGAATGCCGGGCCCGATTTCCGCCAGGCGTTTAGCCAATAGAGTCAGTTCGGCTGGTCGGCTGGGCGCTAGCCGTACGTCGATCAAATGGGGCAGGGGCAGTTCCGAAATCAGCCCGCCGCCGCCCAACCAAGGACGCAGCAATTCCGCCATCTCGGCCATTTCCAGTCGCCGGACCTGAATGATTCCGGCGGTCTCGCCAAGGGCCTTGGTGACCGCGGCGATATGTTCCTCCGCTTTCGCGGAAGCGGGGATTTCCACGGTCACGGTATTGGCCAGGTCATTGCGCCAAGTACCGGTGGCCTCGTGCAGGGCCAAGCCGGCGGCGCCCGCCAGGGCCGCGAAAAAAACCATCACAGCCACCACCCAGGGCAAAAAGCGCCCGGCACCTTCCGAATCGGGTATCAGATCCGGTCCCGCCATCTCGTTCTAGCCAGCCTTTTCCATTTCTTTCTCCATTTCGACAGCCGGGGCATGCAAGGTATTGTCAGTCAGCGCCAAGATGGGATGGGAAAACCGCCGCACCAGGGCATCGTTGTGGGTGGCGACGACGACAGCGGTGCCGGATCGGTGCAACTCCTCGAACAAGCGTACCAGGCGATAGGCGATACGGTCGTCCACGTTGCCCGTGGGTTCGTCCGCCAATAGCAGGCTGGGTTTTGTAATGACGGCGCGGGCGATGGCCACCCGCTGTTGTTCGCCGCCAGACAGCGTATCGGGGCTGTCCTTGAGGCGCGCGCCCAGGCCCACCCAATCCAAAAGCTCCGAAACGTTATTCCGTGTCCGGGTCTCGTCGTCGCCGGCGATGCGCAACGGCAGGGCCACGTTGTCGAATATGGAAAGGTGGCTCAACAACCGAAAGTCCTGAAAGACAACGCCGATGCGCCGGCGCAATGCGGGCAGTTTGCTGCGGTGGATGCGGGCAATGTCTTCGCCAAAGAGTTGCATATGCCCGCGCGAGGGCTGCAGGGCCAGGTACATCAGTTTCAAAAGCGACGATTTTCCGGCACCGGAGGCACCGGTCAGGAAATAAAAACTGCCCGGCTCGATATACAGATTGATATCACGCAGCACTTCTGGCCCGACGCCATAGCGGACACCGACATTTTCGAATCGAACCACCCAGCCCAAACCCTCTTGTTGCCTGCCTTGGCCAAGATGCCACGTGTTGTGGCCGGGGTCCAGGGTCGCGGCGGCGGGCCAATCCCGGTTGATTCCAGGCCCTCGTCAGTGTGAGCTTGCCTCGAAGTTGCGTTGTTCCTATAACAACTTGGCTTGGATTTTCGGTAGATTGCATGATCCTTTCCTGCCCCGCCTGCCAGACCCGTTTCAATGTCCCCGACAGTGCCGTGGGATCGGCCGGGCGCAAAGTGCGCTGCGCCAATTGCGGCGACAGCTGGCACCAGATGCCGGTGGACGAAGAGGCCGATTCCGGCATTCTTGACACCCGGCCGCCCCCGGAACCTGAAGCCGACGATATCGATTTCGGCATCGACGAGCCGGAAGAGGAACATGAAGAGGCCGCCGCCGCAGAGGCGGGCCCGGCAGACGGCGACGAAGACGCCGACGAGCATACCGATAACAACGCTGCAGATGGCGCTGGGCCGGCTCTGGCCGCAGATCGGGGCGAAGAGCTTACCGGCCGGGCCGCGCGACGGGCCAGGGCAGCCCGCCAGGTGGAGCCGGAAAAACGCCGGGGCGGCTGGGTCGGCTGGCTGATCCTGCTGCTGGTTCTGGGCGGCGTCGGCGCTGGCGGCTACTATTACAAGGCCAAAGTGATCGAAATGTGGCCGCCTTCGGTGCAGTTGTATGAAATGATCGGGCTCGGTAAAGAGCCGGAAAAGTTCGGCCTGGCGATCCAGAACGTGAAATGGGAACACAAGCGGGAGAAGGGCAAACCGATACTGGTGGTCCGGGGCGAGGTCGCCAACACCTCCGATCAGCCGAAATCCGTGCCGCGCCTGCGTGTCAGCATCCTTGATGACCGTGACCGCCGCCTATTCCGCTGGACGGTGACAACGGCCCAGAACAGCCTGGAACCCGGTCAGGTCAGCAATTTTTCAACCCGTCTGGCCAACCCGCCCGACGGCGCCCGCAGTCTTGCCGTAACGTTCCAGGTTCAGCCATGAGTGACGAAACCCGCCAGTTCGATGCCACGGAACGGCCCAGGGGCCGGGTCGACATGATGTATTCGGCAGCCGAAATCGGCGCCCGGGTCGGGGATCTGGCCGGCGAGATCGGCGAGACCTTAGGTGCAGATATCATCGTCGTGGCGGTACTCAAGGGCAGCTTCGTCTTCACCGCCGATTTGTTGCGCGCCCTGCATCATCACGGCGTCCACCCCAGGATCGATTTCATGACTTTGTCCAGCTATGGCACCGGCACCGAGAGCAGCGGCGAGGTCACCGTCACCAAGGACATCACCGACGATGTGAGCGGCGCCAGGGTGCTTTTGGTCGACGATATCCTGGAATCCGGCCGCACCCTTGCCTTTGCGCGGCAATTGCTGCTGGACCGGGGCGCCGAACGCGTGGATTTATGCGTGCTGTTGGACAAGCCGGAAAAACGCAAGGTCGAAATCGACGCCGATTATGTGGGCTTCTCCATTGGTGATTCGTTCGTGGTTGGCTATGGTCTCGATTATGCCCACTATTATCGGGAGTTGCCCTATATCGGCACCGTTTCGTCCGATTAGGGCGGCATCAAGGCCAAGCGCGATTGGGACTGGGGAGGCGAGGTGGCGAAGATCCTGGTAGCCGAAGACGAGGCCTCCGTCCGCAATCTGGTGACCCGGGCCCTGGAACTGCATGGCCACGAAATCAAAGCGGTGGTTGATGGCTCCGCCGCGTTGGAGGCCTTGAGCCTGGATCAATATGATCTTCTATTGACCGATATCGTCATGCCTGTGGTCGACGGCATCGCCCTGGCACTGAAGGCCTCCCGCGACTATCCGGACCTGAGAATCCTGATGATGACCGGCTATGCCGAACAAAAGCGCCGGGCACACAATCTCGACGTCCTGATCCACGACGTTCTCATGAAGCCATTCACCATCGAGGAACTGGCCGAAGCCGTCGCCCAGACGCTTCAAACAAATGAAGCGAACACCTAACCATTATCCCGGCTGAATTTGCCGGTCTGGTGGCAATCATACTTCGTCGATATTTTTGTTGGGATTGGTGGAAGATCCTAGGAACCGTAGGTCCTTCGGACCCGTTCTTCGTCGAAGGCGCCGGTGGCGGGTAGGAACTTCACCATGCGCGAACCCGGTTCCCCGAAGCGGTTCTTGCGCAGGTTGATGGACACCGTCCGGCTTTTCGAAATCAGATCATCGGGGTGGGTATAGCTGCCCTGGCTGGCCGGCCGTTCCACATTGATCAGGAAGGAAATGCTGTCGGCGGAGTATTCCAGATCCGATGTGCCCTCCAGGCTTTGCAGCATGGCCTCACCCTGGTGCATGCGGTTTTGTGACGAAATCGCCAGAACGGGGCTGTCCAGCTTGAGCGCCAGACGCCGGACGGCGGTCATCAACTTGGCGATTTCGTGGCGGAACTCACTAAATTCCCGGCTGCCGGCGGCCCAGATCTGCAGGTAATCGACGATGACCAGGAGCCGGTCATGGTTGCTACCGGCGATCAACCGGCGTGCCATTTCCTCGGCTTCCCCATGGGGCAGGTGTGGGTCGGCCTCGACAACGTTGATGCGCGAGAAAGCGTCCGCCTGGGCATCCATCGCCGCCTGCACGACCTCCGCATCCAATTCGCCGTCCAGGAACTCGCGGCAATTCAGGCCGGCCTGCTGGCACAACAGGCGCATGACCAGGAATGTGGCCTGGACATCGAAACTGAGAAACAACACCGGAAACCCTGCTTGCGCCGCCGCAGCAGCATTCAACAAGGCAAATGACGACTTGCCGCTGCCTGGTTCCCCTGCCAATAGATGCAGTCCCGGACGCCAGCCGCCCATATGCTGGTCGAGAAAATCAAAGGCCGTCGGGACGATCTGTTCCTTGACGGTCTCGGCGAAACATTGATCTTTCAGCAGTGGCAAATAATCCGCCGCCGTGGCGGATTGAGTTCCGTGTTGATGTTGACTGCCCGCAGCTTCCATCGCCGCCAACAAGGCCGACCGGGGCTGGGACGCCGCCGATCCCTCTTCTTGCGGTTCTGGATTTACGGGTTCGTTCATAAAATTGCCTCTAGGCCGCCGTGCCGCCGACGGTCAATCCATCGATCAGCAAGGTCGGCTGGCCAACGCCAACGGGAACGCCCTGGCCGGCCTTGCCGCAGGTGCCGATGCCGGTATCCAACGCCAGATCGTTGCCGATGGCCTTGACCCGGGTCAGGACGTCTGGGCCGTTGCCGATCAGGGTGGCGCCCTTGAGGGGCGCGCCGATCTTGCCGTTCTGCAATTGGTAGGCCTCGGTGCAGCTAAAGACGAACTTGCCCGAGGTGATATCCACCTGGCCGCCGCCGAAGTTCACCGCATAGATGCCATCTTGCACATCGGCGAGAATTTCCTGTGGGTCCCGATCCCCGGCCCGCATGAAGGTGTTGGTCATGCGCGGCATTGGCATGTGGGCGAACGATTGGCGCCGGCCGTTGCCGGTGGCCGCCATTCCCATGAGACGGGCGTTCAGGCGATCCTGCATATAGCCCTTCAGGATGCCGTCCTCGATCAAAGTCGTGCATTCGGTGGGCGTGCCCTCGTCGTCCACGGTCAAGGATCCCCGCCGGCCGTCGATGCTGCCGTCGTCAACCACAGTGACACCGGGGCTGGCCACCCGCTCGCCCAGCAGGTTGGCGAAGGCGGAGGTCTGCTTACGGTTGAAATCCCCTTCCAGGCCGTGGCCAATGGCTTCATGCAACAGGATGCCCGGCCAGCCTGGGCCCAGTACCACTTGCATCTCGCCCGCCGGTGCCGGAACCGAGGATAGGTTGACTTCGGCTTGGCGCAGCGCTTCGTCCACCTGGCCCTGCCAGTTCGCCTCGTCCAGATAGCGTGCGAAACCGATCCTGTCGCCGGCCCCGTGGCTGCCAGTTTCCTGGCGATCGCCCTCGCCCAGGACCACTGAAACATTCAGGCGTACCAGGGGGCGCACGTCGCGGATGCGCCGGCCGTCGGCGCGCATGATTTCCACCGCCTGCCATTCACCGTGCAGGGATATACTGACCTGGCGCACCCGTTCATCCCGGGCCCTGGCATAGCGGTCCATCTCGCCCAGAAACTTCACCTTGTCCGCGAAGGACACTTCGCCCAGGGGGTTGTCGTCGGGGTAAAGACTTTGATTGGTTGCAACCGGTGCCAGGCTCATGGCGCCGTCGTGGCCGGCCCGGACCGCCTGCACCGCGCCGGCGGCGCGCGTGATCGCGCCCTCGTTCAATTCGGAAGCATGGGCATAGCCGGTCTGCTCGCCAGCGACGGCGCGCAGGCCGAAGCCCTGGTTGGTATCGAAATTCGCCGATTTGATACGGCCATCGTCGACCACCAGGCTTTCGCTCTGGCAGTACTCCATGAACAACTCGCCGTCGTCGCAGCCCTGCAGCGCGTCGCCGACAATGTTCTGAATGCGGCCTTCGTCCAGACCGGCCCGTTCAAACAGCAGGCCTGGGTCTTGGGTATTCGTCGTCTCGTTCATGTCGCAAAAGCTCCCATCGGGCGCTAACCCACCATTTGTTACCAACAATGGTTAACGCATCCTTATAAAACAACGGTTTTTGAGAAAAATTGTTGGCCGGGCATTTGTGCGACAATTGGTCGCAGGGCCAGCCGCCAGCGCGGGTGGCCGGTGTCTTTGCACTATCTATTGGCCACATAGATGTGATTTTGCTATTTTCAAGCCTCCGATTCATGGTTATTTACCGGTCCATTGTCGTCCGTAAGCTTGAAAATTGGCGGCTAAGGGGCTGTTCCGCCCTAATTCGTTGGGCTACATAGGGCGAATGATGAGTAAATGGGATGACATCCCGGCGTGCAATTTTGGATGAAATCGAGGCATTGATATGACGGCTTGGCGAATTTTGCTGGCGCCGATGGCGCTGTTGGGCACGTTTGTGACCAGCCTATCGGCGCAGGCGGACCATGGCATGGCGCATCCCTGGCAAATGGGGCTGCAGGAGCCGGTAACGCCGGTGGCGGAGCAGATTATGGATTTCCATAATTTGCTGTTGGTGATCATCACCGTCATCGCGGTATTCGTGACCTTGTTGATGCTCTATGTGATGGTCAAGTTCAGTGCCAAATACAATCCGACGCCCCGCACCACGACGCATAATACGTTGCTGGAAGTGCTCTGGACCGCGATCCCCATCGTGATCCTGGTGGTTATCGCGATCCCCTCGTTCAAGCTATTGTACTACGCCGATACGACGGAAGAGGCCGAGATGACCATCAAGGCGGTCGGCCATCAATGGTATTGGTCATATGAATATCCCGATCACGGGGACTTCACTTTTGATGCCTCGATGGTGGACGAGGAAGATCTTGAACCCGGCCAGCCGCGCCTGTTGACCACGGACGAAGCGGTTGTCATGCCCGTCAACACCAACATCCGCCTGTTGATCACGGCCGACGACGTGCTCCACGCCTGGGCCATCCCCGCCTTTGGCGTCAAGCTGGACGGGGTGCCGGGCCGGTTGAACGAAACCTGGGTCCGGGTCACCAAGGAAGGGACCTATTACGGCCAGTGTTCGGAACTGTGCGGGACGCTGCACGGCTTTATGCCGATCATGGTCAAAGTCGTCTCGAAAGAGGCCTTCGCGGCCTGGGTCGAGAAGGCTAAGGAAGAATACGCATCCCGGGATGAGAAAACCGGCGTCAAACTGGCGGACGCCGGTGCGAAAGCGGCTGAGTAAAAACTCGCCGGCCTGGGATAGGACAAGTTAGAGCGATAGGAAGATTGAGAATGGCTGAAACCTCCGCGGCGCACGACGATCACGACCACCACACACCGACCGGGTGGCGGCGGTGGGTCTATTCCACCAACCACAAGGACATCGGCACCATGTACTTGGTGTTCGCCATTGTCGGCGGCCTAATCGGCGGTGTCATGTCGATCCTGATGCGCATCGAACTGGCGGCGCCAGGGGACGGCATTCTGGGTGGTGATCATCATCTCTTTAACGTGCTGATCACGGGCCATGGTCTGATCATGGTGTTCTTCATGGTCATGCCGGCTTTCATCGGCGGTTTCGGAAACTGGTTCGTGCCCTTGATGATCGGGGCGCCGGACATGGCCTTCCCGCGCATGAACAATATTTCCTTCTGGCTGCTACCGCCCGCTTTGATCCTGCTGGCGGGCTCCATGTTCGTGGAAGGCACGGCCGGCGGACTGGGCGCGGGTACAGGCTGGACGGTCTATGCGCCACTCAGTACCTCGGGCCATGTTGGCCCGTCGGTGGACATGGCGATCCTGTCATTGCATCTGGCAGGCGCCTCGTCGATCCTAGGCGCGATCAATTTCATCACCACCATCTTCAACATGCGGGCACCGGGCATGACGCTGCACAAAATGCCCCTGTTCGTCTGGTCGGTGCTGGTCACCGCGTTCCTGCTGCTGCTGTCGCTGCCCGTTCTGGCCGGCGCCATTACCATGCTGTTGACGGACCGCAATTTCGGCACCGCCTTTTATGATGCCGCTGGCGGTGGTGATCCCGTTCTCTACCAGCATCTATTCTGGTTCTTCGGCCATCCGGAGGTCTATATCCTGATCCTGCCGTCGTTCGGCGTGATCAGCCATATCGTCGCCACTTTCTCGCGCAAGCCGGTATTCGGTTATCTGGGCATGGTTTACGCCATGGTCGCCATCGGCGCGGTCGGCTTCATCGTCTGGGCGCATCATATGTATACCGCCGGCATGGACGTAGACACCCGGGCTTACTTCATCGGCGCGACCATGGTCATCGCCGTACCAACGGGGGTGAAGATCTTCAGTTGGATCGCGACCATGTGGGGTGGCTCCATCACCTACCGCGTGCCAATGCTGTTTGCCCTGGGCATGATCTTCCTGTTCACGGTTGGCGGCGTGACGGGCGTGGTTTTGGCCAACTCAGGCGTCGATCTTGCCTTGCATGACACCTACTATGTCGTGGCGCATTTCCATTACACCATGTCCATGGGTGCCCTGTTCGGCATCTACGGGGCGTTCTATTACTGGATTGGCAAGATGTCGGGCCGGCAGTACAACGAACTCCTGGGCAAGCTGCATTTCTGGATCACCTTCATTGGCGTGAACCTGATCTTCTTCCCGCAGCATTTCTCGGGCCTGGCAGGCATGCCGCGGCGTGTTCCTGATTATCCGGACGCATTTTCCGGTTTCAACATGGTCTCTTCCATTGGTTCCTACATCACGGCGGTGGGCACCCTGTTGTTCATGTACATCGCCATCAAGACCATTACCTCCGGCGAGAAATGCCCCGACAATCCCTGGGGCGAAAGCGCCGACACCCTGGAATGGACCCTGCCGTCACCACCTCCCTTCCATCAGTTCGAGGAATTGCCGCGCATCAAGTAGATGGCGGTAGGTCTGGAAAGGGGTTCGATCGTTGGATAGCGGCAATTTAGCCATTGACCAGAGGCTTCGGCGACCGACCGGCATTGGTCGGATTGCCGATTATCTGGCACTGCTGAAGCCGCGGGTGATGAGTCTCGTGGTCTTCACGGCCCTGGTCGGCCTGATGTTGGCGCCGACCAGCCTGGAACTATCCATCGCGGTGGTGGCCCTGGTTTGCATCGCGGTCGGGGCGGGGGCCTCGGGCGCCATCAACATGTGGTACGACGCCGATATCGACGGTCAGATGCTGCGCACCTGTGACCGGCCCATTCCCCGCGGCAACGTAAAGCCGCGGGCGGCGCTGATCTTCGGCACGGTGTTGTCGTTTGCCTCTGTGTTGGCGATGGCCGTTTTCGTCAATTTGCTCTCGGCCGGGTTGTTGGCGCTGACCATCGCCTTCTATGTCTTCGTCTATACCATGTGGCTGAAGCGGCGGACGCCGCAGAACATCGTCATCGGCGGCGCAGCGGGTGCTTTTCCGCCGATGATCGGCTGGGCCGCGGCCAGTGGCGATATCTCGCTGGCATCGATTACCCTGTTCGCCATCATCTTCTTTTGGACGCCGCCGCATTTCTGGGCCCTGGCGCTTTACCGCGCCGATGACTACCGCAATGTAGGTGTGCCCATGCTGCCCGTGGTCGCCGGCAAGCGGGCGACCCGGTTGCAGATTTTGATCTATAGCCTGATCCTGATCCCGGTCACCTTGAGCCCGGTCGCCTTGGGCGCCTGCGGCAGCGTATACGGAATCGGCGCCGGCCTGTTCGGCCTGCTGTTTCTGGTTTTCGCGCTACAGGTCTGGCGCACGGGTGATGACGATGACCGGCCGGCCCGGCGCCTGTTCGGTTATTCGATCTTCTATCTCTTTGCCTTATTCGCCCTGATGTTGGGTGAACGTCTTGCCGGAGGTTGGCTCTGATGCCCATCGGCAGGATGCATAAGGAAAGGAAAAGCCGGAACTGGATGATAGCCGGCATTCTGGTCTTGCTCATAGTCGGGTTGTTTTTCCTTACCATGATCAACATGCAGGACCAGGTCTGGAGCGGCAATTGACCGAGCGCAGCATAAATAGGAACCGCAATCGGCTAACCGCCCTTGTCGCTGCCGGCGTGGTGGTCGGCATGGTCGGCATGGCCTATGCGGCGGTGCCGCTTTATAGGATTTTCTGCCAGGTTACCGGGTTTGGCGGCACCACACAGGTGGCGACGGCCGCACCGGCGGAGGTTGGCGAGCGTGTGATTACCGTTCGCTTCAACGCCGATACCGCCCGCGGCTTGCATTGGCACTTTCAGCCGCAACAGCGGGCGATTACCTTGCAAGTTGGGGAAGAGGCCTTGGCCTTCTACGAGGCTGCGAACGACAGCGAGCAGCGCATCGTCGGCACCTCTACGTTTAATGTGACGCCGGCCAAGGCGGGTAGCTATTTCAACAAGATCGAATGCTTCTGCTTCACCGAGCAGGCCCTGGCGCCTGGCCAACGGGTCGACATGCCGGTGTCGTTCTTCGTCGATCCGGCGATTTCGGAAGATCCGAACTTGGATGACGTGAAGACAATAACCCTGTCCTACACCTTCTTTCCGGTGGCGGACAGCGGTCAGGAAAGCGAACAAACGAATAAGATCGCCGCCAACAAGGCGGTGAACTGAGTTGCTGGGAACGGAGTGAAATAATGGCTGATACGCACGCAAAAGGGCACGACTACCACCTGGTGGAACCCAGCCCATGGCCGGCGCTCGGGGCACTGGGCGCGCTAATCCTGGCTGTCGGCTTCATCTGGTACATGCACGAGGGGCCGGTCTGGATTGCCGTCATCGGGTTTCTCGTGGTGCTCTACACCATGTTCGTCTGGTGGCGCGATGTGATCCGCGAGGCCAAGGACGAGGGCCATCACACCCCCGTGGTGCAGTTGCACCTGCGTTTCGGCATGATCATGTTCATCGCCTCGGAAGTGATGTTCTTCATGGCCTGGTTCTGGGCCTATTTCAACGCCGCCATCTATCCCACGGAACAGATGGGCGGGGTCTGGCCGCCCGAGGGCATCAGCACCTTCGATCCCTGGCATCTGCCCCTGATCAACACTCTGATCCTTCTGACATCGTCGACCACCGTGACCTGGGCCCACCATGCGGTGCGCGAAGGCAACCAGAAAAGCGCGGTGCAAGGATTGCTGGTTACCGTCATCCTGGGGATCCTCTTTACCTGCGTGCAGGCCTACGAATATGCCCATGCCGCCTTTACTTTCACCGGCGGCATCTATGGCTCCACCTTCTTCATGGCCACAGGCTTCCATGGCGCCCATGTCATAATCGGCACCATCTTCCTGATCGTCTGCCTGTTCCGGACCGCCAAGGGCCACTTCAAGCCGGATCATCATTTCGGACTGGAGGCCGCTGCCTGGTACTGGCATTTCGTCGACGTGGTCTGGCTGTTCCTGTTCTGCTTCATTTATGTCTGGGGCGCGTGAACGGTCGTTACCCACTGACGAGTGTAGAATGACAAATGATGCAAAGGGCGGCGCCACGGTGTCGCCCTTTGTCATTGGGCTCATGTGCCGCTGTCCGCGTTGCGGCAAGGGCAAGCTGTATGCCGGCCTGCTGGAAGTGGCGCCGGCCTGCGAAAATTGCGGCCTGGATTTCTCCGCGCACGATTCCGGCGACGGTCCGGCGGTGTTCGTGATCCTGATTGTCGGCGGTCTTGCCGTCGCCCTGGCCTTCGCGGTGGAAAAGGCTCTGGCCCCGCCCATCTGGGCGCATCTGGTCTATCAGCTCCCCTTCATCCTCGGCGCCTCAATCCTCTGCCTGCGGCCCTTAAAGGCGACGCTCATCGCATTGCAATATCGCCACGCGGTGGCCGGGTTCCAGGACGACCAAAGCATTTGATCCATGCGCCGCCCTGGTCTTCCCGCCCTTGTCTTGACCATTGCCGCCCTGCTGGTGACCCTGTCGCTGGGCATGTGGCAGATCCAGCGTTTGAACTGGAAAACGGACATGATTGCAGAAATCGAGGCCGGTCGTGCCAGGCCGCCGGTGCTCTTGGGCAATCACGTGACGAATTTGTCCTCTCTGGCCCATCGTCCGGTCATCGCCCAAGGCGTTTATCTCCACGACTTGGAAGCTCACATCACGCCGCGGTCCTATCGTGGCACTACAGGGCTGCATGTGCTGACGCCCTTGCGCCTGAGGGGAGGCGAAAACATCCTGGTTAACCGGGGCTGGGTTTCCCGCGAACGACGCGATCCAGTTTCCCGGGCACAAGGGCAAGTCGGTGGCGAGGTCGTGATCCGGGGCATTTTGCGGACGGATTTTGAGCAAGGTCTATGGACGCCGGATTACGACTCAAAGGCGGATTTTTGGTTTTGGTATGACGTGGCGGGCATCGCCAAGGCGCGCAACCTGGATTTGCTGCCGGCGGTTATCCTGGCCGACGGGCAGGACAATCCAGGCGGCCTGCCCGTGGGCGGCGTGGCGCAAATCAAGGTCCGCAATGACCATTTGCAATATGCCATCACCTGGTTTTCCCTGGCGGCCGCCATCGCCGTGATCTTTCTGATCGCGCACCGCAAGAAGGGTTCGGAATGACCACAGCTTATGAAGAACTTTGCGCGCGTTTCGCGCGGCTGGCCGATCTGAAAGGTGCCGCGGCCGTGCTGCACTGGGATGCGGCCGCCATGATGCCCGCGGGCGGTGCGGCTGCCAGGGCGGAGCAATTGTCCACCTTGTCACTGGTGATGCACGAGCTGCTCTGCGATGGGGATATGGGCGATCTGCTGGCGCAAGCGGAGGATAGCGACCTGGGTCCGTGGGAGCGTGCCAACCTGCGGGAGATGCGGCTGAAGCGAGCCCACGCCACGGCTCTGCCAGGCGATCTTGTCTCGGCCTTGAGTAAGGCCGGTTCCGAATGCGAGATGGTCTGGCGCACGGCCAGGGAAGCGGACGATTTCGCCAACCTTTGCCCCTATCTGGAAGAAGTCATCGCGCTGGTTCGTCAGGTCGCCGCGGCCAAGGGTGCGGCCTTCGACTGCCCCGCTTACGATGCGCTGCTGGCGCAATACGAACCAGGGCTGCGGGCGGTGGATGTGGACCGGCATTTCGATGAATTAGCGGAGTTCCTGCCCGGTCTATTGGAACGAATTCTGGAGCGGCAGCCGGCGCCCGCCGCGGCGCCGGAACAGGTCAAGGCTAGCGTGCAGGAGGAACTCTCTCGGCGGCTCTTGGATACTTTGGGCTTTAATTTCGAGCATGGCCGTCTCGATGTCTCCCTGCATCCCTTTACGGGCGGTGTGGCGGACGATGTGCGCCTGACCACCCGTTATGACGAGGCAGACCCCTTGGGCAGCCTGTTTCCGGCCCTGCATGAGGGCGGCCACGGCATGTACGAGCGGGGGCGGCCGGTGGAATGGCGGCAGCAACCCGTGGGCCAGGCCATGGGCATGGCAATGCACGAAAGCCAATCCTTGCTGGTGGAAATGCAAATCGGCCGGGGCGATGATTTCCTCAACTATCTTGCGCCATTGTTAAGCGAAATCGCCGGCGTCTCGGGGCCGGCCTGGCGACAAGCCGGCCTGGCCAGCCGGGTGCGTCACGTGGCCCGTTCCCTGATCCGGGTGGAGGCGGACGAGGTCACCTATCCACTGCATATCATCCATCGCTACCGCCTGGAAAAGGCTCTCCTGGCCGGCGACCTGGCCGCTGCCGACCTGCCCGCTGCCTGGGCCGACGGCATGAAGGAATTGCTTGGCATTGATGTGCCCCATGACCGGGACGGTTGCATGCAGGATATCCATTGGATGGACGGGGCCTTTGGATACTTTCCCACCTATACCTTGGGCGCCATGGCGGCGGCACAGATCTACCGAGCGGTTTGTGCGGATTTGCCGGAACTACCGGGTCATATCGGCCGCGGTGACTTTGCACCATTGATGTCCTGGCTGCGCCGGAACATTCATGAACAGGGCCGCCTGCACGCGAGCGCGGACGAACTCCTGCTGGCCGCAACGGGATCGCAACTGGACGGGGCTATCTTCAGGGAACACCTTGAAATGCGTTACCTAGCTGGATAGGTTGGCGCCTCGATTTCCTGGGAGACCAACACTTTGCGTTATGTTTCGACCCGCGGCCAGGCCCCTGATCTGGCCTTCGGCGATGTCTTGCTGGCCGGTTTGGCGCGGGACGGTGGGTTATATGTGCCCGATGCCTGGCCGCAGCTTAGCCACGACGATCTTCGTGCCCTGGCCGGCCTGCCCTATGCCGAGGCCGCTGCCCGTATCCTTCAACCTTTCATGGATGGCATTGACCCAGGCGAGTTGAAGGCGATGGCGGAAGCGGCCTATGGCGGCTTTGCCGATGATGCCGTGGTGCCGATCCGGGAGCTGTCGGGCGGCCATTGGCTGATGGAGCTTTTTCATGGCCCGACCCTGGCCTTCAAGGATGTGGCCATGCAGTTGCTGGGCCGTCTGTTCGACCGGGAACTGGGCCGTCAGGGGCGCCGGGTGACCATCGTCGGCGCCACCTCGGGCGATACCGGTTCGGCCGCTATTGAGGCATGCAAGGACCGGGATGCCATCGACATCTTTATTCTCTACCCGCACGGCCGGGTCTCGGAGGTGCAGCGGCGGCAGATGACCACCGTGCTGTCCGATAACGTGCATAACATTGCTATCGACGGCACGTTCGACGATTGCCAGGCCCTGGTGAAGGGCGCCTTCAACGACCTTGCCTTTCGCGACGAAATTTCCATGTCGGCGGTGAATTCCATTAACTGGGCCCGGGTGGTGGCGCAGGTGGTCTATTACATCACCACTGCTGTCGCTGCCGGCGCGCCGGACCGCAAGGTCAGCTTTGCCGTGCCCACGGGAAATTTCGGCTGTGTCTTCGCCGGCTATGCGGCGGCCCAAATGGGTCTGCCCATAGACCGGCTGGTGGTCGCCACTAATCGCAACGACATCCTGCATCGTTTTTTCCAGACCGGCGCCTACCGCAAGGATCAAGTCGTGGCGACGCAAAGCCCCTCGATGGATATCCAGGTGGCCAGCAATTTCGAACGGTTGCTGTTCGATTTGGCTGGCCGGGATGGCGCGGTCGTTCGGCGGCAGATGGATGAATTGGCGGAACAGGGGGGCTTTGAAGTATCCGCGCAGGCCTTGGCTCAGGCCCACGAGATCTTCCAATCATACCGCGTTGATGAAGCAACGACGACGGCGACCATCGGCGATGTTTATCGAGAACGTGGTATTATTATTGATCCGCATACGGCCGTGGGGCTGAGGGCGGCCCGTGAATTGATGCCTGAAGGACCTGTGATCACTCTGGCGACCGCCCATCCGGCGAAGTTTCCGGACGCGGTGGAAAAGGCCTGTGGTGTCCGCCCGCCATTGCCGCATCATATGGCCGATCTATATGATCGCGAGGAACGCGTGGCCCGGCTGCCTAACGATCTGGCCGTCTTACAGGACCACATCAGGGGATTGCGGCGGTCTTAGGGCATATTGACGATCTTGCAATTGGGGATGTAACCGAACGTGACAGTGCAGATGACCACCCTGGGCAACGGCCTGCGGGTGATTTCCGATAGCCGGGACGGCGTGGAGACCACCTCCGTTGGTGTCTGGGTCGATGCCGGCGCCCGCTACGAGACCGAGGCCAACAACGGCGTCGCTCATATGCTGGAGCATATGGCGTTCAAGGGCACCGATCGCCGCAGCGCCCAAGATATCGCGGTAGAGATCGAAAGCGTCGGCGGTCATCTGAACGCCTATACCTCCCGTGAACATACGGCCTACTTCGTCCGCGTTCTGAAGGAGGATCTACCTCTGAGCGTAGATATCCTGGCCGATATCCTGCAGCGTTCCACCTTCGAGGAAGAGGAATTGGCCCGCGAACGGGCTGTGGTGATCCAGGAAATCGGTCAATCGGAAGATACCCCCGACGACATCATCTTTGATCGCTTGCAAGAGGCTGCCTATCCCGACCAGCCCTTGGGCCGTTCCATCCTGGGGCCCGCCGAAGGTGTCGCCAACATGGACCGTCAGGTGCTGTTCGACTTCATGGCCGAACACTATACCGCAAACCGCCTGTTGCTTTGCGCCGCCGGCGCCGTCGACCATGATGCCTTGGTCAAGCTGGCAGAAGGGCATTTCGGTTCCTTGCGCCGGGGCGACGAAAACCCGTTCGAGCCCGGGGTCTTTCATGGTGGCGAGCGCCGGGATCAAAGAGATCTGGAGCAGGTGCATTTTGCCTTAGCCCTGCCGGCCCTGGCCTATGACGACGATGATTTCTACCCGCTACAAGTGATGTCGACGGTTCTGGGAGGCGGCATGTCCTCTCGACTGTTCCAGGAAGTTCGGGAGAAACGCGGCCTCTGCTATTCGATCTTTTGCTTTGCCTCTTCGTACAAGGAATGCGGCGCCTTTACGGTTTATGCCGGCACAGGTGCGGATCAAGTCGGCGAGCTGGTGCCGGTGATCTGTAACGAGATGTTGCGTCTGGGCGACGACGCGGCGGCGGAGGAAGTCGATCGGGCCCGGGCCCAGTTAAAAGCGGGAACGCTGATGTCGCTGGAAAGTTCCGCCTCCCGGGCCGAGCAACTGGCCCGGCAGACACTTGTTTTTGGCCGGCAGATCCCGGTCAAGGAACTGATCGAACGGATTGATGCGGTGGATGTAGCCGCCGTGCGCCGGGTGGCCGAGCGCATCGCCAAAGGCGGCAATGGCCGGCCCAATTTGGCCGTCGCCGCAATGGGACCCATCGCGGGTCTTGCCAGCAGGGAGGAAATTGCGGCAAGGTTCGCCCAAGGTTGAGGTATTTGGCTCTGATGGAATTGGGGCGTGTCTGCATTTTTGCGTAATCCGCCGTGGACCGGTAGTCCGCCGACCCTAAAGGGACGGCGTGTCTATCTGCGGGCGCCGCAACTTTCGGACTGGGCCGAATGGGCCAGGCTGCGGGCCGCCTCACGGGAATTCCTGACGCCGTGGGAGCCGACCTGGTTGGAAGACGAACTGACCAAGAACGCCTACCGCCGCCGCCTGCGGCGCTATGCCCGTGATGCCCGCGACGGTGTGGGCTATGCGTTTTTCATCTTCACGCGTAACGACGACCGCCTGGTGGGCGGGATTACCCTGTCCAACATTCGCCGCGGTGTCACGCAATCATGTTCCATGGGCTATTGGATGGGCCAGCAGTTCGCGGGCAAGGGCTTGATGCAGGACGGGGTCACCGCCTCGCTGCCTTTCGTCTTCGATGAATTGGGCCTGCACAGGCTCGAAGCCGCCTGCCTGCCCCACAATCAGGCCTCGACCACGGTATTGCTGAAGACCGGTTTCCAGAAAGAGGGCTATGCCCGGAAATACCTGCGCATCAACGGCAAATGGAGCGATCATGTCCTCTTTGCCATGTTGCAGTCGGACCGCCGGGACGAAAACTAACCGAAACGATGCCGTTTGCTGCCCGCAGTGACGGCATTTCAATTTCCATACGTCTCCGCCCCGGTGCTTCCGCCAACCGTATCGACGGCATCGGGGAGCTGGCCGACGGCGGCCGGCAACTTTGCGTGCGGGTCACGGCGGCGGCGGAAAAAGGCCGGGCCAACGCGGCCATGATCAAACTCCTGGCCAAGGCCTGGAGGCTTCCCCGGGGGCGGTTGTCGGTAACCGCCGGTGCCAAGGATCGTAATAAGACGATACTTCTGCGAGACGGGGACGATGACGATTTGGCGTTGCTGCGGGCTTGGGCGGAGGCACAGCCCGGCGGCCGTTGAGGAAAAATTCAGTCGGCCTGGAGTTGCGGCACCGCCGCAAGGCCTTTGACTTCCCATGGACGCTCCAGGGTAGGCGCGCCGAAATGATAGCCCTGCAGATATTTCACGCCGCGATCGCGCAAGGCCTGGGCCTCTTCGGCGGATTCCACGCACTCACCGACCACATCGGCATTGAAGCCTTCCGCAAGATCCAGCAGGGTTTGCACGAACAACTGGTTTTCCTTGTTGTTGTGCAAATCCTGGACGAACTGCCCGTCGATCTTGACGATGTCCACCGAGAGGGCCTTCAGATGGCGGTAGGAGGTGTATCCGGCGCCGAAATCATCGAGGGCGATCCGGCAACCCAAATCCCGCAATTTGTTGGCAAAGCGGGCTGTTTCCTCGTAATCCATCATGGCCACGGTCTCCGTGATCTCGAAGATCAAGCGGTCCGCGACGCCGGAATGGATGTGCACCAGGGAAAGCAGACGATCCAACGACGAAGGATCGGTCGCTGTCATGCCCGAAACGTTGACCGCTAGGTTGACGTCCGGAACTTGCTCCAACTCCAACAGCGCCATTTCCAGGGTGTGGATGTCGAGGCGGCGGATTAGGCCCAGCTTTTCCACTACTGGAATGAACAGGCCCGCAGGGATCAATTCGCCCTGTTCGTTCAGCATGCGTAGCAGGCATTCGTACAACTGGGTTTCGCCAGTGGCGCTGTTGACGATGGGCTGCACGGCGAATGTCAGCCGGCCGTCCTTTAGGGCGCGCAGCACGGCATCGCCGGTGGCGAGTGATTTGCGCCGGCTGGCGTCCCGGTTCGCCGATCGTTGATGCAGAACAAACCGGTCGCGCCCGCGCTGTTTGGCCTTGGACAAGGCTTCTTCCGTCCGGCCCACGACCTCGCGGCTGCTGGTGGCATCCTTGGGCATCAGTGTGCCGCCAAGCGATACAGAGACGGCCAGCGGTCCGGCCTCGGTATTGATCTCTTTGCCGCGCACCGCGGTCAGAATCTGATCCGCAACCTTGCGCAGGTCGACGTCCGTGGCGCCGGGCATGACCACGCCGAATTGGTTGCCTCCAGCGCGGCCAATCAGATCGCCGACCCGGGCGCACGCCTCCAGCCGCTTGCCGACTTCGATGATGACCGTATCCGCGATGTCAAAACCATAGGCATCATTCAGCATCCCCAGACGGTCAATATTGACCAACAGAAAAGCCGACGTCGTGCCGTCTTCAGCACAGGCTTTCAACGTCTCGTCCAAGGTCTCCTGCAGGCGGGCGCGGTTCAGGTGCCCCGTCAGCGTGTCGAAGTAGGCCATGCGTTCCAGTTCGGCTTCCCGCCGTTTCCAGTCGGTGATGACCCGCATCATTCCGTGGAAACGTAGCGCGTTGCCCGCTTCGTCCAGGTCAACGGCACCGCGTTCCTCGACCCATTCGAAGCCGCCGTCCGAGCGGCGGAGCTTGAATTCGCAGGCATAGGTTTCGCCTTCCTCGATCAGCGCCGAAAGAGCTATGGCTCTGATGGGAAGATCGTCGGGTGCGATGCGCCCCTGCATATCGGCGGCCAGATGAGGCAAATCCACCTCGGCCAGGCCCAAAGCCCCGCTCGCGCCCGGCGACCAATGCAACTGGTCGGAGCCAATCTCCCAGCAATAGGCGGCGGTGCCCGATGCGCCCATTGTGCGGATCAGCTGTTCGTTGTTCCAATTGCCGCCGTCGTCAGTCATTTGTTCGGGCGAAATCTGTCCCATATGCATCACGAATTAATAAACGGGCCTGTGGCCTCGTCGGTTGTCACCTAACCTATCCGAGCAAGAGTTAAGAAAACCCAAACATTCAAGGTGTGATTGGTGAAATTGTTAAGGATACTTTTGGCTGCAAACAGGGCTATTTCGATGCTAATCCGGCAGCGGCGACTGCTGGCGAAAGCAAGCGGCGATGTCGCGACCAGTGGCGAACCAGACGCCATCCAGGCCGCTTAGGCGGCCCAAGATATCGTCCAGATATCTAATGCGATGCGGCTGGCCGATAACCCAGGGGTGGAGGCCAAGGCTCATCATGCGGCCGCTTTCGGCACTATCGGAATGCAATCGGTCGGCGGCTTCTCCTACCATTTGCCCATAACGCGGGGCGGTAAGCTGGCGCAGAGCCATCAGGGTGACGTCATCCCACTCCACGTGATAGGGCAGCGAGACCATGGGTGGTGACAGGGTCAGCCAGTAGGGCTGGTCGTCATTCGGCCAATCGCCCAGATAGTCTGCCCCTGCGGCAGCCACGAGTTGCGGCGTACGCGGGCTCTCGCCGAAATCCTGGCTGATCCAACCGACCGTCTTTTCGCCGCTGCTCCGCCGTATCTGTTCCATGACATTGGCGATATGATCGATTTCCTCCCGCTCGCCCATGCGCGAGGAGATCATGCGAGTGGCGTAATCGCCATGGGCGGCGATCTCATATCCTCGCTCCAAACAGGCCTCGATCAATTGCGGGCGTGCCCTGCAAAGGGCCCCGTTGGCCGCCACCGTCACTGGTAGGCCATGGCGGTCCAGTATGTCCAAGATCCGGTAGATGCCTACCCGGTTGCCGTATTCCCGGGTCGAGTATGTACGGTAGTCGGGAAAGAAATTACCGAACTCGCCGCGAAAACGGGCATCGCGCAGGGCGGCGGCAGGCGGCTGCAATTCCCATTGTTCCAGGTGCAAAACGACCCAGACCGCGAGGCGGTTGCCGTCGGGCCATGACAGAGTTGGCCGATCATTGATGGCGGAAAAGGGATAAAGCTCATGATCCATGCCCGGGCGCCGTCCCTCAGTCATCGCCGGAGCCCTCCAACTGGGCGGTCATGCGCTCCCACATCGTCTCATAGTACCAATCCGCGATCTCCTCGCCGGTGGCCTGCCAGACACCGCTATGGCCCAGGACATAGTCCAATGCACGCTCCAGATAGGCGATGCGGTGGGGCTGGCCCATCATGTAAGGATGTAGGGCGATGCACATGACCCGCGGCTGCGTTTTCCCTTCGGCGTAGACGCAATCGAAGTAGTCCCGGATCATAACCTCGAAGTCGTCCGCCTCCTGGGCCCGGTTGTGCAGCACCGCATCGTTCAGTTCCATGGTGTAGGGCACGGTCAAAAGCCGGCCCCGTCGCACCTTCATGGGCCCCGGTTGATCGTCATGCACCCAGTCGGTGTAGTATTTTATGCCGGCCTCGGCCACCAGGTCGGGCGTGTTCAGGGTGTGTGAAGCGGCCGGCGAGAACCAACCGGCCAACTGCCGCCCCGTCAGGCGGCGATAGGTGTCCACGCATTCCTCGATGATCGCCCGTTCCGATGCCTCGTCCAGGCCCCATAGGTATTGGGTGTTATAGAGGCCGTGGCAGAGCACGTCCCAGTTCCGCCCTTCGCAGGCTTCCATGATTGCCGGGTAATGCTCATAGACGCTCAGGCTCAGCGATGTCGTACAACGGATGTTGAAGTGGTCCATCACGTCGAACATGCGCCACAGGCCGACCCGGTTGCCATAGTCCTTGATGCCATAGCCCAGGATGTCGGGGTGGGGCATGCGCGGCCAGGGGTCGCGGATGCGTACCGGGTTGGGCAGGTATTCGTAGTGCTCGATGTTGGGACAGACCCATAGGGCCACGCGGGCGCCGTCGGGCAGTTCGAACTTGGGCCGCTGGGTGATGGCTGAATAAGTCAGTCGCTGCTGGCTCATGACGAAATATTGCCACAGGCTTGAGCCCGGCCCAAGCTCGACGCACAATATCCCTCCATGCTTTCAACCTAAGCCTCAGGAGCCGTCCATGTATCCCCAGCCGACCGAGATAGAAGCAACCGTCTTTGCTCAGGTGCCGGACGAGTTGCAGCTGCTGGATAGGGATTCCCATATGTCGCGGGATATCTTCCGCGGCCGTCCACTCGGGTCGTTCCTGGAGGGCCCCTCATTCGACCGCGAGGGCAACTTGTACGTGGTGGACATCGCTCATGGCCGCATTTTCAGGATTTCAGAGAGCGGCGATTTCACCGTGGTGGCCGACTATGACGGCAGCCCAAACGGTCTGAAGATCCACAAAGACGGGCGCATCTTCGTGGCCGACCGCCGCAATGGCATCGTCGAGGTGGATCCGGTCAATGGCAAGGTTTCGAACTATATCGGACGGGACGATCTGCCGGGCTATAAGGGCGTCAACGATCTCTTCTTCGGCGCCAACGGCGATCTCTATTTCACCGATCAGGGCGATAGCGGCCTGCACGACCCCACCGGCCGGGTTTTCCGCCAGGATGCGAACGGTGCTTTGCATTGCCTGATCGACAACGTGCCCAGCCCCAACGGCCTGGTCATGGATCCGGAGGAAACCCTGCTCTATATCGCCGTGACCCGGGCTAATGCGGTCTGGCGCATGCCCTTCCGCAAGGACGGCAGCGTCAACCGGGTCGGCCTGTTCGCCCAGCTTGTGGGCGGCATGGGACCCGACGGCATGGCCATAGATGTGGAAGGCAACCTTTCCATCGCCCATGCCGGCTTCGGTGCGGTCTGGCTGTTTTCCGACCTGGGCGTGCCGATCTACAAAATTCCCGATCCCGACGGCAGCCTTCTAACCACCAACCTGGCCTATGGCGGGCCTGACAACCGTTCCCTGTTCATCACCTCGTCCTTCAGCGGCAAGATCCTGCGCGCCGAACTGCCCGCCCCCGGCCAGACCATGTACGCCCATATGGATTGAAATCAGGCGTTAGTTTCCAGGACGTAGCCGGCGGCGAATAGGGTTTCGATCTCATCATCCGATAGACCGGCGGCGGACAGGATGGACCGGCTGTGTTCGCCCACCGCGGGCGGGTCTTGGCGTACCGTGAAGTCGCGGCCGTCCATTTCCAGCGGCAGGCGGGGCGTCTTGGCGCGGATACCGCCGGGAAGGTTCATCACGGCCATCTTGCCGTCCTGGTTCAGGTGCGGATCGTCGAGCAGGTCCTCGGGCTTGTTGACTGGGCCGAAGGCCAGTTCCGCGGCATCGCATTTCGCCAACAGTTCTTCCGTGCTCAGTGCCCGGCAGGTCTCTGCCACCGAATCCACCAGCCAATCCCGTTGTTCCACACGGCCGACATTACTGTTCAACCGTTCATCGGCGAACAGGTCCGGGCGTTGGAAGACCTGGCAGAACTTGCTCCATTGGGTGTCCGTCACGACGCCGACGAATATGGGTTTTCCGTCCGCACTTTCGAAAGTGTCATAGATGCCCCAGGCCCGGTTCGGCACGGACATGGGCACCAGAGGCTGGCCATTGATGCCGTGCTGGACGATGTGCTGACCCACGGCGAAGGCGGCGGTTTCGAACAGGGCCGCCTTGACCAATTGCCCCTTGCCCGTGCTCTCGCGCTCCCGCAGTGCCGCCAGGACACCGATGACGCCGGCCATGCCGCCCATGATGTCCACCACCGAAGCACCGGCGCGGAGCGGCCGACCCGGCGGGCCGGTCATATAAGCCAGGCCGCTCATCATTTGCACGATCTCGTCCAAGGCGCGGCGCTCCTCGTAAGGACCGGACAGGAAACCCTTTAATTGCAAGTACACCAGGCCAGGATTGATCGTACTCAGGTCATCATAGCCGAGACCAAGGCGGTCCATGGTGCCAAGGGCAAAATTCTCCAACAAGACATCGGCTTGGCGGACCAGAGCTTCCACCGCCGGTCGCGTCCCCGGCGCCTTCAGGTCGATCGCCAGGCTTTGCTTGTTGCGGCAGAACAGTGGGAAAAAACTAAGGCCGACGCCCTGTAGCTGCCGGGTCCGATCGCCGTCGGGGACCGGTTCGATCTTGGTCACCGTGGCGCCCAGATCGGCCAGCACCATGCCCGCCGACGGCCCCATGACCGCATGGCTGAATTCCAATACCTTGATGCCCGCCAGCGGCAAGGTTGGATTAGAACCGGTCATGTCAGGTGGAAGCCGGCATAGTTTGACGCCGCCACGCTGTCGCATTTTTCCACATAAACCGGATAGCCACCGATATAAGGCATGAAGACCCGCGGCCGGCCAGGGATGCTGCCGCCCAGATACCACGAACTGCAAGTGGAGCGGAGCGAGCCGGCAGCGGCCTCGTTGACATGTTCGACCCAGGCATCCTCGTCCGCCACTTCTGCCTCGATCACGGTTTGGCCGGCCCGGCGCATATGGTCCATGCAGTCGATGATCCAATCCACATGCTGTTCGATGGTCTGGATCATCGAGGCCAGCACGGACGGGCTGCCGGGCCCGGTGATCATGAACATGTTGGGAAAGCCGTTGGTGCAAAGGCCCAGATAGGTGCGCGGCCCCGCCTCCCACTTGCGGCGCAGTTCCAGACCATCCCGGCCCCGGATGTCGATACGGGTGAAAGAGCCGATCATGGCATCGAAACCGGTGGCCAGGACCGCATCGTCAAACTCGTAGGCCTTGCCCGCGACCGTCAGGCCTGTGGCCGTGAACCGGTCGATGGGGTGTTCCGAGACATCCACCAGGCTGATATTGTCCCGGTTGAAGGTCTCGAAATAGCCGCTGTCGACGCAAAGCCGCTTGCAGCCGATGATCGTCTTCGGCGCCAGCAGTTCGGCCAGTTCTGGATCCTTGACCGTCTCCCGGATTTTGTTGCGCACGAATTCCGCCGCGGTTTCGTTTGCCTCCTCGCTGATCAGCAGATCGTCGAAGGCGCCCAGGAAGGGCAGTCCGCCCCGCGCCCAGAATTCCTCGTAGATCTCCTCCCGCTCCTCGGCCGAAACGGAAAGGGCGGAGAATTCGTTGTAGGGAAAGTAGAATCCAGTAGGGCGCGATTTCGCCTTGGCCCGCAGGCCGGCGTAATCCCCCTTGATGGCGCGCACCTCGTCAGGCTCCAGCGGGGCGTTCCAGGCCGGAATGGCGAAGTTGGGCGTGCGTTGGAAAACGGTCAGATGCCGGGCCTGCTCGGCAATGATGGGGATGGATTGGATGGCGGACGAACCGGTGCCGATAATGCCGACGGTGCGGCCGGTGAAATCCACGCCCTCATGGGGCCATTCCCCTGTGTGGTAGACAGGGCCCTGGAAATCCTCCAGCCCCTCGAAATGGGGCTTGTTGGTGGTAGAGAGGCAGCCCAACGCCATGACGCAGAACCGGGCCGTGACAGTTTCACTTCCCTCCAGATCCAAGCGCCAGACGTCATCGTCTTCGTCGTAGTGAGCGGCAATCACCCGGGTGTTGAGTTGGATATCCCGGTGTAGATCGAAACGGTCCGCCACATGCTCGGCATAGGCCAGGATTTCCGGCTGAGTGGCGTATTTTTCCGTCCATTCCCATTCCTGCTGCAGGTCTTCCGAGAATTGATAGGAATACTGCATGCTTTCCACATCGCAGCGGGCACCGGGATAGCGGTTCCAATACCAGGTCCCGCCGATGCCGCCGCCCGCCTCATAGACCCGAACCGAATAGCCTTCGCCCCGCAAGCGGTGCAGCATATAGAGGCCTGCGAAGCCCGCACCCACCACGACGGCGTCAAAATCCATATTTGCCTTCACCACATTTCCCCAGAGTTATTTTGCTTTTCTTTTCAGTCACGCTCGACCGCGGCCACATCATAGGCCGATCCGCCATCGACCACGAGGGTCAAGGCGAGATAATATGACAGGAGATTTACAACTTTGCCCGAGGCGAGCAGCGTGTCCATCCGGAGAATGAGACTTCAGCGCATACTGGCCGCACTCGCGGTTTGGACGGTTCTGATGCCAACGACGCCGGCAGATGCGGGCCCGCGGGAAGAGCTCAAGAAAGGATTTCAGGCCTACGAGGCCGGCGACTATGCGGCCGCCTTGCGCGCCTGGCTGCCGCTCGCCGAGCAAGGTTACAGGACAGCACAGTTGAACGTCGGAATAGTCTACTACTCCGGCGCTGGCGTCAGCGTGGATTTCCACGAAGCGATAAAATGGTTTCGGCAAGCCGCCACGCTGGGTGATGCCAAAGCACAGTATTTCCTTGGCGATATGTATGCCAAGGGCCGGGCCGTCGGCCAGGATAAACATGCGGCGCGGCAATGGTTCGCCCGCTCCGCCGTACAAGGATTTGCCGCCGCTCAATATGAGATAGGAAGAATTTATGCTTATGGAATTGGCGTGGAAGTGGATGAAGAGGAGGCCGCCAAATGGCTTTCTAGATCGGCGAAGCAGGACAATGCCCATGCCCAAGTAGAACTTGGAATACTCTTTGAAACAGGCAGGGGCGTGGAACGAGATTATTCCGAGGCACTGAAATGGTATCGCAAATCCGCCGAGGCAGGAGATGAGTTGGGACTATTCAATGCGGGAAGGATGTACGCGAATGGTTATGGCGTTGCGAAAGATAATCGGGAGGCCCTGAAATGGTTCGAACGCGCCGCTGCCAAAGGGCTCGAACGGGCCCTATTTTTCGCCGGTCAATATCACCGCCTCGGAATGGGTGTGCCCAAGGATTTGTCCCGCGCCGCGACCTGGTATCGCATGGCCGCCGAACGTGGATATCACAGATCTCAATTTCAATTAGCCCGGCTGTACTTCAAAGGACAGGGTGTCGCCAAGGATCCGGTGGTCGCCTACAAGTGGCTGAAAATTGCCGAAAACCTTGGTTCTCAGAAAGCTGCTGGTAGACAGGCCGAATTCACCGTGAATATGCAGCCCGCCCATATCGATGAAGCGGAAAAATTGGCCGGCGCTTGGCTTGCCCGATACAAGGAGAAGAAGGCCAAGCAATAATACCGTTGAGCGCGTTGATCGGCATATGCCGCCATGTTTGAATGCCGTCATGCCGCAACTGACCGTATCAAAACAGGCCGCCGTTCTTTTGGCCGTGCTGGTGGCCGCCGCGGTTGTGATCATGGCGTTTTACATGCATCGCACGGGCGGCACGATCGAGGCCATGGACGGGCGCCTGCAAGCACTGGAATCCCGCATCGCTGCCTTTGACGGCCGCTTCGACATCAACGACGAGAACCTGGGCGCCCTGCGCCGGGACATCGCCGCTCTGTCGGAGGATGAGGCCAAGGATTTGCTGGAGCCGTCAGACGTATTGGGCGCGGCGGGGGTGCCGGTGGATGAATGGTACTTCAGCCTGCGGGTCGGGGGCCGGATCTATGTCTTTCCCCGCCATGAGATGGCGGCCGGGCAGTTGCGGGACGCCGGTTTCAGGGCCGATGCCATCACGCCGTATCTTACCGGCTATCGCCTTGATTGACCTGGCCCTCTACCGCCCCTCTTGCAACAGCAAATTCCAACACGCATCCGAGATGTCCTCGTTGGCACGCTCGACCAGGCATTCTTCCAGGGTCGGCGTGAACATGGAATAGATCACAGCCGCCACGATGCCGACCGCGATCAAAGTCATCAGCACATAAAAATTGATCTTTGACGGTTCCCACTTCATGGTCTTGCGATCTTGGACACCTGGAGATGCGCGGTGAAGCGACATCTCGATAATACTCCAAGATGTTATCCCTCGATACGCAATTAACCAGGACATTTCGATCGAGAAACACGGACGGTATCGGTCTTGTTAACGTCTCCAAGTCGTTGCAATTCTTAGCGTGAAAATTCTGAGGTAACTTTTCAATGATGAAGAACGCCCAAATTGCAGCATTGATGATCGCATTAACTTGTAGCGTCACATTTATTGCATTGGAAGCACGGGCCGATGAATTTCAAGACGCTGTCCGTGCGTACCATGCAAAGGATTACACTAGTGCCCTTCGACTGTTCAATATCGCGGCCGAGGAAGGCGTGGTCGAAGCGCAGCTGAACTTAGGTCTCATGTATAGTCGTGGCGAAGGGACGACTATAGACCTGACCAAGGCAGCAAGATGGTATGAAGCGGCGGCGGCACAAGGAAATGCCGATGCACAGTATTTCATCGGCGACATGTATGCTCAGGGAAAAGGTGTGGTGCGTGACGACGCCGTCGCGGTGAAGTGGTTCAGGTTGGCGGCTAATCAGGGTGAAAGATTTGCGCAATACAATTTAGGGGTTTTCTACAGGGACGGTCGCGGGGTAGTTAGAGACCATTCCGTATCCGTCCAATGGTTCCGGCTTGCGGCCGAAAATAATCACGGCTCGGCTCAAGGAAGCCTCGGAATCGGATATTTACTTGGCAGGGGTGTCGCAAAGGACATCATAGTGGCGCTCAAATGGCTGGTGATCTCTGCTGAAAACGGTGCCAACATGGCGTCGGAAACCAGAGACAAAATTACCCTACACATGACCGCGTCCCAGATCGCCGAGGCCAAACAACTTGCCCACGCCTGGCTGGCCCGGCATCGCGAAAGCAAGGAATGACGGGCCTTCGCCTGGATCCGCCTACCAGGCGCCGCGGGTGTCGATGACGAACTTGTCCTTGATCAGGTCGCGGTCGATATGCATGAAGGCGCTGTGATCCACCAGCACCACCACCACGTTGGCCTGTTCCAGCGCCTTTTCGAAATCCGTCAGGGCCAGGCCCCGGTCGGTCAGTTCCTGGGGCAGGGTGGAAACATGGGGCTCCACCACCAATAACTCCCCCACCTTCATGTCCGCCAATTTGGCAACGATCTCAACCGCCGGGCTTTCGCGAAGGTCGTCCACGTCCGCCTTGTATGACAGGCCCAGGCAGGCGATCACCGGTTTGACCAGAGAGGCGGCCCGTTCCGCCACCTTGGCGCAGACGAAATCGGGCTTGTCGTCGTTGATATTGCGGGCCAGGCGGATGATCCGGGCTTCCTGCGGCGCACCGTCGACGATGAACCAGGGATCCACCGCGATACAGTGTCCGCCCACGCCGGGGCCTGGCGAGAGGATATCCACGCGGGGGTGCAGATTGGCCATCTGGATCAGTTCCCAGACGTTGATCTTGTGGCGATCGCAGATCACCGACAATTCGTTGGCGAAGGCGATATTGACGTCCCGAAAGGCGTTCTCCGTCAGTTTCGAGAGTTCCGCCGTGCGCGCGTTGGTGACCTTGCAGTCCCCCTGCACCACGATGCGGTAGAGGGAGAGGGCGCGCTGGGCACATTTCCGCGTCAGGCCGCCGATCACCCGGGGGTTGTTGACCACCTCCTCGATGATGCGGCCGGGCAACACCCGTTCCGGGCAGTGGGCGATGTTGATGTCCGCCATTTCGCCCGCGTCCTGGGGAAAACTCAGATCAGGGCGCAGGGCCGCCATCCAGCCGGCCATCTGCTCTGTCGTCCCTACAGGACAGGTGGATTCCAGGATCACCAGGTTGCCCTTGACCAGCACCGGTGCAATGGCCTCCGCCGCAGCCTGGATATAGCTGATATCGGCACTGAAATACTTGCCGTCGCCATTGCCAAGGGGCGTCGGCACGGCGACCAGAAAGGCCTCTGCGGGCTGAATGTCGGCGCTGGCGTGCAATTTGCCGTTCTCCACCACCCGGCGCACCAAGGCATCCAGGTTCGGCTCGCCGAAATGAGGTTTGCCAGCGTTGATACTGTCGACCACGTCCCTGTTGGTGTCGGTGCCCGCCACTTCAACGCCCTGGTTCGCGAACACGGCCGCCGTGGGCAGGCCGATATAGCCTAGACCGACGACGGTGATCTTATTGAAGCTGTTCATGACGCAATCTCTCCACGATCCGTCCGCTGGCCTTGCCGTCGCCATAGGGGTTATGGGCCTGTGCCATGCGCTCGTAGACATCCCGGTTATCCAGCAAAACGCCGAGACGTTCCAATAATTTGTCGCCGTCCGTGCCCACTAGTTCCACGGTCCCCGCGGCAACCGCTTCGGGCCGTTCCGTGGTCTCGCGGGTGACAAGAACAGGCTTGCCCAGGGATGGGGCTTCTTCCTGAATGCCGCCCGAATCCGTGACGATCAAATCCGCCCGCCGCATCAGATAGACAAAGGGCAGGTAATCCAGGGGCTGGATTAAATGCACGTTGTTCCGCCCCGCCAACACCTCGTTGGCGGCATGCTGGACGATGGGGTTCAGATGCACGGGATAGACAATGACCACATCGTCCCGGGCCGATACTTGCGAAAGAGCTTGGCAGACCCGTTCCAGGCCGCCGTCGAAATTTTCCCGCCGATGACCGGTGGTCAGGATCAAGCGCTTGTCAGCGTCGATGAAGTCGAATTGTGCTTCCAGGGCTGCCCGCATGCTGTCATTGCCGTCGATCATCTCCAATGCCTGCAGCAGTGCGTCGATCACCGTGTTGCCGGTGACCAGGATACGCTGGTCCGGGATACCCTCGCGAAGCAGGTTCTTGCGGGATTCTTCTGTGGGCGGGAAATGCAGATCGGCGATCTGCGAGGTCAGCTTGCGGTTCATCTCCTCGGGCCAGGGGGCATGGATATCGCCGGTTCGCAGCCCCGCCTCCACATGGCCCACAGGCACATCTTCATAAAAAGCAGCCAAGGCGGCGGAAAAGGTGGTGGTGGTATCCCCTTGCACCAAAACACGGTCAGGACTGCACTCCCGGATTACGGCCTGCACGCCGGTCAGGGCGGCTGTGGTGATATAGTCCAGGCCCTGGCCGATCTGCATGATGTTGAGGTCGAAGTCCGGTTTTATCTTGAACAAATTGAGTACCGGATCGAGCATCTCCCGGTGCTGGGCCGTGACGCAGACCAGGGATTGGAAACCCTTCGCCTCTCCCAGCGCCGCGACAACGGGCGCCAGCTTGATGGCCTCGGGCCGGGTGCCGAATACGGTTAGAACCTTGATAGCCAAGCCTTTCAATTACTTACCGCAATATGAGAGGCGCGGATTGGCCTGACAATAGGAAAATTTTGGCCCGTTCGTCCCCTAACGCCCCTTAAAGACCGGTTTGCGTTTCTCCATGAAGGCGGTGCGACCTTCTTTGAAGTCCTCGCTGTCGAAACAGGCGGCGATCTGGGCTTCCAGGCGGTCCAACTCGCGCTTTTCCGGGTCCTTCAGGACCTCGACCACCGCTGCCTTGGCGGCGCGGATGGTGAGCGGCGCATTCTCGGCGATCATGGCGGTGTATTCGTCCACGGTTGACTGTAGATCGTCCAAGGCCACGACGCGGTTGACCAGGCCCATGCCAAGAGCCTCTTCGGCATTGAAGCGCCGGGCGGTGAAAAAGATCTCCTTGGCCATGGCCGGGCCTACCAGGGCGGTCAGGTTCTTCAATCCGGCGAAGCCATAGCCCAGGCCCAGGCGGGCGGCGGGCACGGCGAACTGGCTGTTATCGGCGGCGATGCGGATGTCGGCGGCCAGGGAGACGGCCACGCCGCCGCCGACGCAGAAACCCTGGATCATGGCAATCAGGGGTTTTTGAAACGTCATCATGGCCTTATGCGCTTCCGCCGTGGCAGCTGAATAGCGCGCTTCGGATTCCGCCGAATTGCGGTTTTCCGCGAATTCGGAAATATCGGCGCCGGAGACGAAGGCACGGTCCCCCGCCCCGCGCATAACCGCGACGCGCACCTCATCATCGGCAGCAAAGTCCGCCATGATCTCCACCACCGCTTCCCACATGGCCAGGGATACGGCGTTGCGGCGTTCGGGATTGTTGAAGATCATCCAGCCAACGCCATCTTCCTTGCGGGCGATCATCTTGTCGGTTTTTAGGTCCATGGCCGTTAAAACTTTCGTATTGGGATTCGGATATCAATCTTGTAGCCCAATGACGAACAAGACGCCATTTGCATCCCCGCCTAGCTGGGGCATCATGGCGGCGATGTGAACAGGGGAGGAAGAGTATGCGCGCGCTGATTTGCCGAAATTGGGGCGATATCGATAGTTTGGAGATGGCCGACGTTCCCGCCCCGGAACCAGGACCCGGCCAGGTGTTGTTGGATATTGTCGCAACATCGGCCAACTATGCCGATGTCATCATGGTGGCGGGCAACTATCAGACCAAGCCCGCCTTTCCCTTTGCGCCGGGACTGGAAGGTGCGGGGCGGATCGCCAAGCTGGGCGATGGCGTCGAGAATTTGCAGGTCGGCGATGCGGTGATGGCAAAACTGGCCCATGGCGGCTTCGCCGAGCAAGCGGTGGCAGAGGCCGGCGAGGCCTGGCCACTGTTCGATGGCATGACCTTCGCCGACGGTGCCGCATTCGGGGTGGTTTATCTTTCCGCTCACGTCGCGATGCGGTGGCAAGCCCGGTTGGAAGCGGACGAAACCTTGCTGGTGCTGGGGGCGGCTGGGGGCTCAGGCATGGCGGCGGTGGAGATCGGCAAGGCCATGGGCGCCCGTGTGATCGGCGCTGCCAGCAGCGAGGATAAATGCCGTGCGGCCCTGGAACATGGCGCCGACCACGCAGTGAACTACGGCGAGGTCAATCTGAAAGACCAGGTGATGTCCTTGACCGACGGATTGGGTGCCGATGTCTGTTTCGACCCTGTCGGCGGTGATCTCTTCCACAATGCCTTTTCCGCCCTGGGTTGGGGCGGGCGGCATATTCATTTCGGTTTCGTCGCAGGCGTTCCCCGGGTTTCGGCCAACCGGTTGCTGGTCAAGCACCGCTCCGCCATGGGCTCGTCGTTGCGCTACTTCCAGGGCCGGCGGCCGGATCTGTTGGCCCGCTCCATGGAGGAACTGGCCGAGGCCCATGGCAATGGCGCCTTCAATCCGGTGATCAGCCATCGCCTGCCGCTGGAACGGGGCGTCGAGGCTTTGCGCCTGCTGACCGAACGTCGGGCCATCGGCAAGGTTGTGGTGGAGGTGGCACCTGAAATGGAGATTGCCACGTGACCTTGATTGTCAGGGACCATGGCCCGCACATCGCCATCATTACCATGGACAATCAGGCCAAACGTAATGCGCTTAGCCGCGACGACCTGCGTGAACTGGGGGATCTGTGGCTGCGCCTGCAGGACGGCCTCCACCGTTGCCTGATCCTGACGGGCGCGGGAGAACAGTCATTCTGCGCCGGGGCGGATCTTTCGGGTGATCTCTCCGCCGGGCCGGAAATGTCCGAAATGATCCATCGCGGCCTGTTGAAATACGGCGCCTACCGCAAGCCGATCATCGCCGCCGTGAACGGCGACTGCGCCGGCGGCGGGGTAGAATTGCTGCTCTCGACCGACATCCGTGCGGCGGCGCCAGAGGCCCGCTTCGGCCTGCCCGAAGTGCGCTGGGGGGTCTATCCCTTTGGCGGGGCCGCCCTGCGCCTGCGCCAACAGATCGGCCACGTGAACGCCATGGAACTGATCCTGGGCGGGCAGTTGATCGATGCGGCGGAAGCTGCCCGCATCGGCCTCATCAACCGGGTCCTGCCGCGGTCCGAGCTGATGCCCTGGGCTATTGATATGGCGGAAACCATCGCCGCCAACAGCCCCATGGCGGTGCAGGCGGTGAAGGAGCAGGTCAGTACCACCGACCACGAACTGAATTATCCCCGCGAGGAGCTGGAGCAGATTTTGGGTGATCGTGTCCGCGCCAGCCCCGACTTCAAGGAGGGCGTGGCCGCGTTTGGGGAAAAGCGCCCGGCGAAATACGAATAGGTAAAATGCCATCCGATCCCGTAGCGGCATTCTGGTCTGCGTTCCGGTCGCAAAACGAGATCAAAAGCGATGCCTATACGGCTTTTGCATTCGGTGACTCCCCCGCCTTGGCGGACGAACTCTTGGCCCTGGTGCTATCGGGTCGAAAGCGAGCCACGGCATCCCTCCACCGCGACTATGGCGAGGGCAAGGAGCTTTTGCCCAAGGTTGGTGACCATGCCGTCATTCTGGATGGCGCTGGGCAACCCCGCTGTATCATGCGGACAACGGAAATAACTGTTAAACCGCTAAATGAGGTCGATGCCGCCTTTGCCTGGGATGAAGGCGAAGGTGATCGGTCCCTCGAATACTGGCTGCAGGCCCATACGGCGTACTTTACGCGGCAGGCGGAACGCGAGAGCTTCGAGATGTCCGATGGGATCGAAACGGTCTTCGAACGCTTCGTAGTCGTGTGGCCGCTAGAGATCGCCGATCACAGGGAAACGTCCTAGTTTCCGACCTGTGAGAACAGCTCGTGCAGCCGGTTGCGCTGCAGCTTCTCGGTCGATGTAACGGGAAGCTGATTGGCAGCCACAAAGGCGAAATGCTGCGGCACTTTGTAGGCAGCCAGGGATTGCCGGCAATGGGCGCGCAGTTCGTCCTCCGAAACTGCAACATTCTCCAACGGGACGATGACCGCGCCGATGGCCTCGTCCAGGCGTTCGTCGGGCAGACCGGTGACGAAGACGGAATTGACCCCCTCGTGTTCCCGCAGCACGGCTTCGATCTCGGCCGGGGCAATATTGATGCCGCCCGATTTGATCAGCTCCTTGCGCCGGCCCTGGAACCGCACCCAGCCTTCCGCATCCAGCAGCCCCAGATCGCCGGTCAGGAAATAGCCGTCGCTGGTGAAACTCTGCGCCGTGGCGTCGGGGTCATTCAGGTAGCCTGGGGTCACCCGGCCCTTCAGGGCGACTTCACCCACTTGGCCGGTTGGCAGGGCTTTACCGGTTTCCAGGTCCAATACGCGCAGGTCGACCCCGTCCAAGGGCGCGCCGCTGGCGGTGAGCCGGCGGGCCAGGGGTGCCTTGGCGTCGGTCACGGCGGAGTTGCCGTAGCCTTCCGTCAAACCATAGACATTGCAGATTTCAGACACGCCCAGGTCCACGATCATCTGCATCTGTTCCGGCGTGCCGATGGCCGCCCCCGTGCGCAGGGAAGAGAGATCCCGGTTCTCGCGGTCGGGATGCTCCGCCAAGGCCAGGGCAATATTTGGTGTGCCGTAGAACACGGTGCAGCTTTCCCCTTCAATCAGGGCCATGGCCTCGCCGGGATCGAAATGGTGCTGCAGTACCATTGCGCCGCCGTGTGTCATCATTGTGAAGAGGGCATTGACGCAGCCGAAGGACCAAAACAGCGAGATGCCGAACCAAAGGCGGTCATAGGGCGTCAGATGCATACGCTCGCCGATGGCCCACATATTGTCGATCAGGCCGCCATGGAGCAGGGGCACGCCCTTGGGCCGGGCCGTGGAACCGGAGGTATAGAGGATGCAGGCAACGTCGTCTTCGCCGGCCACGGACCAGACTGCCGGATCGATCTCACCGCCAAGTTCGGCAAACGGGATTGCGCTGTTGGGCACATTGTCGCCGAGCACGATGACACGCTTCAGGTTCGGCAGGCCCATGGCCCGCATCTGCTCCAACTCCGCCAGCACGTCCCGGTCCTTGAACCGATCCGCCAGAATCAGAGTGGTGACCTCGGCGTGATTCAACTGATAGGCCTGCTCGCTAGGCGTCAGCCAGGTGTTGAGCGCCACCGCCTGCGCGCCCAGGCCCAGAATGGCGAAATAGCTGGACAGCCATTCCGCCCGATTGCCCATCAGGATCGCCACCCGATTACCAGGGCGGACGCCATTTTTCCATAGGCCCGCTGCGACGGATTTCGCCTCCGCCAGCAATTCGGCGTAGCTCCAGCGTCTATTCCCGTCGATGACGCAGTCGCGATCCGGCTGCCGCGCCGCCATCTCCTCCAGCAGGGCAGGGGCGGTCCGCGATAGGGGCTTGTCCATCAGCCCCGGGTCACCTTGTAGCCGGCGGCTTCCCTATCCCACGCGCTGGCGGAAAGGCCGCGGTCGCGCAGCTTGTTCTTCTGGATCTTGGCCGTCGGCGTGGTGGGGATCTCGTCCACGAACTCGATATAACGGGGGACCGCGAAATAGGGCATGCGGGGCACGGCATAATCCAGCAGGGCTTCCGGCTTCGGCGCATCGGCGCCATCCTCGAGGATGATGCAGACCAGGACTTCGTCTTCGCCGCCCATCTCCGCCTTCACGGCCACGGCGGCGCACTCTTTAACGGCGTCATGGTCCAGGAACACCGCCTCCACCTCGAAGGAGGAGATGTTTTCCCCCCGCCTGCGGATGGTGTCCTTGATGCGGTCGATGTACCAAAGATAGCCGCGATCATCCATCCGGCCCGCATCGCCGGTGTGGAACCAGAAATTGCGCCAGGTCTCCACCGTGCGGTCCGGCATGCCGTTATAGCCGGCCATGAAACAATACGGCTCCTTGGGCCGCACCAGAATTTCGCCCACCTCGTTTCGCGGCAGTTCCTCGTCTGTCTCGGGGTCGGCGACGATGACCTCGAAATACTCGTCCCAGACCTTTCCGGAACAGCCCGCCTCGTCCGGCGCATCCAGGGGCCGGGCCACTGGCAGGTTCACTTCCGTCATGCCGAAGATTTCGTTGAACTTGGGAATGGCGAAGCGGGTGCGCAGGTTCTCCAGGGTTTCGTCCGTCACCGGCACGGCGGAGACGATGCGCAGCTTGTTGTCGGTGTCCGTATTCTTGGCCGGCTGACGCAGGACGAAATCGTTCATCACGCCCAACAGGTTTGTCACCGTGCATTCGTGCTCGCGGACTTCGTCGATCCAGGATGTGGCGCGGAACTGTTTAACTAGCACGGCACTGCCCCCCGCGATCAGCGTGGCAAAGAACTGCATCATGATGCCCTGGGCATGAAAGAGCGGCATGCAGATGTAATAGTGGTCGTCCTCCGTGAGACCCAGGTGGGTCTCCATGCAATGGCCGAAGAGGTAGAGGTGGCCGTGGGGCATCAGCGCGCCTTTCGAGGGCCCGGTGGTGCCGGATGTAAACATGATCATGCCGATATCGCGGTACGTGACGGAACTTTCGATCTCGTCTTCTGCGCCGGCCATGATCTCGTCGAAATTGCGCACTTCGATGCGTTTGAAATCCGGAATTTCGGCGCCGTCATAGACATCGCCCGGCACATAGACCACGGCCATGTCAGGCACATCGTCCTCGATATCCGCCAGCCAGGGCAGGAACTCCGGCTCGAAAACGCCGATCCGGGCCTTGGTATTAGTCAAAACATGGGTGAGGAAGTTGCCTTTGAGGGCGGTGTTGATGCCCACCAGGACACCGCCGATGCGGCTCAGCCCGAACCACGACCATAGATACTCCAGGCGGTTATTCAACATTACGGCCACATTGTCGCCGAAACCGACGCCAACGGCGGCATAGCCGTTGCCGGCCCGGTTGCCCATCAGATGGGCCTCGGCATAGCTGTGCATATGACCTTTCTCGAACTGGATGAAGGGCCTTTCGCCCTGCTTCTTGGCCTGTTCTGCCAACACCTTGCCCACGACCCAGCCGGACTTGTCCGTAGCCATCACGCTTCACTCCCTCCTGAACACATTTGCCTTTTTTGATAGCCTGCCCGGTGGGGGAAGGCAAATGGCGCCGGGCCCGCCTTGATCCCCGGCCAGGGGGATGTTTGACTGTCCGTCCAGCCCTTACCCGTCCTATGTTCCGGAAAGAGTAGACCCGTGCCAAAAGACGACCCGGCCAGCGCCAAAGGCATCGGTGCGCCCATCGCGCGGGTGGAGGATCGCCGCCTGTTGCAGGGGGAAGGCCGGTTTTCCGCGGACGAAGCGCCCGCCGGTCATTGCCACGCGGTGATGGTGCGTTCGCCCCACGCCCATGCCGAGATCGCTGGTATCGATGTGTCTGAGGCCCTTGCCGTGCCCGGCGTCCTGGCGGTGCTCACGGGCCGGGATGCGGCCGCCGACGGCCTGGGGCCGATGCCCCACAACACCTCCTGGAGCGGGCCGCCGGATGCGGAACTGCGCCTGCCGGACGGGTTCGAGGTCTTCACCACCGATAACCATCCCCTGCCCGCAGACCGCGCCCGCTATGTGGGCGAGGCGGTGGCCATGGTGGTGGCGGAAACCCTGACGGCGGCCCTGGACGGCGCCGAACTGGTGGATGTTGATTACCGGGAATTGCCCGCCGCCGTGCATGCCAGAGAGGCCATGGCGGCCGATGCACCGCAGGTCTGGCCGGGCTGTGCCGGCAACCTGGCCCTGACCTGCGAGGTGGGTGACAGCGCGGCGACTGATGCGGCTTTTGCCAGGGCGGCCCATGTGGTGCGTTTCGACGGCTGGGCCCAGCGGGTTACCGGCAGCCCCATGGAGCCCCGCGCCGTCGTAGGCGAATATGACGCCGCCTCGGGCCGCTATACCCTGCGGACCGGCTCGGGCGCCGGCGTGGTGCGCAGCCGGGAGCGGCTGGCGGCCACCTTGGGCGTCGCGGTGGAGGACTGCCGCGTGGTGATGGGGGACATGGGCGGCAACTTCGGCACCCGCAACGCCTTCTACCCCGAATATGCCCTGATGCCTTGGGCGGCGAAGCGGGTGGGCCGGCCGGTCAAATGGACCGCCACCCGCACTGAATGCTTCCTCAGCGATACCCAGGGCCGGGACCTATCCTCCATCGCGGAACTGGCGCTGGACATCGAGGGCAACTTCCTTGGCCTGCGCGGCGATAACGTGATGAACATGGGCGCCTATACGGTGTTCTTCTGGCCCCTGCGTAAGGGGCTTTCGATGATGCAAAGCGTCTATGACATCCCCGCCGTGCATTTCAATGGCCATGCGGTTTTGACCAATACAGCCCCCACGGCGGTCTATCGCAGCGCCGGCCGGCCGGAGGCGGTCTATATGATCGAGCGCCTGATCGACCTGGCCGCCGATCAATGCGGTTTCGAACGGGTGGACCTGCGCCGGCGGAACCTGATCCCAAGGGATGCCCTGCCCTTCACCACGCCCGTGGGCGTTACCTACGATAGCGGCGATTACGTCCAGGCCTTTGACCGGGCCCTGAAAGGCGCCGAATGGGACGGTTTTCCGGCCCGACGCGTCGCCTCCGCTGCCAGAGGTTTGTGCCGGGGCATCGCCGTCGCCAACTATATCGAGGTCACCTCCGGCATTCCCCGGGAGCGTGTGGAGCTGACGGTAATGGAAGACGGAATGGTGGAAATGGTGGTGGGCACCATGTCCTCGGGCCAGGGGCACGAGACCTCCTTTCCCCAGATGCTGAGCGAATGGCTGGAGATCCCGTTCGAGGCCGTGCGCTTTACGGCGAACGATAGCGAGCGGGTTTCTGTGGGCGGCGGCTCCCATTCGGGCCGCTCTGTGCGCCTGGTCTCCATCGCCCTGGAACAGGCGGTGGCGGACCTCCTCACCAGGGGCAAGGCCGTTGCCGGCCACATTCTGCAGGCGGCGGCGGAGGATGTGACTTATGAGAACGGCGCTTTCCAAGCCCCGGGCGGCGCCAGTGTCGATCTGTGGCGCGTCGGGCAAGCCGCAGTTGAGGGCGCTGCTGATGCGTCTGCGGGACCCCTCATGGGCCTGGGCGATATCACCGACCAATCAGGCGGCTATCCCTATGGCGCCCATGTTTGCGAAGTGGAGGTGGACCCAAGTACCGGCGAGGTCGCAATCGCCGCCTGGACGGGGGTGGACGATGTGGGCCGGGCCGTCAATCCGTTGATCCTGCACGGCCAGGCCCACGGCGCCGTGACTCAAGGCCTGGGCCAGGCGCTGTTGGAGGCCGTCCATTACGACCCCGAAACGGGCCAGCTTTTGAGCGGGTCTTTCATGGACTATGCCATGCCCCGCGGCCTGCACCTGCCCCTTTTCAGGACCGAGATCATGGAAGTGCCCGCATCTTCACATCCCCACGGCATGCGGCCAGGGGGTGAAGGCGGCACCACCCCGGCTTTGGCCCTGGTCGTCAATGCCATCGTCGATGCCCTCTCCGGCTACGACGTCACCGACATCCCCCTCCCCGCCACCCCCGAACGTGTCTGGCGCGCGATTAGGGCGGCGCAGCGCCGGGCCAGGGGCCAATAAGGCCGTTTTCCACCGATCTCTGTTGGAAACCGGGGCCCGAACCTGCTAATTTCCCGCCCCGTTATTGCATCTCCACGCTCGAAGAGAGGAAGTCATCCCATGCCTCGATATCGCTCCCACCGCACTACCCAAGGCACACAGGCAGCCGCTGCGCGGGCCTTATGGCGGGCCACGGGCACCCAGGAAAAGGATATGGCCAAGCCGATCGTGGCGATCGCCAACTCCTTCACCCAGTTCGTGCCGGGGCATGTGCACCTCAAAGACCTAGGCCAAATGGTCGCCCGCGAGGTGGAGAAGGCCGGCGCCAACGCCAAGGAATTCAACACCATCGCCGTGGACGACGGTATCGCCATGGGCCATGACGGCATGCTCTACAGCCTGCCCAGCCGCGAATTGATCGCCGATGCCGTGGAATACATGGTGGAGGCCCATTGCGCCGATGCCCTGGTCTGCATATCAAACTGCGACAAGATCACGCCGGGCATGCTGATGGCGGCCATGCGCCTCAATATCCCGACCATTTTCGTATCGGGCGGGCCCATGGAGGCGGGCAAGGCCGGGGCAGAGCGGGGTTCGGAACTGGACCTTGTCGACGCCCTTGTGGCCAGTGCCGATCCCAATACCACGCCAGAGCAGCTTTTGGAGATGGAGCGCAACGCCTGTCCGACCTGCGGCAGTTGTTCCGGCATGTTCACCGCCAACTCCATGAACTGCCTGGCCGAGGCTCTGGGTCTCGCCTTGCCTGGCAATGGCAGCCTTTTGGCCTCACACGCCCGGCGCAAGGAATTGTTCCTACAGGCGGGCCGGCAGATCGTGGAGATGACGAAACGCTATTACGAACTGGACGAGGATATCGTCCTGCCGCGCAATATCGCCAACTGGGATGCCTTCCAGAACGCCATGGCCCTGGATATCGCCATGGGTGGGTCCACCAATACCGTGCTGCATCTGCTCGCCATCGCCTACGAGGGCGAGGTGGACTTTGATATGGCGGCCATGGACGAGCTCTCCCGCCGGGTGCCGAACATCTGCAAGGTCTCGCCTTCCGTACCCTACTACCACATGGAGGATGTGCACCGGGCCGGCGGCATACTCGCCATCATGGGCGAACTGGCCCGGGGCGATCTGTTGAACCTGGATGTCTACAACGTCTCTGGCGATACCCTGGGGGAAACCCTGGAGATGTGGGACGTGCGCCGCACCAGTTCCGACGAGGTGAAGAACTTCTACCGCGCCGCGCCTGGCCGCATCCGTTCCATCGCCGCCTTCGGTCAGGAGACCTATTACGACGATCTGGACCTGGACCGGGAGGATGGCTGCATCCGCGACTTGGAACATGCCTATTCCGCCGACGGCGGGCTGGCGGTGCTGACCGGCAATCTGGCCGAGGATGGCTGCATCGTGAAGACGGCCGGCGTCGATGAAAACATCCTGAAGTTCAAAGGCCCGGCTGTGGTCTTCGACAGCCAGGATGCCGCCGCCGACGGCATCATGGACGGCCAGGTGAAATCCGGCGACGTGGTGGTGATCCGCTATGAAGGCCCCCGCGGCGGCCCCGGCATGCAGGAAATGCTGGTGCCTACATCCCGCTTGAAGTCGGTCGGCCTGGGCAAGGAATGCGCCCTGATCACCGACGGCCGGTTCTCCGGCGCCACCTCCGGCCTGTCCCTGGGACATATTTCCCCGGAAGCGGCGGAAGGCGGCCTGATCGCCCTGGTCGAGAATGGCGACGAGGTGGAAATCGATATTCCCGAAAGGCGCCTGCAGTTGAACATTGACCCGCAGGAGATCGAACGCCGCCACCAGGCCATGAGCGCCCGGGAGGACGGCGGTTGGAAGCCGGAAGCCCGGGACCGCCACGTATCCCGCGCGCTGCGTGCCTATGCGGCCCTGGCTCGCAGTGCCGCCTATGGCGCCGTGCGGGACCCCGGGCTGGTCGAGGGAAAGAAGTAAGATGCAGCAACTGAGCCACTTCATCCACGGCGAACACGTCAAGGGGCAAAGCGGCCGCTTCAGCCCGGTCTATAATGCCTCCACAGGGGAGCAGATTTTCGAACTGCCCCTCGCCGCGGCGGAAGAGGTGCGTGCCTGCATCGAAAGCTCCCTCAAGGCCTTTCCCGAATGGGCCGCCACCTCGCCCTCGAACCGGGCCCGGGTCATGTTCCGCTTTAAGGAACTCCTGGAAAAGAACATGGACGAATTGTCTGAGACCGTGTCCATCGAGCACGGCAAGGTGAAGTCTGACGCCGCCGGTTCCATCACCCGGGGACTGGAGGTGGTGGAATTCTCCTGCGGCATCCCGCAGCTATTGAAGGGCGAGTTCTCCGGTAACGTGGCAGGCGGCATCGACCTGTATTCCATCCGCCAGCCCCTGGGTGTTGTCGCCGGCATCACGCCGTTCAATTTCCCGGCCATGGTGCCCATGTGGATGTTCCCTGTGGCCATCGCCTGCGGCAACTGTTTCATTCTGAAGCCTTCGGAAAAGGACCCGTCGCTGCCCCTGCGCCTGGGCGAACTGATGATGGAGGCGGGCGCCCCTCCCGGGGTCCTCAATGTCCTGAACGGTGACAAGCTGGCCGTGGACAGCCTGATCGAGGACCCCGACGTCAAGGCCATCAGCTTTGTCGGCTCCACCCCCATCGCGAACTATGTCTACGAACGCAGCGCGCACTTTGGCAAGCGTGTGCAAGCCATGGGCGGGGCCAAGAACCATATGATCGTGATGCCGGATGCGGATATGGAACAGGCTGCCGATGCTTTGATGGGGGCGGGCTATGGCTCGGCCGGGGAACGCTGCATGGCCGTCTCCGTCGCCGTGCCCGTCGGCCAAGATACGGCGGATGAATTGGTGGCGCGCCTGAAGCCAAAGGTGGAAGCGCTCAAGATCGGGCCGTCCCTGGACCCGGAAAGCGAAATGGGCCCCCTGGTCTCGGCCGATCATTTGGCCAAGGTGCGCGGCTATGTGGACCTGGGCGTGGAAGAGGGTGCAAATCTGGTGGTCGACGGCCGCGACTTCAAGGCCCAGGGCTACGAAAACGGCTTCTTCATCGGCGGCTGCCTTTTCGACAACGTCACCGACGATATGCGCATCTACAAGGAAGAGATCTTCGGCCCCGTTCTCTCCGTGGTTCGTGCCCCGGATTTCGACGAGGCCCTGCGTCTGCCCAGTGAGCATGAGTTCGGTAACGGCGTCGCCATTTTCACCCGCGACGGCGATGCTGCCCGCGACTTCACCGACAGGGTGGAGGTCGGCATGGTGGGCGTCAACGTGCCGATCCCGGTGCCCATGGCGTTCTATAGTTTCGGCGGCTGGAAGCGCTCCGCCTTCGGCGATATGAACCAGCATGGCCCGGATGGGGTGCGCTTCTACACCCGCACCAAGACCGTTACTTCGCGCTGGCCTACGGGCATCCGGGCCGGTGCCGAATACACCATGCCAACGCCGGGCCAGAACTAGACAGGGTTCTCTTTCGCGTGGAGGACAACGAGCCGCTTGCACGCTACCGTGCCCTGCGCCGGAGTGGCGAATTACAGCCCGACCCAGCCCAGGAGCTGGCGGTGGAAAAGCTGCAGATGCTGCATCACCGCCTTGCCCAATACCGGCCGGACCAGGGCCAGGGCTGGAAGCAGTTTCTTTTCGGCCGCACCCAGAAGGAGCCCGCGCCCGAAGGCTTATACATCTATGGCGATGTGGGCCGTGGCAAATCCATGTTGATGGATCTGTTTTTTGACGGCGCCCCCATCGAAAAGAAACGCCGGGTGCATTTTCACGGATTCATGGGCGAGGTGCATGCCCGCATCGATAAATTCCGCAAGACGCCGTCCGAGGAACGGGCCAGGAAGGGATTGGGCGATGACCCCCTGCCACCCATTGCCGCCGACATTGCTGAGGCCACCTGGCTTCTCTGTTTCGACGAGTTCGAGGTGCGCGATATTGCCGACGCCATGATCCTGGGCCGTCTGTTCGGCCGGCTGTTCGAACTGGGCGTGGTGGTCATTGCCACCTCTAACCGGCCCCCGGACGATCTCTACAAAGGTGGGCTGAACCGGCAATTGTTCCTGCCCTTCATCAAGGAGTTGAAACAGCGCCTGGATGTGCTGTGCCTGGAAGGTCTGTTGGATTACCGCCAAGCACGCATGAGCGGCCTGCCCACCTATCACACCCCGGCGGACGAGAAAGCGGGGGCGGAACTGGATGCGGCCTTTGAACGCCTGACCGACCAGCGCCTCGGCGAGCCCACGGAGATCCAGGTCAAGGGCCGGACCCTTGTTGTGCCCCAGCAGGCCAAGGGGGTAGCGCGGTTCAGTTTCGCCGAACTCTGCGAACGGCCATTGGGCGCCCAGGACTATCTGGCCCTGACCCGGCATTTCCACACCATGATCCTAGCCGGCATTCCGCAGCTGGGTCCGGAGAAGCGAAACGAAGCGCGCCGTTTCGTCATTCTGATCGACGTGCTCTACGATAACGCCATCAAGCTGGTGGCCAGCGCGGAAACGGATGTGGATGGCATCTATCCCGACGGTGAGGGCGGTTTCGAATTCCAGCGCACCGCCTCGCGCCTAATGGAAATGCAGTCAGCGGAATATTTCGACGCCCCGCACAGGGCCGTGGCGGAAGTTTGAGCCCGCGTCGTGAGCGTCAGTATCCATGGAACAGCATATCAAGCGCATTTGTGATTTCGGCGAAATTCCCCGACAGGTTTTCAACGGGATCTCCAAGGACACCTTCCGGGACGGATGCCAAAAAGTGCGTCAACATGACAACGTCCGTTCCTTGCACCGCAAACACCGGGTTTAGACGCCGGGATGGCTTCGGAGCTTCTTCCGGCGGGATCAAGGGAACAATGACCCGGGTATTGAGCCCATCCAGCAAATCCGATTGAACGTCTAGCAGGTATCCGGTTCCATCATGATTTTGGTAGACGTCGAATTTCGCCATTAGAATTGACGATAGCGGGCCAAAGGAAGTCCGTTGGCTTCCACCCATCGATTGGAGCTTTCAATGGCCTCGGCATTCTCCGCCTTCCATTGCTCTGCTTTGGCGCGGGAAATTTCCTGTCTCAAGCCGGCTTCCGCAGCCTGTGAGACATTGATATTGAGCGCCCTTGCTTCTTCCAGAACCGATTGATCCAACGACAGGTTCGTAGGCTTCTTCCGGCGCTGTGTGGCGGTCATAAAACTATCCCTCATAATTTATGAGCAAAGAATATGCGCATAGAATTGCGCATCGTCAAGTTGACGACCCTTATGCGCTCGACTCAGCCTTGAATAGCGCCGTAGATGGTCTTCAATGCAGCCGGCTCCGCCTTCAAGCTCAGAAGCAGCCCACCTGCCATTTCACGGAGCGACCATTCCACGTGGGCGCAGCAGATACGCTCCAGCTTGACCAGTTCGTCCAGTTCCGATTTGACCCAAGCTGTGTTTTCGAACTGGAACTCTGCCTCACCGTCCGCCAACCGGCGGGAGGTCGAATGTTCGAATAGGTTGCGCCAACGGGCGATCCTGTCGGGTTTTTCATCCTCGGTCAGGGTACAGGCGCCTAAATCAATGCTGCCGGTCTCACTTACGGGGTTCCGTTCCATCGGTCCTGTCCGCTGTTTCATGCACGCAGAATGCCTGGCACAGTATCGACCGTTCAGGCGATCCAGTCCAGGGATTGCCCGTGGGGTCCGGTCCAGGCCACGGGCTCGCCGTCCAGGGACAGCAGAAACCGGCCCTGCCGGCGGGGCGCAGCGAGGCGTTCTGCGATATGGGGGAACGCGCCCGGCGTTTCATTGCTGATCCAGGCCGCGCGGGATTTGCTGACCGCTTCTGCGAAGCTGTTGCGGTCGGAGACGTCCGGCAGATAAGCCAATACCGCGGTGTGAAAGACGACCAGGGTTGCCTCCTTCGGTGCTTCGGCCATCAACGCGTCCAGGTCAGTTAGCAAGTTGCCCTGCATGATTAGTGGTGGATCCTCTCTGGCGACGGTTATTGCAGCCTCCAGGCGGTTGGCGCGATCGTGTTGTTCGGGCCAGACCAGGGTTTGAAGCCAGGCCATGTCGTCGGCATCGTGGACGTCGAGGGGGTTGAGGTCCAGGCCCCGGCGCCAAACGATCTGCGGCAGGCCATCCGGCAGAGGCACGGGGCCATGTGCCTCGCAGGTAAAGACGGGCGGTTGGGGCGTTTCCGCCGCCGGATTGATCAGGCCCTTGCCGTAGTTGTAGGTGTATTTGTCTGGCAGCAGGCAGAGGCCGGCGGAGGCGCCCACCTCGATCAGGGCGATGGGTTGGGGCAGCCGGCATAGAAGGGGCAGCAGTACGGCGCAGCGTGCCGGTTCGTTGGTTTGGGTTGTCCGGGAGAGCATGACCCTGGCCAGGCCGTCAGGGTCTCGGCCTACCAATTCGTGCAGATGTAGGCCATCCTCTGGCACGCCGTAAAGATGGCGCACGGCGCCAAGGAACAGGTTCGGCTGCTGGCGCTCGGCGGGCAGAGCGTCGATAAATGCGAGCAGTTCGTTGCTACCGGCGACCGCAAGCGCAAGCGCCTCGTAACAGGGCGAATGCCCCCGCGCCTCGTGGATGGCGAAGCGTTCGTAGCGCCGGGCCAGCCGCTCGATCGGGCCGCCTCCTAGTAGGAGCGCGGCATGCCCAGGACGTGCTGGGCGACGAAGGCCAGGATCAGGTTGGTGGAGATCGGCGCCGTCTTGTAGAGCCGGGCCTCCCGCCACTTCCTCTCGATATCGTACTCCTTGGCGAAGGCGAAGCCGCCGTAGGTCTGCATGCAGGTATCCGCCAACTCCCAAGCCGCCTCCGAAGCCAGCATTTTGGCCATGTTTGCTTCCGCGCCGCAGGGCTGGCCGGCATCGAACAGGGCCGCCGCCTGGCGTATCATCAATTCCGCGGCCTTTAGCGAGGCATAGTGCCGGGCGATGGGGAATTGGATTCCCTGGTTGGCACCGATCGGGGCGCCGAAAACCTCCCGTTCATTGGCATAGGCAACGGCTTTTTCCGTGAACCAGCGGCCATCGCCAAGGGACTCGGAGGCGACCAGCACTCGCTCGGCATTCATGCCGTCAAGGATATAGCGGAAGCCCTTGCCCTCCTCGCCGATCAGATTTTCCACCGGCACCTTCAGGTCGTCGAAGAACACCGCATTGGTGTTGTGGTTGACCATGGTGGGAATGCCTTGGATTTCCATGCCATTGCCAACCGCCTCGCGCATATCCACCAGAATTGTGGAGATGCCGTCGGTGCGCTTCGCCACTTCATCCAATGGCGTGGTGCGAGCCAACAGCAGCATCAGGTCGGATTGTTTGGCCCGAGAGGTCCAGATCTTCTGGCCATTGACCACATAGTGATCGCCCTGTCGTACCGCACGCGTTTTCAGTTGTGTGGTGTCGGTGCCCGATGTGGGTTCCGAGACGCCGAACGCCTGCAGGCGCACACTGCCGTCGGCAATGCCGGGCAGATATTTGCGCTTCTGCTCTTCGCTGCCATGGCGCAGAACCGTGCCCATGATGTACATCTGCGCATGACAGGCCGCGGCCGAGCAGCCATTGGCATGGATTTCTTCCAGGATTACCGAGCCGGCCCGGATCGGCAGGCCGGCACCGCCATATTCTTCCGGTATCAGAGCGCCCAGATAGCCAGCTTCCGTCATCGCATTGACGAATTCCGTGGGGTACTCGGCGATTTCATCCTTCTCCCGCCAGTATTCCAGGGGATAGTCGGCGCAAACCTTTTGCACCCCGTCGCGAATATCCTGGTAATCGGGACCCAGGTCCATCTGGGTCAATCCGTTGCCGTCGGTCATCGTTTCACTCCATTGAATTCTTAGCGGCCGACAAAGTTGGCCTTGCGTTTCTCGTTGAAGGCCAGCACGCCTTCGCGCCGGTCCTCGGTGGGGACGAGGCGGTTATAGGCCTCTACTTCGATGCCCAGGGCCGTGGTCAGGTCTGTGCCCATGCCCAGGTTCACGGATCGCTTGGCCTGGCGCAGGGCTAGCGGGCCGTTGCCGGCCATGCGGGCGGCCGTTTCCAGTGCCGCGGGCATCAGCTCATCCGGCGCCGTGACCCGATTGACGATGCCCCAGTCCAGGCCTTCCTCGGCCGTGAACGGTGACCCGGTGTATAGGATCTCCTTGGCCCGGCGGGCGCCGGCGGCGCGGGGCAGGTTCTGGGTGCCGCCGCAGCCGGGGATGATGCCCAGGGTCACTTCGGTCAGGGCAAAGCGGGCGCCTTCCGCGGCATAAATGAAATCGGCCGCTAGGGCTAATTCGCAACCGCCGCCGAAGGCGGACCCGTTCACGGCCGCGATCACCGGTATGGGACAGTCGATGACGTGATAGATGGCTTGTTCGAAGATGGCATGCTGCAGGCGCCATTCCTCGTCCGTCATGCCGTCCCGCTCCTTCAAATCGCCGCCGGCGCAGAACGCCTTGTCACCGGCGCCGGTGAAGATCACCGTGCGATTGTCGCCCGGGTCGAGCAAGAGTGCTGAAAACACATCCAGCATGTCCCGGCCCAACTGGGTGTTCATGGCGTTGCGCCGTTCGGGCCGGTTGATGGTGACCTGCAGGACATGGTCCTGGGGATGGTCCAGCAAAAGGGTTTCGTATTGGTCCTGCATACGGGAATTCCTAACCTTGGGGCTGGGCCGGGCGGATCAGGTTGATCAGATCGCGGCCCGTCATCAGTGCTTCGATATTGTCGCTGGTCTTGGCCCAGCGGCGTTGCTGCTGCCCTTCCGACCAGCCGGAAATATGCGGCGTCATGAGCACATTGTCCAGGTCGTGAAAGGGATGTTTAGAGGGCCGAATAGCCAAATCATCCGGACTCGGATACTGATACCAGGTATCCAGAATGGCGCCGCCGATCACCCCGTCCGATAAGGCCTGGAACAGCGCGTCCTCGTCCGCGATATGGCCCCGGGCCACGTTGATGACTACGGCGGTGTCTTTCATGGCCGCCAGTTCCCCAGCCCCGATCATGCTTCGCGTGTCCTCCGTCAAGGGGCAGCAGATGACCAGGAAATCCAGCGCCGGCAGAACCTCGCCCAATTTATCGAACCCACCCATGAAGCCCGGTTCCGGCTCCAAAAAACGGGGGTTGCGGGTCAAGGCCATGACCTTCATATCGAAGGCCAGGGCACGGCGGGCCACGGCGCGGCCGATATTGCCATAGCCCATGCAGCCGACGGTCATGCCCGCAAGCTCGCCCCGGGTCTCGCCGCCCAGGGACGGCGTGCCGGTCCAATCGCCAGCCTTGAATGCGGTGTTCCGGCGCGCCAGGCCCACCACCCATTCCAGCATGCCGTTGAAGGTGTATTCCGCGATGGCCACTTCGTGTTCATAAACATTGCAAACGGCGGCGCCTGGCGGCACCGCATCCAGATCCACCGCGTCAAGGCCCGAGGCCGGAATCTGCAGCATTTTCAGGTTCGGCGCCGGGGGCATCTGGGCGTCATAGTTGATGCTGATCATCACCTCTGCCCAGGCCATCAGATCGGCGACGGTGGCGTCATCATCGTCGGGCGTCATCTTGCGCAATTCCACGCGATCGCCGAAACGTTCTGGCAGCAATTCCAAGCCGCGCGCCGCGACGCCGCCATTCAACAAGACCTTCATGCGTGCTATCCATGTCCTTCGTTGTGATCACCGCCAATGATGGAGGCTTACGGGCCAATGAGCAAAGACAAGATCAAAACCCGCACCGAAACAGACAGTTTTGGCCCGCTTCAGGTGCCCGCCGACCGTTATTGGGGTGCCCAGACCCAGCGTTCAAGGCAAAACTTCAAGATCGGTTGGGAACAGATGCCCGTTCCAGCGGTGCATGCCTTCGGCATCGTCAAACAGGCGGCGGCGGAAGCCAATATGGAACTGGGCGTCTTAGACAAGCGACGGGGCCGGGCCATTGTCCGCGCCGCCAAGGAAGTCGCCGCGGGCAAGCTGGACGATCATTTCCCCTTGGTGGTCTGGCAAACGGGCTCGGGCACGCAGAGTAATATGAATGCCAATGAGGTGATTTCGAACAGGGCCATCGAAATCCTGAAGGGCAAGATGGGCAGCAAATCGCCGGTGCACCCCAATGACCACTGCAATATGAGCCAAAGCTCCAACGATACCTTTCCCACCGTAATGCATGTGGCGGCGGTGCGGCAGATCCATGATTTGCTGCTGCCCGCTCTCTCGCATCTGCACGGTGCTCTTGAGGCTAAGGCCAGGGAGTACAACCAGCTGATCAAGATTGGCCGCACCCACCTGCAGGACGCCACGCCCCTGACCCTGGGTCAGGAATTCTCCGGCTATGCGGCGCAAGTCAAGAACGGTATGGCGCGCGTCAAGGATACCCTGCCGCGGCTCTATCTATTGGCTCAGGGCGGCACGGCGGTGGGCACGGGTCTCAATGCACCCAAGGGCTTTGACAAAAGCGTCGCCGGGCACATTGCTACCATCACCGGCTTGCCGTTCAAGACGGCGCCCAACAAGTTCGAGGCATTGGCGGCCCACGATGCGGTCGTCGAGGCCTCGGGCGCCATGAACACACTGGCCGCGTCGTTGATGAAGATCGCCAATGATATCCGGCTCCTCGGCTCCGGCCCGCGTTCGGGGCTGGGCGAACTGGCCCTGCCCGAGAACGAGCCCGGCTCCTCTATCATGCCCGGCAAGGTGAACCCGACTCAGTGTGAAGCCTTGACCATGGTGTGCGCTCAGGTCATCGGCAACCACACCACGGTAAGTGTGGCCGGCGCTACGGGACATATGGAACTGAACGTGTTCAAGCCGGTGATGATTTATTCCCTGTTGCAGTCGATCCAGTTGCTGGGCGACGCCGCCGTCAGCTTCACCGACAATTGCGTTGTGGGCATCAAAGCCAACGAACGCCGGATCGATGAGTTGATGGCTCAGTCCCTGATGCTGGTCACCGCGCTGGCACCACATATCGGCTATGACAACGCTACCAAAATCGCAAAGAACGCCCACGTAAAGGGGTTGACCCTTCGGGAATCGGCGATGCAGCTGAAACTAGTGGCCGAGGCGGATTTCGATCGCTTTGTGCAGCCGAACAAGATGCTGGGGCCAAAATAGACCCTACTGCCATGGCAGGAGAAGGCGAAGAACTGCTGCGGCGCAGCTTTCGCATCGCCGGCCATCAAACCAGCCTATCCATGGAGCGGGCCTTTTGGGACGAGTTGCGCCGCTTGGCCGCGGCCGATGGGTGCAGCATGACGGACTTGATTTCCGAAATCGATGCCCAGCGCACTGCTGGTCTTAGCCGTGCGGTACGGGTCTACATTCTAGGCCGCTTGCGCGAGGCCGCCAGGCAGGGGGGAGCTATTGATGATCATTGATCACCGCACCTACGACTTTCATCCCGGCAAGATCGATGCCTGGGTGGCGCTCTACCGCGACCACGGCCTCCCGGTGCAGGAGAGACATCTGAACAATTTGCTTGGTTTCTTCACCACCGAAATCGGGCCCATCAATCAGGCGGTGTTCATGTGGGCTTATGACAACCTGGCGGACCGGGAAGTGCGCCGCGCCGCCATGGCGCAGGATCCGGACTGGATCGCCTACAAAAAGAAATCGGGCGCCATGGGCGCTTTGCGGCGACAGCAGAACAAGATATTGCGGCCAGCGGATTTCTCGCCGATCCGCTGAAGGGGCTATTTCTTCAAGGCTTTGAACAGGCCTTGGATCAATTGCTGCGTAGGATCGCCAGGTCTGGCTTCCTGTTGCTGCGGTTGTTGGGGCTGTGTCGGCTGCGGCACGGTCGGTTGCGGCTGGCTGGGTTGCACCTGGGTCGGCTGCGATGTCTGCGGCGCTGGAGCCCGGCCGCCACCCGTGACCGCCTCGAGCAGTTTGCCTAGACCCTTGGTCTTGGAGCTCTTGCCCAGCAGTTCGCGGCCAAGACGGGCCAACAACCAGCGTTCCAGTTGCGCCGTCTTCAGGTCGCGCTGGGGCTGGTCCAAGGGACCAAATAGGTGCACCCCCATGTCCGGGGCGTCGCGGTGTTCCGTCAGTCGCAGAACAGCACGCAGATCCATGTTCCAGGCGGGCAGGCGGACCCTTCCTTTCACAGTGGCCTCCGAGGCATCCAGCTTGGCCTGCATATCGCTGGTCTCGGCGACGCCGTTCTTGATATTCCAGGTGCCGTCAACGACCTGGTACTTGGTTTCGCCGCCTGAGAAGGTGCGTTGCACCAGGTTTAGGAAATCGGGTGCCTTATTCAAACGACCCAGGCGTTCTGAAAAGCTTTTCATATCAAAGCCGCGGATCACGCCGTTCTCTGAATGAACCTTGGCTTGGCCCGAGAGGGCGTTGACCAGATCCCACTGGCTGGAGCCGGCCGTCTGGAACTGGCCGGTGAAATCCAAGAGTCCTGTGATTTGGTCCATCTCCAGCGCCGTGCGCATGGCCTGGTTGATATCGCCGCCGCGCAACTGCACCGACAAGCCCAGGGCAGGCAAGGGTCGGGAGTTCAAGGTGGCGCGCAAGCCCACATTGCCTTTGAATAGCCGGCCTGTCAGTTCCTCGACCTGCATGACGCCGTCGGCGAGAGTAAGATGTAGCTTCGGTTCGACGAAAGGATATCGCTGGAACTCCAGCTTTTTCGCCGCCAGTTTGATATCGGCGTCCAGGGTTTGCATGGCGCCCAGATCGATCGCTTCGCGGGACCAGCGGCCATCGCCCCCGCGGCGCGCCTGGCCGCCAGAGGCCGCGCCGCCGCCGGCCTGGCTGTCGGCGGCTGATGCGGCGCCAAGAAAATGATCGACAACGACGTTGCCGGCTCTAAGGTCTGCGGACAGTTTCGGCCGGGTACCAGCCAAATCGATACCTGCCTGGCCGGCTAACTCGAAAGTGCCGACCTTGCCATTAATGTCGCTGAGGTCGAAGCGGTCGCCACTACCCCGAACCTTGGTGCTGAGTTTAACGGCGCCAGGAGACTTCTGGCCGGCCGGGAATTCGTTGCCGATGGCCGCCAGCAGCTTCACCAGATCTTGATGTGCCGCATCCACGGTCAGATCGACTCGAGGTGTCTTGTCTACTTCAGACAGAGCGCCCTTGGCACGAACTTCACCACCCGCTGCCTTCGCCGTCAGATCTACATCCATGGCAGACAGTCCGCCCTTAAGGCTGCCACTCAAGGCGAGCGGCCGGTCGGCACGGGCCAGGGGCTTGATGCCCAGGTCGAAAGTCCTGGAAAGTGCCGCCAGGCTGGCATGCTGCAGATCGAGGGTCATGTCCGCGTTCAGGTCCTCTGCCAGATCCGCCGCATTGCCCTTAATCTTGGCTTTCAGTCCGGCTAGGGTGGAGCGGAGATCGAACGTCAGTGCATTCGCCCCGCCGGACAGGTCGCCGTCAAGGGTCAGGCCCTTTAACCGTTCCGCCGGCACGGGTAGTTCGACGCCAGCCAAGCGCGCCAGACCCTTAGTGGTCTTGGCCCGAAGACGGAACTTCGCCTTGCCTGTCGGTTCATTGGCAAAGCCTTCGCCGCTGCCGCTCATGGATAGACTGGCGCCGGCAAGATCCCTGACCATCGCCTTACGGATATTCAACTTGCCCGCCGCCAAACCAACCTCAAGCGAAATACCGCGAATTGGTGCGGCGCTGTATGCCAGTTCGCCGACGTTTATGACCATGTTGCTGTCGAATGTTTCAAGTATGGCCAGGGGCGCAGACGCTTTCTCGCCGTTTTTCTCTTGGCTTTGTTGCCGATTGGCGTTCCGGGGCGCTTCTGTCCCGGTGGGCATATAGCCGTCTAGGTTGACCCGGTCGATATTCAAGGCGAGTCCAAAAGAGGGGCGGGATTGCAGCAGTATGGTGGCGGCGCCTTCGATCGATGTGCTGTCCAGGCGCAAGTTCAGTTTGGTGATTTGTGCCTGCTGGGGGTCCAGGTTGAAGTTGGAAGTCAGCACCATATTGGCCAGGCGGCCGGAAGGAATGTTCGTCGGGTTGACGTCCATCCAGTTCAATAGCCCGCGCAGATTGTTCGACGCCAATTCGACCGTACCGTTGAAACGCGGGGCGCCGTCCTTGCTTAAGGCGTCGCCGGACAGGCGCAGATCCGAGCCGCCCGGCAGCAGGGCCGATAAACGCTCGAGGCGCAGAACGCCTCCTTCCGCGGAGGCATCCAGTTGCACCTGCGAGACGACGCCGCCACGATAGCGCAAACCCTCGATGGTAACGACGACGCTGCCCTGAATGTTGTCTGGTATGGCGGGTATCGTTGGTGCTGCGGAAGCCGTTTTGCCGTCGGGATTTGTTGGTTTCTTTGACGATTCCGTTTCGCCTGTGTCCTCCATCAAGCGGTCGAGATCCAGGCGGCTGATGGCGAGGGCCAGATCGTAGGTGGGTGTGTCGCCCATGGTCACGGTAACGGCACCGCCGCCCTGGACGGGCCCGAACGCAAGGTCAATTCGGTTCAGGGTTGCCGCCTTGGCCGAGGCATCCAAAGAGGCCTTGAGTTCGAGGTGCTGGCGCAGGATAGGATGAGCCTCGCTGCCCTTAAGCAGTGCGCTTTGCAGAGCCGCTACATTTTCCGTCTTGACGTTGACTTGGCCAACTAGGCGGGGAGCGTCCTCCAGTTGTTCAATGCGTCCGGTAAAGGCCGCCTGCGCCGTGTCTCCGGCCAGTTTCGTGATCAGGCGGAGCCCGATTGGTTTTCCTGTTTCGATGGTATCGACGGAAAGGTCGAAACCCAGCGGCAAGCCTCGGGCCAAGGCTGTCCCTTCGAAATGAAAGGGCCCTTTTAGAGAGGCCGCCGAACCTTCAAGATTCACTTTTTCGGCCCGTTCTTCCAGGCCGGATGTGCGATCATTGTATATAAAGGTGGCGTTCTCGACGGCCAGCTTGTCCAGTGACAGGGCCACGTCGGCCGCTCCGGCGCCAGGCTGACCCGCTGATACGTCCGAGGGAGGCGTTTCGAACTGCCAGTTCGCACGGCCATCTGCCAGGACTTCCAGGTTGATAGCCGGCTCGATCAGGCGAACGGATGTAACCTGGATTTCGCCAGATATCAACGGCGCCAGGGCGACGCGCACTTCCAGTGCCTTTAGCGACAATAATGGCGCCGAACTGCTATCAGGCAGGCCGGCCAGACGAACCGCGTTGACCGACAGCGCGGGCGCCGGGATGATTCGCAAACTGATGTCGCCGTCGATGGCCAATTCCCGCCCGGTGGCATCGCGTACAGCAGCGATGATCTCCGCCTTGTGGTTATTCCAGTTGATGAAACTGGGACCGATCAGCAAAGCAGCGATCAGCACCACGATCAGGACGACAAGGCCAATGAGAAGTTTCTTCAAGGCAGACTCCCGGCACGCAATTTGTGGCCTACAGCAGAATTACATGGCTTGCATGCGCAGCCATATAGCCTAATCTATATAGGCGCATTTTTGGGGTGGAAAATAGATTCGGACCGCCGGCTGACAGAGAAGGAGCGAAAGCATGGCCGAGATCATCAATCTCAACCACTTTCGCAAGGCAAAACAAAAGGCTGAAAAGAAATCGCAAGCCGCGCGCAATCGGGTTCGCCACGGCCGCCGCAAGGACGATCGCGTCCGTTTGGAGATGGAAGAGGAACGACGGCGCCAGGACTTGGACGGCCGAAACATTCGCGACAGACTTCAGGATGACCCTCAAGGCGAGGACGAACCTGCCTAGAAATATCTGGCATCGATATTATTAACGATCGACGCCGTTGAGGCGTCGGTCGTCGTCATGTTCTTCAGCTTGAGCTTCCAGCAAGGCCCGGTTATAGGCGCGTAGTACATCGGCGTGATGGACGATGCCCAGGACACGGCGATCGTCCGGTGCTTCAATGACCGCAAGATGCTCCTCTCCCGATACATCCATAACCGCCAACACTTCCTCCAGTGTATCAGTGGCAAGTGGTGCAGGCGCCTGGGTATGGGCCACGTCCCGGGCATTTATGAGACTGTCCAATCCGCTGTCGAACCCGATATGCTTCAAATCGGCGAACGAGATGGTGCCGACAAGTTTTTCATCGCCGTCAACGACCACGAACGTTCCGTGGGGCAGCCGCGCGAACATGGACTTGATTTCAGCGATCGAGGTGCGTTCGGAAATGCGATCGAAGTCTTTCGCCAGTACATCCCGTACGGTGAGGGTTTGTAATAAGTGTCGGGCCCTCCCGCCGCGCAGGTTGAGGCCGCGGTTCTCCAACTGCCAATGGAAGAAGCTGCGCCCCTGGATGCCCTGCACGATCACTGTCGCGACCGAGGTCGCTACCATGACGGCTACCGTGATCTGATAGTCGCCGGTCAATTCGAAAACGATCAGGATCGTGGAGATGGGTGCGCCAAGCGTGGCGGCCGCGACCGCCGACATGCCGATTATGGCATAGGCCCCATGAGAAGCGGCAAGATGCGGAAAGACGCTGGCCGCGATAATGCCAAAGGCAGCGCCCGTCATGGCGCCAATGCAAAGGGACGGCGAGAACACGCCGCCGCCAAAGCGGCAACCGATGCTAATGGCCGTGGCGGCGGTCTTGAGCGGTATCAGCAGCATCAATAGCCACAACGGCAGCAGCTCCTTCAGGGCCGCATCCGTGGTTTCGTAACCGACGCCGAGGACGTGGGGAAATTCAACGCCGATGGCTCCGACCGCCAGACCACCCGCGGCGGGCTTGATCCAGTTGGGTACTCTGAGGCTGTCGACGACTCGTTCGGCATAGAATATCGACCACATGAAGATCATCGCGACCGCGGCGCAAACAGCGCCGAGCACTAGGAAGGCCGGGAACTCCCAGGCCGAATTGATTCCGAACTGCGGCAGAAGGAAAGCAGGTTGTTCACCAAGGTGCGCCCGGCAGACCACGGTGCCAGCGACGGAGGCGATAACCACAGGGGCAAAGGCAGAGAGGGCATAGTGGCCGATAATCACCTCGAGGGCGAAAAAGACACCTGCGATGGGGGCGTTGAAGGAAGCGGCCACGGAGGCTGCAACGCCGCAGCCGAGCAGAGTGCGCGCCAAATGGGGGGAAAGGCCCAGACGCTGTGTCATGCCGCCGGCGATAGAGGCGCCCAAATGCACCATGGGGCCTTCACGCCCTGCGGAGGCGCCGACGCCAAGGGACATAATGCTGACGCAGGCGGCAGCGATGCCGTCGCGAAATCGCATGCGGCCGTTCTTGAGCGCCATGGCCTCGATGACGTGGGCTACCCCCATGGCCCGGCCGCCGGGCATGACGTATTGCAGGAAGAGACCCACCAACAGGCCACCGATGGTGGGGACAAGTAGAACCTGCCAGACCGGTAATTCTGCGACCCGGCTGACCAATCTTTCGCTGAACTCGCCATAGGACAGCCATTGCACGCTGCCGATACCGAGGCGAAAGCCAATCGCAGCGTAGGCGACCAGCACGCCGACCACGGCGGCGACCACCGCCATTAGAGCCTGGTCATTACGCAGTATACGTCGGGTGCGCGCGAATTGCCCGGCGATACCCATGGATTATCAGGTCTTGGCGCGAATGCCGATGGAACGACCGACCCCGTCGGGTCTTGGCAGCTCAGCCTGGGCGATGAGAAAGGCGTCGATGCGCGCTTTCATCTCTGGTGGGAAAGTAGCCGACCGGCGTGCCTGAAGATTCACATGCATGGCGATTTGCTCCGACGTCGCGGCCAAAAAACCTTGGTCTGCGTGATACATTTCGAAATAGTAATGGAGCCGCTTTTCATCGGCATCAATAATCTGGAAAGTAAATCGCAACAAATCGTCCAGGCCCACTTCCTGGCGATAGGTGACATGGGTTTCCAGTACAAAGGCGGAATGATTGCACCGTGCCACATAGTCAACGCCGAGATCGATGAGGTCGAAGAATCGATCAGTGGCATTGTCGAACATCAGAACATAGTAGGCCATATTCAAATGGCCATTGTAGTCAATCCATTCCGGCAACACTCGTGCCAGATGAATGTCCAGGGCTGACCCCGGGATCGCGTCCTCATCAGGACGAAATGGAATATGTAGCCCGTGAGGCGGCGGCAAGATCGAACCGCCGCCAAAAGCCGTTTCCTGGCTGGTATGCTTGTCCATGGCTCACCATTGTACCCCACAATTCAGACAGAAAAAGGTGTTGTGGGGCAAGTGACAGGTTTGCAACGGCGCTTATGGAGGTTGGCGTATGCCGTGGGTTAACACATGGGCTGTTTCATGCTGCTGGCGATCAATGCGCCCTTATTGCAGCAAGACTACTCAGACAACAATAGACAACCCGCTATTCTGCGGGCTGCCTATTGTAAAAAGATACAGGTGACGGCGTTAGTTTGTATTGGTACCCGTATTGCTTGACGCGTCAGTCGTATTCAATGAATCGCTGTCGCTCGAAGCGGCAGCAGCCGCAACAGCAATTGCAGCGGCAACAGCCACCCCTGCCGCAATCGCGCCAGCGCTCAAACCGGCCAAGCCAGCTCCTGCTTCTGACTGACCTGCTGTAACGCCGGTTGTTGTGCCACTACCAGTCTTTGCCGCTTGCGACTGCGCATAGGCAAATGTAGGTGCCGCCGCTAGTGCGATTGCCAAACCAAATGCAGTCAGTGTCTTTTTAACGACCATTGCCGAGGACCTCCAATTGAAACCACGCCGAAATCTTAGCGACTTTACCAACGTCAAGCAACAGCTATTGGTCACAAGTAAAAAAAAACCTGGACTCGAAACATTCTGCCTGACACCCGAATTCTGTAACCTGACCTCTCAATCAAAACATCAGTGAAAGATCGAACTTAGTCACCAACCAATAAATTTCTCTTTTAACAATCAAGCGCAACGTACGGATATTCCAATGCCTTCGCAAGGGGCTATGATTGGCCGCAGCAAGAAAAACACATATTGTGGCAACATTGCAACAAATCGCAATTTGCAGTTCAATGGAACATCCACAGGATTTTTTTGTATGCCTGCAAAAGGTTAATAATATTGTTACCAAAAATCAAACGATCGATCGAACGGGATGATTCGAAACTATATTAATCCGATCATGTTCAGCGGTTCGTGCATGGGCGAATCTCGTAGACCGTTGATATCGCTTACATTTTTATTATCGATACTGGCCATGTTAGAAAATGCCCGGGCCAACACAATGGCCGAAATCCCTGCAATGCTGTCGTATGATATTCGCATAGGTGGCGTTTTGGCGGGCTCATTCGATATCATCCTGCATTCGGGCGAAGGCGGGTATCGAATTGAAACTAAGGCCCGAACCCATGGGATCATGGACTTTCTGATTGAATTTCGCGGCCAGAACGAGGTGCACGGCAAATTGTCCGGTTCCACGATCCGTCCAATCCAGTATTGGGGGACGGGCACCTGGGCCGGAAAAACGAGGGACGTCGCAATCGAGTATTCCCGACCCGAAGGCATTCGTTTCGATGTCAAACCAAGTGCCGAAGAAGACGAACGCGAAGTAGTTCCCAAAAATTTGATTGTCGGCACGGTCGATCCCTTGACGGCACTTTTTCGCGCAATGCTACAGACTTCGCAGTCGGAAAGTTGCGACGTTCGCGCCAAGATCTTCGATGGACGAAGGCGATACGACGTCATATCGAAATCGCTTCCCGAGGGCATAACCAAGGGCCCGGTCTATTCTGGGCCGGCGCGCCATTGTCGAATTCGACGAAATCTGATTGCCGGCAAGTCACGGCGCAGCTGGATGCCTCAATTTGCCCGTCCGGATTGGGTCGACCTATGGATTACCCCCCTGCGCAGTGGCACACGGGCAATGCCGGTGCGGGTGCATGCCGATCTTGGCATCGCATCGTTGGTAGTGGATTTGGTCGCGATCGGGGGACGAAATTTTCCGCCTGGCGAAAATGACGCTGGGACTATGCCGGCGGAAGCTGACGAGGTCCATGACGTCTCGCGATAGGCTTACTGTAGGTCAATGACTGGTGAGAAATTCCAGAACCGCGGCCATGGCACCGGCGTGCCCCCAGATGTCATGGGCATTGCCACCATCGATCACCAGTGAACGGGAAGTTGCCGGCGTCTTGAAGAAGGCGCCACAGTGGCCCAATTGTCCCTTTGTGCGGTCAGGCTGGTACCAGGGATCATCGCTGCGTACGATGGACATTACCGGCTCACCCTGGGGCGCCGCCAAGCCGCGCACGAAAGGTAGGCCGTGGCATGTCCATTGAGCAATAACGCGGGCGCGGAATTCTTCGCCACGGTATAGAGCTGCCGCGACACCTCCTTCGGAAGTACCGACCAGATAGAGCCGGTCGTTGTTGACCCAGGACAGTGCAGCCATGCGCTGCAGGGCATAGCTGATCTCGACTAAGCGGAAATCGAAGACAAATATGTTCTCGCCGCCGGTCTGTTCAGATGGGCGGCACTGCAAGGGTCGATATCGGCGGGCAAAGCTGTTCGGCGCGATGATCGCGAAACCCGCCTTGGCAAGTCGCAGCAACGGCTCCGTACTGCCGTAGCCAGTACAGCCGTGCATATAAAGAATGGTCGGATAGCGCCATGCTGAGGGCAGCCTAGCCAGAAAGGTGGTGACGGCCCGTTCGGACATCTTTCCGACCAGAGGCTCCTGTCCCCGCTGGCGCGGTAGTACGACCAGGGCTTGATCGAACGTCCGGGCGATATCGCTATTCCCTTCTGTCAGCAGCGAAGGGTTAAGCAATTCGCTAGTGTTGAAGTTTTCCCGGTCACAAGCCGCCAAAGTGAAAAGCGCCAAGATGACCGTCAGCGTCCGTAATCCCGTCCTGGCCCAAATCCCTGTTAGCATTGCGACAACCCCGCGACGCTACTGGCCTCGACCCACCAGTCAGGTTGCCGGTCGGTCAAGGTGCTGGCCGCGGCGCGGGCTTCGGTGATGCTGTCGAACAGCCCGAAACAAGTAGCGCCCGAACCCGACATGCGAGCCAGTCTGCAGCCGGGTAGGGGCGTCAACGACTCCAGCACTTGCACAATCACCGGTGCCAATTGCCGGGCCGGTGGCTCAAGGTCGTTGCGGGTGGTCGCCAGAGCGGCTGCCAAATCAGACACCGGCGTCTTTGGCCAGGGAGTCGAAGGCGCAAAAGCTTTCGCTAGCTGATTGAACACTTCGGCCGTTGCCAGGGCTTGGTTTGCGTTGACCAGAAGCAAGGCGAAAGGCGGCAGAAGCCGCACAGGCGCGATGTCATGACCTATGCCGCTGATCAAACTCGGCCGACTGTTCAGACAAACAGGCACATCGGCGCCCAGGCGTGCAGCCACTCCGCGCAGTTCCCGGTCGGACATTTCGATGCGCCACAAATCACAAAGGGCCAATATTGTCGCAGCCGCGTCAGCTGAGCCGCCGCCAATGCCCGCTGCGACTGGCAGCACTTTTTCCAAATGGATCCGTGCTCTTGCTTCTATGCCCGCGGCCTCCGCCAATAGACGGGCAGCTCGCAACACTAGATTGTCATCTTCGCATGCAAGGTCATCAGCAAATGGACCGCTGATGGATAATGTCAGATCTTCACTGGGCGCTACTGTCAGAACATCGCCCAGATCGGTGAATACCACCAGACTGTGGAGACAATGATAGCCGTCCGGGCGGCGGCCCGTGACGTGAAGAAACAGATTGATCTTTGCCCGCGCCAGCCATTTGCCCCCGCCGTCCGGCATCCTCCGGCGCTCAACCACCGTTCTTTTTTTTGTCGACCTTGTCCTGGCCAATGGTTTCGGGCGGGCCTAGCCCATTGGCCTGTTTCTCCATGATTTGCGGAATCATGTCTTCCTCGGCGCCAAGATCGATGGCATGGCTCCATTGAAAGCGGGCCTCCAACCTGCGCCCGGCGCGCCAATACGCGTCGCCCAGATGGTCGTTGATGATCGGGTCCTGGGGGCGCAGCTCCACGGCCCGCTCCAGATGTTTGACCGCTTCCTCATACTGGCCCAGGCGATAGAAGACCCAGCCGAGGCTGTCGACCACGTAACCGTCGTTCGGCCTTTTGGCCACGGCGGTCTCGATCATCTTACGGGCCCGCTCCAAATGCACGCCCTGGTCGATCCAGGAATATCCGAGATAGTTGAGTACCCTGGGCTCATCGGGTCGAAGTTCCAATGCCTTCAGGAAGTCCGCTTCCGCCGGCGGCCAGTTCTTGGAACGCTCGTAGGCGACGCCCCGTTCATACAACAGCACCCAATGCTGCCGCTTTAAAGTGCCGCTTTTGCGCAGGGTCCGTTCCATGATCTCGTTGTAGGTCGCGATCGTTTCTTCGAAACGGTCCTGGGACCGCAGTACCCGGGCCACGGTAATCAGGGCGGATGTATCGTCGGGCCGCTCCGCGGCCATTTCCCGTAGCAGCGCCACCGTTTCGTCGAAACGGTCCAGCTGGTTCATGTTGGTGGCGATACGGATGCGGGCGTTCCAGTGATAGGCGGAGTCCTTCGAGACCAGTCGATAGGCCGCGATGGCATCTTCGTGGCGCTGTTCGCTTTCTAGGACTTCCGCCAGAAGCATGCGCCCAGCATCCAAATCGGGACGGAGGTAAAGAGCCAGTTGCGAATAGATACGCGCCGTCTCGCCGCCCCGCGAGCCAGATATCGCGAAGCCAGCGGACAGGAAAGCTTCAGCCACGCCGTCGGCGGTGGTGGTGACGGGCGGCCACATTGTGCCGCCGCTCTCCAGTGTTTCGCGTCCTCTTGTGATAACCGGGTTATTTGGGTTGCCTTCCAAAATACGCCCGAAAAGCTTCAAAGCCTCATCGCGGTCGCCGCTGCGGCTCAGAAAGCCGCCATAGTTTAGGCTCACCCGGGTGGCCCGGTTGGCATTGCCCTTCATGGTCGCTTCGAAGGCGGCCCTGGCGGGTTCCTCATGGCCTGCGAAGTCACTGATCATGGCGGTGTGATAGTTCTGGAACGGTGCGAAGACTTTTCGTTTGCGCAATTGCTCGATGGCCTTGATGGCATCTTCGTAACGGTCCTCGCCGGCGTTCACCCAAGCCAACAACATGGGCTGCAGCAGCGCCATGTAGTTCTTCCGCTCGGTTTCTTCCAAATGCGATCGGGCCGCCGCTAAATCGTCGCGCTTGATGGCTTCAGAAGCCAAAATCAATCTCGCCATGGCAGCGTCGCTGCGCTTGGCAATGCGCCGCTTCGCCAAAGCGATCGCTTCCTCCATTCGCCCCTCTGCCAGCATCAGGACCATGGTTTGATGAAGAAGTGCCTGGTTCTCTGGATTGGCGGCGAGTGCAACGTCATAAAAATCAGCGGCACGGCCCGAATCCAACTGGTCCCTGGCCAGCCGGGCCGAAAGATAGTGACCCAAAGGAGACGATGACGTGGGCGGCTGTGCTTCCGCTTCCATGGCGGCAATCTTGCCGTTGCCGGTATTGTCGACACAGCCCGATAGCACGGGCAGGCATAGAAACGCCGTCGCGACGAGGGCCGCAACCTTTAGGCTGGGTTTACATGTTTGGATAGTTCGGTCCACCCGTTCCCTCCGGCACTGTCCAGGTAATATTCTGTGTCGGATCCTTGATATCGCAAGTCTTGCAATGCAGACAATTCTGCGCGTTGATCTGCAGCCGCGCGTTGCTGCCGTCGTCGTCGGTAAGAATTTCATACACGCCGGCCGGGCAATAGCGTTGCTCTGGAGCATCATATAGCGCCAAATTATGATCAATCGGTTTATCAGGATCCGCCAATTTTAGGTGCACTGGCTGGTCTTCCTCGTGATTGGTGTTCGACACAAACACCGACCCTGGCCGATCGAAGCTGAACACACCGTCCGGCTTGGGATATTCGATCACCTTACATTGATCCTTGGGCTTCAAACATTCGTGATCACGGTGCGGATGCTTCAGCGTCCAGGGCACATGACCGCCCAGGAACTGATCGATGCCGCCATACAAGGTGCCACCAATAAGCCCCCATTTGGAAAAGGCCGGTCTGAAATTCCGTACCGCCGTCAGCTCCTTCCAGACCCAACTATCACGCAGGGCTTCCGGGTAGCCCGCCAACAATGGTGCCGGCAGTTCCTGCCCGTCGTCATCAGCAGCTTGAAGAGATTCGAACGCAGCTTCCGCCGCCAGCATACCTGTCTTGATGGCATTGTGGCTGCCCTTGATCTTGGGCACGTTCATGAAGCCGGCGGCGCAGCCCATCAGGGCACCGCCGGGAAATATCAGTCCGGGGATCGATTGCAGGCCACCCTCGGTCAGGGCGCGGGCGCCATAGGCGATGCGCTTGCCGCCTTCGAGATAACAACTGACATCGGGATGGGTCTTGTAGCGCTGAAACTCGTCGAACGGCGAGAGATGCGGGTTTTGATAATCGAGTCCTATGACAAAGCCGATGGCCACCTGGTTGTTGTCGAGGTGGTAAAGGAATGAACCGCCGTATGTGGCGTTGTCCATGGGCCAGCCGGCCGTATGTACCACCAAGCCTTCCTGGTGCACTTCGTCTGGGACTTCCCACAGTTCCTTGAGGCCGATGCCGTAAGTCTGTGGCTGGCAGTCCTTTTCCAGGTCGAACCGCTCGATTAGCTGCTTCGACAGAGAGCCACGACAGCCTTCCCCGAACAGAACATACTTGCCGTGCAGTTCCATCCCCGGCTCGTAGGTCGCCTTTTGTTCGCCCTGGGCATCGATCCCCATGACACCGGTAACCACGCCCTTGACCCGGCCGTCGTCATGAAACAGCAATTCGGACGCTGCGAAGCCTGGATAAATTTCCACGCCCATGGCTTCAGCCTGTTCAGCCAGCCAGCGGCAAACGTTGCCCAGAGAAATAATGTAATTGCCCTTGTTGTGCGTCGCCTTTGGCAATAGGAATGTGGGAAATGGTATGGAATTGACAGCCGTCAGGAACATGAACCGTTCCTTTGTGACAGGGACGTTCAAGGGCGCGCCGCGGTCCTGCCAATCGGGCATCAATTCGTCCAAGGCGCGCGGTTCCATGACCGCTCCCGACATGATGTGGGCGCCAACTTCCGAACCTTTTTCAATGACGCAAACCGAGAGTTCCTTGCCGGCGCCTTCCGCCAGCTGCATCAGGCGGATCGCGGCCGATAGGCCCGCCGGTCCGGCGCCCACGATCAGCACATCCACTTGCATCGATTCGCGTTCCATGGTCACTCGATCCCTATTGCCGCCGTCAGAATTTACGCCACCTTATGCCGCTGAAACCTGTCTTGGGTCAATGCCGCCGCCAAAACCTTGGCCTGCAGAATATATTGGTGCCGGCACAGTCCGGCGGCAAGCTGTCCCATAGCTGGCGACCGTGATAGTTTCCCCACATGCAGCATACAGAGAAATATCTCGCGGCGCTGAATTTCTATGTCGATGCCGGTGTGGACGAGGTCATCGGGACCATAGCCGTCGACAGGTTTGCTGAAAGCAAGGCGCCAGCGCGGTCTGAACAGGAGCTGCCGTCCCGTGCGCCGGTCGCGCCGGCGCAGCCTGTCCAGGTCCCCGGACCGGGAGAGACGGAGGCGGCCGTCTCGGCGCGGCAACTGGCGGCAGCCGCGGCCGATCTGGATGCCCTGCGTGCGGTTATGGAAGGGTTCGATCTTTGCCCTTTGAAAAAAACCGCCGCCAACACAGTTTTCGGCGCTGGCAATCCAGACGCTGATGTCATGCTGGTGGGCGAGGCGCCCGGTGCCGACGAGGACCGACAGGGCCTGCCGTTCGTCGGCGTGTCGGGGCAACTGCTGGACCGTATGCTGGCCTCAATTGGACTGAACCGCGAGAACGCTTACATCACCAACATGCTGGCCTGGCGGCCGCCCGGTAACCGTAAGCCGACGGCGGAGGAAACCACCATGTGCCTGCCCTTTATTCGCCGGCATATCGAACTTGTAAATCCACGAGTGTTGGTTTTCGTCGGCGGAACAGCTGCTAGCACACTTCTGGACAGCACGTCCGGGATTACCCGGATGCGCGGCAAATGGTTCGATTATCCCGTCGGCGGCGCAGGCGAAGAAACCAGCATATCTGCCATGCCAATCTTCCATCCCGCCTATCTATTGCGCCAGCCAGCCCTGAAGCGATTGGCTTGGATTGACCTGCTTGCCATTCAGGCACGTTTGCAAGATATGTCTTGACGTCAACATCGCGTGGGTCAGAAAAAGTAACACGCTATATCTGGTAGACGCCTTGGAAAGGCTGGCTTGCCGGTCATGCCTCAATGGGCTATTAGCTGAGCCATGTCGGAGGACGTCCATTTCTGTAAGCGGTGCGTTCGTATTTTCGGACCCGCGTTGGTCTGGGTTATGGGGATCGTTGGCCTGGCTATGCTGCCGCTGTCTTCGGGACCTCTGGCCAACCAGTTGCTGGATCCCGTCAACGTGGCAGTTGCCGGTGAGAGGGCAGCCGTGGACGACGAGGTCGGCCTGCCCAGAATCCTCGGCGAGCAGGACATGGTTCTCTATCGCCGCATCTTCGCTTTGCAGACAGAAGGCAAGTGGAAGGCCGCGGATCGTCTGATCAAGCGTCTCGATGACGATTTGCTAATGGGGCATGTGCTGTTCCAGCGCTATATGCACCCCACAAAATACCGCTCCAAATACCTGGAACTAAAGAAGTGGATGGACCACTATGCCGATCATCCCGGCGCCAAGCGGGTCTATCGGTTGGCTCTGCGCCGCCGGCCCAAGGGCTATCGCGCGCCCAAAGCGCCCATCGGGCCGCGCAGTGCCCGTGGCTATGCGGATCTGTCGTTCGAAATCGACTACCGCTCGCCACGCAAACGGTCACGGGCCCAGCACCGCCGGGTGCGGCAGATCAAATACAAAATTCACCGCAATGTGCGGCGGGAAATTCTGACCTCATCGCAAAGATATCTGGACAATAAAGCTATCAGAAGACTGCTGGATACAGTGGAGAGGGATGCCCTGTTGACGCGGATCGCGGGCGGCTGGTTTTACCGAGGCAACGCCAAAAAGGCCCTAGCCTTGGCCGGCCCGGCGGCGGATCGTTCCCGGGCTCATCTTTCCAACGCCGACTGGATCGCCGGTTTGTCCGCCTGGCGGCTTGGCGATATCTCGAAAGCGTCCCGGCATTTCGAAGCCCTGGCCCATTCCCGCAAGGCGGACGGTTGGAATAGAGCCGCCGGGGCCTTTTGGGCGGCACGGGCCTACCTAGTCGACCGTCAGCCGGCGAAGGTCAATCCGTTGTTGCGGATCGCCAGCGAATATCCGCGGACCTTCTATGGCCTGATCGCGGCGCGGCAATTGGGTATCGAGCCGGACCTGCAATGGAAGGCGCCGGCGCTGACCACGGAGGGAATCGCCCGGGTCGACAACATTCCCGGCGCCCGGCGGGCCATTGCACTGGCCCAAGTGGGTCGGCGGCATTCGGCGGAACGCGAACTGCGCCGCAGCTATCTGCTCGGTGATCATTTAAATGGACCGGCACTCTTGGCCCTGGCCTATGAATTGGACCTGCCGGCCATGCAGATGCGCATGGCGCATGGCGTCCGGGGCACCGATGACAGGCCTTATGATCAGGCGCTTTTCCCCATGCCCCCGTGGCAGCCCGAGCAGGGCTTTGCCGTCGACCGGGCCCTGATTTACGCCTTCATGCGCCAGGAGTCCGGCTTCAACGAACGCGCCAAGAGTCCGGTCGGCGCCCGTGGCCTGATGCAGTTGATGCCGCGCACGGCGTCATTCGTGGCAGGTGACCGCACCTTGCGTTGGCGGAACAGATCGAAATTGTTCGACCCGGCCTATAACCTGGAACTGGGGCAAAAATATCTATCTCATCTGCTGGGCGAGCAGCGGATCAAGGGGGATTTGTTCCGCCTTGCAGTGGCCTACAATGCCGGTCCCGGTAATCTGCGCAAATGGCTGCGCAAGGCCGAATATGACGGTGATCCCCTGTTGTTTGTGGAGAGCATTCCCTGGCGGGAGAGCCGCTTGTTCGTGGAACGCGTGGTGACCAATTTCTGGATCTACAGGGAGCGCCTGGGTCAGAACAGTCCCTCGCTCGACGCCGTCGCTTCCGGTGATTGGCCGGTCTATCTCCAATTGGACAACGCAACGACCTCGGTAGCGCGCAATGCCCGGAATTGACGAAAGCCTGACTTTCCGCCCCATTAACATCGCGGTGATGACGGTTTCTGATAGCCGCAGCTTGGAGGACGACAAATCCGGCGACATTCTGGTCCAACGGTTGACAGAATATGGCCACAATCTGGCCGATCGGGTCATCGTCACCGACGACATACCTGACATTACCGGGCAATTGCGGACCTGGATCGGGGACGACGGCGTCGAGGCGGTCATCTCTACCGGCGGCACCGGCGTCACGGGCCGGGACGTAACGCCCGAGGCCTTTGCTCAGGTCTACGAAAAAGAAATCGCTGGTTTTGGCGAAATATTCCGCCAAATCAGCTTCAAGTTCATCGGTACTTCAACCATCCAGTCCCGCGCCACCGCCGGCGTCGCCAATGGCACCTATTTGTTCGCCTTGCCCGGCTCGCCTGGGGCGTGCCGTGACGGCTGGGACCATATCCTCAAGGATCAACTGGATATCCGCTTCCGCCCCTGCAATTTCGCGGAACTGATGCCCCGGTTGCGGGAGCATCTTGAATAGGCCGCGAAGTCTGCCGCCGTATCCACATCCCTTAAGGTTTCAAGTTTCACATATCTTGCGGTGACTGGCAGGTTCGCAATCGTATCAGCCAGAGCATGGGCGCTTGACCAGCGCACATTTCGGAAAAGCCGATCCGCCCATCGTCCCCGGCGCAGGCCCACCAGCCAATAGCCGCCATCTTCCGCCGGGCCGAACACCGTATCGGCCCGGCGCAGGGCGCGAAAGGCCTGGCGGATATGGCCGCTGCGCAGATCCGGGATATCGCCGCCGACCAGAACCACGGGGCCGTCGCTGCCCGCCATGGCGCGGGCCATGCGGCGGCCAAGGCCACCCTGGCCCTGACCGCGGCGCTGCAATGCTCGCGGCCAGCGTGCCGCTCCCCGGTCGGGGCTGATGGCAAGGCTGGTATGCCAACAGCGCTCTTTGCCAAAATGGCGCCACAGCCTCGCCAGCATGGATTTGTAAAAGCGCCAGGCGTTGATGTGCCCGATTTCCGCACCAAGACGGGTTTTGACAGCGCCCAGGCGGGGCGCCTTCACGAATATGACCAAGTGACCCTTTTTCATCCGTAAAGCTTGGCGATATGGCGCGGTGGCAGATGCAGGAAAAAGAGGCCGAGGCAGACCAGATTGCGAAGGGAACGGCGCCAATAGCCCTCCCTGCGATAGCGTTGGGCCGAGGTCCGCGCCGGTACGTCTAGCACCCCCAGGCGCCGCCGGCCGCCACGGCGCACTAGGTCCACATCCTCCATCAGGGGTATGTCCCTAAAGCCACCGAGGCGGCCGTAGAAGCGCCGGGACAGCAGCAATCCCTGATCGCCATACGGCAGGCCCAGTCTGTCACAACGCCAGGCCACCAGCCGTTCCAGACGACGGGCGCTGGGTCCGTCGTCGTCCAGGGCGAAGCGGAACACCGCGGCCCGGCTGCCGTTATCCGAATCCGCAATGAAATCCTCCGCTGCAAACAGCCATTCCGCATCCAGAACGGTGTCACTGTGCAGGAACAGTAGCCATTCTCCTCCCGCGGCCACCGCGCCCCGCTGTAGTTGCCCGCCCCGACCGGGAGGCCCTGATATGACCTTGGCGCCGGCTTCCTTCGCTCGTTCCACTGTCGCGTCTTGGGAGCCGCCGTCGCTCACCACCACTTCACCAATCAGGCCGCTGTCCCGACCCGCCTCGAGGCAAGCCAGCGCGGCGCCAAGGGTTTCCGCAGCGTTCAGGGTGGGAATGACGACAGTGATCATGGCGGTCTTTATAGCCGAAAATCTGAAAACGCAAATGTTCTTGTTTTGTTCTTGACTCTTTCAGGCCGAGGCGTAGAGTCCGCCGGCTATGGAAAGGGACGAGGACACCACAGCACGCATGCATCCCGTTGGCCGGCGCGGCCGGGGCGCCGTCAGCAACCATGCGGGCCGCTACGAAGCGCACGAGCGGGAATGGTGCGATGACGGTTGGGGCAGTCTCGACCAGCCGCCGCCCAGCCTGACGACCTCCCTGACCCGGGATGCCTCGCGCAAGGTCATCAGCTTCAACGAATCCCCCGATATCGGCTTCGACCGCTCCGTCAATCCCTACCGGGGCTGTGAACATGGCTGCATCTATTGTTTCGCGCGGCCGACCCATGCCTGGCTGGGCCTGTCGCCTGGTTTGGATTTCGAAAGCAAGCTGTCCTTCAAGCCTGACGCGCCGGCGGTGTTGGAGAGGGAATTGCGCCGGCGCGGTTACAAATGCCGGGTCATGGCCATGGGCACCAACACCGATCCCTACCAGCCGGTGGAGCGGCGCCTCTCGGTGACCCGGGAACTGCTGAAGGTTCTGGCGCGGTTCAACCATCCGGTGTCCATCGTCACCAAGTCCAACCTGGTCTGCCGGGACATTGATATTCTCGGCAAGATGGCGGAACGAGGCCTGGTCAAGGTGGCGGTATCCGTGACCACCCTGGAACGGCCACTGGCCCGGGCCATGGAGCCCCGGGCGCCGACGCCGGAGCGGCGCCTCGCCGCCATCGCGGCCCTGGCCAAGGCCGGCATACCCACGGCGGTGATGGTGGCCCCGGTGATCCCGGCCCTGACGGATATGGAGATGGAGGCGATTTTGGGCCGGGCGGCGGCCAACGGCGCACAGGGGGCGGGCTACATCCTTTTGCGCCTGCCGCTGGAGATCAAGGCCCTGTGGCGGGAATGGCTGGAAGAGCACTATCCCGAGAGGGCCGAGCGCATCATGCGCCATATCCGCGAGGCCCGGGGCGGCAAGGACTATGACCCGAAGTTCCATCAGCGCATGGTGGGCGCGGGTCCTTATGCGGAACTGATCGGACAGCGCTTCGAACTGGCCTGCAAACGCCTTGACCTGCGCCGGGGGCGGGAGGATGGAAGCCTTGATTGCAGCCAGTTCCAGGCGCCCCTGGCCACCGACGACCAGCTATCCCTGCTCTGATTGCAGCATAGGACGGGCTGTGGTTTAAAGACCATAAGAGGCCAACTGGGAGGAATTGCCATGCTTACCGTCGCGACACCGAACGATCTGAAAAGCCATGTAGGCGAGGAAATGGGCGTCAGCGAATGGGTCACCGTGGACCAGGAGATGATCGACAAATTCGCCGATGCCACCGGCGATCATCAATGGATCCATGTGGATGTGGAACGGGCCAAGCGGGAACTGCCCATCGGCAACACCATTGCCCACGGCTACCTGACCCTCTCGCTCGTGCCCCGTCTCGGCTCGCAGATCATGCGGATCGAGAAATCCAGCCGGGGCATCAACTACGGCTCCAACAAGGTACGCTTCACCGGCATGGTTCCGGCAGGCGCCAAGGTGCGCATGCGCTCCACTCTGAAGGCGGTGGAAGACGTCAAGGGCGACGGCGTACGCATCATCTCGGATGTGCAAATGGAAATGGAAGGTTCCGACCGGCCCGTCATGGTGGCCGAGACCATCAGCATTTCCTACGCTTAAGGAAAACTGTCTGTCTGAAATCGGGTTCTGATCGAGACGGTTCGATCTCGTTCCCGTCCTCGTCAGGCCGAAGGCCTGTTGTCGATGTTCCCGGTTCTATGCCACGCCTCTATGCCACGCCCGGTTATTGGATTTTGCACGAGGTGACAGCGAGCCGGAAACGCGGGTCAAACTAAGACGGGCCAGCTCGATCCGTTGCGACGGGGTAACGTGGGTCGATGCAATTTTGGAGCACGCCCTCGGTAAGATAATCCAAGGCCGTCGTCGCGCCCTATTCGCGGGCATTGGAAGCTAGGTCTAGACGTTGAAACGGAACAATAGAACGTCGGCGTCCTTGACCACGTAGTCGCGACCCTCGGCCCGCATGCGGCCGGCATCCTTGGCGCCTTGCTCGCCGTTGCAAGAGAGATAGTCGTCATAAGCGATGGTTTCGGCGCGGATAAAGCCGCGTTCGAAATCGCCGTGGATGGTGCCGGCGGCGGCCGGGGCCAGGGTGCCGCTGGGCACGGTCCAGGCGCGGGCCTCGTTGGGGCCGGCTGTAAAGAATGTGAGTAGGCCCAGGAGGTCATAGCCGGCCCTGATCACCCGGTCCAAGCCGGCCTCCTCCAGCCCCAGGTCGTCCAGAAAAGCGGCCTTCTCTTCGCCATCGTCAAGTTGCGCCAGTTCCGCTTCGATACTGGCGGAGATGACCACGACGCCGGCGCCTTCCTTTGCTGCCATTTCGGCCACGGCCTCGCTATATTTGTTGCCAGTGGCCGCCGACGCTTCGTCAACGTTACAGATGTAAAGCACCGGCTTGGTGGTGAGCAGCTGCAATTGGCGCAGGCGTTTCTCTTCCTCCGCCGAAATGGGCACATCCCGGGCCGGCTTGCCATCCTGCAGCGCCTCGTTGATGCGGCTCATCAGCGCAAGTTGCTTCGTCGCCTCCTTGTCGCCACCTCTTTCGCGCTTGATGGCGCCCTGGATACGTTTTTCCAGGCTTTCCAGGTCCGCCAGCATCAGTTCCGTATTCACAGTCGCGGCATCGCCCACCGGATCGATTGTGCCGTCCACATGGGTGACGTTCTCGTCCTCGAAACAGCGGAGGACGTGGAGAACCGCATCCACCTCGCGGATGTTGCCCAGGAACTGGTTGCCGAGGCCTTCGCCCTTGGACGCACCGCGTACCAGGCCGGCGATGTCGACAAAAGCCAACAATGTCGGGACCACTTTCTTGGGCCGCGCAATGTCGGCGATGCGCTGCAGGCGGGGGTCGGGGACCGGAACCTGGCCCACATTGGGCTCGATGGTGCAAAAGGGATAGTTCTCCGCCGCCGCCGCGGCTGTCTTGGTCAGGGCATTGAACAGGGTGGACTTGCCCACGTTGGGCAGCCCGACGATGCCGCATTTGAAACCCATTTACTGCTCCGCTGACCTTGCAAACTTACCGGCAAATTTGGGGGACGGCGGGGCATACCCCCCGCGCCCCGGTTTGTCCAGCCCCGTTTTCGCGGGTAGTTTGGCCGCGGGAGATCGGCCAAGGGGCAATGCGGGTCATGCTGGTTTTGTATGGGGTTACCTTGGGCCTGGGCGCATTGCTGCTGTTCTGGGTACAGCCCATGTTTTCGAAGATGGCGCTGCCGCTCCTCGGCGGCGCGCCTGCGGTATGGAACATCGCCATGGTGTTCTTCCAAAGTGCCCTTCTGGCCGGTTATCTCTATGCCCATCTGGGACAAAAATGGCTGCGGCCGAAGTGGCAGGCGTTCGTGCACCTGGTCTTGCTGGCAATGGCGTTCGCCGCCCTGCCCATCGCCCTTGAAGACAATCTGCAACCGCCGCCGGGCGACGGCGCGGCGCTTTGGTTTCTGGGGCTATTGACGCGGTCCCTTGGCCTGCCGTTTCTCGCCCTGGCGGCGACGGCGCCAATGCTGCAAAGCTGGTTCGCCCGCACTGGGCATAGAGATGCAGGTAATCCCTACTTCCTTTACGGGGCCAGCAATTTGGGATCCATCGCGGCGCTTGCGGCCTATCCCGCCTTGCTGGAACCCACGCTCACATTGGGCGGGCAGAGTTTCGCCTGGACACTTGGTTTTGCCTTACTGGCGATGCTGATTGGGGCCTGCGCCTGGCACTTGAAGGCTGCTGGCCTGACAGATGGAGCCAGGGGCAACGGCGAAGTCATGTCGGATCCATCCGATCAGGTTGATTGGCGCCGGCGCCTGCATTGGCTGGCTCTGGCCTTCGTGCCGTCGACCCTGTTGCTGGCAGTGACCCAGCACATCACGACGGACCTGGCCTCTGTGCCCCTGCTGTGGGTGCTGCCGCTAATTCTGTATCTTGGCACATTCGTCATCGTCTTCGCCCGGCGGCCGATGATTTCTCACAGGGTTGCCGTGTTCACCCAGGTGCCGCTGGTGTTGATACTGGCCATACTGTTTCATTGGCAGATCGGCTCCCTGCGCCTTGTGCTGAGCCTGCATCTGGTGGTCTTTTTTTTCATCGCCCTGGCTTGCCATGGGGAATTGGCGAAGCGGCGTCCGGCGCCGGCCCGATTGACCGAGTTCTATCTCTGGATGGCCCTGGGCGGCGTCCTGGGCGGTGCTTTTACCGCTCTTTGCGCGCCATTCCTGTTCGACACGATCCTGGAATACCCCATTGCCATCGCCGCCGCCTGTCTGCTGCGCCCGCGGCAGGACAGGGACCCCATGACCCCGGCGAAGGCGCTGCCGTTGGCCCTGCTTCTGGCCCTGTTGCTATTGCCCCGAATGCTGGGTCTTGCGCCTGACGATCTTGCCCTGGGCTGGCTGCTGGCCTACCTGGTTCCCGCGGCCCTATTGGCCTATGGCTGCCGTAGGCGGCCGTTGCTGCTGGCCATTGCCGTGGCGGCGCTGCTCACCGCCGGCGCTTATGACAAGGGCGGTGAGGTGATCCATGTAGAACGCAGCATCTACGGCGTAAATCGCGTCGTCGCCAAGGCCGAGGACAAGGGCCAGGTTCTGACCCTAAAACACGGCACCACCCGCCATGGCGTGCAGTACGTGGACCCGTCGCTGCGGCGGACGCCGCTCTCCTATTATCACCCGGACGGACCCTTAGGGCAGGTGATCGGTGCCTTTGACGACCGCCTGGACAAGATCGCCGGTATCGGCCTGGGCATCGGTACCGCCGCCTGCTACCAGCGGCCGGGGCGAACCTGGACGTTTTTCGAGATCGATCCCACCGTGGCCAGGATAGCCAGGGATCAACGCTTCTTTCATTATCTCGCAGACTGCGCCCCAAAAGCCCGGGTCGTCATTGGCGATGGACGGCTGGCTCTGGCACGGGAAGGCGGGCCCGCCTTCGATCTGCTGATCGTCGATGCCTTTTCCTCCGATTCCATTCCCATGCATCTTTTGACCCGGGAAGCCATGGCTCTCTATATCTCCCGATTGACCCCAGATGGCGTGATCATGTTCAACATCTCCAACCGGCATCTTGATCTGCGGTCAGTGCTGGCCGATCTCGCCGCGGACGCCGGCGCCGTCGGCTACGTCCAGGACGATCGGGGCAATGAGAAAAAGTTCCATTTCGCCTCCACCTGGGTGGTCATCGCCCGTAGGGAAAGGGATCTTCTGCCGTTGCGGCAGATACCCAAATGGCACCACTGGCGGCCCCTGGCGGCTGATGCGGGCCGGCGGGTCTGGACCGATGACTACGGCAACCTCCTCGGTGTCACCCGCACCTGGTTAAGACTGCGGGGCTTTCAGGTGTTGGATTGACTGCCGACGTCGCCGGGCGGGGTGGCCTCCCCAGGCAGGTTCTCGGGCTTGGGTTTATGCACCGGCGGTTTCAGGATCAGCGCCACCTTGGTAGCGAAGGCGGCGTCATCGTTATTGGCCAACAACGGCGCGGCCTCGCCGATCGCATCGATCAGGGGGTCCAGCCATTCATCGTCCGCCTTGGCGAAATCCCGCAGGACATGGCCCATGACCTTGCCCTTGTCGCCCGGATGGCCGACGCCGAGACGAATGCGGCGGAAGTCCTTGCCAACATGAGCCGCAAGGCTGCGCAGGCCGTTGTGACCGGCCAGTCCGCCGCCTTGTTTGACGCGCAGTTTGCCGGGCGCGAGGTCCAGCTCATCATGTATCACCACGATATCCTCGCTGGCGATTTTGTAGAACCGGGCTGCCTCGGCCACGCTGCGGCCGGATTCGTTCATAAAGGTCTGGGGCTTCAGCGCCAAAACCTTCTCGCCGCCCAGCCTGCCTTCGCTGACCAAACCCTGAAATCGCTTGCGGGCAGGCGAAAAGCCATGGCGGCGGACGATTTCGTCCACCGCCATGAAACCGATATTGTGCCGGTTGTCGGCGTATTTGCTTCCGGGATTGCCCAACCCCACCAATAACAACATGGGCTCAGTCCCCGATCTGCATATGGGCGCGGGGGATTATTCCTCCGCGCTCTCCTCTTCCGCGCCCTCTTCGGCCGGGGCTTCCTCGCCCTCGACGCCTTCCAGCAATTCGCCTTCTTCGCCTTCCATCTCCTCTTCGTCGACCGGTTCCACATGGATGGTCGGGGCGGCGATGGTGACGATGGTGAAGTCACGATCGGTGATGGTCGGAACCACGCCGTCGGGAAGGGTCACGGCAGAGATATGGATGGAATCGCCAATATCCGACCCTGCCAGATCAAGTTCGATGGACTGCGGAATGGCACCGGCCTTGCAGCGCACTTCGATCTGATGGCGGACGATATTCAGAACGCCGCCCTGCTTCAGGCCTTCCGATTCATCTTCGTTCAGAAACACGACGGGCACGTTGATGGTGATCTCGGTGGCGTCCGACAGCCGCAGGAAATCCACATGCAGCGGCACATCCGTGACCACGTCCAACTGCACATCACGGGGCAGCACCTGCTGCTTCTTGTCGCCCGCCTGCAACTCATACAGGGTATTGAACAGACCCGGCTGTTGCAGCAGCTTGTCCATCTGTTTGCGGTCGACCGTAATCGGCTGGGGCGGCGCCTTGTCACCATAGACGACGCCGGGTACCAGACCCGCGCGCCTTGCCGCCCGGGCGGCCCCCTTGCCGACCCGGTCACGTAGTTCAACTGTAATAATGTTCTCAGACATTTATCATTGCTCCATCAAGTCGCGGCGCAACCGGGCTTGGATACGTCCGATGCGGGCTGCTGGCCTCCAGGGGTGCCGTCGTCAGCCTGCGATTGGTTCGGGGTCAGGCCCGCCTACGCCGTTGGAAGCCGCCCATATACGCGCAATAAACGGAAAACTCAAACCCTTTGGCGGGCTATTTGCCGGCCTATTCGAACAGGGACGAAACCGAGGTTTCCTCGCTGATCCGCCGGATCGCTTCGCCTAGCAACGGCGCGATGGGGATGGAGCGGATGTTGTGAGCCACCCGCATGGCTTCGGTAGCGGCAATGGAATCCGTCACCGAGAGATGTTCCAGGGCGGAAGAGGTGACCCGCGCCACGGCGCCGCCCGAAAGCACGCCGTGGGTGACGTAGGCGAAGACCCGCGTCGCGCCGGCGTTCTTCAAAGCTTCCGCCGCATTGCACAATGTACCAGCGGAATCGACGATATCGTCCACCAAAACGCAGGTACGGCCGTCCACATCGCCGATAATGTTCATGACTTCCGACATTCCAGCCCGTTCCCGCCGTTTGTCGACGATCGCCAGATCGGCGCTCAGCCGTTTCGCCAGGGCCCGGGTACGCACCACGCCACCGGTATCGGGGGAAACCATGACCAACTTCTCGTCGCCGCAATGCTCGGCGATCTCCCGGGTGAAGACCGGCCCGGCGAACAGATTGTCTGTCGGGATATCGAAAAAACCCTGGATCTGGCCGGCATGCAGATCAAGGGTTAGGACCCTATCGGCGCCGGCGGTGGTGATCAGATTGGCTACAAGCTTGGCCGAGATCGGCGTGCGCGGGCCGGGTTTTCGGTCCTGGCGGGCATAGCCAAAATAAGGCAGGACGGCAGTGATGCGCCGGGCCGAGGCGCGGCGCAAGGCATCGATGCAGACCAGCAGTTCCATCAGGTTGTCGTTGGCGGGCGACGAGGTAGATTGGATAATGAACACATCCTCGCCGCGGACGTTTTCGTGAATCTCAACGAACACTTCCATATCCGAAAAGCGCCGCACATCCGCATTGGTCAGGGGCGTTTCAAGATAGGCGGCGATGGCTTCAGACAGGGGCCGGTTACTGTTTCCTGAAAGCAATTTCATGGCGCTTGGCGACCTCCCCGCAGCGTCAACCCTTTACAAGCCCGCACGGCAGGATGTGCGTCGGCAGAAGCGAGTCATAATCAATCGGAACCCGGGCTGCAAATAATGTAATGTGCCGCCGCCCTAACGATGCTTGAACTGCGCGGTACGCTTCTCAACAAAGGCGGCCATGCCTTCCGCCTTGTCTTCGGTCGAGAAGGTGGAATGGAACATCCGGCGTTCGAATCGGACACCTTCGGCAAGGGTGCTTTCATAGGCCCGGTTGACGCATTCCTTGGCAATCATCACCACCGGCTGGGACAGTTTGCAGATTTTTTCAGCCACCGCCATGGCCTCTTCCATCAAATTGTCCAATTCCACGACACGGCTGGCGAGGCCGGCGCGCTCAGCTTCTTCCGCCGACATCATATGTCCGGTCAGCACCATTTCCATGGCCTTGGATTTGCCGATGAAGCGGGTTAGGCGCTGGGTGCCGCCAGCGCCCGGTATGATGCCCAGATTGATCTCTGGCTGGCCGAACTTGGCATTGTCGGCAGCGATGACAATGTCGCACATCATGGCCATTTCGCAGCCGCCCCCCAGGGCGAAACCGGCGACGGCGGCAATGATCGGTTTGCGACACTGGCTGACCCGTTCCCAGTTCTTGGTGATGAAATCCTCGCGATAGACATCCATGTAGGATTTGGGCGCCATTTCCGTGATATCGGCGCCCGCGGCAAAGGCTTTGGAACTGCCGGTGAGAATGATGCAGCCGATCGCATCGTCCGCCTCGAAGGCATCCAGGGCCTGGCCTAGTTCGCCGACAAGTTCCGAATTCAAGGCATTCAAGGCCTCGGGCCGATCAAGGGTAATGATGCCCACGCCGCCCTTGGTATCCACCAGGATATTGTCATATGCCATGAGCCCGTCTCCTCACTCTGATTGCCGATGCTGTGGTTGTCGATGTTTCGCCGCCCGTCTGGGCCGTCGCACTACTCGTTTCCAGGCGCAATAGCAAAGCGCACGGTCAGATTGGAGTCATTTTTTTCCACGACGATGCGCAATGTTTCGCCGTCACGGGCAAAATGTCCATGTCCCAGGCGCCGCCAGCCAAGTTGGGGCAGGGTTTCATCGTAGAATTGCCACAGCGCCGGCTCGCTTGCATTGCCGGTGGCGGCCGCCTTGATGAGGCGGCCATCGGGCTTGTCGAAAATCAGGGCGGCGTCCTCGACTTCCCGCAGTCCAGGCATCAGCGGCAAATCCGTAACGCCGGCCAGGAAGCGCTCCCCGCCCATGACGAACCGGGCCGGCAGCAGCATCCATCCGCCAAATAGGCAGCCCGCCAACAGGTTTCTTCTCCCAACCATGGCGGTAATCTAGCACAATCGGTTAGTATGAAATATCCAGCCCCAATCGCTGGTGATGATTTTGTGTTGTATGTGCCGCAGTCGTTTCCAATGAAGAACGCCAAAGCCTCCATTTTTGTCCTACTGATTTGCCTGGTTCTATTTCCAGGATTTGCGGCCGCTCAGGTCCTTGGCCCCGATCCCCTGTTCGATGCGGCCGAAAGGGGCAATCTGGCGGACGCGCAAAAGGCGATCCTGGCGGGCTCCTCGGCCAACGTGCGCGGTGGCGACCGTTTGACAGCGTTGATCGTCGCAGCCCGCATCGGTGCCATTGATGTGGTGGAATTGCTGCTATCCCACGGCGCCCACACGGACTTGGTGGAGGATGAAGGCAATACCGCCTTGATCCACGCTGCCATCAACGATCATGACGAAATCATCGAAATATTGCTCGAAGCCGGTGCCGCCGTCGATCACGCCAACAAACAGGGCGAGACCGCATTGATGCGGGCCGCGGGTGCCGGCAGCGATTTTGCCGTCAACGCGCTGCTCTCGGCCGGAGCGGATGCCACGCTGACGGACTTCACCGGTCGAACGGCGCTGGATTTAGCCCAGGAGCAGCGTCGCAACCAAGTCATCGCCACGTTCCGAAGGGCGGGTATCAGCCGCTAACGGCAGAGCGACGTTTCTTTTCGCTGTCGGATTTCAACTGGCCGCATGCAGCCATGATGTCCCGGCCCCGAGGCGTTCGAATGGGCGCCGAATAGCCGGCGTCGTTCAATAGATTGGCGAAGCGGCGAATGCGGTTGTTGGAGCTGCATTCATAGGGCGCGCCAGGCCATGGGTTGAAAGGGATCAGGTTAATCTTTGCGGGCAGGCCGTGTAGCAGGCGCACCAGTTCGCGGGCATCCTCCAGGCTGTCATTGACTTCCTGCAACATGACGTATTCGAAGGTGATGCGCCGGGCATTGTTGGCGGAGGGGTATTCGCGGCAGGCGCGCATCAACTCGGCGATGGGATAGCGTCGGTTCAACGGCACCAGTACGTCGCGCACGTCGTCCCGCACCGCATGCAACGAAACCGCCAGATTGACACGCAATTCCCGACCGCATCGTTCCATGGCCGGCACCAGGCCTGCGGTCGACAACGTGATGGCCCGTCGGGAAAGGGCAATGCCGTCACTGTCCATGACAATTTGCAGTGCCTGGGCCACGTTGTCATAGTTCAGCAGGGGTTCGCCCATGCCCATCATGACGATGGTGGAAATCTTCCGTCGCCCATCGTCCCTCGGCCAGTCGTCCAATTGGTCGCGGGCCAGCATGAACTGGCCCAGGATTTCCCCCGCCGTCAGATTGCGCACCATGGGCATTGTGCCGGTGTGGCAGAAACGGCAATTTAGAGTGCAACCCACCTGAGAGGACATGCACAGGGCGCCATGATCCTCGTCCGGGATATACACCATCTCGATCTCGTTGCCGTCGGCCAGGCGGAGGAGCCATTTTATGGTGCCGTCGGTAGAGGTCTGCTGGGTCGCGATCCCGGGCCGTGCCACGTTGAAGTTGTCTTGAAGATGCTGGCGTAATTCCTTGCCCAGATCGGTCATCGTGTCGAAATCGGACGCGCCCCGGTTGTAGATCCATTTCCAAAGCTGACCCACCCGCATTTTCTGCTGCCGCTCCGGCACGTCCAGGCCAGCCACCGCCGCCGTCAATTCCGGGCGGGTCATGCCTACCAGGGACGGTATTTCATCCCCGCTGTCGCGGGCGGTGGCGGTCAGTTGGCTCATTTGACTTTACAGGCCCGGTTGATGGCCTTGTGGGCGCGGGTAAAGCCCTTCAGGGAATATGTGTCGGTCGTATTGGTGCCCCGCTTCGAGGTGCCCTTGATGATCATCTTGCGGCCCGCCCGCATGGCGGACACCAGCGTCGCCTCTGTTTTGGGCTTTTCCACCCAGGCGGTGTCGTCGACGGTGTAGAGCTTGAACGTCTTGCCGTCCACGTCCACCGTTACCGTACTGCCGGGCTTCAGTGGATATCCAACATAGACCCCCACCTCGCCCTTGATCTTTTTGTAGGGGCGATGGGTCACCAGTACCCAGATGGGATCACGCCTGACGTTGGTGGGTTTGCTGTCGTTCGGCTGGCCGGCCATATAGCAAGCCCGTCCCTTGCCCTCCTTCAAAGAAAAGGCGCCCCAGGCGCCGGGATTTTTTAACAGGCTTTTCGGCTTGGCCGCCTGGGCCGTGCCGCAAAGGGAAAACATGGCCGCCACGGCGGCGAGAATCAGAATGGTCCTTTTCATAGCGACAACATAAGGCCCGGCCCCGGCATTTTCCAGATCAAGCTCTGTGGCTTGGGCGCGAATTGCTATTTCTTCCGGAACTTCTGCGCGCCCTGCACATGCGGTGTTGCCGGCTCCCCCGGATTGCGGCTGAAAACGGCGCGCTGGCCGAAGCGGCCCAGGGAGACGGCACGGTCGTACATCACGATGGCACCGGCAGTGGCGACGTTTATGCAAAACGCGGTAGGGATTTTGATGACATGGTCGCAGCGCGCCAGCATAGCGGGCGAGAGGCTGCCTTTCTCGGGACCCAGAACATAGGCGGCACGGATCGGATGCTTAAAGGTCGGCAGATCAACCGCGCCGTCGATCAGTTCGATGCCCACCAGTTGGCAGCGGTCGGGCAACAGCATGCTGTCCACGTCGTCGAATTCGTAATAGGGCAACTGGTGGGTCGATTGCGAGGTATCGGAAGGGGCTTGACGTTGAGAATAAGTGCCGGCCACGGTGAACAGGAATCCGGCCCCGAATGCCTGGGCAGATCGGAACAGATTGCCCGCGTTCATAGGCTTGCTTAACCGTTCCACGCCGATGCCGAAATAGCCGCGCATATCCGTCTCATCCACTGATTCACAGTAAGATTAACGCCTATGGGCGACAAACGCCCACGCTTTGTGTTAATTCCCGAAGCAGATCGAAAAACGTTCGAAAATATGGGGAAACCGACCATGAAAGCGATGTTGTGTAAGGAAAACGGCCCGATCGAAAGTCTGGTGCTGGAGGATTTCGAACTGCCGCCTCCCGGCGAGGGCGAAGTGCGGATCCGGGTCCGCTGCGCCGGGGTCAACTTCCCCGACATCCTGATCACCGAAGGCAAATACCAGTTCAAGCCTGAACATCCCTTTCCCCCGGGCTCCGAATGCGCCGGCGATGTTCTGGCCGTCGGCCCCGGCGTCACCGATTTCAAGCCCGGCGACAGGGTCATTGCCTTGACCGGCCACGGCGCCTTCGCCGAAGAAGTCAACGCCCGGGCCATCAAGTGCCTGCATCTGCCGGAAGACATCAGCTACGAACTGGGCTCTGCCTTCGTCCTCACCTACGGCACCTCAGCCTACGCATTGATGCAGATGGGCAAGCTAGCCAAGGACGAATGGCTGTTGGTACATGGTGCGGCGGGCGGCGTCGGCATCTCGGCTGTGGAGATCGGCAAGGCCATGGGCGCAAAGGTGATCGGCACCGGCAGTAGTGATGAAAAGCTGCAGGTAGTGACAGAACATGGCGCCGATCATGTCATCAATTATTCGAACGGCCCCTTCAAGGATAAGGTGAAGGAGATCTGTGGCGGCGCTGGTGCGGACGTGATCTATGATCCCGTCGGCGGTGACGTTTTTGACGAGTCCTTGCGCTGCATAAATTGGGACGGACGTCTGCTAGTGATCGGATTCGCATCGGGCCGAATTCCGGCGGCGCCGGCAAATCTGGCGCTGTTGAAGAACTGCTCCATTGTCGGGGTGTTCTGGGGCGCCTGGACAGAGCGCAATCCCGACCTGCATCGCAAGAACATGGATATCATGTTTCAATGGCTGCGGGAGGGAAAACTGCGGCCTAACATCTCCCACCGCTTCCCCCTTGCGGAAGTGCCGGCGGCATTGAATGTACTGGTGGAGCGCAAGGTGGTGGGCAAGGCCGTGGTGCTGGTAGACTAGGACCAAACTGGGCATGTCCGATGACGAGGCCGTTCGCCGCCAGTACGAGGACTTTCCCTATCCGGCCCGCGATCCCGAGGATGAACGCCAACGCCTGATTACCGGTTCGCCCAGCCATATTCTGGAGATCGAGCATTTTGTCCTGGCCGGCGGCCGGGCCGGGGATTTGCGGGCTCTAGTGGCGGGTGGCGGTACCGGCGACGGTGCCATCATGCTGGCTCAGCAATTGTCTGACAGGGGCGCGGGTTCGGTGACCTATCTGGATGCCTCCGCGGCGTCCCTGGCCATCGCGGAAGAGCGTGCGAAGGTGCGTTGCCTAGGCAACATCAGTTTTCATCAGGGCGACATATTGGCGTTGCCTGAAAGGGGCTGGGCGCCGTTCGACTACATCGATTGCTGCGGTGTCTTGCACCATCTGGCCGAACCCGCGGCGGGCCTGGCCGCCTTATCCGAGGTGCTGGCGCCGGGCGGCGGCATGGGCCTGATGCTCTATGGCGAATTGGGCCGCGTCGGCGTCTATCCGGCTCAGCGGGCCATCGCGCGATTGGCCGGGGACGGGCCGGCAAAGGACCGTCTGGCCCTGGGCCGACGTTTGGTGGCCAGCCTGCCGGACGGCAACTGGCTCAAGCGCAACGATTATCTGGCCGATCACCTGGCAGGCGATGATGCGGGCTTCTACGATCTGCTGCTGCATAGCCGGGATCGGGCCTATCTGGTCGGCGAAATCGCGGAATTGCTGGCGGCTGCCGACCTGCGTATCAGTGGCTTTCTGCCCCCTGGCGCCTACGCGCCCGAAACCTACCTGGACGATGCGGACTTGATCGAACGGGCCGCCGGGCTGCCCCAAATCGAGCGCTGGGCCTTGGCGGAGGAGCTTTCAGGCGCAATGAAGACCCATGTTTTCTATGCAGTGGGAAACTCCGATGAAGACAGGGGCGAGGCTCGCGGCTTCGAACCCCATATGGTACCGGTGTTGCGTGAGATGAAGCCGGATCGGTTGGCGGCCAGTCTGTCGAAATCGCCGCGCCTCAGCGCCACGCTAGGCGGCATCGCAAAACAATACGAGGTACCGGCGGGTGCAGGGGAGATCATTGCCCAGATCGACGGTAAACGGAACTTGCGCCAAATCCACGGCCGCCTGCGGGCAAAAGGGGCAAGAATGAGCTGGCCCGAATTCCAGGCATCGTTTGGCGCCTTGTATGACGTTCTTCATTGTCTGAACCTTCTGCTGCTTGCCGGCGCCGTGGTAGATTAGGCCTCAGATGCACACGGATGGACTCTTCGAAATTGCTCTGCTGGCGGCGGGCGCTCTAATTCTCGGGTTGGTACTGCAGCGACTGCGTCAGCCCGCCATCGTCGGCTATATCGTTGCCGGCGTGGTCCTCGGCCCGTCGGGCTTCGATTTGTTTCCCAACCGGGGCCCCATCGAAACCCTGGCGGAACTGGGTGTGCTGCTGCTTCTGTTCGTTATCGGTATGGAGCTGTCCCTGCGTGCCTTCCGCCGGGTCCTGCGTCTCGCCGTGCTGGGGGCGGGGGCACAGATCCTTCTCTCCATCGCGGCCATGCTGATCGTGGCCAAAGTGTTCGAACGCAGCACGGAAACTGCCATCGTCATGGGCTTCGTTGTCGCGGTCTCCTCCACCGCCGTGGCTATCAAGCTGTTGGAGGATATCGGCGAGTTGCGCACCGCCGTGGGGCGCACCGCGATTGGTGTGCTGATCGCCCAGGATCTTGCCATCATTCCCATGCTGTTGATCATCGATGGTCTGGCTGGCGGCACCGGGATTGACGCATCCGGCTATTTCAAGCTTTTCGCCGCCGTCGCCCTGCTGGCCGCCATGATCGCGCTTTTGACCCGGCGCAGCCGTGTTGGGGTGCCTTTTGCCCATGCCATTCACGGCAACGTGGAATTGGCGGCGATCACGGCGCTGGCCTATTGCTTCGGCGCGGCGCTGGTTTCCGCCGTCCTGGGCCTTTCGCCGGCCTACGGCGCCTTTCTGGCCGGCCTGTGGATTGGTAACTCCACGGCCCGGGCGCCCCTGCTGGCCGCCGCCCGCCCCATACAAAGCGTATTGATGATGGTGTTCTTCGTTTCCATTGGCCTGCTGCTTGATGTCTCCTTCATCTGGGCAAACTTGGCAGAGGTGTTGAGCATTCTCCTCGTGGTGACGGTGCTCAAAACCATGATGAACGTAGGCGTTCTGCGGTTGCTGCGGGAACCTTGGCCCCGGGCCTGGATTGTCGGTGTTTCTATTGGCCAGATCGGCGAATTCTCCTTTGTCCTGGTCGCCGCAGGGGTGGGCGCGGGCCTGATCCTGGATACCGGGGGGCGCATCGCCGTCTCGGTCATTGCCCTAAGTTTGATGCTCTCGCCCCTGTGGCTGATCTTCTCCCGCCGTTTGGAACGTCTTGTGGGAATGAACGTGCAGAGCCTGCGGGAATACCTGGAAAACCTGTTTGCGCCCGAAACGCGCGCGGTGGCGACCATATCCCATTCCGCCCGGACGATTTCGCTGCAAATGGATGCTGCCGTCAGGAACCGCTTGCGCCGCGAGGTCGGGGACGGCGAAGACGAAGAGGGCAAGGATGCCCGCCTGGAGGACGATGGCAAAAGCTGAGTTCACGGCCGATTACAACCTCGAACGGGCTGCGGCCGACCGCGGTCTCGTGCCCGTCTGCGGCATCGACGAAGCGGGCCGGGGTCCCTGGGCCGGGCCCGTAGTAGCGGCGGCTGTGATCCTCCAGCCGGAAGATTTGCCTTCCGGTCTCGCGGATTCCAAGACCCTTTCGAAAGAGCGCCGGGAAACGCTGTTCGCCGAACTCCACGCCAAGGCCTTGATCGGCGTCGGCCGCGCTGAAGTGGCGGAGATCGACCACCTCAATATCCTCGCCGCCACCATGCTGGCCATGCAGCGGGCGTTGGCCGCCTTGCCTGTGCCACCCAAATATGCCCTGGTCGACGGCAACCGAGCCCCGGAATTGCCTTGTGACGTGCAATGCCTAGTCAAGGGTGATGCCCGTTGTCTGTCCATCGCCGCTGCCTCCATCATCGCCAAGGTGAGCCGTGATCGGGAAATGGCCGAACTGGCGGTGCGCTATCCCGGCTTCGGCTGGGAGCGGAACGCCGGCTATGGCACAGCCGAACATCAGGCTGGTTTAGCGCGCCTGGGCCCCAATGAGATGCATCGGCGCAGCTTTGCACCTATTCGAAAGCTTCTGGAAAATCCTCTAAGCGGCTGACTCCACAAGAAAAAACAAGTTGACGGGCGATTCGCAGTCGATCAGGATGCGCCGCCGTTATGAGCAAAAGCAGCAAAATAGCCCGCAACAGCATCCACTTGGGCGACAGCATCGAGGCGATGCAGTCCATGGCCGATGCCTCGGTGGATCTTGTCTTTGCCGATCCGCCCTACAATCTGCAATTGAGCGGCGAATTGCACCGACCCAACAACAGCCGCGTCGACGGTGTGGACAATGATTGGGACCGGTTCAAGGATTTCGCCAGCTATGACGCCTTTACCGCCGCCTGGCTGGGCGAAGTGCGCCGGGTGCTCAAGCCCCAGGGCGGCCTTTGGGTGATCGGCAGTTATCACAATATCTTCCGGGTCGGTGCAATCCTGCAGGATATGGGCTTTTGGATCCTGAACGATATCGTCTGGCGCAAAACCAACCCCATGCCGAACTTCCGCGGCAAACGCTTCACCAACGCCCACGAAACTCTGATCTGGTGCACGCCGGCCCCAAATGGCCGCGGCTATACCTTCAACTACGAGGCCATGAAGGCCCTGAACGAAGATCTACAAATGCGTTCCGACTGGTTGCTGCCCATTTGCACCGGGGCCGAACGTTTGAAAAAGAATGGCCAAAAGGCGCATCCCACGCAAAAGCCCGAGGCGCTGTTGCATCGAATACTACTGGCCAGCTCCAATCCGGGCGATTTGGTGCTTGATCCCTTCTTTGGCACCGGCACGACGGGGGCGGTGGCCAAGAAATTGGGCCGGGACTTTATCGGCATTGACGCCGACCCGGAATATGTCGAGATGGCCCGTCGGCGGATCGAGGCGGTTGCGCCTCTGGAGCGCGAGGACCTGGATATCACCCCCTCGAAACGATCCCTGCCCCGCATCCCCTTTGGCTGGCTGGTAGAGCGGGGCATGCTGCGCCCGGGCGCAAGGCTCTACGATGCCCGGCGCCGCTACGCCGCCTCCGTGCGGGCGGACGGCAGCTTGGTCGCCGATCGGACCCGCGGCTCCATCCATCAGGTGGGCGCAGCAGTACAGGGGGCGCCCGCCTGTAACGGCTGGACCTTCTGGTGCTTCGAAGAGAAGGGCGAGTTGGTGCCCATAGACTTTTTGCGCCAGAAACTGCGGGCGGAACTGAACTGACGCCGATCTAGAGCGCGTGGCGCAGTACCTTTTTCATGACGCTGGGCAGGGCCAAATCCCCTAGGTTCTTGGTCGCTTGCCAAACTTCGTCATCCATGGCCTTTCGTCGACCCGAACCGGTCCGCACCGTCAGTTCAAGGCGAAAGTGAGTGAAGGTGTGCACAACTGTGCCCGGAAGTTCCTGCCAATCCGCTGCCAACGGCGAGTAATCAGCGGCTTCTTCCCAGCTCCATGCCTGATCACGCCAGGGCGTGGACGGAACCTCCATCATTCCGCCCAAAAGCCCATCCTCCGACCGCCGCCGAAATAGAAGGCGGCCTCGATCATCGAATAGGCAAAATGCCACACCATGGCGCGTTGGCCGTTCCGACTTTGGCAATCGCGTCGGCAGGTCGGCGGCAATACCTTCATCCAGTGCCTTGCAATCCGCATCAATGGGGCAGTGCTCGCATAAAGGCGCGCGTGGCAGGCAAACCGTCGCGCCCAGATCCATCAGCGCCTGGGCATGATCGCCGGCGCGTTGGTCCGGCGTCAGGGTGACGGCCAGTTGCCGCAGTTTCGGTTTTGATTGGGGTAGGGGCTCTGCCACCGCAAACAGGCGCGACATGACCCGTTCGATATTTCCATCCACGGGGCTGGCCTTGTGTCCGAATGCAATGGCGGCAATTGCGGCGGCGGTATAGGGGCCGATGCCCGGCAGCTTCAGAAGCTCCGATTCGCTGTTGGGAAAGGTGCCGCCATGTTCGGCGACAATCGTCTGCGCGCATTTGTGTAAGTTGCGGGCACGGGCGTAATAGCCAAGACCCTGCCAGGCATGCAGCACCTGATCCAGATCCGCTGCCGCCAAATCCGCTACCTGTGGCCAGCGCTGCAGGAAATGCCGGTAGTAGGGGATGACGGTCTTGACCACGGTCTGCTGCAGCATGATTTCCGAGAGCCAGACATGATAGGGATTCGCCAATTGTCCCGGCGCGGCCCGCCAGGGCAGCTTTCGGTGCTGGCGGTCATACCATGGCAGTAGGTTTTCGAGCGGCTGAGAAATTGGGCTTCACCGAAGGTTTATGGCGTTTGATCGGCTTGCAGGATGACGCGGGCGACGTTCTGCCGCAAGATAGCCGCAATGAACAACCGCCGTTTCAAAAACCGGCCCGTCGCCGCCGGCAGCGTCTTACGCCGCGCCACGGCCAACGCTCTGCGCCGGCGCGGCTTTGCCGAGGGCGAGGTGATCGCCCGCTGGTCGGATATTGTCGGGCCGGAACTGGCGGCCGTAACAGCGCCTGAAAAACTGCAACAACGGCGCGGTGATGTGGCGGGCGCCGTATTGCACATCCGCGTTGATGGCGGTGCGGCGGTAAAATTGCAGCACATGGCGCCGGTGGTGCTGGAACGCATCAACGGCTTTTACGGCTATCGCGCCGTGGACCGCCTGAAACTGATACAGGGTCCCTTGCCGGAACGGCAAGTTGCCCCCGAAAGAAGCCGCCGGCCGCTCACCAGGGCCGAATCGACGTCCCTCGCGGCCCAGATCGGCCCGACCCGGAGCCCTGCGTTACGCCATGCCCTGGAGCGCCTCGGTGCCAGTGTTATGAGCCGAAGGGGCGAAGGGCCGAATTCCGGCGATCCCGAGCCTTGATCGCCACCATTTCGCCCCAATGTCTTGTCAATCTAGGACTGCCAAGGCTTGTGAGAACATCATGGCAGCCCTATAATCAACACCACATGTAGTGGGTAGGAGATCGAATGACCCAATTTAGAGTGTTTGCGCCCATTTTCGCCTTGCTTGTCTTCTTGGCCTTCCATGCTGGTGAAAGCCGCGCCGCGGAATCCGGCTATGCCAAGGGCGATATGGCATTGGGCAGCAAGGATGCGCCCGTGACGATCATCGAATATGCCTCCATGACCTGTCCTCATTGCGCCAATTTCCATATGGGGCCGTTCAAGGAACTGAAGTCTAAGTATATCGATACCGGCAAAGTGCGCATGATCTTCCGGGAGTTTCCCTTCGATCCCCTGGCGCTGCAGGCCTCCATGTTGGCCCGTTGTGCCGGCGAGAAACGATTCTTTGGCATGCTGGACGTTTTGTTCAAGAGCCAGTCGAAATGGGCCAAATCCTCAAACCCGCAAATGGAACTGGCCAAGATCGCCCGTCTTGGCGGATTCACCGAGGCCCGTTTCAATGCCTGCATGAGCAGTCAGGAACTGGCCGATATGATTTTGCAGAGCCGTCTGAAGGGCAACAAAGAATTCGGTGTCGATTCGACCCCCAGTTTCATCGTCAATGGCGTCAAAACCTCCGGCAACATGACCATCGGCCGGTGGGACGAACTGCTGGCGACCTACTTGAAATAAGAACAGCGTAAACAGACAGGGATCCACATAGGTGCATTTTACCAAGTTACGGTTGAGCGGTTTCAAGTCCTTCGTCGATCCCATCGAGTTGGAGATCGAACCGGGCCTGACGGGCGTCGTCGGGCCGAACGGCTGCGGCAAGTCGAACCTAGTGGAAGCCTTGCGCTGGGTGATGGGCGAAAACTCGGCCAAGCGGATGCGCGGCGGCGCCATGGACGACGTCATCTTCAACGGCTCGCAGGGCCGCCCCTCCCGCAACCTGGCGGAAGTTTCCCTGGTGATCGACAACCAGGACCGCAATGCACCGGCCGCGATGAACGATGCGGACGAATTGGAGGTGACCCGGGCCATTGAACGTAACAGCGGCTCGGCATATCGCATCAATGGTAACGAAATGCGGGCCAGGGATGTGCAGTTGTTGTTCGCCGACGCTGCGTCGGGTGCCCATTCGCCCTCCCTGGTCAGTCAGGGCCGCATCGGTGAGGTGGTCAATGCCAAACCGGTAGCGCGCCGGGCGTTGCTGGAAGAGGCGGCCGGTATCACCGGCCTGCACTCCCGGCGCCACGAGGCGGAATTGCGTCTGCGGGCGGCGGAAAACAACCTCGAACGCCTGGACGACGTCATGCAGGCGTTGGAAGCGCAATTGCAGAACATGAAACGCCAGGCTCGCCAGGCGCGGCGCTTTCGCAAGGTGGGCGAACAGATCCGGCATTTCGACGGCGTGCAGCTGCACCTACTCTTCCAACGGGCCGAAGGGCAGTTGCAGGAGGCGGTGGCCAAGCTGGATCGCGCCAATAGCCAGGTCGCTCGCCTGACTGAGGCTGCCGCGCAAGCGACAACCGCGCATGCAGAGGCCGCCAATATCCTTCCTGAACTACGCAATGAAGAGGCCACGCGCGCCGCTGCCCTGCATCGCCTGGCCGTGGCGCGGGACGGCCTGGAGCAGGAAGAGCAACGCATCGCGGACGCGGTCGAGCAGATGCAGGCCCGCTTGCAACAGATCGAGATCGACCGACAGCGGGAAAGCGGTTTGGCAAAGGAGGCCCTTGCCACCACCGAGCGCCTGGAAGAAGAGGCCGGGCGCATCCGGACCCAGCAGGACAACGAGGCTGCTGCCGGTCGGGAGGCCGAAGCACGGGTAAGCGAAGCCGCCACTGCACTATCCGAGGGGGAGGTTGCGTTACAGAACCTGACTGCGGAAGTCGCCGACGGCGCGGCCCGGCGGGATGCCCTGCAAAGGGCCATCGCCGCCGCTGCGCAGCGCCTTGAGAGACTGTCCCAGCGGCGGGAGGAAGCCCAGGCTGCCCACGAGCGTCTTAGCCTGGAAATCCGGGACGACGACCGTTTGCAGGAGGCAAACGAAGTTCTGGCCAAGGCCACTGAAGCCTCGGAAGTCGCTGGAGAGGAGCTGGAACGGCGGGAAGAGGCCCATGGCGCGGCCGGCGAAGCCTTGGCGCAGGCCCGCGAAGCCAGCCAGCGCGTCGCGGCGGAAGACGGACAATTGGCGGCAGAAGAAAAAGCCCTGGCCGAGTTGTTGGGCCAGGACGATGCGGGCTTGTGGCCGGCAGTGATCGACGCGGTAACCGTGGAGCCTGGCTATGAAGCCGCCCTTGGCGCCGCCTTGGGGGATGATCTGAACGTACCCATGGACGAGGCAGCGCCGATGCATTGGCGTACTTTGCCGTTGCGGGTTGATGCCGCCCGACTGCCGGCGGGGGCGACGCCGCTATTGAACTATGTCGAGGCGCCGGATGCCCTTGCGAGGCGTCTATCTCAGGTTGGTGTCGTGGACGAGGCGGATGCCGAGCGACTGGCCGGCGACCTCGCCTATGGTCAGCGCCTGGTGACCCGCAACGGCGCCTTGTGGCGCTGGGACGGTTTCACGGTATCGGCGGGGGCTGAAACCGCTGCCGCCGTCCGCTTGGCTCAAGGCAACCGCTTGGTGGAACTGCGTCAGTTGCGCAACGGTCTAGCACCCGGTTTGGAACAGGCGGCCGAAGCGTTGGCCGCAGCGAACGATGCCGTAGCACAGGCGGAACGGGACCGCGCAGGCGCCCGGGAAACGGCTCGCCTGGCACGGGAAGGACAGGATCGGGCGCGTGAAGCACAGGCCAAGGCCGAGCGGGACGCGGCTCAGCGTTCGGCGCGTTTGGCCACAGTGGAAGAAAGCCTAACCCAGACCGAGGCCGACCTGGCGGAAAACAACAACGCCATGGCCGAGGCCCGGTCGCAGTTGCAGGCTCTGCCGCCGTTGGACGATCTGCGCCGCAGCCTGGAGGCCCTGCAACAGGATGTTGCCGGCCAGCGCACGGAATTGGTCGAAGCCCGCAGCCGCCACGACCGTCTGCGGGCGGAGGCGGCGACGCGGGCCGAGCGCCTGGCCGCCATCGCTGGCGAGCAGGACGGTTGGCGGCGCCGGGCCCAGGGTGCGGAAGCACAACTGGCCGAGCTGTCGGACCGGGCCGAAGCGGGCGCAGCAGAGTTGGAACAATTACGCCGCAAACCGGCCGAAATTGCGGCCCAGCGGCGGGAATTGCTGGACCAGATCGAGACGGCTGAAAAGGCGCGCAACCAGGCCGCCGACAATTTGGCCCAGGCGGAAGCCAAGGTCGATGAATTGGCCGCGGCCCAGCGCAAGGCCGAAGGGGCGCTCGCGACGGCCCGGGAAGAACGGGTGCGCGGCGAAGCCGGCGTCGAACAATGCGAAGAGCGTCGGGGCGAAATCACCCGGCGCATCATGGAAACCCTCGAATGTGCTCCCGAGAGGGTCCTGGCGGCCGCTGGTATCGATGCGGATGCCGAACTGCCGTCCCTGGAAGAGGCGGAGCGCAAGCTGGAACGCTTGAAGCGGGAACGGGACAATATGGGTGCCGTCAATCTGCGCGCCGAGCAGGAGGCAGTGGAACTCGAAGAGCAACTGGCCACCATGGTGACCGAGCGCGAGGACCTTGAAGGCGCCATCGCCCGCCTGCGCCAGGGCATCTACAGCCTGAACCGGGAAGGCCGGGAACGCCTGCTGGCAGCCTTCAAAGCGGTTGACGGGCATTTCCAGGACCTGTTCGTGCGCCTGTTTGGCGGCGGCAAGGCGCATTTGAGCCTGACTGAATCCGATGATCCGTTGGAGGCCGGCCTGGAGATCATGGCCTCGCCGCCGGGCAAACGGCTGCAAAGCCTCTCCCTGCTCTCGGGCGGCGAACAGGCCCTGACCGCCCTGGCGCTGCTGTTTGCGGTATTCCTGACCAATCCCGCGCCCGTCTGTGTCCTGGACGAGGTGGACGCACCCCTGGACGATGCCAATGTGGAACGCTTTACGAACTTGGTCGGCGAAATTGCCCGCATCACCGGCACCCGTTTCTTGATCATCACGCATCATCCCTACACCATGGCCCGCATGGACCGCCTATATGGCGTCACCATGGCGGAGCGCGGGGTGTCGCAATTGCTGTCGGTTGATCTGGCCCGGGCGGAGCGGATCAGGGCCACCGGATGAGGCCTTGGGTAAAATTGTCGCATCTAACGTTTATTGTTTAAAATCAATTAGTTAAGTAAGGGTCATTGGCCCTTGACAGGGACCGGGTCAACCCGTATCGTGCGCCCGCTTCCGACCTTGACGCAGCTTTCGAGCAACATGTCCGATCCGCAAGACCCCGGCCCCCGGGATACGCCTTCCCTAGGCGAATTGGGCGGCCGGATTTCCAAGGCCCGCCGGGACGCCGGCCTGGAAAAATCGGCGGCGGAACAGGATGCGGATGCGGCGGTCGGAGCCGGCCTGGGCGCGGCGTGGCGGATTTCCATTGAAATCGTCGTCGCTCTTGTGGTTTGTACGGCCATCGGCTGGGCCCTGGACTATTGGTTCGGGACGAAGCCATGGTTCATGCTGGTCTTCCTGTTTCTCGGCGGGGCGGCGGGCATAAACAACGCGGTGCGAACGGCGCTGCGTATTGATGCGGCCGCGACCGAGGCGCTTCAAGCGAAGCGCGGGGCGCGGAACGACGGAGAGGGAGACAAGGCGTGAGCGTTGATCGCCAGATTGACCATAGCAGCCCGATGTATCAGTTCGTCATCGGGCGGATGAACGATTGGCAGCTCGGCGGGCTTGACATCTCGTTCTCCAAGGCGGCCGCTTTCATGTTCGCCGCCGTCATCGTCGTCACTCTGTTCCTGGTTTTGACCACCTCGCGCCGGGCCATGGTGCCCGGACGCTGGCAGTCCGTGGCGGAACTCTGGTACGAATTCATCGCCGATATGATCAAGGAAACCATCGGCGCCGAGGGGCGGAAGTATTTCCCCTTCGTCTTCTCGCTGTTCAGCTTCATCGTCATGTGCAATCTGCTGGGCATGCTGCCCTACAGTTACACCGTGACCTCCCATATCGCCGTCACCATCACTCTGGCCCTGGCGGTCTTCATCCTCGTCACTATTATCGGCATCACGCGCCATGGCGCGCATTTCCTCTCCTTCTTTGTGCCCAAGGGCGTGCCGTTGGTGATGCTGTTCCTCGTGGTCCCGATCGAGGTTCTGTCCTATTTCATGCGGCCGATCAGCCATTCCGTGCGTCTGTTCGCCAATATGACCGCCGGCCACACCATGTTGAAGGTGTTCGGCACTTTCGTTGTGCAAATGGGCGTCTTCGGTGTTCTGCCCTTTGTCTTGATCGTAGCGCTGACCGGCCTGGAAGTGGCCATCGCCGTTCTGCAAGCCTACGTCTTCACCATTCTGACCTGCCTCTACCTCAATGACGCCATTCATCTTGAGCATTGATGCAAAAGGCGGCCGGATCGTTACTTGAACCAACCCCAATTTCTCACCAGCCAAGATAGGAATTTCATCATGGATCCAGCAGCAGCGAAGCTGATCGGCGCCGGACTTGCCGCCATCGCCATGGGTGGCGCCGGTATCGGCATTGGCCTGATTTTCGGCAACTACGTAGCCGGCGCCATGCGCAACCCCGGTGCGGCCCAGGCCGTGTTCGGCCGGGTGATCCTGGGCTTTGCCTTGACCGAGGCCATCGCCCTGTTCGCCCTCGTGGTGGCGCTGATTATCCTGTTCGTCTTCTAGCCGGCGGCTGGGCAGTGCCCAGCTGTTGGACCATGCCCCGGTGAATTGGCGCCGGGGTGGAGAGGATTAGGAGAGCAATACCATGCCTCAATTCTGGATGGAGGATTTCGCGCCACAGATGGTGTGGCTGGTGATCTCCTTTATCGCGCTGTACCTGCTGATGGCCCGTGTGGCCCTGCCCCGGGTGGCGGATGTGCTGGAAACCCGGCATGGGCGTATCGCCGATGACCTTGACCAGGCAGCGCAGTTGAAGGCGCAGGCCGAAACCGTGATCGCCGAGTACGAGGCGGCCCTGGCGGAGGCCCGTGGCGAAGCCCAGGCCACTATCGCCCAGGCCGCTTTGGAGGCCGCGCAGGCGGCGGAAAAGCGCAATGCCGAGGTGGCTGACGCCCTGGCCGCGGAAGCGGCGGCGGCGGCCAACCGCATCGATGCCGCCAAGGCGGAGGCCTTGTCGGAGTTGCGCGGGGTGGCAACGGAACTGGCCCAGGCGGCGGCCGAGCGCCTATTGGATGCCGAGGTCGCCCGCGAAGACGTAGACCGGGCGGTCGATGCGGCTGTGTCCAACCGGGGAGGCGGAGCCTAGATCATGGCTATTGATGCAACATTTTTCGTCGGCCTTGCCTTTCTGTTTTTCATTGGCGTGCTGGTCTATTTCAAGGTGCCGGGCATGTTGACCGGCGCCCTGGATGAGCGGGCCAAGAAGATTTCGGACGACCTGGACCAGGCCCGGGAACTGCGCGAAGAGGCCCAGGCGCTCCTGGCCACCTACGAGCGCAAGCAGCGAGATGCCCTAAAGGAAGCCGAGGAAATCATCGCGCACGCCAAGGAAGAGGCCCAGCGCGAGGCCGACCAGGCGGCCAGGAAGCTGGACGAAGCCGTGGCCCGGCGCCAGCAGGCCGCATTGGACAAGATCGCCATGGCCGAGGCCCAGGCCGAAAAAGAAGTCCGGGATGCCGCGATAGAGATCGCCATCACGGCCGCCACTGCGGTGGTCGCCCAGCAGGTCCAGGGCGATCGTGCCGATGACTTGATCGACAGTGCCACCGAGGATCTGGGCCGGCATTTGAATTAGAGCCAGTTCGGCTGGACTGAAGCACTGAAAACCCCGCCGTCTGGCGGGGTTTTTTCTTTTCCCTTTGGCGCCTGGAACGGTTTGATTTAGCGCAATGCCGGCTGGTGCGGCGAAGATCATACTTCAAGGGTGCATGGACGCAATTCTAAGGGGAGATATCCATGACCGAAGAACTCGCCAAACTTCAGAAACAACGCAAGCGGGCGGAAGCGAAGAAACTTGCGGAGCGAAGCCTGGACCATGTCCGGGAACGGGGCAGCGATCTGAGCCGCAACGTGGAGCGGGAAGCAACGGAGATACAGCACCGCGGCGCCGCCAAGAAGGTATTTCAGCGGGATTAAGCCCGGCGCGTGCATGTTGAAGGGCCCGTGGTTTTGTGCCAGCCTGCGGCCCATGAATTGGAACGAGTTTCTAAAACGCCTGCGCCGCCATGGCCGGGCCAGCAATCTCGTCCCGAAGTATATCGCCCACCGCGGCAAAAGCCGTCACGGCACCATCTATCTTGGTGAGCGCAGGGTCACCGTCAGGGATCGGCGAAATATTATCGGCCAGGGTCTGCTGGCCGCCATGTTGGCCGACCTGGGCATCGATCCGGCTGAATTCTAGCGGGCTGGGAGCATGATATCAGGCGGTTCTCCAGGTGCGCCATTCGCGTTTGCCTATCCAATTGATTTCCATGAGCACGAGGACGGCCGGATCGTCGCCCGCATAGGCGACATACACGGTGCGGTGACAGAGGGCGCTGATCTGGAAGAGGCATTTCTCGGCGCCCAGGATGCCCTTGAAGAGGCGCTTTGTGCGGCCATGGCGGCTGACGAAGCCATCCCCCGGCCCAGTTCCGCCGACGGCCGGCCATTGGCGGTGCCGGGCACCCTGATCGCCGCCAAGGTCGCTCTTTACCAGGCCATGTTGGAGGGCGGGATTTCCCAAACCGAACTTGGCCGCCGCCTCAATTTGGCGGAAAACGAAATCGCCCGCTATCTCAACCCCCGTCACAAGACCGCCCCCGACGCACTCGATGCGGCCCTGGCGGCGCTCGGCCGGCGCCTTTTGTTGACCATGGAAGAGTTCTGACCGGCCTACTCGCGCCCGTAGGCGTCTAGACCCTGGCGGGCCAGGGCGTCGGCGGCTTCATTGCCGGGGTCGCCGGCATGGCCCTTGACCCAGTGCCATTCGATTTCGTGGCGCTGGATGGCCTCGTCCAGGCGCATCCATAGATCCACGTTTTTTACAGGCTTCTTGGCGGCGGTGCGCCAGCCGTTGCGCTTCCAGTTGTGGATCCATTTCGTGATGCCGTCGCGCAGATAGGTGCTGTCGGTATGGAGATGCACCTTGCAGGGGCGCTTCAGCGCCTCCAGGCCGGCTATGGCGGCGAACAGTTCCATGCGGTTGTTGGTCGTTTCTGGTGCGCCGCCCTTCAATTCCCGTTCATGCGCGCCGAACTGCAATAGCGCGCCCCAGCCACCCGGGCCCGGATTGCCAGAACAGGCCCCGTCGGTGTGGATGGTCACTTCATCCATGCCCGCTAATCCAGGCCATAGGCGCCGGGGCCGTCGATGCGCCGGTGAAAGCGCATCTTGTGCAGGTATTCCAGCGGATCCTTGGGTTTGACCATGGCGCCGTCCACCTGGTTCAGCCAATCGTACAAGCGGGTCAGCAGAAAGCGCAGGGCCGAACCGCGGGCCAGGAGGGGCAGAGCCGTCAATTCCGCATCCGAAACGTCGCGCACATCCCGGTAGGCAGAGAGCAAACGCCGGGCCTTGGTGATATTGAACTCGGCACCACGCTCGAAACACCATGCATTGAGACAAATCGCCAGGTCATAGGCCAGGGCGTCAGTGCAGGCGAAATAGAAATCGATCAGGCCGGTTAGTTTGTCGTCCATGAAAAAGACGTTGTCGGGAAACAGATCCGCATGGATGACGCCGGTGGGCAGGTCATTTGGCCAATTGTGCAGCAATTCCTCGTACTCGGCGGAAATCTCCGCGCCGAGGCCGGCAGCCACTTCGTCCGCCCGCTCCGCCGTGGCGGCGACCAGTTCCCCCCAGCCGGAGACGGAGAGCGCATTGGGCCGGCTTTGCGGGTAGTCAAGGCCGGCCAGATGCATGCGCGCGAGTGCGGCACCTACTTCGCCGCAATGCACCGCCTGGGGCCGTTTCGGCCAGATGCCTTGCAGGAAGGTCTGCACCGCCGCCGGCTTGCCTGAAATCTGGCGCAGGGCGTGGCCATCGCGGCCGTGAATGGTGGGCGGGCAGGGCACGCCCCTCTGCGAGAGATGATCCAACAGGCCCAGGAAAAAAGGCAAATCCTTGGGGTCTACCCGCTTTTCATAGATGGTCAGGATGTAACTGCCCCGGTCCGTCTGCAACAGGTAGTTGGTGTTCTCCACCCCTTCCGCGATGCCCTTCAGGCCGGTGACGGTGCCGATGTCGTATTCGGCGATGAATTCGCGCAGGTCTTCGTCGTCTATTTCCGTATAGACCGCCATTGTCCCCGCCGCCCTTTAGCCGCGCAACTCCGCCGGCAGCTTGAATTCCATGTCCTCGCGGGCCGTCGTGACCTCCTCGATTCGGACGTCGAAGCGTTGGCGGAAAGCATCCAGCACTTCCTCGACCAGGACTTCCGGGGCTGATGCGCCGGCTGTGATGCCGATACAGTCCATGTCCGCCAGTTCGTCCCATGCGATATCGCCGGCGCGCTGGATCAATTGGCTGTGGTTGCACCCCGCACCGCTGGCCACCTCCACCAAGCGGCGGGAATTGGACGAATTCGGCGCGCCGATGACGAACAGGCCTTGGCAGCGGCCGGCGATGGCTTTGACGGCGGCCTGGCGGTTGGTGGTGGCATAACAGATATCGCCCTTGCGCGGCCCGGCAAGATCTGCAAACCGCCGGGCGAGCACATCCACTGCTTCGGCCGTGTCGTCCACGGACAAGGTGGTCTGGGTGATATAAGCGACTTGCGCGTCCTTGGGCGGCTCGAATGTTGCCGCCTCTGCGGCCGTCTGCAGCAGCGTAATTTCCCCTTCCGGCAACTGCCCCATGGTGCCCACAGCCTCGGGATGGCCTTCATGGCCCAGCATAACCACATGCCGTCCCTTGGCGTGATGGTTCTCGGCCTCGCGGTGCACCTTGGTCACCAGAGGGCATGTGGCATCTAGGAATTGCAGGCCCCGGCGCCTGGCTTCTTCCGGCACAGACTTTGCGACACCGTGGGCGGAGAAAATTACCCTCGAGCCGTCAGGCACCTGGTCCAACTCGTCAACGAATATAGCGCCGCGTCGCTCCAGCCCCTCGACCACATAGCGGTTGTGGACGATTTCATGACGCACGTAGATGGGCTTGCCATAGCGTTCCAGGGCCAGTTCCACGATCTGGATGGCCCGGTCGACGCCGGCACAGAAACCCCGCGGGGCCGCCAGCAGAATTGTGATCGATGGTTTGCTCATGACCGCCAAGAATCCCTCGAATGGCCCTGTATACTCCGAATGCGCTCTGGTACAAATTGGCGTGTTCGGAATTTAAAGATTGGCGCGACACAGATGACATCGATCCGCAGATTTGCCGCGGCCGGTTTGGCTCTTGCCGGCACCATGCTGGTGCTGTCGGGCTGCGGCATCTTCGGCTCTGGCGAAGTCAAGGTCTGCCCGCGGGTCTCGCTTTTGAACGAGGCGGCGAACATGACCCGCTATCGTGACGGCCCAGGCCGGGATCTGATCGATGTGGTTTACGAGGCCAAGGTGCATGACATCAACTGGTCCTGCAAATATCTCGACAACCGCATGCGGGTGGAGGCGGTCATCGACATCATTGCCCAAAAGGGGCCGGCTTCGACGGGAGCAAACGCCCAGGTGCCCTTCTTCGTCGCCATCGTCGATCGCAACCAGAACATCATCGCGAAGAAGACTTTCGATTCCGAGGTCGAGTTCCGCGACGGTCGCCGCCGTGCCGGCGTGCGTGAGGAGATTGAACAGACGGTCTTTCTGAAGAAGGACGAGGTCGGCGACGACTACGAGATCATCGTCGGCTTGCAACTCTCGGAAGAGCAATTGCGGCAGAACCGCGGCCGAAGGCGTTAGATCGTTTTCTGGATCGATTTACGTAGATCAGGCCGCGACTGCGGCCCGGCGCTTATGCGCCGCCCACGCGGAGTGGTGCGCCTCGGCGCACAAGCGTGAGCGACAAAGGCTAGATCCGATTCTATGAAGATAGGATCGGATTTAGACCGTGACCGTGCCGCAGCGCACGCGGGGCCGGTATTACCTGGTCCAGGCGAATGCACCGTTGACTCCCCGCACCGGCCCCCTATCATTCCATTAACGTCCCGGCTCGGTGTGTGGTGCCGGCCAGGGCGGCCAGACAGGTGATCCCCGCGGGAGAGCCCGGCCAGTTCGATGTGCTGTGCCGGCGCCGAAGGAGCAAGCACCCCGCAAACTCTCAGGCCAACGGACCGCGGGGGGATGTCACTCTGGAAAGCTGGCGCGACCACGAATGCGCCGGGGCGGACGCTCCCGGTGCGGCAACCGCGCTACACCGAAGGGGCGAGGTTTCATCGCCGACGGATCGATACTGATTCGCCGCGCGGCGGGACGAACTCTCTCAGGTCCGACGACAGATTGGGGGCGGCGGCAGACATGATGCCTGCCGCGCTGGAATCTGTCGGAGGGTCGGATGAACAATCCAGGATCCGAGGAAAATTTAAGGTCTACCCCCCTGCACGGTTTGCAGGTGGAACTGGGCGGCAAGATGGTGCCATTCGCCGGCTATGAAATGGCGGTGAATTTCCCCCTTGGGGTGCTTGGCGAACATAAGCATACCCGCGCCGCCGCCGGCTTGTTCGACGTTTCGCACATGGGCCAGATCCGCCTGCATGGCGACGACCGCGCCCAGGCGTTGGAAGCCCTGCTGCCGGCTGACATCGCCAATCTGGCGCCGGGCGCCATGCGCTATAGCCAGTTGACCAACGACCAGGGGGGCATCATCGATGACCTGATCGTCACCAACCGGGGTGATCATCTGTTGCTGGTTGTCAATGGCGCCAACAAAGAGGGCGATCTGGCGCACATGCAGGGGGCGTTGCCTGCGGCCATCGAGGTCGAGCATCGCACCGAGGATGCCCTGTTGGCGCTGCAAGGCCCCGCTGCGGCGGCCGTCGCGGCGCGTCTGGCACCCGGTGTCGAAGAGCTGGTCTTCATGACCTGCCAGCCTGCACAGATCGGCGGTGTGGACTGCTTGGTCTCCCGCGCCGGTTACACCGGCGAAGACGGCTTCGAAATTTCCCTTCCCGGTGATCGAGCAGAAGAGGTCGCCCGCCTTTTATTGGCTGAGGATGAGGTGGAACCGATTGGCCTCGGTGCACGGGATTCCCTGCGCCTGGAGGCGGGCTTGTGCCTGCATGGCCACGATATCGATATCACGACGACGCCGGTGGAAGCGGGACTGACCTGGTCGATCCAGAAGAGCCGCCGCGAAGGCGGCGGATTCCCGGGCGCCGGTATCATCCTGGCGCAGATCGAAAACGGCGCGGAACGAAAGCGGGTGGGCATATTGCCCGAAGGCCGCGCCCCGGCCCGTGAAGGCACGCAAGTGGTGGACGCAAACGGCAGCGAAATTGGCGCCATCACCTCTGGCGGCTTTGGTCCCACTTTAGGCGGACCCGTCGCCATGGGCTATGTGTCCGCCGCCCATGCCGGTCTGGAGACATCATTGGGGTTGATGGTGCGGGGCAAATCCCTGCCGGCCAAGGTGGCAAGAATGCCGTTCGTTCCCGCCGGATATTTCAGGGGTTAGAGGAGAGGAAAAGATGAGCACGATCTATTACACCGAAGAACATGAATGGCTCGAAGTAGAGGGCGATGTGGGCACCTGCGGCATCACCGAATTCGCCCAGGAGCAACTGGGCGATATCGTTTATGTGGAATTGCCCGATGTGGGCCGCGAGGTGGCCCAGAACGACGAGATCGCGGTGGTCGAATCAGTCAAAGCGGCGTCCGAACTCTATGCCCCGGTCAGCGGTGAGGTGATCGAAAGCAATGAGGAACTGGCTGACGATCCAGCACGGGTCAACACCGATGCCATGGGCGATGGCTGGTTCTTCAAACTGAGGCTGAGCGACGCGGAAGAGCTTGAGAACCTGCTCGACGCGGATGCCTATGCCACCCTGATTGCGGGACAAAGCTGATGCGCTATCTGCCACATACGCCAGCCGACCGGCAGGCCATGCTGGCGGCCATTGGCGCCAAGGAGATCGACGATCTGTTCGTCGACGTACCGAAAGGGGCGCTCTTGGGGGATCCGTTGGACTTGCCCGGCCATGCCGGCGAAATGGAAGTGCAGCAACAGATCGCCGCCATGGCCGGGCGAAATCTGTCGGCTGGTGAAGCGGCTTCGTTCCTGGGTGCAGGCGCCTACCGCCATCACGTGCCGGCGGCAGTAGATCACCTGATCCAACGTTCTGAGTTTCTTACCGCCTATACCCCGTATCAGCCGGAGGTAAGCCAAGGCACCCTGCATTACCTGTTCGAATTCCAGACCCAGGTGGCGATGTTGACGGGTATGGAAGTGGCGAATGCATCCATGTACGACGGTGCCTCTGCCTGTGCCGAAGCGGTGCTGATGGCCCACCGTGTCACTAAGCGGAACAAGGCGGTGTTATGCGGCGGCCTGCACCCCCATTATCGGGAAGCCACGGAAACGGTGACGCAGTTCATCGATTTCCAGGTCGATGCAAGACCTCCCAAGGTCGAGGAAATCGAGGACCTGGCGTCTTTGGTCGATGATGAAGCCGCCTGCGTGGTGGTGCAGAACCCCGACTTATTTGGCCGCTTGCACGATCTCAGACCCATCGCCGAAGCCGCCCACAGCAAAGGCGCGCTATTGATTGCCGTGGTGACGGAAGCGATCTCGTTCGGTGCCGTTATGTCGCCGGGCGAAATGGGCGCCGACATCGTGGTGGGCGAGGCGCAATCCATCGGCAATTCCCTGAACTTCGGCGGGCCGTATCTGGGCCTGTTCGCGACGCGGCAGAAGTATATGCGGCAGATGCCGGGACGCCTGTGCGGCGAGACCGTGGACGAGACCGGCCGGCGTGGCTATGTGCTGACATTGTCCACACGGGAACAGCATATCCGCCGGGAAAAAGCGACGTCCAACATCTGCACCAATTCAGGCCTGTGCTGCCTGGCCTTTTGCATTCATCTCTCCCTGTTGGGCGAAGTGGGTCTGCGCAAGCTGGCACAGATCAACCATGCCCGCGCTGCCGCGCTTGCCGAGCGGCTGGGCGGTGTCGACGGTGTCCAGGTCCTGAATGAAACTTTCTTCAATGAATTCACCGTGCGTCTGCCCAAGCCGGCGGCGCAGGTCGTGGCGGAACTGGCCGGCCGTGGCGTCCTGGCCGGGGTGCCGGTCAGCCGGCTTTACCCCGACGAGCCCGATCTCGCCGATCTGTTGCTGGTGGCGGCTACGGAAACCAATACGGATAGCGATGTGGATGCCCTTGTAGAGGGACTGGGGGAGGTGTTGTCATGACCAACCCGAACGACATTCAGACCAGCAGTGGCCATCGCGGCCTGGATCTGGCCGAACCCCTGATTTTCGAATTGGACAATCCCGGCCTCTGCGGCGTCGATTTGCCCGAACCACCAGATGCGCCAAACCGACTGGGTGGGCTGGACCGTTCCGCACCGATCGGTCTGCCCGGCTTGTCCGAACCCCAGGTGATCCGACATTTCGTGCGCCTGTCGCGGAACAACTTCGCTATTGATGCCGGCCTTTATCCTCTGGGCTCGTGTACCATGAAGCACAATCCGCGCCTGAACGAGAAACTGGCGCGGCTGCCCGGCTTCTCCGATCTACACCCCATGCAGCCGGAGGAAACCATACAGGGCGCTTTGGAGCTCATGGACAGCCTGTCGGATTGGCTCTTGCAACTAACGGGTATGTCCGCGATTGCCATGTCGCCCGCCGCCGGCGCACACGGGGAATTGTGCGGCCTGATGTGTATCCGCGCCGCATTGGAGGCCCAGGGCAACCCGCGCCAGGTGGTGCTGGTGCCGGAATCGGCCCATGGCACCAACCCGGCCACGGCCGCCATCTGCGGCTACCGGGTCGAGGAGATACCCGCCGATGACCGCGGCAAGGTGGACCTAGCGGCCCTGAAGGAAAAACTGGGGCCGGAGGTTGCGGCGATCATGCTGACCAACCCCAACACCTGTGGCCTGTTCGAAAACGACATTGTGGAGATCGCCGAGGCCGTGCACGCCGCCGGTGCCTATTTCTATTGCGACGGGGCCAATTTCAACGCCATCGTCGGCAAGGTGCGGCCCGGCGATCTGGGCATCGACTGCATGCACCTGAATTTACACAAGACCTTCTCCACCCCCCATGGCGGCGGCGGTCCGGGCAGCGGCCCGGTGGTTTTGGCCGAGGCCCTGGCCCCCTTCGCGCCGTTGCCCATGGTGGTGCGAGGTGAAGATGGGCCAAAGCTGGTGGAACAGCGCAGGGAAGCAGACGGCACTGCCGCCTCGTTCGGGCGTCTGAAGGGCTTTCACGGCCAAATGGGTATGTTCGTCCGGGCTTTGGCGTTTATCCTGAGCCATGGCGCCGACGGTCTGCGCCAGGCCTCCGAGGACGCAGTACTGAATGCCAACTATGTCCTGGCCCGGCTCAAGGATCTGTTCACGTTGTCCTATCCTGGGCCCTGCATGCACGAGGTTCTGTTCGATGACAGCTTCCTCAAGGACACCGGCGTCTCCACCCTGGATTTCGCAAAGGCCATGATTGATGAAGGCTTCCACCCCATGACCATGTACTTCCCCCTGGTGGTCTCGGGCGCCATGCTGATCGAGCCCACGGAATCGGAATCCAAGGACAGCCTGGACCAGTTCATCGCTTCCATGCGCCATCTGGCGGAACGGGCTTTGGCGGGCGATGTGGACTATTTCACCGGCGCACCCCACTTGGCGCCTTACCGCCGGCTGGACGAAACCCAGGCCGCCCGCAAACCGGTGCTGCGCTGGCACCCGGACATCCCGGAGGCGGCGGAATAATCAGAAGAAGCAGGAGGAAACAATGATCGACTACGGCGTTTACGAGGACCTGTTGATCGAGAAAGACGACGGCGTCATGACAATCACCCTAAATGCGCCGGACAACCTGAATGCCTTCACTGCCGGCATGCATAATGCTCTCTCCCGCATCTGGACGGATATCCATGACGACCCGGAAGTTGATGTCGTCGTCCTGACGGGCGCCGGGAGGGCCTTTTCCGCCGGCGGCAACGTGGTCGCCATGCAGACAAAGATCGATGATCCGGACCTGTGGGACCAGGGCATGCCGGAAGCCAAGCGTATCATCTTCCGCATGCTGGAATGCGACAAACCGATCATCGCCAGGGTCAACGGCCATGCGGTGGGTTTGGGTGCCACGATCGCGTTGTTCTGCGATGTCATCATTGCGGCCGAAAACGCCAAGATCGGCGACCCTCATGTCAATGCCGGTCTGGTCGCCGGCGACGGCGGTGCGGTGATCTGGCCGCAATTGATCGGCTTTGCCCGCGCCAAGGAATATCTCTTCACGGGCGATCTGATGACGGCGGCGGAGGCCGAACGCATCGGCCTGATCAACCATTGCGTCCCCATGGACGAACTGGACGACAAGGTCTACAGCCTGGCCCGACGCCTGGCCTCCGGAGCCTCGAAATCCATCCGCTGGACCAAACAGGTGGTCAATATCCCCCTGCGCCAATTGGCCCATTCCATGATGGACCTGAGCCTAAGCGTCGAAACCCAGTCCTAACTGTCCGGCGACCACCGAGAGGCTGTTACTGCCTTCACCAACAAGCGGAAACCGAATTTTACCGGAGGTTAGGCGCTGAAATCGATCACTCGGTCCTGGGATACGGCCTGGCGGATCTCGTCGGGCATGGCGACGGCGCGGATCTGGCGGCCGCCTTCGCCTTCGCCATAAGCCCAGACGCGGACTTCGTGGCCCATGGCCAGTTCCTCCGCGCCGTGGGTGAAGCGGTGACGCAGGCGGAATGATTTGCCGCCGAAACTTTCGATCTGCGAAGACAGGGTGATGACGTCGTCGTAGTAAGCGGGGCGGAAGAACTCCGCCTCGTTCTTGACCAGGGGGCAGCCGATGAAATTCGTGGTCGCCATCATCTCGGCGAAGGGCACGCCGGCGGCCTTGAACAGGTTATGGCAGCCCGCGTCCATCCAGGCGAAATAATTGGGATTGAAGATAATTCCGGCCGGGTCGCAGTGGCCCCAATCCACACGATAGCGCTGGGCAACAATCAGCATTCCTAATCTCCGGAAAAGTCTCTCATTCTGCCGTGGTCTTGCCTTTGAAACGGCATAGATCGTTGACCACACAGGCGGGACAGTCAGGTTTGCGCGCCTTGCAGACATAGCGGCCGTGCAGGATCAGCCAATGGTGGGCATGCTGCAGATAGGCCTTAGGCACACGCTTTTCCAGCTTCCGTTCCACTTCCAGGGGCGTCTTGCCGGGCGCCAGGCCGGTGCGGTTGCCAAGGCGGAAGAGGTGCGTATCCACCGCGATCGTTGGCTGGCCGAAAGCGATATTGCAGACCACGTTGGCGGTCTTGCGCCCGACGCCGGGCAGTGTCTCCAGTTCCTCGCGGGTCTGCGGTACTTCACCGCCATATTCGTCCAGCAACCGGCGGCTCAACGCCATGACATTCTTGGCCTTGGTATTGAACAGCCCAATGGTGCGGATGTGCTGTTTCAATTTCCCAATGCCAAATTTCAGCATATCGGCCGGATTATCCACTTCTTCAAACAGCGCCTTGGTGGCCTTGTTCACGCCCACATCCGTAGCCTGGGCCGAGAGCACCACGGCGACCAGCAGGGTATAGGTGTTTGAATAGTTCAATTCCCCCTGCGGTTCCGGATCGGCGGCCTGCAGGCGGGCAAAGAAGCTCTCGATATCAGCCTTTTTCATGGTCTAAACTGAATCCTATGGGGAACGAACGGTTATTCAAGGGGTCCGAGTTGCTGTTTGATGCTGAATTGCGTCCAAACCGCAGCCTTTCGCCGAGGGGGTTCCGCATCCTGATGCTCGCGGTTTGCATCGTCTCCCTTGTCGTCGGTTTGGGTTTCTTCATCCAGGGTGCCTGGCCGGTGCTTGGTTTCCTCGGTCTGGATGTAGCCGCAATTTACCTCGCCTTCCGGATCAGCTACCGCGCCGGCGGCCTCAGGGAAACCGTCAAGCTTTCGAAGGATGAATTGTCCATTCACCGCATCCATCCGGGCGGCGGCCGGCGAAGTTGGTCGTTCCAGCCCTATTGGGCCCGGGTCCGGCTGGTGGTTGACGAGGTCGAGGATGTGGGCAGCCATGGGGCCGTCGTGGTCGCATCCCACGGCCGCGCGGTTCACTTGGGCACCTTTCTTGCGCCCGAGGAACGGCGGAGCTTTGCCGATGCTCTGACATCGGCCCTGGCACGGCTGGGGCGGCAATAGACTACAGACCCAAAACATCCGCCATGCCGTAAAGGCCCGGTTCCTTGTCGGCCAGCCAGCGGGCGGCACGCAGCCCGCCACGTGCGAAGATGGCCCGATCGGTGGCTTTGTGGCTCAACTCCACTCGTTCATCGTCGGCGGCGAAGATGACACTGTGTTCGCCGGCCACGTTGCCGCCCCTGAGCGCCGCATAGCCGATATCGCCCCGACGCCGCTCGCCAGTGATACCGTGGCGGCCGCCTTGCAGCACCTCGTCATGGTCGATGCCCCGGCCCTTGGCCGCGGCCCGGCCAAGCAGCAATGCTGTGCCGGAAGGGGCATCAACCTTGTAGCGATGATGCATCTCCACGATCTCGATATCGAAATCGTCATCCAGATAGGCCGCCATGCGTTCGGCCAGGACGGCCAGGACATTGACGCCAAGGCTCATATTGCCTTCGCGCATGATGGCCACGCTCTCGGCTGCCTTGGCGATGGCGGCGTCATCCTCTTCCGTGGTGCCCGTGGTGCCGATCACCATTCTGGTTCCGGTTTCCGCCGCCAGGGCCACATGGGCCACGGTGGCGGCCGGGGTGGTAAAATCAAGCACCACATCGGACCGTTCGAACATCGCTTTGGGATCAGGCTCGACCGCCAACCCCAATGGGCCGAGCCCGGCCAACTCGCCCAGGTCCTGGCCGATGGCTTCGTGTTCGGGATGCTCGCTGCCGCCGGCGATGGCGCAGCCGTCTGCGGCCGCGATCTGGCGCAGCAGATTGATGCCCATGCGGCCGGCACAGCCGACGACCCCGATTTGCAGATCCGACATGTCCTATCCTCCCCAAGAAACACGGTGATTTTACACCATTGCGCGCGCCCATGGACTGGATATCTTGGCGCTGGGTCCTATAAGCTGGGCGGCGATGTTAATCACGCTCAATGCCACCGGGAAGATTTGGGCTGTGCCCGCCATCCGCGGCCAGGCGCAGTCCCTCCGTGCCCTGCACGACGGCTTGCGCCGCAAGCTTCAACCCGGCGACTGCCTGGTCTATCTGGGCAATCACATGGGGTATGGCGCCGAAGTCGTGGAAACGGTGGACGAACTGCTCCGTTTCCGCAAGGAACAGAAGGAAATCCAAGTTGCCCACCTGCGCGGCGCGCAGGAGGAGATGTGGGTAAAACTGCTGGAGATCCAGTGGGCCATGCAGCCCGAGGAAACCTTCGAATGGATGATGGCCCATGGGGTCGAGGCAACCTTGCGGGCTTATGGCGGCGACCCGGACGAAGCGCCGGCGAAGTTCCGCTCCGGCGTCGTGGTCACAACGCGCTGGACCACGGAACTCCGCGAGCGCTTTCAATCCCATCCCGGTCACTACGAATTCCTGCATGGCCTGGCCTCGGCCGCGCCCACATCCGATGGCCGGCTGCTCTTCGTAAGCGCTGGCGTTGATCCGGCTAAGCCGTTGGAAAAACAGAACGATGCCTTTTGGTGGAACAGTGCCGGCTTCGAGGAGCTGGCCGCACCATTTGGGGGATTTACCTACGTTATTCGTGGATTCGACGGCGACTATGGCGGTATAAAGACGGCGCCGAACGGCATCACCATCGATGCCGCCGAAAGCGCCCACGGGCCGTTGCGGGCGACCGCCTTTGGCCCAGATGGTGCCATTCTTGACAGTCTGGCAGCCTGATCCGTTAGCGGAAACTTCGATAGTTATTACGGGAACCTTTGACCATGGCCCTTGAACTTCGCTCCACCATAAAATCCGGCGGCACCCTTGAAATCCTGCTGGCCGAGGTGCCGGTCCCCGAACCCAAGGATAACGAGGTCGTCGTCCGGGTCGAGGCGACGCCGATCAATCCATCCGACCTGGGCCTTTTGTTCGGTGCCGCGGATATGACCACGGCCACATTCTCGGGCGATGCCCATAGCCCCGTCGTGACGGCGGAAGTGCCCGACGGCCTGATGAAATCCATGGCCGGCCGGCTGGACCAATCCTTGCCCGTCGGCAACGAGGGCGCGGGCGTGGTGGTCGCGGCAGGCGGTTCCGACAGGGCCCAGGCCCTGATGGGCAAAACCGTCTCCATCATCGGCGGGGCCATGTATTCCCAATTCCGCGCCGTACGGGTCGACCAATGCCTGGAGATGCCGGAAGGCGTGACGCCGGCCCAGGCCGCTTCCTGGTTCGTCAATCCCATGACCGCCCAGGGCATGGTGGAAACCATGCGTATGGAAGGGCATAGCGCCCTGGTGCATACGGCGGCAGCATCGAACCTGGGCCAGATGCTGGTCAAGATCTGCCTGCAGGATGGCGTCGATCTGGTCAATATTGTGCGCAAACCGGAACAGGCGGCGTTATTGAAAGGCCTCGGCGCCAAATATGTCTGCGATTCGTCCTCCGAGAATTTTATAGACGAACTGACGGACGCCTTGGCCGAAACGGGGGCTACGGTGGCGTTCGATGCCATTGGCGGCGGCCGTCTGGCGGGTCAGATCCTCACCTGCATGGAGGCGGCCCTAAACCGCAACGCCACGGAATACAGCCGCTATGGCTCCACCACCCACAAACAGGTCTATATCTACGGTGGCCTGGACCGGGGCCCGACGGAATTCAACCGCGGTTTCGGCATGATGTGGGGCGTGGGTGGCTGGCTTTTGACGCCATTTCTGCAGAAAGCCGGCCGTGACGTCATCTCGCGGCTGCGCCAGCGGGTGGCGGCGGAGATCACCACCACGTTCGCGTCCGGCTACACCAGCGAGGTAACTTTGGCGGAAATGCTGACGCCGGAGGCGGTGGCGGTCTATGGCAAGCAGGCGACGGGGGAGAAATTCCTGGTCAAACCCAACGGTTAGGACTAGATATCCGCGCGCTTGCGCTTATTTTGTCCCTATGGGTGATGTATAAAGCGGCAGCCTGGGTTTTGCGGCCGCTGAAGGGGAAATAACAGTATGCCGATCAAGGTGCCGGATAATTTGCCGGCGAAAGCGACGCTGGAAGGCGAAGGCGTTCTGATGATTTCGGAACGGGCCGCCGTGCGTCAGGACATCCGGCCCCTGGAAATCGCCCTTTTGAACCTGATGCCTGAGAAGATCAAGACGGAAACCCAGATCGCCCGGCTTTTGGGCGTGACGCCGTTGCAGATCGAACTCACCCTTGTCACCACCTCCTCCTATGCCCCCCGCAACACCTCGGCCGAGCATATGCTGGCCTTCTACCGCCCCTGGGAAGAGGTGCGGGAGCGGAAATTTGACGGCCTGATCATCACCGGTGCCCCCGTTGAAACACTGCCCTACGAAGATGTCGCCTATTGGCAGGAACTGACCCGCATCTTCGATTGGTCACAGAGCCATATTCAGGAAACCTACAACATTTGTTGGGCAGCGCAGGCGGCATTGAAGCATTTTCACGGCGTGCCCAAATACCAGTTGCCGGAAAAGATGTTCGGGGTCTTTCCCCATCATGTACGCGGCGGACAGGACCGCTTGCTGCGGGGCTTCAACGATGAAATCCCCATCCCCGTCAGCCGCCATACGGAAGTGCGGCGCGAGGACCTGCCGGACGTGCCGGGCCTGGAAGTGTTGCTGGATTCGGACGAAGCCGGCCTGTGCATGATCCGCGACGAAGCGCACCGCCAGCTTTATATGTTCAACCACCTGGAATACGACACCGTCACCCTGGGCGATGAGTATCGCCGCGATGTTGCGGAAGGCGCGCCGATCCGCCCGCCGGCCTATTATTTCCCGGATGACGATCCCGAACAGCCACCGCGCAACCGCTGGCGGGCGCACGCCAACGTGCTGTTTACCAACTGGATCAACGACCTCTATCAATCGACCTCATTCGAACTGGCCGATTTGCCCGTCCCGCGGGCGCCCCTGCGCCGGACCGGTTGAGACCCCGGCCCCTGTGGCGGCAACGATAACGGCTTGAACGCGGTCAGGTGACTTGGCATTGATTGGTTTGGTGCCAGTCAAATCATTTTATTCGGAGACAAATTATTCATTGGCCCGGTTCTGAGTTGGAATCAGCTTTAATTATATACTGTCCCCGGAATTGCTTCATTGCGAAGGCCGACGAGATCGTATTCGTCCCTGATTTTTTTGTTGAAGAACGCCAGCGCTTCGGGTTCGAATTCAAACTCCTTGGCCGCGTAATTTTCGAGTTGCTCCATCCCAAGGCTTTGACTTGGGTTAAGCTCGACACGGTAGGCGAGGCGTGTCAGCAGTTGCTGCTGAATAACGGAATTGATGTTTGTGGCATCGGACATCTTTGAATTCTCGCCTCAGCTATTGGTTTTTGGTCGGTAGCAATACTTGCTCTGGGAGGAAGATTTCTGCCGGGTTCTTGCAGTCAAGGCCGCCGTTAGTTTTTGCAAAATTGATGAAATTGCTTCGGTGTTCGGCTACGAGGCTGTTGTCATGTCGATCAATGACAAACTTGATGAGAGTTACTAAGCGGCCATAGGATCGATCGCGGCCGATCTTGTCATTTCGTATCTCGTAACGGGCGGTGAATTTCTCGATGGGCCAGGTGGCAATACAGGTGTCTTCCCATATTTCGAACCTCTTTACCCGGCCGCTTCTGTTTGCCAACGAATGCCATCTCTCGAATATGCGGCAATTCGGGTGGCCAATTTTTTCTTTTGTGAAACGGTAAAGGCCCGGCTTGTCCACTTTGTAACTCAATAGACCCTTAAGCTGAAAATCCGAATTGGGACGATTGCGGTCGAAAAACTCTTGCGATGCACTCGCCTCGACAAAGCGGTATCTGCCGGGACGTTTGGAATCACCCAACGCGTAATCACAAAAGCCCTTACAGCCCTCAGCCGTGGTGTCCACGAAGCCGGCAACATCCTTCGCCGTGCGGTAGATTTTCAGGCCCTCGTGCTCGTCGCAGAGTTTTTGCATCTCTGGCGGCGGTGTCCGAAACGGCGGTGCCGTAATGGCGCCGACCAGGGCATAAGTGTGCCGTTCGGAGCACGCGCTCAATAACAAAACCGCACAAAGGATTAGTGCGACAGACAATTGCCGCCGAACAGGTAAGCCGTACTGCCTCACGACCCCCATTCACCTACCTCAAACCCCGTTCCATCCATCTTCGCCCGCACTGTTTTCACGGCCCGGCCCGTGAAGGTTTGTTCGCGGAGTTGTTTGGCGGCTTCGGCCAGGCCGCCGAAGGGGCAGACCAGGTCGACGAGCCATAGGTTGGGGCCGCTCTGCCAGTCGCTCGGGGCAAGGCGCAGGCGGGGGGCGGCAAAGGGGGGTTGCGGGGTTGGTTGGGATGACGGTGAGGCTGCTGCCTCTGTGGACGCATCGTCTGCCGTGTCGGACCCATCGGCCGGCGGCGCGGCGCTGGCCACCGGGGCGCCCAGGCTTTCGATCAAGCGCGCTTCCACTTCGTCGGACAGCAGGGCCCATGAAGCAAAAGCCACGGGCATGTTGTCCCGGCGCCACAGGCGGAATTGCTTGCACGCGATGGGCGGCAGCAACAGCCATTCCAGATCCCCAACGAACAGATGCCGATGCGGGGCTGAGCGCATCATCACCCACGCCGCCTGACCCAACAGTTCCGATAAGTTGGGGGCGGAAAGATCCTGCGCCGCCTGTTCCGATGTTGCCCGTTCCGATGTGACTTGTTCCGCCGCCGGGTCCGCCGCCGTTTGATCCGCCGCGACCTGGTCCGCTACTGGTTCCGGTACCGCTTGATCGGCCGCTTGATCAGGGGTTTGGGGACCGGCCGGGGTCATGACGGCTCCGGAGCCCCGCCTGTGGCGCCGCCACCAAGACCCGCCAGGCCGCCATCGACCGACGCTGGCGCGGTCGCCGTTTTGGTTATGCCTTTGGCCGTACGCCCGGCAATCACTTCGGCCGCCCGCACAACCCAGATGCGCGTTGCCATACGCTAACCCTCCCCATGCCATCATTCGTTAACAAAGTGTTAACCGCAAGTCTAAATTTGGTTAATTTTCGATTTTTGACACAATTATCTGTGGATAACCGCGTGCATTGCCCGTATAGATATTGTTATACGACTTTTGGCTGAATAAAATTGAGTCATAAGATTCAGATTTGAAGCATATATACGTATGCAGTCGAGCGAAACGGGCGGGAATAAAGGGAACTCTAAAAACGAAATCGTGGCTTTGGCGGTGAATTAGTTCGCCGCCGTCTTGACGGGATCGCGTGTTGACCAAGGATAGGGAGGCCAACAAGTTGCAAGCTGCGGAAAAACCCGCATCGCCGCCGAAACCGGCGATGGGACCAGCAGTGGCGCCGGCCGTAGGGGCCGCAGCCGCGCCGGCCGCCGTGCCGGGCGGGGGGACGCCCGACACCGGCCTGACCTGCCTGTTGCTCATGGCCCGATACTTCCGCATGGCTGCCGATGGCGACCAGGTACGTCACGAATTGGGCCTGACGGCGGAGCAGCCGTTCGGCGAGGACGACATCCTGCGCGCCGCCAAGCGCCTGGAGATCAAGGCCCGGGCCATCACCCGCAAGCCCACCCGCCTGGACCGGGTCGCCCTGCCGGCCATGGGGCAATGGCGGGACGAGGTCGTAGAAGTCGATAATCATGATTACGGCGCCGATGGGGCAGAGCGGGGCGAAAGACGCCCGGGCGGCTGGTTCATTTTGGCCAAGCTGGCGGACGACAAGGTCCTGGAATACGGGGACAGTATATCAATTAATTGCATATTCCCCCAACTAGCCTTTCGGCCGACCGGGCTTCCGGTGGCGCATGGGGTGGCCGTCGGCGGTTTCCAGGCCGTCGAGCCAATGAGCGGCGCGCAGGCCGGCGGTTAGGCGCCGGCTTAGTCCGTGCGGCTGGTAACCTCGAGAAGGTGATAGCCGAACTGGGTCTTAACAGGGCCCTGCACTTCGTTGACATTGGCGCTGAACACCACTTGGTCGAATTCTGGCACCATCTGGCCAGGACCGAATGAACCCAATTCGCCGCCGCTGGCGCCTGAGGGGCAGGAGGAATGCGCCCGCGCCAGTTCGGCGAAATCACCCCCTTCGGCGATCTTGTCCTTGAGTTCCTGGCAGAACGCCTCGCTATCAACCAGAATGTGCCTTGCGGTGGCCTGGGCCATGAATTTTCTCCTTAGTGGGTTTGCTTGCTCTTCTAATAGCGCGTATCGGCATCATTTGCCGCAGCATTTCTTGAATTTTTTCCCCGAGCCGCAGGGGCAGGGGTCGTTGCGACCCACTTTTTGCGATCTGACGGTGGGCGCCTTGGGGTTCATCTGGCAGCCGGCAAAAACCCAGCGGCCATCCTCTCGCGTGAAATAGGACAATTCATGATGGGCCACCTGTTGCATGCCGTTGCGATAGCGGGCAACGAATTCGACCTCGCCGGTCTCGTCCTCCTCGCTCCCCTTGGCTGTACGGCGGATTTCAAGGCCCAGCCACTTGGTGTTTTCGAAGGATTGATCGTCCTCCCCTGGCTCCATATCGGCCCTTTGCTCATTAGACAGTGTGGCCGTGAGATAGTCCAGATTGCCCAGCACATGGGCGGTATATCGGGACCGCATGGTCGCCTCGGCCGTTGGCGCCGCTTCACCGTCAAGGTAAGGCCCGCAACAGCCATCAAGAGGCTTCGCCGATCCACAGGGGCATTCATTCATCGCACTGCTTCCTTCGCTGGCACTGTATGGACGATCGTTTCGCTAACCTGAACTGCGAAACCACGGCATTGTCCACTCCTGGCCGATACCTACACTTGTGTTTGCCATATGAACGGCTCATATGCATCGGTAGAATTCGATCTGACGGGAACGTATTGGTTCATTAGGGACTTTTCAATCTCATGCCAGAACGGGAATCAGTCGTCTTGAAAATTCGGCGGGGCGGACCGGATGAAACGGTCAGTCATTCAGAGTTCGCGTTTGAATTCGAAGACGGCCAATCGGTGCTGGACGCCCTGCGCTGGATCCGAAGCAATCGTGATCCGTCCCTCGCGGTGCGCTATTCCTGCATCAACGCCAATGCCTGCAAGGAATGCGTCATGCGCATCGACGGCAAGACCGGTTATGCCTGCACCACGCCCCTGCGCACCGGCGAGATGCTGGTGGAGCCTTTGCCCAACAAACGCCTGATCCGCGACCTGGTGACGGATACTCTGCCACCCGATGAACGTTTGTAGATTGATCGATAGTCGTGACTAGCTTCCGTCCTTGCCGGCTTCTGCCTGTAGCAGGAACGATTTGAAGGCAAGGTCCTCGTTGATGACATCGTCCATGAGGATGAAGACCAGTTCCTTGCGCAGGGCTTGCGCCGCGGGCGGGCTGTCGCCGGCGCGTTTGGCCAGGGCGGCGATATTCTCCATCTTCACATCCAGGTCGTCATGGTGTTCCCGGTGCTTTTCCGCCAGGGGATAGTCGTGTTTGGCCAGCAAGGCCTCTTCCCGTTCGAAATGCTGGCGCGAGAACTCGATGAAATTGGGCACCAGTTCGGCACATTCGCCGGCCCGGCCGTCGTCGATGGCATCGGTGATCTCGTTGATGATCTCCACCAGGCGTCGATGATCGGCGTCGATGGTCTCGACCTCGATTTTGAATGACTGGGTAATCTCCACCATGAAACGTCTCTTATGATTATGGTTTCTCAGGATAGGGGAAAATCAGATTTCGGTCCACGCGGGCCCAGACGGGGCCGTGGCCGGCGACATCAAAGGCACCGGGAATGCGGGCCTGGAATTCCTGGCCGGCGTTCAGACCATCGCGCACGCGGATGCGGACGATGGAACTGTCGCCCAGCAAATGGGCCTCGACCACATCGACGGGAATGGCCCCATCCCCGCCGCCGCTGTTGGAGAGGATCATCCCTTCGGGCCGGATCAGGACCCGTGCGGCGCAACCCTCGCCCAGGCCCCGGACCGGCAGGTCCCCGAACGATGTCTTCAAACAGCCGCCTGCGATCGCGCCCTTGATCATGTTCATGGGCCCGAACAGGCGCGCGACATACTCCTCCGCCGGATTGTAATAGATCTCTTCCGGCGGGCCCGATTGCAATATTTGGCCGTTTTCCCCCATCACTTTCAGCCGGTCCGCCATGAACATGGCTTCGCGCGGGTCGTGGGTGACCATCAGGGTGGCGACGTTGGTCTGCTTCAGGACCGAGAGGGTCTGCTGGCGCACCCGGGCCCGCATGTTGGTATCCAGGCCGGCAAACGGCTCGTCGAGCAATACCAGGCGCGGTTTCGGCGCCAGGGCCCGGGCCAGGGCAACGCGCTGCTGCTGGCCGCCGGAGAGCAGGTGAGGGTGCTTATCGGCATGATGGCTCATGCCGACCTGTTCCAGCATTTCCCCGGCTCGTGCCTTGGCCGCGGCGGGGTCCTGGCGGAACAGCCCGAAGGTGACGTTCTCGAACACGGTCAGATGAGGGAACAGGGCATAGTCCTGGAACATGAAGCCGATCTGTCGCTCTTCGGGCGGCAGTTGCGAATCAGGGGCCGCGACCACGGTCTCGTCGATGGTAACGCTGCCCGCTTGCAGAACTTCCAAGCCGGCGGCGATACGCAGCAACGTCGTCTTGCCGCAGCCCGAGGGTCCCAGCAGGCAGACCAGTTCTCCCGCCGGCACGGTGAGGGAGATGTTGCGCAGAACCTGGACAGCGCCATAGGCGTGATGCACCCCCACCATGTGCAAGCCTTTCATCGCCCTATTCCCCCCGCCTGCCGCCCTGGCCCGGGCGCGACTTGGCGATGGTCAGGGACAAAAGGATCACCGGCAGGACGCCGACGCCGACGATGGAAAGCGCCGCCAGGGCTGCCTCTCCCAGCTGCTCGTCAGAGGCGTATTGATGCACGAATGTGGCCAGGGTCTGGAAATTGAAGGGGCGAAGGATCACCGTCATGGGCAATTCCTTCATACAGTCCACGAACACCAACAACACGGCGGTGAGTACACTGCCCCGGATCAGGGGCAGGTGCACATAACGCATGGTTGCCAAGGCGCCGCGGCCGAGGCTGCGGGAAGCGCCATCCATTGACGGGGTGATCTTGCCCAACGAGGCCTCCACCGTTCCAAGGGACAGGGCCAGGAAGCGCACCAAATATCCGAATGTCACGGCGGCGATGGTGCCCGAAAAGATCAATCCCGTGGATAGCCCGAAATTCTCACGTGAAAAGGCGTCGATGCTGTTGTCCAGGCCGCCCAGGACCACCAACACGCCCACCGCCAATACGGCACCGGGCACCGCATAGCCCATGGCGGCGATCCGGTTCGCGACCGCCAGGAGACGGCCGCCATTGATGCGTGCGCCATAGGTCATGACGATGGCGATGACCACGGCAATGGCACCGGCCAGGACCGACAGGCGCACGCTGTTGGCCGCATGGCCAAGGATTTCCCAGGTCAATTCGCTGTCGAAATGACGATGGGCATAGTTCAGCAAAACCAAAGTCGGCAACACGAAGCCCAGCAGGATCGGCATCAGACAGGCAATCGTGGCCAGAGCGCCGCGCCCGCCGGGCAGCGGAAAGCCGGGCAGGGCTTGCATCTTGGTGGATGTGTTGTGGAAACGCTGCTTGCGCCGGGCATAGCGTTCGCCCACGACCAGGACGGCCACGAACAGCAGCATCACGGAGGCCAATTGCGCCGCGCCGGATATGTTGTTCATGTTCATCCAGACATCGAAGATGCCCAGGGAGAACGAATTGACGGCGAAGAAATCCACGGTGCCGTAATCATTCAGGGTTTCCATCAGGACCAGGTACAGACCGATGATGATGGCGGGGCGGGCCAGCGGCAGCGCGACGGTGAGGAAACTGCGCCACGGTCCCCGGCCGAGGGTGCGGCTGGCTTCGAACACACCCACGGATTGTTCCAGGAAAGCGGCGCGGGAGAGCAGATAGACATAAGGATAGAGCACCAGGGTCATCATCGCGATGGCGCCGCCCAGGGAGCGGATCTCGGGGAACCAATAGTCCCGCTTGCTGCTCCAGCCGAACATCTCGCGCAAGGCGCCTTGGACCGGCCCGGCGAACTCCAGGATGTCGGTATACACATAGGCGATGATATAAGCCGGCATGGCCATGGGCAGCAGCATGCCCCATTCAAACAGACGGCGGCCGGGAAAACGGCACATGGTAACCAGCCAGGCCGAGCCCACGCCGATGACAAGGGTGCCGACACCGACGCCGACCATGAGTATCAACGTGGTCGTGATATAGCCGCCGAGCACGGTAGAGACCAGATGCGGCCAGATATTGTCGCCCGGCGTCAGGGCCAGGTAGACAACGGCCAGCACCGGCACCGTGGCCAGGCCGGTGAAACCAAGAGTGGCGGCGGCCCAGCCATCAAGGCGCCCCCAAGGCAGCCGCCTTGAACGCGGGGTGTCAATGGAAATCGTTTCCTGGCTCACGGATCCGCCGTACCTAACCGCTTTCCCCTGGTCCTGTTCCCGGGACAGGGAAAGGCTGGCCGGCGTTTGCCGCCGACCAGCCTCTGCCTTCATGATATCGCCGGCCCATTATGGGGCGGATCGCCTAGTTGTTAAAGGAGACTTGGTCCACCAACTTGCTGGCGATGACGCGCTGGCTGGCGATGGTGGAAAGAAAGGACTCGTCCGCCTTGAATGTGCCCCAAGAGGCGACCATGGGATGCAGCGCCACGCCCGGTTTGACCGGGTATTCGAAGTTTCTTTCGGCATAGATCTTCTGCGCCGCATCGCCGCTCAGAAATTCGATCAGCCTGATCGCATTGGCCTTGTTCTTGGCGGCCTGGGTAACGGCGGCGCCCGAGATATTTACATGCGTGCCGCGGCCGTTCTGATTGGGGAAGATGATGTTCACCGCCTGGGCCCATTCCTTTTGTTCCGGGTCCTTCTCGTTGCTGGCCATCTTGCCCATGTAATAAGTATTGCCCACGGCGACGTCGCATTCGCCTTCATAGACCGCCTTGACCTGGGCCCGGTCGTTGCCTTGGGGCTTGCGCGCCAGATTTGCTTTCAGGCCCTTGGCCCAGGCGGCCGCGCCCTCTGCTCCCTTGGCCACCACGATCGAGGCGAGAAGGGAGACGTTGTAGACGTGTTTGCCTGAACGGATGCAGACCCGGCCCTTCATCTTGGGATCTGCCAAGTCCTCGTATGTGGTCACTTCGCCAGGCTTTACTCTCGTCTTGGAGGCATAAATCACCCGCGCCCGCATCGTCAGGCCGAACCAGTTGCCGTCGGGATGGCGGTATTGCGCCGGGATATTGGCAGACAGAGTTGGAGAGGTGACGGGTTGCAGCAGACCGGCCTTGTCATGGTTGTGCAAATTGCCGATATCGGTGGCCAGGATCAGGTCGGCAGGGCTGTTGCGGCCCTCGGACTTCAGGCGCTCCAGCATGCCCTTCTTCAGGTACACCATGTTGACCTTGATGCCGGTCTCCTTGGTGAAGGCCTCCAGCAGCGGCTTCATGAGAAACGGCTGGCGCGATGAATAGAGATTAACTTCGTCAGCGCGGGCGGATGTGGATGCGGCGTTCGCCCCTGCCAATAGGGCGGCGCTCAAGATGGTGATGCCGGTCAGGTTACGGATACGCGTCACGGTCATTTACTCCTGTATGTCCTCATTTTCTCCCGGTCGGCATGCCATTTCGATGTGCCGGCCGTCTAGTTGCAAATGAGAATGATTATCAATAACAACATAAAACATATAACCAGCCGTATTTGTTGGGTCAATGACATAGATCAAATGGCCCCGGCAATTTTCGCGAGTTCTCCAGGAAACCTACAGCTCTTCGTTAGGCGAGCGATGGGCTCGATACCCATTTCAGTTGCATCACAGGGTGGCCAATGGCGGCCATCCGCTATTCCGACAAGGAGACAACAATGTTGAAAAAATGTGTGATCGAACGGGATATTGTCGGCGTCGACTTGCCGTCGATTGGCGTTGCCGCAACTACGGTTCGCTTCAAACGCTATCCTTGGCATCGAACAGTTTGAGAACCGCGATACCGTCCAATTCGCCATGGCCTTTGGAATTCAGGATCCGGTACAAGCTGGCGGTCTGGCTGGACATGGGCGTGGGCACGGCCAATTCCTTGGCCAGGTCATGCAGCATATCCAGATCCTTCAGGATTTGCCGGGCGAAGCCGGCGGGGGCGAAGTCCCGGGCCACCATGCGCGGGTACATGGACGCCAGCATATTGCTGCCAGCGTGACCGGCGCCCAGGGCTTCCGGGATTTTGGCAGCATCAATACCGCCCGCTTCCGCCAGGGCCAGGGCCTCGGCCAAAACCGCATAATTGTTCAGGACCAGGATCTGGTTGATCATCTTGGTCACCTGACCCGCGCCCACATCACCCATGTGGGTGAACTGGGCCGCTAAATTGGCCATCACCGGCTGGGCGCGGGCAATATCGTCGCCGCTGCCCCCCGCCATGATGGCGAGCGTCCCGGCCGCCGCCGCCGGTGGGCCGCCGGAGACAGGGGCATCGACCCAGCCCATGCCGGTCTTCTCGCGCAGTTCGGCCGCCATTTCCTTCGTGGCCCCGACGATGGATGTGGAATGATCCACCAGCAGCTTGTCGGCGGACCCGGCCTCGACCACGCCATCCGGGCCGAACACGGCGGCGCGCACTGCATCCGTCGATGTCACACACAAAAGGACGACGTCCGCGGCTTCGGTCAGTTCCTTCGCTGATGCGGCGGGCTTGACGCCGTGGCCCGCCGCCGTTTCGATTTTCTCCGCCGCCAGGTCATAGCCGGCGACATCGTAGCCAACCTCGCACAGGCGCCGGGTAAAAGCCTGGCCCATGAGGCCGAGACCAATGAAGCCAATTCTCGGTTTCTCGTCGTTGCTCACGCCGCTCTCCCTTTCGCCATATCCACGCACAGCCGCAGGGCGTTCTTCAAGGCATCCGGCGTCGCCTTGTCCTGACCAACGATGTCATAGGCGGTGCCATGGCCGCAGGTGGTCACCGGGATGGGCAGACCGCCCAGCACCGTCACGCCACGGCCGAACCCCAGCAGCTTCATGGCGATCTGGCCCTGATCATGATACATGGTGACCACGCAGTCGAATTCCCCTCTTTGTGCCCGCACGAACACGGTGTCGGATGGAAACGGCCCTTCCACCGCCATGCCCCCTGCCTGTGCCGAACGCACGGCCGGTTCGATGATGTCTATCTCCTCCCGCCCGAAATTGCCGCCATCGCCGGCGTGGGGGTTCAGTGCGGCGACACCGATCCGCGGCGTGGCGTATCCGGCCCCGGCAAGGGTTTCGTGGGCGAAACGGATGGCGCCGCCGACGCTGTCTTGATCGATAGCGCCCGCCACCTGGGAAAGGGGTACGTGGGAGGTGACCCTTGTGGTCCAAAGGCCGTCCAGGACGTTCAGTTCGCCGAATTCGCCATCGAAGGCCAATTCCTGGGCCAGAAACCGCATTTCGTCTTCTTGGCGCAGGCCGCCAAGATGCATGGCTTCCTTGTTCAGGGGCGCGAACACCAGGCCCTGGGCCTCGCCGGCAGCCACCCGCCTGGCCCCTTCCGCCAAGCCGGCCAGCACCTCCCGGCCCGCGGCCGCCGTAGCCCGACCCGGTTCCAACGGGGCATCCGCCTCCGGCGTGAATTCAGTGATTGCCTGATCAGCGGGGCCCGAGCCTGCGGCCAGAACCCTGGGATCGCCCATAAGTTCGATGTCCGCCAGTTCCCGGCATTCGGGGTCCGCCAACAGTTTGACAGCGATTTCCGGGCCGATGCCATTGCGGTCGCCCAGCAGCAGAATGATTTTCGGTTTCACGGCAGCAAGCCTCGTTCCGTCATGTGCGCCCTTAGGGCCGGAGCGGACTGGAACTGAACCGCCTGAAATCCCTGGGCCTGGGCACTTTCCACGTTATTCGCCATATCGTCGATGAATAGACAGCGTTCCGGGCTGAGGCCGTGGCGTTCGCAGGCGATCTCGAAGATGCCGGGGTCGGGCTTCGCCACACCTTCCAAGCCGGAGACAATGACGCCGTCGAACCAGTCCAGGAAGTCGAAGCGGTCGGTGGCATGGTGCCAGGTTTCCGCCGCCCAGTTCGAGATCACGTATAGGGGCGTTTTCTTCGCCTTCAGCTCCTGAACGATCTCCAGGCTGTCGTCCATGGGCCCGTTGATGGTCTCTGACCAGCGATGCCAATAGGCTTCGATCAGCGGGCTATGATGGGGCATGCGGGCGGAAAGCTCTTCCACGCCCTGGCGGAAACCCTTGTCCGCATCGACGCCGCGCAGCCAGTTGAACAGATCGATCTCCTGCAGAAACGCTGCGATCTCCTCGTCAGTGTCGAAGAAATTGCGATACAGGTGATAAGGGCTCCAGTCGATCAGGACGCCGCCCAGATCGAAGATGACCGTGTCTATATCCGCGGCCACTAATTGGCCACCTTGATCAGCCGGCCGCTGGCCTGGCGCACCTGTTCCCCATCCACGTTCCTGACGAACTCCAAGACCATGCCGGTGCCGGACAGGGTGCGCCTGTAGATCTGGGTCTCGTGGCGGCCGTCGCCGTAGATCTGCATGGTGACAATGTGCAGGGAACGGTCCTTGATATAGGCCCAGGCGTAGGGCGATGTGCTCGTCAAAGGGTCGCCGTTGCCCGATCCTCGCCACACGCCGGTGCGAACGGGCGCGAAGTTCATGGTGGTGCTCTTCAGCTTGGCGCGGGGATTGTTCGGATCGCCCTTCTGCCGCTGTACCGTGTTCCAAACGATGTTGAAACCGCCGTTCCCTTCCGCCCGCACGGTGACGTCGATATCCCGGCTGGTCAGCTGGAAGTTCTCGCTGATGGCGCTTTCAGAAACCGCATTGCCTTGCCAAACGCCTTGAAAGGCCGCAATCGCCAGATCAGCGGCGAAGGCGCCGCCCGGCCAAAGCAGCAGGAACAGGCACAGGCAGTACAGGGCGCGGGGCATCGGCAAATCTCCCAGGTTCAAACTCTATTCCGCATGGGCCGTAGCAAAGCCACTCGTCTGGCGCAAGGCCTCGCCCAGTATCATCGCCCCGGCGACAGCGATATTCAATGACCGCGCACCCGGCGCCATGGGTATGAAAAGGCGCGCATCGGCCCGATCGTGCACCGTATCCGGAACGCCGGCCTGTTCCCGGCCCAGAAGGATGACGTCATCGGGCTGAAAGGTAAATCCGGCATAGGGCTCATTGCCCTTGGTGGTGGCGAGAAGCAGTCTCCCCTGCAATTGAGGCAGGAAAGCCTCCCACGAATCGTGTCGGTATACTTCCGCCCCTTCCGCGTAGTCCATCGCTGCCCGGCGTAGTTGTTTGTCCGTGAAGGTGAAACCACAGGGTTCGATGATGTCCAACGGCACCGCAAGGCAGGCGCAGAGCCGGATCAAGGTGCCGGTGTTTTGCGGAATATCGGGCTGATAAAGGGCCAGGTGCATATGCAAACATGGCTTATTCCATTGCTACTGGCCAGCCATTTGCAGCCATTTTGGGGTATGGCGATTAACCGCGCGGGAAAGGCCTGCCATGGCTGGACAAATGGCCACCGGCATGACAAATAGGGGCCTACCAATCTCCCTAAAGATTTCAGAAGAAGGTGATCGAACCATGGCGGATAGCAAAGGCGGGGACGGACACGACCCTAGCCGCCGGGATTTCCTTTATGTCGCGGCGGGCGGCCTGGGCGCGGTTGGCGTCGCGGGCGCGGTCTGGCCGATGATCGATCAGATGAACCCCTCTCAGGACGTACTCGCCCTGTCCTCGATCGAGGTGGATCTCTCGGGCATCGAAGAAGGACAATCCATTACCGTCAACTGGCGCGGCAAGCCGGTCTTCATCCGCCATCGTACCCAGGCGGAGATTGATGAGGCGAAGGCCGTCTCGCTGGAGGAGTTGCCTGATCCCGAGGGCGATGATGTTCGGGCGGAAAAGCCGCAATGGCTGATTCTGGTTGGCGTCTGCACCCACCTGGGCTGTGTGCCGTTGGGCCAGCAAGGGGAATATAACGGCTGGTTCTGTCCCTGCCATGGCTCCCACTACGACACCTCGGGTCGGATCCGGAAAGGCCCGGCGCCGACTAACCTGCCCGTGCCGTCCTATGTCTTCCTGGACGACAACAACATCAAGATCGGCTAGGGGGCAGGCATGGCGGGTCAATCAAGTTTCGAATCCAACAACGCAGTCATCAAATGGATCGAGTACCGGCTGCCGATCTTCAGTTTCATCAATAATTCCGTCGGTGCCGGCTATCCCACGCCGAAGAACCTGAATTATTGGTGGAACATGGGATCCCTGGCCGGGGTTCTGCTGGTGGTGCAGATCATCACGGGCATCATTCTGGCCATGCACTACACGCCGCATGCGACCATGGCGTTCGACAGCACCGAACACATCATGCGGAATGTGAACTATGGCTGGCTGATGCGCTATATGCATGCCAACGGCGCTTCGTTCTTCTTTATCGTGGTCTATATCCACATCTTCCGCGGCATGTACTACGGCTCCTACAAGGCGCCGCGGGAAATTCTCTGGTGGATGGGTATCATCATTTTCATCCTCATGATGGCCACCGCCTTCATGGGCTATGTGCTGCCGTGGGGCCAGATGAGCTTCTGGGGCGCCACCGTGATCACCAACCTGTTCTCGGCCGTGCCCTGGATCGGCGATGCCATCGTTACCTGGCTGTGGGGCGGCTTCTCGGTGGATCATCCCACCCTGAACAGGTTCTTCAGCCTGCATTACTTGCTGCCGTTCGTCATCTTTGGCGTGGTCTTTGTGCATCTCTGGGCCCTGCATCAGCACGGCTCCAACAATCCCCTGGGCATCGACCGCAAGGGGCCGCAGGACAGCATCCCCTTCCACCCCTACTACACGGTGAAGGATCTGTACGGCATGGGTATCTTCGGCATCATTTTTGCCGTCGTATTGTTCTTCGCGCCCAACCTGATGGGCCATCCGGACAACTACACCCCGGCCAACCCCCTGGTGACGCCGCCGCACATCGTGCCGGAATGGTACTTCCTGCCCTTCTACGCCATTCTGCGGGCGATCCCGGACAAGCTGTTGGGCGTGGTCGCCATGTTCGCGGCCATCTTCATCCTGTTCGTGCTGCCCTGGCTGGATACCTCCAAGGTCCGTTCGGCGCGCTTCCGGCCGGTCTATAAGATGCTGTTCTGGGCCTTCTTCATCGATTGCCTGGTACTGGGATATGTGGGCGGCAATCCGCCGGAAGGCATGTTCATCGTACTTGGCCGTTTGGCCACCGCTTTGTATTTCCTGTTCTTCCTGGCCCTACCTTTCATCGGCTGGTTCGAACGGCCCAAGAAATTGCCGGATTCCATCGCCACGTCGGTGTTGGAAAGTAGCGGCGGCGGGGGCGGTGCGCCCGACGGTGCCCCGGCCAAGGCGGAGGATCGTGGCTGATGCGTAAACTCACACTTATCGCGGCGTTTGCGGCGCTGATTGCTTCACCCTTCGTTTCAACCGATGGCCATGCCGCCGGCGATGCGGATGCGCCCATGTCTATTAGTTGGAGCCATGGCGGCGTTTTCGGCACCTATGACCGCTCCGCCGTACAGCGTGGCCTGCAGGTCTACCGGGATGTTTGTGCCGGCTGTCACGGCTTGAAATACATCGCCTTCCGCAATCTGTTGGAGATCGGGCTGAGCGAGGACCAGGCCAAGGCCATTGCCGCAGAATACACCGTGATGGACGGCCCCAATGACGAAGGCGAAATGTTCGAGCGGTCGGGCAAGCTGTCGGACTATATGCCTTCACCCTTCGACAATGAAAAGGCGGCGCGGGCCTCCAATAATGGCGCCTTCCCACCGGATCTATCGTTGATTGTGAAGGCCCGGCCGGGGGGCGAAAACTACATCTACTCCCTGTTAGTTGGCTATGCGGAGGCGCCCGACGGCGTCGAGTTGGGGGATGGGATGAGTTACAACCCCTATTTCCCCGGCCATCAGATTGCCATGGCCCCGCCTATTGAAGACGAAGCGGTGGAATATGCCGATGGCACTGCGCCGAGCAAGGAGCAGATCGCCAAGGACGTAGTCACCTTCCTGGCCTGGACGGCGGAACCGACCTTGGAGGCGCGCAAACAGATGGGTGTAAAGGTGGTCTTGTACCTGATCATCCTGACCATCGTGCTCTACATGGTGAAGCGCAAAGTCTGGTCGGACGTGCATTAGTTTTCGACGGCGAGCTGGATCCTAAGCGCCACCCGTTTCAAATCCGGAAAGAAACGCCAGCAGGTTGTCGGCCAATTCGTCGCACAAATAGCCGCCTTCCTGGACGATCAGGCTGGGTATGCCCAGGGCTCCAATAGCGCGGCCCATGCCGGCGAAACCATTCGTCGTGATCGATAGGATGCCCAAGGGGTCGTTTTCCTGGGCATCCAGCCCCAGCGAGATCAGCAAATAGTCAGGGCTGAAGGCGGTAATCCTTGCCAGGGCCGCGTCAAGCGATTGCAGATAGTTGTGGTCTCCCGTGTCGGGGGGCAGCGGGATGTTTAGAGTATAGCCCTCGCCCGCGCCGTCTCCGGTTTCTTCCGCATATCCGGCGAAGTAGGGATAGAACACAGAGGGATCGCCGTGCAGGGAACAGAACAGCACGTCCGCCCTGTCATAGAAGATCCCCTGAGTGCCGTTGCCGTGATGCACATCCACATCCAGGATCGCCACTTTCTCTGCCGCGCCGCGCATGTGCTGAGCGGCGATCGCCACGTTGTTGAGGAAACAAAACCCGCCCGCCAGATCGCTATAGGCATGGTGCCCCGGCGGCCGGCACAGGGCATAGGCGGATGCCGCCCCGTCCAAAACCAATTCGGCCGCGGTCAGGGCCACTTGAGCGGACGAAAGTGCAGCCTGCCAGGTGCCCGCACCAATCGGACAACCCATGTCTGAGACATAGTATCCGGCCTTGCCGACAATGGTTTCCGGACGTCCCCGCATGTGGCGGATGGGATGCGCATTGGGCACCATCGCGGGGGCGGCATCAGGCCGTTGCCGCCACTCTTCCAAGCCATGCTCCAGGAACTCCAGATAGCCGCCGTCGTGCACGGCGCGGACCGCATCCATGCCGTGGTCCCGCGGCGGCATGATTTCATAGCCCGCCTTCGCCACGGCGGCATGCAGCCTATGGGCCCGTTCGGGACATTCGGGCGCGGGCGCAATCCTGCCAGCAGCGATGAAATTCTCTGGGCTGTGTCGTTCGTGATCCGGGCTGAAAACAACCTGCATCAGACGTGTTGGCCGCCGTTAATATGAATTTCCGCCCCATTTACATAGCTGGACTGTTCCGTGCACAGGAAATAGATGGTCTTGGCAACTTCTTCCGGTGTGCCCAGGCGGCGCATGGGGATAGTGGGCGCCAGCAGTTCCTCGGTATCGGGGGAGAGGATCTCCGTCTTGATTTCGCCAGGTGCGATGGCGTTGACACGGACGCCCAGCGGCGCGAAATCCGAAGCCATTTCCCGGGTCAGCGAGGCCAGGGCCGCTTTCGATGTGGCATAGGCCGTGCCGGCAAACATATGCACCCGGCTGCCGGCGATGGAAGTCACGTTGACAACCGATCCCTGAGCCATCTCCAACTCATCCAACAGGCCGCGCGCCAGCATGATCGGGGCATAGAAATTGACTTGCGTCACCTGGGCCCAGGTCACCATGTCCGTGGTCAGGGAGGAAAGACGATCGCCATTGTCCGACTTCGGCGAGATGCCCGCATTGTTGACCAGGGCATGCAGCGGACCACCGTCAAGGCGCACCTTCAATTCCGCGATCCCCGCATCCACGTCGGCCGGATCGGCCAGATCGATCTGCAGATGATCCTCCGGCCCCGCCTCCCAGGGGCAATCCTCGGGAAAGGCCTGGCGGGAACAGGTGATGACCCGCCAGCCGGCCGAAGAGAACCGCTTTACCGTGGCATGGCCGATGCCCCGGCTGGCGCCGGTCAAAACAAGGGTACGGCGGCTGTTAGCTGTGGTTTCACTCATGACGGCTCCAATCTATCACCTTTCGCAGATAAGGTCTAAACTTCCCCTTTGAAAGGGGGCCGTGACGAAAGGGGGATTGAACGATGTCCGTGATCAAAGTGAAGGAGCTTGCCTATGGGCGGCTGCGCGCCCCGGACCTGGACGCCATGGAGGAATTCCTTACCCACTTCGGCATGAGCCGGTCCGCGCGCACCGACGATGCTCTCTATATGCGGGGCACGGATTCCGCCCACCACATCCACATAACGGAGAAAGGCGAACCGGGTTTTATCGGTTTTGCTTACCTTGCCGACAGCGAAGAAGACCTGGAGACGTTGTCCAAGCAGCCCGGCGCCTCCGCGGTAGAGGACATCGACGCGCCGGGCGGCGGCAGACGGGTTATTCTGACTGAACCGAACGGCTACCGTATCGAGGTGGTGCACGGCATCGAAACGCTGCCCGAAATCGAGCTGGCGCCGCGCGGTCTGCTCAACAGCGGCGCCGAGCCGTTGCGTCGGGCCGGTGAACCTTTGCGTCTCGGCGAGTCACCGGCGCCCGTCAAACGCATTGGCCATGGTGTTCTGGCAACGCCGAAAGTTGTGGAGACGGCACAGTGGTTCCAGCATCACCTCGGTTTCTTGGTCTCTGACAATGTTTATGCCGGCAGTGAGGACAACATCATCGGTTCCTTCAATCGCTGCGACCGGGGCGCGGAATACACCGATCACCATGTCCTGTTCTGCATTCATATGGATCGGGCGGGCTTGAACCACCTGTCATTCGAGATCCCCGACATTGATGCGGTCTTCAAAGATCATGAGTATCTGGCCGGCCTGAAGAAATACGAACATATGTGGGGCGTCGGCCGGCATCTTTTGGGTAGCCAGGTATTCGACTATTGGTGCGACCCCTGGGGCCATGCCCATGAACGCTGGGCCGATACCGATCGCATGAACGCAGACACCCCGCCCAACCTGATCGACGCGGAAACCGGCCTCTCAAGCCAATGGGGCGAGGGCGCGCCGGAGAAGTTCGTCAACCACGCCAGTCCGTAGTAGAGACGTTCAGGCCGCCTTGCTGAAAAGGCGGCGGAAGTTGGTGGTGGTCAATTCGGCCACTTCGGCGCTGCCCATGCCGCGCAGTTCGGCCAGTTTCGCCGCCGTATGGGCGACAAAAGACGGTTCATTGTCTTTGCCCCGGTGCGGCACGGGCGCCAGATAGGGGGCGTCCGTCTCTACCAATAGGCGGTCGAGGGGCACTTCTATGGCCACTTCGCGTACCTCCTCGGCCTTCTTGAAGGTCAGGATGCCGCTGAAGGAGATGTAAAAGCCGATTTCGACGGCGGCGCGGGCCAGTTCCGGGCCGGAGGAAAAACAATGCATGACGCCGGGAAAGGCGCCCTTGTCGGTCTCTTCCCGCAGGATCGAAATCATCTCGTCATCCGCCGCCCGGCTGTGGACGATCAGGGGCAGGCCGGTTTCCCGCGACGCAGCGATGTGACGGCGGAACTGTTCTGCCTGGATCTCACGCGGGCTCTTGTCATAGTGGAAATCCAGGCCACTCTCGCCGATCCCAACAACCTTGTCATGGCCGGCCAGCTCCACCAGCCGCTCCGTGGTCAGTTTCGGCTCCTGGGCGGCATCGTGGGGGTGCAGGCCGACCGAGCAATAGACATTGTCGTAGCGTTCGGCGATTTCCAGGATGGTGGGAAACCGTTCCACCCGGGTGCAGATTGTGACCATAGTGCCGATGCCCGCGTCGGCCGCCCGTGCCATGACGCCATCCAGATCATCCCTTAGGGAGGGAAAATCCAGATGGCAATGGCTGTCGACCAGGGCGCTCATGCGTCGGCCTCGTCATCGCCGGCATAGCGAGGGAAGACACCCTGGGGTTTCGGCAGCGAGGTGCCTGGGCTGAGCATGTTGTCTTCGCCCAGATTGGCGAAATTACGCTGGTCCGCCGGGATCGCCAATTGATCCAGCATCTTTTCGGCAGCGTTGGGCACCACCGGCTGAGCCAGGATGGCCAGGTGGCGGATCACCTCGGCCAAAACATAGAGCACCGTCCCCATGCGCTCCGGGTCCGTTTTACGCAGGGCCCAAGGCGCCTGCGCATCCACATAGCGGTTGGCTTCGCCCACCACGTCCCACAATGCCGCCAGCGCCAGATGAATGGCCTGGACGTCCATATGCCCACGCATGGTGGCCAGCAATTCCCGCGCCTGCACCAGCAGGGCGGAATCGTCCACCACCAGCATGCCCGGGCTCGGTACCGCGCCGTCACAGTTCTTATTGATCATGGACAGCACACGCTGGGCCAGATTACCGAAATCGTTGGCCAGATCGCTGTTCATGCGGTTAACCATGGCCGCATGGGAGAAATTGCCGTCGTTGCCGAACGGCAACTCCCGCATCAGGAAATAACGGGCCTGGTCCAGGCCGTACTTTTCGACGATATCCTGGGGCGGGATGAAATTGCCCAGGGACTTGGACATCTTCTGTCCTTCCACCGTCCACCAGCCGTGGGCGAAAATGCGTTTGGGCGGGGCAATGCCGGCAGACATCAGGAAGGCCGGCCAATAAACCGCATGAAAGCGCAGGATATCCTTGCCCACCATGTGCACATCCGCTGGCCAGAATGTCTTGAAGCTTTCCGAATCCTTATCGGGATAGCCGACGGCAGTCATGTAGTTGGTCAGGGCATCAACCCAGACATACATGATGTGATCGGCATCGCCCGGCACGGGCACGCCCCATTTGAATGAGGTGCGGGAGATGGAGAGATCCCGCAGGCCGCTCTTGACGAAACTGATGACCTCGTTGCGCCGGCTTATGGGCAGGATGCGGTTGGGGTCCTCGTCATAATAGGCCAGCAGGCGGTCTTGCCATTCGGAGAGGCGGAAGAAATAGCTGGGTTCCTCCACCCATTCCACCGGCGCGCCGGAGGGGGCCTGTTTTTCACCACCCGGTCCGTCCACCAACTCGTCCTCGGCGTAATAGGCCTCGTCCCGAACGGAATACCAGCCGGCATACTTATCCAGATAGATATCGCCGCTGTCGGCCATGGCCTGCCATATCGCCTGCGAAGCGCGCGCGTGCCGCTCTTCAGTGGTGCGGATAAAGCCGTCGTTAGAGAAATTCAGCAGAGGTGATAGGTCGCGGAAGTTCTGGCTTACCCGGTCGCAAAATGCCAGCGGATCGGTACCCTCAGCTTGGGCCGATTTCTCCACTTTTTGGCCGTGCTCGTCGGTGCCGGTCATGAACATCACGTTGCGGCCGTCCAGGCGCATGAAGCGCGCGATCACGTCACAGGCCAGCGTGGTGTACGCATGGCCGATATGGGGTTTGTCGTTGACGTAATAAATGGGCGTCGTGATGTAATAGGCCGCAGCCATTGTCTCGTTCCTAACCTTGCAAACGCGCGCGAGCGGGGCGCTACTGGCGCGCGGTGCTTTGCAACGCCGTAAAGGCGCCGATCACCACCTGTTTGCGATCCAGATTGACCCGCTCGGCCCGCATGGCCAAACCGCCGATCTTTTCCCATAGCTCGACCCAGCGATCAAGACCGGCTGCGCCGGTTAGGCGGCGGGCCAAGTCGGCCTCGCCCGCCACAGCATCTTCAAAACCGCCAGCGGATGCGCCGCCGCGCGCCAGGCGGGACAACCAAAGGCGCACCAAATCAATCCAGACCCGATAGGCCTCTTCATTATTGGCGCGGTTCAATCGATCGCCCAGGGCATGAACGGCCGCAAAATCTAACTCCGGTAGATCCTGCACCATGCCCAATAGTTCACCATAGACCTCGAGACCGCCCTCCGTCGCCATGGCCAGGGCGCGGCCTGGGCTGCCTTCGGCCAGGCGCACTAGGCCCAGGCGTTCGTCCGCGTCCAGTTCCGGATCCTGCTGTGCCAGAACCGTAACCGCGTCCTCTTCCGACAGCGGCCGTAGGACCAGATGCCGGCAGCGGGATCGGATGGTCGCCAGCAGGCGGCCCGGGGCATGACTGACCAGCAGCAATAAACTGTTCGCCGGCGGTTCTTCCAACACCTTCAACAGGGCGTTGGCAGCGTTGGGGTTCATTTCTTCGGCCCCGTCGATGATGGCGATGCGCCAACCGCCTTCTGCCGCCGTCATGGCAAAGAATTGACCCAAGCTACGGATCTGATCGACCACGATTTCGCCGCGCAACTTCTTGGTACGCTCGTTGACTTCCCGCTCGACGATACGCAGATCGCCGTGACCCCCCGCCAGTACGCGGCGGAAGATGGGATGGTCAGGCGCCATATGCAGGCTGTCGGGCGGGCCGAACAGGCCGCCGCCGTGTTCTGCGGCGAACTGGAAACGGGCCATGCGATAGGCCAGGGTCATTTTGCCGATGCCGCGGGGCCCGGATATCAGCCAGGCATGGGGCATCCGCCCAACCGCCGCCGTGTCCAAAAAGGACCGCTCGGCCCTGTCGTGTCCGATCAGTTCGGCGGTGGCGGCCGGCCCTGTGGGCGTTTCGGTTTGTTCCGCCACGCGCCGGCTACTTCGAGGGGCTGCCGAACAGCAGGTGTTCGAATGCCGTGCCCAGGCGGCCCACGATGCCCTTGCGGCCCACGTCCGCCCCAGCGATCAGGGGCCGTTCGATGGTCGTCATGTTCGGCGCCTCGATACGCAAGGTGGCCACCGACTGGCCCTTGGCGATGGGCGCAGGCAGGGGCCCCACATAGTTGACGCTGACCTTCATGGCCCTGCGAGCCCGGCGCGGAATGATGATGGTCAGGGGTTCCTCGATCAACAGCGGCACGGTCGCCTCATCACCCAGCCAGACCGTGGCATCGGAAACAACTTCGCCCGCCTTGAACAGCGGGTAATTGCCGAACTCCCGGAAGCCCCAGGCCAGAAGCCGTTGGGATTCGCGGCTGCGTTGGTTGACGCTCTTCAGACCGTTGACCACCAAATCCAAGCGCCGCCCCTTGCGCACGGCGGAGGCAACCAAGCCGTAGCCAGCAGCTTCGGTATGGCCTGTCTTTAGCCCATCGGCGCCGACGTTCTTATAGAGCAGGGGATTACGATTACCCTGGCGGATCTTTGAATAGGTGAAACTGCGCTCGGCGAACATGGGGTAGTACTGCGGAAAACGTTTGATGATTTCTCGCGTCAAAAGGGCCAGATCCTTTGCTGTTGTCACGTGTTCCGGATGCGGCCAGCCGGAGGAGTTGACGAAATGGCTGTCCAGCATGCCCAACTCCCGGGCCGTCTCGTTCATCAGGGTGGCGAAAGAAGCCTCGTCGCCACCGATCCCCTCTGCAACCACGATGCAGGCGTCGTTGCCGGACTGGATGATGATGCCCCGGATCAAGTCGGCGATCTTGACCTCTGTGTCCACGCGCACGAACATTTTCGAACCGCCCATGCGCCAGGCCTTTTTGCTGACATAGAATGTGTCCTCCATGTCCAGGCCGCCAGAGGCGAGGCGGTCGAACAGGATATAGAGCGTCATCAACTTCGACATGGAAGAAGGCGGCATGGACTGTTCGGCATTTTTCTCGAAAAGCACCGTGCCCGTGGCGTGGTCGACCAGGATCGCCTGTTTCGCCGGCGTCTCCATCATTACCTGGGCCTGTGCGGCAAAAGCAGCCAGCGCGGCCATTGCCAGCAATGTCAATCCGATGAATGTCCGCTTCACGCCCCTACCCCGCATGGTCTCGATTACGCCGGCCAAACTAGGATCGAAATATAGCGAATTTGTGGCGTGGCGGGAGAGGCCCGGCAAAAAATTTTGCGTTATGGGGCCGATCAGCCGGCGCCTTCGTCCAGTAGCGCCCGAAGGGTGAACTTCTCTACCTTGCCCATGGCGTTGCGCGGCAGGGTATTCATGAAAATTACTGCCCGCGGATGCTTGAAACGGGCCAGGCGCCCTTCGAACAGGGCCAGGATGTCAGCGCCCTCTATGGTACTCCCCGCCTGTCTGACCACACAGGCTACGGGGATCTCGCCCCAGCGCTCGTCCGGCCGGCCGATCACCGCCGCTTCGGCCAGGTCGGGGCAGTCGGCCAAGACATTCTCCAGCTCCGCCGGATAGATATTCTCGCCGCCCGAGATCACCACGTCCTTCTTGCGTTCATCCACGAAATAGTAGCCGTCTTCATCCTGATGGCCCACGTCGCCGGTGTGGAACCAGCCCCCGGCATAAGCCTCCTGTGTGCCGGTTTCATTACGCCAGTATTCGCGGAACAGGTTCCTGCCCCGCAGGACGATCTCACCCGCCTTGCCTCGCTGCACCGGGTTGCCGTCGTCATCGATGATTCGAGCCTCCGTATGCAGGGCGGGCTTGCCGCAGGAGCCAATCTTGCGCTCGACGTCTCCAATGGGGAGGCAGATGGCCACGGGCGCGCTTTCGGTCAGGCCATAGACCTGGGTCGCGGGGATGCCGCGGTCAAGGAAGGCGCGCAGCACCGCCTCGGGCACGGCGGAAGAGCCGATACCGACCAGGCGCAGGGACGAGATGTCCGTGCTCAACCAATCAGGGTGCGCCGTCAGGGCCAGGGTCATCGCCGGCACGGTCAGGAAGATTGACGGTTGGCGCTGGGCAATGGCGGCCAACGTCTCGGCGGGATCGAAACGGGCATGAATGGTGGTCGCGGCGCCGGCGTGGATACTGGGCGTTGTGTGGATGTTCATGCCGCCTACATGGAACATAGGCAGCACTGTCAGGCCATGATCGTTGCGGCTGATGTCGTGTGCGGCGGTGGCATTAACGGCATTGTGGAGCAGGGCGTCCTGGGTCAACAGCGTGCCCTTTGGCCGCCCCGTGGTGCCGGAGGTATAGACCACCGTCACCGGGTCATCCATGGCACCGCCGCCTGCATCCGTCCCTGCCGCGCTCAGCAGATCGTCGTATCCGGACCAGCCCGGTCCGGCGCCGCTACCATAGGCGACCAGCGCCGGTTCGGGCACTTCGGCACGGATGCTGTTCAAGTGGTCGAAGAAGTCTGGCTCGGCCAGAACCGCCTTCGGCTCGCAGTTTTGCAGGATCCAGGCATGCTCGGGCGGCGCCAGGCGCCAATTCAGCGGCACCAGCATGGCGCCCAGGCGGGCGCAGGCAAACAGCAGTTCCAGGAGTTCCGGGCTGTTATAGCCCAAATGCGCGACCCGATCCCCCTTACCCACGCCCAACTGGCCCGACAGCATGGCGGCGAGGTGGCTGACACGAACGTCCATTTCGCCATAGGTTATGTCGGCGCCGTCGAAATGTACCGCCAGGCGCTCGCCCCCCCAATCGGCCCAATGGCTGATCCAATGGGAAATATCCATTACCCCAACCTATTCCCTGGCCACACGCCCCCGATTGCTCCGCCTATTTTTCGCCAGGCTCGAACAGGCTTTCCCGGCCCAGGCGTTCAAGACAGATTTCCGGAGTCCAGGGCAGCATCAGCGAGCCGCAGCGGCTGTCGCGGTAAAGTTGCTCCAGCCGCAGGTTGCGGAATATGGCGCGGCCGCCGCAGGTGCGCAGGGCCAGGCGGCAGATGTCGTTGGCGAACTCCATCACCGTAAACTGCGCCGCATAGGCGCGCAGGCGCTCATCTTTGGTGGGGTTCATGGCCGCTTCGCCGATGGCCCGTTCAAACAGGGCGCGGGCCTGCTCCAGCTTGATGCGCATCTCAGCCACGGCCATCTGCTTGGCGGCGCTTTGGCGCGCACTGCCCGCCGGTGGCCCGCCTTCGATCTCCCCGCGCAGGTATTGGCAGGTGAAATCGAAAGCCGCCTGGGAAATGCCCATATAGGTGGGGCACAGGCTCATGAACATGTGCGGCCAGTTCAAAGCGGCCTGATAGTATTTGCCCCGGGGCATCAACTGATGCTCATCCGGCACAAAGACGTCCGTCAATACCAGATTGTTGGAAGACGTCGCCCGCATGCCCAGGACGTCCCAGTCACCGACGATCTCGAAGCCCTCTGCCGTGCCGTCGATGGCCAGATAGATGGTGTCGCGCACGTCCGCATCGCCCTCTTCCTTGGCTTCGGTGCAGAGCACGCCGTAATAGTTCGCCGCACCGGCCAGAGAGGCGAAATGCTTGCGCCCATTGACCTTCCAGCCGCCATCCACCTTGGTGGCGGTGGTGCCAAAGGGTGCCTTGCCTGCCGCCGCCGCGCTGTTGGGCTCGGAAAACGGTTGCGCGAATATGGCGCCGTCTTCGATCACCTTTTTGTAAATGCCGGTGCGCCGTGCTTCATGCTTGTCCCGCTGCTCATCCGTCATATCCAGATCGTCGGCCATCTGGCTTGACCACAGCATTGTGGCGCAATGCATATTGAACGTCAGAGCGGTGGCGCCACACCAGCGGCCCAGTTCCGCAGAAATCTCCATATAGCGGGCATAGTCCACGCCCAGGCCGCCGTAACGTTCCGGGATCACCAGGCCGAGGAAACCCGCGTCGCGAAGGTCATCGTAGTTCTCGGTAGGAAATCGCGCCTCGCGGTCGAAACCGGCGCTGCGGGGCAGGAATTTTTCCTGGCCCAGCGTGCGTGCCGTGGCCAGCAGTTCACTCTGTGTCGCCATACTCAAGCTACCTCTTCAAGGAATTCGCGAATGACACCGTTGAAGTTTTCCGGGTCCTCCAGGTTCGCCAGATGCCCCACACCCATCAGGCAGTGATAGCGGCAGCCGGGTATGTAAGAGGCCATCTTCTCCATCATTGGCGCCGGCGCGGCTTCGTCGAACTCGCCGGCCAGGGCCAATGTGGGGCAGGCGATATCACCCAGCTTTTCGCGCTGATTGAATTGCACCAGGCAATGCAGGGCCGCTCGATAGGTCTCTGACGATAGCGCAGACATGGAGGCCTTGGCCGAAGCTACCGCTTCCACCGGGGGATCCGCGGCCATCAGGCCAGGCATCAACTCGTCGGCGAAATCAGCAGGTGAAAGGCCCCGATCCAAGGGCGCGAGGCGCTGGCCGAGGAACCATTCCTGGAATTCGCCGCCCGGTTTGCCGAACGAAGGCGAAGTGCCTGAAAGTACTAAGGCCGTGACCCGGTCGGGGTAATGCACCATGAACTCCTGAGCCACCATGCCGCCCATGGAATGGCCGACGATGGCCGCGGTTGGCGCCTCCAGATGATCCAGCAGGCGGGCTGCCGCATGAGCCAGATTTTCAAATGTCATCTCGTCCAAAGGTGCGCTGTCGCCATAGCCGGGCATATCCCAGGCCACGGCTCGCCAGCGATCGGCGAAGGCGGGAAGCTGCCAGTCAAAGGATTTATGGTTGCCGCCGATGCCGTGCAGGAACAATAAAACAGGGCCGTCGCCCTGGCTCACGAAATGCGGCACAGTGCTCATGCCAGATCCCCCTGCAAAACGCCTTGCTTGACCACGGCCTGGCCGTCCAGTTCCACGGTGCAGTTCCGGATCGGCAGATCGAAATGGCCCAGGGTCTGCCGTCCCGCAACTTCATTGGCGCCGGTGGAATAGACCACGTTACCGGCAAAGGCGCGCAGTTCCGTGCCGTTGAAATCCCGGCGGTCGTACATGGTCATGGCATCCCAGCGGGCGCCCTGATTCATGCCCCAGCCGATGTGCGAGGTGGCATAGGCGTCGCGGTCGTTCCAGGCCTCGAAATAGCTGCGCATCAGGTCCGCATCCACGCCTTCGCCTTCTATATCGGTGACATAATCGTCTTCGATGGTCAGGCTGATGGGGGCATCCAGATATCGCTTGAAGGTCAGGTTCACATCGCCCCGGTCCAGCACCAGGGTGCCGTTCACGGTGCTGGAGGCTGGGAAACAAAGGCATAGACCGCCCGGCCAATGGGACATGATGCCCGGCCGCGTGACCCAGCCCCAGCCACCGCCGGCAACCGCGCCTTCCAAGTTGACGGACAGATCGCTGCCCGCGGGCGAGGTAATCTTCATGGCCTTGGCCCCGCGCAGCATCTTCATGCCGATCTTGACCTTGTCTTCCAGGGCATCGTCCGGCGCGAGGCGCTCCAGGGCCTCGGGATGTTCGTTGGAGATCATCAAAACCCTGGCGCCGCCTTTAAGAATTTCCGGCAGTTCGGGGGCGTGCAGTAGCCCTTCCACGGTGCAGTCCACGACCATGGTGCTGTTCGCCAGGGCACCAACTATGGGCCTGATATTCTGGATCACGTCCGAGGCACCGGTGGACCGTACAGGGACGGGCACTGATTGGGCCGGCGTGGGTATGACGATATGGAACGGTTGCGCGCCCAGTTGGTGCAAGGCCAGCTCCGCCAATTGCACATTCACGGCGCGGGATTGGCTCTCGGACAGGATCGCGACCGCCTCGCCTCGCTCCACCTTGCATTTGGTAAAGACGCGGGCAAAGCAGTCAATCCATTTCCCTTCGATACGTTCCTGCAGCATGATCACCTCATCTTTTTTTCCGGGCAATGTTAGTGCAATATCCACCCTCTGCCGAAGGATAATCCATGACCCTGCTTTTCGAACACGAGATTTGTCTGCAGCACGATATGGGCATGGGGCATCCCGAACGCCCCGACCGCTTACGGGCCATCCAACAGACTCTGGCGGAGGATGAATTCACGTCCTTGCAGCGTCGCGAAGCCCCTTTGGGGACGATGGAGCAGATCGCCCTGGTGCATCCCCAGTCCTATATCGACAACATCGTCGCCACAGCGCCGGATCAAGGGCGGGTGCAGCTCGATCCAGATACCGCTATGAACCCGGCCTCATTGGAAGCCGCGCGACGGGCCGTCGGCGGCGTCTGTGCCGCTATAGATGCGGTTGTGGCGGGGGAGACCAAGAACGCCTTTTGCGCCGTGCGGCCGCCTGGCCATCATGCCGAGCCGGAGCGGTCCATGGGCTTCTGCATTTTCAGCACCGTTGCCATCGGTGCCCGCCATGCCCAGGCGGCACACGGGCTAGAGCGGGTGGCTGTGGTGGATTTCGACGTGCATCACGGTAATGGGACCCAGGCGGCGTTCTGGGAGCATGCGGACCTGTTTTTCGCCTCCACCCATCAAATGCCCCTCTACCCCGGAACCGGTTCGCCATCGGAACGGGGTGTGGGCAATATCCACAATTTTCCCCTGGCGCCGGGCTCCGCCGGCGTCGCCTTCCGCGATGCCTTCGAAGACGGCCTGTTGCCTGCTCTTGACGAATTCACACCGGACTTGGTGCTGATTTCCGCCGGTTTCGATGCCCATGTGGCCGACCCATTGGCGCAGCTGCGTTTGGAGACCGAAGATTTTGTCTGGGCGACGGAGAAAATCTTGGCCGTGGCAGCCCGCCATTGCCAGGATCGTGTGGTGTCCTCCCTGGAAGGGGGCTATGATCTGGCCGCGTTGGCGGCGGCCACGGCGGCCCATGTCGGCGTCCTGATGACGGCCTAGTAAACGCTATAGGGAACAGGGATATGGCAAAGCAGGATAAGGACGGCTTGGACCCCATCCCGAAGGACATCGCCGCCATGAGTTTCGAAGCCGCCATGGCCGAACTGGAAGGCATTGTCCAGGACCTGGAAGGCGGCCAGGTGGACCTGGATGCCTCCATCGCCCTTTACAGCCGCGGCGCCCTTCTCAAACGCCATTGCGAGGCCAAGCTGAATGCGGCCTCGGAACAGGTGGAGAAAATCGTCGCCGACGGCGCTGGCGAGGCCGTGGACTCTGAACCGGCCGATATCAAGTAGCAAATCCCGATTAGGGGGTCCGTGATCATGGTGGATTTCGCGGCCAAGTTGGCCAAGGCCGCCAAGGCGGTCGATCAGCAAATGGACGAGTTGCTGCCCCATGGCCGGGAACTGGAGCATCGCCTGTTCGACGCTATGCGCTATGCCGCCTTGGGCGGCGGCAAACGTCTGCGCCCTTTCATGGTCATTGCCGGGGGCGAAATCTTCGATTTGGAGATGGCGGAATGCCTGCGCGTGTGTGCGGCGGTGGAATTCGTTCATGCCTATAGCCTGGTGCATGACGATCTGCCCTGCATGGATGACGACGATCTGCGCCGGGGTCAGCCAACGGTGCATAGGAAATTCGACGAAGCGACGGCGGTGCTGACGGGCGATGCCCTATTAACCCTTGCTTTCGAAGTACTTAGCGACCGCGAAACCTCTCCCGACCCCGACGTCCGCATGGAACTGGTTGCCGGCCTGGCGCGGGCGGCGGGCGGCCATGGCATGGTGGGCGGACAGATGCTGGATCTCTGGGCGGAAGACAATCCCTTGGACGAAGCCGGTACCGTACGGATGCAGCGCCTAAAAACCGGCGAGATGATCGCGTTCGCTGGTGAGGCGGGCGGTATCCTGGCCCGGGCCCGGCCGCAACAACGCCAGGCCCTGCGCATGTTTGCTCATGACCTAGGGCTGGCATTTCAGATCACCGACGATCTGTTGGATGTGGAGGGCAGTGCGGATCAGGTGGGCAAGGCCACCGGCAAGGATGCCGCCGCGGGCAAGGCCACGGTGGTCGCCATGCTGGGGGTTGAAGGGGCCCGCGACCGAGCTAAACTGCTATCACGCCAGGCGGTTAAGCATCTGGATCATTTCGGGGAAAAAGCGAATACTTTGCGGGACTTGTGTGAATTCGTTATAAACCGAAGCAATTGAAACCGTTTCGCGGAGTGCGACGTGACGGAAAGCAAAACACCATTGCTGGACACCATAAACGAGCCAGCCGATCTGCGCGCCTTGCCGGATGGCGATTTGCGCCAACTGGCCGACGAGTTGCGTGCCGAAACCATTGACGCCGTGGCCCAAACCGGCGGTCACCTGGGCGCGGGCCTTGGCGTGGTGGAATTGACGGTGGCGCTGCATCGTGTCTTTGACACGCCCGACGACATTCTGATCTGGGACGTGGGCCATCAGGCTTATCCCCACAAAATCCTCACCGGGCGCCGCGACCGCATCCGCACATTGCGCCAGGGCGACGGTCTGTCCGGCTTCACCAAGCGCGCGGAAAGCAAATTCGATCCTTTCGGCGCCGCCCATTCGTCGACCTCCATCTCCGCCGGGCTCGGCTTTGCCGTGGCCCGTGACCTTGACGGTGCCGACAACAATGTCGTGGCGGTGATCGGCGATGGCGCCATGAGCGCCGGCATGGCGTTCGAGGCCATGAACAATGCCGGCTCACTGAACAGCCGCCTGACGGTGATCTTGAACGACAACGATATGTCCATCGCGCCGCCGGTGGGTGCCATGTCGGCCTATTTGTCGCGGCTCTTGTCATCGCGGCCGTACCGCGGCCTAAGGCATTTCGCCAAGCAGTTGGCGCAAAAGATGCCGGAGCCTTTGGAGCGTACCGCGCGCCGGGCCGAGGAATATGCCCGCGGCCTGATCACCGGCGGCACTTTGTTCGAGGAATTGGGGTTCTTCTACGTCGGCCCCATCGACGGCCACAACTTGGATCATTTGCTGCCCGTCCTGAAGAATGTCAAGGAAGCCCGGCGCACCAATCCGATTTTGGTGCATGTGGTCACCCAGAAAGGCAAGGGTTACGCCCCGGCCGAGGAATCGGCGGACAAATACCACGGCGTCTCACGCTTCGACGTGGTCACTGGGGCGCAGGCCAAATCGAAACCCAACGCGCCCAGCTATACCGGTGTTTTTTCCGACCAACTGGTGCGCGAGGGCGAGCGGGACGACAAGATCGTCGCCATCACCGCCGCCATGCCGTCGGGCACGGGCCTGGCCGATTTTCAGAAGACCTTTCCGGATCGCTGCTTCGATGTCGGCATCGCCGAACAGCATGGTGTGACCTTTGCCGCTGGCTTGGCCGCGGCCGGCTATCGCCCCTTCGCAGCGATCTATTCCACCTTCCTGCAGCGCGCCTATGACCAGGTCGTGCACGATGTGGCGATCCAGAATTTACCCGTACGCTTCGCCATCGACAGGGCGGGCCTGGTGGGCGCCGATGGCCCCACCCATGCGGGTGCCTTCGATATTACCTATCTGGCCAGCCTGCCCAACTTTGTCGTGATGGCGGCGGCGGACGAGGCGGAGTTGACGCGCATGGTCGCGACGGCGGCCCGCATCGATGACGGCCCGTCGGCTTTCCGCTATCCCCGTGGCGAAGGTGAGGGCGTGGACATCCCTTTGCCGGCTGAGCCGCTGGAAATCGGCAAGGGCCGGATATTGCGTCAAGGTAACACTGTGGCCATCCTGTCGTTCGGCACCCGGTTGGGCGAATCCATGAAGGCGGCGGACGATTTGACGGCGCAGGGCTACTCCACCACGGTGGCCGATGCCCGCTTCTGCAAGCCCTTGGACGAAGAATTAGTGACGCGCCTGGCGCAGGAACACGATGTGTTGATTACCATCGAGGAAGGCGCCATCGGCGGTTTTGCCGCCCATGTCATGCAATGTCTGGAACGGCACCAGATGCTGGACGAGGGCCTGAAGATCAGGACCATGATGCTGCCTGATACATTCATTGACCACGATGCGCCCAAAGAGATGTATGCCAAGGCCGGCCTGAACGCCCCGGACATCGTGGCCACGGCACTGGCTGCCCTGGGGCAGGCGCAAGAGGTCGAGGCGCCCCGGCTCGCCTAATTCCGGATGGTGCCGGCGGGCAAAATCAGGAAACAACGGCTGGATCAACTGCTCGTAACGCGCGGCCTGGCGGAAAGCCGCAGCAAAGCTCAAGCGCTAATTATGGCCGGCAAGGTGCACGGCCGCGACCGGCTGCTGGACAAGGCAGGTCTGCAACTGCCCATTGATGCCGAGATTTCCGTGCGCGGCCAGGATCATCCTTGGGTCTCGCGCGGCGGTATCAAGCTTGCCCATGGCCTCGAGATTTTTGCCGTCGACCCCACAGGCCTGACTTGTTTGGACATCGGCGCCTCCACGGGCGGCTTCACGGATGTTCTCCTCCAGGCCGGCGCGGCGCGGGTCTATGCCGTCGATGTGGGCCACGGCCAGTTGGCCTGGTCTCTGCGCGGGGACGCTCGCGTTGTCGTCCTGGAGCGTACCAATGCGCGCCATTTGACCAAAGAGCAGGTTCCCGAGCCCGTCGACCTGATCGTCTGCGATGCTTCCTTCATCGGCTTGAGAACAGTGCTGCCAGCGGCCCTTGCATTGGCGGCGCCAAGGGCCGGTCTGATCGCCCTGATCAAACCGCAATTCGAGGTGGGTCCCGACCGGGTCGGCAAGGGCGGCGTGGTCAGAGACCCTGCCCTGCACGCCGAGGTCTGCGAGGAAATGACCGCATGGCTGGCAGGCCAGGCCGGCTGGGCTGTTTTGGGTACGGAACCCAGCCCTATCAAGGGCCCGCAAGGGAATGTGGAATTTCTCCTGGCCGGCCGCAAGGAGCCCTAGCAGAATGGTGGAACTGCTGGTCGAAAGCCTTGGCGCCCGTGGCGACGGGGTCTGCAGAGACCGGGACGGGATCATCTATTTGCCTTATGGCGTGCCCGGCGACAGGGTCGAGGCCACGATCACCGGCCAGCGCGGCGCGGCCCGCGTGGCGCGGTTGGATAGGGTCTTGCAGCCAAGCCCGGGCCGTATCACACCGCCCTGTACTCATTTTGGCGCTTGCGGCGGTTGCTCCATGCAGCACGTGACGCACGAAACTTACCAGCAATGGAAATTGGCGTTGTTGACCCAGGCCCTGGCCCGGCGCGGATTTGATGACGTCCCCATCGGCGCAATGGTCGCCGTGCCGCCTGCGGGGCGCCGGCGGGCAAAGTTCAGGGCGGGCAAAACAGGCAAGGGCGTCCATCTCGGATTCAATGCCCCGGGCAGTCATGACATCGTCGATGTGGAAGTCTGCCATATTCTGGTGCCGGCCATTGTGGAGATCATGGCGGATCTGCGCGCCCTGCTGGCCGACCTTCCGTCGGTGACCGGAAAAATGGATATTCAGATCACCGAGACGGAGACCGGCCTGGACGTCTGGCTGGCGGCAGATTTCCCGCGCGAAGCCGATACGGACATGCGCCTCGCCGATTTTGCCCAGTCCGCCGATCTCGCCCGTCTTTCCATCGGCGCTCGGGCCGAACCGATGCTGGTGCGCCGGGCGCCGCGCGTCACCTTCGACGGTGTGGCCGTTATTCCGCCGGCGGATGGTTTCCTCCAGGCTAGCCTGGCGGGGGAGCGGGCCCTGGTGGATCTGGTGCGCCAAGGCGTGGGTGACGTGGATAAAATCGCCGATCTGTTCGCCGGCCTTGGCACCTTCAGTTTCGCGTTGAACAGAAATGCCGCGGTCTTGGCCGTTGAAGGCGCGGCAGATCAGGTCGAGGCGTTGACGGACGCTCGCAACAAGGCGCGCCGTGGCCGACTTGATGTACAGGTGCGGGATCTGGAACGACGACCGCTATCGGGCGATGAATTGCGAGGCTACGGTGCGGTTGTTTTCGATCCACCTCGCGCCGGAGCGGCCGGTCAGTCCGCCGCCCTGGCGGCCTCGGATGTGCCGGTAATCGTCGCGGTTTCCTGCAATCCAGCGACTTTCGCCCGCGATGCGCGGACCTTGGCCGATGGCGGCTATCGGCTGTTGTCGGTCACTCCGGTGGATCAATTTCCCTGGAGCCGGCACTTGGAACTGGTCGCCTGTTTCACCCGGTCTTGAAGCCCCAGCAATTGGAATCCTGGGCGTTTCTGATACGCTCAGGCAAAGCAAGCGCTGAACCAGGGAGACAAACAAATGGGTAGCATGATCGAATACGCCAGGCCCGACGGCGGCAGCACCAAGGGATATCTGGCCACGGCTGGCGCGGACCGGCCTTCCATTGTGGTCATACAGGAATGGTGGGGCCTGAACGACCAAATCTGCGGTGTCGCTGATCGTTTCGCCCGCGCCGGCTACAATGCCCTCGCGCCAGACCTCTATGAAGGCCGCGTGACCCAGGATCCGGACGAGGCCAACCACATGATGAGCGGCCTGGATTTCGCCGGTGCTACTAACCAGGATCTGCGCGGCGCCGCCCAACACTTGCAAGGCGTGGGCGGCAATGTGGCTGTCATGGGCTTCTGCATGGGCGGGGCCCTAACCATCGCCGCCGCCGTGCACGTGCCTGAGATCAGCCTCGGCGTTTGCTACTATGGCATCCCGCCTCAGGAATTTGCTGATCCGGCCACGATAAAAATCCCGCTGCAGTGCCATTTTGCTAACGAGGACGACTGGTGCACGCCGGAAGCCGTGAACGCGCTGGAGACGACCCTCACAGAGGCCGGCGCCAACGCGGAGATTCACCGCTATGACGCCGCCCACGGCTTCTTTAATGAAACAAGCGAAGCAGCCTACGACGCCGCCTCCGCCAATCTGTCCTGGCGCCGCATGAGTGACTACCTGGCGGCCAATCTCTAGCTGTCCGAAGAAGAAAAGGCCTCGCGCACGTCTTGGGGGATCGGCGCTGTTTCGGCACCGATCAGGAACACCATGATGGAGTGGGCGGTGGCGATGCAGACATCGTCTTTGAACAAGCCCGCCCCCAGTGTAATGGATTTGGTGCCGAAGCGCAGTACCCGGGTGCCGATCCGCACTTCACCCGGCGGGCTGGCTTCGGCCAGGAAATCAATGTCCAGATGGGCGATGACCCAGCGTTCGCCGGGATTGCGATTGAACATGGCCTGGCGTAGCCGGGCGACACGGCCGCTTTCCACATAGGCGGCCAGGGCGGTGTTGTTGATATGGCCGCCAGCATCGGTGTCGGCGATGCGGATGTTCTCCGTCACCCAGGATGAAAAGCCGGACGGATCGGTCAGGTCGATCTCGTCTCCGCTCATTTCTGCCGATCCCGGTGCCAGGCGAACAGCATTAATGCGGCAGCGGCGATGGTGCAGGCCATGCCGGCAATGGCGGGTGGCAGGGTATCGGTGAACATGAACAGCCCGCCGCCAGCGATCAAAAGCAAGGCCGCCAAACCGTGCAGATGCGCTTTGCCCATTGCCGCCTAACCTACCTGGGCGCGGTGGCGCAGCATATGGTCGGCCAGGATGCAGGCCATCATGGCCTCGCCCACGGGAACGGCGCGAATGCCCACGCAAGGATCGTGGCGGCCCTTTGTGACCACCTCTGTTGCGGCACCCGATTTGTTTACGGTTCGCCGCGGAATCAGGATGGACGACGTGGCCTTGACCGCAAAGCGAACCACAATGTCCTGGCCGCTGGAAATGCCGCCCAGGACGCCGCCGTTGTGATTGGCACTGAAACTGGGGCCGTCGTTTCCGGGCCGCATTTCGTCCGCCGCGTCCTCGCCCCTGAGGGCCGCGGCCCCGAAACCTGCACCGATTTCCACGCCCTTGACCGCGTTGATGCTCATCATGCCGGCCGCCAGGTCCGCATCCAGTTTGCCATAGACCGGCGCGCCCCAGCCGACGGGCACGCCAGATGCTTGGATTTCCACCACCGCGCCGACCGACGAGCCGGCCTTGCGGATGCCGTCGAGATAGTCTTCCCAGACCTTGGCCATGGCGCCATCGGGGCAGTTGAATTCGTTCTGCCCGACAGACTCCCAATCCCAATTGTCGTCCGATACGGCATGCTCGCCGACCTGGCGCAGGGCGCCACGTATCACGATGCCGGCGCCCAGCACTTTCCGGGCAACGGCGCCGGCAGCGACCCGGCAGGCGGTTTCCCGGGCCGAGGACCGGCCCCCGCCCCTGGGATCGCGGATGCCGTATTTGCCATGATAGCTGTAGTCCGCATGGCCGGGCCGGAACTTCTCGGCGATCTCGCTGTAGTCTTTGGAACGCTGATCCACGTTCTCGATCATCAGGCTGATAGGGGTGCCGGTGGTCTTGCCTTCGAAGGTGCCGGAGAGGATGCGCACCTGATCGGTCTCCTGGCGCTGGGTGACGAAACGCGACGTTCCTGGGCGGCGTCGGTCCAGCCAGGGTTGGATGTCCGCCTCGCTCAATTCCAATAGCGGCGGCGCACCGTCGATGATGCAGCCGATGGCCGGGCCATGGCTTTCGCCCCAGGTGGTGACCTGAAACATCCTACCGAAGCTGTTGTGCGACATGGTCTTATCCAGGTCAGACGGTGCTGATATCCGGCGCGTCCACGGCCTTCATGCCGACAACGTTATAGCCGCAATCCACGTGATGGGTTTCCCCCGTAACGGCGCTTCCCAGATCTGAGAGCAGATAAAGGGCCGCGCCGCCGACTTCGTCAATGCCCACATTGCGGCGCATGGGCGAATTGTATTCGTTCCACTTTAGGATGTAGCGGAAATCGCCGATGCCGCTGGCGGCCAAAGTTTTTATCGGCCCCGCGGAGATGGCGTTGACGCGGATGTTGGCCGGGCCAAGATCGGCCGCCAGATAACGCACACTGGCCTCAAGCGCCGCTTTGGCCACGCCCATGACGTTGTAATGGGGCATGACCCTTTCGGCACCGAAATAAGTCAATGTGATGATGGAGCCCCCATCGCTCATCAATCGTTCGGCCCGTTGGCACAGGGTTGTGAAGGAATAACAGGAGATATCCACTGAACGGGCGAAATTACCGGCGCTCGTATCCACGTAGCGGCCCTTCAATTCCTCTTTGTCGGCATAGGCGATGGCGTGGACCATAAAATCCAGTCCGCCCCATTCCGCCTTTATCTGATCGAACACCGCATCCATGCTGCTGTCATCGGTGACATCGCACGGCATGATCATTTCCGACCCCACCGATGCCGCAAGCGGTCGGACCCGTTTCTCCAGTGCTTCGCCCTGGAAGGTAAAGGCCAGTTCGGCGCCCTGTTCGGCAGCTGCTTTCGCCACTCCCCAAGCGATGGAACGGTCGTTTGCCACCCCCATCACCAGGCCACGCCGACCTGCCAACAAACCTGACCCAGACATTCGGTGCCTCGCCAAAACAGTTTGAATCTCAATTGCTTGGCTATTCTACACCAAGCATGGAACGGGGCAAATCGGCAAACCAAAGTTGACACCGCCGCCGGCCGTTGATGGCCCGGTATTTATTCGGAGCCTGCTTCTTGGCCTTTTTTCTTGGCCCATTCTTCCAGCAGCGCGGTGAGCTCGGAATCGGCCGGGTCGGGCAGGGCGATCTGCAAATGCACATACTGGTTCCCCGCCGTTTTGGCTTTGGGCGGCTTGATGCCTTTGCCTTTCAGGCGCATGCTGCGGCCGCTGTTCGCACCTTTGGGGACGGTCATGGCGACGGAGCCGTCGATGGTCGGCACCTGGATCTTGGCGCCAAGCACCGCGTCAGCCAGATCGACGGGCAGATCAATATGAATATCATTGCCTTCGCGGCGGAATTGCGGATGTGGGTTGATGCTCACTTCAACCAGGGCATCTCCGGCGCCGGCGGGACCAGGATCGCCTTGGCCGCGCAGGCGGATCTGTTTGCCATCCTCGATACCGGCGGGAATTCGAACGTCGAGCATCTTGCCGTCCGGCAGGGTGATGCGGCGTGTGGAGCCCTTGGCGGCGTCAAGGAAATCAACGGTGATCTTGTAGGACCGGTCTGGGCCGCGTTGTTGCCGCGGGTTGCCGGTTCGCGCACCACCGCCGCGCATATTGGAGAAAAACTCGCCGAAAATGTCCTCGGCATTGAAGCCGGCGCCGCCGCCAAATCCGCCGCCGAATCCGCCAAAGCCGGCGCCGGGGCCGCCCTGGCCGCCAGCATATTCATAACGGTAGCGGGCCTTTTCCTGGCCGTCGGCGCCAATCTCGCCATTGTCATAGCGCTTGCGGGTCTCGGCATCGCCAAGCAGGGAATAGGCGGCTGAAACTTCCTTAAACCTGTTGGCAACCACACTGTCATCCGGGTTCAAATCCGGATGCAGTTCTTTGGCCAGCTTATGGTAGGCCTTCTTAATCTCGCTGTTGCTGGCTGTCCTCGATACGCCCAGCACCTCATACGGATCACGCATTGTCGCCTTTTCCCAAATACGGGTTGCAAGAATAGGGTCTACGCCGACCCAGGGAAATAGCCCTCCCGCCGCAATAGCCGCTGCCCAATCCTAATATGGGAACGATAGGGAATGGTTAACAGACATTTGTCAGTTAGTTTAACGTTTTTTCCGGTCCACCTCTTGGAACAACACTTCCGCTGCTGCCCGTTCCCGTGGGCTCATGTCCTGGTCAAGAGCCTCCTTGGAGGCCTTGGCGACGGTGTGCTGTTGTGCGGCGGCACGGCTCAGCCAAAAGAAGCCATAGGGTTTGCTGGCGCCGGAAAACCCCTTGTGCAGATAGAGTTTTCCCAATTGGTATTGCGCCTCGGCGTTGCCATTCCGTGCCAAGGGTTCCCAGCGCTGTTTCGCGGCATCGAAGTTCGCGGCGTGCAGCGCCACCAGCCCGGCGGCAATTCCCGCAGGCACCTTTGCCTTCCGGCTAGTATCGTCTTCCGGCTTCCAATCGGATTCATCGCCAAAATCGAAAGAGTAGCTGATCAGGGATGCCAAGGTATCGAGGAATGATGATTCTTCCTCGGTGTCCCCGCCTTTCCCGTCAACGGAATTCTTGTCCGCGAATTGCCCTGTAGCCACGGACGCCTTCTTGTCCTTGGTCGTCGCGTTCGGTGGGGTGTCCGAAGATTTGAGCGGGCCCATTGCTGCTGCCACGGCGACGGGCGGAATGGTGTCACTATCGGGCTGTTTCCCGCCAGCGTTGGCCTCGTTCGCAGCAGGTATTGACGGTTTTCTTGCCGCTGGCTTCGCAGGCGGCGGCGCAGGCGGTCCGGCGGGCCCGCTGACTACTGCGACAAGTTTGCCCAAGGCCTTCAGGGCCGGTTTGTGGCCAGCCTTTGCCGCGCGATAGAGCCAGCCCGCCGCCTTGGCCTCGCTCCGCTCCACGCCTTCACCGCGGAGATAGAGGAGTGCCAGATTGTATTGCGCCAAGGGGTGTCCATGGGCCGCTGCGGCGGTAAACCAATAGGCGGCCTGACTTGCGTCCTCTTCGACGCCCTGGCCGCGCAAATACATGGTCGCCAGGTTGGCCTGCGCCCTGGCCAGACCGCTATCCGCGGCGAGCCTGTACCAGGCCGCGGCCTGAACGAAGTCCTGTGCCACACCCAAGCCCATGCGGTAGATATGGGCCAGATTTCGCTGTGCCGCTGGATCGCCCCGATGGGCCCAGGGCAGCCAAATGCGCCGGGCCAGTTCGAATTCACCCCGGTCATAGGCCGCAACGCCGGCGGCGAACGGTTGTTCCGGCTTTGCGGGCTGTTCAACCTCTGCGCCCTCATGTTGATCGGCGCGGGCGGGTGTGAACGCAATCAAATGGACTGCCAGACAAAAAGCCAGGCAAAACAATGGGCTGGCGGCACACCGCCATCCCCAGCCCGATGGAAACTGCAGGGGAGCGTTAACCGTTTACGATCCTCCAACTGCCATCCGCCTGCCTGCAGGCAGTGCCATAGGCCGTCTCGGTCTTGCCGTCGACCGAGATGGTCTGCTCATACTCCCGGCAATGCTGCCCGGAGGCGTTCTGGTAGGCCGGTTGCGGCGTTACGGTTCCGGAATGACCACTGTCGGGATTGCGCCAACTCATGGTGCTGCCTGACGGCCCGGTCTCCAGCGACTTCTGGGTCGTTTGCTGCATGGCGAGACGGTCGGCCTTGTCCAGGGACTTGCCGATTTCGCTGCCCAGGAACCCACCCAACAAGGTGCCCGCAGCAACGGCCACAAGCTTGCCCCGGCCCTTGCCGACCTGGCTGCCTGCCACGGCGCCGCCGACGGCGCCCAAAAGGGTGCCCAGGGTCTGCTTCTGTCCGCCTTGCTGACAAGCGGTTAATCCAAGGGCGAGCACTCCGATGGCCAAAAACTTTGCGATTCGTAACATTGTCTGTTCCATTTCCTGGCTTCAATGCTTTGCTTGTGTAGCGAAATACGCCCAAATTTTATGCAAATTGCGACACCGCGCCGCATGAATCCGGCGCGATAATGTCATATATATAGGAGCAACGGGCCGGACAGCTAGAGCAGATTGTCTCACCGGCGGTAACAATATGGGTAACGGCCGCCCGCCGATCTTGCAGCAAGTCATGGAGCCCCTGAATTGAATAGTGTTTCCGAGCACCAAACCCATACGGGAAATGCGCTGCCGGTGACGGACCCTGGCAAGGCGCGGCTATTGCGGCTGGCGACGCGCGCTGCCGTGGCGGTAGCGGTTCTACTGATCGTGGCGAAGCTTGTGGCCTGGTTTCTCACGGATTCCGTCGCAATTCTAAGCTCGCTGATGGACTCCGTCCTCGATGCGGGCGCCTCTCTGGTCAATATGTACGCGGTGGCCCACGCTCTGACACCGGCGGACCGTGAACACCGCTTCGGCCACGGCAAGGCGGAAGCGTTGGCGGGCCTTGCACAATCGGCGTTTATCTCGGGTTCCGCACTGTTTCTTTTGGCCGAAGCAAGTCAGCGCTTGTTCGAACCGCAGACCATCGCGCGTGACGATATCGGTATCGCGGTCATGGTGTTGTCCCTGGTGCTGACCATCGGCCTATTGATGTTTCAGCGCTATGTGATCAGGCGTACGAATTCCATCGCCATATCCGCCGATTCATTGCACTACCGGGGTGACATACTGGCCAACATTGGGGTGATCTTAGCGTTGGTGCTGGCCGGCCGATTTGGATGGGTTCACGCGGATGCGATCGTCGCAATTTTGGTGGCGTTTTACATTCTGTACGGCGCATGGGGTATCATCCGTAGCGCCCTGGACCAACTGATGGACCGTGAACTGCCCGATGCACAGCGCCAGCGCATTCGGCAAATCGCTCTCGACCATGACCAGGTCGAGGACGTGCATGACCTGCGCACGCGCTCCTCAGGCATTCACACTTTCATCCAAATGCACTTGGAGCTGGACGGCGAATTGCCCCTGTTGGCAGCCCACGAGATCGCCGACCAGGTCGAAGCGGCCATCCAGGCGGCCTTCCCAGGCGCCGAAGTCATCATCCACCAGGATCCGGCAGGATTGGAAGAATGGAAACCGGATTTCGGCACATAACCCAGGCGGACGTCATCGCCCAGCTGGAGCGGCCGGCGATCTATGGCCTGGATGCTGAAACGGAGATCCACCGCGTCGAGACCCATGGCGCGCTGATCTTCCTCGCGGGCAGCTTTGCGTACAAGCTGAAGCGCGATGTGAAACTTCCCTACCTGGATTTCTCCACCCTGGAGAAACGCCGGTTGGCCTGCGAGAACGAAGTGCGCGTGAACCGGCGTACCGCACCCAACCTCTATCTCGGCGTCGAGCCGGTGGAACAATGCGCCGGCGGTGGCCTGGCCATCGGCGCCGGCGGGGGCGAAGTGGTCGACTGGCTTGTCAAAATGCGCCGTTTCCCAGATGACGCCCTGCTAAGCAAGGTCGTGGCTCAAGGCAGCTTGGCGCCTGAAGTCGTGCATGACCTGGCCGATACCATCGCTGCCTTTCATCAGGCGGCAGAGATTTCCAGCGATTGGGGCGGGGCCGAGGAACTAACGCGGATCGCCAAGGCCGACGCCAAGACCGTGGCCCGCTACACGCCGGATGTGTTCCCTCCTGCCGTTGCCAAGAGAGTTGCCGAGGGAATGCTGACCGCGATCGCCGCCCAGCGTCAAACCCTGGAAGACCGCCGCGCCAATGGCTTCGTTCGCCACGGCCACGGCGATCTGCATCTGGCCAACATCTTCCTTGATCATGGCCGGCCCACCCTGTTCGACGCCATCGAATTCGATGACCGGCTGGCCCAGAACGATCTCCTTTACGACCTGGCGTTCCTGCTGATGGATCTGTGGCACCGGGGCCTGCGGCGGGAAGCGAACCGAATATTCAGCAGGTACCTACTTCGCACCGACGATTTGGACGGGCTGGGAACCCTGCCTCTATTCCTCTCGTTGCGCGCCGGTATCAGGGCCCATGTTAGTGCCACCATGGCCGCGGGGCGGGAAGATAATGCCGCCTTGCGGGCTGAAGCCGTGGAATACCTGGAACTGGCCGCATACATGCTTGAACCCAGGCCGCCTATTCTGGTGGCCGTGGGCGGGTTCTCTGGCAGCGGCAAGTCCCATCTCGCGGCCGCCCTGTCGCCCACCCTGGGGGCGGTGCCGGGAGCGCTGCATCTGCGCAGCGACGAATTGCGCAAGGTCATGCTGGGCCAGGATCCGGAAACCAAACTTGATGCCTCGGCCTATACAAGCGAGACCAGTGCTCGGGTCTATGGCGAACTGCGCCGCCGGGCCGAACGTGCCCTTGTGGCCGGTCATGGGGTGATCGTCGATGCGGTACATAACCGGCCCGATAGCCGTGAAGCCCTGTCCAACCTGGCGGCGGGACTGGGCGTGCCGTTCGTTGGCATCTGGCTCGACGCCGCGCCGGAACTGATGGCCGCGCGCATCGCGGGTCGCAAGGGTGATGCCTCCGATGCGGATGCGGAGGTGATGCGATCTCAATTTGACCGCGGTGCCGGCGCCATCGATTGGCTTCGCATCGATGCCGCGCAGCCGTTGGCCGAGAAGATTGAATTGGTTCAAGCGACAATTGGCGAGGTCTGTCCCAGTGATCCCGGGATGCGACAATATACCTCAGGCTAGACGGCTTCACTTAAATGGATTGTTCATTAGTAAGTGCCATCTGTAAGGCATGAGCAACAGAAGTTTCGTAGCGGCACAGGAGTTGGAGGGGTAATGAATATCGATCAGTCCGCCGAAAAGTCGGCGGAACTCAAGGGGTTTCTGTTTTTGACCGTCGTTCTTGCGCCGGCTCTTTCGGTGGCGCTGGTTGGCGGCTACGGATTGATAATCTGGATCTACCAAATTCTTGCGGGTCCACCTGGCGGATCCTGAACGACTAAATCCACGAAATACACGGAAGACACGAAGGAGCACGGAGCAATGGTGCGAAATCCGTCACGCCGCGACTTGTTCGCCGGCAGATTGTCAGCCCAGGCAGGACACATCGCCTCACTCATGGTTCAGGCCCGGCCCGAACGCATAGACCACTTGACCCCGTCATTGAACGCCATACGCGGCGTCGAGGTTCATGGCAGCAACGACCGGGGCCGCATGGTGGTAACGGTAGAGGCGGTCGATGACGGCCACCTGATGCAAGCCATCTCGCGCATCGAAGCCGTCGACGGGGTCGTCGCGGCGTCATTGGTCTATCACCAGATCGAGGATTGATCCCATGACAAAAAACAAATCGGCGTCGGAACTTTCGCGCCGCGACTACATCAAGGCCAACGCCGTTGCCGTCGCCGCTGCCGCCTCCGGCGTTGCCCTGCCAGCCAGCGCCGCAAATGGGGTGATGGACAAAGAGTCCGCCAAATTGACATGGTCGAAAGCGCCGTGCCGCTTCTGCGGCACCGGCTGCTCGGTCATGGTCGGCACCAAGAATGGCCGCGTGGTCGCCACTCATGGCGATACCAAATCCGAGGTCAATCGGGGCTTGAACTGCGTCAAAGGCTATTTCCTGTCCAAGATCATGTATGGCAAGGACCGCCTGACCACGCCGCTTTTGCGCATGACCAATGGCCGCTATGACAAGAACGGCGAGTTCACACCCGTCTCTTGGGACCAAGCCTTTGACATCATGGCCAAGAAGTGGAAGGAGGCCATGAAGAAGAGCGGTCCCACTTCCGTGGGCATGTTCGGATCCGGCCAGTGGACGGTATGGGAAGGGTACGCCGCCGCCAAGTTGATGAAGGCGGGTTTTCGCTCCAACAACATCGATCCCAACGCCCGCCACTGCATGGCGTCCGCTGTAGGCGGTTTCATGCGCACCTTCGGCATCGACGAGCCCATGGGCTGTTATGACGATATGGAGCATGCCGATGCCTTCGTGCTCTGGGGTTCCAACATGGCGGAAATGCATCCCATCCTGTGGACCCGGGTGGCAGATCGGCGCCTGGCCAATCCGCATGTGAAGGTGGCGGTGCTGTCCACCTTCCGGCACCGCTGTTTCGACCTGGCCGACAGCGGCATGATCTTCACGCCACAGACCGAGATGGCGATCCTGAACTTCATCGCCAACTACATCATCGAAAATGGCATGGTGAATTATGACTTCGTGAAGAATCACACCAACTTCCGCCGCGGCAATACGGACATCGGCTATGGCCTGCGTCCCGAACACCCGCTGCAGAAGAAAGCCAAGAATGCCAAAAAGGCCGGCGGCTCCAAGCCGATGACCTTCGAGGAATATGCCGCTTTCGTGAAGACCTATACGGTGGAGTATGCCGCCAAGTTGTCCGGCGTGCCTGAGGACAAGCTGATCGAACTGGCCAAGATGTATGCCGACCCGAACATCAAGGTCACATCGTTCTGGACCATGGGCGTCAATCAGCATACCCGCGGTGTGTGGACCAATAACCTGATCTACAACATCCATCTTCTGACCGGGAAAATTTCCCAGCCCGGCAACAGCCCGTTCTCGCTGACGGGGCAGCCCTCGGCCTGTGGCACGGCGCGCGAGGTGGGCACCTTCGCCCATCGCCTGCCCGCCGACATGGTGGTGAAGAACCCCAAGCACAGGGCCCTGGCCGAGAAAATCTGGAAGTTGCCCGAAGGCACAATTCCGCCCAAGCCCGGATATCACGCCGTGCTGCAGAACCGGATGCTGAAGGACGGCAAGCTGAACGCCTATTGGGTGCAGGTGAACAACAACGTCCAGGCCGCGCCCAATTTGAATGAGGAAACCCTGCCCGGCTATCGCAACCCCGACAACTTCATCGTCGTCTCCGATGCCTATCCCACGGTCACCGCCCAGGCCGCTGATCTGGTCCTGCCCACCGCCATGTGGGTGGAGAAGGAAGGCGCCTATGGCAATGCGGAGCGGCGCACCCAGTTCTGGTATCAGTTGGTGGATGCGCCGGGCGAAAGCAAGTCAGACATGTGGCAGGTGGTGGAGTTTTCCAAACGCTTCACCACCGATGAAGTCTGGCCGGCCGAACTGCTGGACAAGATGCCCGAATACAAAGGCAAGTCCCTGTACGAGGTGCTGTTCCGCAACGGCCAGGTGGACCGCTATCCCTTGAGCGAAACCTCGCCCGACTACAAGAACCACGAGGCGGAAGACTTCGGCTTTTACATCCAGAAGGGCCTGTTCGAGGAATATGCCGGTTTCGGCCGGGGCAAGGCCCACGATCTGGCCGACTTCGATACCTACCATCGAACCCGTGGTCTGCGCTGGCCCGTGATCAACGGGATGGAGACCAAATGGCGTTTCAAGGAGGGCATGGACCCTTACGTCAAAGCCGGCACGGACTTTGAGTTCTACGGCAAGAAGGACGGCAAGGCGATCATCTTTGCCCTGCCGTACGAGCCGCCCGCCGAGTCCCCGGATGAAGAATACGATCTGTGGCTGACTACGGGCCGGGTGCTGGAACATTGGCATTCTGGTTCCATGACCCAGCGGGTACCGGAACTCTATAAGGCGGTTCCCGATGCCCTTGCCTATATGCACCCCGACGATGTCGAGGCACGGGGCCTAAAGCGCGGCTCTGAAGTGCGGGTGATCTCGCGGCGCGGCGAAATCAAGACCCGGGTCGAGACCCGTGGCCGCAACCGCCCGCCTAGGGGTCTGGTTTTCGTTCCCTGGTTCGACGCCTCGCAGTTGATCAACAAGGTCACACTGGATGCGACGGACCCCCTCTCCAAACAGACGGATTTCAAAAAATGCGCCATCAAAATTCTACCTGCCTAATTGCCTTTGCAGGCATCCTGTTCCTGGCCGGCCTGATGATCGCGGCGCCGGTTCTGGCGGACAATATTGCCACTCTGCGCGGCGGTGAAATCAATCAGGAGGCCGCCGCCCCGATGTTGGGCAAGGTCGTCAACAAGGATCTGCGAGAGGTGCGCAACTATCCCGAACAACCGCCCACCATCCCGCACAAGATCCGCGGCTATCAAATAAACCTGAAGGCCAACAAATGCCTCAGTTGCCATAGCCGCCGCGGCGTCGGCCAGTCCCAGGCGCCCATGGTCAGCATCACCCATTTCATGGACCGTGACGGACAGACCCTTTCCGCCGTCACGCCCCGGCGCTTCTTCTGCACCCAGTGTCACGTACCACAGCGCGACGTCAAGCCGTTGGTCGCCAACGACTTCAAGGACGCCGAAACCGTGATCAAGGAAAAAGGGAACTGAGCCGTGAGCATCATCACGCAAGCCATCGCCCTTGTCGGCCTGATGAACCGGCCCAGCCGCCATTTCAGTCTCGGCTTTCTGACCGTCGGCGGTTTCATCGCCGGGATCATTTTCTGGGGTGGCTTCAACACCGCGCTCGAGGTCACAAATACAGAGGCCTTCTGCATCTCCTGCCACGAGATGAGCGACAACGTCTATCAGGAACTGCGTGAGACCATCCATTATTCGAACCGTTCGGGCGTGCGCGCGACCTGTCCCGACTGTCATGTGCCCCACAACTGGACCGACAAGATCGCGCGCAAGACGGCCGCCTCGAAGGAGATTTGGGGCAAGGTCTTCGGCACCATCAACACGCGGGAGAAGTTCGAGGACCAGCGCCTGGACATGGCCCTTCGCGAATGGGCCCGCTTCAAGGCCAATGACAGCCTGGAATGCCGCAACTGCCACGAATTCGAGTACATGGACATCACTCAGCAGAGCCCGCGTGCCGCCGACCACCATGAACGGTTGTTGTCCACCGGCGAGAAGACCTGCATCGACTGCCACAAGGGCATCGCCCATGACTTGCCCGATATGTCGGGCGTGAAAGGCTGGAACTAGCCTAAACCACCGGATGGCGTCTGAAACGTCGGTAACCTGACACGATCCGGGACGATTTGACGCAGACTCCGGCCGTTGTGTCGGCTGTTGCCCATATGCATCTATAGTGCAGGTGACGGGCCCGTATTTCACGGGCGAAGTGGAGGAGGCGTCAATGTCATACAAAAGGGTTTTGGTGCCATTGAATGGCGAGGACGACGCCAGAGCGGCCCTGTGGCTGGCATTTGAGACGGCCACGCGGTTCGATGGCCAGGTCATCGGCCTGCACGCCGGTTTGGACAGCGCGCAATCTGTGCCCTATTTGGGCGAGAGTGTATCGGCGGCGCTGGCGGACAACATGATCGCCGCCATGGAAGGCGCGGCCGCGCGGCAAAGGGAAAACGCCAACCGTGCCTTTGTCGAGGCGAAGACCAAATACCCCGGAACCGATGGGGAATTCCAATGGGTCAAGGGCGCCGAAGACGCGGTCCTGGGCAGCCGTGGCCGGTTGGCCGATCTTGTGGTGGTGCCCCGGCCCGTGGACGAAATGGCCATGAGTGAAAGCCACACCATGCAGGCCGCCATCCTGCAATGCGGTCGACCGGTGTTGATCGCCCCGCCCAGCGAGCAGGGCAGCTTTGCCAACAATATCCTTGTAGCCTGGAATGGTTCAGCCCAGGCAGCCAGGGCGCTAACGGCGGCGCTTCCCTACCTGCAAAAGGCAGGAGCTGTCACGCTGCTGCAAATTCAGGAAGGTGGCGAGAGCACCGTTGAGGACGCCGTGGATTACCTCGCCGTTCACAATTGTCGGGCCCAAGGTATTTCCCAGCCAAGGACCGAAGCCATTGGCGATGCTTTGCTGAAGGCAGCCTTCAACCAGGGCGCCGACCTATTGGTCATGGGCGCTTATACCCACAGCCGGGTGCGCGAACTGATTTTCGGCGGCGCCACGCTGGATGCCCTTCTCGATGCCACCATCCCTGTATTGATGGCGCATTAGCTGGACATCGAAACAAGCAAAAGATGCGGCGTATTTGAATTGCGTTAATCGCTGGTCTTGATCATGCGGCCCATGATGCGGCGGCCGCCGAAGATGTGGACGTGGAAGTGCGGGACCTCCTGGTGCGCATCCCCGCCGTTGTTGGCGACCAGGCGATAGCCAGAGTCTTCGACCCCCATGATCTTTGCGGCTTCAGCCACGGCGCGCATGAACCCACCCATCTCCTCAAGCGTGGCATTGGCGTTGAATTCCTCCAGATTGGTATAGGGGCCTTTTGGGATGACCAGCACATGCACCGGCATCAGGGGATTGATGTCGTGAAAGGCCAGGGCGTGGTCGTTTTCGTGAACCTTCTTGCAGGGCAATTCACCGCGCAGAATCTTGGCGAAGACATTGTTCTGGTCGTAGGCCATGGGGGCTCCTATTTCTTCTTCTTTTCCAGCTTGCGCTGTTTCTTTTTCTTCATGTCGGTAGAGACGCGGCGACGGTAGAGCACTTCATAGACCTCTTCGGGCCGGACACCCTTGGCGGCCCAAAGGACGAGGAGGTGGTATAGCAGGTCGGCACTTTCCTCGAGCAGATCCTCCCGGCTTTCGGCCAGGGCCGCGACCACAGTTTCGGTCGCTTCCTCGCCCAGTTTCTGGCAAATCTTCGGCAGCCCCTTGGCCAGCAACTTGGCGGTCCAGGATTCCTTGGGATCGGCGCCCCTGCGTTCCTCGATAACCGCATATAACTGGTCCAGTATCTCGCACCCCGATGGTGCGCCCGCTAGTTCTGACTCTGACATCGAATATGGCTTTCGTTGCTAGTACGGCGGCGTGACGAACGCCTGCAAATACCCAGATCCCGCCGACAATGACCCCCAGTCCTGTGAGAACCGCAGGATCGCCATCGCCGCCGGCGGGAAGTCCAGGCGCAGTTGACTTACCACATCATCTTCGCCGCCGCCGCAGTAAAACAATGCCGCTTCATGCAGGCCCGGATTGTGGCCAACGATCAAGGCGGTCTCCGCGCTTTTGGGGAGCTGAGTAAGGCGCCGATGCAGGGCGGCGGCCGGGCAAAGATAGAGGCCTTGTTCGAATTCCGCCGTCGGTGGATCCTCGAGACCGGCGGCAATTTCGCGCCATGTGGCCTGGGCCCTCTCGGCAGTGGAACAGAGAACGATGTCGAAGCGGTATTCGGGTCGGGCTAGATATGCGCCAAGGGCGCGGCTGGCACGCTGTCCGGCCGGGTCCAGCGGTCTTTCATGGTCCCCCGTATCCGGCCCGCCGAAGCCGGCATTGGCGTGGCGTAGGAGGTAGAGGCACGCCACGTCACGTCACCAGGCGCACCGGCAGGCCGGCTGCCTGCATGGCTTGTTTCGCTTCGGAAATGGAGTATTCGCCGAAATGAAAGATCGATGCCGCCAAGACCGCATCCGCATGGCCGTCGCGGATGCCTTCAACCATGTGATCGAGAGTGCCGACGCCGCCTGAAGCCACCACGGGTATGCTGACCGCGTCCGCCACGGCGCGGGTCAACTCAACGTCGAAACCCGATTTGGTGCCGTCCCGGTCCATGGAGGTCAAAAGAATTTCACCGGCCCCCAGTTCGGTCATGCGCCGGGCCCAGCCGATGGCTTCTATGCCGGTGGGATTGCGGCCGCCGTGCGTAAAGACCTCGAACCCGCCCTTGCCGTCGCGTTTGGCATCGATGGCGACGACAATGCATTGGTTGCCGAACTTGCGCGCCGCTTCGCCGACGAATTCCGGCCGGTGGACGGCGGCCGTATTGATGGACACCTTGTCCGCGCCTGAAAGCAGCAGTCGGCGCACATCCTCCACCGAGCGCACGCCGCCGCCCACGGTCAGGGGCATAAAACAATGTTCCGCCGTGGCCCGAACCACGTCATAGATGATGTCCCGGTTGTCGGAAGAGGCGGTGATGTCGAGGAAGGTCAGTTCGTCGGCACCGGCCTTGTCATAGATCTTCGCCTGTTCCACCGGATCGCCAGCGTCCACCAGATCGACGAAGTTGACGCCCTTGACGACGCGGCCGTCCTTTACATCAAGACAGGGTATGACGCGTTTGGTCAGCATAGGACGGCCAATGCCTCCCCCACATCGAAGGCACCGTCGTAGAGGGCACGTCCGACGATAACCCCATCGATGCCGCCGTCGGCCTGGTTCCTCAAGGCGCGCAGATCTTCAAGGTCCGTGACGCCGCCAGAGGCGATGACCGGGGTACTGATCCCTTGCGCCAAGGCGGCAGTGGCGGCGACGTTGTGGCCCTGCATGGCGCCGTCCCTGTCGATATCGGTATAGATGATGGCGGCGGCGCCGGCGCCCTCGAAATGGCGGGCCAGATCCAGTACCGGCATGTCGGACTGTTCCACCCAGCCTTCCACGGCGACGCGGCCGTTGCGGCCATCAATGCCGACTGCGATGCGGCCCGGATGACGGCGGCAGAGTTCCGCCACCAGATCCGGTTGGCGCAGGGCCAGGGTGCCGATGATGACCCGGGCGATGCCGGCCTCCAGCCAGCGCAGGGCCGTCTCTTCGTCACGAATGCCACCGCCCAATTGCACTGGGATTTGGACCGCGGCCAGGATCGCGGTGACCGCATCGCCATTGACCGGACGGCCCTCGATGGCGCCGTTCAGATCCACCAAATGCAGCCATTGGCAACCAGCATCCTGGAAGGCACGGGCCTGGGCGGCGGGGTCGTTGTTGAAGACGGTCGCGGCAGTCATTTCACCGCGGAGGAGGCGTACGCAATCGCCGTCCTTGAGGTCGATGGCGGGATAAAGGTTCATCTCAGGGCGACCAGGACAGGAAATTGGAGATGAAGCGCAGGCCCACGGCCTGGCTCTTTTCGGGATGAAACTGGGTGCCGGCAATGTTGTCCCGGCCCAGGGCCGCAACGATGGGCGGGCCATAGTCCACCGTGGCCATGATGCAGTCGCCGTTCGCCGGGACGAAGCCATAGGAATGGACGAAATAGACATGGGCACCCGGCTCGATGCCGTCAAACAGGCATATGGGATGGTCGCGGATTTCCAGGGCATTCCAGCCCATATGCGGCACTTTCATGGCTTTATCGCCGGGTTCGATGGCCCTGACTTCGCCACCGATCCAGCCCAGACCGTCATGTTCCCCATGTTCCAGGCCCCGTTCCGCCAGCAACTGCATGCCGACACAAATGCCCAGGAACGGCCGTGCTTTGACTTGGGCGAACTCGATCAGCGCCTCGACCATGCCATCGACGGCGCGCAGACCGTCGCGGCAATCGGCGAAGGCGCCTACACCGGGCAGCACCACGCGATCGGCCGAGGCGACCACATCCGCATCCGAGGTTACCGTCACGTCCACCGCGCCGGTAAAGTCCGTGCCTGCCTTTTCGAAGGCCTTTTCGGCGGAGCAAAGATTGCCGGAGCCGTAATCGACGATGGCGATACGCATTATTCGTCTCTAGACCGGGTCGAACGGGGTTGCGAATGGCGTCAGCCCGCTGGCCGGCAGTGGCGCCGTTGGTTTGCCACTCTCGTCGGGGCCGGGCTCTTCGCCCCGCCAGTCCTCGCGAAAGAACTTATCCTCCGCCCCGCGCAGATTATTTGCCGCCACCACCGCGATCAATTCATAACCTCTGGCGCCCAACCGCCAGCGACGCCAATCGTTTGCAATGGCGGCCACGAACAGAGCGATCACCAGCGAGAGCGCAAAACCTGTCACATGGTCCATGCCGGTAAAGGCGATCAGCCCCGATAGCAGGATCGTGACCGCCAGGTAGGCCAGCAGGCCCCAGAACTGCAGGCGGTAGAGCATCCAGAGGAGGGGCAGGAACAACACCGGCCAGCAGAAGCCTTCCTTGATGAAGACCACGTCCGGGTCGATCTCTTCCCGCACGCCGGACCGGTGATGGACGGTATAGTGGCGCATCGGCTTACAGGCTGCCGCCCAGGACGCCCTTTGTAGAGGGGACCACATCGGCCCGGCGAGGGTCGATCTCCATGGCCTGGCGCAGGCTGCGGGCCAGGGCCTTGAAACAGCTCTCGATCATATGGTGGTTATTCTCGCCGTATAGCACCTCCACATGCAGAGTGATGCCGGCGGCCTGGCTGAGGGCCTGGAACCACTCGCGGAACAGTTCAGTATCCATTTCGCCCAGTTTCGGCCGGCTGAAGTTCACTTTCCAGATCAGATAGGGCCGGTCCGACAGGTCAAGAGCGACGCGGGTGAGGGTCTCGTCCATGGGCACCAGGGCGCTGCCATAACGGGTGATGCCGGCGCGGTCGCCCAGGGCCTGGCGCATCGCCTGGCCGATCGCCAGCCCCGTATCCTCGGTGGTGTGGTGGCCATCGATATGCAGATCACCCTTGGCCCGGACCACGAGGTCGATTAGGCCGTGGCGGGAAAGCTGTTCCAGCATATGATCGAGGAAGCCGAGTCCGGTGGAAATATCGTAGGCCCCGGTTCCGTCGAGATTGATCTCCACGGAAATCTGGGTTTCCTTGGTGTTTCGCTCCACTTTCGCCTGGCGCATGGCCCTGCTCCTTGGTTGCTGGCAGGCGCGGTATACCAGGACCCAGCCCCGACCGCCAGTCCGCGCTTGAATACAGCGGCATTTAGCCATACATGAGGGTTTCGGCTGAAAGGAAGACTGCATTTGGAACATAGCGATAAAGATACCTGGTACGGCACCACGATCCTTTGCGTCCGAAAGGGCGATGAAGTGGTCATGGTGGGCGACGGCCAGGTCAGCCTGGGCCAGACCGTAATCAAGGCCAACGCCAAGAAAGTGCGGCGCCTGGGCTCTGGCGGCAAGATCATCGCCGGTTTCGCCGGCGCCACCGCGGATGCCTTCACCTTGTTCGAACGCCTGGAAGGCAAACTGGAACAGCATCCAGGCAATTTGACCCGGGCGGCGGTGGAAATGGCCAAGGATTGGCGGACGGACCGTTATCTGCGCCGGCTGGAGGCGATGATGGCTGTGGCGGATGTTGATACGTCCCTGGTCCTGACGGGAACCGGCGATGTGCTGGAGCCCGAGGACGGCCTGATCGGTATCGGCTCGGGCGGCTCCTTCGCCCTGGCGGCGGCCCGCGCTCTGATCGATCGGGATGATATGTCGGCCGAGGAGATCGCCCGGCGCTCGATGGAAATTGCGGCGGGCATCTGCGTCTATACCAACGAGAACATTACCGTGGAATCCTTAAGCCCCGGGGACAGCGAATGACCGAATTCAGCCCCCGGGAGATCGTTTCCGAACTGGACCGCTTTATCGTCGGCCAGAACGATGCCAAGCGCGCTGTGGCCATCGCCCTGCGCAACCGTTGGCGGCGCATGCAGCTTGAAGGCAACATGCGCGATGAGGTCATGCCCAAGAATATCCTGATGATCGGTCCCACCGGCGTCGGCAAGACCGAGATCGCCCGCCGCCTGGCGCGGTTGGCCGGCGCCCCCTTTATCAAGGTGGAAGCGACGAAGTTCACCGAGGTTGGATACGTTGGCCGGGATGTGGAGCAGATCATCCGCGATTTGGTGGAGATTGCCCTGACCATGATGCGGGAGAAGCGCCGGGAATCGGTCCAGGCCAAGGCGGAACTGGCGGCCGAGGAACGGGTGCTTGATGCCCTGGTGGGTGATACCGCGTCCGCCTCGACCCGCGATGCCTTCCGCCAGAAATTGCGCAACGGCGAATTGGCGGAAAAGGAAGTGGAGCTGGACCTCCTCGATTCCGGCGGCGGCCTGCCCACGTTCGATGTGCCGGGGATGCCCGGGGCCCAGATGGGCATGATCAATCTCAACGACATGTTGGGCAAGGCGTTGGGTACGGAACGCACCAAGCGGCGGCGCATGACCGTGGCGGAATCCTATGATGTTCTTGTGGCGGAGGAATCCGACAAGCTGCTGGATGAAGAATCCCTGGTCCGCGATGCCATGCAGGCCGTGGAAGAGAATGGCATCGTCTTTCTCGACGAGATCGACAAGGTGACGGCGCGTTCCGAGCGCATGGGCGGCGACGTCAGCCGCGAGGGTGTGCAGCGGGATCTATTGCCGCTTTTGGAAGGCACGACGGTCTCCACCAAATACGGCGC
>CAYFPL010000003.1:443648-511302 GCA_964344935.1 uncultured Rhodospirillaceae bacterium
CATCAAGACCGACCATGTCCTGTTCATTGCGTCAGGCGCCTTCCATTTGGCCAAACCCTCGGACCTTTTACCCGAACTACAGGGCCGCCTGCCGATCCGTGTGGAACTTTCGGCCCTCGGGGTCGAAGAATTCAAGCGCATCCTGTTGGAGCCCGAGGCCTCCCTGATCAAGCAGTACGTGGCGTTGATGGATACGGAAGGGGTAACTCTCAGCTTCGCCGAGGATGCCATCGACGAAATCGCTTCCGTCGCGGCGGAGGTCAACCAGAACGTGGAGAATATCGGCGCCAGGCGTCTGCACACCATTTTAGAGCGTGTGTTGGACGAGATCAGCTTCACCGCCACCGACCGCCCCGGCGAGACCGTTACCGTCGATGCCGCCTATGTACGAGATAATATGGGCGATCTGGCCAAAAACGCCGATCTATCGAAGTTTATCCTGTAGGAAAGAAACGGCGGCGCCCCAGGGGAGCGCCGCCGTCATGCATGGGACAATCCGTCCCTAAATGATTACTTCCAATATACCGTACGCATGTCGTTGACGAACATGGGCGAGGATGTCCACACGCCCATCAGGTTCTTTTTGCGCACCGTGGTCTTGGCCAACTGGAACAGATAGCCGTTGACCGCATCCATCGCCAATTTCTTCTGCGCTTCCTTCAGATACTTGGAACGCATGGCTGGATCACGGGCACCGTCAGCCTTGGACATGATGTCGTTGAAATCGGCATTCTCGTACTGGAAGTAATAGCCTTTCCGTGCATAGATGCCGATGTCCATGGGCTCCACGTGGGAGACGATGGAGAGGTCGTAGTTCTTTTGTTTGTAGACCTGCTTTAGCCAGACGGCCCATTCCACGTTCTCGATGCTAATCTTGAAACCGGCCTTGTTCAATTGCTGGGCCACGATCTGGCCGCCGTCACGGGCATAACCCGTGGGCGGCAGCTTGAGGGAAAGCTCAAGGCCGTCGGGATAACCGGCTTCCGCCAAAAGCTTTTTGGATTTGGCCCGATCCAGTGGATAGGTGCCGGTCAGATCCAGATAGTCCGGGTTGTGCGGAGCAAAATGCGTGCCGATCGGCGTGCCGGCACCGAACATGGCGCCATCAATGATCTCCTTGCGGTCCAACGCATGGGCGATGGCCTGACGCACCTTCAGCTTGGAAAGGGCCGGATGTTTGTTGTTGGTGGAGAGGATGGTCTCGCCCTCGGTGGTGCCGAAGGTCACCGCGATGTCCGGATTGGCCTTCAAGGGACCGAGGCTCTCGGCGGCGCGGGAGAAGGGGATCAGGTCCAAATCGCCGGACATCATGGCGGCGATTTGTGCCGATTGGTCATTGATGAAGCGGAACTTCACCTTGTTGAGTTTGACCGAGGCGGCATCGCGATAGTCTGGATTCTTCTCCATCACCACGCTGTCGCCCTTGACCCAGCTCACGAAACGGAATGGCCCGGTGCCGATAGGCTTGGTGGCGTTGCTGGCCGCCGATTTCTCGTCGACGATCACAGCGGTACTTTCACCCATCCAAAATAGGAACATGGGCCGCGCCTTCTTCAAGGTAATGCGGACCGTGTGGTCATCGGGCGTTTCGATCTTTGCCATGTTTACGAAACGCTTCTTTCTTTTGATCTTGCTACCTTCCGCGGCATTGGCCTCGAAAGTCCACTTGACGTCGGCCGATGTGAAGGCGGAGCCGTCGTGGAATTTCACGCCCTTCAGCAGGTTGAAGGTATAAACGAGGCCGTCATCCGAGACGGTCCAGCTTTTCGCCAGCATGGGGCTAAAGGTTGCGTCTTCGTTTATGTGAACCAGGTTCTCGTAAATGTTATAGAGCGCGATCTGGCCGATGGCCGCGGCAGGATTGGCGCGCGGATCGAGGCCCGGCGGTTCTAGCGTCATGGCGATATTGATAGAATCCTTGGCCGCCTGGGCGCCGAATGGCAGGGCCGAAAGGGCGGCGACGGCAAGGGCATAGCCGAATTTCTTTCTTATGGTCATTGTCTTCCTCCCTCTGAAGACCGTTGTTGAGAGGCAAATTGCAGAACTGGCTATTAAACCTGATTTTCAGCCATCGGCAAAGGAATCCCGATGGCTTTCCCGATAGCTGGGGAAGCCGCCTAGAGGTTCGGCCTCGAATACCGCCCGGCCGATGGCGCGGCAGAGGCAGTCGGCGGCAATGGCGCCAATGCGGGCCAGGGCCATGTCTGAGACCTGGCCGAGATCGAGCCGTTCGGTTGAGAGGGCGAAAACCACATCGCCGTCAAAGGGGGTATGAACCGGGCGAATGGCGCGGGCCAAGCCGTCATGGGCCATGATCGCCATGCGCTTGCACTGCGCCTTGTCCAGGTTTGCGTTGGTCGCAACCACGGCCAGCGTCGTATTGCCGCCGATCCTTGCCTCGACCGGTAGATCCGCGTCACTGCCGATTGCCGACGGTGGCGGGTGCTGATGGCCCATCTCGCCGTTCTGTTCCAAGGCCCAGGCCCACAATGTACCACTGCCCGGCATCACCGTCGCACCCACCGGGTTGGCCACCACCAGGGCCGCTACCGTTAGGCCGTCATCCGATGCGGCCGAGGCGCTGCCGAGGCCGCCTTTCAGGCGTCCGGCACAGGCACCCATGCCAGCGCCCGCATTGCCCAGTTCGAATTCCGGCCCCGCGCTATCGCAAGCGGCTTGCGCCAAGGCGCCGTAGCCATGGAAACGGCCACGATCCCGTTCACCGCCGACACCGAGATCATAAATGATCGCGCCAGGGACGATGGGCATATGCCAAGGACCAATGGACAGACCGCGGTCGCGTTCGTGCAGCCATTCCATGACCCCATCGCAGGCGCCCAACCCGTGAGCCGAGCCGCCGGAGAGGCAGATGCCGTCGATCCGCTGCACATGGCAGCTGGGATCCAAGAGGTCTGTCTCCCTGGTACCGGGCGCCCCACCGCGCACATCCACCGATGCGGCGGCACCGTCATGGGCCAGCACCACGGTAACGCCGGTACGGGCGGACGCCTCCACGGCATTTCCCACGACAAGGCCATCCACATCGGTCAAAAGGTTTCGCGGTCCGGGTTTGATCATTCCGCCAACAGATCAAAGTTCCGGGGAGGGGTCAATTGACATTCTCTGTGCCGGCTTTATAAAACTACGATTAGTTTAATCGGAGTATTAAATGAGCCAGTTCGGTAGCGCTGTCGAATATGCCCTTCATTGTCTGTTGTTTCTCATAGGCGGTGAAAACGGGACGGCCAGGAGCACCAGGGACATCGCCGAGTTTCAGAAGTTGTCTCCAGACTACGTGGCGAAATTATTCACGCGCCTGGAGAAGGCCGGATTGGTGATATCCAGGGAAGGCCTGCGCGGCGGTTTCGCCCTGGCGCGTGATGCAGGCGCGATCACTGTCTTACAGGTCATCGATGCAGTGGAAGGTCACAAGCCGCTTTTTCAATGCCGCGAGGTGAGGGCCAACTGCGTCCTGTTCGATAAGACACCGCCGTCCTGGTCGGGGCATGGTGTCTGCGGCATTCACGCGGTCATGTTGCGGGCGGAAGAGGCCATGCGGACCAGTTTGGCGCAAACCACGCTGGCGGAACTGGCCGGCCATGTGGGTGGCGTAGTGCCGAAGAGCCATCGCCTGGCGGCGAGCCAGTGGTTCCAGGACCGTGCGGAGAGACGCGGCCGGGTACGAAATCGGGGGAGTAGAGCAAAATGAGCGGATTGTTGATCGTCGGTGGCGGGTATGCCGGCTTGTGGGCCGCTATCGCTGCGGCGCGGCGGGCCGAGGATGCGGGTAAGTCCCTGGAAATTCGGTTGATAAACAAGGAACCTTACCTGACACACCGGCCGCGACTTTATGAATGCAAACCCGAGGACATGCGTTCACCCTTGGAGCCCATCCTCTCGCCGATCGGCGTGGAGCTGACCATCGGCACGGTGCGAGAAATTGATCCCACACAGAAAACAGTCCTGGTGGATGACGCTGGCGGAGACAGGCGAAAGATGAACTATGACGCCCTGGTGCTGGCGGCTGGCAGCGTGCTTCGGCCGCCGCCCTGGTCCGTGCGGGGCGGACGTACATGGTCTATCGACACCATTCAGGAAGCGATGGAACTGGATGCCCACCTGGCCGCATTGGCGGACCAGCCAGGACCCGAGACCGTCGCGATTATCGGCGCCGGGTTTACAGGAATTGAACTGGCGACGGAGATGCGTGTTCGGTTGGCTGCACATCTTGGCGATGTACGAGCGGAAGCAGCAACTGTAATCCTGCTGGACGCTGCCGCCACTGTCAGCGAGGAACTTGGCGCCGGACCCCGGCCCTATATTCTTGCCGCCCTCGAGTCGGCCCGGGTGGACGTCCGCCTTAATGCCGTAGTCGAACATATTGAAGACAATGACATTGTGCTGGCCGGCAACAACCGCATCCGGGCAGAGACGATCATCGTCACCACTGGCCCACAGGCCAATAGACTGGCCGCCGGTCTCGGCGTGAAAACGGATCAAGACGGCCGCTTGCCCGTGGATGAGACACTGGCGGTCAAGGGCCTAGCGTACTTATACGCCGCCGGGGATGTCGCCCGTGCCAACACCGATGCGGAACATGTGGCCCTGATGTCCTGCCAGCATGCCATGCCCATGGGGCGATTTGCGGGCCATAATGCGGCTGCGGCCCTGCTCGGCCTGCCAAAGCTGCCCTATGGCCAGGAACGTTATGTCACCTGCCTGGATTTGGGGCCCTGGGGAGCGGTCTTCACCAACGGCTGGCAGCGCGAGGTGGTGGCGATCGAAGACGAGGCCAAGGCCCGCAAACGATTCATCAATGGCGAAGTGATCTATCCTCCCAGCGGCGATCGCGAGGCGATCCTAGCCGCCGGAGCCATTCAATAGCTCAATACCGCTTCCTGGTGCCAGTCGTAGGCGCTCCGCGGCGCTGCCCTGGTTGACGGCGATCTCAAGTAGGCCATTGGCGTTTTCATACCAAAAGGCCTCGCCCTTTTTTACCTCGCTGAAGGTACGGGCCCGCTGTAGTTCTTGTCCGCCGGCCCCGACAACCTGACCGGGTTCTACCAAGGCGGCGCGCAGTCCGGTGATGGCATTACCGAAGGGGTCGACATAGATGACCTGAGCCAGATCGTCCGGCCAGTCGGGCTGCCGCCAATCCACATCAGCGATCTCGCCCGCTTCCACTTCGTCGCCCCGCGCCAAAGCAGCGGCGACGGGGGCGAACAGATCGCGGCCATGGAAAGACGCGGACAGTTTGTCTGGCCGCCATTCGATGCTCCGGGCGCGGCATTTCCCGGCCCGCCGTGCTACAATCTCGAACAGGCCATTGCCGGGCCCGACAAAGGTTCGATCACCAGCCTCCAGGATCATCGGCGGCCGTTCGCTCCCCACGCCAGGATCAACCACGCAGACCAGCACGCTGTGCCGTGGCATATCCGGCGCATAGGCCGCCAGCAGATAGGCCGCGGCCCGGGCATCATATCTGGGCGCATCGGAAAACAGATCGACCACCGGTATTCCCGGTGCGGAATCGTGAATGACCGCCCGCATTTGGCCCATGTAGGGGCCGCGGGAACCAAAATCAGTAAATAGGGCCACCAAGGCCGTCGTTGTCATGCGCCATTTCCTGGCAGTTCGATCCGGAACACCGTGCCGTTGCCGTCGCTCCGCACGAGCGACAATTCGCCGCCATGGGCGGCCACCAGTTCCTTGGCGATAGCCAGGCCCAGCCCCGTGCCGCCTGCCCGGGCCGAACCGGTGAAAGCCTCGAACAGATGGTCACGTGCCTTGTCAGGCAGCCCCGGCCCGGTGTCTGAGAATTCGATCACCACTGTGCTGTTGGTTTGCTTCGCCGTCGCGGTGATTTCGCCGCCTTCGGGCATGGCCTGGATGGCGTTTCTGGCCAAATTCATCAATACGCGAAATATCTGTTCCCGGTCGGCCCGCAAGGTGAGATCGGGGCTGATGCTGTTGCGCCACGAGATACGACCGTCGCCCGGCAATCCGGCAAAGGCCACGGCGTCATCGGCCAGATCGTGCAGGCCGAGCGTAACAGGCTCGGGCGCCGCCTCGTCGGCCCGCCCGAAACTAAGGGTCCGGTTACACAAGCTGATGGCGCGGTCGATGGATTGCATCAGACGTGGGGCCACCTGGCGAACCGTGGGGTCGCGGACATCGCCCAGGCGGTCTGACACAAGTTGCGCCGTGGCCAGGATATTGCGCAAGTCATGGTTGACCTTGCTGACCGCCTCACCCAAGGCGGCCAAATGGGTGCGTTGGGCCAGGGCCGCGCGCAGTCCGTCTTGCATATGGCGCAGTTCCCTCTGTGCAGTGCCGATCTCGTCGCTGCGGCTGCTTTCGTTGATCATGGCGCTGGCATCCGCCGGCGCTTCGCGGAAGGCCACCATGGAGTCGGTGAGCCGGCGCATGGGCGCGACCATAAGCAATTGCAGGGACAGGAATACCAGGCCGGCGGTAATCAGCGAAATCACCAGGGATAGCTGCATGATGTTGGTGGAGTACTCGACCATCGCCTCGTACAGCTGCGCTTCGTCGACGATCACTTCCAGACTTCCCTCCGAGCCGTCGGGAAATTCACCCCAAACCCGTAGAGTCCTGTCCCCATGGGCCAGTGTGACAAAAGCATCGGCGATCAGTTCAAAGGCCGTCGCACCGCGCAGATCATAAATCGCATCAACCTTGGGCGGCATGTCCTCCATCAGCATCATGGTGCGGGCTTCCCGCCGCTTCAGAACGATGCCGTGCACCATGGCATTGGCGAGGAGTTCCAGTTCCAACGGCCTTGCCACCACGTTGTCGGGCGTCGCCTTTAGGGCCAGAGATGCCAAATGGGCATCGGCGATGCGGTTTTCCAGAAATGTGAGGCGAAAACGGGCGATGGAAGGTACGTAGATCAACACTTCCGATAGCATGACGAACGCAGCGGTCAGCACAAGCAGTCGTGCCGACAGGCCGCGCAGCCACCGGGGCAGAATATTCGAGCCTTCCTGCATGGCCCCACGTTAGCCTATTTCGGGTTCCGCGCCCACGCCGCTGCCACGGTATTCGGGTCTCAATCTCACCCTTGCATGGTCTTGCCGCCGTCGACCACGACCTCCAGCAGCATTGGGCCATCACTCGCATTGGCTGCATCATAGCTTGTTTCGAATTCGGCGGCGGTCTCAATACGCGCCGCCCCCATGCCGAGGGAACGAGCCAGATCGGCGAATTCGATGGCAGGGTCCTTGAAATCCATGGCGATGAACTGGTCGTTGCCGTGGAAAGCCAGCAGCCGCTCCTTAATAATCCGGTAGCCGCCGTTGTTGGCGATGATGAAGGTAATGGGCAGTTTTAAATGTGCAGCCGTCCAAAGCGCCTGGATGGAATACATGGCGCTGCCATCGCCCAGCACGGCCACCACCCGGCGGTCGGGATGCGCGAGCTGAATACCCAGGGCGGCGGCTATACCCCAACCTATGCCGCCCGAGGCATTGCCGAAATAGCCATAGCGGTCCCGGATGGGCAGGAACTTCAGCAGGCTACGGGTGGAGATAATGCCCTCATCCACCACGATGGCATTGTCCGGCAATCGATCCACCAGGGACATCATCAGCCAATCGGGGTCGATGGGACTGGCCGACTGCGCTGCTTCAATTTTAGCCTGCAGTTCCCTTCTTTGGGTGTTCCAGTTGCGCTCCGTGAGCTGGGCCAGGGATGCCTTGGCCCGATCCTGCAGGGCCGCACCGCCCGTGGCCTCCAGCACCGGCAGCAGGGCGGCGACGGTCTCCTTGACGTCGGCCCGCAATGCCAGATCCACGGCGTGGTTCTTACCTATCTCCCAATCCCTTTGACCAATCTGCGCCACCGTAATGTCGGCGGGCAGCGGGTCCACCTCGCTGTAAACCGACATGCGCAACAGATCGGCACCTAGACAAAGCAGAAAATCGTGTTCCGACAGCAGACCGCGGACATAGCCCTGATCCCTGTTCAGGCTGCCCATGAAAGCGGGGTGTTCGCTGGGAAAATGGGCGCCGTCGTTGACGGTCTGTTGGTAGACGGGGGCGCCCAGCATATCCGCCAGCTGCGCCGCCTCCTCGAATGCGTCGGAAGCGACAATTTCATGGCCGGCGATAATCACCGGCCGTTCCGCCGCCGCCAATCGGGCAGCCAGCCGTTCCAAGGCGGCATCCGACGGCCGGGTGGCCGCATCCACGCGCGTGCCTTCGCCCAGATCGATGGCAGCCTCCATATTCAGAATATCGCCGGGCAGGGAGATAAAGACGGGCCCCGTCGGCGGCGTCAGGGCCACCTTGGCGGCCCGTCGCAGGATGCGCGGCAGGTCCTCGATCCGGGTCACTTCGACGGCCCATTTCACCAACGGCTCGGCAATCGGGACCAACGGCGCGTATAGCAGCGGCTCGGTCAGGCCATGGCCCTGTTCCTGCTGACCGGCTGTGATGATTACCGGTGAGCCGGAAAAATTCGCCGTATATAGCGCCCCCATGGCGTTGCCCAGGCCCGGCGCCACATGCACGTTGACGGCCGCGATTTCGCCACTGGCGCGGGCATAGCCATCGGCCATTGCGACAACGATGGCCTCCTGCAAACCGAGCACATAGCTGATGTCGGACTGTTCCGTCATGGCATGCATGATGGGCAGCTCGGTTGTACCGGGATTCCCGAAAAGCTTGGTGACGCCTTCGTCCTTCAATAGCGCCAGAAAGGCGGCGCGGCCGGTTATGGCGTTTCGTTTTCTTTGGTCGTTCATGATGCCTTCGTACCCTCTGCAACTTGGCAGGCGCCCAGTTCTTCCAAAATTGTGACGACGGCGCTGTGATCGGTTTTGGCTTGGCCCCGGGCCTTGAGGGCGTTGTAGAGGCCCTCGGCTGTCGCTGCCAGGGGCAGTACCACGCCCAAGTCGCGGGCGGCGGAAAGCACCACGTTCAGGTCCTTTTGCTGCAATTCGGCGCGAAAGCCCGGCTCGAAATTTCTTTCCAACATGCGCGCGCCGTGGTTCTCGAGGATCATGGACGAAGCTGCGCCGCCCATCAGCGCCGTCCTCACCTTTGCTGGGTCGGCGCCGGCCTTGGCAGCTAAAACCAGGGCCTCTGCAACCGCCTGTACGGTGACACCCACGATGATTTGGTTCGCTGCTTTGCAGACCTGCCCATCGCCGTTTCGGGTGCCGATCAGCGTCACCGTGCCGCCCATGAGTTCGAATAGAGGCAGGGCGCGCTCGAAGGCAGCCTGCGGCCCGCCCACCATAATCGTCAGCGTGGCATTTACAGCGCCGATGCTGCCACCGGAAACGGGCGCGTCCAGATAATCGCATCCAAGATCGTTTATGCGGGCGGCGAACGTTGTCGTCGCCGTGGGCGAAATGGAACTCATATCGATAACCAGTTGACCTGGGCTGAGGCCGGCGGCTATGCCGCCGTCCGCGAACAACGCCGCCTCCACATCCGGCGTATCCGGCACCATGAGAATGACGACCTCGGCGGCTTCCGCCGCTTCTCGGCCGTTGTTGCAGGCAACGGCGCCGGCATCTAGCAGTTCGCTGGGCAGTTCCGGCATCAGGTCATGGAGAAATAGTTCGTGTCCCGCCTTCTGCAGATGCCCGGCCATGGGTGCGCCCATAATGCCCAATCCGACAAAGCCCACTTTCATGCTTGCCTCCAGATCCAATCGCGACCGTTTGATACGGTTGATATCAAATGAATAGAGCCGTCCAGGGATCAAAGGGCCGAAAAAAATGGGGGACCGCCATCGGTGGCGACCCCCCTTTGATTATTTTTTTGCCTCAACCTGTCAGACTCGCGTCCGTAGGGCCTGGACTCTATGTTCCTGAACTTGCCCAGGTCAAGTGGAAAACAGGCTTGACATAACGGAATCTCGAGTCCGTGGGCCATAGCAGCGATAGGTCATATCGGCCCGAAAACAGCGATTTTTGGTGGCAGAAAAAAAGAGAGCCGCCCGTTTGAGGGGCGGCTCCGAGTCAACAGGGAGGCGTCAACAGATTGGAAGAACCAATCTGGAGGATGACAGGGTGTGTGTGTCATCACGGTTTAACATAATGAAAAAGTGTTAACAAAATACTAACGACTTGCCATTAAGGATAACATTTTTCCAAAGCGCAAATTATTGGCCAATAACTGGAGAATAGGGATAATACCGAGATGGGATTAAAGTCGACTTTTGTTCTAGTCCGACTTGGCGCGGCGCTTGGTTTTGCCGCACGGGCAAGTGACCATTCTTTGGCAATTATGGATTTGGACGATTCAAGCCGACATGGCGAAGACCTGTCTGCTTCGCCTGGCGAATATCGGGGCCGCTAATGTCGGGGTTTCTTCGGACAGCCGCTGTTCACTTTTTGCTGATATTGACGGCGTGCAGCGGCATTGAAATGGATTTGACCCTGCCGGACATCAAAAGCCTACCGGACCTAGAAGTTCTGACGAAGAAGAATCCCGATTGGCAATCCCCCCTATTGCAGCAGCATCACCTCACGGGCCGGATTTGGCATCCGGAGGGGGGCCGGTTTGTCGACGAAGAGGAACTTTCGGAAGTATTGCTCCGTTCCGCCTATATCCTGCTGGGAGAGAAGCACGACAATCCCGACCATCACATACTGCAGGCCCGACTGGTCAAAAACCTTACCGACAATGGCCGCCGCCCAAGCGTGGTTTGGGAAATGATCCCCGAGTTCAAGCAGGATGTGCTGGACCGGTTCCGAGCGGAATATTCCGATGACGCCGAGGCCTTGGGCGCCGCGCTGTCCTGGGACACGTCTGGCTGGCCGGATTGGCGTCTTTACCAGCCTATAGCCGAGGCGGCGATGGCCGAGCAGTTGCCCATGTACGCTGCCGGGCTCCCAAGGTCGGCGGTGCGGACGATTGCCAAGGGGCGGCCATCTTTCGAGTTTGCGAAGCGCCGGCGCATGCTTGGCCTGCACCGTCCAATGGCCGCCGAATTGCGCGCCCGCAGTATCGAACAACTCTACAAAGGTCATTGCGAATTGATGCCGCGGAACGCGTTGGTCTCTTTATTCAACGTGCAGAGGGCGCGGGATGCGGTGCTATCCGAGCATATGCTGACCGGGGGTGGTCGGGACGGGTCCTTATTGATCGCCGGCAATGGCCACGTCCGCGAAGATATCGGCGTGCCGCTATTTCTGCGCCGCCATCAGCCTGGCGTCCTGGTAACGACGGTCGCCTTTGTGGAAGTGCAGGACGAGGTCCTGGATCCGACGGAATATAACGAGCAGTTCTCGGCCCCGGTTCTTCCCTTCGACTATGTCTGGTTCACGCCCCGGGCCGATGACGTGGACCATTGCGCCGAATTGCGCAAGAAGTGGGGCAAGACAGCGTCTGCCAAGCCGGCCCCGGCGGCTCCGAAGGAGAAACCGGCGGAACAGCCTGCGCCCATCCCTAAGGAAACGGCGAAGATCCCAAAAGAACCCATAGAGGTTGAGAAGGCACCAACGCAGCCTGAACCAGACGGCAAATCGGCTGATCTGGAAGAAACAGAGTTCGAAGACCCTATGCATGAGGAGGCCCGGCAGGCAACCGATCAGCCGCGCAGCATAATGTCCAATCGTAAGGAGGATGGTGCTGACGATCCGTCACTGCCGCCAATACCCCGAAGCAAACCGCCTCGGCCTTAATATGACAGCGCCCGTGCAGCTAAGAACTAGGTCTTGAAGACGGCGTCGGCGGCGCCGCGGGCCTCCTCCTTAGCGGCGATCACTTCCCGGACACGGGCGATCTCTTCTTCCATTTCCGCGATGTACTCGGTCAATTGCTCCAGGGACATCGCGTGCAGATCCGGTTTTCCCGGCGGCGTCCGCGGTGGTTCCAAATCGTCAGTATCCATGGACCCCTCCTGCCATTGCCAAGTGCTATGGTTAGTATTAGACCAGGGATCAGCGCCATCCGCAAACACCATCCAATCAGCACAGAGGTAGAGCCATGACCGCCTTGCCCGACACTATGACGGCCATCGAGATCGCGGAATTTGGGCCGCCAGAAGGGTTGCGTCCGGCAGCCCGTCCATTGCCCGCTGCCGGCCATGGCGAGGTCTTGATCAAGGTCGCCGCGGCCGGCGTCAACCGCCCCGACGTGATGCAACGCACGGGCAATTATCCCCCGCCCCCCGGCGCCCCCGACACGCCGGGCCTCGAAGTCGCAGGCGAAGTGGTTGAGATTGGCGCGGGCGTCGACAGCCTGGCTCTTGGCGATAACGTCTGCGCCTTGGTCGCCGGCGGCGGCTATGCGGAATACTGTGTTGCCCCTGCCGCACTTTGTCTTCCCGTGCCTGGTAACCTCACCATGGCGGAAGCGGCCGGGCTGCCGGAGACGTTCTTCACGGTCTGGACAAATGTTTTCCAGCGGGCAGGCCTTCAAGGGGGCGAGAGCATATTGATCCACGGCGGCTCCTCGGGCATAGGCACTACGGCCATACAGCTGGCCAAGGCCTTTGGTGCCCGCGTCTTTGCCACCGCGGGCAACGCGGAAAAATGCCGGGCCTGTGAGGAATTGGGCGCCGAACGGGCGATAAATTACAGGGAAGAGGATTTCGCTGCTGTGATCGCCGACGCCACTGGCGGCGAAGGCGTGGACGTGATCCTGGACATGGTGGGCGGCGATTACGTCAAGCCCAACGTTAACTCCCTGGCCGTGGAAGGACGGCTTGTCCAAATCGCCACGTTGCATGGGCCAAAAGTGCCGGATTTCAACATTCTGCCCGTCATGATGAAGCGCCTTACCATCACCGGTTCGACCTTGCGGCCACGCACCGTCGCACAAAAGGCGGAGATTGCCGATGAATTGCGGGCAAAGGTTTGGCCCATGTTAGAAAGTGGCGCGGTGCGCGTGGTGATGGATCAGAGCTTTGCCCTCGCTGATGCCGCTGCCGCCCATGCCCGCATGGAAGGCAGTGAACATATCGGCAAGATCGTACTGACGGTTTAGGGCGGAAAGGGGGAGCCGGTCGCGGGGCGTCTTCGCTTGCGTCCTGACGCGGCTGGGTTATATAGGGGTTATTAGGACAATGTCGGTAGGCGCGGGCCGTGACGAGGTACGGAGTAGCACCGTATCCCGTTTTGCCATTTGCCGCGAACCGGTTTCATTGGCGGGAGTCAAGACATGACGGAAGTATTGATGCCGAAGGCGACGGCGGTTTGGCTGGTCGATAACACCACCCTGACCTTCGATCAGATCGCCTCCTTTTGCAATCTGCATGCCCTGGAAGTTCAGGGCATCGCGGACGGCGAAGTGGCTGCGGGCATTAAGGGGCTGGATCCCATATCGACCGGACAACTGACGCAGGAGGAGATCGACCGCTGCACACGTGATCCGGCACAGCGGCTGCGCCGTTCGGACGCGCGCCTCAGGGAAACACAGCGCCGCAGCAAGGGCCCGCGCTATACACCGCTGTCGCGGCGCCAGGACCGGCCGAACGCCATCGCCTGGCTGGTTCGGTATCACCCGGAATTGACCGATGCGCAGATTTCCAAGCTGGTCGGCACCACCAAGCAGACCATCAATGCAGTGCGTGACCGCACCCATTGGAACATATCCAATATCACGCCCCAGGATCCGGTAACTTTGGGGCTCAGCACCCAGGTTGAACTGGATAGCGCTGTGCAAAAGGCTCAGGAAAAGCTGGCGAAACAGCAAGCCAAGGCAGAAAAGGAACTGGCCAAGAAACGCGCTGCCAATTTGACGGCGGCCGAGGAAGCGGGTCAGCCATCGGCTCAGCCGGGTGAAGGCTGGACGATCGGTGCCGATGACGGGGCTGAAAGCGCCGCAGATGCGAATCCAGATCCGGATGTTGTTAGCAATGCCGATCCCACCCTCGAGAATACGTTCGGCGAAGGCGCCGAACCGGAAGCGCCCGCGGAAGATGAAGCGCCCAAACCCGAGGACGTGTTCGGCAACTGACCGCTTTTTTCCTTAGGTAACGGCGGTTTTCTGGGCGGAGATCCCGCTCGTACGTTGAGAGCCTTGCGCCCAGCGGCAAATATTGGAGACAGGGCCATGGCTCGCAAGAAACCCAAAGGCAAAAGCGCTGCCTTCATGTTTTTCAATGTCACCTATCAGGATGGTACGGTGACGTCGAACCGGCGAGTCTCTCGTGATCTGCTCGACCAATCATACGGCGATTCAATCCAGGATTTGGCCCGCACGGCCATCGAGGATCAGGACAACGAAATCGCCCAGCGCTCCGGCCAGCGGCGGGCCAAGATCAAATCCATAGATAAAGTCTGAACAGCGACGGATTCGGACTGCAATCTTGGCATCCGTTCGCGGGATCAATATATCTAGTCATAGATAGGCAATTTAAGGGCCATTCATGACTGCGCCAACGTCCATGCGCGAGAATATCTTGTCTGCGGCCGAGGCTCGTATTCGCACCGTAGGCTATAATGCGGTCAGTTTTCGCGATATCGCCTCGGATGTCGGCGTCAAGAGTGCCAGCGTGCACTATCATTTCCCGCAGAAGCAGGATTTGGGCATAGCCCTGGTGCGCCGGTACAAAGATAACTTCCTCCGCGAACTTTCTCGCATCGCGGCCATGCCGGGCGGGCGGGTCGCGATGTTGGATGCCTACTTGGACCTCTATGACCAGGCCTACGAGGTGGACCAGAAGATGTGCCTTTGCGCCGTCTTGAGCGCTGAATCCCTGGGCCTGCCAGGTGTGGTGAAAGATGAGATAAAGGCCTTTTTTCAGGCCAACATGGATTGGTTGGAAGCAACATTCTTGCCTTGGCCCCGTGGCGATGGCTGTCCGGGCCCAGGCGAAATCGTCGCGGCCATGGAAGGCGCCATGATTGTCTCAGCCGCGATGGGGGATAGGGCCATCTTGCGAGAAACCGCGGACCGCATGCGAAAAACCTTCCGCGAAATGTGATTCAGGCCGCCGACGGCACTAGCAGCCAGTATTGTCGATCCCGCTCGGCAGTTTCGTCCTGCAAAGGATGGCCCCTTCGAGGGATGCGCCAGCCAGATTCGCGCCGGTCAAATCAGCGCCGGTGAGGTTGGCGGTGTTCATGGTGGCATCGGTCAGGTTGGCACCGGTCAGGTCAACGCCGGTCAGATTGGACCAAGTCATATTGGCACCGGCCAAGTTCGCGCCACGCAGATCGCTGCCCGTGAAATCCGCTGCCGCCAGATTGGCATTTCGAAGGTCCGCATCCCGCAGATCAGCGTCATGAACCTTGGCGTCCGAAAGCCGGACGCCCTGCATGTTCGCACCGGCGAGATTGACGCCAACCAGAATCGTACTGGTCAGGCTGGTCCGGATCAATGTGGCGCGACTCAAATTCGTACCGGACATATCGACGCCGTGCAGGTTGGTTTCCGTCATATCCGCGCCGGGGAGGTCTGTCTTCACAAGCACCGCCTGTAACATATGGGCGCGCCGGAAACTGGCGCCCGGAAACTGGCCGCCGCTAAGGTTGGTGCCACTCATGTCGGACTCGTCAAATCGGATGGATTTGCCCCTGGCCCCGCGCAGATCGGCCCGCCCCAGGGAGGTGCCGGCCAGATCGGCTCGGTCCAAACTGGCACCGCGCAGGTCGGCCCACCAAAGATTGCCGCCTGGGATACGGGCATCGTTTAGATTCGCGTTCTGCAGGTCCGTCCACAACAGATTGGCTCCGGCCAGATCGGCGCTCGATAGGTCGGCTCCGATCAGTTCGATCCACCACAACCCGGTGTGCCGCAAATCGCATCCCGGACAACCGTTCTCTGACTTGACCGTGCGGACCCGCTCTTCATCATAGCCGAATAGCCAGCCGGCGAAGGCCGCCAGAAGGATGACGACGGCAAGCAGATACTTCAGGATCTTGGGCATCTATTTCGAATGAAATGATTGGCGCGAAGGTGTGACGAAGCTTCATACCAGGAATCGCAGCGAAAAAAAGATGCAATTCATTGCCGGCCGATGAATGTGTCCAGGCTGGCTTCCAGTACGGGATGGTGCAGAGCCAGCCCACGCGCCGCCTCGAACGCGCGGGAGGCTCGCAGCACGAGGTGATCTGCGAAACGGGGTCCCACGATCTGCAGGCCGATCGGCAGGCTGCTGTCAGAGACCCCGCAAAGCATGGAGGCGGCTGGCTGCCCCGTCAGATTGAACGGTACGGTAAAGGGCACGGCATGGCGCCAGCGGTCGAATTCGGGGGAATGGTATCGGGTTTCCACCGGTGGCGGCAGCGTAGGCTGGGTCGGTGTCAGGAGTAGATCGTAGGTTCGGTGCAGGGCGGCGAATTCAACGCCCAGACGGGTGCGCTCGCCTTCGCCCCTCAGGTACTCGGCCATGTCCACGTCCAGGCCAGCTTCTGCCAACTCGCGGAACGCCGGTTCCAACAATTCCCGTTTCTCTTCGCTCAAATCCCTGACGCGGGTCGCAAATCCGGCCAGCCAATAGGTCTCAAAGCGGGGCCGAAGCGGCTCTATGACTTCGCCCACATCTTCGACCACGGCGCCCAAGTCCTTGAACAGGGCGACGGCGTCATCCGTCGCGGCGAGAACTTCCGGCGCCACCTCCGCCCCGCCAAGGCGGGGGGCGTAAGCCAGCCGCAGCCCCCTGACACCGTCCTCAACCCCGATACGGTAATCGCGGCCATCGGGCGGCAGGGCGCGCCAGTCGCGGTCGTCGGGCTGGGTGATGACGTTCATGAACAGCGCCGCATCCATCACCGTGCGGGCGATGGGGCCGGAGGATGAAAGAGTGGAAAACGGCCGCTCGTTGGGCGCATGCGGCACCCGGCCATAGGTCGGCTTGATGCCGTAAAGGCCGCAATAGTTGGAAGGTATGCGGATGGAACCGCCACCGTCGGTGCCATGGGCAATGGCGCCCACGCCGGCGGCAAGGGATGCCGCCGCACCGCCAGACGAACCGCCCGGCGTATGTGCCGGGTTCCACGGATTTCTCGTGATCCCGGCCAGCGGGCTGTCGGTCATGCCTTTCCAGCCAAACTCCGGCGTAGTGGTCTTGCCCAATATCACGGCCCCGCCTTCGCGCAGGCGGGCGACGACAGGGGCATCCGTGTCCCAAGGGCCGTTGGAATCGACTGTGCGTGAGCCGCTCAGGGTCGGCCAGCCCTTGGTTGCGACGATATCCTTGATACTGAGAGGAATGCCGTCCATGGGGCCCAGGGGCCGCCCTTCGGCCCAGCGCCGAGCGGAAGCCGCGGCCATCTCCCGGGCGCCAACCTCGTCTATGACTTGAAAGGCGTTTAGGGTGCCCTCCGTGGCCTTGATTCGGGCCAGGGCCGCCTCCGCCACCTCTTCCGGGGTCAATTCGCCCCGTCTATAGGCGCGCAGCAAACCCTCAACGGTCGGAAACTCACCGACATCGTTCATGTCAAATACTCCAGGGACTCATTCCGCCGCTTCCGGCAGGCTGCTGCCGGGATCCCGCCATTCGGCCAATAACTGATCGCGGAGTGTCATGGCTTCCTGCAGATGACGGGCCTTGATGTGGCCATATCCGGTGATTATGTCCGGCACCTGGGCCAGTTGCACGGCAAGTTCGAGATTATTCGCCTTCAATCCCTGGAGAATCTCCTCGATCATGGCCTCGTACTCGGTGATCAGGCGCCGTTCCGTTTGCCGCTCCTCGGTGCGGCCAAATACGTCCAATACGGTGCCGCGCAGGAAGCGTAGACGCGCCAACCAGGCCATACCCCGGACCATCCAGGGCCCGAAATCACGCTTCACGGGCAGGCCGGTTTCGGGGTTGGTCTTGCTCCAGATCGGCGGCGCCAGATGGAAGGTCAAGGTATAATCGCCCTCGAACTGCGCCTCTAACGCCGATTGGAAGCGTCCATCGCTATAAAGCCGGGCGACTTCGTATTCGTCCTTATAGGCCATCAGCTTGTAGAGACTCCGCGCCACGGCCCATCCCAAAGACTGACTGTCGGCTGCGATATTTTGTTCCTGCGCCCGCACCTTGGACACCAGATCGCCGTAGCGCCGAGCCAGACGGCGGCTCTGATACGCAGTCAGATCGTCCCTGCGCCGTTCGATGAACCCATCCAGGCTTTCGTCGATGGAACCGGTTGTGCGACCAGGGTCGGCCTGGGCTTCCACAGCAGCCAAGTCCACGGCGGCCCGTCGGCCCCACAGGAATGCCGACCGATTCATCTCCACCGCGACGCCATTCATCTCGATGGCCCGGTCGATGGCTTCGGAGCTGACCGGGATCAAACCCTGCTGATAGGCATGGCCCAGCATGAACAAATTGGCGCCAATGGCATCACCCAACAGCGCGGTTGCCAAACGCGTGGCATCCAAGAACGTGACCTTGTCGGGTCCCGCCTCGGCCCGGATGCGTATTTCCACATCGTCGGAGGGGAAGGCCAGGTTAGGATCAAGAGCGAACTGGCCTGTAATCGCCTGATGGCTGTTGACCAGGACGTGGCTGCGATCCGGATCGATCGTGTTCAGGGACAGTTCCGTGGCACTGACCAGGCTGTCACAGCCAAGGATCAAGTCCGCGCCGCCGCTGGACAGTCGGGCGGCCTGGATGTCTTCCTGACGGGCGGCGAGACGCACGTGCGAGCTAACCGCGCCGCCTTTTTGTGCCATGCCGAACTGATCGATGGTGGAATAGGCCTTGTCCTCCATATGGGCGGCAATGGTCAATAGGGCAGAGATGGTGACGACACCGGTGCCGCCGATACCTGTGATCAGGATGCCGAAATTGCTGCCAGGTGAAAGTTCCGGCCGGGTCGGCTCCGGCAACAGGCGCAGGGACTCCGGCACTTCCGCCATCATCGCCGCTTTCCTTGGGATGCCGCCGTTGACGGACACGAAACTAGGGCAGAAGCCCTCGGCGCAGGAATAATCCTTGTTGCAGGATGACTGATCGATCCGGCGCTTCAGGCCATACTCTGTGTGCAAGGGCAGCACGGACAGGCAGTTGGATGTCGCTGAGCAATCGCCGCAGCCCTCGCAGACCAGATGGTTCACGAATAGGCGCCGGGGCGGATCCTCCATTTCGCCCCGCTTCCGCCGGCGCCGCTTCTCGGCCGCGCAGGTCTGGTCATAGATCAGCACCGTAACGCCCTCGGTTTCGCGCAATTCGCGCTGCACCCGGTCCAACGAGCGGCGATGTTCGAACGTGACGTCCGGCGCAAAACCCGCGTTGGCGGGATACTTGTCCGGCTGGTCGCTGACCAGGACAATTCTCTTGACGCCTTCGGCATGCAACTGCCGGGAAATCGCCATAGGCGTCAGTTCGCCGTCGATCGGCTGGCCGCCGGTCATAGCAACGGCATCGTTGAACAGGATCTTGTACGTGATGTTGACTTTGGCGGCGATGCAGGCGCGGATCGCCAGCAGGCCGGAATGGAAATAGGTGCCATCGCCCATGTTCTGAAACACGTGGCCGGACTTCGAGAACGGGAAGTTGCCGATCCAGTTGGCGCCTTCGCCGCCCATATGGGTATAGGCATCGGTGTTTCTGTTCATATAGGTCGCCATGTAATGGCAGCCGACGCCACCCTGGCCGCGGCTTCCCTCGGGCACCCTGGTGGAGGTGTTGTGGGGACAGCCGGAACAGAAATAAGGAACCCTGGCAACAGACATTTCCTGGCGCTGCGCGGCCCGTCCGGCCTTGGCGTCGAGAAACACCAGGCGGGCCGTAATGCGATCGGAAGTATGGAAATGGGCGATCCTGCCGGCCAGGGCGCGAGCTATCTCCTCCGCCCCGAACTCGCCGCACGAAGGCAGCATCTCAGTGCCATCGTCGTTGAAACGCCCCACCACCCGGGGCCTGTTGCCGGCGGGCAGGTCATAAAGAGCATCGCGGACACGGCTCTCCATGAAGCGGCGTTTCTCCTCGATAACGATGATTTCTTCCAGGCCGTAGGCGAATTCACGCACGGCCTCATTATCAAACGGGAAGGGCATGCCCATCTTCAGCACCGAGATACCCATTTCGGCCGCCTGATCGTCCTCAATGCCCAGTTCCATCAAGGCCTGGCGCACGTCCATCGCTGCCTTGCCAGAGGTGATAATGCCGATCCGGGGTTGCGCACTTTGCAAGATGACCCGATTCAGATTATTGGCACGAGCGAAGGCAAGGGCGGCAGGCAATTTGAAATGCCGCAACCGCGGTTCCTGCATCAGCCATCGGTCGCCGGGGCGGATATGTACGCCGTCCTCGGGGAACTCAAATTCTGGCAGCACGATTTGCAGGCGTTGAGGGTCGCCGTCGACGGGGGCGGCGGTATCCACTGTGTCTGCCACGATTTTGAAGCCCGTCCAGGCACCGCAGAACCGCGACAGGGCCCAGCCGTAGAGGCCAAAATCGATAATCTCCTGCACATCCGCGGGATACAGCATGGGCATCTGCATATCGGCGAACATGGTCTCGGAGGCGGCCGGGACATCCGTTGATTTCATGGCATGGTCGTCGCCGACCACGGCGAGCACGCCGCCGTGGCGAGAGGTACCGTGCATATTGGCATGTCTGATCACGTCGATGGATCGGTCCAGACCGGGACCTTTGCCGTACCACATGGCAAATACGCCGTCGTGGGTGCTTTCGCCAAACATGGCCGACTGCTGCGTACCAAGGCAGGCGGTGGCGGCCAGATCCTCATTTATACCGGGAACGAAATGAATAGCCTTTTCCGCCAGGAATCGATTGGCTCGCCACAATTCCTTGTCCACATTGTGCATCGGTGAGCCGCGATACCCGGAAATAAAGCTGGCGGTGTTCAATCCCGCCGCGCGGTCGCGGAGATACTGTACCATGGCCAGGCGCACCAGTGCCTGGCTGCCGGTCAGATAAAGGCGGCCTTGTTCGCTCTGGTATTTGTCATCAAGAGACAGGGTGGTTAGCTGCATGGCGCATCCTCTCATCCATTGAGGCGTCCATATATGAATGTGGGATGATCCATCGATTCGGCCAGACTGACAAGGCTGTAAACAGCGACATTTCGGTTTCATTAACACAATTCTGGCAAAGATTTGGTGAATTGCCGGCGCTGTTTTGCCGGTACGGATGGATATTCGGGGGCCTGATGCAGCAGCAAGTGGCATCGCCGACAGATATCGACGAGACCCGACGGGCATTGAATGCTTGTCCCATCGGCGTGGCGATCATAGACAGCGGGACGAGGCGGCGGCGCTTCGTCAACGCGGCTTTGGTCGACATTTTCGATGCGGAGTCGACGGCCCATCTTCTGGAAAGTGATGTCCGGGAGACGTGGGTCGATGAGGCAGAACAGGACCGGATCTTCCGTCTGTTCGAAGAAGGCCAGGACATCAAGAATTTTGAGGCTGAGCGGCGAACCCTGAAGGGGCGGCCGATCTGGTTGTTATTGAACTCGCAAGAGATCTGGTTTCAGAAGGCCCCGGCCCGGCTGGTCTGGCATATCGATATCACGGACCGGAAGGCCGCGGATTCAGCGGTTGCCGAGAGCCAGGCGGAACTGAACCGGCAGATCACAGAGCTTCGCGACCGAGAGGAACGCCTGGAGGCGCAAGCCAGGTCCCTGGCCGAGTTGGCGGAGGATCAAGCGGAGCTGCAGGAAGAGCTGCAAAGGCTGAACCAAAGCAAGGACAAGTTCTTCTCGATCATCGCTCATGATTTACGCAGCCCTTTCAATGCCCTCTTGGGCTTCACTGAATTGCTGCGGGCCGGTGCCCGGCATATGAATCGCGATGTCCTAGCCGGTTACTCCAATTCCGTTCACGACGCGGCGGAGCAAACATTTAAATTGATGGAAAATCTGCTGCATTGGTCGCGTCTGCAGATGGATCAGGTTAGCGTGGACATCGTCGAATTGGATGTAGCCGCCGCGTTATTGTCCATCATCGAATTAATGGAACCGGTTGCCGCTGGCAAAGAGGTCGACCTTGTCCTCGAAAGGAAGGGGCCGGCCATGGCCCAGGCGGACAAGGATATGGTTAGCACGATCCTGCGTAATCTAATTTCCAACGCGATCAAATTCACCCCCGCCGGTGGCACGGTCACGGCTGTCGCGGAACGGATCGGCGGGGAATGTCACATCACGATTGTCGACACCGGCGTCGGTGTTACGGAAGAAAAACTGTTGAAGCTTTTGCGCGTCGATGAAAAGACTTCGTCGACCGGCACCGCTGGCGAGATCGGTACCGGTCTGGGTCTGCCGCTGTGCGCCGAACTGGTCTGGAAGCTTGGTGGTTCCCTGATCCTGGACAGCGAGCCTGACGAAGGCATGACCGCAAAGGTAATCCTGCCGGCCGCGGATCCGGACTAGCGCAGCCAACAAATATCAGCTGGCCGTGGGAAAGAACTGGTTGTCGGGCCGGCGCAGGCCTAGATTTTCACGCAACGTCTTGCCTTCGTAGGCGGTGCGGAACAGGCCCCGACGCTGCAGAAGCGGGACGACCTCATCGACGAAATCGTCCAATCCGGCGGGCAGATAGGGGAACATGATATTGAAGCCGTCGCAAGCCTCCGTCACGAGCCATTCCTCCATCTGATCGGCGATCGACTTAGGCGTGCCGACCATCGCCAGACCGGAATATCCGCCCAACCGACCCGCCAGTTCCCTTACTGTCAGGTTCTCCCGGGCGGCCAGGGCCAGAACCCGATCCCGACCTGATTTCGAGGCGTTGCTCTCCGGGATTTCCGGCAGCGGGCCGTCGGGATCGAACAGCGATGCATCGTGCCCAAGGGCGATGGAAAGTGAGGCGATGCCGCTGTCGTAATGCACGAGGCTGTCCAAAAGCGCTCGTTTCTCACGCGCCTCAGCCTCCGTTTCGCCTACCACTACCAGGCAGCCAGGCAGAACCTTTAGATCGTCACGTTCCCGTCCCAGTTTATCCATGCGTCCCTTGATATCCGCATAGAAGCGCTGGCCCTCCTCAAGCGTGCTTTGCGCGGCAAAGATCACCTCTGCCGTTTCCGCTGCCAACTGCCGGCCGGACTCGGATGCGCCCGCCTGGACGATGACGGGCCAGCCCTGCACGGGGCGCGCGATATTCAGGGGGCCGCGGACCGAGAGGTAATCACCCTTGTGATTGAGGACATGCAGTTTGTCTGGATCGAAGAAAATGCCACTGTCCGCATCGCGAATGAAAGCATCGTCGGCCCAGCTATCCCAAAGCCCGGTGACAACATCGACGAACTCGCGGGCCCGGCGGTAGCGTTCGCCATGGTCCATCTGCTCTTCCATGCCGAAATTCAAGGCTGCGTCTGGGTTCGAGGTAGTGACCAAATTCCAGGCCGCCCGTCCACCCGAAATATGGTCCAGGGAGGCGAAGCGCCGGGCAATGGTGTAGGCAGGCTCGAAGGTGGTTGAGGCGGTTGCGATCAGGCCGAGGTGCTCCGTCTTCATGGCCAGGGCGGGCAGCAGGGTCAGTGGATCAAATGATGTCACCGTAGCACTGCGCTTCAGCGCGTCCATGGGCATGTTGAGGACCGCCAGATGGTCAGCCATGAAGAAGGCATCGAAGCACCCCTGTTCCAGTTTCTGCGCAAAGCCGGTAATGGCCTCGAGATTGAAATTGGCATCAGGCATGCCGCCGGGATAGCGCCAGGCGGCGGTATGGATGCTGACTGGGCGCATAAAGGCGCCCAGGCGCAATTTGCGATCACCCCTCATTTTTGCCGCAGAATCTCTTCTTCCACTTCGCCCAGGCGGTCCTTGCCGAAAAAGATCTCGTCACCGACGAAAAAGGTCGGGCTGCCGAAGGTGCCGCGATCGACCGAGGCGGTGGTGTTCGCCAACAATTCATCCTTCACGGACTGTTCCTGAATGCCCTCGAGTATGCCTTTGCCGTCGAAGCCGGCCTCGTCCAGGGCCTCGGCGATTACATCCGGGTCGTCCATCTTGCGACCCTCTTCCCACATATGGCGGTAGACGGCGTCCACGTACTCCAATAGCTGGCCCTGGCGCTGCATCACGATGGCGCCGCGCATGATTTGCACGGTATTGACTGGAAAATGCGGATTGCGCTGGAACGCGGTGAGGCCATGCTTGCGGATAAAGCGCTCCATTTCCAGCCGGCCATATTCGTTCTTGTTGCGGATACCCTGGAATTGTTCCATTGGTGATTTGTTGTTGGTCAGTTTAAATACACCCCCCAGCAGGACGGGCACGTAATCACATGCCGCGCCCGTTCGTTCGCAAATCGCGGGGATGACCTTGTGCGAGAGATAGGCATTGGGGCTGCCGAAATCGAAATGAAATTCAAATGCTGGCACGATGTGATTTCCCCTTCATCCAATGTTATGGCTGGCTTGGCTGTATGATATCCCGCTCATGCATCTAAGCGAAACCTCCCTGTGGCGTGATGCCAAGGCCATGGCTTTCGTGGTCTGGCTCTCCATCGCCCAGACCGTCTCCTGGGGCATCATGTTCTATGGCTTCGCGGTCTTCATCAAGCCGTTGACGGAGGAGTTCGACTGGAGCAAGGCGGAAATTACCGGCGCCTTTACATTGTGCCTTCTGGTCTCGGGGCTGGCTTCCATCAGCGCCGGCAGCATCTTGGACCGGTTCGGCGGACGCTGGCTGATGACCGGGGCCTCTGCCCTTGGTGTGCTGCTGCTGCTGGCGGCCAGCTTCACAAATTCCCTGACGGCCTATTACGCCGTTTGGATTGGTATCGGGTTGGTCACCGCCTCCACCTTCTACCCGTCCGGTTTCGCGGTAATCGTCGCAACCCTAGGCAGCCGTGCACGGCAAGGTGTGACCTTGATGACCTTAATCGCGGGGTTCGCCAGCACGGTTTTCATTCCCTTGATCAGCCTGCTCATAGACCAATTCGGCTGGCGCGACAGCTTTCTCTATCTTGGCCTTATCCTGTTGGCGGTCTGCGTGCCCATTCATGCCATTGTCTTGCGCCAGGAACGGGTGCCGGGCGCCGGCGCGACCGCACGGCCGCGCATTTTCACCATCGACCTCAAGGAGGGGCCCGTTGCCGCCGGTATCCGCAATCCGGCCTTTTGGTGGATTGGCATCTGTTTTACGGCCAATTCCTTCGTCATGGCCGGGGTGACCGTTCACATCATTCCGCTGATGCTGGAACGGGGCTTTCCGATGGCCACCGTCATAGCTACTACGGCCATGATTGGGCCATTCCAGGTATCGGGCCGCATCTTCGTGACGATTTTCGAGAAATGGATCAATTTCCGCGCTGCCGGCCTGATCTCCTGCATCTTCCTATTGATCGGTTTTGCGCTTTTGAGTTTCGCGCAGCCCGACAATTCCCTGAATTTCATCTTTCCGATTTTCTATGGCGCCTCATTGGGCATTATCACCATCGTCCGCGCTCTGGCGGTGCCGGAACTGATTGGTCCCGAAGCGTACGGATCCCTGAACGGTTTGCTGGGTTTCGCATCCGCCATGGCCTTGGCCGCAACGCCCGTGCTGATCAGTTGGGTCTGGTTGATCAGTCAGTCATATACGGCGCCTTTGTTGTTGTTCTCATTTGTCGGGCTGGTTTGCCTGGTCAGTTTCGTCATGGCGGTGAGGCGCCGGCGCGGCCCGGTTCCTGCGTCTGAGTAATTGCGCTAGGATTGCCGTCGACCGAAGCAAACACAGTGCCCAGCATGGACGAAAACACACCCAGCAACGGCAATCGCCGGCGTAACGCCCTGGCGCGCCTCTCGCGCTTCCATCGCCTCGGCCTTGCCGCCGTCGTGGCCGCCATCGTCGTGTATTACTCCTACGACATTTGGTTTGTGGAAGATGTAGGCAAGGGATCGGCGGAGACGAGCGACCGTTAAGAATTTCTTAGTCTGAAACCGCTACGATCATTTCGCAATTTGATATCAATCTAGCTGATGCCATGGAAGAGTTGCGAAGTCGTCTGTTGCCGCTGAAATTTCCGGTGGCCCTGTGTTTTGTAGTCTTTTTGATTGCGGCCGTGGCGCTCGGCTTCGTTCATAACGCTGCCTTTGGCAATGCTTCTCCAGATCAGACGGCGAAAATCGAAAAGGCCCTGGCTCTCGAACTGGCGATCCTGTCAGCTGCATTTGGGCTCTTCCTGTTGATACTGTTCGATGCCATTAGATCGGCGAACCGCCGCTTGATCGGCGATTTCCGTCGCGAGAAGCGCCTCAACCATGCAGTGGCGGCGGCAGAAGAAGCCGATCGCGCCAAATCGGCCTTCCTAGCGGATATCAGTCACGAATTGCGGACGCCCTTGAACACAGTGATCGGATTTTCCGAGGTCATGCGGGAACAGTCATTCGGCCCGCTTGGGAACCAAAAATACCAGGACTACGCTCAGGACATTCATCAAAGCGGCCGCCGCATGCTGTCGGTCATCACGGACCTGTTCGACCTAAGTCGCGTGCAGATCGATCAGGCCGAGATGAAGGACGAACCGTTGGATTTGGCGGATTGCCTGGAAACCACCGCCAAAATGCTGTCTTGCCAGCCGGAGGCGGTGCATCTGAATTTCAAGTTCGATTTCTACCCGCATCTTCCCAGAGTCATGGCAGACCGGGATGCCATGCGGCACATCCTACAAAATCTGCTCCTGAATGCCATCGCCCACACGAAGCAGGGAAGCATTGTGGTATGGGCCAACGTTGCTCCGGGCGGCGCCGTCGAGTTCGGCGTCACGGACACGGGAAAGGGCATCGGCGAAGAGCAATTGTTGCAGATTCAGATACGCTTTAATCAGCTCGACCCATCCTCAAAACGAAAATTTGAAGGCACCAACTTGGGCCTGACCATGGTCAACGCCCTGATGGCGGCCCATGACGGCAGGGTTTCCATCGACAGTGATCCCGGCGTCGGCACCACCGTCACCTGTCATCTGCCCCAACGACGTGTCTTGTTGGCTGCCGATGCCAAAGGCAATGTTGTGAAAATCCGAAAGTCCACTGCTCTTTAGCCCCCGTGGATCTGGTCCAAAAGGTCCATGTGATAGGGCGCCTGGGCGGCCGTGGCAGCGATACCCTTGGCCCGATCTTCGATGACCGCCTTGGCGAAATCCAAGTCCTGCATGGCCTCCGCCGGTAGCGGGTTGGGCGGCAGATGATCCATCCCCGCCAAGATGTAATTGTAGCTGACAGCGCTGAAGGCGGGCAGTTCCGAAGTGTAGTCCAGATCATTCTCGGTCGGCAGGCGGGCCTGCCATAGTTCCAGTTTCGCCTGCAGGCTGTCTGGAATGTTGGGGTGGTCATGGCAGAGGCGCCAATAGTCCGTATCGGTGCGATCGGTGAGGCAATAGTGCATGGTGATGAAATCGCGGATCTCGTCATAATACGAGGCCATATGCCGGTTGTAGCGCTTGGCAAAGATGGCCATGGTTGACTTGGTGGGAAAATGGTCCCGCAACAGGGTTAGCCCCAGTTCAACCAGATAGATGCCGGTGGATTCCAGCGGTTCGATGAAACCGCCCGATAATCCTAACGAGACCACGTTCTTGACCCAGGCCCGTTCCGAACGGCCGATACGCATGGGGATATGATTGGCCTCCAGCCCTTCGTTCGCGGGGCCCACATAGTCGCGCAGGGCCTGTTCGGCGGCTTCCTTGTCCATATGGGCCGAAGAATAGACGTGACCGACGCCGGTACGCTGGTAGAGAGGGATTTTCCAGATCCAGCCCGCGTCTTGGGCGCTACAGGTGGTATAGGGCCTGATGTCGCGCTCCCCTTCGGCATTTGGTACCCGCATGGCCACCGCGCTGTCGTTGAACAGGGCATCGTTGAAGGATCGGAATGGCTCACCCAACGTCTTGCCCAACAGCAACGAGCGAAAACCGGTACAGTCAATGAACAGATCGCCGGCGATGTCACCGTTTTCTTCAGTGCTGACATGGGTGATCTGGCCTGCCTCGTCCTGCCCGGTGGCGGTGACAAGGTCGGTGATATGCTTGACGCCCCGTTGTTTGGACAAATCGCGAAGATATCGACCCAGTTTCACCGTGTCGATGTGATAGGCATAGTTGACCAGGCCGTCATAGGGTTGGTCCTCGGCCCGTTTGGGAGCTAGGAATTTCAGGCACATGGCCGGGTCCTGGGCGACGGCCTCGGCATAGCCGCCTTGATAGCCGGCGCGCTTTGCGCCCAGCCACAAATTGACCATGGCGAAATGGTTTACGTGAGAGAGTTGGGTAAAGGGATGCCAGAAGGTATCGCCCTTGGCGCGGAAATTATCGAAACGTATGGCGTTTTTGAAGGTGCCGTCGCAGCAGCGCATGAAATCGCCTTCATCAATGCCGATGGCGATCATGATCTGCTTGATATGGGCCAGAGTTGCCTCGCCCACACCGATGATACCGATGTCCTGGCTCTCGATCAGCGTGATTTCTACCGCTTCATCGGCGTTCGGCGTGGCCAGGATAGCATTCAGGTAACAGGCCGCCATCCAGCCGGATGTTCCGCCCCCCACGATGACGATACTTCGAACTCGGTCGGCCATGGCCCCCCTCGCTGGCAAATGAAACGAATGGACCATTCTGACCGGCTTTGCCGTCAGTGCAAGAAAAAGGCCGGGTGCATTTTGTCGCACCCGGCCGCAGTTTGAGACTGTTGGAGACTGGGATAACAGGTAGTAACTAACGTACGCGGTACTCATCGGGGAGGAACATCAAGCTATCCTGTTCCTCGGCCACGGCCATGTGGCATTCGTAACAGAACGTCATCTTCCCCGAATTCTTGCCATTGGTGGTGCCGAAGATCTGGCCGTTCGGCATTACCATGGTATAGCGCCAGTTGCCCGAGGCGGGCAGGAAGCCGGCCTGCATCTTTTCCATCAGGAACAACGGCCCCGGCCCTGTCTTGCCGCCCGACGTGACGACAAAGCTGTCCTTGGCCAGTATGGCGCCCACCGGCATTCGCCCGGCATCTTCGAACTTGTTATAGCTGGCCGCCAAGGCATTGCCGTAATTGTTCACCAGGCGTCCGCCATGGGTATCAGAGGGATACGGCCGGCTAGTGTAGTTCTTCCAATCTTTGTAATATCTCGCCACAGCCAGACCGGACTTGGCATAGCCACCCGCCAGGTCCTTCATCAGGCAGTCATAGGCGTTGCGCGCTTCAGCCATGGTGAGCTCCGGCGCTTCACTGGCACCGCAAGGACCGCAGGCACCACATGCGCCACAGGCGCTCCGGGCGCCGCAAGGATTGCATGCGCCGCAGGCCTTTTTGGCTGCGCAGGGATTGCAGGCACCACAGCCTTTCTTGGCGGCGCAGGGGTTGCATGCCCCGCAGCCCTTTTTGGCGGCACAGGGATTGCAGGCGCCACAGCCCTTCTTGGCCACGCAGGGATTGCAACCGCCGCAGGCCTTTTTGGCCGCGCACGGGTTACAGGCCCCGCAGCCTTTCTTCGCTGCGCAAGGATTACAGCCACCGCAGGCCTTCTTAGCGGCACAGGGGTTGCAGCCGCCACAGGCTTTCTTGGCGGCGCAGGGGTTGCACGCCCCGCAGCCCTTCTTGGCGGCACAGGGATTGCACGCGCCACAGCCCTTCTTTGGGGCGCAGGGGTTGCATGCGCCACAGCCCTTCTTGGCGGCACAGGGGTTGCAAAGTGCCGCAGTCAGCAGGCGCGGGATGGCACATTTTTCCGAAACCGCGGCGCCGCCGCCACAGGGATTACAGGCACCACAAGCACCACAGGCACTCCGTGCACCGCAGGGATTGCAGGCACCGCAGCCTTTCTTCGCGGCACATGGATTACACGCACCGCAGCCCTTCTTGGCCGCGCAGGGGTTGCAGGCGCCACAGCCCTTTTTCGCCGCGCACGGATTGCAGCCGCCGCAGGCTTTCTTGGCGCCGCATGGATTACAGGCACCGCAGCCTTTCTTCTTGCTGCTACATGGGTTGCAAGCGGCAAGTCGCAGGGGCTCGGGCGCGGCTGGCGTGTTCGGGGTGCCAGGTTGCTGTCCGCGCGCTATGGCTGCGGGATTGACGCCCTGCTCGGGTGAACTGGGTGCTTTGGCAAAAGCCACGTCCGCCAGGGTTATCGCGGAACCGGCCCCCATGGCCGCGCCCATGATCATGGGCAGTACGGATGCGGTCAGAATCTTAGTTCTTGTTGATTGCATAATCTGGCCTCCGGCTATTTTCGTCGCTCGTCATTGAGACTTGGTTATATGGCGTATCTGTACCCATGGCGGAGGGGGTTACGAGTCACATCGCCTCACACTTGTGTGAAGCCTTCTGGGAATTCTCGAACGGCCCCTATAATTGCCATTAGGGCCAGGATGGGAGTGGTTGATGAGGAGATTTTGGGCGGCTACGGCGGGGTTGACGATGGCCCTGATATTGGCGGGACAGGACCTGATGGCCGGGCCCGCCGCGCCCGAAACAATCGCCATTCCGGCGGGGCCCTTTATCGCCGGCTCGGACCAAACCGAACGCGAGGCTGGCTATGCACTCGATGAAGCCGCCTATGGCCACAGCCGCACCCGCGAATGGGGCTGGTACGACGATGAACGGCCCCGCGCCAGCCATGACCTCCCTGGTTTCGTTATTACCCGGAACCTGATCACCAACAGTCAATACGCTGCCTTCATCGCCGCCACCAAGCATCCCGCACCTGACGTGGACAAGCGAACCTGGGCCGGCTACCGGCTGATCCACCCCTATCACCGTACCCGGCGCCATGCCTGGAAAGACGGCCGTCCACCTCCGGGCCGGGCTGACCACCCCGTGGTCATGATCTCCATACACGATGCCCGCGCCTATGCCGCGTGGTTGAGCCAACAGACCGGTGACAAATGGCGGCTGCCAACGGAACTAGAATGGGAGAAAGCAGCACGCGGCAACGACGGCCGGCGCTTCCCCTGGGGCGACGCTTACGAGCCGGGACGTCTGAACAGCCACGATGCGGGACCCTTCGACACCATGGCCGTGGGCTCATTTCCCGAAGGCGCCAGCCCCTTCGGCCTGATGGATGCCGCCGGCCAGGTATTTGAATGGACCGCCACCGCCGCCCGGCCTGGGCGTTATCTGGTCAAGGGTGGCAGTTGGGATGACAAGGGTTGCGGCATTTGCCGTCCGGCGGCTCGCCACAGCCGGCCCGAGGCCATCAAGCACATATTGATCGGCTTCCGCCTGGTCCGGGAATAGTCCAGAATGGCGATGGTAATTCAAACGAGGATCGCGACGTGAGTTTGTTCGACAGCCTGTCCCGGGAACGCCTGGAGACTATGAAGGCGGCCGCGGCCGAAGTGCAGGAATGCTACCGGGTTCTGGAAAAGACCTCCGCCAACGTGGTGGGCGAAGTGTTGGCACACCAAGGCACTTTTTACGAATGGGACCATTACCCCGAAGGCGATGTGTTTGATCACGAGACCCACAGCCAGCACTATTATCATTCCCACCGCCCCGAGGATGGCGAGCACGGGCACTTCCACCTTTTCATCCGCCGCGACGGCATCCCCGACCGCATGAAGATCGCGCCCTTCGCAGACACTGAGGAATGGCCCACAGGGGACGAGATCATCTGTCACTTGGTCGCCATTTCCATGGATCCCAAGGGCTACCCCCTTCGCCTATTCACGACCAACCGCTGGGTCACCGGCGAGAACTGGTACAAGGCCGAAGACGTGATCGAGCTGCTGGACCGCTTCAAGATCGACCATACTTTCCCTTCCTGGGCCACCAACCGTTGGATCACCGCGATGGTCGCCCTGTATCAACCGCAGATCGCGCAGTTGCTGCTGGAACGCGACAAGGTGATACAGGCCTGGTCGGACAGTCATGAAGGCGATGTGCTGGAAGACCGGGATTTGGAGGTAACTTCGAAAATCTCCCTGGACATGACGCACCAGATCAAGCAAATCAATAAGGCGTTGAAGAAACTCTCGGCATAGCAAAGCGGGGATATGGGGATGGACAAGATCGTCAAGACGGATGCGGAATGGCGGGACCAGTTGACGGACGAGCAATACTATGTGGCACGCCAAAAGGGCACGGAGCGGCCGTTCGGGCCGGGCTACAATTCCTGCTATGACGCTGGCATTTACACCTGCATCTGCTGCGGGCTGGATTTGTTTTCATCCGAGACCAAATTCGATTCCGGTACCGGCTGGCCCAGCTTCCACACCCCCCTGGTGGCAGAGCACATCGCTGAAGAGGAAGACAATTCCCTGTTCATGCGGCGCACGGAAGTTCTCTGCGCCCGCTGCGATGCCCATCTGGGCCACGTCTTTCCGGACGGGCCGGCGCCCACCGGCCTGCGTTACTGCCTCAATTCGGCCGCGCTGGACCTGAAAAAGTCCGAAGACTAGGGAAGCCGCCTACATGAGTTCACAGAGTTCGCCCAACAGCGACATCCGTGCCGTGCTGTGGGATTTCGGCGGTGTCTTCACGGCCTCGCCCTTCATCGCCTTCAACCGCTTCGAGGCGGAGCGCGGCCTGCCCAAGGATTTCATCCGCACGGTCAACGCGACGAATTCAAACAGCAACGCCTGGGCCCTGATGGAGCGCAACGAGGTCAGCCGGGAGGAGTTCGCCGATCTGTTCGAGGCCGAAACCCGCGCCGCCGGCCATGCCGTGCACGGTAGCGAAATCCTGCATCTGCTCTCGGGTGAAATTCAGCCGCAAATGATTACGGCGCTGCGCATCGTTGCCCGGCATTACAAGACCGCCTGCCTCACCAACAACATGCGCACCGGCCACGGTCCCTCGATGACCCAGGACGCCGCCAAGGCAGACCGCATCGCCGAGATCATGGAAATATTCGAGCACGTGGTGGAATCGAGCCAAACCGGTATCCGCAAGCCCGAGCCCCGGTTCTACGAAATCGCCTGCGAGATGCTGGATATCCAGCCCGGCGAGGCTGTCTTTCTGGATGACCTGGGCGTCAACCTGAAACCGGCCCGAGCCATGGGCATGACCACCATCAAGGTCCTGGATCCCGACCAGGCCATCGCCGATCTGGAGGCGGTTCTGGGGCTTTCACTCCGCGAATAGATACAAGTGACAGTCACTCCCGCGAAGGCGGGAGTCCAATGGCTCTGGATTCCCGCTTTCGCGGGAATGACACGAACGACTATTAGGTACCAGTTATCCGGTAACCAATACGGGGGAAGTTGACGCAGATCTGGCCGACCTGATCGTCCTCCCGCATAAGCGCCACATGATTGGCGGAGAGACCGTGGAGGCGGCCCGTTACCTGGGGGCCGCCGCTGACAGGTGCGACCGCGACCTTCTCGCCCAGCGTCAATTCCAGAGGATCGTCCGGGTCGGACTGCTCGGGCGTCTGAGGGTCGGCGTCGCGGGCGATATCCAGGGCATCCAGATCGCTCATTTCCTCTGGCCGGCCGTGGCCGATACTCTTGATCCTTTGTTCCCAGGCGACCAGGTTCTTGAACTGGGATAGGAAAGCCTCGCCCTCCGCCATGCGGTCGCGCAGGAACCAAACCAGGTAGTAGATCAGGGCGTCGGGCAACCCCGGTTCGGCGCCCAGCATAAAATCCCGCGCCTGCAGCCGTTCATCCACCCAACCGAACTGGGTGCGCACGTTGGCCAGGCATTCCAGATATCTGGATTTGATATCGTCAAGGGAGAAGTCAGGGCCGAAATAAAGCGGCCCCCGATCGGCGAGAAACTCTGGTGGCATATTAGGGCTCATCTCCACCAACGCCACGCAGACCACATCCTGGAAAAAGGGTCCGTCGGTCCATTGCCCAAGGGCCCAGGGCAGACCATGACCGCCGCCGGGAAACAGCGTCGGTTCGGGATGGCGCCGATCCAACTCGCGGATGATGATCTTGGTGTCGCAATAGACGTCCGCGCCGATCTGCATCACCGGCGTTAGACGGTAGCCGCCCGTGAGCGGCATCAAGTTTGGCTTCGGCGGCAGGCGGGGAATTTCCACCGATTTCCAGGCCAGATCCTTCATCCCCAGAACAATGCGGACTTTCTCGGTAACTGGAGATTGGGGGTAATGGTGAAGAATGATCTGGTCGTTGCTCATGGTCTCTCCTCTCGCCGATGCTTGGGCCCCTCATAGGATAACCTAGCCGCCCGGCGACAGGCACATTTTGGTGATCGTCGCCGGGAAAGCCTACATGGTACACTGGCGCAATTGGCAGGGGCGTGCGGGCGCCCATGATGGGGACAGGGACGGCATGGCGGTGAACGCGGCATTACTTCCGACTGCGGCCACGTATCTGGGCGCCGCGGTCGCGGAAATCGCCGGCTGCTTCGCCTTTTGGGCCTGGCTGCGCCTGGATCGCTCCGGGCTTTGGATTATCCCCGGCATCGCCGCCCTGATCCTGTTTGCCTATCTGTTAAGCCGCATCGACAGTGGTTTCGCCGGCCGCGCCTATGCCGCCTATGGCGGGGTCTACATTGCCGCTTCTCTGGCCTGGATGTGGATGGTGGAAGCACAGCGGCCCGACCGCTGGGACCTGATTGGTGCGGTCATTTGCCTGGGCGGTGCGGCGGTGATCCTGTTCGGGCCGAGAGGGACATGATCGACGAACCCTTGATCGTCATCGGACACGGCACCGGCACGGACCAGGGCGATGCCCCTTTGCATGCTCTGGTCGCGGCCCTGGCCGGGCGAGAACTGTTCTCGTCCGTCTCTGCCGCATTGTTGAGCGGCGGCCAGGGCCTGGACGTAGCCGCCTGCGGCCACGGTGGCAGGCCGGTCCGCTTGCTGCCGTTTCTGATGAGCGGTGGCGTCACCTTCCAACGGCGCCTTGGCGAGGCGCTGGCCGGCCTGGAATGGCGTCGGCAGGCCCGCCTCTATCCGCCGCTCGGCTTCAATCCGGGCCTGGCGGATTTGCTGCGAGCCCGGGCTGAGGCGGCGACAGGAAACTGGTCCTGGCCTCTGGCGGAAAACCATCTGGTCCTAATCGGCCATGGCACCCTGCGGGACCCGGCCTCGGCCCGGGCCGCGCGCATGCATCAACGCACCATCGCCGATCTCGGTCTATTCGCGGATGTGGAGGTGGCATTCCTAGACCAGCCACCGCGCCTGGCCGACGTTTTGGAGCACCACCAGAGCCCTCTCATCGGTATTGGCCTATTCGCCGGCCAGGGCCGCCACGGCGCCCAGGAGATGGCCGATGCTTTCGAGCGCTCGTCCGGACCTGCCCACTATTGCGGCGCCATCGGAAATGATCCAGGCTTGGCTGACCTTGCAGTGGAACACCTGAAGCAGGCTCCGCTAACGGTATTTCCTAACTAAACAATCTTGCGCTGGCCAGTTTCGCGCCTTCGGCCAATGCGGCCAGTTTGGCCCAGACGACGTCCTCGGCGACCTTGCCCATGCCGGCGGAGGTGTCGAAGCCGCAATCGGTTCCGGCCAAGAGGCGGCTCGGATCGCCCAAGGTCCGGGCGATGGCCTCAATTCGGCCGGCCACCACCTCCGGATGCTCCACATAGTTCGTGGTGGTGTCGATAACGCCGGCGACTAGTAGTTGATCGTCCGCCAATGGACCGTCAGCGAAGATCTTGTATTCATGGGCATGGCGGGGATTGGCGAAGGGCAGCACAATGGCACCTACGTCGGCCTGCAGGACCGTAGGCAGAATGTCCGCTAAAGGTATGTCCAGATCGTGGGGACCTTCGTAATTGCCCCAACAGACATGCAAGCGCACCTGGTCGCGGGGCAGGCCGTCCAGGCTGCGGTTGATGGCGTCGACCACCCGCTCTACGAACGCAACGAATTCGGCGACCGGGCGGTCCGTATAGGTGATGTGGCGCTCAAGGGCCAGGTCTGGACAGTCCAATTGCAGGGTGAAGCCATGCTCGATGATGGTCTGGTATTCGATCCGCAACGCCGCCGCGATCGCATCCAGATAGGCCTCGTCGTTCTCATAATATTCGTTGGGAACAGCAGCGGCGATGATGCCGGGCGACGGCGCGGTGATGAAGGCCTCGGTCTGGTGCGGTGCCAGGTCCGCCAAAAGGCGTTTGAAATCGCCACATTCGGCCTCCACGAAGGCCGGATCCAGGTATCGCACTTCGTCCACCACCTTGGGCACATCGAAGTTGGTGACTGCCGTCTGGTCCGCCTGGAGGCGCTGACGCAGGGCCTGGAATGCAGGGTAGCGGACCACGTCGCCGGGCGGGCGGCGGCTGCCAAGGCCCGCAAAGCCGCTCATGCGGTGGCGCACATAGAGAAAGAAGGCGTCCCGGGGCTGCTCGCCATTGTTGGGAATATCGATCCCCGCTTCCAACTGCTTCGGAATGACCCAGGCGGTGGCATCTTCAATGGCAGCCGCCATCGCTTCAGTGTCTACTGGTTGTCCCTGGACCCGGTCGGCGAACATCTGCACCAACGCGGGGGGGCGAGGCAGGCTGCCCGTATGGGTGGTCAGGATGCGTCCTTCGCTTCGCTGCATGCTATAAGCTCCCCATGGCGTGCTTTGTCTATATCCTAGGCAGCCGGAACGGGGCTGACCAGCGCACCTATGTGGGCTGGACCAACGATCTGGAGGCGCGCCTGGCGCGGCATAACGACGGCTCCGGCGCCAAGAGCACACGGGGCCGGACCTGGGTCCTGCTGTATGCGGAGAAGTATCCTACCCGTGGCCCCGCTATGAGCCGGGAATGGCACCTGAAGCGGGACCGGCGTTTCCGAAAAGCGCTACTGGACGCCCTGTAGGGGTTCGCCGGCGATCGTAACCCGGTGCATTTCCCGTCGGTAGCCGTCGTAATCGTCTACGGCGTAATGCATGGTGGTGCGGTTGTCCCACAACGCCAGTGAACCGGGCTCCCAAGTGAGGCGGCAGAGATTTTCCGGCCGCCGCGCCTGTTCACAAAGAAACTTCAACAGCGGCTCGCTTTCCGGTTCGGTCATGCCGTCGAAGCGGATGGCATAGATGTCGTTGACGAAAAGACTGCGTTTGCCGGTCTCCGGGATCACCGCGACGGCCGGGTGCACCACCTCCGCATCGCCGTCTTCGCTGGCTGTCACGTTCATGGAATCAAGCTGGGAATTGGCGAAGGTGCCCACGGGGCCGTAAGAGCGGCGCCCCGAATGCACCACCTGCAGGTTGTCCACCATGGCCCGAAGGCCGGGCGACAGGGCTTCATAGGCCCTAGTCATGGAGGCGAACAGGGTATCACCGCCATGGGGTGGCAGCTCGCGGGCATAAAGGCAGGAGGCCTTGGGCGGCGCGGCGAGGAAGCTGAAATCCGTATGCCAGGTGCCGCCGAATACCATCTCGGTCCGTTCGTCGGCCTCCTTGATCACGGCGATGATCTCGGGATGGTCCTCGAGCGTATCGACGAAGGGCACGGGCAGCGGCTCGCCCAACTGCCGGCAGAAAGCCTTGTGCTGATCCGGGGTCAGATCCTGGTCCTGGATCATCAACACGCCGTATTCCATGAGGGCGGCGAACAGGGCTTCGAACTGGGCCGGATCGTTGACGTCTGCGCCCCGCACTTCGGCGCCAAGTGCGCCGCTCAGGGGTTTGAATTCCATGTCCGGCGCCTTAGCTCGGCCAGCGTTCTCGGATCGGGTCGCTGCCGTCCCAGTCAACCGCCGCCGCGCGCACGCCGTCGAAGATGCGCCGCCGCGCCTCGTTCAACTCCGCCATTTCGATCACCGTGCCCGGATGGCCTTCATCGAGGAAATAGACGAAGGGGCCGCGGGGGCTGTCCGCCTCCTGTCCCACGGTGTAGCCGGCCTTGAGCGCGGCCTGATAGATCTCGTCATAGTTCTCGGGCCAGGTGGAGAAATGTTGCAGGCCTTCGTGGCCGGCGCTGAGGAAATCCTGGTACATGGTCGGGGTATCGTCGCGCTGCTGGATCAATTCCACCTGTACATCGCCGGAATTGGCCAGGGCGATGGATAGGTGTGGGTCCCCCGGTTGCCCCTTGTAGCGGAAATCCCGGATCGCCAGTTTGTCCACATAGAACCAAGGGCCAACCTTACAGACATCGATCCAGTGGCGCATGGCGCCTTCGATATCCCTGACCACATAGCCCATCTGGCGCAGGGGCCCGAACAGCTGGCTCATCTCGGATCCTCCATTGCATGATTGCTGCTTGACGTTGTTGCGGCTTATTGTGCGCAGCAGCGGTGACAGGTTGCAATGGGGCTGGTCATGGGTGGAAACGTGGTCATATTCGGGCCGTCGGGCCTGGTGGGCGGAGCGGCCTTGCGCCATTTCGATGCCCTGTCGGACTGGGACGTGACGGCGCTGTCGCGCCGGCCGCCGCCCTTCGAGCATGGCGCTCGCTACCTGCCCCTGGATCTGACCGACCGAGCCGCGTGTGAAGAGACTTTGGGTGCCCTGGGCGATACCACCCACATTGTTTACACCGCCCTCTACGAGCAGGAAGACGTGATCCGCGGCTGGCGAGCGAGAGAGCAGATGGAGACCAATGCGGCCATGCTGCGCAACGCCCTCGAACCGCTGGATGCCGTCTCTGGGAACCTGGCGCACGTCTCGCTGTTTCAGGGCACCAAGGCCTATGGCGCCCATTTACGCCCGCCGCCCGTGCCGGCGCGGGAGCGCTGGGACCGCAACGACCATGAAAACTTCTATTGGTATCAGGAGGATTTCGTCAGGGCGCAGCAGCAAGGTAAGAATTGGCATTGGACCATCCTGCGGCCCCAGACCATTTTTGGCTTTGCCCTGGATGCGCCTTTGAACATCCTGCTCGCCATGGCCGTTTATGCGGTGATCCGCCGGGCCGAGGGGCTGCCCCTGGCCCATCCGGGCGGCGGCCCCTGGGTGACCGAGGCCATCGATGCCCGCCTGATTGCCCGCTGTCTTGCATGGGCCACAAATGAGGAGGCCGCCCGCAACGAAATCTTCAACATCACCAACGGCGATTGCTTCACCTTCCCCGACCTTTGGCCCGCCGTGGCCCGGCATTTCGGGATGGCCATGGCGGAGCCCGAACCCCAGCGCCTGCAGGAGGTCATGCCCGCCAAGGCGCCCATCTGGGAGCAGATCGCGAAGGAACATAATCTGCGCGATATCTCTTACGAAAAGCTTGTGGGCCAGTCCTGGCAGTTCGCCGATTTCAGCTTCGCCGCCGGCAAGAATCCCGCGCCCGTGGTGGTCTCCACCATCAAACTACGCCAGGCCGGTTTCTCCGACTGCATCGACACCGAGGACATGGTGATCGAGCTTTTGCAGCAATACCAGGACGAGGGGATATTGCCACGATAATTCAAGATGGCAGCATCCCTGATCTAGATGAGGCCGCGCATCTCCCGCGCCATGGTGATGATGCGGTGGGTTTCTCGCCAGAGGCTTAGCTCCGCCACCTGATCGAAGGACATGAATTGCGCGTGCATGGCGTCTGAACCACCAATGGGTTCGCCGTCCCGCCAGTCGGCGACCACGTCGACCAGGGTGTAATGGAACTTGATGCCGCCGTTGCCGTCGGGCGTGATGGCGTCAACCACGTCGATCAGGGCGATGTCCTGGATCTGTACGCCGGTCTCCTCCAGAACCTCCCGCGCCGCCGCCTCGAATACGGTTTCGCCCAATTCCTGCATGCCGCCGGGCAGGCTCCAATCGCCGATGCGCGGTGGTTTGCCCCGCTGGATCAACAGCACTTCGTCGCCTCTAAAGACGACGGCGCCGACACCGACGATAGGGCGGTCTGGATAAGTTCTGGTCATGAGGCGCGCTCAATCAGCCCTAGGCGAAATTGGGTTCGCGCCGGGCTTGGAAGGCGGCCAGGCCCTCTTCTACATCGGCGCCGAGCAGCCCGTCCACGACCTTCTCTTCTTCCATCGTCAGGCCGTCGGATAGGCTGCCTTCCAAGCCTTGACGCGACCATTGCTTCATGGCCGCCAGTCCGGCGCGGCTCTTCTTCGCCAGGTTGCGGCAATAGGCCATGGCCTCGTCCAACAAGGCATCGTCATCCACCACATAGTTGACCAGGCCCCAACGCTCCGCCTCGTCCGCATCCAGCCAGCGGTTGGTGAACATCAAGTCCAGGGCCCGGCGCAGGCCCACCAGGCGGGGCAGGCGCTGGGTGCCGCCGCCGCCGGGGATCAGGCCGTATTGGGCGTGCTGATCGCCGATCTTGCCCTTCTCGCGGCCGGCAAAGGCCACATCGCAGGCCATCATGATTTCGATACCGCCCGCCAGGGCGAGGCCGTTGATGGCCACCACCACGGGCAGGGGCGAGGCCTCCAGCCGGCGCAGCATGTCGTGGATGTGACTGATGAACGGCTTCAGCGCTTCCCGGTCCTGACGCGCTGCCATCACCTCGTCCAGGTCGGCGCCGGTGCAGAAGGTCTTGCCCGCGCCCGTCAGCAGCACCACGCGGACGCTGTCGTCGGCTTCGAAGGCGTCCATGGCGGCATCGATGCCGTCCATCAGGCCGGTGGAGATGCAGTTGAATTTGTCGGGCCGGTTCAGGGTCATGCAGCCGACGCCGTCTGTGATCTCGTAAAGGACGTCTGTCCCGCTCATGTCGTTTCCTCCAAATTCAATAGGGCAGGGCCACGCGCCCGACGATTTCCCGGGCGATGACCATTTTCTGGATTTGCGGCGTGCCGTCGCCGATCTGCAGGCCCAGGACATCGCGCATGCGCTGTTCCAGGGGCAATTCCTTGGTATAGCCGTAATGGCCGTGGGTCAGCAGACAATTGTGGATGATGTCGAAGGCCACTTTGGGCGCCCACCATTTCACCATGGCCGCCTCCTTGGTGTGGGGCAGGCCCTGATCGCGCAGCCACAGGGTCTTGTAGCAAAGGGTGGTGGCGGCCTCGAGGAACGTCTCACATTCCGCCAGCGGTTGGGTGACGCCCTGAAAGCCGGCGATAGGGCTGCCAAAGGCCTCCCGCTCGGTGGTGTACTGCCAGGCCTCTTCCAGGGACTGCCGGGCCGGTCCCAGGACCATGAGGCCGATCAAGGCGCGGGAAAAATCAAAGCCGTGCATGACCTGTCGGAATCCGGCGCCCTCCTCCCCGATCAGGCATTCGCCGGGGATGCGCACATCGTCAAAAAACAGGGAACCCCGGCCCACGGCGCCGTGGCCCATGTCCTCGAATGCGGTGCGGGTCACGCCGGGTTCGTCCAACGGGACATAGAATGTGCTGACGCCGCGGGCGCGTTCTTCCTCCGCGCCGGTGCGGGCGAACAACATCACCGTATCGGCCTGGGTGGAAAGGGAGATCGAGGTCTTCTCCCCATTCAAAACATAATCGTCGCCATCCTTCCTGGCCTTGAGGATCAATCCGGCGGCGTCCGATCCGCCCCTGGGTTCGGTAAGCCCCAAAGAGGAAAGCTTGCGGCCAGCGCAAATGTCACCGATAGCCTTGGCGGCGAACTCTGGCGCCCCATGGTCCGCCAGGATATGGCCGTTCAGGGAGCCGATGAGCTGCACGTAGGATGCATTCAGATCGGCGGCGGCAATTTCCTCGATGATGATGCCGGTGGTGACACAATCCAGGCCCAGGCCGCCGAACTGCTCCGGCAAATCGGTGCCGATCAGGCCCAATTCGCCCATCTCGCTGATGATACCCCCGCCGATTTCGCCCGAGGCTTCCCGCTGGCGGTAGCTGGGCAGCAAGCGTTCCATGGCGAACCGCTGTGCGGTATCGCGGATCGCCTGCTGTTCCTCGGAAAATGCGAAATCCATGGCCTGCTCCCATAATACGCGCTTGATACTCGCGTCAGCCTACCTGCCGCGCCACAGCGGGACAATGCTGCTACAATCTCCCCGTAGCTTGGCACGCGGTGCCAAACCCGGATATATCTCTGGAAAACGAATGAACCGAGGCCTATCAGAGCCTTGGCAACCGCCGTACAGATGGATGGAGCGTTACATCGTGAACCGACAGTCTGCGTCCCTGGCCCCCTTGTTCGACCCGCAATCCGTGGCGATTATCGGCGCCTCGGACAACATGCTGAAGTTCGGCGGCCGGCCTATCCGCTTCATGCGGGAGGGGAACTACACCGGCAAGGTCTATCCCATCAATCCCAAGGGCGGCATGATTCAGGGCCTGCAGGCCTACAAGAACATCCGTGATGTGCCGGACGTGGTGGACATGTGTGTCGTCACCGTGCCCGCGCCCCTGGTGGTGGAGGCGGTGAAGGACTGTGTCGAGGCCAAGGTACGATCGGTGGTGATCTTTTCCTCGGGCTTCTCCGAAGTGGGCGAGCAAGGCGAAGAGTGGCAGGCGGAACTGGCCCAGATCGCCCGCGACAGCGACACCCGGATCGTCGGACCCAATTGCATGGGCGTGCTGAACGCGGCTTCACACGCGGTGGGCACTTTCGCGTCTTCTTTCGAACGGGGCTGGCCCAAGACCGGGCCCATATCCATCATCAGCCAATCCGGTGCCGTAGGCGGTCATATCATGGTACTGGCGCGGGAGCGTGGCATCGGCATCCGCAACTGGATCACCACCGGCAACGAGGTGGATGTGGACGTGGCCGACAGCATCGCCTATTGCGCCCAAGACCCGGAGACCAAAGTTATCGCGGCCTATATGGAGGGTACCAAGAAGCCGGAGGAACTGCGCGCCGCCTTCACCGCTGCGCGCGAGAACGGCAAGGCCATCGTGATGATGAAGGTGGGCGCATCCGAAGTGGGCACCATCGCGGCCAACAGCCATACCGCCTCCCTCGCGGGGGCCGATGCGGTCTATGATGCCATGTTCCGCCAGTATGGGGTCTGCCGGGTCTATTCACTGGACGAGATGCTGGACGTGGCCGCCGCCGCCACAGCCGGGCATTTCCCCAACCGCAACCGTCTGGGGATCGTGACCATTTCAGGCGGCATCGGGGTCCTGACCTCCGATATCGCCGCCATGCACGACCTGGATGTTCCGGAATTGCCCGAAAAGGCGCAAAAGGCCCTAAAGGATCTGATGCCGCTTGCAGCGGTTCGGAACCCGGTTGATACCACGGCACAGATGCTGAATGACATGCCCCTGTTCGAGGGCAGCCTGCGTACCATGCTCGAAGACGGCGACTGCGACGCGATTCTCGTATTTTTGTCCACAATCGGCTTTTCGGAGCGGATGATCGTGCAAATCCGCGAGGTTTTGGAACGGGTGCGGGCGGATTTTCCCGACGACCTGATCATACTTTCCATGGTCAGCATGCCGGAAGACCGGGAATATCTCGAAAGCCTGAAGTATCTGGTGATCGAGGACCCGAACCGGGCGATCCGGGCCATATCCGCCCTGGTGGATTTCGGTCGCAGCTTTCTACGCCGCGATAACGGAATGATGCCGCCCCTGCCAAAGGGAGCTATCGCGCCGCCAAACCGGGCGTTGTCAGAGCTGGAGGCCGCCGACCTTCTCGCCAAGGCCGGCCTGCCCATGGCGCCGGGGCGTCTGGCGCAATCCATCGACGATGCGGCCAAGGCGGCGATGGATGTGGGTTATCCAGTCGTCTTGAAGGTCTCTTCGCCGGATATCCAGCACAAATCGGACATTGGCGGCGTGAAATTGAACCTGCAGTCGGTGGACGAGGTCCGGGCCGGCTATCAGGCCATCATGGCCGCCGTCGAGCAGCACGTACCCGGTGCGGCCGTGGACGGCGTCCTGGTCGCACCGATGATTTCGGGCGGGGTGGAGACCATAATCGGCGTGCACCGCGATCCTGTGTTCGGTCCCGTGGTGCTGTTCGGGTTGGGCGGCATTTTCGTTGAGGTCATGAAGGACGTGACCTTCCGCATCGCGCCATTCGGGCTGGATGAAGCCAATCGCATGATAGACGAGGTACGGGGGCGGGCCCTTCTGGACGGTGTGCGCGGGCAGCCGCCGGCCGATATTGACGCCCTGGCCATGGCCCTGAGCCAGCTATCGGTCTACGCCGCGGTGCACGGCGATGTCATCGAGAGTATCGACATCAACCCCTTCCTGGTCAAAGCCAAGGGCGAGGGCGCCATTGCCGTGGATGCTCTAGTCCTTACACGGACGGAGTAGCCCATGACCTGGCCGAACAAGAGCTTCCTCGAACTGACCGGATTAGAATTACCCATCATCCAGGCGCCCATGGCCGGCGCCAATGGTTCCGCCATGGCCATCGCTGCCTCCGAGGCCGGGGGTCTGGGCTCATTGCCCTGTGCCATGCTCAACCACGATAAGATCAGGGCCGAAATCGGTGTCATCCGCCAGCGCACGGACAAGCCGTTCAATCTCAATTTTTTCTGCCATACGCCCGCCGAGCCCGATACGGGAGGCCAGGCAGCCTGGAAGGATCATCTTGCCGGCTACTACGATGAACTGGGGTTGGACAAGTCCGCCGAGGCGCCCAGTGTCAACCGGGCGCCGTTTGACCAAGGCATGTGCGAAATCGTCGAAGAGGTGCATCCCGCTGTCGTCAGTTTTCATTTCGGTTTGCCGGTGCAGGATTTGTTGGACCGGGTCAAGGCCACCGGCGCCCTGGTTTTCAGTTCTGCCACCACGGTGGCGGAGGCCCGCTGGCTGGTAGACCGCGGCTGTGACGCCATCATCGCCCAAGGGGCGGAAGCAGGCGGCCATCGCGGCATCTTTCTGGGCGATGATATCGCCACCCAAGCCGGCACATTCGCTCTGGTGCCCCAGGTCGTCGATGCGGTTTCGGTGCCTGTAATCGCGGCCGGCGGCATCGCCGATGGCCGCGGCGTCGCCGCTGCATTTGCCCTAGGTGCCGCTGCCGTACAAGTGGGCACCGCCTACCTGTTTACGCCAGAATCCTTGGTCAGCGATCTGCACCGGGCCGCCTTGGACGCCGCCACGGACGACGGCACGGCACTGACCAACCTTTTTTCCGGGCGACCCGCCAGGGGGCTTATGAACCGGGTGATGAGGGAGGTTGGACCCATATCGGATATGGCACCGCCCTTTCCCACCGCGGGTGGCGCCCTGGCGCCCCTAAAGGCAGCGGCGGAAGCTGAGGGCCGGGCGGATTTCACATCCCTCTGGTCCGGTCAGGCAGCGGCGCTCGGCAATAACATTGGCGCCGATGAGTTGACTCGCCGCCTGGCAGCCGACGGCGCCGCGCGGTTGGCAGAGATGGGAAAAGGCGGCTAAGATTGGCTTGAGCATCGCTGAGAGGAGAGGCATGTCCGATCAAGGCTGGAGCATCAGCGGCGAATACATCGAAAGCTGCAACTGCGATTATCTCTGTCCTTGCATTTATACCAACCCGCAGGGCGAGGCGACGTTTGACAATTGCGTCTCCCTGCAAGCCTATCGCATCGATCAGGGAAACAGCGGCGATGTTGACCTTGCCGGACTTTCCTTCGCCCTTGTTATCCGTTCGGGCCGTGTCATGGCGGACGGCGATTGGGTGTTCGCCGGCGTTGTTGACGAGAACGCCAACGATGAGCAGCGGGCAGCCCTGGCAGCCATTGTTTCTGGCGAGGCGGGCGGCATCCCGGCCCGGATTCGCGACAACCTGGTCAGCGATTTTCGCGGTGTGCAGTTCAAGCCCATAAAGTTCGTCAAGGATGGCCTGCGTCACGAGGTCGAGATACCGGGCGTTCTGTCCTACGAGATAGAGGGTGTGCCCTCCCGCAGCGGCAATGGGGAGCCTTTCTTTCTCGACAATACCGCCCATCCGGCCAACAGCCGACTAGCCCTGGCCCGCTCCAGTCATATACGGATCGACGGCTTTGGGCTTGAATTAAACATGTCCGGTACTGGTAATAACGGGCATTATGCACCGTTCTCCTGGTCGGGTTGAGGGACCCGGCTATCGCTGACCGGCCTGCCAGGCACGGCCGCGAAGCATTGTAAGACGAGGGTCGCGTACACGAGGTATCGAAATGTATTCGATCTCGGATGATCCTGATCTGGACCCCGATTTGTCGTTCGACAGCCCGGTCCTGGCCGGTCTATTGAGCTATTGGCGGATGACGGCAGGCCGCAGGCGAATGCCGTCCCACAAAGATATCGATCCCGTGAACATTTTGCCTTCTTTGCTGCCGCATATCCTGCTCATCGATGTGGAACACCATCCCGAACGCCGGTTCCGGTGGCGCCTGATCGGCACCCACATTACCACCGCCCTGAACCGGGACCGGACAGGTCGATATTGGGACGAGATCTATGATGAAGAGGCCTACAATTCCATGCGCTTGCGGGTGGAATGGGTCATCGAGAATCGCGTGCCTCTTCGTTCAAAAGGTCACACCGTGACGCCGGCGCGGGAGATTGATGTCAATGAAGCGGTTTTCATGCCCCTGTCCGACGACGGGGAGACCGTGAACAAGGTCATGATGGGTTCGGTCTACACTTTTCGAACCAGATCGTAGGGTCTTAGCCTAGCCGACCTTTGTTTCGGCGCTGTCGCCCCATTCCGCCACACGCAGGTTTCCGGCCTCCGAATCCACTATTGTGATAGAGCAATTATTGGGACGAAACAGCCGCAACCGCTCATCCCGTTCTGCCGCGCCGGCGGCGACATTGATGGCTACGAAGTGGCTGACCACCACCGTATCCTGGGCTAGGCCCAGCAATGTATCGATCACGCCCCTGCGCCAGGGATGGATTCTCTCGTCCACTTCGGCCCAAGTGCCCTGCATGACTTGACGCAGCCAGGCCCGGCGATCCGTAACGCCATCAGGCGGGGAAGGGATCTCCCGTACCGCATCAACGACATCGGCTTTTACGTCCCATGCGGTTTCCAATGGTGCGGCGGTCTCGCGGGTGCGGCGCAAGGGACTGACGATCAACGGCAAAGGACCAAGAGGTGCCAGTCTCGCCGCCATTACAGCCGCCTGCCGATGGCCCAGTTCATTCAGGCCGGGATCCGGATCAGCGCCACCTGAACCGGTGTCTTCGCCATGGCGCACCAGATAAAGGCGCGGCATCAGTACATACGTTCTTTGACGGACGTCTGGATATAGCCTTCCAGTTCCTCCGCTGATTCCTGCAAGCCAATCTGGTCCTTGATGATCTTGCCCAATGTAGGCATGGCCTCCTTCCGCTCCACCCGGTAATCGTCCTCCCACAGGTGGGAGCGGACCAGGGCCTTGGAGCACTGGAACATGACCTCCTCCACAGCAACCAGGATACCCGTTCTGGGCACCTTGCCCCTGACCTCGAACTCCGCAAGCACGTCGGCGTCCGTGCAAATGCGGGCACGGCCGTTTACCCGCAAGGTCTCGTTCATGCCGGGGACCAGGAAGATCAGTCCAATGTGGGGATTGGCGGTGATGTTGGCGGAGGTGTCGAGACGGTTGTTGCCCACCCGGTCGGGGATCAACAGGGTATGGTCGTCGAGCACCTTGACGAAACCGGGCGCATCGCCACGGGGCGAAACATCCGCTGGACCATTGGGTTCGGAGGACGCGATACAGAGGAACGGCGAAAGCTCGATGAACCGCCGGCTGTGCGGTTCCAGGCTGGGAATGGCCTTGTCCCGGGCCAGGGGATGCACGGCATCGTGCAGGCCGCGCAATTCAGATTCGTCGGCGATGAATTGATCTGGCGTCCGCTTGTCCATGTCTGGTTCCCCCTGTTCTTCCTGGGTTAGGATATAACACCTCCCGCGATGTGAAGAGAAGCACCCCATGAGCCGAGCCGTCCTGCGTACCGAACTCTGCGATATCCTGGGCATTGAGTATCCCATCATGTTGGCCGGCATGGGTGTATGGGGCATGGGTACACCGCCGGAACTGGTGGCGGCGGTATCGGAGGCCGGCGGCTGTGGGGTTCTGGGTGGTTCCGCCCTTTCGCCTGAAGAAGTCCGCCGGCGGATTCAACGGGTGCGCCAGTTGACGGATAAGCCCTTCGGCGTCGACCTGCTCCTCCCTGCTTCTCTCGCCACTGCCGCCACCACTCGAAGTGGCGTTCGGGAGGAGCTGCGCAAAAACCATCCCGAGCACGTGGCCTTCATGCACGGGCTATTGGAGCGGTTCGAACTGACTGCCGCACCGGTTCAGAACGATATCGTCAACTCGGACGAATATGCCGATGCACAGATCCAGGTGGTGCTGGAGGAGGAGGTGCCGATTTTCGCCGCCGGGCTGGGCGATCCTGCCCGCATCATCCCCGGGGCGCGGGAACAGGGCATGGTGGTGATTGGCCTGGCGGGCACTGTGCGAAATGCGGAACGCAACCGGGATGCCGGCTGCGACCTGGTGGTTTGCCAGGGCACCGAGGGCGGCGGCCATACTGGACCCGTTGCCACCTTGCCCCTGGTTGCCGAAACCGTGGATGCCATAGCGCCTGTCCCCGTGGTCGCGGCAGGCGGCATCAGCGGCGGCCGCGGCATCGCCGCTGCATTGACCCTTGGGGCCATCGGCGTTTGGCTCGGCACGGCGTTTTTGGTGGCGGAGGAAGGCGGCCTGCCGGACGTGGTCAAGGATGATATCGTTGCCGGCAGGGCAACAGATTTTCGGATTTCCCAGGCCTGGACCGGCAAGACCCTGCGCGCCAAACGCAATGTCATTTCAGATGCTTGGGCGCAATCGGGCTTGCAGCCCCTGCCAACGCCACATCAACGGGTCTTGATGGAGGATTTCCTCAACGCCGCTATCGAGGCAGGCCGCTGGGACCTCTACATGAACGCTGCCGGACAGGGTGCGGGCAAGCTAAGCGGACGCCGTCCCGCCGCCGAGATCATGACGGACCTGGTGGAGAGGACGGTTCAGGCCCTGGTCGAGACGCCCGCGCGGATCGAATTCGCCCCACCGTCATGATTAAACTCAGATAGGCGAACGACGCTGCCAAGCAGGCTGCGGTGCCGCCATAGGGTCCCCATGCGGGAAACGCAACGGGCACCAACAAGATGTAGGCCATGATGGAGCCCAGCCCGGTTGGGAAGCCGCGCACCATGGCATGGGTGCTGGCTTTGCCGTATGTCAAATGGATGATCAGATAAGTGGGCAGCAGGGTCGCCGGAAAGCCGACCAGGATTCCCGTCCAACGCGGGCCCACGCTTTCCGCGAGAGATATGACCAGGGTGATCAGGAACGCCGCGCAGCCGCCGCGAAGGAGCAATTGCCACAAGGTCAGGCGCACGGGACGGTGCACCTTGATGTATGGGATGCGGCGCACCAGCCAGGCTGCGATGGCGATGGCTGAGAGGGTCAGGGCCGTTGCGGTGATCATGGTGAATGAAATCATGGACAATAGATAGGCAACGCCAAGAAAGGCAGCGATAGCAGTCGACAGACCGCCTAGGGCCGAAAGTCGCTTCAGTCGCGCCGAGGTCCAATAATAGGTAAGGACGAAGCAGAGGGTTCCGGTAAATGCTGCGATGGCGTGAGGTATGCCGTCGACCACATAGCCAACGCCCAGGTCCTTGCCCACGAACAGATAGACCAGCACCGCGGAAAGAGGGGCGCCCGAGAGCACGCCGGCGATCCGGGTACCAACCCGTTCAGCGATGAAGGTAAGACCCAGCACCACTGCCGCCGACCAGGCGGCCTTGACTAGTATTGCGGTTTCCTGGGTTGCCTCCACGACGGATTATGGGCCTTTCCTAGCCGGATCTGTCAGGCTGCTTCTTCTTCCAGCACCATTTCGCGCACAATCCTCTGAAAGATCTCTAACGTGGCCTCGCCACCGCCGCCACGTGCCAGGGCCCCAACACTGAATTTGGGCGAATGTAGGGCCCGTTGGACTTTCTCGCAGATCCACATATCCTCCAACTGGTGATCCAGGGTGTCGGTAGGATGGCGGTCAAGCAGTTCCAGCTTCACATAGCCCGTATGGGGATCGCGTGCCTTTTCGGAAGCTTCGATGTTCTGGATGATCCGACCCTTGCTGCCCTCGATGCCCCAGACACGGCTGCGGATCAGGGTCTTCTCCGGGCCCAGGGGGAGCAACTGTGAGACGGAAAAGTTATAGGGATTGGGCAAGGCAATTGTCGTGGGGAACATCATATAGACACCGCCGTAATCCGCATCCTCGGCACCGGCGATGGTCGGCCGGTCGTCCTTCTCAACACGATCGGCCACGGTCTTGGCGATCGCGGATTTGCGCCCCTCCTCGGTGAAATACCAGACCAAGTGGTTGCCTCTGGGTACCCAGTCGTTGCCCGTCGGCGCCGGACCGCCAAAGGTCTTGCGGTGAAGATATTTCAGGTGATAGCCGTCGATGGCGTTCTCGTAGAATACCTTCCAGTTGCAGTTCATCTCGTAGGTCACGTCCCGGGTTTCCACAAGGTTCGAAATATCGTGTGGCCAGGCGACGTCCTGAATGCCGCCAAGCCAGGCTTCGAAATCCGCCTTCGGATCAGGATGCAGGAAAACCATGTCCTTGAAGACCGCCAGTCCCGCGCCGTGCAGGTTCATGCTCTCGCGGTCCAATTCGGGGAAGCAATTAGCCTCGTCCGGAATGCCTTTCAGGTTGCCGGCCAGATCATAAGTCCATTCATGGTAGGGACAGACGAAGGCGCCGCCCATGTTGCCGGCACCTTCCAAAATGACAGTACCCCGATGGCGGCAGATATTGTGGAAACCGCGTAGGACGCCGTCACGTCCCCGCACCGCCGCCAGCGGGTAGGGGCCGGCTTGAGCGGTGGTGTAGTCGCCTGGGTCGGCCAGGTCCAAGGTCACGCCGGCAAAGATCCACGAGCGGGCAAAAAGGTGCTTTTGCTCAGCCTCGAACCATTCGGCGGAGGTGTAAGCCTCGGGGGCGAGAACCTGTTTCGGCGCCTCGGGCACCTGCCAACGGCCGGCATCGTTCATGGCGACCTCCCGTATCGCGTTTCCCTGATCTGAGTATCAATCCGGAGGCGCGCGCACGCAAGCATACCGGCTATGCTTTGTTGTCGTTTCGGCGCGCTTGTACGACCGTTTCCAGGGCCTGCAGAAAGCGGGATCGGTCCTGCTTCGAAAATGGCGGCGGCCCACCGGTGACGGCGCCTTGCTCCCGGAGGCCCGCCATGAGGTCACGGGTCGCCAGTGCATTGCCAATGGAATCTGGCGTGAACGGCCGGCCGTCGGGCCGGATCGCACCGGCGCCCCGTTTCAAGCAGCGGTCGGCCAAGGGGACGTCATTGGTGATGGCGACATCGCCTCGGCCAATATGTTCCGCAATCCAATTGTCGGCGGCATCGGGTCCTGGCGGTACGAACACCAATTGCACTAGGTCGCCCGGAAACGGGCGGATGCCGCCGTCGCTGACCATGTAAACCCTCAATTCATGGCGCTCGGCGACGCGCACCACCTCTTCCCTGACCGGGCAGGCATCCGCATCAACGTAGATTTCGGTCATTCCGCACCGCGTGGTATTGTTGTTAACGCGCTCATTGCAACCATTGCAGCATAGGCGCCTGGACGATCATAGGGTGATGAATGTTAAAGCCATCCCTGTTTGCATCGATTTCCCTTGTGGTTTGCCTTGTGCAGCCGGGACCGGCTGCCTGGGCTGCGGATCTGAAGAATGGCCGAATACTGGCGGAAAAGCATTGCGCTATTTGTCACGTGGTCGGTGATTTCAATAAATTCGGCGGCATCGACAGCACGCCTTCGTTCCAACTTCTGGCCAGTCTGCGCGACGGTGCGGAACGGTTTCAAAGTTTCTACGCACGCCGGCCGCATCCATCATTCGTATTCCTGCCTGATCAGAAGCCGCCATCGAACATGCCCTTGAATGCGCCAGCCGTACATCTGACCTACGAGCAGGTGGACGACATCGTTTTTTTCGCCAGGACTTTGAAGGACCCAAAACTGGTGGAGCCGAAGCGCTGACGGCCACTCAATCCGAAAAGTAATTGCGCAAGCTGGCCATGGCGGCTGGCGGAGAGATATTGATGATCTTGGCGGCGGCGAAAACCGCCGCTGCAAGCAGGCTTTCAGCATTGGAGGTGACGGCCAGATCGGTAATGGGCGTGCCTTCGCCGCCCACGTCATCGTAAAGGATACCGTCCACAACATAGATGCCGCCGGGCGTCCTGGACTGCCCCGAAATGGGTATGATGATTTGCTCTGCCTCGTCCGACAGTTCCTCGACCATTTGCCGCCCGGCGGCGCCATCGACGGAAACCACGGCCCCCTTGGGCCCGGTCTGGCGGTGGAAAATCCAACGTCCGGCAGCCATGGTTTCTTCCCGGTCCCGACACGGCGGCCAGGCGCCCGTCCCGATGTCCAGAAACACGGCGGCATCAAAGGTAATCGAGACCGTGATGTCGGCACGGGAGGGCGGCATGGAGAGGGCATAAACACCGCCTAGTTCGAGGCCATGAAGGTCAAGCAACGGTCTTGCCTGATCGCCGCCCACTTCCGCCTCGCGTCCCGTGACACCGAGCACATGTTCGAACATATCCAGAGCCTCGCTGTCGTGCTCCCTCGAGAGTACGGCGATGTAGGCGGCATCACGCTGTGCGCGCGCCAAGAGCTCGCTATCCGCAATCACTTCCGCGCCGCCCGCTTTGGCGGCGGCGACGACGGGATGGGGCGCTTTGTCGCCATGGGGAATGTCGTGTTCGATCACTAGGCTGACCAGTTCCTGCCAGTCAGCTTCACGCAGGTCACGGACCGGAATGTCCTCCACCTCCGCCGCCGCCCTGCGCTCGGGATCGTCGTCCCAGGCCCAGACCTCCGCCCCGCTCAAGGATAGCGCCCGCGCACTGGCCATGCCCTCTTTGCCAAGTCCAAAAACCGCCACGGGAAATCCAGAAAAGGGAAACAAATCGATCATGGCGACAATTCCTAGGCTGCGGCCGCCAAGGGAAGGTTGACCAACAGGTTTTGCGGCTTCAGGCGCAAACGGCCGTTGGCACCGATGCAAAGGCCCAGATAGACGGGCCGGCCGGCCAGATCGGCGCGCATGTCACCCGGATCGTCGAACTCCAAGCGGAACAGAGAGAGCAGGCGGCCCATCCGCTCTTCATCGATTTCGTTCTGCTGGTAGAGGTCATCCAGCAAGTTTGAGGCTTCCGCATCCAGGCCCAGGTGCCAGGACCAACGATCGTCTTCGATTCTTTCCTGCGGCTCAATCGTCACCGAAACGCCCAAGAAATGCACGATCCAGCGTTGCATCACCCGCGCCAGGGCCGCACCGCCCGTGCTGCCATAGGTCATATCAAGGGCGAAATCGAAAGCCTCCGAGCGTTCGAGATATTTCGCTGCGTTGTCCATGGCCAGGATTTCCAATTCGCTCGCTCCCAACACGGAACCTGTTCTCAGCATATCGAGCAGGCTGATCGGGCTGCCTTGCCGTTGTTGGCGCCTGATTTCTGCCGCCTCGTTGTCCACTAGCATAATGCCGCTGCCGTTTGGGCGGGCGTCCTGCTCGCGGAAAAACAACTCGCCTGCGCGCAATTGGAAAATATCCGACACATCGTCGAGAATATTGCGCAGGATGACATGCACCAGATGGTCCAGGAACAGGGGTGGAAAATCGATTGCTGCGCCGCTGCGAAAAATCTGTAGATAGCTTTGTTCGATGTTCTCCGCTTGCTGCAGCCGATTTCGGAAATTCAAGAAAAGTTGATAGTTGCCGCGGGCATCCTCGTCCTCGAATGCGGCCAGTTCTTCGTCGGAAACGTCCCGCAGGGGGACGTCGACCAGCGCCTCGTGCAGGCGTACTTCGGCCGCGCAGGATTCTTCCACCAGCGCCAATTCCGGCCGATACAGGTAAGCGCGCAGGAAATCCTCGCTCAACACCAGGAACCCGCCCGCATTGCGCGAGAGCAATTGATAGCCGCTGTTCCGCCAGAAATCCGCCATGCGCCCCAAGCCCCGTGATGGCGGGAGTATAGCGGATAACAGGCTGGGCGAACCATTGCCTTGGCGACATATCTCTCCCGAATAGCTAGAATATGGTCATGGGGCTGTCGGAGAGCAGGAAACTGACGGCTGGCGCCGTCGCCATGGCGATCGCCGCAACGGCTTATCTAGCCGCGCCCACGCTCGCCCATGCCGATATGGTGGGTCACGGGGGTATGATCCGTTCGATCACGGTATCGCCCGACGGCCGGTTCGCCCTGACCGCCAGCTTCGACTATTCCGCACGTATCTGGCGTTTTGATGAACAGCGCCAACTCAAGGTCCTCGACGGCCATGACGGCCCAGTCAACGGCGCTATATTTTCCCAGAACTTGGGCCGTGTGGTTACCGCCGGCGCCGACGGCAAGGTCATTGTCTGGAATGCCGAGGCTGCCGTTCCGATCGCCACCATGAACGGGCACCGGGGCCGGGCCATGTCCATAGTCGAAGCCCGAGATGGTTCCTCGGTTCTGACCGGCGGCTGGGATGGCCGGTTGATCGTCTGGGATATGGAGACAGGCCAGAAATCGCGGGAATACGATACCGGCGTCCCCATCGTCGCGGCGGCAATGGGAAATGGTTCCCGCACCCTGGTGGCCGGCGGCCGGGATGGTGTGGTGCGGCTGTTACGCGCCGATGACGGCATGACCATTGGCCGCATCAAGGCCCATGACATCGGCCTGACGCAATTGGCGGCCTCTGCCGACGGCCGCCGCCTGGTCACTGTGGGTTTGGATAACGCGGCACGGGTCTGGGATTTAGAGAGCCTCGACGTCCTCACCAGTTACGTGCCCGATCCGGAAGTGAAACCTGTCGCCGCCGCGCTGACCGGTAACGGCGCCGAGATGCTGATTGGCTACGCCGACGGCCATATGGTGCATCTGGATGCCAGGACGGGCCGCGTTAACCGCCGCCTGAAGGTGGAGGACGGGCCAGTCTGGGCCGTGGCTTTCACGCCCGATGGCCGCTTTGCTCTGTCGGCCGGCGTCAGCGAACGGGTCCGGGTCTGGCATTTGGACAGCGGCGACCGCATCAATGTGGAGGGAGCTGACGAAGCAGAAACGAGGCCGACGCCTTGGCTGACAAGCGACCATCCTGGCGCCCGCCTCTATCGCAAATGCGCCAATTGCCACGCGTTGACACATTCGGAACGACAGCGGGCCGGTCCGCATTTCGCGGGCCTGTTCGGGCGCCGGGCTGGCGGTTTGGACGGTTATCGCTATTCCAAGGCGTTGCAGGATTCCCGCGTCGTCTGGTCCCGGACGACCATCGCGGAACTGTTCCGCCAGGGACCGGATCGCTATCTGCCAGGTACCAAAATGCCTGTGCAGAAAGTGGGGGACGAGGCGAGCCTGACGCACCTGATCGACTATTTGGAACAGATCGTGCCCCGGAACTAGCCGTCCGCAAACAGAACGCCGGGCGCCATGAGACCGTTCGGGTCCAGGGCTCTCTTGACCGCTTTCATCAATTGCAGTTGGGCGGCGTCCAGGTCCTGCTCATAGGGATAATGGCGGCCAATCTGCAGATGCTCGGCACCGGCTTCGTGGAGGACATCGCCCAGTTCCTTGCGGAGAGCATGGGCGAAGGCGCGGGCCTCCGGCCGCTCCGGCTGCTCACCGTAACTTCGCAACTGCCGTTCCGTGACATTGTCGCGGTGAAACAGATGCAAACTGTCAGGCCAAAACAGGTGTGGCTCGATAACCACCGTATCGCCGCTGGTGACGGTCAGCAGACTGATTTTCATGTCATGGGTATCGATGTCCGTTTCGCGGGCGGCTATGGCGGCCGCCAGGGCCGTGTTGGCGGCTGCCAGATCGCCGGGCCGGAAGACGCCATGAAACGGCAACCAGCGTTCGCCGTCCGGGCCCAACAGGGCCTTGATAGGCCGAAAGGGGCGTGATCGGGTAACCCTGGGGATAGTGTCCGGCAAAGCCTCGCCACCGGCCGCCAGTGCTGTTTCAGAGGCCCCGGCCAGACGGGCTTCAGCGTGTGCCTGGCTCTCGCCTTCGATGCAAATATGCAGCGAGCATTGCAGATCGGCAACCTGGCGCCGGCCGTCACGGAAGAGCTGCACCATGCGGCCCAGCCGTTGCGCCGCCGAACCGGCCTGGCGCAGTACATCCGCCGCGATCTCCGCGCCCTCGAGAAGTTCGAAGCCGCCCTTGGCAAGGTTGATATGGGCCTGGCGGTCAAAGCCGAAACACTCCGCGATGCCACCGGCGCCGACCAATTTCGCCTGTGCCTCCAGCAGGGTCGCCATGTCCGGATAAGCGAAGGATGCGAAGACTTCCGCCGCCGGCCGGCCGATCAACCGCAAGACCGCTTCCGCCTTGATGCCTAAGGCGCCGCAGTCGCCTAGGAACAACCCGCCCATGTCCGGTCCGCCCGGCTGAGAGTGTGGCCGGCCATCGTGACCCAGCCCCGTTCGCATGATACCGCCGTCGGCCAGGACAACCGTCTGGCCGACCACCGTGCGATCCGAGAAACCATGCATGGCGGAACCGAAGAAAGTGGCCCGTTGCGAGAGGGCGCCGCCAACGGTGCTGCGATAGCCGGACAGCGGCCCAAAAAACGGCGTACGCAGGTCATGCGGGGCCAATGCATCCAGCAGGTTGGCCCAGGTGCAACCCGCCTGAACGCGGACCCAGCGGTTGGCTGTGTCGATCTCGATGACCTGGTCCATCCGGGAAGTATCGACCACCACAGATTTTTCCCGCAGGGGCACAGTGCCGCTGCTGTATGAATGGCCGCTGCCCCGGGGGACAAGAGCATAACCCAGTGATGCTGCTTCCTTGACGGCAGCCGCCAGGTCTTCCGTCGTATCTGGCGCGATGACGGCGGCGGCGACAGCCGCGCCGCCGGCGATGTCATGGGAGAGTGCGGCCCGTTCCGACGCGCCTGTGATGACCGTGCCATCGGGCAGGACACCCTCCAGCCGACGCCGCAACTCGTCGTTCGACATGCGCCTATCCTCGCTCACCTATTTGGGCCTGATACCATCACGTCACTATAACCCATTGCGCCGGCGCACGATTGCGCGGCTATAATGACCGCCAAGGGAAAGATGAGGGGCCAGTACATGGGCGCGATCGATATTGTCTGCAATCTATTCACCGAGCGGGAAGTGGCCGAGGGGCGCACAGGCTTGGATGAGACCTTCAAGGCTCAGGTCCGCATGTCGGAGGAGATGCGCGGCGGTGTCTCCATCCCCCGCTATCTGGAGAAGATGGCTGCCGCGGGGATCGACCGCTCCTTGCTAATCGCCGTCCGGGCAGGTGATCTGGCCGTACGGGGCTCCTTCGAGATCGAATACGAACGGGTGGCGGAGGTATGCGCCGAACACCCCGATAAATTTTCAGGCTTGGCCGGGGTCGATCCCTTCCGCGGCATGGATGGTATCTATCAACTGCGCCATGCAGTGGAAGAACTCGGCTTCGTGGGCGCCCATCTCTATCCTCATTGGTTCGGTCTGGCCCCCAATGACCGACGCTACTATCCCTACTACGCCAAGTGCTGCGAGTTGGATATTCCCATCATGATGCAGGTGGGCCACAACCTGATCTATTCCCGCGAGCGCCGATTGCCCAGCGTGGGCCGGCCCATTACCTTGGATGAAGTGGCCATCGATTTTCCCGATTTGAAGTTGATCGGCATCCACATCGGCGTGCCTTGGACGGATGAGATGATCTCCATGGCCTGGAAGCACGAGAACATCTATATCGGCGCCGATGCCTATGCGCCGAAGCATTGGCCGCCGCAATTGGTGCATTATCTGAACAGCTATGGCCAGGACAAGGTGCTGTTCGGCACCGACTGGCCAGTGATCGACCCGGAACGGGCCATGGCGGAAATCAGGGATATGGAGCTCCGGGACGGACCAAAGGCCAAGCTTTTGCGGGAGAACGCATTGAAGATCTTCCGCCTGCCGGAAAGTGAACCCGCCTCATGACCGAGCCCGACTTCCAATTGGGTGAGGAACTGGTCGGCGCCGATATCGCCTCGGGCGTCATGGCGGGCGCCCTGGCCCATCCGGACAAGCCGGCCCTCTTGTTCGGGGAGCGAACCTTGAGCTTTGCCGATCTGGCCCGGCGCATTCAGCAAATGGCCGCCTTCGCCCGTGACGGTTTGGGCCTAGGCCAAGGCGATTGCGCCGCGATCTATGCCCCCAATTGTCTGCCCTATATCGAGGTGGTGGCGGGGCTGTCCAGGGCCGGGGTGATGGTGGCCACGCCGACGCACCGGGCGGCGCCAGAGGAGTTGCGTCAGATCCTGGAGAACTGTCAGGCCAAGGTAGTGTTTTGCACCGATGATTTGGCAGAGACCCTGTCCTGGCAGGCCTTCGCGAACATCGTCTCGCTGGATACGGATTATGAAGCCACTTTGGCCGGGCAGTCCCTGAACCAGCCGGTTCCGCCCGCGGACCCGGAAGCGACCTTTTGTATCCCCTATACCTCGGGCACGACGGGGGAGCCCAAGGGCGTGATGCTGTCCCATCGCAGCCGCAGCCATCTGTTCAAAGCCATGGCGCATCATTTCCGCTGTCTAGGGCCGGATGATCAGCACCTCTGTTTTGCGCCCTTGGCCCATGGCGGCGGCTTCGGTTTTGCCATGGCCAGCGTCTTCAACGGCGGCACTCTTGAACTGCACGAAAGCTTCGATGCGGCCCATGTCATGGAACGCCTGGCCAGCGGCGAAGTCACCTCTGTCTTCATGGTGCCGACGCACGTACATCAGATCCTCTCTCTGCCTGAGGGGCAATTGGCGGGCCGGGAGGGTTTCCGCCTCAACGGCATCGTCGTCAACGCAGCGCCGTTCGCAGAGACTTTGAAACAGCGGGCCGTGGAGTTCTTCGGGGACGGGATCATCCACGAATGCTATGGCTGTACGGAGGTCGGGATCGCGACCGCCTTGGCACCGGAGCGCCACGCCGACAAGCCCGGATCGGTGGGTCCCGCCATCGTCGGCACCGAAGTAGCGGTCCGTCGGGACGACCGCAGCCCAGCCGATCCAGGGGAGATTGGAGATATCTGGGTGAAGTCGCCGACCCTGTTCAACGGCTATTGCCGCAATCAGGTGGCGACAAACGAAGCCCTGGATGGCGAATGGCTGTTGACCGGGGATATGGGGGCGATGGACGGTGATGGCTTCATCTCCATCATGGACCGGCGCAAGGATATGGTGATCTCGGGCGGCATAAACATCTATCCCCGGGAAGTTGAAGAGGTATTGTTGCGTCACGACAGCGTGGCCGAGGCCGCCGTGGTAGGCATTCCCGACGAACGCTGGGGCGAACGTCTGGCGGCCGTTATCGTTCCCCGGCGCGGCGGGCGCGCCTCAGTCGACGAGATCGAGGCCCATTGCAGGCAATTCCTGGGCGGCTATAAGGTGCCGCGGGAGATTACTTTCACGGATGAATTACCGCGCAATCCAGCCGGTAAGGTCATGAAGCGCACCATCAGGGAGCAATTGTCGGATTTCTAAACCATCGGTGTTTTTGATTTGGTGCGCGCCGTGCTAGACTTTGTCGTGAATTGCAAGGGAGGCACACCATGCGCGCCATGTGGCTCGGGTTTGCGGCTGCGATCATAATTGCGCTTCTTGCCGCAGGCGGCATGTCTCTGATCGACGGCAGCGCGGCCGGAAAATACAGCAGCACCAGCACCCGTCTTTAAGACCGCCATGATCCTATAGGGGTGGCTTTCCGGTCGGTTAATCGGCCGCCGAGCTTTCCTTCTCGGATTCCCGCAATTCCGCTAGCCACAGACTATGATGCTCCTGGGCCCAGTTCTCGTCCACTTCGCCCGTGGTCACCGCATCGATAGCGCCCTCCATGCCGAGGGAGCCGATATAGATATGGGCAATGATTACGATAATGGCGAATAAGGCGACGATGCCGTGCCACAGCAGGGCCAGTTGCGTCTCCTGCAATGCTGTCAGGTCTGTCGGCAGGCCAAAGCCGAACAGGTTCAGAAAACGGAATGTGCCTTCGAACGGAGCGAACTGGAACGGAAACATAAGGCAGAAACCGGTAGCCGCAAGCGACAGACCGGTGACGACGACAATCCAGAAAATCAGCTTTTGACCGGCGTTGAATTTCCGCGCGGGCGGGTGCACACCCTTGGTGAATAGACCGCCGCCGACGGCGATCCAGTTGATGTCATGGCGGCTGGGCAGGTTGTGACGCAGCCACAATACAATCATCAGTAGGACGCCAAGGGTAAAGGCAAAGCCCAGATAGTTGTGGGCATATTTGCCCGCCAGGGTCAGACCCGCAAAGGCCGACGAACCTATGATAGGCAGCAGGACGGCCTTGCCATAAAGCATATTCAGGCCGGTCAATCCCAACACCACAAAAGACCCCGCCGTCAGCCAATGGGCGAAGCGCTCAAGGAAGTTAAATCGCAATACTGTCCGGCCCGTGAAGCCGCCGTCGACCTCTATACGGCCGCGGGCCAGGAAGAACAGCAACAGCAATAACACCATGACCAGCAGCGACCAGGCGCCTGTCCTGACCAGGGTGCCGTTTCTGAAGTGGCGAAAATCCTCGCCCTGGGATTGCACCAGCACGGCAGCATTGGCATCGGGGATCGAAATGCGTCCGGCCCCGCCGTGGCGGATTTTGCGCCATGTTTCGGAATCACTAATGTTGCCTTGTGCACCGCCAGGGACATTGCCGCCCTGTACCACCGCGGCGTCCGAGGGTGGACGCACCGACGATGTGCTTTGTTGTGCCTGGGCCGTGGTGGCAAGGATCAACAACAGCGCCGCCAGGAACAGCGCCGATAGTCTGGACAGGCAGATATGGTGAACCATTCAATCGCCCCCGCAATTTCCTACGGTGTGCCGATCACCGACTACGCCAATAACCAACGTTGATTCGCAACGAACGGCGGGCCGAAATCCATATCGGCCCGCCGCTGTTGTCATATGCCTATGAGCCGGATTTCAGCTTATAGGCGGTGCCCCATCCCCAGGCCCCGGAACCGAAACCGCGTGCAACCACGCGCTCACGGTAGATGTTGGAGACGATGTCCCCATCACCGGCGAGCAGTGCCTTGGTCGCGCACATTTCGGCACAGATCGGCAATTTGCCTTCAGCCAGTCGGTTGCGGCCGTACTTCTGGAACTCGGCCGAGGACATATCTTCTTCAGGCCCACCAGCGCAGAAGGTGCACTTGTCCATCTTGCCGCGGCTGCCGTAATTGCCCGCTTGCGGGTATTGCGGCGCGCCGAACGGGCAGGCAAAGAAGCAATAGCCGCAGCCAATGCACAGGTCCTTGGAATGCAGGACCACGCCTTCCTCGTTTTCGTAGATGCAATCCACCGGACAGACAGCGATACACGGGGCATCGGAACAATGCATGCAAGCGACGGAGATCGAGCGTTCGCCCGGTTTGCCGTCGTTGATGGTGACCACGCGGCGGCGATTGACGCCCCAGGGTACCTCATGCTCGTTCTTACAGGCGGTGACGCAGGCGTTGCATTCGATGCAGCGTTCGGCGTCGCAGAGAAATTTCATTCTAGCCATTGTCTATTCCTCCCCTAGGCCGCTTCCACCCGACACAGGGTCACCTTGGTTTCCTGCATCTGGGTTACGGAGTCGTAGCCATAGGTGCCGCACATATTAGAGGCCTCACCAAGGACATATGGATCAGCTCCCGGCGGATACTTCGCCCTTAGATCCTCGCCCTGCCAATGGCCGCCGAAATGGAACGGCATAAAGGCAACGCCAGGCGCCACCCTTTCCGTCACCAAGGCCTTGACCAACACCTTGCTGCCTTCCGGGCTGTGGATCCAGACATTGCCGCCTTCCTTGACGCCGATGTTGTTGGCATCCCGTGGGTTGAGTTCGCAGAACATTTCCTGCTGCAACTCCGCCAACCACTTGTTGGCGCGGGATTCATCACCACCGCCCTCGTATTCCACAAGGCGGCCCGAAGTCAGAATGGTCGGGAAGTCCTTGGAGAAGTCGTTCTTCTGGATGGATTCATACATGGTCGGCAGGCGATAGGCCTGCTTGTCCTTGTATGTCGCGTACTTGGGCAGCAGATCGCGCCGCGGCGTATACAGAGGCTCGCGGTGCAGAGGCACTGGATCCGGGAAGGTCCAGACCACCGTACGTGCCTTGGCGTTGCCAAATGGGGCGCAGCCATGCTTGATGGCGACACGCTGGATACCGCCCGATAGGTCGGTCTTCCAGTTGGTCTTGTCGCCGGCTACCGCCTCGATCGCCTTACGCTCAGCGTCGGTCAGGTCCTTGTCCCAGCCCAGCTTTTTCAGCATGGCCATGGTGAACTCAGGGTAACCGTCCTTGAGTTCCGAACCTTGTGAGAAGGAGCCCTCGGCCAACAGGTTCTGGCCGTCGCGCTGAACGCCGAAACGGGCCCTGAAGGTGAGGCCGCCCTCCGCCACCGGCTTGGAGGGATCATAGAGGATCGGCGTGCCGGGATGCTTCATATCCGCCGTGCCCCAGCATGGCCAGGGCAGGCCGTAATATTCGCCATCGCACGGACCGCCCACCGCCTGCAACGTCGTCTTGTCAAACGTCGCCTGGTGGGCCATGTGCTTGCGGATACGCTCCGGCGACTGGCCGGTGTAACCGATGGTCCACATGCCACCATTGAACTCGCGGGTGATGTCCTCGATCACCGGCTCGTTGCCGTTGACCTTGATCTGCTTGAACATCTCCTTCTCGAAGCCGAGCTTCTTGGCCAGGATATACATGATCTCGTGGTCAGGCTTGGATTCGAACAGCGGCTCGAAGATCTTGTCCCGCCACTGCAGTGAGCGGTTGGACGCGGTAACCGAACCATAAGTTTCGTACTGGGTTGCCGCTGGCAGCACATAGACGCCGTCCTGCCGGTCGGGTATGACGGCGGCGAAAGTAGGCACCGGATCGATCACGACCATAAGGTCGAGCTTCTCCATCGCCTTCTTCATCTCCACCAGGCGGGTTTGCGAATTGACCGCATGACCCCACAGCACCATGGCCCGGACATTGTCCGGCTGGTCGATCTTATCCTTGTCCTCAAGGATGCCGTCGATCCAACGGGAGACCGGGATGCCTTTCGATTCCATGAGTTTCTTGGAAGCGAAGCGGCTCTTCACATACTCGTAGTCGACGCCCCAGACCCGGCACCAGTGCTTCCACGAACCGGCCTTCAAACCATAATAGCCCGGCAGGCTGTGGGACAGGACGCACATATCGGTGGCGCCTTGCACATTGTCGTGGCCACGGAAGATATTGGCACCGCCGCCGGCAACGCCCATGTTGCCCAGAGCCAATTGCAGGACGCAGTAGGCCCGGGTGTTGTTGTTGCCGTTGGTATGCTGGGTGCCGCCCATGCACCAGACGATGGTGCCGGGACGGTTGTTGGCCATGGTCCGCGCCACCCGCTTGAGCTGGGAGCCCGGTACGCCGGTGACACGTTCCGTTTCCTCCGGCGTCCATTTCTTCACTTCGGCCTTGATCTGTTCCAGGCCCCAGACGCGCTGGCGGATGAACTCCTTGTCCTCCCAGCCGTTCTCGAAGACATGCCACAGGATACCCCAGATCAGCGCCACATCGGTGCCGGGGCGGAAGCGAACATATTCATCCGCGTGCGCCGCGGTGCGCGTGAAACGCGGATCGCAGACGATCAGGGCGGCATTGTTCCGTTCCTTCGCCTTGAGGATATGCTGCACCGCGACGGGGTGTGCTTCCGCCGGGTTCGAGCCGATCAGGAACATGGCCCGGGAATTGTGCATATCGTTGTAGGAATTCGTCATGGCGCCATAGCCCCAGGTGTTCGCCACACCCGCGACCGTGGTCGAATGACAAATGCGCGCCTGATGGTCGCCGTTGTTGGAACCCCAGAAGGCATAGAATTTCCGGAACAGGTAAGCCTGCTCGTTATTGAACTTGGCCGAGCCAAGCCAATAGACGGAATCCGGTCCAGACGACTTGCGGATATCCAGCATCTTGTCGCCGATCTCGTTGACCGCCTGGTCCCACGAGACCTTTTTCCATTTGCCGCCTTCCAGCTTCATGGGATATTTCAGCCGGCGTTCGTTGTGGGCATGTTCGCGCACCGCGGCACCCTTGGCGCAATGGGCGCCCAGATTGAACGGGCTTTCGAAACCGGGCTCCTGCCCGGTCCAAACGCCTTTGTCCACTTCCGCGATGACGGTGCAGCCCACCGAACAATGGGTGCAGACGGATTTGACCTTTTTGATGCTGGCTGCCGCTGTTTGCGCATTGGCCTTTTTGACGGTGCCCAATGGGACCGTGGCCGCCAGGGCGGCGCCGCCCGCTGCCAAACCCGATTGCTTCAAGAAACTGCGGCGGTTGACCGTGGTGCCAACCACGGCATTCAGCGCCTGTTTCAAACGGGGGCCTTGCGCAACCCCGTTGGTTTTCTTGGTAAGCATCTAATTCTCCCGAATTAAGCTCATAGTTCCCGCCGGCAGGCTTCGTCCTCCGGCGGATCTCCCCGCAACCGGCTTAGAACTTGGCCAGTTCGTAATAGGTGCGAATGTGATCGGTTTCCCGATAGCCGCTCTTGGCTTGATCCGCTTCGGCCGCTTCGGCCTTCTTGGATCCCGCCATGACCGCTGCTGCGCCGGCGGTCCCCGCCACCAGCCCGGCTTGTTTCAGGAAATCCCGGCGCTTCACAGCCCCTTGTCCCTTGCCTTCCTTCATCTTGCGCTCCTCACGCTTTCGATGACAGTCACGGGCCTATCGCCACCGTGACCGTTGCGGCCTCATGCCGCACAATTTACACACCCGTTACACTTACGCTGTTCGCGGCATGGCGCCGCGCTACCCATTCGCGGCGTTACGCTGCCATCTGAAAGGCGTTACCTTCGACTTCCAGAAAGACGCGGCCCAAACGGGCAACCGCGACAAAGAACACGGCCGAATCGGCCGCTTCCAAATCCATAAAACAATCTTCCGCCCAGGTGGCGATGTGGGCATTGAAAAATTTCGTCTGCTCGGCCAGGTCAGCGGGACCAATGCCAAACCGGCCCATGATCAATCCGTGCATCATTTCCATGAGCACTGCGATGTGATCCTCCGGCTCCTCGTTCACATTACCGCGAGCGATGCCGAGGCGTTCCATATCGCCGCGCAGATCGGCCAAGGGACGGTCGTGCAGACTGCCGGTCAGATAGTAGGAGGCGTAAGGCAATATCTCGCCACCCTGGCCCATGCCATAGAACAGTTTGGTGTACTCGTCCTCTAACTCTTCCGGGTCAATCCGGGCGGCCCGGGCCAAGTCCGACAAGGCCTGTCCCAACGGTGTGTTATCACCGGTCAACTGGCGCAGATTTTCAAGAAATTCCAGGTCCGGCGGTGCGGCAAGCAAACGTGCCAATAGCCCGTACAACGAAGCACGCTGTGTCTCTAATTCTGCCGACCCTTCCCAATGATCGCCTTTGGCGGACATCGGATGGACCCCCCAAATTTGGCGTCGGCAAACCTATACGGTTACGCGTCGACCGCCGCTCTTTTTGATTGTTCTTGTACGCGACAATTGCAAAAAGTGTAGCGCGCGATCGGGCGCTTGCAAACAAAGAAATTAACCTTTTCCGCCGTCCTCATCCGACTCTAAATCAGCGGTATCCGCATTATCCGGGTCGTCGGCTTCGGTCTCTGCGTTTGTCATTGACGGGGCCGAAGTCTCGTCCTCCGTCGGCGGTTCTTCCACATCATCTTCGCCCAGCATGCCCTTGCCGACCTTGTAGTTGGTATCGGCGGCGGTGATGAGCCGGTCTATAAGATTGAAATTCTCGTCATAGTCGTTCAGGCCGTCCAGATTGGCCAACACCGGGTCGCTGAGCCAGAGCTTGCGCAGCGCCGCCCGTGTAACGGCCTCGGGCACGCCGTCGGCCAGAAACTGGGTGTAGTCAGATTGCGCGTCCAATTCTTCGATCGGGGTCAACGGCTGCGGTTCTGTTTCCGGCTCCGCCTCCACTTCCACCAAATTGGACGGCTCCGCCGGGCCTGGAATTTCAGGTTCGGCTTCGGGCCGTTCGCTTTCCCGCACCGCGGCCTTGCGCCGCGACCAGCGCGCGATCGGGCCTTCGTCGCTATCTTTCATGCTTGTTCCCGCCCCAATCGCCCGCGCGGACGGGAACCCCGGTCCCTATCCTTATGCCGCTTGTTCCTGCGTTTCTCGAACGGTGTTTCCACATGGTATTGATCGACGAAGGTCTGCAGCCAGGCCTGCACGTCATCGGGCATGGGCACGCCTTCGACGATCTCGTCGCCGCTTTCGTGGTAGCCCATGGCCTCAAATGGGCAGGCGGTGATGTGGAATGGCTCCACTTCGTTGTCCTCGGCCTCCTCACCCTGGCGCAGGACCACGTAAATCAACGGGGGATCCTGCGAGAGGTTGGTCATGTAGCCTTCCGTCTCGCCGCGGAATAATTGCAAATCGAAAGTCGCAGCCAGGAAGTGTACCCAATCAGCGCCGCTGTGAAGTTCGCGCCAACGCTCGTCCCGCGCTGCATTCGGGATCACCGCGATCGGGCGCCACAGATAATCCTGCCAAGGATTGTCGATCTCCCGCCGCTCGACAACAACGCCCAGATCCATGGTCGCGTCGGCCGTCATGCAAACAACCTCGTGATTTACCACATTTGTTGCCCGGGCGATCTTGCTCCAATCGGGCCATTGATTGCAATATGGCCCGCCAATTTACGCGGTGAGTGAATTTCCCGCGCGGGGGGATGGAACGGACATGGCAAGCAGAACCGGCAAGCCAGACTTTCGTCTGATGATTTGCGATTGCGAAGGCACCAATCCGTTGGATGAAGGCTCCATCGCGGCTGCCGCGGGTCTGCAGCCAGCGTTTTGCGGCACCGCATTGTGCCGGACCCAATTGGGCGAAGTGCAGTCCCGGCTGCAGAGTGGCGAACCGTTGTTGCTCGGATGTACCCAGCAGGCGCCGTTGTTCCTGGAAACTGCGTCGGACGAAGGGTTCGAAGGCGAGTTGCGTTTTGTCAACATCCGCGAAAAGGCCGGCTGGTCGCGCGACGGTGGCGCGGCGGGCGCCAAGATGGGCGCCTTGATCGCCGAAGCGATGCTTGAGGTGCCGGGCCCACGCGCGCTTCAGGTCAGCAGCGATGGCGTGGTGATGGTGCTGGGCGCGGACGATGTGGCGGTGGCGGCGGCGCGGCGTCTGGGCCAGCGGATGGACGTTACCTTGGTGATGCAGGATGGGGCGGGCACGCAAGTTCCCGGCACTGTAGATGTACCCATATTCAATTGCCGTTCCGTCATAGCGCGGGGACATCTGGGCGGCTTCGAGGTTGAGTTCGAAGGCTTCGCCGCCATGACACCGTCGTCTCGTCAGGAACTCACCTTTGAAGCCGGTGCCCGCGAAACGACCCGAAGCGAATGCGACATCATTCTCGATCTGCGCGGCGCCTCGCCTCTATTCACGGCTCCCGATAAAAGGGACGGCTATTTCAATCCCGATCCGGGCGATCCCGGCTCAGTCGCCGACGCCCTGTTCGATATCCTGGACCTGCTGGGTGAATTCGAAAAGCCGCGTTACGTGGAATACAACGGCGATATCTGTGCCCACGCCCGCAATGGCATTACCGGCTGCAGCTTATGTATCGACCATTGCCCGGCCGGCGCCATCACCCCTGACGGCGATCGGGTCAATGTTGATCCGCAGATCTGCGCCGGCTGCGGCGCCTGCGCCGGAGTCTGTCCGACAGGGGCTGCCGGCTATGCCATGCCCCGGCGCGACGCCCTGTTGGATCGCATGCGCACAATCTTACAGGCCTATGAAGCCGGCGGCGGTGGGCATGCGGTTCTCTTGCTGCACGACGGCTTTGGCGAGGAGATGCTCGCCACCGTGGCCCGTTACTACGACGGCCTGCCTGCCAATGTGTTGCCTCTGGCGGTCAACGCCCTGGGTCAGTGTGGCCTTGAGGTTTTGCTATCGGCGCGAGTCTACGGCGCCATACGGTGCCTTGTCCTGGCATCACCCCGGGAAGCGGAAGAGCTCGCAGGTCTGGAAGAGAACATCTCCCTTGCCAACCTTGTCACAAGCACGCTGGGCTTCGGTGCGGAGCACTGCGTCATGCTACAGGAAGCCGACCCGGAGGTGGTGAGCGAACAGATCTGGCGGCTGGCGTCACG
>CAYFPL010000003.1:511312-529695 GCA_964344935.1 uncultured Rhodospirillaceae bacterium
AGGCCACAGCGACGGATGGCAAGCCCGCCGCTTTTGAGCCGACAACAGAGAAACGCACGGCGCTGAATTTGGCCCTCATGGCCCTGCACCGGGCGGCGCCGGCGCCGGTCGATGAAATCGCGTTGCCCCCGGGGGCGCCGTTCGGCACCGTCGATGTGAATGTGGACGGCTGTACCCTCTGCCTGGCCTGCACCAACGCCTGCCCGGCGAATGCCCTAAGGGACACGCCCGACCACCCGCGCCTCAGTTTTGTGGAAACGGCTTGCGTGCAGTGTGGTTTGTGCGTCGCCACCTGTCCGGAAAAAGTCATGACCCTTCGGCCCCGCCTGGTCTTTACCGGCGCGGCGCGGGATACCAGGGTCATTAAGGAGGAAGAGCCGTTCGCCTGTATCCGCTGCGGCACGCCATTTGCCACCAAGTCCATGATCGACACGGTAACGGAGAAAATGTCGGCGCATTCAATGTTCCCCAACAGCCAGGCCTTGCGCCGTCTGCAAATGTGCGCCGATTGCCGGGTCATCGACATGGCCGAGGCGGAACCCGATCCCATGGCGGCGGGGTCGCGGCCCATGCCCCGGACCACCGACGACTATCTCGCAGGCCGATTTACGGATGATCCCGATGATGACGACTAGGCTTCCAGAACTGTTGACGCCGATGCGGCGGGATTAAGTAATGGACGAATTCTGGCGCGCCATTGCGACGGCCGGCTCCATGATCTGGGAGTTTGATCCCGACCTGTGGGAGATCATCGGCCTATCGCTTCAGGTGAGTCTGTCGGCAACCGTGATCGCGGCTCTGATCGCCATGCCCCTAGGCGCCTTGATCGCCCTGGGCCGGTTTCCGGGCCGGCGGGTCTTGATCGTGATTTTCAATGCCCTCATGGGGTTGCCGCCGGTCGTCGTTGGACTGATCGTCTATTTGCTCCTCTCTCGTGCCGGCCCGTTCGGGGTTTTCAATTTGCTGTTCACGCCAACGGCGATGATCATCGCCCAGGTGATCCTGGTGCTGCCGATTATCCTGTCTTTGACCCGCGAGGTTCTGGAAACCTTGTGGCTGGAATATCATGAGGCCTTGCGCTCTCTCGCCGCGACACCGCGGCAGGCGCTGGTGGCGTTGCTTTGGGACGGCCGGGCGATGCTTGTGACCGCATTGCTGGCAGGTTTTGGCCGCGCCGTGGCGGAGGTCGGCGCGGTTATGATCGTCGGCGGCAATATCGATCATGTCACCCGGGTCATGACCACCTCGATTACGCTAGAAGCAAGCAAGGGCAATCTGTCGATCGCCTTGGGTCTTGGCATCGTTCTTCTATTGCTTTCCCTGGGCATCAACGTTGCTGTTTATGGGTTTCGCTATGTTGGCGGCGTGAGGAACCCGGCATGAAGGCGGCGATGCATATACTGCCCCTTGCCCTTGAAGGAGTCTCGCTCAAGCGTGGCGACAAGATGGTGTTGAAGGATATTCATTGCCGTTTTGACGCCGCGCCGGCGCGCACTCTGGTGATCGGGCCGAACGGTGCCGGCAAGAGTCTCTTCCTTCGCGTCTGCCACGGTATCGTGCCCGCAGACCATGGCAGCGTGCGCTGGGCGGGGGATGCCGCACCCCTGACCCGGGCGCGGGCCCAGGCCATGGTATTTCAGCGCCCGGTCCTGCTGCGCCGCACGGCTCGCGGCAATATCGATCTGGCTTTGAAGATTCACGGCATCTCCGCCCCTGAACGGCGGCAACGTGTCGAGGATGCTCTGGGACGGACCGGCCTGACCCGTTTGGCAGACACGGCGGCCCGGGCGTTGTCGTTCGGCGAACAACAACGCCTCGCCCTGGCCCGGGCTCTGGCGCTACACCCCCAGGTTTTGTTCCTGGACGAGCCGACCGCCAACTTGGACCCGGCCGCAGCCCATTTGGTCGAGGACATCGTCCGGGGACTATCCGAGGAAGGCGTCAAGATTATCATGACGTCCCATGACCTCAATCAGACCAGGCGCCTGGCCCAGGAGGTGATATTTCTGCACCGGGGGCGCATCAAGGAGCGGGCGCCGGCGGAAGAGTTCTTCGCCGGACCCAAGAACGATCTGGCGCGAGCCTTTCTCAATGGCGAGCTGTTGTGGTGGCGGCGGCGGTCCGTCTACGACGGGATCGACGGTAAAACCGCCGATGAAGTCGGGATCGACCGCCCATGACCCAGTATGTCCGGCGCCATGTGCTGGCGCTTCTTTTCTGTCTCGCTTTAGGGCAGGCGGGCCATGGCGCGGCAGCCGAGCCATCCTACATTACGCTGGCTTCCACCACGTCAACGCAGAACTCTGGCCTGTTCGACCATATTTTGCCGATATTCAGGGCGGAAAGCGACATCGCCGTCCGGGTCGTCGCGGTAGGTACTGGCGCGGCTCTGCGATTGGCCCGCAATGGCGACGCGGATGTCCTGTTGGTGCATCACCAGGCATCGGAAGAAGCCTTTGTCAGGGCTGGCTTTGGCGTGGCGCGTCACCCTGTGATGTACAACGATTTCATTATCGCCGGGCCGAAGACCGATCCGGCCCGGTTGACCGATGCCGATAGTGCTGCCGCCGCCTTCAAACGCATAGCTGCGGGCCGGATGCCATTCGTTTCCCGCGGTGATGACAGCGGCACCCATATACGGGAATTGTCAATTTGGAGGCAGGCCGGCGTTGATGCCGCCGCACAATCCGGTACCTGGTATCGGGAAACCGGGTCCGGCATGGGCGCGACATTGAATACAGCAGCGGCGATGGGCGCCTATGTCCTAAGCGACCGCGGGACCTGGATCAGTTTCCGGAACAAACAGGACCTCGGAATTGTCTTTCAGGGCGATCCCGGCCTCAAGAACCAGTATGGCGTCATTCTGGTTTCGTCCAGCCGCCATCCTCATGTGAAATCAGTGCAAGGACAGCGCTTCATCGACTGGTTGCTCTCGCCAGCAGGAAAAGCAGCGATTGCAGAGTTCAAGATTGACGGCCAGCAACTGTTCCGGCCCAACTGACTTGGGTGCCTTTGTTCTGGGCACCTAGAAGGTGACGGGGGGGTGGTTCTCCGAAAGGCTTATGGGCCTTGCACCATCACAACCTTTCGCGTCACGACAGTTGGCGATGATCTCGCCTTCCCATGGCTTGTGGCGGACGACAACGCAGCTGCGCCCCTGGGATTTGAACCGGTCGCAGGCATCCCGCGCCGCCGACCAGCCCAGGTAGGAGCCGAAGCGGACGTGATAGAGAACCGGCTTACCCGCCGCCCGTTTCCGCAGAATGCTGAATTCCCCATGGCTGTCCTTGGACGTGTTCAAGTCACGCATAGTTGCCAACAGCGCCAAGGCGCGCGCATATTCGGAGAAAGCGCCGAACTGGGCATCGTAACGGGGCAGTCGCCGCTTCTGCCGCGGTTGTGGCGGCGCGATCGCGGTTTTGTCCTGTGGTGAGGGCGCGTCGATACCAGCACCAATCAAGGCCGTTTGTCGTTGGCTTGAGGAGCTGTCGGCCGTCATTTCAGACGCACCGTCGGCGGCGGTTTCAAGGGATAATGCTTCAACCGCTAAGGCCGCCTCCACTTGGGCTGGCGGTTTCCGGCTGGTGGCATCATCGGCTGGCTCCGTAACGCTCGGGGCGGCGGCTACGGCCACGGGCGCAGGTGGTACCAATTCCTCGACCCCGGCTGCGATGGCTGGCGGTGCCGGCAAGCTGGCTTCAGAGCGCATAGTCTCCGTATCACCAGCTTGCGGCAGCGCCGATTCAGGCCGTTCGGGTAAGCCTGAATCATTCGATGTTTCGATATTCCTGTTGTTTGCGGTCACGGTCTCGCCTGCGCGCACGGAAGCGAGTACGTCCTTGAATTGCACTTCAAAGGGATCTTCCTCTGTCGCGTCTGTATTTCCGGACCCTTCGCTCTGCGCCTGCGGCAGGGTCACCGCGGCAAGAGTGGGCTCGGGCGCCGGATTGTCGACAACTTGGTTCGTCGTCGACGTCGCGGGTGGCTGGCCGGCCGCTTGCCCGTTGCCGCCGATGGGGGTGGGCGCGACACCGTCATTGCGCACATCAGCCAATACTTGAACCACGAGATCCTCGACCGTGGTGTCATCGGCGGGATCGTCATCCTCGATCAAGGTTTCCCATTTTCCGACCGTTTGCCGGATCGCGGTACGCAGACGGTCCACATCATCCAGGGGTACCTCGTTGTCGATCACGTCCAGGCCCAAGGCGTGCAGGACGTTGCCGTGCGCACGGCGTAGTTCCACATAGGCTTGATGCTGTTGTACTTCGGAACGCAGCTGCCGTGCGGCGACATCGATGGCGTCCAACTGATTGCCTTGAGTGATGGACTGTTCCATCAAAGCCAGCTTGCTCAATTCCCTGTCGGAACGCGAGATCTGACGGGCGAGGCGAAACTGGTACTTGGCTTCGTGGAACTCGTGATAGGCGATGTGCACCTGTGCCAGGACGCCGACGGATAGAGCAACCCTTTGGCGCCGTGCCATTTCGCCCTTCAACTCCGCCGTCCGCATGCGCAATGGCCCTGAGAAGAGACGGAACAGGTTCATTCCCAACTGCGAGCCAACGCCCGTCCACGAGGTGTTGACCAACCCCTTGTCGCTGGTAAAGCTGCGGGTGAAGCTGAGGTCCAGGCTGGGGAACATGCCGTAAAGCGCTTCCCGGGATTCCCATTCGGTGATGCGTTCGTTGTAGTCCTCGACCCGCAGTTCCGGCCGCTGTTCCAGTGCGAACGCTTCCATCCGGTCCACTGCCATGGGCATGGCAGGGATACCTTGCATGGCCTCAGGTGGCGCAAGCGAGAACCTGACGCCGGGCTGGATATTGATCAACTGGGCGAATTCGAACTTGGCTTTGCCGTATTCTTTCCGCGCCGCAATGATTTGGCGCACGGTGTCGACCAGACCGCGGCGGAAGCCGACCGTGCGGCGGCGGGTTTCTACGTTCTTCACTTCCAGGCGACGGCTTTCGGCCAGGGCAACCGTGAAATCCTGTTCGATCGATACCATCCGGGCCATCAGCTGCTGCGCGCCCACCGCCTTCCAATAGGCCAAACGCACATTGCGGATAATGTCCTGTAGTGCCTTGCGCCGACGCTCTTCGGCGATCAGGACGCGATCCGCGCTTTGTTGCGCCTTGGCATAGCTGACACCAAGATCAAGGACGTTCCAGCTGCTGCCGAAGTTGCCGCTGCGGATGTTGCGGTCCGTGTCGGCCGAAGTCTTGGCGCTATCACGGTCATAGGAGGCATCACCGTCGATATCGGGATAGCCTTCAAGGTTGGATTGCTCCAATTCCAATCGTGCGATGTCGCGCTCGATCTGGCGTACATTGTGCTGCAGGTTGAAGGCCACGGCGCGGGCCATGGCTTCATACAGGGACACCGGTTGCGCCGGTGTATATTGCTGCGCGCGAATGGCCTCCAAGTCCGATGCGACACGGGCTTGGCGTTGATCTTCGGCCAATGGCTCCGGCGTAACGCTACAGGCGGAGAGAACCCAGGCAGCGGCCAGCCCACCCACCAGAGGCGAGCGAAAGACGCGTGTAGCCTGATACAGGGTTTTGCCGAGTTTCCGTGTGTACATCACCCAGTCCCGCCCTAACGTTCCGTCATCGCGCTGTCGAGGGACTGGTAAACAGGCCGCAACAGGTAGCGCAACACAGTGCGTTCGCCGGCCAGGATGTCCACTTCGGCGACCATGCCCGGTAGGATCAGGTTGCGGCCAGGCTCATCGCCGACATGGTTCTTCTCTAGCTGCACAGCGGCCTTGTAATAGACCGTGCCGTCCTGGTCCTTGAAGGTCGTTGGCGAAATTTTCTTCACTTCGCCTTCGATAGAACCGAAACGGGCGAAATCGAATGTCGTGATCTTGACCTTGGCCGGGTCGCCCACGTGGACATGGCCCACATCGATCGGTGAAATCTGCGCTTCGACGATCAGTTCATCCTCGACCGGCACGACCTGAGCCAACGGTGCGCCCGGCGCGATTACGCTACCTACCGAATTAACGGCCAATTCCTGGACGATACCCTGTACCGGCGCCTTGATCTCCAGCCGGTGGGCACGGTCCGCCGCCTGCACCATGGATTGTTCGACTTCGCTTAACTCGGCCCGAACAGCACCCATCTCGTCCAAGGCTTCGTCACGCAGACCGGCTTCCATCTCGGCGATCTTCGCTTTCGCCTCGGCGATGGCCCGTTGCGCGCGGCGGGCTTTTTCTCGGACTTCCTTTAATTCGCCGGCAATGGTGTTGTGTTCCCGTTGCGTATTGTAGAAGACCAGATTGGAAACCAACTTTTCCGCCAACAATTTTTCCTGGGTGGCCATCTGTTTGGCGAGGATCTTCACTTCACGTCGCAGTTTTCCCGCTTCGGTGCGCAAGACCACCAACTCGACCTTGCGCTGTTCCGCCTTTAGAGCGAGGACATGGCGCTGCTTGTCCCGGGCCCGCTCATTCTGGGCCAGAATGGCCTTCTGATCCGCCAACATATGAGCATAGCGGGCAGGCATTGGGGGGAAATTTGCTTTCTCGTTATTGGCAAAAGCACGCAGGCGTTCGGCCTTTAACAGCAATCCGGCACGGCGAATACGGATTGTCTCCAGTTCCGCCAGAGCCGGTGTGGGGTCCAGCTTCATCAAAACTTGCCCCTTCTTCACCAGCTCGCCTTCCGTAACCAGAATACTGGCGATGATGCCGCCTTCGAGATGTTGTATGGCGTGGATAGAGCCAATGGGGACCACTTCGCCCAGGGCCTTGGTGGTTTCCTTGATTTTGGCGATAGAGGCCCAGGCGCCGGAGCCGAACACGGTAAGGGCCAGCAGGAACAGGATGGTCCGCAGGAACCGAGGCGGCCCGACCTCCTCCAGCAATTCCGGTTTGGAGAGATAGCGGAGTTGTTCGCCACGGGCAATTCGTCCGCGGGCCTGGTCAGATGCCGTTAATTCCTTTGAACGACCCATCAGGAACCACCAGACAGCCGGTCCATGGCCTCTTGTGGCGGACCGTTGTATTGCAGCCGACCGGTGTCCAGCACCAAGAGACGGTCGGCAATTTCCATGTGACTGGGTCGATGCGTGACGATGATGATGGTGGCATTGCCGCGCAGCTTCTGAACCGCTGCGATGAAGGCCTGGTCGCCCTCTTCGTCGAGGGATTGTCCCGGTTCATCGAAAATCATGATTGGCGCCTTCTTCAGGAAGGCGCGGGTCAGGGAGAGTTTCTGCTTAAAACCCTCGGTCAGTTCAGTCAGAACGTGTTCGTTCAACCGTGTGTCGAAGCCCTCGGACAAGCGCATGATACCGTCATAGGCCCGGGCCAGCTTTGCCGCCTCGATAAGCTCTTCCTCGGTGGCAGTGGGATCAGCCAGGCGCAGATTCTGCGCCACCGTGCCATAGGTCAACTCGGTCGTCTGCGGCGCCAGCGCGATGATTTGTCTCAGGTCAATGGGATCGATCTGGCGCACATCGATGCCGTCAAACAGGATCGCACCCATTGTGGCCCGATAGAGACCGGCAATCAGGTTAATCAGGGTGGACTTGCCGGAACCGTTGGGTCCGGTCACAGCGACCACTTCGCCCGGCTCCAACGCGAAGGTCACGCCGAGTAAGGCCAGCTCCGCATCGTTGGAATAGCGGTGCGCGACACCATTGAAGACGATGCGGCCCTTGAACGTGCGTTTAAAAGGCACCTGGCCGGGAACCCTTTCCGTGGGCAGGCGCATGAGATGGTTGATCTGCCGCAGGCTGGATCTTATCTGGCTGACACGGTTCATGGTCAGGAAGCCCGACTGCAAGGGCGCAAGGGCGCGAAAAACCAGCGCCATGGAAGCGATCAGGGCGCCGACGGTGATGCTTTCCTCCATCACGCCCATGGCGCCGAAGCCCATCAAGGCTATGCCGGAAGCCAGAGAAATCACCCGGGAGATGGTTTGCACCAGATTGTTCTGGCGGGTCATGGCGAATTCACGTAGGGCGGCCGCGGCGGACAGATCGCGGTAGCGGTCAAGCCATACATTTTCCGAACCGCTGAATTTGATCGCCCGCATACCGGAAACCGCCTGCACCAGGAATTTCTGCTGCTCCGATTTGTGTTCGTTGCCGGCCTTGGCAAAGTGTTTGGCCATCGCCGTGATCGCGAGACCCGACAAGACGAAGGCCAGACCGGCGCAAATGGGCACCAAAACCAGCCAGCCGCCCAGGATGGCGATGGCGGCGAGGTAGATCACGACAAAGGGCAGATCGAGAAGTGCCTCGCCCAGGGGGCCGGCGAAGAACTCCCGCAGTGATTCAAACTCCTGCAGATGGGACAATTGGGCGCCGAGGGGCTCATGCTCCAACATCGAGAGAGGCAGGAACAATATTCGTTCGAATGCGGAGCGTCCGACCAGGTAGTCGATCCGCCCCGCCAAATAGGCCATGGCCCGGACACGTAATCGGCGCAGGGCCGTTTCGAGGGATATGGCGAGTGCGACGCCGGCGACGAGGAACAGCAACTGGTTCACGGATGCCGAAGGAATGACCTTGTCGTAGATCGACATCATGAACAACGGCATTGCCAGGCTGAGAATATTGAAGATCAGAGTCAGAACGATGACCTGGCTGACCAGAGAGCGGAACCGTCCGGCCAGGGGTGAAGCCCAGGTTCCCGTTTTCTGCTGCTTTTCGCGTTCATTGCGGTCGATCTTTTTCACGACATAGGCTGTGCCGTCGATGCCTTTGCCGGAAGAGCGGCGAAAGAAGCGGTAGGCGCCGTCGTAAATCCGATAGCCGTTCTCGTCGGCGCTGATGATGATGCGTACCGGTACAACGGGGTTGTCGGGAATGAACAGGCAGGGCATCAAACCGGGATTAATGCGATCGTGACGCACCCGCAGCGGCCGCGTACTCAGGTTCAGGTTGGCCAGGGTCTCACGGAAACTGTTCAGATCGATGTTCGGGATGAAATGGGGCATGGCCTCGGCCAGGTGACGCTCCTTGCCGTTCCATTCCAGTGCCTCCAGCAGGCGCAGCAGGCATGCGCCCAAGTCCGACAGAGCGCGCATGCCGCCACTGCGGAAGACATCCAACACGTTCATGCCGTCCAGCCACTGCGGTGGCAGCTCCATCATGGAATCGCCGGCCCGGGGCATCAGGCGTATTCCTTTTGCAGTTGCTGGATCGATTCGCGGGCGCCGCTGCTGGCCGGTGTTAGATTGCCGTTGCGCACTACAAGCACTCGGTCGGCCAAGTTAATGTAGGAGGGCCGATGGCTGACGATGACCATGGTGGACTTGCCAACGAATTCCTGCAGCAGGGCATGAAGCTTTTCGTCACTTGAGCGATCCAGTTGCGAATAGGCCTCGTCGAACAGGATGAGGCGGGGCTCTTCCGTCATGGTCAGCGCCCGGACCAGGGCGATGCGCTGGCGGACGCCGCCGGGGATCCGGGTGGTCTTTCTGTATTCGACCGGGGTGTCGTAACCCATGGGCATCTTGCCGATCGCCTCATGCAGGCCCAGCCGGTCGGCGAAGTACATGGCGCGGTCAACATACCGCTGGCCGCTGAACATGGTCAGGTTGTCCATGATCGTGCCTTGGAACAAGACCGCGTTCTGCGGCAGATAGCAGACCTGCCGCCGCAATACAGAGCTGTCGACCTTCCAGACGTCGGTTTCGCCCACCCGGACGCGGCCGTGGTCGGGATCGGGCACCAGGGCGCCCATCAGCAAGCCCAGCATCGTCGATTTGCCGGAACCGTTGGCGCCCGCGATGCCGATGATATCGCCATGTTCGATTCGCAGGTTCACGTCTCGGAAGATGGGTTCCTTTTCCTCGGTATAGCTGAAGCTCAAATCTTCCAGGATAATCGGCTCTTCGAATGAAGCCTGGGTCGCGCCTTCGGTTTGTGTTTCCTGGGGCAGGGAGAAAAGCTCGTTGAATTGCTTGCGGGCCACCTGGGCGCTTTGAAACTGTGTCCAGATCCCGAGGGACCGCAGCATGGGCTGGGCGGCACGGCTCGCCAACATGGTGCTGGCCGCGAGGCCGCCGACAGAGAGGTTGCCCTCCATCACCAGGGTGGAGCCAAAAGCGCCGACCGCGACGGCAGTAACCTGCGAGAGGGTGAGGCCCAGGTTGCGGGCGGTAGCGCCGGCCATGCTAACGTTGTAACTGGCCTCGGCGGAGCTGCCTTGCAGGCGCTCATGGCGCCGAACCATGAGGGCTTCCATGCCGAGGGCCTTTACGGTGTGGATATTGGAGAGCACCTCGATCATGAAGTTGTGACGCCGCTCATCCCCTTCGGCCCGATGCTGCAAGGAATCGGACAGGTGGCGTCCGCTGAAAACCGCGAAGATCGTAAGCAGGGCGAGAATGGCGGCGGGCACGACAACCAGTTCGCCGGCGATCAGGGCAATCAGCAAAAGGAAGACGGCGGCGAAGGGCAAATCCACCATCAACAACAAACCCTGCCCGGCATAGAAACTCTTGATGCCATCGACGGCACGAAGCCGCTGCATATGTACGCCGGGGGCAACAGCCTCGAAGCTGCGCAAGTCGGCCCGGAACAGTTTATTTAAGGCGGAACAGGCAAGGCTATGCTGTGTGCGTGCGCCGACCCAGCCCGAAATGTATGAGCGCCCGTAACTCAGAATGCCATCGATGATCAGGACGGCGCCGAGGGCGAAGACAAACACCGCCAGGGTCTGATTGGCCGTATTGGGGATGACACGGTCGTAGACTTGCAGAATGACGATAGGTAGGGCGAGAGAGAGCAGGTTCATTGCCGATGATACGGCGAGCATTTCCATGCGCAGACCACGCATGGGTCTAAGGCGCGGTTGCGTATCCTGTTCGCTCAGCGACTTCGACATTATCCCGAACTATTCCTCTGCGGGGACCGCAACGGCAGAATTCAGCCGTCTACGTTCCCCATACTTACCCCCTCACGACCGCTACATGACAACCCACCATAAAGGTGCGATCGGTCAGGTTTCGGCATCCCAAATTTGAGCTTTGTTGGTTAAGAATCGGTTACATTTTGGACAGAATATTTCCCGCTTGACATAAGACCAAGATCGCTGCCGGTCCGATGACGGCAACGTGGAATGCAAGAACTCACCCCAAGAATATCTGAAAAAATTAACCAAACAATTTAAGCATGTTTGGAAATTATTTGTTTACCGGTCGCAACTATTGTCAGCGTGCCCAATAGGGCATTTCGAATAAATCGATCTTGAAAAAAATATATAGTAAATAGAAAGTAGGTGCTCCCATGGCCAGAATGCCGAAGATTATCCGGGACATGCTCCGCAACGGCGAAACCCGGGAAGAGCAATCGGTCAACACCGATGAAACAACGGCCGAAGAGATACTGGCCGATAGCGAGGCGGATCAGAGCGGTGACGAGGACCGCTCCTTCTGGCAAACGCTGGCGGGCGCCGGCGAAACCACGGAAAGCGTGCGCGCCAGCGAGCGCGCCGAGACGGAGCAGGAGATTAACGGCGCTGCCCATGAAAGGGATGCGAGCGACGAGTCGGCTGTAAATGGCGAGGCTGATGACGGTGCCGCCGAAATGGCTGATGGCACCGGGGATGCGGGTCCGATGGCGCCGCAGGCGCCGGGCCAGGCCCAAGCTGGGGCAGCGCAAGGCCAGGCGCAGAGCCCCATGGCCGACAGCGCCACGGCGCCGCGGGCGGGTTCCAATGGTGCCCGGACGCAGGCCCAAGGGGATCAGGACGATGTGGAGGAGGTGGAGCATTACGACCGCCCCCTCGGTGCACCGGCAACGCCGGCTGGCGAAGCTGTCGACGAACTGAACCCGGAGACCATTCAAGAGGCCGCCGAAGTGTCGGCCGAAGACGAGGTTGCCGCGGTCGCGGCAGCGTTGGGTGAGGCCGTGCCTGAGACCGCAGAGGTTGAAGAGGTGATCGAAGCACCGGCGGCGGAAACCAACTTCGCCCCCAACGGTTTTGAGAGCACCGCTGGGCAAAACCCCGAAGCCCCTGAAGTCACTGAACAATTTGCTGCCTCCCCCATGGCCGGGGAGATGCCGCCGACGGCACAGGCGGGGGCTGCCACGGCGACTGGCCAAGGTCTTGGCAATGGCCAAGCAAACGGTATTGGTCAAGGTAACGGCCTAGGCAACGGCAACCAAAGCAATGGTCAGGGTAATGTAAGCAATCGCGCCGCGCGGGTCGCGGCCAGGGAAGAACGTGCCGAGGCACGGGCGGAGGCTAGAGAGGCGCGAGCCGAGGCAAGAGCTGAAGCCAAGGCGGAACGGGCTGAGGAAAGAGCTGAGGCCAAGGCGGAACGGGCCGAGGAGAAGGCCGCAGCCAAGGAAGAAAAGGCCGCCGAGAAAGCTGAGAAGGCCGAAGAGAAGGCCGCAGCCAAAGAAGAAAAGGCTGCTGAGAAAGCTGAGAAGGCCGAGGAAAAGGCCGCAGCCAAGGAAGAAAAGGCTGCTGAGAAAGCCGAAGACGGCGAAAAGGGCAACGCTAATGGCAAAGCCAACGCCGCTGACGAGAGCCAAGACAGCACCGAACTGTCAAGCGGCGAAGGCAGCGACGACCTGAGCGGCGGCGCCGGCGATGACGCGCTAGCCGGCGGTCAAGGCAACGGCCAAGGCAACGGCCAGGGTCAAGGTAATGGCCAAGGTAACGGTAATGGGCAAGGCCAGCAGGCGGAAGGTACAGCCGCCCAAGAGCCGGTCGCTATGGACGACTTCGTCGATGCGACCACCCAGCCCGCGTCTGAAGCTGCCCCGCAAGGCAACAACGGCAACGGCCAGGGCACCGGCAATGCCAATGGTCAAGGTAACGCCAATAGTCAAGGCAATGGCCAAGGCAATGCCCAGCAAGCCGAAGCCGCGGAAGAGACGGTAACCGCAGAGGCGCCTGCCGAGGAACCGGCGGCGGAATCCGCGCCGCAAGGCAATAATGGCAATGGTAACGGCAACGGTCAGGCCAACGGTCAAGGTAACGGTAATGGCCAAGGCAATGGCCAGCAAACCGAAGCTGCGGAAGAGCCAGTAGCCGCAGAGACCACCACCGAGGAACCGGCGGCGGAAACGCCGGTTGAGGCCACGACTCCGCCCGCACCGGAGGCCGAAGCTGCGCCGCAAGGCAATAACGGTAATGACAACGGCAAGGGCAACGGCCAGGCAAACGGCAACGCTAATGGTCAAGGCAACGGTAAGGGTCAAAGCAATGGCCAACAAGCCGAAGCCGTTGCGGAAGCGGCCGCCCCCACGGTCATAACCGGCGAAGACGGCAGCGATGCATTGGTCGGCGGCGCTGGCGCCGATATCATCTCGGGCGGCGAAGGAAGGGATTCCGTGTCGGGCGGCGAGGGCAACGACCAGCTTGATGGCGGTACCGGCAATGACAAGGTTTCTGGCGGTGCCGGTGACGACGTGGTTTCCGGCGGCGAAGGCCGGGACACGGTGTCGGGCGGCGAGGGTAATGACATCCTCGATGGCGGTACCGGCAATGACAAGGTTTCCGGCGGTGCCGGGGACGATGTGGTCGCGGGCGGCGAGGGCCGGGACACGGTGTCGGGCGGTGAGGGCAATGACATCCTCGATGGCGGCACGGGCAGCGACAGGGTTTATGGCGGCGCCGGCGATGACGTGGTCTCGGGCGGTGAAGGCAGGGACCGGGTTTCGGGCGGCGACGGCAATGACCGGCTGGACGGCGGTACCGGCAATGACAAGGTCGAAGGCGGCGCCGGCGATGACATCGTTGCGGGCGGCGAAGGCAATGACAGGGTTTCCGGCGGTGCGGGAAACGACCAGATAGACGGCGGCACCGGCAATGACAGGGTCTCCGGCGGTGCCGGCGATGACGTCGTTGCGGGCGGCGAAGGTAACGACCGGGTCTCCGGCGGTGCGGGCAATGACCGGATCGACGGCGGCACCGGCAATGACCGGGTCTCCGGCGGCGCCGGCGATGACGTTGTTGCGGGCGGCGAAGGCAATGACAAGGTCTCCGGCGGCCAAGGCAACGACACCCTCGACGGTGGCACCGGTAACGACAGATTGTCGGGCGGTGCGGGCGATGACACCCTGGATGGTGGCGACGGCAAGGACAGGCTCTACGGCGGTGACGGGGACGACACGCTCAGTGGCGGCGCAGGCGACGACCAGTTGGTTGGCAACGACGGCGGCGATACGCTGATCGGCGGTGATGGCAGGGACCGGCTGTTTGGCGGCGATGACGGCGATACCCTGATCGGTGGCGCCGGCAACGACACCCTGAAGGGTGGCGACGGAGACGACATCCTGGACGGCGGCAGCGGCAAGGACAGGATCGACGGCGGCAAAGGCTCCGATACCGCCGTGTTTGACGGCAATGCCGCGGATTACAACCTTTCCCAGACCAACAAGGGCTTCAAGGTCGAAGATCTGCGCGACGGCGGCTCCACCGACACGGTGACGAACGTTGAAAGCTTCGAATTCGCCGATCAAACCATGAGTGCGGAAGAGGTCGGCCAGGCCATCGACAACGGCTGGCTGGATTCCGTTTCGGTGCCTGAAGCGGGCGAAAACGCCGCCCCGGCGACGGATATCTGGGTCGATCTGGATATGAGCCCGATCTCCCAGGAATACGGCGATGCCGGTGATATCTTTGTAAAGATTTCCGGTTTGCCGGAAGACGCCAAGCTCAACAACGGCAATGACGAGGGCGATCGCTCCTGGTCCATGACCGTAATGCAACTGGCCGGCCTGGCTGTTGCCATTCCGGCTGCCTCCTCCTTCGCCGGCGAAGCCTTCGCCATGAACGTTGAGATCATCAGCGGTGGCGAAGACGGTGAAGTGGTGGAAACCATCGAATTGACCGTGGACGCCAGCAGCGAGACCGAGCAAGTGGATATGGTCCGCAACATGGTCGCCGCGACTGTTGCCGAAAGCACGGTGGCGGAATCCTCCGCCGGCCAGGCCCAGGCCGCCGAACAGGCTGCTGAGCAGGCCGCTGCGTCCGCCGCCTCAGAGGCTGCCGAGGCGGCCGAGCAGGCCGGGAATGGTAAATCCAGCGCCGCCAGGAGCAAATCCGGCGGCAACAACGGCAACGGCGTTGCCGAGGAAGCCGCTGCCGAGGAAACCGCGGAAGTGGTCGAGACCGAAGTTGTGGTCGAACAGACCGCTGAAGCGGCCGCCGAGGCAGCCGCCGAGACGGCCATCCTGGGCGATACCCTGTCGGAAGCTCCGGCCGAATCCCTGACCGAGGCGATCGCGGAAACGCCCGCCGAAGCCATTGCGGAACCGGCCGCCGAGGCCGAGAGCGCGGCGGCAGAACCGGCGCAAAACGCCAATGCCAATGCCGCCAAGAGCAAGAGCAACAACGGCAAGAATTCCAAGGCGGAAGAAACCGTTGTGGAAGAAACTGTTGCCGAAGAAACCGTTGTCGAGGCAGCGGTGGTCGAGGAAACGGTGGTAGAGGAAGTCGCCCCGGTCACGGCGCCGTCCCTGACGGCTTCTGCCGCCAGCGGCAACGAGGACGGGGCCATTGCCCTGGATATCTCTTCCAGCCTGGTGGACGGCGACAGCCTCTCCGTCGTCATCTCTGGTGTGCCCACGGGCGCCAGCCTGTCGGCCGGCACCGACAATGGTGATGGCACCTGGACCCTGACCGCAAATCAGCTTTCCGGTCTGAGCATCACGCCGGCCAGTAACGACAGCAGCAATTTCAGCCTGACTGTGACCGCAACGGCTTCCGATGGCAGCACCTCTGCCGTCAGCGAGCAAAACTTGGCGGTGACGGTCAATGCGATTGCCGACACGCCAACCCTGACCGTGTCTGACACTTCCGGCAATGAAGACGCGGCAATAGCCCTGAACTTCTCGGCCAGCTTAAGTGATACATCGGAAAGCCTCTCCGTCGTCATCTCCGGCGTGCCCACGGGCGCCAGCCTTTCGGCGGGCACCGACAACGGCGATGGCAGCTGGACCCTGACGGCCGAGCAACTTTCCGGCCTGACCGTCACGCCAGCCAGCAACGATGCCAGCAACTTCACCCTGACCGTCACAGCCACGTCCACGGACGGCACAGATACCGCGCAAAGCGTGGGCACCGTCGATGTAACCGTGGCCGGTGTGGCCGATGACGTCCGCCTGGACGGCACCGCCTCGGGCAATGAAGGCACGGCCATTTCCCTGAACCTGTCCACCGCGTTGACGGATACGGACGGTTCGGAGACTTTGGGCAATGTGGTCATTTCCGGTGCCCCCGCGGGGACGCAATTCTCCGCCGGAACCAACAATGGCGATGGCACCTGGACCTTCACCCAGGCGCAGCTGTCCGGCTTGACCATGACCGCACCTGCCGACCACGACACCAATGTCACGCTGAGCGTAACCACGACCGTGACGGACGGCACCGACACGACCCAATCTGTGGGCAACTACACAGTGACGGTAAACCCGGTCGCCGATACCCCTGACGACATCACCTTCAGTTCCGACGCGGTGGACGAAAACGCCGCCAACGGCACGGTTGTGGGCACTGCTTCGGGTGTGGATTCCGATACCGGCGAGACTTTCACCTACTCTCTGACCGATGACGCGAACGGCCGCTTTGCGATCGACAGCTCCACCGGCCAGATCACCGTGGCCGACGGCAGTCAGCTGAATTTCGAAGATGCCATGAGCCACAACATCACCATCCGCGCCACCGATTCTTCCGGCCGGACCTATGATGAAACCAAGGCCATTTCCCTCAACGACTTGAACGAATCCGCCGACAGTTATCACGCCGAAGTCATGTCCAATGGCCCCGTGGGCTATTGGCGGCTGAGCGAGGATGGCGGCAGCACGGCGGTGGATGAGACCGGCACAGCGAACGGTACCTGGGTCAATGAAAGTCCCGGCGACCGGTCTGGACCGTTCGATAACATAACCACTGAAGTTGCCACGTTGAACGGCGATGACGAGTATGTCCAGATTCCCAATAACTCGGCCTGGGACCTGGCCACGGGCTCGGTCTCGATGTGGGTCAATGTCAATGACTTCAACGGCACTCAGGGTATTTTAAGCCGCGATGCCTCCGGCCAGGATAATTCGGGCCACTTCACCCTCTATCTAAGCGGGTCAACGTTGGCGTTCCGGATGCAGACGCAAGCCGAGAGCAACGAAATCACGGCCGCAAGCCCGCTGACCGCAGGTACCTGGCACCAAATAACGGTGACTTGGGGCGCCGGGGGCCAGGAACTGTGGGTCGACGGCACCCGGTTGGCCAACGATGCCAGCTACACCGATGGTATCGACGGCAATGACGAACCCTGGGCCGTCGGCGCCAGCCTGATGTCGTCTTCCAACGACAGTGCCAACGGGGCGAACAATTACTTCGACGGCGAGATTGCCGAGGTGGCCCTCTTTGATAGCCAGTTGCCCGAAACCAATATCGATAATCTCTACAATGCCGGCAGCAACGGCTATGACCTTACCACCCTGACGTCCGGCAACGACACTAACACCGGCACCACGGGCGACGATTTGGTTGCAGGCGCTGCCGGTGATGATGTCCTCAGCGGCGGTGCTGGCGACGACCGCCTGTACGGCGATGAAGGTGTCGATACCTTGAGCGGCGGTGCCGGCGAAGATCTGTTGGTCGGCGGTGCCGGCGCAGATACCCTGAACGGCGAGGCGGGAGTCGATACTTTGGTCGGCGGCGACGGCGACGATACGCTGAAGGGCGGCGCCGGGGCCGACGTCCTGATGGGTGGCGCGGGCAGCGATACGGCCACCTATGACGATGCGGGTGGAGCAGTTTCCGTCAACCTAAACACGGGTGCCGCCAGTGGCAGCGATGCCACGGGTGATACCTTTACCAGCATCGAGAACGTCACCGGCTCCGCCTATGCGGATACCCTTGTTGGTAGCAGCGACGTCAACACCCTGACGGGCGGTGCCGGCGACGACCACATCCAGGGCCTCGGCGGCGCCGACACCCTGGTGGGCGGTACCGGCAGCGACACCTTCGTCGTGGGCGAGGGCGACGGCAACGACAGCATCGACGGCGGCACGGGCGATACCGACCGCATCGCGCTGCGTAATGCCGACGGCTCGGCGGTCACCACCGGTTGGTCGGTGCGGTTGACCAGCGGTTCCGAGACTTCGGATGACGGTTATACCAAGACCTTCAGCGCCGACGCGGCGGGCGTCATCACCTTGGTGGACGGTACGGAAGTGACATTCCAGAACATCGAGACCCTCGATTACCTGCCCCAGGCCAATGCCCCGACGTTGAACACAGCTGCTGCTTCCGGCAACGAGGATACGGCCATTTCGCTGAACTTCAGCACCTCAGCCAATGACAGCCTGGACACCGTCTCCGTGGTGATCTCGGGCGTGCCTTCGGGCGCCAGCCTCTCCGCCGGCACCGACAACGGCGATGGCTCCTGGAGCCTGACCCCGGC
>CAYFPL010000003.1:529705-601954 GCA_964344935.1 uncultured Rhodospirillaceae bacterium
ACAGCAACGGACGGTAACAACACGGCGCAAACGGTCAGCAACGTGGCAGTTACAGTCAATCAAGTGGCGGATGCGCCAACGCTGGTCGCCAACAACGTCAGCGGCAACGAGGATACTTCGATCGCCCTCAGCGGTTCCGTGGCATTGGTGGACACCGACGGTTCGGAAACCCTGGGCAATATCACGATCTCCAACGTCCCCGTCGGCACCCAGTTCTCCGCCGGCAACAACAACGGCGACGGCACCTGGACATTTACCCCTGCGGAATTGTCGGGTCTGTCCCTGACACCGCCGCCCGACCGGGACACTAATTTCACTCTCAATGTCTCGGTCACTTCCACTGACGGTGCGGACACGGCCACCACCAACGGCAGCTTCACCGTAACCGTCAATCCGGTGGCCGACGATCCTTCCGACATCACCCTGACGGCTGATGCCGTTGACGAGAACGTGACCAACGGCACCGTTGTCGGCACCGCCGCCGGCGTGGATGCGGATACGGGCGAGACCTTCACCTACAGCCTGACCGACAATGCCGGTGGCCGTTTCGCCATCGACAGCTCCTCCGGCCAGATCACGGTGGCGGATGGCAGCCTGTTGGATTTCGAATCCGCGATGTCCCATAACATCACCATCCGGGTCACGGATTCCACCGGCCGCACCTATGACGAGACCCGGGCGATCGGCGTCAACGACCTGAACGAAAGCGGTGATACCTATCACGCCGAGGTCATGGCCAACAATCCGGTCGGCTATTGGCGCATGGACGAAACGTCCGGCACCACGATGGTGGATTCGGCGGGGAGCAATAACGGTACCTACTACAATCACTCAACGGGCATCGGCGACAGTTCCGATCCGTTTTCCAACATCACCAGCGTCTCTACCGATTTCGACGGTAGCGACGACCACAACCGGATTCCCAATGATGCCAGCCTGAATTTGACTGACGGTTCCATCCAGCTCTGGTTCAACACAGACAGTAATACCACCACGCAAACCATGATCAGCCGTGATCTGGGCGGCAACAACGAGGGCGACTTCTACCTTGACGTCACGAGTAACGGCGGCTTGCAAATGCGTATTCAGGGCGTTGGTGGCGGCACCTTGAATTCGGCCAACAGCATCATTGATACCAATACCTGGTATCAGGTCACGGTGACGTTTGGCGCGAATGGCGCGGAGATATATCTCAACGGCACGCGCGTCGCCTTCGATGAGGCAGTTACAGGCGGCATCGATGGCGGCTCCGACGACTGGCGCGTTGGTGCCTACACTGGCGGCTCGGACTATTTCAATGGTCAGATCGCTGAACTCGCCTTCTTCGATACCCAGCTAGCGGAATCCGCGATCGACGACATGTATGCCGCCGGCAATTCCGGCACGGATCTGGCCACGCTGACGGCGGGCGGCGACACCAATACCGGCACCGCGGGCGCAGATCTTATCGACGGCGCCGCCGGCAACGACACCATCACCGGCGGTGTAGGTGATGACCGGCTCTATGGCGGCGACGGTGACGACTATCTGGGCGGCGGTGCCGACGATGACATCCTCTCGGGCGGAGACGGTGCCGACGAACTGCGCGGCCAGTCCGGCGTGGATATCCTTATGGGTGGTGCCGGCGATGACGAACTGCATGGCGGTGAGAGCGGCGATACCCTGATGGGCGGTGCCGGTTCCGACACGGCGTCCTACGTTACCTCCGGCAGTGGTGTTTCAGTTAATCTGAACACTGGCGCCACTTCTGGCGGCAATGCGGCCGGCGATACCTTGACCTCCATCGAGAACCTGACCGGCTCCAACTATGCTGACACTTTGATCGGCAATGGCGACGTCAACGTCTTCAATGGCGGTGATGGCAACGACACCCTGCAGGGCCTTGGCGGTGCCGATACCCTCAATGGCGGTGCCGGCAGCGATATCTTCATGGTTGGTGAAGGCGACGGCAACGACACCATCGATGGTGGGGCCGCCGGCGGCTGGACCGACAGCATCACGCTGCAGAACGCCGATACCTCTTCGGTCGGTTCCGGCTGGACCCTCAGCCTGACCACCGGTTCGGAAACCTCCGATGATGGCAGCACCAAGACGCTGAGCAGCGACGCGGCAGGCACCATCACCCTGGAAGACGGCACCGAGATCAGCTTCCAGAACATCGAAAGCATAAACTACTAGCCCATTTCGCCGGGCCGCCCAGGCGGCTCGCGCGCTGGGGCACGGACGGAGAGGATGGTTGCCGGGTTATCCGGCTTCCATCCTCGTGCTTTTTCCCGAAGCTGCGTTCGGGGACCGGGAGCTAAGGAATTTATTCCGCCGAAGCCCGCGCCATGCGCGCGGCGGCGAAGCTATAACCTGAGCGTGTCAGAAGTGTCTCTTTGCAAATGCTCGGCCGGAGCCGGATTTGAGATAGTGTTCGAACGCCGCCGCCCTGGATTTATCGGCGAATCCAATTGAGACCCGAAGCTTCCAGGGCTTGTGCTTGTTTGTATGAACCGATTTGCCTTCATTATGTTCACGTAGTCGGCGTTCGGGGTCGGCTGTTTGGCCGACATAGTAATGTGCGGGTGCTGTTGTGGTTTCAAGGATATACACGTAGTGCATGGATGGGGTCCGCCTTCGCTAAAGCTACGGCGTGACATTCGCCTTCGCCGAGCGCTCCTGAAAACTCAGGAATTCATTCCGCCGAAGCCCGCGCTATGCGCGCGGCGAAGGCGAATGGCGGAGGGGGTGGGATTCGAACCCACGGTACCCGCAAGAGTACACCGGTTTTCGAGACCGGCCCGTTCGACCACTCCGGCACCCCTCCGCAGGGCAGGGTCGTTGATCAGGTGCCGCTTTTTAGCCGCCCCCAGCCATTTATTCAAAGGGTTTCCAGCAACTCCCGCATGCCTTCGCCCAGGCGCCGCAACGCGGCCTGCAGAATGAAGCGGTCCCAGCCGATGCAGAAATGGCGCACACCCAGATCCAGATAACGTTTGGCCTGCTCCACTTCGCCGATCTCGATGCGGGGCGGAATGCCGTATTCCAGGGACTTGGCGATCAGGCGTTCTTCGAATGGCCGGATTTCCGGCGTGTGCATCAAACCGGGCTCGCCGCGGGAAAAACCGAAATCGGCCGGGCCCCACTGGGTCATGGCCACGCCCTTCTCCCGCGCCGTCTCCAATATGGCGTCGATATCGTCCAGGGCCACCGCCTTTTCGATCATGATGGTGAAGACCACCCCATTGAGATCGTCCAGATAGCCTTCCGGCTGATAGCCGCTCAAGGCCGGGCGTCGCAGTTTCACGCCCATGTGCCCGCCCACGCCCGGCATGTCCGCAGCGATCGCCTGATGGCAAGTCAAGACATCCTGCGGCGTGCGGATATCGGTGAACAGGATGGCCTTGAAACCGGCGCCCAGCGCCGCCTGTGCCCAGAAGGTCTGGCTTGCCTGGTCCGGTTTCATCATCAGGGGCAGGTTGGCACACTGTCCGGCCCGGGCCATGTGATAGAGGGCTTGCATGTCGAAAGCGGCGTATTCGGCACAGAATTCGCCATAGTCGAATAGACCCGTATCGCCGATGATCTCGGCGATGGCGGGATCGGGGGAGAGAAAATGGGTGCCCAGTGTGGGCGCGCCGGCATCAAGCTGCTCCCGCAAGGTGTTTTTCATGATCATTGCAAGACACTCCTATAACAGCGTGACCGGCTCCTCTGCCCCGCCGTTGCGGGCAGAAACATAGCCGGAATAAATGGTGGCGATACAGTCGGCGGCCAGTTCGGAATCGCTTTCCACTTCGCCGCCATGGGCTGCCGCCCGGTAAAAAGCTTCGATTTCCTGGGGGAAGCCATGAGAGAAGTCCTCGTCCGGGGCGGTCATGGCCCAGCCCTGTTTGGTGCCGATCTTCTCTACCACGTAGACATCGTCGAACTGGCTCTCTACCGGGTTATAGGTCTGCATCTGGTTCGATGGGTTCAGATTGCAGATCGTCCGGTGATTGCCGGCGCACACCTCCAACCAGTTATGCACGCCGCCCAGCACGATGTCGGAGGCAAACACGGTGGCGATGGTGCCGTCCTGGAACGTGACATGGGTCATGGCGAAGTCTTCGATATCCACATAATCGGCGCGGATGTGGCCGGTATCGACGAAGTCCGGCAATTGCGTCAGGGCGTGGGTGCGCGCGGTCACGGTTTTGGGCCTGATAGCTGCGCCCAGGCGGGCCCGACCCTCCACACGCTTGAGGTAAAGGGCCGCCGTCAAGGGATGGCAGCCCTTGCCGATCATGGCGCCGCCACCCGCCAGATGCCAATGGCCATAGCTGGGGGCGTGGCTGCCGGAATGAGCTTCCTCGCCATGCATCCAGAGGATCTGGCCCTTGGTCTTCTCAAGGATCTCCCGCTCCTTCTGCACCGTGGGGGCATAAACCCAATTCTCGGCATAGAGGATGCGCGCGTTGGAGGCGGCTTCCGCCGCCCGCATGCGTTCGATGCTGGATAAGGCGCCGGCGCGGGCCTTGGTCATGTCTGCCGTGCGGCCGTCATAGGCGGCGACGCCGCCACCAAAATAGCCGGTCAGGGGCTTCTCCACGATCGGGAAGATATCCCGTTCAAGGGCCTTGATCGCCGCCGCCTCGTGCTGTTCCGGCGGGATGCAGATATGCAGGACGTCGATGCCGGCGAGAAGATCATCCAGATCGTCAAAGGCCCGGATGCCGCGCCCGTCGGCGAAAGATTGGGTGCTGGCCGTCGTCCGGGCGTGCACGCCAACCACCTCTACGTCGATGCCGGGTACCCGCAGGGCGGCTTCGTAGTGGAAGGTGGCGGCGAAGCCCCCGCCTACCAATCCCGTCCGTATTCTCGGTTTCGCCATGATACGTTTCCTCCTCGCCCCGCTTGTTGGTGTATTTTAGGGGGCGAATCGATTTCTAGAGCAACCCACAGTCAATTGTATTCAATTGACTGCGGATAAGTTGCTCTATCTTAGAGGCTTCAGCGCATGGTCGCGCGTTCAATTGAACGCACTATGCGCTAGACAGGTTCCGATGACGGCGCATCACAATTTCGACTATGAAATCAAGCGGTCAGCCCGGCGGCGTACCGTATGTCTGCAAATCCGCGACGGCCAGGTGCAAGTCATGGTGCCGGCCAAGACTTCGCAACGCCAAATCCGCGCCCTGGTGGACAAGCACAAGGACTGGATCGACCGTAAACTGAGAGAGCAGGCGGCCCGGCCCAAAGCGAACGCGAAAACCTTCACTGACGGCGAGATGTTCACTTATCTGGGCCAGCACTTGAAGTTGAGGATCGCGGAGGGCCCTCCTTGGCCCGCCGAACAGAGCGGCGGCCAAGTTGTGGTCACCGTGCCGGCGCGGATGGCGGCTGAGGAACGTCTTGCGGCGGTTGAAGAGCGTATCCGGGAATGGTACCGGGTGGCGGCGTTGGAGCGGTTCCGGGACAGGGTTGTCCATTTTTCCGAACGAATCGGCGTCGCGGCCAAGGCGGTGAAAGTGAAGACCTACAAGCGCCGCTGGGGCAGTTGCAGTGCCAAGGGGGAATTGTCCTTCAATTGGCGCCTCATCATTGCGCCGCCGGATGTGATCGACTATGTCGCCGCGCACGAAGTGGCCCATTTGGTACACCACAACCATTCGCCGGAATTCTGGGCGGTGGTGGCGCATTTGATGCCGGACTACCGCCATTGGCAGGACTGGCTGCATAGAAATGGCGGTTTGCTGGACCTATAGGGCAGCCGTAAGCGCCTCGCGCGGATCAGGAATACTTGCTAGGCTATGGCGAAACCATTCCTTAGCGAGGAGACCGTCATGACCGTTACCACCGGTCTGCATCACGCCGCCTATCGCTGCAACAACGCCCAGGAAACCGTGGATTTCTACACCCAGGTCATGGGCATGGACTACGTCATGGCCATATCCGAGGATCAGGTGCCCTCCACCAAGGAACCCGATCCCTATATGCATATCTTCTTTGAAATCGGGCCCGGCAGCTATTTGGCCTTTTTCGAACTGCCCAATTCACCAACAATGGGCAAGGATCCCAACACTCCGGAATGGGTTCAACACATCGCCTTCGCGGTGCCGGATATGGAGACCTTGCTGGCCAGCAAGGAACGTATCGAATCCCATGGCGTGGATGTCCTCGGACCCATCGACCACACCTTGTTCAAGTCGATATATTGTTTCGACCCCAACGGCCATCGCCTGGAACTGGCCACCAACACGGGCGGACCGGAAATCTGGAAGAAAGCGGCCGATGCGGCACCGGCAATGCTGGAAGCCTGGAACCGGGACGGCACGACCGGAGACTTGGGTGCCTGGCTGCACGAAAAGGAGTTTTCCGACAGTTAGCCCAGTTCCGTCTGCACCAGGTCATGGATCGCGTGCAAGGCGCGGTCGTATATGCCCATGGCCTGGAGTTGCGCCACGGCGCTGGCCACATATTCAGGGTTCTCGCCTGATACACCGGCAGAGCGGCGCACCACGTCCGCCGCGTGGCGATGCTCCAGTTTGCCGGCATATTGCGGATGACGACGGTTGGCCCGGAAACAGAGCGCCGTGACGGGGCCGTCCGGCAAATGAACCGGGCGCAACATGGCTTCGTATCCGTCCGTCACCAATTCCCGGCGATAGAGGTAGTCTGCCGTCGCCGCCTTGTCTCGTTCCTCGACCCGGTAGAGGATGCCGTTGCAGGAGCCACCAACATCCAGGCCCAGGACCAGGCCGGGACTATCCTCTGTGCCCCTGTGTACCCAGGACCAGACGCAGAGGGATCGATGATAGCCATGCAGGCGCCCAGGCTGGCGCTCCTGATAGGCAAAGCCTGGCCGCCACATGACAGAGCCGTATCCGAACACCCACAGATCGCCGGGCGGCAATGACAATTCAGGGATTGTGTAGGTCTCAAAGGGTGAATTCACGGACGCCGCCTGTTACTTTCCTAACCCATCAATTAGCCGCCTCCCGTCCCTTTGACAACAATTCTCACGGATGCGGCTTCCCGGGCGGGAAGGATTTGGGGTGGTATGCGTTATTATTTGCTCATCGGCGTGGTCATTGCGGTTATCGGCGCCTGGACCGCGGCCTGGTTTGTCATCGCCGATCAGGTGCGAAAGGAAACCCTCGCCCGCGTTCAGGAGGCCTCTGAAGGTCTGGAGGCACGTTTCGAGAAGCTCGAAGTTGGCGGATTTCCGTTCCGGATACGCCTCGATTTAGACGCACCGCAGATCGTGCTGCATGGCGACGAACAGTCCTTGGCCTGGCGGTCGGGCGATATCAGCGGCGTCCGTCACCTTTGGCAGCCGCGACATATCCTGCTCGATCTGAGCGGCCGGCATGATTTTGCCTTTGCCCGGCCGGGCATACGCAGGCAGCTCGCCTTGGACAACAGTGTAGCCAAGGCAAGCCTTGAGACGTCCGCGGATGGCCGCCTGCAGCGGTTTTCCCTGGATATTGAAGAGCCAAGTCTGATCCTCGCACAGACGGCGGCGCTGTCGGGGCAGCGCCTGCAAATCCACTTCCGCCCCACGCCCCAAGAGGCGGGCAGCGTGGATCTGGCCATGCGCGGGGACAATCTGGAGATCGCTGGCGAGAGATTGCCGGCTCATCTGTCGGGTATGGCCCGCGCGTTGCCGATTGTCGATCTGCGGACCACGGTGACGGGGCTGCCTGCGAAACTGCCGCCCGAGGCTCCGGTTGCTCATTGGCGGGACGGCGGCGGCACGGTGGAGGTTAGACGGCTGCACCTGCGCTGGGGGGAGATGGATATCACTGCCTCGGGCAGCCTGGCCCTGGATGGAGATATGCGGCCCATCGGGGCCTTGACGGCCAAGATCCGGGGCCATGATGAATTGATCGATCTTGCCGTTGGCGCCAAAACCATGAGCGAATCAGCAGCCGTGGCGGCGCGGGCCGTGTTGGGCTTATTGGCGGCGGCTGGCGGGGGCGTCCTGTCCGTGCCTGTGCGGTTACAGGATGGTCAAATTTTTCTGGGACCCACGGCGTTGGCCAAGTTGAGGCCGCTGGCGGTTAAATAAACCCAATCAGTCGGAGCCGGGTGTGGCGTCCGAACGGCGGCCGAAATCCGGGGCATCCGTATCCTGGCCCGCCTGGATGATGCGGTGGCGGATATCCCGGCTGTTGGAGAACAACTCCAACAATTGATCACCCTGACCCCAACGGATGGCCCGCTGCAACGCGATCAGGTCTTCCGTAAAGCGGCCCAGGGTCTCCAGCACCGCTTCCCGATTATTGAGGAAGACGTCTCGCCAGAATTCCGGGTCCGAGGCGGCGATACGCGTGAAGTCCCGGAACCCGCCGGCTGAATACTTCACTACCTCGCCCTGGGTCACCGTTTCCATGTCGTCCGCGGTGCTGACGATGTTGTAGGCGATCAAATGCGGCAGGTGCGAGGTTATCGCCAAAACAAGGTCATGGCGTTTTGGGTCCATGATCTCCACCCGGCTGCCCAAGGCCCGTACAAAGGCGGCAAGGCGGTCGACCACCTGCTGATCCGCATCCTCCGCCGGTGTGAGGATCCACCAGCGGTCGTCGAATAGCGATTCAAAGCCGGCCTCGGGGCCCGATTTTTCACTGCCCGAGACGGGGTGACCAGGCACCAGATGCACCCCGTCGGGTATATGAGGGCCCAAATCCCGCGCCACGCAGCCCTTGACCGAGCCCACGTCGGTAACGATGGCGCCGGGCGCCAGACCTGGCGCCATGGCCTCACCGACCGAGGGATAACTACCCAGATGCGAACATACGATAACCAGGTCGGCGCCGGTTACGGTCTCCGCCGGGTCCTCGAACATGGCATCGACGATGTTTAACTCCAAAGCCTTGTCCCGGGTTCGCTGGGTGCGGGCGCAGCCGACGATACTGTCCACCAGGCCAGCCCGTTTGGCGGCAAGGGCGATGGACGAGCCGATCAGGCCGACCCCGATCAGGGCCAGCCGCTTGAAATGGGGTGTTTCGCTCTCAGGAGCCATTCTCACAACTCAACATTTCTTCCAGTGCAGCCATGACGGCGCGGTTTTCCTCTTCCAAACCAATCGTAAAACGCAAGTGATCAGGCAGGCCATAGCTTGCGGTACTGCGTAGCAAGATGCCTTTGGTCCGCAGGAACGCCTGGACGGCAGAGGCCAATGTCCGGCTGTCCTTTTCGAATTGGATGGTTAGGAAATTGCCGACGCTGGGTATGTAGGTCAAACCGAGACGGTCGCATTCGCCCTGCATCCAGGACAGCCAGCCGTCGTTGTGGCAACGCGCATCGTTGATGTGCTGAATGTCGTGCAGAGCCGCGATGCCGGCGCCTTGCGCTGCCCCGTTGACATTGAATGGGCCGCGTATCCGGTGGAACGTTTGGGCGATCTCCGCAGGGCAGTAGGCCCAACCCAGGCGCAATGCAGCCAAGCCGTAAATCTTCGAGAATGTCCGGGTCATCACCACGTTGTCGTAGGCCGCGACCAATTCGATGCCCGGATCATAGTCGTTTCGGCCCACATATTCCGCATAGGCGCTGTCGACCACCAGCAGGACGTCATCGGGCAAACTGGCGCGCAGCCGCAGCATTTCCGAATGCGGAAGATAGGTTCCCGTCGGGTTGTTGGGATTGGCGATAAAGGCGATCCGGGTCCGCTCTGTCACCGACGCCAGAAAGGCGTCGACCGATGCAGTGTAATTCGTCTCGGCCGCCTTCACCGGTGTCGCTCCGCAAGCCATCGCGGCAAGGGGATACATCAGGAACCCATGCTCGCTATAGAGCACCTCATCGCCTGGACCGGCGTAAGCGTGGACAAGATGGTTGATGATTTCACCAGAACCATTGCCGAGTATTATCCGAGCAACGTCCAAGCCCAGGAATTCCGCCAGGCAGTCCCTTAGATCGCGGGCGCCGCCATCGGGATAGCGGTGTAAATCATTTCCCAAAGACCGATAAGCAGCGATAGCTTTTGGTGAGGGACCCAATGCACCTTCGTTGGAAGACAGCTTGATGTTCTGGTCCAGGCCTTCAACCACACTCTCGCCGCCCACATATGGCGCGATGTCCAGAATTCCGTGCCTTGGCGTCGGCGCCGCGATCAGTCCGAGATCGACAGGTGCTGGGGGCTCAAATTGCGGCGCTTCGCTCTCAGGAGCCATTCGCCGCACTCAGGAATTCTTCCAGCGCCTGAATAACGGCGCGGTTCTCATCCTCCAGGCCAACGGTAAATCGCAGGAATTCCGGCAAGCCATAGCCGGCGATACCTCGCGGCAGAATGCCCTTGGTGCGCAGGAATTCCTGGGCCGCCGCGGCCGATTTTGGTCCGTCCAGGTCGAACCCGATGGTGAGGAAATTGCCAACACTGGGAATGTATTTCAGGCCCAAGCGGTCGCATTCATTTTGCAGCCAAGGCAGCCATTCCTCGTTATGGGCCCGGGCATCGTCCGTATGCTTGACATCGCGCAGGGCGGCAAGTGCCGCGGCTTGGGCTGCCGCGTTGACGTTGAACGGCCCCCGGACCCTATGAAAAACCCCGGCGATTTCCGCCGGGCAATAGGCCCAACCCACACGCAGGGCGGCAAGGCCGTAAATCTTGGAAAATGTGCGGGTCATGACCACATTGTCGTGGGCCGAAACCATTTCGATGCCCGGTGCGTAATCGTTGCGGGTGACGAACTCCGCATAGGCGCTATCGATGACCAGCAGTACATGGTCCGGCAACCCGGCACGCAGGCGCTGCAACTCCGATTGCGGCAAGTAAGTGCCGGTGGGATTATTGGGATTGGCCACGAACACCATCTTCGTCCGTTCCGTCACCGCCGCCAGAAAGCCATCGACAGAGGCGGTATAGTCGCTCTCTGCCGCCTTGACCGGCGTGGCGCCGGACGCCATGGCGCCAAGGGGATACATCAGAAATCCGTGCTCGCTATAGAGGACTTCATCGCCCGGTCCCGCATAAGCGTGGATCAGATGGCTGATAATCTCGTCCGAACCATTGCCGCAGATCAGGCGGTTCGCATCCAAGCCGTACATTTCCGCCAGACCTTGACGCAGCTCTTCGGCGCCGCCGTCGGGATAGCGATGCAGCTCCTCGGCGATCGCTTGATAGGCCTCGATCGCCTTGGGCGACGGACCGGTGGCACCTTCGTTTGAGGAAATCTTGACGATTTGCGCCAGGCCTTCGACCGTGGCATCGCCGCCCACATAGGGCTGGATGTCCATGATGCCTTGTAGGGGTTTTGGCGTCGCCATCAGCCCGTCTCCGCCAGCTCGCTGCCAAGGGCCTTGGGATAGGCACCCAGAATTGCGATGCGGGATAAGTCGTCGGCCATGTTATCCCTGAACATCTTCATGCCATCGTCTCCCTGGGTCACGAAACCGTCCAGTTCGAACAACTGCAGGCGCTGTCGGGATTGGTCCAGTTCCTGCACTGCGATGGGGTGGGGCGTAAATCCGCACTGGCCAAGTTGTTCCACAACTCGGGCGAGGGAGACATCCTGATCCGTTTCGATCGCAACCATGGTGCCGTCATTGCCGCTTGGCTCCGGCGACATCTTGGCCACCGCAAGGGCTTCCAGCTGCTCGAACTGGCCAGTGGGGGAGGCAAAGAACGGTAGGCGCCAAATCACCCGCGGCCCCGATTGTCCGTCCGATTGGCTGGCCAGGGCCGGCCACCAAGGCGCATCTTCACCGTTCTGCGGCATCGGCAAAAGACCGATGGCGCCGGGTTCATCGTCCACAAGACGCAGCACCAACGAGGGCGAGGTATGCAGGGTCATGGGCACGACGGAGCCAAAGTGATTACGTGCCATGTCCCAATAGCCGACGGAACGCTCCGGAGCGCAAACAGCGACGCTAAAAGGCCCCTGCAGGGCGGTGGCGCCGTTGATCAATTCCCGCCAAATGCGGATCACCGAAGCGGTCTGAAGCTGACCGTGGTGTCGCTTTGCCAGGTCCCGCGCCATAGACGCCTCGCGGTTCGGGCGCATGGCGTGAGCTTCCGCATCCTGCATTTGTTTGGCTTTGGCGACCTGATCGATCAACGCGATGCGCTGCACGATTTTCTCATGCATTTCGGCGTCGATGGCGTCGATCTGGCGGCGCAATTCATCCAGGTCAGGTATCTCGTTCGGCATTACAATGATCCTCACCACAAGGGCGCAGTGCATGCTGTGCCCGATTGGCGGTGATACACGTCCCGCCCGCCAGGGGCAAGACAAAGGGTAGGCAATTTTCTGCAAAGATTACGTTGACATGGCACAAGACCATGCCTAGCGCCCGAATGCGTGCAACGGGCCAAACAGAGGCGGAAAACGGGGCCTCGGCCGTCGATTAGGGCCCAACACAAAATGGCCGTGGCATAGTCAAACGCATCAGCGGCAAGCCGATCTGGTTCAATCTGCGGGCTGGGTCGGGAGTTTCTCATTTGCAGAGTGGTGACGAAGGGGCATGCCGGCGGCTACCGCCCCTCGCGCAACCAGGCCAGCATGGTGAGGCCGAGGAAGAGAATCAGGACGGCAAGGGCCGGCAGAACAGGGGTTTGTTCCACGCCGCCGACGGTGTATTCGCCGCTGGAGCGCAAACCCATCCAACCCCGGCCACGTGACGTGCGTTCAGGCTTGACGCGCCGGATATCAGGCATGCCTTCCGCCAGCCAGAAAGTGCCACCGCCGGTTGCTTCGACCAGCGGCTTCAGGGGCGTGGGCGAAGTACGCATGTCGGCAAACTCCAACGGATTGATATCCCCGGCCGCAGCGATCGCCTTGCGTTTGCCGTGATGCAGGCGATATAGGCCCGGTTCTTCTACAGCCAAAGCGCCTACTTCCATGCCGCGGCCGTTATCCTTGAGGGCGACTTCCGCGACATCGCCCGAAGGCATGATTACCCGGACCGGCGCCTCCGCCGGCGTCAGGCTGCGGCGCTGGATCAGCAGCTGGTTGCCGTTGGCGCGGGCGCGCAGGTCCTCTTCCTCCAAATCCGGTTCCTGCATCAGCCAATGGGCTATGCGGCGCAAAAGCTCCGCCTGGGGACCACCGCCTTCGAAACCACGGGTCCATAGCCAGGCATGGTCGGAAAGCAGTTGCGCCACCCGCCCCTTGCCAACCCGGGAGGTGATCAGAAGTGGCTTCTTGCCCGCGCCGCGCATCAAAATGTCTCCCTTGACGGCAGTGACGTCGATCTGCCGGAACCATCGGCCCCAGGCCGGGCGGCCGTCGCGGTCGCCGATGCCACTCAGATTGGAGGTGACCGGATGCCGGCGGCCCTTCTCGGTCGGTAGCGGCTGGAAGCCTACTTCCTGGATCGCGCCGGTGGGACGGCTGGGCAGTATCTTGCCCAAGGGCGTTCGCGACAGGCTGATGGGTAAGGCGAAATCCGGTCCGACGGCGGTCAGCACGGCGCCTCCCCTGGCAACATACTCGGCGACATTCTGCAGATAGATGTCCGGCAGCACCCCGCGCCGACGATAACGGTCGAAAATGATCAGGTCGAAATCATCCAGCTTGTCCTGGAACAATTCTCGGGTCGGAAAGGCGATCAGGGACAGCTCGTTGATGGGCGTGCCGTCCTGTTTGTGCGGCGGGCGCAGAATGGTGAAATGCACCAAATCGACGGAAGGATCGGATTTCAGGATGTTGCGCCAGGTCCGCTCGCCCGCATGGGGCGCACCCGAAACCAACAGTACGCGCAGGCGTTCCCGCACGCCATTGATGACCAAGACCGCGCGGTTGTTTTTCAGGGTCAACTCGTCGGGTCCGGGACCAACCTCCAATTCAACCACCGTGGCCCCGCCGTGGCTGAGACGGAAGGGGAAGCTGCGGGTCACGCCGATAGGCATGCTGCGTGTTTCCACGGGGCCGCCATCGCGACGCAAGCGCAAGCGTGTGCGCCCTTCGCCGCCCTTGTCCGTCTCGTCGACGGCCGTATTTTCCACCCGCAGACTAAGGTTCAGGGTCTCGCCGACGATACCGTAGCTGGGCGCCTTGACCACCACGAGGCGGCGGTCCCTTTCGCCGCGTTCGCCGCTAAGGAGTACATGCACCGGGCCGCCAGGATCGTCACCGGCCTTGATGTCGGGAACGTCATGGACCTGGCCGTCGCTGATGATGATGGTTCCCGCCACCCGCCGTTTCGGGACATCACGCAGGGCGCGGCGTACGGCGCCGAACAAATGGGTGCCGTCGGGCAAAAGGCCGTCACCTTCCTGGCTCAACCCGGCGCGGACCACACGCAGTTCCAGGTCGTTGCGACCACGCAGTTTCCCTTCGACCCGCTTCAGGGCAGTCTCGGTCCGCGCCGCCCGCTCGCCGATACGCTGGGATATGGACTGATCCACCACCACGAGGGCGACATCGGGAATGGGCGTTCGCTGTTCCTGGACCAACGAAGGATTGGCCAAGGCCAACAGCGCTGCCGCCACCGCCAACAGGCGCCACGCCGCCCCGCCCGAACGGCGCCAGAATGCCAGTCCCAGCAAGACAGCTGCGATCAGGGCTATGACGAGCAGTACCCACCAGGGAAAAGCCGGATCGAAGGTGATGCGCGCGAACGTGGTCATTGCCCCAGCCGCTCCAAAATCGCCGGGATATGGACCTGGTCGGATTTGTAGTTTCCAGTCAGGGCATACATCACCAGATTGACGCCGAAACGAAAGGCCAGCTCTCTCTGCCGGGCACCACCCGGTGTGGGCAGGACCAATGGTTTGTGTTTTTCGTCGGTAGCCCAGGCAGCGGCCCAGTCATTGCCACCGATGATCAGGGAAGACACGCCGTCGTTCACGCCCGGCGGCCGCTGCTCGACCCAAACGGGGCTGCCAACAAAACGGCCGGGAAAGGAATGGAGAAGATAGAACGCCTTGGTCAAGACATGGTCTTGGGGCACCGGTGCCAGGGGCGGCGTGTCCAGGCGTGATAGCAGGCGCCGCAGCCTGCCCGCGCTGTCGCCGCCACCCAGGCCAAGCCGGCGGCGCATGGCCGGCAGACTGTTGCCGCCGTCGCGGCTGTCGAAAACGATGGTGCCGCCGGTGCGCATGAATTGAGATATTCGGGCTATGGCTTCATCGCTCAACGGCGGCTGGTCTGCGACAATGGGCCAATAGAGCAAGGGAAACAACACCAGCGGATCCTGTTCCACGTCCACTGCCATGGGCGCTTCAGGCTCGATGGAGGTGCGCAGGCGCAGCGTGTTGCTCAATCCTGTCAGGCCGGCGCGGCTCATTTCGTCGACCCGGACATCGCCGGTCAAGACATAGGCCAGCCGGGTATCCAGCGCGGCGGTCATGGCGAAGCGTTCGGCCGGGTCATATTGTTGTGCCATTGCCGGCGGATCCGACATCAATAGAAGCGCCGCCAACGCCATCCCGGCCATGCGTGTGTTCGGCCGCAGCAGGCCACGCAGGATTAGAACCGCCAGCAGGTCCGCCAGGGCCAGCAGCAGCGCGGCCAGCAACAGCCAGGGCTTCAAATCGATCTCCCGGGCCTGCTGGTAATTGGTGACGGCTGCTGGTACGGAAAGCCCACCCATGGGCTCCAGGCTCTCCAGCGTCTGGCTTAGGTTCAGGGCCCTTCGGTCATCCTCCCGACCGTAATAGCCCGGCGGGTGCAGCGGGCTAGAAGCAGTTTTTTCGATTTCGTCGGCGGCGATGGCCTGTGCACCGGGCGCGGCAGGACCAAGGCGGCCAAAGCCGTCCAGGTTGGCGACGGGGGGCAGTTCACGTTTGGCGCCTGCCTCGCCCTCGCCGGATATGCCCCGGGACATGGCCGTCAGGCGGCGCATCATGTCTACGAACAGGCCCGAAAGAGGCAGGTTTGACCAGTCAACGTTGGCGGTTATGTGAAACAGTACCAACCAGCCCTGCTGCCGCGGCACCGCCGTGACCAGCGGGGTGCCGTCTGCCAGGCTGGCCCAGGTATGTTGTGCCAGATCCTGAGATGGCTGCGCGAGAACCTGGCGTTTCACCAAGACATCCCCTGGAATGCTCAAGCCATGAAAGGGGCTGTGTTTTGGAAAGGCGGCGAGGCCGGCCGGCTCGGACCAGGATAGCGATCCGCCCAGGGCGCGCCCGCCCTGGCGCAGGCGGGTCGGGATCAATTCATCCGGGCCTTGGGCCAGATGCGGCCCGGCGAAGCGGATCAGCATCCCGCCGTCGGACAGCCATTGTTCGAGCTGATCTTGCTGGTTTTCGGCGAGGCGGCCAATGTCCGCCAGTACGAGTACGGCCAGGGGCCGTTGCAGCAGTTCATCAATGGTGCCTTGGCGCAATTCGGCATAGGGCCCCAAGGCCCGTTCCAGATAATACAGATTGGAAAGCAGAGGCTGGGATCTCTCTTCGACGCCGCCGCCGGATACCAAGCCCACCGGCCGCCGCCGCCAACGCTCGTCAAGTAGGATTTGTGCGGCCGCCGAACCCCCACCCGCCAATTCCAGGCGTAGCGTGCGGTTGCGCAGTTCGCCAGGCAAGGCAATCTCAGCCACCGCACGGTCGCCGGCAATGGAAAATTTTCCGCTGCCCTGTCCCAGAACCCTGCCGCGTTCACCCAAGGCCCGGACCTCGATATTGACCGGGCCTTCGCTGCCCGGACGCAGGACTGTGGCTGCTAAGCCCTGGCGCGTCAGAACGGGCGGCAATAGCGCCATGGCACGATTGCCCACGGGTTGTTGTAGCAAATGCAAATCGCCCAACGCTGCCAGCGCGGTCACCAGGTCTTCCCGATCCTCGCCATCTATGCCGTCGCTCAGCCAATAGACGGTGCCCCGTTCCTGTAGGGTCAATGCCCGGGCTGCCTCCGCCGCTGCCTTGCGGTCCACCGCCCAGGGCTTGGGCTGCAGGGCGCGCAGGATCGGTTCTGCCTCCGCGGCCCCCAACAGGCCGCTCGACTGTATGGGTTCGCCGTTTGCCGGCGGTGCGGTCGTCAGCACGACGACAGGGCGCTGACGCCGTTTCGCGCGTTCTACCAGGTTCATGGCCGCCTGCTGACGTAGGGACCATTCCGGCGCGGCGGACCAGCCGTCGTCGATTACCAAAAGGACGGGCCCTTTGCCGGATAGATCAGCACCGGGGTTCAAGAGCGGGTGAGCCAGGGCAAGAATGGCCAGTGTCGCCAGTAATAGCCGCAGAATGGCCAACCACAGCGGCGTCGCGGCCGGCGTCTCCTCTTCCGCGCGCAGGCCGAACAGAATCCGGATCGGCGGAAACGGTACCCGCCGTGGCGATGGCGGCGTGATTCGAAGCAGCCACCAGATGATCGGCAGCGCCACAAGACCCAGCAGCATCCAGGGCGCAATCAGGGCGATCGGTCCGAGGCTCAGCATTACAAGCCGGTCCTTGGCGCCGGGGCCGTATCCAACTCACCGCTGAGGGCGTGGAAAAGGCCCAAGAGAGCCGTTTGCGGCGAACGGTCAGTGCGGTGCTGGGCAAAGCCCCAACCCGTGGCCCGGGCGATATCCAAAAGGCCCTGCCGGCGCGCTTCCATACGTTCAAGATATTGCTCGCGCAAGCTCTCCACCCGGCCGATAACCAACCGGCCTTCGTTCTCCAGCCCCTCGAACTCGGTGCGTCCGTGAAACGGCAGGTCATCCTCTGCTGGATCGAGGATCTGCAGCAGATGGCCGCGGGCACCCTGATCGGCGAAGCGTTTCACCCTGGCCTCGATATCCGCCAACGGGGAAAGGAAATCCCCAAACAGCACCATTTGCGCAAAGCGGGGAAGACGGCCGAACTGCGGCAATCCTTTATCATCGTCTCTGCTGTCGTCGGCACGATTGTCCTGCAGCAGCGCCTCAAGCCTACTCAGGGTGGCGCGGCCGCCGGTGGCATTGCTGTCCTGCCCATAAAGACCGACATGTTCGCCGCCGCGCAGCAACAGCGAGGCCAGCGCCAACAGCAGCAGTTCCGCCCGGTCCCGCTTGTGGTCGAAATTCCGGCTCGAGCGGTAGTCCATTGACGGCGAAGCATCGCGCCACAGCCACACGCTTTGCGCTGCCTCCCACTCAGTCTCCCGGACATAGATTTTCTGGCTTTTCGCCGATTGCCGCCAGTCAATGGCCGATGCACTGTCACCACCTTGATAGCGGCGGTATTGCCAGAATGTTTCGCCGCTGCCGACGCGACGCCGGCCATGCACCCCTTGCACGATCGTTGCGGCGACCCGCTCGGCAGCGACCAGCAACGGCGGCAGCGTGGCCGCCAATTGTTCCGCCGCGTGGCCGGCCTTGTGCGGTGCGGCCGCGACCATTCCGGACTACGCCAAAGGTTCGCACAGGCGGTCGATCACCTGTGCCAGGGTAATGCCGTCTGCCCGGGCCGCGAAGGTCAGGGCCATGCGGTGGCGTAAAACTGGCTGTGCCAGGGCGAGAACGTCATCGATGGAAGGGGCCAGGCGACCGTCCAGGAGCGCACGGGCACGCACCGCCAACATCATTGCCTGACTGGCCCTTGGACCCGGGCCCCAGGCCACTTGTTCAGTGATGCCGTCGAGGTCGCTGTCCCCCGGTCTGCCGTTGCGCACCAGGGTGAGGATCGCATCGACGACGCTTTCCCCCACCGGGACATGGCGGATCAGGCGCTGGACTTTCTGTAGCTGTTCGCCATCCATCACCGCCTGCACGGCGGCTTCCGAGGCACCAGTGGTGGCGACCAGCATATGCTGCTCCGATGCACGATCGGGGTAGCCGACATCGATCTGCAGAAGGAACCGGTCCAACTGTGCCTCCGGTAGCGGGTAGGTGCCTTCTTGCTCGAGAGGATTTTGCGTCGCCAGGACATGAAAGGGCTCAGGCAAGGGGTGGTCCTGCCCGGCGATGGTGACGGAGTGCTCTTGCATGGCCTGCAACAGCGCCGACTGCGTACGCGGGCTGGCACGGTTGACTTCGTCCGCCATCAATAGTTGGCAGAACACGGGGCCGGGGATGAATCGGAACGAACGCCTGCCGCTATCAGATTCCTCCAGAACCTCGGAACCCAGAATATCGGCTGGCATCAGGTCCGGCGTGAATTGGACCCGATTGTCGTTCAGGCCCATAACGGCGCCCAGGGTCTCCACCAAGCGGGTTTTGGCCAGGCCGGGCACGCCGATCAACAGCGCATGACCCCCGGCCAACAGGGTGATCAGGGTCTCGTCAATCACCTCCTCCTGGCCAAATATGACACGGCCGATCATCTGCCGTACCTTGGCGACTTGTTCAACGGCGGCTTCGATCTCGGCGACCGTTTTTTTGTCCGTTTCGCTGACGGATGGCATGTTGTCCACTATATTGAAGACTCCCCAACTTTGGTTCCTCCCTAGGGTAACCTTTCGTAGCCCCAAGGGCTAGCCGAAGCCGGGGTCACTTTCCGGTGTGTCAGATGGCGATAGACGAAGATAAAATGCTCGATCCAGCGGCAATAGCGGCGCAACTGCCGGCCGGCAAGCTGCCACCCGTTGAATCCTGGCATCCCGATTTCAGTGGCGATCTGGATATGCGGATCTCCCGCGACGGAACTTGGCACTACATGGGTTCGCCCATCAAGCGCCGGCGCATGGTCAAGATGTTCGCGTCCATCCTGCGTCACGACGAGGATCAGCGCTACTATCTGGTCACACCGGTTGAGAAGTTCGCCATTCAAGTGGAGGACGCACCGTTTCAGGCCGTGGCGATGACAGCCCATGGCACCGGTCGGGATCAGGTGTTGACGTTCCGGACCAATGTCGAAGACGAGGTCATGGCCGGCCCGGAACACGCCATTCGCATGGAAATCGACGGCGATACTCAGGAGCCTTCTCCCTATGTGCATGTACGGGGACGCTTGGAAGCGTTGATCAGCCGTGCCATCTTCTACGACTTGGTGGACTTGGCAGTGGAAGAGGTGCGCGATGGCGAGACATATTTCGGTGTTTGGAGCGCCGGCGTTTTCTTCTCCTTCGGCCCGTCGGGGTCGGTGTTTTGAAACCTGAGAGGGAGCCGTAATTGCGCGAGCGTATCGAATCCAAGCTGCGCCCCGTGGCGGTGTCACGGGAGCACGACGACCTGCGGCCATCTACGGGCGATTACGATCTCAATCCCTACATGCAGGATTGGGTCGATCCTGAAGAGCGTTTGAAGCCCGCGGCGGTGCTGGTACCGTTGGTCGAACACAACTCGGGCCTGACCGTGCTTTTGACCAAGCGGACGGATCATCTGCATCATCACGCGGGCCAGATCAGTTTCCCCGGCGGACGGGTTGAAGAGGATGATCTCGACGTCATTGATACCGCCTTGCGCGAAACGGAGGAGGAGATTGGCCTCAGCCGGAATTATGTGGAGATTGCCGGATACCTGGATGACTATGAAACCGGAACAGGCTTTCACATCACACCGGTGGTCGGCTTCGTGCGGCTGGGTTTTGATTTGAATGTGGATGATTTCGAAGTGGCTGAGGTCTTCGAGGTGCCGTTGGAGTTCCTGTTCGATCCGGCCAACCATCAGCGCCACAGCCGCGAATACAACGGTCGCCAGCGGCAGTATTACGCCATGCCTTATGGCGAATTTTATATCTGGGGCGCGACGGCGGGGATGCTGATGAATCTCTACCGTCGGGTCCATGATCTGATCTAGGCATCGTCATGCTGCGGAATTTCCTCTTTCACTTCATCCCGTTCCTTCTGCCGTTCATCGCCTATGCGATCTACGTCTTTGCCACCCGGCGGGCCCGGGCCAAAGGCGCCATGATCGACGAGGCGCCGTGGTATTGGCTGTTCAGCACAGGTTTGGCGCTGACCGGCATTTCGCTGATCGCCGTTTGGGCCTTTACCGGATCGCCGGCGGGCGGCGACTATGTGGCGCCCCATATGGAGAACGGCAAGGTGGTGCCGGGCAAATTCAACTGACGGCGATCCGGCCATGCAGTCACTCGCGAAACAGTCCTGGCTAGCGGCACCCGCCAGCCGGGCGGTACTGGCCGCCCTGGCAGCCAATGGTGCACGGCCAAGGTTCGTCGGCGGCTGCGTGCGCGACGGCCTGCTGGGCCGGTCCAGCGCGGATTTGGACATCGCCATCGATCAGCGGCCGGAAGACAGTATGTCGTTGCTGCAGGGCGCCGGCATCAAGGTTATCCCCACAGGTTTGAAGCACGGCACAATCACGGCCCTTGCCGACGGACAGCATTTCGAGGTTACGGCCCTGCGGGTGGATGTGGAGACCTTTGGACGACATGCCCAAGTCGCCTTCACTGACGATTGGCGCCAGGATGCCGAGCGGCGGGATTTCACCATCAATGCCATTTATGCCGATGGCGACGGGCATCTTTACGATCCCGTTGGCGGTGTCGACGATCTGGCCGCTGGCCGGGTGCGATTTGTCGGCGCCGCGGCCCGGCGCATCGAAGAGGACAAACTTCGCATTCTGCGCTTTTTCCGATTTCTGGCGCGGTTCGGGCGCGGCGCGCCTGATGCGGAAGCCTTGACCGCCTGCACCGCCGCCGCGCCAGGCATCGACGGCCTGAGCGGTGAACGGGTGCGCGATGAGATTTTCAAGATACTCGCCCTGCCGGAGCCGGAAGAATGCTTGAAACTCATGGCGGATACCGGCGTGCTGCAGCGCATTCTGCCCGATGGCTTCGATCTTGTCGGTCTTGTCCGTACCGACGGCGAGCCATTGCGCCGGCTGTCCGCCATCGCCACCAACGGACTTCAAGGAGCAACGGCCATCACCCAGCGTTTGCGGCTTTCCAATCGGCAAAGCAAGCGTCTGGCCTTTCTGATGTCGCCGCCCGTGCGATTGCGGGGCGATATCTCACGCCCCAACCTGCGCCAACTGCTTTATGATCATGGCGCCGAGGCGATCACGGATCTGGCCCTGCAACAGGGCGTTTCTGATCTCCCGGACCGCATCGATGAAGCGATGCCGCCGCCGTTTCCTCTTTCCGGCCGTGACGCCATTGCCGCCGGCATACCCGCCGGCCCCGAGGTGGGCGATAGGTTGCGGCAGCTGGAACAGACCTGGCGTGATGATGATTTCGCGGCGGACCGAACGGTACTGCTCGCCGCCCTGAAAGACCCCGCGGCTTGACCCGGACCGTCAGGCAAGTCCCGCTGATCTTCTCCAACCCAATCCTTTTTGCCGGGTATCGGCCTGGCGGGAGATGATCCGGTCTGCCCTTTGGTGCATATTCCCCTTCAGAACACAAAGGACCCAACCGGATGGTCGATATCCGCAAGACGCTTGCGCCGCCTTATTGGGCAATGGACCCAAACAAAGGATTGGTCAGTCGCGACTTCTGCCGGGAGATCGTCGAGCCGGGCAGCAATGAGCATTTCCCCGCCGGCTGTATGGGCCTGCGCGTTGATGACGACTTCTTCGCCGTCGCCGCCTTGCCCCTTGATTATCTGGATTGGCCGCTGCCGGAAATCGTCACCAACCTATGGCCGGAGATCGAGGACGCCACCTTTCATCCCGATAGTGGTTCCCGGGAGCAGGAAGTTGCCTTTCTCAAGGCCAGGGTGGCGCAGCTGGAACGCGAGGTCGATGCCCTGAATTCCAAGCCACAAGCTGGTTCTAAGGCAAAATCGGTGCAACGCTCCGAACTGAAACCGTTGTGACGAAAGTTCTGGCCGCGATGGGTCGGTTGGTGTTCAAGAATTTGGTCTATTCCAAGCAATGTTGAGGCGGCGGCGGAACTTGGCTGTGTTAGGCTCCAGCAAGCGAGTCGGCAGAATAAACGGTTATGAGGATGGGTATGAAAGTTTTGCAAAGTATGTGCCTCGTGTTGTTTGTGACCTTCGGCGGCATTTCGTCTGCTCAGGCGGTTGGGACAAACCAATTGATCAAGTGGCTGGACGGCGAAAGCAGTAAGAGCACCTGCAAGGCCGCAAACCTGTATTTCAAAGGTTTGTTCGACGGACTGGTTTCGACCAACAGGCTCTTGAGCATTCGCAAGAAACCCAAGCTTTTTTGCCGCACCGCATTGACCATTGAGAATGCGGAAAACATTCTGCGCCGCTATGCCAGAAAAGGCGGCAAGAACTACGCCGGCAAGGATGACGTTTCCATCGCCTTGCTCTATGCCCTGCAAAAATCCTTTCCCTGCGAGAAATAGGCTGGCGGCGCGGGTCGCAGCCATGCCCCCACCGGACCCAGGGGCTGGCATGCATTGTCCGGTGATACGAGTGAGTCATGCCGCGTGGAAGCTGCCCGCAAGCTAAAATCAGAGCAAGATGCTGGCTGAGTACTTGCGTCAAAACTGGCGGTGCCGGCATTGAATGCACCCCACAGCTGGGCAAAGGAATAAACAGGACACTGGAACTAGTTGTCGAAACGAAATTCTGCCAATCTGGGTAGAATTTGATGTATTACAGTCTCGCCAAATGGGTGGTTGACAAGTTGAAAATACCCATGTTCAGTCCTCGTCAACCGTATGGTCGTCGTCGCGGGCTGTTCGTCCCGCCGCTGGATGCACCATGGCGGTATCGCAAGTGCGTTTCGTTTGGCCGAAAGCGATGCCGGCACCCGTCTCCACCGCCAATCCGTCAGAAAGGCGGGGTGTGGCCACCAGTTGACGAAGCGTACGCCGTGCGGTTGGAGTGTCGGAGAGGGCTAGGGAGGCCTCCCAATTGCCTCCGGAGATCGATATTTATTGAGGTGTTCACCTCTGCATCCAGCGGTACTGGGATGGCGCCGAACTATTCGCCGGCCGCCGGATAGACGAGCTATTGGAAGCCGGTGATCTGGACGATGCCGGCGGTTGCTAAATGGCAGCGGGTCTTTGACGAGATCAGGACACTGAAGACTGATAATCCAGCAAGGCTGTCAATCAGCGCCAACCTTGGCGTCATGGCGCTCATCGATGAAAATCTTCAACCTGTGCTGGGTTGGAACGACCCGACGGAGATCCTCAATCGTCCTTTGTAGCGTTGCACATATGGCGTGGCGCAGTTTCGCGCTGTCATTCTTCAAATCTGAATCCTCAAGCTCATCAAGCGCTTCCGTGATGAACGTCTGACGCGAAATGTTGCCTTTTAGGCGACAGACAAGATCCATGGCGTCAAGTTCGGTCTCGAGCAGCCGCAGGCTTGTCCGCAATCCGTTGCGCCTATAGTTGTACAATTTGTATTTTGCCGGCATCAGCGCGACCCCAAGCTGGCCGGTTCCCACCGCGCCGATAACCCGGGAATACCTGACAGCGCAGATACGCCACTAGGGCCTCGATCGAGCCGGACTTCAATCACCGGATCAGACATATTGCCGCACAGCAATCCGCCAATGCATAATGGGTGTTGTGCCGAAGTTCTGTTGAAGGGGCGCAAAATCAACCGATACGCTTGCATGCTTTTGTAATCTCTTGAAATTGCGACGATTTCGAGATTCGCTGGATTGTTTCAAATGACCGTACGTAATATGAATGTTCGTGTGAATACAAATGTATGCATAGGGTGCATCCAAATATGGATGGATAGGAGTCGACTTGACTGAAATTGGCTTGAGAGATTGGGATGATATCCGCTTCTTCCTGGCGGTCGCTGAAGCGAAGAGTTTTGTCGCGGCGGCAAAGCAATTGCGTACCAGCCAATCAACGGTTAGCCGGCGCGTGGATGAACTTGAAAAACGCCTGAGCGCGCGCCTCTTTGATCGCAAGAAGCAAGGCACGGAACTAACCCCGCAGGGCCGAACGATCCAGGTTGCCGCGAAATCCATGGAGCGATCGGCGCTGGAAATTGAAAGAGGGGTTGCCGGCCTGGACCGAGAAATGCGCGGTCAGGTAACCATCACCGCCACCGAAGGTGTCGGCGCCTATTGGCTGACGCCGAGACTGTTGGATTTTGTCCGGCAGCATCCCGGCATATGCATCAGCGTCGATACGACCAACGACCAAAGAAATCTTGATGAACGGGACGCCGACATCGCCTTGCGCTTCGGTCGACCGGACGAATTGTCGTATCGGGCAAGGAAAGTTGCCGACTTATCACTGTTGCCGCATGCCTCGAAAGCATATCTAGGTGAGTTCGGCACCCCGAAACGCATCGAGGATTTCCGGCATCATCATGTCGTTGATAGCGACCCTCCGATAATCGGGCCAAATTGGGACCGCTGGATCAAGGCGGTCGCCCTCTCGAAGGGTGTGGTGTTCAAGTCCACGTCACCGACCGCGGTCGCTTTTGCCATCCGGGACGGGTTCGGCATCGGTCTTATTCCAAGGTTTTCATCGGAGGTGTTGCCGAACGTCGTGGAAATCGACGTTGACGTTGGCCCCAGCCTGGAATTGTGGGCCGTCACGCACGAGCAGACCGGCACTTCGCAGCGTGTCCGCGCCGCCATGGCCTACATCTACGACCTTTTTCAGACCGACCGGTACCGTTTCTTCGAGGGCTGAGCGGAAAATACGCCGGATTGTTCGCCGACCCGTGAATAGACGGGCAAATGGATAGGGGCGAAGCGAATGGCCGGGTGGTGTCTGTGCCGGTTATGCGTTCTCCGCAAAACAACCAGGAAAGGATAGTTCTCTCGATAATCTGGAATTTGACTAATGGTCGGAGTGAGAGGATTTGAACCTCCGACCCCCGCCTCCCGAAGACGATTTCGGATTTTGTCGATCAACAAAAAGTCTGAGAAAACCAGCAATTCTGCAATTCCCTCTTGGACCCAAGTGGACTGAGATGGACAAAAATCATGCGCAATCAACAAAAATGCCCCGATATATGCCCCGTTCTGAAGCCGGTCGAAATCGATCGCATCGGAGTGCTCAACCGGTCGAATGTGAGAACAATTGCTATCGTTTCCGTGATTGTCGATTTTCGTTATCGAGTTTTGATCCGAGCTCGGCACACAATTATTTCTAAACACTGGTTGACAATATTTTCGGTGAGACTATTGGTGGAAAGTGATCAACGAGTGGCACCGTTGCTAAGGGATACCAACTCGTTGATCGGAGCGCCCCGTAGCCTGTTGGCAGGCTCGGGCGTACCACGGCAACGGCCACGCTATCAAATCTGATGGTGTGGCCGTTCCGAATTGCCCGTATTCACCTAAATACCTGCAACTTCAAGGCCTTTTCGCCATCGGTCGGGTGTTTGTTAGGAAAATATTAAGGATTTCCCAATTATTCGCACGGGAATGGCAGAAAATTGCGAAAAACTTGTCGGCGCGACTATGATGTGAATGACCTGAATAGTGTGGAGTTTACATAAGCGCGATCCTGCGATGCCCGGCAAACTTACAGATTCGGCAGCTAGTGCAGTTAACGATTCGTTTACCCTGCAATGTTTTCCCCATTTGCTGGCTCGTTAATAGACTTATTCACTGGTCGTCCGGGGTGGCGAGACCCCGATCGACGCCGGCCAATCTTGCAGTTAACAAATTCCTTTGGACAGTCGGACCCGTCCCGTCCGTCTGATCCGTCCGGTCCGTCCGGTCCGTCCGGTCCGTCCGGTCCGTTTGGTCCGTCCAGTCCGCCTGGTCCGTCTGGTCCGTCCGGTGCATTTGGTCCGTCTTGTCCGGCCGGTCCCTAGGATCCGTGCGGCCTGTCGGCTTATCCCGTGAATTAATTACTGTTGGGCTTGCTTAATCCGCGTCTAGAGACTGCCAACGAACATAGGAAGTCTCGAGGTCCCGCAAGGTGATTAACTCGTTTCATGCAGTCGATCAGAAGCGCAGGAGAAAGTTCAGACACGCGGGTCCGCGACATAATCTCAAGAATAGAGTCCTTCAGTTGGACAAATCATACGCCCCAATGGGGCATTGTTTTAGTTTTGTTCCAATTAGTCCGGAGCTAAGTAAATTACTTAAGACGTTGATTTTGCTGGGAAAATAATGGTCGGAGTGAGAGGATTTGAACCTCCGACCCCCGCCTCCCGAAGACGGTGCTCTACCAGGCTGAGCTACACTCCGATCATATGGCCCGCCGGCCATCGCGGCGGGACGGGTGCTTATAGCGCCCGAAGGCGAACTCGGCAAGACCGCTTCATTGTGCCCTAATAGGCCCGCTCGATGCAGAAATCGACCACGTCCGTCAGGGCGCGCTTGGCCTCGCCGTCCGGGAAAATGCCCAAGGCATCGCGGGCCATGGCGCCATAGTGGCGGGCCCGTTCAATGGAATCCACCAGAGCGCCGCTTTGGTGCAGCAAATCCATAGCGCGATCCAAATCGTCGTCGGCCTGTTCGCCGTCGGAAATGCAACGCTTCCAGAACGCCCGCTCCCCCTCGTCGCCGCGGCGAAACGCCAGCAGCACCGGCAGGGTCACCTTGCACTCGCGGAAATCGTCGCCCACGGTCTTGCCCAATGTGGCCTGCTGGGCGGAGTAGTCCAAGGTGTCGTCCACCAGTTGGAAGGCGATGCCAAGGTTGCGGCCGAAGCTTTCCAGGGCGTCCTCCTCGGACCGGCCCCGACCTGCAATTACGGCGCCGATGCGGCAGGCCGCAGAAAACAGCGCCGCGGTCTTGGCCGAGACCACTTCCAGGTAGCGTTCTTCGGGGATTTCGATGTTGTTCAGGGTCTCCAACTGCATCACCTCGCCTTCCGAGATGATGGCGGAAGCATTGGCCAGGACCCGCAACACTTCCAAACTGCCGTCGGCCACCATGATCTGAAAGGCGCGGGAGAACAGGAAATCCCCCACCAAAACGCTGGGCTGGTTGCCCCACAATACGTTTGCCGTGGCATCGCCCCGGCGCATATCGCTCTCGTCGACAACATCATCGTGCAGAAGGGAAGCGGTATGGATGAACTCCACCGCCGCGGCCAGGCCGATCTGCCGCTCGCCCACATAGCCGCACAACCTGGAACAGGCGAGCGTGAGCATGGGCCGCAGCCGCTTGCCGCCCGAGGCGATGATGTGACCGGCCAACTGCGGGATCAGCGGCGCCCGGCTGTCCATGCGGTCGAGAATGGTGTGATTGACCTTGCTCAGGTCGTCACCCACCAACTGCATCAAAGGCTCCATCGAGGCCCGCCGGGGTCCTGCCCCTTCCAACTGTATGATATCCGCCACGGATGTCCCTCTGGTTCTTGGCGACTCGGCGCCGCCAGCCCTATAGACTGCATTCGGTGGTCGAATTGCAAGGCTGCATTCGCGGGAAGAACAAAAATGATCGAACTGTTGCGCAGCAACGACATGGTGATGTTGTCCTGGGTGCAGGCTCTGCTGTCTGACGCGGGCATCGAATTCGTTCTCCTCGACCACCATATTTCCAATACCGAAGGCTCCATCGGTGCCTTCAATCGCCGTCTCATGATCCTCGACGACGACGAGACGGAGGCCCGTGCCCTATTGGCGGATGCCGGGATCTGAACGGGGCTGCATATGGAACTGACCCACGACGGTCTGCTCGACGGCCGTATTCGTCTGCGCCAGCCCCGGCAGGGCTACCGTGCCGGCTCGGATGCAATACTTTTGGCCGCCGCGGTGCCGGCGCGGTCCGGAGAAGTCGTGCTCGACGCCGGTGCCGGTGTGGGGGGTGTATCGCTGTGCCTTGCCGCGCGCTGCGGCGATGTTTCGGTTCTGGGCCTGGAACTTCAGGAAGACCTGGTGCGCCTTGCAAACGATAATATCCGCGACAACGATCTTGCCGGCCGGGTCAGCGTAATGGCGGGGGATATCCGACAGCCGCCCCCGGAAGTTGGCCGCGAAGTGTTTGACCATGTAGTTTGCAACCCGCCGTTCTATGCCGCCGGCCGGGCCTCTGCCTCGCCAGATGCCGGCAAGGCGGCGGCCCATGGCGAGGGCGAGACGCCGTTGGAAGAATGGCTTTCATTCTGTCTGCGCCGCACGGCACCCGGCGGCACCATAACCGTTATCCATCGCGCGGAACGGCTGGACACGCTGCTGGCCGGCCTGCGCGGCGGTGCTGGCGAGCTGGTGGTCTGTCCATTGTGGCCGAAGCCGGACAGGGCGGCGAAACGAGTAATCGTCCAGGCCAGGGCTGGGTCCAAGGGACCGACCCGGCTGCACCCGGGCCTTTGCCTGCACAATAACGACGGCTCGGACACGAACGCGGCCAGAACTATTCTGCGCCAGGGCGCGGCATTGGAAATCTCCGCCTGAGGATATTTCTAGCTGACGGTGATGGTCGGTTCGCCCACCCTGCAGTGACCGATCACGGCAGCCGCGTCAAAGCCTTGTTCCCGCAACAGGGCCAGGACGTCATCCGCCCCGGTGGGATCGCAAGCCAGCAAGAGCGGCCCGGCCGTCTGCGGATCATAGAGCATATTGTTGCGCCAATCGGGCAGATCATCGGGTAAGGCAACGTACTCGGAAAAGGCCGTGCGGTTGCGGCCGGCGGCGCCTGTGTTCACGCCCGCCTCGGCCAGTTCCCGGCCTGCCTTCAACATGGGAATGGCGTCCAGATCCAGGGCTGCGGCCACGCCTGAGCCCTGGCACACTTCGCTCAAATGCCCCAGCAGGCCAAAGCCGGTGACATCGGTCATGGCGTGGATGTCATCACGAGCGGCCAGTACCATGCCCACATCGTTCAACTTCGTGGTGGCGGCCAGCATTTCGGCATAGCCTTCCTGTGACAGCGTACCCGATTTCACGGCGTTCGACATGAAACCGGTGCCCAGGCCCTTGGCTAGAATCAGGGCATCACCCGGCAGGGCGCCCACATTGCGCTTGATCTTGTCCGTATCCACCAGGCCGATCACGGCGAGGCCATAGATTGGTTCCAACGTATCGATGGAATGGCCGCCGGCGACAGGCACGCCGGCGTCCTTGCAGACGGTGGCGCCGCCGGCCAGAACCTGCTGAATGACATCCGTGGGAACCTTGTCGACGGGCATGCCGCAGATAGCCAGGGCCATGACCGGGCGGCCACCCACGGCATAGACGTCCGAGAGCGCGTTGGTGGCGGCAATACGGCCGAAATCGAACGGGTCGTCGACCACCGGCATGAAGAAATCCGTCGTCGCCACCATCGCCCGTTCGTCATCCAGGCGATAGACGGCGGCATCGTCACCGGTGTCGTTGCCGACCAGTAGTTCGGCGTTTTCATCAGGCTTAGGCAAAGTGGCAAGCAGCTCCCGCAGCACGGCGGGGGCGATCTTGCACCCTCAACCGCCGCCGTGGGCCAGGGCGGTCAGCCGTAACGGCTCACTCCCCTGTAAATCCTTGTCCATTTCCACCTCGATTGTTGGCAATTCTAAGCGTTTACATCGATCACGGTGCGGCCACGCACCTGGCCTTTCAGAATATCCGCTGTGACCGCCGGGACATCGGCCATGGGCCGGACTTCCGTCATGGCATCGAGCTTGTCGAGGGGCAGGTCCGTGGCCAGGCGGGCCCAGGCCTGGGCCCTGCGTTCAGCAGGACAGTAGACGCTGTCGATACCCCAGATGCGCACACCTCGCAGGATGAATGGCAGAACCGTGCCCGGCAGATCAGGCCCCGCGGCCAGACCGCATACGGCTACTGTGCCCAGGGATTTGGTTGCCGCCAGAACGTTGACCAAGATTTGACTGCCGACGGTGTCGATCCCGCCGGCCCAAGTCTCCCGGGCCAGAGGCCGCCCAGGCTCGCTCAATTCCGACCGCGGCACGATGGAAGTGGCGCCAAGGCCCTTCAAATAGTCGTGTTCGCTTTCGCGGCCAGTGGAGGCGGCGACGTTGTAGCCCAGGTTGGCCAGTATCGCCACGGCAACGGAGCCGACGCCGCCAGCCGCGCCTGTAACAATGACGTCGCCGCTGTCGGGCGTCACGCCCGCGTCTTCCAAAGCCAGCACACTCATCATGGCAGTGAAACCGGCCGTTCCTATGGCCATGGTCTGCTGCAGGCTCAATCCGTCCGGCTTCTTGACCAGCCAGTCCGCCTTGGCGCGGGCGCGCTGCGAGAGGCCGCCTGAAACGCCTTCGCCCACGCCCCAGCCAGTCAAAACCACTTCGTCACCGACCGTGAATTTGTCCGAATCCGAAGCTTCCACGACACCGGCATAGTCGATGCCCGGCGCCATGGGCATGGCCCGCATGATTTTGCTGATGTTGCCTTGAACGGCCATGCCGTCCTTATAGTTGATGGTGGAGTATTTGACGCCCACCGTCACTTCGTCAGCCGGAAGTTCGCTGTCGGCCACGTCGGTCAATTCCACATTTGCCTTGCCATCAACTTCCGTGGCCCACCAGGCCTTGAACGTATCGCTCATCGCCGCTTCCTATGATTATGTGTTGTTAAGAATTCCAGCGCGGATCATAGCGCTTGATTTCAGCCCGGCAAGCATTCGCCGAAGCGCATGGGTTCACCAATTGCTGAACCAAGCAGTTCGCCGTCCCGCATCACCATTCGGCCGCGAATGATCGTCGCCATGGGCCAGCCGGTGACTTCGCGGCCATGAAACGGCGTCCAGCCGGAGCGATTGGCCATATCCTGATCCAGGATTTGCCGCTTCGCCGATAAGTCCACTAGGGTGAAATCGCCATCGTTGCCGACGGCAATGCGCCCCTTGCCGGCGATGCCGAACAATCGCACTGGGCCGGCGCACAACAGATCCATCACCCGCAACAGGCTAAGCCGGCCGGCGGCGACATGGTCCAGCATGATGGGCAACAGGGTCTGCACGCCCGGCATGCCCGAGGGGCTCGCCGGATAGGTTTCCGCCTTTTCCGCCAAGGTGTGTGGTGCATGGTCGGAACCGATCACATCGACCACGCCTTGGTTCAGCCCCCACCACAGGCCTTGGCGGTGACTCTCGTCCCGGATCGGCGGGTTCATCTGTGCCCGGGTGCCCAATTCGGCATAGCAGTCCGGGGCGGCAAGCGTCAGATGTTGCGGCGTCGCTTCGACCGAGGCGATGTCCTTATGGTCGGCCAGAAACCGCATCTCGTCCGCCGTCGTGATGTGAAGCACATGCACCCGGGCCCCGGTCTCCCGCGCAATGGCGATCAGGCGCTTGGTGGCGCGCAGAGCCGTTTCGGTGTCGCGCCAGACGGGATGGGCGGCGGGATCGGCAGCTTCGACCGCCAGGTGATGGCGTTCCTTCAAGCGGGGCTCGTCCTCGGCATGCACCGCACAGCGCCGTCTGATGGTGCCAAGGATACGGCGCAGGGTTGGGTCATCCTCGGTCAGCAGATTGCCCGTGGACGAGCCCATGAATATCTTCACGCCGCAGCATCCCGGCAGCCGTTCCAGTTCCGCCAGTTGTTCCGCGTTCTCGCCGGTGCCGCCCATATAGAAAGCGTGTTCGCACCACATGCGGTTCTTGGCGCGGGCCAGCTTGTCGGCCATGGCGCCGGGGTCCGTGGTCAGCGGCGAGGTGTTGGGCATTTCGAAGACACCGGTGACACCGCCCAGGACCGCACCTCTGGAACCCGCATCCAGATCTTCCTTGTGCTCATTGCCCGGTTCACGGAAATGCACCTGGGTGTCGATGACGCCAGGCAGCACATGCAGACCCGTGGCGTCCACGGTTTCGCCGGCCGAGGCCTGGGACAGATCGCCGATCGCGACCGTGCGTCCCTCCCGGACACCTACGTCACCGGGTGCGATACCGTCATGGGTCACCAGGGTGCCGCCGCGTATGATCAGATCGTAGGTTTCGGTCATGATGACCTCCTATGTTGCGGCCAGGGTCTGGAAGACGTCGCCCTGGGGCAGAACGTCAAGGATATGGCGACGGTGCCACAGGGCATAGAACAACAAAGTCCAGGCAGCGAAGCCCTGGCGCTTGCCGCCCTTGAGATATAGCGCCGCCACCTGATCGGGCCTGGCGATGGCCTCGATGCCTGGCTGGCGCGCCACCAGCGGTCCCAACTCGGCACCCCGCCCCCTGATCCATTCCGCCACTGGAACTGTAAAGCCCTGTTTGCGGGCAAATGGTTTGGCCACTGGATTGGCTTCCGCCAGCCAGCGCCGCAGCAGGTATTTGCCCCTGCCGTCACGCAGCTTCAGATTATCGGGCAGACGAAATGCAAAATCCGCCACCACAGGGTCCAGGAACGGGGTGCGACCCTCAACCCCGTGGGCCATCAAGCACCGGTCGAGCTTGATCAGCAGATCGTTGGGCAACCAGGCAGCACAGTCAATGGCCTGAGCCAGTTGCAGCCGGCTCAGATCGGCGGCACCCAGCGTACTCTCGGCAGCGTGGATGCCGTCACGCCAGGTATCGGAACTCTGGCGCAGCACTCCCATGCGGTCGAAACGGCCGGTTCGCCGCATGGCCCGTGGACCACCTACCCACCAGGGCCTCTGCGCATCGCGATAGCGGCCATAGCCGGCGAAAAGCTCATCCCCGCCCTCACCCGAGAGCACAACCTTCAGCCCGGCCGCCTTGGCGCTAGCGGCAAGTTTGTAGGTGGGCAGGACCGCATAGTCCGCCGCCGGGTCGTCTAGGCTGGCCGCTACTTCAGGCAGCAGAGACCAAAAATCACTTTCGTCGAAAGTAATCTCGTGATGCTCGGCGCCGAGATGCTGTGCCACAGCCCGGGCCTGAGCGCGTTCGTCATGGGCTTCGGTGCCGGGGAAGCCGGCTGTGAAGGCACGCACCGGCTGCTCGTTCAGCCGCGCCATCAATGTCAACAGCGAGGAACTGTCGATGCCGCCCGAAAGAAACATGCCATAGGGCACATCGGCGCGCTGGTGCACCTCGACGCTGTCCAACAGAACCTGTTCGAGTTCTGCCAGGGCCGGCTCCTCGTCCAGATCGCGCGGCCGTTCCAGGGGCAGCGCTATCCGGCGCCGGCGGTCAACGATGCGGCCGTGAGAGATCACAAGCGTTTCACCCGGCAAAACCCGATGGATGCCTTCGTGAATGCTGCCCCGACCTGTCGTGAACTGCATTTGCAGCAGTTCGTTCATGGGCCGGGATGCGATGCCGCCTTCCAGCAAGCCGGAACGGATCAGGGCGTCGGTTTCGGATGCAAAGGCAAAGCCGAAGTCGCCCTCGGCGTAATAGATCGGTTTGATGCCGAATGGATCCCGGGCCAACAGCAGCTGTCCCTCGCCAGGATCGTAAATGGCGATGGCGTACATGCCGCGCAAATGCTCGGCGAAATCGACGCCGTCTCGGCGATAGAGAAACAGCGCCGGTTCACAATCGGATTTGGTTCGCCACGGCGCATCATCCAGCTCCTCGCGGAGCTCAAGATAGTTGTAGATTTCCGCATTCGCGATCAGGACGGCTCCATCCGGCCCGGTAATCGGTTGGTCGCCGGTTTCCAGATCGATAATGGCCAGGCGGGTATGGGCCAGAGCGATATCATCAGCCATGAATTGACCAGTGCCATCAGGCCCGCGGTGGCCCAATGCGGCTTGCATGGCGGTAAGTGCCGCTTGATCGATCATTCCGCCATTCGACGTCATGATGCCAGCTATGCCGCACATCAGCCGGCCACCTTCTCGAAGAACTCTAAATACCGCTTCACGACGATGTCTTCGCTGAAGTTAGATAGATAATCCGCATGTCCGGAATCAATCAGGCTGCGCGCCAATGCGGGCGTCGTCAATACTTGTCCCATTGCCCGCGCCAAGGCGTCCGCGTCATCCATGGCTGCCAACAAGCCGTTTTCGCCATCCCGGATTAGTTCCACGGGTCCTTGCGCGGCTGCCGCGACGATGGGCCGGTGCCGGGCCCAGGCCTCGATCACCACATTGCCCAGGGGTTCGATGCGAGATGGGCAGACAACCAGGTCGGCGGCGGCAAAAAGGGGGGCCGGATCGTCGCGCCAGCCGAGAAAACGGATACGCGGCGCCACGCCGAAATGTACGGCCTGTCTCTTCAACACTGCTTCCAATGGCCCTTCGCCCGCCAGCCACAAATAGACATCCGGCAATTTACGGATGGCTTGGATGAGGACATCAAAGCCCTTGTTTTCGTGCAGACGGCCCAATGCCAGGACCACCGCGCCGTCATTGGGCGTGGAAAGCTCCTGCCGGGGCGTGGGCTCTGCCGCGTCGGCTGTGACGAAATTCGGCAGGTAATGGGCGCGATCCGTTGGCCAGCCCTGTTCGACCAGGTATTGGACGATGCCATGGGTGTTGCCGATCAGGTGGTCGCAGGTGCGGTAGTATTTCAGGTTGTAGTAACCGCCCATGCGGCCGCAATGGACGAAACGACCGCGCGGATTGGGGCAGAACCCGGCCGCCCGGTTCATCCAGCTCAACACCACGTCCGGCTGATAGCGGCTGATTTCCCGCCGCAGGCCGAGGCGCGTGGCGATGTCCAGTTTGCCGCCGAAACCAAGCGGTTGCGCGGCGACACCGCCATCCGCCAATTGTCTTTCCCGGGCTGGATCCCGACGCAAAACCACCCGTTGGTCCAAACCGGCCCTATGCAAGGCCAAAACCAGGCGGGTAAAGAATGCTTCCGCCCCGCCGTGGCGCGCGCCCGCCATGCTTTGCAACACACGCATGGTTCAGTCCTGCTCCAACCGGGCTTTTAAATGGGAGAGGATTGGGTACAGGGCCGCCATCAAAGCGATCAAGAAGCCATAGGCCCCTTCGCGATAGCCCTTGCGGGCGAGATAGCATTTGCCAAACCGAGAAAACATTCGCCGTATGTTGCTGCCCAAACTACCAATGTCGCCGCTCGCGCGCAGATCTGCTGCCTTCGCCGTGGTGTAGCGGTCCAGGCGCTGCAACATATCCGAGATATTTCTGTCAACATTATGGCGGATCGGTGTTTTCAGCCAACGCCGCGGGCCCGAAAGGCTGAGAGATGGGTGGATTCGTTGTTCGCCCCAGGTCTTCGCACCCTTGGCCGATAGTCTGGGCGCGGCGGAGACTCCCCATGAGCCGCCCCAACCGTGACGCACCAAACGCTCGCCGATGTAGTTGTCGAAGGGCAACAGGAAATAGCCACCGTCCTTGCCCGCAATGGCGGCCCTGATCTCCGCCCCCAACGTCTCGTTGGCGCGCTCGTCGGCATCCACCTCTAGTATCCAAGTGCCGTTGCAAGCCGCCAGTCCGGCATTTCGGCGATGGCCCTCAATCTCCCATGCCCCCTCCACCAGGCGGGCGCCGAACGCTTGCGCGATGGATTTGCTGTCGTCGGTGCATTTGTCCAGCACCACCACCAGTTCGTCCGTGAAATCCAGGGTGCGCAGGCAGTCCGCCAACTGTGCTTCTTCGTTGTGGGCAACCACCAGCGCCGAGAGAACCGGTTCGCTCATTTGCGAACCCGTTGCAACAGAGACCGCGCCGCCGTCTCCACCTTTTCAACCGACAATGTGGCCATCCAGCTATCCTGTTTGCGGTAATCGTACGCCGGATCGCTGCGGATGTCGTCAAAGCTGCGGTCGGTGCGCACGGCGGCGGCCTTTTCCCCCCATGGACCATACAATTCCTCTCGGCTGGGGCCGAACAAACCCAAAGTCGGGGTCTGAGCGGCGGCAGCCATGTGCATCAGGCCCGAATCGTTGCCGATGTATATGTCGCCGCGGCGTAGGCAGGCCAGCACGACGGGCAGTTCGATCCGGCCCATGAGGTCGATTGTTCTCTCTGCCGGCAATCCGTTCAGCAAGGGGGCGGCGGCGGGCCGCTCGCCGGCAGTGCCGAACACGGCGAACCTGGCATCGGGCAGTGGGCCGTCCGCCGCGCCGAGGCGCAGGGCAAGGTCGAGAAACCGCTCAATCGGCCATTGCTTGCCGCCCCAATTCGCCGTTGGACCGAGGGCCAGGACCGGTGCGCCGTCGGGGATATGCGCGGCGGCGGTCTGTTCATGTTCGGGATGTGTCCACAATTTCGGTGCCGGTGGCTCGGGCAGGTTCAGTACCTGGGCGGCGTGGCGCACCCGGTGAAGATGCCCGCCATCGGATGCCATGACCCGCCGTTCAGCCGCCCACAGCAGCCAGGCCAGGGCGGAAGACCGCAGGTCCACGACCAGGTCCCAGCGCCGGCCCACAGTCTGGCCCCAAAGGCGGCGCCAATGCCCCGCCAAGGGTGCCTTTTCCATGGCGATGACCTCCACCACGTTGGGCGCCAGCGCCAACAGCGGTGCCGGGATCGGGCCGCAGGCCACTGTGATTTCGGCGGATGGATACTGCTGCATCAAATGGGCCAGCAGGCCGGTGGATAACACCGCATCGCCGAGGCGGTTATGGGAAATGAACAGGATTTTCATCGCCGGTCCGGCGGGTCCCTTTGGAATGGTGGCTGGCCAGGATCGCGGGCCGTCCCGGCCCCTTGCCAAGGGCCGCGCCCGGGTGCATGTATACCCAGTGGGGAGTAAGTGATGGAAGCGAATTATTGTCTATTGCCGGGGCGTGGGGTGCTGCGGCTGTCGGGCGGCGATGTCAGGACTTTTCTGCAGGCCTTGGTGACGCGGGATCTCGACGATCTGTCGCCGGAACAGGCCGTCTATAGTGCCCTGCTGACGCCGCAGGGAAAGTACTTGTTCGATTTTTTCCTGGCCCAGCAGGGCGAGGATATTCTGCTGGACGGCGAGGCGGCCCGACTCAACGACTTGGCCAAGCGACTGAACATGTACCGACTGCGGGCGGATGTTGCCATCGAGTCTCTTGAAGACTGGACCGTACATGCTGTTTTCGATGGCGACATCGGTTTGGACGGGAGTGCCGGCGCAGCCAAGGCCTTTGCTGACGGAGTTGCCTTTACGGACCCACGCCTGGAAGCCGCAGGCACGAGGATTTTGGCGCCGGCCGGACAGGCTGACCAAACTCTGGCGGCGGCGGGATTTGCCGCCGGCGATGAGGTTGACTATGACGATCACCGCCTTTCCCTGGCCTTGCCCGATAGCGGCCGGGATTTGGTGGTGGACAAATCTTTGGTGCTGGAAAGCAATCTGGATGCCCTGCACGGCGTTGATTTCGACAAGGGCTGTTTCGTGGGCCAGGAGTTGACGGCGCGCACCAAGTATCGCGGCCTGGTGCGCAAGCGGTTGCTGCCCGTTTCCCTGGATGGCCCGTTGCCGGAACCCAATACCCCGCTGATGGCGGGCGAGCGCGAGGTGGCCTCCATGCGCTCGGGCCGTGGCGATCGGGGTCTGGCCCTGGTCCGTCTCGACCGTCTGGCGGAGGCCGGCGGGCTGGAAGTGCCATTAAAATGCGGCGATACGGTCGTAACCGCACGCCTGCCCGACTGGGCGGAGTTCGATTTGCAGGAGCCGGAGTAAGTGACAATCCGCCATGAAGACGGCCTGATCCGTTGTGCCTGGTGCGGCGACAAGGATCCCGTCTACATCGCCTATCACGACGAAGAATGGGGCGTCCCAGAATGGGATGACCGCGCCCTGTTCGAGAAGCTGATCTTGGACGGCTTTCAGGCCGGTTTGTCCTGGATCACCATATTGCGCAAACGGGACAATTTTCGTGCCGCCTTTGACGGTTTTGAACCGGCGGTGATCGCCACCTATGACGATGCCAAGGTCGAGGCGCTGATGGCCGATGCCGGTATTGTCCGAAACCGGGCAAAAATTGTTGGAACCATCGCCGGCGCCAAGGTCTGGCTCGACATTATGTCAGCGGGGAATGGCGCCTTCGCCGACTATCTATGGGCCTTCGTCGACGGCAAGCCCGTGGTGACAACGGCGCGAAGCATGGCGGAAATCCCCACCCAGGATGCCGCCAGCGAGGCCATGTCAAAGGATCTGAAACAGCGGGGTTTCAAGTTCTGCGGGCCCACCATCTGCTATGCCTTTATGCAAGCGGTGGGAATGATCAACGACCATGTGGTCGACTGCCACCGCCATGGGAAGGTCTGATGCAGCCACGCGTTACGGCGGAATTGTGGATCAAGGCCCATATCCGAAAATGCGGTGCCCTGGCCATTCCGGCCATGGTGGTGCGCCGGGGCGATGATCAGGCCGGCGCCCTGATCATCAAGGTCAATCACCTGGGCCCCGGTTGCATGGTTCTGGCGCCGGCCAACACCATGGAAGGCGGCCGGCAATGGCGCCGGGCCACGGGCCCGGACCTGGTGCCGGAGGCAGAAGCGGATGCCTATATCGAACGGCAGTTGAACATGGATCCCGACATCTGGGTGCTGGAGATCGAGGACAGGGATGGCCGGCATCTGGTGGATGACATCGTCGAATGAGTTTTCCCAATCCCGTTATCGATTGCCACCAGCATTTCTGGCGCCTCGGCAAAGGTAACTATCCCTGGCTGGACGGCTCCGATCCGCCGCCGCACCGTTACGGCCCGGTGGCGCCCTTGTTGCGAGACTATTTGCCCAGTGACTACCGCCGCGACACAGCCGATTTCGAGATTACCGGGACGGTGCATGTGGAAGCGGAATGGAACCCGGCCGATCCGGTGGGCGAGACCCGCTGGCTGCATGACCTTGCGGAAGCGGAAGGTTTGCCGAACGCCATCGTCGCCCAGGCCTGGTTCGCCCGGGACGACATTGCCGACGTGCTGGCTGCCCAGTCGGCCTATCCCCTGGTCCGCGGCATTCGCCAAAAACCCGCCGCCACGGCCTCTCCCGATACGTTCCGGTCTGGTCTGCCCGATTCCATGTCCGACCCGGATTGGCGCCGGGGCTATGCCCTCCTTGCCAAGCACGGCCTGCACTACGAACTGCAGACCCGCTATTGGCATCTGGGCGAGGCCGCGGCCCTGGCCCGGGATTTCCCCGATATTCCCATGGTGCTCAATCATGCCGGCGTGCCCGAGGACCGGAGTGAAGCGGGCCTCGCCGCCTGGCGCGCCGGTATGGAAGAACTGGCCGACCAAGCCAACGTATGTCTGAAAATCTCCGGCATCGGCGAGACGGGGCATCCGTGGCATTTGCAGCGTCAGGTGGGGGTGATCAGGGACTGCATTCGCATCTTCGGCACCGAACGCTGCATGTTCGCCTCCAACTATCCCGTCGACAGCCTGGTCGGCAGCTTCAAGACGATTTTTGAAGGATTTTTTGAAGCCACCGACGATTTTTCCGACGACGATAGGCGATCGATGTTTCAGCGCAATGCTGCAAGAGTCTATCGGTTGTAACGCCAAGAAACACGGCGGCCCGATCCGGCATTACCGGACCAGGCCGATTTTGGGGTTGGTTATTCGGCCGGATCGAAATCCTTCAATAGCCGTTCCGTTTTGGCTTCGTCGATACGGTTGACCAATTTTGTCCCTTCGTAACGGTCACGGAGCATTTTCGAGAGATTGAAGGTGGAAGAGATCAGGAACACCGTGCCCATGCCGAAGAAGGCCTTAACGCCCAGGTCGCCTTCCACGGCGAACACGCCGGCAGCCATCATCAGAACGGCGATGGCGAAGCTGGCATAGCAGTACATCGCCCAGGCGGGGGAATCGTTGTAGATCATCGGTCGTCTCCTTCGTTGGTGTTGCCGTTGGTGTTGCTTTGATCAGGGGTGGGGGCGGTAATGCGGCGGAGCAGCTCTCGCGCCGCGTCGTCACGGGCAGCGCGGCGGTCGCTGGCCTCGGCCCGCGCAGGTGACTGCGCCCGGCCCGCGCTCAATTCGGCGCAGGCGGCCAGTTCGTCCTCCCGCTGCTGTTGCAAGGATTTGACCCGCTGAAGGGTTTCCTCGGCCTCGCCCAGGGCGTTGCGGCTGTTGCGACAGTCCTTACGGATGCGCCCGTCGATGCGCTGCATGGCATCCCGTGCCTTGGCGAACGACAATTCCTGCTTCATCTCGGCGATGCGCCCCTCAGCCTCGTCCAGTGATTGGCGCATGCGATCGATATAATCGTTCATCGCCCGCAGGCTGTCGTCGTGACCGTCCCGGCGCCGGTTCAGATCGACCACGCGCTTGGCGATCTCCAGGGCCCGTTCGGCCTCACCGGCCTCAGCCGCCGCACGGGCCTGGGCCTCGCCGTCTGTGATCGATTTTTCCACGGCTTCGCGGGACCGGGTTTCCGCTTTGCGCCGGGCCATGACGGCGACCAGCTCCTGGGTCGAGGTGCGCAGCGTAGCCTCCGCGTCACGGATTTCCTGGGCCAGAATTCGCAGCGCCTGTTGATTGACCACTGCCTCGCCGGTCTCGTGCCCGGCCGCACGCACGGCGGTAAATATCTTCGTCAGCATTGATTGTCTAACCTCCATCGTTGTGTCCGCCATGACATGGGAAGCAGCCACAATCTTGTCAATGAACATTGTTCAATTAATTTTCAAGAACGCCTTAGGAATCAATGCGCATCAATTCAAGCCATTGAAATGATTTAGGAGTCTACGTCTCTGATTTCGTTTTCCCGGCCGGTTGAGCCGTGGGTGACGCCGGCTTTTCTTAGCATGGGGCTGTCCGGGCCACGGCCCCACATGTCGGGGCCGTTTGCGGTGAGGCCGCCGTCGACCACCATGTTCTGGCCGGAGACGTACTCCGATTCATCCGAGGCCAGAAACACCGCCATATTGGCAATATCGTCACCATTGCCCAGGCGCGGCCAAGGGTTCTTGGCCAAAGCGAATGCTTCCATTTTTTCCCTGCGGCCCGATTGGAACAGGGGCGTATTGATCACGCCCGGCGCAATGGCGTTGACCCGGATGCGGTAATTGGCCAGTTCGCCGGAGACGGCCCGGGTCAGGTTGGCCACAGCTGCTTTGGCGGCGGAATAGGCATGCGGCCCGGCACCGCCGCCCAGTCCCGCGACGGAAGAGGTGGAGATGATGCTGCCGCCCGTGCCCTGTTCCTGCATCACCCGGGCCCCATGCTTGATGCCCAGAAAGACGCTGCGGACCAGGACGTTGAAGGTGAAGTCCCATTCCTCAACCCGGGTCTGGCTGATGGGCCCTATGGCGCCGCCGATGCCGGCATTGTTGAAGATGCAATCCAGCTTGCCAAACTGACCGGTGGCCTTTCCAACCAGGGCCTCGATATCCGCTTCCTCGGCCACGTCCGTAACTATGAAGGCAGCCCGATCGCCAGCGCCACGGCGTTCGATCTCGGCCATGGTTTCGGCCCCGGTCTCGGCATTCAGGTCGCCGATCACGACTGCCGCCCCCTCGGCCAGGAAGCGGTACACCGTTGCCTGCCCCATGCCGCTGGCCCCGCCCGTGATCACGGCAACCTTGCCGTCCAGTCGTCCACTCATCCGTTCCATCCTCTTGAATTGTTTTCCGCAACGGCCGGACGGCCGCGCATGAATTGACCCCTGACGACAAGAATAGAGATTTTTGAGAGTTCGTCAGGCTCCTTATTCACCTTGTCGGCCGCATAATGGCGCAAAAATGTGGATACAACGGCGGCGGCATGGCACTAATGGGTGTCGGATACGGCAGCGTTGCCTACCGGCGTCGTGAGATAGGGGGAAACTTCAGTGCAAGATATTCCGCAAACCGTCGCGGAAGCGTATATCCGGACGACCCGGCGCCTGCCGGAAAAAGAAGCCATCGTCAGTGCCGACGGCCGCCGTTACAACTATGCCCAAGTCAGAGAGGAAGTTGAAAAGCTGACGACGGCGCTGGACGCCCTCGGCTGCAAGGCCGGCGATCGGGTGGCGGTGTGGTTGGCCAATTGCCCCGAATGGGTTTTCGCGGAATTCGCTTGCGCCTTGCTTGGCGTGCTGATCGTCCCGATCAATGCCCGCTTTCGGGCCGGCGAAGCCGCATTTGTTCTCAAGAACGCCCATGCCAAGGTCCTCATCACCCAGACGAGTTTTCTCACCAACAACTATCTTGTCCGTCTGTACGAGATGGCCGGCGGCGAAATCGGGCAGGGCGAAACCGCCGACATCGAGGGGCTACCTGAACTAAAAAACATCGTGTTGGTAGACAATGTTGAGGTTCCCGGAACCGTCGGGCTCGATGCATTGCTTGAACGGGCGGAAGAAAATAAATCGAACTTGGATTACGAAGCCCTGGCTGCGGCGCGGCGGCCGGAAGACCCGGCCTGGATCTTCTGGACCTCGGGTACCACGGGCCATCCCAAGGGTGCGGTGTTACCAAACCATTGCACCTCCAATATCTGGAATTGGACGACCCTGGCCGCCGAGATGGACCACAACGACAGGGTCCTGACCACGTTTCCGGTGTTTTATGTGGGCGGTAATTTCTGGTGCATCATGGCGGCCATGGTGCACGGTGCCACGCTCGTCATGTCGGCGACGTTCGATGCCGATGCCATCGTGCAATGCTGCCGCGAGGAGAATATCACCGTACTTTCAGGCATTCCCTTCATGCTGAAGGAAATCGTCCACGACCCGGCTTTCGATCCCGAGGCGTTTGCTTCAGTGCGGGTAGGCTTTTTCGGCGGGGCCAGCATGCCCCATGCGGATATCGTCACCCTGGTGGAGCGCATCGGCTATGAGCACTTCATACAGATCTATGGCATGACCGAGCTGCACGGCATTTCCATGACCTCATTGGCGACCGATAGCCGGGAGCACCAATTGACCACGTGCGGCAAGCCGTTGCCCGGTTTCGAAATGAAGCTCGTCAACCCCGATAGCGGGGAGGTGGTGGACGGTGTCGGCACCGGCGAGGCCTGGTACAAGGGCCGCACGCATTTATGGTACGAGGGCCTGTCGGACGAGGAACGGAGCCAGTTTTATACCGAGGATGGGTTTTTCAAGACGGGAGATGTCCTCCACCGGCGTGATGATGGACGTTATGAGTTCGTGACCCGGGTTAAGGACCTGATCAAGGTTGGCGGCGAAAACGTCGCCGCCGTAGAGATCGAGAATGTTCTGAAGCACCACCCCAAGGTCTTCAACGTACAGGTGGTGGGCGTCGTCGACGACCGGCGTGGCGAGGTGCCGGCCGCTTTCATCGAATTGCATCCCGGTAGTGAAGAATTGAGCCTGGAGGAATTGCGGGAATGGGCTGGTGCGAAAATGGCACCGTTCAAGGTGCCGCGCCGCATGAAGCTGATGACCGCGGACGAATGGCCGCGCACCACGTCAGCCAAGATCGCCCGCTTCGAACTGGCGTCTCTATTGTCTCAGTAGATCCGGCAGGACATGCAAATGGCTGATCACGCCGGCCAGACCTGGCGGTAAACCCGCAGCCAGTTCAGGCCCAGGATCTTACGGATATCATCCTCGGAGAAGCCGCGCTGGAGCAGGCGGGCCGTCAAGTTGGGCAGGGTTTCGGGCGTTTCTATTCCGGCAGGATACTTGTAAGGCGGGGCTGGGTATTCAGACGGCCGCCAATGACCATCGGCCACCAGCTTCTCATAGCGAGCCTGGGCGCTGGCATCGTCCTCGATGGGATGCTGGCCCTGATAATAATCAATGCCCAGGCCCACATGGTCGATACCCACCAGATCGGCCTTGTAGGCGATATCGTCGATGAACCGATCCAGGCTCGGCTGGCCATCCCAGGTCAAGAAGGCGGGAAAGCCGACCGTGCCAATAACGCCGCCGCTGGCGGCCACCGCCTTGATCAGTTCGTCGTCGATGTTGCGGGCGTTGTCCTGTACCGCTCGCGCGTTGGCGTGCGAGATGATGACCGGCGCTGAAGAGGTCGCAACCGCATCCATGCTGGTGCGGTGGCCTGTATGGGCGCAATCGACGAGCATGCCCAGCGCGTTCAAACGTTCGATCATGCGGACGCCGAAATGGCTCAGGCCCGCATCGGTGCGTTCGCCGGCGCCATCGCCCACAAGGTTCTTTCGGTTATAGCAGAGCTGTACAATGCGGAGACCCGCCGCCTGATAGGAGTCGAGCAGGTCAAGCTCATCCTCGATCAACGCTGTGCCCTGACAGTGAATGATCAGACCCAGTTTCTCTTCGCGCTTCGCCCGTTCGATATCATCCGCCGTCAAGATGATGATGGTATCGCCGCGCTCCCTGGCATAACGGTGCCAGCCGCCGATCATGGCAAATCCGCTGCGGGCATTGCCGCTCATGCCGGTGATCGTCGGCGCAATCGCCGTTGCGCCTCCTTCCCGCCACCAATCCACATAACCCACCGCTTGCGCCAGAGGGCAGGTGGCATCGATGATGATGGCGTCTTTGTGGAGTTCCGTTGCATCCATCTTCGCTTCAAACTCCCTTATTCCGACGGCACATAGCGTTCGCCGATAGCCGGTTCGTTGACGCCGATGCCGGGCAGTTCCCAGACGCCGGCGCCCGGCGGGTTCAAATCGCCGCTGATGTTGGCATCGATAACATAGGGCCGGCCGCTGGCAACGGCAGCCTGGATGGCATCGCCCAGATCGCCGGGCCGGTCTACGGAAACACCCTCCACCCCCGCGGAGCGGGCCATGGCGGCGAAATCCGGATTGTAGGGTTCACCGCTTTCGGGATGGTGGAAGTCGGTGGCCAGTTCCCGGTTCTCCAAATAACCCCGCTGCAGGCCGCGGATCGAGCCATAGGCGTAGTTGTTCCAGACCACCCAGATGGCGGGGATATCGTATTCCACCGCCGTGCCAAGGACATTGGCATGCATGAAAAAGGCACCGTCGCCGCAGACAGAGACGGCGGGCCGGTCGGGTGCCGCCAGCTTGGCGCCGAGCACGCCGGCAACGCCGAACCCCATAGGGCCGAAACCCATGGAGCCGATCAGGGAATCCGGCCGGGTCGGATTGCAGAACTGCAGAAGCCAATTGTGGTGCACACCGATATCGCTGACCAGGATGGCGTCCTCGGGCAGGGCCTTGTCGATCTCCACGGCGGCGCGCTGGGGGTTGATCGGGGTCGCCTCATCGGTCATTCCGGGGGCGACAAAGGCATCCCACTCCGCCCGGTAGGATTCGATCTCGGCCAGCCACTGTTTTCTGGTTGCACCCGGCTCCGCGGAGAGGGCTCTTCTGTCCAGGTCGCCTAGAACCTGCCGCAGGAAGGTGCGCACATCCGCCATGAGGCCCAGGGCGACGGGATAATTGCGGCCAATCTCCTCTGGATCGATGTCCACATGGATCAGTTCGGTGGGCGGTATGGTGAAGGAATAGCCCGGCAGCCAGGAGCTGGCGGTGCGGTCGTCGAAACGCACGCCCAACGCCAGTAAAACGTCCGCCTGGCGGCAGGCGTGATTTGCCTGATAGGTGCCGCCGCGCTGCACCAGACCTAGGGAAAGCGGATGCTCCACCGGGATCGCGCCCAGGCCGCTGGCGGAGGCCGCCACCGGGATCTGTAGTCTTTCAGCCAGGGCCAGCAGTTCCGCCGCCGCGCCGCCATAGCGCACGCCCTGTCCGACTACGATAACGGGGCGTTCGGCGGCGAGCAGCATGTCCACCGCCTTGACCACGCCGTCCGGATCGGCGCCGCAGCGTGAGGAGATATTGCGGCTCCATTCTTCCGGTTTGGGGGTCTCTTCGGCGGCGGCTTCCTTGAAGATATCAAAGGGCACATCCAGCACCACGGGACCAGGCCGGCCGGTGACCATGGTCTTCCAGGCCTGGCGCACCATGAGGGGCACCTGATCGCCCCGGGTCGGCTGATAGACCCGCTTGCAATAGGCCTGCACCGTTGAGGGGAAGTCGGCCTGGTAATGGCGGTAGAGTTCCTGAAAGGCACCCCGGTTGAACTGGCCGGTGGGTACATTGCCGGTGATCGCCAGGAAGGGCACGGAATCCAGATAGGCATTGCCCAGCGATATGGGCAGGTTCGCGGAGCCGGGCCCACAGGAGGTGAAGGTCGCCGTCGGCTGTCCCGAGACTCGGTAGTAGACGTCCGCCATGAAGCCCGAGACGCTTTCGTGATGCACCGAGATGGTCTTGATATCGTCGGCACGTTCATACATGGCGTCGATGATGCCAATGTTTCCGTGGCCGCATAGTCCGAAGACATAGGGCACGTTCTCGCGGATCAGATAGTCGATAATCATCTGTCCGCCGTTAAGAAGGTTTCCGCTGTTCATGGCGTTCCTATCCTTTTGCGTGCTCGCCGTGCGCCGCGTGCATGGCGGCGAGATAACCGAACGTCATAGCCGGCCCGATGGTGGTGCCAGGGCCGGGATAGGCGCCCTGCATGACCGCGTTCATGTCATTGCCGCAGGCATAGAGCCCCTTGATCGGCTGTCCGCTGCCATCCAATGCCCGGGCGTGTTCATCGCAATCGAGGCCGCAGGCGGTGCCCAGGTCCGCCGGGTAGACCGCGATGGAGTAGAAGGGCGGTGTTTCGATGGGCGCCATGCAGGGATTGGGCTCGTTCTCTCCATCGCCCATGAACTTCTGGTAGACGCTGGACCCGCGGCCGAATTCCGTATCGATGCCCTTGCGGGCATCTTCGTTATGCCGGTCGATCGTTGCCTCTAGATTATCTGCATCGACCGACAGGTTTGCGGCCAGCGCGGCAATGGTGTCCGCCTGCTTGAGATAACCGGCAGCCTTGTAGGGGCCCAGGCGCAAGGTCATGGGTCGAATGGCGCCAAGTCCGTATTTCCAAATGAACCGTCTGTCGCAGACAAGGTGGGCGGGGACCGCATCCTCGGCATTGCTATCCCGCAACATGGCGGTGACGAATTGGTGGTAGGAAACGGCTTCGTTAGTGAAGCGTCGGCCTCGCCGATTGACAGCAATCAGGCCCGGCTTGGCGCGGTCGGTTACGGTATGGGGAAAGACCACGTGACGGCCATGGTCATCGCGGAAATGCGAGGCCGGGGTCCAATAGGCGGAACCGAAGGGCCCCGGCGTCATGCGGCCGCCGGCGGAAAATCCCAGCCGCAGGCCATCGCCGGCACCCACGCCCGCGGTGGCGGTCAGGTTCCGGGCCTGTGGGGGGAGGTGTTTTTCCCGCAGGGATGCATCGGCGGAAAAACCGCCCGTAGCTAGAACGACGCCACGGCGGGCCTCGATGCTTTCTTTGCCGTTCGCCGTCGCCAGATGAACGCCGGTAATGCCGTCATCACCTGCAACAAGTTCCAAAACCTCGCTTTGACAGCGAACTTCTACGCCGCGGTCCAGGAGCGACTTCAGCAATCGGGCCACCAGGGCGTTGCCCAACACCAGACTGGTACCCCGATGGTTGCCGCTTAGACGCTGCGCGGCATATTCCGCCATCAGACGGGCGACACGCAGGGCGGCGCGGGGTGAACGAAAGACGTTGCGGAAGTGTACAAGGTCGGGCCGGGCCACCATCATGCCGCCGAACAGGGTGAATTCCGGCAGAGGCGGGCGCACCATCCGGAAGTTTGGCCCCAGTTCACGGGCATTAAAACGAACGGGCTCGAGCACCCGCCCCTTGCTCGAGGCGCCAGGCGCATCGACTTCATAGTCCGGATAGATGGGAACCGCCTGCAGTTTGACCGCCGTGCGGTCTTCCAAGTAGGCGATCATCTCCGGTGCATGTTCCAGAAAGGCACGGCGCTGGTTGCGTGCCGCCTCAGTTGGCACAGCGGCGTCCAGGTAGGTCTCCGCCAGTTCCAGGCTGTCGGGTGCATTGGCCAGATGGCTATTGGGCGCCCAAACCATGCCACCGGAGATCGCCGTAGTGCCACCCACTTGGGCCGCCTTTTCCAACAGCAGCACGTCCAGCCCTTCGGCCGCAGCCACCGCCGCTGCCGTCATGCCGCCGGCGCCAGCGCCCAGCACGATCAGATCAACCGATTTTCCCGCGCCACTCATTCACGCCATCATAAGCCGCAACCTTTTGCGGTCCAGCCGCGATCCGATTCCGCGCCTGACCTTTGATCATGATTTCACCGATGATTTTGCCTCAGCCATCAAGCGTTGGACCAACCAATCCGCAATGGCATTGAGAACATTGTCGGGGACTTGGTTGGTATGAGGCAGCAGTTTTCCGTAGTTCCTAAATCCTCCGTCCTTATCCGGCAGGAACAGATGATTATGATCGGGGAAAATCTTTATGGTCACGTCACGATTGCCTCCTGATTTGACCGCCTGGGCCAGTTTCTGCGCATGGGCGACGGGCACGTTGCTATCGCGATCGCCATGCAGGATCAGGACAGGACTCGTGATCATGGGCGTCACTGTCGATGGGTCGTTGGGAAAGAAATAAGTCCACCAGGCATTGGCCTCGCCCGCACGAACATGTGCGCGCGCCTCGGCGACCCGTTCCTCAAGAATAATCTCGGGGTCTTCCCCCGCAAGCCAGCGCCTCTTCTTGGCGTGATCCATCTCCAAACCCAGTGAGATTAGATAGCGGGTTTGGTATTTCCAAACCTGCCAGCCGGGACTTGCGGTTGCCGCCAACGCAACAACGCCGCGCAGGGACATATCCTTGGCAGCAATCATAACGGCGATGTTGGCGCCTTCGCTAATTCCGAGCAGTCCCAGTCTTTGCGGGTCGATTTTTCTTCTGCCGCGAAGAAAAGCCACGGCGGCCCGCGTATCGTCGGCACGCGCGGCCGTGGTGGCAGCGGATAGAGGCCCGCCACTGGAACAACCGGTACCACGATCATCAAGACGCAAAACGGCCAGACCGCGCCGGCTCAAAACGTCGGCAATCTGACGGAACGGTTGGTAAAGCGAAAACGGGTATTCGGTGGATCCGACCATGTCCCTGATCTGCGCGCTTGACCCGCTAATCAGCACCACGGCGGGGACCGGCACCTCAGATCGTTTTGGCGTGGTCAGCGTACCAACCAATACATGGCCTTCGTCGGTCTGCACCCGTACTTCTTCTGCGGAATAGGGCGCACCGGTTGGTGCGGCATAATCCGCCGCCGAACGGCACGGCAATTTGTCCGTGCTTCCCATGTTGCCGGTGCTGCAGGCAGCGACGACCAAACCGAGAAAACCGAAATGGAACAGATTTCTCACCTTGATGGCACCAATCATGGCTTTCCGCGACTGGGCCGCTTAGGTTGCCTGAAATGCCAGTATGCCGCTTTGACCCCGGTCAAAATATGTGCCGTAAAAAAACTTGAAAAGATGTGGCCGCCCTGCTTCGCCAGCAGCCGGCCGCCAGCGGATTAACTGTCAGCTCTGAACCGGTCCACTTTGATAGCTATTCGTCTTATTAGGCTCCGAAAGCCGACAAACTAATTGCGTCCGCCGGTCAAAGAACTCACGCCTTCTTGTCCCAGCCGCCCGTTTCCGTCTGCTGCCAGTAGGTCAGATCTAGGCCCTGGTCCAGATAGCCCCGCCAGCGGCTACGGGCGGCGGCGACCATGTCCTCGTTACGGCCGTCGAACATATCGATGATGCGGGCGTAGCCGTCCGTATTAGACGGCTCGCATCCATCCACCGTAATTAGTACATCGGCGCCGTTGGGGTTTTCCTCTTCCGTCGTCAGATAGATGGGCTGAAGTTCGGCCGGGCCGTCGCCGGCGGTGCCATGGGGCAGCCAGGAGCGTTCCTCGTAGGTCCACAACACCGCATTCAGATCGTCCACCCGTTCTTGCGAGCCGGCCAGGACCACGGCGCGGTGACCGCGTTCAAGCGCCTTTTCCAATAGTTTCGGCAGGGCCCGTTCCAAGGGCCAATGCAGCAAGTGGTAGAAGCCGACCTCCGCCATCGCCGGCCCTATTTTTTGCCCTCGTAATGATTTTCGACCAAGCGGTCCAGCAGGCGCACACCCCAGCCGGTACCGCCCTTGGGTACCGTGGGCTTGCCCTTATCGGCCCAGGCAGTGCCGGCGATGTCCAGATGCGCCCAAGGCACCCTGTTGACATAGCGCTGCAGGAATTGCGCCGCCGTGATGGAGCCAGCGTCCCGGCCGCCGATGTTCTTCATATCGGCGATGGCGCAATTGATCTTCTTGTCATAGGCGTCCGACAGGGGCATTCGCCAGACTTTCTCGTCCACTTCTTCGCCGGCCTCCGCCAGTTGCTGGCACAGCCTGTCGTTGTTGGAGAACATGCCTGCGTGCTCATGACCGAGCGAGATGATGATAGCGCCGGTCAAGGTGGCCAAATTGACCATGAATTGCGGCTTGAAGCGGTCTTGGGTGTACCAAAGGGCATCGGCCAATACGAGGCGGCCTTCCGCATCGGTGTTCAGGATCTCAATGGTCTGCCCGGACATGGACGTCACGATGTCGCCCGGCCGCTGGGCGTTGCCGTCCGGCATGTTTTCCACCAGGCCGATGACGCCAACCGCGTTGACCTTCGCCTTGCGTCCTGCCAAGGCCTTCATGAGGCCAGTAACCGCGCCTGCGCCACCCATGTCCCATTTCATCATTTCCATGCCCGGCCCGGGCTTTAGGGAAATGCCACCTGTGTCGAAGGTGACGCCCTTGCCAACGAAGGCCACCGGCTTTGTCCGCGCACCGGCGCCCTGCCAGCGCATGACCACCAATTGGCTTTCCCGCCGGCTGCCTTGGCCCACGCCCAGCAGGGCGCCCATACCCATCTTCTGCATGCGGCTTTCGCCGAATACTTCCACCTTCACGCCCAGCTTGCTGAGGGTCCGGCATTCCTTGGCGAAGCTGGCAGGATACAGCGTGTTGGCCGGTTCACTGACCAAATCGCGGGTCATATAGACGCCGTCGGCGACCGCATCCAACGGCTTGAACTGCCGCCGCGCCGCCGCTGCGCCCTTGACCTGCACCGCGACAGAAGTGACCGAGGGTTTCTCCTTGGCTTTCAGGGTGGTGCGATATTTGTCGAAGCGGTAGCTCGCCAGCCGTACGCCATAGGCCAGGCTGGCGGCGCCTAGCGCCAAATCCGCCTTGGCGCCCTTAACTGGATCGCAGGCGATGGTGATGGATTTGATGCCGCTGCCAGAAAGTCGCTGCAGCGCCGAACCGCCAAAATTCTCCAAGCTGGCGCGGTCGATCTTTTTATCCTCGCCCAGGCCGCCCATGAGTATGCGATCGGCCCCGACGCCGGCGGGGGCGATCACGTCCAGCCACTGTCCCTTGGCTCCCGTAAAGCGCGAGGCCTTGATGGCCTTGGTCAGCGCGCCCTTGGTCGCCTTGTCCAGTTGCTTGCCGGTGGAGAGCAAGGTGCCGCCTTTCAATACCCCGGTAACGATGGCCCCGGAGGCGGGCAGTTTTGGTTCGGTAATAGTGATCTTCATGAATGACCCCTGGAATGCGACATGGGATGGAACGGCGAAGGTTCTTCGAATGGCCCGTATCTTAAGGTGCCAGCCCATCAGCGCAAGCAGCTATACAAACGTCGAAATTGCTAATGTTTGCGTAGACGGCTGGGCTGCTATCGCCCATTGTCAGGGCCGATTGCGGCTGTATGATTCGAATCGTGCTCAAGCTGCAACAATATATCCTGCGCCAACTGGCCGGGCCATTCGCCTTCTTCTTACTTTCGTTGACCGGCGTGATCTGGCTGACCCAGTCATTGCGCTTTGTCGATTTGATCATCAATAAAGGTCTCTCGGCCTCCTATTTCGCGCAATTGACTTTGTTGGTGCTGCCCGGCGTACTAACGATCATCCTGCCCATCGCTTTGTTCGCAGCCGTCCTTTATGTCTACAACAGCCTGGACAGCGACAGTGAAATCGTGGTCATGCGGGCCTCCGGTCTCGGTAACATGGCCCTGGCGCGGCCGGCCCTGATACTTGCGGTCGGGGTGACGGTTGTCGGCTACTTCCTCTCTCTCTACTTGATGCCAACGGGACAGCGCGCTTTCAAGGATATGAAAACGTCTCTGCGCACAAACCTGTCTTACGTGCTGTTGCAGGAAGGGACTTTCAACACCATCGGCGACAGCCTCACCGTCTACATCCGTGCCCGCCAATCGGGAGGCGAAATGCTTGGCATCCTGGTGCACGACAGCCGCAAGAAGCAACGTCCCGCAACCATGATCGCAGAAAAAGGAGCCATGGTACGGACCGAGGCGGGCCCGCGCTTTATCATGGTCAACGGCAACCGACAGGAAATCGACCATGGGGCGGGGCAGCTATCCCTGTTGCAGTTCGACCGCTATGCCCTTGATCTCAGCCAGTTTGTACAAAGGGATGACGATCGCTGGCTTGAGCCGGGCGAACGATACCTGCACGAACTATTCTGGCCTGGCACGGGCGCCGATGACGTGGCGAATGCGGCCCGCATGCGGGCCGAAGGTCACGATCGCTTGGCGGCGCCGTTGTACAGTCTGGCATTTGTCCTGATCGCCTTGGCGGCGGTGCTGGCGGGTGAGTTCAATCGCCGTGGCCGGCGCTGGCGTATCGTGCTGGCCGTGGTTTTGATCGCATTGGTGCGGGCGGCAGGTCTGGGACTGGTGGGTTTGTCGGCCAAGATGCCGGCCTTAATCCCACTATTGTACGTGAACGTCTTGCTGGTCATAGCGGTTTGTCTTTATGCCTTGGTGCGCAGCGGGCCGTGGCGGCGTCGCGGCTTATTGGCGGCAGGCATGGATGGCGCCTGATGCATCTCTCGCCTACATTCTCGCTCTATCTGGGCCGTCATTTTCTGGCGGGGATAGGTTTCGCCACAGCTATTTTGTTGGCGCTGATATTCCTGATCGACGTGGTGGAACTCCTGCGTCGGGCCTCAGGCCGGGAAGCGGCTGGCTTTGGGCTGGTGCTTGGCATGGCGGCTTTGAACCTGCCCAACCTGGCGCAGAAGGTTCTGCCGGTAGCCACCTTGTTCGGCGCCATCTTCACATTTTCCCGACTGACCCGCAGTCACGAACTGATCGTGGCCAGGGCCGCCGGCGTTTCCGTTTGGCAGTTCCTCACACCGGCCTTGATTATCGCCGTATTGGTGGGGACATTTATGGTGACTTTATTCAATCCACTCGCTGCGGTAATGGCGGCGCGATACGAACAGTTGGAAGGCCGTTTCCTGGAAGGCCGTCAGAGCCTCCTGGCTGTATCCGCGACGGGACTTTGGCTGCGCCAGGCGGATGAGTTCGGCCAGTCAGTCATCCATGCGCGCCATGTCTCTTCCGCCGGTACTGAACTGCGCGATGTCATCGTCTTCATGTACAAGGGAAGGGATGAATTTGTCGGCCGTATCGATGCCAAATCCGCCGTGTTGTTGGAAGGGCGCTGGCGTTTGAGTGATGCCCTTTTGACCCGGCCGCAAGAGCCGGCCTTGCGACTCGATCAATACGAAATTAAGACGACCCTGACCCTGGCTCAGATCCAGGAAGGTTTCGCCTCGCCACAAACCCTATCGTTCTGGTCGCTGCCGGGCTTTATCAATACCCTGGAGATGGCAGGTTTCTCAGCCACAAGACACCGTTTGCATTGGCACAGCATTCTTTCGACACCATTGTTGTTGGCGGCAATGATCCTTCTGGCAGCGACATTTTCATTGCGCTTGACCCGGCGCGGCCATACAGGTCTTTTGATTGGCGCCGGCGTTTTGACCGGGTTCCTTTTATATTTTGTATCCGACGTGGTGCATGCCTTTGGCATTGCGGGCAATCTGCCGGTCGTCCTGGCGGCATGGACGCCGACGGGCATATGTACGTTGCTCGGACTATCCCTGCTGTTGCACTTGGAAGACGGTTAGGGGGATGTGCCGGCCGGTTCGAACTCTTCTATCGATATTAGTATTGTTCGCCGTTTGTTGGCCGGGCGCCAGGCAAGTATTGGCACAGGAGGTCGGAGCAGCGCCATTCTTGCTGTCTGCCGACCAGATTATTCATGACAATGATCTGGGCCAGGTTACAGCTAAGGGCAATGTGGAAGTTTCCAGCGGCGGCCGCGTTTTGCTGGGCGATGCAATAAATTACAGCCAGCGCGACGGCATCGTTACAGCCAGCGGCAACCTCGTCCTGATGGAGCCAAGCGGTGAGGTCATATTCGCCGAGCATCTGCAATTGTCTGAAGATCTGACAAAAGGCTTCATCGAAAGCATCCGCATTCTGCTCACGGACAAATCCCGCTTCGCCGCGAACGAAGCCCGGCGCCGCAATATTAGCCGCCTAGAGATGAGTAAGGCCGTCTATTCGCCCTGCGAGATTTGCCAGGAAAACCCAAACAAGCCGCCGCTTTGGCAGCTCAAGGCAGTGAAAGTGATCCACCATCGCGATGAACACGAGGTGGAATACCGCCACGCATTCCTCGAAATCTACGGCGTTCCCATCGCTTATACGCCCTTCTTCCGCCATGCTGATCCATTGACGCCGCGTAAGAGCGGCTTTCTCGCGCCCGAATTGGGATCGTCGTCGGATCTGGGAACGAAAATTCAGATTCCCTACTTCTGGGCGATCGATCAGCAGCGCGATCTGACCTTCGCGCCGATCATTACCACGGAAGAGGAACTGGTTCTCACGGGTGAGTATCGTGCCTTGACCGATTTGGGCGGCTATGAGGGCGAGGCAAGCATCACCTATACGGACAAGCGCAACGACAACAATGAACGCCTCAACGAGAAGGAGGTGCGTGGCCATATCGACGCCTTGGGCCGTTTCGATATCGATCGGACATGGCGCTGGGGCTTTGATCTGGAACGGGCCACGGATGATACCTATCTCAACCGTTACGATTTCAGTGGTGAAGACACGCTAACCACCAGCCTATTCACGGAGGGTTTCCGTGGCCGGAATTATGTGGAGATATCGGCCTACGCCTTCCAAGGTCTGGAGGTCGACGATGACCCAGGGACAACACCGCTTGTGGCGCCGTTGCTGGAATATGCGGCAACCCTATCGCCCGATCGAATCCCTGGGAGTATTCATATGGATGTTTCCGCGGTCTCGCTCTATCGCCGGGATGGTCTCGATAGCCGGCGGCTGAGCTTAGACGGCAATTGGGAACTGCCTTATGTTTCGACGGCTGGCGCCATCTACACCCTGACCACTGGGCTCGGCCTGGATCTCTACCATTTGAACGGTTTCGTTTCGGGTGACGCAGCAGCCGGAGCTTCCTCCGACAGCGGCGCGGAGAGCCGCATTCGACCATCCCTCGCGCTTGATTGGCGCTTTCCCTTTGTGCGTAGGGAAGGAACGGTGCGTCAGGTCATTGAACCTGTCGCCCAAGTCATCCTCACGCCATATGGCGGCAATCCAAGGGACATACCCAACGAAGACAGCCGTAGCCTGGAATTCGATGAAACAAACCTGTTCAGCCTGAACCGATTTCCTGGCCATGACCGGGTTGAAAGTGGCCCCCGGGCGAATCTGGGTGTGAAGGCTTCCGCTCACGGCGTCTCGGGCGGCTATTCGAACCTCACATTCGGCCAAGTTTTCAGGCTCAAGGATGACGATACCTTCGCCCAACAGACGGGATTGGATGATCACCGATCCGATTATGTCATGGCATTGACTATGGCGCCGTCGAAATTCTTCGATCTGACAAACCGGCTTCGACTTGACCGCAACAAATTCTCCCTACGGCGTAATGAAATATATCTATCCCTTGGTCCCGACTATCTGCGCTTCGACACGACGTATTTGTCATTGGAGCGGGAGCAGACGGCAGACGAACTGGGCGCGCGGGAGGAGTTATACAACGCAGTGCGATGGAAGATTGACGAACGCTGGATTGCGACAGCGCAAAGTCGACGCGATCTTCGTGACGACGGTGGACAAATTCACGCAGGTGCCGGGCTGCAATATATAGATGAATGCATCGGTTTCTTTGTCACGGTAGAACGAAATTTTACCCGCGACCGCGACGTGGAGCCATCCACTTCGGTCAACTTTCGCTTCTTGTTGAAGCATCTTGGCTAAATCGAACCCGGATCACATCGCCCAGTTTTCACATCCATGATCCTGGCGCGCGCGTGGTTGAGCGGCGAATTCGGAAGGTTTAACGCTCATTTGGATCAAGCCTGCAGGGGGCTATAGTTTTGTTGGGTTGGGCGCGTCGCCGTAGACGTCCTCGGGGTCGAAGACTTTTTCCGTTTCCTCGAATCGTAAGCGCGGCGCGGCACCGTTATCGGCCGGGCCGAGGGGGACAGATCGGTAAAAGCAGGAGCGGTAGCCAACGTGACAAGACGCCCCGCCCGCCACGTCGACGCGCAGCCAAACAGAATCCTGATCGTCGTCGATGCGCATCTCTACCACCGTTTGCACTAGTCCGGACGTAGCCCCCTTGTGCCATAGCACCTGGCGGCTGCGGCTGTAGTAATGGGCTTCCCCGGTTTCGATGGTGCGGCTCAGGGCCTCCGCATTCATATATCCATGCATTAACAATTCACCGCTATCCGCATCTGTGGTGACGACAGGAATAAGGCCGTCGTCGTCGAACTTCGGTGCCAGATCGTGGCCTTCCTCGACCTGTTCGACGGTTTGCCGCGGCGCGAATTGAATGTGCTTGCCGGTGGGAGATGTTTCTGTCATGGCGAACTGCTTCAAACGGATAACAATATGTGAATTCGGGCCGCCCTCAATAATCCGGGACGAGCCGCTTGGCAACCATGCTGATAGCTGGCCAGTGAGTCAATTCGTGGCCGTAATATGACCTTCAGCCAGCAAGATTTCCTCCATGCCCTCGACCAGTAGATGACCCAGCATGATGTGGCTTTCCTGGATGCGGTTGGTGTCGTCGCTAGGCACCACAATGGCATGGTCACAACGCGCTATCGCGCCGCCCCCCGTGCCGCCAAGAAATCCGAGGCAGATCAAACCCTTCTCTTTTGCTAAGTCCAGCGCGGCAAGAACATTGGCGGAATTTCCCGATGTGGTAATGGCCAACAATACATCACCATCACGACCCAGCGCCTCCAAGGGACGGGTGAATATCTGGTCGTAGCCATAGTCGTTGGCACATGCAGTCAAAGTGGATGTATCTGTGATCAAAGACAGGGCTGGCAGCGCCTCCCGGTTTACGTTTCCACGCAAACGAACCAGGAATTCCCCGGCGAGATGCTGGGCATCGCCAGCGGAACCGCCGTTGCCGCACAATAGCACCTTACCGCCGTTTGCGATCGAACGGGCTACGATCTGCGACATTGCCGCCAACACTTCGCCTATTCCGTTCGACAACATACGTTCTTTCACGGCGACGGATTCGCGAATGGTCGCCTCGATACTTGCGGGCAGATCCATCAGACCAAACCTTCCAGTAATGCCTTCTCCCACAACAACGCTGTACGGGCCATGACCGCCAAGTCATCATATCGAGGTTGCCAGTTCAAGGTCTGCCGTATCCGCCCAGTATCTGCGATTAGACTAGCCGGATCGCCTGGCCGGCGGGGCGCGGGCCGCCTCGCCATCGGCCTGGCGTTCAACGTCTCGGCCGCAACCTGGTCGACTACATCCAATACCTCGGCAACGGAGTAACCATGGCCATAGCCACAGTTAAAGGTGACATTCTCTCCATTCGCACGTACATGATCCAAAACCGAGATGTGGGCCTGCGCGAGGTCGCTGACATGAATATAGTCGCGGACACAGGTGCCGTCGGCGGTGGCATAATCGTCGCCGAAGACGTCTATATGAGGTAGGCTCCCGAGCACTGTCTGGCAGGCCCGGCGGATCAGGTGGCTGGCGCCTTCACCATACTGGCCCGAACGCCCGTCTGGATCCGCGCCCGCGACATTGAAATAGCGTAAAATGGCCACATTCAGGCCGGTGGCGGCCGCCACATCCCCTAGTATGTTTTCGGTCATCAACTTGCCGCGACCATAGGGATTGGCGGGGGCCAAGCGGGCGTCTTCGTCCAGGGCTTCGCCATGCGGGCCGTCGCCGTCATACACTGCGGCGGTAGATGAGAAAACGAATTGGTCAATGCCGTTCTCTACGCAGGTGCGCAGTAGGTGTACGCTCGCAACCACGTTGTTTTCATAATAATCGAGCGGTCGGGCAACGGACTCAGGCACCACGATGGAGCCCGCAAAATGCATTGCTGCCCGGCAATGATGTTCCCTGATAATTTGGGCGACCAAATCGCCGTCCTCAACCTTGCCCTCGTAAAAGGGAATGCTGTCGGGCACTGCGCCCCGCCGGCCCGTGGAAAGGTCATCCACCACTACGACGGGCCGCCCCTTATCGGCGAGCGCCAATACAACATGGCTACCGATATAGCCGGCACCCCCCGTAATCAGAACGGCTTCCGCGGATTCTACTGTCATGACGACAACCTAGCAGGCTGGCGGCCTTCCCGGTGAAATATGTACAAGCCGCTGCCTACAAGCAAGGCCGCTCCCAACAACGTCCGGCCGTCGGGAATATCTCCCCAGACCATGAACCCAACGATCATGGCCCAGAGGAGAGAAGCGTATTTGAATGGCGCCACCAGCGCCGCCTCGGCGAAACGGAAGGTTTCGATGTGTAGAAAATGGGCAATACCTAAAAGCGCGCCCGCCAGAGCAAAAAGCGCAATGTCCATCGGATCTGGGGGTTGCCATCCGAACGGTGCCACCATGGCGCCTGCGAGCGTCACGCCCAGGGTGGAATAGAACAGTGTTGTTCCAGAGGCCTCGCCATGGGAGATGTGCCGCGTCAGAAGATCCCGGAGCGCGCCGCACAATGCCGCGCCCGCCGGCAACAGTGCGGCCCAGTTCAGGCTGCCCGTACCCGGGCGTAGAATTATGAGAACACCGACAAACCCGACCAAAACCGCCGTCCAGCGGCGCCAGCCGACCCGCTCGGACAGCAGAATGGGGGCCAGTGCGGTGACGAAAATTGGACCAACGAAGGCGATCGCCACGGTGTCCGCCAAGGGCATCAAGCGCAATCCGTGCACGAACAAAAACGTGCTGGCTACCATTAGCACCGCGCGAACGATCTGTACCTTGGGATAGCGTACCTGCAGGACGGTGAACTCGCCGCGCCAACATAATACGGCGATAATGAGGAACAGCGCGGCACTGCCCCGAAACGCCAGTATCTGTCCGACCTGGAAATCCGTTGCGGCCCATTTCACGACACCGTCATTCAGGGTCAATAGCAGGCCGCCGCCGATCATGCAGGCGATCCCCCGGCCCGGGGCTTCTACCCGTCCGGACGCGCGGCTCCATCTGTCCACAGGCGCACCCTAGTCTTTGTGATAGTCCCGGTACCAGTCTACGAATCGGGGAATACCCACATCAATGGTGGTGGTGGGGCGGAAGCCCAGATCGCGCTCAATGTCGGTGAGGTCGGCATAAGTCTCTTTCACGTCGCCGGGCTGCATGGGTTCGAGAATGCGTTCCGCTTTCCGGCCCAGAGCCTTTTCCAGAAGCGCGATCAGGCGCAACAGATCCTCAGGGTGATTGTTGCCGATGTTGTAGATGCGGTGCGGCGCGGTTGATCCATCGTCCCTCTTCGGCGGTTTATCCCGGGCTGCAACGATGCCGGAAACAATATCGTCGACATAAGTGAAATCCCGACGCATGTCGCCATGGTTGAACACCTTGATGGGCTGCCCCGCTAGGATCGCCTTGGTAAACAGCCAAAGGGCCATGTCGGGCCGCCCCCAGGGGCCGTAGACCGTGAAAAATCGAAGTCCCGTTTGCGGTATGCCATATAGATGGGCATATGATTGGGACATCAGCTCGTCCGCCTTCTTGGTGGCGGCATAAAGGGAAATGGGCTGGTCTACCCGATCTGCTTCCGCGAACGGTAGTTTGGTATTGCCGCCATAAACCGACGAAGAAGAGGCATAGACCATATGCTCTAAGTTTTCCTGCTGGCGGGCCAACTCCAAGATCACCATGTGGCCGACCAGATTCGCCTCCACGTAGGCGAAAGGATTCTCAATGGAATAGCGCACGCCGGCCTGGGCTGCCAGGTGTATGATGCTGGTTAGCTTTGTTTCCGAAATCGCCTTTTCCATGGCCGCGCGATCGGCGATGTTAATCTGGTGAAAGGTGAAATTGGGGTGTATCAGCAACTGTTGCAGGCGGTCGTTTTTCAAAGTCTGGGAATAATACGGATTTAGATTATCGACACCGATGACTTTTTCGCCCTGGCCAAGCAGCCGAAGGGCGGTGTGAAAGCCGATGAATCCGGCCGCGCCGGTCAACAGTACGGTCATACGCTTATTCGCTCCAAACCGCCGGGTTTGACCCTCAGCCCGACATGTTCTATCCGTTTACTTGGCCGTTCGGGGCGTAGAGGTGGCGGGCTATATGGAAGCGCTGGCCTCTGTTGCCATTCCGGCTTAGAATCGAATAAATGGTTGTACCGAACCAACAAATAGTAAATTTGGGCGCGGCTTGATTCGTAACATTAAGTACGCTGTCCCAGGGGATGCGTCAACGTGAAGGAGGCGGCAATCGAAGGCTGGAGCATTGATGCGATGGGCTTGGCAGCGATCATAATTGCTGCAGCAATCAGTGCGCTGATTTCACTCTTGTCGCGGCCCATCGGTGCCAGGTTAGGTATCATGGATGCCCCCGACGGCTTGCGTAAAATCCATCCAGTTGTGACGCCGTTGACCGGCGGCCTGGCTGTTGGCGTGCCGGCCTTGCTGGCGCTGTTCTACGGTGCCTATGCAACAAGCTTCATGCCTTATTATTTGACAGCGGCTCTGGCGGGCTTGGCCTGTCTTCTCTTAGGGCTGTTGGACGACCGCGCCCATATTCGGCCCATCTATCGGTTGTTGCTTTCCTTGCTGCTCGCGTTGGCAGTTTTGGAAGTTGTGCCGGCCCTGGAGGTGACATTCCTTCACTTCAGTTTCCTTGACCGCATCCTGTTTCTTGAACAATTCGCGCTGGTGTTCACTGCGATCTGCATCGTTGGTCTGCAAAACGCCATCAATATGGCGGATGGCAAGAATGGGATCGTGATGGGGATGTGTCTGTTCTGGTGCTTGGAATTGCTTATGTTTGCACCGGATCACATGCGCCCCATATTGTTCGCCCTGGGCGCGGCGCTAGTAGTGGCACTGGCGTTCAACCTTCGCGGCCGCATGTTCCTTGGTGATTCCGGCAGCTATTCCTTAAGCTTTATCGTCGCTCTTTTGGCCGTATACGTCTACGACGTCGGCTTCGCCGCCGTGCCCGCGGATCTGGTAGCTTTGTGGTTCCTGATCCCGGTGTTCGATTGCCTGCGCGTCATGGCACTGCGGGTGGCGCGGGGACAATCGCCTTTCGCTTCGGACCGGAACCATCTCCACCACGCCCTATATCGCCGATTGCCCTGGCGCTGGGGGCTGCTTGTCTATTTGGGATTGGCGGGGCTGCCGGGCCTTCTCGCCTCCTTCGCTCCCGGCACCACTCTCGGCTGGTGCATCGCCGCGATCTGTTGTTATGGCGTGATCATCGCTTGGCCCGAACGTCAAACCAGCAGCGCCGGCGACACCGCGAACTAAGCCGAAAATAAGCCAAGAAACTGCCGCCAAGAGCGTTGTTTCGTTAACCACTCATGCCTATATTGCCCAGCGTCGCGTTGGGGCGTAGCCAAGTGGTAAGGCACCGGGTTTTGATCCCGTGATCGCAGGTTCGATCCCTGCCGCCCCAGCCATTTTTTGTGTCTTGATAGGATTTGGATTGGTGTTTTGAAAATGACTGGCGGCCTTCTCACCTCTATTCCGGACAAACTTCTTGAACTGGCCCTGGTCTTTTTTGGGTTTGTCGGGATGTTGACACCGCTGGCCCTGTGGATCGCCTGGAGCGAATTCACCTTCTATTTGGTTTTGAGCGTCGGCGCTGTGGCCATTGGCGCATTCGTCCTGTTGTCGTGGTATTTCAACGCCCGTATCAAGCACCGTGGCGGCCCGGCACCAACAGCGGGCCCCCGCCCCTGAACTATCCGGAAATATGACATCACTATCCGCCTTTAACTGAGGCGACCGCGTCTTATCTATTGTTCATGACCCTGACAACGGGATGCGAGAACATGGACGAGAAACTCAAGGCTAATGTGACGGATCATTCAATTTGGCAGCGATTGCTGTTCATGGTGATGTTTGCGGTGATCTTCAATATCGCGGAGTTCGTCATTCTGGCTATCGCGGTCATTCAGTTCTTCACCAAGCTGGCCACAGGCAGCGTCAACGCGGAACTGCGTGCCCTTGGGCCACGGATTGGCGAATACATGAAACAGATCGTCGCCTTCGAAACCTTCGATACTGAGCAGCGCCCCTATCCCTTCGCGCCGTTTCCTGGCGCCATCGCGGCGGCAGGACCCGATGGCCAGGCACAGACGGGATAACATTCGCGCTAACACCGCATCGGCGGTTGCTGGTTGCACAAAAAGTTCGTGATCTGGCGTGTCTGACCGATTAGAGACGGCGCCGTAGCCTGGCGATTATTCGACGGAACAACCCTACTCCGCAGCTGCGGGCAAGGGCTCTGGCTCTGGCAGCTTTTTCGGCAGCACCGCTACAGCGGCCAGTATCACCACCGCCGCGCCCGCGAGAATGCGGAACAGGGTATCGAAGCCCCAGTTCTGATAGACGAAGGCAATCAGGGGCAATGAGACGGCCAGAACGGTGAAACTGACCACGTAGCGGACACCGTAGATGCGAGCCCTGTAGGCACCGCTGGCGGTCTTGCCGATCATGTAGTCGTTGATGGGGATCTGCCCGAACGCGCCCAGCATGAAGCCCAGGGCCACGGCCAGCGCAAATCCGTCCGTCAGCCCCGGCATGGCAGAGAAAAAGATCAATTGGATGACGGCGACGGTCATGAACACGGCCCGTGGGCCAAATCGGTCCAGCATGCTGCCCACGATAAACTGCGCGATGGAGGCCACGGCAAAGACGATGAAGGCCAGGGAGCCGATCACCGTCGCGATATCTCCCTGCTTGGCGGCCCCGATACCTTCAATCCAAGCGGACAGGTCGACGGCTAGGCCCTGCAGTCGCTCATCGAAAATCTTCGGCAGGGCGAAGGTGGTGGACTGGAAGATCACGGAGGAGACGGCCGTGGTCAGGAAGACGATGATGGAAACCCGTATCAGTAGCGAACGATAGGTGGCCGAGGGCGGGGCGGAGGCAGCGCCGGCGGAAGCCTTGGCCTCTTTTTCTGCCGTTCGGATGCTCTGCCAGCGCAATTTCATGTAGGCAAATCCCATGGCGATGGAGAATATGCCGGGCAAGATAAAGGCCATGCGCCAGCCGCCATGATCGATGAGGTAGCCAGTTACCAGGGCGGCGGAGGCCACGCCAAGATTGCCCCAAACGCCGTTGGCGGCGATACGCATCCCGGTGTTCTTCCATTTCTGAGTGACGATTGCCAGGCCAACCGGATGATAGATGGCGGCGAACATGCCGATTATAAACAGACCGAATCCGATCTGCAGTGGGGTCTGTGAAAATCCTGTGATGATGGATGCGACGCCAATGCCGATGAAGAACACACACATCATGCCATCACGGCTCCATTTATCGGCGATCCATCCCGCCGGCAGGGAAAACAAGCCAAAGGCGAAAAATCCCGGTGTCGCATAAGCCAGCAGGGCGGCGTATCCAACACCCCATTCCCGGTAAAGCACCAGAGCGGCGACAGTCGCAAAGATCAACGTGAACAGATGGTCCATGAAATGGCCGAGGTTCAACAAAAGGAAATATGTCCGATCCCGTTCCATCTATTCCATCCCCATTTTGGCCATGCCGTGCCGCTGTCCCGCACATTGGCCGACGCCTGGTGCCGGTATTGTAAACCAAGACAAAAATATACTTGGCTGAAATGCGGTGTCATGCCAATCTTCGTCGAGTTTACGCCAATAGGCCTTTGACCGGACACCATGGCCGATATTCGCAGCACCAACCCGGACGACTATCAAAACCTGCCCCAGGCCATCGGCGTCATGGCGAAAAGCTTTGCTGATGGCTTCGAAATTCCCCTGCACGAACATGCACGGGATCAACTGCTGCACGCAACCAGCGGCATCATGCGCCTGCGGACCGAGCAGGAAGCCTGGATCGTGCCCAGGGACAGTGCGGTCTATATTCCTGCGGGCAGATTACATGCCGTGGCCATGCACGGCGATGTGGAGATGCGCACCTTGTATATCGATACAAAGGCGACGTCCCGGAGCCGACGGGAACTTTGCGTCGTCGCCGTTTCGGGATTGTTGCGGGAGTTGATCCTGGCGCTCGGCGAAGAGCCTGTGAACTATGACCCCAATAGCCGGGGCGGCCTCATCGCTCAATTGATTGAAGTGGAATTGGGCCGCGCCCGGGAGCTATCCCTGAACGTGCCTCTGCCCCGCGACCCCAGATTGCAGCGCCTCTGTGCCGCACTCCTGTCCGACCTGTCCGACCGCCGCAGCCTGGATGCCTGGGCCGGTGTGGCGGGTGCCTCCAGCCGCACGCTGGCGCGGTTGTTTCGCCAGGATCTGGGCATGAGTTTCAATCGTTGGCGGCAGCGGGTGCGTTTTCACGGTGCTTTGGAGGCTCTATCGCGCGGAGAGTCTATCTCGCGGGTGGCGCACCAGCACGGCTACCGCAGCGCCTCCGCCTTCTCCGCTGCGTTCGGCAAGGAAATGGGCCTGCCACCCTCGCGGGTGGCACGTGAAACTTAGTTTCACCTGTTAACGCGGTGGTGTCTCTGCCTGCCCAGAACGTGGGGGCTCACAAGCGGCCAGACATGCCTGATACTTGACACCTGCCTGCAAGCCCAACAAAGGTGATAGATCCCATTTGATATTCGTCGCTATTGCGCCAGTTATATATTCGAGGGCTGGTTTGGTGGTTGCCAACAAGGAACGCCAGCATGCCTTATCGGTATGAGATTGATAAAGATACGGCGATCGGTGCCGACGCATTCTTCGGTATCATTTTCAATTCTGAATTGATCGATGCGCGCAATCCCTCGCTCAATCGAAATTCCAACTTTGCCTAAGTCGTGGCCGACGCCGACACCCACGGCATGGTTCATAGGTCCCAGCCGCTGGCGAAACGTGATGACAATGAGGGGGGTGAAGATTTTTCCAGATCTAGATCAAGCCGTCTGTTGTATCGGGATTGACACGGTTTTACCGATGGCTCGCCAGCTACTCGAACCGGCATGATAGTGACAATGCAAATTGTTTCTGTTCGTCTGCGCTATGTTCGGCTTCGTGCAGTTCGATGTAGGTCAGCGATTGTTAGGGAATGGCCATAGGATGCTAAATCGGTCGCCAAAAGGACGTGAAATTTGGTCCTGGTCGCTAGTGATCTTGTGGTCAGGACTTATTTTCGTCGCCATTCCCTTTGTGCGCGATCTGGTCGATTTTGTGCGGGAAAATTGGGATCCCGTGCTGTTTACCTATGTGGTCGCCGCATGTGTCGTTCTGGTTCTGATTTCGGCCGTGTCTTGGCTGTTGAAACGGCGCCGATTGTCGGTCGCGAGTTACGTCTGGCTATTTGGAATTGCTGGGGTCGTCGTCTACCTGATCATTGACCTTGAGTCCGGCAGCCCGGTCGAGGCGGTCCATTTTTTGCAGTACGGTGTACTTTCTTTCCTTCTTTTTCGCGCATTTGCCCATCACATCGGCGACTTCAGTATCTATGCCGCGGCCACAATCGTGGGAAGTATCGTCGGTATGATTGACGAGACGATTCAGTGGCTGACGCCGGGCCGGTTTTTCGATTTTAGGGATGTCTGGCTGAATTTCACGGCCGTCGCCTTGCCCCAGGCCGCCTTGGCGGCTGGTATCAGACCGCAGGCCATTACCGGCTGGCCTGATGGATTGGCGTTGCGGCGGTTGTGCCGCCTAGGCGCCGTAGCACTTGCCTACCTTGGTCTCTGTTTTCTCAATACCCCGGATCGCATAGGGTGGTTATCGGAGCGCATGACGCTGCCGGATTTCGTCGCCAATAATCCTGGCGTCATGACCGAGTACGGATATCTGCACGGCGATGCCGCCAATGGGATTTTTCGTTCACGCCTTACGATGGGGGAATTGCGTGAGTACGGCCGCGACCGTGCCGTTGAGGGGGGCCGCATACTGGATCGCTATCAGGAGCGCGGTCGATACGGCGAATTCTTAAGGATTTACACGCCGATGAGCGACCCATTCCTGCATGAAGCCATGGTTCATCTTTACAGCCGTCAGAGATATCTCGATTGGGCGCAAGACGCCACCGACGAAGAAGATCGGCGCCTGTATTTCACCGATGCCTATTGGGAGAACCGCATCCTGGAGAATGGCTATGGCGAACTTTTGCGCGCTTCGAGCTCGCGCTGGTCGGAGGCACTTGAGGCCGAAATTGAGGGTAAGATCGATCCCAATCAAATTTATACAAGCCGGGTCAGCCAGCACATAATTACGGCGTTCACTCCGATACAGGCCTTTTGGTTCTTTCTGTGCGCCGTTGTTGCGCTATTGTTGCTGGGCCGCTATTTCGGAAGCCGGGCACACGGCTAGTCTGGTCCGTGCACCGATGATGCAGCCCTATGGATCAAGAGTAACGCTATGCATGGCAAGTACACGCGCCGTCGTCTCGTACAAGCTTTAGCAGCAGGCAGCGCCATGTTCGCGGCGCCCGCGGTCCTGGGGCGGACAGCTTTGCCCATTCAAGGGTCCGAACGCGGCCCATTGCGGATTGTCTTCCATACGGACGCTCATGCCAGCCAGGACGGTGAAATCCCGATCGCCCTGATGATGGCGGCCGAAGCAATCAATGCGCAAAAGCCGGATCTGGTCTTGGGCGGCGGTGACCTGGTCACGGGCGGTTTGGCCCTTAGCGCCGAGGATGTTGCGCCGGATTGGGATGCCTACATGGCCATGCATCGGGCCATAAAAGCAGAACATCACGTCGCCATCGGCAACCGCGATCTCGTGGGCGTGTTTCCCAAGGACGGCTCGCCTCCCGCTGCTGACCCGCGGCTGGTTTACAAACAGCGCCTCGGCCTGACGCGCACATACGACGCATTCGATGCGCTGGGCTATCACGTCATGTTGCTCGATACGATGCACATATCTGGCGATGAGCATAAGTACCACGGCTGGGTATCGCCGGAGCAACAGGATTGGATCGAGGCGGAGCTGTCGCGTATTCCCCGCGGCAAACCCATTATCCTTGTGCTTCACTTTCCCTTGCTGACGGCATTCTTCGGTGCCACGGAAGGTCTGACCATAAGGGCGGAACCAAACTTCGTCGTGACCAACAACGCAGAGGTGTTGGGTCTTTTCGAAGAGCACAACCTGGCCCTGGTATTGCAGGGCCATCTGCATGTGAGCGAGCTAATGCACTGGCATGGCACCACATTTATAACCGGTGGTGCGATCTGCGGCAAATGGTGGCGCGGTTCCTATTTTGGCACCGTGGAAGGGTTCAATTTGATCACGCTCCACCCGGACCGGATCGAATGGGAATATCTCGACTACGGCTGGCATGCCAACCGTGCGGTTCGGAAAACATCAAAATAGTTGTTGCCCTGCTTAACAGCCCGGACGGCCGCTTTGTACGACAATTCCAAGGCGTCGCCAAGTGGATCCATCGTCCCTTTGAGCGAACCTGGGGTGGTGCGCCGGCCATAATTTGAAGTGGTTGTGGTGCCCCTGCCCCGACTCGAACGGGGACGTCCTAAGGACAATAGATTTTGAATCTATCGCGTCTGCCAATTCCGCCACAGGGGCCCGGCCGGCATCATAACGCCGGCGCCGATAGGGTCAATAATAACTGCCAAGATTAGGCGGCCAATTTGTCCAGTTCGCGCAACAGACTTTCGCCCATCACGGTGGTGGAAACCTTGGCTTTGCCCGGCTGCATGATATCCGCCGTGCGCAGGCCGCCGGCGAGAACATTTTCCACCGCCTGTTCGATCAGGTCGGCGTCCTCGCCAAGGTCGAAGGAATAGCGCAGGCTCATCGCGAAACTGAGCAACGTGGCAATGGGGTTGGCCAGTTCCTGGCCCGCGATATCGGGGGCGGAGCCGTGCACCGGCTCGTAGAGCGCTTTGCGCCCGCCGGTGGGATCCTCGGCACCCAGGGAGGCCGAGGGCAGCATGCCGAGGGAGCCTGTGAGCATGGCCGCGGTATCCGACAGCATATCGCCGAACAGATTGTCGGTGACGATCACGTCGAATTGCTTCGGATCCCGGACCAGCTGCATGGAGCAGTTATCGGCGTACATGTGGCTCAATTCCACGTCCTTGAAGCTTTCATCCTGCAGCTTGGTCACTTCGTCGCGCCACAGGACGCCGGATTCCATGACATTGGCCTTCTCCACCGAACAGACCCGGTTGTTGCGCTTGCGCGCCAGTTCAAAGGCCACTACGGCGACGCGGCGGATTTCCGAAGTGGTATAGGTTTGCGTATTGATGCCGCGGCGCTGGCCGTCAGGCAGGGTTTCGATGCCCCGGGGTTCGCCGAAATAGACCCCGGCGGTCAATTCCCGGACGATCAAGATATCCAGGCCCGAGACGATTTCCGGTTTCAGGGTGGAGGCATCCACAAGCGCGTCGAAGCAGAGCGCCGGGCGCAGGTTGGCGAACAGGTCCATCTCCTTGCGCAGGCGCAGGAGGCCGCGTTCCGGCTTTTGTTCGAACGCCAGATCATCCCATTTCGGCCCGCCCACGGCGCCTAACAGGGTGGCATCGGCGGACAGGGCATCGGCCATGGTCTCATCCGTCAATGGCGTGCCGGAGGCGTCGATGGCGGCGCCACCGACCTTGCCCTCGCTGATGTCGAAGGTAACGGCGCGGCGCTTGTCCATCCAGTCGATGACCCGGCGCACTTCGCGCATCACTTCCGGGCCGATGCCGTCGCCCGGCAAAATCAGCATTGTTTTGTTCGAGGCCATTTCCTATTCACTCGCTTATTGTCGTTGTGTGGGCGCCATTCAATGCGGCAATTTATTCGGCCGCATCGCCGTACAGCCAGGGCTGCCCGGTCTTCTGCTTCTCTTCAAAGCTGTCGATCTTGTCCTTGCGCTGCAAGGTTTGGCCGATGTCATCGAGGCCTTCCAGCAGGCATTGCTTGCGGAAGGGGTCCATCTCGAAGTTGATTACGCCGCCGTCGGGACCGGTAATTTCCTGTTTCTCCAGGTCAATGGTCAAAGTGGCGTTGGAACCGCGGTCGGCGTCATCGAACAGCAATTCCAATTGTTCCGGCGTCACTTTGATAGGCAGGATGCCGTTCTTGAAGCAGTTGTTGTAGAAAATGTCTGCGAACGAGGTGGAAATCACCACCTTGATGCCGAAATCCAGTATCGCCCAAGGCGCATGCTCGCGTGAGGAGCCGCAGCCAAAGTTGTCGCCCGCCACCAGGATCTGTGAATTGCGATAGGCCGGCTTGTTCAGGACGAAGTCCTCTTTCTCGCTGCCGTCCTCGTTGTAGCGCATCTCCGCGAACAGGTTCTTGCCCAAGCCGGCGCGCTGAATGGTCTTGAGATACTGTTTCGGGATGATCTTGTCGGTATCGATATTGATCGAGCGCATGGGCGCCGCGACGCCGCTGACGGTTTTGAATTTATCCATTTTCCGAACCCTCCCTAGATCAAGTCGCGCACGTCGGTCAGATGGCCCTTAACCGCGGCCGCGGCGGCCATGGCCGGGCTGACCAGATGGGTGCGTCCGCCGAAGCCCTGCCGGCCCTCGAAATTCCGGTTCGAGGTGGAGGCGCAGCGTTCGCCCGGCTCCAATCGATCGGCGTTCATGGCCAGACACATGGAACAGCCCGCATCACGCCAGTCGAAGCCAGCCTCTATTAGGATCTTGTCCAGACCCTCTTCCTCGGCCTGGTGCTTGACCAAACCGGAACCGGGCACGACCATCGCATGTACGCCGTCGGCGACCTTGCGGCCCTTGGCCACGGCGGCGGCGGCGCGGATATCCTCGATACGGCCATTGGTGCAGGATCCGATGAAGGCCTTGTCGATGGCGATATCCTGCATCACCGTGCCGGCCTCCAGCCCCATATATTCGAGGGAGCGTTCCCAAGCGGCACGCTGATCGTCGTCCCGGGCATCGTCCAACAAGGGCACGTTACCGGTGATATCGGCGACGTTCTCTGGCGAGGTTCCCCAGGTCACCTGCGGCACCAGCTGCGCCACATCCAGCGCGACATCTATGTCAAAGACCGCATCGCTGTCGGTATGAAAGGTCTTCCAGTAGTTGACGGCCGCCTCGTATTGGCCGGTCTTGGGGCCCATGGCGCGGCCCTTGAGGTATTCGAACGTGGTGTCGTCGGCGGCGATCAGGCCGGCGCGGGCACCGCCTTCGATGGACATATTGCAAACCGTCATACGCCCTTCCATGGACAGGGCGCGGATGGCATCGCCTGTGTATTCCACGACACAGCCCGTGCCGCCCGCGGTGCCGATCTTTCTGATGATGGCCAGAATCAGGTCCTTGCCCGTGCAGCCCGCAGGCAGGTCGCCGTTGACGTCGATGCGCATATTCTTGGAGCGCTGCTGGATCAGGGTCTGGGTAGCAAGGACGTGTTCGACCTCGGAGGTGCCGATGCCAAAGGCCAAGGCGCCAAAGGCGCCGTGGGTGGCGGTGTGGCTGTCGCCGCAGACGATGACCATACCCGGCTGGGTGAAGCCCTGTTCCGGCCCGATAATATGAACGATGCCTTGGCGCGGGTCGTCCACGGGAAAATAGGGAACGTTGAATTCCTTGACGTTGGCCTCCAGGGTTTCCACCTGCAGCTTGCTCTCGGGCTCGTCAATACCCTGATCCCGATTGGTGGTGGGAACGTTGTGATCAGCCACCGCCAAAGTGGCGTCCAGCCGATGCACCCCGCGGCCGGCGGCGCGCAGACCTTCAAAAGCCTGCGGCGATGTCACCTCGTGTACCAGATGGCGGTCCACATAGATCACACAGGCACCGTCGTCCTGTTGGTCGACCAGATGCGCGTCCCAAATTTTGTCGTAAAGTGTTTTGCCAGCCATGGCGCACGAGTCCCCCGTATCGTAACCGTTCAATCGTCCAGAGACCGGCGACGCCGCCTATGGGCAGGTCCGACCGGCCCAGGAATTGGAGGCTGCCCCGATGAGCAACCCTACCCGAAACCTTACTCGCCTTGGGACTTCTCAGTCCGGCGATGTTCCTGCTTCTCGGCGATACGGGCGCGCTTGCCCGTCAGGCCCCGCAGGTAATACAGCTTGGCGCGGCGCACGCGGCCACGGCGCACCACTTCGACGCTGTCGATGCGCGGTGAGTACATTGGGAATACACGTTCCACGCCCTCGCCGTAGGAAATCTTGCGCACGGTGAACGAGGAATTGATGCCGGCCCGCTTAAGGGCAATGCAGACGCCTTCAAAGGCCTGCACCCGCTCCCGGGTACCTTCGATCACCTTGACGTTGACACGCACGCTGTCGCCAGGGGCGAAGTCCGGAACTTCGGATTCGGATTTTCGGGCCTGCAACTGGCCATCTTCAAACTTCTGCAACAAATTCATCGCCCTAGCCTCGTGATTTCTCGGCGCGCCGATAACGGTCCCAAAGGTCCGGCCGCCGCGCCTTGGTCAACTCCTCTGCCTGGGATAACCGCCAGGCCCTAATTCGTTCATGGTGACCGGAAGTCAGAACTTCCGGCACCTCCTTTCCCTCCCAAATCTGGGGCCGGGTATATTGGGGGTATTCCAATAACCCGTGGGAAAAACTCTCTTCTTCCAGCGCTGCGCTGTCGCCGACAACACCGGGCAACAGGCGCACCACCGCATCCAACAACACCAGCGCCGCCGTTTCGCCCCCTGAAAGGACATAATCGCCGACGCTGACTTCTTCGATCCCGCGTCCGTCCAGGGCCCGTTGATCGACCCCTTCGAAACGCCCGCAAACCAGGACAAGGCCGTCCCGCTCCGCTAATTCCCGCGCCAAGGCCTGGTCCAACCGTCGGCCGCGCGGGCTCAAATAGATCACCCGGTCCGTACCCGCCCGGCGCTCGTCCGCCCGCACATGGTCGACGGCGTTCGCCAGAATATCGGGGCGCATCACCATGCCGGGACCGCCGCCAAAGGGGGCATCGTCCACGGA
>CAYFPL010000004.1:0-158375 GCA_964344935.1 uncultured Rhodospirillaceae bacterium
AGATCACCCCCAGAACCACTGCCGCTACCATGCTTCTTCTTCTTGGATTTCTTCGCCATGACCTAATCTCCGGAGCGTGCGTGCACTTCACAATCACGTGCGTGCACTTCAAAATCAAACGAGCCCTCTCTTCATTAACACAATCTTAACTAATCCGGCCCTACCTGGAAAGGTTGATAAATGGTTAACAATCAATTTTATGACGGTCGTCACATGCGTAAGTTTTTCGCGGAATTCTGACAATTATCGGCAAAAAAAAGAGGGTCCTCAGGCGCCGCCTCGCAGGTTTGCGGAGCAACGAATATTACGCTTCACGCTTGTAATTGGACGGCTTGACCGTGGCCAGTACTTGTTGAGTTCGGTTGTGGACGAGCCAGCTACGGTACTGGCGCAATGGCTCGTTCCGACAGAAAACCGGGCCCTTCGCAGGAATGGCGAAGGGCCCGGTCTAATATTTGGCGGAAGAGAGTGGGAGTCGAACCCACCAGGCACGTCTAACGCCCCTCAACGGGTTTGAAGCCCGCGCGCAACACCGGAATGCGTTCCCCTTCCACCCACGAATTTAGAACCGCCGCCATTCTTGTTCAAGGGGGGCGGCGCGGTGCTATAAATGGGCCGCATGTCAGTTGAAGAGCATTTGCTGGTTCGGTCTCCTGCACCCGATTGGTTTCAAAAGGCCATCGCCGCAAAGGCCGAGTCCAGGTATGTGGACGTGCGGGACTGCACCATCCATTACCTGCTGTGGCAACCGGAAGATGACGTAGTGGATCCAGGCGGCATCCTTCTCCTGCACGGCGGTGGGGCGCACGCCCATTGGTGGGGCCACATCGCGCCGTTCTTCCGCAACGGCTACCGGGTGGCGGCGATGGACCTTTCCGGCATGGGGGACAGCGGCGATCGGCCTGAATACAACTCTACATTCCGGGCCGAGGAAGCCTATGCCGTGGTGCGGGATGCAGGGCTGGGAGATCGAATCTATCTGGTTGGGCACAGTTTTGGCGGCTTCATGGCGATGCGCTTCGCAAGCCTTTTCAGCGAAATGCTGGCCGGTCTGGTCATTGCTGATTCGCCCCTCTATCCCCCTGGTGAGAGCGATGACGCGCGCAGCCGGGCCAATCCCATGGGGGAGGCGCGAATCTATTCATCGTTCGAAGAGGCGGTCGCCCGCTTTCGCCTGCGCCCGCCGCAACCCCATACCCCCGATTACATCGTCGAATACATTGCCCGCCATTCGGTCAGAGAAGTGGACGGCGGGTTTACCTGGAAATTCGACAATCAGGCCATGCACGGACGCCGCTTCGCCGAACCGTTTCATGAGCATTTGTCGATCGCAAACTGTCGAAGCGCCTTTTTCTGGGCAGAAAACAGCAGTTTGGTCACCGACGAAATGGCAAGATACACGATGTCGCTTATGGGACCGGAGGCGCCGATTGTGGTCATTCCGGATGCCCATCACCATATGATCCTCGATCAGCCGCTAGCCTTCGTAGCCGCGCTTCGGACACTGTTGGCCATGTGGGAAAAAGACGGTGAACACTAGATTTTGCGGTTGATTCGCGAATCGGACACAAAATATCGTTGACAGACTCGCAGCCCTTGCGTAAGAACCAAGCCGTCAGTGCATGGACGCGGGATCTAGCGTACGACGCCGAGGACGGCCCGGAGTGATGGCAACATCGCTTCGGGCCTTCTCTTTTGGCCACGGATGTGGCGTAGTGGCCAGGTGAACGAAAGCGTTGAAATGGCCTGGGTCGGCCGGTCCATGGAACGGGTGGAGGACCCGGGCTTGTTGCGTGGCCAGGCCCGTTTCGCCGACGACCTGCCAACTTCACCACATACCTGCCACGCCGCCTTCCTGCGTTCCCCCATCGCCCATGGCGAGATTACCAGCATTGACGCGGCCGCCGCTCTGACCATGCCGGGCGTCATTGCCGTCGTGACCGGGGCCGACATGCTGGCGCATTCAGCGCCATTCATTACAGGGGTCAAGGTGGATGCGCCGCAATATGCCGTTGCCGTCGACAAGGTGCGATACGTAGGCGAACCCGTCGCCATGGTGCTGGCCCGGGATCGCTATCTGGCCGAGGACGCGTTGGAGGCCATAAAGGTCGAATATGCGCCATTGCCGGCGGTGATCGATCCCATGTTGGCCATCGACGGCCCGGTGCTGCATCCTGGCACGGACGGCAACGTATTGCATGAAAGGCGGTTTACTTACGGCGATCCGGACGGCGCCTTTGCCAGCGCTGCTCACGTGGTGGAGGGCATTTACAGCTATCCGCGCAATTCCTGTACACCCATGGAGTGTTTCTGCGTCATCGCCGATTACGATGCGAGCGGCGATACCTTCGAGATTACGGCGAATTTCCAGGGTCCCTACACCCTGCATACCATCATGGCCCGGTCCCTGAAGGTTCCCGGTAACCGCATGCGCCTGAAGACGCCGCCGCATTCGGGCGGCAGCTATGGGGTCAAACAGGCGGTATTTCCCTATGTGGTGGCCCTGGGCGTGGCGGCCCGCATCACTGGCCGGCCGGTGAAATGGCAGGAAGACCGGCTGGAACACCTGACGGCGGCGACGTCGTCCACCAACCGGGTGACGAAACTGAGGGCGGCGTTAGATGACGATGGCCGTATCTTGGCTTTGGATTGGGACCAGCTGGAGGATTGCGGCGCCTATCTGCGTGCGCCGGAGCCGGCCACCATTTATCGCATGCACGGCAATATGACCGGCGCCTATGCTATCGCGCATGTCGCCATCCGTAACAGGGTGGCGGTGACCAACAAAACGCCTACGGGCTTGATGCGGGGCTTCGGTGGCCCGCAAATCTATTTTCCCCTCGAACGGCTGTTGGACAAGGCGGCGGCCGAACTGGGGCTGGATGCTTTGGAAATCCGCCGTCGCAATCTTGTGTCCGGCGAGGACATGCCCTACCGCACGGCGCCGGGGGCGTTGTTGGATTCAGGTGACTACGGCCGCAGCGTGGAGCGCGCTGTGACCGAAGGCGGTTTAGCGGATTTGCTGCAACGCCGGGATACGGCCCGTGCCGAGGGACGTCTCTATGGCATTGGCTACGCGGCAGTGGTGGAGCCCTCAATCTCCAATATGGGCTATATCACCACCCTGTTGAGCCCTGAGCAAAGGGAGCGGGCTGGGCCCAAGAACGGCGCCTTGGCCACCGCCACCGTGGGCTTCGATCCCTCCGGTGCCATCAGCGTTTCCGTCTCGTCCGTACCCCAGGGCCAGGGCCATCGTACCGTCCTGGCACAGGTGGTAGCGGACGTCTTCGCCATGGCGCCCGAGGATGTGGCCGTCATGACTGAGCACGACACTGCCAAAGACCCTTGGTCCATCGCCTCCGGCAATTATTCATCCCGCTTCGCCGGTGCCGTGGCGGGCGCGACCCACACCGCAGCCATCCGTCTGCGCGATCGTTTGACCACCATCGCGGCGGCGGACCTGAATGTCCCACCCGACGAAGTGGCCTACGGCGAAGGCCGCATCTATGCCCGTAGCAATCCGGACAACGCCGTGCCTATGGGTCGCTCCGCCGCCAAGGCACATTGGTCGCCCTTGTCCGTACCCGACGGCGCCGGCATCGGCTTGCGGGAAACGGCGTTCTGGAATATGGCGGAATTGACCGAACCCGACGAAGGCGATCGCATCAATTCGTCCGGTGCCTATGGCTTCATATTCGATTTCTGCGGCGTCGAGGTGGATCCCGAAACCTATGCCGTTCGCGTTGACCGCTACGTCACAATGCATGACGCGGGGCGGCTATTGAACCCCATGCTGGCAGAAGGGCAGATCCGGGGTGGTTTTGCCCATGGCCTGGGTGCGGCACTATTGGAAGAGCTTTCTTACGGCTCTGATGGCGGTTTTCAAACCGGCACCCTGGCCGATTACCTAACGCCCACGGTCATGGAGGTGCCGGAACTGACCATCCTGCACGACCAATCGCCGTCGCCGTTCACGCCACTGGGCGCCAAGGGCCTGGGCGAGGGCAATGCCATGTCCACGCCGGTTTGTATCGCCAATGCCGTGGCGGATGCCATCGGGCGGGAGATCACCACGTTGCCCCTGACCCGCACCAAACTGGCCGACCTGGTGCTGGCGGAAGAGCCGGCGGGGGCGGTTGCGCCTTTCGATGGCCATGCGCTGGAAGGGCAGGGGAGGACCATCGTTCCAGCGCCGGTGGAGGATGTCTGGCACCTGCTTCTGGACGACGCCAAACTGGCTGCAGTTATCCCCGGTTGTCACGAACTGGAGCAGACCGGCGAGAACGCCTATAGGGCGGATGTGACATTGGGCGTTGGGCCCATCAAAGGACGCTTTGCCGCCTCGGTATCCCTATCGGATCTGGAGCCGCCCAAAAGCCTGCGGCTTGATGGAACCGCCTCCGGTCCGTTGGGGCGCTCGGAAGGCGAAGGGCGGGTCAATCTTTCATCGGTACCGAACGGGACGCAAGTGGACTACACCTACACGGTGCGCATTTCCGGCAAGGTGGCATCTGTCGGGGGTCGTATGATGGACGGCGCCGCCCGGGCCTTAATCAACCAGTTCTTCAAGCGGTTGGTAGGTCATGTGGGCCAACCGGAAGTGGTGGCCGTGGCGCCGGCACCGGGTTTCTTCGCCCGCTTGTTGGCATTGCTGGGGTTTGGCCGATGAAACCGGCGGCTTTCGACTACGCCTGCCCGGCCAATGTATCCGAAGCCCTGGATCTGTTGGCGGAACGGGGCGCGGCGGCCCGCATATGTGCCGGCGGCCAGTCGTTGGGCGCCATGATGAACCTGCGCCTGGTTGCACCGGAGGTGCTGATCGACATTGCCGGTCTGGATGAACTGAAATCCATCGCCCTGGTGGATGGTGCCATTGAAGTGGGCGCCGCTGTAACACAGGCGGATTTTCTGGCCTGGCCGGAACTGGCCGAATACCAACCCCTGTTGGCAAAGATTCTGCCCTGGGTCGGACATTACCAAACCCGTCAGCGAGGTACGGTCTGCGGTTCCCTGGCCCATAGCGATCCCAGTTCGGAACTGCCTTTGGCGCTGGCCCTGCTGGATGGCCAGATCCTGCTCGCCAGCAATCGTGGACGCCGGATTGTAGGCGCGAATGATTTTCAAACCGGCATGATGATGACGGACGTCGCCGACGATGAAATGGTGGTCGCGGCACGGTTTCCGGCACAGCGGCCGGGTACCGAAAGCGCCTTCCATGAAGTCGCACAGCGCCACGGTGATTTCGCCATCGTCGCCGTGGGCGCGGTGGGGGACAGCAAGGTTGTGCGCCTCGGCGTCGGCGGTGTCGCCGATACGCCCACCGTGGCCGAATGGCCATGGCCGGTGGATGACAAGGCGATCAATGATTTCGCCTGGTCCCTGGGTGCTGTTGATGATCAGCACACAACCGCCCGTTACCGCCGGGAACTGGTCCGCCGCCTAGGCCGGCGCGCCGTGGACGAGGTACATGATGCGATATCTTGAGGCCGGCACGCGTCACGCCATCCGCTTCACCTTGAACGGCGCCCCTGCCGAAGGCGAGGCAGAACCGCGGATGTTGTTGAGCGATTTCCTGCGCCAGCAACTTGGCGCCTTTGGCACCCATGTTGGTTGCGAGCATGGCTCTTGCGGGGCCTGTACCATCCGCGTGGACGGCAAGGCAGTGCGGGCCTGCCTGCTCTATGCGGTACAGGTGGACGGAAAGTCGGTGGAGACGGTGGAAGGTTTGGCCCCGGCGGACGGCCTGAATGCGCTTCAGTCGGCCTTCAAGAAACACCATGGTCTGCAATGCGGCTTCTGCACGCCCGGTATTCTTATGTCTTTGAGCCAACTAATGGAGGAAGAGCCTGACGCTGATGAGGCTCGCATCAGGGATGTCCTCTCGGGCCATATTTGCCGTTGTACCGGCTATCATGGCATCGTGCAGGCGGCCCTGGAGGTCTTTGGGAAAAGCTGATGTTCGATCTGGGACGAACAATTCTGGCCAGCGTCAAACGCATGCCCCATGCGCCCGCCATCTCGGATGGCGAGCGGACCTTGAGTTATGCCGAATGGCAGCAGGACATCCTGCATGCGGTCGGCGGACTGGACAGACTGGGCCTGGACAAGGGTGACCATTTCGTAACCGTGCTGCAGAACCGCTACGAGGCCGCGACCTTGCACATGGCGGCGCAGATTGCGGGCCTTGTGATTACGCCCCTGAACTGGCGGGCCAGCCGGGAGGAACTGGACTATGTTCTCGACGACGCTGGCGCCCGCGCCATCGTATTCGAGGATACCACCGCCGATATCGTCGAAACCGAGATTGTTCGCATCAACGTGGACAGCGATTGGGAGGGCCTGTTATCCGCCGGTCCGGCGGCGGCCCAATCCCGCGCCACGGTCGGGGACAAATCCTTGATGCTTTATACCTCGGGCACCACGGGCCGGGGCAAGGGCGTACCGCGCGGCCAGGGGGCCGAACGGGCCGCCGCCTTGGCCCATGTGGCACAGAACCAGTATGCCCGCGGCGAGGTGACCCTGGGCGTGATGCCGCTCTACCACACCATGGGCGTCCGCTCCCTTCTGGCTTCGATCCTGATCAACGGCCATTTTGTTTGTCAACGCCGGTTCGATCCCAGGGAGGCCCTGTCCCTGATCGCCGCGCACGGGATTACCAACCTGTACCTTGTACCCACGCTCTACCACGATCTCCTGGCCTCGCCCTTCTTCGCCGATGTGGATACCTCTTCAGTGCGAAAGCTCGGCTTTGCCGGTCAGGCCATGACCGACGGTCTGTTGCGGGATCTGGAAGCGGCCTTCCGGCCCGACCTCTTCGTCAACCACTACGGCTCTTCGGAAATCTATACCTTCACTATCGAGCCTGATGCGGCGGCGAAGCCCGGTTCCGCCGGCAAGGCCGGCCTGAACCAGGAAATCCGCATTATCTCGCTCGACGCGGCGGGTCCGGACGATGTGGTGTCCGGTTCGGAAGAGGGTCAGATCATCGCCGCCCTGGACGGGGATGAGTCTTTCGAAGGCTACTGGAACCGACCCGATGCGAATGAAAAGGCCCTGCACGATGGATGGTACTACACCGGCGACATCGGCTATTGGGACGCCGATGGCGATATCTTCGTCACCGGACGGGTGGACGATATGGTCATATCGGGCGGCGAGAACATCCTTCCGGTGGAGATCGAGAGCGTCCTCTCGCTGCACCCGGGCGTCGGGGAGGTGGCGGTGGCCGGCTTGCCGGACCCGCGCTGGGGCCAGGTGGTCACCGCCTTCATCGTGCGGCGCGGCGAGGTAAGTGAAGAGGAACTGGATGCCTGGTGCCTGCGATCGGATCTGCCCCCCTTCAAACGGCCGCGGGGATATGTCTTTATCCGGGAGGTGCCGAAATCGCCGGTGGGTAAGATCCTCCGCCGTCTGCTGGTGGCCGGCGAATACACAATCGATGCGTAGCAAGGAGTAAGGCGCAGATGCCCCATTCGTTTGAAAGCCAACGGAGCAAAATTCTGGAAGACTTGGATGGCTTCCGCGTCGAGGTCTATCCGGACCGGGAACGGGCCGACATCGTTCTCGACCGTCCGCCGTTGAACGTCATCGAAATGCGCCAGCGGGACCAGTTGCGCCTGGTGTTCGAGGAACTGGATGCGGACGAACGGATCCGGGTCATTGTCCTCCGCGCGGAAGGGAAGCATTTTTCCTCAGGCGGCAATATCGCGGGATTCATGGCCGCATCGCCCGAACATGTCTCCCGTTTGGCTGACAACATTGCTGCGCCTACCCGCTGCCACAAGCCAGTGGTGGCGCAGATCAGAGGCTATAGCTTCGGTGTTGGCTTCGAACTTCCGCTGGCTTGCGATTTCCGCATCTGTTCCGAAACGGCGCAATTCGCCCTACCGGAGCAGCGTATCGGCCAGATTCCCGGTTCGGGAGGGTCAATCCGCCTGTTGCACATGATCGGTATCCAGCGCACCAAGGACATGACCTTCCGCTCCCGCCGCGTCTCCGGCGCCGAGGCCAAGGAATGGGGAATTGTCCTTGACTGCGTACCGGACGACAAGTTGGAAGAGACCGTGGACGCCTTTGTCGACGAGTTGCGGGAATTCTCACCGCTGGCCCAGCGCACCATCAAGGGTGTTCTGAATGCGGCGCAAAACACTTCCGTCGAGGCAGGTATCGAGATCGAGGGCAATGCCTATGGCCGCCTGCGCACCTCCGAGGATTTCAAGGAAGGTGTCGAGGCCTTCCATGGTAAGCGCAAGGCCGAATTCAAGGGTCTCTAGGGCGTGAAGCCGCCTGCTTTCGAATATCTGGCACCAGCCACCGTCGAGGAGGCCGTGGCCGCCCTCGCGGACGAAGACGCGAAGATCCTTGCCGGGGGGCAAAGCCTGGTGCCTATGTTGAATTTCAGGCTTCTCGCACCGTCCAAGCTGGTGGATATAACCCGTATCCCAAATTTGGATTTTGTGGAGGACTGGAACGGCGGCTTGCGCATCGGCGCCTTGACCCGCCATCACACGCTGGAAACCTCGCCGCTGGTTCAGGAAAGATTTCCTGTGTTGCATGCAGCCATGTTGCATGTGGCACACCTGGCGATCCGCAATCGCGGCACCATCGGCGGAAGTCTGTGCCACGGCGACCCGGCAGCGGAATTGCCCGGGATAACTTTATTGTTGGACGCTCAACTACAGACCAGCCGCCGCACCATTCCGGCGGCGGAGTTCTACCTGGGCAGCCTGACGACGGTGTTGGAGGAAGACGAAATCCTGACCGAGATTCAGCTTCCGCCTTTGTCGGCGGGCACTGGTTGGGGTTTCGAGGAGTTTGCCCGCCGGTCTGGCGATTTTGCCCTGGCCGCGGTCGGCGCATTGACCGGCGCCGAGGTCCGCATCGTGGCCATTGGCGCCAACGAGGTGCCAATTCGCCTCACCAGTTCGGAGGATGTGTTCCGGGATACGGGCGATATCGACGCGGCCGCCAGGGCGGCGGCGGAACAGGTGGACCCCGACAGCGATTTGCATGCCTCTGCCGATTACCGCCGCCATTTGGTGGAGGTGTTGACCCGGCGCGCCCTGCGTTCAGCTTTGGAACGGACGTCATGACCAAGGTCGCGGTCAATGTCAGGGTCAATGGCACGGCCTATGAGCGGGAAGTGGAACCACGTCTACTGTTGGCCGATTTCCTACGCCATGAACTGGGCTTGACCGGAACACATGTGGGCTGTGAACAGGGCGTCTGCGGGGCCTGTACGATCATCCTGAACGGCGACAGCATGCGTTCATGCCTTCTATTCGCCATACAGGCTGACGGCATGGAAATTGAAACTGTGGAAGGCCTGGGCACGGTGGACGATCTGGACCCGCTGCAGGCGGCATTCCAGGCACACCACGCCCTGCAATGCGGCTTCTGCACGCCGGGTATGCTGATGACCGGCGTCGACCTGTTACGGAAATATCCGCTCGCATCGGACGAGGAAATCCGCGAAGGGTTGTCCGGCAATTTATGCCGCTGTACGGGCTATGAGCATATCGTCCAGGCCATCCGGTCGGTGGTTGAAGATGAACGTTGATACGCGGCCAAAACTGATCGGCGCCCGCGTCCAGCGACGGGAAGACCCCCGTCTGCTGACAGGACAAGGCCGCTTCATCGATGATGTGAACCTTTCAGGTATGCTGCATGTCGCTTTCGTGCGCAGTGATTATGCCCATGCCCGCATTCAAGGCGTTGATTTGGCCGATGCCGCGGCCATGCCGGGAGTGGTGGGAATATTCACTGCCGAAGACGTTGTGGGTGCCTTCAATCCCATTCGCGCCACGTCGCGTATGGCGGACTACTACGCTACGGAGCTGCCGGTTTTGGCCAATTGCAAAGTACGTTTCGTAGGCGAGGCGGTGGCCGCCGTGGTGGCCGAGAACCGGTATTTGGCTGAAGATGCCGCCGAATGGGTCATGGTGGACTACGAACCACTTGGCGATGCCGTCGACCCACTCGCGGCCGCGGAAGACAGTGCCCCCCTGCTGCACGACGAGGCCGGGACGAACGTGATCGTTGCCCGCACTTTCCATCGCGGCGATGTGGATGTGGCTATGGAGAGCGCTGCGGTCAGGGTCAAGGACACTTTCCGCATGCACCGCAAGACGCCCATGGCCATGGAGAACCGCGGCTATGTGGCCGACTACGATCCGGGCCGCCGTTCCCTGACATTGCATTCCAGCACCCAGGTGCCTGGGATCGTCCGCGATGCCCTGGCCGATATGCTGGATATTCCCGGCAGCCGACTGCGCGTGGTGGCGCCGGACATGGGCGGCGGATTCGGCGGCAAGGCCTCGTTGTATCCGGAGGAAGTTCTGGTCTGCCTTTTGTCGCGAAGGCTCGGGCGCCCGGTGAAATGGCTTTCTGATCGGCGCGAGGACCTGATGAGTACCAGCCAGGCCTTCGACGAGATCGTAGAAGCCGAGCTGGCCTGCGATGCCGAAGGCCGCATCCTTGGTCTGCGCGCCGATTGCATTGGTGATGTGGGTGCCTATTCGGTCTATCCCTGGACCGCGGCCATTGAGCCGGTGCAGGTGGTTTCCTTCCTGCCCGGCCCATATCGTGTCTCCAACTATTGGGCCCGGGCCCGGGCCGTCGCCACGGCGAAGCCGCCAACGGGGGCCTATCGCGGCGTGGGCCGGCCCATTTCCGCGTTCGTCATGGAACGCCTGATGGACATGGCGGCAGCGCGGCTGGGACTGGACCCGGTGGAAATCCGCCGCCGCAACATGGTGCGGGCAGAGGAGTTCCCCTACAAATCAGCCTCTGGCATCGTCTGGGACAAATGCGGCTTCATGGAATGCCTGGATACGGTGACCGAAATGTACGACGAATTGCGCCGACGTCAGGCCGTGGCCAGGCAGCATGGCCGGTGGATCGGCATCGGTATCGCGTCCTATGCGGAGCTGACAGGGCTGGGCAGCCGTATCGCCGTGGCGCCGGGAATGCCCGTGAACACGGGTACGGAATCGGCGACCATTCGCATCGATGCCACGGGCGCGGTGACGGCGCAGTTCGGCATCGCCAGCCACGGCCAAGGCATGGAGACAACCTTGGCCCAGATCATCGCCGACGAACTGGGCGCTCGGTTGGAGGATATCGAGATAGTCCACGGCGACAGCCAGGGTGTAGCCCATGGCACCGGCACCTTCGCCTCTCGCAGTACCATTCTCGCGGGAGGGGCCGCCATTCTCTCGGCCCGCGTCGTGCGGGAGCAGGTATTGAAAGCGGCGGCGCATATGTTCGAGGCGGATGCCGGCGATCTGGATGTGACGGACGGCCAGATATTCATCAAGGGTACCGACCGGCGCATCAGCTTTCGCGAACTGGCCAAGGCGTTGTACTCGGAAATGGGTCGTTTCCCAAAGGAACTGCGCGAAGAGATATCACTGGAAGCAACCCGTATGTATGACCCCTATTTCGGCACCACTTCGCCCGCCAGTCATATGGCCCTGGTCGAGGTGGACCCGGAAACCTATGGCGTAAAAATTCTCTATTACGGCGCTGCCGATGATTGTGGCCGGGTGATCAACCCCCTGATCGTAGACGGACAGGTGCACGGCGGCGTCGCCCAGGGGATCGGCGCCGCTTTGATGGAAGAGGTGGTGCACGACGCCAGCGGACAAATTCAGACTGCCAGTCTGATGGACTATGTCATTCCCACGGCGGCGGAAGTGCCGGCGATGGATGTCCATCATGTTGAGCTTGAACCACCTGAGAATATCGGCGGCTTTCGCGGCATGGGGGAAGGGGGAACCATCGGTGCGCCGGCCGCCCTGGCTAATGCCATCGCCGATGCGATTGGCCGGGATATCAACGTATTGCCGATGACGCCGGAGCGGCTTTACAGGCGCCTCAACGAAGGGAAGGAATGAAGCGATGGATCTGGGATTGAAGGGCAAGGTCGCCCTGGTGACGGGCGGCGCCCGTGATGTGGGTCGCGAGATTGTCAAGGCTCTGGCCAATGAAGGCGCGGCAGTAGCCATAAACTATCGCGGCTCGGAAGGGGAGGCCGCCGACCTAGTCAGCGAGATCGAGGCAGCAGGCGGCAGCGCGCAGGCCTATGGCGCCGACGTCACCGACTATCAGTCGGTCTGCGCCATGGTGGAGCAGGTAGCCGGCGATCTGGGCCGGCTGGATATTCTGGTCAACAACGCCGGCTACGTAACCCCGAACCGGTTCACAAAGACCACGCCGGATGAATGGCGTAGCCAGATCGACGTGGGCCTCTATGGCGTTATCCATTGCTGCCATGCCGCCGCCTCGCACCTGGCGGCCTCGGGCGATGGGCGCATCATTTCGCTGGCCGGCGATTCTGCCCGTGTCGGGGAGAAGGGTTTGTCGATCACCGCAGCCTCCCGCGGCGGGGTGCTTTCGCTGACCAAGTCCCTGGCCCGGGAGCTGGGGCCCGACGGTATCACAGTCAATGCCGTGGCCTTGGGCCTGGTGGAGACTGGCCACAGCGACAAGGACTGGCTGGAAACCAACATGGCCAAGATCGTGCGCAACTATCCCACGGGGCGTATCGGCCAGCCGCAAGATGTGGCGCCCGCGGTTGCATTCCTCGCCTCCGCCGGGGCAGCCTGGATCACCGGGCAAGTCATTTCAATTAGTGGCGGATACAGCATGGTCGGTTAGGATAGGGCCATAATAAAATCAGGGAGGTACTAATGACCGAGTTTGTAAATCCAAAAGGTAATGCCAAACCACAAGGCGCCTATACCCACAGCGTACGTGTGCCGCCGAATGCGGAATGGCTGTTGATATCGGGCCAGGTGGGCTTGGACGCCAAGGGCAAATTGCAACCGACAGTGCGCAAGCAAGCCGAGCAGGCTTTCCGCAATATCCTCAACTGCCTGCGGGAAAACGGTATGGCCAAGAAGCATCTGGTCAAGTTCACTGTCTTCCTGACCGATCCACGGGGTATAGCCGACTACAGGGCGGCGCGGAAAAAGGTGATCGGCGATGCCACCCTGCCGGCCTCGACCCTGCTGATTGTGGATGGCCTGGCCTCTCCCGATATGCTGATCGAGATCGAGGCCACTGCGGCAAAGGCCTAAGGTTTCATACGGGGACGCGATTCCTCAAAAGGGACGGATTTTTCGCCCTTTTGGCCAAGGCGTCCCCGTATTCGACCGGCGTCGCGGGGTGGACCGAGCGCATGACGGATATCGATACCGGCCTCAACGTCTGGCAGATGACGTCCAACCACAACCGGATGATCGAACTCCAGGCGGACAAATCACCGGCGCGGGACGGTCCTGTGGAACTGGCTTTCTATGGCAGTTCCGCGTTTCGCATTACCTCGCCCAAAGGGGTTAGCGTTATGATCGATCCCTGGCGCAATCATCCGTCCCGTACTTGGGATTGGTATTTTCGCGATTTCCCCATCACGGCGGTGGACATCGGCGTTTCCACCCATGCCCATTTCGATCACGACGCCCTGCACCGCCTGGACGCCCATGTCCTGCTCGATCGTCTGATCGGCATGTACACTTTCGGGGACATGACCATCTATGGCCTGGCGGACAAGCATGCGGTGGATTCAAGCTGCAATATCTATGACTTCAAAAAGATCCATAAGCATTTCCACGGCGTTGACATAGAGCCGCCCGACAACCCTAGGTCCTGGGACCATTGTCTGATCGTCGTGGAAACGGGCGGATTGCGCATCGTCCATTGGGGCGACAACCGCCACAACCCGCCCGACGACATCTGGAAGGCCTTGGGCGATATCGATATCGCGTTGCTGCCCGTGGACGCCTCTCAACACGTAATGGGCTATATCCATGTCCAGGCGATCAGGGAGCGCCTAAAGCCGCGCGTCGTAGTGCCGCACCACTATTACATTTGGGATGTACTCCAGCGGCAAAGCACCCTGCAGACAGCGGAGGCCTGGATTGCCGAACAGAATGTTGTGGAACGCATTTCCGGACCCACAAAGGTCTACAACATCAGTGATCTGGACAAGCTGAAGGGGGCGGTTCACTACTTCGGTGAGCATGTGAATTTCGACAAAGCTGCCTGGATGGAGAGTTCGTGAGATGGAACATTATCTCGTTCTGATCAGCGTATTCGGCATCTTTATTCCTGCGTTGATGCTGCCGGGGCCGGATTTCGTAGGCGTCGTGCGTTCGTCCATGACAAGGGGCGCGCGCGCCGGGCTTTGGACCACTCTGGGCGTTTCGATTTGCCTGGCGATGTACGCCACACTTAGCCTGCTGGGACTGTCCGCCATCCTGGTGCAATACCAGTGGCTGGCCTGGCTGGTGCGCATTCTTGGCGCCTCGTACCTGATTTATTTGGGGTTGCGGCTGATCTTCGCGAAATCGGATGACATGGCGGTGACGGCCTCGGACAAAGTCAGCGGCCATGCCTTCCGTTTCGGCTTCCTTGTCACCCTGACCAATCCCAAGGCGATGGTGCTGTTCACTTCGGTCTTCGCCACATCAGTCACCGCGCAAACGCCGGTCTGGTTGCTTGTTCTGATGATTGGGCTGGTCTTTGCCGCCTCTCTGATCTGGTACAGCCTGGTCTCTTTGTTCATGTCGTCGGCGCCTGTCATGCGCCGGTTTTCCCGTGCCCGTCATTGGATCGAACGGGCCGCCGGCGTGGTGTTCGTCGCTATTGGCGGCCGGATTTTGAGCGATGTGCGGAGCCCTGGTTTGTAAAGATATGATTTCTTGACCGGGGCCATGAGTGGCCGCTATGTCCGGGCAAAATAAGGCCGTTTGAATTCGGGGGGATTGACAATGCAGATTATCGCGAAATGGCTTGGTGTCGCCGGGCTGGCAACGGTTTTGGCTGTTCAGGGTGCTGCGGCAGGAGAAACGCCGAAGCGGGGCGGGACCCTCCGCATCGGCCATGGTGCGGAAGTACAGGGTTTCGATCCCTTCACCATTTCCACGCCGAACCTGGCGACCACGTCGGTGGGTTCCCTGATCTGGCCGCGATCATATGAGCTCAACGAGGACGGCGAATGGGTCTCCCGCTCGGTCCTCAAGCGCACCGTGTCCGATGACGGGCTGAGCATGCGCTGGCACTGGATCAAGGGCATGAAGTTTTCCAACGGCGAGCCCTTCAACGCACATGCCATCGCGGCGCATTGGCAACGGATGTTGGATCCCTCCCGCAACCAGGCCTTTGCCAAGTATCTGTCCATGGTGAAGCAGGTGGTTGCCATCGACGACGACACCACCGAGACGCATTACAACTATCCCTATCCCCCAGCGTACTTGGCGGGGCGGACGAACACGTTTTTGAACAGTGTCGTGCCGATCGGATATGCCGAGAAATTGGGTCTGCAACTGAACCGCAAACCCATCGGCCCCGGCCCCTACATGATTTCGGAATGGAAACAGGGCAGCACCATCACTTTTGTCCGTAATCCCCATTACATCTTTAAGGACCGGCAGTATCTGGACAAGATCATCTTCAAGCAGATCCCTAATGCCGAGGCGCGCCTCAACGCGTTGAAAGCCGGCGACATCGATGTCGCTTACAACATGCTGGAGAAGCAGGTTGTGGCGGCTGAGAAGGAGGGGGAGTTTCAGATTACCAAGTTTGCCGGCAGCGGCGGCGCCATCACCGTTATGAACACTTCCAAGCCTCCTCTGGATGACGTCCGGGTGCGCCAGGCCATTTCCCATGCGGTCGACCGGGATGTGGTCAGCAAGGTGATCTACAAGGGCCAGCGGGAGATGGCCACTGACTTCTGGGGCAAGGGCTCGTCATGGTACTGCAAGGACGCCGGTTATCTGGAATACGATCCGGAAAGGGCTAAGGCGCTGTTGAAGGATTACGGCAAGCCGGTGAAAGTGACCCTGACAACCAGCACCTCCGCCGTGGGCCTGTTGGCTGGCCAGCTCTACCAGAGTTTTTGGAAGAAAGTGGGCATCGATGCGGATTTCCAACAGCTGCAGGTGGGCCCGCAATACATCGGTGCCGTCTGGTACGGCAACTATGACATCGCCTTCTGGCGCATGGCCGATCTGATCGATCCCGACTACCAAGTCTACACCCCGTATCATTCGACCTCGGGCGGCAATGTCTCCAAGACCGACAATCCCAAGATCGATGCCCTGTTGACCAAGGGCCGGCAGAGCCGCGACGTGGCCGTGCGCAAGCAGGCCTATTGCGATTTTATGAAGGAATTGAACGCCCATGCCTCCACCTTGCTGGGCGGGCGCAGCACTTATTTCCTGATCGCCCGCAAAGGCGTAATGAATCTGCCCTTGATGCAACAGGGCGTGTTCCGCGCGGCGGAGATCTGGCTCAAGGACTAGGGAAGGCGCGAAGTTCGGGATCGGCCCATGCGTTGGGTCGCCTTCAAGGTCCTTTACCTGATTCCGGTGGCCCTGGCGGTCACCCTGATCACGTTTCTTCTGCTGCGATTGCTGCCGGGCGATGTTACGGCCCTGATGCTTGGCCCCGATGCCACCCGCGAGGCGGTGGCGCAGACCCGGGCCGCCCTGCATCTCGACGATCCCATCCTGCTGCAGTACTGGCACTGGCTGACGGCGGCCCTGGGGGGTGATTTCGGCCGTTCGCACGTGACGGGGCAACTGGTTTCGGAAGCCCTTGGCGAACGCCTAGCCGTTTCCTTCCAACTAATGATCATGGCGCAAAGTCTGGCCCTGATCCTGGCCATTCCCAGCGGCATCCTGTGCGGCTATCGGGCCGGGCGTCCGGTGGACCGGCTATTGACCGGGGCAGCCTTTGGGGTCGTCTCGCTGCCCATCTTCATCAAATCCATGCTGCTGATGGTCCTATTTGCCGTGATACTGCGCTGGTTGCCGTCCACGGGTTATGTCACATTCAGCGACGATGCTTGGGGCAGTATCCGCAGCCTGATCTTGCCGGCCCTGGCCATCGGTCTGGCGGAATGGCCGGCCCTGATGCGCGTCTTGCGCAGCGACATCATCGCCACCTTGCAGGAAAACTTTATTCTCAACGCCCGGGCCAAGGGGCTTCCGCCGGCCTATGTGCTGTTCCGCCATGCCCTACGACCCTCGTCCTTTTCCATTGTCACCGTGATCGGTTTGCAAATCGCTGGGCTAATCAATGGTGTCCTTATCGTGGAAACGATCTTTGCCCTGCCTGGCCTCGGCCGGCTGCTGGTGGAGGCGGTGCATGCCCGGGATATCTTCGTCGTACAGGGGGCCGTTTCGGTGGTGGCGGTGATCTATGTCCTGGCCAATTTGAGTGTCGATCTGCTGTACGCGGTGATCGACCCGCGGATCCGGCAATGACCGTGCTGGGCAGCCAAGGCGAAACCATCGTCGCCACAGGCCAGGGCAAGGCCCTGAAACGCCCACTCGGCTGGTTCTTCTGGCTTTGTTTCGCCTGGCTGGGATTGGTGGTCGCGGGGGCGGTGCTGGCCGATTGGCTGCCCCTGATCGACCCGTTGGAGACGGATTTCCTCAGTATCAGCGTCGCACCCAATGGCCAGTTCTGGTTTGGCACTGACGCCCTGGGCCGAGATATATTCTCCCGTGTGGTGTTTGGTGCCCGGGTCTCCCTGATCATCGGGGTTGCGGTTCCCGTCATCTCCTTGAGCATCGGCCTGATCGTAGGCCTGATTGCCGGCTATTTCAGGGGTTGGCTGGAACAGGCGATCCTGTTCTACGTCAACGTCACCATGGCTTTTCCCGGTCTGGTCCTCCTGCTGGTGGTACTGTCCGTCGTGGGTGCCGACCTGTTCGTCCTGATCCTGCTGTTCGGCATTTACGGCAACGGCGGGGCGATCCGCATTGCACGGGCCAATACCCTGACCTATGCCAAGCGGGAGTTCGTGTTGGCGGCGGAAGCCTTGGGCGCGACCCGATTCCGCATCATCTTTATCGAATTGCTGCCCAATGTGGCCTTGCCATTGATATCCATATCTTTATTGGCGGTCTCGGGCATGATCGTGTTCGAGGGGGCTCTGTCTTTCCTGGGCCTCTCGATCCCGCCGCCCGCGCCCACCTGGGGCAATATGATCGCTCAAGGTTTAAGCGATCTGACGACGCTGCCGTGGGTCTGGGGTTTTCCGGCTGCGGCACTATTTCTGACTGTGTTGGCCTTGAATTTCATTGGTGACGAGGTTCGCCAGCGGATTGACCGGCGCGATAGCACGATGTGACCATTGTTCCGATGCGCCTTACGAAAACCATTCCGCCCGGTCTTTGGCGAACAGTGTCTGGACATAGTCCAGGACCATGCGGGTGCGGGCGATCTTGTTGGTCTCTTCGTGGGACACCAGCCAGATAGGTATTTCCATATCGAAATCGATATGCACCGGGATCAATTCGGGGAAGATCTTGGTAGTGTAATGGGGAAACAGACCGATGCCATAGCCGGCCTGAACCGCCCATTGGTAGCAAATTGACGAGTTGGTGCGGTACATGACGTGATCATGTGCCGCGACGATGTCCCGCCAGGGCTGTAGATGCGCGGCGGTGAGGGCGGTGTGGTCGACGATGCGGTGATTGAAAACCTCGTCCAGGTTTTTGGGCAGACCGAAGATTGCCTCGTAGGCCTTTACGGTATACAGGCCAAAACGCATCCGGCCGACCAGCTGTCCTACCAATTGCGGCGCGCTGGGTGCGGTCAGGCGGATGGCGATGTCGGCCTCGCGGCGGGATAGGTTGGCCTGTTCGTTGCCGGCCTGGATTTCGATCAGGACGCCCGGCCTGGCGAGCTGAAATTCCGCCATGCGCGGGGTCAGCCAGCCGGCCGCAAGTCCTTCAGTTACCGCAATCTTCACGACACCGGTCAGTTCACCGTCGATGCCACCGAAACGTCGTTCAATGGTATGCACGGCCAGTTGGATCGGCCCGGCGCACTCGGCAATGCCCCGGGCCGCGGGTGTCGGGCGCATGCCACGGCCATGGCGGTCGAATAGTTTTGCGCCCAGGCGCCGTTCCATGGCGCCGATCCGGCGGCTGACCGTGGACTGATCCGTCCTGAGCCGTGCACAGGCCTGAGTAAAACTGCCCGTTTCATACACGGCAAGGAAGAAGCGAAGGTCGTCCCAATCGCGCAGCTCGTTTCTTAACATGCGTTTTTGCATATTAGACTTGCGGCATTGCCTATTTCATTTGAGCCGATTTTTGCGTCTGATTGTATCGAATGACACAAATATGGGCAAGAATCAGCGATGAGATTAGGAATTCAGGCAAATAATAGCGGTCAACCGAACATTCTGTCATGGCTGAAGAGCCCGTCTTCCAAAGCTGCAATATGCGTTTCTGCTATAATGTATCTCTCATATGCCTACGCGCATGGCGCCTGGGACAATCTTGTCCTGATCGGCCTGTCGATCTTTGTAGCCGGATTCCTATCCATATTTGCCAACCTCTCCAACGCGGTGTCGGAATGGGCCAACAATTTCACAGCCATGATTACCGCCGGGCGCCTGGCCCGCTTCGCGGTGCAATTGGCATTCAATCTGGTTGGTCTGGGCCTGCTCTTCCATGGTGGCGTCCTTATTCCCGAAGGCGTTGCCACGGTAGGCGGCGTCTTTGGTGCCGCGGTTGTCACGACGTTGGCCTCGCAAGGCGTGCAGTATTTCGGTGTTTTCCTCTTTCAAAGGCACATTGGTGATCTGCATGGCAACGTACTCCTTGGCCTCTCCGCCACACTTGTCCTGACAGCATTGGCAACCGCGGGTCTGCCCGTGGCGCGGGAAGCCTTCCTGATCCTGGGCATCTCGTTCGGCGCGGTGATCTTCGGTCTCGGCATACTTTCGGATTTGCGCGCCGTCTGGTATCCCCGCGGCGGTGTCGGGGTCTTCTTCGGCACCTTCAATCCGTTCCATGAAAGCCATCTGGGCCTGATCCGCGAGGCCATGGCCCAACGCGGCCTGGAAAAGGTGATCGTGCATCCGACCATCGTGCCCTGGCTGCATGAACGCGCCCTGGCCCGGGGCGAAATCCGCGTTGCCCGCATCGAAGACGGCTATGCGGTGTACGAGACGACGGAGAAAGCAGACATCAATGCGGACTATTTTCCAACGGACAGCCGCTTCCTGCCGCCAGAGACCAGGCGCCATCTGATTGAATTGGCGATCGAGGATGCCGGCCTTTCCGACCGGGTGGAAGTAGCATTCATGCCGGAAATCTATGGCCGGTCGGGCTTCCAGGGCGTGGTCAAGGAAATCAAGCGGCAATATCCGGGCAAGGTCTTGCACGGCATCCACGGCAGCGATTTTGGCGGCATGCATGCGCGATTGATCATGGATGAGGCTGGCTGGATTTATCCAGTGCCCTTCCTGCGTCGGGACGAAGTTTCGGCGTCCGCGATCCGCGCCGGTGCGCTGGAGATGACGGCGCCGCCTGTGGCTTCGGCACTGCGACAAATCAGCGCCGGCGCGCAAGAAATCGTCGTCGAAATCGATGCGGAGCGATCCGGCCACCGCTACACGAACCAGGGAGGCAGCCTTGTACCAGCACACTGAGCCAACCCAAGAACTGACCACGAAGGTGGTCAGCACAGCCGAAGAATTGATGCAGGTCTTCGCGGTCCGCGCCGCCGTTTACATGGCGGAGCAGCAATGCCCTTACGAAGAGGAGTTCGACGGCAACGACTATTGCGGCACCCATATTCTGGGTCTGGTAGACGGGAAACCAGCGGGCTGCGTGCGGATTCGCTGGTTTGCCGATTTCGCCAAGGCCGAGCGCATGACGGTGCTAAAATCGTATCGTGGAACAGGTATCGGCGACTTGATCGCCCGCCGCGCCTTCGAGCATGTTAGCCGCAAGGGTTATCGGCGCTATTACGTGCATGCCCAGCGGCGCCTGGTGCGCCATTGGGAAAAATACGGCCTGCGGCCCACCTCCAATCGCATCTTCCACTTTTCAGACCATGAGTACGTCGCGATGGTTTTGGAGCTGGATCCGCCCGAGAACGCCATCACCGAAGACACGGATCCCATGGTGTTGCTTCGCCCTGAAGACGATTTCGATCATCCCGGCATCCTCGAGAAATCGGCGGAACGTCCGCCAACCAACCCCATAGGCCAACCCTCATGATCGCGACCACACATCCTCTCCCCGTCAACCCGACGCCATTGCTGCTGTGTATCGACATCCAGCAGGAATACGTCGCCAAGGGCCGGCCCTATTGTTTGCATGGTATCGAGCCGGCCTTGGAAAATTGCCGTCGCCTGTTGGACCATGCCAGAAAATGCCAATGGCCCATCGTGCATGTGCGCCATATCCAGGAAAGCCATCTGTTCAATCCCGAACTGCCCTATTCGCGTTTTATCGAGGGGTTCGAACCTTTGGCCCATGAGATGGTTTTCACAAAGCATATGTTCTCCTGCTTCAGCAATGCCGATTTCGCCACCTTCATGGATACGGCGCGGCATCATCCTGTCTATGTCATGGGTTTCGATGCCCAGATGTGCTGCCTCTCGACCCTTGTGGATGCCCTGCATCGTGGCATGCGATTCAATTTTATCGCCGATGCCTCTTTCGCACGGCAAACCTCGCTGGGTGACGAACAGGAGTCTTATGAATGGGTCAGGGAGATCCTGTCGATTTATGCCAACTTGGTCGAGACCGATGAAATCATCGGTGCCGAGACCCTTTCGCCCGACGTGGATCAGCAAAGGGTTGCGGGGCGGCGTTGAGGTTGGATGCCATCGCGGAAACAAGTTTGACCGTCAGGTATTGAGTGCCCTGCAATGATGAAAACGATCCTTATCGTCGAAGACAACCTTCTCAACATGAAGCTGTTCACCGATATCCTGCGGGCCAACGGATATGCGACTGTTCAGTCTGTCGACGGACGGGATATTGTCGAGCTCGCCCGCCGCGAGCGTGCTGATCTTGTCATCATGGATATGCAGTTGCCCGTGGTTTCCGGCCTGGTATTGACCAGAATGTTGAAATCGGACGAACAGCTTAAGCATTTGCCCGTTCTGGCGGTCACGGCCCATGCGGTCGAAGGGATCGAATTCGAAATTCGCCGTGCCGGATGCGACGACTACCTACCCAAACCCGTATCGATGGACGATCTCCTGGAAACCATTGCCCGGCATCTCGCTCCCGGTGGACACTGCTGCAAGGGATAGTTTGCGAAGTGGTTGAGTGGTTTCGCGCCAACCGGACCCCTTTTTTTGGGAATGATCCGGGAACGTCAACATTATTCAATGCTGCGCAGGATTGCCGGTAGGATCGTATGCAATTGCGCCGTGATTTGCGGTACGCCGATGATGTCACCGAAGAATCCGCGAGATAGCGGGCCCGCTACGTAGAGGCCGTCTTGCGGGCGGCCATCGGCGCTGACCGCGCATCCCTGACCATCCACGTCGATGCCCAGCCCGAAGCCGTCTGCACGGATCAAGCCCTGTCCGGCGGCGGCATCCAAAACCGGGTTTCCGACCTCATCCGGGCGATGCACCGGACCGGTGCAATTGATGACGACATCGAAGGTATCGCTATGCCGTTGTCTGCCTCTACGCGCCCTGTAGTGAACCGCTATCGCATCGCCGCGGCCTTCGGCATCTTCTATCCGTCCGGCCAAAGAGGTTAGTTTTCCCGACTGTTGCAATGAAACGATCTGATCGACCACCTGGGGCGCGACGCGGTTACGATGGCTGCCGTAGTAAGACGCCAGGTGGCGGGTGTAGCGGCGTTTTTCGGCGATGGGCAGGTTGCGCCAGATGACGCCAAAGGCATCGCGTACGTGGTCGAATTGATCTCGCCAATCGGACTCTGGATCACTACGCAATGCTTCCGAGACATCCCTCCTGACCGACCGGACTACCTGACGAACGGCTGCGAACTCGCCATGGCGTTCGATCAAATCCGGCACCGGCCTGCGAATACGCTCCAGCAGAACATTGATATCGCCAAAGTCGTGTTGCCGGTTGGGCGGCAGCCCGTGGCGGGACAACATAAGGATATTGCCCTTGTGTCCCCGTAGCCGCAGCGAAACAACGACGTCAGCCCCCGTCAGTCCGGCACCGACGACAAGCAGTCGGGCATCATTCTGCACCCGGGACAATTCCTTCTCGGACCACGGGTCCAAGATCAGGCCCGGATGATTGCGCAGATTATCGGGCAGGCCAGGTGGCAGGGCCGGATTGCCATGGCTGGTGGCCAGAACGACAACATCACCTTGAAGTTCCGCGCCGCCCGCAAGGGAAAGCTTATAACCGTTTTCCAGGCGCACGAGGTCGATCGCGCGGTCGCGGACATGGTTGATCGTGGAGGCGGACGGGTTGTTCGCCATGTGCCGGCCCATTTCCCCCACCATGTAATCACCGAACAGAGAGCGGCGCACATAGAGCGAACCGTCGAAGGCCACCGCGCCGGGATCGGACTTCGCAATGTCGCGCGCGGCCACATAACGGGAGAAATGGTCGATGTCGTCCAGATAAAGCACCATCAGAGACGGCGGCACGTTCAGGCGGTGGGCCGGATCGTCGGTATCATAGGCCAGGCCGCGGCCAAGCTCCGCCCGCGGTTCGACGATCCGGATGTCGAGTGGTTGATCGGACATGCGCGCCAGCAATATGGCGCTGATGGCGCCTGTATAGCCGCCGCCGACGATGATGATCCGAGGCTGCAAGGAGCCGGTTCCGGTGGTACTCGACCTAGGGCAGTTTCAATTTACCCATGACGTTAGGCTTTTGCGGCGCCACCAGGGTCATACTGTTCTTGGACGCCAGCTTTTCCAGGGTCCCATCCGCCGTCATATCGGCCAGTGTCTTGTTCACCTGCGCCAACAGATCCTTGGACGATGTCAGGGCGGCGAAACCGAGGTTGAAACCCAAAGGCGCCGTATAGCCGGCGAAACGCAGCTTTGTCTCTGGATTGCGGAACCGGTAGCGTTCATAGCGATGCAGACCGACCAAAGTGGCATCCGCCTTGCCCGCATCCAATTGCTTGAACAGCTTCTTCCATGGCGAGATATGTTCTGTGTTATCCACCAGGGTGCCATTGTCGTGCCGCATCAACAAGTAGCTGGGCAGTGTTGCCACTTCGGACATGATGCGCACGCCCTTAAGGTCATTCAGGTTCTTGACCGGGCCCTTAATCGCGGGGCCGACGATGGCGGCGTAGACCATGCGGTTATAGGGGTTGCTGGCTGTTACCACCCGTAATTTGATCAATTTGCCCCTTTCGCTGCGTTTCTGGCCGTCGTGGTCCGGCAGCCGGAAGGTTTGGTGCTGCGATCCACCGAGTGCGGATTCGAGCAGGGGATAGCCGCCGATCAGATGGCACAGGGGCGCCGATAGCAGGGCATTGGCCTCTAACTTCGGGATATTCTCTTCGTCGTTTTCGGTCTCGAACCACTGCACCGTCAGGCTCCGGCCCAGCCGTGACGCCAGTTCCATCGAAACGTCGTAATCAAAGCCGCCTTTCTTTTTGCCAAACTTGTAGGAATAGGGCGGGCTGTCTTCCTCGAGACAAACTTTCAGCTCGGCGCCTGCTGCGGGGACGGCGGCCATGGCAACGGCGATCGCGCCCGCAAGGGCGATACCGGCGGTGATGAAGCGGCGCTGGCGCATGGCTATTTTCCTCGTGTTTTGACGTAGGCCCAGATCTTGTTGATCTGTTCCCCATTAAGAATATCGCCCCAGGCCGGCATCTTGCCCTGGCCTTTGCCGTATTTCACCGCCTTGACGAAACGGGCCTTTTGACTCTTGGGAAATTTCCGCAAGTCAGGGGCATTGGCGCCGGTATTCACCATATTGGTGCCGTGGCAGAGCACACAGTAGGTGTTGTAGACCTGCCGCCCTTCCGCCGCGGCACCGGCGGCTTTGGCGGGGACGTTGGAAGGGATAGTCATCAAGGCGGCTATGCCGGCTGCGGCGGACCAGCGTTTGAAAGTATTGGCGAACATCCCCACTCCAAGAATACAGTTACGAAAGAAAATGGGTGCCCCGGCCGGGCCGGGACACCCTTTTCAAGTCGTGTAACCGGAACTATTCCTCCAGCAAGGCAAATGTCCAGACGGAGCCGCCCGGTTGTTGCTTGCCAAGAGTTGAAACCAGTTCCTTGTTGTTGCCGGCGAGTAGCGGCATATAGATGTAGTAGGCACCGCCGATGCCGCTGGCCACCGAAATGTACTGACGGCCGTCCTGCGTCCAGGTTACTGGCTGACCGATGATGCCGGAGCCGGTCTGGAATTCCCAGAGCTTCTTGCCGGAATTGGCGTCATAGGCCTGGAACTCGCCGGTCAGGGCGCCGGTGAAGACCAGATCGCCACCCGTGGTCATGGTGCCGCTCCAATTCGCCACCTTGCTGCCCACTTTCCACTTGGACTTGCCCGTCACCGGATCTATGGCGCGGAGATAGGCGCTATTGCCGTCCTTCGGGAACGCGAAGGCGAACTTGGCCAGGTCATAGCCGAGATACATGGCGTTCTTGACGAACTTAGGCTCCACAGGTGCGTAGACATTGCCCATTTCCAGGGTGTTGGAATAGACCAGGCCGGTCTTGGGGCTGAAGGACGCGGGGAACCAGTTCTTGCCGCCGAACACGCCCGGCCAAATCTCTTGGGCCTCGCCAGCAATCACTTTTTTCGTCGTCGCCGACATGACGGGACGGCCGCTCTTCATATCGACGCCATCGGCCCAGTTCAGCTTATCCACGTATTGCTGTGCCGACAGCAGTTTGCCGTTCGCCCGGTCAATGACATAGGAATAGCCGTTGCGGTCGATATGGACGATCGCCTTATGTGTCTTACCGCCTACTTTGACGTCGGCGAGGATGTTCTCGCTGACTGCGTCATGGTCATAGCGGCTGTTGGGCGAGAACTGATAGTACCAGGCAATCTCGCCGGTCTTGGGCCGCAGCGCCAGGACCGAGGCAACATAAAGATTATCGCCTTTGCGGAATTCGGCATTCCATGGCCCGCCGTTGCCGGTGCCCCAATAGATCAGGTCCAGATCGGGGTCGTAGGTGCCCGTGATCCAGGTAGGCGCGCCGCCGTGCTTGTAGGTATCGCCCGGCCAGGTATCGCCGCCCGGCTCGCCCGGCGCGGCTGTCGTGAAGCGGCGCCACATATGCCGCCCCGTGACCGCATCCCAACCGTCGATGAAACCCCGGGTGCCGTATTCGCCGCCCGAAATACCGGTTATCACGACGCCATTGGCGATCAATGGCGCCATTGTCATGGAGAAGGAATCCTTCACGCTGGCCGCGTTCGAGCGCCAGACTTCCTTGCCGGTCTTGGCATCGAGCGCGATGACATTGGCATCGAGAGTGGCCCGATAGATCTTGCCTTCATAGATTGCCGCACCCCGGTTAAGAATGCCGCAGCAAACGATGCGCGGAGTCTCGGGCGGGTACTCGATCATATGTTTCCAGATCTGCCTGCCGGATTTGGCATCGATGGCGTGGGTCGCGTTATGCGTCGTGATGTACATCACGCCGTTGTAAATAAGGGGCTGTGATTCCTGGCCCTTACCGTCGTTCAGGCTGTAGTTCCAGACGGGAACAAGTCGCTTTACGGTCTTGGTATTGATTTGATCCAGGGCGCTATAGCGTTGTTGCCCATGTCCCATACCCAAGGTCAGGACGTTCTCCGGCGTGGAGGCGTCCATCTTCAGATCGTCGGCCGATTGTGCCATGGCGCCGACCGCGATCAAGGATGCCGCGCCTAGCGCGGCCAAAAATCTGAGTGTAGCAGTCATTCCAACTCATCCTCCCCTTTATTGATTTATTGCGTCATCGACGCACATCGTTTTGATATTGAAACACTGAACAAAGACTGGCGGATATATTGTTGCGTAACATCTATGCTATTGCAACAGCGGAACCGATGCGGCGCCGACATTGATATCCAACCACCAAGAGCCATTGGGGGCAGCATGTTCAATCGGTTTGGTCTGTACTGCCTTCTCCTATGCGTTTGGCTGATTGCCTTATCGGCGCAGGCAGCCGGCAGGGGCGAGCGTGTGGCCGTCGAATTGATGATCGCCATCGATGTCTCCGACAGTATCAACGAACAGGAACTGGCCTTTCAGATAGACGGCATCGTGCGAGCGTTTCGCGACGAACGTCTGATTCAGAGCATAGAAGGATTGCCCACGGGTGGCCTCGCTGTGGCGGTCATGTTCTGGGCAGGGAAGGGGGAACAGCAAACCATGCTGCCCTGGTTCCGCGTCCATGACAAGGACAGCAGCTTGGCCCTGGCTCAGGCCCTGGCAAATTTTGGTGGATCGCCATGGAAAGGGCATCTGTTCACAGCCTTGGGCAATGCCCTGAACCACGCCTATGTCGAAATCATGACCAATCGCTTCGACGGCGAACGTCTGGTGATCGATGTCTCCTCGGACGACCCACATAATCAGGGTCTGCCATTGGAGGAAATCCGCAACAAGATCATCGCCAACGGCGTCATCATTAATGGCCTGCCCATCCTGACCGGGCGAAACGAGCACGAAGAGCGCAAGCAGTTGATCGACTACTACCAGCAACAGGTCATTGGCGGTTACGGCGCATTCATGATCCCGGCTTTGAACAAGGCGGACTATGCCCGCGCCATGCTGAAGAAGCTGATCCTCGAGATCGCCGGCAAGGACTTGGATAGGCTAAAAGGCTAGTCTGGATTTTGATCCAGTGGTTCGTACCTGATGCGGCAGGTGGAGAAACCAGATAAGGTGATACGATCGTTGGCCGCTGCATCCTGCCAGATGAAATAGCCGTCCTTCATTTGCTGATCGGTGCCGTAACGGACCCACAGGGCGTGGGCCACATCCGGACACCAGACGCCGTTCACAGGGTCCATGCGTACGGCCTTCAGTTCACCGTTGTCTGCATCGAAATAGAACTTGGCGCGGTACTTAAATTTGCCAAAAAGCGCCGGCGCCACCAGATCGGGATAGATGCCCCATTCCTCGCGCTTTTTGACCTCGTATACGACGGCCAGACCGCCAGAGGCTTCGATCACTTCTGCTCGGCTCATGCCCCAACGGGTATATTGCCAATCCGCCAATGCCTTTGACATTGGGGCCGACAGAAAAGCGATCGCTGTGAGTGATACGGCGAAACGAAGCCGGCGCGCCGGGCTCACGATGCGGCTCCACCGTTCAGACCCCGACGCAGAGTGTCGAATTCCCGTCGCAAACTAGCTATCTCTGTCGAACCTTCCCGTGCTTCGCGGGGAAGGGCGATGAATTTATCCGCAATGACCTCTGTCGGTCCGCCGCCTAGCAATATCAACCGATCCGCCAGCAACAAGGCTTCGTCCAAATTATGGGTCACGAACAGTATGGTTGCCGGCTGGCGCGTCCAGGCATCCAGCAGAACCCTGCGCAAGGTTTCAGCGGCCGGGTCATCCAGGGAAACGAACGGTTCGTCCATCAACAATAAATCAGGCACGGCGGCGAATGCCCGGGCCAGTGCCGCCCGGCGTGCCTGGCCGGCCGAGAGCTGGCGGGGGTAGGCGTCTTCCAGTCCCTTAAGTCCCACAGTGGCCATCACCTCGCCGACCGCCGCCAGTCGCGCGGGATCGTCCAGCACCGCTAGCCGGATATTGTCCTGGACGCTGCGCCAGGGAAGAAGGCGCGGTTCCTGAAAGACATAGGCCGTGCGCCCTTCAGCCTTATCTACCGCGCTGCCATGGCCGATATGTCCCAGGAAATCCTCGTCCAAACCCGCCACCATGTTCAACAATGTCGTCTTGCCGCAACCGGACGGCCCGAACAGACAGACGAACTCGCTGTCATCTGCATGCAATGCGAAATCCCGGAAGACAATGGTTTCGCTGCTGCCGTTGGCGGCTGGGTAGGCCTTATGATCTATGCGGATATCTAACATGATCAGCCGCGCCACCGGCTGGCGTGGCGTTCCATGGGCTGCATGAAACCAAACTCAAGCAGCTGAATGACGAGGACGAAAGCCAGCGTATAGGCCAGGATCATCGTCACGTCGAACAACTGAAAGAACAGACCCAGTTGGAAGCCGACGCCGTCACTACGTCCTAACAGTTCCACCACGAGTACGATTTTCCAGATCAGGGACAAGCCGGAACGGGCCGCCGCCACGAAGTAGGGGGTCAGTTGCGGCGCAATGACGTGCCGCAGTGTGCGCCAGCGGCCGAATTTGTACACACGGGCCACATCCATGTAGTCGGGGTCCAGGGCGCGGGCGCCTTCGCGCACGGTGACAACGACGGTGGGTATTTTATTGACGGCGACGGCCAGGATTGCCGCGATCTCCGTCAGCCCGAACCAGACATAGAAAAGGATGATCGTGACCAGGGCGGGAAGGTTCAAGAGCAGGATCAGCCAGCCGTCAAAGACCTTGTCCACAAGGTCCACCCGTCCCATGGCCAGGCCAATGACGGCACCGATAAACATGGCGAGGATGAAGCTTGCCGCTACCCGCAACAATGTCATACCCAAATGGCCTAGCAATTCGCCGGATCGCAGTTCTGCCGCGATGGCTTCGACGACGATCATGGGAGAGGGCAGCAACCGGCTGCCCGCCAGATGGGCGGCAATTGCCCAAAGAACTATGAGAACGATAAGCGACGCTATCGATATCGCTATGCGTGAGCCCATGCGCCCAGGCCCTAGTAGGACACAGCGTCCCAGAATGTTCCGGGCGCAAGGCCTGCCTGCCCCTTGGAAAAGGCAGGCCCGCCGACCTTGGCCAGAATTGCGTAGAGGTCCTCGACCTGGTTGCGCTCCCGTTCACCCCAGGTTTCCGGCACTCCGGCCAGGTATCCCGCTTTCAACAGACCGGCGGTGGTCTCGTCCTTGGCCCGCATTAGGGGGCGCAGGCGCTGCCAGTCTGCCTCTGATCCCGCTAGTCGCTGCTTCGTGGCCCGGATCGCCGTGGCAAAGCCAAGTAATTCCTTGGCATGAGTGTTGGCCCAGTCCTCGCGAAAGATATAACCCAGCAACGGCACTTTTGCGGTGACGCCAAGGGCCCTGGCAACCTCGCCGATACCCATGACGCGGCGCATACCGGCGGCCTGTAGTCTGGCCGCGAAGTGCCAATAAGTGATGACGCCGTCGAGTTCACCGCGCAGAAGCAGTTGGCTTAACAATGGTGGTGCACCGAATGTCAGCTTGGCATTCCGATGGGCCTGTTCCTTGCCCTGTCGGTTCAGGAGGGCCTGGGCCAGCAGCCAGCTTTTATCCAGGGGACCGCCGGCAATACCGATCTTCGCACCGCCGATGTCGGCTAGGGAACGGATGGACGTCTCCTTTGGTACCATCAAAGCGCCGACCGAGGCGGAATAGGGAATGAAGGTGAAATTATCGCCCTCGGCGCGTTGCCGGGAAACCCAGATCCAATCCCCCACGATAACGTCAACGGCGCCGCCCAACAGCGCCACTTGGGTCGCCCGGGGCGAGGCAAAGGGCAGGGTCGTCAGTTTGAAGCCGTTGGCGCTGTCCAGGCGGTGATGTTTGAGGGTATTCAGCTCCCAGTTCACCGTGCCGAACTTCAACACGCCGACCTTGATCTCAAGAGGCGCAGCCGTTGAGTGCCCTGCCGGGAGTAGAACGGGGATGGCCAGAAAGAATGATAAGAGCAGACCAGATAGACGGCGCCAGAGCTTCATGCAAGGGGCTCCTGGGCATTGGAATACTGCCGATAAATGAAATCGGGTGCTTGCGCCGCTGCCTCGCCGGTGGCCAGTTGCACCAAATTGTCGTGGAACGGCGATAATTCGCAGGCCGGATCCGCTTCCGCCGCATCGCCCGCGATGGCCAGGGCCTGACAGCGGCAGCCGCCCCAATCGATCTCCCTGCGATCGCAATCCCGACAAGGCGCTTTCATCCAGGCCGTACCGCGGTACTTCTCGAAGGCCGGACCGTTCTGCCAGATTTCCGCGAGGGGAACATCCTTCACATTCTGGAATTCCAGACCGGGGATGGTTTCCGAGGCATGGCAGGGCAGTACACGGCCACTGGGGGTGATGTTGAGAAAGCGCCGGCCCCAGCCGTTCATGCAGGCTTTGGGCCGTAGCGCGTAATAGTCGGGCACGACATGGTCGATGACCAGCCGGCCTTTGAGCCGTTCCGCGGCGTCCTCTACCTTTGCAATGGCGATATCGGTGTCGGCACGGGTGGGCATCAGCGCGGCGCGGTTCCTCAGGCCCCAGCCGTAGTACTGTACATGGGCGATCTCGATCCGCTGGGCGCCCAGTTCAACCGCCAGGTCAATCATGGCATCGACCCGATCCACGTTATGGCGATTGATGACGGCATTGACGGTAAGGGCCATGTTCAAGTCACGCACGTGGCGCGCCACGGCCAGCTTCTTTTCATGCCCGCCTGCGTAGCCGCCGATGTGATCGGCCAATTCCTTGTCCACCCCCTGGAAACTGATCTGCACATGCTTCAGCCCGGCGCCCTTGAGGCGTTCCAGACGCGCCCGGTCCAACAGCACGGCCGAGGTGATCAGATTGCTATAGAGACCCAGGCCGGTTGCGTGTTGGACCAAATCCTCCAGATCCTGCCGCACTGTGGGCTCGCCGCCCGAGAAATGCACCTGCAGCACACCCATCCGCACCGCCTGATCGAGGACATCGCACCAGGTCTCCAGGTCCATTTCGCCATCCGACCGTTCCAGGGCGAGTGGGTTGGAACAATATGGGCAGCGCAGGGGACAGCGGTGGCTCAGTTCCGCCAGTATGGCAAGGGGAGGTTCAGGGTCACTCATGCCACGATGGTGCCCTTGCCGGCCAAATCCTGCAACATGGCAATCACGTCACCGGCAATCTGCTCGCGCGGTGCTTCGAATGCCGCGGCCAATTCGTCCACCAGGGCAGCAACCGTCTTACCGTCACAGCGCTTCAGTATCTCAACCGATATCTCGTCCAGCACCAGAACCCGTTCAGGGGCCAGAATGACCCAACGCTCACGGTGCTCATCAAACCGCATGGTGACATGTTCGGCCAGCCTGGGCACCGAGCTCTCGTCGATTTGGACAGCTTCGTTCATGGCCGCACAGAGCTAATGATCAGCGGGATCGAAGGCGCCAGGAGGGATCATCCCCGGCTCCACATAGGCCAGATAGAGCGCATCCAACAGGGCCCAGAGGATGTCGGTCTTGTAGCGCAGGGCGTCGCAAACCTGCTCCCGCAGTTCCGGCGTGGTGGCGTGCTCTTTGACATAGGCCAAAGCGAAATTGGCGTCGTGGGGCGCCTGGGTCAGCCGTTTTTCGAAGTAACTCAGGGTTTCCTCGGTAATGTAGTCATAGCCGCGCAGCATGGCGGGCACGCGGATACTGATGGCGCCCGGCGAGAACAACTCTGTCAGTGACGATGCGATGGCTTGAAGGATACTGCGGTCGCGCACGTAGTTCGTATAGGCGTCCACCGCGAAGCGGGTTGCCGGAAGAAGACCTTGCAGCGACGTGACGTAATCCCGGTCCAGGCCCAGATTGTCCGTCAGACGGTGCCAGCGCACGATGCCGCCTTCGTCTTCGTCCATGCCGTCATGATCGGTAATGCGATGGCGCCATTCCCGACGTAAATCAGCATCCCAGAGCCGGGACATCATGGTGGCGTCCTTGATGGGAATATTGATCTGATAGTAGTAACGGTTCAGGGCCCAGGCCTGCAGTTGGCCTTTTGTCAACTCGCCGGCGTTCATCTTCAGATGGAAGGGATGTTTGTCGTGGTAGCGCTCTTCGCCGATTTGCAGCAGGGCCTGTTCCAACTGTTCCGCGTTCTGCAACTCGCTCATAGGCTCAACTCCATACCGTCCCACGCCACTTCCCAGCCGGCCGCTTCCACGTCCTGCCGCTCGGGCGAATCCGCCGCCAGTACAGGGTTGGTATTGTTGATGTGGATAAAGACCCGGCGCCCAATATCGAAATCGTCCAGCAATGCCATCGCGCCATCCGGCCCAGACATGGAGATATGGCCCATGCGCTGGCCGGTCTTTGTGCCGGCGCCCTGGCTGACCATTTCATCGTCCCGCCACAAAGTACCGTCGAAGAACAACAGCGGCGCGCCATTGATGCGGGCCGCCAGATCGTCGGACAGGGCGGCACACGCCGGGACATAAAGAAAATAGGCCCCGCTGTCCGGTTCGCTGACGCGAAGGCCGATGGTGTCCTCTTCCACGGTGCCGAAGTTCTCCCCAGCGCTTTCATCCTCGAGATAAAGTGCCACCTTGCCCGGGACCGGGAAGGCCTCAACCACCAAGCCGGATGCGTCTCCATCCGGGTTGCGCAGTTCCAAATCCTGACCCAGGGTCAATTCCCTGCGTTCGACGAATTCCGGGTTCAATACGCCGAAAATGGGATTGTCCTGCAGGACCGACTGTATGCGCGACGTCGCATAGACCGCCAGGGGATAGCGCTCCCGCAGGGTCAATAGGCCCGTGACATGATCCACATCGCCATTGGTCAGCACCACGCCCGCGATGGGGCTGTGGCGCAGGCCGTCGCGCGGATGCAAGGCGGGATTATCAAAGATTTGCTGGCGCAGGTCAGGCGAGGCGTTTAGCAGGAACCATTCGGTTCCGTCTCGGCTGATCGCGATAGAGGATTGGCTGCGCGCCGGTACTTGAGGATCACCAGCCCGGGCCCGGCGGCAGTTGCTTGAGTTGCTGTTCCATTGGGGAAAGCCGCCGCCTGCGGCAGCGCCAAGCACCAGAATTTCCATAGGTTACGCCCGAACTGGGAACGTAAATGCCGTCGCCGGCATTTACGTATTCCGAGTCTTAGTATTCAGCGCAAACGTAAAGGTTGATTTCCATGCCAACGGAAATTTCAACTATCTTCGGTGTCGTCCACTTCATGTCGCTCTCCGTTACTCTTTCGAAATCCATAATTCGGAATATTTCAAACGAATGATTTGAAAAATCCCCACACCTCTCCATCCTGGCGTTCCCAGGACAGTGCGATGTTAACGATACTCCCAACGCGATACAAGTGTTGACCGGCGCGGCAGAAACCGCGCCGGTCACACTTTTCAGTTACTTAGGCCTTCATCGCCGCCTTGACGGCCTCAGCCGTGATCGGCAATGCGCGTACCCGGGCACCCACGGCGTTGTGAATGGCGTTGGCGATCGCCGGCGCAACCGCCGTCACGCCAGGTTCGCCGCAACCCGTGGGATAGGAACCGGGCGACACAACGACGACATCGAGTTCAGGCATATCCGCCATACGCAGTGGCGTATAGGTGTCGAAATTGTCCTGTTCGATGGCACCGTCCTTCAAGCTCGCCTGCTCCTGTGTTGCGAGGCTGGTGCCCCACAGAACCGAGCCCTCGATCTGGGCGACGACGCCGTCGGGATTGACGGCTGTACCCACATCCATGGCTATGGTCAGCTTGTCGACGGTGAATTCACCGCTGTCAGGATTGACGGTAACCTCCGCCACACAGGCCGTCCAGGTGGCGGTGGGCCTTTCTTGCGAAGGTACCGTGGATACACCGATACCCTTGTTTTTGGGCATTTTCTTGCCGTATCCGGCCTTTTCCGTCGCAATCTTCAGCACATTGGCGAGGCGTTTCGCACCGCCGGCCGTGACACCGGAACCGGCGTTCTTGCCGGCGCCATCCAACATGGACATGCGCAGTTTCACCGGATCCTGCCCGGTTTTTGCCGCCACCTCGTCAAGCATGCTTTCGACAGCCCAGGCCGTCCAACCCGGCGCAACCGAACGCAACTGACCCGACGGTGTTGCCGCCTGGGCCTGGTCATTCATGATGGCGCGGACACGATGGTTCGGCACCGTGTACCAGAAGTCCGAACCATTGACCGAGAAGGCATCAAGCTTGCCCTTCTTGTCCACGGAATCTGACAGGAAGGCCGGGGCCTGACGCGCCGTAGCCCAGGCGCTGACCACGTCGTGCTCGATACCGACGATCTTGCCATTGCCATCTACGCCGGCCTTCATGGTTTGGTAGGTGATGGTACGGGTGAAGTCCATTTGCGTATCGACTTCACGGCTGTAGATCACCTTGGCCGGCTTGCCCACATCCTTGGCGGTCAGGGCGGCAACGATCAGATAGTCAGCCTCGAGACGCCGGCCAAAACCGCCGCCCAGATATTGCTGATGCACGACCACTTGGTCCTTCTCCACACCCAAGGCCACGGGCAGCACGCCCAGGGCCAGGGTCTGGAACTGATTGCCGCAATAGAGATGCCAGACATCGTCCTTCAACTCTGCCGTGGCATTCATCGGTTCCAACGGCGCGTGAATATTGAGGCCCGTCGTGTAAGCGGCCTCGACTGTCGTTTTAGCGCCGGAAATGGCACCGGCGGCATCACCATCGGACACGAACAGCAATCCAGACTTCGGATCGGCGGCCAGTTCCTTGGCCCTTGCCATGATGGAGTCCGAGCTGGCCTTGGCCGTCGGACCCAGGTCATAGTCGATCTTCAGCGCTTTGGCCGCTTTCTGGGCATTGGCATAGGTGTCGGCCACAGCCACGACCCAACCGGTTGTGGTCTTGATGGGATCGTTGATGATCACCGACTTCACATAGCCCGGTACGTCCTTGGCCGCGGAGTCATCTACCGATTTCACCGTAGCACCATAACGTACCGGCGGCACCACCGGCGTACCGACGACCATGCCTTCGATCACCACGTCGATGCCGTAACCGGCCGCGCCCCTGGTCTTTTCGGGGATATCCAGGGCCGGTACCGACTTGCCCACCAGTTTCCGGGCCGAGGCCGGCTTCAACTTGATGGACTTCAATTCGTCTGCCGAGAAGTTCCGCGGCGTGACACCGGCGGCGACCAACTCGCCATAGCTGGCCTTGCGCTTGGATTTGTCGTGGTAGACGACGCCATTTTCGGCGCGCAGGTCGGATAGGGCGACGCCCCAGACCTTGACCGCCGCTTCCATCAGCGCGATGCGGCCGGCAGCACCGGCGCGGGACATCTGATCAAAGGTCCAGTTGATGCTCCAACTGCCGCCCGTCACGAACAGACCCCATTGCGGCGCCGTGTCGGGATAATCGATGCGTACGTTCTCCCACGGCACTTCCAGTTCTTCGGCCAGGGCTTGGGCCATGGCGGTGCCCACATGCTGACCCATTTCGGCCTTCACGATGTGCACGGTGGCGATACCATCGGCATCCAGCGTCACCCAGATGTTGGGCGAGAATGTGCCGGCAGCCTGGGCTTCGCCAATGCTGGCGCCTATGTTGGGAAGTACGGCATAACCCATCATCAGACCAGCACCGGTGGCAGCGCCGACCATGAAACCGCGGCGGGTGACGTCCGTCTGCTCGCTCTTCACTTTGATATGCTTGTTCATGTTCGCCTCCCCTAACCTTTCATCTCGTCCGCGGCGCGGCGAACGGCTTTTTTGATGCGGTTATAGGCCATGCAGCGGCACAGGTTGCCGGTCATGGCTTCGACGATCTGATCGTCCGAGGGGTTCTTGTTTTCCGCGAGGAACGAGGATGCCTGCATGATTTGGCCAGATTGGCAGTAGCCGCATTGCGGCACTTGCTCGGCAACCCAGGCCTTTTGCACCGGATGCTGTCCGTCGGCGTCCAAGCCTTCGATGGTTGTGATATTGGCATCCAGCGCCTCGCCCACTGGCGTGATGCAGGTCCGCGTCGCCTTGCCGTTGATGTGGACGGTGCAGGCGCCGCAAAGGCCTTTGCCGCAGCCGAACTTGGTGCCCGTCAAGCCGGCGACTTCACGAATGACCCAAAGCAAGGGTGTGTCGTGGTCGACCTTAACTTCGAGGTCCTTACCGTTGATCTTTAGTGTGTGCATAGTCCTACCCTGTCTTACCGTGAAATTGCAGTACGCTCAGACCGAAACTGGAAAGGTAAATGTGCCAACCCTAAATCGACGGGTATCTGTTCCGCTTTCGAAACGAAACAGTGCTGCCGGTACGTCCGGCATCTTATCTTGGTATTCCCCCCCCCTTTGGTTGGAGATCCGAAAAACTCCAACGGTCGAAAAAACTATACGAATGAATCTACGGCCTGGCAACTTCGCTGCCGGGGCGCGCACCTCAATGAATGGAGAGAAGATTTAGCCCAACATATCGGCCCAAATGGCGTGCGCCCAATCGCGGGCATTTTCCGCGACGATCCGGGATCTGCCGGGAGACAGCCCCTTGGCGCCTTCGGGCACGGTGAATTTGCCGGATGTTTCGTCCCATTTGTAAAGCGCGGTGACGGAAATGCCCTCGTTGGCGCTGACCAGGCTGTAACAGGTATTGGCCAAGCTCGGTACCGGCGGGGGAAGGTCGCGGAGCAGGGCAACAGCCGCGGCGGCAGCGACCTTGCCCATGGAATTTGCGATGAAGCCGGATTTCGGCACCTTGCCGATGGTGGTCTGGTCCGTGGCATCGCCAATGATGTGGACGCCGTCGGCCAGCGCTGATTCAAATGTCTTGGGTTTCACCGCCGCCCAGGCCCGGCCTTTGGCCACCAAACCGGCATCATGCAGAATGGCTTTTGCTCGCTGCCGGGGGATCACGTTGCCCACGTCCGCGACAACCTCGTCAAAGGCGGTCTGAATGGTGCCAGAAGGGGCATCGACGCCGATCAGTTCCTGTTCCGTGCGATAGTCGATGATATCGCTGTAGAGATCATCCCAGGCCGCTTTGAACAGTTTGCCTTTCGAGATGATCTTCTTGTTGGCGTCCAGAACCACCAGCTTCGAGCCCGGCTTATGCTGTATTAGATAGGCCGCGATCAGAGAGGCCCGCTCATACGGACCTGGCGGGCAACGATAGGGGCCCAAGGGCACGGTCATGGCTACGGTGCCGCCCGCCGGCATGGCCTGCAACTGTTCGCGTAACGCAGCCGTCTCCGGTCCCGCTTTCCAGGCGGCGGGAAATCGTTCCCGACCAGCGGCGTCCATGCCTTCAACGCCGTCATAGATATAATCGATGCCGGGCGAGAGGATCAGGCGGTCATAGCTCAAGGTGCCAGAGCGCAGGCGGACCTCCTTGGCGGCGGGGTCGATGGCCGTTGCCCAATCCTGGATCACCTTGATGCCGCGGGCCTGCAAACCGTCGTAAGTCGTGGTGATCTGGTCCATGGTCCAAAGGCCGCCGATCACCCAGTTCGATGTGGGGCAGGACCGAAATGCATCCTCTGCCTCGATCAATACCACTTCGATCTCCGGCGCCAGGCGCTTGGCGTATTGCGCCGCCGTGGCCCCGCCCCAACCACCGCCCAGCACGACAATGCGGCGGCCCCCCTTGGGCAGCAATTCCTCGGCCGAGGCTTGGGCAATGTAGGAGGCGCCAACACCAGCACCGGCGGCCTTGAGGAACTTGCGTCTGCTCAGCATTGTCCCCTCCTATCGCCGGGATGCGTAGTAATGGCTCAATTGCAGGCGCTGGGCGTCCGACAGCCGTTTGATTTCGGCCGTCATTTCCCCTGCGTCCCGCCGCTGGCCGGAAGCATAGGCCGCCATGGCGCTGGTTAGATAGGCGGCCGGCTGGCCAGCCAGGCGCGGTGCCTTGTCATCGCCCTGCCCATCAGCGCCATGGCAGCCGTTGCATCCCTTGGCCAGCATTGCGCCCTTGGCGGCCAACGCGGCGTCGATGGCCGCCGGGCTGGGCGTGAAGGCCTTGGCGGCAAAATGAGCCGACAACCGATCGATCTCCCCATCATCCAGGCCCTTGGCTATGTACCGCATGACATAGAAGTCGCGGCTGCCGTTTCGGTAGCGATGCATAGCATCCGTGAAATGGGCCGCACGGAGGCCGGCTATGGAGGGTATGGTAGCGCCCGGACTTGCCCCATCGGGGCCATGACAACCGGCGCAGGTCCTGGCCATGCCGGCGATATCCACCGGCTCTGCCGCGGCCGCGCTGGCTGCGACACCTAGGCCCAAAAGCGGCCCCAAGATGCGAATGAACGACATCAATCCCCCCCGTTCGGTCTGCTGTTACAGTACCGCTGATGCGATTGTGCGTTGCATTTGTTCATACGGGCAAGACTGTTATGGTCACGATTTCGATACTGTGGGGCCGTCGGACTGGAGTGGTAGGGGATTGGGGACAGCAAGGGTTATCGCTGGGTTCTGTGCCATGTTGGCGCTTGTCGCTTCATCCTGGGTTCTCGCCAATGGGGCGGTGCCGTACGTGGTGGTGGATGATACGATCCCCGCACCGCTGACAAAGACTCCGGGCGATCCAGTGAGAGGGCGGGCTGTCGCGGCAGGCCGGCGTGCGAATTGTCTTGGCTGCCATGTCATGCCCATACCCGAAGAGCCCTTTCACGGCACCGCGGGGCCGCCCCTCTACGACGTCGGCGCGCGGTACACAGCGGCCGAGTTGCGCCTGCGCCTGGTCGACCCGACCCTGTTGAATGCCGACACCCTGATGCCGCCCTTTCACAAAGTCTCTGGATTGAACCGGGTGGCGCCCGCATTCATCGGTAAAACAATTTTGAGCGCCCAGGAAATCGAGGATGTGATAGCGTATCTTTTAACCCTGAAGACCGAATAACGGGCACTCCAAGGCAGCAGTTCCAAACATGAGCAAAGCCGCAGACGGGCAAGATCAACGCCGGAGACTATTATTGGGCGGCTTGGGCGCGGCCCTGGCGGGTTTGTTGAGCGCGCCCGTGCAGGCCTACACATGGCGCAACAAACTGGCGTTGTTCCGCCGCGCTTTTCCTGTGGAGCCCGACCGGGCGGAGGCCGAGTTGATGGTCAAGGCGGTCGTGGATGGGCGCACGCCACGTCCCGGCCTGGTCCAGATTCAGGCGCCTGGCCTGGTTGAGAACGGTGAGAGCGTACCGCTGAAAATTTTCGTCAATTGCGCCATGACCGACACGGACCATCCAAAAATCATTCACGTCTTTGCCCTGGACAATCCCTATCCCGAGGTGGCCCGCTATCACATCCTGCCGGCCAGCGGCGAAGCGCGGATCGAGATGCGTTGTCGTATGGCTTCCAGCTCGGAGTTGGTGGTGGTGGCAGAAATGCAGGATGGCACCGTCGGCCTGGATGAGCGCCATGTCGACGTCACCTTGGGCGCCTGCGGTTAGAGACCTGCCATGCCGGAGATCCGCCGCATCAGCGTTCCCAGAAAGGTCGAGAAAGGGCAGGTCTTTACCGTCCGTACTCTGGCGCGGCACCGCATGGAGCCAGGCGTCCATTTCGATGCCGATCGCTTCGTCGTCACACCGCGGCATCTGCTGCAAGAGGTGAAGTGCCACTACAACGGCCGTCTGGTCTTCTATGCCGAGTGGTTCTCTGCCGTTTCCTCGAACCCTTATCTGACATTCAAGCTGAAGGCGGAGGAGTCGGGTGACATCGTGGTCACTTGGGTGGACGACTACAACGTCGAGACGACTGCGTCGGCAAAGATCGAGGTGGTGGACAAATCGAAATCATGATCATTAATCATGATTAGGCGGGCCGCTTGTATGGACGGCCTCGTATGGTTGGTGGCAATCCTGTGCCTCACGTCGGCGGCGGGTTCGGAACCTGCGAAATCAGGATATTTCTATGCGTCGCCCGAAACCCGCACCATGCAGGACGATTCCTTTGCCAATCCCGGTACATTGTGGCTCGAGGACGGTGCTGCGCAATGGCAGCGCGTCGAAGGCAAGGCCGGGAAATCCTGTGCCACTTGTCATAGTGATGACGGCGCCGAACTGATCGATGCGGCGCGGCGCTATCCCAAATACGATGAACGGTTGGGACGGCCCCTTACCTTGTCGCAACGGATCAATCAGTGCCGGGAACGGCATATGCGGGCGAGCTCTTTGGAGTCCGAAAGCGAAAGGCTTCTCTCACTCGAACTCCTCCTGCGTAAGCGGGCCGCTGGCCGGCCCATGGACGTGGCCATCGATGGCCCCATGCTGCCTTATTTCGAACAGGGTCGGGCGCTCTATTTCCAGCGGCGTGGCCAGTTTAACCTGGCCTGTTATCAATGCCATGATCTACGCCCTGGTGAATATGTCCGTGGCGAGCGTTTGAGTGAGGGACAGATCAATAACTTTCCCGCCTATCTGGTGCGTTGGGGCGCGGTTGGTTCGGCGCACCGCCGTTTTCAGTTATGCGACAGTCAGGCTCGTGCCGAGCCCTTTGCCATAGGCTCTCCTGAATACGTTGCCCTGGAAGTCTATGTCGCTCACCGCGCCCGTGGCTTGGCCATAGAAGCGCCCGCCGTGAGACCCTAGGACGATGCCGCGCGCCCGAATGCGTCTTGCAATGTTGCCGGCGCTCTTTTGCTTGATTCTGGTGTTGTACGCGGGCACGGCAGGGGCTCGGGTGGTCGGTATCGAGATCGCATCGCGCATGCCCTTTGCCGGGGGTAAGACTTTCGGAGAGGTCGGCGCCTACGAGATCATCTCGGGCAAGCTGAAGTACAGCGTCGATCCGACCCACGCGGCCAACAAGCGCATCGTCGATTTGTCCCTGGCGCCGACCGACTCGAACGGCATGGTGTCCTTTGGCGGAGACTTCATTCTGCTGAAGCCGGTCACGCCGGAACGGGGCAACCGCCGGCTGATCCTGGAGGTCACGAACCGGGGCAACTTGATCCTGCTCTCCTATTTCAATTTTGCGCCCTTCAACAACAACCCCGCCACGGCCCGGGATGCGGGTGACGGATTTCTGCTCGAGAAAGGCTATAGCCTATTGTGGACGGCGTGGAACTGGGACGTCCTGCCCGGCGGCGAGCGGTTGCAGATCGATCTGCCCCTGGCCTTGCAGGATGGCCAGCCCATCAAAGGGCGTGTTGTGGCCGAAATGGTGCCCCGCTATCCGACACAGAACATGCCCGTGGCCTGGGGGCAATCGCGCGGCTACCCAGCGGCCCTGGAAGACATTTCCAGCGCTCGTCTGACCGTACGGTCCCGGCAGAACGATCCCCGGCAACTGATACCAAAGGAAAATTGGCGCCTGGCCGCGATCGTCGGCGGCCGGTTGGAGCCGAGCCGGCGGCATGTGTTTCTCTTGGATGGCTTCAAGCCGGGCCAGATCTACGAGCTCGACTACATGGCGACAAAAGCGCGAGTGGTCGGCCTGGGGCTGGCGGCGCTGCGGGATGCAGCATCGTATTTCCGAAACGGCAAGGGTGGCGAGAACCCGCTTGCCGGGACGTTGGAGAAGGTCATCGCCTTCGGCCATTCCCAATCGGGCCGGGTCCTCCAGCATATGATGTGGCAGGGTTTTCATCGCGACGAGGCCGGCCGCGAGATTTTCGACGGCATCTTCATGAATGCGCCGGGCGGCGGTAAGGGTTCCTTCAATCACCGCTTCGCCCAGACCACCCGCCATCCCAGCCAGCACGAGGATCATCAATATCCAGCGGATTTCTTCCCCTTTGCCACGGTGCCCCAGCGGGACCATGTGACGGGGAATACAGGCGACCTTCTGGCGCGCGTACGGGCGGGCGGGGTCATGCCAAAGCTCATGTATACACAGACCTCCAGCGACTATTGGGCTCGATCCGCTTCGCTGTTGCATACGGATGTGACGGGCCGGCGGGACCTGCCCCTGGACCCGAATGCACGTTTGTATGTATTCGCCGGTGCCCAGCATTTCATCTGGGCAGGGCCACGGCGCGGCCGGTTCGCCTACTGCCACAACCCTTCCGACTATCGTTATTTCCTGCGCGCCCTGATCGGGAACCTGGACGAGTGGATCAGCAGTGGCAGGGCGCCGCCTGAAAGCGTGCGCCCCCTAATTGCGGACGGCAGTCTGGGAAACCTACAGACCTACAAAGCGAAGTTTCCCAAAGTAACCGATCACAAAGATCGCTTGGCGCCGCCCCTCGGCTACCTGCGTCCGCCGCGCCTCGACTTTGGACCCCGTTTCGCCGGGCAGGGGATCATCGACAACCAGCCGCCCAAATTCGGTCCAGCCTACGAGACCTTGGTGCCCGTGCCCAATCGCGACGGCATCGACCGCGGCGGGATCCGTCTACCCCAGATCGCCGCACCCCTGGGGACCTACCTGGGCTGGAACCATCGCCGTGACGGTGCCGTCGATGCGATTGGGCGTTGGTCCGGCAGCTACCTTCCTTTCACCAAAGCGACGCTTGAAAGCCGATATGGTGACGAAGGGGGATATGCAGATGCCGTGGCGCTAGCGGCCAAAAAACTCGCGGGGGACGGTTATCTCTTGCCCCGCGACGTGCCAGTCATCATCAAAAAAGCCAAGGCGCGTTATCGCGCCCAGTTGAACCATGATCCCGCCGACAAGGGCTGTGCCTACTTAAGCCCCTAGTTCAACCCGCTGGGCCGCCTGGCCGGCGGCTCAACATCCCGCGGGTGGGGTCATAGGCCCAAATTGCGCCGCCGAAAAAGACGATCAGAGCCACGATCGTCAGGCCCGTCATCTGCCAATTGAACTGTTGATACAGAGCAAAGCGCAGCATCTCGACCGCATGGGTGAAGGGATTTATGGCGCAGAGCCAATAGAGGAGCTCACTGGATTCCTGCATGCGCCAGAGGGGATAGAGCGCGGATGAGAGGAAGAACATGGGAAAGATCACGAAGTTCATGATCCCGGCGAAGTTTTCCAGCTGCTTGATCCAAGAGGACAGCAGCATGCCCAACGCCCCCATCATCAGGCCCGATATGATCATCAGCGGCAGGATATAGAGGAGGCCCAGCAGCGGCAGTTCCACACCGAACAGCAGGCAGATGATCAGGAAGGCATAGACCTGCAGGATGGAGACCGCGACGCCGGCCAGCAATTTACAGACCAGCAGATACCAGCGGGGCAGGGGGCTGACCAGCAGGGTCCGCATGCTGCCCATCTCCCGATCGTAGACCATGGAGAGGGAGCTCTGCATACCGTTGAAGAGTTGGATCATCCCCACCAGCCCGGGCACGATATAGACCTCGTAGACGATGTAGGTCTCGTATGGCGGAATGATGGAAACGCCCAGCACATTGCGGAAACCGGCGCCGAATATCAGTAGCCAGACCAGGGGCCGTACCAGGGCGGCGATGAAGCGTTCCCGCTGGTGGAGAAAACGCAGGGCTTCACGGATCACGATGCCGGAGAGGCAGCGGTAATAATGCAGTGCCGTCACTTGTCCGCCCCCTTGGTCAGAAGGGAGAAAGCCTCCAATAGATCGCTGCCGCCTGCCGCCTTGATGACCTGGTCCGTGCCGCCGGAGGCTCGCACCGTGCCCTGGTGTAGGACGACGACGCTGTCATCCTCGGCAATCTCGTCGATCAGGTGGGTGGCCCAAAGAACCGCAATGCCGTCTTCCCGCGCCAGAGCATGCACATGGGCAACGATGGCCTGGCGCGTGGGCACGTCCAAGCCGACGGTGGGTTCATCCAGCAACAGCATCTTGGGACGATGCAAGAGCGCCCGGGCAATTTCCACCCGGCGACGGTGGCCGCCGTTCAGGCGCCGGACTTTTTCATCCGCCCGCTCCGCCATCTCCAGGCGGCCCAATTCCTCCACCGCCCGTTGTTTTGCGGTGGAGGGCGTCATGCCGTGCAGGGCGGCGTGATACATCAGGTTCTGCATCACGCTTAGATCGAGGTCCAGAGTGGGCTGCTGAAAGACCACGCCCATGGCTGCCAGGGCCCGCTGCGGCGACTGGCGCAATTCGTGGCCCAGAACTGAAACACTGCCCTCGCGGGTGTCGTATAGGCGCGTGATAAGCGAGAACAGGGTCGTCTTACCGGCGCCATTTGGTCCCAGCAGTACCAGAATTTCTCCCGCTTTGATCTGCAGGCTGACATCCCTGAGGGCAAAGCCCTGCGGATACGCATAGGACAGCCCGGAGACTTCAAGCACCGTGCCGTTCGAAACCGGCTCATTCACCTTAACGCCCCTCCTTCACGGGGGCAGAGTGTCGTTGCCGGCCATCTGGGTCAAGGTAACAGTTCAGACAGGTCGGCTAGACGTCGCATCCATCCTTGGTTAACGTTCCGCAGCCAACAGAAATGAGCGGGGAGATCATGGGGATTCATAGACGCACCATCTGGTTCATTGCGCTAATCGTTTGCCTGATTGCAGGGCAGGCCCAGGCCAAAGGCACGGGCCGACTGTTCGTCAGCAGCGAAAAGGACAATGCCATCGCAGTGCTTGATCCGAAAACCTTCAAAGTCATAAAGACCATTCCAACAGCCGACCGGCCGCGTCATCTGCAGTTCAACGCCGATCGCACCTTGATCTACGCGGCTTGCGGCGAGGGCGCCTCTATCGACGTCATTGACGTGGCGAAGATGGAAGTGGTGAAGCAGTTCGAGGACATCGACGACCCGGAAATGTTTGATCTGAGCCCGGACGGCCGCCATATGTACATTTCGCTCGAAGACGACAGCGCGCTTGGCATTCTTGACCTCGAAAGTGGTGAGATGGTCGCGGAGGTCGAAGTGGGCGGCGAACCCGAGGGCGTGATGGTCAGCCCGGACGGTAAGACCGCCTATGTCACCTCTGAAGTGGCGAACGTAGTGCACGAGATCGATCTGGCAAGCCGTGAGATCAAGGCCAACATCGTGGTGGGCAACCGGCCCCGGCGCTTCGCCATGACACCCGACAGCGGCCAGCTTTGGGTGTCCAACGAATTGAACGGTACCGTCAGCGTCGTCGATCCAAAGACCCGCAAGGTGACGGCCACTGTCGGGTTCACGCCAAAAGGCTTCCGCCCCGAACAGATCACCCCGGTGGGGATCACCATGACCGACGACGGCAAGACGGCGTTTGTCGGCCTGGGCCGCGCCAATCATGTGGCAGTGGTCGATGTGGCCAGCCGCAAGGTGGAGAAATATATCCTGGTGGGCAAACGGGCCTGGAACGGCACATTGAGCCGGGACAACAAACGCCTCTTCGTAGTGAACGGCCTGAGCGATGATATCTCCATCATCGATGTGGAGGATCTGAAGGTCATCAAATCCGTGCCTGTGGGCCGTGTGCCTCATACGATCCTGATCGACGACTAGCCATGGGGCGACGGCCATGGAGGCATGGATGGGCGGCGATGCTCCTTGCCGCGAGCCTGATTACGGCGCCTGTCGTGCCGGCCGGGGCTGTGGACGTGGTGATCGGCTATGTGGAATTGAAGCGGGACGTCCGCTATGCAAAACGCCGGATGATTGCCCGTTATTTGACCCAACCCCTTGGCCGGCCATTTGCGGGTGCCGAGACGGCATTGAAAGAAGTGGGATTCCATGGCGCCAAGGTCGGCGCGGGCTTCAAGTTGCGGCGGATCAAAGGACGCAATGGCGATGATCTGTCTGACAAAGTGGCCGCCGCCAATGACGAAGGTGTTGGCTTCTTCATCGCAGACCTGTCGGCCGCACCGCTTGCAAAGTTGATCGCGGACAGCCGGGGACGAAATCTCTTGTTTTTCAATGTCGGGGCGCGGGAGGATGAACTGCGCCAGAAGGCCTGCGCTAGCAATTTGCTTCACATGATCCCCAACGATGCCATGACAATGGATGCGCTGGCACAGTTTCTCTCTCTGCGGCGCTGGCGCAAGGTGCTGGCCCTGGTCGGTCCCGGCGTCAGGGACAAAGCCCTGAACCGGGCCTTTGAACGGGCGGCGAAACGTTTTGGGCTAAAGATCACCGCCAGCAAATCCTTCGTCCTGGGCAACGACCCCCGGCAGCGCACGCAAAACAACCTCGCACTATTGACCGGCTCGGGTAGCTATGACGTGGTTTTTGTCGCGGATGGCAATGGGGAGTTCGCCCGCGATGTCCCCTACGGCACGGCCCAACCCCGGCCGGTGGTGGGGGCCGAGGGTTTGGCGGCGACGGCCTGGCATTGGGCCTGGGACCGCCATGGCGCCCCGCAGTTAGAGAAACGTTTCGAACGCAAGGCGAAACGGCCTATGCGCGATGGTGACTGGGCCGCCTGGCTGTCGGTCAAGACCATCGCCGAGGCGGTACAGCGGCGCGAAAGCACGGACTACAAGGTTTTGCGGGATCATATCCTAAGCGCGGATCTGGTTCTCGACGGTTTCAAGGGCAACCGCTTGAACTTCCGGCCTTGGGACCGGCAACTGCGTCAGCCAATCCTATTAGGCACCCACAACAGAATTATCGAACGGGCGCCCATTGAAGGATTCCTGCACAAGGACAACAATCTGGATACCTTGGGCTTCGACCGCCGGGAAAGCCGCTGCCGCCTGGACGGAAAAAACTGAGCCAGCTATCTCTTGAGCGCGAAAGCGATGACACTGTCGCCCAAGGGGAAGCCGAACATGGAATGTCCGCCCGCCGCCACGGCGACATACTGAACACCGTCGATTTCGTAGGTGATGGGCGGGGCATTGACGCCGGCGCCGGTTTCGAAGGTCCATAACTTGTTGCCGTTTGCAGTATCGAATGCGGTGAGCCGGCCCGTGCCCTCGCCCAGGAACACCAATCCCCCCGCCGTGGCCATAAGTCCGCCAACGAGAATGTTCTCCGTCTTCGCCTGCCAGGCGATTTTGCCCCCCGCTTTCAGGTCTAGGGCGCTCAGCGTGCCCCAGCGCGGTTCGTCCGCCATCTCCAGGACCGAATAGCGCAAAGCAGGCCGGCCGTCGCGTGCCGGGCGATGGTGCACCGTATATCGCGTGGGCATATGTATTCCGGCGACGAAGACCCGCCCCAGCCCGGGATCATAGGAAGCGGGCGACCATGACGTCCCGCCCGCCGCGCCCGGCGCGATGACAATGCCTTCGGGCGTGGGTCGCTGGAAGATGTTGCGGTGGGGCACGTATGGGTCGGACTTGAATAGGAATTCGCCGGTGCCCCGGTCGTTGACATAGAACCAACCGGTCTTCGAAGCTTGGCCGATCGCCTTGACGATCCTGCCTTTGTACGGAAGGTCGAAAAGAACCGGCGGTGAGGCGGCGTCATAGCCCCAGAGGTCGTGGGGAACCTGCTGGTGGTACCAGCGCAACTTGCCGGTACGCACGTCGATGGCGACCACGGACACAGTATAGAGGTTATCGCCGGGACGGGAGACATCGTCCATCTGCGGGGCCGGATTGCCGGTGCCCAGGTATAAGAGCCCCAATTCGGGATCCAGTGCCGGGGCTGACCAAAGTGAACCGCCGCCCACCTGCCAGGCATCCCGGTATTGCGCCGCTGCTGCTTTCTCCGCTGCGATGTCGCGGTAGAGACGCGCCCCATCCCGCGTTTGTGTCCGCCATTGGCCTTCCCAGCCATCCGCCTTGGTGGTGTACCAGCGCCAGACTTCCTTGCCCGTGGCGGCGTCATAGGCGGCGATATAGCCGCGCCGACCGAACCTGCCCTGAAAGCCAATGACCGCTCTGACCGCGCTGCCCTCGCGGTCCTCCACATGCAAACCATAGCCGGCGCCGGTGACACCGGCGATGACCATGCCGTCGAAGACGATGGGCGCCATGTTGGCGCCGAGCCCAGAGGAGCCCTGGACCTTGGAATTCCGCCGGGGATCATTCTTGGCAAGTTCGCCCAGGGTTTCCGTCGTGGTTGCATCGGGCACCGCCATGGGGATATCCCAAGCGACTTTGCCGGTGGCCCGGTGCAGCGCGATCAGCCGAGCATCGGCTGTGGCCATGTAGATCTTGGCATAGCCCATGGCCGGACCCTTGTTGGCGGGTCCGCAGCAAAGGCGCTTGGCCTTCATCTTGTGCTCGTAGCGCCAGATCTCCTTACCGCTAGCGGCATCAAGGGCGACCACATGGTTGCGCGGCGTGGTCAGGTACATCACGCCGTCTGCAATCAGGGGCGAGCCCTGAAACGTGCCCCGCACCTTAGTGTGGTAGGTCCAGGCAGGAGCCAGGCGGGCCACGTTGTCGCGGTTTATTTGCTTCAGTTCCGAAAACCGCTGATTGTCGTAACTGTGCCCGTAGGTCAGCCAATCCTTGGAAGCGTTCGAAGCGGCCAGGAGCCGGGCATCATCAACCGGCGCGGCCGATGCATTACTACCCGCCGCAAAGGCCCCCAAAATGAAAGCCACGGTCAACAATCTGATGTTTGATGCAGTCACGTCGGACCCCAATTCCCATGTTGTCTAGTGCGGCGATTTCAACGCGTCTGTTGGGACAACGCAACGGCCGATCGCATGGTCGGCGGCGGCCAGAGCGCCGAAGCACAAGAAACTTTCGATTTACCGGGATTTTGCCACGGCCGGCGAAAGCCACATTCGAATGTTTTCCAGACAATCGCGGCCAAAATAAGATGAGGCGTCAGGTGCATTGGACGCGGGGTCCTAGCAGCGTATCCCGAAGGATACTCCTGACGCCTCTGAACCAGATGAACCGGAGTTCCCTGATTCTCGGAGACCAACGACCATCGCTCACGTTGTCCGAAGACATGGTTCCCAGACTTGCGCCCTAGAACCCGTGCCCGAAGGCTTGCTGCTCCTGCGGTCCGGTGGTCACGGTGCCTTGCCCCGAAAGGCGCCGCCTCATGATCGCCTTACCGCCTGGACCGCTTCGCCCAACGCCGCGTTTCCGAAGAAGCGCAGCTACAGGCTTTACAGCCCAACCAATCCCGACACACCCGCGGTTTGACCCGCTTGACGCCTTGATCGGCTTGCCAGTCAATGATGCTTTGGGGCGAACCCGCAAATCATCCCAACTGGCCGGACCGTTCCCCCCGAAGGCTTTACGATCCCCGTTCCGCCGTATCCCAGTCCAAACCCGGAGGTCTGATCCAACATACCTCGGCACGGTTGCCGGATTTCCTGATCGACCCGAAGGTCAGCCTTTCCGTCCAGCGGACCCTGGTTGCCTACCATCTCCGAAGACATGGACGCGTCCCTGGTCCCGGCCTTGCCATCCATCCCTTGCCGGACCCGAAGACCCTGCCAGCGACAACTAGCTTAGCCTGCGGCCGTTTGATCCGAAGACCTTGCGGCCCCGGTCACATGGCATCCGAAGATGCCCTGTGTCCGGCCGGGCCGTTTGGCGGATTTCCCGTCACCCGGAGGCAGCGTGACATTCGCCTGCAGCCCACCGACGGATATCGTCCGAAGACCATAACCATCAGTTGGTCGATCCACCCGAAGGTTTACCGACCGCCGCGCCTCGCAACCCCGAAAGGTTCCTGTCGCAGCTTACCGGCCAAGCCAATCTGCCCGAAGGCAAATTATCTCTGCCGGCCGGCCGGTCGTTCCGAAGAATTCCCAGCCATTTGGCCCTTTACCGGACGGCGACACCCGAAGGCCTCGCCGAAGGTTCCCGACCGCGAAACACCATCCTCTCCGGTTGCCCGCAGTGGTACCCGGAAGCTCTTGCCAGCCAAGGCCGGTTCAAACCAACGGGTCTTGATATCCCGCAGCAGCCCCGCTTTCCTAAGCCCTTGCCGGTGAAGGCTTGAACAAAATCCTTCGTGGCTGCTGAAATGGATGGTGGATCATGATGATGCGGCAAACAAGATGAAATCGTAAGATATCGTCAATTTTCTGTGGATAACCGAAATAATATTTCACAATCGGCCCACAAGCTATCCACAGCCGTCGGTGCACGAAGCCGGATTCGACAATCGAATCATCCCGTTATCGCGGTTGTTATGGAAAATAATCCGGTCGTCACAGACCCGGATTCTTGAAACAAATTACGTTGATCTGGTGGGGGATCGCGATGGTTCGGGTGTCGAATCGACGATTCGTGTGAACCAAGTGCATTGGACCAAGAATCGGCCCATGACGGTACAAAAGAATCGCATCAATTACTTCGAAATGGTCCTTTAGAATGCCGCTCTCAGGATCTCCATGACCTGTTCCGGCGAGCGGATCTCACGGGGGTTGGAGTAGGTCCAACTATCCAGCATGCAGTTCTCCGCCAGTTGCGGCAATTGCTCTTCCGTGATGCCCACATCGCGAAGGGTGCGGGGCATGCCCAGCCCCGATATCAGCTTGTCCAGCGCTTCGCCCGCCGAACCGCCGGGCTGGCCCAACGCGGCGGCGATATCTGCCTGGCGGTGGGAATTGATGGCGGCATTATAGTCCATGACATACGGCAGCATGACGCAAGAGGTGTGGCCGTGAGGCACATTTGCGGTCCCGCCCAGGATGTGGCCGATGGCGTGGCTGGCGCCAAGCCGGGTGCCCGTGACGATACCCATCATGGAAATCCAGGCACCCATGAGGCATTGCAGGCGGGCCTCTAGATCGGCTGGGTCCGCCTTGACCTTTGACAGGCCTTCGCTCAGCAGACGCAAGGCCTGAAGCGCCGCGCCGTCGGTATAGGCGTTGGCATCAAGGGAGCAATAGGTTTCGACCGCATGATCAACTGCCCGGATGCCAGTGGAGAGCCAGAGCCATTCCGGGGTGTGCACGGTGACCGCAGGATCCAGGATCACGGAAACAGGAATGATGCCGGGGTGGATATAACTTTGTTTCAGCTTTTCTACCGAGTTCGTGATGCCGGCGCGGGCATTGAATTCGCCGCCCGACAATGTGGTCGGCACGACGATCTGGCGCACGGTGGGGGCGTCGTATTCAGGAAAGTGACGTTCGCCGTTCTCGTCCACCACGGTACGGAAGGGTTCCAACCCGGCCGGTTCGGTTATGTCGTGCTGCAGGCAAATGGTGACGCCCTTGCCGCCATCGGTGGCGGAGCCACCACCAAAACTGATCAAAAGATCGCAGCCTGCCTCCCGCGCCGCATTGGCGCAGTCCACAACAGCTTCCCGCGGTGAATGGGATGGCATGTAGTCCCAACGGCCGGCATAGCGTGAGCCTAGGGCGTCCGCCATGACATCGACGGCATCCGTTTCGCGGTTCAATGTGCCGCTGACCAGCAGGAAGACCCGGTTCGCGTTCAGGCGAACCGCCTCCTCTGCGACGGCGCCGGCAGCCGCTTGGCCGAAGATCACCCGATCCATGCCCGTGAAGACGATTTGTCCGCTTTCCATAGTGCGCCTCCTCTTTAGGCCGGATTGGGATCGTTGATCTTGTCCAAGGGATAGATCGGCCGGCGCACGTTCTTGAAGTCCAACATGCCGTAGTCAGAGGTGCAGACCCCGACGCCGGCGCATTCGATCACTTGTTTGGCGACCTTGCCAAAGCCGGCGCGGTAGTGAATGCGGCTCTTCAGCATCAGATACTTTTTCTTCAGCGGGTCGATACCCAGGCTCAGGAAGCAGTTCAGGTCGTTTGGCTCCTGATGGCGGCTGATGACCACAATTTCAACCTTGCCCGTATCCAGGACCACCGTCGGGCCCATATCCTGCAGGATGCCGGTCTGGGCCGGGCCAAGATTGCGGAACTGGCCGTTGGATATCAGTTTCACGGTGCCGGTGACTTGGCGCGGCTCGCCCCTGCGGTTGATTGAGGGCATGTCGATCTTGCCGCCCAGTTCGATGGTCACCTGTGCGCCGATGCCGGCCTCGATCATTTCGGCTACGGCGCCGGGATCGTGAATGGCAAATGCGGCGACGTCTTCGAGGCCCGCATCCAATACGCCGCCCAGGACGGCCATGGTGTCCATGGTGCCGCCCGACGCGGCGTTGTCGTAATGATCCAGTACGATCACCGGACCTTCATCCGCCGCCTTGGCCCGCGCCAGGGATTCTTCCAACGGCTCGATCTGGTAGACGAAAGCCTCCCGTTCCTGCCAGGCGAAATCCAACAGTTCGTCCCGATAACGTTCGGCCAACGCGCGGTCGTTGTCGGTGACCACAACTGCGGAAAGACCGGCATTATGGATGTCCGCATGGGGGAAGCCGACGAACAGAGTGGCGATCAAGGCGCCCTCGGCCTCCATGCGCCTTGTCATCTCTTGCAGCTCCTTGTTGGGAAAATTGTCCGTGCCCTGGCGCATCACGTGGGGCAGCATGGGCCGATTACCCCATACCATGGTGGGACTGCAATTGCCTGCCAGCATGTCGAACAGGGGGCGGCCAGTGCGGGCTGCGGTTTCGTAGTTATCGATGTGGGGATAGGTCTGGAAACCGCCGATCACCGTGGCATTGTCGGCGATCGCCGGATACATGTTGGTGTGCATATCCAGGGACACGGCCATGGGCGTATCGGGCGCGATCTTACGGATATTCGCCAACAATGTGCCTTCGCCGTCATCGCTGCTTTGGGTCACCATGGCGCCGTGCAGGTCCAAAAGAATGGCATCGCAACCACCCTCGATAGCGGCGAGGATGCGCGAAGTGATGTGTTCATAGGCTTCGTCAAACACCGGACCGGAGGGCGGCGCGTTCGCGGCTATGGGGAAGACCATGTCGGCGCCGGCCTCTTCGGCCAAATCGATAAACGCACCTACGCCACTGTTGGTGCCCTTGAAGGCGTCATAGACCTCCTGACCTTCGTACGGCAGGGGCTGCGCCTTGGCAAAACGTTCGATCGGCGTGGGAACCGGCGAAAACGTGTTGGTTTCGTGTTTCATCATGGCGATGACCACGCGCATGGCAACTTCCTCCCGGGGCAATTTTGCCCACTAGGCTGGCAGAGCACCGGGACGGTTGCAAGTCGCACGTAGAAAAGTGACGACAAACGCGAGAACCTGTCGGATTGATACACCAAGAAAACGCATGACGATCCGCTAGCATCATATTTTTGGCGAATTGCTGACGCGAAGCCATGCAGCAGACACCGGCCGCGCTGTCAAATTATTCAATTTTTCCGGCAATTGTCCCAATTTAATACTGATTATTGGACCAATTCGACACATGGCGCGGCAATAAAACAGAATATGGCAAATTTCCGCCAGCGCCGGCGGTATATTATTTGGCACGAATATTGCAGCTAAAATCTCATAGGCGGCAAGTGGAGGGTAATAAATGTTCTATGTAATCCGCCTTTTAATTGAATTGGATGGTTAAAGATAGGGCTTAGGCATGGCCGTTTTGTCCGTAGTAAGAGTATGCAATCAGATGTTTGATCATAATCAACTTAGTCCCGCTTTGCTGCGCGCTTTCGAATATTGGCGCAGCAAGTCGATCCCGAATGGAATTCCGGGTCGCCAAGATATTGACCCACTTGATATTCCCAGTCTGCTGCCATGGATCTCATTGACCGATATCGATAGATCCGACGGCCAACCTAAATTCAAAAGCCGGTTGGTTGGGACAGGAATTGTGGCTCAGTTCGGGCGCGATATCACGGGAAAATCAGCCGAAGAGCTTTATGACCAAGCCTATACGCAAGAACTCGAGGCGCGATACCTGCGAGTTATTGAGACCAATGAGCCTGACCAATGGCAGCGGGAAATCGCCGATTCATATGGCGATACAATCTCCTATGTCCGCCTCATCCTGCCCTTGGCGCGGGATCATCAGACCGCCGATATGCTGATGAACGTTTTCGATTTTGGACAACGGTTGTCGACGGGCCCTATTCCACCGGGATGGAGCGAGGAAGCCTTCGACTAAACCCGAAATCCAGAATTTCACGCACCTGATCACCATATATAAGGAATAAGTACCAACAGAATAGATTTCCCACTTTTCGAGTATCGATTGACCGATGATTGGTGTCCAAGGACAGCCCAAGATATGAATATTGAACAGTTGGAACTTGACGATACGGTGTCAGACGCAACCGACAGGTCGTGGCTCAGGTACATTAGCGCCTTTGCTGCCAATCTGATGCGGTTTGACGAACGGGTCGAATTGGCCCGGTTTCTTGCCGAAGAGGTCGTTGCCGGGTTGAGTATCGCCAACTGTGCCGTCTACTACATGGACCATGATCGACACCATTTGACATTGGCGGCAGCTTCCGGCGAAGGACATCTTCACGCCGGCCTGGCCGGAATGACAAGGAACATTCCACTGGGGGAAGGCAATCCTGGTAAAGCGGCGTTGACCCGCAAGCCCATCATTGAAGGCGACTTGCGGGGCCAGGAATCGGCCGACAAAAACATAGGCGATGTCCGATCCGAAATCTGCGTCCCCATTTGTGACGGCGACATGCTCTGCGGTTTGGTCCAATGCGTCGATCCGCGGCCTAACCTGTTTTCACAAGCCCATTTGGACGTTTTGTCGACCGTCGCCGTGATGACTGGCGCGAAGCTGCGTCGCATCGAACAGGAGGGCCGGCTTGACGACATGGGCCGCCTGCAAATCGCCGAGGACCGCTTCCGCAGCTTCGCCGAAACGGCGTCGGACTGGTATTGGGAGTTGGACCAGGATCTGCGCTACACGTACTTTTCACCCAGGATGGAGCATGACGAAAATTTCTCCAATGCTTACTTCCTTGGCAAATTGCGTTCCGAGGTCAAACCAGATGGAGTTGAAGATGCAGACTGGCAAGCTCACCTGGATTGTCTGAATGCCCGGCAGCCGTTTCGGAATTTTGTGCAATCACGCTTCACCGGTGAAGGCCAGCGGATATGGCAAACCATTAGTGGAGAGCCGTGGTTTGATAGCCAGGGGACATTCAAAGGTTACAGGGGAACCGGCACCGACATAACGCCACAAATGCAGGCACGGGAAGCCCTTCGAAAGGCAAATCAGGAACTTGAGCGGAGGGTTGCGGAACGCACGAAGGATCTTAACACTGAAATTGAAGACCGGCGGCGGGCAGAACAATTCCTTCGCAAGAGCGAGGATCGTTTCCGGGAATTCGCGTCAATTGCTTCCGACTGGCTCTGGGAAACCGATCCCGAAGGCCGGATAGTTTGGGAATCCAGCGTCGGCAAAACCCAGGCCGGGCGGGCGTTTTCTGATATCAGAAATATGACCCGGCAAGAAATTGCGGGCGAATTGATGCCGGCCCATCTGTGGCATCCCTACCAGGAAGCCATGAACCAACGTGCGAAGATTGACGGATTCGAATACCGCTACTTCGGCGATGATGGCAACATCCGGTATGTTTCGATCAATGGCACGCCAGTGTTTGACGAAGCCGACCGTTTTCAGGGATATCGCGGCACCGCCAGGGACATTACGCAAAGGAAACAAAACGAGGAAAAATTAAGGACCAGCGAAAGCCGGTTCCGTTTGTTGTTCGACAACGCGGAGATATCCATCTGGGACGAAGATTTTTCCGAGGCGATGGCCGAACTGCAACGTTTGCGCGATCTCGGAATTACGGACTTCGAGACCTACCTCAACAACAATCATGAAGAAGCATTCAGGCTGGCGGCACTGGTGAAAATCAACTCCGTCAACGAGGCCACACTTGCGCTCTATGGCGCCGCATCGGCGGACGATTTTGCAGACAATCTGGCGGAGATATCAACCGAGGAGACACTGTTTGCTTTCATCCGTGTTCTTTGCGCCATGTGGAATGGCGATGATTATGTTGCCATCGAAGTCGCGCATAAGACTTTTTGGGGGCGGGACATCGACGTTATCGTATCCCTGCCCATTCCAAAAAATGTCGAGGAATATTCTCACGTGCCTGTGTGCGTATTGGATGTGACAGAGCGCGCATTGGCAGAAAAGAACCTATATGAGGCGAAGGAAGAGGCCGAGTTCGCCAACCGTTCCAAATCAGAGTTCCTCGCCAACATGAGCCATGAACTGCGTACGCCCCTGAATGCAATTCTGGGGTTCTCACAGCTGCTCGACCAAGGGATTGGCGGTGACTTATCTGATGCGCAACGAAGTTATGTTGAGGACATCCATGAGGCGGGTCAACATCTGCTGGAAATCATCAACGATATCCTAGACTTATCCAAGCTCGACGCCGGTAAGATGGAGCTTGATGAATCTGTGTTCTCGCTTAATGAGGTATTTGACCAAGTCCTCAACCTGATCCGGCAACGGGCTCAGGACGGCAGGCTTGTTCTGGATTCGAAGGCGATTGACACATTGCCGTCGCTTCGGGCGGACCGGCGGATGGTGAAGCAGATGCTCTTGAACCTGCTCTCGAACGCCGTGAAGTACACGCGCCCCGGTGGTAAGATATCCCTCACCGCAAACGTTGCCCCAACGGGCGGCATTTCCATATCAGTTACCGATACGGGCATCGGTATGAAGCCGGAGGAGATACCAACGGCAATTTCAAGGTTCGGACAGATCGACAGGCATTCAAAGAAACGCAATGAGGGTACGGGGGTTGGCCTGTCGTTGGTGCACTCAATGATCACCCTGCACGACGGCGAACTTAAGATCACAAGTGAAAAAGACAAAGGCACGTGCTGCGAGTTACGCATGCCATCGGAACGAACTATGGCCGTCGAAGCCTAGACGGGCCGCCTATGGCACGCCGATGCTTTCCCGCCGTTTGGTCAGCGGCAGGGCGAGAATGACAGCGATGACGATGAAGCTGGCGGAGGTCCAGAGGCAGGCGGCAAGGCCGTGGAGCTGGTAGACCAGGCCCGAAAGCAACGTGCCGATGAAGCGCCCGGCGGCATTCGCCATGTAATAGAAGCCCACATCCAGACTGACCCGGTCCCGGTCCGCATGGGCGACGATCAGGTAGGAATGCAGGGACGAATTCAAGGCGAAGATCACGCCGAAAAGATAGATGCCGCTGACGATGACAGCCGATGGTGAGACGGACGTTCCAATGTTGCTGCCTAGGAGCAAGGCCATGGCCGCCGGGATGAGCGCCAGCACACCGCCCCAACGCACGGTGGCCCAGGCGGCACTGGGCGCATCATTGGCCCCCCGCAGCAGACCGGGGGCCGCGGCCTGCACCGCGCCATAGATCATGATCCAGACCGCAAGAAAACCGCCCACTTGGGAAAAGCTCCAGGCCAGTTCGCTGTAGAGAAACACTGGTACGCCGACCACGAACCAGACGTCTCGGGCCGCAAAGAGGAAAATGCGGGCGGCGGAGAGGAAATTGATCTCCCGGCGCTTGGCAAATAGATCCCGGCTACGTACTTCCTTGGCCTTGCCGAGATCGCCGCGGAAGGTCGCGGCGAGCGCGATGAGAACCATGGTCAGGGCGCCGGCCATAAGCCACAAGGAAGCTGCGAAACCCAATGCCTGCAGCAACACCCCGCCCAGGAAGAATCCCAGGCCCTTGAGAGCGTTCTTGGAGCCGGTCAAGAGCGCCACCCAGCGGAACAGCAAGCCCTGCGCCTCCTCCGCCACCACCAATTTGACGGCTGATTTGGAGCTCATCTTGGTCAGGTCCTTGGCAATGCCTGAGAGCGCCTGCGCCGCCATCACATAGGCGAGAGAGAATGCGGCCAGCCAATCAGGCTGCACCGCCGAAAGCCCCAGTAAGGCGATCACCTGCAGTCCCAAACCCGCGAACAAAGTCAAACGCAGTCCATACCGGGCACCCAGCCAGCCGCCGAGAAAATTGGTCACGATGCCCATGGCTTCGTAAAGCAGGAACAGAATTGCCAGATCCAGCGGCGAAAAACCCAAAGCGTGGAAATGCAACAGCACCAGCATGCGCAGGGCGCCATCCGTCAGGGTGAAACTCCAATAGGCCGCCGTTACGGCGGCATAGTTGCGCCGGTCGCGACCCATAAGCCTAAGCGTTCCTCGGAATGCTGGCTGCGACCTTGTGAGCCAGCTCCACCATGCGGTTCACATAGCCCCATTCATTGTCGTACCAGGCATAAACCTTCACCATCGTATCATCCACCACCATCGTGGACGGCCCATCGATGATGGCGGAACGGGGATCGTCAACGAAATCGGCTGAAACCAGGGGGCGGTCTTCATAGCCTAGAATGCCTTTCAACGGGCCGTCCGCGGCGGCGGCCTGGAACAGTTCGTTGACTTCGGTTTCGGTGGTCGGGCGCTGTAATTGAAAGACGCAGTCGGTGAGCGAGGCATTTAGCAGGGGCACCCGCACCGCATGGCCATTTAACTTGCCAGCCAGTTCAGGATAGATCAGGCCGATAGCAGTGGCCGAACCGGTGGTTGTCGGGATCAAGGAATTCAGGGCTGCACGGGCCCGGCGCAGATCCTTGTGCGGGGCATCCACCATCGTCTGTGTGTTGGTGACATCGTGGATAGTGGTGATGCTGCCCCGCTCAATGCCCAGGTTTTCGTGCAGCACCTTGACCACGGGGGCGAGGCAGTTGGTGGTGCATGAGGCCGCCGTGAGGAGGCGGTGGCGATCAGGGTCATAAAGCCCGTCATTGACACCCATGACGATATTCAGGGCGTCTGTCTTGACGGGTGCGGCGACGATCACCTTTTTCACGCCTCGATCGAAATAGCCCTGCAAGACTTCTGCATCGCGAAAGGCACCGGTACATTCGAGCACGATATCCACGCCCTCCGCGGCCCAATCCACAGCCTCTGGCCGGGCTTTCTCTGAAAAACCGAGCTGCTGTCCTTCGATCTCAAGGTAGCCGTCGCTGTGACTGACGTCCTGGTTCCAGCGGCCATGCACGCTGTCGAATTCCAGCAAATGCGCCGCCGTCTCGGGTCCGCCGGCAATCTCGTTGACATGCACGAAGGAAAGATCGTTTGCCGCCCAGCCGGCCCGCAACGCCAACCGGCCCATACGGCCAAATCCGTTAATGCCTATTCGGCAGCTCATGACATCATCGCCTCAAATCCCAAACGCCGGACGCAACGGCTGGACCGCAATTAAGCTGTCTCCGTAAATTGGCTCTTATCAATACGTCCGTCGCACGACACAAATATTACACTGATCCGTAGCCTTTAAAGGCCGACGGAATGCGTTGAATATCCTGGATCACGTCCGGTGGCAGGCTGCCGCGCAACTCGGACGAGGCGCTGTCGGAAACGGTGTCTGAAATGCCGCCGAACCGGGCCTCTATGGCGCCGGCAATTTCGTCGTGGCGCCCAACGGCGGCGAACAAGCGGGCCACATCGTCACTGACCTCCGCCGTCATCTTGTCCCACTGATCGGTTTTTGACATGTGGTTCAGCTTGTGGCCCAGGTCCAGCAGATCATGTTGTTCCAGGACCGGCCAATAGGCCCGCGTGGAGCCATAGAAACCCACCCGCATACGCACCCAATCCAGAGCCTTGGCGACGGTCTCGTCATCCGGGCCGGTGGCGATGAAGCCGCCGCCCGATATTTCGAACTTTTCTCGCGGCCGGCCAACGCTGGCGATAGCGCTTTCCAGGCGCGGGATGACCACGTTCTCAAGATATTTGCGGGTACAAAAGGCGTGCAGCCGGGCACCGTCGTACTCCTGGCCCGCCACCTTCATCATGGCCGGGCCCACGGCGGCCACAGTGATCGGCGGGGCGGGGCTGTCGATGGGTTCCGGTGTGAAGTTGGGCGTCATCAGTGTGAAACGGTAGTGTTCGCCTTCGAAATTCAACGGCTCGCCCGTCTTCCAATTGGTCCAGATGGCGCGCAAGGCTTGGGCATATTCGCGCAAGCGGGGTGCGGGCGGCGACCAGGGGGCGGAAAAACGCCGCTCGTTGTGACCCTTGACCTGGCTGCCGATGCCCAGGACGAAACGGCCCTGGGAAGCCGATTGCAAGTCCCAGCCGATGTTGGCCACGGCCATGGGGCTGCGGGCAAAAGCGATGGCGATACCAGTCGAGAGTTGTAGCCGTTCGGAATTAATGGCGGCGACGCCCAAGGGCATGAAAGGATCATGGCGGTTTTCCAGTGTCGTGACGCCGTCGTAGCCCTTGGCTTCTATAGCGCGAACAACGTCCGGTATCTGCCGTAGGTCGTGCTGTGGAATGGTCGTCATGACCCGCATATTGTCCTCCTACCCGTCTGTTCTTTTACTGGGATTGTTCCTGGGCGATAAGCCGTTCGATACGCTTGCGGTAAATGTTGGGCGCCTTGTCGATAGCGACCCGAATTGGCGGTCGTTTCGCCGGCCTTGCTTCCTCTTCCTGAATGGCCTCCAGGATGGTTTTGTCTTCGGCGAAAGCGATCGCGAACAGTTCGTCCATTTTGGCGGAGACAGCCGCGTCGTTGGTGGCGGTGTTGCGCACATGCATCCAGCGGTCGATGGTATTGGCCGCATCCACGGGTGTGAGGAAATGAATGGCGAAGATGCGCACGCCGTTATCTCGATCCTCTTCCGTCAATTCGTCTTCTACTGCCGCGCTGCCGAAGTCAATGACTGCGATGGCGGGGAGATGAAGGTAGTAATAGTGCCAGCGGTCCACGTTGCCGGTGAAGCCGCCGAATTCCTGAAAGAAACCGACAGGCGGTGCGTTCCTTATCCAGCGCCAAGCGGCTATGGGATCGCCGCTGGTATCATTCTCCACCGCCACATCTTCGCTGGCGGCACTGCCCAGGGTGGTGGGATGCACAAAGCTGACATGCGCCGGGTCAACCAGGTTCTCGGCCACGTTCAAATAGTTCGAGCCGAGGTGCAACTGGCCCCCCTGGTGAGCATCCCAGTTTGGGTCGTTGAATTGGACCAGCTCGAATATGTCACCGCTGTCGGCCAGTTCCTTTTCGCCCATCCAGACCCAGACGATGTCATGACGCTCACACACCGGATAGCACTCCACATACGCTTGGGGTGGAATGTTGTCCTGGCCCGGCACGCGCACGCAGGCGCCCGTGCCGTCAAAGGTCATGCCGTGATAGCCGCATTGAATATTGTCACCGACCCGCTTGCCCATAGAGAGGGGGAGGAGGCGGTGCGGGCAACGGTCCTCTAATGCAACAACTTTGCCGTTCGATTGCCGATACATGACCAAATGCTCCGCCAGCATGGTGACACGGCGCGGTGTCCCGTCGAACTCCGAGGCCCAGCCCGCCACGTACCAGGCATTTCGCACAAAGGCCATTTGGCTCTCTCCCTGTATCCCAATTCCAGCCTAAGGCCGCCTTACGGCACCTGGCAAGATTGCTTATGGCGCCATCCCGTGCTTCGCCGCTATGCTGGGGCAAACTTTCATTCGAGGAGCGATCCCATGAGCATTGCCGCCGGCGTCGGGCTGTCCACCTATCCCTTTTCCTCAACCGATGGCTTTTGGCAGTGGATCCAGATGTGCGAGGAAGGCGGCGTGGATTCGGTCTGGCAGACTGATACCCTGGTCTCCAAGGAACCCATGCTGGAATGCATGACCACCATGGCCGCGATCGCCGGCGCCACCAAGAAGCTGAAATTCGGTATGAACGTGGCGTCTGTCGCCTTGCGTAACCCCCTGGTTCTGGCCAAGCAATGCGCCACCATCGATGTTCTGAGTAACGGTCGCATTTTGCCCGCCTTCGGCATCGGCAGCACGTTCTCCGCCGATTGGCGCACCACCGGCACGCCGACCAAGCGTCGCGGCAAACGGACGGACGAGGGGCTCGAGATCATCTCGCGTCTGTGGCGGGGCGAGACAGTAAGCTTGGATGGTGAATTCTTCCAATATGACGGCGTCCGTATTTCGCCCCTGCCGGTGCAAAAGAACATACCCCTGTGGATTGGCGGATCTTCGGACGCCGCCGTGCGCCGGACCATCAAATTCGGCACCGGCTGGCAGGCTTCCTTTGAAAACCCGGAGCAGGCTGGCATCACCGTTGAGAAGATCAAGCAGGGCATGCGGGAAGCTGGCCGGGATTTCGAAGACGACCATTTTGGTACAGGCATCAATTTCCGTTTCGGCAAATGGGAAGACGATGTGGTGGTCCGCGCGGCTGAACGCTATGAGCGGGTCGGCGGTCGTGTCGCCAAGGACAGTTTCGCCGTCGGCGGCGCGGAAGAGATCATCGAAAAGGTGCGCGCTTTCGCCCTGGCCGGTCTGCCCAAAATTATTCTGCGCCCTCTGGCCGGCAACGACGAGGATACCCTGCATCAGACCCGGTTGATGATCGACGAAGTGCAGCCCGCCATCGCCGTCATGAACAGCGAACTGCAAGCTGCCGAATAAGATATTGAAGCGGGGCGCGAAACCTGTTTCCCATTTGAACAGGTGCCACGTCACCGAATTGAGTACCTAAGGGAGAATTGAATGTCGTTGAGAGTGGACGCCGGCCAATTGCAGGCGTTGATCGCTGAGACCTTTCTGCGCGGTGGTTGCATGGCCAACGAGGCGGAACGCATCGCCATGCGGCTGGTGGGTGCCAATCTGACCGGCCACGACAGCCACGGAGTACTGCGTACATCCCGCTATATCGATTGGCTGAAGCGGGGCATCTTCCACGCCGGACGCAAGGTGCATATCGGTTTTGACAGCGATGCCTTGTGTATCCTGGACGGTCAATACGGCTTCGGCCAAACCATTGGCGAACAGGCTGTGCGCCTGGGCCTGGACAAGGCGGCGAAGAGCGGTGCCGCGGTTGTGGCCCTGAACAATTCCGGCCATCTGGGCCGCATTGGCGATTGGGCCGAAATGGCGGCGGCGGAAGGCTATGTTTCGATCCACTTCGTCAACGCACGCGGCTCGGTCTTGGTGGCCCCATTTGGCGGCACGGAACCGCGCATTTCGACTGCGCCGTTCTGCGTCGGCGTGCCGCGGGGGGACGAGCCCCCGGTCATCCTGGATTTCGCCACTTCGGTCGTGGCGGAGGGCAAGGTCCTGGTCGCTTATAAGGGCGGTAAGCCCCTGCCGGAGGGCGCCCTGATCGACGAGAACGGCAACCTCTCGACGGACCCGGAAGTCCTCTACGGCACCGCCGGTCCCGACGCCCCGCCCACCGAGCGCAACGGCTTCGGCGCCATCCGGGCCATGGGCGAGCACAAGGGCTCGGGCCTCGCCTTGATCTGCGAGATGCTGGGCGGGTCTCTGACGGGCAACAGGGCGACGGGCATTAAGAACGAGCATTTCGCTAACGGTATGCTGTCCATCTACCTCTCCGTCGAGACTTTCGATCGGGGTGGCGGCTTCGCCGACGATATCACCCGCTACATCGATTATGTGAAGGGCGCGCACCCCGCCGACCCGGAGGAGCCCATTCTCGTACCGGGCGACAAGGAGCGACTGGTTAAGGCCGAACGCCTGGCCAACGGTATCCCCCTGACCGAAGAGGCCTGGGAAGACATCAAGGGTGCTGCCAAGCGGGTCGGCATGGAGAACGAAGAGATCGACGAGATCGCCGTGCCCCTAACATGACCATTGGCAGCGACGCCTACGCCGCAGCGTTCTGGCGGCAATAGCATGACGCGTTGACGGATACCTCCGCCCGGGCCAGGGCCTGATCCAGAGCCTGACTGATCAACAGGGCCTCGGTGGTTTCACCACGCCGGGTCAGGCATTCGTGCAGGCCGTGCAGACTCCATAGGTTGTTGGGATGTTGGCAGGCCCGGCTCAGGCTTTGATCCAGGCCCAGATCGGCCCGGTAGACCGCCTCGGCCTCTTCCACGTGGCCTTGCTCCAATAACAAGGCGCCCAGGGCGTGGCGGGTCGGCTGCATCCAGCCCCAGGGCTCGTCATAGGGCAGGTTGTCGTCCAACTCGACAGAGCGGCGTAGATGGTCAAAGGCCACATCGAAGTTGCCCTTGCGGTACTCCAACTCCCCGTCCAGCATGGCCTCGGCGATGTCCAGGATATCCACCACCGTGTTGTTGTGGACCCGCCGGGTCTCCGGCACCTTGGCCTTGGCGGCCAGGAAATGCTCCCGTTCCGCCTCCGCCTCCTTGACGTTACCCATGGCCGAATGGGCCACGGACTTGGCATAGCGCATCATGGCGGTGGTCGAGCAATAGAGTTCCTGATCCTCCGGCATCTCCTGGGCGATGATCTCCTGCCACTTGCCAAAGCGCACCAGGACATGCTGCTTCATGGACAGATAGCCCTCGATGAAGTCAGCCATGGGCGGGGAGGGGATGCGCAGAAGATCCTCTGGCGTGGTGTCGATGATTTCCTGCGCGGCGTTGATCGCCGGCGTGTACTGGCCCAGGAACATCGCGCCATAGATCGTAAAGTGATGATCGTGGGTGCGGTAGAGGGAATAGACGTTCATCGCCCCTTCGTTGGCAAGGAACTTGCGGTCGGCGACGGTGGCTTTTTGGTTATAGACCACTACGTCGCGATACTGCCCGCACAGCACATCGATGTGGGTGGGCATATGGATCAGGTGGCCGGCATCGGGCACCAACTCCCGCAGGCAGTCACCGGCGCGCAGGGCTTTTTGCGGGAAGGGCGACATCTCCATGAGGTGGATATAGAGGTGGAGCAGGCCCGGATGCTCCCAGGATGCGGCATGGATATCGAAGGCGCGTTCGAGGACTTCCTGAGCCTCTATGGTGCCGGCGTATTTACCCACGCCGCCCGTCTTTAGGTCCCACATCTTCCACGGCGTCAAATTCATAATGGCTTCGGCGAAGACGGATGTGACATCCAGATCGTCCGGATAGGTCTTGTAAACCTCGCGCATGGCATCCACATAGTCCTGGTTCCAGCCGCGCTGGTCGTCGATGGGATCACGCTGGGGATAGCGGGCGGGCAAGGCCTTGATCAGGGCCTGCTCGACGGCCGAGACACCGTCCACACGCGCCAACGCCTCCTGCATGGCGTCATAAGCCCCAGCCAGGGCCTCCGCTTTTCCCGCTGGGTCCATCAACTGCCAGGGCAGGTTATAGTTGGGACCATAGGCATAGGATATGCCCCAATAGGCCATGGCGCAGGTTTCGTCCTGTTCCAGGGCCCGGCGGAAGCAGGCGATAGCCTCGGCGTGGTTAAAGCCATAGAGCCAGTTGATCCCACGGTCGAACCAGACCTGGGCCTCATCAGAGGTCGTGGTGACGGCGCGGCTGAAGACGCCAAGGTCGTAGTAGCTCATGTCATACTCCAATCTCTGTATTGAACCTTTGTCCATAGACCGCCCGTGGCCGGCGGCGCAGGCCGAACGGCCCAGCAATGAACAGGGTCAGGGGCCGGGTGCCGGGTTCCAGGTCGACCCGATGCAGGGTGTCGGCGGCGCGAAAGCCCACATAGCCGGGCCCGCGCCAATGGCGCCCGTCGGCCAAGGTTTCCCAATATCCCTGCCGCAGAATGATGGTCACATAAGGACAGCGGTGGTTATGGACGCCCTCGCCATGGTCGTCGTCCAGCATTTCGTGAACGAAGACATTGAAGGGAAACCATTGGGGCCGCCTCCGGAACAACAGGTAATGGCGCCTCAACCAAGGCTTCGCCTGGTCATAGTGCGGGTGGGAGGGGCCGCGATCCAGAATGACCCGGCTGCGCCCCAATACGCCCAGAAACCGCAACAGCACGGGGTCGTCAGCCCCGCCTTTGCGCCGTGGCGCCCTCGTCGATGCGCAGATCGTCCGAGATGACAACGCCGTAGTCCCTGGCGGCCGTCTCGATACTGATCAATCCGTCGGTGACGTCCGCCAGTACCTGATCCGGGTCGCGTTTCAATGGATCGCCATAGCCGCCGCCAGCGGGGCCGACGCAGACAAACTTGTCTCCCGCCTGCACGGCGGTATGGGGCACCTTGGACGGCAGTTCGCCGCCGTTGCCGTCCACACGGTCCAGGCGCAGGCCGGCGGAGCCGCCATCAGTGCCGCCCTGGAAACCCCAGGGCGCGAATTTGTGGCCTTCGCCCTCGATGGAGGCGCCGCCGTCGTCGAGGTATTCGAACTCGCGCACGGAACCCAAGCCACCGCGCCATTGTCCGGCGCCGCAGACATCCTCCCGCAGTTCATAGCGGCCGACGCGCAGGGGCAGATGGCTTTCGATATCCTCGATGGGATTGTTGCGCGTGTTGGCATAGAGGGTATCGACGGCGTCCATGCCGTCCTTGCCGTCACGGCCGCCATAGCTGCCTTCGAAGATCTCCATATGCACCCAATGTTCGGAGTTCTGCAGACCCGAGAAGGCGATGACCCGGAGGTTGCCGATGCCGGCTGAAACCTGGCTGGGCGCCACCTCGGCCAGGGCCTTCATCACCGTATCGGCCAATTGGTTGCCGGGGCAGAACCGCGCGATGGTCGGCGCGGGGAAGATCGGGTTGGCGAGGCAGCCCTCCGGCGCCACGATCTTAATGGGCCGCACTAGGCCGTCGTTGACCGGGATATGGCCGTGCACGGCGGTATCTAGCAACACCGAACGCACGGTCAACCAGATGGCGATGTCGACCGTGCCATGCAGCGGCATATTGATGGGCTTGTCGTCGATCTGCGGCGCGGTGCCGGTCAGATCGACTACCATCTCATCGCCTTCCACCGTAATGGCGACGCACAGCGGCAGCTCCTTATAGGCCGGGTTCGGGTCGTCCAGATAGCCGTCAATGTAAGTGGTCGCCGCATAGGTGCCGTCGGGCAGGGCGGCGATGGCCTGGCGCATCAGGCGTTCGGAATGGTTCATGACGTTTTCGCAGGCGGCCTGGAAGATCGTCTTGCCGTAGCGGTCGATCAGTTCCACCAGACGTTCGCCGCCGATACGGGCGGCGGCGATCTGTGCTTCCATATCGCCGACCACAAGGTCGGAAACCCGGATATTGTCGCGCAGGATATGCCAGACCGGCTCAACCTTCTCGCCTTCGGAATAGACGTGGATGGCCTTGAACTGCAAGCCCTCGGCATAGGCGTCGATGGCATCCACGATGCCGCAACTGCCTGGCGTCAGGGCACCGATATCCAGGTGATGGGCGGTGGTGGCGGAAAAGGCGATCAGTTCGTCCTTGTAGAACACCGGTACGATGAAACCCACGTCCGGGCCGTGGGAGGCGCCGGAATAGGCATCGTTGTGCATGATCACATCGCCGGGCTTAAGCTCTTCGCCGCGATCCGCCAGAATCTTCTGCATGCCGCGCACATAGCCAGGGATAGGTCCCGATTGCAGCGGTGTCGATTGCGCCGATTCCGCTAGGCCCCGGCCCTGGGTGTCCACCAGCCCGGCGCCGAAATCCTCCGATTCCCGAATGATCGAGGAATAGGACATGCGCATGAGCTTGTAGCCCATTTCGATGGCAATGTTCTCGAGGGCGCCCTGGATGACGGAGGCGGTGACATGATCGACCGCTGGCGCATTTTTCTGGATGTTCATGTCTAGTCTCCTGTCTCGATCAACAGATTGCCGCCGGCCTGGGCCGTGGCCCTGGCACCGGGGGGGATAACGGTGGTGGTGTCCTTTTGCAGGACGATCGCCGGGCCTTCGACGGCCACATCGATGGGCAGCTTGTCCCGCTCATAGAGCGGGGTGGCCACGGCCTGTAATTCGCCGTCCAGGCGGAAATGGCACTGCGCCTCGTCCAGCAGGGCATCCTTCAAGTCGCCGCCCCTGGACAGAGTGGGCAACTCGATCTTGGGCATCTGGCCAATGCCGGTGACGCGGATATTGACGATTTCAATGGGGTTGTCCTCGAAGACATGGCCGTATTCCGTGGTGTGGATGTCTTCAAAGGCCTTGAAGATGTCAGCCAGGCTGCCGTCGTCAACCGGGCCGTCGGCCACGGGGACGCGCAATTCATAGCCCTGACCCACATAGCGCAGATCGCCGCTGCGCTGATAGGCGACGGCACCCTCGTCCAGGCCGTCGGCCTTAAATTGAGCGGCGAGGCCGTCGCGCATGGCTTCGAAATCCCGGGTCAGACGGTCCCCATCTACGCTGCCTGAAACCTGGAACTCCGTGCGGATGGCATCGTATTTCAGGTCCGTGGTCAGCAGACCGGCGGCGGAGGTAATACCGGGATAGGGCGGGATGATGACCTCGGGTATGCCTAGGTCCCGGGCCACATCGACGCCGTGCAACGGCCCCGCGCCGCCGAAAGCGACCAGAGAGAATTCGCGCGGATCATGGCCTTTCTGCACGGTGCGGGAACGGATGGCATTGGCCATGTTGGCGTTGATGATGGTCAGGACGCCATCGGCCGCGGCCTCCAGGGTCATACCCAGTTGTTCCGCCAGTTCGCCCACGGCCTTTCTTGCGGCATCAGCGTCCAGGTTCATTTCGCCGCCCAGGAAATTGCCGGGCTGCAGCCGTCCCAGTACGACGTTGGCGTCGGTGACCGTGGGCAGATCGCCGCCCCGGCCATAGGCGGCCGGTCCCGGCTGCGCGCCGGCGGAGCGCGGGCCGACGCGGAAGGCCTGGCCCGCGTCCAGATGCGCGATAGAGCCGCCGCCCGCGCCGATGGTGTGAATATCGATCATGGGCGCCATCACCGGATAGCCGCCGATCCAGGTATCACGCGCCGTGGCCTCGGCGAACTGGCCGTCGACCACGAGGCCGATATCGGCCGAGGTGCCGCCGACGTCGAAAGTTATTAGGCGGTTGCGGTCCGAACGGTCGCCGCTCATGGCCCCGCCCAGGACGCCCGCCGCCGGTCCCGACAGCAGGGTCATGACAGGCCGCTCGGAGACCATGGCACCGGTGGCTACGCCGCCGTTGGAACTCATGACATGCAGGTCGGCTTTGAAGCCGTTGTCCGACAACGCCCCTTCCAGTTCCCGGACATAGGTGCGTACCTTGGGGCCGATGAAGGCGTTCATGGCGGCAGTGGTGAAACGTTCGAATTCGCGGAACTGGGGCGAGACGGCCGAAGATGTCGTGACGAAACAGTCGGGATATTCCTCCCGGATGATCTCCGCCGCCCGGTCCTCGTGCGCCGGGTTGATGTAGGCGAAAAGAAAGCAGACGGCGACGGCCTCGACGCCGGCGATTTTCAACTCCTGTGCCGCTCGGCGGACAGCATCCTCGTCCAGCGGCGTTAGCACCGCGCCGTCGGGGGGCGTCAAACGCTCGGGCACTACTTTACGATGGCGTCGCTGCACCAGCGGCTGATCCTGCCAGGGGACGTCCTGCATGATGGAATAATGCTGCGGCCGCTGATGCCGGCCGATATGCAGGATGTCGCGGTAGCCTTCCGTGGTGACCATGCCGGTCGTGGCACCCTTGTATTCCAGGACCGCGTTGGTGGCGATGGTGGTGCCGTGAAGGACATGGTCGACCTTTGCTCGGTCCACATCGAACCGTTCGCAAATCTCTACCATGCCCTGGATCACGCCGCGGCTGGGATCGTCCGGCGTGGTGGGTACCTTGTGGATAGCGATGTCTTGGCTTTCCGTATCGCCGTACATGACGTCCGTAAATGTGCCGCCTACGTCAACACCAATTAGCTTCATTCTTGTTCTTGTCCTTCACTCTGGCGGCAATATGACGCCGGCGGTCTCGGTGATCAGCCCGTATTGGTCGGGCTGGCGGTGTTCGGCGAAATTGAAAACTGTGTTCTTGTAGTGATTACAGGCATCCAGGTCGCAATCGGCAACCACCAATTCATCGTCCAGGGTACGGCCCTGGGCCACGATCTCGCCCGTGGGTGCGATGATCAGGGTGCCGCCCAGCATATCGCAGCCTTCCTCATTGCCGGCCTTGGCCACGCCGATCACCCATGTGGCATTCTGATAGGCGCCGGACTGCATGGAGAGGTTGTTGTGCAGACTGGCCAAATGTGTGGGTTCGAAACCCCACGGCGGCTCCGTCGCGGGCGTGTTGTAACCCAGCATGATCATCTCCACGCCCTGCAGGCCCATCATGCGGTAAGTCTCGGGCCAGCGGCGGTCGTTGCAGATGCACATGCCCATGATGCCGCCCATAGTGCGCCAGACTGGGAAACCCAGATCGCCCACGTCGAAATAGGCCTTCTCCAGATGCTGCCATTTCCGCTCCGGCTTGTGATCGGCATGGCCGGGCAGGTGGACTTTTCGATATTTCCCGACGATGTCGCCGGACTTGTCCACCAGTATGGAGGTGTTGAAGCGTTTGTCGCCGTCCCGCTCGGCGAAGCCGATGCAGAAGCCGATTTCGTACTCCTTGGCCCTGTCGAACAGGGGCTGGGTTTCGTTGTTGGGCATGGCGCTTTCGAAGAACCGCTCGATCTCTTCGGTGTCCTCGAAATACCAGCGCGGGAAGAACGTGGTCAGGGCCAATTCGGGATAGACCACAAGATCGCAGCCCCGTTCGTGCGCCCGGTCGAGCAGGGCGATGAGACGGTTGACCACCGAGCCCCGGCTTTCTTCCAAACCGATAGGCCCCAATTGTGCCGCCCCCACGGTCACGATGCGTTCCGAATTCGTCATGGCGGCTATTGTGCACCCAAGCTGGTGCGATTGGAAACAGGCGTTATGATCAAGGAAAGTAGAAAAAGAGGGTGCCATGGACTACGGATTATCCTTTCCGCAAACCCAGATCGGCAACGATCCCGCCGTCATCCGCAATTTCGTGGAATCGGCGGAGGAACTGGGGTTCGAGCGGCTGACCTTGGTGGATCACATCCTAGGCGCCAAGGAGGCCAAGGATGCCCCTTGGGCGGTGCATTACACCATCGAATACGGCTTTCACGAGCCCATGACCCTGTTCGCCTGGATCGCTGGCTTCACCAAGGATATCCAGCTTGTCACCGCCAACGTGGTGCTGCCACAAAGGCAGACCGAACTGGTGGCCAAGCAGGCCGCTCAGATCGATATCTTGACCGGCGGGCGCATGGTGCTGGGCATCGGCGTCGGTTGGAGCAAGTCCGAGTTCGAGGCCCTGGGCATGAACTTCGCCAATCGCGGCGCTCGCATCGAGGAACAGGTTGACCTGCTGCGCCGTCTATGGACGGAGGAACTGGTGGAGTTCGAGGGTAAATGGCATCACATCTCGGACATGGGCATGAACCCCCTGCCCATTCAGCGGCCTATCCCGATTTGGTTCGGCGCTATGGCCGAGGTGGCGGTGCGTCGCGCTGCCCGTATCGGCGACGGCTGGCTCATGAGCCCCCGGGCTCAGCCTGACGATGAAATGAAGAAGCTGGTCGAGGCATTTTACGAGGAAGCCCAGGCCGCGGACCGCGATCCGGCAAGCCTAGGGATTGATGCCACTGTATTTGCTGAGGACCGAGGCCCCAACGAATGGTTGGCCGAGGCCCAGGCCTGGCGCGACCTGGGCGCCACGTCCGTGACCTTCCGCACCTCCGAATCCGGTTTCACCCATATCGACCAGCACCTGGATGCCATGCGCCGCCTGGCGGATGCAGTGGGTTAGAGGAGACAAACATGTCCAATTTGCCCATCGGCATCGGCGATAAGACCACGTTCACCAAGACCGTCGGCGAAAGCGATATCTATGGCTTCGCGGGCATCACCGGGGATTTTGCGGCACCCCATGTGAACGAAGCCTTCATGCAGAACTCGCAATACGGCACCCGTGTCGCCCACGGCGCCCTCTTGGTGGGCTTTATGTCCACGGCATCCGCGTTGCTGGCAACCCGGATCATCGATATACGCGACGACCTGACACCCATGTCCATCGGCTATGACCGAGTGCGCTTCACCGAGGCGGTGAAGATCGGCGACACCATCACCGTGACCTACGAGATCAAGGAATTGGAAGAAGAAAAGAACCGCTCCCGCGCCGCCGTCACCGCCACCAACCAGAACGGCGAAACGGTGGGTGTGGCCGAGCACATCATGAAGTGGTTGGTCAATCCGTAAACGGAAACCTATTCGTTCGTCTATGGGGCGCGCCCGGGCAAGTCATACGGCATATTGTTCTGGAATTTGCCCTTTCAACGCCGGAATGAGTTCTGGCTAGCATTCAGTGACAAATAGGGAAGTGCGGTCTTAATTCAGGGCAGTCGCGATATTATCGTCATCTATTCGCGAAATAATTGAAAAGTAAGTACAGTTTGAATTTTTACGAATTCACACCCGGAATCATGTTATCTTCACACTAAGTTGCGATTATGGATGTGATGAATTCTAGAGTCGGGGGCGTTTGACGCCGATCAGCATGACCCTGAAGTTCGAAGTTGACGATGAGTTCGACGGCGAAAAACTAAGACTAAGAGTATTTGATTCGTTCGCTGTCGAACTGATAGGCATTTCGGACCAGATCGAGTTGGCTTGGTACGTCGCGCGGGAGGTCGTCGGCAGCCTCGGGTTTGATGATTGCGTCGTCTACTATGTAGATCCCAATCAGAACCTTTTGCGTCAAATCGCCGCCATTGGCGATAAGAACCCGCAAGGCAACGAAATTGCCAATCTCTTGGAGATCAAGATCGGCGATGGTGTGACAGGGAAAGTCGCAAAAACGCGACAACCCTTGGTCATTGACGACCTTAAAACCTATGAAAATTACATTCCCGATCTTGAAGAATCCCGGTCGGAAATTTGCGTCCCACTTGTTTCCGGGGACCAACTATTTGGTGTCATCGATTGCGAGCATCCACAGCCGGGTAAGTTCGGGCAGGATCATTTGAATCTATTGACATCAGTGGCTGCGTTGACCAGCGCGAAACTGGAATTGATTCAAAAATCCAATGCGCTTCAACAAAGTGAAACCCGATTTCGACTATTATTCGATAATGCCGAAGTGTCGATTTGGGATGAAGATTTTTCCGCCGTAATACTCGAACTGGAGAGATTGCGTTCCACCGGCATCAACGATCTTGAAGACTACCTTAGGAACAATCTCCAAGAAGCTTTCCGCCTAGCTGATCTTGTCGTCGTCAATTCCGTAAACGATGCAACACTTAAGTTGTATGGTGCAAATTCGCCGGAAGAATTCATCCACAAGCTATCGGAAACTCTTTCCGACGACACGATTTCTGTTTTCATCGGTGTCGTGTGCGCGATGTGGAACAACGAAGAACACTTCACGACGGAAGTCGCGCACAAATCCATCTGGGGCGAAGACATAACTGTAATCTTGTCGTTGCCCATACCCAAAAGACCTGAAGACTATTCTCACGTCCCGGTTTGCGTTTTCGATATATCGGAACGCAAATCCGCGGAGACTTTGTTGCATCAAAGCGAAGAACGATTTCGGGAATTCGCCGAATCTTCGTCCGATTGGCTGTGGGAAATCGATGCCGAGGGAAGGATAGTTTGGGAATCAGAAAGTGCCAGCGACAAGGCCGGCAGGGTTTCTGCAGACGTCTTGGGCATGACCCGGGAAGAAATCGCTGGGGACCAAATGTCCGATGAGGATTGGTTGCTGTATCGAAATGCGATCAATGAGCACCTTGATTTCGAGGCTTTTGAGTACCGTTACCTTGGTTCCGACAATGTTATTCATTTTGCCGAAATCAGTGGAAAGGCGTTGTTTGACGACTCCAATAGATACTTGGGGCACAGAGGTACCGCATCCGACATCACCAAACGCAAAGTTGCGGATGAAGCGCTACGAGAGAGTGAAGAAAAGTATCGAACCCTGACATCAAATATACCTGGTGCTGTCTACCGATGTGCCTTCGATGACAATTGGACCACGGAATATATTAGTAACGAAGTAGAGCAGATCCTCGGCTATCCACCATCTGACTTCATTGACAGCAAAGTCCGGCCCTACGCGAGCTTGATCCATCCAGACCATAGAGAGAGGGTGAGGCAGGCCGTGGTTCACGCCGTAGGCGATAGATTGCCTTATATAGTCGAGTATCCCTCATACCACGCAGATGGCTCAATTCGCTGGATCTACGAGAAAGGCCAAGCCGTTTTCGATGAAAACGATGAAGTTCGATGCTTGGATGGCGTCTTCTTCGATATAACCGAACGCCATTTGCTTGAGGAGAGCCTCCGGCGGGCTCAAAAGATGGAGGCGGTTGGTCAGTTGACGGGCGGTATCGCCCATGAATTCAATAATTTGTTGCAAGTTGTAAGTGGTAACATCGGACTGCTCGAAGACAATCTTCCTGCCAATTTTGAGTTTGATTCGTATTTTGATGCCGTAAACAGGAATGTGAAACGCGGTGCGGAGCTTACGGACCGTCTATTGTCGTTTTCGCGCAGTCAGCCATTGTCGCCGAAGCGGTTGGACATCGCCCAAACGTTTTCAGAAATGCAAAAGATGCTGGAGCCGACCCTGGGTGAAACAGTTGGTTTGAGGGTCGAACTGTTGAACGGTGTTTGGGCGGCGAAGGCGGACCCAGGCCAACTGGAAAACGCGCTGCTAAACCTCGCACTAAATGCCCGCGACGCCATGCCGAACGGCGGCATCATTACGCTGTCGGCTGAAAACGTTTCACTCGACCAAAATGCGGCCGGAAAGTATGAAGAGGTGGTGCCTGGTGATTACGTCATGCTGAGCGTGATCGACGGCGGAAATGGCATGACGGAAGAGGTCAAAAGCCGCGCCTTTGAACCGTTCTATACCACCAAGGATGTCGGCAAGGGAACCGGACTCGGCCTTAGCATGGTCTACGGCTTCGCGCAGCAATCGGGCGGTTTTGCTGAAATCGAAAGCGAACCGGGACAGGGTGCCAAAGTAAATCTGTACCTACCGCGGCTGATAAGCGTTGAAGATGATGCTTCGGCGGCCCAGGAACAGCGCGCCGATATGATGCCATCAAACCGCGGTACTATCCTTCTGGTCGAGGATGATGACGATGTACGACAGTCACTGGCTGCGCAACTGACCAACCTGGGCTACCTCGTATTGTTGGCCGCGGATGGAGCAGCGGCCATGGCGGCCCTTGCCGATGGGGCGCATGTTGATCTGCTGTTCACGGATGTTGTAATGCCCGGTGGCTTGAGCGGTCTAGAACTAGCAAAGCAACTCCTGGTGCTCCGGCCAGATCTCAAGGTCCTCTATACCACCGGATACAGTGATGATGTGGTCGCGGCCGCTGGACAAATTGAAGAAGGCGCCATCGTGCTGCGCAAGCCGTACGACAAGACCAAACTTGTCGCCACGATTTCGCAAGTGTTGACCTAATCGTATAGGCCCAAAAGAACAAACCGACCGCCAAGACGGTCGGTTTGTCTTCGCAAGAACTGTATAGAGCCGTTTATCTTTCCGCCAGAACCGGCCCTTTGATCGATTGATCGCGGTAGTCATCGCCATAGTCCGACAGTTCGTCGACTTGCGAGATGATCGGATGGACGCGCCACAATTTGGCCATGGCATCCAGGCGCAAGGCTTCCGGCACGTTCGGTCGCATGAAGGCGGCGAAATCCGAATCTTGATTGAGTTCGCGTATGTTCGGCAACGCGCCAGGCTTGATATCGCCGGTCACTGCGGCGGTCCGATCAGCCGTCCCCAAAATGGCAGCCTGCACATCAAGTTGCCCGTTGGATTCCCGGTTATTCGGCAAGGCGCTGGACTTGCGATTAGCCGTCCCCAGAATAACAGCTTGCGCATCAAGTTCCCTTGAGGTTTCAGAGCCACTATCGCTGCCGTAGTCGGTGAGACCGTCTTGGGAACTGATGATGGGATGTGCATTCCAGAGTTTACGCAGCGCTTGGAGGCGCAGGCTTTCCGGTACGCCTTTCTGCATGAAGACCGCATAGTCGGAACTAGCGGTAAGCGAATCCACGGCGGGAAGAGAATTGTTATTGCCTGCGCTGGCTTGCGTGCTGGCAAACAGGGCAAAACTGATAGCGGTAGCGCAGGCTACCTTATTGATAAACGTCGTCATAATAGAACCTCTGTAAATATGGTTTTTTGCTGTTCATCACGTATCAGGCGATAACTCATTCAAAATACGGTGAGAGTATCGGTCGCTTTTGTTAAGCCGCCGTGAAGCAAGATGGTTAACCGGACAAATTACGGTCAGAAGGCGAACAGGGCTTGCCAACTGGTAGGGAATGACGGCGACGAACGCCATATGAGGCCGTGCCTCCGAGACCACCGGCGAACGGATCTTTATTGCCAAGCGCTTTTCGAAGGCCATGCGGCCTGGAGGTTATCGTCGGAGGGCAAAGTCCAAGAAGACAGCAGTGTGGCGCCCGGGCGCCGCTCATGCAAAACCGCCTTTGCAGCCGGTTCGGGTGCCGACTGGTCAAGAGCGAAAAACGGTGGGGCTGGACGTCAGCCCTTCAGCTTTTCGGCCGTTTCCTTGTCCGCCTTCATGGTTGCCGCGTAAGAAGGCAATGCCGTAACTCTGTCGAAGAGCCCTTGGACATTGCCGGGCAGTTCATCGCTCACCATGCGGCGGTAGCCGTGCATGACATACACCATGCTCAAATCGGCGGCGCTCATGGTGTCGCCCAGCAGGTAGGGACGGTCCGATAAGGCTGTATCGAGCGCCTGGACGCAGGCCGTCGCCCGGCTTTTCATCTCCGCCACCACATCGTCGATTTCCGGATCGAACTCGCGCCGGTGATTGACAATCTCGCCCAGTGGCCGCGAGAAAGTTGCTTCGGCAAACCAGCACCATTGCAGATAATGGGCATAGGTCGGATCATCCTTGGCGGGCTGCAGCCGGCCGTCGCCGTAGCGGTCCAAAACGTATTGCATCATGGCGCCCGACTCGAACATCGTCACATCGCCGTCCGTCATAACAGGCACCTTGCCCACTGGGTTCATCGCCCGCCATTTAGCTGTTTTGCGGTACGTGGCGGCAAAGTTCACCGGCACGATTTCGTATGGCACGGACAGTTCTTCGCACGCCCAAATGACGCGCAATCCACGGGTTCCAGGAGAGTGGTAAATCTTCAGCATGACCTAATTTATTCCGTCTCAACATTGTCGCTGGTTTCTTGTGCTTCGTGCAGGATATCGGCAAACCCAGGCAAAATCCCACTAAATCAATGTTTCAGATTTGCTTGCACCAATGCCTGCGAGCTGGCGCTGGGGGATATATGTCTACGCCAATGTCAATTTTCCTAGAATACATGGGGAGCGGAACCTACACTGAAATCCACGTGGTGCGGACCTGAGCGCAGATATGGATGCCCATTTGATGCGGCCACAATCTGAATACTGACAACAGCAAGACGAGCAAATCCAATGGAGCACAAGACCTCCCGCTTGAACGGCGACTTCGGTCTTATGATCGAAGATGTCACGCGTCAGGACCTCGAAGACCCGGGCTTCCAACATCAGGCCTACGATCTCTGGGTCCGTCATGGTGGATTAATCGCCGTGCGCGGTCCTGATCTTGCGGCGACGTCGCCGGAGCAGCTGATGACCTGGTCGGGGGTCTTCGGCACGGTCGAGGACGTGATGCTTACGGCTCGAGACGACGTCATGTTGCCGGGATTTCCCATCCTCCGCATCGGCAACACCAAGGATGAAGCCGGCAAACCCAAGGCGTCGCTGGCGAAGGTGCCGCCACTCGAATCCGACTCCGACATACAGTACAACCCGGATTCCCGCCGTCCTGTCTGGCATACAGACTCCACATTCCGTAAACGGCCGCCGATTGGATCTGTGTTTCATTGCCGGCTGGCGCCCCCAATTGGTGCGGAAACCTTGTTTGCGGATACGCGTGCCGCGTTCGCCGGTCTTGATGAGGCGACGAAAACAAAGCTGAAGCGGCTGGAAGCGGTTTGTTCCCTGGCCCATCATGACAAGAAGATCAGCCTGTATTCTCCCGGTTACCCGATCCTGACGCCGGAACAACGGGCTGCCAACCCGCCCAATCGCGTACCAATCGTCCTCGAACATCCGGTAAGCGGAATTCCGGCCTTGTATGGTTTGAACAGTTCGACCTGCGCCGTGGTGCCCATCGGCGAACCGGTTACTGACGAAGCTTTGGACAAATGGGATCTGAAGGGCATCGAGGATGACAGCGTCCTTATCCTGCGTGACCTTTTGCCCTATATCACCGGGCCGGATTTCACCGTGAAGTGGACTTGGCAACCGGGCGACATCGTTGCCTGGGACAACCGCTGCACCATGCACGCGGCGACGGGTTTCGACTACGACCGTTATGACCGCGAAATGTGGCGGTTGACGTTGCTCGACAGCGCGGAAGCCGAGGCCGCGTAATTGCCCGCTGGCTGTTCGACTGGGCAATCAAGCACGGACGATGACGCGTTCACGACACCAGATCAGAGCAACAACCGATACTTTCAGCACGACCATGAAGGCCAATTTCATGTGCGCCGGAAAGATCCATTGCCGCACTGTCTTCGTATATCTTGGAAACAGAATTGCTTTGAACGGGTAGAACAGCCAGCCAATGTCAATCGCGATCAAGAGTTTGATGGGGGTCGCTGCGGTCGCCGTGTTGCTGGCCATCTATACGGCGATCGCGACGTGGCAGGCACAACGGACCTATCCACCGATTGGTCAGTACATCGAAGTCGAAGGAGTCCGTCTTCACTATGTCGAGGTTGGCAAAGGGCCCCCAATCGTTCTCTTGCATGGCGCCAGCGCTTCCCTGCGCGACTTTACCGCTGGCATCATAGATAGCCTTGCCGTCAATCACCGCGTAATCGCTTTCGACCGGCCTGGCTATGGTTACAGCGAACGCCCAATTGAGGCCTGGCCGGACCCGAGCAGACAAGCCGACTTGTTTCACATCGCGCTGCAAAGGCTAGGCGTTGATAAACCGGTTATGGTTGGCCACTCGTGGGCCGGTTCCGTGGTCTTGGCCTACATGTTGAACCACCCTGAGGATGTCCTGGGCGGCATATTGCTGGCCGGCGCGGTTAACTCCTGGAAAGGTGGCGTAAGCTGGCCCGTAAATATCGCCGGCGTGCCCTTGGTGGGCGAATTGTTCAGCGCAACGATGGTATTTCCGCTTGGGCAGTTTCTGTTGGATACGATGATTGACGGCGTGTTCCATCCTGAGGCGCCGACGCCCGAGTACAAAGCAAAGACGGGCGCCGTTCTCGCCCTGCGGCCAGGCGCGTTCCAGGCCAGTGCGGAAGATGTCCGGATGCTCAGCGATTACCTTGATGGACAGAGCAGCCGGTACGATGAAATCGAAATGCCGCTGCTCCTTATCACTGGCGAGAACGACACCATAGTTCCGGCGTGGAATCATGCGGAAAGACTGGCGGATCGCCTACAACATGCCAAGAAAGTGGAATTAAAGGGCGCTGGTCATGCGTTGCACCATAGCCGGCAGACCGACGTTGTTCGCCTGATCACGGACTTTGTGATGCGGGCATCGGCAAAAGCCGGAAACGACCCCCGTCCGCGACCGTCTGAAGACTAACTAACACAAAAGAGCCTCGCCAATATCCGCACATCATCTAGAGTGTCCTGAGGACAAAGCACCGGGGAACAGTGATGTCAGAAAAGTCAGTGAGTTATTGGAGCGATGCCGAACAAGGGTTGCGTGCGGTTGAGTTGCGGGCGGCCGGGTTCGATCCCTCCAAAGCGGTGAACACCAACGCCGTGGTGACCATCGCCAACGCTTATACCAATGCGCACCGCTGCAACAATCGTGTGCGCCGCATTGCCGATTTGCTGGTTGATGCCGTGGCTTCAAAGGGTGGGCAGGGCCTCCTGGTCGGTGCGCCGGCGGTCTCCGATGCGCTGACCCAAGGGACCGAGAATGCCGGCTACAGCCTGGCCTCGCGCGATCTGATGGCCGATTGCATGGAGACGGGCCACTACGCCCACCATGGCAATGCCATGATTGTGGTTTCGGGCTGCGATAAGACCGGAGCCGCCGCTCTGATGCCTTTGGCACGCACTAACGCTTTCGGACTGGTGGTGTATCCGGGAACAAGCTCTCCGGGGCGGGTCGACTTTGAACCGTGGGCCAGCAAGGGCAACAACATCACCCTCATGGACTATGTTGAGGCGTCTGCCGCCCGCGAGGCCGGTCGCATTTCGGAAGATCAACTGACAAACCTGCAGCGCTGTGTCATGCCGGGGAGCGGCACGTGCGGCGCGATGTTCACGGCCAATACGATGAGCACCATCGCCGAAGCCATCGGCATGATGTTGCCGCGTGGTGCCTCGCACCCCGCCGACTACGACGCTGCCAGCGATATCCACGACGACGTCAAGAACCAGGCGCAAGCCAGTGTGGAGGCACTTTACCGCCTCATCGAGATGGGCATACGGCCGCGGGACATCATGGTGAAGGAAGCCTTCGAAAACGCGGTAACGACCGCCTACGCGATGGGCGGCTCAACCAACATGTACCTGCATGTTCTTGCCATCGCCCGCGAGGCCGGTGTGCCGCTCGCCATAGAGGACCTGCAGCGTATTGGCGAACGCGTACCACTGATCGCCAACCTGCAACCCCATGGCACCTACGCCATGGTCTCATTGCATCACGTCGGGGGCGTGCCTGTAGTGATGAAGGCGCTGCTAGAGGCCGGCTTGCTGCATGGGGATGTCATGACGGTAACAGGCAAGACTCTCGCCGAAAACCTGGCCGATGTCCCATTGCCAGAGGACATGCCGGAACAGGATGTGGTGTATCCAGTCTCGCGGCCGTTTGCAGCGCCCGGAAATCATATTTCTGTTTTGTCGGGATCGTTGGCGCCGGAGAGCTGCGTGCTGAAGCTCTCGGGAAAGACGCTGGAGGACGGCGAATTTCGCGGCACGGCGAAGGTTTTCGACAGTGAACCAGCAGCCAGCGCCGCAATCCGCAGCGGCAACGTTGTTGCGGGTGATGTCGTTGTCGTTCGGAACGTGGGCCCGGTGGGCGCGCCGGGCATGCCCGAAATGGTGCATCTAACGGTTCAGCTTCAGGGACGCGGTTTGGGCAAGGATGTCGCGTTGATCACGGACGGCCGCTTCTCCGGTGTTTCCCACGGCATACTGGTCGGGCATATCTGTCCCGAAGCCGCAAAAGGCGGGCCCATTGGCGTGGTGCGCGATGGTGATACCATTGTTATCAACCCAATAACCCGCCGGCTCGACCTGGACATTACGCCGGACGAGATGACTGCCCGCATGGCGCAGATGGGTACACCAGAGCTATCCGACGTACCGGAGAGTTCCGTGTTGGGCAAATACCGACGTTTGGTCTCCAGCGCGCATTACGGCTGCGTTCTGTAGCGAACTTCGGTTCATCTTAGGTCGACAACGCAGTGAGATAGACCGCCGCCTGACGCCGGCTCCCGCGGCAGCAGAAACCATCAACGTCGACCGTATCATTCCGTGACAGAGATACGGTCTATCCTTCTGCCCGCCTTAGTCCGCCGCCTCGACTTTGTCCTGGGTCTTGGTTTCGAAATCCGAGGCGTCATGCCGTTCGCGCAGTTGCTCGTGCGGTTCGCCGCGCACGCGGTTGACCATGCGGCCGCGCTTGACCGGCTCGCGGGCGTGGATTTCCTCCGCCCAACGCAGGACGTTGGTGTAGGAACGGGCCTCGAGAAATTCTTCTGCGCCGTACTGGTCGAAAATGACGAGGCCGCCGTACCAGGGCCAAATTGCCATGTCGGCAATGGTGTATTCATCGCCACACATGAAGCGGTTATCGGCCAGACGCCGGTCGAGCACGTCGAGCTGCCGCTTGGTTTCCATGGTGTAGCGATCGATGGGGTATTGCTGCTTTTCTTCCGCATAGGCGTAAAAATGGCCGAAGCCACCGCCAAGATAGGGCGTGCTGCCCATTTGCCAGAACAGCCAGGACAGGCACTCAGCCCGCAGCGCGGGATCGCTGGGTAGGAATTCGCCGAACTTCTCGGCTAGGTATAAAAGTATCGCACCAGACTCGAATACCCGGGTTGGCGGGTTCGTACTGTGGTCCATCAGCGCCGGGATCTTGGAGTTCGGATTGGCCGCGACGAAACCGCTGCCGAACTGATCGCCATCGCCGATTTTGATCAGCCAGGCGTCGTACTCGGCCCCGGCATGGCCCTTCGCCAAGAGCTCTTCCAGCAGTATCGTCACCTTCACACCGTTCGGGGTCCCGAGCGAATAGAGTTGCAAGGGGTGCTTGCCGACGGGCAGCTCTTTCTCGTGTGTGGCGCCTGCGATGGGACGATTGGTGCTGGTAAATTGCCCCTGTTTCTGGCCTTCCCATTTCCAGATTTTCGGCGGCGTGTAGGACGATGTCATAGGGTTTTTTCCGTTCCGAGTTTCGTGGTTGCGAACAGCCATACCATATCTGTGGCCGGCATGGGTATTCGTTGCGACGAACAGAGCCGTCTTGATGTTCAGAGCGGTATTCGTGCAGAGTTGGGGACCGTCTGTACAATTGCAGTCTACAACATGGGGAAGGGAGAACCGCCATGCCCACCTTTGAAAACGGGCCCGTGACGATCCACTACGAGGAGGCCGGTTCCGGCTTTCCGCTGCTGGTCATACCCGGCGGTGGGTTGAATGCCACCATTGCCGGCCTGGCCGATCATGCTTTCAATCCGCTGGAGGAATTCAGCGACGAATACCGCGTCATTGCGCTGGATTTGCGTAATGCCAATGGCGGCCAGACCGAAGGGCCCCTCGATATCGAGCGGACATGGGATGCTTTCACCGACGACCAGCTTGGTCTGATGGATCATCTTGGTATCGACCGGTTCATGGTGATGGGCTTTTGCATTGGCGGTCCCATGATCTGGAACCTGCTGAAACGTGCCGGCGACCGGGTCGCCGCCGCTACGCTGGTGCATCCCAGCGGCTTCATCTCCAGCCATCCCGACATCTACTATAAAAATAACATCACCGGTTGGGCGCCGGAGTTCACCAAGCGGCATCCCGAGTACACAATGGAAATGGCGTCCGATTTCCTCAACAACATGTACACCAAGCGGGCGGACTTTGTGATAACCGTCGACCGTGATTTCGTGCGGCAATGTCAGACGCCGGTGCTGATCCTGCCGGACGACATCCCCGCGCACCCCTACGCGACGGCGATGGAATCAGCGCTGCTGGCGCCGAACGCGCAGGTTAGCCTTTATCCCTGGAAAGAGAACGACAGAAAGATTGCGCTGGCATTGCGGCACATTCGCGGTTTCCTGGCCATGAACTCAACCGCGGTACTGGCGAAGGCAGCGGAATAGATCGTCATACGGCGACGGCGAGCAGAAACAGATGTAAAGGAAACAACCGTGACAGACAGGATCAGGGTCGGCATTGTTGGCGCAACGGTGACGCCAGGAGGAAGTGGCTGGGGCGCCAACGCCCATGTGCCGGCATTGCAGGCATTGCCTGGCTTCGAATTGAAGGCGGTGTGCACGGCGCACGAGGAAACCGCGAATGCATCGGCCGAGGAATTCGGCGCCGAACTGGCCTTTCACGATATGAGCGAGATGGTCGCGCACCCTGATGTTGATCTTGTCGCCGTCGTCGTCCGTGTTCCCTGGCACAAGGAACTGGTTATGGCCGCGATCGAGGCCAAAAAGCCAGTCTGTTGCGAGTGGCCCTTGGGGGCGCACCTGGCTGAAGCGACCGAAATGGCCAATGGCGCAAATGCGGCGGGGCTACCAAGCCTGGTTGGCCTGCAGGCTCAAAGCGACCCGGCGGTGATGTATGCCCGCGATTTGGTCGCCGACGGTAAAATCGGCGACATCGTATCGGTGAACCAAAGGGTGATCGTCGGCGCCATCACCGAGCGGGGTGACGGCCGCATCTGGCAGGGCATCCGCGCCAATGGCGCCAATCCCATGACCATACCAGGCGGCCACGCGATTGATGCTCTCTGCTATATCGCCGGGGAGTTTGCCGAGATCGGTGCGCGGGTTACGACCCGCATCGACATGTGGAAGCACGCGGTGACGGGTGATGATTTTCCCGTGGATGCCCCCGATACGGTTTCCGCTGCGGGCGTGCTCGTGAATGGCGCCGAAGTTTCCTACCAGGTGGCGAGCGTTCCATATAACGCCAGCGGCACCCGTATCGAGATCTATGGCCGCAAGGGGACCCTGGTATTGACCTCCAAGTCCGTCAATATTGGCCCGAGCCAGCTGCACATGGCCGTCGGCAATGAGGATATGGCCGAGGTTACGCCGCCGGACAGCTATCGCCTCATTCCGGCGGATATGGCGCCCGGCCCTGGCCGAAATGTTGGCCAGGCCTATGCCCGATTTGCCGATGCCCTGAAATCTGGGAAGGCTGAAGCTCCGGATTTCAAAGATGCTGTCACCCGGCATGCCTTGATCGATGCCATGGAGCGATCCCATCGGGACGGCAAAGTGATCAAATTGGCATAGGTTCTGGTCAGACACCAACAGCGGCCAATCCTTGCCGATCGCGGGAAACTGGAGGACAATTGCCGGCAGACCAAGGGGGAGAAATAGACGCCATGTCCTATAACCTGATTTCCGGTGACAACCATATTGACCTGACCTATTGCCCGGCCGACCTCTGGTCCGGTCCGGCGCCGGCAAACTGGAAAAAGGCCGTGCCGTATTGTGAGGAACGGGATGACGGGCTGCATTGGATCATCGAGGGCCAGGATAAGGGCATGTGGAACGGGGTCGGCCCCGGTTTCCTGAAATATCAAAAAGGCGCCTTCGTCCGTGTCGACGAGATGAAAGAATACGGCTTCGAATGGGACAATCATGCCGGTGCCAGTCCGCGGCCGACAACGCCGGAATTGCGCATTGCTGATCTGGACAGGGACGGACTGGACGCCGAGATCGTTTATGGCTGCCTGATGATCAACGAAATGATCCAGGACGGTGACATGCGCCTTTGGGTCGATCAGATCTATAACGACTGGGTGGCTGATTTCGCCAAACGGGCCGACCCCAACCGGGTCTTCCCCTTGGCCCTGGTGCCGAACCATGACCCGGCGGCGGCGGCGGCGGAAGTGCGTCGCTGTGCCAAGATGGGCCTGCGCGGCGGCGACCTGGCCTTCAAGGGCATGGCCCTGCCGCTCTGGCATCATGACTGGGACGCCCTTTGGGAAGCGGCGGCGGAATGCAAATTTCCCATCGCCTTCCACTCAACGGGTTTCAAGGCCTTGCGGGCGCCCGACGGGCCGGAGATGGAGAAGGAATACTTTACAGAGTTCCGCCTGGTGCGTTCCGCCTTGTTTCAGCTCGATACCATGGAAGTATTGGTCTCACTTCTGACCTCAGGCGCTTGCGAACGGTATCCCGACTTCAATTTCGTCCTTGGGGAATCCGGTGTCACTTGGCTGCCTTACGTCTTTGATAGGCTCGACACCGAATATTTCGATCGGGCCCAGAGCCTGGGCTTCAAGATGGCGCCAAGCGACTATTTCCGCCGCCAGGGTTTCGTCACCTATCAGCAGGACAAGTTCCTTGAACCGATCGTGCCGCTGATCGGTGAGGACAACATCATCTGGGGTGCCGATTACCCGCATCCGGATTGCCTGTGGCCGGATAGCAAAAAGATCCTGGACCAGAACCTCTCGGCCTTCAGCCCCGCCACACGGCAAAAGATCACCCGCGACAATGCCGCGCGATTGTATGGCTTGAATTAAAGCCGGGGTGCAGCGTAGAAATGCCCGCCGGCCCGTTGGGCCGGACCTTGCCCATGAGATGTCATGAGACGTGATGCCTAGCCGCAGTCCGTTCGAATTGTTCACCTACTATTTCCTCGAGGTCATATTGACCCTGGCGGGGCTCATCACCGTGCTTACGCCGCTGGCGTTGTGGGCGGTGCCGCAAATGGGCGATATGGCGATCCCGGTCTACTATTATGTGACATCCATCGGGGTGGGAGCGCTCGCCGCCGTGATCGGTTTGTCTTGGCTGCAAAGGGTGCTGTTCCCGGAGCGCGCGCGGGGTGGCCGCGCCAAGAACCTGGACGAATTGCGCCAAGCGCGGGTCGATTGGGAGGAAGAGCAGGAAGCCAAGCTCAAGGCCGGGTGGCGCCTGCGCAGGGGCAAAGGCCATGCCAAGCGCGATCTGGGCCAGATGCTGGGTATTGCCGCACTCCTCGGCACCGCTTTCCTTATGATCTTTCTGCCCAGTTGGGCTTTGATCGAGCAGGGGATCGCGCCGAAAGCCGGGCAAACTATTCTGATCGTCGACCAGGACCCGGGCGATCGCGACCGCATCCGTCGCCTGCTTCTCCGCTCCGGCTTCAAGGTCTTGGAAGCCCAAACGGTGGCCGAGGGATTGGCGCACCTTGGCGGTGAGGCGGAAGTAGACCTGGTCCTGGCGGACGTAATGGTGCTGGATGGTTTGAGAGGCGTCGAAATGGTCCGCCAGGTACGCCAGACGCTGCCGGACCTGAAAGTGGTCTACACGGGTCAAACGGCCGACAAATGGAAAATCCGCGAGGAACTGGGAGAGGAGGCGGCTGTTTTATGGAAGCCGTTCCTCAATACCGAACTGCGCGCGCGGGTCAAAACCGTGCTTGCCGGTAAATGAACCACGCATCGCCGTGACCAAAAGTGGATGTGCCTAGATCGGCAGACTAATTTGGCTTCAGCTTGAAACTGACGGTAAGCCACAACTTTTTGATATCAACAGCAAAGGTGTCGGCATCGTAGTCGGCGTATTGCAGGCTGAAAGTAACCGGACCCATGTCTGAAACAGCACCCAGACCTTTGGAAAAGGTCTTGGCAATGCCTAGGTTCCATTCGCGGCCATAATCCGTGCTGCCGTCATCATCGGTGAATTTATGATAGGCGCCGAACAGCTTGATGCCGCCGACACCGCCAATCGGGGGCAAAGTGGTCTTGGCCTTGCCGTACAGATCCCGTAAACCGCCGGCGGGTGTGGCGAGAAACTGATCCGTTACGCCGTTGAACTTGTGCAGCGTGGCCAAAGGGGTTTGAAATGCCTGGGTGCCGTTGCCGTCCAATTGTTCGACGCCCGCGCTCAGACGCCATCCGTGAAATCCCAAACCTGGTTCAGCGTTGTAATACCAAAGATCGAAATCTGCAGCGTTGTTGCCGTGGTCATCCTGGCGCGCAGCCGTTCCAGCGAAATAGGCAGTGACATTTGAATTGAACTTCTGTTTGGCATTGACCAGTACGCCATAACTGGAGGAGGAGTTGGCGGCCTGGGCGGCGCGATCATAATCCAGGAACAGTGCGAAGGGCGTGATGATCGCTGGTTCGAGACCTCGATATTGCACACGCAGGCCATGACCCCTTAGATCCAAACGCCCGGCCGCCGAGTCCCGACCAAAGATTCGATGCACCCGGTCGATGAACAGATACTCCAGCTGGGTATCAGGCAGAGCATTGGTGCTTAGACGGAAGGCATCGAAAGTCTGTTCGTTTTGCCGAAATCCCACATTGCCGACAAACCGCGCGTTGTCCCAAATCACACGCTGGCGGCCAAGTTTGATGACTGACTGGGGGATGACCCCGTCGCCGACAAGATAAAACTGGTTAAGGGCGAAATCGTCGGGATCGGCGACGACCGGATAGGTGGCCTTGCCGTTGATGGTATCGTTGAACGCTTGACCACCGAGATGTTCGACCCATTCCACATCAAAGCCAGCGCCAATGCCCATGATCCGACCGGTTTCATAACCGGCGCGCACGCGCACCGTATGCGCGGCGGCATCCTTGGCGCGGCCGCTTTGATCCACCTGTTCGAGGCGATAACGTGCATCAAGGATTGGCTTGCCGTCCTCGATCAGCGTCTTCAAACCATCGGCCAAGGCAGGGCTCGATGCAAAGGCAATCGCGAGACCGATTAAGATTTTTCCGCATATGTAATTTGCGGACCGGAGATGACGATCGACGCTGGGGTTCTTCATGCTGGTCCCATTTGGCTGTTCGATTTTCGCCCAATATGTCGAACGGCCAATGCTGCTGCATTGATAAGGCTCAATCGGGTTATGAGGGTGAGATTGGACCAGAGCCGCAAATATGAACCAGGTTCACTCAATCAGGCGACCCGACGCCAGTGACGTTAGAAATAGGAGGGCAGGGACCCTCTGTCGGCGTCTCGAAATTGGCCGGACGGTTATTTTCGCTTTTTCTCTTCCGTCGGTCCGCCGGCGTCGCGCCAGGCAGGCAGGCCGCCAAACAGTTGGGCCACGTTCTTGATGCCTAAATCCTGAAGTGATTTGGCGCAAAGTGCGGAGCGCCATTCCGCATTGCAGAACAGCACGTAGGTCTTTTCGCCATCGCCATAGATGTCGCGAAAATACGGACTTTCGGGATCGAACCAGAATTCGATCATGCCGCGGGGCGCATGCAGGGCGCCCTTGATGGTGCCGCTTTTCTCAACTTCGCGAACGTCCCGCACATCGACAAAGACAAGGTCGCCGTCACCATACTTTGGCAATGCCTCGTCCACATTCATCGCGGTGATTTCGGTTTGCGCTTGTTCGGCCAGTTCTTTTATGCCCATGGTCCCATTGCCTTTGCGTCTCGCCGTGCCAGTCTGTCTTTTGTGTTCAATGGGCGCCCACATTGCGCAACAGATGCGCGGCACCGTTTTGATCGTTGATCGAGGGGTTTTCCCCGAAGATGCGTTCCTTGGATCGGGCGAAGAGTTCCCTGTTGGCGCCGAGGGGGGCCAATTGCCTGGCCCGTTCCAGGGCTTTCGGCAGCAAATCCTCCAGCGCGGCCACGTCCTCGACGAAGCCTGCCGCTTGCGCCGCCGGTCCCGTCCAGCGCCGGGCCAGCTGCACGGTTTCGAAAAAGGCACCCGCAGGTATCTTGTGGCGGAACAATGCCAGTTCGGCATCGGGGATGGCCAGGCCAAGCTCAATCTCGTTGGCGCAGAGATAGCCCCGATCGGCCCGCATCATTCGGATATCGTGGGACAAGGCCAGCATGAAGCCGGCGCCGAAGCCGTGGCCGTTGACGGCGCAAATCGTGGGTATGGGAAAGGTGATCAAGCGGCCCATCAAGCCCATGAATTCCTTGCCGAAGACCGACTTGTCTCCGCCGTCCCCGTCTCCTTCGCCCCGTCGCCAATCGATATCCAGTCCGTTGGAGAAGAATTTTGGGTTGGAGGAGGTGGTGACCAATGCTGCGGGGCCTTTCGATGTCGATACCTCGTCAAGCTGTGCATCGAATGCCCGCACAAAATTGGTGTTCCAGCGGTTTTCCCCCGCGTCCATGGATAGGACAAAGACATCGTTGTCGCGCCTCAGGCTGATCATGCGTTCCTCGCTATCAAATTGTTATGGTTCTTGGACTAGGCGTTCGTGTGCTCGGGCAGAGTATAGACGGCAATTTCATTATCCATACCCGCCAGCATATGGGCGCCGAGAGCGACGGTTTCACCGGCGTAATGCTTTTCAAAACTCTCGGAGATGACGAGCGGTACATCAAGGGCCTTGCACAACCCTTCCAATCGCGCTGCCTGGTTGACCGCCGGGCCGACAACGGTGAAATCCAGCCGCCGGTCGGTACCCACATTGCCGTACATCACCTTGCCCACATGCAGGGAGATACCAAAACGGATATCGCCCACGCCATCGTCGTTTAGTTTGCTGGCGCGTTCAAACGCTTCCCGTGCGGCGTTGGTCGCGGCGCGGCACATATCGACCACGGGGCGGGCCGACGGGTCCACAGGGAATATGGCCATGACCGCATCGCCGATGAACTTCAGCACCTCTCCGCCGTGATCGTTGATCGCGCCGGCCGTGCAATCAAAATATGAATTAATCAGCGTAAGGTATTGTTCCAACGACAATTCTTGCGCCAGCTTAGTAGAGTTGCGCAGGTCGCAGTAGAACAGCACGCAATCGATCATGCCGCCGTCGCCCCGGGACATGACGCCGTTCAGAATGCGCTTGCCGGAGTATTGGCCGAGGTAGGTATCCAACAGGGCGCGGGCCAATTGATAAGTAGTGGAAGATTTGATGCAAAGGCTCAAGGGTCGCATCAAAGCCCGCAGATATTCTATTTCAAGGTCCGTGAAACCACCGATGCGGTGCGTGGCAAGAGATAACAGCACCCCTTCCACGCCAGAGGGCAGATCGGCCCAGACGGGGTTGTCCTCGCGGCCGTAAGTTTCGAAGAACAGCAGATAGTCCGTAATGCCGTCTTCCCGCAGTCGGTCGATCAATGGGAAATTCGGCGCCGTCGGCCCGTCCTCCAACTTGAAGCGGTGGAAAGGGACTTGGTTCTTGACCGCCCAAAAGAATGGCGCGTTCTGGAAGTCTTCCGTCGTCACGATCTCCCGCGGCATCATCCTGGAAACGACGGTGTTGTCCTTGGCTTCCCAGACCACATCAAGGGCGCCAAATACAGGGTGCAGCATCATGCCGCCCAGGGAAATTCGGTGCAGGGCAACGCCGCCATCGACCAGGCCGCGGCCGAAACCCTTCAGGATTTCCTCGACAGGCGCTTCCCGGATGCCTTGTTCCAGGATCCAGACGCCAAGTTGATCGAACATGGGAGATTTCGAGAGATTTGGATTCATGGGCGCGAACATACTCAGTGTCCGCCGAATGGGTCAAACCCGCTAAAACATGAAGCCAAATTCGCCCGGCCGAAGCGGGCCCGAAGCGATGCCGCCGCTGGAAATCAATCCGGGTGCCGGAGTTTTGGAAAACCGGGATACCAGTCGCCGTGATCGCCGCCGAAATTGCCCGCCCCCGGTTTGGTCAGGCAGCCGCGCGGGCGGATATAGCTGTAGATGCGCCGCTCTGGCGCCTCGGACCAACCGATATTGAAGGCGCAGAGCTTGGGGAAGAACTGCAGCCGGCTATAAGGCAAATGGTCATGAATCCACCAGGCCAGTGCCCGCCAGTCCGCGCCATCGGCATAGCGGTCCGTGAACCAGGGTACCAGGACACAGGCCATGGCCCCCATATGGCCATTCGTATCCAGATGATCCCAGACATGGCGGCCCTTGGCGCGTTCGGGATTGGCGCAGTTCAGATCGTGCTTGTTGCCAAAGGCGTTGACGGCAGCGTTGCGGTAGGAGGAGCGGATGCAGAGATCGCCGAAGCTGGCCTTCAACGGCTCCAGCAACTCGTTGCAAAGCCGGGTTCCAGCCGCGATGGCCAGATCCGGGTTATCGGGAACATTGGGGATGCCGTAGAACGATGAAATCTCGCTATAGAGAAAATCGCGCATATAGAATGACGGCGACAAACGTACCCGGCCGAACTCTTCCAACCCCTTCATGCTGCCCGGCTTGCGCATGGCTATTTCAAGGCGAACTTAAGATCTGCGATCAGGTCCTCGCAGTCCTCGATGCCGCACGAGAGGCGCACCAGTCCGTCGCTGATACCTAGTTCGGCGCGCGTTTCAGGCGGGATCGAGGCATGGGTCATGATGGCCGGATGCTCGATCAGGCTTTCCACGCCGCCCAGACTCTCTGCGAGAGCGAACAATTCAGTCCGTTCCAGGAAACGGCGGCTTTTCTCCAACCCGCCCTTTAGAATGGCGGTGACCATGCCGCCGAAATAGTCCATCTGACGCACCGCCAATTGGTGTTGGGGGTGGCTGGGCAGGCCGGGGTAGTAGACCATTTCCACATCTTCATGGGCCTCGAGGAATTCGGCGATCACCACGGCGTTCTCGCTATGGCGCTGGATGCGGATCGGCAGGGTTTTCAGGCCCCGCATGGCAAGAAAGGCATCGAAAGGTCCAGCGACCGATCCCACGGCGTTGTGGAGATAGGCCAGCCGTTGGCGCAGATCGGCATCGTCGCGAACCGCGACCACGCCGCCAACCATATCGGAATGACCGTTCAGGTACTTGGTGGCGGAATGCACCACGATGTCGAAGCCAAAATCCAGGGGCCGCTGGGCGATGGGGGAGGCGAAGGTATTGTCTGCCACCGTCAGTATGCCTCGGGGCGCAGCCACCTTGGCGATCGCCGTGAAGTCGACCAGGCGCAGCATGGGGTTGGTGGGGCTCTCGATCCAGATCATCTTGGTCTCGGGCCGGATCGCCGCCTCCAGCGCGGCTGGATCGGATAGATCCACATAGCTGAAATCCAGACCCGCCGAACGTTTTCGTACGTCCTGGAACAACCGGTAGGTGCCGCCATAAAGATCGTCCATGGCGATAACGTGATCGCCGCTGTCCAACAATTCCAATATGGTTCCGCTGGCCGCCAGGCCGGACGCAAAGGCATAGCCCTGAGCGCCGTTTTCCAGATCCGCCACGCAAGCCTCGTACGCCATGCGGGTGGGGTTCTGGCTGCGGGAATACTCATAACCCTTGTGGACGCCGGGGCTGTCCTGAACATAGGTCGAAGTGGCATAGATGGGCACCATGATGGCCCCCGTGGTGGGGTCGGGCGGCTGACCGGCGTGAATAGCGCGGGTGGCGATGCCGTGGCGGTTACGTGACATATTCGGGAACTCCAGGAGTTAGCTGGCGGGCGCCGCATTGCGCCGCAGATGGTTCAACAGATCCACCTTGGTGATCAGGCCAAGGAAATGCCCCTCATCGACGATTATGGCGACCCTGTCGGCGCGCAGGATGGGCAGCAGATTTTCCATCGGCTCGCCCGGCGCCAGCATCTCAAGGCGGTCAACCATGAAGCCCGCGACGGGCGCATCAAAGTGTTCCGGGTTTTGATAAAGCGCCAGCAACAGATCGCTTTCATCGATAATGCCCAGGATCCGGTCACCTTCAAGCACCGGCAATTGGCTGACGTCGGCCATGCGCATGCGGCCATAGGCGCCCATAAGTGTGTCGTCTGGGTTGGCCGAGACCACTGCTCGATCTTCAAAAGAGCGCGAAATAAGGTCCCTCAAATCGCCATGCTTCGGCCGTTCCATGAAGCCCTGATCGGTCATCCAATAGTCGTTGTACATTTTTGACAGGTACTTGTTGCCAGAGTCTGGCAGCAAAGTGACCACGCACTTGTGTTCCGTCTGTTCGCGGCAATAACGCAGGGCAGCGGCCAACAAAGTGCCCGAAGACGAGCCCGACAACACGCCTTCCTTGGAGAGCAGATCCCGTGCCGTTCCCAGGCTTTCGCTATCCGGGATTGTGTAGGCCTTGTCGATGAGTTCGATATCGCAATTGGGTGGCACGAAATCCTCGCCAATGCCTTCCACCAGCCACGAGCCCAATTCCCCGGCTTTGCCGTCATTGACCAATCCGGCCAGGATTGATCCTTCCGGGTCCGCGAGAACCATTTCCACCGACGGCTTGACGCTCTTCAGGTATCGCGCCAGTCCGGTAATGGTTCCGCCTGATCCGACGCCGCAGACCATGGCGTCTATTGCACCTTCAGTCTGCGCCCAGATTTCCGGTCCGGTCCCCGACTCATGGGCTTCGGGATTGGCGGGATTGGCGAATTGATTGACCCAGAAACTGTTGTCGATCTCGCGGGACAATCTTTCAGCAACGTCCTGATAGTAGTCGGGGTGGCCTTTGGTTACGTCCGACCGGGTCATCCTGACCTCGGCGCCCAGGGCATTGAGATGAAATATCTTTTCCTGGCTCATCTTGTCCGGGACAATGACCAGCATCTTGTAGCCCTTTTGCGCTGCGACCAGCGCCAGGCCCAGTCCGGTGTTGCCGGCCGTGGCCTCGATGACCGTGCCACCGGGCTTGATATCGCCGTTGCGTTCCGCCGCTTCGATCATCGATAAACCGATCCGGTCCTTGATGGAACCGCCGGGGTTCTGGCTTTCAAGTTTCACCAGCAGACGACATGGTCCGGTATCGAAGTTGCGCAATTCGAGCATGGGCGTGTCGCCGATCATCTCGATGACAGAGGTAAAAATTGTCATGGCTGTTTCTCCTCTGCCGTCAGCCCCGGCCCCGGTATGGCGCCACGCCTTGCTCGGGTATCCAAATACCCGCGGGCGCCTCTCCCGTGGCAAAGAAAACGTCGATGGGCATGCCGCCGCGCGGATACCAGTAGCCGCCGATACGCAGCCATTTCGGTGCCAGCAATTCCACCAACCGCTTGCCGATGCCGACCGTGCAGGCTTCATGAAAGGCGGCATGATTGCGGTGCGCGCCCAAATACAGTTTCAGTGATTTGCTTTCGACGATCCATTCACCAGGCAGATAATCGATGACCAGGTGAGCAAAATCCGGCTGGCCGGTTACCGGGCACAGAGAGGTGAATTCCGGGCAGGTGAAGCGGATCAGATAGTCATCGCCAGCATGCGGATTGGTTACCCGTTCCAGAACAGCCTCTTCGGGGTTTTGCGGCGCTTCGACCGTTTGGCCTAGCTGGGTCAGTTCATTGCTTTCCATATCACTCATACCCGAAGCTCCCTTGCACCTGGCCACCGAAAAGACTGCGGCAGCGGTAATCATCGTGACATTAATGTAGACCCAGGCGGTGTCGAAGCAATGACGGATTAATCGGTTCGACGCAATGTGAACAGTGCCAATTCCGGCGGGCAGTTGAAACGGACGGGGATGCTGGCGACGCCTGCTCCGGTGGTGGTATAGCCGATCATTTCGCCGTGCTGCCACAGGCCACGGGCGTACTGCCGGAAACGAAGCAGGCGTGTGATGATGGGGCGGCCGCTCGGCGTGCATATTTGGCCGCCGTGGGTGTGACCGCAAATGTAGAGGTCGATGTCCGCCGCCGCGGCCAAGTCGGCGACTTCCGGCGAGTGCACGGCGGCAATGCGGGTCCCCGAAAGCTCGGCCTGCAGTGCCGCACGAGCGGTTTCTGTGAAGAATTGATGCACATCATCCAACCCAGTGAGGTGAATAACGGCCTCTTCCCGCTGCAGGGTCACGGTTTGATTAAGCAGGACGTGAAATCCCATGGCTTGCAGAACATCTACGGCTGTGGCCGGGTCGTGATTGCCGAGAATGGCGAACTTTCCGTCTTTGGCGTTTATGGCATCTGTGACCGGTCGCAACAGATCCAAACCCAATTCGGGCGGATTCACGTGGCCATCGCGGTAGTCGCCCGACAGGACCAACAAGTCCACCTCCAAGCCCCGTACCAGCGCCGTCATCTTGTCGGCCAATGGCGGCAGCAACTCCAGGTGCGTGTCGCTGATTTGTAAGATGCGATAACCGTCGAACGCGGCGGGCAATCCGGACAGTGAGATGGGAATGTGGTTGATCCGTATATCCAGGGCGTTCGACAGACCCCGCCCGTACACGCCCGTCACGCGAAGCAATGGTACGAGAAATTCCAATACTGGGCGGAAATTCCACCAGAACCGGAACGGCACTCGGCCTCGAGACGTTGATTTATATGCGTCGGCCTCCAGCAAGATTCGCCGGCCGCGCCAATCTTCGAAATCTTGCTTCCGGTCGCGCCCGGTTGCTGCCGGGGCATCGTCCATTGTGCGCCGTCCAACTCGCCAAGGGAAATGGCGAAAGCTATGTCGGCAGCTTCGCCTCGGTGATTATGGCACCTTGCAGGCGGGCGCCGTCAATAGACGCATCCGACAAATCGGCGCCGCGCAGGTTGGCGCCATTAAAATTGCTGTTGGATAAGTTGGCGCCGCAAAGAATTGTCGAGGTCAGGTTGCAGCGGCTCAAATTGGCCTCCGATAGATTGGCCGGCCAGGCGCGCCCCGTCGAATTGCCATCGCGGTCTTTGATATCGGCGGCTGAAATGTCCGCTTCCGTCATGCTGGCATCGGTCAGATCGGCACCGGAAAGGTTGGCGCCGGTCATCTCGGCCTTGTCCAGTTTACCTTTGTAGATATTGGCACCAGACAAGTCCGTCATGTTCAATGAAGAGCCGATAAAACGTGCGCCCGTAAGCGACGCCCCGACCATTGAGGCCCCGGAAAGGTTAATGCCGGAGAAGTCCACGTTGTCCAGTTCGGCCTCGTCAAGAACCGCGCGTTTGCCCTTTGCGCCGAAAGAGGCCATCCATTTCTCGTGATTGCGGATGGTGTCGCGCAGGTTTTCTGGCAGGCTGTCAACCGAGATCACAATTTCCGCGCCAGTCAGGTCCGCGCCGGAAAGATCGACCCCTTCCATGGAGGTGTTGGAAAGTTTCACCCCTCGCATGTTGGTCTCATGGACCTTGACGCCCGTAAGATTGACGGCGCCAAGATTTGCCCCTTCGAGGTTGGCTCCGGAAAGGTCGGCCCCGGATAGATCGGCGCCGTCCAGTAAGGAACCGCTCAAATCGGCATCGGTCAGCACAGCATTGGTTAGAATGGCGCCCGAAAGGTCGGTCTGCGCCAGAATGGAGTTGGACAATCGAGCACCGGAAAGGTTCGCGCCTTTCAACGAGCCACGTTCCAACTCGAGGGAGCTTATTTCGGTGTTGGCGACCTTGGTGCCGCCTTCATCCGCGGCCGTCATCAATGTGCCGTCGCGCAGATCCGCGCCGAACAGGTTGACGTCCGTTAGATCGGCGCCCCGAAGCTGCGCGCCGCGCAGGTCGGAATTCGAAAGATCGGCACCCCGCAGATCAGAGTTGCGCAGGTCGGCCGCGAACAGATCAGCCTTATGAAAATTCACATTGCTCAGGTCGGCTTCCGCCAGTTGCGCGCCTGTCAGCTTGGCCTGGGTCAAGTTCGCGCCGCCAAAATCGATGCCCTGCAATTCCTGCAGCGAGAAATTGGCGCGCGCTCCGCCTGAGGTACCCTTCAACCAACGGTCGTGACGCGCTAGAGTAAGTTGAATTTCCTGCGTGATCATGTGCAATCCGAACAAATTGTGCCCGACGCCCGTATAATGAGCGTGCGAAGTAAACAATGCCTTAAGATAGCTGTAATCCAACGCTGCGGATGGCTCAGTTTTCTTTGGAAAAACGTCCCAATAGGCGGAAGCAAACCGGCGCCAGCGCCACAATCAGCAGGATACGGACGAGATGCATGGTGGCGATAAAAGCCGTGTCCACGTTCAATGCCAGGGCGATTAGGCTCATTTCCGCCAATCCGCCTGGCGAGAGTGCCAGCAACAGGGCATGCATGGGCACCCCCAACAGCGGCGAAACGGCGTAGGAGAACGCAGCCGCCATCGCCAACATGGCCAGGGCGGACACCATGGCCAGGACCAGCGGCCTGGCCATGGCGCGCAGGTCCAGGCCAACGAATCGGGCGCCGATGGCGGAACCGATTACCACCTGGGCAACGGCGATTAGTTCGGCGGGGGGCGCGCCATCGACCAGGCCGGCGGCATAGGCGGATGCGGAAACTACCAGCGGCCCTAAAATCTGGCTGCCGGGAAGGGGCAAGTGGCGGCCCAGGAAATATCCGACCACGGCGCAAGCGGCCAGGACCAACAGGTCCGTACCTTCCGCGACCGGGCGTTCCGCCAGGACACGGGCCGTATTTGGGATATCCAGATCCGTTACATAGACCAGATAAAGCGGCAATAGGAACACCACCACGAATATCCGCGTCGCGTGCACAAGCGCGATGGTCCGGGGATCGCCCCCTTGCTGTTCGCCGACGATGGTCATTTCGCCCAGGCCGCCCGGTGTCCCGGAAAAGTAGGCGGTGGCCCGATCCAGCTTGCCGACGCGCACGAGGAAAAACACCGAGAGGCCGGTCATGATTGTGACAAAGACCGCAATCGTCACCACGCCGGCGCCCCAGTGCTGCAACTGATCTAGTATTTGGGGCGTAAAGGCGCTGCCTAGAAGGGTGCCCAGGACGGCGACCATGGACATGCGCAGGGGCATATGCAGTGTGACCGGCGCGCCGGCCAGGGCGGCGATGGTGGTGAAGGTCATGCTGCCCAGCATCCACGCCAGGGGCATGTCGAAATAGAAAAACACCGCGCCGCCCACGGCGCCCAACAGAATCGAGAGCCCCAGACGCAGCAACTGTTGCATTACGATGCGATCATTGCGGACTATTCGACATACTTTCCTAGGCGCACGGCCGTCTGACCGGGCCGCGGCCGGTTTGTCGGCATGATCAGTACGCAGTCATCATGTGGCGTGATGATGGGCTGGGGGCCGTCATGGCCGATCACGCTGCCGGCTTCGGGGATGACCTCCAGGCCTGTAAATCTTTCGGTGAATCGAAAGGATTCTGTTTGGATGGTGATGGGGCCGACCACTTCGATAAGACGTTGCCTGGCAGGGTCGTCGACCATGTGGGCTGCCGCGATCGATGGTTCGATCATGCCAAGGGCATCAAGGAAATGGAACACCGCCTGGATGGCGACCGTCCCGGTATCCTTGGCCCAGTGTTGCCCGCATTCGATCAGCAGGGCGGTTTTCGGCGCATTCTCTTCCGCGAAGGCGCCATAGTCCCGCATCCGGGGACCCGCAGCGTGGCCGGGATCGGCGACCACATGTTCTGGCACACCCATTGCGAAGGCCAGGCGCCGCCCCTTTTGCGCCGTGCCACATAGCATCAAGGGAGGGCAGGGGAGTTGCATGGAATGAAGGTCAAGAAGGTAATCCGCCGTCGCAACGATGCTTCGGATCTCCCGCGCCCGGGTCAGTTCAGCCGATTGGCGGTCGCCATCCAGGATCTCATCCGACCACAGACGGTTGAAATCCTCGTCGACGAAGCGGGAGGCCGTTGGATTATCCGGATCGAATGAATGATAGGCGGCGACGTTCGAGAAGCTCAGGGTCAGGCTGCCACGGATTGGCCGTACTTCTTTTTCGAACAAGACCGCCAGCGCATGTGCGCCACAGACCTCGTTACCATGAGTTAGGGCGTTGATCAGCACGTTCGGGCCAGGCTGCCCGCTGTCGAACCGGTGTACAAACGGTATGCCCGTATTGCCATTGCGATAGGGCTCAATATCGATGGGCAGCAGTTCCAGCGGCGGCTCGTTCATGCCATGGCTCCGTAGTCGATTTCGCTGTGCCGGTCCAAGGCCATGCCGGCCCCGGGCATGGGATATTTCAAGCCCGTGGCGCAATTGAATAGCACGCAACGGTCATCCCTGCTGATACGGCCGTCGGCGACTGCTGCCTGCCAGGCAGCATATGTGGCGGCACCTTCCGGACACAGCAAAAGCCCGCCGTCTTGCGCCATCTGGTCCCGCGCTGCGAATATATCCTGATCCGCCACGGCAATGGCAAATCCGCCCGATTGCCGTACGGCGCGCAAGATCAGAAAATCGCCTACCGCGACGGGAACCCGGATGCCTGCCGCCTCGGTATGGGCGTCGGGCCATAATTCCGCATGCTCTGCGCCCTCTTCGAACGCTTTGACGATGGGTGCGCAACCGGCCGCCTGCACGGCGATCATTTTCGGCCGCTCAGGGCCGATCCAGCCGATCGCCTCCAGTTCGTCGAACGCCTTCCACATGCCGATCAGGCCGGTGCCGCCGCCCGTGGGATAAAAGATGGCATCGGGAAGCTCCCAGCCGAACTGTTCCGCCAGTTCCAGACCCATGGTTTTCTTGCCCTCGATACGGTAGGGCTCCTTCAGGGTCGAAAGATCAAACCAACCCATGGCCTCCTTGCCGTCGCCGACGATCTTGCCGCAATCGTTTATCAGCCCGTTCACTCGAAAGACCTTGGCGCCCTGCAAAGCAATCTCCCGAACATTGGTTTCCGGTGTGTCATCGGGGCAGAAAACATAAGACTCGATCCCTGCCAGGCTGCAATAAGCCGCCATGGCTGCCCCCGCATTGCCGTTTGTCGGCATGGCCATACGCTCAACACCCAGCTCCTTTGCCATGGAGACCGCGAGACAAAGACCCCGGGCTTTGAAGGAACCTGTCGGCAACCGCCCCTCGTCTTTGATCCATAAATCGCCATTCACGCCAGGGGCGGGCATGATTGGCGTCATGCATTCACCAAGGCTCAGGATATTCTCGGGCTTGCGGACGGGCAGGAATTCGCGATAGCGCCACAGATCAGCCGGTCGCGCGGCCAGGGTTCCCTTGTCCAAACTCTTGCCCAGGGCAGCCAGGTCATAGCGCACCAGGAACGGCCGCCCGACGGCGGACAAGCCGTGCAATTGATCGCTCGGCACAATTTCACCGCTCAGACCGCATTCCAGATGGCTGACGAAGGTGGGCCGCGGCTCGGTGATGTTGCGCCAGTTGTGCATGGCCTCAATCTCCATTTTGGCCTTCCTCGCCGGTTGTAATCGGGTAGACCCCTGGCGGCACATTACGATAGGGCAGGCTGATTAGGTCCGCTGGTCCCCAATCAGGCGTCTCGACGATAAGGATAGCGCCCGCGATGGGTTCATAGGCGGCCCGGAAGTGTGTCTTGGAACGGAGCGCGATGATATCGAATTCACCGATATCGAGACCGCATTGGGTAAACGGGTCCGTATCCACAGCCGATATATTGTGGGATGTGACGATGACGGCGATCTGTCCATTGTCGATAACGGCGCTAAGACCCAGATCCACTTCTTCGCCAGTGCGGTAGGGCCCGGTGATGCGATAGCGCAGGTGGCCAGTATACTTGACGAAGCCGGAGAACAACACGGGCAGACCCGCCATCTCGGAAGACTTGCCGCCCAGGGTGGTCATCAATTGCGCGCCGAGCCCGGAAGAGGCTGCGGCCTTGGCAGCGATGGGGTCGTGGAGATAGGGAACAGCAATGCGCGCGCCATCACTGGCAAGCATGGCCTGCAACAGGTGGGTTGAATCGTTACCCCGATCCGCATGTTCCAACAGCACCACCGGCCGCCGGCCGGCCGACAGATGATCGGCCGCTAGTGCCAGCGCTTCCGTGGGATCGTATATGGGCTGGGCGCGATAAAGCTGTTCCCGCTCCGCCACCAGCCGGGCGCAGATGCGTTCTGCCGTTCGTATGGCCAAAGCCTCGTCGCCGTCGGCGACGGCCAGAACAGTGGCGCCGATCTCCGGCACATCGCCATAGGCGAAACCGGTGAACAAGGTCACATCCAGGATCCCTGGTTCATCCGTCGCGGCGTGGACATCATCCATGATCTCTTTCAAGGGTGAGACAGCCGTTGCGGTGAAGATCGAGGGCAGGACAAGGCCCGGCCGGGCGATCGCAGTTACGGGCTCGATTTCACCGTTCAGTTTGCCCAATAGCAAACGTGCCGCCCGAACGCCTGTTTCCGCCATATCCGTGTGTGGGCTATGGCGAAAACCGCAAACGACATCGGCCAGGGACGCTTTTTCTGCCCCCACGTTGCCGTGCAGGTCCATAGCCAGAGCGATAGGATAATCCTGACCCAATACCGTGCGCAGGCGTTGCAGCAGGGAAAGTTCGGGATCGTTGTCACCGCGCGCCACCATGGCGCCGTGCAGATGCATCAACAGACCGTCCGTTTCATCCCGCCAAAGCGTGGCGCGGTCCATCAGTTCGTCGCAAAGAGCCTGGACGGCATCTTTCGAAACGGGGCCAGATGGTGCGCATTCGGCGCATAACAGTCCCTCCACTTGGATGTCGTTGTCTTGACAGACCTGCAGAAAACCGCCGAAAACGGTGTTGGTTCCGGCAAAAGCGCGGGAAACTTCATCGCCTCGGACAATGCGGTGCGCGAAATCCGCCAATGTGGTTTCGGCCGGTAAGAAACTGACCGTTTCGTGCACGATGCCGCCGATTGCCAGGCGGGTCATAACGTTGCGACTCCTGGGGCGCGGCTAAACATCAGGGGATGAACTGCTCGTTTAGAATGCGTTCTTCCAAATTGTGCTCTGGGTCGAACAATAGCTTCAATTCGGCGTCCTGGTTCTCGACCACCTCGATCTCCACGACGGAGCGGAATTCCTGATTATCCGCGACGACGGAAACCGGCCGCTTGTCGGGCTCGAGCACATCGAAGTGGACACGCGCCGTAGCCGGCAGCAGCGCCCCCCGCCAGCGCCGCGGCCGGAAGGCGGAGATCGGCGTGAGTGCGAGGATATCCGCATCCAGGGGAATAATTGAGCCGTGGGCCGATAGGTTATAGGCAGTGCTGCCTGCTGGCGTTGCCACGAGCACACCGTCACAGACCAGTTCATCGAGGCGAACGTTGCCGTCGATGGAGATGCGGATTTTGGCAGCTTGCCGGGTCTCCCGAAAGACAGAAACCTCGTTGATCGCCATGGCGTTATGTATCTTGCCAGAACCGTCGGTGGCGGCCATTGCCAAGGGGTGCAGCACCGCCAGCTCGGCCGCCGAAATTCTGGCGTGCAGGTCGTCTAGCGAGAAGGCGTTCATCAGGAAACCAACGGTGCCCTGGTTCATGCCGTAGATCGGTACAGAATGCTTGTAGGTCTCATGCAAGACGCTCAGCATATAGCCATCGCCCCCCAGGACGACGATGACATCCGCATTATCCGGACCGGCGTCGTCATAACGGCTACGCAAATCCTTTAATGCAGCCGCGGCCTGCGGCGTATCGCTTGCCATGAAGGTTAATTTTTTATCGGCCATTGGCGATATGCACCATTTGTCAATTTCTCATCATGGCTAGCAATGCGGGCGGACCTTCGGGCCAGGGTTGGCCAAACGAAGGCCGATACCACATAATGACAGATAACCGCAGTTCCTAGGGGAAGAAATTTGTCAACGCGCCCTTTGTTGAAAGCCTTTTGTCTGTTTTTTTTCTTGGCCGCCGGCGGTCCGTCTTTGGCGGGGGATCGCCATGCCGGCTATTATTACCCACCCATCAGCAGCAATGAGACGTACCAGGCGCGTGCCTCAGTGATGCCGTCGGCCAGCCGGGATTTACGCATCGGGTTTATCGTGGCCCAGACTGCCGGTCAGGGCAAACGGGAGTACCCGCCCCGTTACGCCATATTCGCGAAGGGTGAAGAGGCACAGAAAATGATCATCGTCGGCCTCGATGAACACAGCTTCGCGACGCTCTATCGAGCGCGCGCTGTACTGGCACAGTTGACATCGTCGGCGCGGGCCAGTCCGCTCTTCCGCAATCTGGCCGTTGAGGACCGATTCACGTTTTTCGACCTGGCGCGGATGCTGGGATTCGAACAAATCACGGTCAGCGACGGAAAGACCTACGCTCATCGCGTCGAACTGCAATAGACCTTTTTCGGTTTTGAACCACCCTACCGGCTCCCCCTTCCCGACCATCCACAAGGTACCATCAATGGGTGGTCGGGAAGGGGCGCGGGTGGCCCGGCAATTCGATGAAAATCGAATTTGGTTTAGAAATCGCGGAAAGTCATTACGGCTTCATCGGGCGCCGGCGGCCTGTAGACGGGCGACGATGGCGGTTTCGTTTTGAGCCCGGGCCCGCTGCAGGGCGGTGATCCCTTCATTATCGGCCGCATGGACGTTGGCCTGGTTGGCGATCAGGGCCGTCACCACCTTCTCGTGTCCGTTCCAGGCGGCACGGATCAGCGGGGTCAGACCTTTTTCATCCCTAACGTCGACCATGGCGGATTCCTGTAACAAAACCTCAGCAATATCTGGATAACCGTTGATGGCCGCCCATGAAAGCGCTGTCCGGCCTTCATAGTCGGCGGCGTCCGCATCCACGCCGGCAGCCAGCAGGGTTTGTAGCACTCTACGGTGGCCGCGCCAGGACGAAACGATCACGGCGGTACGGCCGGCTTCATCAATGGAATTGGCATCAACCCCCGATTTGAGCGCTTTCTGCACTGCGCCCAAGTCACCGATCGCGGCGGCAATCAGCAATTCCTTTTCATTGAGCTGCCGGTCGGCAGGGTTTTTGACTGGCATACGCCGTTTTAAGACTTCGCCGCGTTCGCGGGCCAACTCCAACTCTTCGCTGTTGAGGTGTGCTCCCAGCATAACGTTGGCTCTGGCAGCGCCGCTGTTCTTGGCTGCGGCTGCCACATAGTAAAGCGCCTGTGCCTCGATCCGGTTTTTTGCCGTGCCCAATCCGGCGAGATGCATTTCTGCCAAACGCAGGATGGCCGGCACGTTGCCCTGGCGAGCCGCGGAGCGGAAATATTGCACCGCGCGTTCGTAATTGCGGCGGACGCCGCGTCCTTCGGCAAGGGCACGGCCAAGGTTGTATTGCGCCATCACGAAGCCCCGTCTCGCAGCGCGCTCATATCTTTCAACTGCACGGCGTGCGGAACGGAGAAAACGTTGGTCGCGGCGTACGGTCTGCCCTTCGTCCTCGCGTACCATGCGGGGTTCGAGGTCGCGGACTGCATTTATTGCGGCGGAGGCTGCCGGGCCGACGGGCCGATCCAGATAAGGTACCCGCAGATGTACCGCCTGACGCGCTTCCTTTTTCTCAGGTTGCGTGGTGCGCTTGACCTTCTTTGGTTTGATTGTGGGCTTTGGCTTCTCCTCCGGCTTCGGTTTTTCGACGGCAGCCTTTTTCTCTGGCTTGGGTTTTTCGACAGCAACCTTTTTCTCTGGTTTTGGTGTCGGCTTTGGTTCGGGCTTTTCTACAGCGGTCTTTTTTTCCGGTATTGGTGTTGCAGGCGGTTTAGGCTTCGGGGTTGCTGCTTTTGTGTCATCAACGGCGGGTTTGTCCTGGGGCGCCGGTTTGAGACTGGTTTCCTTTCTTTCAACGACCTCCGGCTTGGTCTTGGCCTTCGGTCGAGCCGCCGCCTGTGTTTGGGCTTCAGCCACCTTTTGCGGCTCTTTTTTCTCTTCCGGCTTTGCCTCCGCCTTAGCCGCCGGCTGCGGGGGCTCTGGCGTCTCGCTATCCTCGAATACCAGCGAAACTTCGATCAGGTCCTTCAACTCCAACGGCATACGGCCTTGCCAAACGCTATAGAGAAGTATGCCGTGCAAAATCAGACTGCCCGCCACCGCCACGACCCATTCCCAGGTCGAGGGGCGGGAAATCAGATGATCTTGACTGTCGGCAGTAGTCATCAACAATCGCTCCGGTTGGTTTCGGAGTTTGCGGTGAGCCGCTGCCGTTTCGAATACACTCCTCTCATATTACAGAAATGGGTGCGACGGACAGCCAAATCAAACAGCCACATGGCAGCTAACTGCCGCGGCCGCGGATCAGGAAGTAGAGTAGAATGCCGATAACAACGGCGAAAATGATCAGTACCGGCCAGACCTCAAGCAACAGCGCAATCCAGTCCTGGTCCTGATCGCCCCGTTTGGCCTTGCGCTTGCGCGACTTGAGATCCCGGTCTGTCGATGGCGGCAGAGCTTCCAGTAGGTTTCCAAACTCCCGTTCCAGAAACTCCTTGCTCGCTTCGCCCGTTTCAGCCTTTCCATCGGGAGCGACCTGGATCATTTCGTTCGCTTTGTTCAGGACAACGTCCTTGCCGTCGATCTGTCTATTCAACAGAGCCAGGGCGCCGATACCGCCATCGTCGTCTTCCAGCAATACCAAGATTTCCTTCGTGCCGCCGCTGGGGCCCTGGCGCAATATTTGGGAAATGCGCAATTCTTCCACCGCATCGGACCTATCAAGCGCCGACATGCCGGCGTCATCGGTAGCCTGGGTATCTGCGCCTGCGTCCATCAATGATCTGACGATTTCCTCGTGGCCATTCCAGGCGGCGCGGATCAATGGCGTGGCACCCGTGTTATCACGCACATCGACAAGGGCACCTTCCTCCAGTAGCAGATTGACAATGCCGGGATGGCCATTAATGGAGACCCACATCAACGCGGTACGGCCCTCGTTGTCCGCGGCGTCGATTTCGACACCCGCATTCAATAATTTGGAGACGACTTCCTGATGTCCGCGCCAGGCTGCCGTGACGATGCCGGTACGGCCTAGGGCATTGATGGCATTCGCATCGACGCCCGCCCGGAGTAGGCTATCGACTTTGTCCAAATCGCCTTCGGCCGCCGCTTCCAGCAGTTCCTGTTCCTGACTGCGTTGCAGGATCAAATCGATCTTTGGCAAGGCATCCCGAATTGCCTGTGCCCTTTTGCGTACTTCTTCCAATTCGTTTTGATTGAGGTGCGGCCGCAGGAGTTTAATGGCCAGCGACCCGGCCTGGTTCTGCAGGCTGGCGGCGACGAAATAGTATGCCTGGGCCTCTACTCGGTTTTTCGGTGTGCCGGCCCCGGTCATATGGAATTCGGCCAGGCGCAGCATGGCGGGCACATTGCCTTGGCCCGCGGCGAGGGCAAAACTCTTCAGCGCACGGGGTATATCCCGCTTTATGCCCCTGCCGTCGGACAGGGCACGGGCGAGATTGTAATGAGCCATGACGTAGCCCAGGTCCGCCGCGCGTTCATATCGGGCTACGGCTTTCTTTGCGGCCCGGGCGTATCTGTTGTCCAAAGCTACGGTCTGGCCGATATCCTCGCGTACCATGCGGGGTTCATATTTCCGGACCGCGCGGATAACCACGGCTTCGGCCGGGCTGACGGCCTTGTCGATGTAGGGAATGGTCCTATGAACGGCCTTGCGCGTTGTGGTCGGCGCGTCCTGGGCAAAGCTCAACCAGGAGAATGTGCAGGCGGCGAGCAGAATAAGAAAGATACGCGGCCATGGTGTCATAGTGTCATGGCGTCACACCGTAGGGATGTCTGCATTCCCGCTCGTCTGTGCTCCTATCCCCCGGTGACGCTCATATGACGTTCTACCGAAGGGGCCGCGCGGTCACGGTCGATGACGAAATCATGACCTTTCGGCTTGCGGTCGATGGCGCCGCGAATGGCGTCCCGCAAAATACCGTCATCGGATGACGCGCGGAGTGGTGCCCTCAGATCGGCCGCGTCGTCCTGGCCCAGACACATGAATAAAGTGCCTGTACAGGTCAGGCGGACACGGTTGCATGCTTCGCAGAAATTATGGCTAAGCGGCGTGATAAAGCCCAGTTTTCGTCCTGTTTCCGCCACTGTAACGTAGCTGGCGGGGCCGCCGGTTTTGTGGTCGCTGGATTGCAATGTCCACGAGGTCTCCAATTTCTGGCGTACTTCGCGCAGTGACAAGTGCTGATCGGCGCGGTTGAGACCGATATCGCCCATGGGCATGGCCTCGATCAGGGTCAGGTCCATGCCCCGTTCGCCGCACCACGAGATCATGCCGTCTAATTCATCCTCATTGACGTCACGTAACGCTACGGCGTTGATTTTGATGGCCAACCCGGCGTCCTGCGCGGCGTCCAACCCGGCCATCACCCGGTCGAATTTGCCCCAGCGCGTAATAGCAAGGAATTTGTCAGGATTGAGCGTATCCAGCGAAACGTTGATGCGGCGCACGCCGCAGGCGTATAGGTCCTTGGCGTAACGCGACAGTTGCGACCCATTGGTGGTAAGGGTCAGTTCCTGCAATCTGCCAGCTTCAAGGTGCTGTCCCAATTGCTGAAAAAGCCACATGACGTTGCGCCGAACCAATGGCTCGCCACCCGTAATGCGTAATTTGCGCACGCCGAGGTCGATGAATGCGCCGCATAGACGCTCCATTTCCTCAAGACTTAACACCTCCATCTTCGGCAGGAAGGTCATGTCTTCGGACATGCAATAGACGCAACGGAAATCGCAGCGGTCGGTCACCGAGACCCGCAAATAGTCGACGGTGCGTCCAAAGGGATCAACCAAAGGATCAATCATGGGCGATTTCGCCTCCAAACCGACAGTCTTTCCGACCAGAATTACGCGGCGATTATGCCCTGTTCCGTGCCGAATTGGCAGTGGTAATTTTTCGCGGCGAAGGGTGTGGAAATTGGCGGCTAGCGATGCTGTATTGCCCGGAGCGCGTTCAAATAGCGGCGGTCGCGCTGCCATTTACGCAGTACAAGGAAGGCGGATTCCCGGGTGATCGATTCAAAGAATTTGGTTAGCCGGACGACCTCTTCCTTGCCCAGGCGGGCCTCACTGCTGCGGGCTTTGCGGGTCAGATGGTAGATCTGCAGGAAGATGGACCGGTTCATACCAATCGCCCGGCAGGCAATACCCAATGCCTCCCCGCCCGGCTCATAGATAATCCGACGGGCCAGTATGGGTCTCGTCCCGATCATTTTGGCAAACGAGAATTCAAAGATTGAAACCTGTCCCTGATGAAGGGATTTCAAAGCGAAATCTGCAGACAACCCGCCGTCGTCAAACAGATGATTTACCAGCCGCTCAGCAGCGGCGCCGCTTTCCTCTTGCTCGTCCTCGGAATCAAGGGCGTCCGAGACGGTGGCGGACATCTGATCGTCCAGATCGTCCACGTCCACATCGAAATTGTCGATGATGTAATTCCGCACGGCGGCGGATACCCAATAATACATCCGTTCGGCCACTTCGGACGGCAGATCGGGACGGCGGACCAGAGGCTTTTGGTAGCTGTCGGTACGCTTGGATTCTTCCGCCAAGTATTCTAGCACGTCAGCAGATATCCGCGCGTCCTGGTTATTCAGCAGGGTAACAATTACGTCTTCCTTACCGGCCTCGACCAGTGCCGCGGAGACTTCCTCGCTGACGTCTTTTCTGATGGCGACGGCCAATTGATGCTGCATCGTGCGGTGGCGGACCACCTCGATCAAATCGGCATCACGCAAAATGGTGCTGGAAGAGAGGATCTTGTAGGCTACTTGAACATCGTCGTTAGCCAGCATACGGATCAGGTCGTGGGGCGCATCGCCTTTTTCGCTTAACCGATTGGCGAGGCCGGCCCGAACCGACATTTCCACGTCGCGGCTCAGGCGCTCGAGAATTTCGATCATCAATTCTCGTTCACCGGCCTGAAGTTCGTCAGCCCGCCGTTCGAATAGATCGCCAATGGCGCAATATAGGGATTCCCGGCCTTCCTTGGATTTTTCCTGGGCGAGCTCGAACAGCCCACGTACTTCGGGGTCGTTCAAATGCGGATGACTGCTGTTGGCGACAACGCCCCTCATATCGAATAATCCCTCGTACCGGATGCTGATATGCCGGTAATTGACTCTAAATCCGCCATATCGATCGCAGCAAAACCTTAACCTTCGATACCTTAATGAAACATGAAACACGCTTAGATTTCGGGGCAAAATGTGTCGGGCTACACCTGTGTAGGGAAAACCGTTAGTCTGTCGCAGCCAGGCCGTAGGGAGTATCTTTCATGTCGGAAGAAACCAATGCCGAAGAATTCGATGCCAAAGTCCGTGATGCGGCCGAGGCCCTCGTCGCTCAATACGGCGCGGAAGTGGAAAATGCCACGACCGAGAAAATGATCGACGTTCTCGATAATGGTTCTCTGGACGATGTCCTTCATTGGCTGAAGGTACGGCAATATGTTCGCCATGTGCGCGGCCAGGAACGCTACGTGCGGCGGCTTTCAGACAAAATCATCTGGGCTGTGGAACAGGCGTTGGAGCAGGGCAAGAATCAATTGGCCCGAATGTTGGGCGGCTCCTATCGGGAAGCAATTGCCGATAGCGACCGCCCAGGTTCGGACCGGCGCAGGGACGATTGAACCTCGTCTCTTCGGGAAATTTTTGGCAGTTTACTGCCAAGAGTCGATTAAGTTCCCTGATATTGATCTATGTCAATGCGGCCCGCCTGAGCTTCACTTACGTTCTCACAAAATGCGTTGTCAAAGGTTGCCGAGATCGCTGGATCGAGCGCTGGCGGAGCAACTAAGAAACATCGCGGCGGGCCGTTTTAGGACGGACGCCGAATTGTCCCCTGGCGCTGCAATCCCCTGCAAGCGCCGAGGGCCGCGGCCCCCCATCCGCGGCCCTCATAAAAAGGAATGGCCGTATCCGGATGGATGCGGCCATTTCCTTTTTTACCCAATCAGATAAGGGCACAATGCCGACGAAGCAGTCGACGAGGTCCATGCAGCTTCTTCTTGCCAGACGCCGTATGGGGGCGCGATGATGGATGGGGTTCCGAACTTCAGAACCACCATTTCAAAGGGCTCGCCATGGCAACCATTACGTACCTGACCAAGATTCAGTTCGATTTCGGTGCCGTGGCCCTGCTGGCGGATGAGATGGCGGGCCTTGGGATATCCCATCCCCTGATGGTCACGGACAAGGGGGTGCGCGCCGCCGGTCTGCTGGACAAGGTTGCGGCACAGTTGCCGAAAGGCTGTGCAGCAGAAATTTTCGACGCCACGCCAGAGAATCCAACCGAAGCAGCCATGGCCGTTGCCCTGGCGCAATACCGCGAAGCCGGTTGCGACGGAATCATCGGGGTAGGCGGCGGCTCGTCAATGGATCTGGCCAAGGCGATTGCCCTGATGGCGACACACCCGGGCGACTTGTCCGAATATGTGATGATCGCGGGCGGGGCGAGCAAGATTACAGACGCCATTGCCCCCGTGATCGCCATACCGACGACCGCCGGCACTGGCAGCGAGGTGGGTCGGGGCGCCATCATGATCCTCAACGATGGCCGCAAGCTTGGCTTCGGCAGCCCCCATGTAATTCCAAAGGTGGCGATCTGCGATCCCGATCTGACCATGTCCATGCCTAGGATGCTGACTGCTGGAACGGGCATGGATGCCTTCGCCCACTGCTTCGAAACCTATTGCGCCGCCGCCATCAACCCCCCTGCCGATGCCATTGCCACCGACGGCCTGGGGCGGGCCATCCGTAACATCGAGCGGGCGGTCGCCGACGGCAATGACCGTGAGGCGCGTTGGCAGATGATGATGGCATCCATGGAAGGGGCCATGGCCTTTCAAAAGGGTCTGGGCGCCGTTCACGGCATGTCGCATCCCCTGGGCTCGATCCCTGATCCGGTACTGCACCATGGAACCCTGAATGCGGTCTGCCTGCCGGCGGTGATCCGATACAACGCCGATTTCGTTGGCGACAAGTACGACAGAGTGAAAGAGATCTGGGGCTTGGAACCGGGCGCCGATTTGGCCGATGAGGTCGCCGCATTGAACGCTCGCCTCGGCCTGCCCGCCAACCTGCGCGAGATGGGCGTCACAGAGGCCATGATCGAGCCTCTGATCCCCCATGCGGTTGCCGATCACACAACGGCGACCAATCCGCGGCCGTTATCGGCGGGCGACTATCGGGCCTTGTTTTTGGAAACGTTGGACTAGAAACCATGGAATTCGCCAATCAAGACGACGTCAAGAACCTACGCGGCCTGATCGAGGATGCTGAACGTGTGGTCATTTTTACTGGCGCCGGTATCAGCACGGAATCCGGTATTCCGGATTTCCGCAGTCCCGGTGGCCTGTGGACTAAGTACAAGCCCATCGACTTCAGCGATTTCATGGCCTCCGCCGAAATGCGCCGGGAATCCTGGCGGCGCAAGTTCGCCATGGATGGCACCATGAGCGCGGCCGAACCAAATCGCGGCCATCGCGCGGTGGCGAAAATGGTGGAGACAGGCAAAGTATCCGCCGTCATTACCCAGAATGTTGACGGCCTGCATCAGTCTTCGGGCGTGCCGGACGACAAAGTGATCGAACTGCACGGCAACACCACCTATGCCAAGTGCCTTGGCTGCGGGGAACGCCATGAATTGGATCCCATCAAGGAGGCGTTTCTGGCCGATGAAACCATGCCGATATGCGAAGCCTGCGGCAGCGAGTTCATAAAGACGGCGACAATATCGTTCGGCCAGGCCATGCCGGAAGTGGAAATGGCGCGGGCCCAGCGGGAGACCCTGGCCTGCGATTTGTTCATCGCCATCGGCTCGTCACTAGTCGTCTATCCAGCGGCCGGTTTCCCGATCATGGCGAAACAGAACGGCTCCGGCATGGTGATCCTGAATAGGGAGCCAACCGATCTGGACAGTTACGCCGATCTGGTAATCAACGGAGAAATCGGCCCCACCTTGGGCGATGCGGTGGCGGTCAACTAACCACATCCTTGACCATCTGCCTGTCTGCGGGCCAGATGCCGGAGGATGAGAAAATATCATGGGGGAAGCAATGTCATACGATCTGATTATCAAGAACGGCACCATCGTCGACGGCACCGGCTCACCAGGCTATCGCGGCGATGTGGCCATCGCGGGCGATCGCATCGCCGCAGTTGGGGAAGTTGAGGGCGGTGCCAAGGAGACCGTCGATGCCGACGGCCATATCGTCACGCCCGGTTTCGTCGACATCCATACCCATCTTGATGCCCAGATTACCTGGGACCCCATCGCCTCGTCATCCTGCTGGCATGGCGTGACGTCCGCGGTCATGGGCAATTGCGGCGTCACCTTCGCGCCGTGCAAAACCGAAGACCGCGAATATCTCACCCGCCTTATGGAATCCGTCGAAGACGTGCCGGCAAAAAGCATCAACAGCGGTATGAGATGGAACTGGGAAAGTTACGGCGAATATCTTGGCGCCTTGGATGAATTGCCCAAGGGCATCAACGTAGGCGGCCTGGTAGGCCACTGCGCTCTCCGCCTGTTCGCCATGGGCGAGGAGGCGCTGGAAAACAAACCGGCTTCCGAAGACCAAATCACCGCCATGCACGATGCGGTGGCCGAGGCCATGGCCGGCGGTGCCCTGGGTTTCTCCACCTCGCGCACGCCTTTGCACGTCACCCCCGACGGCGACGCAGTGCCAGGTACTTATGCCCGGCCAGAGGAATTGAAAGGCATCTGCGCCGCTCTAGGGAGCCATGGTGCAGGTGTCGTGGAATTGGCCACGGGCATCTCTCATGGCGATGCGGAGCAAGTGCGCCGCAACGTGGACTCCGAGCTGGGCTGGATGACCGACGTGAGCCTGGAGACCGGCCGCCAAGTCACCTTCGGCCTGGCGCAGAACCGCAACGTGCCCGAGGCCTATGGCTGGATCTTGGACAAGGTGGCCGAATGCGTGGGCAAGGGTGCCAGGATCAATCCCCAGTCCACCACCCGGGGCATCGGTGTCCTGTTCGGTTTCCAGAACCGCACGCCCTATGACCGGGCGCCGTCCTGGCGGGCGTTGCGCGGCCTGGACATGGAAGGGAAATTGGCCAAGCTGCGCGATCCCGACTACCGCCGATCGATGGTGGAGCAGGCGATTGCCAACCCGCCACCCATGGACATGAACGATCTCTACCTCATGTCCCACGAGGCGCCCCGGTATGACCTTGAACCGACGCAAAGCCTTGGCGCTCTGGCCAAAGCCCGTGATATGAGCGAACCGGAAGCGTTCATCGAACTCTCCATCGCCGAGAACGGCTTGGCCCTGTTCAATTTCCCTTTCCTTAATCCGGAAATGGAAGCGGTGGAGAGGATGTTGAACGATCCCAATGTGGTCCTGGGGCTGGGCGATTCCGGCGCCCATTGCGGCCAGATCATGGATGCCAGCCTACCCACTTATTTCCTGACCTATTGGGTGAAGGAGCGAGGTGATTTCAGCCTTGAAAACGGCATCCATAAACTTACCGGTGAACCGGCGGCCCTGTACGAACTGAAGGGCAGGGGCGTCCTCGCGCCGGGTGCCTATGCCGATATCAACGTCATCGATTTCGACGGCCTGAAGCTGCGCGGCCCGGAGTTCGTCCACGATTTTCCCGCGGGTGCCGGACGTTATATCCAGAAGTCAGAGGGCTATAGCCAAATGTTCGTCAACGGCCAACTCTTCATGCGGGACGGCGAGCATGCGGGCGCCCTGAACGGCCGGGTGTTGCGCAACAGTCAATAGTTCCTGGAATTGGAGCTAGGCCGTTGCCAACAGGGCGACGCCACAAAGGATGACGACGGCCCAGCCAAGGCGGCGCTTCAGGTCGCCCTCACCCAGTAGGATGCTGCCCATGAGGACGGTCAAAAGCACGCTGACTTCCCGCGTCGGCGCGACATAGACCACAGGCGTAAAGGTCAGGGCGTAGAGCACCAGGATATAGGCAAGGGGATTGAAGATGGCGATGGCAATGACGCCCTTGCGGTGGTTTCGCCAGTGCCTTTTCACATCGTCCATGCGTCTCGCTGCTATGGGCGCGAGGATGACCGATCGGCCAACGGATGATGCGTAGTCCAGCAATAGGGGCGGGACCAGCAGCACCGAAACCGCATGGGCATCCCAGACCGTGTAGCTTCCGATCAATAGACCGGCGCCGATGCCAAAGGCGAGCGAGGTAGTCAGGTTCCCAGAACCTCGCCCGAAGCCGCCGGTCAGACAGACCACGCCGATGATGACGGCGGCGGCGCCCAGGCCCAGTTGCACCGTCATGGCTTCGCCCAGGAATAGCACCGCGAAAGTGGTTGAGAGGAACGGCCCCGTGGCCCGCGCCGTTGGGTAGACCAGTGACAGATCACCCTTGCGATAACCTGTCTGCAGCAAGAGAAAATAGCCCAGATGCAGGACGGCGCTGCCCAATATGAATGTGATTTCCCAGGGCCCGAACACCGGTTGCTCGGAAATGACGATGAATACCGCAATAGGCAGGTAGATAACGGTGGAAATCACCGAGAACAGCCAGACCAGTTCCGGCCCGCCGTTGATGCTTTTGACGAAATAGTTCCAGGTGGCGTGGCAGACAGCGGCTGCCAGGACGAGGGTAAGGCCTAGGAATGTCATCTCTTACCTCAAGGTTGGCCAAACTGCAGACGTGCAAAAACACGCCCGTCCAACCCCTCCAGCCTTTTCGTCCCTGAGGTGTCTGCCGTGCACGGCTCATAACGGCGCTCGGTCCAGGCCTGAACGGATCGATCCGTCAGCGGAACCCTAGCCGCACTTGGATAGGCCGGCTCAGTCTAGCCGCCAGTCATTAATTGTAAAGCAGGTCTGGTGTTCAAACCCTCCGGGCGATCTTGTAGCCGACCGACTCCCGATCCCAGGTACGGTTGGTGACGCCGGCCTGACGCAAGGGCTCTTTCTGGATCTTGCCCGTGGCGGTCTTGGGCACTTCTTCCACCGCCTCGATGTACCGGGGCACGGCGAAACGGGGAATGTGGATCGAGCAATAGTCGAGTAGGGCGATGTTATCGATTTCCTCGCCGCCGTCGGTGACGATATAAGCCTTGACCTCGTCCTCGCCGCCGGCGCCCTCGACCTTGATGCCGACAATGGCGCTTTCGTTGACCTCCGGATAGTCGTTGATCACCTGCTCGATCTCGAAGCTGGAGATGTTCTCACCCCGGCGCCGGATGCGGTCTCTGATCCGGTCGGCGTAATAGAGCCGGCCTTCCTCGTCGAAATAGCCAGCATCGGAGGTGTGAAACCACAGGTTGCGCCAGGTTTCCACGGTCTTTTCCGGCATGCGGAAATAGCCCTGATTGAAGACGTAAGGTACTTTGGGCCGAACGGCGATCTCGCCGATTTCGCCCTTGGGCACGTCCCGGTCCGTTTCGGCGTCGATCACACGCACCTCGAACAGATCGTCAAGCACGTGACCGGCGATGCCGGGCACCAGGGGATCGTCGTCATGTGTGAAGCACGGCAGATTGATCTCGGTCATGCCATAACCCTGGAAAAACTTGAAGCCGAAGCGTTTCTCCATGGCTTCGCCCCATTCCGCGGCCAGGGGTACGGCCAGAACCTTGCGCAGCTTGTTGTCCAAATCATGTTCCGTCTCTGGCGTGCGGAAGATGAATTCGGGGATCACACCCAGGGCGTTGGTAACGGTGGCGCCGCAGGCGCGGACGTCATCCAGCCAAGTGTTGGGCGAGAATCTTTCGATGCAATAGGCCTGGCTGCCGGTAATCAGTGTGGATATCGCCTGCATGAACAGGCCCATGGCATGGAACAGGGGCATGCAGATGTATTGCCGGTCTTCCGATGTCATACCGACGTTTCTCGCCACGCCGTTTCCGAACTGATAGCAATGGGCGTGCGGCATCAAAACGCCCTTTGACGGGCCGGTAGTGCCGGATGTGTACATGATGCAGGCAATATCCTGCGGCCGCCCTTCGACAAGGACGTCATCGCCTGCCCCGTCCAAGGCCATGAACGCTTCGAAGGTGATGGCATTGGCGCCTGCCAGAACCTCCGGCCGATCGCCTGGAACCTCACCTGCTACATAAATCACCGCGGCCAGATCCGCATTGCCACCGTCGACCGCATCGAAGGCGTCGCGCAGGCCATGGTCGAGGAAGATCGCCTTTGGCTCGGCATTGCGCATCTGGTGCTGCAGGAAGGCGCCTTTCAACTCCGTATTGATGGGCACGAACAATGCCCCCACTTTCATGATGCCGATCATGGCCAGCATGAATTCGATACGGTTCTTCAACATCACCATGACGCGGTCGCCCGGGACCACGCCCAGGGCGGCCAGATTGCGCGCCACCTGGTCGCTGTCTCGGTCAAGAGAGGCATAGGTCAGCTTGGTGCCATGCTCGAAACTCAAGTATTCCTTTTCACCCAGGGCGGCGGCCTGTCGTCGGACCAGGCCCACCAGGGACCATTCGGAGATGTCTACAGTCATGGCGCGTACTCCCATGCACGGTCTGATGTGGTTGCTGGAGACATAATGCTGTTTTGCCGCGCACCTGCCAAGACCGTTGCCAAGGTTGTTGCCGCCTGGCTTGGGATATGGCTAGTTATGATAATGAGCATCGAACTTTACATCGCATTCTGTCTGGCAACAGCGGTTTTGATCCTGATGCCGGGCCCCATTGTCACCCTGGTGATCGCGCAATCGCTACGTCACGGCACCGCTACAGGTTTGTCGACCGTGGCCGGTTCCAGCGTCGGCAACGCCCTATTGGTCACAGCCGGGGCCTTGGGCCTTTCCACTGTCTTCGTACTGCTGGCCGATCTGTTCGACCTGATCCGCTGGCTGGGCGCGGCCTACCTGATCTGGCTCGGTATCAGGGAATGGCGCTCCCGCGGCGCAGACCTGAGCGAGGCCTCTGCTGGCGATCGGCAGGCTAAGACCACGGTTTTCTGGCAGGCCATCGTGGTCGCTATCACGAACCCCAAGACCATTTTGTTCTATGCCGCCTTTTTCCCCCAGTTCATCGATCCCACGGCGCCCCTGGCGCCGCAATTGGTGCTGATGTGCGTCAGTTTCGTGGTCATCGCCGGCCTGTTGGATAGCTGTTATGCCTTGCTCGCCGGGCGCCTGCGGGGCGTTCTGACCGGTCCCCGCCGGGCCCGTATCCGCAGCCGCATCACGGGCACATTGCTTATCGGCACCGGCATCGGTCTGGCTCTAGCCCGGCGATAGAGCAGGGGTATGCAGTACGACTATATCGTCATCGGTTCGGGCTCGGGCGGCGCCGCGGTCGCGGGACGGCTGTCCGAAGACGGCCGGACGACGGTCTGTCTATTGGAAGCCGGCGGCAGGGACCGCCACCCTTTCATCCATATACCCGTGCTGTTTCCCCACCTTCTGACCAACCCAAAGACGACCTGGCTGCGCAAGTCTGAACCGGTACCGGGCCTGAACGGGCGGCCCATGTTCTTTCCGTCCGGCAAGGTGCTGGGCGGTTCCTCCTCCATCAACGGTATGCTGTATATCCGCGGCCAGGCCAGGGATTACGACGATTGGCGGGACGAAGGCGGTAACGATGGCTGGGGCTGGGATGACGTGCTGCCTTATTACCGCAAAATGGAAGATCACCAGCATGGCGGCAACGAAAGTCATGGCGTCGGCGGGCCCATCGCTGTGACCAACACGGTGTTGAGCAATGATTCTTCCAACAAGTTTCTCGAAGCGGCGGTCGCCGCCGGTATCCCGCGCATCCCCGACCTCAACACCGGCGATCAATTCGGCATCTCCACGGTGCAGGGCACCATCCGGGACGGTCGGCGAAGTTCCTCAGCCGTCGGCTATCTCAAGGAAGCCAGGCGCCGCAATAACCTGACCATCCGAACCGGCGCTAACGTCAGCCGCATTCTGCTGGACGGCACGCGGGCCAGCGGTGTCGAGTATGTGGATCAATCCGGCGCCACGGTTACGGTCCAGGCGGGCCGTGAGATCATTCTTTCAGCCTCCGCCGTCGGCTCGCCGCAGGTGCTGCTGCAGTCGGGCATCGGCGATAGCGCGGAGTTGAAGGACGCTGGCATCGAACCCACCCATCATCTGCCGGGCGTCGGCAAGAACCTGCATGACCATCTGTTCGTTCATATGCAACCCCGCCTGAAAGCGGCCTATCCCACCTTGAACCAGATGCTCTCGAACAAGCCGCGCATGGGGATGGAGTTGATCCGGTACGGCCTCACCCGCAAGGGCGCCTTCGGGCTGACCAGTACGGAGATCTGTGGTTTCTTGGATTCACGAGAGGCCGGCGGCCGGCCCGATATCCAGATCAACTACCGGCCTTTCAGTTTTGATTACTCCTCCGAGGGCGGTTTCATGTTCCATCCCTTCCCAGGGGGCACCGCGTCGATTTGTTATACCCGGCCCAAGAGCCGGGGTGATGTGCGTCTGGTAGCTGACAATGGTGGCAGGCGGCTCGCCATCCAGCCAAATTATCTGGACCACGACGAAGATGTGCAGGGCATGCTGCACGGCTACAAAATACTGCGCCGCATCATCAACACTCAGCCGTTTGCCGACTGGCTGGAAGGGGAGCACGGCGCCGGCGCCCAGGCCCAAAGCGATGACGAGATCATCGAGCATATCCGAAACAACGCCGCCACCATCTATCATCCGGTCGGTACCTGCAAAATGGGTCACGACGACATGGCGGTGGTGGACGACCGCCTGCGGGTGCGCGGTCTATCTGGCTTGCGCGTCGCCGATGCCTCGATCATGCCGGTCATCACCTCTGGCAACACCAACGCCCCCTCCATCATGGTCGGTGAAAAATGCGCCGATATGATCATCACCGAACGCAACCGCTAGGCCGCCGATCGCGCGGCGAAAAACATCTCGAAGAACCCATAACTACGGCTTCCGTATGACTCAGGCATTTTCGAATATTCGCATTCTCGATTTTACCCAGGTACTGGCCGGGCCTTTCGCCGCCCAGCAACTGGCCCTGTTGGGGGCGGAGGTCATCAAGGTGGAACAACCCGGCACCGGCGATCAGTTGCGTACCATGATTTGCGGCGACGAATTGCGCGCCATGGGCCTTTCACCCAGCTATCTGATGTGCAACGTCAACAAGCGCGGCATCACCCTCGATCTGAAATCGCCCGAGGCCAAGGAGATCATCACCCGGTTGATCCGCGAGTGCGATGTCATCTTGGAGAATTTCAAGGCGGGGCAAATGGATCGCCTCGGTTTCGGCTATGATTTCGCCAAGTCGATCCGTCCGGACATCATCTTTTGTTCCATTTCCGGCTATGGCCAAGAGGGTCCGAAAGCCGGGGTGCCGGCCTATGACGGCGCCATCCAAGCTGCATCAGGCATGATGAACGTCAACGGACATCCCGAGACCGGGCCGACTCGGGCGGCCTTTTTCCCCGTCGATATGTCAACCGGTCTGACGGCGGCCCTGGCTATCTCAGGCGCCCTGTATCGGCGTCGGGAGACGGGGCAGGGCCAGCGATTGGATGTGGCCATGTTGGACAGTGCCCTGACCCTGCAGGCGTCCCGCGTCGTCAGCCACACGGTGGAACGGGAGGAAGCACAGCTCACCGGCAACGAACCAGTCGTCGCGGTCCCTTCCATCGGCGTCTTTCCCACCATGGACGGCCATATACAGACCGCTGCCGTACAGCAGACCCAGACCGAAGCCATGCTCACCGTTATCGGCAGGGATGATTTGGTGGGCGACCCCCGCTATAGCGATCGCGACGGTTTGATTGAACATTTCGACGAATTGCGCGCACACTTCGCGGCGGCCTTCTTGACGGACAGCGCCGACAATTGGGTGCTTAAACTGCAGGCCGCCAAGGTGCCGGTGGCCAAGATCAACCGATATAGGGATGTGGTCGCCGACGAGCAGATGGCGCACCGGAATATATTCGTCGATGTCGAGGGCCCGCCCAGCCTGGGCGGCAGCCAGAAACTGATCACCGCCGCCTATATGGCCGACCAGGATGGCCCCACCGTCCGCCACCCGGCCCCCGACCTTGGCCAGCACACGGACGAGGTGCTAGGCGAGCTGGGATTTTCTGAGGCCGAAATTGCAGGCTTTCGTGAGGGAGGCACAGTCTAGTTCGCCAGAATTTGGCTGTGGCCGCGGCGGCCTGTATTGAAACAAGCAACATTGGAGTAATGACGATGAGATCGAACAAGATTAAGCAGATGTGGGCTGACGGCAAACGTCCCACCCTGGGCTGGCTCTCCATCTCCCACGGCATGACGGCTGAGATTATGGCGCGCCAGGGCTTCGATGCCTTGTGCGTCGATTTGCAGCACGGCACGTCGGAATTGGGCAATATCTGGCCGATGCTGCAAGCGATCTCGCAAACAGACACCGTGCCTTTCGTCCGCGTCGCCTGGAACGAGCCGGCGGCGATCATGCGGGCCTTGGACCTGGGTGCCTATGGCATCATCGTGCCGCTGGTCAATACGGCCGAGGAAGCGGCCAAGGCAGTGGCCGCCTGCCGCTACCCACCGGTGGGCATGCGGTCGTTCGGACCCATTCGTGCCGCCCAGTACGGCGGCGCCGATTATCCGGCGCATGCTAACGACGAGATCGTTGTCATGGCCATGATCGAAACCAAGGAAGGTCTGGCCAATCTCGATGCCATCTGTGCCACGCCCGGCCTCGATGCGGTTTATATCGGCCCGGCCGATTTGTCCTACGCGCTGGACCTGGAACCGCGCGGCGACAACCCCGATCCGTTGCACTTGGAAACTTGCGACAGGATTCGCGACACCGCGCACAAACATGGCATCAAGGCCGTCATGCACTGTGCCAGCGGGGCCTTCGCCGCCGGCGCCGTGAAGCGCGGCTTCGACATGGTGATGCTGACATCCGATCTTGCCTCCATGGTCGCCGGCGTAAGGCGGCAACTCGACGATTTCAAGGCTGAATCTGGTTAGGATGGCGGCAGGTACTTGACCCGATCCCGTCCTGATCCATCCGGACGGCTCAAGCTCCCTTAGCACCGTAGTCCTTGATCACATCCGGGTCTGGATCGATGCCCAGGCCTGGGCCGGTGGGCACCGTGATGTTGCCGTCCTTAGCAACGATGGCCTCGCCGTAGAGGCTGGCTTCCAAGGTTTCGTAGTAGAAGCTCTCCGCCAGACATTCGTCGGGCATGGTGGCGAGGATTTGCAATGTCGCGAGCAGGCCCGGGCCGAAATAGGGGGCATGGGGCATGACCGTGGCGCCCTGTAGGTTGGCCATGGTGATGATTTTGTTGAACTCGGTGATGCCGCCGACTTTGGTGACGCTGGGCTGGTAGTAGGTCACCGCCTCTGCCTGCATCATTTGCTGGAATTCCATGGCGGTGCAGGCGTTCTCCCCCGCGGCGAGCGGCATATCCACCTCAATGCCCAGGCGGTTCAGGCTCTGGAAATCCTCCGGCGGGTAGATCGGTTCCTCCAGCCAGTGGATGTCGTAAGGTTTGAATGACAGCGCCGCCTCCTTCGCCTGCCACGGGGTCCAGGGACAGTTGGTGTCCACCATCAACGGTACGCCGTCGCCCATGGCCACGCGGGCGGCGCGGACTTCCCGTTCCGCAGTCTCGTGCAGCTTGATGGAGCCGAAGCCTTCGCCTAAGGCGCGCGTGCAATGCGCGGCAACGTCGTCGGGGTCACTGTAGTTGAACAGAGAGGCATAAGCAGGGATTTCGCCACGCCGGGCCCCGCCCAGAAGGGTGGAGATGGGCACCCCCGCCGCCTTGCCGGCGAGATCCCAGAGCGCAATGTCGATGCCGGATATGGCGAAGATTGTGATGCCATAGCGGCCCAACAGGTGGTGGCCCTGTTGTAGCATGTAGGACAATTGCCCGATGCGGGAGGCATCTTCGCCGATCAGCTTCGGCGCCAGCATGTGATCCACCGCCGCCTTGACCGACAGGGCCGCGCCGCCATAAGCAAAGGCATCGCCCCAGCCCACCAGGCCGCCCTCGGTCTCGATACGGACCAGGACATAGTCCAGGGTAGACCAGTCCATGCGGCCGATGTTTCCGGTGCCGCCGGTGGTGTAGGGCAGTTTCACCAAATGGGTGTCGACCTTGGCGATCTTCATTTTATTCTCCGTCATATGATTTGCATCCCTGCCACGGCCTCTGGGTCGAAGGTGAAGCCGAGGCCCGGGCGGTCCGGGATCAGCATATCGCCTTCGACAAGTTCCATCGCCTCGTTATAGAGCGGCGCGAACCAGGGCATCATCTCGCTGTAGTTGACGTTCTCAAGGGCGCCGCAAAGCTGCAGGCTCTGTTCCGAATAGACGTGAGGTGAAACAGGGATGTCAAAGGCGGCGGCCATGTGCGCCACTCTGACGAATTCGGAAATGCCACCAACCCGCTCCAGATCCGGCATCAACACATCCGCCGATCCCCGCTCGATCATATCGCGGAAGCCATAACGGGCATATTCCGTTTCGCCGCTGGCGATGGGGGTGTCCAGTGCCGCCGCGACACGGGCGGAGCCTTCCAGGTCATAGGCCTGCACCGGCTCTTCGAACCAGACCAAATTGTAATCCTCCAAACGTCGACCAAGTCGGATGGCATGATTGACCGTGAAGCCTTGATTTGCGTCTGCCATCAGGTCAACGTCCGGTCCAATAGCCTCGCGCACGGCTGCCACCCGTTCCACATCTTCGCCGATGTCTGGTTTGCCGAGGCGCATCTTCATGGCGCGATAGCCCTGGTCGAGAAAGTCCCGCGCCTGGGCTTGCAGTTCATCCGCCGACATGGAGACCCAGAGCCCGGACGAGTTATAGGCGCGGATGCAGTCCCGGCACTGCCCCAGCATGCGGCAGACGGAGGTGCCGTGGGCTTTGCCTACAAGGTCCCACAGGGCCATATCCACGGCGCCGATGGCGAACAGGGTGATGCCCTTGTGTCCGAAGAAATTGATGTCGGCCCACATCTCCGCCCACAGGCCCGCATGTTCGTGAGGATCGCGGCCTTCGATCTTAACGGCCATGGAATGGAGCATGGCCTCCAGCGTGGCCAGGCGACGGGTGCCCAGGGTCCAGACCAGGCCCTCGCCAACCAGGCCCTCGTCCGTGTCCAGGTACAACAACACACAGCCGATGGAGTCCAACTGGTGGATGGCTGTGCGGATCGGTGTGTCGAGGGGGATTTCCACCTGTTGCGTGCGAAGTCCTGTGATCTTCATGAATTGATACTCCGCAGATTGGGGCCTTGGTTATTTCTGTCGAAAAGGGGAAAGAGCAGATACCCGGCAACAAAGCCGCCGATATGGGCCTCCCAGGCGATGGCGCGCACTTCGCCCATGCCGGGCACGCCTGTATAGCCGATCACCACATTGGCCAGGATGAAGACCGCGATGGCGGCGAATGTGTTGCGCGTGGCTAGGCGGAGAACAGCGCCGAACAGTCCCGAAATAGCGCCCGAGGCGCCGACCATGATGGTTTGTTCCGCCGTGGCATAGAATAGACCGACGCTGGCGGCGGCGCCGCCCAGGGCACAGAGGACATACAGCACCAGGAACCGGTTGCGGCCTAGTCTCCGGTCTACCGCCGTTCCGAAGGCCAGAAGAAAGGCCATGTTGATCAACAAATGCAGCAAATCACCATGCAGGAAGGCATAGGTAATCGGCGAGATCAGAAGGGCGATGGCGTATTCCGATTGTGTGCCCATGACGGCTGCAAGGAACCAGGGCGGCGAGAATGCACCGATGGTGCCGATGATGGCAGACCAATGATCGGGCAATAGCAGGCGCAGCAAATGAATGCCTACGTTGACGGCGATCAGGATCAGCACCGTGGGCGAAGCATTGATGGCGGGGGTGGAGGTTTGGGACAAGCTTATCTCTTGACTGACGGGAAGGGGAACGACGTCGGCAGCATAAGGGCTGGTTAAGGGCGGCGCCATCGGGTTATTTTGCCCCTAGATCAAAATTGGCGGAGGCAACGATATGAGCGCGATCGACTATCAATCGGTGATGCCCGAGGGCTGGGACCGGGCGCGGGGCTTTTCCTGGGGCGTGGTGGCCAACGGAAGCCGCATCCTGCGGATCGCTGGCCAAATCGGTGGCGAAAAGGGCGGCGTTCCTGTAGAACCGGGCCTGGATTTTGGCGGCCAGTGGGAACGGGCTCTGGGCAACCTTGTCGCCATTGTGCGGGCCACCGGCGGCGAGCCAGAGAATATCGTCATGCTGCGCGCCTTTGTCACCGATACCGAAGCCTTCAACGCTTCGGGCGCCGCCATCGGTGCCGCCTGGGGCCAGCATCTGGGCAAGCATTTCCCTGCCATGACACTTGTCGAGGTCAGCCGTCTGCTGGACCCCAACGCCATGGTGGAGATCGAAGGCGAGGCGGTGCTGCCCTAGGTTGGTGGTCATTTTGACGTCGGTTTGCGAGGATTGGTGATGGGTACGTCGAAGAAATTTGCACAATATTGCTATCAATGCGTCGCCGGGCCGGATTTCCTGACCGTCAAGGTCGAGGATGGCGTGGCGACGGAGGTGGAGCCCAACTTCGCACTAAAGGACGTCCACCCGGGCGCCGGGCGGGCCTGCGTCAAGGCCTATGGCCTGGTGCAGAAGACCTACAATCCCAACCGGCTGCTGACGCCCATGAAGCGCACAAACCCAAAGAAGGGCCGCGATGAGGATCCGGGCTTCGTGCCCATCTCGTGGGACGAGGCCTTGGACCTGGTGGCCGGCAAGCTGAACGAGATCAAGGCCAAAGGCCTGCGCGATGAAAACGGCTATGCCCGCGTCGCGGCCTCGTTTGGGGGCGGCGGCACGCCCACCTATTACATGGGAACGTTCCCGGCCTTCCTGGCCGCGTGGGGGGCGGTGGATTTCTCCTTCGGCTCCGGCCAAGGCGTGAAATGCACCCATTCCGAACATCTCTACGGTGAACTGTGGCATCGCGGTTTCACGGTGGCGGCGGATACGCCCACCACCGACTACATCCTCTCCTTTGGCGGCAATCCCGAGGCCTCACACGGTGTCATGGGCGTCTCCCGCCATGCCGATGCCCGCGAAAGGGGCGCCAAGCGGGTACAGATCGAACCGCATCTGTCCGTCACCGGGGCCTGTTCCGCCGAATGGATTCCCATCCGGCCCAAGACCGACCCGGCCTTCATGTATGGCCTGATGCACGTCATGCTGCATGAGATGCCCCGTGAACGCCTGGACATCCAATTCCTGCGTGATCATACCGGCAGCCCCTATCTAGTGGCACCGAATGGTTATTTCCTGCGCGACGAGGTCACCCACAAACCACTGCTGTGGGACACCAAACGGGGCGCAGCGGTGCCTTTCGATACCGAGGATATTGTGCCGGCCCTGGAGGGTACTTTCACCGTGTCGGGGATCGAAGTAGGCCCCGACGAAGAGGAATGGCGCCACGAGGAAATCGAGGTGCAGACAGCATTCGACCATCTGGTGGCGCAGATGAAGGACTACACCCCGGAATGGGCCGAGGAGATCTGTCAGGTGCCGGACGGCTGCATCCGCCGCATCGCCGACGAGTTCGTCTCGCACGCCAAAGTTGGCGCCACCACGGTTATCGACGGCGAGGAACTGCCCCTGCGGCCGGTGGCGGTGATCCTGGGCAAGACCGTGAACAACGGCTGGGGCGGCTATGAAAGCTGCTGGGGCCGGACCATGCTGGCCTGCCTGGTCGGCGCGTTGGAGGTGCCTGGGGGCACGCTTGGCACCACCGTACGCCTGAACCGTCCCGCCACCACCCGCCAGGCCAGTGTGTCGCCGGGCCCGGACGGCTTCATGTCGTACCCGATGAACCCGACTGACAAGGCGAACTGGCGCGAGAACCCAACGGCCCGCAACGCCCACGATACCTTGGTGCCGCTGTCCGCCTCATCGCCGTGGAGCCAGGCCCTGGGCCCCACCCATCTGGCCTGGATGTGGCGTAATGAAAGCCCGGAGAACTGGAACAAGGTTTCAGCGCCCGATCTGTGGTTCGTCTACCGCACCAATCCGGCAATTTCGTTCTGGGATACCAAGTCGGTGGCGGAGCGGATTTCCGAATTCCCCTTCGTGGTTTCGTTCTGTTACATCCGCGACGAGACCAACCATATGGCGGATGTGCTGCTGCCCGAGTGCACCGATTTCGAAAGCACGCAGCTTATCCGCGTCGGCGGCACAAAGTTCTCGGAAAGCTATTGGGATCATGAAGGCGTAGCGCTACGTCAGCCCGCGATCGAGCCCCAGGGTGACACCAAGGATTTCACCGATATCGCGACAGAGATCGCCAAGCGGGCCGGTGTTCTTGAAAACTACAACAATGCTATCAACCGGGGCGCTGGCGGTGTGCCCCTGCGCGGCGGCAACTATGACTTCAGCCTGGACGTGGAACAGACCCACGAAGCGGAAGAAATCTGGGATGCCATGTGCAAGGCCGCTTCGGCCGAACTGACGGACGGGGCCGAGACCGACGGGCTGTCCTGGTACAAAGAGCATGGAATGCGGACCCGGCCCATATCGCGGCTGATCTGGTATCTCTTCCCCGAGCTTCGCAAGCAAGGCTTGCGTTTCGAGATGCCTTACCAGGAGCAACTGCTGCGCGTCGGCAAACAGCTCGGCAACCGGTTGCACGAGAAAGGCATCGAATGGTGGGACGAGCAGCTCAAGGAATACGAGGCGCTGCCGCCGTGGAAGGATTTTCCCGGCATCTGGGAGCAGGTCACGGTGAATTCCGGCGGCAAGCTGGAGGATTATCCCTTCTGGCTTCTGACCTCGCGCAGCATGCAGCTCGCCTGGGGTTCCAACAGCTCCATCCAAATGATCGACGAAGTGGCCAAGAACATGCGCGGCCACCGCGCCATGGTGATGAACACGGGCCGGGCGCGGGAAATGGGCATTGAGGAAGGTGATTTGGTGGAGATCAAGTCCACCTTGCGTTCGACCAAGGGCCGGGTGGTGCTGAAACAAGGCATCCGTCCCGACACCATTCTGATCCAGGGCCAGTTCGACCATTGGGTCACGCCCTATTCCAAGGACAATCCGGCGCCGAGCATGAACACAGTGGTGCCCATGTCCTTGGCGTTGACGGATGCAACGGGCTCCTCGGCCGACATCGTCCGCGTCGCTGTCACCAAGCTCGAGGGCGCCGCATGACCCGATATGTCATGGTGGCCGATTTGCGCCGCTGCGTTGGTTGTCAAACCTGCACGGCGGCCTGCAAGCATGCCAACGCCACCCCGCCCGGGGTGCAGTGGCGCCAAGTACTGGATATGGAGACCGGCACCTACCCCCAGGTACAACGTACCTTTGTGCCGGTCGGGTGCATGCATTGCGCCAATCCGCCCTGCGAGCATGTTTGCCCTTCCACGGCGACAAAGATCCGCGCCGACGGGATTGTTGAAATCGACTACGACTTGTGCATCGGCTGCGGCTATTGCGCCGTGGCCTGCCCCTATCAGGCCCGCCACATCGTACACAAGCGGGATTTGGCATACGAGAAAGAGGCCATGGCCCACGAAGAACAGCGCTTTGACGAAAAGCGCATGTCGGTGGCGATGAAATGCAATTTCTGCCAGGGGCGCATTGACCAGGCCAAGGAAACCGGTCAGACGCCGGGTGTCGACCCTGAGGTTACACCGGCCTGCGTCAATTCCTGCATCGCAGATGCCTTGAAGTTCGGCGACCGGGATGACCCGGACAGCAACGTTTCCAAGCTGCTGGCGGAGAACCAGACTTTCCGCATGCACGAGGAATTGGGCACCGACCCCGGCTTCTATTACATCTGGGACAAGAACCATGAGCCGGATTGAGCCCTGGCACCAGGTCAACTGGGATTGGCGCGCGGCCGGCAATTTCATCGGCGGCGGCAGCGGTACCGGTCTGGCCATCCTTGCCGCCCTAGCCGCAGTCCAGGGTGTCGTGTATTGGCCGTTGGGGGTTATGGGCGCGATCCTGGTAGGTATCGGTTTGCTTTGCGTCTGGCTGGAGATCGGGCGGCCTTGGCGAGCCCTGCACGTCTTCTTCCATCCCCAGACAAGTTGGATGACGCGAGAGGCATTCGTTTCCACGATCCTGCTGCCCGTCACCCTGTTGGCGTCGGCAGTGGCAAGCCCTTATGTGGACGCTCCTGGCCTGGCGATGGTGGCGATCTGGGCCGCGGCCCTGCTGGCAGCATTGTACCTATTTTGCCAGGCTCGCATCCTGCATGCGTCGAAAGGCATACCTGCCTGGCGCCATCCCAGCCTGATGCCAGTCATCATTGTCACCGGCCTTGCAGAAGGCGGCGGTTTCCTGCTGATCGGCGCCGCCGTTCTGGGCGGGGCCCATGTGTGGCTAACGGTTTTGATGATTGTACTTATATTGGGCCGTTGGCTCGCCTGGCGACGTTATCTGGCTGATCTGACCGAGACAGGAGCTCCCAGCAAGGCATTGGAGGTTCTGAACGGGGCGACGCCCGCCATCAACCTTTCAGGCCACTATCTGCCAGCGGTTTTGCTGGTTCTGAGCCTGATCGCAGGCGATTTCGGGCCCTGGCTGGGTCTATTGGCCGGCCTCTCGGCGATCTTCGGCGGCTGGCAGCTCAAATTCGTCGTGATCGCCCGCGCCGCTTTCAACCAAGGTTTCGCCCTGCCCCTGACTCCTGTGCGCGGCGCCGGCGAAGCGGGCGAAGGCGGCAAGCCCGGATGGAGCAAGGGCGGTCCGTAATTGGATTTGAAGATTGCTATTTGCCTATTCGAAAACCTAAGAGCCGTCATTCCCGCGAAGGCGGGAATCCAGGGATGCACCCCAGATTAGCGAGTTATTGAAAGATCTGGACCCCCGCTTTCGCGGGGGTGACGGCTATTCTGTTTTGACAACCGACGTTCTTCGGCAGCCACAGTTGCGTGTCTGGCCCAATTGACCTTGATCAATGAGGCGGTGCCACCCCTTCGATAACTTTGTCTTGCGTTTCAAGACAAGGGGAGGAACGCCCAATGGACATAGACAGCCAGATCGCCCAATTGTTGCACGAGGAGCATGTGCGCATGATGGGGCTGATGAAACGGTTGGAAGGTTTCGCCCGCGGCCGATGGGGCAACGAGTATCCCGATATCGCGGACGAGAATATCGCTACATTGCTATCCGATCTGGACACTGAACTCGCCTCTGCATCGGAGCATCATTTCGAATTCGAAGAGGAGAAGATTTTCCCGGCCCTGGTCGCCGTGGGTGACGTTACGGTTCCCTACCTCCTGCGTCAGGAGCATGATCTGTTGCGCAACCTTTCGGAATACATGCTGCCGCTTGTTGAAACGGCCCGTCGTCAGGGATTCAACACCGACAACTGGGAGGAATTCCGCGATCTGGCGCTGGAGTTGGCGGAAAAGCACATCACCCATATCCAGCGAGAAGAGGCCGCCATGCTGCCCGCCCTGAAGGGCTTGTTCGTCGAAACCCGAGACGATGAATTGGTGACAGAGTACGCCGAAGCCTAAACGTAGTCTCAGGCGATGACGGCCACGCCGCCGGAGACGGCCGCTTGGCCCTGATCATTGAAGACCGTGAAGCCCGCGACGCCGTCGCGTGGCTCCTGCAATTCCACGCGGATCGGGGTGCCGGGGATTACCATGGCGGTGAAGCGCCCATAGAGCCGCTTCAAGGCAGCCGGATCGCCGCCGCAATAGGCCCGAATCACTTCCCGGCCAGCCAGGGCCCAGGTCGCGGTGCCGTGCAGGATGATGTCCGGCAAGCCGGCGGCGAGCGCAACCTCGCGTTCCGTATGGATGGGGTTCCAGATATCTGCACATTCCGTATAGGTGTGGGGCATTTCCCGGGGGATGAAAATTTCCGTCGTCTCGGTCACTGCGCCGTTGGCTTCGGGTAGGGCCGGGGGGTGCTCCAGGTTCGCATCCTCGCCTATCACCTCCACATCCCGGGCGATGCCGCTGGACCAGGAGGTCACCACCGGATCGCCGCTGTCGGCATCGACGGTGGTCAACTTGGTCAAGGTCAGGGCGCCGGCCCGTGTGCGGCGGATGGCGGCGATGGTACCCGTCGTCGTCAAGTTCATGCCGGGACGGATTGGGGTGTGGAAGATCGAATCCTGGCTGGCATGCACACTGCGCACCCGTTCCTCGGGCTCCATGCCGACAACACTGCGCGAAAGATGCCCATTGACCACTGGCCATTCCAACGAAACGCAAAATTGCGGCGGTGCGATGATGCCGTCGGCCCGGTCATCGTCGAATACCTGGCTCGATGTATCCATGATGCCGGCAGCATAGGCCAGCGCCGTGCGCGCGGTCATGGCGACGTTATTGACATCCAGTTCCGATCCGGCGGCGGCGGTATGGGCGGGCATGGCATCACTCCTGGCGTATCATTCTTGTTGTCAGGAGATGCTACCCAATCAATGGCCGGCGGGGAACCATCTAGCCGCCGATATGGTTCACGATCGGCGGTAGGCTGTTGATGTATTTCGTGATGGCTTCGCGATCTTCTTCGGTGAGATGCCGATAGCCATCGTTGATGGCATCGGCCATGACCCCTTCGGCTTCGTCCCAGCCTGGTTTCGTCCCAGTCTTAAGGAAAAAGGTCAACTGCTCATCGGTCCAGCCAAGGCCCGTATCCTTGTCCGTGGTCAGGTTGGGCGCGGCGTCGCCCTCTGGACCGTCCTCCGTTCCGGCCATCCACATTTCCCGCACCAGGGCGCCGGCGAAATTCCGCGGGGTGTGGCATTCGCCGCAATGGGCCAGTGCTTCCACCAGATAGGCGCCCCGATTCCAGACGTCGTCCTGGCTGTCGTCGGGAACGAAGTCGCGTTCGTCGAAATACATCCATTTCCAGAACAGCATGGTCCAGCGCCAATTGAAGGGCATGTCCACATCATGCTCCTTGTTTTCGGCGCTGACCGGCGAGAGCGAGAACAGATAGGCCTTAATGGCCAGGGCGTCTTCGTCCCGCATCAAGGTATAGGTGGTATAGGGAAAGACCGGAAAATAGTGGGAGCCATCGGGCCGTTGGCCCCGCTTGACGGCGGCAAGGAAATCCTCATCGCTCCAGGTGCCGATGCCGGTCTCCTTGTCCGGGGTGATGTTGGGGCTGTAGTAGATGCCGAACGGCGTTTTCAGCCCGTGCCCGCCGGCGAAAGACTGACCACCGCCCTTGCTGTCCGTATGACAGGTAACACAGCCGGCGGCGCGTACCAGGTACGCGCCGCGCTGTATCAAGTCCGGCTGCGCCGCCGCTGTCGCGGGCAAGGCGGCGACAATTATTGATGCGGCGGCAAGGCCGCGAAAATAGCCGCGAAAGAAACTCAAACGGCTATATCACTTTTCCCGGCGTTTCTTGTCACGCAGGTCGTAGTGGCAGGCGTTGCAGGCTTGCATGACATCGTTGATGGCAGCGGCAAGATCCTGTTCCTCGCCGGCCTTGGCGGCAGCGGCCGCTTTGGCGGCGGCATCGGCGACTTTGGCATGGCCGTCACGTACCGGCTTCGGCAAGCGTTCGATGCCGGCGATATAGGTTTCCCGGGCTTGCAGTTCGCCGGCGATCTTTGCGGCTCGTTTCATATCGAAGACCATCATGGCCGCGGTCATGCCCTGGATATCACTCAATCCGCCGAGCATGGCGCTCCATGCAGGCTTCGGTCCGTGTTTTTTCTGGGCCAGTGCTGCGCCGCCGAATCCGATCGAGGCTGCCACCAACACCGCAGCCAGCATTGTGAAGGTTTTCTTCATGTCCGGTCTCCCCATTTGACTGATTTTTTCAACGTTGATCTTCAACAATTGCCGGATTGGGCGCAACTGTCTGCCACGTAGATCGGTGGAAACAGATTGTTTCCGTATTGAATACCGTTTGCGTCGAGGAGATCATGCCGTTGCCCCAATTGTCGCCGCTCCAATCGGGCAATGGGCATCCACGCATGTCATTGCCGATCGGGTTTTGTGAAATGACAAGAGAACAATTCGACGCCTATTGCCGGGGCTTTCAGGGTGTCAGCCACGTGGTGCAATGGGGCAATTCCTCGGTCTGGAAAGTGGGCGGAAAAATATTTGCCATTCACGCCATCTGGGGCGCGGGCGATCACGGTAAGATCAGCTTCAAATGCAGTGATCTGTCATTCTCAATTTTGTGTGAACAGCCGGGCATCGTGCCCGCGCCGTACCTAGCGCGGGCCAAATGGGTCCAGATCACCTCGGACGACGCCATGAGCACCAAGGATCTGAAAGCGTATATCAGGGAAGCCTACCAGTTGATCGCCCGCAAGCTGCCCAGGGCAATGCGCCAGGAATTGAACCTGGAGCTAGACTGACGGGTCGTTCCTGTTCTCGTCAAAATATGTCCGCAGCGCCTGCAGTGCCGGCAAGATTTGCAGAATTTCCGCCATATCCAGTTCGGTCACCGCATGGTCAAGGGCCGGATCCAGGTTGGCGATGGCCCGGTCGCGGAACGCCCGGCCCCTGTCCGTGAGGTAAACCAGCTTGCTGCGGCCGTCTTCGGGGTTTGGCGCAAGACGGACAAAACCTCTTTCAGAAAGCCGGTTGAGGGTATTGGTCATGGTCGCCTTGGTGACCTGAAAGGCATTCGCCAGAGAGACCGGCGTCTTGCCGTCCCCCAACCGGCAGAGATGATTGATGACGCTGAAATGGGCGATGTGCAGCCCTTCAGGCATCTGTCGGTTAAAAACCGTGACCGCAAGCTGCTGGATGATACCGATCTCGTTCAGGATCTGGAATAGTTGCTGTTTCGCGCTTTCGGTTTCCAATCCTTTAGACCTTCATGATTTTTGCTTCCAAGGGCCAGCGGGGGCTGGGCGGCACCGCCGGGGCAAAACCCAGGCGTCCCAGCATCTGCACCGTACCATCCTTGGCGTCCAGAAGACGATGACATCGTTGGTAATGGTCCCTCATTTCCGGGTATTCCTGCAACGCCTGGCTCATGGGCTGAATGCCGACGCCGGCCCGGGTCGCGGCCAGATTGACGCGCAGCCAGTCCCGTCCGGCGTTCAACTGTGCGATGCGGCTGTTGGTTTCTGTGACAAGCCAGACATAGGCCATGGCGGTATCGCAGTTCGCCATCACTGCATCGATGCCGCCCTGATAGGCGGGTGCATTCTTGTCCACCGCCGTTTCCCGCGTGAACAGCCCGGTAATGCGCATAGCTTCAAACATGGTCCCTGTGAAGTCGATGCCGTCCGGGTTGGCTTCTACTTCCGCCTTACCGATGCGGAACAGATCGACGCTTTCCTGATATGTGCGCGGCGTATCGATCTCGATGGCCATAGCCTCGTGGGTCAGAGTGCGCAGAGCGGCCACCTTATCTGGCTGGTTCGTGGCGCCGGTGCCCACGCCCTGGCGCACAACGGCGCGCAGTTCGGCCAGGATGGTGTCGGCGACCGGTTTTTCGAGATCATAGGGTTCCTTGAGGGAACGGCGTTTGAGAACGTTCACGAACAAGGGATCTCTACGCACCGCCGGGTCTTGGGCGAATTTCATACGGGCGATGGGTGCTTTGTCCAGTTTTTCCGGGTTCGCGCCTAGGGGGAAAGGATCGACCTCCACTCTGTAGCCGTCCTCGGCGCCGGCCATGACCAGGAGCTCCAGGAAACAGCCCAGGCCCACCGTGATCTGCCGGTTGTTGGGATCGGTTTCCGGTAACAGGCGATCCGTATCCGCGTAAAGAGTGATGGCGCCTGGTTCGGATAGATCCACCAACCAGGGCTGCCGGTTATGGGGATTAGGGGCCAGTATGGCGTAGGACAGGGCCCGCATACGGGGTTCTGTGTAGGCCGAGCCAGCCGCATGCCAGGGCGCCAGGGCCTTGCTGGGCGTACGTGTCAGGGCAAAGGCAGCCGCTCCCGCGCTCGCCGAAAGGACAACGCCACCGCCAACCAAAGTGAGGAATTTACGTCGATTCATGACTTTCTCCTGATTAGATATCTAACTATATAGTTAGATATCTAATCAAATAGATGGAATTGTCAAGCCAATGAATTGAAGATTCTTGCAAGTGTATGGGTACTAGCTGTTTCTGCGTTCGTGCAGCATGACGAACAGGCCGGCGCCGGCGATCACGGCGGCCCCGGCCAGGGTGTTGAGGGTGGGGATATCGCCGAATACCAGATACCCCGTGATGGCGGCCCAAACGAGCTTGGAATAATTGAACGGCGCCAAAAGGGAAGCTTCCGCCAATTCGAAGGCCTTGATCATGCAAAGGTGCGCCGCCACCCCCAGGGCGCCTTGCACCAGAAAGGCCAGCCAGTGCCAGGCTTCCGGCGTCTGCCAGACGAAAGGCAGGGCCAAACTGCTCCACAGAAAGCCGAATAGGCCGGTGTAGAACAAGGTGGCGAATGTGGTCTCGGTTGCCGCCAGCAGCCTGGTTATGATCTGGAAAGCGGCAAATGAAAGTGCCCCCAACAGCGGCAGCACGGCAACCCAACTGGCCAGGCCGCTGCCGGGGCGGACCACGATCAAGACCCCCACCAGGCCGGCAATCACCGCCAGCCAGCGCGCTTTGTCGACCCGTTCGCCCAGGATCGGGATCGCCAGCAGGATGATGAATAGGGGTGCGGTGAAATTGATCGCCGTGGCGTCGGCCAGGGACATATATCGCAACGCCAGGAACAGCATACTGATGGAGATGACCAGCAATCCCACACGGCCGATATGCATTAGCGGCCTCCGGGTAATGAGCTGCCGGGGCAGGCGCCGGCCGCGGGCGGCGGCCAGGACACAAAGCGTTGCGAAAATTCCAAGGAAGTAACCCCAGACGAGCTGCAGGGAATGCAGATCGGCGGTCATGTACTTGGCGCCGGTATCGATAACCGTAATGAATCCGATGGAGGCCAGCAGCAGCAGGATGCCGATATGTGATTTTTTTTGTACTTGCACGGGTCCCCATCATAGAGCAGGACGCTTGCCAATGGGCCATGGGTCGGGAAAATGGCCGAGAATAATTTCGATGTGGAATGGAACCATGACAGAACTCACCGCCAACGGCCCCCTTTCGCGCTTTCGGGTACTGGATTTGACCCGGGTGCGTGCCGGGCCCACAGCCGTGCGGCAACTGGCCGATTGGGGTGCCGATGTGATCAAGCTGGAGGCACCGCCGAAACCTGGGGAAGGTGAAGGCATGGGCGGCCCGCGCCACGGCCCCGATTTCCAGAATATCCACCGCAACAAGCGGGGCATGACCCTGAACCTGAAGTCCGAGGATGGCATGGCCGTCTTCCGCCGTTTGGTGGCTGAAGTGGACGTGGTGGTGGAAAACTATCGCCCTGATGTGAAGCACCGCCTGGGCATCGACTATGAAAGCCTGAAGGCGATCAATCCTGGCCTCATTTATGCCTCCATCTCCGGCTTCGGTCAGGACGGCCCCTATGTGGGACGACCCGGCTTTGATCAGATCGCCCAGGGCATGGGCGGGCTGATGTCCATCACCGGCGCGCCGGGAGAGGGACCCATGCGCGTGGGTATTCCGGTGGCCGATCTGACCGCGGGAATCTTTTGTGCCCAGGGTATTCTGATCGCCCTTCTGGAACGGGAAGTCTCAGGCGAGGGGCAGTGGGTGAAATCGTCGCTGCTGCAGGCTCAGATCGCAATGCTGGACTTTCAGGCCGCACGCTGGTTGTTGGCCGAGGACGTGCCGCAACAAGCCGGCAACAACCATCCTACCTCGATCCCCACCGGCGTTTTCAGAACAGCCGACGGCCATATCAACATCGCCGCTTCGGGCGCGGCCATCTATGACCGGCTGGTGGATGTGCTGGGCGACCCTGAATTGGCCACCGATCCGCGCTTTGCCGATGGTGCGGCACGCTCCAAGAACCGTGATGCCGTTAACGAACGGATCGAGGCTATCACTGTCACCAAATCCAGCGACCAATGGGTGTCGATCCTAAACGAGGCCGGCGTGCCCTGCGGGCCGATCTACGCCATCGATCAGGTCTTCGCCGATCCCCAGGTCAAGCATCTGGGCATCGCCCAACCGGTTGAGAACAAGACCCTGGGCCCACAACGGGTCGTCGGACAGGCCGTGGAACTGAGCCGCACGCCGTCGTCAATCCGCATGGCGACACCGGAATTGGGCGAACATACGGACGAGATACTAGGCTCGCTGGGATATGCGGCGGAGGAAATTTCCGCCCTGCGCGACAGCGGCGCAATTTAGGAGACGCGGCCATGAAACCATTGGCGGAATTAGCCACCGACCTGGCGGCGGGCAGGACCAGCGCCGAAGCCCTGACCGAGGCGGCCCTGGCCCGTATTGACGATCCATCGGGTGAGGGGGTACGCGCCTTTATGACGGTGTATCACGAGGCGTCCATGGCGGCCGCCAGGGCATCCGATGCAGCCCGTGCCCACGGCGTCGTGCCATCGCCCCTGGCGGGCATTCCGGTCTCCATCAAGGATCTTTGCGATGTGGCGGGCGAAGTGACGCTGGCCGGTTCCATCGTACGCCAGGATGCGGAGCCAGCCACAGCGGATGCGCCCACCGTGGCCCGGCTGCGGGCTGCCGGGGCGATTGTCATGGGCCGGACCAACATGGTGGAGTTTGCCATGGGCGGCCTGGGTACCAACGATCATTACGGCACGCCAAAGAACCCTTACGATCGGGCCACGGGGCGGGTGCCGGGGGGCTCTACCTCGGGCGGGGCGGTTTCGGTCAGCGACGGCATGGCAGCCGCAGCCCTGGGCACGGATACTGCCGGTTCGGTACGCATACCTGCCGCGCTCTGCGGTATGGCGGGTTTCAAGCCCACGGCCCGGCGGGTACCCAAAGAGGGCATCTATCCCCTCTCTCGCACATTGGATTCGGTGGGTCCCTTGGCACCGACCGTTGCATGCTGTGCCCTGGTGGACGCGATCTTCGCCGGCGAGGCGCCGGCAGAACTCAAGCCCATAGAATTGCGGGGCCTGCGCTTCGCCGTGCCCAAGCATCTGGTCCTGGATGATCTGGACGAGGCCGTCACCTCCGGTTTCCAACGTGCCCTGAGCAGATTGTCCGAAGCCGGCGCGCAGATCAGCGAGATCGATTTCCCCGAGCTTGCCCGCATTCCGGTCATCAACCGCATTGGCGGCTTTTCAACGGCCGAGGCCTACGCCCTGCACCGCGAGGTTCTGGACCGGGCTGGAAACCAGTATGACCGCAACGTCGCAGCCCGCATCAATCTGGGCAGTAGCTGGTCGGCAGCGGAGTATCTCGATCTGATCGACATCCGTGCCGATGTGATCGCCTCTGCCCACGAACGCTCGGCGCCCTTCGATGCCGTTGTCATGCCGACCACTCCGATCATCGCCTGTCCTATCGAGGAAGTTGCCGACGGCGAGGTCTGGGCCGACCGCAACAAGCAGTATTTGCGCAATACAATTCTTTCCAACTTCCTCGACCGCTGCTCCCTGACCGTGCCCTGCCATGACCCCGGCGAGGCACCCGTAGGTTTCATGCTCGTGGGCGAGGCTATGGCGGACCATCGCTTGCTTGATATCGGCGCGGCTGTGGAAGGGTGTATCGCGCCACCACTGACGTGAACGCCGAGCGGGTGGCGTTCATAGCGGCCAATACGGAAGTTCAAAGTCCGCAACTGCTACCGGAAATCCGACTGCACCTGGCCTCGGAGAACATGGCCATCTGGCAGATGACGGACGAAGAGCGCGAGGCCGCCGGGGTGCCGCTGCCCTATTGGGCCTTTGCCTGGGCCGGTGGCCAGGCCCTGGCGCGATACCTGCTGGATCATCCTGAGCAGGTCTCCGGCAAAAAGCTGCTGGATATCGGCGCCGGCAGCGGCTTGGAAGCCATCGCCGCGGCCAAGGCGGGGGCGGATGTAACGGCGGCCGATACAGATCCCTTCGCCGTCGCAGCGACGCAGATGAATGCCGCGTTGAATGATGTTTCTTTGTGCGCAACATCGGAGGACCTAGTTGGCGTATCCGGTGAATGGGAGATTATCATGGTGGGTGATCTGTTTTTCGAACTGCCATTGGCCAGAGAGATGGAGGCCTGGCTGCGAGAACGGCATCAAGCCGGCATCAAGGTGCTAATCGGCGATCCACAGCGCACCTATTTGCCACGCCAGGGCCTGGAGAAACTGGCCACCTATGCCGTACCCACCACGTCCGCCCTGGAAGACAGCGATCTGCGCAACGCCAGCGTCTGGCGAATGGTGAATGATTGAATTATGTTGGCTGCGTTCCGAATTTGAGGTCCTCCAGACATGACGCTGATCAGCAGCAAGATTCAAACCCGCTCGCCCGAGTTTCGGGCCAACGCCACCCATATGGAAGACAAGCTCGCCGCCCTGCGCGCAGCCGTGGCGCATGTAAAGATGGGTGGCGGCGATCGATCCAGGAAAAGGCATATCGATCGCGGCAAGCTGTTGCCCCGGGAGCGTATCCGTTCCTTGCTCGATCCGGGCGCGCCGTTTTTGGAACTACAGCAATTGGCCGCCTGGGAACTCTATGACGAGGATATCCCCTCGGCCGGTGTCATCACCGGCATCGGCCGGGTGTCCGGCCAGGAATGCTTGATCATCGCCAACGACGCCACGGTCAAGGGCGGCACCTATTATCCCATGACCGTGAAAAAGCATGTCCGCGCCCAGGAAGTGGCGGAACAGAACCATCTGCCCTGTATCTATCTGGTGGATTCCGGCGGCGCCAATTTGCCCCAATGGCCAGATGTCTTTCCTGACCGGGACCATTTCGGCCGCATCTTCTACAATCAGGCCAACATGTCCGCCAAGGGCATCCCGCAGATCGCCGTGGTTATGGGCTCGTGCACCGCAGGCGGGGCGTATGTGCCGGCCATGTCGGACGAGAGCATCATCGTGCGCCAGCAGGGCACGATCTTTCTTGGCGGCCCGCCCCTTGTGAAGGCGGCCACGGGTGAAGAGGTCTCGGCCGAGGATCTGGGCGGGGCGGATTTGCATTCCCGCACTTCGGGCGTTACCGACCATTATGCCATGGACGACCGCCATGCCCTGGCTATCGCCCGGCAAATCGTCGGCAATCTGAACCGGGTCAAGCAGAACCCCTGGGACGTCAGACCGCCGGTCGATCCGGCCTACGACCCCGAGGAGCTCTACGGCATCTTGCCCCAGGATGTGCGCCAACCCTACGACGTGCACGAAGTCATCGCGCGCATGGTGGATGGCAGCGAATTTGACGAGTTCAAGCGTCTCTATGGCAGCACCCTGGTCTGCGGTTTTGCCCATGTCTGGGGCTATCCCGTGGGCATCGTTGCCAACAACGGCATCCTATTCTCGGAATCCGCTCTCAAGGGCGCCCATTTCATCGAACTGTGCAGCCAGCGCAATATTCCCCTGGTGTTCCTGCAGAACATCTCCGGCTTCATGGTGGGGCAGAAGTACGAGGCCGGCGGCATCGCCAAGGACGGCGCCAAGCTGGTGACGGCGGTGTCCACAACCAAGGTGCCGAAATTCACCATTGTGATCGGCGGCTCTTACGGTGCGGGTAATTACGGCATGTGCGGCCGCGCCTATAGCCCGCGCTTCTTATGGATGTGGCCCAGCGCCTCTCTGGCCCTGATGGGTCCCGACCAGGCGGCCGGCGTGTTGGCCACGGTGCGCCGGGGCAATATGGAGCGCCAGGGCGAGGAATGGTCGGCGGAAGAGGAGGCTGAATTCAAACAGCCGATCATCGATCAGTTCACAGAACAAAGTTCGCCCTATTTCGCGACTGCGCGAGGCTGGGACGATGGCCTGATTGACCCGGCGGAGACGCGCAATGTACTGGGCCTGGCCCTGTCCGCCGCCCTGAACGCGCCGTCGGAGCCGACCCAATTCGGCGTCTTTCGGATGTAGGGGCGGCGGAAATGTTCAGAAAAATCCTTATTGCCAACCGGGGCGAAATCGCCGTCAGAGTGATGCGAACAGCCCATCGCATGGGTGCCGCGGCCGTCGCCGTTTATTCCGAGGCGGATGCCGGCGCCATGCATGTGGCCATGGCCGACGAAGCGGTTCTGATCGGACCCGCACCTGTTCAGGAAAGCTATCTGTTGATCGACCGGATCATTGAAGCGGCCCAACGCACGGGTGCCGAAGCCATCCATCCCGGCTATGGCTTTCTTTCCGAGAACGTGGCCTTTGCAGAGGCCTGCCAGGCCGCTGGCATCGTCTTTATTGGGCCACCGCCATCAGCAATCAGCGCCATGGGCGAAAAAGCGGCGGCTAAGGCATTAATGGTCGAGGCCGATGTCCCGGTGGTACCCGGCTATCACGGGGATGACCAGGACGATGACGTATTGTCCAGGGCGGCGGACGAGATCGGCTATCCGGTACTGATCAAGGCCGTTTCTGGCGGCGGCGGCAAGGGCATGCGTCAGGTCGACGATCCGAAGAAATTCGCAACCGCCCTAAAGGGCGCCAAGCGGGAGGGCCTGTCGTCCTTCGGCGATGACAAGGTGCTGGTGGAAAAGTTTCTCGAACGCCCCCGCCACATCGAGATCCAGGTTTTCGCCGATCAGCAGGGCAATGTGGTGCACCTGTTCGAACGGGACTGCTCCGTGCAACGGCGCCATCAAAAGGTGTTGGAGGAGGCACCCGCCCCGGGCATGACGCCCGAGATGCGCCGTACCATGGGCGAGGCGGCGGTGGCGGCTGCAAAGGCCATCGGTTATGTGGGCGCGGGCACTGTGGAGTTCATCGCCGATGTCAGCCACGGCCTGTCCGAGGATGCTTTCTATTTCATGGAGATGAACACCCGGCTTCAGGTGGAACATCCCGTCACCGAGATGGTGACTGGCCAGGATCTGGTGGAATGGCAGTTGCGGGTCGCCGCTGGGGAGGCATTGCCCCTGTCCCAGGAAGAGTTAGTGATCGACGGCCATGCGGTCGAAGCGCGCATCTATTCCGAAAATCCGCAAAAGCGGTTCCTGCCCGCCACTGGCACCTTGCATCGGCTGCGTCCGCCCGCCGAAAGCCCCCATTTGCGGGTCGATACAGGCGTGCGGGAAGGGGACGAGGTAACCATCTTCTATGACCCCATGATCGCCAAGCTGATCGTCTGGGACCGCGACCGCGGGTCAGCCCTGCGCCGCCTGCATGACGCACTGGAACGCTATGAAATCGCTGGCGTCATCACCAATGTGGATTTTCTAGCCGCCGTCGCGGCCCACCCCGCTTTCGCCGCCGGCGAACTGGAAACTGGCTTCATCGACAAACACAAGGATGATTTGATCCCGGCCCCGGGCCCGATTCCGGACCAGGCCCTTGCCCTTGCCTGCCTGGACCTGCTGTTGGCCCGCCAAGGGCATGCCGCTCCGGCTGACCCCCATTCGCCCTGGAGCCGTGTGGACGGCTGGCGCTTGAACGACCAGGGTCACGATGAACTCTACTTCCTGGGCGATGACGGTGCGGAGATTTTGGTGACGGTGCATTATCCCCGGCAAGGCGGCTTCCTGCTGGATCTTCCGGGCGGGGAAATGGCGGCCAACGGCGAACTGGACGAAGGCGGAACCCTATGGGCCGATCTTGATGGGCTAAGGGTCGCCGCCGCCGTAGTGCATGACGGCGATAGGGTCACCATCCTTAGCGGCGGCCGGGCACATAGGATCGAACGTATCGACAAGATGGCGCTACGGGATCTCGATCTGGAAGAAGGCGGCCGGGTGACAGCGCCCCTGCCGGGCAAGATCGTGCAGGTTCAGACCGAGGCCGGCACGGCAGTGAAAAAGGGCGATGCCCTGCTGATCCTGGAAGCCATGAAGATGGAGCACACCATCACCGCACCCCGCGATGCGGTGGTGGCCAGCATACCCTTCGCCCCTGGCGAGCAAGTCGAGGAAGGCGCGGAACTGGTGCTGTTCGAGGCCGAGGCCGAGGCCGATTGAACCGGAGAAAGAACCTATTCGGTGCTGATGGTGGCCTTGGTTGCGGCGGTTTGTCGGTTGTATAGCGCCAGTTGCTGGGTTTTCTTGCGCAGTTTATCGAGCAGGCCGGATACCTTGCCGCCGCTGCTGCGGATCACCGTTGCGAATTCGGAACGCTGCGCCAGGGCCATTGAAACGCCCTCGACCATGATGTCCACTACACGCCATTTCCCGGCCCGCTCTTTCAGCCGCCAGTCCACCTTGATCGAGGGGCCGTTGGCTTGAGCGAATTTGCTGTTCACAATGACGTGCCAGAGCCCATCGGGGCGCTGGCCGGTGATTTTCAAGGCTTCACCGCTGTGATCGCTCAGCCTGCGCCCATAAATGGCGACGACATAGTCTTCGAATAGGGGGATGAATTCGCCCTTTTCAACAGGGTTGGCTTTGCGCCAGTAGCGGCCCAGCACAAATTTGCCAATAGCCGGCATATCAAAACCCTGACGCAACAAATTGCGGAAGGCCTTTGCGCGGCCCGTATCGTCGAGGGACCGGTCGCTCAACACCAGCACCGCATCGTCAACCAGGGATCTCAGGAATTGTTGAGGTTCGCTCTTGTTCGCATAAGCGGGCACGGTAAAGGCCGACGCGGCCATCGCGACAACAAAACCAAGGCAAATCAGACGCCGTGAAATCATTCTACCCATAACAAATATCCCTCTACTTGCAGTGCGGATGCCGGGGCTCCGGGCCCTGAAATCCTCCCGCTACAAGTACTCCAACGACATTGCGGCTAAGTTGCGGCGAAAAATCGTCAAAGCGACGCTCATTTGCGGATAATATTTTGCAACTGTTAAATTTGCGGAAAAACAAATGGTTAATATTGCCGGTTTTTTGACGCGATAAACGGCAGTTTTTCAACGAAAATGGGATTCGTGAGGGCTTGGGCGGCGGGGTGCTGCCGCTGCTTTCTTATGACAAGAATAAACCGTTCGTTAACGGGATGCCGGCAAGCTTACCGCCATGAAAGTGCCATCCACTCAAGTATCGCAGACCTCGCTTGAAGGTATGCACCGGGCACGCGAACAGGCAGCTTCGGCCGCCCGCCGGATTGTCGAAGGCCCAATCGAGGCTGAGGACATCGTCTCTTTGAACCTGGCGGAGCACGCCTTCAAAGCCAATGCCGCCGTCCTAGGCACAGAGAAGCGTATGCAGGAGCGGCTCCTGGATATTTTCGCCTAGTTTGTGGCGCGTAGCCTAGAACGGCCCTACGCCGCCATATTGGCGGCTGTGAAGCCTTTGGGAAGACCGGCCTTGGCAATGGCGCCGAGGAGCGGTTCGTTCGGAAGACCGGCGGCGACAATTTCCCGTACCTTCACCAGGGCATCCAGATCGACGCCGGTGCGCAAGCCCATGGCTTCGAGCATAAAGACCAGGTCATCCATCACGATGTTGCCCGAGGCGCCGGGCGCGAAGGGGCAGCCGCCCAAGCCGGCAAGGGAGGCATCGAACCGCCGCACGCCCTCGTCCAGGGCCGCATGCACGTTCGCCAGACCCAGACCGCGGGTGTCATGGAAGTGAGCCGCCATGACCACGTCATCGCCCAAATGCCGGCGCAACAGGCGATAGACATCACGGACCTGGGCGGGATTGGCATATCCGACCGTATCGGAGACCGATATCTCGTCGGCGCCGTATTCCAGGACCTTTTCGGCGATCCGGACGATCTCGCCCGGCTCCACCTGACCTTCGATGGTGCAGCCCAGGGCGGTTGCCAGGCCGACGCCCAAAGTGACCTTTTTGTATTCAGGACTGGAATCCCTCAGTTCGGAGATTTGCCGGAACCTTTCGAGGGATTCTTCCCGGCTGCAGCGTACATTTGCCTGGTTGTGGCTCTCGGAAATGGACAGAACGAAGCTCAGTTTATGGACGCCCGTCGGGAAACCGCGCTCGGCGCCCTTCAGGTTGGGCACAAGGGCGGAAACCTCCAAGCCTTCGTGGGTCAAAGCATCGGCAATGACTTCTTCGCAATCAACGAATTGGCCCGAGACGCTGGGGGGCACAAAAGAACAGACCTCGATTTCGCCAACCCCGGCGGCAGCTTCCGCCGCGATCCAGGCTTTCTTGTGTTCGGTGGGAAAGAACTGTTCAATGCCCTGGATGCCGTCGCGCAAACCAACTTCGCAAACCGCCACATCGATGTCCGCTCTCATGGTAATGGCCTTTCGTCGAATTGTTCCCTTGTCCTATTCATAACGCCTTTGTCCATTGAACCCAAACGAACAATAGGCGTATGACCCTCTGGTTGCGGGCGAATTTGTTGGGAGTACGACATGCGATTGGCAATTTTGACAGGCGGCGGCGATGTACCAGGCCTGAACTCATGCATCAAGGCGGTGGTCATGCGGGCGGCCGCGAATGGCTGGGAGGTTCTTGGTTTCCGCCGCGGCTGGGGCGGGCCGCTGCATTACAATCCAGACGACGATGGACCGCAGAACCGTTGGCTGCAGGAGCTATCGCCAGACGTTGTTCGCACCATCGATCGTACGGGCGGCACCTTCCTGCACACTTCCAGAACCCATCCCGGCCGGGTCAAGGCAGCCGATTTGCCGGGGTTTCTGGCGGGTTCCAAGAACGCGGTGGCAAACGGCGATTTGTTTGACTGCACCGGCCATGTCATGGCGGTGACGGAAGCCCTGGGCATCGATGCCCTGATCGCCATTGGTGGTGACGATACGCTCTCATATGCGGCTCATTTGCACGAACAGGGTCTCAAGGTCGTCGCCATTCCCAAAACCATGGACAACGATGTCTATGGCACCGACTACTGCATTGGCTTCTCCACCGCCATCACCCGCAGTGTCGACGCCATCACAGCCCTGCGAACGCCCACGGGCAGTCATGAACGGATTGCCGTCATCGAGCTCTTTGGGCGCAACAGCGGCCAGACCGCCCTGGTCAGCGGCTATCTGGCCGATGCCGACCGCACGCTTATTTCAGAGGTGCCGGTGGACATGGACCGCCTGGCCGGCCTGGTCATGGCGGACCGTAACCGTAACCCCAGTCATTACGCTGTCGTGGTGCTCTCGGAAGGGGCCTATATCGAAGGCAGCGACATCATCGAAGGGGGCGAAGCGGACGCCTACGGCCACCGCAAACTGGGCGGCATTGGTCAAATGATCGGCGGCATTTTGTCGGAAAAGACCGGTGTCGCCACAGTCAATCAGCAATTGGCTTATATGATGCGCGCGGGCCCACCCGATTCCCTCGACCGCATGGTGGCCACCAATTTCGCCAATTTGGCGATGCAGCAGATCGAGGATGGCCAATCTGGGGTGATGATGGCCCTGCGCGAGGGCAAATACACCACCGTCCCGGCAAACACCTGTATTCAGGGCGAAAAGCGGGTGGACGTGGCGGAGCTATACGATACCGAAGCCTATCGACCCAGCGTCCGCATTGCCCTGGATAAACCCATGTTCCTTTATTGAGCCGCCGTATTGAGGCCATGGCCCTTTGCGGCCACAATGGCCCGAAAGAAGGAGGAGCATCATGAGTAAACTGGATTTGGCCGTCGAACTGGGCGCGTTGCTGAAACAGCGGGGCCATACCGTGGCAGTCTCCGAATCCTCGGCCGGGGGGCTGGTTTCCGCCAATTTGCTGAGCGTATCGGGCGCCTCGAAATACTTTCTCGGCGGTGGCGTTATTTATACCCATCCGGCCCGCGAGAGGCTGCTGGGCGTGCCACGGGAAGCCATGGAGGGGCTGCGCTCCTCTTCCGAACCCTATGCCATGCTGTGTGCCCGCACTGTGCGGGAAAGGATGGATACGACCTGGGGGCTGGCCGAGACCGGCGCCGCGGGGCCGACCGGCAACCGCTATGGTGATGCCGCCGGCCACACCTGCCTGGCGGTTAGCGGTCCGGTGGAAAAGGTCATTACTTTGGAGACGGGCGATAGCGATCGGGAGGCCAATATGTGGGTCTTCACGAAAGCGGCGCTGGATCTGTTGAAGGAATGTGTGGAGGAGAGTACCTAGGTCATGGACTTCAATATTCCCAAAGAGATACATGAAAAACTTGATGAATTAGATGAATTTATCGAGCGAGAGATCAAGCCCCTTGAACAGGAGAATATGCAGTTCTTCGACCACCGCCGGGAGAACGCCCGGACCGATTGGGACAATGACGGCAAACCGACCAAGGAATGGGAATCTCTGCTGCGGGAAATGAAGGACCGGGCGGATGCGGCCGGGCATCTGCGCTTTGCCTTGCCCAAGGAAATCGGCGGTCAGGATGGCTCGAACCTGGCGATGGCGATGATCCGGGAACACCTGGCCCACAAGGGCCTTGGCCTGCACAACGATCTGCAGAACGAATCCTCCATCGTTGGCAATTTTCCCCTGGTGCACATGATGTGGCGCTTCGGCACCCCAGCCCAGAAGGAGGAGTTCCTGCCCGCCCTCATTACCGGTGGGCGCCGTGTCGGATTCGGCCTGACGGAACGCAATCACGGCTCCGACGCCACCTATATGGAGACCACGGCCGTCAAACAGGGCGATGAATGGGTCATCAATGGCAACAAGCGCTTCAATTCCGGCATTCACGAGGCAACCCATGATCTGGTTTTCGCCCGGACGTCCGGCAAGCCCGGCGAAGGCATGGGGATTACCGCCTTTTTGGTTCCGGTGACTGCGCCCGGCTTTGAAGTGGTGAAGATGGATTGGACCTTCAATATGCCATCCGATCACGGCATCGTTGCCATCAATGACGTGCGCATGCCAGTGGACGATGAATCCTATCTCGGCGATGAAGGCGACGGCCTGATCGTGGCCCAGACCTTCCTGCACGAAAACCGCATCCGTCAGGCTGCCTCCTCCCTGGGCGCGGCACAATTTTGCATCGACGAGGCCGTGGCCTATGCCCGCCAGCGCACCACCTGGGGCAAGCCCCTGGCCACCAATCAGGCCATTCAATTCCCCCTAACGGAACTGCATACCGAGGCGGAAATGGTGCGCAACTTGGTTTACAAGACCGCCTGGAACCTGGATCAACATAACCACATGGCGGTCACAGACCAGGTCTCCATGGCCAATTACCGGGCCAACCGCCTTGTCTGGGAGGCCTCCGATCGCGCCATGCAGGTGTTCGGCGGTGAAGGCTATACCCGCAACCAACCGTTCGAGCACATTTACCGCCATCATCGCCGTTACCGCATCACGGAAGGGGCAGAGGAGATCCAGATCCGCAAGATCGCCGGCCATCTGTTCGGCTTCCTGGGAAAAAACAGGTAGCCAATCCTACAAAAGCCAAGAAAATGGGGCGGTGGTCGTACGTCCACCGCCCCTATTTTGAGCCAATATTCCTTCGTTAGGCGGCCTGCACCTCGCGAAGGAAGGTTTCGATCTGATTGCGCAGGCGATCCGCCCGAGATTTGAGCTCGCTCGAGGCCTGGGCCACCTGACTGGCGGCGGCCCCGGTCTCACTGGCGGCATTGCTGACATCGGAAATGTTCGACGTCACCTCTTGGGTGCCAGAGGCGGCCTGATTGACACTGCGCGCGATCTCTTCCGTTGCGGCGCCCTGTTCTTCGACCGAACCGGCAACCGTGGCGGCAATGCCGTTGATCTCGTCGATCACGCTAGAGATGCTGCCAATGGCGGATACGGATTCCTCCGTCGCGCCCTGAATACCGCTGATCTGATTGGCGATATCGTCGGTCGCCTTGCTGGTCTGCGTGGCCAAGTTCTTGACCTCTGATGCGACCACGGCAAAGCCCTTGCCGGCGTCACCCGCACGTGCCGCCTCGATGGTGGCATTCAGTGCCAGCAGGTTGGTTTGCGAGGCGATGTCGTTGATCAGGTCGATGACATCGCCGATGCTTTGCGCCGCCGTGGCCAGGCCCTGGATTTGCTGCGAGGCATTCTCGGCCTCGGTCACGGCATCCTTGGCCTTGCCGGAGGAATTGGCCATTTGCCGAGAGATTTCAGCAATGGATGAGGTCAATTCGTTGGCGGCCGTGGCTACTGTTTGAACGTTGGAGGCCGCTTGCTCCGCGGCCGCGGCAACGTTGGCCGAGCGCTGGTTGGTCTGTTCCGCCGTTGCCGTCATGCTGGAGGCGGACGCCTGCATCTGCTCGACAGAGGCGCCGACAACCTGCATGGCCTCGCCAACGTCCTTGTCAAAGGCGTTGACCAGCTCCTCCAATCTCACCCGGCGAGCCTCTTTCATCTCTTCTTCCTTGCGCTGGGCGGCGGCCAACTCTTCGGCCTTGATCATATTGTCCTTGAAGACCTGAACGGCGCGGGCCATGTCACCCACTTCGTCTTTGTTCTCCAGGGCCGGAATCTCGGTCGAAAGGTCGTTGTCCGCCAGTTGCCCCATCGCCCCCGTCATCGCATTGACAGGCCGTACGATGGAGCGGGTGGTCAGATAGGCGATGGCGATGGCGATGGCGACGCCCAAGCCCAGAATAACCCACTGCAAAACCAGCAACGTCGTGATCAATCCGGCATTCTCCTCGGCATCTACATTTAGCAGCCGTTTTTGATTGTCCACCATGCCGCCGGAGCGCGAGCCGTCTTCGGCCTTCGGTCCCAGCAGCTTGTTCAGGATCTTGCCGGCCCGGGGAGCGGCTTCCGTGACTAGGAGATAGTTGGCCATGTTCCATTTCTTCGAAGCCCGGATCGAGAACATTTTCGGCGGCAATGGCGCGAATTTTTCCCGCGCGGCGTCGAATTTCTTGAAACTATCCAACTGTTCGGGGGTCAAAAGGTGTTGGTTCTCCTTCAGATGGCCGAAGCGCAGGGTGTTCTTCTTCCACATCACTTCAAAGCCCTGCTTGAATTTCTGATCGCCTGTTAAAAGAAACGCCCGAATGTTGGCTAGGCCCCGGGCGGTGGTGCCGCGGGTATCGGCCATCATGCCCAAAAGCGCCTTGCGCTCCGGCGTGGCCGGCTGCTTGGCCTCGTGGTTGATGATGTTGGTGATCTCGGTAACCAGAATGTTGGCGAGAGGCGCGGCATCACGCACCAGAATATGGGTTGCCGGCTGCTCTTCAGGTGTATGCGCGATGGCTTCCACCTTCGCTTGTGCCTCGGCGAATTCAGCAAGAACGACCTTCATCTCAGCCCAGGCTTCCTGATTCTTCGGATTGGTCCAGTTCTGCGACAGTCGGTCCAGATCAGAGCTGACTTCCGCGATATCCGACCAAACGGCGGAGCGTTCAGCCTTGAAGGCCTGGTTCCCCGTCAGCATCCAGCCCCGCAGGGAGGCTAGAGAGGCATTGATATTGTTCACCAGACGTGCGCTCGCCTGTGATGTGGGCGTGCGCAATTCAACGATCCTGTCCGTGATGTTTTTAACCCCGTTAACCTCGAACAACGTGGTTGCGACGGCGCTTATCAGCACCAACACCAGGACTCCAAAGCCGACGCCAAGGCGCCCGGCAATCTTAAGTTCAGGCAATTTCATAGTTGTCCCCCATTTGCAGTGAGCTTCCAGGGAAGCCCGATTGAATTCCCCTTTTCGCGAAACCGATCATGCGGCCGATTTCCGAAATTCAATCAATACGTTCATAGGGAGAAACGATTAAGAAACGGTTTAAAGCCTTAAGTGGCAATTTTTCTATATATTAGAATTACAAGTCTGTAGGCGTGTTGGTCGAAAGCTCTTGAGGGATGTCAAGGTTTTACTACTTTTTATACGTAATTCTGTAACCTGGACGTTACAAATTCCATTCCAATCTACGCGCTGTAATGTCTATTTGCGGCAGACATGACGGCGCCGCCCATTTGCATTAACCTCAAAGCCAACTCGTTGAATCACTCTGCCGGCAAAGGGATTTGGAATGAAAGGCGTCGTATTTTTGGGAGACAGAAAGCTTGAGTTTAGGACCTTTGAAGATCCGACACCGGGTCCAGGCGAAGTGGTTCTCGAGATCAAGGCGTCCGGCATGTGTGGCAGCGATCTGAAGTTTTATCGTGCCAGGTCAGGCGGTGGCACAGGGTCCTTGGGCCTTGGCGGTGACGGCGAACCGGTGATCGCGGGACACGAGCCTTGTGGCGTGGTGGCCGAAGTGGGAGCGGGGGTGACGGAGGCCGAGGCCCGGATTGGGCAGCGGGTGATGGATCATCATTATGCCGGCTGCGGTGTCTGCAACGACTGCCGCTCCGGCTGGTCGCAATTGTGTCCGGAAGGGATCACCGTCTATGGCGCGACCGGGCATGGTGCCCATGCAAAGTACATGAAAGTGCCGGTACGGACCCTCGTGCCCCTGCCGGACGAATTGTCGTTCGAAACCGGCGCTGCGATTTCATGCGGCACGGGTACAGCATTCGGCGCACTGCGCCGCATCGGGTTGACGGGCCGGGACACCGTGGCGGTTTTCGGCCAGGGCCCGGTGGGCTTGTCCGCGGTGCAATTGGCGACGGCCATGGGCGCGCGGGTTGTTGCCGTTGATATCGGGCCGGAGCGCCTGGAACTTGCGAAATCGTTTGGCGCTGACGCTTGTGTCAATTCAGGGAGCGATGATCCCGTCGCTGCCATTAAGGACCTGACGCACGGCGCCGGCGCCGACAAGACCTTGGATTGTTCCGGTGTCGCGCCGGCACGCCTGGCAGCGGTGCAGGCGACGCGCACCTGGGGCACAGTGGGGTTCGTGGGCGAGGGCGGTGATGTCACCATCGACGTCAGCCGCGACATGATCCGCAAGCAATTGACCATCGTTGCTTCTTGGACGTTCTCCACCATTGGCCAGGCGGAATGCGCCCGGTTCGTGGCGGACCGGAACATAGATGTGGACGCGCTGTTTACCCATCGCTGGTCGCTGGATCAGGCCGAGGAGGCCTATCAACTGTTCGATCAGCAAACCACCGGTAAGGGCGTGTTCCTGTCATAACCGGAACGTCCGCAAACAACATCTGAAACGAGGAAATATTGCCGATGAGCAGGATCGCCATCGCCGGCTTTTTGCACGAGACCAACACATTCGCGCCAACCAAAGCCACCTGGGAGGATTTCGTCAGAGCCGAGAGCTTTCCCGGGCTATCCGTGGGCGAAGAGATCCCGGCCGTGATGCCGGGCAAGAATATCGCCATCGCCGGTTTCATGGAACAGGCCCATGCTCTGGGCCATGAAACATTGCCTCTGGTCTGGTGCTGCGCCATCCCGTCGGCCCATGTAGCCGAACATGCCTTTGAAACCTATGCCGAGATGCTGCTGACGGCGCTGGATGATGCCGAACCCTTTGATGCGGTCTATCTCGACCTGCACGGCGCCATGGTCTGCGAGCATTTTGAAGACGGTGAAGGTGAGTTGCTAGCCCGGGTGCGGGCCCGGCTAGGCGAAGACGTGCCTCTGGTTGTCAGCCTGGATTTGCACAGCAATACGACCGAGCAGATGTTCGCAAATTGCGACGGCCTGATTGCCTATCGCACCTATCCCCACGTGGACATGGCCGACACTGGAGCTCGCGCGGCCCGATATTTGCACGCCATCCTTTCTGACCCCGATCAGGCCCGCCCGGCAAAGGCCCATCGCGCCCTGCCGTTTCTGATGCCGCTTACGGGCCAATGCACCATGGCCGAGCCCACCGCCGGCACATATGAATTGTTGGCTGCATTGGAAGCGGAACCCGGTATGCGATCGATGTCATTCACACCTGGTTTTCCACCCGCAGATATCTGGCATTGCGGTCCCGTGGTCGTCGCCTATGGCGACGATCAGGATGCCGCCGATCGGGCCGCGGATGCCCTTCACGACGCCATTCTGGCGCAGGAAGCGGAATTCCAAGTGGAACGGTTGAGCCCAACAACGGCTGTATCTCAGGCCATCGCCTCGAACGCTCACAAACCATTCGTCCTTGCGGATGTGCAGGACAACTGCGGTGCGGGGGCTACGTCCGATACCACCGGATTGCTGCGTGCCTTGATCGAACAGGGCGCCGACGGCGCTTTGTTGGGTATCCTGGTGGACGGCGAATCTGCCGCCCAGGCGCATGCGGCGGGGCAGGGTGCCATGATCGATGTGAAACTTGGCGGCAAGGTCTACACCGACGGCGATCCGCCCTACGAGGGCCGTTTCGAAGTCGTTGCCTTGAGCGATGGCCGCTTCACCTGCACCGGGCCGTTCTATAGAGGCGCGACGCCGAATTTGGGACCCATGGCCTTGCTGCGCAAGGGCGGCGTTTCTGTCGTTGTCTCTACCCATCGCATGCAGGCGGCGGATAAGGAAATGTTCCGCCATTTGGGCTGCGAGCCGGCGGATCAGAAAATCCTGGGCCTGAAAAGTAGTGTGCATTTCCGTGCTGACTTCACTGACATCGCCGAGCAGATCCTGGTTGTCGAGGCGCCGGGCGCCAGCATTGATCGGCCTGAAAGTCTGCCCTACAAGAACCTTCGCCCCGGCGTCCGCCTGTGCCCCAAGGGCCCCGCATTCGCCCCCGGCTAAGCAATGAAAGAGATCGAGTGATGAAGATATCCATTTCCATCGGCGCCTATAACCGGGTCGATGTCCTGGGTTTGGTGGACTACATCCAGCAGGCCGAAAAACTTGGCGTCAACTACGCCTGGTCGGCTGAGGCGTGGGGCCAGGATGCGGTCACCGCGGTGGCCTTCCTGGGCGCCAAGACCGAAAAGATAAAGCTGGGCACGGGTATTATGCAGATCAGCGCCCGGACCCCGTCGATGACCGCCATGACGGCACTCTCCCTGGCCAATTTGACCAACGGCCGTTTCATCCTCGGCCTCGGCGTCAGCGGACCCCAGGTTGTGGAAGGGCTGCAGGGCGTATCCTACAAGGCGCCACTGGGCCGCCTGAAGGAAACCGTCGACATTATCCGCATGGCTTTCAAGGGCGAGAAGTTGACTTACGAAGGCAAGCATTTCGTGTTGCCCCGCCCGGGCGGCGAAGGCAAGGCCTTGCGTCTGGACCACCCGCCCATGGACATCCCTATCTATCTCGCCACGCTGGGCCCGAAGTCGCTTGAGTATACCGGTGCGGCGGCCGACGGCTGGCTGGGCACCTCGTTCTCGCCGGATCACGCCGAGGCGCATATGGATCATCTGCGCAAAGGCGCGGAGGCAGCCGGGCGCAGCTTGGCCGACATCGACCTGCATTCTTCCTGCAATGTGGCAATCGGCGATAACGTAGAGGAATTGATCGATGCCCACCGCCCCGGTGTGGCCTTTTCCATGGGCGCCATGGGCTCGGAGAAGACCAATTTCTACAACGATGCTTTCAAGCGGGCCGGCTATACCGAAGACGCCCTTGCCATCCAGCGCCTCTGGAAAGACGGCAAGCGGCAGGAGGCTATCGACCGGGTACCCGACGCCATGGTCACCGAATTCGGTGCCATCGGTACCGAAGACATGGTGCGCAAGCGTTTCGAAACCTACCGTGACGCCGGCATCAATGCCCTGACCATACGCATGGACAGCAAGCTGCCGTTGAACGAACGCATTGCAAAATTGGAACAGATCATGGATCTGCTGCCCGACCGGGATTAAGGATCCGTTCCGTTCAAATTGGTTTTTCTGCCGACCGCGGCTTGCTAAGCTGCGCGTCTAGCCTTGATGGAGTTCACCATGAACAAGCCCCTGACCACCGCCGAATCCCAACCAAACGATCTCTCGCAATTCTGGATGCCCTTCACCTCCAACCGGGAGTTCAAGGCCGCACCTCGTTTGCTGGTTTCGGCCAAGGGTATGCACTACAAAAGCCACGATGGCCGTGACGTCCTCGACGGCTCCGCCGGTCTATGGTGCGTCAATATCGGGCACGGCCATCCCAAGGTGGTAGAGGCGGTCAAGGCCCAGACGGAAACTCTGGAATTCACGCCGTCGTTCCAGTTCGGCCAGCCGCTGGCGTTCGAGTTGGCCCAGAAACTCTCGGGCATCACGCCTGACGGCATGGATCGGATTTTCTACACCAACTCCGGCTCGGAAGCCGTGGATACGGCCCTCAAGATCGCCCTGGCCTATCACCGCATCCGGGGTGAGGCGTCGCGCACCCGTCTGATCGGGCGGGCCCGGGGCTATCACGGCGTCGGCTTCGGCGGCATTTCGGTCGGCGGTATTCCCTACAACAGAAAGTTCTATGGACCGCTGATCAACGGCGTCGATCATCTGCCCCATACCCACAACCTGGAAAAGAACGCCTTTTCCAAGGGCCAGCCCGAATGGGGCGCGCATCTGGCGGACGAGTTGGAGGAAATGGTCGCCCTGCATGACGCTTCCACCATCGCCGCTGTGATTGTCGAGCCCATGGCCGGGTCCACCGGCGTTCTGGTCCCGCCCAAGGGCTATTTGGAGCGGCTCAGGGAAATCACTGCCAAGCACGGCATTCTGCTGATCTTTGACGAGGTCATCACAGGTTTCGGCCGTCTGGGAGCCTCGTTCGCCTCGGAATATTTCGATATCAAGCCCGATATGTTCACCATGGCCAAGGGCCTGACCTCGGGCTATGTGCCCATGGGTGCCGTGGCGGCGGACAACAAGATCTATGACGCCTTCATGGAAGAGAGCCCTGAGGGGATAGAACTGTTCCACGGTTATACCTATTCGGCCCATCCCCTGGCCTGCGCTGCCGCAATGGCGACATTGGAAGTCTACGAAGAAGAGGGTCTGTTCCAGCGGGCCGCCGATCTCAGCCCCTATTGGCAGGAGGCGGTGCATTCTCTCAAGGGTCTGCCGAACGTCGTCGACATCCGCAACATCGGTCTGGTGGCCGGCATCGAATTGTCAGCCCGCGAGGGTGCGCCGGGCAAACGGGGTATGGAAGCCTGCATCAAGGCCTATGAGGCAGGCCTGATGATCCGGGTCACCGGCGATATCATTGCCCTTTCGCCGCCCCTGATCCTGGAGAAGAGCCATATCGACGAAATGGTCGAAATCACCGGCAACGTCATAAAAGCGCTCGACTGACCGGCGAGAGAAGGGCCGGATTTATGTTGATCGGAGTTCCGAAGGAGATCAAGAACCATGAATACCGAGTCGGCCTGACGCCGACGGCGGTGCGCGAGGCGGTGCATCATGGCCATGGCGCCGTGGTGCAGAGCGGGGCGGGCGCGGCGATCGGACTTATGGACGAGGACTATTCCGCCGCCGGCGCCGAGGTGGTGGATGATCCGGCGGAAGTCTTTGCCCGCGCCGACATGATCGTCAAAGTAAAGGAACCCCAGCCGGCGGAGATCGCCATGCTGCGGGAAGGCCAGGTGCTGTTCACCTACCTCCACCTCGCCCCTGATCCGGAACAGACCAAGGGTTTGATGGCATCAGGCGCAACGGCAATCGCCTACGAGACGGTGACTGATGGTTTCGGCGGCCTGCCGCTTTTGGCGCCCATGAGCGAGGTGGCGGGTCGGATGTCGATCCAGGCCGGGGCCCATTGCCTTGAGATGGAACAGGGCGGTCGTGGCGCGCTCTTGGGTGGTGTCGCGGGCGTGCCGGCGGCCGATGTGCTGATCCTGGGTGGCGGTGTCGTAGGCTCAAATGCGGCCCGCATCGCCATCGGCTCGGAAGCGCGGGTAACGGTGATTGACCTCAACCTGCGTCGCCTCAAGGAACTGGATGATCAGTTCTCGTCCTCACTCAACACCATCTATTCCACGGTGGATACCATCGAACAGCATGTGGCGAACTCCGATCTGGTGATCGGCGCCGTGCTTGTGCCGGGTGCCGCCGCACCACGCCTGGTGACGGAAGACATGGTCAAGAACATGCGCCGGGGCGCGGTCATCGTCGACGTGGCGATCGACCAGGGCGGCTGTATCGAGACGGCCAAGGCGACGACCCACGAAAATCCCACCTACCGCAAGCACGACGTGGTGCATTACTGCGTCGCCAATATGCCGGGCGCGGTGGCCCGTACATCGACGTTTGCGCTCAACAACGCGACGATGCCGTTCATGCTGGCCTTGGCCGATAAGGGCTTTGCCCAGGCCATGCGCGACGACCCGCACTTGAAAGAGGGCCTGAACGTGCATGGCGGCCAGGTCACCTATGAGGCCGTGGCCCGGGATTTGGATCTGAACTACCGGTCCAGCGACGACGTCCTCGCCTCGCTATAGGAGAACATGTGATGGATATCGGACTTGGCGTGCCCTCGGGCGCGGAGAGCTGGAAGATTGTCGAGCGGGCCGAGGAATTGGGTTTTGACTACGCCTGGTTCTATGACACCCAGCAATTGTGCGGCGATGTCTTCGTGGCCATGGCGGCGGCGGCCATGCGAACCAGCAAAATCCGGCTGGCCACCGGCGTGCTGATCCCCTCCAACCGTATCGCGCCGGTTACCGCGAACGCCTTCGCCACCCTGAACGCCATGGCGCCCGGGCGCATCGATTTCGGTGTCGGCACCGGCTTCACCGGCCGGCGCACCATGGGCTATGGCGCCATGAAAATGGACGACATGGAAGAGCATATCCAGGCCGTATACGGCATGCTGTCCGGCGACATCGTCGCGGTGCCGTTCGAAGGGAAGCACCCGAAGGCGAATTTCCTGAACCCTGATCTGGGCCTAATCGATATTGAGGCGCCTTTACCTTTGCATGTTTCTGCCTTTGGTCCCCGCAGCCGCGCCTTGACCGCCAAGCTGAAGGCGGGCTGGATCGACATCGTCTTTACCGAACGCACGGGCGTTCGGGATCTGGAGCGCATGCAGGCCGCCTGGGCAGAGGCCGGGAACCAGCCGGACGACCTCTATGCCACCATGCTCACCCTCGGTTGCGTATTGGAGGAGGGCGAAGCCTATGACAGCGACCGCGCCATCGCCCATGCCGGCCCCGGCGCCGCCATCTTTATGCATGCCATCGTCGAGGCAGAGGCGAAGACCGGCGAAATCATCAACCTGCCCGATTGGCAGCGGGAATTGGTGGATCGATACCACAAGCTCTATCAGGGCTATCAGCCGGAAGACGCCAAATATCTCTCGCTCCACCGTGGCCACATGATGTTTGTCCGCGATGACGAGCGTCCGCTTGTCACCGGTCAGTTGATCCAAGAAAAGACCTTCACCGGTACCAGGGATGAACTGGTGGAACGGCTGACGAACTTGAAAAACGCCGGCTATAGCCAAATCGCAGTGCAATACAATCCTGGCCGCGAGGACATGGTGGAAGATTGGGCCCCGGTCCTCAAGGCGGTGCAAGCGGCATGAGCGAGGCGCCGCAGGGTGCTGACTGGGTGGCGCCAGACTGCGCAGGGATGAACTTCTTTGCGGTCGACAGAGGCCTGCAACAAGGGATCGAAGCCTATCTGCCCAGCGAACTGCGCGCCGTTGTGGAGCCGCAGATGGAGCGTCTGGGCGAATTGGCCGGCGGCCGCCTGGACGAACTGGCTCGCATCGCCGATAGGCATCCGCCGATACTCCATGTCCGTGACCGTAGGGGACGGGATGAAGAATTCATCGAATATCATCCGTCCTATCGCGAAATGGAAAAGTTGGCCTATGGCGAATTCTCCATTCACCGCATGTGCCATGTGGAGGGCGTATTCGGTTGGCCGGAAGTGATGCCTCCACTGGTGCGCTACATCTTCCAATACCTGTTCGTACAGGGGGAGTTTGGGCTGATGTGTCCGGTTTCCATGGCCGATACTGGTCTGACCCTCGTGCGCAACGAGGCCGGTGCGGCGCTAAAGGATCGCTATTTGCCACGTATGCTGACCAACGATGTGGATCAGCTTTGGCGCTGCGCTCAGTTCCTGACAGAACAAGGCGCAGGTTCGGATGTTGGCAACATCGAGGTCATGGCAAGGGCGGAGGGAGATCATTGGCGGATCACGGGTGATAAGTGGTTCTGTTCCAACGCCGATGCTGAATTGATTTTGCTGCTGGCCCGTACGGAAGGCGCGGTCGCGGGCAGCCGGGGATTGAGCATGTTTCTGGTGCCCCGCGAACTGCCTGGCGGCGGCCGCAACCACTACCGCATCGTGCGCCTGAAGGAGAAGCTGGGCACCTGGTCCATGGCCTCGGGCGAGGTCAGCCTGGACGGCGCGGTTGGGTACTTGATCGGCGAATTGCACACCGGCATCAAGCAGATCATGCGGACGGTCAGTCTTTCCCGTCTCTCGCACGGTGTGCGGGCGGCCGCCATGATGCGCCGATGTTTGAATGAATCTCTCCAGGTGGCCCGAAATCGCCATCAGTTCGGTCAGAAAATCATCGAATTTCCTCTTCTGCGCCGCCAGTTGATGAAGATCATGGTGCCCACGGAGCAGGCCCTGAGCATGTTCATGTTCACCGGCCACATCATGGCCCAGGCGGGGATGGATGACGGCACGTCGGAAAGGCTTGTGCGCATCTTGACGCCGCTTCTGAAATTTCGCGCCTGTCGCGATAACGTGCCCGTCGCCACCGGCGCCATGGAGATCAGGGGCGGCAACGGCTATATCGAAGATTGGGTCAACCCACGCCTGATCCGAGACGCACAGGTTGGGCTGCTGTGGGAAGGGACATCGAACATCAACGCCCTTGATGTTATCACCCGTGCCATCCGCAGGATCCGCGCCCATGAAACCCTGGCGGCGGCGCTACGGGACAGGATCGATCAGGTGCCTGACTTGCCTGGTCAGTTCCAGGGACTGCTCTTGGCGCAATTGGAACGCGTTGTGGCATTCGCGGAGGCCGTGGCACAGGACCCCGCCCAGGAGGACAAGGGGCGGCTCGCCACCGACGCGCTTTACCATATCGCATCGGCCGTGTTGTTGGCCTGGGAAGGGGCGCGGACCGGCGCCGCGGGCGGTGATGCCCGACGCCTGTTGCTTTCTCGCATGGTGGTTGATCACAGGCTGTTACCGCAGGATCCGCTCGCCGCGGGCGAAAACCGCTTTGACCGCGCCGCGGGGGACTTGCTTTTGCAGGATGATGTTGTGACCTTGGAGCAGGCAAAAGAAGTATTGGCATTATGAGCGAGCGGCAGGACATCGTCATCGAAGCCAATGGCGAGAAATTGGCCGGGTGGCTTTATCCCCAGGAGGGCCCGGCACCTTTGATCGTCATGAGCCATGGGTTTTCCGCCCTCATGGCCATGGGCCTGGATGATTATGCCGCCACATACGCCGCGGCCGGCTTTGCAGTCCTGGCGTATGACCATCGCAATTATGGCGCCTCGTCCGGCTGGCCGCGCCACGAGACGGATCCCTGGCAGCAGGTGGAGGACACGCGCGCGGTGATCTCATACGCCCGCAACCTGCCTTTTGCCGACCCGAACCGGATCGGCCTCTGGGGCACCTCCTATTCCGG
>CAYFPL010000004.1:158385-248010 GCA_964344935.1 uncultured Rhodospirillaceae bacterium
CGCTCGGGCACGAGGCGCTGCTTTACCTGAACACCGGCGGCCATGCCCTGACCGTGGCGGCCCTGGACCGGCGGGTGAAATGTGTGGTCTCCCAGGTGCCTCTTATTTCGGGCCAGCGGACATTTGATGCCTGGGTGCCCGAGAAAAGCCGGCAACGATTCCTGGACCGCCTGGCCGCCGACCGGGATGCCAGGGCCCAGGGCGAGAGGCCCGGCGTAACGCCGGCGGCGCTGCCCGATACCGAAACCGCGGAGTGGGCAGAGGCGGTGGACCGCGACGGCCTCTATGCCAACGAGATCACCATCCGCAGCCTTGATCTGTTGCGCGGCTACGAGCCCGGCGCCTTCATCGGCCGCATCGCGCCGACGCCTCTGCTGATGATCATCGCCGATCAGGATACGCAAACGCCTGTGGAATGGCAGCGCGAAGCCTTTGCCAACGCTGGCGAGCCCAAGAAATTGGTGAGCCTGCCCGGACGTCATTACGACCCCTATACGGCGTTGCTGGAACAATCGCGCCAGGCCTCTCTGGACTGGTTTGAAGAGCATTTAAAATGAAGGATGAAGCGCGCATGGAGCGGCGTATAGAGTTGGAGGGCGTGAGCAATTTTCGCGACCTGGGCGGTTATCAGACGGCTGACGGCAAGACCACGAAATGGCGGACCATGTTCCGCTCCGACACCCTTGCCCTGCTCACCGATCAGGATGTGGAAACGGTCTGCGCCCTGGGGGTGAATACAGCGGTCGATCTGCGTTATGGCCACGAACGGGTGGAGGAACCATCTCGTTTCCTTGGCCATGATCAAGTGACGGTTCTGGAGTTGGGGCTGGATGTGGCACCTACCCAATCCGTGCTCGACGCTTATCAGTTCTCGCCCGACATCGCCCGTATCGCCCGTGAACGCATGCTAGAGAATTACCAGCACTACCCGTTTCGTTACGCCAACGGATACGGGACCTTGATGCGCCGCCTGGCGGAAGGCGAGCGGGTTGTGGTGCATTGTACGGCCGGCAAGGACAGGGCCGGTACCGCCGCAGCACTGACACTGATGGCCCTCGGCGTGCCGCGGGAGACCGTGTTCGATGATTATCTTCTGACCAATCAATATTGGGATCGCGCAGGCCGGGAACGGCCCGGTATGGATGCCGAGACCGTGGCGTCGATATTCTCCGCCCGGGAAGAGTATTTAAACGCTGCCTTCGATGCCATCGAGAGTCAGTGCGGCACGTTCGAGCGCTATTTCGAGGATGTTCTTGGTCTTGATGATGGCGCGCGGCAGGCCTTGCAAACGGTCTGTCTCGACGGGGGCTAGTCGGGCGGCAAGCGTCCGGGGACCAACCTGACTTTGCGCGGGCCCGCCATCCACATGGCCGCAATGGAAATCACGCAGACCACCATGGCAAGCACGAAGGACTTGTCATAGTTGCCCTGGACATCGAACGACAGTCCGGTCAGCCAGGGCCCCAACGCCGCGCCAGCACTGGCCGCGGTCGCCAGGATCCCGAAAATGGCGCCATAGTGCTTGCCCGCGAACAGGTCCGCCGGGGTAGCCGCGAACACGGTCGCCGTGCCATAGCCAAGAAAACCCTGCAGCCCCACCATCAGGTACATCAGCCAAAGGTCGGGCCAGACCCGCAGTAGGTACAGGCAAGCATATGTTGCCAAAAAGCCTAGAAGAGCGACGGTGAAGGCCCATTCCCGTCCGACCCGGTCCGACAAGTGCCCGACGGCGATCTGGCCGACGACACCCGTTAGTCCGACAAGACCCAGGGCGAAGGCGGCGACTTCGGCGGAAATGCCTACGTCGATCAGATATTTCGTTTGGTGCACCTGTACCGCGTACCAGACGTACAGGGCGCTGATAAATGACGTCAGCAGCCACCAAAACCGGCCCGTACGCATGGCAAGCCCGATCGTCCATTCTGTTTCCGTCCAAGCGCGATCGACAATGATGCGTTCGGCCAGGGTGCCGTTCTGTTCCACGGCTTCCGTGGGTTCTGCCTCGCCATCGGGCAGCAGATCCATATCCTCGGGCCGATGGCGCTGAAAGATCAGGTTCAGCGGCACGATGACGGCAAGGATGAGGAAGGCCAAAACCCAACAGCTTTCCCGCCAACCCGCCGTGTCGATGGAATGTTGCATCCACGGGAAGATGGTCACCGAGCCGACGCCCACGCCGGCAAAAGCCAGACCCAGGGCCAAGCCACGGCGCCGGGTGAACCAGTTGGGGACGAACAGCGTATGGCCGATATAGCTGATGATGATGGAGCCGCCGACCACCAGCACACCCAGTGTGAGATAGAAGTGCCACGGCGCGGTCCCGAATGTTGCCGACATCAGGCCCAGGCTGACCAGAACCCCGCCGGCGGGCAGGACGATGCGGGGCCCCGCCCGGTCCATCATCACGCCGACCAGGGGCGTGATCATGGCGGAAACCACGAAGCCGATGGAAAAAGTCGCCGCCAGGCTGCCCCGGCTCCAGCCGAATTCATCCAAGATGGGTGGAAACAGCAACGAAAATGCAGTGCGTGAATTGACCCCGATGCCCATGGTGATGAAGGCTATGGCCACCACCACCCAGCCATAAAAGAACGGCAAGCCTGGCTTGCCGCTATGTCGGGGAGAAGAATCCGGATCGCTTGGGTCCATGCCGCCCAGGATAGCACGGCGGAATGGATTTGGCTGCTATGTCGGCGTCGCAAATACCGAAAATCGTGGTGGTCAGCGAATAGACGGGCGACTTCCGGCTCTAGTGGACAGTGGATACGCTAAGCAGGTGCCGTTCGTCCATCACATGTTCAGGCCGTAAGGTAATGGTCACGGTCGTGCCTTTCCCCGGGGCCGTATCAATGTTCAATACAGCGTTGTGCATTTCCGCCATGGATTTGACCAGCGGCAGCCCGAGACCCGTACCTTCATACTTACGGTCAAGTTTGGCATCGATTTGGCCAAACGGTTGCATCACTATGTCGAGCTTGGCGGGATCCATGCCGATGCCGGTATCACGCACCGAGATGACGCAGCCGGTTTCATTGTCGGCATGTATGGAAAGTTTCACCTCGCCATATTCCGCTGTGAATTTGATGGCATTGGAGAGAAGGTTGAGGATGATCTGCTTCATCATCCTCTCGTCCGCCCGCACTTTTGGCAGGTCTTCCTGAATATCGGTGGTCAGGGAGACGAGGCCTTGCCGCGCCCGCTCTGACGAGAAAGAGACGCAGGTCGCAGCCACGTCTTTCATATTGATATTGTCAAACGACGGTTCGAGCTGGCCAGCCTCGATCTTGGACATGTCCAAAACGTCATTGATAACGTTCATCAGATGGCTGCCTGAATCGTGAATGTCGCTGACGTATTCGGCATATTGTGCCGCGCCGATGGGACCGAACGTTTCTACCTTCATCATTTCCGAAAATCCGATAATGGCATTCATCGGCGTACGGAGTTCGTGGCTCATATTGGCAAGGAATTCGGTCTTGGCTCTGTTTGCCGCAACGGCCGTTTCCATTGCCACCCTCAGCTTTTCCTCCCTTTCTTGGATTTGCCGGACCATGCCATTGAAGGCCCAGGAAAGGCTGTGCAGCTCCCGCGGACTGCCTGGCGGCAATGCGGCAACTTGTGTGCTCAACTCGCCTGATGTGACGGCAACGGCAGCATCGTCGATCGCCATGATCGGCTTGGCCAAATGACGCGCCAGAATCCAGCTAAATATTGTCGCCAGGATCATGCCGATGATGGCAATCAAAAATCCGTTGCGCTCGGCCTCATTGGCCCTGGCCTCAAGCTCTGCCACTGGCTGGGGCACCATGACGCCCCAACCGACCCCCGGCACCGCGGTGTGCCCGGCGATCATGTTGGCCTTCATGGGCGGCGAAAAGAATTCCGAAACGCCGGTTTCGCCGCGCATCATTGCCTTCACGACCGACAGCTTCGAGGCGTTCTTGGATGTTTCTTCCCATTCCTTTTTGGGATGGGCAATAACGACGCCGTTGGCATCAACCACCATGGAGTGGCCACGTTCGCCGAATGCAATTTGCCTTTGGATCTTACGTATGTAGTTGGTGGTCAGCGTTCCTACAGCCACGCGTGAACCTGGCAGCGTCATCGCCGCGAACAGAAAAGGTTTGCCTTCATCGCGGATAACATTCGAGAGGACCACTTGGCCTGGTGTCTTGCCTGCCATCTCCCGCATAATGTCGACAATCTTGTCCGTCGGCCGGGATCGCTTGCCGGGACTGGAGATCATCAAGGTCTGTTCCATGAAGTTGCTTCGGTCGAAAATACCGACGTCGCAAAAGCTTAGCTTTCTCAGGAACTGATCCGAGGCCGCTCTCGTTTTCTCGTTGTCGGCATTAACAGCCGCAAATCGAAAACCTTCCGTCACGTCGGTGGCATAGCGTTCGAAGACACCGCTCAAGTTCTTGGCGATGATCAGATGCTTTTCGTGGACGGACGCATACTCGTCGCGAAGCGACGTGTGTTGGTGCCACAGCGACAACAGCAGCACAGGCACGGCCGAAATGAGAAGGAACCCGACGAACAGGATGAATTGCAAGCGGATGCCCCGCGACGAGCCTTCACCGTAACCGAATAGACGGCGAAAACGCGCGCCGGACGGCAATGACCATGGCGTGTCATTGTTGACCCGTGTGCCGGAACCGATTTCGTTCGTCATGGCGTTCAAACCCCAGGACTATCTGCGAATCTATCTCTGTATTACTTCCGTGAAATTTTAGTTAACACATACAACAATCGCGAAATGTGATGACACTCACTAGTAGAAATCAAATTGCGATCACCTAAACCTGAACTAGATCAGATGTTACCTTGCGTCATCATTTACAAAACAATCTAGATATTTTCGCAAATTGATCCGAGTTCAGACGACAACGACCGGGGTCGGCTGGCTTATTTACCAGGCATCCACTGCCGGACGTTTCTTTTCGCCATTGCGTGGCACGGTGCGGATCGATTTCAGGCAATTGATTAGCCAATGGCGGCTTTCCGCCGGGTCGATGACGTCGTCGATGCCGAAGTACGAAGCGTGATTAAGCGCCTTGGCCCCGTCATAGGCCTCGTCCACCATGCGCTGATAGGTCGCCAGCCGTTCTTCGGGATCCTCGATGGCGGCCAGGTCGTTGCGATAGCCTAGTTTGACCGCGCCTTCGATACCCATGCCGTAAAATTCGCCGGTAGGCCAGGCGACGGTGAAGTAGGCCGCCTTGTAAGAGCCGCCCGCCATGGCGATGCCGCCCAGGCCGTAGCCTTTGCGCAGAACGATAGTGAAGAACGGCACTGACATGTTGGCGCCGATCAGGAACAGTCGAGAGGAATGTCGCACCAGGGCCGTTTTCTCGATCTCCGGGCCGACCATGATGCCCGGCGTGTCACACAGGTTGAGAACAGGAATGTCAAAGGCATCGCATAGCTGAAGGAACCGCGCGGCCTTATCGGCAGCGTCGGAATCGATGGCGCCACCCAGATGTTTGGGGTTGTTGGCAAGAACGCCCACTGGCCGGCCCTCGACCCGGATTAGACAAGTCACCGCCCCGTGGCCGAACCCAGAGCGAAGTTCCATGACCGAACCCACATCGGCAAGGGTTTCGATGACCTCCCGCACCTCATAAACCCGCAAACGGTTCTCGGGCACGATCCGGCGCATCTGGCGTTGATCGGGTGCTTCCCAATCATCGATGGGACCTTGGAAATACGACAGATACTGCTTCGCCACGTCGATGGCTTCCGCTTCGTCTTCAACGAGAATATCGACCACGCCGTTGGGGACCTGGATGCTCATGGGCCCGATATCCTCGGGCGCGAAAACACCCAGGCCGCCGCCTTCGATCATAGCCGGCCCGCCCATGCCTATGTTGCTGTCCTTGGTCGCGATAATCACATCGCAACATCCCAGCAGCGAGGCGTTGCCCGCAAAGCATCGACCCGTGGTGATGCCTACCATGGGCACAAGGCCTGATAGCTGGGCGAAGCGGGAGAATGTTCGGCTGCCATCTCCGCCCGTCCGGTCTGTATCACCCGGCCGGCCACCGCCGCCCTCGGCGAACAGGATGAAGGGCAGGCGTCCTTCCTCCGCCAAGTCTATAATGCGGTCGGTCTTGCGGTGGTTCTGTACGCCTTGGGTACCGGCGAACACCGTGTAATCATAAAACATGATGGCGCAACGGTTCTCCGGCTCAGCAAACTTGTCGTCGTTGACCGCTGCGATGCCGGTGATCAGGCCGTCGGCCGGGCTTTTCTCAATTAGGGTATCGACACTGTGGCGCTGGCGCTGGGCCGCCAGGACCAGGGGCGCATACTCCACAAAGGTATCCATGTTGCACAGTTGCGCGATGTTCTCTCGCGCTGTGCGCTGACCCTTGTCGTGTCGACGCGCCGTCGCCTTGGGCCGGCCTTCGTCGGCGTGCAGAAAGCGCCGGTCTAAGACCTCTTGCAGGTCGGGGCGGATTTCGTCCAGATCGACTTCCTCAAGCTCCTGGCCCTGCACGTTCACGACGTCCCCTTCCTCGACGAACAACAGGGGCGTGCCGTCATAGATGGTATCGCCCGGCGAAACGGCAACGGCTCGCACATGGCCGCTGATTTCCGCCTGAATGACATGCTCCATCTTCATTGATTCCATGACCAGCAACGAGGCGCCAATGGTGACCGCGTCGCCCTCGGCGACATTGAGGGCAACGATGGTGCCCTGCAGGGGCGACAATACGGGCATGGTGCCGTCGGGTCCGGTCACGGTTACTGCTGCGGGAGTAGGGTCAGCCGGTTTTGCTGTGTCCGCCCCGATACCAGAAGCCCCAGACAGGCCGAAATTCAGAACGGCGAGGGGATCGCTTTCGTCCACCTTTGCGCCGGCCAGTTGGCGATCCTGTGTGGGGACCGCGGAATAATATGCAGTTTTGTGACCTTCGGTTTCGATCAGTCCGGCAATGTGATCGTCCAAGAAGCGTGTATAGAGATCGCCCTCGAGTATCGAAGGGTGACGCAACAGGTTCTGCAGAAATCCGATATTCGTCGCCACGCCTTCTATGCGGAATTCGCACAACGACCGGTAGGCTGCCTTGATTGCGGATTGGTAGCCGTCCGGGCTGTGGGTGATCACCTTGGCCAGCAGGGAATCGAACCGTGGCGTCGTTGCATAACCTGCATAGCCGAATGTATCCGTCCGGATACCGGGTCCGGTAGGCGGATCGAATGCAGTCAATTGACCCCCCGCCGGCGTCGCCGCGCCGGAACTGTCCATGCGCTCCATGTTGACCCTCGCCTGAACGGCGAAACCGCGCAGGCGCGGTCCGTCTGCGCCGATGCCCAGTTCATCCAGGCTGGCACCGGCCGCCAGGCGCAATTGGGTCCGCACCAGATCGACGCCGGTGATCTCTTCCGTGATGGTGTGTTCCACTTGCAGGCGTGGGTTGGCCTCCATGAAGACGAAATCGGCTGCCTCCTGATCGACCAGGAATTCGAAGGTGCCGATGTTGGTGTATTCCAGGCTCTCGGCCAGGTTCACCGCGGCTTCCAGAATGCCCTCACGAAGCGCGGGATCAAGGTTCGGGGCGGGCGCGATTTCCAGAATTTTCTGGTGCCGGCGCTGAATGCTGCAATCCCGTTCGCCAAGGTGGCGCACGTTGCCGGCGCCGTCGCCGAGGATTTGCACTTCGATATGACGTGCCCGGGCCAGATATCGTTCCACATAAATCGCACCGTCGCCGAACGCGGCGGCGGCTTCCGAAGACGCTCGCTCGAAAGCCTCGTCCAAGTTGTCGCCAGGTTCGACGATCCGCACCCCCCGACCGCCGCCGCCCGATACCGCCTTGATCATGATTGGCCCGCCTGCCTGCTGGGCCATGAAGTCTTGCGCCTGGGCGAGATTAACCGGTCCTTCGCTGCCTCTGACGATCGGAACGCCGGCGGCCTGGGCTAGATTGCGCGCGTTCGCCTTGTCCCCCAGTTTTTCCAAAACGTCGGCCCTGGGGCCGATGAAATGCAGTCCCGCATCTTTGCAATGGCGGGCAAAGGCAGCGTTCTCGCTTAGGAATCCGTATCCGGGATGGATGGCATCGCAGCCCATCGATAGAGCTGCACTTACCACTTGTTCTATGTCCAGATAGGCCGGCGCGCCGGCACCAATCAAGGCGTAGGCTTCATCGGCGCGATATACGTGCAGGTTTTGGGCATCGTCTTCGGAGTAAATTGCCGCCGTTGGGATATCCAATGTGGCAGCGGCACGTTGAATGCGAACCGCGATCTCACCGCGATTTGCGATCAGCAACTTGGAAATGGACATGTGGCCTCTCTGACTCTCTACGGCTTCGTTAATATCTTGGCCGTGATAGCTGTGCAATTCCACCGTCGTTGCCCCCTGCGTGCCCAAGGTATAATGAACGGAAACCACGAACCGGCGGAGCCCGTCCTTGATGCCCGACCTTCCACCCCACCAATCCATACCTGCTGCCTGGTACGGCCGAGAACTGGAAGCGCAGCCCGACAGATGGCTGGGTCGCTTAGATGGGCGTGAAATAGGCGAATTGGAGGCGGCTGCGCGGGCCTGGCTGGAGCAAGGCAGGGACATCGCTCAGATAACCGCAAATGAGTTCGCTCTGCCTACGCTTGGTGTCCGCTTAGAGAGGTTGCGGAACGATCTTTTGCACGGCATTGGCTTCGGCGTGTTGCGTGGCTTAACTGTTGCGGATTATGGGCGGGAAATGCTGGCCACCATGTTCTTTGGGGTCGGCGCGTATCTTGGCTCTGCCCGTTCGCAAAATGGCGATGGGCACCTCCTCGGCCATGTGCGGGACACGGGCGCCCATAGCGGCGATATGAACGTACGCATTTATCAAACCTCAGAGCGGCAGTCCTTTCACACGGATTCCTGCGATGTGGTCGGCCTGCTGTGTCTGCGTGAGGCGCTGGAAGGGGGCGACAGTCTGGTGGTCAGTGCCGTCACCATTTACAATGAGATGCTGAACCGACGGCCTGACCTGCTACCCTATCTGTTTGAGCCATTGGCCACCGACCGCCGGGGCGAGGTGGACAAGGGCCAGAAACCATATTTCCAGATACCGGTCTTCAATTGGCATGAAGGGCATCTGACGTCGATCTATCAACGCCAGTATATCGACAGCGCGCAACGGTTCGCGGACGCTCCGCGGCTGACGGAACAGCACGTGGCTGCCCTGGATTTGTACGACGAACTCGCCAATGACCCTAGCTTGCACCTCGTCATGCGGCTGCAGCCCGGTGACATGCAATTCGTCTATAACCATGCCTTGCTGCATGATCGCACTGGCTTTCGTGATCACGACCAGCCGGAAGACAGGCGGCACTTGTTGCGCCTGTGGCTGTCGTGTCCAGGCGATCGACCACTGCCCGTTAGCTTCGCCCAGCGGTTTGGCAGCACTACTATCGGTGACCGCGGCGGGGTTTTTGTGCCTGGAACGGAACTGCAGGTGCCTCTGGACTAGGCAATGGCGGCGGGACAACGCATCGAACCTTTCGAGCCCTTGGAGGCAGCGGCGCGCCGCCGCTCATTGGATCAGGCCATGGCTGCGGCGCCGGCCGGCTTGAGCGATTTTTGGCTGTTCGCCTATGGCAGTCTGATGTGGGATGGATCATTCCCGCAAGCTTCCGCGAAACCAGCCCGGCTGTCCGGCTGGCGGCGCGCCATGTGCGTTTGGACCGTATTGGCCCGCGGTGCGCCGGAGAACCCGGGATTGTCCCTCGGCCTGTTACCGGGTGGCGCTTGTGATGGCATTGCCTTGCGATTGCCCGAAGATGACAGGGATGAAATTCTGGCGGCCATCTGGCAGCGGGAAATGTGGACCGATATCTATCGCCCAACCTGGGTGTCCCTACAATTCGACGACGGAGCGGCGCCCGGCATCACCTTCACGACCAACCAAGAGAGCCGGCAATTCGCGGGTGATCTCTCCCTCGCGGCGCAGGCGGATTTCATTCGCCGTGCCGAGGGCGAGCGCGGAAGCTGCCGGGACTATCTTATGAGTACCTTGGCGCACCTGCGGTCCCTCGGCATCGAAGAGCCGGACCTAAGGGGTGTCGCCGCAATACTGTAGAAGGATCAATCTTCCGCCCGGTGGCAGACCGCCTGGATCTTGTTGCCGTCGGGGTCGCGCACGTAGGCGCCGTAATAGTTTGGATGATAGTGGGTGCGCAGGCCCGGTGGACCCTCGTCCGTACCACCGTTTGCCAATGCGGCCTCGTGAAAGGCGCGCACGGCGGCCCGGTCAGGGGCCAAAAATGCGGTATGGCTGCCGTTCCCTACGCTGGCGGTATTGCCGTCGAACGGCGGCATTATCCAGAACTGACTGCCGCCCAGGGTGCCGAAGGCGCAGAACCCGTCGCCGGAATAGAATCTTCCGTGACCCAAGGTGGCCATAACCGGATCGTAGAACGCTGCCGCGCGCTCGAAGTCGGTGATGCCGATGGTGACATGGCTGAACATCTGGCGTCCTCTTATGTCTGTGACAAAGCCTGATCAAGATCGGCGATTAGGTCGGCCGCGGTTTCGATGCCGATGGATAGGCGTATGACATCCGCGCCGGCACCAGCGGCCTCCTGCTGCTCCGGCGTCAATTGTCGGTGCGTGGTGGAGGCAGGGTGGATGATCAGGCTGCGGGTGTCGCCCACATTGGCTAAGTGGGAGAAAATCTCAACCGCGTTGACCACTTTTTCGCCGGCATCGAAGCCGCCTTTGACTCCGAACGTGAAGACGGCGCCGGCACCTTTCGGCAGGTACTTGTTGGCCAGTCGATGATAGGGATTGTCCGGCAGGCCGGCATAGGACACCCAGGCGACTTTCGGGTGTGCTTCTAGGAATTCCGCCACAGCTTGGGCATTCTCACAATGACGCTCCATACGCAGAGGGAGGGTCTCAACACCCTGCAGCAGGTTCCAGGCCGATTGCGCCGATAATGTGGGGCCGTAATCGCGCAACGCAACCGCCCGCAGCTTCATGGAAAACCCGAAATCGCCAAATGTTTCGGCAAAGGTCAGACCATGATAGGCCGGGTCCGGCTGGGACATAGAAGGGAATTTGTCGTTCTGACCCCAATCGAAATGCCCGGATTCCGCCACCACCCCGCCCATGGTATTGCCGTGACCGCCGATATATTTGGTTGCGGAATGCACAACAATATCGGCGCCCCAATCGAAGGGGCGGCACAGGTACGGCGTGGCAAGGGTGTTGTCGACCACTAGCGGCACGCCCCAGTCCTTGGCAATGGCAGCCAGGGGCGCCAAATCAAGCACCACACCGCCGGGATTGGCCAGAACCTCGCAAAAGACGAACTTAATCCGGTCGTTCATGGCAGCCGCCAATTCATCCGGGTCCGTCATGTCGACGAAGTGGCAGGTCCAGCCCAGTTTCTTGAACGAGACCCCGAATTGCGTGATGGAACCGCCGTAGAGGTTTTTCGAAGCGATGAACTCATCGCCGACATCGAGCAGAGTGGCGGCGATCAGGAACTGTGCCGCATGGCCTGATGCACAGGCCACTGCCCCACGGCCATTCTCCAAGGCGCAGACCCGTTCCTCCAGGACGGAGACAGTGGGATTGGTCAGGCGGGAGTAAATAAAGCCGAATGTTTGCAGGTTAAAAAGTTCGGCGGCGTGGTCGGCATCGTGAAACACGAATGCATTGCTTTGGAAGATCGGCGTGCTACGAGCGCCGGTTACCGGATCGGGTCGGGCGCCGGCGTGTACGGCCAGGGTCTCGAAGCCATGGGTTTCCGTTTCCGCTGAAGTGTCACTCATTTGAACTGTCACTCATGCTCTTGGCGCCCTCAAGACTTTCGATGTGATGATCCTGGTGTTGATGCCACTCCAGGACAACTCACCAGACAGGCGGGCGAATTCGATCTTGGGGCAGCGGTCCATGATTACTTCTATCCCCGCCGCCGTTGCCAATTCAGCGGCTGCGTCATTGCGGATGCCTAACTGCATCCACAGAACCTTAATGTTCTTTTCTTCCTTCAAGGCTACGGCTTCTTCGGCTACGCCCAATGCCGCCTCGGCACTGCGGAAGACGTCGACCATGTCAATATCGACAGGGATATCGGCAAGACTGGCATAGACGGTTTCGCCCAGGATCTCGGTCCCGGCACGGCCCGGATTGACGGGGATGACCCGATAGCCGCGGCGTTGAAGATATTTCATGGCAAAGAAACTGGGCCGCTTCCAATCGCCGCTGGCACCGACCATGGCAATGGTTCTGACCGTGGATAGAATGTCCCGCAGGGTTGCATCCTTGTAATGTAATGGCTGCATTGCTTGCTGCATTATTCGTCCCGCCAGATCGGTTCCCGTTTCTCGATGAATGCGGTCATGCCTTCGTGGGCATCGGCTGCCAGCATATTCTCCACCATGACCTCCGCCGCCATGGCATAGGCCTCTTCTAACCCCAAATCCATCTGCCGATAGAAGGCCTCCTTGCCAATGCGCAGTGTCAGGCTGGATTTGGACGCGATTTGTTGCGCGAAGTGCATGGTCGCATCATCCAGATCCTCGAGGGGCACATGACGGTTTATCAAGCCGAAACGATGTGCCGTTGGGGCATCCATGGCCTCGCCCGTCAACAGCATCTCCATGGCATGTTTGCGGGCGACATTGCGGCCCAGTGCGACCATGGGAGTGGAGCAGAACAGCCCGATGTTGACGCCGGGCGTGGTAAAGCGTGCGCCGTCTTCGGCCACAGCAAGGTCGCAACTGGCGACGAGCTGGCAGCCAGCGGCGGCGGCGACACCGTGTACCTTGGCGATCACTGGCTTGGGGCAATGGACGATGGACAGCATCAGCTTGCAGCATTGCGCCATCAAGGCCCGTCGGTCCTCCGGCGTCTCAAGGGAGGTGACTTCCTTAAGGTCATGGCCGGCGCAAAAACCCCGGCCCGCGCCTTCGATGATCACTACGCGGGTCTCTGGATCGCCGGCAATGGCGTCGAACTCGCCCAGCATGACGGCCATAAGGTCGGAGGAGAGGCTGTTGAATGCACCGGGCCTATTCATGGTCAGATGTGCAATGCCGCCGGCCCGGTCCTCGCGCAGCAGCAGATCTTCAGAAGCAATGGCCTGGGCCGTCATTTGGCTCTCCCTGTCATGCGCCGATCTTCCATGAAGCGGGAACGACAATCAATGCATTAGCTGGGCCAGACCGGTGGATGGCTGCCCAGCGGCATGGCCGGGCGATCCCAGCGGCAGGGCGTTTCCGACATTTGTGCGGTATGACGCACGGCGGTCAGATCGCCGAAGCCTGACGAGGATTGCTCCACTAAGTCTTGTACATCTTCCAATCCGGGATCGGGGCAGTCCAGGCCGCCATCGATTTGGCCAAGTCCTTGCAGCCAGCGGCCCGTGCGTGCGAGCGAGACGCGGATGTGCCAACTGCCGCCTTCTGCCGCCCGTCGGGCCAGGGTGGCCATGGCGGCCGCTGCCATGAAATATCCCGATGCATGATCCAGGGCCTGGCAGGGTAGGGGGTGGGGGCTGTCTTTGCCGACGGCTGCAGCCTCGGCATGGTTGATGCCGCTGGCGGTTTGAACCAGGGAATCGAAGCCGCGGCGCCCCACCCATGGGCCTTGGTGGCCATAGGCGGATAAACTGACATAAATGACCCCCGGATTAACCGCCGCCGCATCCTCAGGTGAGAAGCCCCAACGCGCGATCCCGCCGGGGCGATAGCCCTGGACAAAAATGTCCGCATCACTAAGCAGCCCGCGCAGGGTCTCCTTGCCGTCATCCGTCGAGAGATCCACATATGCCGAAAGCTTGCCCCGGCCGGCATCCGTCACCAACGCCGCGACAAAAGGCAGGTGCGGCGCGGTAATGCGCATGACATCGGCGCCGTGTGCCGCCAATGTGCGGCCGCAAACCGGGCCGGCGATGATCCGGGTCAGATCCAAGACCCGCACGCCGGATAGGGGCCGTTCAGCCGGTCCCAGCGGTTGGGGTGGGGCATCGCCGATCCGTTCCACGGAAATCAGTGGTTGCTGGTCCAGGGCCTGGGCCTGGGGATGGGCTTGCCATTCCGCCGGCGTGCGCATCATGGTGCAGACGAGGCCCCGTTCCGCCGCGGCGTCCTCGAAGGCTTCGCCCTGCCAATCCCGCAATGCGGATGCGACCGCTTCCCGTTCGTAACCGCACTCCAAAAGCTCCAATACGCCGTCCCGGTGGTGAGGAAAGTTCGTATGCAGACGTACCCAGCGGCCATCGCCGGTCTGATAGGTGCCGGCTATTTTGTCCCAGAGTTCCGGCGTCGGACCGCCATTGATGCGTAAATAACGTTCGCTTCGAAATTCCACCGCCGCGTGGCGCATATCACAGCCAATTTGCTGGCGTTGTCCGCTGCGACAATGCCAGACCTCGCCTGCCGCAAGTGCGGCCGCTGATATCGCCGCCTGTGCCGCCGCTCCGACCGGGAAAGATGAGGGTAGAACCGGATCTTGGCCCGTTAATGAAAGGCATTCCAGGCCATCCGGGGGCAGGGCGATTTGGCTGCAGATATCTTGCACGATGGCCCTGGTCTCCATAATCCTTCCCCTTTTCGATCAGCCGGCTCTATAAGGCATAGGCTGAAATTGGTTGCAACATGGCCTCCGCCACCGATGATAGGGCCTTCGATCCCATTTCCTTCATGAGGTACCCATGCCCCGTATCCCCTATGCCGAGCCCAACGACCCGAGCCTCGACCCCGATGCCGCGGCCCTGTTGCCAAAAATGGCACCGCTAAACGTGTTCAAGATCTTGGCCCATGGCGGCAAGGCGTTCGGTGCTTATACGCGGCTGGCCACGGCGCTGTTGTACAAGGGCAAGCTGGATCCGATTTTGCGGGAAATGGCGATCGTCCGCGCCGGCATACTTTGCGGGTCGTCCTATGAGGTGTTTCAGCACGAACATGTGAGCCGTGCCGTCGGCATGTCGGAGGAGAAAATCCAGGCTCTCAAGAACGGTGCTGATGATCCGATATTTGATGAGGCCGAGAAGGTGGTATTGCGGCTGACGGACGAAGTGGTCCGCAATACCAAGGCATCAGATGATACCTTCAATGCCGCCGCCGAGATCTTCGATCATCAGGAATTGGTGGAACTGATCATGTGCATCGGCTTTTACACCATGACTTCGGCGATGCTGGAAAACTTCGAAGTTGAGATCGAGCCGGCCGAGGTGCACGAGGGCATCAACATGGCGGTCAAAGGCGGCGGCCAAAACGGCTGATCCCGCCCTTCGCAGAAGAAATCTTCTGTGTTATAGGGAGCCGCTTTTTTCGCGGGCGTGGCGGAACTGGTAGACGCGCCAGGTTTAGGTCCTGGTGGCTTAACAGCCGTGGGGGTTCGAGTCCCTCCGCCCGCACCATACCCTTCCATCTGTTCCAAATTCGGATCGCACCTGATGCGACATTTTGGCGTCTGTATAATCCCAGATGAATGCCCCACATTTACTTCATAAGCGGGCCAAACGGGCGCGTAACGGGTTGGTGAATCGATAGGACGGCATTAATGAACGATCTTTCTGGCTATTTGCGCTACTCGAAATCCCTGAAGTGGACATTGTCTCTCGCCGGCCTTGTCATGGCCCTTGCGATTAGCATGGGGCAACCGGCGGCACAGACGGCCGAAAAGGTGGTGAAGCTGTCTCCTCCGCGGCCCATGATCGTCATGCCTATCGTCGATGCCCAGCGGGGCCGCCGCCTGTTCGTCGCCAAAGGCTGCGTCAGTTGCCATAGCGTCAGCGGCGTTGGCGGCAAGGCGGCGCCGGCGTTGGATGCCGAAGATATCCCGGAGCCATTGGACGTGCTCGATTTCGCCGCTCGGATGTGGCGGGGCAGTTTGGCCATGCAAGAGCTGCAGGAATTGGAATTGGGTTATCGGATCGAATTGAGTGGTGACGAGATTGGCGATTTGGCCGCGTTCGTCGCCAGCCCGGATGCCCAGGAGAGTTTTTCCATCGATGAGGTGCCGCATCTTTTGCGTGATTGGTTTATTGACGAGATTTACTGGGGTGACGGCGGCGACTGGCCCGTGACCCGCGAATGGCGTTTCCCGCAATAGGAGCCTGTTCATGACGAAACTTTCGAAAATACTCTTAACAGCGGCCCTGCTGTTGCTATTCGCGACCGGCGCGCAGGCCGGCGATGCGTCCCAAGGTAGGGTCCTGGCCGGCAAGTGGTGCGCGGAATGTCACATCGTTTCCGAGAACCAGCAGCGTGCCAGCGATGCCGCCCCCACTTTTGCCGCGATCGCCAAGGACCCGACGAAGACATCTGCCAGCCTGACCGCTTGGCTGACGGATCCGCATCCGCCGATGGTGAAAGTGGAACTGACCAAACGCCAAATCGATGATCTCGTCACCTATATCGGGACGCTGAAGACGCGCTGAATGCGCGCCGGTAACAGGAGAAGGAAAATGGCGACCGAAGCGACTTTCACACAATCCGAACTAAGGGAACAATTCGTGCGCCGGTTGGCTGAATTGGGCCACCGGGTCGAGGATTTCGAGCATGACCTGCGCGAACCTCTGGATGCGGACTTCGCAGAGCAAGCTGTGCAGATGGAGAGCAGTGAAGTAACGGCGGCGTTGGAGCATTCCGCTATCGCCGAGGCGGAACAGATCAAGGCGGCGATCGAACGCATAGACGCCGGCAAATATGGCGAATGCGCCCATTGCGGCGAGGATATCAATCCCAAACGTCTAGCCGCCATGCCCTATGCCGCTGACTGCATGGACTGCGCTGCCCGGAACGAATAAGGCATCCGGGGCGGTCCTGCGATCCGAACCGAGTTTGCGGCTGGCGGGCATCTTTTGAAGTTGACAACCGGCCGCCCAACCGGCTTATCCCCTGCTTAGCGCCAGCCGCAATGGCGCCGCGGCCATTTGTATCGTAACCCTTTGCTGGGTATGCCGCGGTCGCTGGAAAATTTGGCTGGCAAATACTGCCGATTTGGCCTAATTGGGGCCGAACTAGGCCGAATTGATAATTTAAGCGGGAAAATTGATGCAAGTTAGCGAAACCCTGTCAGAGGGCTTGAAGCGGGAATTCAAGGTTGTGGTGGACGCCGCCGATATGGAGGCGAAGGTCACCGACCGTCTGACCGACTTGGCCAAGGAGGCCCAGATGCCGGGCTTCCGGCCCGGCAAGGTGCCCGTCAAGATCCTGCGCCGGACCTATGGCCGGCAGCTCTTGGGAGAGGTCCTGGAACAGACCGTCAATGAGGCCACGACGGAAACTCTCGAGAAGCACGACGTCACGCCGGCTATGCAACCGAAGATCGAAGTCGTCTCGTTCGACGAGGGTGCGGACCTGGAATACACCATACAAGTCGAGGTGATGCCCGAATTCGAGCCCATGGATTTCGCTACCCTGGAATTGGAACGGGTTGTGGCGGAGATCAATGACGGGGAGGTCGACGAAAGAGTCAATTCCCTGGCCCAGCAGTTCAAGGAATTCGCCGACGCGGAAGAGGGTCAGGCGGCCCAGGACGGTGATACGGTCGTGATTGACTTCAAAGGCAGCATCGATGGCGAGCCGTTCGAAGGCGGCGCGGCTGAAGAGCACAGCCTGGAACTGGGCTCAAACTCGTTTATCCCCGGTTTCGAGGATCAGTTGATCGGGACCAAGAAGGGCGATGAAAAGACGGTCACGGTCACATTTCCCGAGGAATATCAAGCCGAGCACCTAGCCGGCAAGGAAGCCGATTTTGCCGTCACTGTGCGGGAAGTGAAGGTTCCGCTTCCGGTTGCGGTTGATGATGCCCTGGCGGAAAAGCTGGGTCTCGAGAATCTGGATGCCCTGAAGAATGCGGTGCGGGAGCAGAGCGAAAAGGATTTTGCCCAGGTCTCGCGCATGAAGCTGAAACGCAAATTGCTGGATGCCTTGGCGGATTCCCACGATTTCGAGGTGCCGCCCTCTCTCGTCGACGGGGAATTCGAACAGATCTGGAACCAGGTTGAAGAAGACCTGAAGCGCCAGGACAAGACCGTTGCCGATCTGGACAAGCCGGAAGAAGAGGCCAAATCGGAATATCGCGACATCGCGGTACGGCGGGTCAGGCTTGGCCTGCTTCTGTCAAAGGTGGGCCAGGACAACAATCTCACCGTGAGCCAGGATGAAGTGAACCGGGCCATGGCCGAACAAGCCCAGAATTTTCCCGGCCAGGAACAGCAGATCTTTGAATTCTACCAGTCCAATCCGGAAATGCGCGCGCAACTGGAAGCGCCGATCATGGAGGACAAGGTGGTTGATTTTATCATCGAGATGGCCCAGGTGAGTGAAAGCAAGGTCAGTGTCGAGGAATTGTTGGCCGAGGATGATGACGAGGGCGCCGGGGACGGCGAAGCCGAGGCATCGGAAGAGACGTCCGACGACAAATCCTAAACTTGTTATTTCGTATTTGTGAATGACCCAAGACAGGGCGGTGCAGCCATATGAGCGATCCTAACGATACCTATATGAACACGCTTGTTCCCATGGTGGTGGAGCAGACGAACCGGGGAGAGCGGTCCTATGACATCTATTCCCGGCTTTTGAAGGAGCGCATCATATTCGTGGTCGGCCAGGTGCAGGACACCATGGCTTCGCTGATCACGGCGCAACTGCTTTTCCTCGAAGCTGAAAGCCCGAAAAAAGACATTTTCATGTACATCAACTCGCCGGGTGGCGTGGTCACCTCCGGCTTGGCCATTTACGACACAATGCGCTACATCCGCCCCGACGTCTCCACCCTCTGCACGGGCCAGGCGGCATCCATGGGTTCGTTACTCTTGACCGCCGGCGCCGAAGGAAAACGCTGTAGTTTGCCAAATGCCCGCATCATGGTGCACCAGCCCTCGGGCGGTTTTCAGGGTCAAGCCACGGATATTGAAATCCAGGCCAGGGAAATTATCGAGCTACGGGCGCGGTTGAACCAGATTTATGTGGAGCATACCGGCCAAGACCTTGATGTTATCGAAAAAGCCATGGATCGGGATACGTTTCTGACAGCCGAAAAGGCCAAGGAATTCGGCCTGATCGATGAAGTGGTGCAGAAACGGATCGCGCCGGCTGATGATGACGAAGTCGGCACTGGCGATAGTGAGTAATGATGGCAGACCGGGCCGGCGCGAAATACTCGGCGATTCTTTAACGAATTGTTGATCGCCCGGGCGCTATGTTCGTTCTACAGGGCATGACAGGGCGGTGTGCCGTATCATGCCTCGTAATAAGTTGATGCTGCCGGGTGCGGGCGGTGTGGCGACCATCATTGACCCGTTGGCGGGTCTCTGATACTGCGTCAGGGGTATAGTTTTCCTATGACGTGAATAGGGCCGTTCTATTAACGTCGCTGGTTCGGCAGTATTCTCCGGTCCGTGCGGCAAGGTTGAGCAGGGGTTAACATGACGAAGCTTTCGGGCGGCGATTCAAAAAACACGCTGTATTGTTCCTTCTGCGGCAAATCTCAGCATGAAGTGCGCAAGCTGATTGCCGGCCCCACCGTGTTCATCTGCGATGAATGCGTTGAACTTTGCATGGACATCATCCGCGAAGAAAACAAATCTACCCTGGTTAAGGCCGACGACGGTGTGCCCACGCCGCAGGAAATTTGCGACGTGCTCGATGACTATGTGATCGGCCAGGCTCACGCCAAACGCGTGCTCTCGGTGGCCGTGCATAACCATTACAAGCGCCTGAACCACGGCACCAAAAGCAATGATGTCGAGATCGCCAAATCCAACATTCTACTCGCCGGGCCTACGGGATGCGGCAAGACTTTGCTGGCCCAGACGTTGGCTCGCATCATTGACGTACCTTTCACAATGGCCGACGCAACGACCCTGACGGAAGCTGGTTATGTGGGCGAGGATGTTGAGAATATCATTCTCAAGCTGCTACAGGCCGCCGACTACAATGTAGAGCGGGCCCAGCGCGGCATCGTCTATATCGACGAAGTGGACAAGATTTCCCGTAAGTCCGACAACCCCTCGATCACCCGCGATGTCTCGGGCGAAGGCGTGCAGCAAGCCTTGTTGAAGATCATGGAAGGCACCGTCGCCTCCGTGCCGCCCCAGGGCGGACGTAAGCATCCCCAGCAGGAATTCCTGCAGGTGGACACAACGAACATCCTGTTTATCTGCGGTGGCGCCTTTGCCGGGCTGGAAAAACTGATTTCCAACCGCGGACAGGGAACTTCCATCGGTTTCGGTGCCGATGTGCGCGACCCTGATGACCGCCAGACTGGTGAAATCCTGCGCGATGTGGAGCCCGAGGATCTGCTGAAATTCGGCCTGATCCCGGAATTCGTCGGCCGTCTGCCCGTTGTCGCCACATTGGAAGATCTGGACGAGGACGCCCTGGTGCAGATCCTGACCGCCCCCAAGAACGCACTGGTCAAGCAATATCAGCGCCTGTTCGAGATGGAAGATACCAAGCTCGCCTTCTCCGACGACGCCCTGCATGCCATTGCGCGCAAGGCCATCGCGCGGAAGACCGGCGCACGTGGCCTGCGTTCCATCATGGAGAGCATCCTGCTCGATACCATGTATGACCTGCCGTCCGAGGAAGGGGCGGAGGAAGTGGTCATCAACGGCGAGGTGATCGAGGGCCGGGCACAGCCCCTCTATATTTATGCCGACCGGCAGGATGACGTCGGAACGGGAGCTTAGGCGGGGTAGGTAAATCATTGGCGATTGCCGGCGGAGATTGGGTTCAACCCTTGATCTTCGGGCGGCCAACCGCCATCTCTAAGGTGGCCGGACGTTAACCAAGGTGCGCATACTGTAAAGGCCCGGCGATTTGCCGGGAAACGCCATCGCGGCACGGCCGGACAACATCCACGAGCCCGGGAAACCGGGAGCTTAAGTACAAGGTTTAGGCATGAGCGATTTTTCTAGAATAGCGACTTACCCGATATTGCCGTTGCGGGATATCGTGGTGTTCCCCCACATGATCGTGCCGTTATTTGTGGGCCGAGAGAAGTCCGTTCGTGCACTTGAGGATGTTATGAGCGACGACAAGCAAATTCTGCTTGTCACCCAAAAGAACGCCTCCCAAGACGACCCCTCGGCCGACGATATCTATCAAGTTGGAACCATCGCCTCGGTCCTGCAGCTATTGAAGTTGCCCGACGGCACTGTGAAGGTTCTGGTCGAGGGCGGTGCCCGCGCCCGGATCGCCACATTCACCCAGAACGAGGCCTTTTTTGAGGCGCATGGCGAGCTGGTCGAGGAATCAGGCGAAATTGGCGAGGACGTCGAGGCGCTGGCCCGTTCCGTGACATCGCAATTCGAGCAATATGTGAAGTTGAACCGGAAGATTCCGCCCGAAGTGCTGGTCTCGGTCAATCAGATCGACGAACCGTCCAAACTGGCTGATACGGTCGCTTCCCACTTGGCCCTAAAGATTCCCGAGAAGCAGGACCTGCTGGAAATCTCTTCCGTGCACGAGAGGTTGGAGCGCGTTTATTCCCTGATGGAAGCCGAAATTGGCGTCATGCAGGTGGAACGCAAGATCCGCTCCAGGGTCAAGCGCCAGATGGAGAAGACCCAGCGCGAGTACTATCTGAATGAACAGATGAAGGCCATTCAGAAGGAACTAGGCGAGACCGAAGACGGCCGCGACGAGTTGCAGGAACTCGAAGACAAGATCAAGGAAACCAAGCTTTCCAAGGAAGCCCGGGAAAAGGCCACGGCGGAACTTAAGAAGTTGCGCAACATGAGCCCGATGTCGGCCGAGGCAACGGTGGTGCGCAACTATCTCGACTGGATGTTGTCGATCCCCTGGAAGAAGCGCTCCCGCATCTCCAAGGACCTGGATCGGGCGCAGCGGATCCTGGACGAGGACCACTATGGCCTGGAAAAGGTCAAGGAGCGTATCCTTGAGTATCTCGCCGTGCAGCATCGCACCAACAAAGTGAAGGGTGCCATTCTGTGCCTGGTGGGACCGCCCGGCGTCGGCAAGACCTCCTTGGGCAAATCCATCGGCCGGGCCACGGGCCGGGAATTCGTACGCATGTCATTGGGCGGCGTTCGGGACGAAGCGGAAATCCGCGGCCATAGGCGCACCTATATCGGTTCCATGCCGGGCAAGATCATCCAAGGCATGAAAAAGGCCAAGCGCAGCAATCCGCTGTATCTGTTGGACGAAATCGACAAAATGGGCGCCGATTTCCGCGGTGATCCGGCCTCAGCATTGCTGGAGGTTCTCGATCCCGAGCAGAACAATACCTTCAACGATCATTACCTGGAGGTCGATTACGACCTATCCGACGTCATGTTCGTGACCACAGCAAATACACTGCGCCTGCCTCAGCCCTTGCTGGACCGCATGGAAGTCATCCGCATCTCTGGTTACACCGAGGACGAGAAGGTCGAGATCGCGCGCCGCCACCTGATTGCCAAGGTCACCAGCGAAGCCGGTCTTAAGGCTGACGAATGGTCCATTTCCGATGGCGCCCTGCGTGATCTGATCCGCTATTACACCCGTGAGGCCGGCGTTAGAAACCTGGAACGGGAACTGGCCAACCTCGCCCGCAAGGCGGTTCGCGATATCGTGCAGAAGAAGCTGGCAGGGGTGAAGGTGGACCGGCGCAATGTTGGCAAATACGCCGGCGTCCGCCGCTTCCGCTACGGCGAGATCGAGGCCGAGGATATGATTGGCGTTGTCACCGGCCTTGCCTGGACCGAAGTGGGCGGTGAACTGCTGACCATTGAATCGCTGGTGCTGCCGGGCAAGGGCAGCATGAAATACACCGGCAAGCTTGGCGACGTGATGCAGGAATCAATCCAGGCGGCCGCGTCATACGTGCGAGCCCGCGCGGTTGATTTCGGTATCAAACCCACGGTGTTCGAGAAACGTGACATTCACGTCCATGTGCCCGAGGGCGCGACGCCCAAAGACGGCCCCTCGGCCGGTGTCGCCATGTGCGTCTCGATTATTTCCACCCTGAGTCGCATTCCCGTTCGCCGTGACATCGCCATGACAGGCGAGATTACCCTGCGCGGTCGGGTGCTGCCCATCGGTGGGTTGAAGGAGAAACTGCTCGCCGCCGCCCGCGGCGGTATCAAGACGGTCCTGATTCCCAAAGAGAACGAAAAGGACCTGGCTGAAATTCCTGATAACGTGAAAAAGGAACTGGAAGTCGTCCCGGTCACCAATCTGGACGAGGTGATCGAACATGCCTTCGTCACCCGGCCGGTACCCATCGAATGGGATGAGGATGAAGACGACGACGAGGCCAAGGTCACGGAAACCAAGGACAGCGAGAGCGTCGTCACCCACTAGAGACAGCGGCCTTGCTGGCTTTCGATGGCCACATTGCCCTCGTGACCAAGATCACAGATGTAGCGAAAAACCGGGCTTGACCCGGTTTTTCCTTTTGACTGCTCCCGCCTGCGCGCCTAAACTTCCCCGGTCGTGAGATGTCAAAATCCAAAATAACAGTGACAACCGGGTAACAAGGGGGCGCACGTGAACAAAAACGATCTGATTGCTGCCGTTGCGGCATCCGCCGGTCTTTCCAAGGCCGACGCAACCCAAGCGGTGGAAGGTGTCTTCGATACAATTACCAATACGTTGAGCGGCGGTGGCGAGGTTCGTCTTGTCGGCTTCGGCACATTCAGTGTCTCAACGCGCAAGGCCAGCATGGGCCGTAATCCACGTACTGGCGAGGCGATTCAAATTCCTGAGACCAAACAGCCGAAGTTCAAGGCTGGCAAGGGCCTCAAGGACGCCGTCAACTAACTAGCTTAGTTGTTCGGCACATAGGTGGCCTGGCGGTTTGCCAGGCGCCGAATGAAACAGACAAATACCGGTCGCCGTGCGGCCGGTATTTTTCGTCTGGGCACTCTTCGTGCGGACGAGTGATGGCGCAGGTCCGCGTTGTCGCGGCGTGCGATTTCGTCTTCATGGCGTTTTTTGGTGCCACTGCCACCTCGCGCTTGGCGCAGTCATGCTCCCCGGTGTATGATGTGGAAGTAACCGGATGGATGGGCGTCCTTGCCGCTTGCCTTGGCGGAAACACAAGGGTAATCATGCAATTGCGCTAGGCGAGGCGGAAAGCTTGTCTGTACCGGCTCGTGGATGTTAACAATTCGAATTATCACCGGCTGCCCAATCCCGGGCGAACATGCCGGCGTAACTCATTAGGGAGCAATATGAGCGGGATGCGATACGAAGCCCCTGGCTCGGTCGATGAGGCGGTAGCGCTTTTGGCCGAAGCAAACGGCGCCGCGCGTGTATTGGCGGGCGGCACCGATCTGTTGGTGCAACTACGGTCCGGGATGATCAGCCCGGAACTGGTGGTCAACATCAAGAATATTTCCGAAACGCAGGGTATCTCCGCCGACGGCGGCGGGTTCACCATCGGCGCCTCGGTGTCCGGCGCCCAACTGGGCGAGCATGCCGAATTGACGGCTGCCTGGCCCGGCGTTGTCGAAGGAGCCGAACTGATCGGCTCGACCCAAATTCAGGGCCGTGCCACCATGGCGGGCAACCTGTGCAACGCCTCGCCCGCGGCTGATAGCGTTCCGGCGCTGATCGCCGGTGGCGCCACATGCACGGTGGCCGGCCCCAACGGCACGCGGGAAGTGCCGGTGGGCGATATTCCCACCGGGCCCGGCCAAACCTCGCTGGGCAATGGCGAATTCATCGTCAACATCAAGCTGCCGGCGCGCCCCGCCAATGCCTCCGATGCCTACCTGCGGATGATCCCGCGGACCGAGATGGACATCGCCATCGTCGGTGCCGGCGTCAACGTGGTTTTGGACGGCGACGGCACCTGCACGGATGCCTGCGTCGTGATCGGCGCCGTTGGTCCGACCACCATTACGGTGGCTGATGCCGCGGCTGCCCTGGTCGGCAGCAAGGTTGACGACGATGCCCTGGCCGCCGTCAAGGCCGCCGCCAGTGCCGCCGCCACACCCATCGATGACAAGCGCGGCACGGTCGCATACCGCACCAAGGTCGTCGGCGTTCTGGCCGCCCGGGCGGCGGGGATCGCGGCCGAGCGGGCAAGGAGTTAAGCAAATGGCGAAACATCACGTAACAACGACGATCAACGGCGAAGAGGCCGAATTCCTGTGCGAGCCGCAGGAGACCCTGCTGGACGTCCTGCGCGACGAAGTCGGCCTGACCGGCACCAAGGAAGGCTGTTCGTCCGGTGACTGCGGCGCCTGCAGTGTCATGCTGGACGGCCGGCTGGTCTGTTCCTGCCTGGTGCTGGGCGCCGAGGCCGAGGGCAAGTCCATCGAGACCATCGAGGGCATGGCGGATGGGGAAGATTTGCATCCCCTGCAGCAGAAGTTCCTGGAAGAGGCCGCCCTGCAATGCGGTTTCTGCACGCCGGGCATTCTGGTCGCAGCCAAGGCCCTGTTGGACACCAACGACAATCCCACCGAGACCGAAGTTCGGTATTGGCTGGCGGGGAACCTGTGCCGCTGCACAGGCTATGACAAGATCATTCGCGCCGTAATGGACACGGCGGCTGATATGCGGGGAGCTTAGGCCATGAACGAACAACCGAAACAGTTCAAATGGGTCGGCACCCGGACAATTCGTCCGGATGGGGTAGACAAGGTCACGGGCCGGGCCATGTATGGCGCCGATCTGGCCATGGCGGGCATGCTGCAGGGCAAGGTCCTGCGCAGCCCCCACGCCCATGCCAAGATCAAGTCTATCGATACCTCCAAGGCCGAAGCCCTGGATGGCGTCAAGGCGGTGGTGACGGCAGCGGATATGCCCTTGGCTGATCCCACGCCCGTGGCAGCCGGCGAGGCCATGGTCAATCTGCGTGATCTCTCTGACAATGTCATCGCCCGGCACAAGGTGCTTTACGAAGGCCAGACCGTGGCGGCCGTGGCCGCGAAGACGGTGGAGATCGCCGAACAGGCGGTCGCGCTGATCGAGGTCGACTACGAGGTGCTGCCTCATGTCATCGACGTGCTCGAAGCGATGAAGGAAGACGCGCCACTGCTGCACGACGATATGTTCACCGGCGGCGTGAAGCCGAAGCCGGAGAAACCCTCGAACGTGGCCAACCGGGTGGAATTCGGCCTGGGCGACATCGATGCCGGTTTCGCGGCTGCGGACGTGGTGATTGAAAAGAACTTCACCACCGAGCCCGTGCATCAGGGCTATATCGAGCCCCACGCCGTGGTGGCCGATGCCAACCAGGACGGCAAGGTGGATATCTGGTGCTCCAGTCAGGGGCATTTCATGGTCCGCACTTTCGTCTCGGGCCTGTTGAAGATCGATATGTCCAAGATCAAGGTCACCGCGGCCGAGATCGGCGGCGGCTTCGGCGGCAAGACGACGGTGTATCTGGAACCCCTGGCCGTGATGCTGTCGCAAAAGGCTTCGCGTCCTGTGCGTATGGTGATGAGCCGCGAGGAAGTCTTCCGCGCTTCCGGTCCCACCTCGGGTGCGGCCCTGACCGTGAAGATGGGGGCCAAGAAGGACGGCACCATCGTCGCGGCCGACGCGACCCTGTACTTCCAGGCCGGCGCCTGGCCTGGCTCTCCCGTGGGCCCGGCTGCCATGACCGCCTTCGCCCCCTATGACATCGAGAATGTCAAGGTGGTGGGCTATGACGTTGTTTCGAACCGGCAGAAGGTGGTGGCCTATCGCGCCCCCGGTGCGCCGATTTCGGAATACGGCGTCGAGTCCGTGGTCGACGAATTGGCTGCCGAGCTCGGTATCGATCCCCTGGACCTTCGCACCCAGAACGGCGCCAAGGAAGGCACGCAGGCGGCTTATGGCGTTAAGTTCGGTGCCATCGGCATGCTGGAAACGGTGGAGGCCGCTAAGGCTACGGAGCATTACAAGACGCCGCTTGGCCCGAACCAGGGCCGGGGTGTGGCGTCTGGCTTCTGGTTCAACATCGGCGGCGAATCTTGTGCCGGCATCCGCATCAACGAAGACGGCACGGTCTCATTGACCGAGGGCAGCCCCGACATCGGCGGCTCCCGGGCTTCCATGGCCATGATGGCGGCGGAAACCCTGGGCGTTGACTATCACAAGGTGAAACCATCCGTGGTCGACACCGATGCCACCGGTTATCACTTCGTAACGGGGGGCAGCCGCGTCACCTTCGCCACCGGCATGGCCGTGGTCAACGCCACCAAGGCGGCGATCGACGAGCTGCGTGCCCGGGCCGCGAAGATCTGGGACGTGGACGTGGACGGCGTCATCTGGGAGGACGGCCATGCCAAGCCGGCCTCTTCCAACGTGGGTGATTTCGACCCCATGTCCCTGGCCGAACTGGCGGCCATGGCGAACAAGACCGGCGGGCCGATTTCCGGCCATGCCGACATCAACGCCAAGGGCGCGGGTCCCGGTTTCGGCACCCACATCTGCGATGTGGAGGTGGATCCGGAGACCGGCCACGTCACAGTGCTGCGTTACACGGCCGTTCAGGATGTGGGCCGGGCGATCCATCCCTCGTACGTGGAAGGTCAGCTCCAGGGCGGCGCGGCGCAGGGCATCGGCTGGGCCCTCAACGAAGAATATATCTTCGATGAGAACGGCAAGTTGGAGAACCCTGGCTTCCTGGATTACCGGGTGCCCGTAGCCTCCGATCTGCCCATGATCGACACCATTTTGATCGAGGTGCCGAACCCGACCCATCCATTCGGCGTCCGGGGCGTGGGCGAAGTGCCCATCATCCCGCCGCTGGCCGCGGTCTCCAACGCCGTGGCGGCCGCCACCGGCGTACGTTTCAACGCCCTGCCGCTCTCACCGCCTGCCATCGTGGCCGGCATCGACGGCAAGGACTAAGCGGCGGACGTACCGCCGACATGGTCAAGGTCTGTCTGTCCAGCGGCACTGCCCAGCAGTACACCAACGGGCAGACCGAGGTAGAGGTTGAGGCCTCCAACGTCCGGGAAATGGTCCGGGCGTTGGAGGCCGCCTATCCCGGCCTGGGCACGGAAATCCAAACCACAATGTCCGTCGCCATCGACGGCACCATTCTGCCTGATCCGTTTCTGGAAGAGGTGACGGCAACTAGCGAGATCTATATCCTGCCCAAGATCGGCGGCGGGTGAGGGCGCGCATATTCTTTTTGGCCCGGCTTGATTGGGGGCGGCTCGTTTCGGGCCGCCTTTTTCGTGCCCGTTCGGTTCAAACGCGGTTTTGGGCGGTTCGTGGCCATAACCCTGAAGAAATCAAGACAAATGGCAAATGGAGAGCGTTCCATTAACGGTTCGTTAACCCCAATTTGTAAGCATTTGGTAATCATTATGAATAGGTAAAACAAAAACCTTTCTGCAGTTTGAAAGTAAAATTGACATGATAAGAAAAATGAGGCGGCACTTCGGCCGAGTGGCGGAAATGTCTGTTGTTACACGGACTGGATTCTGTCATTTGCCGAAAATGAGTACCAAGTATGTCGACAGCTGAGATTGAAGTCAGCCCCAAAGATCAAGACTCAACCGCTCACAACAATATAGCGGCGACGCAAAACCAAAACCTGAAAGGCAACTTGCGGTTGCTCACCGGTTTGTTGATCGCCAGCCTCTGTCTGACGCTTGTTTCATTGCTCTGGTCGGCCCACAGCCAGGATAAAATTGCACTGGCGAATGCGCGCCACCTCGCCGGCACCGCCCTGCAGCTGCATACGAGCTCCCTGCAGAAGACATTGACGGACTACACCTGGTGGGACGAAGCCTATGAGAAGTCGGTTGAGAGTTTCGACAACGACTTCTTCGACGTTAATTTTGCGCACGGTGACTATCTTCGCGATGCCTTCGGCATCACGGGCTCATTCATAGTCGGGCCGGACAACAAGATCCTGCGGCATATGCACAATTCCAAGCTTGTCGAAAATGCGGCGCAACTGGACACGGCGGTCTATTTCGATGGTGGCATCAACAAACTTATCCGCACTGCGCGAAAACCCGTCGACGGCGCTTTCCATGCGGCGGCCGGCTTCATAAAGCTCGAGGGCAAATATTACATCGCCACGGCGCGTGTCATTCACCCATCATCCGACGAGATGATCGAAAAGCTCGCCGCCGCGCCGCGGGTTACCTCCGTGGCGGCCTTCATGCGGCCATTGGATACCCCGTTGTTGGCGGAAATCTCCGAGGGTTTCGGTCTGCAAAACCTTCGCTTGGTCGGCCCCGGCGACCCGGCGGGCAAGCTGCCCCTGGAGACGACAAAAGGTGAGAGGTTCGGCGCCCTGACCTGGCAGATTGACCGGCCCAGCAGATATGTCCTGACCGTCACCTTGCCCGGATTTCTGGCTCTGATCGTGTGCTTTGCCCTGCTTGGCTGGTTCCTTGTCAAAAGGTTGAACGATGGCCGGGACAGAATGCTGCAGGCCATTACCCGGGCGCAGGTGGCGGATCGTTCAAAGACCGAATTTCTGGCCAATATGAGCCACGAGTTGCGGACGCCATTGAATTCCATCATCGGCTTCTCCGAGATGATGAAGGACCAGACCTACGGCCCATTGGGCGACCGGCGCTACCTCGATTACAGCACCAACATCCACGATAGTGGCGCGCACCTGCTCGGCATTATCAATGACGTCCTGGAATTGTCGAAGGTTGAGGCCGGCAAGTTTGTTCTGCAGGAAGTCGAAATCGATATCCGCGACACGGTCGAACTGGTAACCCGGTTGATCGAGCCCCGTGCGGCGGAGAGGGGCATTGCCGTCGCGACTGATATCGCGCCGGACCTGCCGGGACTAATCGCCGATGACCGCGCCCTGAAACAGATACTACTCAACCTCCTGTCCAATGCGGTCAAGTTCACGCCGGCGGCGGGAGACGTCAGCGTGCGGGCCGGCTGTAATACAGATGGCGATATGGAATTGGTTGTGTCCGACAGCGGCCACGGCATCCCCGAGGATCAGCTTTCCCTGGTGATGCAACCGTTCCATCAGGTGAATTCGGCGTTGGCGCGCACGGAAGGGGGCACCGGCCTGGGCCTGCCGCTTAGTGCCTCCCTGGTCGCCCTGCACGATGGCCAGATGCAAATCGAAAGTGTCGTCAACAAAGGCACAACCATAACCATCACCCTGCCCCAGGAACGCCTGATCGCCAAGACGGTGGCGTGACGACTGCCCGGCTTCGATCAAGCCGATCGCGATCCGGACCCTTACCACCCGAAAAATCCCCCACCCGTTCCTGGAAGAGGTCACGGAAGCGAGCGAGATCAACGTCCAGCCGAAATTCGGCGGGGATGAGGGGAGCGGTCTGCTTGTTATGTATGGACGTCAGTCGGCAAATTTGGGCGGCCCCTTAATTATTCAGAAGATCGTCAGATATAAATGACTGTTCGCTAGACCGCACTTTTCTTTGCTTAGAAAGTGGTGATTGATTGGCGGGCACCGAAACCGATTTGAGTTGACGACTTGCAGTCTTCATTAGATCGACAAAGAGTTGCTGAATGGAAAATCGGTTCTACGCGGCGACGTGATTGTCTGGAAATTCGTCCCACGTTCTCCCTTCCAAAATCCTACCAGTCTTCTTTTTGTTGGTGCCGCCCCATTGTTTGAAACAAAATGCAACGCCTTGTTCGACGCATTGATCACGAATATCGAATACCCAGGTTTCATCCATACTTCGAGCGCCCGGCCCACTTTCACCGCCGACGATGACCCAATCGATATCCGACAAATCAAGATTCGGTAATGGTCCCAAAAGCGGTTCAATGCTCAGAAATTTAACATTCGCGCTTGTGCGGCGAAGCTCGTCAATTCGCCAAAGGTAATCCGCGTTTTCGACGCTTACGCCCATCCAGATATTGTCGTGCCATACCACTTGGGATTCAATTTCAGCCAGTCTTTCCGCCCTTTTGGTGAGAATTTGATACACGTGCTGCGGTGTATCTCCGATGACATCAAATACTGATTTTACAAACGAGATTGGTACAGGTTTTTGAAATAAGTCGGACATACTATTGACAAAAATCAACCGCCCGCGCTTCCATCGCTTGGGCATATCAAATGAATCATAGTCAAATCTTACTTGGCCATTCCACTTAGATCTGTTGCCAGATTTTCGTGTTAATCCAACGTATTTTAGTTGGCCCATCTTCTCTAATCGCGCTGCCATACGCATCGCATAGCAATTGGTGCATCCCGGCGAGATTATTTCGCAACCCGCAACTGGATTCCAAGTCGCCTCTGTCCATTCAATTGAAGAGCCTAATGCCATTACCATTCTCCCTCATTCATTGAATGTAACTGATACTGAGTCTGCAAATGTACGCTCTCCTTGTCGGATTCGACGATCAGGGGCAGCCGGGGTCGCAATTATTCTACCTTCATCCTCGAGAATATTCAGTGCACTCTTATAGTTTCTCTTGAGGAACGGAGTATCAACGTGATGCATTTCATAAACTTGCCGCATCAACAACGTTCTTCCAGCAAAAGTCTTAAACAAATCTTCTTTCAAGCTTTCAAGTGGCCGATTGAGTGAGAATAACAACGGCGTTGATTCATCCGCCGGTGAATACATAAACGAGGCTACACCTTGGTCCTCCGTTGAACTCTTTCTTGCCATGATCTCCTTCATCACCTCGTAGCCTCGGATGTGCTTTGATACAAAAATCAAGAAATGTGAAGTTCGTTTTCCAGTTTCGTTCCGGAACCTGAAGGGCAACACATAATGGCCACCCATTTCTTTCAATGCCTCAGTTATTGCCTCTAATATATGTGCTTCTCTTTGTTCGGGCTTTTTACCTTTCACCATTGTTCGAAGTTCATCCGCTTTCTTTTCGCCAAATAGAACGTTCATATGCTTTTTTACCATAACATTGCTTATTCCGGCATTAATGCGGTTGTAATTAAAGAAGAAAACGCAGTCGCATCCCCAGTCCTTTATCACTGAATTTATGATACCGAGTGAAATACCCTTGTATCCAAATGGATCAACAAAAGAAAATGTGGGAATTAGATTAATATTGGAAAACATCTCTTCGAAATCGTCCGCAATATCATTGGATAATACCTTGGGCGTGTGCTTCAATTTAGAAACACCTGGAAGATTGCCGATTTCATTTGTCAGTGTGTCGGCCCATTCTTTCTTTTTATCATTGAATAATGATACCAATCTTGATGGCAAATCGGTATCGGCTATGGCATGTTCCAAAACCATCAGTGGCGTCGATGATGATCCATCTTTGTATCGGCCCGGACCGGCAAATAGGTCGACGTAACCAACGCGATCTCCACGGCCAAATCTCTTTTGTGTAGCAATCATGATTTTTGCCCAAACAATGAAATACTCTGTAACTATCTGAGCTTTTATTTCAGATTGATCTTCTCGCTCTGCAAAAAATTTTGAACCGGGCATTCTCAACCCCTAAGTGAATTTATTCTATCGGGGTTATATCATATGTAAAGTATCACACAATGTTTAGAACATAACAAGAACAAAATTTTGGAACATATGAGTTTGATCTATTTCGACAGGGCCAAGAGTTCAAGGTGACGTCCCGGTGTCGGCGCATTGCCTATCCCGATAGCAACGCATGCAGGCGCGATCTGATCGGCAACGATTGGGATAGCCTAGGGCGTGAAACAAGCAAAGGGGCGGAGCCGTGAAGGTGACTCCCCCTTATTGTACTCTGAGATTGAGTCCTAGTCCCGCGCGTCGGCAAATCCCTGAACGCCGCGTCCTTGTCGAGGCGCTCCTCTTGCGCCAAACCAAGCACCCGTTCGGCGATGATGTTGCGGAGGATTTCGTCCGTCCCGCCGGCGATGCGGTAGCCGGGGGATGACAGGGCGCCGGTCTGAAACAGGCCGTCCATGGCGGCGATCTTCGGGGCCGTAATCACGCCGGCCATCCTCTGGAACATCCCTTGTATCCTCCACGTGCCGGAGTGCTAGGCTGACTGGCGGAGCGTAATGAGATAGGAGTGCCGTGGCATGTGGGAAGCGAAGCTGATCAAAGGGGCGGATGTGGTCTTCGAGGACCGGGTCGGGGCGGTCCGAGAGGATGGGGGCGGAAAGGGCCAGGATGGGACGAACAAGGTGACGTCCCGCTATGGCCGCATCGTGCGCCAGCCGTTGAGCGGGGGTATTGGCTTCGGCATTATCGAGTGCGATGACATGGCCGAGGACTGGTTCCAGAACTACGACCAGATCCTCTACATCCTGGAAGGTAATTTCCGCTGCATCATCGATGGCGAGGTCTATGCGGGCGAGGCGGGCGATACCATCTTCACGCCGCGGGACACGCAACTGCGCTACGAGACCACCGGCAAGGCGCGGGTGCTTTATATCACCTACCCCGAGGGCAACATGCGCTGGCGTTCCCTGATCGGTAAGGATTGAGGGAAGGGCCGCACCATGAAGAACGCAAAGCAAAATCTGAACCGGGGCTCATACTGGCAGCCCCAGGTCATCAAGGCTGCGGACGTGGTCTATGAAGACCGCATCGGGCAGGACCCGGTGATGACCCGGTTCGGGCGCATCGTCCGCCAGCCCATGAGCAACGGCCTGGGCATGGGCATCATCGACTGCGAGGACATGTCGGCGGAATGGTTCCTGAACTACGACGAAATATTCTATGTCCTGGAAGGCAACTTCCGCTGTGTCATCGATGGCGAGGTGCTGGAGGCGTTCGAAGGCGACACCATCTTTCTGCCCAAGAACACGCAACTGCGTTACGAGACCACGGGCAAGGCGCGGGTGATGTATATCGTCTATCCCGAGAGCAATGGCGGCTGGCGCAACCTCATTGGCCACGATTGACGGCCGCAGAACTTAATTCGAGCTCCAGACCGCGCGCTGTTCTTGTCATTCCCGCGCAGGCGGGAATCCAGATGTCTCCTGATATTCCGCGGCTTTTGGCGCTACCCTCGATTCCCACTTTCGCGGGAATGACGGGGCGGGGAATTTGACCCTGAACGGCCGCATTGAACGATGTGGATTTAGGTTTTGCCGCACCACATTCATTTCTGAGTTGATTTATTCAGATCAGGCCGCGAACTGCGGCCCGGCACTGATGTGCCGCCCTCGCGGAGCGGTGCGCCTGGGCGCACAAGCGTGAGCGCAAAATGCTAGACCTGATTCTATAAAGATAGAACCAGGTCTAGCCGCCCGCGCTTAGGTACTTCGCGGCCAGGGCCCGGTATTCCGCCGCGGCCCAGGCCACATCCGGGCTGGGGCCGGAGAACTGCCGCTTGACCTTTGCCGGCGTGCCGGCCAGCAATGAATAGGGCGGGATCGTATCGCCCTCCTTCACCACCGCGCCGGCCGCGACAATGCTGCCCGTGCCAATGCGGGCGCGGGGCAGGATGACGGCGTTCATGCCGACCAGGCAGACCGCTTCGATATGGCAGCCCTCGACCACAGCGCCATGGCCGATGACGCAGTCATCGTCGATCACGGTGGGGAAAATCTCGCCTTTGTCATTGTGATTGACGTGTACGACCGCGTTATCCTGAATGCTGCACCCCGCACCGATGCGGATCGGGCCGTAATCACCGCGAATAACGGCGCCGAACCAGACATTGCTCGCCGCGCCGACCTCCACCGCGCCGATGACCGCCGCCGTCGGCGCGATAAACACCGCTTCCCCCAACTGCGGCGCCTTGCCGGCAAATTCCATCAACACAGCCCAAACTCCCTATCCACTGCGGCCCGCTCACCCCGGCCCTACCCATACCCCATGCCGGCGCAATCGAAAGGGACGGCTCCGTGGTAGAGCCGCCCCCATATTTGCGCCCGCCGTTGAGCGTTCAATCCCGGACCCTAATCCCGCCCCGTCGGTAAATCCCTGAAGGCGGCGTCCTTGTCCAGGCGGACGTCTTGGGGCAGGCCCAGGACACGCTCGGCGATGATGTTGCGGAGGATTTCGTCCGTCCCGCCGGCGATGCGATAACCAGGGGATGATAGCGCGCCGGTCTGGAATAGGCCGTCCATGGCGGCGATCTCCGGGTCGGTAATCACACCGGCCATCTCCTGCATATCCATGCCGAAGAAGGAGATGTCCTGGTACTTGGTGGCGCTGACCACCTTGTTGATGGAGCTTTCCGGTCCCGGCGTGCCGCCCCGGCTGAGCGCGGTCATGGTCCTGAAATGGGCGTTCTTCAGACCCTGCTGGCGCACGTACCAATCGGCCAGGCGATCGCGCACCATGGCGTTGTCCAGGGCGGGGCCGTCTTCCAGTTCGGTGTCGCGCACCAGATCGAAAATCTCGTCGAAATCCGGCGCCGGCGCGATGCCCACGGCGAAGCGTTCGTTCATCAACGTGGTCAGGGAGACTTTCCAGCCCTCGCCCTCGGCGCCCAGGCGCTGGCTGTCGGGGATGCGCACGTCGGTGAAATAGACCTCGTTGAAGTTGGAGGCGCCCGAGACCTGCTTGATGGGCCTGATCTCGATGCCAGGCGATTTCATGGACAGGAAGAAGAAGGTCAGCCCCTTGTGCTTGGGCACATCGAAATCGCTGCGGGTGACGAGAATGGCATAGTCCGAGAATTGGGCGCCGGAGGTCCAGATCTTCTGGCCGTTGATCACCCACTCGTCCCCGTCCTTCTCCGCGCGGGTGCGCAGGCCGGCCAGGTCCGAGCCGCCGGCGGGTTCGGAGAACAGCTGGCACCAGATCTCTTCGCCCCGCAGGGCCGGCTTGGCATAGCGCTGCTTCTGCTCTTCCGTCGCGTAGGCGAACATGGTGGGGATGCACATGCCCAGGCCGATTTCGTAGACGCCACGGGGGACGACGTAATTTGCCTCCTCCTGATGATAAATCACCTGCATGATGGGGGAGAGACCCTGGCCGCCATATTCTTCCGGCATGGTCAGGCCCGCGAACCCGGCATCGTACTTCTTGGCCTGCCAGACCCGGGCCGCGGCCAAGGCCTCGTCCTTGTTCCAGCCGGTGGCCATGTTGCGTTTCGCCTCCGCCTTCAATTCGGCATTGGCGGCCAGAAAATCACGGGCCCGTTCGCGGAACGCAGCTTCGTCTTGGGTATCGGCAAAATCCATTATGTTACTCCTTAAGCTGCATTCTTAGGCGGCGTTGCGACGTTCCAGGGCGCGGATCAGGCGGTCTTTCCAGCGGCGCTGGCTGCCGAGCGCCACGGCCAGTTGCCGCGCGCGGCGGTAGTAGAGGTGGCAGTTGAACTCCCAGGTGAAGCCCATGCCGCCGTGGATCTGGATGTTCTCTTTCGAGGCGAAGTGATAGGCCTCCGTCGCCGAAACCCGCGCCGTCGCCGCTGCCACGGGCAGTTCGGCGGCATCCGTCGACAGTGCCCAGGCGCCGTAATAACAGTTCGAGCGGGCCAGCTCGATCTGGACATACATGTCCGCCAGCCGGTGCTTGATGGCCTGATAGCCGGCGATGGGCCGGCCAAAGGCATAGCGGCCCAGGGCATATTCCTTGGCCATTTCCATGGCCACCTCCGCGCCGCCCACCTGTTCGAAACCCATGAGGACGGCGGCCCGGTCCTGAATACGCTCGAGAAGCGGCCAGCCTTCGTCCCCCAGTTTCTCGGCCGGGGCATCGCTAAAGACGATGCGGGCCTGGGAGCGGGTCGGGTCCACCGTATCCAAGGTGCTCCGTTCCACGCCGGGGCCGTTCAGATCGACGATGTAGAGGCCCGCGGTGCCCCCGTCCTTGGCCACCACAATGGTGCGGTGGGCAATATCGCCGTCAATCACGGGCAGTTTTTCGCCCGATAGTTTGCCGTCCGCCACGCTTGCCGTGATGTTCTTTTCGGTCGCCGGCTTCGCGCCCTCGGACAGCGCCAGGCACCAGATCGCCTCGCCGGTGGCGATATCGGGCAGATAGCCCTGTTTCTGCTCTTCCGTGCCCGCCGCCATCAAGGCTTCGGCACCGATATAGATGGACGAGGCGAAGGGCGTGGGTGCGAGCGAACGGCCCAATTCCTCGGCAATGACACAGAGTTCCAGATGACCCAGGCCCGAGCCGCCATATTCCTCCGGGATCGCCGCGCCCAACCAGCCCATCTCGGCGAACTGGGACCATAATTCCGCATCGAAGGCCTGATCGCCTTCCAGGGTCTTGCGCACCACTTCCGCAGGCGATTTATCCAACAGAAATCGCCGCGCCTGGTCGCGCAAAAGGCGCTGGTCGTCATTGAACTCGAAATTCATACCATTCGTCCGTTATTGAGCATCAAAAAGGGGCTCCCGCCATCAAATCCGAGTGGCGCCGGGGCGTCAAGCGGCAAGCGTCTAATTGGCCGATTTGGCGGTTTATATAAGCTTAACCCGTGCGGCCTATAACGATGCCATGGAACAGATCGATCCACAGGTGGAATTTGAGGGGGGCAACGGCGCCCTGGCCGAGGGCCGGGCAGAGGATGCCGTCGCGCACTATCGGCGCGCCCTCACGGCTGCCCCCCACGTGGTCGAAATCCATCACAATCTGGCCGCCGCCTACGAGCGTTTGCAGCGCCTGGAGGAGGCGGCCGAGGTGGCCCGCCAGGGACTGGTCCAGCGTCCGGATTATGTGCCGTTGTTGGTGGCGCTGGCCAATCTGCTGGATCAAAGCGGCGATGGCCATGGCGCCTGCCATTATTACGAAGCCGCCCTGCGCTTGGATCCCGGGAACGCCCCGGCCTGGTCGGGGTTGGGCAACTTGCACCTGACTTACGGTGCTTACGAAATTGCATTAGAAAAATTCTCTAAAGCATTAGAATTAAATCCTGGTCATATGGTCGCTATGAACAATCTGGCGATCTGCCGTCTGCATATGGGGCATCACCACGAGGCCCTGGCGCTGTACCGCGACCTGGTCTCGGCCTACCCGGAAGTGGGCGAATTTCACGGCAATCTGGGCCAGGTATTGCAGGGGCTGGGCCGTCATGACGAGGCGGTGGCGGCGTTCCGCCGGGCCATGGAATTGGACGTATCGGCGGACAATGTGGCGCCGTACCTGATGCAGTCTCTGATGTATCAATGCGCCTGGGACGATCTGGGCCGTATCCGCCAGCGCGTGCTGGATGAAACCCGGGCGCGGCTACGCGACGGTTTGCCGATCACTGTACAGCCGTTCTCCCTGGCCGGCACGGATGCCGATGCCGCCCTGCGCCTGGCGGCAGCGCGTTCCTATTCCCGCCACTGCGCCGCTAACGTGGCGGGATTGCGGTCGCATTTGGCGTTCGATTATGTCCCCTCCATTAGCCCGCGTCTGCGTATCGGCTATGTCTCTCCCGACTTCCGCCAACACAGCGTGGCAACCGCTTTCAAGGACCTGATCGCCCGGCACGATCGGGACCGCTTTGAATGGCATGGCTATGTCCTGGGCGGTGGTGGCCGGGACGAGATGACCGCATATTTCCAGACCCAGTTCGACGAATTCACGGACCTGGAGGGCATGGACCTTGAGGCGGCCGCTCGGCGGGTGCATGGCGACGGCCTGGATCTGCTGGTGGATCTGTCCGGCTTCACCCGCCATTCCGCCCTGGAATTGCTGGAATTGCGGCCCGCACCCGTGCAAGCCCATTACCTAGGTTACGGCGCCACCCTGGGCAGCGAGGCCGTGGACTATCTGGTGAGCGATCCGGTCCATACCCCGGCCAGTTTGGCGATGCACTGTTCCGAGGCCCTGGTCTATCTGCCCGATAGCTTTATGGCCACCTCACGGCCAGACATCGCGGCGGACATGCCTTCGCGGCAAAGCGAGGGGCTGCCCTATGACGGCACTGTTTTTGCCAATTTCAACGCCCACTACAAATTCGACCCCGAAACATTCGCGGTCTGGATGGACCTGCTGCGGGAGCTGCCCCGCAGCGTCCTTTGGCTGCTGCGGGGCAGCGAAGTGGCCATGGACAACCTGCGCGCCGCGGTCAAGGGCCATGGTGTCGCCAGCCGCCGCCTGGTTTTTGCCGAACGGGCGCCGCATCCTGAACACTTGGCCCGGCAGTCCCTGGCCGACGTTGGACTGGATTGCCGCCATCACACAGGGGGCGTATCCACGCTGGATGCCCTGTGGTCCGGGCTGCCGGTGATTTCAATCGCTGGTGACAACCAATCCGCCCGCACCGGCGCCTCGATCCTACGTGCCGCGGGCCTTGGCGACTTGGCGGTGAAGGATCTGGCAGCCTATCGGGACAAGGCGCTGGCGCTGGCCCGAAACAGCGAGGCCTTGGCCTCTTTGAAGCTGCGGCTGCTGGCCGGCCAGACCCGGGCGCCGCTGTTTGATACCGACCGGCTGGCCCGGCACCTGGAAGCCGCCTATGGCGAAATGGTACGCCGTTATCGGGCCGGCGAGGGGGTCGGTTCCTTTGAGGCGGCGCAGGTCCTATGATGCCCGAAATTGCAATTCGGAGGCATCGGGATGGATCTCACGGAACGGCTGGAGAAGCTTTACGCCAGCGCGGTATATGACGTTTTGAACGGCCTAGGCCACGACAATTGTGTCCTGCCCCCCGGGATTACCGCCCTGGATCCGAAACACCGTCTGGCCGGCCAGGTCGAGACCATGAACGGCGATTACGGCGAAGGCAAGGATGCGGGCGAGACGCTGCTTGCCTGGGCCACCGTTTTGTCCAAGGCGCCGTCAGGCAAGGTACTGATCTGCCAGCCCAACACCTACGACGTCGCCTTGATGGGCGAGTTGTCCGCCGAAACCCTGAATTACCGGGGGGTGCGCGGCTATATCGTCGACGGCGGCTGCCGGGACGTGCCGTTTCTGTTGCAGAACGACTTTCCTGTCTTCTGCCGTTTCAACACACCCAAAGATATCTGCAAACGCTGGGTGGCCGAGAGCATGGGCGAACCTATCGATATCGGCGGTGTGACCATATCCAGCGGCGATTACGTCCTCGCCGACATCGACGGCGTGGTGATCATTCCTCAGGACATGGCTGAGGAAGTTGTGGCCGAAACCGAGGCCGTCGCCGCTACGGAAGGGGAGATGCGCGACGCCATCCTGGGCGGCATGGACCCGGTGGATGCCTACAACAAGTTCGGGACGTTCTAGGCAGGGCATATCGACTGTGCTGGCGGAATTGCCGGAAGAGGCAGCCGAAGGGCGGACCGCCGGAATCTATCATGATGTCCGCCGGCTCTGGGCGGTGGCCTACGTCTCTTCCCTGCAGCGCCATCTGGCCACCATACCGGGCATGTTGGAATGGGCCTGGGACGCGCTGGCCCCGGCCTTCCAATGCGGCCGGGCGCAGGAGCAATCCTGGGCCGTCGCCGATAGCCTGGATTTGGTACCAATAAAACCATTGAGCGGCGCTTCATTGGCGCGGCTTGGCGTTGAAGATACGGATTGTCGCACCATCGGCGATGTTTGTGCCGGTTTCGTCAGAGTGGCGCCTGTGAATATGATGTTCGCAGGGTTCCTACGAAAGCTCCTGAATGGCGAGACGCCAAACGGGGCTGGCTGGTCCGACGCTTCCTGGCAGCCGCCCGCCGCCCTTCCGGCGCCGCCCGCCATGGTGGATGGAGAGGCTTTGGACGAGGCGCAGCGCCAAGTCCTCTCGCGCCTCGGCACCAATGTGGCCGGTACGCCGTTCGTGCCCGGACTTTATCGGATCCTGGCCCGATGGCCGGGATTTTTGCGCCATCTGGCGAATGTTCTGGAACCGGTATCCCTGTCGCCCGAAACCGATACGGCCCGGGCGGCTCTGCTCTCCGGCATCGACAGATCAGTGGACGATGTGTTCCGGGATCTCCCGGCTACCATAACGCCGCCGCCCGCCCATGACAGTGCCGCCCTCCAACGCGCCTTGGATACCTACCGCCAAACCAGCCCAGAGATGGTCATCTTCGGCACTCTGATCGCCAATCACCTGCCGCGCGAAGTCAATTGAAAGACGGGGCCGGCAGTTTCACTCGGCTTGGTGGGCCTGCAAACCGTCCCAATCGAATTCCACGCCATGGCCCGGGCGTTCAGGGGCGATGGCGTGACCGGTCTCGTTCAGGGTCATGGGATTTGCGATGAAACGTTCCAGGCCGAAGCCGTGGACCTCCAGATAGGATTTGTTCGACACGGCGGCGAGCAGGTGAACATGCAGGTCATGTACACCATGTGAGGTGACGGGTAGGTTGTTGGCCTCGGCGAGATGCGCCACCTTCATCCAGACCGTGATGCCGCCGCAGTTGGAGACGTCGGGCTCGGGAAAATCCACGCCGCCGGCATTGATCAGGTTGCGAAATTCATACAATGTATGCAGGTTCTCACCGGCGGCAATCGGCACCCCTCCCTCCCGGGTGATGCGGACGTGGCCTTGGGGATCGTCGGGAATGGTTGGCTCCTCCAGCCAGACCAGGCGGTAGTCGGCCAAGGCCTTTGCAGCGCGTATCGCCTGATCCACCCGCCAGCGCATGTTGGCATCTACCATCAGGGGGAAATCCGGGCCAAGAAAATCCCGCATAGCGGCGACCCGTTCCAGATCCTCGCTTAGACTGTCACGGCCCACTTTCATCTTGATGGCATGGAAACCCTTGTCCAGATTGCTCTGGGTTTGGGCCAGCAGTTTCTCCAACGGAAAGAACAGATCGATGCCGCCTGCATAAGCCATGACAGCCGGGTCATGGCCGCCCAGGAAGCGCCAAAGGGGCTGGGCGGCCTTCTTCGCCTTCAGGTCCCACAGGGCGATGTCGATGGCGGAAATGGCGAAACTGGTGGGCCCGCCGCGACCGGCATAATGCAGATGCCACCACATCCGTTGCCAGAGATCCTCGATCCTGTCGCCGTCAGCACCGATTAACAGCGGCGCCAAGTCGTCCCGGGCCAGGCTGGCGATGGCTGGGGCGGCTGTGCCCACGGTGTAGGTATAGCCCAAGCCCTCGCCGCCTTCGTCGTCGCGAATTCGCACGGTGACCAATTCGAAGCGGCTCATCTCGCCATGGGTGGAATCCGACAGGGTCTCGGGCAGAGGAATGGAGAAGTGATCGGCCTGTAGACTGATGATGGTCATGATATTTCCTCAGCCGGCAGGGCGATCGCGGAAATCTGCCGGCCATAGTCGCCTTCCGCGCGATGGCAGGAACGGCGGTAGCTATAGAACTTTTCGTCATCCGCATAGGTGTCGATGGCCAGGTCATGGTGTTGCCCCAGGCCCAGAGCCGCCAGCCGGGCCATGACGAAACCGGCCAAGTCGAACTGGTGATGGCGGGGCCGCTCACCCGGTTCGAAGAATTGCTCATGGCCGGTGTCCTGTTCCAGAAAACTGGCCTTGAATTCCGGACCCACTTCATAGGATGCCTGGGCAATACAGGGACCGACCACGGCGGCGATGGTTTCGCGCCGGGCGCCAAGCGTCTCCATGGCGGCGACAGTCGCTTCCAAGACACCGGACAGGGCCCCCTTCCAGCCGGCATGGGCAGCCCCAACGACGCCCGCTTCGCTATCGGCGAACAGCACCGGCGTGCAATCGGCGGTCAGAATACCAAGGGCCAGCCCCGGCCTTGTTGTGACCATGGCGTCGCCGCGGGGTGCATCGCCGGGGCGCCATGGCTGGTTGACCTCCACCACGTCGGCGCTGTGGATTTGGTGAATGGTGACCAGGGCCTCTTCCGCGACCGCAAGATTGCCGGCAACGCGGGCACGGTTTTGGCGCACGGCATCCCGGTCGTCGTCGGAGCCATAGCCGCAGTTGAGGCCCGCATGCAGTCCCGTTGACACGCCCCCTTGCCGGGTGAAGAAGCCGTGGGGGATTGCAAGTTCCCTATGAACGATCGGCTCTGGCGTCATTCTCATTCCTCGAAACCGGGCGGCGGCGGACCGCCAGGCGGGCTGACGGCCATGACCTTGAACAATTGACCCATTTGATCGTCGTCCACCAGTCTGTGCAAGGCCGCGCGGATATTCTCTGTCTGTGCCGGCGAGGTGGTTTGTTGTAATCGCTCCGCACGGATCCCGATGCCGAGACTTTGCAAGAATTGACTTTGGCTCACCGGGCCGGTGGTTTCCGCACCGGCTGCCTGCGCAGCTTCGGCCAAGGCCTGAAAATCCACATGAGATGTAAGGTCCGCATCGCCTGGCGATGCCAGCGGATCGGTATAACCATGGGCGGCCATGGCTTGGAACGTATCACCCGGGGCCGTTTTGCCGTGGCCGTAGTCTATGAACAGGCCGGCACCCCCGTGCTGGACGATGCGTTGAGCCACTTCCGTTACGGCTGACGCACGTGCGGGGGATAGTTCCGCGATGTCGCCGTGACCAGCATCCGCCATCGGCGTGGCCGGTGTTGGCGAAGGGTCTAGAACCAGGCGAAAATGGTCCTTCTCCAGATCCACCTTGCGTTCGTGCCAGCCGTTGTCCTGATATTGGAACTGCCGGATCGGCAGCGCATCCAAGAACTCGTTGGCGACCAAGATCAGGGGACCGGCTGGGAGATCGGCGATGCGCTCATGCCAGGATATATCCCGGCCAGTCAACGCGTCCTTCTGCGCCGCGCGCAACACTGGGCTGGTTTCCACCAGGTGGATCGCGGCCGCTTCCACGAACCCGGGCAGAGCACCGCCGGCCCGCAGGGCATCGGCCATCAGGGTGCCCCGGCCCGGCCCCAGTTCTGCCCAGATGAAGTTTTCCGGCGCACCCATGGCCTGCCAACGATCAGCACACCAAAGCCCGATCAATTCGCCGAACATCTGGCTCACTTCCGGTGCGGTGATGAAATCGCCCCGCCGGCCCAATGGGTCACGGGTGGTGTAGTAACCCCATTTCGGATGTCCCAGGGCCGCCGTCATGTATTCGGCGATGCTCAATGGGCCATGCAGGCGGATGCGGTCTGCCAAATGGCGGCCCAGGGCATTCATCGCCATTTCGTCAGGACCGTGCCCGCCAGACCAAATACAGCCCGCCCAACAGCATGGGCAGGGACAGCCATTGGCCCATAGTGGTACCCAAGGTCAAAAGCCCGATCTGGGCGTCAGGCTGGCGCACCAGTTCCACCACCGCCCTGGACAAGGCGTAACCCGCCAGATAGATGCCGGTCAGAAAGCCGGGGCGTTGCAGCCAATCGCGGCGCCAGGACAGCCAGGCAAGAACCGCGAACAGCACCAGACCCTCCAGAATTGCCTCGTAAAGCTGGCTGGGATGGCGGGGCAAGGGGCCCGCGTGGGGAAAGACAAAGGCCCACGGCACATCCGTGACCCGGCCGTAAAGTTCACCATTGATGAAATTGGCGATACGGCCGAAAAACAATCCCATAGGCACGGCGCAGGAGACCAGATCGCTCAACCGCAGAACCTCGATCCCGCGCCGCCGCGCGAACCAGAGCATCGCCGCCATGACGCCCAGCAGGCCTCCGTGGAAGCTCATGCCGCCTTGCCAGACGGCCAGCGCCTGCAAAGGATTGGCGGCGTAATAGGGCAGGTTGTAAAACAAGACATAACCCAGACGGCCGCCCAGAATGACGCCGATGATGGCCCAGACAAGTAGATCGTCGATCACTTCCGATGGGCACAATTGCGCGCGTTTGGCGTTCAACAACAACATATAGCGCCAGCCCAGCAACAGACCGGCGATGTAGGCCAGCGCATACCAGCGGATCGCGAGCGGCCCCAATTCGAACAACACCGGATCGATTTGCGGAAAGGCCAGGGCGGCGAGGGGGGGAACAGCGATCATGGCTCCGATATAGCCGCGGCAAGGCCTGGCCGCAAGACGCCTTGCCTCGTTGCCCCCTCGCCGTCATATTGGTGGCGCAATCAAGAGGTAACAGTATGTCTTCAAACCGCCGTATCCTGGACGATGTTTCAAAGCTTGCCACATCCGCCGCCGGATTGGTCCAGGGTGCCGGCCGCGAAGCCGAAACTCTGCTGCGTCAACGATTGGAACGGCTGCTGGACCGCATGGACCTTGTAACCCGGGAAGAGTTTGACGTGGTCAAGGAAATGGCCGCAAAGGCGCGCCTGGAAAACGATGCCTTGGCCGCCCGCGTGACTGCCCTTGAAAAGGTGATTCAGACCGGCAATGCCAAGCCGGCCCGAAAAGCTGCTGCCGCGGGAAAATCGAAGGCCGCGGGCAAGACGACTCGCAAAACGGCAACGGCTGCAAAAAAACCTCGAAAAACTGCCAAGAAATAGCGTTTGTTTCCGAATCGTTCTGATTCGTTGGCGACTGCCATAGAACATTGTTGCGCGCACCGGACCCTTCTGCAAGATTACTTTACATGGTGTATCGGTGCTTTGACGCCACTAGATGTGGGGTTCCCAGGTTATGAGAACGGCAACGGATGATTTCGTTTCGACGGCGGGTAATCCACTTGATCTGGTTGAAGATATCGTCGCCGCTAACCAATGGCCGTTCGAACGTAATTGCGACGAGGAACTTTCCGTAACCGTCGCGGGAACCTGGTGCGATTATCATTTGGGATTTTCCTTCAATCCAATGCAAGGCGGCCTGCAACTGGCCTCTGCCTATGACATGCGGGTGCCAGGCAAGCGGCAAGAGGACGTCCACAGCCTTTTGGCCATGGTCAATGAACGCATGTGGCTGGGGCACTTCGATCTTTGGATAGAAGATGGCGTTCCGATGTTCCGGCATGCGGTCTTGACCCGCGGCGGCGTCTTGCAGGCCAGCCAAATGGAAGAACTAATCGAAATTGCCATAACCGAGTGCGAGCGCTTCTATCCCGCTTTCCAATTTGTTATATGGGGCGGGAAGTCTCCGGCGGAGGCCATTGCCGCCGCCATGTTGGAGACCATGGGAGAGGCATAAGCCATGTCTGAAATGACTGGGGTGAAGGGACCGCTGCTTCTGGTGGGCTGCGGCAAGATGGGCGGCGCCTTGCTGGGCGGCTGGCTGGATCAAGGTATATCCGCGGACCAGGTATTGGTGGTCGAGCCGGCCATCGACGCGGAGCGGAGCGGCGTGCCCGCCGGGGTATCCGTTTTGAAGGATGCCGTTGATATTCCAGGCGATTTCGGGCCCGCTGTGGTAATTTTCGCCGTCAAGCCGCAGGTCATGGGCGAGGTGGTGCCTCATTACGCCCGCTTTGTCTCCGGCGATGCTGTATTTCTCTCCATCGCCGCCGGCACGCCGATCCGCTTTTTCGAGGAGACTTTGGGCGCTGGCGCCGCCGTGGTGCGGGTGATGCCGAATACCCCGGCGGCGGTACGCCGCGGCGTGTCCGTCCTATGTGCCAACGCGCACACACAAGGGCCCCAAAGGGAGCTTTGTGCCGGCCTGATGGCGGCGGTGGGGGACACAGCCTGGCTGGAGGACGAAGGGCTGATGGATGCCGTAACGGCGGTCAGTGGCAGCGGCCCGGCTTATGTCTTCCATTTGATCGAATGTCTGACCCAAGCGGCCATCGAGGTGGGCCTGGCGCCGGATTTGGCGGCGCGCCTGGCCTTGCAGACGGTTTCGGGCTCAGGTGAATTGGCGCGGCTGTCCGACGACGATGCGGCACAATTGCGTGTCAATGTCACGTCCCCCGGCGGCACCACGCAGGCGGCACTGGAGGTGCTGATGGGCGAAGGCGGCCTGCAGCCGCTGATGACAGCGGCTGTGAAGGCCGCCGAACAGCGGGGCAGGGAACTGGGCGCCTAGCCAGCGGAGTGTCCTGTCCTCCCTGGACAGCCAGGCGTGCCGCTGCTACATAGCGGCCATGTTCACCAAGGCGCGCCATATCATACGAATTATTGGCCCGGCTCCGCAGTAGGGCCGGGAACCTGACCTGACGCCTGCCAGGCCGCGCGACGATCGTGACATTGCAAAAAGGCGTATCATCGATTTTTTGAATTGAGTGTTTGCGAGGGCTAAACCCTCCATGGCGGATAAAATGACCACCGACTACAAAGCCACCTTGTTCCTTCCTCAAACCGATTTTCCCATGCGAGCCGGCCTACCGAAGCAGGAGCCGACGATCCTGGAACATTGGGAACGGATCGATCTGTTCCAGTTGCAGCGTGATGCATCCGTGGGACGGGAAAAATTCATCCTGCACGACGGCCCACCCTATGCCAACGGCAACATCCATATCGGCCATGCCCTGAACAAGATTCTCAAGGACATCATCAACCGCAGCCAGCAGATGCTCGGCAAGGACGCAAACTATGTGCCCGGTTGGGACTGCCACGGCTTGCCTATCGAATGGCAGATCGAGGAACAGTATCGAAAATCTGGCAAGGATAAGGACGACATCCCTATCGACGAGTTCCGCAAGGAATGCCGCGCCTTTGCCGATAAATGGATCGAGGTGCAGACCGAAGAATTCAAACGCTTGGGCGTGATTGGGGACTGGAAACATCCCTACACCACCATGGCCTACGAGGCCGAAGCGCAGATCGTGGCGGAATGCCTGAAATTCCTCATGAACGGATCGCTCTACCGCGGCTCCAAGCCGGTGATGTGGTCGGTGGTGGAAAAGACCGCCCTGGCCGAGGCAGAGGTGGAGTATCACGATCATACCTCCACCACCATTCATGTGCGCTTTCCGGTGATCCGGACCCAAGACGATCGGCTGGCGGATGCCGCCATCATGATCTGGACCACGACGCCATGGACCATGCCGGGCAACCGCGCCATCTGCTACGGACCGCGCCTGTCCTATCGCCTGATCCAGGTGGATTCTGTGGCTGAGGGCTCGCTTGCCAAGCCGGGGGAAAAACTGGTGGTCGCCGACAGCCTGCTGGAGGAGATGTGCACAGAGGCTGGGATTGAAGCCCATACGGTACTAGGCGATGTCACTCAGGATGCCTTGTCAAAGGTCGTATGTTCCCATCCCTGGCGCGGCAAGGGGTTCGATTTCGACGTTCCTCTTTTTCCTGGCGATCATGTCACCGACGATACCGGTACGGGCTTCGTTCATACGGCGCCCGGCCACGGCGCGGAGGACTTTGAAGTCGGTATGGCACACGGGCTGGAAGTGCCCCAGACAGTGAATGGCGACGGTCTGTTTTTCGACCATGTGCCCCTGTTCGCCGGTCAGCATGTTTTCAAGGCCGACGTCAACGTGGTGGAGGAACTGAAGGCGGTGGATGCGTTGCTGTGTAGCGGCAAACTGGTGCACAGCTATCCCCATTCCTGGCGCTCCAAGGCGCCCTTGATCTTCCGCAATACACCGCAATGGTTCGTTTCCATGTCCACGACCGGCTTGCGAGAAACCGCCCTGACCGGCATCGACAATGTGCGCTGGGTGCCGCACACGGGCCGCAACCGCATCCATTCCATGATCGCCGAACGGCCAGACTGGGTGCTCTCCCGCCAGAGGGCCTGGGGCGTACCGATCACTCTGTTCGTGGACAAACGGACGGGCGAGCCGCTGCGCGACGAAGCCGTCAACGAGCGCATCATTGCGGCCGTCAAAACGGCCGGTGCCGATGCCTGGTTCAATGCCGAACCGGCTGAATTGCTGGGCAATAGCTACGATCCGGACAATTACGAAAAGATCGACGATATCCTTGATGTCTGGTTCGATTCCGGCTCGACCCATTCTTACGTTCTGGAGCAGCGGCCGGAGCTGCAATGGCCAGCGTCATTGTACCTAGAAGGCTCGGACCAGCATCGTGGCTGGTTCCATTCTTCGTTGCTGGAGGCCTGCGGCACCCGTGGCCGCCCGCCGTACGAGGCTGTCCTTACCCATGGCTTCACCTTGGACGAACAGGGCCGGAAGATGTCCAAATCCTTGGGCAACGTGACCGCACCGCAGGAAATCTGTGATCAGTATGGTGCCGATATCCTGCGCCTTTGGGTGGTCAGCTCGGACTATGCGGTTGATCAGCGCATCGGGCCCGAGATCATCAAGGCCCAGGTCGATGCCTACCGCCGGCTGCGCAACACCCTGCGTTTCCTGCTCGGCAATCTGGCCGGCTTTGGCGATAGTGAACGCCTGGATGTGGCGGAGATGCCGGAACTGGACCAATGGGTCCTGCACCGGCTGTCGGAACTGGATGAATTGATGCGCCAGTCTTGTGACGATTTCGACTTCCACCGCTTGTATGTAGCCTTGGGCAATTTCTGCACAAACGATCTATCGGCTTTCTATCTCGATATCCGCAAGGACGCGCTCTATTGCGACGATGTGGGTTCAATCCGCCGCCGTGCCGCCCGGACGGTACTGGATCAGGTGTTTTCCTGTCTGACCGCCTGGCTGGCACCCATTCTCTGCTTCACGGCGGAAGAAGCCTGGCGCTCCCGCTTCCCCGATGATGACAGCGTGCATTTACGCCTCTACCCGGAGGTGCCGCAGTCATGGCGCAACCCAGCCTTGGCTGAGCGCTGGGCCAAGGTGCGCACCCTGCGCCGCGTGGTGACCGGTGCCCTGGAGGTGGAACGCAAGGAGAAACGCATTGGCGCCAGCCTTCAGGGCCACCCAACTGTGTATGCGCCGGGAGAATACCTGGAAGCGTTGGATGGTCTGGACGCGGCGGAGATTTGCATTACTTCGGCGGTTTCCCTGGTTGAAGCCGCCCCGGCGGCGGATGCCTTCAAATTGGAGGAGGTCGCCGATATCGGCGTAACGGTTGATTTGGCCCAGGGCGGCCGCTGCGGCCGTTGCTGGCAAGTCTTGCCGGAAGTCCCGGCGGGTAGTGATGAAGGCATCTGCGGGCGCTGCGAAACGGCCGTATCCGCCCATCAGGCGGCCTAGGGGTAATCGGTGGGCGATTTACGCCTACGCGGCTTCGCCTTGGGGGCGGCCGTCCTGATTGCAGATCAAATCAGCAAGGCCTGGCTATTGGCCTGGCTGGCGGAAAGAGATGGCTGGCTACAGGTTACAAGTTTCTTCAATCTGGTCACCGTCTGGAACCGCGGCATCAGTTTTGGCATGTTGCAATCGGGCGAAACCGGGCGCTGGCTTTTGGTGGTCTTTACTAGCCTGGTCTGCGTCGGCCTGGGCATCTGGCTATGGCGGCAAACAAGGATTTTGCCAATTCTGGCCATCGGGGCGGTGATTGGCGGCGCGATTGGAAACATCGTCGATAGGATCTGGCGCGGCGCCGTGGCCGACTTTTTCGATCTGCACCTGATGGGATACCATTGGCCGGCATTCAATGTCGCAGACAGTGCCATTTCCGTTGGCGTTGCGCTATTATTATACGATAGTTTCCGTCCCCAAAGGGTTTCGCCCGATGGGGAGAAAACAGAGGTGAAGGACGGCTAGTTTGATGTTTCGGTTCCATTCAAGGCTGGCAATGGCGGCGGTTCTGGCCTTGGCGCTTTCCTCTTGCGACACCCTCAAGGAGCAGGTGGGCATGACCAAGAAGTCGCCGGACGAGTTCACCGTCATCACCAAGGCACCACTCGTGATGCCGCCGGATTTCTCACTGCGGCCGCCCAGACCGGGCGCCCGGAACCCGCGTGAAGTCCAGCCCAGGGACCAGGCGCGCGCCGCCCTGCTGGCGACAGGCAAGGAAGGACGTGCGACGGCGGAGCAGGCCCAGCAGGCAGGCCGCAAGACCCTGGAGGCCGCCGCGGGGCGCAATAGTGGCGGCAGACCGGCAGGGGGCGAGCTGCAGTTATTGCAGAAGGCGGGTGCCGAAAATGCTGATTCGTCGATCCGGCAGATCGTAAACCGGGAAACCTCGGTATTGGCGGAAAAAGATTCCTCCTTCGCCGATCGTTTGCTGTTCTGGCAGGAGAAACAGCCCTTTGGCTCGACGGTGGATGCGGACAAGGAAGCCAAGCGTCTTCGCGAAGCGGCCGCTGCTGGCGAGTCCGCGAGCAAGGGCGATACGCCGGTCATAAAACGGCGCAAGCGTGGCTGGCTAGAGGGGATTTTCTAGGCCGGAACCCGCGGCGACCTCGCGTGTTCCTCACGATAGCTTGACGGCGCACGTTGATTGAAGCCTTGCGCCACCGTAATCAGTAGTCAAATTTGGATGAGCAGCTTTTGGAGGTCATGGGGAGCCATGCCGGGACGTATTCTAATCCTTGCCATCCTTGTCACAGCGGTGATGGGGATTGGCACCGCGGTGCAGGCCGCTCTGTTTCATCCCAAAACCAAGACATTGGCCAATGGCATGCAAGTGGTGGTGATCGAAGATCACCGGGCACCAGTGGTCTCGCACATGGTCTGGTACAAGGTGGGTTCGGCGGACGAGCCACCGGGGAAATCCGGCATCGCCCATTTCCTTGAGCATTTGCTGTTCAAGGGCACGCCGAATGTGCCCTCGGGCCAGTTCTCAAAGATCGTGGCCAGGAACGGCGGCCGCGACAATGCCTTCACCTCCTACGACTTCACCGGCTATTTCCAGAATGTCGCCAAGGAGAAACTGGACCTGGTCATGGGCATGGAAGCCGACCGCATGGTCAACCTGGAACTCTCGGAGGAGGACGTGGCGACGGAACGGGCGGTGATCCTGGAGGAGCGGCGCTCCCGCACCGACAACAATCCCGCGGCCCAGATGCGCGAGGCCATGAACGCGGCACAATACATGGCGCACCCCTACGGCATTCCGGTAATCGGCTGGAAGCATGAGATGGAAGAGCTTAGCCTGGCCGATGCGCTTGCCTTTTACCGACGTTATTACGCTCCCAACAACGCCATTCTAGTGGTGGCCGGCGATGTCGAGGCGGAGGCGGTTTTTGCCATGGCGGAGAAGCATTTCGGCCCCCTGCCCAGGGCCGATACGCCGCCCCGGCGACGGCCGCAAGAGCCACCACAATTGGCGGAGCGGCGGGTGATCTTTAAGGATGCCCGGGTCAGCCAAGCAGATTGGCGACGAGGTTATCTGGCTCCAACGCGCACCGCGGGTGAGAGCCAACACGCCATACCCTTAAGTCTGTTCTCCGATCTCCTCGGCGGCGGTCCGACGTCGCGGCTTTATCGTTCATTGGTCGTGAAACAGAAACTGGCGGTGAATGCAGGCGCCCATTATAGCTCCACCGGCCTCGATCTTGGCCGTTTCGTGCTCTACGCGACGCCGTCGCAAGGTGTAAGTCTGGAAAAGCTGGAAGAGGCCATGGACAAGGAGCTGGCGGCGGCGATGGAGGAAGGGTTCACAGCCAAGGCCCTGGAACGCTCCCGCACAGGCCTCTTGGCGGCGGCGATCTATGCCCGGGACAGTCTTTTCACTTCACCCAGAATTTTCGGCGATGCCCTGACCTCCGGTCTCAGTGTGGAACAGGTGGAATCCTGGCCTGATGAGGTCAAGGCGGTGACCATGGAACAGGTCATGGCCGCCGGCCGGGCCGTGCTGGAGCGCCGCCGTTCAGTCACCGGCTGGTTGCTGCCTGAAGGGGAAAACGGCAAATGACCCACTATCTGCGCATTCTGGCCTTTCTTCTGGCGGTCCTAACGCCGCTTTCCGCAGCCGCGACGAAAATTCAGGAGGTGGTCAGCCCCGGCGGCATCACAGCCTGGCTGGTGCAGGAACCGACCATACCGTTAATGAGCCTCAGCTTTTCCATTGCCGGTGGCGCGGTACTCGATGCACCGTCGCCAAAAGGCACCGGCAACCTGGTTTCCAGCCTTTTGGATGAAGGCGCCGGCCCGTATAACTCGCTGGAATTTCAGACCAAGTTGGAGGAATTGGCCGTGCGCATCGGTTTCGATGCGGATCGGGATAGTTTTTCCGGCAGTATGCGGACATTGACCGCCAATCGGGAGGCGGCATTCGAGCTATTGCGCCTGGCCTTGAACGAACCCCGTTTCGAGGCAGAGGCGGTAGAGCGCATGCGGCGGCAAATCATCACAGGCCTGATCGAGGATCGGGAAGACCCAAATGCCATTGGCGGCCGGCTATGGTTCAGGACGGCTTTTCCCGATCATCCCTACGGGCCGTCTTCTTTGGGGGATGTGGAAAGCGTCAAGGCCATCACCGTGGACGATCTGAAGAGTTTCATGGCCCGTGCCTTGGCCAAGGATCGCCTGACCATTGGTGTCGTCGGTGATATTTCGGCCGGGGAACTAGGTCCGCTTCTCGACAAGACCTTTGGCGCCCTGCCTGAGAGCACCGACGTATCGCTGGTGCCAGAGGTCATGCCCGTGGGTGCGGGCGTGATTAAGGTGGTGGAGAAGGCCATTCCGCAAAGCCGGGTCATCTTTGGCGGCCCAGGCCTCAAGCGTGATGATCCCGACTGGTACGCGGCCTATGTGTTGAATTACGTCCTGGGTGGCGGCGGCTTCTCTTCGCGTCTGAACGAAGAGGTGCGGGAAAAACGCGGTCTTGCCTATTCCGTCTACAGCTATCTCTATCCCATGAACCACGCGGCGATCCACATGGGCGGTGTCGGCACCCAGAACCAGCGTGTGGCGGAAGCCCTGCAAGTCATCAAGGAACAGATCGCCTTGGCCCGGGAGAAAGGCATCACGGCGGAGGAATTGGCCAACGCCAAGACCTTCCTGAACGGCTCCTTCCCCCTGCGCCTGACGTCTTCGGGGCGAATCGCAAGGCTATTACTGGCGATCCAAAGGGAAAACCTGGGCATAGATTACCTGGACCGCCGGGCCGAATACATCAACGCAGTGACGCTTGCGGATATCAACAGGGTCGCAAAACGGCTGCTACAGCCGGAAAAGCTGCTGATCGTCGTGGTCGGAAAACCGAACGGATTGGCCAGCAACGACTAACACCCTTTGGCCGCTTTCGGTTGCCACACCGCTCTGTTAGCTTGCGGTTATGAAGTCTCCTTTGCATCAGGACATCTCGGGTTGTTTCCAGTCTCTGGCCGGCTTGCGGGAAGCCGACCTGGCGCCCTTGCTGCAACGATGCGAGATCACGCGGGTGCGCCTGGAGAAAGAGCTGGCGGCGGGTGAACTGCCCTGTTTGTCGGTCGCGCTGGACGGCGCGGATCTGGGCGAACTACAGAGCGTCGCGGCGGACTGGCGGCAGCGTTTCAAGCGCGTGGTTCTGTTCGGTATTGGCGGCTCCTCCCTCGGTGCCCGCGCCCTGACCGCCTTGCAGGGGGGCGACGGACCGGAACTTGTGATCTCCGACAGTTTGAATACCGAGCTAGTGGCCGATCTGCTGCGGCCGGATGTTCTGTCCGAAACTGGTTTTCTGGCGATCTCCAAATCGGGCGGTACGGCCGAGCCGCTGTCCCAGGCTATTGCAGCGGTTGCTGCCATGCGTCAACACCTGGGCGGTGAGGTGCCGGCGAAACAGTTCCTGGCCATCAGCGAACCAGGTGATGGCGCTCTACGCCGGTTGGCCGGCGAAATCGACGCCCCGGTACTGGATCATGATCCAGATATCGGCGGTCGTTTCTCGGTGCTCTCCCTGGTGGGTCTGCTGCCCACCCTGATCCGGGGTCTGGACGCCACGGCGGTGCGGGATGGGGCAAAGGCCGTTCTCGATGCCGCCATGGCCGGCCCCGACAGTGATGCGGCAATAGGAGCGGCGCTGCAAGTAGCGTTCCGGGACAAAGGCATGGGGCAGTCCGTGCTGCTGGCCTATGGCGATGGCTTCGAGCATTTTGCCCGTTGGTACCGCCAACTCTGGGCCGAAAGCCTGGGCAAGGACGGGCAGGGTACAACACCCATCGATGCTCTTGGCCCGGTGGACCAGCACAGCCAGCTGCAGCTTTACCTTAACGGCCCCCTGGACAAGCAATTCACGGTGCTGACCGTGTCCCGCTCCGGCCAGGGTCCCGTAGTGGACGAGGACCTGGCCCGGTCGTTGGGTCAGGACTATATGGCCGGCAAGCGCATCGGCGATCTGGTGGCGGCAATGCAATCGGCGACGGCGGATACCCTGATCCGCAACGGCCGTCCCGTGCGCCGTTTGTCTGCCGAGACGCTGGATGAGCGCACTCTGGGCGCGTTGTTCATGCATTTCATGCTGGAAACACTTTTCGCCGCAGACCTTATGGGCGTCGATCCGTTCGGTCAGCCGGCCGTAGAGGAAGGCAAGAACCTGGCCCGGAAGTATTTGCGGGGAGAACCCTCATGAGCCAATTGCGCCGCTTGCCCGAGGTCACCGTGAACCGTATCGCCGCCGGCGAAGTCGTGGAACGGCCCGCTTCTGCGCTAAAGGAACTTGTCGAAAATGCTGTCGATGCCGGTGCTGGGCGCATCGATATCGTCCTCAAGGATGGTGGCCGGTCGTTGATCTCTGTCAGCGATGACGGACGGGGCATGAGCCCGGATGAGCTGGCCTTGGCGGTGGAGCGCCACGCTACCTCGAAACTGCCCGACGAGGACCTTCTGCATATCCAATGGCTGGGCTTTCGTGGCGAAGCACTGCCTTCCATTGGTGCCGTGGCCCATCTCAGCATCGCCTCGCGCGCAAAGGGCGCGGATGCAGGTTGGCGCATCGAGGTCGATGGCGGTCAGGTCGGCGGCGTCACACCCGCAGCCCAGGCCCAGGGGACCCGGGTCGAGGTTAGGGATTTGTTCCGCGCCACGCCGGCGCGGCTGAAGTTCCTCAAGACCACGCGCACCGAGTTTCAGCACGCCATGGACGTGGTCAAGCGTCTGGCCATGGCGCGGCCCGACATCGCGTTTAGTCTCTCGGATGGAGAGCGGCGCAATTTGGATCTCGGGGCCTGTAACGGTGATCTGTTCGATGCGCGGCTGGCACGCCTGGGTGCCATCATGGGGCGGGACTTTGCCGACAATGCCATCGCCATCGATGCCGAGCGGGAGGGCATCCGCCTGACTGGCTATGCCGGCCTGCCCACGCTGAACCGCGCCAACAGCCGCATGCAGTATCTATTCGTAAACGGTCGGCCGGTACGTGACCGAGTCCTCTCCGGCGCCCTGCGGGCGGGCTATATGGACGTCCTGGCCCATGACCGACACGCGGTTGCCGCCTTGTTTCTTGATGTCCCCGCGGAGGAGGTGGACGTCAACGTCCATCCCATGAAAGCGGAAGTCAGGTTCCGCGAGCCCGGCCTGGTTCGGGGCCTTCTGGTTTCTGCTTTGCGCCACGCCATGGCCGGTGCGGGGCATCGCAGCGCCTCGACCGTTTCCACCGCCGCCCTGGGCCGGGTTAGGGAAGGCGGTATGGACCTGCCTTACCGTCAAGTGCCCTATCGACCCAACGCGGGTCTGATGGAAGCCGCAGCAGCCTTTCAGGCACCGCTTCAGGAACCCTTGCAGGCGCCTTTTGCAGCCACGGCCGAACCGTCGGCACGGGTCGAAAGTGAAGAGAACGTGGTTCCGGTCGGCGATTATCCCCTGGGCGTGGCGCGGGGACAGTTGCACGAGACCTATATTGTGGCCCAGACGACCGACGGCATTGTCATCGTCGATCAACATGCCGCGCACGAACGTCTGGTGATGGAACGCATGCGGGCGCAATTGGAGAGCAGCGGCGTGTCGCGCCAGATGCTGTTGTTGCCGGAAGTGGTGGAACTGGATGAAGGCAGTGCCCAGCGTCTGGTCGAACGGGCTGCCGAACTTGCGGAATTGGGCCTGGTGGTCGAATCCTTCGGCGACGGCACCATTGTTGTGAGGGAAGTGCCGGCCCTGTTGGGCGAGAGCAACATCCAGGGGCTGATTAAGGATCTAGCCGACGAACTGGCGGAAATGGACCAGGCCCTGGCCTTGAAGGAACGTCTGGACGATGTCTGCGCCTCTATGGCCTGCCACGGCAGCGTGCGTGCTGGCCGCCGCCTAACGGTGGAAGAAATGAACGCTCTATTGCGGGAGATGGAGCGGACGCCCCGCTCTGGCCAATGCAGCCACGGCCGCCCCACCTATGTAGAGCTGCGCCTCGGCGATATTGAAAGCCTGTTCGGCCGGCGCTAGCCAAGCCAACGCAAAAGGACGAAACGGGCGGCGCCGTAGCTGCGCTCGTCCAATTTTTTGAACCCTGGTCCGGCCTGGAAGTCTTCGTCTTTCGCCAGTTCGATACAGCAGATGCAGTTCCCTGCCAGCCAGCCGCCTTTGGCCAGGGCCTCGAGGCAGGGTTCTGACTGCCCGGTTTCGTATGGGGCATCCATCAGGACTAGATCGAATGCCGCGGGCGGCGGCCCCGGCCGGGTGGCATCACGCATCAACACTTCGACGTGCTGGTTTTCACCTAGGTCTTCGGCAAATGCGGCGATCCTCTGGGCGGCGGCGCGATTGCGCTCGATGAAGCAGACAGACACCGCGCCCCGCGACAACGCCTCCAGGCCAAGGGCGCCGGTGCCGGCAAAGGCATCCAAGACCTGACTGTCATTCGGCAGGCCGCCGTAATCTCCGTGGGCGAGAATGTTGAACAAGGCTTCGCGGGCCCGGTCGGATGTGGGGCGGATATTCAGACCCTTGGGCGCCGATAGGCGCCGGCCACTATGACGGCCGCCGACGATCCGCATGTGCTATTTCCGCTTGCTGCCCTTGTGGGCATCGCCCGTGACGGTATCCAGGCCGAAACGCCCGGCCTGGGCACCCAATTGATCGCGCAGGATACGCCGGGGCACGGCGGCGACATCGCCTTTGGCCAGATCACCCAACTGGAAAGGCCCGTAGGACAGGCGGATCAGGCGGGTGACCTGCAGCTCAAGATGCTCCATGACCCGGCGGATTTCCCGGTTCTTGCCTTCCTTGAGGGACAGGCTGAGCCAGGCATTGCCCCCCTTGCGGCTGTCCAGCCGGGCCTCGATGGCGCCATAGGAAATCCCGCCAATCGTTATTCCATCGGCCAGACGGGAGAGGGCGCCTTCATCAATATGGCCATGCACCCGAACCCGATAGCGCCGCCGCCAGCCGGTGCTGGGCAGTTCCAGATGCCGGGCCAGGGCGCCGTCGTTGGTCAACAGCAACAGACCTTCTGTGTTCAGGTCTAGGCGGCCCACGGAAACCACCCGGGGCAGGTCGTCGGGTAGGTTTTCGAAGATTGTGGCCCGGCCTTCGGGGTCGCTGTTGGTGGTCAGAAGGCCTTTGGGTTTGTGATAGCGCCAAAGTTTCGTAGGCGCAGCGGCAGCAAGGGCCTTGCCGTCGACTTCGATGCGGCTCTCTGCTGTGACGACGCAGGCAGGAGTTTTCAGCAGCCGGCCGTCGACCTTAACGCGACCGGCGGCAATCCAGCGTTCCGCCTCCCGACGGGAACACAAACCCGCCCGTGCCAAGCGCTTGGCGATGCGCTCGCCGTCGCTCTGGTTCTCTTCCGGCTTGACCCTATGGCGCTTGCTGCTCATGTTGGCCAACATGCCCATCGAGACGACGAAATCAACCTTCATGATAGAGGCGCTGGAAGAAGCCCGCGCCGCTGGTGCCCGTGGTGAAGTGCCCATCGGCGCCGTCGTCGTCGATCGGGCCGGGCAAGTTTTGGCCCGCGCCGGTAATCGAACGGAGGAAACCAAGGATCCCACGGCGCATGCTGAAATGCTAGCGATCCGCGAGGTCTGTGCCCAGCGCGGCGAAGCCCGGATACCTGACTGCGATCTCTATGTGACGCTTGAACCTTGTCCCATGTGTGCCGCGGCGATCTCCTTTGCCCGCATCGGAAGGCTTTATTATGGCGCGTCCGATCCCAAGGGCGGCGGTGTGGAAGGGGGCGCGCGCATCTTCCACCAGCCGACCTGCCACCACAAACCCGAACTTTATCCCGGTATCGGCGATGAAGACTCTGCTGCCCTTTTGCGAGATTTCTTCCAGGCTCTCCGCTAGATCAGATTGTTCCGGCGGACTTGAAGGCGGCGATTTCGTCGCTTGAATAGCCGGCTTCGGCCAGCACCTCTTCTGCGTGAGTGCCCGGGGGAACCGGTGGACTCTCGATACTGCCGCCGCCATGGGCCAGTCGGAAGCCGGAGCCGATAAGGGTCAATTCACCGAATGGGCTGTCAACTTTCTGTATAACGTCGCGGTGTTGCATCTGTGGGTGGCGGATGGCCTCAGCGATGGTGCGGACCTGACTGGCCGGCGCGCCCGCTTCCGCCAGGCGGGCCTCCCAGGTGGCCACATCAGCGGAGGCAAAGGCCTCTTCGATGATCTCACGCAACGCCGGTTCGTGCTCGGTGCGTCCGTGCCAGTCCGCGAAGCGTGGATCCTCCAGCAATTCGGGCCGGCCGATGGCCTGCATGAGGGCCTGGAACTGTTTCTCGGTATTGACGGCGAGGAGGAGGTGGCCATCGCCCACCTTGAACAGATTGGCGGTCGGGCGCCGGCTGATCGCCTGGTTGCCGTACTGGCCGTGCACATGGCCGGTAGTGGTGTGTTCGCTGACCAGAGGCGAAAGGAAGGCCAGGGTGGAATCCAGCATGGAAACATCGATGCACTGGCCCTTGCCCGTATGGCTGCGCTGAAACAGAGCCGAGGCGATGGCGAAGGCCGAGGTCATGCCGCCGATTGCATCGCAGACAGCGAAACCGGCCCGGGTCGGCCCGGTGCCTTCGTGCCCGGTGATCGACATGATGCCCGAGACCGCCTGTATACGGCCGTCATAACTAGGCGTATTGCGTTCGGGCCCGTTCTGCCCAAAACCGGATACGGCGCAATAAATCAGGCCGGGGTTGATGGCGGAAAGGGCCTCATAGCCGATGCCCAGACGCTCCATGACGCCGGGGCGAAAATTCTCGGTCACCACGTCCGCCATTTCCGCCAGCCGCTTGACGATTTCGATGGCGGCGGGGTCCTTGAGGTCTAGGGCGATGTTGCGCTTGTTGGCGTTGATCGACAGCCAGCCGGGCGCCATGCCCCGATCGCTCCATTCCTTGGACAGCGGCCCGTTGCGCATTTCCTCGCCACCCGGCCGCTCCACCTTGATCACATCCGCCCCCAAAAGGGCCAATTGAAACGTGCCGAACGGCCCGGCGAAGACCTGGGTAAAGTCCAGGACCCGGACCCCCTCGAACGGTTTCGTCATCGATGTCCGTGCTCCGTGCTACTCCGCCGCGTCCACCCGCGATGCGGCGGCCTCGTCCCTGCGCTCCTTGGCGACGCGCTTGACCTCGTCGAACTCGGCCCGGCGGCGGGCGATTTCCTCCTCCGGTATCCGTTCCACGTTCTGGAAGTCCAGTTTCCATTCCGCGTCGTCGTTCCAACGCTGGGGCGATTGCACGGTGGTGCGTGGGCCGACAGCGCCTTCCAACAGATCCAGCGCCAGGGCCATGGTTTGGCGCTGGCTTTCGGCGTCATGGGGTTTGCCGCATGAATTGCCCAAGGGGAAATCGCTGAATAGGAAGCGCGGTACGCCGGCCTGCTCGACGATATCCTTGGCGCAGCCCATGATCACGGTGGGGATGCCATTTGCTTCTAGATAGCGTGCTGTCAGACTCACGGTCTGGTGACACACCGGTCAAGCCGCGACAATGACGGCGGCTTCCGCCCCATCCTCCCGTAGACCTTGCAGCACCTCCGGACAATCCTGTTCGATTGTCGCGACCTGGCTACGGTTGGTGGGTGTGCCCTGGAAGCGTGCCGCCAGGCCGCCGATCTGCCCTTCGTCGGCAGCCGCCTTCAACTGTGCCAGCGGGAAGTAGGTATTGACGTCAGCGGCAGTGGTGTATTTGCGGTCATAGCCCAGATGGGAAATGCGCACATCTGGCGCGCCCTCAATGCTATCGGCATAGACCCGGTAGAACTTGGCGGCGGCATTGTAGGGCGCGCCCGGGCCCTGATCGCCCTTGTCCGGTTGAAACGGCGCGCCGGTCACCACCAGGCCCACCTTGGTTTCGCTCAATGGCTTGTCCAGGCGGGTGAAGGGGACATCCGTATACTGCGCCCAACGGTAGGGGTTGCCGTATCCCAGTGCGAGATAATAGTCCCGCAGGCGCTGCATATAGGGGACGGGAAGGTCATGCGGGGCCGCAAAGCCCAGCGCCTCGTCCTCTTTCGATCGTTCAGCCATGCATTTGGCCCTTTCTTGAAACCTTCTAGCCGCGACATCATAGCACATCCCATTCGGCAAACTGTTACAAGACTCAAAGGGCCGATGCGGGCTACATTTGTCCCATGTGATCAACCAGAAGACGATGCCCGGGCATATCGGTGCCCGCGAGGAAGGAAAGGTACGAGATGATTCCAGATTTTTCGGACCGCTCGAAGGAATTGCAGGAGCGGCTGCTGAAATTCATGGACGAACACATTTACCCCAACGAGGAGATCTATAAGGAGCAACTCGACAGCGCTGACGAACGCTGGTCGGTCCCCCCCGTTTTGGAGGAATTGAAGGTCAAGGCCCGCGAAGTGGGACTTTGGAACCTGTTCCTGCCGGAAAGCGAAGAAGTCGAGCCTATGTCGAACCTGGATTACGCACCCTTGTGCGAGATCATGGGCCGGTCCCCGATTGCGCCGGAAAGCATGAACTGTTCGGCGCCCGACACGGGCAACATGGAAGTTTTCACCCGCTATGCAACCGAGGAATTGAAGGAACGTTGGCTGAAACCTTTGCTGGACGGCAAGATCCGCTCCGCCTTTGCCATGACCGAACCCGCCGTCGCCTCTTCCGATGCCACCAACATTGAAACCTCGATCCTGCGGGAAGGGGATGAATACGTTATCAATGGCCGCAAGTGGTGGACCTCGGGCATCGGCGATCCGCGATGCGAGGTGTTGATCTTGATGGGCAAGACGGATCCTGACAATCCGGACCGCTATCGCCAGCAATCAATGATCATCGTGCCGCGGGACACGCCCGGCATCACGGTGGAAAAGATGCTGCATGTCTTCGGCTATGACGATGCACCCCATGGTCACGGCCAGGTGCTGTTCGATAATGTCCGGGTGCCGGCGGATCATATTCTGCTGGGTGAGGGCCGGGGCTTCGAGATCGCCCAGGGGCGCTTGGGACCGGGACGTATCCATCACTGCATGCGCCAGATCGGCGTCGCGGAACGGGCCCTTGAAAACATGTGCAAGCGGGCCAAATCACGCGTCGCGTTCGGGAAGTTGGTTTCGGAACAGTCCGTAACCACGGAACGGATCGCCGAAGCCCGCATCGCCATCGACAGCGCCCGCCTGCTGGTGCTGTACGCAGCCCACAAGATGGACACCGTGGGCAACAAGGAAGCACGCAAGGAAATCGCCATGATCAAAGTGGCGGTGCCGAACATGACCTGCCGGGTAGTCGATATGGCCATGCAGGTGCACGGCGGCGGCGGTGTCAGCCAGGTCTTCAATCTGGCCGAAGCCTATGCCCATTCGCGTACCCTCCGTTTCGCCGATGGCCCGGACGAAGTGCACAGGGCGCAGATTGGCCGTTTGGAATTGCGCCGCTGGAATTAGGGAGCGTTTGACAGTTTGGCGCAGCTGTAAACGAAGCTGTCACAAGGGGGCGGAGCCGGGTTACCCGGTGCCGCCCCCGGTTTCTATTCAATTGGGGAACGACTATGGCGATCGATGATTGGTTTTCCGCCAGCTACGGCGAGGCAAGGGGGAAATTCTTGGCGGCGGCAAAGACGGCGGGGGCCAGGGTGCTAACTTACGATCATCCCATGAAGGGTCCTGACGGCGGTGATCTGGCGACTGATCTTGTCTATTTCGGCGATGCCGATGCGGCCAGGGTGGTCGTGACTTCCTCTGCCACGCATGGGGTGGAGGGTTTCTGTGGGTCCGGTTGCCAGGTCGGCTTTCTGGAGATGTCTCTGCATGACGAATTGCCCCAGGGTGTTGCCTTGATGCACGTACATGCCCACAACCCCCATGGATTTGCCCACCAGCGCCGGGTCACGGAAGACAACGTGGACCTGAACCGCAATTTCATCGACTTCACGGCGCCCTTACCGGACAACCCGGCCTATGAGGAAGTGCATCCCTGGCTGGTGCCCGATGACTGGGACGGGCCGGCGCGGGCAGCAGCGGATGCGGCGATTGAGAATTATATCGAGGAGCGTGGCCTGTTCGCCTTCCAGGCGGCGGTCAGCGTCGGCCAGCACCAGCACCCCGACGGCCTGTTCTATGGCGGTCAGGCGCCGACCTGGTCCCGGCGCACCATCGAAGCATTGGCCGCGGAGCATTTGAAAAAACGCAGCCATGTCGCTTTGGTGGACTTTCATACCGGCCTGGGCCCCAGAGGGCACGGCGAACTGATCTCCGTCGACGAGCCGGGCGGGGCGGAGCATTTGCGCACGGTGGCCTGGTACGGCGAGGGCGTCGCCACCCCGGCTTCGGGCGACAGTGTTTCGGCCAATGTGAAAGGTACCATCGAAAGCGGCTATCACGACCTTCTCGAAGACACCGAAAGCACGACGATCGCAATTGAATATGGCACCTTGCCGGCGGATCAGGTGCTTCAGGCCCTGCGGGCAGACAATTGGCTCTATCTCCATGGCGACGTTGGTTCGCCCACCGGACAGGCCATCAAACGGGAGGTCCGCGCCGCCTTTTACGGCGAGGACAGCCAGTGGAACGCGCAAATCTGGGAGCAGGGTCTCGATGTGGTGCGCAAGACCTTCCGCGGGCTGGCCGACAGTTGAGCCATTTCCGCGACAGCTATGACGCCTGCCGGTCTCATTTCCTGGAACTGGCCAAAGCCAGCGGTGGCACGCTGGTGCGTGCCGTCAACCCGGCGCCTGGCCCAGATGGCCTGGAACTGAGCACGGATTTCTTGCGTCTGGGGCCGCGCGATGCACGCCGCGCCCTGATCATGGTGTCAGGCACCCATGGTGCAGAGGGCTTTGCCGGGTCCGCCGTTCAGTGCGCCTGGCTGTTGGATCAAGTTGATTTGCCGCCCGATACGGCGGTGCTTCTGGTGCATGGCCTCAATGCTTACGGCTTCGCCCATTTGCGCCGGGTCAACGAGAACAATGTGGATCTAAACCGTAACTTTATCGACCACGAGGGCGAGAGACCTCATAACGAGGGTTACGCCAAGATCTCCGAGGCGTTGGCCATCGCCGAACTAGATGGTACGGAACGGACGGCGGCTGACGCCGAATTGAAGCGCCTCCGAGACAAGATGGGTCATATGGAGGTAATGCGTGCCGTTGGCGGCCAGTACGCCGACCCCGAGGGCATGTTCTACGGCGGCCGCGTTCCGGTCTGGTCGAACCGGGCCTTGCGGGAGTATTTGCCGCAAATGCTGCCTGCCGTGGAGTTGGCGGCATACGTTGATATCCACACAGGCCTGGGCCCTTCAGGCTATGGCAGTCCGATGTGTTATCACCGCAAGGGCACGGACGAATACGATCTGGCCCGCCTTTGGTGGGGCAAGGATATGACAGCCGCCGCCGCCACCATCAATCATGGTAAGACCGGCAATGGCGCCATGGAGGCATTGGCGCCGGCGCGCGTCATTTGCCTGACTTTGGAGTTCGGCACATTGCCGTTCGACGACGTTCTGGCCGCCCTACGGGATGAACATGCCCTGTGGCGTCGGGGCGATGACGGTGGCCTTGGCCGGGATAAGCGAGACACCATAAAAACGGCATTTAAGGCGGCGTTTTACCGCGATGAAACGGAATGGCGGGAGAAGGTGGTCGATCGGGGATTGCAGATCGCCGCCGCGGCCTTGGAAGGCGTTTCCGTAGCGGTATTTTGACCCGATTTTCCAGATTGTAATGCGATCGTTAACAGGAAATTAGCGAATTGTCGCAAAGATGATTTAGCGGAAAATTCGGCACGTCCCATGGCCTCAGGGAGTAACAAAACAGCATGACCGTAGGCAAAGGCAACCCGGCCGGTGACTTGGTTTCAGGCGGTGATAATCCAGAGGGTCTGGATACCGCCGACCACGTGATCGAAGTCAGCGAAAAGGTTGTCCAGTCTGTTGGCCGGATCGAGGAAGTTCTGGAATCCGCCAATTCGGGAGCGACCGCCTATGGCGATGCACTGGCGGCTGTCAGCGGTGATATCCTGGCCGGCGGCGGTGAGGATGCTCAGGCGCTGATCGCGCAGGTGCTGCGGCAAACCCAAGAGATGCAGCGCCAGAACGAACTTCTTCGTGAGCAACTAGCGCAATCTACCTGTGAGATCGAGGCCTTGCGCGGCGATCTGGAAGTGGTCAAGCGGGAAGCAACCACTGACGCTTTGACGAATGTCGGCAACCGCAAGTTCTTTGACATGAAACTGCGCCAGATGACGAGCCAGGCGCAGACCGAGAACGGTGCCGTCTCCCTGCTCATGTTCGACGTGGACAATTTCAAGGCTTTCAACGACACCCACGGCCACCAAGTCGGTGACCAGGTATTGCGCCTGGTTGCCCGTACCTTGAAGGACAGCGTCAAAGGCCGCGATTTGGTGGCACGCTATGGCGGTGAAGAATTTGCCATCATTCTATCGGGTGCCGTTTTGGAAAACGCGGTCAAGGTCGCCGATGAAATCCGCAAATCGGTTGCGGCGCGCCGTATCATCCGCAAGAGCTCGGGTGAAGTGATCGCCACAATCACCATTTCCGCCGGCGTTGCCTTTTATCGCGCGGGCGAGCCGCTCGAGGCGTTGATCGAGCGCAGCGACGCCGCTCTCTACAGGGCCAAGGCGGCCGGCCGCAACCGGGTCATGGCGGAAGAAGAACCCGGCAACATTGCCGTCAATCAATAGTCGTTTCTTTATCCCCGCCCATGCGGGGCCCAAAAGTCGATCACCGGGCCGGCGGGCACGATCTGCGTGTGGTTGACGGCGGCGATGGTGTAATAGCCAGCCTTCATCCTGTCTAGATCGATGGTTTCAGCGATGCCGGGCAATTGGTAGAGCTCCTTGGTGAAGCCCCACAGGTTGGGATAATCCTGGATTCGTTTCAGGTTGCACTTGAAGTTGCCGTGATAGGCCAGATCGAACCGCAACAAGGTCGGAAACAACCGCCAATCCGCTTCCGTTCGTTGGTCACCCGTTAGATACCGGCTTTGTCCGAGGCGCTCGTCGAGCCAGTCCAGGGTCTCGAACAGCGCCACGACGGCCTCGTCATAGGCTGCCTGGGTGGTGGCGAAACCGGCCCGGTAAACGCCGTTGTTGACGTTGTGGTAGATGCGCTCGTTGAGAGCGTTGATCTCGTCTCGCAGGGGCTCAGGGTAGAGATCGGGGCCACTGGCGCCGACGCCGTCAAAGGCGGAATTGAACATGCGGATGATTTCCGCGGATTCGTTGTTGACGATGGTTTCCGTCTCACGGTCCCAAACCACAGGCACGGTGACCCGGCCGGAATAATTCGGCTCGGCCTTGGTGTAGATCTGGTGCATGTGATTGGCGCCGTTCACGTAATCGGGGATCAATCCATCGCCTTCGTGGAAATGCCAGCCCTGTGGGTGTTTGACCGCATCGGCGATGGAAAGCGAAACGATGTCCTCCAGGCCCTTGAGCTTGCGATAAATCAGCGTGCGATGGGCCCAGGGACAAGAATCGGCGACATAAAGGTGATACCGGCCCGGTTCCGCCTTGAAGCCGCCGCGTCCGCCAGGACCGGCGGCGCCGTCGGGGGTGATCCAGTTCCGGAAAGTGGATTCGAAGCGCTCGAACCGGCCGCCCGATTTCTTGGTGTCGTACCAGTCCTCGTGCCAAATGCCGTCGACCAGTAAACCCATGGCACCAATCTCCCCAAAAATGCGCCGCCGTTCGGCTGGGCAGCTTTGGGAATTCTAGCATCGAGGCATTAGGCGCGGCCCGGAAAAATCGCCGGGCCGGCAATCACGTCTTCGTTGATTGCCCTTAGGGTTTGACGTGATAGGCGACGCAGTCGAGGCCGTTGGTCTTAAGCGCGTTACAGGCGGTATCGGCCGCCTTGTGGGAGGGGAATTCGTTGACGACGATCAGGGTGAGCCGGGTGCCGTTCTTGAGCGGCTTGGATGGAACGTAATGCACCTTGGCATTGCTCAATTCCACCGCCATGGGGTCGGCCAGGATGTCCGACCAGGCTTCTTCCGCGCCGGGCCTGGTCTTGTAGGCGCCCAGTTGAATGCCCCAGAAAGGTTTGGAATTCTTGGTCTTGGCCTTGGGTTTTGCCGATGCAGTCGGTTTCCCCGACATCTTTTTGACGTTCTGTTCCGTCTTCTCTACTTCCTGTTCGAGGGCCGCCAGTTTGCTGGGCAGATTGTCCAAGTGCTCGGATAGTTTATGGATGCGTTCGGACAGTTTCTCCATACGCTTTGACAGGGAATGTACCCGCTCATTGATCTCCAGGACTTCCTTGTCGAAAAACAGGCGCGAGACGTAGGCGTTCTTCTTCGGGTCCGCCATGGCCTCGGCGCGGTCAGCTTCCAATTCCTTTTTCATGCGTTCGAAGTTTTTGTCTTCGGCCTTTTCCGCCTTTTTCTCTTTCTTGAAAGCAACCCCTTCGGCTTTCTTGAACTTGCGGTCCGCCTCGACCGGCTCGCCCGCCTGGCGAGAGGCCGTCTTGGTCTCCCGCGACAATGGATTGGAGATTTGCAGGCATGAAGACAACAAGAACGCCGACGCCATTGCCATGGCGATGACGATGGGGCGGCTGGGCAAATTCGGAATGCAGGACACCGGCGATAACTCCTTGGAATTGTGCTCATTCTTGGAATTGCCGGTCAGTATCCGAGAATATGGTTAATAGTGTTTTTACGAGCCGGCCTGATGTCGGCCAGGTTCGTCCGCTGATTGCCGTTCCTGGACATTGATGGCATCGTAGGGCGCAGGCGCATTCGTCGCCGGTACAAAGGGGGAAATTGTCTTGGCCATCCGTGAAATCGCCCAGATGGGCAATCCCATACTTTATCGCCGTGCCGAAGAGGTCGCGAACCCCACCGATCCGGAAATCGCCCGCCTGGCGGAGGATATGAAGGATACTTTGGTCCATGTGGGCGGCTCGGGCATCGCCGCACCCCAGGTCTATGAGAGCCTGCGCCTGGTGGTCTATCGGTTGACCGGGCGCCTGATCTCCAACGCCGCCGAAGAGGCCGACCCCTGGGTAGTGCTGGTCAACCCGGTGCTGACGCCCAAGGGTGATAACATGGCCTCGGGCTGGGAACGTTGCCTCTCCATCCCCGGCCTGCACGGCAAGGTACCCCGCCACCAGGCCCTGGACATGACCTACCAGACCCTGGCCGGCGAAGAGATCACTATCGAGGCCGAGGGTGCCCTGGCGGTTTTGCTACAACACGAATGCGACCATCTCGACGGCGTCCTCTACCCCATGCGCATGACCGATCTGTCGAAACTGGAATTCAACGCCGAGCCGGGCCATCTGGCCCAGGACATCAAGGACGGTGAAAAGGTCTGGCCGGTGCTGCAGGGCCTCGTCGATGCCTGGCCGGGAAGGGCGCAGTGGATGGGGGATTAATTTGTATTGTCCGAAAGGGCTTAGGACATATCAATTTTGACCAACAGGCGCGGGTAATTGCCCAAATCGTATGGAGCGTTCGTCTACTGACTGAATTCCACTGCCGTGGTGTTGCCGCCGCTGATGAGGACTCCAACACGTTCATCAGGCCTTGGAGAATAGGCCTCCGACAAAAGGGCGGCGAATGATGCACATCCGCCAGGTTCTGCGACGACACGCAACACTTCCCATAGTGCACGTTGCGCGTTACGGATGGCATCATCTTCGACCAGAACGACCTGATTGACATATCGTCGCGCGATTGGAAAAACCTTTTCGCCGACGTGGCTTGGCGCCAGGGAGTCGGCCGCCAACCCTTCCGTTTCGGCGGCTACGGGACGTCCGGCAGCCAGAGCCATTGTAAGGGTCGGTGAGGTCTTGGGCTCGACGCCAACGATTTTGATTCTATCGCCATACCATGCAGCTATGCCGGCAATAAGTCCACCGCCGCCGATCGAGACCAACAGAGTATCGATATCCGGCACTTGGGATTGAAATTCTAAACCGATCGTGCCTTGGCCCAGCATCGTCTCCGTTTGGTCAAAAGCATGTACTGACATCGCGTTCGACTGTGCCAACCAGTCTTCGCAGGCGGCCAACGCATCGCTGTAGCGATCTCCCCCGACGACTAATTCCGCGCCGTATTGCTTAATACGCCTTAGTTTTTCGGGTGACGAGATGTTCGGCACAAAAATTCTTGCCCGCACACCCAGTCTCATGGCGGCAAATGCGACGGCAGCACCGTGATTGCCGCCGGAGGCGGCGACGACGCCTGCGGACGGAATGGTGTGGCTAAGAAGATTCGTGAATGCACCGCGGGTTTTGAAAGAACCCGCGTGCTGCATGAGTTCCAATTTGAGCCAGATTGGAAATTTTCCAATCTCGAACTCGGAGGCGTCCACTCGAACTGTCGGAGTCGTCCGAATATAAGGACCAATGAGCCGATTGGTTGCTTCGATATTTTTCTGATCAACGGCGTCATGCAACATTTTTAAAGTCTGCCAATTAACGTTCTTAAGGGAGCAATGATTGACATAGAATTAGTTAAATAGCAAATTAGCGATATGACTATTATCACAGCAATCAAGGCGCTTGCGAACGATCGCCGACTCTTGATTTTGGATTGGCTCAAGGATCCAGAAGCAAATTTTCCGCCACAACAGGATGGTGATCTAATTGAGGATGGCGTGTGCGGCGTGCTAATCGCGGAAAAACTCGAACTCAGTCAGCCGACTGTGAGTGAGCACATGAGGATACTCTCACAGGCCGAACTCGTGCGCGCCAAGCGTATCAAGCAATGGACATTCTATAGACGGGACGAAACGCGGATAGCGGAAATCAAGCGGGAAATAGCGGCTATCGTCTAGGTTCGGATATTTTCGTCGTTGGACGGCTTTACCAACGGATCAATAGGTAAGGTGCTGTCTGATCCCAAATATCAAGAATCACGACGCGCTCGTTACGGACAGGATTACGCCCGCGCGTAGCTCTTTAGGATATCGTCGATCACCCGTTCCAGGTGCATCACCGTGTTGCAGGTTTTCGCAACGTGACAGAAGGGGCGGTAGCGGGGCATTTCACTGTCGCCGGTGCCCCAGAAGGTTTCCGGTTCAGGGTTGAGCCAGATGATGGAGCGGGAGCGGTCGTGCAGTTGGCGCATGATGTCGATCCGCGGGTCGGTGAAGTTGCTGCGGCCATCGCCTAGGATGATCACTGTGGTATGGCGGTCAAGATCGTCCATGAAGCCTTCTTCATAGTCGGCCAAGGCCTGGCCGTAGTCGGTGGAGCGGAAGCCGATAGCCTTCATGATCTCGGGGATCGCCTGTTCCACGTCGTTCTTTTCCAGGATGTCACCCACCGAGATCAGGCTGTCGGAAAAGGCGAAAGCCTCCAACTGCGCGATCACCTCGTGCATGGAATAGAGGAACAACAATAGGAACCGCGCGGCGGCGGCGACGGATTTCGAAACATCGCAGATCACATGGATCTTGGGCCGCTCGATCTTGGTTTGTTTCCACAAGACCTCGAACGGGATGCCGTCATGGGGCATGTTGCGACGTAACGTGCGGCGGATATCCAACTGCCCGCGTTTGGTCTGGCGGCGCTGCCGGGCATAGCGGGTGGCCAGCTTCTTGGCCATGCGGCGGACGATTTTGTGCATGCGGTCGAAATCCCGGTGCTCCAGGTTCGACATCTTGGTTTCCATTAGGAATTCTTCGCGCAGGGCCTCGCCATTGGCGCGGGCATAGAGTTCGTATTGCCGCTCCACAAAGGCCCGGGCCTCTTCAAGAAGATAGCGCCGGCCCTGTTCCAGACGGTCGGCCAGATCGCCGGCACCACCGCCATCATCTTCGCCTTCGCCTTCGCCGCTGCGGCGCAGGGAGGCGATCAGACGCTCCAGATCCCTGAGGCCCATATCGTCCAGAATGCGGCGGGTGAAATAACCGCGCTGGCTGAAGAAGCGGATCTCGGTCGCGCCCACCTGGTTGGCGGATTGCTCCATGGCGGCGGCCAATTCGCTGCTGTCCGCATCCATGATCATCTCGGCCAGGGGCACATTGGCCATCTGTTCTGCGAAATCCGCGTCGCCCTCGGCGCTCTGGGGCGGGGCGGTGCCTTCGCCATCCTCGCCGTTCTCGCCCCGCTCGCCGAATTCGTCGCGCTGAAAAAACATCTCGAAGACGTCATCAAAGGCGGCGACTTCCTCCGGCGTCTTGGCCAGGGCGACGCAAAGGGCATTCTTGAAAAACTCCCGGTCGTGGTAGCCAACCAGCTCCACGGTCTGGTGCGCATCAATGCTTTCCGCCGGAGAAATGCGGATATCGGCGGCGCGCAGAGCGCGGAGGAAGTTTTCGAGCGGCCTTTGCATTCCTATTAGGCGGTGGTTGCTTCCGAGGGTCTGTAGCCGTGATCACCGGCTTGGCGTGCCTTGCGGGTAATCTCGGCGATTTGCGGGCGCACGGCGGCGATGTCCTGTTCGAACTTCAACAATACGTTCAAGGTGTCTTGTACCAGGTTCGGCGACAGATCGTCCGCATGCAGCAGCAGGATCACCCGGGCCCAATCCAGCGTTTCCGAGATCGAGGGCAGTTTCTTGAGGTCCTGTTCCCGCAGCATCTGCACGAAGGCGACCAGCTTGCGGCGCAGCTTCTCGTCAATCTCCGGCACCCGGGCGGCGACGATCTGCTCTTCCAGCTTGGCATCGGGCAGGGGTATATAGAGATGCAGACAGCGCCGTTTCAGGGCATCGCCCATTTCCCGCATATTGTTCGAGGTCAGGAACACCAGTGGCGGCACCGTGGACTGCACGGTGCCGATTTCGGGAATGGTGACCTGATAGGCAGAGAGGATTTCCAGCAGGAACGCCTCGAACTCCTCGTCCGATTTGTCGATCTCGTCGATCAGCAGCACCGCACCGCGGTCCTGGCGCAGAGCCCGCAGCAGAGGCCGGGGTTCCAGAAACTCTTCGGAAAAGAACAGATCGCCGAAGCCATGCAGCTTTTTCATGGCCCCGTCCAGGCCCGGCGCATCGCCCAAGACATCGCTCATCTTGTCCTTCAGGATCTGCGTGTAGAGCAGTTGCTTGCCGTACTTCCATTCATACAACGCCTTGGACTCATCCAGGCCCTCATAGCACTGCATACGGATCAGCGGCAGGTCCAGCCAGGCCGCCGTGGACAGCGCCAATTCCGTCTTGCCGACACCGGCGGAGCCTTCGACGAGGATCGGCTTGGTCAGGTTCTCCGCCACGAAGATCGCCGTGGCAATCTGCTGGCTGGCGATGTAACCCTGTTCGCCCAGACCGGCGACGATGGTGTCAACGTTTTGGAATTTGGCGGCATTGGGGTCGGTCATTGGGTCTCTTTTCGTACCGTTACTGATAGGCCTTGAGGTGGGCCAAGCCGCGCTTGCGGGCCTGGGCATCCCGGGCGTAGGCGGCAATGCCCTGGGATTTCGCCAGATCCCGATTGGCGATGGCCAGGGCGTCTGTGACCTCTATATCCCACGCCTTGATGAATGCCTCAACCTCCGCTTCCACATATTTGCCGCTCTGCCGTGCGGCGGCGGCCAGTGAAGACAAGGTTTCGTCGATGCAGTCTTGACCGCCATCCAGCAGTTCCGCTGCCCGCCAGGCTATGGCGGAAAGCGCCTCGGGCATGGCGGCGAGGCGGCCCAGGGTCAGTTCCATTTCCTCTGTCACCTCACACTTTGCCGCCGCCTGGCACAACAGGCGAAAGCGGTGGCGCATGGCACCGGCGGTTTTCGCAGCCCCCAGCGCATCCTCTACCCGGCGCATGGGTAGCGATATGGCGTTGAAGGCATCACCCAGGGGACCCAGCCTGTTTGCGGCCGGAATACGCACGTCGGTCAGTTTCAGGCCGCAATGGGGGGAGGGGTGGAGGAAATCCACCTCTACGCCCGGCGTTTCTTCGACGCCTTGGGCCTCTCTCGGCACGATGAAGGAGGTGAACTGCCGCCGGCCGTCGATCTCGTCGGTAATGGCCAGGACCAGAAACAGATCGGCCAGGGGACCGTTGGTCAGGTAGGCCTTCTCGCCATTCAGAACGACATCGTCGCCATCCACCACCGCCCGGGTCGATAGCTTTTTCGGGTGCGCGCCGGCGCCGGGTTCGGATATGGCCATGCACAAGGTATGCCGGCCCGCCGCCAGGCCCGGCAGATAGCTATTTTTCTGCGCTTCCGTGCCCAGACCCAGAATATGCAGCCGGGCATTCAGGGCCTGGGACATCCAGGATATGGCAACCCCCTGGCAGCCACCCGCGTCGGCCAGGGTTTCAAGGGTCAGGGCCATGGCCCGATAGTCGCCGCCCCGGCCGCCGAAGGCGCCCGGTATAGCGATCGACATCAAGCCGGCCTCTCCCATGGCCTGCCAAAGATCGGTGGGGAAATCATGTTGGTGGCTCAGCCCCTCCCTGGGGGCGATTTCACGTTCGGCGAAGGCGCCAACTTCCGCCCGCAGCGCCTCGTAGTCAAACCCGGCCATGACGTTCCCTTCCCGCGCATCTATACTGGCGGCAACTATATCTGGGAGAGAGCCGATGTTCGAGTTTACAGACCGCAGCAAGGATTACCTGGAACGGGTGCAGTCCTTTATGGACCGCCACGTTTACCCGGCGGAAGAGGCCTATGAAGAGCAGACCTCGAACATGGAAACCCGCTGGAACGGCTTTCCCCCCATCCTGCAAGAGCTGAAGGCCAAGGCCAAGGCGGATGGGCTATGGAATATGTTCATCCATGACGAACGCTTTGGGCCCGGTTTGTCCAACTTCGAATTCGCGCCAATCATGGAAATCCTTGGCCGCTCCAGCATGGCACCGGAAGTCTTCAATTGCGCCGCGCCGGATGTGGGCAATATGGAGGTCCTGGCTCAGTTCGGTAACGAGGGACAGCAGAAACGCTGGTTGACGCCATTGTTGGAGGGGGAAATCCGCTCGGTCTTTTGCATGACGGAACCGAACGTGGCCTCTTCAGATGCCACGAATATCGAAACGTCCATCGACCGGGACGGCGATGAATATGTGATCAACGGGCGCAAATGGTGGTCCAGCGGCATCGGCCATCCGGCCTGCGAGATCGCCATCGTCATGGGCAAGAACGATCCCAATGCCGAACGCCACAAACAGCAATCGATGATCCTGGTGCCCACCAACACGCCAGGCCTCGAAGTGGTACGCCTGTTGCCGGTGTTCGGCTACGAGCATGCCCCCCACGGCCACGGCGAAGTGGTGTTCAAGGATGTCCGGGTACCGGCGTCGAACATGCTGCTGGGCGAGGGCCGGGGGTTCGAGATTGCCCAGGGCCGCCTGGGCCCCGGCCGCATACACCACTGCATGCGTTTGATTGGCAAGGCGGAGCGCGCCCTGGAGGCGATGATGCGCCGGGCCAAGGCGCGGGTCGCCTTCGGCAAGCCCTTGGCGGAGCGGGACACGGTGCGGGCCGATATCGCCAATTCCCGTTGTGAAATCGACCAGGCGCGATTGTTGGTCCTGCACGCCGCCTGGAAGATGGATAGGGTGGGCAACAAGGAAGCGCGCAAGGAAATCGCCATGATCAAGGTGGTGGTGCCCCTCATGGCGCAGCAGGTCATCGACCGGGCCATTCAGGTACACGGCGGCGGCGGCGTATCCGACGATTTCGGACTGGCGCATATGTTCTCGGAAGCCCGCTACCTGCGTATCGGCGACGGCCCGGACGAAGTCCACCGCGAGGCCATCGCCAAGCAGGAACTGCGCTCGGTGAACTAGACCTTCATGGTCATTCCCGCGAAGGCGGGAATCCAGATCTATCCGTCGAACGATTATGCCTGCGGCCCTGGACTCCCGCTTTCGCGGGAGTGACGGGGCGGTTGCTACTAAGGCGCCATGCCCTTTTTTCGGAGTTGTTCACGGGCGTTTTCTGTCTTTTTCAGATGACCCAGGCCCATACCTTTGAGCACGTGGTCGGCCTTCGAGAACTGGATGTTGGTATAGGTGGTAATCTCCACCCGGTTGCCCCAGGGGTCGAGGAAATCCAGGAAGCGGCCATCGAGGAAGGTGATGCCCATGCCTTCGAGGGTGCGGCGCGCCAGATCCTTGTCATCCACGGCGATGCCGAAATGCCGGTTCTCGTCCGGTCCCTGTGTGCGGCCGAGGCTGAAATTGATGAACTGATCGCCAAAATAGATGAAAGCGGCTTTGTCACTGCGACTTTCAATTTCGAATTCGATGAAGCTGCCATAGAATTCCAGCGCCTCGTCGATATTTCCCACTTCCAATGCCACATGGTTGATGCCCACCGCGCGGGCCTTGGGGCGGTCGGAACTCGTCATCATCTTCTATCATCCGTTGCTGACGCAATTGAGGGTCCTGTCGAAGATATCGCTCTGTGCAGGGAAACTTGCAAGAGATTTGCGTTTCCTAGCGAAGTCCCAAAACAAACGGCGAATGTACAAAAAGTTTGGTTTTCTCTGGCGCAGGGCAGGGATAGCTATCATGTATTTTGATGGCCCAGCTAAACCTTCGAACTCGGCCATTTAGACAATCTTCACGAATAATTTTTGCGATATTTTTACCAAGTGCTGCCAGATTTCCTCGGTCACCGGTGCGGCTTTTGCCAGGTCTACGGGCCGACCGGTGCAATTTTCACGCAACGCGCGTGTCGATAGAGGGTATCACGGATGAATGGTGGTTCAGACGGCGGTGGAAATGACCCCGGCGTAATTCGAGAAAGCGACCGGGCTGACGAAGGGCAAGCGCTAAGTGCTGCCGCGGTGGTGGATATCAAGGCCGCCGCTGACGAGGATGCCTGGGCCGAACTTGGGCCGCTGCACATTCTGGTGGCGGAGGACTACCGCCTAAACCAGAAAGTGATCAACGCCATGTTGAGTGATCTGGGGCACCGGATCAGTATCGCCAACAACGGCCAGGAAGCCGTCTCGGCGGTCCTGCGTTCACCTTATGACATCATCCTCATGGACGTGCACATGCCGGAAATGGATGGCAAAACGGCGGCCCGCCGGATCCGAGCCCTGCCCCGTCCGGAAGGCGATATTCCAATAATTGCCCTCACAGCAGATGCGTCGATGGATCAACAGGGCGAATGTCTCGATGCAGGCATGAACGACTATCTGACCAAACCAATCATCTTGCCCGATTTGCTAGCGGCGATCGCCAAATGCCTGAAAACATCCAAAGGTAGCGCGCACGCCACTGTTGTCCCTGTTCAGGAACCCGCGCGCGACAACGCCAAGAAGGCAGATGCCGCGGCGGCGCCAATCGTCGATACCAAGGTGATGGTGGAATTCGCGGCCATGGTGGGCTGGGATACAGTGATCCAACTGTTCGAGACCCTGGCGAAAGATTTCGTAGAACATCGCAATATAATCACCCGGGCCGCAGCGAATGGCGAGATCGAGGTGCTGCGCCGCCAGACCCAGGCCCTGAACGGTGCCTTGGGCCAATTTGGGGCCACCAAGGCGCAGGAAACGGCACATGTGATCGAAACCCTGTGCAAGGCCGGATACAGCGAGGCGGCCTGCGACCTGATTCCGCAATTTTTGCAATTGGGTAACGACTCCATTGATGAATTGCGAAAGTTCATGCTGACCATGAGCCCTGCCACCGTACCCCTGGCCGCTTCACCGACATTGTCTCTTTAAGGCCCTGGCGTCCGCCTAGTCTCTATTTCCCTGACCGGGAAGCCGCTACACTGGTGCTATTGTTTCTACAGCGGTGGAGAGCGGCGCGTGAGCGGAAAAACCTACAAGATAGCCCTGATACCCGGCGACGGCATCGGCCACGAAGTGGTGCCGGCAGCTGCAGAGGTACTGGAACAGGTCGGGTCAAAGCACGGATTTAGTTTTGAATGGGCGGAATTCGACTGGAGCTGCGAACGCTATAGCCAACAGGGCGCCATGATGCCCGAAGACGGACCGGAGCAACTAGCCGCCTTCGACGGCGTATTCCTGGGCGCTGTGGGCTATCCGGGCGTACCGGACCATATTTCCCTCTGGGGCCTGTTGATCCCGATCCGCCGCGCCTTCGATCAATACGCCAACGTCCGGCCGTTGAAACTGTTCGACGGCGTGGACAGCCCGCTAAAAAACCGCGGTGCCGGCGAGATCGACATGGTGATCGTGCGCGAGAACGCGGAAGGGGAATATTCCCAGATGGGCGGCCGCATTTATGAAGGCACGGAGCGGGAGACCGTGATTCAAGAGGCGGTCTTCACCCGTCATGGCGTCGATCGCATCATTCGCCATGCCTTTGAATTGGCGACAAAACGGAGCGCTGAACGGGGCCGGCCGGGCCGGGTTACCTCGGCTACGAAATCCAACGGCATCATCCATACCATGCCCTATTGGGACGAACGCTTCGAGAAGATGGCAGCGGAATATCCGGACATCGAGACGGACCAGTTCCACATCGATATCCTTTCGGCCCATTTCGTCCAGCACCCGGACTGGTTCGATGTGGTCGTGGGTTCAAATCTGTTCGGCGATATCCTCTCGGACCTGGGCGCAGCCGTGGTCGGCGGCATGGGCTTGGCGCCGGCCGCAAACCTGAACCCGGCGGGGGCGCACCCATCCATGTTCGAGCCGGTGCACGGTTCCGCCCCCGACATAGCCGGCAAGGCGATTGCCAACCCCATCGCGCAAATCTGGACTGGCGCCATGATGCTGGAACATCTTGGCGAGGGGGTGGCGGCGAAGAATATCGAAGACGCCATTGCCGCTGTCCTGGCCGACGGTTCCGTTCGCACGCCGGATTTGGGCGGCCAGGCGGATACGGGCACTCTGGCCCGGGCGATCGGGGATGCGCTCTAGCGTCGGGCGGCGCTCATTTGAATGCGACCCTGCTATTGATGCCTTCAAGATAGGCAATTTGGCGACAGTTAATTGATTCCAATTGACTGCGTCTTGTTCTAGGACAGCCGCCGCCAGTGATGGCGCTGCATGCAATCTGCGAACCGCTTTTGGTAGGCGAATGAACGGGGACGGCCGGCATTTTCCTCTTGATGGTCCTCTTCATCCATTTCCGCATCCCAATGGGTCAATGATGCTTGATAGATGGCATGTTCGGCACAGGCCTCTTCGCGTTGGTGATAATCGTCCGTGCCCGTGCCCACATATTCCCAGGGCGGGCGGTAATCCTCGGTGCAGGCCGTAATCCCCAATAGCAGCACCGCCATTGCTAAACCGCGCATCAATCCCAGCGTCATATTCAAACCTCGTCGCCTGCGCCTATCCCCAGGGCATTCCTCGCCAAACACGCCATCGCATGATGCGATTTCGGTCACGGATCAGGATAACGGGGCGGCTGTTCACACTCGTTCAATGCGCGCTGCGAAATGTTCAAACGACCGTGAAGGCACGCGGCTTATTGTCGCGATAGGACCAATCGGCCATGTCGTCGTGGAAGCGACGCTGTTACGCCCTAGATTAGGAAGGAATGAGGAAGGCATATAGCGGGCTGCTAACAATATGTCGGGCGAAAAACGACCCCAAGGCGCTGGTGCGCGGCCGTGGCGTGCGGCAACGATCGGAACTGGCTCGTGGCGTCAGAGCGACCCGAATTTGGATTTCGAGGATACGCGTCTGCGCGAACTCTATGACTACTGGCTGGATAAGCGGGCCGGAAGGCGTTTGCCGGCCCGCCAGGATATCGTCGCGGCCGAGCTAAAGTCGCATCTGGGTCGCATTCACATCATCGAGTTCGAGTATGAACCTTTTCGGATGCGCTATCGCCTAATCGGTTCCAAATCTACTGAACTTCTAGGCCGCGACATGACGGGACGCTATTTCGACGAGATTTATCCGCCTGAGATCTTGGCCGGCATGCACGACCTGTTTTGGTGGATTGCGCAAAACAAGGCGCCGTTGCGGGGCTTTGGCAGCGGCATATTCGCGAACAAGTCGGCCTACCAATACGAGTCCGTCAATCTGCCCCTTTCCGAAGACGGGGAGCGGGTGAACATGGCGGTGGGCGAGATCATCTGCACATTGTCGAGCGGTTCACTTTCAGGCTGCCAATTTCCTTGAATCAGATTTAGAAAATTGTTTGGTTATATAATTTTATAGTAAATACCTAAGGTATTAGATAAATGTCGTCGTTAATCATGGTTGGCAGCGACAGCGACAGAATCCGAACCCATCTGACCTACCGCAAATCTCTCGACAATGTCTGATGCGCAATCAGATCGCCGGCTCGCGCAGGGCGGATGCGGGTACCGGATCAAACACGACGGTACCGATCAGCATTTCGACCTGCTCGCCATTCCTGGAAAGTGGCAGGGCCTGCATCTCCACAAAGCGGGAAGTGTATTTCAATTGCGGTACCAGGCCGCGGACCGGGCGGCGTTGGATGGCGGCAGTCTCGAACAGGGACCAAATGTCGCTAGGTTTGCGCTGGCTGGGCAAGTCGGCGAGGCGTTTGCCAGTATAGTCGTGGACGCTGCGATCCACGATTTCCGTGCCGATCAATCGATAGGAAAAATCCAGGGGTTCGTGGCTGACGTCGACCAAAAAGACCTGGGACAAGAACGGTCCCATGTCCAGCGGGTCCAGATCGGCCCGGCCCGGCATCTCGCGATCACCGCGGCGGCTTTTCCAGTATTGCAGCAATTGCCGGGCGACCGGTGAGATTTCTGAATTTTCATGCACCAATTGATTGCTGCTCCTGGTCCCTAGGTCGACCGGCGGACCTGTGTCCGTGCCCAATGCGCCCTTCACTTAGCCGCTGAAACATAAGTTTCCGTTAAGCTATTCTCTTTTCGCGATTAGGTTCTCAGATTACTAGGACAAACGGCTTTCAATTATCCGTGACGGTGGAGCCGCCTTGCCGCTCAGTCGGGTTTATCGTCGCTTTGTTTTGGCTTCGCCGGTGCCGTCTCAGTGCCCTCTTCTTTGGCGTCATTGGCTGAATTGACGGCGGGAAAATGGGTCGGCCGTTCCATGGCCCCCCGCTGCAATGCCCCTGCGATCTTGCTGAAGAAATTTCCAAACATGATGCCCCCATTGCGGCGAAACTGTTCCCGACTGATTGCCCCTACTGTGCCGCACGTGGCCAGCATAGGGGATTTTAGTGATAATGTCTCATTTGCAACGGTCGAAAAGGCGTCACGGGATGAACGACAAGAACAATGAGGTGAATCTGGCACCAGTGCTGACGGCGGCTGAGGTGGAACAGGCCATCACTCGCAACTTGCCGCCCGTGGACCATCACGGCGAGAAAGTAGAGAGCGTCGGACCGAATTCATTGCGCATGCGCCTGCCGTTCAGCGAGGATTTCGTTGGCACGGAACCGTGGGGCCGGGGTGCGGATGGTGGGGGCGGCAAGGTCTTCTCCGGGCCCGTGGTCATGGGCTTTGCCGATACGGCCATGTACTGTTGCGTTCTGGCGGCCCTGGGCTGGGAAGTGATCCCGGTGATGGTCAACATAAACATCAACTTTGTCAGCCCGGCCCCGGCCAGGGACCTGATCGCCGAGGCCAAGATCATCCGCCGCGGCGGCCGCCTGTACTACCTCGAATGCTGGATCAATGCGAAAGGCGGTGCGGAACCTTGCGCCCATGTTACCTCTACATACCGCGTCGCCCGACGCACGGGATAGGATCGATTTGAGTCCACGCCTGTCAAACGGCCAAAAGTCATCGCCAAACGCCACCTAAGAGGAATTGTCGGGCAAGGCGGGCATTTGCATGGAGATCTGGTTACCGCTCCAGCATGACATCAATCCCGGCCTATGTCTCTTGACGTGGGGGAGGCTGAAGGCATGCCAATGCGTCATCGGCTCTAGAATTCGAGCTTTTGGTCTCCAGATTACTGTTCAGTTGTAGAACTGCAGGCGCATTTGAACCTCAACAGCCGATGGAGCGGCCAGTAATCATGCAGCACGCCCCATGCGACCATTTGAACTGTCGCGAAAGCGACTTGGTCCATGTTATTTATTGTTGGTGGTCTGGGCCGAGTAGTAGTTATCCATGTGATGGAGGGACTTCTCTTGTATTGCGAGATCCATAGTCCGGCAGAATTCGCCAGTGAGTGCGCCGCGCTTCTGAACACACCGGACCAGTCTTTGCTCATATGCATCGCCCGGCATCACCATGCCGAGCTAGATGTGATCGTCGATGCCCTGAGATCGGCTGACGTAAGGTTTTTTGGCGCGGTCTTTCCTGGCCTCATAAATCAGGGAAAAATTGCCGAAACCGGAGCGATTGTCCAAGCCGTGCCCCTGCTTGCTGCGCCGGCGGTCGCCCGCATTGATGGCGACGAGATCGATTGGACGCATCCAGCTTCGGAATTATCATCAACCGATCTGAAGCCCACTTGCATAATTTTGGCGGATTTTGCCTGCGTTGCCATAACGACTTTGATGCTCGAGCTTTTCAATCGCCACGGCAACGAAGTGAATTATTTCGGCGCTGGCGCTGGGAGCGGCGTGCGCACGCCAAGTCCGGTTGTATTTAGCAACGAAGGCGTATTCACCGGTTCGGCTATTGTGGCCTATGTCAATTGGGCGAGCGAAGTGAAATTGCGTCACGGTTGGTCCCGCATCGCCGGTCCTGTTGTCGCCACCCGCACTGAGCATAACGTGATCAAGGAACTGGATTGGGAACCGGCAATCAGCGTTTATCGATCACTGGTCGGGGATGAAATCGCAGGCTCCCTGGAGGGCAAGCATGACGACCCGGCCGCCAAGCGATATCCTTTTGGCATCGCGCGTGAGGACATGGAGGATGTCGTTCGGGACCCGCTGGTGACCAAGGACAGCGACGATCTTGTCGTTTTGTCCGATGTGCCGGAAAACTCAATCATACATGTCTTGCACGGAAACCCGGATGACCTGATCGCGGCGGCCGGCCGCCTTGGCGCCGATTTCAAATCCGTGGATAAGGGGATCAGTTGTCTGATTTTCGATTGTTATTCACGGGCCATGCTGCTCGGCGATGACATAGTGAAGGAGCTTCAGTCATTTCAGGACGGGTTCGACCGAGGCCCAGACGATTTCGAGATCGAAGGCGTTCTTGCGCTCGGTGAGATCGCTTCCGATGGCAATCGGATTCCGGATTTTCATAACAAAACCATGGCGGCTGTGTTGTTCCGTGAAAACTGATAGAGAAAATGTAGCCGAGTATTCGCAGCTGCTTCAGCTGGAGTTGGCGCTGACCGTGGGTCGCATGCTCAAATTCGATCTTGAGCGGCGCTGCGATGAATTCTTGCGGACCATATTGGCCCGAAAGAACTTGGCCTTTGGTTCCGTATGGCTGCGTAGCGATGGATTACGCAGGGGCGGAGATAAGAATACATTTGAGGTGGTATCCGCATTGCCGTTGGCCCGGCTTCGAGACAAATCCGTATCGGTTGACCATCCGAGTCTGGAGGTTTTGTCCGAAGAACGTTTCGTAATTATCCGGGATTCCGACGCTGAATTTGAACCGCATATCTTGGAGTCAGGTGTCACCGCCGGCTGCATTGTTCTGTTCCGTTTGGGCGAACAGGGCATGCTTCGATTGCATTCCATTGATCACGACTGTTTCACGATACGAGAGATCAATCAGCTATTGGGCGTGCTGGAGATATTCACCATCTCGATTGAAGGTGCGTTGTCGCAACGCCGGCTCGCTGAGGAGCTGGGAGAACGTGAACGGGTTGAGAATGAACTTCGCGAGAGCGAAGAGCGTTTCCGCGACTTTGCCGCATCCTCCTCCGACTGGTTTTGGGAGATGGATGCAGATCTGCGCTTTACCTACATGTCTCCCAATGTGGAGGACGCTGTCGGGGTGCCGGCGGAATGGCACTACGGCAAGACACGTGCCGACATTCTAGGCGACGACTATGACAAAGAAGCGTGGGAAGGTCATCTGCGCGATCTGAAGTCGCACAAGGCTTTCCGAGACTTTACCTATCCCCGGGTCGGCGACGGTATTGAATCGAAATGGCTCAGTTCAAGTGGCCGGCCAAAATTTAGTGCCGGCGGTGAGTTCCTTGGCTACCGGGGCACGGGAAGCGACGTTACCGAGCAGAAACAACGTGAGTTCGAGATTCGCGACAGTGAAAAGAATCTCCGGCAGATCCTCGAAGAGAGTCCCATCGGCGTTGCGATCGTGCGGCATACCGAAATAGACGGCCAAGTCGAAGCCAAACGCCTATTCGCCAATGATGCGCTCGTCAAAATGTTTGGCGCATCGTCCCAAGAGGAGATTATTCAGGCGGACGTTTCGGAAACCTGGGTCGACCGCGAGCAATTGTACGCCGTCAACGCGGCCATGAAAGATGGCGTGAATTTGGTTGATTTCGAGGCCCATAGACTTCGATTTGACGGAACCGAGTTATGGATCTCGATGAATACGCGCCCGATCAGCTTCTATGACCAGGATTGCACCATGGTCTGGCATTTTGACGTCACCAATCGCAAGCGAGCGGAGAACGCCTTGCGTGAGAGCGAGGGCCGGTTCAGGGCCTTCATAGACAATTCGCCGGCGGCAATCCTACTCAAGGATACGGAAGGGCGCTATCTCATCGCCAACAAACAGTGGCACGAATGGTTCAATCCCGAAGGGCAGGAAATTGTCGGCAAAACGGTGTTTGACATGTATCCCGAAGCCCATGCGATCGAGGTGACCGAACTGGACCGCAAGGCCATGTTGGACGAGGCGGCGACCGCGACCGAGATAAAGACGCCATTTGCCGATGGCGCCGAACGAACAACGCTCTTTCTCAAATTCCCCGTCAAGCTTGATGACGGCACGGTTATCGGCATCGGCGGCATCAACACGGATATCACCGAGCGCAAACAGGCGGAAGAGGCCTTGCGTGAGAGTGAGCAGCAGCTTCGCCTGGTAACTGATTCAATGCCCGTCTTGGTCACCTATATCGATTACCAGGAGCACTACCGATTTGCCAATAAGATTGCCGAGGACTGGCTTGCGCAGCCCGTTGCGCACGTTGTTGGCAGGCCGATCGAAAAAGTTCTGGGCCCCGAGCGTTACGCAAAGATCAGTGCCCAGATCAAGGCCGCCCTCACAGGCGAGATGCAAAAATTCACCGCCAGAATCACCTACCCCGATGGCCGGGAACGGGATGTCGATATCACATATGTGCCAGACATCGCGGCGGATGGGGACGTTGCCGGTTTCTTTTCCTTGGCGATTGACATCACCGAACGGCGTGCGCTCGAGGAACGCTTGCGTCAGGCGCAGAAGATGGAGGCTGTTGGTCAGCTCACCGGCGGCATCGCCCACGATTTCAACAACATTCTTGCGGCCGTCATTGGCAACCTTAATTTGGTCGAAGAAAGCCCCGGCATCACGGATGCGGTGGACAAGGAGTGCATCGCCACCGCCTTGCGGGCATCGCTTCGGGGCGCTGAATTGACACACCGTCTTTTGGCGTTCTCACGGCAACAGGATCTGGTCGCCAAGACAACCCAAGTCAACGATATCCTGCCGCATTTTTGCCAATTGGCGCAAAGTACGATCGGCGAGGATATTGCCATCGAGTTGAAAATGGCGTTCGACCTTTGGCCGACAATTGTGGATGCAGGGCAACTGGAAAATGCGCTCTTAAACCTTGCCATTAACGCCCGTGACGCCATGCCCGACGGCGGGCACCTGACCGTTGAAACCGCCAACCGGGTTTTGACAAAAGCCGACATGGCAAACTGGGACGGTCTCGACCCAGGGGACTATGTAACCGTCACGGTCAGTGATACCGGTACCGGTATGCCGGAGGAAGTGCGGGCCCGGGTGTTCGAACCCTTCTTCACGACCAAGGATGTGGGCGAGGGGAGTGGCTTGGGTTTGAGTATGGTTTTCGGCTTCGCCCAGCAATCAGGCGGCCAGGTCTATGTCTACAGCGAGCCGGATCACGGCACGACGGTCAGGATCTATCTGCCCAGGGATGACACAGCAAAGAAGACCATGATTGCGGCTGATGCGGGCAAGAAGGAACGGCCGACGGGTGATGAGACCATCCTCGTGGTCGAAGACGACGGGGATGTCCGGCATTATCTGACCACCATTCTCGGCCGTCTGGGCTATACCGTCCTGGCGGCCGAGCATGGGCCGGAGGCATTGGAGGTCATGTCCGGCTCCCCTCCGATTGATTTGCTGTTGACCGACATGATCCTGCCGAAAGGTATGAGCGGGCGCGATGTGGCGGCCGCCTTCCGCGAGCGCTATCCGGATGCCGCGGTGATCTATTCATCGGGCTATACGCGGGAGGCCCTCAATCGCCGCGGCGGCCTCGAGGATGACGCGGCCTTGATGGACAAGCCTTATCAAACCGCGGCACTGGCCCAACGGATACGTGACGCGCTGGACGGGCGGGAGTGACGTTCGGACTTGTCGAGAATGCCGGTTTGCCTGTCCAAGATCAAATCGGCGAAACAGGCCGTATTCTGGGCGGGTGCCGCCTCCGCGAATTCGAATGCCGGATCACTGTAAAATGGCTGCACCCTGCGCCCACATAACATCAACCTACCGGGTGGCGCGGCGGGAAGGGTGAGAAAGCGTCAAATCTTTCGGATCTTCGGGTCTATCAATCCAGGTGACGAGCCGGGTCCTGCCGCCCATGCAGGACACGCAATATCAAAACCATATCGTCTTCGATTTCATAGAAGACGACATGTGACTGGTGAACGAATGAGCGTGTACGTTCGTCGATGTCCTGGCGCGTTCGACCCATCTGTGGGCGCCTACCTAGACTTGCGAACAGCGCTTCGAGACTGGCGTGATATTGCGCCGCCTGTTCCGACCCGAATTGCTCGGCAGTGTAACGAAAAATGTCCTTGAGGTCCGCGACGCACTGATTGGAGAGCCTATAGGTCATCTGCGAGTTCTGATCGCGCCTCCCGCAGCACATCATTCATGGATTTATCCGAAATTCCGCTTTGCCGCCCCACGTCGACGGCCGCCCGCAACGCCTCCAGTCTTTCCTGTTTCTCCTGGTCATGGCGAATAAGGTCACGGAAATATTCGCTATCGTTCCCGTAGCGACCTGAACCAACTTGATGCTTCACCCACTCGTCCATAGAAACGGGAATCGTAATCGTCTTGCGCGTCATCGTCATGGCGTTGTCTCCAAACTGCTGAGCAGAATACCATGCGACGATCGTATGATCAAAGTATGACATAAGGCACAATGACAGATGTAACGATGAGTTGTCTGTCGCTTAAAACCGACAGATAAATCAAAATGAAACCTAAATCGGCGACACCGGCCTTACCCTCGGCGGGTGTCGGTCCGGCCGCCGTGGGGCGCATCTATCGAAGACGTTGATCAGGGTTTCCCGGGTCCGGCGGGGGTCGATGACGTCGTCGATGCCGAAGCCCTCGGCCGCGCGCTGGGCGCCCAGTTGGCTCTTGAAGATATCGATGATTTCCTGGCGCCGCGCCTTGGGGTCTTCCGCCGCTTCGTAGTCGCGGCGGTAGGCGACGTCGACGGAGCCTTCGACGCTCATGGCGCAGATCTCGGCAGTGGGCCAGGCGAATGTGGCGTTGTTGTCGAAAGCCTTACCGCCGCCCATGGCGTAATAGCCGCCGCCATAGCCCTTGCGCAGGGTGATGGAGACTCGGGGCACGGTGGCCTGGCCCATTTCAAACATCAGCCGGCCGGAGCGCCGGCCCAGGCCCGCATCCTCCGCCGACTTGCCGATGGAAAACCCGGGCACATCGATCAGCATCACCAGGGGCAGGCCAAAGGCATCGCACAGCGCGATGAAGTGGGAGGCCTTTTCGCAGGCCTTCACATCCAGCATGCCGGCCAGGTGCTTGGCCTGGTTGGCGACGAAGCCCACGGGACGGCCGTTCAGGCGGGCCAGGGCGGTGACCATGTTGCGGGCATAGCTGGGCTTTTTCTCGAACACGCTGCCCCTGTCCGCCACCAGTTCGATGATGCGGCGCACATCGTATGACTTGCGCGGACTGGCGGGAATAATCTCCAGCAATTCCTCCTCCGCCCGGTCCACGGGATCGTCGGTGGCCTGTATTGGCAGCGGCTCCCGGGCATTGGCGGGCAGGTAGCTGAGGAAGCGTTGCAAGGCGGCAATCGCCTCGTCCTCGGTCTCCACCGCCAGATCGGAAATGCCGGTCTGGTTGGTCTGGAAGATGGCGCCGCCCAGGTCTTCCTTGCTGATCTCCTCCCCCAGGCCCGCCTTGACCAAGGCCGGGCCCGCCATGCCCATGGTGGAGCCGCCCTTGACCATGACAACGAAGTCGGCCAGGGAGGCATAGTTGGTTGGTCCGGCAAAGCCCTGGCCCAGCATGGCCATGGCTTGGGGCACCCAGCCGGAGTTGCGGGCGAAAAGCTGGAACACCGGATTGGCGGCGGCGAAATGGCGGCTGTCCTGGCCGTCCTGGATGCGGTGGCCGCCGCCTTCCAACAGCGCCACCAGGGGCATGCCGTTGTCGGTGGCGGTGGTGGTGGCCTTGTTGGCCTTGGCCGCACCCCGGGGGCCCGTGCTGCCGCCGAGCACGGTATAGTCGTGGGACATGATGGAGACCGGGCGGCCGTCGATCAGGCCGGTGCCGGTGACGACGCCGTCGGCGGGCGCCACCAGATCCTCGTTGAAGCCGGTGTCGCGCAACGGCTCCACCAGGGCGCCGGATTCAAGGAAACTGCCTTTATCCACCAGCCTCTCGATACGCTCCCGTGCGGTGTATTTGCCCTGGGAATGCTGCCGCGCGACCGCCTCCGGCCGGCCTTCATCCAGGATGGCCCGCCGGGCGGCGTCGATCTCCGCCCATAATTCGCGGCCGGATTTGGGCTCGTCATCGGCGGTCATGGGTTACTCCTAAAATGGCGTCACTCCCGCGAAGGCGGGAGTCCAGAGGCCCTGGATTCCCGCCTGCGCGGGAATGACAATGATGTGGGGTCAACCCTTGCCCTGATAGGGTTCCGTCTGCACCACGGCGCCGGAATCGAGAAGAGAGACGATCTCCTCTCTGGAGAAGCCCCATTCCGAAAGGCCCGATTCCGTGTCCTGGCCCAAGGTCGGCGGTGGGCCTTGTACCTCCGCCTGGGTGCGGGAGAATTTCGGCGCCGGTCCCGGTTGCGTCACGCCCATGACCTCGACAAAGCTCTCACGGGCTACGTTCTGGGGATGGCTGGGTGCTTCCGACATAGACAATACCGGTGCGAAACAGATATCCGTGCCCTCCATGATCTCGCACCATTCGTCCCGGGTCTTCTGCTTGAAGACCTCGGCATAGGTTTCCTTCATCTGCGGCCAGTTATCCCGGTCCATCTGAGCCGGCAGGTTCATCTTGTCCATGCCGGATTTCTCCAGCAGTTCCTCATAGAACTTGGGCTCGATGGAACCGACAGAGACATGCTTGCCGTCCTTGGTCTCGTAAGTGCCGTAGAATGGCGCGCCGGTATCCAGGATGTTGGCGCCGCGCTCGTCGGTCCAAAAGCCCGAGCCGTGCATGCCATAGATCGGCAGCATCAGATAGGCGGAACCTTCCAGCATGGAGGTGTCCACCACCTGGCCCTTCCCGGAGCGCTGTGCCTCCCACAATGCGGCCATGACGCCGAAGGCCAGGAACATGGCCCCGCCGCCGAAATCGCCGGTCAGGTTCAGGGGCGGCACCGGGCCGCTGTCCTTGGTGCCGCAGGAATAGAGCACACCGGACAGCGCGATATAGTTGATGTCATGGCCGGCGGCATGGCTGACCGGGCCGTCCTGGCCCCAGCCGGTCATGCGGCCATAGACCAACTTTTCGTTGCGGGCCAGGCAGACATCCGGGCCCAGGCCCAGGCGCTCGGCCACGCCGGGGCGGAAACCTTCGACCAGGGCATCGGCCTGTTCTACCAGCCGCAGGACGGCTTCCACGCCGTCGGGATGCTTCAGGTCCACGGAGATGGATTTGCGCCCCCGGCCGAGGACGTCAAAGGCCGGGTTCTTGCCCGAAATCCCCAGGCCCGAGGGTGCGGTGCGATCGACCCGAATGACCTGGGCCCCCATATCCGACAGCAGGGTGGAGCAAAACGGCACCGGCCCGATGCCTGCCAATTCAACAATTTTCATGCCCGCCAGGGGTCCCATGGCCAATCTCCTCGTATTGCGGCAACTGTTTTGATTGCTCCGACAATAACGGATGGCGGGCCCCGGTCAATTCCCTCTAGATGGCGCCGTCGCCTACCACTTGGTGATGCCGAGAACCCTGGGTGGGGCGGCGGCAAGATCGTCCAGCAGATAGGCGGGGGCGTCGATATCCTGGTTGCCCCGACGCAGGCCGCGCACTTCCGCCCAGGCGGTCGAGGCGAGCGCCGCAATGCCGCGGTGCAGGCAGCCCTGGAAACCTCCGGTCTCTGCCGACGGCTCGGGGCCCAGATAGATCACCAGATGGCGGCCCGGCTCAGGCTCCCGCACCAGGGCGCAGCTGCCCGCCGCTTCACGCAGCAGGGGATGCGCCAGGTGCGGCGACAAGGCGCCGAAGTCCACCAGGTACAGGCTGATCAGCACCTTAACGCCGCTCAGGCGGTGCATCAGGGTTTGCAACTCCTCCAGAAGTTCATCGTCCACCGCGAGGTTTTCGCCGCTGCGCTCGGGAGACAGACGCCCGGCGCTGCTTTGCGGAAGAAATTTCGCGTGGTGATGCAGGTCGTGTTTCAAGTCGATTGCCCTCAACAAGTTCGCCGACGCAGATGCCCAATTAGACACTTTTTGCGGGGGCATTGGTTGGGCAAAACTGTGACATTTTCGGGGCGGGATATTTTTTGGCTATTTTCCGGCGTTTTCAAGTTCCGCCATGGCCTCTTCGGTGGAGACGACCCGGCCGAATAGGCGCTGGAAATTGGTAATGGTGGCGTTGTGTAGGTCCTCGTGAGTCGTTCCACAGGCATCCTCGATCAGAGTAACGCCATAGCCCCGGTCGGCGGCCTCTCGCGCCGTGGTATCGACGCACATGTTGGTGGACACCCCGCTCATATAAAGCTGATCCCGCCCCATGGAGCGCAAGAGATGGTCGATGCCGGTGGAGGCGAAGGCGCCGATGGTGGTCTTGTTGATGACACTTTCGCCGGGCAGGGGCTTTAATTCATCGATAATCTCGTGTTCCCGGCTGCCTTCATAGTTGTCCAGGGCCACGAACATGCCTTTCATATGCCTCGGCGCATCGGAACAGTCCGCCAGGCCCGCGCCTATGGTCAAGTAAACCACCGCGCCGCCGCTGTTCCGAAATTGGCTCAATAGACGCTGGATGTTAGGCACTACCTTGCT
>CAYFPL010000004.1:248020-547742 GCA_964344935.1 uncultured Rhodospirillaceae bacterium
GGCCAGGCGCCGGCGCGCCTTCCGCCACGACGAGGGCGGCGCGGCCCATGTCCGGCGTCTGTTCGTTCATGAATGCCTGGATATAGTCGTTGTCGGGTGTCTTGTTCATGGCATTGTCCTATTTCGCTGTATAGCCGCCGTCGGCGCAGATCACCTGGCCCGTGATAAACGAGGCCGCATCCGACAGCAGGAACAAATTGACGGCTGCGATCTCTGCCGCTTCGCCGAAGCGGCCCATGGGGATACCCTTCAGCAAGAATTCCCGCCGCTCCGGTATCGACCGGCTCTCGGCCGTCATGTCCGTATTGATGGGGCCGGGCCCGACCGCATTGATGCGCACGTTGTCGGGACCCAGTTCCAGGGCCATGGCGCGCACCAGGCCGTTGATCCCGGATTTAGAGGCCGCATAGGCCGCCGCCCTGGGATGGCCCACCAGGCCGATCTGACTGGAAATCAGCACGATGGCACCTTTGCCCGCGGCCTGCATAGGCCGTGCGGCAGCGCGGGCCAGGTTGAAACACCCCGTCAGGTTGGTGTCGATCACATCGCGCCAGGTATCATCGTCTGTGTTCGTGGAGGTGGCTATGGCAAGAATGCCGGCGCAGGCGAGCGCACCATCCAATCCGCCGAAGCGCTCTATGGCGATGGCCATAGCCCCATCAAGGGCAACACTGTCCCGGACGTCGAGATCGAAGATGTCATCGCCTGGAATATGCTTCGCCAATGTCTGGTGCTGATCCTCGCCCCATACCGTGCCTGCCACCCGCGCCCCCTGTGCCACGGCGGCCTCGACAGTGGCCAAGCCGATGCCGGAACCGGCACCCGTGACGAACAGGCGGTATCCATCAAGGTCAATCATGCGGGCCCTAAATTGCTTCCAAACGGGACCACTATACACCGTCTTTCAAGATCGGGGCCGCCACGATAATCTCGCCTTCGCTCCTTCGCCAACAGCATCAGGAGGTGGGAAATGGATTTGCAACTGGCCGGCCGTATTGCCCTGGTGACCGGCGCCAGCATCGGCCTGGGCGCCTCTATCGCCGAACATCTGGCGGCGGAAGGCTGCCGCCTGGCCCTCCTGGCCCGGCGGGAATCGTTGCTGGAGGCGGTGGCCAATGCGATCGCCGGCCAGGGCCACGAACGTCCCGTGGTGATCGTCGAGGACGTGACGGCGCCGGGCATGGCGGATCGGGTGCAAAAGGCGGTCGAAGGCCGGTTCGGGCAACTGGATATCCTGATCAACAACGCCGGCGGCTCCCGGCCGATGTCGGATCTGGGTTCCGAGGCGGAATGGGAAGAGGCCATGGCGCTGAACTTTACTGCCGCCCGCCAGTTGGCCCATGGCTTCGTGCCCGGCATGCGGGCGCGAAAGTTCGGCCGCATCGTGAACATCACCGGCAACGACGAGCCCACGGCCATGAACGCCGCCGTGCCCCCCAATGGTGCCATGCATATCTGGGCCAAGGCGTTAAGCCGTGAGGTGGGTGGTGACGGCGTTACGGTCAATTGCATCCCGCCGGGCCGTATCCACTCCGAACAGATCGACGAACGCCTGATGCCGACCAAGGCGGCGCAACAGGCCTGGGTCGAAGCCCATTGCCCGGCCGGCTATATCGGCGAGCCCGAGGATCTGAGCGTTCTCGCCACCTTTCTTTGCTCACCCAGGGCCCGGTATATCAATGGCCAGGTGATCCACGTCGACGGCGGCGCCCGTTACGGATCGACATAGGCGATCAATTCTCGCTCACGTCTACGGCAATTGCTCTTGCCGTGACCGCGATGGGGTCTATCTCCATGGCCCGTCACTGCATATGCGAGGGCCAATGCCATGACCGTCAAATCACTCGTATGCGTCATCATCCTGGCCGCGGCCGGTCTGCTGACCGGTTGCCAGACCGTCAACGATACCGGCCGCTACCTGGAAAGCCACAACAAATGGGACGTTTCCGGCCCCTAGGATGATGGCGTCACCGGATCAAGACTGACCGGGCGCACCCACCGCCACAGGCCGTACCGGCGAGCCCGAGCCGCCCTTGGAGCGCAAGGGCAGGATCATGGTGCAGGAAGTCCAGACCTTGTCCTTTGCCATGGCGGCAAGATTGGCGTTCTGGATCTGCAGAATGCCGGAGACCGCCAGGTTCTCGTGATGTATGGCGAAGGGCAGGCCTTGCGGCGTGCCTTCCGGGGGACCATGCTTGCCCATCAACTGACCCTCAAAAACCGGGTCGGTGAAAGGATTGTCCAGGGCGACCAGGACGATGGCCTTTTCCTTGAGATAGAGCGCCGCGTCATAGGACAGCCCCGGCCCCATGGTGTAATAGCGTTTCTCGGTATCGGGGTCTTTCCAGTGATCGCTCCAGCCGGTGTAGATGTACAGCACATCGCCCGGCAGCAGGCCGCGCCAGCCCAGCCCCTGGGCTTGGACCATGGCCTCGATATCCGCCTTCTTGACCAGTTGCCCCGGCTTCATGTGACCGCCGCCGCCGAGATGGGTTTTCGCATCCAGCAGCACGGCCGATGTGATGATCGGCGGTACGTTCTCCACGCCCAGCTTCAATAGTGGCGAATCCGCCGAGGGTTTCACCTCTGCCTGGGAATAGCCGCCGTAGTATTTCGCCGTGTCCACAGGAATGGCGCCTTCACCTTTCCATAAATTGTCAAGGAAGGCGAAATGGCCAAGGGCATCCATCTGGGTGCCCTGGGCGGCGGGTTCGCCGCTTTCCACCTGTTCGCCGTTAAAGGCATGTTTCGAATAGGGCACGCTGGCGGTGGGCCGGTACTTGTACTTCAGCGGCACCCCGAACGGCGATAGCGGCATGGTGTTGGAACGTATGTGGGAGACCTCGTAGGCCCTTGAATTCGGGTTGGTCAGGTGCTGGGCGCAGCGCATCCAGGTGCCCTGACCCAGGGTATTGGCCATGCCCTTTTGGTCCCCCTGTCCCCAGGGCGGGGACGGCACCATGGCTTTTGATTTGGCTACCACGTCCGGGTTGCTTTGCGCCCAGGCGCTGGCCGTCAGCAAACCGACGGCGGCAATTAGAGATACAGAGAAACCTTGGATCTTGTTCATCGTTAATACCCCCCAGATTTTCGGGCTTCAGCGCCCGTTGCATGATTATGGCAATATCTTAAAACCCGCGACCGAAATCATGAAATCACGCTTTAGTATTCATGCGGTGTTTGCCTAATCGAACTGGCTCAGATGGTCCCGCTGGGTCAGGCCGCTATATTCGGTGCGGAACATCCCGCGTCGCTGTAATTCCGGGATCACCAAATCGACAAACTCTTCGATGGCGCCGGGGCAATATATGGGCGAGAGCATGAAGCCGTCACCGCCCGCGGTCTCCATGAAGGCCTCCATCTGATCGGCGATGGATTTGGGCGTGCCCACAAACTGGGGCAGGCCGACGCTTTGGCCGTGGCGGGCGGCGACCTCGGCCACCGTCATGGCCTCCCCCGACGGTTTGCGATAGCGGGTGCGCAGGCGCTGCAGCTCCGGCTCCTCCCTTGCCGCCATTTCCTCGTCGGGATCGAGCTGGGCGAGGTCGAAATCCAGATGCGCCGACAGGATCGCCATGCCGCCGTCCAGGGGCACCAGTTCGTTATGCTGTTCCTGTTTTTCCAAGGCCTCCGCCTCGGTCGCGCCGATGATGGGCTGCATGCCGAACAGGATCTTGCAGTCCTGTGGTTTGCGGTCGAAGGCGTCCATGCGGCCCTTGACGGCGGTGAAGTATTGTCCGGCGTCTTCCGCCCGGGGCTGGATGGCGAAAATGGCATCAGAATAACGGGCTGCGAAATCCATGCCCTTGGGCGAGGTACCCGCCTGCAGGATCGCCGGGCCGGTCTGCGGCGAGCGGACCACATTCAATGGCCCGCGGGATTTGAAGTGTTCGCCCTCATGCTCGATGCGGCGCACTTTTGACGCATCGGCAAAGACCGCCCCCTCCCGGTCCATGACCACGGCGTCCGGCTCCCAACTGCGCCAAAGTTTCTGGCAGACCTCCATAAACTCGTGGGCCCGGTCGTAACGGGCATCGGCGTCCTGGCGCTCTTCGCCGTAATTGGCAGCCTGGTTGTGGTTCAACGAAGTCACGACGTTCCAGGCGGCCCGGCCCTTGGTCAGATGGTCCAGGGTGGCCCACAGGCGGGCGGCATAGAAGGGGTGGTGATGGCTGACCGACAAGGTGGCGCCCAGGCCGATGCGTTCCGTCACCGCGCCCATAAAGGATAGCAGCGGCACCGGGTCATGTTCGGGCGCCTGGGCGGCATAGCGCAGGGCCGGTTCCAGACTGCCCTGATAGGTGTCCGAGATATAGTTCAAATCCGCGAAAAACAGCATATCGAACAGGCCCCGTTCGCAGACCTGGGCGATGTGCTGATACAACTCAGGCTGGGTCCAATCATAGTCCCGGGCCGCAGTTTCCGGGTGCCGCCACATGGCCAGGCTGTGATAGCTGGGCCCGTGCACCAGAAACTGGGCCAGATGGATTTTCTTCGCTGCCATGCCGCCGCCCCAAAGCTCGTCGACCTGATCGGAATTGCCAATGCTGGGCTATTGTCGCCGCCCTGTCCATGGGCTATAGCCTCTATGCAAGCTTGCAGAGTAAGGGAAGACCGGAATGAGTGCGAAGGCAACGATCTACCAGCCGGCCAAGGGCGTGATGCAGTCCGGGCGGGGCAAGATCACTACCTGGCGCCTGGAATTCGATCTGTCGGCGGCGCGGGATATAGAACCGCTGATGGGCTGGACATCCGCCACCGACATGCGCCAGGAAGTGGCGATGGACTTCCCCACGCGCGAGGCGGCGATTGCCTATTGCGAACGTAACGGCATCGATTACCAGGTGCGCGAGCCGAAAAAGCGCAAGGTCTGGGTGCGGACCTATGCGGACAATTTCAGTTCCGCCTCCGTGCGCGGCCCGGGCACCGACCCGGTCTAGATCAACATGAGTTAAGATTGAATTAATCTGAACTCATGTTGATCTAATTCAAATGATTAGAGCATCTTTATGAATCTAAAGTGATGCATGATGCTCTAAGCCGCATCAGGGCGCCCGTAGCTCAGCTGGATAGAGCGACGGACTTCTAATCCGTAGGTCGCAGGTTCGAATCCTGCCGGGCGCGCCAATTTGATATTGCAGGAATGTGAAAGATTGCCAGCCTGTGTCCGCTTTGCTTCCGCTAACAGTCGTTAAGCAAGAAGATAGCGACAGGTCGTTCTTGACCCTGAACAACCGTCCGACCTTGGCATGGACGGGGGAATTTTCTGATACTTCCGCGGCGCTACGTCACGCCGCGATCATGTAGAATTTTCGAAGGGTCTCCGTGACGTGCCAGGTGCATTTTGTCCCCTTCGGAATGAAGAAGACATCGCCTGCTGTGAAAGTATCAGAACTACCGTCTGCATTCGTCAGCGTCACCGAACCGGAGACGACCGTCATCATCTCGTGGACCGGATAGCTTTCGATTTCTTCTCTGCAGGGCGCACACTCCCACACTCCTGAGAGGATGGATTCGTCCACCGTCGCAAAGGAGGTATGGTTTAGTTCCGTGTGATCCTCGCTGGTAAAGGCTTCGGGCTGGATCACATTCGATGGCTGCATACCTGTTGCCGGGTCGCCGTCGGAAAGCAGCCTATGAACTCTGTCCCCCATCGATCTTCCCTCCCGTGCATTCGAGTTACATGGTGCAACTGGCTTCGATCTTAACGTCCCAAGGGATCCGTAGCCATGAGTATCGCGGTTTGATGCCAATGCCTCTTCATGGCACAGACCGTTGGTCATGGGCTCGTGTGGCGCCTTCTGCTCTTACTCAAACTTCAAGCATCCACCGTCGAACCGGGGCGGTTGCGAACGACCCTACTGTCAGCCCCAAATAAGCATTCGTGGCCCCTTGACGCTTGCTGCTAATCCAAATTGCGCCAGAAATCGTCGCGATAGTCTTCGTAGGAGACTTTCTTAGCATCTGCTGCCGGGCGCAGAGGGTCCTTCGCGGATAATTTACCATCTGCAATATCCAAATACTTCCATTGCGCCACTGGTGTATCTTGACCTTGGGAGGGCGCGAATTTGGAAGTCTCCTCGCGCCGATACTTATGAATGTAACGGGCGCAATTCAAGAAAACGTCCTCAAGTGCTACCCGTACAATCACCTGTGCTTCTTTGTATTTGCTGAGCAATGGGTCTTCCAAGTCGATGCTTGCAGTTCCATGTAGCCGCATTCGGCGAGGCGTCTGGAAATCAATAAACAGCAAACCTACCTTGCCATTAGCTCCCAAATTTCCTGCGGAATAAAACATCCCATTGCCGTCGTAGATAGGAAAAGCAATCGCCTGGGAATCCACTACAGTAACAAAGCCCGGCACTCCGCCCTTATAGGAAACCGTTGGAAATCCGCGCTTATCAATTGTGGTTAGGAAGAACATATCAGTCGTTTCGACAAATCGTCTTTCCCTCGGACCAAGTTCATCCTTGACCATCCCGCCTTCAATCAAATCCGCGAGACGACGGCTATCGAACTGGTCCTGCAGGGCACGATGTGTATCCCCATAAAATTCACTCATATTTTCCCCTCCGCGATGTTTTGGAGATTTTCATAAATGAGACAATTGACCAGCAGCGTAAACGCCTTGGCAAAGATTGCCGCTTCGTGAGCTTCCCACCACCATGAGGTCGCGTGTAGTTGTCGCAGCATAGGGCATCTATGCGCATTGAAGCGAGCGATGATGTCTGGTTGTGGCACATGGCGCCTGTTTCGATTTCGGGCTGTTCTTTCCGTTGCCCTCCTCTTATCGAGTCTCCTCTTTCTCGACGGGCGTCCACCCATTCAAGGCTGGACTTCTAACACCCAGGTCGCAGGTTCTAATCCTGCCGGGCGCGCCAATCTAATGCGAAGGGGAAGTGAAAGATTGCCGGTCGGTGTCCGCCTTGCATCCGGTAGCGGGCGCATTTTCTGGCAAATCCAACAATCCGCTTTTGACCCAAACCGGCCCTCGCGTTTATTCCGGGAATCCGGCCTTTCGAAGGCCGCTTATCCATCTAGCCAGGACGTCTTCGTGCATGCTTGGAAAGATACGCGTGAAGAAACCAATCGTCCGGGTCGGTTCCAAATTCAAAGCTTCGTCAGCTGCAATTCTGGCCTCTGCGAGCCGACCACCCTCGGCCAACGCTGCGGCAAGGTTGACCTGACAGATATGCTCAGATCCAGGAATTTGGCAGGCGCGGCCGCACATGGCGATCGCTTCTTCAAATCGGCCCAAATGGCGGTGCGCGGAGCCTTTCATCAAGAGCGTAAATTGATAGGACGGATCGCGGGGGCTCAACCGCAAGCCGACGTCGAAGTATTTTATCGCTTCGTCCGCTTCTCCGGCGGCAATAAAATAGGCCAGGCCTAAGCCGTAATATCCCCTCGCATAGTTCGGATTGATCTTGATCGACGCTTTCATTTCGCCGATGGCCGCCTCTGCTTCGCCGCCGAACGTGTATTGCCGGCCCAGCGCGTAATGCGCCATTTGATCGTTTGGGTCCAAGTTCACCGCCTTCATCGCTGCAGCCTTGGCCCGTGCGGCAGTTGATGCCCTATCGTCGTCAAGAGCCCAAAGCGCAGCGGTGAAGTAAGCGTCGGCGAGATAGGCGTGTGCCATGGCGAAGTTCGGATCGACCTCGATCGCATTTTGGAACAGGCTGCTGGCTATGGCGATGTTTTCCCGGCTTGGTAGAAAGAAGTGGGACAGCCCGCGCTGCACCAGTTCCCAGGCGTCGAGATGTTCGGGCGGTTTGCGGCGGGCACGTTCGCGTTCATGGGCGGCGATTTCCGGTTCGACCACACCGACGATCCGTTCCGTGATCTTGTCCTGCAGGTCGAAGATATCGCCCAACTCACCGTCGAAACGATCCGCCCAAAGATGGTTACCACTCGCCGCTTCGACCAATTGCGCTGTGATCCGCACCCGATTCCCTGCCTTGCGGAAGCTGCCTTCTACCACGTAGCGCACGCCTAGGTCGCGGGCAATCTGCGCGATATCGACGGCGCAGCCTTTGTACGTAAAAGAAGATGTCCGGGCGATCACGAACAGCGAGCGAAAGCGCGACAACGCCGTCGTTATCTCCTCAGCGACGCCGTCCGCAAAGTCGTCGTGTGCGGAATCACCAGACATGTTCTCGAACGGAAGCACCGCGATGGAAGGTTTTTCGGGTAATGGCAACGGCGACTCGTGGACCGTTTCAACGGTCCGCGCAGCCGCCGCCAGCGCTTTTGTTTTCGAGCTGGGTTCGATGCCAAGCTCGCGGGCCAATAGGCCTTTCAATGCCATGAAACGCCGCAACACGGCGACCCGATCACCTCTGGCGAGCTCAATTTCCATGGCCCGGCGGTGGGCCGCTTCATCGAGCTTGTCTAAACCAATCCAGGCTTCTGCCGCCGCTAGGGCGAATTTTGGTTGATCCGTCTTATGGACAGCGCTCAACTGGTCGTAGATCGTGCAGGCAAGCTCTTGCAGGCGACCGCGTTCCCGTGCCAACCATTCTTCAAAACCCGCATTCGTTAAGGAGATCCCGTCCAACAACAAATTGTATGGGGGGATCGTGGCCGCAGACTCAACCATCCCCTTCGCTTCAGCGGCGGCTTGGAAATCAAGGGCATCGACACTCAGATTATCTATGGCAAGAGCTGCTGTCTCATCGCTAACAAGCAGAATGTCGACGCCAGCCGCGGCCAGAGCCTTGTTCAAACGGAATAGAGCTTGACGTAAGGAACGCCGGGCCTGTTGTTCAAAGCGATCGCCCCAGAAAAGATCGGCCAAAATTCTCCGGGCCACGGGTCGACCTTGTTGCAGCGCCAGATAAGCCAGTAAGGCCTTTTGTTTGGTACCGCCGACAGGTAGTTTCCGGCCATCCAGCAAAAGCTCGAAACCACCGAGGATATTGAGCTGAAGCCCGTGCATGGGGCCAATTTTAATGGAAGTACCTACCGTCAACCACGTCGAAATAGGCGTTGAGAGTATTTTTGACGCTGTGTAACGGTTTTATAACGGTCCAAAGCGCTCGCCAGCTCCGCCGCCGTGACGGTTCCGCTGTTAGCCTGCTCAGATCTCGGCGTAGAATGCGCGGCGGTAAGCAGTTGGAAATCCCGATGGCCAGTACAGAATTTCAAAACATCACCAGCCGAACAGGTGAGAGGGCGCTGGAAATTGTCCTCAACCTCCCGACCCGTTTCGCCACAGCCTGGCGATTTGTGACCTCGCTCCCCCACATACTTGCGCAAATCAATTGGCGACGATCGGACCGGCTAGACCCCGGACTACCTCTCCGTGAGTTGAGAGATCTCGGCCTTGGTGACAGACCGGATGCCACAAAGATGCAGCGTGACAGTTTCCGCCGCGATAGCTTTCGCATGTTCTGATCACCGTCTCGACGTCTCATTGTGGCACCTACGGTGCAAAACCGACCGTAATCGTCATGTCCGCTGTGGCCCTAGCATCGAGCGTTATATCGGAGAATGCCAACAGCCGCCGGCGGCGTTCTCATTGGACGGTATTCTTCAAACCACAAAGCCGATAGGATGCCCGTTGAGAAGCGTTTACCCAAAGGCGATGTTCTGAATAATGAACAGTGGTGCATCTTATGAATTTCGCTTTGTCATCGCCGCTGGTGGCTTGGGCCAGGCCCGCCCTTACGGACTTTCCTAAACCTTTGACGGTATGAGTGAAATCTTACGCATCGCGAGCTTCAACTTGGAAAGCCTGGACGATCGGCCAAATCAGCGGCCAACCCTGCAGACACGAATTGCCGTCCTACGACCACAGATCGAACGGCTCCGCGCTGATATTCTCTGTTTGCAGGAGGTCAACGGGCAGCGCGCAGGGGGCCAATCACCACGCCGCCTGAGCGCGCTAGCGGCCTTGTTGCGGGGAACGCCATACCAAGATTTCACAGAGGTAGTCAGCGAAGGTATTCACCACGGGCCGATGGACGTCCACAATCTGGTGATTTTGTCCCGCTACCCCGTGCTTGAAAGCCGCCAGTATCGAAATGACTTGGTAGAGGCGCCCCGTTTCCGCACCACGACGGCAACGCCACCCATGGCCGAGGCGCAGCCGGTGCTTTGGGACCGGCCGATCCTATATGCCCGCCTGGACCTCGGACAGGGCCGCGTGCTTGATCTTTTCAATGTGCATTACCGTGCAGCGTTGGCCGCATTCGTACCCGGCCAGAAGAGTGAGCCGTTTGTCTGGAAATCCGTCGCCGGTTGGGCCGAGGGCTATTACTTGTCAGCCATGAAACGAAGTGGCCAGGCGTTAGAAACCCGCCTTGCACTTGAGCGCTGCTTCGAGCGCGACAATGAAGCTTTTGTTTGCGTTACCGGTGATTTCAACGCCAACCTTGATGAAATGCCCTTGCAGATCGTCATCGGTGCAGAAGAAGACACCGGCAGTGGTGATTTGGCCGGACACAGTCTTGTGCCACTGGAACTTTCGCTGTCTTCGGACCAGCGATATTCCGTCATCCACCACGGCAAACGACAAATGCTCGACCATGTATTGGCTTCGCGCAGGCTGGCCGGCTGCTTTCGCAATATGGAGGCCCATAACGAAGTCTTGGGCGATGAACTGGTCGGCTACGCGAAGGTTGCCCGTTCTCCTTCGTCGTACCACGCACCGATCGTAGCTGAGTTTGCCCTGTCGAGTTGATTGCGGCCTTTTTTTTACAGAGTTTCGCTCAGGGCTGCCCGGCTACCTTGGTCTGGCGCTCGAACTCTTCGGCCAGTTCCTTTTCCGGCGCGATGTGGTCGTCCGGCAAGGGCATGCCGAAGGCGCGTATCCGGTCCGGCGTCCGGCGCAGCCGTTCGTGGATTTCGTGCGGCTCCCACCCCCCCTTCGAATTTCTGGAGGAGTTCAGAAGCCGAAACTTGCAAATCATCGTTCTCCATCACGTCACCTGTATGACAACATGAAGCTCGTGTGGTCTAAGGTTTTGAAGTTCGCCAGACGCAAGCAGCCTTGATCGATTTCATTGCAGCGAGCTTCAAATCCACCACACTAGTGGATGGATATACGTCGCATTGATAGCTCAGCTTTTCCGGTTCTGGCACCTTTGGAACCTATCGCGTCATCTGGCCAACTTCCGCTCTAGCCCTGATAGCCGACGATCATCGTCATGGCAGATTATCTCGGAGTTACGCTGTTGCTGGCTAGTTCACGATATGCGTTTGCAACGATGCTCCAAGCACTTTGAAGGAAAAGACCCGCGATCACTGCCGCAACGATCAAGTCTGGCCACGGCGTTTCGGTGATCCAAACAAATGCTGCGGCAGCAATCACCGCGACGTTGCCAATGGCATCGTTGCGGCTAAACAACCACACTGCTTGAACATTAGCATCCCCGCTTCGGTACTTGATAAGGACAGCGGCGCTGACCAGATTGACCACCAGCGCAGCAAGGCCAAACGCGCCCATGAGACCCGCTTCAGGGAGTTGCAAGACAAAAACGCGATAGATTGTCGTTCCAATTACACCGACACCCATGATGGCAAGAAAAGCCCCTTGCAAAAGCGCCGCTCGGGCACGCCATGGTTTGCCCCAGCTGAATGCCAGCAATGCGAGAAGGGTGATCGTTCCGTCGCCGAGAAAATCTAGTGCGTCCGCTTTTAGACCCTGGGAGCCAGCGAGATAGCCACCACCGAGCTCGGCGACGCCATAGACTAAATTTAGAGCCATGACGATCCACAAAGCTCGCTTGTAGTCAGGCGTTGCGTGGGTCAGATCGCCAAGTTCGTCGTCGTCATCCATTTCGTTGCTATAAACGAGACTGGTCGCAAAGCAATTCGTTTCTGGGCGCTGTCACGTCCAGGTCATTGTTGGATGACTAAAGCAGTTTGCCAGACTGAACGGCAGCTATTGGCACGCTTGGTGCATCAGCTGGCGGCAGCCTGATGACCGCTTTTTCCCAAGCTTCGAGCATTTTTTTGGCGAATGCTAACCGGGCGATTCTGACCCAGCCGGAGCATCGCCGAACGTCTCTGTGTCTGACGCCGGGGCGCCGGAGGTTGGCTCAGGCGCCCCTCAAGGCGGCCGTTGCCCTGGCGGCACGGATACCTTCTTGTGCCGCGCCGTGCACCAAATTGAAATGTCGTGGCGACGAGGCGTCGCCTGCAACAAAGACCCGGCCGTCCCATGGCTCCTGCAGAGCCTTGCGCATGTTTCCGGCGCCAGGCGCGACCGAGGCGTAGGCACCCAGAGTCCATGGATCAGAACGCCAGCGGGTACAATGCACAGCGACGATGCGGTCTTGCACGTCTTGGCCGATAGCGATTGCGAGTGCGTCCGTCAGCAGCGCCACGGCGACGTCGTCTGGCTCCTGCTCCAGGGCGTCGGCCAGGTCGTTGCCAACATATCCCAGGGCAACGTTCTGTCCCGTCAACCGGTTCATGACGTAGATGTATCGATCGGGCGTAACGTAGCGCCCGAACATTGGTGGGCACGCCTTGCCGAAAACATCGCCGTCAAACTGTACCGCGATCCGGTTTACGTTACCCATGGACATATTATCGAGCGAGTTGCGGACGTCAGACGGCAGGGGGCGTCCGTAGCGAATGGTGTCCGACGCCAGTACGCCGACGGAGGCTGTGAGTATGGCGGCATCCGCCGTCACGGTCTCGCCGTCGGCGTCGAGCTCGACACCTGCATCACACCAGTCGAGCGCCCTGATTGGTGTATCGAACAGAATTCCCGAGGGCTCCGCCCAGGCCTTAATCAGGGTGCCCATGCCCCGGCGAACCTGGTGCACCGACTGGCGGTGTTGGCGCGTGGCTTGGTCTATGACCGAGATTTTTTCGATCGGCAGTCCCTTCAACATGCCCATCCATGATGCGAATACCGGAAACCACGGTGATCCGACCCCCGCAACTTCGGCGATGGATCGGTCAGGCAGCGAGACGTCATAGCCGTGGATGGCTTCCATCGCGGCGTCGACGTAGACCAGCCGCTGCTCCCTTTGTGTCGGCGTCTCCCAGCTATCACCAAGGATCATGGGAAGATCCGGCCCGGGAAAGGATGTATCGCTGATGTCAAAGCCAAGTTCCCTAGCGGCATCGACAAGCAGGTTGTCGCCATCATCGCCGAGTCAGAAGGCGCCGAGGTCGTAGGGAAAGCCAAACACGGCTTCGTCGCAAATCGCACGGCCGCCGACCTCCGCTTTGGCTTCGAACACAATGTGGTCCACACCCATCGCCCGCAATTCCTTGGATGCAGCCAAGCCAGCGACACCGGCTCCGATAACCGCGACGCTGGTTCTGATCGCCATGTTCTCCTCCCTGTGGCTGCCCCTGCAGCTGCGGGCTCTGCAGATTGAGCCAGTGCGGGCGATGCCGGACTGAAGCCGGCCTAAGCATTGGAGATGAACTTCGCAGGTGTCCGCGGTTGGCACAAGGTTACCATGTTGGTTAGACCGGATTTGGCTGAAGACCGGCTGGAACCCGCCAATGAGGCCGTATTGGGGCGCGACTGTCATTGTCTTCAACGCCCTTGAATTCTGCAAGCGGATGGTGTCGATTTTGGCGGCAGGTTAGCCGCAGAGGCCGATACCATCGTACAAACTACAAGAAATGGGCGCGCAAAATGTGTAGCGAAGTCGAGGAAACATCATGAGTGCGCACTTGTTTGCCGCCACCTATAAGCCGGAGCCCTTTTGGTGGGAGCGCAGCCCACTTTGCTCTGAGCCAGAACCAGCCCTGCCCGACCGCGCCGATGTGGTAGTTATCGGCTCCGGCTATACCGGTCTTTGCGCGGCTATCCAGACCGCACGCGGCGGGCGGCACACGGTGGTTATCGAGGCAAATGCCGTCGGCAGCGGTTGTAGCAGCCGCAACGGCGGGCAGGTCTCTACTGCGATCAAACCGCAATACGGTAACCTTAGTGGCAAAGTGGGAGACAAACTGGCCTACGATATCATCAAGGAAGGCCATAACGCCCTGAAATGGATTGGCGAATTTATCGAGGCCGAAGGCTTTAACTGCGATTTCAACGTCGTCGGTCGCTTCTTCGCTGGGCACACGCCAGGTCAATTCGAAATGATTGCCAAATCCATCGAGAACCCACCAAAGGGTCTGGAAACCGATGCCTATGTCGTGCCGAAAGCCGAGCAACACACGGAGATCGACAGCCCTGACTACCACGGCGGCGTCGTGTTCCCCCGCCATGCCTCTGTCGACCCCGGCGCCTATCATAAGAGCTTGCTTGGCCGGGCGCAGGAGGCGGGCGCCACGGTGATAGGCCATTGCCGGGCGGATGGTATATCCGGCACTGCGGGCGATTTCTCAATTACCACGGCGAAAGGGCCAATCAAGGCCCGCAACGTCATTGTCGCCACCAACGGCTATACGTGCGGCCTAGCGCACTGGCAGCGGCGTATCATTCCCATCGGCAGTTACATGATCGCGACCGAACCGCTGGAGCCAAGCTTGATCCGCCGCCTGATCCCGAAAAGGCGCGTCATCAACGACACCAGAAAGTTGGTGGTCTACTACAGTACCGATCCCGCCGGAGAGCGTATATTGTTTGGCGGTCGCGTTTCGATTGCTGAGACCAACCCGACCGCTGCAGCGCCCGCCTTGCACGCCGAAATGGTCAAGCGCTTTCCCGATCTAGCTGATACGCCAATCACGCACGCCTGGATGGGCTTTGTCGGCTATACGTTCGATGAGTTGCCCCATCTGGGTGAGCAGAACGGCATCCACTATTGCATGGGCTATTGCGGCTCCGGCGTGCCACTCTCCAGCTATTTCGGCACCAAGATTGGGCAGCAGGTCTTGGGCCTGAAAGACGGCGACAGCCCCTTATCCCAAATCGACTTCCCGACGCGCCCCTATCATTGGGGCAAGCCGTGGTTCTTGGCGCCCGCCATTCGATATTATCGCTGGAAAGATGAGCGCGCCAACTAGAGCATGCCGCGGCCATTCTGATCCATTTGACTGGGTTTCCCGGCTCCATGGGTAGGCGCGGTTCGCCGGTCGTTGTGGAATTTTGTCCAAGGACTGTAACGCCGCCAATGGGGTTCGTGGGGCTTGGAATACTGGCCTTCGGTGGCGCCGCCAAGTCATTGGGCGGTCCGAAAATTCGAGAGCCAATCGCGATGTCCGTTGTTGGCACTTTTCGAACATCGACCGGTTTCAAGCTGATGTCCGCTGTTCGCCTATTATCGAGCCTTCTCTTACTCGATGGGCGTCAAACCATTCACGGCTGGACTTCCAATCCGTAGGTCGCAGGTTCGAATCCTGCCGGGCGCGCCATTTCGACATTGCAGGCACAAATGGATCGTCGGGCGGTGTTTGCTCTTCACCCGGCGGCGCGCGTCGAATTTGGCAAATCCAATAGCCCGGTTCTGACCCGTCTCGAGCATCACCAAAATCGGATGCCAGCGATATCGGCGCCAGGGACGGCAGCGAGTTTGTCGACGACGCCGGTCATTCCTCCGGCAAGCCCACCTTGCGCACGACGTCGAGGAAACGATCAATATATTCCAGATGGTAGTGCGGAAAGAGACGCCTTATCACGGAGGCTGATAGATCGGGTCTCACCCGCCGCGCCGCTGCAAGGGCGAGCCGGGCTTCATCCAGTCGACCTTGCCCGGCGAGAGCAACCGCCATATGGAAATGTGTGATGATCATTTCCGGACGCTCATTAAGGGATTTTCGCGCCCATTCCGCGCCTTCGATGTAGTTTTCGATGGCGTTGCAACATTGCGCCCTCACGACTTGCATTCCCCATAGCATCGGATCGTGAGGACTCAATCGCATGGCCATATCCAGCTTGGGGAGGCCGTCCGCCGCCCGACCGTACCAGCCCAAAGCCAATCCTAGGCCGTGGTAGCCGAGGGCGAGGTTCGGGTTGAGGGCGACAGATTTTTCCAACGCCGCGATGGCGCGGTCCCCCTGGCCCGTCAAGGTGAGCACCCGGCCGAGCGCGAAATGGCTGAAGCCGTCCTTGTCATCCAGGGCGACCGCCTGTTCGCCCGCCGCGAGCCCTTTCGCCAGCCATGCATCCGGATTATCGCTAAAGCCATGAAACACTTCCATGGAACAGGTGAAGGAGATACCCGCATGGGCCAAGGCGAAACCCCGGTCGCGCTCGACCGCCTGTTGGAACAAGTTGCCCGCCGCCTCGTTGTCGGCCGGCGTGGCCTTGAAGGCGTACCACAAGCCTCGCTGATAGAGCTCCCAGGCATCCAGGTTGGCGGGCGGCTTGCGCCGGGCCCGGTCGATCTCGCTGACACGAACTTCGTTATCGATGCGGCCGACAATATTTTCAGTAATCTCATCCTGCACGGCGAAGACATCGTCGAGTTCCCGGTCGTAGCGTTCGGCCCAGACATGGCTGCCGTTGGCCCCGTCGATCAGTTGCGCCGTGATGCGAGCCTTGTTGCCGGCCTTGCGCACGCTGCCCTCGACCACATATCGTACGCCGAGTTCCTTTGCGACCCGGGTCACGTCCATCGCCGAACCCTTGTAGGTAAATGTCGAATTGCGGGCGATTACGAACAACCAATGGACCTTGGATAATGCCGTGATGATGTCCTCGGATATACCGTCGGAGAAATACTCCTGCTCGGGATCACCCGACATGTTGTCGAAGGGCAGCACGGCGATCGAAGGTTTGTCGGGAAGCGGCAATGCCGTTTCGCGTTTGACGGGGTCGGCCTCGTTCGATGTCTTGGGCGACCATTGCCATACACGAACGGGGCGAGCGATGTTCTTGACTTCCTGGTTGCCCAAATCCTCGAATAGCGCTTCGAAGCGGTCGCGAACTTGGTCGTGAACGGTATGGGAGAGGCAGATGCCGCCGGGCTCCGCCAGACCTTCCAGGCGCGCGGCCACATTGACGCCGTCGCCTAGCAAATCATCGCCTTGAGCGATTACATCGCCGACATTGATGCCAATGCGGAATTCAATCCGTTCCGCTTGTGACAGTTCAGCATTGCGTTCGTCCATGCCCTGTTGCACCGCGATGGAACAGCGAACGGCTTCGACTGCGCTGGGAAACTCCATCAAGATGCTATCGCCGGCAGTATTCGCCACTCGGCCGCCATGTTTGGCGATCAAATCGTCTATCAACTCGCTCCGATGGGCCCGAATGGCTGCCAAAGTACCTTCTTCATCCGCGCGGACCAGTCGTGAATAGCCGGCGATATCAGCCGCAACGATTGTCGTTAGTCTGCGTCGTGTCCCCGCTGCCATGGCGGGAGTTTAGCGAGACATAGTAGCGGAATCCATCAATGCCCCAATTCAATGCCGCAATTAGAACCTCATGTCCGCAATTGGCACAAAGCGCCTGTTTCGGTTACGTGCGGCTATATCCGTTATCAACCTATTTTCTAGGCCTCTTTCACGACGGGCGCCCACCCATTCAAGGCTGGACTTCCAAATCGTTGGCCGCAGGTTCGAATCCTGCCGGGGGGCGCCCTCAATTCTAGAAAGATTAGTTCAGGTGTTTGGCCAAAAATTGTTGGATCCTCAACCGAGAGTCAGATGCCGCGCTGCCCTCTCGCGACCATCCAGACCATGGCCCTTCGAAGCCATGGCCAGCCTCCGGATACACCTTCAGCCTGACGTCATGCGTGGACGAAACCTTACGCAACATTTCTTGGCAATACCTTGCTGATACCGTTGTGTCCCTAGCGCCAATGAGTAGCAATAATGGGGCTGAGAGGTCGTTAAGTTCAGGGAAGCAGCTTGGGTAAAGGGCTACGGCCGCGGCGAAAAGGCCTTCCTTTTCAACGCCATACCATTTTCCACGGTATTCCGAGCGGTGATTTGAGACAGCGGCAAGTGCCGCCGCGCCACCCTTGGACCAACCGACAACACCGATACGCCAACTGTCGACATAACGCAACCCAGCCAAGTAGGTGCGACCCTGATGGGCGTCCTGCGCCTGTTCGGAGTCTAGATAAGATCCAATCGACTGTTCACGATTTCTCGAAGGCGCACTATTGCTGTCGATGACGAGAGTGACGTACCCCCAGTGCACCATCTTCTGTGCCGCACAGAGATATCCGGGCTGGAGGCCTCCGGGCGCTCCGTGTAACAAGACCAAGGCCGGGAAGGGACCGTTGCCTAACGGTTTCAATAAGTGGGCAAAAACTGGAACCGTCTCGCCCTCTCGGCTCTTGCTGAGTAACTCAACATCTTGCGAATTCGGTGGTGTGCAAGGGGGGGCGGCTGCATGAACCGGCTCTGCCAAAGTCAACCAGAACAAAGCTGCAAGCAAAATGTCTGCCCGAATTCGCATCAGTGCATTCCAATTCCAACACGGAAAGATTGGCATTCTTTTCCGTTGAAAGTCGGAATTCAAGCGGAACGCTACGTCGGCTTCCGGCACAAATGCTGATTAAGGTGCTGTGCAGTGTTTTCTGCTGTCTACCTCATATCGAAGCTTCTCATTCTCGGTAGTCGACAACACACTCAGGGCTGGACTTTTATTCCTTAGGTGGCAGGTTCAAATCCTGCCGTGGACGTCAACTTGACATTGCAGGAACGTGAAAGATCGCCGGTCGCTGCCCGCTTTCCATCCGGTAGTGGGAGAAAATTTGGCATATCTAACAGGTCGCTTTTGACCCAATGTGGAACCTTGTACTGATGGTTTTCAACGACAGTAGTGCGGGTTTTGCCGATAGTACCCGCCGTCGCATCATCGACCGCCTGAGCAGGCAAACCGCTCAGTCATTGTTCGAAGTATGCGCCGCATCGGTTGCTGAGGATGGCGTTGCCTTGTCCCGTCATACGATCTCCCAGCATCTTGCCGTATTGGAGAAAGCCGGATTGATCGAGACGCCATGGAAGGGACGCACGAAAGCACATTCATTGAGCGTCAACGAAGACCATATCCCGGCCGCATCCTGGATTAGGAATTGAAAACAAAGCGGAACAAAGACATGAAAATCTATGTGACTAACCTCTTTGTCGATGACCAAGACAAAGCAGAGAAGTTTTACACTGATGTCCTCGGGTTCAAGTTGAAGAATAATATTCCGTTAGGTGAAAGTCGTTGGTTGACTGTCGTGTCCAGTGAAGACCCTGATGGACCGGAACTGTTGCTTGAACCAAGCACGCATCCTGCTGTTAAGCCCTATAAGGATGCACTGGTTTCCGATGGCATTCCGGCGCATTCTTTTCAGGTGACGAACCTGGATGCGGAGCGGAAAAGACTGGGCGAACTAGGTGTGAATTTTGTTGTTGAACCCATGGATGCAGGAGCTGTTCGTATGTCGGTTTTCAATGACACTTGTGGGAACCTTATCCAGTTGATCGAAATGAAAGCCGCTGCTCCAGCATGATCGTCGAAGTTGCCGAGGCATTTTCCGCCAGAACGGTCATAGCAGCCGTTTTGGTGAAGCTGGGGATCCTGGCTTCAGGGCTCGAAGGCGTGGTTAGTTGCGATGCAAACTGATGGCTGTTTCTGCTCCGAAAGTCGCTTAAGGCAGTGAGGGGCCGATTTCCACGGTGGCCTTGTTGGCCTCCTATTGGTCCAAAGCCAAAGTTTGTCGCGATTGACCCCGTTTGGCGCACCGCCAAAGGCCGCCACCTCAGGAGACGACGGCCGTAAGACCGCCGCTTGAACCCTCAATGATAAGCGGCATAACCTAATGCCCACATAAGGCAAATCCCCCCGTCGGAAACAGGATCATATGACCTGAATGTTTTGGTGACGGGCAAGAAAGAGCAAACCCATGGCGGAACCGATCATCCATCCGAGCGTAGAGCAGTTCGATGCCTTCATGATCCATGAACGTATCGGCAAGATCCACATGTTGAATTTTCTGAAGTATCGCGCCCAGGCCGAGTATCAGCCGGGCGACGCGGACGCGGAACCCTGCAGCGGCGAAGAAGCCTATCAACGTTACGGCCGTGTCGCCGTTCAAACCATCGGTGAAGTCGGTGGCGGCATCGTCTGGTCCGGCAAACCGGAGCTTTGGCTCATCGGTGACGGTGAAGATTGGGATCAATTGATCCTTGTCGAATATCCTTCCGTCGAAGCTTTCAAGCGGATGATGGATATGCCTCGCTATCAGGCCGCCATCCACCATCGCAAAGCCGGCCTGGCCGCCACAAAACTAATCCGGTGTAATCCAACGTTTGAACGCTCGGGAAGCTAGATCCCCACACTTGGACCCTCTCGATGTCGTCCTAGAGGGTGGACTTAGAACTCGTTTGGTTATTGGCCACGATGATGTCGGCTCCTGGCGCATTTTGTTGGGTGCTATTGATCGCGGAAAAGGTGTCAGGGAGCGGTCAGTTCAATACGCTGACGGCCAGCAGCATGTTTATGTTCTCACCGTCGGACGACAAAGGTGCAAAGAGGTTTTCCGAGATGAGAAAGTTCTTATCTTCCATCGGTGCGGCACCCATGGCACGGATTGGCCGGCGGTTTTCAAGCACCCACAATGGCGCTTTACTGATCTCGTTCAACACGTCGATATCGTAGATTTCATCCCAGTATCGCCCCGTCATATCCCGGCCGACCCGCTCTGTTATGTAGGTCCCAACCAATCGCCATCTCAGTCTCACAGTCTCTGCTTCGACAACATCGACGAGCAGGATGTGCGGCAGTAATCGTGATGGCAGGTTCAGGGGGTCGAAATCACTGCGACTTGGCAATGTATTTCCCGCCCGCGCATTTCGCCAAATCGCATAACCGAGCGAGACCAGTTCATCTTCAAATAACAAATCTTCGTCCAGCTTGTAGGACATACGGCCTACATAGGGCGAAACGGCTTCTTTCTCTTCGGGACCATTCGAGGTCACGGCATTGTTCCTTGTGTCATGGACAAAACCCGCATGCCTTATCGACCTGTTAACTCACGTGCACTGTCCTCCTCCATAAAGCAGAGTGTAACGACCTGCGGAGTATGAATCCATGTACCTCGGAATTCGGAACCGAATGGCAGTTTCCGGCACATAACGCCCGCTGGCGTTTCGGGGAGCTGTCTCCGCTCTTCACCTCATATCGGGCCTTTTCAGGGCTGGACTTCTAATCCGTATGTCACAGGTTCGAATTCTGCTGGGCGCGTCTGACGAGGAGCTGGTGGCCGGTCACATTTTATCCATGGCAGGCTTATCAGCCGACCCCTGTAAAACGTAATACAGCCCCTATGCATATCGAGGCCGGTTATGGGGAATTGTTCAAGCGTTTCGCTTCGGCCCGTGCTGCTTTGGCGTCGCTTGGGCGACCAGCCTTGTCCAGCAAGTCGGCGTAATACTCATACTGATCGGCGTATTTTGTGGTTTCAAGCTTGAGGATCAGTTCAAACGCCATAGCTGCTTCGTTGTGGAACTCGTTATCAGCGTAGCACGTAACAAGGGCTCGAAGCGCGCTGCCTGCCAAACCTGTATCCGCATGGGGCAGTATGCTCGCTACATTCTTCTCGATTTTTTCACATGATTCTGCAGTTGCATCATTCGGCAGCAAAAGCATTAGCATGCAGCACGCGGCAATCGAGGTTCGCATGGCTGAAGATTATCATGGCAAGCCTATCCAGTGAAAACGCCGCCTATGAATTGCGGCCGGTGCTAGTGCCTTTCAGATTCGCACAATTGTTGACGATCGATCCGCCGATATTCCGACATAACAGTATGCTGCGCTGCTCGCCTCGTATCACGCCTTGGCTTTCTCGATAGGCGGTAGCCTTTTCATGACACAAGATCGAACGTCGCGCATCGTCAAACCGAACGGCGGCCGCCGAGACTGCGCCAAAGCAGGGGGTCACTGTCCATTCAATCCACCTTGATCAACAATTTGCCGGTGTTCTCTCCCCTGTAGAGCATGGCAATAGCCTCTGGCGCAGCGTCCGCGCCTTCGAGAACATGTTCCCTATGGGCGAGTTTGCCTTGCCTGATCCAGTTTGCTAGTGCGTCAAAGGCTTCCCCATACCGGTCCTGATAATCGAAAACCAACAGACCTTGCATGCGGGCACGGGCAACGAGGATCTGGCGGTTAACCCGTGGCCCAACGGGGATCGGATCCCAATCTGTGAAAGCAGCAGTGCCGCAAATTGTTATGCGGGCACCAATGGCAAGATTGGTCATGACGGCATCACTGATCGGGCCACAGGTATTATCAAAATAGCAGTTTACACCGTCCGGACAGGCGTTCTTGATCGCGCGAGCGACATCTTCCTTGTGATAGTTGATCACGGTGTCATATCCGAATTGCTCGCGGCACAGGGCTATCTTTTCTTCACTGCTGGTGATGCCAACGGTTCGACAGCCCTTAATCTTGGCGATCTGACCGACGGCAGAGCCAACGGCGCCGGCGGCGGTAGAGACGACGACAGTTTCATCCGGCTGAGGGTCACAAATGTCGAGTAGGCCAAAATAGGCCGTCACGCCATTCACCCCCATAACACCAAGGGCGAGGGACGGTGAAAGGTCGGTTTCAGTGACCTTCCGATCGATATTGCTTCCATCGCTGATGGAATAGCGTTGCCATCCCAACATGCCGGTCACCGTCTCGCCTTTGGCGTAGCCAGGGTGCTCGCTTGCCACGACTTTGCCCACCGCCAAGGAGCGCATGGGTGCGCCGATTTCGACTGGTGGTAAATAGTTTGGTAGGTCATTGACCCAGCCACGCATCGCCGGGTCGACGGACCAGTATTGTGTCTCGACGAGGAATTCGCCTGCGGCCAAGTCCGGGACAGGGACTTCCTCAATCGAAAAATGTTCGGCTTGCGGCACACCCTTGGGGCGGCTCGACAGGATCACGCGGCGATTAACAAGGTTTGATGACATTTCGAACTTTCCATCAGGTGCTACAGAGTTGTTGTGATCGCGCTTTGAAGAGTTGATCTCTGTTGTGTCCATAGCTCATGCAGTGCGCTAACCGCTGGACAATTACAATCTCGGATCATGGCTCGGACTGCTCCTTCCACGGCTTGACCCCTATTTTAGCCGCTTGAAGTGTCGCAAATTCTTTCAAAGGGACTGCGAAGGTGAGGTTAAGTCCAAAAAAATTAATCTTGGCGTTGTTCTTCGCTTATCCGGCGGAATTGAATTGCCAAGGATTCAAAACGATGCGCAAGGCGCAATTGGCCCTCATGTAAGACGCGCACCAGATAAATGCCGATCACAACCAGCGTCAAAATTAGGCCCCAGATCGGATTAATGTCGTAATAGGCAACGACCAAAAGGATTGGAACCAGGGTCACCAAGATAGAGCCCGAGACAAGGACCTGCCGTATGATTTTGCGAATAGCTTTGGCCGAAATCATTCGTCCTTGATTTGCGAGAGCGTCGTCGTCGCCGGGATGTGGCATATCATTCACCTTGATAGGCAGCATTGGTCCGAGTCGGTTCGGTAGCCGACCACAACAATGGCAACGATAGCCGTCAGTCTACGTTGAGGCCCTTCCGACATGGGTGAGAGTGTAACGGTGACCGTTCAGGGAATCCATGCGGAGATTTGAAGGCGCCAGGTTATCGAAATGGGCTTGCATCGTCGGTCTCGGTCACCGCCGGTGACTCCAGTTATTCGGTTCGTGCCGCAAGTTGGCTGGCGAGCGGTCCCATAGCCTCATCCGAACCTGGTGGCCGTCATGACCATTGTCGATTAGCATTATGTGTGCGGCAGTACGGGAGCAGTCAGAAATGAAACTGGAACGGTACCGCAAATTCAATACGCGCGATGTCTATCCCGGCGGCAGGCTGGACAACGACATGTGCATGACGGTGAAAGCCGGCAACCGCATCTTTGTGCGGGGCCAGACCGGCCTCGACCTCGACCAGCGCATGAGCAGCCCCGATGATGCGGCGGCGCAGGCCGAGCAAGCCATGGCGAATGCGAAAATACTGTTGGAGGAGGCCGGCTCCAGCCTGGATCATGTCTGTCAGGTTACGACCTATCTGACCGATCCCGCCTATCGCACCGACGTTTACAACACCGTGGGCCGCTTTTTGAAAGGCAACCCCACGGTTGCCACCGGCCTCATCGTCAAGGGCCTGGCGATGCCCGAAATGAAGGTCGAGCTCGACCTCGAGGCTGTCATTCCAAACGCGAGCGGGCATGAGAAGTTCCGCCTCTTGAATACCGGCGATTGGTTCGGCCAAACCGGCATCAATCGCGAGTCCTGCATGGCTATCAACACCGGCGATGAAATCTACCTGCGGGGCCAGATCGGATGTGAACTGGATGGTTCCAAGATGTATGGGCTGGGCTTTGCCCCGGACGATGCCGCCGCACAGGCCGAACAGGCAATGAAGAACGCCCGCACGTTATTGGAGGAGGCGGGCGCGGGCTTTGAGGATGTTTGCAAAACCCGCATTTACATCGGCGACCGTGCCTATCGGGAGCCGGTCTATCAGGTCATCGGGAAACATCTTGGCGACACGCATCCTTGCTCCACCGGTCTGATCATGCGCGGCTTCGCACGGCCCGAGATCTTGTTTGAAATCGATATGGCCGTCACATTGTCAAAGGGTACGCCGCATCTGCGCTTGCGGAAATTTCATACCGACGAGGCCTACAAGGACGGTCAGAAACTCGGCAGCCGGTTCTGCAAGGCGGTGCGCGCCGGCGACCGCGTCTAGCTGCGCGGCCAAACCGGCAACAACCTTGATGGCGAGTTTGTCGGCCCGGGCGATCCAGGCGCCCAGGCTGACCAGGCCATGAAGAACATCACCACGCTGTTGGCGGAGGCCGGTGCCTCGCTGGACGACGTCTGCAAGATCACCACCTATATCCTGCATCGCGGCCATCGCGAGGCTGTCTACCAGGCCGTTGGCCGGCATCTGAAAGGTGTGCATCCCTGCGGCACCGGCCTTATTGTCGACGGTTTGGCAAACCCGCAATTCTTGGTCGAGATCGATGTGGACGCGGTGGTGCAAAGTTAGCGTATCCAAAAGCTAACGGAGGAAACTGGATGACCTATTCCCTGGTCGGCATGTGCAAGCGAACCGGCATGTTCGGTGCCGCGGTAACTACCTCCAGTATCAACGTGGGCGCGCGCTGCCCTCATGCCAGGGCCGGCGTCGGCGCGGTGTTGACGCAACATCGTACCGACAATCGCCTAGGGCCGCGCGGGCTTGCCCTGTTGGAGGAGGGTAAGGCGGCTAAGGAGGTGATCCAGGCTCTGGTCGCGGACAACCCAACGATTGGCTGGCGGCAGCTTGCGGTCATCGACCGCGATGGCGGCACCGGTTTTTATCATGGCGACCGCATTGCTTCGATCCACGCCGGCGCGAGCGGTGAAGGCTGCTGTGCCATCGGCAACATCATCCGCAACGAGGAAGTCCCCCAGCAGATGGTTGAGGCGTTCGAGGAACGGCCCGATGCGCATCTGGCGGAACGGTTGCTTCTGGCGCTTGAGGCCGGATTCGCGGCGGGCGGTGAGTTCAAGCAGGTCAAGTCCGCGGCACTGCTCGTGGTTCACGAACAATCGTTTCCGTTGGTCGATCTACGCGTTGAATATGACCGTGCACCCTTGGCCGAACTGCGCTTCCTGTGGGAGGTCTATCAGCCGCAGATCGAACATTTCGTTACTCAGGTCATTGATCCCGGGAGTCTGCCGCCGCCCAGTACTTGAACCTGCGCGCGACAACTTGGATTGAGCCGCCTTTAGAAAGTCATTCAAGCAACTTGAATGATATCGCCGCCAGGAACCCTGACAATGTTGATAGACCGGTGATGCTGCTTCCGCCGAGGTGAACCGCTTCAGGTATCATGGCTGCGGCAATCATCGTCAACATCGCGCCTGCCGCAAGGCCTTCAATCAAGATTACGACGCCATGATCGACGCTACCGCCCAGCCAGTAGCCGACACCGGCGCCAATGGCCGTCAAGATCGTCAAACTGGACCACATCAAGAACACTCTGGCGTTGCTCCAACCTTGTTTTTTCATGCCGATGGAGCTGCTCATCGCTTCTGGAAAGTTGGCAAGGAATAGTCCCGCTATGAGCGTATAGGGAAAAATGGCAGCAAACGTGACGGATTCGGCGCCACTTTGAGCGATTATGGCTGCAACGGAGACGACTAGCGCAGACCCGATAACGAAGCTCTCGGGAATACCATCCAGCAGAATCCCAAGCCAAATCGCCATCGGGGCGCCACCATGCGCCTCGCTTACTTCCTTTAACTGCGCCTCTGTGGGGGCTGCGGCAACCTCCATCATGGCCGCCATTGCTTCGTCCACCCACTCCACGGCGTCTATCTCAATGTCGTCCCTGTCGATCAGCTCCTTAAGCCTGCTGGCAGATAATGCGGTTGCGGCTTCTTCAAATTCGCTGGATCGCGATCTCCAATCGTCGAAATCCTCCTTCGGGAAAGTCAGTGCGGAAACGTCGCTTTTTGCAATTGCGGTTGCCGTTCTGGGCGCGCCTGTCACAAGCGCGATTTCTCCCAACACATCGCCGGATTCCAAAAGCGCGATTTCCTTGTCGCCGCGACTCACGGTGACGCTTCCCGACTCGATAAAGAAAACTTCGTCGCCAGCCGTCCCTTCTTTGCACAGTACGTCGCCGGCCTTGAATTGCTTTTCATTTACCCGTGCAACCATCTCTTCGACGATATCCAGGGGAAGGTGCCTGACCAGTTCACTACTTGATAAATGCTCTAGGATCTTTCTTCGGCGCGCGGATTTGCGCTTTGTGAAATAGTCGATCGTTGTCGTGGTCTTTCGCAGGAAACCACCCTGGGAATTGACCAAGCCATCCAGGGCAACGAACAGAAGGCCGCCTAGGACGGCGCCGATCATCAAGTTGATGAGATGGTGTGCGGCTTCATCTCTCGCAATTGGATTATCCGCATGAGCCAAGTGCATCGCCGTTGGGGCGACCAACTCAATTGCCAAGGCAGCTATTAAAGCCCCGCCACCAAAGGCGGTCATGCCGCCGATAACACGATTGCCCGGTTGCCATTTCAGCCCCATGAAAGAGCCAAGCGGCAACGACGCTGCAGATAACGCACCAAGTATGATTGCCCATGATAAGAATTGGTATGTCATGACGATCCCGTAGGTAAGTCTGCGTTGTCACACTAACTGACGTATGCTCCAAGCGGCGGTTGCCACTGCCACTGTGTTTCGGTCAGTCACACGGCACGGCGGAGAACTCGCGAGGGAAACTGTAACGCTCGAAATAGGGTGTAAGGCATCGCGAAATCATACTGCGGCAGAACACCTCAATGCCAACCGGTTAATTCGACAACGGCGTCGCTTTCGGCTTTGTTGCAGCGGTATACCCCCCATCGTCGGCATCTAGGCAGGATGTATTGGGAAGTACAAACAGCCTGCTTATGGCATGGACGTTGGTTCTGGTATCGGTCGGTGAGTACCAGTGCTCATTTCGCATCGAGCAAACTTGTGGCTTATGGGCGCCAAGCGAGGTGTTAATGGCCGCTCTTTGTCCAAGACGTCGAAAATATTCTCGGTCAGAACCGCGCCGTCAACTCGGTTTGGTGTTTGTTATGCTAGGCCATAGGATGAAGAAATCCGCACGCACCAAGTATTGTGTCATTCAAAGTCATTAATGATAGTCTCTAAGTCTGAGTCGAATTTAATAATAACCAAATACTAATGTTCGTCGCCAGAACTAGGGCTTCAATGAAGACAACAGACGTTACTTGGAACCATAACGGAAGTGCGCTGGTCATTGGCCGCGCCCCTCAACCGAATTCGGGCTCGTATCCGTGCAACTTGATGACATAGTCCAGTCGCCTGAGTGCCGCCAATTTGGCGAGATTTGGAAAGGCTGGCGCGGCACAGAGTTGGTTCCAAGGCGTTCCTCGGTTCGCATCGAAGAGATCCCCGATCTCTTGCCTTTTATATCAGTGCTTGAAGTCCTATCTCGGGACGTCGTGAGATTTCGCCTTGTTGGCACGGGTTTTTTCGAGGCAACTGGGTATGATCTCACTGGCAATAATTTCATTGATCTGACGACACCTGAGAGGCAAGAACAGCGGAAGTCGCGGGTCGAAGAGATGATCACAAGACCTTGCGGTTCATATGTCGTTTATTCAATGGTTTACACGACCGGTCGTGTGGTTCCGACCGAGGTGCTTTCCCTCCCAGTTTTTCAGGAGGGCAAAGACTCACTGCCGCAGATATTTGCGGTTTCGGCGCCCATGGAAAATCTAGGCAAGAATAGATTCGATCCAAATCGAAACAATTTGCCGTCAAGCAAAGATTTCCAGTTTGTCGATATTGGCGCAGGTATTTCGGACGCTGATTGAGACAGCCAAAGAAAAGCGCGAGCCGGTGGATAGCCAACGGCAGCGTTGGCAGGCCTCGAGACAAACTCGGAAATCGTCGCGCGCTTGTTGGTCGCTTGGTCGCGAGTGTCCATGACCAACCAGGAAATTGAGGTGAATACCTTTTCCTGACCGCGCCGAATCTACACGAACTGATCATGCTAACTCGCAACGGCTGCAGGTAGTTGTCAGTCCGCGAATAACAAATAGTTTAGAAGATTTAGATAGGCTGGGTAATTCGCTACGATCACACAAATCATCAACTACCCGACAATGATCCTTTTCAATTCGCTAGAAATAGCAGGTGCCCTATGCCTGTAGATGCGCTGATTTGCGCCACGATTGTGGCGGCGCTCTTGTTCGTTCGGCGCAGGCGCTCGTTGTTCGACGAAGTGCCCAAAGGTTTTTTCAATTTGTCCCTGGGACTGGGAATACTGGCTTTCGCGTCATTCTTGGATGCATTGTTGTTTGGGCACATCGCGATTGTCAAAAATGTTGTATCCGCAACGACGAGCGCCACGTTGGTCGCTTTGTTCGGCTACTTCCCGGGCATGATTTTTGTTCTGCTGGGGCTTTACTATTGGCTGCCTGCACTTGAAAGACTGAAACTTGAAGTGAAAGCGCGGGGTGAGGCCGAACGGCGTTTGGAAGAAGCCCAGAATCTTTCCAAAATCGGCAGTTGGGCGCACGACTTCGATGGCCGGTTTTATCAATGGTCCGACGAAACCAGCCGTATCCTGGGCTATCGGAAGGGTGAAGTAGAACCGTCGTTCGAGAACTATACGGCGCGGGTTCATCCTGATGACAATGATGCGATGAAGGCGGTTGTGAACGAGGCGATGGCGCATAGATCGTCTTACGTCGTTGAATACCGCCTGCGCCATCCCGATGGAACCATTGTCGATGTGGAAGAAAGAGGACGGTTTCAAATATCCGACGATAGCGGTGTTGAATTCATCATCGGCACGATCCAAGACATAAGCGAACGCAAAAGTGCGTCTGAAGCCCTCAGTCGAAGCGAGGCGCAGATCCGTCGATTGTTGGAGGATAGCCCCATGGGCGTGGCAATTATGCGTCACCGCACGCAACATGATCGAGTGGTCGCGGAACGCCTTTTTGCTAACCGGACATTGGTGACAATGATGGGCTTTTCGACGCGGGATGAATTGCTTGCGGCGGACGTGTCGGAAAGTTGGGTCGACCAGTCGAAACTTGCGCACGTCAACCACATTATGAAAGGAGGCAACGTCCTTGTGGATTTCGAAGCGCTGCGATGTCGCCCCGACGGTAGCCGTTACTGGGTCTCCATGAACTCCCGGCCGATCATATTTGAGGGCGAAGAGTGCATGGTGGTTTGGCATCTCGACATCACCAATCGGAAGTCGGCGGAGGCGGAATTGCATGCTGCAAAAGAAGTCGCCGAAGCTGCCAATACGGCCAAATCGAAGTTCCTGGCGAATATGAGCCATGAACTGCGTACACCGCTAAATGCTATTCTCGGGTTTTCCGACATGATGCTGAGTGAAAGCTTCGGACGTCTAGGTGACCAGCGCTATGTTCAATATTCCAGAGACATCCATGACAGCGGCTCTCTGCTTCTCAACCTGATTAGCGAGATGTTGGATCTGGCACGGATTGAGGCCGGAGCCCTCGAACTGGAAGATGACATCATCGAACTGGGCCAGGTGTTGGAATCTTCACTGCGTCTCGTTCAGGGGCAGGCCGACGAGAAGTCGATAAATATTGCGACTTCATTCGCGCAAGACCTTCCGCCGTTACGCGCGGACGAACGGGCAATAAGACAGATTGCCCTGAACCTATTGTCAAACAGCGTAAAATTTACCGAACCGGAAGGCCGGATCGAAGTTGGCACGAAACATAGCGCGGATGGCACAATCGGGATGTATTTTTCCGATACAGGCATTGGAATTGCCGCCGACGACATAGCGAAGGCGTTGGAACCATTCGTCCAGGTCAGCAGGGTCCACGGCCGGTCTCACGAAGGAACCGGCCTCGGTCTGCCAATTGCCAAACAGTTGGCGGAACTTCACGGCGCCGACTTCGATATTCATAGCGACGTTGCATCAGGAACAACAATTACGATCCGTTTCCCGAGGGAGCGCTCGATTTCGGGAGAGACTGGTTGAACCTTTTCGCTAAAATTCTGATGACACTGACGAAATCTTCATGCCCCTCAGCGTAGCGACATATCAGGTTCCGAAACTACCCTTCAGACACCAGAGCGACCGTGACCTATGAACAACGCGGTCCGCTTGCGGCACATAGTGCCTGTTTGAATTCGGGCTGCAATTTCCACTGTTCGCTTCATACCGAGCCTTTTCAGGGCTGGACATCAAATCCGTAGGTCGCAGGTTCAAATCCTGCCGGGCACGCCAACCCAATTCTCTGGACGTGAGAGATTATCTATCGGTGTCCGCTTTGCATCCGGCAGCAGGCGCAAATATTGACAAATCTAACCGTCCGGTTTTGACCCACTTGAGACATTCGGGTTGACAAATAAGGTAAGAGCGAAGGCCTATTGTAGCCCGGCCTTGCTGAGACTGGTGAGGAGGCTTTCAAGCGTCGTCTCGTGCATCTTGTAAAAGCTGTCGCGGATGAAGCTTATTGAGAGCCTAGACTCGCGTTCGCACGCCCGAGCCAGCGCCGCCGCCGCATCGGCCTCATGTCCAGCCTCCGCCAATGCGGCGCTGAGATGCATGTGGGGCAGATACCAGCCTGCACCAATTCGGCAGGCCTCCCGACAAGACAAAATGGCCTCGTCGTGCCGCCCAAGGAAACGCAGCGCGGACCCCCGAAGCATTAATGTCGACCAACGTATGGGATCGATGGGACTCAGGCGAAGTCCAGTATCGTAGTGGGGTAAAGCCTGCTCCGCCTCACCTGCACCATAGTGATAGGCCCATGCGAGCCCCTGATAACAGCGATCGTAGTTGGGGTTGCTCCTTACGGCCGCAGCCATTTCCGAGAGCGCCATCGCGATGTCGCCATCGAAAACATGTAGACGCCCCATGGCCAAACGCCCGACTGGCTCGTCCGGATTGAGGGCGACAGCTTGTTCCGCGGCCCCCCGGGCTTCAGCAATGACCTCGTCCCGTTTTCTGTCGCTCGACCCGTGGGTAGTTATCAGGCTAAGTTGAAAAGCCAAATTGGCATGGGCAGCCGCGAAGTCTGGGTCCGTGGCAATCGATTGACGGAAAAGCTCGATTGCCTGCCTCTGATGGTCTCGCGACTGGCGATAATGGTGTGCCATGCCACGTTGCAGGAGGCCCCAGGCATTGAGATCCTCGGGCCGCTTCCGCCAGGCCTGCTCGCGTTCGTGTGCGGCGATCTCCGGCGCCACAGCTGTCACGATTCGCTCGGTGATCTCATCCTGCAGATCGAAGATGTCATCCAGGTTGCCGTCGAAACGGTCCGCCCAGAGATGATTGCCATTGGTTGCGTCGATTAGCTGCGCCGTAATTCTGACCCGATTGCCGGCCTTGCGAACGCTGCCTTCGACGACATAACGCACGCCAAGCTCATGGGCGATTTGGGTGATATCGACGGCTTGTCCCTTAAAGGTGAAAGTGGAATTGCGAGCGATAACGAAGAGAGAGCGAAAACGACTGAGAGCCGTGATCACGTCCTCGGCTATACCGTCCGCGAAGAACTCTTGCTCAGGGTCACCGGACATGTTGTCGAAAGGCAGCACGGCGATGGAGGGTTTGTCTGGCAAAGATAGTGGCTCGTCCGAACCGGCGACGGCAGTCTCTGCTGGTGTTATTTGACCGGGCGACCACCGCCAGACCCGCACGGGCCGTGCAATGTTCTTCAGCACCTGGTCACCACCGTCAACAAACCCGGCCTTTATGCGGCCATTGACGCTGTCATGAGCGTTGCTTGAAATCGTGATACCATCGGTATCGCCAATCTCTTGTAGCCGCGCCGCAATGTTCACGCCATCGCCAAAAATATCGTCGCCCTCAACAATCACATCGCCAAGGTGCACGCCAACTCTGAACCTGATTGCTTCATCGCCGGCATCGTTATTGCGCTCTGCCATGCCTTCTTGGACCGCAACACAGCACTCGACCGCCGCCACCACGCTTGGAAACTCCAACAGCAACCCATCGCCCGTCGTTTTGACGATACGACCGCCGTGTTTAGCGATCAGTGGGTCAATTTGTTCAGATCGATGCGCATTCAAACGCCGCAATGTGCCGGCTTCGTCATTGCCCATGAGGCGCGAATAGCCGACCACATCAGCGGAGACGATTGCCGCCAGCCTACGTTGGATTCCTTCCGTCATGGGGCGGAGTGTAGCTGTCGCGGTTGGGGGAATCTATGCTGATTGATTGGTCCGGCAATGTCGGCTTATGGCACGTTTCAAACATCAAACGGTTTCAAGCTGATGTCCGTTGTGGCTCCAAATTTGAGCCTTTTGTTTCGCGATAGGCTTCAACCCCACCAGGGCTGGACTTCCAATCCGGAAGTGGAAGGTGCGCAACATTTTCAGCGGGTCGATTTGGCGCCGACGAAATGGCAATAACACTCTCTTCAATTTCGGTGTTGCGCCCGGAGGCTTGACGCTCATGGGAAATTTAGGCCGCCCACTTCGAATGCGGAATTGGCTTTCGCATCTGTTCGATTTGTGCCGGCAACACCGCCAGCTAATAGGCGTCGTAAGCTCATTCGAAAGTCTCTAGAAGCGTGGGTGGGTTCGTCACACTTGGGTGTTTGTGTTAGTCTTGATCGATGGACATTGTGTTCAAAAACACTCACCTCAGTGCGTTGCTTGACCATTGGATCGAGGCGAGGGGTGATCGTCCAGTTCCCTATCGTTCCAATATTGATCCACTGGCATTTCCCAAAGTCCTGCCCTACACGTGGATTTACCGGCTGGGTGATGATGGCGAGTTTCACTGCAGACTTGCTGGAGAAGAGGTGCGCAACGCTTACCAGCGATCTTTGATGGGCCAGCCCGCCGCGGAGATATTGGGTGACGACTACTCTTGGCTTCGAGAACGATGGCTGTACCTCATGCGAAAGCCGGCGTTTCTATTTGTGTATCAACAAAGACAGGCGGACGAAGGAAAGATATTCGAGCGCATTATTCTCCCGGTCGCCGACGAGAATGGCGAAGTGCGCCAATTGCTTGGCGCCGCCTCGTACGTATCGCGCAACAGTGTTCCGTTGATCGGTCCGACACCGCATGTTGAAACCGGCGCCTTGTTCGACGCCGAGACGCTTGAGCCTCTGCCGTTCGATGAACTACCTGGTCCATAGCTGCGCAGAAGCCGACTGTCCTTGCATGGCCACTGGCGTGCGATTGCGGCGAGACGATTAGACGGCCGTCGCGGCGACCTGCTCAGGTGCCGCGATGCCCAATTCCTCCTCTGTAATTTCGCGCATTTTGAACTTTTGCAGTTTTCCCGTCACCGTCATCGGGAAGTCTTCCACGAAGCGAACGAACTTCGGAACTTTGAAGTGCGCCATGCCGGCGCGGCAAAAGCTGTGTAGTTCATCCTCGTCCATTTCTTCACCGGCATGAAGTTGAACCCAGACGGCAATTTCTTCGCCCATGCGCGGATCCGCCACGCCAAATATCGCCACCTGCGCGATTTTCGGATGGGTGAATAGATAGGACTCGATTTCGGCGGGATAGATGTTCTCGCCGCCCCGGATGATCATCTCCTTGAGCCGACCCGTTATTCTCACATAACCGTCGGCATCCATGCTGCCCAGATCGCCCGAGCGCAGCCAACGTTCACCGTCTATGGTCTTGGCAGTCGCCTCTGAATTGCCGTAGTAGCCTTTCATCACGTGATAGCCGCGGAAACAGACCTCACCGATTTCGCCCAGGGGCAAGGTCATGCTGCTATTCGGATCGGCGATCTTGACTTCCTGATGCGGCAAATTGCGTCCCACGGTTTGGGTACGCCGTTCCAACGTGTCGTCCGATACCGTCAGATGGGTGATGGGAGAGGCCTCGGTCTGGCCATAGCCGATAAGGATCTGGGAACAGTTCATTTCCCCGATCACCCTGTGCATGAGTTCTTCGGGGCAGGGCGCACCGGCCATGATGCCGGTGCGCAGACTGGACATGTCGAACCTTGCGAAATCCGGATGATCCAGCTGGGCAATGAACATGGTTGGTACGCCGTGCAACGCCGTGCACCCTTCCTGTTCTATGGCGCGGAGTGACTGCAGAGGATCGAAGTGTTCGGCCGGTGTGACAATGGCGGCGCCGACACTCAGGCAAAGCAAGGTCGAAAGCACCATGCCGAAACAATGATAGAACGGCACCGGCACGCAAAGCCTGTCTTGTTCATCGAACTTCATCGCCTGGGCCGTGAAATAGGCGTTGTTCAAGATGTTGTGGTGGGTCAGTAGAACCGCCTTTGGAAACCCGGTGGTGCCGGAGGTGTATTGGATGTTGATGGCATCGTCGCAGTCGAGTTTGGCCGTGGCGGCCTCAAGTTCCGCTTCCGGAATCTCACGGCCCTGCGAAAGAAAATCCTGCCAGGTGACGAAGCCGGGGTGGGGCGCGACGGTTCGATCAGGATCGGCAGGGTCGTAAAGGAAAACCTTGCGAAGATCCGGCAGGTCGGCGTTAGCCAGGTCCGCGCCGCCGTCGTTCTGCAAATCCGGCACGATCTCGCACAGCATTTCGACGTAATTGCTGTGGCTGAATGATGGGATCGTAAACAGACCCTGTACCCGCGCCTGTTCCAGGGCGTAGGCCAGTTCACGCGGCCTATAGGATGGATTGATATTGACCAGAATGGCGCCGATCCGGGCGGTCGCCATTTGCAGCACCAGCCATTCGATATTGTTGGTGGACCAGATGCCGATCCGATCGCCTTTCGAAAAACCCGCCGCCAGCAACGCGCGTGCGGCCAAGTCGATCTCGGCACTCAATTCGCGATAGGTCAGCCGCCGGTTCTGATGCAGTGAAACGATGGCCTGGCGGTCGGGATGGGCGCCCGCGACCCGCGCGAAATGCTCTGGTATTGTTGCGCCCAGCAGCGCTTCCTCGCCGCCGCGATGGAAATAGCTCTTGCGATCAAACATTCTCAACCTCCACCTGTTCCCAATAGGCATCAACAGCGCCCTGGATTTCGGCGATGCGCCTTTCGTCCAGTGTTGGTTCGAATAGGTGCGCGAAGCGCTTTTGGCTCCGCAAATAATCTTCGACCGGCAGCCGGGGGTGCGGTATCCGGTTATGAACGACTTTGCCGTCACGGAACTCCTTCAACGGAAAAATGCCGGTGCGGACGGCCAAGCGTCCGATTTCCATTGAACGGGAGGGCTCAAACCCCCATCCCGTGGGGCAGGGGGCCAAGGTCAAGATCATCCGTGGCCCGGGAAGATCCCGGGCCGTCTCTATCTTGCGGGCCAAGTCCAGCGGTTCCGCAGCCAGGCCCGTCGCGGCATATGACGGCCGATTGGCGGTCCATATGGCGAACAGGTCCTTCTTCCAGCCCGGCAAACCACCAATCTCGGGATCGGTGGACGTCCGGGCGCCATGGGGTGTCGTGGCGGAGGTTTGCTGCCCGGTATTGCCATAGCCTTCGTTGTCATAGCAGAGATAGATGAAGTCCAATCCGCGATCGATGGCGGCGGATGTGGCGGACAGGCCCATGCCGCTGGCGGAACCGTCGCCGGTCAGGACCACCACCTGAAGGTCCTCATCTTCCTGCAGTTCACCGCGGGCCCGTCGGATATCCAGCGCATCGCGCACGCCTTGAGCACCGGCGGGGGCCGATGCCATGGCCGTATACAGCCACGACCCCCTGAATGGCGTGAACGGGTACACGGACAGCATGGTCATACAGCCGGCTGCGTTGACGAAAATGGTGTTTTCGCCAAGGACGTCGCAAACTTCCCGTACTGTGCCCAGTCCACCGCACCCCGCGCACATGGCGGTTCCGGCGCCGAGAATATGGCTGCTGGGCAGATCTTTGGCGGACTTGAACTGGCTTTCTGTCATGAGGCCGGCTCCCCTATCTTCGCTTCCACATGGGCGGCCGCTTGCAACTTGCGCATCTCGGTAAGTTCTGTTTCGGTATACAGCAGGCGGGAGGCGGGTGCGTGCCCCTGATCGGCTGCCGCGCGCGTATCGGCGGCGATCTGGAAGAACTCCTCGGTAACGATATCCCGACCGCCCAGGCCGCCGATGTAACTGAGGACCACCGGCGGTTTGCCTTGCGCGCCGAATAGTGCAGATGTGACTTCACCGTGCAGTACGCCGCCACGGCCAGGTGCCAAATTCTGGTCGATGACCGCCAAGCCCCGCTTGCCGGCAAGCGCCGCGCGCAAGTCCGCCTCGGGGAATGGCCGCAACATGAATGGCCGGACCAACCCGACCTTCTCGCCGGCCTGGCGCAGGCGATCAACGGCGTCTTTCGCCTTGGTGGCGAATGATCCGATCATCACGAAAGAAATTTCAGCGTCGTCGTTGCGGTAGCATTCGACGCGTGGGTTGTGCCGCCCAAATGCCGATTGAAAGGCGTTTGCGGCATCGCCATAGACATCCAATGCAGCCGTTGCGGCCAAGTGGGTTTCATAGCGGAAATAGGAATATGCGCTGCCGCCAAGCACGGCGACCGCCTTGCTCGATGGATGACCGCCGCTTGGCTCGCCGGCGCCATGGCGGAAGGGGGGTAGATAATCGTCGGCGGCCGCCGCATCGGGCAGGTTGACCGGCTCGCGGGTAAAGGAAAGGCTGAAGCCGTCTAGATTGACGATGACCGGCAATCGGACCGCAGGGTCTTCCGCGACGCGATAGGCAATCATTATGGCATCGACCACCTCTTGGCAGGTGCCGCAATGAAGCTGCAGGCAACCGCTGTCCCGCGCCGCCAGGATGTCGTTGTGATCGGGATCAAGGGTTATTGGCGCGGCCAGACCGCGGGAGACGTTGATAATCACCAGGGGCACGCGCCAGCCGGCGATGGTGTAGAGCATCTCCATGCCATAGAGCAATCCTTGGCTGGATGTGGCTGTAAATGTGCGGACCCCTGTGCTGGCCGCCGCACCGGCAGCGGTCAGCATGGAATGCTCCGACTCGAGCATCACCATGCGGCAGTCCAGTTCGCCATTGGTAATCCATTGGGAGATGGTCTCGATAATCTCCGTTTGCGGCGTAATCGGGAACGCCGGCAAATAATCTAGGCGGGATAGTCGGGCGCCCCAGGCGGCTGCCCCGTTACCGGTCAACAAGGTCCGCGTCATGATGGTGCTCCCTTTGCCGCAACTGTTTCGTCGGCTTCCTGCTCGGGGATGGCGTCATAGGCGTGCCGCGGGCATTGCACGACGCAGATCATGCAGCCCTTGCAATGGTCGTAATCGACCTCCGGATACCCCGCATTGTTGATATTGATGACGCCGTCCGGGCAGGCCGTGCCGCATATCCATACGCACTTGCCGCATCGGTCTGGATCAAGCACCGGACGCAGGCTGCGCCACAATCCGGTGCGTACTTCAACGCTGTTCGCCGTCGCATAGACATTGGGCGCTGCGATCGCCGCCGGGTCCAATTGCAAATCGATCCAGCCAGGCGTCTCGTATTCCGCGGCACTCAGTTCCGTCGTCTCTCGCACCGCGCCGGCGCCATCTTCCATTGCCTCAAAGCCAGCTTCCGCTGCTTGCAGATTTGCTGCCAGGGCCTTGGCGCCGAGCTTCGCCGTTTCTGTATCCACCGCCGCCAACAGCGCCGGTTTTGCGACCAGGCCCGTCAACCTCGCCGCCGCGCCGGCCAGCAAGGCCGAAACATCGGGAATTTCGTTCTCGTCCGATAACTCTCCGCCGGGCAGGTTGTAGATCGGGTTGTCGACCTTGAGCCGGGCACGCCATTCGTCGGCGGACTCGTTGCTGGCGATCACCAAAACCGTCGTCGGCATGAGTCCCGATAGAACGCCAGCGGCCGGCACCAGGAACAATGTCTCGTCCGCCACCAGCAGCAGATCGGGAGCAACGACAGGGCCTCGTTCTTTGATCACCTGTCGGTCCGCACGCACAAAGGCAAACATGGGCGCACCGCGCCGTTCCGCACCATATTTCGGCGCGTCTTGTACTTCCAAACCGCTTTCAAATAGTGCCGTGCCGAGCATCCGGCTGGCTGTTTTGATGCCTTGGCCGCCACGTCCGTGAAACCGAATTCGGTACATCGCGTGCTCCTTGCCTTGGCCGCCGCGCAGAGATCAGAAGATCGACCAGCGGCGGGTACCCATAGCCGCCCGAACCCTCTCTATGGCCATATCAAGCGCCGCTTGCCGCGGCGTCGTATTGCCGTCCGTGCTTCGTGTCAGCATTTCCGTGGTGTTGTGGCCTATGCGCGCAGCAATCTCGGAGAATGCGGCAGTCTCGCCGACGCCGTGATATTCCATGGCCGCACAGATGACACCGCCCGCATTGGCAATGAAGTCGGGTAGATTCACGACGCCCCGCTCTTTCAGGCGTAATTCCGCCGCATCGGTCAGCGGAATATTGGCGCCCTGGGCCACGATGCGGGCTTGCAGTTCGTCGACGTTGTCCGCCGTCACCACATCTGGCCGGGCAGCCGGAATCCAGATATCGCAGAGGACGCCGATGACTGCATCCGGATCGCCGGCCTCGCCGCCATCAAATGTGGTAACGGTTCCGGTGTCGCGCTTGTGCGCCATCAGCGCCTGAACATCCAATCCTTCGGAATTGGCAATGGTCCCACTAGAATCCGATGCGGCCACCAACACCGCACCTTTATCGGCAAGAAATCGCGCGGCATGGACGCCGACGGAACCGAACCCCTGTACCGCCACGCGTGCGCCGTCGAGTGATAGTTCGGCGAATGGCAGGGCTGCCTCGATTGCATGCAACAGGCCAAAGCCGGTAGCGCCAAGCTCGTCGAGGGGAATGCCACCGATTTCTTTGGGCAAACCGACGGCGCGGCCGATTTCGTCGCTTACCCAGGACATACACTGTTCGTCAGTGCCCATGTCCGGTCCGAATATGTAGCCGCTTTCATCGCGCAACGCGCAGGCAAAGGCGCGCACCAGTTCTTCTTTCCTGGCCGCCGCCATGTGCGGATCGCCGACCAGCACGGATTTCCCGCCGCCATGGGGCAGCCCCGCCGCCGCGTTCTTCAGGGTCATGGCGCGGGCAAGCCGAAAGCATTCTTCGATTGTCACGTCCTCGGCCATGCGCATGCCGCCGATGGAAGGTCCGGCGGCCACATTGTCAACGACCAGCGCGCCGAACAGCCCGATGCCGGGCTCGTTGACGTGGATGACCTTGTGCGGCCCGAACTCATCGTGAAAATCAAACTGTAAGTGGTTTTTTTGCATTCACGTGACCTCCCCATCTGGACAAGGAATTATGTGGCGCCACTTTATGGACGGAACACCGCCTCCACATGTTTGAGCAACTCTCGTTCCTTCAAGTGAACGAAATCCTTGGCGACTTCGGCGATGACGCATTTCTTGACGCCGGGTGTCAGTTGGGACCGCAAGCTTCCCAGCGCTTTCGGCGGCGCGATGATGACGAGTTGACCGTACGACTGACGCAGATGCGCCTTGCTCAGATACTCGGCTACCTGTTTGAGCAGTTGCGTTTCTGCATGTTGATGCGCATCGGTTCGCGGTTGCATGCGCCGGCGCCCGTGACCGGATCTGTCAACCGCTTCGCCTGGCCGATCGGCATTGATCATGCGATTGGGCAGGCTCTCGGCATTGAACTCGCCGCCCGGGACAATCGATAATTGCTTCGCTGTCCGGTCCGTTTCGAAGACCTTGGCGTGCGCGCCATCGGCCACCAATACCCATGTTTGCGATTTTTTCACCGCACCGTTGCCCCATTTGCCATTGGCCCTTCAAGGTGCCGGAATATCAAACATTGGAATTATGAGAGGCCGTGGCGGTTCCATCCTTGATGCATATCAAATGCTTTTGGCTTTGGTTGGGGATGCGACAACAGGTCGCTATTGGCCCAATTGATAAGCTTTCCAGCCGATCATATTAGGGCGATTTGCCCTTTGAGGCAGACGCCATATATTTTCGGTCATGTATGAAATTGGTGATCGCATCGTGGTCGACGACCGCATGCAGCATTCATATGAATACGAAATCTCCGCGCCCGCTGGGGCCGATTTTGGCAGCGGATTCGAACCGTACTACACGCCGAAGGCCATGCTGGAGATGGGGGTATTCGAGGGAAAATACTGCAATGATTGCCGGGGTGAACTTCCCGGCGTTTGGTTTGCCAACGCCAAAATATCCGATACTCCTGATCCAGCCTTGAACTTCTTCGGTATCAAAAGCCGCCAACCGTTGACGGAGTGGCGCCGCAAGGGCTGGATCATCGGACCCGATCCACGTGGCTGGTTCCAATGGTATTGCCGCTATTACCTTGGCCGTCGACTGCCGGAAGTTGACGAAATTCAGATCAAGCGGTGGCGTTCTTTCAGGCGGCACGAAGCGCAGGTGCGTGCCAATTGCGACCCCGGTGATTTGATGTGTCGGCCGCGCCAGAGGCAGGCCCTCCTGCAATGGGCTTACAATGCCCTGATTTGACCGGGGGAAGAAACGGCCCTGTGCTCATCGCGCTTTTGTACCGGGGGAATAGTAGGTGCCTTTTCCAACTTGTTTTTCTATGCCGGCATGGCCCTTGTGGACCAGAACGCCTGGCGCCATGGGCCGGCCGTCCTCGCGTAGCCAAAGGCGCAACAGCAGTCTCTTTTGTGCCGGGTCGTCGGCGTCCTGGAACGCCGTACGGTTGTGCAGCAACAGGCAGTTGTTGGTGATGCTCAGTTCGCCCGGTTCCATCATCATCTCGAACTTCACATCAGGGCGGTTTGTGACGGCGTCCAGATAGTCCAGGGCTTCAAGTTCCATGTCGCTCAGTTGCACGTGACCTTCCTCGACGGCAAGGTCGATATAGCCGCGGATGAAAATCACCGACGGCACCCCATCGGCCATCGAAAAAATGGGTATGCGTCCCTCGGTGACCAAGGGTTCCCCAGACGCCTGCTGGCCGAAACGGTGGTGGTGATAGCCGCGGTAGAGCACTTCGATAAGTTCCGGGCGCTCATCCAAGACGATATTGTGGGCGGTGAGACCGCTGGCATAGCCACTGAGGCCCCCTGAAACCGCCGGCTGGATGCACAACATGGCCAGATGGTCACAGCGGTCGGTGTGTAACGACAGCCGTCGGCTGCTGCGATAGGCGCGCTCCTGCTTGTCCTCGCCGCCGATGCCGATTACGTCGCCGATTAAATCGCCCAGGGGGCTTTGCGAGGTGGGGCGGCCGAAATGACTGCCGAAGCCTAGATACATCAGGCGCAGGTCGTCCGCGTCGATGTCCGAGACGGGGAAACCTCGCAGTAAGACGATGCCGCGACCCCGATGTACGTCGTCACGCCAGGCCGCAACATCGTCGGCAATGGCATCCAGGGGAAAACGTGCCGGTGTGACTTCGGCGTATTCTCGGGTCTCTTTTTTCAGCGCCGCCAACCCGGCTTCCAGCGCCGCAAGATGACGGTCTTCCAGATCGATGGCGAGGTCGGCTTTGGAATTGAAGTCAGTAGCCTTCCAGGCCGCCGGGTGGTCAAAGGGCTGGATGTCTCCTTGCATGTTGGCGTTTCCGATCTCGCAACAGTTCTCTCAGTTTCCGGAATGGTGCCGGATTTCGCCAAAGGCCCGCAAGAAGCAATTGTACAATGATGCCTTTACATCGGCCGCACGGCCCAGAATTTGTCTCAAGTCAGTCTATTCACTGGGCCATCGCCTCGGCCCGGAACCAGTTGGTAAACCGTTCCACGGCCGGCCGTCGGTGTCCCTTGCGGTAGATCATGTGATAACCCTGGTTCTCGGCACTCAAAGGCTCGAACAGGGGTATCAACTCGCCGGATCCGAGTTCGTCTTCGATCCAAACGGCGACGGCTATGCCGAGGCCCTGGCCCTGGCGGATGGCTGACAAGGTGTATTCGGCCGGCAGCGTAAGGACCTGGTGGGGCAGGCGGCCGATAACGCCTAGCCTGCCTAGCCATTCCGCCACTTCGTTGGTGCCAAATTCTTCGACCCATGGGACGTTGGCAAGATCCTCCGGTGCGTTGACGGCATACTGGGAGAGAAAGGCCCGGGACCCGACCAAGACCACATCGCTCGGTACCACTAGTTCCGCGGCCATGTCAGGCCAGTCGCCGCGCCCGAAACGGAAGGCAATGTCGTAACCAAGGTTCTCGAGATCAACCACGTCTGTCGTCGGGTTGATGACCACCGCCGTGTTCGTGCCGAGCCGATAATAAGCGTCCAATTTGGGCAACAACCAGGATGACGCGAAGGCGGGCGTCGTGGTGATCCGCAATGGCTCGGCATCGTGCTGTGCCGCCAGACGCCGGGATGCCTCGCGCAGGACTGTGAAGCCGCGGCTAAGTTCGTCGGCAAACTCTTTGCCCTCGGGTGTGACCTGCATGCCGCGGCCGGCGCGCCGCATGAGCGGCGTATCGAACCACTCTTCCAGTCGTTTGATGTGTTGCGCGATTGCGGCGTGGGTCACGTTCAATTCCCGTGCGGCCGCACTCAATCCGCCCGTTCTTGCGGCGGCTTCGTATGCCCTCAGGGCGGCCAACGGCGGTAAATCTGAAATAGCCATATGTAATTCAAACTTACAAATTGGAAATCATATTAACTCACAGAATTGGAACAAATCACCTAAAACACGAGAAAATGCTCTATGATAAGGCCGAATGTATGGTCGAAAATATAATTCAAAATGACATAATCCGCAAATGGTACCGAGCGATTCTCATGTTGGCCAATCCGATCGCCCGGTTCCGTGATCGGCGCCGGTCAAACCCGCATTTTCCCGATCTTCGCTGTCTGGATAATCATGTTCTGGGTGACATAGGCCTGGGGCGTGATTTGAAACGGGCCAGTAACCGTTCGACGCCGGAGCTATGGTAGATTCTGCAGAACTGCCAATGAAATAGGCGGATACGATCCGGCCGCCGAGCAGGGGCCTTCATGACAAGCCGCGCACCTTGTGGTAGTCGATACCATGTCCGCAATTTACGATACCATTGGCGTCAACTATTCCGACTTGCGAAAACCCGACCGCCGGATTGCAGAAATCATTGCGCGGGAACTGGAACCCGCGAAGACGGTTTTGAACGTGGGCGCCGGCGCGGGTTCCTATGAGCCTGCCGGCAAAGATGTTACGGCAATCGAACCGTCCCGAGAAATGATCGGGCAACGCCGCACCGTAGCTACGTCCATACAAGGCCGTGCGGAGGATCTGCCATTTGACGACGATACTTTTGATGCTTCCATGGCGGTTTTGACGGTTCATCATTGGACCGACAAGGAGAAGGGTCTGAGTGAAATGCGCCGCGTAACGCGGGGCAGAATGGTGATATTGACCTTCGATCCTGGCCACCGGGGATTTTGGCTCGCCGACTACGTCCCCGAACTCGTAACGTTGGACGACGGCCAAATGCCGGCGATGACGGATTATGAGGCCTGGCTCGGACAGGTGGAGATATCCGCCGTCCCCATTCCCCATGACTGTACGGACGGCTTTTTGTGCGCCTATTGGCGCCGGCCCGCCGCCTACCTCGATCCAAGAATTCGGGCCGCCATCTCCAGCTTTTGGATGCTGGGTGACATTTCCCCGTCGTTGGAAAAGCTCGCCAACGATTTGGATACCGGCGCGTGGCACCAACGCTATGCCCGGCTGCTCGAACAGGATGCGTGCGACTTTGGCTACCGCCTCGTGATCTCAAAGCACTGATCCCGCACGCTTGATCGAAGCTCGCAGCAGCGTTGGAGTGACTGTGGCCCATCGGATAAGCTCGAATGTGCGGACCCAAGGACGAGGGATCGAGGAGAAGGTAATGGCAACGGAACACGGTGGCAAAACGGTGTATGGCGCTTCCGTCGGCATATTGATGCTGGATTCCCGGTTTCCACGTATCCCCGGCGATATGGGTAATGCCGCGACATGGCCGTTTCCCGTGATGTACCGGGTCGTCAACGGTGCAACACCCGACAATGTGGTCCGGGGCGATCCAGCCCAACTGTTGGATGCCTTTATTGCCGCTGGAAAGGATTTGGTGGCAGCAGGCGCCGATGGCATCACCACCACGTGCGGCTTCCTTTCCCTCGTGCAGGAGGATCTGAAGGAGGCCTTGGGTGTGCCCGTCGCTACCTCGTCATTGATGCAGGTGCCCATGGTCGAGCGTCTGTTGCCGGCGGACCGCCACGTCACTGTCGTCACGATCTCCAAGGCCAGCTTGACGGAAGCGCATTTGGCTGCGGCCGGCGTGCGGTCCGATATCCCGATCGTGGGTACGGACGATGGTCAAGCCTTCACCAACGCCATTCTTGATGATGAAATCGAAATAGATTTCCAAGCCTGCCGGGAGGACCTGATTGCCGCGGGTAGGGAGGTGCAGGCGCGCTATCCAAAAACCGGGGCCATCGTCCTGGAATGCACGAACATGGTGCCGTATGCGGCCGATCTGCGCAGAGCCACTGGCTTGCCAGTCTATTCCGTCCGCAGCTTTGTCACCTGGTTCCAATCCGGCTTGTTGCCGCAGAAATTCCCCCTCGAACTGGACGACCCCCGCTATTCGGGTGGGGCGGCGGGGGCCGTTTAACCGGCTGCCCTGCCTAGTCTGCCGGCCGTTCGGCGTGGGTGGTGTATTCTACCGTCGTGTCTGCAGTCGCCACGGCGACTGAACCGTAGATGGGTCAGCGCTGCTTCCAGGTTTTGACCAAAAAGCGCGCATCATCCTCATCGACGCCCCATAGTCGGAAGTCGATGCGCACGGCGTCATAAAGCGAAAGGTCGCCGGCATCTTTGTCGAAGTCCCGATAGGCAGCCACATTGACGTCCATGCCTTCAAGGACCCGGTTTTCGTTGCTGGCGATGGTTTCCACCATGTTCACGGCGCAGGCCGCGATGGAAGCGCAAAACATTTCGCCCGCGCCGACCGCCTCGCCGCCGGAATTCTCGGCTACCCAATGATGGTTGCGCGCATTGCAGACCGATCGGCCAGCGACACCGATGCTATGGCATCGCGCCTGGTAGGCCAGGGCTAGTTCACCCATGCTTTGATCCTTTCCGGTATTGTCGGGGCAATGTCCCATACAAGTTCAGCACCGGCAACAACAACCCGCGCATGCCGGCACGGTTCGCTGAATTGTCCTGGTCCTTGGTCAAGAGTCCCACGGACTGCGACGCGAACGCGGGATGGGTGAGGGGCTGGATCGAACCTGCCTCGGCGGCGTTTGCCGTATCTCGGCGGCCAGCGCCTTCAAGGCGTCAATGCGGTTCTGGGTGGCAGGGTGGGTCGAAAATAGGCTGTCGCGGCGGTGGGCATGCAGCGGATTGATGATGAACAGATGCGCCGTTTCGGGGTGTGCTTCAGCCACCTGGTTGTCGATACGTTGGCTGGCCCCCTCGATTTTTTGCAGCGCTGAGGCAAGCGCCATTGGATTGCCCGAGATTTCCGCGCCGGTCTTGTCCGCCGCATATTCGTTGCTGCGGCTGATCGCCATCTGCACCACCATTGCCGCGATGGGGGAAAGAATGGCCACAAGCAGGATGCCCACGAAACCCAATGGGTTGTTGCGGCTGCCGCCGAAGAACATGGCGAAGTTTGCGAGCATGCCGATCGCCCCCGCCAGAGTGGCGGTGATCGTCATGGTCAGGGTGTCGCGGTTTCGCACATGAGCCAATTCGTGGGCCATAACGCCGGCCAGTTCGTCACGGTTGAGCATCTGAATGAGGCCGGTTGTTGCCGCGACAGCGGCATTCTCTGGATTGCGTCCAGTGGCGAAGGCATTGGGCTGCGGGTTATCCATGACATAGACGCGCGGCATGGGCAGTTGGGCGCGCTGGGCCAACTCCGCCACGATTCGGTGGAATTCGGGCGCAGACCGTTCGTCCACCTCCCTGGCGCCGTATTGAGAGAGGACCAATCGATCGGAGTTCCAATAGGCAAAGAAGTTCAGGCCCGCCGCGATCAATAGCGCGATCACCATGCCCACTTCGCCGCCAAGCATATAGCCGATGGCAAGGAACAAGCCGGTCATTCCGGCAAGCATGATGGCGGTGCGTGCGAAATTCATGGGTATGTACGTCTTTGCCCTTGTTGACGGTTCCTGTCGATGTGTGAACGCAGCCGGACTACTCAAGTATCACCGGCGCTCCTTTTCCAACATAGAGATTGGCCGGATAGGGCAATTTTCAACACGGACATTTCACGACGATGTTCGTCCGGGCGAGAATGTGCCCGCGCGCGGCCGAACTGCACAGATCAATGCTTCAGTTTCCAGGCATAGTCGGCTGCGAAACCGACGTCGACCTCGCTGAAGTCAACACCTGTGGATGCACTGAAGCCGAATCCTTCGAACCGTTTGAAAAAATCATCCCAGGAAAAGTCGACGGTTACACCGACAATCATGAGCGGTACACCTGCGGAAACGGCAACATTCGTTCCCCAGCCGGGAAACTCGTCGATATTGACGTTGGGATAAAGCTGCAAACCCATCGGTGTATAGTTGGCGCCCGTGTTCGTGATATACCCTGGGCCAAGATAGAAGTAAGTACCGGTATTGCCGCGAAAATCCGTGACGAAGAGAAAGCCAAGCTGGCCGTCGGCGCCCGCTATGGCGGCCTCGCCACCCCAGAACAGGTATCCCAGATAGAAATGATCTTCGCTGGCGGCGTGCGCGGAACGAATAAGCAGGTTCTGAGGCAACAGCCTGGCCTTCTTTTTCGTGAAATCGGGCCTCAAACCCAAATCGACCAGCTTCTGGGACATTTCCTTGCCAGATAGGGTGCAAAGATTGGTGGCGCTGAACAAATCCGCGTAGGCCTTGCTTTTGGATCGCATTGCCTTGACCACCCGTTGCATCTCTGGAACCAGGTGTTTGTAGCGGTCAATTTCCTTGGTTGCCAGCGCCTGGGCGTCCTTGGCCGCCGTCTTGCCCAGATGCTGCCGTTTGATCATCTTGTTGTGCAGGATCCAGGTTGAGATGGTCTCGGCGAGGCCGGCAACTGATTCTCCCGCCTTAATAGCATTCACCAGCGAGATGCAGGCGTTGGTGCGCATGCTGGTGGAAACGCATTTGTTGTTCACGAAATCCGGTATGAGGCCCTTGTCACACAACGCCAAAACCGTTGCCGTGCAGGCTTTCGCGTCTGTGGCGCCGGACAACAATGTCCATTCGTAACCATCGGGACAACTATAGCAGCCCTTGCCGTCATGCCTTTGACCAACTGGACAAGCAGTGTTGCCGACCTTTTCGGCATCCGTCGTAGGGAACCAAGTCGTCTTCCATTCATATTTGTAACAGGCATCGGATGCTTGCCAACTGGACTCGGCCTTATTGTCATGCCAGCCGGAAACACAACACCCTCTGTCGCCCACTCCCACAGGCGAACACCAACCGCCCGCTTTGTAGCCCGCATAGGTCGTGACCATCTTTTTTGTGCGCGAGCTTAGGCCAGTACAGGCATTCTTTGTCGAACCAACATTAAGGTTCCGCGTGGTGTTGCTGGGGCAGGCCCAGCATTCGCCGCTTATCCAGTCGGGGAATTGCCCACTCTTGTCGCAGCCAACGAGAGATTCTGTTTTGTTCGCACTCGAGGTCGAGCAGATTGGCTGGTTCTCGCCGCCGCACTTGGCATGGACGGTAGATGGCGATAACGACGAGATAACGAAGATGATCGCTGCCCAAAACGCATTTCGACTCGCGACGGAATTGATTCGGTATTGCATGGTGCCCCCAATAGCCGGACCTGGCCGGCAATCAACATGCTTGATCAACAAATGATATATTCGTTTTACATAATGCATCAAGCCGCATTAGCAAATGGCGGGTTGGACATTGAAACGTGAGACTGTCGGCGGCGGTGATGAACCGGACGATCAATTCATTGGCGATGCCGTCGCAGCAGCCGGTGAGTCATTTACCGGAATCACATCACAATAGGGGTTTGAATAGTCGGGTTTTGAACCCACGCACCCCGCAAGTCACAATGCGCGATGATCCGGCAGAAAATGGCGTGGCCGTAAAGTTCCCGTGACAAAATAAGACAACCTCTTGGAAGAAAAGGCTCTCTGTGCCAAATTGCTGAAAAATTGAAATGGGGAAATGCCATGGACCAGGCAGAAGCAATCGCCGATAACGTCGCCGAGGATTCGGAGGCAGCGACCGCGTACGTACCGACCCTTGAGTTGACGGAGGGCCAGCCGCCGCCCGTCGCCGCCAATGGCGGTGTTTCGTATATGGCCTTGGAAAAGGACGGCGATGCCGGCACCACCGCTGCCCTTGAGGACGCGTTGGCACAGGTTGCCGACGGCAAAGGCCAGGCGGTTATCGATATGCTGGACAACGCACCGCCGGGTCCCATCGAAACCAAATGGGGCCTTGGCTTCCGGCGCTATGAAGAGTGTTTGGAATACATCCGCGAGAACAATATAGAAGCGCCCGAAGGCGGCCTGGCGCTGCCGCTGCCCTATACCATCCACGAGGCGCCGTCTTATTCCGTCGTTTCCTCCAACGCACTGTGGCGGGATCCGTCCCGTGAGGCTGAGGCCAAAGCCTTGCGCCAGTACGAAAATGACCACGTGCGGCGGAAGCTCTATTTTCCGCAAGTAATGCGCGATGCCCGGCGCATCGGCGAATACTATCCGGGCCTGTCACCCAACAGCCCTGAGAGCATGGACAAACTTGGCGTTTCGCTGGCGCACTTGGAATCCAAGTGTGAGAACTTCTACGATTCAGCCGAGGTGGAACGGGTTTTCTATCCGGAGATCGAAAAGCTGCTGCTGGATTTCTTCCCCGATGCCACCGACGCCCTTGTCTATAACCACGATGTCTTCGATAAGGACTATCAGGGTGATCGCACCGAGGACCAGGACGCCAAGAACCCTGGCGTCAACGCCAATTACGCCAATCTGGTGCACAATGACCTGAACGACAACAGCGGCCGGGTGCGCTGCCGCGAACTTCTGACACAGAATCTACGTAATTTCGGCCGGAAGCAGCATTATACCGAGGCCGAGGCGGATGCGAAAATGTCCCGGCGGTTCATGTCCATCAACCTGGCCAAGCCCATGGAGACGGTGGAGCAGTTCCCCTTTGTACTCTGCGCCTGGCCGTCGTTCGCTGATCAGCCTTACATCAACAACTATCGCATTTACGATGATCGGGTCGGCGAGACCACGCGGTTTACTTTCCGGCCGGAGCATGAATGGTATTGGATTCCGCGGCAGACGCCGACCGAGGTCTCGATGCTGAAATGCTACGATTCCATCACCGACGGTTCGGTATCCCGCTGGTCGTTCCACACGGCGTGTATCGATCCGACTGTGCCGATCGACGCCCCCTGCCGCAAGAACGTGGTGGTGCGTTCGTACGTGTTCTTCTAGACGACGAATTTCGCCGGTCTATTCGGCCGCCTCTATCCGGGCCGGGGCGTCGTCGAAGGCGAAGCCCCGATAGCCGTCGGCGACCACCTCGTCGCAGACCTGTCGATAGCCGCCGGCCCCGCCCAGGTATGGCATGAAGAGGCGCGGCTTGCCCGGAATGTTGGCGCCCATATACCAGGATGCCGCCTTGGGAAACAGGGTGCGGTGGGCCACTTCGTTGACGTGTTCGACCCAATCGTCCTCGGCCGACTTTAGCGGTACGATGGTTGTCTGGTCCCGCTCGCGCATGGCGGTCAGACAATCGGTGATCCAATCCACATGCTGTTCGATGGAGACGATCATGTTAGTCAGCACCGATGGGCTGCCCGGCCCGGTGATCATGAACAGGTTGGGGAAACCTTCGCTCATCAGGCCCAAATAGGTGCGCGGCCCGGCCTGCCATTTGTCGCGTAGAGCCAGGCCGCCCCGACCGCGGATATCGATTTTGAACAAGGTGCCCGTCATGGCATCGAAACCGGTGGCGAAGACGATGGCATCGAACTGGAATTTCCGAGCCGTGGTCTCAATGCCGTCAATTGTCATCCGCAAAATCGGCGTTTCGTTGATATCGATCAATTCCACATTTTCGCGGTTGAAGGTTTCGAAGTAGCCGCTGTCGACGCAGATGCGTTTTGTGCCGATGGGATAGCCCTTGGCCGCCAGTTTTTCGGCAACATCGGGATCCTTGACGATGTCGCGGATCTTTTCGCGGACGAACTCGGCCGCCGTCTCGTTGACGCGCTCGTCGATCAGCATGTCGCGATAGGCGCCCAAAAGCGTCGTGCCGCCTTTCTCCCAACGTTCTTCATATGCGGCGGCGCGCTCATCCTCCGACGCATCGAGGCCTGAAGTCTCGCCGGCCTCGCCCAAGGCGCCCTTGTGAGACTGGCGTTGTTCCTCCCGCAGGGCGGCATAGTTGTCCTTCCACGAGCGGGCGTAATCCTCGGTCATGGGCTCGTTGCGCGACGGCAGGGAATAATTGGCCGTGCGTTGAAAGACGGTCAGATGGGCGGCTTCCTCCGCCAGCACGGGAATGGCTTGAATGCCGGACGACCCGGTGCCGATCACGGCGATGCGCTTGCCGGTGAAATCAACCGTTTCGTGAGGCCATTGTCCGGTGTGGTAGGTCTCGCCCCCATACTTGTCCAGGTCTTCGAATTCGGGCGTCTGCGCGGCAGATATGCAGCCCGTTGCCATGACACAGAAGCGCGCTGTAAGGCTTTCGCCCTTGTCGGTGGTCACCTGCCAATGGCCGGCGCCTTCGTCGAAATGGGCCGAAGTTACCGTGGTGTTGAATTCTATCTGGTCCCTAAGATCGAAACGCTGGGCTACGTGGCGGGCATAGTCGAGGATTTCCGGCTGCGCCGAGAAGCGCTCGCTCCAGTTCCATTCCTGCTGCAGGTCTTCCGAGAATGAATAGGAATACTGCATGCTTTCGACGTCGCATCGGGCGCCGGGATAGCGATTCCAATACCACGTCCCGCCAACGTCGGAACCGGTTTCGAAAATGCGAATGGAATACCCCTGCCTACGCAGACGGTAGAGCAAATAGAGACCTGAAAAACCCGCCCCGACGATGACCACATCGCAGTCTTGCGCATTCATGCCCGCTCGATCCTCCTCAAGATTTTGATCCAATGTCTCATTTTTTCCTGCCGCTCTCAATCATGGAAAATGCATTTGGCCTGTTTGAGGCGAAACAATTGAAACTTTTTTCCCGCGTCGTGGAAGCAGACCTGATGCATTGGCATCTTAAATCAACCCTGCCGGACAGAGCCGTGGCGGCGGGGGCGTAGGGAATGCAAAGCCAGGCCGCATCCGGAGCTGTATCGGAAATCACAGCTTTGACACCCAGCAAAGGAAGCAAGCAATGAGCCAGACAAACGCACAAACCGCCACCGAACCCGTAGACAACGGCGTCAACGTGGAAGCCTTGATCGGTGCCCGCGAGGCCCTCGACGCCGCGCCGGAGGCGGCCCAGTTCAAATGGCGTACGGCCGCGGAATGGGTCAACGGCACCCATTGCCGCACAACTATCTCCACTTTCTTTGGCCTTGGCGAGGAACAGGAACGCGGTCGCAGTTTTACGGTGGAGACCGACCATCCGGAAGTTTTCGCCGCCGAAGACAACGCACCGACACCGGTCGAAGTGCTGCTTTCGGGTCTCGCCGGCTGCCTCTCCGCCGGTGTGGCGACGGTGGCTCAGTACCGGGGCATTCAGTTGCATTCGGTCACGGCGACTTTGGAGGGTGATATGGACCTCCAAGGCATCCTTGGCATCGATGACGATGTCCGCAACGGCTTTGGCAGCATCCGGGTGCATTTCGATGTGCAGGCGGACGCTACAGAAGACGAGATTAAGGCCCTCGTCGCTCAGTCGCAGAAACGTTCCGCCGTTTTCGACATCGTTACCAATCCCACCAATGTCTTCGTCACAGTCAACTGAGGTCTTGTAACCGCGTCAGGGGAGCGAGAGTCATGAAGCACACAACAACCGTCATCATTGGCGCCGGTCAATCCGGGCTCGCCTTCTCCAAGCACCTTGCCGACCGCTCGATCGACCATGTGTTGATCGAGCGGGGCGAAGTTGCGAATTCCTGGCGGAGGGGGCGGTGGTATTCCCTGCGCCTTCTAACCCCGAATTGGCAGAGCCGGCTGCCCGGTTACGACTACGCCGGTGAGGACCCGGACGGCTATATGAACATGGGCGAGGTCGTGGATTTCATTCAGGGCTATGCCGACGTCACCAGCGCGCCTGTAGAAGTACGCACGAACGTCAAATCCGTGCGCGCATCCGACAGCGGCTATACCATATTGACGGACCGCGGCGTATGGGGCTGCAACAGCGTCGTCCTCGCCTCGGGCGCCTGCAATGTCGCCACTATGCCGGGGATCGCCAAAAACCTGCCGCGCGATATCGCCAGCATCACGCCCATGCAGTACTGCAATCCCGGGCAATTGCCCGACGGCGGTGTCCTGGTGGTTGGCGCGGCGGCGACAGGCATGCAATTGGCGGCGGAGATTCAGGCTTCTGGCCGTCAGGTAACGCTGTCCGTGGGCGAACATGTCCGTGTGCCCCGCCTTTATCGGGGTCGGGACATCAAATGGTGGATGGAAGTTATCGGTGTCATGGACCTGCGCTATGACGAGGTTGATGATATTCGCCGTGCCCGTCGCTTGCCGTCCTTGCAACTGGTCGGCACCCCAGAACACCGGACCTTGGATATCAACGCCCTGCGTGCGACGGGCGTCGACATCGTTGGGCGCCTGGCCGGCCTGCAGGACACCAAGGTGCAGTTCTCGGGCGCGTTGGGAAATCTGTGCGCTTTGGCGGATCTGAAAATGAATCGTCTGCTGGACAGCATCGATGAATGGGTAGCGGAGCGGGGTATGGACCACGCTTTCAACCCGCCCCAACGCTTTCCGGCAACGGAACTGACGGGTGAGCCCCCATTGGTCATGGATCTGCGGGCCGCAGGTATCAGAACGGTCCTCTGGGCCACGGGGTACCGGCCCGATTATTCCTGGCTGCAGGTTCCTGTGCTGGATCGCAAGGGCCGTATCCGACACGACGGCGGCGTCGTGGATGCGCCTGGCATGTATGTCATGGGCCTGCCGTTTCTGCGCCGCCGCAAGTCGTCATTCATCGCCGGGGCGGACAACGATGCCCGCGACCTGGCCGATCACTTATGCAACAGGCTGCATCGTGCGGCCGCATGATGGAGGAAGGGATCATGGTAAATGTAAGAGCATTCGAAACGCGATACGATGCCGTAATCGTCGGGGCCCGCTGCGCCGGTGCCGCTACTGCCATGCTGCTTGCGCGTGCCGGCGCCAAGGTCCTGCTGATCGACAGGCAGCAGTACGGCTCGGACGTGGTGTCTACCCACGCGTTGATGCGGACTGCCATCATCCAGCTTTCCCGTTGGCGTCTTTTGGCGGACGTTGTCGCCGCCGGCACCCCGGTGGTGGGAGAAACCACATTCCACTACGGACAGGAAACGACCCGCGTCATCATCAAACCGGAGCATGGCGTTGAATTTCTCTGCGCGCCGCGGCGTACTGTGCTGGACCGGATTCTGGTGGATGCGGCGATAGCTGCCGGCGCCGAAGTGCGCCACGGGATATCAATGACCAACCTGCAATTCGGCCCCGGCGGCCAGGTTATCGGCGCCATTCTAAAGGACGAGAATGGCGACAGGGTAACGGTGCGATCGGATATCGTCGTCGGCGCCGATGGCCGACAATCTACCGTGGCGAAACGGGTTGATGCGCGCAGCTACACCGAGGCGGCGGATAGTTCCGGCTACGCCTATGGCTACTTTGCCAATATCGTAGACAACGGTTTCCATTGGTATTTCAATGATGGTGTTGCGGCCGGCGCAATTCCCACCAACGATGGCCTGCATTGCGTCTTTGTAGGCGTGCATCGGGATCGCTTCGCTGAGACCTTCCGCAAGGATTTATACGGCGGTTTCGTGAAAGTCGCGGACGCCAATTCACCGCGCCTTGGTTATGTGGTGCGGAACGCCAGTCTGGTGGGTCGGTTACGCGGATATGCCAGTCTTGCCGGTTTTTTCCGACAATCCTATGGCCCCGGTTGGGCCTTGGTTGGGGATGCAGGCTATTTCAAAGATCCATTGACGGCGCACGGCATAACGGACGCTTTTCGTGATGCGGAACTGTTGGCGCATGCAATCCTCGAAGGCGGCACCAGGGCTCTTGCCCGCTATCAGGAAGAGAGGGATCATCTATCCCGACCGTTGTTCGACGTTACCGCGAAGATCGCGACGTTTGCCTGGAGTATGGATCAGGTCAAGGAACATCACGGCGAACTGAGCCAGGCTATGCAAAAGGAATCGGCTTACGTCGCCGGGTTTTCCGACCGCGACGAACTGGCTGCCTAGCAGGAGGAAAAAGCATGTCGAAAAGCGAAACGTCCTGGAACCGCACAATCTCCGGGCAACCCGAGGTCGGTGCATCCGCCTCCCGTAGCCGCACTACCAGCATGCGGGACGTGGAGATGTTCACGGAAATGACCGGCGATCGAAACCCCATCCACTATGACGAAGCACTGGCCGTTGCCTCGCCCTTCGGCGGCCTGATCGTACAGGGCGGCGTCACCACGGGATTGCTGAATGCCGTGGTGGCGGAAGATCTACCCGGACCTGGCACCGTATTTCTCGAAACGAACTGGAAGTTCGTCAAGGCTGTGAAAGTGGGTGAATCCATCACCGCCACTGTCAGGGTCAAGGAAGTGCGCGGCGACAAGCCCATCTGCAACCTGGAAACCGTAGTTTACAACGCCGACGGAGAGGATTGCGTGGTCGGCACCGCGACTACCTACACCATGCCCCTTGTGCAGGACGACTAGGAAGATTTCGAAGGTCTTTTTCGAGGGTACCGAACGGAAAAATATCTTCACTCCCGCGAAAGCGGGTGTCCAGGCCCCTGGATTCCCGCCTTCGCGGGAATGACTGTTATGATTTCCTAGTTGTAGCGCGATTATCGGGGAAAGCGGGAGGTTGTCCGTCTGGCGCGGGGGGTAGCATGTCCAATCTGCTCACTCCGCCGCGTCCGCCGCGCCGCCCCGGTCCAGCCATGCCGCTTCGTTGCCGCCCAATTTTGGTGTCGGCCGGGTCCAATGGGGTTGGGTCTCTGAAAGTCTTAAAATGGGCCCCAGATGGCGCAGTGGTCCATCGGCGGTGTGCGATGTAATACGCAAGTCATCCAGTTCCTCGGGAGTCAAATCCATATCCGGTGCGTCGAAGGCCGTCTTGCCCTGGCGATAGATGAACATGCCTGATTGGCACAGGGAGACGCGGACATGATAGCTGCCGCCCTCGCGCGCCCGTCGGGCCAGAGCCAAAAGCACGCCATAGGCGCCTAGATAGCCGGTTGTGTAGTCGCAGGCTGCCGCCGGCAAAAGTCCCGGCCGGGTGTCATCGCCGCCGTCATTGCAGATGCCGGTCACGGTCTGGGCCACCTGTTCCCAGCCGGCCCGGTGGCTGAATGGGCCGTCGGCACCGAAACAGGAGATGGAGAGATAGACGATGCCGGGGCGGATCTGGGCCAGATCCTCGGGGCTGAAACCCAGCCCGGCCAGCATGCCAGGGCGGTAACCTTGGGAGAAAACATCCGCCGATGCCACCATTTCCCTGAGCCGTTCGGCGCCGGCGGTGGTCTTGAGATCGAGGAAACAGCTCCGCTTGCCATGGCTGGTATCCATGACATGCTCCTTGATCTGGGGCAGGTTTTCTGCCGTCACCATCAGCACATCGGCCCCGTTCTCGGCCAAGGTGCGGGCGGCGATGGGCCCCGCTAGGATGCGGGTAAGATCAAGCGCCCGTATGCCACTCAGAGGACGCGGGCCAGCGGGCAAGGGTTCGGCCGGACTGTCGGCGATCTTGATGATTTCAACGATGGGCTTGCCAGCCAAAACCTGGCCGTGGGGATGTGCCAGCCATTCATCGTTGTTGCGCACCATGGCGCCGCAGGCCCGTGCTTCGTCGATCGCTGCCTCGAGATCCAGGGCGCCCCATTTTGCGACCGCTTCGGCCACGGATGCGGGATTGCTCTCGCAACCGAGGACACCCATGACTCGTTCCTTCAGGTTTGGCAGCCCGAAATGGGGCAGGAACCAGCGGCCGTCCTTGGTGGGCCAGGGCTGGGTCATCTTGATCATGGCCTCGTGTTGTGGATTGACCACGGGCTGAAAGATGCCGTCGCTATCGGGTTTCTGCATATACGTGGAACTGCGCAATCCGGCTGCCGCCGCCCGCACATCGACGGACGACATCTGCCGCTGTCCTGTCTTCATTTCCCAGATGTCCGAGATGGCAACGCCGACGCCGGCCAAGACGGCGGCGCAGGTTTCACCGATTTTGAATTCGGTCGACAGCACCGGATCGGCGCCGGTGATCGCCACCTCGCCTTCGCTCGGCAGGCCGCGGCCCCTGATTTCCATGACTTCTTCAAATGCCGATTTCATGACGAATGTCCCCTTGCCGTCGCCTGCCACCGACGCTAGCAGGCCATCATTGGCATCACAATGGCTTCAGGTCACATCCAGATGGAACAAAAGAAACAGGTTGGCGGATAACGATCCTGAGCGGTGAAATATGGGAGGCCTGACGGGCTTGCCAATTGTATTTATATTCGTATGATGTACGAATATGCGTAGTTCCATTCAAAATACCGACAGCCCGCCTGTTCGCGGCGGCCCGCAATCGGTGGGCCGGATTATTTCTATTCTGGACTCCCTGGCCGGTCAGCAGGGCGGCGCGACGCTGTCAGAATTGGCTGCGGATACGGGTGCGCCAAAAACCTCCCTTGTTGGACTTCTGGCGGGATTAACGGTTGAGGAATGCCTGGTTCGTGACCATACGGGACGTTATCTGCTGGGACCGCGTTTCATCTCCCTTGCCATGCGGGTGGCTGCGGGCCGTGATCTGGTGACCACGGTCCGGCCGGCCCTGTTGGAATTGGCTGCCAGTACCGGCGAAACGGCGGTGTTGGGTGCCTTGGCGCCGGATGCGGATGTGGTCACCTATCTGGACAAGGCGGAAAGCGCCAATCCCATCCGCTATGCCGTTACGGTTGGTGAACGCCGTGATCTTTATTGCACGGCCGCGGGCAAAGTCCTTCTGTCAGGCTTCGATAGCGCCCGCCTGAAGGCCTATCTGAAGGCCACCGAGCGTCAGAAATTTACTGCTGAGACTGTTACCTCCATCCGTGACCTGACGGCGGAGCTGGCGCAGATCAGACGAGACGGTATCGCCCGCACCCGAGATGAACGGATCGTGGGCGCCAGCGGCCTTGCCGCACCAATTTATGCCAAGGACGGCAGCGTTGCGGCCGCGATGTTAATTGCCGGTCCATCGGAACGCATGCGCGCCAATGGCGACAGAAACGAACACCTTCTGAAAGAGGCCGCGGCCGGGTGCAACCGTCTGGTCGGCGCCACACTTGAGAGCGAGGAAACGGATATCAAATCATGAGTACGAACCTCACATCCGATCAGCAGCAGATCAAAGACAGCGTCATGAAGTTGTGCGAAAACTTCGACGATCAGTACTGGCTGGAGCGGGATAGCAGCGGCGAATTCCCGGAGGATTTCTGCCAAGCCATGGCCAAGGAAGGCTGGATGGGCATCGCCATGCCGGAAGAGTATGGCGGCAGCGGCCTAGGCATATCGGAAGCGGCGGCCATGGTGCAGGGGATCACAGAATCTGGTTGCGGCAATGCCGGCTTCGCCGCCCTGGCGATCGGTATTTTCGGTCTGAATCCGGTGGTGGTGTTCGGCACCGACGAACAGAAACGCCAATGGCTGCCGCCCGTCATCCGGCGCGAGGATATCGCCTGTTTTGCCGTGACCGAGCCCAACACGGGTCTGGATACCACACGGCTGAAAACCAGGGCCGTGGACAAGGGCGATCATTATCTGGTCAATGGTGAGAAAATCTGGACTTCCACGGCCCAGGTCTGCAACAAGATGCTGCTCATCGCGCGGACCAAGGACGAGTCCGAAACGGACAAGCCGATCAATGGTTTATCGCTGTTCTATACGGATTTGGACCGCAACCACTGCGAAGTTCGGGCGATCGACAAGATGGGCCGCAAGTGTGTGGATTCAAACCAGGTCTTCATTGATGATCTGAAGGTGCCCAAGAGTGATCTGATCGGCGAGGAAGGCAAGGGCTTCCGCTATCTGTTGCATGGGCTCAACGCCGAACGGATACTGATTTCCGCCTCCATGGTCGGATTGGGCCGTTGCGCTCTGCAAAAAGCGGCTGATTATGCCCGTGAACGGGTGGTCTTTGACCGGCCCATTGGCATGAACCAGGCCATCCAGCATCCCCTGGCTGAATCCTGGGCGGAGTTGGAAGCAGCGCATCTCATGGCCTTCCACGCCGCGGCCCTCTATGACGCTGGCGAGGAGTGTGGCCTGCAGGCCAATGCGGGGAAGTATCTTGCGGCCGAGGCCGCCTTCAAGGCCTGCACCAACGCGGTGATGACCCATGGTGGCATGGGCTATGCCAAGGAATTCCACGTGGAACGCTATCTCCGGGAAAGCATGATCCACCGCCTAGCCCCCATCAGCCCGCAGTTGATCCTTAGTTTCCTGGCCGAAAAGGCCCTGGACCTGCCGAAATCGTATTGAGTTTGATTTGCCTATGTACCTTGAACAGTCACAGCGTCATTCCCGCGAAGGCGGGAATCCAGGGGCTCTGGACTCCCGCCTACGCGGGAGTGACGGAACGTCAAAAAAATCCAACACAAAGACAAATAAGGATACGCCATGAGCCGAGACAGCAAGGCCTATATCGCAGGGATTTACGAACATCCCACGCGCAAGGCCGTCGACAAGACCATTCCCCAGCTTCATGCCGAGGTTGCCTTGGGCGCCTTGGCGGATGCGGGCTTGAGCATCGAAGACGTGGACGGCTATTTCTGTTCCGGCGATGCGCCGGGCCTGGGCGGTATATCCATGGCCGAGTATATGGGCCTGAACGTCAAATACATCGACAGTACCGAGACGGGCGGCTCGTCCTATGTGGTGCATGTGGGTCATGCTCTCAATGCCATCGCCATGGGCAAATGCTCCATCGCCCTCGTCACCCTGGCCGGACGGCCACGGGCCGAAGGCGTCGCCACCCTGGGCACCCGCGATTACGGCACAGCATTGCCCGAGCTGGGTTTTGAAAACCCCTATGGCCCCGTGGTCACGAACATGTATGGCATGGCGGCCATGCGGCACATGTATCAATACGGCACCACGTCCGAGCAATTGGCCTGGGTCAAAGTGGCCGCCTCCCACCACGCCCAGCACAACGAGCACGCCATGCTGCGCGACGTCGTGACAGTGGAGGATGTGGTGAATTCGCCGATGATCTCCGACCCTCTGCATCGCCTCGATTGTTGTGTCATCAGCGACGGCGGCGGCGCCCTGGTCATCGTCAGCCCCGAAGTCGCCAAATCTTTGGGCGATCGTTGTGTGAAGATCCTGGGCCATGGCGAACATATCAAGCATCTGAACGCCGGCCAGGTGGACATTACCTATACCGGCGGGGCTGTTTCCGGCCCCATCGCATTCGAAGACGCGGGCCTCACCCCGGCGGATATGGACTATGTCTCCATCTATGACAGTTTCACGATCACCGTTTTGGAGACCTTGGAGGACCTCGGTTTTTGTGAGAAGGGAGAGGGCGGCAAGTTCGTTTCCGACGGTAATCTGATTTCCGGTACCGGCAAGCTGCCGTTTAACACTGACGGCGGCGGTCTTTGCAACAACCATCCCACCAACCGCGGCGGTATCACCAAGGTGATCGAAGCGGCGCGGCAATTGCGCGGCGAAGCGCACCCAGCGGTGCAGGTGCCGGACTGCACTCTGGCCCTGGCCCATGGCACGGGCGGCTCCATCGGCTCCCGCATGGGGAGCTCAACAGTCATCATGGGGAGGAACGACGCATGAGCCAGAACCAACGTACTTTTCCGGCGCCCGCCATCACCATGGAGACGGAGGCCTATTGGACCGCTGCCAACGAGGGCAAGCTGTTGATGAAACGCTGCGGCGACTGCGACAAGACTCACTTTTACCCGCGGGCCATCTGCCCCCATTGCCATTCTTCAAACACGGAGTGGTATGAAGCTTCGGGCAAGGGCGTGATCTACAGCTATTCCGTGATGCGCCGGGGGGATACCCCCTATGCCATCGCCTATGTCACGGTGGCGGAGGGGATCACCATGCTGTCCAACATCGTCGACTGCGACTATGACGCCCTGGCCATCGGCCAGGACGTGGAAGTGACCTTCCGCCAGAGCGTCGACGGCGAGCAGGCCATCCCGGTCTTCCGTCCCGCCTAACAACAATATCGAAGAGGAATTATTGCTATGTCAGGACTCTATTTCGAGGAATTCGAGATCGGCATGGAATTCAAGCATGCCCTGACCCGCACGGTGACCGAGATGGACAACATCATGTTCACCGCCCTGACCCATAACCCCCAGCCGCTGCATCTGGATGCCGAGTTCTCCAAGAACACCATGTACGGCAAACAACTGGTGAACAGCATCTTCACTCTGGGCTTGGTGATCGGTGTGACCGTTGGCGATACTACCTTGGGCACCACTTTGGGCAACCTGGGCTTTACCGAGACACGCTTCCGCAACCCCGTCTTCCATGGCGATACCATCCGCGCCGTGACCATCATCAAGGACAAACGGGAAAGTAAATCGCGGCCGACCACGGGCATCGTGACCTTTGAACATTTTGGCTACAACCAGCGGGACGAGGAAGTCGCATACTGCCTTCGCACCGGTCTGATGATGAAGCGGCCGGCATGATTATCCGCTCCTGGCTGTTCGTGCCCGGCGACAGCGAGCGCAAGCTGTCCAAGGGCGAAGGCAACCCGGCGGATGCCCTGATCCTGGACCTGGAGGATTCGGTCTCCAACGACCGTCAAGAGATCGCCCGCGACATGGTGCGGGATTACCTGCAATCCCGCCCCGACCGCTCCAAACAACAGCTTTGGGTACGGGTCAATCCCCTGGATACGGAGCTTTCGCTGCCTGACCTGGCCGCCGTCATGCCCGGCGCGCCCGACGGCATTGTCCTGCCCAAGGTCTATTCGGCCAAGGATGTGAACACCATGGGCCACTATCTCGATGCCCTGGAGGCAAGAGAAGGCCTGGAGCTTGGATCGACCAAAATTCATTGCGTGGCCACGGAAACGGCGGCCTCGCTTCTGAACTTCCACACCTATCTGGACGGCGTCACGGACCGCTTGGTGGCCATGACCTGGGGTGGCGAGGACCTGGCGGCCGCGTTAGGGGCTTCCGACAACCGCAATCCGGCCACGGGCGATTACGATGATCCCTATCTCATGGCCAAGTCGCTGTGCCTGTCCACGGCGCGGGCCATTGATGTTCAGCCGGTCGGCGTTGTGTTCGTGGATTTCCGAGATTTGGACGGTTTGCGGGCGGAATGCCTGCGTGACCGAAAGGCAGGTTTCTTCGGCAAGATCGCCATCCATCCGGCCCAGTCGGAAGTCATCAATGACGCCTTCACCCCGACCGAGGACGAGATCGCGCATGCGCAACGGGTGATCGATGTGTTCGAGCAGAATCCCGGTCTCGGCACCGTCGGCCTTGACGGAAAGATGCTGGATATGCCGCATCTGAAACAGGCCCGCAACATGATGGCCATCGTCGAACAGATCAAGGCGAAAGAGGCCTAGCATGGGGACATTGGACGGCATTCGTATCGTTGAACTGACAACGGTGATCCTCGGTCCCTGGGCCACCCAGATGCTGGGCGACATGGGCGCAGATATCATCAAGGTGGAGACCCCCGCCGGCGATACCACCCGCAACCTGGGCCCCCGTAAGAACGAGGGTATGGCCTCGCTGTACCTGGCTACCAACCGCAACAAGCGCAGCGTTGTGTTGGACCTGACGCAAGAGGCTGGACGCGAAGCCTTGTTCAAGCTGGTGGGCACGGCGGACGTCTTCGTGCACAACATGCGGCCGAAAGTGGCCAAAAAACTGGGTTTGGACTACGAACGATACGCCGCGGCCTATCCCGACTTGATCTTCTGCGCCACCTATGGCTTTCGCAAGGACGGTCCCCTGGCCGATAGCCCGGCCTATGATGATGTGATCCAGGCGGCCAGCGGTCTGGCGGATTTGCAGACCATCACGGCGAATGAACCGCGGTTCGTCCCGACCATCATGGCGGACAAGACCACCGCCTTCAATGTGGTGGCCGCTATCCTGTCTGCCCTGGTGGGCCGGGAACGTGGCGCCGGCGGCCAGGCCATTGAAGTGCCCATGTTCGAGACCCTGGTGGACTATGTCATGGTCGAGCATCTCTACGGCGCCTGTTTCGATCCGCCCATTGACCAGATGGGCTATCAACGCCTGTTGAATACGGGCCGCCGGCCCTATGCCACCAAGGACGGCTATCTCTGCGTCCTGCCCTACACGGATGCCAACTGGCAGACATTGTTCGAGGTTTCGGGCCGGGACGATCTGAAGGATGACCCCCGCTTCGCCGATATTGCCACGCGCATCAAACACAGCCAGGAAATCTACGACCTCCTCGGCGAGATCGTCGCCACCCGCACCACGGCGGAGTGGGAGGCGGCACTGGAGAACGCCAACATCCCAACCATGGCGGTGAATACCAAGGAAGATCTGCTGGATAACGAACAACTTAAGGCGTCCGGCTTCTGGCGGGAGGCGGAACACCCGACCGAGGGCAAGCTGCGCATGACCGACCCGCCCATCCGGTTTTCCAAGACGCCCTCCACCATCCGCTCCTTGCCGCCCTTGTTGGGTGAGCAAAGCACCGAAATCCTGGCGGAAGCCGGCTTCTCCGAGAGCGAGATCGAGGATTTGCTGGCCGCCGGTGTGACAAAACAAGCTTCGTAACAAAGGACTGCGTAATATGAAAAATCCCATGGCCCTGGAAGGTCACAACATCATCGTCACCGGCGCCGCCCAGGGTATCGGCGAGGCCGTCTCCCGCCTGGTTGTGGATCTGGGCGGCAAGGCCATCCTGGTCGATATGCAGGGTGACAAGCTGGAGGCTCTGGCCGGCGAACTGGGTGCCGACAAGGCGGAGGTCTATGTGGGCTCGGTAGCTGAACCAGGCTTCGTTCAGGACACGGTCAACGCCGCCATTGCCGCCAATGGCGCCATTCATGGCCTGGTCAACAATGCCGGCATCGTGCGCGCCGCCATGATCAACAAGATGCCGGTGGAAACCTGGCAACAGGTGATCGACGTCAATCTTTCGGGCGTCTTCTATTTCCTGCAGGCTGTGGGTCGGCATATGTATCAGCGTGCCGACGACGGCGACACTTCGCCCGCCTCCATCGTCAATATTTCATCCGATGCCGGCCGGCGCGGCACTATTGGCCAGATCAATTACGGCGCGGCGAAATCCGGCGTCATGGGCATCACCATGTCGGCGGCACGGGAATGGGCCGCCAAGGGCATCCGGGTCAATTCCGTTTGCTTCGGCGTGGTAGAAACGGAGATGACGGAAACCATCCGCTCCGACAAGTTCCGCGACGGGGTCATGGCCCAGGTGCCAATGAAACGTTTCTCCGACCCAGAGGAAGTCTCGCAGCCGGTTTGCTTCCTGCTGTCGCAAGCGGCAAGCTATATCACCGGCCAGCATCTGTCGGTGAACGGCGGCTACACCATCGGCGTCTAACAAGCCGCGTCCAACCGTCACTCCCGCGACGGCGGGAGTCCAGGGGCTCTGGATTCCCGCTTTCACGGGAATGACAATATGAATTGAAGCAGGGAGGAAGATTTATGAGCGGCTTCAAGGAGATCATTTTCGAAGTTGACGACGGGGTCGCCACGATCACCCTGAACCGGCCCGAGGCATTGAATGCCCTGACCCTCGAGATGATGTTCGAGGTGCAGGAGGCGCTGGCGAAGATCGAGGCTGATCCCGCCATCCGGGCCCTGATCATGACCGGGGCGGGCCGGGCCTTCTGTTCCGGCCAGGATTTGCGCAACCGCCCGGCCGGTGACGGCGAAGAGAAAATCCAGGCGGTTATGGACAGCTATTTCGGCGCCATGGATGGTCTGCGCAAATGCCGCGTTCCGGTAATCATGGCGGTCAACGGTACCGCCGCCGGCGCCGGTTTCTCGTTCGCCCTGGTGGGCGATGTCATCATGGCGGCACAATCGGCCAAGTTCATCCAGGTTTTCAGCCGCATCGGCCTGATCCCGGATATGGGTTCCACCTACTTGTTGCCGGCGGCGATCGGCCGGGCCAGGGCCTTGAAGATGATGATGACAAACGAACCGGTGATGGCCGAGACCGCTCTACAATGGGGCATGATCAGCGACTGCGTTGCGGACGATGAACTCCTACCCATGGCCCGGGATCTCGCTGCGCGGCTGGCCAAGGGTCCGACCAAGGCCCTGGTGGCAACCCGCGCCATGGTCGACGAGGCAGAAGCCAACGACTTCGCCACCCATGTCCGCCGCGAGTTGGAAGTGCAGATGGAGATCGGCGCCACGAACGACGCGACCGAGGGCGTCGCCGCCTTCGTCGAGAAGCGCCAGGCGAAGTTTACGGGAACCTAGAGCAACCCGCGTTCCTTCGAACGCGGATAAGTTGCTCTAAGTTATTGAATTAGATCAGCATGAGTTCAGATTGATTCAATCTGAACTCATGCTGATCTAGTTGCCCCGGCGGTTCATCTGGATGCGTTGAAACGCACCTTCGATGTTCAGTTGCGACCAAGCCTTGAACTGGCCCCAGGTCTGGTACTTGCTCAGATCTACCTCTGCCTTAATCTCTTCCAGGTTCTTGCCTTGCCGGGCCTGGGCGAGCACTTGTTTGTAGAGATCGCCCATATACTCCTTGAAAGCCGTCACGTCTGCCTTGGTCCCCAGGGGCCCGTGGCCCGGTGCGAGGATGTCGAAATCCATGCGTTCCACCCTGGCAAGGGAACGGACCCAGTCGGGCAGATAGCTGTCGGGCAGGTTGCGGAAGGCCACTGAACGCACGGGAATAAAATCCACTGCGAACAGGGTGCGCTGGCCCAGAAAGTTCATGACGATTGAGTTGTCTGAGTGGTTGCGGCCCACATAAGACAGCTTCACTGCCTGGCCGCCCAGTTCCACGGTCATATGGCGTTTGAAGGTGATGTTGGGCACGGCAGTGGGCCGTTTCTCGCCGATGATCACCGCTTTGGCCCGTTCATGGGCGACCACGATGGCACCGTCTTTGGCGAAGACCTCGCCGCCGGCTATGTGGTCGCGATGGTCGTGGCTGTAGATCACGTAGCGGATCGGTTTGTTGAAGCGTTTCGCGATTTCGCCTTTCAGCCAAGCCGCCGCATCGGCATTGATGGGGTCGGTGACAATGACCCCTTCGTCAGTGACCAGAAAGACGGAGTAATGGAAATTGTTCTGAAAGCGGTAGAGATCGCCCGCGATCTGAGTGATGGCCCGTTTCGGCGCCGTTTGCGCCTGGGCGCCAAGGCTAGTGAGAAGTAGGGCTGCTAGCAGTATCCGAAATAGATGCTTCATGACGTCCTCATCGTGAATTGCCGGTGAAGGCCTGACAGTCGGTAATTTCCGGCAGCCATGCTTGGGCCGAGGCTGTCCAGATATTCAGCTTTGGCTTGAACCAGGAGGTATCGTCGAAGCTGCCTACCTTGATGGAAACGATGTCGGGCATGTTGCGGATGTTCAACAACACCGGGGAACCGCATTCAGGGCAGAAATTGATCTCCAACAGGCCGCCGCTGTCGCCGGCATATTCATAACCCTTCAATTCACCCGTCACCGAAAGTCCGGATCGGGGCACCAGGGCAATGGTTGAAAGGGCGCTGCCGCTGCTGCGCTGGCAATTTGTACAGTTGCAGATCATGGTCGCCACCGGCTCCGCCGACAGCTCATAACGGACGGCGCCGCATAGGCAGCCGCCGGTTCGTGTCTCGGTCATAAGGGTATCCTCCCAGGGAAGCCGCCAGTCGACTCTAATGCGGCCATTACAGACCGCAAATCAATTTGCCGGTACACTTCAAGTGCATGGAAAAGAGGAAACGGACACGATGATCAAGATTTGCGAGGTTTGCCATCGCCGGCCGGGCATGAGCGTCGAGGATTTCCAGGCTTATTGGCGTGGCACCCACGGGCCCATTGTGGCGCGCATTCCAGGCATTCGCCGCTATGTGCAGAACCATCCGCGCCTGTCGGGCTACAAGAATGGCGAACTGATCTGCGACGGGGTGGCGGAGATTTGGGTCGATGACAAGGAGGCCCTGCGCACCATGAGCCGGACCCCGGAATTCGCCGCCGCCAAGCAGGACGAACCAAATTTCATCGACGGTGACAGTCTGGTCGAACTGTTGACTGAGGAAAGCATCATCAAGGATGGCCCTGTCGCAGGCGATGGTATCAAGAGCATCTCACTCCTGACATTCAAGGCCGGCATGGATCCGGCGGATGCCCAGCGTCATTGGCGGGAAAAACACGGCCCCATCGCCGCCGGTATCGAAACCCTGCGCCGCTATGTACAAAGCCATGTGCGCCTTGGTGCATATGGCAGGCCCGAGCGCCCTGCCTATGATGGCCTGCCCATGGCGTGGTTCGACAATATCGACGATATGCGGCAATCGGCGGCATCGGAGGCTTATGCCCGCACCAAGGCCGACGAGATCAACTTCCTCGAGCCCGGCCGCATCGGTACCATTCTGACCACCGAGCACGTGGTGGTCGAAGGCGGCTAAGGGCGCGCACCGCTTCCTTAGCGGCCTTCGAACACAGGCGTCCGCTTTTCGGCAAACGCGGCCAGACCTTCCAAACGATCGTGGGAGGCGGCGTGCTGGGCGTTGATGGACAATTCGTAACGGAGCGCCGCCTGTAGAGATTGTTCCATCCCGTCATCCACCATGCGTTTCATCCGCCGCAGGCCGATGGGGCTGCGTGCGGCCAGGGTTTCGACCAGCCTGTCCACCGCATCGCCCAGGTCTTCATCGTCCACAACCTCATTGACCAGTCCCCATTCCAGCATCTGTCGGGCCGGCAGGAACTGGCCGGTGAATATCAATTGTTTCGCCCGAGTCGGGCCGATCTTGCGCGGCAGGCGGACCGAACTTCCGCCGCCCGGAACCAGGCCGTAATTGGCATGGGCATCGCCCAGCTTTGCGCTCTCCGCCGCGATCACCAGATCGCATGCCAACAACAACTCCAGTCCGCCCGCCAGGGCCAGGCCGTTGACGGCGGCGATCACGGGCGCGGGGAACGCCTCGATACGCAGTAGCACCATGCGCAGGTCGTCGAGGAACTGGCTGTTTACCGCCGCTGCATCCGCGCCAACCATGCGTTCCTGCGCTGCTTTCAGATCCGCCCCGGCGCAGAAGGCCCGCCCGCTGCCGCTGATCGATAGGGCGCATAACTGCCGGCGTCCTTCGATTTCGTCCAGGGCCGCGTTCAGGTCGTCGATCATGGCTGGCGAGATGCTGTTCAGGGCATCTGGCCGGTTCAAGGTGATCGCAACATACCGGTCCTGGTCGTCGACAATTATTGTCTCGTAGCTCATCGGCGCACTCCATCGTTTCCTCTGCCCCTCAACTCGGCCGGAGCATATCACAGGGCAAATGGCACTTTCCCGAAGCCACGGCCTCGGCTACCGTTGCCACAGGCGAAATGAACAGATGCAGGGCAGGGGCGATGCAGAATGTGGCGATCAACAGCGACCGGCTTTGGGCCTCGCTGATGGAAATGGCGCAGATCGGCGCCACGGCAAAGGGCGGCGTCAACCGCCAAGCCTTGACGGAGCTGGATGGCCAGGGCCGGGATCTTTTCGTGCGCTGGTGCGAAGAAGCGGGCTGTACGGTACGCGTCGATGCGGTCGGCAATATCTATGCCCGCCGTGCCGGCAAGAATGATGAGCTGGCCCCGGTGATGACCGGCAGTCATCTCGATACCCAGCCCACGGGCGGCAAGTGGGACGGCGTTTTCGGCGTGCTTTCCGGCCTAGAGGTGATCCGCACCCTGAACGATCTCAGCTACGAGACTGAGCGTCCGGTCGAGGTCACCGTCTGGACCAACGAAGAAGGCTGCCGTTTCGCCCCGGCGATGATGGGTTCGGGTGTGGCGATCGGCAAGTTCGACTTGGACGAGGTCTATGGCCTGACCGATGCCGAGGGCAAGAATTTCCGGGAGGAGCTGGAGGCCATCGGTTACCTGGGATCCCAGGAGGCCAATGTGGGAGACGTGGCGGCGTTCTTCGAGGTGCATATTGAACAGGGCCCCATCCTGGAGGACGAGGAAAAAACCATCGGCATCGTCCAGGGCGCCCAGGGACAGCGCTGGTTCGACGTCACTTTGGTGGGGCAGGAAGCCCACGCAGGACCCACGCCGATGAAAACCCGCCGTGATGCGTTGGTAGGGGCATCGGAAATCGTGGCCGCCGTCAACCGCATTGGTCTTGAATTCCAGCCCGGCGCCTGCGCCACCGTGGGCCAGTTCGATGTCAGCCCCAATTCCCGCAACACCATTCCGGGCCATGTGGCCTTCAGCGTCGATTTCCGCCATCCCGACGACGAGAAGTTGTCCCAGATGAAGGCGGCGCTGGAAGTGGCTTGCACTGAGGCCGCGGAGAAACGGGGTCTGGAACTGGACTGCAAGGAGATCTGGTATCAGCCGCCCATCGTTTTTGACCCGGATTGCGTCGCCGCCGTCAAGAGCGGCGCGGCGGAGGCCGATCTGCCGGCTATGGAGATCGTCTCCGGTGCCGGCCACGACGCCTGCCATATTTCCACCGTTGCGCCCACGGGCATGATTTTCGTCCCTTGCAAGGACGGCATCAGCCATAACGAGGTGGAGAGCGCCACCCAGGTCGATTGCGCGGCAGGCTGTAACGTGCTGCTGCACGCCATCATCGACCGGGCCAACGCGGTGGAAGGATAGCCAACCATGGATTTGCAGGAATTCAAGGCGACCTTGGACGAGGATGCCGCGCCCGATGGTTTGAGCAAAGCGATTGAGGCCTTATGGCAGGTCGCCAAGGGAGACTGGGACGCCGCGCACAAGTTGGCACAGGACCAGGACGATGCCGAAGGGGCCTGGGTGCATGCCCATCTGCACCGGGTCGAAGGGGATCTTCGGAACGCCGGCTATTGGTACCGCCGCGCCGGCAAGCCCGAAAGCACCGACGCCCTGGATGCTGAATGGGACAAGATTTCATCGGCGTTGCTTTGACGCTCTTTTTTGGCGCATGATTAATTTGGTTGAATTTTGCATGGTATTATAACCGTATTCTAGTTGTGCTTTTCGCGAGCTTTCGGGGGCGTTGGTGGAAACACACGGCATGCAGCGCAGGCTTTCAGCCATTATGAGCGCGGATGTGGCCGGCTACAGCGCGTTGATGGCGGCGGATGAAGAGGGGACATTGTCCCGGCTGACAGTCCGCCGGGAAGAGGTGATCGAGCCTGCTATTGCAGAGTACGGTGGACGCGTCGTGAAACTGATGGGTGACGGGCTGCTCGCGGAATTTCCCAGTGTCGTAGCGGCCGTGCGTGCCAGCGTCGAAATTCAGCGAAGCTTGGCCGAACGAAACCTCGACATCCCAGCTGAAAAACAGATTGTCTTTCGTATCGGCATTAATCAAGGCGATGTCATCATCGACGGCGACGATATCTATGGCGACGATGTCAACATCGCCGCCCGCCTGCAAGAACGCGCCGCGCCGGGCGGTATCTGCATTTCCGAGCGGGTATACGGTGATGTACGGGGCAATATTGACGTAGCCATCGACGATCTGGGTGATCAGGAATTAAAGAATATCCCCGAACCGGTGCGGGTGTATCGTGTCCTTATGGGCCCCGAAGAGGTCGCAGGCGGTTGGTTGCCTTCAGGGCGGATGATGGGCCGCCGCCGCATCGCCAAGGTCTTGGTATCGTTAATTGTCCTGCTAGCGGCAGGTGCCTCTGCTTGGTATTGGCAATGGGCGCCGAAGACCGCGAAGATCGGATTGGTGGAACAAGCCAAGCCGTCTATCGCGGTATTGCCTTTCTCCAATCTGAGCAAGGATCCAGAACAGGAATATTTTTCCGACGGTATTACCGGCAACATCATCACGGATCTATCCAAGTTCAACGATTTGTTGGTGATCGCTTCCAACTCGGTGCGCGGCTATAAGGGGCGGAACATTTCGGTAGAGGACGTCGCGCGGAAATTGGGCGTGCGCTATGTGTTGGAAGGCAGCATACAAAAAGCAGGCGATAGGGTTCGAATAAACACGCAGCTTGTCGACGGCACCAGCGGCCGACATCTTTGGGCGGAACGGTATGACGAAAGTATTGCCGATATTTTTGATCTGCAGGACAGGATAACCCGCAACATAGTGGGAACTCTGGCTGTCCGCTTGACCGATGCCGAACGCCAACGAACCTTTTCGAAACCGACGAGTGACCTGCGGGCATACGATCTCGTGATGCGTGGAAAGCAACTGCTGTCACGTCAGGAGCGCAAAGCGAATTTCGAGGCACGGGAGCTGTTTCGCAAGGCCATTGAGCGGGACGAAAGCTATGCCGATGCATATACCGGTCTGGCCAATACTTATTTTGATACCGTTTTGTACGGTTGGACGGGAACACCGGAAGCCAATCTTGAACGGACGCATGATTTAGTGCGCCATGCCATCGCCCTTGATAACAACAGTGCCTATGGCTACGCCTTGCTGGGGCGCTACCACATACAACAAAGAAAGTTCTCCCTTGGTTTGGTTGCCCTGGAACGCGCCATCGCGCTTAATCCGAACAATGCCGACATCCACGCTCAGCAGGGGAAAATGCTGGTTTGGGCAGGTTATCCCGATGGTGCCATACTTTCCTTAGAGACCGCACAGAGGTTCGATCCCGTCACCGATCCGGAGCGATCGACCCATCTCGCGTTAGCCTTTTATCTCAAGGACCGCTTTTCCGACGTTATCGAAACTTTGGAACCTGTGCTGGCCCAAAACCCAAGCTATGAATTTGGACAACTCGTACTGGTCGCAACTCTTGGTCAAATGGGCAGAAGGTATGATGCAGAAGGTGCGGCAAGAAATTTTCTTCAACTCAGTCCATTCTTCACCACGGAAAATTTCACAAGACATAGCCAATTCCGAAACAAAGCTGATGCCTTGCGCCTAGCCGAGGGACTGCGAAAAGCAGGCCTCGACTAGGAAACATCCTTTGTTCCGAAATACAGGACCGGGGGTCAGTGTTTTTGTTCTTTGTAGTTGTCACGAAGCGTGTCTCGGTTCGCGGACCAATTGTAATCAGCCGTTGCCAAATAGGCCTTTGGCGCTTTCCGCCAAGCACCATCCCGATATTCGATGCTCAAATTCAGATACAGTTTCCCGTCGACGATGGTGAAGGCATTCGGGTCCGTGTCGGCATATTCGCCCGCCGCCAGACCTAAAGCGCAATAGCCACCATATTGCGGCGCGTAGCGGTCAGGGTTGGCTTTGAACAAATCACGGTTGGTGGCGGAGGCGAAGTGCCATTTTGCATCTTCCCAGGTATGTTCGAATTCTTCCTTGCCCTTGGTCGGCTTCCCTTCTGTGAAATAGGCCACTGTGTCATAGCCGTGTATCGCGATTCTATCGCTGCCAACGTTGAAATCGGCGAATTGGCGTTTGGGGGCGTTCAACAGTGGTCCGACGAACAGGGCGCCGATTACGACGGCTGCCGCCAAGGCGACGATACTGTATCCGATCACGGCGGTGCGTGAGGTGAAAAATCTCTCGGTATTCATGACAGCATATCCTTCGTTGTTGCGTGTCGGTCGATGCCGCAAATTATTGAGAAGGCGTCAGATGACGGCGCGAAGTTCCGTCAAAATATCGTCAAAAAGTGACATGACGACCGATTGACCCTACAATTTCCATAATTTACGGTTGCATCTTCCGGTACCCGTCACTCCTGGACGGAATAATGGAACCATTGAGCCTCAGGCTGTTTGGCGGCGTCGCTTTGTCTCACGGAGATGACAACGCAATCGCGCTGCCGCGCAAAACTCAAATGCTGCTGGCCTATTTGGCGGGACTTCGCGGTAACGGTGTCGCGCGGGACAAATTAGCCGGTTTGATTTGGGCTGACAGGGGGGAGGAACAGGCGCGGCATAGTCTGCGGCAATGTCTATTTACGTTGAGCAAAGCCGTCGGCGAGGCTCAATCCTCTTTCATCGTTTCCGACCGGCACCAAATCGCCCTGAATCCCGACCTGGTTGAAATCGACACTTGGCGCTTTGAGGCGTTGTTGGCCTTGGACCGTCCGGAGGCGCTGCGTGAGGCCGGAGAGTTGTATGGCGATGATTTCCTGGCCGGGCTGACCTTCGAAAACGAAGTGCTAGAGAATTGGTGCATGGCCGAGCGGGGACGATTTGGTGAACTTTGTTACGAAACCATGACTAGGCTGATCTCCCACGACATGGATACCGCGAATTTTGATGCGGCTTTGGAGGCGGGACGGCGTCTCGTCACGCTCGACCCCTTGCGCGAAGACGGCCATCGGACCTTGATGCGCATATATGATCGGATCGGCCGTCGGGCTGAAGCGTTGAAGCAATATGAATTCTGTAAGGAAATTCTGAAATCCGAACTGCAGATTGAACCGGAACCGGCAACCACGGCGCTTTTCAGGCATATCAGAAACCGAAACGAGACGGCGGAGACAGATGTCGAAACATCTAGCCCTCTGCCAGAAACGCCGGCCCGTGAACCCCATCATCTCGCGGTCACGCAACCGGTGAACAGGATCGTAGCACCCCTGATGGCCGGTCTCGCTCTCGCACTTGTCATTGGCGCCGTTGTCGTCTGGTTCGCCATCCCCGGAACCGGATAGCCACGGTGACGGCAAAAAAAACACCTAAAGAACGAGCCGCGAATTTGATTGGCCGTGCGGCCGAGGCCCAACGCCGGGCGACCGTCAAGGTTTTAAAAGGAAAACGCGCCGTCCGCCGACTCATGGCGATGACCCATGCGGCGCTCGACCGGGTCGAACAGACCATTAAACGGGTCAACGAAATGGTGCCGCCTGAAAGGCCCATCGCCTGCGGTGCCAATTGCCCCTATTGCTGTCACATCCGGCTGACCGCATCGCCCCCGGAAATTTTGGCGGTGGCGGACCATCTGCGGCGCAGTCTGGACGGCGATAGCCTGGAAAAGACGAAGCTGCGCATCGCTAACATGGATCATCTGACACACGGCAAGGGCGAGGCCCGGCGCGAGGCCATGCGGCTGCCCTGCTCCATGTTGGTGGAGGGTAGCTGCGCCATCCATCCCGTTCGTCCCATCAGTTGCCGGGCGGTGGCCTCGGTCGATGTAGCGGCCTGCCAACGCGCCTATGCCGCGCGCATGGCTGAACCGGTGCCGCAGGTGCGCTTGCAGGCCACGGCGGCTGACGGCGTTGGCTATGGTTTGATCGCCGGCCTGGCGGAAAGCGGTTATGAAGTCGAGAATGTGGAGTTCAACGCCGGCCTGAACATCGCCATGCAGGACGAAGACGCGGCGGAACGCTGGCTGGCAGGAGAAAGCGTTTTCAGGGCGGCGATCGCAACCGGCGACTAATCCGCCAACAACTCGTCGATTTCGCGTTGATCCAGGTTCGGTGTGTCGCCGTGAATTATGGCGGAAGCGGCATCCATCAGGCGCTGCAAAAGACGCGTTGCTGTGGCGGTGATGAGGCGCAGTTCGTCGTCGGTTGAGCCGCGCGCGAGCGCTGCCTCGATATTTTCGATGTTTTTGTGGACCACCTTGTCCATGCGGGCGACGGTCTCGTCAAATGGCGCCCGGAATTCCGCCGGCGCATTGTCGTAGGCTTCGATTGTGACGGCGCCGTCCGAGAGGCCGCTATCCAGGAAATGCTGGGCATAACTTTTCGGCTGCCACTCCTTGGCTTCCTCAACGATATCCGGCATGTCAGGTATCATCTCAAGAAGCATTACTATTTCATTGAAATGATTTAGATAATCGGTGGCCAAGAATGTCGTTGGATTGACATTTGTACCAGCAATCCGTTGCGCTAGTTCGGCCGATTGAAAATGGCCGCCCGCCGTTTCGAGTGTCACATCCTGGCTTGCCATTGTCATTCCGCTCGGCCCCAACTCCCCTTGGTACGGACATTCATCGTGGGTGCAATTGGTTAATATTCACTTTCAATAATTTTGCCCTTTCATCACGACTTAGTGGCCGCCGCCGGATTCCGGATCAGCAGGATCAGCGGCAGGACCAATACGGAGGCAATGGCCGACATAAGAAAGACATCCAGATAGCCGATCATGGCCGCCTGACGGGTGATCTCGCTTTCCACCATGGCCAAGGCGCCGTTGCCCTCTTCTGGCATCCAACCGCCGCCCATGCTCCAGAGTATCTTGTTGTAGGGGTTGATGAATGCACTCAACGCCGCATGGGACGTGCCGCTCATGCGCACCAGAACGGCCAAGGCTATGGCCAATCCCATGGCGCTGCCTAGACTGCGGATCAGGTTCCAGATCGAGGAAGCCTCGGTGCGGTGCCGCATATCTAGTGTGGCAAAGGTCAACAATCCTAATGGCGCGATCACCAGACCCGCGCCCATGCCTTGCAGCCAGCCGGTCCAGGAGACCTGCCAACTGCTGACCTGCAGGTTCCAGCCCGACATGGCGAAGCTGGAGATGCCGAGGAATATAAAGCCCGCCGTGACCCAGATGCGGGGGTCGATCTTGTCACCCATGCGTCCGAACAGCACCATGGCGAACATCATGCCCAGGCCGCGGGGCGCCATGAGGATGCCGACGGTCGTAATGGGGTAACCCTGCAGCCCTTGCAGGAAGGGCGGCAGCATGACCAGGGGCGCCAGGCTGAGCAGGCCGTAGAGAAAGACGAAGACCACGCCCAGGGCATAGTTCCGGTCGCGGAACAGGCGCAGGTTGACCATGGGGTTCCTGGCGGTCAGGCCCTGCACCGTGAAGACGTAAAGGCCGACCGCGACGAGGCAAAGCTCCACCAGGATTTCCGTGGATTCGAACCAATCCAGCCGCTCCCCCCGGTCCAGCATGGTTTGCAACGCCCCGACGCCAACGGCGAGGGCCACGAAGCCCAGCCAATCGAAACCGCGGGGCTGTGCGCTGCGGGGCGGCCGAGGCAAAAAGGCAAGACCGCCTAGCAACGCCAGGATGCCCAAGGGAATGTTGATGTAGAACACCCAGCGCCAGCTGTATTCGTGGGTCAGATAACCGCCCAAAGACGGCCCTATGACCGGCGCCAGCATGACGCCGATGCCCCACATGGCCATGGCCTTGGCGTGCTGCGAGGGGGGATAGTTGTTCAGCAGAATGGATTGTGACAATGGGATCAGGAAGGCGCCGAAGCCCCCCTGCATCAACCTGTAGGTGATTTCCGCCGGCAGGGAATCGGCGGCGCCACAAAGGGCCGAGGACACCGTAAAGCCGCTGATGGACAGGATGTAAAGTTGCTTGCGGCCGATCCGCTCTTCCATCCAGGCGGTGGTCGGCAAGATGATGGCGCTGATCACGATGTAGGAGGTCAAAACCCAGGAAATCTGATCCTGGGTGACAGAGAAGGTCCCCTGCATATGCGGTAGCGCCACGGCAGCGATGGTCCAGTCCAGGGCATACATCGACGAGGCCAGCATCACCGTCACGGTGATGGCCAGACGCCTGAGGCCGGTGATGCTCTCGGTTGCTGAGGCAGTGGACATCATGTCATATCAGGCGGGTCGGTTCCTTCGCCCCCAGGGCAATGACAGTTTCGCGAGGCGCATCATGTCGGTGAATCCATTCAATGAAATCCTGGCCCGGGTGGGCGCGCCCGGCTCTGTGACCGCGCAATGGAAGGCGGCGGCCAACCTCTACCACGCCTATTTCACCGGCCTGATGCTGATGATTGCCTCCCGCAAGGGGGGCGATGCAGCGGGCGAATGGATGTTTCGCACTTTTCGCCGCCAACATCACGAAAAATTCCTCTCCTCCTTCAACAAATTGGGCCTGGACGGGTTGCCGGACGCAGTTGCCGCGGCGCAGTACCACTACCTCTCAAATGCCGTGGGCGGAGCGGAGGTGGAGTATATGTACGAGGCGGATGACAAGGCCTGGGTGCATTTCTGCCATCCACGGTGGATGTATGACGGCACGGCGCTGTGCGGGGCACCGTTGCAGGTCAGCCACGGCTTCCTTCGCGGCTGGTACGGCCACAACGGTGTTTCGCTGGGGAATCCGCGCCTGGGCTTCGTCTGCACTTCGCAGGATATGACGGCGGAATATGGCCTGGCGGGATATTTCCGGGAATTCGACCATGATCTGGAGCCTGAAGAGCGGCTGCAATTCGCGCCAGGCGAGATGGCCCCACCCTTCGATCCGGATGCGGCGCCGAAGCTGAACCCGGACGACTGGCCAGAGGAGCGCTTGCATAAGGCCAACCGCAACTATGCCATGGAATACATCAAGACCGGCCTGCCTGAACTGATCGCCACTCTAGGGCCGGGCGAGGCCGGCGCCCTGGGCAATCTGGCCGGCAATATCATCGGGCGGCAGTATTATTGGCAGGTGCGTGCGTTGCTGGCATCGGATGGCGACAGCGCCCTGGATTTTGCCCGGTTCATGGCGGCCATGGCCAAGGCCCAAGACAATGGGGCGGAGGTCTCGGGCAATGCCGACGACGCAACAGTGCGCATCGACGGCTGGCGCCTCATGCGCGGCCGTGTAGGGGAACATCCAGCGGTGTTCGAGGCCTGGAATGGCTTGTGGCAGGGCTGCCTGGCCGTGCATAACCGCTTCCTGGCCCTGCAAGTGGGTGACCGCATTGACTATGGTGACGATGCCTTCGAATGGCGCATCCGCGCGGTGCGTTAACGGAGCCCTATCGCTTTGCGCTCCAGCATCGAAAGATCAAAGTGAGATAAGCCGCGCCGATGACAATGGGGACGAGATAATCGCCGCCATGATCGAGAAGGTGGGCACCCATGCCCGCCACCACGGCCCAGGCCAGGGGCATCAGGAACAGGACCCAGGGTACCTTGGGCAGGCCGAGCAAAAGACCCAAAATGAGCATCGCCGTTGGATTGGGCGCACTGCCTGACATGGGCACGGCTATCCAGTCGCTTCCCTGAGCCAGCACGACAAAGGGGTACGCGGCCAAGGCGATCAATGCCTGCGCCAATGGGATCCCGGATGTCATCGGTCCGGTCCATTTTGGTCCCAACCTATCGGGTGCAAGTACGGCCCAAACCAGTAGCAGGCCTTGGGCGATCCAAACGGCGCCGTAGTAGGGCGCCATGAAATTCAAGCCGGCCATCATCTGAAATTGATGCACCCCACCGACCCACAAACAGCAGACGGCCAGGTAACCAGGAACAATCCGGCATTGCCATTTGCGCCACCAACCGGGTGGTCGCGCGTTCAGAGCGGCTGCCGCTGCTCCTAACAGCCAGAACATGGCGACAAACACGACCCAGCGGTCGTTGTAGTCGCCCATCAGGGCGAAATAGACCTCGATGGAATAGGGCAGTTCGGTCAAGCCCAGTCGCCCGCGATACCGGTTCGTTCGCTCACAGATCCGCCATCAGACGCTGCATGTGCTGGCGCATCTTCGGCTCCGGCAGCCGGCCCCGCAGGGCGCCCATGTTCTCCCGCATGTGCGTCACCTGCGAGGTGGCAGGAATGGCGCAGGTCACGCCGGGATGTGAAATGATGAATTTCAGGAAGAACTGCGCCCAGTTCTCACAGTCGAATTCCTTTGCCCAGGCCGGCAGCGGTCGGCCTTCCACCAAAGAAAACAGACTACCGCGCTGAAACGGCCGGTTGATGATCACGGCCAGGCCTCGTTCCCGGGCCAACGGCAACAGCCGAGCCTCGGCCCAGCGGTCCACCACGTTGTAGGTGAACTGCACGAAATCCAGGGCCTCCGTGGCCATGATCCGTTCCATTTTCTGGTGTCGGCTGCCGTGGGAGGTGGTGATGCCGATATAGCGGATATGCCCGTCCGCCTTGGCCTGGCGCAGGGCATCCAAATGGGCTTCCCAATCCACCAGATTATGGATCTGCATCAGGTCGAAACGCTTCAGCCCCCACAGCGCGCGCGCCTCCGCCATCTGGCTTTTCGCATCGCCGCCGTAGGGTGTCCAGACCTTGGTGGCGGAGAACAGTCCTTCGCTGTCTTCCAGCCGTTCCAGGCACCAGCCCATCACCTCCTGAGCGCTGCCATACATGGGCGAACTGTCGACCATGCCGCCGCCAAGTTGCAGGAAGGTCCGCAGAACCTCCAGCCGGGCGCGGCGCAGCCGTTCGCTTTTGCCCACGTTGAAGGTGATCCAGGTGCCCATGCCGATGGCGGGGATATCTTCGCCCGTAGAGGGAATCCGCCGCCGGATGAGTCCATCCGCATTCAGTCGTCCGATGCCGGCAGGAAGAAGCGATAGGGCGGATCCGGCAAAAGCCGATGCCAAAAAATGTCGCCGGCCTGGGCCTGTATTCCGGCCCGCCATGGCTTCAGCCCGTCTCCTGGTTCCCCCCGGCTAAACCAAGGCCTTCTTCAGACGGTCGGCGGCCAGGGCCTGGGCGGCGATGGAATCGTCCAGCAACGGCGCCATGGAGAAGAAGGCGTGGATCATGCCCTCGAAATCCACATGTTCGCAGTCCACACCTTCGGCGGTAAGCCGTTCGGCGCAGGCCATGCCTTCGTGCTTGAGAATGTCGCACTCCGCCGTGATCAGAAGCGTTGGCGGCAGGCCGGTGAATCTCTCCGCCCTGGCCGGCGATGCGCGCCAGTCTTTCAGGTCCTCGTCCGAGTTCAGGTAGTGCTCGCGGAAATAAGGAATGGACTCCGCCACCAGAGGCCCAAAGCCGTTGCCATAAGTTTCGTATGTCGGCGTGCCGCCGGTGTAGTCCATCACCGGATAGACCAGAAGTTGGAAAGCGATGGAAAGATCGTCGCTGCTGTCCCGCGCCAATAGAGATGTGACCAGTGCCAGGTTACCACCGGCGCTGTCGCCGCCCACGGCGATGCGGTCCGGGCGGATACCCATGTCAGCCGCATTATCCGAGAGCCATTTGGCGGCGGCATAGCTGTCCTCGACCGCGGCGGGAAATTTCGCCTCCGGCCCCATGCGGTAGTCGACTGAAAGAACCAGAATTTCCGCGTCGCGGCATAGGGCGCGGGCGACGCCGTCATGGGTGTCGGGGCTGCCGATGACATGGCCGCCGCCATGATAATAGACCAGGGCGCCGGTCGGCCCGGACGTGCCGGCGGGACTATACACGCGGACGGGGATCTCGCCACCAGGGCCGGGAATAGTGCGATCCTCAACCGCACCGACCTGGATCGTGGGCACGTCCCGGGCGCGAACGCCGGCTTCCATCTGTTCGCGGGCATCCACCGGGCTCAACTCGTGCATGGGCTTGAGGCCCAGGGCCTTCATGGCCTCCAACAGATCCACCAACTGGGGTTTCATCGCCATTGGTCTGTTTCCTCCAAAGAGATTTCGGCTATAGGCCGATTTTGATTGCTAATACTGTACGCCCACGGAAACCGCGCCGTCGACCAGCAGATTGGTGCCGGCGATAAAGCTGGCCATGGGACTGGCCAGAAACACGGTGGCGTTGGCCACTTCCTCAGGTGTGCCCATGCGGCCCATGGGGTTCATGGCCAGCGCACCTTTGAAAATCTCGGGCGTCTCCATTTCCCTGACGTGCCAGACGCCGCCCTTGAAATAGATTGTACCGGGCGAGACCGTGTTGACCCGAATGCCCTTGGGCGCCAGTTCATGGGCCAGGTTGGACATATGGTTGATCAGGGCCGCCTTCATGGTGTTGTAGGGTCTGACGCCGCCGAAGAACTGCAGCGCGGAGACCGAGGATATGGCAACGACGGCGGCGGCATCGGATTTCTGCAAATGGGGCAGCGCGGCATCGACGGTATTGGCCGTGGCCAGGACATCGATCTCGAATGCGGCGCGCCAGGCTTCTTCCGAGACATCCGTGGCGATGGCGGAAACGTTGGCGACCAGGGCGTCCAGACCGCCCAGTTCGTCTGCCGCCTGGTCGATCCAAGCGGTCAGGGCGGTCTTGTCGCCCACATCGACGCTGGCGCCGGTGGCCTGTACGCCCATCCCTTTCAGGGCCGCGACGGCATCTGCAACTTCATCCTGATTACGGGCGCAAATCGCCACATCGGCGCCCTCCTGGGCAAATCGCTCAGCAATGGCGCGGCCAATGCCCCTGGTGCCACCCGTAACCATGGCCTTGCGGCCCTTTAACCCTAAGTCCATTTGGAGGTCCGTCCCATTTCAGTCGTTTCGTCCCCGATCCATTGACGCTATTGTCAAACCAGCCAAACAGTAACGCAAGATCGAAATCCGCCGCCCATGTCAGATGTACTGATCCCCGCAGAGTTCCCGGACAGCTTTCCCAACGAAGAGGCCCTGGAAGAATTCATGACCCGGCCCAGCCAGGCCCTGATCGACGATCTGGCGCGATTGGACGGCGACATCATGGTGCTGGGGGCTGGCGGCAAGATGGGCCCCACTTTGGCGCGACTGGCCAAGCGGGCGGCGCCAGATAAAAATGTCATCGGCGTGGCGCGGTTTTCGGAAGCGGGCCTGGCCGATGCCCTGCAGGCACACGGCGTGGAGACCATCACCTGCGACCTGCTCGACCGCGATGCGGTCGCCGCCCTGCCGGATGTGGCGAACATCGTCTTTATGGCCGGGCGCAAATTCGGCTCCACCGGGGCGGAGGAATTGACCTGGGCCATGAACGTCCATGTCCCCGCGTTGGTCGCTGACCGTTGCCGTGATGCCCGGATCGTCAGTTTCTCCACTGCCTGCGTCTATCCCTTCGTTTCCATCCTGTCGCAAGGTGCCAGCGAAGATGTGGCGCCCACTGCGCCGGCGGGGGAGTACGCCAACTCCTGTGTCGGGCGGGAACGCATTTTTCAGCACTTCTCGAATCAGCACGGCACGCCAGGGCGCAGCATCCGCCTCAGCTATGCCATCGATATGCGTTACGGCGTGTTGTACGACGTAGCTGCCAAGGTATTTGCTGGCGAGGCGGTCGACATCACCATGGGCCATGTCAACGTGATCTGGCAAGGCGATGCCAATGCCCAGGCCCTGCGGGCCCTGCTTCATTGCACGACACCGCACAGCGCCTTGAACGTAACGGGGCCCGACGTGACGGCTGTGTCCTGGATGGCCAAGGAATTCGGCGAACGCTTCGGCAAACCGGCCATTATCGAGGGCGAAGCGGCGCCGGAGGCCTGGCTGATCGATACCGCCCGGGCTGAGAAACTGTTCGGCTATCCCATGGTGACTATGGGTCACATGCTTGATTGGGTCGCAGATTGGGTGGCCCACGATCGGGGCTCATTGGGCAAGCCCACACATTTTGAAGTGCGGGATGGCAACTATTGAGGATTTGACCTGGCGCGGCCTGACGGACGCCGATATCGACCGTGCCGTAGCATTGAACGTGGAGGCCGGCTGGAACCAGACCGCCTCCGACTGGCGCTTCATGCTGTCCCAGGGGGAGGGGACAGGCGTCGTCGATAAGGAACTGATCGCCACTTCCATGCTGCTACCCCAGGGCGGTCCCTTTGCCTGGATCGCCATGATCCTGGTCACCGGAAAATGGCAGCGGCGCGGTCTGGCCAGCGAATTGATGCGCCGCTGTATTTCCAGATCTGAAGACCTGGGCTTGACCGCCGGCTTGGATGCGACGGAAGCCGGGCGGCAGGTATACCTTCCCCTTGGATTCCAGGACATCTATTCCCTGACCCGTTGGCAAGCCGACGCGGCGATGGTCGAACGGGAGGGGGCTGCGCGGCCCATGACAGAGAATGATCTGGCGCGGATATCAGCTTTTGACCGCAAGGTCTCGGGTGCCGCCCGCCAGGGCCTGCTGGCGCACCTTTTCGGACGCTGCCCGGATCGGGCTTTTGTCCTGGAAGAGGGCGGCGAATTGAAGGGCTTCGTGCTGGCCCGGGACGGCCGTTTGGCCACTCAGATCGGTCCATTGTCGGCCGATAGTGAAACCACTGCGGCGGCCCTACTCAGCGCGGCGCTTTCAAGCGGCCAGGGCCCGGTATTCCTCGATGCCGCCAATCATCAGAGCGGATTGGCGGTCTATCTCCGTGATGCCGGCTTCGTGGAACAGCGTGGCTATGTGCGCATGCTGCTGGGTCAGGATAGGCCCCTCGATGACCCGAGCCGCGTTTACCTGATTGCCGGGCCGGAGCTGGGCTGATACCAACCCGTCATGACAAGTCTTGCCGAAATCGAGATCAGGCCAGCGGGGCCGGACAACGAGGATCGCGCCGCGCAACTGCTTTACACCACCGCCATGCCGGTATTCGAATTCCTTTACGGACCGGACCGGGGTTTCATGTTCAATATGCTGGCCTGGCAATGGCAGATGGAAGAGAGTCTATTCAGCCATCGCCATGCTTTGGGCGCTTATGACAGAGAAGGCAATCTAATCGGCTTGGAACTGGGCTTTGACAACAAGGCTGAGGAGGCCGCCTTTGCCGGTACCTATGCGGTTGTCCGGGACCGCGCGACGGCGGAACAGCAGGCCTATGTCGCCAAGACGGCGCCACAGGTGACCTATCTCACGCCCTATACCCCAAACGGCAACTATTGCGTCCATAATCTGGCCGTGGATCCCAATGCCGGCATCAAGGGCTTGGGTCGGCGCCTGTTGCAGGGCGCCTTCGATAACGCAGCGGGGAGTGGCTATAAGGCGGTTTGCCTGGACGTCCTGGACAGCAACCCTGCAGTGGGGTTCTATCTGCATATGGGCATGGAACTGGCCTGCGAAGTTCGCCTGCCCAGATTGATCGAAGAACACGGCATGCCATCCATCTATCGCATGGTCAAAACCTTTGCCTGATCCGTCGCCTCAAATTTGGAGATCTCGAAATGTCCGCCTATCTCATCGTGCGTGCGCAAGTGGACCCGTCCGTTAGGTCTGCTTTCGATACCTGGTACCAGAACGAACATCTACCCGACGCCCTGAAAGCCTTTGATGCCGTCAGCGCCAAGCGGGGCTGGAGCAGCGTCGAGGACAACGTCCACATCGCCTTCTACGAGTTTCCGACATTGGCCGCCGCCGAGGCCGTCATCGGATCCGATACCATAAAAGATTTCATCGCCGAATTTGACCGCCATTGGGCCGGCAAGGTCACCCGTACCCGCGAACTGGTTGAGTTCTCACAAACCATTGAGAGTTAATGCTGGACTTAAACCAAATTCATCTGTTGCTCTAATGTTCGAGATTCGAATACTTTGTCGTTCGGTCGATCAAACAGCTATTTTAATTCCTTCATCTTCTTGTCAAAAGATTTCTCCAAATCTTTGATTCTTTTCTCCATGACGCTATTCAAGGCCTTTTGCTGGAAAACCCAAATATTCGGTGCTTGATATCCCAATAGAATAGCGATTGCGAGCGTCCGGGCTACTTGAGTTAAACCGCCTTGCGCCATGTCAAAGAAATAGAGACCGATAACAAGGCCCAGAATTGCACCAATTAGTCCTTTCAATAAAAACAATCGCTTTTCTTCCGTGCGCCTGGTTTCGGATTCTTCTAATCTTAAGCGACGGACCAATTCTTCTGCAATACCGCCAATTGCAGATAATAAAACGCAAGCAAAAATCACATATATATCAAATATTCGTATAGTAAAATTACTTGCTTCAAATATTGGTATATTTTGCATTATCCGCCTATTATTCTGAAATATCTGACATAAAAATGGAATTTATGTCCAAGATTTCCATATCTTTGTCATTTATTATTTTATGATAGGTGTCGAGATAACTTTCTGACTGAGTAAAGAAGGTCCTATTTAGTTTTGTCAAAATTGTCCTATAATCCTTAACTAAATTTGTTACTTCAATACCGGTTGCAGTTTTGCAGTTAAGGTTTTTTACTAAAAAGGATATCCTTCTTTGAATGTTCACTAGTAAGACAATCCATTCCGATTTGTCATCAATTTGTGGTTGCATTTCACCGAAATCATACATGCCACCGTTTTCGTTCGTCCGAATTAAGACTCTTCCAATTTTCTCGCCTTTGTATCTTACGGTATCATCAAACAAGTATTCGGAGACTTTAAGACTAGAGAATCTCTCGTCAAGTCGGATCATAAGATCCGATAAATGGCCAATGTTTTCTTTCACTTCAGGTGAGGTGCAACTCGCGATACCAGCTTGCGGCCAAAAAAGGACTGACGGAATTATGAACGTTGCCACCAAACATCGAGCGCAAGTTGTTCGTAAGAACTTCCAAAGTGAATATGCCATTGATGTTTGAATCCCTAGTCGATGCACGTGATTGGATTCTACTCACTTAAGCAGATATCATGCCTCAATCACCAAAGTATTCCAACCGACAATTGTGGCCAGTATGTTCTTTATTTCGCAGTTTCGTGTCAAAAAGTGTGCAATAGGCTGAAAATCATAGATGAGAGGAACCCACTTGAGCGCGCTACAAAAGCGTAACTCGATCGATGGTTTTCAAGCGATATCAGATCGGTTCGCGCTGATTTTCGCATTGATTTGGCGGGATCACGCTTGTGGTAGAATCCCGAATTCTCACAAATATAGATTTCTATCGTTGGATTTGCGTACCCCTGCCAACATGTTCGTTGGGTTGAGAACCGACATTGGGGCGATAGCCGGTGGCTGACATTGAATTGCGTAAGATTGGACCGCGGAGTATTCGGAGCTAGGTATTGTCACAGAGAGGGTTTTAACTAACCGCCGTACTTGCGCTTCATCTCTGTCACGGCGCGGCCTTCGGTCAGGAATTTGGTGCCGCCGAGCCAGACTTCCCGCACTTTGCCGTTGCGACCGCGAACCAGCCGGGCGCCTTCGCCGGGGCTGGCGAAACCACTTGAATCCCCCATCACACCTTCGTCACGGCCCGTGACCTTAATCTTGTTGGTCATGGTGAAGGGATTGACATAGCCGGGCGCAGCGACCCGGACATGGTCGGCGAAGGGGACTAGATCGATGGCGCCCCACAGGCTCCACCATCGACCAGACCAGTTTCGCGTGTGGGCAGTTGGTTTGCCGCCGGCCTGATAAGTTTGCAGGATGCGCATTACGCCGTCACCCCAAGGTCCTGAGAATCCATCCGCCGCATTGGTAAGGATGGAGATTGCCAGGTCTCGGCCAGGTAACGCGAAGGTGCGGGTCAAACATCCTTGAAATCCGCCGCCGTGGCCGAACCAATCCCAGTTGCCGACCCGTCCGCTCATAGTACCCAGGCCGTAATAGGCCGGTTGCGGGCTATGGGCATCGTGCCATTGCCGGCGGATCATTTCACGACGGCTGGCGACAGAGAGCACGCTGCGTCGGGCGGCGGGGTCGAGAGAGGCGAAAAAGCGGGCCAGATCACCAGCAGTGGATATCAATCCCGTCGCCGGTGCCAGGGCGTTGGTGCGGTTTTCGCAGGGTATGGTCACCCGACGGCCGAGGGGCTGGGTGCCGCTGTGCCCGCGCGCGAAGGGCACATTGTGATCAAGTGGCGCGTCGGGCTGGCTTTCCGACAACTTGGCGGGTGCCATGATTTTGCGCTTTATCCATTCGACATAGGGTTCCCCAGTCACCGCCTGGATCACCAGGCCAATGGCGCCATAGCCGTGATTGGAATACTTGAACTGGCTGCTGCCGGGCAGGATGGGCGCTTCCGCCAGTGCGGCGCGTAATTCCTTCTCATTGGCGAATGGCCGACGGTCCTGCCATTGTCCGGAATCCAGTCCGTCACGGATCAAGCCGGCGCTGTGGCTCAGAACCTGGTTGATCGTTGCTTGCGCCACGTCCTTGTGCAGGCCGTCAAGATATTGGCCCAGGGGGTCATCCAGGCGCAGGCGGTTCTCCTCCCGCAATTTCATGATCGCAGCCGCGGCGATGCTTTTGGAATGAGAGGCAACGCGAAAGCGGTGGCGCGGCGTCAGCTGTTGGCGCTTCGTGACATCGGCGTAACCAAAGGCCTCTTCCAGCACCAGGCGTCCTTTGTGGGCCACGGCAATGACACACCCCGGTTGCTCGAAGTGCTGCATCTGGTAGTCCAGCCATTGGGGAATGTAGCTCAGGGCCGACTTCAGCCAGGCATCCATTTGGTCTCCAATTCCGGCTTTGCGAATCTGCTGCGTTACGCAAAAAAATAGCCGCACCCGGCGTTATACCAGGTGCGGCGTTGATGTTGCGGTTCTTAGCCGCCAAATTTCACCGACATATCCAGGAAATCGTTGTTGTAGGTCTGGGTAATGTCGAACGGTTTCTCGAGCTTGAAGTAAGTCTCGATCAGCTTGTAGTCCGCCGCCATACGCTTGGGATCGAAATAGCCGATGGCGCCGGTGCGGGAGCTCGGCGCATCCATCAATTCCTTGACCAGGGCCCAGTTGGCTAGCGAAGAGCCGCGCTTAAGGCCGCTGTTGGCCGCCAGCAGGGCGTCGATGCAGGGATCGGCGTTCTTGGCGCAGGCGGCGTAGGCCTTTTGCGTTACCTTGACGAAGTTCTTCACCACGTTTGGGTTCTCTTTCAGGAACTTGCCGTTGGCGATCACCGAATTGCCATACGGATTGACCCCGATCTCCTTGCCGGAAATGAAGCCCATATCCTCGCCGAACACTTTCTGGAAGATGAAGTGGATGTTGTAGAACGACGTGGTGACGGCGATGGAATCCGATTTCAGGGCTGCGATCTTGGCATTCGGCTTCACATTGACCCAAGTGACGCTATCGGGGTCCATGCCGGAGGCCTTGGCGAAGGCGGGCCACATTTGCCGTGCCGCATCCCATGGTGGGTTGCCGATCTTCTTGCCGGCGAAATCCTTGACGCTTTTGATGCCCGAACTTTTCTTCCAATAGAAGCCGTAGGGGGAATTGGCATAGATGTTGAACACAGCGACCAAGTCGGCGCCCTTGCCCTTGTTGACCAGGGCGGTCCCCAAATCGGCAATCCCGAGCTGGTTCTTGCCGATGCCGACGCGCTGTGACGAGAGGGTCGAACCCTTGCCCTGTTCGATAGTGAGGTCGATGCCGGCATCTGAGTACCAGCCCTGGGCCTTGGCCCAATAGACCGGGGCGTGGTCGCCGCCCGCCACCCAGTTTAGGATGAAACTGACCTTCTCCGCCGCCTGGGCGGATCCGACTGATAGGGCAGCGCCAAGCAGTGCGGCCGATAGGTATCTGATTATTTTCATGTTGATCCTCCCTGGGATATTCGATAGCTCTGGTAACCATCTGGTTACTAGGAAGATAGGTTGCGCTTATGTCTTCTGTCAACGCACCTGTGGCCAAGGCCCGGCGGGGAAAACGGGACCCGGAAGCGGCCCGGCAAAGGATCCTGCAGGCGGCCCTTGCGGAGTTCTCCGACAAAGGCCTGGGCGGGGCCCGCGTGGACGTCATTGCCGAACGGGCCGGGGCCAACAAGCGTATGTTGTACCACTATTTCGGAAACAAGGACGATCTGTTCCTGGCCGTCCTGGAACACGCTTATGGCGAAATCCGGGAAGCCGAGTTGGCGCTGAACCTGGACAACCTTTCGCCAGAGGACGGCATGCGCAAACTGGTTGCCTTCACGTTCGATTATTTTATTCAGGCGCCCTATTTCATCAATCTTCTAAACAGCGAAAATTTGCATGGCGCCCGGCACCTCCGCCGCAGCCAAGCCATTCTGGACATGCACGGCCCGGTCATCGGATTGATCAAGGATCTTTTGGAACGAGGGGCGGCGGATGGTGTGTTTCGTGACGATGCTGACCCCATCGACGTCTTCATCACCAACGCCGCCGTGGGTTATTTCTATTTCTCTAATACCCATACGTTATCGACCATTTTCGACCGTGATCTCGCCTCTGATGAAGCCATTGCAGCACGCCGGGCTCATGTGATCGACGTGGTCCTGGGATATCTCCGGCCGGCTTGACCTCAATGTGATGCTGTTGTAAGTAACTAAATGGTTACTTATTCGAAGGAGCCATGGACTTGCTATCCAACGACCAGATTGAAAGCTATCGCGCCCACGGTCATCTGACCGTGAACGGGATCTTCACGGAGGAAGAAGTGGCGGACGCCATCGCCGATGCCAATAACTGGGCGGAAGCCGAGTTGGGCGACTTGGACGAGGCGGGCAGGGCCTGGTACGTGGAACGAGCCATCAAAGACAAGGCGGTCCTTAGGAAACTGGATAACCCGGTCTATCTGCGCCCGGTCTTCAGAAATCTTGCCGCAAACAGCAAGCTGTTGGCCATGGTGGAACAACTCATAGGACCGGGACCCCGGGCATTCTTCAGCCAGATCTTCTTCAAGGCGCCGGGGGGCGGCGGGCCCAAGCCCGTGCATCAGGACAATTACTATTTCGGCCCCAACGATCCCGAGAGCATGATCACAGTCTGGATCGCGCTGGATGACGCGGACGAAGACAACGGCTGCCTTTACTACGGCGAAGGCACCAACAGGGGCGAGATCATCGATCACACCGCTCCTGAAGGCGAGCCATTCAATCTGTTGATCCCGGAGGAGGTTGCCAAAGCATTCGAGATGACGCCCGCGCCCGTGCGCCGCGGCGGAATCTCCTTCCATCATGGCAACACCCTGCATCAATCGGCCGATAATCATTCCGACCGATGGCGCCGGGCCTGTGCTATTCATTACGGCAATCATGCGACCGAATTGGTTCATTCGACCTTGACGTACGATCCGGATGTCGTGGTGTCGTTTTAGGGTGTCGGATTAGGGACGGAGTGGAATGATGGCGTTGCACCGGGAGGAGTTGCCGGGCGAAGTGATGGCGCTGTTGCGCCAGGGCGTCGTGATCACGGCCCATCCATTGGCCCTGACGGAAGATCGGAACTTGGACGAGCGGCATCAGCGGGCCCTGAGCCGCTATTACATGGATGCCGGCGCCGGCGGTCTCGCCGTGGGCGTGCATTCCACTCAGTTCGAGATCCGCGATGTGGGTCTGTACGAACCGGTATTGCGGCTGGCCATGGAGACGGCCAGCGCCTGGACCGATCGTGCGAAAGTGATGATCGCGGGTCTGGTCGGATCCACGGAACAGGCCTTGGCGGAGGCGGAAGTGGCCCTCGGTTTGGGTTACCACGCGGGTTTGTTGAGCCTGGCCGCCCACAAAGGGGCCAGCGAGGACGACCTGATCGCCCATTGCGAGGCGGTGGCGCGACGCATTCCTCTAGTCGGGTTCTATCTGCAGCCCGCGGTTGGTGGCATTCTACTGTCGGCGGAGTTCTGGCGCCGCTTCGCCGCCATCGACAACGTCGTCGCAATTAAAGTGGCGCCCTTCAACCGCTACCGCACGTTGGACGTTATACGCGGCGTGGTGGCGGCGGAAGCGGAGGATCGTATCAGCCTCTACACAGGCAACGACGATCACATCCTTTTGGATTTGGTTACGCCCTTTGCCGTGCGCCGGGGCGAGGAAACGGTGGTGGTGCGGTTTCGGGGCGGGTTGCTGGGCCACTGGTGCGTCTGGGTCAAACCGGCCGTGGACTATCTCGCCCAGGCCCATGCGGCCGCCGAGGCAGGTTCGGTCAGTTCCGAATTGCTGCAACTGGACAGCCAGATCACCGATGCCAACGCAGCCCTGTTCGATGCGGCGAACGATTTCGCCGGTTGTATTCCCGGCTGCCACGAAGTGCTGCGCCGGCAGGGGCTGTTGCAGGGCACCTGGTGCCTGAACCCCGACGAGAGCATGAGCCCGGGCCAAGCCGAGGAATTGGACCGGGTCATCGCTGCCTATCCCCATTTGTGTGACGACGACTTCGTCGCGGACAATCTGGAGCGTTGGCTGGCCTAACCATGGATGACGGCCGCGAAAAACTGCGCAAGTGGGTGCTGATTATCGTCATGCACCTGCTCGCGGTGCTGGCCTGGCAGGCCTGGATCACCCTGGGCAAGGTGGAGCCCTACATCATGCCGGCGCCGCTGGACACATTCGCCACCTTGATGCAGTTCGAGGATTATCAATGGGTGCATAACACCCTGGTCACCTCCGCCTCCGTCTTCGGCGGCTTCTGGCTGGCGGTGGTGGTGGGGGTCGGTCTGGCGGTGCTGTTCTCGTGGTCGCAATGGCTGAATGACGCCCTGATGCCCTTGATCGTCTCCCTGAACATGATCCCCAAGGTCGCGCTGGGCCCCATCTTCATTGTCTGGTTTTCCTATGGCCTGGGCCCCAACATCCTGATCGCCTTTTCCATCTGCTTCCTGCCCATTCTGATCACCACGGCCCGGGGCTTGGGCGAGGTGGAACCGGAACTGATCGACCTGGTACGCACTTTGCGCGCCTCCCGCTGGCAGATCTTCACCAAGATCCAGTTGCCCGGCGCTTTGCCCTACATCTTCTCCGGCATGAAGGTGGCCGTGGTGCTGGCCGTCGCCGGCGCCATCGTAGGTGAGTTCATCGCTTCCGAAGAGGGCCTGGGCTACTTGATGATGCAGGTGCAAGTGACCCTGGATACGGCCGGTATGTTCATGGCCGTCCTGATGATTACCGCCGTGGGCGTAACTCTCTATGGCATCGTCCTGCTGCTGGAGCGCCTGCTGGTGGTCTCGGACGCGCGGATGGAATAGATGGACGCACGGGTACCTTTCATACAACTCGATGGGGTGCGCAAGATCTACCGCGGCCGGCGGGAAGATTTCCTCGCCGTTTCGGACGTAACCTTTGATGTCCAGGCGGGCGAACTGGTTTCCATGGTGGGGCCGTCGGGCTGCGGCAAGACCACTGTATTGAAAATTCTGGCCGGCCTGCATTCCCACGAGGAAGGGACGGTGCGCATCGGCAGCGAAACGGACAGCTTCGATCCGGAGCGTGACATCGGCATGGTCTATCAACAGCCCCTGTTGTTGAAATGGCGACGGGTGATCGACAACGTTTTGCTGCCGGCGGAAATCCTGGGCCTGAACATGGCGGAATCCCGGGACCGAGCCGGGCACCTGTTGGAAATGGTGGGTTTGAGTGGCTTCGCGCAGAGCTATCCATACGAGCTATCGGGCGGCATGCAGCAGCGCGTCGCCATCGCCCGCGCCCTGGTGCACGACCCGAAACTGATCCTTATGGACGAGCCGTTTGGCGCTCTCGATGCCCTGACAAGGGAAAAGATGAATTTGGAGTTGCTGCGTATCTGGAGTGAAAGCGGCAAGACCATTGTCTTCGTCACCCACGGTATTCAGGAGGCCGTTTTCCTGGGCAGCCGGGTGGTGGTGCTCACGGCCGGCCCAGCCCGAATGGCGGACAATTTCCTGGTCGATCTGCCTTACCCGCGGGCCCTGGATCTGAAGACGCACGAATCCTTCGGCGAGTACACCCGCCGTATCTATAAGCTGTTGGGAATGGAGTGAGTAAGAGAATGAGCGAGAAACGCCTCGGCATCATCATGAACGGCGTCACGGGACGCATGGGCAAGAACCAGCATCTGATCCGTTCGATCTTGAAGATCATGGAGGCGGGTGGCCTGGAACTGGCGGACGGTGACAGGGTCATGCCAGACCCCATTCTGGTTGGCCGGGATGCCGGCCGTGTCGGCTCCCTGGCGCGGGAATATGGCCTGAGCCGATGGACCAACGACCTCGAAGCCGCCATCGCCCACCCCGAGGATACCTTGTTCTTCGATGCCGCCACGACACAGGCCCGGGCCGGCCTGCTGCGCAAGGCCATTGCCGCTGGTAAGGACATCTATTGCGAAAAACCCACCGCCGACAGCCTGGAAGATGCCTATGACGTCTACCAAAAGGCCAAGGCCGCGGGCGTCAAGCATGGCGTGGTACAGGACAAATTGTTCCTGCCTGGCATCAAGAAGCTGAAATACCTGATTGATGCCGGATTTTTCGGCCGCATCCTCTCGGTGCGCGGTGAGTTCGGCTATTGGGTCTTCGATGGTGAGTTGCAGCCTGCTCAGCGCCCGTCCTGGAACTACAAGAAGAGCGAGGGCGGCGGCATCATTCTCGATATGCTGTGTCATTGGCGCTACGTCCTGGACAACACCTTTGGCCCGGTGAAGGCGGTCAGTTGCCTCGGTGCCACACATATTCCCAAACGCTGGGACGAAAACGACCAACCCTACGACGCGGACGTGGACGATGCCGCCTACGCCACCTTCCAGCTTGAAGGTGACATCGTGGCGCACTTCAATTCTTCCTGGTGCACCCGGGTGCGGCGGGACGATCTGTTGACCCTGCACGTGGATGGCACGAATGGATCAGCAGTGGCCGGCCTGCGCCGCTGCCGCAGCCAGGCCCTGGTCAATACGCCCAAGCCGGTGTGGAACCCCGACATCCCCCCCGCCATCGACTATCAGGATGGCTGGGAAGAGGTGCCCGACCCGGTGGATTACGACAACGCCTTCAAGGCGCAGTGGGAATTGTTCATCCGCCACCTTTACGACGATGAACCCTTTCCTTGGGACCTCCTCGCTGGGGCCAAGGGCGTACAGTTGGCGGAACTGGGACTGAAAAGCTGGGCCGAGCGGCGCTGGCTGGATATCCCGGACTTGGAGGCCTAGCCGTGCCCACATTGAACCTGCCCCAGCCCGACGGCTCCCTGGCACCCTTTACGACTTCCGCGCCGCGGGATTACCCGTCTCGCGCCAACCGTCCCTTCAACCGCATCGCCTATGCCGCCGCCCACGTGGTGGCCGACCCCCTCTCGGATGCCGATCCCTGGCTCGATACAGCAATCGATTGGGATGCGACTATTTCCTATCGTGCCAGCCTTTATGATTTGGGCCTGGGCGTGGCCGAGGCCATGGATACGGCGCAGCGGGGCATGGGACTGGACTGGGCCGCCAGCCAGGAACTGATCCGCCGCAGTTTGGATGCCGCGAAGGGCATACCCGGTGCCCGCATCGCCTGTGGCGCCGGCACTGATCATTTGCAGCCTTCCGCGGACTTGAGCCTCGATGATGTGATCCGGGCTTATGAGGAACAGGTGGCCTTCGTGGAAGGGCAGGGCGGGCGCATCATCCTGATGGCCAGCCGGGCGCTGGCGGCCTGCGCCAATTCGCCGGACGACTATGCCACTGTCTACGATCGCATCCTTAACCAGGTCGCCGAACCGGTGCTGATCCATTGGCTGGGCGAGATGTTCGATCCTGCCCTGGCCGGCTATTGGGGCCATGACGATCATATGGCCGCCATGGAGGTCTGCCTGGATGTTCTGGCCGCCAACGCCGCCAAGATCGACGGCATCAAGATTTCGCTGCTGGACAAGGATAAGGAGATCGTCATGCGGCGTCGCCTGCCGGATGGCGTGCGCATGTACACAGGCGACGATTTCAATTACGCCGAATTGATCGCCGGCGACGAAGTGGGCTATTCCGATGCCCTGTTGGGCATATTCGACGCCATCGCGCCGGCCGCCTCCGCCGCCTTGGACGCCTTCGCGGGCGGCGATGAGGATCGTTTCTACGAGATTCTGGCGCCGACGGTGCCGCTGTCGCGCCATATCTTCCGGGCACCGACCCGGTTCTACAAGACCGGCGTCGTCTTCATGGCCTGGCTGAACGGCCATCAGGATCATTTCGTTATGGTCGGTGGGCAGCAAAGCGCCCGTTCCCTGCTGCACCTGGCGGAACTGTTCCGCCTGGCCGACACCGCCGGCCTGCTGGCGGATCCCGAACTAGCTACGTCACGTATGAGAAACGTGCTGCGAACCCAGGGCATCGATGACTAGGATCTTCAATCCCACAATCCTGCAAGTCGGCTTCGGAAACTTCGGGCCGACGCATCTGGCGGCCTGGCGAAAGTTGGGCATGGATGGTGGCCTGTTCGTGGCCGATCCTCATCCATACGCCCGTGCGCGTTGCCTAAATGAGGGTTTGCCGGAGGACCGCTTCGGCTTTGATTTTACGGAGTATCTTGAGCAATCAGATTTGGTTGTGGTTTTGGCGCCAACCGATAAGCATTTTGAAGTTTGCAAGCCGATCATCGCGGCCGGAAAACATCTGTTCATCGAGAAGCCGATGACCGCGACCTTGGAGGAAGCGACAGAGCTTCGGGACATGATCGGCGATCAGGTCATTCAGGTCGGCTATTATTTCCGCGCCCACCCCCTGGCACAGCGCGCAAAGGCGGAAATAGATGCAGGCCGTCTTGGGGACCTTCGCTACATCTCGGGGCGTTTTCATGGCTACAAGCGGGCCAGGGGCGACAGCGGTGTGGTTGGCAATGACGCCGTTCATTTCATCGACCAGGCAAACTGGATGATGGGCGAATTGCCAGAGGCGGTGGATGCTGTAACGCGGGATCATTTTGATCGCGGCTATGACGACCTGGCCCTGATCCGTCTGTTTTATCCATCTGGTCCGCTCGCACATATCGAAGTGGGTTGTGTCCAACCAGGGCGTTGGAACGACAACATCGTCCCCGGTGCGACCCAGACCAAGGAATTCGTCGTAGCCGGCACGGAGGGCGCGGCCGAGATCGACTATCAGAGCAATGAGTTGCGCCTGCATCGGGTGCGGCATGAATTAATCGATGGTCTGTGGCGACCCAACAACCAGGGAATCGAAATTCCACATACGGAAGTGGTTGAGCCATACCAGGTTGTCGCCGAAGAGTTTTCCGCATTTCTGAGAGCCGTTGCGGGTCATGAGCCCCCCTTGGCCGGCGTCGAAGAATGTGGCGTCGGCATGGCGCGGGTGTTGGATGCCATCCATCGCTCTGCCGAACTGGGAGAGAGAGTCGCGCTGTGAAGATTGCCCTGTGCAACGAAGTGATCGGCGAGATGCCGTTTCAGGCGCAGTGCGTGTTTGCCGCTTCCCTCGGTTACGACGGTCTGGAAGTTGCACCCTTCACTCTTTCCAATGCGCCGCACGAGCCGGGCGCCGTGGACGTGGCCGCGACCCGGCGGGCTGCTGCCGATGCGGGTATCGAGATTACCTCGCTGCATTGGCTTCTGGTGACGCCCGAAGGCCTATCCATCACTGACCCCGACGATGGGGTGCGCGCCCGCACCGTGGATGTGATGCGGGCGCTGATCGATCTTTGTGCCGAGCTGGGCGGCACGGCGTTGGTTCATGGTTCGCCCTTGCAACGCAGCCTGACGCCGGGTGACGAAGACGGCGCCCGCGCCCGGGCGCAGGAATGTTTCGCTGCTGCTGCGGCGGCGGCAGAAGCGGCGGGTGTCATCTATTGCATCGAGGCGCTGGCGCCCCAGGACGCCGACTTCATCAACCGTATCTCGGAAGCCGCGGCCATGGTGGATGCCATCGGCTCGCCCCACCTGCGCACCATGCTGGATTGCTGTGCCACCGGGCGACTGGATGAGGAAAGTCCGGCAGAACTGATCGAGCGCTGGCTGCCCAGCGGCCACATCGCCCATATCCAGGTCAACGACCCCAACGGCCGGGGACCGGGGCAGGGGGCGATGGACCACGCGCCCATCCTGGCAGCCTTGCAACGCAATGGCTTTGCCGGCACGGTGGCCGTGGAACCTTTCGAATATGTACCCGATGGCCCAGGGGCTGCGGCCCGGTCAATCGGCTATCTGCGCGGTATCGAGGAGGCATTGCGTGTCTGATCCCATCAAAATGTCATTGCGGGAAGTGCTGTTGTTCGAGCGCGACGTAACCTTGCGCATGCCGTTTCGCTTTGGCGTCACCACCTTGCGCGAAAGCCCCCAGGTTTTTGCGCGTGTGCGCATTGAACTGGCCGACGGTCGAGAGGGCTGGGGCCTGGCGGCGGAAATGCTGGCGCCAAAATGGTTCGACAAGAACTTGGAATTGTCCAACGAGGACAACTTCAACCAATTGCGCCATGCCCTATTTACCGCCTCCAACCTCTACGGCGACAGCGGCGCCATGACCGCGTTCGAAATGTTCGCGTCGAACTACGACGAGCAGATCCGCATCTGTGGCGAACGGGGGGACAACTCCCTGGTCGCCTGTTACGGCCCAGCCGTACTGGACCGGGCCATATTGGATGCCCTGTGCCGCTTGCATGATGTTTCCTTCTATGAGGCGGTCAGAGGCAACCTTCCGGGGATCGAATGTGACGAGTATGACGTAGATGCCTTTGTTGCCGGCCTGCACCCGGCGGAGAGCATTCACGCCCGCCATACGGTGGGCATGGTTGATCCTATCCGCGAGAACCCGGAGCCGGTGGGCGACGGCCTGCCAGAAACCCTGCAAGAGGTTATTGCCGCCTATGGCCACCGCTATTTCAAGATCAAGGTTTGCGGCGATCTGGACGAGGATGTGGCCCGGCTGGTGGAGATCGCGGACGTCCTGGATGAAATACCGGACGACTACGTCATCAGCCTGGACGGCAACGAACAATATAACGATGTCGCCGGCGTTGCCGCTCTATTGGACGGCATCGAAGGGGACGGCCGGCTGGAACGGTTCAACCGTTCGATCCTGTTTGTGGAGCAGCCTATTTCCCGGACAGCAGCCCTGGATGTGGATGTCAGCACCTTGAGCGCGCGTAAGCCGGTGATCCTGGATGAATCAGACGGTTTCCTAGGCGCCTTTCCCAAGGGACGGGAACTGGGCTATCGCGGCGTCTCTTCCAAGACCTGCAAAGGCCTTTACAAATCCATCCTGAACCGAGGCCGTTGCGCCCATTGGGGGGATGGTTACTTCATGTCGGCGGAAGATCTGACAACTCAGGCCGGCATCTCGGTGCAACAAGATTTGGCCTTGGTCAATTTGCTCGGCATTACGCACGTGGAGCGCAACGGCCACCACTATGTCAATGGTATGGCCGGGGCGCCGGAAGCAGAACAGGCCGCCTTCCGCACGGCCCACCCCGACATGTACCATCAGGCCGACGGCGCCACACGTTTGATCATCTCCGACGGCCGCATCGCCATCGGCTCTCTCGACGGACCCGGCTTCGCCTATGGGGCAGAACCGGATTTCTCGGTCATGCGTGAACTGCATCATGGCTGATCCGGCACGGCTGTCTATCAATCAGGCCACGACCCGGGAACAGCACAGCCTGGCCCAGGCCATAGCTGCCTATGCCGAGGCCGGTGTCACCGGCATTTCCATCTGGCGTGACAAGCTCGCCGAATGCGGCTTGGATGAAGCCGCGGCTATGATCAATGATAGCGGCCTTCGCGTTTCCGGTCTCTGCCGGGCTGGCCAATTCCCGGCAGCCGAAGCGGCGGAGCGTCAAGCCCGGATCGACGACAACCGGCTGGCGGTGGATCAGGCCGTTGCCCTGGGTGCCGATTGCTTGATCGTCGTTGCCGGCGGACTGCCCGAAGGCTCAAAGGATATCGCCGGTGCCAGGTCCATGGTCCGGGACGGCCTGGGAGCTGTCCTGCCCCACGCCCGCGCCGCCGGCATGCCCGTTGCGATCGAGCCCCTGCATCCCATGTATGCGGCCGACCGATGTGCCATCAATACACTGCGCCAGGCCCTGGATCTTTGTGATGAGTTGGGCGACGGTGTCGGTGTTGCAGTCGATATCTATCACGTCTGGTGGGACCCGGAACTGGAAGGGCAGATCGCTCGCGCCGGCGATCGGGTGCTGGCCTATCACGTTTGCGATTGGTTGGTGCCGACCACCGATCTGCTGCTAGATCGGGGCATGATGGGCGATGGCGTCGTCGATATTCCGCAGATTACGGGTTGGGTGAATGGCACAGGCTATGACGGGCTGATCGAAGTTGAAATCTTCTCGGCGGAGAACTGGTGGCGACGGCCAGGGGACGAAGTCATCAGAACCTGCCAGGAACGCATCGTCTCGGCGGTATAGGAGGGAATACAATGGCCGTGATCGAGAACATCACGAAACAGAAATTAGCCGCGGGGGAGATGGCCCTCGGCATGGGCGTGCGCATCGCGCGCGGGGTGGAGATCGCCAAGGTAGCCAAGGTTTGCGGCTATGACTGGCTGTTCATTGATATGGAACATAGCCCCCTGAACATGGAGACCGTGGCCGATATCAACGTGGCCGGCCTGGATGCGGGTTGCACGCCTATTGTCCGCGCTTCCTCCCACCTGCATCACCACGCCAGCCGGCCGTTGGATGCGGGTGCCCAAGGCATCGTTGTGCCGCACGTCAATTCGGCCGAAGAAGCTGCCAGGGTTGTCGATCAATGTCTCTACCCGCCCATTGGACACCGTTCCCTGGCTGGCGGCGCGGCGATCCTGGAATATGAAAGCCTGCCCATGGCCGAGGCGACCAAGCTCATCAATGACAATCTTTTGGTCGTGGTCATGCTGGAAAGCCCTGAGGCCATCGCCAATGCCGATGCCATTGCCGCCGTGCCGGGTGTAGACGTTCTGCTGATCGGTACCAACGATCTGTGCGCGGAAATGGGCATCCCCGGGCAGTACGATCACGACGATGTTGTGGCCGCCTATGACACCATGATTTCAGCCTGCCGCAACAACGGCAAATGGCCCGGCATGGGCGGCGTCTACGACGATCTGGCGGAACGATATATCCGCATGGGCGTTCGCATGGTGCTGGGGGGCAGTGATCTTTCCTATCTTATGGCAGCGGCAAAGGCGCGCGCGGCGGCTCTAGGCGGCATCGATTTATGAATCGAAATCTGCTAGCTTGATCGCCATGAGCGCGTTCTTGTTGGTTTGGCTGATTTCGGCCCTGGCTGTTCTGATTATCGTCTATGTGGCGAAAAGCCTGCGCAGAGGCCGCATGGCGCGGCTTGAAGATTTTCATTGGCCCGGATTGATTGTGATCAGCCTGATCGTCGGCGCATTTCCGGCGTATTTCTACTATAGCCAGACGCCGCGCAGTGTCGCTGTGCCGGAAGGCGTCGCGGAACGGCCAAATATCCCCTCTGACTCCGACAAAAACTAACTCAATCCGATTGGCCCGTTCCGCTGCGATCCACCGCCATGGCTTTGATCATGGCGTGCACCTTGCGGCCGGGTGCGATGCCTAGTTCCCGCTGCGAACGCTTGGTAATCCGGGCCCAGATGGGGCTGCCAATATCGATCAAAACATCCACCTGGGGGCCGTCGTCTTCGCCTACCTGGACCACGTCGCCTGGAAAGACGTTGAGGACCGAAACATCCCCCGGCGGCGAAAGCGCGATGGAAACATCTCGGGCGCGAACCCGAATACGAAGGGGTGAACCGATGGCCAGGTCGACCCGGGGCAGCCACAAATCGCCGCCGTGAAATGACAGCCGGGTCAGGCCGTCTTGATGGTCCTGTTCGGCGACCTTGGTTGACAGCACCGCGCCGGCATCCCAACGCCCGGTCAAGGGGCGGAGGTCCAGGCGCGAGGTCACCTCGTCGACCGGCCCCCGGGCCACCACGGCGCCATCGGTCATCACCACCAGATGGTCCGCCAGGCGGACGATCTCGTCCATATTGTGGGAGACGTAGACGATTGTCAGGTTGAATTCCCGGCGCAGGGATTCGATGAATGGAAGAATTTCCGCCCGGCGCGGCGCGTCAAGATTGGCCAGAGGCTCATCCATCAGCAACAGCCTTGGGGCCGCCAACAGGGCCCGGCCGATGGCAACACGCTGGCGTTCGCCTCCCGAAAGGGTTCTTGGCCGTCGGCGCAACAAGGGTTCGAGGGCAAGCAACTCCACAACCCCATCGAAATCAAGGCCAACCGTGTCTTTTGGGATCAGGCGCTGGCCGAATAATAAGTTCCCAGCCACGGTCATATGGGGAAACAGCCGGCTTTCCTGAAAGACATAGCCAAGACGCCGACGTTCCGGGGGCAGATTGATACCTTTTTCACTATTAAACAGATCGCTGCCATGGACAGTGATACGGCCCTTGTCCGGTTGCCGCAGCCCTGCGAGCATATTGATCAAGGTCGTTTTGCCGGCGCCGGAGGGGCCAAACAGCGCAGTGATGCCGCTGTCTGCCTGAAACGCCGCCTGGATTTGAAAATCCTCAATGCGGGCGGTCAGGTCCAAATCCAGCATCAGGCCAGCCCGATCCGCTTGGAGACCGCCCTGGCAAGATACTGCGAGGCCACCAGTGCCAAAATAGCCAAGACCACCGATATCACGGCGATGCGCGTTGCCGCATCCTCGCCGCCCGGCGCCTGCAAGGCGGAATAGAGCGCGAGGGGGAGAGTACGGGTTTCGCCAGGCACGTTGGCGGCGAAGGTTATGGTGGCGCCGAACTCGCCCAGACAACGGATGAAGGCCAGCAGCACACCGGTCAAAATGCCAGGGGCCGTTAGCGGCAGGGTGATGGTCAGAAAAACGCGTATAGGCCGGGCACCCAAGGTCCGGGCCGCTGTTTCCAAACGCCTGTCCACGGCTTCCATAGAGAGCCGCACGGCGCGGACCAACAGGGGGAAGGCCATCACCGCGGCCGCCAGCGCCGCGCCTCGCCATGAAAACACGAAATGAATGCCAAAGACCTCGTGCATCCAGGCGCCGATGGGGCCGTTTCGGCCGAACAGCAACAAAAGGACATAACCTAGTGCCACCGGCGGCAGGACCAGGGGTAGATGCACGATGCCGTCCACCAGTGCCTTGCCAGGAAAGTCGCGCCTCGCCAATAGCCAGGCTATGGCGATACCGGGGATCAGGCTGCAGCCGACGGCCCAAAGGGACACCTTCAGGGACAGGGACAGCGCCTCTATTTCCAACGGGCTTAACATGGCCATGAGTTAGCGAGGCTTGGGCAGAAAGGTAAAGCCCAAATCTTCGAATACGTCCTTGGCCGCCGCGCCTTGTAGGAACCGGTATGCCTGGCGCACGACTTCGCTGTCGTATCCTTCCACGATCGCCAGGGGGTAGGTGATGGCGTCGTGGCTGCCATCGGGAAACGTCGCGGCAATAGCGACATTGCGGTACACGCGGGCGTCGGTTTGATAACCTATTGCAAAGCGCCCTTGACCGCGTGCCAATAGCGCCAAGGCGTTGCGGACCGAGGCGCCATAGACCGCGCGCCGCGAAACCGCCTGCCATAGGCCGAGTTTTTCCAAGGCTTGTTTGCCATAGATGCCGGCGGGAACATGATCCGGGTCACCCATGATCAGGCGATCCTCCCCCAAAGCTTTGGCGAGGAGGGACAACTCGCTTAGGCGTGGCGCATTTTCTCTGTGCAGCAGGACCAGTCTGTTTCCAAGCAGCGGGATGGAGCTGCCGGGCACCAGCAGTTTCCGATTTTCCAAATGCCGTTGCCAACGGGGATTGGCCGAAAGGAAGAGATGGGCGGGGGCGCCTGCCTCAATATGTTTTGCCAGGGTGGAAGAGGCTGCGAAAGTGGCTCGTAATTTAATGCCGTGCGCCTCGTCGAGTGTCGCGGCGAGGGCCGTAATGGCCTCAGTTGTCGAGGCCGCAGCGAGAATATCTATGGTTTGGGCCGCGGCAGGACGAACCAGCGGAAGCAAAACGAAAAGACACAGCGAGAGGCGAAGAGCCAATACTGCCCCGATCGCGGTCATTTACATGGCGGCTTTCAGCCGCTTGAAGCCGGCGGCCAGGTCCGCGATCAGATCGTCGGGATCCTCTAGGCCGATATGGAAGCGGATGCATTGACCTTCATAAGGCCATGGTGTGACCGTACGAAATGCATTGGGATCCTGAGGCAGGACAAGGCTCTCGTAGCCGCCCCAGGAAGCACCCATGCCGAACAATTCCAGACCGTCCACCAAGGCAGCAACAGCGGAACGGGGACAGGGTTTCAAGGTGGTGCCGAACAGGCCCGAGGCGCCCAGGAAATCGCGCCGCCAGAGTTCGTGGCCCGGATCGCCGGGCAGGGCGGGGTGCATAACAACCTCGATCATATCCTGCCTCTGCAGCCATTCCGCCACTTTCAGTCCATTCTCCCAATGCTGTTTCAGGCGCACGGACAAGGTACGCATGCCGCGTTGGGCCAGGTAGACATCGTCCGGTCCCGCCGCGTGGCCCAACAGCCCAGCCATGTCATCGATAGGGGGCCAGGCTTCCGCAGTGGCGCATGCGGTCCCGATCATGGCGTCTGAATGACCGACGATATATTTGGTACCGGCCTGGATCGAGACATCGACGCCCAAGGTGAACGGCTTGCAATACAGGGGCGAGGCCCAGGTGTTGTCCATCATCACGACGCAGCCCTTTTTGTGTGCGGCTTCCGCAATGGCGGGGATATCCTGCATGACGAAAGTGGCGGTGCCCGGCGCCTCGACATAGACAACGCGGGTGTTGTCCTGGATCAAGTCGGAAATGCCGGCGCCGATGGCCGGGTCGTAGAAGGTGGTTGCGATATCGTAGCGGCTGGCCAGGTCGTTGCAGAAACGCCGCGCCGGGGCATAGGCCGCATCGGTCATGAGCAGATGGTCGCCGGCTTTCAGAAATGCCAACAGGGATGCCGCGATGGCGGCCAGTCCCGATGGATAAACCTGACAGCGGTGTCCGCCTTCCACCGCACAGACCATATCCTCCAGGGAGAAAGTGGTCGGCGTCCCCTTGCGGCCATAATAGACGCCTCGTTCACCGGCCATACGCCGCTCCCGCGAGTTATCCAGAGCATCCAATGTGGGATGTAGAATGGTGGATGCGTGGTAGACGGGCGGGTTCACGACGCCATGATTGTTTTCCGGGTCACGGCCGGTCGTGACCAATTTGGTTTCGTCTTTCATCGCGGGAATACTCTGAATTGGCAGGGGCCCAAACGCCTAAAGAAAACTAGCCACTGCATAATGCCACCACGGCTTTCAGGGCGCCATTTTTTTCATATCCCGCCTATTGTAACCGGTTGTGGCCTGCCGGTTTGTTTGTTACCGTCGGGTACGCTTTCGCCCTTGTTCGTGGCCGCTTTCCAGGCGTTCACGTATTACCGCATGGGCGTGGCATCGAACAGACGGCGGGGTCTAGTAAGAGGTCTCGTCGGATCAGTGCGTTCGCAACAGATGTTGATAACAGGGAAGATCAATCAATGAAAAATACAACTATTCTGGCCTTGGGTGTCGGCGCGGCGATGTTCGCCACGGCGGCCTATGCAGGGACCGTGGATGACATCAAAAAACGTGGGGAGCTGATCTGCGGCGTCACCACGGGTTTGGCCGGCTTTGCAGCGCCCAATGACAAGGGCGAATGGGCTGGTTTTGACGTCGATGTTTGCCGTGCAGTCGCCGCGGGCGTCCTGGGTGACGCTTCCAAGGTCCGCTTCGTGCCCACCACCGGCAAGAGCCGTTTCCCGGCCCTGCAGTCCGGTGAAGTGGACATGCTGGCCCGGAACACCACCTGGACCTTTGATCGTGACGTGAAGCTTGGTTTCGAATTTACCGGCATCAACTTCTATGACGGTCAGGGTTTCATGGTTCGCAAGGACCTGGGTGTAAAATCCGCTCTGGAACTTGACGGCGCCACGGTGTGCGTGACCACCGGTTCAACCACAGAATTGAACCTTGGTGACTATTTCCGCGCCAACAACATGAAGTACGTCCCGGTCGTGTTCGAAAAATCCGACGAAATCCGCGCTGGTTACATCGCGGGCCGTTGCGATGCCTACACCACCGACCGTTCCGGCTTGGCCGCGCAACGTTCGCAGATGCCGAACCCGGACGCCCACGTGGTGCTGCCGGAAGTCATCTCGAAAGAGCCTTTGGGTCCGTTGGTCCGTCATGGCGACAATCAGTGGGGCGACGTGGTGCGTTGGGCCCTCAACGTCATGATCATTGCCGAGGAAAAAGGCCTGACATCCGCCAACGTGGACGGCATGAAGGGCTCGACCAACGATCCTGAAGTCCGGCGTCTGCTGGGTGTCGAGGGCGGCTATGGCGAACGCCTCGGCCTTTCCAACGACTGGGCTCTGCAGATCATCAAGCAGGTCGGCAACTATGGCGAAAGCTACGAGCGCAACATCGGCCCGAACACGCCGATCAAGCTGGCCCGTGGCGTCAACGGCCCATGGAACAAGGGCGGCATCCTGTACTCACCGCCGTTCCGTTGATCGCTACATTGCGGTTCGCAATGTTGATGACCGTATAGACGTTGGGCGCGTCCGGCTCGAATGAGCCGGGCGCGTCCTGTCATATGGGCTAGTAGAATAAGCAGGCTTTCGGCATCATTATGTTCCGGCCCCATTTTGGCTGAAAAAAATGGGACGGGTGTCGGCGGCCAAACGACATTGGTTAAACAATAATTCTGGCACGGGGGGTGTGATGGCCGTAGCCGAAGGGAGTGCCAAGCCGGCGAAAGCGTCGTGGTTTTATGACGCCAGGGTTCGCTCCATCATTTATCAAGTCATCATGGCCGGCGGCGTGGTCATATTCATCGTCTGGCTGACCAATAATACCCTGGATAATCTGGAACAACGGGGTATCGCCAGCGGCTTCGAGTTCCTCAATCATCCGGCCGGTTTTGGCGTGCCGTTCTCGTTGATTGAATATTCGGAAGCCTCTCCCTATAGGACGGTGTTCATTCTTGGCGTTCTGAACACTTTGTTCGTCTCAGTCGTCGGCATCATTTTCGCAACGATCCTGGGTTTCTTCCTGGGCGTCATGCGACTGTCCAAGAACTACCTGATATCCCGTCTCGCGGCGATTTATCTGGAGATTTTCCGGAACATCCCGCTATTGCTGCAGATGCTGTTCTGGTACATCGGCGTCTTGCAATTGATGCCGCAGCAGCGCAGTTCCATCGTGCTGCCGGGCGATATCTATATCAACAATCGCGGTATCTTTTATCCCGCCCTTGAGGCGCAGCCCGGTTTTATGGCGATCCCCATCGCATTTGCCATTGGCATCGTCGCGACCATTATTCTGCGAAGCTGGGTGAAAAAGAGACGGGATGAGACCGGCCAGGGTTTTCCCACGGTGTGGGTGGGTCTCGGCCTGATCTTCGGGCTTCCCATCATCGCTGCGCTGGTAACGGGTATGCCCTGGGATTGGAGTATTCCGAGGCTGCAAGGCTTTGGTTTCAAGGGCGGTACGGTCATCATCCCGGAATTCCTCGCGTTGTTGTTGGCTTTGACCATCTATACCGCCGCCTTCATCGGCGAAATTGTCCGTGCCGGTATCCAGGCGGTTTCAAAAGGGCAAACAGAAGCGGCCCACGCCCTGGGCATCAAGCCGGGCACGACATTGCGCCTGGTGATCATTCCCCAGGCCATGCGGATCATCATTCCGCCGCTGATTTCCCAGTATCTGAACCTGACCAAGAATTCATCCCTTGCGCCGGCCATCGGCTACCCAGAGATGACCCAAGTTTGGGCGGGTACGGTTCTGAACCAGTCCGGCCAGGCGTTGGAATGCATGGCCATGGTCATGGGTACCTATTGTTTCATATCGCTTAGTATTTCGGGCTTCATGAACTGGTACAACGCCCGCGTGGCGTTGGTGGAGAGGTGATGCCATGAGCCATTCAGACTATGGCGAAGCCCAGGCCGTCTTTACCCCCAAGCCTGACAAGGCGCCCCCCGCCAGTACGGTGGGTTTGTTGGGCTGGTTGCGCAATAACCTTTTTCCGGATTGGTTCAACAGCATTCTCACGGTGATAGGACTTATCGCCCTGTTTTATGCCGTCCCGCCGATCGTGAACTGGGCGTTGTTCGACGCTCATTTCACCGGCAATGACCGCCAAGCTTGCAAACCCAACATCAAGATCGTCTATGACAAGGTCAAGACCAAGGGCGAAATGCCCGATGGCAGCTTTGTCGATATCGAAACCACTGCGGACCGCATCGTCGTGCCTGAAGGGGTAACGCCCAACGTGCGCTGGGAGCGCAAGGAAGTGGAAACCGTAGTCCGCGCCAAAGGCCGCGAATATGCCAAGGTGGTGGTCGAGAAAGACGTGGTCATCGAAGGGGCATGCTGGGTTTTCATCGGCATTCGATATGACCAGTTCCTCTATGGTTTCTATCCCAAAGAGGAACGTTGGCGTCCCACCATCATCGTTGCCGTGGGCCTGTTGCTGATCGTTTACATGCTGACCGACGGTCTGCCCTATCGCGGCTGGGTCGCATTGTTCCTACTACTACCGTTCCCGGTCATTTCCTACTTTATGTTCTCGGGCGGTGTATTTGGCATGTCACATGTCACCAATGACAAGTGGGGTGGTCTGTTATTGACCTTCATCATATCGGCGGTGGCGATTACGGGGGCGCTGCCATTGGGCATTATGCTGGCCCTGGGCCGGCGCAGTGTCATGCCCATCATCAGGTGGTTCTGTATCATGGTGATCGAATTCTTCCGATCCGTGCCCATTATTACCATCCTATTCATGGCCATGGTGATCTTGCCCCTGTTCGTGCCGCCCGGCACCAGTTTCGACCAATTGACCAGGGTGCTGATAGGTCTGACAATTTTCATTGCCGCTTATATGGCCGAAGTGGTCCGTGGCGGCCTGCAGGCCTTGCCCAAGGGCCAGTACGAAGCCTCGGATGCCCTGGGCCTGAGTTATTGGAAGACAATGGGCCTGATCATCCTGCCGCAGGCTCTGAAGATCATGATCCCGGCCATCGTGTCCCTGTTCATCGGTATCTTCAAGGACACCACCCTGGTGCAGATCGTCGGCCTGAACGATCTATTGACCATGGTGCAGTTGGCCGTCACCGATGCCCAGTGGATCGGCCTGTCGAAAGAGGGTTATTTCTTCTGCGGTTTTGTTTTCTTCGTCTTCTGCTTCGCCATGTCGCGGTACTCCATGTACCTCGAACGCAAGCTACACACCGGCCACTAGGCATTATCGGGCCGGAAAAAGGGGAAAGATTATGAGTGCTACCGATACGGAACTTGATGTTGAAGTTGATCAGTCACGAATGAAGATCTCGGACGAGGTCGCCATTCAGATCACCGGCATGAACAAGTGGTATGGCTCGTTCCATGTGCTCAAGGACATCAACCTGACCGTTAATCAGGGCGAACGTATCGTGGTTTGCGGTCCCTCGGGTTCCGGCAAATCGACGCTAATCCGCTGCATCAACCGGCTGGAGGAGCATCAGGAAGGCCAGATCCTGGTGGACAACGTGGAACTGTCCAACGATCTGAAGAATATCGACGCCGTGCGCAGGGAAGTCGGCATGGTGTTCCAGCACTTCAATCTGTTTCCCCATTTGACGGTGCTGGAGAATTGTACTTTGGCGCCGATCTGGGTTCGTAAGATGCCCAAGGCCGAGGCGGAAGAGATCGGCATGCGTTTTCTTGAGACCGTCCGAATTCCCGAGCAGGCGCTAAAGTATCCCGGTCAACTCTCCGGCGGCCAGCAGCAGCGTGTCGCCATCGCCCGCTCATTGTGCATGAACCCACGTATCATGCTGTTCGATGAACCCACGTCGGCCCTCGATCCCGAGATGATCAAGGAAGTGTTGGAAGTGATGATCCAGTTGGCCGAGCAGGGCATGACCATGATCTGTGTGACCCATGAAATGGGCTTCGCGCGAAAGGTTGCCAACCGGGTAATCTTCATGGATGCAGGCGAGATTGTTGAGCAGAACGAACCGGAAGAGTTCTTCAACAATCCCAAGTCCGACCGTACGCAACTGTTCCTAAGCCAGATTCTGACACATTAGGTGGCGCCGGAAGGATCAACGCACCGAACCGTTGAAGCATTCTAGTCGGAGAGTACCTACGCAAAATCCAATATGTTGTCCGAGTCCTGCCAGGGGGCCGGTACCTCTTGACGGTCGTAGGGGCGAAAACCCATGCGCTGGTAGAGGGGCAGGGCCTTGGGGTGGTCGAGCGTGCAGGTGTTGACGATGACGCGCTCGGGCTCCTTTTGCCACATCATATCGATCGCCTGGACAAGAAGATAAGGCCCAAGACCCAAGCCGATATAGTCTGGCATGATGCCGAAATAGGCCAACTCCGCCGTCGGCAAGTCCCTGTAATCCAGTTCGAAAAAGCCCGCCGGCGCCCCGCCCACATACAGGACATAGACCTCCACCGCCTCGTCCTCGAGAACCGCCGCCAATTCTTCATCCGATAGCTTTTTGCGGTCGGTCCAGTACCAGGGCCGGCCCACGGCATCATAGAGATAGCGGTAAAATCCGGTAGTAATCTGGTGGGCGCCCATGAGCGCATATTGTTTGGCCTTGGGAATGGCCTGGGGCAGGGTAGGGCGGTCCGTCATCTCCAGATAGGTGATAATGACTGGCTCGTCGTCCATCTGGTGGCCGACTTCCAACGCTTCGCCATCCAGGCGGCGGCTCATGGTGGTGACCGGCTCCACGCGGTAGCCCTGGCGCTGGTAGAAGCCGACCACCTGTGTATTGCTGCCGCGCACCATCAAATGCACTTTCGGCACGCCTTGTGCCTTTAGGCGCCGTTCCGCCGCACGCACAATGCGCCGGCCCAGATATTCTCCCTGGCGCCCCGGTTCTACCGCAACGTAGTAGATCCAGCCGCGATGGCCGTCCTGGCCCACCATGGCCGTCGCCACTACCTCGTTTGCGTCCTCCAGGATCAGGATTTCCCCATGTCCGCCCTCAAGACAAAAGGCAATATCCTTGCGGGCGTCGTTCAAGGGGTTCTGCATCAGGCCGGCACGCTGCCACAAATCGACGACGGCCGCTTCATCGCTCGCCTGATAGTTTCGCAGTTTCATGCTTATTAGGTCACGATGGGTGTATCGTCACGGCTGCCCCATTCCGACCAACTGCCGTCATAGAGAGTATTTGCGTCGTGGCCCAGGCTGACCAGGCCCAAAAGCAGTACGGCCGCCGAAACGCCGGAGCCGCAGGACGTAACGACCGGCCTATCCAGATTGACGCCGGCCCCGGTGAACAGAACGCGCAATTCGTCAGACGACCGCAATGTGCCGTCTTCGTTCAGTAACTGATCGTAGGGCAGGTTATAGGCGCTGGGCATGTGTCCCGAGCGCAACCCCGCCCGGGGTTCCGCAGCGGTGCCTTCAAAGCGGCCCTTGCTGCGGGCATCAAGAATTTGGGTCTCATCCCCCTGTTCGATCATAGCCAGCATCTGCTCCACGGAACGAACCATTTCCGGCCGATAGCTGGCCGAGAAACTTGCTGCCGCCGGCGTGGCAACCGTGCTTTCTACGTCCCGGCCCTCCGCTGTCCATTTCGTATAGCCGCCGTCCAAGACGGCCACGTTGTCATGACCAAAGGCGCGGAACATCCACCAGACCCGGCAGGCGCCGGTCAATTTGCCGCCGTCGTAAGTGACCACCTTGTCATCATTGCCGATTCCCATGGCGCTCACCGCGTCGGCGAAGGTGCCCGCATCTGGAAACATATGGGGCAAATCGGATCCAGAGGCGCAGACTTTATCGATGTTGAAACGTTGGGCGCCGGGTATATGGCCGGCGTTGTATTCTGCCTCGGCATCCCTATTCTCCGCCGGCAGGTAGAATGATCCATCAAGGACTTTGACCCGGCCCAGGTTGTCGGCCAGCCAAGCGGTTGAGACGGTGTGCGAATTACTCATATATCACCTTAATAAACATATGTACTAATTTGTTTTTATTCAGAAAACTCAATAGATATTCGCCTGTTTTGCCGACCTTTCTTTTCGATTTTCCGAACCCGCACCGGGCCGATTTCCGAAGTGTTAGCCACATGAGTGCCACCACAGGGCTGCAGGTCGCAACCATCCACGTCAATCAGGCGCACACGGCCTTGGCCCATGGGAGGTTTCACGGACATGGTCTTCACCAAATCCGGTTGGGCGGTCAGTTCCTCGTCCGTGATCCAACCCACGTTGACTGGATGGCCCTCGTTGATGAGTTCGTTCAGGCGGGCAGTGACAGCCTCTTTTTCCACGGTCATCTCCGGCATATCGAAATCCAGGCGTCCACGGCCATCGCTAATCTGTCCACCGGTAACCGGGTATTCCACCACGGATGAGAGCAAATGCAGGCAGGTATGAATGCGCATAAGGCGATACCGCAGGTCCCAATCGATGGCTGCGGTGACAGCGGTGCCAACGGCTGGCAGTTCCTGGCCTTCTGTTGGTACGTGGATGACGTCTTCCGGTCCCTCGCCCTTGACCGTGGTGGCGATGGTAATGGCGCTGCCATCGGCAAGGGTCAATGTGCCTATATCGCCCGGCTGACCGCCGCCTGTCGGGTAAAACACCGTCCGATCCAACTCTATGCCGCCGCGGTCGTTTATGGCGGTGATGGTGGCTTCGCAGCTCTTGGCATAGGGGTCGTCTCGGAATACCAGTTCGGTCATGGGCACCTCTTTCGATCTTAGCCGTCCATCCAGCTGGGCACGGGCAAACCCTGCTCCCGCAGGAAGGGCAGATTGAACATTTTGCTTTGATAACGCTGGGCGCCGTCGCAAAGCAAGGTCACAATGGTATGCCCGGGCCCCAATTCCTGGCCCAGGCGGATCGCACCGGCGACGTTGACGCCCGACGAGGAGCCCAAGACCAGGCCTTCCTCGATAATCAGATCAAAGGCGATCTGCAGGGATTCTTCGTCCGGAATGTGGAACGGCTTGTCCACCGTCAATCCTTCTAAATTGGCGGTGATGCGTCCCTGACCGATGCCTTCGGTGATTGAGGATCCTTCCGCCTTCAATTCGCCATTGGCGTAATAGTTGTAGAGCGCCGCGCCGGGCGGATCCGCCAGGCCGATGGTGACGTTGGGGTTTTGCTCCCGCAGGTACTTGGCGATGCCGGCCAACGAGCCGCCCGAGCCCACAGCGCAGATAAAGCCGTCTACCTTGCCGTCGGTCTGGCGCCAGATTTCGGGGCCCGTGGTTTCGTAATGGCCCTGGCGGTTGTCCACGTTGTCGAATTGATTGGCCCAAATCGCCCCTTGCGCATGGCTAGCGGCCATTTCGTCTGCCAGGCGGCCGGAAAATTTGATGTAGTTGTTGTCATCCCTATACGGTACGGCGGGCACTTGCCGCAGGTCGGCGCCGCACATGGTCAACATGTCCTTTTTTTCCTGGGTCTGCGTCTCGGGGATCACGATGATGGTCTTGTACCCTTTGGCGTTCGCCACCAGGGCAAGACCGATGCCTGTATTTCCCGCCGTACCCTCGACAATGATGCCGCCAGGCTTCAACTCCCCGCGGGCCTCGGCCGCTTGCACAATGGCCAAAGCCGCCCGGTCCTTGACCGAACCGCCGGGGTTAAGGAACTCGGCTTTGCCGTAGATTTCGCACCCGGTCAATTCCGAGGCCTTTTTCAGGCGGATCAACGGGGTGTTGCCGATGCTGTCGATGAAACCCTGGCGTACGTCCATGTCGTGCTCCACATTCGTTTTTCTGAATTTTCGGCACAGTATGCGCTTTAACCAGGGTCGACAAGTGAATGCGGATAAATCACGTTGTCCTTGTGTTATTTGAGCCAACGGGCCCGGATTTCCTCACGATGCAAAGCCAGCCATTGCACCGCGACGATCACCGGCGCGGCACGGATGATGCCTGCCTCCATGGCGACCATAACCTCGTCAAATGACAGGACCACGACTTTGATATCCTCACCTTCTTCGGCCACGCCATGTATTCCGCCTGCCATCGTGGAATCTGTACGGGCAAAGAAGATCGTGATGTACTCGGTCACAGCACCGAGAGAGGTGTAGCAACCCATAATCTGCTTCATATCAAAAAGTTCAATTCCGGCCTCTTCCTTGGCTTCACGGCGTGCAACATCTTCCTTGTCTTCGCCGTCCTCAATCATTCCGGCGACAACTTCCAGGCTCCACGGCTGATCGCCACGTACGAACGGTCCCATGCGGAACTGTTCAATAAGAACAACCTCATCACGTATCGGATCATATGGCAGGACCATGACTGCTTGGCCGCGGTCAAGAATTTCTCGGGTAATTTCTGGGCCCATGCCACCTCGATAGAGACTATGGCGCAATCGGTATACATCAACGCGGTAATAGCCCTGGTAGGCTGTTCGTTTTTCAATGACTTCCACATCGCGCTTTGGACTAGTCATGGTTCGACTCCTCGATTTGCGGCGGAACCACGCGGCGGACAAGTCCACCGATGGTGAGGCCTTGGACCAGAATGGAAAAGACCACCACTGCATAGCAGACTGTAACGATGGCATCCTTTTCCGGTCCCGCCGGCAGCGAGAGGGCCAGGGCGACGGATATGCCGCCCCGCAGGCCGCCCCAGGTCAAAACGGGAATGGCGCCCTTGGTAAACTCTCGGAACAATCCCAACAGGCCTATAGGTATGGAAACCGCGATGAAGCGTGCGCCGAGGACCAGGGGAATGGCAATCAGGGCGACCCAGGCCAATCCCGGCGAGACTGAAATCAAGACCACCTCAAGACCGATGAGTAGGAACAAAACAGCGTTGAGGATTTCGTCGATCAAGGTCCAGAAATTGTTCAGATGCTCCCGGGTGGTTTCGCTCATGGCCAGGCGCGTACCATGGTTGCCGATCAACAAGCCGGCCACGACAACCGCGATCGGGCCAGAGGTGTGCAGCATATGGGCAATTTCGTAGGTGACGGTCACCAGGGCCAAAGTGATAATGACCTCGAGATTGTATTCATCGATAGATCGCAGAGCCAGGAACGCCACCAGACCGGCGACAAGGCCTAGGACGGCACCGCCGACAGCTTCCTGCAGGAACAGGATTGCAATGGCACCAGGTTCCACCGTTGCCGCATCGGATGTGGCCATCGCCAGCAGGATGACAAAAACCACGACGCCGACGCCGTCGTTGAACAGGCTTTCACCTGCGATCTTGGCCTCCAGACTGGCCGGTACCTTGGCGGTTTTCAGAATACCTAGTACGGCCACAGGGTCGGTGGGAGAAATCAGGGCACCAAACAACAAGCAATAGATCAATGGCAAGCCTAGTCCGAATAAGTCGAAAGCTAGCCAGATACCCAATCCAACCACCGCCGTGGAGAGCAACAAACCACCCGTTGCCATCGCCGCGATGGGCCAGCCACGCCGGGCCAGTTGCCCCAAGTCAACATGCAGGGCGCCGGCGAAGAGGAGAAAGCCCAACATGCCGTTCATCAAGGTGGCGGTGAAATCGATCTCTATCAACGCAGAACGCAGCCCCGGCCCAACGCCCCAGCCCGGTACCAGGGCATCGATACCCAGGGCGGCGAGGGAGGCCGCCATGGCGATCATCACCAAGCCGATGGTGCGGGGAAGGTGGAGGTACCGATGATTGATGTATCCGAACAAGGCGGCCAGACCCAACAGGGTGGCCATATCGCGGCTGAGATGTTCCATAGCGGCGGTGGCGGATCCTCTTATTGGCGTCTCGGGATTTCCGTGCGAATTGGCAGACGGATTTGAAGGTTCATTTCGTCTTGTCCGGGGTGGGCACGAGATTGGCCACCGGGTCCCCGTTCACAGTCAGTTGGCCATCGGGGCGGGCAGCGATGGCGAACAATTGGCCGCGCCCGCCTTCGATGGCTTGACCCTTCTTTGCAAATTCTGCGATTGGAGGCGCGTCTTTCAGATTCAGTGCGGTCAATAGTTTTTCGAGGCCGCGTATCCGCAAATCACCACCACCGACGAAACCCGCCTTGGCATCTGCGTCCGCCAGCAAGGTCATGGCCAAGGCGATGTCGTATTCGCCAGCCTTTATGCTGGCCTGCTTCAGACGTAGCACGGTCGCGGCGGCGCTAAAGTCTCGGCGCAGTTTCTGGAACACTTCCGGACCTGAACTGACTTGTCCCAGGAGGGCCGCTTCAATTGCTGCCGTGGCGCCCACGTTGATCACGGTCTCCAACGGCAGATTCTCCAATCTGAGGTTAATGTCAATGTCGCGTGGTAGTAGCGCTTCCGGTGCATTCTGTCCGCTGCCGCTCAATCCGTTTTGCCGGATATTGAAATCGATGTTCATCAGTTTTTCGCCGACAACCGCGAATTCCAATCCGTACCGGGCATCGTCTAGGCGGAAGTCGCCTTGTTGTAGACTTTCGGCGTTTAGGCCTTTGATCACGGTGGCGAAGCTTAGACCGCCACCGGTATCCATCACCTTCTGCAAGGCCAAAGTTCCGCCAGACGTCTCGTCTCCAGCGTTTTTGGTACCTATCACAGCACCCTTTTCTGGCAAGCCTACGCCATTTATCTGTAGCGTCATGGAAGCCTCTTGCAGCCGCAAACGACCGTCTTTTCCATCGCTGACGTCAACGCCGGTGATGGCCAGGCGCACCGGTCCGGTCCACTGCCCCGCCTTCTCCTTCACCTCGGCCTTGACCAGGATCTCGCCGATGCGGGCCCGCTCGGTGCCATCGTCAAGAAGGAAGGCCATCGTCCCCAGCCGGAATTCGAACTCCGTGCTGTACTGTAATTGCCGGTCCCAGGTCAGGCGCGCCACCCTTTCGGCGACGGTGATCCGGCCATTGTTGCCATGCCGATCGCTAAAGGGTATTTCGCCCGGCAAGGTGATGTTGACGGTGTCAAAACGGTCGGTGCTGCGCTGAATATCGACCAGTACATCGCCGAATTCGTAAATATCGCCTTGCACTGAGGTGACCCGCACATCGGGCACCGTGACTCTTATTGTGCCGTCAACTTTCTGCGATTGCAGTGGCCCGTGGTGCAACCTACCTTCCGGCCCGATCTCTTTCTGGATCTGCGCAATCACGTCCTCCACCGCCGCTTCCATCGCTTCCAGTTCGGTCATCTGGGAGCGGGGCTTGCGAGTTTCGCCACTCTTATCCGACTGCGCCTTTTCCGAAGATTTTGCCGCCTTGGGTTTCGGCTGCAATGCCTCGGCCAATCTTCGGCCTGGTTCATAACCTTGTTCCGCCGACTGGCGTGCCCATTCAAGAGCTTTCGCCGGGTCCTGCGCCACCCCCTGGCCCTTACGATACATGACGGCAATGCTGTATTGGGCCCGTGCGTCGCCTTTCTGGGCCAGGTCCCGCCAGATTTCGATGGCGCCTGCGTAATCGCCTAGGGAATAGAGGCGCTGAGCGTATTGGAAATCGCTGGCGTCCGCCGGCTCCCACGGCATCAAGGCCATCGTCGTCGCAAGCAGCGCTGCCAGGGCGGTATTCTTCATGGCACGGTGTCCCACGTATCCTGCCGTGATCATAGCCAACACTGGCTCAAGCTGCAGAATTTTTCCTTATTGCAGGCGGTCGGCGGGCAGCTTCATGATGATGTGAATTTCGTCCGGTTTGGGGCCTCCGACGTCCAGGCTACCGCCATGTAGCAAGATGAGGCGGCGCGCGATCGGCAAGCCATAGCCCACACCCAGACGTTCGGAACTATCCCCGCCGGGCGTCTCACTGAAAGGTTCCATGGCCATTGCCAGGCGCTGAGGCGATACCCGGCTGCCTCTGGCCCGAAGTAGCAAGAGAATTTCGCCGGCCGCGGTTCTTGATAACTGAACATGAAGACGGCCGCCGCCACTGACCAAGACGATCGCATTGGAAAGGAGCGCAATGACGATCTGCTGCAGGCGGCTTTTGTCGGCGCGGACTGTCATGACGTCCTTGGGCAGGTTGACCGAGATGTCGACCTTGCGCGCCTGGGCCAGGCCGATCGTGGCTTCCCGGCTGTTGCCGACAAGTTCGTTCAGGTCGATGTCTACCTCACTCAGTTCCAGATCGCCGGTCTGAACCCGGGCCAGATCCATGACTTCGTCGATGATGCCGAGGAGATGCATGCCGCTGCTTTCGATATCCGAGGCGCAGGAACGGTAGCGATCGTCCGACAGCTTGCCCATCAGTTCGCGGCTGATGATTTGCGCGAAGCCGATTATGGCATTGAGGGGTAGCCTGATCTCGCCGCAAATGGCGGCAATGGAACGTCCCTTGGCCATGGCAGTCTGATCGACCAGATTGCGGGTTCTTGCCAAATTCTGCGCTGTATCCCAGTGGCGCGCGGTTTCCGCGTGCAGGCTGTCTCGTGAACGCTGGAATTGCTCCAAATAGGCCCGCGCCATGATCAATGCCGAGAGAGCCGCCGTGATGACGGCAAACAGAAAGGGCCCGGCGAGCTGCTGATCCGATAGCTGGCGCGGCAGTTCATGGCCACTGCCGAATTGCAGGACCAGCAAGCCGTAACCGGCCGCAAGCGTGGACAGACCTGCGATTTGCCCCAGCTTGTTCAGGAAAAACAGGCAGAACAAAGGAATGACGATTGAGAATGGTAAAGCCGGTGACAGGTAACCACCGAAGTAATACACCGCGATGATCACCATGACGTTCAGGATCAGTACCGAGATGCAAGACAGCAGCTCAATAGTACCTAAAAGCCGGAACAGAAGTGGTTGCGCAAGAAGCGAGGTCGTCAAAGCCAAAAACACCCAGAATGCAGGTGCTGGCTGCTCCACCATTGTGTAGAGCCACATCGCGAAGCCGGCGGCCAACAGGCCCCAGATCAGATGGCAGGCGATGAACCAGAAATGTAGCCGAATGGTACTGTCGTCCGCGCGCAGTTGCATAGGAACCACAATGTCCGACGGGCGGCCCGGGTACGGCTGTATTATCGCGGTGTCTGTCATCGGAATTCGCCGTTTTGTTGTGCCTCTGTGGCCAACCCTAGCGGGCAATGCTTTCCAAGTAATTAGCGAGTGTTACCAATGTGTTACAGGTAGACGCGAGCTCCAAAATCCCAGTTTGAAACGAACGCTTCGCAGTCGTTGTTCCGTTTTGGGAGTCCGCTGGATGATGCGACGAAAAAACGACAGTTAACCGCCGTTTACCATGTTGGCATGATTGGCGCGGTTCTTGCATGTTTATAGGTGTTGATGTCAACAACCGTTTGTAAAAGTTGCCATGGCGCTACGCGCAAGGAAGAAGATGAAAGAGAACAACATGGAAATTAGCGATACGAATCCGTCTCGGATGCCGTCAATCTGGGTCGTCGCCGGTTGGCTGGTTTTGGCTGGCATCCTTGTCTATCTGTTGCAGCATCTGGCCTGATAAAGGGCCCAAGCCAGCCCGCCGCCTAAGAAGAGCGGCCAAAGAGAAAACTGGCTGTATTTCGCCAACACCCAAAGGGCCACTGGTGCGACCCAAAGGGCAACAATAACAAAATTGGTTCCTCGGCTGGCATCGTCGCGATGCAGCCAGGCAATGGCGAATAAGAGCACCACCAAATCATAAAAAAACGCGTATGGCGTCGCCAGGAACGTTGCAAACAGCAACGCAGGCCCGCGCAGGGCCAAGTTCCCGGCGACGCGCCATACCAATATGACCGCTCCGGCCGCCACCACCGCGCAGATCGCCTGAGCGGTCATGGCAAAGCCGCTGTCTATGTCCCAAAGCCGAAAGGCCGCAAATACCGTGGGCATCTTTGCCCAACTTACGCCGCCACCCTGCATCATGGTGGCCAGCTTGCCGGCATTGTCCATGAATGCCAGCCAGGGCGCATATCCAAACGCAGCCAAGCTCGCCAAAGAAACTAAGGCCGCGCTGATCAAGGCAGCCGCAATGGTCTGCCAGGCCCTGGCGGCCAACAAGGCGAACGGCAACAGCATGGCGAATTGCGGCTTGTAGACCAGCAGTCCAAAGAGGACGCCGGCGAACCTCGGGTGCTGATCGAGGATAGTCAGACCGCCCCCCAGGAGCGCCGCGCTTAACGCGCCGTTCTGGCCGGCCAGCATGTTGGTGATGGTCGCTGGGAAAACCAAGGCGGCGAGATACTTGAACCCAGTTCCAGGCAGCGCGCGGACGGCCGCGAGCAGCAGCCCCAGCTGTCCTAGGACCCAGACCGCAAAGGCTGGCAAATAGGGCAGATGAGCCAACAGCGCGATGAATAACAAGATGGGTGGGGGATAATGCCAGGGCAACGGATTGATCGATCCGGAGATCAAGGACGCTTGCGCTGCACCGAATGCGGACCAGTCGAACAAAACAACCGCCCGGTCCGACATGGCCAGGTGGGCGGCGGCGTAAAAGCTTATGAAATCCGCGCCAGGATTTGCGCTGTGAAGGCGATCAGCAATAAATACAATGATACCGAGTACTGCAAAACCTCCAACCAACTGCATCCAAAGCAGGCGCACGGCGATCGGAAGCAAGCGGAGGCGTTCATTATCCCCAGAATTCTGCACTTTTTTGGTCAAATGAATCTGCGAATGCCTCCCATTCTCATGGAAACTGACCCTGCGTCGGAAATGTAATGAATTCAATAGCGTTAATGCCGATTTCACCTTTGATCGCTAGTCTAACGTTGGATCGACACGTCAATCCCTTAAAAACGTAATGTGGCCGGAATGAGTAATAGCGAAAATTCGGGGGCGGATTTAAAGCGCGAACGCGATCGCTTCGTCGCCTTCGCGTTTTCAGCCGCCGATGCATTTGTCGAACTGGACAAGGAAAGGCAGGTTCGTTACGCCACTGGCGCCATCAGATCCATGATCGGTGCCGATGCCAAGAACTTGCTTGGGCGGGATTTTCTTGACCTGCTCGCACCGGATGATCGCGCAACGATGCAGGCATGCTGGGACCTCGCGGTCAAACAAGGCCGGTTCGGTCCTTTGCATTTGCATGCCCTATCGCAGGCTAATGAACCGACACGTATCGAACTGCGAGGCACCTATCTGTCGATCAATGGCGGCGGCCTCTATCTTTCCATCAACCGGATTGTCGACGGTCGCACCGCCATGAGCGACCTCATGGACAAGGAAGGTTTCTCGCATGCGGCGCAGGACGCCTTGAAGGCGGCGCAAAGCGGCGATCATCCCGCCATTCTGACCCTGCTGGATCTAGAGGGCCTGGACAAGGTCATGGCCCGTATGGACGAGGTCGATGCGGTTGATCTGATGACAGACATCAACGTCAATATCAAGGCGCGATCCATTTCCGGCGACGCGGCCGGCCAATTGGACAACGAGCATTTTGGCGTCGTGCATGATCCAGATGTAGATATTCCCTCCCTGGAAGATGCAATTAGCGCTCGCGCCCGGAAAGCAGATCCAAAAGGGCAGGGGATCAAGGTACAGTCCGCCTCCATCGATTTGGAAGGCGAAGAGCTGTCGGATTTTGATGACGCCAAGGCGTTGTTGTACACGATCAACAGATTTTCCGCCGAACGTGGCTCGTTCACAATCAAGGACCTGCAGCAAGGCTACAAAATGATGCTGAAGGACACCCGAGCGAAAATCGCGGTGTTCAAGAATACTGTCGTGACTGGCGACTTCAGCACTTATTATCAACCGATCGTCGATCTGAGAAACCGGGACGTTCACCATTATGAGGCTTTGTTGCGACTGAATGGTGCAGGTCCGGAAGACTCCCCTTATGAATTTATAACGTTCGCCGAAGACACGGGGGTGATTACCGAACTCGATCTTGCCATTTGCGGGCGCGTCATGAGACACCTCGAAAAAATCAAGAAGCAAGGCCGGGAACTCTCCGTTGCTGTCAATCTGTCCGGGCGGTCACTGGAATCGCCCGTGTTCCTAGATAAGCTTCTGCAATTGCTCGGCCATTTTTCGCCGCCGCGCAGTTGGCTGCAGTTCGAGGTTACGGAATCGTCGGTGATCAACGATCTGGAAGCCACCAACAATTATCTCGGATCCCTCCGCGACATGGGCCACGCGGTCTGTCTGGACGATTTCGGATCCGGGTCGGCGGCCTTTCAATATTTGAACGCATTGGACGTTGATTGCGTCAAGATCGATGGTGCTTATGTGCAGCAGGCACAGAATTCGGCCAAGGGCAAGGCTTTCATCCGCTCCATCGTTATGTTGTGCCGGGACCTCGGTATCGATACCGTCGGCGAGATGGTGGAAACGGAAGAATCGTCGAGCTTTTTGCGTGAAGTCGGCGTCCGGTATGGACAAGGTTACCTGTTCGGCAAACCAACCAGGGATATAACCGGCTGGCGCCCGGCCAACGTGAAACGGTCCGCTGCCGGTAGTTGACGACGCCGGCTGCTTTGCCGCCGTCACTGTGGGACACGAAATATCGCCCGCATGCGGCGCTGTCATTGCCATTTAATTTCGAACCTGTGAGAATGCCCGCTGTCTGTCGTGGGTAGGTCGACCCTGGGATTTGCTGGGTCACGGAACATGACGGTATTTTCGCCGGCGGGGCAGCGGATCGTTCGCTATGGAATTGTTGGAAGAGGATGTGGGGGGTATCCGGGTAATCTGCCTGGCTGGCCGCATAGACCATTCAACTGTCCAGGAATTCCAGGATGCCTTGATGCCGCGTCTCGCGGATTGCCGCGAGGGCGGGGTATCGGTGGTGTTGGATATGTCCGACGTGGAATACATCAGCAGCGTTGGACTGCGAATTTTGATGCTGGCTGCGAAGCAGTGCAAGGGTCAGAGCGGCAACATCGTGGTGGCTGCGCTTGGTCCGCAAATGCGCGAAATCTTTCAGATCAGCCGGTTTGATATGGTGTTTACCGTCTATGATGACCGCGCCGCCGCGTTGGCGGCACTGGGCGGGGGTTAGCGTTGATCTGCGATCACAATGGCGGCGTCCCGTCCCGGGCATGGACTTTCTGGCTGGGTTAGCGCCATGATCTTACGGTTCTGGGGTACGCGCGGATCGTTGCCTACCGCATTGAGCGGTCAGGGGGTCCGCGACAAAGTGATTGCGGCCCTGCGCGCCGCTAATGGCCGTAAATTCACGACGGATGCCGAACTGGACCAGTTTGTAGATGATGAACTGGAATTCGCCATCTCCCATGGTTTTGGCGGCAATTCGTCCTGTGTCGAAATTGTCGGCGGCGAGAACGCGATGATCTGCGACATGGGATCTGGCCTGCGGGAACTGGGCCAAAAGGCGTTGGCGGACTACGGTCCCGAGACCGCGCGCCGCTATGACATATTTCTCTCCCACGTCCATTGGGATCACATAATGGGCATGCCGTTCTTTGCGCCGGCCTACATTCCGGGCAACGAAATCCACATTCATGGCTGCCATGAGGTTATGGAAGTGGCCATGCACCGCCAGCAATCGGCCCCTTGTTTTCCGGTAGACTGGGATCAAATGGGCGCGGATTTTGTTTTTGACGTCCTCACACCTGGGCGGACATACGACATTGCCGGCTTTGAGGTCAGTGCCATCAAGCAGAACCATGCCGGTGATTCATACGGATACAGTTTTGCCCAGAACGGCAAGCGGGTGGTCTATTCCACCGACGGCGAGCATACTCAGGAATCAGAGGCGGAAACCCAGGCCTATGTGGATTTCCTGAAGGGCGCTGATCTGTTGATTTTCGATGCCATGTATTCCATGGCCGAAATGGTTTCCGTCAAGCAGGACTGGGGCCACTCCTCAAACATCGTCGGCGTAGACCTGTGCCATCGGGCCGGCGTGGCACACTACTGCATGTTTCACCACGAACCGATCTATGACGATTTTGCGCTGCAAAAGATCCTCGACGAAACCATCCGTTACGAGCAAATCATGAACACCGGCGCGCCGCTGCATGTGTCCATGGCCTATGACGGCCTGGAAATTGAGCTCTAGGCTGGATTTGGTGGATGGCCAGACAAATGTAGCGTCCAAGTGGGCAAATTGGCTGACCTCCCGATGGCCGGCCTTGCTTCTTTTGCTCGTTGTCTTGCCCCAGCCCTGGGCTATTCCCGGCGCCCGCCTGGCGCTCTCGAACAGCGTCTTTGATTTTTATCAGCAACTCCGCCCAAGAGAAGTGGAGCGTTTACCCGTCGCCATCGTCGACATTGACGAGGATAGTTTGAAAGCCATCGGCCAGTGGCCTTGGCCGCGCATTGAACTGGCGACATTAGCGGAAAAGGCCGCGGCCGCTGGCGCCTTGGCGATCGGATTGGATATTCTGATGCCCGAGGCGGATCGATTTAGTCCGGCGAAACTGGTCGCGCGGTATCCCGATTTGGATGAACCGACCCGGCAGAAGTTGGCGGCCTTGCCGAACAATGACGACCTAATGGCTCTGCGCATTTTCGCGCTGCCGGTTGTCGTGGGTCGGGCCGGCCTGCATTTGCCAAACACCAAAAAACCGAAGAACCCGACCACCATCCAGGTGGAGGGACCGCCGCCTCATGACAAGCTGTTGAGCTTCAATGGCCATCTGGCGAACGTGCCCAGTATCGATGCCGCCGCTCAAGGACACGGGTTCCTGAATAGCGATCCCGGCCCCGACGGTGCCATTCGCTCGGTCCCCGCCGTGGTCCAGGTGGCGGGCGAAATCTATCCCAGCTTGGCGGTGGAGATGTTGCGGCTGGCTCTTGGTCTGCCATCTGTTGTGCTCGAAACCGATGCCGAAGGGGTTCGCGGCATTCATGTCGGCCAGTCGTTCGTTCCGCTGGACTCGGACGGCAAGGTTCGCATGCACTTCTCGCCGTCCGATCCGCGGCGCTGGGTATCGGCCCTGGAATTGATGAACGACGAACTGGATCCGAGGATTTTCGAGAATCAATTGGTTCTGATCGGCGCCACCGCCCTGGGCCTGCGTGATGCGCCGCCAACGCCGGTTTCCAAGCGCATGGATGGCATAGAAGTTCAGGCGCAGATGATCGAGAACATGTTGATGGGGACGAGGCTGCTGCGCCCAGCTTGGACAACGAAGGCGGAAGTTGCGCTGTTGCTGCTGTTGGGCGGGATTCTTGTCCTGGCCGGGCGGGACGCGCCGCCCTGGCTGTTGGCGTTACTGTACGCAATTCCGGCAGTGGCAGCGGCGGTCGGTACCTTTTATCTTTTTACTCAGACGCGGCTGCTGCTAGATCCTGGTCCCGCGGTTCTGGCCAGCACTGTGGTTGCGGCCTTTCTTTTGACCACTGGCTATGCCCAGGCGAACCGTCGCCGCAAGGCTCTGAATAGGGCTTTGGAACTGGAGCGGCTTGAAACGGCGCGCATGAGTGGTGAGTTGGGCGCGGCACGGGAAATCCAGCTTGGCATTCTTCCTGATCCAAAGTTAATCAGTGGCAAGCCGGATAACATGGATTTCCACGCCCTGCTGGAAGCGGCCCGCGAGGTGGGCGGTGATCTCTACGATGCTTTCATGGTTGATGAGAACCGCTTCTTTTTCATGATCGGCGACGTCTCGGGCAAGGGCGTAGGGGCATCTCTGTTCATGGCATTGTCGAAGGCGCTGTATAAGAGTGCCGCCCTACGCGGCGAGGGTAACTTGTCGCAAATCGTCGGTGTGGCTAGCAACGAGATCGCCCGTGAAAACCCCGCCATGTTGTTCGTCACGGCGGTGGCGGGTCTGTTCGACGCGTCCACAGGTCGGTTGCAGTTCTGCAACGCCGGCCATGACGCGCCGTTGCTGAAGGGCAAAGACGGTGCGGTTCGCCCCCTGGAATCTGTCGGCGGCCCGCCACTTTGCGTGCTGGATGATTTTCCCTATCCCATCGAAGAGGTCTATCTGCAACCCGGCGAATTCCTTGTTCTATTCACCGATGGCGTAACGGAAGCCCAAGGTCTGGACGAAATCCTGTTCGGGACCCAGCGGATCACCGATTTTCTGGAGAACTGTCAACCCAGTATGAGTATGGAGGAAGTTTGTAACGGCCTGCATAGCGAGGTTCAGGAATTTACCGGCGGCCAGCCGCCATTCGATGACGTCGCGATCATCGCCCTGCGCTATTTGGGATAATGTTTCCTCAGGCAAGTGCCACCGACGGCCGAATGGAAGTCCTATTGCTCCTGTTCGGCCTCTTCCACCTTGACCAGGAATTTCGTTCCCCGCACACCGAGTATTGAGGACGGCGTCCGCACTTTCATAGCGTCGGGGCGGAATTTGGCGATATCGCCGGAAACGATCGCCAAGGTGCCGCGGCTGACCTTGGAGATGAACAAACCCTTTTTCTTCTTCGCGTCGAACCTATAGCGGGTCAGGACGATCCGGCTGTTAGGTCCGGCGGCAAAGCGGGTATTGTCCTTGAAAGTAACGCCGATACGGCCATCATCGCCCGTAACCAGAACGTCGGTGGCTTCGATCGGAAGGTCTTCCTGGGCGGCGATGGTCTGGCCGCCACGTACGACTGACGCATCGCCCGTGGCAAGCTTGATGATGCCGATATCCGCCCAGGCGGATATGGGAAACAGCAAGAGCACTAATAGTGCAATCCAACGCATGTTCGCTCCCCGGTGTTACGGCCACCTTTGAGGATCACTACCTGAAAGTCAATTCCTATCAGCCGCCACATGGGGTGATGGCCGTCACTGTTTGGCCAGAAATCCGGTTAAAGCACCGGAAAATGTGCCCCATGGCTAGCGGACGATAACCTCGACCCGCCGATTTCGTGGTTCTGCCGTCTCGTCGGGAGTTTGTACCAGCAACTCCCGTTCGCCCCGGCCCGCAGCCCAGACAAAGGAAGCCTTGAGCCCGCGGTCGAGGAGCATTTTTCGCACGGCCTCCGCCCGCTTGACGGCAAGTTTGTCATTGTCCGCGCGATAGCCGACGGTGTCGGTGTGTCCCGTAACCAAGACCTCGACCGCTTCCCGGCTCGCCACCTCGTCGAACAACCTGACCAGTTCGGGCTGGCTATCGGGCGCCACTCGGGTGCTGGCGGTCTCGAAATACAGGATGAATCGCAGCGACAGTTTTGGCAAATGGTCCAGCTCTGGGCCGAACTCCTTTCGCACTTCGTCTTCGCTAATCAAGGCGGTGACCTTGCCGCCCAGCCGATCGACCCGGATGATCTGGTTCGCCTTGTCTATGACGATGGCCTTGCCGGAGCCGCTGATATCCCGCACAGCCAGGACACCGACGGTGTTGTCGTCGTCAGGCAGCAGGACGTGAGCCTCGCGGGCACCGCAGGCGCCAAGCCCCAAAGAGATCGCAATGAGCAAGAGTGCAAGCCAACGCGCCATCGATTGACCTCCCCCTACGGTTCCACTCTGACGACAAACTTGGTGCCGCGAACGCCAAGGATCGAAGATGGGGTCCGCACCCGCATGGCCTCGGGCCGCTGTCTGGCAATGTTCCCCGACACGATCGCCAAAGTGCCGCGGTCGACCGTGGTGACGAACTCGCCCTCATGGGTCGTCGAATCGAAATCGAAGGTCGTTACCTCAATGCGGCTGTTGGGTCCGGCCGAAAATCGGGAATTGTCCTTGAAGGTAATGCCGATGCGACCGTCCTTGCCTGTGACGATGGTGTCCGTCGTCTCGATCAACTGTCCCGCCTTGGCAGACATGGTCTCGCCGGCGCGGACCAGTGAAACATCGCCGAGCACTAGTTTGATTTGACCAATCTCGGCCCATGCCAAAGCCGGCAACACGAAAACAAATAGCGCCAAAATCCAGCGCATGACCCCCTCCAAGCCCATTTCGCCTTCAGGGAACTGAAATCGGCGAAGGTTGTCAATCCCGTTGCCGCGTCCCGATTGTCGTCTAGCTCGTAATCAGGCCGCCGTCCACATTGTAGGCCTGACCGGTGATGTTGCGTGCGCCGGGGGAAGCGAGGAAGACGGCCATGGCCGCTATGTCGGCGGGCTCGTTTACGCGCCGCAATGGAATGGGCTTAGCCGCCCGGGCCTCGGCATCCTCGACACTGATGCCTTCGGATTCTGCCATGGTGGCAATGATCTGTTCCAATAGTGCGGTGCGCGTAACGCCTGGACAGATGGCATTGACGGTGATGTTATGGCGGGCCAATTGCTGGGCTGCTGTCCGTGTCAGGGCAATGACGGCGCCTTTCGACGCGGCATAGGCCGCATTCGAAGTACCGGGATAACCGCGTCCGGCAATGGAGGCGATATTTATGATGCAGCCGCCGCCCCCTTCGATCATGCGTCGTGCCGCCCCTTGCAGGCAAAAGAACACGCCTTTGGCGTTGACCCGGTGAATACGATCCCAATCCGACTCCGTCAGCTCCATGATGTAGGCCTTTCGGGTGACGCCGGCATTATTCACGATGACATCCAGACGCCCGAACCGTTCCATGGCACCGTCGAGCATGCTTTCGATCTGGCCGGTATCGCCCACGTCGGCCTTCAGGGCCAGAGTTTCGCCGCCTTTTTCAGCAGCGGCGGAGGCGCTAACGTGGGCGGCATCCCCGTCGATATCAGCGCAAATTACCTTGGCACCGGACTCTGCAAAGGCAAGGGCAATGCCGGCGCCGATGCCGCTGCCGGCACCTGTCACCAAGGCCACCTGATCCTTCATTGTCATCTCAGTCTCCTCGTTTTTCCTCAACTCTGCATCAGGACAGGCATGGGGGCGGCCGTTACCACCTTGCGCGTGGCGCGGCCCAGGCCGCTGAGGACGCCGGGCCGGCTTTCGCCGAAGGCGCCTGTGACCAACAGATCAGCGTCGGTTTCCACCGATGCTGCAATGAGTGCCCGGCCTCGCGCCCGTGCCGTTAGCCGTTCAGAATCATAGCTTTGCACCTGCGGCGAAAGGCCATAGGCCCCCAGATACTCCAGTAGGAAATCGGTGGGCGCTTCGCCGCCGCTTCCCTGCAGCACGGTGATTGTTTGTTCTGGCCGCAACAGAGGCAGGGCCGATTTGACGGCGCGCGCGGTTTGCGCCGTGCCGTTCCAGGCGATCGCCACGTGTTCCATACCTTTGCTTGTGGCCACGGGCGGGATCAACAGTACGGGCCGACCGGTATCGAATAGGGCGGCGTTTAGGTTGCTGGCTTCCGGGCCATCCTCGCGGGATAGCCGTTCGACGATGATCAGGTCATATCCGTGACCCGTGGCCGCGATGATCTCCTCGCCACCGGCGTCATAAATCAAAAGCCGCTTATCCGCCAGATCGCCGCAAACCTCGTCGAAGGCGGACTTGGCCCTGGCTTCGTTTTGCTCCGAACCTTTGCTGTCATCGCCGGCATAGAGGAATTCGCCCACCCCGACGATGGAATGATGGGGTATGCGCGCATGGGCAACAGTCAACTGCGCAGCCGTCATGTTGGCACAGGCCCTGGCGGAAGTCAGGGAATCGGCGTCGTTTTCACTCCCGTCAATGACGATCAAGATACGCTTCATGGCTTCCGCTTCCTCTCGTGCATTGCTGCCGATGTTATGGTTGGTGGCAGAGTAGCGGCGAAATCCCCGAATGGCTATGATTGCCCAGCCTATGTTTCCAGTTTGGGTGATCGTGACCATGCGTAGGCCGTTGGGGGAGCGAGTTTTTGATGTCGATTGAGGAACAAGAGGCGCCAGACCGGCGGGGCCCACCCCCAAAGCCCGTTCATTTCTATCCCTCCAAGGCCAAACTGGGGGTACTGATCATCCCCTGTGTGCTGGGCATCGCCATGACCCTGCAGACAGACGGCGTGGATGATTCCGCAGGCTTTGTCCTGGCGGAGATGCGCTGGGTCAACATCATGGCCATTCTGATTTGTCTGTTTGTGGCCTTTCTGTTGCTGCAGATGGCATTTGACCGCAAGCCGGTGGTCAGCTTTGACGAGCGGGGTATCCATTGCCAACGCCCGCCCGTGGGCCTGATCCCCTGGTCGGCGGTGATCGGCATGGGTGCGGCGAACGCGACGTTGATGCGCCGGATGCTGATGATCGCGGTGGACCCAGCCGGATTGGATGAGAAGGCGCGGACTTATGTACGTAACTCAGTCGGTTTCTTGCCGTTGATCTCGCCGCAAATGGGTAAGTTCAACAGGCAGGCCGAGGGCTATCCTTCCGTCCACATCCCGATTTCTCATCTCTCCCAACCCAGTCGTCAAATCGAGCACTTGGCGCAGGAATTCGTGCTTTACTATGTCGCAGAAGAAGAATGAATAACGGGGAAGCGCATGCAATACGACTTCATCATTGTCGGTGGCGGCTCCGCCGGTTCGGTCCTGGCCAACAGGTTATCCGCTAAAAGCAGCAACCAGATTTTGCTGTGCGAGGCGGGCCAGGATACGCCGCACGGCGATGTGCCGGAGGAGATCCTGGACAGTTATCCCGGCACCGCCTATCTGGACAAGCGCTTCATTTGGAACGATCTGAAGGTGACCACCGAAGTGATTTCCCACAACAACCCCGACGTGGACCGGCCCCCGCTTCGGAAATACGAGCAGGCCCGCGTCCTCGGCGGCGGCTCCTCCATCAACGGGCAGATGGCCAATCGCGGCGCGCCGACTGATTTCAACGAATGGGAAGAGCGGGGTGCCGAAGGTTGGAATTGGGACACCGTGCTGCCCTATTTCAAAAAGGTCGAGCGGGACATGGATTTCGACGGACCCTTCCATGGCAAGGAGGGCCGTATCCCGATCCGCCGCATTATGCGCGATCAATGGAACGATCATGCCGAAGCCGCGGGCCGGGCGTTCGAACAGGCGGGTTTCCAGTTCCTGCCCGATCAGAATGGCGAATTCGTTGACGGCTATTTCCCGACCACCATGTCGAACGCCTATGAACGGCGGGTCTCAGCCGCGATCGGTTACCTCGATCCCGGCACCCGGCTCAGGGATAACCTGACCATCAGCACCCGGACACAAGTCAAGGAACTGCTGTTCGAGGGCTTGAAATGCGTTGGCGTTAAGGCATTGGTTCAGGGCAGGGAAGTAGAGTTTCGCGGCAATGAGATCATTCTCTCGTCCGGCGCCATACACTCTCCCGCGCATCTCCTGCGCGCCGGCATAGGCCCGGCCATGGCCCTGGGCGAAATGGGGATTGAGGTTCGCGCCGATATTCCCGGCGTTGGTCAAGGGCTGATGGACCATCCCTCCATCGCCGTGGCCTCGTTCATTAAGCCCCACGCCCGCATTAACGATTTCACCCGCCGCCATATCCTGGTTGGGCTGCGATATTCCTCTGGATTGGACGGTATACCGCCCGGCGATATGTTCGTCGCCGTGTCTTCGAAATCGTCCTGGCATGCGGTGGGCGAGCAGATCGCCTCCATGGTCATATTCGTCAACAAGACCTATTCGGAAACCGGTCAGGTCAAGCTCAATTCCACCGATTGGCGGGAGGAGCCCAACGTAGAGTTCAATCTCCTCTCCGATGATAGGGACTTGGAACGTCTGAAGGATTCGGTCCACCGAATGGCTGCCATCCACGCCATGCCGGCCATGCAGGCAGCAACGTCCGATCCGTTTCCCGCCTCTTATTCGGACAAGGTACGCCAGGTGGGCGAAGTGAACGGCAAGAACAAATTCCTCACTGGCGTTATGGCCAAGCTGCTGGACGGCCCCGACGGCCTGCGCCGCTTTCTGATGGATAAGTTGATCCTGGAGGACTTTACCCTGCCGCAACTGTTGCAGGACGACGAGGCCATGGAGGCCTTCGTGCGCAAGGCCGCCGTGGGTGTCTGGCATGCCTCGTGTTCCTGCCGCATGGGCCGCGACGATGATCCCAAGGCCGTTACCAACAATGCCGGGCGGGTCAAGGGTGTCGAGGGCTTGCGCGTATGCGATGCCTCGATCTTCCCTGTGGTGCCGTGCGCCAATACCAACATTCCCGTGCTCATGACGGCGGAGAAGGTGGCCGACGCCATACTGGACGGACGCTAAAACGAAGGATTATGTCGATGAAGCTCAATGACAGCGATCTGCGGCAGTTTGATGAAGAGGGTTATCTGTTTATTCCCGACCTCTTCACCGATGAGGAAGTCGCCGTCCTGAAAGGCGAGATTCCCAGCGTATTCTCCGAAAGGCGGCCCGAGATCGTGCGCGAAAAGACAGGCGACGTGGTACGCACCGCCTTCGCTACACATACCTATAACGATGTCTTTCGCCGTTTCGTCTGCCACCCGCGCATCCTGGGCCCGGCGCAGCAGCTGCTGGGCGGCGATGTCTACGTGCATCAGTTCAAGCTCAACGGCAAGGCGGCCTTTGACGGGGACGTCTGGCAATGGCACCAGGACTATGGCACCTGGTCACGGGACGATGATATGCCCGAGGCCAGGGCCATGAACTTGGCCGTGTTCCTGGACGAGGTGAATGAATTCAACGGCCCCCTCTATATCGTGCCGAAAAGCCACAAGCTTGGCGTGCTTGGCGCCGGCCATGATGTTGAGACCACGTCCTATCCCCTGTGGACCCTGGACCACAAGACAGTGGGGGATTTGGTGGAACGCGGCGGCATCGTGGCCCCGAAAGGCCCGCCCGGCAGCGGTTTCTTCTTCCACGGCACCCTGGTGCACGGCTCGCCCCCGAACATGTCGCCCTGGGACCGCCTGATCGTCTATGTCTCCTACAACCGCACCGACAACGCCATCCGTCAGTTCAAACGTCCCGAATACATCGCCCACCGCGATTTCACAGCCCTGGAATTGCTAGGGGATGATTGTCTGACCGGCCAATAGATCCTGATCTGGGACACCTCAACGGCAGGTCACTTCGATCAGGGCGTTGTCCGGGTCGCGGAAGTAGACGGAGCCGGCTTCGTCCGTGCCGTGCTGGTCGTGGGTGATGGCCATGTCATTCAGGCGCCCAAGCAGGCTTTTGTATTGCTCTTGGTCCGCCTTTAGGGCGACATGATGCATCGCGCCGATGCCGCGTACCACGGGGGCATCGCCATGTTCTGGGAAATCGAAGAAGGCCATCATGTTGCCACCGCCCATATCCAGGAAGATATGGGTCGATGTGGGGTCGTCCCTGTTCACCACCACCTTGACCAGGCGCATGTTCAAAACATCCGTATAGAACTGCACGGTGGCGTCCAGATCGGAAGAAATCAGCACCAGATGGTGCACGCCGCCGGTTCCGACAGCGCCCGGAAGGGGATCATCCCCATCCATGAATTTTTCCTGCAGGGCGCGGCGTTTGGCTTCGTATGGGTTGGATTGGTCCATCGCTTGGTCCCCAGTTCCTCGCGGGATTGATCACGGGGAAAAGCTTACCGGCTATTCGTTCCCGGGGGAAGATGGCTACAATGATGGCGGAAGCACAGGAGCGTGAGGAGACGGCAGATGGCCATGAGCGAGCAGCTAGCAGACGAAATCAAAGCCCTGGAGGTGGCCGCGCAAGGGGCGCAGGCGCGGCACGAATTCATCGACAAGATCTCCTACCCCGATGGCGTCCGCATGGCGGTGAACTTCACGGCCGATTTCGATGCCATGCTGCTGCGGCGCCTGCTCGAAGAACCGCCCATGCAACTAAGTCAGGGGGAGTTCGGCGGCCGCGTTGGCATCTGGCGCCTGATCGAACTGTTCAACAGCCATGACGTCACCGCCACGGTGTTCACGCCGGGACGCATCTGCGAACTCTATCCCAAGGCTGTCGCCGCCGTCGCCGCCAATGGCCACGAGGTGGCGGACCATATGTGGGAGCATCAGGTGCCGAAAGACCGGCAACTGGAGGCCGATCATCTGCGCAAAGCCACCGAGGCCTTGACCCGGTCAGCCGGACGCCGGCCAGTAGGAAGCCGCAGCTGGCATACATCCGAACTGCTTCTGGCGGAGGACTATATCTACAATTCCCACGGCTGCGCCCACCATTTGCCCTACTACACCTATGACGGCGACGGCGGGAATTGCCTCCTCAACATCCCGTTTCACTATGCCATCGACGATGCCATGTTCTTTTCCTTTGCCTGGCTGGGTTCGGAGAATGCGGCCCAGCGCATCACCGAGCCGGGCCGGGTGATGGATATGTGGTGGGATGCTTTCCTGCAACAATATCGCCAGGGCGGTTACCTCAACGTGGTCCTGCATCCCTTCGTCTCGGGCCGGGCCATGCGCATCGAGATGCTGGATAAGCTGATCGCCCGTATGAAGGCCTTGCCGGGCGTCTGGTTCCCCAGTTGCGAGGAGATGGCGCGTCACTGCCTGGAACAGCATCCTGCCCGCGGCGTGGGGGAGGCCGCCTGATGCCCTGGAAACAGAACTACACCATCAGCGACGAAGTCGGTCTTTCCGACGGCGAGGTCGCCTGGCCGGACGGCGCGCAATGCTGCTTCGCCGTCAATGTGGATTTGAGCCTGGCCAAGACCGGTGCGGGGCTGCAGCCCCGTGACCTAAGCGATTGGAAGGCCATGTTCGGTCGGAACGAGGGCCAGCCGCAATTGCTGGCCGTGCTCGAACGCCACAACATGAAAGCCACCTTCGCCGTGCCCGCCGCCATGGCGAAGCTGCTGGCGGACGAGTTGCGGGAATTGGCCGAGAACGGCCACGAAATCGCCGCCCATGGCCTCAAGCACGAAGATGTCAGCGAGCTGAGCCGGGAGGACGAACAGGCCCGCATGAATTTGGCGACGGAGATGCTTTCGGAGGTCATGGGCCGGCGGCCACGGGGCTGGTTCTCCCTGGCCCGGCAGGGCGATCCGTTTGCCGGCGGCACCATCAGCCCCAACACCTTCGCCCTCATGGACGAGGCCGGCTATAGCTATATGGGCAATGGCCTCTCGGACGATATTCCCCATTACTGGGTCTATGACTACGAAGGCCGCCGGTCGGTTTTGACGCTGCCGTACTTTTACCATTTCGACGACCAGTTCTTCCTGCTGTTCCCGGCCAAGGGTACGGGCCTTGAGCATGCGGACGCCCTGGCGGCCAACTGGCGGGCTGAGTTCGACGCCCAGTACAAACGCGGGCGATATTTCAATATGACCCTACATCCCCACGCTATCGGCTGGGCGCATCGGATCAAGCTGCTGGATGATTTCCTCGCCCACGTGCGCGGTCTTCCAGGCTTATGGAATGCCACCGGTGGTGAAATCGCTGATTATTGGCAGTCGACCTATCCGGCCGAGACGCACCTGAAGCTGGAGGAGAGCATCTGGCAGGATTACCCCGGTTCCTTGAGTTGACTGGCGGCGAAACGGCCCAGACAAAGCAACGGGTGTGCTCTGGTCGCCTTCCTGGAAGCTGGTATAGACTTTCTGTAGGGAAGGAGACAACGCTATGATCAAACGTATATCGAGCTTGTTCGCGGGCCATGTGGATTTGGGCGATATGGGGACCGACGCCACGCCGGCCAACGACCGGCGCTATTCCCCTGAACATCTGGCCAGCATTTTCGAAAAGACCGAGGCCCTGGCGAAATGCATGGATGGCCTGGGCTATGACACCCTGTGGCTGGCGGAGCACCATTTCCAGCACGAAGGTTATGAATGCATTCCCAACCTGTTGATGATGGGCGTGCATCTGGCCCATCTGACCGAGAACCTGCGCATCGGCTGCGGTTTCAATATCGCGCCCATGTGGCATCCCCTGCGCCTGGCCGAGGATTTCGCCATGGCCGACCATATGACAAAGGGCCGGGTGGTCTTCGGAGTTGGCCGCGGATATCACACCCGCGAGGTGGAGAGCCTGGGCGGGCCCATGCTGGACAAGGAGGCCAACAGAGACATCTTCGAAGAGCAGGTCGAGATCATGTTCAAGGCCTTCAACAACGATAGCTTCTCCCACGAAGGCAAGTACTACACCCTGCCGTCGCGGGTGCCCTATCGCGGCTATGACCTGGAGGAAATCACTCTGGTGCCCCGGCCCCTGAACCTGCCCGTCGAATGTTGGCAGCCGGTGGTTTCCGCGACCGAGCGCGGCCTGGACTTCATGATCAAGCACGGCATCAAGGGTGTGATCGGCGGCGGCTCTGCCCTGATGGCGGATAATTCCGTCACCGCCTTCCAGCAGGCCCAACAGCGGGCCGGTATCGATGCCCCCCTAGGCACGGATCTTTGTTTCGGAATTTCCTTCCACCTGGCGCCAACCAAGGAACAGGCGATCGCCGAGGCCACGCCCTATTACCACGAGCACGCCAAGATGTTTGCGCCCCTAGGCTTCATGGGACCGATGGAGGACGATCAGTTGGCGGCCCTGGGCCGTCGCGGCGGCTTCGAGGACAGCGGCCTGGCCAGCCTGGAGTATTCCTGCGAGCGGGGCTCGTGGTATTGCGGCCCGCCGGAAGGCTTTGTCGAGTTCCTGCAGGAGCGGGCCGAGAAATACCCAGGCCTGGAGGCCGTCAACGTGCAATCATCCATGGGCACGCCGCAGGAGGTGATGGTGGAACAACTACAATGGTTCGCCGCCGACGTGATGCCCAAGGTGGTCGGCTCATAAGGATGGGCAAACGGCTTCCGGCGACGGTCTAGTCGACCAGGCGTTCGTCTTTGTACATGACCTTGGCGCGGGAATTGCGGACCCAGTCCTCGATATCCGTCGTGGTCTGATATTTGGCCATATCGAAGCGGTCGAAGCTGCGGATGTCGTCCAGATCCTTTTTCCAGCGCTTGTAGGGCGGCTGCGCCGGCGGGCCGAAGCACATGATATCCAGGACGGCCAAATCGTCGGGCACACCCAACAGCGGCTTGAAGGCGTTTTGTGCCTCCTCCTGGCCGATCGCGGTGACCCACCAGACCGCATAGCCAAGGGCGGAGGCTGCCAAATGCGCCGACATGGTCGCCGCCGCCACGCTTTGCAAGAGAATGCGCTCGGCATTCTCGTGGTACATCCGGTCCAGGTCTGAACCGTCACCCAAGACGGGGAAGGCGCGGGTGTAACGGAAATCTCCCACCACGACGATCAGCCCCGGTGCCGTCTTCATGCCCGAATAATTCGGCGTCGGAAATTTCATCTTCAGTTTCGCCCGGCGCCGCGCCTCCGCAACGAAATAATCGCCTAGCTGTTGCTTGGTTTCTGGTTCCTTGACCACGATGAAATGCCAGGGCTGGGCGTTGGCGCCTGATGGGCCGTGGCGGGCAGCCTCCAGGATCATGTCGTAGTGCTCGGCCGGTATCTGGAAATCCGCATCGAAGGCGCGCGAGGTGCGCCGGTCCCGGATCACCGCCATCAGCGCTTCGTAGCTCTTCAAATCACCTTCAACCATCGAATTGCTTCCTTCTCTAACCGCTGCTGCCCCTGCCGCCCTTGTAATGCTTGACGCCGCGGAATATGGCCAAAAGCACCACCCCCGCAACACCGATCGAGCCCAGAATACCCCAGACGCCCAGGTCGTCCTCATAGACCAACAACAGCGTGAAGACGATAGCGGCAAGGACGAGGATAGGTGTCGGGACCATGGCGCTTCCTTCAGGCGGCCCGGGCGGGTGGTGCGGCGATAAAACGATGCAGTTGCCGGCCATACTTGGCGGCGATCTTGGCATCGTCGGTGGAGGTCTGACCGGCGAAGAGGACGTTGTAGCGGTCATCGATGCCGAGGATGCCGCCGATGCGTACGCGCAAGGAGCCGACCTTGGTCTTATGGACGCGGTAGTCTTCATCGCCCGTAAACGCGTGGATGAAATCCTTGGCGGGCCATTTATAGCTCTCGAAAGTATGGCGGATCTTCAAATCGGGATTGGCGATGGACCATTTCTGGAAGTCGTCGGTTTGAAAGAAGTGTCTGATGTTCGAAAAATCGCCGGGGTGGCGCAGGTCGGACAGGCCGCGAAAGGTGATCTCCTGCCATTTCACGGCAAAGTTCCACCACCACAGCATGGTCTCGATGGTCCGGATGGGCACCGGGCAGGCCGCGTTCAATCGCTGGATTTCCTGATCGTGGCCATTCAAGTCATGGTGGTCCAAATAAACCTGTGCCGGCTGGCCAATCCAATCGGGATTTTCCGCCAGCTTCATGGAGCCGAAGATCTGATCGCCGTGTTCTCCGGTCACGACAAGGCGATGGCGGGCCTCTGCCGCCAGAGCGGCGCCCAGATCGCAGCTGAAGGTTCGTCCCGTACCCGAACGGTAATCATCGCCGCGCTGCGCCGTGATAATGTAATGGTTTAGAATTTTAACGTAATTATCGAAAAAATATGGATATTCTGAGATCGATCGTGGACGAAGGAAGATGAATATCCGGGCCCGGTCGGCGGCGTCTGCCTGCATCAACAAGGCGGACAATGCGGTCGTACTGTCTATGCCCCCCGACCAGAACAGGGCGATCTCCCGGTCCTCTGCCAAGATTTGGGCAGCCCGCTGGTGGCAGACTTCGTCGAATGATTTTTTGAAGCCTGAGGCGTTAGGTATGGGATCGACCACGGCCATGCGCAGGCCCGGCGAAGGCAGGGTGGCGCTACGGTCAACGGGCAGCCAAAAACCGTGCACATGCTCGGCGACCAAATCGATTGCGCTTTGCGGTACGGCAAGGCCGCAGCGGATGGGCAGGTCCTGGCGGGCATGCAACAAGGCGGTACCAAGTCCTTCTTTTTGCGAAGTGATCGCTTCATCCCGTTCCAGGCGTTGCAGGCGGGCGATACGGTTGATGGTTTCGGTGCCCTTTTGACGGCCAACGCGATGCCAGATGGTGTTCAGTTTTTGGGGGGAATCGACGATTTCGCGCCATGCATGATAGGCCCGCAGCAAGACAGCCGTGACGATACCGGCTTGAAGGATGGCCAGGAATTGGTTGGCGGCCGGCCAGAACACCATCCAGGCTACGCCACCAGCCAGGCCCAGGTCGATGGCGGTTTCACGTCCGTGATCTCGCAGCCAGTCGACGATCAGAAATCGGTTCATTTCCAGTCTCCGCTGCGCAGATTATCAGGGCCCGGGACCGCTGTCCCGTGGTAGACTGGGGGGATGCGCTTGCCTTCACTGAAACCCAATCTGCTCGCGGCGTTCTCGCTCGGCCATTTCTCCAACGACATGGTGCCCATCGCCATGTACATCCTGATCCCCGCTTTCGGCACGGCCCTGGGCCTGTCGCCAGCGGAGATCGGGCTGTTGTTCATGATCCACAGCCTGGGTGGCTCCATTGCCTTTCTGCCTGCCGGCATGCTGGCCGACCATGTGGCCAACAGAGGCGTGGTCCTGGCGCTTACCTTCTTTTGGGTCGGATTTGGATACCTGTTCGCATCGTTCTCGGACGGTTTTTGGGCCTTTGCCATTCTGATCGCCGTGGCTGCCATGGGCGATGCCGCCTGGCATCCCATCGCCACCGGCGTTTTGGCACAGGTGCACAAAGGCCGGCGTGCCTACGCCCTGGGCGTGCACGCCATCGGCGGCCATATGGCGGAAATCGTAGCGCTGCCCGGCGCGGGCCTGCTTCTCGCCATGTGGGACTGGCGCGTGGCGATACAGGTGCTGGTGATCCCGACTTTCCTGGCGGGCGTGCTGTTCGTGATAATCCGGGGCAAAGTGCCCCGCCATGTTAATTCCCGCCCCACAAAAGCCGATTTTGCCGAGATTTGGCGGGTCTGGACCACGCGGGCCGGGTTGCGGGTGATCGCGGTCTTCATCACCTACAACATGGGCATGTTCGCGCTGATCACCATGACGCCCCTGTATCTGAGCCAAAGCCAGGGCTTCGGCTGGCTGCAGACGGCCATGGCCATGGCGGTGATGATGCTGTTCGGCGCCCTGGCGCAGCCGGGCACGGGAAAATTGTCGGACCGGGTGGGCCGGCGGCCCCTGATCGTTGGCGGCAATGGCATTGCGGCCGCCGCCGCCCTCATCGCCTGGCTGTCTGGCAGTGTGGTGCTCACCTTGATCGCGCTGGGTATCGCCATGACCGTGTTGGTCGCCATTCGTGCCGTGCTGCTGGCGGCGGCGGTGGATCACGCGGGCGGGCGGGAAGGTACCTCGCTTGGTCTGGCGTTCGCCTGCATGGATGGTTTCGCGGCCTCCGCCGCCGTTCTTGCCGGATGGGTTGGACAGAGCGACCTTTCATACGCCTTCCTGCTGGCGGCCGGGTTCTCGCTCGCCGCCGTCGTCCTGGCCGCCACCGGACCCCGATCCGTGCCGGCTATCCTGGGACCTGTGGCGTCAGGGGAATAAATGGGTGTTACAACATTGTCTCGGCGATTTGCGGCCCAACGGCGCCTTGACACATACTCATGCGGGCGCAAGATTGCCCGCCAATGACCCTTGCCAGGTTCGGCTAACTGTCGTTTTTCTTGTTCCCATAGGTATCGGATAGGCACGATATGACCGAAACCACCTTTGCGGCAGCCGTCTATCCCCGCGATCTGAAGGAGCGGGATGCCTTGGCGCGCTTTGCCGCTGAATTGCGGGACCAAGGCGTCCACGTCGGCGGTCTTGTCCAAGAGGTCCTGCGCGACGAAAACGGCACCATGCGGGGCATCGACATGGTGGAGCTGGATACCGGGCGGCGCATTGCCATCAATCGCCCGACCAAGGAGAACCTGGAGAACAAGACCTGCTCGCTCAACACCAACGCCCTGGCCGAGTCAACGGAAGCCCTGCGCCGCGCCATTCGTGAACGCGCGGACCTGATCGTGCTGGAGAAATTTGGCGAGCAGGAACAAAAGGGCCAGGGCCTGAGCGATGAAATTTTCATGGCCATTGCCGAGGATATTCCCCTGTTGATCGCCGTGCCCGTATTTGCCCTGGATCTATGGCAAGAGCGCAGCGGCGAAATGGGCGAAACACTGTCCTACGATCTCGATTCTTTCCGCGCTTGGTGGTCCGAGGCCGGCGCGCCGCCCAAGGAAGCCTGATGGACCCAGCCACGCTGATATCCGAGAGCCAGGACCCGGCGCAGTTTCGGGTCGACCGCCGCATCTATACCGATAGCGGTATATTCTCAGCCGAACTCGGGAACATTTTCGAAAGTAGCTGGATCTATCTCTGCCACGAAAGCCAGGTGCCCCGGCACGGCGATTATTACGCCACCTATATGGGGGCACAGCCGGTTTTCGTAATCCGGCAAAAGGACGGCGGCCTCGGCGCCTTTATCAATGCCTGTTCCCATCGCGGCGCCATCCTCACCACTCGTCGGCGGGGCCGGGCGCGCACTCTGGTCTGCCGCTTCCATGGTTGGTGCTTCAATACGGATGGCGAATGCGTGCGCGTCAAGGAAGAGGCGGAGGGCTGGCCCGGCGGCATCGATAAGGCAACCCTGGGCCTAACGCCGGTGGCGCGGGTGGCCAGCTATCGGGGCTTCGTCTTCGGCTGTCTACGGGGCGATGTGGGCGACATTGAGGACCATCTAGGTGCGGCCCGGCCATTCATCGATCTGTTGTGCGATCAATCGCCCGACGGCCTGGAGGTGGTGCCGGGTCAGCAGACCTATATCATTCGCGGCAATTGGAAGATGCAGGCGGAAAACGGCGTCGATGGCTATCACGTCTCTACCGTGCACCGCATCTTCGGCCGCGCCATGGGCAAGCGGGAAGCGCTTGGCGACAATGCCGGCAAGCGGCCCACGGAAGCCGGCCGCATCAAGGGCGAGGTGCCCAGCGGCTGCTATGACCTGGGCAATGGTCACAACATCATCTGGGCTGGGCGCTCCAACCCAAAGGTGGCGCCCTTGTTTGAATCCGAAGCGCGCCTGTTGGCGGAATTCGGCCAAGACAAGGTGGATTGGATGCTGCGCCGCGGCCGCAACCTTTATCTCTTCCCCAATGTGCAGTTGATGGACCAGTCCTCCACGCAAATCCGTGTCTTCCGGCCCCTCTCACCCGACCGTACGGAGGTACGCGTCTATTGCATCGCACCAAAGGGCGAAAGCCGGGAGGCGCGCATGGCCCGACTGCGGAAGTTCGAGGATTTCTTCATGGTCACCGGCATGGCCACGCCAGACGATCTCGCCGCGCTGGAGGATTGCCAGATCGGCTCGCTCGGCACAGAGGCCCGGTGGAGCGGCATGGAACGGGGCATTTCGGAAATGACCGAGGGTCCGGATGATCTGGCCCGGGCCATTGGTGCTGAGGCGGCCGCCAGCGCCGAAAGGTGGGATCACGAAATCCTCTACCATGGCTATTTGCGCCATTGGGCCGGTCTGATGGGCAACGGCGCCGCGGGCCATGGCCAATAGCGATTTCGATCGGGTCCGGGACCTGATCCATCTGGAAGCCGATTTGTTGGACCGCCAGGAATGGCAGGCCTGGCTGGATCTTTACACCGACGATTGCGTCTATTGGGTGCCGTCCTGGTTGTCAGAGGACGAACTGGGGGATGACCCCGAGATGCAGGTCAATATGATCTATATCAAGGGCAAACCGGGCTTGGCAGCGCGGCTGGAACGCATTTCATCCGGCCAGGCCTACGCGGAATCACCCCTGTCGCAGACGGCCCACGTGGTCGGCACTGTACGACTCTTGGCTAGTGAAGGCGGCAAGCTTTCGGCCTCCGCCAGATGGATGACCCTGTCGGTCGATGGCCGTATCGGCAAGATGGTGCGAGGCGGCTGGTATGAATACCAACTGCAGGACGGGCCGGGGGATTTAAAGATCGCAGCGAAGAAGATTGTCCTGCTGGAAGACGTCATCGACGGCGCGGTGGACATTCACCAGATCTAGGATGAAGCGCAAAGGCCGGGCCCTAAGCCTGTCCCGGTAGGATCGGTTGTTCATGCCCTGGGTCATGGATCTCGAATTAATTTTGCGCGTCGGGTGCTTGAAACCCATATTACTGCCGGGAGGGTGAAACCCCATGGCTGAACCGATGGACGGGCATGACGAATTGCCGGTGGAAGTGCGTGTCGCTAATCTTTCCGACCTTGATGCTGTGGCGCTTCTGATGCGGGGGCAGAACCGCTATCACGCTGATCTCGTACCCCATATCATCAAGGAAGCAACGAGGGCGGGAACCCGGTCCTGGTGCGCCGATCAATTGGCCGACCCAACCCAGACCGTGCTGTTGGCGGAGACCGATGACGACAGGCCCGTCGGCGCCCTGATGATGCGCTGCAAGATATATCCTGACAGGGCGGTGATGCACGGCGTACGGCTCGGCTTTGTCGACGAACTGTTCGTGACGGAAGATGTACGCCGGCGCGGCGTCGCCAGGGCGCTGATCACGGCGGCGAAGGCCGAGGCGCGGCGTCTGGATTGCCAGGCGCTGAGTCTCAATGTCTGGGGGGCGAATGTGGCGGCGATCTCCGCCTACGATGCCCTAGGCTTTGAAACGGTCTACCAACGCATGACAATGGCGCTCGATTAGTTCGGGGATGCTGTCGTCGTTTATCCGGGTCCGGGAGAAGTGACGAGCGGACTTAATGGCGCCGCGCGGCGACAATCAATGCCTCGATACTCTCTTCGCCCAACGCCTTCATGGCTTCTAGGCGATGCAGCCCTTCGATCAGGACGTAACGTTCATTGCCTCGGCGCACTTGAATGGGGACCTGCTGCCCATTCTCAAGAATATCCTCCGCCAATGACTCGACCTTGCTCGCCTCAAGCGTTTTCCGCCGTTTTGCCGGGACGTAGATCCCCTCGATCTTGATCTGAGTACTTTCCATGCTGCCGGATCGCCCCTGCTAAGCCAAGTTTGCCAGCCTCTCTGTCAATAAGGCGAAGAAGCCGTCGGCGTCCACCTCGTGTATGACGTGGGCATTCTTGGCCCGCTTGGTAACACCCCACCAGTCCACCACCGTGGCGCCGCGGGTGAGTTTGGAGGTGGTTTCAATTTCCACGTTGCAATGACGGCCGCCGAACAGATCCGGCTGCAACAGCCAGGCGATGGTGGTGGGATCGTGCAGCGGGCCGCCGTCGGTGCCGTACTTCTCCTCGTCGAAACGTTCGTAGAAAACCAGCATCTCGGTCATTGCCTTGGCGGCACGGTTGCCGATGGCGCTGATCCTCTCGACCCGGGCCCTGGTCGTCATCACTTTGTGTGTAACATCCAGGGGCATCATCGTGATGGGGGCACCGCAGGCAAAAACCGCCGCCGCCGCTTCCGGGTCCACATAGATGTTGAATTCGGCCGCCGGCGTGATGTTGCCCCCTTCGAAATAGCCGCCGCCCATGAGCACGATCTGTTGGATGCGCCCGGCGATGGCGGGTTCCTTGGCCAACGCCATGGCAATATTGGTCAGGGGCCCAATGGGACAAAGGGTCACGGTTTCCGAAGGCTCCCGCATGAGGGTTTCAACTATGAAATCCACCGCATGGCCCTCTTGCAGGGGAAACGATGGCTCGAACAGCTCCGGGCCATCCAGACCGGTCTTGCCGTGCACATGTTCCGCCGTCACCAGGGCGCGGCTCAGGGGCTTGTCAGCGCCGGCGAAAACCTTGACGTCCGTCCGCCCCGACATCTCGCAGACGATGCGGGCGTTGCGCTGGGTCAACGCCAATGGAACGTTGCCGGCCACCGCCGTTATGCCCAAAAGCTCGATTTCCGGGCTACCCAGGGCCAGCATGATTGCGGCGGCGTCATCCTGGCCGGGATCGGTATCTATGATGACTTTCACGGCTGTTCCCCCATGGCCCATTCACGGCATCGGATACACTGGGTGCCGGTCTGTAGGATAGCGCGATTCTTTATCCCGGTCTGCCCATGCACGGGGCGATGCGCGATGTGGCTCGATTTGGGTTCCCGGTGTTCCTGGACCTGGGCTGGCCCGGTTCGCATGCGGGTTCTGCTTTGTTAGAGATCGTCAATGATCCCGGCGTACCCGGGCGCGATCTCGCATGAAAAAGGGGCTAGCCGTTTTGGGCTAACCCCTTGTTCTAATTGGCTCCCCGGGCAAGACTCGAACTTGCGACAAGGCGGTTAACAGCCGCCTGCTCTACCAACTGAGCTACCGGGGATCAGTTGGCGGCGCGGCGAAGACCGCGCGGCGGGGCGTTTCTTAGCAGATACCGGACCGCGATACCAGTGCGAATAAGGCGCCAATCAGCGAAAGCCGCAGGTTCTGCTTGACTTTTCCATAAATGAGAACAAAATAGGAACATCAAGAAAGAACATGGAAAGGACCCGGCCATGGATCCGGCCATGGGCCCAGCTATGGAGGGGGGCGGGCAGGCGTTCGCGGACGGCGGGTCTACCGTCTCGCCCATCGTCTCGCCCAGCGCTTCGCCCAGCGCCTCGCCCAGCGCTTCGCCCATTGCTTCGTTGCGCCGGCGGATCGCGGCCATCGAACAGGGGGGCGAACGGGCCTGGCGGGGCCAAGCGCCCCTGTGCCTGGGCGTGCCGGAGATCGATCGCAGTTTGCCGGGCGGCGGGCTGGCCCGGGGCGCCTTGCACGAGGTCTTGGCGGAAGTGGAACGGGGCCGTCATCAGGGCGGCGCGGCCCTGGCCTTCGCCGCCGTGCTGGCGGCCCGGCGGGCGGCCCTTGATGGCAGAGGTGATGACAGTAGCAATGTCAGTGGTGCGGGTGGCGGTGTCGGCGGCCGGGTGCTGTGGTGCTGTGCGGGGGAGGGGCTATACGGTCCCGGCCTGGCCGCTTTCGGTCTGACTGCGGAGCGGCTGATCCTTGTCCGCGGCCGCGATGACCAACAGCGCCTGTGGGCCATGGAGGAAGGCCTGAAATGCGCCGATCTGGCCATGGTGGTGGGCGAGATCGGGCGCCTGGACCTGGGCCAAAGCCGGCGTTTGCAACTGGCCGCCGAAGCTTCCGGCGTCACCGCCCTGCTGTTGCATATGAAGGGCGAGAATGGCCTCGGCACCTCCGCCGCCCAGACCCGCTGGCGCATCACGCCCGCGCCCAGTGCCCAGAGCAAGGGCTATGTGGGCATCGGCGCCCCCCGGACCCGGGCCGAATTGCTGCGCTGCAAAGGCGGTGGAACGGGGACATGGCTGTTGCAGTGGAACGGCCGGGGCTGGGAGCAATTATTAGATGACGGCGAACAGGCAAAACCAGAAACGCATCCTCTCCCTGTGGCTGCCCCAATGGCCCACGGACCGGCTGTATCGCGCCTGGCAACGGGGGGCTGAGGGCGCCGCTGAAGCCAGGGGGTCTGAAGGGAAAGGCTCTGAAACGGCAGGGCCCGATCCGGCGCGGCCCCTGGCCCTGGTGGTGGCGCAACAGGGCGGCCAGCGCATCGGCGCGGCCAACGGGGCCGCCCTGGCCGCCGGCGTGCGTCTGGGCATGATGCTGACCGATGCCCGCGCCCTGATCCCCGGCACACCGGGCCTGACGGTGCGCGATTTGATGCCGGCGGCGGACGCCAAGGCCCTGGCCGCCCTGGCCGATTGGTGCGGCCGTTACAGCCCCTGGGTGGCGGTCGATGGCGGAGAGGGCGAGGGCACGGGTATGGGCGGCTCCCATGGCCTTTGTCTCGATATTACGGGCTGTGCCCATCTGTTCGGCGGGGAAGAAGCCATGCTGGCGGATTTCTCCCGCCGCCTGAGGGGGTTCCGCATCCAGTCGCAAATGGCCATCGCCGACAGCCTGGGCGCGGCCTGGGCTGTCGCCAGATACGGCCTGGGCGGCATGGGGGGCGGCGGTGATGCGGTGACCGCCATCGTGCCCGCCGGCGGCGCACAGGCGGCCCTGGAGCGCCTGCCGGTGAGCGCCCTGCGTCTATCAGCAGAGGCTGCCGACGGTCTGGGCCGCCTGGGCCTGGGCCGCATTGGCGAATTGTATCACCTGCCGCCCAGTGCCCTGGCCGCACGTTTCGGCAAGGAGGTCGGCTATCGCTTGGAGCAGGCCCTGGGCCAGGCCCCTGAACCGCTGTCGCCGCGGCCGGCCAAGACCAGTTTCTGGAGCCGCATGATCTTCCCCGAGCCCATCGGCCACCGGGACCACATCATGGCCGCGGCCCGCCAGTTGGTGGACGATCTGTGCGCGGTGCTGGAAAGTGAGGAGCGGGGCGCCAGAGCAATCGAGTTGCGCCTGTACCTGGCTGACGGCACGGTGCGGCGGATCGGGGCAGGCCTGAACCGGGCCAGCCGGGAACCGGACCACATCATGCGTCTGCTGGCCGAGCACCTGCCCAGTCTGGAGGCGCAGTTCGGCGCCGATCTGATGCTGCTCATGGCCGGGCGCAGCGATCCCCAGCCGGCGGCGCAGCGCAACATGGACAATGCCCGCAAGGGCGAGGACCTGGCCCCCCTGCTGGACCGTCTGGGCAATCGTCTGGGCCCGGGCAGCGTGGCCCGGTTCGCACCTGTGCAAAGCCATTTGCCGGAACGGGCGGCCTGTCTGATCCCGCCGCTGGATGCGCCACTAGATACATCACCGGAAGGCGAATGGCGCCATATCGCCCGCCGCCCGGTTTACCTGCTGCCCCGGCCCGAGGCGGTCGAGGCGGTGGCCGAGGTGCCCGACGGCCCACCGGTTTTGTTCCGCTGGCGCGGCATCGCCCATCGGGTGCAGCGTAGCGATGGGCCGGAGCGCCTGGCGCCGGAATGGTGGCATGCCATGGAAGCGGAAGCCGCCGTTCTGGCCGCGGAAACCCGCGACTATTACCGCATCGAGGACAGCCGGGGACAACGCTACTGGCTCTATCGCCGGGGCCTCTATGACGGTTCATCGGCGCAGAACCCGGAATGGTTCCTGCATGGTTTCTTTGCCTGAGGGGACCATGAACTACGTCGAACTGCAGGTCACCTCCAACTTCAGCTTCCTGCACGGCGGCTCGCACCCGGACGAGCTGGCCATCACCGCTGCCGCCCTGGGGCTGGCAGCGGTGGCGATTACCGACCGTAACAGCCTGGCCGGCGTGGTCCGTGCCCATACAGGCGCCAAGAGCGCGGGCATCCGCCTGCTGGTAGGCGCGCGGCTGGATTTGCAGACCGAAGCCATCGAGGGCGGCGAAGCGGGGTTGAGCCTGCTGTGCTTTCCCACAGATCGGGCCGCCTATGGCCGGCTGTCGCAACTTTTGACCCTGGGCCGGCGGCGGGCGCCAAAAGGCGAATGCTGGATCACCCTTGGGGATGTCTTCGCGCACGAGGACGGGCAGCTCTTCGTCATCCTGCCCCCCGACGAACCGGACGAAGCGTTTGCCGAACAGGTCAGGGAACTGGGCCAACGCTGGCCGGGGAACTGTTACCTGGCGGGCCATTACCTCTATTCAGGCGACGACCGCCGCCGCCTGGCGCATTTATCTGCCCTGGCCGAAGGCGCCGGGACCCCGCTGCTCGCCACGAACGACGTGCACTATCATACCGCCGGCCGGCGGCCGCTGCAGGACGTGCTGGTCTGTATCCGGGAACATTGCACCCTGGCCGAGGCCGGCTTTCATCTGGACGCCAACGGGGAACGGCATTTGAAGGATGCGGACGAGATGGCCCGCCTGTTCGCCGATTACCCCGAGGCCGTGGCCCGCACCGTGGAGTTGGCGGAACGCTGCCGCTTTTCCCTGGACGAGTTGCGCTATGAATATCCCGCTGAGCCGGTGCCCGCGGGGCGCACGGCACAACAGGAACTGGAACGGCTGACCTGGATCGGGGCGCGGGAACGCTACGGCGCCCATATCGATCCTGATGTCCGGGAACTGCTGGCCCACGAACTGGAACTGATCGGGGAATTGGACTATGCGCCCTATTTCCTGACCGTGCATGACATCGTCCGCTTCGCCCGGGAGCGGAAGATCCTCTGCCAGGGCCGGGGCTCGGCCGCCAACTCCGCCGTTTGCTATTGCCTTGGCATCACCGCCGTCGATCCCTCCCGCCTGGACCTGCTCTTTGAACGCTTCATCTCGGCCGAGCGTAACGAGCCCCCGGATATCGACGTGGATTTCGAGCACGAACGGCGCGAAGAGGTGATCCAGTATGTCTATGAAAAATATGGCCGCGAACGGGCCGGCATGACGGCCACCATCGTCAGCTATCGGGCCAAGAGCGCCATCCGCGAGGTCGGCAAGGCGCTGGGTCTTTCGTTGGATGCGGTCGGCGCCCTGGCCGGCAATGTCTGGGGCTGGGGCGGTGAACAGGTTGAAGGGGACAAGGTGCGGGAGATCGGCCTGAACCCGGACGAGCCTACAATTGCCATGGCCATCCGTCTGGCCCGCGAGCTGGCCGGCTTCCCCCGGCATCTCTCCCAGCACGTGGGCGGGTTCGTCATTACCCAGGGGCCGTTGTCCGAGGTCGTGCCCATCACCAATGCGGCCATGGAGGACCGCACCGTGATCGAATGGGACAAGAACGATCTGGATGCCCTGGGCATGCTGAAGATCGATCTCCTCTCCCTCGGCATGCTGACTTGCATCCGCAAGGGTTTCGACCTGATCGCCGAACATTATGGCCGCCGCTACGACCTGGCCACGGTGCCGGCGGAGGACGGGGAGGTCTATGACATGCTGTGCCGGGGCGATTCCATCGGCGTCTTTCAGGTGGAAAGCCGGGCCCAGATGACCATGCTGCCGCGCCTGCGTCCGCGCAATTTCTATGACCTGGTGATCGAGGTGGCCATCGTCCGCCCCGGCCCCATCCAGGGCGACATGGTGCACCCCTACCTGCGCCGCCGGGCCGGCAAGGAGCGGGTGGATTTCCCTTCCAAGGACCTGGAGGATGTTCTGGGCAAGACCCTGGGCATCCCGCTGTTCCAGGAACAGGCCATGCGCATTGCCATCGTTGCCGCCGGCTTCACGCCGTCGGAGGCGGACCAGTTGCGCCGGGCCATGGCGACGTTCAGGCATACCGGCACCATCCATACCTTCCACAACAAGATGATCGACGGCATGGTCAGCCGCGGATATGACCGGGATTTCGCCGAGCGTTGCTTCAAGCAGATCGAGGGTTTCGGCGAATACGGCTTCCCCGAGAGCCATGCCGCTTCCTTTGCCTTGCTGGTCTATATCTCCGCCTGGATGAAGCATCATTACCCGGCCGTCTTCGCCTGTGCTTTGTTGAACAGCCAGCCCATGGGCTTCTACGCCCCGGCGCAGATCGTCCGGGATGCCCGTGAACACGGCGCCGAAGTGCGGCCGGTGGACGTCAACCATTCGGATTGGGACTGCACCATCGAACAGCGTGCCCTGCGCCTGGGCCTGCGGCAGATCCGACGCTTCAAGGAAGCGGACGGCGAGGTTCTGATGGAAAGGCGGGACGGGGGCTATGACAGCCCAGAAGATCTGTGGCGCCGTACCTCCCTCGGCGCCGGTGCACTGGAGAAGCTGGCCGACGGCGATGCCTGGCGTTCCGTGGGCCTGGACCGCCGGGCCGCCCTTTGGGCCCTGAAGCGCCTGAACCAGCCCGAACTGCCCCTGGTGGCCGCCGCCCAAGAGCGTCCCGCCAGCCCCGATGCGGCCCGGGAGCCGGAGGTGTCATTGCCCGATATGCCCATCGGCGAACAGGTGGTGCAGGATTACAGCCACCTGCGTCTGTCGTTGAAGGACCACCCCCTGCGCCTGCTGCGTCCGGTGCTGGACGGACGCGGGGTGATCGAGAACGAGACCTTGATGAACCTCAGCCAGGGCAACCGGGTCACCGTGGCCGGCCTGGTCCTGGTGCGCCAGCGCCCCGGCACCGCCAAGGGCGTGATCTTTATTACCATCGAGGATGAGGGCGCCGTAGCGAACATCATCGTCCGGCCGAACGTCTTCGAAACCTACCGCCGCATCGTGCTCTCTGCCCGCCTGCTGGCGGCGAAAGGCGTGGTGGAGAAGGAGGGCCTGGTGATCCACGTCATGGCCGAGGAACTGATCGATCTCTCCACCGATCTCGACACCCTGCGCGAGGATCCGGGCCTGAACGCCCACGACCAGCCCTTCGCCCGCCGCCGTCGTATCGGCCACCCCCGCAACGCCAACCCAGCAGCGCCCATTCCCCAGCCGCGAAGTTTCAAATAGCCGTCAGATTGTCCAGGCGGCGCGCATGCCTTCCAGAATGGCTTCCTCCGCCGTACGTGGGGCCAGGCAATCGCCAATGACATGGAACTCGCCATCCCAGTCCGACAAGGCCGCTTCCAAACCGGTTTCCGATTTGTGGCCATAAGCGGCGACCAGGGTATCGGCCCCTTCGCACAGGATCGCTTCGCCGCTCAAGGTATGTTGCAGATAGACCGTATCACCGTCCACGCCGAAGGGCCGGGCATAGGGGATGATCTCAACGCCAAGGCGGTGCAAATCACCCAGCCACTTGTCCCGCACATATTGCGGGATCATCTGTCCCGCGGTAATGCCATTTACCGCCAGACGCACCCGGCAGCCATCACGAACCAGTTTTTCAGCCAGGCCCAGGCCGATCCAATCGCCCCGCCAATCGACGATGACTGCATCGCCGCCCACATTGGCCTCACCGCGAAGGACCTGCCAGGCATCGACCACATGACCCTCGTCACGGCCTTCAATCGGCGGTGAATATGGTGTTGCGCCGGTAGCGACAATAATCGCATCAGGTTGTTGTTCGTCTATCAGGGCAAGATCGACAGCCTGTCCGCATACCACTTCGACCCCGGACAATTCCAACTCCCGCGTCAGGTTGGTGATGATGCCGCCGAATTCCGCCCGGCCGGGCAGCAGTTGCGCCAGTTTTGCCTGCCCGCCCAACTGGTCCGAGGCCTCGAACAGAGTGACGTGGTGGCGCCGGGCGGCGGCGGTTGCAGCCGCCTTCATTCCGCCGGGGCCGCCGCCGGCGATGATGACCCGACGCGGTGAAGCGACCGGCGGGCGGTCCGGGAACTCCAACTCCCGTCCCGTCTCTGGCCGTTGAATGCAGGAAATGGGAAAGCCCCGCAGCATATGCCCGATACAGGCTTGATTGCAGGCAATACAGGCGCGGATGTCATCGAAGCGGCCGGCTCGGGCCTTTGATGGCATTTCAGGATCGGAAATCATGGCCCGGGTCATGCCGCACATATCGGCCTGACCGGCGGCAATAACCTGCTCGGCGATCTGCGGCTGATTGATCCGTCCGGCGACGAAAACAGGTACGTCGACCCGCTCCTTGATGGCCTGCGCGAATGGCACGGTATAGGCATGCTCCACGGTCATGGGCGGGACAATATGTACCGATCCAGCCAGGCCAGAAGAGGTCCCCGCGGTAACATTGAGGTAATCGACGGCACCTTCACCGGCCAGTGCGGCAGCGATTTCAACAATTTCATCGGCTTCCAGGCCGTCATGTTCCATTTCATCGCCCGAAATACGCAATCCCACGACCATCGCATCACCGGCCCCCGACCGCACGGCGGCTAGGATCTCGCGCACCAAACGCAGCCGGTTCTCTCCGCCGTATTCGTCTTCCCGCTGATTGGTGCGTGGATTGAGAAACTGCGACAGCAGATAGCCGTGGGAGGCGATAACCTCGACCCCGTCCAGACCTGCCCGGGACATCCGTGCGGCCGCCGTGCCAAAGCCGGCCACAATCTCCTTGATCATGGCGGTTGGCATTTCCCGCGGCATGACATGGAAACGCTCATTGGGAATGGCGGAGGGGGCATGGGCCACGGCAAACGTGCCATCGAGCGCCTCGCTCATCTCCCGGCCCGGATGGGCCAACTGCCCGAACAACTTGCAGTCATGTTCGTGACAGGCCTCGGCGATGCGCCGGTATCCGGGGATACAATCGTCGTCAAATGCCAGGATCGCCGGCCGGCTTGATATGCCAGACGGATGCGCCCGCGCCGCCTCGACGATAATCAGCCCTGCGCCGCCGGCTGCCCGGGCTCGGTGATAGGCGACCATTTGGTCCGAGGGAAATCCGTTCTCCAACATTACGGTCATATGGCCGGTGGAGAAGATACGGTTCTTGAGTTCCAGATCGCCAATTTTTAAGGGCGAGAACAAATGCGGTAATGTTGTTGAGGTCATTCCGGCGGCCCGACAAATACCAATCCATCCAAGGTACGAATGGCGAATTGTACGGCAAAACCGCTGAAGTCAAGAAACCGGATAGATTCAGGTAATGATGTTCAGCATGTTATTGGTGCTGCCACCGGTCAGACCCTGAGCCCGCATCTGGTTGGTCAGGTTCATGGAGTTCGCCAAACCGGTCATCGCCCCCAGGGCGCCCTGCATTTGCGCGATGCGCTCGGCGTCCGCCGGGCTGATGCTGGGCGGTGGGACATCGTCATCTTCGGGCCCGATGGCGATGAAACGGAACATCTTGCGGATTTCCCTCAACGCATTGTCGATCAGGATGCCGGCGTCCTTTGCGCCGGTTGCCGTCAACAGCGACATACTGTCGGAGAAACCAAGTTCGAAAACCGTGGATTCCGCTTCCTCTTCCGCCTCGTCGTCCAGGCCCACCGGCTCGCCGTATAGCACCGCTTCCGACAGACCCAGGGGTGCGAGGGCATCGAAGCCATCCGGGCCGGCGATGATCTCGACCACGGATTCATTGATGGCCTCGATCTTCAAAGTGGAATCGTTGACGCCCCGTTCGACGCTGGCGGTGCCCCCCGTACCCAAGGCCTTGTTGATCTTATAGGACAGAAAGCCCAGGGTATCGTCGGTTTCTACTTCGATCCGTTTGGTGGCGCCGCCGTCGACGCGGATGGAGAAATATTGCCCCGGCCGCAATGTCGTCAGGCTGAGGATTTCCGTGGGCGGTGTGGCCGGCAGATCGCCGGTGGGCAGACCCAGGCGGCTAATGACGGATGTCGCGGTCTGGTCCAGGACGATGGCGTTGCCGCCCTGGCTCACGGCACCATGATCCTGATCCACCCAGACTTCGGCGCCGGCATTGTCCAGTTTCATCACGAATGCGTCCTGTACATTGGCCGCAGCGCCGCCATCCAGGGCGCCTTGGGTGGCGCCGGTCAGATAAATCTCGTCCGCACCCACGGAAGCCTTCACGGCCACGCCATTGACAACATCTGTGCTGGAGGAGCCGACATAGGTGGTCCAGCCAACGGCGGCGGAAGCACCGGAATCAACGATCTGGGAGACGAAACCGTCGGTGCCGCCCGAATGGGCGTTGACGATGCTGCCAGACAGGGCGGCGTTTGTTGTCTGACCCGAGATATAGACGTTGCCGGCGCTGCCGACACCGATGCCGGTCACGGTACCGCCAGTTTCCAGACTACCCAGGTCCACTTCCCAATCGGGGTCTTGTGAGGCGCCGCTGTCCACATACCGACGCAGAATGGCATTGCCGTCCTTTTCACCCGCGACATAGACGTTGCCAGAGCCATCCAGGGCGATGGCGGTGGCCCGGTCGTCGCCAGTGCCGCCGAACTGTTTGTTCCAGACCAGGGTGCCGTCGGTATCCAGCTTGGTGAGATAACCGTCCGAGCCGCCGGCATGAGTGACGCCGGTGCCGATCTCGGAATAGGTTTGACCGGCAACGAAGACATTGCCGCTGGCATCCGTTGTCAGGGCCAGGGCGCCGTCATTGGCATAGGGTGCCGCCTGGCGCGTCCATTGTTCGGCGCCCGTGCCGTCGAATTTGGTCACGAAGCTGTCATAGTTGCCGCCGTATGAGGTGGCGCTCAAAGAACCGCTGACATTACCGGCGATGATCACATCGTCGTTGGCATCCACCGCCACCGCAAAACCATTGGCATCGTCCGTCGCGCCCAGCAGGCGGGACCAGACCAATTGGCCGGCGGCGTCGTACTTGCGCAAATAGGCATCGTTGGTGGCTTGGTTCGCCAGGTTCTCCAAATCACCGGCTGTGGAGCCCACGGTGTAAACATAACCCTGGCTATCTACCGCGACCGAGCGGGCGCTGTCCGCCTCGGAGGTCTCGATCTCGGAACGGAAGGCGTCGTTCGGTGCGGTGTTGGCCAGATCATCGAACTTTTTCATGAAGCCCGAGGAATAGTCGCCCACGTTGTTGGTGCCGGCGACATAGACGCCCGCTTCGGAGTCTGAGGCATTACCGAAAGTAACGGTTTCCGTGTCGTTCAGTTTGAGATGGAAACCATAGGAAAATTCGTTGAAGCGCTCCACCTGGATAGACGAGGTGACGCTGTTGGCGGTCAGCTGTGATTGGATGTAGTCGGACACGTTGTCCACGTTCAGGGCGCCGCTGACCTGCGACAGGTCGATATTGATGACCTTTGTTTCCACCGAGTTCACCACCGTGATGTCAAAGGTCTCGGTGCCGGTCAGGCCGGCGATGGGATCCTCGCGCACCGTCGAAACGCTGCCCGAGAAGTGGAACGGCGTGGTGTATTTCGGATCCTTGGGAAAAGTCTGAGTCGAAGTCATGCTTTGGGTTTTCAAACCGTAAAGAAGCGTGGTGTCCTCGAACGCCAACTCATCGACAAAGGATTTGACCTCACCGAGGTAACCTTCAAAGCGGTTTTGCAGTAGTTGCAGCCGGCTGGCAGCACCGGAGTCCTCCTCCACATAGGTGGCCATTTCGCGCAGCTTGGTCAGACCCGTAAACAGGCCGAACAGGTTTTTGAACTGATCATCTCCGCCGGTGTTGTTGACCTTGGGGTCGCTCAGATCGATCAGTGGGCCCGAGGAGAAGATCCTTTGTAGCATCTCGTCGAATGGCCTGGCTTCCGGCACTGTCCAGGGCGGGATTACCGCCGGGTCCACGTTGGCGAAGCTTCCGTTCAGCAACTCATCCTGGATTTTTGCCGCATGGCCGCTAAGACCCAAGGAAACGCCGGACGAATAGAAGGCGCCGAGGACGTTGTTATCGAACGTCGGCATCTGGAAACCGCTATTGCCGTTTAAAGGTGGTAGCGCCATGGGTCCTTCAAGATCTCACAATCGAGCAAAAATAAACTGTTCCGGACGGAGTCCGGGCACCGGTCATTTTGCCTATGGGTCGGTTAACGGAGCGTGAAGCGGATTGGTTAACGAAAGGTGGCTGCTCCTGTGGATAAGCCAAGCCGATTTACCAGTTATTAACTGCGAACAGCGACACTTCCGTTTTACGGCCGTTTCATCGGCCGGCCTGTTTTGGCTTGGGACGCCGCGTATGACGATTGAATACCTTGATGTAAAGCGTGGGGGCAACGAGGGTACGCCCGCGACGGCGCGCGACAAAATCCGCAGTATCGAAGAACTGGCCCGCATGGCGGATCAGACCCGTGCCGCTGGGGGTGATGTGGTTCTGGCCCATGGTGTCTTTGACCTTTTGCATATGGGGCATGTGCGCCATCTCGAGGCTGCCCGGGCAGAAGGCAATCTGTTGATCGTCACCCTGACCGCCGATCGCTACGTCAACAAGGGGCCTGGCCGGCCCGTATTCCCGGAACTAACCCGAGCCGAAATGGTCGCTGCGCTGCGTTGTGTCGATGGTGTCGGCATTTCGAACTGGTCCACCGCCGAAGGCGTGCTGCGTTTCATCCGCCCCTCGGTCTTCGTCAAGGGGCAGGACTATGCCAACGAGGACGAAGACATAACGGGCGGCATCCGCCGCGAACGGGAACTGATCGAAGGCTTCGGCGGCCGCATCGTCTTCACCGACGACATTACGGATTCATCCTCGTCCCTGATCAACCGTCACCTCAACGTCTATGACTCCGAGGTCAACGAGTATCTAACGGGACTGCGAGAGAACGATGTCGCCGGCCGTGTGGTCGAGGCCCTGGAAGGGATCCAGGAACATCGGGTTCTCATGGTGGGCGAGGCGATAATAGATGAATACCAGTACGCCATGCCCATGGGTAAATCCGCTAAGGAAAACATCATTGCGTCCCGTTACGAAGGCAGGGAAGTGTTTGCTGGCGGTGTCATCGCCTCTGCCAACCATGTGGCATCGTTCGTTGATCAGGTTGACGTCATCACCTGCATTGGCGAAGAGGATTCATATGAGGATCTGATCCTCGATACCGTGGTGCAGAACGTTAACGTTCATTTCGTGCGTCTGCCCGGTATACCCACTATCCGCAAGTGTCGTTTCGTTGATCCGGGCCATATGCGCAAGCTGTTCGAGGTCTATCATTTTGATGATACACCCTTGGCGGGACGCAAAGAGGATGAGGTCTGTAGCCTGATTGCGGAACGGGCGGCGGATTTCGATCTTGTGGTGGTCAACGATTTCGGACACGGCATGCTGACTGCGCGCTCGGTGGATCAGATCATTCGCCGCTCCAAGTTCCTGGCCGTCAATGCGCAAAGTAACAGCGCCAATCACGGTTACAACACGGTCAACAAGTATGCCAAGGCGGACTATGTGTGCATCGATGCGCCCGAGGCGCGCCTGGCGGTGCGTGACCGTTTCTCCGACATCTCCGACGTCGTCCAAGGTCCGCTGCGCGAACTGATTGATTGTGACCGCATCATCGTCACTCATGGCCAAAACGGCTGCATTACCTTCGATAAACAGGATGGCCTGGGCAAAGTGCCAGCCTTCACCCGCCAGGTGGTCGACACCGTGGGTGCGGGCGATGCCTTCCTCTCTGTCACCGCGCCCCTGGTGCAGTCGAACGTGCCTATGGAACTGGTGGGCCTGATTGGCAACGCGGTGGGTGCAATGAAGGTAGGGATCGTCGGCCATCGGCAATCGGTGCAGCGGGTGCCTTTGATGAAGTTCCTGACGGCCCTTTTGAAATGACGGAAGACATAATGCGCCGCAACAGCGTTGCCGAGATGCAGGCGAGGGTTAGTGACTATTTCGCCGAACTGGCCCGGCTGCCTGATCAAACCATCGTCACCGACCGGGACGGCCGCGAGATGGCAATGGCGGAACTGTTCCCAATCATGTCCCAACGTTTCGCGGAAATCCGGGATGGCGCCGGCAAACTCATGTTCGTGGGCAACGGCGCTTCCGCCTCCATAGCCTCTCATATGGCCTTGGATTTCTCAAAGAACGGCAAGGTTCCCAGCCTGGCCTTTAACGATTCAGCGTCTTTGACCGCCCTCAGCAACGACGAGGGTTATGATCAGGTCTTCGCCAAGCAGGTGGAATACTTCGGCGCCGCCGAAGATATGCTGGTCGCCATCTCCTCTTCCGGCAACTCGGAAAACATCATCAAGGCGGTGCAGTCAGCCCGCGCAAAGGGCGCCGATATACTGACATTCTCGGGCATGAAGTTGGACAATCCGCTGCGCCAACTGGGTGATTACAACCTCTTTGTGCCGTCGGGCGAGTACGGCTTTGTCGAGGTGGTTCATGGCGGCCTGATTCATGGCCTGTTGGACATCTTCATGGGCTGGTCGGCGCAGTCGGGCCTGTGGAACAAATCAGACGACAAATTAATGCAAGGGAAGGGCGCGGCATGATGCAATCGGCCAATCCTATGAACGTGATGGTGACGGGCGGCGCCGGCTATGTGGGCTCGTGCCTGATCCCCAAGCTGCTGGCCGCCGGCCACAAAGTGACCGTGCTGGACCTGTTCATCTATGGCATGGATGTTTTCAACGGTGTCGGCGAACATCCCAACTTGCGCTGCATCAAAGGGGATATTCGTGATCCCAAGGCAGTGGCCAAATCGTTGGAGAATGCAGATGCGGTCATTCACCTCGCCTGCATCTCGAACGATCCCAGCTTTGAATTGAACCCGGATCTGGGCAAGTCCATCAATTTCGACTGTTTCCAGCCTTTGGTTCGGGCGGCAAAGGATGCGGGCGTGCGCCGCTTCATCTATGCCTCCTCGTCCTCGGTCTATGGCATCAAGGAGACTGAGAATGTTACGGAAGAGCTCTCCCTGGAACCCTTGACCGACTATTCCAAATTCAAGGCCATGTGCGAAGAGGTGTTGGAGAAGGAGCGCGAGCCCGGCTTCGTCACCCTGACATTGCGGCCGGCCACGGTGTGCGGCTATGCCCCGCGCCTGCGTCTTGACCTGACGGTCAATATCCTGACCAACCATGCCATCAACAACAACCGCATCACTGTTTTCGGCGGCGCGCAAAAGCGGCCCAATATCAATGTCGAGGACATGACTGATCTTTACGTCCAGTGCCTGGAATATCCAGACGAGATGATCGACGGCAAGATCTTCAACGCCGGCTATGAGAACCACACGGTCAGCGAGATCGCCCAGATGGTGCGAAATAACGTGGGTGAAGAGGTGGATATCGTCACCACGCCCACCGACGACAACCGCAGCTATCATGTCTCGTCCGAGAAAATGCGCCGTGAACTGGGCTTTACGCCGTCCCACAGCATCGACGATGCGGTCGATAGCCTGACCAAGGCCTTCGCCGCCGGCAAAGTGCCCAATCCCATGGACGATGCCCGCTATTACAACGTCAAGCTGATGCAGGATATCCACCTGCAATAGGCCTGATCCGGCGGCCCACAAGTAGGGCAATATTAACCATTTCAAGGCCTAATCGAAGCTCGTGAACTTCGGGACGGCCAGACATGCGGATCGGCATCGATTTCGACAATACGATCGCGGGTTACGACACTCTTTTCGCCACCTTGGCGGAAGAGCGGGGCCTATTCCAGAAGGCCCCGTCCGGCAAGCGAGAATTGCGCGATGCCCTGCGAAAGCGGCCCGAAGGGGAGTTAACCTGGCGGCGCCTACAAGCGGAAGCCTATGGCCAGCGCATGACGGAAGCGGAACTGCTGGATGGCGTTGATCGTTTCATCCGGGCTTGTCGCCAATCGGGCGTCGATGTTTCCATCGTCTCGCACAAGACGCGGCATGCGAATTTTGCTTCTGACGGCACTGACTTGCGGCGAGCCGCGTTGAACTGGATGGAGGCCCACGGCTTCTTCGAGGTCAAAGGGTTGGATCTGCAGCCCGATGATGTGCATTTCGAGGATACCCGTGCCGCCAAGGTCGCCCGTATTGGTGAATTGGGCTGCGAATGGTTCATCGACGATCTGGAGGAGGTCTTCGCTGAACCTGGATTTCCTTCCGATGTGAAAACAGTTCTCTATGACCCCCACGGTACCCGGGCCGGTGATGCGGATTTGCTGCGTTGCCGCCATTGGGACGAGATCGGGGGCTATGTGCTTGGCGGCGGGCATTAGCATGGAAAGCGCCATCAACAGCGCCGAAGCCGCTGAACAGGCTGCCTCCGCCCTGTTGGGTGATCCTGTGCGCCATATCAGCCAGCAAAAAGGCGGTGGCAATAACCGCTTATACCGGGTCGAAGGCGCCGACGGCCGCCACTATGCCCTGAAAACCTATTTGAACAGCCCAGGGGACGACCGCGACCGCTTGGGCGCGGAATTCGGCGGTCTGGCCTTCCTCCGCTCCCAAGGCTTGGACCGGCAGGTGCCCCGGGCCGTGGCCCGCGATACCGACCGGCACTGTGCGTTGTTTGGCTGGATCGACGGCGACGCCGTGGGCCAGCCAACGCCCGGCGATCTGTACGAGGCCCTGTGCTTCGTTCTCGATCTCTACCGCCTGGCGCAGCGGCCGGAAGCTGCGGCCTTGCCCTTGGCCTCGGAAGCCTGCCTATCTGGTGCCGAGGTGGCACGGCAGATCGACCGCCGTCTGGACCGGTTGCTCGATATCGCGGATCAGCGCCTGCGGGCCTTTCTGATCGACACCTTCGCGCCGGCCCATGAAGAATATTGCGAACGGGCCATGGCGCAATATGACCAGCACGAAATGGATTTCGCCCGGCCGTTGCCTCATGACGTTCTGACCCTGTCGCCATCGGATTTCGGCTTTCATAACGCCATCCGCCGCGCTGATGGACGTTTGGTGTTTATCGATTTCGAATATTTTGGCTGGGATGATCCGGTCAAGCTGGTGGCGGATTTTCAGCTTCACCCAGGGATGGGGTTGGACGAGGAATTACGCCGGCGTTTTCGCCGCGGCGCCATGGCGGTGTTCGGTGGCGATCACGGATTTGAAGGGCGCTTACGGGCGCTTTTCCCGCTTTACGCCTTGCGCTGGTGCCTGATCGTGCTGAATGAGTTTCTGCCCGAACGCTGGCAGCGCCGCGACTATGCCGGTGCCCATTATGACCGGAAGATCGCACTAGACACCCAATTGGCCAAGGCAGAGGCCATGCTGCGTCAACTGAAAGACGCCAACGAAAGAGGTTCCTGAAGATGATTGATTTGGCCGCCTTGGAACGCGAGGCGCATGTTGTTTACGAGCCTGTACAGCTCGACAGCCGGTCCCGCGAATTGCGGAAACTGGTGGTGCGTGGCCTGGTCGGCGGCGGCCGGGGTCATCTGGGTTCGGCTCTTTCCGCGATCGAGATCGTACGCGTGCTCTATGAGGACATCATGGCTCATGACCCGACGCGGCCTGATTGGGACCAGCGTGATCGGTTCCTGCTGTCAAAGGGCCATGGCTGCCTGGCGCAATATGCCATCCTGGCGAACGAGGGTTATTTCCCCATGGCCGAGTTGGACCGCTTTTGTCGCTTCGACGGCATCCTGGGCGGCCATCCGGAAGCAGCTAAGATCCCCGGCGTCGAAGCTTCAACCGGCGCCCTGGGGCATGGACCCTCCATCGCCGTTGGCATGGCGGTTGCCGCAAAACTGAAACGCGCCGCGCACCGGGTTTTTTGCGTCACTGGCGATGGCGAGATCAACGAAGGCTCGGTCTGGGAGGCGGCCATGACCGCCGGCAAGCATCAGTTGGATAACCTGACCATCGTCGTCGATTACAACAAGCTGCAATCCTATGACCGCACCGAGATCGTGCAGGATCTGGAGCCGTTGACCTCGAAATGGGAAAGCTTCGGCTTTGCCGTGCGCAACGTGGACGGCCATGACGTGGACGCCCTGCGCCGCACCTTCACAAGCCTGCCGTTCGTATCCGGCCGGCCGAACGCGGTGATCGCCCATACCATCAAAAGCCGCGGTGTGCCCCATGCGGAAGGCGATCCGTCCTGGCACCACAAATCAAAAATGACGGACGAGGAAATTTCCGGCGTCCTGGCGGCGATAGAGAGTTGAGGGCTAATCATGCGTAAAACTTGTCTCGATTTCGTCTACGAACTGGCTAAGCAGGATGACCGGGTGGTCTTCATCGGCTCGGACCTGGGCGCCGGCACTCTGGATCAGTTCCGTGACGAAATGCCGGATCGCTTCTTCATGGAGGGGGTCTCGGAACAGAACCTGATCGGCATGGCGGCGGGTCTGGCCATGGAAGGCTATATTCCCTACGTCAACACCATCGCGACCTTCATAACCCGGCGCTGCTATGAACAGGTGGCGGTGGACTTGTGCCTTCATAACCTGCCAGTGAAGCTGATCGCCAACGGCGGCGGCCTGGTCTATGCGCCCCTGGGGCCGACCCATCTGGCCATCGAGGATATTGCCATAATGCGCGCTCTGCCGCGCATGACCATATTTGCCCCTTGCGACAAGGACGAGATGGCGCGGCTGGTGCCCCAGACCCTCGATATGGAGGGGCCTTGCTATATCCGTTTTGCTAAGGGTGGCGACGAGATCGTCTCAAGGGAAGCCAACGGCTTTGAAATCGGCAAGGCGATACCAATGCGCCAGGGCGGCAAGGTATTGGTGGTCGGCACCGGTATCGCCACCACCCGGGCCCTGCACGCGGCCAAGGAACTGTCGGGCGAGGGCATCGAATGCAGTGTGTTGCATATGCATACCGTTAAGCCCCTGGATGAAGATGCCATTCTAAGCCGCCTGGATGGTGCGGACCTGTTGGTCACCGTCGAGGAACATACCCTTGTCGGCGGCTTGGGCAGTGCCGTCGGTGATTTGCTGTTGGAAAAGGCGCCGAAATATTCTGGCCGGTTGTTGCGTCTGGGCATCCCCGACCGTTTTGCCGACAAGTACGGCACCCAGGACGAGCTCTTGGAATACTATGGTCTGCAGGGGCCGCAGATTGCTCAACGGATCAAAGATGCCCTGAAGGGCGGCGAGGAAGTGGCCGCATGAGCCTGGCCTTGCCCCGCGACGATGGCTTTCTGAACCAGGAAGAGGCGGCCCTGGGCGCGCAGTTCCTGGACCAGGGCCACGTCATCGCACCAGTCGCCGACCGGGCGGCCCTGGACCGCCTGCGAGATGCCATGGCAGGGATCGCGGCGCAGTATCTGGGCCTGGATATGCCCAAGGATCCCGGTACTCTGCTCGACGACATCCACGGCCATGTGGAAGCAGATGCCCTGAACAATCTGCGCATGGGGGTGATCAATGGCGTGAATGATCTGCCCTGGGCCCGCCAGGCTTACTTCGATCTGGCCCGGCCCCTGCTGGAAGCCATTGTCGGCAACGAACTGGCCATGCAGCGTCGCCTCAACCTCTCGATCCAGTTGCCCGGCGATGATTCATCCCTTCTGGCCGTCCATGCCGACGTCTGGGACGGCGATAGCCCGTTCGAAGTGGTGGTCTGGCTGCCGTTCGTGGACTGCTTCAAGACCAAGACCATGTTTCTGCTACCCCCTGCGCAGGGCCGGGAGGTTGAAGCCCGAATGGCGGACTTCGACGGCGGTGATACGGAAGATCTATTCCGGGAAATCGAAGGTGATTTGATCTGGCTGGATGTGCCCTATGGTCATGTCCTTTTGTTCAACCAGAACCTGATGCATGGCAACCGCATCAACCGCGAAGGCGGCACGCGATGGACCATGAATTGCCGTTTCAAGGGCCTATTTTCTCCCTATGCCGGCAAACGCCTAGGCGAATTTTTCGAGCCCATTACTATCCGCCCGGCCAGCCGTATTGGCATGGCCTACGAAATGCCGGGAGGCTTCGTTGAATAGCCATCCCAACCGTCTCGGCCATCGCGGCTATATCGCCTCCCGCCCTGTCCGGGGCCAGGACTGGCCCCAGCATGTACAAAATCTCGTTGTGCGCGACTATGCCCAGCGCAATGGCCTCCACTATCTGCTCAGCGCCACGGAATACGCCATGGATGCCTGCTATATGAACTTGGAGGCGGTGTTGGGAGAGTTGAACCGGGTCGAAGGCATTATCTGTTTCTCTTTATTCATGCTGCCCGCCCGGGCGGAACGGCGTTCCGAATTGTATCAACGCATTTTCGAGGCTGGCGCCGATCTGCATGGCGCCCTGGAAAACATGGCCATTCGCAACGCGGAAGATGCGGCGCGGCTTGAGGATATTTTCCTCGTCGATCGCCACGCAGCCACGGCCCAGCGGGTGAACTGACATGGCATTCGTCGATTTCGTTGGCATCGTCCACAAGTCCACCAAGCGCGACTATGTCCAGCGGGTGGTGGAGCATGACAAGGCAGAGTGTGCCGAGATCGCTGGACAGTTCGGCAAGGACTATTGGGACGGCGACCGCCGATATGGTTTCGGCGGTTACTACTACGACGGCCGCTGGCGTCAGGTGGCAGACGCCATGATCGACCATTACGGCCTGCAACCGGGGGCCAAGATCCTGGATATCGGTTGCGGGAAGGGGTTTCTGGTCTATGAGTTCACCCAAGCCCTGGAAGGGGCCCAGATTAGCGGCATCGATATCTCGGAATATGCCGTCGAGAACGCCAAGGAAGAGATCCGCGACCACCTGCGCGTGGGGCATTGCCAGAGCTTGCCTTATGAAGATAACGAATTTGATTTCGTGTATAGTATCAATACGTTTCACAATCTTTTTAATTATGAACTTCAACCGTCTTTGCGGGAGATGCAGCGGGTTGGCAAGGGGCCGAAGCACATCACGATCGAGAGCTATCGCAACGAGCGGGAAAAGGCCAATCTGCTCTATTGGCAACTCACCTGCCGCGCTTTCATGATGCCCAGGGAATGGGAATTCGCCTTCGAACAGGCAGGCTATGACGGCGATTACGGCTACATCACCTTTGAATGAAAATGACTGAGTGAACAGCGGAACAATGGCGAGAACACAGGAAGCACAGTACGAGGATTGCCTGCGCGCGGCCGAGGAATCCGGCATCGACAGCCTGGGCGTGATGACCAACCAAGTCTGGCGGGACGATCCGCGCCGCCTGGCCATACTACTTTCCCGCTACAAGTTCGTGGCCAAGATGCTCTCGGGAAAACGCAGGGTTGTGGAAGTGGGCTGCGGCGATGCTTTTGGCAGCCGGGTGGTGCAACAGGAAACCGGCGAACTGACCGTGCTGGATATTGATCCGGTCTTCATCGCCGATATCCGGCAACGCATGCATCCTGATTGGCCCATGACGCCGGCGGTCCACGATATGCTTTCTGGGCCCTATCCCGGTATCTTCGATGCCGCTTACAGCCTGGATGTGTTGGAACATATTCCCGCCGCGCAGGAAGAGACCTTTATCCGCAATTTGCTTTCATCGCTGACGGAAGAAGGCGTCCTGATCGTCGGCATGCCGTCCCTGGACAGCCAGGCGCACGCCTCGCCGCAAAGCAAGATCGGTCATATCAACTGCAAGAGCGGTGCCGACTTCAAGGCACTGATGGAGCGGTTCTTTGACAACGTGTTCGTCTTTTCCATGAACGACGAGGTGGTGCACACGGGCTTCTGGCCCATGGCCCATTATTATTTGGCGCTGTGCTGTGGCAAGCGGCCCGGCTAGCCTGCTGATCGTTGGCGGCGATAGCTCTATCGGCCGCGCCCTGGACGGGCATTTTTCAGAGGCCGGCTGGCAGGTGCGGGCGACCACCCGCCGCCCGGATCGTGTCGATGATGACCATCCGTATCTTGACCTCTCCGCCCCTGTAGAACTCCCCTACGCCGATGTGGTTATTCTGAGTGCCGCCGTGGCACGGATCGCCGATTGCGAAGTCGCGCCCGATGCAACACGCAATACCAATGTAGACGGCACTTTGGCCGTGGCCCGCCAGATGGCCGGGCAGGGGGCCCACATTATCTTGCTCTCCTCGGACAAGGTTTTCGATGGCACGAAAGCCCTTCGCAATAGGGACGATGACCGCTGCCCCGCCTGCGAATACGGCCGCCAGAAGTCTGCGGCGGAGTCGGGCGTTCTCTCCTTTGTTGGCCAGGGCGCTGTATTGCGCCTGAGCAAGGTCGTGGAACCCGGCATGGATCTCCTATCAGGCTGGATCCGGGATTTGGGCGAAAACCGCCCGATCACACCATTTCACGACCTGTATTTGGCACCTGTTCTCATTGATCTAGTCTGCCAAACGACGGAAAGGATCGCCGAAGATCGGTCAGCTGGCATCTACCATTGTACCGGTGCGGAGGACCGTTCCTACGTCGATTTCGCCATAATCCTGACGGAACTTATGGACGTTGATCACGGCCTTGTGCGGCCGACGTCCTGCGATGCCGCAAACATGCCCGCGGCCGCCCGACCCCGCCATACAACCCTGGAAATGGGGTTGGAGGAAACCAAATGGGGCCTGACGGCGCCCGAATTCGATGCCGTATGCAGACAGACGATCGCGGCGACACTCAGTCCTTGATCATCAACTGGCGTGGCAAATTCGCCAGGCATTCCGGTGGGCCATCAGTGATTATGATGCTTTCCGTGGTTTCAAGGCCCCAATCGTCCATCCACAATCCCGTCATGAAGTGAAACGTCATGCCGGCCTCCAGAACCGTGCGATCGCCCACCCGCAGGCTCATGGTCCGCTCCCCCCAGTCGGGAGGATAACTGAGGCCGATGGGGTAGCCGGTGCGGCTGTCCTTGACGATGCCGTAACGTTTCAAAACGGCAAAGAAGGCGATGGCGATGTCCTCGCACAGATTGCCCGCCCGTGCCGCCTCCAGACCGGCCGCCATGCCTTCCTGGATGGCCCTGTCCGCATCCAGCAGGGATTGCGGCGGTTGGCCAAGGAAGATGGTGCGCGAAAGGGGGGCGTGGTAGCGGCGGTAGCAACCGGCAATCTCGAAAAATGTGCCTTCGCCCGCTTTCATCGGCTTGTCGTCCCAGGTTAGATGGGGTGCCGCGGCGTCGGAGCCAGAGGGCAGGAGAGGCGCGATGGCGGGATAATCACCCCCATGGCCGTCGGCGCCACGGATGCCGGTGCGATAGATTTCCGCCACCAGTTCGTTCTTGCGCAGGCCCGGTTCTACCAGTTCGGCGATGCGTTTGTGCATGTCCTCAACCATACGGCCGGCGCGGCGCATGTAGGTCAGTTCGGTGTCTGACTTCACGGCACGGCACCAGTTCACCAGGTTGGTGGCGTCATGAAAGCTGGCATTGGGCAGATGGTGCTGCAGGGAGCCGTAGGCGGCGGCGGTGAAGTAGTAGTTATCCATCTCTACACCAATCCGCAACTTATCCCAGCCGCGTGCGGCGATCTCTCCACTCAGATGGTCCATGGGGTGGCGGTCGGGCGTTTGGATATAGTTTTCGGGATAGAAAAGGATATGGTCGTCGTCCATGAATACAGTGCGTATAGCGCCATTGGCATCTTGCTGGCGGCCATACCAGAACGGATCGCCTGAGAGGCTGAGAAGCACGCATTGGTGGACGTAAAACGACCAGCCGTCATAGCCGGTCAGCCAAGCCATGTTCGAAGGGTCGGTGACAAGCAGAAGCTCCAAGCCCCGTTCGGCCATTGCATCGCGTACCTTGACGATGCGGGCGGCATATTCATCACGTTCAAAGGGCAGGTCCACATTCGGCATGATGCTCACCTACATTAGGCTTGTGCTGCTTCCAGTTCCTCTTCCGCCGCTAGCCAGGCAGCCTCGGCCTCGGCGATCGCTTCATCCGTTCGGGCCCGCTGCTGGTTCAATTCCGCCAGCTTTTCAGGTTTGTCCTGATAGAGTGCCGGGTCCGCAAGGGCATCTGATATGCGCTGTCGGTCGGTTTGCAGGCGGCTCAGCTTTTCCTCCGCCTGCTTGACGATCTTCCGCAACGGTGCGAGACGCTGACGGGCTTCCGCATTGGCACGGCGGGCCGCACGTCGGCCCGTGTCATCGGCCTGGCGAACTTCCTTTGGCGCTTCGCCCCGCAACGATAGACGCCGATAATCGTCAATATCGCCATCCCACGGCGTCACTTTGCCATCGGCGACCAGCCACAGCCGGTCGGCCGTCAACTCCAGCAAGTGGCGGTCATGGCTGATCAAAAGCACGGCACCGGAAAATTCGTTCAGAGCCTGTACCAGAGCTTGGCGGGCATCCACGTCGAGATGGTTGGTGGGTTCGTCGAGTATCAGCAAATGCGGCGACTTGGCCGTTATCAGGGCCAGCACAAGGCGTGCCCGCTCGCCGCCTGACAGATGACGCACTGCCGTTTCCGCCCGGTCCTGGATCAGGCCGAATGCTCCCAGGCGGGCCCGCAGGGCGGATTCCTTCAAATCCGGCAGCAAGGGCTGGAGGTGGGCCACGGGCGTCTCACCGGGCCGCAGATCCTCGATCTGATGCTGGGCGAAGTATCCTGTGCGCAACTTGCCGCCGCGATGAATGGTTCCGGCCATAGGCGTCAGACGGCCTTCAATCAGCTTGGCGAAAGTTGACTTGCCGTTGCCGTTGCGTCCCAGAAGAGCAATGCGGTCCTTGGCGTCGATGCGCAGGTCCATGCCGGTCAGGACCGGTGCACCGTCTTCATAGCCCGCGGCGACATCGTCCAGGCTGATCATGGGCGATCGCAACTCGTCCGTATCGGGAAACTTGAAATTGACCGAAGGGTCCATCACCGCTTCGGCGATCGGTTGCATCCGCGCCAGGGCCTTTAGTCGGCTTTGTGCCTGACGTGCCTTGTTGGCTTGATAGCGGAAGCGATCAACGTAAGACTGCATATGCTTGCGCTGGGCTTCCTGCCGTTTGCGCAGGCGTTCCTGCTGCAATTGCTGTTCGCGCCGCGTCTCTTCGAAAGTGTCATAGCCGCCGCGGTAAAGGGTCAACCCGCCCCGGTCCACGTGCAGGATCGCGTTGACGGCATTATTCAACAGATCACGGTCATGACTGACCAGCATCACCGTATGTGGATAGCGGCGCAGAAAATCCTCCAGCCACAGGGTGCCTTCCAGGTCCAGATAGTTCGTCGGTTCATCCAGGAGCAAAAGGTCGGGGGCGGCAAACAGGATTGCGGCCAGGGCGACACGCATGCGCCAGCCGCCTGAATATTTCGAAAGTGGCCGGGCTTGCGCCGCCTCGTCGAAACCAAGACCGGCCAGGATGGCGGCGGCGCGGGCCGGGGCGGTATGGGCGTCGATATCCAGCAATCGTTGATGAATTTCGCCGATACGATCCGGGTCCTGGGCCTCGTCGGCCTCGGTCAACAGCCGGTTGCGCTCTTTATCTGCCGACAACACAAAATCCACGAGAGATTGCGTCCCGCCCGGTGCCTCCTGCGCCATCATGCCAATGCGGGCCCGATTGGAACGGCGGATGCTGCCGCTATCGCCAGAAATCTCGCCCATGATCAGCCGCAACAGAGTGCTCTTGCCCGCCCCGTTCCGCCCCACCACGCCGACCTTGTGGCCGGCAGGGATATGGGCCGAGGCGCCGCTCAAGATTTCCCGTCCGCCAATGCGGTATGTCAGGTCGTTGATGTGCAGCATGGGCGCTCTTTAGCATGGTTGCGGCGGCGAGGCGAAGCCGATATAAACCGCCCCCGAAATTCAGGTTTTCTCCCCTTCGAAAGACAGAAAGTACCAGCCCATGGCCATGCAACGCACCTTTTCCATCATCAAGCCCGATGCGACCCGCCGTAATTTGACCGGGCAGATCACCGCCCGCCTGGAAGCGGCCGGCCTGCGCGTGATCGCATCGAAACGGGTTTGGATGACCCGCGGCGAGGCCGAGGGCTTTTACGCGGTGCACAAAGAACGGCCGTTCTTCAACGATCTTTGCACCTTCATGACGTCGGGTCCGGTGGTGGTGCAGGTCCTCGAGGGCGAGGATGCCATTGCCAAGAACCGCGAAGTGATGGGTGCGACCAATCCGGAAGAGGCAGCGGAAGGTACCATTCGCAAGGATTTCGCCGAGAATATCGAAGCCAATTCTGTCCACGGATCCGACGCGCCGGAGACGGCAGCGGAGGAGATCGCCTATTGGTTTGCTGCGACAGAGATCGTCGGCTAGACCTCTCCCATGCTTCATTCCGATCCGTTGCGGCCGATCAGCGACCAGGAAGTCGCTGCCTATGACCGCGACGGGGCGGTTCTATTGAAGGGCCTATTCGATCTGGATTGGATCGAGGCGCTGCGGGATGCGGTGGAGGCGGACAAGGTCGAACCTGGCCCCATGGTGCGTTACAACACACCGCCCGGCGGGTCGGGCGAGTTTTTCGTGGATTTTCAGCTATGGCAGCGCTGGGAACCGGCCCGCCGTTTTGCCCTGGAAGGGCCCGGAGGGGCCATAGCGGCCCGCATGATGGGCGCCCAAAGCGTCGCTTATTACCACGATCATCTGCTGGTCAAGGAACCCGGAACTCAAGAGAAGACACCCTGGCATCACGACCAGCCCTATTATCCCATCGAAGGCTGGATGGTCGGCTCCATCTGGCTGCCACTGGACCCGGTGCCCAAGGACATATGTGTTGAGTATATCGCTGGTTCGCACCGCTGGGGCCGCTGGTTCGCGCCGCAGTTCTTCAAGTCCGGCAACCCGGAATTGCAAACCCAGGACCCCCGGTTCGAAACCATCCCTGAATTCGATGAGCAACGGGACCAACACGAACTTCTGTCTTGGGATCTGGACTTGGGCGACTGCATCTTCTTCCATGGGCTGGTCGTCCACGGCGCGCCGGGGAACCCGTCACGGCAGGGACGACGCCGCGCCTATGCCACGCGCTGGCTGGGAGAGGATACCCGCTTTGCCGAGAGGCCGGGACAGACTTCGCCGCCCCTGCAGGGCCATGGCTTGAAACCGGGTGATGCGATGATATGCCAGATGTTCCCGCAGGTTTGGCCGAAACCTTGATTGTCGGCAACCCTGCCGCCGCAACGGTGGTCAAGACAGCCGAATAACTGTATTCTTTGCAATGAGTTCCGATTGATTCTTCAATTGATTCCTAGGAACCTTCATGGCTGAAGATGATTCCATCCGAGGAATCCGCGAGCCTGTCCCGGAGCCGTTGGGGCAGTCGCGCCAAGTCGGGTATTGGCGGCTAGACGTCAAAACAAACCAGTTACATTGCACGGATAGCCAGCTTCGGATCTTTGGCATTGAGACTAGCGCGCCCGCCATTGAATGGGATCGGGCAGTTCGTTTCGTGCATGCCGATGACCTGGATGCCTTTCAGGATATCCATGGTCGAGCCTTAGCTGGCGGACAACCTTATGAGTTGGAAGTACGCATCAAAGGAGGCGACGGCGGTGAGCGCAAGATCGCCATTAGTGCGCAGCCTGAATTCAACTCAGATGGCGATCTTGTCGCCTTCCTTGGTTCAACATGTACACTTAAAAACCGAAGTGGCCTGGACCGTTCCCGCGAATGGAGCGAAGCGCAGTTTCGTGCGTTGGCGTCAAATTTCCCGGGCGGACTTCTCTATCTCGGTCCCGACGGCCGATTTCGATATGTAAACAAGACCTATGCCAACTGGTTTGGCTACGAGCCGGAGGAACTCGTCGGCCGCTCGCCCGGGGATTTCTTGGGTCCGGAAGTGGATAGGGTCGTCAAGCTGAATTTCGCGCCGGCGCTGAAAGGCGAGACAGCGACCTATGAGGCCGTGCGACAGACCACGCAAATGGGCACGATCGACGTGCAAATCACGAACATACCCGATGTGGCGCCCGACGGCACGGTGGCGGGTGTATTTGCCTTGATTACAGATGTAACGGAGTTGAAGTCGCGTGAAAGAACGCTGCACGAAATGCAGAGCAATCTAGCGGCAGCCCAGCGAATAGGCCGCATAGGTCATTGGCGGGTCGATACCGAGACGGGCAAGACCGATTGGTCAACGGAGATGTACCGCATTTGGGAACGGGCGGAGACGGAAGCGCCGATACTCGTAGAGGATGTCATTCAGTCCGTGCACCCCGAGGACCGCGCCTCGGTGATAGCGGCGCGCGAAACGGCGATCGCGGACAACGAACCTTATGGGCTTGAGTTTCGCATTATCACATCCGAAGGCGGCATTCGGTATCTGCGCAATGAAGGGCGGCCCGAATTCAACGAGGCCGGTCGGTTGATCTCCATTTTTGGCATTACGCAGGACGTGACAGAACGTGTGCACTTGGAAGATCAGTTGCGCCAGGCCCAGAAGATGGAGGCGGTCGGTCAATTAACCGGCGGCGTCGCCCATGAGTTCAATAATCTTCTGGCTGTGATCATGGGGCACGCCGAAGTATTGGAGCAAACCGCCGCCATCGATGAACGGGCGGAGCGCAATATTCAGGCCATCCTGCGATCGGTCAACAGGGGCAGCTCCCTGACCAACCGGTTGTTGGCATTCTCGCGGCAGCAGCCGATGTCACCAGTTACCGTCGACGTAACGGCCCTGATCACCGATCTTCAGGATATGGTTCAACGTGCGCTCGGCGAAACCATAGATTTGGAGGTTGCTGCCGATCCGGCGTCTTGGCCTTTGACGATCGATCTGAACCAATTCGAAAGCGCAGTGTTGAACCTGGCCATCAATGCCAGAGACGCAATGCCGCAGGGCGGATCGTTGTGTATCGAGACGAAGAACCGATACATCGACGAGGACATGGCAAAAAACATGGAGGATCTTCCCGCCGGTGACTACGTGGAAATATCCGTGCGTGACACCGGTACCGGTATGCCGCGGGAGGTCATGGCCAGGGTATTCGAGCCGTTTTTTACGACCAAGGAAGTGGGGGCAGGCAGCGGCCTCGGTCTTAGCATGGTTTATGGCTTTGCCAAGCAATCCAAAGGCCATGTGTTGTTGGAAAGCGCGGTTGGTGAAGGTGCGGTATTCAAGATCTATTTGCCGCGGTCTTATGCAGAAATTGGTGAAGCGGCCCCAAACGCAACAGAGATAAGTTTTCAGGACGGAACGGAACGCATTCTGGTTGTCGAAGACGATTCCAGCGTACGTGAGATCCCCGCCAATCTGCTCAGAGACCAGGGTTACGTGGTCGCCGAGGCCGGTAATGGTGAAGAGGCAGTTGAGCAACTACGGGCGGGGCCGAAGTTCGATATGCTGTTTACCGACGTTGTCCTTTCGGGCGGTATGAATGGCGCGGAAATTGCGGCGGAAGCGCGGCGACTGCAGCCTGGTATCAAGGTCCTCTACACCACTGGTTACGCAGAAAACGTGATCGTTGATGAAGAGGGTACGGGGGCGGAAGTTGCCCTCATCAACAAGCCGTATCGTCTAGCTGATTTGCTGGAACGGGTGCGTGGCATACTCGATGACCCGGCAGCTTGAAAGCCGGTTCAATCGCCGCCCCGGTCATGGCTTCCGACGTCCTGATCATTAGTCTTGGCCATCGCGGATATGCTTACCGTCAAGAACTGGCCAACGAGCCCGGTGTCACGGCTGGAACGGTTTTACGACCAGTTCGGCAATAATCTTCAATCCAGTCCGTGGGCGGGCCGTCATTGCGCCAGGTGATAGGAAAGAAGCTCTCGTGCAAAGTCGGATCGCCGGCCAGCTGATAGCGGCGGTAGACATAGCCGCCATCACGATCGGAAAAAGTGGCCTCCACGGGCACCATGTGGACGGCGATGGACCTGCGCATGCGGTCTTCCGAGCGATTGCCATCCGAGCCGTGCCAGATTTCGCCGGAGTGGATGACGCAGGACCCGGCCGGTACCTCGATGAAAGTGGGTTCCGGCGGGTCGATATCATTTTGGCAAGCCACATGATGCATAAGGGCACGATAATCGTCAGGTGCATGAAAGCCGGTCGGCAGCGGCGTCAGAGGCCATTTGTGAGAACCGCGGACATATTCCAACGTACCCGCCTCGCGATCGGTATCGTCCAGGGTGAACCAGCATGTGATGGTGCGCGGGGGATCGAGGTAGGTCATGAACGAGCTGTCCTGGTGCAGGGCCACCGATTTCGTTTGGGCCGGCTTCCACCAGATCGTTTCGATTCCCAGTCGAACGCCCGGCCAACCTGTCAGCTTGCAGGCCGCCCGGCCGATATCGCCGGACAGAGCCAGATTTGCGATGGTCAGGTCGGACTTCCAGGCATTGCTCATATGCCTGGTCACGTCCGGCAGGCTCATGCCTTCGCGCCAATACCACTCGTCCGGATAAATGCCTGTATCGAACTCGCCGGCGAACAGTTTAGGGAAACGATCCCGCAAGGCGGCGATCTGCTCGTGGCTTAGGACGTTCTCAAATACCAAATAGCCGTCCCGGTCGAACTGTTCAATTTCATCCTGTCCAATTGAGTCAAGCTTTGGCAAATTATACGGCATTGTGAATTTCCTGCGTCGAAAATTATAATAACACGAACATGGGTCTAAATTTTCCCCGCGCAACCAAATTGAATTCTGGAGATTGGTGTTTTGATCGAGCTTGACCAAATCGACTTCGGTCTGTTGCGGCATTTGCAGAATAATGCCCGGATATCGAACAAGGAACTGGCCGCGGCCGTTGGTTTGGCGCCATCAAGTTGTCACGAACGCACCAAACGTCTGTGGCAGGAAGGGGTCCTGCTTGGGGCGCATACGGAGGTCGCACCTGCGGTCATGGGCGTTGGTCTAGAGGCCCTACTGATGATCGAACTGGCCAAACACGAGCGTCAGACCGTGGATAGTTTCATGGCGGATGTAACCAAAATTCCCGAGGTGCGTTCGGCCTTTCTGATATCGGGGCGTTACGACCTGATCGTGCACGTGGTCGCCCGGGATACAGAGCACTTGAAAAATCTTGCGCTTGACCAATTTACGGCCCGACCGGGCGTCACCCGCATCGAGACTTCGATAATTTTCGAAGCCGCCCACCGCTACGATTTGCCGGATATTAACGCCGAACCCAAATGAGGCGGGGCCGGCGAGCCAGGATCATCAAAATCGAAGGAAATGACGGCCCGTCATTCCAACACAAATCCGACCTATTCGTTCTTCGTGTCGTCGTATTTGACGACTTCCTGATCGATGGCACCGAAAATGGTATTGCCTTCGGCATCCGGCATTTCGATATGGATGTGATCACCGAAGGACATGAACGGCGTGCTGGGCGCCCCATCTTGGATGGTTTCCAACATGCGCAGTTCCGCGATGCAGGAATAGCCCACCCCGCCGTCGGCGAGGGAGGAGCCGTGTTCCTCATCCTGCTTGTTGGATACCGTGCCGGAACCGACGATGGTGCCCGCACACAGAGGGCGGGTCCTGGCGGCATGGGTAATTAGGGTGGGAAAGTCGAAGGTCATGTCGACGCCGGCATTGGCCCGGCCAAAGGGTTCGCCATTGAGATCGCAGAAGAGTGGCAGATGCAGCCGCCCGCCGTCCCAGGCATCGCCCAGTTCGTCCGGTGTCACCGCGACGGGTGAGAACGCGGTCGACGGCTTGCCATGAAAAAAGCCAAAACCCTTGCTCAATTCACCGGGTATCAGACCGCGCAAAGAGACGTCGTTGACCAGCATGACGAGTTTGATGTGCCCTGCGGCATCGGCGGCACTCGTTCCCATGGCAACATCATCGGTGATGACGGCGACCTCGGCCTCGAAATCGATGCCCCAGTCGTCCGACGCCACGACGATATCGTCATAGGGGCCAAGGAAACTGTCGGAGCCACCCTGATACATCAGCGGATCGGACCAGAAACTCTCCGGCATCTCGGCCCCGCGGGCCCGGCGCACCAGTTCCACGTGATTGACGTAGGCGCTGCCGTCGGCCCATTGATAAGCCCGCGGCAAGGGGGAGGCTAAATCGCCCGGATCCAAATCAAAGGCACCGCTGGCTTGGCCGGCGGCCAATGTCTTCGCCAGTTCCTCCAGGCGCGGAGCAATACTGACCCAATCGTCCAACGCCGCCTGCAGTGTCTGGGCGATACCGTAGGCCGGCACGGCCCGGTCCAGATCGCTGCTGACGACCAGCAATTGGCCGTCACGGCCTACATTAAGGGATGCAAGTTTCACCTAATCACTCTCCACCAACGACGCGTCCGCCGGTTACACACCACGCAATCTTTCCCGCAATAGCTCCATGCGGTCATAACCCCAAAAAATCTCGCCATCCAGAACAAAACTGGGCACACCAAATATGCCCATTTTTTCAGCCTCTTGGCGCATTTCGTCGTGTAACCGCCGCCCATCCCCTTCGAGATAGGCAGCAAATCCGGCAGTGTCCGCACCCGCCTCTTCCAGCACGCCTGTCAGGGCGTCAACATCGTCGACTTCCAGTTCGTGGTTCCAAAAGCGCCAGAAAACCCGGTCATTGTATCCTCTGAAGACGCCTTGGGCCTGGGCATATTGCATGCCGATGGCGGCGGGTGATGAATCATACACCCGGCGCGGCCCTTTCACCGTCAGGCCGCGTTTGTTGGCCCAGCGGCGCATGTCCATATAGGCGTAACGCACTTTACGCCATTGTGTTTCCGTCCGGCTATCCACATTGCCCAGGAACGAAGGGATATCGAGCGTGAAATGGCGCCATTCGACTTCAACATCGAACTCCTCCTCCAGCGCATAGGTAGGGTCCTTCGCCAGATAGGCATAAGGGCTCTTATAATCGGTAAAATGCAGGATGTTTCGGGTGCTCATACCCGAAAGTTTATCACATTCCGGCACCAACGCGACCGATGCCCGGCAGCTTCAATGCCGGCGGAAACAGGTCCACGCCAAGGGCTAGGCCGAGCAGGTTGACTTCCAGGCCCTCTTCCGCGGCCAGAGTCAGTCCGGCCAGGCCGTATAGGGAGAGTTGTTTACCGGTACCGCTGGGGGCATCGCCGAGAAAGGCGCCGTCGGTCAAATAGTCCTTGCCGATGGCGGTGACGGGCAGTTCCAGTCCCAGTTCTGGTACCTGGCGGGCCACGAAGGCCGTGAAGGTATTGGAATTGGGGCCGGGCCAGACGCGATAGCTTTCTGGGAAGGGGTAGGCGGCGGCCGCGCTGACGACGTCGTCGATCAGCCTTTCCGCTGTCTCGCCGCGCAGGTCCAACAGCAGATCCGGACGGCTGCCGAACCAATAGGCATCGGGCGTGTAGCGGCTGGCCCGCACCGCCTTGCCGCCGTATCGTACGCCCCAGCCGATTACTTCGAAGCGCACGTAATGGTTCGCGCCGGCCGGTTTGACCGCGAACCACGTGTGAACGCCAAAGGCGCCGCGCCAGCCATAGGCACGGGCCGCATAGACCTGCAGGACCGCTTCGTTCGTCGTCGCGGGATCAGGCGCCTGCTTTGAACTATCGTTGCGCGCTGTTCGCCAGTCTGCTGCCATAGCCGGGTCAACCGCGCGCAGCAGCAACGAGGCCACCAGAGACACCCCGATCAGCACGGGTAGTGACAGGATCAGGATAAGCCGTCGTTTTGATAGGCGCTTGAACATGGATTGATTTTGCCCAAATTGCGCATGCCGGCAAACTCACAAGACGGGGAGGCATGCCTCTTATTCCGGTGGCGGATTGATAAGGATTTGGTCCGGCAGGTCGTAATTGTCAATGGCGACCATGCCGCCCGTAGTGCGCGCCCGCCCTTCCGCGATCAGACGAACCGCAAGCGGATAGATGCGGTGTTCCTGAATTAGAATCCGCGCCGCCAGTGTTTCCGCCGTGTCGTCCGCTGCGATAGGTACGGCGGCCTGCACCAGAATGGGGCCCTCATCCATCTCCGGGCGAACGAAATGAACGGTGCAGCCGGCGATACGCACGCCTGTTTCCAACATGCGTTCGTGGACATGCAGTCCTTTGAAGGCGGGCAAAAGGGATGGGTGGATGTTGATGATGCGGTTGTGCCAGCGCTGGCAGAATTCGGTGCTTAAGAGGCGCATGAAGCCGGCCAGGCAGATCAGACGGATGCGAGCCGCCGCCAGCACCTCGGTCATCGCCGCATCAAAGGCTTCGCGACTATCAAAATCGCCGTGTTCGATCACTTCCGTGGGTATACCGGCGTCTTGGGCAATATCTAGGCCTGGTGCGTCGGGTCGGTTGGAAAGAACCAGGGCGACTTCCGCGGGGTAGTCCTCTTCCTTGCAGGCATCGATCAGGGCGGCCATGTTGCTGCCGCGGCCTGAAATCAGAATGGCGATCCTGTAACGGGCCATCTCATCCCTCCGATCTCAAATCTCCAGGCCGCTCAGTTCGACTCTAGCCGGCCCGCCGGCGGCCTCGATGCCGCCGACCGTCCAGACGGTTTCGCCTGCCGCTTGGAAATGCTCCCTCGCCGCCTCTGCTTTTTCCGCCGACACGATCGCGATCATGCCGATGCCGCAGTTGAACGTCCGGGCCATTTCCTCCTCCGCGATGCCGCCGATCCCAGCCAGCCATTTGAACACTTGTGGCAGCTGCCAGGTACCGCCGTCGATGCGGGCCAAGGTGTCGTCGGGCATGACCCGGGGCGGGTTCTCGATCAAGCCGCCGCCCGTGATGTGGCTTAGGCCCTTGACCAGGCCTTGCCTTACCGCCGGCAGGCATGAGGGCACGTAGATCCGGGTCGGCTGAAGCAACGCTTCGCCCAGACTCATGCCCGGGGCAAAGGGTGCGGCACCGCCATAATCATGTCCCAAGTCATCGATCAGGCGGCGCACCAATGAAAAGCCATTGGCATGCAGGCCGTTGGATGCGAGACCCAATAGGACGTCGCCCGCTTCGATCTCGTCCGCTTGCAATATGCCATCCCGCTCCACGGCGCCAACCGAAAAGCCGGCAAGGTCATAATCCCCTTCCGCGTACATGCCCGGCATTTCCGCCGTCTCGCCGCCGATCAAGGCACATCCGGCCCGGCGGCAACCTTCGGCAATGCCGGCCACGATGGCCGTGCCTGCCTCCACCGACAGTTTGCCGGTGGCGTAATAGTCGAGAAACAGCAGCGGTTCGGCGCCCTGGACAACCAGATCATTGACACACATGGCAACCAGGTCGATGCCCACATAGTCATGACAATCGGCGGCGATAGCGACTTTCAATTTGGTGCCGACGCCGTCCGTGGCGGCGAGAAGCAAGGGATCGTCGTAGCCGGCGGCGCGCAGGTCGAACAGGCCGGAGAAACCGCCAAGTTCAGCATCGGCGCCGGGGCGTTTGGTGGCGGCGGCCAGGGGTTTGATCGCGTCGACCAGGCGATCGCCCGCGTCGATGTCAACACCGGCGCCTTTGTAGGTGTAACTGTTGATGACGCCCTCGCTAGTCTATAACTAATACATCGAACTGGTGCCGTGATGATCGCGGCGAGGATACTGCATCTGGATGGCCTTGTAATGTGGCATCGCGCTGTTGGCATTCTGTTTGTTGCCCTGCTCTGCAATCCAGGCGTGGGCTGGACCCAGGCAGGTAATGCCGGCGGCCAGGCGCCGGGCGAAATCTTCACGGTCAGGGGGTTGGCGGTGGATATCACCGCCGAATCGGCTGTTGCCGCACGTGAAGAGGCTCTGCGCGAAGGCCAGCGCCAGGCTCTGATGCGGGTCTTGCGGCGTATTACCCTGCGTACCGATCATCCCAGCCTGCCGCAGCCCGAAGACGCCGCGATCGCACAGCTTGTGGCGACAATGGCGGTGGCAAACGAAAAGACTTCGCCAGTCCGTTATCTGGCCGAACTGACTGTTCGCTTTCATCGTTCAGGCATCCGGGATCTTTTGCGTGGGGTGGGATTTCGGTTCTCCGAGACGCGGGCAAAGCCGATCCTGATCCTGCCTGTGCTTGAAAGAGGCGCGGCGCAATCCCTATTCGAAGAAGGCAATGTTTGGCGCGATGCCTGGGACAGACTGGATCTGACGGCGGATTCACTTTTGCCGATGCGCTTGCCTTTGGGGGATCTGCAGGACATTACCACGATCAACGGTCCCGCCGCATTGTCGGGGCGGGCCGACCAGTTGCGCGCGATCGCGGATCGCTACGAAGTGGAGAACATATTGATCGCCCATGCGGTCCTGAATATAGATCTTTCCTCGGGCGGCGTCCCGCGGGTACAAGTCAACCTCCTTCGTTTCGGCAGCCAGGGAAAAAGTACGGAAGTGCTTGATTATACGGTCAATGTCGGAAGCGACTTGGAAGGCGCCATGAACCGATTGGCATTGCGCGTTGCCGTCGATCAACAGGAACAATGGAAGCGGCGGACGCAGCTGTCTTTCGATACGGACACCTCGATTTCGGCCTTCGTTCCGCTTTCTGGGCTGAATGACTGGCTGACGGTGCAACAGCGTCTGAACGCCACAGCTATGGTCAGTGGTGTCAAGCTGCTGGGGATCTCGCGACAGGACGCCCAGGTGGTGATCGATTATCTAGGCGGCACCGACAGTCTCGTGATCGCGCTGGCCCAGCGTGATTTGCGCCTGGCCCTGGTGGACGGCTTTTGGGTTCTGCGGCTGGCCGAGCAGGCCGATGTTGAAGGCGGGGTGAAGGCGGAATGACCCTGCCCAATATGATCTCGCTGGCCCGGTTGATGTCGGTGCCGTTCAATGTTTGGCTGATCATGATCGATCAATGGCGCCTCGCCTTGGTGGTCTTTTGTCTGGCCGGAATTTCGGATGCGGTGGACGGTTTCCTGGCCAAGAAATTCGGCATGCAATCACGCCTGGGGCAATATCTCGATCCCATCGCCGACAAGGTCTTGCTGGTTTCCATCTTCATCGTACTCGGCGCCCATCACCACCTGCCGTTATGGTTGGTAATCCTGGTGGTCAGCCGCGATATTCTGATCGTCGGTGGGCTGTTTCTACTGTTCATTTTCGATCAGCCCTACGAACCCAAACCGTTCTTGCTGTCAAAATTGAACACGGCAACGCAAATCGTTGTGGCAGCCTCGGTTATTGCCTCCCTGGCGTTTGCCCTTAACGGGGCGACGCCCTACATCCAGTTCCTGGTCGTGGCGACGGCGTTCACCACGATCGCGTCGGGGACCGAATATTTGATCGATTGGTGGCGTCGTATGAACCGATTGGAGCAGAGATAATGACGCCGGCCCGTCAGGCGGGTTATTGGCTGGTCGCACTGGCCGTTTTCATCGCCCTGGTCTGGCTGTTGAGTTCGATCCTGCTGCCATTCGTGGCCGGTATGGCGGTTGCCTATTTTCTTGACCCGGCAACGGACAAACTGGAAGAACGCGGCCTCTCGCGAAGCCTGGCTACCTCGATCATCGTGGTGGTCTTTTTCATCGTGGTGATCCTGGCCGGATTGTTGTTATTGCCGATCCTGCATTCCCAGTTCTCGGATTTCGCCGAGCGGCTGCCGGGTTATATCGGACACCTGCGGGAGACCGTATTGCCGGTGTTGGTGGATTTCGGGTCCAAGTTCGGTATCGATTTGGGTGCTTCCGCCGGCGATGCCGTGAAGAAGGTCGCCGCTGATGCCGTCGGATTCGGCTTTAAGCTGCTGCGCCAGGCCTGGAGCGGCGGCCTTGCGCTCTTTAATATCCTGAGCCTGTTGGTGATCACGCCGGTGGTGGCGTTCTACCTGTTGCGCGACTTTGATCATGTGGTGGCGAAGCTGGATATATGGCTGCCCCGGCAATATGCCGGCACCGTGCGCCGGTTGTTAACCGATATTGATGAAGTCATGGCCGGATTTATCCGTGGCCAAGGCACGGTCTGTCTGATCCTCGCCGCCTTCTACGGTTTGTCACTTACCTTGGCGGGTTTGGAATTCGGCCTGATCATCGGTCTGTTTAGCGGATTGGTATCATTCGTGCCGTTCATCGGCGCCCTGTTGGGCCTTGTCCTGTCTATGCTGACAGCCTTGACGCAGTTTCTGCCAGATGGCGAGTTCGGCCGGATCGCCCTGATCGCCGGCATATTCGTGGTCGGCCAGGTGATGGAAGGTTATGTGCTCACGCCCCGCCTGTTGGGCGATCGGATTGGACTGCATCCGGTCTGGGTCATGTTTGCTCTCTTGGCCGGCGGTGCCCTGTTCGGTTTTGTCGGGGTTCTTATCGCCGTGCCGGCGGCGGCGGCTATTGGTGTTATGGTCCGTTTCGGGCTTGAACGTTACCTCGGCAGTCGCCTCTATCTAGGCCGCGACGGCGAAACAGGCCCGCCGCCAGGCAAGGCGGGTGAATGAACGGGGCGGATCAGCTGATCATGGATCTGCCGCTTCGCACCGCGCAGGGCCGGGAAGATTTTCTCGTGACCGAGAGTAACGAAGAGGCCGTCGCCTGGCTTGACCGTTGGCCGGATTGGCCCAGTTCGGCCCTTTGCCTATTTGGCCCCCAGGGATGTGGCAAGAGCCATCTGTTGGCCGTCTGGGCCGACCGGGCCGAGGCAGCGGTTGTAACGCCGGCGGAGTTGCTCGGCGACACTGTTCCAGATCTTGCCGCCCAAGGCACTGTAGTCTTGGATTTGGGCCCATTGGATGTAGCTGCCGGCTTCGACCATGCAGAGGCCCTGCTGCACCTCTATAACTTGCTGGCTGAACAGGGCGGATATCTTTTGTTGGCGTCACGGCTGCCGCCAAAGCAGTGGCAGATCCCTTTGGCCGATCTGCGTTCACGGCTGCTTGCGGCGCCGGCCGTTCGTATACTGCCCCCCGATGACCGGCTATTGGTGGCGGTAATGGCGAAAATGTTCGCAGACCGTCAAGTACGCGTGGGTCAGGATGTGTTATCCTTCATGGCGGCCCGGATCGAGCGGTCCTTCGCAGCCGCCGAACAGGCCGTGGCTCGCCTGGATCATAATTCTCTATCGGGGCAGCGGCCCATAACCATTCATGCCGCCCGCGCTATCCTGGCGTCAGAAGATGGGTGAGCAGAAATGGCAGAGGTTGAAGCATGAATTTCGGAATTGACGGCAGAACGGCCATCGTATGCGCGGCGTCGAAGGGTCTCGGCAAGGGCTGTGCGCTGGCATTGGCCCATGAAGGGGTCAATGTCGTCATTTCGGCTCGGGGGGAAGAGGCCCTGAATGCTACGGCCAAGGAAATCAGCTCCGAAACCGGGGTCACGGTGCATGCGGTGGTTTGCGATGTGACCACGGCCGAGGGCCGGACCGAACTGCTGGCGGCCTGTCCCGATCCCGATATCCGGATCAACAATGCGGGCGGTCCGCCGCCGGGCGATTTCCGTGAATTTTCAATCGAGGACTGGCAGAGGGCGGTCAACGCCAACATGCTGAGCCCGATCGAAATGATTAAGGCGACCGTGGATGGCATGATGGACCGGGGTTTTGGCCGGATTGTCAACATTACCTCCGCTGCTGTGCGGGCACCGATAGACGAGCTATGCCTGTCCAACGGCGCGCGGGCTGGTCTGACCGGCTTCGTTGCCGGCCTCTCGCGCAAAACCATCGCCAGGAACGTCACCATCAACAATTTGTTGCCCGGGCCTTTCGAAACGGACCGTTTGCGCGGTAATTTGGCGCACCGAGCCGCCAACATGGGCATGGAAGTGGACGAGATGGCGGAGATTGCCGCCGCGGCCAATCCCGCGGGCCGTTTCGGAACGGTCGAGGAGTTCGGCGCCACCTGCGCCTTTCTGTGTAGTGTCCATGCGGGCTATATGACGGGGCAACAGTTCCTGATGGACGGCGGTGCCTTTCCGGGCACCATGTAGATTAAGGGAAAAAGAAGGATATTCGGAATGGGGAAGATCGGATATTTCGTGCTTGCCATTTTGGTAATGACACTGGGCACGGGGCCCGCCTGGGCGGCCGGAGCCATCGGCACCTGGGCCACCAAGGAAGGCAAATCCCACGTCACCATAACCGCCTGCGGCGACAAACTATGCGGCACCATCGTCTGGCTGAAAGAGCCCTTGAACGACAAGGGGGAGCCGAAACACGATGCCAACAATCCCGACAAGGCGCTGCAAGGTCGACCCATTATCGGTCTGCCGCTCTTGGCCAATTTCGAGGCGACGGACGACGCCAACTATTGGGAGAACGGCAAAATCTACAACCCGGAAGACGGCGAGGTCTATTCCTGCACGCTGACCCTGGTGGACAGCGATACTCTGGAAGTTCACGGCTATGTGGGATTGCCCCTGTTCGGCAAGACCCAGGTGTGGAAACGGGTGAAGTAGAGCATCCCGGCTGATGTTGGTTCGTTCCTGATAAAGGAGACCGGAAGGGTGACACAGGTAGAGAGACAGGACGAGGGCCGCCGGCCACTCCCGGCCGAACCCACCGAACCCGGACAGCGGTATATCAACCGCGAACTGTCTTGGCTGGCCTTCAATCAGCGGGTCATGGAAGAGGCCCTGAATCCGGCCCATCCGCTATTGGAGCGGCTGCGCTTTCTTTCCATCGCGGCGGAGAACTTGGACGAATTCTTTATGGTCCGGGTCGCCGGTTTACATGGTCAGCGGCGTGCCGGTATTGACCAGGTCAGCGATGACGGCCGCACCCCGGCCCAACAGCTTGCCGCCATCAATGAAACCGCCGGCACAATCATGGCCGAGCAGGGCCGCTATTGGATGGAGTTGGTGGGCGAGCTGGCCGAGGCGGGCATTACCTTGGTGGAGCCCGATGATCTTTCCGAGGAGGAACGTGACTTTCTGGCAGTGCATTTCTTGCAGCGGATCTTTCCTGTCCTCACACCGCTGGCTATCGACCCGGCGCACCCGTTTCCCTTCATCCAGAACCTGGGCTTCGCCATGGTGCTGCAATTGCGTCGCGAAGAAGACGACAGTTTCATGAATGCGCTGGTGCCGTTGCCGCAATTGGTGGACCGGTTCATTCGTCTGCCCGGTGATGCGATCCGATTTATTAGCGTCGAAAATTTGGTGGGCCTGTTCCTGAACCAGCTTTTCCCCGGTTATTCCACCGAGGGGCGGGGCCTATTTCGGGTCATCCGCGACAGCGATATCGAGGTCGAGGACGAGGCCGAGGATCTGGTCCGCTTCTTTCAGACCGCCCTGAAACGCCGCCGCCGGGGTAGCGTCATCAGTCTGTGGGTCGATGCGGCCATGCCCGACGATCTGCGTCGTTTCGTTGCCCGCAACCTGCATGTGAGCCGGCGCGAGGTAATGGCGGTAGACGGCGAACTGGGACTGGCCGACGTAGGTCAGTTGATCGTCGACGAGCGTCCGGAACTGCGGTTCGAACCTTATAATGCGCGCTTCCCGGAACGGATCCGGGAGTTGGGCGGCGATTGTTTTGCTGCCATCCGGGCCAAGGATATTCTTGTGCACCATCCTTACGAAAGTTTCGACGTGGTGGCGCAGTTCCTGGCCCAGGCGGCCGATGATCCCGATGTCATCGCCATCAAGCAGACTCTGTACCGGACCTCGGACGATTCACCCATCGTCAAGGCCCTGATCACGGCGGCGGAAAGCGGCAAGTCGGTCACCGCCTTGGTAGAGTTGAAGGCGCGTTTTGACGAGGAAGCCAACATCAAATGGGCCCGCGATTTGGAACGCGCCGGCGTGCATGTGGTCTACGGCTTCATGGACCTGAAGACCCATGCCAAGGTTTCCTACGTGGCCCGGCGCGAGGGTGAGGATCTGCTCACCTATGTGCATTTTGGCACCGGCAACTATCACCCCGTCACCGCCAAGAGTTACACAGATCTATCCTTTTTCACCGCCGACCCGGACCTGGGCGCCGATGCTGCGCGCCTGTTCAACTATCTGACCGGCTATGCCCAGCCCACCTATTTCGACCGCCTGATGGTCTCGCCCCTGGGTATGCGGGAATCCGTGCTATCCCTGATCGAGCAGGAGATCACCCACGTCAAGGCGGGACGTCCCGGTGCCATCTGGGCGAAACTGAATTCTCTGGTGGACAGCCAGATCATCGATGCCCTTTACGATGCCTCCAAGGCCGGCGTGAAGATCGATCTGATCGTCCGCGGCATCTGTTGTCTGCGCCCCGGCGTTCCAAACATGTCAGAGAACATCACAGTGAAGAGCATCGTTGGCCGATTTCTGGAGCATGGCCGCATCGCCTGTTTCGGCGCCGGACACGGCTTGCCGTCGCCGGAGGCGAAAGTGTTCATATCATCCGCTGATTGGATGCCCAGGAACTTCGATCGCCGGGTCGAAGTCATGGTGCCGATCGAGAATGAGACGGTGCACGAGCAGATCATGAACCAAATCATGGTGGCGAATTTCAATGACCGGGGGCAGAGTTGGAACCTGAACGCCGATGATCGCTACGAACGGCACGCGGCTCAGGACGATGACTTTACGGCGCATCGCTATTTCATGACCAATCCCAGTCTTTCGGGCCGCGGCAGCGCCCTGAAAAGCGGCAAGGCCGATCTGCGCCTGGCTCTGGACCGGGAATGACACCAGCCCACATTCCGGCGGCTGGCGCGCAAGCCAACAGGCGCATGGCGGTGATCGACGTGGGCTCGAATTCAGTACGCATGGTGGTCTATCCAGCAACCACGCTGGCGGCTCCACCTCTATTTAACGAAAAAGCCATGTGCGGCCTGGGCCGGGATCTCGGTCCCGACGGCGCGATGACTGAAACAGCCATGGACTTGGCGCTCGCGGCCCTGAAGCGTTTCGCGCATTTGGCCAAGGCCATGGACGTATCGGATATCGATGCCGCCGCCACCGCAGCCGTGCGCGAAGCTGCCAACCGGGAACAGTTCCTTACCCGCGTCAAACAGGAAACCGGTCTAACGGTGCGTATTCTCGACGGCGATGAAGAGGCGCGTTTGGCGGCTTGCGGCGTTTTGGCAGCCAGCCCCGGGGCGCAGGGTCTCGTAGGCGATTTGGGCGGCGGCAGCCTGGAACTGGTGCACCTAGACCCCGGTCAGCCCGATGGCGTGGGGCCGCGTACCAGTCTGCCTTTGGGAACGTTCCGCCTCGCCGCCGCCGATGTGCCGGCGGTGGAACTTGACCGGGAAATCGATCAGGTGCTGTCGGGTGTGGATTGGCTGCCTAAGGCGCAGAACGGCGATCTCTACATCGTCGGTGGGGCCTGGCGCAGCCTGGGGCGGTTGGAGATGGCGCGGACCCGATACCCACTGCGGGTTTTGCACGGCTATGCCCTGCCCAGTTCCCGGGTTGCGGCAATGTGCCAATTGTTTGCCGGTCTCAGCATCGAAAGCCTACGCCGGATTGAAGCGGCGCCCAGGGACCGTCTCGATACCCTGGCCCTGGCGGCGCGGGTCCTGGGTCGGCTTTTGATCGCCAGCGGCGCGGATCGGGTGGTATTCGCCGATCACGGCCTACGCGATGGTATCCTCTATGAACACATCCCTGCGGAGGATCGGGCGGTTGATCCGTTGTTGGCCTCCTGCCGCCTTACCGCTCTGGCGACGGCGCGGGATGGTGAGAACGGGCTGGGCCACGGACAAGGCGACAGCGAGCGGCTGACCAGTTGGCTATCGCCTCTCTTTCCCAACGAAGATCAGGAAGACCGCCGATTGCGCCTGGCAGCGGCCCTTTTGAGCGATGTGGGCTGGCGCATTCATTCCGATGAAAGACCCGACCATGCCATGGCGGACGTGCTTCGCGCGCCGTTGATCGGTCTGGAACACAGCCAACGTATCAAACTGGCCCTGGCGGTGCGGTTTCGATACACCCATCGCCGGGAAAGTCATTGGATCAAACCGTTCGAACGCCTGATCGACGACGAAGACCAGCTCTGGTCACGGCGTGTTGGCCAGTCTCTGCGCCTCGCTCACACCCTTTCAGGCGGCATCATGGCGCTATTGTCCGCCTACCGCCTAAGCCTCGATGACAAGACGATCTATCTCCATTGTCCGAGCAGTGCGCTACCCCTGATCGGCGATGCGGTAAGGAAACGACTCGTGGCCATGGCCCGCGGCTTCGATCGCCGTGGGATAGTCGTCTCAGAGTGAGGCGATGCTTGCCTTAGGAAAGCAGCCAGCCGCCATCCACGTCGACGGTGGTGCCGGTGACGAAGTCGTTCTGCACCACGAACATGATACCTTCGGCAACCTCTTCCGCCGTGCCAGCCCTGGAAATAACGTTCCCGGCGGTGGCCTTTTCATAGAAGGCATCCCGGTCCGCGCCTTCAAGTGAGACCATCGGGGTGTTGATGGTGCCCGGCGAAACCACATTGATGCGTTTTGGTGCTAGCTCGGGGGCAACGGCGCGGGCCAGAGCTTCCACACTGGCGCCCACAGACGAGAGTGAAACCTGGCCTGGTTTGCATTTTCGTGCGGGCGTGCCGCTGACCAAGACAATGTTGCCGTCATCCGCCAGATGCTCGGCGCCGAAACGGACCACGTTGGCGTAGCCCCAAAGTTTGTCGAAGGAACCTCTGTAGCCATCCATATCCATGGATAGGAAGGGTCCAATGGCCCGATCGCCGCCCGTGGCGGCAGTGATCAGGATGTCATAGGGGGCACAGTCCTGCAGCAACGATGCAACGGCATCGCGGTCGAGCACATCGCATTGCTTCAGGGAAATGCCGGCAGGAAGATCACCCGCCCTATCGGGATTGCGGCTGACCGCGATGACGTTACATCCCTTATCCGCCAGCTGTTTCGCCGCCGCCAGGCCAATGCCCGAAGTGCCGCCGAAAATCACCGCCTTTTTGCCCGAAACATCCATGCTTGGTTACCTCCTCGTTGAAATTCGCTGTTGCCGTCAGGATTAGCGGGCTCCTGACTGCCAGACAATCACCTATTTTGACGCCCCTGGCGCCGTCGCCTTCCTTTCGCCTGAGGACTCAGAAACCTTATTGATAGACCAAGGTGCCGTCGTCGAGGTCGGCGACGGGAATGGCGTCCTTTTCGGCGTAGTAGTCTTGGCTGTGTACCCAGGGTTCCTTGTCACCCTGGCGCGGCATCAGGTGCAGCTTGCGCACGATGTAGCCGGCGTTGAAGTTATCGCCCGTGATGAAGGGCAGGGGCTGCATCTGCTTGTCCTGCTCGCGCAGCCGCGGCGTGACCATGGTTGCGCCTTTCTTTTCCATGTGATTGAGCAGGCGACAGACATAGCCGGAAACCAAGTCGGCACGCAGGGTCCAACTGGCACGCAAATAGCCGAACACCCAGGCCATGTTGGGGACGTCCGAGAATTGAATGGTGCGATGGCCCCAGCATTTCGAAAAATCAATTGCTTCGTCATCCACCGTGAAGGCGACATCGCCCATTGTGCACATATTGAAACCGGTGGCCGTGACGATAATGTCCGCCTTCAACTCTTCACCGGATTTCAGCAGAATGCCTTCTTCGGTAAAGGTTTCGATATGGTCGGTCACCACCGAGGCTTTGCCGGAACGGATTCCGAGGAACAAATCGCCGTCGGGCACCACGGCCAAGCGCTGCTGCCAGGGCCGGTAGGACGGCGTGAAATGCTTCTCTACATCGAAATCGGGCCCGAGATAGAGCCGCGCACCGGCGATCAATTCCGCCTTCAAGGCCTCTGAATCGTTGAATGACCTTTCCGTGACGGTCTTTTGATTGCTGAGGATTTCATGGCGGACGATATCGTGGATCCACTCAGTCGGCGTGCCGATCTTGGACAGCATGTCGCGCACGATGCTGCGGTTCGGCAAGGCGTAGAAATAAGTGGGCGAACGCTGCAGCATGGTGATGTGCTTGCAATCTTCGGCCATGGCTGGAATCAGGGTTGCGGCCGTTGCGCCGGAGCCGATGACCACGACTTCCTTGTCCTTGTAATCCAGATCGTCCGGCCAGGTTTGCGGATGGACGATGGTGCCGTTGAACCGGTCCATACCGGGAAAATCCGGGGTATAGCCTTCCGAATGGCGGTAATAACCCTGGCACATCCACAAGAAATTGCCGGTGAAGGTCAATTCCTCACCGCTTTCAAGATCGGTCACCTTCAGGGTCCAACACCGATCTTCGGTCGACCAACTGGCCGTCTTGACGGTGTGTCGATAGCGGATATGACGGCGGATATCCTGTTCATCCAAGGCTTCATCGAGATACTTCAGAATTTCCGGGGCCGTGGCGATCAACGGGCCTTCCCAGGATTTCCAACCATAACTGAAGGTGTAAAGGTCGCTGTCGGAACGGATGCCGGGATATTTGTGGGTGGTCCAGGTACCGCCAAAGGTCTCCTGTGTCTCAAGCAACACAAAGCTTTTGCCAGGACAATCCTTTTGTAGGTGGTAGGCGGCGTCGATACCGGAAATGCCCGCGCCCACGATCAGGACATCGAAATGCTCCGATGTCCGGGCTGCCGTCTGCTCCAAATTTTCTGCAACACTCATGCTCAACTCCCGAAATCATCCAACCGGCATAAATACCTATGCCGGCCCAGGTTATGTTCTTGGAGGTCTATTCAGCCGCCGCCGGATTTAGTCTCTCTGCCTTTACGGCTGCGGTTTCGGCGGTCCATTTCGCCAACACGTCCTCCGATTTCGCTTCTTCCTCCGCCATGATCGCGTCATGGCGCTCCGCCCGTACTGTGAATTCCAGCTGCAGGCCATTGGGGTCGTGGAAATAGATCGAAGTGACGAAGCCATGATCGATGGGACCTCGGACCGGCAGGCCTAGAGCTTCAATCCGTTCCTTGAATTCCTGTTGTGCGGCCAGATCCTCCAACTCGAAGGCGTAGTGATACTCCTGCATACTGTCTTTGTTGTAGAAATATTCTTCCCTGACCGTGTCGGGCAGGTCGAAGAACGCGATGTAGTTGCCATCGTCCATTTCAAAGAACAGATGCAGATAGCGCAAATCCTCGTTCGTGCCAGGGCGTTTGTAGATCGCCAAGGCGGCGCGCATGCGCATGCCCAATACGTCGCAATAGAAATCGCGGGTTTCCTTCGCGTCGCGGCAAAGGTAGGCGCTGTGATGGATACCTAGAATCTTCGGAACGCTGCTCTGTTCGGTCATGGGACTCTCCCGTTCAAGCCGGCGGTTCGCAGACGGTAGCAAGTCAGGGGTTGCGGATCAATTCAACCCGCTTGCCCTTGGCGGTCATGGCCAGGCGGCCGTGTTTGAGATCCAGGGCGTCATTGCCAAAGATTTCCCGGCGCCAGCCGCGCAGAGCGGGTACGTCGGCATCGTCATCGGCCGCAATCCGTTCCAGGTCCGCCACCGTGGCGACCAATTTCTGCGCCACGTCATGTGCTTCACAATTGGTCTTCAACAGCACTTTCAAAAGGCTGATCAAGGGACCAAGGCCACGGGGTAATATGTTTTGTGCCGCGGGCTTCGGCACGTCTTCCTTGGCGAGCTCGCGGCCAGCCTGAACCGCCGACAACAATTCCTGGCCGGCAGGACCCTCGGCCAGTCCTTTCGAGACGGCCCGCAGGCGGCCCAACTTTTCGACCGTTTCCGGCATTTCTGCAGCCAGTTCCTGGATCGCCTCGTCTTTCAGGATATGGCCCCGGGGCATGTTGCGGCGCTGCGCTTCCCTTTCACGCCAGGCCGCCACTTCCTTGGCCACGCCAAGATAGCGGGCGTTGCGGCTGCGCAGTTTCAAGCGCCGCCAGGCATCGTCGGGGAATTGTTCATAAGTGGCGGTATCGGTCAGCAGCGCCATCTCTTCTTCCAGCCAATGGGCCCGGTTCGATTTGTCCAACTGCTCGCACAGGGCGCCATAAACCTTCAAAAGATGGGTCACGTCATCCAGGGCATAACCGATCTGCCGGTCGCTCAGGGGCCTGCGGGACCAGTCCGTAAAGCGGGAGCCCTTGTCGATGCGCGCGCCGGCCAGTTTTTCCACCAGCCGGTCATAACCGACCGAGTCACCGAAGCCACAGACCATTGCCGCGATTTGCGTGTCGAACATGGGCGTGGGCACGGTGCCGTTCTGATTGACGAAAATCTCCACATCCTGGCGAGCGGCATGAAAGACCTTGATCACCTTTGGATTGGCCAACAGTTCCGTGAGCGGAGTAAGATCCAGATCCTCTGCCAGCGGGTCGACGGCGCGGGCAACATCATGGTTGGCCAATTGAATGAGACACAGCCGTGGCCAATAAGTGCGGTCGCGGATGAACTCCGTATCCACGGTAATGTAAGACGAATCGGACAACTGGGCGCAAAATTCCCCCAATGACCGGTTATCGTCGATAAGTTCGGTAATACGCTCGGGCGACATGGCGGACAGCTATACACAATTTTTGCCCATGCGTCGCCCCCCGGCTTTCCGGTGGTGAAATTCAAGCCTGGCTATTGCCTATCTACTTGACAGAATGGCCCGTTCCGTGCGGTTTAGCGCCGCCGGCCACGGTGGCGAGCCCCTGGCCCGGGATACCAGCCTGAGGACCTGTGAACATGCATATCTATCGTAGTCATACCTGTGGCGCTCTGCGTCCGGGCGATGTGGGACAGACCGCCCGTATTTCCGGCTGGGTGCACCGGAAACGGGACCATGGCGGCTTGCTGTTCATCGATTTAAGGGACAATTACGGCATCACCCAATGCGTCATCGAACCGGACAGCGATGTCTTCGCCGCCGCCGAAGCCTTGCGACCGGAAAGTGTGGTGCGTATCGAAGGCCCGGTGGTCGCCCGAGAGGCCGAAACCGTCAACCGGGAATTACCCACCGGCGAAGTGGAGATCCGCATCGCCAAGATGGATTTGCTCTCGTCGGCGGAGGAACTGCCCCTGCAGGTATTCGGCGATCAGCTTTATCCTGAGGAAACCCGCCTGCGCTATCGTTTCCTGGACTTGCGCCGTCCCGCAATGCACGACAACATCCTGTTGCGCAGCAAGATCATCGCCTCGATCAGGCGGCGCATGGAAGACCAGGGATTTATCGACTTTCAAACCCCGATCCTGACGGCCTCGTCGCCCGAGGGCGCCCGCGATTTCCTGGTGCCGAGCCGTCTGCATCCGGGCCAGTTCTATGCTTTGCCCCAGGCGCCCCAGCAGTTCAAGCAGTTGGCCATGGTCGCCGGCTTCGATCGCTATTATCAGATCGCGCCGTGTTTTCGGGACGAGGATGCCCGCGCCGACCGCAGTCCGGGTGAGTTCTATCAGCTCGACCTGGAAATGAGTTTTGTCGAACAGGAGGACGTGTTTCAGGCTGTGGAACCGGTGATGCACGGCGTCTTTGAGGAGTTCGCCGACGGTGCCGCTGTCACGCCCACGCCGTTCCCGCGCATTCCCTATGCCGAAGCCATGCTGAAATACGGCAACGACAAGCCGGACCTGCGCATACCCACCGAGATCGCGGATGTTTCGGAGGTCTTTGATGGTTCGGAGTTCCAGTTATTCGCCAAAGTCGTTGCCGGCGGCGGCGTGGTGCGCGCCGTTCCCGCGCCCGGTGCGGCCGCCCGGCCACGCAGCTTCTTTGACAAGATGAACGACTGGGCCCGGGACGAGGGCGCGCCCGGTATGGGGTGGATCAGTTTCGCCGACGGCGGCGGCAAGGGCCCCATCGCCAACCGCCTGGACGAGGCCCGTATGGCGAAACTTATGGAACTGACGGGCTCTAAGGACGGTGATGGCCTGTTCTTCGCTGCCGGCAAGGAAAGTGAAGCGGCCCATCTGGCCGGCTTAGCGCGGTTGAAAGTGGGGCGGGACCTGGAATTGGTGGAGCAGAACGCCTTTCGCTTCTGCTGGATCGTCGATTACCCCCTGTTCGAATGGAGCGAGACGGACCAGAAGGTGGATTTCTCCCATAATCCGTTCTCGATGCCCCAAGGCGGCCTGGAAGCATTGGAGAGTGAGGACGCCTTGGAGGTGCTCGGTTATCAGTACGATATCGTCTGCAACGGCGAGGAATTGGCCTCCGGCGCAATCCGGAACCATCTGCCCGAAATCATGTACAAGGCCTTCGAGATCGCCGGCTACGGGCCCGAAGAAGTCGAGAATCGCTTCGGTGGCATGCTCAACGCCCTGAAATTCGGCGCCCCGCCCCATGGCGGCATCGCACCGGGGATCGACCGTATCGTCATGTTGCTGGCCAATGAATCCAATATCCGCGAAGTCATCATGTTCCCGATGAACCAGCAGGCTCAGGACTTGATGATGGGGGCGCCGGCACCGGCGGATGCGAAACACCTGCGCGAAATCCATATCCGGACAGTGGTGCCCGAGGCACCCAAACCGGCCGTGGCCGAGGAGTAGCCGCCAACTCTATTGGCAGAAACCGAGGCTTAGTGTAGCTGGGCGTTGGCGTTGAGCTGGGCGGAGGTGGCAACCAGCCGTTTGGCAAGGATCAGTGTTAGGTTGAAAAGTATTTTGCAGGCGATGCCCGGTTCCGTCTTCATGACATTGCGGAACATGTCCTGGGTCAGGACCAACACCTCTGCATCTTTCGTGACAATCATGTCGGCGGATCGCGGGGTGGCCGCCAGATAGGCGATTTCTCCGACAATGCCGCCCTTGCCCTGACGGGAAAGCACGGCACCTTGCCGGCTCGTGATTACCAGTTCGCCGGACAGCAGCACGAAGGCCTCTTCCCCCACATCGCCGGTCCGGGCCAAGACATCGCCGGCACGCAGGGCCATGGTGGTGGAATTCTTCAGAAAGCGCTGGGCTTCGTCATAACTTAGGTCATCGAACAGCTGGATGCCGTACAGCGGGTTTTGATGCAGTTGCTTGGACAAATAATTCCACAGCCTCTGTTCATCGCGTACCGATTTGACCTCTCGTTCAGCCGCCTCGGGGAAGCGCTGGGCGAACCATTTCGCCACGTTCTGATCCGGCGTCTGCTGAGCGGCCAGAGCGGCGAAGGGGGAGTTGATGGTTTTCAAGTGCTCCACATCGTCCATGACCAAAACCAGGGGGACTTGCAGGCCCGCATTGGTATCCAGGTACTCGTTGGAATGACAGCGATAGCCGATCTTTTCGTAAAGCCCGACCAGCGCTGGCGGGCAGTAAGTGAAGTCGAATTTGGCGCCCTGGCTCCTCGCCAGTTTGAAGGCTGCCGCCGTTAGCATGGCTGGCGCCTGACTGCCGCGCCAGTCCGAGCCGATCACCATATGGTCGGTGAATGATAGGGCCGCCGGTCCGAATTCGTCGAATGCGGGCAGGTTAAATACCTTTGTCATCAGTCGGTTCGGCGCCACCATGTCTGAATTATGGCATCGCAGGCAGCCGACTATGGATTTGCCGGCGAGAAGGAACAAATGCTGGGCTGCTTCGTCACGCGTGCCATGATCCAGCCAGTTGTTGGCGTTCTGGGATTGCGGCGGCAGACCCAATTCCTTGACCATGATCCGGTCGCGGAAAGCCACGACCAAATCCTTTTGCCGGGCGTTGGCCGTCACGCGCACTTGCAGGCGCGCCTTCTCCGGCGCCTTGGCGCCGGACGATTTCGTCGCCACGGTATTCATTGGCACAGCATACGCGCATAGGCTGAACGAGGGGTTAACCTGATCGGCAGCCCTGAAGCCCTTTCATGTGGGACTACAAACCCTGGGTGCGGGCGGACAACTTGGCTGATGTGCTGGTCAGGCGCTCCGAGAGAATCAAGGTCAGGTTCAGCAAGACCTTGCTGGTGATGCTGGGATCAGTTTCCATGATGCTTTCGAACATGTCCTTAGTCAGGATGAGGACTTCGGCATCCTGTGTGACCATCATATCGGCGGTCCGGGGATTTTCGGATAGATAGCCGATTTCACCCAGGATCGCGCCTTTGCCGAAATTCGCGAAAATCGTACCGCGCTGGTCGTGAACCTCGACTTCGCCGGACAGCAGGACATAGGCTTCCTGACCGACATCGCCGGCCCGGGCCAATTCCTCGCCACGGCGCAGGGCCAGGGTGGTGGCATTCTTCAGGAAACGGCGCGCTTCGTCGTAGGTCAGGCCCTCGAATAGGGGGATGCCATGCAGCGGGTTCTGATGCAGTTGCCGGGTCAGGTAATCCCATAGATTCTGTTCATCGCGCAGGGCCTTCACCTTTCGTCCGGCAGCTTCCGGATAATTTTCGGCGAACCATTCCACGACGTTCTGATCCGGCGGCTGCAACATTGCCAACGGCGCGAAGGGGGAGTTGATGTCCTTTAGGTGTTCCACATCGTCCATGACCAGCACCATGGGCACCCGCAGGCCTTCGCCTAGATCCGGTTGGCGGTCGCAATAGCAGCGGTAGCCGAGCTTTTCGTAAAGCCCAACGAGAGAGGGTCGGCTGATGGTGAAATCGAAATGGGCGCCCATGCCGCGGGCCAGCTTGAAGGCCGCCGCCGTCATCAGCGCCGCCGCATTGCCGCTGCGCCAAGGTTTATCGATCACCAGATGTTCCGTGAAGGAGACGTATTTCGGATCGAACGCAGAAAACGCCTCCAGTTCGAAGGCTTCGATCATATCGGTGCTGGGGGCGATTAGGTCTGATGTGTAACTGCGCAAACAGCCGGCAACGGCCTTGCCGGCCGTCAGAAAGATATGCCGGGCCACCGCGTCCCGTTCCGCTTCATCAATCTCCCGCGCCGGATCAAAAAGGTGTGGCTTAAATCCCAGCTCTTCGAACATCACCCGTTGGCGGAATTCCAGGATCAGGTCGCGCTGCTGGGGATTGGCGGCCTCTCGGACCACCAGTTTCGCCTTTGCTATATCGTCGCCGCCGGACGGTTTTGTTGCAGCTTCTGACATGCTCCCAGCATAGGCCGAGAGGTTGAACGAGGCGTTAACCCAATTTCGACAGTAAATCAGCCGCAAAAAGGGGCGCGGCTCCAATTTTCAATGGGCGCCGCGCCCGAGTCTCAACAGGGAGGACTTTACGCTACGCTACTCGTGCTGCAGTTCGCTTTGCCCGGCCCCGCATGCGGGCGCGGGGCCCTCGTGGGGGCGCTAGCTGCAGCCGGATGTGCCCCCACAAGTGTCACATTTCAGGCAGGTGCCATTGCGCAACAGCGTGAAGTTGCCGCATTCGCCGCAGGCATCGCCCTCATAGCCTTTCATCCGTGCTTCCCGGATGCGGTCCAGACGATCGTCTACTTCTTCCTGGATTTCCAGATCGACGGCGACAGCCGCAGCCGCCACGACTTCACCGCCCGCCGCAATCCCGTTGCCGGAACCATTGCCGTTCGCAGCGATGCCGCTACCACCATCGTTTCCGCCTGTCAGGACGAGAAGGGACCGGCCACGGACATAACCCCGCGAGGCAACGCTATGGGCTGCCGCAACGTTGTCCGGCTGCCGCGCATCATCCTCTGCTTCTTCCGCTGAGAGGCTGGCGCCAAGGGTGTCGGGGCGCAGGTCCTCGGGGTCCACATGGGCCAGTTCATCGCGGCCTAGGTAGGAAACCGCTAATTCACGGAATAGATAATCCAGCACGGAGGTGGACATCTTGATGACGTCGTTGCCTTCCACCATGCCGTTCGGCTCGAAGCGGGTGAAGGTGAAAGCCTCGACGAAATTCTCCAACGGCACGCCATGCTGCAGGCCAAGGGAAATGGCGATGGCAAAACTGTCCATCAGACTGCGGAAGGCGGAACCTTCCTTGTGCATGTCGATGAAGATTTCGCCGAGCGAGCCGTCTTCGTATTCGCCGGTACGCAGGTAGACCTTATGTCCGCCGACCACGGCCTTTTGGGTATAGCCCTTGCGCCGCTGGGGCAGTTTGCGCCGCTTGGCGATGATGCGCTCCACCACCCGTTCCGCGACCACCCGTGGCTCCACCTTGGGTGCGTTCAAGGCTGCTTCCAGGCCGTCCTCGGCGCCGTCGTCGATATCGTCGAACAGGGCCGAAGACAGCGGCTGGGACAGCTTGGAGCCGTCGCGATAAAGGGCATTGGCCTTGAGGCCCAGGCGCCAGGAGTCCCGATAGGCCCGCTTGCAATCCTCGACCGAGGCATCGTTCGGCATATTGATGGTCTTGGATATGGCGCCGGAGATGAACGGCTGCGCCGCCGCCATCATGCGGATGTGGCTGTCGACGGAAAGATACCGCTTGCCGATGCGGCCGCAGGGATTGGCACAGTCGAAGACAGGCAGATGTTGATCCGCCAGGCCGGGCGCGCCCTCCAATGTCATGGCGCCGCAGCAATAGATGTTGGCGGCCTCGATATGGGCATCGGAATAGCCCAGGGCGGCAAGCATGTCGAAAGTGACGTCGTTCAACTGCTCGTCCGTGAAGCCCAAGGTATCCCGGCAGAAGTCTTCACCCAGAGTGTATTTATTGAAGACAAAGCGGATATCGAAAGCACTTTCCAGAGCTGCCTCCAGCTTGTCGATCTCAGCATTGCCGAAACCCTTGGCTTCCAGCGATTCGTGGTTCAGATCATCGGCGCCATCCAGGGTGCCGTGGCCTACCGCATAATTGACGATGGCATCGATCTGCCCCTGGTCATAACCCAGTTTGGCCAGGGCCGTGGGCACCATGCGGTTAATGATCTTGAAATAACCGCCCCCTGCCAACTTCTTGAACTTCACCAAAGCAAAGTCAGGTTCGATGCCTGTGGTGTCGCAATCCATGACCAAACCAATGGTGCCGGTCGGTGCGATAACCGTGGCCTGGGCGTTGCGGAAGCCGTGCTTTTCGCCCTGTCTCAAGGCTTCATCCCAGGCCTCGGCCGCTGCGGTCGCAAGGGGCGCATCGGGGCAATCCGCCGCCTTCAACGGCACCGGCATGATTTCCAGGCCGTCATAGTCCTTGGTGGCACCCATGGCGGCGCGGCGGTGGTTGGCGATGACGCGCAACATATGGGCCGCGTTGTCCTCATAGTGGGCAAAGGCGCCCATTTCCTTGGCCATTTCGGCGGAAGTGGCATAGGCGGTTCCGGTCATCAGTGCTGTAATGGCGGCGCAGAGGGAACGGCCCTGTTCGCTGTCATAGGATAGACCCAAGGCCATGAGCAGGCCGCCGATATTGGCATAGCCTAGGCCCAGTGTGCGGTAGTCATAGGACAGTTGCGCGATTTCCTTGGACGGGAACTGCGCCATCAACACCGAAATCTCCAAGACGATGGTCCATAGCCGCGTGGCATGGCGGAAGCCGTCGACATCGAAGCTGCCGTCGTCGCCTAGGAAGTTGACCAAGTTGAGGGAGGCCAGGTTACAGGCGGTATCGTCCAGGAACATGTATTCAGAACAGGGGTTGGAGGCCCTGATCTCGCCGCCCTCGGGGCAGGTGTGCCATTCGTTGATGGTAGAGTGATACTGCAGGCCGGGATCAGCGCTGGCCCATGCAGCATGGCCGATATTTTCCCACAATTCCCGTGCCTTGATCGTCTTCGCCACGGCACCGTCGGTGCGCCGGTATAGGATCCAATCAGCGTCGTTCTCCACCGCGCGCAGGAAATCGTTGGTCACGCGAACGGAATTGTTGGAGTTCTGGCCGGAAACGGTCAGATAGGCCTCCGAATCCCAATCCGTATCGAAGATCGGGAATTCCATCTCTACATAGCCCTGTTTGGCGAAATCGATGGTGCGGCGGACATAGTTCTCCGGGATCATCGCGCCGCGGGCGCCGCGCAGGGCTGCCTTGAGGGCCGGGTTGCGGGCTGGATCGAAGCGGCCGTCATGTTCCTCTGTCGGCTCGTTCTCACCGGCGCCTTCTTGGCAAGCGGCCATCACCGCCTTGAGGTGCTTCGCCGTTACGCGGGAGCCAGCAACTAGGGCGGCTACCTTCTGCTCTTCCGCCACCTTCCAGTTCACATAGTCCTCGATATCGGGGTGGTCGGCGTCCACAACTACCATCTTGGCTGCGCGGCGGGTGGTACCCCCCGATTTGATGGCGCCGGCGGCGCGGTCGCCAATACGGAGGAAACTCATCAGTCCGGATGATTTGCCACCGCCGGAGAGCCCCTCGTTCTCGCCGCGGATATAGGAGAAGTTGGAACCGGTGCCCGAGCCGTACTTGAACAGACGCGCTTCCCGGACCCATAGGTCCATGATGCCGCCTTCATTGACCAGATCGTCGGCCACGGACTGGATGAAGCAGGCATGGGGCTGGGGGCGTTCATAGGCCGAATCGGACGCCTTCAACGTGCCCGTTTCGTGGTCCACATAGAAATGGCCCTGGCTGGGGCCGTCGATGCCATAGGCCCAGTGCAGGCCCGTGTTGAACCATTGCGGCGAATTGGGCGCGGCCATCTGCCGGGCCAGCATGTGGCTCAATTCGTCGCAGAAGGCGATGGCGTCTTCTTCAGCATCGAAATAACCACCCTTCCAGCCCCAATAGGTCCACGTCCGGGCCAGCCGGTCAAAAACTTCGCGGGCCGAGGTTTCCTTCGTTTCGCGCTCGTCCTCGGGCAGGGCCGCCGTGGCCTCTTCATCCACTTCCTCGCGCCACAGCCAAATGGGGACATCGTCCTCGGGCACCCGTTTGCGGGCGGCGGGAATGCCGGCTTTGCGGAAATACTTTTGAGCCAAGATATCGCAGGCCACCTGAGACCAGGCCGTGGGCACTTCCATATCTTCCAGTTTGAAGACGATGGAGCCGTCAGGATTCTTGATTTCGCTGCTCGCTAGCCGGAATTCTATGTCCGCGTAGGGTGATTGTCCCTGTTCCGTAAAGCGCCGCGAAATCCGCATATCTCCCTTGCCCCTCTTGTTTTTCGTGCTCTAGACCGTTCCAGCCGATTTTGTTTACGAAATCTACAACATATTGTGCCAATCGACAGGACAGAGACCATATCTAGTGTCCTCTGCGGGGTCAAGAAAATATCTTTTGTGGATAAGTTTCGGCCTTTTGGCTCGTCGGGGCAGCGTTTTCTTTGGTTTTCAAACGCTTAAGGCCAAATATCGAGCCCCGACTCAGTCAAATGTTAGCCGGATGACGTCGCGAACGGCAACTATTTTTGGTGCATGTGGTCAAAATAATCCCAAGATATGGGAATCTGTGGATAACTTGTGGATAGAATCGGGCTGGACCCGGGACGCCGTCAATGTAATAGTCCGGCCCGGTTTCGAGCGAATTTTGGGTGATGGAATATGGGTGCGACAGTTGGAACCCTGCTGATGACCTGGTGGAAGGGTAAGGAGGTCGGTAAGGACAGCTTCGGCAACCGCTATTTCACGGAGAAATCCGGCGGCAAGCGGCGCTGGGTGATCTATGAGGGGGAACCGGAAGCAAGCAAAGTTCCGCCCGAATGGCATGCTTGGCTGCACCACACCACCGACGAACCGCCACTGGGGGAGCGGCCCGAAATTCCTTGGGAAAAGCCGCATGTTGCCAATCCCACCGGCACGGCCGGTGCCTACCGACCCGGCGGCAGCGTCCTATCGGACGGCGAGCGGCAGAAGAGCGGCGGCGACTATCAGGCCTGGACGCCGGAGTAGACCCGGGCCACGCTTCATGGGAGCCTATGCGACAGATTCGCAGAGAGGGCAGGTGGCATGAGCGGAAACGTCGTTGAAACCCTGATCGGCGCAGTTGTTTTGCTGGTGGCGGGCTTCTTTCTATATTTCTCCTATGACAAGGCGGATGCCGGCGCGGTCTCGGGCTACGCCCTGACGGCAAAATTCGACAAGGTGGACGGGGTCAAGATTGGCAGCGATGTCATGCTGGCAGGGATCAAAGTTGGCACGGTTACTGATCAGAGTCTGGATGCGGTCGAATATCTCGCCATTCTGACCATGTCGCTGTCATCGGATGTGAAACTGCCGGAAGACTCCGCCATCAAGATTGCATCCGACGGCTTGTTAGGCGGCAAGTATCTCTCCATCGATCCCGGCGGCGCTGAAGACTATCTCGAACCCGGCGATGAAATTCGTTTCACCCAAGGTGCCGTCGATCTGACCGAGTTGATCGGCAAAGCGATATACAGTTCCGGCAGCGGCGGTAATAAGGATTAAAGCCGGCGGCAATGAAACCGGCCCTTATCGTTGTTTTCGTAGTGACCGCCGGATGGTTGTTATTAACCGAGGCGGTGGCACAACAGGGTTTGTCGGGCCGAGGCCAGGTCGAAGGCGCCCTATTGCGGGGCCTCGACAAGATCACCGCCCGCATCACCACATTTAATGCACCTTTGGGCGAGGAAGTGCCGTTTGGCACCCTACGCATCGTTGCCCAGACCTGCCGCAAGCGGCCGCCGGAAGAAACACCCGAGGTCTCTGTGTTCTTGGAGATCGAGGAGGAGCGGCCCGGCGAAAGCGGCCGACTGACCCTGTTCACGGGCTGGATGTTCGCATCCTCGCCAGCGCTATCGGCTCTTGAACACCCGGTTTACGACGTCTGGGTGATTGATTGCAGTATGGAATCGGTAGACAGCGATTTGCCCGAAAGCCAAAAATCCCCCGCCACTGACAATGCCGGCGCCAACCGCGAATGATAGGCCTCGCGGCTGATTTCAACGGCGCCGAATTGGCGCAGATGGTCGGTGATGAACTGTGTATCCAGCAATTGAAAGCCACCCAAACGCAACCGTCCAACAAGATGCACAAGCGCCACCTTGGAGGCATCGGTGCGGCGGCTGAACATGCTCTCGCCAAAGAAAGCTGCGCCCAAGGCGATGCCATAGAGGCCGCCCACCAGTTCGTCGTCCATCCAGGCTTCAACGCTATGGGCGAAACCGCGCTCGTGCAGTTCCGTGAATAGTGTCTGGATTTCATGGTTGATCCAGGTGGTCCAACGGCCCGAGGCAGGCGCTGCGCAGGCGTTCATCACATCTGAGAAGGCGCTGTCGGTCCGAATATCGAAGATCTCTCGGCGCACCGTGCGGCGCAACCGCCGTGGCAAGTGAAAACCATCCAGCGGCAGGATGCCGCGCATCTCGGGGTCGACCCAGAACATTTCCGGGTTGTCGCGCCCTTCCGACATGGGAAAGACGCCACTGGCATAGGCCTTTAGGACGATGTCCGCGGTGATCCTCATCCCCGCTTCAGGCGCGCCTCCGGGCTAGTTGTCTGCCTTGTCCATGGCGTCCCAATTGTAGAGGGGCGCCTCCTTGTTCTGGAACCGGCGCACCGCTTCCTTGTGGAAATCTGTGGCGAACAGGATCGCCTGGCCGTCGGATTCCAGTTCAGCCATGGTGGCATAGTCGGACTGAAAGCTGCGGTTGACGATTTTCTTGGTCAGGCTGATGGCGGATTTCGACCCTTGTGCCAGGCGCCCGGCCAATTCCAGCGCTGCCGGCATCAATTCGTTGGAAGAATAGACACCATAGAGCATGCCCATGGCCTCCGCCTCCTGCGCCGTCATGGAGCGGGCGGTGTACATCAATTCCTTGGCCCGCTGCATGCCTACGGCGCGGGGCAGGGTGTAGAACACCGCCATATCCGGCACCAGGCCGATGCGGCCGAAGACCGAGGAGAAAGTGGCATCGTCGGCGGCCAGGACGAAATCGGCCTGTAGAGCGAGGGCCAGACCGCCGCCGAAAGCCAGGCCGTTGACGGCGGCAATCACGGGGCAGTCGAGATTGTGCAGGCGCACTAGCCATTCATGCATCTTCATCATGGTGGCGCGGGCCTTGTCTGGCTGGGGTGGTTCTTCGCCACCCATGCCCTTGACGTTGCCGCCGGCGCAAAAAGCCCGCCCCGTGCCGGTGAGGATCAAGGCCTTTATGTCGTCGTTGCCCTGAACCGTATCCAACATGCGGATAAAATCGTCTTTCAGATCCGGCGTCAGGGCGTTTAGGACATCGGGGCGGTTCATGGTGAAAATGGCGATGCCGTTGCTGTCGACCTCGAAAGTCGAATCGATAAATTCGTCGCTCATGGTGCTTCCTGTCTTTTCTCTTTTGTCCCGTTGCCTGGCCTCAGTCCTGTCGTTCCAGGAACTCCTCCAGCCAGTGAATGTGGTAGTCCCCGTCGATAAAATTCTGTTGCCCGATCAGGTCCACATGCAGGGGAATATTAACCTCGATCCCGTCCACGACAAATTCTCCCAAGGCCCTGTTCAGGCGCATTAGGCAATCGTTGCGCGTGCTTCCATGCACCACCAGCTTGGCGATCAGGCTGTCGTAGTAAGGTGGGATACGATATCCGGCATAAAGCCCTGAATCCACCCGCACGCCCAAACCGCCCGGGGCGTGAAAGTCTCCCACCTGGCCGGGCGAGGGGACGAATGTCTTGGGATGCTCGGCGTTGATACGGCATTCGATGGCGTGGCCGGAGAAACGAATGTCCTCCTGATCAAAGGAGAGCGGCGCGCCTGCGGCGATGCGGATTTGCTCGCGCACCAGGTCGATGCCGGTGATCGCTTCGGTAACGGGATGCTCCACTTGTAGGCGCGTGTTCATTTCGATGAAATAGAATTCGCCGTCCTCGTAGAGAAATTCCACCGTGCCAAGCGAGGTGTATTTGATCTTGGCAAGGGCATCGACGACAACCTGGCCGATGTCCTTCCGCGCCGCATCGTTTAAGGCGGGCGAGGGCGCCTCCTCCAAAACCTTCTGGTTGCGCCGCTGCAGGGAGCAATCCCTTTCGCCCAGATGTACGACCTTGCCGGTACCATCGCCGATTACTTGCACCTCGATATGACGAGGCTTTTCCAGGTATTTTTCCAGATAGACCGCATCGTCGTTGAAGGCGGCCTTGCTTTCCGTACGGGCGGCCTCTAGTGCGACGGCGAATTCCTCGGCCTTGCGCACTAGTTTCATGCCGCGCCCGCCGCCGCCCGATGCGGCCTTGATCAGCACCGGATAGCCCATCTCGTCCGCCAGGTCCTTGGCTTCCTCGGGGTCGGATATGGCACCGTCGCTACCGGGTACCACCGGTATGCCCAGCTCGCGTACGGTCTGTTTGGCCTGGATCTTATCGCCCATCACCCGGATATGCTGTTCGCTGGGGCCGATGAAGGTGTAGCCATGTTCGTCGACGATATGGGCGAAATCCGGGTTCTCCGAAAGGAAGCCATAACCTGGGTGAATGCCCTCGCTGCCGGTGATTTCCGCCGCCGCCAGAATGGAAGGGATATTGAGATAACTGTCCTTGGCCGTAGGCGGGCCAATGCAGACCGCCTCGTCCGCCAGTCGTACATGCATGGCGTCGGCATCAGCAGTGGAGTGGATCGCCACGGTCCGGATGCCCATCTCGCGGCAGGCCCGGTGCAGGCGTAGGGCGATTTCGCCGCGGTTGGCGATTAGGACCTTTTCGAACATGGTTGCCCTATTCGACGATCATCAGAACGTCGCCAAATTCCACGGGCGTGGCGTTTTCGAACAAGATCTGCTTCACAATGCCAGCACGGGGCGATGGTATTTCGTTGAACGTCTTCATGGCCTCGATCACCAACAAGGTTTGACCGACCGCGACCTGGTCGCCCACGTTGACGAAGGGCGCTGCCTCGGGCGAGGGGGCGTGGTAAGCCGTGCCTACCAGCGGTGACGTGACGGCACCATGGTGGCCCGCAAGATCGCCCTCGCCGGCGGCGGCTGTCGGTGCGGCCGTCGGTGCCGCGGTTGCCACGGGCGGTGCAGGGGCGACGGGCACTGCGGCGGCTGGCTGGGTCGCACGCACGAGGCGCATGCGGTCGTCGTCCCTTTCGATTTCGATCTCGCTCAGCCCGGTCTCGTTCATTAGGGCCGCCAATTCGCGGATCAATTCCTTGTCGACCTCGCTCTTTGCCATACTCTTCTAACCTTTCATCTGCCTAGGCCGCCGCCTTCGCGGCCGCCGCAAGGGCGGTGAGATAGCCTTCAGGGCCAAGACCGCAAATCACCGCCACCGCCAACGCGGAGATATAGGAATGGTGGCGAAAGCTCTCGCGCTGGTAAATGTTTGAAAGATGCACTTCGTAGACCGGCAGTTCCGCCGCCCGCAGGGCATCGGGGATGGCGATGGAGGTGTGGGTATAGGCGCCGGCGTTGATGATGATGGCGGCTGCCTCGCCCCGGGCCTCTTGGATCCAGGTGACCAATTCGCCCTCGCTGTTGGATTGCCGGCAATCCACTGCCACGCCCAATTCGTCCGCCTTGGCCGACAGCGCCGCGTTGACGTCGGCCAAGGTTTCGCGGCCATAGACCTCAGGCTCGCGGGTCCCCAACATGTTCAGATTGGGACCATGCAGAACCAAAATCTTCGTGGACATGGGTTTTCACCGATGACAAGGAAACTATCGCCTATATACTGCCACGGCATTGAATTGGGAAGCCAGTGGGCCAGGTGAAGACATCCCTGTGGGGCTGTGTTTTCCTAGCATCCGGTTGCAAGGCGCCCGCCGCCTCCCCATAATTTAGTTATGTAGTAAGAGATAGATTGTGCCTAAGGGACGCTGAATGATGTCCGTTGTCATTAACGGTGAAAACCGCGAAATCGCCGCGCCCATGAGCGTCTCGGCCTTGCTTGAGGATCTGGGCCTGGACGCACGTAAGATCGCTTTGGAGCGCAATCTTGAGATCGTGCCGCGCTCTGCCTATGACCAGACCATGGTGGCGGACGGCGACCGGCTTGAGATTGTGCATTTTATCGGCGGTGGCGATGCCAAGAACGAACAGGGCAGCGATTCGGGCGATGACGGCTGGGCGGTGGCGGGGCGGCAGATGACCTCCCGCCTGATCGTCGGCACGGGCAAGTACAAATCCTACGACGAAAACCGCCGCGCGGTGGAAGCGGCGGGGGCTGAAATGGTTACGGTTGCGGTCCGCCGGGTCAACGTCACCGATCCGGACCAGGAAATGCTAGTGGACCATATCGATCCCAAGAAATTCGTTTATCTGCCCAACACTGCCGGCTGCTTCACCGGTGAAGATGCCGTTCGGACCCTGCGTCTGGCACGGGAAGCCGGCGGCTGGGATTTGGTCAAGCTGGAGGTGCTGGGCGACCAGCAGACCCTGTATCCCAACATGCCTGAAACTATCCGCGCCGCCGAGATGCTGATCAAGGAAGGTTTCGAGGTCATGGTTTATTGCTCGGACGATCCAATCCAGGCCCGGGTGCTGGAAGAGATCGGCTGCTGCGCCATTATGCCCCTTGGGGCGCCGATCGGATCGGGCCTGGGCATCCAGAACCCGGTCAATATCCGGGTCATAATCGAGAACGCCTCGGTGCCGGTGATCGTCGATGCGGGCGTCGGCACCGCATCGGATGCAACCGTCGCCATGGAGCTTGGCTGTGACGGCGTTTTGATGAATACGGCTATTGCCGAAGCCCAGGATCCCATTCGTATGGCCCGGGCCATGAAGCATGCCGTTATCGCGGGGCGGGAGGCCTATCTGGCCGGACGCATGCCTAAGAAACGCTACGCCGACCCGTCATCGCCCCTGGCCGGACTTATTTGACCGCATTTTCCTAAATCCGCGGCGCGGCCGCGGGACAATTTGATGGGGGAGAGGACGATGGCCATTTTCGAGCGCGATGATGTTCGCATTCACTACGAGATACATGGGGATGGATTTCCGATTCTGATGTTGGCGCCTGGCGGAATGCGTTCGTCCATTCCAATTTGGGATAATGTGCCGTGGAATCCCATCACCCAGTTGGCCCCGCACTACAAGGTCATTGCCATGGACCAACGCAACGCGGGTCAATCCACTGCGCCGATCCGGGCCACGGACGGCTGGCAAGTCTATACGGAAGACCAACTTTCCTTGCTCGATCACCTTGGCATCGGGCAATGTCATGTTGCGGGCATGTGTATCGGTGGGCCCTTCATTATGGGCCTGATCGAGGCAGCGCCTGAACGCATCGCTTCGGCTGTCGTGTTTCAAACCATCGGGTATCACGACAACCGCGATACATTTTTTCAGTTGTTCGATGGTTGGGCCGAAGAAGTGAAGCCAGCCCATGCGGAAGTAGCGGACGCCGACTGGGAGGCCTTCAGGAACGCGATGTTTGGCGGCGAATTCCTTTTCAACGTTTCAGAGGATTTCGTGGCAAATTGCCAAACACCCATGCTGGTTCTGATGGGTACGGACGTTTATCACCCGGAAGAAAGTTCACGTCGGCTCGCCGAATTGGCACCAAACGCGACGCTGATCGAGACATGGAAAGAACCAGAGCATATCGACGCTGCCAAGGCCGTCGTGGAAGAGTTCCTCGAGGCGCAGACGCCGTAATTGCTGGCGCATACCGCCGCAACAATGCCGGTTATTTCGCCTATCCCCGCGACGACGTGCCCGCGCGGTCGGTTTTGCCCTGTTCAATGGTGCGAGCGGGTGGAAAAATTCCGCCGATAAAGGTGCCGGCGCCCAAAACGCTTTCCACCTTCATTTCACCGCCGTGCTGCTCAAAGCAGGATTTCACGATTGGCAATCCCAATCCGGCCCCCTCTTCGTTGAGGGTATAGGCCGAACCCGACCGCATGAATGGCTGCAATGCCTTTTCGATGTCGTCTTCGCTCATGCCCTGACCTTCATCCTGCACGCCGATTTCTATGCCGCCATGTTGGTCCAATTTCGCCTGCATAACGATGGTTCCGGGCGCGTATTTGATCGAATTGGATAACAGATTGATCATTATTTGTCGGATCATACGCCGGTCACCCAGCAATGGGGGTAGGTTTGGCGGCGCCTCTATCTGTATAGCAGGGCTGCCTTTTTTCTTGTTCGCCTCGAGGGCGTGAATGCAGAACTCGAACTCGGTCAAAAGGTGAATGGGCTCTTCGTCCAATTCGACTTGTCCGGACTCGATCCGAGCCAGGTCCAGAAGGTCGTTGATGATACCCAGTAGGTGATGGCCGCTCTCGTAGATGTATTCGGCGTAGCTGGGGAAGTTCTGCCGCAACGGGGCCAATTCGCCGTTGAGATCCTTCATAATCTCTGAATACCCGATAATGGCATTCAGGGGCGTCCGCAGTTCGTGGCTCATGTTCGCCAGAAATCTCGACTTAGCCTGGTTGGCCTTTTCGGCATTGTCGCGGGCGATCTCAAGTTCCCGCTGCGCCATTACGATATCAGTTATGTCCCGTCCCGCGCCTCGATAGCCACGAAACTTGCCGTCCTGGTCAAACACCGGTTTGCCACTAACGGTAATATGGATTTTTTGGCCATCGTCCGGGCGTATTCGGGCAAAACGGAAATCGCTGAATGGTTTGCGCGCCAAAAGGTCACGTTCATGGGCCGCCATGGTCATCTCGTCGACATCAAGCAAACCGGTTTCCCGCCGGGTCTTGCCATAGTGTTCTTGTTGTTCCATGCCCGTGACGGCGACGTTGTCCTGGGTCACCTCGGTGAAGCGAAGATTTTCGTCCTGCTCCCAGAACCAATCGGCCGCTACGGAAGCAAAATCCTTGAACCGCTGTTCGCTTTGATGAAGCAACGCTTCCGCACTCTTGATGGTCGTTATATCTGTGGTGATGGTGGCAATGCTGCCATCTGGCAGCTGCTGTTCGTGGATGATGTACCACCGACCGTCGCTTCGCTGCTGCTCGAATGGCCCTGGAGGGTTTCGATGTTGTGCGATCCGATCTGATAGCCAGGCCTCTTCGCGGCCGACTGCATTGGCGATGAGCCCGGCATCTGTGAGGGCACGCGCGAAATCCGCATAATAGGTGCCTGGTTCGCAAAAACCGGCCACCGCGGCATTGAGTTGCCGGAAGCGGCGATTGCCGACGACAAGGCGATCCTCAGGGTCCCAAAGGACGAAAGGTTCAGACAGCGCATCGATCGCGGCCGCGAGCCGTTCATTGGCAAGCGTTGCCCGCTCTTCGGCCACCAGCTGTCCGGTCAAATCCGAGCCGATACCGATATAGCCTGCGAACTCTCCGTCTTCGTCGAAAACCGGTTTACCACTCGTTGAAAGGTACTGGATTAGCCCATTCGGCCCCTTACGCTGATAGCGGAAGTCTCTGAATGGTTTTTGCTCATCCAGGTCTTGCAGGTGGCGTCGCCATTTGTCGGTGGTAGCGTCTTCGCCGGCCAACTCCCTGCGCGTCTTGCCGATATGGAACTCTGGAGGAACCCCGACGACTTCCTCTACCCGATCCGAAAAATAGGTAAAGCGAAGATCTGGCCCCATTTCCCAGTACCAATCCGACGCCGATTCCGCGAAGTTTCGAAACCGAGCCTCGCTCTGGCGCAGGGCTTGTTCGGCGGCCTTCTGTTTCGAGATGTCCCTGCCAATGCCAGCCGCACCGATCACTTTGCCATCGGCGTCGCAAATTGGCGAAAACGTAAGCGACAGCCAGAATTCACTGCCGTCCTTGCGCCGCCGCAGCGACTCGATGCCTTCAACCGGGCGCCCCGCTAGCACGGAATTCATCAATTCTTGCTGTTCTGCAACCTGTTGTTTGCTGCCCACCACTAGGCTTCGATGCTGTCCGATGGCCTCCTCGGCGCTATAGCCATAGAGGCGTTCGGCGGCGGCGTTCCAGGTTGTGATGATGCCATCCAGATCCTGGCTGATGATCGCGTCATCGGTGGAATTGATGATGGCGGCGTATTCCCGCTGCTTCAATTCCGATTGTTTTTGCGCCGTAATGTCGGAAATGAAGCCCCTGTAACCCTCGAATGTTCCAGCATTTCCCTCTATGGGCATGCCAGTCAGTTGCAGCCAGATCAATTGGCCGGACGCGAAACGCCGCTGTATGACTACATTGCGAAAAGGTTGCCGCCGCGCCAAGGCATCAGACAGTTGTTGATTGTCGTTGCCGTCAGGATGGTTCGCCGCACGATCTATGATTTCCGCGCCGACTAGATCAGTTGGCGTAAGCTCGGAAAATTCGAAAAATCCTTCAGAGACATGAGTTATTTGCAGCTTGGCGTCTGCCTGCCAGTACCAGCTACCGGCAAAGTCGGTAAGCTGTTCCAACGTGTGTCTGTCTGGTTGGAGTGCCAAGACCAACTCACAATTCTCGTTCGATCGAACTTCCCATCAAATAGTTTCGGAAATTCGCAGGTTACGCCAGCGATAAATCCGGCAGATGATCGCCTACATGTTGTATTGGGTTTTTGTTAACGGGCGATGAATTGTCGCACGGGGAATTGTCCGGCGGTGGCCTGCCGGTACGGCAATGTGGGACGGAGCTTGGCGATGTCTAATACGACAACACCGCCGGCAGCGCGGGAGACTAGGGTTGGGGCTTTGGCAGCCCGATGATCAGTTCGGCCAGTATCATATTCACAAGTTCGCCGTCTTCCGACAGCGGCAGGTTTAGGACTTCGATTGCATAGGGCGGCTTGTTGGCATGAGCGGCGTTGCCGTAGTGACGCAGCGGGCGCTTGTTCTGCACAATCCAGGCAAATGATTGATTGAGCCTGTGCTGATGGCCGGGCGGGTAAATTTCATCGAAATACCAGCCGGTCATATCACGGCCAAGCACCTCGGTCGTTTTCGTACCGATAAGGCGGAAACGCTGCCGAAAGGGGGCGTATTCGATGTCGATGAGGTGGATGCGGCCTAGGTGCGTCTTCAACTCAATAGGATTGATGTCATGCCGGGTTGGCATGGCCCGATCGCCGCGCTTGTCATCCCAATACTGAAAAAGCTCATCAAGATGCGGATCTTCGAATCTTAGGTCTGGATCGACATTGAACTGGCAGGCCTCTTCATCGGCGCTGCTCACTTGGGGCACTGCTTCGATGTGCCCATGTGCGAATGTCATCACGTCAAATGCTCCCCACTGCATTCTTCGGGATAGAGGGATGCTGCCTTCTTTTTCACAACGGCCCCAAGACGATGGTTGTTCGGTCAACCCGTTTGAGGACGTGTTAACTCTTCATTCCCCCTATGGTTAATTTCCAATTAAGACCAAATTTTGTGAACAATTCGTTACAAGATGTTAATAGGACCGTTAGTGGATCATTTTGGCTTGGACAATTTGTATGTGACCAGACCCTTGGCGACTTTACCGCCCTGGTCATTCAGAACCTCCACATCCACTACGACGATAGAGCCGCCGCGCCGTACTGTGCGCGCTTCCGCCACCATGTCGCTCACCGCTCCTTCCAGGAAGTTGACATTCATGGATATGGTGGCGCCCAACGTGCCTTCGGGGATGTCTGGATAGGCCCATGCGGCGGTGGTGCCCGCCTTGTCGATCAGGGCCGCGATCACGCCGCCATGGACACGGGCATCGCCCCTGGAAAGATCTTCACGCCAGGGCAGGGCCATGCGGCAAAAACCTTCGTCGAGATCTTCAAGTTTTGGTCCAAGAACGGCGCCGAAGCCTTTGTCCAGCATGCGTTCTTGCATCATTTCCAGACGGTCCAACATCTTACTGCCCATACTTACGCTTCCTCGCTTACTTTGATCATGCGTTTACCGGTATTCTCGCCGTGAAGGAGACCGATCAGGCCCCTCGGCGCATTCTCAAGACCGTCAATAACGTCCACCTTGTTTTTCAGACGTCCGTCTGCGACCCAGGCGGCGAGGTCCGCGTCTGCTTCGGCCCGGCGATCCTCATAATCTATGACGATGAAACCCTCCATCCGCAGGCGGCGGACCACCAGCAGTCCGGGCATGCCGTGGGGACCGGGCAGGGGACTTGCTGTGTCGTACTGCGAAACCACGCCGCAGCAGACGATGCGGCCGGCCATATTCATGCGGAACAAGGCCGCCTGCAGGATTTCGCCGCCCGTATTGTCGAAATAGACGTCGATGCCGTTGGGACAATGTTCTCCTAGCGCCTTCATGACATTTTCCGTCTTGTAGTTGATGGCGGCATCGAAGCCCAAATCCTCGACGATCCAGCGGCATTTTTCGTCCGTTCCGGCGACACCGACGGCACGGCAGCCTTTAATCTTGGCGATTTGTCCTGCGACCATACCCACGGCGCCCGCCGCGGCGGAAACCAAGACAGTCTCGCCGGTTTTTGGCTGGCCGATGTCCAACAGGCCCCAATATGCGGTTAGGCCGGTGACGCCACGGACGCTCATGCGCGCAATTAGGTCCTCGCCGGGAGGCAACTTGGTGCAAGGGTCACCTGGCCCATAGATGGCATAATCCTGCCATCCGCCGTCGCCTTCCACCAGATCGCCCGCCACCAGATCATCCCGGTTTGAGGCCACGACCCGTCCGATGGCGAATCCGGCCATGGGTTCGCCCAATCCCACAGGCGGGCGATAGGTGGGTACCTCGTTGATCCAGCCTCGGTTGGCGGGATCAAGTGAGAGATAGATGCATCGCACCAAGGCTTCGCCAGGTCCCGGTTCTGGTGCAGGCGTCTCCCGCCATTCAAAGCTGTTCTCCTCCAGCGCGCCCGTTGGGCGCTGGGCCAGGACATATTGGCGGTTCGTCAGGGTCACGATGGCGGCCTCCGGCTCTGTTATTTGCAAGTTGCCAGCCGGTATAGCCTGCTCATGGGGGCGAGTGCCAAGAAATTCGGTCTATTTCTTTGGCGGAAAACGGGGTGAACGGCACCAAATGCCGGAAAGGTCCGGCGCCAGCCAGGAGACCAGAATTGATGCGATACCGGCGACATTCAGGGTGATACCCCACCACATGGCGCGGTCCGCCAGGGTTTCGTTGGGGGCTTGAGAGATCATGGTCAGGCTATAAATACCGAATGCACACAGGCCGATGCCGACAAGGGCACCCCCGGTTCGCCGCCAGATATCATCGCGATAAATACGCATGGATAGCATTCTCGCTATTTGCGTCTATGTGGTCATGTCATAAATGCGTCATAGGCGCCGTCCTTCATCATGGGGACGGCATTGCTGACGGCAATTTCCACTGCAAATTCCACGTCCTGTCGGAATCCCATATCGTAAAGCTCCCGCGCGGATGATGTTTGCCGCACGGTTTCGGGCAATTGGCCTTCGAAGTTGCGAAACATACTTTCCGCCGCCATTGCTTCCACGGATTTTTCTCCCGATAGCTGGGAAATAACCGCACCGGCGCCCAGCCAATCTTCGAGCGCTGGGCGCAGGCTGCCATCGGGCCAGCGTTCCCCTGCGGGTACCACAAGCACTGTTTCGGCTACTGACTTTGCCGCGGCCGCAACGGCGCGATAATTGCGCAGGCAGGCTGCGAAGATGCTCGGACTTATTGCTCGGGTTGAAAGCTGTGATCCGTTGGGCGAGGGCAGAACCAGCCGGCTGCCGGCGGCCAATTGGCAGAGAGACGGCGGAGAAAGACTCGGCCCGCCGGCTGCATCCTGGCGCTGGTGTGCCAGTATGGCGTCAATTTTGGCGGCAAATTCATGCGCGCGGCCATCACGCCAAGCAAAGGGATAGACCCGGGCGCCGGCCGAGACCGCGGCATCGACGGCAGTGGAGAAAGACAGGACATCAACGATGATTGTCGCTTCCGCCGCCGCGCTCAACCTTTCAATCCCCGTGCCCCATTCGCAACGGATCGCTGCGCCCGTTTGTCCATGTGTCATGCCTCGAAATAGCCCGAAGGGGCCACCGGTGCAACGGGGGTGCAGACAGCAAAACGGCGGTCCTTATGGGACCGCCGTGTGGTGCACCTAGCAGGTGAGGGCCTCCGCTAGATGCTATTGCCTGGCCCGATATTGCGGGCCGGTTGAATAACTATGCCAACTGTTTTGCAATCGGCGTGCCAAGTTCAAGAATCCTAGATTTTCAACGATTCGAAAATCAACGTTTCCCGATTCGGCACGCTGATCGCCCGAGCAGCGGTCAAGGCGGCGTAAATCGGGACGAATGTGGTTAATTCTTGCCTAATTTCTGCCTATTTTGGATCAAGTAGATAGAAAACGGAGCGGGTTGGTGAAGTAAAATCCCGACGCCTGATTTTCCATCCACTGGCGATGATTTTTCCTTCCAGGTCCTTCAGGGCATGGCCCTTGTAGCCTGCCTCCCACTTGTGGCCCCAGGGATCAGTGGTATCAGGCTGGAAGCGGCGCAGGAAATTTAGTTTTTTGAACGAGAACTTGTTGCGCAGGGTGGCCGCGTTCAAATACAGCCGCCAATCGATCTGAAAGCCCATGTAAGGCACCGAAATTATCAGATGGCGCGGTCCGGCGGCGCGGAATTTGGCTAAGACTCCTTCGACCTGGTCCCACGGCAAATGCTCCAGGGTTTCACAGCACAGGATGGCATCGTGGCCTGATAGGGCCTCGGCTTCAATTTCAGTCAAATCACCCTTGATGTGAGGGATATCTTCGCGCGGGTCCTGGCTTGGCAGCATATCGAAAGTTGTCACCGTGAAACCGGCGTTCGCCAAGAGGGCCGAGACGAGTCCCAAGTTCGGTCCAACTTCCAGTACTTTCTGGACATCCAACCCCTCGAGCAGATGCAGTTGGAACCATTGCTGTCCGATCCGTTTTTCCGAGTAATAACGGAACCATTCAGCCCGCCGGGCTGCCGGGTCGGCGCGATAGTCGATGGGATCGTTCGCTTCTGCCATGGCAGAGGTGCATAGCCCTTGGTGCCCCGAGAGGCAAGGCAGCGACCATTCGGTATACGTTGACGCTTGATCGCCGCGACCACATTCGCAACGATGTCGCCGCCCACCGCCGAATCGTGGTAAGGAGCGACAGTCGCAATTTCCGGAGGCCCGCATGGCCAATATCCCGTTCAAGCGAGACGTAACCTTCGACTACGGTGTCGTAGATCAGATTTCGCCTTTGATCCGCAGGGTCATCGCCCGCAATCCGTCCCACTTTACCCTGCACGGAACCGGCACCTACATCGTCGGCCATGGCCAGGTGGCAGTGATTGATCCAGGTCCCGCCGATCCGGCGCACATCCAGGCGATCCTGGACGCGGTCAAAGGTGAAACCGTCAGCCATATCGTGATCACCCATACCCACAACGATCATTCGCCTGGCGCGGCACTGCTGAAGGCCGAGACGGACGCCCATGTCTGGGGCTGCGGACCCCATGGCTATGGCCGCACCGAGCGCGAGCAAACGGACGAGATCGGCGAAGAAGGGGGCGATCTGGATTACCAGCCCGACACTCTTGCCAACGACGGCGATGTTTTGGAAACCGAGGACTGGTCCCTGCAGGCGGTCCATACGCCGGGCCATACCTCGAACCACAATTGCTATCTCTTGCGGGAAGAGAACACGCTCTTTTCCGGCGATCATGTCATGGGCTGGTCCACCACCATCGTTTCGCCGCCCGATGGGGATATGTACCGCTACATGCAGAGCCTGAAGAAACTGATGCAGCGCTCAGAGGATTATTATTGGCCCACCCATGGCCCTCGGATTGAGAATCCACGGCACTTTGTGGGCGAATTGATCAAGCACCGGGAAGAACGGGAAGAACAGATCGCCCAGTGCCTGAACAACGGCGTCGGACATATCCCCGACATGGTCAAGACCATGTATCAGGATGTGCCAGAGCACCTGCACTCTGCTGCCGCACGGTCCGTGCTGTCTCATCTGGTTCACATGGTAGAGACGGACCGGGCCGTCTGCGACGGGCTGCCTGCACCTGATATTGAATATCGCGCACCATAGGACGAGTTTCCCATGAGCGAGCCCAAGATCGTTGTTGAAGGTCTGTGCAAGTCGTTCGACGGGGAACGGGTGCTGGACGGCGTCGATTTTTCCGTGCCGGACGGTGGTTCGCTGGTGCTATTGGGCGAATCCGGTTCCGGCAAGACCCTGACCCTGAAATGCATCATGGGGCTGGTCAAGCCGGACAGTGGCGCCATCCGCATCGACGGCAAGGATACGGTCGGTTTGGGCAGCCGGGAACGTGATCAGCTGTTGAAGCGCTGCGGCATGCTGTTTCAGCAATCCGCCCTGTTCGACAGCCTGCCAGTCTGGCGCAACGTGGCATTCCGCGAATTGCAGCGCAAGGAATTGTCCAACGAAGACGCCTACAAAATGGCAGTAGAACGTCTCGGTTCGGTAGGACTTGGGCCGCGGGTGGCGGATCTGCTGCCATCCGAACTTTCAGGCGGCATGCAAAAGCGCGTCGGCATCGCCCGCGCCATTGCCTCGCAGCCGGAAATCATCCTGCTGGACGAACCCACGGCCGGGCTGGATCCGATCATGTCCAACGTCATCTCCGGGCTGATCGTCCGTAACGTCCGGGAACTGGGGGCGACGGCCATCTCCATTACTTCCGATATCAACACCGCCATAAAGGTGGCGGACCGGATCGTGCTGCTGCATGAGGGCAAGGTGGCCTGGAACGGCCCGCCGGAGGAGATATCCAATACCGGCAACGATGTCGTCGAACGCTTCATTCACAAATGGAAGATCGAGCAGGCGGCGGCCTGAGATTAACGGAACGCGGTCAGGACCATATAGAACGCCAGACCGAAGAGCACGAACACGCCCGCCAGAATAGTAGATCGCAGTCCATAATCCGGGGCGGGCCCAATGCGGTGTATTTCGGAATAATCGGGTAGATAGGTGATGTCGACGCCTTGGCCCGTTCGAAATCGAACATAGTCGGATTTTTCAACTGCGTCCGTTCCGATGATATCTCGCCCTTTGTCGTCGCGGAAACGGTACTCGACCACGTAACTGGTGGAGGTGCGATAGCGCCGGGTGTGAAAGCTCTCGAACTTGCGCAGGACGCGGCCATAGGATGTCTTGCCCTCATGATCCATGGCCAGGTCGGCGGCCACTTCCAAGCCCAAGACGGCAACAACAAAGCCGAACATGGCCATCAGCACGATGCCGGAGAAGATTTTTCCCGCCGGCCCCTGCATCTATGCCATCAGCGCCGTATGACCATTCAGGCGGTCGGCAGCTTGTAGTCGGCAAACTGCTCCCGAAGGCGCAACTTCTGGATTTTGCCCGTGGCGGTATGGGGAATCTCGTCCACGAAGGTTACGTCATCGGGCATCCACCACGAGGCGATCTTGCCCTTCATGAAGTCCAGGATTTCAGGACCTTCGATTGTGCTACCTTCGTTGCGTACGATGATCAGCAGGGGCCGCTCGTCCCATTTCGGGTGCTCGATGCCGATCACGGCGGCCTCGGCCACGTCCGGATGGCCGACCGCGATGTTCTCCAGTTCGATGGACGAAATCCATTCGCCGCCGGATTTGATCACATCCTTTGAACGGTCGGTGATCTGCATGTAGCCTTCGGGATCTAGGGTCGCCACATCGCCGGTATCGAACCAGTCGTCATCGTCAATCACGGCGCCGCCCTCGCCCTTGAAATATCCTGAGGTGATCCATGGTCCGCGCACCATCAGATGGCCAAAAGCCTCGCCGTCGCGGGGCAGATCGTTGCCCTCGTCGTCGGTGATCTTCATATCCACACCATAGACGGCCCGGCCCTGTTTGCACTTTACCGCCAGGCGATCCTCATAGCTCCAGTCATCCATCTTTGGTTTCATGGTGCAGGTGGTGCCCAGGGGGCTCATCTCTGTCATGCCCCAGGCATGAACGACAGTGACGTCGTAGTCGTTCTCGAAGGTCTCAATCATGGACACGGGCGCCGCCGAGCCACCGATTACGGTGCGGTCCATATAGGGCAGTTTCTTGTCATTTTCCTTGATGAACTGCAACAGCATCAGCCAGACCGTAGGCACGCCGGCGGAAATGGTGACTTTCTCGGCCTCCAGCAATTCGTAGAGCGAGGCGCCGTCCATGCCCATGCCGGGCAGCACAAGCTTCGCCCCGCACATGGCGGATGTATAGGCGATGCCCCAGGAATTGACGTGGAACATCGGCACCACCGGCAGGATTACGTCCCGGGAGCAAAGGCCGATGACGTCCTGGGAGGTGGAGGAGAAGGAGTGCAAGAGGGTGGACCGGTGGGAGTAGAGCACGCCCTTGGGATTGCCGGTCGTGCCGGAGGTATAGCAGAGGGACGAGGCGGTTTTTTCATCGAAGCTCGGCCAGTCATAGGCGCCGTCTTGTGCCCCGATCAGTTCCTCGTAGCAATGGACGTTGGGCAGGGTAGTTTCTGGCATATGTTCCCGGTCGGTCAGAATGACAAATGCTTCCACACCGTCCAATTGCCCGGCAATTGCTTCCAGCAGCGGCACGAAAGTGAGGTCGGTCAGGATCACCCGGTCTTCGGCATGATTGGCGATATAGGCGATCTGCTCGGGGAACAGGCGCGGGTTGATGGTGTGGAGGACAGCCCCCATGCCGGAGACGCCGTAATAGCATTCCAGGTGGCGAAAGCCGTTCCAGGCTAGGGTCGCCACGCGGTCGCCGTGCTGTATATCGAGCCCGATCAGGGCCTGGGCCAGCTGCTTGCTGCGTTGATGCGCCTCTGACCAGGTGTAGCGGTGGATGGGACCCTCGATGCTGCGGGAGACGACTTCCACATCGCCATGATAAAGGTCGGCGAACTCAATCAGCGACGAGATCAGCAAGGGACGGTCCTGGATCAGGCCAAGCATGGCAGCCTCCGAATAGATTTCATTATCACTTCCCGGCTCTATATCGCGGTCACGGCCCAGAGGTAAAGACCGCATGCACCCATGGGTCCTTGGGTTAATGCGTCGGTGGCAATATGCCGCAAGGTCCGGTGCCTTTTTCGGCTGACAAGTCGGCGGCAATAAGGTTATCTCGGGAAAACGAGACGATTTCGAAGGAGGCAGCCTCGAGTGGTTGGCATTCGACCGCCGGTCGCGCACTCGGGGCAAAACCATGAGCACAGCCACCAAATCCATTCGCGTCCGTCCGGTCACGGGCGGTATCGGGGCCGAAATCTCAGGGATCGATCTTTCGCGGGAACTGTCGGCGGAAACCGTCGCCGATATCCGCCAGGCGCTTCTGGATCATCTGGTGGTATTCCTACGAGATCAAGAAATCACACCGCAACAGCAATTAACCTTTGCGAGCCATTTCGGCGAACCGGACATCTACCCTTTCGTCAAAGGTCTGGATGATTATCCCCAGATTACGCCCATTCTGAAACTGCCTGAGGAAACCGTGAATTTTGGCGGTATCTGGCATTCGGACACGGTCTATCTGAAAGAACCGCCGATGGGCACGATCCTTTATGCCAAGGAGTTGCCGCCCATGGGTGGCGATACCCTGTTCGCCAACCAGTATCAGGCCTATGAGAGCCTATCAGCGCCGCTGCGTGAATTTCTGGATGGCTTGACCGCCATCAATAGCGCCGCCAAAGGCAGTGCGGCGGCGACCAGGAGCGATCGGGTCGCGGATGCCGGTACCGGCGAGGCTGAGGTGCTGGAATCGGAACATCCCGTGGTCCGTACCCACCCCGAAACCGGCCGCAAGGCACTCTACGTTAATATTGGTCACACCGTGCGTTTCAAGGACATGACGGAAGCTGAAAGCCGGCCAATTCTGGAATATCTCTATCAGCACCAGATTCAGCCGGAATTCTCCTGCCGCTTCATTTGGTCGCCGGGTGCCATCGCCTTTTGGGACAATCGCTGCGCCCAGCACTATCCGGTCAACGACTATCACGGCCACAAACGATTGCTGCACCGAATTACATTGAAGGGCGATAAGCCGTTCTAACCGTCGATACGGGCTTTTGTTTGCCTATTGGCCATATCCCACCAGCCGATCAGGCGGCAGCAGAATTCGGACTGTGGTGCCGACGCCAAGGTCGCTGTCAATTTCGAGGCGTCCGCCGTGGGCTTCCGTGAGTTGCCGGGCCAAGGACAACCCCAGGCCGGTGCCTTCATAGCGGCGGGCCAGCGAGGAATCGATTTGCCCGAACGGCTCCAGCGCCTTGCGGATGTCCTCTGGTCGCATGCCGATGCCGGAATCCCTAACTGTCACCACCATTCCACCGTCATCGCTTTTGGCGGCGGCGATGGTAATATTGCCGCCGGGCTCGGTAAATTTGATGGAGTTGGACAACAGGTTGATCAGAATCTGTTTGGTCCGGCGCAAATCGAGAACCACCCGCGGCAGATCTTTTTCGATTTCTAGGCCAATTTGGACCCGCGCCGTGGTCGCCCGGCCCCGGACAAGCGGCATACAGGCGTTGATCACCTCGGCGATGGACTGCTCGGAATCTTCCAGCTTGTCCTGACCTTCTTCGATCCGCGCCAGATCAAGGATATCATTGATAATCGCGAGTAGGTGCTGGCCGCTGGCATGAATATCCTGGGCGTATTCGCCATAGTGCGGATCACCCAGGGGGCCGAAAAGCTCCTGACGGATTATTTCGGAAAAGCCGGAAATGGCATTCAAGGGCGTGCGCAGTTCATGGCTCATGTTCGCCAGGAACATGGACTTTGCGCGGTTGGCTTGCTCGGCCTGTTCCTTGGCGGCGCGCAAGTCGGCCTCGGCCTGTTTCAGGCCGGTGATGTCATTGACCGTAAGGACGCGTTCCCCATTATCCAGGATTTGCACCGTGGCCCGCACCCAGCTGCCGTTCCGCAACTCTAAATCGACTGGGCTTTCTGGTTTGTGAAACTCTCGCAGGCGCCGTTGAACATAAGCCTCCGGATCGTCGTTGCTGTCGCGGACATAGCTTTTGCCGATGTTGGCCCTGAGAATCTCTTCGAAAGTTACGCCGCTGACGATAATGTCGGCAATCTGGTTATTCAGTTCGCGAAATGCTTCGTTGCAGAAGATCAAGCGGTCCTGGCCGTCGAACAGCGCCATGCTTTCCCTAAGCCCGTCCATGGCAGTGGCGATCCGCTCCGAATCGCTCCGGGCTCGCTCCCGGAAGGCAATTTCCTCGGTGATATCGGAACTGACACCTCGGTATCCCTTGAAATTGCCGCTCTCATCATAAAAGGGCGCGCCCGAGGCACGAATCCAAACAATGCGGTCGTCGTCCAAAAGCGGCCGTGAGATGACGTTTCGAAACGGCAGCCTTTGTTCCAGACAGGCTAGGTGTTTGGCTTCGCCGTCTTCATCGGCCCATTCGGCAGTCAGCTCAAATCGGCTTTTCTTGTAGCGGCTGCGTGCTTCAATCCCGAAATTGCGTTCGTAATTGTCGGAAAACCACGTATAGCGATAGTTCTCGTCCATTTCCCAGAACCAATCAGCACTCGCCTCCGCGAAATCCAAGAGGCGGCGTTCGCTGTCCTGCAGCGCCAGCTCCGTGGCATGCCGGGACGAGATGTCGCGAAACGTCAGGAGGAATTCCTCGCCCCCTACATGCTGATGGCGGAATAATATTGGCGTCGAATTGGGGCCGGTCAGTGTGCGGCTCAACGTCTGCTCGGACGTCAGTTGACCGATCAAGGGGTCGATGGGCGGCACGCCTTCCGGAGTGTCGAAATCGCCGCGCTCATGACAGAATCGCAGGGCTTCGGCAAAATCCGCGTTGGTTTTCAGCAACTCTTCAGGGATTTTCAGAATGGATTTCAGCCACTCATTCGTCAGGCGAATGCGTCGGCGCCCATCGATCACGACGAGGCCTAGATCAGTGCCCTCCAATGCGCGTTGCAGCCTGTCTACACGCGCTGCTTCTGCCACGTCGCCAACCAAATCAGCTCACCGCCCTTATTTACCCCCGCGCGTCATCGGGCTGGTATGCTTATACGTCCTGATGAAGCTTCCTCATAGCATAGAAGCGGAAACCAGGCGTTTGCAATTATTGTATCCTAAATTGATTATGCATTTTGTACTAGCCCTCGAGTGTCAGGCGTGCGGCAACTTCGGTCAAGTCCGCCAATCGGGCCGTTGGCCGATGATTGCCGACGGCCTCGGAAGCGTTGCCGCTGGCCACCAAGATTGAACGTAGGCCGGCCGCCGTGGCGCCGGCGATATCGGTTTCCAGGGTATCGCCGACCACCGCCACGGATGCACCATCAAGTGAAAGCTTGGCCAGGGCCTGGTCAAATATCGCCCGGTTCGGCTTGCCGGCCACATAAGCGGTCTGTCCGCTGGCGGCCTCCAGAAAGGCGACGACGGCGCCGGCTTCCGGTTCTATGCCGTCCGCCACGGGTAGCAGGGTATCGGGATTGCTGGCAATCAGCTTGGCGCCGCGGTGGAGATGGCCGACCGCCTTGGACAAGGTTTCCAGTTTCATGTCCAAATCGATGCCGGCAACCACAAAATCCGGTTCTTCGGACTCCACAGCGCCTGCGGACAATAGCTCGTGGCGCAGCGTTTCGCTGCCAGCGATGAAAACCTTCGGTGCCGGTTCCAGACCGACGAGATAACGCGCCGCTGCCTGTCCGGCGGTAATGATGTCTTCAGGCGGAAATTCGATGCCCATGGCGGCCAATTTGTCGCTGTAGGCCTTTGAAGTGGCGCGGGCATTGTTGGTCAGGGCGATCAAGTCCATACCGCCAGCGCGCAGGGCCGAAATCGCTTCCGCGGCGCCGGGTACCACATCATCGCCTTTGTAGAGGACGCCATCCATGTCCAGGATCAGGCCTTTGATGCCGTCCAGGTGATCGGGAATTTGCCTCAATCGCATCAATTCCTCGAAGGCGGGGAGAGACTGTTTCCAATGGGCGTTCAGGCCGCGCACGGGAACGGCGAGGGAAAGGCCGTCGCGTCCATGGGCGCGCCAGCGCACCTCGTCGTCGACCTCGATGCTGGCCCAGGCGACGGCAGCCTCGCCCTCGGTGGTAAAGCTCTCGGATAGCGACTGCACCGTGATATGAGGGATGCCGTCAATGAAATTGACGTCGTTCCAATGCACATGCCCCGCGACGCATAGGATGACGTTGCCGGCCCGGCGGATCAGATCCTGGATCTCACGGTGATGGGGTAGGCCGCCAAAGCGGGCATTGTTGTCGAAATAGAAGTTGCCGTGCATGGAGCCGCCGTCGAGCGGGACATGAGTGAAGATGATTGCTGGCAGATTGGTCCCGGCCAAATCGGCCGCCAGCCAATCCAGATCGGACTGCACGGGGATGAAGCCCTGGGGGTGGTGGATTTCGCAGTCGAGTTGCCAGAACACCAGATGCCGGCCGGCGATATCGACGCTGTAATGGCCCATGTCCTGGCCTAGAATGCGGGCATTGTCGGCGGCGGAGAGGTAGACTTGGTCGTGATTGCCCATCAGATGGCGGTGGGGCGCTGGCAGGTCAGCGAAATGCTCGCCAACTTCGCGTAAGAGACCTGCATCGGTTTCGGCGTCAATATCGGAAATACGATCGCCCAGTTCGGCGATGAAATGGGGCCGGTAATCCTCGGTAAATGTCTTGAATGCGCGCAATCCGGGCAGGGCCGCAGAACCCACCTTGGTCAGCTTATCCGGGCCATGGTGGATATCGGTGACGATGGCCAGTTTCAGGGTTTCAGGCATATTACTCAGCCTTGCTCCATATTCAGACGATCCAGAAAGCCCTGCAGGATATACGCCGCCGCCAGCTTGTCCACGACCTCGGCCCGGCGTTTGCGCGTGCTGTCCATTTCATCCACCAGCATGCGTTCCACGGCTGCGGTGGAGAGACGTTCGTCCTGAAAGGCGATGGCGATATCCCGTTTGCCCAAAAGGTTGTCGGCAAAGGCGCGGGTGGACTGGCAGCGCGGCCCTTCGCTGCCGTCCATGTTAACGGGCAGTCCCAAAACAAGGCCGCCTACATCATGTTCGTCGACGATTTCCAGCAGCCGACCCGCATCGGTCGAAAACTTGCGCCGGCGGATGGTCTCAAGCGGCGAAGCGATGCGCCATGTCGTGTCCGAGAGGGCTAGGCCGATGGTCTTGCTGCCAAGGTCGAGGCCCAACAGTCTTTTCGGCGTGGGAACGGCGCTGCGAAGCGCCTCGGGCTTGATCGTGGCCATGTCCAGTGATAGCTTCCGCGCGCCTCGAAACAGGCAGCTTTCCAACAATTGTACAAGGTCGCACATGTCGGTCGATAAAGCCACGGTCGCACGCATTGCCCATCTTGCCCGCATCGGGGTGGCAGAGGAGGAACTGGAGCCTCTGGCCGCTGAGCTGTCGGGCATCCTGCAATGGATCGAACAGTTGAACGAGGTCGACACTGACGATGTGCCGCCCATGGCCGCGGTGCATGACGAGGCCCTGCGCTGGCGCGCGGACGTTATTGACGACGGCGACAAGCAGGCCGATATCGTGGCCAACGCCCCCGATGGCGATAGTGGGTTCTTCGCCGTGCCCAAGGTGATCGAATAATGGCGGCGCTGACTGATCTGGGGATCGCCCAGGCCCGTGACCTGATGGCCAAGGGCGAATTGTCTTCGGCCGAGTTGACCGAGGCCCATGTGGAGGCGGTTGCCCAGGGCGCGGTGCTGAATGCCATGGTAACGGAACTGCCCGATCAGGCCCGCGCCATGGCCGAGGCTTCCGATAAACGCCGGGCATCAGGGGAGGTGGGCGCACTCGAAGGCATCCCACTGGCGATTAAGGATTTGTTCTGCACCAAGGGTACTCTGACCACGGCGGGTAGCCATATCCTTGACGGCTTCAAGCCGCCGTATGAGAGCACGGTTTCCGACAATTTGTGGCAGGCCGGCGCGGTGATGTTGGGTAAGACCAACATGGACGAATTCGCCATGGGTTCATCAAACGAAACTTCGTACTACGGTTCAGTGCAGAACCCCTGGCGGCGGGATGGCGACAACCAGGCCCTGGTGCCGGGTGGCTCATCTGGCGGTTCCGCGGCGGCGGTTGCAGGACGCTTCGCCATGGGCGCGACGGCGACGGATACCGGCGGCTCCATCCGCCAGCCGGCCGCCTTTACCGGCACGGTGGGTTGCAAGCCCACTTACGGACGCTGCTCCCGCTGGGGCGTGGTGGCCTTCGCCTCGTCGCTCGATCAGGCCGGGCCAATCACCCGGTCCGTGCGCGACAACGCTATCATGCTGGGCGCTATGGCCGGTTTCGATCCCAAGGATTCCACTTCCGCCAACGTATCGCTCCCCGATTTCGAAGCCGCCCTGACCGGCGATATCCGGGGACTCAAGATCGGCGTGCCCAAAGAATATGTCCTCGACGGCATGCCCGGCGAGATCGAGACTCTTTGGCAACAAGGCATTGGCTGGCTGAAGGACGCGGGCGCCGAGATCGTCGATATTTCCCTGCCGCATACGAAATACGCCCTGCCAGCCTATTACATCGTCGCCCCGGCAGAAGCTTCCTCGAACCTGGCCCGATACGACGGCGTGCGCTTTGGCCTGCGCGAGGAGGCCGAGGACTTGGATGAAATGTACGAGAACACCCGTGCCGCCGGTTTCGGCGCCGAGGTGCGACGCCGGGTCCTGATCGGCACCTACGTGCTATCAGCCGGATATTACGATGCCTATTACCTCAAGGCCCAGAAGGTACGCCGCCTGATCGCACAGGATTTCCGCGACGTTTACGAGAGCGTCGATGCCATTCTGACCCCGTCGGCCCCATCGGCGGCGTTTCCATTCGGCGACAAGGCGGATGACCCCATCGCCATGTACCTGAACGACGTCTTTACTGTGCCGGCGAATTTGGCGGGCCTGCCAGGCATCTCCGTTCCGGCCGGGTTGTCGGCAGAGGGGCTGCCCCTGGGCCTGCAGGTTCTGGCCCCGGCCTTTGATGAAGAAACCATGTTCCGGGTTGCCGGCGTGGTGGAAGAGGCCGCCGCTTTTACCGCCGCGCCGGAGCAATGGTGGAGGAGCGCCACATGAACAATCTGGTCGAAGGCGCAACCGGATCGTGGGAAGTGGTAATCGGCCTGGAAATCCATGCCCAGGTGACCTCGAATTCCAAGCTGTTCTCCGGCGCCGCCACCGCCTTCGGGGCCGAGGCCAACACCCAAGTCAGCCTGGTCGATGCGGGCATGCCGGGCATGCTGCCGGTGATCAATGAAATGGCCGTGGAGCAAGCGGTGCGCAGTGGCCTGGGCCTGAACGCCAAAATCAACACCTATTCGGTGTTCGATCGAAAGAACTATTGGTACCCGGACCTGCCGCAAGGCTATCAGATTTCTCAATACCTCCAGCCCATCGTGGGCGAGGGGGTGGTCAGCGTGGACCTGGACGATGGGGAAAGCACAGAGGTGGGCATCGAGCGCCTGCATCTGGAGCAGGACGCGGGCAAGCTGATCCATGACCAGCACCCGCGCAAGAGCCACGTGGATTTGAACCGTTCCGGCGTGGCGCTGATGGAGATCGTCTCCAAGCCCGACATGCGTTCGGCGGCGGAGGCCGGGGCCTATGTGCGCAAGGTGCGCGCCATCCTGCGGTATTTGGGCACCTGCGACGGCAACATGGAACAGGGCAGCATGCGGGCGGACGTCAACGTGTCCGTACGCAGGCCGGGCGAAGAGCTGGGCACCCGGGCGGAGATCAAGAACGTGAACTCGATCCGCTTTATGCAGCAGGCCATTAATTACGAGGCCACGCGTCAGATCGACGTCATCGAAGGTGGTGGCACGGTGCGTCAGGAAACCCGCCAGTTCGACGCCCAGACCGGGACCACCCGTTCCATGCGCGGCAAGGAAGATTCCCCTGACTACCGTTATTTCCCGGACCCGGATCTCTTGCCCCTGGAATTCTCCGACGATTTTGTAGAGCAGATCCGTTCGACTCTGCCCGAACTGCCCGATGACAAGAAACGGCGCTATATGGAGGATCTGGGTCTTTCCGCCCATGACGCCCGTGTATTGGTCAGCGACCGGGACATTGCCCTCTATTACGAAGAGGTCGCCGAGGGCCGGGACGCCAAGGCTGCCGCAAACTGGGTGCAAGGCGATCTGTTCGCGCAGTTGGCCAAGGCCGAGCGGGAGATCGGTGACAGCCCCGTCGCCGCCCAGCAACTTGGCGCCCTGATCGATCTGATTTCCGAAGCCACTATTTCGGGCAAGATCGCCAAGGACGTCCTGGAGATCATGTTCGAGACCGGCCAGGACCCTGCCACGATCGTCGAGGAAAAGGGCTTGAAGCAGGTCTCGGACAGCGGCGCCATCGAGGCCGAGATCGACAAGGTGATCGCCGCCAATCCGGACAAGGTGGCCGAATTCCAGGGCGGCAAGGACAAGATCCTGGGCTGGTTCGTCGGCCAGATCATGCAGGCCACCAAGGGCAAGGCCAATCCCCAGATGGTCAACCAGCTGCTGCGGGAGAAGCTGAAGCCCTAACGGCCGATTGCCTGGCGGCTAGGTGCCGTCCACGCGTCAGGATGCCAGCAGGCGATCAAGCGGGTCAAACGTGCGAATTGCGGGAAGGACGTGGGTGCCGGCCAGGCGGACGGAACGCAGCACATCCTCCTCGTCAAGACCGCCAAAGTTAAACTCGCCGAGGAAACAGTTGAAGTTGCCTTCGTTCGCGGCCGACAAGATGTTCTCCGCGACCGTCTCCGGTGAACCAGCAAAGACGTGGTTGTGCTCCAGGAGCGCATCGAAATCCTGGAGGTTCTGCAGTATCTTCAACGCGCCGAATTCGCCCTTTTCCTTGTAGACGGGGGCAAACTTCTCAAGATCGAAGGGACCAACCATGTGGCGCTTCAACCAAGTTTGGAAATGCTTCCGGCATTTGGCGATGGCGATTTCGTCGGTCTTATCGATATAGATCTTCGCCCAATAGCAGACTTCAGGTTTTCTTGGATGACCGGCGGTTTCCCACAGCTGTCTGTATTTGGCCAAGCGCGGCGCCACCTCGTCGCGGGGGGCGAGGTAAAGGTAACCTGTGTTGACGCCTTTCTCTGCCAGATAGGCCAGCATGTTTTCATCGCGGCTGGCGCACCAAAGCGGCGGATGCGGTTGTTGCATAGGCCGGATCGATAATGGAAGGTCTTTGTAGTTCGCAGATAGTCCTTCGAAGCCGAACAGAGCAGTCTCTTTTGTGGCGAAGGCGGAATGGTAGATTTCCACCATTTCCCGAACTAGATCGCTCCGCTTTTCCAGGGTTTCCTGAGCGCTGTCCAATTTGCTCTGAAATCCCTGGAAGAAATGCGGTATGACGCCCGAGACTAGGCCGATCTCCGCCCGACCGGCGGTGATGTTGTCGATCGTCGCCACTTCTTCAAGGAGCCGGATCGGATCCCAAATTGGCGCAATATAGCCCATGGGCCCGACCCGAATGCGATTGGTGACAGCGCCTATGGCTGCGCAAACGGCGCCCGGTGCACACAACGGGCTTTCGGCCGGAACAAAATGATGCTCGACACAAAAGGCATAATCGAGACCGACTTCGTCTGCCACACGGGCCTTTCTCAACAACTGTGCGAAGCGTTGGTCGGTCGTCACCCCTTCCGGCGTCCATAGATGGGTCATGAAGCCGAGTTTCATCGCAGCCACCTCCAATGAAATGTGCGATCAAAAGCGCTTTGGTAATTGAAACACCGCGATCATTCCGCTGCAACCCGGGACAATTATCCCGATCGGGCCGAATGGCAGGACAATTGCTGCCCCATTTATCTGCGCATTCTGATGCGGCCAGGCGGCGTCTCGTGGTAGGCTCTCGCCGCCAGTCAATTCCAGCCGCAGGGGAGGCGAATATTCCAAAGCCGGGCAAAAACAAGCGTGAGATGATCGAGGGCAAGCCGGCATTGATTGTCGTCGATATACTCGCCGGGGCGTTCCGCGACATCGAAGAGCGCGCGATCGATCACATGCCGGGATACGCCGAACGCATGTTGAATGCCCGGCCTTTGATCGAGAAGGCCAGGAAGTGCCAAATTCCGGTCATCTTCATCCAGGAAGTCCACCGCCCCGACTTGATCGATTTTGGCCGTGAACTGGACGGCAGCGAAACCATTCACTGTCTGGAAAACAATCCCGATACCGAGATCGCCGCCGAACAATTGGGTTTCCGACCCGACGACTACGTCATTAAGAAGCGGCGTTATTCGGCATTTTTCGGAACAGATCTTGAAATTTTGCTCCGCGGCCTGAAAGTGGATACGCTGATCTTATGTGGCGGATTGACCGATGTCTGTGTGCATTACACCTTCGTCGATGGGCATCAATCCGACTATTTCTGCCGTGTTGTTGAGGATGCCGTCGCCGGATCAAGCGACCGGGCGCATGAAGCCTCTCTGGAGGCGATGGAATATCTTCAGGCCGGCGCCCGTCGTTCCCTCGACGAAATTCTGAGCGGCATGGATGCTTACAGCCGCATGACCACCGCTGCCTGAGTAGCAACACTGAAAATACGGGAGAGAGGACATGATCAGCGCGGTTTTGCTGGCGCTAACCACATGCCTGTACGCCGGCTATAATCTTTTCATCAAGGTCTCCGGCAGCCATGTTCCGGTTTCAGCGACATCTTCCATCGCCGCGACCATTTGCCTGCAAATCGCCGCCCTGACTACGTCGCTGGTGTTCGCCGCCTCCTTGCTTGTACAGGGCGGGCACTCCTTTCAGTTGACGAACAAGGCTTATGTCTGGGCGGTCCTGGCGGGGCTGTGCATCGGCGGGGCGGAAATTGCGTATCTCTACCTGTTCAGCGGTATCGGCGGGCGTCGGCCGATGGCCGCATCGGTGGCTATACCCGTTGTGGTTTGCGGTACCGTTGTTTTGGCAGGGGTCTTTTCGCTGATCTTTCTGAGGGAGACATTGAGCCTCACGCAAATCTTCGGTGGAACCTTGTCGATCGTCGGCATTGTGCTGTTCTTCGTGGGGCGATAACGCTTCGTTGAGCGTCGGCACTGTCCTTGACCACGAATATTGCGGTGGCAAGTATAGGCGGCATGACCGACCGTGTTGGCCAACTCGACATCGACCAAACGTTTCTCTCCGCCGAACAGGCTGGTTTGAAGCTGGCCATCAAGGGCCGGCTGATCGCCTTGGCTCTGGTCGGGGGCTGGCTGATCGCCACGCGGGGCTTGGACCGGATCGCCGAATTCGGCTCAGCGGTGGCGGTGTTCGCCATTCTGGGCGTGATCCATCATTTCCTCATTGGAACAGCGTTGGATCGAAAGTGGCTGAAGTATCTTTTTCTCAGCATCGATATCCTGCTGCTGTCCGCCGCCGTCGCTTTCGCCCCGCCGACAACGGAAGTGTCCCTGCCGCAGATCTTCATGTTCAGGTTCGACATCTTCCCCTACTACTTTCTTTTCCTGGGCGTCGCCGCTTTCAGTTTTTCACCGGGATTGGTCCTGTGGGCCGGCCTGTTGGGTGCGGGGGCTTGGATCGGGGCCTTTCTCTGGGTCATGACGAAGATGCCCTCGCCCCTGCAATGGAGTGACATCCCATCCGGCCCCACGAAGGAGCAGTTTCTCACCGTATTTCTGAATGAGAACTTCGTTGGTGCTGGCAGCAGGGCACAGGAAGCCATTGTGTATCTGGTGGTCGCCATACTGATCGCCATCGTCATGCACCGGGCGCGGCAAACCGTGCGGCGCCAGATCGAGGCCGAACGCGACATCACCACCGTGTCCCAGTTGTTCGGACGGTTCGTGCCCAAGGTGATTGCCGATGCGATGATCAAGGACCAGGGCGTTCTGGATCCCGTGGAGCGCCAGGCGACGGTCCTGTTCATCGATATTGCCGGCTTCACAGCCATGACCGAGGCCAAGGGGCCACGCGCCACGGTCAATATTCTGAATGCCTATTTTGATGCCGCGACGGAGATCATCGGCCGACAAAACGGTGTCGTGACGCAGTTTCAGGGCGATGCGATTTTGGCGATCTTCAACGTCCCCTTCGAGGATCGAAACCACGCCCGGCGCGGCTTTGATGCTTCGCTTGCCCTGCTCGAAAGGGTGCGCAACGAAACCTTTGCCGGGCAGAAACTTGGCGTTCGTATGGGGCTGACATCGGGCCGGCTTTTTGCCGGCAATGTCGGTGGCGGTGGGCGGCAGAGTTACACGGCCTATGGCGATACCGTTAATCTGGCGGCTAGGTTGGAAAGTCTCAACAAGGATTACGGGACGTCTCTACTGGTCGCGCAGTCGACGGCAATGATGTTGCAGGACGACGACCTTCAAATAATTGGCGAAACCGACATTCGTGGTTTGAGCGAACCGATCCGTCTCTATGCCTTGTCCGAGGAACTCAAGGGCATTGAGCCGAAATCCGGATAGTTTTTCCTTGCTGGCGAACCGTCAGTTTCCTCCAATGGAACGCGAACTGCTAATTTATGGCTGGACGATCCGTCCGGCTTCAATGACCAGGACGACAACGTCTATCAGATATTCAAGGATGACCTAGTGGCTAGCGTGCAAACATTCAGGATGAAGGAGCCGTCATGTCGGACAACGCAGTGACGAACTTCATGAACCGATATATGCCCAAAAGGCCTCGTGGCATGCGCGAAGACGACTTGGCGGAAGCCGATCAGCATCTGGTCGAGGCATTGAGCGTGAACAAACGAGAAGGATTATTGCTTGCGGTCCGGGCCCGCTGGGTCGCATTGTCGATTATAGCAATACTTCTTCCGTTCCTGAATTTCTCATTGGAGATACTGTACTACGAGGCCTTGCTGGGTGGGTTTGCGCTGATTGGGTGGGCACAACTGAGGGTGGGTCGCGTGGCGCAGTCCCGACAGGAGTTAACTCTCATATTTTGCGATTTGATCCTGATGACCTTCGTCTTGGTGGTGCCCAATCCCTTCCATCATGATGTCTGGCCTACCGCTTTTCAGTATGAGTTTGCGGAATTCAGTTATTTTTACGTGCTGCTGGCGGCCGCGACCATGGCCTATTCCTGGCGCACCGTCGTCGCATTCGGCACCTGGACGACCGGCCTGTGGCTGATAGCCTTGTTGTTGGTGGTGCTGTTCGGCACGGAAGTCCCGGAGCTGTCAGAGAAAGTGGCCGTAGCATTCTTGGGCTACGAGAGAATGTTGGAATTTGTAGATCCCAACGACCCGAACGTACCCGCCCGTGTGCAGGAGATCGTGATTTTTTTGATTGTCGCGGGTATTCTCGCCTTGAACGGCCGGCGCGCCAACCAACTGCTCACGCGTCAGGCAGATGTGGCGCGGGAACGCGCCAACCTTGCCCGCCATTTTCCGCCCAACATTGTTGATCAGATGGCGGAACGAAATCAGCCCTTGGCGGCCGTACGCTCCCAGGTCGTCGCGGTGATGTTCGTGGATATTGTCGGATTTACCGCCATGGCCGAACGGAAGACCCCTGATGAAGTGATCTCGTTGTTGCGTGATTTCCACCTACGCATGGAAAGAGCGGTGTTCGAATATGAAGGCACCTTGGACAAATTCCTTGGCGATGGTCTGATGGCGACCTTCGGTAACCCGGACCCAGGCGACTCCGATGCCGGTAATGCGCTCCGTTGCGGACGTGCCATGCTCAAGGCGATGGATCAATGGAACCGAGAACGCGCAGATGGCGGCGCGGAAACCATCAAAATTTCGATCGGCATTCATTACGGTACCGTGGTGTTGGGTGACATCGGATCCGAGCGCCGATTGGAATATGCCGTCCTTGGCGATAGCGTCAACGTCGCCAGCCGCCTTGAAGAACTAACGCGGAACCTCGGCGCGCGCATGGCACTGAGTGATGATCTTGTAATGGCGATCCGGAAGGAAGCAGGCGAGGAAGCCGAAACTTTGCTTTTGGATTTTCGCAATGCCGGCCCGCAACTCGTGCGTGGACGGGACAAGCCTATCACCTTGTGGACCGTGCAATAAGATCGAGACCAGATGCCGGCTCAGGATCAAAACCCGCCATAGGCAGCCATGCGACTTCAGTACTCATATCCATGGTCACGGACCCAAGATACCCCCAGGATTGATTCGAAGTTAAGGAATTTCTGATTTACAATTGAATTGGCGAGCGCCCATTCGTTCGAACGTTATGGCGGTGGGAGCCGCATATTGAGCCAACTACCAACGCGAAGTGATCATGGCGGAGATATCAAACGACGAAGAACGCTGGGTTCATCTAGACCCAGGGCTTCAGTTCGGCGATGCCCGCCTCGGCGAATTGTTGCGCTATTGGGATAGTAAGCGAAAGGGCCGGTCTATGCCGGCGCGCAGCGATATCGAACCGTTGGAATTGAAATCCCACCTTGGGCGCCTGCATTTCATCGACATAGAATATGACCCATTCCGCCTCCGCCTGCGAATGATGGGCGTCGAGTCTACGGAAACCCTTGGGCGCGATATGACCGGCCGGTATTTTGACGAGTATCACCCGCCCAAGATACTGGAGAAGGTGACAACGACTTATCTATGGCTTGCGGAAAACAAAAAGCCCCTGCGCCATTTTGGAAATGCCGTCTATGCGGACAAATCGATTTATGCATTTGAAGTCATCAATTTGCCGCTTTCCGATGACGGCGAGCGTGTCAATATGGTTTTGGGCGAGATCATTTTCTCCATGGGTGACGAGGAGCCAGAGGGCACTATCCGAACGCTGCGAAATTCTAACTAGATCGTCCGTCTAGTTGCATCGATTCAGTGCCAGGCCGATGGTGAGCCGTTCGACCGGTGATTTGCCCGTTCCAAAAACGGTCATGGGTGCCGGCTTATTGGTCCCCATAATGTCTGACTTCTTCGACATCGTAATGGTTCGAAACCTCTTCCCAATGACGCAAAATGGACTGCGCCTCCTGCGGCACGTAACACTTTTCGTAATCGTCGCCCTGAAATGAGACTACATTTTCTAAGGAGTCGAAGGTCATGACGGTCATGAATTCCACTTCGTCCGGCAGACGCCTGTGAAGCAATTCTATGCTGCGGTACCCTGGTATCCGCTTTGCCTCTATGCCGGGAAAGACAAAGGTTTTGAGAAGTTTGATGTAGGCGGCTGCGTCCTCATGTGTGGTCCAGCCACGCCAAATTCGCTTGATCATCCGATCCTCCTTCGTGTGATGGGATCGAACGATAGCGCAAATCGTGATGGGATATCCTTGCTATTATTGCTCTAAATTTGGCATATTGAGCAATAAAAATAGTAAATCATCGGATTTTCGGGCGAAATATGCTAAAGAATATGCCGGACGAAAAGGATCGCGAAATTCTTTCCTTACTGCAAAGGGAAGGACGAATGCCGAATGTGGAGCTCGCTGACAATGTTGCCTTGTCGCCGTCGCCATGTCTGCGCCGTGTTCAGCGATTGGAGGCCGATGGCGTAATCCGCGGTTATCGTGCCGAGATTGACCGTGCAGGGATCGGTCTTGGACTTACCGTATTCGTCGGCTTCAAAGTGCGGAACCATTCCAGAAAAAATGCGGACAAACTCGCAGCGGCATTGGGCGAGATACCTGAAGTTATTTCCTGTTCAATGGTTTCCGGAGATGCGGATTTCTTGGCCGAGGTTGTTGTATCGGACGTTGCCGCATATGAGCGTATATTGAGCGACAAGCTGCTGCCGCTTCCCATGGTCACCGACATAAGGTCGAACTTTGCGCTTCGGGTCATAAAAGAAAATGCCCCGCTGCCCCTAACAACTTAGCTTGACGGCTTTCGGGCTACAGTAACGGCGCGACCTCGTTGAGGAAACGGGTCAGCTGGGGTTTTTGATCGTAGGACGTAAAGCGGATGATCATGGTCTGCGCACCCACATTTTGGAAAGCGCGGATGCGCTCGGCGCAGACCTCAGGGGCCCCGCAGGCCGTCCAGACATTCACCTTCCATTCCGGCCAGTCGGAACTGTAGTACTCGTCCAGGAAACGTTTGCTTTCCGCATACGCCGCTGCCTCATCGTCGTTCAGGTTGATGTTGAAATAGATGGCGTTCTCCATACGCGCCGGGTCACGGCCATGTCTCTCCGTCGCCGAACGGATTTCCTGCCAGGCGCCTTGGAACTGCTCCGGCGTGGCGCCCACGGTCATCCAACCGTCGGCAAGGCGGGCGACCCGGTCGATCTGCCGGTTGTTCGTGCCGGTCTTTTCCGTGCCGAAGACCCATGGGTTATTGGCGATCCAGATGGGCGGGCAGGGGGTCTGCACCGGCGGCGGGCGCACCGCTATGCCGTCGAATTCGAAGAAGCGTCCCTTGAATGTTGCGGGATCCTGCGTCCAGAGCACGCGCAGAACTTCGATCCCTTCCTCCATGCGCGCGACGCGCTCCTTGGGCTCGATCTGCATCGCGCCGTATTCGGTATCGAACGCGCCCGCGATATTTCCCTTCGCAGGCCCACCACCGATACAGGCCGTCAGTACCGTGCGGCCATCGGCAAGGCAGTCGAGCGCGCCCCACTGCGCAGCCAGCACCACCGGATGGCGCAACGGGAAACTGGCCATGCAGGCCGTGCCGAGGCGGGAGGCCTTGGTACGCACGGCGAGGGCGGAAAGAAGGGTGACGGATTCCAGTCGGGGTTTGGCCAGCAGGTTGTCACCGACCCAAAGGCCCTCGAATACACCTGAGCCTTCCGCCTGTTCCGCCAGTTCAAGCAGCTCCGGCACGGTCGTGGCGCCAAAGACGACGCCCTGATTGGGCAACAGCAAGCCTAGTTTCATGATTCCATTCCTTGTACCCCGAGGCCATCGGCCGTAATGCGCCAACGGACGTTAGGTTCAAAGTTTTGGGCACTCAACCCAGTCTGTGGACGTGACAAATAATTGTGACCACGGGGCGACGGGCTCAATTCTGGACGAATTCGCAATGCAGAGGATAGCCGCCGACGGCTTCCCGCAGGATTTCCAGCAATGCATCGCCGCCGCCTGTCACGGTGATCGTCGCCAACGTGCCATGGGTGGGGTCGGCCGTCACGGCCACGTCGATATCAGCCTGGCCTTTGGCAAGTGCCGCTAATTCCCTTTGCAGGACAAGGCGCGCTGCCTCCCACCGCAGCGCCGGCTTGAAGATCTTGCCCACCTGGGTCAGCGGCATTTCGGTCACTTCATGTACGGAAACCGGATTGGCCGCCCGTTCCTGTACCCTTTCGCGGACGAATGCCTTAATGGCCTCTTCGTCGAAGGTCTGGCCCGCTTGCATCTGGACAAAGGCCACGGGCATTTCGCCGACCCGGCGGTCCGGCTGGCCGACGGCGGCAGCCAACTCCACGCCCGGGGCCTGATAGAGCACCTCCTCCACCAACAAGGGATCGATGTTGTGGCCGCCGCGGATGATCAAATCCTTGGCGCGGCCTGTATGCCAAAGATAGCCGTCCTCATCCATACGGGCCAAATCGCCGGTATTCAGCCAATCGCCGTCCACCCAGGCATCCTTGTTGTGGGCCGGGTCCACATAGCCGTCGATCACCTGCGGCCCCTTTACAAGCAGCACGCCGATTTCGTCCACATCGCAGTCCCGCAGCAACTTGCCGTCTCCATCCAACTGCGCCACGCGGACCTGCATATAGGGGAAGCGGATGCCGATGGAGCCAACCTTGTTCTCGCCGTGCAGAGGATTCATGGTGGCAAAGCAATGCACCTCCGTCATGCCCCAGCCCTCGATCAAGGGAAAGCCGAACTTCCGCGCCACGCCATGGGCAACTTCCAGAGGCAGGGTGGAGGCAGCGACGATGCCATAGCCGACCTTGCTCAAGTCCAGATGTTCCGTCGGCATGGTCAGAAACGCAGCCCAGCTTGCCGGCACGCCGCCCAGGCTGGTGGCCCCGAAGCGCGATGCATTGGCCAGGAAATCCCGGCCCACCACTGGTTCCCTGAGCCCGTTGGGATGCAGGGTAATGATGGTGCCGCCGCGGCTCAGACTTTGGAGGCTGGAGGCGATCACGCCGCCCACATGGAACATGGGCACACCGAGGAGCCCGATCGCGTGTTCCTGCGTGCCCAGGAAGAAATCCAGCCCGGCGCATTGCAACAACTGCCCCAAATGATGATGCCGGGCCAGTTTCGGCGCGCCTGTCGTCCCGCCCGTGTGCATGTAGGTACTGATGTCTTTGGGCTGGGGCTCGCGGCCGCTGAGCAATCGGTCGTCTGGCCGGCCGGCGATGGCGGTTTCAAAATGGACAACGCCCGGCTCAACATCGTCAGCGGCGCCGCCAACCTGAATTGCCGTGATCTCCGGTAATTCCGCCCTAATCGCCTGTACCTTCGGCCAGGACGAGGCTTCTATATCGGGATGACAGCCGATCACGACTTTCGTACCGGCTGCCCGCATGATCCCGACAAGATGCTCTGTCTCCAGGAAGGAATTGACTGGATTGGCGATACCGGTGGCGGCGGCGGCCCAGATGCAGATATGGGTTTCCGGAATGATCGGCATCAGCAACGTGACCGCATCGTCAGAGCCGATGCCCAGTTCATGCAACAAGTTCGCGGTTTGATGAATTCTCGCCAAAAGGTCCCGGAAAAGCAGGATTTCCGGCTCCTCATCCACCGATCCGGTACGCAGCGACTTGAACGCAGCGCGATCGGGGTGGGCCAAGGCGGCGTCCCGGATGGCATGATAGGTGCTTTGCGCCAGATTGAGGTCGGATAACGGCCGTGCCTCGATGGCCTCTACATCCGCCAAATTTCGTACCAATGTCTGGCTTGTCATTAAACGTTCACCTTTCCATATGTATACGGATGGATTGAGATTTATCCTGATATGGGACATTGTCTGCCATCATGCCGCAAGCGGATTCACATGACGATCGAATTTCCCTCGCCCCGGTACATGTCTCGGGCATCGCCGGTGCGGCAGCGGAGAAGCTGCGCGCCGGCGGCCAGGTCCTGAAGGGCGAAAAGGGCTATATCGTCGGCCGTAATTTCGACCTTGGCTTTCTGATCCTTTCCCCTTTGTGGGCGCTCGGCATCGGGCTTTGCCTGCAATGGACGCCTTTCGATACAGAAGTCACCGTCTGGTCTCATACGGACAGCATCACAGAGATTTTCCTGGCCAGCCTGATCACCGCACATTTGGCCATCACGATCTTTCGGACCCACCTGAATCCGGAGATATTCCACCGCTTTCCCTTGCGCTTTACCCTGATCCCGGCGCTGTTGATGGCGGCGATGCTGGGCAGTTACAAGTTCCTGATCTGTATGTCCGTCCTAGCCACTTTCTGGGATGTTTACCATTCCGGTATGCAGACCTTTGGCCTGGGCCGGCTTTACGACATGCGGGCGGGCAACAACCCACACCGCCTGCGCCGCCTCGATATGGGCCTGAACACCCTGCTTTATGCCGGTCCCATTGTCGGCGGCGCGACGTTGATGGACCATGTGGGGGATTTCGAGAAATTCAAGAACGCCGGCGCCCTGTTCCTCAGTGCCGTACCGGCCAAGGTGGAGGGTTTCGCGGGCACGTTGACCTGGATCGTGCTGATCGGTGGCGGTCTGTTCCTGATCTATTACCTCTATTCATATTGGCGGGCCGCGCAGGAGGGCTATCACGTCTCGGTGCAGAAGGTGGTGCTCTTGGTCAGCACCGGCATCTGCTCCTTGGTCGCCTGGGGTTTCAATCCCTACGGCGAAGCCTTCTTCATCATGAATGTATTCCACGCCGTGCAATACTTCGCCATCATCTGGTGGGCCGAGAAGGGAACAATTCTTCGGGTCTTCCACCTAGGCCCCGACGGCTGGGGCAAGCGCACGGCCATCTTTGTCTTCATCATGTCGGCTATGGCCTATGGCGCCTGGGACACCATCGTCAGTGAAACCTCGGCCATGGTGCTATTCGTGGCCATCCTGCATTTCTGGTACGACGGCTTTATCTGGTCGGTGCGGCGGAAGGACGTCTAGGTTTTTATCGAAAAGGTTATGCTGTCGCCCATGCCCGCCAGATGCCGGAGCAGGGAAGAGAGGAACAGCGAGGCGCCTGCGATTTCCATGCTTTCCTGCAAGACATTGAGCATGCCGGTGAAGAAGCTGTCGCCTTCCGTGGACCAGTAATAACTGATGATGAACTCGGTGCCGAAGGCCCCGCCGACAAAGATCAGGCCGGCCAGGATGAAGCGGTTGCGGCTGACGACGGGCAAATATTTCAGGAAACTGAGGTAAACCAACAGGAATATGGCCATCAGCACGGCGGCCGGCAGCGTCCAGGAATAGTGCAGAGCGCCGCTCAGATCCAGGGCATAGCGGATCGGACGGATCGACATCTCGTGGATGATGGAAGCTTCATCCATGGACATGTAGGTGAAGATGAAGCCCAGGCCCAACCAATGGCGACGAAAACTGCCTTTCTCCTTCGCTATGTTGAGGCCGATGACGAACAGGGTCAGGGCGCAGGACGCCAGCAGCAGGGTCGAATACCAGGTTGGAATATTGGCTTCGTCGGAAAGAGAGAACTGCCGAACCGCGCCCAACAGCCGTTTGTGCTCGAGAATATAGTATGAGAATTCCATCAACGTGCTCATGACGGCAAAGAAAATCAGGCCCAGGATCAGGAACCGTTCAATTCGGCGGCACGACAAAACGATCGACATTGAGGTCTCCCGAGACACATTGATTCCGGCGCGCTGAGCCTATCAGGAATTCCGCAAGAATGGGATGATGTGCGCTTGCCCCGCTTCACATCACCGATGAAGGCTATAAAATGCCGGCCCAGAACAAACATCGGGACGGAACGGCATGGACTATGATTTGAAGATTGTCGGCGGCACCATCGTGGATGGCAGCGGCGGGGAAGGCTATCGCGGTGATGTGGGCATTCGGGACGGACGCATCGCTGCTCTGGGTGAAGTCAAAGGTGAGGCGGCACGGAGCGTTGATGCCGGCGGTCTCGTCGTCTGCCCCGGTTTCGTGGATATCCATACCCATTACGATGCCCAGATACTTTGGGACCGCATGCTGACAATCTCGCCCTGGCATGGGGTCACCACGGCCGTGATGGGCAATTGCGGTTTTGGGGTCGCGCCCATGCGCCCGGCTGACCGCCAGGGCATCATGAAAACCCTGGAGAAGGTAGAAGGCATGAGTTACCAGGCCCTGGAGGCAGGGCTGGGACTGGATTGGCCGTTCGAGAGCTTTCCCGAATATCTGGACGTTGTTCAGGGTGCCGGCACGGCCATCAACGTGGCCGCCTTTATTGGCCATACACCGCTTCGTATCTATGTGATGGGCGATGACGCCATGGAGCGGGAGGCGACGGAGGGTGAGATCGCCGCCATGGCCGATATCGTGCGCCAGGCCATGGCCGCTGGCGCCATCGGTTTCTCCACCTCCCATGCCGTCACCCACAACGCCTATGACGGCCGGCCCATACCCTCACGCCTGGCCACCTTCGGCGAGTTCGATGCCCTGGTGGGCGCCATGGCGGAATCCGGCCGCGGTATTCTGCAATGCACCATTGGCAAGACGTTCTTCCACGACGAGATGAGCGAACTGGCCCGCCGCCACGGCGTGCCCGTGACCTGGACGGCATTGCTGGCAGGTATGGCGGGGCCCGGTTCCCATGTCAAACATCTGAAACGCACGGCAGAGGAACGGGCCGAGGGATTGAAGATCGTACCGCAAGTGGCCTGCCGGCCGATCATGTTCGACTTCGATTTCGGCGAGCCCTTCCCGTTTGAAATGCGGCCGTTGTTCAAGGAAACCATGCAGACGAACCGCGACGGCAAAAAGGCGATCTATGCCGATGCCGGCTTCCGCCAGAACTTCCGCGCCGATACGGATCCCTCGGCGAAGAACATGCTGGCCGGTTGGGCCCAGCGCGCAGTGATTTCCATGGCGCCGGGCCAGGGGGACCTTGAGGAGCGCTCGTTGGCCGAGGTCGCCGCCGAACGGGGTCTGGAACCGTTGGATCTGGCGTTGGATCTGTCCATCGATAGTGACTTCGGCGCCCGATTCCGCATTCCCCTGGTCAATCATGACCAGGACGAGGTGCGGGAGTTATTGTCGGATGACAATACCGTCGTCGCCCTCTCGGACGCTGGCGCCCATGCCAGCCAGCTTTGCGATGCCTGTTATTCCACTCATCTTCTTGGGCATTGGAGCCGGGATGAAGGCGCCATGCCCCTGGAAAAGGCCGTGCACATGCTGACCCAAAAACCAGCGGACCTGATGGGCATCCACGACCGGGGCCTGTTGGCCCAGGATCGGCCGGCGGACGTCGTGTTGCTCGACCCCGAAACCGTTGGCGCCACGGGTCTTGCCCGAGTCTATGACCAGCCGGCCGGCCAGGACCGTCTCATAGCCCAGGCAGAAGGCATTCAGGCGGTGATCGTCAACGGCACCGTGATCCGTGAGGACAACAAAGACGCCGTCGCACCCGATGGCGCCTTGCCGGGCCGCGTCCTGCGCGGCAGTCAATCTGCCTGAGGCCATGGCGGGACAAACCATTGCCGTTATCGCGCCCGGTGACATGGGCAGCGGCGTAGGCCAGGCCTTGACGAGAGCTGGCCATGACGTTGTGACTTGCCTGTCTGGGCGTAGTGCGGCCAGCCGTGCAAGGGCGGAACAATGCGGTTTCCGCGAACTGCCGGACTTGAATCGGGTGGTCGAGGAATCAGGCATGGTTCTTTCGATCTTGCCGCCGGCCTCCGCAGTTGATTTGGCTCAAGACGTTGCGGACGCCATGGCCCGGACGGGCACGAAGCCGGTCTACATGGATTGCAATGCCATTTCTCCTGCCAACGCCGCCAAGATCGGTGTAATCATGGGTCAGGCAAAGGCGCCCTATATCGACGCGGGGATCATTGGCCTGGCGCCGGGGAAGGGGACGCAGCCGACGCGGTTCTATGTCTCCGGTCCCGATCTTGCCCCAACAGAGGCTCTGGCCGTCGACGGGATCATGATCAAAAAGGTTGGCGAAGAAATCGGCCGCGCCTCGGCGGTGAAAATGCTCTATAGCGGCCTCAACAAGGGCCGCTTCTCTCTTATGGCGACGGTGGTGACGGCGGCCGAGGCCATGGGCCTGTTGGATGAGCTGGGCGAGGAGCTTGCCTTCAGCCAGGGGGATGCCTGGAAGTACATCCAGGGGGGCATATCACGTCTGCCTGCGGATTCCGAACGCTGGTGGCCGGAAATGGAAGAGATCGCGGAGACTTTCGAAGAGGTGGGCGTCACCGGCGATTTCCACCGCGGTGCCGCCTGGATACTGCGCCTGATGGCTGCGACGCCGCTTGCGGCCGAGACCCGCGAAACCATAGATCAATCACGCACGATGGCTGAAACCGTCAAAGTCTTCGCCGCGCAACTGAAAAAGCAAACATAGTTGGATTTCAATGACTTATTACGTCTATAGCGGCCCCCGCAAGGTTTCCATGCAGGAGGTCGCCCTGAATGGCGCCAAGCTAGCCGCCGGTCTAAGCGATCTCGGCGTCGCCGAAGCGGACAGTTTCGCCACCGTAATGCGCAACGACATCGCCATGCTGGAAACCAAGGTGGCCGGCAATCAAATCGGTGCCTATGCGGTGCCGGTCAACTGGCATGCCACGGCGGAAGAGGCGGGGTATATCCTGGAGGATTCAGGGGCCAAAGTCGTCGTCGTGCATGCGGACCTGTTGCCGGGTATCGCCAGTCATCTGCCAGACGGCGTGCCGGTGCTGGTTTGCGCCACGCCGCCAGAGATTGCCGGTGCTTATGGCATCGCGCCCGAACTTTGTGACGTTCCCGACGGCGCAATCGAGTACGAAGCCTGGCGGGACGGCTTCGCGCCCTGGGACAAGGAGCCGCCGTTGGAGCGGGGCAGTATGATTTATACCTCCGGCACCACCGGTAATCCCAAGGGCGTCCGCCGCGAGCCCACGACGCCGGAACGCCAGGCCCGTATAGGCGAACTGGCCATGCGTTCCTTTGGCATCGGGACGGGGGGCGTCTGCGCCATGACGGGCCCGATGTATCATTCCGCGCCAGGCGCCTATGCCAGTATCGCCATGACCCTGGGCAACCACATGCATCTACTGCCCCGTTTCGATCCCGAGGGTCTGTTGCAGGCTATCCACGAACACAAGATCAGCCACATGCATGTGGTGCCCACGATGTTCGTCCGCATGCTGCGCCTGCCCGAAGCGGTGCGCGCGAAATACGACCTTTCCTCCCTGGTGCACGTCATCCACGGCGCCGCGCCTTGTCCGCCGGAGGTAAAAGCCCGGATGATCGAATGGTGGGGTGATGTGATCTATGAATATTACGGTTCCACCGAGGCCGGCATCGTTACCGTCGTGAACAGCCAGGATTGGATGAGCAAGCCAGGTACAGTGGGCCGGCCCCTGGATGGCACCACCGTGCGCATTTACGACGACGACGGTAACATCCTACCGACCGGAGAGAGCGGTGAGATTTATATGAATCTGAACGATCTTTCCGACTTCACCTATCACAACAAGGACGACAAGCGGGCCGAGATCGAACGCGACGGAATGGTGACGAACGGAGATGTGGGCTACATCGATGAAGATGGCTATGTCTATCTCAACGATCGCAAGCGCGACATGATTATCTCTGGTGGCGTCAACATCTATCCGGCCGAGATCGAGGCGGCGCTGTTGGATATGCCGGGCGTACAGGATTGCGCCGTATTCGGCATTCCCCATGACGAATTCGGCGAATCAGTTGCCGCCGCCATCGAACCACAGCCCGGTGCCAGCCTCACTGCCGACGAGGTCACGGATTATCTGAAGGCCCACATCTCAGCCTACAAGGTACCGCGCGAGGTCACCTTCCACGATGCCATGCCGCGGGAAGATACGGGGAAAATTTTCAAACGGAAACTGCGTCAGCCTTATTGGGACAAAGCCGGCCGGCAAATCTAGGGCGGCCAATCGGACGCCAGTTTCCTTACGCCACGGCTCCAACGCGACTAGGCGCCCTTATTCAGCCGGCCCCTTTTCCATGGCGGCAAGCGGGGTCGGCCTTTGCGGTTCCTCCAACGGCGTTGGTCTGCCGAATTTGACATCCATCGCCTGGTCTTTCAGCGCCTGATCAAGCGACCGAAGCGGCCGCAGCAGGTAGGGGCTGCATGGCTTGCCGTAATCGATCTTTTCCATCATTTATCCACAGGCTTATTCACATTCGATGAATAAATAGTGAAAGATATAGGTTAACAAACTGTTAACATTGGAGAGCGATTGCTAACGAAGTTTGACGAAACATTTATGGTTGTAGGTGTGCAATATAAAAGTCAATAAAATCAATTATCTATTCGAGTTTTTTGAAATTAATAATCAATGCTGATAAAACGCAAATGTGTTGATGCAATTACAGAGTTTCTAATGCGTAAGACATAAGGTCGATTTTCGGGGCGAATCGATCTGGATCAATTCCATCTTGGTCTGCGTTCGCCGATTGAGGTTCAATTCAACCTTCACCAAAAACCTCAGCCGCCGGCCGTCTCAGCAGCCGGCTGTTTCCCACCCTCCGGGTCAGACCGGAAGTATCAAAGAACTCGAGAACTTCGATCGCCACATTGCGGCCAATGCCTGTTTCGTTCTTGAACATGGCCGCCGTGAAACCCTCCTCGCCGGTCGCGGCGCAGAGATCCTCCACCACATCAGCTAGTTCCCTGACGGCCGCCGGCGGAAAGAATCGGTTGGGCGCGACCGCCATGAGGCGGCCCTGACGCGCACATCGCTTGAGGAAGGCCTCGAGCCGTTTCGGATCCATTTTCAGTTCGTCTGCCACTTCGCGGACCCTTGGCGGGCGAATGCCGCCCTCTTCCAGGATCATGGCCACCTGTTTCCAAAGTTCCAAATCGGAGTCGGATGGCTGTGGGCTGTGACTGGGCAGACGCAAAGAGATGCCGTCTCGGACGATCTTGCCGGTTTCGACCAGATGCCCGACCGCCGCCGCCAGCAGGGGCGGAGCGGGGGGATGGGAAAGCGCGCCACGCAGGGCATGGTCATTGGGGCCCACAGCTTCCGGCTGTCGTTTGTGCCAGTCACTTAGCGCCCCCAGAACTGTCGCTTCGATCTCGGCCCAACGGTTGGCCGAGAGGACAAGGTCGCCGCCATCGGCGCTCAAAACCACCTGGTCGGGAAGCTTACGGAGTTCGTTTGCGACGGAACCGGCTAGGTTTCTAGTCTGTATGAATTGCGCCAGATTGATCCCATTGTTAGGCGCCGCCGTCATGGCAGTCAGGGCCGCTGCGGGATCTTCGTTGTCCATCGCCGCCAACATGGCCAGCCGATCGGGCCGGGCCCTGCCTCTGTGCGGCGGATAGGGGTCGATGACCACACCACCGGCAATGGTGCGCTGGGCTGATTGGTCGCGCAGGATGAAACGATCGCCGAAAAGCGCGCCGACGGGAGCATCCAAGACCAGTTGCGCCAGGGCAGTCTCCCCGGGAGGAATACGCCGTTCCCCCAACACCGCTATCCGGCCCGTCATGTCCGCCGCCGCCAAATGCATATGTACGGGCGTCCAATGGGCAAGTGGCCGGCTTTCGCTGTTCAGGACTGTAACGCGCGCATCAAACTTCCGGACGGGAGCGAAGACCTCCCGCGCCAGCAACCAATCTCCTCTGCTGACCATAGATTGGTGCACATCCGCACCTGCGATATTGACGGCGCAACGTTGGCCCGCCCTTCCGGTATCGGCATCTCGGTCCAGAGCACGCAATCCGCGGACCCGCGCCTCAATTGGCTGTTCGCTGCCCTGCGTGGCCAAGATCAATTGATCGCCCACGGCGACCTGGCCCGAAAAGACCGCCCCCGTGACCACCAGACCGGCGCCCGGAACCGTAAAGGCGCGATCAACGGATAAGCGAAAATGCCCTTTTACGGCGCGGTCAAGGTGATTGCGGGCGGTGTCCTCCAAATGCGCCTGCAGTTCCGCCATGCCGGTGCCGACTTCGCCCGAAACCGGAAACAAGGGACAATTCGCAAGCGGGGTGTCGGAAAGCAGCAGTTCCACTTCTTCCGCGACTTCTTGTACCCGGTCAGGGTCGACCCGGTCGATCTTGGTGATTGCGACCGCACCCTTGGCGATGCCGAGCAGATCGAGAATAGCCAAATGCTCTTCCGTCTGCGGCATCACGCCGTCATCGGCCGCCACCACCAAAAGGGCGAAATCGATCGTGGCGACCCCTGCCAGCATGTTTTTGACGAAACGTTCGTGCCCGGGCACGTCGACGAAGCCCATGATCACATCGTCGTCCAGCTCGTGGTAGGCGAAGCCCAGGTCGATGGTCAGGCCCCGCTTCTTTTCCTCCGGCAGGCGGTCCGTATCGACGCCTGTAAGGGCCCGTACCAGTGTTGTCTTGCCATGGTCCACATGTCCGGCGGTGGCGATGATCATGGCTCAGCCGATCCGCAACTGCGAAAGTTGCGCCCGCCATCCGGCTTCGTCCTCGAGGCAGCGAAGATCGAACAGCAGGGCATCGTCATGGATGCGTCCGAGGACCGGGACGGGGAGGGATCGAAATGCCGCCGCCAGGCGCTTTAGATTGCGACCCGCGCCGCGCCCCCGGTTTGCTGGTGCTATGGACAGCGCAACGCTTTCAAGGCTTTCCACGGGCAGCGAGCCACTGCCGATCTGTCCGGTGCTGGGCGCGACACTAACTGAATAATCGGGACCAAGGGCATCTTGCAGCGAAGGTTGGAGATTTTCTGCCAAGGCCCGGATATCGGCCGTGGGGCGGCTCAAAAGGCGCAGTGTCGGCAGCTTTTCTGCCAGCCTGTCCGGATCGGCGTATAGCCGGAATGTGGCAGCCAATGCGGCCATGGTTACCTTGTCCACGCGAAGCGAGCGCTTCAAGGGATTCTTCTTCAATTTCGCGATCAGGTCCGCACGACCCGCGATCAGCCCCGCCTGTGGGCCGCCCAACAGTTTGTCGCCGGAAAAACTGACCAGGTCGGCACCCTGGGCCAGGGTTTCCCGCACCGTGGTCTCGTGGGGCAGGCCCAATCCCTCCATCTCGATCAGGGCGCCGCTGCCCAAATCCACGATATAGGGCAGGTCGTTGTCTTGGGCCAGCTTGACCAGGTCAGCATCCGGCACTTCGGCGGTAAAGCCCTGAACTACGTAGTTGGAAGTGTGAACCTTCATCAAGGCGCCCGTCCGCCCAGAAAGGGCCTCGGCGAAGTCCCGCAGATGGGTCCGGTTCGTTGTGCCGACTTCTACCAAGCGGCAGCCGGCCCGGCGCATGATCTCGGGCATCCGGAAAGCACCGCCGATTTCGATCAATTCGCCGCGTGAAACAGGCACTTCGCGGCGGTTGGCAAGGGTATTCAGCATTAGAAGTACGGCTGCGGCGTTGTTGTTGACCACGGTGGCGGCCTCCGCCCCGGTAAGCCGGCATAGCCAGTCCTCTACATGGTCGTCCCGATCGCCGCGCCGGCCCTTGCCTAGATCGAACTCCAGATTGACGGCGCCGCGGGCAACCGAGGTCATCGCCTCAATGGCCTCTTCCGCCAGCGGCGCCCGCCCCAGATTGGTGTGCAGGACGGTTCCGGTCAGGTTGAATACGGGGCGCAGGGACATTTGCAGCGCCGCACCAACTCGTCCCTCGATGTGTCGAGTGAGGCCTTCGAGCGAAGTATCGGCGTTCTCGCCTCGGCGGATCGCTTGGCGAAGGTGCGCCAGTTCTGCACGGGCTTCGTCGAGGACCAATTGCCGGCCGGTTCGGTCCAAAAGCTGCTGCAATTCGGGCGCGCGCAAAAGCCGATCCAGTGATGGAATGGAACTTTCTGCCTGCGGTGTCTTGAGGTCCCCGGTGGACATAATCGAAAGGCGCCGTTTCCTGCGGTGATCGAGGCAGGAAAGCTAGGCCTACTCGGCCCGTCGGTCAACGCCGGTGGATATGGAGGTGGGGAATACTGTCAACCTACGGTGATAGGGACACACATGGATGGACGAAAACGCCTTCGGGTAGGAGCGTGCGCCAACGCACTATCTCCTATCCGAGGAAGCGTCGTGACGATCCATATAGGTTCCTATCGCCGTAAGTTGGCATTATGCCGCCAACTTCTGGGAATAGGCGCCGTAGATGAAGGTGACGTCGTCGTTCAAGGCCTTGACCGGCATCATCACGCAACGAAAAGTGACTTCAGCATCGTCGTCATCACGGAAGCGGCCTTCCAGGGGTACGGGGATACCTTGTTCCAAGGAACGTGCGCACCCTTCGGTGAAGCGGTCTTGTAGTTCGCCTGGAATTGCGTCCTGTAGGGTGGTGCCCACATTGTCCATGTCCCAATCAGACCGCAGGGTAACGCCGCAGGTGATGAAGACCGCATGGGGCATGTGATCGTCGCTACGGATTAGGAAACGGTCGTGCCATTCGCCGGCACTGTCGCCGATACCCAGTTTCGGTAAAGTGGGCTGTTCATCCTCGCCGCGCGCCATTTGCCATTCATGCTTGGCCCGGACTGTCGCTCTGCGATCCCGGCCAGGGCGTGGTGTCTCCCGCCGGTCGGTCGCCGTGGGCAGGCCAGTGATGTTGGCGTTTGCAACCGGTGTGACGCTGTTATCCGCGCTCGTCAGGTGCATTTTCTGTCCCTCCGAATTGGTACAATCTGTCTCTTGGAGGTTCCGTTGCATAAAGTGTGCCAATTTTTGTTTACCCTGTTTTTGATAATTGGCTCGCCTGAATTCCCGGTAACAGTAATAATCCAGCGTTAAGATGAGGTTAAATTCAGAAACGCCGTAAAACCAAATATTTTCCCCGGCAGATCAAATAAACGTTGGCTTCTACTAGGTCTATGCTTGATTAATATTTAAATACTTTCGGTGAATGAATTCAGGTTTCGGGTGCATCAGAAACCAGATTTTTCGCCTTATGAATGGCCCGCCATGTTACATATGTATCAATATAAAACATTTATGTGATGATGAATATCAATAAGGGACACATGGGACAGTATCAAATTTCGCATCAGCACCGTCTTGCGATGGAAATCAGGACACTGAATCCATTAAGCCAGTCCCGGAATGAGCCGGCGGCGAATGAGATTTGCATGTCGTAAGAATGACGCTACGATTTCTCGAGCCTAATTTGACGGCGTGGGAGAGGGATCGAAATGTCTGAGCATGACTATGAGATGCTAGTCCTGGGGTCTGGTCCGGCAGGCCATCGCGCCGCCATTCAGGCAGCGAAACTAGGCAAAAAGACAGTCGTCGTAGAGCACAAGGCCGTCATTGGCGGGGCCTGCATCAATACTGGCACCATTCCCTCCAAAACTCTGCGCGAGGCAGTGCTGCATCTCTCGGGCTATCGGGAACGGAGCATATATGGTGCTTCCTACCGGGTGAAAAAGGATATCTCGATGGCGGATCTGTTCGTCAGGACCGACAACGTCATCGCCCACGAACTGGATGTCAGCCGTCACCAATTACAGCGCAACCAGGTAGAGTTGCTTCAAGCCGGCGCCGCCTTCATCGATCCCCATACTGTGCGCTTGTCTGGCCTGGACGGCCACGGTGACTGGGATGTGTCGGCGGATAATATCGTTATCGCCGTCGGCACCACGACCACCAGGGACAGTCATGTGGAGTTTGACGGCCAGCGTATTTTCACCTCCGACGATATCCTCAACCTGCAGAAATTGCCCCGTTCCATGGTGGTGATCGGCGCCGGCGTCATCGGCCTTGAATATGGCACCATCTTTGCCGCACTGGGCGTGCGCGTCACGATCGTAGATAAACGCCCCCGGTTGCTGGATTTCGTCGACCACGAGATTATCGATACCCTTGTTTATCAGATGCGCCAAAACCGCATGACGCTGCGTCTGGGCGAGGAAGTCGAGGGATTAGAGCGGTTTTCCGACGATCTGGGAGAAAAGGTGCGGGTACGTCTGGCCAGCGGTAAGCAGATTCAGGCTGAAACCGCCCTCTACAGTATCGGCAGGACAGGGGCCACCGAGGCTCTGAATCTGGATGCTGCCGGCCTGAAAGCGGTCGATCGCGGTTTGATACCGGTGGATGACAAGTTCAAGACCGATGTTCCGCACATATTTGCCGTCGGCGACGTTATCGGTTTTCCCAGTCTGGCGTCGACTTCCATGGAGCAGGGTCGTATCGCGTCATGCCATGCCTTTGGCGTGCATGCGGAAAGTGTGCCCACGTTGCTGCCCTACGGCATCTACACCATTCCGGAAATTTCCATTGTCGGTCGCTGCGAGGAGGAGTTGACCGAAGCCGGTATTCCTTATGAAGTGGGCAAGGCGGCTTACAACGAAATTTCCCGTGGCCAGATCCTTGGCGACTCCATCGGCATGTTGAAGCTGCTGTTTCACCTGGACACTCGTGAATTGCTCGGCATCGCCATACTGGGGGAGGGGGCCTCGGAACTGATTCACATCGGCCAGGCGGTTCTCAAACTGGGTGGCACGATCGATTATTTCGTAGATACGGTGTTTAATTATCCGACCCTGGCAGAGTGCTACAAGACCGCCGCCTTCGACGGGATCAATCGCCTGGCCTGAGGCGCTTGGTAGGTCCCGTTCATCCCGCCCGGACCGACGCTCAATATCCCAAAGACAGCGTATGTTTGCCGTCGGGCGTATGGCTGTCGAACATGGTTTGGTTGTATTGGAACGGTGCAAAAAATCCCAAAACGGAGAAATTTTTTGGACTGTATAAATTGCAGAAATCAGCGAAAATAGACACATCACATTAGGACAAATTGCCGAATTTGTTAATAAATATTAACGCGGACTTGACAATAATCCGGCCCCCAATTAGACTGTCTAATAACTGTTGAGGGCAAATTGGACAGTTTAGGTAGACAGTGCTGACAAGCAAGGATTTGATGGCGCTGGGCGGTATTTCAAGGGCAACGCTTAATAACTACATATCCCTTGGCATATTGCCCAAACCAGTGGTGAAGGCACCGCCCGCAGGCGGCGGCCGCGCCCGTCAGATCGGCTACTTCCCCGATGACTCCCTCGACCGTATCCAGGCCGTGCAGCGGCTGAAGGAAGAGGGCCTGAGTATGTTGGAAATCGCCGAGACGTTCGAAGATAGGGAAACCCTGGAAGTGTCGAACGAAGCCCTCGCGCCGGCGGCGGCAGATCAACCTGCACTGCGCCCTGTTGATGGCTCGGTCCTGGGTGAGATGCGGGTCACGCTCGATAAGCTCGACAACGCCGCTTACATGGTGAACTACAACTTCGAGGTGGAGTGGGCCAACGACGAGGCGAAGGAAAGCTTCTTTGGCCTTAGCGAGGGATTCGAACCCGAAATCGAGGCGCGCGGCATCTTCAAGCTGATGTTTAATTCGGCCGTGCTCGCGCTCACAGAAGACCGCGAGGAAGTGCTGCGGTTCCATCTGGCGATTGCAAAAATCAGGCTGCCGAAGCGGGCCTTGGCCAAGATGGCTGAATATATTGCAGATGACGACCTGCAAAAAATTCAAAGTCTCTATGACGACACCGACGAGTTGTGTCCCAGCCCGGTGGCCAACACGCGGGTCAATCTGGCCGCGCCGGGTGAAGCGGCAAACTGGCAGGATATGTATGCAACGGTGTTTCGCGAGGGCGTTTTGTTCGTCCATCAATCCGCTGAAGCACCCGCCGAAAGTGTCCTTGCCCTGTTGTCGCGCCGGGACCAGCTGATCCGAAATCTCGTGCGTAATCGCCAGCCGGTTTTCACGCCTCTGTGCGTCCTCGTCGCTGATTTGCAAGATTCAGTCAAAATCTGCGCCGAATTGCCGCCCGAGGAGTATTTCGAGCTGATCAATCAGATCTGGCGCGTCGCCGAATCTCTTTTGCGCAAGTACCACGCCACCCAAGGAAAGCATTCAGGCGACGGCATGGTCTCCTACTTCTTTCCCCAGCCGGACCGTAGCTATCTGTTGAGCGGTTTCCAAGCGGCACGCGAGCTGCAGCAAAAGATGCGGGAAGTGAGCAAGGAATGGCAGTTGCGAAAGAACTGGACCAACGAGCTCTACCTGAACATCGGCCTGAATGAGGGCGAGGAATGGTTTGGCACCTATCATTCCGACACCAACATCGAATTCACGGTGTTGGGCGACACCATCAACCATGCGGGCCGGCTGAGCGATTTCGCGAATTCCGGCTCGATCTGGGCGACCAAGAACTTGATGGGCAAACTGAGTGCCGACGAACGGTCAAATATCAGCTTCGGCATTCGCCGCAAGGACAGGGACGGCCAGGATCTGCAGATACCTGCCAGTTATTCGCGACTGGCCAATCTGATCGACCTGGATGAAGGGAAGTACGAAAAGTTCCGCGACATCGGAACCCTTCCCATTACCGAGGTCTGGGACCTCAAATCTAAGACTGACACGGAAGACTGATCGTGGCGGATGCCGCGCGACCCAAGGAGGAAGGGTAAATGGCTTCTTTGATGAAATTGGAACATACGGACGGTTCGGCGTTTTCGAGGCGTTTCGCCGCGGGACAAGAAATATTCCACATGGGGGACCCGGCCGAAAATGCCTACATCATCGAAAGGGGCCGGGTCGAGATTTCCACCGAACAATGCGGTGAGAAACTCGTCCTTGCTTATCTTGGTGATGGCGAGATATTCGGCGAAATGTCCATGATTGACGATGCCCCCCGATCGGCCACGGTGACGGCGACGGAGGATACCGAGGTCATCGTCATCGACCGGGAGCGTTTCCAGCGCCCGCGGGGCAACTCCGATCCCCTGATGAATATGCTCATGCGGGTTCTCTTGACCCGTTTGCGCAATACCCAGCGTCAGCTTTCCGGCGCGGATGCAAACGACACCGACCTGGACGAGGTATCGGCGGAAATCCACGAATTTGCCTTGCAGCAAATCAGGTTCGAGGACGATATGCGCCGCGGTTTGAAAGAGGAGGAGTTCGAACTCTACTACCAACCCATTGTCGCCCTGGATACCGGCCGTCTGGCCGGATTCGAAGCGTTGATGCGCTGGCGCAAGCGCGACGGGGCCTTCGTGTCGCCAGGCGAGTTCATACCTCTGGCGGAGGAATCCGGCCTAATCTTGGAACTGGGCCGTTGGGCCCTCGAAAGGGCGATCAAGGACCAGATGGTGTTCGCCAAGCGCATCGCGCTTGACCACCCGGAACTGCCGGCGGCTTTCATGAGCGTCAATGTCTCCGGCTCGCAGCTCTCCGAAATGCGCGAGATTGATTTGATCGCCGATATCATTGACAGAAGCGGCGTTGATCCAGCGGTCATCAAGCTGGAAATGACCGAGACCTTGTTGGTGGAAGACCCCGAACGTGCTGCGCAGGCCTTGAACAGGGTCAAAGACCTGGGCGTGTCCATCGCTATCGACGATTTCGGCACAGGGTATTCGAGTCTGAGCTATCTGCATCAGTTTCCGCTGGATACCTTGAAAATCGATCGGGAATTCGTCAACAACATGGACAAATCCGAGAACAGCAAGCGCATCGTCAATTCCATAACCCAGCTTGCCGGCTCGTTGGATCTGGACATGGTGGCGGAAGGCATCGAGGAAAAGTCCCAGATGGATGCCTTGCGGGACCTCGGTTGCGAATCCGGCCAGGGCTATTACATGGCGAAACCGGCCCCGGCGGCCAAGACCATGGACCTGCTGGAAGGCTGCCCCAGCTGGTAGGCGGGCGGGAAACCCACGTCAAATATCGATGATATCGAGATCGTCGCCGATTATTACGTCGCCTTTGAATTTGGTGCTATCGAATTCCGGCTGGGCGCCTGGCAAGTGATGGGTCAATACCACCTTGCCAACATCGGCAGCGGCTGCAATGTCGATGCAATCTTGCGGACTGGCGTGGAATTCGTGCAGGCGTTCGATGATCCGCTGGCGGGCCGGCGGCAGGCCGGGTGAAGGGGCAATGGCGCAGGCATCTATCACCAGAACGTCGACGCCGCGGCAAAATTCAATGAGTTCATCGCACTTCGCGGTATCGCCGGTGACCACGAGGCAACGGCCCTGGTAGGCGAATTTGAAGGCCAGGGCGTGTACAGGCGGGTGATAGACGGGGCCCGCTTCAACAGCGCAATCGTCAACCTGCCATGAAAAGCCGACGGGCACGTCCCGGATGGCAACATCATCAAAGCCGGCCCTGTCGAAGCCAAGATCAATCGCCCATTCCGCCTGCTCCCGGTAATAATTTTCCACTAGTTGGCGGTGCATATCCTCCGTACCGATGGGTCCCGTCACCTCCAATTTCGTTCGGCCCGTGTTCCAACTGCCCCAAATGAAGGCTGGATAGCCCAGGATATGGTCCCAATGCATGTGGGTCAGGGCCACGTTCTGCACGTTTATAAGATCGACATCGGCTTTCAGTAGTTGGGTCACCACCCCATCGCCCGCATCGACCAGCATATGGCCAGTGTCACCCCATCGGACCAGGGCTGCCGGATGGGCCCGCTCCAACGTAGGCCGCGGTGAACCGGTACCAAGCAGAATGACCTGGAACATCCTTTCGCTCCCGCAAATTGGCCTCAACGCAGGAACAGGTTAATGTGGAATGTGTCATGGCAAAAGCAGAACGAAACGTAGAGCCATGCCGCGCCTGCCGCTGGTTTCAAAGGCCCCGCAAAATCGAATGGGCCCGGCATTACGCGACAGTGGCCCGGCGCCTGGACAATGCCCTCGCGGACGGCGCGCTAACGCCGGATCCGGACGGCCATATTGGCCCCTGGACCGAGCCTGTCCCCTACACGGAAATGCGGGCCAAGGAACTGGCGAACGAGGGCATGCCGGATGCCTTCGATTATTTCTTCCGATGTTCCGTCTGCGGTGCCCGCTTTAACCTCAGTTGCGATATCTATCACGGCGCCGGTGGGCATTGGACTATGGTGGAATGAGCGAGATTCGTTAGGGTTCGGGTTGGGATTGGGTCAGCAACCATTGCCGGAAACGTTCGATCTTTGGCCGTTTGGCCATGTCCTTGGGGCAGACAATCCAATAGGCGAAGGCGGCCGGTTCCATCTCCTCCACGGGACGAATCAGACGGCCCGCACCTAGGTCTAATTGCGCCAGTGCGCTGCGCGCAAGTGCGATACCCTGTCCGGCGACGGCGGCATCGATGGCAAGGCTGGTTTGACTGAAAACCGGCCCCTTGGCCAGATCGAAGGCGGCCGGGTCCGCACCCGCCGCCCGCAGCCACCGGGCCCAGCCGTCCCGGTCCTGGTCGTGGAGCAGCACATGGCCGGCCAGTTCCCTGATCGAGGCAATGGACCGCGAAGGTGGCACTAGATGCGGGCTACAAACGGGAAACACCTGTTCCCGGCACAGCCTGGTGACATGCAACTGCGGCCAATCGCCGGTTCCGTGGCGGACGGCCATGTCGATGCCGTCGCCCTGGAACGTCACGTGCTGCATGGCGGCTGATATGCGCAGATCGATCTCGGGATGCGCGATGCGAAAGGCGCCGAGTCTTGGTACCAGCCATTTCGAGGCAAAGTTCGGCGAACAGCTTACCGTCAGGACATTGCCGTTGTCCCCAGGCCGGAGCGCGTTGCCACCGGCACGCAGGCGCTCCAGTGCCTCGCGCACATAAGGTAGGTATGTCTGCCCCTGATCGGTCAGGGCGACGGTACGGCCCTGGCGTTCGAACAACTTCGATCCAAGCCGCGCTTCCAATTCGCGGACCTGATGACTGATGGCGCCTTGGGTGCGGAACAATTCGGCCGCAGCTTCCGTGAAGCTCAAATGCCGTGCGGTGGCCTCGAAGGCCCGTAGAGCCGCCGTCGATGGATAAATTTCAATATCCCGTATCATTAATAAATCTCATGTTTAATTGAATTTTACTCGTTTGATTTTGGTTGATATTCGAAATCTTATATCGATGAATTTGATATTTGTTGGGAGATCGAGAAATGTCAACCACCGGGATGGCCATCACGCCCGAGGAATTGATCCCGCGCATTGGAACACCGACGGCGCCGCTGATTTTCGATGTCCGCCGCGCCGAAGCTTTTGCCAATAGTGCGCGCATGATCCCAGGCGCCCGCTGGCGCAGCCATCTGGAAACAGAGGAGTGGGGCGCGGTATTGGATCAGCAATGTGAAATCGCGGTTTATTGTGTGCATGGCCATCATGTCAGCCAGATGACGGCGGCATCATTGCGGGCCATGGGTCACCAGGTCCGTTTTCTAAAGGGTGGTTTCGATGCTTTCGCGGCCCACGGCGGCGCGACCGTCCAGCGCAACGCCTAGCCGCAGAGCCTGAATGCTCGCGCGAGCCGTTGGATCACGCGTGCGGACAGAGAGATCGACGCTTTGGCCTGCGCTTGGTTAATCCGCCGCTTCCTGGATCCGGAGGCAGAGATATTCGATGTGGAGGCCGAATGGGTAGCGGATGTTGCCGCGGAAATGGAGGCAACATCGTTCGGCACGGACAGCGAACTTGGCGAACTCGAAGCGTTTCTCGATCATTTTGACCTACGGGTCGATAGCCTGCAGGTAATGGCGCGGATTATGCGCGGCGCTGTTTCAGATAGAAGCGATACACCGCCGCAGTCAGCGGGGCTTGCGGCCATGTCACAAGGCCTTGCCCTTCTATATCCTGATCACAACGCCACCTTGGATGCGGCCATGATCATTTTCGACAGCCTCTTTGCCTGGGCACGCCGTGCCGGAGACGCCTTGCCGTGAACAATGCGGGAGAACATCCGTCGCTTCGGGAATGCATCGCCATTTTTGGTCGGATCGGCCTGTTGTCTTTCGGCGGTCCGGCCGCTCAAATCGCGTTGATGCATCGCGTCATCGTGGATGAGCGCAAATGGCTCTCGGAAGAGCAATTCCTCAGCGCCCTGGGCTTTTGCATGTTGCTGCCGGGGCCGGAGGCCATGCAGCTTGCCACCTTTGCCGGCTGGCGCTTGCATGGGGTGAAAGGCGGATTGATCGCCGGGTTGCTGTTCGTCCTGCCAGGTGCCGCCTTGGTATTGGTGTTGGCCGCTCTCTATGCCGCCCTGGGCAATGTGCCCGTAATGGCGGCGCTGTTTCTTGGCATCAAAGCGGCAGTGCTGATCATCGTGGTGGAGGCTCTCTTGCGCATCGCTGGGCGCGCCTTGAAACGGCCGGCCCATTGGCTGCTGGCGGCACTGGCCTTCGTTGCCTTCTTCTTTTTCTCAGTCCCATTCCCCATGGTGATCGCGGCTGCTGCAGTGATTGGGTTCACCATGGCCTGGTTTGCGCCTGCTGCCGCTATAGAAACGCCTGACGCAACGGCCGTCGCCGTCCCCGGGCATAGCCGGGCGGTGCGAACCGCGATCGTTTGGGCTGTGATCTGGCTGGCGCCACTGGCCATCATCTATTATGCCCTCGGCGGCGATCATGTGCTCTCGCAATTAGCCGTATTCTTTTCCAAGCTGGCTGTCGTGACATTTGGCGGAGCCTATGCGGTCCTGGCGTATATGGCGCAGGAAGTGGTGCAAGGCCACGGCTGGCTGAGCGCGGGCGAAATGCTGGATGGCCTCGGCCTGGCGGAAACCACCAATGGCCCCTTGATCCTTGTTACCGAATTCGTCGGATACGTCGCCGCCTATCGGTTTGGCGACGGCCCGGCCATCTGGATGGGGCTCGCCGGCGCGCTAGTCACTCTTTGGGCTACATTCGCGCCCTGCTTTTTATGGATTTTTTGTGGCGCGCCTTACGTGGGCCGGCTGGAACGGGCGCCGTTGCTGCGGGGCGCCCTGGACGGTGTGACGGCGGCTGTCGTCGGCGTGATCCTGAATCTAACAGTATGGTTCGGCCTGCACGTGTTGTTTGCCAAGGTTGCCAAGACGACCATCGGCCCCTTGACCTTGTGGATCCCAGAGCTTGCCAGCGTCGATCTGCCGGCGTTGGTTTTTGCAGCAATCGCCGCCCTGGCGCTATTGCGCCTGCATCTGAGTCTTGCCTGGACATTGGCCCTCTCGGCTGGACTGGCGCTGGGTTGGCACGGGCTGACCTGATACCGCCGCTTCCCAGGACACCGATCTGGTTGCTAAGCTAACGGCCGGGACATTTTCGGCTTCGGGAGGGGCCGCACGGCGGCCAGCGAGCTATGGCGACATCGAACGTGAAACTTTCCGCGGAAACGGCGGAAGCTATCTACACCACCATGGCCAGAATACGGGCTTTCGAGGAAAAGACCACGGAACTCTTTGCCCAGGGCGCGGTGAAAGGCACGGCGCATAGCTACATCGGGGAAGAGGCGGTAGCGGCGGCAGTCTCCGCCAATCTGCGGCCGGACGACTACATGGCCTCGAACCACCGGGGCCATGGCCATTGCATTGCCAAGGGGGCTGACCAGGCCTTGATGATGGCCGAACTCATGGGCCGCGAGAACGGCTATTGCGGCGGTTTGGGCGGTTCCATGCATATCGCTGATCTGAGTCTGGGCATCCTCGGCGCCAACGGTATCGTCGGGGCCACCATGCCGTTGGCGACCGGCGCCGCCCTGGCCATCAAATTACGCCGCGGCGATCAGGTGGTGGTGGCATTCTTCGGTGACGGCGCCTCCAACCAGGGCACGTTCCACGAATGCGCCAACCTGGCCAGCATTTGGAAGCTGCCGATCCTGTTCATTTGCGAGAACAACCAATACGCCCTGACCACTTCCTACCGGGATACAACGTCAGCGCCGCAGATTTCGGACCGTGCTGGCGGCTACGCTATGCCGGGCGTGACCATCGACGGCAACGATGCAGCGGAGGTCTATGCCGTGGTCGGCGAGGCGGTGGAGCGGGCCCGTAGCGGTGAGGGGCCCAGTCTAATCGAATGCCTGACCTATCGCTGGGGCCAGCATTCCATGCGCGCCAATCTGCGCGATCCCCGGCCCAAGGAGGAATACGACGCCTGGATCGCCCGCGATCCCATCAAGATGTTGGAAGAGCGCATGGCGGCGGAAAAGACCGTTCCGGGCAAGCGCGTCAAGGAAATCAAGGCCCAGGTGGAGCAGGACTTGGAAAGCGCCGTGGAATTCGGCAGCGCCGGTGCCGAGCCCACGGTGGAAGGCATGCTCGCCTCGGTCTATGCCGGTCATGCCGACTATGCCGAACCGGGCGCCGTCGGCGCGCGCGAGATTACATATGTAGAGGCGCTGAACGAGGCCATGGCATCAGAAATGGCGCGCGACGACAGTGTCTTCATCATGGGCGAGGACGTGGGCCAGACCGGTGGCATTTTCTCTGTTACCAAGGGCCTCTGGGAGCGTTTCGGCGACGACCGGGTCCGAGACACCCCCATAACCGAAGTCGGCTTCACCGGCGCCGGCGTGGGTGCGGCCATCGCCGGCATGCGCCCCATCGTGGAACTACAGATTTTCGATTTCGTTGCCCTGACCATGGACATGCTGGTCAATCAGGCGGCTAAGTTCCGCTATATGCTGGGTGGCAAGCCGACCGTGCCCCTGGTGGTGCGCGGCCCCCAAGGCGGCGGCATCCGCATGGCGGCACAGCACAGCCAGAGCCTGGAAGCCTGGTTCACTCATGTTCCGGGCTTGGTCGTCGTCGCGCCGTCTAATCCCTATGACGCCAAAGGCCTGCTCACGGCGGCGATCCGCGACGACAATCCGGTGATCTTCCTGGAGCACAAGATGCTTTACATGGAAAGCAAGGGCATCGTGCCGGAACAGGACTATGCCATTCCCATCGGCAAGGGCGATATCAAACGGGAAGGCAGCGACGTCACCGTCGTCGCCACCATGGCCATGGTGCCCCGTGCCCTGGCTGCGGCGCGCGTGCTGGAGCGGGAAGGCATCTCGGTCGAGGTGCTGGACCCTCGTACCTTGCGCCCCTTGGACGAAGACCTGATCCTCGCTTCCGTGGCCAAGACCAACCGCCTGCTGATCGCCCACGAGGCCTGCAAGCAGGGCGGCTTCGGCGCCGAGGTGGCGGCTCTGGTGGTGGAAAAGGGTTTCGATGACCTGGATGCGCCGATCGTGCGGGTCGGCGGACTGGACGTGCCTATACCTTACAACGATGCCCTGGAACGTGAAGTTATCCCCTCGCAGGAGCGTCTGATGGCGGCCATCCGAGAACTGGTGGGCAATGGTATCTGAGCAACAGCCTGTCATAGACCAGGCGCACCTGGAGACCTATACCCTGGGCGATCGTGCCCTGGAGTTGGAGCTGCTGACCATGTTCGTCGGCAATGGCGCCGGCTACATCGACGCCATGGCCGTCAACAAAGGCGATGAGTGGTGGAAGGCGGCACACGGCCTCAAGGGGATTGCCATGGGCGTGGGGGCAACGGAGGTCGCTGATGGCGGCGGCGGCCGAGCCCCTGCAGGACGCTGCCGATGGTGTCCGCCAGCAGCATGTCGATGATTTGCAGGCAGCCCTTGAGAGGGTGCGCCGCTATGTCGCGGATTTAAGTTGATCTAGGTCAAGCCTGTCTCTGGTCATAGCAGCGATCATCGCTATGTAAGATTCATAGAACGCGGCCAGGAAGGCCTGGTCGACGTATGCGAAGGGATGGGACCATGACCTACAAGGATATTGTTGTACATCAAGGCGAAGATGCTCACGCCGAGGGACGCTTGAACATGGCGTTGGACCTGGCGAAGAACTTCGACGCCCGCCTCACCGGGGTCTACGTATTGTCTTATCCTAACGTGCCCGGTTTCGTGCAAACCGAACTTCCCAGCGAAGTCATCGAACAGCGCTACAATGAGATCCGCGCCATGGGTGAAGCCAAGAGGGCGGAATTCGATGCCGCGGCCGAGCGCGAGGGCGTGACGGCGGAGTTCCGGCTCATGGAAGGGGATATGGTCGAGGCGGTCAGCTTGTGCGGCCGCTATGCCGATTTGCTGGTGGTGGGCCAGCCAGATCCCGACAAGCCCGCTGTCACCGATAACCTGGCTGAAGAATTGTTGATGGCTTCGGGCCGGCCGATCCTCGTCGTACCTTATGCCGGTGTTCCGAAACAAATCGGTCGCCGCATTATGGTGGCATGGCGGGCGACGCGCGAGGCAACGCGGGCTGTGCACGACGCCATGCCCATGCTGGAACAGGCCGAAGAAGTCGTCGTCTATTCCGTCAATCCGGAGGACCGCGACCATATTGCAGGTGCCGATATCTGCACCCATCTGGCGCGCCATGGCGTCAATGCGACGCCGCGGCATATCGTGGCCAAGGACATGGGTGTCGGCGACAGTATCCTTTCAGCCGTGGCCGACAATGGCATCGACCTGCTGGTGATGGGCGGTTACGGCCATTCCCGCTTGCGGGAGCTGGCTTTCGGCGGGGCCACCCGCGAAATCATGCACGCCATGACCTGCCCGGTGATGATGTCGCATTAGGTCATGACATAGACGCAGTCACGGGGTACACCTTCGTGGCGGCCGCGGCCGCCACGAAACAACAAGGAGTGCCCCATGGCCGTTATCAACCGCATCGCCGATTTCCACGCCGACATGGTGGAATGGCGCCACGATATCCACGCACATCCTGAAACCGCCTTTGAGGAGGTGCGCACAGCAGCTTTGGTCGAGGAAAAGCTGCGTGGTTTCGGCCTTGATGTGCATACGGGTCTGGCCAAGACCGGCGTCGTTGGTGTGCTGCGATGCGGCAACTCCGATCGCAAGATCGGACTGCGCGCCGACATGGATGCGCTCGACCTGCAGGAATTGGCCGACGTACCGCACAAATCCAAACATGACGGCAAGATGCATGCCTGCGGGCATGATGGCCATACCACCATGCTGCTGGGCGCGGCCCGCTATTTGGCCGAAACACAGAATTTCGACGGCACCGTCTATTTCATCTTCCAGCCGGCCGAGGAAAACGAAGCCGGCGGACGGCTTATGGTGCAAGAAGGCCTGTTCGACCAGTTTCCCTGCACGGACGTCTATGGCCTGCACAACATGCCGGGAATACCGGTGGGGCAGATCGGCCTGATGCCCGGGCCGATGATGGCTTCAGCGGATTTCTTCCAAATCATCGTCAATGGCACCGGCGCCCATGGCGCCATGCCGCACCAGGGTGTCGACCCGATTCTTGTGGGTTCTGAAATTGTTCTGGGGCTGCAGCGGATCGTTTCACGAACTGTTGATCCGTTGAAACAGGCGGTGATTTCGGCCACCAAGTTCCAGGCCGGTTTCACGACCAACGTGATTCCCGAGACGGCTCTGATCGCCGGCACTACGCGGGCATTCTCCGTCAAGGTGCAGGACATCATGGAAAAGGAAATCAAACGTGTGGCCGAAGGCATTGCCCAAGCCCACGGTGCCAGTATCGAATACACTTACGACCGCCGCTATGCCCCCACCATAAACACACCGGAAGAAACCGAGATCGCCCATCGCGCGGCGGCGCAGGTGGTTGGCGAAGAGAATGTCCGCCGAGACTTGCAGCCGACCATGGGGGCAGAGGATTTCTCCTGGATGCTGCAGGCCCGGCCAGGTTGCTACATTTGGGTCGGAAATGGCGTCGGCAATGAACCTGGCGGCTGCATGGTTCATAATCCCAACTACGACTTCAACGACGAAATCCTTTCGATCGGCGCGTCGTACTGGGTGAAACTTGTGGAACAGGAACTGGCGGCGGCTTGAACACTTGTGGTTCCGTATTAAGTTCTGTACCATTAGCCATTGATTATGTTATACAATTGTATGTACGCGACTCGGGAAATCCGCTAGGGACTGCCAATGGGGTTCAAGGTCAAGTTCTGGGGGGTCAGGGGGTCCATAGCCTGTCCATCCTCGAAATACGTCATGTTCGGCGGAAATACTTCCTGTATTGAGGTCGCTTGTGGCGGCCAGCGAGTCGTATTCGATTGCGGCACCGGCATTCGAAACTTCGGCCATTGGATGATGAAGAAGGGTGTTCGGCGTGCCGATATCCTGATGTCCCACAGTCATTGGGATCACATCAACGGCTTTCCATTCTTCTCGCCCGCTTTCCAGGCGGATTGTGAATTCCGCATCATGGCGGGGCATCTCTTCGATGTGAAAGAAACCCTCCATGACATCATGTCGGGGCAAATGAACCAGCCGACCTTTCCGGTTCCCATCGAGGCCATGCAATCAAAACTGACGTTTGAGGATTTCAAGGCCGGTGAAAGCTTCACCTTGGGCACCGGCATCAAGGTGCGAACTACGTTGCTCAACCACCCCGACAACGCCACTGGCTATCGCATCGACTATGCCGGCAAGAGCTTCTGCTACGTCACGGATACGGAACACATTCCGGGCAAGCCGGACGAGAACATCCTGGACCTGATCGATAATGCCGATGTTGTCGTCTACGATTGTACCTACACGGATCGGGAGTTCCCTGCGAAAGTCGGCTGGGGCCATTCCACATGGCAGGAAGGTGTGCGCCTGTGCCAACGGGCCAACGCCAAACGGCTGGTGATCTTCCATCACGACCCGGATCACGAAGATCCCTTCATGGAACTGTTGGAGGCCGAGGCGCGTATGGCCTGGGACGGCGCCCTGATGGGGCGGGAGAATATGCGCCTTACTCTGGCCTAACCTACCGCGGTTGCCTCGCCATTAGATTTTCTCGAATTTCCGCCAGGCTTCGCTTTTGCCGTCCTTCATTATCGAAATTTTCATCGGCCAGCCAGGCTTCGAACCCGGCCTTGATAACCGGCCAGTCGCCATCGGTCATGGCAAACCAGGTTGTATCCCGGTTGCGCCCCTTGTAGACCACGTGCTGGCGGAACAACCCTTCGTATTGAAACCCAAATCGCAAGGCGGCACGGCGAGACGGCTCGTTCAGGGAATCGCATTTCCATTCGTAGCGTCGATAGCCTAGATCGTCGAAGACGTGGCGGGCCATGAGGTACATGGCCTCTGTCGCCATGCGTGTTTGCTTCAAGCTGGGCGCAAACCAGATAGCGCCTACCTCGCAAGTCGCCCAGTGCGGCACAATTCGCATATAGCTGGCCATACCGCGGGCGCTGCCGGTGGCCTCATCGATGATGGCGAAGACCAGCGGGTCGTCAGTTTCTGTCTGAGGTGCCAGCCAGGCCTGGAAAGCCGCCATGTCCGGGAACGGATCGTTACTCATATAAGTCCACATATCGCCCGTGGGATCGCCGTCCGGGCCGCAGGCTGAGAGATAGAGGTCACGGCCATGGCGGTCCGGATCCAACGGTTCGACGATGACCGAGGCGCCCGTCATGGCGGCCCGAATGGGGGCGCGGCCGTCTGGTAGGATGGTTAGGGTTTTGCCAACCTTCATGTGGGTTTCCTCGCGTCGATCCGGCCTAGGCGGTTCGGCAGCAGCCAATCATATGCCGCATCCTCGAAACCGGCTTCTTGGAGGTAGCTCACATATTCCGGCCCGCTGGGCACGTGACCGGTATAGTGTCCTTCGCGGATCGCCTGGAGGTGATAGAAGGCCGGATCAACAGGACCCGAACGATCGTCATTCAGCATATAGCCGACGACCAGTACCGTGCCGCCGGGCGGCAGAGCCGCATAAGCCAGGCGCAGGGCTTTGACCACGTCGTCGCGCAAATACCAATGCAATGGCGTGATATAGGAGATTAGGTCGAAATCACCGCCATAGTCCTCCTCTCTAAGGAAATCGCCGGGTTCGGCCGTGATCCGACTTTCTAATTTGTGCTTGGCGATAAATTCTGTGGCGACGGGCACCACATTGGGATGGTCGCGGACAGTGACCCGCAGTCCTTCGTTCCTTTCGCAGGCGGCGATGGCGTAACAGCCCGAGCCGCCGGCAAAATCCAACCAATGCTGGAACCGAGAGAAATCGAACTGTTTCGCCAACCGGTGAGCCAGCGGCAGAGAGGCATTGTAGCCGGCGGTGGTGAATTCCCGGGCCCGGTCCGGATCATCCAAGTCGCCTTCATATAATTTCCGCGGCGGAACTTCCGACGACACCGATTTAAGGTTTCCGGCGAAGCCCTGCCATTCGTCGTATTCAGCGGGAACGGTGAAACGTAGGTAATCGCCAAAGTAAGTGGGCGCATCCTTGACCAGGAAACGTTGCACATCGTCCAGGTTGACATTGCGGCCATCCACCTCGCGCACCAGGTCCATGGCCTTGCAGATGATCAGCAACCTGTCCGCGGTTTCCGGGTCAATCTGGCAATACGCGCCGATCTCCGCCGGTGTCGCGGCGCCGTTTGCGATGGCGGTGAATAGACCGCATTCGAGGGCCGCCGCCAGAGCCTGGCTCTTCTTGAACGAAAATGCCAGTTCGTTCAGACGCTCGGAGTTTTTGCCCACTGTGGGATCGTCTGGAATAGTACTCATGAACGTTTCCTCTAACTTGTTCCTGCCTTGGAGGTAGCCGGGAAGCCGATCTGGCGCAATGATCTTCCGTCATCATCTTCGGTTTCGCGGATCATCTTACGGGCGATCAATTGTGGATCTTCGAAGGCTTCCTCGGGCGATTTTACAAGGCCGATTTCAATATCCAGGGCGCCCAATACCGCCACCCAGTGACTGGCATCATGCCGCAAGAATGCATTTTGAAGGAACGCCCTGGCCTTGGCACCATCGGTGCCCAGGTCATGGCCGTATTGCCACAATTCCTCATCCCCGAAGTACCGGAACAAGGCCCGCCCGGAGGCTTCACTCAGCGCGGTGATGGCGACATGGCGGCCGTCGCCGGCTTTATAGATATTGTAAACCGGTCGGGCGGATCGTTCGGCGACCTCCAGCCCGCTGATCGCAACACCGTCCCGAATGCTGCCGTGAGAGACGGCGAGCAGGGAGAACAGGCTCTCTTGCATGGAAAGGTCAATATGCCGGCCACGTCCGGTCCGATTGCGTTCGTGCAGGGCGGCGGTGATGGCAAAGGCTGCCGTCAAACCGGATACGGCGTCGGCGAGGTAGGTCTGGGGCGAGGTGATATCGCCATTCGGCTGCAAGCAGTGCAGCAGGCCCGTCTCGGCCATGAACATCAGATCATAAGCTGCCCTCTGGGACTGCGGGCCCGCCTGGCCGAAGCCTGATAGCGAGCAATATATGATGGTGTCGTTGAGCCCGCGGATCGTCCCGTAGTCGATGCCCAGGCGGGATGTAACGCCTGGCCGGTAACTTTCGATCAGAACGTCCGCCTGCACTGCTAAATCGAACAGGACCTGGCGCTCGCCATCATCCCGCAGATTGAGGACAAGAGACTCCTTGCCTCTGTTCAAGAGCAGATCCTCATTGCTGACCGGATCGGATGGCGCTTCACGCTCGATGCGCGTGGACTGTGCGCCCCAACCGGTCAAGAGGTGGCCGCAGAATTTCCCCGGCGTCATGGCGCCAACTTCCAGGACCGTTACGCCCTGCAACGCTTCATGCATGGATCGTTCCCGCTATGCCGTTCCACCGGCATGCTAGAGGGATTCCATTCGGCTTGCTATGATCCCCGGCAATCGCGTTGATTTGGGGGAAGCCGGCATGTTGCCGTTGAGCGGAATTCGGGTGATTGATCTGGGCCGGGTCATCGCCGGACCATTGGGGCCTATGCTACTGGGCGACCTGGGCGCCGATGTGATCAAGGTGGAAACAGGGCAGGGCGATATGCTGCGCCAGCAGGCCCCGTCGTTCGCCCCTGACATGGGCGGCTATTTCGCCACCGCCAACCGCAACAAACGCAGCCTGCACGTGGACCTGCGCAAACCGGGCGGCGACAAACTGCTGCGTGCGCTTATGGCCACGGCGGACGTGGTGGTGGAGAACTTCCGCCCCGGTATCTTCGATACCATGGGTTTCACGGACGATGTTCTCGAGCGTGACTTCCCCCATCTGGTGGTGGCGCGGCTGTCAGCTTTTGGCGACGTGGGACCCATGGGGCACCGTTCCGGTGTCGATCAACTGGTGCAAGGCTATTCTGGCCTGATGTCCATCACCGGCAGCCCGGAGACCGGGCCCATTCGCTCCGGTGTCGCCATCTCGGATGTCTTGGGCGGTCTATGTAATACCATCGGTATCCTGGGCGCCTTAATGGAACGCCAGCAAAGTGGCCGCGGGCAAGTGGTACGCACGTCGCTGCTGGAGGCGACCATGTCCATGCTGACCGTGCAGGCCGGCAAATACTTCGCCACTGGCAAGGACCCTGTCGCCGAAGGCAATCATCATCCCTCCATCGCGCCCTACGGCCTGTTCGAGACGGCGGATGGGCAGATCCAAATTCTCGTCTCCCGCAACGAGGATTTCCGCCGCTTTGCCAAGTTCTGCGGCCGACCGGAGTGGCTGGAAGACGAACGTTTCGCCGATGGCGGCAGCCGTTCCATCAACAAAAATGTCCTGCGTGATTTGGTGGCCGAGGCGATGGTGGAAAAAACGACCGAGGAATGGCTCGACTTCCTGCGGGAGAATGACATTCCGCATGGGCCGGTGTTGTCCATCAAGGAGGCCTTTGACAGCGCACAGGCCGCAGCGTTGGGCATGACTTTGGATATGACGGCGACGGATGGCACGGACATTTCGGTGCCCCGCTTCCCCTGGCGTTTCGGCCGGACGCCGGCGCAAGTGCGCTATCCGCCGCCTTGGGTGGGCGAACATACGGAAGAAATTCTGGCCGAAATGGGCCTGCAGGATGACGAGGAAATAAGGGAGGCGCTGTTGTGCCGCAAATAACAATCGATAAAGACGGCGCTGTCGCCATTGTCCGTTTCACCAATCCACCCGACGGCTATATGGATGCCGATACGGTTCCGGAGATTACCGCCATGTTGGATACGGTGGAGGCGGACAATGAGATTCGCGCCGTGATCCTGACGGGCGGCCTGGACGACGTCTTCGTCCGCCACTATTCCGTGGTGGAGCTGGAGGAGCGGGGCCGCGGCCTACGGGAAGCAGGCGCATCGTTCAGCATCACTAATCCGGTGCCCGAACGCGCCCTGCATGCGGACTTCCGCCGTATCGAGGATAGCCCCAAGCCCTTTATCGCGGCCATCAATGGTACTGCCATGGGTGGCGGCTTCGAGTTGGCTTTGCGCTGTGATTTCCGCATCGCCCAGGACGGGCCCTACTCCCTGGGCCTGCCTGAGATCAATATCGGCATCCTGCCCGGTGCTGGGGGCACACAACGCTTGAGCCGCATCATCGGCCAGGCCAAGACCCTGGAATTGACCCTTTTGGGCAAGACACTCTCGCCAAAAGAGGCGGCCGCATACGGCTTGGTCACGGAATGCTGCGATGGCCCGGCACTCGATCGGGCATTGGAGATCGCTCATGAATTGGCCTCGAAATCACCCCATGCCGTTGCCCATATCAAATACTTGGTGCGGCGCTCGGAACTTGTTGCCCCCATGGATGGCCTGGCCGCCGAGCGCACCCTGTTCGCGGATTTGGTGGGCCGGGATGAGGCCATCGATTTGATGACGGAAATGAACCAAGGCAAACGGGATATCCGGGATCGTTAGGTATACAGGCCGTTTACCAAACCTTTTACATAATCGTTAATTTCCCCGTAGTATCAGGATCGATAGGCAGATTTCGAATGGCGAAACGCCTGTTGTCTTGTGCGCCGAAGGCAGCTTGATTTTGAACCGCGAGGTTTCCCGCAAGGCCTGGAAACTGGGTCGGGCCAAAACCCGCGATTGAGATCGGGAGCCGCAATGAGGGCAATTCGGCGCGCCGTGATACGGGCGAAGTTGTTCGTTGTTCTGTCCATCGCTTGCGCCTTGCCAGCCCCCGGTTGGGGCGGTCTGTTGGACCGTGACCCATCCCACGGGGCTGGCAGGTTGACCGCCATACCCAACCCAGAGAATCCAGAGATCGGCGGCGTCAGCCGCACCAAGGCCCATGTGGAAGGGGTATTGGGCGATCTGAATAGAAGCCTGCGCCGCGATTTACCCGTCTATCAGAACGAAGAGGTCAACACCGGACCCAACGCCCGGGCGGTGCTTCGGTTCCGGGACGGCAGTGTGCTGGCCATCGGGCCCGAGGCCGAGGTGGTTCTGGACGAATTCGTCTACAGCAATGCGGGTGGCGTCATTACGCTTTTGAAGGGTGCCATGCGTTTCACTTCCGGCAAGCTTGGGCGCCCTGGCATGTTGATCAAAATGCCCAATGCCACAATCGGTATTCGCGGCACCGACGTCTGGGCCGGCGAAACGGCGGAAGGACATGGGGTCATGCTTATCTCCGGCGAGGTGGATGTCTTCAATGATGCCGGCCTGGTGACATTAAAGGAAAGGTATCAAGGCACGCTGATCCTGGGGGAGGGCCGGGCACCTAGCCCACCGGCGATCTGGTCTGAACCTGAACAGCATCGCGTGCTAGCAGGTGTGGCCTTCAATAACGGTATTTTGTGTTCCATGTTGCAAAGGGTCGCCAAGAATATGTTCCCATCCTGCAGCTAGGCCTCACAGACTTGAGCCCTCGGTCGGTAGCGGGCACAATGGCGACAAAACTTGGAGGGGACGAAACATGGGCTATCAAACCCTGGATGTGGAGCCGTTGTCAGGCGCCTTGGGCGCCGTTCTACACGGACCAGATCTATCGGCGGAACTGAGCAATCAGACCTTTGATGAAATCCATCAGGCTTTCTTGGACCACAATGTGATCTTCTTTCGGGACCAGGATCTCGACCCCCATCAACAGATCGCGTTCGGCAGGCGCTTTGGTCCCATCGCGGCTTATCCCTTCATGGAAGGTTTGCCGGAGGCACCGGAAGTCTTTGAAATCGTGAAATTGGAGACCGACACCAAGAACTTTGGCGGCGCCTGGCATTCCGACATGGCCTATGCCGAGACGCCGCCGCTCGGCACCATGCTCTATGGCATGGAAATTCCTGGCGCGGGCGGCGATACCATGTTCGCCAACACGGCCCTGGCCTATGAGGCCTTGTCCGATGGCATGAAAGCGATGCTAGATGGCATCATCGGCATCAACAGTGCGGCGCTAAAACGCAGCGGCGGGCGGGCCAATTCCTTCAAGAAAGCCAGCGCAATGAAATCCAAGAACGCCGACCGCTTCGAGATGGAAGCCGAACACCCCATCGTCCGCACCCACCCCGAAACAGGCCGCAAGGCACTCTATGTCAGCCGCGGCCATACGGCATGCCTGAAGGACATGACCGAGGCCGAGAGCCTGCCCCTGATCGACTTTCTGGCGGACCATTGTGTCCGGCCCGAATTCACCTGCCGCTTCCGCTGGGAGCCCGGCTCTTTGGCCCTTTGGGACAACCGTTGCACCCTGCATTTCGCTATCGACGATTACCCTGGCCAGCGCCGGCGCATGCGCCGGTTGACCATCAAGGGCGACCGACCCGTTTAGAACTGGAACCAATATGAACGAACGAATTCTGATAATCGGCGCCGGCGCCGTCGGCGCCTACGTGGGGGGCTATTTCGCCCGGGCCGGACTGGACGTCATCCTGGCCGATCCCTGGCCGGCCCATGTTGAACACATGCAGGCCCATGGACTTCGCCTTGAAGGAATGACAGAGGCGGAGTGTTTTGAAAGCAGGCCGCGGGCCATGCATTTCACGGATTTACAAAGCCTGTCCAAAGAGAAGCCCGCGGATATCGCCTTCGTCTGTGTCAAATCCTATGACACGCCCTGGGCCGCTGCTCTCGCGCGGACCTACCTTGCGTCCGACGGTTTTGTGGTCTCGCTACAAAATGGCATCAATGAGGATGCCATCGCGGCCGTGGTGGGCTGGAACAAGACCATTGGCTGCATCGCATCGAAAATCGTCGTGGAACTCGTCGAACCGGGCTTTGTACGTCGTTCGGTCACCAAGGGCGGGGAAAGTTACACCGTGTTCCGGGTCGGCGAACCCCATGGCCGAATCACGCCCCGGGTGGAGCGCATTCATGGGTTGCTGTCCGACATCGACAGCGCCAAGGTGACCACGAACCTGTGGGGAGAGCGGTGGTCGAAACTGGTGCAGAACGCCATGGGCAATGGTCTTTCGGCGGCCAGCGGTATGTCCAACAAGCAATTCACCCAGAACGAAACCACCCGGCGGCTGTCCATCCGTCTGGCGGGCGAGGCGGTCCGCGCCGGCCTGCTACAAGGTTTGTCACTGGAGAAGATTTCTGGCCTGGAGCCGGAGCAGTGGGTCACGGCGGCGGACGAATTGACCTCCGGCGCCAATGACACGCCAACTCTGGATGCCATGGAAGAGCGTATGCTGGCCCAGGCCGAGCGCATGAGCGACACCGCCCGTCCTTCCATGGGTCAGGACATGATCAAGGGACGGCGCACCGAGATCGAATTCCTCAACGGCCTTGTCGTTGCCCGGGCCAAGGAGTTCGGCATAGAGGCCCCGGCCAACGCCGGCCTGATCGCCGCCGTGCAAAGCGTCGAACGTGGCGATGCTCCGGCCGGCATCGAACGGGTTCAGGACATCTAAGCCGTCTCTATTAGCCGTATTGGTCGTGCAGGCGGCGCATGCCTTTGAGCCAACGGTCGTAATCGTTGGTCTTGCGCTGCATGTATTCCAAGACCTGCGGGTGGGGCAGGCAGAGGAAGCGTTCTTCGGCCAGGGTGTCGATGACGCAGTCGGCCAGTTCCTCGGGCTCCATCAGGCCGTCGACACTTGCTACGCCCCCCGACCGGCCATAATCGGTCATGGCGGTGCTGACCGCCTGGGGGCAGAGGATCGAAACCTTGATGCCACGTTTGCCATAGGTGATCGAGAGCCATTCGGCGAAGCCCACGGCGGCATGCTTGGTCACGGAATAGGTGGAGGAGCCGACCTGGCTCAACAGACCCGCGGCGGATGAAGTGTTGAGCAGATAACCACCGCCTCGTTCGATCATACCGGGGACAACGGCACGGGCCGCATAAACATGGGACATCAGGTTCACATCCCAAACCCGCTGCCATTCCTCGTTGCTGTTTTCCAGATCACCCATGACCGCGATGCCGGCGTTGGAACAGAATAGATCGATGGGTCCTGCCTGATCCTCGGTGACCTTGACCAGATTCTTGATGTCGTCCTCGACCGCCACGTTGGTGGTCACAGCGATACCACCAATTTCATCCGCTACTTCTTTAATGCCGTCGGCGTTTACGTCCGCAACCACGACCTTTGCCGCCCCCTCGTCGTTGAAGCGGCGGGCCATGGCCCGGCCGATGCCGCTGGCACCCCCTGTTACGACGATGATCTTGTCTTTAACCTGCATCTCGATCTCCCATGTTGCGTTTGCATCAGGATAGCGGCAATGAAGGGGTGTGGCTAAATTAATGCGGTACGACGGGGCGTAGGAGGCGAAATGACGGCAAACGAAGTCGAAGATCATTACAGCCGTGGCGGTTTGTTTCAGGCGATCATGGATGCCCTCGAGTCCGCCGGCGTGGATACGGACAATCTTCAGCCACCCGACCTCGATCCCTTGGAGCATTTTCATGGTCGGGGCAAGGCTGCCACTGCTGACCTGGCCGCGTCCCTGGACCTGACATCGGACGACGAAATTCTGGATATCGGCAGCGGTGTGGGCGGCCCGGCCCGCTATATTGCCCGCACCTATGGATGCCGCGTGATGGGTATCGACCTGACGGCGGAGTTTTGCGAAACGGCCCGGCGGTTAACGGCGGTGGTGGGACTGTCTGACAAGGTTCGGATCGAGCAGGCCTCAGCCACTGATCTGCCCTTCGAAGATAGCCGGTTTGACGCCGCCTATTCTCAGAACGTCTCCATGAACATCCGGGACAAGGGAACCATGTTCGGAGAGGCATTCCGGGTGCTGCGGCCAGGCGCGCCTTTCGCGCTATCGGAACTGGCTGTCGGCCATGGTGGCCCGGTGATCTATCCGACGCCCTGGTCCGCGGATGGATCACATTCCTATCTGCTGACAGAAGAGGAAACGGTGTCGGCCCTCGAACAGACGGGCTTCACGGTGATCTCCGTGAAAGACAATGGCCCGGTGCTCAAGGAATTCTACGCCGCCCAACGCCAGGCTGCGGCCAAGGAAGGGGCGCCAAAACTGGGCCCCTTCCTGTTAATGGGCGAAAACTACCGCGAGAAGGGCCGCAACGCCGCCCTTAACTTGGAAGAGGGGCGGGTCCGCGCCATCGAAGTGCTCTGTCGCCGGGCGTAAATCAGACGGTCGTGACAATCCGTTCGTAGGCCGGCAGGGTCAGGAAGTCCTGGAATTCATCCTCGGTCACCATCTCCAGGAACAACTCCCCCGCTTCGGTATATTTGCCGTTGTCGTATACGTCGGGTCCGACTTCATCGCGGATCTTAATCAGTTCCTCCGCCATGGCGTCACGCACCAATTCTTCAGTGATGGCGCCGCCGTTGGTGAACTCCGCCTCGTGCTTCAGCCATTGCCAGACCTGTGCCCGGGAGATTTCCGCCGTGGCGGCGTCCTCCATCAGGTTATAGAGGGGCACGCAACCATTCCCTCTCAGCCAGGCCTCCACATACTGGGTACCGACGGAAAGATTCATGCGCAGGCCCGCATCGGTAATTGACCCCTTATGCACGGCGAGAAGGTCCGCCTGTTTGACGTTGACGTCCTGGCGCTGGCGGCTCAACTGATTGTCGCCGCTCATGCCTTTGTCGAATTCCTCCTTGGCGATGGGGACCAGGCCAGGATGGGCGACCCAGGTGCCGTCATGGCCGTTGGTGACTTCGCGTTCCTTGTCGGCATGCACCTTGGCCATGGCTTCTTCATTTGCCGCATCGTCATTCTTAATGGGGATCTGCGCCGCCATGCCACCCATGGCGAAGGCACCCCTGCGATGACAGGTCTTGATCAATTCCAAGCTGTAGGACTGCAGGAAATGCGAGGTCATGCCCACTTCCGCCCGGTCGGGGAGGAGGAAATCGGGCCGGTTCCGGAACTTCTTGATATAGCTGAAAATATAGTCCCAGCGGCCACAGTTCAGGCCGACGATATGGTCGCGCAGTTCATAGAGGATCTCGTCCATCTCGAACGTCGCCATGATGGTTTCGATCAGAATGGTGGCCTTGCAGGTGGCGTTCGGAATGCCCAATTGCTCCTGGGCCCAAACGAACACGTCATTCCAGAGGCGCGCCTCTTGATGATGTTCCATCTTGGGCAGGTAGAAGTAGGGCCCGGTCCCGTTCGCCAGCAACTGCTTGACGTTGTGGAAGAAGTAGAGGCCGAAATCGAACAAGCCGCCTGACATGCGCGCGCCGTCGACGGTCATATGGGCTTCTTCCAGGTGCCAGCCGCGGGGGCGGACCAGCAACGTGGCGATTTTGTCGTTTAGAGCATAATGTTTGTTATTGCCGGGGTCGGTGAAATCGATCTTCCGTGCGATCGCGTCGCGCAGATTGATCTGCCCTTCGATCATGTTCGACCAGGTTGGGGCAGTGGCGTCCTCGAAGTCGGCCATGAACACATTGGCGCCGCAGTTAAGGGCATTGATGATCATCTTGCGGTCGACAGGGCCCGTAATCTCCACCCGTCGGTCCATCAGGTCGTGGGGAATGGAGGTAATGGTCCAATCCCCATCGCGCACGGATTGGGTTTCGGGGAGGAAATCGGGTAGCCAGCCGCCGTCGATCTTGGCTTGGATTTCGACGCGATAGGCCAGCAGATCACGGCGGCGCTGGCCAAATTTACGTTCCATGGCCGCCAGGAAACTCAGGGCCTCGTTCGTCAGAATTTCTTCATAGCCCTCCTCGATGGGGCCCAAGATGGCAACGCCCTCTGGCGTTGAGATGGCGGCACTATTGCTCATGCTACAAATTCCTCAATCAAGACAGCTGGCCCGGAATGGGCCGCGGATATGTGCCAAGACAGGCCCGGATTTGCAAGCTATTCTTGAACTTTGCGACTGTTCTAAAGGCATCTTTGTTATGAGCCCGAAATTTGGCCGCCTTACTGATTACCCGCGCGTCCCTCTATCAATCCTGCCGACAGAGATCGAGGAAGCCCCGCGACTGTCGAAGGAGATCGGCGTCAACGTTTTCATCAAACGGGACGATCTGACGGGATTGGCCTTTGGCGGCAATAAAACCCGGCAGCTGGAGTTTTATATGGGCGCGGCAAAGGAGGCGGGCGCAGACACGCTGGTTATTACGGGTGCGGTACAATCGAATTATGTGCGTGTTGCCGCCGCAGCAGCGGCGCGCATGGGCATGGAAATCCATATCCAGAACGAAGAGCGGGTGCCGGACATGGATGCGCTTTATCATCAATCGGGCAATATTCTGCTGTGCGATATCCTGGGCGCACACCGCTATTCCTACCCCGACGGCGAAGACGAGGCCGGGGCCGATGCGGCAGTCTCTGCCATCGCTGACAAATTACGGGGACAGGGCCGACGGCCCTATATGGTGCCGCTCGCACCCGGTCACCCGCCGTTAGGCGCCCTTGGCTATGTCCTGGCGGCGGAGGAGATCGTGAATCAATTGCAGGCCCGGGATATACAAATGGATGCCGCTGTCATTGCCTCGGGCAGTGGTTTCACTCATGCCGGTTTGTTGTTTGGGTTGCGGGCCCTGGGCCAGGATATGCCGGTGCATGGCATTTGCGTGCGCCGGGATGCCTCGGCCCAATTTCAACGCATCGCCGGTCATTGCCGCGATCTGTCAGAAATGCTTGGCCTGGGCAGGGTCGTTGACGACACCGATATCAAGTTGTTTGACGGCGTGTTGGCACCGGGTTACGGCCAAATGAACCCCGCGACGGCAGATGCCATCGTCCTGGCGGCACGCTGCGAAGGGCTATTTCTCGATCCACCCTATACAGGCAAAGTAATGGCCGGTCTGATGGCGCTGGCCGTTGATCAAACCATCGCACCAGGGTCGAACGTACTGTTTGTCCATACCGGCGGTACGCCGGCGCTGTTCGCCTATGGCCCGCAGTTGCAGCATTGGACGCAGCCATGAAAATTGCTGTTATCGGCGGTGGCCATGGATGCCACGCGGCGGCGGCGGATTTCTCGGAACAAGGACACGAGGTGCGCTTCTGGCGTCGGGATGAAAGGGCCCTGGCGGCCATTCTGTCGGCCGGTGCCATCCGTCTGATCGATGCGGCCGGCGAACGTTCGGTCCAGATACATTGCGTGACCACGGATATCGCCGAAGCCCTGTCGGGGGCGGAACTGGTGCTTTCGCCTTTGCCGGCGACGGCGCAGGACGGGGTCGCGGCGACAATGGCACCGCATCTGACGGATGGCCAGGTCATCGCCATCCCGCCCGGCACCTTGGGGGGGCTGACCATGAGCCGGATTATCCGGCAGGCCGGCAACAATTCGGAATTGTCTTTCGTGGAATCAGGTACGTTGCCTTATCTCGCGCGCCTGCGCGGCGATGACTTGGTCGCGATTTCAGCCCGCACCACCCGCTTGCCCAGCGGCGTCTATCCGGCCCGTCTGACCGAGCACGCATTAGGGGTGGCAAGCCAGGCCTACCCGGCGATCGAGCCATTGCGGGATGTGCTGGATGCGGCATTGATGAATGCCGGGCCCATCATCCACCCGCCGTTGATCCTGATGAACGCGGGGCCGATGCAGCACTTCGATACCTGGGACATTCACAACGAAGGCACGCAGCCGGCGATCCGCGCCGTCACGGACGCATTGGACGAAGAACGGATCGTCATCCGCGAGGCCCTGGGCTATGGCGAACCCCACTTCCCTCTGGCAGATCATTACGACGACGACCGGCCGGAATGGATGTACGGCAACGCGGCCCATGAGCGTCTGACGGATTCCGGTGATTGGCGCGAATTCATCGACCTGACCCAACATCGTTATATGCGCGAAGATGTGGCCATGGGCCTGGCGCTGCTGGTTTCGATCGCTGACTGGGCCGGTGTCGAATGCCCGGTGGCTCGCGGCCTTCTTGCAATGGGGTCTGCTATCTGCAGCGAGGACTTTCGCCACGGTCCCCGCACTTGGGAAGCCCTGGGCCTCGCGGAAATGGGCGGAGAAGAACTTCGAGAGATGCTGAACGAAGGTGAGGCCTGATGCAGGCCGAAGATATTCATCATGTGGCCGCCGTCGGCGCTGGTCGCATGGGCCGGGGGATCGCCCATGTTTTTGCCTACGCGGGCTATGACGTCACGCTTGTGGACGCCAAGCCCCGCGTCGCACATGAACATGATCAGCTTTTGGCGGAAGCCAGGGCGGAAATCGAAGGCAACCTAACGGCCCTTGCTGAACTGGGGGTTTTCAATGGCGAACTGATCGCGGATATGCTGACGCGAATTCGCCTCACTGCGGACCTAGGCGATTTGGCGGACGCGGATCTGATCTTTGAAGGCGTCACGGAAACCATGGAGGCCAAGGAGCAAACATTCCGCGCCCTTTCGGGTGTTGTCGGAGCCGATACCATTGTTGCCTCCACCACCTCGACCTTGCCGGTGGATCAACTTGCGGCCTACATCAGCGGGCCAGAGCGGTTTCTCAATGCCCATTGGCTGAACCCGGCCTATTTGATTCCATTGGTTGAAGTCAGTCCCGGCGCGGCGACGGATCAGGCTGTGGTTCAGGCGGTGCGGGAAATACTGGAACGGGCCGGCAAGGTTCCGGTGATCTGCGCACCTACGCCAGGATACATTATTCCCCGTATTCAGGCCGTGGCCATGAATGAAGCCGCCCGCATGGTCGAGGAGGGGGTGGCCAGCGCCGAAGATATCGACAAAGCCATCCGCACTGGCTTTGGGCCGCGCTATGCCACCATGGGATTGTTGGAGTTCGTCGATGTGGGCGGCGGCGACATTCTCTATCATGCCTCGCGCTATCTGGCGGAAAACTTGAAGTCAGACCGCTATTCTTCACCCCAGAACGTACTCGACAACATGGCCCAGGGACGCAATGGCCTGCGCGACGGCAAGGGCTTTTATGATTTTGAAAGCATGGACGTGCCCGCCTATCAGCGCGACCAGATGGCCCGGTTCGTGGCTTTATTCGGACACTTGGATCTGTTGCCGCCGCCGGGCAAGAGAAATGCGGACAATTAAGCCGCGATCTCCCGATGCCAGGATGCAGCAATCCGGAAGGCTTTGCGCATGAGGCGCTGCTCAATGCCTTGGTAATGGTAGGGGGGTGTCACATAAAGCCACTTCATCGCCACATCGCCCTGTGGCGTGACCCAAAGGAGTAGGCAACCGACGGCGGTTTCGCCACTACGCGCGATCAGCAGGCAGCCGCTCCAAGGTCCAGAACCATCGTGGCGCAGATAGGAAGTAGATACGCCGACGCCCGGACCGCTTTCGTGGCAAGGACTTTCCCGTTCGCTTGCCCGCAACAAGGGCATGGCGGCGCAAAAATCGGCAAATCCGTCTGCCAGCTTGATGGTGATCTGGGTCGCCCCGTCTTTGGCTTGTGACGATAGCCCCGTGACTGGATGAAAGTTTCTTGCATTGGAAGTCATGATCGACAGCCCCGACCGTTGCATTGATGCATCCGATGTCCTCAAAACCGTGTACGCGGCTTTCGGATGCGTTGGAGGCTCCTATTTATGCGGTCGAAGCGTCAGGCATATTTCCAATTCAGCGTGAACTGGTAACAATTGTTTCCGTCTGGCGACGATTTGGCGAAATCCTTGGATTAACCCAGCGCATGAACCAGACTCAGCAACGCGAGCCAAATCAGAAAACCGCCAGCAGTCGTATAGAGCGTCGGTATCAGAGGCATTGGTTTGCGAGATGGCATTGTTCGTCTCCTATCCTGTTAATAGATAGTTAATGGCTGGCGTAGCGCGCCTAAGTGAGAAAAGTCACGTCGTGGGCGATTTTTGTCGTTTGATAGACATGCATTGGGAATTGGCGAAAGCCTGATAAAATGCGGCACAGCAGATATTCTGGAGGGTACTTCCATGGTCATCACCATCGTTCAAATTCCCCGCAATGGACCGAAACCGGATAAGCAGACCGCGATTGCCGGCGCAAAGAACAGTGCGCCCATCTATCGCGAGGTTAAAGGTTTGATCCGAAAGGATTATTTGAACGGTGAGGATGGCGGCGGCGGGGTTTATCTCTGGGAATCCAGGGAGGCGGCCGAAGCCTGGTTCAACGATGAATGGTGGGGTTGGATTGAAGAGCGGTTCGGGGCGCGGCCCACGTTGACCTATTTCGATCATTACCTAACGGTAGACAATGCCGCTGGTGAAGTGCGGGTCGACGGCGAAGCAATCGTGCTTCCAGAACAGGCCGCGGAATAGTCCTTGTCGATTTAGTTCTTATTAGTAGAACGGGGCAGGGCGCCCTCCCAACCAATATTCGATCGTATCCTCCAGCCCCAAAACGGCGGATAACACCCGTTCTTCTATGTCTTGGCTGATGGCTAGGATTTGGGTGGTGATGCCCAGGGCATGGGCGGTCAATAGGAATGCTGCCGCCAAAAAGACACTGGTGACCGTGTTGTTGCTGTGTCGTCGCAAAAGCATTTCGACTGGCCTTTTCTATTGAACATCGTTCAATTACAACATATATTCTTGATCATGGCGTTCAAGGCCCAGGCTGGGGTTTTTTTGCAGGAGGCGACAACATGGCACGCAGATACGATCACAGCCGCGAAGAATTGCGGGGACTTGCCCTAGTCGCGACGCGGACGATCGTGGCGCATGATGGCGTTGGTGCACTTTCCACACGCAAGGTAGCTAAGGAAATCGGCTATTCCGTCGGCACCATCTATAACCTCTATGAAAACCTGGATGACTTGATCGTCCATTTGAATGCGGACACCCTCGACCGGCTGTTCAGTGATTTGGATGCCGTCGCCACTCAAGGCGTTCCGGAGACGGATCTGTTGAGTATGGCCGAGGCCTATATTGCCTTCACGCAAAGAAACCTCAATCTCTGGAACAGTCTGTTCGACCACCATTTGCCCCCGGGCCAGGAACTCCCCGATTGGTACGCCCCCAAGGTGGAGCGACTGCTGTCCTTGATCGAAAGGATCATCGCGCCTGAATTCACTGCCGCCGAAGTCCAGGAATGTCGCAATGCAGCCCGGGTATTGTGGAGCGCGCTGCACGGCATCTGCTCATTGGCCAGCGGTGAGAAGCTGGACATTGTCGCCTCGCAATCCGCCAACGAAATGACGGCGCTGTTGGTTGGCAACTTCATGGCCGGCTTGCGGGTCAACAGGGATGGGAAGGGGCAATAAGACCATGAACAGGGAAGCAAAGGCCGAAACGCCCCAGGCAACCGAAGAGAACCAATTCAACCTATTGGCCAAGCGCAGGTTTCTGCCCTATTTCCTGACCCAATTCGCCGGTGCCTTCACCGACAACGTCTACAAGAATGCTCTGATAATTTTGATTGCCTACACCGCCGTCACCGGCACAGCGGCGGATGCCAACCTGTTGATCAACCTCTGCGCCGGGCTTTTCATCCTGCCATTCTTCCTGTTCTCCGCCACTGCTGGCCAGATCGCGGAAAAATTCGAAAAGGCCCGGCTGATGCGTCTGATCAAGCTGTGCGAAGTGGGCATCATGTGCGCAGGGGCGGCCGCATTCGTCCTGGGGAATATCCCAGTCTTGATGGTGATCCTATTCCTCATGGGAACGCAATCCACATTCTTTGGGCCTGTGAAGTACTCTATCCTGCCCCAGCATCTGAAGCCGGAAGAGCTGATCGGCGGCAACGGTTTGGTGGAGATGGGCACGTTTGTCGCCATATTGCTGGGCACCATGACCGGCGGTTTATTGATCGCCATTGACGGCAGCGGTCCTCTTCTGACCGGCGCCGTCGTGATCGTCTGCGCCGTTATGGGTTGGTTCGCCAGCCGCCATATTCCGCCGGCGCCGGCCAATGCACCGGAATTGAAGATCAACTGGAACCCCGTGAGTGAAACCTGGCGTATCCTCAAGATCGCTGGGGAGAAACGGGCGGTTTTCCAGTCGATCTTGGGTATTTCCTGGTTTTGGATGCTGGGCGCGGTGTATCTGACCCAATTCCCGAACTATGCCCGCTACACCTTGGGCGGCGACGAAAGTGTTGTGACCCTGCTGCTGGTGCTCTTCTCCTTTGGCGTCGGTGTCGGCTCGATCTTGTGCGAGCGCCTCTCGGGTCGCATGGTGGAACTCGGGCTGGTGCCGTTCGGCTCGATCGGCCTCAGCCTGTTCGGGTTCGATCTGTATTTCGCCGATCATCAGACCTGGAATGGAGATCTGGTAGGTGCCGGTGCCTTCCTGGCCGATGCCGGAAACTGGCGGGTCATCGTCGATCTGACCATGCTGGGGGTTTTCGGCGGTTTTTATATCGTACCCCTTTACGCCATCATCCAAAGCCGCTCGGAAGAGCGCCATCGCTCCCGTGTCATCGCCGCCAACAATATCCTCAATGCGCTGTTCATGGTGGGTTCGGCCGTGCTTGCCTTTGGTCTGCTAAGTTTGGGTCTGTCTATTCCAGAGCTGTTTCTGGTCATGGCCGCCCTGAACGTGGCGGTGGCGGTCTATATCTATACTTTGGTCCCCGAATTCCTCATGCGCTTCCTGGTCTGGATGCTGACCGCTGTGATGTACCGCATCAGCCGCGAGCATATGGAACGGATTCCCGAGGAAGGGCCGGCGCTTCTGGTCTGCAACCACGTCAGCTATGTAGACGCCATGGTTATTGCGGGATCTTGCCGCCGGCCGGTGCGCTTCGTCATGGATCATCGTATTTTCAAGACGCCCATCCTGAGTTTTATTTTCCGCACCGCCGGTGCTGTGCCCATTGCGCCGCGCCGGGACGATCCGGATATCTACGAAGCCGCGTTCAAGAAGATCGCCGCTTACCTGCGCGACGATGAGGTGGTCTGTATCTTCCCAGAAGGCATGCTGACCCGGGACGGGGAAATGAACGAATTCCGCCCCGGCGTCGAACGTATCCTGGCCGAAACGCCGGTGCCCGTCGTGCCCATGGGACTGTCCGGACTTTGGGGCAGCATGTTCAGCTTCATTGGCGGCAAGGCGTTCGACAAACTGCCACAACGCTTTCGTGCCCGCATCAACTTGGCTATCGGCGAACCTATCTCACCCCAGTTGGCGACGGTTGGCCTTTTGAGCGATACCGTGGCCGGGTTGCGCGGTCCCGTCAGATAACGGTGCGGCCTTAGAGCATCACGCATCTCATGAGATGCATAAAGATGCTCTAATCATTTGAAATAGATCAACTTTATGAGTTCAGATTGATTCAATCTGTACTCATGTTGATCTAGTCGTCCAGGCGCCAGCGATATCCAAAACGGGGGTAATTCTGGATTTCGTCGAAGTCTGGATCAATTTCGCGGAATTTTTGCCGGATGCGCTTGATGAAGGCGCGGACGTTGACCTGATAGCCTTCGCTCCCCACGCCGGCCGAGAAACCACTGCCGCGAACCAGGTCATAGAGGCATCTGTACTGCATGTCCCGGCCTGGTTCCTGGGCCAAGCGTTCCACAATGGCGTATTCGCGCAGGGTTAGTGAAACTTCGCGCCCTTTCCAACAGGCACGGTGACGTTCCGGATACAAATCCAACGGCCCTCGACGCAGGATTTCCGTAGGCATATAGAATTTTTCCCTCGAAGGACCGTTTGGCTGCATCGGCAGTCAAAAAGGCCCTCAATTCGGAGTGGCCGGCGCCTTTTGCAAACCGTTTCGCCACTCATAGTGATCCGGCGCGTTCCTGCGAATCGGAGTATCTGATACAGATTCTTTACGAGAAGTCTTAACAATCTCTTGCGAACGGAATATCGCCCCCCTATGCAGGGGTGATAGGAGGACGAACATGCCGCCAAAAAGAAATCCCTTGCGCCTGAACAAGCTACAACTAAAGACTTTGACCCTGTTTCAGGAACTGGCCCGCTCGCCAGAAACCTCCACAGCGCAGGGCGATGGCGGCTTCCTCATCACCTCCATTCCCCGGGCCCACGGCAACCACTTTCATCTTGGCGCTGGTGTCGTCATGGCGACCGATGCGACAGGCCTGGGAAATGAAAGTGTTTGGCGAGCATTGCAGCGTAAGGAATTGATATTTAGTAATTTCCCAGCTGCGCTGGTTCTAACTGCCGCGGGGGCGGAATACGATACCGGCATGCGTGAAAGTATCGTCCACGGCAGCGACCATTAGAGCGGCCCTCGCTTACATAAAGATGGTGTCCGCATCCAGATCCAGCATGAAACGTCCGACTGTCTCGTAATTTGTCGCGCGGCCCTGGACTTGCTGCGAGACGGCATGGATATCCCGGAAACGCCGCTCGAACGGCTCGCCGTCAAAGATTGCCGTTGAACCGGCCATGCGATAGATCTGCTCCACCACCTCCGTCGCTTCATTGATGGCATAGGTAGTGGCCAGGCGGATGCGGGCCCGGTCGGCCATGCTCAAGACGCCCGTGCTATCCACCGTCTGCCAAATCTCGGTCAGAATGGCGTGCTTGTAGGCCCGGGCGGAACCGAGTTTGGCCTCCAGCTGCGCCAACTCGCTTTGAAAAACTGGACTTTCCCGCAGTGTGGTGCGGGCGGCGCGTGCCCGTTTCTCCATGCCAAGGGCCAATAAATCGTCGAATGCGCTTTGCGCGATGCCAAGTGCCACAGAAGAAAACACCGAGGCGTAGACGGTAGTCGTGGGAAAGCGGAACAGGGTGGTGTCAACCTGACGTTCTGCCTCGGTCTCCCTGTCCACGGTCAGACCTTCGGGAATGAACAAGTTTTCGACTGTATAGCCCTCGCTGCGCGTGCCGCGCAGGCCCATCACATACCAATCATCTGCCATTTCCGCCTGATCGCGGGGAAACAGCGCGGTGCGGTTGGCCTGCCGTCCGTTAGCGCCCATGCGGGGGCTGCCGTCGGCCTCGAACACCTTGCTGTGGCCGCCCAACCAGGTGGCGTGGTGGCTGCCGGAGGCGAAGCGCCAGGTGCCGCTGACCAGATAACCGCCCTCCGTCGCCGTCAATGTTCCCTGAACGCCGGCGCCCCAGGCCAGGACCGCCTCCCTGGGATCGAAGACTTCCCGGGCTGGCGCTTCATCCATGAATGCGGCGGACATGGCGCAGCCAAAAGCCTGGCCCAGGCACCAGGCGGCGGATGCGTCGGCTCCGGCGATAATTTCCGCGACTTCCGCCAACTGGGGCAGCGGCAGTTCCGCGCCATCATGGCGGGTGGGCAGGGTCAGGCGAAACAGCTTGGCATCGTGCATGGCGTCCAGGACGTGCGGTATCAGGGCCCGTTCATCTTCGATCTGGGCCGTTGCCTCGCGCAGGACAGGGGCGATTTCGCGCGCCTTTTGCAGAACCGCCTCGGTGGACGAAACGCTGGTATAACTCGACATATCGCTCCGCTCGATTGCCTTGAACAGTTTTTCTGATCTTAGCCTAGGGGGATATGCCCAAGCTGGGCAACGGGAAAGGTTTGCCCAGGCAGGGGAACTTTCCTAGGCTGCCATGACCTATTCTATCCTTCTTATCGATTGCTGATAGTCAAAGGCTGCCTGCAAATGGCCCAGTACAGAGTGGAAAGTCATGAAACAACCGAAACTTGGCAATACATTCTGGCGCGGCACCAAGATCCGCTTTCGTGAACCTGTGGACGGTGTCAGGGGCCAGCCGGTGGGGCTGGACACCATTGATGGTGCGCGGGTGAGGGGGGTCTATTGGACGCCGGAAGCCAACACCGCGCCCAAAGTGGCCGTCATCGCCGGCCACCCGCGCGTGGATTTCACCGAACACCATTCCTTTCCGGCCCTGTTGCGGGCCGGTTACGGCTGTATGGGCGCCAACATGCGTTCTTTGAACAACGATGCCGACTGCCTGCACGAGAAACTGGTGTTGGACATTGGTGCTTATATGACCTGGCTGAAGGAACATGGCGCGGAACGGATTGTGCTGTTGGGCAATTCAGGCGGCGGTTCGCTGTTCTCCTTCTATCAGGCGCAGGCCAAGCTGCCGCCTGGGAACCGGATCAAACACAGCCCCGGCGGCAGGCGTACTCTGTTGGAGAAGGCGGAATTGATCCCTGGCGATGCCATGATCTACATGGCAGCCCATGCAGGCCAGGGCCTGATCATCAACGAAGTGATCGATCCCTCTGTGGTGGACGAGGCGGATCCCTTCAAGACCGATCCGGACCTGGATATGTACGACCCCCGCAATGGTTTCCGGCCCGCGCCCGAATGGAGCCGCTACAGCGAAGAATTCGTCGCCCGGTACCGGCAGGCGCAGCTTGATCGCGTCCACCGTATCGACACAATCGCCCATGAATACATTTACGCCGCTGCCGCCGCCGCCAAGACCCATGGCGCCGATACCTTCGATGACCTACCGGCCGAGACGCAGCGGCATATCCTGCAGCAGGAAGCGTTCGAGCCGGTGATGGTGGTCTACCGTACCCTGGCCAACTTGCATTACACCGATAACCGCCTGGATCCCTCAAACCGCGCCTATGGCTCGTTGATCAGTCCGCGACCGGATGTGAAGAACTTTCAGCGTGTCGGCTTTGCTCGCATCATGACGCCGGACGGCTGGCTTTCCACCTGGTCAGGCCTGTCATCGAACGCCAATATCGAAAATACCGGGCCGTCCGTCACCGAGCCGGCCGTTGTGATCGAGGCCGGCCGCGACCTGGATGTCTATCCCAAGGCCCATGGACAAAAGATCCTCGCCTCGGTCGCCTCCAAAGATCTGGAACATTGGACCTTCCCCAACGCCCTGCATTATTTCGAAGACGGTGAGGGAGAGAGCGGCAACAAAGCCCTGAACGAAATGATGGTGCGCCTGGTACCGTGGGTTCAGGAGCGATTTCCCCTATAGTCATGGCCCGCTTGACCGGCAAAACCGCACTGATTACCGGCGCGACGGGCGGCATCGGCGCTGCCACGGCCCGTCTGTTCGCGGCAGAAGGCGCCAATGTGGTGCTATGCGACCTTGATGACAGCGCCTGCCGGAGTTTGGCGGATGAAATCGGCGACATGGCAATGCCCGCGGCCATGGATGTGGCGAACGAGGCGGATTGGCAGACAACGTTCGACCAGGCGGTCGCGCACTTTGGACGCATCGACGTCGTGATGAACTGCGCCGGCTTATTCGACGGCACATTGTTAGAAGAGAGCACAATCGAGACATTCGACCGCCTGTGCGATGTGAACCTGAAAGGGGTCTATCTTGGGTGCAGGTTCGCTGTTCAGCACATGAAGTATCGTGATGTCTCCCTGTCCAGCGCTTCCATCATAAATGTGTCGTCCACGGCCGGATTTGTCGGCACCCCGCGCTCGGGGATCTACACCATGACCAAGGGCGGCGTGCGTCTGTTCACCAAGGCGGTCGCCGTCGAAGTGGCTGAACTCGGCTACAACATCCGCTGCAATTCCCTGCATCCGGGCGGCACGGATACGGCGATGTTCGATGAGACCCTGGCGCACAGGGGCATTTCGCGTGAGGCATTTCAGGAAGCCGCGAAAACCAGAAATCCCCTTGGACGTCTTGCCCGCCCCGAGGAGATTGCCAATGGCGCGCTTTTCCTGGCCAGCGAAGAGTCATCGTTCATGACGGGCGCCGAACTACCGATGGATGGCGGTTACGCGGCGCGGTAGACCGCGCGACCAGGGGAGCGCTCAGCCACTTTGATACCAGCGGCGCATGAACCGATCGGCGCGGGCAAGCCGTCGCTCGATGAAGCTTCGGGTGGCTTCGAAATTTTCAGATCCGTCGTTACACCAGCGCAGGACCGCCGCCCCGAACAACACGGTCAAACCCAGTTCCTCAACTGATTTTTGCCGCCCAGCGGCATCAAGGCGGGCAGCCTCGCGTAGCCATTGCACGCGACGGCTTGTGGCCACCACCAGGGCGGCTTGCAGGTGGATGTGGCTGGGCTCGAACTTGTAGCGCAGAATGGCCTTGAGATGGCTGCGCCGCCCGGAAAGCGCCGTGAACCAGGCGATCATGGCGGCGTAAATGCGTTCAGGTGCTGGGGCCTCTGCCAGGTCGGCGCATTCAGCGGTCCCCAGCATGGTGTCGTCCGCCCGTTCCAGCCAGGCGTTTGCGACAGCGTCCAGGTCGGGAAAATGCGCCCTGATCTCGGGCAAAGTTACGCCCAGTCGATCGGCAACCTTGTGCAGCCGTACATGTGCCCAGCCGGCTTCATCGGCCATTTCCAGGGCGGTGTCGATAATTGCGTCTCGCAACGGTCGTTTGCGGGGCATATCCCTATTCCCCTGATGGGCGCGCCTGCGTCTGCTTGTCTTTCTATATGACCCTGGCAGAGGCCAAATTCCATTCCGGCAACACTATTGTGCTAAGCCGCCTCGAAACCCTTTACCACTTCGGCCCATTTTTCCACCGGATCATCATCGGGGATGGGGTAGTAGGTGGCGATACGCTGGACCAGGCCGCTGTAGCGTTTCTTGAGGGCGGCGCCGAGGCCACTGAAATCGGCCGAGATGGAAACCTCTGCCATCAATTCATCGGGTACCATCGAAGGCATCTTCTCCATCTCACCCGTCCGCATGACGCCGCTCAATTTCTTGCCCAGGTCCTCGAAGCCGTGATGGCGTAATAGGGCGCGGTAGCTGGGCGTGGACGCATAAAAGGCGATCTGCTCGCGGATCTGCCGTTCGGAAGCGCTGCGTTCCGCCTCGGTCTCGCCCAGGACCGCGAAGACCGAGGCATGCAGATCAAGGTCATCAACACTTCGGCCCGCCATTTTCGCGCCCTCGTCAATCGCCGGGCGCACCACGTCCGTGAGGTAGGCGGTGGAATGCATCGGGTGGACGTGGAAGCCGTCCGCCACCTCGCCCGCCACCCGGCACATGCGCGGGTTCACGCCGGCCACATAGATGGGAATATGGGGATGCTCGATAGGACCAGGGTTGAAGGCCGGATTGGTCAGGATGAATTTATAGAAGGGGCCCTGGTAATCGGGCTTGGTGCCGTTCTGAAAGTTATCGAAGATGGCACGCAGGCAGCGGATATAGTCCGTCAGCCGGGCTGCGGGATGTTCGAACGGCATATCATAGCGCCGCTCCACATGGGCCCGGACCTGGGTGCCAAGGCCGAGGTGAAAGCGTCCGTTGCTGGCCCGTTGCAAATCCCAGGCCGCCTGCGCCGTGGCGAAGGGGCTGCGTCCGAAGGCGACAGCGATGTTGGTGCCGATATGCACCCGCTCCGTCGCCATTGCTGCCGCCACCAGGGGCAGGAACGGATCGTGCCCGGCCTCGAAGCTCCAAACGGCATCGAAACCCATCGCCTCTGCCCGTTTGGCCATACCGGCTGCTAGGTCGGGATAGAGGCTGCCCAATTGCGTATCGATCTTGATGCTCATAATTCTCCCCAACCGAAGTTTAAATCACGCCGCTGTTGCGAAATGCCTGAATGGCGTCGGCGTCATATCCAAGTTCGCCCAGCAGCTCGTCCGTGTGCTGGCCCAAGAGGGGCCCGGGGCTGGTGGCCTCGGGCTCGCCGTTGGAGGCATGGAATCCAGCGCCGGTAACGGTAATCTCACCCTCCATGCCGGGCGGGGCCGGCATCGTCATCAATACCCCGCGATGCGCCATCTGCGGGAAGGCGACCAATTGCGGAATGCTATGCACCGGGGCCACGGGCACGCCGGCAGTGCCCAGGCGTTCGATCCAGTTGGCCGTGGTGTCGGTCGCCAGGATCTCTGCGATTATGGCGCGGGTTTCATCGGCCCGTTCCACCCGGCCCTGCACCGTGGCAAAGCGGGGATCGTCGGCCAGTTCGGGCTGGTCCATGGCCATGCACATCTTTTCCGTCATGGCGTCGGTGATCACGGTCATCTGGATATGGCCGTCCTTGGTGGGCCAGGTATCGGCCGTGCCCTGATAGGTGGGCGATGTATTGCCCACGCGTTCCGGTTCCTGCCCGACGAGGAGATACTTGGCGATCACCGGGCTCAACATGGTCATGGCGCTGTCGAGCATTGCCACATCCAAGTATTGCCCTTCGCCAGTCTGCGAACGGCGAAACAGGGCCGAGGATATGGCAAAGGCGGCCGTGATGCCCGAGGCAATGTCCACCGGCATGTAGCCCACGCGCAACGGCCCCGTGTCCGGCGTGCCGGTAACGCTCATCATGCCCGAGGCCGCCTGGATAGCACCGTCGTAAGCTGCCTGCCCTGCCATAGGGCCCTGCTGGCCGTACCCTGAGATGGAGCAATAGATGATATCCGGCTTGATGGCGCGCACCGCATCGTAGCCATAGCCGAGGCGTTCGATCACGCCGGCCTTGAAGTTTTCGATCACCACGTCGGCATTGGCTAAAAGCCGCTCGAGGATTTCCCTGGCGTCGGGATTCTTCAGATCGACGGTGATGCCTCGCTTGTTAGCGTTGACGCCCAGAAATGCCGGCGACAACTTCAGATCAGCCAGATCATTGTTGGCCATCATGGTGCGCATCTGATCGCCCTGTCCGGGTTGTTCGATCTTGATCACGTCGGCTCCCAACAGGGCCAGTTGTCCCGCGGCGAACGGCCCAGCCAGAACCTGGCTGAAGTCAACGACCCGGAGGCCCTCAAACGCTTTTGTCATTCTTTGCACTCCAAGCCCTCTATCTGTGGCAATATTTCATAAGGTAGTTGTGAGAGGGCGGCAATGTCGATGCCGGACATTCGAAGCTGGTTGGCCAACCTAGGACTTGGCGATCATGCCCCGATGTTTGAGGAAAACCGTATCGATTTCGATGTCCTCGCGGAATTGACCGAGGCCGACCTGCGGGAACTGGGTTTGCCGCTTGGCGACCGTAAGCGCCTGATACGGGCGATCGAGGATTTAACCTCCGACGAGGCGGCGGAACCGGAGGGTGAGAGGCGGCAGGTTGCCGTCCTGTTCGCTGACATATCCGGCTTTACGTCATTGGCGGCGGAGCGGGACGCGGAAGAAACCCATCAGCTTTTGAACCGGTTCTTTGCCGCTGTCGATGTGGTGGTGCAGGGATTCGGCGGCAACATCGACAAGCATATCGGCGATGCGGTCATGGCCGTATTCGGCGCCCCCATTGCCCATACCGATGATCCAGAACGGGCCGTCCGTGCCGCGTTGGCCGTGCATATTGCCGCGGCTGAGTTGGAGCCGCCCTTGCGTGTGCATATTGGCGTTGCCGCGGGCCAGGTGGTCGCTTCGCGGACGGGCAGCGCGGCGCATCAGGAATATACCGTGACCGGCGATACGGTAAACCTCGCCTCTCGCCTGACGGATCTGGCGAAGGCCGGTGAAACCCTGATTTCTGCCAGTGTGCAGGCTGAATTGGCGGACCGCCTGGAAGGCGAGAGTCTGGGCCAAAGGATCCTGCCAGGACTGCCGGAAACTGTTGCGGTCTTTCGTGTCGACGCCATCGCCGAGGCGCGGGTATTCGCCGGCGGCAATTTTATCGGACGATCGCGGGAGATAGAGCTGTGCCGTTCAGCCCTCGAAGCCACTTTGCGGGAGGGAGCAGGCCGCGCCTTGTATTTCCGTGGCGAAGCGGGGATCGGGAAAAGCCGCCTGTTGCATGAGTGCCAAAGACTGGCACAGGAGCGCGGTTTCCAGGTGCATGGCGGTCAGGTGCTGGATTTCGGCGCCGGCGAGGGCCAGGATGCCATCGCCATGTTGCTACGCGGGCTGCTCGGGCTGGCGCCTGGTGCAGGACCCAATCAGCGAACTGTTGCCGCTGCTGATACGGTAGAGGCAGGCCTCATAGAGGCCGCGCAACGGCCGCACCTGAACGATCTGTTGAATCTGTCTCAGGATGAGGAAGAACGGGTTCTGTTCGAGGCCATGGACAATGCCCAGCGCAACCAGGGCCGGATCGATGTCCTGGCGACCATGGTTGAAAACCTGGCGGCACGGTCGCCCCTGTTGCTATGCCTGGAAGATCTGCATTGGGCACAAGGCGCGGTGCTGGAACATTTGGCGGCGTTGGTTACGGTTTCCCGCTCTCATCCGGTGATGCTGCTGCTGACATCTAGGATCCAGGGCGATCCTATAGATGCCGCGTGGTACGAGCGCGTTGCACCGGCGGTGGTTGAGAGATTGGACCTGCAGCCTTTGGATGCCGGCGAGGCATTGCAATTGATCGGCGATTTTCATGGCATCAACCGGGATCATGCCGCGGTCTTCATCGAACGCGCCGGCGGCAATCCGCTGTTTCTGGAGCAACTTTTACGCAGCGCCGAAAGCGACGAAGGCGACGTCATCCCTGGGTCCGTGCAAAGTGTGGTGCAGGCCCGCATCGACGCCCTGCCGGCGCGGGATCGTGCCGCATTGCAGGCCGCTTCCGTCCTGGGACAGCGCTTCACGCTCGAGGCCTTGCGCCATTTGATGGATGACGGCGACTATCAGCCCGACAACTTGCTCCACTACAACATGATCCGGCGTTCGGAAGGCGCGTTTCAGTTCTACCATGCCCTCTTTAGAGAGACCGTGCATGGTGCCTTTCTCACCGAGCGGCGGCAGCAATTGCACCTGCGCGCGGCTGATTGGTTCCAGGACCGCGATGCCGTGCTTCATGCCGAGCATTTGGGCGAGGCGGGTTCAGACCGGGCCGCGGGCGCCTTTGAACGGGCAGCGCGGGCCGAGGCCGCCGCCTTTCGCATCGAACAGGCGCTTGCACTGGTCGATCGCGGCATGAGTTTCCTTGCCAGCGGGTCGAACCCATTTGACCTGACCGTCTATCGGGCGGACTTGTTGCGCGAGTTGGGCCGCCCGGCTGAAGCGCTTGAAGCCTGGCAGGCGGCATTGGAGCTGGCGGAGACGGACGAACAGCGCTGCCCTGTCTGGATCGGCATCGCCGCCGCCAACCGCCTCATGGGGCAGGGAGAGGCGGCCCTGGCGGAGCTGGATTTGGCTGAAGCCGTGGCCCGCCGGCAGGATGGTCACAAGGAACTGGCTGAAATCTATTTCTATCGCGGCGGATTGGCCTTCGCCGCCGGCCGCTTCGATGAATGCCTGACCTTGCAGAACCAGACCCTGCGACATGCCCGCGCCGCCGGTGACCCGGAATGGGAGGCAACGGCACTGGGCGGGCTGATGGATGCCGAATATGCCCGCGGCCGCATGCGAAATGCCCTCGACAACCTGGACCGTTGCCTGGCGCTTTGCCGGGAACACGGCATCTTGCGTATCGAGGCGCGCAACCGCTTCATGCGCGGTGTGGTGGGGCGCTACCTGCACACTCAGGCAGAGTCCATCACGGCTTTGAAGGAAGCCATAGATCTTTCCGACCGCATTCACGATGTCCGTGGGGCCATGATGCCGCGCCTCATCTCCAGTGAAATTCTGATTGATATGGCGCAATACGATGCCGCCGATGTGCCTTTGCAACAGGCGCTTTCCATTGCCAGGTCGCTAGGCAATAGGCGTATCGAGCTTTATCTGTTGTATGAAGCGGCGCGCCGTTTCTTTGCCTTGAAGGAGAGTGGCCAGGCCTTGGAGCATCTGGAGCAGGCCATTAGCATGGGTCGCGAGACCGGCATTCATTTTCACGGCCCGCGTCTTTTCGCACTGCGGGCGCGGCTAAGCGGCGATCAGGATGAATGCATGCGCTGGCTGGACGAAGGCGCGGCCCTGGTCAGCGAGGGCGCCAACGCCCACAATGTCCTCTGGTTTTACCGTGACGCGATCGATGCCTGCCTGGCGAAAGAGTTGTTGGCTCAGGCTCGCGACTATTGCGACGCCTTGACTGCTTATACCGGTGCCGATCCCTTGCCTTGGGCCGATTTCTTTGCAGCGCGCGGCCGTGCCCTGGCCGATTGCGCGGACGGCAAAGGGGATCGTGAAGAGGTGCAGCGGGTAAGCGACCAGGGTCAAGAATTGGGGCTGCTTATCGGCTTGCCGGAATTGCAAAGGCATTTGAGCTGAGCCCCCTCGACAAGGCGTGGCGGTCCGGCTACATGCTCATTCAGGAAACCGACAACAGGATTGAATTCAGGAGGACGTCATGAAAGACAGTTTGCAACCGGGGTTGAAGATCACCCGTCGCTATGATGTGGACAAGGACAAGACGATCGACTTCATGGGCGACGAACTGCGCGTTTACGCCACGCCGATGATGGTGATGGACGTGGAACGGACCTGCCTGGAACTGATGTCGGAACATGCCGATGAGGGTGAAAGTTCCGTGGGCGCCCGGGTGGAAATCGACCATATGGGACCGACCTTGCTGAATATGTGGGTCGAAGTCCGGGCCGAGGTGGTCGAGGTCAAGGGCCCAAAGGTGGTGTTCGACGTGGAAGTCCATGACGCCCTGGATCAAGTCGGCAAGGCCCGCCATATCCGTTTCATGATCGATATGGAAGGTCAGAAGGGGCGGCTGGAGAAGAAGGCGGCCAAGGCCAAGGAAGCCGGCGCGCTTTAACCCGGTCGAAATTATCCGTCAATTGCTCTCGAATGCCTGCGGCAATGTTACGCCTTGCCGATGGGGCCTGGAGTGGTAGTTTGAGCCGCAATACTTACGAAATTCTGTCACCGCGAAAGGAGCGGATGAGATGAGCGAACAAGATCCCATTGTCATCGTCGGCAATGCGCGCACGCCCATGGGCGGCATGATGGGGGATTTTTCCCCTGTTTCGGCCTCTGAATTGGGTGCTGGCGCCATCGAGGCGGCCATGCAGCGCGCCGGCATCACTGGCGACGACGTTGACGAAGTGATCATGGGCAATGTCCTCGGTGCGGGCCAAGGCCAGGCGCCGGCGCGACAGGCCTCCAAGGGCGCGGGCATTCCCGACGCTGTCGGCGCCACGACGATCAACAAGATGTGCGGCTCGGGCATGAAGGCGGCCATGTTCGGCCATGACCTGATCGTTGCCGGCTCGGCCGAGGTGGTCGTCGCGGGCGGCATGGAGAGCATGACCAACGCACCCTATTTGCTGGAAAAGGCGCGCAGCGGCATGCGCCTGGGCCATGGCGAGATCAAGGATCATATGTTCCTGGATGGGCTGGAAGACGCCTACGACAAGGGTCTGGCCATGGGTGTCTTTGCCGAACGTACGGCCCAGCACTACCAGTTCACCCGGGAACAGCAGGATGCCTATGCCATCGAATCCCTGACGCGAGCCCAGGCGGCAACGGCCGATGGCAGTTTCTCCGGCGAGATTTCGCCGTTCACGGTCAAGGAGCGCAAGGGCGAACGTCTGGTCGAGATCGACGAACAGCCCGGCAACGCCAACATCGAGAAAATTCCCTCCCTGCGACCGGCATTCGCCAAGGACGGCTCGGTTACGGCGGCGAATTCGTCCTCCATTTCCGACGGCGCGGCCGCCCTCGTGATGATGCGCCAATCGGAAGCGGAAAAACGCGGGTTGACGCCATTGGCGCGTATTGTCGGCCATGCCACCCATGCCCAGGAGCCGGCCTGGTTCACCACCGCTCCTATTGGCGCAGTCAACAAGCTGTTCGAGAAGACCGGCTGGGACAAAGCCGAGGTGGATTTGTTCGAGGTCAACGAAGCTTTTGCCGTGGTCACCATGGCGGCCATGCGGGAACTGGACCTGCCCCATGATCAGGTCAATATCCACGGCGGTGCCTGTGCATTGGGCCATCCCATCGGTGCGTCCGGCGCGCGCATTCTGGTCACCTTGATGGCGGCGCTGCAAAAAACCGGCGGCAAGAAGGGGGTTGCCACCCTGTGCATTGGTGGTGGGGAAGCCACGGCGATGGCGCTGGAGATGCTGCACTAGGCCTGTACGCTCGAGAATTAGGGGACAACATAGGGGGACGGACAAGAACCAGCGACTAGGAGTAGAGGTATGTTGTTGAGCGACGAGCAGACCATGATCCGCGACATGGCCCGCGACTTTGCCCAAAGGGAACTGGCCCCCAACGCCGCCCAATGGGACAAGGAGGCCAAGGTTCCCGAAAATGTCCTGGCCAAAATGGCGGAACTGGGTTTGTTGGGCATGTGTGTCGATCCACAATGGGGCGGCGCCGGTGCTGACTACCTGTCTTACATCCTGGCCGTGGAAGAAATCGCCGCCGGCGATGCGGCCACCTCAACTGTGATGGTGGTCAATAACGTCCCCGTCTGTGCTGCCCTGGCCGACTATGGTACGGACGAACAAAAAGCCCAGTTCCTCACCCCAATCGCCAGTGGCGAACATATCGGGGCCTTTTGCCTGACCGAGCCGCAAGCTGGTTCCGATGCTTCCAATCTGCGCACCCGGGCGGTCAAAAAGGGCGATCGCTATGTCATCAACGGCCAAAAGCAGTTCATCACTTCAGGTGCCATAGCCTCGTCGGCCATGATCTTCGCCGTCACGGACCCCGATGCCGGTCCCAAAGGCATCAGTTGCTTCCTCACGCCGACGTCGGCAGACGGCTACAACGTCGTCCGCATCGAGCAAAAAATGGGGCAACACGGCTCGGACACCGCGCAACTTTCGTTCGATGATCTGGAGGTGCCCGCCGATATGATGCTGGGCCGGGAAGGGGACGGCTATCGCATCGCGCTCGCTAACCTTTCGACCGGCCGCATCGGCACCTCGGCTCAGGCGATCGGTATGGCCCAGGCAGCTTTTGAGCATGCGCTCGCATACGCTCAGGAGCGCGAGGCATTCGGCAAGCCCATCGTCGGACACCAGGCCGTAGCCTTTCGCCTGGCGGAGATGGCGACCAAGATCGAGACCGCGCGGCAGATGATGCACCATGCCGCCGTCATGCATATGAACGGTATGGAATGCCGCAAAGAGGCATCCATGTCCAAACTCTATTCCACGGAGGTCGCCGAGGAGGTCTGTTCGGCGGCGATCCAGACCTTGGGCGGCTATGGCTATCTGAATGACTATCCGGTAGAAAAAATATACCGCGACGTTCGGGTCACCCAAATCTATGAGGGCACATCGGACGTCCAGAAACTGTTGATCGCACGGGCCATTCAGGCCGCCTGAATTTGGGAACATAGATGAGCGAGACTGCGAACGGGGCCTTGCCCTTGAAAGGCCTGACCGTCCTTGAAATGGGCTCTTCCGTCGCCGGGCCTTTTGCCGGGCGGGTTTTCGGCGATTTGGGCGCCACAGTGTGGAAAGTGGAACCGCCCGGCGTGGGCGATGCCTCGCGCACCTGGGGCCCGGGCCGGTTGGGCGGTACCGCCGTCGCATACCAGGCCTTCAACCGGGACAAGCGTTCCATCACCGTTGATTTTGACGACGAAGACGATTTGGCGCGCCTGCGGCGCCTGGTTGCGGAAAAGGTGGACATCGTTTTCCAGAACCTGCGCCCCGGCGTGGTTGAAAAATTCGGCCTGGACGGACCAACGCTGATGGCCGCGAACCCGGCCCTGATTTACTGCAACATGGGCGCCTTCGGGCCCCAGGGTCCGTTGAAGGAAGCGCCAGGCTACGATCCCCTGATCCAGGCTTTCTCCGGCATCGCCGATGGCACGGGCGAGGCGGAAGGTGATGCGGTGCGCGTCGGCGTGCCATTGATCGATATGGGTACTGGCATGTGGGCCGCTATCGGCATCCTGAGCGCCCTTCATCGCCGCCGTGCCACGGGCCAGGGATGTCTGGTGGATGCGGCCATGCTGGAAACTGCCCTGACCTGGCAGACCTTGTCCTTTGCCGTACATGAAGGCGGTGGCCCCTGGCCCCAGCGCAGCGGTTTTCAGGGCCCCATGATCGTGCCCAACGGCGCCTATGACACTGCCGATGGCAAGCTGGTTCTGGCCATCGGTACGCCCGGGCAGTTCGAACGTTTTTGCAAGGTCATCGACCGCATGGATTTCCTCGACCATCCGGACTTTTGCAACAGCGAGGGGCGGGTTGCGAACCAAGACGCTTTCGACGCCACCCTGAACGAGACCCTGCGGAACCGCACACGGGCCGAATGGAACGAACTGTTGACGGTGGCGGATGTGCCAAACTCGCCAATTCAAACCCTGGGCGAAGCCGTCGAACATCCACAGGTCAAAAGCTCCGGCCTGATTCAAAAGAGTCCAGACGGTGATTTTGATCTGGTCGGCCTGCCGGTTCGGTTCGATGGCCGGCGCCCGGAATTTCGCAACAATGCCCCTGAACTGGGCGAGGCCACTCAGGAAGTCTTTGCCTTCATGAAAGGTTAGGTTCGACTGCCAAACATCTCGTCATGCCCGCGAAGGCGGGCGACCAGATGTATAAACCAGCGAAATCGTTCGCGGCTCTGGACACCTGCTTTTGCGGGTGTGACGTCACGAAAAACGCCTTTCCGACGCGTTCTCCGTTTCGTCACAGTTTTGCAGTGAAGTCGGTCAGATACCGAATGCCCTGGATGGCCCGGCTGCCATACCACGAGACCATTTTGCCATCTATGGGGAGGAGCCGAGGCGCATCGCTGATATCAAACTCGTTGGCAAATGCTTGCCGATGCTTGGCGGCAAACGGAAATGGCTCGGTCGAGAACAGCACCAAATCAGTTTCTGCCAAAAGCTCCGGCGTAACGGACACCTCCGGATAGCGCTGTTCTGGGTCATGGCACAGGGTCCGCATGCCGAACAGGGCCAGCATGTTGGCGATATAGGTATCCCGGGAGATTGTCATCCAGGGCCGCTTCCAGATCAGGTATAGGACCTTTCGTTCCGGCCACCGCCCGGTCACCATAAGGTCACCCTGCAAAGCGGCGCTCAATTTTGCCGCCTGCTCGCGCCGTTGGAAGATGCCGCCGATGAGGCCGAACAGGGCGAGATTGTCCGCCGGTTTGTTAGGGTGGGTCACCACCACTTCCATGCCCTCAGCCGCCAACTGGGTGGCAATCTCTTTCGGTGTTTCGTCCACATTGACCAGCACGTGGCTCGGTTGCATGGCGCGGAGTTTTTCCAGATCAGGGGTCTTGGTGCCGCCAATAGTGGCAACGGCCTCCACTTGGCCTTCCGGCTCGATGCAGAAATCCGTGCGACCCACAAGCTGGCCGGCAAGGTCCAGATCGAACAGAAGTTCGGTCAAACTGGGGACGAGCGAAACGATACGGACGGCCCCCTCGGCGGGGGCATGCTGGTTGCCGGCGGCGTCGATCAACACGTGGCGTACTTCCCAATTGCCATGCTAGAACAGAAACAACAACGAAATGATAGCAATCAAGCCTGGGAGTGGCGAGCATGACCGAAGACCTGCTGGAACGCAAAGAAGGCCGCGTGGCCATATTGACCATGAACCGGCCCGACCGCTTGAACGCCATGTCAGGCGCGATGTTGGGCGCGATGCTGGATGCCTTGAACCGACTGGCCAGCGACAATGATGCGGGCTGTGTCATTCTCACCGGTGCCGGCCGGGGCTTCTGCGCGGGCGGCGACGTGAAGGCCATGGCGGAAGGCAACGAGTTCGCCGAGAACACAATGGAAGGCAAGGCGCAGTCCCTCCGCGCCAGCATGGAAACCTCGCGTCTGTTGCACGAAATGCCCAAACCCACCATCGCCATGGTGCGCGGCCCCGCCGCCGGCGCCGGCCTGTCCCTTGCCCTGGCTTGTGACATGCGCGTCGCCTCCGACACTTTGAAGATGACCTCCGCCTTCGCCAATGTTGGCTATTCCGGCGACTTTGGCGGCAGCTATTTTCTGACCCGTCTGGTGGGTACCGCCAAGGCGCGGGAGCTTTACTACACTGCCGACAGGATCGAGGCGGACGAGGCCCTGGCGCTGGGTATCGTCAACAAAGTAGTGCCCGATGATCAGTTGGAAGCGGAGACCATGGCCCTGGCCGAAAAGATGGCCAACGGCCCGCGTATCGCCTTGGCCTATATGAAACGCAACATGAATGCGGCCGAGACGGGCAGCCTGCGCGATTGCCTGGACCTGGAAGCCTGGCATCACACCCGCACCGGCATGACCGAGGACCACAAGGAGGCTGCCCAGGCCTTCGTCGAAAAGCGGGCACCGGTGTTTAAGGGACAATAGACGCCTGCCAGGAACCGTTGGCAGTATCATTCGCGTACCGGACAGGCGTCACAGAGTATGGAAACAGACTATTTGATCGTCGGTGCCGGCGGTATGGGCATGGCCTTTGCCGACGTAATTCTGACCGAGACCGATGCCCATATGGTCATCGTCGATAAGCACGATCGGCCGGGCGGGCATTGGAACGATGCCTACCCTTTCGTCCGCCTGCATCAACCGTCCTCGTTCTATGGTGTCAATTCACGCCACCTGGGCGGCGATACCAAGGATCAACACGGCTGGAACAAGGGCCTCTATGAATTGGCGCCGGCTTCCGAGGTTTGCACCTATTTCGACCAAGTCATGCAACGCCAGTTCATCCCCAGCGGCCGGGTGAAATATTTTCCCATGCATGATTATCGGGGTGATGGCCGGATTTGCTCCATGACCACCGGCAAAGAGGTGCAAGTCACCCACGTTCGCGAACGGCTGGTGGATGCGACCTATATGAACGTCAATGTGCCGTCCGTTCGCGGGCCGCAGTTTGACGTCGACGGGGGCGTCCGCTGTATTCCGCCCAACGATTTGACGCGCATATCGCATCCGGTGGAACGCTATGTGGTGATCGGCGGCGGCAAGACGGGTATGGATAGCTGCCTTTGGCTTTTGGCCAAGAATGTTGACCCCGAAAATATCGTCTGGATCATCCCAAGGGATTCCTGGATCAACGATCGGGCCAACGTGCAATTCGGCAGCGAGTTCTATGAACAAACCCTGCGCAGCCGCGCCCAGGTTTTCGAAGCCGCCGCCCAGGCACAATCCCTCGATGATCTGTTCCTACGTTTGGAGGCATGCGGCCAACTTCTCCGCCTGGACAAGGCGGTTTGGCCCACAATGTATCGCTGCGCCACTGTGACAAGGGCGGAATTGGAGCAGTTACAACGACTCAAGAACATTGTCCGACGGGGCCGGGTGACGCGCCTAGGGCTCGACGAGATCGTATTAGATCAAGGCGCCATCGCCACCAGCCCTGGCACCCTGCATATCGACTGCACGGCGGATGGTTTGCCGCAACGGCCGCCGAAGCCAGTTTTCGATGGCGATACCATCACCCTGCAGACGGTGCGGCCCTGTCAGCAAACCTTCAGCGCGGCATTCATTGCCCATATCGAGGCTTCAGTGGAGAACGATGAAGCGCGCAACGAGTATTGCCGGGTCATCACCAATCCGGATACGAGCTTCGATTGGTTGCAGGTGAATTACGCCATGATGTTGAACCAACGGCAGTGGGCAGCGAACGACGAAATTCGCGACTGGCTCTCAAACTGCCGCCTCGATTTCATCGGCCGGGCAACGGCGGAAAAACCGCAAGAAACGGTGGAAACCGCTGAATTGCTTCGCCGGGCCGGCGACCATGTGGGGGCGGCGATGGCGAATATGAAGGCCTTGTTAGCCGAGAGTGAAGGCGCGACCGGCGCCTAGGGCTTCCTGCGATATGATTCTGGCATGAAGAACAGGTAGTCCAAATCCGCCTGTGTTTTGTGGCAGGTGAAACAGAAAGTTACGTCCTCGGGGCTGTCGCCCGTGGTATCGCCAATATAGCTGCCGTCGGGCAGCAGTTGTACGAAGCGCCAATCCGCCGTGTCCGGGCTGCGGCCGGGGGCCAGTTTTTCCATGTAAAACACGGCTGCCGGAAAGACTTCGCCTTCCTTGGTCACGGTGAAGGTGTCCTTGACGACAACGGCGCCTGGGGGCATGAGATCGCCGGGTTTCATGCGCCCGTATCCCGCATTCACGGCAGTGGCGTTGGCGAAATTATTGGCATAACGGTTACCGTGGGTGTCCGATAGGTAGGGTGCGATGTTGAAGCGTGTCCAGCGCGGGTAATTGTCGGCTACGGGATCGCGGGCCGGCGCATAGCCGTCCGCCATGGCCCCCTTGATCTTCTGATAGATTTCCTCGGCCTTCGCGGGCGGTAGGGGGCCGTCGATCTTGATACGCAGGTGTTCCACTTCAGCCGATTGCGCGGACCCGGCCAGAGTGATGCTTGCGAAGAGGACGAATGGCAAGAGACGCGATTTGGGCATGATACTCTCCCATCATGAAGAACGTAGCCATCATGTGGGAGGGGAGCGAGCTTGGAAAAGTCGAAACTTGCCCTGTCACGCAGCTTTGATCGTCAAGTGAGGCGGTTATTCGGCCGCCATTTCCGCACTTTGCCCCGGCTGCAAGGCCGCGCCCAGGGCCGTGCCATCAGGGTCGGCCAAAGCGGCTTCCCGGGCCAGGGCGATTTGCATCGCCGCGCCCTTGGCATCGGACCGGTTCACCAGCGCCGGCGCCACCAGGGTGGCCATGATACGGTTGAAGCTGTCCCAACCGTGACGGTGGGTACGGCCATAGCCCTTCAGCAAACGTGGGCAGGCGGCGACTTCCATCGCCAGATTCAAATCCAGCGCCGCGGCCTTAGTCACATTGTCGATCCATTGGTCGATCGATTCCTGTTCCGACTTGAAGCGGTAGCCAATCGGACGCAGAACCCGTAACGAGGCCAGCAAACTCAATAGGAAGTGGCCCCAAAGGGCGGTGCTGTTGACGGTCATGCCAACGTTGAGCTTGTCCCGCCAGCCGGCCTTGTCCGCCGATGCCAGCAATGGCCGGGCGATCCAGCCAGGCAACAGAGCGCAAATTTCGTCCAGGCCGGGTTTCAAATACTCCCGCACACGGACTGGTTCGTCGGGCTTGGCGCCCACATCGGCCCTGATGCGGGCCAGGCGTTCCGGCCGCAGTTTCGCCTGGGCGACGCGAATGACGTCTTCATAGCTCATCCACAGGGCCAGCTGGCGGCCGGACTCGCGCACCAGTTCACCATGTCCGCCCGCCTCCAACTCGGCCCGTTCGATGCGCGCCAATCGTTTAAGATAGCGGTCCGCGTAGCCTAGGTTCTGGTACTCGAACAGGCGGTTGACGCCCTCTTTCAGAATAGTCCGGGCTGGGGCTGGGAACTCCTCCCGCACCCGATGCTGCAGTTCCTCGACCATGGGCGGGTCCGCCCGCCAGGGTCGCTTGAGATCTGCATCCGGCACCAGCGGCGACAGACCACCCTGTTCCACGGCTTCGAAACCGGCCTGAAAGGCAGCGAGGTTGGCTTCCACCGCACGGCCGGTGCCACGGATTGCATCTTCGAAACCCTGGGGTGGGATGGGCAGACGGCCGCTGCCGGCAATAGCGCCCAACAACACGGCATTGATGACACTTTTGTGCTGGCGCGCCATGGCGTCCATATCGAACAGCACCGCCTGCTTGGCTAAATCTTTCGCCGCATCGATCACCCGGGTGCCGTCGAAACGGCCATCGCCCATGGCGGTGCGCTCGGCAATGGCATAGACCCGGTGGGTGGAGGCGATCAAAGTGGTCGCATTCGGCGTGACGAAACCATTCTGCATGGCCCGTCCGGCTTCGATCAGTTCCGAGGCCACCATGATGTCCACATTGCCTGCCAACGGGTACAGCGACATCACCGGCCTCTGCGCGCCCTCGTCCAAGGCCTGCATTTCGATGTAGTAGGTGGTCGCACCCGTCCTCTGCGCGACGCCGGGGATGGAGGTGCTTTGCACGGCGAAGCCATGGGCCATCGCCGCATCCACAAGCCATTGCCGTAGAACGCCGCCGCCTTCGCCGCCCATGGCCGCAATCAACAGCCCGATGGGTTTGGCCTGGTTGGAGCTATCAGCCATGGCGTGTCAGGCCTGAAGTCGCGCCGCATCGCCCAGCAGGCGGCGGTGCAGGCCGTCCTTGAAGCGGTCCCAAAGATTGGGATTACGTACGATATCGACTTTATAGAACGAAGGGCAGAGTACGGCGGCATGGGCCACCTCGCCGCAAAGGCCGCAGCCGACGCAACTATCCAAAACCGTGGTCACCGGATCGTCCCGCAAGGGATCAGGATTGGCCTTAATCGTGAGGGACGGACAACCCGATAGCCGGATGCAGGCGCGGTCACCCGTGCAGGTCTCGTCATCGACGCCGAAGCGCGTGCGTACATCCCGTTCCCCGTTGCGTAGCCGTTCCGCGATCTGTGGTTGAATGCGCCGTTGGCGTGCCAATTGACATTCGCTGTCGGCGACCAGGACGCGCAGACCCTTGTCCTTGCCCGTCAGCGCCTTGCGCAACGACTTCATGACCGATCCGACGTGGTAGTTCGGCACATTGCGCAACCAGCGGGCGCCCATGCTCTTGATCACCGCCTCGATAGAGGAACCCGTGCTGCGTCCGGACCGGGAGCGCAGGGTGGAGGGAAGAAACTGCCAGCCGGTGGCGGAGGTATAGCCGTTCTTGACCACCATCAGGACGCCATCGGCCTTGTTGAATAGGGCGCTGCCGACGCCGTTGGTGATGCCGTTGTGCCAGAAACCGCCGTCACCCATGACGGAGATCACTCGCTTACCGAAGTTCGGCGAAACCCCTGCGGCGCT
>CAYFPL010000004.1:547752-549206 GCA_964344935.1 uncultured Rhodospirillaceae bacterium
GCTGGCCAAACCCAGGCCATAGCCCAGCACCGTGTGGCCCAGATTGAATGGCGGCAGGGTTGAAAATGTGTGGCAGCCGATATCGCAGGAAACGTGGGTCGGCCCAATATCCTTTTCCAGGATACGGATGGCACTGAACAGGGGACGCTCCGGACAGCCCGTGCAAAAGGTCGGCGGCCGCATGGGCAGAGCATCGCCCAGTAACTCCGCCGCCCGGGATTTGTGCTTGTCCAATTCCCTTACCGGCGCCGTTGCCGTTTCTACATCGATGCCGGCTGGCTGCGTCTGCTCCAGAAAGCCGGCCAGACCGCGCAAAACCACTTCGGCTGTATATTCGCCGGCCATGGGAAGGGGGCCCTTGCCGATCACCTTGGTCTGCAAATCCGCCTTGCGCAGGATCGCGTTGACGGCTTCCTCCAGATAATCAGGCTGGCCTTCCTCGACCATCAGAATAGCGGACTTGCCCGCGCAGAATTCAGAAATCTCGTCCGGCACTAGGGGATAGGTGACGTTGAGGGCCAAAATGGGTATGCGGCTGTCGCCTTGGGCATCCGCGAGGCCTGCCTGGGCCAGGGCACGCAGGGTGGCGTTGTAGAGCCCGCCCATGCAGATGATGCCCACATCATCAATGTCGCCGTCAAAATGATCATTCAGACTCTGCTCCCGTACGAACTTGATAGCCTCCGGCATGCGCACGTCGATCTTGTGCTTTTCCTGGGCATAGGTGGAGGGAGGCAGCGTGATACGGGAGAAATCGTGGTCCGGCTCGGGGATCACGTCGTTGCGGTTGTACCGCCCCGCCTGGTTGTCTTTGGCTTCGAAAGCGCCGTGCACATGACACGCGCGAATGCGCAGTTCCAGCATCACCGGCGTGTTCGAGGCCTCGGACAATTGAAAGCCTTTCTCGACCATGCGCACGATGGTTTCCAGATCCGGGCGGGGATCCAGCAGCCACATCTGTGATTTGGTCGCGAAAGCGTGCGTTCGCTCCTGCAGGATGGAGGAGCCTTCACCGTAATCTTCCCCCAGGATCATCATGGCGCCGCCCCGTACCCCGGCGGACGCCAGGTTGGACAGGGCATCGGATGCGACGTTTGTGCCCACTGTCGATTTCCAGGTGACGGCGCCGCGCAGAGGATAATTGATCGAGGCGCCCAGCATGGCGGCGGCGGCGGCTTCCGAGGTGGAGGTCTCCAAATGCACGCCCAGTTCGCTCAGCAAATCCTCGGCATCGACCAACACATCCATCAGATGGCTGATGGGTGCACCCTGATAGCCGCCCACATAGCTGACGCCCGATTGCAGCAGCGCCTTGGTGACGGCCAGGATGCCCTCGCCATGGAAGGTATCGCCTTCGCCCAAACGCAGTTGCTTGACCTCTTTCGCGAACGAACGTTCCATGTCCATGGCTCCCCAGTTTTCGCGGCAACAAATTGCGCCCCCATCGCGCTGCT
>CAYFPL010000004.1:549228-568281 GCA_964344935.1 uncultured Rhodospirillaceae bacterium
GGGGCCCCTTTTTTCCAGACCTTGATTGACCTATCATCCGGCAAATCTGCGGGGACAGGAAACACGGGCGTAGGAGGCGTTGTCATGGAGATCGAGTGTCGGCCGTTGCCTGGGCCTTTCGGTGTAGAGTTATTGGGCCTGGATCTGTCGCTACCCATGGACGACGACGACTGTCGACGGTTTCTGGAAATCTTTCACGAGCACAAGGTGATCGTGGTGCGTGGCCAGGACCTAGATTTCCCGGCATTTGATCGTCTGACCCGTTGTTTCGGACACCAAAGGCCGCATTTCCTGGACCATCTGCGCCTGCGTGGTCATCCTGCGATATTGATGCTGTCGAACCTGTTCGAAGATGGCCGTCCCTTGGGCGTCTACGAAGGCGCGGCGTTCTGGCATACGGATGTAGCCTATGAGGACCCGCCCAATAGCGCCACCGCGGTCTATGCCCTGGAGTGCCCTGAAGGGGGGTGCCCAACGGAATTCGCGGATTGTGTTGCTGCCTACGATGATCTGCCGCAGGCGATGAAGGATAGGATCGACGATCTGGTGGTGGTGCATCATTATGGCAACCGTTGGGATATGGACGAGAACTCACCAACTTCGGCCGAGAAGCTGACCGATGATCAAAAGGCCAGGGTGGAGAATGTCCATATGCCCATGGTGCGCCGTCATCATGTGACGGGACGACCGGCCCTCTACGGCATGGCCGGTTCATCCTTCGGCATCGTCGGCTGGCCCGAGGACGAGGCCATCGACCTGTTGGACGAAATGGCCCGCCACTGCATTCAGGACCAATATCGTAATCAATGGGATTACGGGGTTGGTGATTTCGCCGCCTGGGATACGTATTCCACCCTGCACAAGGCGCAGGTGCAGAAGCCCGCAACAGGCGAACATGACCGCCGATTACTTTGGCGCGTTAGCGTGACTGGAAAGCCGCCTGTATTTGAATAAGTCTGAATAGTGGATTTAAAACAGTCATTTATAGATATTATTTAAAGAGTAATATCAAAAAAATGACGTTTCGAGAAATGCGCAGACACGCAAGGACTGTGGATCATAATCAGCGAGGTACCTTGGCGAACAGCCGCCTTGGTCGACAATCGCGACAGGTCGATGTCCAACCGTCGCGCTCTACTCTGGGGGCATTATCAAGAAGCCGGTTTCAATGCGCAGGCGGTCGCTAATCTTCGCTGGGCATCAGCGCCCAGATGTTGTTCCGGCCGTTCTTTCGGACGCCCCGGTTTCCGAGAAAGGCGCCCGTCAAAAAATCGTCAGTAATTCGGTTGCCCGAACGCTACTCTATGACGACGATATTGTCTGCGGCTGACTTGCCGTTGCGGCCGGCGGTGAGTTCATACTCGACCTTTTGGCCTTCGTTCAGGGTGGATAAACCTGCTCTTTCAACTGCCGAAATGTGGACGAACGCGTCCTTCGAGCCATCGCTTGGCTCAATGAATCCATATCCCTTTGTGGGATTGAACCATTTCACTGTTCCTGTAGGCATCTTCTTTAGTCCCGGACTACTTCAGTAGACTGAAAGTCTTATCGTATCTTCGCAACGACCACCGACGTCTTTGCAACGACGCAGCTTTCATGATCACATAGCGTAGCAGAATTCTGACGCTAACTGTTGGGCAATCTACAGGGCGTTCGGCTCGTGACCAAAGGAATGGATCAAATTGTGGTGTTTTCGTCGCGAAATGCGGCAAATATGTCACGATCATCTATAAATATCGCCAAAATTTGGTGTGTGCAGAGGTACGAATGGCTAAACAAATTATCGATCTCTCCATTGTGTTGGAAAATGACGTCATCTCCGATCCCATCGGCATGCAGCCGGCGATAGAATATATCGACCATCAGGCATCTGTCGCAGGCATGACCGCGTTCTTCCCTGGACTCAGCCAGCAAGATCTACCCGATGGCGAGGGTTGGGCGGTGGAACGTGTGACGCTCTCTACCCACAACGGTACCCATCTGGATGCGCCTTATCATTTTGCCTCCACCATGAATGGCGGCGAACGCGCCATCACCATCGATGAGGTCCCATTGGAGTGGTGCTTTCAGCCGGGCGTGAAGTTCGACTTCCGCCATTTCGAGAATGGCTACGTCATTACCGCCGACGACGTGGAAGCGGAGTTGAATCGCATCGGGCATGAGCTTTCGCCGTTGGAAATCGTTGTGGTCAATACCGCCGCCGGTGACGCTTATGGCGGCGACAATTATGTCGATAGCGGTTGCGGCATGGGACTGGATGCAACCATGTACCTGCTGGAGCGGGGCGTGCGCTTGACCGGCACGGATGCTTGGTCATGGGATGCACCGTTCAGTTTCACCGCTGAGCGCTATCAGGAAAGCAAGAACGCGGCTATCATCTGGGAAGGCCACCGCGCAGGGCGCAATATCGGTTATTGCCATCTGGAGAAATTGCATAATCTCGATAGCCTGCCCGACAAGGGTTTCACGGTCGCCTGCTTTCCAATGAAGATTAGAGGCGCTTCCGCCGGCTGGACCCGCGCCGTGGCCATTCTTGATGACTAGCAGGATTGCCGCGTTTGGCCTGGCCGTCAGCTTAATGCTGCCTGTCATGGCAAAATCCGATGCCAGTTTGCCGGACGGCGAAATGGCGTCGGGGCAAAGGGACATTGCTTCGGCCTGGCTGACAGGGCCGAGCCGCATCTATGGCCACGGTGTCTTGGGCGACGATGTTGAGGCAACGGGAATCCATGTTCGGATGGCCGACGGCCGTGAATTGTCATTTCGGCTGCCAGGTGATTCCGTCTTCGAGGACCGGAAAGTTCGTCTTGCCGACTTGGATGGGGACGGCAACGACGAATTAATTGTGGTGCGCGCTTACCTTGACCAAGGCGCGGCCCTTGCGGTTCTGCGGCCCTTTGAAGACCGGATCGTGGTGGTGGCGGAAACCGAACCCATCGGCCAACCCTATCGTTGGCTCAACCCGGCTGGCGTGGCGGACTTCGATGGTGATGGCCAGATGGAAGTCGCCCTGGTGGTGACGCCACATATCGGCGGCATACTGAAAATCTATCAATTGCGTGGAGGTAGCCTGATCCAGGAATGGTCTTCGCCGGGTTACTCAAATCACGCGATAGGCAGTAGAAACCTGGACTTGGCGTTGATCGTCCCAGACAAGGGTGGGCCGAAACTGGTGTTGCCGGATTCCGCACGGAGGGGGCTGCGCGAGGTGCGGTTTGACGATGGCAAATACCGCGCGCGCGATTTGCAAGTAATGACCTTGGGTGAAATCACGTCCATGCAATTGAAAAACAATGACGGCGAGGGAGGGGCGGATGTGGTTTATACGACGGAAGATGGCGCCACCAGCGTGTTGCGACTGACCCCCTGAGCGACCCAATCGTCGAACGGAAACAATCGCTCGCGAAAGCTTGTTTTTTTCGCCGTTTCTGGTTATTGGCAAGGGCGAACGAACTGGTTACATTGCCTTGGCGCAGGGGATTGCGTATCCGGAGCGTCGAAAGGTTCTGGCTGTATCGAGATACACAACTATTCATGACCCTAAGTTGGCAGCAACCCATGGCGGGACCGGCTTTCGGCTGGCCGCCTGTGGAGCAAGACACGCGGAATAACAACCTCATGAGATTAAGCGTCTAAGACATGGCAACGAGCACAGCAGTACAGCTTGAGCCGACCGGCACACCACGAGAAGAGGTGGAGTCGGTCGTGGTACGTTTCGCCGGCGACAGCGGCGACGGGATGCAATTGACGGGCAGCCAGTTCACCCTGGCCACCGCTCTGGCGGGCAATGATCTGGCCACGTTCCCCGATTTCCCGGCGGAGATCCGGGCGCCTATCGGAACGACATTCGGCGTCTCAGCCTTCCAGATTAATTTCGGCGCTCGTCGGATCGCCACCGCCGGTGATGCCCCGGATGTCCTGGTGGCCATGAACCCGGCCGCCTTGAAAGTGAACCTGGGCGACGTCAAGCCCGGCGGCACCCTGATCGTCGATACCGGTACTTTCAATGCTCGGAACCTGAAAAAGGCCGGCTTCGATACCGACCCCCGGGAGGACGACACCCTGGACGGCTTCCACGTCATGGAGATCGACATCTCGAAATTGACGATGGAGGCGGTCAAGGATCACGAGCTGTCCAACAAGGAGGCCCTGCGGTCCAAGAATATGTGGACCTTGGGTCTGATCTATTGGCTCTACGACCGGGACCGGGAACCCACAATCAATTGGCTGCGCGGCAAATTCGCCAAACGCTCGGATATCGCGGAAGCCAATATCGCGGCCCTGAATGCCGGACATATCTATGGTGAATCAACCGAGATGCCCGGCGGCATGCGCGGCTATACCGTGCGTCAGGCAGAGATCACGCCGGGCCTATACCGTACCGTGACGGGTGCCGAGGCGCTGGCCTGGGGCCTTGCCGCAGGTGCCAAACTTGCCGATCTGCGCATGGTGCTGGCCTCTTATCCCATTACGCCCGCCTCCACCCTGTTGCATATCCTGGCAGGCATGAAGCAGTTCGATATCGTGACCTTCCAGGCGGAGGACGAGATCGCGGCGGTCTGTGCCGCCATCGGCGCCTCGTTCGCGGGTTCCCTGGGCGTGACGTCATCGTCCGGCCCCGGCGTTGCCTTGAAAGGCGAGGCGATCGGCCTGGCGATTGGTGTGGAACTGCCTTTGATCGTGGTCAATTCCCAACGTGCCGGCCCTTCAACCGGCATGCCGACCAAGACCGAGCAGTCTGACCTTTACCAGTCCATTTATGGCCGCAACGCCGATGCGCCCCTGGTAGTCCTTGCTGCCAGTTCCTCCGCCAACTGTTTCGATATCGGTATCGAGGCGGTGCGGCTTGCGACCAAGTACATGACGCCGGTTATCCTGTTGAGCGACGGCTATATGGGCAACGCGTCCGAGCCTTGGCTGATCCCTGATTTCGACAGTTTCGAACCTTTCCCGGTTCAGTTCGCCGACAAGGAGCAGGTCGGTGACGACGAGTTCATGCCCTTTTCCAGAGACGACGAGACCTTGGCGCGGCCCTGGGCCAGGCCGGGTACCCCAGGACTGGAGCACCGTATCGGCGGCATCGAACGGGAGGATGGTACCGGCAACATTTCCTACGATGCCGATAACCATCAACGTATGACCGATCTGCGCGCGGCCAAAATCAATGGCATTGCCAACGACATCCCCCTCCAGGAGGTGGAGCAGGGCAATGACAGCGGCCGGTTGGCGGTGGTCGGTTGGGGATCGACTTTTGGCCCGATCAGCCGCGCCGTCGGCAATATGCGCGATCAAGGTTATGACGTCAGCCACATCCATCTGCGCCACATCTGGCCGATGCCGCGAAATCTTGGCGATTTGCTGCGCGGCTTTGACAAGATTGTGGTGCCCGAGATGAACAACGGCCAATTGATTACGGTTCTGCGGGCTGAGTATCTGGTGGCCGCCGAACCCTTGAACAAGGTCAATGGTCAACCCTTCAAAATCACCGAGATCGAGGACGCCATCACCTCACGCCTGGATGGCCAGATCGGAGGATCGAAATGAACGCGCCAGCTAGCCCAACGGCCCTAAAGGCCAAGGATTTCGCATCCGACCAGGAAGTTCGCTGGTGCCCCGGCTGCGGCGACTATGCCATTCTGAAAGGGGTGCAGAAGGCCCTGGCCGATATCGGCACGGCGCCGGAAAATGTGGTCTTCATTTCAGGCATCGGCTGTTCCTCGCGTTTCCCTTATTACATGTCCACCTACGGCTTCCACACCATTCATGGCCGGGCTCCAGCATTCGCCACGGGCGTGAAGCTGGCCAACCCGGATCTGGATGTATGGCTGGTGACGGGTGATGGCGACGGTCTCTCGATCGGCGGCAACCATGTGCTTCATGCCCTGCGCCGCAACGTGAACATGCAGATCATGCTGTTCAATAACGAGATCTATGGCCTGACCAAGGGCCAATATTCGCCGACCTCTCAGCAGGGCACGCGTTCACCTTCGACCCCGATGGGGTCCATCGATCGGCCGCTGTCGCCCTGTCAGTTCGCCTTGGGCGCAAATGCGACCTTTGTTGCCCGCGCTGTCGATACGCAGCAGAAGCATATGCCGGGTATCCTGCAGCGGGCCCATGCTCATGAGGGCGCCTCGTTTGTGGAAATCTACACGAACTGCATCGTTTACAACGACGGCGTTTTCGCCTCCTTTGCGGAGAAAACCACGGCGGCCGACGGTCAGTTGATCCTGGAACACGGCGAACCGATGATCTTTGGCAAGGAGAGCGACAAGGGTATCCGTATGACGCCGGGTTCAATGGCGCTGGAAGTGGTACAGCTAGGCGTCGATGGTATTACCGAGGACGATCTTCTCCGCCACGACGAGACCAACCGGGTGCAGGCGGGTCTGCTGGCGGACATGCACAATCCGGAATTCCCGGTAGCTGTGGGTGTCCTCTATTGCGAGCCCGCACCCGCCTATGACTTAGCAGTGCATCAGCAGATAGAAACCGCACGTTCCGCCAATGGCGAGGCCGACATGAATGCATTGTTGCGTGGGGGCGCAACCTGGACCGTCGGGAGTTAGTCGGGCGGTTAGCTAAACAAAAGAGTACGGGGGAGGCTGTCCATGCCCATTCGCGTGGCTATCGTGGGCTCGGGCCCAAGCGGGTTCTATACGGCCGAGGCGCTGGCCAAATCGGATGCGGAATGCGAAATCGACATGATCGAACGGCTGCCCGCACCCCATGGGCTGATCCGCTATGGCGTTGCGCCTGACCACCAAACCACCAAAAACGTTTCGCGGAATTTCGACAAAACGGCGGCCCGCGACGAATTCCGCTACTACGGCAACGTGGAAATTGGACGGGATGTCAGCCTGGATGAGCTGCGGGAGATGTATGACGCCGTGGTCTTGGCGATTGGCTCGCCCGAGGACAACAAGCTGGGAATTCCCGGCGAAGACAAACAGGGTGTCATCGGCTCGGCCGCGTTCGTCGGTTGGTATAACGGCCATCCGGATTTCGTGGAACTGGACCCCGACTTGAGCTCGGCTAATGTCTGCGTCATCGGCAACGGCAACGTTGCCATCGATATTGCCCGTTTGCTGGTCAAGACCCGGAACGAGCTTTCACCTTCAGATATTACCAACGATGCCCTGGATGCGTTGCAGAACTCTGCAGTGACGGATGTTTACATGTTGGGCCGCCGCGGGCCGGTGGAAGCCAAATTCACCAACGTGGAACTTCGCGAAATGGGCAAATTGGAGAATTGCGTGCCGCAGATCGACGGCGCCGTCATACCGGATGGCGTGCCCGAGGACGAGGATATGTCCGATAGAGACCGGCGCCTGCGGGAACGCAACCTGGCGACGTTGCGTGAATTCGTTCCGCGGCAGCCGGACGAGTTGGAAAAACGCGTGCATTTCCAGTTCTATGCCGCGCCGCGGGAGATTCTCGGCGGCGACAAGGTGGAAGGCATTCGCCTGGAACGCACGGAAGTTGTCGATGGCCGGGCCGTGGGTACGGGGGAATTTTTTGAGATAGAGACAAGCCTGGTGTTGCCGGCAGTGGGCTACCGTTCCTCGGGCCTGGAAGGCTTGCCATTCAACGACGATTGGGGTGTCGCCATTAGTGACGACGGTCGTGCGGGCGAGGGCTTGTACGTGGTCGGCTGGATCAAGCGTGGCCCCACCGGTGTCATCGGCACCAACCGGCCTGACGGCCAGGAGGCCGCACGCCAGATCCTGGAAGACATCCCCGAAGGCAGCAAGCCGGGCCGCGCGGCGCTGGAGGCGGCCTTGGCTGAGCGGAATGTCCAGGTCGTCACTTACGGTGACTGGCAAAAGCTGGATGGCCATGAGAAGGCCAATGCCAGGGAAGGTGCGCCAAGGGAGAAAGAGATTACCGTCGCCGCCATGCTGGGGGTTATAGACGGCGCCTAAGGCCTTGCGTAGGCTATTGCCATGGCAAGCTACCACCGACCCACGGAATTGATTGATGCTCTGGCCGCCTTGGCGGATGGGAACCTGACCGTCATCGCAGGGGCGACCGATTACTATCCAGCCCAGGTCGGCCGCCAGCATAACCACGATTACCTCGACCTGGGCGGTATCGAAGCGCTTTCGGGTATATCCGAAGATGATGAGTTTTGGCGTATTGGCGCCATGACAACCTGGCGCGATCTGATGGATACCAATCTCCCCAGGGGATTCGACAGCCTCAAGCTTGCCGCCCGCCAGATCGGCGGAGCGCAGATCCAGAACACGGCCACCATTGCCGGAAATCTCTGCAACGCTTCGCCTGCCGCTGACGGAGTACCGCCTCTCTTGTGCCTGGAGGCCCGCGTGGTTATCGAGGGACGGGATAGTGTCCGCGAGCTGCCGTTGGAAGATTTCATCCTTGGCAACCGGCGCACGGCGTTGGCACCGGGAGAGTTGCTGACCTCCATTCTGGTGCCGAAGTCTGTAGCGGATGGAGCCAGCGGTTTTTTAAAACTGGGCGCGCGCAGCTATTTGGTCATTTCCATTGTGATGGTTGCAGGTTTGGTAATCTTGGACCGCGCCGGCAATGTCGAAACAATCAATCTTTCCGTCGGAGCCTGTTCCGAAGTTGCCCAGCGGCTGCCAGATCTGGAACAGGAACTGATGGGACATCCGCTCTCGGCCGACATCGTCCGGCAGGAACACTTCGCACACCTTTCACCGCTGGATGACCATCGTGGCACCGCCGCCTATCGTCTGGACGCGGCGTTGACCATGACCCGGCGCCTACTTGGGGAATTAGCCTCATGAGCGAAAGCAGGGTCGGCATGCGGATATTCCTCAACGGCGCCTGGCGCGAGGCCGAACTGCGTCCCATGGCACGGCTATCGGAGACCCTGCGCGAGGATTTCGGCTTTACCGGCGTCAAGGTGGGCTGCGATGCGGGCGATTGCGGCGCCTGCACCGTTCTCTTGAATGGCCGACAGGTTTGCGCCTGTCTTGTGCCGACGGCGCGGGCAGATGGCGGACTTGTGATCAGCGCCGACGGCCTGATGGCAAATGGTTTCCTAAGCCGCGTCCAGGATGCTTTCCTGCGGCACGGCGCGGTGCAATGCGGCGCCTGTATTCCCGGCATGTTGGCCGCTGCTACGGATATCGCTGCAGCTTATGAAAATCCGACGCGTAAACAGGTTCAGGATGCCCTGGGCGGCGTGCTTTGCCGCTGCACCGGCTATCAGAATATTGTCGATGCGGTCATGGATGCGGGCCGTGACCCTATTGTGGCGCCAAAACACAATGGTGCCGCGGTAGGCGCACGCTTGCCACGCACGGATGTGATCGGGAAACTGGACGGCAGCGCCCTGTTCGGTGCCGATGGCATCCCGGCCGATGCCCTGTGGCTGCGGGCGGTACGTTCACCCCATATGGCGGCACGGTTTCGGATCGGCAACCTGGCGCCCCTGTATGGACGCCATCCCGGACTGGTGAAAGTCCTGACGGCGGCAGATATTCCTGGCAACAAATGCTATGGCATCTATCCCGATCTCAAGGACCAGCCGGTTTTCGCCATAGATGAAATCCGTTTTCGCGGCGAGGCGATCCTGGCCCTGGTGGGCGAACGGGACGCGCTGGCGCAGATTTCGGACGATGAGATGCCCATCGAATACGAGGTCCTGGACCCGATCGTTGGCCTGGATGCCGCACTAGAAGATGAAGCCCGCCAATTGCATGCCGACCGACCAGGCAATATTCTCATTGCCGCCAATCTGCGCAAAGGCGACGGCAGTCTGGATGAGTGCGCCCATACGGCATCAGATCAATGGCAGACCTCGTATGTGGAACACGCCTATATCGAGCCCGAAGCAGGTTATGCCCGCCGCGTGGACGACCGACTGGAAATCCATGTCACCACGCAAACCCCGTATATGGACCGGGACGAGGTCGCCCTGATCATGGATCTGCCACCCGATGGAGTGCGGATCGTACCGACCGTTTGCGGCGGAGGATTCGGCGGCAAGCTGGACCAAAGCGTCCAGCCCATGTTGGCGCTTGCCGCCTGGGAACTGGGCCGGCCCGTGGCTTGTGTCTATCACCGCCCCGAAAGCATGGTGGCGACCACAAAGCGCCATCCGGCGCGGGTGTCGGCAACCTTCGGCTGTGATCAGGACGGTAAACTGCAGGCCATGACGATGACGGCGGATTTCGATACCGGCGCCTACGCGTCGTGGGGTCCCACAGTGGCGGGCCGGGTGCCGGTGCATGGCGGCGGCCCATACCATTGGCCTAATGCATCCGTGGATGCCCGGGCGGTATTTTCCAATGGGCCATCGTGTGGTGCCTTCCGCGGCTTCGGCGTCCCCCAGGTGGCTTTGGCGCATGAGGCACTGATGGATGATTTGGCGGAACAGGTGGGCATAGATGCCCTCGAATTCCGTTATATGAATGCCCTGCGTGCCGGTGATCGTACCGCCACCGGGCAGTTGTTGGAGGCAAGCGCCGGACTGGATCAATGTCTGGATGCTCTGCGTCCCCAATGGCACCAAGCCCTGACGGATGTGGCGCGGCACAATGAAGGCGACCCGGTTGTCCGACAAGGCGTCGGCCTGGGCTGTATGTGGTATGGCTGTGGCAATACGGGCATGAGCAACCCTTCCGAGGTCAGGGTCACCCTGTCCGCCGATGGTCGCGTCACCCTTTATAATGGCGCCGTGGATATTGGACAGGGCAGCTATACTATCATGCGGCAGATCTGTGCCGATGCGTTGGGTCTATCGATAAGTGATATCGAACAGGTTACCGGCGATACGGATCTGACGCCGGATGCGGGCAAGACCTCCGCCTCACGGCAGACCTATGTCACCGGCAAGGCGACGGAACTGGCGGCCGCCGATCTACGCAAGAAGGTCCTACGCCTTGCCAATGCCGCTGATGATGCGCCAATCAGCCTGTCGGAAGGCCGCTTGTTGGTGGGTGAGGCGGAGGTTGCCCTCTCCCGACTATCGGCTGACAATGACGGCGTGGTTCTGGTGGGCGAGGGTGTTTTCGATCCCCCCGCGACGGCCCTGGACAGCCATGGCCAGGGGGAACCGTATGGCACCTATGCCTTTGCGGCACAGATGGCGGTTGTCGAGGTGGATATGGAGTTAGGCACGACAAAGGTCATGCGCATCGTCGCCGCGCACGATGTCGGCAAGGCGATCAACCCGACCTTGGTGGAAGGGCAAATCCATGGCGGCATTGCCCAGGGCCTTGGTCTGGCGTTGATGGAGGAGTATCTGCCGGGCAAAACCGACAATCTGCACGACTATTTGATTCCTACCGTGGGTGATATGCCGGAAATAGAAGTCATCTTGGTGGAAGATCCCGATCCTAACGGTCCACAGGGGGCCAAAGGCGTCGGTGAACCGGGACTGGTGCCCACGGCACCAGCCATACTTGCGGCGATTAAGATGGCCACCGGCGTACGTATGCACAAGGTGCCGGCGACGCCCGATCGATTGCGCGCCGGAATTCTAGATCGCCAAGGAATAAGGGTGGCTGCACAATGAGCGATTTGGTGCGCTGCGATGCTTGTCCCGTCCTCTGCCGTATCCGTGAGGGCCGGGCTGGTGCCTGTGACCGTTATGCCAATCGCAATGGCGAACTGGTCCGCCTTGATCCGCTGTTGATCGCCCAGCGCACCGTGGATCGCGATGGCGATATGGTGCCCTTCCTTCAGGATTCGGCCGAATGGGACGGCAACCTGATCGCCGGGGCGGAAAGCTTTGTGACCGGTGTTGGCTCCACCACCACCTACCCGGACTACAAACCGGCACCCTTTATTGTCGCGTCCAAGGCCGGCAGCGTCGACATGGTCACCGTGGTTTCCGAAGGTATCTTCAGCTATTGCGGCCTGAAGGTGAAGATCGATACCGACCGCTTCCTGGGCGATGAGCAACAGGCTGTGCGTTGCGAGGGCGAACAGGTGGGTCACGTCAGTACCGCCGAATACGGCAGCCAGATGCTGGCCCTGGGTGGTGTGCGCCATTTGACGGGTGGCAGCAAGAAGGAAGGCACCGTGACCTGTCAGATGATGCTGGATCTCTGCCAGGGCGCGGCGGTAGAATTGACCGTTGACGACGGTGCCAAGGTGGTGGTGCAGGCAGGCAAATCGCCGATTGTCGATGACGAGCAGGAAGTGCGTATGCGGGTCGGTTGCGGATCCGCCACCATCGGCATGTTCGCGCCGCAATGGCATGGTCTCGCGGACGAAGTAATCGTGGTGGATGACCATATTACCGGCGTCCTGAGCGAGCATCAGGCGGGCAAGTTCCTGGACATGCCCACCGCTGGTGTGCGGGTGCGGGGCCGTCGCTCCACCCCGGGCCGGTATTTCCAGGTGGCCGGCCATGGTGACGGCTGGGGCGGCACGGACATTCATGATCCCCTGGCCATTATCGACCGGGTCGAGGACAAGAATGCCTGGCCTGGATTGCGTCTGTTGATGGTTTCCACCACGGGCGAAGATTCCGCTTTTTTCGTCCTGGATGAGGATTTGTCGCCGCAGGCGGCGGACATGCCTGCCGAACTGCAAGTGGTCGTCGACCGCATTGCCGAGAATTGCGAGCCGGCCCTTTGCAGTGTCTTGTTCATGGCCGGGGCCGGCGGTTCCTTGCGTGCCGGCGTGACCCAGAACCCGGTCAGGCTGACCCGTTCGGTGCGGGAACGCATCACCACGGTCAGTTGCGGCGGGGCGCCGGTCTATGTCTGGCCTGGCGGCGGCATTACCCTCATGGTGGATGTCACCCGCATGCCGGCGGGCTCCTTTGGTTATGTCCCGACACCGGCGTTGGTGGCGCCGATCGAATTCACCTTGCCCTTGGCCGATTATGAACGGATGGGCGGCTATATGGACGCGGTGCGGAACCTGGAAGATGTGCTTGCGGATAGCGATGCCAAGAGTTTGCCCTGGTGCGGCGAGAATCCTTGGCCCTTGGAAACGGGCGCGAATACGTGACGGGACCGGAACTGGAAAGCGGCCCCGACGGCCGGCTGCATTTGCGCCATGGACCCATCGAACTGATCGTTGAGATGTTCGGCGCCTCGGAAGAAGTTGAGCAGGCCTATCAACAGGCAGCGGATTTCTTTGACGGCTTGCTGGAAAGCCTGGTGGACGAACTGCCGCTTCTTCGCCGTCCCTTGGGCGCGGCCTACCCTATGTTTCGCGGCACCATCACCCGGGCGATGGCAAAGGCAGCCTGGCCCCATAGAGAGGAGTTTGTGACGCCCATGGCCGCCGTGGCCGGCGCCGTAGCAGATGGCGTATTGGCTGCGGCCATAGCGGATCGGAGTCTCGAGAAAGGCTACGTCAACAACGGCGGTGACATCGCCCTCTATCTTTCGCCTGGTGCCTGTCTGCAGGCTGGTATCGTCGCTGACATTACCACTGGCCATCTTTCCGGCCAGGTGGACATCAGCCACGAATTGTCGGTCCGGGGTATCGCCACCTCCGGCTGGCGGGGCCGCAGTCATTCCCTGGGCATTGCGGATGCGGTCACGGTGCTGGCGGATTGCGCCGCCCAAGCTGATGTCGCCGCCACGATCATTGCGAACCATGTCAATATCGATCATCCGGGCATAGAGCGCCTGCCGGCCGCCGAACTGGACCCCGATAGCGATTTGGGTGATTTGCTGGTCACCACCGCGGTGGCACCGTTGCCGGAAGGCGTGCGCCGCGCCGCCCTGCTCGCCGGCGTGAACAAGGCCAGGGGGCTATTGGCGCAAGGCGTTATCCAGGGAGCTTTTCTGAGCGTTGGCGATCAGGCGGCCAGCGTCGGCGGTCTTGCCCAGGAACTGTTGGGCAAGGAACATGGGGACGAGGGACAAAGGTTGTGAGTACCGTAATTGGTTGCGATGTCGGCGGCACGTTCACTGACTTGATCCTGTTGGACGAGGCGGCCGGTCAGGTCAGCATCGCGAAGGTGCCCACCACGCCCGACAACCAGGCCATCGGCGTCATGGCCGCTATCAACGCCTCCGGTTCCGATTGCAACAATTTGTCCTTGCTGATCCACGGCACCACAACGACAACCAATGCCCTGTTGGAGAAGAAGATCGCCAAATGCGGGCTGATCACCACCAAGGGGTTTCGTGATGTCCTGGAACTTGGGCGGCGCACCAGGCCCAATCCCTATGGCCTGATCGGCAGCTTCGATCCATTGGTCAGCCGTGAATTCCGGTTAGAAGTGGACGAACGGATGGACGCCGATGGCAACGTGGTTACTGCCCTCGACGAGGATGGTGTCAGGTCGGCGGCCCAGGCATTGGCGGCGGAAGGTTGCGAGAGCCTGGTTATACATTTCCTCCACGCCTACGCTAACGATGCCCACGAGAGGCGGGCGGTTGAGGTCGCGGCCGAAGTTTGGCCAAACGGGCATATCACCTGCGGCAGCGCTATTCTGGCGGAATTCAGGGAGTACGAACGCGGTGTGGCGGCGGCGGTGAATGCCGCGGTGCAGCCGGTGTTGTCCCGTTATATGCAACGACTGCGCGACGAGTTGACTGGTGCCGGATATGACCGGGACCTGCTTGTCATGCAGGGCAACGGCGGTACCGTCTCCTCCGCCATCGTGGCCGACAAGGCCATCAATACAGTGATGTCCGGCCCGGCTTCCGGCGTCATGGCGGCGGCCTATACCGGGGCACGCAGCGGTTTTGACAACATCATCACCTACGACATGGGCGGGACCTCATCGGACGTGGGGTTGATCAGGGGCGGCATTCCCGCAACCTCGTCAGAGCTTCAGTTGGAGTACGGCATGCCGGTGCACGTGCCTATGGTAGATGTGCACACCATCGGTGCAGGCGGTGGTTCTATTGCCTTTATCAACGACGCAGGCATGTTGCAGGTAGGGCCACGTTCCGCAGGGGCTGAGCCGGGACCGATTTGCTACGGCCGGGGCGGCGAGGATCCGACCATCACCGATGCCAACCTCGTTCTGGGCCGCCTGAACCCGGACGCTCTGTTGGCGGTGGATAATCCGGTGTCCATGGATCATGTGCGCGACCGGCTGGTGGACAGTGTTGGTACGGAATTGGGACTGGACGCCGTGGAAACGGCGGCAGCCATCCTGCAGATCGGCAATGACCGCATGGCCGGCGCCATCCGCATGGTCAGCCTGGCCCGTGGACATGATCCGCGTGATTTCGCCCTGTTCGCCTTCGGCGGCGCTGGACCTCTACACGCCGCCGCATTGGCGGCCGAACTGGCCATTCCCAAGGTGTTGATCCCGGCCCGACCGGGCATCACAAACGCCATCGGCTGTGTCGTGGCGGACGTGCGCCACGACTATGTCAATACGGTCAATGAGCCCTTGGCCTCGGTTGATATGGAGCAAGTCCACGCCATTATGGCCCTGCAGATCGCCGAGGGCCGGGCCACCATCGAATCCGAGGGCATTGACCTGGAAGGCGAGGTCCTCGTGCATGCGGCCGAAATGCAATATCAGGGACAAAGCCATATGCTGCGCATCCCACTGCAAAGCGCCAACGTGGAGCGAAGCGAAATTCAGGCGGCTTTCGACGAGGCCTATTACAACCGTTTCTCGCTGCATCTGCCGGAAATTGGCGCGGTTCTCGTGACCCTGCATACCGCTGTCATCGGCCGCCGTGGCGATGTTGCTTTGGCCGCATTGATGGATCCTGAGTTACGGGCGGCAGATGTCGCCGGCGCCGAGCGCGGCCGCCGCCAGGTTTGGTTTGGCGGTGATTGGCTTGATACGCCGATCATCGCGCGGGACGCCTTGCCCATTGGTGCCCGGTTCACGGGCCCTGCCATTCTGGAACAGTTGGATACCACCATCGTCATCGAACCCGGCAACGAGGTGGAGGTGGATGATGCGGGGAACTTGTTGATCCAGGTGCCGCCGGCTTTTAAGGGATAACGCCATGACGGGGACAAACAAACCGGAACTCGATCACGTCACCTTGGCTGTGCTGCAGAATGGCTTGAACCAGGTCTGCAATGAAATGGACCTGGCTTTCCAGCGCGCCGCCTTCAGCCCCGTGATTGCCGAAGCCATGGATCGTTCCGATGGTATCTATCACCGGGACGATGGCGCCCTGATCGCCCAGGGGGAGCTGGGCCTGCCCATCTTCGTCGGCACGATGCAGTTTTCCACCCGTACCGTGATCGCCCAGGCCAAGGACCTGCGCCAAGGCGATATCTATATCGTCAACGATCCATATCTGGGCGGCACCCATTTGATGGACGTGCGCATGGCCATGCCGTTCTTTTATCAGGGCGAGATATTCTGCTGGCTCTCTAACACCGGCCATTGGCGGGATACGGGCGGTGCGGTGCCAGGGGGCTTTTCCGCCAATGCGACGGAAGTGGAACAGGAAGGCCTGCGCCTGCCGCCAGTGAAATTGTACAAGGGTGGGGAACTGGACGAAGAGATCCAGGCCATCGTCCTCTCCAACATCCGCGTTGCCAACGAAACCCTGGGCGACATCAAGGCCCAGGCGGCGGCCTTATGGGTCGGCGAACGCCGCCTGACGGCCCTGTTGGACCGATACGGCCGGGACGTAGTGGAAACCGCCATCGATGAGATGCGCACCCGCGCGGCCCGGCAAATGCGGGCCTGCATCGCCCATATTCCGGATGGTGAGTACAAATCCGTGGCCTGCGTGGATTCCGACGGTGTGGTGGACGAACCCCTGAAGATCGATCTGACCATCGAGAAACGGCAGGGCGATCTCTATTTCGACCTCTCGAAATCATCGCCACCCTGCAAGGGCCCGATGAATTCGGTGATCGCAACGACGCGGTCGTCGGTCTACTTGGCGATGAAGCACATCTTTCCAGAGGTACCCATCAACGCAGGCACGTTCGAGCCGCTACACATTGCTGATCCGACGGGGACTTTTCTTTATGCCGAATATCCCCGCCCGGTGTCGGGCTGTGCCGCGGAGGTGAGCCAGCGCATTGCCGAGGCCGTGTTCGCGGCCCTGGTGCCGGCGCTGCCCGACCGTCTGTTTGCGGCACCGGCCGGTACATCCGGCAATTTTGCCCTGGGCGGCATCGACCAGCGCCGGGATAAACCGTATGTAATGTACCTCTTCACCGGTGGCGGCTATGGCGGCAGCGGGCAGGGGGATGGCTTGAGCAACGGCTGTTCCACCATTGGCATTTCCACCATGCAGCCGGTGGAGGTCTTGGAACAACGCTATCCCGTGCTTTTCCGCGAGTTCGCTCTGCGGGAAGGTTCAGGTGGTGCCGGACGTCAAAGGGGCGGTTTCGGGGTCAATTACGCCATCGAATTGCGCCAAGGCTGGGGCCGGGCCTCGTTCGTCATGGATCATGGCCGCTATGGCCCCCAGGGGGTGTTGGGGGGCCAGGACGGCGCCGTGAACAAGGTTCGCGTGGAACGTCCCGACGGGGTCTATACCCCGCCGCACCTCTCCAAGGATCAGGGCATCGACGTTGCCGAAGGCGATATCATCCATGTTTCCACCCCCGGCGGCGGCGGTTATGGCGATCCCGCCGAACGCGAGCCGGCTCTGATCGAACGGGACCTGAGCCGTGGCTACTACACGAAAGAGCAGGCTGACGCACTCTGGGGCGGTGAATGATAGCAACCTGAGGTGGCAAAAAACCATCGCACTGATTGCCAGGGCTATAACCCGTCATTAACCAATTTCCGGCACTCTCCTCCCAGAAATTAGCGGAGGAACGTGTATGTCCGATTATGATTTCGGACTTTTTTCCTGCCTGGTCGCCGATGACAGCCCCTATTTGCGGACCCTTCTGTCCGCGTCGTTGCGGGCGCTGGGCGTAGGCAATGTGAAAACAGTCGAGGACGGCGGCGCCGGAATAGAGTTTCTGAAATTGGTGCAGTCGGATCCCATGAAAGCCGGTATGCAGAACGTGGATATCGTGTTTTCCAACTGGCAGATGAGCCCGGTGGACGGAATGATGCTGTTGCGTTGGGTGCGCCGGCACAAGGAAAGCACCAACCGCTTCATACCCTTTGTCATGGTCACCGGTTATGCGGACAAGGAAAAGGTCCGTGAGGCCCGGGCCATGGGCGCCACCGAGATGCTGGCCAAGCCGTTTTCGGTGGTCAATCTGGGTCAGCGCCTGTTGCAGGTGGTGAACAAACCGCGGAAGTTCGTCCACACTTCAAATTATTTCGGCCCTGACCGGCGCCGCAAGAAACTTGATATTCCGCCCGAGAAGTGCCGCCGCAAAGTCAACGAACGTAATGTGGAGGTGGTTCATGTCTAGTTCCGCTGCACAAGCCAAGGCCGACAAGGTTCCCGGCGTCCGTTTTTACATCATTCGCAACGCCTTGCAGGAGAAAGCCTCTGGCGGCGGTCTCGCACCCGGCGACAAGGGCGGTATCCCGATCGAGGCGATCCAGGCGGCCGAAGCCGAATTCAACAAGATGGCCGAGGATTACCCCGACTGGGTGCAAAGTCTGATCGACGAGTTGCTGGAAAACTATCGGCGCTGCGTGGATACGCCTGAAATCCGCCACGAAAAGGTAGCCGCGATACATGATATCGCCCACGACATGAAAGGGCAGGGGGGGACCTTCGGCTATCCGTTGATTACGCAATTCGGTGACTCGCTTTTCAAATGCACCCACAAGTCCGAGGAATGCAGCGATAATTTGGTGGAATTGATCAAGGCCCATGTGGACGGCATGAAAGCGGTGATCTCCGGCCGGGTCAGTGGCGACGGCGGTGAAATGGGCCAGGAACTGATGGAGTCCCTGCACAGGGCGATCCAGAAATACACCAAGGACGATGACGGGGCAGAAGACGGGACAGAAGACACGGACGGTGAAGGCGAATAAACCCGCCGGACAGGTCTGATATCCGTACCGTGTCAGAAGCCAAGCAGAGCTTCACAGGCTGCGGCCCGCAGCGTCAACAGGAGATAGGAAAAGGCAAATTGCACTTTCCGCCATCCCGGTATACATAAGGCGCCCGTCGGGGAGTGGCGCAGCCAGGTAGCGCATCTGCTTTGGGAGCAGAGGGTCGCAGGTTCGAATCCTGTCTCCCCGACCAAATCGTCAAACCCCTTTCGCGCAAGCGCGAGGGG
>CAYFPL010000005.1:0-290243 GCA_964344935.1 uncultured Rhodospirillaceae bacterium
TTTAAAAGAGGCTCGACCATGGGACTGGTGGGCGAATCCGGGTGCGGCAAAACAACTCTCGGGGAGTCCATCCTGAGGCTGAACAGGGAGGTCCGCGGCGAGGTTATTTATAGAAATACGAACATCATCGAGCTTCCCTGGGGAAAAATGAAAAACCTGAGAAAACATTTGCAGGTCGTGTTTCAGGATCCATTCGGTTCCCTTTCCCCGCGAATGACTATTCTGGATATCGTCGGCGAAGGCCTGAAGGTTCACCATCCGGAACTCGGCGAACGGGAAACCAGAAAACAGGTGGAAGCCGTTCTCGCCGAAGTGGGACTGCCCGCCGAATCTGTCGACCGGTACCCCCATGAATTCTCTGGAGGTCAGCGCCAGAGAATCAGCGTCGCCAGGGTTCTCATACTCCGTCCGGAATTCATCATGCTGGACGAACCCACCAGCGCTCTCGACGTTTCCGTTCAGGCCCAGGTCCTGAACCTTTTGAAGGACCTGCAGGAGGAGCTGGGCCTGACCTATCTGTTCATCTCTCACAACCTGGCCGTGGTCGACTATGTCGCTGACCGCATCGCGGTGATGTGCGCCGGCCGCATTGTAGAGACGGCGCCCCGGGAAACCCTGTTCCAGAACCCCATGCACCCCTACACCCAGGCCCTGTTGGCGGCCGTGCCCAAGGCCGATCCGGGCGCCAAGCTGGACCTCACCGCGCTGATGGAGGGCAAAGCCTCGGAACCGACCGCCTGGCCCGCGCCCTTTACCCTGGACGACGGCGTCGTGGCGGATATGATCGACGCCGGCGGCGGCCACTTCGTGCGCGCCGAGGCCTCCGCCCAATTGCCGAGGGAGGTTTGATGAGGATTGCGACCAGGGGACGAGCGGCGGCGCTGCTGTTGGGGACGTTTGCCCTCGCCGTCGGCACTTTCGCCGGCGCCCAGGCCATGGATTATGTCGAGACGCCTTATCTGGCGGACAAGGTCGCGGCCGGCGAATTGCCCCCCGTCAACCTGCGCCTGCCGAAAGCCCCATCAGTGGTGCGCCTGGAAGGCAAGAAAACCATCGGTCGCCAAGGTGGCGAACTACGCACACTGATCGGCCGGGCCAAGGACGTACGCCTGTTCGTCGTTTACGGTTATGCCCGGCTGGTCGGCTACAACGAGAAGTTCGAGCTAATCCCGGACATCCTGGAATCCATCGAGGTGGAGGAAGGCCGTCGCTTTACCTTCAATTTGCGCCCCGGCCATAGATGGTCTGACGGCCACCCCTTCACGGCGGAGGATTTCCGCTATTGGTGGGAGGATGTCGCCAACAACAAGAAGACGGCGCCCGCCGGGCCGCCGCGCCTGATGCTTTCCGATGGCCAGCTACCCAGCTTCGAAGTGCTGGACGAGACCACCGTGCGCTATACCTGGCCCAAGGCCAATCCGTTCTTCCTGCCGCGTCTGGCTGGGGCCTCGCCGCTGTTCATCTACCGGCCCAGCCACTATCTCAAGCGGTACCACGGTAAATACGCCGAACCCAAGAAGCTGAAGAAACTGTTGCGCAAGCACCGCACCCGCAGCTGGGCCTCGTTGCACAATCGCTTCGACAACATGTACCGTTTCGACAACCCGGCTCTGCCCACCTTGCAACCCTGGGTCAATAAGACCCGGCCGCCGGCGACCCGCTTCATTGGCGAGCGCAATCCCTTTTATCACAGGGTGGACGAGAAGGGCCGGCAACTACCCTATGTGGACAAGGTGATCATGATCGTCTCGGACGGCAAACTGATCGCCGCCAAGGCAGGCACAGGCGAGGTTGACCTGCAGGCCCGCAGCCTGGCCTTCAATAACCTCACCTTCCTGCGCGAGAATGAAAAGGAAGGGCAGTTCGAAACCTATCTCTGGCGCATCGCCAAGGGTGCCCATATGGCCCTGTTCCCGAACATGAATGCGAACGATCCGGCCTGGGCCAATTTGATGCGGGATGTGCGCTTCCGCCGGGCCCTGAGTCTCGCCGTCGACCGGGAGGCGGTGAACGAATCCCTCTATTTCGGCCTCGCCACCATGGGCAACAACACCATGCTCCCCGAAAGCCCCCTGTTCCGCGAGGAATACCAGAAGAACTGGGCCGAGTACGACCCCGACATGGCCAGTGAGTTGTTGGACGAGATCGGGCTTACGAAATTCAACGATGATGATATCCGCCTGATGCCGGACGGCCGACCCCTGGAAATCATCATCGAGACCGCGGGCGAAGATACCGAGCAGACGGACGTGCTAGAACTGATCGCGGAAAGTTGGGCCGATGTGGGCGTAAAGCTTTTCATCAAACCGTCCCAACGGGAAGTCTTCCGTAACCGGGTGTTTTCGGGCCAGGCCCTGATGTCGATCTGGAGCGGGCTGGAAAATGGCGTTGCCTCGGCCGAGACCAACCCGGAGGAATTGGCCCCCACGTCGCAGCAACAGCTGATGTGGCCGAAATGGGGCCAGCATTTCGAGACTTCCGGCCAGGCGGGCGAGGCCCCTGATCTTTTGGAGGCACAGGAACTGGGCCGCTTGTCGACGGAGTGGATCAGCACCGCCGATCCCGCCCGCAAGGAAGAAATCTGGCACCGCATGCTGGCCATCCATGCGGACCAGGTCTATTCCATCGGCGTCATTGCCGGGGTGCAGCAGCCCATCGTGGTCAGAAAGGGCGTGCGGAACGTACCTAAAGAAGGCATCTATAACTGGGATCCCGGCGCTCATTTCGGCATCTACCGTCCCGACACCTTCTGGCTGGATCGGTAAGGCAGGGGCCGCGGACGGATGTTTACCTATTTCGCACACCGGGTCCTGGTGATGATCCCCACATTGCTGGTGATCTCGGTCGTTACCTTCATCATCATTCAGCTACCGCCCGGCGACTATCTCTCGAACCAGATGGCGGAACTGATCGCCAGCGGTGATCGGGCCGCGATCGAAAAGCTGGCCTTCCTGCGCCAGGAATTCGGCCTGGACAAGCCGATGCTGGAACAATACGCGGTCTGGCTGGGCATCTGGCCGGGCAACAACGGTTTCTCCGGCATCCTGCAAGGCGATCTGGGCTGGTCGTTCGAATATAACCTCCCCGTGGGCGAGGTGGTGGGCGACCGGCTGTTCCTCTCGCTGGTCTTGAACTTCACCACCATCCTGTTCGTCTATGCGGTCTCCTTCCCGATCGGCGTCTATACAGCGGTGCGGCAATATTCCATCGGCGATCACGCCATGACCTTCATTGGCTATATCGGCCTGGCGACGCCGAACTTCCTCCTGGCCCTGATCCTGCTGTTCCTGGCCAAGAAACATTTCGGCGTTTCCATCGGCGGCCTGATGGACGAGGAGTATATCGGCGCCGAGATGTCCTGGGGCAAGTTCGTCTCCATCTGCGAACATCTGGTGGTGCCGGTGATCGTGATCGGCACCTCGGGCACCGCCGGCATGATCCGGCGCCTGCGCGCCAACCTGCTGGATGAACTGCAAAAGCAATACGTCACCACGGCCCGGGCCAAGGGCATGAAGTCCGGCCGGCTGTTGATCAAGTATCCCCTGCGCATGGCGCTCAACCCCTTTGTGGCGGATATCGGCAACCTGCTGCCGCAGATGATCTCCGGCTCCGCCATCGTCGCCGTGGTCATGAGCCTGCCCACCTCCGGGCCCATGCTGGTCAGCGCCCTGCAAAGCCAGGATCAGTACCTGGCCGGTTCGTTCCTGTTGTTCCTGGCCTTCCTGACCGTGGTGGGCATGTTCATCTCGGATCTGGCCCTGGCCGCCCTTGACCCGCGCATCCGCCTTGGTTCGGAGGCCTCCCGATGACCATGCGCGAAGATCAGGAACAGCACTGGGTCTCCGACGCCCCGTTCAACCCCCATTCCGTGGAGCGGTTGACGAAGGAGCAGGAACGCTTCTTCATGGCCTCGCAATGGACCCTGATGTGGTGGAAGCTGCGCCGCCATCCCCTGGCCGTCGGTTCCATGATCTTCCTGGCCATCATCTATATTTCGATTTTGATGGTCGAATGGGTCGCACCCTATTCTTTGACCAAACGCAACCCCAAGTTCATCTACGCGCCCCCCCAGGTTGTGCATCTGTTCCATGAGGGCGAGTTCGTCGGTCCCTTCGTCTATGGCTATAAGGTGACCCGGGACATCAAGCGCATGAAGCGCATCTACACCGTGGACAAGACCCAGGTGCAGAAAATCCGCTTCTTCTGCGACGGCGCAAAGTACAAGTTCTGGGGCCAATGGCGCATGCGTTTCCATTTCTTCTGTCCATCGAAGGAGAAGGTGGGCAAGCGCACGGTCCGGGGCACCTTGTTCCTGTTCGGCACCGATAGATTGGGGCGGGATCTGTTCTCGCGCATCGTCTATGGCGCGCGCATATCATTGACCGTAGGGCTGATCGGCATATCCGTCAGTTTTATCATCGGCCTCACCCTGGGCGGCATGGCCGGCTATTACGGCGGATGGGTGGACAATATCGTCCAGCGCCTGATCGAGATGCTGCGAAGTTTTCCCGAATTGCCCTTATGGATGGCGCTATCCGCCGCCCTGCCGGTGACCTGGAGCCCGATCGGCGTGTTCTTCGGCATCACCATCATATTGGCCTTGCTGGACTGGCCCGGCCTGGCCCGCGCCGTCAGATCGAAGCTATTGGCCTTGCGGGAGGAGGATTTCGCCACCGCCGCCACCCTGATGGGCGCCTCCCCCACCCGGGTCATCGCGAGGCACCTGCTGCCCAATTTCATGAGCCACCTGATCGCCTCTTTGACCCTCTCCATCCCGTCGATGATCCTGGCGGAGACGGCACTCAGTTTCCTCGGGTTAGGCCTGCGCCCACCGATCACTTCCTGGGGCGTGCTGCTGAACGAGGCCCAGAACATCAACGCCGTGGCGACCTATCCCTGGCTGATCTTCCCCATGCTGCCCGTGGTCTTGGTTGTCCTCGCCTTCAACTTCTTCGGCGACGGCCTCAGAGACGCGGCGGATCCGTATAAGTAGGCCCGCCAACGTATTTGTGATATACAGTTCGCCATGAGCGAGAAAGACGCCGTTACAATCGAAGAAGCCTTGGACACCGGGCAGACGTCCCCGGATTCCAACGATCCGGACTACTTGGCCTGGAAAAAGGCCAAGATTAAGACCTCCGTTCGGCATGCGGACACGCATCCAGATGACTATCGCACCCACAAACAGGTTTTCGATCGGATCAAAAAGAAATTCCGACCGTGAAACTGATCTACGCTCCGTCAGCAGAAGCTGATCTGGACGAAATTTTCGACTACATCGCGATAGAAAACCAGCGAGCAGCTGAAGAAGTCATACTACGGATAGAGCAAACGCTTGTGCTCGTATCCAATTTTCCTGAAATGGGACGCCCTGGCATTGTTGCGGAGACAAGAGAGTTCTCGATACCCAACCTCAGTTATCGCATTGTCTACCGGCTTGAAGACGATGCCGTCCGCGTCTTGAACGTCATTCATACCTCGCGTCAATGGCCTGAAGGGTAGCGCACGCGGCAGGCACAATTCCTCAATACCCTTCCTTGTCCACCACCTCCGAAAGCGGTTTGACGCGGGCGTCGACCTGGCGGTGGACGTAGTATTCGATGGCGGGTTTGTAGAAATCGAACACCCGGCGTAATTCGCCCACCGGCTCTTCGTGGGCGTCGACGCGCAAATCGACGCGGGCATAGTCCTTGTCTTCATAGACCACTATTGCTGCGGAGCGCTGGCCGCCGTGCTGGCCGCCGGCATCGCGGCCCGCTTCGATGGCCGCCATCAGCCGGTCCTCGATCTCGTCGTCCGGATTGGCGTTGTAGCCATCCGCGATGGCCGTGAGGACATGTTCGCCCAGGAGCACATTGCCGAGGGCAATGAAATTGTCGTGCACATGATGGCCGGCCCAGTCCCGGTTCTGGGATCCGGTGCGGGCAGCGGCGAAACCGTCGTCGTCGATCACGCCCAACTGGCGGTATTCGTAATAGGGATCGCCGGCCACAAGTTGTTCGATCACGCCCGGCGCCTTGTAGCCCAATTTCAACAGCCGCTGGGCCATCAGGCCGAGGCGGGTATCGGCAATGGCCATGATGGCGACGGCGCCCCGGCGGGGCCGGACGAAGGGCACCCGGGAGCCCACGGCCAAAGAGCGCGTGGCGGTGGCGATGCCAAGCCGCTTCGTCCTGGGACAGCGAGCGATGGCGGTGAAAGTATGAAACTCCGGTCCCGGCGGTTGCGGCAGCATGGGCATCCTCACTGAATTTTTGATGGTTAATCCTGCCAAGGTCGGACAGACTGTCAAGGCGCCGGGGAAAAACCGCACGGAGGGGTGTGAGATGGGTTCCGAATTTTGGCTGCGTTTGCGATCGAGTGTCGGGAGTCGCGCCGGCGCTACGGCGGTGGAGTACGGGCTGGTCGCCGCCGGCATCTCTCTGGCCATTATCGCGGCGGTGTTCCTGATCGGCGGCGATGTCTCCGATATCTTCGGCACCGCGCAGGAAGCCCTGGCCGAGCAGGGCAACTAGCGGCGCTCTCGTTGGGACCGCATATAGTCCAGGCCGATTGATTGGCCGTCACTCCCGCGCTGGCGGGAGTCCAGATGCTTCCGTAAATTCGATGCTCTCAGGCAGCTTCCCTGGATTCCCGCCTGCGCGGGAATGACGGATACAGCCGCCGCGCAGCATTTGCTTGTTCCGGCAAACTGAATTATGCACGTGGGAGGCACATTTCGTGCCAGGGCCTGGGCCATCGCAGCCTGGGCGATGGCAATCAGTGTATGGATTGGGAGGAAACTCAATGGCGAATTTATGTGAAGGCCGGGTGGCTATCGTGACCGGCGCGGCCCGCGGCGTGGGCAAGGAGAACGCGCTGCTACTGGCCAAGGAAGGCGCATCCGTGGTGGTCAACGACCTGGGCGGCGCCGTGGACGGCACGGGTGCCGACACCACCCCGGCGCAGGAAGTCGTGAACGAGATCGTTGCCGCCGGCGGCCAGGCCGTGGTCAACGGCGACGATGTCTCCTCCTGGGACGGCGCCAAGAACATGATCGACCAGGCCATCGACACCTATGGCAAGCTGGACATCCTGGTCAACAACGCCGGCATCCTGCGCGACCGCATGCTGGTCAACATGACCGAGGAGGAGTGGGACGCGGTGATCCAGGTGCACTTGAAGGGCACCTTCGCCCCCTCGCGCCACGCCGCGGCCTATTGGCGGCAGAAGAACAAGGATACGGGCGAGCCCGCCAATGGGCGTATCGTCAACACCACGTCCACCTCCGGCATCTACGGCAATATGGGGCAGACCAACTATGGCGCCGCCAAGGCCGGCATCGCCGCCTTCACCATTATTGCGGCGCGGGAGCTACGGCGCATCGGCGTCACGGTGAATGCCATTTCGCCCTCCGCCTATACCCGCATGACGGAAGGCCTGCGCGAATTGACCGAAGAAGAGATCGCCGTGCGCGACCCGAAATGGGTGGCGCCCGCGGTTGTCTATCTGTGCAGTGAAGAGGCCGAGGATCTTACCGGCCGCATCATCCAGGCCGGCGGCGGCATGGTCGCGGTGTGCGAAGGCTGGCGCCGGGGCGCGGAAATGGACCAGATGGCCGATCCGTCCGAGCTGGGCCCGCACCTGCGCGAGATGTGCCAGAATGTGCGCAAGAACTCCGGCATGGACGGCATGGAGCTCGACTAGGCGTATTTATCTGACGCGCGTGCGCTGGAGCGTGACGCTCCGCGGCCGTTCAGAAGGCCGGTTCGAAGTTTAGAACCCGGGCTGTCACGGCAGAAGTACGACCAGATCCACCGGTTCGCCTGTGCCTTCGACGGCGCGGGCGGGCCGGCGTTCTTTTTCCGCAGCCGGCTGGTAGCCCTGTTCGCGGGCCAACTCATAGGTCTTGGCCGTGGTTAGGGCGGACACCGCCTCTGTCTTGTTGGCCTTTTCCAGTTTGGCGGCCAGATTGACCGGCTCCCCGATGACCGTGAATTCCAGGCGCTCCGCCTGGCCCACGGCGCCGAACACCAGCGGCCCGGCAGCGACCGCGAAACCAACATCCAGGGGCATTTCGCCCTGGCGCCGCCGCTCCGCCCGCCATGCTTCCGCCGCCCGTCCCAGATCCTCGACACAGCGCAGGGCATCGGCGGCATAAGACTCCGTGGGCAGGGCGGCACCAAAAGTGGCCATGATGCCGTCGCCCATGAATTTGTCGATACTGCCGCCACGGCTCTGGATCACGGTGACCATGCGGTTTTGGTAATCTGCCAACAGGGCCATCAAGGCGCCCGGGTCCATGCCCATGGCGGTGGGGGTGAAACCGCGGATGTCGCAATCCAGGACGGCAGCGTGACGGACCTCGCCCTGGCCGGCCTCGATTTGCCGTTCGGCGGAGACAATCTGGTGTGCAATTTCAGGCGCGAAGAAGCGCTCCAGATCATGATGTGCCTGGCTTTCGATCACTGACTCGACCAGCAATCGCCGTGCCCGCCACAGAGCAATGGCGAGAATGGCGGTGGACAGCAGGATGGCAATGACCTTGTCGAACTCGGCCCCGATCAGGATCATGTTCGAGGTCATGTAGGCAACGTAGTCCCGGGTCACGCCCATATCCGGCGCTTCCGAGGTGGCCATGGCGTAGTACAGCATGATCAGCCAGCCCAGCGCCGCCGCGCCGCCCGAGAGCAGCACAAATCCGGCGGAGACGCAGAGAGCCCGGAGCGAGATAAAGATAAAGACATAGAGCAATGTCGGCGCCTTGAGATAGAACGAGGCCGGCTGCTCGTACTGGATATGGAAACTCCAGATCAGTGCCATCAGGATCGCCATGTCCACCAGCACCGAGAGAGACAGGAACCAGGTGGCGGCAAAGCCGCGGTAGGCCAGGGCCAGGCGCAGGATGGAAAACAGCAAGTAGCAGCCCAGGGCCATGGGCACCGGTTCGAACATCCCGGCGGCGGCGGTCTTCGGCGCCACCGCATACAGCACCGCCCAGATAATCCCGATCAGCAATTGTGCCGATGCGATCAGGATTTCACTTTGCAGCTGGTTGCCCCTGATCGCCTCCAGAACCCGGGGCGGCAGTTCTTTTTCCCGGCGATGGCCCGGTCCCCCGGAACCAGCACCGCCCGTAGCGCGGCCGAGGCCTGCTAACATTTGCGTAGCCATAGGCTGGCCGGGTGGCTACCCGGTTTGCTCGGCAGTCGCGCAATTGCGGAAGCGGCCAGCCGCTCCGCCATGCGGGTAGAGATATAGTGGGAGGCGAACAGGATCTCGTAGGCGCCGCCGGTCAGAAGTGGCGCCACGCCCTGCTGTTCGTTATAGCCCCGCCAATCCCAGATGGCAGGATAATCGTCGGGCAGGAAGACGTCGTGGATATGCACCAGACAGCCGGCCGGTAGTTCCGGCATCACCCGGTTGAGAAGATCGTCCACATCGCTGCCGGGCATAAGAATGTGGGACGAGTCCATGAACAGAATATCCCCCGCCGCCAAGTTGGCGAACACAGACCGGTCCACCGCCGACATGGTGGTGCGCAGGAACTCCACATCCAGACGGTCGACGAAGCGGCTGGGATGAACGTCGATGGCGGTGATGTGGGTGGCCAAGCCGCCGTCGTCGGCGGCCCGTTTCATGAAGCGGGTGGAATGGCCCGAGCCCACCTCGACGATGCGTTTTGGCTGCCGCCCGCGCACGATGGCATAAGCGGCGGCGGCATCGAGGGTGGGGAACCAGTCCTGGGTCCAGCGTGGCGCCGGGGGCGCTTCGTGTCCCAAGGCCGCGAGATCTTCTTCCAGGGCGTCGATCTCCGCCAGCAGCTCCTCAAAGCGCGGCTCCGCTGCCACCATCAGTTCTTCGATATGGGGATAGGTCGGGTTGGAACCGGGGTAGGGCAGGGTATGGGCATAACGGTAGGGAATGAAAAAGCCGCGCCGGGCCAGACCCAGCACCGTCAACAAACCCAACCGCATACTACGCCTGTACATTGCGCCCCTCCGACTTCGCGGCCGAACAACTGAACAAAGGCTAACCTAGCGAGTAATCTAGCGCCGAAGCTGGCGGCGCGCAGCGAAATTCAGCGGTCGATTGGACCGGCCGGCCCGTCACGGGGCCGTGGCGGCTCAACCCGCGGTGGCGGCCCGGCGTTGCGGCAGGCTGAGGTCTTCCTCGCGGCGCGCCGGGCTTATGACCATGCCCTCGCGCGCAACCAGGGTGCCGGGACGGCGGGCTTCAGCATCGGCGGCGATCTGGTCCATGAAGTCGTCGTCATGATCTGGGTCATGATGGAAAATGATGAACTGGGAGACGCCGGCGGCATCGCACAAATCGGCCCCGGCCTCCCAGGTGGAATGGCCCCAACCGACGCAGTTCTTGTACTCTTCCTCGGTGAACATGGAATCATAGATGACCACGTCCGCGCCGTCGATGAGCTCAAGGATGTTCTGGTCCAACTCACCGGGTACATGTTCCGTGTCCGTCAAGTAGCAGACGGAGCGGCCGTCGAATTCGATGCGATAGCCTGTGGCCCCGTCGGGATGGTTCAGGGAGCACGTGCGCACCACTACGTCCGAGCCGGCGCTGAGATTGTCGCCCACCAGGAAATCGTGGAATTCGATCTTGGATTGGAAAATTTCCAGCGGCACCGGGAACAGGGGCGATGTCATCAAAGCGCATAGGACGCCGCGCAGATCGGTATCGGGAAGCAGGTGGCCAGCCCACATGCGAAAATTATTTTGGGGATTGAAGAAAGGTTTGAAGAAGGGGATGCCGCAGATGTGGTCGTAGTGCGTGTGGGTGAGGAAGATATCGGCATCGACCGGCTCGCCGGCCTTGGTTAGCATGTTGCCTAGATAGCGCAATCCCGAGCCGGCATCGAAAATCATCAAGCGATCGCCGCAGCGCACTTCGAGGCAGGAGGTATTGCCGCCGTAGCGCACCGAGTTGGGATCCGAGATCGATATGCTGCCCCGAACGCCCCAAAAGCGAACTTCGAAATTACATGGCTCCGACATGACCTCTACTCATTCCCCAATTCCAGCCGAGGCTAACCGGCCGGCGTTAACATTGTACGCACATTTTGCATCGCTCTACAATTCGATTCGTATTATATCAAATCGATATATAGCAATCCAACTATGTTACGTCCAATAGGTTGGTGTTGTAAACAGTTAATTCAAGGGATCGTGAATGTGAATCAGCCAGGGCTTTAAAGAATCTTATCCGATAGTTTTCGCGGCTCCCGGGTGCTGCGGGTCTAGAGGCCCATCTGCTGCAATATCATGCGGCTCAGTTCGGACTCCCCATCGGCCAGCTGAGCGACGATGGAAAAATGATCCTGGCCTTCAAGGACTTTCACTGTCACATCCAATCCGGCCTGACGCCACGCCGCGGCCAGGTCTTCTGACTGGCGCAGATATTCCGGACCTTCCTTGCCGCCCAATGTCAACAGCAAGGGGCCGGGCCCGCCGGGCTTCAACAGCACCGGGCTGTTTCGCGCGGCTTCAGCCTCGCTTAGGTTCAATACTTCGTTCAGGAAGCAAAGGCGAATAGGCTCCAGATCGTATAGCCCGGAAATGCCGCAGCCGCCCCTGATCAGGTCACCGGGCAGGCTGGGTGATTGATCGTCGAACGACGGCCAGTCCGTCGCCATCAGCATCGCCACCAAATGGCCGCCGGCGGAATGACCGGAGATAAAAATGCGATCCCGATCACCGCCGAAGCTTTCCGCATTGCGCCAAGTCCATGCCAGTCCAGCCCGGCATTGCCGCACCAGTTCATCCATATCGATGTTCGGGATCAGGCCATAGTTGACCACCACCGTGGCGCAACCCTTGGGCGTGAAGGCGCGGGCGACGTAGGAGAATTCATCCTTGCTCAGCATGCGCCAATAGCCACCGTGAATGAAGAATTGGATCGGCGCCGGACCGTCCGCCTCTTCGGCGGGGAAGATATCCAGGGTTTCTTCGCCGTCCGGTCCAAAGGCGATATTGAGCCGGCCGGGCATGCTTTCCCTCAGGGTGGCGCTCTCCTTTGCGAACCCTTCCATGAGTGCCATGCCGTTCGGCACCTTGGCCTGGTTGTTATATTCCGCATCCAGGCCGGCCTGATCATAGTCCCGGAACACCTTGGTCATGGCTGCTGTCTCCCTCAATCCCTACTTCAGTTTTCCGCCGTCATCACGGCCAGCATTTGCCGCACTTGATCCGGCGCCAGTTTGTCGATGTCTTCGGCCAGGCGGTTGGCCAGTTCCGTCGCCTCCGGACCGGTCTGGCTGGTATCGATCACCACCCGGGGGTGGCTCAACTTGGCCAGGCGGCGCAGGTTGTCAGCGTCGTCCCAGATGATATGGAAATAGCCGCAGATCTGGTCCACCAGAACCGGCGAGGGCCGGCCCCGCTGGCCCCGCTCCAGGGCGGAAAGATATGCAGCCGAGATTTGCAGATCCCGCGCCATATCCTTCTGGCTGACGCCCTTGTCCCGGCGCAGGGCGCGGACCTTGGCCCCGAACGGCGTCAACCCGGCCGCCATCCCTCAATCCAGCCAAACGCCGTGGCGTTTATGCCAGGCCTCGATGGACTCGGCGGGATATTCGGCAAAGCGTTCGATGTGATCGCCTTGGTGCAGTTCCACCCAAGGGGCCGCGCTGTCCAGCATGATGTCGACGAAATGCTCTGGCCGGGGCAGGGGCGTATCGATGGCGGAGGCCAGGGGATGAACCAGATCGGGCCAGCTTTCGTTCCAGGCCCAAAGGTGGCTGCCGCACTGACGGCAGAAATAACGGTGATGCTTCGAGGGCGTGCCGTCGCGAAGGGCCTGATAGTCGCCCAGCTTGTCCCGGCCCTCGACCGCCATGGAATTGTTGTCGGCCAGCAGGTTGATGGCGAAGCCGCCCGCGCCGCCGGCCTTGCGGCAGATAGAACAATAGCAGCGTTGATAGGGTTGCGGTGCCTGGCTTTCCACGGAGAACGTCACCGCGCCGCAATGACATGAGCCTTCAAGTTTCATTCCCGCCTCCCAACTGTCGGCTCACATTCTCCCCTCGCGGTTGGGGCTGTCAAGGCAGCCCTCCCCGGCGACCTTGTGGATATGGGCGCAACTGTTTGGTCGGGGATTGGCCTAGACCATTTTCGATTTTCATCGAATCACCGAGCCACCCGCTCCCCCTTCCCGACCACCCATTCATGGTACCCTGTGGGTGGTCGGGAAGGGGGAGCGGGTGGGTAGTTCAATTCCGAATATGGCCTAGCGCTTGCGGCGGAGGAGGACGTAGAAGGCGCCGTCGCCGCCATGCTGGGGCCGGGCGGGCTCGAGGCTGAGGACGAAGGGGCGCATGGCCGGCTCGGCCAGCCAGCGGGGCAGATTGCGGCGCAGGACGCCGCTGTCCCGGTCGGGCATGAAGCTGGCCTCGGTATCGGGACGCGCGCCGCCTTTGCCAGTGATGATCAGGACGCAGCGCCGGCCGGCCCGGTGCGAGGCGGCGATGAAGGCATGAGCGGCGCGGTGGGCGTCGGCCTGGGTATGGCCATGCAGATCCAGACGCCCTTCGATCTTCATCTGACCCCGGCGCAAACGCTCGGCGTTGCGTTTGTCCAGACCGCCGCTGGGCAAAACGGGCGCCGGCGCCGCGGCGGCAGACATGGGCGGCTGGCCGGGTGCGCGGCTCGCACGATTCTTGTTCTTAGGAACCGCCGTATCCTTTTTTTTGGTTTTTGCCGCTCGGTCTTTCAGAGGTTCGGTGCCACGCATGGCAGCCTCGAACAGAGCGTCGCCGTCCAGGGGCGGTTTCGCCCCTTTGCCGGGCCCGCCCCTAGTCTTGCCCGCCTTCGCCACTTTCTTCGCCGCCATCGCCGGTCGGGGTCTCGTCGTCGATTAGCACGATGTGCAGACTGCGCGGGCCATGGGCACCGAGCTCGATGGTCAGGGCGATGTCCGCGGTGCGCGAGGGGCCGGTGATCATGTTAACCGTGCGCGGCATGGTGAAACCGCGGCCCTGTTTGTTCACTTTCCGCAGCTGCGCCCAGACCTCTTCATAGGCCCCCACCACCTGACTGGCGCGCAGGGCGACCACGTGATAGTCGGGCACGAAGTTCAAGGTGGAGGGATGGTCCGCCCCCGATAGCGCCACCAGGGTGCCGGTCTCTGCCACCCCGGCAAAGGCCGGCGTGACGGAGACCATGTCCGCAATGCCCGCCGGGCCCGGCTTGGTGTCCAGTAGCGCCTCGCTGTCCCAGTCCAGCCCCGTCAGCCATTCGTCCGGCGCCAGGGTCACTTGCGTGGGCAGGTTATTGGCCCGCAGATAGTTGCTGACAGCGCCAGGCACGGCGGCCTCTGCGGCCACGGTTTCCACGGTGCAGGCGGCATCCTCGGCCATCTCCTTGAAGCGGGCGATCAATTCCGCTCGCTCGCCCTTGGCCCGGGCCGGGATCAGGTTGGCGCGGTGTTTGGAAATGTGTTCGTTCAGGCCGCGTTTGGCTTCGGTGGTCAGTTCCGGCCGGCCTAGGGACTGGCGGATGGCGCCCAGTATGGTCTCGCGGCTCATCGCGCGGACCTTTCCCGCTCGTGCTTACGCCAACGCTCCTGAAATGTGCGGCCCTCGGGCGCGGGCAGGTCGCGGCCAAGCGTCCAGCCGCCCGCCAGCCACAGCTTGCGCATGCGCCCCTTTTCGCGGCCAAGATAAGCCAGGGCCCGCATGGCCAGACGGGCGCCCAGCCCATAGAGCCAGGGGCGCCGGGCGAAAAAGGCCCAGAAGCCCACGCCCCAGCGTTCCAGTACGGGCACATCGCCCGCCTCGAAGGCCCGTTCCCGCCAACGGCGCAGCAGAGACGGCAGCGGAATGGAGACCGGGCAGACCTGTTCGCAGCGCCCGCACAAGGTGGAGGCGCAAGGCAGGTGCCGGGTTTCCGACACCCCCAGCAGGGCCGGTGAGAGCACCGCGCCCATTGGCCCCACATAAACCGTTCCGTATGTATGGCCGCCAACGGACTGATAGACCGGGCAATGGTTCATACAGGCGCCGCAGCGGATACAGCGCAGCATGTCCTGAACCTCCGTGCCCAGCATGGCGGAGCGGCCGTTATCCAACAGAATGACGTGGTATTCCTCGGGCCCGTCCAGATCGCCGTCCCGGCGCGGCCCGGTTGACAGCGTGGTATAGGCGGAGAATTCCTGACCCGTCGCCGAACGGGCCAGAAGGCGCAGGAAGGTGGTGGCGTCCTCCAGGGTGGGAACCACCTTTTCCAGCGACGTGACGACAATGTGCACCTTGGGGAGGATCTGGGTCAGATCGCCGTTGCCCTCGTTGGTAACGATGATGGAACTGCCGGTTTCGGCGATCAGATAGTTCGCGCCGGTGATGCCCACGTCGGCATCGAAATACTTTTGGCGTAGGATCTCCCGGGCCTCGTTGACCATCTTGGGCGGTTCGGTCTGTCGTTCCGTGCGCCCCAGCTTGGCGTGATGCTGTAGGAACAGATCCGAGACCTGGTCCTTGGTCTTGTGAATGGCCGGCCCGATGATGTGGGAGGGGGGCTCCTCGGCCAGTTGGATGATGTATTCGCCCAGATCGGTCTCAACGGGCTGGATGTGATGCTGTTCGAGGAATTGGTTGAGGTGGATTTCCTCGGCGATCATGGACTTGCCCTTGGTCACCGTCTTGGCGTCCGCCGCGCGGCAGATTTCCAGCACCGCCTGTCTTGCATCCTCGGGCGTCGAACACCAATGCACCTGGCCGCCGGCTGCCTTGCAGTTCCGCTCGAAGCGTTCGAGGTAATAGTCCAGGTGCGCCAGCACATGGTCCTTCAATTCCCGGCCGCGGCGGGACAGCTTCTCGAATTCCGGCAGCTTGTCCACGGCGCCCTGGCGATTGGGGATCATGCCGGCGTTCAACATGGTCATGGCGGTGCGCAGATTGTCGTCTGCCAGGGCGGAGCGGGCATTGTCCTTGAAGGCGCCGGGCTTCATGAACTCCATGGCCTAGTCCCCGCCGTCTTTCTCGCCGCCATTGTCGACGCCGTTCTCTCCGATAGGCGGCACATCGTCGGTCATGCCCGCCAGGACCTCGGCCACATGGCGCACCTCGATTGAGGAGCCCTCCCGTTTCAGGCGCCCCGCGATGTTCAACAGACAGCCCAGATCGCCGGCCAATAGCGTATCGGCACCGCTCTTCGCGATATTGGCGGTCTTGCGGGAGACGATATCCGTGGAAATTTCGCCGTACTTAACGCAGAAAGTGCCACCAAAGCCGCAGCAGGCCTCGGTATCCGCCATCTCCACCAGATCCAGGTCGCCCACCGCGCCCAACAGCTCCCTCGGCTGATCGCGCACGCCCAACTCCCGCAGACCGGCGCAGGCATCGTGATAGGTGGCGGTGCAGGGATAGGCCGTTCCGATCCCGTCGAATTTCATCACATCGGACAAGAACGTGGTCAATTCGAAAGTCTTGGCGGCCAGGGCCCGGGCCCGACGGCTCCATTCCGGATCATCAGCGAACAGTTTCGGATAGTGGGTGGCGATCATGCCGCCGCAAGAGCCCGACGGCGCCACGACGTAGTCATAACTTTCGAACGCCTCTATCACCGCTTTGGCGATGCGGCGGGTGTTGTGGCTGTCGCCCGAGTTATAAGCCGGCTGGCCGCAACACGTCTGTTCGGGGACATGCACCCGGCCGCCCGCAGCCTCGATCAGGCGCGCGGCGGCAAACCCAACGGTAGGGCGGAACAGATCCACCAGACAGGTGGCGAACAGGCCCACATTCACGGGCGCTTTTGCGGTCTCATTGGCCATGGTTTGGGTTTATAACACCTAACGCCCGATCCGCCAGAGCGTTCGGCAGCAGCAGGAACCATTGCCCCGGATGCTTCATACGCCCGGCGATGGCGGCGGCTTCGGCGCCATGGCCCCAGAACATATCGCCCCGGATGCCGCCCCGGATCGCCCCGCCCGTATCCTGTGCGACGACCAGGCGATGGAGGACCCGGTCCGGCGCACTGGCATCGGCATCAGGGCGGCTGGCCTGAAGCCAGACCGGAATGCCAAGCGGAATGAGACCCCGGTCCACGGCGATGGAACGGCCCGGCGTCAACGGCACACCCAAGGCGCCGATAGGACCCGGCCCCTTCAGCTCCCGAAAAAACACGTAAGAGCGGTTCAGGTCCATGACCTTTCGGCCCTCGGCCGGATTGGCTGCCAGCCAGGCGCGGATCGACTGCATGGAGACCGTCTCCCTTGTCAGGTCGCCACGTTTGATCAATTCCCGGCCGATGGCGTAATAGGGCCGGCCGTTACGGCCGCCATAGCCCAGGCGCATCTCGCCACCATCCGGCAGCGCCACGCGGCCCGAACCCTGGATCTGCAGGAAGAACGCATCCACGGGATCGTCCACATAGACCACCTCCAGGCCCCGGCCGGCGAGCGCCCCGGCCTCGATCTGTTGCCGTTCGAAATAAGGCCGCAGGCGGTTGCCCTGCAATTGGCCGACGATGCGTCGGCCCGTCAATTTCTTATCGAACTCGCCCAGGTTGACGGCGATCAGATCGTCCGGCCGCTTGTAAAGGGGATGGACGTAAGGCTCCCGCCGCACTCGGCTGCCCTTGAGCAAGGGTTCGTAGTAGCCGGTAAACAGACCCGTATCAGAGCCGTCGTAGCTGACCGCCAGAACCTTAAAGCGCCGCTCGAAGAACCGTTGCGTCTCCGTGTCGTCAAGAGGGTTGATCTGCCTGGCCCGGTCGCAGACGTCCCGCCAATCGGCCGCCCGGCCACCCAGACCGCCACCGCTCAAGGCGCGGTCGTCCGGCCATTTGGCGAAGCGTTCACAACTGTGCCGAAAGGCCAGCAGCGCCGCGCCGCGGCCATCGGTTTTCCAGCCGTCCAGATCTTCGACGGCGACCAGGCGCAGGTCCAGACCCACCTTTATGGGGGGTAGGGGCCGTGTGGCCCACCACAGCAACAGGCCCAGGGCCACCAGCAGGCCGCCGGCCCAAAGCACGGCGATACGGCGGCTCATGCTTGAACCTCCGTCAGCGGCATCGGTTTCCTAGTTTTCGCCGTGGGTTTCGATCAGTTGCCAATTCGGATCGCGAGAGCGGGTATCGCGGGCGAAGGTCCAGATGTCGGTGACTTCGCGGGTGCCGCCGGGCTGGTCCGATAGAACTTCGCCGTCCTCATCGCGGGTAACGGAGACCATTTCGGAAACAAACTTCACCGTGACCTCGGCGTTTTTGCCCTTCATCTCCGCCTCGACGATCTCGGCTGCGTTGATGGCGACAATCTTGGTTTCCAGGGTATGGCCCCGGTCCTCCCGATCATCGATGGCGCTGACGAAGTTGTCATAGACCTGTTCGCTCAATAGGGGCTGCAGGGCCTCCTTGTCGCCGGTGGCGAAGGCATCGACGATCATCTCGTAGGCCGCCTTGGCGCCTTCGGTGAACTGGCTCGGCTCGAAATTGTGGTCCGCCAGTTTGATCTTGGTCAGGCCGGCACCGACGGGCGAATCTTCCGCCCAAAGAGCGGCCTCCTCCTCAGCGCGGGCATTGACGTCCTCGCGGACATCGGCGCTTTCGCCCCCTTCGCCGCGGAAATTGCCCCGGTCGGGCAGGGCGACCACGTTGTCATCGCCGCTTTCGCCGCCATTGCTAATACGGTCATCGCGCCTATCGGGTGGCCGTTCGTTGCCGGTGCGCCGGCCCAGGACACTTCGCAGGCGGAAAAAGATGAAGCCCGCCACCATGGCCAGGAATATGATATCGAGAAAATGACCCTCGCCCATGAATTCAGTGTTCCATCTGTCCTGTCGGGTCGTTGATCCTATTGGATTTTCTATCCAGCCAGGGCCCCCCCGTCCGGCTCATTCGCCGTGACTGGAGTTGTCCTGATCCGTCGGGTCGCCGCCCGCTACTGGCAACCAAACGGCCTGCCTATGGCGCGGAAACCTACCTTACGGCCAGCGCCGGAGACTGTCCAGCGAACATGCGGCAAGAAAGCGCTTTGGCACCGCCGTCCGTCCTGTAATAAATAGGCCTAGATAGGGTTTGCGGCAAGGCGCTTGGACCATGGGTTTTATTATTCTGCTGGCGTTCATCGCCGTACCCCTGATCGAAATCGCGGTGTTTATCGAAATCGGCGGTTTTATCGGCTTGTGGTGGACCCTGGCCATCGTCGTTGCCACAGCCCTGGGCGGCACTTATATGCTGCGCCGCCAAGGCCTTGCCACGCTGCACCGGGCCCAGATGCAAATGGCCGAGGGGCGCATGCCGCTACGCGAGGTTTTCGACGGTCTGTGCCTGTTAATCGCGGGCGCCCTGTTGCTAACGCCAGGTTTCGTTACCGACATCGCCGGCGGGCTGTTGCTCCTGCCGCCCATGCGCACATTGTTGGGTACTTTGGTGGCCCGTCACATTGTCGCGAGCGGGCAATTCCAGGGCCAGCAATTCTCCCATCAGCCGCCGCCCCGTCAAGGCCCCGACGACAACATTATCGACGTGGATTTCGAGGAAGTGGCCCCCGACGATGCGACCCCATTGGACGATGGGCGGCGGAAACCGCGGAACTGACCGAACGGCCGCTGTCGGTCCTTGCCGCCGGGCCGGGGACGTGATAGCCAAGCCCGCCGCACACTTCAGAGCGAGATCCCGACATCATGACAGACGAAACCACGGGCGCCGGCGCCCAGGAAACCAACCAGGCCTCGGATGCGCCCCATGTTCAGGTGCATGCCCAATACGTCAAGGATCTGTCCTTCGAGAACCCGGAAGCGCCGCAAAGCCTGTCAAACCAGTCTGGTCAGCCAAGTATCGAGGTTTCGGTTGATGTGGGAGCCCGCGGCCTGACAGCCAGCCAATTCGAAGTGGAGTTGCGCATCACCGCCCAGGCCAGCCATGGCGAGAGCAAGGCCTTCGTGGTCGAGGTGCTCTATGCGGGCGTTTTCACGCTGTTCAACGTCGATGAAAGCAGCTTGCGACAGGTCTGCCTGATCGAATGCCCGCGCCTTCTCTTCCCCTTCGCCCGGCGCATCGTGGCAGATGCCACCCGCGACGGCGGCTTCCCGCCGCTGCTATTGGAGCCCATCGATTTCGCCGGCCTCTACCGCGATTCCGCCGACAAGATCGACGAAGACGAGGGGGGAAACGGTAATGACGGGGGTTCAGATGAAGGTTAGGGCGCGGTGATGATTTCCTTTGCGGATTGAGGGTCAGCGGCTTTGTCCGCGAACATCCGGACAGCATGGTAAGTGTACCAGGCCCGGACCGGCCACATGCCCGCTTCGATGCAGATCTTGCGCATCAGTTCATCCGCCTCGTCCCGCCAGTCCGGCGATAGAAACTTCAGGCGCATCAGCTGATACAGGGCATCATGCACCAGTGAAGCGCGCATAAAAGTCTTCGTATCGAGGGCTGGGCCGCTGGGACCATCCCAGGCGTAGCCATTCTTAATCTCAAGTTTGCCGTCCTTGCTGAGGGCAAGGAAATCAAGACTAATATCTTGCTCTGGCACAATGCTAGTATCATGAACATAATCTTCAACCAACTGATGTTTGTAACCAGATCGATATCGAGCCATTCCCGATCTCCTATCGAAATCCAGTGTGAAAGGCGGAACAGCAATTTTCCACTGGTCAGTATCTCTCAAAAAAGCGTTCGATCGCAGAAATTATTCGCCGCCAACAATCGCCCGCTCGTTTCAATTTGACGTTGTGATCAAAGTCCGTAGTCTCGCCGCATGGAATTGCGTCGCATTGCCTCGGATCGGACCAAAGCTTATGGCCGGAACCTTCTCGCGGTTGGCGCCACTGTCTTGGTTCTAAAATTCGCGCCCGGCATCGAAATCACCAACTTTGAACCGTTCGGATTTGAGATCACACCAAATGCGGAAAGCACCATCTGGGGAATTTTCCTGATCACACTCATCTACTATGGCGTTAGGTATTGGGTTGATGTGAGAATCGATATCACTGAATGGTATGACCAAATGCGTGACGCGGAATTGCGCATTGCCGGCATACTGCGGGGCGAGAACCAAGTTACTTTGGAAAATACGACGCCAGGTCATGTGAACCGTGTCGCACTATCTCAGAAGTATCGAATTGTCTGGCAATTCTGGGCGCTGGATTTCGCTCCGCCAGCGCTCATTTTCGCGGTAGCGTTCCTGTCCATTGTGATTGGAATGATGTGAGCGGCTTTCGTTCGATTGCCGGACCATCGGAAGAATTTGGACGGTCACTTGTTCCAGATCGGGTCCTTCATTTTCGCGATGAAGGCCAGGTGAGCGGCCGCTTCCTCGGCCGTGGGCGCATGGAGCCGGGGCGGCCGGGCCTTGCGTTCGGACGGCTCTATGGCGACCTCCGCCTCGCCCGCGCTGGCCAGGACCAGGCCAGGTTGGCGCCCGCCGATCAGTTCCAGATACACCTCTGCCAGCAGTTCCGCGTCGAGCAAGGCGCCGTGTTTCTCCCGCGCCGAAAGATCGATGTCAAAGCGCCGGCACAGGGCATCAAGGCTGTACTGCGCCCCGGAAATCTTTCTGCGCGCCAAGGCGATGGTATCGAGGACCTTGTCGCCGGGCAGATTGGGGCGGTCCAGGGCGGCCAGTTCCGCGTTCAGGAAACGCATATCGAAGTTGGCGTTATGGGCAATCAACACGGCGCCGTCCACGAAGCTCAGGAAATCTTCGGCAATGGCGCCGAACACGGGCTTGTCGGAAAGAAATTCCTCCGACAGGCCGTGGATGTTGAAGGCCTCTTCCGGCATGTCCCGTTCGGGATTGATATACCATTGCCGGGTCTCGCCCGTGGGCATGTGGTTGATCAATTCCACACAGCCGATCTCCACCACCCGGTGGCCGGCGGCCGGGTCCAGGCCTGTGGTTTCAGTGTCGAACACGATTTCGCGCATGCACGGGCCTCCGGCTCGGATGGTTGGTTGGGCGGCGGCGGGGCCGGCCGCGGGGCGGCCAGGCATATCCGGGGCGGCCGCTGACGGCGGCGATCAGGGCAGCCACTTTGTTGAGGGTGAAGCGCCGGCCCATACCGGTGGGCAGGACAAAGTCGGCGCGCTGGCGTTTGACCACATCGGGGACCTGCTGGCGGCGGATGTTCTCGAACTTTTCCGGCGCCATGTTGGGCCGGGCCAAAACCCGCTGCCGCTGCAGGAAATAGGGCGCGGAAGCGACGGCGGTGGCATCGCAGCGCTCTTCGCCTCGGCCCTCGAACAGCAACGGGATGTCGAGCACGACCAAGGGCAGGCGCCTGGCGTGAGCACCGCCCAGGAATGACCGCTGCATCTGACCCACCATGGGGTGCAAAATCCCCTCCAGCTTGCGCAATTCATCCCGCTTGCCGAACACTCGGGCACCCAGGGCTGGGCGGTCGACGGCGCCATTGACGGTAACGCCAGGAAAGGCGGCTTCGACCCGGCGTACTGCGCGGCCGCCGGCTTTCAGCAATTCATGCACGGCGGCATCCGCGTCGAACACCGGCACGCCGAGGCGGCGGAACATTTTCGCCGTCTCCGATTTGCCCATGCCGATGGACCCGGTCAAACCAAGAACAAACAATGGTGATACTCCCTACCCATCGGCCTGCAGGTCAGCCAATACATATTCTCTGAGCGCTTGGTCAACCGCAGGCTCGACACCAAACCAGGCGGCGAAGCCCGGCCGCGCCTGGTGCAGCAACATGCCCAGGCCATCGACTATGACGTGGCCCCGTTCCCGGGCCGCCGCCAGCAAAGGCGTGATCAGGGGCGTGTAGACCGCATCCATCACGACCGCCTCGTCGGGCAGTTCGTCCAACGCCAGATCCAGGGCCGGCTGGCCCTGCATGCCTTGGGTCGTGGTGTTGACCAATAGCCCCGCCCCGGCAAGAGCGGCGGCCCGGTCCTGCCATGGCGAGACCGTGATGGCGCCGCCCAGGGAATCCGCCAACTCCTGCGCCCGGGCCTGGGTACGGTTGACGATCACCAGTTCCGAAACTTCCGCCTCTAACAGCGCCGCTGCAATGGCTTTGGCGGAGCCCCCGGCCCCGATCATCACTGCCCGGGCCCCGCCCAGGCGAAGGTCCGGTGCACCTTCGCCTAGTGCCTGACGAAAGCCGTAGCCGTCGGTGTTGGCGCCTTCCAGGGCGCCGTCCGCGGCCACCACCACCGTGTTGACGGCGCCGATGCGTCGGGCCGCGGGATCGGCCCGATCCACGGCTGCCAGGGCCGCCTCCTTGTGGGGCAGGGTGACATTGCAGCCGGCAAAACCCAACAGTGGCAGCGCCCGCAACGCGGTTTCGAAATGTGCCGGTTCGATGGCCAGAGGCAGATAAGCGCCGTCAATACCGTGGCGCTCGAGCCAGAAGTTGTGCAGCCGCGGCGAACGGGAATGGGCGATCGGCCAGCCGGCGACGCCGGCTAGTTTCGCCTTGCCGCTGATCATGCCGCGATCAGGCCCTGTTGGCGCAGGAACGCCAGCAGAGGCAGTAGCGGCAGGCCCTGAATGGTGAAATGGTCGCCGTCGATGCGTTCAAACAATTGTGCGCCTAGCCCTTCGATCTGATAGCAACCCACGGACCATAATACCCCGCCGCCCGCCTGGTCCAAGTATCCTTCGATGAAGGCGTCACTCAAAGGCCGCATCCACAGCGCCGCCCGGTCCATGTGCCGCCAAACCACCCGGCCGTCGCGCGCCACACACACGGCGGAAAAAAGCTCATGACGCCGCCCCGAAAGCCGGCGCAAAACAGCCGCGGCCGCCGCTAAATCGGGCGCCTTGTCGAAAGCCTCGCCATCCTGGATCAAGACCTGGTCGGCGCCGATGACCCAGGCGCCTGGGTGTGCCGCGGAGCCTGCTCGCGCCTTGGCGTCCGCGAGCCGGGGGGCCAGGTCCGACGCCGCCATGCCGGCATCAATCGCCACTGCTTTCAGTACCGATTCGTCTACGTCCGCCGGGGCCACGGTGATGTCCACGCCCGCGTTGACCAACATGTCCCGCCGTGCCGTACTGGCCGACGCCAGGACCAGGGGCGCAGCGTCGCGAATCACCATTCGAACAATAATCCTGTTGTTTCTGGTGCTTTTCCAACTATATTCATAATCAGCATGACTTAATGCACCTAACATGTTGGGATAACGGAGGCTTCGCAGACACAACCGATGGTGGACAGCAGCAACATCATCCCCCTTCCCAGCGCCCCGCCGGCCGACGCCTTTTTGACCAACCGCAAGCGATTGACGGACCTCTTGCTGCGCCATTGCCTGATCGACAGTTTCTATCGCTTCATTGCCAATGGAAAGCCTTATCCCTTCACCGACGCCGCGCAGTTACTGCCGGGCGTGAGCCAGAGCGGTGTGGAGCATCTGGACCAGAAGACGGTGTTGATGTTCCTGATCGACGGCACCCTGCCCCGGCCCTTGAACAAGCATTTCCGCCTGCGCGCCTCGAACAAGGTGACCTGGCGCAACATCCAGCGCCTGGCTCCCGACCTTGATCTCTCGGACTTCAAAGCCAGCCATTGCCGACTGGACGAGGGCGCCGACGACGACGGCTTCGAAACCTTGCTGCAGCGTTTGATCTCCCTTGACTATGCCCTGCTGGCCCAGCGCGGCGAGGACGACGACGGCATCGTTCTAAGCCATATGCATGTCAAGGTGGAGCGGCTGACGGACACTGCGATCAAGGAACTGGGCAAGCAGTTGGGCTACATCGACCGCCGTCTGTTCGAACGGGGCGAGGATTATGTCGAGGCCCTGGAAGGCAAGTTCTTCGAATATTTCGGCTTCCCCGCCAACGCCGCGGGGCGAAAGAGCGCGGCCGCCATGGCGGCACAGTTGCTTTCCGCCCAGGGGCAAAGGTTCTCGGTCTTCGTCGCCGGGCAGGAGGATTGCCGTCTGACCGTGCTGGATCAAAGCCCCCGCATCGATCAATACCTGTTGATCCGACCCACGGGCCTGGCGCTGGAACGATTCCATATGGCTGCAGCGGCGGCCGGCGTCGATGATCTGAGTAATTACGCCCTGACCCGGCTGCAGGACAGCCAGACCCAGGATGGCGCCTTCGCCATGCTCTACCGGCTGACCCTGGAACGCACCGGTGCGGCTCGACCCGGCGCCCGGCAGCACCGGGACCGCGATCTTCTCAAGCCATGGCTCAGCATCCAGGATGCCGCCGTTCTGCCTCGACCTGGCCGGGATGGTCCGGAAATCGCCTTCCTTTGGGACCAGGAAGACGCCTGAACGCCGCTATTTGCCGCGCGCGGCGGCTTGTTCCTCGAGCTGCTGGTTATGCAGGCCGATGATGGCGGCGGCGGTTTCCTCGATAGAGCGGCGGGTCACATCGATGCGCGGCCAGCCCTTGGCGTCGAAAAGACGGCGGGCGTTGATGACTTCCTCTTTCACCATCTGGATATCGACATAATCGGTATCTTCGTCCTGATGCAGATATTGCAGGCGGTTGCGGCGGATTTGCACCAGCCGATCAGGCGAGGCGGTAAGACCCACCACCAGCACGTCTCTTAATTCCAATACCGAATCCGGCAAGGGAATGCCTGGCACAAGCGGAATGTTGGCGGCCTTGAAGCCCCGGTTCGCCAAGTACATGCACGTAGGCGTTTTCGAGGTTCGGGAGATCCCCACCAGAACCACATCGGCGCGGTCGAACTCCTCTACCCCTTGGCCGTCGTCATGGCCAAGGGAATAGTGGATGGCATCGATGCGTTCGAAATAGTCGGCATCCATGATGTGCTGACGACCGGGCAACTCCCGGCTCTGGGCACCGAGGAAAGTCTCCAAGGCCCCAATGATGGGGTCGAGCACGGGAATGCAAGGCACCTGCAGGCGGCGGCATTCATCCCACAACCTCTCGCGCAGAACATGATCCACCAGTGTGAACATGACCAAGCCGGGATTCTTCTCGATCGCCGTGACCACCGGTTCCATGTTGGGTTCGGAACGAACCATGGGCCAGATATGACGCTCGCAGTCCACCCCTTCAAACTGAGCCAGAGCGGCGGAAGCCAGTGAAAGCAAGGTATCACCGGTCGCGTCGGAAACCAGGTGGAGATGGAACACGGCCATAATTTCGCGGACCTTTCGGGGGGAGGGTCTCCTGATTTGTTAGTGATGGGGATAAGCCGCCGTTTCCTCCCTGACAAGGATTTTCATGCACGCAAGCCTGCTGGTTATGGCGACCCTTCCCAAGAGCGGGACGAGGCCCCACGCTCGAATCGAAATGATGTTAAGGAATCGTTAGGAAATGATTCATCCCAATTATCCACCCAATTAAGGGCCGGGAATTGAAGGCCTATACTGATTTGGCAGGGGGTTATCCTCATTGAAGGACCCGAATCGCGTCTTGGGGACGAATCCCGGCGCGAATCTTGGGATGAAACGTAATCCCCAGGACCCACAGGGATTCATCTACTACCACCATCTTTCTTTTAAAAAGATTGTATGTAAGAAAGCGGAAAATAGCAGCGGATCAGGCGGAGCGTACCGGGCACATGAAAACAGAGGAAAAACTGCTGGTCCGGGCCCTGAGAGGCGAAACACTACCCCGGCCTCCCTTCTGGTTCATGCGACAGGCGGGCCGCTGCCTGCCGGAATTCCGTGAAGTGCGGGCCCGGGCGGGTGGCTTCCTCGACCTTTGTTACAATCCCGAACTGGCCACGGAAGTCACCCTGCAGCCGATCCGCCGTTTCGGCATGGACGCGGCCATTTTGTTCGCTGACATCCTGCTGATACCAGATGGTCTCGGCCAGCAACTGGAATACCGCACTGGCGAAGGCCCGGTGCTGGAGCCGGTACGGAACTTACAGGACCTGGATGCCCTGCGGCTGGATGGTCTGCATGACACCGCCGGGCCGGTCTATGAGACCGTGGCACGATTGCGCCAGGAGCTGCCCGAAAACGTTACCCTGATCGGCTTTGCCGGCGCGCCCTGGACGGTGGCCTCCTACATGGTGGAAGGCCGCGGCAGCCGGGATCATGCCATCGTCAAGCATTGGGCCTATAGCGACCCCGACGGTTTCGGGCAGTTGATGGAATTGCTGGTAACGGCAACGGTGGAGTATCTGGTCAAACAGGTGGAAGCCGGTGCCGAGGTTATTCAATTGTTCGACACATGGTCGGGGGTTTTGCCGGAGGATGCGTTCGAACGCTGGTGCCTGGCGCCGGTGCAGGAGATTGCCGGGCAATTGCGGGCCAAATTCCCCGATCTGCCGATTATCGGGTTTCCCAAGGGGGCCGGCGCGGGTCTGGTGCATTTCGCCAAAGTCTCGGGTGTCAACGGCGTCAGCCTTGATTGGACCGTACCGCTGGAATGGGCCCGGGATCATGTACAGACGGAGGTCACGGTGCAGGGCAATCTTGATCCCCGATTGGTGGTCGTTGGCGGCAAAGCCATGGATGCAGCGGCAGAACGTATTCTGGAAACCCTTGGCCAGGGTCCATTCATCTTCAACCTAGGCCACGGCATCGTGCCGGAAACGCCGCCGGAACATGTGGGGCGCTTGGCGGAACGCCTGCGCGGTTAGGTTTCGCGTTAGCTGTTCCAGGCTGGAGGAGGGGGCATGGCGCGGATCGCCGTCATTCTGTTTAATTTAGGCGGGCCCGACAATCTGGCCTCGGTGAAACCGTTCCTGCGCAATCTGTTCAACGATCCCGCCATCATCGGCGCGCCGACCCCCATCCGGCGGTTGCTGTCCTGGTTTATCGCCACCCGGCGGGCGCCCCATGCACGGCAGATCTATAGCAAAATCGGCGGCAGTTCCCCTTTGCGCCTGCACACCGAAAAGCAGGCCCGCGCCCTGGAAGACGCCCTGGCGGACCTGGGCGAAGTCAAGGCCTTTCCCTGCATGCGGTATTGGTATCCCTTTTCTGATCAAGTGGCTCAGGCGGTATCGGATTTTGCCCCGGACCAGGTCATACTTTTGCCCCTCTATCCGCAGTTTTCCACCACGACATCCGGCTCTTCCATTGCCGATTGGCGCCGCGCCCGCAGCGTTGTCGGTCTGACCGCGCCGGAACGAACGGTCTGCTGCTACGCCCAGGATGACGGGTTCGTCGCAGCCCAGGTGGCCTTGATATTGCCGCATCTGGAGGCCGCAACTGCGGCAGGGCCTACAAGACTACTTTTCTCGGCCCACGGTCTGCCCAAGAAAGTCATCGCCCGGGGCGATCCCTATCAATGGCAGGTGGAGCAGACCTGCGAATTCGTGGCCCGGAGCCTAGCCGATGCGGGCATCAAGGATCTGGATTGGCAGGTCTGTTATCAAAGCCGGGTGGGGCCGTTGGAATGGATCGGACCGGACACGGAAGACGAAATCCGCCGCGCCGGTCGGGACGGCCGCGCCGTGGTTCTGGCCCCCATTGCCTTTGTCTCGGAACATTCCGAAACCCTGGTGGAACTGGACATAGATTACCGCCAGCTGGCTGATGAATGCGGTGTGGAAACGTATGTCCGCGTGCCGGCTGTGGGTACAAACAATGCCTTTATCAGTGGTTTGGCGGCTATGGTCCGCACTGCCCTGGCCTGGCCCGATGGTCTGGCAAGATGCGGTCTGGCGCCGCATGATCGCTGCTGCCCACCGGAATTCTCCCGTTGCGGATACGAAGCCGCGGAGTAGGAGGTTAACCCATGAGCGATTTTCTGGCCGACTGGTATGACTGGATCAAGGCCCTGCATCTGATCGCGGTGATGGCCTGGATGGCGGGCATGCTGTATCTGCCCCGCCTTTATGTCTATCACGCCGATGCGGAAGTGGGTTCAGAACTCTCTGAGACCCTTAAGATCATGGAACGACGCCTCCTCCGCGCGATCATCAATCCGGCCATGATGGTGGCATTCATTCTGGGCATTGCGCTGCTCTTCACACCCGGCGTCATCGATTTCGGGCAGGTCTGGATCTGGGTCAAGCTGTTCTGCGCCGTGATCGGCCTGGGCAGCATGCACGCCTACCTTTCCCGCTGGCGCAAAGACTTCGAGAGTGACAGCAACACCCGGCCGGCCAGTTTCTATCGAAAAGTGAACGAGATACCGACGGTGTTCATGATCATCATCGTTATCATGGTCATCGTGCGGCCGTTTTAGGCATCAATTTGTTTGGAATTTGGGAAATTTAATCATGGCAAGCGGCATTCTGGACAGCAAGGTGGCGGTGGTGACGGGGGCGGCACAGGGCATTGGGCTGGCCACCGCTCAAGCCTTTGCAGCCGAAGGCGCCGCCGTGGGCCTGTTGGACGTGAACGAGGCGAAGGCCGAGGCCGCAGCAGAAGACATCGAGGCGGCTGGCGGCCGGGCACTGGCACTGCCGTGTGATGTCAGGGACGAGGCCTCTGTGAAAGGCGCCATTGGGACGGTGGCCGATTTACTGGGACCCGTCAGCATCGGTATGTGTAATGCCGCCGCCTTCACGCCACCCAACAGCATCAAGGACATGGATCTGGCGGATTGGAACCAGGCCCTGTCGGTCAATCTCACGGGCGTTTTTCTCACTGCTAAGTATTTGATTCCATATATGTTATTGGCTGGCGAAGGGTCCATCATCATCACCGCCTCGCAGATGGCGCGGGTCGCCACGCCGGGCCGCGGGCCCTATTGCTCCACCAAGGGCGCTTTGTTGCAGCTGGCCAAGGTGATCGCCCTGGAACACGCCGAAGACAACATCCGCGCCAATACCCTTTCGCCGGGCGGCATCGCCACCGACCGCCTGGCCCGCCAGTTCGGCGACTTGGAAGTGGCGGAGCGGGAATGGGGGCCAACGCATCCCATGGGCCGCTTGGGCCAGCCTGATGAAATCGCCAGGGCGGCGGTGTTCCTGGCCAGCGATCAATCCAGCTTCATGACCGGTTCCGACCTGTTGATCGATGGCGGTTACGCGGCAAGATAGTAACAATTTTGCACAAATCTATCATTTTTGGGAAAAAGCGTTCATTTGATGCTATTTCTTGCTTTCATGCGCGCATTTCCTATGTTAGTTGAGAGCAACGATCAAAGGCCTAGGCGCCGTCCGGCGCCATGTATCGTGTCCCCCTCTCCTAGAGCCTGAATCTTTACGTTTTTTTCTTAGCTGCCTGCTACCTTTTCGACCGTCGCATTTCCGAACCAGCCTGGATATCTCCCTGTGCGGCGACCTCCATTACCCCATTTGTTTCACCATTTTCACAAGTAAAAACAAACGACAAGATTATGAAATTACAAGAACTGAAAGCCATGAATCCCGTCGACCTCCTGGCCTATGCCGAGGAGAAGGGGCTTGAGAATGCCTCCTCCCTGCGCCGGCAGGAGCAGATGTTCGCGCTGTTGAAACAGGCAGCCGAGGCCGACGAAGAGATCACTGGCGTCGGCGTCCTGGAAATCCTCCAGGATGGTTTTGGCTTCCTGCGCGCGCCGGAGGCCAATTACCTGCCCGGGCCCGATGACATCTATGTCTCTCCCAGCCAGATCCGCCGCTTTGCCCTGCGCACCGGCGACACGGTGGAAGGGGAAATCCGCGCGCCCAAGGATGGGGAACGCTATTTCGCGCTGTTGAAGGTCAACTCAATCAACTTCGACGATCCGGAGGCGGCCCGCCACAAGGTGCATTTCGACGATCTGACGCCGCTGTTCCCCGACCAGCGCTTGATCATGGAGCGGGATGATCCCACCGTCGAGGATCTGACTGGCCGCGTCATCGAGCTGGTCTCGCCCATCGGCAAGGGCCAGCGGGCCCTGATCGTGGCTCAGCCCAGAACCGGTAAGACGGTGATCCTGCAATCCATCGCCCATTCCATCATGGCCAACCATCCGGAGGCCTTCCTTATCGTGCTGCTGATCGACGAGCGGCCCGAGGAGGTTACGGATATGAAGCGTTCGGTCGACGGCGAAGTGATCTCCTCCACCTTCGACGAGCCCGCCGCCCGCCATGTGCAGGTGGCCGAGATGGTGATCGACAAGGCCAAGCGCCTGGTCGAGCATGGGCGGGATGTGATTATCCTGTTGGATTCCATCACCCGCCTGGCCCGCGCCTACAACACCGTGGTGCCGTCGTCCGGCAAGGTGCTGACCGGCGGCGTCGATGCCAATGCCCTGCAGCGGCCGAAACGTTTCTTTGGCGCCGCCCGGAATATCGAGGAAGGCGGTTCCCTGACCATCATCTCCACCGCCCTGATCGATACCGGCAGCCGCATGGACGAGGTGATCTTCGAAGAGTTCAAGGGCACCGGCAATTCGGAAATCGTGCTCGACCGCAAGCTCTCCGACAAGCGTGTGTTCCCGGCCATCGACATCATCAAGTCCGGCACCCGCAAGGAAGAGTTGCTGGTGGACAAGGGCGCGCTCGCCAAGATGTGGGTGCTGCGCCGGATCCTGCATCCCATGGGCACCATGGATTCCATGAGCTTCCTCTTGGACAAGCTGAAGTCCACCAAGGACAACAACGAATTCTTCGATTCCATGAATACCTAGGCCCCAGCGTTTAGCACCGCCGCCTTTCCGGGCTGGTGGGTTCGCGATAATCTGTTGCGAACCGCCACCCTAAGGAAAGGATTGGGCCCATGAAGCTGGCCGTCGAATTCCCCTCTGTCGCCTATCGCGAAGGCCCATCCATGGTCGCCCGCCTGGCCAAGGGCATCGAGGATATCGGCTATAACCAGCTGGATATGTTCGACCATGTGGTCATGGGCTTCGATCTCGAGGGCCGCGCCAAATCCTTCTATCCTGCCGCCATGCCCATCCTGGAGGCGCTGATGACGCTCTCCTATGCCGCGGCGGTGACGACGCGCATCGGCCTGGGCACGGAGGTCCTGGTTCTGCCCCAGCGCCAGCCGGTGCTGGTGGCGAAGCAGTTCGCCACCCTCGATACGCTATCCGGCGGCCGGGCGCGATGTGGCGTCGGTATCGGCTGGCAGGCTTCGGAATACGAGGCCCTGGGCGAACGATTTGGGAACCGGGGCCGGCGCATGGACGAGGCCATCGAACTGCTGCGGGCCTGCTGGCGCGATGAACAGATCGATTTCGAAAGTGACCATTACACCAGCCGGGCCATGGGCATGGAGCCGAAGCCGCCGCAGGGTGCCGCCCTGCCGATCTGGATCGGCGGCAACTCACCGGCCGCCTTTGCCAGGGTGGGCAAGTATGGCGACGGCTGGCTGGCCAGCCAGGTGACCGATGCCGACTTCGCCAAGGGAGCGATGGATGCGATCCGCGAGGCCGCCTCCGCCGCCGGCCGCGATCCTGACGCCATCGGCTGGCAAAGCATGATCGCCCCGCCGCCCCGGGCCGGCGATGCCAAGGGCAAGGCCTTTTACAGCGAGCCGGACCAGGTGGCGGCCCGCGCCGTTCAGTTGCAGGAGATGGGCTTCGAGGGCGTGGCCCTGAACGCCACCGCGATCTTCCAGTCCGGCGCCCGCAGCGTCGATGCCATCCTCGATACCCTGGCCGCCCTGCACGACCGCCTCCGCGCCGAATTGGGTTGACCCGGGCTTGTCTGTTGTCTCAAGGTCACTCAAAGGGTGACAAGGCAATTGAGCAGGTGGCGGTAAATGAAGATCGGCTATTTCGGTTTCAACATGGGCCCCCTGGCGACGCCGGAGGCGGTCACGGAAATTCTCGGCGCCGTGGAGCGCTGCGGCTTTGAATCCGCATGGACCGGGGAACATGTGGTGGCGATCGATCCCCAGGCCCCGCCCTCGCCCATCGCGCCGGACCATCATTTTGTGGATACGGTGGCCGCTTTGGCCTTTGCCGCCGCCGCCACCTCGCGTATCCGTCTCGGCTCCGGCATCATTCTGTTGGCCCAGCGCAATCCGGTGGTTCTGGCCAAGGAACTGGCCGGAATCGATGTGCTCAGTCAGGGCCGGCTGGAAGTGGGTGTGGGCGTAGGTTACGTGCGCGGCGAATTCGAGGCCAGCGGCGGGCCCTGCAGCGAACGGGGCGCCAGAGTGGACGAGCATATCGACGCCATGCGGGCCCTTTGGACCCAGGAGAAGCCCACATTCGACGGTCACTTCACATCATTCCAGGGCATCCAGTCGAAACCGGGGCCGGCGCAAACACCCCATCCGCCCATCGTTATCGGCGGCATGTCGCCTTTCGCCTATCGCAGGGCTGTGCGCACCGGCAACGGCTGGTACGGCTTCAACCAGAGCGTGGAGGCGGCGGCGGAATCCGTCGCCGGCCTGCAGGCCGCGGCGCAGGAGCTGGAACGGCCGGAGCATCTGGGGCCGCTGGCCATCAACGTCAGCCCCAAGGGCCAGGTGGATGGCGATGCCATCAAACGTTACGAGGATCTGGGCATCGAGCGTCTGATCCTGTTGCCCCGGGGCCGGGGCGGACCGGTCGAAAAGGCGGTGCAATATATCGAGGAAACAGCGGAACGCCTGGGCCTGGGTTGAAACCCGGTACCGTGGACGGAGAGAGAACATGAACGACAACGTGAACACCCAAACCCGGCCCAACGAAACCGCTTTAAAGCAGGCGGGTGCTGAACATCTGTTTATCCATGCCTCGGCCTACCGGGCCCTGGCAGATGATACCAGCAAGCGCATCCTGGTTTCCGGCGACGGCGCCTTGGTGACGGATATCGAGGGCAAAGAGTATATCGACGGCTTGGCGGGGCTGTGGCTGGTCAATGCGGGTCATGGCCGGGCGGAGATTGCCGAGGCCTATGCTCGCCAGGCCTCCACCCTCGCCTATGCTTCCTCCACCCAGGCCACCACCATCCCCGCTATCGAACTGGCGACACGCCTGGCGGAGCTCTCGCCGGGGGATCAGACCACGGCCTTCTTCTGTTCCGGCGGCTCGGAAGCGGTGGAAAGCGCCATTAAGATCGCCCGGCAATACCATTACTTCAACGGCGAGCCGAAGCGTTCCAAGATCATCGGCCGCCGCGGCAGCTATCATGGCGCCACCTATGGTGCCATGAGCGTCAGCGGCACCCGGCCAATGTCCGAGCCCTATCACAGCCCCTTCATGCATGGGGTGCTGCACGCCTCGCCGCCATACTGCTACCGCTGCGATTTCCGCCAGAGCTTTCCGGCCTGTGATCTGCTCTGTGCTGACCAGATCGAGCAGATGATCACCTATGAAGGCCCCAACACCGTCGCTGCCGTGATCGCCGAGCCCATTTCGGCCTCGGGCGGCATCGCTGTGCCTCCCGAAGGTTATTGGACCCGGATGCGGGAGGTCTGTGACCGCCACGGGGTGCTCTTGATCACCGACGAGGTGATCAACGGTTTCGGCCGCACCGGCACCATGTTCGCCTCGGAGCATTGGAACCTGGTGGGCGATATCATGACCGTAGCCAAGGGTTTGGCCAGCGGCTATGCCCCCATCGGCGGGGTTTTGTGCCGGCCGCACGTGGTCGCCGCTTTCGAGGGCAAGAACAAGCTATCGCATCTATTGACCTATGGCGGCCACGCAGCTGCCTGCGCCGCCGCTCTGGCCAACCTTGATATCTTCGAACGGGAGGGCCTGGTGGAGAATTCCAAAGCCATGGGCGAACGCCTGCGCAAGGGGCTTGAAGGCCTGTCCCACCATCCCACTTTTGGCGAAGTACGCGGCCTGGGCCTGCTGGCGGCCCTGGAATTGGTCCGCGATCCGGACACCAAAGAGAAGTTCAAGGACGAGGATGACGAGATGAAGACCTTCGGCGAAGGCCTGGCTCAGCGCGGCCTGCTGACCCGGGTCGCTGGCACCCTGCCCCTCTCGCCGCCCCTGTGCATCACGGCGGAACAAGTGGACCGCATGGTCGAAATCATCGACGACAGCCTCAGCGAAATGGAAGCCAAGCACGGTTTCTCAAGTTCTTAGAGGATTTCGTTCAGGGCGTTGTCATCCCCGCGCAGCTTCACCCTGTCTAAAACCCGTGGAAGTGGGCCACGTTGGCGACGTCCTCGCGGTCGCTGACCAGGGTGTTCTCGATGGCGCTGTCGTCGGCGTAGCCGAGACACATGCCGGTGACCAGGACTTGGTCGTCTGGGATCTGCAGGTGCCGGAAGACAGGCTCTTGGAACTGGATCCAGGCTGCCTGTGGGCAGGTATGCAGGCCGAAGCCGCGCGCCGCCAGCATCAGGGTTTGGGCATACATGCCCGTATCGGCCCAGTTGCCCCGGGCCAGATAGGCATCTGTGGTGATGAACAGGCCCACGGGCGCATCGAAGAACTTGAAGTTGCGGGCACCCTGGCGGGCGCTGCCTTCCCGATCGCCTTTTTGGATGCCGAGCAGGCCGTAGAGGCCCCAGCCGACGCCGCGGCGGCGATCGCGATGAATGTCGTTCCAGACCGGTGGGTAGTAATCATAGTCCTCGTACTTGGCCGCCTTGCCCTCCGCCGCCAGAGCGAGAACATCATCGGTGATAGCCTGGCGCACAGCGCCGGTGCAGATATAGACATGCCATGGCTGGGTATTGGTACCGCTGGGTGCGCGTTGGGAAATTTCCAAAATCTGTTCGATGGTCTCCCGCGGTACTTCTTGGTCGGTGAAGGCGCGGATCGATTTGCGCGACTGTATGGCTTCGAGAACGTCCATGGCTTCCTCATGATTTTTGTTGCTTGGGGCGCATGTATGCGATTGGCGACGATTGTGCAACACGGTATCGTAATTGACCTTTGTCAATGAAGCGCCCAGCTAGCGCCTTATTGTCGCAGGGCAACGGAATGGCAGGATCCAGGGGTGCGCCATGGCAAAAAAACCAGCGAAAACATCACGGCATACGGTGCTGGACAAGGCCGAAGTCGCCATCGATTTTCCGGATAAATTCTATATGGGTTCATTCTCCCGCGGCTCAAAGTTCGAGGCGCGAGCGGAGAACGATGGTCTGGGCATCAAGCTGATGCGCGGCGGCGAGGACAGCCGCACCGCGGAAATGCACCTTCACCACCACCTTCTCGCCGACATTCTGACAGATTGGGCAGACTCATTGGCCCAGCAGCCGGCCATGTCGGAGACGCACCGGGAAAACCTGCAAGAAGCCATCGACAAGGTCAGCGCGGCACTGGAAAAAAACCGCAAGAACTGATCCTATCTGGTCAAAACCCGTCAGACCTGTTCGGCGATGAAAACCGGGATCTTGCGGTCGGTCTTGGCCTGATAGTCGTTGTAGGTGGGGAAGGCCTCGGCCGCCGCCTGCCACAATTTCTGGCGCTCCGGGTCGTCCTCTACTTCCCGGACCCGCATATTGAAGACTTCTGTCTTGTCGCGGATTTCAACATCCGGGTGCGCACGCAGGTTATAGACCCAGACCGGATTCTTCTCCCGACCGCCGTAAGAGCCCACCAGTACATAGGCGCCATCAACTTCGACGCGCATTAGCGGGATTTTTCTGATACCGCCGCTTTTATTTCCGGTATGCGTAACGATAATGCAGGGCAGGCCCGTGTCTCTGAGCGTGGTACCTTCGGTGCCGCCGCTGCCTTCGTAGAGTTCAACCTGTTCACGCACCCAGTCCAGGGTGGGAGGGATATATTCCGCCATTGGTCTGTCCTATCTGTTCAGCTGCCTCTGGCCTGACCATAGCATTCTAGTCGTGGCTTGACAGTACCCCATGAAAGGAAAAGGGCCGCTTGGCGTAAGCGGCCCTAAAACCCTCGATTTCATCCAAGTTTACGGGATTAGGATGGTCGAACCTGTGGTTTTGCGATTTTCCAGATCGGAATGTGCCTTTTTTGCGTCCTTTAAGGCATAGGTCTGGTTGACCTCGATCTTCACATTGCCGCTCTTGACCATATTGAACAGGGCCTTTGCGGAGGCTTCCAGCTCTTTTCGAGTGGCGGTGTAGGCGACAAGGCTGGGCCGGGTCAGATAGAGCGAACCCTTGGCGGCCAGGGCGCCTGGCGCAAAACTGTCCACGGCGCCGGAAGCATTGCCGAAGGACACCATATAGCCACGGGGCTGCAGGCAGTCGAGGGAACCATCCCAGGTTGATTTACCCACGGAATCATATACCACGGGGACGCCTTCCTTCTTGGTTAGGCGCATAACCTCCTTGACGAAGTCCTTCTTGGTATAGTCGATCACATCGGCATAGCCGTGCGCCTTGGCCAGTTTCACTTTGGCCGGGCCGCCGGCGGTACCGATCGCGCGCACGCCCAACGCGTTCAGCCATTGCCCGGCGATCAGGCCGACGCCACCGGCGGCGGCGTGGAACAGCACCGTCATACCCTTTTTCACGGGAAATGTGCGGCGGATCAGGTATTCCACGGTCATGCCCTTGAGCATCATGGCGGCAGCGGCCTCGTCGGGAATGCCCTTGGGCACCTTGACCAGGGTTGCGGCATCCATCACCCGGGCTTCCGAATAGGCGCCCGGCGCGCCGGAGCCATAGGCCACGCGGTCGCCCGGCTTGACATGGCTGACGCCGGCGCCAACCGCCTCGACCACGCCGGCGGCTTCCATACCCAGGCCCGAGGGCAGGGGCAGGGGGTAAAGGCCGCTGCGCTGATAGGTATCGATGTAGTTCAACCCGATCGCGGTATGGCGGACCAAGGCCTGACCTTTGCGCGGCTTGCCCAGCTTCACCTCTTCCCATTTGAGGACGGACGGGCGGCCGGGTTTATGAAATTGGATTGCTTTGACCATATTGGTTGAGCCTTTCTCCGCGTTTGTTTCTTGCGCGGTTCGTCGCGAACACGCATTCGATGGTGATTTGAGGCCGGACTTTAAACCGCTGGGGCGAGTTTTGTCACGCCCGTTGATGGAAGGAAAACCGCCGAAACTACAACAACACGCCTTCCAGGCGCAGCAACGCGGCCTTGGTCTCCACGCCGCCATCGCCGGAATAGCCGCCCAAACCATTGGCGGCCAGGACCCGGTGGCAGGGGATGATGAGGGGGATGGGGTTGGCGCCGCAGGCCGTGCCCACGGCCCGGGCCGAGGATTTGAGCCGATTGGACATTTCGCCGTAAGTCATTGTTCTACCAAATGGAATCTCGTTCATCAGGGCCCAGACCCGGCGCTGGAACGGGGTCCCCGCAGGCTGCACCGGGAGGTCGAAGGCCTCTGCCTTGCCGTCGAAATAGGCCTCGATTTGGGTCTTGGCCGCCATAAGCAGATCGTCCGCGGCCTGGTCCCGGGCCCAACCCCAATCAAGGGAAACGATGGCGCCGTCCTCGACACTGACAGTCAGATCACCGATGGGAGAGTGCAGGGAGCGTTGCGGCATCTCGAATGACCCCTATTCAGTCCGGCAGCGGCTCGGCGGCCATGGCCAGAGCCTCCCGGAGGCCGTCCACGCTGGTCTGGGGCAGGGAACAGGTCTGGCCCAGGCAGACGTAGGCCGTGACCTGGCCGTCGATCTGTCCCTTGCCGCCGGCAGGATGCCCTTGGGGTAGATCATCACCCGGCGCCAGAACCGTCAACACCTTGTTGGGCAGGGGCCGGCTGTGCACGGCGTCCAGCATGGCTTTGCCCGCGTCCACATCGCGGGCGCCGATGATGACGATCTGTAACGGCCGCAACATCAGTTCCCAATTATTCAACAGCGTCGTCATGGCCAAGCCATAGGTATTGAGCTGGCTTGAGAACGCCTCCGCCAGGGCGTCAGCCCGTGCCCTGTAACGATCCTCGCCGGTCAACAGCCACAGGCGGGTCAGGTTACCGATCATGACGCCATTGCCCGAGGGCACCGCGTTATCATGGCCGTGACGCATGCGGGCGATCACGTCCGTGGCCAAGTCGGACGAGAAGAAATAGCCGCCCTGGTCCGGGTCGGCGAAATGCGCTTCAACATCTGCGGCCCAGTCGATGGCATGGCGCAGGTAATGCTCACCGCCGTGGTATTCATGCAGCATGAGGGCGGCGCGGATCATGTTGGCGTAATCGTCCAGCAGGGCCCGGTGCTGGGTTTTGCCGTGGCGGTGGGCGTGCATCAGATCCCCGTCGAGACAGAGCCGCTCGATGATAAAATCATACGCTTCGACGGCCGCGTCTGCCCATGCGGGCCGCTCAAAAACCGCCGCCGCGTTGACCAGGGCGGCGATCATCAGGCCGTTCCAATCGGCCAATACCTTGTCATCCCAGCCGGGACGGATGCGCCCGGCCCGGCGCTGCAACAGCTTCTCCCGGGCCGCCTTGAGCCGGTCTTCCGCGCCCTGGTCGCCCAACTCGGGCCATTGCGAGCGGTTGAGGATGACCTTGCCTTCCCAGTTCCCAGACGCGGTGACGTCATAGGCCGCCTTGAAGGCGGCGGCCTCGGCGCCCAGAACCTCGTCGATCTCCGCCTCCGACCATACGTAAAAACGGCCTTCCTCGCCCTCGCTGTCCGCATCCAGGGTGGCAGCGAAGCCGCCCCCTTCGACGACCATTTCATCCAGGGTCCAGGCCACCGTCTCCTCGATGCGCTGGGCATAGAGAGGGTTGCCGCCGGCCTGCCAGGCCAGTGTCAGGATATCGATGAGCTGGGCATTGTCGTACAGCATCTTTTCGAAATGCGGCACCAGCCATTCCGCATCTGTGGAATAGCGGGCAAAGCCGCCGGCGAGATGGTCATAGATGCCGCCCTGGCACATGCCCGTCAGGCTCTTGTCCACCGCGCCCAAGAGGGCGGCGTCCGGACGGCGTAGCCAGGCCCGCAACATCATCTCAAGCGCATAGGTCTGGGGAAATTTCGGCGCCTGGCCCAGGCCGCCATGATATGTATCCACCTGTTTGCACAGCGCCTGGGCCACCTGATCCAGGATCGGCAGGTCCATGGCAATCGCTGTCCCATCGGGGCCGGTCTGGTTCCGGTTCAATGATTGCAGGATGGCGTCAGCGTTCTTGCGCACGGAAGCCTTTTCATTGTGATAGACCTCGGCCACCCGGCGCAGGATATCCGGAATTCCGGGGCGCCCGTAGCGGGGTTCGGGTGGAAAGTAGGTACCGCCCCAGAATGGCTCTCCCGCCGGTGTCAGGAACATGGTCAAGGGCCAGCCGCCCTGTTCTCCCATCAAGCTCAGAGCGGTCATATAGACCCCGTCGATGTCCGGGCGCTCCTCCCGGTCCACCTTGATGTTGACGAACAGTTCGTTCATCAGCTTGGCGATGGAGGGATCCTCGAAACTTTCATGGGCCATGACATGGCACCAATGACAAGCGGCATAGCCGATGGACAACAGGATCGGTTTGCCCGCGTCTTCAGCGGCCGCCAGGGCCTCGGGACCCCAGGGGTGCCAATGCACTGGATTGTCTTTGTGTTGCAGAAGATAGGGCGAGGTCTCGGACCCCAGCAAATTTGTCATGCCGCTATTCCCCATCCACTTCTCATTGCCCAACAGGGCCCCCTGCACTAAGTTTGCCACGTTGACGGCCGGGGCAAAAGCGGGATATTGGCGAAATGAAGATCAAGATCGATATTGATTGCACGCCCCAGGAGGCCCGCGCCTTTTTGGGCCTGCCCGATGTGGCGCCCATGCAGGAGGAACTGCTGGCGGAAATGCAGGCCCGCATGAAGGAGGCGGTGGCCGGCGCCGATCTGGAGGCATTGTTGAAGACCTGGATGCCGGCCGGCCTTCAGGACGGTCTGCAGGGTTGGGAGAACCTGCAGAAAGCCTTTTGGGCCAAGGCCATGGGGCAGGGGGACAAGGAGGACTAGAGCAACCCGCGTTCTTTCGAACGCGGATAAGTTGCTCTAACCTATTGAATTAGATCAAATTATCTGTGTTCAAATGATTCCATTTGTACGCAGTTTGATCGATGATTTGGGGAGAGCATAATATGGATGCCATGGAATGTTTGTTGGGGCGGCAGTCGACACCGGCGGCGAATTTGATCGAGCCCACGCCCAGCGACAGGGAAATTCTTGAGCTTTTGCAGGCAGCCATGCGGGCCCCCGATCACGGCCGGCTGCGGCCCTGGCGCTTCCTCGCTATCCGCGGCGATCGGCGTAAGGCCTTGGGCGACATATTTGCCGAAAGTCTGGCCAAGCGGGATCCCGGTGCCTCGGAAGAAGAGATCGAAAAGGCGCGGGGCAAACCCGTCCGCGCACCCTTGGTCTTGGCGGTTTGGGCCGAGATCACAGAAGGTTTGGCGAAGATACCCGAAGTGGAGCAGATTGTTTCCACTGGCGCGGCGGCGCAGAACCTGCTGAACGCCCTGCATTCCAGGGGCTATCAGGCCATTTGGGTTACTGGCGCGCCGTGTTATGACGACCACGTCAAAGGCGCCTTGGGCCTGGCTTCCAAGGATGCCTTGGTGGGTTTCATCCATATCGGCACGGCGAAAACCATACAGCCGGCAAAAAAACGGCCCGATCCGGCGGAATTCCTGCAGAATTGGTGATGCGCCTCGGCGATACCATCTTCGCCCCCGCCACGGCGCCGGGGCGGGCAGGTATCGCCGTCATCCGCATTTCCGGACCACAGTGCCGGAGCGCCCTGGAGGCTCTGGCCGGGCAGGTGGACCTGCCCATGCCACGACGCGCCACACTGGCGGTTTTCACCGATCCCAAGGACGGTGAGATCATTGATCGGGGCATGCTGCTGTGGTTTCCGGGCCCGCAGAGTTTCACCGGCGAGGATGTGGCGGAATTTCATTGCCACGGCGGCGGCACGGTAACGGCCGCCTTGCTCAAGGCGCTGACCAGTTTGCCCGGCTGCCGGCTGGCGGAAGCAGGGGAGTTTACCCGCCGCGCCTTTCAAAACGGCAAGATGGACCTGACCCAGGCCGAGGGTTTGGCGGATTTGATCGCCGCCGAGACAGAGGCGCAGCGCCGCCAGGCGCAACGGCAGATGGCTGGCGAACTGGGGCAGGTTTATGAAGGCTGGCGGGCCGATCTGATCGGTGCCCTGGCCCATCTGGAGGCGGATATCGATTTCCCCGACGAGGATCTGCCCGATGCCATGGCGGACCGGATGCGGCCGGTTATTGAACGCCTTGCAAACGAGATCGCGATCCATCTGAATGACGAGCACCGCGGTGAACGCCTGCGGGATGGCTGTCACATGGTCATACTCGGTGCCCCCAACGTGGGAAAATCAAGCCTTTTGAACGCCTTGGCCCGGCGCGATGCGGCCATTGTCTCCTCACAGGCCGGCACCACCCGGGATGTGGTGGAGGTACATTTGGATTTGGGCGGCTATCCGGTGGTGCTGGCTGATACCGCAGGACTGCGCGAGAGTTCGGATATCATTGAATTGGAAGGTGTGCGCCGGGCGCGCGCCCGGGGCGATCAGGCAGACCTGAAGATCGTTCTTTATGATTGTGCGGCAGACGCGCAACCAGACTCGGAATCCCTTGTGCTTTCGCAGGACGGCATTTTGGTCGCCAACAAGGCGGACGTTGCGTCGCAACCCCCAGCGCAAGGACTGGCCGTTTCCGCCAAGACAGGACAGGGCATGGAGGCGCTGCTGGAACGTCTGACGGGAGAGGCGGCCCGGCTCATGGCCGGCGCGGAGGCACCTGGTCTGACCCGGCTGCGTCATCGAGAGGGATTGGAAGATTGCCGCGATGCCCTGGCCCGGGCCATTGCCCAGGCGGACGAAGAGCTTTTGGCCGAGGATGTGCGTCTGGCGGCCCGGCATCTTGGCCGCATCACAGGCCGTGTGGATGTAGAAGATATTCTAGATGTTGTGTTTGCGGACTTCTGCATAGGCAAATGATGTGTTTGAACCCGCCTAGCCGATGTTTCACGTGAAACATAGCAAGAAAAATTCTGGGGAAATTTTGACTCCTTAACCCCACCTCCCTATGTTCCGCTCCATGAAGTTGTTCGATGTCATTGTTGTGGGCGGCGGCCATGCGGGCTGTGAGGCGGCAGCGGCCTCTGCACGTCTTGGCGCACGGACATTGCTGCTCACCCACCGTCTGGACACCATCGGCGAGATGTCCTGCAATCCGGCCATCGGTGGTCTGGGCAAAGGTCATCTGGTGCGGGAGATCGATGCCCTCGACGGCCTCATGGGCCGCATCGCGGATGCGGGCGGCATCCAGTTCCGCATGCTGAACCGACGCAAGGGGCCGGCGGTCCGGGGTCTACGCGCCCAGGCAGACAGAGCCCTTTATCGCACCGCCATGCAGCGGGAACTGGCCGGCATTGAAAACCTGACCATTCAGGCTGGCGCTGTTGAGGATCTGTTGGTTCGGGACGGCGCTGTCGCCGGAGTGGTATTGGATGACGGCCGCGAATATCCTTGCGGCCGGGTGGTCATTACCACGGGCACCTTTCTACGCGGCCGTATACACATGGGAGAAAAATCTTGGCCGGCGGGCCGTATCGGCGAGGCACCGGCCACAGGGTTGTCGCAGCGCCTTTACGACTTGGGCCTCGATATGGGGCGCTTGAAAACGGGCACGCCGCCCCGCCTGGACGGCCGCACCGTAGACTGGGACGGCCTGGAGCGGCAGCCCGGCGATACCCCGCCGGAGCCTTTTTCCACCCTGACACCGGAGATCACCAATCCTCAGGTTGATTGCCACATCACCTGGACGAACCCGAAAGGTCATGACCTGATCCGCGCCAACCTGGACCGGGCGCCTATTTACTCGGGACAGATCCAAGGCACGGGCCCCCGCTATTGCCCTTCCATTGAGGACAAGGTGGTGCGTTTCGCTGATCGGGAGCGGCACCAGATTTTCCTGGAGCCGGAAGGTCTCGACGACCACACGGTCTATCCCAACGGCATTTCCACCTCACTGCCGGAAGAGGTGCAGCGTGAACTGCTGTCGCTGATTCCAGGTTTGGGCAATGCCAAGGTGATTCGCCCCGGCTACGCTATTGAGTACGATTTCGTAGATCCGCGGGAATTGTGGCCCAGCCTGGAGGTGCGCGCTTTGTCCGGCCTCTTTTTGGCGGGACAGATCAACGGCACCACTGGGTATGAGGAAGCGGGGGCGCAAGGACTGTTGGCCGGCTTGAACGCGGCCCTGTCGGCGTCGGGCGACGAGGCCATGGTGTTGGACCGGGCCGATGGCTACATGGGTGTGATGATCGACGATCTGGTGACCCGGGGCACCCAGGAGCCCTATCGCATGTTTACCTCTCGTGCGGAGTATCGACTTCTGCTCCGTTCCGACAATGCGGACCAACGTCTCACGCCACTGGGTCTGGCCGTGGGTTGTGTGGGCGCCGAACGGGCTGCGGCCTTCCGGGCCAAGATCGATGCTCTGACGTCGGCACGGGACTATCTAGAGGGCAGGCGGGTGTCACCTCATGAATGCGCCGCCGTGGGGATCAACGTAAAAGAGGATGGACGACGGCGCTCCGGGCTGGAACTGTTGGCCTTCAAGGATGTTGACATGGCGCGCCTATCCACTCTTTGGCCCAACTTGGCGGGCATTGATTCGGGGATCGCCGCTCAATTGGAAATTGAAGCTCACTACGCCGGATATTTGAGTCGGCAGCAGGCGGATATCGATTCCTATCGCAGGGACGAAGCTCTGCACCTACCCAAAGATTTGGATTACGGCCAGATTGCCGGTTTCTCGAACGAAGTGCGGGAAAAGCTCCAGCGTCACCGTCCTGCGACATTGGGCGCCGCGGCCCGCATTCCCGGTATCACGCCCGCGGCTTTGACCATCCTTTTGGCCTATGTACGCCGGGCCAAACACCGGGCCGTTGCCTAAGCGCGGCGAGGCCCTGCCGCCCCTGACCGCCGCCGAATTTCAGACGGCCGCCAATGTTTCACGTGAAACATTGGAGCGATTGTATGCCTTTGAAGCACTACTTCGTAAATGGAATCCGCGAATCAATCTGGTGAGTCGAGGCAGCTTGGCCGATTTGTGGCGGCGGCACATGCTCGATTCGATACAATTGGCACAATTTTACAATTCCGAAGCACCGCATGGACCCTGGTTGGATTTGGGCAGCGGCGCCGGATTTCCTGGCCTCATTCTGGCCATCACTGGTGTTAACAACATGCATTTGGTGGAGAGCGATGGGCGCAAATGCGCTTTCCTGCGCGAGGCGGCGCGAATCACCGGTACGGAAGTGACTGTACACAATGACAGAATCGAAGCCTTGCCCCCGTTTGCCGCAGGCACCATCACCGCCAGAGCCTTTGCGCCTCTGACCCGGCTGCTAGATTGGGGCGCGCCACACCTTGTGTCTGGCGGCCGTATGTTGTTGCTCAAGGGACAAGATATTGATGCTGAATTGACGGAAGCCGCAAAATATTGGAAAATGACGCACCGGCGCATCCCCAGCCAGACGGATGATACCGGTTCTATTTTGCTGCTGACGGAGATCTCCCGTGTCTGAATACCGCTCTCCCAATCCGCTGCCATCCGATCCCGGCGACCTCGATTCAGCAATGGGTCCCCTCTCGGTCGGGCGACCCCGCGTCATTGCCATCGCCAATCAGAAAGGCGGCGTCGGCAAGACCACGACGGCCATCAATCTGGGCACGGGCCTGGCGGCCATCGGGCGGCGGGTACTGGTGGTGGACCTTGACCCACAGGGCAACGCATCCACCGGCCTCGGCATCGATCGCACCGACCGGACGGTGAGCGCCTATGACGTACTCATGGGCGAAGCGGCGGCGGCCAAAGCCCAGGTGGCGACGGCTATCCCTGGCCTCTTTATCATCCCGTCGACCGTGGATTTGACCGGCGCCGAATTAGAGCTGATCGATCAGCCCCGCCGGGCCTATCGTCTACGCGATGCTCTTGCCGCCCTTGACGGGGCCTTCGACTACGTGCTGATCGACAGCCCGCCCTCCCTCAACCTGCTCACCGTCAACGCCTTGGTGGCGGCGCAGTCGGTGGTGGTGCCGCTGCAGTGCGAATTCTTCGCCCTGGAAGGGCTTTCCATGTTGATGAAAACCATCGAGCGCATTCGTCGCGGCTTCAACGAAGACTTGGAGATCCAGGGCGTCGTCTTGACCATGTATGATAAGCGCAATAACCTGTCGGACCAGGTGGCCCAGGATGTGCGCGATTATCTGGGTGACAAGGTATACAAGACCATCATTCCCCGGAACGTCCGGGTGTCGGAGGCGCCGTCCCATGGCAAACCGGCCTTGTTATACGACCACAAATGCACCGGCAGCCGAGCTTATATGCAATTGGCCAGCGAAATGCTGCGCCGGGAGCGCCTGGGCGCCGCGGCGTAGCCGGCCAACCAGGATCGCCAGGCGATGACAGACGAACCACCACGCAAGGGTCTCGGCCGGGGTCTTTCAGCTCTGTTGGCGGAGGACCCCGACGACCAATCTACATTGGACCGCATGCGCAGCGCCCGTACGGTGCCCGTGGAAAACTTGCGACCCAACCGCTATCAGCCGCGCCAACGCTTCGATAACGAGGCGCTCAAGACCCTGACCCAATCGGTCCGCGAGAATGGCATCCTGATGCCTATCCTGGTCCGCCGCGTCGAGGATGACGGCGACACCTATGAGATTATCGCCGGCGAACGGCGCTGGCGGGCGGCGCAGGAAGCTCAACTCTACGAAGTGCCAATCGTCATCAAGGATCTGGATGACAACAAGGCCTTGGAAGTGGCCCTGATCGAAAATGTCCAGCGGGAGGATCTGACCCCCATCGAGGAGGCGGAAGGCTACCGCCGTTTGATGCATGATTTCGCCCGCACCCAGGAAGACGTAGCCCGGTCCGCCGGCAAGAGCCGGCCGCACGTGGCCAACATGCTGCGTTTGTTGAGCCTGCCGGAAGGGGTGCGGGAGATGCTTCACGACGGCCGTCTGTCGGCCGGACACGGCCGGGCTCTGGCGGGGTCGGAGGCGCCGGAAGCCCTGGCGGAGAAAATCGTGCGCCAGGGTTTGAATGTGCGCCAGGCCGAAGCGCTGGCGAAGAAATCGCAGGAAACTGCGAAAATAGAGGCACTACCTGGTAGTCCTACTCCGGACGCGGACACCAAGGCTGTGGAGCATCAGCTTTCGGAAAAACTGGGCTTGGTGGTCAAGATCAAGCACCGAGGTGAGCGTGGTGAAGTGCGCATCACTTTCAATACCCTGGAACAGTTCGACGAAATTTTGGCCCGCCTGAACCAGACGCCGCGGCACTAGGAACGCAATGAACATGGTCATTCCCGCGCAGGCGGGAATCCAGATGTTTCCATCAATTCAAGTTTCGACACATGGCTCTGGACTCTCGCTTTCGCGGGAGTGACGACATTCATCACTACGCCGGTCCGCAATAGAATTCTTGGTACCCTTGCTTCGTGTTCAGCCTGCCCGCCGCGGCCGGGCCGCGTTGGCGATACGGATCAAGGCCCGGCCACAGATGGCGTCCGCCGGCAGGCCGGTGGTTTTGCAGTCCAGCTCCGCCTCGGTCAAAATGGACAAGGCCTGGGCCAGACGCCCCGGCGGCCATTGCTGTACCTGACGCTGGATTATGGGTTGATGCTTGAAAAAGATTGGCGGCCGGTGGGACTTCACCAGCCGGCCGACATCTTCCCCGGCCGCCGCTTTGAGGGAGAGAAGGTGCAGGCGCTGCATGTGACGGATCATAGCCCGCAAAATGGCGATTGGTTGTTCGCCGGCCAACCGGCATTTCCCCAGGGCCCGGTCTAGCGCTGTCTGATCGCCGCTGGCCGCGGCCAGGGCCACATCGTCCCGGGCTAATGGTGCGCCATCACCAATATTGGCCTCGGCGTCCGCGAGGCTGACGGCGCCACCTTCTAAGCCCTTGAAGAGTGCCAGTTTTTCGAGCTCGGAGCGTGTCACCTGGCGGTCCGTGCCCAGGTTCTCGCATAAATAGGCCAGGGCGGACGGCTCCACCGACAGACCATGGGCGCCGAGGGTTTGCTCGATGACTGCCGCCAGTGAACGGCCATCGTCCAGATAGCAAGGAATAGCCGCACCCCGCTCATGACCCTCGAATAGTTTGCGCAGACTGTCCCGTGGCCCCAGGCTACCGGCCTCGACCAGTAGAAAACTGCCCTCTGGACGAATGGTTTGGTCGTCCAGCACCGCTTCGATGGCGGCACTGTTTGAATTACCGGCGCTGGTCAGGCGGATCAGGCGCCGTCCCCCTGTCAGCGACATTGCCGCCATCTCGTCAAACAAGCGGCTGGGTTCATCTTTTAAGCTGGACTGGGAGATTTCAGCCACGCGGAAGGGATCATTGGGGTCGTCCACGACGGTGGCTGCAAGCCGTGCAGCCCGTTCCCGCACCAGGCCGTTGTCCTCGCCATAAAGCAACACGGCGACCACGGAGGGGTCCGGATTATCCAAAAACCCTTCGATGGCGCGGGTCTGAACCTTTACCACGGCGCCGCCTCAGTCCCGGAGCCGGGAGAAATAGATGCTGATACGGTTTTGGATGCCCGCCGCCACGCTGTCGGCGGCCCGTTGCAATGCATCCCGCCGGGAAATCAGGTTGGCATAATCAGAACGCACCACATTGTAGGCGGAAATGGCCCGGGTCGTCCCCTTCAGCAAAGACCGTCCATCGCGAGTATCGGTCATCTCGAAACTGGCAGTAAGGCGAAGATTGAAGCGGGTCGCGCTATCGTCCTGTTGAAATGCGAGGCCTTCCCGCTTTTCGCTTAACAGCACCTTGAGACGAAAAACAGGCCGAGCCGCAATACCGCCGGGGTGGAGGAGATCGAGAAGTTCGTTGCGCACCATTTGGCCGGCCCGATCAGGGATGGTATCCACCGCCACATAGGACATATCCGACAGGGTGTTGCCGGGGAGGGCCGCACTGCGCTTTCCGTGAAGCGGCTGAAACCCACAGTTCGCCAATAAAAACAATAAGATAATGGCGCCGCGCCAGGCCCCCACCGAACCTATGAGGGAAAGCCTAGACGACCACATTGACGATACGATTGGGTACCACGATAACCCGCCGTACCTCTTTGTCGCCGATTGCCGACTCTATCCGATCCAACGCCAATGCGGCGGCGCGGACCTCGTCTTCCGGCTGATCGCGGCCGATTTCCAAAGTGGCGCGCATCTTCCCGTTCAATTGTACGGCGATGGTGATGTTGTCTTCCACCAGCAAACTTTCTTCCGCTGCGGGCCAGGGGGCATCGGCCACCAGACCGACCCGCCCCAAGGTTTGCCAGGCTTCTTCCGCCAAATGCGGCATCATGGGCGAGATCATGATCACCAAGGCTTCAATGGCCTCCCGCTTGGACCAAAGGCCCGCTTCGTCGTCCGAAGCCGCCTGGTAGGCGCCCAAGGCGTTGGCCAGTTCGTACAATCGCGCCACCGAAACGTTGAACTGAAACCGCTCAATGCCGTCGGTAACGGCCGCAATGGCTTGGTGCGTCTGCCGGCGCAGGGCTAGAGCATTGTCGTCGAAGGCTGCTGGTTTGGCGACCCCGGGCGCGGGTAATTCATCCACCGATTCCTCAATAATCCGCCAAATTCTGCCCGTAAACCGCCAGGCACCCTCAATGCCGCCGTCCGTCCATTCAAGATCCCGGTCAGGCGGGCTGTCCGAAAGCATGAACCAACGGGCCGTATCAGCGCCATAGCGTTCGATGATGTCCTCGGGGTCGATAACGTTCTTGCGGGACTTCGACATCTTTTCCGATCGCCCAACAACAACCTCGGTACCGCCGTCCAAGCGAATGAGGCGACCATCATCCGTGCGTCCCACCTCGGCCGGCTCCAGCCAGGCCCCATCACCGTCCCGATAAGTCTCATGACAGACCATACCTTGGGTAAAAAGCCCGGAAAACGGCTCTTTGACGTGCAAATGGCCGCACTGTTCCATGGCCCGGGTGAAGAAGCGGGCATAAAGCAGATGCAGAATAGCGTGCTCGACACCACCGATATACTGATCCACGGGCATCCAGTAATCGACCGCGTCCGCATCCAAAGGCCGTTGTGCACGGGGGCTGCAGAAGCGGGCGAAATACCAGGCGGAATCAACAAAAGTGTCGAAAGTGTCAGTTTCCCGTTGCCCGGGCCCGCCACACTTGGGACAATTCACCCGCCCCCAGGTGGGATGGTCATCAAGGGGATTTCCCGGCCGCTCAAAGGTGACGTCCTCGGGCAAAGCAATGGGTAGGTCGGATTCCGCCACGGGCACCACGCCGCACGCCTCGCAATGCACCACGGGGATGGGACAACCCCAGTAGCGCTGGCGTGATACCCCCCAATCCCGCAGGCGATACATGGTCTCACCCTGCCCGAAACCGCCGGCCTCGGCCCGCCGCGCGATTTCGCTCTTCGCTGCTTCGACTTCGAGCCCGTCCAGGAACTCGGAATTGGCTAGGAGCCCCGGTCCTACATAGGCATCCTTGTCAACAGAAAAGTCTTTTGGGTCAACACCTTGTGGAACAACTACAGGAAGTACGACAAGGCCATACTTGTTGGCGAAGTCCAAGTCCCGCTGGTCATGGGCCGGGCAGCCAAATATGGCTCCGGTACCGTAATCAATAAGTACGAAATTGGCCACGTATACCGGTAGTTCCACGCCATCCAGGAAGGGATGACCGGCGCGCAGGCCAGTGTCCAGACCCAACTTCTCTGCCGTCTCAATCACCTCCTCGGAAGTGCCGAGACGGCGGCATTCAGCAACGAAATCGGCAATCTCCGGGTTTTCAGCGGCCAATTTCGCCGTCAAGGGGTGGTCCGGAGACAGAGCCAAAAACGACGCTCCGAAGATGGTGTCGTGACGGGTGGTGAAGACCTCGATCTCTTCATCACGGCCGGAAACTGCAAAACGCAGGCGTGCGCCCTCTGAGCGGCCAATCCAATTTGCCTGCATCAGGCGCACTTTATCGGGCCAGCGTTCCAATTCCTCCAAGGCGGCCAACAGTTCGTCCTGAAACGCCGTAATACGGAAAAACCACTGCGACAACTGCCGCCGCTCCACCGGCGCCCCCGAACGCCAACCGCAACCATCGATGACCTGTTCGTTGGCCAGCACGGTATGTTCCACCGGATCCCAGTTGACCCAGGACTCCCGCCGGTAGGCCAGGTCATTTTCCAGTAGGTCCAGGAATAGTTTCTGTTGTTGGCGGTAATACTCAGCGTCACAAGTGGCGAATTCCCGGCTCCAGTCCAGGGACAGGCCCATGGACTGCAACTGGGTACGCATATTGTCAATATTCTCGTATGTCCAGCTGGCGGGGTGGATATTCTTCTCCAAAGCCGCGTTCTCAGCCGGCAAGCCGAACGCATCCCAACCCATTGGATGCAATACGTTAAACCCCTGCGCCCGTTTGTAGCGCGCCACCACATCCCCCATGGCGTAGTTGCGCACATGGCCCATATGAATGCGCCCAGAAGGATAGGGAAACATTTCCAAAACGTAGTATTTCGGCCGATCCCGGTCTGGATCCTCGGCCGCTACGAAGGTTCCTGCCTCGGTCCAAGCGGCCTGCCACTTGGCCTCCGTGGTTTTGGCATTATAACGCGCCATGACTGTCCTTCCGCCGGACGGGCTACCCAAAACGGCGCCCTTTCACTACCCTGTACCGAGAGAGTCTAAACATCCAAATAACGCCGCACCGTTTGGTTCAAGCGGCGGTTTCCTACAATGAATGGGTTTTCGCAAAAAAATAACCGCCTGGCAACAACGGCTTCTTGATTGTCCTCGCCTGGATTGGCCAAACCTTGATGACAACGCCAACAATTCGCCGGGCTGCGGCCACTTGCAATAGCAACAAATCTGATAAACGGCAGGTCATATCAAGCGATAAAATTCAATGCCTGATCCGCCCGCCTCGGCCCGTACCGGTATCCACCCTTCTCGGGCCGCGATCTCCAGCCGACATTGACTTCGAATCCAATTCGCACACTAGTCCTACACAGGCATCCCTTTCAGAAGAAAATCCATATACAACAAATATTTAACCAAGTTTCGCCCAATGTACGACTAGGCCATACTTGAGTCCGAAGACCGAGATCTGTTGGCCGTGGCCCGGCAAACTAAGGTGCCCCGGCAGGGCGCTTCATATGTCGGAAACTGGGCAAAAAACCAGTCGATCCATGCCTTCCAGAAGGGATAACCAACCTACCTGTCGGGGTCCAGGCCGAGCTCCACAGCTGTTTCAATGATCTTCTCGTAAATGCTGAAGCACCGGAATTTATTAAGAAAATTAACCATCTGAGGACTTTCCACAGCAAGCGCTGTGATTGACTCAGGGACCGTCCTTTGACCCTGGAAGGATCGCCTGGCTACGAATTCAATGTGGCCGGTGGAGCTCTTGAATATGGCTTTACAGCCCGCAATCGCCTATCGCAACCGTGATGCCGGGCCAGAACATCCAATGGCCTGCGGCAATCGCCTGGTCCTACATAGTCATTCTGTTAACCATAATTAATTTAGAATCAATTTGTTATGGAAATTTCCATCGAAGTAAGACCACGGCATACCAAAGGCGAGATACGGGCTCCGCACAGTTTGGGCCGGACCAGGTCATCGAATAAGGGCCTTGCGGGGAAGGGACTGGTTTTCAAATAACACCCTCACGTCCGGGCCACGCGATGGCATCACAAGATGGTTGGGTTTTTGAGAAACTAGATCGTCAGGCTGCGGATCCTGGCCAATCGCCCCGCGCCGCGGTCCAAGGTGCTATTATTGCTCAAGGGTGTCGAGACGCAGCTGTCGGGCACGGATAAGGATGGCGTTCTCGAGCTGCACGGCCGTATCGCCAGCGACGTCGGCATTCAGCCATTGCTTCGTTTCACCCAATGTCTGCTTAAACACCGCCACCTTGATGCCATCAGCCCGCAATCGCCGGTCCAGGATGTAGATCGTCATCTTGAAGCGTTCATCCGGATTTTCCGGGGTGCTGTACCAATCCGTGATTATGACACCACCAAATGGATCGGCAGAATTAAGCGGCATGAACGACAAAGTATCCAAAGAGGCGCGCCAGAGGAAACTGTTGATGCCGATCCCGGAACCACCACCGCCGCCGCCCTCCCGGTTGGAATTGTTGCCGCCAAAGATGTTTAGGCCGCCGGGACCGAACACAGTCTCCCTTTCCCCGGTAGGATTGGGATTATGACCCGAGCCTTCCGAGCGGGGATAATTCTGTTCCGCATCGGCCAGGCCACAAGCCGCCAGCAGCAATGCCGCGGCGCAGAGGGACAGGCAATGGCCAGCCCGTTGTTTTTGCGTCCTCGTGGCCATGACAAAAACTCCAAATGCACCTCATCCTACAGTGCTATATACTACGTCCCCGGCCGGTTCGGAATACGAACGACATAGAAAATTTTCGCTCGGTATCGGCAACACGCCGATCATAATCGTTGGCGCCGCGCGGGTCGTATTTAAAAAGGAACTTCTGCGCCGTGGCGTCAAGCAGGGAAAAAGCTCAAAATTCCGTTGCCCTGGCACTGCAAAAGGCGGTGGCGAAACATCAATCGGGCGATTTGGGCGCCGCCGCGCGGGCCTATCGAGCCATCCTAAAACGGCATCCCCGGCATGCCGACGCCCTGCATCTGCTCGGCCTAACGGCGCATCAGTCGGGCGATCAAGCCCGCGCCATCCGCCATATCCAGGCCGCGGTGGCATTGCGGCCCCAGGAACCGCTGTTTTTAAGCAATCTTGGCCTGGCGCAACATGCCGCCGGAAATCTTGCCGCTGCCGAGGCATCTTTCCGCGGGGCGTTGGCGGCCTCTGGCGAAGACCTGCCCGCCCGATTGCACCTTGGCACCGTACTGGCGGCTCAGGGCCGGGATGAGGAAGCCCTGGATGAATTCATGACCCTGATCGAGGGGCGCAAGCCCGAAGCGCTTTGGCATGCGAAAGCCGGGCAAGTCCTACGCCAATTGGGCCGCCTGGAAGAGGCCGAGGCGCAATTTCGCATCGCGGTGGAGATATCCCCTCGTGATCCCGAATTGTTGGCCAGTCTGGCCTCTCTGGTACATGTGCGCGGCCGCAACGACGATGCTATCGATCTCTACCGGCAGGTTCTGGATATCCGGCCCGATTATAGCGAAGTATTCATCAATCTAGGAAATTGCCTGGTCGCGGCGGGCAAACTTGAAGAGGCCCGCACGGCATTTGCGGACGCTCTGGCGTTGGACGAAACTCTCGAAGGCGCCATTACCGGCTTGGTTTACCTGAACGAACGGGAGGGCGATTTCGACGCAGCCTGGGAAAAACTGGCGCCCGAAATATCAACCGGAAAAAGTGCGCCGATCAGCGCGTCCCTGGCTGCTGCCTATGCCACATTGGCAGGGCGTCTGGACCGCGAAGCCGACGCTACGGCGATGGCAGAACGCAGCCTGGCGGCGTTGACACCGGACCAGGCTGGCGGCGCCGCGGAAATGAACCTTCGCTTTGCTCTTGGGCGGCTATATGAACGCACCGGCGATTTCGATCGTGCTTTTGGTCATTTCCAGGCAGGCAATGCCCTGACCCGGCAAATTTTCGATAGCGAGAAATACGATTCGGATATCGATGCCTTGATCGAATTCTTTGACAGCCCTGAGCCCACTCCCATTGCCACGAATACGGACGAAACAGCGGTTTTTATCGTTGGCATGCCCCGCTCCGGGACCTCGCTTGTGGAGCAGATTCTGGCCTGTCACCCAAGCGTCCATGGCGCCGGGGAGGTGCCCTATTTGTTCGAGGCGATCGATACCATTGCCATCGGCAATGCTATGGAGCTGCCTTTTCCTCAACGCCTCGGCTTGGCTGGGCCGGCGGCGCTGGAGGATGCGGCGCAGCTATATTTGCGGCGCCTTCGTCAAACATTGCCGGAACCATTGCCAGAACCATTGTCGGTAACGGCGAATATGCGCATAACCGACAAATTGCCTGGAAACATCCTGCACGTTGGCATGATCCAAAGAATGCTTCCCAGGGCGAGGATCATTCACATCCGCCGCGATACAATGGATACCTGTCTGTCGTGTTTTGTGCAGAATTTCGGCGAACGGTTGCCTTTTACCGCGAATCTGGAGCATTTGGCGGTCTATTTTGCTGGCTACGATCGTCTCGGCCGCCATTGGGCCAACATCATGGGGTCCCTGCTGTTGGAAATCAGGTATGAGGATCTGATCACCGATACAGAAGGGCAAAGCCGACGGATGCTGGAGTTCATTGATCTGCCTTGGGATCCTGAAGTGCTGAATTTCCACACATCGGGCCGAATAGTCAGTACAGCCAGCTACGACCAAGTTCGCCAGCCCATCTATCGCGGGTCCATGGGCCGTTGGCGCAATTACGAGACGCATCTGCAACCCTTGGCGACGGCGCTGAAGTCTCGTCAGATCGATGTCGAATCACCATAATAGCGAGGGCGGCGCGCGATATGATCCGTGATAAATGATTCGTGATAATTGCCTGGATTGGCCTTTGCATAGCGATAGATTGCCATGTTGACCACTTGCCTGATCGTCGATGACTTTTTCGAAGACCCAAACGCCGTGCGGCGGACCATGCTGGATATGGATTATCCGGAGGCCAGGCCGAACGCCAATTATCCGGGCCGGGATTCCGCACAGCAACTAAAACTGCCCGGAATTGCCGACCTCGTCAGCAATCTTACCGGAGAAAGAGTGGAGGAAAGCAAACTGCCCTCCCACGGCCGGGCGCGGATTTCCCTTGCCGCCGATGATCTGAACCGCAAATACACGGTGCACATAGATCCGGGCGTCGTTTGGTCCGCCATTATCTACATGAACCTGCCTGAACAATGCCAAGGAGGCACGGAATTCTTTCGTCACAAAGCCTCGAACATGGAGCGGGCGCCGATTTATCCACAAGAATTGGCAGACATGGGCGTTCAGAATTACTTCGAAGGCGGCGGCAAGATCATCGAAAAAGACAGTAACGATATGAGCAAATGGGAAAAAACCATGACCATTCCCATGCGTTACAACCGGCTGGTGCTGTTGCGTCCCTGGTATTTTCACACCTCAGGCGTTTCCTTCGGTGACAACGACGAGAACGGACGTTTGGTCTATCTGATGTTCTTCAACGGCGTGGGTTAAAGAGATTTTTGCCGTGTATTGGCTCGACAGTTTACGCCTGATTCCGCGATTTTCCGCGATGTTCAACGTTTGAACGCCAATTATGTTGCAATCCGGACACAGTGCGGGGTTTTCGACACATTCTCGCTGCGAATTGCTTGCAATCAGAACCTGTGGATGACTTTATAGCGTCGAGTTAGGGCGGGAAGATCGTCCTAGTTTGTGTGCAATTGCGACGAAATTCAAAGGAGAGGTACCAGCAATGAAAAAGCTGCTGTACGGAACAACGGCTCTCGTGGCTGCCGGCGTGGTCGCCGGCGGGGCACAGGCCGCTGACAAGATTAAGATGGGCGTGGGCGGTTATTTCTATGCCTATTTGGTAGCAGGCAGTGATGATGACAACGCTGCGACCGCCACGACGGCCGCGCAGCCTGGCAACAACCGCCGCAGCCACCAGATCAACCGCGAAGGTGAAATCATTTTCACCGGTAAGACTACGTTGGACAATGGCATTCAGTTTGGTGTCCAGGTGCAGCTCGAAGCTGAGACCTGCGGCGACCAGATCGACGAAACCTTCATGTGGGCTTCGGGCAGCTTTGGCCGGGTCAACGTCGGTTCCGAGAACTCCGCGCATTATCTGATGGGTTATGGCGCCAGTGCTCCGTCTCATTGGTCCGCCGGCCTGAATTCACCGGGCAGCCGGTTCCACAATGTGGGCGGCAACGCGGCTGGTTTCCAGACCACCAACGCCCAGTTGACCTCGGACAGTGAAAAGATCACCTACTTTACGCCGCGTATGGCCGGCTTCCAGTTGGGTGTTTCCTACACGCCTGAGAACTGCGAAAACAACGGTGGCTCATGCACAGGTAGTTATTCCGGTTTCCATCCGGACGCCAGCACCGGTCAGCAGTCTGAAGTGATCGAAATTGGCGCCAACTACACCGGCAAGATCGGTGGCGCCAACATCGGCCTTTCCGCTGGTTGGGGTGAAGGCGACGTGGAAGGCACGTCAGCTGCCAATCTCGCGGCCGGCAACGAAGACCGCGAAGAATGGACCCTGGGCGCCCGCGCGTCTTGGAGCGGCTTCACCGTTGGCGGTCGTTACTATTACGACGACAACGGCACCAGTGCTGCCAATACGGATCAGGAAGCCTGGGTTATCAACCTGCGTTACGTCACCGGCCCATGGGGTATGGGTATCCAGTACGCGAGCAACGAAGTCGAAGCTGGCGTCGGTGCTGGTAAAGACGAAGCGGAAGCGTTTGAAATCGGTGGTTCCTACGATATCGGTCCCGGCATCAAAATGGTCGGCGGTATCCAGTTCCACGATCTGGATGACAACGCGAATAACCAAGCGAACGAGAATGACGCGACGGTTGTCTTCGTTGGTACGTTCCTGTCGTTCTAAGTCAATCTAACGGTTGACCTAAAGGAGACGGGGCGGACTTCGGTCCGCCCCGTTTTCTTTTGTTCCAGGACCTGTGCGACTTGCGGAAAATCAGCGTGGTATCGGGTCCGCAAATTTAGGCCTGACGTTTTTCGAAATCCTCTCGCACGGCAGCGACAAGGCTGCCCGGGTTCTCTCCCAGATACCTGATACATGGCACTGGCGCCTCGAATAGCCGATCGACCGCGTCGGCCTGCTGGCGCCGGGGCGCCTCGGGCAATTCCTCCGCCGTTACCGCCAGGGACCCCATGCAGCCGATGCGACCATCCGTGGTTTGGCGGACCCCGGCGAGGCCGCAAGGGGCGCGGCAATTCGCGCCTTCATATGGCACCGTCCAACGGGCCAGATTGCTAAACCGCCCCTGCAGGATTTCGCCCGGGGCAGAGGTGTAGGCCGCCAGACCCGGAGTGGCGGACAATTTCGCCATATGTGCCGGTCCGGAATCGGCGGCGACTATATAGTCGCAGGCGGCCACCTGGTCCAAGAGATCGCCAATGGAGGCGAAGGCGTCGATCACCTGCACCGAGTCGGGCAGTTTTGATGCAATGGCCTTGGCATATAGCTGGCCCTGGCGTTGATGGCGGTTCAGACACAAAGTGACGTCACCCCGGCTTTCAAACTCCGCTACCAGGGCAAGGGTCGCCGCCACAGGCAGGGTCCTCAGTGGCGAGGAAGCCAGCGGGAATAGGCCGATGCGGGGTATGTCGGTTTCGATGGTCCTCGCCGTGCCGGCATATGTCTCGCTTGGCGCCAGTTCGAAGGCTTCCAACAGATCCGCCTCCATGTCCACCGGCCAGAACTCAATATTACGCCGGCTCTCCAGATGGCCCAGGTCGATCACCATGTCCCAGCGCCGCAATTCCGTGCGCGCCAGCCACAGGGCATGAACGGTGACGTTGCCGGCGCGAAGATAGATATCGCTAGCCGACTGCGCACAGAACACGCCCACTTCCTTGGGCCGATGCTGTTCGATAAAGGCCTGCAAGAACAACAAGATGCAAACATTGTTGCCCAGGGCCTGGCTGGGCAAAAGGAACAACACTTTCCGGTTGCGGTAGTGGGTTGCGGCCCACCGCGTCCTGGCCACGCAATCAATTTCCACCGCCGTGTCGCGGATATGGAACTGCTGTGGCGAACGAACAAGCACCTGATTGGCGAAGTTCTGCGCCGAGGTCAGAAAACGGCCGCCACCTGCGCCGGTCTGTTCCGCCCGGGGCGAAGCATTATTGGGGCGATAGCGAAATTCAGCCCGCGCCGCGAATTCCAGAAGGCCCGTGCGCGAGGGCTGCCGCCGGCCGGCCTTTCTGGCGTCCCTGTCTGCCTTGTTCCGCCGTTTTGCCGCCATTCCGGTCCCGCCCTGAAGCGAAGCCGGCTGCCCGACGCGCCGCTTCTTCAATGCTGGGGTTCGGCCGGCAGTTTAGCCCCGGCGCAACGCCCTGACAACGCGGGCTTTTTTCCTGGTTTCGGGCCACTTTGCCCTTGACTTTGGCGCCGAAAAATCGCTCTTCTCCGGCGCGGCGTCAGCCGTTGCGACGTCTCATTACCTAGGACACCTGATCGAAATGGACCATCTCGACGTTCTCGAAAGCCAGAGCATCTTCATCTTCCGCGAGGCCTTCAACCGCATCGACAAGCTGGCCATGTTGTGGTCCTTGGGGAAGGATTCCAACGTTATGATCTGGCTGGCCCGCAAGGCCTTCTTTGGTCATGTGCCGTTTCCGGTCATGCATATCGACACCGCCATGAAGTTCCCGGAAATGTACGAATTCCGCGACCGTTATGTAACGGAATGGGGCCTGAATTTTCTTTCCGGAATCTGTCCGCCGGTGGAAGAGATGGACGAGACCCTGCCGCCGGCGGCCCGCTCGGCGGCGCGAAAGACCGCCGGCCTCAAGGACCTGCTCGCCGACCACGGCTTCGAAGGTGTGATCGCCGGCATCCGCCGCGATGAAGAGGGCACCCGGGCCAAGGAACGCTATTTCTCCCCCCGGGGCGAACGGGGCACCTGGGATGTCAAGGAACAACCGCCCGAATTCTGGGGCCAGTTCAATACCACCTTCCCCCCCGGCACCCATCTGCGCATCCATCCGCTGCTGCATTGGACCGAGATCGATATCTGGCGATATACACTGCGCGAGAACATCCCCACGGTGCCTTTGTATTTTGCCAAAGAGGGGAAGCGTTACCGTTCCCTGGGCGATAAGGACATCACCTTCCCCATTCAGAGCGAGGCCACCACTATCCCAGAGATCATCGCGGAACTGGAGACCACCAAGGTTTCAGAACGGTCCGGCCGGGCCATGGACCACGAGGCGGAGGACGCTTTCGAGCGCCTGCGCACAGACGGCTATATGTAGGAATGGCGGTATGAGTACGCATAGCGAAAGCCTGAAGGTGGCCATCGTCGGCCACGTGGACCACGGCAAATCCACGCTGGTGGGGCGCCTCTTTCACGACACGGGTAGTCTGCCGGAAGGCAAGTTCGAGGCCATCCAGGCCATGTGTGAACGCAGGGGCATGCCGTTCGAATGGGCCTTCCTTATGGACGCCCTTCAGGCGGAGCGGGACCAGGGCGTCACTATCGACACCACGCAAATCTGGTTTCGCACCGACAAGCGCGGGTACGTCATTATCGACGCGCCAGGTCACAAAGAATTCCTCAAGAACATGGTCACTGGCGCTGCCGCGTCCGATGCGGCGTTGCTTTTGATTGATGCCGATGAGGGCATCCGCGAACAATCACGACGCCACGGCTATCTGCTGCATCTCCTGGGCGTGGCCCAGGTCATGGTGGTGGTGAACAAAATGGACCTGATCGCCTATGACCGGGACCGCTATGAGGCCATCGAGCGGGACTATCGGGATTATCTTGCGGGGATTGGGGTCCAGGCCACCCGCTTCATTCCGGTCTCGGCGCGGGAAGGCGACAATATCGCCACGCCATCGGCGGCCATGCCCTGGTATCAGGGCCCGACTGTGCTGCAGTCCTTAGACGAATTCGAGGTGGTGACCCAGCCCGATGATCTGCCCCTGCGTTTCCCGGTCCAGGATGTCTACCGCTTTGACGAGCGGCGCATCATCGCCGGCCGCATCGAAACCGGCACCTTGCGGGTGGGCGACACTCTGTTGTTTTCACCCGCCAACCGCACCGGCAAGGTGAAAAGCATCGAAGCCTGGAGCGTGCCGGCGCAACCGAGCCAGGCATCGGCCGGGCAAAGCATCGGCATTACCTTGGAAGAGCAGATTTTCGTGGAACAGGGCGATGTGGCCTCCCACGAGGTGGACCCGCCCATCGAATCGGATGTCTTTCGGGCCCGGCTGTTCTGGCTCGGCGCCAGGGACCTGGTAGTGGGCAACCGCTATACCATGAAGCTGAACACCATGGATGCAGGCGTTGTGGTGCAATCCATCGAGCGGGTCATCGATACCGGCGATCTCTCGGCCCGGGAGGCTAAGGCCGTGGCCCGCAACGACGTGGCCGAGATCACTCTGCGGGCCGACGGCATGCTGGCCCTGGACGATTTCAACAATTCGCCGTTAACCGGCCGCTTCGTGCTGGTGGACGACTACAACATCGCCGGTGGCGGCATCATCTCCATGGAAGGTTATGCCGACCAGCGCCATCTGATCACCCGCCGTGCCAGTAACATCCAGCGCGTGGAGCATGACGTCACGGACGAGAACCGCCAGCAGCGCAACGGCCACCAAGGCGCGGTTTTGTGGTTCACGGGCCTGTCCGGGGCGGGCAAGTCGACCGTCGCCGTGGCGGTGGAGCGGCGCCTGTTCAATCTGGGCTATCAAGCCTATGTGCTCGACGGGGACAACGTACGCCACGGTCTGAATGCCGATCTAGGCTTCTCGCCCGAAGACCGCGCTGAGAATATCCGCCGGGTAGGTGAAGTGGCGGGCCTGATGAGCCGGGCCGGCATGATCTGTATCACCGCCTTCATCTCCCCCTACCGGTCCGATCGGGACCGGGCCCGGGCGGCGGGCGGCGACAGGTTTGCGGAAATTCATATCCAGGCGGATCTGGAAACCTGCGAACGGCGTGACCCAAAGGGCCTATACAAAAAAGCCCGGGCCGGCGAGATCCCTGATTTCACCGGTATTTCGGCCCCCTACGAGGCGCCAGAAAACCCGGAACTCGTAGTCGACACCTCCGAACTGACTGTGGACGAGGCCGTCGAGTACGTTATCGCCTACGTCCAAAGGCGCTTCGCCATCGACGAGAAAGTTGCGGCGAACTAGTTCGCTATTCCAGAAATTGCGGCAATGCCGGCCGTACCGCTGCCATATAGCCGGCGTGCGTTCTTCGGCGCGACGCCACCCAGGGCAAAGACCGGCAAGGGTGCCTGCAGTGTCATTCCAGCGAACCGCAGGACTCCCAGAGCCCCTGCGCCGGGATGGGAGGCGGTTGCGAATACCGGTGAAAGCAGGGCGGCATCGGCGCCCAGACGCGCCGCCCGGATCAAGGCCGCCTGGGAATGGGCCGCGGCGGTGATGAGCCAGCCGGGACGTAAGGCAACGGCCGGTGGCCGGCGCACCTGCCATTCGGGCAGGTGGATTCCGTGGGCACCCAGTGTATGCGCCAGACGTACATCGCCCGCCACCAGCAGGCGCAGGCCCCGACGGCGGCAGAGCGCCATGAGATCCCGCCCCAGGGCTTCTCGTGCCGCTGATTCGTAATGTCGCAGGATGACTGCACCACCCCTGGGCAAGGTGGCGGCTGCGGGCAGGGGGTCGGGCAGGCGGGCCGTGTCAGTCATCAAGATGACACCGGGCAACCAGGGCGAGGCACCCCCCGCCCGATTGAGGTGAAGGGACAGCTTTGCTAGGGTCGGCGCGGACATGAGGACAACAATGCCATGAGCGTGAACCAGGAACCAGCCGCCCCAGAGGTCGATGTGGCGGCCAATTTGGCCAAGGTCAATGATGCCATTGCAGCGGCGGCGAAGACGGCGGGCCGGGCGCCTGATGCCGCGTCTCTGGTGGCGGTCTCTAAGACTCAACCGCCGGAGGCGATCCGGCTCGCGGTCCTGGCCGGCCAGCGCATCTTCGGCGAGAACCGGGTGCAGGAGGCTATGGCCAAATGGCCCGATCTCAAGGCGGAGTTTCCCGATGTGCGCCTGCATCTGATCGGGCCGCTACAGACCAACAAGGTACGCGATGCCGTGGCTCTGTTCGATGCCATCGAGACCGTGGACCGCTCGAAACTGGCCCGTGCCCTGGCCCGGGAGATGGAGAAACAGAACCGCCATCCGGACGTTCTTATTCAAGTCAACACCGGGGAAGAGCCGCAAAAGGCCGGCGTGCTGCCGGAAGAGACCGACGCCCTGGTGACGTTGGTGCGGGATGAACTGGGCCTCAATCTGCGCGGCCTGATGTGTATCCCGCCCATCGAGGAGGAGTGCAGTCTGCATTTCGCCCTGTTGCGTCAGATCGCCCAGCGCAACGGCCTAAGCGAACTGTCCATGGGCATGAGTGCCGACTACGAAGCGGCGATCCAGTTCGGCGCAACCTTGGTACGCGTCGGCACAGCCATCTTTGGGGCCCGCAGACCACTGTAAGACAAGCAGCAACGGCGGGGGAGACGCCGGCCCTAAACCTCCCGAAAAGGGTTAGCTGCCGTTAGCTGCCGGTGCGAATGGCCTTCCAGTATTTCGAGTTCAGGCCCTTGATCAGGCGGTCATGCTGGCCCTGCATGCAGCGCCGCATGTCGCCCTTGAGCACCCGGTCCGAGAAATAGCGGCACAGTTCGTAGGCATTCTCGGCATAGCGTTCCGCCATGGGGCTCAGGCCACTCTTGCGCGCCGTTGCCATGATGCCGCGCCATTTCCGTGTCGTGGCTACCGTATCGCCGTCATAAAGGGGCAGGGTATTGACCAGCTTCATAGTCAGCCGCGCCGCCACCATACCTTCCAGGTCCTTGTCCACGATCTGGTTGCCGGCCGGGCGCAAGGCCTCTTCCACCATGGCCAGTTCGCCCTCGGAAATAGGATTGTCGTCGCCGGGAATGGGCTCCGGCGCAAGGGTGACATGGCGGGCCAAAGTCAGGAATACCTGCTCGATATCGTGCTTCGCCTTCAGGCCCGGCGCCAAGCTCACGCCCATGGCCACATGCCCGCGCAGGGATTGGAAGCGCAGGCTGTCACGGGCATCCAAGGTGATTTCGCGACCATCAGCGGTAATCGCACTGACCGTGATCTGGCTCTTCGGAGACATGGAGTATTTCGTCCCCGGGGTGGGCGAAACCCGCTCCGGCTGCAGGCAAAAGGCCGAAAACTGCGCCTTGCAGTCAGCGCCCGCGCAGGCCAACTGGATCGGCTGGTCCGCCGCCACCAAGGCCAATGCCTGGGGCGCGGCCTGGCTGCCCGCCGCTGTCAGCGAAAGGCCGAGGAACGCCAAACCGGCTGTGAAAATCCCAAACTGCTTCTGAATTGCCATCATCATCTCCCCTGGATGCATCGAAGTCGTTGAGATTATGGTAAACCATAAGGCTGGGAAATGCGATAACCCTTGCGTGAGGACCGCGGCCTCGAAAAAATTAGTCAGGGCTGTCGATTCGCCCTTCGGCCATTCGTCTTCATAGACGAGAACCGATCCATTCAGGCTCGGGAAAGGGAGATGAAAGATGCATTACATGTTGATGATCTACAGTGACGATGACGCCGGTCCCCAGCCCGATACGGCGGAATTCGGCCAGATGATGCAGGGTTATGGCGATTTCACCGCGGAAGTGCGGGAAAAGGGCGTGATGGTGCACGGAGACCCTCTCGAGCCGGTGGCAACGGCGACCACCGTGCGGGTGCGCGACGGCGCCGTACACACCACCGACGGCCCCTTCGCTGAGACCAAGGAAACCCTGGGCGGCTTCTACATTCTCGATTGCGCGAATCTGGACGAGGCCATCGCCTACGCCGCCAAGATACCCGGTGCCAAATACGGCTCTATCGAGGTGCGCCCAATCATGGTGTTTGAGTAGACGCCGGAGTTGGGCACCGGAGATAGACATGGGAATGGATTGGGGGCCTGAATAAAACAGTCGTCCGAAGCCAGCGCGGGAGCGGCGGTCGAAACCATCGTCCGCGCCGAATGGGGCCGCGTCCTGGCCGCTCTGGTGGCCGTGGTGCGCGATTTCCAGCTGGCCGAGGATGCCCTGCAGGATGCCTGCCTCGCCGCCCTCGATCGTTGGCCGCGGGATGGCCTGCCGGAACGACCCCGGGCCTGGCTGTTGCGCGCGGCCCGTAACAAAGCCATCGACCGCTTGCGCCGGGATGCGAACTTTCGGGTCAAGCAGAGGGAGTTGGCGGTGCTGGCGGCGCTGGAACAGGATGCCGGGACCAAGGATATGGAGCACGATATTGAAGACGACCGTCTGCGCCTGATCTTCACTTGTTGCCACCCGGCCTTGGCGGATGGCGCCCGCACCGCCCTGACCCTGCGCACCGTGGCCGGCCTCACCACGGCCGAGATCGCCCGCGCCTTTCTGGTGCCCGAGGCGACCATGGCCCAGCGCCTGGTGCGGGCCAAACGCAAGATTAAGGCCGCCGCCATTCCCTATCGGGTACCGCCCCCCGATCTGTGGCCGGAACGCCTCGGATCCGTGCTGGCTGTGATCTACCTGGTTTTCAACGAAGGCTATGCCGCCACAGCCGGTGAAGAGCCTTTGCGCGACGGCCTGTGTGACGAGGCCATCCGCCTGGGCCAACTGCTCAGGGACCTGGTTTCGGGCGAGGCGGAGGTTCTGGGCCTGTTGGCCCTGATGCTGCTGCATGATGCCCGCCGCGCGGCCCGGTCGGATCGCGGCGGCAATCTGATCACACTTGAACGCCAGGACCGCCGCCTTTGGGACCGGAAAAAGATCAAGGCCGGGCTAGACCTCTTGCGGCGGGCGCAGGCTCTGGGACCCCTCGGACCCTATGGGATCCAGGCTGCCATCTCCGCCCAGCATGATCTTGCCCCCAGCCACGAGGATACGGACTGGGCCAGGATCACCAGTCTCTATGGCCAATTGTACGAACTGCACCCCAGTCCCGTCATCGCCCTCAACCGTGCAATCGCACTGTCATTTGCGACGGACGCAGCGGCCGGTCTGGTTGCCCTGCACGGCCTCAACGCCGATGGTGCCCTTGATCGCTATCAGCCCTATCACGCCGCCCGTGCCGACCTTCTGCGCCGGACCGGACAAGCGGACCAGGCCGCCGCCGCCTACCGCGAGGCCCTCGCGCACACCACCAACGATGCCGAACGGCGCTACCTGCAAGGCCGGCTAGAGGAAGTGGCAGATTAGCCATTAGCTAGATATCTATCTTGATGACGCACGAAGCGATATCGGCCTGCGCGACCATTGTACGGCACGTGCGTTATATGGCGCTCAACGATTTGAGGAAGGCGACGAGATCGTCGATCTCCGTTTCGTTAAGGTGCAGGGGCCGCAGGATCGCCGTGCCATCGCTGTGCAGGCGCTCCACGTTGATCTCGGAATAATGGCGCGCCACGTCACGCAATGTCGCCAGGCTGCCGTTATGCATATAGGGGGCCGTTCGGGCGATGTTGCGCAAGGAAGGCACCTTGAAGGCGCCCCAGTCCCGGTGCTGCAGGCTGACATTCCGCGTCAGCCGGGCCATGGCGTCATCGGGTTGGTCGGAATGGGGACCAAAGCGGCTGTAGGGCGATTGGCGGAACAGAGCGATGCCCTCGTAGCGGCCCTTGTCCACCTGGCCCGGCCCGGTGAAAAAGGGCACACCGGCATCATCGAATTCCCCGTTGGTGAAGGCGGGCCCCAAATGGCAGACGCTGCAATTGCCGCGGCCTGCGAAGATCTTCAATCCCCGGCGCGCGGCGGCGGGATAGCGGGCCATTGCGACGCTGTCGTTTCTTTCAAGGGCGTCGCGGAATTCGTCGAACGGCGTGCGCGGGGTAACCAGGGTTTCCTGAAAGGCGGCGATGGCCTTGCCCACCGCCACCAGCAGGGCGTCGTCGCCCAGTTGCTTTGGGGCAACCGCGAAGGCCTTATCGAACAATGCCGCCAGATCGGGTGTGGTGGAAAAAAGCCGTGCCGCGTCGCCTCCGCCGCCGGCCATCTCGCTGTCCGCCAGGATCGGCCGGATAGAAGCACCCCACAGCGTGTCCACGGCCCCGGCCCAGCCGAACCAGCGGTTGAAGCGCACGTTCCAGACCGTGGGCGTGTTGCGCACCAGGGGCTTGAGGCCCATGGCCAGTGCCCGGCCGTCAGTAAAGGCCTGATCCGTGATGTGACAAGTGGCGCAAGACACGGTGCCGGCGGACGACAGGCGCGGCTCCGAAAACAGGCGCCGGCCCAGCTCGATCGCAGCTTCGTTGCCCGAGGCCCGGTTGGAAGGATCGGGGCGGAGCGGCGGCGGCCAGGGGCCGTGGGAGAGAATGGTGGCCCGTTCCTGCTCGGTGAATTTGACGTCTGCCGCCGTCGCCGCCAGGGGCAGGAACAGGACCGCGAACGCGGCAAGAAACCTCATTCCTGTTGGTGGTCGTCGCTGAGACGGACCATGCCGTCCTTGCCCGAGATCTCAAAGTCGAAACGCCATTTGCCCCGCATATGCAACAGCATGCCTTGTGCCAGGAACTGTCCAGGACCCGTTTTGCTGACCTGGGGTTTGTAGTTCATGCCGTGCTTGTGCATGGGCATGCGGGCATCCACCTTGAGGCCGCCATCGTATGTCCCGTCGTCCTTGCCGCAGACCTGCACCCGTACCGCGAACGGCTCGCCCACCTTGATGGCGGCCGGCTCGAAGCGGTAGGCGAGGCGATAACCGTCCTTGGCCAGAGCCACCCCCTCGCCACAATCTTCTGTGCCCAAGGCCCAATTCGCCAGGGTCTCGGCGTTGCGGTAGGCGATATTCGCAGCCAGATCCGAAGGCAGGTCACTGAGCCATTGCCGCGACCAATCCGCATGATCGATGACGTAGTACCACCGCTCCGGTGCGAAGGTGTCGGTGCCGATCATGAAGCGGTCCGGGAATTCCAGGAACAGTTCGCGCCAGCCCGGGCCCACCTTGCCACCCGAGGCGTGCTCGGAACGGAAGGCCAAATCGGCCCACAGGTTCTTGTGCTTGGCCAGCATGGCGCCGACCACATCGGGCCCGTCGAAACCCGAATGGGCCCACAGCACCCGGGCGTCCGGGTTCTGGGCGAAGATACGGTCCACGGCCCCGGCATCGGAATGAGCGTGCAGGAAGATCTTGTATTTCTTGGCCAACTGGATGATGCGCCTTGGCACGGGCAGGTCCGCATCGGCGCCAAACAGATGGAATTCGCCGATGCCGGCGTATTTGTTCTGGGCCAACAGGTCGGCAACCATCTGGCCGACGCTGTCGTCACGGAACCAGGTGCCGATTTCGCCGCGCCTGCGATAGGGCCGCAAAACCGGGACCACCAGGTCAGGGGCCAGTTTGTAGAGCATCTGGGTGCCCCTGTCGGAGGATGAGGAGACGAAGGCCTTTTTCAGGCCGGCCCGGCGCAACACCTTGATCGCCTCTTCGGGCGGCAGCATGTCCCAGGCATCGTGACTGTAATGGATGTGGGCATCCGCCAGGGGCTGTTTGGCGGATGCCTGTGCCGGCAGCAAAACAAGGCAAGTGGCGGCGGCGGCCGAGAGCAAGTTTTTCATTGCCCGTAAATCTCCTATGAACATTTCCCCCTGGAGACCACTATAGCGCCGTTGCGCCCGATGCAGAACGGCGCGATGATACGGCAGGGGAGAGATAACATGACTTTGACCGAAGCAAATCCGTCACAGCGCCCGGCGCAACGCCCATCCCTTTACGACAAGCATCCCGACTATGATGTGCATTTCGAGCCCTGCCAGAAACGCATCCGCGTGATGTTCAATGGCGAGGTGGTGGCCGATTCTACCCACGCCCAGTATCTGCGCGAGAGTAAACATCTGCCGGTCTATTATTTTCCCATTGCCGATGTGCGCCAGGACTTGCTCGTGGCCACGGATCATTCAACCCACTGTCCGTTCAAGGGCGATGCCGCCTATTGGACGGTCAAGGTGGGCGAGCGGGAAGCCGAGAATGCGGTCTGGAGCTATCCCACGCCCTACGACGAAGTGGCGGAGATAAAGGACTATGTCTCGTTCTATTGGGACCGCATGGACCATTGGTACGAGGAGGACGAGGAGGTTTTTGTCCACCCACGCGATCCCAATGTGCGCCTGGATATATTGGATTCGTCCCGGCCTGTGCGTGTCACGGTCTCTGGCCGGGTGGTGGCGGAAAGTTCAGCCAGCCGCATGCTGTTCGAGACCGGTCTGCCCACGCGCTACTATCTGCCCGCCGGGGTCGTGACGATGGACCTTCTCCAGCCATCGGAAAAGCGTACCCACTGTCCCTACAAGGGCGAGGCCCATTATTGGCACTTGAATGTGGACGGCGAGGTCTTTGAGGATCTGGTCTGGAGCTATCCCGAACCGGTGGCCGAAGCGGCCCGCATCAAGGACTATCTTTGTTTCTTCAACGAGCGGGTCGAGGCCATAGAAGTGGACGGTGAGGAGATGGAACGCCCCGTCACCAAATGGTCGCCAAAATAGCCTGACGGCCAACCCTTAGGTACCTGGGCGTGAATGTGGATGGGCTGGCCATCGCCCAATCCCTGGGCGCGGCGATATTCTTCGCCATCGGCATCCAATTCCTCAATCTGGGCCTCCGCCATGGCGATAGCCGTACCGGCACCCTGATCGATATCGGCACGACGGCGGTGTTCTATTGGCTGCTCTCGCCGTTCTTTCTGGAAACTGAATACTGGACGTCCGCCGGCTGTCTGATCTTCGTTGCCGTGGGCCTGTTCCGCCCGTTGATCTCCGCCAACCTGGCCCTGGTCGCGGTGCGGCGCCTTGGGCCCACCCTGGCCGCCACCCTGACCTCAACCACGCCCCTGTTCGCCGCCGCCCTCGGCGTTCTGTTGCTGGGCGAGAGCCTGACCTTGGCCATCGTCCTGGGCACCATCGCCATCGTAATCGGCACGGCCCTGCCGACCCTGGGTGGCGGGACAGGACGGTCCTGGCCATTGTGGTCCCTGGTCTTTCCCCTCGGCGCGGCCGGCCTGCGCTCCCTGGCCCATGTGCTGATCCGCATGGGTCTGGCCTTCGCGCCGGAGCCTCTGTTCGCCGGACTGGTGGCCTACAGCGTCTCGTTCGTGGTGGCATCGGCGGTGCATGGCTGGCGTCGGCCCGGCGGCCGGGTGAACTGGGCCAATCCGGGTCTTTTGTGGTTCGTGGCTGCCGGCATCATGCATGGCCTGGCGGTCTGGGTGATGAATGCCGCCCTGGCCACGACGCCGGTCAGTATTGTGGTTCCCTTGGTCTCTACCTCGCCCCTGTTCACTCTGGCCCTGGGGCTGATATGGTTTCGCAAAGAGGTCATCACCTGGCGCCAGGTCGCCATGGTGGTGATCGTTGTGGGCGGCGTCATCCTGATCGCCGCGGGGCGGTAGCAGGCGGACGGCATGATCCTGAACGAACAGCAGCGCATGATCCAGGAGACGGCACGGCGTTTCGCGCAACAAGAGATCCTGCCCAATCTGAAGGAATTCGAGGCCAACGGCGTTTCGGACGGACTGCTGGCAAAAATGGGCCAGGCAGGCCTGATGGGCATCTGTATCGACCCCGAATGGGGCGGGGCCGGGGCGGATTTCGTCTCCTATGTCCTGGCAATGGAGGAAATTTCTGCTGCCGACGGCGGTATCTCCAACCTGATGGCAGCGAATAATTCACCGGTCCTGGCCGCCCTGCGTGACCATGGCACCGAGGCCCAGAAACAACGCTTCTTCCCGAAGCTGACCAGCGGCGAGATGATCGGCTGTATCGCCTTGACCGAACCACATACGGGTTCCGACGCGGCCGCCATCACCACCCGGGCCGAACGCCGCGGTGATGTCTTTGTCCTGAACGGGCGCAAGCAGTTTATCACCGCCGGGCGCCGGGCCGGTGTGGCCATGATCGTCGCCGTCACCGATCCCAAGCAAGACAAACGAGGCATCTCCACCTTTCTCACGCCAACGGATAATCCCGGCTATAAGGTGCTGGTGGAGGAGGCCAAGCTGGGCCACCGCACCAATGATACCTGCGCCCTGGCTTTCGAGGACATGGCAGTGCCGGCAACGGATCTTTTGGGAGAGGAGGGCCGTGGCCTGGGCATTGCCCTGGCCAATCTGTCCGCTGGGCGCATCGCCGTCGCGGCCCAGGCGGTGGGTGGCGCCCGTGCCGCCCACGAGGCCGCATTGTCCTACGCCAAAGAGCGGGAGGCCTTCGGCAAGCCGATTATCGAGCACCAGGCCGTGGCCTTCCGCCTGGCCGAGATGGCGACCCAAATCGAGGCCGCCCGGCGGCTCTATCTGCATGCGGCGCAAATCCACGACAGCGGTGCGCCCAGCCTGAAAGAAGCCTCCATGGCCAAGCTGTTCGCCTCCGACATGGCCGAAAAAGTGGCCTCGGACGCGCTGCAGACCTTCGGCGGTTATGGCTATCTGGAAGACTTCCCCGTCGCCAAGATCCTCCGTGACGTACGCGTCTACCGCATCTATGAAGGCACCAACGACATTCAGAAACTGGTCATCGCCCGGGCCCTGGCCTAAGATCGCGACAACGTCTTAGAGAAAGACACAAAGCAGGAGTGAAACCGTGAGCACGGTCGAATACATGCGGACCATACGGGAGAAGTATAGCAAGCTCGGCTATGCCCCCTATGGCTGGCACAAGGCGGAGGATCCGCCGCCCTGGACGCCTCTGGCGAAACCGCTGTCGCAATGCAAGGTGGGGATGATGTCCACCGCCGGCACCTATGTGGCGGGGCAGGTGGCCTATTTCTACAAGGACGATACCTCGCACCGGGTCATCCCCGCCGACACCCAGGTGGAGGATTTGCGCTTCTCGCACCTGACGGAAAACTACCTGCCCGATGCCCGGCAGGATGCCAACTGTGCATTCCCGATCGAGCCCCTGCGCCAGCTGGCGGCGGAAGGCGTGATCGGCGGCCTGGCGGAGAACGTCTTTTCCTGCATGGGCGCCGTCTATTCCAAGCGCCGGGTGGACGAGGAACTGGCGCCGGAAATGTACGAGGCCTTTGCCCGGGAAGGCGTGGACGTGGCCTATCTGGTGCCGTTGTGACCGGTGTGCCATCAGACCGTGTGTCTGATCGCCCGATACCTGGAAGAACGCGGCATCGCCACCCTGGTGGTGGGCACGGCCCTGGACATCGTTGAATACGGCTGGCCGCCAAGGGCAGTGTTCCTGGACTATCCCCTGGGTCATGGCGGCGGGCCATTGTTCGATCCTGATCGGCAGCTCGCCATTGCCAGGACAGCCATGGGCGCCCTGGAAACCCTGTCCGAGCCCGGGCAAATCCAGACCCTGGACCTGCCCTGGCCGGAAGGAGACGGGTGGAAGGCGGCGGCGTCCGACGACAGCGCCGACGATGCCCGCCAGCCGCGGGACCTGGTGCCCCGCTATCAGCTCGAAGCGGATCGGCAATTGGCTGAAGCGGCAGCGGGCAGCTAGCCCGACATCTTGACCGAGACTCCGTCCACGGCGGCGGGCGTCGTCACGCCCCTGACCTTGATCAGGGACGGCGATTTCCGCGGCATCTGGCTGGCGGGCGCGTTGGGCTGGATGATGCGTTGGCTGGAAATGCTGGCCATTGGCGTCTTCACCTATCAGGTGACCCAGTCGGCCCTGATGGTGGCCCTGGTGACCATGGCCAGAACTGTTCCCATGCTGCTGTTCAGCGCCTTTACCGGCGCCATCGCCGATGGTTTCGACCGCCGCCTGATGCTGCTGGCGGGGATGGGCACCCTGGCGCTGACGTCCGCCATCCTCGCGGCCCTGGCCATCACCGGCCTGATCCAGTTGTGGCATGTGGCCCTGGGCATGTTCATTTCTGGCATATACGGCACCCTGGAATTTCCCGTGCGCCGGGCCATGCTGGGCATCATCGCCGGCGCTCAGGCGGGACCGGCCGGCTCCGGCGTCGCCCTGACCCTGGACAGCGCCACCAACCATTGCATGCGCCTGATCGGCCCGATTCTAGGCGGCCTGGTTTTGACCCAGTACGGCCTGCCGGGGGTCTATGTCACGGGCGCCATACTGTTCGGCCTGGGATTTATCCTGGTACTGAGAGCGACCTATCACGCCCCCCATCACGGCGCTGCCGCACCACGTATCCTGGGCCAGATCGTCGAAGGACTGCGCTATATCCGCACCGACCCGGTGCTCATGGGCACATTGTACATCACGCTCGTGATGAACGTCTGCGGCTTTCCCTATGGCGCCATGGTGCCGGTGATCGGCGAGGAGGTCCTGGGTCAGGATGCGGTGGGCACCGGCATGCTGCTGTCCTTCGATGCCCTGGGCGGCCTCGTGGGCGCCTTGGTCATCGCCAATCTGGCCCGGCCACGGCACTATGGCGCCCTATACTTCTTTGGCGCGGTGATCTTCCTCCTCGCCGTGCTCGCATTTTCTCTTTCGCGCGCCTACGAATTCTCCCTGGGCCTGTTGTTCCTGGCCGGTCTGGGGGTATCCGGGTTCGCGGCCATGCAAAGCACCATTATCTTCACCGCCGCGCCGCCCGAAATGCGCGGCCGCCTGATGGGGGTCCTCGCCGTCTGTATCGGCATCAGCCCCCTCGGCATTCTGCAGGTGGGCCTGCTGGCGGATTGGTTCGGCGGCGCCATGGCGGTCACCATCATCGCCGCCGAGGGCCTGGCCGCGATGCTCATCGCGGTCATGGTCTGGCCCCACTTTAGGTTGCCGGCACGCCCGGCGCCGGCCGACGGAACCCTATAGCGGCGCACCTATCCGGCGCGAACTTCGGCCAGGAACTTGTCAACTTCCGCGCTCAGGGCGCCCGACTGACTGGTCAGATCCTTGGCCCCTGCCAGCAGGTCGCTGGAGGCCGCACCGGTTTGCCCGGCGGCGGCATTGACATCCCCGATATTGGCGGCCACCTGCTCGGTGCCGGCCGCGGCTTCCTGTGCACTGCGGCTGATCTCGTCGGTGGCCGCGCCCTGCTGTTCCACGGCGGCCGCGATGGAAGCGGCGATTTCGTTGATCTGGCCGATGGTCTTGGCAATGCCACTCACGACTTGCACCGCTTCGCCGGTGGCGCTCTGGATATTGCCGACCTGGGCGGCGATCTCTTCCGTCGCCTGGGCGGTTTGATTGGCCAGGTTCTTGACCTCCGAGGCGACAACGGCGAAGCCCTTGCCGGCCTCGCCGGCGCGGGCCGCTTCGATAGTGGCGTTCAGGGCCAGCAGATTGGTCTGCGAGGCGATGTCGTTGATCAGGCCCACCACTTCGCCGATGGTCTGCGAGGCCTCGGCCAGGCCCTCAATCTGGCCAGTGGCCTGTTCCGCATCGGTGACCGCGGTGCGGGAGATGTTGGCGGAGTTGGTGACCTGCTGGGAAATCTCCGCGATGGAGCTGGTCAATTCCTCGGTGGTGGCCGCCATGGTCTGGACGTTGGCGCTGGCCTGGTTGGAAGCGGTTGCGACCAGGGACGACTGCCGGGTCGTCTGGTCCGCCGCCGCCGATAGCGAGCCGGCGGAGGATTCCATCTGGCTGGCCTGGGCGGCAACGTTGTCGACGATACCTTTGACGCTGTCCTCCATATCGTCCGCCATGCGCATCAGAACCGCACGACGCTCGGCGGCGGCTCGCTGTTCGGCTTCCTCAGCCTCGTGCTTCAGGCGCTGGTTCTCGATGCTCTGAGTTCTGAAGGTAACAAAGGCATCGACCACCTTGCCGATCTCGTCATCGGCGCGTTTGTCGACGGTGGCTCCGGTATCGCCGGCCGCCAGGGCTACCAGCGCGGCGACCACTTCGCGCAGCGGGCGCACCACGTAGGATCGCACGACCCAGTACATCAGGGCCAAACCGCCGATGACGGCGACGATGGCCTGGATCGCCATTAGCCGGATGGCGGCCTTTTCATGCGCTTCGGCGCGCAACAGAGCGACTTGGGTAAATCTCTCGATCTCGAGCAGCAGGGACTCCAGTTCGTGATCCAGCTGGTCCTCTTCCTTTTGCGTGGACTCCGCCAGACTCAAGGCCCCTTTCACGTCACGGGACGCCAGAGCAGCGAACACTTCTTGACCATGCTTGCCATAGGCTTTGTGCGCGATCTCGATGGCCGTGAGGGTTTCTAGAACCATCTCGAATTCGGCCTTTTCGTAGGTGCTGTGGGCGTGCGCGATGGCCTCTTCGGCCAGGGCCTCGCCCTCTTTGATCTCTTCATCCACCTTGTTGTTCAGCTTGTCGAAGCTGGCTCTGGTTTTGGCAAAGTCCGCGGCCTTGGTTTTATCCGTCTGCATTTCCTCGCCGTAGCGGACGGCGCGCTCGAACTGGATGGCCTGTTCCAATTGGTGCACGGTGATCTTGGTGATGATCTCGGTCAGCGGCATATCCTGCTCGGCAATGGCCTCTATCTCGCCGCCAATCTTGTAGAGTTGATACAGCCCCGTGCCCGCCGTTGACACCAGCAGTATCAATGAGACCGCCATCACCCCCAGCAGTTTCTGGCCGACGGAAAGGTTCCAAACGAACCCACCCTCTTTTTTCGAAGATTCATTGCCCGCATCCGAGGCAGGCGCGATGGTGCTTTGCTCGATCGTCATTACTGCGTATCCCCTATTCGACCGCACGGTTGGAACCGAACGACACAGCCGGCGAAGGCCGGATTTCGTTTGTCGAACAAGCGTCCGCTCATATGGTTAAAGAAATGTTGCAATCCGGCCAAAACCGGCAGCGCAGTTCGCTTTAGCCCGGCGCGCCGTCCTTGATTTTGCGGTACCACCAGGAAACGTCGTGCCAGGCGCCGAGCTTGAAGCCGACGTTGGGAAAGCTGCCGATGGCCTCGAAGCCCACGGATTTGTGCAGGGCGACGCTGGCATCGTTGGGCAGGGTGATACCGGCAAAAGCGTGAAAGAAGTCTCCTTGCGCCAGAACGTCGAACAGCCGCCCATAGAGGCGCCCGGCGATGCCCATGCCCCGGAAATCGCCGTGCATATAGGCCGACACCTCGACGGAATGCTGATAGGCCGCCCGCGGCCGGTGCGGCGTGCCATAGGCATAGCCGGCGATGCGGCCATCGGGCACCTCGGCGACCAGCCAGGCGTGGCTGTCGCTGACCCGGGCGATGCGTTCCGCCATCTCCGCCACCGTCGGCGGTTCCAGTTCGAAGGATATGGCCGTACCGGTGACGATGGGTTCGTAGATGGCCTGGATGGCCGCCGCATCTTCCCCTTTCGCCGGCCTGATCACCACATCACTCATGAAACGCTCCCAATCGACCGTTAAGACGTCGGTTCTGGTCATGATAATACAATCCATGGCAGAATATTTCCCCATAAAGGGGACCGTCATGACGAACGCCAAGCCGGAACGCCGGCAGGACCGCGTCAAGGATCGGAGAGATATCGGCCAGGTCGAACAATTGATCGACAAGCTGAAGACGTTCCGCGATGCGGAAGTAACCTGTACACATATCGAAGCACGCATGGAAAAAGGCCTTGGCTTGACCGATCTGGTCAGGCGCCGGCCCTAAATTTCATGGCCGAGGGCGCGCAACGCAAGCTTGCGGCCGTCCTGGCCGCCGATGTAGCCGGCTATTCAAGGCTCATGGGCGAGGACGAGGCCGCAACTCTGGAGGCCCTGCGCGAGTTGCGTACCAGCCTGTTTCAGCCGAGCGTCGCCGAGCGGGGCGGCGAACTGGTGAAGAGCATGGGCGACGGCTGGCTGGTCGCCTTCCCTTCCGTGGTCGATGCGGTCCATTGCGCCGTTCATGTGCAGGATACCTTGCGCAAGCATCCCATCATCAAGCTGCGCGTCGGTATCCATATCGGCGACATCGTGCTGGAGGACGAGGATATCTTCGGCGACGGCGTCAACGTGGCGGCGCGGCTGCAGGAGCTTGCCGATCCCGGTGCTATCGCGCTCTCGGGCCGGGCCCATGAGTTTCTTGACGAAAAGCTGGCGGACGGATTCACGGACGGCGGCGCGCACGAATTGAAGAATATCGCCCGGCCGGTGCAAGTCTGGCAGTGGCGGAAAGGCGTTGCGCCAAGCGCCGGCGCGGCGGATGTCTCCCAGCCCGTCGCTGGCTTCGACGGCCGCCCCGCCATCGCCGTATTGCCGTTCGAGAACATGTCCGGCGATGCGGAGCAGGAATATTTCGCCGACGGCATCGCCGAAGATATCCTGACCCGCCTGGCCATGTGGCGCTGGTTGCCGGTGATTGCACGCAACTCGTCTTTCACCTTCAAGGGCCAGAATGTGGACATCATGGAAGCGGGCCAGCAGCTTGGTGCCCGCTATATCCTCGAAGGCAGCGTGCGCAAGGGCGGCAACCGGGTGCGCATCACCGGCCAGTTGATCGATGCGGAAACCGGGCACCATCTCTGGGCCGACCGCTATGACGGCAACCTAGACGACATCTTCGACCTGCAGGACGAAATTACCGAGGCCATCGTCACCGCTTTGGAGCCCGCCGTGGGACAGGCGGAAATGAAACGGGCGCAGCAGCTGACATCAGCGCAGCTAGGGGCGTGGGATATCACCCAGCGGGCGGTCTGGCATTTGGTGAAATTCACCAAGGAGGATTTTGAAGCCGCCCTGGAGTTGCTGAAGACCGTTGATGCGGAAGAAGTGAAATTCGCCCACGCGGCGTCGTACGTATCAATGATCCGCGCCATGCAGGCCCTGTTCGCCTGGGCGGAGAATCCGGCCGCCGCCTTGATGGAAGCGGCGCAATACGCCAACAGGGCGATTGAGATCGATGCCATGGACCCCTACGCCAACGCGGTGATGGGTTTCATTCTGACCTATCAGGGACGGCACGACGCCGGCATCGAATTGACCCGGCGTGCTACCGAACTCAATCCCAGCTTCGCCCTGGCCTATCACCTTCAGGGCGTCGGCCATATGTTCAACGGCGAGCCGGAAGCCGGTATCGCGGCTATCAACCAGGCCTTGCGGCTGAGCCCCTTCGACCATCTGCGGCCCGTCTGGCTGAGCACATTGTCCGCCGTGCATTACCTGGCCAAGGATTACAAAAGCGCTTTGGAGGTGGCCGATACCGCCATCCAGACTTGGCCCAAATACGTTCTGGCGCAACGCGGGCGGGCCAACGCCCTCGCGCAATTGGGCCGCATGGACGAGGCGCGCCAGGCCCTTGCAGACTTCCTCGCCCTCTCCCCCAACTACACCGTGGCCACGGGGCGCCTCGGCGTCGCCTTCCGACGCGACGAGGACCTGCAGCATTACATGGACGGCCTGCGCATGGTGGGCCTGCCGGAGGAATGACGGCCGCCAGCCGCAAGCTCGCCGCCGTCGTCGCGGCCGACGTGGTTGGCTATTCCAGGCTCATGAGCAAGGACGAAGCCGCTACCCTGGCGGCCCTGCGGGAATTACGCAGCGAGGTCTTTCAGCCCGCCGTGGATGGGCACGGCGGCGACGTGGTCAAGAGCATGGGTGATGGCTGGCTGATCAGTTTCCCCTCGGTGGTCGATGCGGTGCAATGCGCCGTTCAGGTGCAGGAGGCCCTGGCCGAACACCCGATCATCAAGCTGCGCGTGGGTATCCATATCGGCGACATCGTGCTGGAGGACGAGGATATCTTCGGTGACGGCGTCAACGTGGCGGCGCGGCTGCAGGAGCTTGCCGATCCCGGCGCCATCGCGCTGTCTGGCCGGGCCCATGAATTCCTGGACGAAAAGCTGGCCGGCGCCTTCGCTGATCTGGGTGAACATGAGCTGAAGAACATCGCCGAACCCGTTGCCGTTCATGGCTGGGGCATGACGGCGGCGGACGGCCCGGCGGAGGCCCTGCCGCTGCCGGAGAAGCCCTCGATCGCGGTTCTGCCCTTCGACAACATGTCCGGCGATCCGGAACAGAGTTATTTTTCCGATGGGCTGAGCGAAGACATAATTTCCTCGCTCGCCCGCGTGCATGCCTTGTTCGTCATCGCCCGCAACAGTTCATTCGTCTATCGCGGCACTTCCGTCGATATCCGCCAGGTCGGTCGGGAACTGGGTGTCAGGTTCGTGCTGGAAGGCAGCGTACGCCGGGCCGGCGACCGTATCCGTATGACCGCGCAATTGATCGAGGCGGAAAACGGCAACCACATCTGGGCTGAAAGGTATGACCGCGACGCAAAAGACATATTCGCCGTACAGGACGAGATTGCCTTCAACGTAGCCGGCGCCGTGGGTTCGGAGATCAACCGCGTCGAGTTGGAACGGCTGGCGCGGCAGCGGCCATCTAGTTTGGGTGCTTATGAGTTGGCCCTTCGCGCCCAACATCTCGCATCGTTTTGGAACGCCGAGAAACAGGAACAGGCGCGTGAATTCGCCCAACGTGCGATCGATATGCAGGACGATTGTGCCATGGCCTACGGCGCCCTTGGTTTCGGGTATTGCATGGACATCGTCTATGGCTTGAGCGGCCGCCCGCCCGCGGATGTCATGAATGACGCCTTCGCCGCGGCGAATAAGGCGGTCGCGCTGGATCCAAACGATGAAACCGGTCACATCAGCCTGGGTTCCTTGAATTGGTTCATGGGCCGCCATGACGCGGCCGTACATGAATACGGCCAAGTCGTGAAAATCTGCCCAAATCACCATATGGGACAAACCTGGCTGGGCATTATTCTGGGCTGGAGCGGTGTCGAAAACTACGATCAGGCCAAGCAACATTTCCAAATGGGCATGCGCCTGGCGCCGCGCGATCCCTGGAAATCCCTGGCGTTAGCGAACTGGGGAGTCATCGAGTTCTTCAAAGGCGAAAACGAAGCGGCCATTGCCACATTCAGACAGGCGCTAAGCCATAACCCGGACATGAGTATGGCGCGCAGGGGAATGGTCGCGGCCTTGGCATCGTCGGGCGATTTGGACATGGCGCGGGAATATGCGGCGGACATCCGTCGGGCAGAACCGGCGTTCGACTGGCAACATTATCAGGGAATGATCCGGACCATGGCCAAACACGACGCAGATGCCGAGAAACTGTTCCAAGGCCTTCGCCTGGCGGGTCTGCCAATCGATGGCTGAACAGGATTGCTGGCACAGATGACCCAACATATCGGCATCGTCGCCTGTTCTGCCGAGGGGGCGGCGCTGTGTTATCGCACCATTTGTGTGGAAGGCGCGGAAATCATGGGCGGGCACGGCCATCCGGAGGTCTCCATGCATACCCCGAACCTGGCGGAATACGTGGCCTGCCTGGAAGCGGGCGATCTGGCCGGGGTGGGCGAGATCATGCTGGCCTCGGCCGAGAAGCTGGCGGGCATGGGCTGTGATTTTCTAGTCTGCCCCGACAACACCATCCACCAGGCCCTGCCCGGCATCCTGCCGCGATCGCCCCTGCCCTGGCTGCATATCGCCGAGGTGGTGGCTGACGAGGCCGCGGCAAAGGGCTTCCAGCGCCTGGCCCTGACGGGCACGAAATGGCTGGTGGACAGCGAAGTCTATCCGGAAAAGCTGGCGGCCCTGGGTATCGAATGTCAACGGCCCAGGGAAGGGGAATGTATCGCTATCGACCGCATCATCATGGACGAACTGGTGAAGAGCATCTTCAAGCCGGAGTCCGTCAGCACCATCCAGGACATCATCGACCGCCTGGCGAAAGCAGGCTGCGACGGGGTGATCTTGGGCTGCACGGAGTTGCCGTTGGTCATCAATGACGGCAATTCGCCCCTGCCGACCCTGGATTCCACCCGCCTCCTCGCCCGCGCCGCCCTACGCCGGGCCCTGGATGGGTATTAGTGCATTAGAAAAGCCTTTGCCTAATTGTACACTTCGTATCGGTCATTTATGATGGCCCCAGTATCTGCCGCCCGGGTGCGGCGCGGGGAGCCCACCTGAATGACCATTGCGGACCTGGACGCGGCCAAGGACGCCGAACGCGTCGATCTTTCGCCCGACGTCTCCGACGAAATCAAGTACACCACCTGCTACATGTGCGCCTGCCGCTGCGGCATCAAGGTGCATCTGCGCCATGGCGAGTTGCGCTATATCGAGGGCAACCCGGAGCATCCCGTCAACCGCGGCGTCCTCTGCGCCAAGGGTTCGGCGGGGATCATGCAACATCATTCCCCGGCCCGGCTTTCCAAACCCCTGCTGCGGGTGGGCGAGCGGGGCAAGGGCGAATTCAAGGCCATCGAATGGGACGAGGCGTTGGAACTGGCCACGTCCTGGCTGGCGCCAATCCGGGAGGATGACCCGCACAAGCTGGCCTTTTTCACCGGCCGGGATCAGAGCCAGGCCCTGACGGGCTGGTGGGCCAGCCAGTTCGGCACGCCGAACCATGCCGCCCATGGCGGTTTCTGCTCGGTCAATATGGCGGCAGGCGGCATCTATTCCATCGGCGGCGCTTTCTGGGAGTTCGGCGAGCCGGACTGGGAGCATTGCCGCTATTTCATGATGTTCGGGGTGGCGGAGGATCACGATTCGAACCCCATCAAGACCGGCCTGGCCACCCTGAAGGCGCGCGGCGCCAAGTACGTCGCCGTCAACCCGGTGCGCACCGGCTATGCCGCCGTGGCCGATCAATGGCTGGGCATCACGCCGGGCAGCGACGGCCTGTTCGTCCTGGCCCTGGTGCACGAACTGCTGCGCGCGGGCAAGGTGGATTTGGATTATCTGGTCCGCTACACCAACGCGCCCTGGCTGGTGATCGAGGATCCCGATGGTGATGAAGACGGCCTGTTCGCCCGCGACGGGAATGGCAATCCGCTTTGTTGGGACAGCGCGGCCGGCGCGGCGGTCAATGCCCTTGACCCCGATATCGCACCCAGCCTGAAGGGGCGCGTCAGCCTCGCCGATGGGCGCAGCGCCGTGCCGGTGTTCCACCTCTTGGCGGAACGTTATCTGGACGGCCAGTACGGCCCCGATGCGGTGGCGGCGCAGACCGGCCTTTCGGCGGCGGAAATCCGTAAGGTGGCCGCCGAACTGGCCCATGCCGCGTTCGAAGAAGAGGTGGTGATCGAGCAGCCCTGGACCGATTGGGCCGGGCGCCGACACGAGCGCATGATCGGCCGCCCGGTGGCCATCCACGCCATGCGGGGCATTTCGGCCCATGCCAACGGCTTTCAAACCTGCCGCGCCCTACATCTGTTGCAGATGCTGCTCGGCAGCGTCGATGTGCCCGGCGGCTTCCGCTACAAACCGCCGTTTCCAAAGCCCGCACCCCCCGGTCTGAAGCCCGCCGGCAAGCCCGGCGAAGTGGTGCCCGGCCAGCCCCTGGGCGGCCCGCCGCTGGGCTTCCCGCAAGGACCAGGCGATTTATTGGTGGAGGCCGACGGCAGCCCCTGCCGCATCGACCATGCCTTTAGCTGGGAGGCGCCGATTTCGGCCCACGGCATGATGCACACGGTGATCGCCAACGCTCACCGCGGCGATCCTTATCCCATCGATACCTTGTTCCTTTACATGGCCAACATGGCCTGGAACTCGTCCATGAACACGGCCGAGACCATGGCCATGCTGACGGACAAGGATGAAGACGGGAACTACAAGATTCCCCACTTCATCTATGCCGACGCCTTCTTTTCCGAAACCGTGGCCTATGCGGACCTGGTCCTGCCCGATACCACCTATCTGGAACGCTGGGACTGCGTTTCCCTGCTGGACAGGCCCATCTCCACCGCCGAGGGGCCGGCCGATGCGATCAGACAGCCGGTGCTGGAAACCCTGCGCGATGTGCGCCCGTTCCAGGACGTGCTGCTGGATTTGGGCGCCCGCCTGGGCCTGCCGGGCCTGGTGGACGAGGCTGGCCAGCCCCGTTATCCCGGCGGCTATCCCGACTATCTGGTTAATCATGAACGGGCGCCGGGCATCGGTTCGCTCGCCGGCTGGCGCGGCGCCAATGGCACGGAACAGGGCACCGGCGCACCCAACCCGGATCAATTGCAGGCCTATATCGACAATCAATGTTTCTGGCATGACGAAATTCCGCCCGCGGCCCGCTATTTCAAGCACGGCAACCGGGCCTATCTGGATTACGCGGTGCGTATGGGTTTCATCGGCCATGCCGACCCCATCGTCCTGCAGCTTTATGCCGAGCCGCTGCAGCGTTTCCGCCTGGCGGCCCGGGGCGTGGGCGAGGTGCAACCCCCCGATAGCCAGCGCAAACGCATCGAGCATTTCTTCGATCCCCTGCCCATTTGGTATCCGCCCAGCGCGGTGGACGGCACGGCGGTGGAGGATTATCCCCTGCACGCCATCAGCCAGCGGCCGGCAGCCATGTACCATTCGTGGGGCAGCCAAAACGCCTGGCTGCGGCAAATTCATACGTCCAACCGCCTGTATATTTCCGAAGATCTGGCCCGCGAACACGGTATCGACGACGACGGCTGGGTGTACCTGGACAGCCGCCACGGGCGCATCAAGGCGCAAGTTCGCATCATGGCCGGCGTCAACGAACGCACGGTGTGGACCTGGAATGCCATCGGCAAGCGGGCCGGCGCCTGGAACCTGGCCCCGGATGCGCCGGAAGCCAAGGAAGGCTTTCTTCTAAACCATCTGATCGAGGATCTGCTGCCGCCCGACGAAACCGGCGGGCGCTATGCCAACGCCGATCCCATCACCGGCCAGGCGGCCTGGTTCGACCTCCGGGTGCGTATTTCCAAAGCCGAGGCAACGGAGGCGGCAAGCGAACCTCGCTTCGAACCGCTGCCCCTGCCCCCCGGCGTGCGGCCACGGCCCGAGATTTTGCGCTATGGCGCCCGTTTTGGGGAGGAAGGCTGATGACCTCTCTGCCCAAGACCCCAACACCAAAACGCCTGGGCCTGGCGATCGATCTGGATACCTGCGTCGGCTGCCATGCTTGCGCCGTCAACTGCAAGGAATGGAACACCGCCGGCTACCACGCCCCACTTCCCGATACCGATCCTTACGGTGGCGATGTGGACGGCGTCTGGCTAAACCGGGTGCATGGCTACGAAGCCCGGGCCGAGGGCGGCGGCCAGGACCGCACAGTGTATTTCCCGCGCTCCTGCCTGCATTGCGAGGATGCGCCCTGTGTCACGGTCTGTCCCACCGGCGCCTCCTACAAACGCTCCGAGGACGGCATCGTGCTGGTGGAAGAGGACAAATGTATCGGCTGCAAACTCTGTTCCTGGGCCTGCCCTTATGGCGCCCGCGAGTTTGACGCGGACGGCGGGGTGATGAAGAAATGCACCCTGTGCATCGACCGCATCTATAACGAGAACCTGGCACCGGAAGAGCGCCAGCCCGCCTGCGTCAACGCCTGCCCGGCCAGGGCCCGCCACTTCGGCGACTTCAATGACCCTGAGTCGGACGTCTCCAAGCTGACGGCGGCGCGGGGCGGCGTGGCCCTGATGCCGGAACTGGGGGCCAAACCCACCAACCGCTACCTGCCGCCCCGGCCCGAAGCCAGACTCGGCGGCCTCGGCGAGGGCGCCGCCCTGGAGGATGCCTCCGGTGCCGGCGGTTTCCTGGGCTGGATCGACAAGGTGCTCTCCCGCTAGGGATTGTTGTTTCGCGATGCACCCCGCTTATTCCGTCATATTCCTCACCACCGCCACGGGCGCCGGTTACGGCCTCTTGGCCCTATTGGGCATCCTTCGCGCCCTGGGGCATTTGCCCCATGACCGCGGTTTCGGCGCCACCGCCCTGGCCCTGGCCCTGGTCCTGATCACCGCCGGGTTGCTGGTTTCCACCGCCCACCTCGGCCGGCCGGAGCGGTCCTGGCGGGCCTTCAGTCAGTGGCGTTCCTCCTGGCTGTCCCGGGAAGGCGTGCTGGCGGTTTTGAGCTATGGCCCGGCCCTGCTGTTCGCCGCCGGCTGGCTGTTGTGGGACCGCAATGACGGCCTGTGGCCTCTGACCGGCTGGCTGGCGGCTTTGTTTGCCATGGCTACGGTATACAGCACCGCCATGATCTACCAATCCCTCGCTGCCATCCCCCGCTGGCATCATCCCCTGGTGCCGCCGGTCTATCTCTCTCTGGCGCTGGCGACCGGCGCCCTTTGGCTGAACGCGGTGTTGGCGCCCTTCCACGGCGGCGGCCAGTTGGTGCCGGCCATCTGTTTCGCCGCCCTGGCCGCCGGCTGGCTGACCAAGGGCGCTTACTGGCGCGCCATCGACCGATCAAAAGGCGATAGCACCGCCGCTACGGCGACAGGCTTGACCGGCTTCACCGCCGTCCGCCCCCTGGACCCGCCCCATGTCACCGACAATTACCTGTTGAAGGAAATGGGCTATCGCATCGCCCGCAAGCACGCTCTGAAGCTGCGCCGCCTGACCCATGTCCTGGCCTTTATCGTGCCACTGGCTTTGATCATCCTTCAGGCCGCTACGACAGGCCCGTTGTCCATGGTCGCCGCTGCCCTGGCAGCCGTCTCCGTCAGTTTCGGTGTCGTCATCGAACGCTGGCTGTTCTTCGCCGAGGCACAGCACAAGGTGATGCTGTATTACGGGGCGGACCGCATCTAGAACCTTGCCGCGAGGCGCGGGCGTTCACATATGAAAAACCAGGCCGCCGCTTCGGAGGCGGCGCAGGGGATTGAAAGAATGCCACGCATTGCGATCTTGGCGGCATTGGCCGGCGCGGCCATAATGGCCGCAACCGGTTGCAGCTTAATGGGAGAGACGCGCGCGGTGACTGCCAGCAAACCGGCCCATCACAGGGATGACGGAGGCTTCCGCAATCCCCCCGGCAGCCCGGTGCGGGATTTCAGCCAGGGTGTCTTCGCCTCCTTTATCTGGGGCCGCCTGACCGACGACCAGGTGCATAACCCACCCGAAACCGTGATGTTGGCGGCTGCGACGGCCCGCAACGGCCTCGACGGCGCCGCCAATCCGTCCGTGACCTGGCTGGGCCATGCCGCCTTCCTGATCCGCATCGATGGCAAGACCATCCTGACCGACCCCTATTTGGGTAATAATGCCGGGCCGCTTGGATTTGGTCCGAAACGGTTTGCGCCGCCCCCCTTGTCGGTCGAGGATCTGCCGCCCATCGATTTCCTGCTCTTGAGCCATAACCACTACGACCACATGGACCGGCCCACCCTGGCGGCCTTGCCCGGCAAGGAAACCATGACCGTTCTGGTACCCCTGGGCCTCGGCCGGGCTTTTCTGGCCATGGGCTACAGAAACGTCGTGGAACTGGATTGGTGGCAGGGACACACCGCCGGCAGCCTGACCATACAGGCCACGCCAGCGGTGCATTTCTCTGGCCGCGGTCTGTTCGACCGCAACCGGACCCTCTGGGCCAGCTTCGCCATTCATGGCCGGGACGGCAAACTCTGGTTCTCCGGCGATACCGCGCCCGGCGCGGTGTTCGAGGAGATCGGCCAGCGGGCCGGGCCCTTCGATCTGGCCATGGTGGGGATCGGCGCTTACGAGCCCCGGGCCATCATGAAGTCCTCCCACGCCACGCCCGAAGAGGCCATCGGCATCGTCCAGGCCGTGGGCGCGACCAAGGCCATCGGCATGCATTGGGGCACCGTGAAGCTGACCCCGGAAGATCCCTTCGAGGCCGCCCCCCGCTTCAAGGCCGCCGCCGAGGCCGCCGGCTACGGCGCCGAGAATGCCTGGATCATGAAAATCGGCGAAACCCGCAACCTCGACCCCAACCGCCGCACCGCCGCTGCCGCGGAATAGATCGCCGCAAGGGTCCCTGTCACTGCAGGTCGGTGTTAGCGCCGCCGGCGGTGCTTGATGATGAAGGGCTCGTCGCCACTGGATGATTTGCGCAGCAGGTGTACGGCGCGTTTCTTGATTTCCTCGATTTGAAGGGCGCCGTGGGCGGTGATGATGGTCATGCCGGCGGTGTATTCCTGACCGTCGATCATGGCGCGGTAGAGGCCGTCGTATTTGATAATGAACGAAAGTTTATGCTCGCCGCTGATATCTGTGGGTGCCGCATCGGGCTGCTTCTGATCCGGTGCGACCGCCGCGACTTTCGGCGGGGTTGGTTTCGGCGCGGCTTTTCTAGGCTGCGTCCGAACCGTCCGTTTCGGCTTCACCGGCTCGGCGGCCTTGGTTTGTCTTGCAGGCTTCGGTGACGAGGCGGCCTGCCTTTGCGGCGTCTTGGCCGCAGGTTTTGTCGCCGCCTTGGCGACAGTCGTCGCGGCCGTCTTGGTTGTTGCGGCCGGCGGTTTGGCCTTGGCGACTGGCTTCGCCGCCTTGGCCTTCTTCATGGAGATCACTTTATGGGGTGCTGCTTTTGGTTTGGCGGCGGCAACTTTCTTCACCGGCTTGGGGCTTGCCGAGGGTGCGGCCTTGGACGGCTTGGCTTTCGGCGGCTTCGCCTTGGGCCGGGGCTTTTTCACGGATGGGGGTGGCGACTTGGCTCTTGCGGTCACGGCGGCCAGCTTGGCCGGCGCAGTCCGGAAATACGCCGATTGATAGGGCACAATGGTCACATGCCGGCGGACCGGATCCCATTCGTAAGACAGGTTGTAGTCGTGCAGCAGCATATTGAAGGCGCCCTGGGCCGGCATGCCGACAAAACTAAATGTGACGAAACCCTCCACGTCCCGGCGAAAAGAGACCGTCATTTGACTGGCCCTGAGGACAACCGCCATAACGTCCCGGATATCCGTATCATCCGCCTCGAAACGCAGCCGCTGCCCCGCCAGCCAGGGCAAGTCAGGCTCCTCGGCATCGGAATCCCTGATGCCACCGCCCTGTTGTTTGATCGTTGCCAGGTGGCTCTTGCTAAAATTCAACAAGGCCTCGGCGGCGGCGATGCGCACATGGCCGAATACTGTCGCCCCTGACGGCAAGGCTTCCAGGAAATGCCCGGAATCGCCAAGGGTCTTTTGCAGGGCGGCGACGGTCTTGGTGCTGGGCTTGCCAATCTGGCCCAGGGCATAAGCTGCCTCGAACCGGGTCTCGGGCATGGGGTCGGACAGGGCGGCAACCAGGGCCGGCGCCGCTTTGGCCACCGAATCTCCCATGAAGCCCACGGCCCGCGCGGCAGCGGCGCGCAGGCGGGAATCCGGCGAACGCAGGGCGATGAGCAGATCGTTCAGGGCGGGCAGTGACGTGGGCCCCAGATCCGCCAGGGCGGCGGCGGCGGCCAGGGCGACGGCGCGGTAGCGCACACCACCGCCCTCCAACGCCTCTATGTGATAGCTGCCGTCCGCCAGGGCCCGGCCCAGGTCTGGCACCGCATCCGCGGCCAGTTCACCCAGGCGCGCCAGTTCCCGGGCCGCGGCGATACGTACATCTGGTTCCTCGTCCACCAGCCGTTCGGCGATCATCGGCACCGCGATCAGGACCTCCTCGTCGTCCTCAAGCTGCACCAGCGCCTCGATGGCGGCAATGCGAACGCCGCTCTTGCTATTTGACAGGTTGGCGGCCTGGGCTTCGAATGCCGCCGAGCGGGTCTGAGACCAAGCCGGAGAAACCAGCAGAGCGCACGCCACCGCCGGCCCCAGAACACGCCGTAAAGCCGTCGCCATGCATGATGCCAAAGTCATCATCTTTCAGCCGCCTATGCCTTCAGCCGCCAACATCCCTGAATTGAAACCCATGACCACAGGCGTTCAACTTGGCGCCGTCGATGATCGCCACCGGGCGCAGGACCTGTGCGCCGTCAAGACTAACCTCGCCGCCGCCCGGCGCCAAGACGTATCCGGCCGCCGTGCGCTCGATGCGGGCTACGGCGGCTTGGCCGGGGGCAGACGACAAAGGTACAGCGTGTTGGTCGCCGGCGCCGATGGTGACGCCGCCTTGAGCAAAAACCCAGCGGCTGGCGCAATCCCGGTCCATGCCGGGCCAATTGGCGCGCAACTGCGCCTGTGAGGTTTCCGTGAAATGGCCGGTCGCGACCTGGATCAGCAGATCCATGCTGCCGCCGAACAGAGTGAGAGAGAGCCGGCAATCGCCCTTCTCGGGCGGCTGCAGGACACCGCCCAGGGACAGTGTCATGCCCTTGTCCAAGCGGTCCAGCGGTGTCGGCTGATTGGCGGTGAGCGGCTGGTCGTCCAGAAAACTGCCGTTGGCGCTGCCCAGATCAGTGACTGTCAGGTTCCCACCGCGCCGGTCGATGCGTAGCTGCTTTGGAATGCGCGAAATAGTGCGGCAGCCAAGCTTCATGCCGACCGCGCCATCCCCAGGATCACGTCCGATCATCAGGCTGTCGCCATGATAGAGATAGATATCTCCGGCCTCGCCCTGGATCTGCAGGCCGGCGGTGACCCAGGCGTTAGCGAAAATTTCTTCCCGCAGCGCGCCGAGAGTCTCCAGCGGTCCTTCCAGGCCGCTCAATCCCTGAATCGCGTCGTTGCTCAAGACCCGGTCAATTTCACAGGCCGCCAGATAGGGTTCGCCCAGTTCAAGGCAGCGCCGGGCCGCCGCCTCGCACTGCGTCATAGCATCCAAGGCGGCCCGCAGATCGGCGACGTCGCCGGGACTGACCGCCGCCCGGCCCACGGGCAGGGGCACATTGACCAAGGTGGCATCGTCGTCGGCCGTATCGGCCTGTGCGGGGGGCGTTGGGCTGAGCGTAGGTGCGGGCGGTTCCGTTGCCACCGGATCCATATTCATCAAGGTCGCATCATCGGGTTCCGCGGCAGGCTGTGCGGCAGGCTGTGCCGCAGGTTCTTCGGCCATATCCGTCAAGGCCATAACCGTGGCGTCGGCACCGTCATCTTCTTCTTCGACAATCGGCTCCGCATCCCAACCGGAGGTGTCGCCCGCTTGCTTAGCATCTTCGATGGCTGCCAGCCCCTGGCGTTGCGCCGCAAGCGCATAGATCGACACGGCGTTGCCGGATTGGGCGGCGTTGGCATTGTCGATTTTGCGAAATTCCAGGCCCGGGACCTGCCGAACCTTGGTATGGACTGCTTCGGTCAGAAAAACTGTTTCGCCGCCGCCGGCCAATCCGTGTTCGGCCAGGCGTGAGGCGGCCTCGGTCCTGCCATCGCCATCAATGCCAATTCCGACACCCAATAACCCTTCTTCCGTGCGCGCGAGCCAATCCGCCAGGGCCGCGGCGGCCTGGATACAATGGCCCACATCTGCGAACTCTGAGACTGCCGATCGGGAAGCCGGGTGAAAAGCGCCACCCATGCGGGATGTGATGGAATGGGCGATGGCCAGGTCGTTCTCCAAATCGCGCCTTTGCCGAGGCTCGAAAATCACCACCATTGTCGTTATTTTGGCCTGCGACATCTACCCGCGCCTCCTTGGCGCAGTCTAAGGACTATTACAATGGCGTACAATCGCGCAGGGCGTAAGTCACGTGCAACAGTTGAAAACGTGCTAAACTAAACCGGTAGGGATCCTCAAGATGCCGACGGCAAGGATGGAATATGATCAGTAGCGGTATAAAGCGGGATGGGCAGGTACCAGGCGGCGCACGAACGTTGCCGGTCCGCGAGGCCGGCTTTACTTTGATAGAGTTGCTGGTGGTGACGGTTATCGTCGGCGTGCTGGCGTCGGTGGCCCTGCCCGCCTTCCAGGGCTATCTGCTGGAAGGCCGCCTGAACAATGCCAAGCCGATCATGCTGGAAATCGCCGCCAAACAGCGTAACTGGAAGAACGAGCGCGGCAATTATTTCACCAAGGGCGGCAATGCCTTGGATGAAGACGACATCATCAACGAATTGGGCGTGCCTTTGGACGAGTACGGCGATTTCTGCTTCGTCTTCATCTGCCGCACGTCGACCATCTGTGCCGATGAAACGGGGACGTCGCAAACGACGACCGCTGCCTTTATCTCCACCGTTCAAACCGGCGATGCCGCCATCGAGTTCGAAGTCTGGGCGGTGCTGCGCCAGGATACGTCCGCCCTGACCATCGCGGCACCGAATTCCGTGACCTGCGCCCCATCCGCCGATACGGGCAATGCAAAACGGACGACGACCGGCTGGGTCGCGGCCAAGAATTCCGGCGATATCGGCCAGGAAGGCGGCGTCGTGGTCTATCGTTATCCGCCGCCGCCCAACAGGCTCGACTCCGCCGCAGGTGCCAATTCCATAACTTTTGACTGGATCGCGGGCATCTCCACCAGCCATGCGATGCAATATCAGCCATAAGCACTGCCGCCAGAGCGGCTTTACCTTGGTCGAGGTGCTGGTGGGCATTGTCATCACCTCGATCCTGGTTTTGGGTTTGGCGGGCCTTTGGACTACGGTCAACAACCAGTTCCTGTTCCTGACCATCAAGCAAAAGGCGATCTTTGTTCTTAATGGCGAGATGGAGCGGCTTTCCGCCCTCTATCGCTATACTGATTTCGATGACGACAGCACGGCTCACACCGAGGTGACCTATAACAATGCCACCGACGGTGACGATTTCGCCGATACTGCCAACCCCACCGGCGTCGCCGTGGACAAGCGGCAGATCTACATCGGCAATCCAACCGGCCTTACCAATATGGTGGTCACCACCGACGCCTTGTTCAATTGTTCCATCACCCAGACCGCGATTGCGACGGACGTGCAGGCGAACCCGGACTGTGCCGCCCGGGTCCTATATGACGACAACAGCGTCGGCGTGGACGATGACCGCAATTACGTCTGGATCGACCAGCACCGGGGTATCACGGCACGGCTGAGCTGGCGCATCAGGAATTTAAGTGATAACGCCAACTTCCCGTCTACGAACCAACTCTGCTGGGACACCGATACGCCGGCCAATTGCAAGGAATTGACCTTGTATCTGCATTTTCCATACCGATATACCGATGCAGACAATCCAGACTCTGATGCGGTATTCTCACGGCGAGAAACCCTGGTTTTGAAAACCATCGTGGGTCGGCGATGATTAAGATTCGCAGATTTGATAGGCATGCGGGCTCCGACGGAAGGGACCCTCAGGGCGGTTTTACGCTGATCGAACTGCTGATTTCGGCGGTGCTTGCCTTGGTGCTGCTGCTGACCACCACGACGATCCTGTTTCAGACCTTCGAATTCGTCGACCGCCAGCGCATCCGGCCGGTCCTCAACGATACGGCGCGGGAAATGTTCGACCTGCTCGGCGACGGCGGTGCGGTGGGTACCAACGACTTGCTGGGCATGCGGGACCGCAGCACCTTCGCCGAGGCCAATGCCTCTTCCCTGCGTGCCAACAATATTCTGCAACTGGACAATCCCACCTCGTCACCAACGGTGAACTACACCTCCATCGGCCCGGAAACATCGTCCGTCACGATCAATTGCCGTGCCACGGGCAATCCGGTGGCCGGCTGCGTCGGCACCGGCACCCAGGCGGTGCAGGGCTATTTGGCCCGCGATCCGCGGCTCTATATTGACAGCGGCGGCACATCCGATCGCAGCCTGGACGACGCTGAACGTACCGCCTCCACCAACCGAACAATCGAGGCGGAAATCCTGCTGATCCAGCCCCATCAGGCCAACCGGGAACGGTTCCGCCCGGACGTACTGCGGGAATCCTACCGCACCATATTTACCCTAAATCGGACGCCATGACCGGGCCCGCCAAAAAACCGATTGCGGCGATGGACCGGCGGCGGCGCCAGCGCGGCACGATCCTAATCGCCGTCAGTTTCGTCGGCATGTTCGCCATGCTGTTGAGTGGTGGTCTGATCAGCCATTTCGCGGTATCCGAAGCCAGGGCCGTAGCCAACAGCCTGGCCAAGGTGCGGGTTTATTGGGCCATGGTGGGGCATATGGATTATGCCCTGAGCCGCATGCGTCAGCAAAACCCGACCGCACCGCCCTTTACTTCCGATGTGGATTTGGCCGGCATCCAGGGCATATTGCTCACCTATTTCGACGAATTGGACTTTGGGTCCGACTGCCGCGGCAGTTCCGTGCCTTCGGCGACCAATTCCAAATGCAGCAAGTGGGTCTATGACGAGGTCTCGTCGGAATACGTCTTTCACTTCAAATGGACCATATTCGATCCGGCGGGAGGGACCGCCGCCGACGGGGCGCTGGGCGTTCGTCTCGATTATGTCATCGAAGGCGCCACGAACACGACGGTGGGCGCGCCGACTTCGAGCATAGAATCGATCAATAATCTGAGCGAGCGGCTGCGCGACCTGGAATACGAGGTTTGTTTCGTGGCGCCCGTGGGCCCGCCTATCGGCGGCTGTGTCGGATCGGGTACGACGCCGTTGCTTTCGGATGCCAGCGGCGCCGTTCGGGTCACCCAGGTGCGCCGCTGCCGCTTTGCCCAGAACACCGGTTCCGCCGGCACCCTGGCCGGTTCTCCACTGGTCGACAATACCGGCGACGATACCTGCACCTGAACCGCGCTGCACACCGGTCTCAACGCTCAAGGCCTCGTGATCGCATGTGATTCGCCTTGGCCAAAGCGAAGGACCAGATTCCTCTGAGTGTAAGAATGAACCTGACTTGGAGGCCTTCCTTATGTCGAACCCGACCGCGAAAGCGAAAATCATTATCGGCTCCGTTGCCATCGCCGCCATGACGGCCACGGCGGCCCTGCCCACTGCCGTCATGGCAGGTTGCGGCGCGAAGAAGACCGCTTGTGGCGGCTGTGCTGCAAAGAAACGCTGCGGCGGCTGCAACCCCTGCGCCGCGAAGAAGGGCTGCGGCGGCTGCAACCCCTGCGCCGCGAAGAAAAAGGGCTGCGGTGGTTGCAATCCTTGCGCCGCGAAGAAAAAGAACTAAACGTCTTGGCGTTGACGGATCCCGCCGCGCCACATCGCGCGCGGCGGGATTTTCCGTGTTTTAGGGCATAATAACAGCACATAAGAGAAATTGCCGGCAGAGAGGTGCATGCTATGAAAACGACGTTTCTGGCCAGCATGCTGGCCGCCATTTTCCTCATCGTTGGAGCAGTGGTTGGACAGACCGGCGCCTGGGCCGCGGCCAAGCGGGTCAGCGTGACGGGCGAAATCGTCGATACCTGGTGCTATGTGACCGAAATCATGTACGCCCTGGGCACGGCCCATCACCAATGCGCCGTGTGGTGCGCGGCGGGGGGCATACCCGTCAGCGTTCTGGGCGAGGACGGTAAGGTTTACGTGGTCCTCAAGCTTGAGGACGATGACAGTTCGGTTGCCAATCCGGCGGTTCTGAAGATCCAGACCCACAAAGTCACCGTGAACGGCGACCTCTATGAACGGGACGGGGTGCGCTATCTGTTCGTCACCCAAGTGGCCGACGACAAGGGCATCGTCAACCTGACCCATGAAGAATACGGCGTCCAGCCCTTCGGCAAATAGGCTCGGGAGGCAGAAAATGAAACTATTCGCAATGACCTTCGCGGTCGCGCTGTTGTTTGGTTCCGCTGCCCAGGCGGCAGAGGAATGGGGCATCGACGGTGAATCCAAAGCCCGGTTCGAGGCCAAGGTGGTGGATATCGCCTGTGAATTGACGGGCGACTGCCCGGCGAATTGCGGCGGCGGCAAACGGCAACTTGGTTTGCTCAAGGATGACGGCAAGTTGCTGTTGGTGGCAAAGAACAACGACATCTTCGCCGGCGCTACCGCCGATCTGCATCCCTTTTGCAACAAGCGCATCATCGCCGATGGTCTGATGATCGACAGCCCGCACATGCCGCTGTTCGCGTTGCAGTTCAAACGTCTGGCCCCGGACGGGAAATGGAGCCGGGCCAACTGGTTCACCAAGGGCTGGTCCAAAGCCCATGGCGGCCAGGACGGCTCCAAATGGTTCCGCCTAGACCCGCGGATCGTGCGCGAGATCAAAACCAACGGCGTCTTCGGCATCCCGGGCCTGAAGCCGGAAGAAGAATAATGATTCCTGCGGTTCGGGCCGCTCTGTGGGCGGTGGTGGCACTGTTCTTGGCTGCCCCCGCCCTATCCCAAGGCAGTGGTGTGACAACGCCGCCCCCCATGGCGGCGCTGTTCGGCGGGCCATTCGAACTGGCCGATCACAATGGCCGGACCCGTACCGACCGGGATTTTCCGGGCAAATACCTGCTTATCAATTTCGGCTATACCCACTGCCCGGATATCTGCCCCACATCCCTCGGCACCATGGCGGAAACCCTAGACCGATTGGAAGCGGCGGGGCAGGCCATCCAACCCCTGTTCATCACTATCGATCCGGAGCGGGACACGGGCGAGGTGCTGAAGGACTATGTGCCGAACTTTCACCCCCGCCTGATCGGCCTGCGGGGGACCGAGGCCCAGACCAAGGCCGTGGCCAAGGCCTACCGGGTGCATCGCTCGAAACTCATCCTCGATGACGCGCCGGCCGAGGATTATCTGGTCAACCACTCCTCGCTGACCTTTCTGATGGCCCCGAACGGCGATTTCCTGACCATGTTCCCTTACGGCAGCCAGCCGGAATTCATGGCCACGACCATCCGCCGCTACCTGGGCAAAAGCGGTCAGTCGTAACGGGCAACGGCAAGCACCTGCCCTGTCATTCCCGCGAAAGCGGGAATCCAGATCTCTCCATAATCAAGGTCTAACAGTTTCCCTGGACTCCCGCTTTCGCGGGAGTGACCAGGTTTCTTGCGTTGCTAATTCGGCACCGAAAGTTACTGTGCGGCGGTGGCGCCTTCCTGTTTCAACTGCCGTTCCACCTCGTCAATGGCGCGGGTAAAGCGGTCGAACATCTCGTCGATCTCGGCGCTGTTGATGATCAGGGGTGGGCAGAAGCCCAGGATATCACCGGGCATGGCGCGGGTGATCAGGCCATGCTCCTGCGCGGCATTCTGGATCAGGGCGCCCACCTTGGCGGCGGGATCATAGGAACGCTTGGTCTCCTTGTCGGCGACGACTTCCACCGCGCCGATCAGGCCCACACCGCGGGCCTGGCCGACCAGGGCATGTTCCCCAAGTTTCGCCACCCGGGCCTGGAAATGGGGCGCCATGGCCTGGACATGGCCGACCAAGTCCCGTTCCTGCATTAGCTGTTGCGCCTTCAAGGCCACCGCGGCACAGGCCGGATGGGCTGAATAGGTATAGCCATGGCCGAAAATGCCCAGCTTTTCGGAGTTGCCGCGCAGGCCCTGATAGATCTCTTCCGAGATCATCACGGCTGAGATGGGCAGATAGGCTGAAGACAGCGCCTTGGCGCAGGTCAAAATGTCGGGCTGAATGCCGAAAGTCTGGCTGCCCCACATGTTGCCCGTACGGCCAAAACCGCAAATCACCTCGTCGGCGATCATCAGCACGTCATACTTCTTCAGGACCGCCTGAATTTTCTCGAAATAGGTCTTTGGCGGCACGATGACGCCGCCCGCGCCCATCACCGGCTCGGCGATGAAGGCAGCCACGGTTTCCGGACCTTCCTCCAGGATCATGTCTTCCAGGTCCTGGGCACAGCGAGAGGCGAATTCCTCTTCCGATTCACCCTCCTCGCCGCCGCGATAATAATCCGGCGTCGTGGTGTGGCGGACGAAATCGAGCGGCAGGTCGAAATCGGCCTGGGCGTAAGGGAGGCCGGTCAGGCTGCCGGCGGCCACGGTCACGCCGTGATAGCCGCGCAGGCGGGAAATGAACTTCTTCTTTTCCGGTTTGCCCCGGGCATTGTTGAAGTACCAGACCATCTTGACGGCGGAATCATTGGCTTCCGAACCCGAGTTGGCAAAGAACACCTTGGAGAACGAGACCGGGGCGATATCTTTCAACAATTCCGCCAGATCGATGGCGGGATGCACGGACTTGCCGGCAAAGCCATGGTAATAGGGCAAAGTGCGCAGCTGTTCCGTCGCCGCCGTCACCAGCTCTTCTTCTCCGAAACCAAAGGAGGCGCACCATAGACCCGCCAACCCCTCGATATACTCCTTGCCGCTTTCATCCGTGACATAGACGCCGCGTCCCTTGGTGACGATCTGCGGCCCGGTCACCTCATGGGTGGCCAGATTGGTATAGGGGTGAAGGTAATGGGCGATGTCCCGGCTTTCCGCCGAATTGCCGCGGTCTGACATATGAGCGTTTCCTTTGCTGGCGCGCCGCCGTGATTCATCGGCGGCCAGTGCGCGATGAATTTGTCGCCATTTCACGCTTTATTGCCGGCCAAGTCAAAGGCGCAGAAGCTCAAATCCCGTTGTTTTGAAGCTATCGGACAATGGCCGGCCCCGGTAAACTGACCCCGGTTCAATGGCGGAGATTGCATATGCATTTGGAAATGGGGCCCGAGGATCGGCAATTCCAGGAGGAAGTGGACGATTTCCTCAACGATCATCTAAGCCAGGAACTGCGTCAGGCCGGCCGACGCACCATGGGTATTTGCAGCCCCCATGAAGCCTCAATTGCCTGGCAGAAGATATTGCACGCCAAGGGCTGGGCCGCACCCCATTGGCCGGAAGAACACGGCGGCACCGGTTGGACGCCGCGGTGGCGGCATATCTTCTCTACCGCCTGCCACCTGGCCCACGCTCCCCTGCTGGAACCCATGGGCCTGGACATGGTTGGGCCCGTGATCATGGGTCACGGCACCGCGGCGCAAAAGGACTTCTATCTGCCCCGTATTCTGGCCGCCGAAGATACCTGGTGTCAGGGCTATTCCGAGCCCGGCTCCGGCTCCGACCTCTCGTCGTTGCAGACCAGGGCCGAGCCAGAGGGCGACGACTACATCATCAACGGCACCAAGATCTGGACCACCTTTGCCCATCATGCCAACCGCATGTTCTGCCTGGTCCGCACCTCGACCCAAGGCAAGCCGCAGGAGGGCATCTCCTTCGTGCTCTTGGAAATGGACGACCCGGGCATTTCCATCAAGCCGATCATCACCATGTCGGGCAATCATGAAGTCAATCAAGTGTTTCTCGACAATGTGCGGGTGCCCCAAGCCAATCGGGTCGGCGCCGAGAACGATGGCTGGACGGTGGCGAAGTATCTTTTGGAATTCGAACGTGGCGGTCGTGGCTGGGGTGCCCGGCTGCGGGGCAACTTCGATTTGTTGAAGGAGTTGGCCCAGGCCCGCGGCCTGGACCAGGACGCCTTCGGGCAACGTCTGGCGGGGCTGGAGGTGGATATCCAGGCGGTTGAGATCACCGAGCAGCGGGTCATTGCGGAATTGCAGAAAACAGGCCGCATCGGCCCCGCGTCCTCGTTGTTGAAACTGAGTGCCGGCAATGCACTGCAGGCCATTACAGAATGCAGCGTGGATATTATCGGCAACTATGCCGCGCCCTTTCAGCCGGCGGCGCGCCAATGGGGCAGCAACCTGGAGCCCGTCGGCAGTTCGGATGAATTGATCGTCGTGGCCACCTATCTGGATCAGCGGGCCCGCTCCATCGCCGGCGGCTCCAACGAGGTGCAGCGGAATATCATGGCAAAGCAGGTTCTGGGCATGTAATACCCATGTAATATTGGGGCCAGCGGTTGTTAGGGAGATCGAGTGATGGATGTGAACATGTCGGCCGAGGACACGGCCTTTCGCGACGAGGTGCGGGCGTTCTTTGACGAGAAGCTGACGCCGGATATGCGCGAGGCTTCGAACCTGACTTCGGGCGTGTTCGCCGAGTTCGAGATCGGCCGCCGCTGGCACAAGGCGCTGTACGAAAAAGGCTGGATCGCCCCCTCCTGGCCAGAGGAGCATGGCGGCACCGCCTGGACACCCATGCAGCGCTATATCTATGACTCGGAAGCCGGCGCCGCCGGCGCCCCGCGCCTGTTCTCCATGGGCCTGCGCATGGTGGGTCCGGTAATCATGAAGTTCGGCAGCGATGAGCAGAAAAACTATTACCTGCCCCGCATCTGTGCCGGCGAGGACGTCTGGTGCCAAGGCTATTCCGAGCCGGGCTCGGGCTCGGACCTGGCCTCGCTGCAGACCCGCGCCGTGGTCGACGGCGATGACTATGTGGTCAACGGCACCAAGATCTGGACCACCGGCGCCCAATACGCCAACCGCATGTTCTGCCTGGTGCGCACTTCGACCGACGGCAAGCAACAGGAAGGCATCAGCTTCATCCTGCTCGAGATGGACACGCCAGGCATCACGGTGGAGCCGATCATTACCTTGGCTGGCGACCACGAGGTGAACCAGGTGTTCTTTGACGATGTGCGCGTGCCCATCAAGAACCGGGTGGGCGACGAGAACGATGGCTGGACCGTGGCGAAATATCTGCTCGAATTCGAGCGCGGCGGCGCGGCCTATGCCTCCACTTTGGCTGCGTCCTTGGAAAAATTGCGCGCCATCGCCGAAGCTGAACGGGCAGATGGCGGCCGCCTGATCGACGATGCCTCCTTCGCCGCCCGCCTGGCGGCCCTGGAAGTAAAACAGCAGGCGGCACAGGCGACCGAGCACCGCATTATGTCCGACATCGCCCAGCGCGGCCGTCCAGGACCGGCCAGTTCCATGATGAAGCTGGTGGGATCGGAAACAAACCAGATGATCTCCGAACTGGCGGTGGAGGCGACACAATATTACGCCGCCCCCTTCCAGCCCGAGGCCCGGGTGCCCGGCAACAATATCGAGCCCGTCGGCCCGGCCGCTTCTGTGCCGGTGATGCCGAAATATCTCAACTACCGGGCCGCCACCATCTATGCCGGTTCATCGGAAGTGCAGCGCAACATCATCTCCAAACTGGTGCTGGGGCTATAGACCCATGCATCTGGATCTGAGCCAAGACGACGTAGCTTTCCGCGAAGAGGTGAGGGAGTTTCTGGCGGAGAACCTGACGGACGAAATGCGCGAGGCCGGCCGCCTGAGCGGCGGTTCCTTCGACGAATTCGAGATCAGCCAGCGTTGGTACAAGGCCGTCTCCGATAAGGGTTGGGTGGCGCGTTCCTGGCCCGAGGAACATGGCGGCTGTGACTGGACGCCTATGCAGAAGTACATCTATGCCACCGAGGCTGCCAAGGCCGGCACGCCCAGCTATTTCGCCATGGGCATCTCCATGGTCGGGCCGGTGATCATGCGTTTTGGCACTGATGAACAAAAGGCGCACTATTTGCCCCGCATCCTCTCCGGCGAGGATGTCTGGTGCCAGGGCTATTCAGAGCCGGGCTCGGGCTCGGACCTGGCCTCGCTGCAGACCCGGGCGGAAAAGGACGGCGATGACTATGTCATCAACGGCACCAAGATCTGGACCACCGGCGCCCATCACGCCAACCATATCTTCTGTCTGGTGCGCACGGCGGATACGGAGAAGCGCCAGGAAGGCATCAGCTTTCTGCTATTCCGGATGGATACGCCGGGCATCACGGTGAAACCGATCATCAACATCGCCGGCGAACATACTTTCAACCAGGTTTTCTTCGATGACGTCCGGGTGCCGCAATCCTGCCGCCTGGGCGATGAGAACGACGGTTGGACCGTGGCCAAGTATCTTCTCGAGTTCGAACGCGGCGGTTCGGCCCACGGCGCCACGGTGGCGGCCTCGCTGGCCAGGTTGCGGGAGGTGGGCCAGGAGCAGATCCAGGACGATAGCCAATTCGCGAACAAGGTGGCGGCGGCAGCGGTCAAACAGCAGGCGGCTGAATTCACCGAACACCGCATCATCGCAGACATTACGAAGGTGGGCCGGCCGGGGCATGCCTCCTCGATCATGAAGATCATGGGTTCGGAAACCAACCAGCACATCACCGAACTGACGGTGGAGGCCCTGGGCTATTACGCGGCACCCTATCAGCCGGACGCCCGCAAGGCGGGCAGCAACGTCACGCCCATCGCGCCAGAGAGCGGCGTCGCAGCGGTGGCCAAGTACCTGCACCTGCGCGCTGCTTCCATCTACTCCGGATCCAACGAGATCCAGCGCAACATCGTCGCCAAGCGAGTCTTGGGGTTGTAGGCACCACCGAAGACCGTCATTCCTGCGTATGCGGGGATCTATGCCTGAGCAAGTTGCCCTGGACTCCCGCCTTCGCGGGAGTGACCAGAATCATCAACGATCAGAAAAGCAGTCATCGACCTGGGCGACGATGTCGGGGGGCAGCGGGCCGGCCTCGGCGGCGGCGATGCATTCGGCCAGTTCGGTACGGTTCTTCACGCCCAGGACCACGGTGTCGACGCCATCCATGCTCAAGGCATAGCGGTGGCCCAGGGTGGCGGCCGATAGGCCCAGCTCCGCCGCCAGGGTGCGGTAGGCGCCGGCCAGGTTAAAATCGCGAACTTCCGGATGGTCGGCGGGCAAATCCCGGTCGATGGCATCGGTAAGGGCGCCGGCCTGCACGGCGCGGATGCCCATGACACCGACGCCGTTATCCTGCGCCGTTTGAATGATCTCCCGGGGCCGGGCAGGCTGGTCATAGAACTTCAGGGCGCCCGGGCTGTCCATGGCATTGGCGATGCATTGCACCACCGCCGGCTTGGGCCTGTCCCGCAGCAAATCCATGATGGCGTCGGGATGGCCGATGCCCGTGAGACCCCAGGCGCCGATCAGGCCTTCCGCAACGAAGGCCTCGAAACAGGGGCGCACGGTGGCGATGAAATCGCTTTGTGCCGTCATGCGGGCGCCGGCGTCGGGATGGTGCTGCATGGGATGGCCGTCGGGCGCCACATTGGAATGCAGGAAGAAGATATCCAGGCGTTCCAGGCGCATGCGGGCCAGGCTGTCGTGGATGGATTGCCGCAGCCGGCCCTCGATCTGGTCAGCCGGGGTATTGCCAAGCAGGCATTTCGAGGTAACCCGCACGCCTTCGGGTAAATGCCCTTCGAAGGCTTGGCCCAAGACCTCCTCCGCCTCGCCCTCTCCGTATCGGTAGGCCAAATCGATCAGGTCGATGCCCCCGTCCACCGCCGCCCGCAGGGTGGCGATGCATTCGGCCCGGTCCGTCGCGCCCCAAAGCTGGCCCAGCCCGCCGCCGCCCAGGGTCAGTCGGCTGACCGGACCCAGGGGGCCCAGGTTTGCTTTTTCCATATCCCGATGGCCCTCCAGTGATGCCGCCTTAGTCGTGTTCATCGTCTTGCAAAGCACCAATCGTCACTCCCGCGTAGGCGGGAGTCCAAATCTCTCATTTGCTTCGACCGTTTTTCGTTAAGCCCTGGATTCCCGCCTGCGCGGGAATGACGGTTCAATATGGTCCACTAAGGACCTAAGGATCTTCAACTTTTCGGCTAGTTCACGGACGGCAGGATCTTGCCGGGATTCATGATGTTGTCCGGGTCGATGGCCGTCTTCAGGGCCCGCATCACCTCCACCGCGTCGCCATGTTCCTCGCGGAGGTACTGACGTTTGCCCAGGCCGATGCCGTGTTCTCCCGTGCAGGTGCCGTCCATATCCAGGGCGCGGCGGATCAGGCGGTCGTTCAGGGCCTCGGCCTCGGCGAATTCGGCCGGCTCGTTGGGGTCGAGCACGAAGCAGAGATGGAAATTGCCGTCCCCCACATGCCCCGATATGGGCGCCGGCACTGATGCGCCTTCCAGATCCTGGCGGGTTTCGGCGATGCATTCGGCCAGGCGCGAGATCGGCACGCAGACATCCGTGGCCCAAATTTCACAGCCCGGACGCAGGGCCTTGCAGGCATAGGCCACGTCGTGGCGGGCCTGCCACAGGCGGTTGCGGTCCTCCAACTGATCCGACCATTGAAATTCGCCGGCGCCGAACTCTTCGCCAAAGGCCTTGACCATCTCCACCTGTTCGGCGACGCCGGCATCGGTGCCGTGAAACTCCATGAACAGGGTCGGCTTCACCGGATGTTCCATGTTGGAATAGTTGTTGATGGCGTCGATTTGCACATCGTCCAGCAGCTCGATGCGGGCGATGGGGATGCCGGATTGGATGGTGCAGATCACCGTGTCCACGGCGCCTTCCACCGTATCGAAGGGCACCACGGCGGCGGAGATGTTCTCTGGTATGCCATAGAGGCGCAGGGTGATTTCCGTGATGATGCCCAAGGTGCCTTCGGAACCCACGAACAGGCGGGTGAGGTCATAGCCGGCGGAGGATTTCCGCGCCCGCCTGGCGGTCCGGATCACTTCGCCGTTGGGCAGCACCACGGTCAGGGACATCACGTTCTCGCGCATGGTGCCGTAGCGAACCGCATTGGTGCCGCTGGCCCGGGTGCCGGTCATGCCGCCGATGGAGGCATCGGCGCCCGGATCGATGGGAAAGAACAGTCCGGTATCGCGCAGATAGTCGTTCAACTGCTTGCGACGCACGCCGGGCTGCACAGTGCAGTCCAGATCTTCCGCGTTCACTTGCAGGATCTGGTCCATGCCGCCCACATCGACGCAGATGCCGCCCCGGGCCGCGTGCACCTGGCCCTCGATGGAAGTGCCGGCGCCATAGGCGATCACCGGCACGCCGGCGGCGTGGCAGATCTTGACGATGGCCGAGACCTCTTCGGTGGATTGCGCGAAGGCCACTGCATCCGGTGCCTCCACCGGGTGCCAGCCCTCGTCCTGGCCATGGGCCTCGCGCTGGGCGGTGGAGGTTGACAGGCGGTCCCCCAACAGGGCCTGCAGCTCCTCGATCACGTCCGCCGGGGTCTCGTTCCGCGCCACGCTCATGGCACCATCCTTTCCACAGGTCTATCGGGGCCCAGTATAGGATAGCCCAAGTGGGAGACGAAGCCTGGAAGTAAGTTCAGCCTGGTTTGCGGCCCAAGAACGCATAGCCGTAGACCTCGAACTTGCGGGCGTTGGTTTCACCCCCCGCACCGCCGAATGTGTCTACGGCCGGTCCCACCTGGATATCGACGAAGCCTGTGTCCCGCATCATCTTCTGCCAGCCTGCACACGGCATGCCACCAGCGATTCAAGCGGTCCAAAGATCGATGTTGCTTACCGCGGCCTCCGGTACCGGTTGGCCGTTGGCGATGTCGGCAAACTGCAGGACCCCGCCGGGCCGCAGCACCCGCCAGATTTCCCCGAACACCTGCTGTTTATCGGCGCAAAGGTTGATCACCCCGTTGGAGATGACGACGTCCGCCTGGCCGTCCCCCACCGGCATCTCTTCCAGAATGCCTTCGCGGAATTCCACTTGCTCCAGGCCCATCTCGCTGGCCGTGTTGCGGGATTTGGCCAACATCTCCTCGGTCATGTCGATGCCTATGACCTGGCCCTGTGGTCCCACCTGCTGGGCTGCGACAAAACAATCGAATCCACCACCCGAACCGATATCCACCACGCGCTCGCCTGCTTCGAGAGGGCGCAAGGAGAACGGGTTGCCAACGCCGGCGAATGATTCAACAGCGGCGTCGGGCATGGCGCCCACCGCCGCGTCGTCATAGCCGAGGCGCTTGGCCAAGGGACGCCCCGTATGGAAGTGATATTCTCCATGCGGATCCAGGGCCACTTCCCGATACTTGTCCTTGACTTCCTCTCGCAAGGCGATGGCATCGACCAATGTGTCTGTGCTCATCGTTTTTGCCTTCCAAAATTGACGGCCTATGTTGCCGCCCTTGTTCTGGGGCGCCGGACGGCAACCATCGGAAGAAAGAGCGTCCGCCCCATGACGAAAAATATAGTTACCCAGCCATGAATGCGCAAATGCTGTTGGCGCCAGGTGGGCCTTCATACGGAGGAAGCCGATGTTCGTAAGGCCTGGAATCCCGCCGTTAGCACCAATAGAGAATCGTGATGAAATTAACCGGTTTGAAAGCAATCTCGGCCATTTTTGATGACCAGGGACGGTGACGGTCGTCCTGGAATTCGTGAACTACATCGAAGGTACGACCAAATGAGGACGGAACGGTCGGTAACCGGCGTGGAGGTGTTTTTCGAGGAAGATGAACTCATCGTCTCGAAAACCGACCTGAAGGGCCGCATCACCTACGCCAATGACGTGTTTCTCAAGATTGCCGGCTACACGGAAAAGGACGTGTTGGGGCAGCCCCACAGTCTTATCCGGCATCCCGACATGCCGCGATCGATATTCAAGCTGTTGTGGGAAACCATCCAGGGCGGCAGCGAGATCTTTGCCTACGTGGTCAACCGGGCCAAGAATGGCGATCATTACTGGGTCCTGGCCCACGTCACGCCCAGCCGGGATGGGGATGGCAATATCATCGGGTACCATTCGAACCGGCGGGTGCCCGATAGGCGGATCGTTACCGAGAATATCATCCCGCTCTACCAATCCCTTGTGGCTGAGGAACACAAACATTCCAACGGCAAGGATGGCATGAACGCGGCGTATGACATGGTTGGCGCAATGCTGGCCGACCGCGGCCTGCCTTACGATGAATTTGTCGCCACGCTTTGAGGTCTTTGGGGATTTCGACACCGACATGCCGGTTTCCACGGCCGTCAGTGTTCAGGAGGACAATTGAATGTTTTTATCCAAACTTAGCGGCAGCCGCGCCAGCGCCATTACCAAGGCCACCGCCGTGTGCAAGGCGGTCGCCGACGGCGACTTCGAGGCCCGAATTATCAATCTGGACGAACATCCCGATCACCGGGAACTGTTCCAGGCTATCAATCTGCTAATCGACCGCACTGATGCCTATATCAGGGAATCGAAGGCGTCTCTGGAACATGTCTCGGACAACAGATACTTCCGCCGAATTCAGGAGAGGGGCATGCCCGGCGCTTTCGGCGATGCCAGCCGTGTTATCAATACTGCAACGGCATCTATTCAGGCGCGGGCCACGAATTTCGCCGATATCGTTACCAATTTCGATGCCAACATGCAGGAATCGATTGGTACCGTTTCAACAGCTGCCACGGAATTGGAAGCCGCCGCCAAGAACATGGATGGCACGGCCGTGCAAACCAGCGAACAAGCCACCGCCATGGCAGCGGCGGCCGAGCAGGCAGCCACGAATGTCCAGGGCGTGGCGGCGGCAACCGAGGAACTGACGACTTCGGTGAATGAGATCAGCCGCCAGGTGTCACGCTCAACGGAAATGGCGGGCAACGCGGTAGACGAGGCGAAAAAGGCCCGGGAACAGATTGATGGGCTGGCCACGGCATCAGATAAGATCGGCGATGTCGTGGAGTTGATCACTGACATCGCTTCCCAGACCAACCTTCTGGCCCTCAATGCCACGATCGAGGCCGCCCGCGCCGGCGAGGCGGGCAAGGGCTTCGCCGTCGTCGCATCGGAAGTGAAAAACCTGGCCAACCAGACTGCGCAGGCAACCGATGAAATCAGCGCCCAGATCGAGGGCATTCAATCGGCCACCTCGGATTCGGTGCGCGCCATCGAAAATATCGCCGAAACCATCGACGAGATGAGCCGGGTGTCGTCCAGCATTTCCGCCGCCGTGGACGAGCAAGGTGCGGCCAGCCAGGAAATCGCCAGGAGTGTGGAACAGGCCGCATCCGGCGCCGCGGAGGTGACACAGAACATCCAACAGGTCTCACAAGGCGCCGCCGAAACGGGCAGTACTGCCGGCCAAATCCTCGGTGCTTCGAGCGAGATGTCACAGCTCTCAAACACCCTTGGCAACGAACTGGGCGTCTTTCTGGATGAGGTCAGAAAGGTCGTTTAGGAAGCACGCGATAGCGCATCGGCTCGCCTGACCCGGCCCGAAACGCCCGAAAGGGCGCCGGGTATGAGTTCGCAGGCCTGAAACCGCTGCCGATCAACGGCAGGCGGCGGCACCAGGCTTCCGGCCAACCGCGTGGAAAATCCGAAGGGTTGGTAATAAGCCGGCGCGCCGATCACCAATACGGTGCCGTGGCCCAGGTCTTTCGCCCGCTCCAGGCTGTGGCGGATCAGACGCCGGCCCAGGCCCTGGCCCCGCAGGGAGTCTTTCACCGCCAAAGGACCCAGCAACAGGGCGCCATGTCGGCCGTCGATCAGAAGCGGCCAGAAGCGGATGGTAGCACCAAAGCGGCCGCCCTCAGCCGCGCGCATGACGAAGGATAATTCCGCCATGGCCGAGTTGTCCCGGCGCAGACAATAGGCGCCCAAATTCCGCCGCCCTGGTCCGAATGATTGATCCAGCAGGGATTCGATTTCCGGCCCGTCGCCGGGCTGCTCTGGGAAGATTTCAAACATCGATCGGTTTTCCGGATGTGCGCCGGCGGCGCCGGCGCGAAGTTCTGTCCTATGGACGCCGTATCCGGTCGATCGTGGGAAGATACCTAACTGGTTAGAGGCAACGCGCACGATCCCGACGGCGCCCGGTTGCGAATGGGGCGTCGGTTGCAGGATCGTCGTCGTCGTTGCTCGAAGCGGGACATATCTTGCCAATTCCGTTTGCGATCGGCGCCTGCTATAGCAGAGGCCGGCCGACAATGCTAGCGTCGGCGCCAAATTCAACAATCAGGCAATGCAAGCGGAGGAACGGACATGGGTTTGATGGATGGCAAGGTCGCCCTGGTGACCGGCGCCGGGCGGGGCATCGGCCGTGCCGTGGCGATCAATCTGGCGCAAGCGGGCGCCAAGGTGGTGGTCAACGATTTCGGCGGCGATCTGCAAGGCGAGGCGACGGAACAGACGCCGGCGCAGGAGGTGGTCTCAGAAATCGAAAGTCAGGGCGGCGAAGCGGTGGCCAACGGCGGCTCGGTGGCGGTGGCAGATGACGCGACGGCCATGGTTCAGGCGGCCATCGACAGCTTCGGCAAGATCGATGCGGTGATCAATGTGGCCGGCATCCTGCGGGATTCCTATTTCCACAAGATGGCGCCGGAGCAATGGCAGGGGGTGATCGACGTTCATTTGAACGGTACCTATAACGTCTCCCGGGCTGCCATGGAGCATTTCCGGGCCCAGGAATCCGGCGCCTATGTGCATTTTACGTCCACATCCGGTTTGGTGGGCAACGCCGGCCAGGCCAATTATGCCGCTGCCAAGATGGGCATCGTTGGCCTGTCCCGGGTCATCGCCATGGAGGGCGCGCGCTTCAACGTGCGCTCCAACTGCATCTCGCCCTTTGCCTGGACCCGGATGATCGAGGCCATTCCCGTGACCTCGGACGAAATGGCAGAAGCGTTCGACAAGTTTCGCCAGGGCGCCTCGGCGGAACAGATCGCACCCATGGCCACTTATCTGGTCAGCGATGCGGCCGAGAAAGTGACCGGCAATATCTTCGGCGTGCGCGGCAACGAGATCTATCTCATGAGCCAGCCCCGGCCCATCCGCACCTTGCATAAGGGCGACGGCTGGACGCCGGAGGATCTGGCCCAAACCCTGGAGCCGGCCCTGCGCCATGACCTCTATGGCCTGGAAAGCAGCGACCAGGTCTATGCCTGGGACCCCGTATAGGTACCGAAAAGGAACAGCATTAATATGTATTTCGATCCCAAGGACGGCATGAAGCCGCCCCCCTTCAAGCACACGGTCTATAACGCCCTAGTTGTGCCCCGGCCCATCGGCTGGATTTCCTCCATCAGCACCGATGGCGTGATTAATTTGGCCCCGTTCAGTTTCTTCAATGCCCTGTGCGGCGCGCCGCCTTGCGTCATGTACTGCCCAAACGGTTTCAAGACCGGCACGGACGAGGCCAAGGATTCCCTCATCAACGTGCGGGAAACCGGCGAATTCGTATTCAATATGTGCACACTGGAGCTGAAGGACGCCATGAATGCGACCTCCGCTCACGTCCCCTCGTCGGTGGATGAAATGGCCGCCGCAGGCTTGCAGGCGCTTCCTTGCGAAAAGGTCAAACCACCGAGGGTCAAGGAGTCACCCATCGCACTGGAATGCAAGGTGCTGCAGATCGTTGATCTTCCCGCGTGGGAAAACACGCCCCCCAACAGCATGGTGATCGGCGAGGTTGTGGGCATACACGTGGACGATGATGTCATCGTCGATGGGATGATTGATGCCCGCGAGGTCAAGCCCTTGGCGCGGCTTGGTTATTTGGATTATGCCGCGATCCTGCCCGAGAACGTCTTCTCCATGCCCCGGCCGGATTGAGGACGGCGAGAGATCAGCGCGAAATGGCGAACGGCACCCATGACTATCTGGACGATCCCCGCAACGGGGCGATCCTGATCTCTATCAATGGCGAGATGTTTCCCAGGGACGAGGCCAAGGTCTCGGTCTTCGATTCCGGTTTCATGCTGGGCGACGGGGTCTGGGAGGGTATCCGCTATCACAAGGGAACATTGTTGTTCCTTGAGGCCCATATCGACCGTCTGTATGAGGGCGCCAAGGCCATCGACATGGATATCGGCCTGAATCGGTCGGAAATGGTGGCGCGGATCGAGGCAGTGCTGGCGGCCAATGAAATGGAGACGGACGTCCATATCCGCCTGATGGTCACGCGCGGCGTGAAATCGACGCCATACCAGCACCCGAAAGTCACAATCACCCCGCCCACGGTGGTAATCATCCCCGAATACAAGGTGGCGGTGGAGGGCGCGGGCATCCGCCTGGCCACGGTACATGTGCGCCGCGGCGCCCCAGACGTCCAGGACCCGCGCCTGAACAGCCATAGCAAGCTGAACTGTATCCTGGCCTGCATCCAGGCGGACAAGATGGGTGCAGACGAAGCCCTGATGCTGGACCCCCATGGCTTCGTCGCCACCTGCAATTCCACCCATTTCTTCATCGTGCGCCGGGGCCAGGTCTGGACCTCGTCGGGCCGTTACTGTCTGGCCGGCATTACCCGCGCCAACGTGCTGGACCTGTGTTGGGAAAACGGCATAGAGGCGTTCGAAAAAGACTTCAGCCTCACGGACGTTTATTCGGCCGATGAAGCCTTCGTAACCGGAACCTTCGCCGGCCTGATCCCGGTGCGGCAGATCGACGGCCGGCTGATTGGCGAGGAAAAGGGCCCGGTGACCCGGCGCTTGCAGGATTTGTACATGGCGCTGTGCGAGCGGGAAGCGGGGTGATGACCCAAGGTGGTGCTGTCCGTATTGCCATGTGGTCGGGGCCGCGCAATATTTCCACCGCCATGATGCGGGCCTTCGAGAACCGGGCCGATTGCGCCGTCTGGGACGAGCCGTTCTATGCCCATTACCTCGACCATACCGGCCTGGATCATCCCATGGCGGCGGAGATCATTGACGCCTACGAGACAGACTGGCACGAAGTTGCGGCCCGGGCCACGGGTCCCATACCTGGCGGCCGGGCGGTATTCTATCAAAAACACATGACCCACCACATCCTGCCGCACATGGATCTGGGCAGCCTGGACGGGCTCGCCCACGCCTTCCTGATCCGGGAGCCGGCCCGGGTTCTGATGTCCTATGTGGACAAGCGGGCGGATGTCACGCTGGAGGATCTGGGCTTCCCGCAACAGCTTCGCCTGTTCGAAACGATCCAGGCGGCAGTTGGTCATGCGCCGCCGGTCCTGGATGCGGACGATATCCTGGCCGATCCCCGTGGCATGCTGGACGCCCTTTGCGGCGCGGTAGGGATTCCATTCGATGAAGCCATGCTGTCATGGCCCCCGGGCCGGCGGGACAGCGACGGGTTGTGGGCGGCCCATTGGTACGGCGCAGTGGAACAGTCCACCGGCTTCATGGCACCCGCGAAGGCCAAGCGGGATGTGCCGCCGCACCTGAGCGACTTGTTGCAGGCGGCCGTGCCCTACTACGAGGCCCTCTATCCCCATCGTTTGAGAGTTGGATAATGAAGCGCTGTGTTCTGGCCGCCTTGCTGTTTCTGGCTAGCACCCTGCCCGTGCTTGCCGGGCCAAAGGTGGTGGTTACTTTGAAGCCGGTGCACGGCTTGATTGCCGGCGTCATGTCAGGGGTGGGAGAACCGCATCTTTTGCTGGCCACAGGCGCCGATCCCCATAGCCACGCCCTGCGCCCGTCCGAAGCCCGCGCCCTGGCGGGGGCGGATGCGGTGTTCTGGATCGGCCCGGTGCTGGAAGCCTTTCTGCAGAAGCCCCTGAAGAACCTGGCGTCCGGCGCCCGCGTGGTGACCTTGTTCGAGGCCCCCGGTGTCAGACATCTGCCGGCCCGGCGCGGCGGCATATGGGGTCGGGGCGGCCATAACGATCACCGTGGTCACGGCGACCATGGTGGTCACGACCATCACGGCGACGACCCCCATGTCTGGCTCGACCCGCGCAACGCCCAGGCCATGGTGCGCCAGGCGGTTGCGGTCTTGAGCGAACTCGATCCCGAACACCAAATCGCCTATGAGCGCAACGGCAAGGCAGTGCGCGGACGACTTGCCCGCTTGGAGCGGGAAATCCACCAGACCCTCGGCGAAGTGCGCGCATTGCCCTACTTGGTGCTGCACGATGCCTATCAGTATTTCGAAGGGCGCTTCCGCACCCATGGCGTCGGCGCCATCGCCATTTCTCCGGAGCGCAAGCCGGGCGCCCGGCGCATTTCGAAAATCCGCCAGCGGTTGCAAACAGGCCGGGTCGGCTGCCTGTTCCGCGAGGCGGATATCAGCGTGGATATCGTCGCCACCCTGACCGAGGGCCTGGACATCCGCGTTGGCGTCCTGGACCCCATCGGCCGCAGCATCGCACCCGGGCCGGATGCCTATGAGGCGACGTTGCGCCAACTGGCCCGCAATCTGGAAAACTGTCTGAGTTATGGCATCGGGCCGTGAGGAAGAGAGATGAGTGAACAAGACCTGATCCTGATCCAAAAGGGGGACGGCATTGGTCGCCTCACCTTTAACCGGCCCGAAAAAATGAACGCCTTCAACAACGAGATGATGCGCGCAGCCATGGTGGCAATGGACGATTTCGCCGCCGATGAAGAGGTGCGCGTGATCATCGTCACGGGAACCGGACGCGCCTTTTCCGCCGGCTTCGATCTGCTGGCCGCCGGCGAACGTAAGCTGGATAGCGTCGATAAAGTGCGGGTCCAGATGGCCCTGCAATTCGATTTCATCATGAAGTTCTGGGACAACCCAAAACCGACCATAGCCGAAGTGCATGGCTATTGTCTGGCCGGCGCTTTCGAGGTTTCCCTCGCCTGCGATATCACTATGGCCAGCGACGAGGCGATTTTCGGCGAACCGGAGGTGCGTTTCGGCACTGGCGCGGTGGCCATGCTGCTACCTTGGGTTACGGGGCCGAAACAGGCCAAGGAACTGATGCTGAGTGGTGAAGACCGCCTCCCGGCACGCGAGGCCTTGCGCCTTGGCCTGGTCAATCAGGTTGTGGAAACAGATCAGCTCAGCGAAAGGAGCGAACAATTGGCGCGCAAGATCGCACGCGCCTCCGCTGTTTCGGTGCAATTGAGCAAGCAGGCGATCAATCGGTCCTACGAAATCATGGGCATGCGCCAAGCCTTGCTCGCGGGCCTTGACCTGGACGTGGAAATCAACGCCACGCCAAGCTGGGAGAAGCAAGAATTTGCCCGCATCCGCAAGGAACAGGGCGTCAAGGCGGCAATCGCCTGGCGCGACGGCCGGTTTACTGACGATCTATAAGTTGTAGCGCAAATTCACCGTTACCGCGGTGGCGTCGATGTCCTCGTCGGAGGTGCCCACATAGCGGCCGTCGATGCCCAGGCTCCAATCCCGGTTCAACTCATACATCAGGCCGAGCATGACCTGGAAGGCGAATTCCGTGGCGTCCTTTTCCGCCACCGCCAAATTGCCAATGGTGATGGCGCTGCTTTTCAATTGCGCCACGCCGGCGCCGGCGCCGATGAACGGTTTGAACGCGCCCAGATCAAAATCGTAGATCAGGTTCGCCATGCCCGTGGCCATCTTCAGATCGCCCGTTGGCGTCACCGTGGTGCCGCCGGAACTGGCCTGGTCGAAGTCGGCCTGGCGATAGGCGGCTTCCGCCTCCAGGCGGATGTTTTGACCGATATAGGTGCCGATGGCGCCCTGCACCAGAAAGCCGGGATCGGATTCAATGGTGAAAGCCCCGCCGCCCGTGGCGTTGCCATCCTGATCGTTGGGCAGGTTCAGGCCGCCACCGGCGGAAATGTAGAATTTCTCGAAAAAACCCAGGTCAGGGCCGTCGCCGAACAGGCTAAAGGAACGACTCGTGCGCGGCGCCGCGGCCTGTGCCGTGGTCTGCGTCGTGGTCATGACGGGCCCTGGCGGCGGTGTATGGCGGAATGTTGGCGCGGGTGGTGCGATGGGAGAGACATATGGCACCGGTGCCACTGCCGCCGGCTGATACGCAGGGCTGGGCGCGGCGAAGGGGTGGGCCTCGTTGATCATCGCGTTCATGTCGTAGAGACCGCCCCTGGTCCCGGCCTGTGCCGTGGCGGCGGCCATAACAAGGGCCAACCCGGCGCAAATCCCCACACGCTTGAAAGGCATCACTAACCCCTCCCATTGATTCATCTCGAGAGAGAATAACCCGACAATTGCCTAATACCAGCCTGAAATCTATGCCGCCTCATCCCGCCGTTTGCGCTCCGCCGCGATCAGAGCCCGCTTGCGGTCCAAACCCCAGCGATAGCCGCCCAGGCCGCCATCACCCCTGACCACCCGGTGACAAGGAATGACAAGGGAGACCGGATTGGTGGCACAGCCCCGGGCCACGGCCCGCCGGGCCGACGCTTTGCCCGAGATGGTCTCGGCCAATTCACTATATGTGCGGGTGACACCGGCCGGAATCTTCATCAACTCTTGCCAGACGCGGCGCTGAAAGGCGGTGCCGCGCACATCCAAGGGCAAATTGGGGTGGGGTATCTCTCCCTCCAAATAAGCCACCACTTCGCGCACCCAATCGCCCAGGACGATCTCATCAGCGACGATTTCGGCCAAGGGATATTCCTTATGCAGTTCGGCAATCAAATGTTCGTCATCGCCAAGGGAGAGGAAACAGACCCCCTGTTCGGTGGCGGCGACCATCAGCCGGCCGAGGGGCGAAGAAGTAATGGCGTAGCCGATACGCGCACCCTTGCCGCCTTTGGCATAGCTCGCCGGCGTCATGCCCAACTGGCCGTTGGAACGTTCATAGAGGCGGGAGACCGCGCCATAGCCTGCGTCATACATGGCGTTGGTGACGCTTTCGCCTTGTTTCAGGCCTTCTTTCAGGCGGTCCAGGCGCCGGGCATCGCCGTATTGCGCCGGCGTGACCCCCATCAGGCGCTTGAACGTGCGCTGCAGATGATGCGGGCTGCCGCCGATACGCGCAGCGATAGCGGCAAGCGATGGGCCGCCGTCGGCGCCCATTTCCAGTTCCTCGTCGATGAAACGGCAGATCTGCTGGACCTTCGCCACATTGCCGTCCACCGGCGCGGCCTCTAACGGGCGGCAACGCTTGCAGGGGCGAAAGCCTTCCTGTTCGGCGGCTTCCGGCAGATCGAAGAAGCGTACGTTGCGGCGCAAGGGCCGGCGGGAAGAGCAGGTGGGTCGGCAATAGATGCCGGTGGAGGTCACGGCGTAAACGAATTGCCCGTCAGCGGCGCTATCGCGTCCCTGCACGGCTTGCCAGCGGCTTTGATCGGTCATGGCGTCGGTCCTTTTCTGTACCATCGATGCGCCTTTTCTAGATCCTGTCGGGCAGTGCCGATATCCGCTGCTTGCGGCCAATATTACTGTTTTTCGTTGCCGCGAGACAATGCAACGCGGACGACATAGCCCGTCCAACAACCACTGTTCGAAACGGTTGAAGCTTGGCCCTTTTCGAACTGAAAAAAAGCATCAAATCCGTTCCTGGATTTGCCCTTTCGGTGATCTATATACACAGGGGTGAGGGCAACATTGTTTCGGGATCTATAGGTGTCGGTGATGCGTAGGGATGGAATCCTCACAACTGTCTTCATGGCCATGGTGACCTGTTTCACCCCCGCCAAGGCCGAGGTAGTCGATCTGGCCATTGGCGATGCAATGCCATACGTCTTGAAGTCCGCGAGAGATGGCGGTCCGGTTTCGCGCCTGGTCAGGGATGCTTTTAAGACACAGGGCGTCCGTATCAATCTGCATTTCGTGCCCTGGCGCCGCGCCATGCAGAACGCAAAACTGGGCGTTTATCACGGCTCCTACGAATGGTCCAAACGAACTGATCTGGAGCCATATTTCCATTTCTGCACGCCTTACCGGCAGGATCGCATGGTCCTATTTTACAACAAGAAGAAGCCGTTGAACGCCTCCACACTGGAAGATCTGGCAGGCAAGGTTCTGGCTTGCGAACGGGGCGCACAAAAGCCGGAGTCGCTGGAGCCCGCCATCGACCGTGGCCTTGTCAAGGTCATGCGGACGCGCCATGTCGGCCATTCCTTCAGGTCCCTGGCCGCGGGCAAGGCGGATATCGTCTATGACAGTTTGTCTCAGGGCCAAATAACTCTCAGGAAAGAATTATCGGCCAAGCAGCGTGAGAACATTTCCTATCAGACGGATCTGGGGATTGTACGGGAATTTCGGCTGATCATTTCCAAGAAACGAGACCCATCGGGGCGATTGTGCGACGTCTTCAATCGCGGCCTGATGAAATTGACCGAACTTGGCCAGCATGAGGAAATCCTCGCCTCGGTCGTGAGATAGTCAGCCAGCAACTCTGCCGATCAGCCTATTAGGTCGAATCGGGTATTATGGAGCCAGCGGTTGCGCCGCACCCGGTAGCTTCCGCCAAGATGCTTGCGCAGGTAGCGGACAGTATCGTGGCGGCCGTCCACGACCATTGTGAAACCGGGGCGAAACCTGTCCTCGAGGTGAAGGGCGTCGAAACAGATCTTGCGGCCCGGCTGCAGGGCGGGACCGTCCACATAAAGGAAATCCGGGTTGCCGTCGGGCCATTCGGAATAGCGGAAGCCCAAATCCATGCCCCGGTCTTCTTCCACTGCCGGGACGTGGCGGATATCGCAGTAAGGCGCCAGGTGTGCGGGCACCGTCGCGCGGGTCACTTCAGCCCATTCCGCCATACCGTCCAGGGAGACCATCCGGCCTCCTTCGGCGGAGTTCCCTTGGGCATTGTCGTGCAGCGCCTGAGCCAGGATCACTGTGGAACAACCGCTGCCCAATTCGATGATCAGGCGCGGCTTCTGGCTGCGAACCAGGCGGTAGAGAAACCACAGATCGCCGCCCTGTGGCGCCAGGGCCCCAGTCGGCCGGGCGGCGGCGAAATCAAGATAGCCCAGCCGCCGCAGGCGCCAGGTTCCATATGCGTTGGCAAGACCCCGTGTCGTCCGCAGCAAGGGCCGGGCGATCTTCCAGGCCAGATCACGCCAATTGAAGGATGCGTTGCTCAAATACCGATGTCGCTTCAATCCAGGAGGGGAACAGCGCCCGCAAGGCGGCGGAACCTATCACCGGCCTAAGCCCCTGTCCATTGCCGCACGGGCTGCTATAAGGGCATAGCGAACAAGCCGTAAAACGAAAGCTGCCAGGCCGTGAGTAAACCAACCATCATATATGTGGGCGCGCCGGAAGGTTTCGAGGCCCTGGCCGAAACCGCCAAAGCCGCCGACTGCATCCATGTCGATGCCGAAACAGAGGCCCTGGAAGAGGCTCTGAAAGGCGCGCATGGCCTGCTGGATGCGTCCATGAAGGTGCGCATCGACGATGCCATGATCGCCGCCGCGCCCGACCTGGCGGTGATTTCCTGCGCCACCACCGGTTCGGACCATATAGCCCGGGATGAGGCCGACAGCCGGGGCATTCCCGTCCATACCCTGCGCGAGGACGGCGATTTACTGTTGGGCATCACGCCGGCAGCGGAGTTGAGCTGGGCCCTGGTTCTGGCCTGCGCCCGCCGCCTGCCCGCCGCCGCCGCCCACACGAAAGCGGGCGAATGGGTGCGGGAGACATTTCCCGGCACAATGCTGAACGGCCGTACCTTGGGTCTGGTCGGCTGCGGCCGCCTTGGACAATGGATGGCCCGCTACGGCACCGCCTTTGGCATGAAGGTGCTGGGCCATGACCCCCATGTGGCGCTCTGGCCGGACGGCATTGAGCGTACAGAATTGGCAGATCTGGTGGCGACCGCCGATGTCATATCCGTGCATGTGCATTTAAGCGAGGAGACCAGAGGACTGCTTTCACCGGAAATACTGGCGAACATCAAGCCGGGCGCCATCGTGATCAATACTTCCCGCGGCGCTATCATCGACGAAGAGGCACTGTTGGCGGGCCTGCTAAGCGGCCGCATTGGCGCCGCCGGTCTGGATGTGCTGGACGGCGAGCCGGAGATCGACAACCACCCCCTGATCCAGTACGCCCGCGAGCACGACAATCTGATCATCACGCCACACATTGGCGGTTTCAGCCCGGATGCGGTGCGGGTAGTCTGCCGACGGGCGGCGGAAAAGATCGTCGCCAGGCTGGGGCTGTAACGAATGGCGATCGAGGCCTTCGCCAGGGATGCGGCGGTGAGCAAGCACGCCTTTGGCGTGCCCGGATCGGGGCAAAGCCTGGAGTTGATACATGCCCTGGGCAGCCACGGCGCGCAATTTCACTCAACCCATCACGAGGGTGCGGCTGCCATTATGGCCGGCACCATTGGCCGGCTTTCGGGCCGCGCCGCCCTGGCCATCGCCATCAAGGGGCCCGGCCTGGCCAACATGATCGCCGGCATGGCGGCTTGCACATACGAGAACCTGCCCATGTTGGCGGTGACGGAAGCCTATGGCCCCAGCGTCCCGCCCGCCAAGGCTCACAAACGCCTGGACCAAGGCGCCTTGAGCGCCGCCGTCGCCAAGGGCCGCCGCTATCTGGCTGCCGACGGCCCAGGATATGGCGATCTGGCCGCCTGGGCCGAGGCGGAGGCGCCAGGCCCGGTTTTTGTCGAACTGGCGGGACAGATCGAGAGGGCCGATCCGGCGCCACCGGCGGATACCGACCCCGGCAGCGGCGATGTAATGCAGCGTATCGACAACGCAGAGAGGCCCGTGATCATCGCCGGCACGATGGCGCTTCGCATGAACCTTTCGCCGCTTTTGAATCGCATGCAGATCCCCGTCTTCTCCACCGCCGCGGCCAAGGGCGCGGTGCACGAGGGACTGCCCCATAGCGCCGGCGTCTATACCGGTGTCGGCCTGGAACTTGCGCCAGAGACGAAACTGTTGCCCCAGGCGGATCTGGTGGTGGGCCTCGGCCTGCGCGCCGGCGAGGTGCTGTCGGCCGCTCACTTCGCCCGCGATGCCGTCAACCTGGACCCTATCGATGCGCCGGGAGGCGAAGGATTCGCCTTCGCAGCCGTGGGACGGGACCCATCCGCGGCGCTGGAGGCAGTGACGAAAAAGGCCTGGGGGGTAGAGGAAACCGCCCAGGCCGTAGGGGAGATGCGCCGGCACATGCTGACGCCAGCCGCTTTTCTGCCGGCCCGTGCCTTTGCCGCCCTGGCGGCGGCGTTTCCGGACGGTGTCCGCCTGGTGCTCGATACGGGCTATTTCTGCACCATCGGTGAACATATCTGGCAGGCACCCAAGGCGGATTGGTGCCTTTCCTCGGGCTCTGGCCGCTATATGGGCATTGGCCTGCCCCAGGCCATTGCCGGGGCGATCCACGATCCCAGCGTACCCACGGTGCTGGCAGTGGGTGACGGCGGCATTGCGCCGTTCCTGGGCGAGGCCCGTCTGGCCCGGCGTCTGAACCTACCCCTAGCGATCCTGCATATGTCCGACGGCGGCTATGGCTCCGTCCGGACGCGGGCCATCGCCGACGGTCTGACCCAGGCGCCCATGCTGGAGCCTGCCGCATCCTGGCGCGGCACATTCGACGGCTTCGGCTTCGAAACCGCTGCGGCGGACAGCGCGGACGCCCTGGCACAGTTGCTGGCGGACTGGCGTCCTGGTGCTGGACCCCTGTTCGCCGAACTGACCATGGACCCGGATGCCTATCAGGACATGGTGAAAGGAATACGATGACGACATCGCACATCCTGATCGTCGGGGCCGGCAGCGTCGGCCTGCGCCACGGCCGCAACCTCGCCAGCCTGGGCGCCAAGGTTTCAGCCATGGATCCGCGCGCCGACCGCCGGGAAGGTTTCGCCGCCGAACTGGGCGGCGCGGTGTTCGAAACCTTGGATGCGGCCCTGGCCGCCGGCGGCCTGGACGGTGCCGCCATCTGTTCACCGACGCGATTTCATGTGGACCAGGCCGTTCCCGCGCTCGAAGCCGGATTGCCGGTGCTGTTGGAGAAACCGGTGGCCAAGACCTTGGCGGAGGCGCAGGATCTCGCCGCCGCCATCGATCGCACAGGCACGCCGCTTTTGCTGGGCTATACCTGGCGCTGGTGGCCGCCGCTCGCGAGGGTCCGGGAGTTGCTCGCCGCCAATGCCATCGGCACCCTGCGTTACGTGGATTTCACCATGTCAGCGCATCTGGAGGACTGGCATCCCGGCGAGCCACTGGAGGAATTCTTCATGTCGTCTGCCGAGCTGGGCGGCGGCGCGCTATTGGATGAAAGCCACTGGGTGGATTTGATGCTGTGGTTCTTTGGCACCCCGGACAGCCTTTCGGCACGGGTTGAGAAGATATCGGATCTCGACATCACCTCCGACGACAATGTGGACATGATGATCGACTATCCCGGTGGTCTGCGGGCCAACCTGCATCTGGACCTCTATGGCCGGCCGCACCGCAAATCCATCCGCTTCATTGGCGAGGGCGGCAGCATTCTGTGGTCCGAAACGCCGAACCGGATCGGCATCTGCGTGGAGGCGGGGGAGGCCTGGTCGGAAGAAAGTTTCGATTGCGAACGCAACGACATGTTCCTCGGCGTGGCGCAGGAATATCTCGCACTCCTCGACGGCAAGCCGGTCGAGACCTGCACCATCGACGACGGCCTGGGCGTCATGGCGGTATTGGAGGCGGCCCGGCAAAGCCACGAAAGCGGCCGCCGGGTGACGTTGGGTTAGCGCCATGGCCTACCAGGGGCAAACGGTTCTGGCGGTGGTGCCGGCCCGGGGCGGCTCGAAATCCATTCCCCGCAAGAACCTGCAGGAAGTCGGTGGTATCTCCCTGGTCGGCCGCGCCGGGCAACTGGCATCGGGCCTGGATTGGGTCGACCGCGCCATTATCTCCACTGACGACGAGGAAATCGCCGACGAGGCCAAACGCCACGGTTTGGAAGCGCCGTTCATGCGGCCCGATGAACTGGCGGGCGATCAATCCACCTCCACGGATATGTGGCGCCATGCCTGGCTGGCGGCCGAAGAGCACTATGGCATGCGGTTCGATATGTCGATCTTGCTGGAACCCACCTCGCCCATGCGCCGGGCCGAGGATGTCACCCGCACCATCCAGACCCTGGTGGAAAGCGGCCACAAAGCTGCCGCTACCTTGAGCCCCACACCAGCTCATTTCACCCCGCACAAGACCCTGAAGCTGGACGAACGCGGCAACCTGGATCCCTTCATGACCGGCGGACGCACCGCCCTACGCCAGGGCATCCCGGACTATTACCACTGCAACGGCATCTGTTACGCCCTGCGCCGGGCCACCTTGGTGGATGAGGGCCACATCATGGAGGACGACTGCATCGCCGTGGTCATCGACCGCCCCCTGGTCAACATCGACGAGCCGTTCGAATTGGAACTGGCGGAGTGGCTGCTGGCGCGGGAAGGGCGGGGCGAAGAATAGCCCCTACTCAGTCGTCCCCAGGGCGGTCGTCAATTTTTCCTCTTCGGGCCGCGTTGCCTTAAAGCCGTCGGTCGCTTCCAGCCGTTCGCACAGGCCCCGCAGGTTGGGACAATCCAGTTTGGTGAAGATTCCTGGTCGTTTGGCCTGGCCGAACGTCCAGAACACGGCCACGGTCAAGTCTGCCTGGCTCTGGTCGTCGCCGGTGAACCAGGGTCCTTGGAATTGTCCCTCGAGCCAGGAGAAGCCTTGCCTCACTTGGTCCTCGCAGGCTTCGATCCAGGGCCGGTGCCAGATCTCTTTGGGTCGGAAATGACGTTCGTACAGTGCCGCCACCAGCTTGTCCTGGGCGCCAAGGGCGGTCGCCAGCAGCCTTAGAACCTGTCGCCGGGCCGGGCCATGGCCGGGCACCAGGGCCCGGGCGGGTCCCGCAATTTCGTCCAAGTGATCCAGAATGGCGGCGCTGTCCCAAAGCATCTCGCCATCGTCCAGACGCAGGATGGGCACCCGGGCGATGGGGTTCAATTGCGCGACCTCCGACCGGCCGTCGCCGAACGGCATGACGCTGTGATGTTCATAGTCCATGCCGTAATGCTGCAGAGTAACGGCGACCCGCCGCACGAATGGGGAGGCATAACGGCCAATCAGCTGCATCGCCTATTGCCCGGCCGCGATGCCGTCGTAGCCATCGCCGGAGAATTCGATCAGGTCAAAGCTGTTGCCGAACGGATCGGCCATGTTCGCCATCTTGCCGTAATCGGGGTGCAGCACATCCCGATCCAGGCTGGCGCCGAGGCGCAACAGGCGTTCCACCATTTTTTCCAAATCTTCGACGATGAAATCCAAATGCACGGGCGTGCGGTGGCGTTCGTAGTCGCGCGGAACCTCCGTGCCGCCCAGGTTCACCGTCGGTGGCATGTTCCCAAGCAGGAAGATGGGCGAAACCGCTCCCGCCAGTTCCACCCAGCGGGGACCCAGCTGCCTTTTCAGGCTCAGGTCGAAGCCGTTGCAATAGAAATCGATACCTTCCTGGAGATCCTCTACTTCGATATAGGCGTGGATTTCGATCATTTTCTCCCCCGTTGCGCCTCCGACACCGCCATTGCCGTGGTTATTGAATAGACCCCTCTTGCCCGCGCCACAACAAGGCGTGCAGCGCTTGACCTAGCCGATGCGATCGGGGACCCTTATCAAGCGCCGGAAACATACGAGGCTATGATGTTTCGCGAATTGTTTCCCAATGTGTGTCGTTTGTTCTTCGTCGTCTGGGTTCTTTGCGCCTGGGCCGTGCCGGTTCAGGCGATGGGCGATGACGAGGCAAAGGCGCAAAAAGCAGCTGAACATTGGTTGGCGGTCGTCGATGGCGGTGATTACGACAGCAGCTGGGACAAGGCGGCGCTGTATTTCCAGGCAGCCGTGACCAAGGATCAATGGCGACAGGCCCTAACAGGCATCCGCAAACCCCTGGGCGGGCTGGTCTCGCGGAAACTGATCGGCCGCCGTTTGGCCAACCAACTGCCCGGCGCGCCGGATGGGCTCTATGTGGTGATGCAGTTCGACACCATCTTCGAAAACAAGCAGACGGCGGTGGAAACCGTGACGGCCATGGCCGAGGCGGACGGCAGTTGGGCCGTTGCCGGCTATTTCATCAAGTAATCAAAAGGAATTACCGAAATGCGCAGGTGGGTTGCGAGCTATCTGGTTCTGTCAGCAGTGTTGATCATGTGTGCCACGCCTTCATCAGCCCAGGTCAGTGTTAAGAGCCTGCCGCCAGCGGTGGTGAAGACAGTACCCGAAGCCGGCGACACAGATGTGGATCCGAACCTTACCGAAATTCGCGTCACCTTCTCCAAGGATATGATGACGGAGAACATGTGGTCCTGGGTGATCCAGACCAAGAACAGCTTCCCCAAAATCGTGGGCGATGTGAAGTTTCTCCCCGACGGGCGCACCTGCGTCGCCCCCGTGAAGCTACAGCCCGGGCGAACCTATGCCATCTGGTTCAATTCCCCCGACTACCGCTACAACGCCTTCCGCGACAAGCAGAACAACCCGGCTGTTCCCTATCTGCTGGTTTTCCAGACCCGAAAGTAGTGCCGGGCGAATTGGCTAGGCCGCACTGCCGTTGAGGAACTCAAAGGCCACGGCGGCATGGGTCGCGGCACCCAGGGCCATGGCATCCTCGTCGATCATCATGTGAGGCGAATGGTTGCCCGGCGCCGTGGCCGGGTTGACGCCTTTGGGGGCGCAGCCGAGGAAGACGAAGGCGCCGGGATAACGCTGCAGGACATAGGAGAAATCCTCCGAGCCCATGCGCGGATCGGGATCGCGGGCAAAGGCGCCCTGGCCGAAATTGCGCAGCACCGCGCCCTCGACCAGATCCACGAAGGCACCGTCGTTGATGGTCGCGGGATAACCTTTAACCACCTTGGTTTCCGCCGTCATGTCGTGGGCCTGGGCGGTCTTCTCAGCCATCTTGACGATCATCCGCTCCGCCTCGTCCCGGGCGGCATCGGAAAAACTGCGGAGCGTGATGGACATGTGGGCGGTCTCGGGGATGATGTTGCTTTTGGTGCCGGCGGCGATCTTGCCTACCGTGAGGACGATGGGGTCCCAAACACAGAAACGCCTCGTCACCGCCGTCTGCAGGGCGGTGACGATATGGCAGGCAACAGGCACCGGGTCGTTGGCGTCGTGGGGACGGGCGGCATGGCCGCCAACCCCGGTGACGGTGATGTGATAGGTATCGGCGGCGGCCAGCGCGTTGCCTTCCCGGCCGGCGATGACGCCTGAATCCCGGCGCGGGTCCACATGGATGCCAAACACCCCGTCGGGCTCGCCGCCCTCGGCAATGATGCCTTCATCCAGCATGAATTTAGCACCCTTGAAGCCTTCCTCGCCCGGCTGGAACATGAACTTCACATCGCCGCGCAGTTCATCCCGGTGGCCGCACAGCATATGTGCCGCCGTGGCCAGCATGGAGGTGTGGGCATCGTGGCCGCAGGAATGCATGCGGCCGTCAATCTTGGAGGCGTAGTCCAATCCGGTCTCTTCCTGCATGGGCAGGGCGTCCATGTCGCCGCGCAGCAGAATGGTCCGCCCCCTATGTCCACCGCGCAGGGTGGCCACCAGGCCCGAGGTCTGCTTGCTTTCCCGGATCTCCAGATCCAAATCCTGGATCGCTTCCAACACCACATTCTTCGTCTCGGGCGTTTCGTTGCCCAGTTCCGGCAGCATGTGTATGCGGCGGCGCAGATCCACCGTGCGCGCCTGCAGCGCCTGCGCCTCGGCCAAAAGATCGATGGTCCTCTCCGTCATGCGGTCCCCCATTGTCCCCGAATTCCACTGCAATCAGGCGCCACTATAACGGAACGGCCGGGCGGCACATCCCCAATATTGGAGCCCGTTGGCCACACGGCCATTTGGCGGGCACATTTCCAATGCTTGCAGAACCGTGTACCCTTGCTGCAACAAACTTATAGGAGGGGATGGGGATGAGCTACGATCTGGTGATCAAGAACGGCATGGTGGTGGACGGCTCCGGCGGGCCGCGCTATCGGGGCGATGTGGGCGTCAAGGACGGCAAGATCGCCGCTATCGGGCGGATTAGCGCGCCGGCGGACGAGGTGGTGGATGCTGAAGGCCATGTGGTCACGCCCGGCTTTGTCGACGGCCACACCCATATGGATGCGCAGATCTTCTGGGATTCGCTTGGTTCATGCAGTTGCTACCACGGGGTGACATCGGTGGTCATGGGCAATTGCGGCTTTACCCTTGCCCCCTGCCGCGAGGAAGAAGTGGACTATGTCTTCCGCAATCTGGAGCGGGCCGAGGATATCTCGCGCGACGCCATGCTGGCGGGTATCAAATGGCAGTGGGAGACATACCCCGAGTATCTCGACGCCATCGACAAGCTGCCCAAGGGCATGAACTATGCCGGATATGTGGGTCATTCGGCGCTGCGCACCTATGTCATGGGCGAGCGTGCCTTTGACGAGCAGGCCACCGAGGACGACCTGGCCAGAATGGTCGCCAACGTCCAGGACGCAGTGAAGGCCGGCGCCATTGGCTTCTCCACCTCCCGCAGCCCGGCGCATTTGCAGCCCGACGACCGGCCCGTGGCCTCGCGCACGGCGGATTTCTCGGAAGTTGCGGCAATTGTCAACGGCATGGGCGATCTGAACGCCGGCATTTTCCAACTTGCCATGGAGCGGGGCACCAACGAAGAGTTGCAGGCCTTCTACCAGAAGCTAATGGACCTATCGAAGGAGAGCGGCCGGCCGATTACTTTTGGCAGCCTGAACCGGCGCACCAATCCAGGCGCCTGGAAGGCGCTTTACGACATCATCGAACAGGGCAACCAGGACGGCGCCCGCTGCTTCACCCAGGTGCACAGCCGCGAGATCAACGTGGTGCTGTCGTTCGAGACCCAGTTGCCGTTCGACAACTGGCCGGTCTGGCGCGATGTGCGCAAGCTCTCGTTGGAAGAGCAAAAGGCGGCCCTGCGGGATCCGGAAACCAAACGCAAGTTGATCGAGGCCGCCCAGGGCGGGCCGTCCAACCAGACCGTCACGGGCGGCGAAGCACGGCCGCCGGAATGGGAATACTTCTATCTCATGGACAAGGCTACTTGGCCCCATCGCACCTTGAAGGATATCGCCGCCGAGCGCGGCGTGGACCCGGTGGAAGCGATGATCGACATCGCGTTGGAGAACGACCTGCAGGTCTTTTTCCGCCAGCCCATATCGAACGAGGACGAAGAGGCCGCCCTGGCGGTGATGAAGCACCCCAGAAGCTGCGTCACCTTCTCCGACAGTGGCGCCCATGTCAGCCAGATCATGGACAGTTCCCTGCAAACGCATCTGTTGAGCCATTGGGTGCGCGAGCGCCAGGAGTTCACCCTGGAGGAGGCGGTGCGCATGATCACCTATGACACCGCCACCAACTGGGGTTTCCATGACCGGGGCCTGTTGCGCGAGGGCATGGCCGCCGACATCGTGGTCTTCGACCCCGACACCATCGCCCCGCGCATGCCGACGGTGGAATACGATCTGCCCGCCGGCGCCCAGCGCCTGAAGCAGATGGCCGACGGCATCGCCGCCACGGTGATCAACGGCCAGGTGGTCCTGCGCGACAACGAACACACCGGCGCCCTGCCGGGGCAGTTGCTGCGGGGGCCGCTGGGGCGCGGTTGAGGGCTGTAGCACGCATTAACTGAAGGCCCAGCCGATGCACTTCGGGATGTTCATGGAGTTTGGGCCTCGGGAAGGCGGATCTGAAGCCGAGGCGTTCGCCGAGGGATTGGACCTTGTGGACGCGGCTGAGGCCTGGGGGCTGGACAGCGCCTGGTTGGCGGAGTTTCATTTCTCACCGCAACGTTCCGTGCTTTCGTCTCCCATCGTTGTGGCCGGCGCCATCGCGCAACGAACAAAGGCACTGCGGATCGGTCTGGCTGTCTATGTGCTACCGCTGAACAATCCCCTGCGCATCGCTGAGGAAGCGGCGACGGTGGATCAGTTGAGCAACGGGCGGTTGGATTTCGGCATCGGACGCAGCGGCTTCGTCCGTTCTTACAACAGCTACAACATCGACTACGGCGAGAGCCAGGGCCGCTTCGAAGAGGGCCTGGAAATCCTGCGCTTGGCCTGGCGGGGGGAGAAATTCTCCTACCAAGGCCGTCATTATCAGGTCACAGACGCTCTCGTGGTGCCGCAGCCGGTGCAGAAACCGCATCCGCCCATGCGCATGGCGGCGACCTCAGCCGCCACTTTCAAAACCGTGGCGGAACAGGGCCTGCCCCTCTTCGTGGGCCTGCGCGGCGACGGCCTGGGCACATTGATCGAGAATATCCAGACCTACCGGGAGACCTGGAAAAGGTGCGGCCACGGGGGCGATGGCAGTGTCTTCCTGCGCGTGCCGGTCTATGCCGCCGAGACGGACGAGGCCGCCCTGGAAGAGCCGCGGGAGAACATCGTCTTCTATTTCGAACGCCAGGCCCGCCTGGTCGCCGCATCTTCACCAAAAGGCGGCAATGCCGAACGCCAGGGCACGGCGGCCACCCTTTCCGCGCTGTCCTACGACGATATCCTGAGAGACCGGGTGGCCTTCGGCAGTCCAGGCCGGCTGGTCGAACGGATCAGCGAATGGCAGGAGGCGCTGGGCATTGATGGCATTACGGCGGAATTGAACGCTGGCGGCATGCTGACGGCGGAGCAGGTCAAAAACAGTCTGCGCCTGATCACCCACGAGGTCATGCCGGCGTTTAGGTAGTCGGATGATCGAGCTTCTGATGAAGCCTAAATGCTTGACAAGCAACGTCATTCCCGCGAAGGCGGGAATCCAAATCTCTCAAAATATTCAACGGTTATTGGCGCGGCCCTGGATTCCCGCCTTCGCGGGAATGACAAATATGCTGCAACGTCAAAATTGTCATTTTGTATCTAAGCAGCCCACTACAGCGGCGCGGCCCAGGGCTGGTCGTCGTAGCCCGGCGCGAAGGCGGCGTTGGTCTGGCTGGGGTTGCGGTTGATCAGCGGTCGGGCATAGAGGGGATGGGTCATGGAGCGGATTTCATGCTCCACCGTGAACAGCAATTTCCCGCTGTCCGGATCGACGATGTCGCGGAAGCGGTATTGGTGCTGGTTGCTCTCCTCTGAGACCAGGCCGTGTTCCTGAAGTTTGGCATGGGGACTTGAGAAGTTGTTGACGTAGAGCTGGATGTGATGGCCGTCGTATTTCGGCTGTCGCGCCGCTGACTCCCGGAAGATAAGGCGCTGGTGCTGGCCCACGTCGATATGCGCCGCCGGTGCCTTTTCAAACGGCTTCGACACCGCGGCGGCGCCCAAGACTTCCCGGTAGAAGCGGGCGATGCCCGGCGCCGCGCCCTTGGGGACATCGAACATCACATAAGCCATGCCCAGCACCGTTGGGCCGAATCTCGGGTTCGGACTATGGCAGCGCAGGCGGTTGCCCCAGGGACAGGTGACGTCCAGATGGCCTCGGCCGCGTTGTACCGTGAACTTGGTCTTGCCCAATGCCCCGCTGACCGTGCCGAGGCTGCCCGTTACGGCCTTGAGATCCGGCAGCACCAGGCCGATGCGCCCGCGCAGGCGCTGTGCCTTGCCGGTGGGCAGGTGGAACTGGCTGCGGCCCACATTCACCCACATGTTGACCACGCCCGTGACAAGGTAGGGGTCTCGCGTCAGGCCCAGACCTGTAATGTAGAACAGGGTGGCGAGGCGTTGATCTGCCACGCGCACGTTGACATGTTCCAGGGCGACCACATTGGCCAGGTCCTCCGCTGCACGGTCAAACTGCTTTGCCATTCGAATCCCCCTGTCCCTCGCCCCGCCGCTTCAGGCGGTCGGTCCGTCGCCTGCTATGGTGGTGCGCCGCATGACCCGGCGTTGGCTGTTGTCCCATGGCCGGCCCCGATGCAATGTGGCCCGGTTGTCCCAAATCACCAGGTCGCCGATCTGCCATTGGTGATGATAGCAGAGATGGTCTTGCGTGGCCGCCTGCCGCAGTTCCGCCAGCAGGGTGGCGCCCTCATCCGGCGCCAGTCCGTCGATGGCGAAAACATGGGCGCCGGCGTAGAGCGATTTCCGGCCCGTGCGCGGATTGCGCTGCACCAGGGCCTGAGGCACGGGCGGCACCTCTGCCTTTTCGGCGTCCAGAAATTCCTTGTCCGCGTCATAGCCCATGGCGGCGCGGGAGTGGGCCAGACTGTGACGGGCCACCATGCCCTCGATCTTCGCCTGTTGTTCCGGTGTCAAACTGTCCCAGGCGGACCGCTGGTCGGCGAACTCGGTGCCGCCCCCTTCCGAAACCACTTCCCGGGCGTGCAGCAGTGAGGCCTGGGCCGGGGTGCGCTTGAACGAACTGTCGGAGTGCCAAAGCTGGTTGCCCAGGTTGTAGGACATATGCTCGCCGTCGATGGGAAAGATGCTGCCGTCGGGGGCGACATTGGAGATATCCGAGATTTCGTCCGAGGCCACGGCGCGGGCGCGGTGGCGCCGAATGGATGTCTCCAACGGCCCGAAATGGCGGGAGAAGGCGATCTGGCTCTCGTCATCCAGGTCCTGGCCGTGGAAGACCAAAATGCCGAATTCATCCAGGCCGTCCCGAATGGGCAGAAAGGCCTCCCCGTCCATGGGCTGGGTCAGATCGACGCCGCTGACCACAGCGCCGAAGCCGATTTCGGGCAGGATCGGTTCGAACTGAATACTCATGGCGGGTTCCTCGAAATTTCTGTTCGTTTGATCTTACCACGCATCGATGGCGTGTTTGCGATGGCTGCGCGCCGGCGGCGTGGGCATCGCCTCCAGGGTACGGGCCAGAAAATGCCGCGTCTCGGCCGGGTCGATAATATCGTCGATCTCGAATTTGGCGGCGATCTCCAGGCCGGTGTTCATGCGCTTCAGATCTTCCGTCGCCTGGGCATGGATCTCGGCCCGGGCCGCCTCGTCCGGTGCCGCCGCCAGTTCCCGGGCATGGGTGATGTTGACCGCGCCTTCCAGGCCCATGCCGCCGAACTCCGCCGTGGGCCAACCGACGCAAAGGGCCGGGTCCAGGCCGCGGGCGCCCATGACATAGCCGCCCAGGCCATAGGCCTTGCGCAGGATCACCGTCATGAATGGTGTGGTGGCGGCGGCCAGATTGATCAACAGGCGGCCGGAATGACGCACCAACGCTGTCTTCTCGATCTCCGGCCCCACCATAAGGCCAGGCGTGTCGCACAGGAACAGCATGGGAATGTCATAGGCATCGCAAAGCTGGATGAAGCGGGAGGCCTTGTCCGAGGCCGGGCTGTCAATGGCGCCGGCCAGAAACATGGGCTGATTGGCGATCACGCCAACCGACCGGCCTTCGATGCGGATCAGGGATGTGACGACAGCGCGGCCGAACTTGGCCCGTAGTTCCAGGACCGAGTCCGTATCGGCGATGCCCTCGATCACCTTACGCACGTTATAGGCCCGGCGCGGGTTGTCGGGGATGATTTCCCGCAGGGCGTCCACGTCCGGTGCCTCCCAAGTGTCCGGGGCCGGGCGGAAATAGCCCAGGTACTTTTTGGCCAGAGCGATGGCCTCGGCCTCGTCGGCGGCGAGCAGGTCGATGACGCCGTTGGGCTCCTGGACGTCCGCCGGTCCGATCTGTTCCGGCGTGAAGGTCTCGCCCAAGGCGGCGGCCACGAGGGGCGGGCCGGCCATGCCGATATTGGCCTTGGGCGTGGCGATCAGCACATCGCACATGCCGGCCAGGTTGGCGTTGCCGGCGAAACAGCGGCCCGTGACAATGCCCACCAGGGGCGCCAATCCGGACAGCCGGGCAAAGGCCATGAAAGTGGGCAGATCCAGGCCCATGCCCGAACCGGCATTCAGGTCGTGAGGCCGGGCGCCGCCCCCTTCCAGCCAGCACACCATGGGTAGTCGTAACTGTTCCGCCACTTCAAAGATGCGGTCGTGTTTCTTATGGTTGATCAGGCTCTGGGTGCCGGCATAGACGGTGTAGTCATAGGCCAGGATGGCGCAGGATTGGCCATCCACCTGACCGGTGCCGGTAATCAGGCCGTCGGCGGCCCCTTCCATGTCGTCGCGAATGGGCCGGGCCAAGGCGCCGTATTCGGCGAAGCTGCCTTCATCCAGCATGGCCTCGATCTGCTCCCGCGCCGTCCAATGGCCGGTCTTGCGCCGTTTCGCGACCGCCTCGGGCCGGGCCGCATCCAAGGTGGCGGCACGCAGTTCCTGTACTCGTTTTACATCCTTGCGCATGAAATTCTTTCGTAACTCCCTAGGCGACGATGACGTGTTCGGTGGTGATGATGAAGGGGATATCGGACGAGGTGTCGATGAAATTGGGTTCGTCCTCACGGGTCCGGGCATAGGCCTCGCTCTTTGCGGATTGCCGCATGGCGTCAATGGACTCGAACCAGGTAATGGCGCAACCGTCCATGGGCGGCAACCGGCCGTCGCGATAGGCGCCCAGCAGAGTATGGCTTTGCACATAGCGGCGAATGGTCTCGATCTCGGCCGCGATGGGTCCGTGCACTTCCCGCCAATAGGTCTGGAAGGCTTCCACATCCATGTCCGGCCGCCGCGGCACGAACTCGATATTCTTCATGGCACCCTCGGGGATGGGACCGTCCTTGATGACATGCTCCTGAGTCAGGATCAGGGCTATCTTGGATCTGTCGATGAAGTTCTCCTCGTCCCGCTCCACCGCCTTGTAGGCCTCGCTGCCGGCCCAGCCGCGCAGGGTGTCCACGTCGTCCACCCAAATTTCCGCGATGCCGTCATAGGGCAATTCGCCCTTGCGATAGCCGCCGGGCAAGGCATGGGATTGGATATAACGGCGGATGTCCGGCAAGCCGGTGACGACGTCGGCATGCTTGCCACGCCAATAGGCCTGAAAATCCTCCACCGACATGCCTTGTTTGCGTTTGATGCAGGTAATCGCCTTGATCATTGCTTCCTCCCGTTTCGGCAATGATGGCCCCGGGCCGTCCGCGGCGCAAATCGTTTTGCCGCACCATGATCGTCGGTGCCGCCAGGCCGGTTATGGCAGTGAGGGCAGATCTGAGACAGCCAGACGCATGCGTTCGATGTGTTCGTCCGGGGTCAGGCCGCCGCCAAGGGTGCGCAGGCAGAGGTGGCTGAGACCGGCAGCATGCCAGCCCAAGACCCTGTCCCGCCATTCTTGCTCCCTGGGGCCGACCACGGCGACGCCGGCTTCCGCGCCGATGGCATCGGGTTCGCGGCCCGCGGCCCGGGCGGCCGCATGGATATCATCGCGGAGGCCGGGAAACGCCTCGGGCGAGCAAAGGACGAACCAGCCGTCGGCCAACGCGCCGATGCGCCGTCGGATCGTGGGCACGGGCTCGGCGGCGGCGCCGATCCACATAGGTATCGGGCATTGCACAGGCAGGGGATTGAGGCCCATGCCAGCGACCTGGTGCCAGCGGCCCTTGAAATCCACCTTATCCTCGCTCCACAACAGCCGCAAAAGGCGCATCTGTTCGTCACAGCGGGCGCCCCGGTTTCTGAAATCCATGCCAAGGGCGGCGAATTCGTCTTCGCTGCGGCCGACGCCGATGCCCAACCGCAGCCGGCCCTGGGACAAATGGTCGATGGTGGCGGCCTGCTTCGCCACCAGCACGGTCTGCCGCGCCGGCAGGATAATTACCGAGGGCACCAATTCAATCCGCTCCGTCACCCCGGCGATCATGGCCATCATGGTCAAGGGCTCGTGTAATGGCCCGCTGTCGGGGCGGATGATCTGCTCGGGCACGCGCAGGTGGGTCAGGCCCAGATCCTCCGCCGCCTGGGCAAAGGCCTTAATGGCGCCGATGTCGTTTTCCATCTCGCGCACAGGCAAGGATATGCCAATTCGCATGCCGTTAATTCTCCCACATGTCTTTAGGACTCGGCCAAGGCCTTGGTCATCAGCACCCATTGCGTCCCTGGATTTTGCCAATCCTCCTTGACCATTGTCCGTGCGGCCACCTGTTCATAGCCCAGGCGTTCGTAGAGGCGCACCGCGCCCGAGTTGCCGTCGGAGACGATCAGGCTGAGGCCTCGGCTGTCCGTCTGCCGGGCGAAGTCCTCTGCCGCCGCCAACAAGCGCCCGCCGATGCCCCGGCCGCGAAAGTCCGGATAGGCAGCAACGGCATTAATGTACCAGGTGCCGGGTGCCAGGTTTTCCAGTTCCTGCAGGGGAACGAACATGGCGGGCAGGTCAGCGCCGATCTCTTCCGGCGTGTCGTCCAGGCGATAGCCGACCAGGCCGCCCGCAGTTTTGCCGCCGGCCTCGGCAATGGTGGCGTTGCGGTAGGAGAAGCCGCCCTGGTCCCGGGCGGCGCGCTGGCGGCCGATTTGCCAAGGGTCATCGCCCGCCCCCGCCATACGCTGCCACAGATAAAGCGGCAGGCCCTCGCCGGCGAAGTTGATGAACCGCGCCAGATCGTCGGCGTCCGATGCCCGGGCCGGCCGGATCCCGATCCCGCTTCCCATGCCCGGACTAGAACAGCCCCGTGATCTGGCCGTCGTCGTCCAGGCCGATGGCCTCGGCCGCGGGACGGCTGGGCAGGCCGGGCATGGTCATGATGTCGCCGCAGACCACCACGAGGAATTCCGCCCCCGCCGCCAGGCGCACCTCGCGGATGGAAAGGGTGTGGCCGGACGGCGCCCCCTTCAGGTTTGGGTCGGTGGAGAAACTGTACTGGGTCTTGGCAACGCAGATGGGCAGCTCGCCATAACCCTGCTCCTGCAACTGCTTAAAGCGGTCGGTGACAACCCTATCGGCAGAGATGTCGGCGGCGCCATAGATGTTCTGTGCGATGGTGCGGACCTTGTCCCACAAGGGCATCTCGTTGGGATAAAGGGTTTGGAAGTCCGATTTGCCGGATTCCGCAAGTTCCGCAATCTTGTGGGCCAGGGCCTCCGCCCCGGCACCGCCATTGGCCCAGTGGCTGCAATCGAAGGCTTCCACACCCCGGCCGGCACAGTACTCACGGATGGCCGCCATCTCGGCGTCCGTGTCGGCGGTGAATTGGTTGATGGCGACGGCGGCCTGCACGCCATAGCGGGCCAGGTTGTCCAGATGCCGGCCCAGGTTTTCCAAACCGCGTTGCAGGGCGGGAACATCCTCATCGCCCAAATCGTCCCGGGCCACGCCGCCATGCATCTTCAAGGCCCGCACCGTGGCCACGATGGCCACCGCGTCGGGCCGCAGGCCGGACTTGCGGCATTTGATGTCGAAAAATTTCTGTGCCCCAAGGTCGGCGCCGAAGCCGGCCTCGGTCACCACATAGTCAGCCATCTTCAGGGCTGCCTTGGTGGCGATCACGGAATTGCAGCCGTGTGCGATGTTGGCGAACGGGCCGCCGTGGATAAAAGCGGGATTGTTCTCCAAAGTCTGGGCCAGGTTTGGCTGGATGGCGTCCTTCAGCAAGGCCGCCATGGCGCCGTCCGCATTCAGCTCCTTTGCCGTCACCACCTCGCGGGCCCGGTTCTGGGCCACCACGATATTGCCCAGGCGGCGGCGCAGGTCATCGCCGTCGGTGGCCAGGCAGAACACCGCCATGACTTCCGAGGCGACGGTGATGTCGAAACCGTCCTGGCGGGGAAAGCCGTTGGCGACGCCGCCCAGATTGGCGACGATGGATCGCAAGGCCCGGTCGTTCATATCCACCACCCGGCGCCAGGAGACCCGGCGGGCATCGATCCCGAGGCTATTGCCCCAATAAATATGGTTGTCCAGCATGGCGGCGAGGAGGTTGTTGGCGGCGCCGATGGCGTGGAAATCGCCGGTGAAATGCAGGTTGATATCCTCCATGGGCACGACCTGGGCGTAACCGCCCCCAGCGGCACCGCCCTTGACGCCAAAACAGGGGCCCAGGCTGGGTTCGCGCAGGCAGATCGCGGTCTGTTTGCCGATCCGGTTCAGGGCATCGCCCAGACCCACGGTGGTGGTGGTCTTGCCTTCGCCCGCCGGCGTCGGCGTGATCGCCGTGACCAGGATCAGCTTGCCGTCGGGCCGGTCCGACAGCGAGGCGATATAGTCCAGATCCACCTTGGCCTTGTCGGCGCCATAACGATAGAGCTGTTCCCCCGGAATACTCAGTTTGGCGGCGATCTCCTCGATTGGCTGGGATGTGGCCTGGCGGGCAATTTCGATATCTGGCTGCATTTTATTGTTCCCCAAATTGTTTATTTCTCTTCCAGACCGCACCAATCGGCGATGAACAGCGCCATGGCCTGGGTGTTTTGCCGTACGCTTTCCAGATTTACGCGTTCGTCGAAACCGTGGATGGCCTCGGACAGCGGGCCGTAGACCAAACCGGGTGTATCTGCATAAAGACCGAAAAACCGCGCATCGGTGGTCGCGGTGGTGGCCTGGGTCGTCAGTTCCCTGCCATAGGCAGCTTGATGGGCCCGGCCCAGGGTGGCCTCGGCCTCGTCGGCGTCCCTGAGGGTGTAACCTTCGGCCAGGAAGCCATTGTAGGTGACCTGCGGCGGCGCATTGCGCAGAAAGGCATCTTGTGAAGCGGCGTCGCGAATGCAGGCCTCCAGTTCGGCCCGGCGGGCATCCAAATCGTCGCCGGGATAGACCGCAACACGCAGATCGAAAATACACCATGACGGCACAGATGAAGCCCAATCGCCGCCCTGGATCTTGCCCACGTTGAAGTTGATGGGATGGTCGTGGTCGGCGTAATGGGGCTGGTCAACCCGCTCGGCATTCCATTTCGCCTCCAATTCCTTCAAACCTTGGATCAAGGTGAAGGCGGCCTCGATGGCGTTGGAACCACTGCCCGCATAGGCCACGTGCACAGGGATACCCTGCACCTTAATCTGCAGCCACATCACCCCGATCTGGGCCCGCACCAGGCTGTCGCCCATGGGCTCGGGTATCAGCGCGGCCTCGGCCCGGTAGCCTCGGGCCAGGCAGGCCAAGGCGCCGTTGCCGGTGCATTCCTCCTCCACCACCGATTGCAGGAAGACATCCGCCGCCGGCTGCAGGCCCAGACCGCGCAGGGCCTTCAGGGCGTACATAGCACCGACCAGGCCGGCCTTCATATCACCCGCGCCCCGGCCATACATCCAGCCGTCCTCGACCCGCGGTTCGTAGGGCGGGCTGCTCCACATCTCCGCCGGTCCCTCCGGCACAACGTCGATATGGCCGTTCAGGATTAGCGAGCGCCCCCTGGCGCTGTGCGACCGGTGCCCGCCGACCACGTTGAAGGCATTGTCATAGTCCGTATAGACAGGGGAGAAGCCCGGCAAATGGCTGATCTGAGCCACATCGATGCGCCAGCGGTCCACGGCCAGATCCATCTCGCGCATGGCGGTGGCCATGAAATCCTGGGCTGTGTGTTCCCGCCCCCGGCGGGAGGGGAACTTGACCAATTCGGCCGTGAAATCCTGCTGTTCGGCGAAGCCGGCGTCCACCGCATCCCTGATTCTGCCGGCCGTGGCCTCTTCCAGCATGCCGTCCCTCCCCGTCTGCTGCCGGATTTAGAATAGGGATAATGGGGGACAGGGGCCAGTCAGAAGATCGTGGGGAAGACCAAAGTGGGCGAAAAGCACAATAAATGGCTTGATTTGGCCGTAGGGATTGTCCAAGATTGAGTCCAGGTACAGGGAGTGCCGAAAAGAAAAACTAAGTGCGAAATCAAGTACTCACGAATAAATTACCGCATTTAGTTGGAAAATTGTGATGAACTATACCATGCCGCGCTTTTTGGCGAGGTTATGTTTATTTTATTCAGGGGTTTCTTTTTGGTTATTTGATCACAAGTAAACCGAAACAGGGAAAGGGGCCGCTCTTTCGGGCGGAAATGGCGAAAATGGAAAACATGGAAAACACCAAGAAAATCGAAAAGCTGGAGCAGCTGGTCAGGGACAACAAGATTGGCCGCCGCGCCTTTATGTCCGGCGCCATCTCGCTTGGGCTCACCGTATCCGCCGCCACGGCCATGTGGAGCAGCAACGCCCAGGCCGCCCCCAAGCGCGGCGGCAAGGCCCGTTTCGGCAGCGCCCACGGTAACACCACGGATACCCTGGATCCCGGCACCTTCAACAACGGCGGCATCATCCATCAGGGTTACGGCATGCGGAACCACCTGACGGAAGTGAGCAACGAAGGCAAGCTGATCCCTGAGTTGTGCTCTCGCTGGGATGCCTCGGACGATGCCAGCGAATGGACATTTACCCTGCGCAAGGGCGTCGAATTCCATAATGGCAAGACCATGACCACGGACGACGTCATTGCTTCCATGCGTCATCACATGGGCGATGATTCCAAATCCGCCGCCAAGCCGCTGTTGGCATCTGTCACCGAATTGAAGGCCGACGGCAAGGACAAGGTTTTCTTCAAGCTCTCAGGCGGCAACGCTGACTTCCCCTATATCGTCAGCGACTATCATCTGGCCATCATGCCCGCCAACAAGGACGGCTCGGTTGATTGGCAATCCGGCGTCGGCACCGGCGCCTATGTGAAGCAGACTTTTGAGCCGGGCGTGCGCGGCACCTACAAACGCAACCCGAACTATTGGAAGGAGGGCCGCGGCCATTTCGACGAGGTCGAATTCCTCACCATCACCGACGTGGTGGCCCGCACCAACGCCCTGACCACCGGCGAAATCGACGCCATGAGCCGCTGCGACCTGAAGACCGTGCATCTGCTGAAGCGGAACAAGAGCATCAACGTGGACGAGGTCACGGGCACCCTGCACTACACCATCCCGATGCATGTGGACGTGGCGCCGTTCGACAACAACGATCTGCGTCTCGCCTTGAAGTACGCCCTGGACCGCGAAGCTCTTTTGCAGAAGATTCTGCGCGGCCATGGTGTGGTGGGCAACGATCATCCCATTTCCACCGCCAACCGGTATCACAATGGCGACCTGCCGCAACGGAAACAGGATCTGGACAAGGCCAAGTTCCATCTGAAGAAATCCGGCCTGGGCAAGGTCTCGGTCAATCTTTCGGCTGCCGATGCCGCCTTCGTCGGCGCCGTGGACGCTGCCGTGCTGTACAAGGAGCACGCGGCCAAGATCGGTATCGAGATCAACGTGGTGCGCGAGCCTTCGGACGGCTATTGGTCCAACGTCTGGCTCAAGAAGCCCTGGTGCATGGTCTATTGGGGCGGCCGCCCGATCGAGGACATGATGTTCTCGCAATCGCTGGCCACCGGCGCCGATTGGAACGAGAGCCATTTCGCCCATGAACGCTTCATGGAACTGCTGATCGCAGCCCGTGCGGAACTGAACGACGCCAAGCGGCGGGCCATGTACTACGAGATGCAGGAAATCGTGAACATGGAAGGCGGTACCGTCGTGCCCCTGTTCGCCAATTACGTCTTTGCATCGTCCAACAAGATTGCCCACGACAAGAAGATGGCGGGCAACTGGGACATGGATGGTGACAAGGCCATTGAGCGGTGGTGGTTCGCCTAAGCCTATCCGCCTAGGCAACCGGCGGTATGTCGCAGATTGTAAAATTGGTGGCCCAGCGCTTGGCGCTGGGCTTCCTCACCCTCATCGTGGTCTCCCTGATCATCTTCCTATGCGTGGAGATGCTGCCCGGTAACTTCTCGGAGGCCATTTTGGGGCAGGCGGCAACGCCGGAAACCGTAGCCGCGTTCAACCGGGAACTGGGCCTGGACCTGCCGCCCCATGAACGCTATTTCACCTGGCTCTATAACATGTTGCAGGGAGATTTCGGACGCTCCCTGGCCTCTAAGCGGGAGCTCTCGGAGCTGTTAGGCTACCGCCTGGAGAACACCCTGTTCCTGGCGGCAGTGGCGGCGGCCATCGCGGTGCCCCTGGCAGTCAGCCTGGGCATCCTGGCGGCGCTTTACCGGGAAGGGATATATGACCGGGTGGTCAACGTCCTTACGTTGAGTTCCATCTCATTCCCGGAATTCTTCGTCGCCTATATCCTGATCCTGGTCCTGGCGCAGAACTTTGGCTTGTTCCCTGCGATATCCAATATCTCCGACGAACTGAGCTTTTGGGAGAAGGTCTATCGTACGGCCCTGCCCGCCCTGACCCTGACCCTGGTCTGTGTCGCCCATATGATGCGTATGACCAGGGCCGCCATCATCAACCTGCTGGCGTCTCCCTATATCGAGATGGCGCGCCTGAAAGGATTGCGGCCCGGCCGCATCATCCTTAAACACGCCCTGCCCAACGCCCTGGCGCCGATCATCAATGTGGTGGTGCTGAACCTCGCCTATCTGGTGGTGGGCGTGGTGCTGGTAGAAGTTGTCTTCGTCTATCCGGGCCTGGGTCAATTGTTCGTGGATTCTGTCCGCAGCCGGGATATTCCCGTGGTGCAGGCCTGTAGCCTGATCTTCGCCATGACCTATGTGCTGTTGAACCTCCTGGCCGATGTGCTCTCGATCATGAGCAACCCGCGCCTGCTGCATCCGCGTTGAGGAGGGGGATGTCATGACCATGCCCCTCACCTCCTCCACCTTCGGCGGTCAGGCCTCGCCCTGGTTCAGCCGCATCGCGATGGCGGCGGTGCATTTCTTTATCCTGGTGCTGTTTCTCCAGAACGTGGCGGTGGATACCTGGAGCTCGGTGCTCGGCCTGTTGTTCGCTCACCTCTACAGCGTGCTGGCCCTGACCTATTGGAGCCGCATCGAACGCACAGCGGCGGGCGATACGGTGATCGTCACCCTGACCTTGGAATTCGTGCTGATCGCCGTCATTTTCTGGGAGCAGGCGAGCGCTTGGCCCTGGTCGACGATGTTTGGTCTGGCCGTGGTGCAGATCACCGCCTTTGCCGCCGTGCGCTATTGGAAAGACCTGCGCCAGGCGCCGAAAGCCGCCTGGTTCGGCCTGATCGTCATTCTGATCTATGTAATGGTGGCGGCCTTGGCGCCCATCATCGCGCCATTCGGCGAAACCGAGATCGTCGGCGCGGAGTACGATGTCTGGTCGAACAAGCATCTGCTGGGCACCGACAATCTGGGCCGGGATATGTTTACCCGGATCATCTACGGTGGCCGCAACACTGTGGGCATCGCCTTTATCACCACATTGCTCGCCTTCATCGTCGGCGGCTTGGCAGGCATTCTGGCCGCCGTCATGCGCGGCTGGGTGGACCAGGCGCTGGGCCGGCTGGTGGATATCCTGATGGCCATTCCGTCCTTCATCTTCGCTCTGTTGATCCTGACCATCGTCGGCACCTCCGTCCCCTCGCTGATCCTGGTAATTGCGTTGCTGGACGCCACTCGGGTATTCCGCCTGGCCCGCGCTGTCTCCATGAACGTCGTGGTGTTGGAGTTCGTCGAGGCGGCCAGCCTACGGGGCGAAGGCCTGTGGTGGCTGATCCGCAGCGAGATCCTGCCCAACATCATGCCGCCACTGGTGGCCGAATTCGGTCTGCGCTTTTGCTTCGTCTTCCTCTTCCTCAGCGGCCTCAGCTTCCTCGGACTGGGCATCCAGCCACCGACGGCGGACTGGGGCTCCATGGTGCGCGACAACGCGACCCTGATCACCTATGGCGACATCACGCCGCTATTGCCTGCGGGCGCCATTGCGCTGTTGACGATCGGCGTCAACTTCGTCGTCGATTGGTTCCTGCAAAAAGCCTCTGGATTGAAGGACTAGGGCCGTGAACGAAGCCGCGAATGAAGCAAAGAAAGGCGACGTCCTTCTGGAAATGCACGGCCTGCGCATCGAGGGGCGCTCGGATGAGATCTGGCACGAAATCGTGCACGGCGTGGATGTGGTCCTGCATCGCGGCGAAGTGCTCGGCCTGATCGGCGAATCGGGCGCGGGCAAGAGCACTATCGGCCTGGCGGCCATGGGCTTCGCCCGTGACGGCTGCCGCATTTCGGGTGGTTCGATCCTGTTCGACGGCGTCGATCTGGCCAAGGCAAGCGACGATTCCCTGCGCCAATTGCGCGGCTCCCGCATCGCTTATGTGGCGCAAAGCGCCGCCGCCGCCTTCAACCCGGCGCACAAGCTGATCGATCAGTATTGTGAAGCGCCGGTGCAGCACGGCATCCTGCCCCGGGCGGAAGCGGAACAGGACGCTATCGATCTTTATGGCCGTCTGCAGCTTCCCGACCCGGAGGGCATCGGCTTTCGCTATCCCCATCAGGTCTCCGGCGGACAGCTACAGCGCGCCATGACCGCCATGGCCATGGCCTGCCGTCCCGATCTGATCATCTTCGACGAGCCGACCACGGCCTTGGACGTGACCACCCAGATCGAAGTGCTGTCAGCAATCCGAGACGTGGTCCGCCAGTTCAACACCGCCGCCATATACATCACCCACGACTTGGCCGTGGTTAGCCAGATGGCCGACCGCATCATGGTTTTGCGTTACGGCCATCTGGTGGAGGAAGGCGAAACCCGCGGCATGATCGAGGATCCGCAAAAGGATTACACCCGGGATCTCCTCGCCGTGCGCACCTTCCGCAAGGAACTGATCGGAGAGCCGGACCGGGAGACACCCTTGCTGCGGGTTGAGAATGTTTCGGCCGCCTATGGCAAATCGCCCGTGTTGTTCGATGTTTCCATGGATATCCATCGCAAACGGACGGTGGCGGTGGTGGGCGAATCCGGCAGTGGCAAGAGCACCATGGCGCGGGTCATCACCGGTCTGCTGCCCCCCAGCCAGGGCCAGGTCTATTACGACGGCCTGCCCCTGCCCCTGGATCACCGCAAGCGCAACAAGGACGAGAAACGGCGCCTGCAGATGATCTATCAGATGCCCGACACGGCCATCAATCCGCGTCAGCGGGTGCATCAGATCATCGGCCGTCCGCTGGAATTCTATCTCGGCCTGCGCGGCAGCGACCGGAATGACCGGGTCCGGGAATTGTTGGAGATGATCGAACTGGACCCCAACGATTTCTTCGACCGGTTCCCAGGCGAACTATCAGGTGGGCAGAAACAGCGGGTTTGTATCGCCCGCGCCCTGGCGGCGGAACCGGAACTGATCATCTGCGACGAGGTCACCTCAGCCCTTGACCAGTTGGTGGCCGAGGAAATCCTCAAGCTGCTGCAGCGGTTGCAGGATGAACTGGGCCTGGCCTATATGTTCATCACCCATGATCTGGCCACCGTGCGCGCCATTGCCGACGAGATCGTCGTCATGCTGCAGGGCGAGGTGGTGGAGCAGGGCCCAAAGGAAGATGTCCTGACCCCGCCCCATCACGAATATACGGAATTGCTACTGTCTTCGGTGCCGGAAATGGATCCTGACTGGCTGGACAACCTGCTCAGTCAGCGGGCTTTGTAAAGGCTGGCCTCGGCGCCGAGATAGTTCTCCCAGGCAAACCAATAACTGACGCTGCCGGCGATCCGCCCCAATTTCTCACCATGGGGCCCGACAAGGGCCGCTTCCGTGATCTGCCAATCGCCCGACAGGCCCTGCAATTGGCCCGGTGTTTCATGGGCCTCGAAAGTCTGTTTGCCGCGGTCATAGGCTCGCACGGTGCGGGATTCCGCATCGCCGATCAGAACAATCTTGCGCTTGCCGATTTTGTCGTTGATCACACGGCCGCCGGCGAAGGCGGAAAGGGGCCAGGCCCTGGCGGCGCCAAAGCCGCGAACGGAAAAGACGTAGTCCTTGGGCTGCAGGGGCGAATCCGCCCGGACCTTTGCCGGAAACATCAGGTTGGGCGAGGCGAAATAGTCCTTGTAGACGACGCCGGCGCCATAGTCCCGGATATGGCCTGTATCCAACGACAGAACCTTGGTCGCGGGCGCGCGCTTGCGCCATTTCTCCCAGGTGGTGATGACCAGGGGGCGCGTTTTCAGGCGGATGCGGCTTTTCGCCAGAGGACCTGTCACCGGTTCGCCGGTGAACTGGTTCCACAGGCTTAAGGTCTCCCAATCGAACATCAGTTTGTTGGAGCGGTAAAGCAGACCGGAGGAGCCAAACACGAACGGCTTGCCCCGTCCCGGCAAGCCGATGCGGCCCCGCAGCAGGGTCTCATAAAGGATGCCCGAGCCGCACAGGGTGCAATAAGCGAGTGCGACGGGGACGCCGCCGACGGTGTCGTTCATCATTTCATGCCAGCCCATGATGCGCAGTGGATAGGCACGGGTATCGCCATTGATCTCAACGCCAAAGACAAGATCGTCGTCATTCAAGTAATCGGCTGCCGCCGCATCCACCATGTGCGGCCGGTCCAAAGATGGGATGCCCTTGAGGGCGCGGACACCGCCCCAAACGATCTCTTCCATGCGGATGCGCATGCTCTCTGGCCGGCTCCAGCGATCCCGGAAAAACACTGGGAATCCCGCATCAATGCGGCCCAGGGTTTGGATCATCAATTTCGTGAAGCTGGCATGGGGTTTAACCTGGGGATTGCCTTCCTGCCACAACATCCAAAGGTGCCAGTTATGGGCATCATGCCCGGTCAAGGCGCGTAGGGTCTCCAGGATCGGTTCGTCGCTGCGGCGGTTATATTGCAGGCTCAGTATCAGGCCGGCGACCACATCGGGTTTGCCGCGTTCGCGCATGAATTTGAGCGCCTCCACGGCCGCTTCCGCGCTGCCGTACATCACCTCGTGCGCGGCCTGGGTAACGGGATCCGTATCCAGGGCATGCTCCGCCGATGGCGCGGCAGGAACTGACAAAGTGAACAGGATTGGCAGAATGTGAATGAGCCGTCGGATGGAGGCCATTTCTGCACGCCTCCTTTGTTGCCGCGGCGTCAGAGGTTGTCTCGGCTATTGGCAGTGCACCACCGCCAGGATCATGTTCACATTGGTGCCATCGTCAGACAAGGGCAAAAGCAGTTGCTGCATGCGGATCAGGCGGTCGCGGCTCTGCCAGAAATCAATTTGCGCGAATTGCGGCTGCCCGCAATCTACGGCCTGGCGGTAGAGGGCGGCAATTTCGTCGGTATGGATGCCATAATCGATTTCTGTCAGGTCAAAGCCAGTCAGTTCATAGCCAAAGCGGCCCACCACTTCCGTTCCTACCAGGCGGAAACGAATGCTGGGCACATCGGCGCCGTTTTGCGTCTCGCCGACGTCAGCCAGCATCAACTTCGGCAACAATTTCGGAATGTCGGCTGGATTAAGGTCCTTGCGGGCCGGCATGCGGCGAGGGCCGCGCAGCTGTAGCCAATAGTCGAGCGTCTGCCGCAATGCCTCGTCGGCATGGTGATCCAATTCGATCGCCGTTGCCATTTTGCCCTCCGGGTCCCAACATTCAGCCGTTCTGGCGAATGCCCCTGTGAACCTATATTAGGGATGTCGGAGGGGAACCGAAGTGACCGAAATCACTAAGGTCAAAATAATACCTAAGATTCGTGCGACGCGGGTATCGCTGTGGGCGGTCATTCGATGCTGGCGCGCTCCCCAGATGCACCGGAAAGCCTCGCCCAGACCTGAATCCGGTGATCGTCAACCGCCATAGAAGACGTTGTCGCCAAGTTCCTTCATTTCCAAAATGGCCTCGTCGGCCCGGCCTTCGGGTTCCTTGGCAACATTCGCGTCGACCACTTCGCCAACCATGATGTGGTGGTCGCCCTGTTCGACGATTTCGACGATCTTGCATTCCACCGAAGCGATGGCGTTGTCCAGGATTGGCGCGCCGGAACTGCCTGAATGGAAGGGTTCGCCGCTGATGGTGTCGCCATCCCGTGTGGCGGGCTTGAAGAAGCCAAAGGCCAGACCCTGTTGTCCCTTGCCCAGCATGTTGAGGGCGAAGTTGCCGGCCGCCTTGGCAATGCCATAGGCACCTGAATCGGTCTTCACGCCGACGACCACCAGGGGCGGGGCGAAGGCGGTTTGCGTCACCCAGTTCACCGTTGCCGCGGCAATTTCGCCGTCGTTTTCTGCCGTCATGACATAGATGCCATAAGGGATCATGCGCAGAGCGGTTTTCTTCGCATCTTCGTCCATCAGTACTCTCCTTTACAAATTCAGGTTGCGATCATGCCTCGGCACTGGGGCGGGCCTTCATGCGCCCGTACCAGGCATTGATGTTCTTCAATTCGGGATCTAGGGGCTGGTCCACGCCGGCGAAAAAGTCTACGAAGCCGAACAACAACAGATCCGCCAAGGTCATGCGATCGCCCGCGAGATAGTCATTCCCCTCCATCAACCCGTCCAGCCACTTCAGGCCATCCTGGGCCCGCGCCTTGAGGCCGTCGGCTGCCTCGGGCAGACAGCGGGTACGGTTCTCGAACATCTTCAAACCGGTGGAAAAGCGGAAACCGTCGGCCATGGGTTCGCAGACATGCAAATCCACGCGCCGGGTCCACATGCGCGTTTCTGCCCGCTCTTCCGCCGTGGTGCCGATCAAGGGCGTATCCGGGTTCTGTTCTTCAAGATATTCGCAGATCACCGTGATCTCGGCCACGATGTCGCCGTTGTCCAGTTCCAGGGCGGGACATTGCCCGGCGGCGTTGACTTTCAGATAGTCCGCTTCGCGGTTGACGCCGGCCATGATGTCCACGTCTTCCATGGGCAGTTCGATGCCTTTTTCCGCCATGAACATGCGCACGACTTTCGGATTGGGTCCGATGGAATTGTACAATTTCATGATTACGCCGCTCCCCTGGTTCGCTGTTTTGGATTGCAGCCATGTAAAACCACTGGCGCGGCCTTGGCAAGCGCGACTATTTGCGCCCTCCCGCCAGGCGGGCGGAATCGGGATGGGCGCGCAGACGGGCCATGGCGACGACGCCAAGAAACGGCCCTGCTGCCAACACTGCAAAAGCGATATGCCAGCCAAAGGCGGCGACGAGGGGCGGGATCAGATGCACCGTGAACAGGGTCAGCAGAAAACCCGCGCAGGTCTGCACCGTCAGCATGGTGCCGACGAACTCGGGCGGCGATAGTTCCGTGACAGAGGCTGAAAACTGCGCCGAATCCGCGATTATGGTGATGCCCCAAATCACCGCCACAAAGGTCAACAGCCAGGGCGGCGCGCCGAACAGAAAACCCATGACGATGGCGCAACAGCCAGACGCCGTCATGGCGCCCATGGTCAGGGTGGTGCGGCCATAACGGTCGGCGATGACGCCGCCTACCAGGCAACCCAAGGCTCCGCCCACGCCCATGGAGGCAAAGGTCGCCAGCCGCGACCACCAGGCCGCATCCGCCGCCGCCATCACCAACCCGAACGAGGCATCAAGGAACACCACCAGCCAGGCCCACATGGCATAGAGTTCCCACATATGGCCCAGATAGCCGAAATTGGCCAAGCGCAGGCTAGGCTGGCGGAAAGCCTGTAGCGCCGCCGTCGGCGTAAAGGGGGGCGCGGGCGCCAGTTTCGGCCCCAGTTTGACCAGGTTCACCAGCAATGCCGCGGCCAGCGCCAGCAGCGAGGCCGCGATAATTGTAAAATGCCAATCCACGCCGCCGAAAGCATTGAACAGGTGCGGCGCGGCGGAGCCCAGGGTCAGGGCGCCAACCAAGAGGCCGATCAAAAGCCCTACGTCGGCTTTCGACCAGCTCACCGCCATTTTCATGCCCACGGGGTAGATGCCCGCCATGCACATGCCCGTGACAAAGCGGAACACCACAACCCAGTTCGAGGTGGGCTCGACCAGCAATAGCATGCCATTGGCTACGGCGGCGGTCAGGGCCGAAGCCATGAAGAAGCGGCGCAAATCCAGGCGGTCTGCCAGGGCGAAAATGGCCGAGAGCAGCGTGCCGGCGACATAGCCGATTTGCACGGCAGAGGTCATCATCGAGGCCCGGCGCGGGGAAAGACCATATTCGGCGATCAGGGACGGAACCACGGCCGAGGCAGAGAACCATAGGCCCAGGGCCGCCACCGTACAAAACGCCAACAGCGCCAGAGAGCGGACCCTCGCGCCAATCGCCTCTGACTCCGTCATTTCGCCGTACTCCGAACAGACCCCGGACAAAACCCTAAACAACGCTCTCGGCGGTCCCCGATTTGTGCTAGGAACGGCGCGGTTGTCGTCGGGTGCAACAATATCGGCAAAGCGCGGGATGGGCCATGGCCAGTCTGCTGACAATTCTATTGGTGATCGCCATGGCGGCCGTCTTGGGCGTGCTGCTGATGGGTATTTACAGCATGGGCCGCGGCGGCGAGTTCAACCGCAAATACGGCAATCTATTCATGCGCTGGCGGGTGGTGCTGCAACTTGCCGCCGTCGCCATCATGGTGCTTATCTTTTTTGTCAATCAGGGCTGATGGGGCCGATGGTTAGGGGACGGGCGGAATGGTCAAACTGACGAAAATTTACACGCGTGGCGGCGATGGCGGCGAAACCTCGCTCTCGGACGGCAGCCGGGTGGTCAAGGACGACGCCCGTGTCGCCGCCTATGGCGATGTGGACGAGTTGAACGCGGTCATCGGCCTCGCCTGCCTGCACGCGGACGGCGATGTGGAGGAGATGCTGGCCCGCATCCAGAACGATCTGTTCGATCTCGGCGCCGATCTGGCCACACCCATTGTGGAGGATCCGAAATACCCACCGCTGCGCATTGTCGATGCCCAGGTGGAGCGGCTGGAAGCGGAGATCGATGCCCTGGGCGAGGCACTGGCCACCCTGAACTCCTTCATACTGCCCGGCGGCAGCGCACTCGGGGCGCATTTGCACCATGCCCGCACCGTGGCCCGGCGGGCTGAGAGGCGCGCCACCACCCTGGCCCGGGAGGTGGAGATTAACGGCGCTGCCCTGCGCTATCTCAACCGGCTGTCCGATCACCTCTTCCAGCTGGCCCGGCATGCCAACAACGACGGCGCCGACGATATCCTCTGGGTCCCCGGCGCCAACCGCTGATGCCGGCTCTGGTCGGCAGAGCAAAATTGAACTTGCCATTCCGCGCCCGAGGCATTATCTCCCGGGCCATGAAACGGTCGAACCACATTCAAGCACTGCGCCGCCGCCGCACCTGATGGGCGGGCGGTCGACTTTTTCTATTCTCTGAACAGCAAACGTTACCCCCGCCGCCCTGGCTCGGCGGGATGTTCCTATCTGTTTCATTTGTCCTGCCGATGGCGGCTTTCTCTGTCGAAAGGACAAGCACATGCAACAAGCACTACAAAGCCATCAGCCCGACAACCCCTCGGCCTTGATGGAGATCACGGCCCGGCCGGAAACGGTCTTCGTCGAGGGCAAGGGTTCGTGGATCTACGACAGCGACGGCAAGGCCTACCTGGACTTCATCCAGGGCTGGGCCGTCAACTGCCTGGGCCACAGCCCTGCGCCGTTGGTTGCGGCGATCGCCGAACAGGCCGCCAAGCTGATCAACCCTTCGCCTGCCTATCTTAACCAGCCCATGTTGGACCTGGCCGCCGTCTTGGCGGAGGGTGCTGGCCTAGACAAGGTGTTCTTCGCCAACAGCGGCGCGGAAGCCAACGAGGGCGCCATCAAGCTGGCTCGGAAATGGGGGCAGATGCACCTGGGCGGTGCCTATGGGATCGTCACCATGGAACATGGCTTCCATGGCCGTACCCTGGCCACCATGTCAGCCTCCGGCAAGGCCGGCTGGGATGAGTTGTTCGCACCCAAGGTGCCGGGTTTCACCAAGGTGCCGTACGGTGATCTGGACGCGGTCGATGCGGCCATTGACGACAATACCGTCGCCGTCATGCTGGAGCCGTTGCAGGGCGAGGCCGGTATCATCGATGCCCCGGACAGTTATCTCCAGGGCCTGCGGGATCTGACCCAGAGCCAAGGCATCCTGCTGATCGCCGACGAGATCCAGACCGGCATGGGCCGCACGGGCAAGATGTTCGCCTGCGACCATACCGGCATCACGCCCGACATCATGACCCTGGGCAAGGGCCTGGGCGGCGGCGTGCCCTTGGCTGCGCTGCTGGCGAAGGAGGCGGTCTGCTGTTTCGCGCACGGGGATCAAGGTGGCACTTTCAATGGCAATCCCCTGATGACCGCCGCCGGCCTGGCGGTGTGGCAGGAATTGTCATCTCCAGGCTTTCTCGATCACGTGGTCGCCGCCGGCGATTACCTGGCAAATGGGCTGACGGAGCTGTCCATCAAGCACGGCCTGGGCAAGGTGCGGGGCCGGGGTCTGTTGCGGGCCCTGGATCTGAAGGCGCCTATCGCAGGCGACATCGCCGCATCCGCTTTGGCGGCCGGCCTGCTGTTGAACGCACCGCGGCCGGACAGCCTGCGCTTCATGCCGGCGCTGAACATCACCCTGGCCGAGATCGACAAGATGTTGGAGATCCTGGATGGCTTGTTCAGCTAGACCAGGTTGTATCCGGGTCCAGGGGATAGACGGGCCGGGGCAGATTGCGCCATTGAAAGCGGCTCAAAACCGGCGAGGTGAGCCCGGCGGTGTCCACTTCATAGACCTGTTCGGGCGGAAACCAGGGGATGAACCCGGCCCGGAAATGCCCCCGTGACTTGACGCAGACCGTATGTGCCTGGGCGATATCGAGACCGAACATCTCGAAGAACACCGGGTCGGCACATTGGTTGCGAGCGGAGATGACGGCGACGGTGATGCCGTCATCTCCGCCGATCCGGATCGCCGCGCAGGGTCCAAGGTGCAACTGACGGTCCTTGTAAATGCCCAGGCGCCCGGTCACGTCACCGTCGTGCAGCTTGACCACCGTCGCTGGAGTTTCGAACCTTTTGGAGAATTCGGTGTCGCCGGTGCGGTTGAAAACCGCATCGAAAGCGGCGCCCTCGCCCAAGTCATGCGCCTCTTGCGCCAGCTCGGGGTCGAAAAAAGCGCCGAAATAGACATTCGGGGCCTGCGCTTCCGCCAAGGCAGCCAGCAGCCAGGTGGTGCGGCCTTCGCCGCCGCCGCCGGGGTTGTCGCCGGCATCGGAAAATATTATCGGTCGGCGATCGGCCTCTTTGGCCAGGGCCACGGCTTCCTCGATCGAGGTCATCTCCCGGGTGAAAGCGGCGCGGTTGTCCCAGGCTCTCTGTGCAATCTCGTTGGCCAGATTGGCCGCCCGCTTGCCGTCATCCTTGGCCGTGACCACCACCGAGAGGCCATTCTTGGCGCAATCGGAAAACGCGAAGTTGCCGAACACCGAAACGTTGACGATTTCGCCGGCCTCTTCCCGGGCCCGGCGCTGGCCATAGTCGATCAATTCGCCATAGGGCCCGGCCGCCGTCAGAAGGGTGGTGCTGGGCGGCACCAGGGGCAGGCGGACCAGATGTTGCTTTGGGCGCAGGCCCGCGAACATGCGGCGCATCAATAGGGCGGCTTCCTCGCCGCGCTGGTATTGATCCACATGGGGGTTGGTCTGATAGCCGATGATGGCGTCCGTGGCCCCGGCCATGGCCTGGGACAGGTTGGCGTGCAGGTCCAGGGTGGCAATGACCGCCGCCCCATCCCCCGCTGCCGCCCGCACCGCTGCCATCAGGGTACCGTCGGGATCGCCGTCATCGGTCGCGACCATGGCGCCATGATTGGCGACATAGACCCCGTCCAGGGGACCCGCCGCCTCTAGGCCAGCGGCAATTCGTTCCACACAGGCACGGAAGAAGCTGCCGTCAATGGGCCCCCATGGCGGACAGCCGGTCAATAACAGAGGTACCGGCTGCCACGGCCCCGTGGCATCCATGGTCTGCACAAAGGCAGCCATCTCCCGGGGCAGGATAGAGACCGGCTGCCGCGCCAGCGCCACCATCTCCGCGCCCTCGACATAGAGGGCATCACGGAAGTTCGATTCTTCCGCCACAGGCGAGAAGGCGTTGCTTTCCAGGATCACCCCGCACAGGGCGACCCTGGCGACATTATCCGTCATAACGTCGTTGACCTATTCCCGCGGCGAGTGCTTGGCCAGAATGCGCTGCAAGGTTCGCCGGTGCATGTTGAGGCGCCGCGCCGTCTCCGACACATTGCGGTCGCAAAGTTCATAGACCCGTTGGATGTGCTCCCAGCGTACCCGGTCGGCTGACATGGGCCGCTCCGGCGGTTCGGGGTGCTCCCCTTCCTTGGCCAGCAAAGCGGCTTCGATGGCATCGGCGTCAGCCGGTTTGGAGAGATAATCGACGGCGCCTAGTTTTACCGCCGCGACCGCCGTTGCGATGTTGCCATAGCCAGTGAGCATGATAATGCGCACGTCGGGGCGCACCTCGCGAAGGGTGCTGACCACATCCAGGCCGCTGCCGTCATCCAGCCGAAGATCCAGCACCGCGAAGTCGGGGGCCACCTCCTTGGCCTGCTCAGTCGCCTCCTTCACCGAAGCGGCGGTGCTGACCTCGAATCCACGCCGTCCCATGGCCGTGGCCAAACGCTGCAGCCAGACCTTGTCGTCGTCCACCAACAGCAGTTTACGCGACGGTTCCGTCCCGTCACCCGCCCCTTCAGATGCCCCATCCGCGCTATTCGCCGTCATATTCGTCGCTCCCCTCGGCCTCGCTTTCGGCAAGGTCTATTATGTTCCTTGGCCAGCGAATGACAACCGTTGCGCCGCTGCCCTGTTTGCGGTTGAAGAAATGCAGATTGGCGCCGGTTCGTTCCAGCAAGGTCTTGGATATGAACACGCCCAGGCCCATGCGGCCGCTGCCTGGCCGAGTGGAAATATAGGGATCGCCCAGCAGGCTGAGAATATTGGGCGGAAAGCCCGGGCCGTTGTCGCTGATACTCAATTCCACGAAATCGTCGTCCCAGGTGATTTCCAGATCCACCTGGCTGACCGCGAAGTCCATGGCGTTTTCGATCAGATTGCCCAGGCCCTGGATCAGTTCGGGGCTGCGCCGAACCAGAGGCGGCGGTGTTCCGGCGTGGGCTGTCACCTGCACGGTTTTGTCGCCGTTACCATACTTGCGCGCCACATCGTTGATCAGGGCATCGAAGCCCATGCGAGAGACCGCCGGGTCGGCGCCGGCAGATGGATTGCGGGCCAGGCCGGCGAGAATTTCGCGACAACGCGCCACCTCGCCATCCAAGACTTCCAAATCCGTATGGGTCTCGCCCACCAGTTTCTGATCCCGCAGCAACTCCTTGGTAATCAAGGCGATCGTGCCAAGGGGCGTGCCCAACTCATGGGCCGCCGCCGCCGCCAGTCCGCCCAGTGCGGAGAGCTCCTGTTCCTTGGACAGTGTTTCCTGGGTCGCGGCCAAGGCATCGGACATGCGCCGGGCCTCGTCCGCCACCCGCCAGGCATAAAACATCAAGAGCGCCGTACCCACCACCAGCGAGAGCCAGATCGCCGCCGCGTATAGTGGCGGCAAACGAAAACCTGGCGCGGGCCAAGGTAGTGGCAGGTGCACGAGAGCCAGGGTGGAAACACAGAGAACCGCTAACAGGCCGAGGAAAATCGTGCTGCGCTGGCTCAAAATCGTCGCAGAAATGGTCACCGGCACTAGGAACAGCAGCGCGAATGGGTTGTCCAGGCCACCAGTCAGATACAGCAGAACGGCCAATTGCAGGATGTCATAAGCCAGGTATCCCGCCGCAGCCCGGTCGTTGTGCCAATCGCTCAACCGGTACCGTGCGATGATCCAGAAATTGACGACCACCGAGGCGGCGATGGCCAGCATGGCCGGGAGAATGGGCAAATCGAATTCCAAGTAGCCGTCGACCACAAGCAACGCAATCAACTGCCCGCCGATAGCCAACCAGCGGATGGTCAACAGCGTCCGGACCCGCACCTGCCCCATTGCGGGGCGACCGTGCGTGGAGGGGAAGAATGCGTCAATCGCGGCCATGGCTGCCTATTCGTGAAATCCGCCCATAATCGCGGAATCTTATGCCCCCGCTGCTTGATTTTCCAGGGTCTCGGCTGTCCGCTCTATCATCAAGACGAGGCTAGGGGTCGATTGCCGCCGCCAGGGCCAACAGGTCCTCATCGCAATCGGGCGCCGCCATCAGAGACAGGCCCAGAGGGCAGCCGTCGAGCTGGGCCAGGGGTAGATTTACTTGGGGACAACCGGACAAACCGGCGATGCAGGTCAGGCCCATGCTGCGCCAGCGGAAATCGTCCAGTTCGGCCTCAGGCGTTTCGCACAGGGGCGCGATGCCCGGCGTCGTCGGCAGGCACAGAACCGCGCCGTCGCCTAGCAGATCCCGCATCCGTTTTTGCACTTCGCTTTGCACCTGACGGCTCTCCGCCTCGGCCGCAGCGGTGATGGTGGCGCTAGTTGCAAAGCGCTCGGCCACCCCGGGGCCAAAATTTGGTTTTGCCCGTTCGATCCAGGCCCCATGGGTGCGCCAGATATCAGCCATCTGCAATGTGCGGAAATGGGGCATCCACTTGTCGGGGCCGTCGTCGCTGATGGCGATCTCGCTAACTGATTCGAAATGTCCGCTCACCTTTTGCACCGCACCAGAGAGGGCATCCGCCGCCGGCGCGTCCAGCAGGTTAAAGGCGTCGCGTGCGATCAACAGGCGGCCGGGTTGGCGGGATTCGCGAATGTCGGGTAGAAGCACCCGGCCTACCGCCTGCATCAGGCCGCCGCCGCGGGCGAACCAGCCGACGGTGTCGAAACAGGGTGCGAGCGGATGCACGCCGTCTACCGGAACCCGGCCTTGGCTGGTGCGAATGCCGTGGATGCCGCAAAAGCCCGCCGGCATACGCACCGATCCGCCGGTATCCGAGCCCAGGGCGAAATCCACAAGGCTGCCTGCCACCGCCGCCGCCGAGCCGGAGGACGAGCCGCCGGGAATGCGCCCCGGCGCATTGACGTTGATCGGCGTGCCATAGTGGGCGTTCTGCCCGGTGACGGAAAACGCCATCTCGTCCGTTTGCGCCTTGGCGATCATATGCCCGCCCGCATCCAATAACTTCGTCACCGCCGAGGCAGTGGCCGCTGCAGGGCCGTGGCTGGCCAACCAATCCGGGCTGCCGGCGCCCGTGGTATGCCCGGCGATATCGAACAGATCCTTCACCGCGAAGGTCAGGCCCGACAAGGGGCCCTGGCCGGCGGCAGGAAGAGCCACGTCGTCATGGGTAATATAGGCGCCTAAATTCTCGACCAAGTGGTGTCTCCCTCATGCTGGGGCGGTGTGTCTCTGCTCACTTATGACGGCATCAATCCTACCCATCTTTTTAGGGTAGGAAAGGATTGTTCCATGATGGAGCTCGGTATCAATGCGGTGAAGTCGTCCTGGTTCTGGTGGACCCACATGGCCGATTTCATCCCGTTCTGGAATCCCTTCGGTGCTTATTTCAGCCTTTTGATCCTGGTTGCCATATTCGGCTGGTGCGTCAAACGCATCCGCGAAGGGGACTAGCGATTTTTCTTTCCGTGCCGCTGGTGTACAAGGTGGCATGCAGTCAGCAAGCTTCCAGGAAGAATTCACCATAGGCGGCCGGCAGGTGGGCGGCGGTGCGCCGTGCCTGTTCATCGCCGAGGCGGGTGTCGCCCATTTCGGCGATATGGATCTGGCCATCCAGTTGGTGGAACTGGCCGCGAACGCGGGCGCCGATGTCTTCAAGACGCAAGTTTTCGATGTGGATCAACTGATCGCCGCCGAGATGCCGGAATGGCGCGACCGGCTGCGCCCGCGCAATCTGGCCCTGGAACAGTTCAAGGAGCTCAAGGCGCTTTGTGACGAACGGGGCCTGTTGTTCATGGCCACGGCTCATGACGAAAGCCGTATCCCCTGGCTGGAGGAATTGGATGTCCCCGCCATCAAGGTAGGATCCGGGGAGCGGGGCAACCCCAACTTTCTCACCCGGCTGGCGGAACTGGGCCGGCCCATGGTGGTCTCCACTGGCATGTATGACGAGGCGGATGTGGCCGAGGCGTTGGCTGCCTGCGCCAAGGGTGGTTGCGATAGGGTGGCGCTATTGCATTGCATCACCGCCTATCCGACACCGCCCGAACAGGTCAACCTGCTGGCCATGGACCGCCTGGCAGAGCTGTTCGAGGGCCCGGTCGGCTATTCCGACCATACCGAGGATCACTTGGCCGTCCTGGCGGCGGTGGCGCGCGGCGCCCAGGTGGTGGAGAAACACATCACCATCTTGCGCGACGTGCCCAACGCCCAGGATTGGAAAGTGTCCGCCGGGCCCGAAGATCTGGCCACCCTGATTGCCGACATCCGACGTCTGGAAGCCATGTTGGGTCACGGCCGCAAGGAACCCACCGCGGCCGAAAAAGACGGCCAGGTCTGGGCCACCAAGTCCGTGGTCGCCGTGCATGACCTGGCCGCGGGCAACGTCCTGGAAGCGAGAGACTTGATCACCAAACGGCCCGGCAGCGGCATCCCCGCCAACCAACTGGACCAGGTGATCGGCCGCACCCTGGCCCGGGACGTGGCCGCTGATACCTTGCTGCAACCGGACGACCTGGCGTGAGCATGCGCAAGGTCTGTGTCTGGTCGGGCAAGCGGGGCGGCTTCGGCGCCATGGCCCCGACCATGCGCGCAATCGAAGAACATGACGACCTGGATCTGGCGCTGGTGGTTACGGACCAGCATCTCTATGACCAGTTCGGCCGCACCATCCGCGAAGTGGAAGGTCAGTTTCCTATCGCCGCTGCCATCGACATGGAGCAATCGGGAGACAGCAACGAAGAACGGGCCCGGGCCATCGGTCTTTGTCTGCAGCGTTCCGTCGATGTGTTGGCGGAGTTGCGCCCGGACATCCTATTGGTGATCGGAGACCGGGGCGAGGTCTTCGCCGCCTGTATCGCGGCCCACAACATGCGCATCGCCATCGCCCATGTGCAGGGCGGCGATCTGTCGGGCAGCCTGGACGAACCGGTGCGCCATGCCATCACCAAGCTTTCCCATATCCATTTTCCTTCTACGGACCTATCGGCCGAGCGCATCCGCCGCATGGGGGAGGAGCCCTGGCGCATTCATGTGGCCGGCGACACCCATATTGACCAGATACTCTTGGGACGCGCCACGGCCGAAGATGAACTGCGCCAACGTTACGGTTTGGCGGCGGACGAGCCTTTTCTCCTTTTGTTGCAGCATTCCGATTCCACCGTGCCGCACGCCGCCCGGGAGCAGATCGATGCGACCCTAACCGGCATCAGAGCCACCGGTCTGCGCACCTTGCTGGTCTATCCCTGTTCCGATCAAGGCTACGAGGGCATCATCGCCGGCCTCGAGGCGGCCCGCGATTGGCCAGGGGTTTCAGTGCACCAGAACATTCCCGCCCCGGACTTCATTGGCTTGCAGAAGATCGCCGCCTGTCTTGTGGGCAATTCCTCTGCCGGCCTGATCGAGGCACCTTATTTCAACCTGGGCGCGGTCAACGTGGGCGCGCGCCAGGTTGGCCGCGAGCGGGCCGCCAATGTGATCGATGTGCCTTACGAGGCTGGGGCCATCGCCGCCGCCATACAAACGGTCCTGCACGACGATGCCTTCCGCCGGGCCATGGCGTCCACGTCGCCGCCTTTCGGTGATGGCACCGCTTATCAACGGATCACCGAGACCCTAGCCGGAATCGACCTGGATGAAGGTTTGTTGAACAAGCGCATGAGCTACTGATGGCGAAGCCCACGTTGCTCTATTACGAGATCCTCAACTGGCAGCCGGAGAACCAGGCCCGGGTGATGGAGGCCTTCGACGTACTGACTTTGGCGCATCCTGATGAGGACGATGCCGACATCCTGGCCAAGATCGATGCCTGCTGCGCACCCCTGGGATTTCATTTCGGCAGGGAGAAGATGGGCCGCTGTCCGAAGCTCCGCGCCATCGTCACCAACACCACCGGGGTGCCCCATATCGACATGGCCGCCGCGGCGGACCGGGGCATCGCCGTCTTCTCCCTGAAGGACGAGCAGACCTTCCTGGATAGCATAACGCCTACGGCGGAACATGCCTGGGGTCTGCTGCTGGCTCTGCTGCGGCGGACGCCCTGGTGCTTCGATGATGTCAAAGCCGGACGCTGGCACCGCTTCGATTGGGGTGCGCCGGCCATGCTCTCCCGCCTGAACCTGGGCATCATTGGTTACGGCCGTTTGGGCCGGCGGGTGGCCCGCTATGGCCAGGCCTTCGACATGGGCGTACGCTTTTTCGACCCGTTCGTGGATGGCGGCGGCGCCGTTGAACGGGTTGATGACCTGCTCGAGCTCGTCGCCTGGGCCGATGTGGTCAGCCTACATGTGCCCAGCCTGCCCGAGACCCAAGGTATGATCAGCGCCCGGGTGTTGGAGCATTTCAAACCCGGAAGCCTATTCATCAACACGGCCCGGGCGGAACTGGTCGACGAAGGGGCGCTGCTGGCGGCCCTGCAGGCGGGCCGCATCGCTGGCTATGGCGCGGATGTGCTGGACGGTGAATTCGAGCTCGGTTTCCAGGCCGGCGAACACCCCCTGGTGCGCCATGCCCGGGACCATGACAACGTGCTCCTCACGCCCCACATCGCCGGCTCAACTGAAGATGCTTGGCGCGAGACCCAGGCCCGGGTGATCGAAATGGCGATCGCCCATTTCAAGGACCAAACGCCATGAATATTACTCCCGGCATCGTCTGGGGCCTGATCCCGGCCAGGGGCGGCTCCAAATCCATACCCATGAAGAACCTGGTGCCTTTCGTCGGCCGCCCGCTGATCGATTTCCAGGTTCTGGCCGCGCGGAGCACGGATAATTTTGACCGCCTCATCTGCAGCACCGACCATCAGGCCATCGCCGCCCGCTGCGAAACTTTGGGTGTCGAGGTGCATCCCCGGCCCGGCCATTTGGGCGCCGACGACACCCCGGTGATCGACGTCATCGCCGATTTTCTGGAAGACATTCAGGAGCGCGAAGGCGCGGTGCCCGAATGCATCGCATTGTTGCAACCCACGTCTCCCTTTCTTTTGCCCGACCATATCCGCTGGTCCGTGAACGCCCTGTTGCGGGATCCCGCCGCCGGCTCGGCCCAGACCGTGGTGCCCTGCCCCCATAATCACCATGCCCTGAACCAGCGGGTCATCAGTGGCGGTTATGTGGATTTTCGTTTTCCCGCAGAACGGGCCGTGGCCCACAACAAGCAGAAAAAGCCGAAACACTTTCTATTTGGCAATTTTCTGGTCTTCCGCTGCCAGGCGGCACTGGAGCAGCAGACCGCTTTCGCTCAACCATCATTGCCCATTGAGATCCCGTTTGCCCAGGGGTTCGATCTGGATGGACCGGACGATGTCAAACTGGGCCAGGCCCTTTTGGCGTCCGGCATGGCAGCATTAACGAATTCTTAACTTTTTTGCTTGAAGTCGCGGCCCGACAGGTTCAAATTTGACATATACCGAGGTTGTTCGGTTGAGTGGAGGATCCGTACAATTCGCGCTGTATCGGAACTCAATTGAGCAGGGGCGCTTCGAGGGCGGCGCCCAAGCGGGTGGATGTTATGGAAACCAGTACAAAGTCCGGGATTTCCCGGCGCAAAGCCCTGGCCCGTCTTGGCCTTTCGGCCGCGGTGATTTATGTCGCTCCCACTGTAACCCGCCTTGACGATGCCGACGCCAGACGGCGGCGGCGCGCCCGGCCGTCCATCATCTGCCCGGGCAGCAGTTGCAGCGGTCATGGCAAAGGTAAAGGCAAGGGCAAAGGCAAGGGTAAGAGCCGTTCGATCCGCAAAGGCAAGAGCCGTCGGCGTAGCAAAAGCAAGGGCCGCAAAAGCAAGGGCCGTAAAAGCAAGCGCCGGAGCAAGCGCGGCAAGAAGTAGAAAGCGCGGCAGGAAAAGTTAGGGCTAGGCCTTTCTGCGACGCGTTTAGTCATGAAACCCTCCGGCATCGGCCGAGGACAACTATTTTCGAATTTTGCAAGGAATGCCCCCCTTGCTGCCGTTCGCTGCGGCATTTTCGCCGAACTCTCCGGTATGATTCTCCTTGAAATCAGCGCTCGGAAGCGCATTTCATGATAGGTGGTCAGAAGATCAGTCGTGATGGTAGGGTTGCACCACTGTTGTTCGTAGTTTCCGTAGTATCAAACTAGTAAGGCTAGTAGGAATATGTCGAATACCGGTAAGAGTGTGGCGATTAGCCGACGAAAAGCCTTGTCCCGCCTGGGGTTAGCCGCCGCTGCCGTTTATGCGGCGCCAACAGTTACCCGCATTGACGATGCCGAAGCCAGGCGGCAACGGCGTGCCCGGCCTTCCGTTGTTTGCCCCGGCAGCAGCTGTAGCGGCCACGGCAAGGGTAAGGGTAAAGGCAAGGGTAAAGGCGGCGGGAAAGGCAAAGGCAAAAGCGGGCGGCGTAAGGGCAAATAGTCGGCACAGCCAGCGCCTCTGATGGCGATACCTGCTGGACCCCCATAGGGATTAGCGCATTCAGATATGCTTGTAATTCAAGCTTCCGGCTCTGTGTGGCAAATGGTTGGTGTAGAGCGGCCGCTAACAGGAATCTACCAATATTCGCAGGATTAACTTCGAATTAGGCCTTTTTTGCTTGAATTTCAGCCGCATTGATACGATTTTGGACGTGTATCCGTTCTATCTGCTGAGATAGTTGGATCTCACGAGGGCATTCGTAGTAACCACAATGCCGAGGCAGTTAGAGATGGAAACGAGTAGCAGTAAGTCTGCGTGGAATACCCGTGCGTTGAGCCGCCGTAAAGCGTTAGCCCGGCTTGGTTTAGCAGCCGCCGTGGTCTATGCCGCCCCGACCGTCACCCACATTGATGGCACCGCCCTTGCGAAGAGAAAGCCGCGTCCGTCCATCATCTGCCCGGGTAGCAGCTGCAGCGGCCACGGCAAAGGTAAAGGTAAAGGCAAAGGAAAAGGCGGCGGAAAAGGCAAAGGCAAGGGCAAGGGCTGACACCCAACCGGCCGCCATGGCGCGCCGGCAGAAAATGGATTCAGACGAAACAGTCATCAACCTGGTCGGCCCCCATCACCGCATTGCCATTGCCGGTGCCAGCCGATTGTCATCCTTTCTTTTCGAATTAATCCCGGAATGGCCCCTTGTTTCCGGCGCCGAAGACGTACCGCCCGCGGGCCGGATCGATGTCCGCATGGAGGGCGATCATTGGCGCATATCATCGCCCCTGGTCGATCTCGATGAATACGAACTGGACGATGGCTATATGGTGGCCAACAGTCTGATCGGCGCTGTCATTGCCGGCTATGTGGCGCAAGACCCTGAGTTGGTCTCGATCCATGCAGGCGCGGTGCGGATCGGGGACGGCCTGGTCCTCATGCTAGGCGACAATCAAAGCGGCAAGAGCACATTCTCCACCGTCCTGGCCGCCCTGGGCCAACGCTTCTATGCGGACGATCGCCTGGTGGTGGATCTGAGCGGCGGCGGGGCCGTGGGCTGTTCCCTGGCAATCGCCCCCAAGGTGCGTCTGCCCCTGCCCCTGGAAGCCAGTGATGGCTACCGCGACTTCATAGAAACCAACAGTATCCTGAGTTGGCCTGAAATGGCCGTGCTGCGCCTTGGCCCGGAGCAGGCGGCAGAATTCGGCGAGGCATTGCCCATCAAGGCAATCATCGCCTTGCAAAGGGGCGCCGATGCCCGCCAACCCGAATTGTCCGCGCTGGGCCAGGCGACCCTGGTGCGCCTGTTGCTGGAACAGGTTTTTGCACCGCATTTAAGCCAGCAGGCCGAGTTGTCCGCCTGTGTCGCCCTGGCTCAGTCAGTGGAATGCCTGCAATTGAGTTATGCGTCCGCTTTCGAGGCCGCCGAAACCGTCATCGCTCATTTCAGCGGATCGAGGGAACGATGAGCCGTTATTATCGCCGCCCCGGCATCAATGAGACTCCGGTCGAGAATGAATTGTTCCTGATTGCAGGCGACAGCAGCCATATCTATCACCTGGACCAACTCGCCATGTCTATCTGGCGCGCCCTGGAGGAGCCTAGCAGCGAGAAGGAGCTTCTGGCACTATTCGCAGAGGCTTTTCCCGATACCGACCGGAATATCCTGCATCGGGACTTGAAAGCGGCCCTTGCCACACTTTTGGACGGCGAATTGATCGAACTTCGCGATTGAACCTGCGTCTTGCCGTAAGATTTTTTCCATCGATCAAACTAGCGATCCGAAATCGATTTCGATTTCGAGCGCTTTGATCTAGGTTGCGGCAAAACACCAGCAACAATAACGGAGCCCTCCATGACCCGCATGACCGGCGGCCAGGCCCTCGTCAAATCCATCACCGCCCATGGCGTCGATACCATCTTCGGCCTGCCAGGTGTGCAGTTGGACTGGTTCTTCAATGCCCTGCACGATGAAGGCAACAATATCCGCGTGATCAACAGCCGCCACGAACAGGGCGTCGCCTACATGGCGCATGGCTATGCCCAATCCACCGGCAAGGTGGGCGCCTTCGCCGTGGTGCCCGGTCCGGGTGTCTTGAACACCACCGCCGCATTGTCCACCTCGTTGGCCGCCAACGTGCCGGTATTCTGCATTACCGGCCAGATCCCTTCCGGCCACATCGGCCGCGGCCATGGTCAGTTGCACGAAATTCCCGATCAGCTTTCGATCCTGCGCGGCCTGACCAAATGGGCCGAAAGAATTGACCACGCCACGGACGCGCCGGGCAAAATTGCGGAGGCCTTCCGGCAGTTGCGGAGCGGCCGGCCGCAACCGGTGGCGGTGGAGATGCCTCTGGACCAGCTGGCCAAGCGCGCCAACGTGGACCTCGGCGAAGCCGCCAACGATTATGCCCGTCCGCCGGTGGACGAGGATGCGGTCGCGGCCGCGGCAAAGCTTCTGGCCGACGCCAAGTCGCCGATGATCTTTGTCGGCAGCGGCGCGGTCGATGCGGGGGAAGCGGTCCAGGCCCTGGCGGAAATGATCCAGGCGCCGGTAATCGCCAACCGCACTGGCAAAGGCATCCTCACCAGCCGGCACTATCTTTCGCTTTCACAGTTCGCCGGCCACCGCCTCTGGGCCAATGCGGACGTAGTCCTCGCCCTAGGCAGCCGTCTGCAGCAGCCGCGCATGAACTGGGGCACGGATGGCGATCTGAAGATCATCCATGTGGATATCGATCCGGTTGAGATCCAACGCATCGGCGGCGCGGATGTGGAGATTGTCGGCGATGCGGGCGATGTGGCCGCGGCCCTGGTGGAGGCGGTGGGCGGCCTGGCGCCGAAGCGGGCCTCGCGGGAAGAGGAGCTGACGGCCCTGGACGGCGAGGTGCACGCCTATCTTGAGGACACGCTGGCGCCGCAGATGGCCTGGATCAAGGTCCTGCGCGAGGCCTTGGACGACGACGGCATCTATGTGGATGAACTGACCCAGGTGGGCTATGTCTCCCGCGTGGCCATGCCCATCTACCACCCCCGTACTTTCCTGACCTCCGCCTATCAAGGCACCCTGGGCGCCGGTTTTGCCACCGCTATTGGCGCCAAGATCGCCAACCCGGACAAACAGGTCCTGTCCATCAACGGTGATGGCGGTTTCATGTACAATGTCCAGGAACTGGCCACGGCGGTGCAGTACAACGTCCCCCTGGTGGCCATCGTCTTCGCCGACGGTGCCTATGGCAACGTCCAGCGCATGCAGCGGGAACTTTACGACAACCGGGTCATCGCCTCCGATCTGACCAATCCCGATTTCGTGGCGTTGGCAGAGAGTTTCGGCTGCGCCGCTTATCGCGTGAACAGCCCGGACGAAATGGCCAAGACACTACCGGAAGCCTTCAAGCAATCGGTCCCGACGCTGATCGAAGTGCCCTTCCCCCGCACCCCGGATCCCTGGTCCGTCATCATCCCGCCCCGGGTACGGCCGGCTAAATAGGCGTTAGCCACCCAGGGCGTGGTCCACGACAGCGGCGGCGCAGGCGGCGGGGTCTTCCTGGACCATGAGGTGCAGGCAGCCGGGCATGGTGCGGGCCTCGCCGTTGATCATGTTCTCCGCAATGGCGGCCATGGTATCCGGCGTCCAGGAATGTAACTCGGGCAGGGCGTCCTGGTCGGTGGCGTAGATGCGGGTCCGCGTGGCTACCTTGGCTGATATTTCGAAAAGGCCGCTTTCCGGGGTCTGGCCGTAGATTACGGATTCGACGGCGCCGGGACAGCGCAGCACCAGACCGCCGTCCGGGTCGGGTTCCACCGCCGCGTCCAGATACGCCGCCATCATCTCGTCGGCGAAGCGGCGATAGGTGGTGATGGTCTCTACCTCCCCGCGAAAGGCCGCCCGGTCGGGGAAACGGTTGCGCCGCCGCGCCGCCCAGGCCACGAAGATTGGCGAATGGGCTTCCGCCGCGGCGCGCTCGTGATGGCCCTTGGGCGGATAGATGGGCGGCTCGAACAGAGTCAGGCATTCGAACGGCGCCTGGCCTAGATCTGCTTCTAGTAGGATCACCGCCAACCCGCCCAGGGAGTGGGAAGCGTAATGCAGGGGGACGCCAGGGCCGATCATGTCTCGCACCTGCGCGACAAGGGCACTCAAATCCTCGGCGAAACGGATCAAAGCATAGTCCTGCGCCATATTGTCCTGGGGCGAAGGCGAGGCGCCATGGCCCCGGGCATCGAAAGCGAAAACCTGGAAGTGGGCGCTGAGGCGTTCCAAGAACGGCCGGTAACAGCCGGCGTTGAAGCCATTGGCGTGGCCGAAGATCAAGGCCGGAGCACCCTCGGTGCGGTTCAAAACACGATAGGCGGCGATCTCCAGACCGTCGGTCGAGGCCACGGTAAAGGCTTCCGCGAAATCGGGCGGCAGGGTCGGGTAGAACATGCGCTAGTAGGACAGCTCGGAATAGATGGGGTCTACGGACTGGTCCCATTCCTCGTGATAGCGCTGCAACAGCACCTCAGCCGGGGTGCGTCCGGCGGCCACGGTTGCCTGCAAAGTTGCCAGGTATTCCGTTTCGTCCGCCGTTATGGCGCCGGGCCGCCGGCGGCCGCGCAGGCCGGCCATGGCTATCTCCAGCACCTCGCCGGCCAGGTCCCGCATGGTGCCGCCGCCAGGTATCGGAGTTGCCAGGCCGCTCTTTGCCACCTCGGCCCGCAGGCCGGCCATCTCATCGACCGTAAAACCCTTGACCAGATCCCAGGCCGCGTTCTGCGAGGCGGCATCGTACAGCAGGCCCACCCACAACGCGGGCAGAGCGCACAGGCTGGCCCAGGGGCCGCCGTCGGCGCCGCGCATCTCCAGAAAGGTCTTCAGACGCACCTCGGGAAACAGGGTGGTCAGATGGTCCTCCCAGTCCTTCAGGGTGGGTTTCTCGCCGGGCAGGACCTCCAGCTTGCCGGCCATGAAATCGCGGAATGACAGGCCCAGGGCGTCCAGATAGACGCCGTCCCGATAGACGAAGTACATGGGCACATCCAGGGCATAGTCGGCATAAGCCTCATAGCCCATGTCGCCATCAAAGACGAAGGGCAGCATGCCGGTGCGGTCCGGGTCCGTATCGGTCCAGATATGGCTGCGGTAGGAAAGGAAGCCGTTGGGTTTGCCCTCGGTCATCGGTGAGTTCGCGAACAGCGCCGTGGCCAGAGGTTGCAGCGCCAGGGCGATGCGGAACTTCTGCACCATGTCTGCTTCGGAGTCATAATCCAGATTGACCTGCACCGTGCACGAACGCAGCATCATGTCCGGCCCCAAGTTGCCCCTGGTGGGCATATATGACAGCATCAGCTTGTAGCGCCCCTTGGGCATCACGGGAATGTCCTCGCGCCGCCATTTGGGATCGAAGCCGAGGCCGAGGAAGCCCACATCCATTTCCTCCGCCACGGCCTTGACCTGGGCCAGGTGCGTATGCACTTCTGCGCAGGTTTGATGCAAGTTGTCCAATGGCGCGCCCGAAAGCTCGAACTGGCCGCCCGGTTCCAGGCTGATCGAGGCCCCGTCCATGTTCAGGGCGATGATGTTGCCAGCCTCATAGACCGGCTGCCAGCCGAAGCGCTGCAATCCTTCCAGCATCGCCTTGATGCCTTGCGGGCCTTCGTAAGTCAGGCGCCCTAGGTCACTGCGCCGGTAGGCGAATTTCTCGTGTTCGGTGCCGATGCGCCAACGGTCCCTGGGTTTCTCCCCGGAAGCGATAAAGTCAACAAGTTCAGAGAAATCTTCTAGGGGCGCCGCCGCGCCGGCGGAATCATCTGCCATACACTTCAACCTCGGCCTGCCGTCGCGGCCCCACGCGACGGAATCACTTGATCATTGCTACATTCGAGTTAATCCATGCCGCCCGTGTATGCAAGGGTACAAATCAGGTGCGATTATCGCCGAGGAGCGATTGCCAAATGCCCAGGGCCGCCGCCGCCGCGGTCTCCGCCCGGAGGATCCGCGGGCCGAGGGACATGGGCGTTACAAATGCATGGCCCCTGAGTGCCGCCGCCTCGCTGGGTTCGAAGCCCCCTTCCGGCCCGATCAGGATAGCCCACGGCCCCGGCGACGCGCCGGCAAGGGCCTGTCCAGGTGGTGGCGCCTGGCCAGCCTCGTCGCAGAACAAAAGCTGCCGTCCCTCGGGCCAGTCCGCCAACACCTTTTCCAGGGGGCGCACCTCGTGCAATGGGGGAACGCTCAGGCGGCGGCATTGTTCCGCCGCTTCCGCCGCTGTGGTGCCAAGGCGGACCAGATTGATCCGCGCCACCACGGTGCGCCGGGTGGTAACTGGCAAAAGCGCGGCTGCGCCCAATTCCGTGGCCTTCTGCACCAGGTAATCGACCCGGCCCCGCTTGATCGGCGCGAACAGCAGCCAGACATCCGGCTCCGGTGTCTGGGGCCGGCTTTGCCGCACCAGTTCCAACGACGCCCAGCCCTTGCCAATGCCGTCGATGCGGGCCAGCCATTCCCCGTCCCGGCCGTTGAAGAGCGCCACCTCGGCGCCCGGGCTAAGGCGCAGTACGGAACGCAGGTAATGGGCCTGACTGGCGTTCAGGCCGACGACGTCGCCGGCCGCCAAATCATCGTCCACGTTCAGGCGGAACTTGGTTCCTTCGGCGGCTTGCTCTTCCGGCATGGTCAAAAAACCGAATACAGGTCCATGGTTGCGCTATTCTAGCGCCATGCGGCGTGAGGAAACACCCAAGGCGGCAGGGCGGCCATTCACGGACATACCAGACAGCGGCTGGATCGCCCGGGCCGCGCCCGCGCGGCTGCGCCCTTATCTACGCCTGGCCCGGTTGGACCGGCCCATCGGTACCTGGCTGCTGCTTTGGCCTTGCTGGTGGTCCCTGGCCATGGCCGCGCCCGGTTGGCCGGATCCATGGCTGCTGGCCGCCTTTGCCGTCGGCGCTCTGGCCATGCGCGGCGCAGGCTGCGCCTGGAACGACATCACGGACCGCGACGTCGACGGCCGGGTAGAGCGCACGGCCGGGCGGCCCATTCCAAGCGGAGAGCTGACAATCGCCCAGGCCGCAGCCTTCATGGTGTTCCTCGCCCTGATCGGCCTGAACGTGCTGGTCCGGTTCAACGGTTTTGCCATCCTGATTGGCGTGATGTCACTGGCACCTGTGGTGATCTACCCCTTCATGAAACGCATCACCTGGTGGCCTCAGGTCTTCCTGGGCCTGGCCTTCAACTGGGGCGCGCTCGTGGGCTGGGCGGCGGTGCGCGGCGATTTGGGCCTCGCGCCGGTGCTGTTGTATCTGGGCGGCATCGCGTGGACCCTGGGCTATGACACCATCTATGCCCACCAGGACAAGGCCGACGACGCCCTGATCGGTGTCAAGTCATCGGCCCGGGCCCTCGGTGAATGGACCCGGCCGGCACTGTGGCTGTTCTATGGCATAGCCATCGTACTGTTCGCCTTAGCCGGCTGGCATGCGGGCCTGGGGCCATGGTTCCTGGCCGGCCTGGTGCCGGCCGCCCTGCAACTGGCCTGGCAGGCCTGGCGCATTGACATCGACGATCCGGGTGACTGCCTGGAAAAGTTCCGCTCCAACACCTGGTTCGGCTGGATCCTCTTCGCCGCGATCCTGTTGGGCTGATCAATCACTCCCCGCCATGGCGACAAGGTCCGTCTCGCCATGCGTTTGGTCCAGCCAGTGGGCAAAGAAGCGCCGCGCCCAGCCGTCGACCTGATTGCCATAGGCGGCGTGGCCCGCGTGTTGGCGGTCGCGGGCCTGGGCGCCGGGCAGGACCATGCGGTGCGCCACCATGGTGCACCAGCGGGCAAGCATTTCGCCGGTCACGTCGGGATGAAACTGCACGCCATAGCAATTGCCGACCCGAAAGGCCTGGTTGGGGAACCATTCGCTGGATGCCAGGTGCGCGACGCCGCTCGGCAGCGTGAAGCCTTCACTGTGCCATTGATAGAAATACTGGCCGTCGTCAAACAGATGCCCGCCGTCGGGGCCCGGGTTGACCTCGTAGAAACCGATCTCGTGATAGCCGTCTTCGTGATGGTAGACTTCGCCACCCAATTGCCGGGCCAAAAGCTGGGCGCCTAGGCAGATGCCAAGGAACGGCTTGTCCGCCTGCAGAACGATATCCAGCCAGTCCAGTTCAGCCTTGATAAACGGTAGGTGATCGTCGTTGGCGCTCATGGGTCCGCCGAACATCACCGTGGCGGCAAAGTCATCCAGGCTCTCGGGCAAGGTATCGCCACAGGGCGGGCGGCAAATGTCGGCTTCATAGCCGGATGCCTTCACCATTCGCCCAATGCGTCCGGGATCGGAGGTTTCCTGGTGCATGACGAAAAGAATGCGTTGTTTCATGGGCAGATCATAACATGGACTGGGTTACCAGTTGGTGGACGATTGGTTTGTTAGGCTCATCTATTCCGCGGCCATGCTCCCCGGACGCGCCAGTCCGGCCAATTCCTGGCTCAGATCGGCTGCGCCCTGGATGATCTCTTCGATGATCTGGGCCGCCGTCTTCACTTCGGTGATCATACCGGCGATCTGCCCGGCCGTGCCCTGGTCGCGCTTGCCGCCTTCCAGCTTGTCGGAATGGCCATAGTTCTGGCGGGCGATCTGGCGCAGGCGCTGCAACTCCTCCTTTGATGCGCCCGACAGCCGGGCCTCTTCATAGGCGCGGATCTCCGGCGTCGCGATACAGCGCACGGTGGCGCCGGTCAGGACGGTGGAAACCAGGGTGTCCGTGGCCCCCATGTTCAGGATCTGCTCAAGGTACCAGTCGTTTACCGCCGCTTCCTTTGTGGCGATCAGCACCGTGCCAAGTTGCACGCCCACCGCGCCCAGGGCCAGGGCGGCCAGAAAGCCCCGGGCATCGCCGATGCCGCCTGCCGCCAGGACCGGGATATCCAGGGCGTCGACCACCTGCGGTACGAGCGGCAGAGTGGCCACATCGCCCACATGGCCGCCGGCCTCGGAGCCGGAGGCGATGACCCCGTCCACGCCTTCCGCCTGGACGCGGAGGGCGTGTTCCACCGTGGGCACGACGGGCAGGACGATGATGCCGGCCTGCTTCATTGTGGCGACCGCGGCTTCGCCGGGATCGGCTCGGCCGGTGGTAACGATGGGCACCTCCATCTCGATGCAGATGCGGGCCCGGGATTCGGTGAAGGCGCGGCCCATGGGTGTGATATTGACCGCCACGGGCTTGTCCGTCAGTGCGCGCGCTGCCTCGATATCCGCGCGCAACGCCTCTTCCGTGCCGCCGAAAGTGGGCAGGATGCCCAAGCCGCCGGCTTCCGACGTGGCGGCGACCAAATGGGGTCCGCCAGCGCCCTGCATGGCGCCCTGCAGGATGGGATAGCGGATACCCAGCAAATCGCAGATCACGGTGTGAAACATACAACTCTCCTCTCGAACTCGTATCACCTTACCACTTCCTCTGCGGCAAAGGTCCATGCCATAGTCATCATATCATCCGCAGATAATATGCGGATAGCTGCGGGAGAAACCTGATGCAGGCTGTGACCTTGATCGCTCCGGTGCTGGCGTTCGTTTTGCTGGCGGGGTGTAGCGAGGTTGGCGGCTGGAACAAACCCGGTGGCAACGAGCAGGCCTTCCAGCAGGATTCCACCGCCTGTTACCGCGCCGCCACACTGCAGGCGGAACGGCAGACCGCGCGCTGGGGCGGTGCCGCCGCGCCGCAGTTAGAGGTGCGTAACCCGCAAGGCCGGGTTCGGGATTCGGCCCAATCCGCCCGGGCGGCGGCCTCCTTGGAGCAGGATGCCCAGCGCAACCGCCTTTATGCGGAATGCATGCACCGCCTGGGCTATCGCAGGACCGGGTAACAATCGCCGAATGGATGGACCTAGCCGTGACCTTTCGCCGCCGCCAGGGCGGCTTCCGCCGGGGCGATGGTCAGGCAGTCGAATTTGGCACTCTTGATGCGGCGGCAAAGATCGTGGGCCTGGCGTTCATTCATGCCATATAGGCGCGCGCGATAGGTCACCGCCGTGTCGCCCCTCACAGGGTCGATGCTGACCTTGGCCAGTTTCAATAGGCCTGGCAATGCGCCCCGCAGTTTGCGCAAGTGATGCCGGGCGGAGGCCGCCTGTGTGAAGGCGCCGATCTGGACCGACCAGTCGATACCATGGCTTTGCTGCCTTTTGGCGGTATTTAATGCCACATCCAAGTCTTTGAGGCGCGGTTTGTAGCGGGGCACCGGGACGTGGCCATAGCCGTCGCGCCGGCCGCGGGGACGTACATACTGTCCCGGCAAGCCCTTATGGCCCCGCTGCAGGCGGTCGAAGCCGCGGGCCAGCAACTTGCGCATGCGGCGATCGCGGCTTTGGGCGCTGCGTCCGCCGAACAGAACCGCCACCAGCCGGCCTTCCTCGCGGCTCGCCGAGGTCACCAGATTAAAGCCGGAGGCGCGGATATAGCCGGTCTTGATACCGTCGACGCCCTTATAGTTCCCCAGCAGACTATTGTGGCTGTGATAGGTTTTGCCCCGGTAACGGAACGACCGCCGCGAGAAGAAGTCGAAATATTGGGGAAAGTCGCGGTGAATGGCCATGGCCAGGCGGGCCATGTCCCGCGCCGTGGACAATTGCCGCCTGTTCGGCAGGCCGGACGCATTGCGGAAGGTGGTGCGGTTCATGCCCAGATCCCGGGCCCGCTGGGTCATCATCAAAGCAAACTTGAACTCACTGCCGCCGATCTGTTCCGCCACGACGGTGGCGACGTCATTGGCCGACTTGGTAACCAGGGCCAGGATGGCCTGGCGCACGGTGATGGTTTGGCCCCGGCGCAGACCCAGTTTCGAGGCTGGCTGCCCTGCCGCCCGGCGCGAGGCCTTCAACTTCTGATCCAGCCGCAGCTTGCCCTTGTCCAAGGCCTCGAACAGCATATAGAGGGTCATGATCTTGGTCAGGGAGGCGGGATATTTGCGGGCATCCACGTTGCGCGCCACCAGGACCCGACCCGAGGCCTCATCCACGACCATTTCAGCATAGCGGGAGCGGGCTTCGCCCGGCTGGCTCAATGCGGTAAGGAAAATGAGAAAAACCGCAAAAACGCCGGTCATCCTGATCCACGGCGCCGGACTCCGGAAAATTCCGCGGGCCGTCATTGCCGCAAGGCCAGGACAGTGAGCGGGGAATTAACGGATTTCGGCGGCACAGGCAGTCCAGATGGCAATTTCATCACGGTTAGATTAGGCGAATCACCATGAATATTAAGTAAACAAACCATGGATAAGCAACGGTAAAATCCCGTTAACCATATTTTACTAAAGGAGTTGAATGTATTGATGCTGGATTTCGAATATCACTTTCTCAAGACCGTAAGATTCGACTTTTCTGATCTTGATTTTTGTACTTTTGAGCCAATTCAAAAAATAGACGCTATGCAGAAATCCGAAGGGCACACAGGATAGGCGTCGTCCACACTCAAGAACGCTTCATGTTCTTGAGAAGATTCACAATGCAATTCGGGTAGCTACCGGCAGATTGGGTGGTTTGATTTGGGCGTGGTCACTTTAGACATCGATTGCCTGCAGCCGGTACAAATCACGCCAACATAATCTAGGATAATCGCCGCTAAAGCCTTTCGTAGACTTGAGTACGGGCGGTGATTTTGTCGGTGAATTGGTACCAGCCGCGCATTTCTTTGAATTCGGGGGTCTCCAGAGCTTCCGGCCCGCTGATTTCATAGACCGCCACGTAAGTCCGGGCGCCGGAGGTGGTCTTTTCGCCATTACGGGTCAGGCTGGCATCACCCTTTGAGACATAGCGGTGGCCGGAAAGGACGCCGGGACAGGCCAGGGCGTCAGGCAGATGCTCCTCGTCGTACCACTTGTTCCAGGCGTCCTCGACGGCTGGAACAATTTCGGCGTTGACGATCAGCAGATAACGCGGGGCCTCTTCTGACGCTTCGGCCATGGCGATGCCGTCAGGTCACCAATTCGGGGATTTTGCTGCCGCCCGGCTCGTCAGGATCTGCCGAACCGCCGCTGCCGCCGCCGTCGCCGCCTTCCCCACCGCCGGGATCGCTGCCCTTGGGTTTGCTGCCCTTGGCGGGTTTCTCCTTGCCCAGGAAATCAAAGGTCAGCTTGCCCTCGGCCACGTCGATCATGACCTGGCCGCCCTTGGCCAGTTTGCCGAACAGCAATTCATCCGCCAGCGGCTTCTTGACCTTCTCTTGGATGATGCGGCCCAGGGGGCGGGCGCCGTAGAGGTGGTCATAGCCTTTCTCGGCCAGCCATTCGCGGGCCGCGCTGGAGAGCTTGATGGAGACCTTGCGATCGCCCAGCTGATCGCTCAGCTCGCCCACGAACTTGTCCACCACCTTGGAAATCACTGCCGGCGGCAGCGGCGAGAAGCGGATGGTGGCATCCAGGCGGTTGCGGAACTCCGGCGTGAACAGGCGGTCGATCGCCTCTTCGTCGGCGCCCACTTTGTTCTCGCGGCCGAAGCCGATGGCCATCTTGGACATTTCGGAAGCGCCAGCGTTGGTGGTCATGATCAAGACCACATTGCGGAAATCCACCGGCTTGCCGTTGTGATCGGTCAGCTTGCCGTAGTCCATGATCTGCAACAGGATGTTGAACAGATCGGGATGTGCCTTTTCAATCTCGTCCAGCAACAGCACCGCGTGCGGGTTCTGGTCGATGGCGTCGGTCAGCATGCCGCCCTGGTCGAAGCCCACATAGCCCGGTGGTGCGCCGATCAGGCGGGAGACAGTGTGCCGTTCCATGTATTCCGACATGTCGAAACGGACCATCTCCATGCCCATGATCTTCGCCAATTGCCGGGCGACCTCGGTTTTGCCCACACCCGTGGGGCCGGAGAAGAGATAGCTGCCGATGGGTTTTTCCGGCTCCCGCAATCCGGCGCGGGACATCTTCAGGGCGGTGGCCAGGGCCTCGATGGCCTGGTCCTGGCCGAACACCACCGACTTCAATTCGCCTTCCAGGTTCGACAGGCTGGCCTTGTCGTCCTTGGACACGGTCTTCGGCGGGATGCGCGCGATCTTGGCCACCACGGTCTCAATGTCCTTGACTGAGATGGTCTTCTTGCGCTTGTGCTCGGGCAAGAGCATCTGCGCCGCGCCTACCTCGTCTATAACGTCGATGGCTTTGTCCGGCAGCTTGCGGTCGTTGATGTATTTGGAGGACAGCTCCACCGCCGCCTTGATCGCTTCGCCCGTATAGCGGATGCGGTGATAGTCTTCGAAATACGGCTTCAGGCCCTTGAGGATCTTCACCGCGTCGGCCACGTTCGGCTCGTTGATGTCGATCTTCTGGAACCGCCGCAACAGGGCCCGGTCCTTTTCAATATAGCCGCGGTATTCCTTGTAGGTGGTGGAGCCCATGCAGCGGATGGTGCCGCTGGCCAGCGCCGGCTTTAGCATGTTGGAGGCATCCATGGCGCCGCCCGAGGTGGCGCCGGCGCCGATCACCGTGTGGATCTCGTCGATGAACAGGATGGCATCGTCGTGGTTTTCCAATTCCGCGATTACCGCCTTCAAGCGTTCCTCGAAATCGCCCCGATAGCGGGTTCCTGCCAAAAGAGCGCCCATGTCCAGGGAATAGATGGTGGTCTCGCGCAGCACCTCCGGCACTTCGCCCAGAACCACACGGCGGGCCAGGCCTTCGGCGATGGCGGTCTTGCCGACGCCGGGATCGCCCACCAGCAGCGGATTGTTTTTTTGCCGTCGGCAAAGGATCTGAATGGCGCGCTCCAGTTCCTCCTCGCGCCCGATGACGGGATCGATGCGGCCGCTGCGGGCCTTTTCGTTGAGGTCGATGCAATAGGCGGCCAGGGCTTCATCGCCAGACTTGACGCCGCTCTCGTCCTCTTCCTTTTCCTCGGTGCCACGGACCGTACGATCGGTGCTCATGCCCGGCGTCTTGGCCACGCCGTGGGAGATGTAGCTGACAGCATCCAGCCGGGTCATGTCCTGTTCCTGGAGGAAATAGACCGCATGGCTCTCCCGCTCGGCAAAGATCGCCACCAGCACATTGGCGCCGGTCACTTCGTCCCGGCCAGAGGATTGCACATGATAGACGGCGCGCTGGATCACCCGCTGGAAGCCGGCGGTGGGTTTCGCCTCTTCCTCCTCCTCCATCGTCAGGGAGGCCAAGTCCTCTTCCAGGTAATTGGTCAACTGTTCCCGCAACTGGTCGATTTCCACGTTGCAGGCACGCAGGACCGAGCGCGCATCATTGTCATCACAAAGCGCCAGGAGCAGATGCTCCAAGGTTGCAAATTCGTGCCGCCGGTCGTTGGCGCAGCGTAGCGCCCGATGTAGGCTTTGTTCCAGTTCCGCCGCGAATGATGCCACTAGCTATTATCCCTGAACTATCGGCCGGAAACCCGGCCCCTTAAACTTTTTCCATGGTGCACTGAAGCGGGTGCTGGTTCTTGCGCGCCAGATCGGTCACTTGCATGACCTTGGTTTCCGCGATCTCGAAGGGAAAGATGCCGCAGACCCCGATCCCCTTTTGATGCACGTGCAACATGATCTGGGTGGCTTCCTGTTGGTCCTTGTTGAAGAAACGCTCCAGGATGTGAACGACGAACTCCATGGGCGTATAGTCGTCGTTCAGCAACAACACCCGGTACATGGACGGCTTTTTGGTTTTCGGCTTGGTCTTGGTGGCAATGCCGGTGCCCGCGCCACCACCGGTGCCGCCGTCATCATCCGAATGATCATTGCCCATCGGAACCGTCATGGCCGCAAGGACTCCCCAAAGCTTCATACCGCCCGTCGCCCTGGACGGCGCGGCCATTCTATCATATCGGCCATTTCCATCAATTTGGAAGAGGCAGATCATCACGATAATGGAAGTTAGGTCTTTAAAAAGCGCAAAAGTCGCCGCGCTCCGTCGGGGTCAATATTGGGATTCCCGCGTCTAGACAAAGAAAAGGGCCCGGGGGGAGGACCCGGGCCCTTCTTTGTGGCGCCCCGTCGCGGGGGAGGTCAGGGGCTGCCAATTCGATATCTGGTCGCCATTAAGCGGCTGTTTTGCGCCATTTCTCCACAGTGGCAGTGAATTGGGCGTTCAGCGGCTCGGCCGTATCCTGGGCCACCTTGGTGGCCAGTTCGCCAACCTTGGTGCCCTGGGCCATCATGCCGTCGAAATTGCCGCGGGCGAATTCCACGTTCAAATCCATGACTTCGTTCAGGGACTTGGCGCCCAGGATGGCCTTGGTCTGCGCCACGTTGTTGTCCAGCATCTGCTTGGCGAAGCTCATCATTTCGCCACCAATGGCTTCCATACCCTTACCGTAGGCGGCGCCGGCGGCGCTCCAGGCTTCCATGCCGTCCTTGCCGGTTGTGGCCAGCTCGTCAAAACCTTGCGCCATGTCTTCCGCCTTGTCGCGGATATCTGCGAAGGCCTTTTCGAAATTCTCGGTCCCGGCCTTGGCGAACGTGCGCAAGGTCTCCTGACCAGCGGCAACGAAGGTTTCGGCCGCGTTCTGGGTGCCCTGGCTACCCTTGCCCTGTTTGGTGCTCTTGGCGGTCATGATCAAATCTCTCTATCCGTTGTCGTCGTCGATTGTCGTCGTTGTTGCTACTGGCGGGCCGAAGCCTACCGGAAACTCAGTCTTAGCAGCATATGTTGCGGTGCAGCATTTTGCTGTTCGACGAGAAAATAGGCATTCTTAAGCGGAAGTCAAGGAGTTTTTGTGCAGCGCAACAAAGAAATTTGCGCGGTGCCGCAAAAATTTTGGGCGGATCCGCGGATCCGCCCATAAATGGTTGATATTATTGTTGGTTCTGGGTTGAAGCCCGGGATTCAATACCACCAGAACGGCTTTTTGGATTCCGCGACGGCCTGGGCCTTCGTGATGCCCATGTCGCGCAGGGCATATCCGTCCAGGCTGCGAAGACGATAACGTTGTTCGGCGCGGCTTTGCCAAAGGTTCATCGTCCTGACGGCTTTCGTGAAAACCTCTGTTAGGTCAAAATCCCTAATTAAAAAGGGTATGGCCCTGATCATGACAATTCTCCTTTCATCGCGCTTTTGTCTACCTATAGTGCAGAATATGGGGAGAAAATTGATCCACGACAAGCGAGTGTTTTTCATATATTAGATAAGAAAATCTTATGATAATATTGGGATTGTTATGGCCAGCCGCAGATTGCCGCCCCTGAACGCCCTCCGCGCCTTCGAGGCGGCGGGCCGGCAATTGAGCTTCACTCGCGCGGGGGAGGAGTTGCATGTCACCCAGGCGGCTATCAGTCACCAGGTCAAGAGCCTGGAGGATTGGCTCGGCTTGGCCCTGTTCCGCCGCCGCGGCCGCGCCATCGTTCTGACCGAGAGCGGGCAGAGCTATCTGACCGGCGTGCGCGAGGGTCTAGATCTCCTCGCCGATGCCACCGATCGTCTGACCCGGCGCCGCGACAGCGGCGTCCTCACCGTCGGTACCCTGGCCTCTTTCGCCACCGCCTGGTTGATGCCGCGCCTGAGCCGCTTCCGCGCCCTGCAGCCCGATATCGACGTCCGCGTGGCGGCCAGCGACGAGATCACAGATTTCGCCCGCGATGACGTTGACCTCGTAATCCGCTACGGCAACGGCCTTTGGCCTGGTCTGACGGTGCTGCCCTTGATGACCGAGGACGTCTTCCCGGTCTGCAGCCCGGCGCTTCTCGAGGGACCACATCCCCTGGACAGGCCGGACAATCTGCGCCACCACACCCTGTTGCACGACGATATGCGCGAGACCTGGCGGTTGTGGCTTATGGCGGCGGGTGTGAAGGGTGTCGATCCCGACCGCGGCCCGGGTTACAACGATTCCGCCCTGGTGCTCGAGGCCGCGGCGAATGGCCAAGGCGTGGCCCTGGCGCGTAGCGCCCTCGTCCGCAATCATCTGGCCAGTGGCCGCCTGGTCAAGCCGTTCGACGTGGCCCTGCCAGCGGAATACGCCTATTACCTGGTTCACCCGGTCGGCGCCCTCAATCACCCCAAGGTCCGCGCTTTCCGCGATTGGATCGTGACAGAGACGGGCGCTGACATTGGAATGCGCGGGGAATGAAGGACCGGCGAGGCTGCTTAGCTTTGGCCGAGATCGGCCATCGTTGCTGCCAACACCGCGACCCCCCGTTCGAAGTCGGCCAGGGCCATGCCTTCGCCGGGGTTGTGACTGCCGCCCGAATTGCGCACCAGCAGGACGGCAGACGGGATTCCGGCGCGGGCAAAGATGGAGGCGTCGTGACCGACGGTGGCGAAAGCGTCCGACGGTATCTCTAAGCGGGCGGCGGTGTCGGACAGCCTGGCCTGCAGGCCAGGGTCGAGGGGCGTCGGCGGGGAGCCGACAGCATCGCCTAGAACAAAATTCACCCCGCGGCGCTCGGCAATCTCCGCCGTAAGTTCGGTGATAGCTGCGGCAGCCCGGTCCAGGGTGGCTTGTTCGGTGCTGCCGAAATTGAGGGAGAAGCGGCACTCGCCGGGGACCTTGGTCATGGCGTGGTGATCCGGGTCCGTAAACAACTTCCCAACTGTAAAGACGGCGGACCGATCGCCGTCGTCCTCAGTTTTATGCCACAGCGCCTCTAGCCGGCTCAGCAACTCCGTTACCGCCAAAACAGCGTCTCGGCGGGAGCGGCGGGGGGCGGCAGCGGAATGTTGATAGGCGCCAAGACAGACAGCTTCCACATGGCGCAGATTGCCGCGGATCGCCGTCGCCACCGCAAGGGGTTTATCCAACTCTTCCAGTAGTGGACCTTGTTCGATGTGCAGTTCCAGGAAGGCCGCCGTGTTGGCGGCGTTGACGGCCGGCGCTTGCTGCCAGATGGCAGCCGGATCCAAGCCCAGATCTACCATATGCGCCGACAGCGGCCGGCCCGTATCGAGGCGGACCAAAGTGTCGAAGTCCGACCTTTCCATGGCACCCACGGCCAGACGGCTGCCCAGATAGGCGATGCCGTACCAGACACTCTCTTCGCCCCGGATACCCATAGCGCTGAGGCGCCGCCGGGGCGCAATATCGGCTTTCTTGATAGCGGCCAGGGCCACAAGGGCGGCCACGGCGCCGGCCAGGCCGTCGAAGTTGCCGCCCCGGGCCACGGAGTCCAGATGAGAACCAGAGAGAACGCCCGGCGCCGAAGGGTCTGAGCCGGACAGGTCCATATAAAGATTGCCGGCGGCATCGGTGCGGCTCGCCAGGCCTAGGTCGCGCGCCGCCTGTGAAAGACGATCTGCGGCTGCCTGGTCCTGGCGGCTCCAGGCGGCGCGGCTGACGCCGTCTTCATCCCGGCTCAAGTCGCCGATTTCGCCGAATAATTGCGATGCCAGTGGCATCAGGTCCGCGACCGCGGCGCATAGCGCATCCTGCGGCGAGGCGGTCATTCCTGCCCGTAGGTCAGCCGCTTTTCGATATTGACCTTCGCACCGGCCAGAATGTCGGCGATCCGCCGGCCGGCCTTGCCGTCCCCAAACATCTCTGACCGGGGATAGGGACCGTGGTCGATCTGGGCCCTGGATTTGGCCTCGATCTCGGCCCGGTCATAGCTGGCATGCACGACATTGTCCGACCTTTCCCGGTTCAATTGCCGGGTGCCTACATCCACCGTCGGCGTGCCCAGGAAAGCGCCTTCCCTGAGGCCGGAGGACGAATTGCCGATCAGGCAGGCGGCATTGCCAATCAGGCGGGCGTAGTCCTCGGGGCTGAAATTACGGTAGAAATGCAGTTTGCCATCGCCTACCCGCTCCCGGTGCAGGCGCAGGCCCTTGGAGACATCGTCCGAACCCGCATCCACATTCGGCCACAGCCAGGCGGTCTGCATGTCCAGTGCCAGAACAGCGGCCAAAGTCTCCTGAATCTGCTCAAAGCCCTGACCGAATTCCGTGGTCACCGGATGCTGTAGGACCACTAGATAGGGCTTGCCTGGATCCAGGGTGGCGCCGACGCCCTTGTTGCGCATGAACAGATCATCGGGCAAGGAGAGATCCAATTCCGCGATCAAGTCGATCGCCGGGCAGCCGGTCATGTGCACGCGCCCAGGCTCTTCTCCCATGCGCAGCAAATACTCCTTGGCCCGTTCCGTGGCGGGGAAATGCAGATGCGCCAGCTTAGTCACCGCGTGCCGGACGCTTTCATCGATGGAGCCGGTGACCTCACCCCCTTGGGTATGGGCCACGGGAATGTTCATGTACGAGGCGGCGATGGCGGTCGCGATGGTCTCGAAACGGTCGGCCACGGTGAGCACTACGTCAGGGGCCAGGTTCTCGAACTGGGTAGAGAGATCCATGATCGCCATGCCCGTGGACTTGGCCATCGTGGTGGGGTTCTCGCCTTCGACGATGGAATAGACTGTGGCGGAAGGCTCGAAACCGTCGGCCTTGATCACATCCACGGCATGGCCGAAACGGTAGAGCAGTGCCGAGGCGCCGACAATGGTTTGTAGTTCCAGGTCCGGGTGGTCCTGGATGGCCCGCATCACCGATTTTATGCGGCCATAATTTGCCCGGCTGTTGACGACGACGCAGATCTTGCGCGCCATTATTCCACATCCTCTTGCCGCAGCAGCCTGTCCGGCACCACATCGGCCGCCAGGGTGCGGCCGACGAATTCATCCAGCCGGGTCGCGGCAATGCCAGAACCCGGTTTTTTGGCGGTCAGCATTTCCGTCGTCAGAACCGTGCCCTTGGGAAGCGCCCGCGTCGGGGCCAGGCTTTTGGTGAACAGCCCCCGCATGGTCTCCAGATCGTCGGCTTCCCGGTCCTTGTCGACGGGATGGGCGTCCATTTCGGCGAAAGCGTCGCGCCCGTCTGCCACCGCGCGGAATTCCTCGAACGTAAGGGACGCCGGTACGTCGGGACCGAACATGCGCTTGTCGAAGATCACGTGCACCTCGATCATATCCGCGCCCCGGGCCAGGGCAGCCAGGGCCGGATAGGGGCTGCCGGAATGGTCTGACAGGCCCACGGGGCAGTCATGTTCGTCTCGCAGTTTGTCGATCACATTCAGGCCCACCCGATCCAGGGGCGTGGGATAGCGGGATGTGCATTGGAACAGGCCCAGATCGGCGCCCAGGCTACGGATGCCGGCGGCGCTGTGGGCGATTTCGGCCCAACGGCTCATGCCGGTGGAAAGCAGGATCGGTTTGCCAGTGGCCGCCATGGCCGCCATCAGATCCTGGGATTTGTACTCGCCGGAGCCGATCTTCCAGGCGGCATGGCCCAGTTTGTCCAACAGTTCCACAGCTGCTACGGAAAAGGCGGAGCTGAGGAAGATCAGGCCGGCCTCCCTGGCGTGATCCGCCAAACCGGACCATTGCTCTGCCGTGAACTCCATGCGGTGCCAATAGTCGTAGCGCGTGCCGTCCTGCTTCGAGAACTTGACGCGGAACTCCTCGTCCAGGGTGGATTCTGCCGCCGCGATGTGGGTCTGAAATTTGATGGCATCAGCTCCGGCTCCGGCCGCTGCATCGATGAAAGCGTGCGCCGTGCCCAGGCTACCGTCGTGGGCCTGGCCCACCTCGGCGATCAGCAGGGCCGGGGCGCCGCCGCCGACCGCGCGGTTGGCAATGGAGATGGCGCTCATGCGGTCCTCCATTCCGGCAAATCGCTGCCGTCTTCCTGATCGCCCAGATCCCAGAACAGCCCTGTCATGATCTGCAGACCCTCCCGCAGCAGCGGCTCCAGGGCATGTTCATTGGGCGCATGCTGGGAACAGGCGGCATAGGAATGGGGCACCCAAATAGTCGGCAGGCCCAAGGTTTCGGAAAACACATCATTCGGCAAGGAGCCGCCCAGATTGGGCAGAATGGTCGGTTCCGCGCCGATGGTCTCGCGCACCGAGGCGCGGGCCCATTGCACCCAGGGGTGATCGGGCAACAGGCGTGTGGCCTTCATCATGAAGCCTTCGTGCTTCTGCTCGACGGCAACGTCGTGATAGCCCGCGCGGTCCAGATGGGCGCGGATCGCGGGCAGAAAGGTGGTCGGGTCCCGATCAACGGTAAAGCGGATCTGACACCAGGCGGTGGCATCGGGCGGAATAGCATTGGCCACCTTATCCGGATTGGCCACCTTCATGGCCAGCACCTCGAAGGCGTTCCAGGCATAGACCCGCTCCGCCGGGCTCAGACCCGGATGGCCCCAATCCGTCTCCACCGCCGGGCCGGTCTCGCCGCCGCGCACTTCCACCTGAGCCAGTACCTTGCGCACGGAATCGGGTATGGCCTCGGGGCGCAGTTCAGGTAGCAGAATTTCACCCTTGGGCCCGACGATGGTGGCCAGGGCATTGACCAGGCGGGTGCCGGCGTTGGAAATCAAGCCGCCCCAGTTGCCCGAATGATGCCCGCCCTCGCGTAGATTGACAGTCAGTTCGAAATTCAAGGCGCCGCGGGTCCCCATAAACAATGTCGCCTTGTCGGGAGAGAGGCGCGGACCATCGGAGGCCAGCAACAGATCGGCGCGAAGCTCCTGTTTATGAGCCTCGGCGAACTCGGACAGACCGACCGAGCCCACCTCCTCGGACATTTCCAGCAGGATCTTACAGTTGAAGCCCAGGCGTCCGCGCACCGCCAATACCGTGGCCAGGGCGGCGATGTTGATGGAATGCTGGCCCTTGTTGTCGGCAGTACCTCGGCCATACCAGCGTTCGCCGTCCTTGACCATGGTCCAGGGGTCTCGGCCGTCGCGCCATTCCCCTTCGAAACCGCGTACCACGTCGCCATGGCCGTAGGTGAACACGGTGGGCAGGTTGGGGTTTTCCAGCCTTTCGGCTACCAGAAACGGGCCGCCGCGGGGATCCGGGTTTGCATGGATCGCTACATCAAAACCTAGGCCCTCTAGAGTCGGGCGCATCTCATCGGCAAGGTAGCGGTCCAGTTCTGGGCGAAATTCCTGCACCTGGGCGGTGGAGGCGATGGCTACCCGGCGGGCGAGATCGTCGAAAAATGCGCCGCTGTCGAAGTGCTCGGTCACTTGGGCAATAGCTGCGTCGCGGCTCATGAAGTCTATCCTGTGACGGCGAAAAAGGCGTTGGCCGTGCTTAGCCCGGTTTACAGTACCCGGGCAATAGAATTCGCCGGCACCTTGACCCTGACCTCCCGGCCCAAAAGGTTCAACAGGATGACAACCCGCTCGGCATCGCCGCGGCATTCGAACAGGCCTTCGTGATCCGCCATGGCGCCACTATGCAGGCGCACCTTGTCGCCAGGGGTCAAGCTGTTTGGGTCTACCAGGTGTACGTGGCCCGCTTCATCCTCGCGGGCGCGAATGGCCGCGATCACATCGTTGTCCATCGTGGCCGGGCGGTCGCCGAAACTAACCAGGTTGACTACACCGGGCGCGCTATTGATGGAGCGGCGGCCCGGCGCGTCCGGATCGGCGGCGACAAATAGGTAACGGGGGAACAGCGGCGCGCTGACCCAGTCGGTCTTGCGGGCATGACGGCGTTGTCTGCGGTATTGCGGCAGGTACACTTCGAAGCCGCGTTCCCACAGGTTGCTGCGGGCCCAAACTTCCATCCGGGCCTGAGTATAGACCGCATACCATTTGTCGTGTGGGGCGGTCATCGGCTGGGCTCCGGCGGTTTACTCGGTACAGAAATTTTCAGTAGCGCAGGCGCTATTATCGCGTCCTGACCCAGTTGGCTAGTCAGTTTTTCATAGGTGCCCTGGGGATCGGCCAAATCGCACAACAGGATCAAGTCATAGGCCGGTAAGGAGGCGGCATCGCGCACCAGATCCACGTGCCGGAAGTGGTTTGCGGTGGCCCGTTCGTCGGCCACACCCACCACTTCAACATCATGCTGCAGGGCGCACAAAAGGGCTATTTCAGCCAATTCGCCGGCGCCCACCAGGGCCACCCGGCGCTGGCCCGAATCCGCCGCCTCGCCCAAAAGCTGATCACACTGATTACGAGCCCGTCGGTAAAAGTCGAACGAGCGGTAAAGGTAATTCGCCGTCAATCTGGATTTTTCGCCAAATCCTTTTGGGGTCAGGTAATAGGCGTAGCGATTCGGTGGCGTTCTGCGCACTTTGACCAGGCCCATGCGCACGCAACGCTTCAAATAAGCGTTGGTCAGACCCAGGGCAATGTTGAGCTGAGCTGCCAGGCCCCGTTGCGAGAGACGTTCCTCGCTATCCACCGCATGTAGCATTTCCATTGTGATGCGGGACTCGCCATCGAGACCGTCGACGGTTACGTCGCCGTCTTCCAGGCCCTGGTTTATGGTTCGATCGCTACTCACGTGATGCCTAGCTCGAATCGTTGTTCACGGCGTGAACACTACGGCGTTCACACTATGAACGTCAAGCGCATTTCAGGCCGGAAAACTAACGAATTCGCACAGCCTGACGGCTTAATTCTGCCTGTAGCAGGCTTATGTCCATTTGTCCGAATTCAAGGCCATGTTTGACCGAAATGGCGGCAGCGGCGCCCGCCCCCTGGCCGCTGACGGTACAGCACATCATGTTGCGGGTTGCTGCGTGACTGACCCGGTCGCCGCCCGTAATGCGGCCCGCAGCCAAGAGGTTTTCGACCCCCTTGGGCACCAAGGCACTGTAGGGCATATGGAAATACCGGCCTGTCGTCGGCAGTATCAGTATGCCGTAGCCGTCGATGAATTCGGGGAAAATGCCAATGCTGTCGGAAAAGCGCGCCTGATCGCGGACATCCCGCTCCGTCATATTGTAGCGAGCGTCGATTTTGCGGGTATCGCGCACGCCGAGTGTCATGCCGAAATTTCGCAGTTTTGCCTTGCTGCAGCCAGGCTGATGGCGGCGCAGGGCCGCCACCGCCAGCATCGCCTGTCTTCGCCCCTCAATCTCATTCCAGGTCAGGTCGACTGGGTCCGTGCCGTCGCATCCCGCCAAATGCACTAAATTCAGGTAGGTCAATTCGCCCGTTTCATACAAGGCCCCCCAGGTGCCCGAAATGGTATCGAGGCCCTTGGGTATGAGACCATCGGCCATGGCTTTCTGAAACGGTTTTCGAAGGAAAGGTGAGAACATTTCGTCCTCCTTGCCCGTGGTCTCCACCGACCATTCGCCGCTTTCCCAGTCCTTATATGTCGGGTCATTGGCTTTGACATCGGCAACAAAGGCAGCGGGATCAACCCCAGAGAGGGAGAACATCACAGAGGCCGCCATCATCTCCTCTTTCGGGGTTTTGACCATCTTGGCACCGGCCCGATAGGCCACGTCGCCATCGCCCGAGGCGTCAATCACTCGTTTCGCCAAAATGGCTTCCCGGCCCGCCTTGCTTTCGGTGATGACGCCGGTGATCCTGTCTCCCTCCATCACCGGCGCCACAAAAGCGCGGTGCAACATCGGCGTGATGCCGGCTTCCAGAACCATTGTATCGGCCACCACCTTAAAGGCTTCCCCGTCCAGGGCATGGCTATCCGATTGCGGTTCCGCTGTGGCGGCACCCGCGGCCACAGCGCGGTCCTCGAACTCCCGCCCGATACCTTCGGAATCGACGGTGCCTTCGTGGCGGTACCAGGCAAAACCCTCCACGCCCACGGCGGTCATATTGCCGCCGAAGCAGCCGTAGCGTTCCAACAGGGTCACCGAGACGCCGGCGCGTGCCGCGGCGATGGCGGCTGCCAGGCCACCAGGGCCGGAGCCGACCACCAGGACATCCGATTCATGAATGACCGGGATTTTGCGGGCCGGCTCGGTGATGTGTGCCATGGGTGGAAACCTTTCCGGTTGTGGCAATATATTGGTTAAGAACTTAGACCAGGAGGCGAGGCGAAACATGGTCAAGATCAACGGCGAGCGTTTGTTGGGCGATTTACGGGTGTTGCGCGCCATGGGGGCGCAGGGCACGGGCGTGGTTCGCCCGGCATTTTCCGAAATGGACATGACGGCCCGGCGCTGGCTGGCGGAACGCTACGAGGAAGCCGGACTGAGCGCCACCATCGACGGCGTTGGCAATGTGCTGGGCCGTTCGGCCAATTCTGGCCCGGCGCTATTGATCGGCTCGCATTCAGATACCCAGCCCACCGGCGGCTGGCTGGACGGCGCCCTGGGCGTAATCTATGGCTTGGAAGTGGCCCGCGCCCTTGCCGAAGATGACGCAACCAAACACTTTGCCGTGGACGCCATTTCCTGGCAGGACGAGGAAAGCCGGTTTTACGGCTGCATGGGCAGCCGATCTTTCTGCGGTGATTTCCCGGCCGAAGCGGAGGTCAACTTGACGGACAAGGATGGGGTGGCCCTGGCGGACGCCCTGGCAGAGGCCGGTTTGGCAGGCGTGCCGCGCCTGCACGCCGCTGACCGCGATTATTTTGGCTTCCTAGAGGCTCATATTGAACAGGGGCCGCATCTGGAAGAGGACGGTTTGCGCATCGGCGTGGTCGAATCCATCGTCGGCCTTGGTGGCATGGTCTTCACATTCACCGGCCAGCAGAACCATGCGGGCACCACCATGATGGCCGGTCGAAAAGACGCTGCTACCGCCCTTTACGCCCTGGCCAATGCCATCAACGAACGTTTTCCGGAGGTTGCGGGCGAGCGGTCTGTCTGGACCATGGGTCGGGCGGTGCTGACACCTGGTGCGCCTTCCATTGTGCCGGGGTATGCGGAATTGGAGTTGCAGTTCCGCGACGTGGATCCAGGCATTCTGGACCGATTCGAGGCCGTGGCGATGGAACTGGTCGATGAAATCAACCGGCGCGGCGGTGCCACGGTGGTGGCCAAGCCTTCGCGGGTACGCATCGCGCCGGCGCACATGGACCCAGGCTTTCAGAAGCATCTGTCCGATGCCGCGGAGGCACACGCGCCCGGTGCCTGGCGAACGATGCCGTCGGGGGCCTTTCACGATGCCGGTGTGGTTTGTAAGGTGATGCCGTGCGCCATGCTCTTTATCCCTTCCATCGGCGGCATCAGCCATGATTTCGCCGAGGACAGCCATGACGAGGATATCATTCTCGGCTGTCAGGTCCTGGCGACCGGGGCGGCGGCGATCTTGGCGAATGCCGCCTAGGCGCCGTGGATTGTCTGCGTAAATCGAGGGCGGGGTCGCATCAATGACAGAATTGTGGCGCCAGGTTGTGGATGTCTGGCAGTCGGCGGTATTCGGCGTTGGCGTCGGTCAAGTGCTGTTGGCCCTAACCATATTCACAGGTTTCCTGCTGCTGCGGCGGATTTTTACGCGCATCGTGCTGGCGGCATTGAGCGGCGTTACCCGGCGAACATCGACCCAGTTTGACGATGAGCTGATCGAGGCCCTTGAAGCGCCCTTGCGGTTCGTCTTCATCATCATTGGCTTCTATGGGGCGACCCAGGCCATCGACGTGGCCCCGGATATCGAGGCGATCCTGATCCGCATTGAACGCTCCTTGATCGCCTTTACCATCTTCTGGACCCTCTACCGCTGTGTCGGGCCGCTGTCATTCCTGATCGACAAGGCCTTCGGCGCCCTAGGGCGATCTTCATTGGGCGGCAGCCTGAAGGAGTTCGTGGCCAAGTTGGCCCGCTTCGTGATCGCCTGTGTCGGTATCGCCGCCGTGCTGGAGGAATGGCAGTTCAACGTGGGCGCGGTTCTGGGCGGCCTGGGTCTGGTTGGCATGGCGGTGGCCTTCGGCGCCCAGAACATGATCGCCAATCTTTTCGCCGGCGTGACCATATTTCTCGACGGCATCTTCGAAAAGGGCGATTGGATCAGGGGTGCTGGCGTCGAAGGCACGGTGGAAGAGATCGGCTTTCGAACGACAAAGATCCGCCGTTTTGACAAGGCCCTGACCACCATTCCCAACGACAAGCTGGCCGGGGATGCGGTGATTAATTTCTCCCGCATGACCAACCGCCGCATCTATTGGAAGATCGGTATCGAGTACGGCGCCAGCGAAGGGCAGTTGCGCCAGATCGTAAATGGCATCAAAGACCACATCTTCGACAATGATGATTTCGAGGTCGACCCCGACAAGGTCACCACCTTGATCCACGTGGACAGTTTCAACGATTCATCCATCGACATCATGCTCTATTGCTTCACCGCCACGACCAATTGGGGCGAATGGATGCGTATCAAGGAGGATCTGGCCTTCGCCATCAAGAACATCGTCGAAGGCGCCGGCACCGGCTTCGCCTTCCCCTCCACCTCCGTCTACGTGGAAAGTCTGCCGTTCGGAACGCCTGAGGTTTTTCCCGCCAATGAGGGTGCGGCCTGATCACACCGAACGGGTCACGCCGCCGTCCACGCGTAGGTTCTGGCCGGTGATGTAGGCAGCCCCCTCGGAGGCCAGGAAACCGATGGTCTCGGAGATCTCGTCCACACTGCCATAGCGGCCCAGGGGAACGCGCTGGCGGATCTCGTCCCGTTCGGCAAATGTGGAGATAAAACCCGGCAGGACATTGTTCATGCGGATGTTGTCAGGTGCGTACTTGTCGGCATACAGCTTAGTGAAAGCAGCGAGGCCGGCCCGAAACACGCCGGAGGTGGGGAAAGCGGCATCTGGCTCGAATACAGCGTAAGTGGATATATTGATGATGGCGCCTGATTTTTGTTCCTGCATAACGGGCGTGACAAGCCGTGTCGGCCGCACCACGTTCAGGAAATAGGTCTCCAGCCCGGTGTGCCAATCCTCGTCGGTCAAATCCAAGACCGGTGCCCGGGGGCCGTGTCCGGCGCTGTTGACCAGAACATCGACGCGGCCCCAGCGATCCATCACCAGATTTACCAGATTTTCCAGATCCTCCATCGATTGGTTGGAGCCGGTAACGCCAATCCCGCCCAATTCCACAGCCAGGGCCTCGCCCTTGCCGGACGATGACAAAACGGCGATTTGGAAGCCGTCCGCCGCCAGTTTTCGCGCCGCGCCGGCACCCATGCCGCTGCCCCCCGCCGTGATAATGGCGACCTTTTGTGTTTCCACCATATCGAAGCCTCCAATTATTGTTGGGTTGTTATCTCGCCCGGCTGTCGCCGCCCACGCGGCGATAGGGATTGTTCACCCCGCTGGCCCGTATGAACTGCGCTTTGTCGGCGCCGCACCAGCTTTCGTAGTGCCATGGCCGGGCGCCGGTTCGTAAGCTCGTCTTCGGGAGGTAGACCAGGGCCGCGGCCTGGCCGCCTTGGCGCAGGCGGATTAGCCGCATTTCCCGGCGATAACCGTCTCCTTCATATTGGTCCAGGGTTTGGGCCTGGGCCGGCGAGAACCCTTCGACGACGATGCCGTGGGCGCGGGCGCCGGATTGCCGCACCAGGGCAGGATAGCGGGCGCGAAGGACGTAGCGCACCGTAAACCCTGGTAGCCAGCCACGTGAATAAGGTAACGCTGCTGCGTCGGGTCCGAGCACATGGCGGCGAATGTCCTCATCAATCAATGTGCCGTAGAAAAAGAACGATACCGTACGGTCGCCCGGCATCGACTCACTCCTCCGACAGGGCGGCCTGGTTACGTCCCAACAGCCAGGCGAAGATGAGGGTTGCCGCCACTGCGCCGATCAACTGCGCCGCGATAAAGGCTGGTGCATGGGCCGGCACGATTCCGGAAAATGTATCCGTCAGCGTGCGGGCCACCGTCACCGCCGGATTGGCGAAGGAGGTGGAGGCGGTAAACCAATAACCGGCGGTGATGAACAGGCCCACCGCGTAGGCCACCGCTTCGGGCCGGAAGCGGATGCAGCCCAGTATGGTCGCCACCAGGCCGAAAGTAGCGACAAATTCGGCGAACCATTGGCCTGGCCCCGTGCGGGCATTCGTGGAGATCATCAGAACGGGCTGGTCGAACATGACATGGGCGGCCATGGCACCACAGATGCCGCCCACCACCTGCACCGCCACATAAGCCAGCGCCGCGCCGACGGCGATTTCCCGCCGCAGCAGGAATGACAGGGTCACGGCGGGATTGAAATGCGCTCCTGACAGCGGACCAAAAATCAAGATCAGGACCACCAGAATGGCGCCGGTCGCGATGGTGTTGCCCAAGAGCGCAATGGCCACATTGCCGCCGGCCAGGCTCTCGCCCATGATGCCGGAGCCGACCACCGTGGCCAGCAGGAAGGCCGTGCCGATGAACTCGGCGGCCAGGCGCCGGGGCAAGTCAAAGGTCATAGGCGCTCTTCCGTCCGCCGCCTATTCAAGGAGGGTCACTTTCTGGCCCTGGTCCTCGACCAGGAAATGGCTGCCGGGATAGCCGGCCTCTACGGGGATACGCAGGGTACGGCCTTTGGGGTGGTTTTCCGGCTCGGGCTGCACAGTGATGACGGTGGCTGCCCGGCTCGTCGCCATGGCTTCGTCAACTGTCTTGTATTGGGATAGTTTCATCAGGTTCATGCGGGTCGGAAACACAAGGGTGCGCTTGCCCATTTCCGCATCCGCGATCGCCGTCTCGGGGCGCAGCCATTCACTGTCGGTGGACTCGGCGCCGTCATGCAGGGCCACGTGGTCGACAGGTGCCCGGGCGATGAAAAACTGCGTATCGAACACTTTCGGCACGATCCGCGGGGTGATCCAATGGGCGTAGTTGACCATTTTGTCCAGGGCCAGGACGATGTTCTCGGTGCGGCAGACATCGGCGATGGTGATCCGGCCTGCTGCCAGGTCCGTCCGCCAGCGTCCTTCGATGCCTTCAAGTTGCGCCGCATCGATCAGATCGTCGTTGCCCGGGTTGCGGGCCAAAAGCACGCCACATTCTTCGAACGCTTCACGCACCGCCGCCACCCTGTGGGAAAAGGCGGTTTCGTCCAAGCTGTCACCGCCCTGGCAATAGGGCCGGGCGTCTGCGTCTTCAGGGTCCACCTTGCCGCCGGGAAACACCAGGGCGCCTGAAAAAGAATCGATTTCGTGGTGGCGCACGACCATGAATACTTCCAGGCCGTCCCGGCCATCCCGGATCAACAATACGGTAGAGGCGGATATGTCGGGTTTTCTCTCTTCGCTCACGGGTGCTCGCAGATGTCTCGGATTTGTTTGCTTTCCGCCTTGTAGCACATAACTTTATCAAGGTGCTGGAATAGGCGTTTCGCCTATGTCATTTTGCCCGGCCGGACCGAAAAACGCCGGATAGAGAAGGATTGCCGCCATGAGCCTTGCCGTCGATAACGCTACAGCCACAGCGCTGCCCGAAGCCCTGAGGCAGACCCTGACGGATTTGTTGGCTGACCGCTTCACCACCGCACAGTCGGTGCGGGAACATCACGGCAAGGGTGAAGCCTATCACGCCGCCGCCCTGCCCGACGGCGTTGCCTATGCCAACACGACGGAAGAGGTCGCCGCCATCGTCAAAGCTTGTGCCGAACACGGCACCCCCGTCATCCCCTATGGCACCGGTACGGCGCTGGAGGGTCAAACCCTGGCCCTCCGCGGCGGCATTTCCCTGGATCTTAGCGGCATGGATCAGGTCGTCCGGGTCAGCCCGGAGGATATGGACTGCACCGTTCAGGCGGGCGTCACCCGCAACCAGTTGAACGAATATCTGCGTGATACGGGGCTGTTCTTCCCCGTGGATCCCGGCGCCGATGCCTCCCTGGGCGGCATGGCGGCGACCCGGGCCAGCGGCACCACAACCGTGCGCTACGGCGCAATGCGCGAGAACGTCCTCGCCCTGACCGTGGTGTTGGCTGACGGCCGCGTGATCCAGACTGCACGCCGGGCCCGCAAATCTTCCGCCGGTTACGATCTGACGCGTCTGTTCGTGGGTTCGGAAGGCACCCTGGGCGTGATCACGGAAGTGACCTTGCGCCTCTATGGCATACCGGAGGCGACCCGGGCGGCGGTCTGCTCCTTCCCGGATCTGGAATCGGCGGTCAACACGGTAATCACCGTGGTGCAATGCGGCATCCCCATTGCGCGATGTGAGCTTCTGGACAAGACCGGCATGAAGATGATTTGCGATTACGGCAAGCTGGATGAGTACACCATCGGCGATACCCTATTCATGGAATTCCACGGCTCCGAAGCGGGCGTGGTGGAACAGGCCGAGGCGGTGCAGGCCATCGCCGCCGACTTCGGCGCCGGCGATTTCAAATGGGCCGCCAAGCTGGAGGACCGCAACAAATTGTGGGAGGCGCGCCACAACGGCCACTACGCCATTCTGGCCACGGCCCGGCCCGACCAGCATGTCATGGTCACGGACGTTTGCTTGCCGGTCTCGCGCCTGGCGGAATGCATCATGGCGACCAAGGAGGATTTGGAGCAAAGCGGCCTGACCTCGCCCTTCGTCGGCCATGCGGGCGATGGCAATTTCCATATGTCCATCATCGCCAACTATGACGACGAGGCCGAGAATAAGCTGGCCCACGATGTCCATGACCGCCTTGTGCGACGGGCCCAGGCCATGGAAGGCACCTGCACCGGCGAACACGGCATCGGCGCCGGCAAAATCGATTATCTGGAGGATGAACTGGGTGGCGCCGTGGATGTGATGCGTGCGGTCAAACGAGCCCTGGATCCGGCCGACATCATGAACCCAGGCAAGATGATACGGCTCTAATCAGGCTGGAGCGTCTGCAGCCAATCGGTGCAGGCCGCGGCCACCGATTGCCAGTTGTCTTCCAGCAAAAGCATGTGGGCCATGTCGGGGAATTCCAGGTAGGTGGCCAGATCGCGGTATTTGTCGGCGATCTGGCGCACGGTGGCGGGAGAAATTGTTCGGTCCCGTCCACCGGCAACGGCAAGGACGGGACATTCCACATTGACTGCGTTGACGTAGGAAGCCCGGCCCAGATCGAACATCCAAAACAGACTTTCATAAAGGGCGCGGCCAGACTCCGGCACGAATTGCGTGAAGACTTCGCGCTGGCGCTCTGGTGTCAGGCCGTTCAGAGAGGTCTCCGCCGCCACTTCGAACACCGGGGTAATGGCCTGTTCCCAAATCGGGCCCAGGGTCATCAGACCCATGGCGGCGGCAATTTCGTCCTCTGACGACGGCAGCACGCCCCAGGGCGGCGCCGGCGTCAACAGGATGGCGGCGGTGGCCAGCCCCTTGGCGGCCAGCAATTGCGCCAGCAACCCGCCCATGGAATGGCCCAGCAGAACGGGCGGTGTTTCAAGCGCCTCCAATTCGCCGGCCAGATCGGCCAGGTAATCCTTGAGGCTGGTTTCCGCCAGGCCCGGGTCGGGCGGTTGCCCCGGGTCCTGAGCATGATGGCGCAGTTCAGGGGTCAGAACCTGCCAACCGGCAGCCTGGAAATGCTCCCTGAAGTTCTCGAATACCCAAGGCCCGCAACAGGCGCCCGGCAGCATTACGATGGTGCGGGCCTGGCTCATGCCTCGATCAGATGCCGGAAGGCGGCGACCACCTGGGCATAGTTATCCCGCTTGAAGTCGACCGCCACGTCAACCAAGGTTTCCATGGGCGTCCATTTCCAGTCGTCAAATTCCGGCTCTGCCGTATCCAGGTCGATATCCGCATCAGCGCCCAGAAAGCGCATGGCGAACCATTTCTGGGTCTGGCCCCGGTAGCGGCCCTGCCAGACCCGGTCGGCCAGTGGGCGGGGCAGATCATAGGGGATCCAGTCCTCGGACTCGGCGATGATTTCCGCCTTGTCGGTGCCGATTTCCTCTTCCAGTTCGCGCAGCGCCGCCTGCCGCGGCGTCTCGCCATCGTCCACGCCCCCTTGGGGCATTTGCCAGGCTTCCGCCTGTTGATCGATGCGCTGGGCGACGAAGATCAGGTTGTGACGGTTGATCAGCATGATGCCCACACAAGGCCGATAGGGCCGCTCGAGAAATGGCTTCACTGATCCGGGCTCCGATGATCCGTCAGGGCGGAAATCGGGACCAGGTCGAAGCCCCGGTCGCCCATGGCGCGGGTCCATTGCGCCAACCTCTCGATAGTGACGGGATAGGGAAAGCCGATGCCGATCGCACCGCCCGCGGCCTGGGCCAGGCGTTCCAGTTCCAACAGCCGGGCGTCAATCGCAGCGCGGGAGGCGACCTCGTCGATAACGCGGTCATTGGCGGCGACATAAAGGCCGATGCGGCCGGCGATGGTCTCGGCCACGCTGGATGACGATGCCTTGGCGTCCAGGAACATCAAGCCGCGGCTATGCATGGCCTCCAATATGGGCAGAAGATGGGATTCTGCTGCCGTGAAGCGGCCGCCCATATAGTTGACCACCCCCACATAACCGGTGAACCGGCCCAGCAGCCAGTCGAGGCGTTTTATGTTGCGGTTGATGGTCAGGCTGGTCAGCAGGGTGTGGGGACCGGGATCGTTGGTGGGATAGTCCATGGGTTCCATGGGCACCTGCAACAAAACCTCATGTCCCGCGGCGCGGGCCTGATTGACATAGTCCTGCAGGTTGCGGCCATAGGGGGCAAAGGCAAGTGTGACACCGCCGGGCAGTTGCTGCACCGCCGCCAGAGTGGTGGAACGGCTCAAACCCAGGCTGCCGACCACGATGGCGATCCTGGGCCGGCCCGTTGCCTTGTAGGGCCGGGCGTAAACCTGCAGGGGCGTCCGGCCGTCGGCTGCCACGATTGGCAGGGGGCCGTCGTCGGTGGGTTTGATCAGGGCTGGATCGGGTGCCGGACGCAGACCACCCGATGGGGTGAAGGTTCCCAGCGGGGATGATGGCTTGGCTTGACGTTGTGGTGGCGGTGATTGGGGCTGTGGAGTCGGTTTGACGGCGGCGACGGAAGGTTTCGGCCCCGCGGCATCGGTCGTACGCGCCGGGGGTGTTGCATCCTCGACCTTCGGTGCCGGCGCTGGTGCTTCGGCGGTTTTTCTGGGCGGCGGGCTAGGCTTTGGTGCCGGCGCGGCCTGTTTCGTCTTGGCCGCAGCCGTTTCCGGCTGTGGCGGTGGAGATTTGTCCTTGCTGCCGCCATTCGCGGCCTTTGCCGCCGTTTCAGGCGGGGCCTGCCGACCGCTGCCTTCCTTGCTAAGGTCAAGGGCCAGGACGGCCCGGGCCGTGTCGATTTCCGGTTCGTTCTGTTGCTGCGGCTGATAGGTATAGGTCAGCCAAGCGGCCAGGGCGGCGGCACCAGCCAACAGCAGAAACACCACCACCGCCAGGGCGCTTGGGCCGCGCCGCCTTTGGCGCGGTGATCGTTCCTTCGCCGGCTTCTTGACCCTCGGTTTTCTGGCCACGCTACGTTGGTCCCATACAAACCCGACCGGACCCGCCCGCCCGGGACCGTTTGATTACTTGCCTTCTCGCCGCTGCATCATGGACATGCCGCGCAGCAAATCCAATGCATAACTAAGTTGGAAATCTTGGGGTGGGTCATCACTGGCGTTATCGCCGCCAGTCCCACCCTGGCGGAGGCCCTTTTGCTCTGCCTTCAAATGCTTTGGCAAATCCGCTTCGCTGCGGCGCTGGCCGTTGTCAGCCTTTTCCACCTTTACCTGCTCCACCGTGACGTCGGGGCTGATGCCCTTGGCCTGGATGGAAGTGCCGGACGGGGTGTAATAGCGCGCCGTGGTCAGGCGTATGGCGCCATGACCCTGCAGCGGAATGATGCTCTGCACCGAGCCCTTGCCGAAGGATTTGGTGCCGACGATCAGGGCCCGTTGATGATCCTGCAGGGCTCCCGCCACGATTTCGGAAGCCGAAGCGGAACCGCCGTTGATCAGCACGGCCACGGGCAATCCGTCCGCCAGGTCGCCGGTTTTGGCATTGTAGCGGCGGGTTTCCTCCGGCTGCCGGCCGCGGGTAGAAACGATCTCACCCTTGTCGAGGAAGGCATCGGTCACCGCGATGGCCTGATCTAGGGCGCCGCCTGGATTATTGCGCAGATCCAGAACCACGCCCATGAAACGGTTGCCGAGTGCGGTCTTGTGTTTGGCCATGGCCCGTTCAAGGCCGACGTTTGTCTGTTCCGTGAAGGATGTGATGCGGATATAGACGACCTCGCCCTCCAGGCGGGAACGCACGGATTGCACACGGATCACGTCGCGGATGATTTTCACTTCAAGAGGTTTTTCCACGCCCTTGCGGGCCACGGTCAGCAAAATTTCCGATTTCACGGGGCCGCGCATCTTCTTCACCGCCTCGGCCAGTGTCATGCCCAGGACCGGGGTGCCGTCGAGATGGGTGATATAGTCACCTGCCTTCATGCCGGCGCGGGAAGCGGGCGTATCATCAATGGGGGAAACCACCTTGACCACGCCGTTCTCCATTGTCACCTCAATGCCCAGGCCGCCGAACTCGCCTTTGATCTGCTCGCGCATATTGCGATAGGCCTTGGGCGGCATGTATGAAGAATGGGGATCGAGCGAGCGCAACATGCCGGTAATGGCGGCCTCGATCAGTTCCGGGTCGTCCACTTCCTCCACGTAATCGGCGCGAATCCGCTCCAGGACGTCGCCGAACAGGTTCAATTGGCGGTAAATGCCATCGTCCTTCGCCTGGGCCGGTGCCGCGAACGCCAGTAAGAAGCCAATGGCGCAAATCGCGCCGAACCGAATATTGAAAGCCTGCTTCATCATCCACTCGCCCTTTCGCGACTGCTTGACCACCAGGGGTTCGGGTTGATCGCCGTCCCCTTGCGCCTTAATTCAACATAGAGAGACCGCTTATCGTCCCCGCCCATCACGCCCACCGGCTCGCCCATCAGCATCGTTTGCCCGACGACCGCCTGCAACTTCGCAAGTCCCGCAAGCAGGCTATGGTATCCCCCGCCATGGGAGATGATCAAGATCAGGCCATAGTCGCGGAACGGCCCGGCGAAGACGACCTGGCCGTCATAGGGGGCGACGACCTGGGCCCCGCGCCTGGTGCGCAGCGTGATGCCTTGGGCCCGGGGGCCAAAGCCGGTACTTTCGCCAAAACGGCCGATGCGCCGTCCCTTGGCCGGCAGCATGAGCCGGCCCCGCAATTTCGCAAATGCCTTTGGACCGGGTACCAGCGCCGATAGCCGCTGTTCCGGTTCGCCATCTTTTGGTGCTTCGATGGCTGGCCGGTCCACCCCCAGGGTGCGGGCCATCTCTGCCGCCAGCCGGCGACGGCGCTGATCCGATTCAGCAGCTGCGCCGGCTTCGCGGGAATCCGTGTTGGCGTCCTCGTTCTTGCTCGGTTTCGGTGTTTCCCGGGCCGAACGCGAGTCAGGAACGGAACGCGGCCCTGCCAGCGGCACCTCTTCCACGCGCGCCGCCTGTTCCAGCCGCTGCAACAGACCGCGTAAATCACTGGCCTTTGATGCCAGCATGGCCAGGCGCTGGCTTTCGCGGGCGGCGGCTTTCCTCAGCCCCTGTTCGGACTTGGCGCGCTGATCCAATAGCCCGGTCAGCTCCTGGCGCCGCGCGGCCAGGGCGGCCAAGGATTGGCGCCGCTGGCGCTGCTCCGTTTGCAATTCCAGGCGTACTTCTTTCGCTGCCTTTAGCAGTTCGCCGACAGCGCCTGCGTCCCGGTGCAGCGCCGGCAAGGCCGCGGCAAGAAGCCGGCCGCCGCGGGCGGCGTCCAAGACGGTGCCTGGTGCCGCCAGCAAAGCGGTCGCGGGCTGGCGCTGGACCCGGGCCAGGGCGGCGACTGAGCGCGCCATGCCATCCTGCAATCCACCCAGTCGGCGCCGGTAATCGTCGTTCTGTTGGTGCAACTGCTGCAGCCGGGCGTCAATGGCGTTCAGTTTCGCCTCTTCCTGCTGCGCCAGATGGGCCGTGCGGGTGGCGCGCAGGCGCAAATCGTCGATTTGTTCGGCCAGGCTGCGGGCCTTTTGTTTCAGTGACTGCTGCCGCGCTTCGCCGGCGCGCAGCGAACTTTCGGTTTGCTTGATCATTTCTTGCACGTCATCGCGTACGTCCGGCCACGCAACCGAGAGGGGCAAGGCGGCAACCGCAGCCGTCAGCAACGATAGCCGCGCCAACCGGTATAGCCGCGCCCTAGCCATGGCGGCGGCGCTGTTCGTTTCGGCTGGCGACCTCGAGTAGTGAGCCGCCGCTCATCTCGTCAGGAATTGGCAGGTCCATCAGGGTCAGCACCGTGGGCGCCAGATCCGCCAAGCTGCCGTCCCTGAGGGCCCAGCGCAGATCGCCATCCAATGCCGGCCCGTTCACGAGTATGACCGGAACCGGACCGGTGGTGTGGGCGGTATGGGCGCCGTCGCTTGCCACATCGCGCATCATCTCGATATTGCCGTGATCAGCGGCGACCAGCATGCAGCCCCCGACGTTTCCGAGGGCCTCTTCCAGGCGGCCCAGACAGCGATCAATGGTTTCGGCGGCCCTGATGGCGGCCGGTAGAACGCCGGTGTGGCCGACCATGTCCGGATTGGCATAGTTGACCACGATCAGGTCGTACTGATCGCTCTCGATCGCCTGTACAAGTTTGTCCGTGACTTCGCCGGCGGACATCTCAGGCGCCAGGTCATAAGTGGCCACCTTGGGGGAAGGGACCAGGATCCGGTCCTCGCCTTCGTACACGGCTTCGGCGCCGCCGTTCAGGAAGAAAGTGACGTGGGCGTATTTCTCCGTCTCCGCGATGCGCAATTGCCGCAAGCCGGCATCCGAGACCACTTCACCCAAGGTATTGCTGAGGCCAACGGTGGCGAACAGGCTGTCGAACCATTCGTCCAAGACGGATGAATAGCTGACCATGCCCAGGCGGTCGGCGAATTCGACGGTGTTCTGACGCGGAAAGTCTTCGAAATCCGGGTCCACTAAGGCCGTGAGAATTTCCCTTGCCCGATCGGCCCGGAAATTCGCCATCAGGAGTCCATCGCCATTGCTCATGCCGCCATAACCGTCGATCACCACCGGTCGGATGAACTCGTCCAAAACCCCATCGCCATAAGAGGCGCGGACCGCATCCAAGGCATCGGCCCCGCTGGCGCCTTGGCCGGCTGCAATGGCGGCATGGGCTTTTGCCACCCGCTCCCAGCGCTGGTCCCGGTCCATGGCGTAATAGCGCCCGCAAACGGTGGCGATGCGAAGCCCTTCCGTATCACTGATGGCAGCCTGCAGGTCCATCATGTATCCGGCACCGCTGTCGGGCGGCGTGTCGCGGCCGTCCATGAAGCAATGTAGCCAGACCGGCACACCCGCCGCCGCGATGATGCGTCCCAAGCCCAGCAAATGGTCGGAATGGGAATGCACCCCGCCGGGTGACAGCAGACCCATCAGGTGACAGTCGCCGCCGCTTTCCCGCAAGCGGGCGATGAACTGCATCAATCGTGGATTTTCTGCCAAGCTGTCGTCGGCAAGGGCGGCATCGATGCGAGGTAGATCCTGCATCACCACCCGGCCGGCACCTATGTTCTGATGCCCCACTTCGGAGTTGCCCATCTGCCCTTCCGGCAGCCCGACGGAAAGGCCAGACGTCTGCAACAGGCCATGGGCGCAATCCGCCAAAAGACGGTCGTAGACCGGCGTCTCGGCCAATGCGATACCGTTGTCGGCGGCCTCCACGCGATGACCCCAGCCATCAAGGATACAAAGCACGACGGGGCGGCGGTGGTTCTTCACACGAAACCTCAAAATCTAGTAGCCGGCGGCCGATTCTGCACCAATATGGCGCAGGTTCCGGCGAATGCAACCGCTATCATCAAGCCCGGTGATAGGGATGCCCCGACAGTATGGTATGGGCCCGATACAGTTGCTCCATCAACATTGCGCGAGCGAGCAAATGGGGCCAAGTCATGGCGCCCAGTGACAGGGTGAATTGCGCGGCGGCGACCAGATCCCTGTGCAATCCGCTGGCGCCGCCAATCAGAAATGCCAACTCGCCGACACCGTCGTCACGCCAACGGCCGAGGCGTTCGGCGAATTGTTCAGAAGTGAAGACCTTGCCGCCGCCGTCCAGGGCCACGGTCACCGCTCGGTCCGGCACTGCGGCCAGGAGCAATTCGGCCTCTGCCCGGGCCAGTTGCTGCCCTTTCAGGTTCTTTCGAACCTCCACCTCGCGGATATCCACGTTCCATGGCAGGCGCTTTTGATAAATCCGGCAGATTTCTGCCGCGGGATCGCCGCGCGCCCGCGCTACAGCGCTGATCGTGATGCGCATGCTCTACAGGGCGGCGCGCTCCGGCTCCGCCATCTCGATGGACCACATCTTTTCCAGGTTATAGAACTCGCGCACTTCGGGCCGGAAGATATGTACGATGATATCGCCCAAATCGATCAGCACCCAATCGCGTTTGTTCAGGCCCTCGACCTTGCAGCGGCCCAAGTCAGTTTCCTTGACCCGGCGTAACAGATGCTCTGCGATCGCGCCCACATGCCGGTCCGACCGGCCCGAGGCGATCACAAGGAAATCTGCAATGGATGATTTACCGTGCAGGTCGATGACAACCAAATCTTCCGCCTTGTCGTCATCGAGAGAACTATTCACGAGTGCCAGCAGTTCTGCGCCATTCGCTGGCTGTTGGCTTGCGCTTACTATGGCGAATAGCTCCTAAGTTTCATAATGGTCCGCATATTGACCCTTCTGTTCACGGATGATGTTCGATTATGGCAATAAATTGCCAAAAAGTCATGTCACTTCTGCCGCGCTGGCGCGTGCCGCGCGCAACGCCGTGGCCGATGCTTGATGGCGCCGGTTGAAGAGGAAACACCAGGCCGGCGCCCGGCTTATGGCCAGTTGGGCCGGCCGGCGCACGCGATAGCGGGCGAACCGCGCGGCTGCTGGACCGGCTAGGGCGGTATAGCGCTGCTCCCCGCGGTTGAAGATGGCCAGGGGTGTGGTTTCGAAAATCTCCCGCCAGCGGTGCCAACGGGGCAGTTGCACCAGATTGTCGGCCCCCATCAGCCAGATGTAGCGGTTTTGCGGCCAGCGCCGGCGCAGGGCAATCAACGTATCCACCGTGTAACGGGTGCCGAGCCGTTGCTCCAAGTCGCTGATTCTGATGGCCGGGTGCCGGGCCATGGCGCGCGCCCCGGCCAGGCGCTCAGCGAACGGCGCCATACCGTCCGCCGGCTTCAGCGGATTTTGCGGCGAAACCAGCCACCAGACCTGGTCCAGGCGCAATTGCTTCAGGGCGAGCAGTGATATATGGCGGTGGCCCTCATGCGCCGGATTGAAGGAGCCGCCCAGAAGGCCGATTTTCAAGCGCGGCAAGACATTTCCCCGTTGATCGAACCTGCTAGGGGCGCACCTGACCTTGGCCGCGCACCACGTACTTGAAAGAGGTGAGCTGCTCCACCCCCACCGGGCCGCGGGCGTGCAGGCGGTTGGTGGAAATACCGATTTCCGCCCCCATGCCAAACTCGCCGCCATCGGCGAACTGAGTGGAGGCGTTGTGCAGCAGGATGGCGCTATCGATCTCGGTCAGGAACCGCTCTGCCGCCGCCCCATCTTCGGTGACGATACAATCGGTATGATGCGAGCCGTGGGCGTCGATGTGGTCTATGGCGGCGCCGACGCCGTCCACCACTTTAACGGCGATGATGCTGTCGAGATATTCCGTATCCCAATCCACCGCGCTGGCCGGCACCACGCGGTTGTCGACGGCCTGGGCGGCCGCGTCGCCGCGCACTTCGCAGCCCCGTTCCAAAAGATCCGTGACCAGCGGGGCGAGATGGCTGCCGGCACAGCGCTCGTCCACCAGCAGGGTTTCCGAAGCGCCACAAATGCCCGTACGCCGCAATTTGGCGTTCAAATTGATCTCCCGCGCCATTTCCAGATCAGCGCTTCCGTCCACATAGACATGGCAATTGCCGTCCAGATGGGCGATTACGGGGATACGGCTTTCATTCTGTACCCGTTCGATCAGGCCCTTGCCTCCCCGGGGCACGATGATGTCGATATATTGCGGCATGGTCAGCATCATGCCCACGGCGGCCCGGTCCCGGGTGGGGAGGAGCTGGATCGCGCCCTCGGGCAGATCGGCGGCGCGCAGGCCGGCGAGGAGGCAGGCGTGAATGGCCCGGGAGGAATGGAAACTTTCCGAACCGCCGCGCAACACCGCTGCATTGCCGGACTTCAGGCACAGGGCGCCGGCATCGGCGGTGACGTTGGGGCGGGATTCATAGATGATGCCGATGACGCCCAGGGGCACACGGACGCGGGCGATGTTGAGGCCGTTGGGCCGCTCCCACGCGGTCATCACCTCGCCCACGGGATCGTCCAGTTCTGCGATATCCTCCAATCCCTTGGCCATGGCCTCGATGCGGTCTTCGTTCAACAGCAGGCGGTCCAGCATGGCCTTGGTCAGTTCGCGGCCTTGGGCTGCGCCCATATCGGCGGCGTTGGCCTCCATGATCGCGGCTTGGCTGTCGCGGATCGCCGTGGCGGCTGCGCGAAGGGCCTTGTCCTTGGCCGCTGTCGGGGTCTTGGCCAGCACCGTCGCCGCGGCCCGCGCCGCCGCGCCCAGTTCCAGCATTTGCCGCTGCAGATCGTCCAATGTGTTTTCTGCCGTGCTCATGGTCTTCGTCCTGTTTACGTCGTTTGCCTCTACGTCGTCTGTCTCTAGCCTAGCACCAGATCGTCCCGGTGGATCATCTCTTCACGGCCCAGGAAGCCCAGAATAGCCTGAATTCGGTCGCTGCGGTGGCCCTTGATGCGGTCGGCGTCAGCAAAGGAATAGGCGATCAGGCCACGGCCCACGGCGGCACCGTCGGGGCCGCGCACCACCACCGCATCGCCGCGCTGGAACTCCCCTTCCACCGCCGTGACACCCGCGGGTAACAGGCTGCGCCCTTGGTTCAATGCCTTCAGGGCACCTGCATCCACAGTGATCGAACCCCTGGCATGCAGGCTGGCGGCGATCCAGCGCTTGCGGGCGCTGGCCGGGGTGGCGGCGGTGGTGAACCAGGTGCAGCGCCCGCCGTCCAGCAGCCGGGCGATGGGATGGTCGGCCCGGCCGTCGGCGATGACCATGGCGCAGCCCGCCTGCCCCGCAAGGCGCGCGGCCTGGATCTTGGTCACCATGCCGCCGCTGCCGTCGTGGCTGCCCGTGGCACCGGCCATGGCCTCGATCTCCGGCGTGATTTCGGCCACCTCGGCGATGAATTCGGCGTCTGCCTCCTGTCGTGGATCGGCGCTGTACAGGCCCTCGATATCCGACAGCAGCACCAGGCAATCAGCACCGATCATGGCCGCGACCCGTGCCGCCAGCCGGTCGTTGTCGCCAAATCGGATCTCTTCCGTCGCGACGGTGTCATTCTCGTTCACAACGGGGACGGAGCCGTGGCCCAAAAGCGCCATCAGGGTGTTACGGGCGTTCAAATAACGCCGCCGGCGCTCCGTGTCGTCGCCGGTCAAAAGGATCTGCGCCACCGCCACGCCGTGGCGGGCCAGGCTTTCCTGATAGGCATGGGCCAGGCGGATCTGTCCCGCCGCCGCCGCGGCCTGACTGTCCTCCAGACGCAAGGTCCGCGTCGTCAGGCCCAGGCTGCGCCGCCCCAATGCGATGGCGCCGGAAGAGACCATCACCACCTCCTGGCCGCGGCCGTGGCAGCCGGCGACGTCGTCCATCAGAGCGTCAAGCCAACCGCGGCGCAGGGCGCCGCTGTCCTGGTCCACCAGCAGGGAGGAGCCAATCTTGATCACCACCCGCTTGGCCCCGTTGAGGCGCCCGCTCATGGCCGCCAGCCGCCGGTGGCTGCCGCCGGTTCCGCCTCGTCTTCAGCCACGGCCATGGCCTGGACCAGTTCACCTAGCAACGCCGGCAGACCCTGGCCCGAAACGCCGGAAATCAGGTGTACTGGTGCATCGGCGGCGGCGGCGAGCTGCGCCCGGCGTTCGGCAATCAAATCGTCCGTCAGGGCATCGCATTTGTTCAGGCAGACCAGTTCCAGCTTCCCAGGCAGACCTTCGTCATAGGCCTCCAACTCGGCGCGCACGGTTTGATAATCGGCGGCCACGTCCTCTGCCGTCCCGTCCACCAGGTGGATCAGAGCCCGGCAGCGTTCCACATGGCCGAGGAAACGATCGCCCAGTCCGGCGCCCTCGTGGGCACCTTCGATCAGGCCGGGGATGTCGGCCAGGATGATTTCCCTTTCCCCAGCCTGGGCCACACCCAGGTTGGGATAGAGGGTGGTGAAGGGATAGTCGCCAATCTTGGGCCGGGCCCGGCTGACCGCCGTCAGGAAGGTGGATTTGCCCGCATTGGGCAGACCGATCAGGCCCGCATCGGCGATAAGCTTCAGGCGCAGCCAAAGGGTCCATTCTTCCGCTTCGCCGCCTGGTTCGAACTGCCGCGGTGCCCGGTTGGTGGAGGATTTGAAGGATTCATTGCCGCGACCGCCGGCACCGCCCCGGGCCAGGACCACCCGCTGCCCCGCTTCCGTCAGGTCGGCCAGAATAGTGGAACGGTCCTCGTCCAGGATCTGCGTGCCGACGGGGACCTTAACAATGGCATCCGCGCCGCCGGCGCCGGTGCGAGAGGTGCCCATACCGGGGCGTCCGTTCTTGGCCTTGATATGCTGTTGGTAGCGATAGTCGATCAAGGTGTTCAGGTTCTCGACCGCTTCGGCCACCACGTCGCCGCCCTTGCCGCCGTTGCCGCCGTTGGGACCGCCGAATTCGACGAATTTCTCGCGCCGGAAGCTGACGCAGCCGTGCCCGCCCTTACCGCTCTTGATATAGATTTTGGCCTGATCGAGAAATTTCATGATCGGGTCCCTGCTCTCCTATCGTCACTCCCGCGCAAGCGGGAGTCCAGAGCAACCGGCACAGGCATGGATTCCCGCGTGCGCGGGAATGACCAAATAATTGTACCGGGGTTTGCCATGAGCCTGATTTTCAATTTTCGATTTCATTGAGTGCAATTGTGCGGAATAAAAAACGGGGGATGGCCAGCCATCCCCCGCATATTTCCATGCGCTTGCGGGCGCGCCTATTCAGGCGGCTGCACCGAAACGTAGGTCCGGCCGCCGGCCTTGGTCTGGAACTTCACCTGTCCCTCGATCAAGGCAAAGATCGTGTGGTCCTTGCCCAGGCCCACATTCTCGCCGGGCTTCCACTTGGTGCCGCGCTGGCGCACGATGATGTTGCCGGGAATAACCTTCTCGCCGCCATACTTCTTTATGCCGAGGCGCCGGCCGGCTGTATCTCGGCCGTTGCGTGAACTGCCGCCTGCTTTCTTATGGGCCATCTCAGGTGCTCCTTATGCTTCCTCGCCGTCGGCGGATTATTCCTTGCCCTTGCCCTTGTCTTCGGCCTTGTCGGCTGCCTTGGATTTGGCGCTCGATTTGGCCGCGGGCTTCTTGGCGGCGGTTTTCTTTTCGTCGGCTTTCTTGGCATCAGCCTTCTTGGCGGCTGGCTTCTTGGTCTCTGCCTTCTTTGTGTCAGCCTTTTTCGTATCGGCTTTCTTTTCGTCGGCTTTCTTGGTGTCAGCCTTTTTGGCGTCATCCTTTTTTGCGGCCGGCTTCTTGGCTTCCGTTTTCTTGGCCTCGGCCTTTGGCGTCTCGTCCTTCGCCGCTGCCTCGGTCGCCTCGTCCTTCTTCGCCGGCGCCTTCTTCTTTGCCGCGGCTTTCTTCTTGGCGCCTGGCGGGGCGATATCGGTAATCCGGACCACGCTCAATTCCTGGCGGTGGCCGATGGTGCGGCGGTAGTTCTTGCGCCGTTTTTTCTTGAACACGATGATCTTCTCGCCGCGGGGCTGCTCCAGCAAGGTGCCGGTGACCGTGGCGCCCTCGATAAGCGGCGCGCCCACGGTGGTGTTGCCGTCGGCATCCAGCAGCAGGACGTCATCGAAGGCCACCTCGTCGCCGGCCTCGCCCGCGATCCGCTCGATCCGGATCACATCGTCCGGCGCCACGCGGTATTGTTTACCGCCAGTTTTGATTACAGCGAACATCGTTCTGTCCATCCTTGGTGGTGCGCCAAAAATCAGTCTCCGCGCACACGTAACAATTCAGGCGGCGCGCCGGCCGCCCAGGTCGGCGCGGATATACGCCCCAGCCAGGCCTTTGTCAACGATTCCCGGCAGTGAAATTCCTATTATTGTCGTCTATTCAACCGGCCTTCGCCAGGTGCTTGCGGACCAGATCCAGGAACACGTCCAGGCGGTCATGATGGGCCCAGTGGCCCGCCCCTTCGATGTTGGCCACCTCGGCATGCTGGAACGAGGTGATGCGGCCATCCTCCACCGGGTCGGAAGCCCAGCTTTCCGTGCCCCGGATCAGCAAAGTGGGGCAGGTGATGCGGGACCATAGATAACGCGTTTCCTCCGGGCTTAGGCCCAGGGGTTTGAAGATGCGCACATAGTTGTCGAACTTCCAACTAAAGGTGCCGTCTTCGTTCTGGTTGGCCCCGTGCACGGTCAAATGCCGGGCCTGTTCCTCGGTCAGGTGGGGGTTCTCCTCCTGCATGCGGGCGAAGGCGTCTTCCAGGCTGGCATAGCGCCGCGGCGTGCGGCCGGACATCTGGCGTAATTCGCCCGACCAGTCGCTCAGTTTCTCGTTGATGCTTTTGCCCGCGCTTTTCGCCAGCATCATCGGCGAGGCGCCCAAACCTTCGATGGCGACGATGCTTTTCACCTTGTCCGGATACAGGCCCGCATACTGCAGCGAGATCATGCCGCCCAGGGAATGGCTGATAATGGTCACCGGGGCCATGTTCTTCTGGTCTACCAAATGGGCGATGTCATAGATGTATTCCGGCATGGTGTAGCTGCCGCCCACGCTCCATTGGCTGTCGCCATGGCCACGCAGGTCCGGCGCGATGATGTGGTATTCATCGCGGAAGGCTTCCGCCACCCAGTCCCAGTTGCGGCAATGGTCGCGGCCGCCGTGCACCAGCAGCATCGGCGGGGCGTCCTCGTTGCCCCAATCCACGTAATGCAGGCGCAGACGGTGGGAAAAATAGACGTGGCTGGCGGGCCCGGACCTGATCTTCGTCACCGAACGCACCCTTTCCCTAGGCCGCTTTCTTCAGATGCCGGGCAACCAGGGTCTCGGCGATCTGCACCGCGTTCAGGGCCGCGCCCTTGCGCAGATTGTCCGAGACAACCCAGATGTTGAGGCCGTTCTCCACCGTGGGATCGACGCGGACGCGGGAGATATAGGTGGCGTACTCGCCGACGCATTCCACCGGCGTGACATAGCCGCCGTCCTCGCGCTTATCCACCACCATGCAGCCCGGCGCCTCGCGCAGGATGTCCCGGGCTGTCTCATCGTCGATGGGGTTCTCGAACTCGATATTCACGGCCTCCGCATGGCCGACGAAGGTCGGCACGCGCACGCAGGTGGAGGTCAGCTTGATGGCCGGGTCGAGAATTTTCTTGGTCTCGGCCGTCATTTTCCATTCCTCCTTGGTCTCGCCGTCGTCCATGAAGACGTCGATATGGGGAATGACGTTGAAGGCAATCTGCTTCGGGAACTCCCTCGGCTCCGGCTGATCGTTGACGTAGATGCCCTTGGTCTGCATGAACAATTCGTCCATGGCTTCCCGTCCCGCGCCGGACGCGGACTGGTAGGTGGCCACCACCACGCGATTGATCTTGGCCCGGTCGTGCAGGGGCTTCAGCGCCACTACAAGCTGCGCCGTGGAGCAGTTCGGGTTGGCGATGATGTTGCGTTGGCTATAGCCGCCGATCTCGTGGGCGTTGACCTCCGGCACGATCAGGGGCACGTCCGGGTCCATGCGGAAGGCGGATGAATTATCGATCACCACGCAACCGGCCTCTGCCGCCACCGGCGCCCATTGCCGGGAGACATCGCCACCGGCGGAGAACAGGGCGATATCGATGGTGGAAAAGTCGAATGTGTCCAGGGCTTTGACTTTCAGGGTTTTCTCGCCAAAGGTCGCTTCCTTGCCAACGGACCGGGTCGAGGCCAGAGCCACGACTTCTTCCGCGGGAAATTCCCGTTCGTCCAGGATGTTCAGCATCTCGCGGCCCACGTTGCCCGTGGCGCCGACGACAGCGACCTTGATACCCATGATCTTATTCCTTGCCTTGATTGGGTTTTGTCTGGGTGCCATGCACACGCCCCCAAAAACGGGCGCATCAATACGCCTAACAATGGTTATCATCAAGTGGTTAATCAAGACTTTGCCGCCGCCGGCGGCCGTTTCGATACCTAAAACTGCTCGTTTGGCAGGGCGCCGAAGATGGCGGTGCGGGGGAGCCAGCCGGATGTATCCTGCAGGTCCATCTGGCACCAGGTCTTGCGGCATCCGACGAGCTTGCCGATCACACCGGCCTCGGCCCGCAGCACCACCGCCGCGCCGGCTTCGGGCTCTCGACGTAGTTCCGTGATGCCACCGCGCATCACCGCCATGCGCTTGCCCGAGAGTAGACTGCGGTGCATCCAGCCTTCGGTGCCGTCTACGTCCCGCACCTTGCGCCAATACTCGTGCTCCGCCATGACCATGAACGGCGTGCCGACGCGCTTGTAGACCCAGGTGATGGGATAGCGCACGCCGGGTCCGGCCCGCATATGCACCTTGCCCGATGCCAGCGAGACGAAGCGCGGCGTCGGCAGGCCCGAGGCGCCGGTCTGACTGGGTTTCGCGGCTTTCTTGTCGCCTTCGTCCGCGGCCCATGCGGGTGACGGATGGAATAGGAAAGCGAGAAGAATCAACACCGTCATGGGGCGAATCAGAGGCATGGCGACCTTATGCCAAGGGCCCGACAATCCGGTCAAGCGGCCTTTCGCCGCAGGCGAAATTATCCCGCCAGACCTCCCTCCAATTGTCCCTGGCGCCACAGTCTGCTACAGACGATGTGACGATCAATGTACCGGCGCCAAGCCTGCCTGCGAGAGATCCTTTCATGTCGCAAAACAAACCCCTGGTCATCGTAACCCGCAAACTGCCGGACGTGACCGAGACCCGGATGATGGAGTTGTTCGACACCCGTTTGAACGTGACAGACGACCCCATGAGCCATGCGGACCTGATTGCGGCGGTGAAGCATGCCGATGTTTTGGTGCCGACCGTGACCGACCGCATCGACGCCGATGTCATCGCCAACGCCGGCGAGCGGTTGAAGCTGATCGCCTCGTTCGGTACCGGCTGGGACCATATCGATCATCACGCAGCCAGAGAACGCGGCATCGTGGTGACCAATACGCCGGGCGTGTTGACCGAGGACACGGCCGATATGACCATGGCCCTGATGCTGGCGGTACCCCGCCGCCTGACGGAAGGAGAGCGGGTGCTGCGCGCCGGCGACTGGCAGGGCTGGGGGCCGACCTGGATGCTGGGCCACCGTATCTGGGGCAAGCGCCTGGGCATTATCGGCATGGGCCGCATTGGCACCGCGGTGGCGCGCCGGGCCCGCGCTTTTGGGCTGTCGATCCACTATCACAACCGCCACCGGGTCGACGACCAGACCGAGGCCGAGCTGGAGGCCACTGATTGGGAGAGCCTGGATCAGATGCTCTCGCGCATGGACATCATCTCGGTCAACTGTCCCCACACGCCGGCCACCTATCATTTGCTCTCGGCCCGGCGCCTGCAACTGCTGCAGCCTCACAGCTATATCGTCAACACGGCCCGCGGCGAGGTCATCGACGAGGATGCCATGGTGCGCCTGCTCCAGGAAGGCCGCATCGCCGGCGCCGGCCTGGACGTCTTCGAGCATGAACCGGCGGTGAACAAGAAACTGTTGGACATGTCCAACGTGGTGCTGCTGCCTCATATGGGCTCGGCCACCATCGAGGGCCGCATCAATATGGGCGAAAAGGTGCTGATCAACATCCGCACCTTCGTCGACGGCCACAACCCGCCCGATCGCATCATCGACGAAGACCTGCTGCCGGCATAGGCCATTTTCGATTTTCATCGAATCGCCGAGCCACCCGCTCCCCCTTCCCGACCACCCATTCATGGTACCCTGTGGGTGGTCGGGAAGGGGGAGCGGGTGGGTAGTTCAATCCCGAAAATGGCCTAGGCGCCGCCTTCGTATTTGTGTGCCGACAGATCCACAATCGTCGGGTTGTCGCCGCACAGGGCGCAATTCGGGTCTGGTTTGACCTTCACAGTGCGGAATTCCCCGGCCAGGCCATCGTGGATTAACAGACGGCCCGAAAGGCTTTCCCCGATGCCCAGGATCTCTTTCAACACTTCCGTCGCCTGCATGGTGCCCATGACCCCGGCCATGGCACCTAACACGCCGCCCTGGGCACAGGATGGTATGGCGTTGGGCGGCGGCGGCTCTGGAAAGATGCAACGGTAACAGGGGTTGGGCGGGCCAAGATAGGCCTTGTAGGTGGAAAGCTGGCCGTCGAAACGCAGCACGGCGGCGGAGACCAGGGTCTTCTTGGCCAGATAGCTGGCATCATTGAGCAGAAAGCGGGTATCGAAATTGTCGGAGCCGTCGGCCACGATGTCGTAGCCTTCCAGAAGCTCCATGACATTGCCGGGATTGAGGCGGGCCCTGTGGGGTACCAGCCGGACGTCTGGGTTCAGGGCCATGGCCCGGTCCTGGGCGCTCTCCACCTTGGGCCGACCGATATCCGGGGTGCCGTGGGCGATCTGCCGCTGCAGGTTGGAGAGCGAGACTTCGTCGTCGTCCACCACCCCGATGGTGCCGACCCCGGCGGCGGCAAGATACATCAATAGAGGCGAGCCCAGGCCGCCGGCGCCTACCACCAGCACCTTGGCCTGCAACAGGGCCGACTGGCCCACGCCGCCCACTTCCTGTAACACGATGTGGCGGGCATAGCGTTGAATCTGGTCTTCCTGCAATTCAGTCATGCGGGGCACATTAACGCTTTGCCATGGGCCCCAGCAACAGGGCCGGATCCAGGCGCTGTTTGAACCAGTTCAGGCGCCAGTCCAAATGCGGCCCCGTGGACCGGCCGGTGCTGCCCAGGGTGCCGATGACCTCTCCCTGAACGACGAACTGGCCCACTTTCACGATGACAGATTCGAGATGCGAGTATACGGATGTCAAACCGTGTCCGTGATCCAGCATTACGGTGCCGCCGGTGTAATAAAGATCGCCGGCCGCCAGGGCCACCATGCCGTCGGTGGAGGCGACGACGGGGGTGCCGGTCCTATTGGCGATATCGATGCCATAATGAGGCCGCCGCGGCTTGCCGTTCAGGATGCGCTGGCTGCCATAGACGCCGGTGACAGTCCCTTGCACAGGCCAAATGAAGCCGCTTTCAAACCAGGGCGGCGCGCTGTCCAGGCGGCGCACGGCGGCGATACCCCTATTTTCCCGGCGGATGCGCTCCAATACGTCCCTGGGCGGCGTCACCATTTTCGGCGGCAGGCCGTCGATGCGTTGGATTTTGTAGGCCCGCGCCTTGATCGTCAGGTCGATGCTTCGCCGCGGCCCCTCGCCCCGGCGCCAGAACAATTTGGCACTGGCGGGAAAGTCGCGGCCGAAGCCGATGATGAAGCGCCCGCCCTCACCCAGGCGTACCTTGCGGCCGTCGAATTCAATGGCCGTGTCCGGCGCGGCAATGCCGTGGACCAGGCCGCCTTGCACGAAATCCCCTTTCAGGGCCGGCGCCTGGGCCCAGGCCGGCGACGCCGAATACAGCAGCAGCAGAAAAAGCGCCAAAAGCAAGCGCATCAGAACAGCGAACCCTGGTTGTCCGGCGCCGTCTTCGGTTTTTTGCCACTGGCCTTCGGTTTGGGCTTGGCGGCCGGCTTGGATTCTTTCGCGCCTGTGTTGTCCACGGTAACCGCCAGATCGCCATCGCGGAAAGTGATGGCGAGGGCATCGCCGGGGCTGGCGCCGGCCGCCGCCATGACCACAGCGCCGCCCGGTTCCCGCACCACGGCATAGCCGCGCTCGAGGACCCGTTCGAAACTCAGGCTATCCAGCAGTTTGCCCTGGCCCGCAAGGCGCAGAGTGCTTTCCTTGATGGCGCTGTCCACGGCCCGCCCCAGGCGGCCGTGTAGCTCGCGCAGGAACCGATCCTCACCTTCGATACGGTCCGTCACCAGTGCCGGGCGCAGGCGGGCGGCAGCGGCCACCAGGCGGTTGCGCTTCTCGGAGCCAAAGGTCAACAGCGCCCGGTGCAGCCGCTCGGCGCCCTCGTCCAGGCGCTGCCGTGCCAGGGCCAGCAATTCTCTTGGACCGCGCAAGCCACGGGCCAGGCCGTCCAGGTCCCGCCGCCGTTCCGACAGACCCCGGCGCAGGCCTAGGCTTAGGCGCCGGTCCAAATCCTGCACATTGGCCACCAGTTCGGCCCGCACCGGCACGGCGATCTCTGCCGCCGCCGTGGGCGTCGGCGCCCGGCGATCCGAGGCGAAATCGATCAGGGTGGTGTCCGTCTCGTGACCGACCGCGGAAATGAGCGGAATGTCGCTTTCCGCCGCCGCCCGCACCACCACCTCCTCGTTGAAAGCCCACAGATCCTCGATGGAACCGCCGCCCCGGGCGACGATCAGCAGATCGGGCCGCGGCAGGGCCGAGGTTTCGTCCAGGGCATTGAAGCCGCGGATGGCGGCGGCCACCTGTTCCGCCGCTCCCTTGCCCTGCACCAACACCGGCCAAAGCAGCACGCGGGAGGGGAAGCGGTCACGCAGGCGGTGCAGGATGTCGCGAATCACCGCGCCGGTGGGCGAGGTCACCACACCGATGACGCCGGGCAGATAAGGCAGTTCCTGTTTGCGCTCTTCCGCGAACAGGCCTTCCGCCGTCAGCTTCTGCCGTCGCTCTTCCAACAGCGCCATCAGCGCGCCGACCCCGGCCGGCTCCATGGCATCCACGACCAACTGATAGCGGGAGCGCGGAGCGTAGGTGGAGAGCTTGCCCGTGCAGATCACTTCCAGGCCGTCCTCAGGCCGGAAGCGCAGTTTTCCTGCCGTCCCCCGCCAGACCACGCTGTCGATCACCGCCCGGTCGTCCTTCAGCGAGAAATACAGATGCCCCGAACGGGCGGCGAGAAAGCCCGAGACCTCGCCCCGGATGCGGACATAGCCGAAATTGTCCTCTACCGTTCGCTTTACCGCCGCGGCAATCTCGGAAACCGTGTATTCCGGCAGGTTCGGCGCGCCACCCCCGCCGTTGCCCAACGCATTTTCGCTCATCAGATCACAAACCTTGATCAACCCGTCGCACAGTTATGATACAACAGCCGCGACGTTTTGTGGTCGAGTGCGAAGGGACAGAGGGCATAACGGGCATGCATGTTCTGGTTATCGGGGGCGGGGGACGCGAGCACGCAATTTGTTGGGGGGTGGCGCGCTCGCCGCTGGCGACGAGGTTGAGTTGTGCGCCGGGCAACGGCGGCATTGCCCGGCTGGCGGCATGCGTCGATCTCCAGGTCGGGGATTTCGATGGCATCGTCGGCTATTGCCGGGACCAGAGCGTCGATTTCGTCATCGTCGGCCCGGAGGTGCCCCTGGTGGACGGCCTGGTGGACCGCCTGGATAAGGAAGGCATCCTGGCCTTTGGCCCGACGGCGCGGGCGGCCATCCTGGAAGGCTCGAAAGCCTTCACCAAGGAAATGTGCCGCCGCCACAACATCCCGACCGCAGCCTACGAACGCTTTACCGATATCGCCGCGGCGGAAGCCTATATCGAGGATCGGGGCGGTCCCTTGGTGGTCAAGGCGGACGGCTTGGCAGCGGGCAAGGGCGCCATCGTCTGCGCCAGCACGGACGAGGCTTTGGCAGCCGCCCGGGACATTCTGGGCGGCCAGTTCGGCGCCGCCGGCAAGGAAATTGTCGTGGAACAATTCATGGTCGGGGAGGAGGCCAGTTTTTTCGCCCTGTGCGATGGCCGCAACGCCTTGCCCCTGGCCACCGCTCAGGACCACAAAGCGGTTTTCGACGGCGATCAGGGACCCAATACGGGCGGCATGGGGGCCTATTCCCCGGCGCCTGTGATGACGGACGAAATGTGTCAGAAAACCATGGAGCGCATCATCCTGCCCACCATGCGCGCCATGGAACAGGACGGCCGCGCCTTCAAGGGCGTTTTGTACGCCGGCCTGATGATTACCGACCGGGGGCCGCAATTGATCGAATACAACGTCCGCTTCGGCGACCCCGAATGTCAGGTGCTGTTCGCCCGCTGGCAGAGCGATCCTTTGGCCGCCCTGATCGCGGCGGCGAAGGGGCAGTTGGCCGGCTACGAGGTGACCTGGTCCGAGCGGGCGGCCATCACCGTGGTCATGGCCGCCAATGGCTATCCCGGCGACTATGCGAAAGGGACGGAAATCAAGGGCGTCGACGAAGCGGAGGCCATCGCCGGCGTGTCGGTTTTGCACGCGGGCACGCAACTGGCGGACGACGGCCGCCTGCTGTCCAACGGAGGCCGTGTGCTCTGTGTGACGGCGCAGGGCACCGACATTCGTGCGGCCCAGGAACGGGCCTATCAGGGCGTGGACGCCATTGATTGGAGCGATGGCTTCTGCCGCCGGGATATCGGTTGGCGCGCCGTTGCCCGCGAGGAGGAAGCGGAGAGGGAGGCCTCGGCATGACGGATAGGGCGGCCGCGACCAGGGCCCATTGGCTGGCGACCCTGGAAAAACACAAACTCGACCCCGACCAACCGGGCAGCGCCGAGATGTGGTCGCCTAGCCTGGACGGGGCCAGCCGGGACGAACTGGTAGCCATTCAGAACGAGAAACTGGCCGCGGTGGCGCCGTTTCTCTACGAAAACAGCGCCTTCTACAGGGCCCGTTTCGACCGCCTCGGCCTCGCCCCAACAGATATAGCCACTGTCGACGATCTGGCCAAATGGCCGGTGGTGGACAAGTCCGAAATGACCGCGGACGTGGAGGCCCACCCACCCTATGGCCATTACACCGCCATGACGGATGAACTCTGGCGCAGCCGGGGCTGGATGCTGTTCTCCACGTCCGGCACCACGGGGACGCCGCGCATCTTCCGCTATTCCCAGATCGACCGGGAGTATTGGGCCTGGACCAACGCCCGCGCCATGCACGCCATGGGTTTCACACCCGCCGACACGGTCTTCATGATGACCGGCTATGGCCCCCACGTCTTTGCCTGGGGCGTGCAGATGGGTCTGGCCAAGATGGGCATCGGGCTGATCCCCGGCGGCGGTATGGATGGACGCATGCGGGCCGCGATCATCGACCGCTATCGGCCCACCGTACTCTGTGGCACCCCGTCCTATGCCCTTTACATGGGCCGGACCATGCAGACCCTGGGCCTGGACCCTGCTGCGACCTCGGTTACCAAGCTGTTCTGCGGCGGCGAGCCGGCCCTGGCCATCGGCCCGACCCGGGAGAAGCTAGAGGACCTGTGGGGCGCCCGGCTGGTGGAGTTCTATGGCTGCACCGAGGCGGCGCCGCAGGCGGGCGGTTATAGCTGCACCGCCGCCGGACAGGACGGCGAGGGCTATTTCCTGCACCTGATGGAGGACAGCCAGATCTGGGAGACTGTGGACCCGGAATCAAAGGCGCAAACCGCGCCCGGGGAGCGGGGCCTGTCGGTTTGCACCAACCTGGTCTCCGAGACTTCGCCGCAGCTGCGTTTCCTGGTCGGCGATTTCACCACCCTCAATTACGACCGCTGTGCTTGCGGCCGGAGCCATGCCCGCGCCATGGGCTGTTTTGCCGGCCGCGCCGACGATCTGATCAACCTGCGTGGCATCAAATTCTTCCCCACCCAGATTGAAAAGGCCGTGCGCGCCATTCCGGGCCTGGGCGATGAATTCCAGATCATCCTCTCCAGCCGTTCCGAAGACGGCATGGATATCATGCGTATCGTCGTGGAGCATCCCGACCATGGCCCCGAATCCGGCCTCGCCGATCAGGTCGCGGTCGCCGTACGGGCCGAGATCGAGGTCCGTTGCGACATCGAGGTGGTCGCCCCCGACACCCTGCCCAAGACCGAATTCAAGGCCAAGCGCGTCACCGACGAACGGGCCAAGCCGTAGGGTCTGTTGGCGGTGGTTTCGGGCTCCGAGCTTCGGCGCCGCAAGTATCTGCAAATAACCCACTCTGCTTCTTCCACGACCGGCTTGGATTTTGGCCAGGTCAGAATATAGTTCGGTCGACCGACCGATATCTATTTTCCTTTGGCTTCGTACCGGGTTGTGTTCGGAACGAGAACCTCGGCAGGGGCCGCAGATTTAGGCCGCTATTCCGTTTGCGGAACATTTGCTGCTGCCATCGGCGGTTAGGACGGGCGCGGGCAGCGACCCCGCTCAACCCAGATGCGTCTTCAGGAAGGCCAGGACCTTTTCCCAGGCGTCTTCGCTGGCTTCGGGGTGGTAGCGCTCTTCGCTGTTGAAGGACTGGAAGGCATGGCCGGCGCCCTCGTACATGTGGAACTCGTGGGCCACGCCGGCGGCATCCAGAGCGGCTGACATATCGTCCACGTCTTCTGGCGATGGGTTCTGATCCAGGCTGCCGAAGAAACCGGCCACGGGGCAATGGATCTGGCCGGCCAGGTCGATGGCGGGCGGCGTGCCAGGGCCCATGGCCAGCTTCACCCTGCCGCCGTAGAACATGGCGCAAGCTGCCAGTTTCGGGTTGTGGCAGGCGCCCAGCCAGGCCACCCTGCCGCCCCAGCAATGGCCGGCGATGCCGATACGGCTCTCATCAACCTCCGCCTTGCTCGCAAGCAGGTCGAACGTTGCGGCCAAATCGAGCGTCGTCCAGTCGTCACGAAATTCTTCCCGCTTGAGCTCCATGCTCTCCTCTTTGGGCCACCAGTGAAAGATGAACGGCGCCGCTACGGCGAAGCCGTTCTCGGCATAACGCTCGGCGGTCTTGAGGGTGAAGATGTCGTTCTCCAGGCCGGTATGGCCCACGGGGATGTGCTGAGCCAAAATCAGGCCGGGATGGGGCCCATCGCCCTGAGGCATGAAGAGGAAGACTTCCATCTCGCTGCCGTTGACGGCGACGGTTTCGATGTTTTGCATCATGTTGCCGGCCCTTTCATGGCGGGTTGGTCTAGGGGACGAAGGCTTCCGCCGATGGTGCGAAGGGCTGATGGAGCGCCCGTTCCATCATCTCCAGGTGGTCCTGGCCATAGAACATATCCCCGTCTACGAAATAGGTCGGCGAGCCGAACACCGAGCGTTCAATGGCCTCGTTCGTATTGGCTTCGTAGATCGCCTGCACTTCCTCCGACAGGGCTGCATCCAGCAAGGGGCCGGGATTCACGTCGATGCCCTGGGCGATCCTGGCCAGGGTGTCGCGATCTGCCAGGTCCGCATCGTCCCGCCAATGGGCCTCGAGCAGGGCATGAGCCAATTGGTCGATATTCATGCCCTGGACCAGGCCGGCGATCAGCATGCCGTTGGGCAAGGCGATGTCATTGTCATGGTGAGTGGGCCGGCCGTCCATAACGGGGGCACCACGGTATTCCGCCCAACGGTCGATCTCGCGGCGGAAGTAATAGGCATAATGAGCCGAAGTGCGCTGATTGAAGGGCTGGGCGCCACCGGCGGCCACCACCCGGCGTAGATCCACCGGCCTGTGGTCGATACCGCGGCCGGCCGCCTTGGCGATTTCCATGAACCGGGTTGAGCCCAAATAGGCAAAGGCGGAATGGGCGGCATAGAAATACTCAATCTCGGACATACTTTTCTCCGTCTTGGGTTTGATGCGGCAGGATCTGCTCAGCGCGGCGGCACGTTGGGCGGGCCCGAGGGTTTATAGGGCTGGCGGATGGCTCGTTCCACCATCTCCAGGCGGTCCTGGCCATAGAACATATCCCCGTCCACGAAGTAGGTGGGGGAGCCGAAAACGGAACGTTCGATGGCCTCGTCCGTATAGGCCTGATAGATGGCCTGGATCTCATCCGACAGGGCCGCATCCAGCAACGGCCCAGGCGCCAGGCCGACCCGTTCCGCCAGCCGGGCCAAGGTATCTGGGTCGGCCAGGTCGGTATCCTCCAGCCAGTGGGTCTGCAGCATGATGTGGGAGAGGGCGTCCACGTTGTGACCCTGTTCCATAGCCGCGATCACCATGCCGTTGCACAGGGCGGTATCCTTGTAATGATGGGTGGGATAGCCCTCCATCACCGGGGCGTTGCGCTCTTCCGACCAGCGGTCGATCTCGCGGCGGAAGAAATAGGTCCGCTGTTTTGGTGTGCGTTCCTTGAAGGGCGAGGCGCCGCCCGCCGGCACCACCTGGTTCAGATCGACCGGCCGATGCAGCAGCGTGCGGCCGGACGCCTTGGCGATCTCCTGAATGCGGGCCGAACCCAGATAGGCGAAAATGGAATGGGCGGAATAGAAATATTCGATTTCGGACATGCTATGGTTTCCCTTGTTCGCATGGATAACAGCCGCCCCTTCGCCCGCCGTCAAGCTGGAGATGCATTATGGCCCTTCAAATTCGCACGATTGACCACGCCGTGGTCATGGCCTCGGACATGGAACGTTCAATCGAGTTCTATTGCGACATCCTGGGCGGCAAGCCGCGCTATCTGCAGCGCTTCCGCGACGGCAAGCTGCCGGTGCTGCCGATCCAGTTGGGGGGTGCCGTCATCAACCTGCAATACCTGGACAAGCCAGCCTATCTGGTGGCCGAGACCCTTGATCGGGGCACCCTGGATGTCTGTTTTCGCTGGGACGGCACAATCGAGGAGGCCGTGGCGCACCTGAACCAGGCCGGCATCGAGATCGTGGAAGGGCCGGCACCCCGCTGGGCCGCCGATGGGGTCTGGGGACAGTCTGTCTATTTCCGGGATCCGGACGGAAACCTGCTGGAATTCCTCTCCACGAACCCGCCGCTGGAGCCGCTTTTCGCGGAATAGCAGGGTCCGCGCGACCATTTGCCGCGATCGTTCTTTGGCGCGTTGACTTAGCATAATCGCTTCACTATTTTGCAGCGCAGCATGAACCAGCGGCCACCATCAATCGGCCGCCCGAGGCACGGGAACGGGATGCCGGGCATCGGATAAGACTTGGAAGACCTTTCCCCATAAGAAGAGGCAGCTGATGAAAGTTCTCGTCGCCGTCAAGCGCGTGGTTGACTACAACGTCAAGATCAGGGTCAAGGGTGATCAGACCGGGGTTGACCTCGCCAACGTAAAGATGTCCATGAACCCCTTCGACGAAATCGCCGTGGAAGAGGCCCTGCGCATGAAGGAGGCCGGCCAGGCGGAGGAAGTGGTCGCCATCTCTATCGGCGTGCAGCAATGCCAAGAGACCATCCGTACGGCCCTGGCAATGGGCGCGGACCGGGGCATTCTGGTGAAGACGGAAGATGCCCTCGAACCCCTGCACGTGGCCAAGATCATCAAGGCCGTTGTGGACGAGGAACAGCCGGGGCTGGTGATCCTCGGCAAGCAGGCGATCGATGACGATTGCAACCAGACCGGCCAGATGCTGGCCGCCCTGCTGGGCTGGCCCCAGGGGACCTTTGCCTCCAACATCGAACTGGGCGACGGCTCGGCTGATGTGACCCGCGAGATCGACGGCGGCCTGCAGACCCTGAAACTGAACCTGCCCATGGTAGTGACGACGGACCTGCGCCTGAACGAGCCGCGCTATGCCTCGCTGCCGAACATCATGAAAGCGAAGAAGAAGCCCATCGACGAGAAGACGCCCGAGGATTTGGGAGTCGACACGGCGCCGCGGCTGACCACGTTGAAGGTGGAGGACCCGCCGCAACGGCAGGCCGGCGTGATCGTCGAGGATGTGGCTGAACTGGTGAATAAGTTGCGTAACGAAGCGGGGGTGATCTGATGAGCGTCCTGGTCATTGCAGAACACGATAATGCGGAATTGAAGCCGGCCACCCTGTCCGCCGTGACGGCGGCGGGCCAGTTGGGCGGCGATGTAGACATCCTGGTCGCCGGCCAGGGCTGCGCCGCGGTCGGCGAGGCGGCAGCGCAGGTCGCTGGCGTCAGCAAGGTCCTGGTGGCGGATGCACCCGAATACGCCAACATGGTGGCCGAGCCCATGTCCGACCTGCTGGTGCCCCTTGCCAAGAACTATGACGCGGTCATGGCGGTGGCCAATACCGTGGGCAAGAACTTCATGCCCCGGGTAGCGGCCCTGTTGGACGTGAGCCAGATCTCCGAGATTTCCGAGATCGTCGGACCCGACACCTTTGTCCGGCCGATCTATGCCGGCAATGCCATGGCGACAGTGCAGTCTACTGACGCCATCAAGATCATTACCGTGCGGGCGACCGGTTTCGACAAGGCCGAGGCCACGGGTGGCTCCGCCAGCATCGAAAGCATCGACAGCGCAGGCGATCCCGGCATGTCCAGTTTCGTGGGCGAGGAACTCTCCAAGTCCGAACGGCCTGAACTGACCGCCGCCAAGATCATCATCTCCGGCGGCCGGGGCATGCAGTCGGGCGACAACTTTCCGATCATCGAGGCGGTGGCCGATCAGTTGGGCGCCGCAGTGGGTGCCTCGCGCGCGGCGGTGGATGCGGGTTTCGTGCCCAACGACTACCAGGTCGGCCAGACCGGCAAGGTGGTGGCGCCGGAACTGTACATCGCGGTGGGCATATCAGGCGCCATTCAGCATCTTGCCGGCATGAAGGACAGCAAGGTGATCGTCGCCATCAACAAGGACGAAGAGGCGCCGATTTTTCAGGTTGCCGACTATGGCCTGGTGGCTGACCTGTTCAAGGCGGTGCCGGAGTTGGAAGAAGAGTTGAAGAAGCTGCCGCCGGCATAGGCGACATACGGAAAGCAACGCGATGATCCAGAATATTGGCATTATCGGCGCGGGTCAGATGGGCAATGGTATCGCCCATGTCCTCGCCGCCGCCGGCTACGACATCCTGCTGACAGACACCTCCAACGCCCAAATGCAGAAGGCGTTGAAGGTGATCGAAAACAACATGGGCCGTCAGGTCAGCCGCGGCCGGCTGGATCAGGTGGAGGCGGTGGACGCCCTGGCCCGCATTCAAACCGTACCCGGCCTGCCGGAACTGTCACAGGCGGATTTGGTCATCGAAGCGGCGACCGAGGACGAGGACATCAAGCGGGAGATCCTGAGCGCCCTGGGCGATATCCTGCAGCCCGAAGGCTTGATCGCCACCAATACCTCTTCCATCTCCATCACACGGCTGGCCGCCATATCCGGCCGGCCGGAAAAGTTCATGGGAATGCATTTCATGAACCCGGTACCAGTGATGGAGCTGGTGGAGTTGATCCGCGGCATCGCTACCGAGGACGATACCTTTCAGGCCGTACGCGACGTGGTGTTGAAGGTGGGTAAGGTGCCCACCAATTCCGAGGATTTCCCCGCCTTTATTGTCAACCGTATCCTCATGCCCATGGTCAACGAGGCGATCTACACCTTGTACGAGGGTGTCGGCACTGTGGAGGGCATCGACAGTTCCATGCGCCTGGGCGCCAACCACCGCATGGGGCCTTTGGAATTGGCGGATTTCATCGGCCTGGACACCTGCCTGGCCATCATGCAGGTGCTCTATGAAGGCCTGGCGGACACCAAGTACCGGCCCTGCCCCTTGCTGGTGAAATACGTGGAAGCCGGCTGGATCGGACGTAAGGCAGAACGGGGTTTCTACGACTACCGCGGCGACACCCCGGTTCCCACCCGCTAAAGCCGATACGCCGCTAATCGTTGAGATACTGTCTCAGGCGGTCGATCTTGCGTTGATAACGCGGATCCCCCAGCGGCCTGTGGTGGTAGGTCAGGGGCGATAGCTTGTGCAATTCGGCGATGAAGCGATCGGGCAGTCTGGCCGGGGCGTGCCGCGGCTCCAGTCCCGAGTTCCTGCCGGCGTCCCCGCCGGTCAACTGAGACAGAAGCCAAAGGGCCAGGCCCGACGTCACGCTGGCTGTGACCGCGAGGGCCAGAACTGTGGTGGTCGGGGCTAGCCACATGGCCAGCGGCGACAACGCTAGGATCAGGCCGAGCAGGGTCAAGACGGCCTCGTGCAATCTGCCGGAAGGTATGGGCATGGTCCGCTCCCGCTCGGAAAAAATCGGCCTATATTATGTCAATTTTGTCAAATGAAGACAATGACGCGTCGAGGGCCGGGCTTGATCCGAGATCCGCGCGTTAGAGATCGACGCCGCGCATTTCGAACGCCCGGTGCCAGACATCGGCCTTGTCCTCGTCCAGGACGAGGGCTGCCTTCGGCGCAATGGAAACCCAGTCGTCCCGTGCGATTTCGCTTTCCAACTGTCCCGGGCCCCAGCCTGCATAACCCAAGGTAAGAAAGCCTTTGGCCGGTCCTTCACCCTTAACCAGGGCGCGCAGAATGTCGGGATGGTTGGTCAATGAAACGCCATTTGCTACCCGTTTCGTCTGTTTGCTTTCATAGTCGCTGGAATGGATGAAAAACCAGCGCGTCTTCTGCACTGGGCCGCCGTAATGAACGCGTACATTGCGGTCGCTGTCCTGTTCCGCTTTCTTGCCGGTGATCAGTTGCAGCAGTTTCGAGGCCGGGGCGACCGTGGTGGGCCGGTTGACGATCAGCCCGAAGGCGCCGTCCTGGTCATGGTGCACCATCAAGACCACTGATTTGGCGAAATTCGGGTCGCGCAATCCGGGCGCGGCAACCAGTAACTGTCCGGTCAAATATGGCTGTGTAGGCTCGTCCGCCGGTGCCTTGTCGGGACGGCCGGCCCCGGCCAGGGCGACGGGCAGCAGAACCAGCGCCAGCAGCAGGACAAGCGGCCAACGCGTCGGTGTTGCGGCACGGTGTCCCTGTGTCATCCCTGAAGTCTACACAAATAACATTGGCATGTGTCGTTTCCTTGCCTGCCCCCACCTGGGGTGGGCCGAGCTTGTGACAGTGAACACTTGAAACTGGTGTCGGGAGGCCAACATAGGGTGCGGCACTACCGGTTGGATTCGTTAGTGTTTGATTAACCATTGCAGGAATTCTCGAGGCAACATGAGCAAAGGTCACGAAAATCCAGGGCACGGGATTGTCGGGCGGACATGGAAATCCCTTCGCGAGAAAATCGTCGAATTTTGCGCCTGCCGGCGGGGTGCCACGACGATATTTGTTGCCTTCGCGGGCACCCTGGCACTATCGGGCGGCGTTCTGGCCCTGGATATCGGCCGGGTCGTTGTTTTGCGCTCGCAAATGCAAAATGCCGCGGACGCCGCCGCCCTATCGGCGGCAGCGCAGCTTGACGGTCAGTCGGGCGCCATTTCCCGGGGCACGGCCGCTGCCACCAGCGCCATTTCGAACACAACCAACCTGGCCGACCCGGCTGGTGCCTTTAGCGTGCAAAGCATCGTCTTTTATGACGACACCGATCCGACGCCGGCGGCAACAAACGTGGATAGCGAAGCGGTGTTCGTGGAAGTCACTTTGCAGCCGCGCAGCATTTCCATGTTCCTGACACCCGTCTTGCAGACCGTCTCCAGCGGTGCCGTTGCTGATCAAATCACCATGGAAGGCAAGGCCCGCGCCGGCATCCTGCCGATTGTCTGTGCCGCGCCCCCATTTATGGCCTGCAACCCGGCAGAGGGCGGCGATCCCAATGACGATATTCTCGACGCCGACAATGCCGGCCGGCAACTCCTGACTAAGGCCGGGCCCGGTGGCGGCACCTTGGCACCAGGGAATTTTGGCCTTCTATGTCCATCATCGGGCAATTGTGGTGCCGCCAATGTGGGCGATGCCTTGGCCGGTGATCCGGGCCTCTGTTACACCTCCGTCGTGACCACATCGCCCGGCTCGCAAACCCAGCAGGCCCTCAACGGGATCAACGCACGTATGGATGCGGGCAACAAGAATCCGAAATTTCCGGCCCAGAACATTATGAACTATGGCCGGGATTCCGATATGTCGGGCAGCACAATCATCGGCAACGGCAATTGGGACCCGGAGGCGTATTGGAGCACACATCACCCCGGCGAAACCGAACCGTCGGATCTGGCCGACTACACGCGCTATCAGATCTATCTCTACGAATTGGGCGAGACCTTCTATCGCAACGAAAACAAGACCATTTATCCCATTGCGGGGATCAGCCTGCCTGCCGGCTACACCACCGTCACGCCGCCAGGGGCATCGGTTCCCGCGGCTGGCGTCCCCTCATCCAGCCCGTCGTCAGAAATCAAGCGCCGGGTGATGAAGGTCGCGGTACTGAACTGCAATGCCCTTGGCGTTCAGGGTAGTGGCGACTACCCCACCTATGGCCGCTATGTAGAGGTTTTCCTGACAGAAGAGGTGGGTGGCACCCAGGCGGATACCTATACCGAGATCGTCGGTCCCCTGGTGCAGCAATATTCGGACGATGTGCATATCAATGTTCAACTGGTTGAATAGACTGCCCCGCCGCCTGGCCCTGGGGCTGGCCTGCCGCAAGGGCATTGCGGCGGTGGAAATGGCCATGCTGACGCCCCTGTTGGCCCTGATCATGGTTGGGATCTATGATTTCGGGTATTACCTCAATCAATCCAGCGACCTGGACAAGAGCCTGCGGGTCGGCGCCATGCTGGCGGCCCGTTCCAGCCTACCCCTCTCCGCCGGTACGCAAACCACCATCGGCAATCTGGTCAAGACCGGTACCGCGGATGGCACCGGTGCCTTTGTGGTGCCCGGTTGGTCGGATGGCGCAGCGGATTTGTCGGTAACCACCTCGACCTACAGCTCCGGCGGCAATTCCTATGAAGTCATCCGGATCGTGGCCGACGTACCCTACGACCCCATTTTCGGCGATCTGCTCGGCCTTCCAAGCATAGCGATGAAGGCCGTCCACGAGCAGGTGCATGTGGGGGATTGAGGTATGGGTATGAGCAGCCCGTCATCGCCTTGGCATCGTCTTGCCAAGCCTTTCGCCTGCCGCCGGGGGGCGACGGCGATGGAATTTGCCATGATTCTACCCTTGCTCCTGCTCCTTACGCTTGGCGCGTTCGAAGGCGGGATGATCCTGTTCGATTATCACAAGGTTTCCGAGGCCACGCGCCGGGGCCTCAGGGCGGCCCTGGTCCAGGACCCTATCATCGATTTGGGCGAGTTAAGCAACACGCCCGTGCCCTGCAGCGGCAGCGGCGGGGTCTCGTGCAACGGGGTCACCGTGGACAACGCCGCTTCCTTCGACGCCATCGTCGATGCCATGCGCCAGGTCGCCGAAAACCTCACCGCTGATAACGTCGTGGTCACCTACACTGACAGCGGACTGGATATCAGCGGCACCGGCGAGACCATCACCCCCCTGATCACGGTTGAAGTGACCGGCCTGACCTACCGGTTCGTGGCATTGCATTTTCTGCCTGGGATACCGGATCAACTGGTGCTGCCGGGTTTCGACACCACCCGGCTATCGCACACAAGCCTGCCAAATTCGTAATTTGCCCGGTTTAGTCGCCCTAGGCGGAAACGCGTGACCGTTGCATCGTCCGTTCGGGCGGGAAACGCACGGTGACCGTGGTGCCTTCGCCGACCACGCTATCGATTTCCAGCCGCCCGCCGTGGAGTTCTATCAGGGATTTGCAGATCGAAAGACCCAGACCGGTGCCGTGGCTGCTGCGTACATAGCTGTGGCGAGCCTGGCCAAAGGGGCGCAGGATTGTCGGTATGTCGCACTCCGCGATGCCAATGCCGGTATCAGACACGGTGATGACCACTGCGCCGGGCCTGCCGTTGAAATCCCCCAAATGGGCATTAACCTGGACCGAGCCGCCCGGCGGCGTGAATTCCACCGCATTTGCCAGCAGATTGATCAGGATCTGTTTCAGGTTGCGCGCATCGGCACGCAGTAGCGGCATGTCGGCGGGAACATTCGCGCACAATTCAACGCCGGACTCGTGGCTTCGCACCGCCATCATGGTCCGGCATTCGTTCACGACACTGTCTAAATCGACATCACACTCCTTCAACGTGGCCTTCCCAGCCTCGATCTTGGAGATATCCAGCATGTCGTTGATCACCGATAGCAAATGCTGGCTGGACCAATTGATGTCCTGGGCATAGCCTTTGTAACGGTCGTCGCCCAAGGGGCCCCAAGGCTGCCGCTTCATCAGGTCCGAAAACCCGATGATCGCATTCAGGGGCGAGCGCAATTCATGACTCATATTGGCCAGGAAGTCAGATTTGGCCCGGTTCGCCTGCTCCGCCGAAACCAGGGCGTCAAGCCTGTGCTTCTCCGCCTCGTCCCGTTCCGCTTGCGCCGTGGCCACCCCCTGCGCCATGTCATTGAAGGCCGTACCCAGCTCGCGGTATTCAGCCGGCGCACCACCGGAATAGGCGGGCACCCGTGCCTCCAGATGACCGGCGGCGATCTCTTTCGCCGCCCTTGCTGCCGCTTCCACGGGCCGTACCAGCAAACCCGCCAATGCCCAACTGATCAAGGCCGCCGCCACCAGGCCTACGATAATGATGCCGATCGCCATCTGGCGCACCTGATCCGCGCGCGCTTCCAGTTCCGCCATGGGCTGGGGCACCATAACGCCCCAGCCGGTGCCGGGCACGGTGGAATAGCCGGTGATCATAGTCTTGTTGACCGCAGGCGCGAAGAATGTGGTGACGCCGGTATTCCCGGCCATCATCTGCGCCACTGGCTTGACCTTGGCCACGTTCTTGATGCTGTCCTGCCAGTCCTTGCGGGGATGCGCGATGACGTTGCCAGCCTGATCGACGATGGCGGCGTGGCCGCCACGGCCAAAGGTCACTTTCCCTTGCGCCTCACGGATGAAGCCTAGATCCAAGCCGGCCACGGCAATTTGTCCCGACGGCAAACGTCGGCTGAGGAATATGGTTGGCCGGCCACTGCCGTCGGCGATGACGTTTGAGAATGTGGCGGTGGACTGCGTGTCCATGTCCAAGGCAGCCAGGATCCGCCGCGGCATAGTGCCGCCAGACGTTGGCTTCCGGTCGCCTGCAATCGGCCAGAGGACGGAAATCCGCCCCTCGTCATCGATCAGGCAAAAATGCCGAAAGCCGATTTCGTTGGCCAGGGTCAGTCCGGCCGGGGATGGTGCCTCCGAAGTCGCCGTCGCAGTCAAGTAATCGAAAACGGCCCGCGTATCCCGGGCATAGCGCTCCAACCCACCAGTAAGATTCTGGGCCAGCAGCAGATGCTTTTCCGACACCATGCTGGTTTCCCGCTCGATGGCGGATTCTTCCACCCAAGTACCCAACAGCACAACCGGAATAGTGGCGATCAGAATAAAAGCGATCGCTAATACATACCTCAAACGCAGGTTCACGGATGCCCTCCCGGACCTGACTCCAAACCCGACCGAAGTGCGGCCAAGACCGGCGACAAACCTCTATTCCGTAACTGCAACAACGCGCCCCCACTTACTTCAAACCGAAATTGAAGTTGTTGACCAACCTGGAATAACGATTTTGGCGTATTATGAGTTATTCCCAGTGCGAATCCATCACAAAATCGTTAACGGCGAGGATTATTTCGAACTTAATTCCCGTTCTGCGCCCCAAAAAAGGGCCGTTCATTTAGCGATAGATTGGCCGCCAGTTTTCCCATCGAATTTACCGGGATCGAAAATCAACGCCCACAGGTTGTAGGGTTCAGGCGTCCTCGTCCAGCCCGGTGCCCCCGTAAAGCCATTCCAGCCGGTCGTAATAGTCCTCCACCGTCAGGCTGCGCATGATGTGATTGCGGACCTGGGCGTGAGCGCCGTCAGGGTGATAAATATGTTCCCCGATCACCCTGGCGCCCAGTTGTACCCTGGCTGTACGGATCAAGCGCTGTTCGTTGTAGGCGGGGAAGGCACGGTCGATATCGCCGCCGTGACGCTCCATCATATGTGCCAGACAGACCGCATCTTCCAAGGCCATGCAGGCACCCTGGGCGTAATACTGCATCATGGGATGGGCGGCATCGCCCAGCAGGGTGACGTGGCCGTCGACCCAATTCTCCACCGGGTCCCGGTCGCACAGAACCCACAGTTTCCAATCCTTGCCGTGGTGAATGACCTGCTGAATTTTCTCGCTAATGTGGGTGAAACCCCTGAACACTTCTTCGTTACTGACAGGCTGCCCGGCTACCGGTTCGGGGGCATGGTTGTGGTAGGTGGCGACCAGGTTGAAATATTTCCAATCCGAAAGCGGGTAATGCACGATATGAATGCGTGGACCGGCCCACAGGGTGGCGGCGTTCCAACGCAGATCCTCCGGCATCTGCTCAGTAGGGATAACAGAACGATAGGTAGTGTGGCCCGATACCCTTGGCTGGTCGTCGCCCACGACGCCCCGGCGCACTGCTGACCACAGACCGTCCGCCCCCACCAGGGCCCGGCCCGCCGCCGTCTGGCCATCGGCCAGCTTGACCGTGACCCCGCCGCCGTCTTGTTCATAGCAGGTGACGTCGGCATTGACCCGCAGTTCGATCAGGTCACTGTCGCGGCAGCCCTGCAACAGGACGCCGTGCAAATCGCCACGGTGCACCACCGCGTAAGGATTGCCGAAGCGTTCCCGGAATGGCTCGTCCAGGGGCACGTGCATAATCTCTTCCGCCGTCATGGCATCCATCAGGCGCAGGTATTCCACATAGACCGCCTGGGAGCGGGCGGCATCGCCCACGCCCAGATAGTCAAAGGAATGAAAGGCATTGGGGCCCAACTGGATGCCGGCGCCGATTTCCCCCAGCTCCGGCGCTTTCTCCAGCACCAGGGCGCGGAACCCTTTGCGCGCCAAACCAAGGGCCGCAGCCAGGCCGCCGATGCCGCCGCCGGCGATGATTATGGGCAATTGGCTCATAGGTGAAATGTTCTCTTGCTCGAACCACTGATTGGCTCGATCATAATCCCAAAGGGAAGGTGTGTAACGGGGAGGTTTTCAGTATGGGGGATCGGCCGCATTGCCTCGTCGTCGGTGTCGGTGCCGGTACCGGTTTGGCTTGCGTCAGGCGTTTTGTCGCCGGCGGTTACAAAGTTTCTATGATCGCGCGCCATAAAGAGCGCCTGCAAAGTTTCGCCGACGAGGTCGAAGGCACAGCTGCTTATGCGGCCGACATTGCCGATATCGACAGCTACCGCAACGTTCTGCAAAGGATTGTCAGTGAACATGGCGTGCCATCCAAGGTGGTCTACAACGCTGCCCTGGCTACCTTCGCGTCATATGCGGAACTGGATACCGAACTCTTTGAACGAAATTTCCGGGTCAATACCACGGGCCTGCTCGTCACCGCCCAGGAACTGGCCCCCGCCATGGTGGAGCAGGGAGACGGCGCCCTAGTCGTCACCGGCAACACAGGCGCCATGCGCGGCGTGCCCCGCTTTGTCGGCTTCTCGCCCACCAAGGCTTCGCAACGAATTTTAGCTGAGAGCCTGGCACGGGAATTGGGGCCACAAGGGTTGCACGTCGCCTATGTGGTGATCGACGCCATGATCGATATGCCCATGGTGCGGAAGCGTCTGACGGACAAGCCTGACGATTTCTTTGCCAAGCCCGAAGACATCGCGGGCGAGGTGTTCCACACCGCGCACCAGCCGCCTTCGACGCGGAGTTTTTTGGTGGAAATCCGCCCTTTCGCTGAGCCTTGGTAAAGCCCTAGCCGCCGGTCCCCGCGGACTTCTGACCGATGACGGTAAAGAACGATGCCGATTTTGGCTGTTGCGGCAGCTCCACTTCCAACGGGATCATTCGCGCGGTTGGGCTGGCCTGGCCGCGCACGATGGTGCCTTCCAGGGCGGATGGCATGGGATTGCGGGCGATGGGAACCGCGTCGGCGGCGCTGTAGACGCAAAGATATATGGCCCGGCGCCTATCCTTGGACAGATTGGTCTCGCTGCCATGCTGCAACCTTGTGTGCATCAGGCAGACCGATCCCGCCTTGCCCTTTATGGGCACCTGCCGTGAAAGATAGTCCCGCTCTTTCTCCGCATCGACCATGCCCGTGAAGACGCCGTCCTGGAACAGGCTGTCAATGGGGCCGCGGTGGGTGCCGGGCACCACCATCAAACAGCCGTTGCCTTCGTCTACGTCATCCAGCAGCAACAGGGCAGTGATGACATCATCGTTGGTGTGCGGGGTGTAGGCGAAATCCTGGTGATAGCGCACCACCATTTCGCTGCCGGGCAGTTTCGAATTTATCTTGCAATGGTGGTACTTCACGTTTGGGCCGATCAGGTCGGCGACCATGTCTACCATCGGCGCATCGGTCATCACGGCGTGGAAGTCGTCCGAGATTTCCGCCGGGTTGTTGATGCGGCGCAGGGCCGGGCTGTCGGCGCTGTGATTCTCTTCCAGATCAAAGCGGGGCCGGCCATCCACCGTGGGCGGCCCGTAGGGCGCTGTCTCCCCTCGGCTTTCCTCGGCCCATTCATCCATCTGCCGGCGCAGCGCGGACAGTGCATTCGCATCGACGGCACCGTCGACAACCAGATAGCCGTCGCGCCAGAACTGCGCCTGTTGCTCAGCCGATAGAATTTTGCCTGTTGTCATGGATTGGCGCCTTTTCGCTGCGGGGCTATGGTTTTGGGGATATGGTTTAATAACAAGCAGCCAAGGCAAAATCCAATCGGGAAGCAACAAGATGCGTCTCAAGGACAAGGTCGCGATCATCACCGGCGCCGGCCAGACTGCGCCAGACGGCACCGGCAACGGCCGCGCCACGGCACTTGTCTTCGCCCGGGAAGGGGCCCGGCTGATGCTGGCCAACCGTTCCAGCCCCTCGATGGAGGAAACCGCCCGCCAGGTCCGGGCCGAGGGCTATGCGGTCGAATGCATGCTGGCCGATGTAACGGATGAGGACGATTGCCGCGCCCTGGTGGCGGCGACGAAGGAGAAATTCGGGCGGGTCGACATTCTGCACAACAATGTGGGCGCTGGCATTGTCGACAACGACACAGTGGAGATAGATCTGGGCGATTGGCAGCATATGCTCGACCTCAATCTGACCGGCGCCATGCTGCTCTCGAAGCATTGCTTGCCGATCATGCGGGAACAGGGCGGGGGCTGTATCCTGCATACCTCCTCCATCGCTTCCGTCGCCATGTACCCCCTGATCGCTTACAAAGTGGCCAAGGCGGCGCTGAACGAATTCTGCCGCTGGTTGGCCTTCGAGAATGCGCCACACGGCATCCGCTGCAACGTCTTGATGCTGGGCCTGATGGATACGCCGACCGCCATGGAGCTTTACCACCAGGCCAGCGGCGAGCCGAAAGAGGCGATCCGCCAAGAGCGCAACCAGCGTCCGCCCCTGGGCCGCATGGGCAGCCCGTGGGATGCGGCCAACGCAGCTCTGTTTCTGGCTTCCGATGCGGGCGCCTACATTACCGGCAGTGTCCTGCCGGTGGACGGCGGCCTGGCCACAAAGGTGGGCCTATGAGCAAGACCGAGGAACTCTCCGAACGGCTGATGGCGCTGGAAAGCCATATCGCCCATCAGGACGGTGCCATCGACGACCTAAACGACATGGTCAACAAGCAATGGGCCGAGATCGAGGCTCTGCGCCGGGAGATCTCCGAACTGCGCGCCCGTCTGGCCCGACTGGAAGGTGATTTGGAACCCGGACAACTGGACGAGAAGCCGCCGCATTACTGACGGCGCTGCGGGTCACTCCACCGGCACAAAGATACAGTGGCGGATCTGGGCGTCGATGGCTTTCGACAGATGGCCCTTGCCGCTGGTGTCCTCCACCAAAATCACCTCGCCGGCGCCGATGATGCGGGCCTCGCCGTCCGAGGCCGTGATCTGGACGCCGGCGTCGAGATTGATGATGTATTGCCGGCGCGGTGCCGGGTGCCAGTCCAACTCGTAGGTGGGCGGGACCTGGCGGAAGATGATGCCGGTGGCCGGCAGCCGTTCCGATAGCTTGCCGCCCGGCCCCTCGCTGACCCATTCCACTTCGATGTCCCGGAAGTGGGACTGGCCGTCCTCATCCTCGTAGAGATTATGGATACGCATTGGCTCCCCTCCTCAAAAATTACCCAATTCCCGCGACCAGCGCGCCATCACCTCCAGGCCGAAATCGGTCGGTTGCTGCGCCGGCGCCCGGTCATGGACCGTATCGAAGCCAAGGCGACGGGCGGTCAGACGCTTGCCGTAGCAGAGCAGATGATCGATGGAGAGCATAAGGAACGACAGTAGCGGCAGGATCTCCGCAAAGGCGCGGTCGGCCGCCTCGTCCTCGCCCTGCATCATGGCTTCATAGATCGCCACCTGGCGGTCACAGGCATCGACGCCGGGGATCATGCCGTGACAGCCTGCCCGCAGACTGTCCACCAGTTCCATGCCGTTGCGGCCGTTGAACAGGGTGAAGGCCCGGCCGGTTTCCCTTGCCAGGGCATCGATATAAGTCGCTGGGCCCTCTGCCTTCAGGATGGAAACATTGGGATGGCGGCGATTGAGTTCGGCGAAGCCCTGGTTGGAGACGCCAATGCCGATATATTCCGGCGCATTCTGAATGCCGACGGGCAGGGTCGATTGATCGGCGACAGCGCCATAGAAATTGATCAATTCGGCCTCGGATGCACCACGCACCGGTGGCGGCTGCAGCACAACCCAAGCTGCGCCCAGTTCACCGGCCAGTTTCGCCATGGCGGTCTGTCCGGCCACATTGCTTTCGGCGATGGTGATGGACAGGGGCACCTGGCCGGCGATGTCCTCGGTCGCCCATTGCATCAGGCTGCGCCGCTCTTCCGTCGACAGCTTGTTGGTCTCCGTGGCAAGCCCGCCCACCGCGATGCCGTGTACACCTTGCGCCAAGGCGCCCTGAACCTGGGCCCGCATGGCGCCCCGGTCCAGCTCGCCATCCCTGTCAAAGAAAGCGTACAGCATGGGATAGATGCCGTGGAATTGCCCGGGGGTCGAGCCCTCGCTCATATTGTTTCTCCGTGCTTGCGGGCCAGCACCTTGAGGCCCGGTTTGAAGGCCCACTGCCGGCGGTAGACCTGCAATCCATGGCGCGAGAGGAGCTGGCGCAGATTGCCTTCCGAAAAGAACAGGCAATGATGCGGTGGTGTGAAGACATCCCAGTCGGCCACATTCTTGGGCCGGCGCCAATGCCCGATATCCGGTGTGGTCAGGTAGAGGACGCCGTCCTCGTTCATCAACCCCGACAGGGCGGCAACGAAGACGTTGGCATCGGGAACATGTTCCAGCACCTCGGAACAATAGACCGCATCGAAGCGGGTCTTGCATCCCCGGGCAAATTCAATCAGGCCGCCAGCCTCGTAATCGGCGCCCGGATAATGCGACCGGGCATGGGCGATGGCATCGCCGTCGGGATCGATGCCGGTGGCGATAAATCCCGCTTCCATGGCCGCTTGTGTCATGAAACCGCCCGAGCAGCCCACATCCAGGAACGCCTTGCCCTGGCTGCCACCGCGGACGGCGTTTGCCAGATGGCGCACACGCCCCCTGGCCCGGCGCAACTTCGAGGCTTCCTTGCGGAAATAGGCCCGCGTGCCGCCACTATCAGGATTGGCATAAAGGTCAGCCAGGGCGGCATTATCGAGCATGGGCGAAAGGAAAACCAGGCCGCAGCCGGTGCAGCGGCGGTAATGCCACGCATCCTGACTGACGTAGTTCGGGCAGTCCTTGGCCCCGCAAACCTGACATTCGATTTCGTCCATCTCCTAGCCATAGGTCAAAGCCGAGCTATAGGCAACGCGCCTATTGCCCTTTCGGTGGAAGGGTGCCTATGTTGTGCATTCTTTCCTGGTGCCGGCCCCGCGCCGGCGCCTTTTTTTCACCCGTAACGGTTGCTTATGAACGTATCCGGTAAAGACTCAGTGGAATCGCGATACGGCTGGTATGTCGCGGTGGCATCGACCCTGATGATCACCATTGCCTTTGGCTCCACCTACCTGGTGGTGGTCGGGTTGAAGCCCATCGCCGCCGAGTTCGGCTGGCCGCGACAGATTCCCTCGGCCGGTTATTCCGCATCCCTGTTCGGAGCCGGCGTCGGCGGCATCCTCATGGGATGGTGGTCTGACCGCAAGGGCATGGCCGGTCCTGCCTTTTGCGGCGCCATCTTCGTCGGCCTGGGCACCATGGCGATCTCGCAATCCTATTCCGTGGTGACGTTTCTGGGTGCGCATCTGCTGATCCTGGGCCTGTTGGGCAATGGCGCGATGTTCTCGCCGCTTTTGACCAACGTCACCCATTGGTTCGACCGGCGCATGGGTATCGCCGTGGCCGTGGTCACTGGCGGCCAAAGCCTGGCCGGCGCCTTCTGGCCGCCGGTTTTCGGCTATCTGATCGGCGCCCATGGTTGGCGCGATACCATGTTGGGCTATTCCATCTTTGCCCTGTGCACCCTGATCCCCCTGGCGTTCGTTATGCGCCGGCCCAGCCCGCGCATGCTCAACGGTGGCGCCAAGGCGGACAAGGCGGCGCGCGCGGCCATGGCGGCGGCGGGGGAGGATCAGATCCTGGGCATGCGGCCCACCACCGTCTTTGTCATGCTGTGTCTGGCCATCGTCGGCTGCTGCGTGGCGATGTCCATGCCCATGGTGCATATCGTCGCCTATTGCTCGGACCTGGGCTTCGCCGCGGCCCGGGGCACGGAAATGCTGTCCATTCTCTTGTTTACGGCGTTTCTTTCACGCCTCGCCTATGGCTGGCTCGCCGACCGTATCGGCGGCCTCAAAACCCTGTTGTTCGGCTCCGCCATGCAGCTTCTGGGCCTCGCCCTCTATATGTACGTCGACACACTGGAAGGCCTCTATCTGGTCTCGGTGTTCTATGGCATCGGCTATGGCGGCATCGTGCCCATGTACGCCATCATCATCCGGGAACTGTTTCATGCCAGTCAGGCCGGCTGGCGCATCGGGGTGATTTTCCTCTTTGGCACCATCGGCATGGCTCTTGGCGGCTATATCGGTGGTTTTGTCTACGATCTGACCGCGGCCTATACGATGGCTTTCCTGACCGCCATCATCTTCAACTTTTTCAATCTGTTGCTGGTGGCATTCATGGTGATGCGCCTGGGCAGCCAGGGCGGTGGGCGCGGGCAGCTGGTTCCGGCGCAGTTCTAAGCGGCGATGGATACGGTATTGGAGTTGTCTATCGGCGGAGAGTTGATGTCACTAAATTGACGTGCCCGGTGCAACCTCAACCGCGCCGCCACAGGTGCCAGGCCTGCTTGCCCATCAGGGCGCAAAGGGCGGCCAGCAGGATCGGCGTTATGATGGCACCGTGGGGGCTCCAGAAAGGGATGTTGGGGAACATGGTGGTCCAGACCATCCAATAGGTCTCGAACGTGAATGCGATAGATGAAAGCATAGCCTATCTCCTTCGGTAACCCCGCTGCCATCTCTCAAATGGCCGGTGGCTTTGCGTCCCGCCGTCGCCGGCGGTTTGCCCTTTCGTGGATGCGGCTTCCCGCTTCCCACGATATGGATATGGGGTTGGCGGCCGTGGTTAACAGTGGCCCACGTCACAAAAATCGAAATCAGTTTTGAAGGCGGATGAATTGATCTGTTAAGCTGTCCTCCGAATGGGGAACACCATCGTTAGATTGGAAGGAAGACCGCATCATGGATGAGCTGCCGATCCTGGAAGTCCGCCGCATCGAGGCCAATATCATCAAGCCTATCTACGAGGAGATGGTCAACGCCCTGGGCGAGGAAAGAGCCCGGGAAATACTTACTACAGCGATCAACCGTGATGCGGTGCGTCAAGGCGCGGAACTTGCCGCGAGTACGGACGAACCCAACAATCTGGCCACTTTTGCCAATCTGACGGGGCGCTGGTCCAAGGGCGACGCCCTGACCAAGGAGAACCTGCACACCAGCGAAAATCAGTTGGATTTCAATGTTACCCGTTGCCGCTACGCCGAAACCTACCGGGACATGGGCCTTTCCCACATCGGCGAAATTCTCTCCTGTGGCCGCGATGGTTCCCTGTGCGAGGGCTATAACCCTGACGTCACCCTGACCCGGACCCAGACCATCATGGGCGGTGCCAGTCATTGCGATTTCCGCTTCAAGATCAACAAGGACGACGGCTGAGTGCGTGAACGCCGCTAGTCGTCCTTCTTGAAACGCTGGCGCCGCTCTTCCATTTCGCCGGAATAGGTGGCCAGGATCTGCTGGCGGTCCTCCAGAGCCATGGCGGCATCCATACTGGGCGCATCGATGGAGAAATTTAGGGCGTCCTTGGTCAGGCGCAGCCCGAACGGCGAATTGGCCAGCATGGCCTCGATCAGGTCGTCGGCGGCGGATTCCAATTGATCGTCCGGCACCACGCGGGAACAGAGGCGATGCTGCAGCGCTTCATCCGCCATGATGAAACGGCCGGTCAGCAATAACTCCGATGCCAGGGACGTGCCCACCAGACGGGGCAGGAAGTAGCTCGATCCCATATCGCCGCCGGTCAAACCGATGGTGATATAGGCCGCATTCATTCTGGCGCTTTCGCCCAGGATGCGGATGTCGGAGGCAAGGGCCAGCGAAAAGCCGCCGCCGCAGGCCGCCCCCTGTACCAGTGCCACGATGGGTTGCGGGCAACGGCGCATGGCCTTGTAGATATCCCGGATGTTCATCTGCCCGGCCAGGCGTTCTTCCACCGTGCGGGCTACGGGAGAGGGCTGTTTCAAATCCAGCCCGGCGCAGAAATTATTGCCATTTGCCTTGAGCACAATGATGCGGGTGTCGAGGTCATCATACTTGCCTTCGAAATACCACCGCAGCGCCTTGACCAAGCCTGTGTTCATGGCATTCAGACTGTCCGGCCGGTTCAACGTCACCCATTCAACAGCACCGCGTTTTTCAACCAGTAAAACTTCGTCTTCCGCCATCGCAATTCCTTTCTTCTTGGGCTTCGTTTACGCCCGCCAATCGCCGGCCGTTTGTTTGATGGTGTCAGCCAGGGCTTGGGCGCCAGGGCCGAATTCCGGGCTGGCCGGCGTGATGAGTTGCAGCATCACCCGGCGCCGGGGATGATCCCGCAGGGGCAGCTGCCGCAGGCGCCCGGCTTGCAGGTCTTCGCGGACGATATGATCGGGCAGCCACGCGAAGCCGGCGCCGGAACGAATGGCATCCAAAGAGCCCAGGCTATTGGTGAAGGTCCATCGCTGTTCCGAGCCCAGCCAACCGGCATCGAAATCCTGGCGCCCGGAATCCCGCAACACCATCTGTCGATGCTGGCGCAGGTCGTCAAAATCAAGGGGCCGGCCGTAATGGTGGAGCGCATGGTCCCGGTGCGCGACCGCCAGAAACTCGATCTCGAACAACGGTGCGCCTATGAAGCCAGGCGGTATGGAACTGGCAAGGGCCATTTGCACCCGGCCCTCGACCAAGGCCTCGTTGGTGCCCGAGAGAACCGTTTCGAAGACCTCGACCCGGGTGTTGGGCGCAGCCTCGGCAAAGCGCTGCAAGGCGGCAATGACAAAAGCGTTGGGCGCGATCACATCGACGGCCACCGCCAACTGTACCTCGAAACCCTGTTCCATGGCCCTGGCGGTGTTCTCCAGAGCTGCGGCGTCGTTCAACAGACGTTCGGCGCGGCGCAGCAATTCCCGTCCTTCCAGTGTCAGGACCGCGCGCCGGCCCTGAATTTGAAATAGGGGTACGCCGAGGCGCTGCGACAGCTCCTTGACCGCATGGCTGACGGAGGATTGGCTTTTGTGCAGCGCTTTGGCCGCCGAAGCGAAACCCCCTTCCGCGACCACCGCCTGGGCGCAACGCCAGTGTTCCAATGTGGTGCGGAGCCGGTCCATAGGCCTTTATATCGAAAAATTCGATCTAAAACATCGAATATTACTAATTTTACTTCCGAAAATTGGAACTAAATTGTGGGCAGGCAAACAACAAAGCGGACCCGGAAAGGAAATCTCATGGCCACCCTGCTTCACATCCAATCCAGTATTTTCGGCGACAATGGTCAGTCAACAGGCCTCAGCAACCAGTTCGTGAACGGCTGGCAGGCGCAACATCCCGACGGTACAGTTGTTGTCCGGGACCTAGCCGCCGATCCACTGCCCCATTTGGATAGCGTGGCCGTTGGCGGCTTTATGGGGGCGCCGGAGGGCCGCACTCCCGAACAGACCGCCGCCGTGGCCCTCTCGGACGACCTGATTGCCGAGATCCAGGCGGCGGATGTGGTCGTAATCGGGTTGCCCATGTACAATTTTGGAATACCCTCCACCCTGAAGGCCTGGATCGACCATATCGCCCGCGCCGGCATCACCTTCCGCTACACCGAAAATGGGCCCGAGGGCCTGCTAAAGGGCAAGACAGCCTATATTTTCGCCGCGCGCGGCGGGATATATGGAGGTACGGGCAATGACCATCAAATGCCCTATATGACGCAGATCCTTGGCTTTCTTGGCATTACGGATGTCAACGTCGTGACGGCCGAAGGCTTGGCGAAACCGGATCTGAAGGACGACGCCCTGGCCCGGGCACAGGATCAAGTTGCCGCCTTAAACGCCGGTGAAGCCCAGGCCGCCTGACGTTCCGAAAGAAACAACGACGCCTACCTGAACAGGGTGATGATGCTTTGCGGCCCGGCGTTGGCGATGGAGAGGGCCTGCACGCCCAATTGCTGCTGGATCTGCAGCGATTGCAGGGTGGCGCTTTCCTCGGCCAGGTCCGCATCCACAAGCGTGCTGATGCTCTCTTTGTGAATGTCGGACAGCTTGGTGATGAAGTCGGCCTGCAGGTCGATCCGCTTGGCGGAAGAACCAAAAGAGGCCAGGGCGTTCGAGACCGTGTCGATGGCATTGTTCACGACAGTCAGGGTGCCGGTGGCATTCGATTCGCTATAGAGGTCGGTATTCGGCAGGCCAAATTGCAGAGTTATGGCCTGGATCGCGTTCGCCTGAACGGTGAACGTATCGCCGGTCGTGGTGGAGAGCACCTCGATGTCCGTGGCACCGTTCTCCACCAGATTTACGCCGTTGAAATCGGCTGTTGCCGTCACTGTATCGATCTGATCGCGGAGGGCGAAGAAGTCGTTGGTCAGGGCGGTGCGCGAGGCGGCATCCAGGCCGGCCTGCATACCCTGGACCGTCTTGGCCTTCATCTCCAACAGCAGGTCGGAGATTGCCTGGGCCGCGTTGATCGCCACCCCGACGGTTGATTCCGCCGTCGCCAGGGCTTGGCGCACCGCACTGAGACCGGCGATCTCGCCGCGCTTGTTCTGGGCGATCGCGTAGGAGGAGGCGTCATCCGTCGGGCCATTGACCCGCAGGCCCGTGGTGATGTGAAGCTGTGTGGTCTGAAGTGCTCGGTTCGTGGCGTTCAGGGCCCGTAACGCCGTCGACGCGGCGCTGTTCGTGTTCACGGACAAGGACATGGCAGCGCCTCTCCTCCTTTGCAAAACCGGCGGCGTTCCAACCAGACATGTGTCGCCCAACCGAAAGCAAAATCGGTGCCAGCCTTGCCAGGTTGAGCGCCCACATTACCCATTGATTTTATTAGGCTATTCGTATCGCCAGCCGCTGTCGGTTAATCCGGGCTTAACCATGAGAAACCATTGCCGGGCGACATTAGGCAATAATTGCCGGCGTGGGTGCAGCCCCGACCGTGTATCAAGCGCCGGTCCAAAGACACCAGACGGCCAGCAGCGGTACCTCGTCCGCCGCCATGGCGTGCCAGACATTGGGCGGGTTATGCACCAGATCGCCGGACTGTTTGGCGGCAAACGGCCCATCGCTCTGCATCCATCGACCAGGCGAGAGCACGATGTAGAGTTCTTCCGGCGGGTGCTGGTGGCGGGGATAGGGCGTGCCCGGCGCCAGCAGGCTGACCCCGATCAGGACGTCCTCCCGCACTTCCAGGCCACCCCGTCCCACCAATATGGCATTGGCATGATTGCCGTCGAAATCCCCGGGCGCCCCCGCCGCGCCCACGCGCTGCTGCCAGGATAGCTCCGGCTCCATGGCGGCGAAGGCATCGGTCAAAGTGGCGATGGCCGTACCACCCTTGTGGGCCTGTTCATAGGCGCTCGAGAGATGGCCGCAGACCGGCAGGCGGGTTGGGGCGTTTTCGCCTCCCGCGCCGGGCGTTGACAGGGCCGCGAAGATCTTTTCCGCCATCCCCATGGCCTCAGGGTAGTCCGTGGCCCGTGCCTGGATGACGCCTTGGGTTGCGTCGACAAGGTTCTGTAGATTGCTGTTTCGATGGTTCATATCGCCTGCTCCGAGCTCAAGTCTCCTACAGAAATAGGCCCCTGTCCCTGCTTTTCTTGCGCCCCTTGCCCTGGTTACGGCAAGCTGGAGGCCGCTGGAAAAAAGATAGGGGGAGAACGCAAATGAGCGAAACGGATACGGCGGCGGAAGTCGCCTTAATCGTCGGCGGGGGACCAGGCATTAGCGCCAGTTGCGCCCGTCTGTTTGCCGAAGACGGCATGAAAGTCGCCGTGGCGGCGCGCAATCCGGACAAGGATGTGATGCTGGAACTGTCCGAGCGGACCGGAGCCATGCGCTATGGCTGCGATGCGGCGGATCCAGACTCCGTCGCGCAATTGTTCGACGCCGTGACGGCGGATTTAGGGATGCCCCGTTTGGTGGTGCACAACATCGATGGACGGGTGCCTGACATCTTTCGCAAGGGCATCACCGAGGCGGCGCCGGAACTGGCCCTGCAAACCATCAAGAACGGCGCCTTCAGCGCATTTCTGGTGGCACAGCAAGCCGCCGCCCGGATGCTGGAAGTGGAGCCAGCGGGTGATGGCCATCGCGGCAGCATCATCTTCACCAATGCCTCCGCCGCCATGAAGGGCTATGCCAACAGCGGCGCCTTCGCCATGACCTGCCAGGCCAAATCCGGTCTGGCGGAAAGCCTGGCCCGGGAGTTGATGCCCCAGGGCATTCACATCGCGCAAGTACCCATCGATGCCGCCATCGGCTGGACCCAAGCCGATGGTACGCGGCAACACCGGCGCGCCGGCACGGATGTGAACGACAATCTGGCCGATCCGGACCGCATTGCCGATGTCTATTTGCAACTGCACCGCCAGCACCGCTCCACCTGGGCCTTCGAGGTGGTGCTGCGGCCGTGGCTGGAAAACTGGTAGGCGGACGCTCCCGGCCTAGGGATTGTGCCAGGGCGCTTCGTTATCTTCGTCCTTGGCGGAATCGAACACGCTGCGCCAGGCGGAGAGCGCTTCGGAGGGGCCATCGAGATAACGCAACTGGCGCAGGGCCGCCCGCAGGGCTGTTTTTTCGTGACGCGACAGGTTCTCTTCTAATGGCGCTTCACCCGCCCGTACGGCGGCCATGGTGCGCGCCTTGAGTTCGACGATGCCCGGTTCGGCGAACTGCTCCATCAGCTCCTGAAAAGACCCATGGGCGGCGGTGTCAAAAGCTTTCGGCGCCCCCAGTTCGTCGGATACCGGACTGGCGGGATACATGGACAGGCACGGCAGGTGCCCCGTCGGTACGGGGATCGCGGCGCTGTGACTTTGGCCTAATTGCAACAGGCGCGGCAGCACATGGGTGTGTGGACCTTGGGGCGTCTCTGCACTGTCTTCGTCCGGGGGGATGTCCTGGAACACCTCGACCCGGCCGGCTTGGGAAAGAAAGACCCGGTGCGGGCTGTGCGCCATAATCGCCCCCAGGGCCGGGCTTTCCAACGCCCAGATAGAGGCGCCTTCGTTTTCGCGCAAAATAGCGATCAGGTCGCTGTCATCTGTTCGGATGCAGGCATCCATGTGCCCAATGCCAAGCCCGATATCGAACAGAATGCTGGGCCGGTCCACCTTCCGGACGGCGTCCCGGTCGGGGCCCAGCTCTGTCAGCCTGTCGCGGCCTGCACACGCCGCGGCATCGCCGGGAAGGCAAAAATTGACGCCCTGGCTCCAACGTTCACCGTCCCGCCGCAAAGTTTCATACGGTGCAACGTGGATGTTCTCCGGCAGTTCGATGTGCATGGCGCCGCGCGTCGTCGCCAGCGTGCCGCCCATGGGCGACAAAGCCCGCTCGACGCTTTCACCGGCATCGAGATGAAACTCCGCAATGGCCCCGAACGTCCCGACACTCCAGCTAGTCGTTACGGTGCCGATATGACGGTGGATCAGATCGATGATTTCGGCGCGAAGTTCAGGCATTTGCCAAGCTAGAAGAACGTTGTCAGGTTCTTCGCCAATAACACGTGCTGGTCCAACAATATCTCCCGCCGGGCGATCTTGAAACCGCCGTTGCCGTTCCGCCGCAGATGGTCGCGGCGTTTGCCGACATAGAAGTCTGTCTCTTCGTTGGTGCGGTTGCGATAGACCAGGAACCTGGTGGCGGCGTGGATGGTGCCGTCGCCGTTGGCCTCCACCTGCAGATTACTGAACATGTGCGAAGTACGGCTGACCGGTTCTTCGGCCCAGTGCAGACCGGTCTGGATCTGTTTGACCCGCTGTTCCAGTTCGAACTTGCCTTCATCGAACCAGTTCAAATCCTTGCCTTCCCGGCTGTGTTCGTTGTCCCAGTCGCCGTATTCCCGGTTGGTGGCGAGCGGCATCCAGTAACGTATGTCATCGGCGAGGAGGTCCAGCCAGGCATCGAACTGGCGGCTGTCCAGAAGTTCCGCCTCGCCTGTGTAGAACCGCTCCACCTGATAGCGCAGCAGCAGGTCCTCGAGCAGCTGTTCCCGGCTCGGATCCATGACTATTCCGCCGCCTCCACCGTCTTTTTGCCAGGATGTATGCGGTCGATATTGGGCGGGATGTCCATATCGGTGGCCCAGCGGCCATAAAATGCCCTTTGGTTCTGTTCCGAAACGTCCTCGGTGGCATAAACCTCGCCGCCCAGCCATGCCGCCGGCCAGCCCTGGCGTTCATAGCCCTGGCCCATGCCGTAATGATAGTCATAGCGCCGGGCAATGGTGCCCCGGGCGCCCTCATGGGAGGAGCCCCAGTTTTCCATATCGTCCTGTTCGGTCAGGCCGGACGGGCCCTGATAACGGATGACGTAATGGCGCAGGACGTTCTTGACCTCGTCCGGAGCCTCCTTGGGCGCAAGGAAGATGCGCCAGGTTTCGGTCTGGTGCGGGCCTGATGGGTGCCAGGTGCCCATGGACTGCACCCCGTTGGAATAGCTGACGTTAGGAAAGATGGTGCCGCCATGGCCGAACCAGCGCGCCTTTTCCCCCAGCTTGGCCTGGCGTTGGGCATAACAATCCCGGAAATAGTCCTCCACCACCGCCATTTCCTGGTAGGTCGGCATGTAGTCATAGTCATCTTTGAATAGCTGCCCGCGGGAGGTATGGCCCTCGGGCGTGATGCAGATGTTCAGCTTCCAGGCTTCGCGTTTCTTCGTCACGTCGTCATAGGTATGTCGCCCCTTGGTGCCGGCCGGCGAGAGGATGACCTGATCCACGGAGGCGTGCGAAGGGTTGTGGTAATAGTCGCCGGCGAAGTTCTCGGCCCCGAATTTCCAGTTGCAGGGCATCTTCCATTTGAAGATTCCGCCAAAGGCTTCCCACTCGCCATAAGTGCCGTTAGGCAGTTCACAATAATCGTCAAAATAGAATCTGAGATCGCCCAGATAAGTTTCGAAATCCGGGGTGGCGGCATCCCAGCAGGCGAAGACATAGCCACGGTAGCTATAGACCCGGGCCTCGATCAGGCCCCATTGGCTGCGATCCAGTTCGTTGTGATAGCCGCTCTCCATCTTCGGCACGCCGATCAATTCACCGGTGTCGGAGAAGGTCCAGGCATGAAAGGGGCACATGAATTTGCGGCTGTTGCCCTTGTCATAGCGGCAGACCCGCATACCGCGGTGGCGGCAGTTGTTCAGGAAGACATGCAACTTGCCATTGCGGTCCCGGTTGAAGATCACGGACTCTTCGCCCATGCGCGAAAGTATATAGTCCTCGTTTTCGGGCACCTGGCTTTCGTGGCCCACGAACAGCCAGGCCCGGGCGAAGACGCGCTCCAACTCATCGGCGTAAATGTCCGCCGCGGTGAAGATATCCCGGCTGATCAGACCCTGGTCCAGATTGACCAGATCGCCGGCGTATGTTCGCCCGCCGTCAATACGCATATGATCAACCTCCCTATCCCGACTTTCTTACAGAACGTCCAAATTTATCTGCCGAAACCAATGACACCATTCGTCTTTTTAGTCCCACTTTGAAGCAAATTCTTAACAAAGTGTAAAAGTTAATTATTTATTAATGGCTTACAAAAACCTCTTAATGGTAGATTTTAGAGTTCGCAAATCAGCAATCAACAAGTTTCCTTAAAAACTATTAAATTTCAACAGTTTACCAAGTTATTCACATCTTAATCCACCGCCTATCCACAATCTGTTTGTCTTAACAAACACTTGCTCCCCTAGTCTGCGACGCGGCCTTAGCCATTGGCAAGGCTCTTGCCGCCGCAACGCAGATCAACGATGGCTTCATCCAAGCGCGCCGCCACCGCCAATTCGCCTTGGCGCAGCCATTTTCGGGGGTCGTATTTACTCTTATAGGGTGTGTCGTCGTCGGGATCGATTTGATACCTAAAGGCCCTTGGGTTTTCATCCACATAACCACCCACCGCCTGGGCGAAGGCGAACTGGGTGTCGGTGTCGATGTTCATCTTGAAGACGCCATGGTCAATGGCGGCCTCGATCTTGCCCTTCTCCGAGCCGGAGCCGCCATGGAACACCAGGTCCAGAGGATTTTCGCCTGTGCCATGGGTGGCGGCCACCAAATCCTGGCTTTCCTTCAAAATCTCGGGCCGCAACTGTACGTTGCCGGGCTTATAGACTCCATGCACGTTACCGAACGAGGCAGCGATGGAGAAATGCCCGATGGGCGAAAGGCGGTCATAGGCCTGCAGCACCTCGTCGGGCTGGGTGTAGAGCTTGGCGTTGTCCATCTGGTCCAGATCGCTGCCGACGCCGTCCTCCTCCCCGCCGGTGACGCCCAATTCCATCTCCAGGCTCATTTCCAGCGGCACCAGCCGTTCCAGGTAAGCGGCGCAAATGGATAGGTTGTCCTCCAGGCTCTCCTCGGACAGATCCAGCATGTGGGAGGTATAAAGGGGGCGGCCCTGAGTTTTGTAGAATTTCTCTCCCTCGGTGATCAAAGCGTCGATCCAGGGCAACAGCTTGCGGTCGGCATGGTCGGTGTGCAGCACCACGCAGATGCCGTAATGGCGGGCCAGGAGATGGACGTGCTGGGCGGCGGATACCGCACCCAACACCTTGGCGGCATCGCCGTTCCCCATGCCCTGGCCGGCGAAAAACTGGGCGCCGCCGTTGGAAAGCTGAATGATGATGTCTGAATTATTGCGGGCCGCGGCCTCCAACACCGCATTTATGGAATTTGTGCCCACCACGTTGACCGCCGGCAGGGCATAGGCACCGTCCTTGCAGGCCCCTAGCAGGGCCCGGTAATCTTCGCCGTACACCACGCCCGGATTCAATGCCACCATTGCCTCGTTTACTCCCATACCGCAACTAGACTGGTTCCGATCCCCTTGTAGCAGCCTTTCCATGGAAAGATGAAGAGATGTCGAAGGTCATGAAGCCCCTGGCCGCGTTTCCCGAATTGCGAATGTCCAAGGTGCGCGCGGTGCTGTTCGATATCGACGATACCCTGACCACGGATGGGGAATTGACCGCGCCTGCCTATAACGCCATGGCGGACCTTCGCGCGGCGGGCTTTCTGCTTGCGCCGATCACGGGCCGGCCGGCCGGCTGGTGCGACCATATCGCACGCATGTGGCCCGTGGACGGCGTGGTAGGCGAGAACGGCGCCTTCTATTTCCGTTATGACCGCAAGGCACGGCGCATGCTCCGACTTTACAGCCAGGATGAAAGATCGCGGGCTGAAAACCGCCGCCGCCTGGATGCCCTGGCGGCTAAAATCCTCGATGAAGTCCCCGGTGCCGCCGTCGCCGCCGATCAGTTTGGCCGCCAGGTAGATCTGGCCATCGATTTCCGTGAAGATGTCCCCGAACTGGGGCCGGATCAGGTGGACCGAATAGTCGACATCTTCCAGGCAGCCGGTGCCACCGCGAAAGTCAGCTCGATCCACGTCAACGGCTGGTTCGGGGCCCATGACAAGCTGAGCATGACCAAACTGTTCCTGTCCCGGGAACTTTCCATCGACGCCGATGCCGACAATGAAAAAGTGGTATTCGTCGGCGATTCCCCCAACGATGCGCCCCTGTTCGGATACTTCCAGAACGCCGTCGGCGTCGCCAATGTACGCGCTTTCAAGGGCCGTATTGATGCGGAACCGGCCTATGTCACTGAAGCATCCTCGGGGGCGGGATTCGCAGAGCTGGCAAGGGCCCTGATCGGTGCTCGGTGAAATTGCCACGGGCCCCAAACCGTGCCACAGTTCATCCATAACAATGACAACATTCGAACTGGGAGAGCATCATGAAATTGTCCGTGAACAAGCGGCGGTTCCTGTCCGCCGGCATTATCGGCGCAACCGCTGTGGCTTTCGCCCTGGCCAGCATCAACCCGGCGGCGGCCTGTCAAAACCGCGGCAAACTCGACAGCCGCTTTTGTGACGACAATGGCGATCTGGTGGCCGATACGCCCACCGATTCATCGAAATGGCTCAATCCCTCGACCCTGATCTTCTCCTACACCCCGGTCGAGGATCCCTCGGTCTATGAGAATGTGTTTTCTGAATTCATGGACTATTTGGCACAGAAAACCGGCAAAAAGGTGAAGTGGTACGGTGCCGAGTCCTATGCCGCCCAGGTCGAGGCCATGCGCTCGGGCCGCCTGCATGTGGCGGGCATCTCCACCGGGCCCACGGTATTCGGCGTCAATCTGGCCGGTTACGTGCCCATCGCCATTATGGGCAAGGCCGACGGTCAGTTCGGCTACCGCCTGCAACTGATCACCCACAAGGATACTGACATCAAGAAAGTTGCGGACATCAAGGGGCGCAAGATCGCCCATGTGACGCCGTCGTCTAACTCGGGCAACCAGGCCCCGCGCGCCCTTTTCAAGTCCATGGGCGTGGTGCCGGACAAGGACTACAAAGTGAATTACTCCGGCAAGCACGACAATTCCATCATGGGCGTCGCCAACAAGGACTACGACGCGGCACCGGTGGCATCTTCCGTGCTGGACCGCATGCACGACAAGGGCGTGGTCAATAAGGACAATCTGCGGGTGATCTGGCAATCGCGCCTGTTTCCCACCACATCCTACGGCTATGCCCACAATCTGCATCCCGATTTGCAGAAAAAGATCACGGATGCCTTCTTGAGCTTCGATTGGACCGGCACCGCCTTGAAGAAAGAATTCGGCAAGAAGTCGGACAAGTTCATTCCCATCACCTTCAAGGAGCATTGGGCCGATATCCGCACCATTCAGGAGACCAATGGTGTGATCTACACGGATGCCTCTCTGAAAGGCCTGAAGGTCAAGAAGAAGAAAAAGAAGAAGAAGTGAGGCGGACGAACGTCCTTCGGAAATCGGGCGCGCCGGATCGGAACGGTGCCGGCGCACCCGTCTTCCGGGCCTGAAGCATGTTGATCATCAAAGATCTCGTTAAGCAGTACCCAACCGGTCTGCGCGCCCTGCATGGCGTCAGCCTGACCGTGGCCGAGCCCCAGGTGGTGGCCATCATCGGGCCGTCGGGGGCGGGCAAGTCGACCTTGATCCGCTGCGTCAACCGTCTGGTCGAGCCCACTTCCGGCAGCATCGAACTAGACGGCCTGGAGATCACCACATTGGGCCGAAGGGCCCTGCGCAAGGCGCGGCGGCGCATGGGCATGATTTTTCAGGAATACAATCTGGTCGACCGTTTGACGGTAATGGAAAACCTGCTTTCTGGGCGCCTGGGCTATGTCAGTTTCTGGCGCAGCTATCGCCGCAATTATCCCCCCGAGGACGTGCAGGCGGCCTATGAGCTGCTGGAACGGGTCGGTTTGCAAGGCTATGAGAATACCAGGGCTGATGCCATTTCCGGCGGCCAGCGCCAGCGCGTCGGCATCGGCCGGGCCCTGATGCAGCAGCCGGATCTGTTGCTGGTGGACGAGCCCACCGCCAGCCTGGACCCCAAGACGTCGCGCCAGATCATGCGCATTATCGTCGAATTGGCCCATGAACGGAACACGCCGACCCTGTTGAACATCCATGACGTGCCCCTGGCGCAAACCTATGCCGACAGGATTATCGGCCTGGCCGCCGGCAAGATTGTCTTCGACGGCAAGCCAGACGAGCTCAACGAGTCGGTCCTGACCGAAATCTACGGCGAAGAGGATTGGAGTAGCACCGTCGCCACTGATGGGGCCGATGGCGGCGATGACGACCGGCCTGGCGGTAGCGACCCCTTGGAAAAGGCCGCGGCCGCGGGATGAGCAGCCAGGCCGCCGGCGATTATCCCAGGCGCTGGAAACGGCCGGGCCTGATCGCCAATCCCCATCTCCAGCGCGCCGTTGTGGCCGCCGTGGTGCTGTATATCCTTTGGGCGGTGGGCTCCCTGGAAGTGGACTGGCCTAGAACAGCCCAGGGTTTCGAACGGGCCGGCAATCTGTTCGGCCGCATGTTCCCGCCGGACTTCGGGCGCTGGGAGCTGCTCCTCAAAGGCATCAGCGAAAGCCTGCAGATGGCATTTGCAGCCAGCTTCTTCGGCATGGCCTTGGCGGTGCCCGTGGGGCTGTGCGCCGCCCGCAATCTGGCGCCAAGGCCGGTTTATCTGGTCGCCCGCGGCATCATTGTTCTGACCCGCACCTTCCACGAGGTCATCATTGCCATCATATTTGTCAAGATCTTCGGCTTCGGGCCCTTGGCCGGCGTGCTGACACTGATCGTTGCCTCGCTCAGTTTTATCGCCAAGATGCTGGCGGAGGATATCGAGAATCTCTCGCCAGGGTCCATGGAGGCCGTGCGGGCCACGGGCGCCTCGTTCCCAAAATTTCTGGTCTACGCCATTACGCCGCAAATCCTGCCCCGGTACTTGGGCGTTTCCATCTATCGCCTGGATGCCAATATCCGCCATTCCACCGTTGTCGGCATCGTCGGCGCGGGGGGCATCGGGCAGGTGCTGCAGGCTTCCTTCAACCGATATGACTTTGATTTCAGCCTGGCAATCCTGATCGCCATCGTCGCCCTGGTATTTATCGGCGAGTTCTTCAGCGCCTGGATCAGGGGCAAATTGCGATGAGCCCGGCAGAACACGCCAAGCGCTATCCAGAGGTCTGGCGCCGATTCACGCCGCGCCTCACTTTGATCCGCTATGCTTGGTATCTGGGGGTGATGTTCGTAGCGGTCTGGGCCGTGCACCAGTTGGATATCCCCTGGTTTTATTTCCTCGATGCCCATGTCCAGGCAGGCGACCTGTTCGGGCGCATGTTTCCGCCCGATTGGGCCTTTTTCCAGGATGTCTTAGATCCTCTGGTGGAAACCGTGCATATCGCCACCCTGGGCACCATCGTCACATTCATCATCGCCTTTCCCATCGCTTTCATATCCGCCCGCAATACCACTCCAAACAACGTGACATGGATCATCGGCCGTTTCATTCTGGTGACTTCGCGCTCGGTCAACACGGTTGTCTGGGGATTGCTGTTCATCGCCATTTTCGGCCCCGGCCCCGTCGCGGGCGTCTGGGCCATTGCGGCCCGTTCCATCGGCTTCATGGGCAAGCTGATTGCCGAGGCCATCGAGGAGATCGACGAGGGCGCGGTCGAGGCCATCGAGGCCACCGGCGCATCGCGCCTGCAGGTACTCTGGATCGGTGTTCTGCCCCAGGTCCTGCCCGTGATATGGGGGACTACAGTCTATCGCTGGGATATCAATATCCGGGAATCCACGGTCCTGGGCTTCGTGGGCGCGGGCGGCATCGGCATCATGCTCTATTCCTCCATCAACCAGTTCGCCTGGCGCGAGGTGGGGGTCATGCTGATTTCTATCTTCATCGTGGTGGTATTGAGTGAACTGGTTTCGGCCGCCATCCGTCAGCGAATCAGTTGAAGCCTATTCCTCGGAAAACTTACAAAAAGTAGTAATATGTTGACTTTATCGGACGATGTTTCTGTCTCAGTCCAGTGGTATGAGCGGCGAGTGCCTACGATGAGCTTAGTCGGCGATGTCGATCCTTGCGCGTTAAGAAGTGACGGGCAGCGGACGATTTTCGCTTGGTATACGGAAGTTGCCCGGGCGAATAAACTTCCCGCCCGCAGCGATTTCGATCCCATAGAATTCGCAAACGCACTGCCCCATCTGGTGCTTGTGGATGTCGAGCATCAACCCCGACGCTATCGGGTACGCTTGGTCGGCACCGCGGTAGTGGAAGCGAACGGACGGGATGGGACCGGCGACTATTACGATCAGGTTAAAGGGATCGAGACGGCGATGGAACGGGCCAACCGGGTCGTGGACGGCCGCAAGCCGCTTTTCGAAGCGGGCGTGCCCATGACATGGTCGCCCAAGGATTTCCAACGCTACAGCATCCTCTCCCTGCCGCTGTCGTCAGACGGCGAAAGGGTGGACATGATCATGTACTGCCTGGAGTTCGAATAACCCCGCGATGCAACTAGCGCCAGATAACAGCGCGCCAGCGCCAAGCAATGTAGATTGTGCATACGATCCCTAAGAACGAATAGAGCCAGATGGTAGCCGCCAGGCCACTCCAATCGACCAGGCCGCCGGCCAGGAGCAGGCCCAAGGGCAGGCCATAGACCGCCAACATGCGCACGCCCATGATCCGGCCCCTGAATTCCTCGGGCGTGACGCGCAGCAGGGTGACGGACATGGCGATCATGGCCAGGCTTTGCAGGATGCCAACGGCCAACAGCACCGCAAAACCGGGCCACTTGGTCTCAGTGAATGCGAAGACCGCCATGGCCAGATACCAGGACAGGACGCCGAGCACCATGATCCGGCCGGCGTTGCGGCCGCCGGGCAGCAGGATCATGACGATAGAGCCCAACAGCGCGCCCAGGGCATAGCCGGCAACGAGATGGCCCAGGCCGTTCTGGTCGACGGCATAGACTTCCCGCGCTACATAGGGCAACAGCCCCATGGATATGGGGTAGGCGGTGAGGTTGACCAGAAAGGCCAGCAACATCAGGGCCAGAACATGCTGGCTCTGTCGGATATAGATCAGGCCGTCCTTCAGTTCCCGCCAGGGTGAGGCCGGCGTTGCCGTGGGCGCGTTCTTCCGACCGGCAACGCCCAAGGTGAGGACAAGGCTGACCGCGTACAGCACCACCACGCCCACATAGGCCGGGCCGATGCCAAGTGTGGCGAATAATCCTGCCCCCGCCAGGGCGCCGGCGATGCGGGCTGAATCCATAGTCGTCCGCGACAGCCCAATGGCCTTTGCCAGCCAACCGGGCGGTACAGTATCGCCAATCAGGGAATTCCGCACCACCAGATCGGATGGACGGACAAGGCCGGCCACCAGTGAGATGGCGAACACCCAATAGGCATTCAAATCGCCCGTTAGGGCCAATACCATGATCGCCAGGGCCAGGATGCCATAAGCCGCCCGCATGGCGCATAGCACCGCCCGCCGGCCCATGCGGTCGGCAGCGACCCCGAACATCGGCGCGATCAGGGTGCCAAGAAACTGCAAGGAACCGAACGCAGTGAGCAGCAGCACCGATTCCGTTTCCACCAGCACGTACCAACCCAGGATCAGGGTCTCCATCTCGAAGGCCCAGGAGGTGAGCAGATCGGCCGGCCATTGAAAGCGAAAACTGCGCACAGAGAACGGTGCCAGGGCCGAAGTCCCGCCTTCGCGGGCGGCCTGTCCGGCAATCGTTGCCGCCTCGTCTAATGCCGTATCTTGGGGCTGCTTCAGGTTGATGGCGTGATCCGCCGTATGGAAGTGACCGGTGCGTTGTCACTTTCGGCCCGGTCGAGAACTTCCGAAAAGCCATGCAGGGAGACCTGCATATCGAAGGCATTGGTATGCAGGAAACGCCAATTGTCCACGAATAGGCCCACATGCCCGGGAAAGAATACCAGATCGCCTTCCTCCAACTGGGAGAAATCCTGGCTGTCCTTCATCGCGACTTCTTCGCCCAATTCCGCTTCCTGCAGATCGGAGTCCCGGGGCGCCGGAATACCAGCCATGGCCAGGGCCAGCTGCACCAGGGAAGAGCAGTCCAGTCCCTGGGCGGTGCGACCGCCCCAAAGATAGGGGACGCCGATGAACTTGAGGGCCGTGCCGACGATGTCCAGTGTGCTGTATTCCAGGGAAACCAGATGCCGGGAATGCAGCCAATGGCCCGAGGCCGTGCGGCAGAAGCGGCCTGAAACATCCACCACCTTTACCCGCGCGGACATGGAGATGATACCGGCGGTGGGCCGCTTCAAATCCGGCTCGGTATAAAAATGGGCATGCAGGGCGGCGACCTGGTGATCGGGCTCGGGCAGGTTTGATGCCAAATCGGCACTGGGCACGTAGCCTACATAGCCGTCCGTCAGATTCTGCCCCCAACACCAGCCGTCCCGTTCATCAAAGACTTGGAACGTTTCGCCATAGATCAGCTGGCTTTCCAACGTGGCGCCATGATCGGGCGAAAAGCGCAACGGTGCGCCGTCCCGGACGGCGGTTCGCGGTGTGCCGGCGGCATAGCGGTCCGCCTTAACATGATCCCGCAGCCATTCGGCGGCCAAATCGTCCCGTGCCGGTGTAATTCGCGGATCCATGCTTATCAATAAGTCATCAGATGGCCGTCAAAGGGTCTCGGAGGCCGCCACCACCCATTCAGAGAATTCGCTGAGGAACACCGACCCTTTGACCGTGCGCTGGATCAGAACGTTGCGCTTGTCCTGCTCGTCCCGTTTACGCCGTGTGAAGTCAGCCCGGCCCAGGGTATCCAGAGCCCGGACCACCGCCGGCTTGGAAATGCGCAGGCTTGCAGCCAAGCCGCGCACGGTATGCGGTGGCGGCTCCAAATAAACCTGCAGGAAAATGGCCATCTGACGGGCCGAAAGATCCGGCCCCTCGGCGCGAACGGAGGCGGACAAGGCCTGATGCCATAGCTTAAGGGCCTCTTGCGATGTCAGTTTTTCCGCCATGACCCCCTTCCCATCTTCCTTGCGCGATCGTGCCGGCTCCGAAGCGATTATGCAGTGAATAGGAATAGAAACTTCGGATCAAGCTTTTTCCCATTCTAATCAACGCTTGTTTCGCTTCCGTAGCGGTCTGCCAGCATGGCGAACAGGGCCCGCATGGCCAGCCCTTCGCCGCCAGCGGGTCGGCCAGGCCGCTCCTTGTCGTTCCAACCATAGGTATCGATATGCATCCAGCGACCCGGATCTGAGACGAAGCTTTGCAGATATAGCGCCGCGGTGATGGCGCCGCCAAAGCCGCCGTCGGAAACATTGTTGATGTCCGCCACCTTGCTTTTCAGCAACTCCCGGTATGGCCCGTGCAGCGGCAGGCGCCAGGTAGGATCGTCCGTCTCCCGCCCGGCCTGGTCCAAGGCCGCGGCCAAGTCGTCACCGCCAGTGAAAACCCCCGGCAAATCGGTGCCCAGCGCCACCCGCGCCGCGCCGGTCAGGGTGGCGATATCGATGATTAGGTCCGGTTCCTCGCCGTCCGCTTCAGCCAAGGCGTCGCAAAGCACGATGCGCCCCTCGGCATCCGTGTTGCCTACTTCCACGGTCAGACCCTTGCGGGTGGAAAGGATATCGCCGGGGCGGTAGGCGTTGCCAGAGACAGCATTTTCCACCGCGGGGATCAGCACCCGCAGGCGCACGGGCAGCTTCGCTGCCATCACCATGGCGGCCAGTCCCAGCACCGTAGCAGCCCCGCCCATATCCTTTTTCATCTTCGCCATACCGGCGGCCCCTTTTAGGTCCAGACCGCCCGTGTCGAAACAGACGCCCTTGCCCACAAGGGTCAGTTTTGGCGCGCCCGCATCACCCCAGCACAGATCGATCAGCCGCGGCGCCCTGTCCGAGGCCCTGCCGACCGCGTGGATGGCTGGGTAATTGGCCGCCAGCAGGTCGTCGCCGACAATGATTTTGCAACTTGCGCCGAACTCGCCCGAAAGAGCATCGGCCGCCTGGGCCAGTTCCTCCGGCCCCATATCCGAGGCCGGGGTATTGATCAGATCGCGGGCGAGAAAGCTGCCCCGGATAGCACCCTTCAGGGCGTCGCCGTCCGCCTCCGCCGGCAGGCAGAGCCGGGCCGGGGCACCGTCGTCGCCATTTTCATTTTTATCCTCGAGATAGCGGACAAAGCGATAGCCGGCCTGGGCCCAGGCAAAGGCCGCCAGTTGCGCATTCGCTGCTGTCAGGCTGCCCTCGATTCGGTAGGCACCGGTCGGCAGCGCTTTTGACAGGGTGCCGAAAGACCAATAGTCGGCGGGCTCATCACCGCCATCGCCCAGACCCAAGACGACACCGGCCAGGCCGCCGTCCGGGCCGGGTAGCAACAGAAATTTGCCCTTTCCGCCTGAAAACCCGTTGTTTTTGCACCAGGCGCCGACATTGTCGTCCTGCCCCGCTAGCCAATCGGGGAAATCGGCGCTGGCCACGGGCCAAATAGGGATGGCGCTTGGGTCGAGGTCATATTCAATGTTGGCGGTCACGGGCGGCTCCCTTTACAAAGTGGTCTGCGGATATTTACAGCAACCGGCGGAAAGGCGCGATGGATTACTATCGATTGATCATTGGCGACAAGCACCTCTCGTCCTGGTCTTTGCGGGTCTGGCTGCTAATGCGCCATTTCGGCCTGCCGTTCGAAGAAGTCCTGATCAATCTGGATCAGCCCGATACCCACGAGAAGATCCTGCAATATTCCGCCGCTGGCCGGGTGCCGATCCTGATCCTGGGCGAACAGACCATCTGGGACAGCCTGGCCATCATCGAATTCCTGGCCGAGGCGCATCCAGATACCCCCATTTGGCCGCGGGATGCGGGCCAGCGGGCCGTGGCCCGCGCGGCTGCGGCGGAGATGCACGCAGGCTTCGCAGATTTGCGCCATGATCTTTCATTCGACGTGCAATCCCCGGAAACGCAGATCGAACCCCGCGCCGAGGTCAGGCAGGATATCGACCGAATCTGTCAAATCTGGCGCGAACTGCGGGCCAGGTCCGTGGAGAATGGGGAATTCCTGTTCGGATCGTTCTGCGCCGCGGACGCAATGTTCGCCCCCGTGGCGGTTCGTTTCCACCTCTACGGCATCGCTGTCGACGATGTCAGCGGCGATTATGCTGATGCCCTGTTGAACCTGTCCGATATGCAGATGTGGCTCGCCGCGGCCGCCCGCGAGATACCTCCCGATTTGCCCGCCGCCGACGAGGAGGGGCCGACCCTAAGGTAGGGCGCCGATTTCCTTGTAGTAACGTTTGGCGCCTTCGTGCAGGGGGATGCCGAGGCCGTCCAAGGCGCTGTCCAATTGGATCAGCCGGCCGACGGGATGGCCGTTGTCAAGAACCCGCCGGGTCGAAGGATGCCACAGGGCGCGAGTCATCTCGTAGACCCTTTCCGCATCCAGGCGGTCGGAGACCAGCCATTGCGCCCCGACGCTTAATGTTTCGGTCTCTTCCACATTGCGGTAGACGCCAGCCGGCAGGATCGCCTTGGTAAAGAATGGGTATTTTTCCCGAAGCTGTTCCGAGGGGACGCCGCTGATCGGCAGAAGGGCGATGTTGGTCTGCTCCGCCAAGTCTTCCATGGCTGGGACTGGCGTGCCGGCGATGATGAAGAAGGCATCTAGCTTGCCCAGGCGCAGGCGGTCGGCGGATTCGCCCAAATCGAAATGCACTGCCTTGTAGTCAGTCAGGCCGAGCCCATGGGCCGCCATAATCACCTCGGCATCCAGTGCTGTGCCCGATCCCACCACGCCCAAAGAGACCCGCTTGCCGCGCAGATCCTCCAGGGCATAGATGCCGCTGTATTTGCGCACCGCCAGATGCACCAGTTCCGGATAGAGGGTCGCGATCACCCTCAGGCCGTCGTATGGCGCCCCGCCGCGGAAGCGGCCCAGACCCTTGAATGCCATATAGGCCACATCCGCCTGGCTGAGGCCGGATTCCACGGCCCCCTTGGCGATCAGACCTACATTCTCTACGGAACCCTTGCTGGCCTGGCCCACGGCGATCAGCCCAGGCACGCCGCAAGAGCCGCCATCCTCGCACGGCCGGGAGCCGGGTGGGTTGGAAATGGCCGACGCAATCAGGGCGCCGATGGGGAAATATGTCCCGGCGGTGGTGCCGGTGGCGATGCGGAAATAGCCGCCGTTGCCGGCCATGGCGGGCAGGGCCGCAGTCAATATGACAGCCGCCGCGATGCATAGGCCGGCCAGCGAGGCAAGCCCGAAAAACGACGGTATTCTGGTTGCTTTCATGCCGGCCCGCTTGCAAACCGTACTATGCCACGTCTCCCGTTATATACGACCGAATGGCCGCCGCCGCCAGCGGCATCAATAAGAACCCTGCCCAGCGGCACGGGACGTTGACGTTTCTTTGCCTTAGTCCTCGACCTTCAGTCGCCACGCATCGCCGTGGGAGACAATGTGACCGGCCGTGGGGGCCGCGAAATGGGTGCCGAATACCATTACATCGTCATCGCCATAACGGTCGAGGAAGGCTTTGCGGGTCTTTAAGGCGCCGTCCACGTCGTAGTCGAATTTGCTGGATTTATCGGGCAGGCTGATCTGGATCGGGTGATGCATCATATCGCCGGTGATAACGGCCCGTTCGCCCGCCGAATTGATCACCACACTGACATGGCCAGGGGTATGGCCTGGCGTTGGCTCCAATTGGATCTCGGACGTGACCCGATGATCCACTTCCACCAACTGGTGCAGGCCAGCGGCGATCACCGGACGGATCGAATCCTGATTGACGGCGGCACAGTCGATGACAGCCTCCACGACCTCCAGGTCAATATCGCCGGCGATTTCCGTGGCCGTTTCCTGCTGCCAATGCTCCCATTCGATACGCCCGAACAGATAGGTGGCATTGGGGAACGTCGGCACCCACTGGCCATCCACCAGCATGGTGTTCCAGCCCACGTGATCCACGTGCAAGTGCGTACACAGCACCACATCGATGCTGTCGGGGGGATATCCGGCCGCGGTCAGATCGGCAAGAAACGGCCCCTGCAAATTGCTCCACGCCGCGTTGCCGCGAACCTTGTCGTTGCCGACGCAGGTATCGACGATGATGCGCCGGCCCTGGGATTCGAGGACAAAGGCCTGGATGCAGGACTTCAATTCCCCTTCCGCTGTGGCGAAATGGGGCTGCAGCCAAGTCTGACCCAGGATGTCCTCCGTCGTCAGGTTGCGATAGCCAAACTCCGGCGTGCGCACGGCGCTCAGTTCCACGATCCGGGTGATCTTCACGTCACCGATCTGCCAGCTTGCCGTCGTCATTGCGTTTCCTTTCCCAGTAAATTTCGGCCAAGACTAGCCCGTTTGACAAAGCGAGGACCAGCCAGCATTGTCCGCCGCATGGAGTTTGACTTCGACAATATGCGTCAATTGATGGGGGAGCACATTCCCCACATGGCCGCGCTGGGCCTGGAACTGCTTTCCATGGACGAGACCGGAGCGGTGGGAAAGCTGCCGCACCGGGAGGAATTCGTCGGCGACCCGGAAACCGGCATCGTGCATGGCGGCGTGGTGACGTCGCTGCTGGACAGCCTCAGCGGCATGTGCATTCTGCCGATCTTGGGCGCCACTGTGCGAACCGCGACCCTGGATCTGCGCATCGACTATCTAAAGCCCGCGGCCCCACGGCAGGAAATTTTCGCCAAGGTGCAGTGTTATCGCACCACCCAGAATATCGCGTTCACACGAGGCATGGCCTATCAGGGCGATATCGACGATCCCATCGCCCATGCCGCCGGTTCGTTCATGCTGACCCGGACATGAAGCCGTGGTGAAGCTGTCCGACGGTATCCATGCCGCGCGCGAGAGCGGCGACCTTGGGCCCCTCATTGCGGCGGTGCCCTATTTCCGCTGGATGGGCTTTCAAGCCGAACGTCGGGGCGATGAATTGATCACTATCATGCCCTTCCAGGATATGCTGATCGGCAATCCTGTTCTCCCTGCCCTGCATGGCGGGACCACGGGTGCCCTGTTGGAAAGCGCGGCGATGATCTCGCTGATCGGCGCCATGGACGAGGTCAGACTGCCCCGGATTATCAACATCACTGTCGAGTACCTGCGCCCCGGCCGGCCCCAGGATAGTTTCGCCACGGGCATCGTCACCAAGCAGGGCCGAAGGGTCGCCAATGTCCGTGCTGTGGCCTGGCAGGCGGACCGGGACAAGCCATTTGCTACCGCTTCGGCCCATTTCATGATGAACTAGCGGCCCTGGGGCGCACTTTCTGCCCGCGACAGGTTCGCTGCCGCCGGTGATCTGCTATGCTGATCGACCCGATTCATAGGCGAATGGATCATGAAGCTAACCATAGAACGTTCGGCCCTGATGGGCGCCTTGGGCCATGTGCAAAACGTCGTTGAAAGGCGCAATACCATTCCCATTCTGTCCAACGTGCAATTGCTGGCAGAGGACGGAAGCCTGGGCCTGACCGCGACTGATTTGGACCTGGCCATGGTGGAAACCGTGGGCGCCGACATCCAACAGGCGGGTGGCACCACGGCGCCGGCCCATATGCTGCACGACATCGTGCGTAAGCTGCCTGACGGGGCCCAGATCGAGTTGGACGGCGGCGGTGACGATGGCCGCCTGACGGTCCGTGCGGCGCGCTCCAAATTCGCCCTCTCCTGTCTGCCGCGGGAGGATTTTCCTGCCATGGCGGACGACGATCTGCCGCACCGCTTCAGTGTGCCTGCGGCCGACTTGCGTCGTCTGGTCGAAAAGACACGTTTCGCCATTTCCACCGAGGAGACCCGTTATTACCTAAACGGTATCTATCTGCACGCGCCAGAGGATGCGCCGGTGCTGCGGGGGGTTGCCACCGACGGCCACCGTCTGGCCCAGGTTGACGTGCCCCTGCCTGACGGCGCGGCTGTCATGCCTGGGGTCATCGTGCCCCGCAAAGCGGCCCTGGAAGTATTGAAACTGATCGAGGACGACGACGGCATGGTTGATGTTGCCCTCTCGGACAGCAAGATCCGTTTTGCCCTGGACCATATCGTTTTGACCTCGAAACTGATCGACGGCACCTTTCCCGATTACCGGCGGGTCATTCCGCAAGGCAACGACGCGCAAATGGAAGCCGACTGCAAGAGTTTCCAGGCCGCCGTGGACCGGGTCGCGACCATAAGTTCGGAGAAATCCCGGGCGGTGAAATTGTCGGTGAATAGCGACGCGGTGGTGCTGTCCGCCAGCAATCCCGAGCAGGGTAGCGGCACGGATGAGGTGGCGATTACATTCAATGGGGCCGAGGCCCTGGAGATCGGTTTCAACGCGCGTTATCTGCTCGATATCGCGTCCCAGATCGAGGGCGAAAACATCCGTTTCGACCTTTCCGACGGGGCCTCGCCGACCATCGTGCGCGACGCCGCCGATCCGGGCGCACTTTACGTTCTGATGCCCATGCGGGTGTAGGTTCAGCTGGTCCGGATGGGGCCGAAATTCAGCGCCGAATCAGGCTAAAAACAGTGCAGAATCCGGCACTTTCTGCTATTATCTGACCCCGTCAAGGCTGGTCGTGATTCTACCCTGCGTCAGCCGTGCCGGGACGGCGTTCTTTGCCGTGTGATCGGTTCATCAAAGCGAAGAAAATATGAAGCTATCCATCGAACGATCGGCACTTTTGCGTGCCTTGGGGCATGTTCAAAATGTGGTCGAACGTCGCAACACCATTCCCATTCTGTCCAACGTGCAATTGGTCGCGGAAGACAACAAATTGAGCCTGACCGCAACCGATCTCGACCTCGCCTTGGTCGAGGCCGTGCCGGCGGAAGTGGCCCAGTCAGGTGGGACGACAGCACCGGCGCTGATCCTGCATGACATCGTGCGTAAACTGCCTGATGGTGCTCAGATCGAATTGGACAACGGTGGCGACGATGGCCGCCTGACGGTCCGTGCCGCGCGTTCCAAATTTGCGCTGTCCTGTCTGCCCCGGGAGGACTTTCCGGTCATGGCCGACGACGAATTGCCGCATCAGTTCAAAGTGCCGGCGGCCGATCTTCGCCGCCTGATCGAAAAGACCCGTTTCGCCATCTCGACCGAGGAAACCCGCTACTATCTGAATGGCATCTATCTGCACGCGCCCGAGGATGCCCCGGTGCTGCGCGGTGTGGCCACCGACAGTCACCGCCTGGCGCACGTGGAAATTCCCCTGCCCCAGGGCGCGGCAGGCATGCCCGGTGTCATCGTGCCCCGCAAAGCTGCCCTCGAAGTCCACAAGTTGATCGAGGACGAAGATGGCGTGGTGGAGATCGCGCTTTCCGACAGCAAAATCCGTTTCGAATTGGGCGACACCGTTTTGACCTCGAAACTGATCGACGGCACCTTCCCGGATTATCAACGGGTGATCCCCGTCGGCAACGACAATAGAATGGAAGTCGATTGCAAGAGCTTCTCTGCCGCCGTCGACCGGGTGGCGACCATCAGTTCAGAGAAATCCCGCGCCGTGAAACTGTCGGTCGGCGGCGGCGCCGTGCTGCTGTCCGCCAACAATCCTGAACAGGGCAGTGGGACAGACGAAGTCGCCGTCAATTTCAACGGCGAGGATGGCCTGGAAATCGGCTTCAATGCCCGATACCTGCTCGATATCGCCAACCAGATTGACGGCGAGAACGTCAGTTTCGATTTGGCCGATGGCGCCTCGCCGACAATCATCCGGGATGCCGCGGATCAGGGCGCGTTGTATGTCCTGATGCCTATGCGGGTTTGAGAGGGTCCTTGCTGGCCGCCAACGAAAAGATTCACAGCCACACGGATGCTCTGGCGCCCTGCGCCGTGCAGAGCCTGCGGCTGCGCAATTTCCGCAACTATGGGGAACTGGCCCTGGACCTGGGCGCGCCGATCGTCGTGCTGTGCGGGCCCAATGGCGCCGGCAAGACCAATTTGCTGGAGGCGATATCGTTTCTCGCCCCGGGCCGCGGCCTGCGCCGGGCCCGGCTGCGTGATGTGCAGCGCGAGTTGCCGCGCGACGTGTCGCATAACGGCACCCAAGACTGGAACGGCGAGGACGGCTGGGCCGTCGCCGCCACGGTTGCCGGCACGGCCGGGACCGTCCGGATCGGCAGCAGCCTGTCCAAGACAGAAGCCGGCAGCGACCGGCGCCTGGCCCGCCATGACGGTGCGACGGTCCCGCCCGCCAGTTTGTCGCAGATTATCGGCGTGCAATGGCTAACACCGCAGATGGACAGGCTGTTCCTGGATGGCCCCTCGTCGCGGCGGCGTTTCCTGGACCGTTTGGTCCTGGGCCTAGACCCGGATCATGGCCGCCGGGTCGGGGCATACGAGCGCAGCCTGCGGGAAAGGGCGAAACTGTTGCGGGACGGTGCTGCCAACGGCGGCGGTGATCCGGCTTGGCTTTCGGCCCTTGAGGCGCGCATGGCCGCCGACGGCGTTGCCGTCGCCGCCGCGCGGCGAGAGGCGTTGGCGGGGCTGCAGCAACTGTTGGCGGAAACGCCTGGCGGTTTCCCCCGGCCGGTTCTGGATATCGAGGGAGAGCTTGAAGGCTGGCTTGGGGAATTGCCCGCGGTGGAGGTGGAAACCCGCTTCGCTGAGCGCCTGGCCGAAAACCGCCGCCGGGACGGTGAAGGGGGCAGCACCGGCCTGGGTCCGCACCGGTCGGATTTGGCCGTCCATCACGGGGACCGGGGCCAGCCTGCGGCGCAGTGCTCCACAGGCGAGCAGAAGGCCTTGTTGATCTCCATCATCCTGGCCAACGCCCGGGCCGAGGCCCGGCGCCGCGGCGGCGCCCCCGTTCTGCTGCTGGACGAGGTGGCGGCGCATTTGGACCAGGAGCGGCGCTCGGCACTGTTCATGGAAATTCAGGCTCTGGGTGGTCAGGCCTGGCTCAGCGGTACCGACCGGGAGTTGTTCGCGCCCCTTGGCGGGCAGGCGCAGTTTGTGGCGGTCGACGCGGGACACGCGGAATTGGAAGGGTAGGTTGGATTGAGCGATCCAGTATTTGACGATCTGAATTTGGAAGACGACGGCGATTATGATGCCTCGTCGATCAAGGTGCTGCGCGGGCTGGATGCGGTTCGCAAGCGCCCGGGCATGTATATCGGCGACACCGATGACGGCTCCGGCCTGCATCACATGATCTACGAAGCGGTGGACAACGCCATCGACGAGGCTCTGGCTGGCCACGCTGACAAGGTGCAGGTGGTGCTTAACCCTGATGGGTCCGCCACCATCTCCGATAACGGGCGCGGCATTCCAACCGAGATCCACGAGGAGGAAGGGGTTTCCGCCGCCCAAGTAATCATGACCGAGCTGCACGCGGGCGGTAAATTCGACCAGAATTCGTACAAGGTGTCGGGCGGCCTGCACGGGGTGGGCATATCCGTCGTCAACGCCCTGTCCTCGAACCTGGAGTTGCGCATCTGGCGCGGTGGCGAAGAATTTTTCATGAACTTCAAGGACGGCGTGCCCCAGGAGCCCCTGACCGTGGTGGGCCCGGCGGAAGATCGCACCGGCACCGAAGTCACCTTCCTGCCATCGACCGAGACCTTTTCCAAGACCGAGTTCGACTACGCCACCCTGATCCACCGGCTGCGGGAGTTGGCCTTCCTCAATTCCGGCGTATTGGTGGTGCTGCGCGATGAACGGGGCGTAGAGCCGAAGGAGGATATCTTCCAGTACGAGGGCGGCATCAGCGCCTTCGTGGAATATCTCGACCGCAACAAATCCGCTGTTCACGACCCCATCGCCATCACCGGCGAACGGGATCCGGGCGACGGCGAAGGGGACACCATTCGCGTGGACTGCGCCCTGCAATGGAACGACAGCTACCACGAGAACGTGCTTTGCTATACCAACAACATCCCCCAGCGCGACGGCGGCACTCATCTGGCCGGCTTCCGCGCTGCCTTGACCAGAACCGTCAACGGCTATGCCAATTCCTCTGGCCTGGCCAAAAAGGAAAAGGTCTCGCTCAGCGGCGATGACGCCCGGGAAGGCCTGACCTGCATCCTTTCCGTGCAGGTACCCGATCCCAAATTTAGCTCGCAAACCAAGGACAAGCTGGTTTCCTCGGAAGTACGCCCGGTGGTGGAAAGCCTGATCGGCGACAAGTTGGACCAATGGTTCGAGGAACATCCCGCCGATGCCCGTAAGATTGTTGGCAAGGCGCTTGATGCCGCCATCGCCCGCGAGGCGGCACGCAAGGCCCGTGATCTGACCCGGCGCAAAGGCGCCTTGGACGTTTCTTCACTGCCGGGCAAGCTGGCCGACTGCCAGGAGCGGGACCCGGCCAAATCGGAATTGTTCCTGGTCGAGGGCGACAGCGCCGGCGGCTCGGCCAAGCAGGGCCGGGCCCGCGAGAACCAGGCTGTGCTGCCCCTGCGCGGCAAGATTTTGAACGTGGAGCGGGCCCGCTTCGACAAGATGCTGTCGTCGAACGAGATCGGCACCCTGATCACGGCCCTGGGCACGGGCATCGGACGGGACGATTTCAACATCGAAAAACTGCGCTATCACAAGATCATCATCATGACGGATGCGGATGTGGACGGGGCCCATATCCGGACCCTGCTGTTGACCTTCTTCTACCGTCAGATGCCCGAAATCGTGGAGCGCGGGCACCTCTATATCGCTCAGCCGCCGCTGTACAAGGTCTGGCGCGGCAGTTCCGGTGCAGGGCGCTATCTGAAAGATGACCGGGACCTGGACGACTATCTGATCGACGAAGGCCTGCGCGATGCGGTTTTGAACCTGCATGACGGCAGCCAGCGGGCCGGCGCGGATTTGCGGGAACTTGTGGCCCATGCCCGTCAGGCCGCGGCCCTTCTGGCCGCGGTGGGCCGGCGTTACAACCAAAAGATCGCCGAACAGGCCGCCATCCTTGGCGTCTTGCGCCCGGAATTGATCGAAGACCGGGCGCAGGCGGAACAGATTGCCGGTATTCTGGCCACCCGCCTCGACGGTCTGGAAATGGCGGAGGAACGGGGCTGGTCCGGCGCCGCCGCCGAAGATGGCGGCTATGCCTTGCAGCGTCACACCCGCGGCGTGACCGAAACACACGTCATTGACGCCACTCTGATCCGCAGCGGTGAAGCGCGGCAGTTGGACAACATGGCCGTCGAGCTGCAGGAGAATTACGAACACCCGGCCACCTTGGTGCGCAAGGATGACGAGATGCGGGTGACCGGGCCGCTGGATTTGCTGGCGACGGTGCTGAAGCTGGGGCAGAAGGGCCTTTCGGTGCAGCGCTACAAGGGCCTGGGCGAGATGAATCCAGAGCAACTGTGGGAAACCACCCTCGATCCCGATGCCCGCACCCTGCTGCAGGTCCAGGTCAAGGAACTGGATGACGCTGACGAAGTATTCTCAACCTTGATGGGCGATGTGGTGGAACCGCGCCGCGATTTTATTCAATCCAACGCACTGAATGTGGTCAATCTGGATATCTAGGCGGTGAACAAGGCATCCGCGCCGAAGTCCCGGAAAGAGACCCGGCGGGGCAGGGGCTGGCTGGCCGGGCTGGTCTATTGGTTGACGGTGCTGCTGGTCTGGGGCGTGATCGCCGTCATGGGCGTGATCGTCTGGTATGCCTATGACCTACCCTCGGTGGACAAGCTTTCCGCCATCCAGCGCAAGCCATCCATCGTGCTGCTCGACTACAAAGGCCGCAAACTGGCGGAATTCGGGGACGTCTATGGCGTTCCGGTACAACTGAACGAATTGCCCAAGCATCTGCCCCAGGCGGTAGTCGCCACTGAGGACAGGCGTTTTTATGGTCATTTCGGCATCGATCCAATCGGCCTGGCCAGAGCGATGGCGCGCAATGTCATGGCCGGCCGGGTGGTCCAGGGTGGCAGCACCATTAGCCAGCAGCTGGCCAAGAACGTCTTCCTGACCCATCAGCGCACCCTGAAGCGCAAGGTTCAGGAATTCCTCCTCGCCATGTGGCTGGAGGCGAATTTCACCAAGGACCAGATCCTCACCCTGTATTTGAACCGGGTCTATCTGGGCGCCGGCGCCTATGGCGTCGACGCGGCCGCCCGGCGCTATTTCTCGAAACCGGCGTCAAAGGTCAATCTGGCGGAGGCAGCCATGCTGGCGGGCCTGTTGAAGGCCCCCTCGCGACTGGCCCCGACCCGCGATCTCAAGGCCGCGCGCGATAGGGCGGCAGTGGTCTTGAACAGCATGGCGGATGTGGGCTTCATAACCCCGGCGGTGGCGGCCGCGGCAAAGAAACGACCCGCTGGTTTGCGCCGTGGCGGCACGGCACCGGCGCTGCCGGCCCGTTATTTCTCCGACTGGGTGATGGACCGCCTGACCGACTATCTAGGTCCGACGGAACGCAACCTGATCATCCGCACCACCTTAGACCGCCAGATACAGCAGCGGGCGGAAGCAGCGATGGCCAGGTTGTTCGCCGGCGAAGCGCGTACGGGGCGGATCGGGCAGGGCGCACTTTTGGCCATGGCGCCAAACGGCGCCGTCCGTGCCATGGTGGGTGGCCGCAATTACCGCGACAGCCAATACAACCGGGCAACGCAGGCCCGCCGGCAGCCAGGTTCCGCCTTCAAGCCGGTGGTCTTTCTGGCCGGGCTGGAGGCGGGATTGCGGCCCAATTCCACCTTCATGGACAAACCGATCACGGTCCGGGGCTGGTCGCCCAAGAACTATGCCGAAAAGTATCGCGGCAAGCTGACCCTGGCTCAGGCCCTGGCCTATTCTTCCAACTCGATCGCCGTGCAGGTCTCAGAAAAGGTAGGCCGGGACGAGGTGGTGACGGCGGCCCATCGCCTGGGTCTCACCTCTCCTCTACCTGCGCATCCTTCCCTGGCCCTGGGCACAGCGGAGGTCAGCTTGTTGGAATTGACCGCGCTCTACGCCGCCATTGCCAACAACGGCATCGGCGCCTTGGCCCACGGTATCCTCGAGGTGCGCGACGGCCAGGGCAATGTACTCTACCGCCGCCACGGCTCAGGCCGGGGACAGGTGGCCGGACCCTGGCGGGCGGCTGAATTGACGGGCATGCTGGCAGGCACCATCCGCAACGGTACCGGACGCAACGCCCGGCTGGATCGCCCAGCCGCCGGCAAGACAGGCACCAGCCAGGATTACCGGGACGCCTGGTTCCTCGGCTATACGGCGCAATTGGTGGCTGGCGTCTGGCTGGGCAATGACAACGGCAGTCCTATGAACAGGGTTACCGGCGGCGGCGCGCCGGCGCGGCTGTGGCGGGATTTCATGCTTGCCGCGCACAAGGACCTGCCCGCCCGGCCGTTGCGCAAACCGTCCGGCAAGGCAACGGAAGCCGTGGTGGGTGAAAATCTGATCGAGCGGCTGCTGAAAAGTTTGGGCGGCGGCCCGGCGACAGGCAATAATACGGACAACGACGACGGCTATGTGAACAAGGGCGATCCATGAGCATCGAGACATTCGACTACATCATCGTCGGTGCCGGCACCGCCGGCTGTGTTCTGGCCAATCGCCTTTCCGCCGATCTCAAAAGCAAGGTCCTGTTGCTGGAAGCGGGCGGCAAGGATAACTACCACTGGATTCATATCCCCGTCGGCTATCTCTACACCCTGGGCAATCCGCGTACGGACTGGTGCTACAAGACCGAGGTTGAGCCTGGCCTGAATGGCCGTGCCATCGACTATGCCCGGGGCAAGGTGCTGGGAGGCTGCTCCTCCATCAACGGCATGATCTACATGCGCGGTCAGGCCCGGGACTATGCACAATGGCGGCAAATGGGCAACGTTGGCTGGGGTTGGGACGACGTCTTGCCCTATTTCCGCAAGACCGAGGATTATTATCAGGGCGCCGACGAGATGCATGGGGCGGACGGCGAATGGCGGGTGGAAGAACAGCGCCTCAGTTGGGAGATCCTCGCCGCTTTCCGCGAGGCCGCTGCCCAGGTGGGCATCCCCAAGACCGATGATTTCAACCGCGGCGACAATGAAGGCTGCGGCTATTTTCAGGTTAACCAAAAACGGGGCGTGCGTTGGTCGGCAGCAAAGGCCTTCCTGCACCCGGCCATGGCGCGGTCGAACCTCAAGGTGCTGACCCACGCCCAGGCCACCCGCATCGTGATCAATGACGGCCGCGCAACGGGCCTGAAATTCCGCCACGAGGGCAAACCAACGGAGGCGGTCGCCCAGGGTGCCGTCATACTGTCCGGCGGGTCGGTGAATTCGCCGCAGTTGCTGGAGCTTTCCGGCATCGGCCGGGGCGAGCTGCTGCAGAATCACGGCATCGACACGGTGCGGGAATTGCCCGGCGTGGGCGAAAACCTGCAGGACCATCTGCAGGTCCGGCTGGTCTACAAGGTCTCCAACACCAGGACATTGAACCTTCGCGCCAACAGCCTTTTGGGCCGCGCTGCCATGGGCATGGAGTACTTCCTGTTCAAAACCGGGCCCCTGACCATGTCACCCAGCCAGTTGGGCGCATTCGCGAAAAGCGATCCGGGCAAGGAAACCGCCAATCTGCAATACCACGTCCAGCCGCTCAGCACCGAGAAGCTTGGCGAGGCGCTGCATCCTTTCGAGGCCTTCACCGCCTCGGTCTGCAACCTGCGTCCCGACAGCCGGGGCAGTATTCACATCAATTCGCCCGATCCCCTGGTCCAACCCGCCATCCGGCCCAATTATCTTTCCACCGAGAGCGACCGCCAGGTGGCGGCTGATGCCATTCGCCTGACTCGAAGAATCTGCGCCGCGCCTGGCCTGGCGCCCTACAGCCCGGAGGAATTTAAGCCCGGTCCAGCGGTTGGCGATGACGAGGAAGACCTGGTCAAGGCGGCGGGTGATCTGGCGACGACTATCTTCCATCCCGTCAGCACCTGCCGTATGGGCCAAGATGACCGCGCCGTGGTCGATGACCGGCTCAAGGTTCACGGCATCGAGGGCTTGCGCATCGCCGATGCCTCCATCATGCCCACCATCACTTCCGGCAACACAAACTCCCCGGTCGTCATGATCGCCGAAAAGGCGGCCGAAATGATCATTCAGGATGGACGCTAGGATGCCCGCCGGATCCAAATCGCCAAGAAAGCGCCGCAGCCATGCTTAGTCTGCCGAAAATCATGCTGTTCCTGGCCATCGTGGCCGGGGTTTTCCTGCTGACCAAGGCATTTCGTCGCGGTGGCGCGAAGCCGGTGGAGAATGATCGCGAAGAGGCGGAGAACAAGGCCCTGGATCTGAAACCTTGCGCCGTTTGCGGCGATTATGTGAGCGAGGACGGCAGCGGCTGCGAGCGGGACGATTGTCCCATTGCAAAGCGCTGAACGCGCGACTAGGTTGCGGCCAAATTCAGCCAAACGGAAAACCCCGTCCATGACCGCCAGCCCCGATTTCAATACCAAGACCTTTCAGGGTCTCATCTTGGCCCTGCAGCATTATTGGTCGGAGCAGGGCTGCGTCATTCTCCAGCCCTATGATATGGAGGTGGGCGCGGGTACTTTCCATTGGGCCACCACCCTGCGCGCCCTGGGTTCGAAGACCTGGAACGCGGCCTATGTGCAGCCCTCGCGCCGGCCTACGGACGGACGCTATGGGGAAAATCCCAACCGGTTGCAGCATTATTACCAGTTTCAGGTGATCATGAAGCCATCGCCTCCCGACCTGCAGGACCTCTATCTGGGCAGTTTGACGGCGATCGGGCTGGACGCCGCCAATCATGACATCCGCTTTGTCGAGGACGATTGGGAAAGCCCCACTCTGGGCGCCTGGGGCCTGGGCTGGGAGGTCTGGTGTGATGGCATGGAAGTCAGTCAGTTCACCTATTTCCAACAGGTCGGCGGCTACGACTGCAATCCGGTCTCGGGTGAATTGACCTATGGCCTGGAACGCCTGGCCATGTATGTCCAGGGCGTGGATCACTTCCAACAGCTGGCCTGGAACGAGCCTGGTACGGACCGCTCGAAAAACTATGCCGACGTCTACCTGGCGGCGGAACAGCAGTACTCAGCCTACAATTTCGACCATGCGGATACCGAGATCCTGTTTCGGCATTTTGCCGATGCCGAAACCGAATGCGCCGCGCTGGTCGAAGCCGCTCTGCCCCTGCCTGCCTATGACCAGTGCATCAAGGCCTCGCACCTGTTCAATCTGCTCGATGCCCGCGGGGTGATTTCTGTGACGGAACGCGCCGCCTATATCGGCCGGGTGCGGGAACTGGCCAAGGCCTGCGCCACCGCCTATCTGGCGGCCGAAGGCGAACTCGAGGGGGCGGCCTAGAATGGCGGAGCTTCTTGTCGAGTTGTTCGGGGAAGAGATCCCCGCCCGCATGCAGGCGCGCGCGGCGGATGACCTCAAACGCCTGGTCTGCGATGGCCTGAAGGCGGCGGAACTGCCGTTCGAGGCCGCCGACGCCCATGTCACGCCGCGGCGTCTGATCCTGCACATTGCCGGCCTGGCAACGGCCCAGCCCGATGTGCGCGAAGAAAAACGCGGGCCGCGGGTGGACGCGCCGGAAAAGGCTATCGAAGGCTTCCTGCGCGGCAATGGCCTGACCCGGGAACAATGCGAGGAACGGGAAATGCCCAAAGGTACGTTCCTCTTTGCGGTGATCGAACGCCAGGGCCGGCCCACGGCAGAGGTTCTGACGGACATCCTGCCCAAAGCCTTCGCCGATCTGCCCTGGCCCAAGTCCATGCGCTGGGGTGGCGGTGCGACCCGCTGGGTGCGGCCCCTGCATTCCATTCTGGCCCTGTTCGATAGCGCCGTGGTGCCCTTGAGCTTTGCCGGCGTCGGCAGCGGCGATGGCACCCAGGGCCACCGCTTCCATGCCCCGGAGGCCATTACGGTGGCCGGGTTTGACGACTACCAGGAGAAACTGGCCAGCCGCAAAGTGATTATCGATGCCGCGGAGCGCCGCCGCCTGATCGCCGAGGGTGCGCGCCGCCTGGCCGAAGAGGCCGGCTTGACCCTGGTGGAGGATGACGGACTGGTAGCCGAAATCGCCGGATTGGTGGAATGGCCGGTGCCCATGCTGGGCGACTTCGACCCCCGTTTCCTGGATGTCCCGGCCGAGGTGCTGGTGACCACCATGAAGGTGAACCAGAAGTATCTCTCTTTGCGCGACGGCGCCGGCAAGCTGGCGCCCAAGTTCATCACCGTGGCCAACCTGCAGGCGCAGGACGGCGGCGGGCAGATCATTGCCGGCAACGAATATGTCCTGACTGCGCGCCTGGCAGATGCGGAATTCTTTTGGAACCAGGACCGCAAGAAAAGCCTGGAAAGCCGTCTGCCGGTCCTGGACGAGGTGGTCTTTCACGCCAAGCTGGGCAGCCTTGGCGAAAAGGTCAAACGCATAGAGGCCCTGGCCGGAGAACTGGCGGAATTCATCCCCGGTGCCGATGGCAATCTGGCCCGGCGCGCGGCGCATCTGTGCAAGGCGGACCTGGTCAGCGACATGGTCTACGAGTTCCCGGAGGTCCAGGGCGTGATGGGCGAATACTATGCCCTGAACGACGGCGAAGATGGAAAGGTGGCAGGCGCCATCCGCCAGCATTATTCCCCCGCCGGACCATCGGATGACTGCCCAAGTGAGCCGACCGCATTGTGCGTAGCCTTGGCCGACAAGCTGGATACCTTGGTCGGGTTCTGGTCGATCGACGAAAAACCCACCGGCTCCCGCGACCCCTTTGCCCTGCGCCGCGCCGCCCTAGGCGTCATCCGCATGGTGCTGGAGAACGACTTGCGCCTGCCGTTGCATCAAATCTTCAAGCTGGCCGGTTGCGACGATCGATCAAAAGCGGATGATTTGTTGGATTTCTTCGCTGACCGTATGAAGGTGCATTTGCGTGAACAGGGCGTCCGCCACGACCTGATCCAGGCCGTCTTTGACCTAGGCGGCGAGGATGATCTGGTACGGCTGATCGCTCGGGTCGGTGCCCTGGGCGGTTTCCTCGAAAGCGAGGACGGCAATAATCTGCTGACCGCCTACCGCCGCGCCGCCAACATTCTGCGCATCGAAGAGAAGAAAGACGGCGTCTCACACGACGGCACCGTGGATGGCGCCTTGCTGCGCCAGGTTGAGGAGTCAGCGCTGAATGGCGCCCTGGACACGGCGGTGGCGAAAATCGACGGCGCCCTGGCCGGCGAGGACTTTGCCTCTGCCATGGGCGCCATGGCGGAGTTACGCCAGCCAGTGGACAGTTTTTTCGATGAAGTCACTGTCAACGATTCCGATAGTGATCTGCGGGGCAATCGTCTCCGGCTGCTCTCGCAAATTCGTACCACGCTGCACAAGGTAGCGGATTTCAGCGCCATAGAAGGCTGAGCAAAAGGGCATGCCATGACGAAGTGGGTTTACAATTTCGGCGGCGGAAAGGCGGAAGGCGGCGCTGGCGATCGGAACCTTCTTGGCGGCAAAGGCGCTAATCTGGCTGAAATGTCCGGCCTGGGCCTGCCTGTGCCGCCCGGTTTCACGCTGACCACGGAAGTCTGCACCGCATATTACGACAACCAGCGCACCTATCCGGATGAACTGGCCGGCCAGGTAACCGCCGCCATGGCCGGGGTGGAAGAAATCACCGGCGCCAGGTTCGGCGATCCGGAAAATCCCCTGCTGGTCTCTGTCCGCTCGGGCGCCCGGGCGTCGATGCCTGGCATGATGGACACTGTGCTCAATTTGGGCCTGAACGATGCGACCGTGGCCGGGCTGGCCGCGCAGAGCGGCAACGAACGTTTTGCCTGGGACAGCTATCGCCGCTTTATCCAGATGTATTCCGACGTAGTGCTGGGTATCGACCACTTCAATTTTGAAGAGCTGATGGAGGCCCACAAGGAACGCCGGGGCCTGCTGCTGGATACCGAACTCACGGCCGAGGATCTGCGCGAACTGGTGGACCAGTTCAAAGCCAAGGTGGAAGAGGAAGGCGGAGATGCATTTCCCCAGAAGCCCGATGACCAGATCTGGGGCGCCATCGGCGCCGTCTTCGGCTCCTGGCAGAATGCCCGGGCGGTAACCTACCGCCGCCTGCACGATATCCCGGCCTCATGGGGCACGGCGGTCAATATTCAGGCCATGGTGTTCGGCAACATGGGTGATGATTCCGCCACCGGCGTGGCCTTCACCCGCGATCCAGGTACCGGGGAAAAACGCTTCTTCGGCGAATACCTAATCAATGCCCAAGGAGAGGACGTGGTCGCGGGCATCCGCACGCCCCAGCACCTGACCCAGGCGGCGCGGCAAGCCGCCAGTGACGACAAGCCGTCATTGGAAGAAGTCATGCCGGAAGTCTTCGCCGAACTGGAAGGGATCTACCAGAACCTGGAAGCCCATTACCGCGATATGCAGGATATCGAATTCACGGTGCAGAAAGGGCACCTCTATATGCTGCAGACGCGGGCGGGAAAACGCACCGCAGAGGCCGCCATCCGCATCGCGGTTGAGATGGCCAACGAGGGTTTGCTAAGCCGTGAGGAGGCCATCGCCAGGGTCGATCCGGATTCTCTGGATCAGTTGCTCCACCCCACCCTCGATCCTGAAGCTGAACGCGAGACCATCGCCCATGGCCTGCCCGCCTCGCCGGGGGCCGCGACTGGCGCGGTGGTGTTCTCGGCCGATCAGGCGGAAGCAAAGGCGGAGGAGGGCGAGGATGTCCTGCTGGTGCGGGTTGAAACCTCGCCCGAGGACATCCACGGCATGCATGCCGCCCGCGGCATCCTGACCGCCCGCGGCGGCATGACCAGCCATGCCGCGGTGGTGGCCCGAGGCATGGGCCGGCCCTGCGTGTCCGGCGCTGGGCACTTGCGCATCGACTATCAGAGCCAGACCATGCGGGTGGGCGATCTGACCATCGCCGCAGGCGATGTCTTGACCATCGACGGCGGCAGTGGCGAGGTCATGGCCGGTCCCGTGCCAACCATCCAGCCGAAACTGTCGGGGGATTTCGCCACGTTGATGGCCTGGGCCGACGAGATCCGGCAGCTCGGCATCCGCACCAACGCGGAAACCCCGGCCGAGGCCAAGGCGGCAATTGAGTTCGGCGCCGAGGGAATTGGACTGTGCCGCACGGAGCATATGTTCTTCGACGCCGACCGCATTCTGGCGGTGCGGGAGATGATCCTGGCCAAGGACCTGGACGGCCGGCAGGCGGCCCTGGCAAAGATCCTGCCCATGCAGCGTCAGGATTTCGTGGACCTGTTCACGATCATGGCCGGCCTGCCGGTAACGATCCGCCTGCTCGACCCGCCCCTGCATGAGTTTCTGCCGAAGTCCGACGACGAGCTGGATCAGCTATCGGCCGTTACGGGAGCGACGGCGGATGATCTTCGCCACCGCGCCAATCAGCTACACGAATATAACCCCATGCTGGGCCATCGCGGCTGCCGCTTGGGCATTTCCCATCCGGAAATCTATGAAATGCAGGCCCGCGCCATTTTCGAGGCGGCGGCCATCGTTGGTGCCGAGGGGGGCAGGTCTGTGGTGCCGGAGGTGATGATCCCCTTGATCGCCGGCAAGGCGGAATTCACTTTCCTGCAGGCCCGTATCGAAGCTGTGGCAAAGGACGTTGCCGCCGAACGGGGCGTCGAACTGGATTACCTGATCGGCACCATGATCGAACTGCCCCGCGCCGCTCTGCGCGCCGCCGAAATCGCAGAGGCGGCGGAGTTCTTCTCTTTCGGCACCAACGATCTGACCCAGACGGTGTTTGGTATCAGCCGGGACGATTCAGCCGGCTATCTGGAAGACTATGCCGACAAGGGCATTCTTGATGCGGATCCGTTCGCGACCCTGGATACCGATGGCGTCGGCGAACTGGTCCGCCTGGCGGCGGAACGGGGCCGGGGCGCCAGGGCTGACCTAAAACTAGGTATTTGCGGCGAACATGGCGGCGATCCCGCCTCCATTGCCTTTTGCCAAGATGTGGGCCTGGATTACGTTTCCTGCTCGCCCTTCCGGGTCCCGATCGCACGCCTGGCTGCGGCTCAGGCGGCCGTAAAATAGGCCTGCGAAACCGGTCTGATTCCGATCAGTCGTAATCCAAGTCGCCTGTGAACTCGTAGCCGATGCCGCGGACCGATTTGATCAGGTTCTCCTTGCCGCCGCCGGCGTCAAGCTTGCGGCGCAGCCGGCCCACCAAGACGTCGATATTGCGGCTGGAGGCCTGCATCTCGTAACCCAGGGCCTCGCGGTGTAGGTTTTCTCGCGGCACGGTCTTGCCAGCATTGTCGATCAAGGTTTGCAGCAGGCGCGATTCGCCCGCGGTCAACACGGTATCCATGCCGTCCGGATCGGTCAGGCGCTGAAACGCGCTTTCAAAGCGCCAGCCCTGGAAACGGACACTGCTACCCCCGGTCCCCGTCTTGGCATCCCTGACCTGCTTGGTGCGCCGCAGGACACTGCGGATGCGGGCCAGAAGCTCCCGCGACTTGAACGGTTTCGCGACATAGTCGTCGGCGCCCACCTCCAGGCCGACAACCATGTCGACCGTGGTGCCCTTGCCGGTCAACATGACGATGCCCGCATCGGTCTTTTCCCGTAGCACCTTTGCCAGGTTCAAGCCGTCCTCGTCCGGTAATTGCAAATCGAGGATCACCAGATCAACGTCTTCGCGCCCGATCACTGAGCGCATTTCTGCGCCATTGCCCGCGTCGATCACCTCGAAACCCTCAGGCTCCAAGTGTTCGCGCAACACGAAACGCATATCTGGGTCGTCATCCACAACCAGAATTCGTCCTAGCATCTTGCTTTACATCCCGGTCTCGCTAATGCCATTTGCCGTGGCGCCGACGCGGACGTCGGCGCACGGAACCCTGTCATTCAAGTTTTCTAATTGTTTCGGATGCTACAATACAACATCCACGAAAATGTTACAAACCACCGGGCAGCATCCTAAGACACCGGATCTGACTAAGAAATTAGCCAAAAACCCATTGTGAAATGGATTTGGACGATGCCAAGAGTCGCAGGATTCTTCACATCTGCGCCCGTTTCGGACAAATTCGAACCTATTCCCCCAAGCCCGCCACCGCGCGGGCGAAATCCGAAGCGGCGAAGGGCTGTAGATCATCAATTCCCTCGCCAATGCCGATGAAATGCACCGGCAAGCCGAATCGTTCCGCCACCGCAACCAACACGCCACCTCGCGCTGTGCCGTCCAATTTGGTCATGGCCAGACCCGTGACGTTGCAGACTTCGGCGAATACTTCCACCTGGCGCAAGGCATTTTGTCCCGTCGTGGCATCCAGGACCAAGAGGCAATCGTGGGGGGCATCGGCATCCAATTTGCCCAGGACACGCACCACCTTGGCCAATTCGTCCATAAGTCCAGCCTTGTTCTGCAACCGTCCGGCGGTATCCACCAGCAATACGTCCGCATCCAGTTCCTGAGCCCGCTGCAGCCCCTCGTATGCCACTGCCGCCGGGTCCGCACCCACGTCCCGGCGCACCACCGTGGTGCCGGTACGTTCACCCCAGATTTGCAACTGATCTATCGCGGCAGCGCGGAATGTATCAGCCGCCGCCAATACCACCGATTTACCCTCGGCGGTGAGATTGTGGGCGATCTTGCCGATGGTCGTGGTCTTGCCGGTGCCGTTGACCCCGACCACCAGGATGACGTGGGGACGCTTGGCGGGATCCGTCTGCAGAGGCTGGGCCACTGGCGCCAGGATGTCGCCGACGACGCCGGCAAGCGCGGCCTTGATCTCGTCCTCGCCAACCTCTTTGTCGAAGCGATCCTCGGCTAGTTTGCCACAGACCCTGGCGGCCACCGCCGGACCCAAATCGGCGCCGATCAGTAGATCTTCCAACTCCTCCAGCGCCTCGGCATCCAGCTTGCGCTTGGTGAAGACTGCCGTCAGGGAACTGCCAAAATTACCCGCGGTGCGACTCAAACCCGCCTTCAGGCGGGAAAACAGGCCCGGCTTGCCCTCGCTCATGCGGCCAGCCGCCCCAACAGGCGGTCATTCTCAGCCGCCACGATTTGCACATCCACGATACCACCGGCAGGCGCCTGGGCGGCCGGCATGTCGAGTTCGATCAGGGCGAACTGTTCACCGCGTCCCAGACCAGGCCGCTCCACCAACATACGGTCGGCGGCACCGATGCGCCCGGCGAGAAACCGGGACAGGGCTTGGTCGCCCTCTTGCCGCAGCATGGCTGCGCGGCGCCGGCGTTCCGGCCCCGGTACCTGCGGCATACGCGCCGCCGGGGTGCCTGGCCGTTCGGAATAGGGAAAGACGTGCAGATAGGTCAGACCGCAATCTTCGACCAGGGCCAGGGTGTTTTCGAACTGCGCTTCCGTCTCGGTGGGAAAACCGGCGATCAGGTCGGCGCCGAATACCATGTCGGGGCGCCCGGCGCGCAGCCGTTGGCAAAGTTCCACCGCCTCGGCTCTGCTATGACGCCGCGCCATGCGCTTCAGGATCATGTCGTCGCCCGATTGCAGACTGAGGTGGAGGTGGGGCATCACCCGCGCCTCTCCGATCAATAATTGCTCCAGGTCCGGATCGATCTCCACTGCATCGATGGACGAGAGCCGCAGGCGGGGCAGTTCGGGCACTTCGCGAAGCAGGTCTCGTAGCAATCGCCCTAGACTTGGCCGCTCCGCCAGATCCGCGCCATAGGCCGTGATATCGACACCGGTCAGTACCACTTCGCCGTATCCGTTCCCGACCAGCTCTTTGACCTGGCGCACGACGGCGTCGATTGGCACCGACCGCGAGGGCCCGCGGGCAAACGGAATGATACAGAATGTACAGCGGTGGTCGCAGCCCTGTTGAATTTGCACAAAAGCCCGCGCGCGGCCGTCGAAGCCGGGCACCAGGTGACCGGCCAGTTGCCGCACCGACATGATGTCGTCGACCAGCACTTTGCCGTCCAGGGGCGCGACGAAGTTCCCGCCATGGAGCTTCTCCATGTTGCCCAATACCCGGTCTACTTCCGCCATGTCGGCGAACGCTTGCGGTTCCAATTGCGCCGCACAGCCCGTGACCACAATGGAGGCGTCCGGCCGTTGGCGGCGGGCCTTACGGATGGCCTGGCGGGCTTGGCGCACGGCCTCGCCCGTGACGGCGCAGGTATTGACGATCACCGCGTCGTTCAGCCCTGCCGCCTCGGCTTGATTGCGCATTACCTGGGCCTCGAAGGCGTTCAGGCGGCAGCCGAAATTGATGACTTCGGTCGCGCTCATGCCGCCGGCCTGTTCGCCTGGCCCATGAGACTTTCGTCGACATAGCCGCTGAATGCCGTCGCCACGGCGCCGCTCATCAGCACGTGACCATCGGTTTCGCGCCATTCGATGGTCAGATCTCCGCCGTCGAGATTCAATTGTGCTCGGCGTCCACACTTGCCCCTGCGATGGGCGGCGACCAGGGCAGCGCAGGCGCCAGACCCACAGGCGAGCGTCAAACCGGCGCCGCGCTCCCAAACCCGCAGGCGCAGTCTGTTCGCACCGATGACCTGAACGAAGCCGATATTGGCCCGTTCCGGGAAGAGTTCATGGTTTTCTAGGACGGGGCCCACCCTAGGGATGTCCACGGCATCCATGTCATCGACGAAGAACACCGCGTGCGGATTGCCCATGCCGACGGCACACGGTGCGGAAAGGGCCGGCCCGCCTTCGGTCTGAAAGGTTAGTTCCAGGCGCAGGCTGTCCATTTCCGCCGCCAGAGGAATATCACGCCAATCCAGATAGGCCGGGCCCATATCGACCTCGACCAGACCATTGTCCAATCGCCGGCTGGGCAACAATCCTGCCCGGGTCTCAATCACCGCCTCGCCGGCCGTCCCTTCCTCGAACAGCAAACTGGCGATGCAACGAGTACCATTGCCGCAGGCCTGGGCTTCACTGCCGTCTGGATTGTGGATGCGCATGAAAACATCGCCCTGCTCGGACGGCTCCAACGAAATCACCTGATCACAGCCGACGCCCTTCCTGCGGTCGGCCAGTGCCCGCGCCATCGCGGCGTCAACGCGCAAGGACGTGTGGCGCAGATCGAGCACGACAAAGTCGTTACCCGCGCCGTGCATCTTCAAAAAGGGTTGTCGGGCGTCCGTCGTCATGGGCCGGATATAGGCAATTCCCTGGCTCAGGTCCAGGAATTTGCCCTTAATCCTTAACCATGCTCTTTAGGGCATTGTTAACGGGGCAAGGCAATACTCCGCCTTGTGAGGGCATTCAGCGGTCTATGCAGTTGTTACGTTGAATCCGGGGTGTGAGTGAGTGTTTCCGTAAAGCGCAACAATCTTGCGCAGGCAAATATAACCACTTGCAAAATTGAATGTATTTCGATCCGGCTTGGGGCGGCAAAGGCGGATTATGAGGCATGAAACTCGACCAATTCGACTGTCCCATCGCCGCCGCTCCACAAGGCGTTTCCGCCCTAGCGGACCATTGGCAAGGTTTGCGCCGTGGCCGGGAATTTCCCGCGCGCAGCGATATCGACCCAAGCGAATTGCGCCCGTATATGGGCTATTTATGCATTCTCGATGTGCGCCAGGAGCCCATGGATTTCGTATACCGGCTGTTCGGCAGTACCTTGGTGGACCACCTGAACGTTGATCTGACCGGCAAGAGCCTGCTGGAATTGCCGCCTGAAGAACTGGCCAGAGGTTTCTTTCGGCAGGCCGAGCAAACTGTCCTCAATCGGGCGCCAACCTGCGTGCGGACGGAAATCACTTGTGGTGACCCGGTACAGGTTCTGGAGTTTCACCGCCTGGTTCTGCCCCTTGCCGGCGACGGCAAGTCCATCGACCGGCTGCTAACCTACATCGATATCGATACCGACCCACCTCCATCCTGGCGCTGATCGCCAAGAAAAGCCAAGAACGGCGAAATTTTGCCGACCCCCGATGGCCGGAGCGGCCGGGGTGGTGATAGGCTAGCCGGAACCTTGTTTCGAGGATGGACCCGCCATGAAAATCAGATCGGTCGACGCCACCTGGCTGCAGGTGCCCATACCGGAAGAGCGCCAGCACACCTCGGACTTCGGGCGCATGCGTACGTTCGAGACCGTGCTGGTGCGTATCACCACCGAGGACGGCCTGGTGGGCATTGGCGAAGCCAAGGCGGGGGTCGGCAACCTTGGCGACGGCCGCGCCCTGGTCGCCCTGATCCGCGATGAACTGGGCTCGCAACTGGTGGGCCGGGACGCCCGTCGCATCGCCGGTCATTGGGAGGAAATGTACAACGGCAGCCGGGCCCACTTCGCCATAGAGCGGGGCCATGTCTTCCCGGCCCTGGGTCGGCGCGGCTTAACCATCTCCGCCATCAGCGGCATAGATATCGCGCTCTGGGATCTCTTGGGCCAGTCCCTGGGCCAGCCCATATGGCAGCTCTTGGGCGGCAAATGCCGTGACAGCCTGGCAGCCTACGCCTCCGGCGGCTGGGCCCCGGCGGAAAGCATCGGCGAGCAATTGGCGGGTTACATCGAAGGCGGCGGCTTCGGCGCGGTGAAGATGCGGGTGGGCTCCGCCGATGGCGATGCCCAGACTTCGGCCCGGCGGGTGGCGGCGGCGCGGAAACATCTGGGCGATGGCGTGGGCATCATGGCCGATGCCCACGGTACCTTTGATTGCGCCGAGGCCAAGCGTTTCTGCCGTTTGGTGGCCGATTACGACCTGGCCTGGTTCGAAGAGCCGGTGACGGCGGACGATATCCCCGGCTGTGCCGAGGTCCGCGCTTCCACCGATATTCCCATCGCTGCCGGCGAGAGCATTTTCACCCGTTTCGATTTCCGCGATCTGGCCCTGGCCCGGGCGGTGGATATCTACCAGCCCGACTTGGCCATCTGCGGCGGTATCACCGAAGCCATGCGTATCGCCGCCCTGGCAACCGCCCACCAGATCCGCCTGGCACCTCATATGTGGGGCGGTGCGGTGATGTTTGCCGCCGGGCTGCAGATTTGCGCCACCGCGCCAGCCGCCTTTATCGTGGAGTATTCCCTGGGCCATAATCCATTGATGCATGACCTGGTCGTGGAAAGTTTTCCCGTTCAGGATGGCCGCATCGATATCCCCGACCGGCCCGGATTGGGCCTGACCGTCGACGAGGGTTTCGTGGACGCCTATGCGGTGCGCTAACGGTTTGAAAGGAGTTTTGGGATGAAACTTGGCATGTTCATGATGCCTTTGCACAACCCTGGCAGAAGCCTGACGGACGTTCTGGCCGAGGACCGGGAAGCCGTGATCCTGGCCGATACCCTGGGCATGGCGGAAGCCTGGTGCGGTGAACATGTCTCCTCCACCGCCGAGCCCATCGCCTCCTCTCTGATGTTCTTCGCTTCCGTCATCGCACAGACCGAAAGCATCAACTTTGCCTCTGGCGTCCTTAATCTGCCTCAGCAGCACCCCGCCCAAACAGCGGCCCAGGTAGCCAATTTCGATCACATGGCCCGGGGCCGCTATATCATGGGCATCGGCCCCGGCGGCTTAATCAGCGATTTCGAACTATTGGGCCTGACCGAGGAACCCCAGCGGCGGGAGATGATGCTTGAGGCCATCGACGCCATTCACCAAATCTGGTCCTCGGGACCCGGCTACGATATCGACGGCAAATACTGGCCGATCCGTATCAAGGAGGCCCTGTTGCCCCACCTGGGAATTGGGGAAATCTGCCGGCCCTACCAGGACCCTTATCCCAAGGTCTGCGTATCCATTGTTTCGCCCCATTCCTCCTCCGCCACCCATGCGGCTGAACGGGGCTGGGAGATCGTCTCGGCAAACTTCATCCAGTCCCGCTATATCCAAAGCCATTGGCAGGCCTATCTTAAGGGCTGCGAGAACATATCCCGGCGGCCGGACCCGGGCGTCTGGCGCATTGCGCGGTCGATCCTGGTTACCGACGATCAGGCGCGGGCGGAAGATTACATCGCCGATCCGGAAGGCGGGCTCAGCTTCTATTTCAGCTATTTCATGGACCTTTACCGCACCCGGGGCATCCTCAAGATACTGAAGCCGGATCTGGAAGTGGCGGATGACGATCTGAAACTGGACGACGTCGTCCGCTCCATGGTGACATATGGCGATGCGGGGCGGGTGCTGGATCAATTGGTTGACCTGTGTGAAATGTGGGGGCCGTTCGGGACATTGTTGATGGTCGGCCATGATTGGGACGATGCACCGCTTTGGCGCCGTTCCATGACCCTGCTGGCGGAGGAGGTCATGCCGACCCTAAAGCAGCACCTGGGCAGCCGCTCAGCGGCGGAGTAGCCAAATGGCGACCAGCGCCCGGCCGGCGCCCGCTCTGGTGCTGATCCTGACGTTCGGCGTCGCCTTTGCCTGCCTGATGCTGTCAGTCGGTTACGTGAAACTGTGGCACGACGACCGGGATGGGCTGAAACATGCGGTGGGCCGGGATTTCGTCAATATCTATACCGCTTCTCGACTGACGGCGGCGGGCCGGACGGCGGAAATATTCGACCAGGACAAGTTCTGGGCGGCGCACCGGGAACATCTCGGGTCGGATTTTCCGTTCCACTTCTGGTCCTATCCGCCGCACACTCTTTTACTGACCCAAGGCGTTTCCAACCTGCCCTATCGCTTGGCCTTCGCTGTCTGGACCCTGTCCGGATTGGTTTTGATGCTGTTCGCCGCCCGCATCTTCTGGCCCTCGGGGGGCTGGCCCTGGCTGTTGCTGCTGGCACCCTCAACCTTCGTGAATATCTTTCTGGGGCAAAACGGTTTTTTGATCATGGCCCTGGCCTTGGTGGGGTTTGCCTGGTTGCCGCAGCGGCCGGTGATGGCCGGTGTGATGTTCGGTCTGATGACGTTCAAGCCCCAACTCGGCATCCTGATCCCCGTCGCCTTGATCGCCATGCGCCAGGGCTGGGCTTTCGCGGCTGCAGCGGTGACCGCCGCCTTGTTCGTTGCCGCCTCCGTCTTCGTCTATGGCGTCGAGACCTGGCAACTGTTTTGGCAGTCCACGATGCCCCACCAGTTGCGCTTCATGGCCGAGGCACAAGGACCATTCCAATACATGATGCCGAGCTGGTTCATGGCAGGACGCCTGGTCGGCCTGCCCCTTTGGCTGGCGCAAGGCCTGCAGGGGGCTATGGCCGTGGTTGCCGTTGTCCTGGTCTACAAGACTTTCCGGGGTGGCGGCGAATGGTGGCTGAAGGTCTCGCTATTGTTCACCGCCGCTTTTGTCGCCAGCCCCCAGGGCTTCAACTACGACATGGGGCTTGTCTCCATCGCCCTCATCTGTCTGGGCGCCGCGGCCGTGAAATCCGGCTGGGCCAGGGGCGAATTCATCGTAGCCGCCCTGGTCTGGATCTTGCCTCTCACCATGATGCCCTTGAACGCGGCCGGCCTGCCCATCGGGCCGCTTCTGTTGACCGGTTTGCTGGTCTATCTATATCGCCGCTGGCGGATGGCTTCGGAACCAAGCAGCGACGTCGCCTAGGGCCGGATGCGCCAGAGCTTGGCGCAGTAACCGGTGCAACCGCGGTAAATGTACGAGATAGCCGGGCTTTCCCTGCCTGGCCAGGCGGGTAAAGACGGCGATGACCCGGACATGACGCTGCGCCGCCATTACCGCCAGTGAGGTCCCGAAAGCATCTGCGTCCAGGTTGGGGAAAGCAGCGACATATTGCGCCACGCAGTCTTCGGCGAGGTCGCCAGGGATATCGCGGCGGGCATCCTGGAGAAGGGAAACCAGATCATAGGTTACCGGGCCAAGGCCCGCGTCCTGATAGTCGATCAGTCCACAGGTGCGGATTGATGGCCGTTGTGGCAGGTGAAACAGGTTGCCCGCATGGAAATCCCGCAGCAGCAGCGACCGAGGCACGGACATGGCCAGCTCCAAGGGTCGGCGCCAGGCGTCCTCGAATTGCCCGGCTGCTTCTGCCCTGGCATCGTCTGAGAGATCATCGAGGCAGACATCGCAATAAAGCGTGGTTAGTTCGAGAAAATGGGCAGCGTCGAATTCCGGCAGTGACTGTTCTCCGGTCACGGTGGCGTCAAATTGGCGGTGAAGATGGATCAGAGTTTCCACTGCCAGCCGGTACAACGGCTCCGGCGCTGCCCCGCCGTCCAGCAGGGCAGTGTAGGTCTCATCGCCAAAATCCTCCAACAGCAGCAGGCCCTGTTCTGCCTGGCCGGCCATTGTATCGGGCACCGACAGACCAAGTTTCGCGAGCAAGCGGCCGATGGCGATGAAGGCCTTGATCGAGGCATCCGCCGGGGCCTGCATCAGGACGGCTGTTTCGCCGTCGCGGGTGAGCCGTTCGTAACGTCGGGCGGAGGCATCGCCGGCAAGGGCTGTGCGCCTGGCCCCGGCCCAGCCGATGTCGGCCAGGAATGCTTCGACGTCTTTCGCCCCTACCATAGCGACCGCCAGCGTTCCGCGTCTTCCTTGGCGGCGACAAGACGCATCTTCCGGCACTTATCGTCCACGCCGTCGGAAAGATGGATTTCAATTCGCTGTTCCGGCAGCCAGGTGCCCAGGCGCTCCGGCCATTCAATCAGGGAAATACCTTCGGCAAAGGCATCGTCCATCCCCAGTTCGACGGCTTCCTCGGGCGCGCTCAGGCGGTAGAGGTCGAAATGCCAGACCTGGCCCAGCGTCGTCTCGTATGTGAGGAGCAGATTGAAGGTTGGGCTGGGGATCTCCCCCTCCACCCCGCAGGCGCGCAGGAAACCGCGCGCGAATGTGGTCTTGCCGGCGCCGAGGTCACCGAACAGGCAAAAGACATCCCCCGCCCGCGCCCGCGTCGCCACGGCGGCGGCTGCGGCCTCCGTCGCCTCCGTATCGGGCAGGTCCCGGACCATCTCGATGGACCTGGAAGGGTTCAATCCGCATCGCCTGTGGCGGCGGTCAGGCCAGCCTCCTGGCGGCCTTCCTGTCGTGGCGGCAGAAAACAGGTCACCTTGGTGCCCTCGCCCGGGGCGGACTCCAATTCCACCCGGCCGCCGTGCAGTTCGACGAAACTTTTGACCAGGGACAGGCCGAGGCCGACGCTGCGCTGGCGATCCGGCGGCGCGGCGCGGCGGAAGGTTTCGAACACCAGTTCCTGATCGGCTTCCGAGATTCCGATGCCGTCATCGGCGACATACAGGGCGACTTCCTCGCCTTCCTGGCGGGCGCCGATGATGATATGTCCGCCGGGATTCGAATATTTCAGCGCGTTGCTCAGCAGCCGATAGAGAACCTGTTTGATCCGCCGCTCATCACCCTCGATGATCCCGAAATCATCGGGACATTCCAGGCGCATGTCCAAGTTCTGCTTGGCCGCCGGCTCCCGCGCCAGTGTCATGACGTTCTCTAGCACCTCGTGAATATCGAACTGACCCAATTCCAGGTCCATGTAGCCAGCTTCCACCCGGGCCAGGTCGAGGATGTTGTTGATCAGTTCCAGTAGCTGGTTCGAGGAATGCAGGATGTCGGATGTGTATTCTTTTTGACGTTCGTTTAGGGGGCCAAAGAACTCGTTGCTGAGGACTTCCGTGAAACCGATGATCACGTTCAAGGGCGTGCGCAGTTCGTAACTGACGTTGGCCAGGAATTCCGATTTCAAGCGATCAGCGGCCTCCAAAGCCTCGTTCCGCTGCAGCAAAGCCTGTTCCACGTTGACACTGTCGGTGACGTCCACATAGGTGAAAAGGGCGTTGCCGTCGGGCAGAGCAACAGAGGCGAAGTCGATCACCACATCGCCCTCGACCCGCATCCGGCCGGAGAAATTCTCCCGCGCCGTGGCCTGGGCGATCAAGGTTTCGCGCATATCCGACCATTTGCGCTTGCCCACAAGGTTCTTGCTGGCCGCCTCCATGACTTCCGAGACATGGGGTTCGCCTTGCAAGACGGATTCATCCAGGCCCCAGATACGGGCGAAGGCGGAATTCGCCAACTTTAACCGGCCATCGCCACCATACACCGCGACGCCTTCATACAGGTTATCCAAGGTCTCTTGCTGCACGGCGATTAGAGTGTTGTAGGATCGTTCCAGAACCAGGGCGTCTGTTATGTCCTCGGCCAGGAAAAACAGCCCGCCGAAGGGGTGGGGGCTGATGACTTGGCGCAGGACGCGGCCGTCTGGGGCGTAAATGACGTCCTCGCGGGTTTCCAGAAGGTCCGTATAAAGCTTCATGAAGCCTTGCTTGTAGGCGGGAAAATCCGTCTGCTCGGGCAGGCGTCGGTTTTCGCGCAATTCATCCAGGACTTCCGAATGAGTGGGGCCGCGGTTGAGCCAGTCTTCGTCCAGCTGCCACAATTCGGCATAGGCACTGTTGTAATAGTCGAGGCGCTTGTCGGGGCCGAATATGGAGATCGCGGTTGAGAGGTTATTGAGAACCTCGGCGTGGGCATCGATATGCCGGCTCAGCTCGACTTCTGCTTCCTCGATATGGGTGATGTCGCGGACAAAACCGATGATGTGACCTTCGCCGCCGCCCTGGGTTTCCGTGACCTCCAGGGTCCGGCGCTGTCCCTCGACCACGAAATGGCGGCTCTCGCTGGCCGAGGCGCCGCTGCCGCGCACGGTTTCGGATAGGTTCTGGGCTTGGTTCGGGATCAGCGGCGTTTCGATCTCGATGCCTTTGGCCGCAATCACCTCCGGTACGGTGGCGCCGACCAGGTTGGCATAGGCCTCGTTGCACCAATCCATGCTCAAATCCGCGCGGCGGCGGTAGACCGGAACCTTCAAATCAGTGAGAAGCGTCAGGTAGGCATCCCGTTCATCGGTGCGTTCCTTCAGTGTGGCTTGTGTCTCCTGATGCGCCACCCGTTCGCCGCGGGCCGTCTCACCGACTTCCTGCAGCCAGACGATGGCGGCGAAGACGCCGTTGCTGTCGCCTGGACGGCCCCTGACTTCGATGATCCTGTCGCCACCATCGACGCTGAATTCGGTCTCGAAGGAAACACCTTCCTGGCGCAGGGCGGTAATTTTCTCCTGCAACCGGGCATAGTCTTCCGCCGTCAGGAAGGGTTCGATCGCGGCCACAGACTCGACTTCATCGCCGGGCAACTCGAACAGATTAGTGAGGCCCTGTGACCAGATATTTCCTTCTGGAAGCCAGGCAATGAAACCGCCGTCGCCCAGCGAGGTCAGGGCACCCTGACGGGCCAGCAGAACGGTGGCGGCACTGCCGGCCTGGGCCAGACGCTGCTGGCTGTTCCGTACCCGCAGCCACAGCCAAAGGGCAAGCGCAAAGCCCGCCACCGCGGCCACGGCTAATAATACGGTCCAGCCGGTCATCGACCCCGCTCTCCAATTTCGCCTTTGCAGACGAGATTAATACCAACATGCGGCGATAGGAACAGAATTAGATCGCCGCGGATTGGATCGGGTGACGCGCGCCGGCAGGACACGCCAGGCTGAAGCAGACTTAATAGCGGTAGTATTCCGGTTTGAACGGGCCTTGCTCCCCGACACCGATATACTCGGCTTGATCCGTGCTCAGCTTGGACAGTTGCGCGCCTAGTTTCGCCAGATGCAGTTCCGCCACCTTCTCGTCCAGGTGCTTCGGCAACGTATAGACTTTGCGCTCGTAATTGGCGTGCCGCTCCCACAGTTCGATCTGTGCAAGGACCTGATTGGTGAACGATGCGCTCATAACGAAGCTGGGATGGCCGGTGGCGCAGCCCAAGTTCACCAGACGGCCCTCGGCGAGCACGATAAGGCGCTTGCCGTCGGGGAATTCCACTTCGTCCACCTGGGGCTTGACGTTGTGCCAGGGATGATTGCGCAAGGCTTCGATCTGAATCTCGCTGTCAAAATGGCCGATGTTGCAAACAATGGCCCGGTCCTTCATCTCCCGCATATGGTCGATGGTGATGACATCCTTGTTGCCAGTGCAGGTTACGAAGACATCGCCAATGGATGCCGCCTCTTCCATCGTCACCACCTGATAACCTTCCATTGCCGCCTGCAGGGCGCAGATGGGGTCGATCTCTGTCACCATGACCCTTGCACCCTGGCTGCGTAGGGAGGCGGCCGAGCCTTTGCCCACGTCGCCATAGCCGCAGACCACGCCCACCTTGCCGGCCAGCATCACATCGGTGGCCCGCTTGATGCCGTCGACCAGGCTTTCCTTACAGCCATAGAGGTTATCGAACTTGGACTTGGTGACGGAATCGTTGACGTTGATGGCGGGCACGGCCAGCTTGCCGTCGCGCTCCATCTCGTAAAGGCGGTGCACGCCGGTGGTGGTTTCCTCGCTCAGGCCCTTCACGTCGTCCAACAGTTCGGGATATTTCTGGTGCATCAGCAAGGTCAGATCGCCACCGTCATCAAGGATCATGTTGGGCCGCCAGCCATCTGGGCCCTCGATGGTCTGTTCGATGCACCACCAAAACTCCTCTTCCGTTTCCCCCTTCCAGGCGAAAGTGGGGATTTCGGCGACGGCCATGGCGGCGGCCGCCTGATCCTGGGTTGAGAAGATGTTGCAGGAGGACCAGCGTACTTCCGCGCCCAGGGCGGTCAGGGTTTCCATCAGCACCGCGGTCTGGATGGTCATATGCAGGCAGCCGGCGATGCGGGCGCCGGATAGAGGCTTGCTCGCGCCGTATTCATCGCGCAGGGCCATCAGGCCCGGCATCTCGGTTTCGGCGATTGCGATTTCCTTGCGGCCCCAGTCGGCCAGGGAAATATCGGCTACCTTGTAGTCGTTGAACGTGCTCATGGCGGTCTCCCGAAGGGCTGATCCCGGCGGTCTTCACGGGGTAGGGATCGGGCCCTGGTATACGTTGAAAACGAATGTTGCGAAGTCTGCGGCGCTCTTTAGCAAACCCCTAGCCAGGACGCAAGCATAAAAAAATCTTTATATGTTTAATCATTCATTTACCACTGGATACGCCCGGCCGAAGGGCGAGGGCGAACAACACCGCGCTGGAGCCCAGGCTTGCCATCCACCATGTCTGCCAGATGCCGAAGCTCAAATTGGCCACTACAAGCGCGGAAAGCGCCATGCCCGTGGCGGCGGCCCGTTGGAAAGCTTCGGGCAAGGTACCGCAGCGTAGGAACAGGCCGGCGACGACGACGGCAGCCAGCAGGGCGCCCACGGCGCCCAGTTCCAGCCAGATCTGCAGGCCGGCATTATGGGGGTGTACGCTCATGACGTTGCCGCCGCCAGGCAACTTTTCGTTGCCGCCGGGAATTCGCCGGGCCGCATCCAGGCCCCAGCCGGCGATCGGGGCATCGGCGATGCGTTGGGCGGTGAAATACCAAATATGCAGGCGATGCAGGCCCGAATAGTGGTTTTCATCGAAATGCCGGGCCAACCGCTCCGGCGCCAACAAGGACGAAGGCAGGACCGGTGCCGCCAGCACACTCACCGCGGCAAATAGGGCCAACAGACGCACGAAGCGCCGGCCAAAAAGCCAAGCCAGCCCCGCACCCAGCGTGGCGATCAATACGGCCACCTGATTGGCCGAAGAGACACCGGCCAGGACAACGGCCGCCGCAACAAATATGGCTGCTAGGGCCACAACACGGCGTCCCTGCCGCCACAATACCAGGGCGGTGGGCCAGGCGGCCAACCACAGCAGGGTTCCCGCCCTGTTCAGGACCGTCAGATCGTATTCGGCCCGCCGGCCCTGCCAGACCAGCCATTTGTGCCCGGCCGCCCCCGACAGAGTTTCGCCGGCCAGCAGTACGGCCGCGGCGGCGAAGGACCAGACCAAGGCCAGCCAAATGGGCCTGCTTTCGACGGTTTCCAGATCTCTGAGGCCGTCGAGAACCACCAAGGTCGTCAGCAGCACACCCGCCAGCTTGGCGAAAGTCGACAAGGCTGCCTGGCCATCTAGTGCCCAAAGGCTGGAAATCAACGCCCAAGCCGCCACGGCCCCGAAAACCACGGCCACTGGGCCACTGAACGGCCGGCGCCACTGGCCTTGCCGGCAACGGCGGGCAAAAAGCCACAGGGCGATGATGAACAGCAATGGCACCAAGCCCTTGGGCGCAATCACCCCCAAGGGTGCAAACAGCACGGCGAAAAGAAACAGTGGCCGGGCATTTGGTGTCGGCATCAGGTCGCCACCTGCACGGCATCGTAAACCGCCATGGTGTTTTCTACGAACGCCTCCACCGTGAAGTCGTCCAGTGCCATTTGGCGGGCCGCCTCGCCCATGCTGTGGCGCAAATCGGCGTCCTTCAACAAACGATCGATCGCCGCCGCGGTGGCCGGGCCGTCGCGCAACGGTACCAACAAGCCGCTTTCTTCCGGGCGGACCACCTCGCGGCAACCGGGCACGTCGGTGGTCACGATGGGCAGGCCGCAGGCCGCTGCCTCGATCAGGCCCCGGGGCAGACCTTCCCGGTAGCTGGGCAGGCAAATAATGTGCGCCTGGCGCAGGGTGTTGGGCATGTCAGTTTGAAAGCCCCACCATTCCACCAGGCCGTCGGCTTCCCATTTCCGGATCGTTGCTTCCGCCACGTCCGTGGGATTGGCCGGGTCGCGCCGTCCGACCAGGACGAACCGGGCCCGGGCGCCGGCCTGTTTGAGGCTGCGGGCGGCATGGATGAATTCATGTATGCCCTTGTCGCCCAGGATGCGGGCCGGGAACATGACCACGGGTGGTCCATCCTGCGGCGGCCCGGGGGAAAACAGGTTCATGTCCACGCCGCAGCCCTTGATCATCACCGTGATATCGGTTGGCACCAGGCGGTGTCGCAGGAAAAGATCCAGATCGTCTGGATTCTGAAAGATCACCCGCGCGTTGGGATGGCCCAGGGCATAGCGATAAAGGGGCATGATCAGGGCCCGGATCAGGCGAGCGCTCCAATCCTCGCGGATGAACAGAAATCCCATGCCGGTGATGGCATGCACCGCCGCAGGCACCCGCAGCAGGCGCGAGGCCAGACCGCCAAAGATCACCGGCTTCATGGCCACATGGTGCACCAGGGCCGGCCGCAACGCCCGGATGATTTGGATACACCTAGCCAACAGGCGCACCTCCCCGAACAGGCTGCGCCCGCCGCGCTTTAACGGCAGATGATGGTAGTGAAAACCGCTGCCCTGGATCACAGCAACCGGCCCCTCTTCAAAGGGCGCGGCCACGTGCACTTCCCATCCCGCCTCTTGAGCGGCCAGTGCTACGGGCAGGCGGTGAGTGGTGAAGAAAAGGGCCTCGTTCACCAGGAACAAAAGGCGTTGCGGCATCATGCGGTCTGGCCGTCCAGCCAGGATTGGAACATCAGGATATCCCACAACTGATGCTGCCAGTTGCGCCGCCCAGAGAGATGCTCGGCCCAGGTCCGGCGGATTGGCGCGGGATCGAAGAAGCCTTCCCCGGCCAGGCGTTCAGGCGCGAGCAGGTCCTCGGCCCAGTCCCGCAACGGCCCGCGCAGCCAGTCATGGATGGGTACGGCGAAACCCATCTTGGGCCGTTCGAGCAAATCTTGCGGCACGTGGCGATAAAGGACCTGGCGCAACAGGCGCTTGGACTGGCCCTGGCCCAATTTCATTTCCAGCGGCAGGGACCAGGCGAAGGCCACCACCCGATGATCCAGCAGCGGCACCCGCGCCTCCAGGCTGACCGCCATGGAAGCGCGGTCGACTTTGGTCAGGATGTCGTCGGGCAGATAACTGACGGCATCCAGGTACATCATGGCGTGGGCGGTCTCGTCCAATGCGGCGCCCTGGCGGCGAGGCAGATCGCCGGAGCGGTCCAAAACCATGGCTTCGGCGCCGGGCCAATGACTGGTCAGGCCTTCATACATCTGGCCGGCATCGCGGGCGTGCAGGACGCCGGCCAACTTGTGCAGCTTGTCGCCGGGATTGCGCTGGCTCAATAAATCCGCCAGGCGGTCCCATTGGTGCGGCGGCAGGGCGGTGATCAGGCCCGCGAGAAGAGATTTCAAGGGGCCGGGCAGCCAGCGGCTGGCGCCGATGACACGCTCCACCCAAAGATATCGATTATAGCCTGCGAACATCTCGTCGCCGCCGTCCCCGGACAGGGCCACGGTAACCTGTTCCCGCGCCATGCGGCTGACGAGATAGGTGGGGATCTGCGATGAATCGGCGAATGGCTCGTCGTAGATGCGGCTCAATTGCGGCACCACCTCGAGTGCATCGGCGTCCGAGAGGTAAAGCTCGTGATGATCCGTGCCCAGATGCCGGGCTACCGCCTTGGCATCCACCGCCTCGTCATAGGCCGCATCATCGAAGCCGATGGAGAAGGTCTTGATGGGCTTGTTGGAATGCTGCTGCATCAGGGCGGCGACAGTGGATGAATCGACCCCGCCCGAGAGGAACACCCCCAAGGGCACATCCGCCACCATGCGGCAGCGTACCGCGTCCGCCAGCAAATTTTCTAGTTCATCCGCCGCCTCGTCCTCGCTGCCAAGGAAGGGCGAGGCCTGGCCCGCCTCGGCCACTGTGCGCAGGTTCCAGAACGCCTCGATGGAAGTCTCGCCCTTTGGACCGCAGCGCAGGATGTTTCCGGGAGGCAGCTTATGCACGGCGGCATAGATGGTCCGGGGCGCGGGCACGCAGTTTCGTTTCAGATACAGTGCCAGGGAATCCCGATCGATGGCGCCGTCGAAGGCGGGATGGGCCCGCATGGCGTGCAGTTCCGAGGCAAACAACAAATGCCGGCCGAACTGGGCGTAATAGAGCGGCTTGATGCCCAGGCGGTCGCGGATCAGATGTAATTCGCGCTCTTTTCGGTCCCAAAGGGCGATGGCGAACATGCCTACGAAACGCTCCACCGCCGCCGCCACGCCCCATTCGGAAATGGCGTTGAGAATCACTTCGGTATCGGAATGACCTGCGAATTCGTGGCCCAATGCCAACAACTCATCGCGCAGTTCCGGGAAATTGTAGACCTCGCCATTGTAGATAATGACATAACGGCCATCGTGGGAAGTCATGGGCTGGGCCCCAGCGGGGGAGAGATCAATAATGGCGAGACGGCGAAAACCAAGGGCGATGCCGGCCTTGGCGTCGATCCATTGGCCGTCGGAATCGGGGCCGCGATGATGGATAGTTTCCGCCATAGCCTTGATCTGGCGGCGCAGAGTTTCCTCCGGCGTTGCCGGTTCGAATTCGAGAGATCCGGTCAGGCCGCACATCTAGGCGCCACCGTGTATTCCGATGGGGGCGAAATTGACGCCCGGATAATGTCGGGTCAGGGCGGAAATCCGTGCCTTCTGCGCCTCGTCCAGTTCCCCTGTGCCGCGTCCGGCAATGCCTTGGTTGATGCGGCTGCCTGCATCCCGCGCCGCCATCAGGGCCTGCTCGATCCTGCTGTCGTCGACGGCCAAATCATGGAATTCAAGGATGCGGCGGATCGTTGCCGCGCCATTTGCCGTCATGTCCTCGTAGCCGATCCATAGGCAGTCCTGATCGGTCCTTGCCCAATCGGCGAAAAAGCGGATGTACCAGGGCATAGCCATGTCAATCACCATGTCCAAGCGCTGGCCCCTGGTGCGCGCCATGAAATCGTCGGGCACGTTCAACAGCGGCGTCTCGGCCGATTCACTCTCCAGATGATCCGTCAGGCTGACGGCGGCGTCGTGGATGTCCCGGGTCAGGATCACCGGGCGAATGGCAAATTGGGCCATTAGGTCCAGGTTCGGGGCGCTGGGCCGGGTATGCTGGTGACTGACCACGTTCATGGACCAGGCGTCGATCAGGTTGGGCAGGTAGAGATCCTGCTCATTGAGTTGGTGGTAGCCGAGAAAAAAGGTTTGATAGCCGGTCGCCGCCGATAGTGCCTTGACCAGATAGGTCGAACCGGATTTCGGCAGGGCGGTAATCAGAATGGTCTTGCCGCGACGGGCAAACAATTTCTTCAGGCGTAGGTTCAGGCGCAGGCCCCGCCGGGAGGTTGTTTTCAGGCCCCGTTCGAGGCGCTGGGCGGGGCTGCGACTGGTCACGCTCATGCCGCCAAGCAGTAGCATTGATGGGCCAGGGGCGCCACACCGACGCTTGAAAACCGGCCCGATGCGGATTGCAATTGCCCTAGTTCGCGCTGCATTTCCCTTAGGTCCAACCCAGGGAATTTCTGCTGCACATAAGCCGCCACGGCAGGCCGCATGATCCGCCGTGCCGCGTTGCGGGCCGGAATGTGAAGATGCGCCAGCAGACGCCCCAAGGTCAGGGCCAGGGCCTGGGGTTGCTCTAGATCCAGGTCCAATGCTCCGACCGTGTCGAGAATGCGTTCCGACGCGCCGGCGCCATTCATGGCGCCGTAATACTGCGATGCCGCCTCTTTCCCCGCCGTCCCGCCGTTCACCGCGCCGCCCTCGAGGGCCTCGCGCGTGGCGGCGACGAGGGCCTGGATGTCGTCAACCTGCCGACTGACCACGTTGGGCAGGAAGGAATCATAGACATCCGATTTCACCGGCTGATAGGCGATCACCGGCCGGTCCAGCAGGAAACCTTCCAGGCCCGTGGTGCAGGAATTGTGGATCAGGACCCGCCCGGCCAGCAGCCAGGGCACCACGTTGCCTTCGAACATCACTTCCACGTTGTCCAGGTCCTTGCATTCCCCGGCCCAACGTTCGTGATTTTCCGATGGATGGGGACGCAGGATGATGCGGTGATCGGGAAACGCCTCCGCCAATGGCGCCAACATGGCGGCGAAGGCATGATACATCTCGCCCAGGAAATCCCGCCAGGCCAGCAGAAACGCTTCCTGTTCGGCGGTTTCCACTTTGCCCCGCTGGCGCTGGACGTCGATCAGATTGTCCTCGCCGTGGAAGTGGTTATAGCGGGCAAAATTGGTGTTGATCAGGATGAAATCGCCATATCTGTCTTGCAGCGCCCGCGCCTGATCGGCGAACAAACCGCGGAATTCCGGGCGCAGCAGATCGAAACGCGGGTTGCCTGTTGCCACGAGTTTCGCGGCGTCCTGGCCGGCCTTTGAGGCGATGTCCGCTTTTTGCACGTCGCCCCAGCAGAAAAACCGTTCCACTTCCGCCAGTGAATCAGGACTGATCCGCTGCTGCAGGTAGGCATCCCGGTCGCGGTAGACCAGACCTTCCTCGCACCAGGCCGCTACCTTATTGCCCTCTCGCCGCAGGCGACGGAAATGCCCCGTCTTGGTAGAGGCGATGGATTTATCGATGTAAAGGCCGCGCGGCAGGTGCCGGATCTGGCGCACCATGGCGTTTTGTTCGCCAATGGCCACGCGGTAGCCCCGCTCAGCGGCGACGGCACCCAGCAACAGCTTGGCGTGAAACTCCCGCGACTTGGTTTCCACGGGCAGCAAAAGCCAAGGCTTGCCATCCGCCATAGCTTCAGGCCTTCGCCCCGGCACCGGCGATTTCAGCCAAAACCGCTTCGCGTACCCGTTCCGCGGCCCGGCCGTCGGGATTGCCGGTCCATTTCTCCAGCAAGGCCATGGTGGCGGGGGTCAGATCCGGCCCCTGTTGGGGTAAATCCAGGCTGGCGATCAATTTTTCCGTCAGGTCGGCCCCAGAACCGGCGTAGCTGGCCGCGTCTTCATAGTCCACGATGAATGGGGCGCAGGCCGGCTCAAGCGCCTCGGCAAAATGGGGCACCACGATATGTTTGCCTGCGGTGATGGCCTCGAACAGGCCGGTGGTGTTGAAACCGCTAACCGTGTGCGCTGCCACCATCAGCTTGAAGGGATCGCCCTTGGAGACCAGCTTCAGATTTTCGGGCCATTGCGCGGAGGGGCCCAAGAGTTCCAATACCGGTTCATAATCCCTGGGCCGCGGTTTGGTCTTAATCACCACATCGATATCAGGCCGCTTTTTCGCCAGCTCCACTAATGCCAGGTGGCTCTCGCGAAAGAGTACGTCCCATGCCAATTGACCCACCGCATCCGCCATGGGCTCGGCCAGATTGGCATAACCTGAACGGCTTTTGCGGCGGATCTGCGGCAGCCCGGTTTTCCGGGTGAAGGAAAAGAACAGCACGCCCTTGCGGCCCATATCGTTGGCCGCATCCGCCGCCGCCTGGCTGGCGGCTTCCTTGCGCCAGGCGTGCACACGATCCAGCCGCGGCATGCCGCAGATGGTCACCCGGTCGGGCGAAATCACTTCTGCCGCGGTCTGCACTTGGCGTTCGATATCGTTGTAGACCAGGATGCGCCGGCCCGTGAACGGACCCCGGCGCTGGCGGTAGAGATCGGTGAAGAAATCCATGCGGCCGGGGCTTTTCAGGTTTTCCTTGTGCAGGGCCAGGAACGGCACACCGAGGCCTTCCAAGGCGCCGGCAAACTCACGTTCG
>CAYFPL010000005.1:290253-408120 GCA_964344935.1 uncultured Rhodospirillaceae bacterium
GAAGTTGGCCGAAACCACCGCGTCGATGGGTAATAGACGGGAAAGCACCCGCCACATCCGGGTCAGGAAGGCGCCATAGTCGCGCTTTGCCTGGATCGTCGCCGGGTCGTCGCTGACATAGAAGTTGTCGTCCAGTTCCGGCGGCAGAAAGGCGGCGGCGATGGACTTCACGATCACCCGATTGGCTACATGCACGCGCACATCCGGCGAGGTGCCGAGCGAGGCCAGGACGTCTTCGTAAAAGGTATCCTTGTCGATCATCAGGACGTGGTAGCGCTTACGCCCGCCCCGGTCGTTGGGAGAGGCCATGCGCCGGGTCAGAAGCCGGAACAGGACGGCCACCAGGGTGGCCTGGTTCCACCCCGCCAGCAAGCGCAACAACCGCTCCGCGATGCTTCGGGCCACCACATGGACAAGAAACTTTCTCATATTAGGTTACCGCCGGGGCCGGCCATTGACCCACCCCTGTTATTCCCTTAATCGTCCCGCCAACCGGAGCCGATGGGCGCAACATAGAATGACCTTCAAGCCGCGCAAGCTGAGACTTTCCCTCAAACCGTCGAAGCAGCTCTTGTGGTTGTGGCTGTGGCGGGAAATGCGCGCCAGCCGGGGCCGGTCTCTTGGCATCGATGCCGGCTGCGGTCTGATGGAAAACCGACGGTTTTTCGAAACCGACGACTATGTGGGCATCGACGTGGATGCCGAGCGCCTGGCTGCGGATGAAGCGCGTTATCCAGGCGTTCGTACCATCTGTGCCGAGATCGAAAAGGCGGCGGAGGTTTCCGGCGGTCTGAAGGGCGATGTGGTCCTGTGCGTCCAGGTCATGCATAACCGCTTCTTCGCCACTGACCGCACCGTGCCCACGATCGCCGCCATGTGCGACATGCTGCACCCGGGCGGCATGCTGATCTTCAACCTGGGCGAACGGAACATGCCCTTTGAGGGCGAGATCGACGCCTTGCTCGGCAGCCGCTTCGCCAAGGTGGGCAAGCGGCCCTATGGCGCCTTTTCCGCCAGGGAAACCTATTTCTCGCCGATCCTGGCAGGGCTGATGTACCTGCTGCCGCCTCTGCGTCTGCTGGGCGGGGCCCGCAAAATCTTCTATGTCTGTCACGGCGCCAAGTAGAGGCGGCAAGTTTCTAGCGTTCATCCACTTTCGCCAGGTCAATCTGTTGCACCTGTTCCACGTCCGTGCCAATGCGATAAATGGCGTCGGCATGCTCGATGGTGGATAGGCGGTGGGCGATCATGATCACGGTAGCTTCGCCTTCCAATTCCTTTACCGTATCGCGCACCAGCCGCTCCGACTCCGCATCCAGGGCCGAGGTGGGTTCATCGAAAATATAGATATCGGGCGCGCGGACGATGACCCGGGCCATGGCCAGGCGCTGGCGCTGGCCCACCGAAAGGGCGTTGCCCCGCTCACCCACTTCCGTGGCGTATTTCTGCGGTAACCTTTCGATGAATTCGTCCGCATGGGCCCGTTTCGCTGCCGCTCGGCAGTCCTCTTCCGTCGCCTCCGGCCGGCCCATGCGAATATTCTCCAACACCGTGGTATCGAAAATCTCCGGCTCCTGGGTGAGATAGCCGATATGGCGGCGCAGGGAGGACAGGCTGTAGTCGCTCAAATCGTTGCCGTTCAGCGAGACATATCCCTGCTGGGGCCGCCGGAATCCGGTGAGGATATCCACCAGCGTCGATTTCCCTGATCCCGAAGGCCCGATCAGCGCTGTCGTCTTGCCTTTCGAGACGGTCAGGTTCAGCCCCTCGAACACCTGCCGGCCATCGCCGTAGGCGAAGGAGATGTCGTGGCAGACCAGATCGGTCTTTAACCCCTCGAAAGTGAGACCGGTGTCGATATTCTCCCGGTTCGGCACGTCCTCGAGAAGTTCATAAATCAAGTGCAGGGACGGCAAGGCGGAACCGATGATCATGCGCCGCGACGTCAGGTAGGTGATGTTAGACATCAGGCGCTGGGCCACCAGAATGAAAAAGCCCAACAGGACCGCCACGCTCTGTATGTCTTGGCCGGCCACTTGCTGAACCCAGATCAGGGCGCCGGCTACCAGGATGATGACTGACAATTCCGTGGTCTGTTTGGGAATTTCGCTGACCGCCTGGAAGATGGAGGCGGCATCGGCGAAACGGCGCAGATGGTCGTGGAAGACGCCATGGCGCCGTTCGTACAGCCCGAAAAGCTTGATCTGGCGGATGGCATGCAGGGATTCCGTGGCGACCACCGAAATCTGCCGCGACAGGCGGATGCGGATCTTGCCGAACCTCAGGGAATAGCCTGCCAGGCCCTTGCGGATCAGAGCCAGCACCACACCGGCGATCACGGCCACGGCCAGGGTCGCCTGCCAATGCACCATCAACAGGACGATGAACAACAGCACCGAAAGGATCAATTTGTTGATGAATTCGACGATGTTGGTCATCACCTTGGCGCCGATCTGGGTTTCGTGCACCACGTTCTGGATCAGGGCGCCCTGGGGTTTTTCATCCAGATAGGCATAGTCCGCATGCAGGTAATGCTGCAGCAGCTGGCTGGCCCAGTCCTGACGCAAACGATAGGCGAACAGGGCGCTGAGGCCCCGGTTGGCAACCAGCAACGTGCCCTTGATGGTGAAGGCAATTGCGAACAGCACCAACAGGCCTTCGATACGGGCGTCTTCCGGTAGCAGGTTCAATAGTCCTGTCACCAAGCCCATCATCTGGCCAGGGTCGCCGTCGCCCAGACCCATCAGGCTGTTCAAAAGCGGCAGGACAAGAGACAGACCGACACTTTCCGCCAGTGCGCCGGCGAACAAGGCCGCCAGCAGCAGAGCGGCAAAGCGTTCCCGCCCCCTAATCAGGCGAAATAGCTTTCCGAATTTGCCTGCTGTCACCTTGACCATGGTGCCGCTGCCAAAATAGGCGGTGGAAATCGTAATTGCATCCCGGTGCCGCTGTTAGGCGCGGTCATGGTCATTACCGCCGCCGCTGTGGGCTGCCGCCAATTCCGCGGCTTTTTCTTTGGCTGCCCCATCGGGCGCGTACAGAAGGCCGGTGACGAGGCGGTCCAGGTACTTCAGCGGCGAATTCTTGATCAGGTGCCGCCAGCCGTGCCCGAATCGCCGGTCCAAACCCCCGTTGGGTCCACCCGCCGCGACCGACTTGTCCGAACCGCGGCGCGCAACCAGCGTCAAATACCTAGGAATCAGCGCCGAACTGGGCCGGCCGGAGGCTTTGAGTGAAACGATCTCGAATCCCTTGCCCCCATAAAGGCGGCGCAGGGAGTCTTGGGAGAAGCAGTAGGGATGGTAGATGTGAGTGGAGTTTTGCACCGTCGAGTTGGGGGTTTCCATCAACACCACGCCACCCGGGGCCAGCCATTTTTCGATAGCGGCGAAGACAATGCCTAAATCCACGACGTTCTCCATGACATGGGAGAATAGGATCAGGTCCATTTGTTCGCCTGGTCCCGGCTCCATCTCGCGCAGCCCTTCGATGGTAGGGGCGATGATCTCTACCCCGCCCAGGCTGTTGGCAAAGCCGGCTGCCAGTTCCGAAGGCTCCACGCCAAAGGCCTTGGTCTTGTAATGCTGTGCAATGGTGGAAATGATCAGGCCGAACGCACAGCCGATCTCCAGAATACGGCCGCCGGGCGGCGGCGCGCAGCCGACCCGATCAAGGGTGGCGCAGAGTTTCTCGGTGCGCTGCAATTCCTTGATCAACTGTTTCTGCCGGGCTGTCCGTTCCTCGTCCGCCGCCTTGGCGGATTTGGTCTCCCAGAATGCCTGGCCGTAAAGCCGGTCATACCAGCGCTGATTTGGCACCGGGTTCATGAACACCAGATCGCAGGATCGGCAGCGTTGATAGGGGATGGTGATCTCGCGAAAGGAGAGCTGTTCATAAGCCACCAGATCGCCGCCGCCGCAAACCGGACAGTGATCCCGGGGGATCACATCATCAGCGCTAAGCGCAATGGCAGGTGCATTTTTGGCGACGTTCAACGGTTCTTCCCATCGGATTTTGCCCGCCCATTTAGGCCAGCAAACCATTCGATGCAAGCGCTGTCTCTCGCAACGCGAATCACCCTAATACATTAGGCCATCACCCGCGCCGTGGACAGGGCCGGGCCGGTTTTGTTAGTTTCCCGAGCAATTCTCGCCGGTCCGGACAACGCCTATGAATTTCGTCATGCCAGCCGATACCAGCGCGCTTGACCTGGGCCTCACCCGGCAGAGCCTGGAGGACACATTCGCGCCCTATGTCGCGCGAGAAATCAGCTCCGGCGAGATGGACGAATGGCGGGCAATGATAAAGGGCCGGGGTCGGAAGATCCTAAAACGGCGGCTGCACCGGCAATTGCTGGGATGGTTATCGGGGGCAGGCCGGGCACCCACCGATTCAGCTGCCATCTACGAAGCGACCTGGGACCGCACCACCCTCGATAATCTGGTCAATGCCAAGGCCCGGGCGGTGCCGTTTGTCTGGGGTCAGCGCCGCATGATGGCGGCGGCACCTGGCATGAAACGTGTACACCTGCACTATTTAATGCGTGTCATCGAACGACTGCGTCCGCGCTCTGTGCTGGAAGTTGGGTGCGGTATCGGAATCAACTTGTTCGTACTGGGCGCGCGGTTTCCCGACATCGCCTTCCAGGGCATCGATCTGACGGCCAATGGTATCGCCGCTATTCAGGCGTTGTCCGAGGACGAATCTCTGCCGGCGGCGCTGTTGGCCTATTCACCCGAGCCCAGCCGGGATCCCGGCGCCCATCGCCGCATTCAAGTGCGCCGAGGCAGTGCCGCCGAGATGCCGTATGGGGATGGGGAATTCGACCTGATCTATTCGGTCCAGGCGCTGGAGCAGATGGAGGCCATCCGAACCTCAGTTATGGCAGAGCTGCGCCGGGTTTCGCGTAGCCATGTGGCGATGATCGAGGCCTTCCGCGACTGGAACCTGACGGGCATGAGGCGGAACTATATCGTGGCACAGGATTTCTTCGCCGCGCGGACGGCTGAGTTGCCACGTTTCGGCCTGCACCCGGTTCTGATCACAAACGACATGCCATCCAAGGTGAATATGGCTCATGGCCTGGTCGTGGCGGCCTCAGATCCCTGATTGGGCCTCAATACGCCGGAACAAGTCCTCCAAGCCGTTCGCCGCTACCACGGCGCGGGCGACCTCCATCTCCTGGTCCGTTAGGCTCTGTCGGCCAAGTCCAACCCTGTCGCCGCTCAAGGGCCTGGAGATTTGCTCCAGGGTGGTGGAGGAATGGCCCGTCAGACCCAACACCAGATCGTGTTCGTCGCCCTTGCCGTCGAAACGGCTGACCGCGTCCTCCCAATCCTCGCCGAGGAAACCCAGAACGGCCCGCATTTCCGTTTCCGGATCGCGAACCAGGGCCTCGTAGCGCAGTTCCAGGAAATTCCCCGGACTTAGGGGTAGTTCCGCCTTGAAAGCTTCCACCCGGCCCAGATAGTCGCACCAAAGATGGGCGTAGTCCTCGACGCCGCCGTACTTTTGACTGCGCCGGAAGGAGGCAAAGACGTCCCGCGGATCGCGGATGATGTGGACGATTCGCGCATTTGGCCAATGGGCCAGAATACGGTCCAAGTGCAGGATATTGCCCGTGGTCTTCTCGGCCCAGCGCCGCTTTCCCTCCCGCTCGCAGACGGCGGCCATGAACAAATCCAAAAACGCCTCGGCACTGTCCGCCCGGCTGATGAAGCCATCCACCTTTCCGGCGTCAAAGGAGAAGAATTCTCCGATGCGGTGGAGATAGTCCGCCAGGGGTTCACCGCCACGGGCCTCGCTATTCGGCCAATCGATGTCGAACCAGTGGGTCTCCAGGCCGGATGCGATGGCGGAATGCTGCGACAGCATGGCACGGAACAGCGTTGTGCCCGAACGCATCAGGCCGCCGATGAATATGGGCGCATGGCTGGACAATATTTGACCTTACTTTCTTTGCCGAATCCTTGGCCCCGCCGCCGGGTTCGGACTATATAGGGCCATGTCCTGGTTAAAGCAAAAGCTGGCCATTGCCTACCGTAAGCTGGGCCTCGCCGTGCTGAATTTTCAAGGCCGCCGCGCCTTGGACCGTCTGGGTTATCTCTCCCTGTTCGACGCCCGGCCAAAGGAGGCCAAGCCGCCAGTCTGGTCAGATCTGTGGGCCATCTATGCGCAGGTACGCGAACGCAAGCCCAAGCTGATCCTGGAATTCGGCAGCGGTTGTTCCAGCATCATCTATGCCCAGGCCCTGGCGGACAATGCTGCCGAAGGTGCGCCGGGCTTTCTCCAATCCTTGGATGCCGATGCCCATTGGGGCCAGGTGACCATCGATTCGATGCCCGAGCATCTGCGGCAATATTGCGATATTACTTTGACAGAGCGGGTTGAGGCTATGTTGGGCGAGGTTCCTGTTTGGCGCTTCGCCGATGTGCCGGACGTGGTGCCCGACATGATCTATCTGGACGGCCCTGCTCTCACTCCGGAACGCCGGGCCGCCGTCGATGTCCTGGATATGGAGGCCAAGTTTCCTCAAGGCTTTCGCCTCCTCGTCGACGGCCGCAGTTTCAACCGTGCGTTATTGGAAAAACACTTCAAGCGCCGTTATGAACGTCGCCACCGACCCATTCTGAAAAGCACCACCTACGATTTGCTGCCGGATTGAGCCATTCTTCGCTTCGCCGCGGCAAAACCGCCATAATGGTGTCATGAGCAGCGAATTCCCATCCGATCCCCCGGCCGGCTTCGTCCATTCCAAGACGCGGGGCCCCTATTCCACCCGCAATGGCCCCTATTTCCACAAGATCGATGATGATGGCCGTTTTTGGCATGGCCTGCGGGTGCAGCACCGCCACTGCAACGTCCATGGCAGCCTGCACGGCGGTATGATGTCCGCCTTCGCCGACGGCCTGCTGGCCACGGCCGTCAGCCGGGGCACGAAACGACGTGGCGTCACCGTGCGCATGGTCTGTGATCTGATCGGCGCGGTGGACGCGGGCGCCTGGTTGGAGGGCACCGCCAGGTTGTCGGGACAGGAGGATGAGATGGCTTTCGCCGAGGCCGAAGCTTTCGCCGATGGCCAACTGGTCCTCACCGCGACCGGCGTCTTCCGCACCTTTCAACGGCCGGAATAGCTTCCTATTCCCGGCTAATAACCCCGCTCCCGGTCGAACAGATGCGGCACCGGCTGGCCCGCTTCTATGCGGCGAATGTTGGCGGCCACGGATTTGGCGCAGGACCGCGGCATCAATTCGCCCGCCACATGGGGCGTCATCCAGACCTTGTCGTGCTGCCAGTAGGGATGTTCGGGGGGCAGAGGCTCTTCGTTGAAGACATCCAGGAAGACACCGCCCAATTGACCATTGTCGAGCCCTGCCAGCAGGTCTTCGTCTACCTGGTGGCCGCCGCGGGCGATATTGACGATGTAGCCGCCCTTGGGCATGGCGGCGATGAGTTCGGCGTTGATGATGCCGGCGGTATCGGCCGTCAAGGGCAGCACACAGACCAGGTAGCGGCATTGCGCAGCCATCTCCAGCAGACCTTCGGAGCCGTGGTGGCAAGTGACGCCGGCGACATCCTTCGGCCGCCGGGACCAGCCATGAACTTGGAAACCCAAGGCACCCAACTTGGCGGCGCAATCACCTCCAATCGCGCCGAGGCCCAGGATTCCCACTGCCGTATCGGGCGTGTATAGCGGCCAGCCCCGGTTCCAGTTGCTGGCCAGCTGTTCGCGGCGGTAAATGTGCATGTCGCGGTGAAAATGCAGCACTCCATAGACTGCATACTCCGCCATCATGGCAGCCAAATAGTCATCCACCATGCGCACAATCGGCAGGCCGTCGGGAAGCTCGGGGTCGGCCAGGATATGGTCGCAGCCGGCGGCGATGGAGAGCACTGCCTTGACATTTGGCAGCGAGGCGATCAGTCCGTGGGGTGGCCAGTAGACCAGGGCGTAATCCACCTCCGCCGGATCGCCCACGTCAGGATAGGCACGGAATTCCAACGCCGGCATTTCCTTGGCCAGGGCTTCGCGCCACAAATCCACCGGGTCCTGATGCGAAGCCATCAATACTGTCGTCATATCCCCCTCCATTCTGGCGGCGCAGCATAGCGCGGGCCATGGCGGAGGTCATGAATATTGACGGCCAATTGACGTCGTTGTCCCGCTTGACCGCAGGCGAGGCCGCGTCTATAACCGCGCGTCCCGAACAGGTCGGGTCGAAGGAATACAGAAAAGTCAGTCATGGCGCATAGCAAACAAGCAAAGAAACGACTGCGGCAAGCCGAACGGCGCACCGCCATAAACCGCGGCCGCCGGAGTCGCGTGCGCACTTTTGTCCGTCGGGTCGAGGACGCCCTGGCGGCGGGCGATAAGGATGCTGCCGTCGCGGCCCTGAAGCTGGCCGAGCCGGTCGTCGCGCGCGGCAGCCAGCAGGGTATCCTTAAGCCGAATACGGCGGCGCGGCGGATCTCGCGGTTGACGCGGCTCGTCAACGCCATGGGCGCGGCGGAGTAGTTTCTCACCCGTCACTGCGCGCTACCGAAGGCCCGCGCCATACAGATGCCGCATTGGGCGAATAGGGCGGCGGGCCGATTCGTAGATTTGATCACCGTCAATTTCTGGAAAAAGCATGCGGCATGGCATCGCTGTCCTGTCCTTCCGGGGAGGCATGTCCCCGTGCTCGTCAGCGAGACGTGAGTCCATTTTCATCGGTGTCGGGACTGATCTACATCTGGTAGGCGGTTCGGCGCCGAGATACATTTCGAGGCGAAAAAAATCACTGTTCTGCATTTTCCCCCATTGCGCCCGAGGCTCCGTGCAAGTACCATAGGCGGGCCTCAAGTCGGCAGGGGCGCCAAGTTAAATTTAAATATAGAATCGATCTATTGTGCGGCTGCGCAAGTGTTTACTCTGTGCTATTTTTGCAATACTTAAAAATTATTCGCGAATATTTTGATTTTAATATTTTGTTAACGGTTTTGGATGAAATATAACCGGTATCCGGGTTGCGGCAGGTCCCATCGACAGGCAGTAAGATACTTGGCGATTTACAAGGTGCCGTGATCGAACCACGGGTGAACCGTGGTCTTGACGGGGGGGTGTGTTGGCGCAAGGACATCGATGGCTGGCCCGCCGCGGGTTTGAGGGAGTTCGCGGCACCGGTACTGGAAACGGTATCGGTTGCGGGACCCGCAAGGGTTTGGGTGACGGCATCGTGGGGGGGTCTTTCAGCATCATCAACCTGACCGGTGGGATAGGGTCTCGGCCAATGTTGGCGGGGCTGTAGGTTGCAAAAGGGCGAGTTCATGGACCAAGGGTATCTCGGTCAGTGGAAAAGGGTTTGTGCCCGGTTGCGGTCGGAGTTTGGAGATGCGGCATACAATTCCTGGATGCGGCCGCTACAGTTCGAGCGAATCGACGAAGGCATGGCCTATCTGCAGGCGCCAACCCGATTTATGCGCGACTGGGTGCTCTCACATTATGGCGAACGCATTCGCACCTATTGGCAGGCCGAAGATGAATCGGTCCGGGAAATAGAAATATCCGTCCACCCGGCTGCCCGTCTGCAAGCAGAGGCTGGCGGCGGGGCCTCCAGCGCTCTTGATACTGCCGCCGGCGATGGCGGCGATGGAAGGCCGGCCGCTTTGGCGGGATCAGCCGAGACCCGCGCCCTGCGTATGGGCTCCTCCCTGGACCCGCGCTACCAGTTCGATTCCTTCGTTGTCGGCAAATCCAACGAATTGGCCTATGCCGCTGCCCGCCGGGTCGCCGACACGGCACAGGTCAATTTCAACCCGCTTTTCCTTTATGGCGGCGTGGGCCTGGGCAAGACCCATCTGATGCATGCCATCGCCTGGCACATCCGGGATCGCGATCCGGCGCGCGAGGTTATTTATCTCTCCGCCGAGAGGTTCATGTACCAGTTTGTCCGCGCCCTGCGGGACCGGGAAACCATGGCCTTTAAACAGGTTTTCCGCTCGGCGGATGTCCTGATGATCGACGACGTCCAGTTTTTCTCGCGCAAGGATACCACCCAGGAAGAATTCTTCCATACCTTCAACGAACTGGTGGACCAGAACAAGCAAATCGTCATCTCCGCCGACCGTTCGCCCTCGGATCTGGAGGATGTAGAGGAACGCATCCGCTCGCGCCTCGGCTGGGGTTTGGTGGTAGACATCCATCAAACAGATTTCGAACTGCGTCTTGGCATTCTGGAGGCCAAGTTGGCGCGCGCCAACGTCAGCGAATTTCCAGCCAAGGTGCTCGAGTTCCTGGCCCATCGCATCACATCCAACGTGCGGGAACTGGAGGGCGCCCTGAACCGTCTGATCGCCCATTCGCACCTAGTGGGTCGTCCCATCAATCTGGAAATGACGCAAGAGGCCTTGCAGGACCTTTTGCGCGCCAACGACCGTCGGGTCACGATCGAGGAGATCCAGAAAAAAGTCGCCCAGCATTTCAATATCCGCTTGGCGGATATGCATTCCGCCCGCCGGGCCCGGGCGGTGGCGCGGCCGCGTCAAGTTGCCATGTATCTGGCAAAGCAGTTGACCACCCGCTCCCTGCCGGAAATCGGGCGCAAATTCGGCGGCCGCGACCACACCACGGTGATGCATGCGGTCAAGCGGATCGAAGAATTGCGGCAGACGGATGCGGCCCTAGCCGAAGATATCGACCTTCTGCGACGGATGCTGGAAGCCTAGAGCCTCATGCATCTTATTGGATGCATAAAATTGATCCAGACCGGCGACATTCGTAGAGGCGTTCAAAAGGAATTGAATGCGCGCCGCCGGCCGTTGGGGTAAATACAACTCATGACGTTCTCGCGTGTCATGTTGTTCATCGCGGCGACGGTGATCGCAGTTGCCGCCGGCTTGACGGTCAACAGCCTGTTTCTGGACAAAAGCCGGCCGACATCGAAAAGCATCGGCGTGGCCGCCATCGGCGGGCCATTCGAATTGATCGACCATCAAGGCAGGACGGTGCGCGATACGGACTTTCGCGGCTCCTTCATGCTTGTGATGTTCGGCTATACCTTCTGTCCCGATGTTTGCCCCACGGAATTGCAAGTCATGACTGAGGCCATGGAGCAATTAGGGCCGGCGGCGGAGAAGGTGCGGCCAATAATGATAACGGTCGATCCGGCTCGCGACACGGCGGCGGTGCTGGCCGACTATGTCAGCAATTTTCATCCCGCAGTCATCGGTCTGACGGGCAGCGACGATCAGATCAAGGCCGCCGCCAAGGCCTACAAGGCCTTTTATGCCAAGGGCGCGGCAGATAGCGACGGCGACTATTTTGTGGATCATTCCGCGTTCATCTATCTGATGGATACGGATGGCGTCTATTTGCACCATTTCGCCCCCAACATCGCACCGGACGCCATGGCCGAAAGAATCCGAGCTGCCATCGAGGCCGGCTAGACTGGTTTCGTCTCAGACCCCTTGGTCGCGGTTGGTGCTTTCGCCGCGGGCTTGACGACGCGGTTTGCCGGGAAGCGCACCGTGACAGCGGTGCCGACCCCCAATTGACTGTCGATGTGCAGGCTGCCGCCATGGGCTTCGGTCATCTGCTTCACCAAGGTCAGGCCAAGGCCGGTTCCCTCGTATTTCCGGGTCAGTGAGGCATCGATTTGGCCAAAGGGCTCCAGCGCCTTGGGAATATCCTCCGCCCGCATGCCGATACCATTGTCCTTGACCGTAATTTCCAGCGCATCTTCACCATTCATCCGGGCGAAGACCTCTATGCGGCCGCCGGGCTCGGTGAACTTCACGGCGTTGGAGAGCAGGTTGATCAGGATCTGTTTGACGCGGCGGACGTCCACCACAAGGCGCGGCAGATCGCGTTCGATATTGGTGTAGAGGCTGACCTCGCCCTCTTCCGCCCGCCGCCGGACCAGGGGTATGCAGGATGCCACCACGTCCTCGATGGTGGATTCCGTGCCGTCGAAACCGCTGTGTCCGGCCTCGACCCGGGAAAGATCAAGTATATCGTCGATGATGGCCAGCAGGTGGTGCCCACTGGCGTGGATGTCTCGCGCATACTCCTTGTAGTGGGGATCGCCCAGGGGCCCAAACATCTCCTTTTCCATGATGTCGGCAAAGCCGGAAATGGCATTCAGCGGCGTGCGCAGTTCATGGCTCATATTGGCAAGAAACAACGACTTGGATCGGTTTGCATTTTCGGCGGCTTCGTGGGCGGCCAGGATCCTCTGCTCCGCCTCCAGCCGTTCGCCTATTTCCCGTGATAAGACAAGTGTCGCGCGGAAATTCCGATGCGCCAGAATTTCGTGATTGTGATGCATGAACAAGATGATGATGGCGAACGCCATAATGAAAAGGCTGTTCTGAAACAGCAGCGCGAAGTCGGCGACCGGATTGACGCCAAAGGTGACGACGAAATAGCCGGCCAGCAAAAAGCCGTTTGCCAACAGGCCGTAGATGAAGCGGATGCCCATATGACCATGCAGGAACAACAGGACTATAACCAAAAGGTATGAATATAGGCGGCTCAGAGGTTCGGGGACCTGCGCCAGCATGATCAGATACCCTGCCGTGGCCGCAAAGACGCAGACGACGATGGCGGGCTGCATGTATCGTTCGAAGTATTTCGTGTAGGACAAAAGCCAGGCGCCAAAGAAGACCGGTGCGGTTATCACCAGGCGGACGAGCAGCATCATGTGCAATTGCTCGGGAATGAGGAACCATTCCACGCTGCCATGGGCGAGATATATGAAAATGGCCCAAATACCCCAGATGCGGATTTCATGGTTCGTATTGCGCATCCGGGCCGCCTGATAGCGGTTTTCCAACTCGTCGCTTTCAAAGCGCAATGACCAGCGGCGAATTGCGCCGCCCGGCAAGCGGTGACCGAGGGTCTGTCGCATCTGCAATATCACCTGACCTGCCCTCTAGAATGATGAATACGTCCGCCGGTAAACTTCCGACGAAACAGACGCAAGAGCCATGCCACACTTGGCCCGGGCCGTTTTTCCCGGATTTTCGCCAACTTGGTTAATTGAATTTAACAGGTGTGCAAGTTTGGGACGTTCCTTTGTCTCACATCAAGACCGATGTGAAGATTGATTGCGATGCTTTCCAATTGAGCCGTCAATTCCGCCGTCAGTTCTCAGCCGTTGGCGCAAATAATTACCGCACCATACCCAAAGTATAAAGTTGCCTCGCTTGCGGATCACGCGGCAACCCGCATCAATGAATTTTCATTCAAGCGATTAACACCATCGATATCCCAATCGTAGTCGCCTCGTACTGATCTCGACATTCAAAAATAGGACATCCATTTTTCCGCTTCGGCGGCCAATCCGATTAGGATCAGGCCGTGCCATGGCGGTCCGGCGCTATTTTCAGCTGCGAATGGTTCGATGCTCCACCGTGGACCGACAGCCTGGACCATCCATGTTTCTTCAGGTGCATGGTCAAATCTTACGAAACCCTTGATCCGCAGTAAGCCGGTGGGCGGATGCTGTAGAATGGCCTCCAGTTCGCGGCGGTCGAGGGCAAGGTCCAGATCGATCGTTTTCGTTATAAAGGCGGAACGATCGTGGGGGCGCTCGGGCGGCTTCGTGCGTGCCCCGCGCAGGGCGGCGCCGAGCGCGACAGCCGGGTCCAAATCACCGTTCACAGACCTGACGACCGGGCGCCCCGGGGCCAAGTCGCCCAATTGCGCCGTTGCCCTATCTAGCCCCTCCCTATCCAGCAAATCCGACTTATTGAGTAAGAGCAAATGCGCCGCATCCAATTGCCGACGGAAAAGGGGTGCAGTCTGAGCGTTCTCGAGCAATGCATCAATGCTGCTGGCATCGACAACCGTGACGATGCCGTCCAATCGGGCCCCGCGATTGGCCGCCACGATGGTGGCCATGGCGGCCGGATCGGCAATGCCGCTGGCTTCGACGACGATGGCGTCGGGCCTATCGTCCGCGGCGGCAAGATCCTGGACGGCCTGGGCGAGATCGGCGCCAAGGGCGCAACAACTGCAGCCGTTGGTCATTTCGATCACCCTGTCATCGGCCGCCTTGATCAGGGCGGCATCGATATTGACCGACCCGAAATCGTTGACGATAGCGGCAAGACGCAGTCCGTGCGCGCCCTGCAGCAACCGGCGCAGCAGGGTGGTCTTGCCGCTGCCCAGGAAACCGGCCAGGATGCTGACGCCGACCGCATCCGCCGCCGTCGCCGCTGTCTCGGCAGGCGAATGCAGGGTCGAAACCAGGAAATCCCACTCCGCCGCCAGACGCCGCATTTGCCCCGCATCGGACATCAATCAGCAGCCAAATGCGGTTTGCCGCCCAGGATCGTCCCCTTCACCGGGATATCGCGCAAGGCTTCAGGGGGCACCTCATAAGGATCATCGCCGAGGACGGCCAGATCGGCCAGTTTGCCCACTTCCAGGCTGCCGATCTCATGGTCCCGGCGCAGCACAAAGGCGGCATCCACGGTGACCGCGCGCAAGGCCCGATCGACAGATAGCCGTTCGCCCGGTGCCATCACCGTTTCGCCATCGGCGGCAATGCGATTGACTGCAACCCAGGCCGCGGTCAGGGGTGCCATAGGCCCGACCACCAAGTTGAAATCGGAATGCAGGGCAAAGGTCACGCCGGCCTCGGCCAAGGTGCCGAGCCGCGCCGTGGCCTCCGCCCGATCCGGGCCGAAACCACTGTCGGCATGAATCAACGAGCGATAATGGACGAAGTAAGGATTGACGCTGGCCAGACCGCCCAGGGCGGCCAGGCGGCGGCCCTGGGCCACGGTGGATATGCAGTAATGTTCGATGGTGAAGCGGTGGTCGAAGCGAGGCTGGCGGGACTGCAGCTCGGCCAGGGTATCAAGGGTCATATCCACAGTCTGATCGCCGTTGGCGTGGGAGTGGATCTGGATGCCCGACTGCCAATAGGGCAGCATGCAATCCACCATGTTCTCCCAGGGCGTCTCCCCGGTCAGGCCCACTTCGCCGTCCAGGTAGCCCGGAAAGTTCAGGCGCAGGGTCATGGAGGGGTAGGAGCCATCGTTGATGAATTTGACCCCGTGCACCGCCAGCTTGTCGGTTCCTTTCGCCCCCATGGAGGCGAGATAGTCGAAGCGGTCGTCTCCGAACTTGGCCACCAGGCGGGCATCAAAGGGGATCAACAGCATGCGCAACGGGAAGCCGGGATCGTTAGCCAAGGCGAAATGGTCGTCCCATTCGTTCTCGAAAGATTCGAAACCCCAAGCCAAATCCGCCACGGTGGTGATGCCGTTCCGCACTGCCACCTGAGCCTGACGTAGAAGCGCATCGCGGCCAAATCCACTGCGATAGACCTCGGCCTGCACCGGCCGGGTGGCTTGGCCCACGGCACGGCTTTCGATGAACCAGCCGTTCAGGCGGCCATCGGCGTAACGCCCGATGCCGTGCGCCGTCGTCTCTTCCGTGACGCCGGTACGCTCCATCATCGGCGTGTTGGTGTAGACGATGTGCGGGGCATAGGAGAGTACCCAGATCGGTACCTGGTCCGAAATTTCGTCCAGCATGTCCCGGTCCAGATGGCCGCCCTGCATGCCTGGATCGTATCCCCAGGCGATGACCGGGCGTTCCGGATCGTTCTGTTCCTCGACCAACTGGCGGAGGCGGCCCAGGGCGGCGTCCCGATCCGGTCGGCCGGGCACGGGCCCTTGCGGACCGTGGGAATCGATAGGCCCTACATAATGCAGACCCATGAAGGTGCCTGACATGCGCAAATGCGTGTGGGGATCGATGAAGCCGGGCATCAGGATATCGTTCTGGAACCTTTCATCGATGTCGTGAGGCACCCGGCGCAGCCACGGCGCCATGCTGTCCAGGCTGCCAACCGAGACGATGCGGCCCTCGGCGACGGCAATGGCCGTCGCCATGGGTCGACCCGGATCCATGGTGCGGATGCGCCGCGCGGTATAGACCGTGATCCGGTCCATCAATCGACCCTCCCTCTGCTATCGACGGGCGGTTCCTTCCGGACGCTACAGCCCGCCGGTGACCTCGATCATCTGGCCGCTGACATAGTCCGCCATGGGCAAACACAGGGCGACCACGGCGCCGGCGGCTTCCGAGGGCGTGCCGGCTCGTCCCATGGGGATCATCATTTTCGAGGCGGCCACATTCTGCACCGGCACGCCAACGGGGATCTCCTTGCCTTCGATCTCGATGATCTTCTTCTCGTCCGTAGCTTCCGTCAGGCGGGTCTCGATGAAGCCGAAGGCGACGGAGTTGACCGCGACGTTATAGCGACCCCATTCCTTGGCCAGGGTCTTGGAAAGACCGACCACCGCGGATTTGGCGGAGGAATAGTTGGTCTGCCCCGCATTGCCCCGGGTGCCCGAGATCGACGAGATATTGACCACGTTGCGCACGATGGTCTGGCCTTCCTGGGCCTCGGCCTTGGATTTGACGCGGATGAACTCGGCCGCCTCCTTCAAGATCCGCCACGGCGCCTTGAGGTGCACATCGATCATGGCGTCGAACTGTTCCTCGGTCATCTTCTGGATCACCGCATCCCAGGTATAGCCGGCATTGTTGATGATAATGTGCAGATCGCCATAGGTGTCGATGGCGGTATTGACGAAACGGGCCGCGAAGTCAGGTTCGGTGACGCTGCCGGCGCAGGCCACGGCCTGGCCGCCGTTGCCGGTAATCTCCGCCACCACTTCGTTGGCCGGGCCTTCATCCAGGTCGTTCACCACCACGGACGCGCCCAGGCCGGCCAGTTGCAGGGCCACTTCCCGGCCGATGCCGCGGCCCGAACCGGTGACGATGGCCACCTTTCCATCCAGCATTGTCATGATCTCTTCCTCCTATGCCTTTATTCGGTTGGTTCCACATCCAGGCGGATGACATCCTCCTGGCCGCTGGCGGCCAGGGGATAGCGATCCATGACCAGGGGGTCGTGGCCTGGAATGATGTGTTTGTTGCTTTTCGCCAGGCTGCGCATGGTGGCGTAGCCCTGCACCATGTCGGCGGCGGAGAAGACGATGGGGAAAGGCGCGGTGCCTTCCATGTTTTCGTAGAAGTGCGAGGCGTCGGAAGCCAGAACCACCCAGCCCCGTTTGGTCAGGACGCGTACGCATTGCACCCCCGCCGTATGGCCGCCGATCCAGTGCACCGATATACCCGGCGCAATTTCGGCGGCGCCGTCGTGGAACATGACCCGGCCGTCGAACACCCGGCGCACCACGGTGCAGATATGGTCCGGCGCATAGGCGTGGCCGAAGGGCTCGTGACACATGTGTTTGCCAGTGGCGTAGTTCATCTCGCTTTCCTGCAGATGAAACCTGGCGGCGGGGAAATCGTCCAGGGTGCCGGCATGGTCATAGTGCAGATGGGTGATGATCACATCTTCGATTTTGCCTGCGTCGATGCCAACAATCTCCAGACCTTCCCGGGGCAGATGTTTGATGGTGCGGCCCCGCTTGTCCCCTTCCGTGCGCTCGAAGCCGGTGTCCACCACGATGGTGCGGTTCTCGTTGCGGATGGCCCAGACGAAGTAATCCAGGGGCATCTCGGTGTCGTGCAGGTCCGTGGGATGGTCGGGGGGAATGATGAAGTTGTCGCGGCGCAACCGGCCGGCGACGGTGCCGTACCGGACGGCGAAAAGCTCGTAGGTTTCAGGTCCGCTCATTGCTCAATCCTCCTTTGCCTCATCTGGCCAGATAGCCGCCATCGATCACCAGTTCGCTGCCAGAGACGAACTTGGCGCCGTCCGACGCCAGATACAGAACCCCTTCGGCGATGTCCCGCGGCTCCCCCATCTGGCCGGTGGGTTGTGAATTCAAAATGGCCTCGCGCCTCTCGGGCCCGCCGCGCTGGATGGCGCCGCCCACCATGGGGGTGTCTATGAAGCCGGGATGCACGGAACAGACCCGGATATTCAAGCCCCGGGCGGCGCATTCCATGGCCACCGCCTTGGTCAACAGGCGGACACCGCCCTTTGAGGCGGTATAGGCGGCAGTGTTGGGCAGGCCCACGACGCCGAGGATAGAGGATGTATTGATGATCACACCGCCCGTTTCTGTCATGGCGCGAACGCCGTGCTTGATGCCCAAAAAAACGCCGTCCAGGTTCACAGACATAGTTTGGCGCCAGTACTCCAGGCTCATTTCGTCCACAGGAATGCCGGTGCCGCCGATGCCGGCGTTGTTGAACAGAATATCCAGCCGCCCGAGTTCCGACAGGATGCCGCCGATCACCGTTTCCCATTCTGCCTCTTCAGTAACATCGTGGTGATGATAGCCCGCTTCACCGCCGGCGGCGCGGATGCCGGCGGCGACATCCTCGCCGGGGCCATCCTGTAGATCGGTCAGAACCACGGTGGCGCCTTCCTCGGCCAGCAGTTCCGCCGTCGCCTGGCCTATGCCCGAGGCACCGCCTGTCACCAACGCCACTTTTCCGTCCACGCGCCCCATGATCACCTCCCCTTTGAATGTTTTTCTTGTCGAATGGTATAGGATGCGCCGCAGCAATGAGCAACGGGAGAGGACCATGGACAAGGCGCTATACGAAAAGGGCTTGGGTATCCGCAAGGAAGTGCTGGGGGAGGACTACGTCAACCGCAACATCCAGAACGTCACCGATTTCAACAGCCATTTTCAGGAGATGGTGACGGAGTATGCCTGGGGCGGCATCTGGGGCGACGAGACTCTGGACCGCAAGACCCGGTCGCTGATCAATCTGGCAATGCTGGCGGCCTTGGGCCGGGGTGTGGAGTTTGAACTGCATTTCCGGGGCGCCTTGAATAATGGCTGCACTACGGATGAATTGCGCGCCGTGCTGGAACAGGTGGCCATCTATTGCGGCATGCCCGCGGGGGTGGAAGCCTTCCGTGTCGGCCGCAAGGTATTGGACGAACAGCAAGGCGGAGGCTGAGGGTGGCCAGCGAACAACCCATCGTCGGCTTCATCGGCCTTGGCGCCATGGGCAGCCGCATGGCCGCCAATGTGGCCAAGGCTGGCTTCGAGATGATCTGCTATGACCTTGCCGGCACCAGGGAACGGGCACCTGAAGGCGCCGGGATCGCGACAAGCGTGGGGGCGGTGGCGGCAGAGGCGGAGGTCATCATACTCAGCCTGCCCAACGGCGATGTCTCGGCGGCCGTGGCGGAGGAGATCATTGAAACCAACCAGCGGGCTGTCAGCACCATCATCGATACCTCGACCATCGGCGTCGCGGCGGCGCAGAAAGTGCATGGCAGGCTGGTGGATTCCGAACTGGCCTATATGGATGCGCCGGTTTCGGGTGGCATTGCGGGCGCTGCCGCCGGCACCATCGCCCTGATGTTCGCCGGGTCTGATGAGGCGTTCGCGGCATTGCAGCCGGTGCTCAAGGCCATGTCGAAGAATCCCTTCCATGTGGGTACCGAACCGGGCCAGGCCCAGGCCATGAAGCTATTGAACAATTATCTTTCCGGCCTGGCGCTGACGGCTACATCCGAGGCGATATCATTCGGCCTCACCCAGGGGCTGGAAATGTCCACCATGCTGGACGTCCTGAACGTATCATCAGGACAGAACACCGCCACCTCAGACAAGTTTCCCAATCGTGTGCTGCCCGAGACCTATGATGCGGAATTCCTCAATACCCTGTACCTGAAGGACATCTCCCTGTATGTGGAGAACGTAGGACAGGCCGGCACGTCGGATACCATCGCGCAGGCTCTGTTGCCCATCTGGCAACGCTTCACTGCCGCCGAACCAGGCGCCGATTTCACTCGGATTTTCCCCTTCACCAAGGACAAGCGTTAGGAGTACGACAATGAACAAAATCGATTTGGCGGGCCGCAGGGCCATCGTAACCGGGGGCGCCGACGGCATCGGCCGGGCCATAACCGAACGTTTTCTGGAGTCCGGTGCCGCCGTGACCATGTGGGACATCAGCCAGGACAACCTGGATGCAGCCATTGGGGCCCTTGATGCCGGTGAGCGGTTGCAGGGCGCCCGTGTCGACGTGACCGATCCAGGCGCCGTTGCCGCGGCCCGTGATGATGCGCTCGCCGCCATGGGCGGCATCGACATCATGGTCTGCAATGCCGGCATCGCCGGCCCGGCGAAGAAAAGCTGGGAATATTCTTACGAAGAATGGCGGTCGGTGGTGAACCTGGACCTGGATGCGGTCTTCGTCTGCTGCCAGAGTGTGATCAGCCACATGATGGGGAACGGTTACGGGCGCATCGTCAACATCGCCTCTATCGCCGGCAAGGAAGGCAACCCCAATGCCTGTGCCTATTCCGCCGCCAAGGCGGGCGTGATCGGTCTGACAAAGTCCCTGGCCAAGGAGACGGCCGAGGCCGGCGTGCTGATCAACTGCGTCACTCCGGCGGCCATCCGTACCGCCATATTCGATCAGATCACCCAGGAACATGTGGATTATATGCTCTCGCGCATTCCCATGGGCCGCCTAGGCAAGGTGGAGGAAGCGGCTGCCCTGGTGGCTTGGCTGTCATCCGAGGATTGCAGCTTTTCCACGGGTGGCGTGTTCGATCTGTCGGGCGGCCGGGCGACGTACTGAATGCGCCTGGCGCGGGCAGCCTGGCTGATCGTTTTGCTATGGCTGCTGTTGGGCACAACGCGGCCCGCAACGGCGCAAACTGTGGATCTGGCCCTGGTTCTGGCGGTCGATTGTTCCTACAGCGTCGATGGCCACGAATTTGCCTTGCAGATGGACGGCCTGGCCAGCGCTCTGCAGCATCCGGACGTTATCGCCGCGATTTCGGATGGTCCCCATCAAAGGATCGCCGTTACTCTGGTGCAATGGTCCGATAGCCGCACCCAGGTAACGGCGTTGCCCTGGCGTCTGGTTGGCGGTGCCAATAGTGCCCGCGCCGTGGCAGATGAAATCGTGCAGATCCCACGCATGGTGCGGGGTGGCAGCACCTCGATTTCAGGCGTGATGTCGTTCGGTTATCGCCTGCTGGCGGGGAAACCCTTTGCCGCCACGCGCATGGCAATCGATATCGTGGCCGATGGACGTAACAACAACGGTAGCGATCCCCGATCGATCCGCGACGTTCTTGGCGCCACTGGTATCACCGTCAACGGCCTGGCCATCCTGAACGAGGTGCGAACCCTGGATGCCTATTTCAAATACAATATCATCGGCGGGCCGGCGCATTTCGTCATCAAGGCCAATGCCTACGAACATTTCAAGGAAGCCATCCAGCGCAAACTGTTGCGGGAGATAAGGGGCCTGGGCGTCGCCGCGGTGACGCCCGTTGATACGGCTGGAAAAATCTAGCCTGGCGTCATGCCGCGCAGGCGCTCGCTGCGCCGGCGCAGCAGTTCCAGCGTGGTCAGAAGGGCGATGGAGATCATCACCAGGATGGTGGCCACCGCTAGGATCGTCGGGCTGATCTGCTCGCGGATGCCGGCCCACATCTGCCTTGGAATGGTGCGCTGCTCGAACCCGGCCAGGAACAACACCACCACCACTTCGTCGAAAGAGGTGATAAAGGCGAACAGAGCGCCCGAGATCACGCCAGGCAGGATCAACGGCATGATCACCTTGAAGAAAGTGGTCGCCGGCCCGGCGCCCAGATTGGCCGAGGCGCGGGTGAGGGAATGATCGAACCCGACCAGCGTCGCCGTCACCGTGATCACGACGAACGGCGTACCGAGCGCCGTATGGGCCAGGATGATCCCCATATAGGTCTGGTCCAGGCCGATGTTGGAATAGAAGAAGTACATCCCCGCCGCGGAAATAATTAGCGGCACGATCATGGGCGAGATCAAGAGCCCCATGGTGAGCGAGCGGAACGGCATGTTCGCGCTGCTCAACCCCAGGGCCGCCAGGGTGCCGAGCACGGTCGACAGTATGGTCGCGGCGATGGCAATGATAAAGCTGTTCTGGACCGAATGGGTCCACTGGGTGTTGGTGATGAAGTCCTTGTACCAACGCATGGAATAGGCCTCCGGATCGAAGGTCAGCATGCCTTGGGTAAAGGTAAAATAGGGCTCCACGTTGAAACTGAGCGGGATGATCACCAGGATCGGCGTGATCAGGAAGATGAAAATGAAGGCGCAGATCAGGCGGAAGGCATAATACCAAGTGGTTTCGATCGGGCCGGCGTAGGAAGGTAGGGCCATGGTTCTATCCCAGCCTCATGTTGTCGATGCCGACGATCTTGTTATAGAGCAGATACAGCGCCAACACCGAAGCCAGCAGTATCGCGCCGAGGGCGCCTGCGAGACCCCAATTGAGCGATGACTGCATGTGATAGGCAATCTGGTTCGAGATCAGCGTGCCGTCCGTGCCGCCCACCAGGGCCGGGGTGATGTAGTAGCCGATGGACAGGATGAAAACCAGAATGCTGCCCGCCCCGATGCCCGAAAGAGTTTGCGGCATATAGACCCGCACGAAGGCCACGACCGGATTAGCGCCCAATGACAGGGCCGCCCGCATATAGGTGGGTGGGATGGTCTTCATGACGCTATAGAGCGGTAACACCATGAACGGCAGCAGAATGTGTGTCATGGCGATGATGGTGCCGGTCATGTTGTGGATCAGTTGCAGGCGGTTTTCATCGCCCACGATACCGAAGAACACGAACAGATCGTTCAGCACGCCCTGACTTTGCAGCATGGCGATCCACGCAGTGGTCCGCACCAGGAGCGAGGTCCAGAACGGCAGCAGCACGAAGATCATCAACAGGTTGGAATAGCGCAGCGGCAAAGTGGCAAGCAGGAAGGATATGGGATAGGCCAGGATGACGCAGATCACCGTGATGGCAAGGCTGATCGCGAAAGTGCGCCAGAACAGCTTGCCGTATATGCGCCGGTTTTCCTTTTGCATGGTGATGCTGCCGTCCTTGTCGAACTTCATATCGACGGCATTCAGGTAATAGCCGATGGTATAGGGCGCGGTGTTGCGCTTGATGACGGTCCAGGTCTCCAGGTCCCGCCATTTTTTGTGCATTTTCAGGACCTTGGCCTTGTAGGGTCCCTCCTTCAGGCGCTTGGACTTGCGCGCGGACGAGGTGATCATGCTGCGCAGGCCCGATTTTTCATAGTTTAGCCGGGTTCCCACCTTGCCGATTTCGCGGGATTTCGCACCCGCCTGAAGATCCGACACAAGGGCGGCAAAAACCGGTTCGTCGGGAAGCTCCTTGCCGTCCCAATCGGCCAGGGCGGCCGTGGTTTTCGGCATCAGCGTGGAAACATGCCAGTTGTCGACACTGCGAAATGTCATGTCGCCAATGGGAATCAGGAACGAGAACAGGATGAACAGCAAAAGCGGCGCCACCAGCAAAAGCGCGCGCATCTTGCTCTTGCGCATGGCGCGATTCAGGCTGGCCTTCAGCGGTGTACCGTCGGCCGCGAGGACCGTGCCGCCATTTGCGGTTACATCAGCCATGGTCCGTTCCCGGTAACTTCAATTACGAGTATTCGAAACCATCAAATTGGCGGCGGGACAGGCTGCCCTGTCCCGCACGCCTTTTGATGCTCTTACTGCAGCAGCCAAGCCGCGAAACGTTCTTTCATTTCGTCGGCATTGTCCGCCCACCACTTGAAGTTGGTCAGGAAGCCCTGATCCGCATAGTTGGTCGGCATATGCGGGCCCATCTCGATGCCCAGTTCGGCATGCTTCGAGACCATGGGGCCGGAAGACTTACGCGCCGGGCCATAAGAGATGTACTTGGCCTGGTCGGCGAGGCGTTGGGTGTCCGTGGCGAATTTCAGGAACTTCATCGCCTCGTCCACGTTCTTGCCCTTGGCGGAAACGACGAAACCGTCGATATCCAGGACCTGGCCATCCCACATTATGGAGAAGGGCTGCTTTTCTTCCGCTATGGCGGAGAACCAGCGGCCGTTGTAACCGGTGCCGAACACGGCTTCGCCGTCGGCCAGCAGTTGCGGCGGCACCGCACCTTCCGTCCACCAGACCACGTCTTTCTTGATGGTCGCGAGCTTGGCGAAGGCGCGGTCCTTGCCTTCGTCGGTGTCAAGGACGTCATAGATCTTGCTGAGGGGAACGCCGTCCGCCAGCAGGGCCCATTCCAGGTTGTTCACCGGGCTTTTCTGCAGGGTGCGCTTGCCGGGGAAGTTCTTGGTATCGAACACATCCTTGATGGATGTGGGCTTCTTGTCACCCCAGGCACCGTCGCGGTACGCGAACACCGTTGAGTAAATGATCAGCGGTACAAAGCATTCCGACTGCAGGGTGCCATCCAGGAAGTCCTTGGAGGCGGGGGTGCCGTCAGGCGCCTTGGCCATTTCGCCATCGATATTGATGGGGCGGAACATGCCTTCATCGCAACCGGTGATAGCGTCGGAGATGACCACGTCGACCACGTCCCAGGTGACGTTGTTGGCTTCCGTCTGGGCCCGCATTTCGGCCAAACCACCGCTATAGTCGATGGAGTTGATCTTCACGCCGGTCTTTTTCGTGTACGGCTGATGATAGGCCTTGATCTGGCTGGCGGTATAGGCGCCACCCCATGACACGACATTCAATTCAGCCGCCTGTGCAGTTGACGCCGCGCCCGCAATGGCCACGCCAGCAACGGCAACCGCCGCCTGTTTCAAGATTTTCTTCATTGCTTTGGTTCTCCCTTTTTTTGCAATTTCACGTCAATTTTGGCGGGACCATTTTGTTAGCCCCGATGCCCTCTCGCCCGCTGTCCCGGTCCAGGAATACCCTTAGGCATCCAAGGCCCGGCAATCGTCTGCTTCCCAGCCGATCTGGGTTACTTCGCCCTCTTTCAAATGCACATGTCCGTGGGAATTGGGCACCTTGACGATAAATTCGTCGTTGCCGGACAGGCTGACCCGGCTGCGAATATGATCGCCCAGATAAATCAGTTCTTCGACCTTGGCCTCCAGGGAATTGGCGGTCTCTCCCTTGGCTGCGCCGATTGTCACCCGTTCGGGCCGCAGGGATAAGGTCGTGCGGGAGCCGACGCCGTCCACGTTGACGCACAGCGCCTTGACCATGCCGCCGCCGCCTTCCAATTCCACATCGCAGAAGTCGCCATCAATAGATTTCACTTCGCCGTAGAGTCGGTTGTTTTCGCCGATGAAGCCGGCGACGAAGGCGTTCATGGGTTTTTCGTAAAGTTCGTCGGGCGGTGCCAATTGCTGCACCACGCCGTCATCGAACACGGCAATGCGGTTCGACATGGTCAGCGCTTCCGATTGGTCATGGGTGACGTAGACCATGGTGACCTGCAAATCCTCGTGGATATGCTTGATCTCGTACTGCATTTCCTCGCGCAGGTTCTTGTCCAAGGCGCCCAAGGGCTCGTCCATCAGCACCAATTGCGGCTGAAAGACCAGGGCGCGGGCCACGGCGACGCGTTGCTGCTGACCACCCGACAACTGGGCTGGCCGCCGGTCGCCAAAACCGCCCAGGCGTACCATGTCCAAGGCGCCGTTGACCTTTTCCGCGATCTCCGCCTTGCCCATGCGGCGCACTTCCAGGGGGAAGGCCAAATTTTCCGCCACGGTCATGTGTGGGAAAAGGGCATAGTTCTGAAACACCATGCCTATGCCGCGCTTGTGCGGTGGCACGTTGTTAATGGGCACGCCGTCCAGATAGATCTCGCCGTGGGTCGCCGGTTCGAACCCGGCCAGCATCATCAGGCAGGTCGTCTTGCCGGATCCGGATGGGCCCAGCATGGTGACGAATTCGCCGCGGGCAACATCAAGGTTGAAGTCCTTTACGACTAGCGTTTCGCCGTCATAACTTTTCTGAACAGACTCGAATTTGACCAGCGTATCCGACGCTTCAGACATATAAACCCACCACCCCTGTTGCCGGGTCCGGCGGCGCGCCGTTACCCTTTATTCTTATTCGTTGATGAAACCTTAGCACAGAAAATTTGCCAGGGTCATTGAAGAATAATGCGCCGTCCGACCCATGCGTTTTTTGCAGACCAGCTCTGCAAAAAAGGCGCATTTCACAAGCGGATTTGGAGCCTATATGAGCGCCATGAAGTTCGGTTTTTCACATGCGCATATAGGGAGATTTGCCATGACCGTACAAAAGTTCAACGCCCCCATTGCCCCCGGCACTCTGCTGGTTTCCGCCATGAGCGACATCATCGCGCCGTTCGCCAATGCCTTTGCGTCTACTCTGATCTCCCTGGCGCAGCGCATTACCAGGCGGCCGGAAGATAGTCCGGTGAAACCGGCGGCGATCCCGGCGCCGCATGTGGCCATGGTCATGGTACCCGGTAACTTTGTAACGCAGCCGTTTCTGCGCCGTTGAGTAACCTTCAATGAAACCCGAAAGGCCGGCGCTCGCGCCGGCCTTTTTCTTTGTCGGAACTGTGCGATGATCATTGGCGGATGAGAACAAGGTGCAAGGGCCATGACAATCGAAGTTGAACCCATCGGCTATGTGCGCGGTGGCAGGGCCGAAGCACGGGACGATGATTGGGCGGATGAACGGGCGGTCATCGTACTGGACGGCGGTCAATTCCAGGCGGATGCCCTGGACGGCCTGGCGGAATTCTCCCACGCCGAAGTGGTCTTCCATTTTCACCAGTTGGACCCCAGCAAGATCGTTGCCGGCGCCCGCCATCCCCGCGGCAATCCCGATTGGCCCAAGATCGGAATTTTTGCCCAGCGCGGCCGGGCCCGGCCCAATCGTATCGGTGTCACCATCTGCCGTGTCGTCTCGGTTGCTGGCCTTGAATTGACGGTAGCCGGACTGGATGCCATCGACGGCACGCCGGTCCTGGATATCAAGCCCTATCTCAGCGGTTTCGCGGCGAGAGGCGCGGTGCGGGAGCCGCAATGGGCCCGCGAGATTATGGCGGATTATTGGTAGCCGGACCTGACCGCTAGACCGCCCTGGTTTCATTGCAGCAACAGTTTGTTTCCGCCCAAGTCGCTTGCGCCGGCGCGGTGCGGGCCCACATAAAGCCTCAGACTGCAAAAATGGCGAAACACGCTATACTGGGGAAATCTCTTTAGGGGAAAGGACCGCATCATGGCCATCACCGGGATCAATCACCTGGCCTTCATCACCCACGACCTGGATGCCACCATCCGTTTTTACCGGGACCTCCTGGGCATGACGTTGGAGGCCGGCGTGGGCCACGGCGGTTTCCGCCACTATTTCTTCCGTGCCGGCGAGGCGCAAGTGGCCTTTTTCGCCTATGAAGGAGCCTCGGCCATGCGGCCCAAGAGCCATGGCACCCCAACGCGCGAGCCTATCGGTTTCGACCATGTCTCGCTGACCGTCGACAGCCGGGAAGAGCTGTTCGCCTACAAGGACAAGCTGGATGCGGCCGGTTTCGAGGTTTCCAGCGCCGTGGATCACGGCTTGATTTGGTCCATCTATTTCTACGATCCCAACAACATCCCTCTAGAGATCAGTTGGGACATCATGAAGGTCACACAGCCGCCCGCCGTGGCCGATGATATGCCCCTTGCCATCGTCGCCGAAGGCGCGGAACCGCAGCCCGGCCATTGGCCTGAAGTCACCAATCCAACACCAGTGGAACGCATGACGGCGCATTCCGGAAACGGCCACGACATGCGCGCGGCTACCTTGTCGGAGAACCGGGGCGACTACACCGACGAATACAGGGCCCTGGTGGCGGCTTCCGAGGCGGCGGAATAACCAGCCAACGGTGCTTTGCATGAGGGTGAACTCCTAAAGGGTGACTCGCTCATCCTCACGTCCTATAAGAGGCGCAATATTCCAGGTGCCTTTTCGGAGTTAGCGTGTTTCCCATAAACTTGTCGGCGGCCGGCCCCCAGGCGCGGACCGCGGGGGCCGTCACGGCTTGGGTGTCATGGCGGATATAAGCCTGACACGCCCCCACCGCGACCCTTACGCCGTCCCCCTCCCTTTGAAGCGGGTGACGTTCGGGCTGTTCCTGATCGTTGCGCTCTCGCTCCCCCTGGTCATTGAAGGCTACAGCGCCTACAGGCTGGCTCAGGTAGGTGCCATCGCCATCGCTGTCCTGGGCGTCAACCTGCTGACCGGGGTCAGCGGGCAGTTCTCCATCGGCCATGGCGCCTTCTTCGCCGTCGGCGCCTATACCACTTCCATCACCATGAGCCATCTGGGGTTCTCCGCCTATGGCGCCATACCTGCGGCGGCCGTAGTCTCGTTCATCTCGGGCTTCCTATTCGGCTGGCCCGCCCTGCGCCTTGGCCTGTGGCATCTGCTGCTGGCCACCTGGGGGCTCTCCTTGGTGCTGCCGCAGATCCTGCGGTTGGATGCCCTTCAGCCCTGGACCGGGGGCGTCAGCGGCATCTATCTGGACCGGCCCGATCCGCCGGCCTGGACCGGCATGAATGACGACCAATATTGGTACTACGTGACACTGGGGATCATGGTCGTCTGCTTCATTCTGGCCGGCAATCTGGTCAAAAGCCGGACCGGACGGGCCCTGGCGGCCATCCGCGATAACGAGATCGGGGCGGCGCCCATGGGCATCAACGTGGCTATGTTCAAAACCACCATTTTCGGCGTCTCCGCCATGTATGCCGGCATCGGCGGCGCCCTGACCGGCCTTTTGGCGGATTTCGTGGCGCCGGATTCATACAGCCTGTTCTTCTCCATTCTGCTATTGATCGGCGCCGTTCTGGCCGGCGTGCGCTCTGTCTGGGGCGCTCTTGTGGGCAGTTTTCTTGTCCTCTCATTGCCAGGCCTGGCCGGGGTCATCGACAAGGATCTGATACTGCCCCTATTCGGCGTGTTGTTGTTGATCGTCGTCTGTTTCATACCCGATGGCGTTTCCGGCTTGGCCACGCGCCTCTATCATCGCTACATCCATTTTCGCCGACGGGCCAAGGCGCGGCGGGCCGTGACCGGTATCACTGACGGGCGACATCAAAACGGCTAGGGTTTTGGGCATTGGATGCTTCGGGAGGATGCATGCCATGCCCACACTCGCAGATTTTCCCAATATGGCAGTGGCCCTGTTGGTTGCCCTGGTGTTCCTGCTCTAGAGACGACGTGCTCTAGAGCCCCAGCACCAGTTTCGCCATGATGTTGCGCTGAATTTCGTTGGAGCCGCCATATATGCCGGCCGCCCGGTCGTTCAAATAACGCCCGGTGACCGACATTTCATCCCGCTCACCGATGGGCGATAGATTGGTGCCGGGCAGGCGTTCCTCGGGTTGGTGGGGGGCCGCGTAATAGGCGATGGCCTGGACCGCCAGTTCGCTGACATCCATCTGCACTTCCGTCCCCCGGGTTTTCAGCATGGACGAGGCCGGTCCGGGGCTGCCCCGTTCAGCAATTTCGGCCATGGTGCGGTGTTCCACGTATTCCAGGGCCGTCAGTTCAATGTCCAGGGAGGCGAGACGACCGGAGAAAGTGGCATCGTCCATCAGGCTGGCACCGTCGCTCTGACGCCGCCGCCGGGCCATTTCCCGGATGCCGTCCAGCCTGACCCGCAGGGCGGACGATTGCGCCGCGGCCCCGCGTTCGAATTCAAGGAGATATTTGGCCACGGTCCAACCGTCATTCTCGGCCCCGACCCGGCTGCTTTGGGGCACGCGTACATCCTCGAAGAAGACCTGATTGAATTCATGGTCCCCGCCCATGATGTAAAGGGGCTCCACCCTGATGCCGGGGCGGTCCATCTCAAACAACAGGAAACTGATGCCGGTCTGGGGCTTGCCTTCGGTCGAGGTGCGGACCAGGCAGAAGATGCGGTTGGCGTTGTGGGCGTTCGTGGTCCAGATTTTGGAGCCATTGATGATGTAATCGTCGCCGTCGGCGATCGCCCGGGTCTGCAGCGAGGCCAGGTCCGAACCCGCACCTGGCTCCGAATAGCCTTGGCACCAGACATCTTCGCCCGAAAGAATACGCGGCAGATAGAAGGCTTTCTGCTCGTCCGAGCCATGACCCATAATGGCGGGCCCGACCATGCTCAGCCCCAGGGGCGAAAGCGGCGGCGCCCCGGCCCGGGCGCATTCCATGGCAAACAGATAGCGGCGCATGGCATCCCAGCCGGTGCCGCCATGTTCCACGGGCCAGCCGGGTGCGGCCCAGCCCTGGGCATAGAGGATCTTATGCCAGGCCTGGGTGGCGTCGTGATGGGCAAGAATGGTGGTGGCCAGACGTGCCGCTTCGCGGATCTCCGGCGTCAGACTGTCGTCCAGAAATTCCCGCACCTCCCCCTGAAAGGTGCGTAGCTCGTCCGATAGCTGAATGTCCATGTTCCCCCGCCGTCATTCCGCCGCCAGATCGCGGGCGATGACCAGTTTCTGGATGTCATTGGTGCCTTCATAGATGCGCGCCCCGCGCACGCCCCGATAGATACGCTCCACCGGGAAATCCTGCAGATAGCCGTACCCGCCCAATGTCTGGATGGCGTCGGAGCAGACCGCTTCGGCCATGTCCGTGGCGAACAGTTTCGCCATGGAAGCTTCCTTGAGGCATTTCTCACCGGCGCTCCTCAGGGCGGCGGCATGCCAGATCAGCTGCCGTGCCGCTTCGATCTGGGTCGCCATATCGGCCAGGCGGAAGGCCACGGCCTGATGCTGAAAGATCGGCTTGCCAAAGGCTTCGCGTTCCTGGGCATAGGCCAGTGCCGCCTCTTGGGCGGACCGCGCCATGCCGAGCGCCTGGGCAGCGATGCCGATACGGCCGCCTTCCAGATTGCCAAGGGCGATGCGATAACCCTGACCCTCTTCGCCCAGGCGTGCGTCACCCGGGATACGCATGTCGGTGAAGGCAAGTTGCGCCGTGTCGGAGGCGTTCTGGCCCAGTTTCTTTTCCACCCGCACCACTTCATAGCCGGGCGTGTCCGTGGGCACGATAAAGGCGGAAATGCCCCGGCTGCCCTTGTCTGGATCGGTGACGGCGAAAACAAGGGTCAAATCCGCATTCTTGCCCGTGGTGATGAACTGTTTGTCACCATTGATGACATAGCCGTTCCCATCGCGGACGGCGCGGGTTGCCAGGGCGCCGGCGTCCGAGCCGCCTTTGGCTTCCGTCAAGGCAAAGGCCGAGAGCAGTTTTCCCTGGGCCAAGTCGCGCAGATACATCTCTTTCTGTGTCTCGGTGCCGTATTCCAGAATGGGCATGCAGCCGACCGAGTTGTGCCCGCTCATGACCACGGCGACAGCGCCGTCGCCGGCGGCGATCTCCTCCAGCGCCATGGCATAGGTGACATAGTCCAGGCCCGCCCCGCCCCATTCCTCCGGCACGGTCATGCCCATGAGGCCCAGTTCGCCCATGGCCCGGAATACCTCGCGGGGAAAATACGACTCCGCCTCCCATCGGGCCGCATGTGGCGCGATCTGCTCCGCCGCAAAGGCGCGGGCCATATCGCGGATCATGATCTGTTCCTCGGTCGGGATCATTGTTTCGTCATCCAAACAATAGGACCGCGCATCATAGACCTAACTGCCGGGCCAAACCGGGGAAATCATCGGCGATGATATCGTGATGGGGGTTTGGCTCGGGGTCTGGCGGGCCGGCGGTGCCCCATTCGTCCGGGCGGCGGACAAAGGCAGATTTGAAACCCACCTCGCGCGCCGCGTTCAGATCGAAATTGTGACAGGCCACCATGAGAATCTCCGAAGGATCCAAGGCAAGCCATTTCGCGGCCTGCTCGTAGGCCTTGGCCTGGGTCTTGTAGGTGCCGATCATCTCGCAGGAAATAACCGCATCCCAGGATAGGCCGTTGCGTTTTGCGGTATCGATGATCAGGGCAACCGAGAGAATGGTGAACGATGCGACAATGTATTTTTGCCGCAGTCTAGCCAGGGCATCGGGGAAATCGGGCCAGCAATCCAGCTGATGCCAGGCATACCAAATCTCCTGGCGATCCTGGGCCGTAAAGACGCCCAGGTCGTACTTGGCGATCATGCTCTGCAACTGGTCGCGGTGAACATCATCGATGTTGAAAGTGGCGGGGGCTTCGGCGCCCGCATTGACCATGGCCTTGAGTGAAGATGCCCGATAGTCGTTGGCGATGGCCGCCCAGTCCCGTTCCAGGCCGTGACGCCCACCAGCCGCCGCCAGGGCACGGCTGATGCCAGTATGCCAATCCAAAATGGTGCCGCCAGTGTCGAACGTCAGCGCCTTGATATGGTCCATAGCCCTATTCCAGGACCAACTCGGCGAAGGTGTTCAGGTCGTCTTCCGTTTTGGGCCAGACCAAAAGTGAGGTGATGGCACTGTCTTCCCAGGCCGCCAGGCGCTGCTTGATGCGGTCCCGGGGACCGACGAGGGAGATATCGTCAACTAGTTCGTCGGGCACCGCCGCCACCGCCTCGGCCTTCTTGCCGTCGAGGTAGAGATCCTGGATTTTCGCCGCAGCCTCGCCATAGCCCAGGCGCACCACCAGTTCGTTGTGGAAGTTCCTATCGCGGGCGCCCATGCCGCCCACGTACAGGGCCAGGTTCTTCTTCACTTCCAGGCGTCCGGCTTCCAGGTCGTCGGTAATGTGCATCTTCATGGGATACATGATCTCGAAACCGTCCGGCCGTTCGGCGATGGCGTCCGCATAAACCGCCTCCCGCTCCGGGGAATAGTAGAGCGGGAACCAGCCGTCACAGATTTCCGCCGCCATGGCCACGTTCTTTGGCCCTTCTGCGCCCAGAAATATGGGGATATCGGCGCGCAAGGGATGGGTGATGGGCTTCAAGGGTTTGCCCAGGCCCCAGGAACCGGGCGCATCCTCGGGATAGGGAATGGTGTAATGGGGCCCTGGTCCGGTCACCGGTGCCTCCCGGGCCAGCACCTGGCGGACGATGTTGATGTATTCCCGTGTCCGCGCCAGGGGCTTGGCGAAGGGCTGGCCGTACCAGCCTTCCACCACCTGGGGACCGGAAACACCAAGGCCCAGGATCACTCTGCCGTTGGAGAGATGATCCAGGGTCAGGGCATGCATGGCGGTGGCCGTCGGCGTCCGCGCCGAAATCTGCACGATGGCGGTGCCCAGTTTAATGGTCTTGGTGTGAGCACCGACCCAGGCCAGGGGCGTCAGCGCATCGGAGCCATAAGCCTCGGCCGTGAAAAAGCCGTAATAGCCAAGCGCCTCGGCCCGTTTGGCCAATCCAATGAGGTCTTCGGGCGGTTGCGCCCCCCAATATCCCGTCATCAGTCCTAGTTTTAGCGTCATGCGGTTCTCCCAATCTGGTACGCCACGGCACCATTTATCTTCATCATCTCTTCTTCACCATATCCAATTCCGGCCAATCATTCACCGAAACCTTGACATGTTGGCCCTGATGGACGACATAGCCGTCAGCGACACTCAATAAACAAAAAGAGATCCGATCCCAGGCCGCCCAATTGACAGGGTGAGTGTCCCGGCGATGTGGTCGAGAAAGATAATTCAAACAAAATGACAGAATTTGCGGGCCTTGAACTGGCCCAACCCTTGCTTCGCGCCGTTTCGGACGAAGGCTATTCGAAAGCCACGCCGATCCAGGCGAAAGCCATGCCGCCGCTGTTGGACGGTCGCGACCTGCTGGGCGTGGCCCAGACCGGTACCGGCAAGACAGCGGCCTTCGCCTTGCCGTTGCTGCAGCATCTCGCGAAAAATGATGCCAAGGCCCGGGCCCATGAACCCCGTGCCCTGATCCTGGCCCCGACCCGAGAGTTGGCCGGCCAGATCGGCGACAATATCCGCGCTTACAGCCGTTACCTCGGTCTACGAACCGCGGTCATTTTCGGCGGCGTTTCCGCCCGGCCCCAAATCAAGACCCTGGCCAAGGGCGTCCACATCCTGGTTGCCACGCCGGGACGTCTGTTGGATCTGATGAACCAGGGCCAGGTCTGCCTCGGCGCGATCGAGATCTATATTCTGGACGAAGCCGACCGCATGTTGGACATGGGCTTCATCCGGGACGTGAACAAGATTACGGCGGCGGTGCCGAAACATCGCCAAACCGCCTTGTTTTCGGCCACCATGCCCAAGACCGTCCAGGCCCTGGCCGACGGTTTGCTGAACGATCCGGTGAGGGTCGAAGTGGCACCGGCAGCGACCACGGCGGAAAAAGTCGAACAGAGCGTCCTGTTCGTCGCCAGGGATAAGAAGCGCGCCTTGCTGGGCGAACTGCTGGCCGATCAAGATTTGCAGCGCGTACTGATCTTTACCCGCACCAAGCACGGCGCCAATCGGGTCGCCAAACAACTGGTCCAGATTGGTGTGGATGCGGATGCCATACACGGCAACAAATCCCAGGGCGCCCGGGAACGGGCCCTAAAGGGGTTCCGCGCAGGCAAGATACGGGCCCTGATCGCCACGGACATCGCCGCCCGTGGCATTGATGTGGAGGGCGTTACCCACGTCATCAATTTCGATCTGCCGAACGAGCCGGAAAGCTATGTCCACCGCATCGGCCGCACCGCACGGGCCGGGGCAGGGGGCAAGGCCATTTCCTTTTGCGACCACGAGGAACGCGCCTGTCTGGTGGAGATTGAAAAAACCATCCGGCAGCCGGTGCCCGTGGATGAGGATCACCCCTACCACCTGGCGAATATCATTCCCGGTCCCGGTCCCGCCAAGCGTACGCCCCAACGCAGGCGGCGGCCCAACCGTCGGCATCGCCGGCCGTCGGCCAAGGCTGCGTAGAAACGGCGAAAGGCACGGTGGTCGCGGGAGAGGCGCAGCACCCGCCGCATCGGCGAACTAGTCGGGCATTGTGCGTATCAGGGCTTCCCTGCGGCGGGCCGCGAAACCGTCCTTGGTCGCCAATGTTTTCGGCCAATATTTGGACCCAATGCCGCTGGCGGGATGACCCGTGCGTTGCCTTCGGGCGGACTTCGTGAATGCCCAGATCCAGTTCGCGCGAACTGAAGATATGGATTGTACAATCACGCTCCGCATTCACAGGGGTTTCTCTCTTGCCAACGCATTGCCTTCGCTTACTTTTAAAAGTGAGCGGTTGGCTTTGTCTGCGCCTACCGCCCGGTAACCGTGGCCTAGGAGATTTGCAATTGCCATCACCACAGGAAGGTATTCTCGCGCCCGCGCCGGAACATGGGCGCTTCATGGAATTCACCGCCCGGCCCGGCCGCGATGCTGGCCCGGTCTTGCGTGCCCTGGCGGGCCGGGAGATGGGCGATGACCTGGTCGTGGGCCTGGGGCCGGGGCTGCTTCTGGGCTTGGCGCAGGAACGGGCGGAATTACGCCCCTTTCCCAGCCTGGATGCGCCGGGCTGCAATATTCCATCCAGCCAAGCCGATCTTTGGTGCTGGTTGCGGGGTCGCGATCGGGGATCCATCGCACTCGCTGGGCAGTCTCTAGCCGCATTGCTGGCGCCGGCCTTTGAATGTGTTCGCCTGGTGGATGGCTTCACCCATGACGGCGGCCGGGACCTTACTGGCTATGTGGACGGCACGGAGAACCCGACGGGTGATGACGCAGTCGAAGCGGCAATCGCCCAGGACGGCTCCAGCTTCGTCGCGGTGCAGCAATGGCGACATGATCTGCGCCACTTTGCCGGCCTGCAGCAGGGTGAACAAGACGACATCATTGGCCGGCGCCTGAGCGACAACGTGGAATTCGAAGGCTCCCCCCCGTCCGCCCATGTCAAACGCACGGCCCAGGAGAGCTTCGAACCCGAGGCCTTCATTCTGCGCCGGTCCATGCCCTGGGCCGATGAACATGGCGAAGGGCTCATGTTCGTGGCCTTCGGCAAGACACTGGATGCCTTCGAAGTACAGCTTCGCCGCATGTGCGGCCTGGATGACGGTATCGCGGACGGCTTGTTCGAATTCACGCGGCCGATAACGGGCGGCTATTACTGGTGCCCGGCCATAGCCGATGGACGGCTGGACCTAGGAACCCTAGGTGCCTAGGAAAATCGCCCGCACATAATCCCGATACAGCATGATCTGCTGCGGCAGCACCGCCTTGTCCCGCACCACTTTGGAGACGATGATGCCGCCGTCCACCAGCACCGAGACCATGTCCGCCAGGGCGTCCAGGTCCACATCGATCTTTGGCGGATAGCGCTCCGCGATCAGGTCCAGGCGGTGGCGGAAGCGGGTGCGCCAGGCCAGCACCGCTTCCTTGTTCAGGGCGCGGACATCCGCGCTGAACAGGTTCTCCTGGTAGCAATAAGAGGCTACCAGGCAGCCGGGGTGGCCTTCCGGCAGGTCCATCATCATCTCGGCGAACATTTTCAGCCCCACCAGGAAGCCGTGCAGGGGATCCTCGTGCAGCTCGTCGCCGCGGCGGAAGAGATCATCGAGCAACTCTTCTTCGTTGTCGATGTAGCGTTGCAAAAGCGCCTTGGCGAGTTCGTTCTTGCCCTTGAAATGGTAGAAAAAACCGCTTTTGGTGATGCCCACAGCGGCGATCAGCTCGTCGATCGAGGTTGCCGCGAAGCCTTTTTGCAACACCGCCTGCTCGGCGGTTTCCAGCAGCCGTTCGCGGGTATCCTCGCCCCGCCGTTGGGTAACTTCGCTCATCGCCGCAACCTCTTACGCGCAACCTGCTGATCACAATACCTGGCTCTAGTGTACCACAGGTACAGTTGCTTGGGACTTTGACAGATATTGAGCCATTCCCCGAGCGCGCAATTACGTGTAACAAGCTGATATTAAAGGGTTTTCAAGAAAATCAAGCTGCCGGACCACAAGTCCACTGGTTTGCCTCCCGAGCGATAACGAAATATCCCGCCAGGCCCGGCCACACGGCGGACCGTTTGATGATGGGAGCAAGAACAATGAGCAAATACCGTAACCGCCTGCCGCAACTGGATGGCGGGCTGTTTCTGACCGACAGCGGATTGGAAACCACCCTGGTCTTTCACGAGAACTTCGAACTGCCGCATTTCGCCGCCTTTGATCTGTTGCGGGATCAAAAAGGCGCGGCGGTGCTGCGGGACTATTATCGCACCCACGCCGCCCTGGCGGCCAAGGCTGGCATCGGCTTCGTTCTGGAAACGCCGACATGGCGGGCCAGCGCCGATTGGGGCGAGAAATTGGGCTATGGCTCCGACGCCCTCGACGCCGTCAACCGGGAAGCTATCGCCCTGATGGAAGACGTGCGTCATGAATTCGAGAGCGCGGATACGCCCATGGTGATCAGTGGCCAGATGGGACCCAGGGGCGATGGCTATGACCCCGGAGACATCATGACGCCTGAAGAAGCCCAGGCCTACCACGGCACCCAGATCGCCACGTTCGTGGGTACCGCGGCCGATATGGTCAACGCCATGACAATCACCAATACGCCCGAGGCCATCGGCATCACCCGGGCTGCCCGGGCGGGGGACATGCCCTTGGTCATCGGTTTCACCGTAGAAACCGACGGTCATCTGCCCACCGGCCAGCCGCTGAACGATGCGATCGAAGAAGTGGACAGTACCACCGACGGCGGCCCGGCGTACTACATCGTCAATTGTGCCCATCCGACCCATTTCCAGGACAGGCTGGATCACACCGGCGGCTGGGTGCAACGCATCCGCGGTCTGCGCTGCAATGCTTCGAGTTGCAGTCATGCGGAACTGGACGAGGCGGAGGAACTGGATTCCGGCGATCCCGTGCAGTTGGCGGCTGAATACCGTGCCATCGTCGACCGCCTGCCTCACATCAATGTATTCGGCGGCTGCTGTGGCACAGATCATCGCCATGTGCAACAGATCAGCGCCACTTTTTGCGAGGCTGCATAGACAGCGCAACGTAGAAGGATGTGATCTGACCCAGCCAACTATTGCTGGAAGTTGCTGTTGCAATTCCGTGCCTGTGGTGTTTCATAGCGCGCGGATTGCAACAGCAACATTCAATTTGGGGATCCGGATTTCATGGATGAATTGGCGGGCAAGGCGGCCCTGGTGACAGGCGCCTCGCGGGGTATTGGCGCGGCCACGGCACGGGAATTGGCCCGGCGGGGTGTCGGGGTGATGCTTGCGGCGCGTTCGGCACGGGAGATTGAGGCCGGTGCGGCGGAAATCCAAGGCTCCGGCGGCCAGGCGGCAGCCGTGACTTGCGATGTCGCCAGATACGATGACGTTGCCGCTGCCGTCGAACGCTGCCTGGATGCCTTCGGCCGGCTGGACATACTGGTCAATAATGCCGGTGTCATTGAACCCATCGGGCCGTTGGCGGATTCGGACCCCGAACAATGGGCAAAGGCCGCGGATATCAACTTCAAGGGCGTCTACCACGGCCTGCGCGCGGCCCTGCCTGTGATGGTGAAGGGCGGTAGGGGCGTCGTGGTCAACGTCAGTTCCGGCGCGGCCGTCAACGCTCTTGAAGGCTGGAGCCAATATTGCGCCGGCAAGGCCGCGGCCCTGTCGCTCACCCGCAGTGCTGATCTGGAATATCGCGGCCAGGGCGTCCGTGTCGTAGGCCTGAGTCCCGGCACGGTGGCGACGGAAATGCAGGTGATCATCAAGGCCTCTGGCGTCAACCCGGTGAGCCAGTTGGACCCCTCCGTGCACATCCCCGCCGATTGGCCGGCCAAGGCCATAGCCTGGCTCTGCACCGAAGACGCCGCCGAATTCGGCGGCATCGACGTCAACCTGCGCGACGACGGCATCCTGCGCCGCCTCGGCCTGGGCAGCTAGTCCGGTACCCGGTCGAACCAGGGGGCGGCGGCCTCCAGCTGTGCGGCCAGGCGGAACAGGGTCGCCTCATCCCCAAATGGCGCACCGAAATGAATGCCAACGGGCAGGCCGTCCGTACTCATGTGCAGGGGCAGGGTCATGGCTGGGCAGCCAGTGTTATTATAGAACGGTGTGATGGCGATCTCGTCCTGGAACAATACCTGCCAATAGTGATCCAGATCCTTGTCCTGCATGTCGATTGCGCCCAGGGGCAAGGGCGGATGACGCAGGGTGGATGACAGGATCAGGTCGTAGTCCTCGAAGAAGGCGGCGAACTTCCGGCCCTGTTGATGCAGGATCAAGACCGCCTCGGCATAATCGCCCGCCGTGGCACGAGTGCCTTCCTGGGCGAAGGCCCAGGTGATCGGCTCCACATCCTGGCCGCTGGGCTCGCGGCCCAGGGCCTCACATCGCAGGCGCACCGTGGTCCAGACATTGCCGGCGATGATGGCGCGGGAGGCTCTGGTCAAGGCTTCCGTGTCCAGTTCGGGCCGGGCCGGCTCCACCCGGTGGCCCAGGTCCTCGCAAAGCTTGGCGGCGGCTTCGACGCCCTTGATGCATTCCCGATCCAGCGGTCGGCCGTCGAAACCGTCGCTCATCAAGGCGATGCGCAATTGTCCCGGGTCGGCGCCGACCTCGTCTGCGAACGGGCGGGCGGGCGGCGGCGCCGCATAAGGATCGCCCGGCGCCGGGCCATGGGTACAATCCATCATGCGGGCTGAATCTCGTACAGATCGGCTGACCACATGGCCTGTGGACATGCCGGACCAGCCCTCGCCCACATCCGGGCCGGCGGGGTTACGGCCCCTTGTCGGCTTGACCCCGAACAAACCGCAGTTCGAGGCGGGGATGCGGATGGAACCGCCACCGTCCGTGGCATGGGCCATGGGCATTATGCCGGCGGCCACCGCCGCGGCCGAGCCGCCCGAGGAACCGCCCGGCGAATGGCCGGGATTCCAGGGGTTGAGCGTGGCGCCGTGTAATGCCGGCTCGGTCGAGGCGTTCAGGCCCATTTCCGGTGTATTGGTGCGGCCCATGATGACAAGGCCGGCGGCCTTGCAGCGTTCGGTATAGGTGGCGTCATGATCGGGTACGAAATCGGCCCATAGCCGGCTGCCGAAAGTACAGGGCTGGCCGGCATCGAAGGCACCTAAGTCCTTCAGCAAGTATGGGACGCCCTTGAAGGGGCCGTCGCCCACCGGGCCCTGCCGGGCCTGGTCGTATTGCTTGTGGACGATGGCGTTGAGTTCGCCGTTGACCGCCTCGGCCCGTTCGATGGCGGCTTCCAACACCTCCGCCGCCGAGAGGTCACCCTTGTCGATCGCCTCGGCCAAACCTGTAGCATCGAAATTCCGATAGTCCGAAAATGAGATCATGGCCGCGTCCTCCGTCGGTTCTATTCCCTGAAGGCAATCTTAGGTGCTTGCCGAGGGCCGCGCCAGTTGTGGCTGTTCCCCCACATAACGGGCCCGGGGCCGGATCAGTTCGGGCCGGGCATATTGTTCCTGCGCATGGGCGATCCAGCCGGCGCAGCGGCCGATGGCGAAGATACCCATGGGCGCCTCCGCCGGCAGCTCCAGGGCGCGCTGCAGCATGACAAGTGCGAAATCCACATTCGGCTGCAGCCCGGTAATCTCCGTCGCGGCGGCGGCCATTTCCTCCGCCATGGCCAGGGTTTGGTTGCTGCCCACAGAGGCCGCCAAAAGCCGCTGCAGCAAGTGGCAACGGGGATCGGCGCTTGCATAAAGCGGATGGCCGAAACCGGGCAGGCGTTCGCCCCGGCGCATGCGAGCAGCCACGGCCGCCGCCGGGCTGTCGGCGCCCGCCACTTCGTCGAACAAAGCCGCGACCCGGGCCGTGGAGCCGCCATGGCGTGGGCCCTGCAAGGCCGCCAATCCGGCCATAACGGCACCGTATGGCGTGGCCTTGGTGGAGGCGACGCAGCGCACCGTGAAGGTAGAGGCATTCAATTCGTGATCGGCGCACAGCACCAACGCGGCCCGGATCAGTTTCGCCCCGTCCGGTCCACCACCCCATTTCGCGCCAAGCTGGGCATGGATCGGCTCGATCGAGGGCGCCTTGGTGGTAAAGCCGGCGGTCAACAGACGCAGCAAATCGGCGCCGGTACGGGCCACGCTGGCGGCCTGCAGGTTAAAGGCGGCCAGGTCCTGTTCCGCAGCAAGGGGCAACAGAGCCTGGCAGCGGGCGATCCCGGCAAGGGGGGAGGCAAATGGCCCGATATCAGGGGCGGGCCTGGCAAAGGGGTCTGCGTCGCCGCATTGCCACAGCAAGCCGGCGACGGCCTCGAGGCTTGAGTTCCGCGCCAGTTCCGTGGCGTCCCGGCCACGGTAATAGAGATTGCCATCGGCGATCAGAGTAATGGCGGAATCCAGTACTGGGGTGCCGTGCGTCAATGCGGTCGCAGCAATTGTTTCGGTTCCGGTATCAGTCGATTTGCGCGCCCGCAAGGCCCGAACATCGTCGGCGCGATAGAGCCGGCTGCGCCGCCCTTCTGCCGGTTCGGAACGGATCAGCCCACGGCTGACATAGGCGTACAAGGTGGCGCGGGAAACATTCAATTCCGCCGCTGCTTCGCGGGCCGAGAGGTAAGGTTTGCTCATTTTCCCTTTATATTGATTGTATGAATCAATATTGATGATCTAAACCACAATATCAGATATGGCCGCAAAGGCAATGCATTCAAAAACAGGAGATTGGATACATGAGCGTGGCAAGCGAAGGTCTTGACGGCGTCGTCGCGGCGGAAACGGTCTTGAGCCAGGTGGATGGACAGGCCGGCCGGCTGATCGTGCGCGGCCGGGATATCGAGGAATTGGCCGGTACCTATGACATCGCCGACATGGCCGCTCTCCTGTGGGACGGTCTGGCGCCTGGAACGAGCGAGGCAGCCGTGATCCGCGCCGGCCTGGGACAGGGCCGCCTGCGTGCTGCGGCCATGTTGCCGCAATTGCTGCCCGCCGCCAGCGGCTTAATGCCGATCGAAGGACTACGTCTGGGTCTTTCCATGTATGGGGATAGGGATTGCGACCATATGGACCTTTGTGCCGCCGTGCCCGTCTTCACTGCGGCACTGTGGCGCAATGGCCATGGCAAACCGCCCATTACCCCGGATCCAGATCTGGGACAGAGCGAAGACTTCCTCGCCATGTTGACCGGAGAGCCGGTGGATCAGGCGGCCGCCTGGGCACTGGAAACCTATCTGGTGACCGTGGCGGACCATGGCCTTAATGCCTCTACCTTCACGGCGCGGGTGGTGGCTTCAACGCGGGCCGGGATCGTCTCTTCCGTGGTCGCCGCGCTCTGCGCGCTGAAGGGCCCTTTGCACGGCGGCGCACCTGGCCCGGTTCTCGACATGCTGGATGCGATCGGTGATCTGGACGGGGTGCAGCCTTGGCTGGATGGGCAATTCGCCGCCGGCGAACGTCTGATGGGCTTTGGCCACCGGGTCTACCGCACCCGCGACCCGCGCGCCGATGTGCTCAAGGGCGTGGTGGCCGACTTGCGCGGCGGCGGCAACCGCATTGAACTGGCCGAGGCGGTGGAAGCGGCCATCCTGGCGGAACTGGCCCAGCGCTACCCCAACCGTCGCCTGGACACCAATGTTGAATTCTATACCGCCCTGGCTCTGGAGGCGGTGGGATTGCCACGGGAACTCTTTACCCTGGCCTTCGCCATGGGCAGAATATTCGGCTGGACGGCGCATGTTTTCGAACAGGAACAATCGGGACGCATAATCCGGCCTGCTTCACGCTATGTCGGCCGAGTGCCCGCGGGCCGAACCCTGGCCGCCGTGGCCGGATAATCCGGATAATATTGCCCTTGAAGTAGCGGTCATCACAGCCGCGACAGACGCAACCGTTTAGGACTATGCTGCCCGAGGAAGGGGCACATCCAGGAACGGGAGCGGGTCATGAAAATTGGCAAGATCGTCGGTATCATTGTCGTTGTTCTGGTGGTGATCGTTGGCGGCGGCGCGGCCTATCTGGCCAGCCTTGATGTGGACGAATATCGGCCGGAAATCGCCCAGGCAGCAAAGGATTCCACGGGCCGGGAATTGAAGTTGGAAGGCCCCCTTTCGCTTTCCATTTCTTTGACGCCGACCGTTTCCGGCGAGGGCATCAGCCTGGCCAACGCCGCATGGGGTTCCCAGCCGCAGATGCTGAGCCTGCGCCGGTTCGAGGTGCAGCTGCAATTGCTGCCGTTGCTGTTCGGCGATCTGCAGATCAACCGGCTGATCCTGGTGCAGCCGGACATCCTGCTGGAAACCGACAAAGACGGAAAGGGCAACTGGGAATTTGATACCCTGGCCGCCAAGCAGGACGGGGCGGCCAAGGCCGGCGATGCGCCATCCGCTGATGCTGGTACCGCGGCCATTCCCCATATCGGCAAGCTGCTAATCGAGGGCGGCCAGTTGACCTATCGCGACGGGGTCAGCGGCGAAACCACGAAGCTGGCCCTGACCTCCTTGGAAGCCCAGGCCGCTTCCACCTCCGCGCCCCTCAATCTGAAGCTCCAGGCCGTCTATAACGACATGGCCATGCAAGTTTCGGGTAGCGTCGGCCCCCTGGCGAACGCGCTCTCTCCCAACGAGCCCTTGCAGATCGATCTGACGGCGGAAGGCCTGGGCCTCACCGCCACCGTCAAGGGCAGCGCCAAGGCGGCCGACGGCACCCTCGACGCCGCCGTACAGGTCTCGGGCGCAAATCTCGCAGGCCTGAAACCCCTGGCCGGCGACGCGCTGCCCGCCAACCTGCCTCTCAAGCTCAGCACCCAGGTCAAGGCGGCGGGCGGCAAGGCCGGCTTGAGCGGGCTAAACCTGACCTTGGGCAAGACCGACCTTTCGGGTGATGTCAGCATCGACACCACCGGCGAACAGCCCAAGATCACCGCTGATCTGAAAAGCAAGCGCCTGGACCTGACCGAACTGCAGCCGCCCGGCGCGGCCGGTGATGGCAAGCCTGCCAAGGAATCAGCAAAGAAGAAACAGGACGGCCCCGCCAAGGTCCTGCCCGCCGATCCCCTGCCTCTCGATGGCCTCAAAGCGGCAGATGCGAACGTGACGATCGCGGTTGCGGAAATCGTGACGCCGAAGATCAATCTCAACGACCTATCGGCCCAGGTCAAACTGGCGGGCGGTCAACTGGCGCTTAAGCCATTGAGCCTGAACGTGGCCGGTAGTGCGGTAAACCTGGATGCCATGTTCAACGCGGCCCGCAAGGTGCCCACCGTGGCCTTGAACCTGACGGCGCCAAAGCTGGACGTGGGCCGCCTGCTGCGAGAGACCGAAACCACGGACCTGCTGCAAGGTTCCGGAAACGTCAAAGTCGCCCTGACGGGCCAGGGTAATTCCGTCGCCGCTATCGCCGGCTCGCTAAACGGCGGTACCAACGTCCTGATGAACGAGGGCAAGGTCAAGACAGAGGCACTAGACGTCGCCGTGGGCGGTCTGTCCGCTATTGTCGGCATGATGACGTCGGAAAAAAGCGATTGGACGGTTCTGAACTGTGTCGCTTCCCGCTTCGACATCAAGAATGGCGTTGCAACGTCAAAGGTGCTGCTGGCGGATACGGAATACTCCACCATCGTCGGCGAAGGCAGCATGGATCTAGGCAAGGAGGCCCTGGCCATGAAGGTCTCGCCGCAGTCAAAGTCGGTAACCTTGAACGTTGCCGTGCCCATAAAAATCGGCGGCACCTTTGCCGAGCCCACCTTCCGGCCCGACGAGTTGGCAACCGTGCGCCGTCTGGGCGGCCTTTTGGGCGCGACGCTATTCCCGCCGGCAGCTTTGTTGGCGTTGGGCGATATGGGCAGCGGCGATGATAATCCATGCCTGAAGATCGCCAAGGGCGGCGGCAAGAAACCAGCCGCAAAGGCGGCCGAAAAGCCCGCGGTCGAAAGCATGACTGAGAGCGCCACCGAGGCTGTTAAGGCACCGCTGGAAAGCCTAACCAAGAGCCTCGGCGGCCTGTTCAAGAAGAAAGAATAGGCCGGCGTGGCATGAGCGGCGAAATCCTGACAGAACGGGCAGGCCACATCGCGACGGTAACTTTGTCTGCGCCGGAACGGCTGAACGCCATGAACCTGGCTATGTGGCAAGGCATCGCGGATGCCTTCCAGCAATTGGACGGCGAGGATGACCTGCGTTGCATCATCCTGCGCGGCGCCGGCGAAAGGGCCTTTGCCGCCGGCGCGGATATTGCCGAATTCGCCAAGGAGCGTTTCGATCGGGACAGCGCACGGGCCTATGGCGGTGTCATGGCGCGCGCCTTGGAAGCGGTGCAGAACTGCCGCCATCCGGTTTTGGCCATGATCCACGGTGCCTGTGTCGGCGGCGGGTTGGAATTGGCCTGCTGTTGCGATATGCGCATTTGCGGTGGATCCAGCCGTTTTGGCGTACCAGTGAAGAACCTTGGGCTCGTGGTGGCGCTGAACGAGATGCAGGCCGTTGCCGGCGTGGTCGGCCGGGCCGTTGCCCTGGAAATCGCATTGGAGGGGCGCATCTTCGATGCCAAAGAAGCCTTGCAAAAAAGCCTCGTGAACCGTGTCGTGGACGACGATAAGGTCACCAGCGAAGCCCTGGCGACGGCCCAGCGCATTGCCGACGGCGCGCCCTTGGTGGCCCGCTGGCACAAGGCCTTTGCCCGTCGCCTAGGCGAACCGGGGGCCCTGACGGAGGCGGAGATCGAGGAAAGCTACGCCTGCTTTGACACCCAAGATTTCCAGACCGGTTACAAGGCATTCCTCGCCAAGGCGAAGCCCGACTTCAAGGGCCGCTGATACCGAAAGCGATCAATCCCGGAACGATGGATCCTTTTGATCCATCAGGCGCATGAAGGCATTGAACTCCTCTTCGCCGGCTTCCTTGGTGCCATAAGTGGTGACAAAGTCCACGGTGCCCTTGGCGGTGTACTCGGCGGCCTGCTGCGAGGGTTTGACATAGGCACCCTGTGCGCCGTGGGTCATGACCTGGACCTCGCAGGCCTTGTTCAGACGGTACATCCAGACGAAGGCTTCCGACACCGACCGCCCCACGGTCAACAGGCCATGGGCGCGCATGATCATGGCCTTGTTGGTCGGGCCCAGGCTTTGGGCCAGGCGATCCTGTTCCGAGAGGTTATGCTTGCCCGAGGCTCCTTCGAAGTCGTGGTAGGACAGCCGGTCGTGAAAACCCAGGGCGAACAGGCCGATGGGCAACAGACCATCCGCCATGGCCGCCACCGCCATGCCCGGCAGAGTGTGGGTATGCATGACGCAATGAGCATCCTCGCGGCGCAGATGAATGGCGCTGTGTATGACGAAGCCGGCTTCGTTTAGGGGATTGTTCGTCTCGCCGCCGACCACATTGCCCTCTTTGTCGACCTTCACCAGATCGGATGCCTTGATCTCGTCAAAACGCAAACCGAACGGGTTCAAAAGGAAATGCTGCTCCGGCCCCGGTATGCGCATTGAGGTATGAGTATTGATGGAATCTTCCCAACCGAAATGGGCATTGATCCGGAAGGCGCAGGCCAATTGCACCCGCAGGTCCCACTCCGTTGGATCCATGCCCCCATCGACGGCCCGCTGGCCGGCTTCGCTGATCTGGTTCATCTGTTTCCCCCGTCGCCTCGTTTTATGAGTGCTTGAATTTCGGATCTTCTTTGGCAAAGAAGGCGCGCACCCCCTCGGCGCCATCGTCCGTGGCGAAGACCCGGTCCATCAAGGCAAGAATCTGCTCAATGGCCTCGCCTTCATCCAGTTCGAAGGATTGCTGTATGGCCGTCTTGCAGGCCTGCAGGGCCAGGTTAGGGCGCTGGCTCAATTCCTTGGCCAGGGCCAAAGCCAGATCCACGGCCTTCCCTGGTGCGGCGACCCGGTTGATCAGGCCCCAGTCCAGGGCCTGGGCGGCGGTGACGGGCTCGCCCAGGAACATCATCTCCTTGGCCCGGGCCGCACCAACTCGCCGGGTCACCCGCAAGGTGCCGCCGGAGCCTGGGAAAACACCCAGCTTGATCTCGGGCAGAGACAACTTCGCGTCCTCGTCGGCGACGATCAGATCGCAACAGACCGCCAGTTCCAGGCCGCCGCCAAAAGCCAGGCCGTTCAGGGCGGCGATCGTGGGTTTCGGAAAATGGTCGAGCTTGACCATGGTTTCATTCTCGTAACGTAATTTCTTTTCGATCACGTCGCCCGCGGCCAGATAGCCGGGAAATTCCTTGATATCCGAACCGGCGCTGAAGGCCCGCTCCCCGGCGCCGCGGATGACCAGCACCCGCACGTCCCCATCGCCGGCCAGATCGTCCAGGGCGCCGTTGAACGCCCGTGTGGAGGCCAAAGTGGCCAGGTTCATCGGCGGATTGTTCAGGGTCAGTAGGGCGATGCCTTCACCGACTTCAATTTCCACATCATTGCTCATGGGAGGCCTCCTGGTCCCGTTGCGCCGATCATCGCAGGGCCGGGGCGCCTTCACAATGGCCGGGCGGTTGCGCTATTCGGTCAGCAGGGGAATGATCCGCCGAGCCTCGGCGATCGTCTCGGCACCCAGGACAGGATAGTCGTGGCGCGCCTCGGCCACCGCTTTTTCTCGGTAATCCGGCCAACCGGAGTCCACATGGATGCCCCCCGCCAGGCCGGCATTGCGCCCCGCCGCCATATCGGTGTGCAGATCGCCGACGATCCAGGATGCCGCCAGATCGATGTCCAGGGCACCGGCCGCCTTCAACAGCATACCGGGATTGGGTTTGCGGTCGGGGTGGTTTTGCCCCTGTTGATCGCCGAAGTCGGGATGATAGGGACAAGCGCAGACCGCATCCAGGCGGGCGCCAAAGGCGGCCAACTCGGCCTTGATCTTTTCCTGCACCGCCTCGAACTCGGCCCAGCCATAGATCCCCCGGCCAACGCCGGATTGATTGGTCACCAATACCACATGCAGGCCGAGGCGGTTGGCATGGGCAATGGTCTCGCCCGCGCCAGAGATCAGCTCGGTCTTTTCCACTTCATGCAGATAGTGGGTTTCCACCACCACGACGCCGTCGCGGTCGAGGAACAGCGCCGGCGCCGGGTTCCTTTGGCCCAGAATTTCTATCCAGACGCCATCTTCGTCTATGAATGGTGGCGTCCTAGCCATCGCCGTCCTGGAGCACTTCCGGATTGACCAGGTAATAGTCATCCAGCTTGCCGTCGAAGGCATCGAGGCAGTTCTGCACCGCCTGCAGGCCCATGGCGCGAAAGGCCTCTCGCGTGACACCGGCGATGTGGGGGCTGAAGAGCACATTATCCAATTGCAGCAGCGGCAGCTCCGGATCGGGCGGCTCCTGCCGCGTGACGTCCAGCCCCGCCGCCGCCAATGGCCCATTGGTCAGCGCCTGATAGAGGGCATCCTCGTCCAACAATGTGCCCCTGGCGGTATTGATCAGAACCGAACCCTGACGCATGCGAGAGAATTCCTGGCCGGCCATGACGGGGCTGCGGTCGTGATTTCCAGGTCTGTGCAGGGAAACGATGTCGGCCCGATCCAGGGCGTCGCGGAAATCCTCCGCATACTCATAACCCTGGCCCTGTACCACCCGGCGGGGCACATATGGATCCGCCACGATCACCCTCATATCGAAGGCGGCACAGCGCCGCGCCATGCGGGTGCCGATGCGGCCGAAGCCGACGATCAATATGGTCTTATCCGCCACTTCGCCGGCGGTGGTGGCGCTGCGCCGGCTGTAGTCGGATTTGCGCACCGCGCCGTCCATGGACCGGGCATCCTTCATGGTGGCCAACATCAGCATGAAGGCATGCTCACAGACGGCATTGGAGTTGGCCTCGCCCACCACGGCCACCGGCAGCCCACGGGCCGTGGCGGCGGCCACGTCCACATTATCGTAGCCGACGCCGTGGCGCGAGATCACCTTCAGCCGGTCCGCCTTGGCGCAGGCTTCGGCCCCGAAAGGTGTGGTGCGAAGAACCACGCCGTCGCATCCCGGCAGGGCGTCAATCAACTCCTGCTCGGTCGGCTCGATCAGCGTTTCCACTTCCACATCGGGGCGCTCCGCCAGAAGAGACTGGATGTCGGGGTGGAACGCACCAGCCAGCAACAGCTTGGGCATAGGCTAGCTGCCCCGCGCCGCAGAGATTTCCTCGGCCGCTTTCGAGGCTAGCATGCGGGTGTCATTGGCCAGGGTGCAGAGCTGGTAGCCTTTCTCGAACAGCCGGCTCGCCATCTTGCCGTCGGCGCAATGAGAGGAGGCGACGATGCCATGGCGTTTCGTTGCCGCCAGAACTTCGTCCATGGCTTCCAATACTTCCCCTTCTGTGGGGTCGCCGGATGGCGGGTAACCAAGACTGATGGAGAGATCCGCCGGCCCCACATAGACCGCGTCCAGGCCCGGCGTGGACATGATGTCGTCCAGGTTATCCATGGCCTCCTTCGTTTCCACCATGGCCAGGGTGACGATGGTGTCGTTGGCCTCGGACGCATAATCGCCGCCGGCATACATGGCGGCCCGGGCTGGTCCAAAGCTTCGATAGCCCGTCGGGGCATAGCGGCAGGCGCCGACGAAACGCTCGGCTTCTTCCCGGTTGTTGATCATCGGACAGACAATGCCGTAGGCGCCTGCGTCCAATGCCTTCATGATTGGAATAGGATCGTTCCAGGGTACACGTACCAAGGGCGTCACATCGATCTGCGAAATCGCCTGCAGCATGGGCAGCGAGGCCTGGAAATCGACCATGCCGTGCTGCATGTCCACGGTTACGGAATCGAACCCGGCCCGTGCCATAACCTCGGCTGAAAACGAATTTGGAATGCCCAGCCAGCCGTTGACCACATGGCCGCCGTTGGCCCAGATATCCTTGACGTTGTTCGCTCGCATGTCTCTCTCCCCAGAAACTGACTTGACCGAATTCTCACCCGGAATGTTTTTTCCCGGACAATGTTTACTCGGAAATGGACCGCACGCCCAGACGTTCGGCCCATGGGGCCAGGCTGTCCAATATGGTGGGATACAATAGCACGCCGTTCGCTTCCGCCGCCCGCTTACGGGCCAAGGCGCCGTCGCCGGGCATGCGCACGGGGGCGGCGCCAGCAGGCACGGCCGCGCCCCGGCAGCGTTCGGCGAACCAATGGGTCTGATGGGTGAAGGCTTCCAGACCGCCAAAGGCTTCCGGATCGATGATTTGCAAATAAACCCCAGCGCCCCAGTTCGTGGGCCCGTCGGCCCGGCCATAGCCCGGCAGGCCGGAGGTTAGAGCCTCGATCATGGTGGCCATGGCAAATCCTTTGTGTCCCCGGTCCAAACCGCCGAGGGGCAATAGGGCGCCGGGCGGATCCTCGGCCAACACCGCCGGGTCGTCCGTGGCCCGGCCCTGGTTGTCGATCAGCCAATCGCCGCCTAGGCGATCGCCGCGGCCCTCCATGCGGGCGGTCAGTCCCATGGTCGTTGCCGACGCGGAAATGTCGATCAGGACGGGATCGCCCTGCGTCGGGATGCCTACCGCCCAGGGGTTCGGTGTGAACAATGCTTGGTAGGAGCCGTGCGGCGCCACCGCCGCCACCGACGGATCGGAACTGGCAAGAATGATCATCAGGCCCCGCTCCGTCGCCAATGGCAGGAATGCCGCCAGGCAAGCGATATGGTGGCTGTGCCGAATGGAAACAGTTGCTGTGCCGAACTCCCGGGCGCGTTCACAGCCCCTTTCGATGGCTTGATGGGTGAGCCAGACGCCGGATAGATAGCCGCCGTCCCAAACCGTGACGGCGCCGCGGTCGGAGACGACGTCGTAGTCGCCCTTGGCCGCCATGACGCCGCTCTTCAGATGATCCAAGTACTGGGCGCCCAAGTTCAGACCATGGGTGTCGTGGCCCATGGCGTCGGCCTCGACCAGCAGCTCCGCCACGATCTTGGCGCGGTCTTCCGGCATGCCGGCGGCGGCGAACAGATCGGTGGCATAGCGGACCAGATCAGCGATGGGATAGCGAATCTGTTCAGCCTCCATCAGGCGACACCCAACTGGCTATTATTCGTGTTCATATGGCAATTCATCGTCAACTCAAGAAACCTTACGGAAAACAGGACCGGGCCCGGAAGCGGTTCCGGGCCCGGCATTTACGCGTCCAGATACGGTCTAGACCGGGTCCCAACTGAAAACGTCGCCGCTCCGTTCCAGGGGCATGAAGCTGGACTTCATGGCCGGCAGGGCGTGTTCGGCGATGGCTTCCGGTGTCCAGCCTTCCGAGCGCTGCACCGAACGCACGGGCCTGGGCTGGTTGAAGAGGAAAATCTCGTTGTGGCGTACACCGAAGATCTGGCCGGTCACCTCGCTGGCTGCGTCCGAAAGCAGGAACACCGCCATGGGCGCGATTTTGGCCGGGGTCATGGCCTTGATCTTCTCGACCCGCGCCTTCTCCTCTTCCGAAGAGATGGGAATGGTGCCGATCAGGCGGCTCCAGGCGAAGGGCGAAATACAGTTGGAGCGGACGCCGAAGCGGCTCATATCAAGGGCCAGGGACTTCGACAATCCGGCGATGCCCAGCTTGGCCGCGGCATAGTTGGCCTGGCCGAAATTCCCTACCAGGCCGGATGTGGACGTCATGTGTACGTAGGATCCGCTTTGCTGCGCCCGGAAATGGGTGGCGGCCGCCCGGGCCACGTTGAAGCAGCCTTTCAGATGCACGGCGATGACAATGTCCCATTCCTCTTCCGTCATCTTGTGGAAGATCACGTCGCGCAGAATGCCCGCATTGTTGACGATGCCGTCAATACGGCCATAGGTGTCCACGGCCTGCTGCACCATGGCCTCTGCCGCATCGAAATCGGCGACGGAGCCGTAGTTCGCTGCCGCTTCGCCGCCCGCTTCCTTGATATCGCCGACCACTTCCATAGCCGGTGTCTTGTCCTCGCCCTCGCCGTCGGCCTGGCCGCCGAGATCGTTGACGATCACCTTGGCGCCTTGGGCTGCCGCCAAAAGGGCGATATCGCGGCCAACGCCGCGGCCCGCACCCGTGACCAGAATGACCTTGTCTTTCAGCATTTCGCCTTTGTTTTGCTCTGTCATGACCTGAAATTCCTCCATGGCGCTCTCACGCGCGCCCATCGTCGCTACATTCAATTCCGAAGGCCGCAACATACACCCCCCGCGCCGGGTGGCAAGGGATTGCCACAACATCCACCCCGCCGTGATAGTGTTCTTGCCGGCGTAGGGCGTATGGGTCCTGAAACCACTTCCGAGGTTTCCATGAAGAGACGCAGACCCGGGCGTGGCGGGCAATTAAGTCCCGCACAGTTATTCCTTGTGGCTGCCAGCATGCTGTTGATCTTTTGCGGCATTATTCTGTTGGTCTTGGCGCAAGGGGGCGCGCGACCCTTCGAACTGGCGGGTCTGACGATACCTGTGGAGGTGTTTGGTGTTGCAAGCCTTTGCCTCGGCGCCGTGGCGTTTTTCCGGGCCGGTCAGCGGGCAAAGGGCAAGCGCAAAATATCCCTTGGACCTGAAGGCGACTATGACCTGGGCGATGAGAGCCGTCCGAAATCCGGCCGCGGGAAAAAAGACGAAGACGACGAGGAGGCGGATGACGACTAGACGATTTCCGCTGGCGCTTGCGGCACGCTGTCCCAGAATTCTGCGTCGTGGCCATAGAAAATGCGGGCACCGGCCTGTTGCAGTGCCTTGATGCGGCCCAGGCTTTCCAGCATGGCGTCGCGGTCGTGGACGACCCGGGGCAGGTGCAGGTTTTCCAGGGTCTGGCGCAGATAGCAAGCATCGCCGGCGAGGAGCACATCGCCGCTGCCCAAACGCACTTTCAATGATTGATGCCCCGGCGTGTGGCCATAGGTGGGCACGCAGATCACGCTGCCGTCGCCAAACAGGTCATGCTCCCCATCCACCAGTTTCAAATCATGGCCATGGTCGTAGTCTTCCGCCATATAGCCGTTGGCCTGCATGAGGTCGGGGTCGTGGCCGGCCTGCCATTCCAGGCCCTGGATGACCAGTTGCGCATTTTTGACCTGATGGTTGCCGCCCGCATGGTCGAAATGCAGGTGCGAGTTGACCAGATAGCGCACCCGGTTCACGTCCACGTCGCAGCGTTCCAAGCGGGCGCCCAGGTCTTCGCCGGCCTTGAACTCGGATTTGAAGCGCTTGGCCAGCATGGCGGCGCGGCCCTCAGCCGGGTCTTGCATATCCGTGTGCAGGCCGCTGTCGAACAGCACCTGGCCTTTGGGGTGATTGATCAGGTAACAGGGCACCGGCATGCGCAATTCCCCTTCCTCCCCATCCAGGACGACGCGCATGGGCATGGTGAGCCAACCGCAGGTCATGGCGAAGAGGCGGACGGTCATGGCGGTTTCTCCTTCTAATGCTTTGGGGAATGCGGCGGATTGTAGCAGCCGCCAACAAAGTCGAGACTCACCCCCCCGTTTGCTTTTATCCTCTCGCCAAACCGACTTGCAAGGAAGAGGAAACACCGAAATGCGCGGATTACAGGGCAAGAACGTCATTCTCACCGGCGGCGCCAGCGGCATCGGCCAGGCCATCAGCCTGCGCCTGGGCGAAGAAGGCTGCAATGTGGGCATCTTCGATTTGAACGGCGACGGCGCCAACAAGGTGGCCGAGGATATTCGTTCCGCTGGTGGAACGGCCCATGGTTACGCCTGCGATGTCTCCGACTATGAAGCGGTGGCCGGCTGTGTGGCCGCCTTTGAAAGTGACTGCGGCCCGGTAGATGGACTGGTCAATAACGCTGGCTGGGACAAGTCTATGCCGTTCCTGGATACGGATCTGGAGCTGTGGCACAAGGTGGTCGCCATCAACCTCTATGGCCCGTTGAACCTGTCGCACGTGATCTTGAAGGGCATGTCCGAGCGCGGCGGCGGTCGTGTGGTGAACATCTCATCCGATGCTGGCCGGGTAGGCTCCTCCGGCGAGGCCGTCTATGCCGCGTGCAAAGGCGGCTTGATCGCCTTTTCCAAGACCATGAGCCGGGAATTGGCGCGCAAGGGCATCACCTTGAACACCATCTGCCCCGGCCCCACCAATACGCCGCTCTTGGCGGAACAGGGCCCGAAACTAGTGGCTGCGCTGGAGCGGGCCGTGCCCATGCGCCGGGTGGCGGAGCCCGAGGATTATCCCGGTCTGGTCTGTTTCTTCCTCTCCGACGATGCCGCCTACATCACGGGGCAAACCATCTCGGTCTCGGGCGGACTGACCATGCACGGATAAGGCCATGAACACAGAGATGGAGTTCGAGGACCTGATCTATGCCGAGGTCGATGGCGTCGCCACGATCACCATCAACCGCCCGGAAAAATACAACGCCTTCCGGGCCCGGACGGCGGAGGAGATGGTCACGGCCTTCAACCACGCCGGCTGGAACCCGGATATCGGCGTCGTCGTGCTGACCGGCGTGGGGGACAAGGCATTCTGCACAGGGGGTGATCAATCTTCAGATTCCCACGAAGGGAGCTATGGCGGCCGGGGCACATTGGGCATGCCGGTGGAGGATCTACACACCATCATCCGGGACATTCCCAAGCCGGTCATTGCGCGGGTCAACGGTTATGCCATTGGTGGCGGCCATGTGCTCCAGGTCCTTTGCGATCTGACCATCGCCTCGGAGAATGCCATCTTTGGCCAGGTGGGTCCGTCCATGGGCTCGGTCGATCCGGGCTATGGCACCGCCTATCTGGCCCGCCTGGTTGGGGAAAAGAAGGCGCGGGAGATCTGGTATCTGTGCCGGCGCTACTCGGCGCAGGAGGCGCTGGAGATGGGTCTGGCCAACGCCGTGGTGCCGTTCGACAAACTGGATGGGGAAGTTGATGCCTGGTGCCGGGAGATCATGGACAAGAGCCCCACGGCCCTGGCCATTGCCAAACGCAGCTTCAATGCCGATACCGAGCATATCCGCGGCCTGGGCGTCCTCGGCTTCCAGTCGGTTAAGGCCTATTACGAGAGCGAGGAATCCAAAGAAGGCGTCGCCGCATTCCGGGAGAAACGCAAGCCCGATTTCCGCAAGTACCAGCCCCGTTAGCGGCCCATGAGTAATCGTGACGGCTTCCGCTTCAAGGCGGACCCGATCCGGCATCATGCCAGGGTACGCGGCGATAATGTGGCGGTGATCTTCCAGGAGCGGCAGACGACCTACCGGGAATTGGACCGGCGCATGAACCAGGTCGCCAACGGCCTGATAGCGGCTGGCGTTCAGCGCGGCCAGCGCATCGCCATTCTGGCCAAGAACACGGACCTGTTCTACGAGCTTCTCTACGGTGCCACCAAGATGGGTGCTGTGCTGGCACCGATCAATTTCCGTCTGGCGCCGCCGGAGGTTTCTTACGTCGTCAACGACGCACAGGCGCAGATTTTGTTCGTGGGCGAAGGCTATGAAGATCTGATCGACGGCATCCGCCCGGAACTGGGCTGTGTGAAAAGGTTCATTTCCCTGCACGACGGCAGCTACGAAGCCTGGCGCGACGCCCAAGCGGATACCGACCCGAAGGCCGAGGTCTCCGAACACGACACCATCATCCAGGTCTATTCCTCGGGCACCACCGGCTATCCCAAGGGCGTGGAGATCAGCCACGACAACTTTATCCAATATCTGCCAAACGCCATGGAAGACTGGGGCGCCTGGGACGACACGGACGTCTGCCTGGTGACCAACCCGCTGTTTCATGTTGCCGGCTGTACCTGGTCCTACACGGCGTTTTATGTGGGTGGCAGCAACGTTCTGATGCCCGAGGTCGATGCGGCGGCCATTCTGAAAACAATCGAGACCCACCGGGTGACGCAGGCGTTGCTGGTGCCCGCGGTGATCCTGTTCATGTTGCAGACGCCGGGGGTGGAGACGGCGGACCTCTCCTCAATGAAGATGATCATGTATGGCGCCTCACCCATTCCCTATCCGGTTTTGGAGCGCGCGGTGGAACTGTTCGGCTGCGGTTTCGGGCACCTATATGGCCTGACGGAATCCACCGGCGCCGTCACCTACCTGCCGCCCGGGGATCACGACGGCAGCGACAAGATGAAATCCGTGGGCAGGGTCATGACCGGGGCGGAGATCCGTGTGGTGGACCAGAACGACAATGACTGCCCCGCGGGAACGGTGGGCGAGATCATCACCAGAGGCAAGACCATCACCAAGGGCTATTGGAATCTGCCAGAGGAAACTGCCAAGGCAATCCAGGATGGTTGGCTCTATACCGGCGATGCCGGCTATTTCGACGAAACGGGCTATTTGTTCATCTACGACCGGGTGAAGGACATGATCGTCTCCGGCGCCGAGAACGTCTATCCGGCGGAGGTAGAAAGCGCCCTCGCTGGTCACGAAAAGATCGCCGATGTGGGCGTGATCGGCGTGCCCGATGAGAAATGGGGCGAGACGGTCAAGGCCGTGGTGGTGGTCAAGCCGGGCGAGACCCTGACGGCGGAAGAGGTCATGGCCTTCGCCCGCACCCGGATCGCCGGCTACAAGATCCCCCGCTCGGTGGATTTCGTGGACGAGTTGCCGCGCAATCCCTCTGGCAAGATATTGAAGCGGGAACTGCGCGCGCCCTATTGGGAAGGCTATGACCGGCAGGTGAATTAGCATGGCGACCTCGGAAAACTACCGGTTCATGGCGGACCCCATCCGCCATCATGCCCGGGTCAGGGGCGACAAGCCGGCCTTGATCTTCGAAGGGCGTCAGATCACCTATGGCGAATTGGACCGGCGCGCGAGCCAGGTGGCCAACGGCCTGATCGCCGCCGGGGTGGAACATGGGCAACGGGTTGCCATTCTGGCCAAGAACATCGATCTGTTCTTTGAAATCTATTACGGCGCCACCAAGGCCGGGGCCGTTCTAGTGCCCATCAATTTCCGTTTGGCACCGCCTGAAGTGGCTTATGTGCTGAATGACGCCCGGGCCAAGGTGCTGTTCGTGACGGCGGAATATGCCGATCTGATCGGTGGCATCGAAAGCGATCTCAGTACGGTCGAAAAAACCATCGTCTTGGACGACGAGATTGGTGAACGGGACGGCTGGGACGCGCATGGCAAATGGCGCGACGGCCAGAATGATGGCGACCCCCATCGCGAGGGGGATGCGGACGCCACTGCTCTGCAGCCCTATTCCTCCGGCACCACGGGCCACCCCAAGGGGGTGGAGATGATGCACCGCAACTTCGTGCAATTCGTTCCACTGGCCTTGCAAGACTGGGGCGGCTGGGAAGTCGACGATGTCTCCCTGGTGGCCATGCCGCTGTTCCATGTGGGCGGATGCGTCTGGGCCTTTGTGGGCCTCTATGTGGGTGTCACCAACGTCCTGTTGCTGGAGGTGGATCCGCCGACCATTCTGAAGGTGATTGAGCGCTACAGGATCACCCAGGTGTTTTTCGTCCCCGCCGTGATCCTGTTCCTGCTGCAAACGCCTGGCGCGGCGGAAACGGACGTCTCCTCCGTCCGGCATGTGATGTATGGCGCCTCCCCCATTCCTTATCCGGTGCTGCAGCGGGCGACGGAAATGTTCGATTGCGGTTTCGCGCAGCTCTATGGCCTGACCGAAACCTCTGGCGCCGTGACCTACCTGCCGCCCGAAGATCACGACGGCAGCGAACGGATGAAATCGTGCGGCAAAGTGATGCGCGCAGCCGAGGTGCGGGTGGTGGACGACGTCGGCCACGACTGTCCCGTCGGCGTGGTGGGTGAGATCGTCGTGCGCGGCAACCAGGTCATGAAAGGCTATTGGAACCTGCCGGAAGAGACCGCCAAGGCCATTCGAAACGGCTGGTTCCATTCGGGCGATGCGGGCTTTTTCGACGAGGCCGGCTATCTCTATATCCATGACCGGGTCAAGGATATGATCGTCTCGGGCGGCGAAAACATCTATCCGGCGGAGGTGGAAAGCGCCCTGGCCGGCATGGCGGGCATCGCCGATGTGGCTGTGATCGGCGTGCCGGACGAGAAATGGGGCGAAACCGTCAAGGCGGTCATCGTGCTCGAGCCCGGATGCCAATTAGACGAAGACGAGATCATCGCCTACGCCCGCACCCAGATCGCCGGTTTCAAGATCCCCCGTTCCGTGGACTTCGTAGGCGAATTGCCCCGCAACCCCTCCGGCAAGATCCTAAAACGGGAATTGCGTAAGCCCTACTGGGAAGGTCATGATCGCCAGGTAAACTAACTTGGCACCTCACTTGAATAGTTATCTGCGAGCGCTGTGGTCGCCGTCAGGTAGTGGGCAGACGCACGGTGAAGCGGGCGCCACCTTCGATGCGGTTTTGTGCTGTGATGGTGCCGCCGTGGGCTTCCACGATTTGGCGACATATGGAGAGGCCGAGGCCGGAATGCTGACCGAAGGCTTCGCCCGCAGGGCGCTGGCTGTAGAAGCGCTGGAATATGGCCTCCTCCTGGCCGGCGGGGATGCCGGGGCCGTCATCCTCGACCACCAGCAGCGCGGATTGGCCTTCACGGCGGAGTGATAGGCTGATCTTGCCTTCGGGCGGCGAAAAGGACAGGGCATTGCCGACCAGATTGTCCACCACCTGGCCAAGCCGGCTGGGCAGGCCGTTGATAACGATACTTTCGCCCGGATCGAGGCACAGATCGAATTTCGGGCTGGGCTGGCCATTGTCCAACTGGCGCATGGACATCAATGTTTGCAGCAAAGTAGTCAGGTCGACTTGTTCCGATTCCTCGCGGGCCAGTTCGGCGTCAATGCGCGAAGCGTTGGAGATATCGCTGATCAGGCGATCCATGCGGCGGATGTCTTGCTCGATCACTGCCATCAGGCGTTTCTTTTGTTCCTCGTCGTTGGTCCGGTTCAGGGACTCCAAGGCGCTGCGCATGGAGGTGAGCGGATTCTTGATCTCGTGCGCCACATCGGCTGCGAACACCTCGATGGCATCGAGACGGCCATAAAGCGCCGCGGTCATCTCGTCCAAGGCGGCGCTTAAATCGCCGATTTCGTCCCGGCGATGGCTCAAATCAGGTATTTGCGCCCGCCGTCCCCGCCAGCGCCGGACCCGATCGGCAGCCGAGGCCAGACGGCGCACCGGTCCGGCAATGGTGCCGGCCAGGAAAATCGACATGGCGACGGTGACCGTCAACGCCAGGGCCGAGGCCTGCAGAATAGCCAGGCGGGCATTGCGTACCCCTTCCTCGATCTCGGCACTGTCGGCGGACAGCAGCAAGGCGCCCACGACCCGGCGCAGTTGTTGCACCGGCACCGCCACGGTCAGGATCAGGGTTTCGTCCTTCAAGGTTCGGATCGCGCCGCCCACCTCGCCCCTCAAGGCGACGATTAGTTCGGGATAGTCCTCCAGGCCGCTGCCCAGGCGCTCGCGATAGGGGGGAAATGGCGTACCGCTAGGCAGACGTGGCAGCAGCCAATCATAGACCCGGTTGATATAACGCATAAGCCGGTCCGACGGGTCCGCCGGGGGCAGATAGCGCAATTGCACCTGCCGGCCGGCGGCGATCAATTCGCGGCTGTCCGCCAAAAGGCCGCCATTGGGCAGATACAGTCGGGCCCGGGCGTTGGTGGGGACAACAAGGCGGCGGATAATGCGGGCGGATGTGTTCCGCTCCAGGCGGCGGCGATCCTCGGGTCCGACCAGGGCGCTCTCGCCCAGGGCACCGGCGATGACCTCCGCCTGCCGCTGCATGGCGGCGATCTTGGCATCCAGCAGACCGTCCCGGTACTGGTCGAGGTAGAAAATGCCGCCGACCAGGACACCCAGCGCGAGGACGTTGGGGGCCAGAATGCGCAGTGTTAGCGTAGAAAAGCGCCGCCGTCGTTCCGGTTCGGCCGTTTGCACGCCGGCGAGGCGCATCTGCGTTGGCTCGGCCGGGCGCGGGCCGGGCTCGCCCAGTCTGCTTACCATTGCCATGCACCGCATGCCGGCCGGGGTTGGGCGGCACTATTCCTGGAACCGGTATCCCAGGCCGTACAGGGTTTCGATGCCCGAGAATTCATTGTCGGCCGCCTTGAATTTCCGGCGCAGGCGCTTGATGTGTGAATCGATGGTTCGGTCATCCACATAGATATTGTCGCCATATGCCGCGTCCATCAACTGGTCGCGGCTCTTTACATGGCCCGTATGCTTGACCAGCGCCTGAAGCAGCAGGAATTCGGTCACCGTCAACTGCACGTCCTCGCCGCGCCAGGTGCATTCGTGGCGACGGGGGTCGAGGCGCAGATCGCCGCGGATCAGCAATTCGCCGTCGCCGCCGTCGTCAGTGCGGTTGGCGGCTTCACTTCGCCGCAGCACGGCGCGGATGCGTTCGATCAGCAGGCGCTGGGAAAACGGCTTCCGGATGTAGTCGTCGGCTCCCATCTTCAGGCCCAGCATCTCGTCGATCTCTTCGTCCTTGGAGGTAAGGAAGATAACAGGGACGGAGGAGACCCGGCGCAGGCGGTTCAGGAGTTCCATGCCGTCCATGCCGGGCATCTTGATGTCGAGGACGGCCAGATCCGGCGTCCGGGCCGTCATTGCCTGCAGCGCCGACTGTCCGTCGTTGTGGGTGCTCACCTTGTAACCCTCGGCCTCGAGCGCGATGGAGACCGAGGTCAGAATATTCCTGTCGTCATCAACCAAAGTGATGGTGGCGGCCATGCTTACTCCCTTCATGCCTGGACAATATGTAGGCGTTAGGGAGCTTATTGCCAGGAGACGCCGGGATTAGGGCCAGAATGTGGCCATATCTGGGCAAAAACAACGACTTAAAGACGGTCCACGGGGCGGCGGGAAATGTAATGGAACCGGCCGGCGAGAAGGATCGCGGCCAGCGTCACGCCGCAGAACGTCCCCATCATCAAACCCGGTGTGCCGAGGTCCGTGCGCAGGGCCAGCCAGCCGGCCGTCGGTACCATGACCAGGAGGAATGAGCAGAGATGCATGGCGGTGGGCACCCAGACATCGCCCGCGCCTCGCAAGGCGCCCATCAAGACGCCTTGGGCGCCGTCGCAGACCAGGATCGCCGCGCCCACCAGCAATGTTGGCACGACGATCGCCAGCAATTCCGGATCGTCGGTGAATATGCGGCCCAACAGCTCCGGGAATAGGGCGAGGAACACGGCCATGATGGCCATGAAGGCGGCGATGGTGGCCAGCCCCGCCCAGCCGGACAGAGCCATCTGACGCTGATCCCGCCGGCCGATGGCCATACCCACATGTACCGCCGTCGCTGTACCGACGCCGATGGCGGCCATGAAGCAGAAACTGACGATGGTGATGACGATCTGGAAGGCACCCACCGCGTGGCCACTGATATAGCCGGCGAACAGGGTAAGGGAGGCGAAGGCAGCGGATTCCAATCCCTGGGCCAGGCCGAGGGGGTAGCCCAGGCCGCGCAACTTGGCGCTGACTTGGCGCCATTGCCCCATGGCGCCGGCCACATTGTATTTCCTCGCATCCGCCATGCGCAGGATGTAGATCACCGCTGCCAGGGCGATTAGCCAGCGTACGATGGAGGTAGCCCAAGCGGCGCCCTCGGCCCCCAATTCGACCACCCCGCCAATCAACAGCCAATTCAGGATGGCATTGATAACATTGGCGCCGACCGCGATCACAAGGCCGGGGCCGGGCCGGCTGAGGGCTTCGAGGAACAGGATCGAGGCGGCATAGATCAGTTGCCCCGGCAGGCCAAAATTCAGGATCGCCAGCACCCCGCCGGCGCCTTCCGCCAATCCGCCTTCGTAATCCATCTGGTGGTAAAACCAGGTGCCGCCCAAGGCCAGCAGAGCGAAGAAGCTGCCCAGGACAAAGGCGTGCAGCAGCGATACGCGCCAGATTACGCCGCACTCTTCGTGCGCGCCGGCGCCCACCGCCTGGGCACACAGGACGGCTGTGCCGATCAGCATCCCAATGCCAATCAGCATGCAGACCATGTGCATGGCCTGGGCCAGGCTATAGAACGCCAATTCGGACGTGCTGAAATGGCCGATCATAGCGGTATCCACTATGACCAGAACCAGCATGCCCAGGCGTGCCACGGTCACGGGCGCGGCCAGCTTAGCAATGGCGCGCACTCTGGCCTTGAAATCGGCGGCCAGGCCGTGACTGGGGACTATAGGACTGGTTCGGTTCATGTCAGAATGGAGCAGTGACGGCGGTCATCGATTATGTTTCGATCAGCGCTATACTTGGGTTTACCGGCAATAGCCAACGAACAATGTCATGACGGATTCGGCGGATTTGGCACGGCGCCTCATGCGGGCCCGTAATACAGGTGTTCTGGCCACCAATCTGCCGGGCGATGGGCATCCCTATGCCTCATTGGTGCTGGTGGCCGCAGACTATGATGCCTCCCCCATCCTTTTGCTTTCCGACTTGGCCGAACATGCCAAGAATATTGCCGCCGACGATCGGGTCTCGTTGCTGTTCGACGGCACCCAAGGGCTCGCTTCGCCCTTGACGGGCGCCCGGCTCAGCGTCCAGGGGCGGGCCTTGCGTGATGAATCACAACGTTTGCGCCGGCGTTTCCTAGCCCGCCACGAGGATGCCGCCGGTTACGCAGATTTCGGTGATTTCTTCTTTTACCGCCTGGCCGTGGAGCGGGCGCACCTGGTGGCCGGTTTCGGACGGATTGAATGGCTGGAGGCAGCGCAGCTCATGTTTCTGGACGGCAACGTCAACGGGGCGGAGGCTTGGGAAGCATCCGCCGTCAGTCACATGAACGACGATCACAACGATGCCATCCAAGACTATGCGCAAAACCTGCTCGGCGCTGAAGGCGGCGGTTGGGTGATGACGGGTTGCGACGGTGAAGGCTGCGATCTGCGGCGTGGTGGCGAGGTGCTGCGACTTGATTTCGAGGCGCCGGTTCATGACGCCGATTCGCTCCGCCGCCGCCTGGTTGAACTAACCCATAAGGCCCGCGGCAAGACCCGGTGATGGGCCCCTTTTCCCCCGGCTGCGCCAAATTGCCGCACCCTTGTGAATGCACTTGGAATTCAAGCGCGGACGCTGTTGCTTCGCCAACCTTAGGCGACTATCTTCACCCCAGGGGCAGCATCGAAAGAAGGCGGGCGCCGGGACGCCATCATCGCATCAGGATCAACAATTCGTTCCACCAATTTTCCCAATGGTGGATGTTTCGTCGTCTCTTAGGAGAGTGTAGTGACGCAGATTGGAGCTAACGTCAGCCGCCACGGGCTGAAAACCCAAGGCATCAACAATTCCGGCAAACAGTACTGGAATTTGACCACGAGTGCCTTGTATCAGATGGCCCTGGCCAACGGCGAAGCGGAGTTGAGCCACGGCGGCGCCCTGGTCTGCCGCACCGGTGTCCATACCGGACGGTCGGCCAACGACAAATTCATCGTGCGCGAGGCCAGCAACGAGGCCGATATCCACTGGGGCGCTGTCAACAAACCCATCGAAGCGGATGAGTTCGACGCCATATTGAAAACCCAACTAGCGCACTATGAATCCCGGGACCTTTATGTCCAGGATGTCTGGGCCGGTGCCGATCGGGACCATCGCCTCGGCGTTCGTATCGTTACGGAACAGGCCTGGCATACCCTATTCGCCCGCAATATGTTCATCCAACCGACGGCGGAGGAACTGAGCAATTTCGAGCCGCAATTCACCATTCTCCACGCACCAAGCCTGGAAGCCCCGGCGGAAACGCCTGGATTGCGCAGCGGCACATACATCCTGGTCTCGTTCGAGCGGCGCCTGGTTATCATTGGCGGTACCTCCTATGCCGGGGAAATCAAGAAATCCGTCTTTTCCATTCTGAACTATCTACTGCCAGCCCAGGGCGTCCTGCCGATGCATTGTTCCGTGAACGTGGGCGCCGACGGCGGGGCGGCGATATTTTTCGGACTGTCCGGTACCGGCAAGACCACGCTCTCGGCTGATCCGAACCGCCTTCTGGTCGGCGACGACGAACATGGCTGGGGCAAGAACGGCCTGTTTAATTTCGAAGGCGGCTGCTATGCCAAGGTCATCAACCTCTCGGCCGAGGCAGAACCCGAAATCTACGCCACCACCCGCCGCTTCGGCACAGTGCTCGAGAATGTGGTGATGGATCCGGACACTCGGCGCCTTGACCTGGACGACAGCCGCTATACGGAGAATACCCGCGCCTCCTACCCTATCGATTTCATCCCCAACATTTTGGAAAGCGGCATTTCCGGCCATCCGCGTAACGTGGTGATGCTGACCGCGGATGCCTTCGGCGTGCTACCGCCTCTATCGCGGCTGACACCAGAGCAGGCCATGTATCACTTCCTCTCGGGATACACCGCCAAAGTAGCGGGGACCGAGAAAGGCGTGGGCAGCGAACCGCAGGCGACCTTCTCCACCTGTTTCGGTGCCCCGTTCATGCCGCGTCACCCGACGGTCTATGGCAATATGCTGCGCGACCGCATCGCCCAGCACAAAGTCAATTGCTGGCTCGTCAACACAGGCTGGACGGGCGGCATCTATGGCACCGGATACCGCATGCCGATCCAGCACACCCGTGCCCTGTTGAGCGCGGCGTTGGAAGGGGAATTGGCGGATACGCCGTTTCGCGAGGACGGCCATTTCGGCCTGTTGGTGCCCGAATCCTGTCCCGGCGTGCCGAGCGACATTCTCGACCCGCGCCGGACATGGTCTGACGGCGACGCCTACGATGCCCAGGCCCAGGATCTGGTTGGTCGGTTCCAGGACAACTTCGCTCAGTACGACCGCCATGTAGACGATGGCATCAAGGCCGCGGCGCCCAAGGCGGCGTGAGCCGGCCGGAACCAAATCCAAGCGCTTGGGTGTGGCCATCCGCCGCATGGGGCAGAGGGGACCGGTAGGGTATTTTCATTAACTGTCGGGTCCGAGAGGGTTGGGCCAAGGGGACAGGTTCGGGGACGTAGGCGCGGGGGCGCGGCGTATGTACAAAGAAACGCTTAGCAAGGACCTTGCCAAGTTCGAACGGGTGGGCGCCGCCACGTTGGAACAGGCAGGGCTGGTCACCAAGGTTGGCCTGGCTCTGTTGTTCCTGCTTATCGTCTGGGTTGGCGTGACAATCTTCACCGCAGGCGGCGAACAACAAACCATCGTCATCATTGCCGGCATTATCGGCGGCTACATGGCATTGAACATTGGCGCCAACGACGTTGCCAACAATGTCGGTGCTGCCGTTGGCTCGCGGGCCTTGACCATGGTCGGGGCCTTGATCATAGCCGCGATTTTCGAGGCCTTGGGCGCCATCGTCGCCGGCGGCGAGGTGGTTGGCACGATTTCCAAGGGTATTATCGCGCCGGACGACTTCCCCAGTTCCGATCTATTCATCTGGAGCATGCTGTCCGCCCTTCTGGCCGCCGCCTTATGGGTCAACATCGCCACCACATTCAACGCACCCGTTTCCACCACCCATTCCATCGTCGGCGGCGTGGTGGGCGCGGGGATTGCCGCCGTGGGCGTCACTGTCATCAACTGGCCCAAGATGGGCATGATCGCGGCATCCTGGGTGATCTCACCGGTTTTGGGCGGGATTATTGCGGCCATGTTCCTGGCCTTCATCAAGGCAAATATCATTTACCGCGACGACAAGATCGCCGGCGCCAAGCGCTGGGTGCCGATCCTGGTGGCCCTGATGGCGGGGGTATTTTCCGCCTATCTGGTCATGAAAGGCTTGAAACGAGTCTGGAAGCCCGACGGCTGGACCATCACAGCCATCGGCGTTGCCGTTTTTGCCATTTCCTACTTCATCATCAATCCGCTGATACGGCGCCAGGCCGAGGGCATGGAGAACCGCAACAAATCGTTGCGCACCTTGTTCACGATCCCTCTTATCTTCTCCGCCGCGCTGCTCTCCTTTGCCCACGGTTCCAATGATGTGGCAAACGCGGTTGGGCCTCTGGCCGCCATCGTTGGCGCCGTGGAAAGCGGAGAAGTTGCTGCCAAGGTGGAAATTCCGCTTTGGGTGATGTTCATCGGCGCGGCAGGTATTTCCGCCGGTCTGCTGCTGTTCGGCCCCAAGCTGATCCGAACCGTCGGCCAGCAGATCACGAAGATGAACCCCATGCGGGCCTATTGCGTGGCGCTGTCGGCGGCAATTACGGTTATTATTGCCTCCGCCCTGGGGCTGCCCGTCAGTTCGACGCACATCGCCGTCGGCGCTGTCTTCGGGGTCGGGTTTTATAGGGAATGGCAAACTGCCCGGCGCACCCATATCAATCATGGCCGCTATGGCGAGGCACGCAAGAAGCGGCCTCGCGAAACGGCGGAAGAGCAGGCCCTGCGCCGCAAACTGGTGCGACGCAACCATCTCACCACCATCGTCGCCGCCTGGGTCATCACCGTGCCCGCCTCCGCCGCGATCGCCGCGGCCATCTTTTTGGTCCTACAGGCGGTCCGCGGCGTTTAGTGCTGTTATCTTTTAAGGGTTTGGGACAGATTTCCGGTTAGCCGGCGACCGCATCCCGCACGATGTTGGCGAAAATTACATCCAGTTCTTTTGCCATGGCGTCCAGATCGGCACTGCCATAGGGCTTGAAGACGGCGCTGGGCCGGCGATAGGTCAGCCGCGTGGTGCCATCGCCGTTTTCGGTCAGATAGATACGCAGCGGCGCCTCGATCCCCGCCGGCACGCTGGCACGGAGCATGCGCACGGCGAAATCGTTGCGGAACACGCCGAACACCGCATTGCCTGGTATCTCGATCCCCCGCCTTGCCGCGCCCATGGAGGCGGATGCCCGGCCCACGATCCCCATGCGATGTTTTCGGATTGCCGCGTCCAGATCTTTGAACAGGGTCTTGAAATCTTTCTTGCAGTCCATGATCTGGATCCCTTCATAGGGATATCCCTGACCGAGAACCGTTTGCAGCGGCGCAAGGGTCAAAACGGCGAGCAGTGCCAATAGGCGTAGGATTTGCATGACCGGGACTCCCTATGATTGACGGTAAAGCTGATCATAGGCTGTCCCTGGGCACCTGTGGCCCAGGCTCACCCAGTCGTGAAGGAAATTGTACGGCTGTGCCGGCGGCGTATATGCGCCGGTTTAGGTCAAGTTCTGTGCGAAATGCTCCAAGGTGCGGGCGCGGGCCTGGGTGGCGGCGGCTTCGTTGAACTGTCCGCGGTGATTGCAGTTGAAGCCGTGATCGGCGTCGTAGATGTGGACGACCGCGTCGGGGTGCGCCGCATCGATGGCGTGGACATTCTCAAGTGGGATGCCTTGATCATGTTCGCCGAAATGCATCAGCAACGGGCAACCTTCCTTTTCGTCGACATAAGGCATGATCTGTCCGCCGTAATAAACCACAGACGCCTGCACGGGCAGGCGGGTGCTGCACAGATAGGATATGGAGCCGCCCCAGCAATAGCCTACGGTGCCAACCTTGAGGCCGTCGCCGTTCATGACGTCCACCACCGCCTTAATATCCAACATGCACAGATCCCAGGAAAACGAGCCGATAATTTCGCGGCCGGCGGCGATATCATCGGGCGTGTAGCCCAGTTCACAGTCTTTGCTCTCGGAGCGATCGAACAGGGCGGGCGCAATAGCCAAATAGCCATCGGCTGCGAAACCATCACAAACTTCCCGAATGTGGACGTTGACGCCGAAGATTTCCTGAATAACGACAATGCCGCCCTTGGGCGTGCCCTCGGGATCAGCCCTGTAGGCGCCGAACTGGTGACCGTCATCCGCTGTCAAAGTGATGCTGGAGCCCATTGCTTCTCTCTCCCCGGTTGATTGTTATTTACCGACAGTATGGCACGTCCCTCCGCCGCCGTCAGCATCAGGCACAAGCCGGCGGCGTTTCCTGTATAGTTTCAAGATACCCAGGGGCGACTTGGGGCGGGGAATAAGTCATTGAATGGATTTGAGACGGCGCTGAAATTGTCTTTTTGGGCCGCGGCCCTGTTCTTTATGGCCGCCTGTGCGCAGAACATTGGCGGTGCGCCAACCGAAGACAAACGCCAAGAGACGGTGATGGTCGCCTTCATAGGTGACCAGGGAATAGGCTGGGGCGCCCGGCGTGTACTGGAGTTGATAAAGGACGAAGGCGCGCATGCGGTCTTGCATCAGGGGGACTTCGACTACAAAGACAACCCGGCCGCCTGGGATGGCATGATCAGCCAGATACTGGGACCTGGCTTTCCCTATTTTGCGAGCGTCGGCAACCACGACAAGCCGCGATTCCGCGGCCCGGACGGCTACCAGGAGATGTTGGAACGGCGCCTGCGGCTGATATCGGGCGCGAGGTGCAAAGGCGACTTGGGCGTCATGTCCGCCTGCACTTACCGGAATTTATTCTTTGTGCTTTCCGGCATTGGCACAATTCCCCGGCGCCCAGACGAACCACGTCATATTGCATTCATCCGACAGCAACTGGCGGAAAGTGGTTCCGAGTGGAAGATCTGCAGTTGGCACAAGAACCAGCGCACCATGCAGGTGGGCGACAAACAGGATGAAGTGGGCTGGGCCGCCTATCGGGCCTGCCGCGAGGCCGGCGCCATCATCGTCACCGGCCACGAACATTCCTATTCACGCACCCATCTGATGCATGATTTCGAGAACAAGGTCGTGGCCTCCGCATCACCCATCCTGCGCATCGCGCCGGGCCACAGTTTCGTCGTTGTCTCGGGATTGGGCGGCGGCGACATCCGCCGGCAGCGGCATGGCGGACCGTGGTGGGCCGCCGTCTATGCCAAAGACCACGGCGCGGCGCATGGCGCGCTATTCTGCGAGTTCTCAGGAAATTCGAAGGGTCTGGCGCGCTGTTATTTCAAGGACATCGCGGGCCGGATCATCGATCGTTTCATGATCATCAACCAGGGCGGTAAGCCCGTCGTTCCCAGTTCTTAGGCTTTCTCATCTTTTGGGCGTCGCAAGTAGCGGCCCATCGAGGTCATTTCCAATACCGTTTCGTCGTTCTGGTTGAAGACCTCGATCTTCGCTCTTACCGTGCCCCGGTCCAGCTTGCTGCGCGAAGGCCGAACGCTCAGGACCTCGGTGCGGGCGGACAGCACATCGCCCGGCCGAACGGGCCGCAGCCATCGTAAATCGTCGAAGCCCGGGGAGCCCAGGCTTGCCAGCCGGTCCTCGCCCTGTTGGGCATCGCAGGCCATGCGCATGAACATGGCACAGACATGCCAACCGGATGCGATCAAACCGCCATACAGGCTGTCCTTTGCGGCCACGGGATCGGTATGAAAGGGCTGGTCGTCATAACGCTTGGCGAAGTCCATGATTTCCTCCGCACCCACTTCATAGCGGCCAAACTGGCGTACCGTGCCGACCACCACATCTTCCAGATAGGTCATGGGGCCGCGCCCGCCGCGCCTTCGGCCCCTGGCCGGCAGCCATACATGCCAACGCCGTCCAGCTGCACCACTTTCGCGGCGAGCTGATTGAAAACCTCTGTCCGCAATGTCACCAGACCCAGGGGGCGGCTGGCGGAATGCCGTACGGCCATGACCGAGGCGCGCCCCGACAGCACATCGCCGGGCCGCACGGGCACTAGCCAGCGGCAACTGTCGATACCTGGCGCGCCCAGCGACACTAGTTTCTCGCGCTTGATGCAGTCCGCAAGCAGGCCCATGACCATGGCATTGATGTGCCAGCCGGAAGCGATCAGGCTGCCGAAGAAACTGTTCTCGGCAGCCGCGACATCAGTGTGGAATGGTTGCGGGTCGTATTGTCTGGCGAAGGCGACGATTTCCTCGGCGCTGACTTCCCGTTGGCCCAAATCCCAGACCTCGCCCACGGCTATGTCCTCGAAATACTTCATCGCGTTGCTCTATCATGGCGGGAGAAGTCTGCAAAGCTGGGGAAACGAAATGTTGATCTTGGTCTTTTGCCTGCGCCGGCGGGAGGAATTGAGCCGGGAGGATTTTCAACGTTATTGGCGGGAGCAGCACGGCCCGTTGATGAAACGCAACATGCAGGCTTTCGATGCGCGGAAGTATCAACAATGGCATACGCTTTCGGGCGCGGAAGCGGACAAGATCAACCGCTCCCGCGGCGGGCCGACAGACTACGACGGGGTTGCGGTGGTCTGGTGGGATGACCTGGCGCATTTTGTGGCTGCCACCGGTACGGCCGACGGCCGGGCTGCGGGGCGGGAAATGTACAAAGACGAGTTGAACTTCATCGACCTGGAGAATTCGCCCATTTTCATGACCGAGGTCGGGTTCGAAGCGGGTGTGGTGGCTGACATCTTGTAAGTCCCCGCCATGACGGTTGCCTTGCGACCTTTCCGGGCGCAATCTTGATTCTGTCATGAGCCAACAGCATGGAACCTGTATCGCCTTTGGCGCCGTCGGCGTTCTCCTTCGCGGTCCGTCGGCGTCCGGCAAATCCGATCTGGCCCTACGCCTGATCGGGCGGGTGGATTTGGATGTCCAGTTGGTGGCGGACGATCAGGTTCACTTGCAGGTGCGTGACGGCGAGCTTTGGGCCAGCCCGCCGGAGCAGATCGCCGGCATGATGGAAGTGCGCGGCGTCGGGTTGGTGCGGATGGATTTTCTCGCCGAGGTCCGCCTTCGCCTGGTGCTTGATCTGCTCGATCCGGCGGATGTGCCGCGCCTGCCCGATGCCGGTCAATGCACCATTGACGGCGTCACGTTGCCGCTCTACCCCTTTGCGCCATTTGAAGCGTCGGCACCGGACAAGATCGGCCTGTTGGTGCGGTCCCTTGACGAGGATATATTACAGTCATGACGGACAGTGCCTCCGACCAGCCATCTGGCCCAAAGGGTGCCGCGGCCAAGCCATCCATCAGGCTTTTGTTGATTACCGGCCTGTCCGGGGCCGGCCGCACACTATCCCTCAAGGCTTTGGAGGATGTGGGGTTCGAGGCCATCGATAATTTGCCCCTGCCCCTGATCGGGCGGCTGATCACAGTGTTGACGCAACCCGACGGCGGAGAACACGCCATCGCCATCGCTGTTGATTTCCGGCAGCGGAATTTCAGCGTCGAAGCCTTCGACCAGGCCGCAGCCCCGCTGGCGGCCCGCGAGGACATCGACCTGGGCGTGGTATTCCTGGATTGCGACAACGAGGTCCTTGCACGCCGGTTTACGGAATCCCGGCGTCCCCATCCCCTGGGCGAGGACCGGCCCGTCATGGATGGCATCCTGCAGGAACGGCAGCTGCTTTCGCCCATAAAGGAGCGGGCCGATCTGCTGATCGACACGTCCACCCTCACCGTGGGCGAATTGCGCGCGCTGGTCAGCGGCCATTTCCGGCTGGCGGAGGCGCCCGGACTGGCGGTCTCAGTGATGTCGTTTTCATACCGCCAGGGTTTGCCCCGGGAAGCGGACTTGGTCTTTGACGTCCGTTTCCTCACCAATCCCCACTACGTGGATGAATTACAGCCACTGACGGGGCGGGATCCTGACGTCGGCGCCTATATCGCGGCTGATCCCGCCTGCGAGCCTTTTCTGGTATCAATGGACCAGATGCTGCAGACTCTATTGCCGCTTTATGAACGTGAAGGAAAAAGCTATTTGACGGTGGCGATCGGTTGTACGGGCGGTCGGCATCGGTCGGTGTTCACGGCGGAGCAACTGGCCGGTCGGCTTTCTGCCGGCGGGCACGAAGTATCGGTGCGTCACCGGGACGCGGGAAAGACATGAGACGAGTAAGACGGGTGATGCCCAGGGGCAAGAGATGATAGGCATGGTTTTGGTCACCCATGGCCGGTTGGCGGACGAGTTTATCGCCGCTACCGAACATGTGGTGGGGCCACAAGAGAGTATCCGCGCTGTCAGTATCGGCCCGGACGACGATATGGAACAGCGCCGGGCGGAAATCGTGCAGGCGGTGGAAGAAGTCGATAACGGTGACGGCGTAATTTTGCTGACCGACATGTTCGGCGGCACGCCATCCAATCTGGCCATCTCGTTGCTCGACCGGGCTAATGTGGAGGTCATCGCCGGCATGAACCTGCCGATGCTGATCAAGCTGGTAAAGGTCCGCCAGGAAGGCGGTCTTGAGGAGGCCGTGGCCAAGGCGCAGGAATCCGGCCGCAAGTACATTAACGTCGCGTCCAAGTTGCTGCAGGGCGAAACGTGAATAGCGGCACCGTCCGGCGTATCATTCCCATCATCAACCGCCGTGGCCTGCATGCCCGCGCCGCCGCGAAGTTCGTCAACTGTGCCGAAAGGTTCGAGGCGGAGATATTCGTTACCCGCCAGGGCGTAGAAGTGCCGGGCCGCTCCATCATGGGCCTGATGATGTTGGCCGCGGCACCGGGCACTGAGATCGAGGTGCGCGCCGTTGGCGCGGATGCTGAAGAGGCGGTTGCGGCGTTGGAAGCGTTAACGGCAAGCAAATTTGACGAGGACTAAAGCCAATGGCGAACTTCGTGCTCATTCATGGATCCTACCAAGGCGGCTGGATATGGCGACCGACGGAACGGCTGTTGCGCGACGCCGGCCACACGGTCTATGCGCCCACCATGGACGGCTGCGCCGAACGGCGGGGCGGTCTGCGCGCCGGCATTACGGCGACCACCATGGCCGAAGAGGTGGTGGATCTGTTTTTTTACGAGGGTTTGGACGACGTCATCCTGGCAGCGACTTCATCAGGGGGCATTGTCATATCGAAAGTCGCTGAACTGGCGCGGGATAGGATCAAGCGCCTGGTCTATATCGATGCGCTGGCGCCGCAGCCCGGCGAGACCGTCGCCGACATCGTTATCCGGCCGCCAAACCAGGAGCCCAACATCGAAACCGAATTTGCGTCCGGTCCCAGCCGTGAGGGCATGGCCATGCGCCTGTTCGCCGACCTGGAGCCAGAACTAAAGGAATGGGCCCTGGACCGGGCCACCTTGCATCCCAAAGGGGCCTCGGCGGCCGATTTGGATACGTTCTGGGGCCAGGACTGGCCTGCCACGGTTATCTACTGCGACGGCAGCCTGAACCCTTCGGAAGATCACCAACGGCGCACGGCGGAGAAACTTCAGGCCGATTGGCTGGTCATGCAAGCCGGCCATTACCCCATGCTGAGTCATGGCCCGGAGATGGCGGAGCTGTTGCTGCAGGAGGTGGACAAGTAGACCGTCGGGGACGTCCCATAGCCACCCTGATCTAGGATACCGGCCAGGGCGATTTGATTCGTCCGTTGGCCCAGTAGCCCAACAAGCCGATGTATTCATGCAGGGCGACACCCACGCTTCTCATACCGCTCCGCAAATTGAACCGCAAGCCGCTGTCGATGCCTGTTTTCTTGACGGGCGGGGCGGCCGCCACCGCCCATCCCCGGGCCTGGAAAACGGCCATGGCGCGGGGCATATGCCAATTTGACGTCACTAGCAGCCAGCGGTCCTTTGCGGCCGGATTTGCCAGTTTCTGACTCATAACCGCGTTTTCAAATGTGTCTCGCGATTGATCCTCCACCAGAATTCGCGCCGCCGGTATGCCACGGCTGACGAGATACTCGGCGATCACGGCGGCTTCCGGCCGGGCGCCGGCGCCATCGGTGTTGCCGCCGCTGACAAGTAGCTTCGCTTTTGGATAGGCTTTCGCGAGGCGCATGAATTCTACCAACCGGGCGGCCGCATGTCCGGGCACGGCATGGCCCATTTGATGGGAGACCCGCAAGTTCACTGCGGCGCCCGAGAGTAACACGATACCTGTCACAGGCCGGGCATCCGGTTCATAAGTAGCGAAGGCTTCCTCCAACGGCGCCAACAGCCAGCTGCCGACAGGCAACACGGCGATGGCCAGCAAAGCGATGGTTAGCAGGCTCACGATCCAGCCCGCCAAACGGCGCCAGCCGAGCCAGATAAGCAATGTTGCCAGGCACAACAAAAGCAAAGTCAGGTTCAACGGATTTGCCAGGATCCAGACAAACTTGGCGAGTGAGAAGAACATCCCATTTCTCCGCTTACAGACGCATTCGCTACAGGCATGATAAGTGAAATTCGACGGCGACAGGGAACGGCAAATGTCTATGATGACGCCGAAACCGCCTCTCGTATCCACCGAAAGAGCAATACTGCATGGCCGTTGATGTTCCCGCGGCGGCGCGTGAACCCGCCTATGCCTATGTACGACTGGTCACGTCTCTAACCCTAATGACGGTGGGGACCGTCGGCATGTATGCCATTGTCGTGGCCCTGAAACCGATCGCCGCGGAATTCGGGGTGACCCGCTCGTCCGTCTCCATAGCTTATGCGGTGACCATGATCGGTTTTGGTGCCGGCGGCATTCTCATGGGCCGCTGGTCCGATCGGTCGGGGGTGATGTGGCCGTGCCTGACGGGGAGCATCATGCTGGCGGCGGGCTTTCTGTTGGCGTCCAAGGCCACGGCCATGTGGCAGTTGTACCTGGCCCAGGGCCTGATGATCGGTGCGCTGGGCAACGGTGCCCTGTTCGCCCCATTGGTGGCAGACACAACCCTTTGGTTCAGCCGGCGACGCGGTATCGCCGTGGGGATCGTCGCCTCGGGCAATTATTTGGCCGGCGTGGTCTGGCCGCCGACGGTGCAGTATTTCATTGACCTGTCAGATTGGCGCGCGACCTATGCCGGTATTGCCGTATTCCTGATCCTGGTCATGCCGCCTCTATGCCTGCTGTTATACCGGCGGTCGGCGGCGGTTTTGGCACCCCAGCCCGATGAGTATGTGGGGACGGACAAACCATTGGGCCTATCGCCCCATGGCCTGCACGGCCTGTTATGTTGCGCCGGTCTGGCTTGCTGTGTCGCCATGGCGGTGCCACAGGCTCATATCGTGGCCCATGCGTCCGACCTGGGCCATGCCGCCCGCCGTGGGGCCGAGATGCTGGCCCTGATGTTGGCTACCGGTGTGGTCAGTCGGTTGTTGTTCGGCTGGATCTCCGACCGTATCGGCGGCCTGGCGACCCTGCTGCTGGGCGGTAGCCTGCAGGCCCTGACCCTGTTTTTCTTCATGTTCGCCGAAAGCCTTTCAACACTCTATCTGATGTCCGCCCTGTTTGGTTTGAGCCAGGGCGGTATTGTGCCGGCCTATGCCATCGTCGTACGCCGCTATTTCCTGCCCGGTCAGGCGGGCTGGCGCATCGCCATTGTGCTCTCGGTGACAATGCTGGGGATGGCTTTGGGTGGCTGGGTCGCGGGCCTGCTATATGACCTGACTGGCTCGTATCGGCTGGCCTTCATCAACGCCGTGGCCGTGAACGTCGCGCATATGCTGATCGCCGGCCTGTTGTTGCGGCGCGCGCGCCAGGGACTATGATGACGGCAAACAGGGGAGAGCATAGATGATCAAACCGCAACTCACCCACGTGGGCATCTATGTCAAGGATATGGACAGGATGCTTGGGTTCTATCGCGATGTCTTTGGCCTGACATTGACCGATGCCGGCAGGCCGCCGGATTTCCATCTCGATATCGCCTTCCTCTCCGCCAATCCCGGCGAACATCATCAATTGGTGCTGGTGGGTGGCCGCGAAGAGGACGCCAACGCCAATGTGGCGCAACAAATTTCCTTCGTAGTTGAGTCCTTGGACGAGGTGCGGGAGATGCGCGACAGGGTCGTGGCGGCGGGCATGGAAGTGCGACGCATCATCACCCATGGCAATGCCTGGTCGGTCTATTTCAGCGACCCCGAGGATAATACCATCGAGGTCTATACCCACACGCCGTGGTACATCCCGCAGCCGGCCGCCATTCCCTTCGATCTGGACCAGTCGAACGAAGCAATCATGGCGCAAACGGAGGCGTTGTGCCGCAGCAAGGACGGCTTCACGACCAATACGGCGCGGGAACGGACCATGCGGGAGATGATGGGCGTCTAATATGACCTATCTGGAAAAAGGGGACAAAACATGACGGTTGTCTTGTCGGAATTAGGAGATTTCACGGTGTCGGACGGTTCCGGCGATGGCCTTTGGCTGAGTGCGGCAGAGGCCGCCCAGGCTACCGGCTGGGAGTTGAAGCCCGAAGGGCTGTGCCGGGATGATCTTTGCATTCCCGTACCCAGCGGCAAGGAAGGCGATTTCGTCGACGGCGGCAATGTCAACCTAACCGCCTTTTGGGCCCATATGGGCAAGCCGGCGGTGCGAAGCAAAGACGGCGCGGTCTGGTCCCTTGGCGAGGGCGCGGACCAACGGGGGGAGAGCCTGCGGTCGCTCGAGGCGCCGGACTTCACCTTGCCGGATCTGGACGGCAAGCTGCATCGCCTCTCGGACCACAAGGGCAAGAAAGTTCTGCTTGCCACCTGGGCCTCGTGGTGAGGCTGCCGTGTTGATCTGTCCGTGTGGCAGACACTGTACGAAGACCTCAAAGACAAGAATTTCATCGTCATCGCCGTGGCTATGGACAGCGACGAAGCTGCGGCACGGCCCTGGATCGAAGAGGCCGCGCCCAGCTATCCGGCCGTGATCGACCGGGATCACCGGGTGGCGGAGCTATACAACATGGTCAACGTGCCCCAGGCTGTGTGGATCGATGAGGATGGCCGCGTCTTGCGGCCGGCGGAGAATGCCGGTGCCTACGAGGCCTTCCGCTCCCTGGATTTCGAGACCATGACCGTGCCGGAAGAGAAGCAGGCCATCGCGAAGAACGCCAAATCCACCTATGTGGCGGCGGTGCGCGATTGGGTCGTAAATGGCGCGGAGAGCGAGCACGTTTTCGATGCGGAACAGGCCCGCGCCCATACCGCCACGCCCAGCTCGGAAATTGCCCTGGCTCATTGCCATTTCCGCCTGGGCCAATATCTGCTGCGCAACGGCCATGAAGCGGAGGGCCAGGCGCAACTGGCGGAGGCTTCGCGCCTGCACCCAACGTCGTGGAATATTTGGCGCCAGGCGGCGGATAAGAATGAGATGGGTTTGGCCGCGGGTCCTGAATTCTGGGAACGGGTCAATGCCCTGGGCGATGACTACTACTACCTGCCGGTGGATATGGCCGGCATGCCGAAGTGATCATTGGCCGATCTTGACGGCGAAGGCGGCGACCGCGTCCATGGCGCCAGCCCAATTGTCTTCCTGAGTGTGACCCGACTTCTTGCGGGGGGTGAGGTCGTGGTTGCCGTCCGGGCACCAGTGCAACTGTATGGATTCTGATAAGCTGTAGGTGGAAACCTCATCATGGTTGCCCATGGCATCTCGTTCGCCCTGGGCGATGAGGCAAGGCAGGCGCAGGTCTTCCAGGTGTTCCGTGCGCATGCGGTCCGGTTTGCCGGGTGGATGAAAGGGATAGCCGAGGCAAACCAGTCCGGCCAGTGGCGGCGGGTCATCTTCCGCTGCCAGCAGGGTTGCCATGCGCCCGCCCATGGATTTGCCCCCGATGATCAAGTTGCCCTCGCCGATCCGTGCGATGACCTCGCGCCAGCTCTGCAATAGGATGGGTTGACGGTCCGGCGGCCGCTTCTTGCCGGTTCGTCTTCGGCTCTCCATATATGGAAACTCGAAGCGGGCGACGCGGATACCGCGATCGCCCAGGCCGGCGGCAAAGGCGTCCATGAAAGGGCTGTCCATAGGCGCACCGGCGCCATGAGCGAGAACGAGCGTATGATCGGCCGTCTTTGGGCCGTCGAACAGGATATCGGTCATGTCGGATATGATAATGCAAAACGAGGGCACAATCCGCTTGTCCATCTTTCTTGGCGTCCTGGCGGTCATGGCGCTCTGGGAACTGGCCGCCCCCCGGCGCTCCCTGAACGAGAACAAACCCCGCCGTTGGTTCGGAAACCTCTCAATCGTGGTGCTGGATACCCTTGTCGTCCGTTTATTGTTTCCGATACTGGCTGTCGGCGCGGCGATCTGGACGGAACAAAAGGGTTGGGGCCTGTTCAATGTGATCGACCTGCCGGCATGGTTTGAAGTGGCGGCGGCGGCGGCGCTATTGGATATGGCGATTTATTGGCAGCATCGTTTCTTCCACCAAATTCCGTTGTTCTGGCGCCTCCACCGCATGCACCATGCCGATCCTGATTTCGACGTGACGACGGCGCTGCGTTTCCACCCCCTCGAGATCGTCGTCTCCATGCTGATCAAATTGGCCCTGGTGCTGATCCTGGGACCGGCGGCCCTGGCGGTCTTGATCTTCGAGGTGCTGTTGAACGGCACCGCTATGTTCAACCACGCCAATGTGCGCCTGCCCCTGGCGGTGGATCGTATCCTGCGACTTTTTGTGGTGACACCGGATATGCACCGGGTGCATCACTCTATCGAACCGGGCGAGTTCAACCGCAATTTCGGCTTCAATCTACCCTGGTGGGATCGGCTGTTCGGCTCCTATAAGGCGCAGCCGGCCGCTGGGCATGAGGGCATGCGTATCGGTCAACGCGCCTATGCGGGGGCTGTTTGCGCCAACCTGATTTGGATGCTAGTGCTGCCCTTCAAACCGCTCGAGGAAGGCCAGAATGACGAAAGTTGAAGTGGACAGCCTGCCTGTTTCGGTGATCACCGGGTTTCTCGGCAGCGGCAAGACCACGCTGCTGAACCGGCTGATCCAGCACCCCGGCATGGACCGCACCGCCGTGGTGATCAATGAATTCGGCGAGATCGGCATCGACAATATGCTGGTGGAACATGTGGATGACGATGTCGTGTTGATGTCGTCGGGCTGCCTGTGCTGTACCATTCGGGGCGATCTGGTAGATACCTTGAAGAGCCTCTACAAACGGCGCGCGAAGCAGGAAATACCCGACTTCGACCGTCTGGTGATCGAGACCACTGGTCTGGCCGATCCCGCGCCTATTCTCCATACGTTGATGTCCGATCCATTCCTCATGGGCCGCTATCGCCTGGACGGCGTGATTTCAACCGCGGATGCCATGTTGGCCCAGCAGACCATGGAGAAACATGACGAAGCCGTGAAGCAGGCCGCTGTGGCGGACCGGGTGGTAATCACCAAGGTGGATCTGGCCGACGAGGGCGGCATCGCCACATTGAAGGATCATTTGCGCGGGCTTAATCCGGCAGCCGACATCCATCAGGCCGCCCATGGTGAGATCGATCCCGCCCTGCTCTTCAATGCCGGATTATATGATCCGGAAACGAAAAGCCTGGATGTGCAGCGTTGGTTGAAGGCCGAGGCCTATGATGATGGCCACGACCATGACCATAATCATCACCACGACGTCAACCGCCACAACGACCAGATTCAGGCCTATTGCGTCTACCTCGACGATCGCCTGCCCTGGGATCAAGTGGCGAGCTGGCTGGAACTCTTAACCACCTACCGCGGCGACGACATCCTGCGCATCAAGGGCATGCTGAATGTCCAGGAAAGCGACACGCCGGTGGTGGTCCACGGTGTCCAGCATATGTTCCACCCGCCTGTACAGCTGGACGCCTGGCCGGATGACGATCACCGCTCCCGTATCGTCTTCATTACCCGCGGCCTGGATCGCGAGGTGGTGGAGAATATGCTTGCCGCCTTGACCAAGAAACAAGGCGAAGGCGCCATTCAGGAGGCCTGAGCTAGCGGATGGCGCGTTCAATTGAACGCGCGATCACGCGCTAAAGTCCTTGAAATTGAGCAACTTATCCGCGGTCAATTCAATCCAATTGACGGCGGGTTGCTCTAGCCGGCCCGCACCGTGGCCAGGAATCCATCGACCGCTTGGCGCAAGGTTTCGGACGTCTCTGTCAGGCCGGTGGCCGCCGTCTCCACATGCTGCACGGCCCCGCCGGTACGGGTATTGGCGTCCGTAACGGCGGTGATGCTCGACGAAACGCGCTCGGTGGCGGCTGCTGCGTCCTGGACGCTGCGGCTGATCTCCATGGTGGCGGCATTCTGTTCTTCCACGGCACCGGCGATCACGCTTGCGATGTCGTTGACCTGATTGATGGTTTCAGTAATCCCGCCGATGGATTGTACGAATCCCGAGGTCGCATCCTGCACCGAGGCAATCTGGCTTGAAATTTCCTCGGTCGCCCGGGCCGTCTGATTGGCAAGATTCTTCACCTCCGACGCCACAACGGCAAAGCCTTTCCCGGCTTCGCCGGCGCGCGCTGCCTCGATCGTGGCATTGAGGGCAAGCAGATTGGTTTGCGAAGCGATGTCGTTGATCATTTCGATCACGTGGCCGATCTTCTCGGCGTTATCGGACAGGGTCGTGATCTCGCTGTTCGTCTGCCCTGCCTGTTCGGCGGCCCGTTTGGTGATATTGGCGCATTCCGTGACCTGGGCGCTGACCTCCTGCAACGAGGTTGATAGCTCCTCGGTCGCTGCCGCCACGGTCTGTACGTTGGCCGTGGCATCTTCGGCCGCCCCAGACACGGCGGCGCCCTGACTGACAGACTCTTCCGAGGTTTCGCTCAATGTTTGAGCCGAGCCCTGCATTTCGCTTGCGGCTTTGGAAACGGCGGTTACAACGCCGCCGATTTGGCTGTCGAAATTGTCGGCCAGATCGTTCGCCGCGCGGCGTTTTTCTTCCACCGCCTTGCGCTCATTCTCTACCTGTTCGGCCTGCAGGCGTTCGACTTCCTGGCCGTTCTGTTTGAAGATCTGCATGGCCTGGGCCATTTCGCCCAAGTCGTCGCGACGGGACAGGCCAACGATCTCGGCATCCAAATCCCCTTCAGCCAAGCGCTGCATCACGCCCGTCATGGCGGCGATGGGGCGACTGACCATATGGCTCAACGCGAACAGCAAGGCGACCATCAGGATCAGAAAGATCACCGTGGCCCATGCGGACGAGACCAGGACGTTGTGGTTCAAATGCCCTTCCACGCGTTGGAAGTCCCAGACCACGGCGATGGCGCCAACAACCTGGTTCTTTTTGCCGAATATTACGGGTGCCGCGATCACTTGCTGACCGTTGACGAACTGCGAGACGGTTTCTCCGCCGTCTACGGCCGCCTTGGTGATTTCCGCCAATTGCTCATCGGCACTGAACGGCAAATGCTCGGCCCGGTAATCCACCACTGCCTTGCCGTCGGCGGCGACGGCCGTTACAGCGGCGACGTTGGAGGTTTGCCCGCCGGTCAATTCAGCGTAGGCCCGTTCGATGGTTTCGACCTTGCGAAAGCGGATGCCGCCAGCCACCTGTGCTGCCAAGAGATTGGTCAGCGAACTGTTGCTTTCCTGAGCCAGTGCCTTCAACTGTTGCCGTTCGCCCCAGCTTTGCACCCCGATGACAATTGCGAAATTGATGACAATGCCGACGGCGACAACCGCCACGGTCTTGCGACCGATTGTCCATTTGAACATCGAATCTACTCCAAAAAAACGCGGCCCGCCTTGTCTTCAAAAGCGGGCCGCGCTGCTAACCGTATCCGAGTTGACTACCTTTGGCAGTCTTTGCGGGCACTACTGACCCAGCATCTCGACGTTAACGCCGACAGTGATGGCGCCAATGACGGACCCGCTCGCCGGATCGACCACAGGCAGGCTCACTTGGCTTTGGAAGGTCTGGGTGGACTCGTCCTCTTCGACGTCGCTGATATGCAGGGCGTCAGCGCCGACAGAGTAGGTCTTTTTCCATTTCGCTTCGTCACCCTGCCAATAATCGGAGGTGATGTCGCTTTGACCCACGTTCATACCTTTGTTGTCCATGACGAAGATTTCCGTGAACAGGCCGTCGCTCTCGTCTTTCTTCGATTTCAGGAAGCCGGACAGCGGATTGGCCAGCACGCCATCGATCATGGGCCGGCTGGACGCGCTTGTTTCGGCCCGCCATTGCTTGTCCAGAGAAACGATCTTGGTTTCGGAAAAGCTCTTGTGCTGCTCGTTCTGTGCCTTGATGGCCTCGACCACGGCAGGGCTGCTGAGCCAGGATTTGATGGAATTGGTCGCCAGGTCACGAAGTTGCGGTTCGTATTCGTTTGCACTGGCAGTCGCCGCGAACAACATGGGCAGCACAGCGACAAGGGCAATCTTGATTACTCGCATTGAACGGTCCTCACGGGTTGGATGCATGTCAATGCGATGAATACGTCAAAACAATTTCGAAAGTATTAAGCATAAGGGATTAGTCAGCGTTTTTACTTTTGATTGTAAGAATTCCGTACAGTTTTATTTATGGTTTTGGTTTTTCTTCCAATCTTCATAAGCCCGCAGTGTTTCGGCATTCGGCGGATAGGTGCCAATTGTCGGATGTCCGGCTTCCACGCGCCCTTTCAGGAACGCTTCGAGATTTTCCTGTTCCGCGCCGTCGCGGGCGACCTCGTCGGCCATTGCGGCGGGAATGACGACCACACCATCGCCATCGCCGACCAAGACATCACCCGGCATCACAGCGACACCGCCACAAGCGATGGGGCATTGCAGATCGGCGCCGAAATGAATGTGTAGGCTGGCAGGGGCGGCAAACCCGGCACAGAATATTGGCATATCCACGGCCGAAACCATGGCGCCATCGCGAACGGGGCCGTCACTGACCACCGCGGCGACACCGCGTTCGTGCATGCGTGCGGCCAGGATGTCACCCATTACGCCGGCCGCCAGCTCGCCGCGGGCATCGATCACTATGGCCATGCCGGGGGGAATATCCTCCACCGCCTTGCGCGGTGGATATTCCGGATCGCCCAAAACCTCGACCCGGCTCAGATCCTCGCGCATGGGAATGAAGCGCAAGGTATAGGCCTCGGCTACGAATTGGCAGCTTTCCGGATTCAGAGGCCGCGCGCCGGTGATGAAACAATTGCGTAGGCCCCGCTTGAGCAACTGCATGGTCACGGTGGCGGTGGAGATGCCACTCAGATTTTCCATTGTGTCCGGCTTCACAGCAGTCCCCGTCCCGCAAGATTGGCCATCAAGGCGCCAATGCCGAACTCCCACGGCGCGATCTTGTCCGTATGGTTGACCTGGTTCCTCAAGCTGCCCAGCAGCGGATTTGCGATGGTGACGATATCGCCCAAGTGATGGGTAAATCCCTGGCCCGGTGCGTCCCGGTCCTCGGTCGGGGCAAACATGGTGCCGGTAAACAGCAACAGGCCGTCGGGATATTGGTTGTGAACGCCGCAGGCATAAGCGGCTAGCTCGGCCGGGTCGCGGCTGATCTCGCTTAGGGACGAACGGCCTTCCAGTTTGAAGTCGTCTTCGCCCGTCACCGTCAGGCTGATTTCCATTTGCCGTACGTCATCGAGGGTAAAACTGTCGTCAAACAGTCGGATGAAGGGACCCACGGCGCAAGAAGCGCGGTTGTCCTTGGCCTTGCCCAGCAACAGGGCGCTGCGCCCTTCGAAATCGCGCAGGTTGACGTCGTTGCCCAGGGTGGCGCCGACGATGCGGCCCGAAGGCGCGATTACCAGGACCACCTCGGGCTCGGGATTGTTCCAGGTGGAGTTGGGGTGGATGCCGATCTCGGCCCCGGTTCCCACGGCGGCCATGGGCTGGGATTTGGTGAAAACCTCGGCGTCCGGCCCGATGCCGACCTCGAGATATTGCGACCACAGGCCCCGTTCGCTGAGCACATCCTTGATCCGTGCCGCCTCGTCCGAGCCGGGCACCACATCGGCCAGGGAACTGCCAATTTCGGCCCCGATGGCATTGCGGATTTCAGCCGCCTGGTCCGGGTCGCCCTTGGCCTGCTCCTCGATCACCCGTTCCAGCATAGAGCGGACGAAGGTGACGCCGCAGGCCTTCAGGGCTTGCAGATCGCAGGGCGCAAGGAGATAGGGGCGGTTATCGTCCCGGTCATGATGGCCGCTGTTGGCTAAAAGGTCGGCTAAATCTGCAATTGCCTGACCCTTGCCCGCACGGGCGGCGGCGACGGGATCATCCATGGCCAAGAGCCCGGCCAGGGTTGGGGCGGCGGCGGAGAGATCGAAGACGCCGTCGTCGGCGGCAAGGACAGGCGTCGGGCCGCCACCGGGTCCGGGCAGCCAGACACGGCCAAGAAAACAGCCCGACAGGCCGTCGTCCGGCAGGGTATTCGCGGCGGATAATGAGAAAGAGGTCATGCGGGACAGGTCCTTAGAGATTGAAGCGCGCCAGTATGGCAAGTGTCGGTCGGGTGCGAAAGGCGCAAAGCAGTTGTTGCCCCTGGCGCAATGCGGCTACATTCCGACAGTCCATAATGCCGCCCTAACATAGGATATGAGAATGCCCGTACACGCCCGGTTTACCGCCTTATTTTCCATGTTGCTGCTGTTCTTTTTGGACCTGTCTGCGGCTCAGGCCATGTCGGCGCGGGAGCAGACCTTTAAGGATTGGCTTATGCGTTGCGAGAGGAAGGATGAGAACACTCCTGAACGTTGCTTTATATTGCAGATTGGAAAGAGTATTGAGGACAATCAAGATGTCGTCCAAATTGTAGCGCGCTACCCGGTGCCTAATGAACCGGCGATATTGTTTATGACATTGCCACTAGGTGTATACCTACCTGCCGGCTTGCGATTGCAAATCGACAACGGAGAAAATGTTCGAATTGATGTGGAAATTTGCATCCGCAACGGCTGCCATGTCCGAGTTGTGCTTGCTAGCGAGCTATTGGAGGAACTCAGGACTGGACGCCATGCCAGGCTGACATTCCAGTTGGGCTGGCACCGAGAAGTTAAGGCCTCGATTTCCCTGGCAGGTTTCACGGCGGCATTTGATGCACTGAAGTAAGTTGAAAGGAAGCGCCAATGCCCGCGCCAGCCAGTCAAGAGCCGACCGACCTGATTTGGGATTACCTCAAGGGTTTTCACGCCGTACATCACATGGCGATCGGTACAGAGTTGGGCCTGTTTGCCGCCATCCAGAAGAAAGGCGAGGGCGGCTGCGATCCCGGCGCCCTGGCCGACGAATTGAAGCTGCATGGGCCCTACGTCGACGTCTGGTGCCGCACCGGTTATCACTACGGCCTGTTGGAGGCGGGGGATGAAGGTTGTTTCCGCCTGGCCGAGATGATGGACAAGCTGTTGGTTGATCCCGGCGATCCGCGCAACCTGGCGCCCTACATTACCTCTACCGTCAATTTCGGCAGCGACGATCTGCGCAGCTATCCGGAAAACTTCCGCACCGGCGGCACCCATCGCTTCCAGGAACATGGCGCGGACTTCTCCCACCATGTGGGGGCTACAACGTCAGGTTTCCACACCGTTGTTGCCCGGCGCATGCTGGCCGGGGTTCCCGGATTGCAGGCGACGTTGGAAGCGGGCGCCTCGGTGTTGGATGTGGGCTGCGGCGTCGGCGGCTTGATGATCAAGATCGCCCAGGCCTGGCCCAATTGCCGTTGTCACGGCATTGATATCGATCCCCATGGCGTGGAACTGGCGAGCGAGAACATTGCCGCCAGCGATGTGGCGGACAGGGTTACGGTGCAGGCTGTCGGGAATGACGGCATCGGCCAGAAAGAGGCCTTCGACCTGGCCGTGATGTTCGAGGTCTTGCACGAGATCGACGATGCCATCCGCCCTGGCGTGGTCAAGGACGTGGCCCGGTCCCTGAAACCGGGCGGTGTATTGTTCATCCTGGATGAAACCTATCCATCAGACCTCGCCGGCCTGCGGGATCCTGGATTCAATTTCGCCGTGCAGACCCAGTTCAACGAGCTGATCTGGGGCAACCTGGTACCCACAATCGAAATGCAGCACGAATTGTTCGCCGATGCCGGCCTGGTGGAAATCATGCGCGAGCCCATCGGCGGCATTTTCACCATGCTGGTCGCCCGCAAGGAGTAGAGATATGTCCGACGATACGATCGAAGCTGCCGCCCAGCACCTTTTTCAGGCCGCCCAGGCCGGCGACGTTGGCGCGCCGTTGCCCACCGATATCGCGCCGGGTGATGTCGATACCGCCTACAAGGTGCAGGATCGTTTGCAAGGCCTGTGGGCCGAGGCTGGGGCCGGCGCCATAGCCGGCTGGAAGGTGGCCCTGACATCCAAGGTGATGCAGGAACTGGTGGGCGTGTCACAGCCCTGCGAGGGCGCCATATTCGCTTCACGGGTGCACAGGGGTGAAGTGGCCCTGGCACACGCGGCCTTCGTCAATATCGGCGTCGAGTCGGAAATCGCGGTGAGGATGGCACGCGACCTGCCAGCTGACGGCGGCCCTTATGACCAGGACAATATCCGCGACGCCGTGGCCGCCTGTATGGCGGCTATAGAGATCGTCGATGACCGGGCCATCGACTACAGCCTGATCGATGCGCCGTTGCTGATCGCCGACAATTCTTTCAACGCCGGCTGTGTCCTGGGCGAGGAGGTGACAGATTGGCAGGGTCTGGACCTGGCCGCGCTGCAGGGCCGCATGCTGATTAACGGCGAGGTGGTTGGCGAAGGCGTGGGCGGTGATGCTCTGGGCCATCCTCTGGTGCCCCTGTCGTGGCTTGCCAATAACCTGAACCATAGAGGGACGATGTTGCGGGCTGGTGATGTGGTCCTGACCGGTTCCATCGTCGCCACAAAATGGCTGCAGCCTGGCGATCAAATGGTGACGGAAGTCGATGGACTGGGCCGCGCTGGCTTGAACGTCACGTAGGGGAAGAAGCAGATGTCCGACCTGCACCAGGGATTGACCACGGCAAGTTTGACCTTGCGGGCCATGGTGCGTTGGGGTGATCGAATAGCTTTCAGCGGCTATGGCGGCCAATACACCTATAGCCAATGCCTTGACCTGATCGGGCGTTATCAGGCGGTGATGCTGGGTGCCGGCGTCCGGCGAGGACAGCGGATTGCGCTGCTAAATGCCAATCGGGCAGAGGCCTGGCTGGCGGGTGCGGCGGCCCAGGCCCTGGGACTTTGCTTCACGGCATTGCATCCCCTCGGCGCGTACGAGGACCAGCGGTTCATTCTCGACGATGGCGAAATCGACTTCCTGTTTGTGGATACGGAAAACTATCTCGATCTTGGTGCGGAATTGGCGGCAGCCACAGACGGTTTGCAAGAGGTCTTTACCTTGGGACCGGCAGACTATGGATTGGACTTGCGGGCCGGCGCCGACGATGCGGGCGCTGTTTCGCCGGTGCTGCTGGCCCAGCCCGACGACGAAGTCATGCTGGGCTATACCGGCGGCACCACCGGCAAATCGAAAGGCGCCCTGCGCCGCCATCATTCCTATGTCGCACTGGTCAGCGCGGTACTGGCGGATTTCGAATGGCCCCAGGAAATTGTTTATCAGGCAGTCGCTCCCATTTCCCACGTGGGCGGTACAAAGATCCTGCCAACCCTGCTGCGTGGCGGCCGGGTGCATATGCACCACGGTTTTGATCCGGATGCTGTGATCGGTTCCATTGAGAAAGAGCGGGTGACGGCGACCCTGTTGGTGCCGACCATGGTCAATATCCTGCTTGATCATCCGAAACTGGATGATGCCGACCTTTCCAGCCTGGAGTTGCTGATGTACGGCGCCGCGCCGATGTCGCCGACCCGGCTTTTGGAAGGCCTGGAACGGATCGGCCCCGTGTTCTGCCAGCTATACGGCCAGACCGAGGGCTACCCCCTCGCCGTGCTGCGGCGCGGCGATCACAATAAGGACGATCCGAACCTGTTCGCAGCCTGCGGCCACCCTTGCGCCTCGGTGCGGGTGGCTCTGTTGAATGACGACGGCGAGCCCGTGGAGCAGGGGGACGCCGGCGAGATCTGCGCCCAAGGGCCCCAGGTGATGGATCAATACTGGCAGCGGCCGGAACAGACGGCGGAAACCCTGGCTGGCGGCTGGCTGCATACCGGCGATATGGCCAAGGCGGATGAGCGCGGCTATCTCTATATCGTCGACCGCAAGAAGGACATGATCATTTCCGGCGGTTTCAACGTCTTTCCCAAGGAGGTTGAGGATGTCATTACCGCCGACCCGGCTGTCGCCATGGCCGCTGTGATCGGCGTGCCGGACGAAAAATGGGGCGAGGCGGTCAAGGCGGTGGTGGTTGCCCGCCCCGGCGCCCGGATCGACCCGGATGCCCTGATCCAAAAGGTGCGCGATGCCAAGGGCTCGGTGCATGCGCCGAAGTCAGTGGACATTGCGGAAGAAATACCGGTGACGCCCCTGGGCAAACCGGACAAGAAGGCATTGCGGGAGACCTATTGGGCCGGCCGGGACCGCCGTGTCGGCTGACCTTGATTACGGACACCGGATGCGGGCCCTGTGGCCCCTGGAAGACGGTGCGATCTATTTGAACCACGGCACCGTCGGCGTTTCGCCCCGCGAGATCCTGGACGCGCAGTGGGACATCAAACAGCAGATCGAGGCCCATCCGGCCCGCTTCATGCTGCGCGAATTGAAGCCGCGCTTGCGGGACGCTGCCGGGGATGTGGCCGGCCTGTTGGGTGGCCGGGGTGAGGACTATGTCTTCACCGACAACGCCACCACCGGCGTCAATGCGGTTTTGCGGTCCCTTGATTTGCGGCCCGGTGACGAAGTCCTGGTCACCGACCATACCTACGGTGCCGTGGCGAATGCGGCCCGGTACGCTTGCGAACGTGCCGGGGCGAACCTGGTTACCCTGGAAATCCCCTTTCCGATTGAGGGCGAGGATGTAGCGGTCGCCGCCGTCGCAGCTGGCCTGAGCGAGCGTACGCGCCTGGCCATCTTGGACCATATTACGTCCGAAACCGGCATCGTCCTGCCGCTTCGCCGCCTGGTGGAGCTTTGCCATGACGTCGGCGCCCAGGTGCTGGTCGACGGCGCCCATGCGCCGGGCACAATCGATCTGGACATCCCCGAAATGGGCGCGGAATGGTATGCGGCGAATTTGCACAAATGGCTGTTCGCGCCCCGGGGCTGCGGTGTGTTGTGGGCCGATGCCCGGGTCCAGGACGATTTGCATCCTGCGGTCATATCCTGGCGCCTGGGCGAGGGTTTTACCGCCGAATTCGATTGGACCGGTACCCGTGATCCATCCCCATTTCTCACCCTGCCGGCAGCCCTTGCCTTTCGCGAGAGGATTGGCGGTGGGGCGATACAGGCCTACAACCATGACCTTGCCGTTGCTGCCGCCAGTCTGTTGGCGAAACGTTTTGGTGGTTTGCCGGGTGCGCCGGCGCATATGACGGCGGCCATGGGGCTGGCCCCGTTGCCGCCAGAGTTGGCCGCGAACAAGGATGAAGCGGAGGCTTTGCGCGACCATCTGCTGCGGGATCACAATATCGAAGTGCCGATCATTCCTTGGTCCGGCCGCCTGTGGGCCCGTATCGCCGTACAGGTCTATTGCCAAATGACCGATTTTGAAATATTGGCGGATGCCGTCGCGGCCTGGACCACGCGGCGCTGACATTGTGAAACCTTTTCCAGGGAGTTGATCCCATGCCGAGCTACAACGCCCCCACAAGAGAATTGCGCTTTGTTCTGAACGAACTGCTGGCGATCACCGAATACACCAATGTTCCCGGCTACAGCGATGTCAGTGCCGATCTGGTGGACGCGGTGCTGGAGGGCGGCGCCAAGCTCACCGAAGAGATCTGGGCGCCGTTGAACCAGGTGGGGGACAAGGAAGGCTGCCGGTTCGAGAACGGTGTGGTGCGGACGCCTGAGGGCTTCAAGGCGGCCTTCGATGCCTTCTACGAAGGCGGCTGGAATGCAATCTCATCGTCGCCCGATTGGGGCGGCCAGGGGCTGCCGGGAGTCTTGGGCCTGGCGATCACCGAAATGGCTATGTCGTCCAATCTGTCTCTCTCGACATATGTGGGCCTGTCGGGGGGCGCTGCCAACGTGATCCAATCGGTGGCGCCGGATCATCTGAAGCAGATTTATGTACCGAAGATGATGTCGGGGGAATGGACCGGCACCATGAACCTGACCGAGCCCCATTGCGGCACCGACTTGAAGCTGATGCGGACCAAGGCGGTTGAGCAGGACGACGGCACTTACGCCATCACCGGTGACGAGCATGACATGACGGACAACATCGTCCATCTGGTGCTGGCCAAGGTGGAGGGCGAGGGCGAGGGTCTATCTGCGGTCTCTTTGTTTCTGGTGCCCAAAATCCAAGTCAATGACGACGGCACCCTAGGCCAGGGCAACAACGTGGTTTGCGGCGGCATCGAGCACAAGATGGGGATCAAGGGATCCTCCACCGCCGTCCTGCACTACGAGGGCGCCATCGGCCACCGCCTTGGGCCGAAGCCCAAGCCGCCCGAGATCGGCGAAGACGGCAAGCCGAAGAAACGCAGTTCCGGTGCCGGCATGGCGGGAATGTTCCAGATGATGAACGGCGCCCGCATCGGTGTTGGCTATCAGGGCATCGCCCTGTCCGAAGTGGCCTATCAAAATGCCGCCGCCTATACCCGGGAACGCACCGCGGGCCGAGCGCTGAGCGGCGCAAAATATCCCGATCAGGCGGCTGATCCGATTGTGGTGCACCCGGATGTGAGGCGGATGCTGCTGCAGATGCGATCGTTCAACGAAGGTGCCCGGGCATTGCTGATGTGGCTGACCCACGAGGCCACTATCGGCCGCCATGACGAAGATGACGAGCGCAAACAGCAGGCGTCCGATCTGTTCAATCTGCTCACGCCGGTGGTGAAGGCGCATTTCACGGATGTGGGTTTCGAATGCGTCAACATGGCCATGCAGTGTTTCGGCGGCCATGGCTATATCCATGAACACGGCATGGAACAGTTCGTCCGTGATGCCCGTATCTCGCAGTTGTACGAAGGCGCCAATGGCGTCCAGGCCTTGGATCTGGTGGGCCGGCGCATGGGCGTGGACAATGGCCGTCCGGCCCGGGCCCTGTTCGGGGTGATCAGCGAGTTTATCGCCGCCCAAAAGGACGAGGAGATGGCGGAATTTACCAAGCCCCTGCAATCGGGCCTGGATGACCTTATGGCCACCACCATGTGGTTGGCACAGAACGCCATCCAGAACCACGAGGAAGCTGGCGCCGCCTCGGTGGATTTCTTGCGCATGATGGGCGTGGTCGCCATCGGCTTCATGTGGGCCCGCATGGCCCGGGTGGCCATGGATGCCCTGGCCGCGGGTACGGAGGACGAGGCGTTCTACGAGATGAAGCTGAATACCGCCCGTTACTATATGGGCCGGGTCATGCCTGATACCGCCGCCCTGAAGCTGCGCGCCATGGCGGGTGCCGAGGTCCTGATGATGCCTGGCGACGAGGCGTTCTAGGTTTAGCGTCCCTGTCGGGTCGTTGCCAGCAGATACAAGCCCGCTGCCAGGCAAAGGGCGGCGATGAGGTAAAAGGCATTTGCATAGCCGCCGCCGAATTCGACCATGGCGCCGAACAATGGCGGCCCGCTGACGATGCCGAAAAACAGGAAGAACTGACCGCCGCCGGTGGCCTCGCCGATCTTTCCGGCAGGCGCAAGGCGGGCAAATTCCGATAGCAGCAGGCCCAGCACGCCGTTGGTGCTGGCTCCCAGCATGACGGCGACCAGGGCGGTGAGCCAGAATGGCCAGGCCGGCGAGAAGAAACTCATGGCCATGATGCTGACAGCCATGAGGATTCCGATCAGACCCAGCAGCAACCAGCTCGATACGAATCGGCCCGCGATGATGCCCCAGGCCACCCGTGCCGGGATGGCGGAGCCATGTATGATGGCGAAAATGCCGCCCGCAAAAGCCAACGACAAACCGTTCTCCTGCTCCAGATAGACCACGATGAAGGAGAGAATGGCCAATTGCGCAAAGGTGAAAAAATAGCCTGCCGCCGCCAGGGTCAAAAGTGGCCGGCTGCTCATCACCAAAGTCAGGGATGCCGCTACACCGGCTAGATTTATGCGCTCGTTTGGGTCCCGGTCATCATCCAGCCCCTGCCGGATCAGTTGCAGCCCGATCGCTGTGGCAACCGGGATCACGGCCACCGCCATGACCGCGACGCGCCAATCGTAAAGCAGCATCAGCGGCGGCAGCAGCAGCCCGGCCAGCATGCCGCCCATGGGTGTGCCGGTCTGTTTGACGGAAAAGACGAAGGGCTGCCAGCGCAACGGCGCATGACGGGCCAGAATACGGGAACCGGCGGGGTTGAGCAGCCCGGTTCCGGTGCCAATCAGCGCTCCTGCCACAAGGGCGATGCCCCAATTCGGCACCGCGCCGGCCAAGATAAGGCCTAAGCCCGTGACCAGAAGTGAAAATTGCGAACTGCGGATGACGCCATGGCGGGCCAGAATGCTACCCGCGGCCAGGCCCGAAATCATGCCGACAATGTAGATCACGGCTGTATAGATACCGATGCCCGTGGCCGGTACGCCAAGATCGGCCGCGGCCTGGACCGCGACCACGGCGCCGGCGAAGCCGCACATGGTGCCGAACGACTGCACCGCCAGCATGGCCGGCAGGGCGATGGTCGTCTTTGTCCGCAGCAACTCGCGCATCGGCGGGGGAGATCCATTCGTTTCGTTGGCCAGGGTGATGGCGCGGGAACCATTACCCGAGAGGTAATTGTTTTGCCCTCGCCCGGGTGCCATCCTGGAACTGGATGAACATTCTGATAAGGGACATTGTTATGGGCGAGAGTATCATCGACCCGGACCTGACGGCCAGCATGCGGGAACGCATGCCGTTGGCGGATACGTTGGAGATGGAGTTTATTTCCGCCGCGCCTGCGGGTATCAGGGCGCGCATGGCCTGGGCCCCGGAACGCTGCACCACGTTCGGCATTTTGCATGGCGGCGCTATCATGGCCTTCGCCGATACCCTGGGTGGGTCCCTGGCATTTCTGAATCTCCCCGACGGGGCGACCGCCACGACCACTATCGAAAGCAAGACCAATTTCTTCCGTGCTGTCCGCGGCGGCTATCTGCACGGTCATGCCACCGCTTTGCACGCCGGGCGCAGCACCATTGTCGTCGATACGGAGTTGACCGACGATGAAGGCAAGCGCATTGCCCGCGTCACCCAGACACAAGCCGTGTTGCGCGGATGATTATCGGTGTTTTGCGTATATTGCCCTGACCCAGGCGGAGCCGGGATGATCGGCCCAGCGGGCCAGGAACCGCCTGATGCTCTCGGGCATGGGTTCAGGCCGGGTCATCTCGCAATCGCCTGGATTGACCGCCGGCGCCATTAGGGCAGCAGCCGTCAAATCGGCGATCGAGAAATTTTCGCCGACCAAGTATCCCGTATCCGCCACCCGCTCGGCAATGTCGTCGAAGATGGCGGCCGTCAACTCGTAGGCCCGGTCGATCGATGCCTGGTCGGTGACGCCATTGCCTTTTTTGATCAGCCCCTTGGCGAGGGGATAGCTTGCCCGATAGGCTAGGCGCACGGCCAAACTCTTGCCTTCCGAAAACATCCGGCACGTGTAGGCCCCTTCATCAACCATGACCGAAAACAGTGCCCGACGGATATTGGGGCCCAGTTCCGCATCGAGGCGGTTTTGCAGCTGCAGGGCTTCGGCGCGCGCCTTGGGTTCGGCGGGATAAAGTGCGGGGTCGGGCGCGATCTGTTCCAACCGCTCGATAATCTGGGCCGAACCGGCGAGGGGCTCTCCATCGATCCGCAACACCGGGGTCTGGGTCTGGCCGCTGAGTTTGCGGATGGCGGGCATATGGGGGCCGGGAAGGTAGTTGATCCGGCGATGTTCCAGGCCCTTGTATGCCAGGGCCCAGCGAACCTTCTCGTTGAAATGAGAATAGGGGAATTGATGCAGCTCTAATGCCATTTTTCGTCCGAAATCTATTGCATGTTAAGTAACATATAAATAATATGATGGCTAACATGCAATGATTCGTCAACTGGAAAGCCATGCGCTACAAGCCAGAACACAAGGAATTGACCCGAATCCGCATCATCGATGTGGCCGGCACCCTGTTCCGCCGCCACGGCTATGACGGTGTCGGCATTGATCAGATTATGGCGGCAGCGGACCTGACGCGCGGCGGCTTCTACAGCTATTTCGCGTCAAAAGCAGAACTGTTTGCCGCCGTGATTGAAAGCGAACATGGTTTCAACGCCATGATGAAACGGCGGCCGGGGCCATCGCCGCGGGACTTGCTGGATCAGGCCCTGGCCATCGTGGATGGCTACCTATTGCCGGAAAATCGGGCGGAAATCGGGGCGGGTTGCAGCATGGCCAGCCTGTCGGTGGATGTGGCCCGCGCCGGCGCGCCGGCGCAATCGGCGTTCAGCCGCAAACTGTCGGAGTTGGCGGCCCAATTCGCCAAGGGCTTGGACAAGCCGGAGGAACTTGACGACCGGGCCCTGACGGCCATGGCCATATGTGTGGGCGGCGCGGTGCTGGCGCGGGCTGCCAATGATGACAGATTGGTCGATCGTCTCAGCAAAGCCTGCCGGGAAGCAGTGCGAACCCAGCTTAGAACCTGATCGGCAAATGCCGGGGCCCACGGACCTGACCGCCAGCCCAGGTGACCGCGTCCATGTCCGTCAATTCGAAGTCCGGAATGCGTTCGAACCAGACGCGCAGGGCCACGTCCATTTCCATCCTCGCCAGGTTGGAACCGGCACAGCGGTGGGGCCCGATACCGAAGGCCACATGGCGGTTCTTTTTCCTGTCCAGAACCACCTTGTCCGCATCCTCGAAAAAATTCGGGTCGTGGTTGGCGGCGGGGAAGTTCATTAAGACCTTGTCGCCCGGCTGGAAGGTAACGTCGCCCACTTGGGTTTCTTCCGTGACATGGCGGGCCATGGTCACTGGCGCATAGACCCGCAGCATCTCTTCTATCGCCGTGGGGAACAGCTCGGGCTCGTTTGCAAGGCGCCGGCGATCCTCTGGGTGCGTGGCGAAATGCAGAAGCGCCGAGCCAATGGAACTCCACGTGGTATCGATGCCCGCAACCAGCAACAAATTGCACATGCCGATCACCGCCTTGCGGGCCACGGGCTGGCCATTGATCTCCTGCGCCAGCAGGTGCGACATCAGATCGTCTTTCGGTTCCTGCTTGCGCGCGTCCACCAGTTCACCGAAGAACGTGCGCAGGATCCGGTTGTACTTATTCCGCTTCTCCAGATCCGTGTTGCCCTCTTCCAAAAGGCCACGAATCCAGCCGATGAACTCGTCCGTCCTGTCCTCGTCCACGCCGATAACATGGGCGATGGTCTTGGCCGGAATATGTACGGCATAGTCCAGGGCAGCATCGCAGCTTCCCTTTTCGATGAAGCTATCGATCAGTGAATGGCATAAATCTTCAACGTACGGGCGGTGCGCCTCGGTCGCTTTCGGCGAAAACAGGGGCAACAGCAAGCGCCGCATGGGCACATGTTCCGGTGGGTCGGAGGTGATGGGTGGTGCGGAGTTGCCGTATTCCGCCAAGACGGGATCGAAATCCATCTCCTCCCGTTTCTGGCTCACCACCAGGACGTTTTTCGATGACAGGGCCGGCACCATGCGGACGAAGGCCTGCATATCCTCATAGCGAGTCGGCAGCCAGGAGCCGCCCCAACGCTCGGTATGGGCGATGGGGCATTTATCCCGCAACTCGTTCCAGATCGGCACCGGGTCCTTGATATAGTCTTCGTCGAAGATGTCGTAATCGCTGGCCCAGTCATCGACCGGTGGGTTGGTGCCCATGGTACTTTTCCCCCGATTTGTCGGCGATGGTTGTCGCCGATTTAGTCTTTCACGTACTCGATGGCGTACTCGGGACAATTCTCTACGGCCAGCTTAGCCTTGTCCTCAAGCTCGGGCGGGACGTTGCCGTCGTTCAGGGCCGTGGCGGTGCCATAGTCGTCCACGTCGAACAATTCCGGCGCCAGGGCGCAGCAGCGGTTGTGACCCTCGCATTTGTCAGTAATCACCCTCACACGCATCGTCGTTACTCCCTATCTTTGACCATTGTGGTCCCTTTGGATATCAATTGGGCCAAGAGTACCGGCGCGGTGCCGGGTTGTCCATGAAAGGGAGGTGTCGTCATGGGTTTGGTTTCAGGCAAGGTAGCGATGGTGACGGGTGGCGGATCGGGTATCGGCCGGGCCTGTGCCGAGACCCTTGCGCGGGAAGGCGCGCGCGTTGTCGTCACCGATATTGACGCTGCCGGGATGGCGGAAACCGCCGCCAACATCGAATCCGCCGGCGGCGCGGCCCTGGCCCTGATGCACGATGTTACGGACGAAGATGCTTGGATCTCCGTGCTGGCGGAAGTGGAAGGCCATTGGGGCGGCCTGCATGTCCTGGTCAATAATGCGGGCATCGGCATTGGTGGGTCGCTTTTGGAGATGACCCTGGAAGACTGGCAGCGGCAGAACGCCATCAACCTGGATGGCGTCTTCCTGGGCACCAAACACGGTATCCCACTGATCGATCGTTCCGGTGGCGGTTCCATTATCATCATGTCGTCGGTCGCCGGCCTGCGCGGCTCGCCCAACCTGGCGGGCTATAGCGCCACCAAGGGCGGCGTGCGCCTGTTCTCCAAGTCCGCCGCTCTGGAATGCGCCGCCGCCGGCCTCAAAGTACGGGTCAATTCCGTCCATCCCGGCATTATCGATACACCGATCTGGACCAAGATTCCCGCCCAGGGCCTGATCCCCGGTGCCAATGCCCTCAATCCCGAGGAACTGGCCGGTGGCACGGTGGCCAAACGGGCGGGGCAGCCGCAGGAAATCGCCGACGGCGTGCTCTACCTCGCCTCCGACCAGTCCTCCTATGTCAACGGCTCGGAACTGGTGATCGACGGCGGCCTGATGGCCGGCGGCGGCCGCGCGGTTTTGCAGAATTGACGGCCATCGCCATGGACTATCAGCATATCAAGGTGGAGCGCGGCGGCGAGATCGCCATTGTCACCTTTAATCGGCCCGATAAGGCCAATGCCCTGAATTTTCGCCATATCCAGGAAATCGAACATGCGGCCCTGAGTTTCCGGGATGACGAAACGGCGCGGGTCGTGGTGTTCACCGGTGCCGGCAAGCATTTCAATTCCGGCGCCGATCTGACGGCCGAGCGCCAGGAGCATGAACTGCTCACCGTGCGCCGGCGCCATCGCCGCATGGGCGAACGCTGTATCCAGGCCCTGCGGGAGATGGATCAAATCACCATAGCGGCCTGGACCGGCGCCGCCATGGGCGGCGGTGCCTGCATTGCCACCGCCCTCGATTTCCGCATTGGTGCCGAGGACTGTTTCATGTCCTATCCGGAGATTCTGATCGGCGTCAATCTGATGTGGCAAAGCCTGCCACTTTGCATGCAATTGGTGGGCCCGGCCCGGGCCAAGCGCCTGGTCATCGGCGGCGAACATGTCCCCGGGCCGACGCTTCTGGAATGGGGCGCCCTGGACGAGATGGTGCCGGCGGATCAGGTTATGGACAAGGCCATGGAATGGGCTAGGCACTATGCCGGCCAGCCCCCGGTCGCCGCACAGATGATCAAACGCAGCGTCAACGCAATTTCATCTGCCCTGGACCGTTCCGTCATGCACATGGATTCCGACCAGCATATTCTGGTCTCCGAGACCGAGGATGCGGCGGAGGCGGTGCAGGCCTATCTGGAGAAACGGCCGCCCACCTTCAAGGGCAATTGAGGCTCGCTTAAGGCGCCGTTTGCCGCGCCCAAATCTCTGTCGCCTCGTCGGCCGGGTAGAAGCATTCGATGTGCAACTCCTGCAGGGTGATGTCCTGGGGCGTGCCGAAAGTGGCGATGGTGGAGAACCAGGCCAGGCGCAAATCCCCCAAGGCAAAGACCACGTTCAGAAGAGGCGGCAGTTCCGCATCCCGGTCCGGTGCGGCCCGCCAGGCTTCCGGCACGCCGGGATAGCTCAACAGCTCCTCGGTCAAATCCGCCATGGCCTGATCGCCGCCTGTTAGGGCCGCTTCCCGCCGGCTCCGCTCCAATAGCGCCCGGGCCACCTCTTCCCAGTTTTCCACCGAGGCGCGGGCGCCATTGGGGTCGAATAGGGTACGCAGCACGTTGGGCGGGCCATCACTCCCGACCATGCCCAGGCCCGCCATCATGCGGGCGGCGCCCTGGTTTGCCATCAGCAGGTCGTAACGGCTGTTGATCACCAGGGCCGGATAGGGTTCGTGCTGGGCCAGCATCAAATCCAGGGCCCGGCGCACTTCCGACATGGAGGCATCGGATAGGGCGCTTTCCCGGTAGTGCGGGGCAAAACCCGCCGCTGCAAGCATGCCGTTCCGGTCCCGTAATGGAACTTCCAGAGCCTCGGCCAAACGCAGGACCATGGCCCGGCTGGGCTGTGCCCGCCCGGTCTCGATAAAGGAAAGATGCCGGGCCGAGGTATCGGCGGCCAGGGCCAGGTCCAGTTGGCTCAGGCGGCGGACGCCGCGCCATTGTTTCAAGAGCGCCCCTACCGGGCTGATGGGTTTGGCAAGGGCGGCTGTGGCTGTGCTCATGGCGGTCTCCCGGTGAAAATGCCCGTCAAGGATAGCGCCTGGGACAGTTCGATTACATTACCTGCCAGGTAATTGTTTTGCCCCGTACGCCGGACCATGTTTGCCCTCACATTCATCAATGACTGGAGGTTCACATGTTTCAGTTTTGGCATCGTTGGCTGCAAATCGCCTTGGCCGGCTTGGTTCTGTTGGGTATCGACATGGCGTTTTTCGGCACCACTGTCTTGTTCACGCCCTTGAACGATCCCCTGAACGCGCATTTCTTCGGCAGCACCGAGGTTTCGCCGGCCGTGGCGCAATATCAGGCCTTTGCCTTCGCCATCATGGGGGCATTGACCGCCGGCTGGGGCGTCCTGGCCTTCATGGTGGCGCGCCACGCCATCGCCCGGCGCGAGGCCTGGGCCTGGTACGGCCTGGTAATCGGATTTGTGCTTTGGTACGTGGTCGACAATGCCCTGTCCGCCTATCACGGGGCCATGGCCAACGTTGTTTCCAACACCCTGTTCGCCATTCCGGTGATCGTGCCTTTGCTCGCCTTGCGCAAGCACGTTGCCGGCAAGTCCGTGGCGCAAAGCATGCAACCGCGCACGGCCTAGAAAAATTTCGCAAACCGGCTACACAATAACCGGAACAATCGGTCGTCGACTTTATGTCGGTGGCCGATTTGATTCCGGGACGCGCTGGTGTCCGGTCAGCCGCGGGCGGCGCCTACCAAAGATCGGCGGCCATGCCGTATGATGCGGGCGAGATTGTCAATCAGCCCGGATTTCGCTCTTGTCGGTCGCCAGTATTACTCTGATCGCCGCCGTGGCATTCACTGTCGTTGGCGTCGGCACCTTCATCCATTTCTATGTGATGGTGCTACGTTGGCCGCGGGCCACGGGCGAAGTGACAGGCAATGTCACCCAGGCACGTTCCTTTGGGGCAAACGAACACGCCCATTTCCCGCGTATCAAATTTCAGGCCGCCGACGGCCAGCACTACGAAATCCAGGGCGATATCGGCCTGAACGAGGAATGGCCCCTGGGCCTGAAGGTGGATTTGCGCTACCGCGCCGCCGACCCCAGCCAGGCGACGATCATGAAAAGCTGGCAGCGCCTGGCCTTTGCCTCCGTCTTCATCGCCTTCGCCCTTTTGGCCTGGTATGCCTGGCTGGCCGTCCCCCTCAACTGAACTAGGCCGCGCGCTCGGCAGCGCCCTTCTCCGGCAACAATGTCGTTAGCACGTTCTCGACGATCTTGTGGCCGGCCCGGGCGTCCATCGAGAGGATACTCTCGGGATGGAATTGCACCGCCGCGATTGGCAATGAGGTATGGCGCACCGCCATGACCATGTCCTCTTCGTTGCGGGCGATGACCTCGAGTTCGTCGGGAATCTTCTCCGCAACGGCCAGCAGGGAATGATAGCCGCCGACCCGGGCGCCCTGGGCGATCCCTTCGAACAAGCCGCTTTCATCGTGCGTCAGCTGCCAGTATTTGCCGTGGCGGGGCAGGTCCATGACCTGTAGTTCGCCGCCGAAGGCCTCGACGATGCCCTGCAGGCCGAGACAGACGCCGAACTGGGGGATGCCCAGTTTGGCGACGCTGCGCACCATGTCCGGGACGCCGAACTCCCGCGGCTGGCCGGGGCCGGGTGAATGAATGACAAGATCGGGCCGCTCGGCCAGGGCGGCCTGGGCCGGGGCGCCGTGGCGGAAGGTTTGCACGATGGCGCCGGTCTGACGGAAGTAGTCGGCCAGGGTGTGGACGAAGCTGTCTTCGTTATCCACCATGACGATACGCAGGCCGGCGAATTTCGGCGGCGGCGCGGTTTCGACGGGTTCGGGACCCTTGCGGCCCAGGTCGGCCACGGCCTTGAAGAAGGCGGTGGATTTGACCTGGGTTTCCATCTCTTCCTCCTCCGGCACGGAGTCATAGACGAACGTCGCCCCGACACGGTAGTCGGCACGGCCGCCTTCCAAGTGCACGGTGCGGATGGTGATGCCCGTATTGACCGTGCCTGAGAACATCAGGGCGCCAATGGCCCCGCCGTACCAGCGCCTGGGCGAGACCTCTTCCTGTTCGATGATCTCAACCGCCTTGCGTTTCGGCGCCCCGGTCAGGGTGACCGCCCACATATGCGAGAGGAAGGCGTCGAGACCGTCGAAACCTTCCCGCAGGCGCCCTTCCACGTGGTCAACTGTATGGAACAGGCCGGCATAGCGTTCGATGGCGCGCCGGGCGAGGAGCTTCACCGTGCCGGGCCGGCAGATCCGCGATTTGTCGTTGCGGTCCACATCCGTGCACATGGTCAGTTCAACCTCGTCCTTTTCCGAGTTGTAGAGGGCCTGGATGCGCTCGGCATCCTCCATGGCATTTTCGCCCCGCCGGGCGGTGCCGGAGATGGGCGAACTTTCCACCCGGTCGCCCTCGACGCGGACGTACATCTCCGGCGAGGCGCCGATCAACTGCTCGCCGGCGAACTGGAAAAAGAACTCGTAAGGGGAGGGATTGATGCGCCGCATCATCCGGAACATTTCCGACGGCGGGCCATGATAGGCGGTCTGGTATTTGCGGCTCAAAACCACTTCAAAGATATCGCCCACCGCCATGCGCTCGCGGGCATACTCCACCTTGGCCATATAGTCTTCGGGGCTGTGGTCGGATGTGATCTCGCCCTTTGAAACCGCATTCGGCCTGGCGATGCGACCGACGCCGTCGAACGCGGTCTCGCTCAGGCCGACGGTGGTCTCGGCCCGCCGGGTGAATTCGTACTCATAGGCATGCGCCACTTCCAGGCGACGGTCCAGCACCATGATGCGGTCGGGCAGGAACAAATGCAGCAACTTGTCCTCTTCGCCCCGGGGCATGGACAGATCCATCTGCTCAAACTCGTAGATCAGGTCAAAGCCGAAGGCGCCCCAAAGGCCCAGGAACTGATCGCGCATGCCGGCGAACTCCGCCATCAGGGCGCGGATCGGCGTGAAGGTGGAAGGCTGGCGGCTGCGCTCCTCCTCGGCGAACATGCGCTCGGGCCGGGCGATGCTCAAAACCAGGTTTTGTTCATCCTCCTGCCGCAGTTCCAATTGCGGATGTTTCAGCAACACCGGCTTCAACATGGCCAGGATCGGCACGCCGCGGGGGTTGAGGGCGGAGAGGCGGAATTGATCCATATGCGCGACCAGCTCCAACGGAGGGTCGATGAAGCCGAAATCCCATCGCGCATAGCGGTCCTGGTCCTCGACGCCGGAGGATAGATAGGCGCCGCGGGTGTCGTTCAGGGCATCGATCAGGAAGTCGATGCCGCGCTGAAAGTCGATCGCCCGGTCGGTGCGGTCGATCACAATGCCGGAGGGTGAAACAAAGGAATAATCGGTCATAACGGGCGGTCCTGCTGGCTTGTTCCGCTGGCGGCGGCCCTATTTTCAACGATCAGGGGCGGGCGCAACGCATATACTAATAAAGGGGTCTTCGGTTCGGACGGACTTAGGCGCCGTCCAGGCAAACGGAAAGCTTCACCAGAGAAAGGCGATGAACTTGGGCGGGTGCTGCGCCGCCGAATTGATGCGTTGCCGTGTCATAGCGCCGGGACGCTACCACGCCGCCATCACGCCGTCCAGTTTTGCATGCCGCCGGCAGCTTGTGGCAAACTCAGACTCTAGAACAACAGATAATTGTGTTGATGGTTTTCTTGTCATGCAGAACCGACCGGGCAAAGGCGGTTGGAACGGGTTAAATGTGGGAGCGGAGGGGATTTGAGGCCAATCGGTTCACTTTGGCGAAGACACTCGCGGGTCGGATTGCTGCTTTGGCTTGCGGTTATGTTGAGTGCTTGCGGCGAAGTAGTCGGCATGGCGGGTCTTATGCTTGTAGCCATACCGCCCTTCACAACGCCGCCACCGGAGATGCAAAAACTCTGTGACGAGCATGAGGGCCTGAAAATCTATCGCACGGCGAAGGATGTGGCCGGCTTTGTGGACACTACGGCAGAGGGCTGTAAGGGCTTTTGTGGTTCCGCGTTGGGCGATTCCAAACGCCCCGGCAGCTACCGCTTTGTCGAGGCGAGCGCATCGCAAGAGTTTTTCGACCGCAATCGTCCCACATCGGATTTTCAGCTTAAGGGTTTATTGAGCTACAAAGTGGACAAGCCGGGCCTTTACCGTTTCACCAAAGAAAAAATCGGCCACTCGAATTGCCGCATATTCGAGAAGTGGCATGCTCTGGCGAACAAAGGGGGCAAGTTCAAACGCCTCATCGGCTGGGAAGACAGTTGCATCGCCACCTGGCCCATCGAGAAATTCACCGCTCGCCATGAAATTCGGGAAGACTGGATCAGGCGAAAGCGGTCCTATGGCCAACTTAAAACGCGGATTATTCAGATTGGTGACCGCCAGAATGGCAGCGTTATGGCCGAGTATCGCAGGAATTTCATCGATTTTGCAAAGGCCGATGGCAATCTGTACTGCAAGAACCGAGCCAGGGCTTTCAACGAAGAGCGCGTATTGCTGCCAATATCGAAGCCATAGCCGAGACGGCGATCATGTTGACAGATTGCTTTTGCGTCCCCTTTTGCCGCCGCTGACGGCTTGTGGCAAACTCGGTTTCCAGAACAACAGATAGTCATGGGATACGGACAATGAGCAGCACCGAAGCTTTCAGGTATCCGGGGACAGTATATTGTTTAAATGATTTGCCGGATGAATTCCGGATAGGCGTGCGGCTCGATAGCGCTGCAACCACGAAAACCGGGGACACGATCCCAAGTTTCCTGCGGAAATTGGGTCATGTCCCCGTTTTTCTTGCGGATCAATGCGACGGTTCGCTTAGTTCGATCCTGATGTTCTGCCGCCGCTGATCATTGCAGACGAGGCGGGAACAGAATTCGATTAAGGTGACAGTTTATGAATTGAGCGGAGCAAAATTAATGGACTGTGACTGTTTGTACCAATTGTTCCACCAATTGTTCGACCATTTTCCACCGTAATCCTGAGGCCCCTTTTGCCGCGGCTGATGGCTTGTGGCAAACTCAGGTTCCAGAACAGCAGACAATCACGGGGTATGGAAGATGAGCAGCAGCGAGGCTGTGGTGAGAGACGAAACGGACGACAGGCGCGCCGAACTCGAGGAATTGGCGGATGCCTTCGTGGACGCCTTCAACCGGCGGGATCTGGACGGCATCATGTCGTTTTTCGGCGAGGATGCGGTCTATGAGGATGCCTATGGCGACAAGCACCGGGGCAAAGGGGCCATCCGCACCGCCTTCGAACCGGTGGTGGACGGACGGCTGGGCGAGATCCTGTTCGACGGCGAGGACCGCTTCATCGATCCCGGCGCGGGCAAGGTGATGGATAGCTGGATTTTGCACATGCATCGGGGCGCCGGCGGCGACAAGGAACGCAAACTGCGCGGCCTAGATCTGTTGCATTTCGACGGCCGGGACCTGGTGCGCAAGATCACCTACAAGCAGGACAAGGTTTAGCGCCCAGCTTCCGTCGTACCCGCTTGCCGAATGGGATGAAATGACCGCGACTTCCCTGCACGATACCTATCAGGCCACCCCCTATCCCAGCCGCCCCGTGCCCCTGTCCCATCCCGACCATCTATACGTGGTCGGGCGGCTGCACGGCCTGTCGCCGGCGGATGTGGCAACGGCGCGGGTGCTGGAACTGGGCTGTGCTTCGGGCGGCAATCTATTGCCCATGGCAGCGAGCCTGCCTGAGGGGCGTTTCATTGGCGTCGATCTCTCGGAACGCCAGGTCGCCATGGCCCAGGCGGCGGCCCGGGCGGCGGGTTTGGAGAATGCGGAATTCCGCGCCGGCGATGCCCTGGCAGTGCTGTCGGGCGGCGGGGAAGAGCGCGAAGAGCGCTTCGACTACGTCATTCTGCATGGCCTTTATTCCTGGGTGCCATTGGAAGTACAGGCGGAACTGTTGCCCCTTTGCGCCCGCCTGCTGGCGCCGGGCGGCATGGCCTATGTCAGCTATAACACCTTTCCCGGCTGGCACGGCCGGGGCACGGTGCGGGATCTGATGCTGCGGGCCGCCGCCGGTCTGGATGACCCTGGCGCCCAGGTCCGGGCGGCCCGAGGGGCCCTGGACGATCTCGCCAGCGCCTATGCCCAGGACAATGACGCCTATGCCAAGCTATTGGCGGAGGAACAGGCCCGCGTGGCGGAGATGGAGGACAGTTTCCTGCTGCACGATCTGCTGGAGGTGGAGAACCATCCCGTCTATGCGGCGGAGTTCATGGCCAGGGCCGCCGCCGCCGGCCTGCAGTTCGTATCGGAGGCCAACGTAGCGGCGTCGCGGGAAGAGAACTTCTCGCCCGAGGCACAGAACCAGTTGCGCGCCCTGACCGATACCACCGAACGGGAACAGCGCATCGACTTCATCCTCAACCGCTCGTTCCGCCAGACCCTGCTGACCACGACAGACGCGCCGGTGCAGCGACGTATCGACCCCAATTGGCTGTCCGGGATGTACATGGCCTCGCCGCTCCGCCCCATGGGCCCCGATCCCAACGGGGCGCCGGGGGAGGCGTTCTTCGCCACGCCGGACGGCGGCCGCATCGGCATGACGGCGCCCAATGCCATCGCCGCTCTCAATCATCTGGCCCTGGCCTGGCCGGAGTTCATCCACTTCCCCGATCTGGCCGCCACTGTGGGAGATGGCTCTATCGTGGCGCAACTGGCGATCGACCTTTACCCACGCAACTGGCTCGACCTGCTGCCCAGGCCACCGGCCTTCACCAAGACGCCGGGGGATTGGCCAATGGCGACGGCGCTGGCGCGCTGGCAGGTTCAGCAGGGCGAGATGGTGACCGACCAGCGCCATCGCAATGTCACCATTACCGATGGCTTTACCCGGCAACTGCTGCCTCTGCTGGATGGCGAGACGGGCCGTGATGCCCTGATCCGGGCGGTGGATGGATTTGATCGAGAGCCGGGCGCCCAAATCGCCAACGACGATTCTGAGGCGCATTTGGATGCGGCCCTGTTCCAACTGGCCGAACGCTGCCTGCTTGTCCAATAGATGGCCGCAATACTAAACTCCGGCGCGGAGGACGCCCTTATATGACCGACCAGAATAGCGGTGGCGATCCGGTCGATTGGACCGGCGCCATTTTTTCCACCCTGCAGGAATGGCAGATCGCACAGGTCGCCTATGTCCCGGATGCGGGCCATGCGGACCTGATCAACCGCTGCGATGAGGATGGGGATATGCGGCTCGTGCCCCTGACCACAGAGGAAGAAGGCATCGCCCTTCTGGCCGGGGCCTGGCTGGGCGGCCAGCGGGGGGTGCTTTTGATGCAGTCATCCGGCGTCGGCAATTGCATCAATATGCTGTCGCTGGCCCGGGTCTGCCGCTTTCCCCTGTTGACCCTGGTCACCATGCGCGGGCAATGGGGCGAGTTCAATCCCTGGCAGGTGCCCATGGGGCAATTGACGCCCAAGGTTCTGGCTGAATCTGATTGTCTGGTCTACCCGGCCGACGATCCGCACAGCATGGGCGAAGTGGTTTGGGGCGCGGCGCGCATGGCGTTTGAAGGCCCGGCCCAGGCGGCCGTGTTGATCGGCCAGGCGGTGATCGGCGCCAAGAGTTTCGGGAAGTAGACCATGGATGATGTTTCGAACCAGGCGCCGTTGAACGGCACCCTCGACCGGGCCAGGGCGGCCGACTACCCACTGGAAAGACGCCAGGTGGTGGCGGATCTGCTGGCCGACCGCGGCGATATGCTCGTGGTGGCGGGGCTGGGCGCCCCGGTCTGGGATTGCACCGCCGCCGGCGACCATCCCCTGACGTTTCCTTTATGGGGCGCCATGGGCGGTGCGGCGGCCATGGGCCTGGGCCTGGCCATGGCGCGGCCGGAGCGCCGGGTCCTGGTCATCACAGGCGATGGCGAGATGCTCATGGGCCTGGGCGCCCTGACCACCATCGGTGCGCAGCAGCCGGAAAACCTGGCTGTGGTGGTCTGCGACAACGAACGCTATGGCGAAACCGGCATGCAACTGACCCATACGGCGGGAGGGCTGGATCTGCCGGCCATGGCTTTGGCTGCCGGCTTTTCAACAGCCGCCGGCATTCGTTCGGACAATGAATTCAAGGCCGACTTGCCGGCGATCAGGTCGGGCAAGGGGCCTGGCTTCTGGTCCATCAAAGTGCGGGCGGAGCCTATGGAGATCGGCATCATGCCGCCCAAGGATGGCGTGACACTCAAGGATCGTTTTCGGAACGCCCTGTTGGATTAGAGCAAGCAGCGGTCAGTTGGGTTCGAATTGACCGCGCCATGCGCTCGCCAGAATAGAGACGGCGCCGACCGCGGGAGCGATCGGCGCCGAAACTTGGCCAGTTATCTGAGGGCACGGACAACCGGCCATATTTAGAAGCAACGCTACTATGAAAATCGCTGGGCGATACGCCATCCGACTTTCTGTCCAACTTGATGCAAGGACCGTGCCAATAATCTAATGAACGACAAACCGCAGTTTTGTGGGATTTGTGTTGTCGCCCAGTTTCAATCCGCTTCAAATTGAAACAGGCGGATCGTCCCAATCCGGGACTAATTCAAAAGGAAGCAACTGCGAAAGAAAAAGGCGCCGACCTGTTTTGGGGCCAGCGCCTGAGTTTGGACCAATCGCTTGAGGGCACGATCAATCAGTACGAGAGATAAGCAATGCAATATTCAAAGTCGGTCGGCATATCACCAATCGACTAACAATCCATACTGTGCAAACCGCATGCCAAATATCTCAAAAAAATATTGGCAGAATTCTGGGGGGTTGGCTGTGACGCGAATCACAAATGTACCACTCCGGGCCAGTCGGCTGTGTTGAACCGGGACATTGGGACGATCCCGGACAGATAGAATTAAGGTTAATAGCCCGCTGCTAGCGCTTTTCCGCCAGCGTCTCCACGGTCTGGACCAGACGTTCGATATCATCGGGTTCAGACAGGCGATGGTCGCCGGTTTTTGAGAATGTGACGACGATGTCATCGCCTTGCAATCGATCGACAATCTCGAGAGACTGCCGCCAGGGCACGTCCGGATCTTCCATGCCGTGCAGGATTCGGACCGGATAATCGACCGAAAGAGGCTGTTGCAGCACCAGATGGTTTTTGCCTTCCTCGATCAGGTTCATGGTGATGGCATAGGGCTCGTCGGAATACTCGGATGGTGCGCGATAAACCCCGTCCCGCTTCAACACCGCCTGGATCTCGTCGGAAAAATCATCCCACATGCGCAGCACGAAATCCGGCGCCGGTGCGATGCCCACAAGTCCGGCGATACGGTCCGGCCGGGCCCGGGCCAGCAACAGCATGATCCAGCCGCCCATGGACGAACCGACGACAATCTGCGGCCCTTCGGTCACCTGGTCGAGGATGGCGAGGGCGTCCTGGGACCACAGGCCAATCGTTCCGCTTTCGAAATCAGCGTCTGATTGTCCATGGCCGCGATAGTCGAAACGTGTGTAGGCGCGGCCGGTTTTCCTGCACGCGGCCTCCAACGCCAGGGCCTTGGTGCCGGTCATATCCGACATGAACCCGCCACAAAAGATGACACCGGGGGCCCTACCCGGCGTATGATGGTAGGCAATTCGGATTCCATCCTCGCGGGCGAGGAACTGGGGTTCGCTATCGGTGGTCATGGATGCGCCAATCAGAATGAATAATGATTTGCAATCTAGCATTCAAAAGTCCGGTGGGATAGCAACCGGCCCGCACATCCTGCAGGTGCTGCCCGCCCTTGAGATGGGCGGCGTGGAGCGGGGCACGGTGCAAACGGCGGCGGCCCTGACGGCTGCCGGCTGGCAGGCCACGGTTGCCTCCTCAGGTGGATTGATGACCCACGAGCTGAGCCGGGCCAAAGCCCAGCATGTGGAATTGCCCCTGGCGGTGAAGCAGCCGTTCCGAATACTGCGCAACGGCGATGCCCTTGCCAATGTGATCAATCGCCTCGGCGTCGATCTGGTGCATGCCCGCAGCCGGGCCCCTGCTTGGAGCGCGCTGAGCGCGGCACGGCGCACAGGCAAACCATTTGTCACCACGTTCCATAATGCCTATGGCCGCAACTGGCTGAAACATTATTACAACGCGGTCATGGCCAAGGGGGACCGTGTCATCGCCATATCAGATTTCGTTGCCGATCACGCCCGCGAAGTCTATGGCGTGGGCGATGACCGGCTGGTGACTATTCATCGGGGTATCGACACATCGTTGTTTGACCCAAGCAAAGTCAGCGCCGAGCGCATCATCCAGATCTCGCGGAATTGGCGCATGGATGATGACCGCCCCGTGGTCATGCTGCCGGGCCGTCTGACCGCTTGGAAGGGTCAGATGATTTTGATTGAAGCCCTGGCGATCCTGGGCCGGCAGGACATCCGCTGCGTACTGGTTGGCGGCGACCAGGGCCGGGCCGGCTATCGCCAGGAACTGGAAGCGGCCGTAGAGCGGCATCGCCTGGAACCGGTGATGCGTTTGGTGGACCACTGCCAGGACATGGCAGCGGCCTATATGCTGGCGGATGTGGTGGTTTCCGCATCGACCCGGCCCGAAGGATTCGGCCGTGTGGCGGTGGAAGCGCAGGCCATGGGCCGGCCTGTGATCGCCACAGACCATGGCGGCGCCAAGGAAACCATCTGGCCCGGGCAAAGCGGCTGGCTGGTGCCGCCCGGCGATGCGGAAGCCCTGGCAGCGGCCCTGGACCGGGCCTTGAGCCTGAGCCAGGGGGAACGGGAGGTCATGGCCGAGAACGGCCGGGACAACGTGGAACAGAATTTCACCGTGGAATTGATGTGCGGGCGCATCCTCGACGTCTACAGCTCGCTGCTCAACTGATATGACGGCGGACAACATCCTGATAATCCGTCACGGTGCGCTGGGCGATCTCGTACAATCCACGGGCCCCTTCAGAGCCATACGGGAGCATCATTCCGAAGCCCGCATCATATTGCTGACCACGCCGCCATACGCCATGTTCATGCGCAGTTGCCCTTGGATCGACGAGATCTGGCAGGACAACCGGCCGCGCTGGTTCCAATTCAATGATTGGCTGCATCTGCGCCGCCGTTTGCGGGCAGGCAGATTCGCCCGGGTCTATGATCTGCAGACCTCGGCCCGCTCCAGCCTCTACCTGCGCGCCTTCTCCCAAAGCGGCCGGCCCGAATGGTCCGGCATTGCGCCGGGCGCCAGCCACCCCCACGCAAACCCGGACCGGGACTTCATGCATACCCTCGACCGCCAGGCGGAACAGCTTGCCCATGCCGGTATCGACCAGGTGCCGGGGCCAGATCTGGCATGGGTCGACGCGGATGTATCGCGGTTCGAACTGCTCGACCCCTATGCCCTTTTGGTGCCCGGCGGCTCAGCCCATCGCCCGGGCAAGCGCTGGCCGGCAGATTATTATTTGGAGCTTTGCCAACGGTTGCTGGCAGCAGGGATCCAGCCGGTTTTGATCGGCGGCAGCGATGAAAAGATCCTCACCAGCGTGCTGGCCGATCAATGCCCTGGCGCGCGCGACCTGGCAGGCCAGACCAGCATCGAGGAACTGGCCGTTCTGGCCAGGGGGGCGAAATTCTGCATCGGCAACGACACCGGTCCCATGCACATCGCCGCCCTGGGCGGGCAGCCGTCTTTCGTGTTGTTTTCATCCGAGTCTGACCCGGATCTCTGTGCCCCGCGTGGCGGGAACGTGACGACCCTGCGGGAAGACAATCTGGGCGCCCTGTCGGTGGATCGGGTCTGGGCAGCGGTCGAAAAAGCCTAGTCGCAGATTTTCTGCAACGTCCGCCATTCCGTTTCAGTCAAAACAGGGCGGCCGCTATCGCCGCCGGCTGAATTTGCGATGCGTTCGTCCAGGGGCGGGTGGCTGCTGAAATAACCCAGGATGTCGTTGTCGTCGCCAGCTGACGCCGTTGATCGCAGGCGTGCGAAGAAGCTTGCCATGGCGCCGGTTGGAATATCGGAGCGGCGCAACAAATCCCGGCCAAAATCATCCGCCTGGCGCTCCATATCCCGGCTGTAACTCAATAGCAGCAATAGGCCGCCCAACTCGCCCGCAAGCTCGCCAACGGTGGAGCCATCACCCAGGAGCAAATCGGCGACGATGCCTATGCCCGTGGCCCGGATAGCCATCTGCGTTGGGTGGCGATGGTGCACATGGCCGATCTCATGGGCCAGGACCGCGGCAACTTCTTCCGCCGTTTCCGCCTTTCGCAGCAAGCCGTCGAATATGACGATGTTGCCGCCCGGCATGGCGAAGGCATTGACCATGTCCCTTTCGGCAACGGTGATGCGGAAATTTGGCGGCGACGACATATTTTGTGTCAGTCGATCGGTAATGCGGGATAGGGCGCTTTCGCCTAGTCCGCCAGTACAGACGGCGGCATCGCCAATCAGTCGCGCGCGGATGGCGCTGCCGATTGTTTCTTCCCATTGCGGTGGAACCAGCTTGGCCAAGGGGGCTGACAGCAAAGGCACGCCTTGCCATAGGAACAGGCCGATCGCCAGAAGCATCAGGACGATGACAGCCGTGTTGCGGCGCACCTGCGGTCGGGCCAGGCCGCGAAGAAAAAGATGCGGGGCCCGGCGCCGTAACGCCTCTTGAAATTGACCATCGTCAATGTGCAAACGCGCGTCAGGCTCCGATCCACTTGTCAGCCGTACGGGTGCGTTCCTGCGTGGAGGGTCGATCAGGCGCAGCTCGTCATAGGTCCAATGGCGCCGTTCGCCGTCGCTCTGATGGATGATGGTCAGGCCGCTATGATCGGGGACGATCGTTGCCTGATGGCGCGCGGCGGTGCGGCCGTCATTGAATTCAGCCTGATACTCGTCAGGCACTAAACGGCGCCAAGGTCAAAGGCGTCCGCCAGGCCCTCGCCCACCGTGGGCGCCTCGGCGCTGGATTGCCGTAACCAATCAACATCCAGGCTGCCGATCATGGTCAGCCGGCGGCAGAAATAGCGGAAGGTACGCAATTGAGCGAAGGGTAATCCAAAGCCTAGGGTCAGAAGGATAATTAGGAAATTCGGAACGACCAGGCCGATCAGGTTCCACGCCGTGAGGTCTGTCTTGAAGGTGATCGCTTTGAACGACGTGCCTGCCGCGAAATGATTGAATTCCCGAGCTCTATACCAAGGTACCCAAAGTAGGGCGACGGCGGGAATTAATATCACCAACAATGTCCACTGTATTCCCTGGCCAAACTGTAATGGAAATTCGGTATCGCCTTGGTGGGCACGGATGTAGCCGAGGGCGATCGTCCCCAATATCAGCGTCAATGGCACAAGAATCAGTGAGCATATCCAGCACACGGCAAACATCTTATAAAGCGGCCCGAGTGGAGCCGACATCCTGAAAGCGCCGTCGCCGAACCGGGTATCCTCCATGATGCGTTTGAACAGGCTGACCCGCATCCAAGGGTAGGCCAAGCCCAGTGTTACTATGGTCAAGGCCCAGAACAGGACGTAGCGCAGGGCGTACTGCCCGGACGAGCCGACCATGGCGCCGCGAATGCCGCGCCAGCGGGTGCGGCTCAACCGGTAGCGGCGGGCCCGGTAGATCGCCATGCCGATCAGGAAGAAAATTACCAAATAAGACAGCGCCGAAAACAGGTTGAAGGCGGTGCTGCCGGGGATCAGGTAAAGATTGGCCAGATTGCTGACCACGCCCAGAGGCAGGATGATCAGGAAGAAGACGGCCAGGAACCCCTTGAACAGTTCTCCGCCCGTGCCGGTGTATTCCAAGGGTTCGTCCATGAAATAGGTCTGCCGCCACAGATACTGGCGCACCCTTGTCTTGCCCCAGAAGCGGTAGAAAAATAGGGTCACAATGTTCAACAGCCCATTGAGCAGGACGATGGGGAGCAGTTCGCCAGCCCGGCCCCGTTGCTCCAACCGCAACGTTTCCGATGCCTTAGATTGCAAAAGATCATCGTTCATAAACTATTTGTCGCCCGTATGGCCGGCATTGGCAAGCTCGCCCCCTGCCGGTTCAAAGGGATGGAAACATAATATCAAGCGCAACTTGACAGCGCGGACATTCCGCCTAAGTTTCGCGCACGCCGCCGCTTTCAATGAATAGCGGCGGTTTTCAGGTTCCTTGCACAGGTTGGTTTGAACATGGTTGCCATTTCATTGCCGGACGGAACGGTACGTCAGTATGACGGCGCCGTCACGGCGGAACAGGTCGCGGGCGAGATCGGTCCGGGCCTGGCCAAGGCCGCCATCGTAGCCCGTATTGACGGGGTGCTGGCGGATTTGCGTCTGCCTATCGAGACCGATGCGGAGCTGGAAATTGTCACCCGGGACGCCGATGACGCGTTGGAGGTCCTGCGCCACGACTGCGCCCATGTTCTGGCCGAGGCGGCCAAGGAGTTGTGGCCCGAGCTGCAGGTCACCATCGGCCCGGCTATCGACGACGGCTTCTATTACGATTTCTCCAAGGCGGAACCCTTCACGCCCGACGATCTGGTTGCCCTTGAAAAGCGCATGGGTGAAATCGTCGAACGGGACGAAGAAATCGAGCGTATGGTCTGGGAACGCGACCAGGCGGTCGACTACTTCAAATCCATCGGCGAACACTATAAGGCCGAGATCATCGCGGACCTGCCCGACGGCGAAACAATCACGGTCTACAAGCAGGGGGATTTCATCGATCTCTGCCGGGGGCCGCATCTGACGTCCACGGGCAAGGTCGGCGATGCCTTCAAGCTCATGAGCATCGCCGGGGCCTATTGGCGCGGCGACAGCCGCAACGAGATGCTGCAACGCATCTACGGCACCTGCTGGCGCAACAAGAAGGAGTTGCGTGCCTACCTGCATCGCCTGGAAGAGGCGGAGCGGCGCGACCACCGTAAGCTGGGCCGGGAGATGGATCTGTTCCATTTCCAGGAGGAAGCCGCCGGCATGCCCTTCTGGCATCACAAGGGCTGGACGCTGTTTCGCCTGTTGCAGGAATACATGCGCCGGCGCCTGGATGCCGCCGGCTATCTGGAAGTGCGCACGCCACAACTGTTCGACCGCAAGTTCTGGGAAGTCTCCGGCCATTGGGAGACGTTCCAGGAGCATATGTATACGACCGAGTCGGAAGAGCGCATCTTCGCCCTCAAGCCCATGAACTGCCCCGGCCATGTGCAGATCTTCAAGCAAGGCTTGAAAAGCTATCGCGACCTGCCTTTGCGCATGGCCGAGTTCGGCTCCTGCCATCGCTACGAGCCATCGGGTGCGTTACATGGCCTGATGCGGGTGCGCGCCTTCACCCAGGACGATGCCCATATCTTCTGCACGGTGGATCAGATATCCAGCGAAGGGAAACTGTTCTGTGACCTCTTGCAGTCCATCTACAAGGATCTGGGCTTCGACGAGGTCATCGTGAAATTCGCCGACCGTCCGCCCGTGCGCGTGGGTTCGGACGAGATCTGGGACCGGGCCGAGGAAGCCTTGCGCCAGGCCACCGAAGCCGCCGGCCTGGATTACACGCTCAATCCGGGCGAGGGCGCCTTTTACGGGCCCAAGCTGGAATTCGTGCTGCGCGATGCCATCGGCCGTGATTGGCAGTGCGGCACCCTGCAGGTGGATTTCAATCTGCCCGACCGCCTCGATGCCAGCTATATCGGCGATGACAGCGCCCGGCATCAGCCGGTGATGCTGCATCGCGCAATCCTGGGTTCGTTCGAACGCTTCATCGGCGTCATGATCGAACATTACGCAGGCCGTCTGCCGTTCTGGACGGCGCCGGTGCAGGTGGTCCTTGCCACCATCACCAACGATGCCGACGATTATGCCAGCCAGGTCGCGGAAAAGATGCGGGCGGCCGGTTTGCGGGTGGAGATGGACCTGCGCAATGAAAAGATCGGCTACAAGGTGCGGGAACATTCCCTGGCCAAGATCCCCGTCATTGCTGCCGTTGGCCAGCGCGAGGCGGAGGAAGCCACCCTGGCCCTGCGCCGCTTGGGCGACAAGCGCCAGGAAGTGATCGCCCTGGACGAGGCCATCGCCACGCTCGCCGCCGAAGGTGCCATGCCCAATGCCTGAAGGGTGCCGGGATAATCAACTTGATCGCCAGGACCAAGGGGTGCTTTATTAACCTGACGAATACTAATTTTGGGTCATAGTATCCGTCGTAACCGATAACTGAACATGGCTGATTGCCTGGATCGGTTGCAATCAGCAGAGCGGCCCATACAACAAGATAGGAGTTTACGACAATCGCACGACGATTTTACCCAAATACACCGCCGGCCCAATCAGGGCCGCGGGTGAACGAACGGATCGAGAGCGACTCCGTTCGTCTGGTTGACGAAAACGGAGAAAATGTTGGTGTCGTCAGCCTCGATGATGCGCTGGACCGCGCCGATGAAGCCGGCCTCGACCTGGTGGAGGTGGCACCCGAAGCCAAACCCCCCGTCTGCAAAATCCTCGACTACGGCAAATTCAAGTACGAGGCGCAGAAAAAGGCCAACGAGGCCCGCAAGAAACAAAAAGTCATCGACGTCAAGGAAATCAAGATGCGTCCCAACATCGATCATCATGATTATGATGTGAAGATGCGGGCCATGAACAAGTTCCTGGGCGAGGGCGACAAGATTAAGGTGACCTTGCGTTTCCGGGGCCGGGAAATGGCCCATCAGAACCTGGGCCTAAAGGTTCTCGAACGGGTCCGCGATGATCTGGAAAGCGTCTCTAAGGTGGAACAATTCCCAAAGATGGAAGGCCGCCAGATGACCATGGTGATCGCGCCGCGTTAGGCACCTTGCCCTTTTCGGATGCCGCTGCTGAGCATAGACGGCTTGCGACGGTCCGGTCTGGGACCCTTATCCTTTGAAATCAATGCGGGCGAATGCCTCGCCCTGACGGGACCGTCGGGGGCGGGCAAGACGTTATTGCTGCGCGCCCTGGCCGATCTCGATCCCAACGAGGGCCAAGTTCGCCTTGACGGCCGAGAGCGTGCGGTCTTTCCGGCCCCTGATTGGCGCCGCCGCCTGTCCTATGTCCCGGCGGAGGCGGGCTGGTGGCAGGACCAGGTGGGTCCCCATTTCCCAGATCAAAGCCGGGCGCGGGAGCTTCTCTCCCAGCTCGGCTTCGAGGACGCAGCGGAGGTTCTGGCCTGGCCCGTGAGCCAGCTATCAAGCGGCGAGCGGCAGCGGCTGGCTTTGGCGCGGGGGCTGATTGGCAGGGCCCAAATTCTGCTGCTGGACGAACCCACCTCCGCCCTCGATGAAGACAACCGCGACCTTGTGGAAACTCTGCTGCGGTCCCGGCTGGATGACAACGTGGCCATTCTTCTCGTCAGCCACGACCGGCATCAGATCGAACGCCTCGCGGACAGGGTGCTTGGTCTTGAGAATGGTCAATTGGTGGCCGCGCCATGAGCTCCTATCTGGAACTCTCATACCTTGATCTTGCCATCGCCGCCTTGCTGTTGGTCTTCAACGCCGGGCTCAGCATCGCGCTGGGACTGCAACTGGAACGGCGGATGCTGATAGCCACCGTGCGCATGGTGGTGCAACTGCTGCTCATAGGCTTGGTGCTCCAGGCCCTGTTCACCCAGGCCTCGATCTGGCTGACGTCCCTGGTGGCTCTTGCCATGGCGCTTTTCGCCGGCCGGGAAATCCTGGCCCGCCAGGAATACCGCCTCGCCGGCCATTGGAGTTACAGCATCGGTGCCTCGACCATCATGCTGGCGGGCCTGATCGTCACCCTGCTGGCCCTGAACGGCCCCCTGCGTCCCGATCCCTGGTACGACCCCCGCTATGCCATTCCGCTGTTCGGCATGATCCTAGGCAATGCCATGACCGGCATTAGCCTCGGCCTCGACAGCCTGACCTCCCTGGCGCGCTCGGAACGGCAAAATATCGAGGCGCAATTGATGCTGGGGGCAAACCGCTGGCAGGCGCTCAGGCCGACCTCGCAAAGGGCTCTTCGCACCGGCTTCGTGCCGATGTTGAACTCCATGGCCGCTGCCGGTGTGGTCTACCTGCCCGGCATGATGACCGGCCAGATCCTGGCCGGTGTGGTGCCCGAACAGGCGGTCAAATACCAGATCCTGGTGCTGATCTTGATCGCCGGCGCCACGGGGCTGGGCATCCTGGGCGCGGTCACGGCCGGGGTCTGGCGTCTGACCGATCACCGCCATCGCCTGCGTCTGGACCGGTTGCAATAATCTCCAGACTTAGAGCAACCCGCCGTCGATTGGATTTAATTGACTGCGGATAATTTGCTCAATCTTCGAGGTTCAGCCCATGGTCGCGCGTTCAATTGAACGCGCCATGCGCTAGCGGTTTTGCGCCAGGCGGTTCAGGGACGGCGCGGCGGCGTATTTCTTTATGGTCGCGCCGCGGACCTCCAGGAAGCGGGCCAGTTCCTGGCCCTTCAGCTTCTTGCCCGTGGGCAGTTTCAGGCGCAGTGGGTTGATACGCTTGTTGTCGACCAAGATTTCGTAATGCAGGTGCGGGCCGGTAGAGCGTCCCGTACTGCCCACATAAGCGACGATCTGGCCTTGTTTGACCCGTTTGCCCCGTTTTATGCCCCGGCGGAACTTGGAAATATGGGCATAGGCCGTCTTATAGCGGCCATTGTGGCGGATCCGCAGATAACGGCCATAGGCGCCATTCCAGCCCGCGACCTCGACTACGCCGTTGCCCGCCGCCATGATCGGCGTGCCCCTGGGGGCTCCGAAATCAATGCCCCGATGCATCTTGCGATAGCCCAGAATGGGATGGCGCCGCTTGCCGAAACGCGAGGTCAGGCGGGCGCCGTCGATGGGGGTCTTCATCAGGGCCTTGCGCACGCTATGGCCCTTGTCGTTGAAATAATCCACCTCGCCGCCCTTCATGGCGAAACGATAGAGCGGCAGGTCCGTCTTTCGCACATGCAGCATGGCGTACTGAATATCGCCGAACTTGGCGAATTCGCCCTGCTCGTCATAAAGGGCCTCGAACAGCACTTCGAAGCGGTCGCCGGGCTGGATGTCCCGCTGGAAGTCCACATCAAAGGAGTAGATGCGGATCAACTCCACCACCATGGGCACGGGCACGCCGGCCCGTTTGGCGGCGAGATAGAGGCTGTCATCGATGGTGCCTTCGGCCCGGTGCAGGCGGGATTCAAGCGGTTTGTCGATGGTTTCGCTGATAAAGCGGCCGCTGTCATTCAGACTGACCTGGATTTCCTGCTCCACGCTGGGTGCGAACGACATCTGGATCAGGGCGGGGCGGGGCTTTTTGCCCTTGCCGTCATCCTCCCGTATGCCGTCGCGGGGATCGAACGTCAGGGTCAATTCCTGGCCGGGGCGCAGGCGTCTTGGATTGTATGATTTGGCCAGCGCCGTGATCGCGGCATGGGCCGTGGCGCGGTCGCTGCCGCTCTTGACCATGACCTCCATCAGGGTATCGCCGCGGGCGATCTGGACATTGCGTTTGATGACCGCGGGCGGGGCGGCCTGCACCGAGATATTCGTCAACGGCAGCGCCGGGACCCGCCTGGGAGGTTCGGCGGCGGCCTGGCGCGGTGTCGGGGTGGCCACATTCAGGTAGGTGCGGGCCTGGGGCTCGGGCTCGTGGTCGACCACGGCCAGGGCGACCACGCCGCCTGCCAGCAGCCCCACCATCACGGCGGCGAAATTGCGTCCCAAAGCCGCTGGCTGGCGATCCGGACCTTTTCTGATAAATCCTGTCCAAACCAGACGTGCCAGGCCACGCATGCGCCTCAAGCCGCCGGACAGCTCAAATTTCCGCAAGAACGACCCTCCCCTCCGTTCCTCTCCAGCATCCTGGCCCGGCGGACCGCCAACAGCCCATCTTGCCCTCGATGCCGGTCGATGACCGGTTCGACGCGAATCAACTAATCGATTCTATCATATAATTCAAGGTATTCAGGGGCTTTCTTGAGAATATTCGGCGATTCGGCGGCAAGGGTTTTCCATCTCATCCATATCGTCGCGGAAAAAATCAGAAATTGGCAAAAAAGTCCGTTGACTTGCCCCCCGCCCCTCTCTATACACCGGCCTCGCACCGGGCCGGACAGCCTTGCCGTTGTCCGGTTTTTTGGTGTCCGGGTCCTTGGGCCCAATGTTCTTTGTTATTGTTGGTTTTCGGAAGAGAAGCGTGGGCGGCGGTGTTTATGGACCGGTGCCTAATGCTTTAGGCTTTGGATGATTTGGCTTGGTTTGGATTGCGTTTTTCGTGGTTTGGCCGGGCGGAGGCGGGGACGTCTTCGTTTTGCCTTTTTGTCCAGTTAATCATTGGCCTTGTCCGCCGCCTTGTTGCTGGATCTTTTTGGTCCTGGCGACAATGCTCCAGGCGGGCGACAGCGGTTAAGCTGCCGCGTCATGTATCCCACATGAGGCTGATGGTGCCGAGTTCCTGTGTTTTGGGCCGTGTCTTTTGGCATTGGCTTTGAAACAACCTGAGAGTTTGATCCTGGCTCAGGACGAACGTTG
>CAYFPL010000006.1:0-51382 GCA_964344935.1 uncultured Rhodospirillaceae bacterium
GCCCAAGGACTTCTCTACAGAAGCCCGGAAGGTTCTGAATACCCATGGGCCGGAAATGGTAGTGGCGGCCAAGCTGGCGGACGCATAACCGGAACAGACCGCGACCGGATCGCCACGACGATTGGATTAGAGTGATTTGCGGGTCACGGCGCCTAGGACATTATGTCGCATTCCATTCACCCTGATGTGTTGGCAGACTCCTAACCGCACACAACGAGGACCTCTCCGAGCCCCCTTTCAATTGATGGGGGCTTTTCTTGTGCAGTCTCAATTTTCAGGGAAACCGAGGGAAACCGGCGCTTCGTTATCGTTGGACTCATTACCCGGCGCTTTGATTTTCGCCCCAAATCCTAGTGCTGACTTGGCGTTTGTCTTAACGCGACGACAAGGCATAGCCGCCATGCTGGGCTTTGTTCTTGTTGGATCGGTCAGGCGCCGCGGAGAGAGAATTGCAGCTGCCGGACCTGCAAAGCCCATGTCACCACAAAGACAGGAATTCGAGCATATCTGTGCGGGTCAGGTGTAGCCGGATGCCGGTATGTTTTTCAGACAGCGGCGGATTTGACATCGTGGCACCTTGCGGCGTTCGGCTAGCGGCCGGTGAAGGGGCCGCAGGTACCAGCGCCTGGATACGGGCAATGAGTTCGCCACGATCGAACGGCTTCGTCAAATAGTCATCCGCGCCAAAGCCCAGGCCTTTCACCCTTTCGTCCGGCTCAGCCATGGCCGAGAGGATCAGAACCGGCGTTTGAACCGCCGCCGCGCGCAGCTTTTGCAAGACATCGAAACCATGCATATCCGGCAAATTCAAATCCAGAATGATGATGTCGAAAGTATAGAATGTGCCTAGATCAAGACCTTCTTCACCAAGATCGGTTTCGCTGACATCGAAGCCTTCACCCTGCAGCATCAGGTCCACTGTCCTAGCCATCGCCGTGTCGTCTTCGATCAGCAGAGCCCGCATCGGTCGCTCCTTGGCGCCGTTCTGATAGGTACTCTAAATGGGCGTTTTTGCCCCGATATCAATACTTCTGACTAAACCCGCCAAGCCGAATGCATGGCCGCCACGCCGCCGGAAAGGTCCACGAATTTGACGTTCGACAATCCGGCCCTTGAGATCATGTCTGCAAACGTCTCCTGATCCGGGAACGTGCGAATGCTCTCGGCCAGATAACGATATGATGCTTCATCGTCGGCAACCAGCCTGCCAAACCTAGGAACGACGCCAAACGAGTACCTGTCGTACAGTTCCGACAATCCGGGAAGGGAGAGGCGTGAGAACTCCAAACACATGAAGCGGCCGCCTGGTTTGAGAACGCGGCGAATCTCCAAAAGGACGGCCGCCTTGTCTGTCATGTTTCGAATGCCAAATGCACAGGTCACTGCATCCATAGTCCCGTCAGGCACCGGCAGGCATTCGCCATCGGCACAGAGCCAATTCACAGTATCGCCTAGACGGATGGACCGCGCACGCTTTTGCCCCACAAGAAGCATTTCCTGATTTATGTCCGCGACGGCGACCATCCCGCCACCTGCACGAAGGTAGCGAAAAGCAATGTCGCCTGTCCCGCCGGCCAAATCCAGCAACTGCATTTCAGACCTGGGCCTCAACCAGGCGACGAAGGCGGCTTTCCAGGCGCGATGCAAACCGCCGGACATCAGGTCGTTCATCAGGTCATACCGACCGGCCACCGAATCGAAGACATCCCTAACCCGGTGTTTTTTTTCTTCGAAAGGTATCTGCGAAAAGCCAAAATCTGTTTGGCCGTCGGTGCTCATGGCAAAGCCTGTTCTTGGGGTTTTTCGATGAGCACCATAGCATCAAAATTGCGAAGCGTGACTGCGGACATGAAGATCAGATAACCTGTGTCCATGCCCGAACTTCCCGAAGTAGAAACTGTCTGCCGAGGACTGGAGACACCCCTGGTCGGACACCGCCTAAGCAAAGTTATACAACGCCGAGAGGATCTGCGCTGGCCGCTGCCTGAGAATTTTGCGCAAAGACTTCAGGGCAGGCGCGTGGAACGCCTGCATCGCCGGGCAAAGTTTATTCTTGCCGATCTGGATGACGGCTGGGTCTGGATGACTCATTTGGGAATGTCCGGCCGGATGTACATTCATCATGACAATCGACCGCAACCGGGCAAGCATGATCACATCCTCATTGAGACTGATGATGGCAATACGGTGATATTCCAGGATCACCGCCGTTTTGGAATGATGGATCTCGTACTTGGCGCGGAGTTGGAGGCGCACCGACTATTGCGAGATATCGGCCCAGAGCCCCTGGGTAACACCTTCGATGATAGATATCTGTCCAGTATGTTGAAGGGCCGGCGCACGCCTATCAAATCGGCGCTATTGGACCAGAAGATTGTTGCAGGCTTAGGCAACATATATGTGTGCGAAGCGCTGTTTTATGCGGGCATTTCACCTAGACGGCTGGCTGCATCCGTGGCCGGAAAGCGCGCAGAACGGCTGGTTCCCGCGGTACGGGATGTTCTGATGAAGGCTATTTCCAAGGGAGGTTCAAGCCTGCGCGACTATGTTCAGGCGTCCGGCGAACTCGGCTATTTTCAGCATGAATTTGCGGTTTATGGTCGAGAGGGCGAGGCCTGTGAAACCTGTGGGGAAATGATCAAACGCATCGTGCAAGCGGGCCGTTCGACATTCTTTTGTTCAAGTTGCCAGAGATAGCGGTGCTATAGTCGACACGACGGTGCAAGTGAATTGAAGGTCTGAATTATCCCATGAGCAAAGTCCTGGTGGAAGTCGAAGGGCCGGTGCGGACGGTAACCCTCAACCGGCCGGAGAAAAGAAACGCCCTGGATAATGATACCCTCGTTGGTCTAATCGAAGCGTTTCCGGATGAACCAGGAGCAGAAGAAAGAGTGGCCGTGGTTCGCGCCAACGGTCCATCATTCTGCTCGGGCATGGATTTAAGCAACAAGGCCGCGGGTCTGGGACAGCCAACATCCATCGAAACCATGTTGCGCCGGATCGAGGTCTATCCCCTGCCCGTGGTTGCCGTGGTTCACGGCCCGGCAATCGCAGGCGGCAACGAATTGGCTTTGCATTGCGATTTCGTTGTCGCGAGCACAACTGCCATATTCGGTATGTCCCTGTCGCAAATCGGCCTTGCGCCAACATGGTTCTTGGCGAAGAAGCTGATGGAAGTCGCCGGCCCTGTGGCAGCGCGGGAAATACTATTGCTTGGTGATCCGCTGCCGGCAAGCCGCTTGCATGAATTAGGGATCATCGCCCGCGTCGCTGAACCCGACGCCCTGCAGGACGCAGCCCAGGCGGTCATTGACCGCTTGGCGGCAAACGCGCCTTTGTCCTTGCGTAACATGAAAGCCATGCTGGTGCGCCAGATGGCCTTCCGCGACGCAACGCCCTATGACGACCTAAACGCCGACGTCAAAAAGATCAGCGAGTCGTCCGATGCCATGGAAGGTATCAAAGCACGGCTCGATCGCCGTCAGCCCAATTTTCGCGGTGAGTAACAGGGTCCGCCGATGTCAATAAGGCTCGAAAAGTCCTGGCAACCATTATCGGCTGATGTGGTTAAGAGCGTTGCGGCGCAGTTGGGCGTGTTTCAGGTATCCAATGACGAACAAGAAATCATTTATATCGGGTACGCTGGCGGCAAGAGCGTTTGGGGCCTGCGTGGTGCCCTGCAAGAGCAACTGGCGAGCCTGGGGGACGGCCACTACTTTCGCATTGAGATCAACCAGCAGTATCTGAGCCGGTGGGAGGAGCTGTTGAAGATCCATATGGGTGATCATGGTGCCTTGCCGCCCGGGAACACGGACCACCGGCCGAGACGGATCGGTAAATTGAGCTTGGGCTAGGAGACCAATCGATGGATTTGGAACTTACTGACGAACAGCGAATGCTGGTTGAACAGGTTCGGCGTTTCGTCAGGCAAGAGATCGAACCGCTGGAAGCGGAGATGGATCCAGACGCAAGCGAATTGGCCGCTGAAGACCATGAACGATTGGTGGGCATAACCACCGATATGGGCTTGTTCCAAATGGATGTTCCGGAAGAATTCGGCGGCGCCGGTCTTGATGTCATGACACGCACTTTGCTCGCCATGGAGATGTCGCAGCACCGGGCGGGCTTATATGCACCTTGCTATGGCACCTTCGGCAGCATGGGATTGGCCCAACTCTACGATGCGAACGAGGACCAGCGGGAACGCTATCTGTACCCGACATTGCGCGGTGAGAAGCGCGGCTTTTTTGGCTTGACCGAGCCGTCGGGAGGCAGCGACCCGGCCCGCGCCATCCAGACCCGGGCCGTGCAAGACGGTGATGATTGGGTTATCAACGGACAGAAGATCTTCATATCCGGGGCGGACCGGGCAGATTTCGGTCTTGTCTTTGCCCGCACCAGCCCTGACAAGGGGCGGGCCGGTGTGACCTGTTTCATCATCGATACGGATATGCCGGGATTCCACGTACGCCGCATCGTCCATACTTTGCGCTCGACGCATTATGCGACCGAATTACAGTTCGAAAACCTCCGCGTTCCGTCAGAGAATATTCTTGGAAAAGTCGATGGCGGTTTTTCCATCGCCAACGAGCGGCTTACCCGGAACCGCATTCCATATGCAGCCAGTTGCCTTGGTGTCGCCATGAAGGCCCAGGAACTGGCTATCGAGTATGTGAAAATCCGCGAGACGTTTGGTGATGTCCTTGCCACCCGGCAAACCATCCAGAACATGATCATCGACAACGAGATGGATATTCAAACCGCGCGCTGGTTGACCCTTTCGGCTGCGCATAAGGCCGACGCCGGCGAACCGTTCAGAACGGAAGCGGCGATGGCCAAGATTGCCGCAACTGAAGCGGGAGGCCGGGTCGTCGATCGAGCCATGCAAATACATGGTGGATATGGCGTAACGAAGGAATTCCCTTTCGAACGCTGGTACCGCGAAATGCGCATTCGCCGGATAGGTGAAGGCCCTAACGAAGTCCAGCGGTTAATCATCGCGCGCGACCTTATCGGCGGTGCTTTCCACTAGGGTCCCATGACGTACCGTTCGCGGGGGCTCGACGGTCAGTGCATGCAGCCATTTCAGCATGATCGTCGATCTTGGTCGCATGCTTTCGGCAGACCGGTAATCCATTTATTCAGACTGGCGATTTCGTGCCGCCTTTGCCAATGGACCGCATACGCGACCAAAAGACACGGGTTCAACGGAGAGTAAATTTGCGATTTACCGCACCTATTTGGCAGCCTCTATGCGATCAATGGCCGCCTTAAGGTCGGCCCGCTGCTTGCTTTGTGCCGGCAATTGATTGTAAAGACGCCGCCACCGGCGAATAGCTTCTTCCCGGCGGCCCGCCCCGGCATCAGCCAAGCCCAAGAACCAAAGAGCGCGTGGATTGTTCGGCTGCACCGTCTCCAATCGGCGCAACACCGAAAGCGTGGATTCCGGTATCGGTTGATCCGCCGGCACAGCCTCAATCAACATTGTGGCTAGCGTATTCAAAGGAACTGGATCATCAGGCCTTAGTTCGGCCGCTCGCCGATAGGCTTCGGAGGCCATTTGCCTTTTCTGCAAAACGACATACGACCTGCCCAAACGCATCCAACCATCAAAATCATCAGGCTCTTCCCTTAACCGCTCGGCCAGTCGTCCCACCATTGATTCGATAAATTCGCGTCTTTCGGACGGGGACAGTTTTGCGGCTTCGGCCATGGCAGCCCGATCGGGGCCGGGTCCATCTGGCATGGCAGGCGGAGTAGATGGCGTGGGCGAGCCTGCAGCAAGAGGCGGTGCATCCGACTTCAAACCCTGTTCCGGGTCGATTCCGAGGTGCCGGGCAACCCGTCTGATTTGTTCGGCTAGGACTTGGCGGTTTTCGTCGTTCGGCGGCAAATCGGAGTACAAGGCCAGCCAGGCGTCATAGGCCTTTCTCGGTTGTCCCGACTGCAAGTCGGCCATGGCAAGGAAATAGCGAGCCGCCAAATTATCCGGTGCGATTTGTCGCGCCTTTGCGAAAGCATCCAGGGCTTCCGATGTAATCGTGCCGCCCGCCGCCTTCGTAAGGATATCGCCTAATGAAACCAGCAAATCGGCATTATCTTCAGATAAGGCAACCGCTCTACGTAATGCCGCAGCAGCTTCTTCGAACTGACCAAGCACCGCCCGTGACCGGCCAAGAAGGGTCCATCCTTCTGCATCGTCAGGCTGCTCCCTTAATCTCTGGGCCAAGCCTTCCACCATTTCCCTAACCTGGTCACTCTGATCTGCTGTCATTGTGGGCGCGGATGTGGGCGCTGTATCTCGCTGAGCCAACGGTTGATCAGGCTGCATTGGACGGCCAATTTGGCTGTAGACCAGCAGAGTGAAGGCCGGCAAAAGCAGCGCCAAGAACACGGCAGTCAGCGCCGATGGGGGCGTCGGTTGGCGCACTCCCTTATCGGCCTCCGCCGCGCGCAGGATGCGACGCTCAATCTCACGCTCCGCCTCTTCGGCGTCGCGTTCACTCATCGCATTTGCTGCCAGCTCCGCCTTCACTTCGCGCAGCTGATCCCGATACACTTCAATGTCATGATCCAAACGGGTGACATTTGAAGCACCAGGTCGAAGCAAGGGCCATAGGATAGGAATGATCGCGATGAGCGACAAACCGCCGATTGCAATCCAAAACGTCATCCGCGATCTCTGTCCTGGAGCAAATCCTTCAATCTGGATTCTTCATCGCTGCTTAAAGGTGCTGCCGATACCAAAACAGGCGCGTTTCTGCGTCGATACCACATAGCAACCAAAATGACCGCCAACAGAAGGAATACCGCTGGCGCAGCCCACAAAATTATGGTTCCGATTTTGACCGGTGGTTGCAGCAGAACCCAGTCCCCATAACGGTCGACTATGTAGCGGATTGCCGCCTCGTCACTGTCGCCGGACGCTATTCTCTCTCGAACAAGTATCCGAAGATCGCGCGCCAGCGGGGCATTGGAATCTTCGATCGATTGGTTTTGACAAACCAGGCATCGTAGTTCCTTGTGTATCGCCCGGGCGCGGGCTTCCAATTGAGGATCTGAAAGAGGTTCGTCCACAGCGACCGCGTGAGCTTGGGGGACGAAAGTCGTCAGACAAAGCAGTAGCAATATGGATCGAAGAGCGTTCCCTAGCATTGCGCCGTGCCGCCCTGTCGCAAAGCTTGAATAGCAGGCAACAGTTTTTCTTCGAGATCCTGTTTCATGACTGGGCCAATATGCTTGCAAACGATCCGGCCTTCCGCGTTTACAAGGAATGTCTCGGGCACACCATATACGCCCCAGTCAATGCCGACCCTACCCTTCAGATCGGCACCGACCCGGTCATATGGGTCACCAAACCGCTGCAGCCAATTGAGGGCGGCCGATGCCTCATCCTTGTAGTTCAGACCATGGACGGGCACGACGCCTCGGCTGCTAAGATCCATAAACAAAGGATGTTCCGCGCGGCATGATACGCACCAAGAAGCGAATACGTTCACCAGCGAGACTTCGCCTTTTAGGTCCGCCGTCTTGAGACCTTTGGGGCGTCCCGGCAGTGCGGGAAGATTGAACTCCGGGACATCCTTTCCAATTAGTACAGATGGGATCTCCTTTGGACGCAGACTTAATCCCGCATAGAGGAACCCGCCGATTAGAAGCGCGATGGCCAATGGCACAAGGCGAAGCAGCGGCCGGCGGCGGGCAGGTTCTTGGATGGCTTCGTTCACAGCAGGAGGTCCTATTCACCCGACATCGACGCCGCGGGCGACAATTCATTGTCCGACCTGCCGGTACCACGTCGCCGCGCGGGCGCACCGACCCGATATCGACGATCCGTCAGTGAGACGACACCACCGAGGACCATCACCAAGGATCCAATCCAGAGCCAATGGATCATGGGTTTGTCGTAGAATCTGGTCGACCAGGCACCATCGCCTGTTGGATCGCCAATCACAGCGTAGAGATCACCGCCCCAGCCCGTCCGAATGGCTGCTTCCGTCGTTTCCATGGGCGGATCCTGATAGGAGCGGGTTTCCGGCGTCAATAACGCGACCTCAGCGCCGTCTCGCCTGACCTTGAATGTTCCCCGGACGGCATCGTAGTTCGGACCTCTATAAGGCTCCGCGCCGACAAACTCGAATGAAAGATTGCCCACAGATACCGCCTCTCCCGCACGCATTACCTGTAGCTTTTCAACCTGCCAGGCGGACGATGCGACAATGCCAACAATCACCATTCCGGCGCCTGCATGGGCAAGCGTAGTCCCCCATGCTGACCGCGGGGATCGCACCAATCGCCGTAAACTTTCTTTCATCGGCACGCGAAACAGCCGCAGCCTGTAAGCTGCTTCCTCGGCGGCCGCGGCAATCATCCAAACACCAATGGCCATGCCCGGGATAGCAAGCCACGGCCCGTCATACGCCAGGACTAGAGTGAGAAGCAGCGCGACTAGGGATGCCGATATTGCAAACTTCAATCGCTGCAATGCGCCCGCGAGGTCGGTCCGTTTCCATGAAAGCATGGGCCCAACCGCCATTGCGATCAATACCGGCAACATGAGGGGGCCGAACGTCGCATTGAAATAAGGTGGGCCAACGGTAATCTTTTCGCCGGTCAAAGCATCCAAGAAAAGCGGGTAGAGCGTACCCAGTAGGACCGTTGCACAGGCGGTGGATAGAAGCAGATTGTTCAGCACCAAACCGCCTTCCCGGCTTATCGGTGAGAATATGCCGCCGCCCTTCATGTTTGGCGCGCGAACAGCATAAAGCGTCAAGGAGCCCGCGATCACAACAGTCAGGAAGGCCAGTATAAATACGCCTCGGGCCGGATCCGTCGCGAAGGCATGCACGGACGTCAAAACGCCAGATCGAACTAAAAAGGTTCCAAGCAAACTCAGCGAGAAGGTGATGATGGCAAGAAGGACAGTCCAATTCTTCAGGCTGTCCCGTTTCTCCACCACAATGGCTGAATGCAGCAGCGCCGTGCCCGCCAGCCAGGGCATGAAAGAGGCATTTTCGACCGGATCCCAGAACCACCAGCCGCCCCAGCCGAGTTCGTAATAGGCCCACCAAGAACCAAGGGCTATGCCCAGTGTCAAGAAGCACCACGCCGCCAACGTCCATGGCCTGACCCAACGCGCCCAGGCAGCATCCACGCGCCCCTCGATCAGGGCCGCAACGGCAAAAGAGAAGGCCATAGAAAAGCCCACATAGCCCAGATACAGAAACGGTGGATGAAATGCTAGGCCAGGATCCTGCAACAAGGGATTTAGGCCGCGACCGTCAATAGGTGCGGGAAGCAGTCTTTCAAACGGGTTGGACGTGAATAGGACGAAGAGGAGAAAACCGACGGCAATCATGGACTGCACGGACAGCACACGCGCCCTGAATGAAGCGGGCAGATTGCCACCAAATATGGCTACGGCAGCACCGAACAAGACCAAGATCAAAAGCCATAACAACAAGGAGCCTTCGTGATTACCCCAAACGCCGGAAATCTTGTAGAGCATCGGCTTGGCGGAATGGGAATTGGTCGCGACATTCAGAACGGAGAAATCAGAAGTTACGTATGCCTGCGTCAGCGCGCCAAACGCGACCACGACCAATAAGCATTGCACGATCGCCGCCGGCCGCGCCAAACCAATCCATCCCGAATCCCCACGCCAGGCACCCAAAAGCGGGATCGTCGACTGCACGATGGCAACCGAAAGCGCCAATACGAGGGCGTAATGTCCTATTTCAGCAGTCATGACGGCGCGTTCCTAGCGTTATGCGACTTTATTGGGCAACGGCTCACCAGCGAAATGGGCCAGCAAATTGTCGATCGTCAGATTTCCCATCGCTGTTCGGGTCTCGACGGTCGCGCTGGCTTGATGAGGCTGCAAAACAACATGATCGAATGAGAAGAGCTCTTCAGGCACGTTCGGCTCATCGGCAAAAACATCGAGCCCTGCACCAGCGATCGCATGTTCTCTCAAAGCCTGTACCAATGCGGCTTCGTCGACAACGCTGCCCCGCGCTATGTTGATCAAGAATCCCTTGGGACCGAGAGCCGATAGAACCTCTTGGTTAATTAGGTTCAGCGTCGCATCGCCACCTGGACAAGTCAGAGCCAACACATCGCAAGCTTCGGCAAGTGCAATGGGACTGGAATAGTAAGGATAAGAAACGTCATTCCTTTCGGTTCGGTTGTGATAGGCGATCGACATGCCGAACGCCTCCGCACGCTTCGATAATTCGAGGCCGATCCGCCCCAATCCAACGATGCCCAACACCCGACCTCGCGGTGAATCCGTCAGATCCATGAATCCTTCCGAAACCCACCGACCCGAACGAACATAACGGTCACCAACGACCACGCGTCGCAGTGTGGCCAAAATGAGGGCCATCCCCAGGTCGGCGACACAATCAGTCAATACACCAGGCGTGTTGGTAACGGCTATTCCGTTAGCCGTTGCATAGGTCGTATCTATCCCGTCAAATCCGACGCCAAAACAAGCCGCTATCTCCAAATTAGGCAATAGTTCCATCATCGCCGCGTCGACCTTGGCGAAGCCAGGCATCGCAATACCCTGGATGCGTTCAGCATTCTCCAACAACTCTGCCGGCCGCTCGCTTTCGTGGGGCAATACGATCAGGTCGAATTCAGCGCGAGCCCGATCAACGATCCAACTCGGAATTGGTTCAATCAACAGTACGCAAGGTTTTTCCGCTGCTTCTTCATTCGTCATTCGTGGTCCCCCTGCCACTGCCCCGCTTCTTTCAAAGCCTCCGCGACTTCCTTAGGCATGTAATTCTCGTCGTGTTTAGCCAGCACTTCCGTCGCAACGAATGTACCATCTGCTGCCAAACTCCCCTCGGCAACAACGCCTTGGCCTTCACGAAACAGATCCGGCAACAAGCCGCGAAATCGTACAGGCACCACCTCGACGGTGTCGGTAACTCGAAACGCTATCGTCAAACCGTCCTTTTCCCGGTTGACCGATCCCTCTTCCACCAGGCCGCCGATGCGCAACCGCCGATTGGGCGGAATTGGCTCCTGCTCCATCTTGCGCGCCAGTTCGGTCGGCGAATAGAAGAATACGATGTTTTCCTCAAACGCCATCAGGACCAAAGCAGCGGCTGTGCCAAGGACGAGCATGAATCCAGCGACAATATAAAGACGGCGGCGCTTCCGGGTCATTTCTCGAACCCTTCGCTTCTGCGACGACCTTCGCGCAAAGTCATCAACGTTTCTTCCGACTTGCGCCAAGCGCGAATACTGGTGATCCACAAAGATACCATAACGAAGAGGACAACGCCGAAAGCCGGCCAGACGTATCCGCCGTATCCCCCCATCCCCAGGAATTGAATTAATTCGTCCATCAGCTCGCCCTTTCAGCCAAGCGTATTGACCTAATTCGGCGCAAGTTCAGTTCCATTCGAATTCGAGCGAGCAATAAGGTCACGAAATAGACTTTGAACGCCAGAGCCATGATCAATAACGGCCAAAGCATGCTCGGATGGATCGCTGGGCCGTCCATGCGCAGGACACTGGCCGGTTGATGCAGCGTGTTCCACCAATCTACCGAGAACTTGATGATCGGTACGTTGACGGCGCCGACCAGCGCCAAAACGGCCGCAGCCTTTGCCGCTTTCTGACTGTCTTCTATCGCCTGCCAAAGGGCCATATAGCCCAGATAAAGGAATAGAAGTATGAGAACCGAGGTCAAGCGGGCATCCCAAACCCACCAGGTTCCCCACATCGGTTTGCCCCACAACGAGCCGGTCACCAAGGCCAAGAAGGTAAAACCGGCACCGATAGGCGCGGTAGCCTTGGCCGACAAATCCGCCAACGGATGTTTCCATATCAGTGCGACGGCGCTGGCCACTGCCATGAATGAATAGCAGAACAGAGCCATCCAAGCCGATGGGACGTGCACGAACATGATCCTGACCGTATCGCCCTGTTGATAGTCAGCCGGCGCAACCACAAGTGCCAAATAGAGCCCGACTAGCAGCAAGACTGCCGTTAATGCGCCCGCCCAGGGCTGAATGCGGCCAGCCAACCGGGTGAACCGTGCCGGATTTGCAAAATAGTGCATTGACATAGGCTGAGATGTAGCCCCCTGTCGTCGCAGGCGCAAGCACCATGGCGGTAACAAATTGTCGCGGCAACTTGATGGCCAAAGCCCTTATTCCAGAGACAGTTTGACCGCTGCAGCCGCCGCCCACGGGCAAAGCGGCAGACAGGCAACCGTCAATGCTGCAAGCAATAAGAGATGAGGCTTGGCGTTAAGACCGTGTACCGCGGCATCGATTGCCGATACGCCAAATATCAATACAGGGATGTAAAGCGGCAAGACTAACAGTGACAGCAATACACCACCCCGCCGCACCGTCAGGGTCAAGGCCGCGCCAATGGAACCGATCAAACTGAGAGCCGGGGTTCCGATCATCATCGCGAACAAAAGGGCCGTGAACCCTTCATTGTTCATATTCAAAAGAACCGCCAGGACGGGCGAAGCCAGAAGCAACGGCAGTCCTGTCGTCAGCCAATGGGCGATGATCTTGCCAAAAACCATGGCGCCGACAGGCAATCCGGACAGAGCCAGTTGCTCCAAACTGCCATCTTCGAAATCCGCTTGAAACAGCCGGTCCAACGACAACATAGCCGCCAGCAAAGCAGCTACCCAAAGAACTCCCGGCGCGACCCGCGCCAGGATCGCCGGTTCGGGTCCGATCCCCAAGGGAAATAGAGTTACCGTCAGAACAAAGAAGATCAAAGCCAGAAACGTCGCACCACCTTGTCGGACGGCGAGCCGCAGATCGCGCAGAATTACCGCTAGGAAGCTATTCATTGCGGCTTCAATTGCAGCATTTCGGCATCGTCGAGGCCTAGTTCGATATGGGTCGCGGCCATAACCATGCCGTCTGCTGCCCGATGGTCTGAAATGACGCGTTGCAGGCAGGCTGTACCATCTGCATCCAATGAAACCGTGGGCTCGTCCAGCAGCCACAACTCGGCAGGGGATGCGACCAGCCTGGCCAAGGCCGTTCGCCTGTGCTGACCGGCCGAAAGGTATTGCGCAGGTGTGTCTGCAAGATGAAGAATATCGAAGGCGGCAAGGGCGTCATCAACGCGGTTTTCGCTGGCACCCCGTATGTTTGCCCAAGTGGATACGTTCTCGCGCACCGTAAGCGCGCTTTTCACGGCGTCTTGGTGGCCGATGAAGTGCAGTCTATTACGATGCTCGTCGATTTCCTCTCCGATATCGCTGCCCCCCCAGGTCATTTGACCATCAGCGGCTCGTAGCAACGTCGCTGCAATCCGCAGCAAGCTGGTCTTGCCACAGCCATTGGGGCCGCGCAGCACCACGGCTTGACCAGGCGCGAGGGAAAAATCCAACCCAGAAAAAATAAGCCTCTCACCACGAACGCACGATAGGCTGCGCCCTTCAAACATCACCCGTTGTCCCTGTCATCAGGTATTCGATGTCGGTTCATGGCTGGCAGCTGGGAAAGCGAGAAAATCAGCGTCAGCGGCATAATGCCAAACACCTTGAAACTGACCCACGTATCCGTCGATGTGTTGCGCCAAACGATCTCGTTCAAGACGGCGAGGAAAATGAAGAACAGCGCCCAGCGAAACGTCAGAATACGCCAGCCCTGATCAGTCATCGCGAACATGCCGCCCATAAGGCTTTTGAGGAAGGACTTGCGCCAGACCAATCCGCCGAACAGGATGACTGCGAACAGCGTATTGACGATGGTCGGTTTTAGCTTGATGAATAATTCATCCTGCAGAACCAGGGTCAATCCGCCGAATACGAGCACGAACACACCCGTAACCAAAGGCAGGGTGGGCACCCGGCGTTCCAACATCCACGTGATCGACAAGGAAACGAAAATCGCTACCATGAAAGCGCCGGTCGCCCAAAAGATGCCGGCTCTTGCATTGGCAATGAAGAACAAGACCAAAGGCCCAATTTCGAGGGCAAGTTTGAGCAGTGGATTTGTGGCGGGGGCGCCGCTTGCGGAATTTGACATGGCGAACATATAGCCTGGATAGCGTCCGACTGAAACGACCCAAAGTCGGGTCAGAGACAAAAGGTCGCAAAGATGAGTGACGAAGCGAAGCGTATAGCGGCGGCGGCGGCTGTGGAACTGGTGGAAGACGGCATGCGCCTTGGCATCGGCACTGGTTCGACGGCCGAGCAATTTATCCATTTATTGGGGCAAAAGGTGAAGGCTGGTTTGAAGGTGTCGGGTGTTCCCACATCCGAACGCAGTGTAGCCCTATGCCTACAACTGGGTATTTCATTGAGCAATTTGGATGACACGCCGATTCTTGACCTCGCGGTTGACGGTACAGATGAATTCGATGCCTCGCTAAATTTGATCAAGGGCGGCGGCGGTGCCTTGTTGCGTGAGAAGATTGTTGCGAGCGCGGCGAAACGGTTCGTTGTCATCGCCGATTCGAGCAAACAGGTCGACGTGCTGGGTGCATTTCCGTTGCCGGTGGAAATCATTCCTATGGCGCGGCAACCGATCACGCAACGCTTGTCCGACATGGGTGCATCCGTGAACCTACGCACGGTTGCGAATGGCGAACCGTTTCAGACTGACGAGGGTCATTGGATACTTGATGGCAGTTTCGGCCCATCGATCACCGAACCTGCAAGTCTTGCAAAGCAACTTTCCGTTTGGCCTGGCGTTGTCGACCACGGTTTGTTTTGCGGTATGGCCGAACAAGTGATCTTGGGATCGGCCAACGGCGTATCAATCATCACCGCCTAAACTTTTTGGAAGGCCCATTTGATCGCGGTGCCGCCAGGGTCGGTTGCCGTTGTCAGCACGATTTGCGTGCTGCGACGGGCGCTGTTGCGCTGCCCCAAATAGATGCTGTCCTGCAGCGAGAATTCAGCACCACTTGAACGAAACCGCCAACCGGTGCCATCACCAAGGCGAAGCAGAACGGCTGAGCCGCCGTGAAGCGTGGACGCCTGCACATTCGGATGAAGATGAAACCGCAAAGTTGCAAGCACGGCATCCGCTTTTGCGAGGTCGCCTTTCGAATTTCCGCCATCAAGGCGGTCTTCGCCACGCATATCCGTTCCTGTAGCGTCAAGGTAGAGGCGTCGCCGATGGGTCAAACCATATCGCTTGCGATAGCCTTCATGTCGCAACTCTAGCCAGGTGTTGCCGAATTCATCCTCGCGGCGCCGGCAATGAAGTTTTTCCGGATTGGCGCCAAATGTCCCATCCGCCGCGATCGGCCAGGCATTGTCTTCGGCCAAATGCAGCGTTGAATGCGCTGCCGTCGCCCGCGCGGCCATTTGCCAGTCACCGTCACGAAAGCGTCCGCTGCCGCAATTCACAACCAAACGATGACGGCCGACGGAAAACTCGAACCCGCCTCCCCCCGAATGGGCCGTTCGGCCCCAGATGCCCGCCGGTGGCGCGCCGGCATCCGCCAGGATGACCGCCCGGCCAGCCGTCAAACGCTGAAACCCAGACTGGTTGGCGCTTAGTAGTGCCCGTCCCCGCACCCCAGCCTTGCTCAAAGTCAAAGAGACGAGGTCCTGCCCCTCCTCAAAGCCCCCATTAAACAACGCCAATCCGCCGTCTCCATGGCGCAAGCCGCGTAGGTGAGGCACCATCAAGGCGATCGTTTCCCGCAGCCATTCAGGTGTACCCGCCCCCTTCCCCTCAAGCGCCTCGCGCAAGGCAATAAGCCGCCGCAGGACCGCCAGCAAATCACTTGGCGCGCGGCTGACATACCCACCGTCGGAAAGCACCTGTCGGGAGACAACGGTCTCAAGCTGGTTTAATTGGCTTTGCAAGGCAGAGGCTTGATCGGCAAACGCCATGGCGCCATAGGCAAGTCCTACATGTGCGATGATTTGATCTTGCCCGTGTTCAGCGTCGGTGAAAGTTCGTCGCAAATGCCGCCATTGCATCGCCAGGGAGGCAAGGAACTTGTCCTGAAACGGCGCCTCGCATTCCTGCAGCAACATGCTGCCATGGCTCAACCACGCCGTCAGCCGTTCGCCAAGCACGGCCGGTGCCCAACGAACCGGGTCAATCTCCCCACAAAGATCAATCCAGGAACGCACCAATCGGCGTGCCTGAAATCGGGCGGCATCGCCGCCGGAGGCTTCGAAATGGCGCAGCCACTCGAACCCGTGCAACGCGGCTTGCCAATCTTTGTCATCCGGTCGCAAGCGCCAAGGCGGCTGGTTCGGCGCTTGTGCTTCGCGGCCAACGAAACGATATCGCCCCCTAAACAGTTCATCTGCCTTGTTGGGATCACCGGGCCAGGGGTCCTGCGGCAAATATTCGAGGCTTTCGACCCTATTGCGGCCGAGTGCGTAACGATACAAACGACTGCGGTAACCGGCGTTTCTCAGCCGTTTCCAGCTACCGTTCATGACTCCATACTTGCCTAGCCCTATGGTGCCGCCGCACGCAACGCTTCGATATTCGCCTTGTACTGCGCGGCGCCGCCTGTAAATGTCGCCGTGCCCGCGACCAACACATCCGCGCCGGCTGCGATCGCATCGCCCGCATTGTCTTTGTTGATCCCGCCATCCACTTGCAAATCGATCTCACGGCCTGATTGGTCAATCAATTGCCGCAACTGTTCAACTTTCGCCAATTGCCCGGATAGAAATGTTTGCCCCCCGAACCCGGGATTAACGCTCATCACCAATATCAGATCCAAATCATCAAGCACCGGTTCCACTGCCGACACGGGCGTTCCCGGATTAAGAGCCAAACCGGCCCGCGCGCCTTGATCCTTGATCAACTGGATCGTTCGGTGCAGGTGGGCGCCGGCTTCCGCATGCACGGTGATGATTTCGCCACCGGCGGAGACGAATGCCGGGATGTAAGGATCGACTGGGCTGATCATCAAATGAACATCGAATGTCAGTTCGCTATGGGGGCGAAGCGCGGCAACTACGGAAGGGCCGATCGTCAGGTTCGGAACGAAATGGCCATCCATGACATCAATGTGGATGTAGTCTGCACCGGCGGCGCTTACCGCCCGAACCTCCTCTCCAAGCTTGGAAAAATCGGCGGAAAGGATGGACGGCGCGATACGAACGGCTTGTTGCATGTGGGGTTGGTAGCAGGTTGCCTATTTGGCCGCAAGGTCGCCGAAATTATCTCTCCCGGAGAAGACGAAACGCATAGAATCCGTCCATTCCACCAAGGTGATGCGGAAGGGAGCGCATACCCCCGTCGCTTCCGATCAGTTCCTTTAAACCGAATATTTCCTCGGAATCGAGAGAATCGGGGCGGACCGGCGATCCGGTTTCCAGCAGCACCTTTATCAACTCCTCACCCTCCGCTGGCTGCAGAGAACAGGTGCAAAAGACCAACTTGCCGCCCGGTGCGAGCATATCCACCGCTCTCTGCAGCAGTCTCGCCTGCATATCCGAAGCAGCATCCACATCTTTGGGGGTCCGCAGGTGCCAGATATCCGGGTGCCGCCGGATGGTTCCCGTCGCGCTGCAGGGCGCGTCCAAAAGTATGAAGTCAAATGCATTCGCCGGTTGCCACGTTAGAGCATCGGCAACGATCGTCTGTGCGCGCAGACGCAACCGGGACAGATTGCCTTCCAGAACGGCCATCCGCTCGGCAGATCTGTCCACCGCCGTTACCCGCGCGCCCAAGGCCGCCAATTGAGCCGCCTTCCCGCCTGGCGCCGCGCATAGGTCCAGAACTTCCCGGCCCGCAACATCGCCCAACAGGCGAACAGGCAGGGTCGCCGCCGTATCCTGGACCCACCACTCCCCCTCCTCGAAACCAGGCAAAGCCTGGATCGCGCCGCCGCCAGCGCGACGCAATGTTCCAGTCGGCAGTATTTCCGCGTCCAGTTTCCTCGCCCAATCCTCGGCATTCCCCTTCACTGTTAAGTCCAGGCTCGGCTCCACCAGCATTGCCGCGATCATTTTTCGCGTCGTATCGTCACCGTATGCGCTGGACCAGGACTCGCGAAGCCAGGCCGGACAGTTCAGCACCACTTCGTCTTGATCGTTCAAGATCGCTGTCTTCTCGCGTATCAGGCGCCGTGCCACGGCGTTTACCAAGCCGCTCAGATGCCTTTGCCGTCGCCCCATCAGCCGGACGGCACCATCGGCCACCGCATGATCCGGCGTACCTAGAAACATTGTTTGGGCGGCGGCAAGGCGCAACGCGGTGCCCGCGGGTTTTGCTGACTTGTTGAGTGGCCGGTCCAGACATCGGCCGATTGCATCATCAATTTGCCCCAACCTGCGCAGCACCGTGACCACCATCAATCGGGCGAAGGCACGGTCACGAGGTGCCAGCCGGCTCATCGCACCGCCCTCGGCCATCTCATCGGCAAGCGCGAGATCGAGCATCTGGCCTCGGTCCAATATACGGCGCAAGAGCCTTGCCGCGGTGGCACGGGAGTTCTGGCCGGCGCTACTCATGTTGTTGTCGATCCAAGCGCTGGCGCCATCGGCATGACGCTGGTAGGTTCACCGTCAATCATTCCAGTCAGAATAATTTTTGCAGAAGGTTCCCGCCATGAGCGACAAGCCGCAGCAAACAACAAAGGACGGCGGCGACAAACCGGCAGCCGAAGAGAAACCGAAGAAACCCAAGGAAATCGGTGGCCCGAAGGGGCCCGAACCCACGCGATACGGCGATTGGGAGCGCAAGGGCATCGTTTCGGATTTCTAGCTCCAAACCAACGCACCCAGCCAAAAACTGGTGCGGTTCGGCCCATCATGCGCAATACCACCCCTGCCCTCCTCACCTATGACCCGAGCCGCATTGTGACAAACCCGTCAGCGGCATTGACGTTATCCCCCCTGGCTCTTACCTCTTCCTTAGCACTTTTCCCCCAGTTTATCGCCGTGGCGGTCGCAATGCCGGCACGGAACGCTTATACAAACGTCAAACAATCAGACAGCAAGGTGGAGACACCGCATGAGCCAACAGCACGCCGATACGGCCAATGACCTTGAACTTTTGTCCGACCTGGTGGCCAAGGCAAAGCAGGGTGGTGCCGACGCCGCCGATGCGGTCCTCTTTGAATCCACTTCGTTAGAGGTCAGTTATCGTCTGGGCGCCCGCGAGGATTTGGAACGATCAGAAAGCAAGGATCTAGGCCTGCGCGTTTTCATGGGTCAGAAACAGGCGATTGTTTCCTCCACCGATATCTCTCCATCCAGCCTTGATGAACTGTTACAACGTGGCCTGTTGATGGCCGCAGCCATGCCGGATGATCCTTATTGCGGTTTGGCCGACAAGCAACGGCTGGCAAGTGATTTCCCCGACTTGGACCTGAACGACCCAATGGAGCCGTCACCGGAACGGCTTTACGGCCTTGCTGCCGAGGCAGAAGAGGCGGCCTTGGCTGTGGATGGCGTCAGCAACTCAGAGAGCGCCGGCGCCAGTTGGGGCCGCAACCGCATCGCACTTGTGACATCGGATGGATTCGCGGGCGGCTATATGACTTCGTCACATTCCCTTTTTGCTTCGGTCATTGCCGGGGAAGGCACAGGCATGGAGCGCGATTATGATTTCGCTTCCGCCCGACATGCCGGTGATTTGGACGATGCAACCGCGGTCGGCACAAAAGCCGGGGAACAGGCGGTCCGGCGGCTTAATCCCCGCAAAGTGGAAAGCCAGCAGGTCCCTGTGGTTTTCGACCCTAGGGTCTCCCGATCCATTCTGGGTCATTTCGCCGGCGCCATAAGCGGCACATCCGTGGCGCGGGGAACTTCCTTCCTGAAGGACAGCTTGGGTAAGGCGGTGTTCAATCCAAATGTAAACATCGTCGACGAACCCCATCGCCCGCGCGGCCTGGCCTCGAAACCATTCGACGGCGAAGGCGTAGCCAACCGCGAGTGGCTGTTGGCGGACGGCGGCGTATTGACCACTTGGATAATGGATTCTGCATCGGCGCGGCAATTGAAGCTGGAAACCACGGGCCATGCCAGCCGGGGCACATCAGGCCCCCCGTCACCCAGTACTACCAACCTCTATATGCAACCAGGAGAGCAAAGCCCCGAGGCGATGCTGAAAGACATATCCTCTGGTCTGTATGTGACGGAACTAATCGGCTTCGGCGTAAACGGCGTTACCGGTGATTATAGCCGCGGTGCCGCCGGGTTCTGGATCGAGAATGGAGAACTGGTTTATCCGGTCTCGGAACTGACCATTGCCGGAAATCTAAAGAACATGTTTCTGGAAACGTCGCCGGCAAATGATTTGGTATTCCGGTATGGCAGCAATGCGCCGACCCTGCGGATCGATGGCCTGACGGTGGCGGGAACGTGACACAACTGGCCAGCGATCACGCACTGCTTTTGGAGACCGTACGCGAGGGCGGCGCCCTGGCGCTCGATTACTTCAATAACGGCGTCAAGCACTGGGACAAGGGAGACGATGATCCCGTCTCCGAAGCGGATCATGCCGTCGATGACCTGCTGCGCGAAAAACTGATGGGCAACCGGCCCGACTATGGTTGGCTGTCGGAAGAAACCGAAGACGATCCGAGACGGCTCGAATGCCGAGACATCTGGGTCGTCGACCCCATCGACGGTACGAGGGCTTTTATCCAGCAACGGGCGGAATTTACGGTCTGCGCCGCGCTTGTGCGCGACGGCCGGCCCGTCGCGGCGGCGGTCTATAATCCTGCGAGGGAAGAGTTTTACGACGCGGTGCAGGGCAGCGGCGCTCGCCTGAACGGTGAGCTGATCAAAGTTAGCGCGGCGCCGGATTTCGAGGGCGCGCGGCTTTTGACCGGGCGGAACCTGTTCAGAAATGCCGGGCCGCTTCACAAGCCGGCCGACGTCACCATCCACATGGTGAATTCGATCGCCTATCGCATGTGCCTGGTGGCCGAAGGCCGATACGATGCCTGCATATCATTGTCCGGCAAAAGCGATTGGGATATTGCCGCCGCCGAACTGATCTTGTCGGAGGCCGGCGGTGTCAATACCAACTCCCATGGTCAGGATTTCGCCTACAACCTGCCTGATCCCCGCCACAAGTCCGTGATCAGCGCCGGACCCGCATTGCACGCCCATGTCTTGGAGTTCCTCGATACGGTTGAACGCCCCCCTGGCGCAAGATGGTAGCTGCCGTCGAGGTTCGCCGCCGGCGCATCCTCGGTGCTTCCTGCGGCACCCATTTCATCCATGACGGATTTTCCGATCTGATCGTTATTCTGTTGCCCATTTGGCAAGCCGAATTCGCATTGAGCCTCTCTCAGGTGGGTGCCATATCGTCCACGTATTCCGGCGCCATGACGATCGGGCAGCTACCTGCGGGCCTGGCGTCCGAGCGCTGGGGCGAACGACGCATTCTGGTCGTCGGAACCATTCTGGCCGGCTTGGGCTTCTGTTTTCTCGGTTTTGCCGGCGGTGCCCTTGGCCTGGCTGCGGCAATGGCCATAGCGGGTATTGGCACCAGCCCGCAACATCCTTTGAACTCCACGCTTGTGGCGCGGGCCTATGAAGACGGCCCCATGCGGGCCGCTCTGGGAATTTACAATTTTTCCGGTGATCTGGGAAAAATGGCGGTCCCGGGTCTGGCGGCACTCGCCTTGGCGACGCTGGATTGGCGTTACATCACCACTGGATATGGCATCTTCGGCATCGTCGCGGCCTTTATTCTACTGCTGTTGTTTCGGAATCTTGGAACCGGCGATAGGCCGTCCGTATCAATGGAGAAATGGTCGAAAGTGCGACGGTCCGGTGACTGGGGGATTGAGCAACAGCGTGGCTATACGCTGCTTTCTGCCACATCCATGATCGATGGGGCCTGCCGCGCCGGCTTCATAACGTTCTTGCCGTTCTTGCTGATCGCCAAAGGGGCGGCAATTGAAATGGTCGGTTTTGCCCTAGTGTTGGTCTTCGCAGGCGGCGCGGGCGGAAAATTGATCTGTGGTCTTATCGCCGAACGTCTGGGCATCGTGCGGACAGCCGTATTGAGCGAGATTGCCACGGGCGGGGGCATACTGTTGCTTCTGCCCCTGCCGCTGGAAATGTGCCTGTTCATTTTGCCGGCGGTGGGTGTTGCCCTAAACGGCACCTCATCGGTGCTCTATGCCAGTGTCGCCGAGTTTGTGGCACCAGACCGTCACGGTCGTGGCTTCGGCCTGTTCATGACCCTGACAATCGGCGCCTGGGCCATTGCACCGACCATCTTCGGATTTCTAAGCGATCAGTTCGGCGTGGCGGAAACCCTAGCCATTGTCGGCCTGCTGGCACTGACAACTGTGCCACTGGCTCTTGCCCTGACCGGACCCCTACGGGCAGCTAACGATAGTCGATCCGCGTGACATAACGCTCGTCGTCATGAGCGTCCCAATACATCTGCCGCAGGCGCTGGGTCAGCGGGCCAGGCGCGCCGTCACTCACCGGTTGATCGTCCAGACGGGTAATGGGCATGACGCCGCCTGCAGTCGAGGAAATGAAAATCTCCTCCGCATCGCGCAGTTCGGCCTCCGATAGAACGCCGACATCCACCTTCACGTTCAGGGACTCGGCCAGCTCGATCACGGTCTTGCGGGTTATGCCCAAAAGCACGCCTTCCGCCGGCGTGATCAGACGGCCTCCAATGCTGGCAAACAGGTTAAAGCCCGGCCCTTCGGTAATATGGCCTTCACCGTCGGTGAGGACCGTAGTCTCGCTGCCTCTGTCATAGGCCTCGAACAGGCCCTTGACCATGTCGCCCCAGTGAAAGTTCTTCACGGTCGGATCAACGGACTCCGGCGCAATGCGCGGCACACTGCTTATCGTCATGTGCAAGCCGTGTTCTTGTTTTTCCGGCGATGCGATCCATACATAGGGTATGGCTAAAGCGTAAAAACGGTTCTCGCACGCCCTGGGATCGCGGCTGCCAGGTGGCGGCGTGCCGCGGGTCAGGATCATCTCCACATAGGCCTCGCGCAGACCAGCACGGGCAACACATTCTGAAAGGATCGCCTGCACCTCTGCCCGGTCGTGCGGGGATTGCATATGCAGCTTTCCAACGCCGCGGAAGAACCGGTCCAGGTGATCCTCGAGCCGGAAAAAGCCGCCGTTCCATACGGCGACTACGTCATATGTGACATCCGACCGCAAAAAGCCCCAGTCCGTTATGGGAATGCGGGCCTCTGCGATGGGGACATACTCCCCTTCGATGAAGGCTGTGCCATCCGCGAACGGGTTTTCGACCGCTTGGGCCGTCTCCGCCTGGCTCATGCCGTCCTCCTGATCCAGATACGGTTGTCGTGAAAGGCCGCGCCGCCCACCGGCGCCACGGGGTCAGCCCCCGTCAAGACATTGATCCCCTTTCCGCCTTCAAAAGCGTCGTTAGGCCAGATGCTCTCCACCACTACAACGCCCCGCTGCACGCCATCAAACACCTCCACAGCGATAGGCAACTGGCCTCGGTCGTTACCTAGATAAACCTTGTCGTCGTTCTTCACGCCCAAATTGGCTGCATCGTCGGGATGCATCATGACCGTCGGCTTGACTTCCCGCGCAGCGGATGTAGGCGTCTCCGTGAATGATGAGTTCAAATAACTGCGCGCTGGCGCCGTCACCAGTCGGTAGGGCATGGCCTCTGTCGCCTCCTCGATGACGGGCCAATGATCAGGCAACTTCGGCATCTGCTCCAATCCGCCTTCGGGTCCAAAGCCGTGAGGCAACACATCCGCCCATTTCGGGGCAAAGCGGAATTTGCCGTCGGGGTGGTTGAAGCCTTCTATGTAGTGCGCCCGGTCGAAGGGTGGCTGGCAATCGATCCAGCGCTGTTCGGCCAGGTTCGCCGCCGTACCCCAGCCGGACGCCTGCAGGGTGGCATCGATCAGTTCCATCGGCGTCATTTCGAAACCGGGATGTTCCGCGCCTAGGCGTTTCGCCAGGGCGACAATGACATCGTGGTTCGACCGGCATTCCCCTGGCGCTTCGACGATCTTGGGACCGAGCGTGATGTATTGATGCCCACCACCCTGATAGATGTCGTCATGCTCAAGAAACATGGTCGCCGGCAGCACGATGTCGGCCTGTTGGGCGGTCTCGGTCATGAATTGTTCGTGCACACAGGTGAACAGATCGTCCCGGGCGAACCCTTCGCGGACCAGATTGTGATCCGGTGCCACGCGCATGGGATTGGTGTTTTGGATAAACAACGCGGTAACCGGAGGCCCATGCATAAGGGCGTCCGCATCACCGGTCAGTATAGGGCCGATCCGTGATTGATCGAGGACACGGACCGAATGGTCCAGAACATCCATGCCTTCGATCACCGTTTTGTCGAAGTGATAGATGGAGCCATTGTTATGGAAGGCGCCGCCTCCTTCGTGCAGCCAAGCCCCGGTGACGGCGGCGATGCAAGAAGCAGCGTGCATGTTGACGACGCCATTGCGTTGGCGCGAAAAGCCATAGCCTAGCCTGAAGAAAGTCTTCGGCGTCTCGCCCACCAACTTGGCGAAGGTTTCAATATCCGTTGCGGGCACGCCAGTAATTGCCTCGGCCCAAGCCGGGGTCTTGTCCTTCAGGTGTGCCTCCAGTTCGCCCGGGCAGTCGGTGTATTTCTCTAGATAGGCGCGGTTGGCGTATCCGTCGCGAAACAGGATGTGCATAACCGCGCAGGCCAAAGCACCATCGGTTCCGGGACGGACACAGAGGAAAAGGTCCGCCTGTTCTGCCGTGCCGTTGCGGTAAGTATCGATGTGCACGATCTTGCCGCCCGCCCGGCGCGCCCGCATTGCATGGGTCATGACATTGACTTGGGTATTGACCGGATTGGTGCCCCATATCACCAGGCAGTCCGCTTTCGCCATCTCGCGCGGATCGGCACCCGCCAGGCGGCCGGTACCGGCAATGAAGCCGTTCCAGGCTGATGTGACGCAAATCGTGGCATACATGCCGGAATATTTCTTGGCGTGGCGCAATCGATTGATACCGTCGCGCATGACGAAACCCATGGTGCCGGCGTAGAAATAGGGCCATACCGTTTCCGCACCATGGCGCTGTTCGGCGCGCAGCAACGCCTCCGCCACTTCATCCAGGGCATCATCCCAGTCAATGGTCTCGAATTCGCCTGAACCCCGGGCCCCGTTGCGCCGCATGGGTTGGGTCAAACGATCGGGATGATGAATGCGTTCGGCGTAACGCGCGACCTTGCCGCAGACCACACCAGCCGTATAGGTATTCTCGGACGCGCCACGGACCCGCCCTATGGTGTACTGGTCCAACTTCTCCACTTCCAAGGCGCAGGTCGAAGGACAGTCATGCGGACAGGCGCTGAAGTGAATTTCCGGCTTTGCATTCATGTTTTGTCTCCCTTGGCCGAATTATGACGTGCGATGCCTGGATGTACTAGGCTTCTACGCGCACCTGCGCCCGTTTGGTCAGAATAATGAGGCCGGCGCCGACACACACCGTGCCCGCGGCAAGATCCCAAGTCATGGGATCACCCAACAGCAGGGCGCTCAATGCCACGCCGGAAATAGGCGAAATGAACCCGAAGCTGACTACGACGGTCGGGCTATAGCGCTTTATCAGCCAGGCGTTGACCATGAAAGCCAAACCCGCGATCACGACGCCCTGGTAAACCAATGCCCCTACCGGTCTCCAGCCTGTCTCTTCCCACAGGATGTCCTCCCAAAACACCGCGCCGGCGGCAAACACCCCCAATGACAAAACCATCTGCCAAAACACGACGCGGGTCGGCTCGATGCGGCTAACCAACTGTGCTGTAAAGATCATACGCCCGCCCAGCAGGATCGCGCTGGCCAATAAGATCATGTCGCCGATATTGGCGCGGGACAGCTCCTCTGGGATCTGGCCTTTCGTCAACACCAGAGCGACGCCGAAAAACGCGATCAAGAGACCCGTCAACCTGATGACGCTTAATCTGTCACCGGCAATCATAAAATGCGCGAAGATGCCGGCGAACAGAGGAAAGGTTGCAGTCATGATGGCGGCGGATGCGCCGGATGTGAAGTTGATGCCGAAGTTCATCATGCCGATCTGCGTCATGAACCAAAGCGCAAGGATCACCAAGCCGCGCCATTCGCCGCGTGCCGGCCAAATCCGCTGACCGTTGCACCACGCCCATAAGGCAATGCAAAAGCTACCGATGGCAAAGCGGATAAAGGCGCTCCACAGAGGCGGAAACGCGGCCAGCCCCATCTTCACGGCGACCGGATTGGCACCCCACAGGATATTGATGGCCAGTGCCACAGCGACCGCGAGCAACGGAATTTTCATCGAATAATCGGTTCCCGAAGTAACGGCGGCAGAGGCCGGGAATGAAACAACATATCTCAAGACAGGAAATTCGCCCGAAGTATATCGAATTCTTAAATAATATGATGTCCATTTAGGTTGGTTCGTTTTCGAACACTGAATATTGCTGTACTGTGGCGATAAAGAGGGAGGCGTGTCCTTGGCCAATTTGAACCGCAATGTCGTCATCGTTGGCGTCTTACTGCTTCTGTGCGCCGTCATCGGCATGATTGCTGTCCATCGCTTTGTCGCTGCCGAGGGCGAACGCGATCTGCATCAATGGCAGGTTCGCCTTGGCATCGTTGCAGCCAGCCGGGCTCAAGCCGTGGTGGAATGGCGGGACCAGCAGTTCAAAACGCTCTCCGATCTGGCGGACAATCTATCGCTGCAACTTTACCTGACTGAATTGTCCCTTTCCGCGGGCCAATCGGACGCCGTTACGGACGAGTCTGCCCAGGCCGAATATCTTGGCAATTTGCTAACCGTAACGGCGGAGCAATCCGGTTTCGATAATCCGATCCCGGATTCGGAAGTCCAGGCGAATGTGAAACGGATCGGCGTGGCTGGCCTTGCCCTGATTGACCGCAAGGGCGAGATATTGGTCACGACGCCAGGTACACCGCCACTCGATAGCCGCCTGCAGGACTTTGTCCGCGGCACCAAACTGGGTTCGCGTGGCGTGCTGGATATCTACCTGGGCCCCTCCGGGCAAGCGACAATTGCCTTTCTGCAGCCAGTATTTGCAGTGCAGGGGGAGAACCAGCCAGCCGATCAGGTGGGCGCGGTGTTGGGCATTCGCCTCGTCGACAAGGATTTGTTCAAGCGATTGATCCAGCCGGGCGAGACCCTGAAAAGCGCACAGACCTACCTGGTGCGGAAAATCGGCGCGACGGTGGAATATCTTTCACCCCTGGCGGACGGCACCGCACCATTGAAGCGAACCCTGGCGCTCGACACCAACCGCCTGGCCGCTGCCAACCTGCTGGAGCAGATTGGCGGTTTCGGCATCTTTTCCAATTATGAAGGCCGCGAGGTGGCCGCGACGTCCCGCAGCATACCGGGCCTGCCCTGGACCCTGATCCGCAGCGTCGACCGCGAAGAGGCCTTGGCGGTCTCGGACCGCAGGCAAACGATGATGCTGGTAGGCCTATGGCTGATTATCGCTGTAGTCACGGCTGTGATATTTGCGGTTTGGCGCCACGGTTCGTCGGTGCGTGTGGCCGCCGCCGCGGAAGGCCTGCGCCATTCGAACGAACAGCTACAAGCTGTCAGCGACTTCCTCCGCGTCGTTACCGACAGCCAGCCGACCGCGATCGCCGCGGTGGACAAGGAGGGCGAGGTCATCTTCGCCAACTCCAAGACCAGTGAGGAAACCGGTATCGAAGCCGAGGAACTAGTTGGCAAGCAATTGATCTCCGCCATGGGCGTTGACCGGGCCGAGCCCCTGCGTCTTGCGAATGGGCAAGTCATCGAGAAAGGCCAGCCATTGACCGAGTGGCGTGAGGAAAGCAGAGATAGCGGCCGCCGTGTGGTCAAATCGGATCACATCCCGCTGCGGGCCGACGGCCAGAATATCTCGGGCGTGCTGATGATCCTCGAAGATGTCACCGATCTGGTGGACGAGCGGGAACGCCGCGCAAGGATATTGCGGGATTTGGTTCAGACTTGCGTCGCCGTGGTCGACCAGCGCGATCCCTACTCTGCCCATCATTCCGAGCGGGTCGCGGAAGTCTCCCGTGCCATCGCCGGTGCCATGCATCTGGATGAAGCCGCGATGGCGACCTGCGACATCGCCGGTGCGCTCATGAACTTGGGTAAAGTTACTGTTCCAAAGAGAGTTTTGACGAAAACCGACCGATTGACAGACGAAGAACTGGCCTTGATCCGGCAATCCATACTGACCAGCGCCGATTTGATCGAAGGCGTCGAATTCGAAGGTCCCGTTGCCGACACCATCCGCCAAATCCAGGAACGCTGGGATGGCACGGGTCAGCCGGCCGGCCTGGCGGGCGAGGATATCATCCCCACTGCTCGTATCGTATCCGTGGCCAATGCGTTCGTCGGCATGGTCAGTGCCCGGGCCTACCGCCCAGGCATGAGCTTCGACGATGCTTCCAAGGCGCTAATGGCCGGGACCGGAACGGAATTCGACAACCGGCCGGTTTCCGCCCTGCTACACTATCTTGATATCGAAGGCGGGCGAGACCAGTGGGCCCATTTTGGCGTTCCGCCGGAATCTGAATGATCAGCCGCCGACGTTGATGGAATGGCACATTGACAGCCGGGCTTTTGCATAGATAATCCGCCCCCTTTCCAAACCGGCGGACGAAGCCGGCGAAACATGACAGGAGGGGCCCGCTATGACCGCAGCGGTCATGCCGACATATGGCAGATTTGATATCGCTTTCGAAAAAGGCGAAGGCGCCTATATGTACGACACCAAAGGCGACAAGTACCTGGACTTCACCACGGGCCTGGCCGTGTTGTGCGTGGGTCACAGCCATCCCCATCTGGTGGGCGAAATCCAGAAGCAAGCCGCCACTTTGATGCACACATCGAACCTGTACAACATTCCAGGCCAGGAACGCTTGGCCGACCGGTTGGTGGCAAACAGCTTTGCCGATACCGTGTTCTTCTGCAATTCCGGTGCCGAGGCCAATGAATGTGCCATCAAGCTCGCGCGCCGCTATCACCACGTAAACGGAAATCCTGAACGTTATCGGATAATCACGTTTGACGACTGTTTTCATGGCCGCACCCTGGCGACCATCGCCGCCACGGGTAGCGAAAAGGTTCTGGATGGCTTCGGACCGAAAGTCGAAGGTTTCGACCACGTCGCCGTTGGCGACATGGATGCGTTGAACGCCGCTATTGGCCCCGAGACCGCCGCCATCATGATCGAGCCGATCCAGGCCGAGGGCGGTGTTATGGTCGTCGAAGACGGCGTCATGAGCCAGATCCGCCAGATTTGCGATGACCATGGCCTTCTATTGATCGTGGACGAGGTTCAAACCGGGATGGGCCGCACTGGTCGACTGCTGGCCCACGAATGGTCCGGGGTGACGCCCGATGTGGCCACTTTGGGCAAAGGCATTGGCGGCGGATTTCCAATTGGCGCCTGCATGGCCACGGCCGAGGCCGCGAAAGGCATGGTCGCCGGCACTCATGGTTCCACCTATGGCGGCAATCCCTTGGCCGCAGCGGCAGGGAACGCCGTGCTGGATGTCATTCTGGCCGACGGTTTCATGGAAAATGTGGAACGCTTGGGCAGTATCTTGCGCGCCCGCCTGGAAGAGGTCTGTCAGCGCAACGATGCTGTGATCGAAGATGTGCGCGGCCGGGGCCTGCTTCTGGGGATCAAGTGCCAACTGCCCAATATGGATCTGGTGACGGCCATGCGGGGCAAGGGTGTTCTGGTGCCACCCGCGGGCGATAATGTCCTGCGCATGTTGCCGCCTCTGAATATCGAAGAGTCGCATATAGACGAGGCCATCGCCGCGCTTGAGGACGTCTGCCGGGAACTCGGACAATGACAGAGCCGCGCCATTTTCTGGATATCAACCAGGTCGATGGCGCCACCCTGCGCAATATTCTGGAAGGCGCCAAGGAGCGGAAGAATGCCCGCGATGGCCTGACGAAAGGCATGCTGGATCCAGACCTGCCGCTGGCCGGCAAGGTCTTGGCCATGGTGTTCATACAACCATCGACGCGAACCCGGGTCTCTTTTGACATCGGCATGCGTCAGTTGGGCGGACAAACGATCGTGTTGAATTCCGACGATCTGCAACTGGACCGCGGCGAAACCATGGCCGATACGGCGCGGGTGCTGTCCCGTTATGTCGATGCCATCATGCTCCGCACCAAAGGGCACGAAATGCTTGAAGAACTGGTGCAGCATGCGACGGTACCAGTGATCAACGGCCTTACAGATGCAAGCCACCCCTGCCAGTTAATGGCCGACGTGATGACATTGGAAGAACATCGCGGCCCGGCCGATCGCCAGGTCGTGGCCTGGTCCGGCGATGGCAACAACGTCGCCGCTTCCTGGATCCACGGCGCCGCGCAATTCGGTTACGAATTGCGCCTTGCTTGTCCCGAACCCCTCAGTCCGCCGGAGGATGCGGTAGACTGGGCTCGCGCCCAGGGCGCCAATATCACGGTCACAGAATCGGCCGAGGATGCGGTAAGTGGTGCCGATTGCGTGGTTTCCGATGCCTGGGTTTCCATGCATGACGATGAAGAGGCCTCCACCAACCGCCATAACCTGTTGGCCCCTTATCAGGTCAACGATAGATTGATGGCAAAGGCAAAAGACGACGCAGTCTTCATGCATTGCCTGCCGGTCCACCGCGGTGAGGAAGTCACTTCCGACGTGATTGATGGCGCACGGTCATTGGCATGGGACGAAGCCGAAAACCGGCTTCACGCGCAAAAAGGCATCCTCACCTGGTGCCTGGGATAGGGCTTTGACGACGATACCAGACGATCTGATCCGACCATTCCAGGTTGAGGGCGTTGGAGTCAGGGGACGGCTGGTCCGACTCGGCCCGACGTTGGATGAAATTCTAAGGCGGCATGACTATCCTGAACTGGTTAGCCATCTGTTGGGCGAAGCCGTCTCGCTTGCCAGCGCTCTCGCCGGGGCTTTGAAATACGACGGCGTCTTCACGCTGCAGACAAAAGGCGATGGCCCGTTGAGCACTGTCGTCGCCGACGTCAAGTCTCCAGGCGAACTGCGCGGCTATGTGCAGTTCGATCATGCCGCCGTGGCCGAGATTGAGCCGGGATCACGGCTATCAATTCCACGCCTTTTGGGCGCGGGCCATATTGCGTTCACAGTAGACCAGGGTGCCGATACAGAACGGTACCAAGGCATCGTCGCCCTTGAAGGGCAAACACTGGCGGATTGCGCTCACGAATACTTCCGTGAATCGGAGCAAATCGAAACCGCCATCGTTCTCGCTTGTGGCAAGGGCACTAATAATGGGCCCTGGCGTGGCGGCGCGATCATGTTGCAACGCCTGCCAGAGGGGGATCCCAGCCTGCTGGCCCGTGGCGTGGAAGTGGAACGGGATGAAGCGTCGGAAGATGATTGGCGCCGCGTCGTCACCCTGCTCGCCAGCACCAGGGACGACGAATTGACGGACCCCAATCTGCCTGGGGACGATCTGCTTTACCGGTTATTTCATGAGGACGGTGTCCGCATCTTCCAGCCCACGCAGCTGAGGCCTGGTTGCCGTTGTTCCGCGGAACGGGCGGAGCGGATCTTGACGCAGTTGCCCAAGGAGGAGTTGCCGGGCCTGGCTGTGGACGGAAAGCTGATCGTGACTTGTGAATTCTGCAATGCCTCATATACCTTTCCCCTCGACAGCTTTCACATCGGCAATCCAGAGGCTTAGAAAATGCGATTTACATGGCTTCGATCAATCACGGTCGCGCTGTGCTTGGGACTATCATTGGCCGCATGCGAAAGTCCCCTGCCGGCGGTTGAGTATCCGGAATTGCGGTTCAGTCATCTGCCAGTGATCAATCTGGACGTGGCCAGCATCGAGGTCATCGAAGAATTTCGCTCGCCATTGCAACCGCCGCACGTGGAACACGACCTGCCGATGGCACCAGCCCGTGCCATGAAGAATTGGGCCAAGGACCGATTGCGCGCAGTTGGAAAACACGGCATCGCCAAGTTTATCATCAAGGACGCATCTGTAACGGCAGAAGCATTGGCCAAGAAAAAGGGACTGAAAGCCGCTTTTACCTTGGATCAGGCGGCACGCTATGACGCTAGGCTCGAAGCGCGACTGGAAATCGAAACCGCTGGGGGCTTGGGCAAAGGTTTCGCCACGGCCAATGCGAGCCGCCAACGCACGATGCCGGAAGCGGTCAGCATCAATGAACGTGATGACGTCCTTTATCACTTCGTAGAAGCGGCAACCAACGATTTCGATCGTGCTATGTCGGCAAACATCGACAGGTTTCTAGGACCGTTCCGGCGCTGATTGGCCGGGTTCGTGTCAGGCCTCGCGGCTGGACCAGGATTGGGCGAAACCTATTCCTAATAGGAACATGAAAAGAACGGTGATCGCGGGTATTTGCAGCGGGAAGTCCACGACGCTGTGAGCTGCCAATAACATCGTCGCGGAGACTGCAATTGTAGGGTAGATGGCGTCTCTCAATCGCCGTCGCACGCCGATCATGCAACGCCAGAACAGGCTCAGTAAGATCAGCATCAATGCGGCCAGGGCGGGAATACCGGCGTCAAATGCGAAATCAAGGTAACTATTGTGCGCCTTGTCCACCGTGTCAGCGCGCAGCATCCTTGGCGTCCGATAACTTTCAAAAACCCAGCGATAGCTGCCCATGCCGTGCCCCAATATGGGTCGGTCCGCTATGCCACTCCATGTCGCAGCATAAATCTCCAGGCGACCGCCGGCATCGTCCAGCGCTTCATTTTCTACGCGTTGCCAAGTCACAGCGCCGGATATGGTCACGATAATGACAACCGCCGCCAGCATAAGCAGTGGCACTAAGCGCTTGCCCTTCCGTTGAGCACCAGTCCTCGGCGCACCGCGTTCGCCGACTTCTGCGGCGTTCTGGCGCCGCTGCCCCCACCAACGGACAAAGAAGAATGTCGCAACTCCCAACGCCGTGACCAAAAGGCCAGCTCTTGAATGTGACAAGAAGATCGCGGTCAAGACAATCACGGCACCTATGAACAAGAAGGTTCCCCGGCTTGCCAAGTACTCGAGATAGATTCGGCGTCCTTCCCGCGACACCAATGTTTCGGCCCGGCGTTCGACTTCCGCCAAAATGGCGACAATGCAAATAAGTGTTATTCCGGCAAATGCGGCGAATGAGTTGCGGTTCACGAATGTGGATGTGAGCGAATCTTGATAGGCCCAGCGTTTGTACCAAAGGATCGTACCGAATCCACCCAAATCGATGACTACGCCGTACAAGCTATAAAGGATGCCTGCAAAGGCGATCGCCCGAATTGCGGTTCGGGCTCGTCTTCGATTACGGCCATACTGCATTGCCAGGAAGAAAACGGCGCCATAGCCAAGAAAACGGACCAGCGCATCCATAGTTTCATCCGGCGCAGCAGAGATCGCCGTACCGCCGCCCGTAGCCAACAGTTCCCGCGTCACCCAGACAGGATGGTGCCACTCTTGGGGCGTAAACGGGGCGGCCTGCAGGTAGAACCATACGCATAACCCCGCCATCAACACGGCCTCGAACCAGAACCGTGACAACGGTACATCGGCTATTACCGCGGAAGGTTGGCGGCTGAGCAATGCCGTGACCGCCCACCAAATCATCAGGATTGCCATGAGAAACGACAACAGGAACCAAAAGAAAGGCCGGTTCGCACCGAACGGCAACGGCGCCAGAACCACGATGGTCAGCAATAATGCAAAACCAATTGCGCTGGTTCGTTCCTGCCAAACCCTACCCACAACAAAGCGTCCAAACTTCGGTGGTCACAAAGAACCCAGACAACATCGTCACCTGAACATCAAGCCAAACTGCTCCGATATAGTTTTCCAAATGCCGAGAGACATGTCGGGCAGCAAATCGATCCCCAAAGCTGATTTGAGGAGATAAAGGAAGCCCAGCAGCGACATCAGCATGACGATCAGCATTAGGAGCATGAACCCCAAGCTCGCCCTGTTCGCGCCACGCCGCCCGGCCTTGTCCCGCCGCCGGCGGGCTCTGTCCCTGCGCTCGGGCCCAGCAATAAATACCATGTAATACCGCCGAAAAAGCAGCGGCACGGAAAGACGGATATCGATTGAATGGTCGCGACCCACCTGATCAGCGAAAGCCTGCTTGATCGCAAGCAATTGATCATCTGAAAAGCTCTCCGCCGCTTCACGGGAAATTCTCGAAAAGAACCGTTCTAGGAACGGGTCATGCATGGCACGCATTATCATTCACGGATCTCCCGGGTACAATTTCGTCGCATTGGACAGTGAAATGCCATGACGCTGGCTACATTCATGATCTAATAGGCGTTTTCATTCACAAATCCGACAATAATCGTCATGAGGATTATTTTCAAATCCAGCAAAAGGGACCAATTGTCGATATAATAGAGATCATACTAAACACGCATTTCAAGTTTATCCTGAGTATCCGTTTCCCCGCGAAATCCATTGATTTGAGCCCACCCTGTAATGCCAGGCTTAACGCGGTGGCGGGCATAGTATTCGGCGACGGATTGTGCGAATTGCGGGTTGTGGGCAACGGCATGGGGCCTGGGCCCAACAATCGACATCGATCCCTGCAGCACATTAAAGAATTGCGGCAGTTCATCCAGGCTGGTGCGCCGCAGGAATCGGCCTAGTGTTGTCACTCGGGCATCGTCACGGCTTGCCTGCCGCACCTCTGACGCGGGTGCGTCTTCCTCTTCCAAATCCTTTGCCGCGGTCGCCGATTCGTGAAACATGGTTCGGAACTTCCAGACCGATATGACGTTGTTATTGAAGCCGTATCGCTGTTGCCGGAACAATATGGGGCCGGGGCTATCCAGTTTCACTGCGATGGCAATGAAGAGCATCAGGGGCGAAATCAGGACCAGGATGAGAAAAGACAGAACTCTGTCCTCGAGCGCCTTCAGGATGTAACTCCAGCCAGATAATGGACGCTCGAATACCGAGAGCATCGGCAGGCCGGCCAAATTGGTGAACTGGCGGTCAAAGAGATGGAATCCAACCCGTTCAGGGGCCAATTGCAGATCGACGGGAACCTGGCGGATTTTGTTCATGATCGTGACCAGACGGGTTTCCGCACTCCATGGCAAAGCAACGATGACGAGGTCGACCTCATCTGTTCGACAACGTTGAATGAGATCGTCCGTATCGCCCAAAATCGGATAACCAGCGACATCGTTATGGGGAACGCGGGAACCGCGATCGTCATATACGCCAACTATTTCCACGGATTCGGTATCCGCGTTGCTTTTGAGGTAGTCCAGCAGCCGCTCCCCATAATCGCCGGCTCCGATAACTGCAACACGGCGAACAAGTTTGCCCTGCTGGCGCCAACTTCGTAGTCGCAATTTGAAAGCGGCTCGAGAAAAACAGAGGCAAATATATGCGCTGACCAGCCATGTGCCGGCCCACAACCTGGAAAACTCTTCCGCCGTTTTGGAGAAAAAGATCAATGCGATGAGCGACAGGCTGACAACCAGCCATGCCGTCGTCAGTTTTGTGACCTGCAGTGTCAACCGGCTGAGAATTGGAAATTGGTACAGGCCCACCATGTGGAAAACCTGGAATGCGACGAGCGCGCAAATGAAGACCGCCAGCCAATAGCGGCCCGGAATTTCCTGTAAACCATGGCGGCTCCAAAAGCTGACCAGAGCGGTCAGCACGATCAGACTCGCATCGACAAACTTCGCCACGCCCAAAATCACCGCCGGGGACTTGGCCGCCTTCGGTACGGATATCGCTTCTCGAGTCATCAACTATGAAGATATGGGCTTTCTCGACTCAGGACAACCAATCACAGACGCGATTTGTAGATTGTCCGCGACCCTTTTCTCGCTTTATCAGCCGCGTTTTGCGGCGCGCTTTCGCCGCGGCGACCTATGCAGCCACCATGCCTCTTCATTGATGGAAAAAATCGGCTTGTAATGGCGAATAACATTCGCCTCGACCATTTTTTTGATCTGGTTGTCGAGGATGATGATATCGCCGCCGGTGTAGACTGCCAAAACCGCATGCGCGACCCGAAGGTTCAAGTCATGCAGCACAACGATACGCATCTTCGAAGCATCGAAACCGAGGCGTTTTAGGGTCAAATACTTGGCAATGGCGTAGTCCTCGCAATCACCATATTTGGCCATGAACTGACCCGGCGTGGCCCAATAGTCTTTCACGCCCCAATTGATGGGATCGACGATATACCGCGTTTTGTTCATGAAGCTGTTGACCGCATCCAATTGCCGGATCGGGTCCTGGCCCCGGTGCTGATCAATGAAAGCCTGCCAACGCTCCGCGTGACATTTGTTGAAGGTCTTCGAAGAACATGAACCCGGCACCGTACCGGCCTTCTTGAAAAACCGATCCAACATTCCGGTCCATTTTGGAAACGGCTTGAGATTTGGGTTTCGGGTCTCCTTTGTGCCAAACAACTTCGGGACCGGGCCAGCCATGACGTGTGTCGTCGCAGTCTGGCCGAGCACTGGCAACAGGACAAATATTGCTATCAGGAGCCGAAAACTCATACGCTCAATATCTCTAGGCTCAGTTAATCAGGCATTAATATACAAAGTTAACAACCGCTTGACGCCCCATAATTCAAGTGGCAAATCCAGTTTGCGTGTTCACACTTTCGCGATTCTATCTAGGCACTATAGTGGTTTCATGGTCGGTGGATTTTTCAGCAGATTGTTGGGGCGCGATGATGGCGGGCCGGCAGGGGGACCGTTTGCGCGCGTGCCCGACGGCGAACGCATATATGCCATAGGCGACATTCATGGCCGTCACGATCTACTACAGGACATGCACGACGAAATCGACGCGGACAGCCGCGGCGTAGGTCTCCGCCGCACGATCGTTTATCTTGGCGACTACATAGACCGCGGCCTTGGCAGCCGGCAGGTCATCGATCAACTTATCTCGCCGCCTGATGACGGTGCAGAGCGAATTTGTCTTTTGGGCAACCACGAGGCGATGCTGCTTAATTTTCTCGAGAGCAGCCGGGGCGCCAACGCATGGCTTGGCAATGGCGGCATTGAAACCTTGCAGGGTTATGGCGTTGACCCGCCAACGGCAGCTGGTGGCGAAGTGGCGATCGAGAATACGCGCCGGGCTTTACGGGAGCGGATTCCGCCCGAGCATGTGGAGTTCTTCAGAAACTTGCGGATTTGTTATCAATCGGGCGACTATTTTTTCGTACATGCTGGCGTCCGCCCCGGCGTGCCGCTAGAGCGGCAAGCCAGGGAAGACATGATCTGGATTCGCAAGGATTTTCTCGAAGCGCGAGAGAATTTTTCGAAGATTGTCGTACATGGCCACTCCATTCGCCTACAGGTCGAGGAGCGTCCGAACCGCATCGGCATAGATACGGGCGCCTATCAATCGGGGCGCTTGACGGCATTGGTTTTAGAAGGTGATCACCGGCGGTATTTGTCGACCTGATCGGCCATGCCCAGAAATAATCCCTACATTCTGATGGTGGTACCGAGCTTGCCCGAACAAGGCGGTGGCGGCGTCGTTCAAGCCATTGGATATTTTTCCCAGGCATGGCAGTCCTTGGATGACGTCCCGCCCATGCGTTTCGTCGTTACCCGGGGGCGGGGCAGCATTTTTCTGGCGCCGTTGTATTTGTTCCGAGCCCTGCTTGTTGTTGCATTCGAATGCGGCCGTGGCCGTGTCGCCCTGGTTCATGTCAACGTGGCTTCGCGGGGCAGCACCTGGCGAAAACTGGCCATCGTCGCGATTGCTTCGCTGTGCAGGGTTCCCATCGTCCTACATCTTCATGGCGGCGGTTATCGATTGTTCGTCGCCGGTTTACCGGGTTTTGGCGTCCGGCTTGTGGCCTGGATGTTCCGCCGTGCCCGGCGCATCGTGGTGCTGGGCCGGGATTGGCAGGATTTCGCGCACGAACATCTTTTGGTTCCAGAGGAAAAAATTTCCATCGTTCCCAATGGCGTGCCTGATCCGGTCCAAGGCCAGTTGCGTCGAATAGATGGCGGCGCCAAGTTGTTGTTTATGGGCCGATTCAGTCCCGAAAAAGGCCTATCGGATCTCATTGAGGCGATGTCCCTTGACGATTTGAATGATCTAAGCTGGACAGCCGTGATTGCCGGTGAGGGTGAGATAGCCGCGGCTGATCGGGAACGGCTGCGCCCATTAATGGTTGATCGGGTACGGATGCCCGGATGGTTGTCGCCGCAAGGGGCAAAAGAAGCCTATGAAGAGGCAAACATATTCGTCCTGCCGTCCTATCTGGAAGGATTGTCGATTGCCCTTTTGGAAGCCATGGCCCATGGCATGGCTGTCGTCGCTACTCCCGTCGGTGCCCACCCGGACGTCATCCGGCATGGCGAAAACGGCTTGCTGGTGCCCGCTGGCGATGTACCGGCGTTGGCCGCTGCGTTGCGCCGCCTGATCGACGATGAAGAATTGCGGCACGAACTTGGTCAGTCCGCACGTGTTAGCTTCGTCGCGGAATATCAGATCAGCCGGACCACCGAACAATTGCGCGCCGTCTATGACCAAGTCCGAGGCTGACAAAGGCGGCGGGGTTATTCGTTTCCGCTCAAACGACAGAAGATCGGGTGATGGATGAATATCGAGGACAGCCTATATAGGTTCCTGAATTTGTACTATCACCTGCCGCAGCCGATCGCCTCGCTGATCGGAACCCTGTACCGCCAGCTTCCACGCTCGTTGACCATGGGCAAGCGCTACGGCGAATTCGTCGAGCTGTGTCACGAACTGGCAGGCGATCGAAAACTGCAAGGCGACTATGCCAATCGCGAGTTCATGCGGACCCTGAAGGCGGCCGAGCAAACGCCATTTTATGCCAGTTTCTATGCTGAGCATGGCATCAGCTTCTCCGATGTTAAGTCCGTGGCGGATATCGCGATTTTGCCGACGGTAGAAAAGCAGGACATCAAACTTCATTTTTCGCAGATGATCGTGCCGGGGCGGGAAAGGAGCGGCCTGTATATTACGACGGGAGGAAGCACCGGCACGCCGGTCGGCTTTATGCTCGAGAAAGGGGTGTCCAGGGCTAAGGAAGCTGCTTTTATCGAACAGATCTGGTCATCGGTTGACTATCGCCAAGGAGACCGTGTCGCGATTATCCGTGGCATCGAACTGCCGGAAGGTCGCATGTTTCGATTTGAACCCATCAAGAATGCCTTGATGTTGTCGAGCTATCACATAACGGAAAGAAACCTGGATACCTATATCGGCGAACTCAATCGCTTTCGCCCACGCTACATCCAGGCTTATCCCTCATCGATCTATCTGCTGGCGCGTATTTTGAAGCATACGGATCGCCGGCTGGATTTCACACCTCGGGCAATCCTGTGCGGGTCGGAAAATCTCTATCCCGGCCACGTTGCCCTGGTCGAGGAGGTTTTTGGAACGGAGGTTCTTGGTTGGTATGGCCATGCCGAGCGAGTGCTATTGGCGGTGCGGCTGAAATCCGGCGCATACGAGTTCCTTGACGGTTATGGAATCCCGGAGATCGTCGGCGAAGACGGACGGCCCGTATCCGAAGGCACCGGCACTTTATGCGGTACTTCATTGAACAACGGCGTCATGCCTTTGGTGCGATATTTGACCGACGATATTGCGACGCTTGATGGCCCGCGTGGTGAAACAGGCTCGGGTCTTGTCGTGACGAGTATCGAGGGGCGGCGTCACGAATTCGTCCTCGCCTATAACGGACGGCCTGTCAGCATGACGGCCATAAACATTCACAGTGACGAGTTCGATGTGTTGGAACGGTTTCAATTTGTACAAACCGAAAAAGGGAAGGTATCGTTCGAATACACCTCGGCCTCGGAATTATCCAAGAAGGACCGGCAGGCGATCGAAGGCGTTTTGAATTCCAAACTGGGCAATGGTTTCGACCTTGAAATTCTGCGCGTGGAAAACTTCCCGCTTACGAAAAACGGCAAACAATCGTTTCTGAGGCAGGAAATAAAGCCGCAATCATGAAGCAAGTCACCCAAACACTCGGATCCGGGGTCATCGAAATCAATGAAGTGCCGGTTCCGACCCTTCAGGACAAATTCGTCCTTGTCCGCAACCGCGCATCCGTCATCAGCGCGGGGACGGAAAAGACGAAAGTCGACATGGGCAAAAAGAACCTGCTGCAGAAGGCCATGGCCCGGCCGGACCTAGTCAGACAGGTCATCAAGAAACTTCGCACCGAAGGCCTCGGCAAGACTTTCCAAACCGTCAGGACCCGTTTGGATGCGCCCAGTCCCCTGGGCTACAGCTCTGCCGGCGAGGTACTTGCCGTAGGCGGATTGGTGGAAGGTTTGTCGCCAGGCGACCGGGTCGCCTGTGCAGGCGCTGATTTCGCCAATCACGCGGAATTTGCCGCGGTGCCCCGGAACCTTGTCGCCAAAGTGCCCGACGGCGTGCCTGATGATGAGGCCGCTTTCGCCACAATCGGCGCCATTGCGTTGCAAGGCGTGCGGCTGGCAGAGCCGCTGCTGGGCGAAACCTTCCTGGTCCTGGGCCTGGGGCTGATTGGGCAGATTACGGTGCAGCTGCTGCGCGCCAATGGCTGCAATGTTATCGGAACCGATTTGGACCCCGCGTTGGCAACTCTGGCGGAAAGATGGGGCGCGATCGGCGTCGCGCATGATGTCGTTGCGGCCTGCTCCGAACTGACCGGTGGCCATGGCGTTGATGGCGTACTGGTTTGTGCCGGCACAGCGAGTAATCAACCCATAGAGCTTTGCGGTCAGGTGACGAGAGAGAAAGGCCGTGTCGTCGTCGTTGGTGCTGTTCGCATGGACATCCCGCGCGAAGATTATTTCCGCAAGGAGATCAATGTGGTGATCTCCCGCTCCTACGGCCCCGGCCGCTACGACCCCACCTACGAAGAAGGCGGCAGCGACTATCCCCTGAGCTATGTGCGCTTTACCGAACAACGCAATATGGAAACCTTTTTGGGCCTTGTGGCGCAACGGAAGGTCGATCTTGCATCGTTGATCACTCACCGCTTTGCCCTCGTTGACGCCGCGAAGGCCTACGCCTTGATCGAAGGCGAAAAGACCGAAACCTATCTGGGCATCGTCCTGCAATACGACCATCAGCCGGCGGCATCGTCCATCCAGCGGGGGCGCCTCCAAATGGCTACTGCCGCCGCCGTCGACAAGGATCGAATAGGCCTGTCCTTCTATGGCGCCGGCAACTATGCGACCGCCAGCTTGCTGCCGCCCCTGCACGGCTCCAACCAGGTTGTTCTGCGCGGGCTGGTCACAGCGTCCGGCCGCACGGCACAAGGGGTGGCCAAGCAGTTCGGTTTCGAATTCTGCGCCGAGAATTTCTCCGAGCTGCTGGGCGACGACACCGATGCGGTCATGATCACGACACGCCACGATACCCACGCCAGGGCGGCAACCGAGGCGTTGCTGGCAGGAAAGCACGTGTATGTTGAAAAGCCGTTGGCCTTAACCGTTACGGAACTTTTGGCGATACGCGCGGCACACACACAAACCGGCGGCGGCCAACTCATGGTCGGCTTCAATCGTCGCTTTGCGCCGCTGACGGAGAAGGCCATCCGGCATTTTTCCACCGTGCAGGGGCCGCTGGTGGTCAACATCAGGGTCAACGCCGGCAGCCTGCCGGAGGATCATTGGTTGCAGGATCCCGATACCGGCGGCGGCAGAATGATCGGCGAAGGCTGCCACTTCGTGGATCTGGCCGCGGCACTATGTGGCAGTTCGCCAGCCAGCGTCTACGCCGTGGCCACCGCCAAGTCCTCCAAGTCACCTATGCTCAACGACAACCTTGCCATCGCTCTGACATTCGAGAACGGCGCGATCGCCAGCATCATCTATACCGCCGACGGTTCGGGCGCGATGGCAAAGGAATATGTCGAGGTTTTCGGCGGCGGCCGTTCCGCCATCATCGACGATTTCAGGGAATTACGCCTGTTTGAAGGCGACTTGAACACAGATCGAACGCTCCTATCAGCCCAAGACAAGGGCCAAAAAAACATGTTGAAAGCTTGGCTGTCGGCCTTGAAGGAGGGTCGGCCCTGCGTGGATTTCGAGCTATTGCTGAAGACCAGCCTGGCCACCGTGCTGGCTGTTGAATCCCTGACCATTGCTATGCCCCTGGACGTGGACCTGTCGCTGCTGGATGTTGAAGAATGATCAGGCGGTAAACGATGAATTGGATCTCAGGCACACGCGAAAATTGCCGCTGTTGGCAGACAGGAAAGTTCGGGCCCGGTGCTCTTTAACTCCTATGTTTTCGTGCTGTTATTTCTGCCCGCAACGGTCGTCGGCTATTTCATGCTGGGCCGCCTGGGCAGCCGCCGCAGCGCCATTTTGTGGCTGATCGCGGCATCACTTTTCTTTTATGGCTGGTGGAACCCGATTTATCTGGTCCTTCTACTTGTCTCGGTCCTGTTCAATTTTGGCGCTGGCATCTTCCTGCGGCAGAGAAAAAGTAAACTGATCCTGGCCCTGTGCATCGGCTTCAACCTAGGGCTCCTGGGTTATTTCAAGTACAGCAATTTCTTCGTCGACAATGCCAATGCGGCGTTGGGAACGGATTTCCATCTCAATACGGTGATCCTGCCCCTGGCGATATCCTTCTTCACCTTTCAGCAGATCGCTTATTTGGTCGATGCCTATCGTTCCGAAACAAAAGAATACGACTTCGTGAATTACACCTTGTTCGTGGTGTTTTTTCCGCAATTGATTGCCGGACCCATCGTCCATCACGCGGAAATGCTGCCACAGTTCGAACGCAAGGATGCTTTGCGGTTCAACCCCGCCATGTTTGCCCAAGGCGTCACAGTTTTCATTATTGGGTTGTTCAAGAAAGTGGTGCTCGCCGACGGCATCGCCGTCTACGCAACGCCTGTGTTCAATGCCGCCGAGAGCGGATTTACCCTGACCCTGTTCGAGGCCTGGGGCGGTGCTCTGGCCTATACTTTTCAACTCTACTTCGATTTTTCCGGCTACTCCGATATGGCCGTTGGTATTGGCCTGATGTTCGGGATTAGGCTGCCGATCAATTTCTTTTCTCCCTACAATGCCGCGAACATCATCGATTTCTGGCGGCGCTGGCACATCACACTGTCACGATTTCTCCGGACATATCTATACATCGCGCTCGGCGGAAATAGACACGGCCAGGTCCGCCGCTATGTCAATCTGATGACAACGATGCTGCTGGGCGGCCTGTGGCATGGTGCCGGTTGGACGTTTGTCGCTTGGGGATTCCTGCACGGCCTCTACCTTGTCATCAATCATGCCTGGCACGCTGCTACGGCACTACTTGGTTGGCGGCATCGGCCGGAGTCAATTTGGGGTCTGCTTTGCGGCCGTTTCCTAACGTTCTTCGCCGTAGTCATCGCCTGGGTCTTTTTCCGGGCCGAGAGTTTCGATGGCGCTTGGCGCATAATTGGCGGCATGGCGGGGATGAATGGCGCGGCGCTCGATGCCCGCGCGGCCCCCTATCTGCCTTTTCTGCAAGGTCTCGTGGAGTTTCAGGGACGCCATGCGGGCGCCTTTGAGTTATACGGCATCCCCTGGATTGTAGGTCTGGCCTTGGCCTGTTGGATGTTGCCAAATACCCTGCAATTCGTGCGCTATGCCGGCCCTTCTGACGACGCCATAGCTCTTGAAACGGCCAAGACGGTCATTGTTTCCAAGAGGGTCATCTGGCAACCCAGCGGGATTTGGGCCTTGTTCGTTGCCGCCGCGGCGCTCTACACCCTGTTCAGCATGTCCAATTTGAGCGAATTCCTCTATTTCCAGTTCTAAGCGGCGACCATGATCAGCCAACCACATCGCCCCGATACCTATATCCGCCTGCTGATCGGCATAATCGCCGTGGCGGCGATAGGGGTGTTCATATTGAATGTCGTGATCGATCCGTTTAAACGGAATGGTCTGTTTGATTTCGGACTGCCGAAGTCGACGATTTCCTATCGAATGAACTACCCGCTCTACAAAATCCATGAGTTCGAGGCCGCGCCCAAGACCACGATCCTGTTGGGCGACAGCCGTACCGACCAACTAAAGGCAGAATGGTTCGCCGCAGCGGGCATCGACGATATCTATAACTTTTCGTATCCCAGCGGCACCTTGAAGGAGGCTATCGAAACGTTCTGGTTCGCATCATCCAGGACCAAGTTAGAGAAGGTCATTATCGGCCTGCCCTTCAATCTTTACAGCGAGACAAACCAAAAGAACCGCTTCACCGCCGCGCAGGACGTTGCCGCCGGACCCATCGCCTATTATTTCTCTTCCGTCGTTACGAAGGCCAGTATCAACAACATCCTGACCGAGCTTCTCGGGACCGAGTTCAAATCCGAAGCGCCGCCGATGGACAAAGATGGGTTCTGGCGCTTTCAGTTGGGCACGAACACAGCGATGTACTACGGGCGCTGGCGACGTCCCCACCGGGTTCTCAAAGAGCTTGGCGAACTGGCGGCATTTTGCCGGCGGATGGGGATAGACTTACTGTTCTATATCCCCCCAACTCATATGGATTTGCAGAACAAGGTCACGGCATTCGGCCTGGACAGGGAATATCACCGCTACAAACGCGATCTAGTGACGATTGGCGATCTGGTGGACTTCGAATTCGAGAACGCCGTCACGCGCGACCGCGAGAGGTTCAACGACCCCTACCACGCCAAACCCGTTGTCTTGCGGGAAATTGTTCCGTTACTTGCAGATCCCGGCACCAGACCATCAATTTTGGCTAGATTCCACGCCCACGATCCAGCGGCATCCAAATAATCGCAATCGTGGATATAACTTCTTCAGATTTAGACCCATATATTGGTAAATGCGATCAAAAGGTCGCGATTCGACACGTTTGAGACTATGATAGAACCTAGATTCAGCAGGGATAAGCCGCTGATATTGGAACTTGAATGACGACTCCTAGCGCCCCAACCGCCCGGCAATCGTCGGATGCAGTTCCGCGGTCACGGGTCAGTGCGCCCGAATTGCGCGGCCCCGGCCCTTTGGACCTGTTGGTCGGTTCTGTCGTAGGGTCGATCTTCCTCTACGAAGTGACATTCAATATTACGCCGGACAGCATTCGGCTGCCCATGGCCGCCGTACTATCGGGCGGTATCGCGCTGCTTTCCATCGCTTGGGTATTTGCCAATCCGAAGATTTGGCGAGTGGTTTTATTTGGCCTACTGATGATCATCACCGGCTGCTGGTTGATGGGTGAGGCCAGCGGCGAGGGCACGCTCGATTTCAATCGCGGCATCCGCTTCTTGTTACCATTCTACTTCGCTCTCTGGATCGTCGAATTGCGCCGCCACCTAAATCCAAACCTGATCCTGTACCTTGCCGGCGCGACGCTCATCATCGCCGCCCTTGCGTCGTTCTTGCGGCCGCAGGAGGTTATCAACAATGTCATGCGTCTGCCGCCCTTCACCGGCGGCGAGGAAGGCGCCCACGCATCGGCTTATGTGACTGCAATTTGCGCCCTTCTGATCCACCAGCTCTGGATCGGCAACAAAGTCTCGCAGCGCGTTGCACTGTCATTTCTGGCCGTGGCTGGGGTCATCCTGATCGGACTGCGCGTGGCGACGCCCATCTTCATGCTACTGAACTACGGCTTGCTCCACACCCTGTTGACGAGGCAACTCAAGGTCAGCACAAAGATCCTACTTTGGATCGCCATGGCCGGCAGTATCGTGATGGTACTGATATGGCACGAGGCGCTGCAAGACGAGGCACGCGGCGTTGAAGTTGACAACGTCGAAAATCTAGGCAGTGGCCGCATCGGTACCTGGCTGGGGCGTATCGACCTATTAGCCGAACGCGACGTCGGCACCTTATTGTTTGGCTCAGGCCCCGGGTCGGACCGGTTCTACAGCGAAATCTGGTGGTGGGAGAAAAAGGATTCCCATCATGATCTTCTGACCACCACCATAGAATCGGGCTTTTTGGGCCTCTTTTGTGTTTTTCTGTTCCTATTTCTCCTATTCCGCCGTCTGGGCCGTGAAGGCGCCCCGTTGTTCTGGTTCATGATTTCCGGATCATTTGTGTCCAATGCGTTAATGCAACGGCCGATCATTGCCACATTGTTCTGGCTGTCCGTGGCGCTGGCAGCGTCGCGGGTGGACGAACAATTGCGCCAGAGTTGGATCGAATGGCGACAACAGCAGCAATGGCTCCGCCAACAACGGCGACAGGCAGCGTCAAGGCCTCCCCGCTCACGCCGAACAGGACATAGGCCCGGCGCCGCCTAATGCACGGATTCCTGTCCAATGCGGGCTGGATATTGGGACTGCGTCTGGCAAATGTGCCGCTGCAATTCCTACTCTTTACGCTGATCGCCTGGCATTATCCCCTGGCACAGGTGGGCATATACGCGCTGTTCAATGCCGCCTGGATGTTCGCCCGGCAATTGGGCCCGATGGGTTTGGATCAGAGCTCGTTGCGCTTCATTCCGGCCCTGCAAGCTTCCGAAAAGGATGCTGAGGCACGTTGGTTCGAATACCGGGCGCGACGCCTGGTTTTCGCAGTCCTTGTGGCCGGAACCATCGCCATCGGCTTGCTCCTCCTCGCGCTCGACATTCAGCAACTTAGCGGTGTCGGACTTTGGCCGTTTGTCATGGGATTGGTGGCCTTGCCAGGCTATGCACTAGTTGCCGTTATGGCCGGGCAGTTCAGGGCACGGGGCCGAATACAGGCCGGCCAATGGCCGGATTCGATCCTGTTGCCCCTTGCCGCCATGGTGATCATCCAGGCCGCCCAAGTCATGGACCAAACAACCCTTTTCTGGCTGTTGGCGGCCCATGCGCTGGCCGTATGGTGTACGGTTGCGGTTTACTGGGGGCTTTCCTTTAGCCATTTGAAGGGCGACGTCGCGCCTCTCTCGGGCGACCAGATCGCGGAAATAAGGCAAACCTCGCTGACGATCGCATTCGGCGTTGGGATAAACGTTCTTGCCAATCGCCTGCCATTGATCTTTGTTTCCGCCATCATTGGGACCCCAGCGGCGGCCTTGTATGAAGCGGCGCAACGCATCGGCGCCCTAGGCACGTTGGGCACCTGGGCCGCCGGCGCCGCCGTCTCGCCGATGATTTCTGATGCCTATACGCGCAATCAAACGGCCCGCATGCAGGATCTCTTAATCGCCTCTTCCTGGACGGCGTTTCTACCGGCGTTGATCATATGCCTCGGCTTGATCCCCTGGGGCGGCACGGTTCTAAGCCTGTTCGGTGGCGAGTATATCCCAGCGCATGCCACCTTGGCCGTCTTGGCGGCATTCGCCGCCGTCAACGCCTCTGCTGGATTGACCAGTCATACCTTCAACATGACCGGTCAGGAGGCCATTGTCCTCAAGTTCAATGGCGCGCAATTGGCAACGATCTGCCTGCTCGCCCCGCCGCTGATCTATCTAACAGGCCTAGTAGGGGCGGCCCTGGCGGTCCTGGCTGCCTCCCTCGTCCGCGATGTGGGCATGGGATTTCTGCTGCCGGCGAAACTGGATCTTGTGCCGGGCGTCTGGTCACGCCTGGGCGCCCGCCGTGCTGCCGGTTTCGCCATAGCGAAGGCCGCCGGCCGCCAGTAAACCAGGAATCTGTTAAGGCTCCCGTTGGATCACGCCGGACGCATCAATGGCAATTTTCCGCCACCCGATTACCAACTCGTACCCGCCGCCCTGACCATTGGAAATCCTCGTCAATGGCGCTTTTGCACAATCCACGGACAAAACCGCCAAGATTTCGGCTTTCGATACCTTCTCCCGCGTCGTAAAGGTGCCATGCCATTGCGCTGCAAACTGACCGAGCTGTTCATCGGGCGGCACCGGGAACTGGTCATCGGCGGCAAAGTCCATGGCGGGACCAGCCACCATCTCAACGCAAAGAGTTACCGGACCATTGCTAATTACTACGGCGTTTTCGCCATTCTGTGTGAATTCGTTCAGGGCATGGATGTTCCATTCCCAATGTTTCGGCTGCACCGCTTCCAGCAAGTCATAGACGAGAATAGTGTTGGGGCGGAGATACGCCAGGGTGCGGGAAGCTGTTTGGACATCCCGGCCATAGGCTAGGGCGGCATCACCGACCACGAAATCGAGGTTATCGCCGTGATGGAATTTCAGCGTCCGTCCAATGGCAGACATAGCATCACTATGTTGCCCTATACCGCCATCGAATGTGATGGCGTTCTTTGATTTGCTCTGCCGGGTCCAGGATTGATGGTGCGCCGAATTGTAGAAGTCGTAATAACCGGACGAGATTGCCAGGCGCCGGCCGCGGGCATGAATGACAAAACTGTTTTGCGCCGCATGAGAATGATTGAACGAACCATACGGCGAGGAAAGGAAATAGACAGAGGTACGATCGGGGTCGTCCAGGTCGCTGTGCATGGCGGTCCAGCCGATCGAGGGAAAATGCGCGGCCATGGGTGTGGGCACCACCGGTAGACGCCATTGCGCCTCTAAGGGTGGCAACAACGGCGCAAAAATATTGTCCGGCGTCGCCGTCGCCGCGCCCCATCGTCGGGCGTACTGCCGGTAATAGGGTGTCGGCAACCGGCGCGCATATACATTCGCCAATTGCCGCCATAGGCGCCTGACGTCGCGCTCGTGACCATCGCCAAACACGCTGTCGGGGGTGCCCGGCGGGGCAAAGAAGCGAAGGTATTGCCCCACTTCCCGCATGCGGGCCAAATCCCGCACCGCCAGCCCCGTGGCATGCTCGAGGATGTCCCCCTGCCGGATCTGCGCCATCAGGTTCCAGCCGGCATAATTCAGTCCGTTCGCAAATCCGCCGTCGTCCCCGCCCCAGGGGCTGTTCATGGCGATATAGACAGGCAATGTACCGAGGAACCATTGCCGCGCCTGCGGTACGCGGCCGGCCAATAGAGACGAAATGGCGGCGATCGCGCCGGCGTGGCGGAATCCGTGGGAGTTGTATGGCATGCGTGCCAGATTCTCTCCCTCGTCCGCGACGAAATGCTCGAACAGATCCTCCACCCGGACGGTGATCGCCTGATCGATCCATTCCCGCTCCACCACGGTCCATTGGGCAAGAGTCAGATCGAGAACTGTCGCCAGGGTAAAAGCAATTTCGCGGGATATGGAGTCGTTTGCTTCAAGGCCCGTACCGCCCCTAGGGTCCCAGGCCGCCAAGTTCCGGACCCGCCGCATGGCCTCCCGCAGGTAGCGCGCTTCTTTGGTGACGATCCAGGCATAGGCTGCGAATCGCGCCGCGCCGGCCTCTCTGTAGACGGAATTCGCCGACAAAATGCGGAAGCGCAAGCGGCTCTCAACATCGTCCTCTGATATTTCGCTTAGGTCTGGTTCACTGTTCAATGGCTGGTTCAGAAACTGCCATTCCACGTTGTTGCGAAACCGTCGAAAATCTTGTTGGCGGGAGCCGGTCCGGATTGCAGTAAACAACCGTCGGCCAAGTTCTCCTTGGGGCAGGTGACGGGGGTGGCTCTTGTTACTGGCCCGTTCGAAAAGCGCTTCGAAATCGGGCACCAGGAATTCGTGGGCATTGCGGGGTACGGTGAACTTCCGTAAGGAACTCCACTCGGTTGCGGCGCCATCTAGCTTCCAGCCCCGCACCCGCCAAGAATGGCCGCCAGGCGGCAATTTTTGTTCCAGAAACAGCCAATTATCCATCACCATGCGTTGGAGTTCGCTGCCATCCGCAAGCCTGAGATTGATCTCCCACGTCTCAATATTGTCGTCGTGAGGCCAGCGAAATACCGGCGGTGTCTGTTTCACAAGAGTGCCATTGGCCGGATAGGGCTGGACAGCGGTCGGTTCCGACGGGGTAAGCCAATCATGGACCGGTGAAACCGTGCTGGGGCCGCGCAGCAACAGATATGGATCGGCTGCGTCTGGGAGCTTATCCCCCGCCTTGGCATCTGGTGCTAAGAGAATACCAAGTATCAAAAATGAAAAAATAACCCGTGGCACCGAGCCATTACAGAACGAGCGCTTTAACATTCCCTTAAACTTCGCCCTAACTCTACTCTCGTCGCTCTAGGTTAAGTGCCGCCACCCTGGAATTCCGGCTTTGTATAGTGTAGGCGATAGGCTAGGCAATGGGCAGGTTAGACGCCATGAACGACAGCTCGGCCATGATACAACTATTGGATCGCCTTGCCGGCGGACGGGTCGTTTGCCTGGGCGATCTGATGCTGGACCGGTACGTCTATGGCGCGGTTGAACGTATGTCGCCCGAGGCGCCGATCCCTATCATCAAGATCGACCGACAGGACGCGATGCTGGGCGGAGTCGGCAACGTGGTGCGTAATATCGCGGCTGCCGGCGGTCAATGCCGCCTGATCGCTGTCAGAGGCGCCGATGAGGCGGGGCACGAGGTTGAGGAACTTCTCGCTGCCACGGATCGAGTGTCGGCATCCGTGTCTGTGCAGAATGACCGTGCGACCACTGTGAAAACCCGGTTCGTTGCGTCCGGCCAACAGCTACTTCGAGCCGACCAGGAATCGGCAACGCCCGTCGCGTCCGGCCTGAGCGATGAACTGTTATCCCGTCTAGACGAAACATTGACGGATTCTGATGTCCTAATCCTGTCGGACTATGGCAAAGGCGTATTGAGCGACCAGGTACTGGCCGGCGCCATTCAGCGCGCCCGGGCCGCCGGTGTCCCTATCGTGGCCGACCCAAAGAGGCGCGATCTGGCTGCCTATGCCGGCGCAGATTTCCTGAAACCAAATCGTGCCGAATTGGCAGCATCAACGGGCATGCCGTGCAACACCGATGATCAGATTACATTGGCAGCCCGTGCGGCCCTGGGCGAGAATGGTATTGGCGCTATGCTTGTCAGCCGCTCGGAACAGGGCATCAGCCTTATTCCCAGGGATGGCGCACCGATACATCTGCCCGTCCGGGCACCGGAAGTCTTCGACGTATCCGGTGCCGGCGATACCGTCGTTGCCCTGTTCGCACTTGCGCTGGCTGTGGATGCGGCACCCGACATGGCAGCCCGGCTGGCCAATCTGGCAGCCGGCATCGTGGTGGGAAAGGTAGGAACGGCGGTCGTCGGCCGGGACGAACTCGCGAACGGGATCATGACGGCGGAATTGACCCGATCCGAAGACAAGGTCGTATCGGCCACGATGGCGGAAGCGGATGTAGAGCGCTGGCGCGCCCGCGGCCTGCGCGTCGGTTTCACGAATGGCTGTTTCGATCTGCTGCACCCCGGACATGTCTCGCTGTTGAATGAAGCCAAGAACAGTTGCGATCGGTTGATTGTGGCCATCAATGATGATGCCTCCGTCCGGCGATTGGAAAAGGGTGAAGGTCGGCCCGTACAGGCGGAGGCGGCACGAGCGTTGGTTCTGGCCTCTCTCGCGATGATCGACCGTGTGGTGATCTTCTCGGAAGATACGCCCATTCCCTTGCTGGAACGGTTACGTCCAGACGTCCTGATCAAGGGTGGCGACTATGATCT
>CAYFPL010000006.1:51392-378331 GCA_964344935.1 uncultured Rhodospirillaceae bacterium
GGTGTCGTGGGGGGCGAATTGGTGCGGGGCTATGGCGGCGAGGTAAAACTGGCAAAATTCGTCGACGGCCATAGCTCGTCCAAAGTGATTTCCCGCATGAGCCTCAATTCGAACGGTGAGGAATAATCAAACCCATGGACGCCAGGGCTGACGTCGTCATCATCGGCGGCGGCATTGCCGGCTTGTGGTTGCTGGATACGCTGCATCAGGTTGGATTCAGTGCTGTCGTCCTGAACAAGGGTGATTTGGGCCAGGGGCAAACGATCGCGGCCCAGGGCATCATTCACGGCGGCACTAAGTACTTCAGCGACACCACGGTTTCGGATCTGGCGCCGATGCCGGAACGCTGGCGCGCGAGCTTGCGCGGGATGCAGGGGCCAGATTTGAGCGCGGCACCGGCCTTGGCGAATTCCATGCAAATGTGGCTGCCGCCGCAACTCGGCGGCGCCATCATGGCCCGTTTCGCCGAGAAGAACATGCTCGGCAACATGTCATTGCGTGATGCGCACGATCGTCTAGCCATTCTGCCCCAAGGTGGGGACGGGCACTTATTCGACGTCGACGAGGCCGTCATCGATGTACCGCGTGTCCTTTCGGTCTTGCGGGAGCTTCATCGTGAGCGAATTCGCCAATTGCCGGCCGGTTCCAAGTTGGTGTTCAAAAGCCGCGACGATGGCGACATTGATATCACCATGGGATCGTTCGCCATAAAGGCACAGCGGATCGTGCTGACCGCTGGCTCTGGAAATGAAAGTTTGCTGTCGGCCACGCAATTGGCAGGCGTACATTGCCAACGCCGGCCGCTGCAGCAGGTCATAGTCCGTGGCATGAACCAGCCGTTGTATCTGCACTGCATAGGCAAGAATCCCAAACCTCTTGCCACCATAACCGCCCACCCCGATCAAAACGGCGGGTGGTATTGGTATATAGGCGGTCTGATCGCGGAAAACGGCGTCGGCAAATCGCCAACAGATCTGATCAAGGCAGCAAAGGTGGAATTGGCGCGGCTCTTGCCGGGCGCAAATTTTGACGGTGCCGGTTGGGCTACAATTGAAGTGGACCGGGCGGAGCCGGGCGCCGGCGGTAAAAGGCCGGACTCCGCCACGGCGATTTCCAAAGGTCCCATCATCGTCGGCTGGCCGACAAAACTGGCACTGGCGCCAGTGCTGGCGGATAAAATACTGAAAATGCTGCAGGACGATGGTTTGCAGCCGGAACCGTTCGATCCCGGCCCGATGGCCGAATGGCCACTGCCCAGCGTGGCGCGGCCGCCATGGCAAGAGGTCCAGACATGGCGCTGAGACAGCTAGGACCCAGCGGCATCCTGGTCAGCCCACTTGCCCTTGGCGGGACCAAATTTGGCCGCAGGGAAGGTGTAAAGTATCCCCGTTCGTTCGAACTACCCAGCGATGGTGAGTTGACGGATCTTCTCGGCTTGGCCAAGGAACTGGGCATCAATCTCGTCGATACGGCGCCAGCTTACGGAACCAGCGAGGCCCGCCTGGGCGCCCTGATCGGAGCGGATAATCATTGGCGCATTGCAACCAAAGTGGGCGAAGTTTTTCAGAATGGCCGTTCGCATTTCGATTTTTCGCCACAGTCGATCCGCACTAGCGTGGAGCAGAGCCGAAAACTGCTGCGCAGGGATATTCTTGATGTCGTGACGCTGCATTTGCCCGACGACGACCTGGCCGTGTTGGAAAATGGCGCCGCCCTCGCCACATTGCTGGAATTGCAGGCCAAGGGATTGGTCCGTTCAGTTGGCGCTTCGACGAAATCACAGGCTGCCGGATTAGTTGCCATCGAAATGTGCGATCTGGTTATGATTGCCCTGAATGATTCGGATCAAAGCCAGCGGCCCGTCTTGGCGGCAGCCTTTGCCGCAGGAAAGGGTGTTCTGATCAAGAAACCGTTAGACAGCGGCCACCAAAGCGATGCCGGTGCGGTGTTGGCAAAACTGGTCCGGGCCGACGGCGTGACGAGCGTGGTTGCGGGCACCATCAACCCTGACCATTTATCGGCAAACTGGTCGGCCGTGCAGCAGGCCTTGGCGGTCGACGAACAACAATAAGAAGGGGCGGGCATTCAGCGACAATGACCCCTGAACCGAGCGACAACGGCGGCGGCGCCAAGCGACTGGATAGCCTGATTTGGGTCGCCCGGCGTCTTGCATCAATGGGGCCGGCGGAAATCGTTCATCGACTAGAGGAGCAGTTCAAACGCTCCGCATCTAAGTACCGTCACCAGGATATTTCGCGCTTGATTTCAGGCGATCCTGATCGCTTGCCGAGTATTCCCGGCCTTGCCGAGGGTTTGCGGAACCTGCGCGACGCGACCGAACTTCGGGAAGAATGGCGCAGTCTCGCGGCAGATGTCCAAAAGGGACGTTTTCGGGCCCTCGGTCAGACCTGGCCGGACCGGGAGGGACCGCCCGATTGGCACCTCGACCCAAGCACGGGCAGCCATTGGCCTAGTGGGATTTATTGTTTTGATATTCCCTATCGGTACGAACCAAACCGGGGCGATATCAAATACGTCCTGGAACTGAACCGCCTGCAATATCTCCAAGCTTTGGCGGCGGAAGCGGCATTGTCCTCGGACGCTGATTTGAGGGATCTGGTCGTCGCGCACTTGCAATCCTGGATCGCAGATCATCCGCCCTATTTGGGGATCGCCTGGATGTCCGGCATCGAATTGGCCCTGCGCATCACCAGTCTTGTTCTGATCGCTGCTCTTCTTGGCGGCGAGGCGATATCCAAGGACCTTAAAGATCGGCTGCACTTGTGCCTGGCGGCACATGGTTATTGGCTGGCGAGATTTCCCTCGAGATTTTCTTCCGCCAACAACCACCGGGTGGCGGAAGCAGGAGGGTTGTATTTGCTCGGCAGCCTGGTTCCCGGACTGCGCGACGGCAAAAAATGGGCGCAGCGCGGGCGGGAGATATTGCAGGCGGAAGTGGCCCTGCAGTTCCACGAAGACGGCGTCGGTGCAGAGCAATCGCCCACCTATGCCGCCTTTAGCCTGGAATGGTTTCTGCTATGCGCGACCATCGGCCGACAATTGGGCGAGCACTGGCCAAAGGCCTATTGGGACCGCATGGCAATGGCCGGAGAGCACCTTCGCGCGATTACAGACCAGGGAGGACATCAGCCACGGATCGGCGACGACGATGAGGGCCGGGTGCTGTATGCAAATGCTGGCGAAGACGGTTACGTGAATACGGTATTGGGTTATCTGGCGGCAGCGTCAGGCAGGCCGGAGTTGGCGCCGCCGGAGGTGACGCCGCAACTGGGACAGGCGATCTTCGGCCGTGTGGCGGCAAGCCAGCGCCGTGAGTTCGAATATCATTCATTTTCCGAGGGCGGCTATACCGCCGTGCGGGAATGGCGCGGGGGCGAGGAAAACCTCTGGATCATGGATCATGGCCCTTTGGGTTACCTATCCATTGCAGCCCATGGTCACGCCGACGCCCTATCCATCTGGCTACATATTGCGGGCCGACCGGTCCTGGTAGACGGCGGGACCTACCTTTATCACTCGGGCAGAAATTGGCGGGAACATTTCCGAAGCACCGCAGCCCACAATACCATGACCATAAATGGCAATAGCTCTTCGACGATGTCGGGCGCCTTCAACTGGTCGCACAAGGCCATCTGCCGGCTGTTGGATAGTTCCAATAATGAGGAGCACTGGCTGATCGAAGCCGAGCACGACGGCTACGTCCGGCGGCATGGTATTCGCCATCGCCGCCGGCTTGAGCGTCTCGGAGAAAGCGGCGTGCGGCTGACGGACAGCTTGCACGGCCAGGGACGACAGCAGCCCGTCGAAATCGGTTTTCTGGTTGCACCGGACCTGAATGTAAGCGAAAGCAACGGCGGCTGGCTCATCAGCGAAAATGATCGGCCATTGCTTTTGATCCATCATACGGGCGATCTGCGTGCCGAAGTTGAGCGGGGACAAGTTGAACCGATGCGGGGCTGGCATTCACCATCTTTCGGCCAACGAGTAGCGAGCCAGCGCCTGGCATTCAGCGGCCCGATGGGCAGGGACGACAGCGCGATCTTTGAGATGAAAACGCGGTTCTGATCATGGCGGCCAAACGCATCACCTTCATGGGCGCACCGCTTGATCTATTGAGCATGGCGGAAACCGTGGCCAAGGCCGAAGCCGCCATGACCTCGCGCCAAAGGCTACAGGAAGTGGTCATCAACGTCGCCAAGCTGGTGCACATGCGTACCGATAAGGATTTGCGCCGGGACGTGATGGAAAGCGATGTCATCAATATCGACGGCATGGGCGTCCTTTGGGGCGTGCGTCTGCTGGGTCACAAAGTGCTGGAACGGGTTGCGGGCATCGATCTCATGATGGCACTGATCGACAGCTGCGCCCGGCGCGGTTTCAAGCCCTATTTTCTCGGCGCCCGCCAAGATGTGCTGGAAGCCGCGATAGGGCGGCTTAGGGCGGATCATCCGGGTCTTATGATCGCCGGCTCCAGAAACGGCTATTTCGCAGAAGACGAAGAGGAAGCAGTGGTCAGGGCCATTCGCGATTCCGGCGCGGACTGCCTGTTCGTGGCCATTTCCTCGCCCAAGAAGGAGCGGTTCCTGCACAAATACCGCGACCAGTTGGGAGTACCGTATTTGATGGGCGTCGGCGGTTTCCTCGATGTGGTCGCGGGAAAGGTCAGCCGAGCGCCGATGTGGATACGGCGCGTCGGGCTCGAATGGCTATATCGCCTGTGCCAGGAGCCGCGGCGGATGTGGCGGCGCTATCTGGTGACGAATACGATCTTTCTATTCTTGCTGGTTGGCGAATTGGGAAAATCATGGCTGAGCGGCAAGAAGACCTGACCGACCAGCCCCTGGCAGGCCGGCGGGTTCTGTTCATGGCGGAAAATTTGCCCTGTCCATTCCACACCCGCGTCTGGCAGGAGGCCCGCACCGTCCACGACGCCGGCGCCGACGTATCGATCATTTGCCCCACCGGGCCCGGATATGAGGGCCGCTACGAAGTGATCGACGGCATTCACATCTATCGACATCCTTTGCCGATCGAAGCCCGGCGCGCTATCGGATTTCTACTGGAATACAGCGCCGCGATTTTTTGGCAGACTGTATTGGCTTGGCGTGTTTTCCTCGGCCGCGGTTTCGACGTCATCCATGCCGCTAATCCGCCCGACCTGCTGTTCATCGTCGCCGGCTTTTTCAAGCTGCTGTTCCGTCGCAAGTTCATCTACGACCAGCACGACATCAACCCGGAACTCTACGAGGCCAAGTTCGGCCGCAGGGACCTGTTCTACCGGATCTTGTGCATCTGCGAGCGCTTGAGTTTCAAGCTCGCCGATATTTCCATCGTCCCGAACGAGAGTTATCGCCAGATCGCCGAAGAACGGGGGCGCCGCCCCCGTGACAAGGTTTTCGTCGTGCGCAATGCGCCCGATCTTGAACGCATGCGGCCCCGACCGGCGAACGATGAATGGAAGAAGGGCCGACCTTTCGGCGTCGGCTACCTTGGCGTCATGGGCTATCAGGAGGGATTGCATCATCTGCTCGCTGCGATCGATCACCTGGTGCACGAACGGGGGCGCACAGACATTCAGTTCCTATGCATCGGTGATGGGCCGGAACGGCCCCACCTAATCCGGCAATCGAAGAAGCTTGGCATCGAGGACTACGTCACTTTCCCGGGCCGATTACCCGATGACGACATGGTCGCAGCCCTTTGTGCCTCCGATTTGTGCGTAAATCCCGACGACTACAACGAGATGAACGACAAATCGACCATGCTGAAAATCATGGAGTACATGGCCTTGGGCAAACCGATTGTGCAGTTCGATTTGAAGGAAGGCCGGGTCTCGGCGCAGGACGCGGCAATCTATGTTTCGCCCAACGATACCGTCGACCTGGCGCAGAATATTTCGAACTTGATGGACGACCCCGAAACCCGAAAACGCCTGGGCGCCATCGGACGGGATCGGGTGGAGACAGAATTGGCCTGGGATTACGAGGCGCCAAAATTGCTCGCTGCCTACGCCGCTTTGTGGCCGCAGCAATGACGCCGGAGTCTCTCCGACTATATGCTGCCATAGCGCTGGCCATGATTACCCTAGCATTGTTCGGCCTTATCGACCGCTATGACCTGGTTCAGCCTCAAATCCTCAGAAACGCTGATTTCTCGGATCATTTCGCCCATTGGACGGTCAGTGGACGGACAGAGCGCACGGCCGATGCGCACGGCAGCCTGCATATCGAAGGTAAGGGCAAAGGGCATGTTTCGGGCGTGCGGCAGGTTGTTCCAAGGCCCGAAGGGGCGGAGGTGTTGCGCCTGACGGCCAATGTCCGATATGCCGGCGTTACCGAGGGCCCGCGCATCTGGCAGTCCATGCGTCTTTTGATGGTTCAGCGGGATGCCGCCGGCAAGGCATTGTGGGAGCTGCCCCATGTAGCAGCCCAAGAACATGGTGACAGCCCGTGGCGGCAGGTCGCCTTGACGGCCAGGCTGCCACAACGAGTGAAGGCGGTCGAAGTCTTCGCAGTATTGAACCACGTCGCAGGCAGTATGGACGTGCGTGATCTAAAACTGGACGTCGTCGAAGAATCGAACCTGTTTCTGGTGTTACGTTATGCCCTGACCGCGGCTTGGGCCATTTCCTTGCCCTGGCTGGCCTGGCCCTTGCTTCGTGCCGGCCCCCGGCGCCTCGGCCGCGCCGCTGTCGCCTTAATGGCGACAGTAATTCTGATCGGCGTTTTGACGCCGCACACGGCAAAGCTGGAATTGCGTCGCATCGCCCAGGAACTAACCCGTCCGGATCCAAAACCGGCCGCCGTGGAAACCCAGAAACCGGCGGCGGTGAAAAAGGCCGAGGTCAAGCCAGCTCCCAAAACGGCCAGGCCCAGCCCGATCCCGATCAGCGAATATTGGCGCATCGCCCATAAGTCCGGCCACGTGAGTCTGTTTCTGGCATTGGCGTTGCTGGCGGCGCTTACCTGGCGCGAGGCAGTCTGGTGGCGTCTTGGCCTCTATCCCGCCGTCTTCGCCCTAGCTACCGAAATCCTGCAGCTCCTGTCGCTGGACCGCAGCGCCCATGTCACGGATGCGGTTTTGAATTTGGCCGGCGTCACCGCGGGACTGGCTGCCGGCATCGCCTTTAATCGATATCTAAGAACCAGTTCTACGGACCCGGATCCTCCCACGACCTGAGCCGCTTGGCGGCCGTTCGGGCGAACCGCAGGGTCACCTCCCGTCTTCGGCTGGCATGCAGGGGGTTAGGATTCTCGGGCGACGGCCGGGCAATGTCACCGGAATAGGCGTCCGCCAGGATAAGCCCCGGTTCCTCTGGCAGAATCTCCACGGGAAATTCGACCGGCACGGCGAAATAGAACAAATCACAATAATCCAGATATTCCGGCCATTTCTGATCTGCACGGAAGTCAGCGACGCTGCTTTTGATTTCGACAATGACGATGCGGCCCTTGCGGTCGATACCGGCCACGTCCGCCCGTCGCCCCGACCGCAATGTGAATTCCGTCAAACTGTCATAGCCCAGATGCCCCAGCAGGCGGCCGACCCCCCGGGCCAGTTGCTGCGCTGTGTCGTCCCTGGGCCCAGCCATCTATCCCCGCTTTACCAAATAGCGGGGATTGGCCAGGGCAATCTTATCCTCGGCGGTTTGCCGCAAATGATCCAGGACCGCTTTCCTTTGATCGTCCATCTCGCCGGCCCGAATGGCGCGGGCCAGTTCGGCGTTCAGTTCCCCGAGATCCCCTTCCTTCTGCAACAATGTCTTCAGACGCATCAATTCAGCGTCATCCATGGCGCCGCCCTGATCCAGGGTACGCTCCACGATAGCCAGGGCGTTGACGGCAACTCTGGTATGGAAAGCCAACTGTCCTTCTACATTGGGGGCCACATGGTCACTGAGAAACTCCCGCACCGCCTCCACTAATTCAGCCGCATTCGGTCGATCTGTCGGCATCCCGTTTTCCTCAATCCAGCAACAGCATCAAATCAAACTCTGTTTCGGCGGCCCGGCGGCCAATGGCGGCATACTCCACCGAGCGCTGGTCCCCATCAATATGCGTAAAGCCGAGAATCATACACAATACACCCCAGCGCAGGGTGCCGAAGACCTGCCAAAAATGGATCTCGTCCACTCGAATGGGGCCGCCGCCGCCCGCCTCGTAACCTTCCAACAACTGGGATACATCACCAAAGCCGCCCACCACTTTGTCATGATAGCCGTAGCGCCAGGCGCGGACACACATCCAGCCTAGATCGGCGCTGGGATTGCCAAGGTGGGCTGATTCCCAATCCAAGACCCCCGCCAAGCCATTCCCATCGACGATGATATTACCGTTGCGGAAATCGCCATGGTTCAAGGCGTACCGCTCCCCAGCCAATTCCAACCGCTCCTGTAGCCAGCGAAAGCCATATTCGAAGCCCGCATGGGGCTGGCGGAAGGAGTCCATGATGGTGCGGTAGTGCAATAGCTCATCCGCCGCCGGCAGCCCTCGCATCCTGGGCAGGGCCGCCAAATCGATGTTGTGAAAACGGGCTGCGGCATGGCCCACCTGGAATGCCAGTTTGGGACGGGCCTGGGCATAAGCGTCTTCACGCAGGATGCGCCGGCCCAAGGTTTCGCCTTCAAGCCGGTGGGTAAAAAATCCCGGCGTGGTACGTTCGTCCGCTTCCAGGAAAAATGGCACCTCAGGCGCGGGTGTCCCTGCCGCGCCGGCCAGTTGGATCAACCGCCCTTCCGTCAATCTATCCACCGCCAGGCGCCCTTCCGGCACGCCTTCAAAGGTTTTGTCTGCTTGCCGTTCCATGGGATCCCGCTTCAGGATCAACGGCTGGCGACCGCCATCGCCCTTCACGGCGTCAAAGGACCAGGTCTCCCGGCTAGCCCCAGCCGAGAGACGCACCAAACCTTCGATCTTGGTGCCGACGCCATATTCCGGCGCCAGCCGATCTTCCAGCACTTGGGTCAATTGCTCGGCGGCGGTCAGGTTAGGGTCCTGCTTGGCATCGACCATTCGATCCACCAGCCTTAGTCCACCAACTGCAGCAAGTCGTATTCGCCCTCGATAGCCCGTCGGCCGATGGAGACTTTTTCAACCGACCGCTCCTTGCCGCTGATATGGGTAAAGGCCAGGGTCATACAGATGATACCCCAGCGCATGCAGCCAAATACTTCCCAGAAATGCAACGCCTCGGCTGAGATGCGGCCGCCGCCGCCCGCTTCATAACCGTCCAAGAGCTGTTCCACTTCGCCAAAACCGCCCACCGGTTTGTCGTAGTAGCCATAGCGCCATGCCCGGATGCAAATCCATCCCAGATCGTTCAGGGGGTTGCCCAGATGGCCCAGTTCCCAATCCAAAACGCCGGCCAAACCGTTTTCATCCACTAGCAGATTGCCATTGCGGAAATCACCGTGCACCAAGGCAAGTCCATCGCCTGCCAGTTCCAGCCGCTCCCGCAACCAGTGAATTGCATATTCGAACCCGGCATGGGGCTGCTTGAAGGAGTCCAATACATCGCGGTTATAGTCCAGTGCCTCGGCCACTGGCAGGTGTTGCAACGCCGGCAGCCGTTCGATTGGAATCCGATGAAAGCGTGCCGCCGCTTCGCCGCACTGAAAGGCCAAATTGGACCGGGCCTGGGCATATGCGTCTTCCCGGACAATACGCCGGCCCAGGGCCTCGCCTTCCAGACGTTGCATGACGAAACCTGCGGATGTGCGTTCGTCCGCATCAAGGAAAAACGGCACCTCTGGCACCGGCACACCAGCTTCACCGGCCAATTGCATCAACCGCCCTTCGGTCCAGCGATCGACACCCAGATGAACCTCGCCTTCGACTGCATTCAGATCGGCTATTTCGTCTAAAGGGTCGCGTTTCAAGATCAATGGCTTGCGACCGTCGGTCGGTGTTAGAGCATCGAACGACCAAGTCTCGCGGCTGGCGCCGCCCGACAGACGCACCAAGCCTTCGATCCGGGTGCCGGGACCATAGACTGCCGCTACGCGGTCCTCCAAAACGGCCGCCAACTCCCGAGTGCGAATTTCCGTCTTACTCTCTGTCATGTCCGCCGCACGCTTGGCGATAGGTTCATAAACGCAAACCGATAAACAAATCGGGGCCGGCCAGTCGTCGCCATCGACGTCCCGGCCGGCCCCATTTCAATACAACTAGCCTAGATCGGCCAGAACCTCGTCCGGATGCTCCGCCGGTACCACGGTGTCATACACCTTGGCGATCTTGCCGTCGGGGTCGATCAGGAAACTGAATCTTGCCGGATAGGGCTTGTCCTCTTGCAGGACACCATAAGCGGCACCGGCCACCTGGTCGGGATCGCTCAACAGATCATAGGGAAAGTTGAATTTGTCCCGAAAGGCGCGGTTTTCCTCCGGCGTGTCGAAAGAGGCGCCCAGGATTACGGCATTCTTGGCTGTAAAGTCTTGGATTCGATCACGGAACCCTTTGCCTTCGATGGTTCAGCCAGGTGTGTCGGCCTTGGGATACCACCACAACACGACATGGTGTCCCTTGTACTGTTCCAGGGTGGTATCCGACCCATCCTGGTTTCGCATGGAAAAGGCGGGTGCCTGATCCCCAACTTGCGGTAACGCCATAAAGCTCACTCCCTTGTTGTCATGGCTGTTTCAAACGCTAAACGAAAAATTCCGGCCTTCGCTCCGCCCGGCCTTGCGAGGGCCGGAAGACGGTGCCGATTTCGGTGTCGAACGCCGCTGCGGCGACTGGGGCCGTGCCGGCGCGGCTCTTGGCGCGCCGCCGTATAGATCATCGAACCGCCGGCGGTTGTTTTCCAACATATTGTCAAAGGCAGACGACAGGTCCGACCCGCTGTCCCGTGCCATTCAAACCTCCCTATACGGTGGCCTTGCGGCCTTCGTTCCACCAGGTCTCGAATTCTTCCTTTGCGGCGCCGGAGAAACCGGAATCTGCCAGGCTCCGCAGGTAATTCAAAACCTCTTCGCCGGATATCACATCGCCGTATTTGGCATCGATATCGAATAGATTTGCCTCGTGCGGACCTTCGGCCCGGTCGCCGACGCCATCACGCACGACGATGGTGTAGTAGGCATATTGCAAACTGTCCACGGCGGAGGCCCGGACGCAACCGGATGTGGTGCACCCCGTGATCACCAAAGTATCCACGTTCTGGCTGCGCAGATAACTGTCGAGATCCGTTCCGAAGAACGATGAGGCATAATTCTTCGAGATCACTAATTCGCCTGGCAATGGCTTGATGCGATCATCGACGGCGCAGTTGGGCGAACCCTTTCGAAGTATGCCCAATGACGGCACTTTCTTCACGAACACGCCGCCATCGGAAAGATCTTCCTTGTATTCCACCGTCGTATAGACGATGGGCAGACCGGATTTGCGAAAGGCGGTCTGTAGTTGCGCCGTAACCGCCACTTGGGAATCAAAATTACCGCCCAATGGCGTGGTCGGGTCGGTAAATCCGACGATAAAATCCACCACCAGCAACGCCGGCTTCTTGCCAAATCCGGACGACACCGCAAATCCCTTGCTTTCGTAGTCCGCCCGCGTCGCCTTTTCCCAATCCGCCATTGTTGCCTCCCAAAATCGCCGAATGAGGTAATAGTATCAGCTATCAAATTCGCCGCTACCCTCATAATACCCATTGCTTTGGGCCATGGACAATTACGCCAAGAAATCGGGCTTCGTTGCTATCCCCTCTGCCGCCCCTGGGATGGCGGTCGGCGGATCAGGGCCCAGACATTGGGTGCCTCGGCCATGGGGATGGTGATCAGGCTCGGCTGTTCGGAATCCAAATGACGTGTCAGGACTTCCTGCAACTGATCGGGCTGTTCTACCCGATCGGCCAACATGCCGAAGGATCCGGCAAGAGCGACGAAGTCCGGATTGCTGAGATCGACGGCGATGTGGCGGCCACCGTAGCTGTTGGCCTGAATGGTCTTGACGTTGCCATAGGCATTGTTGTCGAACACGATCACTGTAACGGGGATGCGATGGTGCACCGCGGTTGCCAATTCCTGCACCGTGAACATGAAACCACCATCACCGCACAATGCCACCACCTTGCGATCGGGCGCCGCCACCTTAGCGCCCAACGCGGCCGGATATGACCACCCTAAGGTGGCCTGATAGCCCGGCATGAAAAAACTCCTCGGTTCATAGATGGGCATAGCGAAGCGGGCGAAAACGGTAAAGCGGGTAACATCGGCGAAGATGATACCGTCCCGGGGCAACGCCGCCCGCAAGGCTGTGCAATAGCCGGCCAGGGGTTCTAGTTCGGCCAACCGCCCGTTGGCATTCTGGCGAATACCGGCGGCCTCGTTCCAGGATGCCGGTTCGCCCTCGAACGCCTCCGTAATAGCCGACAAACCTTGGTCGGCGGAGGTCACTAGGGCGATGTCGGCTTGCACGGGTTTGACGATCTGGGTCGGATCGATGTCGATGCGGATCAGAGAGACATCTTCCTGGCGCCCCCAGGCCAGACCGGTGGTGGTATGCCGCGTGCCTACCGCCACGGCGACATCAGCTTTCTCCCACAATTCCTGTCCCGGCAGCATAGAGAAAGCCAGCGGATGATCGCCCGGCATGACGCCCAGGGCGTTGGGCGACATGATCACCGGTGCGCCGAGCCGTTCCGCCAGCGCCCGGACGGCCGCTTCTGCGCCAATGCAGCCGCCGCCGGCAAGGATGACGGGATACCGGGCGGCGGCAAGTTTCTCACATGCCGCCTTGACCAACGCCGCATCCGGCACCGGTGCCGATAACGGTTGGCTAGGCTCCATAGGCTCAACTTCGCCCTTGGCGCCGAGAATGTCGGGCGCCATTTCCAAGATCGCGGGTTTCATGCGGCCGCTGTGCATTTGCCGGAACGCATCATCGAGCAGACCGGGCACGTCAGTAGGATGATCAGCCCGCCGCACCCAGTCGATCACACCGCGCGCCATGGCCAGTTGGTCCTTCAACTCGTGCGCCATGCCGTAGTTCTGGCCGATCTGATAGGACGGAATCTGTCCGGTCAGCCCCAGCATGGGCAGGTTCGCCGACGCCCCTGTCGCCACCGCCGTCATGGCGTTCAAAAGGCCTGGACCCGGCACCACGGCAAAGACACCTGTCCGGCCGCTGGCCTGGGCATATCCCATGGCCATGAAGGCCGCGCCCTGTTCATGTCGCGTATGGATTACCCGCAGGTTGTTGCGGGCCTCGTAGAAGGCATCGAACAAATTGTCCAATTGAATGCCTGGAATGCCGAACACCGTATCCACGTCATGGTCACGCAAGCTGCGGACAATCGCCTGTCCGCCCGTCATCGTTGGCATCTGCCGTCTCCTCCCCGAACGAATTGATATCAGCATAGCACCGCGCGGCGGAATTCGGCTAAGTTGACGGCAAGCATAGGCGTGACGATTGTAAGGAGGATGCCGCGATGGATTTGGTCCTTAATGCCGAGGAACTGGCGTTTCAGGACGAGGTACGGGAGTTCCTCGCCACAAAGCTGCCCCAAGAAATCCAGGATCGAGTGCGGATCGCTTCATCCTACGTGCCCAAGGATTATACCCGCCGCTGGCAACAGCTTTTGTACGAACAAGGCTGGGGCGCGCCGAATTGGCCCGTGCAATATGGCGGTACGGGCTGGAACGCCATGCAGAAATACATCTATGACGCGGAGTATCAGGCAGCGGACTGTCCCAGGCAAAGCCCGTTCGGCATTTCCATGGTCGGCCCGGTGATCTGTGCCTTCGGCACGGATGCCCAGAAAGAGCAGCATCTTGGTCCCATCATTCGGGGCGAGAATTTCTGGTGCCAGGGCTATTCCGAGCCTGGATCGGGGTCGGACTTGGCCTCATTATCCACCCGTGCCGTGCAGGACGGCGACGAATACGTGGTCAATGGGCACAAGATCTGGACCTCACATGCTCATCACGCCGATTGGATGTTCTGCCTGGTCCGCACCGATCCCGACTGCAAACCCCAGGAAGGTATCTCTTTCATCTTGATCGACATGACCACGCCGGGGATTACGGTAAAGCCGATCATTTCCATGGATGGGCACCATTATCTCAACGAAGTATTCTTTGACGATGTGCGCGTGCCAATATCCAACCGCATCGGTGAGGAGAACAAGGGCTGGACCTACGCCAAGTTCCTGCTCGGTCACGAACGCACCGGCATCGCCGGCGTGGGCAAGTCCAAACGCAAGGTGGAGCGGCTGAAGGCCATCGCCGCCGTGGAAAGGGACGACGGCAATGTCCTCTTGGAAGACCCGGCCTTCGCCGCCAAGGTGTCCCAGGCGGAGGTCGCCCTGCAGGCGGTCGAGTTCACTCAATTGCGAATTCTGGCCCAGGAAAAGGCCGGACAGGCCCCGGGTCCCGAGGCTTCGACCCTGAAGATCGGCGGCACCCAGGTAGAGCAGACCCTGAACGAGCTGATGATCGAGGCCATCGGCAACTATGCCGCCCCCTACCCGCCGGACGCTCAGGACCTGGAGCGTAATGAACCGCCCATCGGGCCCGATTACGGTGTCGGCCTGATGCAGGAACGCCTTTTGCGGCGGGCCGCCAGCATCTATGGCGGCAGCAATGAAATTCAGCGCAACATCATCGCCAAGGCGGTGCTGGAAATGTGATTGATCCCTGGCGCATCGTCCGCTGCCGCAAACCGGCTTAGACCCATGGGCGTGAGCGATTGGCGCGATGCACGTGAAGCCGGTCTCGGCGTTGCTTTCGTAGGTAGCGAAACGGCGGCCGCTCTCCCGGAATTGGCGCGGTGTGCCGAAGCCAGGGGCGCCGAAACCATGTGGATCGCCAACCATCTGTTCCAGCGGGATCCGGTGGTACAAGCGTCGATGGCCTTGTCCGCGACCAAGCGGATTGGTGCGGCGCTTATGGCGATTAGTCCTTACGCGGTACACCCAGTGCAGGCGGCCATGGCGGCGGCCTCCCTAAACGAACACTTCCCGGGCCGGGCGATACTTTGCCTTGGCGCCGGCGCGCCGGGCGATCTGGACGCCGCTGGAATAGCTTCTCCCAGGCCCGTGGCGACACTGGAAGAGAGCATGGAGATTGCCCGAGCTTTGTTTACCGGTGAGATCATAAGACACCGGGGCGAAGGATTTGCGGTTGCTGGCCGTGGACTGGAGGCGGGCCCACAGGATGTTCCCATCGTCCTGGCAGCATCCGGGCCAAGAATGCTCGAGCTGGCCGGTAGAAAAGCGGACGGCGTGCTGTTGTCGGCTGGAACCTGCCCAGATTTCGTTCGCTGGTCCCTGGATCGCGTTTCCGTGGGAACTCAGGCACTCGGTGGACGCCGTGTTAGGAGAATTGGGCTGGTTTTCGCTTCCGTTGATGAAGATGAAGGTAAGGCGCATGCCCGGCTCAAACGGCTCTTGGCATTTGTCCTGCGTGGCGAACACCACGCTCCCAATCTGCGGATGAGCGGCGCCGAGCTGGATCAACAGGCCCTGAATGACGCGATCGCCGCAAATGACTGGCAGCGCGCTGGAGCGCTTGTCAGCGACGAGGTGGTGGCCCGGCACAGCGTCAGCGGCACACCGGCCCAGATCCGCCAGCGACTTGGCGAATACCGCGATGCCGGGCTGGATGAAGTGGTGGTTACAGGCGTCCAGGGCGCCATCCAATTGGAAAACACACTGGATGCGGCGACGAGCGTTCAATGATCGAGCAGGGAGAATAGCCATGATCGTCAGTGTCGGATTCCCGACCGGCATGGAGGGCCTGACCTATCCGATCCCGTTTTCGGAGCCCGCGGCCCTGTTGCAAATCGCGCAGCATGCCGAAGCGTTGGGCTATCACTCAATCTGGGGCAATGACCATATGACGACCCAGCATTATGTGCGTGCGGAATTCGGCCAGCCGCCCCGATTCTGGGAAATTCTCACTACCTATGCCTGGCTGGCTTCGCAGACCAGGACATTGCGTTTTGGAACAGGCATCCTGGTCCTGCCCATGCGTCGGGACATTGTGGTCACAGCGAAGCAATTGGTCACCTTGGATCATTTGAGTGACGGACGGTTGGAACTGGGTGTCGGCGTCGGCGCCTATCGAGAGGAGTTCGAGGCACTGCAACCGGATGATGAAAGCCATCGCGGCCGCATCGTCGAAGAAGGTGTCGAAGCCCTGAAAGTGCTGTTTACAGAAGACCGCGCCAGCTTCGAAGGCGCTTTCTATCGGTTCCGCGACGTAGAGCTTTTCCCCAAGCCGTTGCAGAACAACATCCCCATCTATTTCGGCGGCAACAACGTCAACCAGTTGCGCCGCACTGCACGGTTGGGCGATGGCTGGCTGCCCGCTGGTTTGCCCCTGGATCGTATCGCAGCCGACATCGAACAATTGCAGGAGTTGTGCAACAACCAGGGTCGCGACTTCGCCAAGATCGAAGTGGCTCCTCAATACATCGCCATGGTCGACCATGATCACGACCGCGCGGTGGAGCGATTTAGCCAATCGCAGATGCACAAGCATTTGATGTCGCTGACCCGCTCCACCCTAAAAGAACAGGCTGGCATTTCCATGGTCGAAGCCAACCTCGTGGGCACGCCAGAGAGGGTGATTGAAAAATGCCTCGCTCTCGAATCCGCCGGCGTCACTCACCTGTTGGGTCTGTACTTCGCCGTCAACACGGTTCCGGAGCTATTGGACCAGATGAGCCTTTTTGCTGAAGAAGTCATGCCGCATATCTGCAACGGTGGAGAGGCCTAACATGGATATTGAAAAGATACGCGCCGAGACGCCAGGAATCGGCGAAGGCATACATCTACTCGCCGCCGGTTCCGCCTTGATGCCACAAGCCGTGGTCGATGCGGTGATCGACCATACCCAGTTGGAGGCACGGCTTGGCGGTTACGAGGCGCACGCCCGCAGATCAGAAGAACTGAATAGCGTTTACGACAGCATCGCGGACCTGATCGGGGCAACCCGGCGCGAGATTGCCCTGACGGAGAATGCCACGGTCGCCTGGTGCCATGCCTTTTATGCCTTGCCGTTGGAACCAGGCGCCCGAATCCTGACCTGCGAAGCGGAATACGCCGCCAACTATGTCGCATTCCTGCAAAGGGCCAAACGGGACGACCTTGTCATCGACGTGGTGCCGAGCGACGATAGCGGCGCCGTCGATACCGATGCACTGGCGGCGATGATCGACGACCGGGTTGGTCTGATCGCCATGACCTGGATCCCCACCAACGGCGGGCTCGTCAACCCGGCGGCGGAAGTGGGTCGAATTGCGCGCGAACACAACATTCCCTATCTGCTGGATGCCTGCCAGGCCGTAGGCCAGATGCCGGTTGAAGTAAGCACAATCGGTTGTGATTTTCTTTCCGCCACTGGCCGCAAGTTCCTGCGCGGGCCGCGCGGCACCGGTTTCCTGTATGTGGCCGAGAAATGGCTAGATCATCTGGAGCCGGCGATGATCGACCATTTCGCCGCGCCCTGGGTAGCAAGGGACCGATATGAACTGCGGGAAGACGCGCGCCGCTTCGAATCTTGGGAGAATTCATACGCATTGCGGGCCGGTCTGGGCGCCGCCGTGAGTTATGCCAATGCGCTGGGACTGGCCGCTATTCAGGACCGCGCCTCGGGACTGGCGGCGGTTTGTAGAGCGATGCTGACGGAGCTTCCAGGTGCAAATATCAGGGACCTTGGCAGTAAAAAATGCGCCATCGTCAGCTTCACGATAGACGGGCTGGATCCTGGGGAAACCGTTTCCCACCTGGCCAGGCAAGGCATTGTCATCGGTGCTTCCGCCCCCTCCAGCACGCGTCTCGATGCCGAAGCCCGCGACTTGCCGGTGCTTCTGCGCCTGGCGCCGCACTACTACAATACGGAAGGGGAATTGCAGCAATTCATTCAGGCGCTGCGGACGTTATTGTAGGATTGCAATAATAACTGCTCGACAAGACTGTCCATGCCGTTGCTAGCGCCGATTGCTTCAATTCAGGAAATCAAGGCATCAACGTCCGCGACCGGCGTATAGGTCGTCTCATATCGCACACCGTCCGACGTGCGCTCACGGATAAGCCCGTCCCAATCATAAATAGTAATTCCAAGAAGGTATTCGCACTCATGGTCGTCATTGGCCAATGGCAATACGAGACGCTCGCCATTGCCCTGCTTGTCGGTATCCACATAGACCGGCCCAGTGTCATGGCAGATGGCTGGATCTTCGATGACCCGCATGAATTTTTTGACCAGAAAATCCGCATGCTCTTTTCTCAGAAAATCATGGAAGGTCTTGTTGGCCAGGGATGTGTCCAAGATATCCTGCACCGCTTCTCCCGCCAGGCGATATCTGAAACGACCCGCCTCGCGTTCGTAGCGCATCAGCCAAATGTTCGGCAGCGCCCAGGGTATTTCGATGGGATCAAGGTCACGGCGCGATGGGACAGGGTTAGAGCCGCGCAGTTTGCACCAATGGCGAAGAAACCGGAGAAGCTTCGGATTCTGGATACGCCTCTGATTTTCCATCACTCAACCGATCCACGACTATATGCCGTAGTGAATGGCGCCAAACAACATGGCCACCCTGCCATCTGCGCCGCTGAGCGGCATATGGGCGGACTCGTAGCGGAGGAATTCCCGATCGTCGCCGAAGTAGACGTTGCCGTAGTGGCGGATCGCCCGCCGTTCCCGAACCGGATAGCGAACCACCTCAAGAATGCGGCTCAATTGATCACTAGAATAGGCTTCATCGTAGTACTTGCCGGTATAATCACGCTTCATGAATTCGGTGCCATGCGTTCCGACCAAGCGCAATCGAAAGCGTTCCGGATCATATTCCACATCGACAAGAAAGACGTGAGCCAGATTGGCGCCTAGATCAGTGGGAGATATGTCGGAACGGGCGGGCATGTCGCGACCGTGGCATTTGGAATGCCAATAATCATACAGCGACACTAGGACCGGACTCTCAAACGAAAGGCTTTCGTCCCTGCCGAATTCAAGACCATGTTGATCCATTAATACCGGTCCACACTACAATCTTCTAATGTACAACTTAGAGCGCTAGCCTCCCGATGTCACCGTACTAGACCGATCTGCGATCGGACAGGTCGGCCCCTTTTCGGAAATTTGGCGTTTATGTCGGCATGCGTGTCGTCAACCATATTTTTACACCTTTCCAGATATAACGGCACTTGCAGTCCATTAGCCTTGGGCCACAGGCGGGTTCGCATGTTGTGAGGGATTTGTGTCTCGCATGGCGGTTAAGGCGTTCGGACCAACATTTCATTTTGGGAGAATACAGAGATGAAACTTTTTGCAGCCACGATGGCTCTATTCGTGAGCTTCGCCCTGCTGGGTCCCGCCCAGGCAGCCAAGGTCTCGCCGGCCGAAATCAACGGTGCCACCACAATCGATGCGGCGACAGCCAAATCGTACTTCGATCGCGGAGTCATCTTCGTGGACGTCCGGAAAGATTCCGATTGGGATGCCGGCCGGGTTCCTGGCGCCGTGCACCTGGAACTGAAGAAGGTTCTCAGCGAAGATAAACTGGCCGAGGTCGTCGATAAAAACACCGAGGTCGTCATCTATTGCAACGGCGAGAAGTGCATGCGCTCTTCCAAGGCCTGCGCCAAAGCCGTCTCTTGGGGCTTTTCCAAGGTCTACTATTTCCGTGACGGTTTCCCCGCATGGGAAGCCGCCGGTTACGCAGTCGAATAGTCGACAGCTTCCAACTCAAACTCGGGCATGGGGGGTCCGCCATGTTGCTGAAGTCAAGAATTACCATCGGCGCTTCGGCGGCGCTCCTTGTGCTCGGGTTAGGATTTGTCGTCACCGGCAATGTCTCGAAGCAGCGTGTTGAGCAGCGCTTCGAAGAGGCTACGCTGCATGGCAAGGAGCGGTTGTGGAGCCGCATTCTGACCGGCCAGGGCAATCATATGCAACATGGCATGTCGGGACTTACCCGCAATCGGGATGCCCTAAAGGCCATACAGAAAGGCGTGGCAGAAGACATCGAAGACGAAGTTCGTCCGACTTTCAATCGATTGACCACAAAGAAAGTTATCGAACGGCTGGTTGTTGTCGACAAAGCCGGCAAGACGGTATTTGCAGAACCGTCCATCAAAGGCGCTAGCGGGAGCAACACCCTGTTGAAAGGTGCCCTGGCCGACGGCAAGCTCAAGCGCGGTCTGATTCAGGATGCTGACGGCGCCGTCGTCGTTGGGGTCGCATTTCCCCTGTATGCGCGTGGCAAGGCGGTTGGCGCCGCCATGTTCTCGCGCACGTTACGCGGCGCGATCGAGGATCTGAAACTCAACGACCAAAGTGAGGTCGCCGTTCTAGATGGCGAGAAGAGAATTTCTCTAAATACCAACCCCGATCTTTTCGCACAGTTCGATCCCTCAGCGGCTTTCGATCATGAACGACAACTATTGATCGCCGACCTCGACGAACAATATCTGGCGGCCGCCATCCTGCCATTGATTGACATCAATGGCGTAAAGGTTGGTGAACTGGTTAGCCTGAACGACTACACAGAGATCATTAAGTCTCAAAAACTGTTCGACTGGACGTCGACCGGCATTCTGGTCGTCATGATGCTGGTTGGCTTGGTCATTCTCAACGTCTACTTGCGCCGCGGGTTTGCGCCCTTGGCGTCGGTAATCACGGCGCTGGAAGCTCTGTCGCGGGGCGTTCTGGACGTACATATCAGCGGCCAGGATCGGCGGGATGAAGTTGGTGAATTGGCCAAAGCCCTAGAAGTGTTCCATAAGCGGACACTGGAATCGCGGGAATTGGCGGAAGGGCAAGCCGCTGAACAAGCGGAGCGGGAACGCCGAACAAAAAACATCGAAGAATTGACCAGCCAATTTGACGATTCCGTCAATGCCAAACTGGACACCATCTCGGTCGCCACTTCCGATTTGCGGGAAACCTCGCAGCAAATGACCGGCGTCGTCGATCGGGCGAGCGGTCAAACCGAGATCGTCACGCAACATTCGAAACAGACCAGCGGCGACGTCCAATCAGCAGCGGCGGCATCTGAAGAACTATCCGCGTCCATCGGCGAAATTTCTGATCAGGTGGCAAGATCAACGACAATCGTAAGGGGCGCGGTTGGCGCAGCGGAAGCGGCAACCGAGCAAGTCCAAGGTTTGGTCGACGCCGCACAAAAGATCGGCAACGTCGTCGATCTCATCAACGACATCGCCAATCAGACAAACCTGTTGGCCCTGAACGCCACGATCGAGGCGGCCCGCGCCGGCGAGGCCGGAAAGGGATTTGCCGTAGTGGCATCCGAGGTGAAGAACTTGGCATCCCAGACCGCCCGCGCGACAGAGGAAATCGCCGGCCAGATCAATGCCATTCAAGGATCCACCACCGATGCCGTAACGGCAATCAACGGCGTCACCAACACGATTGGTGAGATCGACGAAATTGCCGGCGCCATATCAGCCGCCATGGAACAGCAGGGCACGGCGACCGGTGAAATCAGCAGGACGGTACAAAATGCCGCCGTGAGCACCAAAGAGGTCAATAACAACATCTCCGGCATCGGCGATGCGGTGAAGGAAACGGGGCAATCGTCGGAACAAGTTCTCAACGCGGCAACAGAGATGGCTCGTCAATCCGAAGCCCTGAAGGCCGAGATCGATCGTTTCCTGGCCGAAGTACGGGCCGCATAAGCGGCTGGCACGGGTTCTCATTTCCCGCCCGGTGGAACCCCCGGGGATAGTCAAATCGGCACATCGAAAATTGTCATCAAAATGGCAGGTTGAGGTCGATATGTCTCTCTACGCCAAAGCTTGCAAAGGCACCGCCCGGCAATGCCCGATTGAGCCGGTCATTGAAATCTATTCGATGGTGCGTCCCGTCGGAAATTGAACAACAATGCCCGTGGTGTTCAATCTCGTCCGGACTTTGATGGCCCGCATTTCCGGACAACACTGGGGACGACTCGCATGCGCATCATGTGCCTGAACGGTTGGGGTGGGAAACTGCATGATCAGTTGATCCCGTATGTTCAGGAAACGAGCCCCGACATTTTGTGCCTGCAGGAAGTGGTTCACACACCGGCCAGCGACAAGGCGCTGCTCACCTACCGCGACGGCGACCATGTACTCCCCCAGCGTTCGAATTTCTTCCGGGATGTGGCACGGGCGCTTCCCGAACATATCGCCAACTTTTGTCCGGCCTCCCAGGGACTGCTTTGGGATGGCGAAACGTCTGTGCCGTCACAATGGGGTCTAGCGACATTCGTTCATATGGCCCACCCGATCGTCACGCAGATTCAATCGTTCGTGCACAAGACATTTTCTCCACACGGCTATGGCGAACATCCCCGTTCAAGGAGCGCACACGCCGTCCGATTGTTCGACTATCAAATGGTTCGATATGTTTCCGTGGTGCAGATGCATGGTTTGCGCGATCTAGCCGGGAAGGCCGACACCGAAGACCGCATTTTACAGGCGCAACGGTTGGCGGATCTGGCAAGATCTATATCGGAACTGGGCGACGACCTCGTCGTGTGCGGCGATTTCAATGTGGAGCCGAACAGCAAAACGTTCGATATTCTCGGCGAAATCGGACTAGTGGATTTGGTGACATCGCGGGGTTTCGATGGCACCCGCAATTCGCATTACAAGAAGCCGGGCCGGTTCGCTGACTATATGCTGGTCAGACCTTCCACAAAGGTGATTAGCTTCGATGTTGTCAGGGAACCGGAAGTTTCCGATCACTGCCCGCTTGTTCTGGAAATCTGACGCCGCAGGGATGTAAGCGAACCGCGCACCTAACGCGCAGCCGAACGGTCGCGGCCCGCCCGTTATCCGATCGTCCGGCCCTCATCGGGGCTTGGCACCGTCAATCCGATCTTTTCGATTTGCGCATTTAGATCCCTGCGCCACATGTTCCGCAGTTCCTCGTTGCCCCACTTGCGAATGCCGTATTTCACGGCGAGGTCGCTGAATTTCGACTTGCTGGCGCCGAACGTGTCCAGCGCATGCGGGTACCATTTGTCGACCGTCGCCTGTGCATCCTCGGGCGTCGCGCCGCACAACGCCCCATAGTTCGGATCCTGAACGATATCCTTGATGCGGCGTGCGCCAAACGATGCGTGGAAGCGTTCCTCGTGGATCATCGAAGTCATCTCCCGCGCCAATGGCGCATATGAACAATTCTCCATGGCCCGCAGGTGGTACCAGGCCACGTGATCCATCAGAAAACAAAAGCCGCACAAATCCGTCCAGCTATCGAATGGCACATTGAAGGCGTTGAGTGGATGTTCACCGAGTTTCAACTCCAAGAGACCCAGGGCCATGGCCTCGCCGTCCGGCCCGAAAGAGCGCAACAGGCGGCTGTCGATGAACCCTTGGTGTGCTTCGTCAGCGCAAATCTGTGCCTGGACGAAACGGTCCTCGGCCGTCGGGCCCTGGTTGATCCAGGGTTGGTGTTGTTCGACGGACGCGAACTCGGTCGAGGCCAAGGCATAGATGATCTTGAGAAGCGTGGCGCGATACTCTTCGGGCATCTGCTCCATGGTTTCGATCTTATTCATGCCCTTCAATTCGCCGTAGCGGACATGACGGGACACCCCTGATGGCATCTATCGAACTCCTCGGATTCGGTTCACATTCCGCGCCGGACAGGCTTGTGCCGACAAACTAACCTTCAGCCTCGGCGCGCAGTTCCACCCGGCGAATTTTGCCAGAAATGGTCTTCGGCAAGGCCTCGCGGAACTCTATCTCCCTGGGATACTTGTAGGGCGCCGTCTGGTTCTTGACGAAATCCTGGATTTCCACGACCAGATCGTCCGACGCCTCGTAACCTTCTGAAAGAACGACATAAGCCTTGACGATTTCGCCGCGCATCTCGTCCGGTTTGCCGACCACGGCGGATTCCATGACGCCGGGATGCTCCACCAAAGCGCTTTCCACTTCGAACGGGCTGATGCGGTAGCCAGCGGAGGAAATAATGTCGTCGGAACGCCCCACAAACCAGATGTAGCCATCCGCATCCCGCGTCGCGGTATCGCCGGTGTAATACCAGCCATTGCGGAACGATTTGGCGGTGGCTTCCGGATCCTCGAAGTAGCCATCGAACAAACCGGGGGGATAGGGATCTGTAATCTTCACGGCAATATGGCCGACAGTGTCGTCCTCGACCACATTGCCATCGTCATCGATGATACCGATGTCGATGCCGGGAACCGGCTTGCCCATGGAGCCGGGTCGGATTTCCATGCCAGGGAAATTGGCGACAATATTCACCGTCTCAGTCTGGCCATAGCCGTCATGGATGTCGCAACCCGTGGCCGCCTTCCAAGAACGCATGGCCTCGGGATTCAAGGGCTCGCCGGCGCCTATGCAGTGGCGGATGGAACTAAGGTCATGGCCCGTGATGTCCATGGTGGCGAATACGCGATAGACCGTGGGCGGGGCACAGAACGTGGTAACCTTGTATTTCTCGATCAGTTTCAAATGCATTTCGGCATCGAAACCGGCAGCGTCGTAGAGGATAATCGAGGCACCTGCGATGATGGGCGGGAAGATAATGCCCCACGCCGCCTTGGCCCAACCGGTATCGGTCAGGGTCCAGTGGACATCCTCGCGGCGTAGACCCTGCCAGTACCTACAGGTGATGGTATGGGCCAGGCCATAGGCATGATCACGGGCCACCATCTTCGGCATCGACGTGGTGCCAGAGGTGAAATAGATCAGCATCATGTCGTCCGACCGGGTGGGCGGCACCTTGGAGCGGTCGAACTGATCAGACGCCGCGGCGCTAGCTGTTTCCTTGCAGGTCCAGCCGTCGCGTTCTTCACCAATGATGATCAGATGCTCCAGGCTGGGGCATTTGTCACGCACGGCTTCCACTTTTTCGGCGTGCTCGGCCGTAACGATAACGATCTTGGCCCGCGAGCGGTTGACCCGATATTCGATATCGTGGGCGGTCAAAAGGTTGGTCCCCGGCATGGCAACCACGCCTGCCTTCATGCAGCCAAACAAGACGTGATAGAAGGCGGGGATGCGGGTGATCATGACAAAGGCAAAATCGCCCTTTTCTGCTCCCAAATCCTGAAGCACGTTGGCGAATTGGTTGGAGGCCCGTTCCAAATCGCCATAACTATGTTCCTCGGCGCTTTCACCATCCGTGGCCACGGCGATCAGCGCGGTTTTGTCCGCTTCCGCCGCCTGCTTGGATAGGATGTCAAAAGCGAAATTGAAATCCTCGGGGATATCGAGATTGAATTCCGCCCGCGCGGCCTCGTAATCGAATGTGGCTGCTTCCATTGCCATGAAGGATCACCTCCCGTTCGCAGTATTGTTGCCGGTTCAGCCACAACGCCTGTTGGCCAGTGCTGTCCGCCTAGCTTGCCGGGCATATTAACCAGTCAATTTCAAGGTGTCTTGCGTAACCATTTCCAAGGGATAATCTTTGTTCTTGTCCGATGCACTTGGGCAGTGAACACTACGGCCAACGAATATTCGCGTGGGAGGCGAAGTATGAGCGACAGCTACACCGGCAGACCAACCCGCCCAGGAGGGCGCTACCGGCCCCGGCCCTTACTGACTCCGGGCGGCGGTGTCGCACCCTTGGGTCATAGCGGGCCCAGGGCCGGCACCCCAGGCAAGAAAGAGATCTTTTGCGCATTTGGCGTCGATGTGGACGCGGTCGCCGGCTGGTTGGGTTCCTACGGCGGTGAAGACAGTCCTTGCGACATTTCCCGCGGTCTATTTGCGGGCGAGGTCGGCGTGCCGCGGCTGGTTCGATTGTTCGACCGCTATGACATCCCCACCACCTGGTTCATCCCCGGCCATTCCATCGAGACCTTCCCAGAGCAATGCAAAATGGTCGTCGATGCGGGCCACGAGATCGGCATGCACGGCTATTCCCACGAGAACCCTATCGCCATGACGCCGGAACAGGAAACCGCCGTACTGGACAAATGCATTGATCTGATCGAACGCATAGCCGGCCGCCGGCCCACCGGCTATGTTGCGCCCTGGTGGGAATTTAGCCCTGTTACCAATGAATTGCTGTTGGCGCGCGGCATCAAGTACGACCACAGCCTGATGAACGACGATTTCCATCCCTTTTATGTACGGGTCGGCGATAGCTGGACGCCCATTGACTATTCAAGGCATCCGGACGAATGGATGAAGCCGTTGGTACGTGGCCAGGAAACCGATCTTATCGATATCCCTGGCAGTTGGTACCTCGACGACCTGCCGCCCATGATGTTCATCAAATCGGCGCCGAACAGCTTCGGCTTTGTCAACCCGCGGGATATCGAGGAGCTTTGGCGCGATCAATTCGACTGGGTCTACCGGGAATACGACTATGCGGTCTTTACCATGACGATCCATCCGGACGTCTCCGGCCGGCCACAGGTCCTATTGATGTTGGAACGGATCATCGAGTATCTGACAGCGCATACAGGCGTCAAATTCTGCACCTTTGACGAAATCGCCGACGATTTCGCCCAGCGCTGCCCGCGTCAGGCCGCCGGCGCCACTGTCCCGGCCTAGGCCCATGTGCGCCCTTTGCGGTGTTCTGGGCGGACGCGGACATTGGACGGAAAGTGCCGCCGCGCCAGAGGCTTTCGCGTCGCGCCCCCAAACCCATACCCGGGCGCGGGAACGCCAGGAACGAACCCGCCTCGTGAACAGGATCTTGGGTCACTATGGCTTGCGATTAGGCGACTGGTCGGCGGGCGGGCATGTGCTCCGGGGGCGCACTGGCCGGACGGCGATTGTCAACAACCTCTCGGAAATGTGGGCCGCAGCCGATGACCTAGCCCGCCGCGACTGCGATCCCCTGGATCCCGATCTGTTGCGCGATCTGGAAGGGCGTTGAGTATGGGCGAATATTCCGAACAAACCCCCATCAACATCATTACCGGCTTTCTCGGCAGCGGCAAAACGACCCTGCTGAAAGGTTTGTTGACGGCGCCGGATCTGTCGGACACAGCGGTATTGATCAACGAATTCGGCGCCGTGGGTCTGGACCATGAGCTGGTGCAAAGTGTTACCGAAAACACCTTGCTGTTGGACAACGGCTGCCTCTGCTGCGCCATTCGCGATGATTTGCAAGGTGCGTTGCGCGACCTCCTTTCGCAACGACAGAGCGGCGCCATCCCCCATTTCAAACGGGTGGTGATCGAGACCTCGGGCCTGGCGGATCCCGCACCCATCGCCTACACATTGTTGGCGGAACCGGTGTTGCAGCATCATTTCCGCCTGGGCGGGATCATCGCCACAGTGGATGGCGTCAACGGCATGGTGCAATTGCAACGTTTTCCCGAATCCGTGAAGCAGGTCGCCGTTGCAGATCGCCTAATCGTCACCAAGACCGACCTAACAGCGCCGGAACAATTGCTGGCGCTACATACCAGCCTGCGCCGCCTGAATAAATCCGCGCCCATTCGCGAAGTTGCCGAGGGTGAAATTCAACCGGCAGCCCTGCTGACCGACGATATGTACGACGATGCCGGCCGCCAGCGCGAAGTACAGCAATGGCTGGAGGCGGAGCCCGGCGACGGCGCCTTGGACCATGACCACGCCGACCAGGTCCATTCCTTCGCCCTTACCTTCGATACACCACTTGATTGGACAGCATTCGGCATCTGGATGACCATGCTACTGCACAGCCACGGCGACAATGTGCTGCGCATCAAAGGTCTGCTCAATGTCGCGGGCGTGCCGACGCCGGTACTGATCAACGGCGTGCAACATATCGTGCATCCACCCGCCCACCTCCCCGCATGGCCCAGCAGTGATCATCGTTCCCGCATTATCTTCATCGTCAGGGAGATTGAGCAGGCGCGCATCGAAGCCTCGCTTGCCACATTCAACAAGCTGGCCAATCCGACGGCGGTGCCGGGACAGGCCGCCTGATTGCGCCCACTCCCGGTTAATGGGATGATTTCACCCTAATCTGTTTTCGGATGGTTCCAGGTATTGGGGGGATAGGTTCATGAGCGGCGAACTGACAACGGAACTTCGGCTTCTTGCCTACACAGCATTTCTTTGCATCGTAATTTGGATTCCCTACACAGTGGCGGTGATCAAAACGCGAGGGCCTGCCAAGGCGGCCGGCTATCCTAGCGGCATGGCCGACGATCTGCCCGACTGGGGACAAAGGGCGCAGCGGGCGCATCTAAATCTGGTCGAGAACCTGGCGCCATTCGCGGCCCTGGTTCTGGTGGCTCACGCCGCTGGAATCTCGACAGCCATGACCGTGCTGGGGGTGCAGGTCTTTTTCTGGGCGCGTGTGGTTCACGCAATTTGCGCCATTGCGGGCATACCGGTGGTGCGCACGATTGCCTTTCTGGCGGGAATTGTAGGGGACCTGCTGATCCTTTCAGCGATCCTTTACCACTGACGGAGAGGCGCGTTGGCCGGCAGCCTTCAGCCGGCGGCGGTCACGGACTGTAGACGGGCAATCAGGTGATTGACGACCGATTTCATGATCGGATCAGAGGCGTCCAGCCGCCGCATAAACTCGTCGCGAGGTACCTCGAGAATGACTGACTTCTCCCGCGCCACGGCTGCCGCGCGGTGACAGCGGTTTTCCAATAGGGCGACCTCACCGAAAACCTCACCCGGCTTAACGTCGCCCAGCGTAGTGGTCATTTTGTTTTTATGGGTGATCAGGATTTGTACAGCACCGCTACGAAGGACAAAAACAGATTCGGCCGCATCCCCATTATCGAAAATGCGTTGGCCTGGCGCAAAGCTCTTACGCGTGAACTCCACCATATCTGAATTCCTGCATGGCTCGTCTATCAACCCATTGGAGCGTAGCAAAGGCGCCACTAATTATCGGTTAAGCGGGAGGCATATTCCCGCCTGGATTAAACAGGCCGAAGATTCAGGCTGCCGCCATGATAGGCGCGGAATTCTAGTCTGAGACGGCGTTGGAGCTCCTGGGCGGTGCGCGGCGGGTCGTCCAGCCATCGCGAAAGGCGCGGACCACGTGGTGGAGGAGATAGAAAACTATCGCCAGGATTATCATCAGTATGATGGCCAACAATTTTTCACCGAATGCACCGCCGACGATGGTGCCCCGTTCCACCAAATGTTCGCCTAGCATGGCGACCGCTTGCAATGTCCCTCCAGCGCAGAGGATGACGGCGACGAGAATTGCCACCTGTAAGCTATCGAACAGTAGGGTTTCCACATTCAATGGCGCGCCGTCGCGGGAGAACTGGCTGCGAAAGCTCTGCCAGTGCGAGATGACATAACCGATGATGCCCACCAATGAAGCAAACCAGAACACCACGTTCGAGAAATGCACCTGCGGGATATGGGCGACGAGATAGGTCTCGAAAGGCTTATAAAAATACAGGAAAATCAGTAATATGATGATCGCGATCAGGCCAATCCAGAATCTTGGCCGCCGCCCTGTCGTGGTTTCTTCCGCCATTTCGATCCAATCATGGGGTTATCGGTTTTGATGCGCCGGAATGGTACTCGAAAGACCGTGATTGTCAAAACCGCCTTTGACAATTGCGATTTCGGGTGAGTAATTGCAAAACAGTTTGTATAAAATGAGTCAACTTAATGGGGAGGCGGAATGAGTAGCCGTTTGGGCGTGGACGTCGGTGGCACCTTCACCGACTTGTTGCTGTTCAACGAACAGAACAGTGAGTTGCGCCTTTTGAAGACGCCATCGACGCCGCAGGACCAATCTGTCGGCATTATGAACGGCATTTCCCAGTTGGTTGCCGATACAGGCATCAGCCCGTCCGAAATCAATAATCTCCTGCATGGCACCACGGTATCAACCAACATCGTGCTGGAGGAAAAAGGCGCCAAAGTCGGGCTGTTGGTGACGAAGGATTTCGAGCAAGTCCTGCATTTGGCCCGCAGCCAGACACCTGGTCCGCTGGCGGGCTGGATGATCATGGAAAAGCCTGATCCACTGGCGGATTTGGAACTGACCCGCGGCATACCGGAACGCATCAACGCCCGCGGCGATGTGTTAACGCCACTGGACGAAAATGCGGCCCGGCAGGCGGTGCGGGAATTGATCGATGCGGGCGTGGAATCGATCACGATTTCGCTACTGCATTCCTATGCCAATCCAGAGCACGAACGGCGTCTGCGCACGATGATCGAGGAAACGGGAACCGAAATACCCATTTCGCTTTCGTCCGATATCCTCCCCGAGTTCCGCGAATACGAGCGCACCCTTGTGACGGTCATGAATGCCTATGTGGGACCGTCCATGCGCCGCTATTTGGCCAATTTCGAAGACAAGCTGAAATCCATTCAATTTTCGCCACACGTGAATATCGTCCGTTCCGACGGCGGTCTGATGTCCGTGCAACGGGCCTCGGATTCGCCGGTTCATACCATGCTGTCGGGGCCGGCGGGGGGCGTTTCGGGCGCCGCCTTCGTGGCGGGCCTGGCGGGATACGAGAATGCCCTGGGATTCGACATGGGCGGCACATCCACCGATGTGTCCATGATCCAGAACGGTGCGCCGCTGATTTCACGGCAGACGTCCCTGGGTTACTACCCGATCAAGGTGCCCTCGGTTGAAGTACATTCCGTGGGCGCGGGCGGCGGTTCCATCGCCCATGTACCCATGACCGGCGCCCTTCGTGTGGGACCGGAAAGTGCCGGCGCGGTTCCGGGACCCGCCTGTTATGGCAAGGGTGGCACCCAACCCACCGTCACCGACGCCAACCTGTTGCTGGGTCGCCTGCCACCGCGGCTGTTGGACGGCCATATGGACCTGGACATCAAGGCGGCGGAAGAAGCCGTGGGCAATGTCGCCCGGGCTCTTAGCCTTGATCTGCACCAGGCCGCCCAAGGCATCCTAGATATCGTCAACGAGAACATGTTCGGCGCCCTGCGCCTTGTCAGCGTGCAGAAGGGTCTGGACCCCCGCGATTTCGCCCTTGTGGCTTTTGGCGGCGCCGGGCCATTGCACGGCAATGCCATGGCCATGCTGGCAAATTGTTATCCGGTGATTGTCCCCCCCACCCCGGGCGTCCTATCGGCCCTGGGCTTTCTCTACTCCGATGTGAAGAACGAATTCGCTCAGACCTATGTGCGCAATTTGGCCGATGCCGACGGCAGCCAATTGATGGAAATCTATCAACGCCTCGGCCGGGAAGCCCGTGGCTGGCTGCGCGAGGAAGGCATCGACGAGGGGCGCCAGGAGCTCAACTACCAGGCGGATGTCCGCTATTTCCGGCAGGGCTATGAATTCGCCCTTTCCGTGAATCCGGATAGCCTGAGCAATGGCGGCCTCGACGATCTGGCATCGCGCTTCGGTGATGCTCATGAACGTCTGTATGGCTTCCGATTGGATCAGCCGGTGGAACTGGTCAACCTGCGCGCGGTCGGCGCCGGACAGGTGGAGAAAATACAGCTCCCCAGTTTCGAACCGGAAGGCCCGGACGCTGGCGCGGCGGTGGTGGAGCGCCATCGCGTCTATTTCGACGGCGGCTTCCTAAATGCCAACATCTACGACCGTAAACTGCTGCGCGCCGGGCATCGCATCAGCGGCCCGGCAATCGTGACCCAGGCAGATTCGACAACCGTTATCCATCCGGGCCATGTTGGCACCGTGGACCGACACCTGAACATCTTGATTTCCCCCGAGGGCGGACAGGGTTAGGCATGAACGAGCAAAATCCAGAACGCGGTCGGATCTCTCTCGACGACCTGTTAAAAGCCAACAAGGCGCAATTCGACAAAGTTTTCGCGTCTCAGATGAGCGAAAGCGGCTTGTTGTCCAGCGACCATAGACCGGCCACTGCCGCCGACCTGGAATCCGCCTCTATGGCGGCGGCGCCGGATCCAAACGACGTCACGTCGTTCCTCAACGAACGCTATGGCAGCAGCTGGTCGTCGGAAATCCTGGAGCACAAAACCGAAAGGGGCAGCGTCACCGTATTGGTCAAGTTGACCGTCGACGGTGTTTCGAAAATGCAATTCGGCACGGCCCGGGCCAACGGCGATACGGGCAAGGCCTTGCAACGGGCCACCGACGATGCCTTGGCAAAGTGTGCCGCCATGCTGGGCGAAGACAGCCCGACCACCGAAGCAGCCTCTGCCCCGGCCCGGCGTCCGGTCCTTGAGGCCGCGGCCATTGCTCAGGCAAGACCCGGCGAAAGCAAGCTGGACGTTGTCACCCTGGATTTGATCGAGAATGCCCTGCGCAACGCCCGCCACGAGATGGACGCGGTACTGTTCCGTTCCGCCATGTCGCCGGTGATCCGCGAACAGCACGACGAATTCCCCATGATCACCGATCCCAAGGGGCGCATGATCGTGGGCCAGTTCGGATCCTACATCCCCGAGATGTTGAAATCCCAGGATTTCGATCTGGAGCCAGGCGATGTGATTCTACAGAGCGATCCATTCAAGTGCGGCGGCGCCGTCAGCCATATCAATGACTGGATGGTCCTGGTGCCGGTGTTCTTTGATGGCACTCTGGTGGGTTTCGCCTCGATGTTCGGGCACATGATGGACGTGGGCGGGCCGGTGCCGGGTTCCATGCCCACAGCGGCGACCTCGGTGTTCGGCGAAGGCTTACGAATTCCGCCAATCAAGTTGTACGAGGCTGGGGTCCTGAACCAGGCCGCCCTGGACCTCATCATGAACAACACCCGCACGCCGGAGATGAACTTTTCCGACCTCATGGCCATTCTGGCCGGCTGCCGGGCCGGCGAGAGACGGATCATTGAGATCTGCGAACGCTTTGGTGCGGAACTTTACGCCCAGGCCTGTGAAGCCTTGCTGGAGCGTACCGAGCGCGCCATGCGCACCCTCATCGTGCAAAACCTGCCGACCGAACCGAAGTCCTTCGAGGACGTAGTGGATGACGATGGTCTTGGCAATGGACCGTTTAAGATGAAGCTGACGGTCTGGCGGGAAGGCGAGCATGCCTATTTCGACTGGACCGGCACCTCGCCCCAGGCACCTGGCCCGATCAATTTCTATCTCCATGACGGCATGTTCAAGATGTTCATTGGCGTCTACATGATCATGGTGTTCGACCCGCAAATTCTGTTCAACGACGGCTTCTACGACCTGATCCACGTCACCCTGCCGAAAGGCACACTGGTGCAGCCGGAGTTTCCAGCGCCACTAGGCTGCCGCACCCATGCGCTGTCGCGGCAGTTCGACGTGCTGGGCGGGGCCTTGAGCCACAATGCGCCCGAAATGGCGACTGCGGCTGGATACGGTTCCAGCCCGCATTTCCTCTACTCCGGCACGGACCGGGATGGACGCGGTTTCCAGTTGATGGAAATCCTTTACGGCGGCATTCCAGGCCGGCCCATCGGCGACGGCATGGACGGCCATTCCTGGTGGCCTTTGTTCGAGAACATCCCCACCGAGTACCTGGAAACCTATTACCCCATGGTGATTGAAGGCTATAACTCGGTCGTGGATACCGGCGGCCCCGGCCTGCACCGAGGCGGCAACGGTGTCGAAAAGGTCTATCACCTACTCGCCGAGGGCGATGTCTCCATCCACGACGATCGCCATGAAAGTCAGCCCTGGGGCATTTTGGGAGGCAAACCCGGTGCCGTCTCGGCAAAGTGGCTAATCCGCAAGGACGGCGACAGATCTCCCCTGCCCTCGAAAATCGACAACGTTCGGGTGCGCCCCGGCGATCGCATCGTCTTTCGTACCGCCGGCGGCGGTGGTTGGGGCGACCCATTGGAACGGAACCCCGGCAAGGTCCGCGACGATGTGGCCCGGCGCCTGGTCAGTGCTGCTTCGGCCCGCGAGAATTATGGCGTCGTATTAGGTGACGCGGGACAAAGCCTGGATCTTCGTGCCACGCAGGAATTGCGCGAAGGCATGAAACGAAACCGCAAGCCGCTGCCAATGTTTGATTTCGGCAATCGGCGAAGCGCTTGATGACAATTTTGGATGAAACTTGAAATTCCGGCGAACAGGAATACGAACACAAAGATAAGGGTGTCTTCACGATGTTAGAAGTTGGAATTGCGCTGCTGATTACGGCCATTGTCGTCATCGCGATCCTCTATATCATTTCGATCTGGGTCTATAAGCGCGCGCCGTCGAATATGTGCTTTATCCGCACCGGATTTCGCGGCACCAAGGTCTGCCTGGGCAAGGGCGCCCTGGTCTTGCCGGTGTTTCACGAGGTCAGCTGGGTGTCATTGGAAACCCTGAAGCTGATCATTTCCCGTTCCAGAGATCAGGCCATTTTGACTTCGGACAACATTCGCATCGATGCCGTGGTGGAACTCTACACGCATGTGGGTCACACAGAGGACGCCGTGTTGACCGCCTCCCGCAGCCTGGGCGAAAAGACCTTTGACTCCGACCAGGTACGCAACCTGCTGGAAGCGAAGGTCGTCGGCGCACTGCGCAGTTACGCAGCGACCAAGACCTTGAAAGAACTGCATCAACACCGCGACGACTTCGCCGCAGACATCCGCAATGGCGTAACCGAGAGCTTCACCGCCAATGGGCTGGTGCTGGAAGAGGTCTCGATCGTTACTCTGGAACAATCCGGTAAGGAATTCTTCCGTACGGATAACGTCTTTGACGCCGAGGGTTTGAAGGTCATCACCGAGATTACGTCCGATGCCCGGCGTAAAGTGCATGACACAGAGAAGCGCACCACCGTTTCCATCCGGCAAAAGGATCTGGATACGCAGCTGGAATTGCTGGAGATCGAACGCCACGAGGCCGTGGCGCGGGCGAACCAGGACAAGGAAATCGCCAACGAGCAGGCCAAACAGCTTGGCGAAAAACAGATCTATGTTCTGGATCAGCGCATGGGCGTTGAAGAAAAGGAAATTGAAAACGAAAAGATGCTGGAACGGATGCGGACCGAGCGCGACTTGGCCGTAACCGAGGAAGCGAAACGGCGCGAAGCGGCGGAAATCCAAAAGGAGCTCGCCGTCGAGAAAGAGCGCCGGGACCGTGAAATCGAGCTAATCGAAAAGGCGCGGCAGGAAGAACTGGCCAATATCGCCCGCAACCTGACCTTGGAAAAGGCCGAGCGGGACCGCCAGATCGAACTGGTGGAGAAGGCCAAGGAGAATGAGTTGGCGGAGATCGACCGTGCCCTGGCCCGGGAACGGGCCGAAAAACAGCGCGAGATCGAACTATCGCAGAAGGAACGGGAGCGTCAGCAAGCGGAAATCGCGAGGACGACGGCCGTCATGGCCGAGGAGGAAGCGGCACGCGATGCCCGCCATGCCGCGGCGGAAGAAGCAAGCTTATCGGTGCGCAAGAGGGCGCTGCAAACACGGCTGGAAATGCTGGAATTGGATAAACAGGAGAGCTTTGCCGCCGCTGATCAGGAACAGGAAGTCGCCAATCAAAGGGCGAAGGTGTTGAGCGAGCAGCAGCGCTACATCCTCGACCGCCGCTGGGAAGTGGAACAGGAGGAAATTCGCAAGGCCGAGGAACTGGAGAAGGCACAGATCCTGAAGGAAGCCGCCGTGATCCGGGAAGGCGGCGCCACCCATGCGGCCGAGATATCGCGCAGCCTGGCCCGGCAAAAGGCCGAGCGGGACAGCGAGATCGAACTGATCGGCAAGGCCGAAGAACTGGAACGGGCGGAAATCCGCCGCACCCTGGCCCGCGAGCAGGAAGAGAGGGACCGGGAAATCGCCCTGGTGGCCAAGGCCAAGGAATTGGAAGAGGCCGAAGTGCAAAAGAACCTGGCCATCGAATTGGAGCAGCGGGAACGCGACATCGCCCTGATCGAAAAGGAAAAGGAGCGCGAGGCTGCCGATATCCAACGCCTGCAGGCACGCGAAACCGAGGAGCGCAATCGGGAAATCGCCATTGTGCAAAAAACCCGGGAGTTGGAAGCGGCGGAAGTGGAACGCCTTGGCACCACGGCGGAGAAGGAAAGCGCCCAGCACAGGGTCGAATCTGTACGCCTGATCGCGGATGCGGAACGGACCAAGGATATCGAGCAGATCGATGCCGCCATGCTGGCGGAAATCCGCCGCATCGACGAGGAGAGCAAGGCCTCCATCACCCGCATGCATATGATCACCCAGTCCGAAGCCCGGAAGCTGGCGGCGGAGCAGGAATCGGACGCTACGATGATCCGTGCCCGTGCGTCTTCCGAAGCGCAAAAAATCACGGCCGAAGGCATCGAGCGGGAAGCTGCCGCAACTGGCCGCGCCGAGGCGGAAGTGGAGGCGCTACGCGTTGCCAATACCCAACGCATGCTGGAAGCCGAAGCGACAGGCCTGGAGGCCAAGGCAGATGCCCTGAAGAAATACAACGAGGCTGCCACCTTCCTGGAACTTGCCAAGCTGTCTATCGAGGCCGACCGCGACGTCCACATCGATCAGGCCAAGGCCATGGGCAATGCCCTGGAGGGTGCCCAGATCCGCATGTACGGCGGCGGCGACGGCACGGTCGACACAATCAGAGGTTTGTTCACGCAAGGCTTTGGCGTTGGCGAAGTCTTGGAAGGTTTCGCCCAATCCATGCCGGAAGGCCTGCGCCAAAAATTCAACGCCAACGGACTGCGCGGTCTGTTCGGTCGGCCTTATGGCCAGGGCAGCCTGCGGGAGGCCGCGGAGCATCTCACGGCGCTTATGGATAACACCCTCAACACAAAGAGGTCACGCTCGGTGAACTTCCCCGAAGCCATCGACAAACTTGTCGAAGCGGCGGGCGACGATCAGACCATGAGCCAGACCCTGGAACTGTTGCGGGAGTTGAACACCCGCGGCGGATTCGACGAGGTGCCTTTCGAAAGTGTCTGGAACATCCTGCAGGCTTTGGCGAAATCGACCGAGTAGCAAGAAGGGTGAGCGGCGGCAGACGGAAATGCGGCGCGAACCTAGGCGGCGTTTGTTGAAGAGTTCGCGAACGGAACACCATGGCTGAACTCGACGTTGTCATAGAACATGTAGACAAGACCTTTCCCGGCAACACCCGGGCTGTGATCGATTTCAACGCGGAAATCGAACATGGCGAGTTCGTCGCCATGTTGGGCCCGTCGGGCTGTGGCAAAACCACGCTGCTGCGCTGTATCGGCGGCCTGGAAGAAGTCACCACGGGCCGTATTTTCATTTCCGGCAAGGATGTGACCGACTTGCCGCCGTCGCACCGGGACACCTCCATGATGTTCCAGAGTTTCGCGCTGTTTCCCCATCGCACTGTTTTTCAGAATGTGGAATTCAGTCTGAAGATGCGCGGTATGGACAAGGACGCCCGCGCCCGGCGGGTTTGGCAGATGCTCGAAACCGTCGGCCTTGACCAGCTATCGGACCGACGGCCGTCAGACCTCTCAGGCGGACAGCAACAACGTGTGGCTCTGGCCCGGGCCCTAATCAGCGAGCCCACCGTACTGCTATTGGACGAACCCCTCGGCGCCCTGGACTACAATCTGCGTCAGACCATGATGGTGGAGCTAAAGAAAATCCAGCAGGAGACTGGCATTACCTTCATCATGGTGACCCATTCCCAGCAGGAAGCCATGTCCATGGCGGACAAGGTTATCGTGATGTCCGACGCCATGGTGCAACAGATCGGTTCCAGCCGGGAAATCCACGAGAATCCCCGTAACCGCTTTGTCGCTGACTTCATCGGCAACAACAACATATTCGAAGGTACAATTCGTTCGCGCAGCGGCTCCATGGTCTTTGTGGAATCCGCCGAGCATCTTTTTTACATCCGCGTGCCTGAGCACATCCGCCAGGTACCCATCGGACAGGAAGCATATTTCTCCGTGCGCGCCGACTTGATGCATACGGGCGACCACCCGGATATGGCCAACAGGGTCGAGGGTTCCTATGTGGCGACGGAATTCCTGGGCACACTGGAAACGGATGTGTTCGAGGTCGCACCAGGTCACTTCGTGCATGTGGAACAACACCGCCATCTTTCCGATTCCACCTACAAGGTGGGCGAGCGGGAGACCCTCTGCTTTGCCGCCGATTCCGGCATGCTGTTGGAGAAAACCCGGCGCGCGGAAGACATCGAACGCTGACGACCAATGGACCGCACCGCCGATGTGATTGTCATGGGCGCGGGTATCGCAGGCACCGCGACCGCCTATTATCTTGCCAAGGGCGGCGCCAAGGTCGTGGTTTGCGAAAAGGGCGCGATCGCGGGCGAACAATCCAGCCGCAATTGGGGCTTTGTCCGGCAACAGGGCCGCGACCCGGCGGAAATCCCCTTAATGATGGAATCCAACAAGATCTGGCGCGGCCTTGAACGGGAGTTGAACGCCGATCTGGAGTGGTTGTCGGCCGGCAACATGGTCACATTCGCCGATGCTGAGGAGGGTGCGGCGTGGGAGGTCTGGCGGCAGACGGCCGCAGAATATGGCCTCAAGGCGGAAATTCTAACGCGAGCCGAGGCCGATGCTGTCATACCCGGCAACGCCTTCGACTGTCACGGCGCCATATTCACGGAAAGCGACGGCCAGGCGGAACCGCGCAAGGCCACGGCCGCCCTGGCCCGCGCGGCAGAGGGACGGGGTGCGGAGTTTCTGACCAACTGCGCGGTATTGGAAGTCGAGACCAGCGCCGGCGCCGTCTCTGGCGTGGTCACCGAACAAGGTGTCATCCGCGCCCCAATCGTGGTCTGTGCCGCCGGTGCCTGGTCAGGGCGCATGCTGCGCACGTTGGGTCTGAAACTGCCGCAAATGTGGATTAAGGGTTCCGTCGCACGCACTACGCCAGGGCCCTTCGTCGGCCATACCGCGACCTGGACCGGCGTTGCCTTTCGCCAGCGCCGCGACGGCACCTTCAACATAGCCAGGCGTTCCGCGGACCACGATATTACGATTGAAAGCCTTCTGAACCTGCCTGCCTTTGTTGGCAGTTTCGCTCGCAACAAGCGGGACATAAAATTACACTTCCGCCGCCTCGCCTGGGATTTGCGGGGCGGCAGTTTCTCCAAAAAGGCGCTGGCCAAGGAACTGACCACACACCGCACGTTGGATCCGGAACCCAACCACAAGGCCCTGAACGAAACCCTCGCGTCCCTACATCGCCTGTTGCCGCAAACGCGGGATGTAAAGATCGACTTCAAATGGGCCGGATACATCGACATGGCCCCCGATATGCTGCCTACCCTGGATGCGCTCGAAGACCCCAAGGGCTTGGTCCTGGCGACGGGGTTTTCCGGCCATGGCTTCGGCATGGGGCCAATCGTGGGGCGGCTTATTTCAGAACTGATCCTCAAGGGCGAGCCGTCCCTGAATCTGCACGCTTTCCGATTTTCCCGTTTCTCCGACGGCAGCAAACTGACACCTCACAGCGTGGTTTGAATCATGGACACTGTATTGATCACGGGCGCCGCGGGCGGTATCGGCCGCCGCACGCGAAAACTGCTAAAAGGCGTCTATCCTAGATTACTGCTAAGTGATCGGGCCGCGCCCAACGATTTGGAGGATGGCGAGGAATTCGTCGCCGCCGAATTGAGCGACCTTTCCGCCATGACCGGTTTACTACAGGGCGTCGACGGTGTCTTGCATCTGGGCGGCCAGGCCATGGAGGCAGATTGGGACGTGATCCACCAATCCAATATTGTCGGCTGCTACAACCTGTACGAGGCGGCGCGCATCAATGGTACCAAACGCGTCGTTTTTGCCTCCTCCAATCATGCCATCGGCTTCTATCCCCGCCATGCCCGCATCGGCGTTGATCACAAGGTGCGCCCAGACAGCCGCTATGGCGTCTCGAAAGTCTTTGGAGAGTCCCTCGGTGCTCTTTACGCCGACAAGCATGGCATCGGCAGCCTGGCCATTCGCATCGGCAATGTCGATGACTACCCCGTGGATGAAAGACGCCTGTCCATATGGATCAGCCCACGCGACCTTGTGCAATTGGTGCGCATCGGCTTGGAACATCCAGATTTACACTACGAGGTGGTCTGGGGTGTATCCGACAATGCGCGATCCTGGTGGGACAACGAAGCGGCCCGCCGCCTTGGCTACCGACCCGAGGACCGGGCCGAAGAACATCGCGACCGGGCCCTGGCAGCGGAAGCCGAACGCACGCCGAACGCCATCGGCGAATATTTTCAGGGCGGCAACATCTGCGCCGAGGAGTTCGACGGCGATCCCAACCTGCAGTGATAGGCTACCGTGAACGCCGGTAAAGAATGGTATAGATCGCCAGAAATACGGAAATCATGAACAGCGAAAACAGGGTCGAGGCCGTGCCCAAGGCGAACAATGTGGGCCGGATGCGCTGTGTCATAGAGGCATTGATATCCAACGGCAGGGTGTTTTCGGCACCGGCCAGCAATGTCGTCCGCGCGAACTCGTCGTAGGACAAAGTGAAACCGAACAGGCCCGCGGCCACAATGCCCGGTGTAATCAGGGGCAATGTGACTTCCTTGAACACCGTCCATTCGTCGGCGCCCATGTCGCGGGCCGCCTCCTCCAACCTGGCATCGAAACGGTTGAACACGGCCATCATCACCAGATAGCCGAACGGCAGGGCCCATACGACATGCACCGCCAGGCCCGAGGTGTACCAAGCCGGCGGAATACCCAACTGGCGCATCAACGTCGCCAACCCAAGACTGAGCAGAACGCCGGGCACCATCAGGCCGGTCAGGATGGTGTAGAACAGGGTATTGGAGAATGGAAACGGCTTACGGAACGCCATGGCCAGCATGGTCGAAAACAGCGCCGTAATTACCATGACCATCAAGGCCAGCATGATCGAGCGCCCCATGGCGCCCTGCATGTCGCCCACAGTAGAGGGCTCCAACAGTTTTTCCCACCAATACAGACTGAAGCCGCGCATGGGAAATGACGTGCCGCCGCGCCGGCCCTGGAAGGACAGGATGAACATGGCGAACATCGGGCCATAGATGAACAGCAGGAACAAAATGTAATAGATCGAGAAGCCGGTCTTGACCCGCAGCTTGCGCCGTCTTTCCGGTGTCCAGCGCGCCATGGCCTATAGCTCCTTCCGGATATCGACAATGCGCAGGATGACGATAATGCCGATCACCATAGCCAGCATCAGCATCAACGCATTGACGGCCGCGAAAGGATAATTGGCGATGCCGTAATAGTTCAAAATGACGGTGCCTGCTGTCGAAGTCTTGCCACCATAGACCACAACGGCGGTGGCGAATTCGCCCATGATCATGACGAATATGAAGATCATGCCAATGGCCACGCCAGGCAGGGACATCGGCCCAATAATCTCGCGAAAGATCTGGAATGGTGTCGCCCCCATATCGGTGGCGGCTTCCAGTATGTCCTTGGGGATTTTTGCCAGGGAGAAGAAGATCGGCCCGATGCCCAGGACCACGTAGATTTGCACCAGGGCCATGGTGTAGCCGAACTCGGAATAAAACAGAAAGCTCACCGGGCGGTCCACGATGCCCATGCCCATGAGCGCTTGGTTGATCAACCCCCGCCGTCCCAACATGGGCAGCCAGGCGACGGCGCGGATCAGGTACGATGTCCAGAACGGCACCATGCAAAGCAGGAACAGCGCCAATTGCCATTTGAACGCCTGCACCTGCATGGCCAGGAAATAGGCGATCGGATAGCCCACGATCAGGCACAAAACCATGGTGACGATCGTGAAGTAGAAGGTCGAACCCAGGGTACGAATGAAAACACTGGGCAAGACAAAATTCCTATGCTCTGGCGTAAAGAAGCCTTCAACGTAGAAATAGTCGCCGTAATATTTCAGTGTCGGATCGGGGACCAGGCCGTGACCGGTGGCTGTCCAGAAGCTAAAGAAAATGATGCTGACAAGCGGCAGGACCAGGAAAATGATCAGCCAGATTGTCGCTGGCGCCACCAACCAACCGACAGGAAAGCCCGTTTCCCGCCGAACCGCGCGGCCAGCCGCCACCATCTCTGGCGCATGGGGCTGATCGCCAATCAATCCGCCGTGGTGTACCTGGGCATGGTCCTGCATTCGAGCCCGTCTCAATAGTCGTCGTTACAGTTGGAGTGGGCCGGCACGGCTTCCGCCGCCCGGCCCATCCTAAATGCCGCTCCCTTTTCGGAAGCCGAATACTCTAGGCGCTGAGGAACTCCGTCCAGCGCTTCACCAGATAGTCGTTTTCGTCCATCAGCGAGTTCCAAACGGCAATGTTCTTGAAGCGGTCCCAATAGGAACCACCGTCGCGAACTTCGCCCTTCTCAACGATGATGGTGCCGAACGGATCCGGCAGTTCCTTGGCGGCCGGCTTACCTTCGTACCAGAAGTCCCATTCCTCTGGCTCGAGGTGCTTTCTCACGTTGTCGGGCACCGACATGTAGTAGCCCTGCCGCGCAACAAAGGCGCCGCCCCAGCCGTCCAGCCACCAGTTGATGTACTCATAGGCCTGGTCGAGCTGCTTGCCCGTGACCTTGGCAGAAATTGCCAGGCCGCCATGCCAGCCGCGCATACCCTCTTTCGGGAAGGCATAGACACATGGCACGCCCTCGGCTTTGATCGCGGTTACCGCCGGCGACCACATGCTCTCGATCGCCACTTCACCACTGACCATCAAGTTCACCGACTGACCGAACGTTTCCCAAAACGCGCGGAAATGACCTTGCTTCTTCTTCTCGATGAGGAAGTTGATCAAGGTATCGATTTCGGCCTTCGTCATGTTGCCTTTGTCGCCGAATTTGGCCTTGCCCATGGCTTCCATGGCCAGTGCCGCGTCCATCACGCCGACCTGTGGGATATTCAACAGCGCCACACGGCCGCGGAACTCGTCACTGAACAGATCCGCCCAGCTGTCGATCTTCCGGCCCGTATCCTCGGGGTTGTAACCCATGGAATCAGCGTTATGCCAACCCGGCACCATCGAGATATAGCGCGAGGGCCCGTCCACCCGGTCGCCGTTTTCGTCCAGCCACAGATGACGGAAAGGGGCATCGCCCTGTCCTTGCGCGGAATCCGGTGTCAAACGTCCGGTCTTGGACAGGTTGCTGACCTTGTCCCATTCCTTGATGCGCTTGGTATCGATGGGTTGCCAAACCTTGGAAGGAATGAACACATCCATGTCGTTGAAGTAGCCTTCCGCCACTTCGTACTGATCGTTCTGGTTCAGCATCTTGCCGAACATGGCACCATAACCAAGCGCCTGGCCCCGGATGGGGAAGCCGACATCCTTGGCCGCCTTGCCTTGGATTTCATTGATGATGCTGACGCCCAGGCCGATGGTGCGGATCGGATCCGCGGCCGAGACGATATTGGGGAAACCGGTGATTGTGCCGGCCGCGGCCACAGTCGCCGCTGTCCCCATAAATTTCCGCCGGCTGAGTTTCGAAAGCCCGCCGGTTGTCTGGTCTTTTTTCACCGTCATACTTTTGCCTCCCATTTTGCGAATTCTTGTGCGCGGTCATTTTGTGCGTGGATCATGACATGAAATTCCCAAGAAAATCCATGTTTGATCTGTCTGGCGCTGCACCCGATTGATGATACATTAGGCCAGCAAAAGGCAAAACCTAAAGTATCAAGGGCAGGCGGGGAGAAGCGTGTGACGGTCCTCATCAAGAATGGCCGCATCGTAACGGCAGTAGATGATTATCACGCCGATATTTTTGTTGGCGGCGAGACGGTGTCATTAATCGGACGGGATCTGGAGATCGATGCCGACCACGTCATAGATGCCTCCGGAAAGCTGGTAATACCCGGTGGCGTAGACCCTCACACGCACTTGGAAATGCCATTTGGCGGCACCACGACGTCGGACACCTTCGAGACGGGAACCAGGGCGGCGGCCTTTGGCGGGACAACCACAATCGTCGATTTTGCCATACAAACCAAGGGGACTTCGACCCTGGATGCCTTGGATACCTGGCATGAAAAGGCGGCGGGACGAACGGCGATCGACTATGGCTTTCACATGGTCATCACGGACATGCCGGAAGAACGCCTGCCCGAGATGCGACGCCTCTCTGAAGAAGGGATCACCTCGTACAAACTGTTCATGGCCTATCCCGGCGTCTTGCTGTCCGACGACGGCACCATCTTCCGTGCCATGCGAAAAGCCGGCGAAGACGGCACCCTGGTCTGCATGCATGCGGAGAACGGCATCGTCATCGATGAACTGGTCAAAATTGCGTTATCGGAAGGTCATATTGAGCCCAAGTACCATGCATTGACCCGTCCCACGCGACTGGAGGCCGAAGGCGCCCACCGGGCCCTGGCTATCGCCGAGGTGGCGGAAGCCCCGGTCTATATCGTGCATCTGAGTTGTTTCGATGCCTTGGAACAATTGCGCATGGCCCAGGCCCGGGGTGTCATGGCCCATGCTGAAACCTGCCCGCAATATCTGTTGCTGGATGTTGATTGCTATGACGAACCCGGCTTCGATGGCGCCAAATATGTTCTAACCCCGCCGCTCAGGGAAAAATGGAACCAGGACGAACTATGGGGTGGCTTGCGCAGTTCGGCGCTGGATGTCATTTCCACAGATCACTGCCCATTCTGCATCCGTGATCAGAAAGAACTGGGACGGGACGACTTCAGCCAGATCCCAAACGGCGGCCCTGGTGTCGAAAACCGGATGAGCCTGATCTATCACCGGGGTGTCAATCACGGCAATATTTCCCTCAATCGCTTCGTGGAACTCACGTCCACCTCGCCAGCGAAGATTTTCGGCCTGTTCCCCAAAAAAGGTACCATCGCCGTGGGCAGTGATGCCGATATTGTCATCTTCGACCCGAACCGAGAGGAAATCATCTCACTGCACAATCCCCACACCCATCACATGAACATCGACTACAACGCCTATGAAGGGATGCAAGTCCGAGGCTTCACCGAAACGGTTCTTTCCCGCGGTCGCGTGATCATCGACAAAGGGGAATACTTGGGCCGGCCCGGCGACGGCGCCTTTGTCAAACGCGGCCCCTATGGTGGCTTGCACGCCAATAGCCGGGGCGCGGCATCCCGTATCGCACTGTCCACCTCGGGGCGCCTTGGCGCGCCCGGCGCACATCGCTAATGCAAATCGGTGTGAATAAGAACCGTTGATCCGCGAGGCCAATGAGACGGACTTTGAGCGCCTGCGGGAACTTTACGGGCAGTTAAATCCGAACGATCCAGAACTTCAGCATGGCGAGGACCGTGCAGTCTTTGAACGGATTTTGGCGACCTGCAATCTGCATCTGTTCGTGTTTGAGGACGACGATGGCGAGGTCCAAGGGACCTGCTATTTGAACGTTATTCCCAATATGTCTCGCGCGGCCTCGCCGTACGGGATCATCGAAAACGTAGTGACGGAGAAGACATTGCGCGGCAAGGGCATCGGCAAGGCGATAGTGGGCCATGCCCTGGGGTTTGCCTGGGATCGGGGTTGCTACAAGGTCATGCTGCAAACGGGTTCAAGGCGGGCATCGACCCACAATTTCTATGAGGCCTGTGGGTTTCGGGCCGACGACAAGTTCGCATTTGTCGCCAGGCCGCCTGAAAATCGTCCATCCAGATAGGTATGCCGCGGCCCGGTAACTTTGCCGTCAACGGCAGTCGCAGTAATGTCGTTGGAATGGATTGCTGTGTTAATATCTATCTGCGCCCCAAAAGTGCGCTTCCATAATTGTTCAAGTCTCAATCAAATGCCGGCGAAACGGCTGTATGGAACGGAGGAAGTCTCGGCCATGAGTATTGCTTCAGAAGTCGCGAACCCTGCCGTGCGAATGGGCGCATTCAATTATATGATCCCATCGACGCAGTCTTCGCTGTATCGCAACGGCAAAGTGCTGACCCGCCGCGATGCAAGCGGCAGCGACGGAAGCTGGGAAGGCGTTGATCTCGAAGAACGGCAGATGCCGGTCCACGACGCCCGGCAGATGGAGGCGACGGCGCAGCGCACATTGGCGGCCAACGGCTTCGAGGTTCTCGAACGCCCCTTTGCAGTGCCGGACATTGATTTTTTCGACCATGAACGGGTGGTGCGCGACTATTACCCCCACTGTGCGGAGGTTATCCGGGATGCATGCGGCGCGCGTTTCGTTGCCGCCTTCGACCACAATATCCGTTCCGCCGCTGGAAAAGAGAGCAAGCGCCGCATCAAGGGCGGCCAGCAGGTCCAGGGCCCGGCCCACGTTGTCCATGGCGATTATACGCTGACCAGCGCGCCGCAGCGGCTGCGTGATCTGACGAATCCGCCCAGTGGCAACGATACCTTGCGCTCGGTGCTTCCCGAAAGCAAGGCGTTGCTCGACCCCGACGAAGTGGAACGGATATTAGACGGTGGCCGCTTTGCCATCATCAATTTGTGGCGCAACATCGCCCCGGAACCGGTGGAAACCCATCCACTGGCACTTTGCGACGCAGCCACCGTGCGGCCGGAAGACCTCGTGGTTTTCGAGATTCACTATAGCGACCGCGTCGGTGAGAACTATTTTGCGAAACATTCTGACGGACACGGTTGGTATTTCTATCCTCGCCTGACCCGTGACGAAGCCCTGTTGATCAAGCAATGGGATTCTGCCGGTGAAATGGCTCGCTCGGAAGGCGCCCATGGTGATGGCGAACGCCCGGATGCGCCATGCACTTTCAGTTTTCATGGCGCCTTTGACGACCCCAACACACCTCCCGATGCGCCGGAACGTTGGAGTATGGAAGTACGTTGCATCGCGCTCTACGGCTAGAACGGCAAACCCGCTACGGAAGGATTATCCCATGCTAGTTCCCGACGGTCGCGTGGTCATGATCTCCGGCGCCAACCGGGGTATCGGCCTCGCCGTGGCGCAAAAGCTCTACGACGCCGGATACAGTTTAAGTCTTGGCGCCCGCAATCCGGAGAGTCTGTCCGCCGTGGCTGCCGAATGGGAATCCGACCGCGTCCTGACCGCACGATATGATGCAGAGGATCATGACAGCCATCGCCAATGGGCCGACGCGACCGTGGAAAAATTCGGTCGCATAGACGGCCTGGTCAACAACGCCGGCATGATGGAAGACGTCTCGGTCGAGGACGAGAAGGACGAGGCCCTGGACCGCATGTGGGCGGTCAACGTAAAGGGGCCCCTATCCATGACACGGACAGCGATGCCGCATTTGCGCCGCTCCGGCGCCGGCCGGGTCATCAACGTGGCCTCTTTGGCGGGAAAGGCAGTCTATGGCGCCGGCGTCGGCTACTCCATGACGAAGTTCGCCGCCGTGGCCCTGTCGCACGCCACGCGCCATGCGGGCTGGGACGACGGCGTGCGCTGCACCGCCCTATGCCCCGGCTATGTCGCAACCGACATGACCACCGGGGTAGAGAGCATGACCGCCGATCAAATGATCGAACCCGACGATATTGCCGCCGTTGTCCTGACCCTGTTCACATTATCGAACAACGCCTCCATCGCCGAGATAGTCGTCAACTGCCGCGCCGACGTGATGATGTGATCCCGCGCTCTGCCCCCTAGGCAAGTTTGGCGAGCAACTCCGCCGGAATGTGCGGAATGGGGTCGGACTTTTGCCAGCACGGCAGTGCCTCAACCCGCGCAATCCAGCCCCGAATGTTTGGATAGTCGTCCAAGGGAAGTTTTTGTGCCCCGTGCAGATGCATCGGTGCCGCCACTGCGATATCGGCAATAGTTGGGTGATCGGCACACAGCCAATCTCGGCCCTCCAGGCTGCTCTCCAGGATGGATGCCTGGCCATGAAACGTCGGCGCGTGCGACGCCAACAGGTCGGAATCCGGCTTATCGTCGAGGATCGGTTTCACCACGTTTTCCACTAGATAGGCATAGCAGCCGCCGAACCATTTGCTGGATTCCCACAGCAGCCACCTGGTGATATCGGCGCGGACTTTCGGATCGTCCGGATAGGCCTCCTTGTTACCGGTCTTTTCGGCGGCATAGACCAGGATCGCGTTGGATTCCCATAACACCAAATCATTATCCACCAGAGCCGGGATCTCGGCATTGGGATTTATGGCGGTATATTCCGGCTGCTTGTGGTCGCCGCCGAAGTAGTTCATCACCTCTTCGTCGTAATCGGCACCGATCAGGTCGAGGCCGGCGACGACCTTACGGCAATTCACGGTGATTGGATCGTAATAGAGTTTCATGATTGTCCCCCTGTGGAGTTTTTCCAGAATAAGCCTGCCGGCAACACGCAAGCTGGCTTCGAACGCATGCTTTGCCATACGTCGGCATCCCAATTGCCAACGCCCCATCGAATGCCGCTGACCATTCAAATCATGCGGTTACAATAAGCAGAGATACAAGTGCGCGGTTTCATCCGCCGCGCATCCACCTCAAGGTTCGAGGCAGCAAAATCGTGAAATAATTCTGCCACCGAACCGGGCACCGCGCAATTGTGCGGCGTCTTCAATTTGCCGGCACCAACTACGTTTCCAGCAGCGCCGCGATTTCCTGGCGTAACAGGAATTTTTGAATCTTGCCGCTGGCGGTCATGGGAAAGCTGTCCCTGAGTTCCAGGCGTTCGGGCAGTTTCCAGTTGCTCACCCGCTTGCCCTTAAGAAAATCCACCATCTCATCGAACGCGAGGATTTCGCCCTGGCGGCATATGACATAGGCACAGACCCGTTCCGTGAGCACGGGGTCGGGCATGCCGACGCAGGCAACGTTTTCCACCTTGGGATGGGTAAACAGCAGTTCCTCGATCTCCCGTGCGCTGATGTTCGCGCCGCCTCGGATAATCATATCCTTCTTGCGCCCAACCACGGCGACAAAGCCGTCATCATCCAAGGTGCAGAGGTCACCCGTGGCGTACCAGCCCTCGTCAAGACAGACCTGGCGCGTAGTTTCCGGATCCCTGTAGTAGCCGGCATGCTGAGCCGGGGTGCGCACCTGCAATTCGCCTTCCCCGCCGGGCATGATCGCCTCGCCCGTTTCAGGATCGACCAGGCGTCCCTCCACATCCGGGAGCAAACGGCCGTCGCTGCCGTAACGAATTTCGAGCGGAGTACCAGGGAAAATCGCGCTGTTGATCAACGCCTCGGAAGAACCATAGACAGCCGAGACGAAAAGCTCGAAGTCTTCCTCCGCCTGTTTGATCAACTGTCGTGGAATGGGTGCCCCGCCGCAGGCGAAGGTCTTTAGGGTGCGCAAAGTCTCCCGGCTGGCGTTCGGCGCATGCAACAGGCCGTGTAGAAAGGGCGTGGCGGATAACGTAAAGGTACAGCCTTCCTTGGCGATCGTTGCCACCGCTTCTTCGGCGTCCCAATGCTGCTGCCACACGGAGGTCATGCCGAATTGAACCGGTAATCGGGCCCCCACCAACAAGGCTGTCGTGTGACCAATAGGTGACGGCATGAAAATTTTGTCTTCGGGCGTAAAGCCATAGATATGGTGGCACTGAGCGGTGCCTGTGGTCATGCTGTTGTGGGTATGCATGACGCCCTTCGGTTCCGCCGTCGTGCCGGATGTGAACATCAGGGTGGTCACGGCATTGGGATCGGGTCGCAGGCCATCGATCGTTTTGCTATCGACCTTGTCTTCCCACGTTGTCTCCAGATACGCATCGAACGATCGCATACCGTCGGGTATGTCTTCGCCAACCACCAGCACATGCCGCAAATGCGGCAAATCTGGCCAGATTTCGGCAACCATGCCTGCGTGGTCGAAGCCGCGATAGCTGTCCGGCGTCAACATCAACACCGTCTCTGCGCTGCGAAGGATGAATTCCACCTCGTGTTGACGGTATATGGCCCCAATCGAGTTGGTTACCGCCCCGATCTTGGTGGCGGCGCAATGCATGATCAGCCATTCAGCCCAATTCGGCATCTGTATCGATATGACATCACCGGGGCGAATGCCGTCGTGGAACAGGGCACAGGCGACGCGATGGGCCAGCCGGTCCAGTTCTGCGAACGTCAGCCGCCAGTTGCGGTCCACCAGAACGAGTTTGTCGCCGCGTTCACTGGCATGTTGGCGCAGATAGTCGTCGAGCGTCCGGTTCTGCCAAGCTCCGCTCGCGGTATGCGCCTCGATGTCGGCGTCATCGTGAAACTTCTCGCGAATAGCCATGATCTGCGCCTCCTCGGCCGGCGGTCTATAATCCGGACGGCATGCCGCCCGATACGGGAAGGTTTACGCCGGTAATGAAAGCGGCTTCGTCGCTGGCCAGGAACAGGGCCGCGTTGGCAATATCCATCGGCTCGCCCAAACGCTTCAACAAGGTTCTTTGCCGAAAGGCCTCGATCTCCTCGGCCGCCATGCGATCGACGACGCTTGTCCTGATCAGGCTCGGCGCAATGGAATTGACCGTCACATGGGGGGCGAACTCCATGGCCATGACCCGGGTCAACGCCGCAACGCCGGCCTTGGCCGCGCTATAGGCACCCATCTGCGCTTCGCCGGTCATGGCGATGGAGGCGAAATTGACGATCCGGCCATACTGGCTCGCGATCATCGCTGGCACGAAGCGTTTAGCTGCGAGAAAAATGCCGGCAAGATTGAAATCCAAAGTCTCTCTCATGTCTTCGAGCGATGACTCCAGCAGCGGTTTGCCGATACTCTCGCCCCGAACCCCGCCGACGATGTTGACGATGATATCGATGTTGGCAAACCGTTCTTGGCACCGATTTGCCAGTTCGTCGACGGTGGCCTCGTCCAAGGCATCACCGCGGAAGGTCAGGGTCGTATCAGGGTCCAGGTCTGCGGCAACCTGATCAAGGCGGCGTTGAGATATGTCGGTCAGCGCGAGGCCGGCGCCTTCTGCGGCAAAACGATGCGCCACCGCATTGCCCATCGGCCCCGCCGCGCCTGTGATCAATGCATTCCTACCCAATAATCTCATCCGATCCGCCCCTGCGTTGTCGCAAAATTCCGGCAGCCGCCGCCTACAGGCGATTAACCGGCCGCCGCACCTAAACTATACAGTTGATGCGTGCCACCCCAAACCGCACAACATGCCCGGCCAGTTTATTCGGCCTCAGCTTTCGGTGATGGAAGGGCTTTGCAGGAAATCCAGTATCCAGGCCCTGGCCTGATTTTCGTTGGTAGACTGATCGAGGCTTTCGAGGGCTACCGCGGCCGTTTCCATACCAATCACTTCCCGTCGGTCCTGGTAGAGGTCGGCGGCAAATTCTTTCGTCATCTCGGGATGGTTTTGGATACTTAATACGTTCCGGCCGATCGTCATGGCACCGATGGGACAGAACTCGCTGCCGCCCAGAATTCGCGCCTCGGAAGGCGGGGCGGTGACCTGGTCCTGATGAGATGCCAGCAAATCAAGCCGATCCATTGGCGCCTCACGGTCCGTCAACTCGTGGCGATGCACGCCGACACCCCATCCAGACGCTTTCTTGACTGTTCCACCAAAGGCCTGCGCAACCAATTGATGACCGAAGCAGATACCGACCACAGGCCGGGTTTCCGAGGCCCGACGGGTGAAAGCCTCCAGATCTGCGATCCAATCGTCGCCGTCATAGACGCTTGCCGCGCTGCCGGTAATAAGCCAACCGTCGCACTCGATTGCACTGGCGGGGAACTGCCCCTCATAGCAAAGGTAGGGGTGCAGATCAGGGCCGGTCCCATCTGGATCCAGGAAGCGGCGGAATGAGTCCGTGAAGGTGGGAAAGTGATGCCTGAAGCGGGGCGCCACGGCGCCACCTTCCAGCACGCCGATCGTGAATGTCATCAGGGATCGATCAGGTTACCGTTCTCGTCCCGCCGTTCCGGCCCGTTGACCCGGGCCCGGCCGTCGCCGAAATTGGCATCCCGCCCATCCAGGGCCGCTTTCAAGCCATGTTCGCGGGCGACCTGGCGGAACGTTCGTGTCCCAAGTGCCAAATGGGCGCGGGCATCGTTCTCGGCCGCCATACGCTGCAAGGTCCGCGCGCCCATCAATTCCAGGCCAACATTGACGATGCGCTTGTTGGCGGTCAAAAGATCCGGGTCGATCATCGCCATCCGGTCGGCTAGGCCTTCCACCTCCGCTTCCAGGTCGTCCGCCGGCACAGCCTTCATCACCAGGCCGATCTGGGCCGCTTCGGCACCGGTTACGGTATCACCCGTCAGTACCAGGCGTTTGGCCCATTGCGGGCCGCAATGATAGACCCACATCTGGTTCGGCAACGAGCCGAGATCGCGGGCCGGAGGAAAGCCGATCACGGCATCTTCCGCCGCAATCACCATATCGCACAAAAGGGCAATGTCCGTGCCGCCGGCCAGGCAATGGCCGTGGACCTGCGCCACCACCGGCTTGTGCATGTCAAAAAGCACCATGCGAAGTCGCTGGCTGTATTCCAAGCGCCAAATGTCATCGTCTATGGTGGGATCGGCATATATGCCGCCCTCGCGATAAGTGCGCCCCTGACGCCCCCCAGTCGGCGGATTGTTCAACCCTGGCGTCAGATCATAACCGGCGGAGAAGGCCTTGCCCGCGCCCTTTAGAATGATGCTATGCACCTCCTTGTCGTTGTCGGCCTCCCACAACGCGGCGTGCAGTTCCTCCAACAGCGGCACCGACAGCGCGTTACGCTTCTCCGGGCGGTTCAATGTGATACGAGCCCGGCCATCCACCGTCTCGTAGATGATGTTTTCCAGATTATCCATGTAGGAAACTCTTGATTTGGGCAGCTAAGCCTGGCTTCGGCGGCGGACCGGGCGCATGACTTTCAAAAGCCAGAAAATGACGCAGAAGATGCCGGTCAGAATGATCAGGGCAATCACTGCTGCAAGCCGCGTACCAAAGCCACCGTCAAGGGCATAATCAGGCTCCAGCAAATAGACGACCAGGATTTGCACGGACTGCAAGGTGGCACCGGCACTGAATAGAATGGCGATAAAGGTAGATCCGCGCAGCGAAGTCAAAACCATGCTTTCGACGCTGCGCTGCTGGACGATATGGGTGTGATAGGCGCGCCAATGATAGCCGCAGAATCCTGCTATGCCGACGATCACCACCGCCCACATGATCGCATTCTCATAACTCAAACCATTGACGACCAGGTTAAACAGATCTTCGAACGGTTGGTAAAAGTACAGAAATATCAGGACGACGATGTAGATAATGAACCCCACCAGGGTCCAAAACCACTGCCAACCACTCATATGCCGTCCCCTTCAACCCTGCGATCGTTTCGTTGTGCCGCATGTTACCGCCCCAAGCGCCAATGCGATAGACCGTTTTTGAGAGCGACGCCGCAACGGCAGTGAGTTCGGACAACGATATTGTACATTGAGTTTGGAGGGATCAATTTTCCGTCGCACGCCGTCTGCCAAATCCGCCAAATTCGTATACATTGGAACACTCATTACTATTATCTAAAGATGCCAGCAAAGTGGAAGCCGCGCGCGCGGGCGCCGAACTCAGCAAAATCTACACAGAAGATCAGCATTTCAATTCCGGTGACATGACCAGTCCGATCAACCCGATCAACCAAATGCTCGAAAGCGGAATCAATTTTCTCCGCGAGACCTTCATTCTCTGGGATGGAGATGACCGCCTTGTGATCTGCAATGAGCAATTTCGGGAAGTCAATGCAGCCGTTGCCGAACTGCTTCATCCCGGCACCACGTTTGAGGAGCTCCTTCGTGCCAGCGTCGAGGGGGGCTGCTACCCGGACGCAATAGGCCGTGAAGAATTGTGGATCGAGGAACGGATCGATCGGCACCGCAACCCGCGCGGTCCCTTCGAAGTCAGGCGACAGGGCGACCTTTGGTTTTTGGTCGACGAGCAGCGAATGCCCGACGGCGGATTGGTTACCATCGCGACAAATGTAACAGATCAAAAACGAGCAGCTGCAGCGGCAAAATCCGCGGAAACGCGTTTCCGTCAGCACGCCGCTGCCACGTCCGATTGGCTCTGGGAGATCGATGCCAATCGGCGCTACACCTACATTTCCGAGACCATGAAAGAAAAGGTCGGCCAGGCGCCGGATCAATACATTGGCACCACGGTCGAAGACAGCATCAAAGACTTCTATGACCGAGCGGATTGGCAGCCGTTCTTCGATGCCTTCGAAGCGCAAGAACCCATTCACGACCTGACGGTCAAGCGGCGCGATCCAAACGGCAGGGAACAATGGATACGCACAGGCGGCGTTCCTTTTTACGCCGAAGACGGTACGTTTCTTGGCTACCGAGGTAGCACCTCGGATGTCTCCAAATATGTGGAATCGCAAAAGCAGTTGGAAAATCTGACCGCGGCGATCAATCAAAAGAGCGAGCATGTCGTGCTTTATGACGCCGATGACCGATTGGTGTTTTGCAACGACATCTATCGAGAGATCAACAAGGATATCGCCGAGAAGATCGTACCCGGCACGGCTTTCGAAGACATCGTGCGCGCGGGTCTCGAAAAAGGCTTTGTGCCTGAAGCCATCGGCCGGGAGGAGGAGTGGCTGGCAGAGCGGCTGGCGCGGCACCGAGACCCGGCGGGACCCGTAGAACAAGGGCGCCAGAATGGTGCATGGCACCTGATCCAGGAACAACGCCTGGCAGATGGTGGCATCGTCTCGATCGTCTCCGACATTTCCGAACGAAAACGGACAGAAGACGCTCTGCGGGACAGTGAACGGCAATTGCGGCTGGTGGCCGATGCCATGCCGGCGGTCATCGTTTACATTGACGCGGAGCAGCGCTTCCAGTTTGTGAACAAAACAGCGGAAATATGGTACGACCGGCCAGCCGCCGATTTTGTCGGCGCCACAATTTCCGAAGTGGTCAGCGTCAAGGCGACGCCAGCATTACAAGAGCGGTTCAGTGCAGCCCTGAATGGGCATACCCAGGTCTACGAAGCCAGGCAAACCTATCCGGACGGACAGGTGCGCGATGTGTCTGGGACCTATATCCCCGACTTCGATGAGAAAGGGGAAGTTGTCGGGGTCTACGGTCTCATACTCGATATCGGTGACAGAAAACGTTCGGAAGATGCCCTTAGGGATCGGGAACAGCAATTGCGCCTCATGACAGACGCGCTACCGGTTTTGATCACCTATTGTGACGCACAACAGCGATATCAATTCATCAACAGGGTGGCGGAAGAATGGCTCGGCCAGCGCGCCCCGGATATCGTTGGCAAGAAGATCTCCGAAATACTGGGTGCCGCCACCTACGCAAGCGTGAAATCCGAGATCACCAAGGCACTTTCCGGTGAGGTCCAGAACTTCACAACCCGTCTTCAATACCCGGATGGGAAATCACGTGACCTGGAATTGACATATGTTCCGCATGTTATTTCCGACAGCGAAGTCGTTGGCTTCTTCTCCCTCGGCATTGATGTGACCGATCGGCTCGCGCTGGAAGAACGGTTTCGCCAATCCCAGAAGATGGAAGCCGTTGGACAACTTACCGGCGGTATCGCGCACGAGATCAACAACATCCTCCAGGTCATCGTCATTAATCTGGCATTGCTCGAATCGGATCTGCCGGACGACGAGGAGACGCGGCAAAACCTGCAATCCATTGGCCGCAACGTCAACCGCGGCGCGGAGCTGACCGACAGGTTGCTGTCATTCTCGCGACGGCAACCGCTGGCACCGCAGCCGCTGATCCCTGCGAACGTGTTGATGGAAATGCAGGCCCTTCTGCGGCAAACATTGGGCGAAACCATCCAAGTTGATATTGTGTTGGACAAGGATGTCTGGATGGCCGAGGCGGATCTAGGACAGCTCGAAAACGCCCTGTTGAACCTTGCATTGAATGCACGGGATGCCATGCCGGGCGGCGGCGCCATCACGCTATCTGCCACGAACACCTATTTCGACGAGACGGCCAATTCCCAAAATCACGACGCCGAATATGGTGACTACGTCGTATTTTCTGTTTCAGATCACGGTGTCGGTATGTCGGAAGAGGATACAGCCCGCGCCTTTGAGCCATTTTTCACCACCAAGGACATCAGCAAGGGCACCGGCCTTGGCCTCAGCATGGTGTACGGTTTCGCGCAACAATCCGGCGGTTTCGCTGAAATCGACAGCGCCAAAGGATCCGGCACGACCGTGAGGTTATACCTGCCGCGCATTGCAGAGACCAAGACCGCCGAGGCTCAGGAACAGGTTTCATCGGAACCTACCTCCCCGACTGATGGCGGCGTCATACTTGTGGTCGAGGACGATGTCGGCATCCTCGCCTCGCTGGCAAAGCATCTTGGCAACCTGAACTACCGCGTGATCGAAGCCAGGAATGGCGAAGCCGCGCTATCTGCGGTGTCAGATGGCCAGAACATCGATTTGCTGTTTACGGATGTAGTCATGCCGGGCGGTATGAATGGTTATGAACTGTCGCGCCGGCTGCGGCAATTGCGGCCCGGTCTCAAGGTGCTTTACACAACCGGTTACAGCGACGATGTCATCACGGAAGCAGAGCACATGCGGGAAGGCGCCGTCATCCTGCGCAAACCTTACGAAATGTCTGCGTTGACAGCAGCAATCGCCGGGATCATCGGCTAGGAATTGGCGCCCAACGACAGTTATAGTGCCATTCAAGCATCCAGTGGCGGTCGTCGGTTGTGCCAGTCCGTGGCTTGTTCGTAGGCATGCGCCACATGAAGCAAGCGCGGTTCCTCGAACCAGCCTGCCATCAGCTGCAGGCCAATGGGCATGCCGTCGTCGGTGAAGCCGCAGGGAACGGATAGCGCCGGCTGGCCGGTAAAACAGGCCAAACGTGTCAATTGGCCCAGGACGCGCCAACCGATGACCTCCCTGTCACCGCTCATGATAGTACCGGTCTCGATAGGCACGGCGGGAATGGCCGTCGTGGGCATGGCCAGCACAGGCGTTTCCTTCAGGACTGCCGCCATTTCTCGCTTTGCGGCGGCCTGACATTGCCGGGCGCGAATGAAATCAGTGGCGGTTAGACCTTCACCCAAACGCAGTCGTTCGTTGACATCCGGGGAAAGTTCATCGGCTCGTTCCTGCAGATGCTCCTCGTGTACCGACATCGCCTCTGCCATGGCCATGACATTCCAGCCTTGGACGGCCTTGCGGTTAAAGGGCAGCAACACCTCCTCCACCTGGGCCCCCAAATCGTCCAGCACTTTGAGCGCTGCCTGCACCGCCGCCTCGATTTCAGGATGCAAACGATCGAAGAAAAAATCTCGGGGTACGCCGATGCGAAGGCCTTTCAAGGGACGGCCTAGCAAAGCGGTGTAGTCCCCAACCCTAGCGCCAGCGGTACTGGGGTCCTGCGGATCCTCGCCGGCGATGGCCTGCAGCACGAGCGCCGTATCCCGCACGGTGCGCGCCAAGGGACCGCCATGATCCAGGCTTTCGCAAAGGGGATAGATGCCGGCGCGGGAGGCCAGACCATAGGTTTGCTTCAGTCCGACAACGCCGCAAAGGGCGGCAGGAATGCGGATGGAGCCGCCAGTATCGCTGCCCAAGGTGGCCATGGCCAAGGCGGCAGACGTGGCGCAGCCGGAGCCCGAGGAGGAGCCGCCCGACACCCGGCTTTGATCCCATGGGTTGCGGGCGGTGCCTACGATGGGGTTGATGCCCGTGGGGCCAAACGCGAACTCGTGCAAGTTCAACAAGCCCAACATGATTGCGCCGGCCTCTCGTAAGCGCGCCACAGAGGTTGCATCCGTGTTGGCGACGCCCTCGGCCAGAATACGGGAACCGCAGGTGCGTTCCATGCCGGCGACCTGAAATAGGTCCTTTACGGCCATGGGTATGCCGTGAAGGCGGCCACGATAATTACCCGCGGCAATTTCGGCATCCACCGCCTTTGCCGCCGCCATCGCCGCTTCGGGATAAAGCGAGACATAAGCATTGAGATCCGGATTCAGCGCCTCGATCCGGCGCAACTGGCTGTCCATCACCTCTGCGGCCGAAACTTCGCGCCGTTCGATCAGTGGCGCGAGAGCCGCAATGTCCATCAACGCTAATTCGGTCGTGCTCATGCCGCGGCCTCCGGGACCGCGACGATCAATAGGATGCCGTAAATGGCGATATAGACCGTATCCTTGACGGCACCTATGCCGTGCTTGTTCTCGCCACCCTGTAGCAGCAGTACGATGATCTCCAGGACAAAGGCGATGATGGCCAAAAAGAAGAACGGCCAAACGGAACTCCACCACGACAATTCCGCGGGCATGGTGACGCCCTGAACTGCGCGCCAGATCACCAAAAGGATCGGCAACCCAATCAGGTATGCGTGGGCAATCAGAAAGCGGAAACGTGTCAACGTGCGGTCCAACACCCAGAAGACCAGGAAGAACAGAGCGACATGCAGGACATCCCAGAACATGGAAGCATATTTTTCGCCGCCGCCGTCCTGCCGTAAGTTGAGAAAACCCAGCAGCAAGAGAAAGGTAATGGCGTCGCACATCAGCCATTCCCTGAAATTCTCCGCCCCGCCCTTGACGTTCCAGCCCCTGGCCGCCTTGTCGAACAGCAGGACCAAAGCCACCGCCAGACCGGCGGGATAGATCATATGCTGAACCATGAATAGCTGCATCGACCGATCCAGATAGATCCAGTTCAACAGCAGGAATGCGACGAACAGCGCCAGAAGGCCGAGGAGACGGACGCCTACCGAGGCAGGCTGGACAGGCGTTTCTTCTGCCGGCGGCTCCTCGGAAGCGGCGACCAACGGTGCGCTGGCAGCCACCGGCACGGCCGGGCCCTGACGCGATGTCTGCACAATCAAATAGATCACAAATCCGATCAGCCCCAGCCCCGCCACAATCAACATGATGACAAAGAAGGTGATCGCCCGGCTGTCGGCGCGCCAGTCATCGGCCTGGCCCAAAAGGCCCTCCGTCGAGAATTGCCAAACGCCAAGAATGATGATGATCAGCAGCAACAGGGCGGCCAAGACATATTGATACCAGCGACCGGTCAGATTGCCGACCAGAGCGCCCCGCGATTGGGCGACGACACGGCCGACGAGAAAAATCAGAAACGCCAGTACGCCGACCGCGGCGATGGCCCCCATGACCTCGAGGAAAATGATCGAACGGCTATCCACGAAATACTCCCTGCACCGTCAACTCTTGCTATGCCTCGTTGCGCCCGCGAACCGTTTCGAGATAATCCAGGACATCGTCCAGGCTCACCACGTCCGCATAGCGCCGGCCCACATCCATCAAGTTGGCACGGTGCGGCCCTTCCTCCACATCGCCGACACAGTCCTCGGGCACGGAAACCCGAAAACCGAAGGAAAAGGCGTCGATGACGGAAGCCCGAATGCAGCCAGATGTATTGCAGCCCGCCACGATCACCGTATCCACACGCTCCTTGATAAAGAACTGGGTGATCGCGGTCTGGAAGAAAATCGACGGACCCGTCTTGCAGAACACCACGTCATAATCAGGGTCGTAGATTCGCGGCTCCAGTTCGGTACAGGGATGGCCATGATGGAATTCTTCCAACACGGTGGGAATTTTCCAATACGGCGCATCCCGGCCGGACGAGTAGGCGGTATAACAAGTCGCCACCGGAACATTGGCCGCGCGGGCCACCTCCAGCATCCGCGCGGTGTTCTCCACCGCCCGCTCCACCAAGGGACGCCCGCCCAGAGTATATTTGGCATCTGTGAAACCGGTCTGAAAATCCACCACCGCGATTCCTGGGCGTTCGCCAAAGCCGATGCTGTGGGCGCCAAATCCGATATCCTTGTAGGTATCCGTTGTCATGGAAGGCCCCCTTTAGGTCTTCAGCGTCACCGCGAAACGGTCTTTGAAAGCCTGGCGCAGCTGTTCGAACCGCACCCCAACCCTGATAACCGTGTAATCCCGAAAGTCGATGATAGTCGAGGAGCGGCCCTGATGGTTAGCATATTGCGACAGGCCATAATCAAAGGAAATATCGGCGGCGGCGCGAACGACTTCGTCGATCTCGTCCAAGCGGTATTTGCTGCCGGACAATGACAGGTTGGCCGAAGAACCAAACACCGGCATCTGACGCTCCCAAGCCTGTCGGGCGATTTCGTCATGCATCTGCCCGGCGTTGAGCAACATGTCCAGGGTGCCGGCCTTGGACGACGATTGCAGCACGAAAGGATCCACCTTGGCCAACAGCGGATGATCCTCGCGGAATGGCGCCACGACGGAAAACGGCAGGCCGACTTCGTCGACCATCTCTCGCACCATGGCATGTTGGTCCTCGCCCAGAATGTGCAAGGCCGCCGACATGTCGTAGTTGGCGAACATGCCGCTGGGTTTTTCATAACTGCGGCTTTTGGCATCGAAGATCCGGCGGATGCCTTCGGGCGTGGCGGCCAGAATGGCATAGGCCACGTCCAACGGCGCGATAGCGACGCCGCCATCCGACAGAACGTCCATCAAAGCACCGACATCATCCCGCAACTGCTGTGCCGGCACCGGGTCCTGAGTCCGGCGCTCATCCGTTGCCGCCGGTTCCAGCGGCGTTTCCTTTTCGATCATCTTATTTGGTGCCGTATAGCCGGTCGCCCGCATCGCCAAGGCCGGGCAGTATATAGCCGATCTCGTTCAGCTGCCGGTCGATGGCCGCGGTCAGAATGGGCACATCCGGATGGGCGGCGGAAAATGCTTCAATGCCCTCGGGTGCGGCAACCAGGGCAACGAACTTCATACGCTTCGCCCCCGCTTCCTTCAGCCGTGTAACGGCGGCGGCGGAAGAATTGCCCGTCGCCAGCATGGGGTCGACCACGATGACCTGGCGGTCGCCAATGGAATGAGGAAGCTTGAGGTAATATTCCACCGCTTCCAGCGTATCGTGATCCCGGTACATACCGATATGGCCGACCCGGGCCGATGGGATCAGATCCAACATGCCTTCCAAGAGGCCGTTGCCCGCCCGCAGGATCGAGACCAGACACAGCTTCTTGCCTTCCAGCACGGGCGCGTCCATGGCTTCCAACGGGGTCTCGATCCGCTCGTTGCGCACGGCAAGGTCCCGCGTCGCCTCGAACGCCAGCAGCAACGAGATTTCCCCCAGCAACTGACGGAACTCCGCCGTCGAAGTTTCCTTGCGCCGCAACAGGGTCAATTTGTGCTGGATCAGCGGATGATCCGCCACTGTCACATTCGGTGCCGCCACGTCTTCACCCCCCGGTTCTTGTCGTTGGCCCAGTGTAACCGGAGCAGCCAAATCCAGCATAGCCCCTTCACAGAAGATCGGCCTAGAATATTGAAATTGGGAGGAACCCGAAAATGGCAGAGATCAGTTATCCCGCCGACTGGCGCGATATCCCGCCCGCGAACTGGGCACGGATGATGATGACACCGGAACAGTACACCGCCATGCGGGCAGAACGCCTGGCCCGTGAGGAGAAGGCGCCGAACGTGGGTGATCCGGCTCCTGATTTTTCCCTGGAACGGCTGTCGCCGGAGGGCAAACGCACCGGTGAAATGGTCAGCCTGTCTGGAAGCCGCGGGCGGCCGGTGGGACTGGTCTTTGGCTCGTACACCTGACCGCCGTTCCGGGTTCAAGCCGTGCGCTTGAACGAAATCGCGGCGCAGTACCAGAAGCAAATGGATTTCTATTGCATCTATATCCAAGAGGCCCATCCCGATGACGGCTGGCAGGTACGGCACAATCTGGACGACGACATCATCCTGAATGCGCCCACGACGATCGAGGAACGGGCGGAAATCGCCGAGGTTTGCGTCCTGCGCCTGCACATGGACATGCCCATGCTGCTGGACGATATGACCGACCAGGCCGACGGGCTCTACAATGCCCTGCCCGAGCGGCTGTATCTGATCGACAGTGACGGCATCGTCCGTTTCAAAAGCGTCGCAGGCTCCATGGGCTTCAAGCCCGAGGAATGGGCCGATGCCATCGCCGACCTCGTTGGACCGACCCGATGATCATGGCCGAGGATATCGCCGGCACATGGCTTCTTGTGGAACGCGGCGCTGATGACCGCCAGCGGGCCGCCATGTTGGCGCGTTATGGCCCCAAATCCGAGGGCCTGGCCATTCTTTCACCGGACGGCTGGATGTGCGCGGCCCTGGGCCATGGCGACCGGCCGGCGCTGCCGGGCAATCCCGAATGGCATGCTGATGCACCGGATGCAGCGCGGCTGGAAGCATTCGATACCTTCATTTCCTACGCCGGCCGCTGGCGGGTGGAAAATGACCGGCTCATCACCAAGGTCTCGTTCGCGCTCAACCCAGGCTGGGTCGGCGGCGAGCAGGTCCGCGGCGTTCAATTATTGGATGACGGGAAGATGCGCCTGATCGCCACCCGCGTCTGGCCAAATGGCGAAGAAATCAGTGTTTGGATCGATTGGCGCCGGGCTGATTAAGATCAAAGACATGACACGATGCAGCCGTCTAGGATGGCCCTCGCAATCGAACGCAGAGGTCCGGATGAGTAATATGCAAGAGCTGTCTGCGCCGACAGATTTCGGCGACGGTCAATACCCCCATGCCCTGGTCAACGTCACCAATGTCTGCAACCTGGACTGCCGTCATTGCTTTGTCTTTCGCGCCGACAACCCGCAATCGCCGCGCGATAAGATGAATGATGCCACCATGCTGCATCAGTTGGAGGTCTTGCGAGACAAACACGGCATCCGCTCCATGCTGTTCATGGGCGGCGAGCCGATGATCCGCAAAGACATGGTTCTCAAGGCGGCCAATCTGTTCGCGGAAAGCGCCATCGTGACCAACGGCACCTACGGCATCCCTTCGCTGCCCGGACATCTGGTCACGGTTTCACTGGACGGGCCAGAAGCGTTGAACGATCCGATCCGCGGCGAAGGAGTTTTCGCCAAGGTGAAGGAGGCCATCTTCGCACGGGACCCTCATGACGGCACGACGGTGATGCTGCAAATGGCGGTGACGCGGGAGAACGCGCCGGGTTTGGAGGACTTCGTGGCGGAGGTTTCAGATTGGCCCATCGCCGGCGTCGCATTCAGTTTCTATGTGCCGGTCAAGGATGATCAAACGGGCCTGGCTTGGCCCGACCTGAAGGAGCGGGACAAGGTTCTGGACCGGGTCATCGCCCTAAAGAAGAAGTATCCCCATGTGGTCAGATCCCACATCGAAACCCTGGAGATGATGAAATCGGACGTGGCCATCAACTATACCGGCGAGAACGGCGAAAAATGCATCATCAAGCGGGACACCCTGCCCCTCTATATGGGTGATGGGGGACAGTTTGAGAAACCGTTCTGCTGCTATGGCAATGATGTGGATTGTACCCGCTGCGGCGCCTATGCCGTCTTCAACCGGGCCTACCTGGAGCGACAGGGTCGGGGCAAGGCGGCCCGTTACGGCCACGACGGCGCGGCCAAGATCGCGGCTTTCGAAGCTGGCGAGATTTGAGAAAGGCCCAATTGATTATTCCATGGGCAGGTCATGCTGCTGCATGAAGGTGAGCCTGTCCCAATAACCACGTTGAAACGCAATCTTACCTTTGGAAATGTGGAAAAATCCGCAGCCGCGCAGTCCTAACCGATCGCGCCATTCCAATATGGCCCATTCGCCATCCTCGAAGATGTTTTCGATGATGCAGACCATGTCAGCGGCTGCGAAATCACGGGCAAACATGTCGCGAATGGCCGTCTTCCCCGCTACGGGTTCAAGCGCGACCTGGTGGTTGATGGCCTCCTCCGCGTAGAATTCCGCCATCTCGTCCGCATCGCCGCGATTGAAGGCCTCAACCCAGGCTTTGACAACATCTCTTGGCCGGCGGGCGCCTTCAGCCACGGCCAACGAAGGGCATTTGCGTCGCCATGACCGTCAGGGTCTGCACGTTGGCATCAAGCGGCAGACTGGCCATGTAGACGATGGCCTGGCTGACGCAATCCACGTCCATCACCGGTTCCGGCTTGATGGAACCATCCGCCTGCGGCACGCCATCCACCATGCGTGCCGCCATGGGCGTCAGTGCGTTGCCGATATCGATCTGGCCGCAGGCAATATTGTATTTACGCCCGTCCAGAGAAGTGGATTTGGTCAGCCCCGTCACCGCGTGCTTGGTCGAGGTATAGGGCGCCGAATTGGGCCGTGGCGCATGGGCCGAGATGGAGCCGTTGTTGATGATGCGGCCACCCATGGGGTCCTGGTCCTTCATCACCTTGAAGGCTTCCTTTGTGCACAGGAAAACGCCTGTCAAATTGACGTTGACCACCCGCTGCCACTCCTCGAATGGCAGGTCCTCGATATTCACAGGCGGTGCGCCGCCGCCGGCATTGTTGAACAAAAGGTCCAGTCGGCCAAACTTCTCCACCGTGGCCGCAAACAGGGCGGCACAGGCTTCGGGATCGGTAACGTCCGTGGGCACGGCCAAGATCTTTGCGTCGTCCGCGCCGGCTTCCGCAATGGTTTCCGCCAGGGCATCCTCGCGCCGGCCGGCCAGGGCCACCGAATAGCCTTCCGCCAACAGAGCCACGGCCGCGCCGCGCCCAATACCCGAGCCAGCACCCGTCACGATGGCAACCTTGCCCTCTCCGCTCATTGTCACATCCCCATGTTTTCCGGTTATCGCCTCTCAGGGTAATCCCATTCCGCGCCGTAATCGACCTGGAAAACGAACCTTATGGACACTCAAGAGCCCGGACGGTAGTCGTCAGGAAAATACTCCTTCACGAAATCGCTATCCTGGCGGTAGGTGTAGCAGGTGTTCAGCATTCCCTCGCCCAGGCTTCGCGGCCGATCGCCGGCGGCCTCCCGCGCCGCACCAGCTGGCGCGCGTTCGGTCCACATGGCCTGCATGGCCGTCGTCGCCATTTGCGCCAGCATTTCCACCAAGTGAGTACAGCCCCTGCCATGCCCCACCCGCTGGCGCACCATACGGTTCCAACCCGGTCCGATCTTCAAGCCTGCGAGATCAGTGAAATTGGGAGCCACCAAATGGCAGATACCATGGGCACCTACATCCAGCTTCGCCTCGGCCGATTGCACCACCATTGTCTTGTCGATAGTCAGGCGCAGCCACAAATCATGCACAGGCTCGCCCGCGGCGCGGTGAGAATCGAGCAGATGATGGGAAAATGGCTTGATATCGAGGATATGCCCCTCCACGTCCACCAGGCCGTCGGTACGTTCGTAGGCAGTGATGGAAATGGTCCTGTTGTGTATCTGTTCCCGTTCAGTGGCTTGGGTAAGCGGCATCGGATGCACTCCGTTTCTTGGGATGATGTTTGCCCTGCGATTAGCGCGGCGGGGGACGGAAGGCAAGCCGTTAGCGACCGGGTTGGGTGCATGCTAATCTGATCGGGATGAGTGATGGTGAAAACGTAAAGGCCGCCGACGATAGCCAAAATTCCGGCTATGGCTGGGTCATGGTATTCGTTGGCTTCGTCTTGATGGCCATGAGTTTCGGCGGTCTGGCGGCGGTCGGGGTCTTCCTCAAGCCTATTTCAGCCGAATTCGGCTGGTCGCGGGGCAGCATATCCTTCGGCTACACGGCCGCCGCACTTGCCGCCGCGGCAACCGGCATACTCTGGGGCATGCTTGCCGACCGCAGCCCGACTTGGCGCCTGTTAATCCTGGCCGCCGTTGGTCTGGCGCTGGCCATGCTGCTGTTAAGTCAGACCGCCGCCAAATGGCAGTTTTTCTTCTCGTATTTTTTGTTTGGTGCCCTTGGCCACGGCATCCTGCAAAGCTGCCTCTGGCCCAACATCGGACATTGGTTCAACCGCAACCGAGGTTTGGCCATGGGTATCGGCCTGGCTGGCGGTGCCTTTGGCCAAGCCGTCGTGCCCTTGATCGCGCGGTTGTTGATTTCCGCTCATGGCTGGCAAAACGCTTATTTGATCTTGGGCGTCGGCTACTTGGTGCTCGGCGTGGGCATCGCCGCCCTAACCCGCGATGCTCCGGCCAAGCGAGCGCATCTGGCAGCCCTGCGCGGTACCGTCGAAAAAGGCAAGGCCTGGGCCCTAGGCGAGGCCTGGCACACGGTGATTTGGTTCTCCATGGCCGTGGTGTTCTGCTGTTCGTGCATGTCGGTTGTGATCGTGCATCTGGTGCCCATGCTGACCGATAGGGGCTTCAAGCCCGAAACCGCTGCCACTGCCCTTGCTGCCCTGATGCTTTCCGGTGTCATCGGCCGCCTCGGCGCAGGCAAGCTTTGCGATATGATCGGCGCCTTTCCCACATATGCCGCCATGTCCTTTGGGCAGACCGTCCTGGTGATCTGGTTTCCTCACATTGCCTCGCTCAACCATATCTATTGGCTCGCGGTCATCTTTGGATTTGTTTATTCGGGCGTCATGGCCTCCATGGTCATCGCCGTCAACGTCCAGGTCCCCCTTGCAGTCAGCGCCCGGTCATGGTCGGTCGTATCCTTCTTTGCCTGGATCGGCATGGGGACGGGCAGTTTCATGGGCGGCGTGCTGTTCGATCTTTCCGGCGATTATGATGTCTCGTTCACCTTCGCCGCCATCATGGGCGCGATCAATCTGTTGATTCTGATCGGCTATCGCATTTCCACCAACCGCAGGCGCCCTGCCCTGGTCACAGCCTAGCGCATGGCGCGTTTTTTGAACGCGCACCCATGCGCTAAAGCCTTCAAGATAGAGCAACTTATCCGCATTCAATTGAAATCAATTGAATGCGGGTTGCTCTATGCGTTGCGGGTGGCGTCCGGGTCGAGAGGGTAGATCGGGCGGCGTAAATTCTTGAAGGGAAAGGCATCGTAGTCGGAACTGCAAACGCCGGGGCCCGCTAAAAGCACTACATGCTTGGCGATGGGGCCGAAGCCGGCTCGGAAATGCTGACGCGACTTGATCAACACATAGCGCTTCGCGCCTGGATCGATCCCGGCATGGGTAAAGCATCCGGTATCGAAAGGCTCATGACGGCGCTCGGAGACTACGATATCCACGCTGCCGGTACGTAGCACCGCCGTCCGCCCCATGTTCATGGGGCTGCCTGTGGCCATGGGGCCGGTGACAATGAAGCGCCCGTCGGTGATGCAGCGAACCGTGCCAGTGACAGGGATGGGACGGCCGGCCAGTTCCATCATGGGGCTATCCGTCTTGCCGCCCAGTTGCAGGCTGACCTCGTTTCCAACACCGGCATCGACCATACGGTCGACGCTTTCAGGGTCCCAGATAGGCCCCGCCGCGACATCCTCGAGGCCCAGGCGCAACACCGCCTCCAGCACATCCATGTTGTCCTGCGGACCGCCGGCACCGCAGTTGTCGCCGTGATCCACCAGGATTACCGGGCCCTCGTCCAGATCCCGCGCGCGGGCCAAAGATGTTTCCACCGGCTCGATCTCGAAAACGAAGTCCGCCCGCCGCTGCCAGGCCGTATCCATCAGTTCGTCCAAAACCCGGCCTGCCGCCGCCGCATCGCCGTCGGCCACGACCACAGCGCCCAGACCCACATGGGGGATATCGGCTAAAGGGAAACCGCCAAATACGGAAGCGTTCAAAACCTCGCCGCCTGCTTCCGCCGCAATGGCCCGGTCCATAATGTCCTTCATAGGCTGGTCCAGAGGCGTCTGTCGCAGCATATGGGTCAGCATGGGCAGAGAATGCCACAGCATCACCGGCGTCACATCGCCGGCCAGGGTGCGGATTAGGGTTTCGCCGGCTCGCCGGCCGGTCTCGTCCATGTCGATATGGGGGTAGGTGCAATAGCCTGTGATGACGGTGGCGTTGGCGATCATCATGGCCGATAGATTGGTATGGAAATCCAGGGCCACGGCGATGGGTATATCGGGGGCGATGGCGCGAACCCGACGCAGCAACTCCCCTTCGCCGTCGTCATGGTCCTCTGTCACCATGGCACCATGCAGGTCCAGCATGACGCCGTCACAGCCCCGTTCGACTGCCTCACAGATTTGTCCTGCCATCTCGTCAAAGGCGGCCTGTTCAACTTTTCCAGACGGGTTGGCATTGGCGATCAGGGGCACCTCGTACTCGGCCCCTTCCCGTTCCGCGATATCGATATAGGCAGCGATAGGATTGTTGGTGCCGCGGTAAACTTCGATGGCCGTCTCTCCGGACTTTGGGCCAAAGGCGCGCAAGGGCGTCGGCAGGGGCGAAAAGGTGTTGGTTTCGTGGCGCATGGTGGCCAGGACCAGTCGCATTGTCGGCTCCTCGTACTCGGGCTCGTGAATTATGAGTGGCGCTGCGGCGGCACCCCGTCGTCCGAAACCAGGTGGCAGGCCACGGCATGGCCGTCCTTGATGGGTCGTAACGGCGGCGTCTCGCTGGTACAGCGCACCTCGGCAAAGGGGCAGCGGTTGGCGAAGCGGCAGCCGGGCGGCGGATCGATTGGGCTGGGCGGGTCCCCCTGCAGGCGGATGCGGTCGGAACGGTCCCGGATCGCCGGGTCCGCCGAGGGTACTGCCGACAGCAAGGCCCAGGTGTAGGGATGCAGCGGCTCGGTGAAGAGCGAGATGCGGTCAGCATGTTCGACGATCTGGCCCAGATACATCACCGCGATCTCGTCGCACATATACTGCACCACCCCGAGGTCGTGCGAGATGAACAGATAGGTCAGCCCGAACTCGTCCTGCAGGGTCCGTAACAAATTCAGGATCTGGGCCTGAATGGCCACATCCAAGGCCGAAACCGGTTCATCGCAGACGATCAAATCCGGCTGGCTGGCCAGGGCCCGCGCAATCCCGATCCGTTGCCGCTGACCGCCGGAGAACTGATGCGGAAACAGGGCCCGTTGTTCGGGACGCAGGCCCACATGGCGAAACAGTTCCGCCACCCGGTCTTCGCGGCCGTTCACATCGCCTACGTCCAACTGATCCAGGGGCTCGCGCACAATGTCGCCGGCTCTGACCCGGGGATTGAGGGAAGAATAGGGATCCTGAAAAATAATCTGCATATGGCGACGCTGGCGGCGAAGTTCTTCCCCCTCCAAAGCGCCAATATCGAGATCATCCAAAGTGACGCGGCCAGATGTGATGTGCACGAGGCGCATCACTGCCAATGCGGTCGTGGTCTTGCCCGAGCCGCTTTCGCCAACCAGGCCAAAAGTGCGGCCGCGCGGAACCGTGAAGTTGACGCCGTCGACCGCATGCACATTCGAGGGCTGGGCGAAAATATGCCGCCTCTTCTGACTGAAATGCACCTTCAGGTCCTCGACTCGGAGGAGGATATCGTCCGATGCGCCGGGGGCGTTCATGCGGCCTGGCTCTCTTCCACCAGCCAGCAGGCAACGTGATGGCCCGGCGCCACGGTTGTTGGCGGCGGCATTTGCTGGCGGCAACGGTCCATGACGTGGGCACAGCGCGGCGCAAATGGACAGCCGCCCCGGCCCAATTCGGCGACGGAAGGCACGACGCCTGGAATTTCCATCAACGGTGGGCGTTCGGCCGTGGGCACGGCCTGCAAATGCGGCACGCAGGCAATCAAGCCTTGGGCATAGGGATGTTTCGGATTGACCAGCAGTTCATCCACCGGGGCGTCCTCGACCTTGCGCCCGGCATACATCACCACAACACGCTGGGCCATTTCGGCGATCACACCCATATCGTGGGTGATCAGAATGATCGCCGTCTGCGTCTGTTCCTTGAGGTCCCGCAACAGATCGAAGATTTGCGCCTGTACGGTGACATCCAGGGCGGTGGTCGGCTCGTCCGCAATCAGCACCCGCGGCCGGCAGGTGAGCGCCATGGCGATCATCACCCGCTGGCGCATGCCGCCAGATAGCTGGTGCGGATATTCCTCGACCCGGGCCTCGGGTGCCGGAATGGCTACGGCGCGCAGCATTTCGATGGCACGGTCACGGGCGTCGCTCTTGGACAGCCCTTCATGCAATCGAACCGTTTCTGCGATTTGATCGCCGACTGTGTAGACCGGGTTTAGGGAGGTCATGGGTTCCTGAAAGATCATCGAGACTTCATTGCCCCGGATCTCCCGGATCCTGACATCGCTGGCCGTCACAAGGTCTTCGCCTGCCAGCGAAATCTCTCCACCGGCGATGCGCCCTGGCGGGGACGGCACTAGTCGCATGATGGAGAGTGCCGTCATGCTCTTGCCGCAGCCGGATTCACCGACGATGCCCAGGGTCTCACCCGGCAAAAGATCGAAAGACAGATCGTCGATCACTCGCGCCACACCGTCGCGGGTGTCGAATTCGACCGTCAGGTCGGATACGGAAAGTATCGGTTCGGCTGTGCTCATCGTTGCCGCAACCTCGGGTTCAGGGCATCATTCAAACCATCGCCGATCAGGGAAACAGCCAAGACGGTGAGGAAGATTGCGAAGCCCGGGAATGTTACCGCCCACCAGGCCTCCAACACGTACGGACGGTTGGAGCCGATGATATAGCCCCAGCTCATGACGTTGGGATCGTTCAGTTCCAGGAAACTGAGGCCAGCCTCGAACAAAATGGCGATGCCGACGGCGAAGGCGGCGGAGACAATCAAGGGCGGCGCCGCGTTGGGCAGGATCACCAGCCAGATGATGCGGGCGTTGCGGGCGCCGATGGATCGCGCTCCCTTGACGTACTCCAATTCCCTGATGCGCAGGAACTCCGCCCGTGCGAGGCGCGCCGTGGCGGTCCACGATACGACGCCAATGGCGACGGATATGGTTACCAGGGTCGGGGAAAACAGCAGGATCAGCACCATGGCGAGGAGCAACGGCGGCAGCACCTGGAAGAATTCGGTGATGCGCATCAGCACTTCCTCGACCCAGCCGCGGTAATAGCCGGCCAAGGCGCCGACGAGGATGCCGATGACGATAGTGATCAGGGCTGCGGCGGCACCGACGATCAGGGTTGCACGGCTACCATAGATGATGCCGGCGACCAGATCCCGGCCCAGATAATCGGTGCCCAACAGAAAGCCTTCCGTACCGGGGGGAGATTGCGGTGCCCATACGATGTCATAGGGATCGGCGGGATAAAGTGTTGGGCCCAGCACGGCCATCAGAATGATAGCGGTCAAAAGGCAAAGACCAAACACGGCGGCCCGGTTCTTGGCGAACATGCGCCAGGTTTGCAACCAAGGCCGCTCGATTTCCGGCACGAAGTCCGGATCAATCTCGGCTCTCGCTTGTTCCGTCTCAACGGTCATGTCTTCATCCCCGTCTTGATGCGCGGGTCGATCAGGCGGTAGGAAATGTCCGTCAAGATGTTTGCGACGATGACGATCAGGGCAGAGAAGAACAGGATGCCCAGCAGCATGGGCGTATCCCGCCGGCCGATGGAATCGAAAGCCAATGTGCCAAGCCCGGGCCAAGAGAACACCGTTTCCACCAACACGGCGCCTGAAAACAGTTGGCTGAATTGCAGGCCCGCGAATGTCACCACCGGCAGCACGCCATTTCGCAGGGCGTGCTTATAGACAACCACGCGTTCGCTCAGCCCCTTGGCCCGGGCCGTGCGGATATAATCGGCCCCCAACACATCAAGCATAGAAGCCCGTGACAGCCGGCTATAAAAGGCCAGATAGATGGTTGCCAGTGTTACGACCGGCAGGACCAGATGATGCAGGACATCCAGCATATAATCGAATGTGCCACCGTCTTTCGTAACGTCATACATGCCGGCGATGGGGAATAGGTCCACCGGCGGTGCCGCCAGCAAAATCAACAACATTATCCCCGTCCAGAATACCGGCAGGGAATAACCCAACAGGGCCAGAATAGTTACGAAATGGCTGAGCATGCCGTTGGGGTTTTGCGAGGCAAAGACGCCCAAGAAGGTTCCGATGATGATCGCCAGAAAAAGGGAGGTCAGAACCAATAGGATCGTGGCGCTTAATCGCTCCAATATCAGATCCGTGACCGGCTGGTCGAAATAGTAAGAGTGACCCAAGTCGCCCTGGAAAACCTTGCCCACGTAAGAGATGAGCTGCTCGTGAAACGGCCGGTCCAAGCCATAGGCCTTGCGGATCGATTCCAACATCTCTTCCGTAGCACCGCCCATCTCGCCGGCGATGACGTCGGCCGGATCGCCCGGCGCCATATGGATCAGAGAGAAATTCAAGACCAAGACGGCCAGCAGCAAGACCAGACCGAAACCGATCCGCTGTCCGATACTGCTAAGCCATTGCATGATCCGCCCCCAAACCTGCCCGGTTCCCGTTAAGGCCGGTGCGGCGGGCGGCGCCTGTCATCGCCGCCCGCCTGATTTGGCACTTCACCGAAATTACTTCGGCTGCTTCATCCAGTAGGTCTGATCCATGGGCGAGATCACACCCCAGACCGACGTTGGCGGATTACCCAAGTCCTTGTGATAGGCCGTCCGCTGCGGCATCACATTGATCCAATAGAGGGGCAGTTCATCGGCCACGATGCGTTGGAAATCGGCATACAAGCCTTTGCGTTTGGCCATATCCGTTTCCTTACCCGCCATTGCAAGGATCGAGTCCACCTTGGGATTGCAGTACTGCTGGGTGTTGGACCAAATCACACCCTTTTTGATGTTGTTGCAGAGATAGGTGCGATGGACGCCGATCACCGGATCGCCCCAGTTAAAGACGATGTCCATGCTGGCCTGGAATTGATGCCCGGAAACCCGTTTGGCCCAGGTCGGGAAGTCAGGCGCGTTACGCACCTTGACCGCGATGCCCACCTTTTTCAGGGCCGGACGCAAATACTCTGCGATCGCCTTCTGCTGCTCGGGCACGGCAGGGATATGGTCCACTTCCAGCGAGAAGCGGGTACCGTCGCTGCCAGGTTTCATGCCGGCCGCATCCAACAGGGACTTGGCCTTGTCCAGATCCAGATCATAGGTCTGCACATCGCCTGAATAGTACGGCGAGCCGGGCGCGATGGGTCCGGTGGCCGGTTTCGAGAGGCCGCCGTGCAGCGCGTTGATAATGAAGTTCCGGTCGATGGCATAGGCTATGGCCTGTCGCACCCGGACGTCCGCTGTCGGTCCTTCCTTGGTGTTGAAGGCAAGCCATGTCACCGGTCCAATGGCGGCATAGCCCTTGTCCGTAATCTTCACATGCTTGGACTTGGCCAGCCGGCGGATATCTTTCGAATCCACCATGTAGGGGAAGATCTGCGCTTCATTCTTCTCCATCGCGATAACCCGGGCCGAAGCGTCGCGGATGATCTTGATAATGATACGGTCAAGATACGGCCCGTCGGACGAATTGAAATTCGCGTTCTTGGTCATGATAACGTGCTGGGCCTTCTTGTACTCCTTCAACAGGAAAGGTCCCGAACCCACCAGGTCGGTAATATTGCGCGGATGTTTCTTCACATCCTGGCCGTCGCCATAGACGTGCTTTGGAATGATCGGCGCCAGCGCCGTCGACAGCGCCAGCAACAGCGCCGGATGGGGCTGTTTCAGCTTGAAGACGGCAGTCATTGGATCGGGCGTCTCCACCCTGTCAACGGCGCCAAGGGACGTCTTGAAGGGATGGTTGGCCTGCTGTGTGGCGACCGAGAACGCCACGTCGGCGGAAGTGATCTCTTGGCCGTCATGGAACTTCGCGCCCTTGCGCAGCTTGAATGTGACCGTCAGGCCGTCGTCAGAGACCGTCCAGCTTTCCGCCAGGTAAGGGTGGATGTTCCAATCATCGTCGGCGCGGACAAGGAAACCGAATAACTGCGCCCCCGGCGCCATGGTGGCAACGCCGGACTGCACCGCCGGGTTAAAGTGTCGCGGCACCTGGCTGGACACCCAAACCAGAGTACCGCCATGCTTTGGCGCCGCCTGGACGGATGTGGCTAGCGTGGCAGCGCCCATCATGGCGCCGACAGCGGCGGTCAGCGCCACCGTCCCTAATCTTCTAAATTTTGTCATTGGATTCTCCCCATAACGTCTTCCTCTAATAGTTCTTGTTGAAGCCTACGCCCAAAGTTCTGGCGCACGCAAACGCTTGTTCCACGGCGGTTGAACCCGCTAGCCTAATGGACAAATGCAAAAGGAGAATAGGATGACGGGCGAATTCGCGGCTGACGATCAACAGCTAAACGGCAAGGTGGCCATCGTCTCGGGCGCCGGTGCCCTGGAAGGCGGGATTGGCAACGGCCGGGCCGCCGCCATATTGCTGGCCCGGGCCGGGACGAGGATCCTCGCCGTGGACCGCGAGTTGGAGCGGGCGGCGGAGACCGTCGCCATGATCTCGGAGGAGGGCGGCGAGGCCGTGGCGCACGAAGCCGACATGACCGACGAAGCCGATTGCAAGGCCACGGCCGAACTGGCCATGGAAACATTCGGCCGGGTCGACGTTCTGGACAACAACGTAGGCATCGGCAGCCATGGCAGTGTGGTCGAGGAAAACCTGGACAACTGGGACCGGGTCATGCGCGTAAACGTCCAATCCATGTTCCTGGCCGCCAAATATGCCGTCCCCGCCATGATCGCCAGCGGCGATGGCGGCGCCATCGTCAACGTCTCCTCCATCTCGGCACTGCGGCCGCGGGGGCTGACCGCCTATTCCGCCTCCAAAGGCGCGGTCATCTCCCTGACCCGGGCCATGGCCATTGATCATGCCCCCGATGCAATTCGCGCCAACTGCATCGCGCCGGGACCGGTCTACACACCCATGGTCTATGGCCGGGGTATGTCGGAGGCGGCGCGGGAAGGCCGGCGCAAGGCCTCACCCCTGGGGATCGAAGGCACGGGCTGGGACATCGGCAACGCGGTTGTCTTCCTGTCCTCCGCCCGGGCCCGTTATATCACGGGGCAGACCCTTGTCGTGGACGGCGGCATCACGGTTTCTGGCCCGGCTCGCGACCCGAACGCCTAGACGACTAGAGGGAGGAAACGAAGCATGGCACGCATCCCATATCTGGACGTGGAAGACCTGGCGCCCGAGGACCAGGATTTGCTAAAGCGCGGCATCAACCTGCACCGGGCCCTGGTGCACAGCCCTGGCGGCGCCCGCAATTTCGGCCATCTGGGCAGCTATATCCGCTTCGGCTCGAAATTGGATCCGCGCCTGCGCGAATTGGCTATCCTGCAGGTGGGCTACATCACCTCAAGCGCATACGAGTATAGCCACCACATCAAGATCGGCCGCGACTTCGGCGTCTCGGACGACGATATTGCGGCCATGGTCATTGAGAGCAAAGGGCGGAACAGTGGCCTGCCGCAACTGGACCGGGCCGTCCTCCGCGCGGCCCGCGAGATGACCGAAGACATGAAAATATCCGACGGCACCTTCGCCAAGCTGAAGGCGCACCTGGACGACGAACAGTTGGTGGATCTGACCATCGTCATCGCCTTCTATAACGGCGTCGTCCGGCTACTCGCCAGTCTGGAGATCGACGTCGAAGACGACTACGCGCCCTATCTGGAGGAGTTTCCGCTGCCGAACGACAAGCCTGCCTCGTAGGACAATCGATTTAACTCGGCCGATTCAGGACCTAACCCTGAACATGCGACCCCGGCGAGTGTGTTTTTCAGGCATAATCCTGCAGATCAAGTACCGGTTGGACGCGCGGCACTTCGTGGCTGCGGACCAGATTTGCCTTGGAGAGAACCGCGATCGTCGCGGCGCTTGTTTGTGCAACGCGTACTTCATCGCGGAATAGATAAACAGCGCCCGTCAATTGAACAGTGACCGGCCAGCCAAGTTCCCGCAGGCGAAAAGACTGTAAAATACTGTCGGTTTGATAACGAATGCGGTCCGGGCCATCCGGCAAATGCAACGTAAAGCCGAAACCCGGATCGACCCAGAGACGTTCCACCCCCGCCTCGGTTGCGATGTTTATCCGTTCCTTGAAGAACGTCAGCTGGTGATCGAATATCTCATCGGCAGGCGGCAGGTAGTCCTCGGAACGGGCATTTTCGCCGGGCGTATAACACAGAATCACGCCAGCCTGATGTTTGGCAATTGCGCGATAAAACTCCCGATCATCGACGCGGCCTGTCAGATTGACGACACCCGCACCGGCCTCCAAAAGCGCAACGCCCACTTCAGGGTGATAGGTTTCCACCGAGACCAGAATGTTCTCTTCGGCAAGCGCCTTGACCACCGGCCGCATCCGGTCAATCTGCGCCTGGGTCGAGACGACGTCAGCCGTTGTCCCGGTCGATTCCGCACCGATATCCACCATCGCCGCGCCTTCCAGCGTCATACGCCGGCCCCGATACAGTGCGGCCTCAAAGGTGTGACACACTGTTTCCCGATAAACGCTGTCCGGCGACAGATTCAGCACCCCCATCTGATAGGTACGGTCTTCAAATCGACGGTTAAATTTTGCAAATTCAAACGTAGAAATTGGCGCTTCCAGCGCGTCACGGTACTTAAGCCAGAGAGCAAGAAGCCGGTCTGCTGATATCATGAAAAACTTATCTCCTGGGCCAACGGAAGGGAAACTTTGGCGATCATTCTGGCCATGTCCATTGCCTTCAGCACGACCCGGTACGTAATCTTATTTGTTCAATAGGTAATCCCGGCGTGGTGGGTTATCCCGATGATCATGAGTATGTTCAATATCAGGGAAATTGTGTTGCCCACATAGATGGAAGGTTTCTTCTCGTAAAATCCGTAACTCAACCAAATCAAAGACAGAATGGCGAACAGGACCCAGCTAATGAGCGAATGGCCGCCCGCGTGGTGGCTATGGGTAAAGTAAACTTTGGTAACCTGCGGCAGCAGCGCAAATGGGCCGATGATGCCAATTACGACCATCGTCGGCTCCAGCATTTTGACCCAGCTTTTGCCGTCTGACCCTGTTTGTTCTTTCGAGCTTGCCAGTTTCGTCATTCCCGGAAAATTGAATACAAACTTGCTCTGTGAGCATCTGTAAGGAGGCACCGCCCTTTCTCGGGACGCATGGCCCGGTGCCCAGAGACCGCAGTGTAGCGCCATGGCATGAGTTGGTCGAGCTTGGCGAGCCCATGTTGGAAGTTTCGGCCCAGAACAACAGCGCGCCGGAGTTGGATCCGAGGCGCCACCGCCGCCCCTTGAAGACACGCGCGGCGAAGTGATAGCTTGGCGGAAAAGAATGACGGAAATGTCTGGAGTTGAGCCATGAACCAGATTGCCGCCGCCGCGCCGCCCAGCCGCGCCGAGCATGCCGCCGGCATGGCCGCATATATGCGGGAAGGGGAGCGATTGGCCCGTGAAATGGGCAATCGAGGACCCGTACGATTTGATGCAAACGGCAAGCTGCACCCCGACATCCTGGCGGCTTTCCAGGGAAAAGGCTTCTATGTTTTCGAAGGCGTGATCGACGCCGGAGAATTGGCAGAATTACGGGCCGATGCCGATAATATGATTGAACGGGCGCCGGTACGTCCGGGCGCAGATGTAGACGCCCAAGGTCGACCGGCCCTGGGACGGGACCATGCCCGCGATCCCTATACCTTCATCAAGCCGCTATCAGATCCCTGGGGCGGCACCAAACTCCTCAGCGGTCGGCACCCGACTCAGATGACTCAGCCGGCGCCGGAGGCTGATGCGCCCGAGCATGTTCTTTATCTGATGCGGAATATGTGCGAGGCCATGCCGGCCGGACTGCGCCTTTACGGCCACCCGCAGCTTCTGACCATTGCCGAAGGTATCAACGGGCCGGATTTCGTGCCTTTCAACGATGCCATTTTCGTCAAGCAACCCGGCCTGGGCGGCGCTGTTGCCTGGCACCAGGATGGCGTGACCCATTGGGATTCGCCGAACTGGGACCAAGGCATCCACGGCTTCAATTTCCAGGTACAGCTTTATCCCACCACCGCAGGCAATTGCCTCTGGGTGGTGCCGGGCACCCACAAATTGGGTCGCATCGACATCAAGAAACGGGTGGCGGAAAACGACGGCAGCGAACAGTTGCCGGGTGCCGTGCCGCTCATCTGTCAGGCGGGCGATGTCACGATCGTTAACCGCCAGACCCTGCACGGCTCTTTCGCCAATACCTCGCCCGATTTGCGCATTTCCCTCACTTTCGGCTTTCACCGCCGGGCATCCGTTCTGGGGCAAGGCGGCGCTCTCAGCGTCAAGAATTCGGACGTCTACGACGAACAGCGCATTTTCGAGCGTTCCGCCGTTATCGCTGTGGCAATAGATGCCCGCAAAGCGCATTTCCCCGATGAAGCGCCCTATCAATACCAACCCTTCGTAGGGTTGGAAGACGATTACCGGATGAACGACGAGACATTCGATCGGGTAATCAAGGACTACAGTATGAAGGATTTAGCGATTTGACCCCGCAAGCAGAAGCCAAGACCAACCCCCATTCGCAGCCGGACCACGATGTCATCATCATCGGCGCCGGCGTCAGCGGCATTTACCAACTTTACCGCCTGCTTGAAATTGGCGTTAACGTCACCGTGCTCGAGGCCGGTGGCGGCCCGGGTGGAACGTGGTATTGGAACCGCTATCCTGGCTGCCGCTTCGACTCCGAAAGCTATACCTACGGCTATTCCTTTTCCCGGGAGTTGTTGGATGAATGGAATTGGAGCGAGCATTTCTCGGGCCAGCCGGAAACCCTGCGCTATCTAAACCATGTTATCGACAAGTTCGATCTGCGCGACCACATGCAGTTCGGCTGCCATGTGAAATCCGCTGTCTTCGACGAAGAGGCCTGCACCTGGACTCTCAACCTGGATGACGGGCGGACATTCTCGACACGCTTTCTGGTCACGGCCATTGGCATGCTCTCGGCCCCCACCATGCCGACAATCGAGGGCGTGGAGGATTTTAAGGGCGAGGCCTATCACACCTATTATTGGCCACATGAGGAAGTGGATTTCAGCGGCAAGAAAGTGGGCGTGATCGGCACCGGCGCCACCGCCGTGCAGTTGATCGCCGAAATCGCCCCGAAAGTCGGTGAGATGACCGTGTTCCAGCGCCGCCCAAACTGGTGCGCACCGCTGCACAACGCCCCCATATCCGAAGCCGAGATGGAGAAAATCAGGGCCTCGTATGACGAGATTTTCGAACGCTGCCGGGAGACGCCGGGTGGTTTCATCCATGGGCCCGACCGGCGCAAGTTCACGGAAGTCGAAGAGAAGGAACGCCTGGCGTTCTGGGAAGATTTATACAGTTCGCCCGGTTTCGGCGTCTGGCTGGGCAATTTCAGGGATGTCCTGGTAGAGGAAATTCCCAATGAGGAATTCACCAAGTTCATCGCCGACAAGATCCGCCAGCGGGTCAAGGACCCAGCCACGGCGGAAAAGCTGATCCCCAAGGACCATGGCTTCGGCACTCGCCGTGTGCCTATGGAAACCCACTATTACGAAGCCTACAACCAGGACAACGTGCATTTGGTGGATATCAACGAGACACCCATCGAACGCATTACCGAGCGCGGCATCAAGACAACCGATATGGAGCACGAGTTCGATATCATCGTCTATGCCACGGGCTTCGATGCCATCACCGGCGCTTTCGACCGGATCGAATTCACCGGCGTGGACGGCCGTAAGCTGGCGGAAAAATGGATCGACGGCCCCATCACCTATCTGGGCCTTCAAACCACCGGTTTCCCGAACCTGATCACTATCGCGGGGCCGCAAGGCGGCTCCGTCGCCACCAACTTCCCCCGCGGCATCGAAGAGGCGGTGGAATGGAATACTGAACTCCTGAAATACCTCTGGAAGCACGATTACAACCGTATCGAGCCGACCCAGGAGGCGGAGGATGAATGGACGGCGCATGTGAAGGAAACCTACAACTGGTCCCTGCTCGGCAACTCCAAGTCCTGGTTCACGGGCTACAACTCAAACGTCGAAGGCCACAACAAGATCCGCTACATGATCTACAACGGCGGCGCGATGCGCTACCGCCAGCGCCTGGCGGCGGTCGCGGGCAACGATTACGAGGGCTTTGACCTGAAATAATTGCCGCGCAGCAGGTGAGACAATCTGAACAAATAAATCAGCGGGAGAGCGTCATGAACTTGGACTTCAGCGACAAGGTCAGTGAGATGATTGCCCAGGTGGAGATGTTCATGAAAGAGCATATCTACCCGCGCGAATTGGAATACTGGGATTGGGTGGATAATCCAGAGAACCTTTGGCAATACCCGCCCTGGCATGCCGACCTGAAGCAGAAGGCTAAGGAAGCCGGCATCTGGAACTGGTTCCTGAACAAGGACTACGAGGAGTTCTCGCCCGGTCTGTCAAACCTGGAATTTGCCCCCATTATGGAAAAAATGGCGCGCGTGCCCTGGGCCCAGGAAATCTTTAACTGTTCCGCCCCGGACCGAGGCAATATGGAGGTCCTGGCCCGTTTCGGCAGCCCCGAACAGCAGGATGAATGGCTTCGCCCCCTGATGGACGGCGAAATCCGCTCTGCCTTTTCCATGACGGAACCGGCGGTCGCTTCCTCCGATGCCGGCAATCTGGAGACCACCATCGTCCGCGACGGCAACGAATATGTCATCAACGGACGTAAGTGGTTCACCTCCAACGCCTTCAACCCCCTCTGCAAGATCTTCGTGGTCATGGGCAAGACCGACGCGGAGGCCCCGCGCCACCAACAGTTCTCCATGATCCTGGTGCCCAAGGATACCGAAGGCGTCATTCTAGAGCGCCCAGTCAGCGTGTTCGGCGGTGTGCATTCTCCGGGCGGCCATGCCCAGGTTCATTACGACAACGTCCGGGTCCCGGCATCGAACCTGATCTTGGGCGAGGGCCGCGGCTTCGAGATTGCCCAGGGCCGCCTGGGTCCGGGGCGCTTCCAATATGCCATGATGTTCGTCGGCATGGCTGACCGCTGTCTGGAGTTGATGTGTCGCCGGGTTGAGGATCGGGAGGCGTTCGGCGAAAGATTGAGTCAGAAAACCTCCATTCAGCACGACATCGCCCGCTCCCGCTGCGAGATCGAACAATGCCGCATGCTGGTTCTGGCCGCTGCTGATAAGATGGACAAATACGGCCCCAAGGAGGCGCGGGACTATATCTCCATGGTCAAAATCATCGCCCCGAAAATGGCCCTGGATGTGGCCAACCGGGCGATCCAGGCCCATGGCGGCATGGGTTTCACCCAGGATACACCTCTCGCCCACATCTACATGACGGCGCGGTTCTGCCAGGTCGCCGACGGCCCGGACGAGGTACACATGTCGCAGCTGGCGCGGCGGACGATCCGGGACCTCTACTAGACGCCTACGTATTAGGCGTGTGCGGCGAACTCGGTCTTCGGATCGCCGGCAATACGGGCGTGGTACATCACTCTGGGTTCTGACATATCCCAGGGACAGCTGCGATGCATCAGGCAGCGGTTGTCCCAAAGGACGGCGTCGCCCACTGTCCAGGTGTGGTGGTAGGTACGAGGCGGCTGGCAGGCGAATTCAACGAGACCTCGCAACAGTTCTTCGGATTCATCCTCATCAAGGCCCGGGATACCGTATGCATGACGGCCGATTACCAGGGTCGTTCGGCCGGTTTCGGGATGGATCTTGACCAAGGGCCGCAGGGGCGGGTCTTGGCCGTCCAGGCCATAGCCGAAATACTCGCTATCCTCTTTGTCCTTCATCTCGCCGTGTTTCGCCTGGCTGTAGTAGAGGGAATGATAGGCGGATAGATCGGCAATGCGGGCCTTCATATCCTCGTCCAGGTCCCTGTAAGCCGCCCGCATATCAGCCCAGCCGGTCTCGCCGCCCGCCTTCGGCACCACATGGGCTGTGAAGACGGCGCCCTTGGCCTGCACCGGCATATAGGTACTGTCACAATGCCAGCCCATGTTCCCCTTGAGGATCTTGACCATGTCGTCATCGGCACCAGTGCGCAAACTACCGTCGGCCTTGACGTTGCTTAGGGCGGTGATCTCGAATTCCAGTTCGCCGAAACGCTTGGCGAAAGCCACCTGTTCGTCCAGGCTTAAATGTTGGCCAGGGAAGACCAGCAGGGCGTATTCAAGCCAGGTATCGTAAAGTTCCCGGAAGGCGTCGTCGCCGATTTCCGCCAATCGCAATCCTGAGATGACCGCACCGAATGTGGCATCTATGGGTTCGACCTGGAAGTGCTTGGTCGATGGCATGGGATCCTCCGTTCCGACCGCCACTTTAGCCTGAGAGTCTATCCGACGAAATTAGGGAAATCCATCCGGGCCGCGTCGGTTCAGGCGTTACGCTCGGACAATGCGGCCACCAATCCCGCGAACAACTTGGCGCGGGGCACGAGGGAAGAGACCAGCAAATGCTCCTGCTTGGTATGCACACCCGTGCCGACGACACCGAGGCCGTCCAGGGTGGGCACGCCTAGGGCACCGGTGAAATTGCCGTCGCTGCCGCCGCCGAATTGGCCATGATCCAACTCGAGGCCCACATCGCGGGCAATCCGCTGGGCCACTTCCAGCAACTCACGAGTGCCGGGATGGATCTTGAAGAGGGGTCGTACAGGGCCTGCCTCCACCTCTACCCTGACCTCGGGATCCGGGCTCTCGATCGCGCCCATGCGATGTTGGATTTCCGCGAAAGCCGCTTTGTCGGGCGCGACGCAGAGCACTTCAGCATGACATTCGGTGGGAACCACGTTGACGAAAGTCCCGCCCGAGATATTGCCGACCCGATAGGTCATTTCCCGCTGTATGTCGGAATAGCTTTCGATTTCAGTGATCAGCTTGGCCATGACGCTGATAGCGCTGCGTCCCGCGCCGACCGCGACCCCGGCATGGGCCGGCTTGCCATAGCAATGCAGCTTGTAACGCAGGAAAGCATGACGGCCGGTAACGAATTTATCCGGCTTGCCCGGCTCCGGCACAAGGACATAGCGGCTGACCCGGGCCGCCTGTTCGATCAAGGCCCGGGTACTGGGACTGCCGATCTCCTCGTCGGGAATAAAGAGGAAGGTGAGCGGCAGGTTCAGGCGGCGGCCTCGCGCCAATAATTTCCCGACCGCATGGCAAGCCAGATACATGCCGCCTTTCATGTCCAATACGCCGGGACCGAACAATTGATCGCCGTCTCGGCGCACCGGTAATTCATCGGCCAGGGTGCCGACCAGGTGCACCGTATCCAGATGCCCCAGGATCAGGATACCGGGGCTGCCGGGCTTGTGGCCGAAACCTATGCGCGCCTTGAGAACGTCGCCATAGCCGTCCTGCCCCGGTGTTCGTTCGATCTCGGCGTCCAAGGCTCGCATTGCCGCCTCGGCCAGATCCATCATGCGGTTTACTGCCTCGGCATCATAGCTCGGGCTTTCGACCGCCGCCCATTCAGAGATGCCGGCCGCGATCTCCTCGGCGTCGAAATCCAATTCTTCCATTCCTACGGCCGTGTCAGGCGTCTTCCGCCGGCGCGACGTTGGGGATGCCTTCCATAAGAGATGCCGGCACGGTTTCAATCAATTCATCGACCGAAAACATGCCACCGTCCGTATGCTTGAAGATGGCACGGGCCTCCTCGCCGTAATAATAGGTATGAATCTTCGACCTTTCCGCATGGAAGAGCTGGCCGTTGACGTCTTTGGACTCTTCCGTGCAGAGGTAGGCCACCATGGGGGCGACGAATTCCGGCCCCGGCATTGCCATGCGATGTTCGTATTGTGCCTGGGTCAAAAGGCCTGCTTCCAGGCGCCGTTTCCAACCCGCGATCACCGCATCGTTGACCGTCATACGGGTTGCCGCCAGAGGACACATGGCGTTGGCGGTGATGCCATAACGCCCGGCCTCGCGGGCGATCGACCGGGTCAGACCGATGATGCCGGCCTTGGCGGCGGCATAGTTGCATTGTCCCACCGAACCCTTGAAAGCGTCAGAGGAGAAATTGACGATGCGGCCATAACGCTGGCCCCGCATCACCTTCACGGCGTGGGTGCACATGTTCCAATGGCCCTTTAGGTGAACCAGGATTACCTGATCGAAATCCTCTTCGGTCATGTTCCAAATCATGCGTTCCCGCAGCATGCCGGCAACGTTGACGAGAAAATCAATCTTGCCGAAATCATCGACGCATTGTCCCACCATGCGCCCGGCATTGTCGTACTCGGCTACGGAATCAAAGTTGGCGATGGCGGTGCCGCCGGCTGCCTGGATTTCGGCCACCACTTCATCTGCCGGCCGCTCGTCGGTGTCTTCGCCACCCCTGCCCACGCCCGGATCGTTGACAATGACGCTGGCGCCCTCCTTGGCCAATAACAGCGCAACCTCGCGCCCGATACCGCGGCCCGCACCGGTGACTATGCCCGCTCTTCCTTCAAGGTTCATGATCCATCCTCCCGCTCAAATCATCGGCAGTGAGTTTGCCTGCTTTCCTTCCAGGCATGCAAGCCGATGCAGGATGACGCTGCATTCATCAGTCCTTGAAGTTGATCATCTCCCCGTCCTGAAAACATTTCAGGATCCGGCCCTCGCTATGACGCCAGCCCTGACCGAGGCCTACCAGCCTGTCGCGCCGCCAAGTGCCATCGCACTCATCACCGTCATCGAAAAGGAATGTCCCCTGCCCATGCATTTCGTCATCCTGCCAAGCACCCCGATAACCGTTGCCGTTGGCATAGAATATTTCACCCTGGCCATGCAGCTTGCCATCTTTCCAACCACCCTCGTAGCGGGCGCCATCAGCCCAGAGATAAATGCCCTGGCCATGCAACAGACCGGCCCGCACGGTGCCTTCATAACTTTCCTGTTTGCGCATGCCGCTGTCGGTATAGTGCCAGACCATCTTTCCCGGGCCCTCGGCTTTGCCGTCTCGGCAACCGCCGCTCCAGGTCACGGTCTCTTCTTTCTGGGGCATGGCATTCCAGACCTGGCAGTCGGCCTTGTCCACGGGATCCTGCCAGCGCCCCTGCGGCGCGGCGTCTCCCACTGCCGCAAATGGCGGCGACAACAATATTAGCAGCAACAATGCCCTCAACATCTTTCCAGTCCCGGCAAGGTGGAACACCACCATCATCACAAATACAGGCCAGTCGTGGCGATGCGGCGATTATAGGCTGAAACCATCCCGCACGGGCAAATCAGTCTATGAACGATTGTTGATCTGGCTATAGGCCAGCAACCTGAAATGGATCGCCGTATTGTCGAGAGGGTTCAATCGAATGGCCATGTCGAAATCACGGATTGCCCGGCTGTGCTGGCCATTGTTGGTATAGGCGATGCCCCGGCTGCAATAGGCAAAGGCGTAGTCGGGCTTGAGGCGAATGGCCTCGTCGAAATCCGCGATCGCCCGAAAATACTGGCGCTTGTCGTTATATGCCAAACCGCGGTTGGAATAGGCGGAGGCATAGTCCGGCTTCAGGCGGATCGCTTCGTCGAAATCGCGGATCGCCTTATCGAACTGGCCCTTGCTGCTGTAGGCCATGCCACGGCTGCTGTACGCGAAGGCGTAATCGGGCTGCAAACGGATCGCCCTGTTGAAGTCCCTGATTGCCCGGTCCAATTGTCCCCTGTTGTAGTTCGCGATGCCGCGGCTGTTGTAGACACGGGCATGTTGGTCTTTGGCCAACCGGCCTGACGACAAAAGCAAGGTGCAGGCGCCGATCCGGTAATCGGGATTGGCTCTCACATCATGACATTGCCGGGTGTGGCGTTCGAGATCCGCGGCCCACGCCGGCCCGCTGCTGAGTATCAGGAGTGCAAGAACACCTAGAATGAATGACGCGCTATCGAGCCGGTTCTCGTTGCGACAAGCCGCGCGCCGCAAAATCCGGAACATCCGTTCGAATCCTTTTAGCCGAATTCAGATCGCGATGGTCATGGCACAGGCTAGTGACGAAGATGAGGTGCACCAATGACGACCATCACACTTTTGCCTGTTAGTTGCGTCCAAGCGGGGCCGCGCCTATGGTGCTGCGCCGACGGAATATCCGGAAAATACGCCGATCGATTGCCAGCGTCGGCGATCAGCCCAGGGTCTCGTCCAGGGCCTGCCGAAAGCGCCGGAACATTTCATCGATCTCGGCTTCGGCAATGATCAGCGGGGGCGCCATGACGATGGTATCGCCGGATGGTCGAACGAAAAGGCCGTTGTCTTGGCAGATTCCGGCGATAGCAGGACCTAGCGTCCCTTGCTCCGCACCTGCCAGCGAAACGTCCACCGCGCCAGCGAGACCCAGTGCGCGGTGGCGGCGAACCAGGGGGTGATCCTCCAGCGCCCGCAGCGCGTCGGCGAAATAGGGACTGACCGTCCGAACGTGGCCCAGGATGTCCCGCTCTTCCATCAACTCCAATGTACGCAGGGCCACTGCCGCCGGCACCGGGTGGCCGTGATAGGTGCCGGCATGGGAGAACATGCCTGCCTCGGCGCTGCCCCGCTCGAGGCCTTCATAGAATTCTTCGCCCATGATGACGGCGGATAGAGGTTGGTAGGCGGAGGTGAGCGCCTTGGCGACGGTCATGCAATCGGGGAGGAAATCATAGGTCTCGCAGCCAAACATGTTTCCTGTGCGGGCGAACCCTGTGACCACCTCGTCATCGAAAAGTCGGATTTCGTATACTTCCAACAGCGCCGTAAGTTTCTCCCAATAAGTCTGGGGCGGCAGGGCAAGGGCGGCGGAAACGGAAACCGGTTCGGCGAAGAAGGCACCTATGGTTTCGGGGTCCTCCCGTTCGATCAGGTCCCGCAATTCGGCGATCATTCGGTCGGCAAAGGCTTCTTCGCTTTCACCCGCCGCAGCCTGGTTGGCAAAGTCGGGCTGGGCCGTGTGCAGGACACCGGCCATGGGCAGGTCGAAGCCGGCATGGTACTTGACCCAGCCGGTTAGTGAAGCGGTGGCGATTGTGCCGCCGTGATAGCTACCCAGTCGTGCGATGATCTTTTTGCGTTTCGGCTGCCCGGTGGCGTTGTTGTGGAACCACAGGAATTTCATTAGGGCATCGTTGGCTTCCGAACCGGTGGCGGCGAAAGCAACCTTGGCATTCTTCATCGGTGCCATGGCTGACAGCCGCGCCGCCAGTTCCTCCACCACCGGAACCGACCTATGCGCGGCGGTGACATAAAAGGGCAGATCCCGCATTTGCTTTTCTGCCGCCTCGATCAGCGCTTCCTCGCTGAAACCGAGGGAGGTGCAATAAAACGAGGAGGCGCCCTCGATATAATCCTTGCCGCGATCGTCGTAGACGAAAACACCCTTACCACGGACGATCCGCAGCGGCTCCCGTTCCCGGTTTTCGGGCAGATTGGTGAAGCCATAGACGACCGTGGGGTCGATCTGGTTGGCCAGGTTTGCCTCCCTCTGCGACATGCCACTTCCTTTCAATGCCGACGATATTAGAAGTTTCAGCGACTTGCGCCCTATCCTCAACTGAAAAGAGCTAGCCAGGATTGAGAGCCGTGGCCAGGATGGCGGGCGATACGAGCTTTGTCGACGCGTGTGTTTCAGTTATCTTTTTGATAACGATGCGTTTGTATTCTGTGTCTAACTCGTGCGGCCAGATTTGTGGTGTGACAATTACGGAATACCCGACCCATACCGGCGGCAGTCTTCCCGACGCAATTGAGTTTCTGGACCAGGCGCCGGCGATTGAAAGCGACAAGCTGGTAACCCTTTTTGATTATTGGCTTGGCAAGATTGACGGTCTGACGCCGCCGCGCAAGAGCGACATCGATCCCCTGGATATCCCGAAGCTGCTAGCGCATATTTGGATTCAGGAACATGTTCCCGATACAACCGAGTTTCGCTGTCGCCTGGCGGGCGAGGATGTCAATGCGCGGTATCCAGACAGCATTGTCGGCCGGTTATTCAGCGAAGTGATTGGGGAGACGGCCTGGGCCCTTGTGTCGGAACAATACATGCACGCCCTGGAAATGCCGGGCATCGGCCATTCCATCGGCCCGGTTTATATGCACACCATCCAACGCGCTGGTATTGGCGAGCGCCTATTCCTGCCGCTGCGGGATAATGACGGACGGAACCATTTTATTCTCGGCGCCACCATCTACACGCCCGCGGCTGATACGACCGAAGAACAGCAGTCGATTACGCCGCGAAAAACCATGACGCCATTGACAGCACTTGTGAACTGAATGCCAGGGTCATAGCGTATGGTGGGCCGTCGCCCGCCGTAAACCGGCTATAGAAAGGCGCGGGCGGCGGCCAGGAACTCGTCCGGTTTGTCCAGAGGCACCGAATGGCCGGCCCCAGGCACCTCCACCAATTCGCAATTCGGCGGGGCGGCGCAAAACCGTTCCGCGATCTCCTGGTCCAGGATATCGCTCAATTCACCCCGAACCAGCAAGGTGGGAACAGCGATGTTGGCCACTCTTGACCAGCCCTCGTCCGGTTCCAGCCTTTCGCGCGGCACCTTTGGATCGCGCAGAGCCCGGTCATAGCGATAGGTCCATGCCCCATCTTCGGTCCGCATCATTGAATTCACTACGCGGTCGCGCAGCATGTCGTCCGGGGCGATTTCGTTGTCTTCCCTGGCCCGTGCCACGGCATCCTCAACGCTGGCGAAACGGTCGCTTCGTTGCACATTGTCGTAAATGCGTTCCAGGCCCACCTTGGCAATTTCCGGGGCGATATCGACAATTATCAAACGCTCAAGTTCGGCCGGCCGCTCGCCGGCATAGGCAAAGCTGACAATGCCGCCCATGGACAGACCCAAAAGGGAATAACGTTCCAGCCCCATAGCGGCGACAAACGCCTTCAGATCCTCCACCATTTCCAAGGTGCCGTATTTGGGCGGGTTGGCCCAGCCGGACTCTCCATGCCCACGCTGATCTAGTGCCAAGACTCGGAAACGGTCGCACATCCCAGCCGCGAACCGGTCCCAGGTACGGGCGTGCCCGGTATAGCCGTGCAGGAGGACAAGCACCGGCGCATCCAGCCCAGGACCCGGCCAATCACGGTAATGAAAGCGCAGACCGCGCATCTCGATCAGTTCGTCCCGTACCGTCATCCGATGGATCCTCTCCCAATGTTTGCCGCGTCAACGAATGAACCGCGCGGAAGTCCATCCTGAACGCCATCAATCACCATAGAACGTACCGCCGAATAACCAGACCTCGTCGCCGGCGTTGTTTCTGATTGGAAGACTCATGGTCTCGATCAATAGATGCTGCAGATGGGGCTCTCGCGGCGCGAGACGAAAGAATTTCGGCTCACCCGTTCTGGCGATTTCGTTGCTGATCTGAACCAGGTTCTCCGCATGCTCCGGATCCACAAAATCCCGGAGTTTCTGGCCCGTACGATCGATGCGAAATCTAGCGACGATATCCGTTCCCAACAGACGGTAGCGCCAATCGTCATCGACCGGTTCAAGGACAAAGACATTTTCGGCCAACTCGCGGCCGACCAATTCAGGCAGCTCGAAGTCCCGCCATGCGGGCAGGTCTCCCGCGTTTTCCCTTTTTTCGCTGTAATATTGAAACAAGTCCTGGGCTAACGGCTGCTCCGGCCCCTCAATCTCATAGATTTGCAGATAGGGCAGGCCCGTGCCCATATATTTGTTGTCGCTGTACGGCATCGCTTCGATCCGGGTATTCGATACCATTCGTCGGACAGGCGGGAAGCCCGAACCGACGGTTCGTCAAACGGTCGGGCCACTATAATTCAATACGTCCGATCCGTATATTGTGGGAAATAGGGGGCCGGTCCCTGATGCTGGATTTGCTAATCCCGAGAGAACGAAAGACCGGCAGGATCATAGAGCAATGGCTGAGCCGAGCGGGACTTATGATCGATGCAGTGAAGCTGGAATATCTCGCCGACCACAAATGGGCTGTCCCTATTGTCGCGGGATGGTTCTTCGAGCAGTGGGGACATAAGACCGCCGAAAATTCGTATACGGGGACCCATGAACGGCTTGTGGCAGATCTGGAGAGCCCGGGACTGCCCATCTACATCGTCGCGCTCGACGGCGAGACACCGTTGGGGGCGGCGCGCATCAAGCGCCATGAAATGAATATCTATCCGGACTTTGAGCACTGGCTCGGAAATGTTTTTGTTGCGCCGGAGGCCAGAGGACACGGCATAGCCGCCAAGTTGACAGAGAATATCGTCGAGATTGCCAAATCTCTTGGCGTCCAGGAGGTATACCTTCAAACAGAGCGCCTCGACGGCGGCCTATATGCAAAGCTGGGCTGGCAGCCTATAGAGCAAGCGCACTACAAAGGGACGGACGTCCTGGTCATGAAGCGCAAACTGTCCTGAATTCGGCCGGGCCTATACCTGCCTTTGCACCATCATCTTTTTGATTTCCGCAATCGCCTTGGCGGGGTTCAGGCTCTTGGGGCAGGTGTTGGTGCAGTTCATGATGGTATGGCAGCGATAGAGGCGGAAGGGGTCTTCCAGCGCATCCAAACGCTCGCCCTGGCTTTCGTCGCGGCTGTCGATCAGCCAGCGATAGGCCTGCAGCAGGATCGCCGGGCCCAGGTACCGGTCGCTGTTCCACCAATAGCTGGGGCAGGAGGTGGAGCAGCAGGCGCAGAGGATGCACTCGTAAAGGCCGTCGATCAGCTTGCGCTCTTCCTCTGACTGCAGTCGTTCGGAATCCGGCGGCGCCGGAGTTTGGGTCTCGAGCCATGGCTTGATAGACGCGTACTGGGCGTAGAAATTCGTCAGATCGCCCACCAAATCCTTGATCACTTCCAAATGCGGCAGGGGATAGATTTTCACATCGCCCTTCACATCGTCGCAGGACTTGGTGCAGGCGAGCGTGTTGGTGCCGTCTATATTCATGGCGCAGGAGCCGCAAATGCCTTCACGGCAGGAGCGTCGGAACGTGACTGTCGGATCGATCTCATTCTTGATCTTGATCAGGGCATCGAGAACCATGGGCCCGCATTCGTCCATGTCCACTTCATAGGTGTCCACGCGGGGGTTCTCGCCACTGTTGGGGTCGTAGCGGTAGACCTGAAAACTGCGCACGTTCTTGGCGCCAGCAGCCGCCTTATGGGTATTGCCGCCCTTGATCTTGGAGTTTGCCGGCAGGTTGAACTCGACCATTCTTCTTTCCTCAGTAAACCCGTGCCACGGGCGCGATGTATTCGACCTCGTTGGTCAGAGTGTAGTCGTGAACGGGGCGGTAATCGATCTTCACCGTGCCGCTGTCTTCGAACCAGGTCAGCGTGTGCTTCATCCAGTTCTCGTCGTCCCGGTCGGGGAAGTCCTCGCGCGCATGGCCGCCCCGGCTTTCCTCGCGGTTCGCAGCGGCGTGCATGGTGACCACCGCCTGGCGCATCAGGTTGTCCAGTTCCAGGCTTTCCACCAGATCGGAATTCCAGATCATGGAACGGTCCGAGACGCCCAGATCCGGCATCATTGACCAGGCCTCGTCAATCAGCTTTTGGCCTTCCTCCAACACCTCGCCGGTGCGGAAGACGGCGCAGTTGTTCTGCATCACTCGCTGCATCTTGTCACGGATTTCAGCGGTCTTGCTGCCGCCCGAAGCATGACGGATGCGGTCGAAATGCCCCATGACCTTGTCATCCAGGCTCTTCGGCAAATCAGGGTGCGGCGCGCCCGGTGTGACGATTTCCGCCACCCGCAGGCCCGCGGCCCGGCCAAAGACGACCAGATCAATCAGGGAGTTGGAACCCAACCGATTGGCGCCATGGACGGAGACACAGGCCGCCTCGCCCAACGCCATCAGGCCCGGCACGATGGCATCCGGGTCGCCGTCCTTCAAGGTGACAACTTCACCGTGATAGTTGGTTTGGATGCCGCCCATGTTGTAATGCACCGTGGGGATGACGGGGATGGCTTCCTTGGTCACGTCCACACCGGCGAAAATGCGCGCTGATTCAGAAATTCCCGGCAAGCGTTCCTCGAGCACCGCCGGATCCAGATGATCCAGATGGAGCAGGATATGATCACCGTGGGTGCCCACGCCGCGACCTTCGCGGATTTCCACGGTCATTGAGCGGCTGACCACATCGCGGCTGGCCAGATCCTTGGCCGACGGGGCATAGCGCTCCATGAAACGCTCGCCTTCCGAATTCACCAGGAAACCTCCCTCGCCGCGCGAGCCTTCCGTAATCAAACAGCCCGATCCATACATGCCGGTGGGATGGAACTGGACGAATTCCATGTCCTGCAAAGGTAAGCCAGCGCGCAGCAGCATGGCATTGCCATCGCCGGTGCAGGTATGGGCAGAGGTGCAGGAGAAATAGGTCCGGCCATAGCCGCCCGTAGCCAGAATGACCATATGAGCGCGAAAACGGTGAATGGTGCCCGTTTCCAGGTCCCAGGTCATGACGCCCCGGCAGGCGCCATCATCGTCCATAAGGAGATCGAGGGCGAAATACTCAATGAAAAAGTCCGTGTCGTAGCGCAACGACTGTTGATAGAGCGTGTGCAGGATGGCATGGCCCGTTCGGTCAGCCGCGGCGCAGGTCCGCTGGGCAATACCCTCGCCGAAATTCGTGGTCATACCGCCGAAGGCGCGTTGATAAATCTTGCCTTCCTCGGTGCGGGAGAAGGGCAGGCCCATATGCTCAAGTTCCAGCACGGCGCGGGGTGCCTCGCGGCACATGTATTCGATGGCGTCCTGATCGCCCAGCCAGTCCGACCCCTTCACCGTGTCGTACATGTGCCAGCGCCAGTCATCCTCACCCATGTTGCCCAACGCGGCGGCGATACCGCCCTGTGCGGCAACGGTGTGGCTGCGGGTGGGGAATACTTTTGAGACACAGGCGGTCTTTAGGCCAGCTTGGGCCGCACCCATGGTCGCGCGCAGGCCAGAACCGCCCGCGCCCACCACCACAACGTCATATTCGTGGTCTTCGATATTGTAGGCATCCGCCATGGCCTTAGCCCCCTAGCAACATTTTCAACACCGCCAGCGTCGCCGCCAGGGCCAGGAATATGGAGATCAGATTGTTCAAGATCAGACAGGTGATCTTAGTAGCTTCCGTGTGCACATAGTCCTCGATCACCACCTGCAGACCAAGCTTCATGTGCCAGAAACCGGCGAGCAGGAAAGACAGCATCAGAGTTGCTGAAAGCGGCGACTTCATCCATGCCAAAACGCCCGCCTGATCCGCCGACGCCAGCGAGGCGACGGAGAGAGCAAACCAAATCGTTAGAGGGATCAGAGCCACGGCCGTCAGGCGCTGGATCCAGAAATGATGGGTACCGTCCTTGGCCGAGCCCAGGCCGCGGACCTTGGCCAGTGGGGTGCGCAAGCTTTTCTCGACCATGACTATCTCCCCCCATAGCCAATTAGAAAAGTGCCGAGTGTCGCCACCACCGTCGCCGCCAAAACGATATAGCCGGAACGGCGCATGGCATCAATTTCGAAGCCATAGCCCACATCCCAGAACAGATGCCGGATGCCGTTGAAAAGATGAAAGAACAGCGAAGCCGTAAAGCCCAGCAGGATCACCCGCCCAATCCAGGAGCCGATGATGCTGTGAACCATGTCGAAATACGCCGCGCCGCTTGCCGCTGCAACCAGCCACCAGGTCAGCAGCAACAGCCCCAAGGCCAAGCCGACACCTGTGATCCGGTGTAGGATCGACAGCGCCATGGTGATCTGCCAGCGGTAGACTTGCAAATGCGGTGAAAGGGGTCGATTTCCGGCTGCCATCCTCGCCTTCCCTATACTCTCGGCCTCGTGGAGTCGCAGGCCATACTAGCCATCCTTCCCCCGCTGTCAAAGGTCACAAAGGGATAACACAGGGGAGAAATTGGCGTTTGGCGACCCCTGCCGTTCGTGCTTCATTAGTCCGACGGACGTTGAAAGGCGAATGCGATGAATCTCTCCAGAATGCTGGCCGCGCGGGCCGAATCCGGCGAACCGGTGCGCGCGGGCCTGATCGGTGCGGGCAAATTTGGCTCTATGTTCCTGGCCCAAGCCCGACTGACGAAAGGGTTGCATATCCTGGGCATCGCGGATCTGGATGTGGGCCGCGCTCAAGCCAATTGCAAACAGGTCGGCTGGTCGGCTGAGCAAATCTCCGCGCCGACCCTAGGTGACGCCGTCGAATCAGGCGCCACCCATATCGGTGATGATGCCATGGCCCTGATCGCCCATCCTGGCCTGGACGTATTAGTCGAAGCCACGGGCGATCCCCGCACCGGCATCCACCATTGTCTGGCCGCGATCGCCAACGGCAAGCACGTGGTGATGGTGAATGTGGAGGCAGATGTGGTCGCCGGCCCGTTGCTGGCGCGCAAGGCAGCAGAGGCCGGCGTGGTCTACAGCCTGGCCTGGGGTGACCAGCCGGCCCTGATCATCGAGCATGTGGATTGGGCCCGGACCTGCGGCTTCAAGGTGGTCTGCGCCGGCAAGGGCACCCGTTATTTGCCGGAATATCATCAATTGACGCCAGACACGGTGGTCGAAACCTTGACCCAGTATCTGGAGGTGGACCCGCTGGCCATCAATCTGAAGATGTTCAACTCATTTTTGGACGGCACCAAATCCGGCATCGAGATGACAGCCGTTTGCAACGCCACTGGCTTGGTGCCCCAGGACGGCGGCCTTGGCTTTCCGCCGGCCTCGAACACGGAATTGGCGGAAGTCTGCAAGCCCTCCGACTACGGAGGCAAATTAAGTCGGGACGGGACGACCGAGGTGGTCTCTTCACTCTACCGCGACGGCCGGGACGTGCCTCACCATTTGGCCATGGGCACTTACGTGGTGATCGAGGGCGAGACCGATTATGCCCGGCAATGCTTCCGAGAATATCACATGCTCCAGGATCAAAGCGGGCGCTTCGCCTCCCTCTATCGACCGACCCACATGATCGGCCTGGAACTGGGTATTTCCGTTGCCTCCGCTGCACTTCGCGAGGAGCCGACGGGTTCGCCCACCGGTTTCCGGGCGGACGTTGTCGCCACCGCCAAGCGCGACCTTAAGAAAGGCGAGATCCTGGACGGCGAAGGCGGCCACATGGTCTGGGGCAAGCAGATGCCAGCGGAAGCCTCCCTCGCCATGGGCGGCCTGCCCCTGGGCCTGGCTTCGGATGTGCCGTTGCTTCGCGACATATCGGCCGGGGAACAATTGACTTGGAACGATGCCACAATCGACGCGGCCGACCCCGCGGTCGTCATCCGCCGCGAAATGGAAGCCGCCTTCGCCCGCGCCAACGCCGCCGAATAGGTACTACCGCCGAATTACAAATCCCGGTCGCCGCCGAGGAGGCGGTGGACGATGGTGCGGCGAAGGATTTCGTTGGTGCCGTCCGCCACGTTGATCACGCGGACCACGTTGTATGCCTCGGCCAGGCCCACCTCGTTGGTGAAACCCATGGCGCCATGCACCTGGATGGCCCGGTCGATGGCGCGCACGCCGACCTCCACGGCATAGGACTTGGTCATGGACAATTCCTTGATCGCCGGCTCCCCGCGGTCCAGCAACTGGGCTACGTTCAGGCCCATGAGGTGTGACGCATGCAGTTCCATCGCCGATTCCGCCAACGGGAAAGTCACCCCCTGATATTCCGAGATGGGCTTGCCAAAGGCCTTGCGCTGGGCAGCATAGTCCAACGCCAAATCCACCGACCAACGGGCCAGGCCAAGGGCCCGTGCCGAATTGTAGATCCGGCCCATGGATACCCCGAACACGGCGTTCTTGAAGCCTTCGTTCAATTCCCCGACCAGCTGATAGGGCTCGACACGCACATCCTCGAACACCAATTGGGCCTCGTTGCCGCCGACCGAGCCATGCATGCGGATAATGCTTTCGATCTCAAAGCCCGGCGAATTGGTCGGCACCAGAAAGGCCGAAATGCCGCCTTTGCGCGCCGCCGCTGCCTCGGGGTCGGTTTGCGCGAAGACGATGCAATAATCGGCGATAGGCGAATTGGTAGTCCAAATCTTGCGGCCGTTGATGCGCCAGCCATTGCCGTCCGGCGTGGCCCGCGTCGTCAGGGCAGCCGCATCCGAGCCGGCGCCAGGTTCCGAAAGGCCGAAACACATGGACGTGCGCCCCTCGATCATCCCATCGAGAATTTCCGCCCGCGCCTCGTCGGTGACCCGCTCCAAAAGCCGCGAGGGGCCCAAGGCCCAATGGCTGATGGCGTACATGGCCAGCCAATTGTGGGGGCCGCAATGTCGGTAGGCATGCTCCCAGGCCACGTAATAGGCCAACATGCCGAGGCCGCTGCCACCAAGTTCTTCCGGCACGCACATGTTGAAATAGCCCGCTCGGGACGAAGCCATGCGAACGTCTCGGATCAGTTCGATCACCTCTTCCACATAGCGGCCGTTTTCGTCATAGGTATTTCGGGCGTTGGAGAGGAGGTCGTGGTGCTTCTCGTGCCGGGCAATGACTTCAGCGTCCAGGAAGTTCTGTAGGCCGTCGCACAGGGCGCGAATGTCTTCAGGGATTTCAAACGCGATACTGCTCATAGGGAATGCTGCCTTTCAAATCTGATTATAGGCGAGTGTGCGCCCCTGGGCGGAGCGGGTAAAGAGGCCGCGGCAAGTTCGGCTGCTACCGATGCGCCGTCAAAGCTGCCAGTATCGGCAGCCCTCTACCGGCTCTTTGTCACGCCACAGACCTTTGATATCTGCGATCAGGCCATCCGGTCCCAACAGACGTGCCAGGTCCACCCCATCCATGGCGAGATAGTCGTCGTGGCGCACGGCGCCGACAACGGCGTCGTAGCCAGCCGTGCCCTCCAATGATGAGAGCAGGGAAAGGCCATAGAACTGTCTTGCCTCGTCGCCGTCGGCGACCGGATCGTGCACCGAAACTTCGTGGCCTCGTTCCTTCAAACCGGCGATGACATCGATCACTTTGGTGTTGCGCAGGTCGGGCACGTTTTCCTTGAAGGTCAGGCCCAGAACCAACACCCGGCCCGGCCCGGTCATATGCTCGTCAATGCAGCCGGCAATGAAATCGCCCATGGCGTCGTTCAGGCGCCGGCCCGCCAGGATGATTTGCGGGTCGTGGCCCATTTGCTGCGCCTGATAGGCCAGATAGAAAGGATCGACGCCGATGCAATGGCCGCCGACCAAGCCCGGCGTGAAAGGCAGAAAATTCCATTTCGTGCCGGCGGCCTCCAGCACGTCATGTGCGGAAATCGACAGGCGCTGACAGATCGCCGCCACCTCGTTGACAAAGGCGATGTTGATATCCCTCTGCGCGTTTTCGATCACCTTTGCGGCCTCGGCAGTCTTGATGTCTATGGCCCGGTGGATACCGCCCGTCGTCACCTTGCCATACAGATCCGAGAGCCGTTCCAGCACCTCCGGCGTTTGCCCTGCGACCACCTTGGCAATTTTGTCCACCGTGTGTTCCCGGTCACCAGGATTGATCCGTTCCGGCGAATAGCCCAGAAAGAAATCTTTGCCGCAGATCAAACCGGACGCCTTCTCCAATGCCGGGCCGCAGACATCCTCGGTCACCCCGGGATAGACGGTGCTTTCAAAGACCACGATATTGCCCCGTCTCAGCATACCGCCGACGCCGGCGCATGCCGTTTCAACCAACCGCAGATCCGGCTGGTTATCCCCGTCAACCGGCGTTGGAACCGTGACGATGTAGATTTCGGCTTCAGCGATGTCAGCCGCATCGGAGGTCACCACCAAGGGGCTGTCAGCCATAACCGGTGGCTCGACCTCACCCGTGCGGTCATGATTTTCCTTGAGTTCCTGGATGCGGCCAAGGTCCACGTCATAGCCGATGGTAGGGAAATGACGGGCCAGGGCCACCGCCAGCGGCAGGCCTACATAACCAAGACCGATGACTGCAATAGGCGCCGTCGCCGTGATAGACATGCTCAGGCCTCTGAGTCCAAGATCTCGCCGCCAGCCCAGCGTATCTGCGGCGCGATGATATTGGGATCCACCCGGCCCACCTGGCCGCGTACGGTCTCCAGCATGCCGTCGACCACCGCATCGGTCAGCAGGTTCGGCTCCAGCCCCAGGTCAACCAAGGCGGTATGTTTGGCATTATAGTAATGCTCCTCCAGTTCCACGCGAGGATTGTCCAAATGCTCCACCGCCACGGACAATCCGGCCCGTTCGCCGGCAGCGACGACCTTTTCTGCCAATTGTGACACCGAGAACTGTTCTGTGAACTGGTTGAAGATGCGAAAATCGCCGCGTTCGGCCGGGTTTCGTGCCGCGAGCTCCACGCAGGCAAGGGTATCGCGGATGTTCAGGAAGCCCCGGGTCTGTCCGCCCTTGCCATAGACGGTCAGGGGCAGTCCGGCCACGGCCTGGACCAGAAAACGGTTCAGGACGGTGCCGAAGACATGATCGTAGTGGAAGGATGTGCGCAGTTCGGGCGCCAATACAGTCTGCTCCGTATCGATGCCGTAGACCACGCCTTGGTTCAAATCCGTCGCGCGCGTGCCCCAGATGCGGCAGGCGAATTCGATATTGTGGGAATCGTGGACCTTGGAGAGATGGTAGAAACTGCCCGGTTTCTTTGGATAAAGCACCCGGTCGCTCCGGCCGTTGTGCTCCACCTCCAACCAGCCTTCCTCGATATCAATGTTGGGCGTGCCATACTCCCCCATTGTACCCAGCTTGATCAGGTGGGCATCAGGGCAATGGCGTTGCATGGCGAACAGCAGGTTCAAATTGCCGATCACGTTGTTGTGCTGGGTCATCACTGCCGTGCCCCGGTTCTGCATGGAATAAGGGGCTGAGGGCTGTTCGGCATAATGCACGATAGCGTCCGGTTCTGCCTCGCGCAGAAGGTTGTAGACAAAACGATGGTTGGTCAGGTCGCCGATGCGCATATGGATCGGCACGCCGGCATCCAATTCGTTCCAGCACTGCACGCGGCGATGTAGGGTGGGGATGGGCAACAACGGCTCGATCCCGTCTTCCAGCTCCCATTTGCGCTTGGCGAAATTATCGGCCACCCAAACCGTGTCGCCTGCGGCGGCGAAATGCATGGCCGTGGGCCAGCCGAGATAGCCGTCACCGCCCAGAATGAGGATTTTCATGAAGCCAGAACCCAAACGTTAGTCGCCCGAAACCGCGGGCCGGGAAGTAACATTATCACTCTTATCTGACAAGGGCGGGACGGGCGGCAAAGGGTCGCTGTGCGGGCGACGCAATCGGGGTTATAAGCCTCTATGTTTTGGAGCCTGCATATCGGCCTGGCTGTCGCCGCCTGCATCGTAACAGCATTGGCCACGGGCGCGGCGCTGCGTCTGTTGCAAGCCCGCGCCATCATGGATCATCCGAACGAACGATCCAGCCATGACAGGGCCGTGCCGCGGGGCGGCGGTATCGCCGTCATGGCCGTTGTCACGTTCGGTTGCGGGCTGATTGCCTGGTGGCGGGGTGATTCGTTCAATCTCTACACCGTTGCGATACTCGCCGCCGGCTTGGCCGCCGTTTCCTTTATCGACGACCTGCGTGGCTTGCCGGCCTACCAGCGCCTGGCTCTGCAGGCGCTGGCCGTGGCCCTGGGATGTCTGGCGCTGCCCGAGGCGGGGGTCTTTCAGGGCCTGTTGCCTCCCGCCGCGGACCGATTGCTGGCCGCCTTTTTCTGGCTCTGGTTCGTCAACCTGTACAACTTTATGGATGGTATCGACGGCATAACGGCAGTGGAGACGACGGCCATCTGTATCGGTCTCGCCGGCGTCAGCCTGACTGGCGGCATCGCGACCGACCTGGCAGCACCGGCCCTGCTCACGGCCGGAGCAGCCGTGGGCTTTGGCATCTGGAACTGGCGGCCTGCGAAGATCTTTCTGGGGGATGTGGGCAGCGTCGGCTTGGGCTTCCTGTTGGGCTGGCTGCTGTTATCCCTGGCAGCGTCGGGACATTGGCTACCGGCATTGCTGCTGCCGCTCTATTATGTGACAGACGCGACCTGGACGCTGCTGCGCCGAGCCATCAGGGGAGAGAAAATTTGGCAGGCCCACCGCAGTCATTTCTACCAATATGCCGTGCGTCGGTGTGGCGATCACGGCAAGGTTTCTTCCTCCATCGCCCTTTGTAATCTCGTGCTGATCTCGGCCGCCTTGTGGGCCTCGCTGGGCGGCAGTCCGTGGCCGCCTCTGGCCTTGGGCGGTGCGGCAGTGGCGGTTCTGCTGTATTATTTCGCCAACATGACCGCAGTGGACGAGGCGAACCAATCGTGAGCTGGTTTCGGCGTATCAACAAGCGCATCGCGGTGGTCGCGGTGCACGACGTCTTCATGGCCCTGCTGTCGTTCGAACTGGCGGTCTGGTTCCGCTATCAGACCTATGGCAAGCCGCAGGACTTTTTCTTTCTGTGGCACGGCACGGCGATCTTTACCATCGTCTGTTTCGTGGTCTTCTGGCGCATGGGGCTGTACCGGGGAATTTGGCATTACGCCTCGCTCTCGGACCTGATCGCCATCGTCAAGGCAGTAACCCTGGCGATCCTGATCTTCCTGCCCGTGATGTTCGTGCTCGATCGACTGGCGAATTTCCCCCGCAGCGCCATGTTCCTCAACTGGCCGCTGCTGGTGGCCTTATTGATGGCCTCGCGCCTGCTCTACCGCTTTTCCAAGGATGGCGACCTGCGGGCCGTCTTCGAACATACCGACGACGGCCGCGTACCGGTGCTCTTGATCGGCGCCGGCGACGAGGCGGAAGCGTTCATCCGCGGCCAGGCCCGGGACCGCCTGGCGCCCTATAGAGTGGTCGGTATCGTCGACCACAAGAAAAGCCGCATCGGCCGCGACATACGCGGGGTCACAGTGATGGGCGGCCTAGACGAGGTAGAGGATATCGTCGAACGTCTGGCGTATAAGGGACGCAAGCCCCAGCGCATGATCATCACCTGGTCGAAACTGGATGGCGCGGCCATCGGCGCCCTGTTGGAGCAAGCGGAGACACTGGGACTGACCCTTTCGCGCATGCCACGCATGACGGAACTGCAAAGCGGCAAGGAAGATATCAAATTGGATGTGCAGCCCGTGGAAGTGGCCGACCTGCTGGGCCGGCCGCAACAAGTCCTCGACCGAGATGCCATGGCGGCGCTCATATCCGGCCGCCGGGTCCTGATTACCGGTGCTGGAGGCACCATAGGCTCGGAACTGGCGCGCCAGGTCGCAGCCTATGATCCGGCACATGTCAGCCTACTGGATAATGGCGAGCACGCGCTCTATCGCATCGATCTGGAGTATGAGGAGAACTGGCCAGAGCTCTCCCGACGTGCTGTCCTTGGCGATGTTCGGGACGGCGCGCGCCTGGCCGTGGTGTTCCAGCGAGAACGCCCCGACCTGGTCTTCCATGCCGCCGCATTCAAGCATGTGCCCATGGTGGAAGAAAATCCCAACGAGGGCGTGCTGACCAACGTCATGGGCACCGCCAACGTGGCCCGCGCCTGCCTGGGCGCCGAAGTCAAGGTGATGGTACAGATATCCACAGACAAGGCGGTCAATCCCACTTCGGTAATGGGGGCATCGAAACGCATCGCCGAGATGATTTGCCAGGGCTTGAGCCTGACCGCCACTTCCTGCCGCTTTGTCACCGTGCGGTTCGGCAACGTGCTGGGCTCCACCGGCTCCGTCGTTCCCTTGTTTCAAAGGCAACTTGCCCGCGGCGGACCTTTGACCGTCACCGACCCGGAGGTCACACGCTTTTTCATGACCACGCGGGAAGCGGTGGAGCTCGTACTCCAGGCGACCGCTGCCGCCCCAACCGCAGATGAAGGCGGCAAGATCTTCGTCCTGGATATGGGCAAACCGGTGCGCATCCTGGATCTGGCGCGGCAGATGATCCGCCTGGCCGGCCTGACACCGGAGGTGGACGTCCCCATCACCTTCACTGGCTTGCGACCCGGCGAGAAACTGTACGAGGAACTGCTGCACGACGGCGAGGCGCCGGAACCGACGCAATTGGCCGGCGTCAACCTGGCCGCGCCCCGCATCATCGACCACGAATTGTTGAGCGCACAAGTGGACAAGTTGGCCGAAGCCGCCACGGCGCGGGATACGGACAGAACATTGGCCCTGATTCGCCATCTGGTGCCGGAAATGCAGGTGGACCCGGCCGCCAGCGAACCCGAAAAGTCCGCTGTCCAGGCGGATTAGACCAGCCGCTTTGGTGACCGGCATTGGCGTGCTATAGGGCCGGAACGGCTAATGCGCAGTAGCGGGAGTAGACCATGTCAACAGCACCGGCCGGTGATTTGGTTGTCATCAAACGTGCCCTGATTTCCGTTTCCGACAAAGGCGGTCTGGAGGACCTGGGCCGCGCCCTCGCCTCCCACGGTGTTGAAATTCTGTCGACGGGGGGCACTGCCCGCGCCTTGGCCGAAGCCGGAATTGCCGTGAAGGAAGTCAGCGATCATACCGGTTTCCCGGAAATGATGGATGGCAGGGTCAAGACGCTGCACCCAAAGGTGCATGGCGGGTTGCTGGCCCTGCGCAACGACGCCGAGCATACCAAAGCCATGTCGGAGCACGACATCGGCGCCATCGATATGGTGGTGGTGAATCTATATCCGTTCGAGGAGACGGTGGCCAAGGGCGCGGATTTCGACACCTGTATCGAGAATATCGACATTGGCGGCCCGGCGATGATCCGCTCGGCGGCGAAGAACCACGCCTTTGTCACAGTGCTGACTGACCCTGCCGACTATGCATCGGTAATCGATGCCATGTCTGCGAACAATGGCGCTACCGACAGCGAATTGCGACAACGGCTCGCCGCCAAGGCCTATGGCCGGACCGGCAGCTACGATGCTGCCATCGCCACCTGGTTCGCGGCACAACAGGGCGATATATTCCCTGACCGATTGGTCGTCGCGGCCAGCAAGCAGTCGGAACTGCGCTATGGAGAGAACCCTCATCAAGCGGCGGCGTTCTATACATCCGGGCCCATCCGGCCGGGCGTCGCCACCGCCCGGCAACTCCAGGGCAAAGAGCTGAGCTACAACAATCTCAATGACACGGACGCGGCCTTTGAACTGATCGGGGAGTTCGACGCAGGCGAAGCCGCCGTGGCCATAATCAAGCATGCCAACCCCTGCGGCGTCGCCGTAGGCAGCGATCTGCTGGATGCCTATCAAAAGGCCCTGCGCTGCGATCCGGTCAGCGCCTTCGGCGGTATCATCGCCACCAACCGTGCCCTCGATGCCGCTGCGGCGGCGGCCATGGTAGACATTTTCACCGAGGTCATCATCGCGCCCGATGCCGACGACGACGCCATCGCCGCCATTGCCGCGAAGAAGAACCTGCGCCTGCTGCTGACCGGCGGCCTGCCGGATGCGGCCGCACCGGGCATGACCTTGAAGAGCCTGGCGGGTGGTTATCTTCTGCAATCTCGCGATAGCGGCCGCATCGGACAAGAAGATGTGAAGGTGGTCAGCAAGCGGTCGCCCAGCGAACAGGAGATGGCGGATCTTTTGCTAGCCTTCCGCATCTGCAAGCATGTCAAATCCAACGCCATCATCTACGTCAAGGACGGCGCCACGGTGGGCATCGGCGCCGGCCAGATGAGCCGGGTCGATTCTGCCCGTATCGCCGCCCGCAAGTCAGAAGACGCAGCGGAGGCCGCCGGCATTCCGAAACCTTTAGCAAAGGGTTCCGTGGTCGCCTCCGACGCCTTCTTCCCCTTTGCCGACGGCCTGTTGGCGGCTGCGGAAGCGGGCGCCACGGCGGTGATCCAGCCCGGCGGTTCCATGCGCGATGACGAGGTCATCGCTGCCGCGGACGAGGCCGGCCTGGCCATGGTTCTGACCGGCATGCGTCATTTCAGGCACTAGAGCAACCCGCATTCAATTGAATGCGGGTTGCTCTATCTTGATGGTCTTAGCGCATGGGTGCGCGTCCAATTGGACGCGCCATGCGCCAAGCGGGTCTACGAATTCAGGATATCTAGCGCCTTGGCGTGGATCGCCGGGTTAGCGGCGGCGATGGCCGGGGGCATGGCCACCTGACCATCAAAACGCAATGGTTCGCCGCTCCAATCGGTGATCACGCCGCCGGCATTTTCGATGATCGGCACCAGGGCGGCTACATCCCATTCGCTGAGACCGTCCTCGGTGACGACATCCACGTAGCCGGTGGCCAACATGACGAAGGCATAGCAATCGGTTCCCATGCGGGTCAGATCCATAGCCGCCGACAGGCGTTCGAACTTCGCGGCATTCTTCGTCTTGTAATAGGTCATGGAAGTCGTGAACAAGCGGCCCCGAGCGAGGTCCTCGTTGGCAGATGACTTGATCGCCGCGCCGTTCAGAACGGCGCTGCCGTCCATGGCACCCACCCAGCGTTCGCCGCTGATCGGCTGGTCCATGATGCCCAAAACCGGTTTGCCATTGTGGGCCAATGCGATCAGGGTACCGAACAGGGGAATGCCGCTGATGAACAGCTTGGTGCCGTCAATGGGATCGAGATACCAGGTCCATTCGCCGTCGCCGGCCGTCTCCGGGAATTCCTCGCCCCGGATGCCGTGGCCAGGACATTCCATTTCGATAATCGCCCGCATAGCCCGTTCGGCCTCGCGGTCGGCTATGGTGACAGGGCTTTCGTCCGCCTTGGTTTCAATCTCGACACCGGCACGGAAATAGGGGCGGATGATCCCACCTGAGGCATCCGCCAGCCGATGGGCCAGCGCCAGATAGCGGCCGGCCGCATCCATTGCTTGGCTATTCGCTGGGCAGCGCGGGGGGCGAGTCGTGAGCCGCCCGCATATAAGCGATCAAATTGGCCCTATCGCCCGGTTTCTTGATGCCCTTGAAGGCCATCTTGGTGCCCGGCAGGAAGCCCTTGGGATCGGCCAGGAAAGCATCCAGATCCGCATAAGTCCAATCCCCGCCCATGCCCTTCATGGCCTGGGAATAGTTGAAGCCCGCACCGCCGGCCTTGCCACTGCCGACGATGCCGTAAAGCGCGGGACCTACCTTGTTCTTGCCGCCTTTTTCAAAGGTGTGGCAGGCCTTGCATTTCTTGGCCGCCTTTGCGCCCTTGTCCGTATCCGCCGCCGCCAACAGCGCCGCTAGGCTGGCACCGCCTTCGTCTTCCTTGGCCGCCGTGGCTTCTTCCTTGGCGTCCTCTTCCACCCCCTCGATGGCGATGGCGGCCTTGGCCGGCATCACCGGATTCACGAGAATCTTGGCGACTTCATTGACCACCATGAGCAGCAGAGCCGCGCCCAAAACGGCGCCCAAAATCTTGTTCAGATCATACAACGTCATCGCGGCAACCCCGATCGAAGCAATGGAACATCTTTCCCGGAAGGACGGCTCACCGTATAACATCGCCGCATGCGGTTGGCTAGAGCAACCCGCAGTCAATTGGATTCGATTGACAGCGGATAAGCTGCTCTATCTTAAAGGCTTCAGCGCATGGTCGCGCGTTCGATTGAATGCGCCATGCGTTAGAGTTGTGGATGTCGGAAGAGGCAAAGAATTGGTCATTCAAAACAGCGCAATTGTGGTGATACCGGCGCGCATGGCCTCGGTCCGTCTGCCCAATAAGCCGCTGGCCGATATTCATGGCGAGTCAATGATTGTGCATGTTTGGCGCCGCGCGAAGGAAGCGGACGTTGGCCCAGTTCTGGTCGCAGCCGGCGAACAGGAAATTGCGGATGCGGTTCAGGAAGCCGGCGGCGAGGCCGTTCTGACGGACCCCGACCATCCCTCGGGCTCGGATCGGGTGTGGGAAGCGGTAGAAACGTTCGATCCCGACGGCCGCTTCGACAAGATCATCAACCTGCAGGGTGATCTACCAACCATGGATCCGGAGCAGATTCGTTTCGTCCTCGATCTGTTGCAGCCCGACTCCGTCGACATCTCCACCCTAGCGGCGGAAATCACCGAAGACTATGAGCGGGAAGAACCCAGCGTGGTGAAAGCGGTGATCTCCATGCCGCCTGGCGCCCGCCAAGGCCGCGCCCTTTATTTCACCCGGGTACCGGCCCCTTCCGGCGAGGGGCCGCTGTATCATCACATCGGCATCTATGGTTTCCGCCGGGCCGCTTTGGAACGATTCGTCAGACTGCCCGCCGGACATTTGGAAAGCCGCGAGCGGCTGGAGCAGCTGCGCGCCCTGGAAGCGGGCATGACCATTCAGGTCGGCCTCGTTGACAGGGTGCCGTTCGGTGTCGATACTCCCGCCGATCTGGAACGGGCCCGTACGGCGCTGGCGCCAAAAGCCTAGAAAGTACAAACATTTAAGGGCGATCCAACATGGCGGAAGATAAAACATCCGACCCCCGCATGAACGTGGCCTTCCAGGGCCAGTTGGGCGCCTATTCCCATCTGGCCTGTATTGAGGGTCTGCCAGGCTACACCCCCCTGCCCTGCCGCACTTTCGAAGACGCCTTTGCCGCCGTCACCGAGGGCAAGGCCGGCCGCGCCATGATCCCCATCGAGAACTCTCTGGCCGGCCGTGTGGCCGACATCCATCACCTGATCCCGACATCGGAACAGTACATCATCGGCGAGCATTTCCAGCCCGTGAACCATCAACTCATGGCACCGAAAGGGGCAAAATTGGCGGACATCAAGGAGGTGCATAGCCATATCCATGCCCTGCCCCAGTGCCGCAATCTGATCCGGGAGCTCGGCATCGAACCGGTGGTACATGCCGATACGGCCGGGGCCTGCGAGATGGTCGCTGAAAAAGGCGATTCCAGCCTGGCCGCCATCGGCTCCCCCCTGGCGGCGGAAATTTATGACCTGGAAATCCTGCGCGAGAATGTCCAGGACTTGGGCAACAACATCACGCGCTTCATAATTTTGGCGCGGGAGCGGATCACCCCCCATCCCAAGGACGGCGACGCCATTACCACCATCGTCTTTCAGGTGCGCAGCGTACCGGCGTCGCTGTACAAGACCCTGGGCGGCTTCGCCACCGCCAACATCAACATCACCAAACTGGAGAGCTATATCGAACCCGGCACCTTCGAGCAGGCGCAGTTTTATGCGGATTTCGAAGGGCACCCGGAGGATCAGCGGGTGGCCTGGGCGCTTGAGGAAGCGCAATTTTTCTGCACCCGAATGCAGATCCTGGGCACTTATCCGCGCAACCCCTTTCGCCACGACAAACGCACCGAGTACGAAGCCCCCCACGTCAAGGGCGAGGCGTGAAATCCAAACGCACCATCACCGTGATCGGCTGTCATGCGGAGGGCGAAGTCGGCCGTGTGATCACCGGCGGCGTGTTGCCGCCGCCCGGCGACAGCCTGTTCGAACAACGGGAGTATCTGCGTACCCAGGATGACGGCCTACGCAAATTCCTGCTCTATGAACCCCGGGGCGGCGCCTTTGTCCATGCCAACCTGATCGTGCCGCCGAAGAGCTCCGGCGCCGTTGCCGGATTCATCATCATGGAACCTACCGATTATCCGCCCATGTCTGGCTCCAACTCCATCTGCGTGGCGACGGTATTGTTGGAAACAGGCATGGTGGAGATGGTGGAACCGGAAACGACCCTGCGCCTGGATACGCCCGGCGGCCTGATCCAGGTGGTGGCGCAATGCCGCAATGGCCGCTGTGAGAGCGTCCGCACCCGAAATGTGCCCAGTTTCGTGGCCAAACTGGACGCGCCGGTGGAAGTGGAGGGCCTGGGCACCGTGACGTGCGATATTGCATATGGCGGCGCTTTTTTTGCCATTGCCGATGCGCCTGGCCTGGGGTTTTCCCTTTCGCCGGACGAAGCGCGGGAACTGGTCGAGACGGGGGAGCGGATCAAGGCGGCAGCAGTGGCACAGCATCCCGTGAGCCACCCGGAAAACCCGGACATTCACAGCATCACCTTCACGGAATTTACCGCGCCCCTAAGTAAAGACACCGGCGGCCGCACCATCGGTCGCAACACTGTCGTCATCTCGCCCGGCAAGCTGGACCGCTCTCCCTGTGGCACTGGCTCATCCGCCCGCCTCGCCGCCCTGCACGCCCGCGGTGAAATTGGAATGGGCGAGACCCTGGTCAGCCAATCGGTTCTGGGCACGGAATTCCATTGCCGTATCGAGGAGGAAACCACGGTAGCCGGGCAACCGGCCATCGTACCCAGCCTGGAGGGCCGGGCCTGGATCACCGGCCAACATCAATACAGCCTCGACCCCGACGATCCCTTTCCCCAGGGCTATACACTGTCCGACACCTGGTACCGGGCCCTGGATTGACCCCTATGGAAACCTGGATCTGGATCCCCATAACCTTTATGGCCGCGTTCATGCAGGCGGCGCGGACGGCGGGGCAGAAGCATCTGACCAAGGATTTCAGTGCTGTCGGTGCCTCGTATGTACGGTTTCTTTGGGGCCTGCCGTTTGCCCTCGTTTATCTCTGGTTTCTGAGCAATCGGGCCGGCCATGACCTGGCCCATGATTTTTTGAACGCGAACTGGGAATACTTCGTCTTCGCAGCCCTGACCGCGGTTTCGCAGATTACAGCGACGATTTTGTTGGTATTCCTGTTCTCCCTGCGGAATTTCGCGGTGGGAAACACCTATGCCCGGACCGAGGCCCTGTTGACGGCCCTATTGGGCGCGACAATCTTTGGCGAATTCATTGCCGGCGCTGGCTGGATTGCCATCGCCGTCGGCGCCCTGGGCGTGATCATGATCAATCTGGCTCGCGCCGGAATCGCGGGCGAAACCCTTATCCGCCGCCTGTTTCAACCTGCGGCCGGTGTTGGCATCGCCGCCGGCCTGGGATTCGCCGCTTCATCACTGTTCCTTCGCCGTGCCAGCCTGTCATTGGGCCTGGACGATTGGCTTTATTCAGGCGCCTTGACACTGGGCCTGGTCCTGGTCATCCAGACCGCAATCATGACCGTCTATGCCGTCCTGCGAGCCCGAGACCAGTTGGCGGCCATGGTGCCCAACTGGCGCGGCTGCCTATTTGTAGGCATCACCTCTGTTCTAGGTTCGGCCGGCTGGTTCACCGCCATGACCATCGAACGGGCCTCCTACGTCAAGGCTTTGGGCCAAGTGGAACTGCTGTTCTCGCTGGCTCTGTCCGTCTTGTTCTTCAAGGAGCGTTCGACCCCAAAGGAACTGTTGGGCATGGCCCTGGTCGCGGGAAGCATCGTGATCCTGCTGTTGTATGGGTGACCGCGCGGTCACCGAGATTGTCATTTGCCGATCCAATTCCCTAGAATGAAACGGTGAATGCGGCAATTGGGACAGGGGACAGCTATGGACGAAGGAAAGCCGGTAACGGACTGGACGACGGATTTCGATCTCCTGGATCCGGGCTACAACGAAAACCCGGGCCCGATCTGGAAGGAGATGCGGGAGCGTTGTCCCATGTCTCACACCGACCGTTGGGGCGGCGCCTGGATGGCCATGGGCTACGACGACGTCCAGACGCTGATCCGCCGGGTACCGGAACTCTCCAACCGCCAGCCGACCATCACGCCGATCAGTGAAGACAAGGATCTTCTGGCGGACTACTTCGCCGATATGATGCCCCCCGTGACCAAGGACCCGCCGGACTCTGTCCCCGTGCGCCGCCTGCTCTTACCGTTCTTCACCCCCAAGGCGGTGGAGGCACACCGGCCCTTCACCGAACAGCTCTGCCACAAATTGATCGACGGCTTCATCGACGACGGCGCCTGCGACGGCGCCAAGGATTATGCTCGGAAGATCTCGCCCATGGTGATCGCGCACCTGCTGGGGATCGATGAGAAGCAAACCGACGAGTTCCTCACGTGGGTGCAGGGCTTTGTCGAATATGGCACCAAGGATTTCGAGATGCGTGCCAAGTACTACCGCATCATCCGCGGATTCTTCGCCGACGAGGTGGCCCGCCGCCGGCGGGAACCGGGAGACGACTTCATCTCCGTCCTGCTGACCAAGGAACTGGAGGGCGAACCGGTTTCCGACAAGGTCGCGGTGGGCATGTGCGTGTTACTGCTTTCGGCCGGGATCGATACCACCTGGAGCACCATCGGCACATCGCTATTGCACTTTGCCTCCCATCCCGAAGACCGCCGCCGTCTGGCGGCAGAGCCCGAACTGCTGCCCAGGGCCATCGAGGAAATCCTGCGCTTTTATGCCCCGGTCTCCGCCGGCCGCATCGCCATGGAGGATGTGGAACACGGCGGCAAGACCGTCAAACGAGGCGAACGAATGTTCCTGTGCCTGCCCTCGGCCAACCGGGATCCGGCCCAGTTCGAAAACGGCGAAGAGTTCGTGATCGACCGGGAATTGAACCGTCACGTCTCCTTCGGCGTAGGGTTTCACCGCTGCGCCGGCTCCAACCTGGCGCGGCTGGAGATGGAGGTGGCGCTGTCGGTCTGGTTCCAGCGCATCCCCGAATTTGAACTCACCGATCCGGACGCCGTCACCTGGTCCTCCGGCCAGGTACGCGGCGCCCGCACGGTGCCGATCGCGTTTTAGGACAGATAATCGGCGAGAGCCTCCAAGGTCTGCTTGCGGGATGTCTCGTCCGGGGCCGAGGCTTCGATGCGCAGGTCCGTGGCGCCTGCCTCGGCATAGGCGGCCAGGCCATCCAGTATCAGTTGCCAACTTCCGATCAGGTGTAGATCCGAGGGATCGTCCAGGCCTTCGTGCTTGGTGGCATTGGCATAGGACGGACTGGCTTGATAGACGGCGGAGATCTCTCGGGCCAGGGCCTTTGCGGGGGCAAAGTCGTCCGTGACGCAGATGCGCACAAGGGCCATGATGCGTGGGTCATCCTGACGCCCGGCTTCCTCCGCGCCCTGCCGCAGATGCGGCAGGATGTAGGTGGAGATGGTCCTGGGCCCGCATTGCCCCAATGTGGTGCCCTGCACCCTGGCGCCAGCGAAACGCAGCATCCGTGGCCCCAGGGCCGCCAGTAGGATCGGCGTCTGCCCCGCCTCGATGCCCAGCTTGGCATGGGCGGAAACCTGTTCGCCGTCCGTATCCGTCTGTTCGCCGGCCAGCAACAATTCCAGGGCGTCGATGAATTCCCGTGTGTAGGTGAAGGGCTTCTCCCACGGCAAGCCCAGCATGCCTTCGACGCTGCGCCGGGCAGCCGCACCAATGCCCAGGGTGAAACGGCCGCCGAGGGCGTTCTGCGCCGTGCGCGCCATTTGCGACAGCCCAACCGGATGGCGACCATAGAGCGGCACCACGGATGTGCCCAGTTCAGCCAAATCGGGCACGTCCCGGCCGATCGTGGACAGCGCCACGATGGGATCGACGCCCATGGCCTGGGAGATCCAGAAGCTGTCGAAGCCGTTCTTCTCGGCGAATTGGGCCGCTTCCCGGGCCTGGTCGATGGAGGCCAGGGTGGTGCCGCCCGCCAAGCCCCAGCGGATGCCGAAACGATCGTTTCTCATGGCGCTAGTCCTCAAGTTATCGTTGTTGACATGGCAATCTAGATGATGGCGGCCTGGCCGCCAATCTTGCCTTGCGGGAAAGCCTTCACGTACAACACGGACTTAGCCTGCAAACCCAGGGAGGTGTTGTCATGGCCATTCTGAAGATCACCGCCGGGGATGTGACGATCCGGGTCGAAACCCTTCCCACCCCCACCGCCGAGGCCATCATCGCCGCCCTGCCCATCACCGCACGGGCCAATACCTGGGGCGACGAAGTCTATTTCGAAACGCCCGTGGACCAGGATCTGGAAACGGATGCCCGCGACGTCATGCAGCCCGGCGAAATCGCCTACTGGCCCCCCGGCCGTGCCATCGCCATCTGCTTCGGTCCCACCCCCGTCAGCCAAGGCGACGAAATGCGCCTGGCCTCAGCCAGCAATGTCTGGGCCCGCGCGCTGGACGATACGGGCGTGTTGCGCCAAGTGCAGGCAGGGGATGCCGTGGAGGTCAAATTAAGCGGTTGACGCAATCCAGTTCCGCCGACCGTTGGCGACAATGTTGGATTCGAACTTCGATCCCTGGAAAAGGCGGACGATCTAATGTCTTCGTCACCTTGACAGACGGTATTGGTCCATTTACGCACCGCTCGCCTTTGCTACCGTCCGCCACCCGGGTCGCCACCGGATACGCCGACTCCTTGGCCGTTTGCGGAACCTTGACCCGCACCTTGACCCACACCGCCATTGCCGTGACCACTCCCGTTAGAAACACCGGTATCAGAAGCGTTGTGCGCAAATGCCGGCGCGACGGCAAATACCACCATCAACGCCAAAATCGAAAGCAACCTCTTCATTGCCTGTCTCCCAAAATTAACCGGTCTCTTCTCATTCAAAAAAATTGCCATGAGAACCTGGCCGCACTCAGTATCGAAGAAATTATACATAACACTGTATGCGTCGGATAGATCGACATCGTTTGTTGACAGACGAGTGAAGATCCTTGCAGCTCGCGGTAACAGGTTACATTTGGCTAGCAGCTAGCTAACTGAAGCAGTTCAGTTGAAGTGCCACCCACCCTGTGGCACCGGATTGCCAGGTCGATGCCCGGCAATGATATTAGCAGCTATTTCGTCAAATCTGCGCTAGGCCCAGTTATCCAAGGCCACGGAACAAATGCTCGGCCTATTGGCATTGTTGTTTGGGTGTCACTCCCCTCGCAGCCACGCCGCGGCCAATTGGTGCGCGATGGCCAGGGGGGCGGGCATGCGGACTTTTGACTGGTCCTGCCAGTTGGCGACCATGTCGCGGATCTGATCCCGGGTGAACCATTTCGCTTCTTCCAGTTCGTCCGGGTCCACATTGATCTCGGTGCTTTCGGCCTGAGCGAAACAGCCCATCATCAGGGATGACGGGAAGGGCCAGGGCTGGGAGAAGATGTAGCGCACCTCGCCCACATGTATGCCCACCTCTTCGAACACCTCCCGGCGCACGGTCTCTTCGATAGTCTCGCCCGGCTCCATGAAACCGGCCAGGGCGGAATAACTGTTGGGGGCGAAAATCTTTTGCCGGCCCAATAGGCAGTTATCGTCGTCGTCCAGCACCAGCATGATGGTCACCGGATCGGTGCGGGGGAAATGCATGGCGCCGCATTCATCGTCGGTACATTTTCGCGAATAGCCCGCCTCGGCCATGCGCGAAGGTTGGCCGCAGACGGCGCAGAAGCCGTGGCGGGCATGCCAGTCCAGCATGGAGCGGGTCTGCGCCAGGATCGCCGCGTCCGGGCCGCTGCAGGAGGCCGCGGCACTGCGCACATCGATCCACTTGCCATAGTCCTGCAGGGGCGCATCGGCCTTACGGTCGCCGCCCGCCGAAACGTCCACGGCGAAATGGGACATGCCATTGATCTGCCCCAGGAACACAGTGGTGGCGCCGGCCATGATGAAGGGCTGGACGTCCTGCTTCTGGCACCAACTGATGCGCAAGTCTTCCGCGCCCGGCATCATCAGGGCCCGCAACTGCCACATGGGCAGAAAGCCCGTGTTCGGGTCATCCAACTGGCGGCGCAGCCAGTCCTCGTCGCGGCGCTCGTTGCCCATGCGGTTCATGGGGCTGCCGGCGAAGGTATTGATAAACTCCATAGTACGTCCGTTTGTCCTGATCCGTTCAATCCCGTGGGCGCGGAGGGTGCCACAGGTGGCCGCCATCGGCAAATATGGGAAACCTGTCAGCCCATCGCCGGGTTCGGCAGGGCAATCTGCATGGCTCCTGAACCATCCCTTCGTTCCGCGGTCAGGGTCAGGCTGGCCGCCGCCCCGTCCCCGGTCACAAGATCCAGAATGGTCTGGTCTGCCAATAACTTCAGGGCCGGGCTTGGCGGCGCACCGGCGGGTATGGCCAGCGTCACCCCGGTGACGGCGTCCAGGCCGGCAGCACGCTGAAGTTCGCCCCGCCGATCCGGCGGCCAGTCAACGGGCGCCGCCGTGCCGGGGGATTGAAACATGAACGGTTGACGCGGATCGTCGCTGTCGACGGCAACCTGGATGGCCATGTCCTTTGGCAGGTAGGGCGGCTTGAAAATCCAGCACGGCAGGTCAAAGCCGACACCCCCCGGCCCCTCCCGCCAGGCCAGGCCGAAGGGGCAACTGCCGTTCGACCGCCACTGGGAACGCAGAAGCAGCCCCGTGCGGGTGATCGGCGGGGATCGTATGTCATTTCGGTCCGTTACCCACAAGAGCTCCAGATAAATATCATCGAAGCAATAGCAGATGTTGGCCGTGCCCTGGCCCGGGTGCTCGCGCCGATAGGTCTCGACAAGACCCAATGATTCGAGCCATTCGGGGTAGCGATCGCCCTCTTCGATGAGGAAGAACACGTGATCGATTTCCATCGTCAGATTCTAGCATTCCCCGCTTGCGCTGAACGAGGCAAAAGCCCATAAAGCGATTGGAAGAGCGGCTGCGGACGGGCCGCTTGCCAATCCGGTCAGGTCCGAGAGGAAGCAGCCGTAACAAGATTGGTCCGGGTCGCCGGTCGCTCTTCCACTTCTCCACATTTATCCTTTGCCTTGGCCGTGCTAGCCTGTGGCCGTAGCCATGAACGAGACCGATTTGGATAGCACCCCGCCAGGACAGGCATCGCCAGACGATGCCGCCTACCGTGTGCTGGCGCGCAAATACCGGCCCCAGGCCTTCGACGAACTGGTGGGCCAGGACGCCCTGGTCCGCACCATCACCAACGCCATCCGCGAGGACCGTATCGCCCATGCCTTCATCCTGACCGGCGTGCGCGGGGTGGGCAAAACCACCACGGCGCGGATCATCGCCCGGTCCTTGAATTGCATCGGCCCGGACGGCCAGGGCGGGCCCACGGTCACGCCCTGCGGGGTCTGTGAACATTGCAAGGCCATCGCAGATTCGCGGCATGTGGATGTCTTGGAGATGGATGCCGCCTCCCGCACCGGGGTGGATAACATGCGGGAATTGCTGGATGGCGTGCGTTACCTCCCCGCCTCGGCCCGCTTCAAGATCTATATCATCGACGAAGTGCACATGCTCTCCATCGCCGCCTTCAACGCCCTGTTGAAAACCCTGGAGGAGCCGCCGCCGCATGTGAAGTTCGTCTTTGCCACGACGGAAATACGAAAACTGCCCGTCACCGTGCTGTCGCGCTGCCAGCGCTTCGATTTGCGCCGGGTGGGGGCGGACCTGCTGATTGCCCATTTCGCCGCCATTACCGAGGCCGAAGGCGCGACAGCGGAGGATGAAGCGTTGAACCTGATCGCAGGTGCCGCGGAAGGGTCCGTACGCGACGGCCTTTCCCTCCTCGATCAAGCCATCGCTCATTGCGGCGGCAAGGTCACCGCGGAACAGGTGCGCGGCATGCTGGGCCTGGCGGACCGGGTGCGCATCTATGACCTGTTCGAGGCCCTGATGAAGGGGGATGTGCCCGGCGCCCTGGCGCAGTTGCGGGAACAATACGACCTGGGCGCCGATCCGGAGGTGGTGCTGCGCGATCTGTTGGAATTGACCCATCTTTTGACCCGGCTACAGGTGGCGCCGGAAGCGGGCAAAGACCCATCCCTGTCCGAGATCGAACGCCAGCGCGCGGAAGCCCTGGCTCACGGCCTCAGCATGCCCGTATTGGCACGGACCTGGCAGATGCTGCTGAAGGGCCTGGGCGAAGTGCGCAGCGCACCTTCGGCCCTGGCGGCGGCGGAGATGATCCTGATCCGCCTGGCTTACAGCACCGATCTTCCCACGCCGCTCGATGCGGTGCGCCAGGTCACAGGCAAGGAGGCTGCTGGCCAAGGCACACCGGCAGCGGCTGCGCGGCCCGACCCGACGCCCGCCCCCGCCGCCCAGGCGCAGGCGGCCGGCGGTTCCATCGCCCAGGCCAGCCCTGAGCCGGCGCCGCAACCGGAGCCCAGTCCCGAATTCAGCCCCGCGCAGCAAGCCCCGGCGCCAACCGCACGGATCGAGAATTTCGCTCAGGTCGTTGCCCTGGCTGAAGAAAGAGATGTGCGCCTCTATCACCACTTGATGGAGGATGTCCGTCTGGTGGAATGCCGGGCCGGCCATCTGGAAATCCGGCCCGAGGACAAGGCCCCCGCCGATCTGGCCAGCAACCTCCGCCGCCGACTGGAGGATTGGACCGGCGAAAGCTGGGCCGTGGTGATCAACGGCCAGGCCGAAGGGCAGCCGCCCCTGGCCAGTCAGCAGCGCCAGGCGGAGGCGGACGTCCTGGCCGAGGCAGAGAGCGACCCGTTGGTGAAAGCAGTCCTGGACAAATTCCCCGGCGCCAAGGTGACGGATGTCCGCCCCCTCGGCGATACCGATAATAGGGACGAAGTGGAGCAGTCATGAAAAATCTGAGCCAAATGATGAAGCAGGCCCAGGAAATGCAGGGCAAGATGCAGGAAATGCAGGAGCGTCTTGCGGAAATGGAGATGGTCGGACAAGCCGGTGCCGGCATGGTCAGCGTCACCTTGAACGGCAGGGGCGAAATGCGTGGCCTGAAGATGGATCCGAGTCTGAAGGACGGCGATATCGAGGTCATGGAAGATCTGATCATCGCCGCCTTCAACGACGCCAAGCGCCGGGTTGAAGACTACACCCAAGAGGAAATGAGCAAGCTGACCGGCGGCCTGACCCTGCCGCCGGGCATGAAGCTGCCCTTCTAACTCTGGTCAAGGTTCCATGAACGGCACCCAGATCGACCAGTTGATCCAACTGCTGGCGAAACTGCCGGGCCTGGGTCCGCGCTCGGCCCGCCGGGCCGCCCTGCATCTAATCAACCGGAAGGATAGTTTGCTCCAGCCCCTCGCCCAGGCCATGAGTCAGGCGGCCGAGTCCGTCCAGACGTGCGAAATCTGTGGCAATCTCGACAGCAGCCAGCCCTGCGCCATTTGCCGTGATGAACGGCGAGACCCGTCCGTCATCTGCGTCGTGGAAAGTGTTGCCGATTTGTGGGCCCTGGAACGTTCGGGCGTGTTCAAGGGCCGCTACCACATTCTGGGCGGCACGCTTTCGGCCCTGGATGGCGTCGGCCCGGAAGACCTGAACGTCCCCGGTCTGATCGCCCGCGCCGGCGAGGAAGCCGTGACTGAAGTTATCCTGGCCACCAATGCCACTGTCGATGGGCAGACAACAGCCCACTATCTGGCCGAGCGCCTGGAAGATTGCGGCGTCAAGATTTCGGGCCTGGCCCACGGCGTCCCCGTTGGCGGCGAGTTGGACTATCTTGACGACGGCACCTTGGCCACGGCGCTGGGCGCTCGCCGGCCAGTTTAGGCTTTTACCTCCTCACCGCCCGCCCCGACGCGCCAGGGTCGGATGAAGAGATAGAGCGCACCGGCGATCATGGAAGTCGAGAACAGGACGATGGCCAGGGGCCAGGCGCTACCGTCATGCAACAAAGCGATGCAGAACGTGCCGAGGCCGCCGCCCGCCATGGGCAGCGCCCCAATCATGGCGGCGGCATATCCGTGGCCGGCGCGACAGACGTCAAAAGCCCGTACCGGCGCGGTGGCAAAGATCAGACCCAAGCCGAAGGCAAATAAGCATTGGCTGAGGGTAGCGAACTCTGGGTCTTCCAAGCCGGTGGCCACCAGGACTAGGAAAACCACCTGGCCCAGGACGCCGAGGACCAATCCAATTGCCAGCAACATGTCGCTGCCCATGCGGCCGGCGGCCCTGTTGACGGCCAGGGAACCAAGGAAAAACGCCAACACCACGGCGGCGTAATAGTAGCCGTAATTTTCCGTGGCAACGCCCATGCGTTCGATAAAGAGGAAGGGAAAGGCGGCGACAATGGCGAACAGACCGCCCAGGACCAGGGACATGATCAGGGTGTAACTCATGAACGGTCCATCGCTCAGCAGAGTGAAATAGCCCCGCAGCACCCTTCGCGGCTTCAGTGCGCCATAATCCGGTCTTTCTACCGTCTCCGGCAGAAACCGCCAGATCAGCGCCACGGCAATCGCGATGATGCCGGTCAACAGCACGAAATTCGAACGCCAGCCGAACCAGACATGCATATGCCCGCCCACCACCGGGCCAATTGCCGGGGCGATGGCGATGGCCATGCCATAGACCGCGAGGACACGCACAGCGCCAGCCTCGTCATACAGCTCGCGTATGATGGCATAGCCCACGACGGCCTCGGCACAAGCCGTCAGGCCCTGCAGGATGCGGCCCAGGATCAACGCATCGATGGAGCCGGCAACGGCACAAAGGATCGAGGAGGCCGCGAAACCGATCATGCCGAACAGCAATACGGGACGGCGACCGATCCGGTCCGACAACGGCCCATAGAAAAGCTGCGCCAGGGCATAGGCGATCAGGTTCAAAGTCAGGGTCAATTGCACCCGCGATGCATCTGTCTCGAAAATGCCCTGGAGATGGGGCATTGAAGGTGTGTAAAGGTCCGTGGACAGGACCGCGGTGGCCGAGGCCATAATCAATAGGGCCGGGATCAAGACCGGCACGGACGCCTTGGCTGTGGTCATGGGCGCGGCTAGCGCACCGCGCGGAAGCAGGCGCGCAATTCTTCCACGAATGCGTCCGGCTGTTCAAAGGCGGCGAAATGGCCGCCCTTATCCAGTTCGTTCCAGTAGATAATGTTGTCGAAGGCTTTTTCCGCCCAGCGGCGGGAGGCCGAAAAGATCTCCTTCGGAAATATGCTGCACCCCACCGGGGTCTTGACGTCCTTGGGCCGGAAACGACCAAAACTTTCCCAATAGAGGCGCGCTGATGAGGCTGCGGTGCCGGGCAGCCAATACAGCATGACATTGTCCAGCATCTCGTCACGGGACAGCGCGTTTTCGGGGTGGCCGTCGCAATCGGTCCAGGCCCAAAATTTCTCCAATATCCAGGCCGCCTGACCAATGGGTGAATCGGTCAGGCCGTAGCCCAGGGTTTGCGGTCGGGTCGATTGCTGCTTGGAATAGCCCGAATCCCAATCCTGGTAGTGTTTCGCTGCCGCGATGGCCGCTTTCTCTTGTTCGGTCAAATCATCCATGGTTTCCGGGTCTGGGCGCACCGACACCAGGTTCAGGTGAATACACAGACAATGAGCGGCGGCCTGCACGCCCAGCTGCCGTGTTACGGCAGAACCCCAATCGCCCCCCTGGGCGACATACTTGTCGTAGCCCAAGCGAGCCATAAGTTCCTCCCAGGCGGAGGCGATCTTTTCGATTTTCCAGCCAGGCGCAGCCGGTTTGCCGGAAAAGCCATATCCCGGCAGGGATGGCGCGATGACGTGAAAGGCGTCCTCCGCCCTGCCGCCATGCGCCGTTGGGTCCGTCAGGGGACCGATGATATGGCGGAATTCTAGGACAGAGCCCGGCCAACCATGGGTGATGAGCAACGGCATGGCACCGTCGTGTGGCGAACGCACATGGAGAAAGTGAATATCGATACCGTCGATTTCTGTATTGAACTGATCCCAACCGTTCAAAAGCTCTTCACAGGGCCGCCAATCGTAATCGTTTGCCCAGTATTCGCAGATTTCCCGCATATAGGACAACGGAATGCCCTGGGACCAATCGTCAGGGGTCTCGGCCTCGGGCCAACGCGTCGCTTGCAGGCGACGGCGCAAATCCTCGAGTTCAGTTTCCGGGATGGACAGCTTGAATGGGGTGACAGCTTCGCTCATGGCACCTGACCCTTATGCGGGGTCTGACCGGCCCGATTGCACTGCCCCGTGCGGGCCAAATTAGCGCCCGCCGCCCGCGGGCGCAAATCCCCGGTGCCGAAGCGGGGATCGGTCGTCCGCGGGCTAACCCTTGCCCTTCTGCTCAAACGACATGGCTTTGTAACCGCCATTGTCGGCACCGGAGGAGTAGTGAATCTCATCCGTCATACCGGCGAATTCGGGGTTGGAGCCGTTCATGGGAACCAGCGCCAGGCCGATCAGTGCGACCAGCCACACGGCCATCCAAATCAGGGCTGCCTTCGGTTCTGGGCGTCTGATATCCAACATTGCTTCCTCGTATCGCGCTTAAAGCGCTTTTCCTTCCGTTGCCTGGGCGACGTGCCTTCACCCAGTACTACTGCCTGTCTTGAGGATAATATCGTCAAAATATTCAAAAACACAATATATCAATTCGATATAAATCGACATTTTTTTGCATTTTTGTGACACTTCGCACTGAGAAAACCAAGTTCCGCGCGAGTCGGTGGAGATTTCTGGAGCATGCGAGGGCTGAATCTCCTGGCGAGCGCTGGAATATCGCCCGGTTTCCCCGCAAGCAGGACTTTCTGCGATGGCTACAATTCCTGGTTTTCAGGGAAAATGACGATTAGGAATTGATCACGAGCGCCGGTTTGGTAGATCCACCACGTCACCGCCCCTGAGTTGGCTTTCCATTGGTCCAGGCTCCAGGGCATCACTGTCGGCCTCTGCCAATTGCACCTCTTCGATCTGCTCCGCCCGCCGGGCGATCTTCCTGGTCGAGGTGCCGATCTGCTCCAAATCCTTACCGGCCTGGGCGAAATGGGTCTGCAGTTTCTGCGTTCGCTCGTCCAGGCGTTTGACGTCGTCCAAAAGCTTCTGCACTTCGGCCTGGATGACGCCGGCCTGTTCACGCATGCGGGCATCTTTCAGCACCGCGCGCACTGTGTTCAATGTAGCCATCAAAGTGGTGGGAGAGACGATCCAGACGCGGGCGCGATAGGACTGTTCCACGGTCTCGGGGAAATTGGCATGCAGTTCCGCATAAACCGCTTCTGACGGCAGGAACATCAGGGCACTGTCGGCGGTCTCGCCGGGCAAGATGTATCGCTCTTGTATGTCCTTGACGTGTTTGCCAATGGCCGTGCGGAAGGCTCGTTGCGCCGCCTTGGCCTGCGCATCGTCCTCCGCTTTGTGTAGGGCATGGTAACTCTCTAGCGGAAATTTCGCGTCGATGGCGATGGGCCCCGGGGGCTGGGGCAGGCGGATCAGACAATCAACCCGGCGCTGGTTCGAGAGGGACGCCTGAAAATCGAACGCCGAGGGCGGCAGGATCGAAGTCACAAGATTCTCAAGTTGGACTTCCCCGAAGGCTCCCCGGGTCTGCTTGTTGTCCAGGATATCCTGTAGGCCCACGACCTGGCCGGCCAGATCGGAGATGTTTTTCTGCGCCTGGTCGATAACGTTCAGATGCTTGCCCAATTCGCCTAGGGAAGAGGCAGTCTTGGTCGCCGATTTCTCCAGGCTTTCGCCCATGCGCTTACTGACACCGTCCAACCGGTCTTGCAGGGTGCGCAGCAATTCCGCACGTTCCGCCGCCGATTGTTCAGACATTTGCGTCAACCGGCCGCCCAAATCGGCCTGCGCGGTGGCCAAGGCGGCCGCAGTGGCGGCCAGGGCGTCCAGGCGCTCGTCATCAGGGCCCGGACCCCGCCGCTGCCAGGCCAGATAGGCTATCCCGCCACCCAGCAAAATCAGGGCCGCCGCTATAAGGGCGCCGATCAACATCTCCATGAGGCAATCCTTTCCCGGGAACTTGACCCGGTTTCGGGGGCATACTACCTAAGGGCCAACGCACAATTCTTGACCCGATCGCAGCGAACGAATCATGGCCATCCTCCCCATTATCACCGCGCCGGACCGCCGGTTGAAGGTGAAATCGAAACCCGTCGAAATTGTCGATGACGGGGTGCGCAAGCTGCTGGATGACATGCTGGAAACCATGTATGACGCCCCGGGTATTGGCCTCTCGGCGGTGCAGGTGGGCGTGCCCAAATGCCTGATCACTGTTGATGTTTCTCGGGATGACGAAGACAACGCGCCCTTATTCCTGGTCAATCCGGAAATCGTGGAATACTCAGACGAGATCGAGACCTATAATGAGGGCTGTTTGTCGTTGCCGGAACAATTCGCCGATCTGCCCCGCCCCGAAGCAATCACGGTCAATTACCTCGACTACGACGGCGCATCTCAGCAACTGAAGGCAAATGGCCTGCTCTCCCGCTGTATTCAGCATGAAATGGACCACCTGAAGGGGCGGCTGTTCGTTGACCACCTGTCGGCGGTGAAGCGGAGCATGATCCTGCGCAAGCTGGAAAAGGCGAGGCGGCAAAAGGTCAGCGCCTAATGGCGGCACTGTCTGTCGTCTTCATGGGCACGCCCGATTTCGCCCTGCCCACGCTAGACGCATTGGTTGCGGCACCCGATATCGACGTCATCGCCGTCTATACCCAGCCGCCACGTCAGGCCGGGCGCGGCAAAAAACTGCGCCCCAGTGCCGTTCATCACGCCGCCGAAGGGTTCAGCATTCCGGTCCGCACTCCCACAACCTTGAGAACGGCCGAGGCGCAGGCCGAATTCGGCGATTTGAAGGTGGACGCGGCCGTGGTCGTGGCCTATGGCCTGATCCTGCCGCGGGAGATACTGACAGCACCGCGGCTGGGCTGTTTCAACTTGCATGGCTCCCTTCTGCCGCGCTGGCGTGGCGCCGCGCCCATCCAACGGGCCGTGATGGCTGGCGACGAAGTGACGGGCGTTTGCGTCATGGCCATGGACGAAGGCCTGGATACGGGCCCTGAACTATTGCGGGCGGAACGACCCATCGGGCCGACAGATACCGCCGGCAGCCTGCATGATGCGCTTGCCGAACTGGGTGCGCCGCTGATGGTGGAGGCTTTGCGCGGCGTTGCCGCCGGCTCGCTTCAGGCCCGGCCCCAGCCCGAAGTCGGCGTCACCTACGCCAGCAAGATCGATAAAGCCGAGGCGCGCATCGACTGGTCCCGGCCTGCGGTCGAATTGGATAATATTATTCGCGGTCTTTCACCCTTCCCTGGTGCCTGGTGCCAATGGCAGGCCGACCGCCTGAAGATTCTGTTGGCGGAACCGGCCGCCGCGCCCTCGGACGCCCTTCCCGGCACCGCGCTGGACGATGAACTGTTGATCGCCTGCGGCGACGGCGCCCTGCGGCTTCTGCGCCTGCAAAGGCCAGGTAAGGGCGTCATGGCGGCCGGCGATTTTCTGCGCGGAACCGCCATTCCCAAGGGGTCAAGGCTCACCTGAGCCAAGCCTGATTTACCATTCCTTCAGGATCTGGGCTTAGCCTGCGGCCATGGTCACATGGGGACCATTGCAAGCATGATTGGCCATGACCGAATGACGACGGCACCTTACCCGGTGAAAATTACGGTTGCCCTAACCGACCGTTGCAACCTGAAGTGCTTCATCTGCACCCGGGAAGAGTTCGAAGCGGGCACCGGTAACATTGGCCGCAACATGGCCCTGGAAGATTTCCGCAAAATGGAAGTGCCGTTGAGCCATGCCGAGGTTATCCAATTGACCGGTTTCGGCGAAACCTTTCTGCATCCTCAGTTGGAGGAGGCACTGGATTTCATCTATTCCATTAATCCCCGAAAAAACCTGATCTACATGGTCTCCAACGGCACATTGCTGAGCCGGAAATGGGGCGAAAAGATCGGGCCGCGGTTGAATTATCTGGCAATCTCCCTGAATGCCGCTCATCCCACCAGCTACAAGCGGGATATGTATCCCTATTTGTTCCGTTATACCCGGGAAACGGCGCCAGAGGCTTATACGGGCAAGCGTTTTGCGGACGATGAAAATATCCGCCAAGTTCCCTGTCAGTTCGAACGCACCCTGGGCCGAATTCAGGAGTTTGTCGATGCCCTGGATGACGAGGCCCGGCGGCGGGTCGGCCTGCATTTCGTGGTGCATCGGGACAATATGGACGAATTGTGCGATTTCGTCCGCCTTGGCAAAGCCATCGGGGTGGGCCGCATCGAATTCAACCATTTCATGGTCAGCCGGGTCGAACACATCGACTATGCCGTTTACTTCCAGAAAGAGCGCTACAACGCCGTGATCCAGGAAGCCATGGATCTAGGCGCGGAACTAGGTCTGGAAGTCACGGGGCGCAAATTCAATTCCGAACCGGAACAGGACTTCAATCCCGACAAGGACTGCAATTGGCCCACGACCGAGGCCATCGTCTTCACGCCGGGGCAAACCTCGGCCTGCTGTAACATGGGGGCGGTCAGCCTGGGTAACGCCCTGGAAACCGATTTCGGCCGCATTTGGCACGGCAAGGCCTACGAAAAGCTACGCCGGGAACGCTGGATGTCGGACTGTTACACCTGCAATCTATTCCAGACTTTTGACGATTGGCGCACTCACTTCCACGCGGTAGTTAAGCAAAGCCCCCGGTTCGAGGAACTGGCTGGCCGCATGGAGGAGGAGAGGCCGAACCCGCGCCGGCCGCGGTTCCTGGTACTTGGCGCGGGCCGGGATGGCACCCGCTCCGTCGCCAATCTGATCGCCAATCTGCACGCGGCCAACGGCGCAGAGGCCAAGGTTCACCACGAAGTCGCCAGCTTCCGCACCTTCGCCGGCGTTGCCGAATACCTTCATGACGACCCCGATGTAATGGAGAACATCTGCCGCAATTGGGACGCGGATGTGGTGGCGGGCAGCGGCTTTAATTTTGCCTTGCCCCTCATCCACGAGATTTTCGGCGATGACGTAAAGGTCATCCATCTGCGCCGTGAACGGGATAGCTGCCTCGACGCCATGTCGAAGGTGGCGAAGGCGGAACCGCTCTATTGGGACGGCTATGTGGATCTGGACAATGGGATGCCCGTTCCTCTGGATCCGAAATTCGATCCCGTCCGCCCCGGCGCACCCCTGGTCGACGGCATGGAGGAAGATGACTGGCAGGCTCTTTCCCTGCAAGACCGCCTGGGCTGGCTCTATGACGCCGCTCATCGGGCCGTGGAAGAGAACCTGCATCATTTTCCACAGCATTTGTCGATTGCCACCGAAGACTTGAACGATCCGGCGACAGTCGCGCGCATCGCCCGGTTCATTGATCCATCCTTCCAGCAGCTTTGCCCACCGGTGCATGTCAACCATGCTCTCGATGGCGCGGTCGCGGATCAGAATGAAATACGGTCCGCCTTGGCCGATTTCGACTACCACCGCGTGGCGGCTTCGGAAACCTATCCGGTGGTCTATTTCCTGCAAAACATGATCGCAGCCCAGGCCGCCAAGGATACTGGTGAAGCCCTGGCGGAATTACAGGAACTGCGCGGCGAAATCGATGCCTTGATCGCCCAGAGCGAAGGGCGCCAGCCTCTTGGCCGACAAGAAGGACAGAACGAACCGCCGGCCCTGCGGCTGGTTGTTGGCGGATCCCTGCCCCAGGCACAAGGCACGCGCGTGGAAACGGTTCTGGGCGATTTTCGGGCCGAGAATCTAGCCGGTTCCCTAACCTATCCAGTTATTTATTTCCTGCGGCAGTTATTGGTATTGCAGGAACAAGACGGCCAGGGCAGCCCCAGCCTAGGCGAGACCTATCGTTTCATGGGCGAACAGGTGGACAACCTGATGGCCCAGGCCGCGGCAAGCGCGGCAAACCGCCGTTAATACTTGATATACCGTTTTACCTTTCCTTCAGTTTCTAGCCGTAGCCTGCGGCAATGAATGAATTGATGGATTTCCCGCGATGAGCAGTTCGCCGGCAGGGGCGCCGTACCCGAAAAAACTGACCCTCGCTTTGACCGACCGCTGCAACCTGAAGTGCTTCATCTGCACTCGGGAGGAATATGAGCAGGGTCTGGGCAACAAGGGCAGTAATATGCCCATCGAGAACGTCTACAAGATGGAGGGACCTCTCAGGGAAGCCGAGGTGATCCAGCTTGCCGGGTTCGGCGAAACCTTTCTCCACCCCCAATTGGAGGAAGTGCTGGATTTCATCTATTCCATCAATCCCCGCAAGAATCTGATCTACATCATTTCCAACGGCACCTTGCTATCAAAGAAATGGGCCGAAAAATTGGGGCCGCGACTTAACTATCTGGCGATCTCCCTGAATGCGGCCCACCCGGCCACCTACAAACGGGATATGTACCCCTACTTGTTCCGCTATACCCGCGAAACCGCGCCGGAAGCATATAAAGGCAAGCGCTTCGCCGACGATGAGAATATCCGAGAGGTGCCCTGTCAGTTCGAACGCACCATGAGCCGCGTCGGCGAATTCATGGACAATCTGGACGACGAGGCTCGGGCACGGGTCGGTCTGCACTATGTGGTGCATAGCGAGAACATCGACGAAATGGACGATTTCGTGCGTCTGGCGAAATCCGTCGGCGGTTCCCTGGTGGAGTTCAACCAGTACATGGTGAACCGGGTCGCCCATATCGACTACAACATCTTCTTTCACAAGGAGCGTTATAACGCCAGTTTCCGAGCCGCCAAGACGTTGGGGCAGGAACTGGGGGTGCGGGTCAATGGCCGCGAGTTCGGCACCGAGGAGCAACGCACTTTCGATCCTGTGAAACATTGTTTCTGGCCCGACGATGAAGCCATGATCATGTCCGTGGGCAATACACCGCCCTGCTGCCATGTCGGCGACGGCGACATGGGCAATGCCGTCCGCCATGATTTTCACGACGTCTGGAACGGCAAGGCCTACCGCAAGCTGCGCCGCGAAAGGTGGATGAACGGCTGCCAAAGCTGCAACTTGTTCCAGACTTTCGACGATTGGCGCATCCACTTCCATCCATCCGTCAAGCGCAGCCCCCAGTTCGAGGAATTGGCGGGCGAGGTGCACGAGGAAGTCCAAATTAACAAGCCGCCGCGCGTCCTGGTGCTTGGTGCGGGCCGGGACGGCACCCGTTCCCTGGCCAATCTGATCGCGAACCTGCATGCCGCAAACGGCCGGGAAGCCACGGTAAGACACGACGGGGGCAGTTTTCTGACGTTCTCTGGCGTTACTCAGTATCTGGGCGGTGATGACGGTTGGATGCGCAATATCTGCCGGTCCTGGGACACGGATGTCGTCGCGGGCAACGGCTTCGGCCTGGCCCTACCGGTCATACGAGATGTGATCGGTGGTGACGTGAAGGTCATCCATGTACGCCGGAACCGGGACGAGTGCATTGCCTCCATGCGGCGCGCTGCCCTGGCCGACCCTTTGTTGTGGGATGGTTACGTTGAACCTCGGCTGTCATCCGAGGCCGTAGCGCAAGAAAAATACGATCCCGTCCGCCCTGGCGCGGCGCACACCGGCGAAATGACGGAAGAGGAATGGGCGGCATTGAACCTGGATGAGCGGCTGGCATGGCATTACGATGCAACGCACAATGCGATAGAAGAGAATTTGACGTTGTTCGACAACCATCTCTCCCTCGCAACGGAAGATCTGAACGATCCAGGCACGATCCAGCGTATCGCCCGTTTTGTCGATCCCGATTTTCTGCAGAGCTGCCCACCCGTCCACGTCAATCACGGCATAGAAGGTCCAGACAGCCTTCTGACCGATAGCGAAACCAGTAGGGCTTTGAATCTGCTGGCGGATTTTGATTACCACCGCCTGGCCGCGTCGGATACATATCCGGTGGTCTTTTTCCTGCAAAACATGATTGCAGCCCATGCGGCGAAGGATCCGGCGGAAGCGCTTTCGGAACTGCAAGGCCTTCGGGGTGATATCGAAACCCTGATCGCGCGTGCGGAGGGCGACGCCGGGCATTTGAACCCGATGGAGACAGCGGGCGAAGGCCTGCGCCTGGTGGTGGGGGGCAATCTACCGCCTGGTGAACGGGCTCGCATAAGCACTGTGCTGGGTGATTTTCGCGCAGAACAGGTCGCCGCATCACCCACCTACCCGGTTATTCACTTTCTGCGGCAAATGCTGGTGCTCAAGGACGAAACCGGCACCGATGACGAGAATTTGGCGCAAACCTATCGTTTCATGGCAGAGCAGATCGACGGCCTAATCGAACAAGCGGCCAACACGTAAGCGACTATCGATAATAGAAAGGCGTTCGAGGCCATGGGGACCAATATCGACAACGTGCATTTTGCTTGTTCACTCATGCAACAGGGCCTTGTGCCCAAGGACGCCATGTTGGTCGATCTCGGCGCTCAGGAATTCAACGGCGGCATCGACCTTTTCCAACTGCGGGATTTATTTTTGCAATTCCTGCCGGAGGCAGATTTCGAGAAACTGACGTTGTCTGAATTGACTGCGTATCGTTACAGCCGCCCCTTGTTCGAGCGGCTAGGGTTCAAATATCAAGCCCTGGATGTCTACCAGGGGGAAGGCAACGTGGTGTTCGACCTAAACCACGATAAAGTGCCCGCCCACCTAAAGGGCACGGCACATTTGGTGCAGAATTTCGGCACGACCGAGCATATTCTCAATCAGGTCAATTGCTTCGAAGTCATCCACGACCTGGCCAGCCCCGACGGCGGCATCATGTGGCACAACTTGCCCATGTCCGATTTCCACTATCACGGCTTTTTCAAGTACGACGTGAAGTTCTTTGAACGCTTGCTAACTGCCAACAATTACGAGGTTGTCCATTTGCGTTTCGATCAGGGCCCTGGCAGCCACGCGGTGCCACAGGTCCTATTCGACCACGGCTTGCCCCATACCGATCCCGTCGATACAGCCGTCAATATCGTCATGCGAAGAACATCGCCGGCCCCCTTCCGTATTCCATTGGACTATGACGAGGACAAGGTTGATGAAAACGGCGCCGAGTACACCAAGTCTGCCGCCGAATAGCCGCCATGGACATTCCGCGTCATGCAGCAAGATGCGAACTGGAAATAATCAAAAATAGACCACGCAAATAGCGCAATAAATTCTCAACCATTTCTAAATATTGTAGCGCTCGAATATTTCTTGCCTGCCGGGTTTATTGCGGTCATCGTAATCCGATTACGTTCCTATATATCAGTTAAGGCCGCACAGATTTGGCCGCAGATAATCCATAGGCAGCAGGAAACGCCGTCGGAGGTTCGGGCATGTTAGATAGCCGGATACAGGAACAGCGCCACAGCCGTTTGGAACAGGTTTCCCAGTTGTTGGAAACGCGCTTCAAACAGTCCGAATGCGCCGAAATCAAGAATTTCGTCGAGCAATTCTATGCCCGCGTCGCAGCCGAAGACATCTGCGAGGCCGCCGTGGAAGACCTTTATGGCGCCGCTTTATCACTTTGGAAATTCGCCACGCAAAGGGCGGAAAACGAAACCAAACTGCGGGTTTATAACCCGCGCAACGAGGAACATGGCTGGAAATCCAGACATACGATCATTGAAATCGTCACGGACGACATGCCGTTCCTTGTGGATTCAATAACCGGAAACCTAAACCAATGGGATTGCCAAGTGCATTTGGCGATCCATCCCGTGATCCGATTGCGCCGGGACGAAGGCGGCACGCGGCAGGAGCTGTTGCCACCCATGCCAAACGGCAAGGAAGGGATCAGCGAAGCGATCATGCATATCCAGATTGCCGCTCGAAGCGATGCGGCCGCCCTGGATAAGATCAGCGAGGATCTGCGCGGCGTACTGGACGATGTCCGGATCGCAGTTTCCGACTGGCCCGCCATGAAGGCGCAACTGGACGATGCAATCAAACAGATCGAAGGCGGCAGTTGTCCGCAGAGCGAGGAGGAAGTTGCTGAATCGGCCGCGTTTCTGTCCTGGATGCGCGAGAACCATTTCACACTTCTCGGCAGCCAGGACTATGCCTTCGGCAAGAAGGGAGAGATGGACCCTGTCCCTGGCAGCGCCCTTGGCATTTTCCGCGACGAGAGCCGCCCCGTACTGATACGGCAGGACGGCGTCGGGCAGCAGGCCGCCGAACTGATGGTCAAGCGTTTCGCCGAGCGCGAGGAGATCCTGCTGGTCACCAAGACTGCCGTCCGCGGTACCGTGCATCGGCCCGTTCATATGGATTACATCGGCATCAAACGCTATGACCAAGAATGCCGACTGGTAGGCGAACGCCGCATCGTGGGCCTGTTTACATCTTCCGCCTTCAACCGCACGCCGCGGGACATTCCCCTGTTGCGGCGCAAACTTGCGTTGTCCCTCGAACAGGCAGGTTTTGATCCCCTCAGCCACGATGGCAAGGCCCTTACCCATATTCTGGAAACCTATCCGAGGGACGAATTGTGGCAGATTGATGTGGATAGCCTAACCCGCATCGCCACCGGCATCCTGGCCCTGCAGGAGAGGCCCCGCTTCCGACTATTCGCCCGGAAGGACACGTTTGATCGCTATTTCAGCTTGTTGGTCTACATGCCGCGCGAGCGGTTAAGCACGGAGTTGCGCGAACGGTTCGCGGCACTTTTATGCGAGGCCGTGAATGGGCGGCTGTCTAGCTATTACACCGAGGTCGGGCACAGCTCGTTGGCGCGGGTACAGTTCATCCTGGGCATCAATGAAGGCGGCGCGCCGGCCGATCTCGATTTTAGCGAGGTCGAGGGACAACTGATCAGCGCTGCCCGCGACTGGCAGGATGATTTCTACGACGCCATGGTGGAGCGCTGGGGCGACGAGCGGGCGAACCACCTCACCAGCCGCTATCGCAAGGCCTTTCCCACCTCGTACCGCGAACGTTTCAACGCCGAGGCCGCCTTGGGCGACATAGAAGCGATTGAAACCTTGATCGACGGCGCCGATGTGCACCTGAACATCTATCGCATGATCGAGGATGGTGATCATGTCGTACGCTTCAAGATCTTCCATCCAGGACATGCCCTACCCCTCTCCGACTGTCTGCCCATGATGGAAAACATGGGCTTGCGTGCTATCGGCGAGGAATTATTCCAGATTACCCTGGCGCAGGAAGAAACTGTTTGGATCCATAATTTTCTTTTGGAGGAAGAGACCGCCGCCGCCGTTGACCTTGGAAATTCCAAGGGCCGTTTCGAGGAGGCCTTTGCGAAAGTCTGGCGCGGCGAGATGGAGAACGACGGCTTCAACCGCCTGGTGCTGAAGGCCGGCCTGGATTGGCGCCAGGTCGTGGTGTTGCGCGGTCTATGCAAATACCTGCGTCAGACCGCAATGCCCTATAGCCAGGCTTATATGGAGGACACTCTTTCGCGCAATCACGGCATCGCGCAGGCGATAGCCGAATTGTTCCACACCCGCTTCGATCCCGCGCCGCGCGAGGAACGAAAGGCCGCGCTGGCATCCTTGGATGGCAAAATTCTCGATGGTCTGGAAGCCGTCGAAAGCCTAGACGACGACCGGATCCTGCGACGCTTCCACAACCTTGTCCATGCTGCCTTGCGCACCAATTACTTCCAGACTGGCCAGGATGGCGGGCCGAAAAGCTATTTGGCGATCAAGTTCGACAGCCAGGCGGTGGATGACCTCCCCCTGCCGCGGCCCTTCCGCGAGATATTTGTCTATTCGCCGCGGGTTGAAGGTGTCCATCTGCGTGGCGGCAAAGTAGCCCGCGGCGGCCTGCGCTGGTCGGACCGCCGCGAAGACTTCCGCACCGAAGTTCTGGGCCTGATGAAGGCGCAAATGGTGAAAAATGCCGTGATCGTGCCCGTCGGCTCAAAGGGCGGTTTCGTACCCAAGAAACTGAACCCGGCCATGAGCCGGGAGGCGGCCCAGAAAGAGGCTGTGGAATGCTACAAGACCTTCATCAGGGGCCTGTTGGATTTGACAGACAATCTCTCGGGCCAAGAAGTTGTCCCGCCAGCCCAGGTGGAACGCTACGACGGCGACGATCCTTATCTTGTGGTCGCCGCCGATAAAGGCACGGCGACGTTTTCCGACATCGCCAATGGCGTGGCCTTGGACTACGGCTTCTGGCTGGGCGATGCCTTTGCTTCAGGCGGGGCCAAGGGCTATGACCACAAGGCCATGGGTATTACCGCCAAAGGCGCTTGGGAATCCGTCAAGCGACATTTCCGCGAATTGGGCCGGGATATCCAAAACGAAGATTTCACCGTGATCGGCTGTGGCGATATGTCAGGCGATGTTTTCGGCAACGGCATGCTGCTCTCGCGTCATATCCGTCTGCTGGCAGCCTTTGACCACCGCAACATCTTCATCGATCCCGACCCCGATGCCGCCAGGAGTTGGCTGGAGAGGGAGCGGCTGTTCAAACTGCCCCGTTCATCGTGGGAGGACTATGACGCCAAACTGATCACCAAGGGCGGCGGCGTCTTTGACCGCAAGGCCAAGGCTATTCCGTTGAGCCCCGAAATGAAGCGGCTGACTGGTCTGAAAGCGAAATCAGTGACACCGAACGAGCTCATTCACGCCCTGTTGGGGGCAGAGGCGGATCTGCTGTGGTTCGGTGGTATCGGCACCTACATCAAGGCCGCCAGTGAAAGCGATCAGGACGCAGGGGACCGCGCCAACGACGCAGTACGCGTGAACGGGGCCGACGTTAAGTGCAAGGTCGTTGGCGAAGGCGGCAATTTAGGCATCACCCAACTTGGCAGGATGGAGATGGCCCGCAAGGGCGTCCGCCTCAACACCGACGCCATCGATAACTCTGCTGGTGTCGATTGTTCCGACCACGAGGTCAACATCAAGATCCTAATCGACGCCGTGGTCGCCGAGGGCGAGATGACGCCCAAGCAACGGGACCGCCTGTTGGTCGAGATGACCGATGAAGTAGGCGAACTGGTGCTGCGGGACAACTATTTGCAGACCCAGGCTTTGAGCGTTTTGGAGCAACGGGCCCCGGAACTGCTGCAATCCCATGCCCGCTATATGCGTAGCTTGGAGCGGGCCGGCCGACTGAACCGGGATGTGGAATACCTGCCCGACGACGAAACAGTGGAAGAACGCCTGGGCGAGGGCGATGGCCTGACGCGGCCGGAGCTTTCGGTCCTGCTGTCCTACGCCAAAATGGAGCTTTACGAAAAACTGCTGGATAGCGACCTCGCAAACTCCAAGGGTCTTTTGCCGGATCTGGTGAAATATTTCCCCAGGCCCCTGCGGCGTGCCCATAGGAGTGCGATCCTGAACCATCGCCTGCGCCGGGAGATCATCGCCACGGTAACCGCCAACTCCATCATCAACCGCCTGGGCCTAACCTTTGTCAGCGACGTTATGGCGGAAACTGGCGCCTCTATTGAGGCCATTGCCCGCAGTTATGCCGCGGCGCGCGATTTGTTCGACATGCGGGCCTTGTGGAATGAGATCGAAATGGTCGACAACCAAGTGCCAACGTCGGTTCAGACCGGCATGGTCCTGGCCATCGCCGAGTTCCTGCGCCGGATGACCCTGTGGTTCCTGCACAATGTGGACCAGCCACTGAAGATCAACACCACCGTGACTTCTTTCGGTCCCGGCGTCGCCAGCCTGGCGGCGCAGTTGGAAGATGTGGTCGGGCCGCACGAGAAGAAGCAAATGGACCGCGCCGTCGCCGCATTGGTTAAGCAGGGGGTGGATGAGGTCCTGGCCCGCCGGGTCGAGGGCCTGGCGCCTCTGACAGCAGCTTGCGACATCGTTCAAGTGGCCGGCGACAGCAGCCGGCCCGTTGACGACGTCGCTCGCACTTATTTCGCCCTTGGCGCCCGCCTTGGTCTTGACCGCTTGAGGGGCGCAGCCGAAGCCCTGGAGACCGAGGATCATTGGCAGCGTCAGGCCATAACCTCCATCGTCGAGGACCTGCGCGGCCAGCAACGGGCCCTAACCTCGGTGGTGTTGACCCGTGCTAATGGCGCCGACGGCCCGGCGGCCGTAACGGACTGGTGTGACACCTTTGCCCCGGCCATCGCCCGCAGCGACGAAATGATTGGCGAATTCGAGGCGGCGGGCATGGATATCGCCAAACTGGCCCTGGCAAACCGCTATATGCGGCGGCTGATAATCGGCTAAACTCGGCCCCGTAATTGGGGGGTGCAGGCATGGCCGACGAGGCGGTTCAAGATGACGGGAGCCTGACGGTTACGGGTGCGGCGCCAGCGCCGCGCCTGGGGCAGTTCAGCTGGGCCCTTTTCGATTGGGCCAACCAGCCCTATTTCACCCTTGTTACCACGTTCATTTTTGCCCCCTATTTCACCTCGCATGTCGTCGGCGACGCCGTCCGCGGGCAGGAACTTTGGGGCTATGGCCAGGCCATCGCCGGCCTCTGCATCGCCTTGCTGAGCCCAGTAATGGGCGCCATGGCGGATGCCTCCGGCCCTCGCAAGCCATGGATCGTTCTGTTCCAGTCCGTCTGCGTCCTGGCCTGCGCCGGATTGTGGTTGGCCCTGCCAGGCGCCGCCGACAGCGATCTGATCATGATCCTCGGGCTCGTGGTGCTGGCCAGCCTCGGTGCCGAATTCGCCATCGTGTTCAACAACGCCATGCTGCCCACCCTGGTATCTCGGGCGCGCATGGGACGACTGTCAGGGCAAGCCTGGGCGCTGGGTTATCTTGGCGGCCTGATCTCATTGGGCTTCATTCTCGGCGGTTTTAGCCTGCCGGAAACGACGTTATTTGGCCTGGACAAAGCCAGCCATGAGCATGACCGCATGGTGGGGCCATTCTCGGCCATTTGGATGGTGATCTTCGTCTTGCCACTGCTGCTGTTCACCCCCGATGTGCCGCCCAGCGGCATCGGTCGGCGGGAAGCGGCGCGGCGTGGTCTGCGCCAATTGCTGACCACGCTGCGGGAGATACGCCATTACCGAAATATCATGCTGTTCCTGATCGCCCGCATGATCTATTTCGACGGTCTGTCCGCCGTCTTTGCCTTCGGTGGCATCTATGCCGCCGGCTCATTCGGCTGGACCACCACCAACCTGGGCATCTTCGGCATCATCTTGACCATTTTCGCCGCCGTGGGCGCGTCCTTTGGCGGCTGGCTAGACGACCGCATCGGCTCGAAGAAGACCATATTGGTAGCCGTCGTCGGCCTATTTGTCGCCACTTTGGGGATCGTCTCCATCGCAGTCGAGGGCCTGGGCAGCGATGGCCGCAAGGACACCATTCTTTTCTTTATCCAATACGGCCAGTCAGCGCCGGGCGAAGGCATGTTCACTACTCTGGCGGAGCAGCTATTCCTGCTATTCGGCATCATGATCGGTATCTTCGGCGGCCCGGCCCAGGCCGCATCGCGTACCATGCTCTCGCGGCTGGCGCCGGTGGAAATGATTGGTGAGTTTTATGGCCTTTATGCCCTGTGCGGCAAGGCAACGGCTTTCGTGGCGCCGTTTGCCATCGCCTGGGTCACGGGCGTCGCCGAAAGCCAACGGGCCGGCGTATCCGTCATCTTGATTTTCCTGTTCGTCGGTTTGGTTTTGATGTTGCCGGTGCGCGAGGAACGCTCCCCGCCCGCCGCGTCGCAAGCCTGATGTTCCGGCCAAATATGCAAGATCCCACGAAAAACTGAACAGGGCCCGGGCCGAATGCCTTGAATTTGCCCCATTGAACCGCCATCGTTCGACGAAGGATCAATTTCGCCCGGAGATGCCCCATGCGCGCAGTTCTGCTCTCAATCGGAATGCTTTTCCTCGGCCAGCAGGTGTTGGCGGCGGAAGGCGCACGGCACGGCATGTCCATGTTCGGCGAATTGAAGTATCCGGCGGGATTTGGTCATTTCGAATACGTCAATCCCGATGCGCCGAAAGGCGGCCTGGTGCGGATGGAGGCGCGCGGCACCTTCGATACCCTGAACGGTTTCACCATCAAGGGCAGTTCGGCGGCCGGTCTGGGCCTTATATACGACACCCTGATGGAGTCCTCCCGGGACGAAGCCTTCGCCGAATACGGCCTGGTGGTTGAGAATGCCCAAGTCGCCGACGATCTGTCGTCGGTCACCTTCAATCTCAGAAAAGAGGCGCGCTGGCATGACGGCAAAGCGATCACAGCAGAGGATGTGGCCTTCAGCCTGGAAGTACTGAAGGCAAAGGGCGCGCCATTTTACCGTTTCTATTACGCCAACGTCGCAAATGCCGAAATCCTCTCGGCGCACAGGATCAAGTTCCACTTCAAGGGCCGGAAAAACCGTGAACTGCCCTTGATCATCGGGCAGATCCCGATTTTGCCGAAACATTACTGGGACGGCCGGGATTTTGAAGCGACCACGCTGGAGCCGCCGCTCGGCAGCGGACCCTATCGCATCGCCAAAGTGGATGCGGGGCGCAGCATTACCTACGAACGGGTGCCCGATTATTGGGGCCGGGATCTAGGCGTAAACAAAGGGCGCTACAACTTCGGCAGCATACGGTTTGAGTATTACCGGGATACCACGGTGGCGCTCGAGGCCTTCAAGGCCAATGCCTTCGATTTCAGGCAAGAGAACACGGCCAAGGTCTGGGCCACGCAGTACAAGTTTCCCGCCATCAACAAGGGACACGTGGTCAAGGAAACCCTTGTTAACAATAGTCCAACGGGGATGCAGTCGTTCGCCTTCAACATCCGGCGTGAACTATTCCAGGATCGCCGCGTCCGCCAGGCACTGGCCCTGACTTTCGATTTCGAATGGGCCAATAAGAACCTGTTTTTCGGGCAGTACACCCGGACCCAAAGCTTCTTCTCGAATTCGGAACTGGCGGCAACGGGCAAACCCAGCGCCCCTGAACTGAAATTGCTGGAGCCGCTGCGCGGGCAGATTCCAGACGAGGTCTTTACCAAGGAATTCAAATTGCCCAAGACCGATGGCTCGGGCAAATCAAGACGCCAGTTACGCCAGGCTAAAAAACTGCTGGAGGCCGCCGGCTGGGTGGTTAAAGACCGCCGTCTCGTGCATGGCACCAGCGGCAAGGCCATGGAGATCGAAGTCCTGCTGGTCAGCCCCGCCTTCGAGAGGATCGTCGCGCCCATGCAGCGGGCCATGGAACGCCTCGGCATCAAGGTGGAAATCCGCGTCGTGGATACTTCGCAATACATCAACCGGGTCAGGGATTTTGATTTTGACATGATCGTCGGCGGCTGGGGCCAGTCCCTTTCGCCCGGAAACGAACAGCGCGACTTCTGGGGTTCCGCCGCCGCCGACCGTCCGGGCAGCCGCAATTATATCGGCATCAAGGATCCCGCCATCGACAAGCTGATCGATCACATCATCTTCGCAGGTTCCCGCGCGGATCTAGTGGCTGCCTCCCGGGCCCTGGACCGGGTTCTGTTGTGGAACCATTTCGTCATTCCCAACTGGCATATCAACAGCTATCGCATCGCCTATTGGAACCGTTTCGCCAGACCAAAAGTGAAGCCGAAATACGGTTTGGGCTTCACCGATACCTGGTGGGTCGATACGGCCAAGGACCAGACCCTGCAAAAGGCGCTGAAGGGGCAGAAGTGACGGCGATCTGCTATCATCGCGCCATGATTCGCTTCGGATTCATTCTAGCGCTGGCCTTGTTTTGGCAGGCCGGCGCGCTGGCCAAGCCGCAACATGGGTTTGCCGTACTGGGCAGTTTGAAATACGGACCCGACTTCAAGCATTTCGACTATGTCAATCCCGAAGCCCCCAAGGGCGGGCACTTGCGCTTGTGGTACAACGGCAATTTCGACAGCCTCAATCCCTTCATTCTCAAGGGCCGATGGGCGGCGGGCTCGAACCCGTTCGGTGTTGCCGGCCGGTTATTGACGTTCGAGACCCTGATGACGGGTTCCGGCGACGAGGAGGATTCCTATTACGGCCTGATTGCAGAAGCGGTGGAAATCCCAGACGACCGCCAATCCATCACTTTCTACTTGCGGCCCCAGGCGCGCTGGCACGATGGAACGGAGATCACTACCGAGGATGTGGCTTTTTCCTTTTCAACCCTGAAATCAAAGGGGCATCCCGCCTTTCGCGTCCTGTTCAAGGATATTACCGGCACGGACATTCTTGGGCCGCGCAAGATCCGCTTCAATTTCGCCGAAGGGGTCCTGACCCGGGATTTGCCGGCCACTGCCGCCGGCATGCCCGTCATCTCCAAGGCCTATTACACTGAACACGATTTCACCAAGACCACGATGACACCGCCGCTGGGCAGCGGTCCTTACAAGGTGGACAAGGTGGATCCTGGCCGCTCCATCACCTATGTCCTGGCCGAGAACCATTGGGCCAAGGATCTGGCGGTCTATCGCGGCCGCAACAATTTTCGCCGCATTACCTGGGACTACTACCGGGACCGGGATATTGCCCTAGAGTCCCTGTTCGCCGGCAAGATTGATTTTCGCGAGGATTTCACCTCGCGCAACTGGGCCACCAAGTATGACGACGTCCCCGCCGTGAAAGACGGCCGCCTGATCAAGGAAGTGCTACCCGATCACAACCCGTCCGGTTTCCAGGCCTTTTTTATCAATACCCGCAAGGCCAAGTTCGCCGATAGGCGGGTGCGCCGGGCCATCGGCATGGTGTTCGATTTTGAATGGACAAATAAGAACCTGTTCTATGGCCTCTACCGGCGCACCTATAGCATCTTCCAGAATTCCGACATGGAGGCGGCGGGTACACCAAAAGGCGCGGAACTGGCCCTGTTGGAGCCCTGGCGCAAGGACCTGCCGGGGGAGGTCTTCGGGCCGGTGTATCGGGCGCCCAAGACCCAAGGCTCGGGCAATATCCGCCGCGAACTCCGCGCCGCGAAGAAGCTGTTGAAGGAAGCCGGGTGGACCGTCAAGGACGGCAAGCTGGTCAACGGCAAGGGCGAGGGATTCGAAATTGAGTTCCTGTCTTACAGCAAACTGTTCGAGCGCATCGTCATGCCCTATGTGCGCAACCTGGAGAAACTTGGCATTGCCGCCAACTTCCGCCTGGTAGAACCGGCCCAATACCAGCGCCGCATTCAGGAGTTCGATTTCGATATCACCACATTCCGCAACTCATCCTCCCTGACTCCGGGTCTGGGCCTGCGCAATGCCTGGAATTCCAAGACCGCCGATATGACCGGCGGGCGCAACTACACCGGATTGAAAAGCCCGGCGGTGGATGACCTGATCGAGAAAATCATCGCCGCGAAGACGCGGGACGAATTGCGCCACGCCACCCATGCCCTGGACCGGGTCATCATGTGGACCCATAACCTGGTGCCGCAATGGTTCAAGGCCTCGCACACCATCGCCTATTGGGACCTGTTCGGACGGCCGGCCATCAAGCCTAAATATGCCAGAGGCGTGCTGGATACCTGGTGGTGGGATCGGGCCAAGGCTGAGAAGTTGGGCCGCAACTAGATGATCGCCTATATCATCCGCCGCCTGTTGCTGATGATCCCCACCCTGTTCGGCATCATGCTGCTGAACTTCATCGTCCTGCAATTCCTGCCCGGCGGCCCGGTGGAACAAGTCATCGCGCAACTGACCGGCACGGCGGTGGAGGCCACGGCCCGGGTCTCGGGCAGCGGCGGGGCCGAAGTGGGCCGCGAACAGCAGACCGCCGGGCAACAGGGCGTCGACGCCGCCATCACCTCGAAATACCGCGGCGCCCAGGGCCTGGACCCGGAATTGATCAAGGACCTGGAGCGCCAGTTCGGCCTGGACAAACCGGCCCATGAACGTTTCGGCCTGCTGATCTGGAACTATATCCAGTTCGATTTCGGCGAAAGCTTTTTCCGGGACCGGCCGGTGATCGCCCTGGTGATCGACAAAATGCCGGTGTCAATCTCGCTTGGCATCTGGACCACATTGCTCACCTACCTTGTCTGCATCCCACTGGGCATCGCCAAGGCAGTGCGCGACGGCACCCGCTTTGATATTTGGACGTCCACCGCGATCATCATCGGCTATGCCATACCGGGCTTCCTGTTCGCGGTATTGTTGATCGTGCTGTTCGCCGGCGGCTCGTTCTGGGACATCTTCCCTCTGCGCGGCCTGACCTCGGAAGGCTGGGACGATATGAGCTGGCCAGCCAAGATCGCAGACTATTTCTGGCATCTGGTCCTGCCCATCACCGCGATGGCGATCGGTGGCTTTGCCACCCTGACCATGCTGACCAAGAACTCTTTCCTGGACGAGATCAACAAGCACTATGTGGTCACCGCCCGGGCCAAAGGCCTGAGCGAACGGCGGGTGTTGTACGGACATGTCTTTCGCAACGCCATGTTGATTGTCGTGGCGGGCTTTCCGGCTGCCTTTATCGGTGTGTTGTTTACGGGCTCCCTGCTGATCGAAGTAATCTTTTCCCTCGACGGCCTGGGCCTGCTCGGCTTCGAGGCTGCCCTCAACCGGGACTATCCCGTGGTCATGGGCACCCTCTATGTCTTTACCCTGCTGGGCCTGATCCTGAACCTGATCGGCGATCTCATGTACATGATCATCGATCCCCGCATCGATTTCGAGACGCGGGAGGTCTAGGGCATGGGGGCTGAGGATAGATTCCTGGGCCGGCGCATAACGCCCCTGACACGGCGGCGTCTGCGCAATTTCCAGGCCAACAAACGCGGCTATTGGTCGCTATGGATATTCCTCGGCCTGTTCGTCCTGGCCCTGTTCGCGGAATTCATCGCCAACGACAAGCCTCTCCTGATCAGCTTCAAGGGCGAGTTCTACACCCCCGTTTTGGTGACCTATCCTGAAACCGCGTTCGGCGGCGAGTTCGAGACGGAAGCCGACTACCGCGACCCTTATGTTACAGACCTGATCGCCGAGGCCGGCGGCTGGGTCATCTGGCCGCCAATCCGCTACAGCTATCGCACCATCAATTATGACCTGCCCGTTCCAGCGCCGGCGCCGCCCTCTGCCGATAACTGGCTGGGCACCGACGATCAGGGCCGGGACGTGGTGGCGCGCCTGATCTATGGCTTTCGCATTTCCGTATTGTTCGGCCTGGTGTTGACGATCTTCTCGTCCATCATCGGTGTGATGGCGGGCGCGGTGCAGGGTTATTTCGGCGGCTGGACCGATCTGTTGTTCCAGCGTTTTATCGAGGTCTGGTCAGGCCTCCCTACCTTGTACCTATTGATCATCCTGGCCAGTTTCGTTGAGCCCAATTTCTGGTGGCTGTTGGGCATCATGCTGATCTTTTCCTGGATGAGCCTTGTCGGCGTGGTGCGGGCGGAGTTCCTGCGCGCCCGCAACTTCGACTACGTGCGCGCGGCCCGGGCCCTAGGCCTGACGGATGCCATGATCATGTACCGCCACGTCCTGCCCAACGCCATGGTGGCCTCTCTCACCTTTCTGCCGTTCATACTCTCGGGCTCCATCACCACTTTGACGGCATTGGACTTCCTGGGCTTCGGCCTGCCGCCGGGATCGCCCTCCCTGGGTGAAATGCTGCAACAGGGCAAGGCGAACCTGCAGGCCCCATGGCTGGGCATCACCGCCTTTATCATGCTGTCGATCATGCTGACCCTGCTGATCTTCATCTTCGAGGCGGTGCGCGATGCCTTCGATCCACGCAAGGGCGTAGCAGCCGGACCGGTGGTGGCGGAAGACACCAGGGTGGAGAAGGCGGCATGAGCGAGCCAATCCTCCAGGTCCGGGACCTTTCCGTCGAATTCCAGGTCGAGGGCGGGCAGTCGCGCGCCGTCGACGGTGTTTCCTTCGACCTTAGCACCGGCGAGACCATGGCCATCGTCGGCGAGAGCGGCTCGGGCAAATCGGTAACCGCACTGTCGATCTTGCAATTACTGCCCTACCAGACGGCAAGCCACCCCTCGGGCTCGATCCGCTACCGGGGCGACGAATTGATGGGCGCGGATGAAGCCACCCTGCATCATGCCCGCGGCAACAACATTTCTATGATCTTTCAGGAGCCCATGACGGCGCTGAACCCCCTGCACGTGGTGGAAACCCAGATTGGCGAAATATTGTCCTTGCACAAGAACATGACACCGCCGCAGGCTCGCGCCCGTATCCTGGAGTTGCTTCATCTGGTTGGTATTCAGGAGCCAGAGAAGCGTCTCAAGGCCTATCCCCATCAACTCTCCGGCGGCCAGCGGCAAAGGGTGATGATCGCCATGGCGTTGGCCAACGAGCCGGAAATCCTGATCGCCGACGAACCGACGACGGCCCTGGACGTGACCATCCAGGCGCAAATCCTGGCCCTGTTGAAAGAGCTGCAGACCAAGCTGGGCATGGCCATGATCCTGATCACCCACGATCTGGGCATAGTCCGTCACATGGCGGACAAGGTTCTTGTTATGACCGGCGGCAAAGCCGTGGAGCAGGCCCCGGTGCGGGATATCTTCGAAAATCCGCAACACGACTACACCAAGCACCTGCTGGCGGCGGAACCAGGCGGCAAACCGGCCCATCCCCCAGACGATGCCGCAATGGTGATGGCGGCCGAAAATCTCCGCGTCTGGTTCCCCATTAAGGCCGGCGTCTTCCGTCGCACCGTGGATCATGTGCGCGCGGTGGACGAGGTTAGCCTCGAGGTGCGCGAAGGCCATACCGTTGGCGTCGTGGGGGAGAGTGGCTCGGGCAAAACCACCCTGGGCCTGGCGCTGCTCCGCCTGATTTCAAGCGATGGCGCCATACGCTTCCACGGCGAAACCATCGACGGCCTCAGCGGCAAGATGCTCCGCCCCTTGCGGCGGCAGATGCAGGTGGTCTTTCAGGATCCCTTCTCCTCGCTCAGCCCCCGCATGTCCATCGCCCAGATCATCGAAGAGGGCCTTTTGGTGCACGGTGAAGGCGGCGCCTACGACGAGCGCCGCGCCTTGATCGCACGGACCTTGGAGGAGGTAGGTCTCGAACCCGCCGCCATGGACCGTTTCCCCCACGAATTTTCCGGCGGCCAGCGCCAGCGCGTCGCCATCGCCCGCGCCATGGTGTTGCAACCCCGCTTCGTGGTCCTCGACGAACCTACTTCAGCCCTGGATGTCTCGGTCCAGGCCCAGATCGTCGATCTGCTGCGCGATCTGCAGACCCGCCACCGCCTGGCCTATCTATTCATCTCCCACGATTTGAAGGTGGTCCGTGCCCTGGCGGACGAGGTGATCGTCCTGCGCGGCGGCAAGGTCATGGAACAGGGCAAGGCGGAACAAATCTTTGACGCCCCCCGCACAGACTATACCAAGGCCCTCATGGCCGCCGCCTTCGACCTGCAGGCCACGGAAACCGGCGCCGTGTCCCATTAGGATTGAGACTGCTTTGACCATGCTAGCCGCCAGTCATCGACGACGCAGAGCTTCATAAGATCCCAGCTTGCCCCAAGGCCGGCTGAGTCATTTAGTCCCTTTCACCGGCCCTATGCCCAATTCCTGCTCGACCTCGGCTGAATGCTGGCCAACTCTGGCGGCGGGACGGGGCACTGGTGGGCCGCTATCTTCAGTCGCAGAAAAGCGTACCGGCATGGCGACATCGATATACCGGCCTTCCGTTGGATGTTCCATCTCGCGGATCAGGCCGCTGCCCTTCAGCTGTGGATTGGCAGGCAGCTCGTCGATCCGGTTCACGCGCATGGCCGGTACATTGGCCGTCTTCATAAGGGCGAGCCATTCGTCGGTGGTGCGTTCGGGCGCGATCGCCGCCATCACCTGGAACATTTGAGACATGTTCGCGCGGCGGGTCGGCTTGTCGATGAAGCGGGGTTCCTTCAGCACGTGGCCATAGCCGGCAGCCTCGAAAAAGCGGACCCAGCGGTCGTCGAGATACGGCGCGAAGGCGATCCAGCCGTCCTTGGTGCGCATGGGTTGACGGGCGGGGTCCAGCTGGCGCTCGTAGTAACCGTTGCTGTCGCCCGGACCGATCGCCGACGGACCCACAGTCGGCGGCACATAGCCGTTGTCGCACAGATGTTCGGCCATGTTGAAGCTGGCCATGGATTCGAACATCGGAACTTCGACGTGCTGACCCTCGCCGGTACGCAGCTTGTGGATGATCGCGGCCAGCACGCCATACACCGCGTGCAGGCCCGATACCTTGTCGGCGATGGCGGCCGGCAGGAAGCGCGGCTGAGAATTACCGTCGACCATGGGCAGAAGCTGCGCCAGTCCGCTGGCAGCCTGGATGATGTCGTCATAGGCTTGCAGGCCGGCGTAAGGGCCACGCTGGTCAAAGCCGGAGCAATGCACGTAGATGATATCGGGGCGGATTTTACGCACGTCCTCGTATCCAAAGCCCAGGCGGTCGATGGCATCGCGCCGAATGTTGTGGATGAACACGTCCGACGTATCCAGCAGAGCCATGAAGGCATCGTGCCCCGCCGGCGTTTTCAGATCCCAGTCAACATTGCGCTTGCCGCGGTTCAGGCGCATGTAGACGGGACCCATGCCAGGGGTGTTCGGCGGATTGCCGATCAACCGCACGCTATCACCGTCGCCCTGGGGCTCGAGCTTGATCACATCGGCCCCGAGATCGGCGAGCGTTGCGGTGCAGTAGGGGCCGAAGAACACGGTTGTCAGGTCGGCTACGCGAATGCCTTCGAGCAGCGCGGGCTTCTTCTGGCTCACTTCTTCTCCTTCGGGACGGGATCATGGAACGGCCGGTGCTGGGCGGTCTCGCCAACACATATGGAAGTACCGCGACTGTATGTCGTGAGCGGCCATTCTGTCTACTTCACGGGTGGCCCTACCTTGGGCAATGCAAGAGATCCGGCCAGCTGGGCCGGTGAACGCGGTGGTGCCTGGGGGCGGCACGGAACAATAAGACCTTCTGCGACCCAAGCAGAATGCGACGAGTGCTGTGTCCCGCCAATGGAAAGATTGCCGGTTTTGCCCGATCACGGGAGTGAACCGAAAGCATCATCGATAGCGTTGGGAGGTGGCATTGTGCCGAGAGAGAACTTCGGTGAGCGGAGGCGCGGTCTTCAGACGGCCGCCGCCGTTACCAAGACCGCAGGAATTGGCACGTGAAACTTGTCTCCATCCGTAAAGCGTTCGCGAACTGCGGTGGCAACAGCCTCCTTGATCGCCGCTCGGTTTTCTTCTGGCTGCCTAGTCAATAAATACCCTGCCCGCGGTGCGCCCTTCTCGAATATCTCCGCCACCTCGTTGGCTGAGTCGAGTGTCCAATAACATTCGATAACCTCATGCCCCGAATACAACAGGTTGGCGTCACCGAGTAACAATTTCGCCTGTTCCATGTTCGCAAACTGATGAAAGTTCGGACTTTCAGGTATCGCGACTTCCTGACTGCCATGTTCTTGTACACAACCATAAAAGACCTCGAAGCCTGGCGAAGCATCCGGCCCGCACCAAGCCGTCATGGCAAACCGACCTCGAGGCTTCAAAACACGGCGCACCTGTTTCAATGCGCGCGGCTGATCAGGGACATGCATCAGCCCAAAACTGCAAACGACAGCATCGAACTCTCCGTCTTCGAACGGCAAATCTTGCGCGTCGGCCTCGACGAATTCTCCGCTTGGCAATCGTTGACGGGCGAGGGAAAGCATGGCGGGCGAAAAATCCGCACCAACGGCATCCACCCCCTCGTTGAGGAGGGCGCCCGTCACGTTGCCCTGACCGCAACAAAGATCAAGCACGCGCCCACAATCCTTAACGCTGCCAACCAATGGCGGAATAGCTAAATCGCTGGCGGAGGAAAACAGGTCTACATATCCTGCCGCAATAGAATCATCTGACCAGCCTCTTCGCTCCAATTCCGCGAAGCCTTCATATTCGGCCATGGCTCGTCCTCCCATCGGCGACCGCGAATGAATTGTCGCTACCTTTGGGAACCTCTGTCAAATGCCCGACGGCAACTGTTCCAAGGTAGCGCCTCACATGTCCATCTCGGAAATTGACGAGCCTTGTTGCTCGTTGCTCCGTCCGGGGATCCGGTCTAGCGCGCCCGGATGCGGGGGTCGAGGGCGTCGCGCAGGCCGTCGCCCATGTAATTGACGCTCAAGACCGTCAACGAAATCGCCAGGCCGGGCCAGAGCACGCGCGCGGGCGTAATGGTCATGAAATCCACACCGTCAAACAGCAACCGGCCCCATGTGGGAAAATCGGAAGGAAAGCCCAGGCCAAGAAAACTCAGCGCCGATTCCGTGATGATGGCGTTGGCGACGCCCAAGGTGGCGGAGACCATGATGGGGCTCAACACATTGGGGAAAATGTGCCGCGTAATGATACGGCCCTGGCGGGTGCCAATGCTATTGGCGGCGACCACGAACTCCCGCTCCTTAAGCGCCAGGACGTCGCCCCGGACAATGCGTGCCGTCTGCATCCAAGATGTGATGCCGATGACCAGTACGATCAGGATGAATATGCCTGTTTCCGGGCCAAGGGCGTTGCGCAGGGTATCCCGGAACAACATGATGATGACCAAAAGCAGGGGCAAGATCGGCAACGCGAGGAACAGATCGGTCAGCCGCATCAAGGGACCGTCCAGCTTGCGGAAGAAGCCGGCGATAACGCCAATTACCGCGCCCACCAGCATGGACAACAACATGGCCGTCACGCCAACAGCCAGCGAGATGCGCCCGCCGGCCAGTACCTGGGCCAGCATATCCCGGCCCAAATTGTCGGTGCCGAAGGGATGCTTCCAGGTGGGCCCCTGGTTCTTGTCGCGGATATCCAGGAACTGCGGGTCGATATCGTGAATGTAGGGTCCGAAGACCACCGCGAGGACGATGAACATGAATACGCCGACGCCGATAAGGGCACCGGTATGGGTCCTGAATTGCAGCCAGACGTCGAGCCAAAGGCTGCGATGCTGGCGTACGGTTTCGCCTCTACGGTCGGAAATCACGTCAGTCATAGCGGATCCTCGGATCGAGCATGCCGTAGATCAGATCGGCGATCAGATTGAAGAGCACGATCAACACGGCGAAGATGAATGTAAGTGTCTGCACCAGGGGCATATCCGCGCCCTGGATGCCGATGATCAGAAGCTGGCCCAGCCCGTTCACCCGGAAGATCTGTTCCGTGATGATGGCGCCGGAGAACACCTGCGGCACGCCCAGGGCGATTACCGTAACAACGGGGATCATGGAATTGCGCAAGACGTGTAGCAGCACCACCACGCTTTCGCCCATACCTTTGGCCCGGGCAGTGCGCACATAATCCTGGTTCAGGTTATCCAGCATGGACGAGCGCATGAAACGGCTGATCTGGGCCGCATTGAATAGCGCGAGCACCATCACCGGCATGACAATCTGTTTTAGTTGGAAGGCGAAACTGGACCAGTCCTCCACCCGGTGGGTGGTGTCATAGATGGACGGTAACCAGCCCAAGGTTGCTGAAAAAATCACGATCAACAGCACCCCGGTAAAGAAAGTGGGCACCGAGAACCCGACCATGGAGATGAAAGTGCCGATCTGATCAAATATGGAGTATTGCTTATATGCAGAAATGACGCCGATGGGCACGGCAATCAGAATACCCACCAGATAGGACAGCCCTACCACCCACAGGGTTTGCGGCATGCGTTCGACCACAAGATCGACGACGGGGCTGCGCGTGGCCCAGGACGTCACCCGCAGGCGCCCTTCACTGTCGCCCATGGATATGCCCCACCATTCCTCCATGATGTTCAGGGGTTCGTTGACGAAGAACTGTTCCAGCCATTTGGCATAGCGCACGTGGAATGGCTGATCCAGGCCCAGGCTTTCCCGGATCTTCTCCCGCGTCTCGGGCGGGATGGTCAGGGGCAATTCACCAGTGGGGTCGCCAGGCGCCAGATCCAACAACGCGAATATGATGAAGCTGATCACCAGCAGCGTGGGCACGGCGAACAGCAGCCGCCTGATCGTATATTTGAACATAGCGTTAGGCTAAGACTAGGGGCCCGGGGACGGGAGGCGGCGCGGCGTGGGCCTGTCCAGGCCCCGCGCCACGCCGTTACTCACCCCCTTAGTTCACGCGATACCAGTCCTGCACATTCCACAGCTGGGAATCCCAGACGTTCATGCGAACGCCGCCCAACTTGTTGGAATGGGCCGACACACCACCGCGATGGATCAACGGAATCATGGCGCCGTAGTCCATCAGCATGTCGTTCATCTTTTTCGCCAAGGCGGCGCGCTGATTGCGATCGGCCGTTTTGGCCATCTTCGCCACCAGGGCGTCGTACTCGGCATTGCAGTAGCGCGGCATGTTGGAGCCGACCCACTGCGTCTGGGGACCGGGGATCTCTTTACAGGCCCAGTTGCCCATGTACTTTTCAGGGTCCGTACCTTCGAAGTTGTTGGTGTACATTTCGATATCGGCATAGAACTTCTGATAGGTATCCGGGCTCGATTGATCACCGCCGAAGAAGACGGAGGCGCTGATGTTACGCAGCTCGGTCTCGACACCGATTTGCTTCCACATCTGCTTGATCAGGGCCTGGGTGCCCTGGCGCACACTGTTGGTCGAGGTCTGATACAGGATCGACAGACGCACACCGCCCTTGGCGCGTATACCATCTCCACCGCGCTTCCAGCCGGCATCGTCCAGCAGCTTGTTGGCGGCGGCGATATCCTGCTTCTTGCACCAGTCATTTGCGGTTGAAGCATAGATCGCCGGCGCGGGCAGGACGTTGCAGGTCACCTGACCGGCGCTGCCATAGCCGGCTTCGACCAGAATCTGCCGGTCGATGGCCAGGGACAAGGCCCGGCGTACGGCGCTATCGCCCAGGAAGGGATGCGGGTTCTTGCCGTCGCTATAGGTGGAGCGCTTGTCGCCCAGACCGGCATCGGGGTTGGAGAGGTTGACCATCAACCGTTCCACGCCGGTGCCGAAGGCCGAGACCACTTTGCCCTTGCCCTTGGCCGCCATCTTGCGAAGGATTTCCGGTTCTACCTGCAGATTCCAGGCGTAGTCGAACTCGCTGGTTTCCAGGACCGAACGGGCCGCCGAGGCCGCATCGCCACCACCCTTCATCACCACGCTAGAGAAACGCGGCTTGTTGGGGTCGCGGTATTTTTCGTTCAGTTCATACAAGACCACGTCGTTGGCACGGAATTCCTTGACCTTGAAAGGCCCGGTACCGACGGGACCAAAATTCTCCTTGGTGCATTCCGGGGCTTTGGCGCCGGTGCAGTTCTGGAATTGCGCCTTTTGGATGATCGGCACCTGGGCACCGACAAAGGGGCCATAGGGGAATGGCTTGGCAACTGAGAAGCTGATCTTGACCGTCAGCTTGTCCAGGGCCTCGACCTTCGAGACATCATTGAAGTTGGAGTTGGAGGCGCAGCCGCCTTCCGGGTTCATGCAATAGTTGGCGGTGAAGACCACGTCATCGGCGGTAAATGCCGAGCCGTCGGACCAGACCACGCCGGGTTTCAGCTTCCAGACGATAGATTTCAGATCATCCGCGGGCGTGGGAATGGCGGCGGCCAGGGCCGGCACCATCTTGCCGTTCTCGTCGTACTTCGCCAATGGCTCGATAATCATTGACGAGGCGTGGATGTCTTTGGTTCCACCCGAAAGATACGGGTTTAGGATGGACGGCGCCTGCCAATAGATCAGGTTAAGCTGACCGTCGGCGCCCCTCTCCGCCTGGGCCGTGGCGGCAAGGAAGGTCCCCGCCGCCAAGGTGGCCGTCATTAGATATTTTCTCACCATGTTAAGCTCTCCTTGTTTGTTTTCGTTTGTTGGCGCGGTTGTCCCGCACTCATCTTATGTTTAATCCCATTAAATGTTTCATGGCACCTAGCCGGGACCGTCGACATTGTGGCAGGCAACGAAGTGTCCTGGTGCCAGTTCCCTGATCTCCGGTTCCGTTTGCATGCAGATTGGGCTTGCCTCCGGGCAACGGGTGCAGAAATTACAGCCCTCGGGCGGATCGGCGGGGCTCGGCACATCCCCGGTCAGGACAATGTGCTCCCGCTTTGCCTCCTTGGCCGGGTTCGGCACGGGTACGGCGGACAATAGAGCCCGGGTATAGGGATGGATTGGCCGGCTATAAAGATCGGCGCAGTCAGCTAGTTCCACGATCTTGCCCAGATACATCACGGCCACCCGGTCAGCGATGTGGCGGATCATGGACAGGTCATGGCTGATCATCAAATAGGTCAGACCGAAGCGTTCCTGCAGGTCTTCCAACAGGTTGACCACCTGGGCCTGGATCGAAACATCCAACGCCGCAATGGGCTCGTCGCAGATAATAAAATCGGGATCCAGGGCCAGAGCCCGCGCAATGCCGATCCGCTGGCGCTGCCCGCCCGAGAATTCATGGGGATAGCGGTTGGCGAAAGATGGGTTCAAGCCGACTGCGTCCAGCAATTCCTCCACCCGGTCCTGCTTTTCGGCACGACTCATCTTGCGATGCTCGTTCAGAGGCTCGGCCACGATGGAGCCGACAGTCATGCGCGGATTGAGGCAGGCCTGGGGGTCTTGGAAGATCATTTGCATACGCGGCCGCACGCTGCGCAGCTTCTCGCCCTTCAAGGAAGTGATGTCCCTGCCTTCGAACAAGATCTGCCCGTCCGTTGGCTGATAGAGGCGCAGGATCAGCCGGCCCGTGGTTGATTTTCCGCAACCGCTTTCACCGACCAGGCCCAGGGTTTCGCCTCGCCGTATGTCGAAACTGACCCCGTCGACCGCCTTGATCAGACCGGCCTTGCGGCGAATGATGCCCTTGTAGATGGGAAAGTGCATACGCAAGCCATCGACAGCGACAAGCCGGTTGCCGTCGGTTTCCGCCATCGCGGTATCGACGTCAAGCGACATCATGCAGCCTGCTGTTTTCTACGTCCCACCAACAGGCCACGTCGTGGCCAGGACCAACCGACCGGGCTGGCGGCAGGGCCGTGCGGCACTTTTCCGTCACATGATCGCAGCGGGCCGCAAAGGGACAGGCAGTAGGCCGCGCGATCATAACGGGCGGCTGTCCGGCGATGCTTTTCAGGCGCCGGCTCCGCTCTTCATCGATGCTCGGCAGGGTTTCCAGCAGCGCCCGGGTATAGGGATGCAGTGGCCTTTCGTACAATTCCCCGACCTCGGCATGTTCAACAATCTGGCCGCCATACATGACGATGACCCGATCTGCGATACCGGCGACAACGCCCAAGTCATGAGTGATCCAGACGATCGCCATACCCAGTTCCCGCCGCAAATCCTTGATCAGTTCCAGAATCTGAGCCTGAATTGTGACATCGAGAGCCGTTGTCGGTTCGTCGGCGATCAACACCTTTGGATCGCAGGCCAGAGCAATGGCAATCATCACCCGCTGCCGCATGCCGCCGGAAAACTGGTGCGGGAAATCCACCAGGCGATCGCTGGCAGACGGGATACCGACCAATTCCAGAAGCTCAACCGCACGGTCGCGGGCCTGGCGCTTGCTCATGCCCAGGTGTTTACGCAGGGGTTCGATCAGTTGAAACCCCACATTGAACACCGGGTTCAGCGAGGTCATGGGATCTTGGAATATGAAACCGATCTCACCGCCGCGGACCTTGCGCATTTCCGGGGGCGACATGCTGACCAGATCCCTGCCATCGAACATCACCTTACCTGAGATGATTTCCGCAGGCGGCATGGGCAGCAGCTTCATCAGCGACATCATGGTGACGCTCTTGCCCGAGCCGCTTTCGCCGACCACGCCCAGCAATTCGCCTTCACGGAGGTCAAAGCTGACCCCGTTGACGGCATGCACCGTTTCTTCCTTTGTGCGGAAGACGGTGGATAAATCACTCACTTCCAAAATGGGCTGTGGAAGTGTCGCCGACGTCGAAACCGTCACGTATTGGCCCCCCGGTTCGTCGTTCTTATTCTTGCCGCAAATTGAATACCAAGCCCGCCATACCAGCAACCTATTTGTTGGCATTCAGTGATTGCGTCAATGTTGATTGGAGCCGCAAAAATCAGCGATATCGTGTTATGGTAAATATGTGTCGCGAGGTACGGCAGACCATGATCATCAATTGGTATACCGCGAACATCGAACCAGGCAGCCTCTCCCGTCTCTTGAGAACCGCCTATGTGTTGTGGCTATGGGAATCATTGAATTGCGATGATGAACCGCCAAGCCTATCCAGTATCAAAGCCTCACCCCACTTTGACCTGCTATCGGAGAACGCTGTCGTCGCCCAGGGCGCCCGCGGCATCGGCGGTACCTCGTTCGTTATCGTCGAGGCGGGATCGAATGTGGAAACGTTGTTCGGCGCCAAGCTGGTGGGAAAATCATTCGAAGAGATTCTGAGCAAGTCCGGCCAGGCGCTGGCCGAGGAGACCGTCGCCACGCTTCGCGAGAAACGCAGGCCAGTGCATCTTTCCGTCGCCGGTTCAGATGTCGTGAGCAAGGATATCGAAGTGATGCAAATGCCATTGCGCCATGAAGACGATGCGGCGGAGATGGCCATATTGGTCTATGACTTCTGATCCAAATTGTTCGTTGTGTGCGAACGCCACATCTCGAGGGTGTTGCGGACAGAAATCCCCGCTATGTTTGGCGCATGAACCTTCCCCGTCTTGTGTTGTACACCACGCCTGAAAGCCGTGCGGCGAACCAGATTTCATTACTGGCGACAACGGAAGCCGTCATAGCGGCGGCATTGTTTTGGTGGCTGGCGGAGTATCTCGGGAATCATTTGCATTTGTGGCTCGCCGTCATAGCCGCGCCGTGCCTTTTGCTCCGATCAGCTCAGTCCATAAGGGCCGGCGCCGCAGGCTTCATGCGCTATTGGCAACCTGAGGTGAATAGCCCCCTGCGCCTGCCGTTGGCGGTCGTGGCAGCTGGTGGGGGTATCGGCACGGGCTTGATCATCTGGTGGGTGGCGGGCAACTGGCTGACGGGATATTCCGGCCTCGCGGCATTCTGGGCGGCCCTCGGACTGGGCGTCGTTGCGACCAACATAGGCATGGCCGTTGCCGTCGCTGCTTGGGGATTTTGGGCCTTTGAGGCTGGCAAAATATTTGCCGTGACGGTGGCGGGAGCATCGACCCTTGCTGCTGTGACGGCGATCGCTTGGGTCAACCATGGAACCGGGGCTCTCTCGGGCGCGGGGGCTCTGGCGGTGATGGCATTGGCCGCCCTGGCGATCGCCGGATTATCGGTAGAGAAAGCGCTTGTCGGCCGCACCTTACGGGGCATAGGGATTGGCGCCATTTTGCTAACGTTCGGATTTTCCATCTATGGCCAAACGGTGGGCGGCGATGGGACTGTCACCGTGCTTGGTGTTCTATGGCTATCCATATGGGCCATTGGCCTGATGGCGGCGGTGGCCGGCCTGGTCGGCACACGCGGCCTGGCATTTGTCGCCATTGGCGCTGGCGTGGGGATATTCGTAACCGCCTGTGCCATTCGCTTCCAGAGCACAATGAAAAATCTGGCGGCAGGTGTACACGCCTTTCCAGAAAATTGGCTGTCGCTGATATTTCATGCCGATATTCTGCAACGGCCCGAAGTCGTTCCCGGCTTGCCGGCTGGGCACGTGCTGAGGGCCGAAAACCGCTATACGTTTTGGGACCAGGTCTCGCACCTGGAGGATTGGAAGAACCGGATGATGGTCGTCCTGCTTCTGGATTTTCCCTATGCAATCTATCGCATCTGTCTGAAATCCACCGTCTGGTTCTATCTCCCTATATTTCTGTTCATCATTCTTGTGACGCGTCGGGAGGACTGATAGGGGGAAGGTGCTATTCAGTCGCAGATGCGATGAACTTGCGGACATCGCGGAGCAAATCCTCGGCGGCGTGGCGACCGCCGATCTTGACGTCGCCCTTCTTGGCACAAAACCGAAATGCCATGCGCCGTTCCGCGCGGGTCAAAAGGTGTTTGGAAGCGGTTTCATACTCGAATCCGTCCGTGCGCAGGGCAAAATTACAGCCGGACATGCTATAGGCATAGGGCATGGCGCGGACGCCCTCGATGGGCGCATCGAAGGCGTGGTAGGCGCCGGGATAGAGCGTAATATCCCACGCCTTGCCTAGGGACCGCATGCGCGCAACCTGTTTGATACAAGGGGCCGGCGGCGTCCAATTGTCCTTTTCGCCGATGAAGACATGCAGGGGGTTCGCACTGACATCGCCATCCTCGATATTGGCGCACAATGGGTAGAGCAGGGCGTATCCGGCGAAGTCCAGGTCTCCGGCAACCTTCTCTCGAATGGGACTCCAGGCGGCATAAAGTGCAGCGATGGCACCCTTCGAACTTCCCATAACGACAATTCTCTTGGGATCGATGTCTGACCGGGCCGCCAGGAATTTCAGGGCTCGCAGAAGATCGACGGTCATCATTGCCGCGGTCACATTGGTTTGATTTCCAACCGTCGAACTGACGCCGCGGGGGCCGAAGCTGTCGATCTGCAATGTCACAAAACCCTGCGCCCGGGCCAATTCCAGATAACGGTGATGGCGCAGCAACTTACCGCCGGAGCCATGCATGAACACGAAGGCAGGCATGCCAGGCTTGACGTCGTCGGGCAAGACCAGGTCAGCTTCGATTTCAACGGCATAGGTGGGTTTCTCATCCGCCAACAAGTCGGCCAGCTGATAGGGACTAGCAGATTTATATTTCACTGCGTCGGCCGACGCAGGCGGTAGGTTCGCAAAGCCAACGGTAGCAATGCCCAACAGCGTCAACGCACACCAAACAATCTTCAAAGCAACATCTCCCAATGGGTCACAACACTGCCCCGATCCGGAATGCCGAACCGGGGCGACTTTCCAACTCGAACCTCGGTGCAATTCATAAGCTGCCGGTCGCGCTGCTGTTATGGTATCAGAGTCATTGCCGAGGATCGCCGGTTGAATGAGGGATGTCTGTAGAAATGGTCGCGTTAAACGGGAGTACCGACGGGGAAGTGGAAGTTGGCTTCGCAGGCTTGAACAAGACGGCGTCCGCGGAGATTGAAATCCATTGGCGGGCGGAGCGGCTTCCCAGGCCCGACTATTTCTATCTGGAACCCAACCAGCCACGCAGGGAGACAGCAGGCAGCATCGATATTACCAGATTTCACCAGGTGGATCCGACCCGGGGTGTCACCCTGGCCGGCATTATGCCGAATATCGCGCTGCTGCAATCAGCGGGAAATCCTTATCCGACCGGCCCCGCCGATCCCGCCATTCAGGGTCATATGACCTGGGCGCCATATGTAGAGGTTAGCCATGCTTATTGGCGCGTTCTGGCGCAAGCAAAACAGGCACTGATTGGGATCGAAATTGCCCGTCGGGCGGCGTTTCTCATTTCGCCGGCCGTCGCCCGCCGCATGGTCGACATTGAGCGCAGCAAAGTTGGCGGCCATACCTTGCGCGACTTGCGCCTCTATGGCCTGATTGGCTCGGACGGCTATCGCGACGACGTCTGGTCCACAAACTGGGCCGTGGCGGCGTAGGAGGACTGCACATATGTTGAGCATCGAACCGACGGGACAAAGCTGCGGCGCGATTGTCAGTGGACTTGATCTGGGCCGACCGCTTGATGCGGAAACGGTGCGGCAGGTCCGCGCTGCCTGGCTGGACCACCACGTGTTGGTGTTTCCCGATCAGCGCATGGATAACGAAGATTTGGTCCGCTTCGCCGAATATTTCGGTCCCATCGGCGATGACCCGTTCTTTAAACCCATTCCCGGGCACGACCGCATTGCCGCGATCCAGCGCCGGGCTGACGAGAACAGCCCATTATTCGCCGATGCTCTACACAGCGATTGGAGCTTTATGGCGCGGCCGCCGTCCGGAACCTGCCTTTTCGGCATCACAATTCCGCCCGTGGGCGGCGATACCATTTTCTCGAACCAGCATTTAGCTTTGGACCGGATGCCGGACGAGATGCGCGCCAGGATCGCCGACAAAGTCGCCCTGCATAGCCCGCGCGGCGCCTATGGGGTGGATGGCAAATACACACGTGAGAAATATGAAGGCAGCATGGCGATCCGAACCTCGCTGGATGCTCATTTCTCCTATGGCCATGACATGATACGGGCGCATCCGGAGACGGGGCGACCGGGACTATTCGGCGGCAGCTATGTCGTGGGCTTCGAAGAAATATCGGATTCGGACGGCGAAGAGCTGCGCCAGGAAATTCGGCAATGGCAGGGCCGGGAGGAATTCCACTATCGGCACGAATGGCAACCGAACATGCTGGTCTTATGGGACAACCGCTCGGTTCTGCATCAGGCCACCGGTGGCTACGAGGGCTATGACCGCTTGCTACATCGCCTCACCGTCGCCGACGACGACGGCTACCACTTACAGCAATAAGTGCGCTAGAGTCCCTCCAAAGAAGCAGTTTTGGAGGCGAACATGAGCGAGCAAAGCTATGCCGCGCTGTGGCCGCGCGGCGAGAAAACCGTTGAGATCGCGCCCTTGGCCCCGCGCCTGGAGACGTTGGAGGGCAAGACAGTTGCCTTCCTGTGGGACTATTTGTTCCGGGGCGACGAGATCTTCCCCATACTGGAGGCGGAACTCTCGGCCACCTATCCCAATATGAATTTCGTTGGCTACACCACTTTCGGCTCTACTCACGGGCACGAGGAAGGCCGCATCCTGGCGGACCTACCGCAGACCCTGGCCGAACACAAGGTAGACGCCATAATCTCTGGCATGGGCTGTTGAGGCAGCTGTACGCCCGCCGTGTTGCGGGCCTCAGCCGCCGCCGAAGCCGCCGGAGTACCTTCCTCGTCACTGGTCTGTGACGGATTTCTGGGCCAGGGCGCAACCACTGCCGTTGGCCTGGGCCTGCCCAATCTACCCATGGCCAAGGTACCGGGCCATGTGGATTCGCAGACCGACAACGAACTGCGGGACAATCTCACTTCCGTCACCCTCAGGGAGGTGATCGACAACCTCACCAATGCCCCCCCGGCGGCCGTGATGATCCCCGAGCCTGGACCCCAGGACGTGGTCATGGAAGGCAGTTTCGAGGAGATCAACCGCTTCTTCTACGAGAATGGCTGGTCCGACGGCCTGCCCATCGTGCCGCCGGCACGGGAGAAGGTGGAGCAGTTTCTGGGCTTCACCGACCTGGCCGCCGATCACGTGATTGGCCAACTGCCGCCCGACAACCGCCAGGCAACGGTGTGGAACGTGGCCGTGAACGGCGTCATGGCTGGCTGCCGGCCGCAATATATGCCGGTTCTCGTCGCCCTGGCCGAAGCCATGGCCGATCCAGGCTACGGCGTGGAACATTCCGGCAATACCCCGGGCGCGGAAACCCTGATCACTATAAACGGCCCTATCATCAAGGACCTGGAGTTCAACTACGAACAGGGCGCATTGCGAGACGGCTTCCAGGCCAATACCGCTATTGGCCGATGGTGGCGGCTGTATCTGCGCAACGTGGCCGGCTTCATTCCCCACCAGACCGACAAGGGCACCTTTGGCAATACTTGGCGCGTGGTGCTGGCGGAAAACGAAGACGTGCTGGCCAAGATCGACTGGCCGCCGCACGCCGCCGATTTCGGCCATGGCCGGGGCGACAATGTGGTCACCATCAGCCGTTTTACCGGCGGCGATGTCATCGCTTCCGTCTTTGGGCAAAAACCTGAAGAGATGCTGCCATATCTAGCCGACGCCCTGGTCAGCCAGACCGGCTGGCAATTGGTCTTCACCGTGGGCATGGCGGACGGGGCCTATAACCCGTTGCTGGTGCTCTCGCCCATTTTGGCGGAGACCATGGCCAAGGCCGGCTGGTCCAAGGACGACGTGCGCCAATGGCTGTTCGAGAACGCCCGCATCCCGGCCTGGAAGTTTGAGAAATACATTGTCGATTTCACAAATTTCTATTCCGGCGGCCGCTCCATGTTCGAACTGGCGCAACTGGGCAAGGCCAACGAAGTCTATGGCGAGAGCCAGGACCCCGAACGCCTGGTGCCCATCGTATGCGACCCCATGGATATCCAAATTGCCGTCAGCGGCGATCCGGGGCGGACGAATGCGCAGGTGTTCAGCCACAACGGCATTTTGGGCTTCCCCACGGCTAAGGCGATCCGTCTGCCCAACGATTGGAAAAACAAGCTGGCAGGGGCGGGGTGAGCGAAGCTGAATCCCTCTGGGTGTTGCTGCCGACGGCGCAGCGGTCATCAGGGGAGTGGATCGACGACACCCTGCGGGCGCGGGCCGATGAGGCCGGACTGCTGGGCCGCCTGACAGAGGTTGCAGCCTTTCCCCGGCAACGGGTGGAAGTGGTGCGCGGTCCTGACCCCCATGGCAAAGTCAACGAAATGTTCTACCGCCGGGGCTGGACCGACGGCCTGCCCATCGTCCCGCCCACCACGGCGCGGGTGGACGCCATGTTGCGGGCCGCCGGCCAGCCCCGCAATCAGGTGCTGGGGGAAGCCGATCCCCTGAAGGGTGTCGTTACGGTAGAAAAGGTCGCCATCAATGGCGTCATGGCCGGTTGCGAGGATCACCACATGCCTATTCTTTTGGCGGCGGCGGCGGCCTTGCTGGACCCGGAATTCAATTTGCGCGGGGTACAAACCACGGACGAGAACGTGACGCCGGCGCTGTTTCTGACCGGGCCCATAGCCAAATCGCTCGAGATGAACAGCCGTTTTGGCGCCCTGGGACCAGGCTGGCGGGCCAATGCCGCCATCGGCCGTGCCGTGCGCCTGATCATGCACAACCTGGGCGGCGGCTGGCCGGCAGCGGTGGCCTTTGCCGGCCTGGGCCAGCCGGGGCGCTACAGTTTGTGCCTGGCGGAGGATGATGAATTCAACCCCTGGGAAAGCCTGCGCGAGGAGCTTGGTTTTGCGGCCGACGATAACGTGCTGGTGGTGCAGCGGGCCGAAAGCGTGGTCAACGTGACCGGCGGCCTGGACGATCTGGCATCCGTCATGGCTTCCGCCACCTCTGCCTTCTCCCGCCTGCATGGTGGCAAGGTGGCGGTGATCATCGCGCCCCATGTGGCGCAAATGCTGGCCGATGAAGGAAAATCAAAGGCGGATGTGAAGGCCTATCTGCACGAACAGAGCCATTGCACCGCCGCCGCGTTCGAAGGGTCGTGGCTGCCAGCGCGCCTGGCCGGACATAGCAAATGGCCGCGATGGGTCAGGGACGGCATCGCCCAAGACCGGGTTCCGGCGGTGGAAAGTCCAGATGATATCACTGTCATCGTTGCGGGCGGCGACATCCCCATCCCCCAATGCGCCTATCTGCCCACCTGGGGCTTCCCACCCTGCCGCATTGCCAAGAGAATCGAAACGACAGGTATCTGAATGCCCAGAGCCCCCCGCACCAGCCATCAGGTCATCGTCATCGGCGCAGGCGTCGCCGGTCTTGCCGCCGCGACGGAGGCGGCCCGCTGCGGTCTGAAGACGGCCCTCATCGACGACGGACTGCTGGGCGGCCTGATCATCAACGTGGGCGACATTCATGGCCATCCCGGCGCGGCGGGCACCACGGGCGCTGATTTGGTCAACACCATGCTGGGCGAAGCCTTGGAAGCGGGCGTAGATTACCGGCCCGGCGCCGTCACCGCACTCGAGCAGGCCGGCGATCACTGGCGCCTAGCCGAGGCGTCCGCACCATCCGTCATTCTGGCCACGGGTGCTGAACTGCGCACCTTGGGCGTGCCGGGGGAGGCGGAACTTATGGGTCGCGGTGTTTCTCAATGCGCGTTCTGTGACGGCGGTCTGTACAAGGGCCGGGACGTGGCCGTTGTGGGCGGTGGGGATGCCGCCTTTCAGGAGGCCCTGCATCTGGCCGAACTGTGCGCCAATGTCACCATGATCCTGCGTGGCCTGAAGCCCCGGGCGCGGCCCGCATTCGTGCGCCGGGCCGCCGACCTGGCCAACATGCATTTCCGCTGGCAAACGGAAGTGCGGGAGATATTGGGTCGTGACGGCGTCGAAGCCGTGCGGTTGCAGGCATTGGATGGCGGGGCGGAGGAAACCCTGGCGGTCGCGGCGGTCTTTCCCTTTGTCGGCCTCGCACCAAGGAGCGGCCTTGTGCATGCCACCAAGGACAGAGATGGGGCCGTCATCACTGACGCCCACATGGCTACGGATCAGCCGGGTCTCTATGCCGTTGGTGCCGTCCGGGCCGGCCATGGCGGCCAGATCGCCCACGCCATCGCCGACGGCAAGACCGCCGCTTTGGCGATCTGGCGGAATGCTAAGAAATAAACACGATAAGAGAATGGAGGAGATGACATGACCGGATCTAGACCTAGCGCGACACCGGGCGCCAAGATGATGTATCTGATCAAGCGCCGGGCGACCACCTCCCGCGAAGAACTGATCGCCCATTGGTTTGCCAACCACATGCCGGCGGTGATCGCGGCGCAGGCCAATAGCCGTGCAGCAGGCAAACGCTATGCTGAGCATTATGTCGCTACCTTGTTCGACCCTCGGTCGGGCCGGCCGCAACCATGGGACGGGGTGGCGCAGTTATGGTATGCCGATGCCCTGCCGCGGCCGGATGTGCCTCACGGCGAGACACCCACCGATACCTTCCAGGAAAAAGCCGAACCATATATGCCCTGGGCAACCCGGGAATATGTGGTCATGGACGGCGAACTGCCCCTGGAACCGCCCACCTTGAATGCCCCCTTCCCCTGCACCCGCAGCGGATTCTTCAAGGTTACCTTCCTGGTGCCGCTGCAACAGGGCGCCGATAGCGCGGCGCTGTTCGACCACTGGCTCGACGTCCACGTCCCCAACGTGCGCCAGACGATGGAGACAGTGGGCGGTTTCCGCTATGCGGTTAGCCACAGCATGGAGCCAGAGGCGGAAGCCTATGCCGGCATGGCGGAACTATATTTCCGCGATACCGATGGCTGGGCCGCCTATCAGAAACACATCACGCCCGACGGCATGGAGAACTGGGTCGACGGCGACAATGTCCACCTGTTCTATAGCGGCACGGAAATGGTCGGGATACCCTAAGCGGTGAGATTACTGCGGCGTCAGTCCGTTTCGCTCTGCAGCAAAGCCATGGGGCTGCCCACATCAACTACGCCGATGGCTTCGTGGGCCTTGTAGCCCAGCAGTTCCTGCACCCGCACGGGCATATCACGCACCTTCTCTATGGGCACAGTGAGGAAGCTGTTCTCCTCCGCCCGCAGCCAGCCGACCACATAGCCCAGGAACATGCCGCGGCGGTGCTGGTCCACGGTCCGGTTGGCACCGCCGCCATGGATGGCGGAGCCGAGATACAACAGCGCCGAACCGGCCGGCATCTCCGCCTGGACGATTTCCTCTGGTTGCGGCACGCGTTCCCGTGGCCAGAGATGGCTGCCCGGCACCACCTGGGTGGCCCCGTTCTCGGCCGTGAAGTCCGTCAGGGCGAACATCCCTTCCACTTCCAGGCTGTGTCCGGGTGATTGCAAATACCCCCAGGCATCTTCGTCCCGGTGCAGTCGTTGCGCCGTTTCGCCGGGGCCGATCTGTATCAACTGGCCGGTGTTGAAGATGTAGTCATGGCAATGTGGCAGGAGGAAATGATCCGCCGCACCGCACAAAATTGGCGTCAACATGATCTCGACAAACGCCTCCGACTTGCCGGGCAAACCGTCGAAACGGATGGTGGATAGCCCATAAAATTCCACCATGCGCTCCGCGGTGGGATGGCGAAGGCCGGGCGCCGTCGCCGCGATCAAATCGTCCAGTTCCTTATTCAGATTTCGCAATTGCGCGGAATTGAGAATGCCCTCGACGACGACGGCGCCGTCCCGTTCCAGAAGTTCGTAGACCTCTGACGGTTCGACGGTGGATTTAACATGCGTAAGTTTCGCCATCACCAAGAGCCTTTTTTCATCCTTTGCGATCTTACTAGATCATAGAAACAAAACGCCATATCAGGCGCCCGGCCTATTCCTTCCCGACACTAGTGGCGACTACTATGAATGTGGTTCTAAATGGAGCACGGGCGGGAGGAGATTGAGATGGGCAAACTGGACGGCAGGACTGCCATCGTTACCGGCGCCAGCCGGGGCATCGGCCAGGTCATCGCGGAACTGTTCGCAGCGGAGGGCGCCAAGGTTGCCTGTGCCGCCCGCACCCTGAACGAAGGGGACCATGACCTGGAAGGTTCGCTGGCCCGCACCGTGGCGGCGATCCGGGAGGCGGGCGGTGAGGCAGAGGCGTTCACGGCTGATGTCTCAAGCGAAAGCGATTGCCAGGCCCTGGTTGACGGCGCCCGAAACGTATTCGGTCCGGTGGATATTCTGGTCAACAACGCCGCGCTCAGCTATTTCCTGCCGATCACGGAATTCGCTACGAACCGCTGGATGCGCGCCTTCGCGGTCAACGTGCACGGCCCCTTTATGCTGTCAAAGATGGTGCTGGGGGACATGATGGTGGCTCGGCGCGGCGGCGCCATCGTCAATATCAGCTCCGGCGCCGCCATTGGTCCCGGCCGGGGGCCGTACGAGACCAAGGCCCGGGGCGGTACCATGTACGGCGCCACTAAGGCGGCTTTGGAACGCTTCACCCAGGGCCTGGCGGAGGAAGTGGCGCCCCATGGCAACATCGCCGTCTCTTGCGTCTCGCCGTCCAAGGTGGTGCCGACGCCTGGGACTGTCTATCACCAACTGGTCGACGGCATGGACGATCCGAGAGGCGAGCCGCCGGACATGATGGCCCAGGCCACGCTGTTGCTTGCCAGCGAACCGGCTTCGAAAGTCAATGGCCGGGTCACCTACAGCCAACTGATCCTGGGTGAATTCGGCTGGATCGAGAACCCCGTGGGCCGCGGCATCGACAGCAAAGGCTCCGGCTACTCCGAAATCTGATCCGGACCAAGGTTGCCGTACAAACGAATTTGGGGGCGGCCCCGTTCAGGACCGCCCCCGTGCATTTCGTTCACTGGTTGGTTGGCTACCAGGCCACGTGCTTCTGGGCTTCGGCACGGCCGACCACCATGTGATGCACCTCGTCCGGGCCATCGGCGAAACGCAGATGGCGCTGATGATGGTACATATCGGGCAGCGGCGACCAGTGGGAAATACCCATGGCGCCGTGGATCTGCATCGCCTGATCGATGATGGTGCAGACCTTTTCCGGCACCATGGCCTTGACGGCGGAGACATAGACGCGGGCTTCCTTGTTGCCGAGGACGTCCATGGCCTTGGCCGCCTGCAGCACCATCAAGCGGCAGGCATCGATCTCGATACGGGCGCGAGAGATGATCTCCAGGTTCTTGCCCAGTTTCAGCAGTGTCTTGCCGAAGGCCTCGCGGCTGCCGGCCCGCTTGACCATCAGTTCCAGAGCCTTCTCCGCCTGGCCGATGGACCGCATGCAATGGTGGATCCGGCCCGGGCCCAAGCGAACCTGGGAGATTTCAAAGCCCCGGCCCTCGCCGAGCAAAATATTCTCCTCCGGCACCCGCACATCGTTGAAGCGGATATGCATATGGCCGCGGGGGGCATGGTCCTGGCCGAACACCTTCATGCCCTCGACCATCTCCACACCGGGGGTGTCGATGGGCACCAGGATCTGGGACTGCTGTTTCGACGGCGGGGCGTCGGGCGAGGTCTTGACCATGGTGATCATCACCTTGCAACGGGGATCGCCGGCGCCGGAGATATAGAATTTTTCACCGTTGATGACCCATTCGCCGTTTTCCAGCACTGCCTTGGTCTGGATATTCTTGGCATCGGAAGAGGCAACGCCCGGCTCGGTCATGGCATAGGCGGAGCGGATCTCGCCGTTCAAAAGCGGCGTCAGCCATTTGTCTTTCTGCTCCGGCGTGCCGACGCGCTCGAGGACTTCCATGTTGCCGGTATCGGGTGCGCTGCAGTTCAGACTCTCGGAAGCCAGGGCATACTTGCCCAACTCTGCCGCCAGATAGGCATAATCCAGATTGTTCAGGCCCTCGCCAGTCTCCGCATCAGGCAGGAAGAAGTTCCACAGGCCGGCCTCCTTGGCCTTGGCCTTTGCGCCTTCCAGCAGTTCCATCTGGCGCGGGTGCCAGGTCCAGCGGTCTTCCTTCTCGTCGTTAAGGGCGAAGAATTCCTCCGTGATCGGCGCCACATTCTCCTCGATATGCTTCTTCACGGCATAAAACAGGGGACGGGATTCCTCGGACATCGCCAGGTTGAATAAATCTTGATCGGGTTCCGACATACTTGATGGCCTCATGATTTTTCTTTGAAGCCTCACGAGTCACCCGATTGCCGGCCGTTTGTCAACAAACCGTTGGTTGGGCCGCTGTCCGATATGGCCTTAGAGTGGACCCGGCTCGTTGATATTGTCCAGGGGGTATATGGGGCGGCGGACGTTCTGGTATTTCAACAGGCTGTTATCGGACGTGGTGACGCCGACGCCGTCCAGGGTGATGGTGTGCTTGGCGATGGGCGCGAAGCCGGCGCGGTAGTGGATGCGGGATTTTAGAAGGACATAGCGTTTATAGGCCGGATCGATACCGACCGAGAGGAAGACGCCCTGGTCCCAGGGTTCGTGGTGACGGGAGACGATAACGATCTGCATCTTGCCCGTATCCAGCACCGCCGTGGGGCCCATCTGCACCACCAGGCCGTGATACATCGGTCCCCGCACGGTCCATTCCCCATCGCTTAGAACCTTGACCTTGCCCGTTACCGTCAGGGGTTCGCCATGGCGATCGATTGACGGCATATCCGTCTTGCCGCCAAGTTCCAATGTCACCGTGGCGCCGATGCCGGCCTGCATCATCTGCTGTACAGCGCCCGGATCCCACAGGCCACCCACGGCCACGTCCTCGAGGCCCTGGCGGATGACTTCGGCGACCACCGTCATGACGTCTTGATTGCCGCCCGAGCCCGTGTTGTCCGCGTGGTCCAGCAGGATCACCGGGCCTTCCGTGATCTCCTTGGCGCGGGCCACGGCATCCGCGAGCGGCTCGTGGTTGTAGAGATGTTCGCCGCGCTGCTCCCACATCTCGGCGCGCAGGCGGTCCACAACGGCCTCCGCCGCCGCCTGGTTACCGTCCGCAATGGTGATGCAGGAAATGCCCGCATCCTGAATATCCGCCAGGGCGAAGCCGCCGAACACAGTGGCGGCCATGACTTCGCCAGAATCTTCCGCCTCCCTGGTCATGCGGATCAAGGTCTTGAAGGGTTCGTCGTCAGTGCCCTGGCGCAGGGTCTGGCTCAAGACCGGCACCCGGCCCCAGGCCATGACCGGATCCGCCTCACCCCGCAGCTTGGCCAACAAAACCTGCCCGACCGTGGTGCCCACCTCGTACATATCCGTATGGGGATAGGTTTTGTAACCGATCAGGGCATCGCAATTGTCCACCATGGCTTGGGTCAGATTGGCATGCAGATCGCAGGTGACACAGATGGGTGTATCGGGTGCTGCGGCCCGAACCTGAGCCAATAGGGTCCCCTCCCCGTCCTGGGTGGATTGGGTCACCATGGCGCCATGCAGATCCAGCATGATGGCATCGCAGCCCTTGGCCACGGCCTCGAGAATATGATCGCACATCAGACGATAGGCATCGTCCGCCACGGGACCAGACGGCATGGCCTCGGCCGCTATGGGCGAGATGATTTCGGCATCAGCCTCGCGGCACAGCTTGATATAGGCCGAAAGGGTCATGTTGGTGGGTTCGTAGGCGCGGATCACGTCGTCGCCGAAGCAGGCGCTCCATTCCTCGAACCGGGACCAGGGCGTGGGCACAGGCGAGAAGGTGTTGGTTTCGTGTTTCATCATGGCCATGACCACGCGCATGATGGGACCTCCCTGAACGGTTCGAATCGAATGGCGAAAGCATAGTACAAAAGAAAACGCCCGGCGCGATGGCCGGGCGTTTCCCTATGTCTTACCGCCTGCTCTATTCGCGGTTGCCGAACAGATGCAGCAGCATGATGAACAGGTTGATGAAGTCCAGATACAGACGCAGGGCGCCCATGATGGCCTTCTTGCCCATCACCGCTTCGCCGTCGCCATGCCAGTATTCTTCCTTGATCTTCTGGGTGTCATAGGCGGTCAGGCCGACGAAGACCAGAACGCCGATCACCGAGATCATCCATTGCAGCATGGACGAGGCGATGAAGATATTAACGATGGAGGCAATGATGATGCCGATCAGGCCCATGAACAGGAAGCTGCCCCAACCGGTCAGATCCTTCTTGGTGGTGTATCCCCACAGGCTCATGGCGCCGAAAGTGACGGCCGTGATCATGAAGACCCGGACGATGGATTCACCGGTATAGACCACGAAGATGGATGCGAGCGAGGCCCCCATAAGTGCCGCGAAGATCCAGAACGTCGCCTGGGCGGCTGTTGAACTCATCTTGTGGATGCGGGCGGACAGGAAAAATACCATGCCCAAAGGCGCCAGCATCACAACCCACATCAGCGGCGTGCCGAAGATAACCTGCATCAGGGCCGGCGTGTGGGCCACCACATAGGCCACGATGCCGCTCAACAGCAGCGCCGAACCCATGTAGTTGTAAACTCTCAGCATATAGGCGCGCAGGCCCTCGTCCACCTGGACGTCCGTCCTTGCGCCCGCCCTCCCCTGGGCGAATACCGAACTTCTGGGATCCATTGCCATTGGTCAAACCCCTTATTGCAATGACTGTCTCAAACTGGGAATTCTGTTGCCTTCAATATTGTCGAAAACGGCCCGGAATTCAAGGTTTTTACCGCCTGTCCGAAGAATTCAGGGGCAATTCCGGATATCTCAGAAATGCTCTATTCGTTACGCAGCAAAGGTGCTGGTTTCTGGCTCAAAGCCAGCCATGTTCCCATCATTCCGGCGGCAATCGTTACGGCCAAACAAATCAGGGTGGTAAGAACCGCACCGTTCGGCAACCAATACCAGGGTAATCCCATGATCTGAGCCACCACGCCATAAGCGGCGGCAGTGCCGACGATGACTGCCAGCAGGGCCGTGATCAGGCCCAGGAAGGTGTACTCAAGGAAATATGTGGTCAGCACACGGCCCCTGGAGGCGCCGAGCACCTTTAGCACAACCGCATCATAGACACGGCGGCGGTGATTTGCGGCAATGGCGCCGGCCAGGACAAGGACACCCGCGGCCAGGGTCACGGTTGCCGTGGACCGGACGGCGATGCCGATGTTGCGCAGGATCTGGTTGACAGCTTCCAACGCCTCCCGGATACGGATCGCCGTTATGTTGGCATGGGCGTCGGTGATCGCCGTCTGTAGGGGCACTTCCGCGGCTTCGGTGGTCTTGGCAGTGGCGATAAACGTATGCGGAGCGCCTTCCAGTGCACCAGGGGCAAAAACGATCACGAAGTTGATGCCCAGGGTGGACCAGTCGATCCGCCGCAGATTGGCAACCTCCGCCGTGATATCCCGACCCAGAACGTTGACGGTAATTTTGTCGCCAAGATCGACGCCAATGCCGTTGGCGATGTTGGCATCCAACGAGACCAGGGGCGGGCCGGAATAGTCCTCCGGCCACCATTCACCCTTGACCACATGGGCATCGGGCGGCGGCGGCCCGGTATAGGTCAGGCCACGATCGCCACGCACGGCCCAGGCCGCCCCCGGCGCCACATGCGCCTCGGCCACATCCACGCCTTTGATCTTGACGATGCGTCCGCGCATCGCCGGCACCCGCTCAATCTCCTCGACGCCGGCAATGGATTTGGAGATGGCATCGAAGGTTTCAGCCTGGTCCGGCAAGATATCGATAAAGAAGAAAGCCGGCGCACGTTCCGGCAATCGCTCCGTCACCTGAACATTCATGTTGCCTTCGACACCAATCACCGCCACCAGGACCGAGAGGCCCAGGCCAAAGGACTGCACCACCGGAATTGTCGCCGTGCCGGGGCGATAGAGGTTGGTTAGTGCCAAGCGCAGCACGGCGCGGCGCGGGCGCGGTATCTTCCGCGCCAAATCGACGATACCCAGCCCAGCGGCTAGGAAAGCCGACATGGCGGCCGAGGCGCCGCATACGAACCAGATGGCAAAACGCCTTTCCTCGGCCGTGGCAATGGCCAATGCCGCCAAGACCGCGAAGGCAAGGGCGGCAAATAGGATGTAGCGCCAAGGCGGCCGTGCTGCCATGGGCGCCGCCAAATCCCGGAACAAGGCGCCGGCGGGGATACTCTGCGCCCGTGCCAGGGGCCAAATGGCGAACGCCAATGCGGTGAGAAATCCGAATGCGGCGGCCAGCAGAAGCGGCAGGAGATGCAGGTCAAACTGCACCTGGAACGGCAACAAGCCGGCCAAAAGACCCGCCAGCAGCATCGGCGTGACGGTGCCGATCACCAACCCGGCCACGACACCTAGTGCGGTAATGATCATCACTAGCGTCAAATAGACCTGGAATATCATACGCGCTGGCGCCCCTAAGCACTTCAGGGTGGCGATGGTGCCGGTCTTTCCCTCCAGGAAACTGCGCACCGCATTGGCGATACCCAATCCACCCACCAACAGGGCCGTGAGCCCCACGAGCGTGAGAAACAGGCGCATACGATCGATGAAGCGGCGCAAGCCCGGTGCGCCGTTGCGCACATCTCGAATGCGCCACCCTGCATCGGGAAAGCGCGTCTTTAAGTCATCGATCCAGGCCACCACGTCTGCGCCGGGCGGCAGCGCAATGCGATACCGGTACTTCACCTGCGCCCCTTCGCGGATCAACTTGGTGGCGGCCAGGCTGTCCCGCGCCACCATCAGGCGCGGGCCCAGTACAAACGAATCGGCGCCCCGGTCCGGTTCCCTCTGGATGGCAGAGGCGACGCGATATGTTGCTTCGCCGACCTTGATCGGATCGCCCACTTTCAGCTTCAGACGCCGCAAAAGAACCGATTCAGCCACCGCCCCCGGCAGACCGTCCAACGGCTGAAACGCTGTCGCCAAATCCTGGCCCTGGACCAGTTTCATCTCCCCATACAGAGGATAGGCATCGTCCACACCTTTCAATTCCACCAGGCCGCGCTGGGCACCGTCCGGCCGGCGTGCCATGGAGCGCATTTCCACCGTGTGGCTGACGTCGCCCGAGGCCTGAATATGGCGCAACTGCGCCTGTGTCGCCGGTTGATGGGAGAGGCGCAATTCCACATCACCGCCGATCAGTTGCCGGCCGTCCCGGCGCAGGCCGTCGACCAGAGCGCCGGATAAGGAACCCACCCCTGCAATGGCGCTGACGCCAAGGGTCACGCACAACAGGAAGATGCGAAAGCCACGCAAACCGCCGCGCAACTCCCGCCGGGCAATGGTGAAGGCGAGATGGGCGTTCATTAATCTGCCGCCATCGCTGCCGTCTCGTCCAGGCGGCCGTCGTGCATCTGCACGATACGGTCGCAGCGCCCGGCCAGGGCCGGGTCATGGGTGATCAGGATCAACGTGGCATTTACGGCTTTCTGCAGCCCGAACATCAGATCAATGATCGCGGCACCCGTTGCACCGTCCAAATTACCTGTGGGCTCATCCGCCAGCAGCAGTCCGGGCCGGCGCACGACGGCACGGGCCAGGGCCACCCTTTGCTGTTCGCCGCCGGACAGCTGAGATGGGTAATGGGTCAGACGATGTTCCAGCCCGACTTCGCCTAATGCCTCTTCCGCATCCTTGAAGGCATTCGGCACGCCCGCGAATTCGAGGGGCATGGCAACATTTTCCACGGCAGTCATAGTGGGTATCAGATGAAAAGATTGAAAGACGATGCCCACATGGTCGCGGCGAAACCGGGCCAGGGCATCCTCATCCAAGCCCTCCAGGCTTTGTCCGGCAACGCAGACGGCACCACTGCTAGGACGCTCCAGCCCCGCCATGACCGCCATAAGGGTAGATTTGCCCGAGCCGGAAGGTCCCACTAGGCCCACCGCTTCGCCCACGGCGACAGACAGGCTAACTCCGCGTAATATGTCCACCGGCCCGGCCGCGCTGGGCAGGGTCAGGTGAACATCATCCAGGTCGATCATGCTTCCGTTCGCACTCAAATCGCCATTCTCCCAAATGCCGAGTCTATCCATGTCACATGGCGTCGCCGGACGCCATATCAAGGTTGCAGCACTATTTCTATTTTTGCTGTTTGGCGGCAGTACTGCCTGCGCCGAGGAGAAAGTGGTCTTAACCTTTGGCGACAGCCTGACCGCCGGCTATGGCCTGTCCGCCGCGAATGGCTTCGTAGCCAAACTGCAAGCCGCATTACGGCAAAAGGGGCATTCGGTGAAAGTCAAAAACGGCAGCGTGTCAGGGGATACCACCTCGGGCGGGCGGGCTCGGCTGGCCTGGACGCTGAGCGGCAAGGTCGATCTGGTGATCCTGGAACTGGGCGCGAATGATGGTTTACGCGGCGTCGATCCCAAGATAACCCGCGACAATTTGGACGCCATATTGACGGAACTCAAAAAACGGGAGATCCCGGTCCTGTTGGCGGGCATGCTCGCGCCGCCCAACCTGGGCCCGGAATACGGTACGGCCTTCGACAGCATCTATCCAGATCTGGCCCGCAAACACGGTGTCCGGCTATATCCGTTTTTTCTGGAAGGGGTCGCCGCGGTGCCTGAATTGAACCAACGGGACGGCATTCATCCAAACGCCGCCGGCATCGACGTCATCGTCGCAGCCATTGCGCCATTCGTGATAGACGTCTTGGATCGTTGAGTGGGGGAGCGAAGCACGTGCGTTTGTTCGCGGCTATTCCAATACCGGACAGAATCAAGGACACGTTAACGGCTCTATGCGGGGGCGTTGACGGTGCCCGCTGGCAGAGCAGGGAGCAGTTGCACCTGACCTTGCGGTTCATTGGCGAAGTGGGCGGCGCGCAGGCGCGGGATATCGACGATGTCCTGAGGCAGATCCACCAACCCGGGTTTGAATTGGTTTTGCGTCGTACCGGATTTTTTCTGCAGCGCAAGCAGGCGCGGGTCTTATGGGCTGGCGTGGAGGACGACGACGCATTGCAAAAGCTGCACGGCAAGATCCAGCGTGGCCTCTCTGCCATAGGGCTGGAGCCGGAACGCCGTCGCTACAGCCCTCATGTCACCCTGGCCCGCCTTGACGGCGTTGCCGCGGCGGAGGCGGAAGGCTATGCCGCGCGCTACAGCGAATACCGATCCCCTGCTTTCCCGGTCGACCGGTTTTGCCTCTATTCCTCACACCTGGCGCGGGAGGGCGCGATCTATACAGTGGAAGCGGAATATGCCCTGGACGGGGCGGGATAAGGATAAGATGCGACGGCACCCTTATTCGGCCTGGTCCTCGATGGCCTCCATGTCATCGTCCGAGAAGCCGAAGTGATGGCCGATTTCATGGAACAGCACGTGGCGGACAAGATGCTCCAGGTCCTCGCCGCTTTGCAGCCAATAGTCCAACAGAGGCCTGCGGTAAAGTTGGATTACATCCATTTCGCCGGGGAACTGGGTGATGCTTTTTTCACCCAAGGGCACACCATGGTAAAGGCCGAGGAGGTCGTAGCGTGTGTGCAGTCCCATGGCGGCCATGGTTTCCTCGTCGGGAAAATCCACGACCTGAATGACCAAATCCTTCAACTCCCGCCGGAACCTTTCCGGCATGTCGGAGAGGGCATCATGGGCCAAGGACTTGATTTTGGCCAGGCTGGGGTCTGTCGGGTCGTGGTCGGTCATCGGGGCCAGTTTAGCGCCGCCGGGATTTCGATACCATGATCAGGCACTTCGCTGCGCCGGCCCTCGCGCTCAGCCTTGTGCTTGCCGGCGCGGAGGCGCCAAGAGCCGATTTTGCGGCTGGGCTGAAAGCCTATGGCGCAGGCGATTTTACCGCCGCCCGCCGGCATTGGGAGACAGAGGACGGTCCCAACAAGGCCATGGCCTACTATCGCCTTGGCCTGATGCTTGTCTATGGTACCGGGGTCGCGGTGGAAACGGATACCGGGCTAGCCTGGCTGCGCAAGGCTGGGGAAGAGGGTTTGGCGCCGGCGCAGCTTGATCTCGCCGAGATGCTGTTTGCCGGCACCGATCTGCCCCGAGACTACGCGGAGGCGTTGAAGTGGAGCCGGGCGGCCGCGAAATCCGGTAGCGCAGTGGCACGATACTATCTGGGTCGTCACTATGACCGCGGCCTCGGTGTGAAGCTGGACTATCGCCAGGCCCTGGATCATTTCCGGCATGCCGCCGAAAACGGCGTCGCCGCCGCCCAGCGGCGTCTGGGGCAGTATCTGGCCGCCGGCATCACTCTCGAACCGGATCCAGAAGGCGCCCTGCCCTGGCTAGCGGCAGCGGCAAAAGGCGGCGATGCGCCAGCGCAATACGAACTGGCGGAACGTTTTCACCGTGGCAGGGCGGTGGAAAAGGATCTGACCGGCGCCAAGAAGCTTTATACCCAGGCCGCCGCCGGCGGATTGCCAAAGGCGCAACACAATTTGGCCATGTTTCATATCAAAGGATTGGCGGGTGATGTGAATTTGCGGGAAGGGCAGTATTGGCTGCGCCGTGCGGCGGCAGCGGGCCTCGCACAGTCACAGTTTCAACTAGGTCAGTTGCAACTGACGGACCTGGCGCGCCCGGATCTGATTTTCGAAGCGCTCGAGTGGATCGCCCGGTCCCGGCGGCAAAATTATCCAGACGCGGACAAACTGATCTCGCAGCTGGCGGAGGAATTGCCGAAAAGATTGCAGGCTGGCCGCCTGCGGGAAGGTATCGATACGGACGCCACCGTATTCTGCCTACTGGCATATGCGGTGTCAGCCTGGGAGAACATCGATACCCATTGCGCCCGGCTGGCTCAGTTCGGCCAAGTGGTTCCCCAATACGTCATGGGTTTAGTGAACGAGCACGGGCTGGGCCGGCCGGAGGACGCGGAAAAAGCGCACAAATGGTATCGTCAGGCCTCCGCCGCCGGGCTACCGAGAGCACAAAACGCCCTTGGACGCTTGTTGATGCAAGGCAAGGGTGTGGCGCGCAATCCGACGCGCGGGGCCAATTGGGTACGCCGAGCCGCGGAGCAGGGCTACCCACCGGCTCAGTTCAATCTAGGTTTCATGCACCACCGAGGCCTTGGCGTCCGGATCCATCCCGTGGCTGCGGCAAATTGGTACCGCCGGGCGGCTGAGCGGGGCCATGCCCGGGCGCAATACAACTTGGCCACCATGGTCCGCAGTGGCGATGGCCTACCGCGGGATTCAGTCCAAGCCTATAAATGGCTGTTGCTCTCCGCCATCCGCCAAGGCGTAGACAGCAAGGAAGGCGAGGATGTCGCGCGGCGGTCGCGCCGCACCCAGCGCCTATTCGCTGCTTCTATGACACCGGCGCAATTGGAAAAGGCCAGGCTGGCGGCGCTGGCATTTCGACCGAGGTAACATCATGAGCGATCTTCTAACAGGGCAAAGGCGCGATGAGGCGCTTGCTTCCCTCACCGGTTGGCAACTCCAGGCGGGACGGGATGCCATAGAAAAAACCTTCACCTTCGATGACTTCAATGCCGCCTTTGCTTTCATGAGCCGCATTGCCTTGAAAGCGGAAGCCATGAACCATCATCCTGAATGGTCCAATGTCTACAATCGCGTCGACATCGTCCTGACCAGCCATGATGTCGCCGGCCTCAGTGAACGGGATATCACCCTGGCCGGATTTATCGACGGAATAACGCCCTCTTAGCGGGGCGCCATTCGGATGGCGCCGTCCAGGCGGATGGTCTCGCCATTCAACATGACGTTTTCGATGATCTGCCGCGCCAGGGAGGCGTACTCTGCAGGCGTGCCGAGCTTGTTCGGAAACGGCACGCTGTTGGCGAGGGAGGTTCGCACGTCTTCCGGTAGAGTGCCGAGCAGAGGCGTTTCGAATATGCCTGGTGCAATAGTGCAGACACGAATGCCCTTATCCGCCAGATCGCGTGCAACCGGCAGGGTCATGCCCACGATGCCGCCTTTTGATGCGGAATAGGCGGCCTGGCCAATCTGGCCATCAAAGGCGGCCACCGAAGCCGTATTGATGACTACGCCACGTTCGCCGTATTCGAGGGGCTCAAGATCCACCATGTCGGTCGTGGTCAATCGGATACAATTGAAGGAACCAATCAGATTGATCTTGATCACCCGTTCGAACTGATCCAAAGGATGGGCCTCGCCGCGTGACGTGGTCTTGGCGGCGGTGCCGATACCAGCACAGTTAACAAGGATCCGGGCCGCGCCCAGGGACTCCTTGGTCTCGCCAATGGCCGCTATGACACTGTCTTCGGAAGCGACATCGCATTTGCAAAAGACACCGCCAACTTCGCTGGCGACCGCCATGCCCTTGTCTTCCTGAATGTCCCATATCGCAACCCGGGCACCCGCTTCGGACAGCGCCTTGACCGTACCTTCACCCAAGCCCGAAGCGCCGCCCGTTACGACCGCCACCTGTCCATCAATTTGCATCTTCCTAGCTCCCAATTCGGATACGCCACCAGCACGGGCCCCTATTAGCAGATGCCCCCGCTTTGGAGCAATCGTTGCATTCGCGCCGTCACGACCCAATATGGCGGCTATGGCCAAATGGCGCAGCGGCAAGAATGAAGCCAGGGTTCGCAAGGACTTCTGGCCGAAATTGCGCCGGGTATTGCGGCGTATTCCGTTCGCTTCCGAATTACTCGCCGCCTATTACTGCGCCATGGATCCGCAGACGCCCCTGAGCGCCAAGGCCGTGCTGCTGGGTGCCCTGGCCTATTTCATCGTGCCCGTTGACATGGTGCCGGACTTCATCGCCCTCTTAGGATTTACCGATGACTGGGCGGTGCTGGTCATGGCCATCGGTCAGGTCCAAAAACATGTCCGGCCCGAACATCGTGAACGGGCCGAGACCTACCTGGCGAACCAAACCTAGGTCCTGGGGACGGCAGGCGGATCGATTGCGGGCTGGATCGGCTCGGTTTTCTTGCCGAGCCGGGCCTCGCGTATGCCGATATAGAGGGTGGCGCCGACCACGATCAGTGCGCCCGTGACGGTCCAGATATCGGGAAGCTCGGCGAACAAGATGAAGCCAATTGCGCCGGCGAAGACGAGGCGCGTGTAGTCGAATGGCAGCAGCGCTGTCGCCTCACCGATGCGGAAACCGCGGATGACGCAGTATTGTCCCGCCGCACCCAAGGTCCCGATTGTCATGAGGAACAGCAACTCTGACAGGCTCGGCATGCGCCAGACCATTAATGCCGGACCCAGCGCCACCAGAGACGAGATGACGCCGAAATAGAGCAACAGGGTTTCCGGCCGCTCGCTGGCCGCCAGTTTCTTGATCATGATGGTTCCCACCGCCGCCAGAAAAGCGCCGCACAATGCCACGTATGTCGCGACAGAGATATCACCGCCGGGCCGTAACATCACGATGACGCCAATGAACCCGACCGCCGTCGCCGTCCAGCGGCGCAGGCGCACGACCTCGCCCAGGAACAGCACCGCCAGCGGGATCAAAAACAGGGCGCGGGCATAGCTGACTGAAACGGCATCAGCGAGCGGCAAGTGAGTTATGGCATAAAAACCGCACAACATGGCCAGGGCGCCGCAAACGCCGCGGGCCAGGTGCAGGCCCGGCTTACCGGTCCGGACAAGTCCCGGGCCATAGCGCAGGAAGAACGGCAACACCGCGATCAAACCGAACAGCGCCCGGAAGAAGGCCAGTTGGAAGGCGTCGAACGTGCCGCCCAACAGCTTCACGACAGTGGTCATGCCCGAGAACATGACGCAGCCCAGGATGATCCACAAAGCGCCGCGCACGTTGTCGGGCAATGCGTTTACGCGCACATGCAGTTCTGCCGCGGTCACCGGACGGCTCCGCCGAATTCGTCAATGATGATTTGCATGGGCCGCAAACTAGTGTTCAGACCTTAACGAAACCAGAACGAAATACGCATGGCTGGGTTGCGGCTAGGTTATGGCAGAGGCATGGCATAGACTGCGCCTAGGCATCAGTAAGGAGCAGATCGTGACCGAGACACCGTTGTGGCAGCCGAACGAACTGCAAGCCGCCAACACCAACATGGGCCGCTTCATGACGGAAGTCAGCCACCGTTGGGCTGTCGAAGTCGCAGATTATGCCGCCCTGCATCGCTGGTCAGTGGACTGCCGGGAGGATTTTTGGACCACGGTCTGGGACTTCTGCGCCGTGCGGGCAGCGACCCGGGGCAAGGCGGTGTTGCGAAATGGCGATGCCATGCCCGGTGCCGAGTGGTTTCCCGAGGCGCGTCTGAACTTTGCCGAAAATCTGTTGCGGCAAGAGGGTGCGGAACCGGCGATCATTTTCTGGGGCGAGGATAGGGTGAAACGCACCCTTAGCCATGACGACCTGCGCGGGGCGGTCTCGCGCCTGCAACAGGCCTTGCGCGATATGGGCGTCGGTGTCGGCGATAGGGTGGCCGGCTTCCTTCCCAATCTGCCGGAAACCGTCATCGCCATGCTGGCGACAACCTCGCTCGGCGCGGTCTGGTCCTCCTGCTCACCTGACTTCGGTGTACAGGGCGTGCTTGACCGCTTCGGCCAGATCGAACCCAAGGCATTGTTCGTGGCGGACGGCTATTTCTATGGCGGCAAGGAATTCGACTGCCTGGATAAAGTCAAGGATATCGCCGGGCAATTGCCCAGTGTCGAAAGGCTGGTCGTCGTACCCTATATGCGGCCAGCGCCGCCGCTGGAGGGTTTGGATGGAGCCGTGATTTGGGGTGATTTTGTCGATGCCTTTGTCCCGGGCGAAATCGAGTTCACCAGAGTGCCGTTCAATGCACCGCTCTACATTATGTATTCTTCGGGCACCACTGGGGCGCCAAAATGCATCGTCCACGGTGTTGGCGGTACCATTCTGCAGCATTTGAAAGAACACCAACTGCACGCTGATGTGCGCCCCGGCGACCGGGTATTCTATTTCACCACTTGCGGCTGGATGATGTGGAACTGGCTGGTCTCGGCCCTAGCCTCCAGAGCCACAATCCTGTTGTTCGACGGCCTGCCGGCCCATCCGGACGGCAACATCCTGTTCGATTTCGCCGCGCAGGAAGGCGCCACCCATTTCGGCACCTCCGCCAAGTGGATCGACTCTATTGCCAAGGCCGGCATCGCGCCTGTCGACAGCCACGACCTTTCGAAATTGCGGGTGCTGCTCTCCACCGGCTCGCCACTTTCGCCCCAGGGCTTCGACTACGTCTACGAAAAGATCAAGTCGAACATTCACCTGGCTTCTATTTGCGGCGGCACTGATATCATTTCCTGCTTCATGGGCGGGGTACCGATCCTGCCGGTCTGGCGCGGCGAGATCCAGGCGCCGGGCTTGGGCATGTCGGTTGAGGTTTTCGACGGGAGCGGCCAGCCTACGGCAACCGAACAGGGTGAATTGGTCTGCACCAAATCTTTCCCTTCCATGCCAATTGGATTTTGGAACGACGACAGCGGGGACAAATATCACAGCGCCTATTTCGACGTTTATCCCAACGTCTGGCGCCACGGCGACTGGGTTTCCTTCACCGAGCATGGCGGCATGGTGGTCTATGGCCGTTCAGACGCCACCCTCAATCCCGGTGGCGTGCGCATCGGCACCGCGGAAATCTATCGCCAGGTGGAACAACTGGACGAGGTCCTCGAAGGCTTGGTCATTGGCCAGCAATGGGACGGCGATACCCGCATTGTTCTGTTCGTGATTTTGCGCGAAGGATTCAGCCTTGACGAAGGTCTCACCAAGCGCATTCGCGAGAAAATTCGCACCGGTGCCTCCCCCCGCCATATGCCGGCCAAGGTGGTACAGGTGGCCGACATCCCCCGCACCGTCAACGGCAAGATCACCGAACTGGCGGTTACGGACGTCATTCACGGCCGGCAAGTCAAAAACCGCGAGGCATTGGCCAATCCGGACGCCCTGGAACTCTACAAGGACCTACCCGCGCTGGCGGATTAGGCGACGTTCAACGGGGTGATTTCACGCTCGATTTTCTTACGCAGGCCCCGTTCGGCCAGATCGAGATCATATCGAGACTGAAGATTGATCCAAAAAGACGCCGTCGTTCCGAAATAGCGTCCCAGCCGCAAAGCAGTGTCGGTTGTAATGGAACGCCTGCCGAGAACAATGTCGTTGGCGCGAGACCGGGGTACCTTGATGGCATTGGCCAACTTGTATACGCTGATATCAAGGGGTTTTAGGAACTCTTCCCGCAAAATCGTCCCAGGATGTACCAACGGCAACCAACGTCCGGCATCAATACTGGATAAGTCCACTTTGTTATTGTCCAGGTCTTCACGCTTGATCGCCATTGCTTCAGTCCTCAATGATAATCAACTGTCTCAACGTCCCAGGCGTCACCATCAGACCAAACGAAACATATTCGCCATTGATTGTTGATGCGGATGCTATGCTGACCTCTTCGGGCACCACGCAGCGGTTCCAATCGGTTCCCTGGCGGAACACGCAAATCCTCAAGATTGGCAGCAGCGTCCAGCATCAAAAGCTTCACCCTGGCACGCGTTTGGATTTGGTGTGGCAAGCCACGAACCGTCCGCCCGGCGAACAGGGCAGCGGTCAGCTTGTCCGCGAAACTCCTGATCATCTTTTACAGTACCGGAAAACAGTACGTAATGTCAAACGTTACGCCGCTTCGACCAATCGATCATTGATGGTCAGGCCGCCGTCGGCGGCGGAGACGTTGATGGTCTCGCCGTCGGCGATGGTGCCTTCCAGGATCATCCCCGCCAGGGGGTTTTGCAGTTGCCGCTGGATCACCCGTTTCAAGGGCCGCGCGCCGTAAACCGGATCATAGCCGGCCTTGGCCAGCCAGTCGCGGGCCTGGCTATCCAGGTACAGCTCCAACTGCCGGTCGGCGAGCAGGGCTGTAAGATGGCGCAGCTGGATGTCCACGATGCCGCCCATGTGTTCCCGGGCCAGGCGGTGGAACAGGATGATCTCGTCCAGCCGGTTGAGAAACTCCGGCCTGAAATGCGCTTGCACCATAGCCATGACTTCCCCGCGGGCGGCGTCCGAATCCTCGCCCTCGTCCAGGGCGGCAAGGAATTCCGCACCCAGGTTCGAGGTCAGAACAATGATGGTGTTCGTGAAATCCACCGTGCGCCCCTGGCCGTCGGTCATGCGACCGTCGTCGAGCACCTGTAGCAACACATTGAAGACGTCCTGATGGGCCTTTTCCACTTCATCGAACAGGACAACCTGATAGGGCCGCCTGCGCACCGCCTCGGTCAAGGCGCCGCCTTCGTCATAACCCACATAGCCGGGTGGCGCCCCGATCAGACGCGCGACGGCATGCTTTTCCATGTACTCCGACATATCGATGCGGGTCATGGCCGCTTCATCATCGAAGAGGAACTCAGCCAAGGCCTTGCAAAGCTCGGTCTTGCCTACACCAGTGGGGCCGAGGAAGAGGAAGGAACCGATGGGCCTGGAAGGATCCTGCAGGCCGGCCCGGGCCCGGCGCACGGCGTTGGAGACCGCGGATAGCGCCTCTTCCTGCCCAATAACCCGATCACCCAGGCGCGTTTCCATGGCCATGAGCTTGTCCCGCTCGCCAGCCAGCATCTTTTCGACAGGAATGCCGGTCCAGCGGGCAACGACTGCAGCAATGTCTTCTTCGCCCACCACTTCGCGCAGCATGTGAGCCGCTCCATTCGCACCAACCGCCTCGGCTTCGGCAATGCGCTTGGTCAAATCGGGGATCACGCCGTAGGTCAGCTCAGAAGCGCGTCCCAGATCACCCTGCCGCTGGGCGGCGTCGGCCTCCATGCGGGCATGGTCTAATTGCTCTTTTAGAACCTGGGCTTCGCTGAGTTTCTCCTTTTCCCCCTGCCAGGAAGCGGTCAGAGCAGCGGAGCGCTCCTCCAACTCGGCCAGTTCGCTTTCCAGCTTCTCCAACCGCTCGCGAGAGGCGTCATCATCTTCCTTGCGTAGCGCTTCGCGCTCGATCTTCATCTGGATGATGCGCCGGTCCAGCTCGTCAATCTCTTCCGGCTTCGAATCCACCTCCATGCGGATCCGGCTGGCGGCCTCATCCATCAGATCGATGGCTTTGTCGGGCAGGAATCGATCGGAAATATAGCGGTTCGACAGGGTCGCAGCCGCCACCAGAGCGCCATCGGAAATGCGCACACCATGGTGAAGCTCATATTTCTCGTTCAGGCCGCGCAGGATCGAAATGGTATCCTCCACTGTGGGCTCGAGCACCATGACCGGCTGGAAGCGCCGCGCCAGGGCGGCGTCCTTTTCGATATGTTTGCGGTATTCATCCAACGTGGTGGCCCCGACGCAGTGCAATTCGCCCCGTGCCAAGGCTGGTTTCAACAGATTCGAGGCATCCATACTGCCTTCCGCCGCGCCGGCGCCGACGAGAGTATGCAGTTCGTCGATGAACAGCACGATCTCGCCGGAAGCGGCCTCGATCTCAGAGAGGACCGCCTTCAAGCGTTCCTCGAATTCGCCGCGAAACTTGGCGCCCGCGATCAAAGCGCCAAGGTCCAATACCAGAAGGCTTTTATTCTGCAAGCTCTCGGGCACGTCGCCGTTCATGATGCGGATGGCCAGACCCTCCACTATGGCGGTCTTGCCAACACCTGGCTCGCCGATCAGCACCGGATTGTTCTTGGTCCGGCGCGAAAGCACTTGCACCGTGCGGCGGATTTCCTCGTCCCGGCCGATCACCGGGTCCAGCTTGCCTTCGCGAGCCGCCTCGGTCAGGTCGCGGGCATACTTTTTCAGGGCGTCATAGGCATTCTCGGCCGTGGCGCTATCCGCCGTTCGGCCCTTGCGCAAGTCGTTGATGGCGCTGTTGAGGTTCTGCGGCGTCACGCCTGCTTTTTCCAACGCGGCAGCCGCCGGCGTCGATGTCGCCAAGGCCAGGGCCAAAAGCAGCCGTTCCGCAGTCACATAACTATCGCCTGCCTTTTCAGCGATCTGTTCTGCGGAGTCGAACAGGCGGCCCATTTCTGGCGCCATGTAGAGCTGGCCAGCGCCACTGCCCTCGACCTTGGGCAGTTTCGCGAGGGCCTCGTCATTCGCCCGTCTGGCGGCGGAGGGGTCGCCCCCCGCAGCGGCGATCAAACCGGCGGCCATACCCTCTTCGTCGTCGAGCAGGACCTTGAGCAGATGCTGGGGGCTAAATTGCTGGTGGCCTGAACGCTGGGCCAAGGTCTGGGCGGTTTGTACGAAACCGCGGCTGCGCTCCGTGTACTTTTCGAATTCCATCGTGTTTTCCCTTTAAGCACGCCTGATACAACCCTAAAACAGGGCTTGTTATCAACGCCTTGCACTCTCCATCTTGCAGTTGCCGCCCGGTCCTTCTATGAAGCAACCACGGCAACTCATAACATACCCTGAATATGGTGTTGCCCAAGCGCAACACAAGCCTTTTGCCAAGATCCGTACCAACCGAGACCGCCATGAGCCGTATCGCGCAGATTTTCCGTTACCCGGTCAAGGGATTGAGTCCCGAGCCCTTGGCCCGGGCTGAGGTTAGCCCGGGCCGCTGTATCCCCCTGGACCGCGCCTTTGCCCTGGCCCACGGATCAACCCAGTTCGACACGGCGAACCCCAAATTTCTGCCCAAAACGAAGTTCCTGATGCTGGCCCGCAATGAAAGGCTGGCTGCCCTACGTTGTCGATATATCGAAGACAGCCAGGAACTGGTGATCGAACGGGAAGGCAAGCAAGTGGCACGCGGCCGGCTCGACACGCCGGTCGGCCGGCAGATGATCGAACAGTTCTTCGCCGCTTATATGGCGGACGAGGTGCGCGGCAGCCCTAAGTTGCTGCGCGCCAGGGGGCATACATTCTCTGACGTGCCGCGCCACTGCCTCTCGCTGATCAACATTTCATCCCTTCGGGAACTGGAGCGGGTAATGAAGGTCCCCCTCGATCCCATGCGATTCCGCGCAAACTTGTACTTTGACACTGGCACGCCGTGGGAAGAATTCGACTGGTGCGACAGGCAGTTTCAGATCGGTGACGTTGAGGTCCGGGGACTGGCCCGTATCGAACGTTGCGCCGCCACCAACGTCAACCTGGAATCCGCCAGCCGCGACGTAAACATTCCGTTGCAGCTTCAAAAAGCCTTTGGCCATTCTGACATGGGCATCTATTTGGATGTCGTCTCTGCCGGAACCATCAAGCCCGGCGATACGGTCACACCGCCAGGCTGAGGTCAGGCGGCCATTCGGTTCAGGATCTTGACGAACGCCTAACTCGGCTCCACGTCCTCGACCACCGGTGCGGCCGACTCCTCGACATCCGCCGCGACCACTTCCGTGGCCGCTTCGGGTTCAGGCTGTGCGCGCCGACGCCGGCGCGGCTGTCGGCGGGGAGCGGGTTCGGCGGCCTCTGCGTCGTCGTCCCCTTGGCCGTTGGCGCCATTGGTATCGCGGGACTTTCGGCCGCTTTCGGACATTGCCGCCAATTCTGCCGGATTCATTGGCGCTTCGCGCGTCTTTTCGTTGTCGCCACCGTTGGCGTCCAACTCGATCGCAACCGGTTCAACAGCCTCATCCGCAGCAACGTCGGTCCGAATAACCTCGGCCTCCTGGGCATTGTCGGGTGCATCAGACGCGGCCTCGGCGGCAGCCTCTTCCGTAACGACGGTTTTCTCTTCTTCCGCTGTTGCAGCCGTGGCATCACCATTGGCGTCGTTGCCGCGGCCGCCTCTGTTTTGTTGTCCACGGCCACGGTTGTCGCGCTGCTCGCCTTCCTGCTGCTTGGTAGCCTGCATGACACGGTAATAGTGTTCGGCGTGCTGATAGTAATTTTCCGCCGCTATCCGGTCTCCGGACGTCATGGCATCGCGGGCCAGGCTTTGGTATTTCTCAAAAACCGTTGACGCCGTGCCCCGGATTTTCACCTCCGGTCCGTTGCTGTCATAGCTTCGATTCGGGGAGTTGTTGTATCCCCTGCGACCGCTGGGCCGGCCACGTCCCCTTCTTTGGGGTCCGCTCTGTCTCATAGCACCGTCTTGAGTTATCTCAACAATCGAACGCCAATTCAGGGTCCCTTTGATCAAACATACCGGCCCGAATTCTCCATGGCGGCGAACTTACCGCTGCCTGACCGCCGAATATTCAGCAGCCGGAATATGTGCCGATGCCTTCAATCGAACCAAGACATGCCATCTGCATAAGGATTTTCTGTAACACCGCCCCAACTCCAGGGCCTCAGACTTCCGATCTGCAATGCGGGTATGTCTTTATCTTGGGAACCGCCCGTCCAATCACGCCAGATGATCATTCTGATCGCGACGGCCGTTCCTTGCCGTTCGCGAAGAAAACTAGCCGTTAACGGGGCAAAAAGCCAACACATTTTTTCTAGCCTCGTGAAATGCTCACACAACGCTCCACCCCGGCGAGATCCCTGTGGAAGTTTTCGACACGCAATTGAGCCGCTTGAATAATTCCCGACAGGGCTGCAGCCTGATCGTGACCGCACTCGAGAACAGCATGGCCATCCGGCTTCAGCAATCGTGCAACATTGGGCGCAAGAGCGCGGTAGCAGTCCAACCCGTCAGCGCCGCCATCCAGGGCCAATACTGGATCGTGCCGGCTCACCTCGGGCTGTAGGGCAACAATGTCGCCGCTGACGATATAGGGTGGGTTGGCGACGATGAGGTCGAAGGCGCCATGCAAACTCTGCCCCCAGTCACCGACCATAAAGCGCGCCCTGTTGGAAAGACCCAGGGCCCTGGCGTTTTGCGCCGCCAACCGCGCGGCGGCCGGAGAGATATCTACCCCAAGGCCCCAAGCCCGTGGCCGTTCCTTGAGCAAAGCCAGCAGCAGGCAACCGGATCCGGTACCGAAGTCGATGATTTGATAGGGGTCATTCAGGGCCGGCAACCGTTCCAGGGCTGTGGCCACCACCGTCTCGCTGTCGGGACGTGGGTCTAGCACCGCATCGCTAATGGCAAGATCAAGGCTCCAGAACTGCCGTCGGCCCACAAGCCGGGAGACTGGGGCTCGTCCCGCCCGGGCGGAGATCAAGGCCGCAAACCGATCCGCCTCCCGCGAATCAAGGCAACGATCAGGTTCCCGAATCAGAGTCAGACGGTCGCCGCCAATTACATGCGCCAGAAGCAGCCCTACATCCTGCATGGGATCTTCAATTTCCGCCGCACGCAGGGCAGCGCCCGCCCTAGCGGCAACCTGACGAAGGGTCAATCCTGGAACGATCCCACCGCCATCAGCCATGAGCTTCCATATCGGCCAATAGACTGGCCTGATGGTCGGCGATTAGGGCATCAACCACTTCGTCCACAGCCTCGCCACTCATCATTTTGTCGAGCTTGTAGAGAGTGAGATTGATGCGGTGATCGGTGACGCGGCCTTGGGGAAAATTGTAGGTGCGAATGCGTTCCGATCGGTCGCCACTTCCCACCTGCTCTTTCCGGGCCGAGGCGCGCTCCCCCTCTGCCTTTTGTCGTTCCACATCGTACATGCGGGCACGCAGCACCTTCATCGCCTGAGCCCGGTTCTTGTGCTGGGATTTGTTGTCCTGGCACTGCACCACGATGCCGCTGGGCAGGTGCGTGATACGGATAGCAGAGTCCGTCTTATTCACGTGTTGGCCGCCGGCTCCCTGGGCCCGGTAGGTATCGACACGCAGATCGGAAGGATCGATGTCCACGTCGATTTCCTCGGCCTCAGGCAAAACCGCGACAGTGGCGGCTGAGGTATGAATGCGGCCCTGGGATTCAGTTTCCGGAACCCTTTGCACCCGGTGGACGCCGGATTCGAATTTCAGCTTGGCGAAAACCCCCTTGCCGGTGACAGAGGCGACCGCATCCTTTATGCCGCCCAGGTCGGATTCGCTGACATCCATCAGTTCGAATTTCCAGCCGCAAATCTCGGCATAGCGCTGATACATGCGCAGCAAGTCGGCCGCAAACAACGCCGCTTCGTCGCCGCCGGTGCCGGCACGCACCTCCAAGATCGCGTTCTTGGTATCGGCCGCATCTCGGGGCAGCATGGCCAATTGCAATTCCCGCTCAAGCTCGGGCAGCCTTTCACGTGCCGCGGCCATCTCCTCCGTCGCCAATTCGCGCATTTCCGGGTCGCTGTCCGGGTCCGCGACCAAGCCCCCTAGATCGGCAATTTCCACACGTAGGTCACGGACCGCCTGGGCGGTTTTTGCGATTGGCGCCAGTTCGGCATAGTCCTTGGATAGCTGGACGAAGTCGTCGTTTTCGCCGCCTGCCGCCATCATCGCTTCAAGCTCCGCCAGACGCTTGAGAATGCCGTCGATTTGTTCTTCGCTGATCATTCGGACAATGTTCGCAAATGGCCCGCCACGTCGTCCAGGGGCAACTCCTGCTGCCCGCCGTCGTCCAAGTCACGCAAGGTGATGACATTCTTGGCGATTTCATCGTCACCTAGGATCAATGCGGCCCGGGCATTCAGTTTATTCGCCCGTTTCAGGCGCCGACTCAAATTGCCGCGAAAACCCATATCGACCACGAAGCCACTGCGCCGCAGCTCTTGGCACAGTTTCAGGCCCAGGCGCGCCGCCGCATCGCCCAATGGGACCAGGGCGATAGGGCGATCTGGCAAAAGCTCATTTTGCGTCAACATGGCGAGACGTTCGATGCCCCCGGCCCAGCCGATCCCCGGGGTTGGTGGTCCGCCAAGCATCTCGATCAGGCCGTCATACCGGCCACCAGCGATAACTGCGCCTTGGGATCCCAGGGCATCGGTGACGAATTCAAAGGCGGTGTGGGTGTAATAGTCCAGGCCCCGTACTAAGCGCTGGTCCAGACGGTACGCAATGTCGAGGGTGTCCAGGCCCTCGCAAACAGCGGCGAAGAAATCACTGGACGTTTCATTCAAGTAGTCGATCATCAAGGGCGCGTCGGCGACAAGCCGTTGGTCGCCTTCGTCCTTGGAATCAAGAATGCGCAACGGATTGCGCGCCAGTCGGTCGACGCTGTCCTCGGACAGATCCGCCTTATGATCGGAAAAATAAGCCACCAGGGCGTCGCGATAACCTTTGCGGCTCTCGGGATCGCCCAAGGTATTGAGTTGCAGTTCACAGCTCTCCAGGATGCCCAGGTCGTGCAGAATCTCGGCGCCCAGGGCGATAACCTCTATATCCGCGCCGGGACCTTCAACACCAAGAATTTCGGCATCGATCTGGTGGAACTGGCGTTGCCGGCCTTTCTGTGGACGTTCATAGCGAAACGCCGCCCCGTGCGTGAAGAACTTGAGCGGCAGATCCTGCTGCATGCCCCCCGAGATAAAGGCGCGGCAAATTCCGGCGGTGAATTCCGGACGCAGAGTGATTTCCTCGCCGCCCCGGTCAGTGAAGGTATACATTTCCTTGCGCACCACGTCCGAGCCTTCACCCATGGTGCGGGCAAACACTGGCGTGAACTCGAAAATCGGCACGTCGATGTCGCCGAAACCGAAACGCCGGGCGCAGTCCTGCGCCGTCGCCACCACATGGCTATGGCGTGCTGCCGTCTCGCCGACGATGTCGTGGGTGCCGCGTACGGGCTGAACCTTCGCCATAAGCCTTACTCCGCCTGAATTTCCGCCACCTTGGCCTCGACCAGTTCCACCACATGGTCGATGAAGCCTTCATCGCCGATTTTGTGGTCGGCCACACCACTGAGGTAGACCAAATGGGTGCCGTTGCCGCCGCCCGTGACGCCGATATCTGTCTCTCGCGCCTCACCCGGCCCATTCACGACACAGCCCATGATTGACAGTGTTAATGGCGTCGAAATGTGCGCCAATCGTTCTTCCAACGCCTCGACAGTCTTGATCACGGGAAAGGCCTGGCGGGCGCACGAGGGGCAACTAACGATGGAGACACCGCGATGACGCAGGCCGAGGGACTTCAGAATTTCGAAACCGGCGTGCACCTCTTCCACCGGATCGGCGGAGAGGGAAACCCGGATGGTATCACCGATCCCCGCCCAGAGCAGGCTGCCTAGGCCAATGGCCGACTTGACGGTGCCGCCACGCAGGCCGCCTGCCTCGGTGATGCCAAGGTGGAGGGGGTAATCGCAGGCCTCCGCCAGAGCGTGGTAGGCGGCAACACAGAGGAATACATCCGAGGCCTTCACCGAAATCTTGAAGTCTTCGAAATTGTTGTCCTCCAGCAAGCGGGCATGATTGAGGGCGCTCTCAACCATGGCTTCCGGGCAAGGCTCGCCATAGCGTTCCAGCAGCTCCTTTTCCAAGCTACCTGCGTTGACGCCGATGCGCATGGAACAACCATTGGACCGGGCTGCGGCAATTACCTCGCGTACGCGGCCTTCAGCACCAATATTGCCGGGATTGATGCGCAGACAGGCGGCGCCATTTTCCGCCGCCTCCAAGGCACGGCGGTAATGAAAATGGATATCCGCGACGATAGGCACGCTGGTCTGATCGACAATCTGACGCAGGGCGGCGGAAGAGGCTTCGTCCGGGCAGGACACCCGAACGATATCCGCGCCGGCCTCCTCCAGGGCTTTGACTTGCGCCACAGTCGCCGCCACGTCGTGCGTGGGCGTCGTCGTCATGGACTGCACGGTGATTGGCGCATCACCGCCAACCGGTACATTTCCAACCATGACCTGGCGGGACGTCCGCCGGTAAATATCGCGATAGGGTCTTAGGCTCATAACAGGTTCCTGGATAGGAGCTTGGCCACGCCATCGGCAGGGGCAAATCGCTGGATGCAATAGCAATTAATGACCGAAAGCGACAGCCCCGACCTACAATGAAAAATTCTTGGCCGGACGGCTACTGGTTCGTATCGGTCGAATGCATCTGGTCGCGCAAATGCTCGGCATTAAGCTTGATATTGCGACGCACCTGTCCCAGAGGACCCAAGGTGCCAAGGTCTTCCCCGTCAACGGTAATCTCGATAGCCCCCGCATTTCCGGTCATGAGCACTAAATCCGTGCGGTCGGGCGCATGATAGCTGTCACCGGCGCGCAGCATCCGGGTCAACAGTAGTTCGTTGTTGGCGCCTTGCACCTGTACCCAAGATTCCGCCCTGGCCCGCAGCACCACCCGAGCGCGCCGGTTCGAGGCACCATAGGCCTGCGGACGATAGCCCAGGCTTTCGCTCGCCGTGGTCAAGTCCGCTTGGCCCGTGACACCGGCTTCGGTTGTCTCTCCACCGCTCTCGGTCAACGGCCTCGCCGGTGCGGGTGGGGCGGCGGGTGGCGGCGGCGGCGCAATGGCCGCTTGCAACGCTGGCATTGCTGGCGCCGTGTCCACATCGCTGCCCTCTCGCTTTTCGGGCATGGGCGAGGCGTCAGGCACAATCGACGGCCGCGCGGCGACAACCTCGGTTACCGGCGCCCCGGGTGCGGGGTCCTCTTCGGATGCCGTTTCCGACATAACGGAACGATCCGCTAGCGTATCTGTCGCCGCAGTTTCCTGAACTTCCAATTGAGCCGCGGTTTCAGCATCGCTGGCCGACGGCGTGGGCGTCAACCTTTCAACGTTGTTGGTCAGGCCGGATACATCGGCAGCGGCCGCACGTTCCCCGGCACCGGGCTCAGGCGTTGCCGCCGCAATTTGGACTGCGACGGTCGAAGCGGACGTTTCCGGCAGTGCCTCCACAACCCTGCTCTCGATGGGTTTTTCGCCAACGGCCGGCGTAGATTCCGTCGTCTGCTCGACGGACTCAGCAGGGACAGGTTTCGGCTCAACATCGCGCACCGGCGGTGCCGGCGCTGCCTCGGCTGCGGGCTTGGGCTCTGTCACTGGGTTGTCCACCGGCGCCTTCGCCACGGTCTGGTAGGGCGTCAACCGCTGCGGCGGTTCGGCCACGGTCTCGATCGGCATCAGGTCCCGACGCTCGAGAAAGATCCAGCCACCATAGACGGCGCCGGCAATGATCAATGAAATGAGGGCCAAACTTAGTCCAGGGCGGCGGGCCTCTTCCACCGGTTCGGGAAATACCAAGGTCCGGGTACCGGGTGTAATGGTTTCCTCAAGCTTGTATTGCCGGATGATCTCCTCACCATCCAGACCGAGGAACTCGCTGTAGCTCCGCAGAAAGCCAATGACGTAAGTCGGACCGGGCAAATCATGCGTTCGCCCTTCTTCCAAGGCCGACAAATGGGACTGCTGAATACGGAGCATCAAAGAGACATCTTGGATGGTCAGTTGACGACGCTGCCGCTCGACCCTCAACTCCGTGCCGATGCCCGTATAGACTTCGCCTTCCGAAGGCTCCTCAATCTGTTGCAGATGCAACCGACGTCCCGCACGACGGCTAAGTCCGCCGCGTTCTCCTAACGGCGGGTCCTTCTCTCCGGGCCATTCATCCGCCATTTTGCGATCGGTCATGGCAACTTCTTTCCGACTAGCCCCTGACTGCTGAGCGATGGGCGCCATGCGAAACCGGCCAGCGGCCGAATCGCCGTGCATGATCCACCCGAATCACCCCATGGGCAGCCTACTGTGGATAACTTAAGAAACGCTTTTAGCAGATCAAGATTTATCAAGCAAATGCAATAGTTTATATCGCTACGTTGTGGTCTTCAGCAAATCTGATCAGCGCTTTGCGCAAACTATGTTCAGGAGAATCATAAAGATCATCCATAAATGCCTGTAACGGCGGTATATCCAGACTTTGCACCATCATCTTGACCGCGCCGATGGAAGCTGCCGCCATGGAAATGCTACGAAGACCCAACCCGATCATGGCCATGGCGTCCACAGGCCGACCAGCGGCTTCACCGCACAAACTGACCGGCACCCCGGCTTCGTCGCAACGGCGTACGATATCCCGCACGAATGACAAGGCCGAGGGGCTCAATTCGTCATAGCGGTTGGCCAACCGTGGATTGCCGCGATCGGAGGCGAAGAGGAACTGCATAAGATCGTTGCTGCCGATGGACACGAAGTCCACCAGGGGCAACAAAGCCGGCAATTGCCAGGCCAGGCTCGGAACCTCTAGCATCGTGCCAACCCGCAAGGCGGACGGGGGCTGTTCCGCCATTCGGTTTTGCCGTTCCACTTCCCGATCCATTAGGGCGCGCGCGGCCTTGAATTCAGACACTTCCGCAATCATCGGAAACATGACGGCCAGTGGCCGTCCGGCCGCAGCCTTTAGCAGCGCCCTGATTTGCATGCGCAACAGCACCGGACGGTCCAGGGACAGCCGGATGGCCCGCCAGCCCATCGCCGGGTTCTGCTCGTCGTCATGACGGGCGAGATAGGGCAGCATTTTGTCGCCACCGACATCAAGTGTACGAAAGACAACCGGACGCTCACCTGCCTGATCCAGAACACGGCTGTAGAATTCTGTCTGCATGGACACGGTCGGCAGAGTCGCCCTGACCATGAAATGCAATTCGGTGCGGTAGAGTCCTATGCCGTCGGCGCCGGTACCATCCAGATGGGGCAAATCGACCAACAAACCGGCGTTCAAATTCAGATTTATCCGGGTGCCGTCCTTGCTGACAGCCGGCTGATCGCGCAGGGCGGCATATTGCGCCGCCTTGGCCTCGCGCACCTCCAGATTGGCGGCGATGGCTTCCAACGCGTCTGCCGCCGGGCGTACGAATAGTTGCCCATTGTCGCCATCAACGACTAGATCGTCGCCGTTTTCGACCGTCTCCAACAAGTGTTCCAGGCGGCCAATGACGGGTATTTGCAGGGCGCGGGCGACAATGGCCACGTGCGAGGTGGGCGAACCCTCTTCCAAGACGAGAGCCTTAACCCGGTCCACGTCGTAATCCAGCAGTTCCGCCGGCCCCATGTTCCAGGCCACGACAACCGCCTCCTCCGGCAACTCGCCTTCGGAATTCTGGCCGTTTTGCGTAAGATGCCGCATCAGGCGATTGGACAAATCCTCCAGATCGTGCAGGCGTTCGCGCAGGTAAGCGTCAGAGATCTCAGACATGCGGGCACGGTTCTCGACCTGCACCCGCTCCACAGCCGCCTCGGCCGTGAAACCGCCCTGGATCGCGGCGTGCATCCGAGCCATCCATCCCTTGTCATGGGCGAACATGCGATAGGTTTCCAGGATATCGCGGGATTCGCCACCGGGCTCGGCAATGGCTGCCTGCAGCATGTCATCCACCTGGATACGCAATTCGGCCAATGCGGCAGTCAGGCGCTCAGCCTCCACATCCACATCGTCCGCCACATGGCGTTCGACGACGATACGCGGCTCATGCAATACCGCCACGCCCCGGGCCAACCCCTCGTTCAGGGACAAACCCGCCATCCGCCGCGGCAGACCGTCAGCGCCGAAGGTTCCGACGCCGGGCGCCTCTTCCTGCAGCGCACCGCCAACCATTTCCGCGAGGACCATGGCGATCGTCTGCATGGCCTCGATCTCATCGTTGGAATAGTTACGGTTGCTGCGGTTCTGAAGCACCAGGACGCCGACAACCCGGCCGCCGCGCAACACGGGCACGCCCATCAGGGAATGGTAATCCTCTTCCCCGGTTTCCGGCCGGGCGGCAAAGTTGGGGTGGCTGCGCGCCTCGGACAGGGCCATGGGCCGGGCCAGGTGCGCAATCTGCCCCACCAAGCCCTCGCCAATGCGCAAGGTAGTCTGATGAACGGCTGAGGGATTGAGGCCTTCGGTCGCGAACAGCTCCAGAACGCCGTCGCGCAGCAGGTAGATGGAACAAACCTCCGCCACCATATTGGCGGCAATGGTCTTGACCAGTTGGTCCATGCGTTCCTGCGCCGAGCCTTCACCCGCCATAACCTCGCGCAGTCGGCGCAGCAGGATGCGCGGACCAGATGGCGCCGCGGCCGCACTCACGCCGGTCTCAGCTGCCGACCGCCGCCAGCAGCGCCATTAACGGTTATGTGGACACAGACCCTCAAGCGGCATCCAATCCGTAAGCGGAATGAAGGCTGCGAACTGCCAATTCCGTATATTCAGCGCCAATCAGGACAGAAATCTTGATCTCGGAAGTGGATATAGCCTGAATGTTGATGCCTTTTTCGTGCAAGGCGGCGAACATACGCTGTGCCACGCCGGCGTGGCTCCGCATGCCGACACCAATCACGGAAACCTTCACGACCTCGCCATCGGCAATGATCTGTTGATAGCCGATGGCCTCTCGATGCTCGGCCAGAATATTTTCGACGCGGGGCAGGTCGGCCCTGGTTACCGTGAAGGTCATATCGGTGCTCGTGCCGTCGGGCGAAGCGCTTTGGACGATCATGTCCACATTGACGTTGGCGTCCGCCAAAGGGCCGAATATGGCTGCCGCCACACCAGGGCGGTCGGCCACGTGCATCAAGGTCACCTTGGCCTCGTCCGAAGCATAGGTAATGCCGCTCACCACCGCTTGTTCCACGATCTCATCCTCATCTACAACCAAGGTACCGGGAGTTTGATTGAAGCTGGAAAGCACCTGCACCCGCACCCGGTGGTTCATGGCCAATTCGACCGATCGGGTCTGCAATACCTTGGCGCCTTGGGACGCCATCTCCAGCATTTCTTCGTAAGTTATTCTATCAAGCTTCCGCGCCGCCGTCACGATGCGGGGGTCCGCGGTATAGACACCATCCACGTCCGTGTGGATATCACAACGATCGGCATCAAGCGCCGCGGCAAGTGCCACCGCCGTTGTGTCCGAGCCGCCACGGCCCAATGTCGTGATCCGATTATTGGGAGAAATGCCTTGAAATCCAGCAACCACAGCCACTTCGCCCTCACCCATGCGGCGGATGATTTCAGATCCGTCAATGGTTTCGATACGGGCGCTGCCGTGGATCCCATCCGTTCGGATGGGAATTTGCCAGCCCAGCCAGGATCGGGCGGCAATGCCGCGCTCCTGCAAGGCCATGGCCATTAGGCCGATGGTAATCTGCTCACCGGAAGAGACGACGGCATCGTACTCTCGCGTGTCGTGCAGGGTGCTCATTTCCCGCGTCCAATCGATAAGCTGATTGGTGGTGCCCGCCATGGCGGACAGGATGACGGCAACCTCATTGCCTTCGTCCGTCAACGCGGCCACGCGGTCGGCGACATGACGCAGGCGCTCTATGTCGGCCACAGACGTGCCGCCGAATTTCATTACAATTCGTGCCATTTTCTCACCCCGCGGCTGAAAACCGCGTATTTTCACCCATCGATCGGACCGCCACCGCCGATGGGGCGGCTATACATACTCAAAGCGCCAATGGCTTACAAGGTATTGCGCCCCGCTGTCTGCAACAGCGCGCGCCCCTTTGCTGTGACCTGAACCGCCGGCTTTGCTTTTTCGTCAAGAACGCGCACAACCAGCTTCTCATCCAGGGCATCCTCCCAGATTGTCAGGCGTGGGCAGGACGTGCGCCATGCCGCCATGACATCCTCGTAGGCCCGCGGTTCGGCGGCAATCCATTCCACCATATCAAGGACCAATGCCCGATTTTCCATTCTCCAGCGCCTTTCCCCATGGCAGATTCGATGCCCCTAATATGGGCCGTCGGGCTGTAATAACAAAGCCTTGCGTGGATTTCATGCTATCTTCTCGGCCATGATGGAAGGTCAGAACATGGCGCAGGCCGCCAGTATCGATAGCGATGAAATCGACCGCTTTGCCCAAATGGCTGCCGAATGGTGGGATTCCGATGGCCCAATGGCACCGCTGCATAAGTTGAACCCGATCCGGTTGCAATATTGCCGCGACCAATTGTGCCGCCATTTTGATCTACGCGGCTCGAATTTGCGACCGCTTGAAGGTATTCGCCTTTTGGATGTGGGCTGTGGAGGCGGCCTTTTGTCCGAGCCGCTGTCGCGAATGGGCGCCGAGGTGACGGCTATCGATGCCGGTCCAGAAACGATTGCCGCAGCAGAAATCCATGCTACCGCCCAGAATTTAGCTGTGGATTACCGGGTCGCCTCGGCCGAGGCGCTTGCCGAAACCGGTGTTACGTTCGACGCGGTCGTCAGTATGGAGGTGGTCGAACATGTCGCTGATATTTCAGGCTTTATTGCTGCCCTGGTCAGCCTTACCCGGCCCGGCGGCGCCATCATGCTATCGACCATGAACCGGACGCCGCGGGCTTATCTGGAAGCCATTCTGGCGGCGGAGTTTGTGCTTCGCTGGGTGCCCCGCGGCACTCATAGCTGGCACCGCTTCCGAAAACCGGCAGAGCTGGGCCGTTACCTGCGCCGGGCCGGCGGCGAACTGCGTGATGTTACCGGCATGCGCTATTCGCCGCGCGGGGACGAATGGCGGCTATCACGGGACGCTGGTGTCAATTATCTGGCTTATGGCATCCGGCCTGAAGTCAGATAAGTGAAGAGACCGTGGCGGCAAGGCCGCCGACGATAAAGATCGCGCCCACCGCGCGTGACCACAGGAGGCCAAAGGGCGTCAGTTTCTCCATCATCACCAGGACGGTTAAGACCACGACCCAGTAAAGGTTCATGACGCCAAAGGTAAACAGCAGCAGCATAAGCGCCCAACAGCATCCCAAGCAAAATGCACCATGGGCGAGCCCCATGCGGAAGGCGCCCAACCGGCCATCGCGCCAGCCGCCAAGAAAAAACCCCAATGGAGAACGGCAGAATTCAAGACAAGTCGTCTTCAGCCGCGTGAATTGAAAGGCGCCAGCGACGACGAATAACAGCCCTGAAAACAAGGCGCTGGTCCCCTGCAATGCGGGCGACAACAGGGTGGCATGCTGCAAGGCCGACTGCGTCAATGTCGCCGCAAGTGAAAACCCGGTCCAGACCGTCACGTAACCGAAGCCGAATAGCAGGGTTTTCAGACCACCGTCATCGTCATGGCCCTTGTCGGACAACAGTCGCCGCGCCATTCGCAACATGGGCAGTGTCGCCGGCAGCATCATTGCGGCCATCATCAAGACCCACATGATGAACATTGCCGCCAGGTTGGAGAGTGCCCATGGCGACGTCGCCATGGACATTTCTCCCATGGCAGCCATCGAGACGAGGCCCGCCCAGGCCAGTATCGTCACCAACCCGACCAAAGCGGTCACAGTCGTCATCGCGCCTGCATGCTGGCCACCCGCTTCCATGGGGAAAATCTATCGTGCCGGGACCTATTGGGCCAGATCAGTCGGCTTCGTAGTAGTCAGGAAAATGATCCCGGATATAGGTGCTATTCAGGGCATAGGCGTAACAGGAATTATGCAGCGCGGGGCTGAGATGAAAACCGCCGCCCGGTTTTTCCGCCACATTGCCAGCCGCTTCGAACAGGGATTGCATGGCCGTGGTGGCCATTTGCGCCAGCATTTCATTTAGATGGGTGCAACCCTGGACGCCACCAAGCCGCTCGCGGACGGCACGGTTCCAACCCGGCCCCATCCGCAAACCAACCAGACGATCGTAATTCGGCGTAATCGCGGGGCAGGGAATATGAGCGCCCGCATCCATCACAGCCTCCACCGCCTGGACGACGAAGCCCGTATCGATAGTCACGCGCAACCACATATCGTGCATGGGCTCTTCGGCCGTACGCATGCTGTCCAGCATGTCGTAATCTTCCAGTTTATGATCGGTGATATGGCCTTCTATGTCCCATAAACCATCTTCGCGCTCGTAGGCGCGCAGTTCCAAATGACGATCGTGGGAGAGGGCGCGTGGCGCCGGTTCGCTCAAGGGCATTTCAGTTGCCGGGATTTAGGCCGATTTTGCGACGACCGCATCCTCCGCGGCGCCAAGGGGTTTGCTCCAGACCTCGATGGGACCCGATGACGGCTGCGGCTCTTCGTAGCAGTATTCCCAGTTTGCTGGATCGGAGAACAGTTTTCGCAACAATGCATTGTTGCTGGTGTGACCAGTGCGCTCGCCCGCGAAATGGGCCAACAGGGGCCCACCAGCCAAGTAACAGTCGCCGACGCAATCCAAGACCTTGTGGCGGACGAATTCGTCGCCGTAACGCAGCCCGCCGTCGTTCAGGATTTCGTCGTCCCGCCCCACGACGACCACATTGTCGAGAGATCCGCCCTGGCCGAGGCCAAGATCTTTCAGACGGCTCACATCCTGTTCGAAACCAAAGGTACGGGCGCGGCAAATATCACGCTTGAAGCCGCCGTTATGCAGATCGAAGAAGCCGGTTTGTTTGGAGATGGCCGGGCTGTCGAAATCGATTTGCAGGGAAACGGTAAAACCATCCGATGGCAGCAGGGCAGCCCGGCGTTCCCCGTCATCAATCTCGACGCGGCGCAGGACGCGAATCGCGCGGCGGCGCGCTTGCTGTGCCGCCACGCCGGCGCATTCAATCAGAAAAACGAACGGTGCCGACGAGCCATCCATGACGGGCACTTCCGGTCCATCCAACTCCACACGCACGTTGTCGATGCCACAGCCCGAGAGGGCCGCCATCAGATGCTCGATTGTGGCGACTTTTACACCGACCTCGTTTTGTATCGTCGTCGACATGATCGTGTCGCTGACTGTGTCCCAGCGGGCCAGAACATCGGCGTCCGTCATTGTCTTCTGGGCATCACTATCCGTCAGCGCAGCGGCGGGAGCCATATCCGTACGATGGAACACAATGCCCGAATTCACCGGTGCGGGGCGCAGACACATGTTAACTTTCGCGCCGCTATGCAGCCCTACGCCGGAACAATTGATGGCATTCTTCAGCGTTTGCTGATGCTTGGAACTCACTATTCCTACCGCCTTCGTTTTACCACCCACGCGGGGCCCACTATCTTCCTTCCCGGACTCAATCACGCCAGGAAGACGTTCTTTCGGATGCCGCGGAGAGATACCCAAGACGGAATCCCCCTTGAATTAGAGCACCTTGGACAATTTCTTTAGCAACCGCCATTGCCGCGCTCAAATCAAAGGTTGTTACATTTCGTTACGGTGCCAACCCGATTAACCATTTCCACATACCGGGCTGGCACCGCAACATACTTTATCCCATCGCCTAATTGGCCTGACGGCGCAAGAACGACGGAATTTCCAGCAAATCCTCCTCGGTTTGCGGCGGCGCCAATGTTGGTGACGGATCAGGCGCCGTCTCCTGGACCGCCGTCTCCTGGACCGCCGTTTCCGTGACCGCATCTTCGGCCGTTTCTTTGACCGGCGCCGCGAGCGGAGGCGTTGCAACATCATCGACGACGGGCGCTGTCTGTGGCGGTGATTCGATCACTGATTCTGGCGCTTTCACGGTTGGTTCCGCCGGTTGGGGGGCCGGTTCAGGAGCAGACTGGACCGGCACTTCAAGCCGCGGCTTCGCCTGTGGCCTTTTCGCAGAAGCCGACGACGACTGCTTCCGCCGGAAAAGCGAGAAACCGCCCTTCTTGCGCTTTGCCGGCCGATCAGTGGGGTTTACTGCCTCGGCCTCGGCCAGGGCGTTAGGCTGCGCCAGGGGCGCCCTGTCAGGTTCCGGACGTGTGGCAGCCGGTGCAATAAAAGGCCGATCCTCGACGTTTACTTCCGGGGCTGGCCGTTGCCGCCGGCGAACCGGCTCGGGCTCCGCCTGGGGTGGTTTCGGTGCCGGAACCTTCTGCTCGAAGTTCAGGGGCAACGCTGGCGGCTCTTCCGGCGCTGGGGCTGGTGCCTCGACTTGAACAGGGGCTGGCGCCGGCATTTCCGGCATCGGCTCGGATACCGCCGCCGGTTCCGCAACGGTCACTTCGACCGATGCCTGAACGGGTGCCTTGCCAGCTTCCATTGTCTCTTCGGGAACCGTATCGGTCGCATCCTCCGTCGGGATGGGCCGACCGGCGACAGCTGCCAGGCGGGGTGGCTGAATCACGGGCCGCTGAGCCCCCTCTTCAATTTCGATGCCGGTCGCGACCACCGAAACGCGCATGCGTCCGTTCAACGTATCCTCCAGGGCAGAACCGACGATGATATTGGCGTTCGGATCCACCTCTTGGCGGACGCGGTTGGCGGCCTCATCCACTTCATAGAGGGTCAGGTCCATGCCGCCGGTAATGTTGATCAGCACACCCCGGGCCCCCTGCATGGAAACATCGTCCAGCAGTGGGTTGGAGATAGCCGCCTCGGCGGCGTCGATGGCGCGCTTTTCGCCTTCGGCCTCGCCGGTGCCCATCATGGCCTTGCCCATTTCCGCCATCACCGTTTTCACGTCGGCGAAATCCAGGTTGATCAGGCCCGGCAGTACCATCAGGTCGGTGATGCCGCGCACGCCGGAATGCAGGACATCGTCCGCCATGGAAAAGGCATCGGCGAAAGTGGTTTTTTCGTTCGCGATCCGGAACAAGTTCTGATTGGGGATCACGATCAGGGTATCGACGAAGGTTTGCAGCTCCTCTATCCCCCGTTCCGCCGAGAGCAGGCGTTGGCCGCCTTCGAATTGAAACGGTTTGGTCACGACACCGACTGTCAGAATGCCTTGATTGCGCAAGGCTTCGGCAATCACCGGCGCCCCGCCGGTGCCCGTGCCGCCGCCCATGCCAGCGGTGATGAACGCCATATGGGTACCGGCCATATGATCGAGGATCTGGTCGATTGCCTCCTCGGCCGCAGCCCGGCCGATATCTGGACGGGCGCCACATCCCAAACCCTGGGTGATACCGGCGCCAAGCTGGATACGCCGGTCCGCCGAACTTTGACTCAAGGCCTGGGCATCCGTATTGGCGACGATGAACTCCACGCCCTCAAGGCCCGAGGAGATCATATTGTTGACGGCATTTCCGCCCGCCCCTCCGACGCCGATGACCACAATGCGCGGTTTCAGCTCGGTCATCTGCGGAGCATTCAAATTGATGGTCATGTTGTGGTCTCCTTTACCTATTAGCGCCGGCGCGCAATGGGATGTCGTGTGGTTGGTTTTTCGTTGGTCGGGTTGGATCGATTAATGGAATTGTCATGATCAAAAATTCTCCTTGAACCAGCGGCCGATACGCTGCATGCGCCCATCGCCGCCCCCCTCGGTCATTGTTTCCCGGCTTGCACCTTCGGGATTCCGATCCGCATAGGCCAGCAGACCGGCGGCGGCGGCAAAGGCTGGTCCCTCGGTTGCCTCCGCCAGGCCGTGCACGCCGAGCGGACGTCCCACCCGGACCTGTTTGTCGAGCACGCGCGCGGCATGTTCCCGTACACCGGTCAAGAGAGCGCCGCCCCCGGTCAGTACGGCGCGCCGCCCCGCGGTCCGAGCCAGGCCGGAGGCCTGCAAGCGGTCGCGGACCAGTTCCAAAGTCTCTTCAATCCTTGGCTGGATGATGCCGATCAGCATGGAACGGGGTATCTGCTGCATGGCGTCCGCGCCGCTTTCCCCCACGCGCGGCACACTGACCATGGCATGCTCGTCATCTGGTCCGGCGACGGCGCTGCCATGCAGTGTTTTCAAACGTTCCGCATGGGCGGTGGAGGTGGAAAGGCCGCGGGCGATGTCGTTCGTAACGTGATTGCCGCCAACGGGCACCTGATCCGTATGGATCATGTGGCCATCGTAAAAGACGCCGACGTCGGTGCTGCCGCCGCCGAGATCAATCAAGGTGACGCCCAAATCGATTTCATCCTCCACCAGGCTGGACAGGCCCGAGGCATAGGGGGCGACCACCAGGGCGGCGATCTCCAAATGACACCGCTCGGCTAGCAATTTGAGATTGCGCAGCGGACCCAGTTCCGCCGAGATCACGTGCAGCCGAAGGCCGAGGCGGGCCCCGAACATGCCTTGGGGCTCGCGGAACCCGGGCGTGCCATCAATCGTATATCCGGCCGGAATAGCGTTGAGGATTTCACGCCCTTCGGTGCTGCGTCGGGCCAGCAAATGGGCCTGGGCCAGGGCCCGTTTCAAGTCGCGCTCACTGATCTCCTGACCGGCGATGTCAGTTTCCACGTCGATAATACGCGAAGCCGGCCGGCCGCCGGAGAAACTGACGATAACACGCTCTATCCGTTCCTTGGCCATGCGCTCTGCCTGGTCGACAGCGCCGCGCACGGCTTCTTCCGCTGCCTCCATGTCCACGACGGTGCCTGCACGCATGCCATTGGCAACCTGGTGTCCGATGCCGATTACTCTGCGTCCGCCGCTGCCGTCAGGCCGGGCGATGAAGCAGCAGACCTTGGTGCTGCCAATATCGAGGGCCGCGATCGGCCCGTTCTTGCGCCCGGCCATCTAGGTTTCCTTCCCCTTTTTGTTCTTGCGCGCGGCCGCCTCGGGCGTCAGACGAAGCACAAGCCGGTCCGGCAACCGCAGGTCGATGGCGACCAAATCCCGCTCGAATATCTGATTCTGTGCCGCTAATTCGGCCAGGCGGACCCAGGCGGCGAAGGCATCCTTTTCCGGAAGATGCACTTTGATGCCGTTCTTCAAGCGTATATCCCAGCGCCGGGCGCCCACCCGTACTGCGGCCTTTACCCGCGCGAACAGCGCTGGCTTGCGCGACAGCATATCGATGAGTTCTGCGGCCGCCTCTGGCGCGTCTTGTCCCACAACGATGGGCAAATGGGCGAAACGATCCAAGTTGCGCCGGGCGATCACCGCGCCATCGCGGTCGATCAGCATGTGGCGACCCTTGTGCTGCCAAACCGCCAACGCAATGCGTTCGCTCAAGCGAACGACGATGGTATCGGGTAGACGACGTTCCACCCGCGCCGTCTTGACCCAACCCAAATCCAGCAGCCGCTGGCGGGCGGCTGCAGGATCGAATGCCAGGACGGATTGACCACTGCGCACGCCAATGGCCTGCAGCACTTCGCGCTTGGTGGTTTCGCCCCGGCCGGTGACGAAGATGTGCTGCACAGTCAGCCCAGCAGCAACAATCTGGTCATCCAGCCAATTGGACAACAAGGCCGAAGAGGCCGCCATGGTACGCTCGACGAGACCGCTTTCGCGCACACGCCATGCGCCCACGGCCGAAGCAACCGTGACGACCGCAATCAGGCCGACTAGCATCAGCCGCCGGCGCCGCTGCCAGGGCCGAAGCCCGCGCCGATTCTGGACGGTTGCCCTGCCCCGCCGGGTTAAGAGATTTGCGATCAGCGCGCGCATCCGGCATCCTCCACCATCCAGCGCACCAGCGCCGTGAAGTCGATATCGCGATAAGCTGCCAGTTCCGGTACCAGGGACGTTGGCGTCATGCCGGGCTGGGTGTTGATCTCCAGCATGTAGAGGCGTCCCGGTTCGCCATGGGTGTCGTCGTAGCGGAAATCGGTGCGGCTGACACCGCGGCAGCCCAAGGCCCGGTGCGCCGTTTCCGACAGCGCCATGGCCTGTTCGTAAACATCCTCATGGATTGGCGCGGGCACGATGTGATGGGAGCCGCCTTCGGCGTACTTGGCGTCATAATCATAGAATCCGTCTTCGGTACGGATATCCGTCACGCCGAGGGCTTTGCCGTCCATCACGGCAACGGTCAGTTCCCGTCCCGGGACATAGCGTTCGGCCAGGACCTCATCACCAAACGGCCAATCCGCCGCGACCGGTGGGTTGTTATCCCCCGGCCGGACAATGCGAACGCCGAAGGTGGATCCTTCCGCCGGCGGCTTGACAACGTAGGGGCGCTTCAAGGGATCGTGGCGGTTGACCTCGTCCCTGGTTGTCAGACAGCTGTCCGCGCAGGGTATACCGTTGGCGCGGAAAACTTCCAGCGAGGACGGCTTGTGCATGGCCACGGCCGAGGCGCGCACGCCGGAATGGGTGTAGGGCAGGCGCAGCAATTCGAGTAGTCCCTGCACACAGCCGTCTTCCCCCCAACGGCCGTGCAGAGCGTTGAATGCCACGTCCGGCTTCAAATCCGCCAGACGCTCCACAAGGTCATCACCGACGTCGATCTCGCTGACCTTATAGCCGCCGTCGCGCAGCGCCCCTGCGCACGCCCCGCCGGAAGTCAGGGAAACCTCCCGCTCCGCGGACCAGCCGCCCATCAGAACCGCGACATGGGCGTTCATGGCGAAGCTCCTTCGATTGGGACCAAGGTGCTCTCGCCGTCGTGTTCGCCGATGCAACGGATTTCCCATTCCAGCAAGACGCCGCTGTCCGCCTCGACCCGGCGCCTGACTTCCTCGCCCAAGGCTTCCAGATCGGCAGCGGTGGCATTTCCTGTGTTGATCAGGAAATTGCAATGCATCTCAGAAACCATGGCGCCGCCCCGGACCAACCCGCGGCAACCGGCCCGGTCTATCAATTCCCAGGCCTTCGGAGCGTCGGGATTGTCATGATCCGGATTTTTGAATGTGCTGCCGCCGGTTCGCGCATTCACCGGCTGGCTGTCCTTGCGCGCTTCGCTGACGGCGGCCATGCGGGCGCTGATCTCGTCCCGCCCGCCCTTGCTGCCGCGGAATTGGGCGGCGGTAAATATCCAGTCTTCCGGCGCGCCGCAATGGCGATAACTCAGATCCAATCCCTCCCGACCGGTTCGCAACAATCGCCCGGCGCCGTCCACCGCCTCGACCCAGATCAGTATGTCCTGGAAAGAACGGCCATAGGCGCCGCCGTTCATGCGCAGGCCACCGCCAACTGTGCCGGGTATGCCGCGCATGAATTCGAAGCCGACCAGGCCATGGTCGCGGCAAATCCGCGCCAAGTTCACATCCAATACGCCGGCGCCGGCGGTGACGTACTCGCCATCGATATTGATCTCGTTGAAGGCGCGATCGAGGCGGATCACTACCCCGCGCACACCGCCGTCCCGTACCAGCAAGTTGGAACCTAGCCCCATGACCGTGCAACGCACATCTTCGGGGCACTGACGGATGAATGCGGCCAAATCAGCCGCATCCGCCGGACGGAAAACCACATCCGCCGGGCCGCCGACACGGAACCATGTGCAGCCCGAGAGATCCACATTCTCCAGATACCGGCCGCGCACCTTTGGCAAGCGCGCCAGCAGGCCGGGATCATGAGGGTGCGCCGTCATCATGCCGCACCCCCTGCCCGTTTCGGCCCGGCCACCAGGGGTATCAATTGCTGAGGCAAGGCATTTGCCCATGCGGTGATGGTGCCTGCGCCCAGACAGACCACCATGTCGCCCGCCGCAGCCTCGGCAGCGATCAGTCCGGCCAAATCTTCCGGCCTGTCCAAAGGCAAGACCCGGCGGTGGCCGCGGGCGGTCAGCCCCTGAACCATGGCATCGCGGTCATAACCGTCGATTTCCTCTTCGCCCGCGGCATGCACATGAGCCACGACGACGGTATCCGCATCATTGAAGCAGGTGCAGAAGTCCTCGAACAGATCGCGAAGGCGGGTGTAGCGGTGCGGCTGGACAACCGCGACAATTCGCCCCGTAGTGGCGGCGCGAGCAGCCTGCAACACGGCGGAAATTTCGACCGGGTGATGACCATAGTCGTCGATAATGGTGATGCCACCTGCCTCGCCGGTCTTGGTGAAGCGGCGCTTGACCCCGGCAAACCCGGCCAGGGCCGCCAATTGCGCTTCGTCCGTAATCTTCATCTCCTGGCCGACGGCAATGGCGGCCAGGGCGTTCAGAACGTTGTGTTCGCCATGCATGGGCAGATGGAATCCGGTCACCATGCGGCTTGCATCCGCGGCGCGGTCCGTCAGCTCCACATCGAAGTTCATTCCCCCAGCCGTGGCCGAGACATTGACCGCACGCACGGACGCCTGAGGCGAGAAGCCATAGGTCACGATACGCCGATCCGAGATGCGCCCCACCAGAGCTTGAACTTCCGGATGGTCGAGGCACATCACTGCAAAGCCATAGAACGGCAGATTTTCGATGAAGCTCTGAAAAGCCAGCCGTTCCGCCTCGAAATCGCCATAGAAATCCAGATGCTCGGGATCCATGTTGGTGACCACGGCAATGGTCGCCGGCAGTTTTGTGAAACTGCCATCGCTCTCGTCCGCCTCGACCACCATCCAATCGCCGGCACCGAGGCGGGCGTTGGTGCCATAGGCGTTGATGATGCCGCCGTTGATCACCGTGGGGTCATAGTCGGCCTGATCCAGCATGGCCGCGACCATGGATGTTGTGGTGGTTTTGCCGTGCGTTCCACCGACCGCAATCGCCCATTTCAGACGCATCAATTCGGCCAGCATTTCGGCCCGGCGGACTACAGGGATCATGGCTTCGCGGGCGGCCAGGACTTCCGGGTTGTCGGGCTTCACGGCCGACGAGATAACCACGACCCGTGCCTCGCCCAGGTTCTCCGCCCCATGGCCGATCATCGTCTTGATGCCCAAGTCGCGCAGGCGCACCACATTGGCACCTTCGGACTGGTCGCTGCCCTGTACCCGATAGCCGAGATTGTGCATGACTTCCGCGATACCGCTCATGCCGATACCACCAATGCCGACGAAATGAATGACACCGATGTCCAATGGCAGGGACCTCATGCCGCATCCCTCCCCTCAAGTTCGCCGTTGGCCAAGGCCAAGACCAAGTCCGCCAGCCGGACAGCGGCATCCAACCGGCCCTGACCACGGGCCGCCTGTGCGGCAGCTGCCAGCTGATCGGGCGACGCCATCAGGCCTGACAGGCGGGCCGCGAGGCTGTCGGCTGTCAAACCGGCCTCGGCCATCACCCAGGCGCCCCCCGCCGCCGCCAACGCATCGGCATTACGGCTTTGGTGGTCGTCGGTGGAATTGGGATAGGGGATCAGGATGCCTGGCCTTCCGGCAGCGGCCAGTTCGCATATGGTGCCGGCGCCGCTGCGCGCGATGACAAGATGCGCGGCGGAGAGGCGTTCGGGCAGATCCGCGAAGAATGTCGCGGTCTCGGCCTCGATGCCGGCTTCCTTATAAGTTTGCCGCACCGACTCTAAATCTTCCTCTCGGCACTGTTGCACCACGCGGAGACGGCTCCGTTGCGCCGCTTCAAGGGCCAGCAGGGCCTGGGGAATGATCCGTGAAAAACTGGCCGATCCCTGGCTGCCGGCAAATACCAACAAGTGGAAGGGGTCGATGCTATCGGGCGCCCGGTAGATGCGGTCGGCCAAGTCGCGAATTTCGTCACGGACCGGATTGCCGGTCAGGACCTGCGGCTGGCGATCATTTTCTGGCAGCGCCCGCGTCTGCGGGAATGACGTTGCGATGGCATCAACACGGGCCGCGATTAGACGGTTGACCCGTCCCAGAACCGCATTCTGCTCGTGCAACATACGGGGCACCGACAAGGTAATCGCCGCCAGCATGGTCGGCAGGGCCGGGTAACCGCCGAAACCGACCACGGCCGCGGGCCCGATCCGCCGGATCAGGCGCCGGGCCTGGAGCGTGCCGCGTGCGATGGACAGTGCGGCCATGATCTTACCGCCGATACCGCGGCCCGCCGGGGTGGCGGCTGAGACGCGATGGATGGCCTGGCCGGGGAAACGGTCCGAGTAATCGCCACCGCGCCGGTCCGTCACCACGTTCACCTCGCGGCCGCGGCGATCCAGTTCCGCCGCAAGAGCTTGGGCCGGAAAGACATGGCCGCCCGTGCCACCCGCCGCCAACATGATCGAACCCGCCGCATTGCGCATCATGGCAGGCCTCCAATGGTGGGGCGGCGCCGGGTCAGAGCCAGCACCATACCCATCCCCAGGGCCAGCGCTAATAGCGACGAGCCGCCGTAGGAAATGAAAGGCAGGGTCATGCCCTTGGTGGGCAGCAGGTTTACGTTGACGCCCATGTTGATCACCGCCTGCAGGCCGAATTGGGTCAACAGGCCGGCGGCCGCGAGCAGGACGAACATGTCCTCTTCCCGCAACAGACGGGCAAAGCCACGCAAGGTGATGAACCCGAACAGCGCCACGATGACCAGGCAGGCGATCAGGCCAAACTCTTCGCCGGCCACGGAAAAGATGAAATCGGTATGGGCATCGGGCAGCACCCTTTTCACCATCCCCTCGCCCGGGCCCCGGCCCAGCAGCCCGCCCTGGCCGAAGGCGTCCATGGCCCGGTCGATCTGGTAGGAATCGCCAGAGGCCGGGTCCAGGAAGCGGTCGATACGGCTAGCCACATGCGGAATGGTGGCATAGGCCAGCACCGCCCCGGCCAGACCCATGGCGACCAATGCACCAACCCAAAGCAGAGACAAACCGGCAATAAAACATTGCCCGAACCAGACCACGGCGACCACGGCGGTCATGCCGAAATCGGGCTGTGAAATCAGCAACCAGACGACCAAGGCGAACAGCAAACAACAAATCAGGGTGCCGGGAACGCCTTCGCGGCGGCGCTGTTCCGCCAACATCCAGGCGGCGACGACGGCGAAACACGGTTTGACGAACTCCGATGGCTGAATGGACATGCCGCCGAACTGCAGCCAGCGTGTCGCGCCCTTGATCTCGGCGCCAATGAATAGTGTCGCCACCACCAGGACCAGGCTGACGGCCAGGCCGACGACAGAAATGCGGCGAACGCCGCGCGGGCTCATCAGCGAAACTAGGAACATGACCGCCAAGGCCAGCGGCAGGAAAACGGCGTGGCGGATCACGAAATGCAGGCTGTCCAAACTCAGCTTTTCCGCCACCGCCGGGCTGGCCGCCAAGGTCAAGATCGTGCCCATGGCGATCAGCAGCGCCACGGCCAATAGAGTCCAGCGGTCTACGGTCCACCACCAGCGGCCAACCATGGAGGTATCGGTGCGCGCAAAGGAGATCATGCCGAACCCCCCGCCGCCTGCACCGGATGGCCGTTACCGGCAATTGTCTGGGCCAGCTCGCGGAATCGGTCGCCCCGCGCCTCGAAACTGGCGAACTGGTCGAAACTGGCGCAGGCCGGTGACAGCAGCACCACGCCGCCGGCGTCCGCGGCATTGTCATAGGCCGCATACACCGCGGTCTCCAAATCACCACAAGCCTCGTAACCGATGCGACCGTCCAGGGTTCGCGCGAAAGACGGCGCGGCCTCGCCGATCAAATAGGCGTGGGCGATATGCTGGAAATGCGGCACCAGGCCGGCAATGCCGCCTTGCTTGGCGATCCCGCCGGCGATCCAATGAATATTGTCATAGGCAGCGAGGGCATGCGCCGCGGCCTCGGCATTGGTTGCCTTGCTGTCATTGACGAACATAACCTCGCCCCGGTGCGCCACCACTTCCATGCGATGGGGCAGGCCCGGATAGGCGGCCAGGGCAGGCGCGATCTGTTCCGGTGTCAGGCCGAGTGCCAGCGCCAAGGCAAAGGCAACAGCGGCATTCTGCCAGTTGTGAGCGCCGCGCAAGGTTTCGATACCATTCAAGTCCGCCAACGGGGCGTCAATGCCGGCTTGGTACAGACGGCCTTGCTTGACAAATATACCCGCCGTTAGATCGCGGTCGATGGCAACTTCTACGACCTTTCGACCCTGGGCGCGCATCTCGGCACAGACCCGGGCCGCATGGGCATCATCTGTGCCGATAACCAAAACAGCCTCGGCCCCGGCCATCTCGAACAGACGGCGCTTAGCCGCCACATAGCCGTCCATGCCGCCGTGACGGTCCAGGTGGTCCGGGCTGATATTGAGCAGGGCCACGACGCGTGGACGCAGCCCTTTGGTCAGGTCGATCTGGTATGATGACAGCTCCAACACGTAATGGCCGTCACGGTCCAGTTCCTCGAAATCCAGGACCGGACGCCCCAGATTTGCACCGGCCTCGGCAGCGCAGCCATTGAACTTCAGGATATGTCCCAGCAGTGCGGTGGTGGTGGACTTGCCGTTGGTCCCTGTGATGGCAGTGACGGATGCCACCGGCCGGGTGCGAGCAAACAGCTCCACATCGCCCAAGATTTCCGCGCCAAGTCGGTCGGCCAGCTTAACCACAGGATGCGGTGCCGGGTGGGTCAAAGGCACGCCAGGGCTGAGTACGAGGGCGGCAATCCCTTGCCAGGCATCGGCCGTGGGTTCCGCCGTCTCCGCCCCTAGTCTGATGGCATCCGTCCGCCGATTGGGATCATCGTCCCAGACCAGCACCCTGGCTCCACCCGCGACCAGGGCCCGAACCGCGGACAAACCGGTACGGCCCAGGCCGAACACGGCAACCCGCTTGTCCCTGTATGTATCGATCACGATCATGGTCAGCGCAGCTTCAAGGTGGCAAGGCCGATCAAGGCTAGGATGACGGCGATGATCCAGAAGCGGATGACAATGGTGGGTTCTGCCCAACCTTTCTGTTCATAGTGATGATGCAGAGGCGCCATGCGGAAGACCCGCCGCCCGGTCATCTTGAAGGAGGCCACCTGCACGATGACCGAGACCGTTTCCAGCACGAACAGACCGCCGATGACGGCCAACACCAATTCGTGCTTGGTTACCACGGCCACCGCGCCCAAGCCCCCACCCAGGGACAGGCTGCCCGTATCACCCATGAAGACCATGGCCGGAGGCGCGTTGAACCACAGAAATCCGAGGCCAGCACCAACCAGGGCGCCGCAATAGATCGCCAGTTCGCCGGCGCCCGGGACCGAATGCAGCTGCAAGTAACTCGCAAAAACCACATTACCCGTCAAATAGGCGATCAACATGAAAGCGGAGCCGGCGATGATCAAAGGACCAATGGCCAGGCCGTCCAAACCATCGGTCAAATTGACAGCATTGGACGAGCCCACCATGACGAGGGCCACAAAGGGGATGAAAAACAACCCCATATCCAGCAGCAGATCCTTGAAGAAGGGGACCGCCAGATGCTGGGACAAGGCCGCGGGTTGCAGGGACATGATCCATGCCGCCGCCACAACGGCAATGACGATCTCCAGGATCAGCTTCAGTTTGCCCGGCAGCCCTTGGACGTTGGCCCGAGTTACCTTGAGGTAGTCATCGGCGAAGCCGACCAAGCCGAAACCGGCTGTAACCAATAGGACAGCCCAGACGAAGCGGTTGTTCAGATCGGCCCACAACAGTGTCGAGACCGAAATGGCCAGCAGGATCATGAAGCCGCCCATGGTCGGCGTGCCCTGTTTTGCCACGATATGGCGTTCGGGACCGTCATCTCGGATCGGCTGACCCCGGCCCTGTTTGCTGCGCAGCCAGCGGATCAGAGGCGGGCCGATGATGAAGCTGATAATCAGCGCCGTCATCACCGCCGCACCGGTGCGGAAGGTGAGATAGCGGAACAGGTTGAAGACAATGAAATCTTCCGCCAGGGGGTGAAGCAGGTTGAAAAGCATACCGCCCCCTATCTCCGCACAGCCGACGCCGCGGCATCGAAGGCGGGGCCGAGGTCACACAGAGCCTTGACGATGGGCGCCATGTCCAGACCCAGGGACCCCTTGACCAGAATTGTATCGCCGGCGCGCACCGAGGCCATCACCTTGGGCAGCAGAGCGGCGGATGTGGCCTCGTAGCCGCCATGCATATGCTTCGGCAGGACCGCCATCAACTCTGCCATATGAGGGCCGCAGGCCAAAACCTTGTCGACACCGGCGGCTTCCAATTCGGGGGCGAGTGCCGCATGCAAATCGGGCGCGGTTTCACCCAATTCCAACATATCGCCCAGCACCGCCAGTCGCCGGCCCAATGGCGCCACCTCGACGGTACCGAGGGTTTCGATCGCGGCGGTCATGGCCACAGGCGAGGCATTATAGCTTTCATCAATGATAAGTATGCTGCCGTCGCCGTACTCGATGTGATGGCGTTCGCCCCGGCCTTTCGATGCGGCGACCTCTGCCATTGCCAGGGCGGCCAAACCCAGATCGGCGCCCATCGCCCGCACCGCAGCCAGGACGGCCAAGCTGTTGATGGCCCAATGGCGGCCCGGCGCCCCAACCTTGTAGGTCACGGCTTGGCCGTCGATATCAGCGGATATGCAGTTGCATGTGGGATGCTGGGCCAAACCGATTAGTCGTGCATCGGCCGCCTCGTGAGCCCCGAAGGAGATTATCCGATCCACGCCCGCCGCTTTGGCTGCCGCCTGCAGATGCGCAAAATAGTCGTTGTCCCGGTTCAGGATGGCAATGCCGCCGTCTTCGAGGCCAAGGAAAATTTCCGCTTTTGCGTCGGCGATTTCGCTCAAGGAGTTGAAGAACTCAAGATGCACCGGCTCCACATTCGTGATGATGGCCACGTGCGGGCGGACCAGGCAGCTGAGCGGTGCAATTTCGCCAGGATGGTTCATGCCAAGTTCGAATACGCCATAGATGGCGTCTTGGGGCATTCTGGCCAGGCTCAACGGCGCACCCCAGTGGTTGTTGAGGTTGCCTTGCGAGGCGTGGGTCGGCGCGCCGCGGTCCAGGGCCTGGTATAGCGCCTGCTTTGTACCCGTCTTCCCGACACTGCCCGTGACGGCGCAGACCTTGGCCGCGCAACGTGCCCGCGCCGCTCGCCCAAGATCCTCCAATCCCCTTAATGTATCGCCTACCATCAGCATTGGGGCATCGGCAGCCAAGTCCTGAGGCCGCTCGCTGACCATGACGGCCGCCGCGCCCCGTTCCAAAGCATCCGCGGCGAAGGCATGGCCGTTGAAGTTGGGACCCCGAATGGCGACAAACAAGTCGCCCGGCTCAACCGTTCGGCTGTCGATGGAGACGCCGCCGGCCTGCCAATCGCCAAGGCTTTGGCCCTTGGTCGCGGCCCCGGCTTCGTCGGCTTGCCATAGGATGGGGGTGGTCATGGGCGGCCCCCTTGCAAAAGGGACGCTGCCATCTCGGCATCGTCAAAGGGGTGAACGACGCCGGCAATCTCCTGACCGGCCTCGTGGCCTTTGCCAGCGATGAGCAGGACATCCCCATCGTTCATCCAGGCAATCGCGGTCTCGATCGCCTCGGCCCGGTCGCCAATCTCCATGGCGCCGGGACAAGCGGCCATAATCTCGGCGCGGATTGCGGCCGGGTCTTCGCTGCGGGGATTGTCATCAGTGACCACGACGCGGTCGCCCAGGTCGGCCGCAATCCGGCCCATCTGTGCGCGCTTGCCGCGGTCCCGATCTCCGCCACAACCAAACACGACGATTAGTTTACCCGGCGTATGAGGCCGCAATGCTGCGATGGCCGCACGCAGTGCGTCCGGCTTGTGAGCATAATCCACATAAACGCCGCGCCCCACTGCCTGTAGACGGCCGGGCACCCCGATTAGCCCCATCGCCGCATCCAGGACATCAACCGGGCCATCACCACAGGCGATGGCAAGGGCCACGGCGCACATCAGGTTATCCGCCTGAAAAGCACCGATCAGCGGCAATTCCATGGTGGCGCGGGCGCCATGGGCGGCGATAGTCAGACGCTGTCCATCGGGCAGAGCCTGATGGTCGAGCAAATTCACGTCACCGCCGCCAAAGGTCATGATTTTGTGACCAGCCGTAACGGCGCTTGCCCTCAGGCGGTCGGTAAATTCCGAACGGCCGGGCAAAACGGCGGTGCCGCCTGGCGCCATGACCGTCTCGAACAGACGCAGCTTGGCCTTGAAATACGCTTCTTCGTCGCTGTGATAGTCCAAATGGTCACGGGATAGATTGGTGAAGGCGGCAGCGCGCAACTTCACGGCATCGAGGCGCCGCTGTTCCAGACCATGGCTGGACGCCTCAAGTGCAAGGTGACCCACACCTGCCTTGGCCAACTCGGCAAGGGCCTGATGCAGAACTACCGGGTCGGGCGTCGTATGGTCGAGCTTGCGCCGTTGACTTGGCGAAATCACGCCAAGGGTGCCGAGGCTTGCGCCCTGGCGGCCCAACGCCGTCCAGATTTGCCTTAGAAAATCGACTACGGAACTCTTGCCGGAGGTACCTGTAACGGCGGCGATCGCATCGGGCTGGGCGCCAAAAAAGCGCGCCGCCATGAAAGAGAGTCGGCGGCGCGGGTCTTCATCCTCGATGATGGGAACATCCACATCGGCTTCCAAAGCAGCCTCTAATCCCGGCGGCCCCAACAAAGCGGCTGCCCCCCGCTCCAGGGCATCGGGAATGAAGTCGGCGCCATTCAGCGGCCCGCCATCCGTGCTGCTGGGTAAGGCGGCGAACAGATAGCCGGGCTGCACGGCACGGCTGTCCGCCGTCAAGCCCGTGATTTCCCTATCCGCCATCTGGCTCACGTTTCCATCCATGAGATCAGTTAACCGCACTATTCCGTTTCCGGCTGTAGAGCGGCATAGCCAGAGCCTTCCTGATAGGCGCCGACGCATCATCGACCGGCTGCACGCCCAGGATCGGCGCGATCCGCGTGATTACGCGCCCGACCACAGGGGCCGCCGTCCAGCCGGCGGTGGCATAGCCTTGGGTTTCGGACGTCCCGCGGGGTTCGTCCAGCAGCATGTAAACCACATATCTCGGTTGGTTCATGGGGAATGCCCCCACGAAGGAGGAAATCAAAGCCTTCCTGCGATAACCACCACGGCCCGCCTTTTCCGCCGTCCCGGTTTTACCGCCCACCAGATAACCCGGTGCCTGAGCATTGCGGCCGGTTCCTTTCTCTACCACGGCGCGGAGAAGGCGGCGCACCTGGTTCGACGTGCGCGGGCTGATCACCTGAACGCCCAGGATGCGCCTGTCCGCACGATGCTTTATGAGAGTGGCGGGCATCAGGACTCCGCCGTTGACCATGGCCGCAAACGCCGAGGCGAATTGCACGGGCGAAACCGCCAAGCCATGCCCATAGGCCGCCGTCATGGTGGAAATATCACCCCAATTTATCGGCGTGATGGGCGCACCGACTTCCGGCAGCTCAAGCTTTGGTCGCGCCAAAAGGCCGAAACGCTCCATATACCGCCGCTGTCCGTCCCGGCCCACGTCCAAGGCCATTTTGGCGGCACCAATATTGGATGAGTAGATCAGGATCTCGGGCACCGACAGCCAGCGCTTTTTGGCGTGGCTGTCGCGAATGGTGAAACGCGCCACGCGGATAGGCTTGGTGGCATCGTAACCGCCGCGAATTTTCGTGGCGCCGCTGTCCAAGGCCATGGCAACAGTCAGAACCTTGAATACGGAACCCAGTTCATAAACACCTTTGGTGGCCCGGTTAAAGCGGGCGAGTGCCGGCGCGGCAGTGGGATGATTGGGGTCGAAATCCGGCAGCGAGGTCAGGCCCAAAATCTCGCCTGAATTTGCATCCATAACCAGACCGGCGGCGCCGGCAGCACGGAACCTGGACATCGCCGCCACTAATTCCACCCGCAGGACATGCTGAATTCGGGCATCCAGGGACAATTGCAGTGCTTGACCTTCAAGCCCTTTTTCACGCAGCTCCTGGTCGAAATACTTCTCGATGCCCGCGATGCCGTTACCGTCTACATCAGTGAAACCGAGGACGTGAGATTCCAGCGGACCATGAGGATAGATCCGGCGCTGTTCGTCACGAAAATGCAGGCCCGGAATTCCAAGGGCGTTGACAGCCGCCTGTTGCGACGGTGTCAAATTTCTTTTCAGCCAGATAAAGGCGCGGCCCGTGGCGAGACGGTCTCGTACGTCAGAGGAGCTGAGTTCGGGCATGATCGCGGCCAGCCGACGAGCTGTGTCCGCCGCATCTGGCACCACACGGGCATCGGCATAGAGTGAGGCGGTAACCAGATTGGTTGCCAATAGAAAACCGTTGCGGTCGAGGATGTCGGCGCGGCCGGCTGCCGGCTTGCTAGGCACGGTGGATACAAAGGCCTGGGTGCTCGCCGGCTCGCGCACGACGGTCAATTCGATCAGACGGGCTGCCAGCACCACGAAGGAAACCGCGAAAACCAAGGCCACTGTGAAAAGCCGCGTACGCCCAACCCGAATGGCCTTGGCCTTACTTCCGACCAGCTGGTCTGCGCTTTCCAAGGTGTCGTATGACATCATTGCCGCGCTCTCCCGCCTTCCGCCAGGACGATGCGACTGCCGGGAGGCGGCTTCACGGGTTTCAGGCGCGGCCGGGGCGGCTGCCTAGTTGATTTGGCCGAAGGTTCGACCTTGACGGCGCCTACACCAGTGCCCTCGGAAGGCTTGATGGGTGAAGCGGCGAGATGGCCGATCTGCGACGGACGTAACTCAGTTAAGTCGAGATGGCGCAGGGCCAATTCCTCCAATCGACCAGGCTGGTTCAGGAAACTCCATTCCGCAGCCAAGATGCGGCTGTCGCGGCGGTTCTGTTCCAACTGGGCAGTGGCCTTGGCGAGGCGCCGCTCCAGGGTTTGCACCTCTGATTCAAGACGGTACAGGCCAAGAGAAACGGCCAGGACCGCCAATAGGACGATGATGGTAATGGGCCACCTCATGCCGCTACCCCGCTGTCCGTTATGGCGACGTCGGTTCGCTGAGCCACGCGCAGTCGGGCGGAGCGGGCCCTGGGATTGGCCGCGATCTCCTCGGCCGTCGGCTTGATGGCGCCGCGGCGCGGCAAGACGAAAGTCGCCGGTTGGTTGTCGTTGCTGGGCGGCCGATGGCGGGAGCCGCCGGGCCGGGCACCGGACCGCGCGGCAAGAAACTGCTTAACCTCCCGGTCTTCCAAGGAATGGAACGAGACCACCGCCAGCCAGCCCAAGGGTGCGAGGAGCCGTTCTGCGGCACGCAGCCCTTGTCGCAATTCATCGATTTCCGCATTCACATAGATACGCAGGGCCTGGAAGGTCCGTGTTGCGGGGTGGATGCGCCCGGCGCCGCCGACCGCCTTGGCCACCACCTCGGCCAATTGCGCCGTGCGCGCAAAGGGTGCGGCCTCCCGGGCACGGACGATGGCGCGGGCGACGGCACGGGAGCGGCGCTCTTCGCCATATTGATAGATGATATCCGCCAATTCGTCGGCCGGGCGGGTGTTGACCACATCAGCCGCGCTTTCACCCATTCGGGACATGCGCATATCCAATGGTCCGTCGGACGTGAATGAAAAGCCCCGGTCTGCCTGATCCAACTGCATGGACGACACACCCAGATCGAGGGCGACGCCCTGCACCTGCCCGGCGCCCGCGTCTGCCGCGCGTTCAACCATCCGGGAGAAACGATCATTGATCAGGGTCAGTCGGCCTTCAAATTGGGCCACGAGTTTGGCGCCCGAGGCGACGGCGTCGGGATCCCGGTCAAATGCGATCAAGCGGCAATCTGCCGCCTCTAGAATGGCCTGGGCATAGCCGCCCGCGCCGAAGGTCCCGTCGACATAAATGCCGCCGTCGGCTGGTGCGAGGGCCGTAACCACCTGTTTTGCCATTACGGGGATATGCGGACGGTCGCTCATTCGCCACCCCCCATCATATCGCGGCGTTGCAACTCGAACTTGGCGGCCTGATCCTTGGCCCTCTCCGTCGCCGCCGCCTCGTAAGCTTCATAGGCATCCGGCGCCCAAATCTGGAAGGTCGCCCCCCGGCCGGCGAATGTAGCCATATCGGTGATGCCAGCATGTTCCAGCAGCGGCTGGGGCAGAATGATGCGCCCCTCGCTGTCGAAAGGCAGACGATGGGACTTGGTCAGGATCGCCGTGGCCAGATCGCCGAAATCATCGGAAAACGGATTGAAGGTATCGATGCCATCGGCCAACTGTTTCATGCGCCCGATATCACAGCCATCGATCGCGCGGTTGTTGCCGGGCGAGGGAAAGGCGACGACGCCGGCGAAGGCCTCGGTCGTCAAGTCGGCACGGAACGAGGCCGGCACGGATACCCGCCCCTTCCGGTCCACCTTGTTATCGAACCGCGACAAAAACAGCGCCACGACCATTCTCCCGGTTTTCGCCACCGCAGCGATGGATTGCCAGCAACAAGCCATACGCCACGCCACGATACCCACTATTGGGAATTCATGGGATATCATGCCATTCTATGCCCGTCAATGACCTAACAAATAATTAAAATGGTCGTTCAAAGTCAAAACCCGCACCTCCAAAGTGTTCCGACAAGTGGCATTGGCGACCAAAAAGATGGGCGGCTATGAATTCGCAAGTGAGATTAGTGAAACAATGAGGCGAAAATTTGTTCGACTTATGTTCCAATGTCATATTTTGTGAAATAGCGGGATAATCGTCCCGTACGGCGGGGCGCCAGACGGCCTGTAAGCCGGGTTCTGTCCACGCCGCGGCCCAGCCGTTAGGCATTTGGCGGCGATAGACGGTCATTCATCTAGGGCTGCCGTTACCGGCCGCCTCTCGCAACCTACCCGGACGGCGGCGCGAACACGCCTGTCGACAGCGCCGAAGCGCCCGCCAACGTGCCATCCCTATTCGGTCTTGCTCCCGGTGGGGTTTACCATGCCGCGCTTGTCACCAACCGCGCGGTGCGCTCTTACCGCACCCTTTCACCCTTACCCGCCTTCGAGAAAGCGGGCGGTTTGCTTTCTGTGGCACTTTCCCTGGGGTCGCCCCCGCCGGGCGTTACCCGGCACCGCTGTTTCGTGGAGCCCGGACTTTCCTCCCCCATTCAAAGAATGGCGGCGACCGTCCAGCCGTCTGGCAGAAATAAAATGGTCCGCTCAGGCGATTTGGTCAAGCAGGCCGGCGAGTAGCGCGTCGCATTCGCCGTCCATGACGCCGTCGATCCTTCCCGGCCGCCAATGCCGCTGGAATGCCGAAATGCAGGCGACTGCACCGGCGCCATTGATGTCATAACCGAACCGGGCCAGATCCGTTTCGGCGTCGCCTTGCCTCGGCTCCGCCCATAGGCCGATGCCGGCTGCCGCCAAATCGGCCCAATCGAATAGTTCACCAGGGTCTTCCTTCCGTGCCGGTGCCACATCGGAATGGCCCAGGATGCGATGGGCCGGGATGGTGTGACGGGTCAGAATATCTATACAAAGGTCTTTCAGCGCCGCGATCTGCAACGCCGGAAAGGGGCGGTAGCCGAATTCATGGCCTGGGTTGACCAGTTCGATGCCGATGGAACAGCCGTTGATATCCGTTTCGCCGGCCCAACAGGCCAGACCTGCATGCCAGGCCCGTCGCGCTTCCGGCACAAGAGCCGCGACAGCCCCATCCTCGTCGATAAAATAGTGGGCCGAGACCTTGGCAGTGGGATCGCGAAGTCGTTCCAGGGCCGTCCGGGCATCGGGCATGCCCGTGTAGTGAAGGACCAGCATATCGACGGTGCGACCCGGCGGCCGGGCATCGTGATTGGGCGACGGCAGATCGGCGATCACGCCAGCAGCGCCTCGGCCCGGGCCAGGTCCTCAGGCCGGTTGGCGTTGAAGAATGGATCGAACGGCTCGACGGGCCAATCCACATGAACCAGGGCATGGCGAGCGGTCCACAGGTCTATCTTGCGCATCTCTTCCTTTTCCATGGCCCGGCGTAAATCATCGGCCAGATCCACATCCCAAAGACTGATGGGCGGATGGGCCCGGCCGCCGGAGCGGGCACAGGCTATGCGCGCGGCGCCCTTGGCCGCGGCCAGGCGGGAACAGAGATCCAGCGGCAGGAAAGGACCGTCAGTAGGTATGGACAGCATCATCTGGATATCCGGACGATTGGCCCGCAGCCATTCCATACCGGTCAGGATACCAGCCAGGGGGCCGGCCATGCCCGGAATTGTATCGGCCACCACCGGCAGCCCGAATTCATCAAACCGGCTGCCATCGCCGTTGGCATTCAAGATCATTTCGCCCACCTGATCGCGTAGGCGTTCGATGACATGGGCCAACAAAGGCCGTCCGCCCAAATGGCGCAGGCACTTGTCGCCGCCGCCCATGCGCCGGGCGCCGCCGCCCGCCAATAGCAGCCCGGCGATCTCAGTCATCGCTGTCGAACACCAACCGGTCCTCGCCGGCGAGACACATGAAACGCTTGCCCTTGGCCCGGCCGATCAGGGTCAGGTTTGCCTTTCGCGCCAATTCCACGCCCCAGGCGGTGAAGCCGGACCGGGAAATCAGTATGGGTATACCCATGCGCACGGTCTTGATGACCATTTCCGATGTTAGGCGGCCAGTGGTATAGAAAATCTTGCCCTCCGGCCCCTCGCCGTTCAGGAACATCCAGCCGGCGATCTTATCGATGGCGTTGTGCCGGCCCACATCCTCCATATAGATCAAGGGCCGGTCCTCGGCGCATAGGACGCAGCCATGAATGGCACCGGCCGTCAGGTACAGACTGGGCTGCTGATTTATTTTGCGGCTCAGCGACTGGATCCAGGATGTTTTCAGAACCGCATCCCTGGCCAGTTCGATCTCGTCGAAGCGTTCCATCAGATCGCCAAACGCCGTACCCTGGGCGCAGCCCGAGGTCAGGGTCTTTTTTTGCAGCTTATCCTCAAAATCCGTGGTGCTGTCCGTGCGCACCACGACCACCGCCAATTCCTCGTCATAATCGATGCCTGTGACCTGGTCTTCCGCGTCCAGCATGTTCTGGTTCAACAGATAACCCACCGCCAGGCAATCGGGGTGATCGCCCACCGTCATCATGGTGACGATTTCCTGACTGTTCAGGTAAAGGGTCAGGGGCTGTTCGACGACGACGCGTGTGTCCACCGGCGCGCCGTTCTGATCGATGCCGCCAACCTGTTGGGTCAGGCCCTCATCCTCGGGGGACGGTGCCAGTTGAAATTCCTTCATAACCTCCAATATGGCGGAGGCTCAGAATTCCTCAAGCGATAAAGATTTGAAAGCCGATACCCGCCGCCAGGGAACCGACCAAGGCCAGGCCCAGATACCAGACGAACACCGGCATGCGGACCAGCGCGAAGACGGCGATGGCGGCCGGAATGCATGACACCCCACCGGCTACCATGAATGCCATGGCCGCGCCGGGCGCCATGCCCAGTTGCATCAGACCCGACATCATGGGTATTGCCGCGAAGCCATTCAGATAAGCGGGCACGCCAACGACCGCTGCCAGGGGAATGGCCCAGAAGCTATCGCCGCCCAGCAGGCCGGCAATGGCCTCGGCAGGCACATAAGCCAGCATGATGCTTTCCAGGAGGAAGGCGACGATGAGCCATTTACCCAAGAACAGGGTTGTATTCCAGGCCTCGTCCGTGAACTTCAAACGCCGGGCACCGTCGCGCCAGAACTTCCAAACCACTTCGCCTTCGCTGCGCACCGAACCCGCACCGCAACCACCGTCGCCGACACCTTCGCGCAGCGGCTGCGCAAAGCCCCCGGCACCTTGCAGTGTCATGGTGGCGAAACCGCCCAAGAGGCCGATACCGAATGCCGCGGCCGTCTTGCCAATCGCGAAGGGCAAGCCCAGGGCGCCCATGGTCAAAAGGAACATCTGCGGATCCATCAGGGGGGAGGCCAACCAGAACGCCATTACTGGCGCAAGTGGAACGCCCATGGCCAAAAGGGCCGCGATCAAAGGAATTACACCGCAGGAACAGAAGGGTGAAAGCGCACCGAACAGCGCTGCAGCGAAGACCATTTGCGCCGGACGGCCCTGAAACACCTTGGCGATCAGGTTGTCGGCACCGGAGGCCTTGGCATAGGCCGCCATGGCGATGGAAAGCGCCAGGAAGGGCGCGATGGATACCATGGCGTCGCCAGCGAACCGGACACTGGTGACTGTCTGTGCGGGAACGAGAAAAGCCCCCAGCAGAAGACCCGCGGCGATCGTCAGCCAGACCCGGTCGAAACCATATACCCGGCGTGCCGCGCCCGCGATGGACAGGGAAATATCGCTCATGCCACTGAACCTTCCTCGTTCTCCGCCATGCCATGTTCGTGGCCGGTTGCCGCGCCGTCGGCGGCGCAGCAGTTGCGGGTCAGGAATGCCAGCACGGCATCCATCGCCGGATAGTTGGCCCGGCAGATCAATTTCCGCCCCTGGCGCTCCTGCGCCACAAGCTTCACCTGCACCAAGCGAGATAGATGATGAGACAGGGTGGAAGCGGGCACACCCAGGCGGGACTGCACTTCGCCCACGGTCAAGCCGCCGCGTCCTGCCGGCACTAGCAGAGTGAAGATGGCCAGCCGGGTTTCGTTGCCCAGCGCCTCCATGGCATCGGCCACCATTTGCAGTTCGTCAGATGCATGAAGTTCGATGATTTCGCTCATGGCAGTCTATTTAGGACATGCCGGCGGCAATTGCAACTATATTTCTAGAATTATCGAAATATAAAATCTTGGCGATGTTTAGGCGTGCCCGGCTTCCGCCGACAGGAAGGAAGGATCAACGCCAACCTTACGTACCGCCCGGTCCCACTTGCTGCCCAAGTCCTCGTCGAACAGAAGCCCGCTGTCGGAAGAGACGCTCAGCCAACCGTTGGCCTGGATTTCGCTATCCAGTTGGCCCGAAGACCAACCGGCATAGCCCAGGGTCAACAGGCTGCGGGCGGGGCCCTTGCCTTCGGCTATGGCGCGCAATATATCCACTGTGGCGGTCAGGCCCACCTCTTCGGTGACCTTGAGGGTCGAGTCCTGGCTGTAATCCATGGAATGCAGGACAAAACCGCGGCCCGTTTCCACGGGCCCGCCGGTCAGTACCGGAATCGGGTTCTTGATGCCGTCGGTCTCGATTTCCAATTGGCTTAGTAACTCCGGGAAGTCGATTTCGCTGGCCTGCTTGTTGACCACCAAGCCCATGGCGCCATCCGCCGAATGTGCGCACATATAGATCACCGTGCGCTCGAAACGCGGATCGCCCATGGTCGGCATGGCGATCAGCAATTGTCCGGTCAGGTATCCGTCGCCATTTTCTTCATTGTTGTCTTCGGGAGCCATATTGTTCACTTGGTTTCGAATGCCGAAAAATCAATTACTCACATCATTGTCAGCAAGAAGAGGTTAATTTACCCCTATATTAATGGTCATGGGCCATTAAGTATACGCGACGTACGCGCAAAAAAGTGCAGAGAATGACATCGCTAATCACGAAATATTGCCGTTTCGGCCTTGTCGGCGCATTGCTGCCCCTGTTGCTGCTTACTGTTGAAGCCGACGCCGACGTACGGGCCACGGCGTGGATTGGCGGCGACGAAGCCTCTGTGCGTTTGATCGCCGATGCGGAGGGCATGGACGACAAGGGCCGCATTTGGCTCGGCCTGCATATACGCCTCGGCCCCGGCTGGAAAACGTTCTGGCGAAACCCTGGTGAAGCCGGGGTGCCGCCTCAATTCGATTGGCAGGAATCGGAAAATATCCAGACCGCCGAAGTTCGCTGGCCCGCGCCGCACCGATTCACTAGCTATGGCTTTGATAATTTTGGATACCAGGATGAAGTGGTTTTGCCGGTTCGGCTGCAGGCATCGAGCGAAACCCAGGCCACAGTGGCGCGATTGAATTTGGCTTATATGATCTGCCAAAGGATATGCGTACCCATGCAGGCGAAACTGGCCCTGAATCTGCCCGCGGCGGGCGCGGCACCCGTAAATTCCCCTGAAAGGGAGTTGATCGGGCAGTATTTGGCGCTTGTACCCAGCACCGACGGAAAGACCATGAAAATAAACGGCGCAACCGTCAATGGCCGCGCCGGCAAGCAGACCCTGCAAGTCGTGGCGAGTACCGACAAGCCATTTCGGGAGCCTGACCTGATGGTAGAGGCGCCCGAGCCCTTTAGTTTCGGCCGCCCCGAGGTCAGTTTCCGCGATGACGGCCGCATGGCCACATTGGTACTGCCCGTCTTCGGCGGCAGTGCAAAGCGCGAATTGAAAGACGAAACCCTGACGCTGACATTGGTTGATGGCGCGCGGGCCACAGAACGGCGAATTAGCCTGGGCGACTAAATCAGGGCGAAAACACCAGAACGAAAATTGACAAATTCTGTGCTTTGCAACAGGCCGCACCGGGGCTATATGCTGGGTTCGGCGAACCCGGGCGCGGGAACGCCCAGAGACAATAGTTTGAAGAATGGGGAGACGTGGCGATGACGATTTCGGTTGGCGACAAGATGCCTGCGGGCACCATGATGACAATGGGCGACGGCGGGCCCGAGCCGGTAGCGATGGACGAGTTTTTCGCAGGCAGGAAGGTCGTTCTGTTCGGTCTACCGGGGGCCTTCACGCCCACCTGTTCGGCCCAGCATGTACCGAGCTATGTGGAAAACCATACCGCCCTGGCGGCCAAGGGCGTGGACGCGGTTGGCTGCATGTCGGTCAATGACGCCTTCGTCATGGGCGCCTGGGGCAAGGACCAGCAGGTCGGCAACAAAGTGACCATGCTGGCGGACGGCAGCGCCGCTTATACCAAGGCACTCGGGCTGGAACTGGATTTGACCGAGCGGGGCATGGGCGTGCGTTGCACCCGCTTCGCCCTGGTCGTTGATGATGGCACGGTCAGCGCCGTGCAGGTCGAGGACAATCCGGGCGGCATTGATAAGAGTGGCGCCCTGGCGGTGCTCGATATCCTCTAGCAATCGATTAGCTTCGTGAGCGCCCCGGCGGCAATGTCGCCGGGGCGTTTTCATTCGTCCTGCGGAATGCGGGATCGCACCGCGGCCCGCATGGCCGCGACGGCGGCCAGCAGTTCATCGACCTCTTTCAGCAGCGCCGGCGCCTCGCGCTCATCGATATCGCCATCGTCAGCCAGGAACTCGCCGGCCCGGTGGAATACATCCCCTGCCTCCTTGCCGATGCTGGTCAAGTGATCGAGCCAACCGCCAACTGCCTCCACCGATGGCAGGCGCAGCAATATGGCGTCATGTTCGCCGGCAAGATGTTCCGTCACCGGCATTTCCCCCGCCGCCCGCTCCAGGGCCAAGACCACATCCAAGGGCATGTGGCGCTCTTCATAACGGGGATTGCCGTATTCCGAGAGCGTGGACTTCGATACCCGGCAGGCGGCAGCCGCCTTGGCCTCGCCACCGATGGCGTGCAACAAGGCCCGCACGGCGGATTTCACATCGCCGTAGCGTTCGGGATGAAAGGAATGAATTCTGCTTGTGTTGCTCATACTGTAGGACCCATGTCCGGATTTCCCGTTACCATTTCCGGTTGTCGTGGATGTAGATTATGTAAATCTATAGACTACCCTGAATGCGGATCATTTCTGATTGGGAACATTTCACAAGAAACATATTGATGGGAACATAGCATGTATTTCGCCATCGACGGCTCGACGATCTTTGTTTTTATATTGGTGCTGCTGGCCATTGTTCTGGTCATCGCCGGCGTCAAGGCGGTGCCACAGGGCATGGAATATACCGTCGAACGCTTCGGACGCTACACCCGCACGTTGCAACCGGGCCTGCACCTGATCGTACCGGTGGTTGACCGCATCGGCTCCAAGATGAACATGATGGAACAGGTGCTCGACGTACCGACCCAGGAGGTGATTACCAAGGACAACGCCATGGTCGCGGTCGACGGCGTGGTCTTTTTTCAGGTCCTTGATGCAGCCGCCGCCGCTTACGAAGTTAGCCAACTGGAAGTCGCAACCTTGAACCTGACCATGACCAATATCAGAACCGTCATGGGCGGCATGGACTTGGACGAACTGCTTTCCAAGCGGGATGAAATCAACGCCGCTCTGTTGACCGTTGTGGACGGTGCCACTTCGCCCTGGGGCATCAAGGTGACCCGGATTGAAATCAAGGATATTGCCCCGCCCCGGGACCTGGTCGATGCTATGGCCCGGCAGATGAAGGCGGAACGGGATAAACGCGCCCAGATTCTGGAGGCCGAAGGCACACGGGCGGCGGAAATCCTGCGCGCTGAAGGCGAAAAACAGGCCGCCATTCTGGAAGCCGAGGGCCGGCGTGAAGCCGCCTTTAGGGATGCCGAGGCCCGTGAGCGCGAAGCGGAGGCCGAGGCCAAGGCCACATCAATGGTTTCCGAAGCCATCGCCAAGGGCGATGTGCAGGCCATCAACTATTTCGTGGCACAGAACTATATGGAAGCCCTGGGTAAGATCGGCGCCTCGCGCAACCAGAAGGTCATCATGCTGCCGCTGGAGGCAAGTTCCGTGATCGGCTCCATCGCCGGCATCGCAGAGATCGCCCGCGAAAGTTTTGGCGACAACGGGGATGCCAGGGGCGGCGGCAGCAGCGGCGGATCCCCCGTCCCGCGGAGTGGAGGATAGACGGTGCAGGTGCTGTTGTATCTGGAGAACCTAGCCTATTGGGATTGGTTCATTGCGGCCGTCGCCCTGGTAATCCTTGAAGTTTTCGCCCCGGGCGCGGTCTTTTTGTGGCTCGGCATTGCCGCCGGCGTGGTGGGCGGCATCGTCTTTTTCGCCCCTGATCTGGATTGGAAACTGCAGTTCGCCCTATTTGCGGTTCTCTCCGTGGTCTCGATCGTGGCTTCCCGCCGTTACCTCAAGCGCCGCCCCATCGAAACCGACCATCCCCAATTGAACAAACGCGGGGAACGTTATGTCGGCCGGGAATTCGTTCTGGAAGAAGCATTGGCCGGGGGCCGCGGACGGATGAAAGTGGATGATACCACGTGGCGTGTTGCCGGACCCGACCTGCCGGCAGGCGCCAAGGTCCGCGTAACGGAAGTTCAGGGCGCCACACTGCACATCGAAGCAGTTGCCGAGGGCTAGGCCTCGGTCTTCCGCGCCAGGGGAAGGAAGACCAGGGCCAAATTCGCCGCCAGCAGGCCACCGGCGAGGAAGTAGAACACGGAGCCCAGGCCCCAGCGGTCGGCGATCAGACCGCCGATGATGGGGGCCGCGGTCGCTAGCATGGCCTGGCTGCCGAACATCAAGGAGGTGGCGGAGCCGCCCAGGCTGGCAGGCGTCAGGTCCATCATCCAGGAATGGATCACCGGGCGCACGGCGAACAGGACAAAGCCCAGAACCGCAATACCGACAATAAATGTGGCCATATGGCCCAGAACCACCAGCAGAGCGATGACGACCGTGGAGGCGCTGAGCCCGGCCAGAACGATGGGCCGCCGCCCAATGCGGTCGGACCAGGTGCCGGCGATGGGCGCCGCGATGACGCCGGCCGATTGCATTGCCGCCAGGGCCAGACCCAGCATGACTGGTCCCGCGCCCAGATCGTTCGCCAGGTACAGGGGCAGGAACGCCAACAGGCCGGCCTGGGTCATGGTGCGTAGGGCCGCCACCAGACACAGGCTCAGGACGGCTCGATCCCGCAACAGCTTGCGAAGACCACTGAAATAGGCGGCCAGGCTCATGCCTTCCGATTTCCCCTGCGCGGCACGCTCGGCGCTGCTCTGCCGGGGCAACAGCGCAAAGATCATCACTGCGACCACCAATGTAGGCACACAGGCAGCCATGGCGGCCTGGGGCCAACTCAGCCAGACAAGCAGGGTGCCCACCGCCAAGGGGGCCAGGGCATCACCGCCGTTGGCGCCCAGGGCATGGATGGAGAGGGCATAGCCGCGCTGTCCGGGAAAGCGCCGCGAGATGTAGGAGATAGCGGCCGGGTGCCAGAGATTGTTGGTACAGCCGATCAGCACCACCAACGGCACCAGGCCAAGGACGCCGCCGGCCAGCCCGAACGAGGCCAGGGCCATGGCGCCAACGGCCAGAGAAGCCACTAGGATAGGCACCCGCCGCCCGGTCACATCCACCGTCGCGCCGCTGAACAGATTGGTGGCGAAGGAGCTGATATGCACGGTGGAAACCAGCATGCCGGCCTGGGTGTAACTCAGGTTCAGCTCCCGGGCGATGAACGGAACAAGGATATAGAACGTGCCCATCAGCCAATGGGTGGCGCCATGGCCCATGCCGACCAGGATCACCGGTCCCTGCTGGCGCCAATGCAGGCCGGTCAAACGTTGCACCATGGACATGGATGTGGATTTTCCTCACACACGGCTTTCGGGGCGGCCATCATCCCCAACCGCAAAGCATATTGCAAATCCCCCCTGCCCGGCCTATTGTCCCGCCGCCTCGAAGGCCATGGGCCGGCGTAGCTCAGGGGTAGAGCAACTGATTCGTAATCAGTAGGTCGGGTGTTCAATTCACCCCGCCGGCACCAGATTTTTTCCCTGATGAAATAGCATTCGTATCTGGTTCGATTGGCGGAGCCGTCGAAGTGGCCTTCTACCCTTCGATCCATAGCCAAAACCAAAAAAGTAATCAGTATCGGCACGTCTACCGCCTAGAATGACGCCGTCATGGAACTGTCTCACGATCAATTGTGCGCCGTCCGAAAAGGGCGCGAGAGCCGCGCGCGGACATGGTTACCAACGCGTCGGACGTTCCTACTTTCCCTTGCCGCAGGGTTCGGCGCGGGATTTCGGGCGGACCATTCGCTTTCCAAGCAGACCAGCGGACAGCATGAATTTTATCTACGCGCCGCAGCCCAACACAATCGTCTAGTTCCCGAACCTTACGGGGAAACCGAAACCTGGTGCTACAATGGCCAGGTACCGGGCCCCGAGATCCGTGTCAAACAGGGCGAACGCCTGCTTGTTGTCGCGGAGAACGGTCTGGAGGAGGAAACTACGGTGCATTGGCATGGTGTGCGTCTGCCCCATGCCATGGATGGCGTTCCGCATCTGACGCAACAGCCCATCGCACCGGGTGGGAAATTCACCTACCAGTTCGAGGCGAAGGATGCCGGGACGTTCTGGTACCACCCGCACCAAAACAGCGCCGAACAGGTCGGGCGCGGCCTTTATGGGCCGCTGATCGTTGAGGAGGCAGACCCGGTCCGCGTCGATCGCGACATAACCTGGATACTCGACGACTGGCGGCTAACGCGATCGGCCGCTATTCGCGACGATTTCGGCAACCGGCGCGATATGAGCCACAACGGCCGCATCGGCAACACGGTGACCATCAACGGCCGTATCCAGGAGGAAGCGGCGCTGCGCACGGGCGAACGGATCAGACTGCGCCTCATCAACACCGCCAACGCCCGCATCTTCGGCCTCGAATTTACCGGGCATCGTCCCGTCATCATCGCCCTGGACGGTCAGCCAGTGGCGCCCCATGAGCCGGACGGTGGCCTGATCGTCCTCGGCCCGGCCATGCGGGCCGATCTGATCCTCGATGGCAACGGGGCGCCGGGCAGTCGCGCGCCGGTCGTCGACCGATTTTACGAGGGTCGGCATTACCGGCTAATCGATCTGCACTACGAGGACACCCCGCTGCGGCCCAGGGCACCGGACTGGGCCATGGACCTGCCGGCCAATCCCCTGCCCGAACCGGACCTAATGAATGCCATTCGCCACAAGGTGATCCTGAACGGCGGCATGATGGGGCCCAGGGTGATGGCCGAGATGGGTGGCAGCATGGCTGGCGATTTCCGGGAAATGATGCATGCGGGCAAAATGTGGTTCATCAACGGCATTGCCGCGGAAGGCCCTGTGATGGCGCCCATGCTGACCCTTGCGCAGGGCCGTTCTCACATCATCGCCACGACCAATGCCACCGCCTGGCATCATCCCATGCACCTGCACGGCCATTCCTTCCGGGTCCTATCGCGCGATGGCCAAGCGACCCGGCACCGGGAATGGCAGGATACGGTTCTGATGGCGCCCAGGGAGACGGTGGAGATCGCCCTGGTGGCCGACAATCCAGGCGATTGGATGTTCCATTGCCATATCCTGGAACACCAGATGGGCGTTATCCGCGTTGCCTAAGAGGGCATACTGACCATAGCGTCGAACGCCAGCGGAAGCCGTATTGGATCAATGGATCTCCGGCTCGGGCACCGGCTTCCCGTCGCGCAGGATGGCAAAGTCACAGCCCTGATCGGCCTGGGTGACGTGTTGGGCATAGATGGCGCCGAAGCCGCGATCATACCTTGGTGCGGGCTCGGTCCAGTCGGCCTTGCGGGATGCCAACGCCTCATCATCCACGAGCAGATCCAATCGGCGGTTGGGCACATCCAGGCAGACCAGATCCCCTGTCCGGACCAAGGCCAGAGGCCCGCCGACGAAGGATTCAGGTGAAACATGCAGAACACAGGTGCCGTAGGAGGTGCCGCTCATGCGTGCGTCCGATAGGCGCACCATGTCGCTGACGCCGGCCTGCAGCAACTTCCTGGGGATCGGCAACATGCCCCATTCCGGCATGCCGGGGCCGCCCTGGGGGCCGGAATTACGCAGGATCAAAACGCTATCCGCTGTCACCTCCAGATCGTCCCTATCGATGCGGGCTGCCATATCATTATAGTCCTCGAACACCACCGCGGGGCCGGTATGGCTCAACAGCCCGGGATCGGCGGCGATGGGCTTGATCACCGCGCCGCCGGGGGCCAGATTGCCGCGCAGGACGGCCATGGTCTGCAGCTCGGAAACCGGATTGTCCAACGGCCGGATCACATCGTCGTCATAAACATCGGCGCCGGCGATATTCTCCGCCAGGGTGCGGCCACTAACTGTTGGCGCCTCCCCCTCCAACAAGTGTGACAACCGCGCCATCAGGGCGCGAATGCCGCCGGCATAGTAGAAATCCTCCATCAGGTACTTGCCCGAAGGCCGGACGTTGGCCAGCAGGGGCACTTCGCGGGCAATGGTGTCCAGGTCGTCCAGCTTGATATCCACCTTGGCCCGGCCCGCCATAGCCAGAATGTGTACGGCGGCATTGGTGGAACCGCCGTAGGCCATAGCAAGACGTATGGCATTGCGGAAGGCGCGGTCGTCGAGGAATTTCGAAATTTTCTCGTCCTGCCAGACCATATCCACGATGCGCCGCCCGGACTCGGAAGCCAGGCGAGCGTGGGAACTATCGGCGGCGGGGATGGAACTGCCGCCGGGCAGTACCAGGCCCAGGGCCTCGGCGATGGCCGTCATGGTGGAGGCCGTGCCCATGGTCATGCAGGTGCCGGGCGAGCGGGAAATGCCGCTTTCGATGGCGTCCCAATCCTTGGCATCCAGGCGTCCGGCCCGGCGTTCGGCCCAGAACTTCCAGGCATCGCTGCCCGTGCCCAGGGTATTGCCGGCCCAATTGCCGCGCAGGGCCGGGCCGGCGGGGAAGAATATCGTCGGCAGGTCCATGGACGTGGCGGCCATCAGCAAGGCCGGTGTGGTCTTATCGCAACCGCCCATCAGAACGACGCCGTCGATGGGATGGCTGCGGATTAGCTCTTCCGTCTCCATGGCCAGGAAGTTGCGGTACAGCATGGTTGTGGGCTTGACGATGGGCTCGGCCAGCGACATCGCCGGCAGTTCCACGGGAAAGCCGCCAGCCTGCCAGACGCCGCGCTTGATCTCTTCCGCCCGCTGTCGCAGGTGCATATGACAGGCATTGAGGTCCGACCAGGTGTTGATGATGGCGATTACCGGCTTGCCCGCGAAATCGGCCGTGGCATAACCCATCTGTTTGGCACGGGAGCGATGGCCGAAGGCACGCAGGTCGTCGACGCCGAACCAGCGGTGACTGCGAAGTTCGTTAGGCTTCTTCCGTGTCATCTTGCGCTCCGCTCTATTCTGTTCTGGTTATTGGGAAGCGGTGATGCCGCCATCAACATAAGTGATCTGCCCGGTGACGAAATCGGATGCGGGCGTGGCGAAACCCAGGGCCGGGCCGACCACATCCTTGGGATCGGCGATGCGTCCCAGCGGAATGCGGTCCAACAGCGCCTTGCGGAATTCCGGGTTCTCCATCACGTGGCGGATCATTTCCGTATAGACAAAGGTAGGGGCAACGCCATTGACGGTGATGCCGAAGGGCGCCAGTTCCATGGCGTGCTGTTTGATCAGCATCACCATGCCGCCCTTGGTGGAGCAGTAGGCGGAATAGCCACGATCGCGCAGGCCGAGCTGCGATCGCACCGAGAGCAAATGCACCTGCTTGCCCCAGCCGCTGGCATTGGCGATCTGATGACGGGCAGCCGCCTGGGCCAGGAACATGGCAGCCTTCAAGTTGACCTGATAGACCTCGTCATAGGCCTCTTCGGTGACTTCCAGCAGTGGCTCTTCCCGCTGGATGCCGACACAGTTCATCAGGATGTCGATGGCACCATGGGTCTGGGCAATGGCACCGGCCCGGTCGCGGATCTGCGCCACGGAGGTTACATCCATGTCGTTACCGTGCGCGTCGAAACCCGCATCGCGGATAGACTGCGCCAAAGTCTCCGCTTTGTCCGCGTCCCGGCCCGAGATCACCACCGTCGCGCCATGCATGGCCAAACCCCAGGCGATGGCCTCGCCGATGCCGCCGTAGCCGCCGGGCAACCAAGCCACTTTGCCGTCGATACGGAACAACCCGTCCAGGGCTTTTGTGAAATCTTCTTGTGGGGTGATCTGGTCCATCGCCTTCTCGCTATGCGTCAAAAAATCCAGTCACTCCCGCGTAGGCGGGAGTCCAGAGCCCCTGGATTCCCGCCTTCGCGGGAATGACGAATTGCATGGATCGACCGGACCACATGGTTAAGCCGCCCGGCCGCCGACCAGATCACCCAGATAAGCCGTAACATCCGGATTCTGTAAAAGTGTTTCATAGTCCGGCGCGTAACTCAGGCGGCCATGCTGGACAAAGATGTAACGTTCACAGATTTCCTGCATGATCTGCAGATGGAACGGCTCGTTAGGGTGTACGCACAACACCACCAGGCGTCCCTGGGCGCGCAATTGCCGAAAGAAATCGAGCATGAAGCCGATATAGCCGTCTTGCGTGTTGAATTGCGGCTCGTCGAAAAGATGAACCATGGGGTAATCGGTGAGCGAGGGCTGTAGCATGAAATTGGGCCGCCGCTTGCGGAAATGGCGCACCTGATATGACTGGTGGTAGTGGATGGCCAGGCGGTCGCGCTGGTCGCTGCGCACCTGGTGAATATCCTGGCCGCAGACCATAACCTGACCGGCGGTGGGAATGTTGGACCCGGTGATCAGTTCGAACAGGGTGGTCTTGCCCGAACCGTTCGGCCCCATGACGCCGACAATACCGGGCTCGTGAATAGTGAAATCCGCCTGCAGTTCAAACGTCACCTGTTTGCTGAAGACACCGCGGCTATAGATCTTGCGGACCTGATTGACTTGTAGAATGGGTGCATCGGACATCGTCACACTCCCAGCAGCCGTTCACGCAAGGGGGCATCGTCCAGCAGTTCCGCCGCCGGCCCCTGATGCACCACCTTGCCGTGGTCCATGACGTAGGCTCTGTCGCTCACTGACAGGGCGCTCTGGGCGTTCTGCTCCACCAGCAGAACGGCAATGCCTTCGGCCTTTAAGCGGGTCACGGTCTTCATCACGTCCTGCACGATTTTCGGCGCCAGGCCCTGGCTGGGCTCGTCCATCAGCACCAGGCCCGGCGAGCCAAGTAGGGCGCGGGAGATGGAGACCATTTGCATTTCGCCGCCTGAAAGATTCTCGCACTCGCGTGGCATCAGATGCTCCAGGGCCGTGAAGATCCCGAACATCTCCTTCACTGACCAGGCCCGGAAGCGGGTCTTTTTGCGGGCGATGGCCAAGTTTCGCGCCACGGTCAGAGTGGGGAAAATGCGCCGGTCATCGGGCACCCAGCCGATGCCGGCGCGGGCGATATTATGTGCCTGGGCTTTGGTGATATCCTTGCCGTCGAAGTTGATCTGACCATGATTGGCCGGCGTCAGGCCCAGGATCGAGCGCAAGGTGGTGGTCTTGCCGGCCCCGTTGGGGCCCAGCAGGCTGACCACTTCGCCTGGCCCAATCTCCAGCGACACCCCGAACAGAACCTGGGTCTCACCATAGAAGGTCTCGATGTTGTTGATCGCCAGCATCATGCCCTCCATCATCCAGCCAGGGCGCCTAGGTTCGAAGCGCGCACCCATTCGTTATCGCGCAATTTATCCGGCGTGCCCTGAGCAATGACTTGGCCCCAATGAATGACCGCGATGCGGTCCGCCAGTTCGAACAGGAAACGCATGTCGTGTTCGATAATGACGATGGAGACTGTCTTACGGATCTCGGCGATCAGGTCCGCCAACGTAGCCGTGGCGTCGGTGCCGAGGCCGGATGTGGGTTCGTCCAGGAACAGCATGCGCGGTTCGGCCGCCAGGGCGATGCCAATTTCCAGCGCCCGGCGCTGGCCATAGGACAAGTCGGAAGCCAGGGTCTGCTCCCGTCCCGCCAGGCCGATGCGGGCCAGCACCTGGGCACCGCGATCCTGGGCACCGCTGTCGGCACTCAGGTCGTGAAAGACTTTGAAACCTTTTGCGCGCACTTCCGGCAAGGCCAAGACCACGTTCTCTAGCGCGGTGTACTCATCGAACATGTTCATCATCTGGAACGAGCGGGCGATGCCCTGCTGCGCGATCTTTCGCGGCGGCAGGCCAGTTATGTCGCGGCCCTCGAAAGTCACCTTGCCCCGATCGGGACGGTAACGCCCCGTCAGCACGTTGAAACAGGTGGTCTTTCCCGCCCCGTTGGGTCCCATGATGCCGGAAATCTGGTTCTCCTCGAAGGACAGTGTGATGTCCTCGAGCACCACCTGATCGGCGAACCGCTTATGCAGGTGTTGGGCTTCGAAAAGAGCCATGTCAATCGCCCCCCGCGACGGATGGGTCTGGCGTGCCGTTTGCCTGCGGTGCGGCCTTGCGGCCCAGCAGGATGCGGCCGTCGCGCCAAATGCCAGCCAGGCCTTCGGGCTTGAACATCACCATGACCATGAAGATCAGCCCGAACCACAGCAGCCAGGCTTCCGTGTAGGCGCCGAGGATGTCCCGGGCCAGGAAGTAGAAGATGACGCCCAGCACCGGGCCCCAGAAACTGATGAAGCCGCCGCCGATCAGCACGATCAGGATCACGATGCCCGACCATTGCAGGCTCATGATGTTGATGTAGGCACCCTCCTGGGCCATGGCGAACAATGCGCCGGCCAATCCGGACACGGCGCAGGAGCCTGTGAAGATGAGGAATTTGTAGAGCCAGACGTTGTAGCCAAGAAATGCCACACGGCTGTCGTTCTGCCGGATCGCCGAAAGCACCTTGCCAAACGGCGAATGCACCAGGCGCCACAGGCCGATTACGATAACCATGTAGGAGATGAAGCAGAGATAGTAGAGGCCGACGTTGGACTGGATGGAGATTTCCGCCAGGCCCAGGTCAACGGGCAAGCGGACGATGTTCAACAAACCATCCTCGCCGCCCGTCACGTCTGTCCATTTTGAGGCGATGAAATAGAACACCTGGGCGCAGGCAATGGTCATCAAGGCGTAATAGATACCCTTGCGGTGGGAGATCAAAAGCGCCACCGCACCGCCTAGGATCACTGTGACCACCACCGCACCAAGCAGGCTGATCCATAAATTTGCGGAAACGTTGAACTGAGTGAGGCCAAAGGCATAGGCACCGATGCCTAGGAAAGCGCCATGGCCGAATGAGGGCAGCCCGGTGTAACCCAGCAGCATATTCACGGCCAGGGCGAAGATGATCCAAATCATCACTTCGACGCCGAGGTATTGGTAAAGGCCGATGGCTTCGATCCAGAACGGCATGGTGCCGAATGCCACGAACGACACCAGCATGGGCGCGGTGACCCAGTTTCCGATTGCCATTGATGCAGGTTGCTGGGTCATTATTGCGGCGCCTCCAACACGCTGGCTTTGCCGGCAAATCCCCGGGAACGGAAGGTCACCACCACCAGCAACAGCAGGTACATGGACAACAGCGACCATTCGGTGACGAACGCCGCGGTCAGAGCCACCACCATGCCAACCGCCAGCCCGGCACTGACCGCGCCCCAAAAGCTGCCCACGCCGCCCAGCACGATAACCACGAAGGCGGGGATGACCGCATCCACGCCCACATGGGGGCGCACGCCCCAGATGGGTGCCATAACGATGCCGGCGATGGCAGCGAGTGCCGCGCCAAAGGCGAAGACGAACAGGCGCAGGCGAGATAGGTTATAGCCCAGCACCCGAACCATTTCGCTGTCATGGGCGCCGGCCTTGATTACAGCGCCATAGGGTGTGCGGTTCAGGAACAGCCACAAAAGGCCGATCATCCCCATGGCAAAAATGGCGGCGAAAATTCGATAGTTGGAATAGATCAGGTCACCGAAGAAGAAGCCGCCGGAAATGGCCTTGGGCAGGGGCAAGAAATATTCCGCCGGGCCCCAAATTTCCCGGATCACCTCTTCCAGCACCAGGGCGGCGCCGAAAGTCAGCAATAGGCCGTACAAGGGATCCTTGCCGTAGGTACGCCGCAAACAGACTTCCAAACCCATGCCGACCACAGCCACCAGGGCAGGCGCAACCACCAAGGCGACGATGTAACGGACGACGATGGGTAGATCGAAGAAAACGTCCATCATGGGATGGGTGATGCCGCCGTCCTGGCTCATCAGCATCACCGCGAAATAGGCGCCCAGGGCGAACATGGAACCGTGCGCCAGATTGATCACCTCCATAACGCCGATGATCAGCATGAAGCCCAGGGAAAGAAGGGCAAACAACAGGCCCAGTGCGATCCCGTTCAGCAGATGCGGCGGCAGCGATATGATGAAATCGACCATTATATCCACTTGTTCCGAGGCAATACGGCGCCCTCATTCCCGGCGCGCGGGAATCGTTGTTGCTTCCGGCCCCCGCTTTCGCGGGAGAAACGAACGGTACGGGTAGGTGCGGGATCGGGGGCCGCCATACAGTACGCGGCGGCCCCATCCCACCAGGGCCTAGCCCTGGTCGTAGCTGGGTGTATCCGCGTAAGATTCCAGCCTGCAGACCGCATCCGCGCTGGCGCGGACGGACTCCGGATCCGCCGCCGAGAGGATCTCGAAGTAATCCGACTTGTCCCGAGGCTTTTCATTGCCGCGGGCCAGGTAGATGGTCTGTTGGATGTGATGGCTGTTGGGATCGATCACCGCATCATGCGTCTGCATGCGGTCGGCGGCGGTCATCTTGCGGCCTTCCAGTGCCTTGATGATCTTGATGTTGTCGGTGTTGCCGACTTCCTCGATCACCCGGAGCAGCTCGCGCATGGCCACATAGCCATTGTAAGTGACGTTGCCCGGCACATTGATGCGGGTTGTGGGATAGCGGGCCTGGTAACGGGCCACGAAGTCCTTGACGCCCGGCAGGTCCAGATAGTGATACCAGGTGGTGCCGAATACGCCGAACGCGGCATCCGCGCCCAGGCCGTAGACATCGGGCCAATCCTGCTGATTGTTGAGCCAGGCGACCTTGGTGTCCAGGCCCATGTCGGAAACCTGCTTGCGCATTACCTTGAAATCGTCGCCGCCAACGGCCGCAGCGATAACATCGGGCTTCTGCTGTTGGATTTTCAGCAGAATGGCCGAGAAATCGCGGGTGCCGACGGGAATGGCAACTTCGTCAACCTCCTTGGCGCCATAGACGGTGGCAACCTTTTTGGTCGCGGCATTGGTGTTCTGGCCCCAGACATAGTCATTGTAGAGGAACATCCAGTTCTTGCCGAAGGCATCGATGGCGTTCTTGGCCGCGGCGCGGGAGAAATTCTCCCCACTGCCGTCCCAGACGAACTTGACGCGATGGCAGTTCTTGCCCGATTCCGTGGGTGAAGAGGAGTTGGTGTTGAAGTAGATGCAACCATACTTCTGCGCCACTTGGGAGATGGCGTTGGCGGTGCCGGACTGGATGGCGCCGACCATGAAGTGCACGTTTTCACGGGTGATCATACGCTCGGCCACGCGGGTGCCGGTCTGCGGCGTGGTCTCGGTGTCCATCCAGACATATTCGACCTTGCGGCCCAGGACGCCGCCCTTGGCGTTGGCCTCTTCCATAGCCATGATGGTGCCGCGTTTCTCGGCCTGGCCCGAGTTGGCGAATTGCCCGGAGGCATCATGTGTCAGGCCGATCTTGATCGGCTTGGTGCCGGCGGCCCAGACACGGTTGGTGTTCCAGGGACCGAAGAAAGCGGTCCCGGCACCGGCCGTGAGCGCCGTCGCCATGGCGGTGTTTTTCAGAAGTTTACGGCGGGTAATTTTAGAAGACATATCGAAACCTCCCTTTGGCTGTCGTCTTCAAGCGCCCCTTTCGAACGGTAACTAGGGGGCGATGGATGTGGTTTCGAAATCAGCCGGAATGGTGATTTCGATGACGGTGTAATCGTCGGAATATTCGATGACGCGGTGTTCGATGCCCGGCTCCTGATACATGCAGGAACCTTCCTCGAAGCGGACCTCGCCATGCCCCTCAAAGAACACGCGGGCCCAACCCTTCAGGACATAGACCATCTGGAAATCGAGATTGTGGGTGTGCAGATCGCCCGGCTTTTCATAAGGACCCGACGGACGGATAACATGGGCACGCACTTTGCCGCCCGTGGCCGCCACCATGCCCAGATCGCGGTACTCGAAATAGCCGCGCAGGCCGCCTTCATAGTCGGCATCGGCTTCATGGCTGACGTAAAACTTACCCTTACCGAAACTCGGGTCGAGGCCGGGGCCGTTGCCGTCGACGGTGCCATCTGCGGTGGTGGTCATGATCACTCCCCAAATCATGTTTCCATTGTCCCCGGTATCGACTTCGAACATTCCCGAGGTGCAACTGGGCAATATAATATCCGATTTTTTAAAAAATAAAATAGGATTTTTCAAAAAAATTATCGTATTTGATATTTCGCAGAATTGCAGGCGGTTCACCGCCTGCGAATACGTCAGGCGGGGCCGATCACAATTTTTTTTGTTAATTTTTGCGAAAAAGTCGATATCTTGAATCAGAAGAACCATATATGGAGCAACGTGGCCCGAATTTATTCGCGGCTTTTTTAAAAGGTTAAATCACATTTTAATGGCGCCGCTTGTTGCTCCGGCACAATTTGGCACACGGCAAGAAAGGCCTGGTAAAGAACATGAATGCGACCACCGATACACTGTCGCGGTCCAGCGGCCTGCCAAGCACGTCCGGCGATCAAGCGCTATATCCGCGCAGCGGCATTCACGGCACCATCGTGCACGCGGTGGGAAGCGACATCGTCAACGGCGTTCTGGAACCTGGTCAAAGGTTGCCCGGCGACCAGGAATTGATGGCTCGTTTCCAGGCTTCGCGCACCGCCCTGCGGGAGGCGATGAAAGTCTTGTCTTCCAAGGGCCTTATCGAATCACGCCAGCGCGCCGGCACCCGGGTGCGGCCCAGAAGCGATTGGGATCTCTTGGACGTCGACGTTCTCTCCTGGCACGATCCAGAGAACATCAGCGAATCATTTACCGCCGATCTGGTGGAACTGCGGGAATTGATCGAGCCGGTTGCGGCCAAACTTGCCGCCGACCGCGCCACCTCCGACGATCTGACCAAGATCGAGGCGGCTTATTTGCGCATGGAGGCATCCGTCGATGACTACGAAAGTTTCTATGTAGCGGACGTGGATTTCCATCTCGCCGTATTGAACGCCTCCCACAATCAGTTGGTCCAACGTCTTGCCGGCATCATCGGCACCGTACTGGGTTTGAGTTTCAGCCTGCAGAAGACCGTACGCATTCCCCTGCGCGAGAGCCTTGAATCCCATTACCAGGTGTTCGAGGGCATCCGCCAACGCAACCGGCGGGCCGCTGAACGGGCCATGCGGGTCACCATTCGCCGTGGCCGCAACACCCTCAGCCAACAGCGCCGGGCGGCTAGGGATCAAAGCATTCAGGCGCCGTAAAACAGCTCGAACATCGCCCAGACCGCAAGAAACACCGCAGCGGCAGCCGCCACCAGGCCGAACGTCACCCGCAGCATAAAACCAAGTTCGCGGCTGGCATCACCCTTGATGGAACGTTGCTTCTGGCCAACGTTGGGATCGTCTTCCTGCAGTTGTTCCCAATCCTGATAGCGGTCCCGCATGCTCTTCAAACCCAAGGCATCCCTGCCCGCATGATCGTCGTTGGTTAGTTGGCCGCGCATACGGGCCAACGCCATGAAAACCAAGAACGAGGCGCAACCTACCGCCAGCACCGTGTAAAACACCGTCTCTGACCAGGACGCCCAAAGGGCAAGCGGGGTGAGGGCCGTGATGACGCCGGCCACCGTCAAGCCAATCTCGATTAGCGTCAGTGCCAGCCGCGAATGACTGTCGAAGAACATCATGTCGCCTCCGCGATCGCGCCGTTAAAGTCCCGCACCGCGGCGGCGGGACCGTCGGGGTAACTCCAGACCCCGGCGACAACAGAAAGGAAGTCAGCCCCCGCCGTCACCAGGGGGCGGCAATTCTCCACCGTGATGCCGCCAATGGCAACACAGGGGACCTCGAAAAGGTCCGACCACCAACGCAGGATCTCTACATCCGCCGTAGATTTCGCCTGTTTCGTACCTGTGGCGAAGAATGCGCCAAAGGCGACGTAGTCGGCCCCCGCCTCACCCGCCTCCATGGCCAGGTGGCGGGAATTGTGGCAGGTGACGCCGACTATTTGGTCGGGCCCAAGGATCGAACGCGCCGCCGCGTAGGGCGTATCCTCCTGTCCTACATGACAGCCGTCAGCGCCCAGTTCGGCGGCCAGATCAGGCCGGTCATTGACCAGAAAGGCTACGTCATGCTCGTGGGCGATGGGCATCAGCACTTCCGCGGCACGGCGAATAGCGTCATCGTCCGCATCCTTTAGGCGGAGTTGCAGACAGGCGACATCGCCGCCGTCGAAAGCGGCGCGAAGATCTTCCGCAAAGGCCGCGGTTTCGAATACGGGCGGTGTAATCAGGTACAGCCGGCAGCCGTCCACGGCCTCGTTCATCTGGCACCCCCTATCGGGATTATGCCGCTTCCTCTTCCATCGCCGCATCATACTCGCCGCTACGCGCCAGGCCGTTCATCTTGGCCCGATGGGCAAACGCCGCCTGTGCTGCCGGGACATTTCCGGCTTCGCCACCCCAAGTCTGCAACGCGGAGGCCTGCAATGCCCGACCGTAGGAAAAGCTCAATTCCCACGGCAAGGGGCCCAACTTGTTCATGGCGTTCAGATGCGCCGTCGCCTCTTCTTCCGATTGTCCGCCCGAAAGAAATGCGATGCCGGGAACAGCGCCGGGCACCTGCCGCCGCAGCGCCTTAACGGTCATCTCCGCCACCTCTTCCACGCTGTTCTGCTGTGCGCATTTCTTGCCTGGCACCACCATGTTCGGCTTCAATACCATGCCTTCCAAAAGCACATTCTGATTGAACAAGGCGCCAAAAGTCGTTTGTAACGCCGATTCCGTGACCTCGCGACAGCGTTCAATATCGTGATCTCCATCCATCAGCACTTCCGGCTCTACGATCGGCACCAATCCGGCCTCTTGGGACAGGGCGGCATAGCGGGCCAGGGCGTGAGCGTTGGCTTCCAGGCAACCACGGCTCGGCATATCAGCACCAATATCCATGACCGCGCGCCATTTCGTGAAGGCAGCACCCAGTTCCACATATTCGGCCAGACGCTCGCGCAGGCCGTCCAGGCCCTCGGTCACCTTCTCACCCGGAAATCCGGCTAGGTCCTTGGCCCCTGTGTCCACCTTGATACCCGGCAGGATGCCCTTGTCCCAAAGCAGTTTGGAAAACGGCACGCCGTCACTGCCCGATTGGCGCAAAGTTTCGTCGTACAGGATGACACCGGAAATCTGCTCCTCCGCCCCGGCGGTGGTGAACAATAATTGCCGATAGTCGCGCCTGTTCTCTTCAGTCGATGGGACATTGATGCTGTCGAGGCGCTTTTGGATGGTGCCCGTGCTCTCGTCCGCGGCCAGGATGCCCTTGCCCGGTGCCACCATGCGCGCCGCGTTGGCGACGATATCCAGTTTGCTCATTTCGATGCTTCCGCTCCGCTGAAAATCATTCCACCTATCCTAAGCCCTTCGCCCATTCGGCGCTACACATCAGCGCCTGGATCGTGAAATTTTGGCGGCCGTGACAGGACTTCAGCGCCGTAATGGATGGCGATTTGCCGAATCTTTTCCCGAACACTTTTTTTGCCGCGCAGGACCAGGCTGCGCCAGCCCTGGGCAAGGGCCATTTGCGCCAAGGCGCCATCGTCACCGCAATCCAGGATAGCGCGCACCGGCACATCGGGGTGGCGTGCCTGAGCAGCTTCGATCATGGCCAGATAGTATCCAGGCCCGCCATAGGCTGCCGCCCCAGGGGCAGTCAGCAGGGTCAGTTCCCGTCCTTCGGCGGCAGCCGACGCCATGGCCGCCTCGGCCTGGTCAAGGTTGTGGAAAATGATGGCGGACATGAGGCTGTCATAGTCCAAATCCCCACTAGTCTTCCAGCGCCTTGATGCCCGGCAGGACTCTACCCTCCAGCCACTCCAAAAACGCCCCGCCGGCGGTGGAGACATAGGTGAAATCCTCCGCCGCGCCGGCATGGCGCAAAGCGGCCACGGTATCGCCGCCGCCCGCGACCGAGACCAGGTGGCCGGCCTTCGTCTGGGCGGCGGCAGCCTGTGCCACCTTGACGGTGCCCGCATCAAATGGCGGGATCTCGAAGGCACCCATGGGGCCATTCCACAAAAGGGTGCGGCAGACCGATAGGCGATCGGTGAGGTCACGAATGCTGGCTGGACCCACATCCAATATCATCATGTCGTCAGGCACCTTGGCCGCGGGCACGGTAGCGCTGTCGGCGCCGGCCTCGAACGCCTTGGCAAGGACTACATCGACAGGAAGAACGATCTCGCAGCCTTGTGCTTCCGCCTTTGCCATGATCTCACGTGCCGTTTCGGCCATATCTTCTTCGCACAGAGAGTTTCCGACGTTGAGGCCCTGGGCGAACAGGAACGTGTTAGCCATGCCGCCACCGATAATCAGTTGATCCACCTTGTCCAGCAGATGGCCCAAAACCGCCAGTTTGGTGGAGACCTTGGCCCCGCCAACAAGGGCGGCAACAGGCCGTTGCGGATTGGCCAAGGCAGCCTCCAGAGCCTCGATTTCGGCCTGCAGGGCGCGGCCAGCGGCACTTGGCAAAAGGTGAGCGAGGGCCTCGGTCGAGGCATGGGCGCGATGGGCGCAGGAAAAGGCATCGTTGACGTAGATATCGCCCAAACCTGCCAGGGTTCTGGCGAACCCGTTGTCGTTCGCTTCTTCGCCAGGGTCAAAGCGCAGGTTCTCCAACAACAGCACATCACCGTCTGCCATAGCCGCAACTTTGCCTTCGGCCGCATCCATCTCGGCAAAATCAACCGGACGGCCGATCGCCTCGCCCAACGGGCCCGCCAACGGGGCAAGCGACATCTCCGGCACCACCTGTCCTTTTGGGCGGCCGAAGTGGGACATGGCGATGACCTTTGCGCCCTTGCTGGCCAACTCCGATAGGGTTGGTACGGCGCGCTCGATCCGGGTGGCATCGCTGACCCGGCCATCCTGCATGGGCACGTTCAGGTCAAGCCGCACCAGCACCCTGGCGCCGGCCAGGGAGAGATCGTCCAGGACCTGCATGGCGGAACTTTGCCTAGAGTTTGGCAAGGGCGACGGCGGTGTCGCTCATGCGGTTCGAGAAACCCCATTCGTTATCGTACCAGGTCAGGATGCGGACGAAACGTCCGTCGATCACCTGGGTCTGGGTCAGATCGAAGGTAGAGGAGGCCGGATTGTGATTGTAGTCGATGGACACGGTCGGCCCGTCGGAGGTGGCCAATACGCCTTTCAGATTGCCTTCGGCCGCCTTAACGATGGCGGCGTTGACGGCCTCGGCGGTGGTTTTCTTCTTGCTGCGGAACTTGAAGTCCACCACCGAAACGTTGGGCGTGGGAATGCGGATGGCGGTACCGTCCAGTTTACCGGCCAGTTCCGGCAGGACCAGGCCCACGGCCTTTGCCGCACCGGTGGAAGTGGGGATCATGGACATGGTGGCCGAGCGCGCCCGGCGCAGATCGCTGTGCAGGGTGTCGAGCACCGGCTGGTCACCAGTGAACGAATGGATCGTCGTCATATAGCCATGTTCAATGCCCACCGCCCGGTTCAGTACGAAGGCCACCGGCGCCAGACAGTTGGTCGTGCAGGATGCGTTCGAGACCACTTTGTGGGACTTGCGCATCTTCTTGTGGTTGACGCCATAGACCACCGTGATATCCGCATCGCCCGAGGGGGCGGAGATCAGGACCTTTTTGGCCCCGGCATCAAGATGGGCGGCGGCCTTCTCCCTGGCGGTGAAGATACCGGTGCATTCCAGCGCCACGTCCACGCCCAGCTTCTCCCAGGGCAGATTGGCGGGGTCGCGTTCCGCCGTGACGCGGATGGCGCCGCCGCCAAGGTTCATCCCGGTCTTGGTTGTGCGCACTTTGCCGGGGAAGGGGCCGTGCACGGAATCATAACGCAGCAGATGGGCGTTGGTTTCAATGGGACCCAGATCGTTGACGCCAACCACCTGAATGTCCTTGCGCCCAGATTCCGCGATGGCCCGCAATACCAGGCGGCCAATACGCCCAAATCCATTGATGCCGACACGAACGACCATTGAACTCTCCTATGCTTGATCCCTAGTCTGCCAACTTTGCCTTGGCCAGTTCGACGACGGCCTCCGCCGTGATGCCGAAATGCTTGAACAAATCTTTTGCCGGCGCCGAGGCTCCGAAACCCGTCATTCCAATAAAACCGCCGTCATCGCCGAGGTAACGATCCCAGCCCAAGGAGACGGCCGCCTCGATGCCGATGCGCAGCGTATCGGGCGCCAAGATTCCCTGGCGATAGTCGTCATCCTGGGCCTCGAACAACTCCCAGCACGGCATGGAGACCACACGCGTCGGCACCCCGGCGCTCTGCAGCAGATTTCTGGCCGCGACAGCGATGGAGACCTCCGAACCCGTGGCCAGCAATGAGACCTGGGCCTCGCCGTCCGCCGCAATCAACTCATAGGCGCCGCGGGCGCAGGCATTTTCTTCGCTATACTCCAGGCGCACTGCCGGCAGGCCCTGACGGGTCAACACCATGGCCGAGGGGCGCGCCTTGTCGGCCAGCGCCAGTTCCCAGCATTCCGCCGTCTCCATTGCGTCTGCCGGTCGGAAGACGTTCAGGTTCGGCGTCGCACGCAGGGCCGCCAGATGTTCCACAGGCTGATGCGTGGGCCCGTCCTCACCAAGACCGATGGAATCGTGGGTGAGTACGTAGATGGCCCGACAGCCCATGAGGGCGGACAGGCGCATAGCACCCCGCGCATAGTCAGAGAAAACCAGGAACGTGCCGCTATATGGAATGATCCCGCCATGCAGGGCCAGGCCGTTCATGGCCGCCGCCATGGCATGCTCACGGACGCCGTAGTGGATATATCGGCCGGAAAAATCATCTGCCGTTACGACGCCGAGATCCGGGGTCAGGGTATTGTTTGATCCGGTTAGGTCGGCCGAGCCGCCCACTGTTTCCTCGACCACGGCATTGATGACTTCCAAGGCCTTGCCGGATGCGGCACGGGTTGCCAGTTGCGGTTTCTCCTCCGCCACCTGCCGGCGGTAATCAGCCATGGCATCGATGATGCCGGCCGGCAGGTCCCCGGCGATGGCCCGATCGAAGGCAGCGCGCGTGTCGACCTCCAACTCTTCCAGGCGTTCAAGCCATGCAGCTCTTTCCGCCCCGCCCCGTTCGCCCACTTCGTGCCAGGCATCGGCAATATTATCGGGCACTTCAAACGCCGGATGCGGCCAATCCAACTTCTCCCGCGCCGCTGCGATCTCGTCATTGCCCAATGGGGCGCCATGGGCGCCGGATGTGCCAGCCTTGTTCGGTGCGCCGTAAGCGATTTGGGTGCGGGCGGCGATAAAGGACGGCCGTTCGCTCTGCCGGGCCGCGGCGATGGCTTCGGTCAAGGCTGCCGCATCGTGTCCATCGACCCGCGTTACGTCCCAGCCATAGGCGGCGAAACGGGCGCATTGGTCGTCGCTGACGCTGAGGTCGGTGCCGCCGTCAATGGAGATTTCATTGTCGTCAAACAGCACGATCAACTTGCCCAGGCGCAAATGGCCGGCAAAGGATGCTGCCTCGTGGCTGATACCCTCCATTAGGCAGCCATCGCCTGCCAGTACATAGGTAAAATGGTCCATCAAGCCGTCGCCAAAGCGGCTGGCCAGCATCCGTTCGGCGATCGCCATGCCGACGGCAGTGGCCAGGCCCTGGCCCAGCGGGCCGGTCGTCGTCTCGATGCCAGTGGCGGCACCAAATTCGGGATGTCCAGCGGTGTGACTGCCCAACTGCCGGAAATTGCGCAACTGGCCCATGTCCATGTCGCCATGCCCTGTCAAATGCAGAACGCTGTAAAGCAACATTGAGCCGTGCCCGGCGGAAAGGACGAAGCGGTCCCGGTCAGGCCATTGCGGGTCCGCCGGATCGAACTTCATGAAGCGCGAAAATAGAACGGTTGCCATGTCTGCGGCGCCCATGGGCATGCCTGGGTGGCCCGAATTGGCGGCCTGCACCGCGTCGGCGGCCAAGAAGCGGATGGCGTTGGCCATCTCATCGTGGCCGGCGGCCTCGGGGGCGGCCTTAATGTCACTGGATGTCATCTAGAGTCCCGATTTAACGGTTGCATCGGCTCAATACAGGGGTCATGCAGCGGCGGATTTTTCGGCATTTGGCAACCGGATGAACTGGTCCTAGGGACGGGCGAATTATCAGGAATTTCCCCTCCCGCGTCGCCGGTCAACATAGCCTTTCGCCTTGCAAGGTCAACCGCCAATAGACCGATTTCCGGGTGTTGCCGCCCGACCAGACGTCCCGCGCCCATGAGCCGGTTGACGTGATGCCGAGACCGGCTTTACCCTGCGCCGTAAGGAACTTGCACAAGCCTTTTGAAACAAGACGGAATCCGACATGGCCGATGACGCAGGCTCGAAAGCTAGACTGGAGGCAGCCGTGCAGCGGCTCGAATCTGCCCTGAACCGGGTCGCGGAAAGGGGTGGCGCCGGTTCCGGCGACGTTGATCAGTTGCGCCGCGAGATCGGCAGCCTCGATTCGGACCTCGCCGCCGCCAAGGCCGAGCGGGACCGTATGGCCGAGGAACTGGCCCAGGCAAAGGCTGACAGCGCCGCCATGCAAGAGGCCATGGACGACGTATCAACCCGGTTGGACAATGCCATCAACTCCGTGCATGCCCTATTGGACGAATGACATGGCGCAAGTGAATCTGCAGATCAACGGCCGCGACTATCTGATCGCCTGTGAAGATGGCGAGGAAAAACACCTCACATTCCTGGCGGATTATATCAATAGACAGGTGGAAGGTTTGGTGGAGACGGTCGGCCAAGTTGGGGAAGCGCGGTTGTTGCTTATGGCCTCGCTCATGGTGGCCGATGAACTTGCAGAGACCAACCGGGAATTGGATGACCTCAAAGGCATCGGCGCCCCGGCCAAAGACGGTGCGGATGGACTGGACCGCGACGTCATCGACCGCTTGAGCCAGCGCATAGAAGACATTGCCGCGCGTCTTGAGAGCGCTTAAATAGGGACTTCGGACGGGTTCTGCCGGGTGCGACGAAAAACGGTTCCCTGGGCCAATACCGTTAGTACGGGAGCTGCCTCTGTCGGGATCGTGGTTCCGGCATCGCGGCGCCCACCTGCGTGAGCAGGCCACAGCGGAGCAAGGTATTTCGACGGCTCGGCGGTCCCGTCCGTCCCCTTCCATGGTCGCGGCATCCGCCATGATGAAAGAGCAAAAGGCCGCCGCGAGGCGCGAAGCCAAAGCCCGGCGACAGGCCATCCCGCGCATTGACCGCGAGGCCGGCGCCCAAAAGGCGGCCGCATTGTTCCTTGAATCCATACCCTTCTCCCAAGACGCCGTGGTCTCGGCCTATTGGCCCATGGGACATGAACTCGACTGCCGTCCCCTATTGCATGCCTTGCAGGCGGCAGGCCACACCGTCGCCCTGCCCGTTGTCGTGGGATCCAGGCAACCGTTGCTATTCCGCAATTGGAAGCCAGGAGATGACATGGCCGTCAGCACTTTCGGCGTTTCGGAACCCCTGGAAAGCGCCGATGAAGTGCAACCGGATGTGGTGGTTGCGCCTCTGCTGGCCTACAATGCCCAGGGCTTTCGCTTGGGCTATGGCGGCGGTTACTATGACCGCACCCTAAGAACCCTGCGCCGGGCGGCACCAGGCTTGCTGGCGGTGGGTTTGGCTTTCGCAGCCCAGGAAGTTTCGGCGCTGCCCCATGACGAGAACGACGAACCGCTGGATTGGCTGGTCAATGACCTCGGCGTCCGGCAATTCAGACGGTAGAGGTAACTGAGTGAAACTGCTTTATCTTGGCGATCTGGTCGGCCGCGCCGGACGTGCGGCGGCGATCGAACACCTGCCCCGGCTGCGGACCGAGCTGGACCTGGATTTTGTCATTGTGAACGGCGAAAACGCCGCCAACGGCTTTGGCATCACGCCCAAGATCTGTGACCAACTCTACGAAGCCGGCGCCGACGTTATCGTGCTGGGAAACCATGCGTGGGATGCGCGTGAGATCATCCCCCATATCGACGGCGAAAGCAGGCTAATCCGGCCCCTTAACTTGCCCGAAGGCACACCGGGACGGGGCAAGGCCGTCTTTGATGTGCCGGGGGGGCGCAAGATCCTGATCGTTCAGGTGCTGGGCCGGGTCTTCATGGACCCCCTGGACGATCCATTCGCCGCGGCGTTAGGTGCCCTTGGCAGCCACACCCTGGGCGGCAGCGTGAACGCCATCTTTGTCGACATGCACGCCGAGGCGACTTCCGAGAAAACCGCCATAGGGCATTATCTCGACGGTAGGGTCAGTTGCGTCTTCGGCACCCACACCCATGTCCCGACGGCGGACGGCCAGATCCTGCCTGGCGGCACGGCCTACATGAGCGATGTGGGCATGTGTGGCGACTATGATTCCGTGATTGGCATGGACAAGGCAGAGCCCATGCGCCGCTTTACCCGGAAAATGCCAGGCGGTCGGTTCGCGCCGGCCACGGGAGAGGCAACCGTATGCGGTGTTTATCTGGAAACGGATGATGGCACGGGACTGGCGACCTATCAGGCGCCTTTGCGCATCGGTGGACGCCTGGCGCCGGCTTGGCCGCTGGAGAGGTAGCCGCGAAGGTCAGCTTTCGTCGATCTGCTCGGCCAGTTGCTTTGTTAGATCGTCACATCGCCCGGCCACGTAGTGCAGGCGCCTGGCAGCCGTAGCTTCGTCCGTGGGCGCCTCAATGATGGACAAGGCCACATCGAGAGCAAAGATGCCCGCTTGGGTGGTCGCCACCGCCTGTTCCTGACGGCTGCCGCCTAATGGCAGCGCCAAACGATCCAAGGTCTCGGGTTTCGACACGGTGAGAACTCCCATTCCTCCAACACGCGAAATTCGTTTCACCATGCTGCGCCCACACTGTTAAAAATGTCTTACTAAAGTCCAGGATTTGCCACGGGAAGACAACTTTCATGAACCACCAAGCCATCAATCTGACGCAAAAGCTGTCCCTGTTTGACGAGACGTGGACGCCGAAGGTGATCGCCGAGATGAATGATTACCAGATCAAGTTGGTGAAATTGGAAGGCGATTTCGTCTGGCACCAGCACGAGGATACCGACGAGGTATTTTTGGTCATCGAAGGTGCCCTGCGCATCGACTTTCGCGACGGCCACGTGGACTTGGCGGCCGGGGACATGTACGTGGTGCCCAAGGGGATCGAGCACAAACCTTATACGGAAAACCTCGCCAAGGTGATGTTGATCGAACCGCGCGGCGTATTGAACACCGGCGATAGTGGCGGTGAACGCACGGCGGAGAACGACGTCTGGATTTAGGCAATCATCCCACCCGCCCGTCTGTCCGCGAAAAGCTAGGAAAGGGTTGAGAATTCTCCCCTGCCCCATTCTTGCCATATTGGCCCTTTATGGGTATGTGCTGCGCGTGACCACAATATCTGGTAAATTTCGGGCGAATCTCGGCCTGATCGAAATTACAGGATACACGCGACTAAGGTTATTAGAGGACCATGGCAGGCCATTCACAATTCAAGAACATCATGTACCGCAAAGGCGCCCAGGACGCCAAGCGGTCCAAGGTTTTTACCAAACTGATCCGCGAAATCACCGTCGCAGCCCGTACCGGCCTGCCTGACCCCGATATGAACCCGCGCCTGCGTTCCGCCATACAGGCGGCTCGGGCCGCCAATATGCCCAAGGACAATATTTCCCGCGCGGTGAAACGTGCCACGGCCTCGGGTGAAGGCGACAATTTCGAGGAAATCCGGTACGAGGGTTATGGACCCGGTGGCGTTTGCTTGATTGTCGAGGCGTTGACCGACAACCGCAATCGCACGGCATCGGAAGTGCGCGCGGCATTCAGCAAGTATGGCGGAAACCTAGGCGAGACGGGCAGCGTTTCCTACCAGTTCGACCGGGTGGGCACCATCGAATATCCGGCTGAAGTAGCCGATGCGGATACTGTTTTCGAAGCGGCCGTGGAGGCCGGCGCCGACGATGTGGACAGTCACGACGGCGGTCATGACATCATCTGCGAGGCCGGCGACTTGCACGATGTGGCCAAGGCCCTGGAAGAACAGTTCGGCGATCCGAAATCGTCGCGGCTGACCTGGCGACCGCAAAACACAGTTCCTCTGGACGAGGGGGGCGCCTCCAGCCTGTTCAAATTGCTCGAGGCACTGGATGACAGCGATGACGTACAGCAGGTTTCGGCAAATTTCGAAGTCTCCGACGAAATCATGCAAAAGCTCGACGGTTAGGTAGGGGCGGATTCTTGGCGAAATGCGGCTGATTGGCATAGATCCCGGTCTGCAGCGCACCGGATGGGGCGTGCTTTCGTCTGAAGGCAGCCGCATCACCCACGTTGCCCATGGTGTGATCGTTTCAGATACGGCCTTGCCTTTGGCCGAGCGGCTGCGCCAGTTGTTCGAGGCTCTGGGCGAGGTGTTGGACCAATGGCAGCCGGTCGAGGCTGCGGTCGAAGAAACGTTCGTCAACAAGAACCCCACATCCACCCTGAAGCTGGGCCAGGCCCGTGGCGTTCTGCTGCTGGCCCCGGCCATGGCCGGCATATCCGTCTTCGAATACACACCGAACCTGATCAAGAAATCCATCGTCGGCACCGGCCATGCGCAAAAGGAACAGGTTGCCATGATGGTATCGACCCTGCTGCCCGCCGCCGGCGCGGTGAAGGACGATGCCGCCGATGCCTTGGCCGTGGCTATCTGCCATGCGCACCTGCGCCGCAACAATGAGATTATCGCCCAAGCCGAAGTCGCCGGGCGGAGACGGAGGGCTCGCGCATGATCGCCAGACTTTCAGGGCGATTGGATAGTGCCGGCGGCAGCGAATGCATCATCGATGTGGGTGGCGTCGGATATCTAGTATTTTGTTCCGGCCGAACCTTGGCCGCGCTTGGCGAGACGGGCAGTGCGGTGTCACTGTTGATCGAAACTCATGTCAGGGAAGACCATATTCATCTCTATGGCTTTTCAGAGGTTGCGGAGCGGGATTGGTTCCGGCTTTTGCTTGGCGTACAAGGCGTCGGCGCCAAGGTCGCCCTAGGCATCCTTTCCACCCTGACGCCGGGGGAGTTGACCCAGGCGGTTTTGTCCCAAGACAAGACGATGCCCACACGGGCACCCGGCGTCGGCCCGAAACTGGGCGGGCGCATCGTTGCCGAATTAAAGGACAAAGTAGGCAACCTGGCTTTGGGCCCGGGTGCAACCACAGCAGACCCCGTACCGGCCGTGCAAGGGCCGGCAGTGGATGCCGTTTCAGCCCTGGTTAACCTGGGCTATCGCCCGGCCGAGGCGCAGCGCGCCGTGCAGACGGCAGCCAACACCCTGGGCGAGGCGGCGGAACTGCAGACCTTGATCCGCGATAGCTTGAGGCATCTGGCACCATGACGGATATCGTAAGCGGCGAAATGCCGGATCGACTGGTGGCCAGTCACGAAGCGGAAGAGGACGGCGCCGCCGTCGGCCTTCGGCCCGAAGGCCTGACGGAGTTCGTCGGCCAGCGGGCGGAGAAAGAAAACCTGCGCATCTATATCGAGGCCGCCCGCCAGCGCGGCGAGGCCCTGGACCATGTCCTCTTCCATGGTCCGCCGGGCCTGGGCAAGACCACTTTGGCCCAGATTGTGGCGCGGGAGCTGGGTGTCTCCTTCCGGGCCACGTCCGGCCCGGTGATCGCTAAGGCCGGCGATCTGGCGGCGATCTTGACCCATCTGGAAGCCCGCGATGTGCTGTTCATCGACGAAATTCACCGCCTCAGTCCCGTGGTGGAAGAGGTATTGTATCCGGCCATGGAGGACTTCCAGCTCGACCTGGTCATCGGCGAAGGTCCGGCCGCGCGCACTGTTCGTATTGATCTGCCCCCGTTTACCTTGGTGGGGGCCACGACCCGTTCGGGCTTGATCACCACGCCGCTCAGGGAGCGCTTCGGTATTCCAATCCGCTTGCGGTTCTACGAAGTGGAAGAGCTTGAGCGCATCGTCACCCGCGCCGCCGGGTTGCTTGAGTTGGACTTGACCGAAGACGGCGCCCAGGAAATCGCCAAGCGTTCGCGCGGCACCCCTCGTGTCGCCGTCCGCCTGTTGCGCCGCGTACGGGATTTCGCCACCGTCGCCGGGGCCGAAAGGATTGATGCTTTAAAGGCAGATGCCGCCCTGAACCGCCTGGAAGTGGATCAACGCGGTCTGGATGCCATGGACCGGCGCTATCTCACCTGCATCGCCCGCGATTTCAGCGGCGGACCTGTCGGCGTAGAGACCATGGCCGCGTCGTTGTCGGAGCAGCGGGACGCCATTGAGGATATCATCGAACCCTACCTAATCCAGCAGGCACTATTGCAGCGCACGCCGCGCGGTCGGGTGTTGACCCGGGCCGGTTACGAACACCTGGGCCTGAACCCGCCAAAGGAAGCCGAGGCGCAGATCGAACTGTTGCCACTGGCTTCGGACGAAGGGGAAAGCGGCAATGTCTGAACCCCACCGCTATCCCGTGCGTATCCATTGGGAGGATACCGATGCCGCCGGTATCGTCTATTACGCCAATTATCTGCGTTTCATGGAACGAGGCCGTAGCGACCTGGTGCGCGGCGCTGGCATCGACCAGGCAGCGTTGCTGGACCACGACGGTGTGATGTTTCCCGTGCGCCGTTGCGAGATCGACTATCTTCTCCCGGCCCGCCTGGATGACGAGATCGAGGTGCAGACCCGGGTCAAGAACGTCGGCGGCGCCAGCATGGACATGGACCAGGACATCCACCGCAATGGGGAAGCCCTTGTTCGTGCCAAGGTACGGCTGGCCTGTGTCGGCCGTAACGGCAAGCCCCGGCGATTGCCGCAAGAGGTGCGTGCCGCAATTTCCGAATTCATGAGGCCGGCGAGCGGCCCGACAACAGGAATGGACTGAATGGAAAACCAAGCCGTTGACGCGGTTACCTTGGCGGGCTCCGTCGCCGCCGCAGATTTTTCGCTTTGGGCGCTGTTCCTCAAGGCGGACATGGTGGTCAAGGCGGTCATGGTGGTGCTGATCCTGGCCTCGTTCTGGTGCTGGGCAATCATCTTTGAAAAAGGCATCCGATTGCGCCGCCTGCGCGCCCAGGCAGATAATTTCGAGGATTCGTTCTGGTCTGGCGGCAGCCTGGAAGATCTCTTCGACCGTATCGGCACCCGGCCCGACCATCCTATGGAGCTGTTGTTTGTCTCCGCCATGCGGGAATGGCGGCGATCCACTTCGAAGGGTCTGGCGGGGGAGGATTCCCTGCGCGCCGGCATCAAGGACCGCATCGTGCAGGTCATGCATATCACCCTGACCCGCGAGATCGAACGGCTTGAACGCTATATGGGCTTTCTGGCCACGGTCGGCTCGACGGCACCTTTCATCGGCCTGTTCGGCACCGTCTGGGGTATCATGAATTCGTTCCAGGCCATTGCCTTGACCAAAAACACGAACCTCGCCGTTGTCGCCCCCGGCATCGCCGAGGCCTTGTTCGCCACGGCTCTGGGCTTGATCGCGGCAATTCCTGCTGTCGTCGCTTATAACAAGTTTTCCACCGACCTTGGCCGTTATACGGTCCGATTGGAGGGTTTCGTCGGCGAGTTCTCGGCTATCCTATCGCGCCAGCTTGACGAAAGGCGGGATTGATGGCCGGCCCCATCGATACCTCCCGCATGGGCCGGCGGCCAGGGCGCTACCGTACAATGTCGGAAATCAACGTGACGCCGTTTGTGGATGTCATGCTGGTGCTGCTGGTGGTTTTTATGATCACGGCGCCGCTTTTGACGGTGGGCGTGCCCATCGATCTGCCTAAGGCCTCCGCCTCCGATTTGCAGGGCAACGAGGAACCCTTGACGGTTTCCATCACAGACAAGGGCGAAATCTATCTCCAGGAAACCTTGGTAAAGCAGGAAGAACTGGTCGCGCGGCTGCTGGCGATCTCAGAGAACTTGACATCCCGCCGGATCTTCGTGCGCGGCGACCGCACGGTCGACTACGGGGCGGTGATGGAAGTCATGGGCAGCTTGAATGCCGCCGGGTTTGACAAGGTGGCCCTGGTCACCCAGGCGCCCCAGGCCAAGCGACGGGCCGAGAAGTAGGCAGAAGCAGGTAGGAGTGGTCGACATTGCGCAATGGCATTGCCATATCGAGCGTGCTCCACGTAGGCGTGGTGATAGCCACGGTCTATGGCCTGCCCGAATTGCTGGACCCGTCCGACATGGTGGATCAGCCGATCATCGTCGAATTGGTGACCATTTCCGAACGCACGGTCTCGCAAGAGCCAGAGCAGCCGAAGGAGGAGAAAGCGCCTCCGCCGGCACCGCAATTAAAGCCCCTGGCGCCGCCCAAGCTCGAACCGGAGCCGGAGCCGGAACCGAAAGTCGCAGAGGCGCCGCCGCCGGAACCCGCGAATCCGACGCCGCCGCCCGAGCCAGTCAAAGTCGCGGCGCCGCCGCCGCCGCCCGAACCGGTGAAGCCGGAGCCGCCGAAACCGGTGAAACCCGAACCCAAACCGGAACCGGCGCCAGCAAAAGTGGTGACCCCAAAACCGCCCGTCCCGGAAAAGCCCAAGGAGAAGCCAAAGCCGGTCAAGAAAGTTGCCGTGGCGGAGCCGCCAAAAGCCTTCCGCACGATGCCCCGGCCGCGCCAGAAGCCAAAAAGGCAGCGCCCGAAATTCAGCCCCGACCGTATTGCGGCCCTGCTGGACAAGGACGACGAGAAGAAACCGGCGCCACGCAGGCGTCTGTCGGACGTGGCGAAATCCTTGGAGCGGCCGCCCAACCAGCCGGCCCCCGCCCGCGAAAAGGTGCGGTCAGTGCCCATGACCATGAGCGAGATCGACGCCATTCGCTTTCAGATCCAACAATGCTGGTCCATTCCCGCCGGCGCCCGGGATGCGGAAAACCTCGTCGTGCGCATCAAGGTTTTCTTGAATTCGGATGGCACGCTCTCAAAGGCGCCGGAAATCGTTGGCGGCAGCGGCACCTCCGATCCTTTCTACCGCACTGCGGCGGAAAGCGCCCGTCGCGCAGTTTTGAAGTGCTCCCCGTTGAAAAACCTACCGGCGGACAAATATGCCCGTTGGCGCGAGATCACATTGACTTTCAATCCCAGGGAAATGCTTGGGGGATGAGGTCGCCCGGAAACCAGGAATCAATTTGCCATGTGGACATTTCCTAAACCCAGATTGCTTCAGATCGTTGCCCTGATGCTGGCGGCCGGTTGCCTGGCGCTGACGCCGCGGCTAGCACTGGCCGCCCTGGAGATCGACATCACCAAGGGCAACGTGGATCCCCTACCCGTGGCGATTCCGGATTTCTTTGGCGATGAGCCTAGCGCCGCGGAGCAGGGAAAACGTATCGCCGGTGTCATCACAGCCAATCTGAACCGGTCCGGTTTGTTCCGCTCTCTGGATCCGAAATCTTTTATCCAGACGCCTGAATCACTCCAGTCCCGCCCCCGCTTCGCCGATTGGCGGGTATTGAATGCCCAGGCCCTGGTGTCAGGGCGGGTTGGCGTAGAAAGCGACGGCCGCTTGCGGGTCGAGTTCCGTTTGTGGGACGTTCTAGCCGGCGAGCAGATGACCGGCCTGGTTTATTTCTCCACGCCGGGAAACTGGCGGCGTATCGCCCATGTCATTTCGGACACCATTTACAAGCGCCTGACGGGTGAGGCCGGTTATTTTGATACCCGCGTGGTCTATGTGGCGGAAAGCGGGCCCAAGGACAAACGCGTCAAGCGCCTTGCCATCATGGATCAGGACGGTGATGGGCATCGTTTCCTGACCGACGGCAGCTATTTGGTGCTCACCCCGCGTTTTTCCCCTTCACGCCAGGAAATCACCTATCTCTCGTATTACCGCAACACGCCTCGGGTCTATCTCTACAACATCGACACCGGCCACCAGGAAGTTCTGGGCGAGTTTCCCGGCATGACCTATGCGCCCCGTTTCTCGCCCGACGGCAACCGGGTCATCATGAGCATGGCCCGCGATGGCAAATCGAACATCTATGTCATGGATCTGCGAACTCGCGCGATCAACCAAATGACCGACGGCCCGGCGATTGACACCTCGCCCTGCTATTCCCCCGACGGCAAGCGCATCGTTTTCAATTCCGACCGCGGCGGCACTCAACAACTTTACGTGATGGAAGCGGACGGTTCGGCCGTGAAACGCATTTCTTTCGGACAGGGCCGCTATGCGACGCCGGTCTGGTCGCCGCGCGGTGATTTGATTGCCTTCACGAAGATTCGAAAAGGCAAATTCTACATTGGCGTGATGCGGCCTGACGGCAGTGGCGAACGGCTATTATCCGAGAGTTTCCTTGATGAAGGACCAACTTGGGCGCCGAACGGGCGGGTATTGATGTTTTTCCGCCAAAAACCAACCGGAAAAGGCGGCGAAGGCGGCCGTACGCGCCTATGGTCGGTTGATCTGACAGGTTATAACGAACGCGAAATGGTGACACCTATTGATGCGTCCGATCCTGCCTGGTCACCCCTAAGCCCCTTGAATCGTTGAAGGATCATGGTTAAGGTCGACCGCAAATTGACGATAGGGTGGCACTTCGGAAAACCGCCTTTCATTGGTCCCGTTGTCCGCTGGACAAAAGCATAGGTGGTATCCCAAGGGAGGTAATTTTTCCCATTAGGCTGTTGTTAAACTTATGCGGCCCATGTATGTCTGGCTTGCGGACTCGGTAGTTGAAATGTTGACGGTCGAGTGTTGTTTGCGAATACCCGAATTTATCGGCAACGAAAATCCTGTCGGTAGAAGATAATTGTTTTAGCGGCATTGGTTCATGGGCCCTCGCCATGAACGCCAATTAAACGGATGAGGAGTGGTCTCTATGGTCTTTGAAAAAATTACGCTGAAGGCGGCGTGTCTGGCGGCGACCATCCTGTTGGTCGCGGCTTGTGAAACGCCGGTCGAAGAAAAAGCCGACGCCTCGGGCACGGGCGGCGCCAAGCAAGAGACGACAACGGCGAAAAAGGCCGAAATGAAACAAGAGGCCAAATCCTCCATGGAGCAGAAGGTCGCGCCGGGTTCGCAGGAAGACCTGGTGCTGAACGTTGGCGCTCAGGTTCATTTCGACTTTGACAAATCAGTGCTGCGGCCCGATGCCCGGGCAATTGTGGAGCGCTGGGCAGATTGGATGAAGCAGTATCCGGCGGTTACCGTGACCATTGAAGGTCATTGCGACGAACGGGGCACCCGGGAGTACAACCTGGGCCTGGGTGAGCGGCGCGCAGACTCGGCGCGCAAGTATCTCATTGCCCTGGGCATAAACGCGGACCGCATTGGGACCATCTCCTACGGCAAGGAACGGCCCGTCTGCGTCTCCAGTAACGAAGGCTGCTGGGCCCAGAACCGGCGCGGAATGCTGCTGGTCAACTAAACCGCCGATGCCGTTCGGGCGGCGATTGAGAAGGTTATCCCGGGCCCGGTCTGGATGCGCACTGTTTGCATCCAGACCGGGCCCGGTGTTTTTTTGATCCATGAAAAACTTGTTCCATGAAGTTGGGGCATTGCGGGAACCCACGCTATAATTTCGCCACATTCACGAATTACGAAACGATACCCACATGATCGCCGCGCCCCGAGCCTCGATCCTGGGCACAGCCGGCCGGAGTACACATCCATGAAGCGTCTTCGCCAGATTCATTCACGCATTCGGGTAGCGGCTGTCATGACGCTTGCCGGTTTTGCATTGATGCTTGCTGATCCGCCGGCGGCGCTTGCGCAAGATGCCGACCTGCGTACCTTGATTCAACGGATGGACCGCATGGGGGAGGATCTGCGCGTTCTGCAGAAAGACTATTACCGGGGCCAGAAAACCGGTGCGGCGCGGCTCAGCACGACCAAAGGGCCAGCCGGAGATGCCGGACGCCTGGCCGATGCGGAAATTCGCATGAGCAACCTTGAATCGGAAATGCGCCGACTGACCGGCCAATTGGAAGAAGTGCGCCATAACATGCAAACCATGCTCCAGCGCCTCGACGGCCTGGTGAACGATGTGGACTTCCGCCTGACCGAGATAGAGCAGCGCCTATCAAAGACGCCCGCGCCCACTGCTGCCGCCACCGACGGCACGGCGCCCACGGCCGCAAGCCCCGAAGATGGCCAAGCCACTGCGACGGAGACTGATAAATCCGGTGGCGAAACAGTTGCCGCGGCGCCTTCTGTTCTGCCCCAAGGCACGCCGATCGAACGCTACAATTATGCCTATTCCCTTTTGAAGAAGATGCGTCTGCAGGAAGCGGAGGATGCGTTCCAGGAATTTCTCAATCAGCACGGCGATGACGCCCTGGCTGGAAATGCGCAATACTGGCTGGGCGAAACCTATTATGTGCGGCAGAACCTGAATGAAGCCGCCCGCGCATTTCTGATCGGCATCCAGCGCTATCCCAACGGCAAGAAGGCGCCGGATACCCTGCTGAAACTGGCCATCACCCTTGGCAAGATGGGTAAGAAAGAGGATGCCTGCGCCGCCTTCCTTGAGCTGAAGGACAAATTCCCCAATCTGCGCAATCAGGTTCGCAAACGCATGCTCAAGGAGATGAAGGCCGGGGGCTGCAACTAGACGATCCATGTCCATCGGCGCGAAGACGTTCGAAGCCCTGATGGGGCCTTTGGGCCCGTTCGAAAATGCACCGGAACTGGCCGTCGCTACTTCGGGCGGCGCCGACAGCATGGCCTTGACTTTACTGGCAAATAATTGGGCCCGGCTGCGGGGCGGCAGCCTGACGGCATTGACAGTAGATCACGGCCTTCGGCCAGAGGCGGCGGACGAAGCCCGTCAGGTAGGGAAGTGGCTCGCCGCCCAGGAAATCTCGCACAAGATACTGCGCTGGCGGGGTCCGAAACCGAAAAATGGCCTACAGGCCGCTGCCCGCGAGGCACGGTATGAGCTGTTGGCTGGCTGGTGTCGTCGCAACGGCGTGCTCCATCTGATTTTGGCCCACCACCGTGGCGATCAGGCTGAAACGGTGCTGTTGCGCCGGGAAATGGGCAGCGGGATGGACGGCCTGAGCGGCATGGCGCCTGTTCGCGCCTTGCCCGGAGTTAGGTTGCTCAGGCCTTTACTGAACCAGGATCCGGATGATCTGCGGGTGACATTGCGTGACGCGGATCAATCATGGTTGGAAGACCCCTCCAACTTGGATACGCGCTTCGCCAGGGTACGGGCGCGGCGACGACTCGAAGCGGTGCCGGACGAGACCAATAATCTGCTTGCTCTGGCCGAGTCTGCCGCAACTGAGCGCCGGCGACGGAGCGGCACACTGGCGGCACTTGCGGCACGCAGCGTGCGCCTGCACCCGGCAGGCTTCTGCCGATTTGATCCCCATGCCTGTATAGAAGAGAACAAGACACCGTTAACCCCACTTCTGGCCGACATATTGCAATGCATCGGCGGCGGCGGCCACCGCCCGCGTCGAGACCGCGTGGCGCGTCTCGGCCGGCAAATCGTGGAGGACCGACTAGCCGGCGGGCGCACCCTGGCAGGGGCGCGAATTCTGCCGCGCAAGGGAGGGCTCTTGATCTGTCGGGAGCCTGGGCGGCTACCCATGCCAGTATCAGTTGCTTCACATGGTGCCCGAAATGGCCGCTGGGACCGGTTCGATTGGAAATTGAGTGGTGATTGGCCCAAAAATTTAGCCGTCGGCGCCCTGGGCGAAAGGGGCTGGCAGCAGGTTCGCGAAAGGGCGCGAACGGGCCTCCCGGCGCCGGTCCGCCCCGCCTTGCCCGCCTTGTGGCAGGACGATCGGGTATTGGCGGTGCCTCACCTAAATCTGATGCTCGCGCCAAAAACCGCTAATCGGCGCCGGAAACCGGCATTTTCCGCCCATTTTCATCCGATCCGCCCGCTGCAACCAGAGGGATTAGTGCTTGTTTGACGGCGTCTTAGCATTATCTTTATGGAAATGGGCCATAATGGTGTAATGAGTTCGTCCCCTTAGCAACGAGGGCATGCTAGGGTCGGAACTTCCACAGCGCCGCCGGAGAAGGATACAAGGTGAGCAATTTCAGTCGCAATATCGCTCTATGGGTGATCATCGCCCTATTGGTCTTGGCGTTGTTTAATCTTTTCCAAGGTCCCGGCACCCGCGGTTCCGCAACGACACTCGCCTATTCGCAATTCATATCCGAAGTGGAAAGCGGCCAGGTCCGCGACGTCACCATTCAGGGCAATACGATCAGCGGCCATTATACAGGCGGCACGCCCTTTAATTCCTATGCGCCCAACGATCCCGACCTGGTACGCAAATTGAACCAGCACGGTGTCACCATTTCCGCCGCTCCGGACGAGGAAGGCACGCCCACGCTGTTCGCCATTCTCTTGAACTGGTTCCCGATGCTGCTGTTGATCGGCGTTTGGATCTTCTTCATGCGGCAGATGCAGTCGGGCGGCGGCAAGGCGATGGGCTTTGGCAAATCCAAGGCACGTCTTCTGACAGAACGCCAGGGCCGGGTGACCTTCGACGATGTCGCCGGCATCGACGAAGCCAAGGAGGAACTGGAGGAAATTGTCGAGTTCCTAAAGGATCCGCAGAAATTCCAGCGCCTGGGCGGCCGCATCCCAAAGGGCTGTTTGCTGGTGGGCCCACCGGGCACCGGTAAAACCCTATTGGCCCGCGCCATCGCCGGCGAGGCTAATGTACCCTTCTTCACAATTTCCGGTTCTGACTTTGTCGAGATGTTCGTGGGCGTCGGCGCCTCCCGCGTCCGGGATATGTTCGAACAGGCGAAAAAGAACGCGCCCTGCATCATCTTCATTGACGAGATCGATGCCGTTGGTCGTCATCGCGGCGCCGGCCTGGGCGGCGGTAACGACGAGCGCGAACAGACCTTGAACCAGCTGCTGGTGGAAATGGATGGCTTTGAGGCCAACGAAGGCGTCATTCTGATCGCCGCCACCAACCGCCCCGACGTGCTCGACCCAGCCCTCTTGCGGCCCGGCCGCTTCGACCGACAGGTGGTGGTGCCGAACCCCGATATCATCGGCCGGGACAAGATCCTGAAAGTCCATATGCGCAAGGTGCCCATGGCGCCGGATGTGGACAGTCGCGTCATCGCCCGGGGCACGCCGGGCTTCTCCGGCGCCGATTTAGCCAACCTGGTGAACGAGGCGGCCCTGCTGGCGGCACGCAAAAACCGCCGCGTGGTGACTATGCAGGAGTTCGAAGAGGCCAAGGACAAGGTCATGATGGGCACCGAGCGGCGCTCCATGGTCATGACCGATGAGGAAAAGGAACTGACGGCCTATCACGAGGCAGGCCATGCCCTTGTCGGATTGCTGGTTGAAGGCAACGACCCCCTTCACAAGGTGACGATTATTCCCCGCGGCCGCGCCTTGGGCGTGACCATGAACCTGCCCGAGAACGACAAATACGGCTATAAGAAGAGCGAACTTTGCGCCAAGCTGGCTATGACTTTTGGCGGCCGGGTGGCAGAGACCCTGATCTATGGTCCGGAGGATGTCACCACCGGCGCCGGCCAGGATATCCAGCAGGCCACCAGCTATGCCCGCCGCATGGTCACCGAATGGGGCATGTCCGACAAACTGGGTCCGCTCGCCTATTCCGGCAACGAACAGGAAGTTTTCCTGGGCCATTCCGTGACCCAGACCAAGAACCTGTCCGATGCCACCGCAAAAATCATTGACGAGGAAATCCGCCGCTTTGCCGAAGACGCAGAGGCACTGGCCACCAAGGTCCTGACGGAGAACCTGGACGCCCTGCATGCGGTCGCCAAGGCGCTGCTGGAATACGAAACCCTGAACGGCGATGAAGTGAAGCAATTGTTGGACGGCGGCAGTATCGACCGTCCGGACGAGTTCGAGCCGCCAGAGGATAACCAGACCGCAACGTCGGTACCGCCTTCGACCAAGCCGAAGAAACCGGAAGGTCCGGGCGGCATGGAGCCAGAGCCCCAGCCCGGTTCCTGACCGGGTACTGGGCGGTGGCATAGTCGCCCAGCAGACGGGCCAATGGCGGACGGCCGGACTCCACCACTAACGCGCGCCATTGCCGGCATCGATCAGCCCTGGCCTCTGGTCATGGGCATCGTCAATGTCACAAATGACAGTTTCCATGACGGTGGCCGCTATACGGATACCGAGGCCGCCATCGCCCATGGCCGCCGGTTGGCTGACGAAGGCGCCGTCATTCTGGATGTGGGCGGCGAATCCACGCGCCCCGGTGCCGAGCCGGTGACAGAGGACGAGGAATTGCGGCGGGTGTTACCTGTGGTCGAAGCCCTGGCCGCCGACGGCCATGTGGTCTCCATCGACACCCGCAAAGCCGCCGTGATGGCACTGGCTGTGGAGGCGGGCGCCCGCATGATCAACGACACCACGGCCCTGCGATACGATTCGGCGGCGATGTCGATCGCCGCAAGTCTCGACGTGCCAATCGTTCTGATGCACAGCCGCGGCGAGCCGGCAAACATGCAGACCATGACCCAATACGAAGACCTGGTCGGAGACGTGGCCGAAGAACTAACCGCTAGGATCGAGGCCTGCAAAGGTGCCGGCATTAAACGTGAACGGCTGATCGTTGATCCTGGTATCGGCTTCGCCAAGACGGCACGGCAATGCGCCGAACTTCTGCGCCATATGGCCGTTCTGCACGATCTCGGCTGTCCGCTGCTGATTGGCGCGTCCCGCAAATCATTCATTGGCGCCCTTGCGGGAACCGAGCGGACCGATGACCGCCTGCCCGGGTCCATCGCGGCAGCCCTTTGGGCGGCGCAACAGGGGGCCGCCATTGTGCGCGTCCACGACGTGGCCGAAACCGTACAGGCGTTAGCGATTTTCCGGGCCCTTTGCTATAAGGATGCCCAGCGTACAGAGGCGGAGTGATAAGGCGCATGGAGCGCAAATTTTTCGGAACCGATGGCATTCGCGGCACGGCCAATACTTGGCCCATGACCGCTGAAATTGCCGTACGGGCCGGTATGGCGGCGGGTCTTCAGTTCACCCGCGGCGACCATCGCCATCGGGTCGTGGTCGGCAAAGACACCCGGCTATCAGGCTACATGCTGGAACCTGCGATGACCGCCGGCTTTACCTCGGTCGGCATGGACGTGATCCTGGTCGGGCCCATGCCAACGCCCGCGGTGGCCATGCTGACCCGCAGCCTACGCGCCGATTTGGGTGTTATGCTGTCCGCCTCCCACAATGCCTATGTGGACAACGGCATCAAGTTTTTCGGTCCCGACGGCTACAAGCTGTCGGACCGCATCGAAACCGAGATTGAAGCCCGCATGCAGTCGGACATGACTGACGCGCTGGCCGGTTCCGCGGATCTGGGCCGGGCCATGCGCCTGGACGATGCGCCGGGCCGCTATATCGAAGCCGCCAAGGCGACCTTCCCGTCAGGGCATCGACTGGATGGGTTGAAGATTGTGGTCGATTGCGCCAACGGTGCCGCCTACAAGGTCGCACCCACGGTTTTGTGGGAGCTGGAAGCCGACGTCATTCCCATTGTGGTCGATCCTGATGGCTTCAACATCAATCATGACTGCGGCTCGGTACATGCGGACTACATGTGCGAACAGGTGGTGGCTCACGGTGCCGATGTGGGCATTGCCCTGGATGGCGATGCCGACAGGTTGATCCTGGCGGACGAACATGGACAGGTCGTCGACGGTGACCAATTGATGGCCGCGATCGCCGACCATTGGGCAGAGTCGGGCACCCTCAAAGGCGGCGGCATCGTCGCCACGGTAATGTCCAATCTAGGCCTGGAACGCCATTTGTCCGCCAAGGGCCTGGAGCTGGTCCGCACCCAGGTGGGTGACCGCTATGTCGTGGAACATATGCTCAAGCACGGCTTCAACGTCGGCGGCGAACAATCGGGTCATATCGTCATGTCCGATTTCGGCACCACCGGCGACGGACTGGTCGCTGCCCTGCAGGTACTCTCCCTCGTTGTAGCGGAGGGGCGCAAGGTCAGCGAGGTCTGCCGCCGTTTCGAGGCGGTACCGCAATTGTTGAAAAACGTTCGCTATTCCGGCGTGTCGCCGCTCGAGGCGCCTCGGGTCAACCAGGCTATCCAGGATCAGCGCAGCCGACTAGGCGATGGCGGGCGTTTGTTGATCCGTCCCTCGGGTACCGAACCGCTGATCCGCGTGATGGCGGAAGGGGACGATCAGGACCTGGTTCATTCCGTGGTCGATGAATTGACCGAGATGATCGGCGCCGCGGCAGCCAAATAATGACCACAACGATGCGAGGGCGTGTTCTGATCGTCGCTGGCTCCGATTCCGGGGGCGGCGCAGGCATTCAGGCCGATATCAAGGCGGTCACGGCCCTGGGCGGTTATGCAGCGACCGCCATTACCGCACTAACCGCCCAAAACACGCTCGGTGTCCATGGCATCCATGAAGTGCCACCCAGCTTCGTCACTCAGCAAATTGAAGTCGTGATGGAAGATATTGGCGCCGATGCCATCAAGACCGGCATGCTGCACCGAACGGAAGTTTTGGACGCGGTCATGGGCGCCCTGGACAACATGGCCACCGGCGTACCTTTGGTGGTGGACCCGGTGATGGTAGCCAAGGGCGGCGCCTCGCTATTGGACGAGGATACCCGTGCAGTTGTCCGCGACCGCCTGCTCCCGCGTGCCGCTCTGTTGACCCCAAATCTGCCCGAGGCGGAAATCCTCGCCGGCATGAACATTGGAAACGAGGAAGAAATGCTGTCCGCGGGGCAAAAGCTATTGGCCAAGGGGGCCGGCGCGGTTCTGATGAAAGGCGGGCATCTGTCGGGGGACCAGGTGGTAGATCTGCTAATAAGCGGCGATGGCGTGGACCGCCACGCTACACCTCGTATCGACAGCGCCCATACTCATGGCACCGGCTGTACCCTGGCATCCGCCATTGCCTGCGGCCTGGCGCAAGGAATGGCGGCGGGCGCCGCGGTGAAACGGGCCCGTGACTATGTCCTGGAGGCGATCCGCACTGCACCTGGTTTTGGCGCCGGACATGGCCCCCTGAACCACGCCCATACGGTATTGGATAGACACGATTGAGCGACGACGACCGCCAGCGGCACTACACCTGGAGCGATCCCAGGGCCCACTGGTCGCGCCTGAGTGATCTTTCAGGCCTGGATTACCTCAATGCCGTACTGCGCGGCGAAGCCTCTAAGCCGCCGGTGGCCGTGGCCCTGCGACTGGCCCTGGCCGAAGTCTCCGAAGGCCGCGTCGTCTATACCGGTCAGCCCGGCGAAGATTTCGCCAACGACGTAGGCTCCATCCAGGGCGGCTGGGTTTCGGCCTTGATCGATGCGGCGATCGGCAGTGCGGTGCATTCCGCCCTGCCTCAGGGCAGCCGTTACACCACCCTCGAGCTGAAGGTGAATTTCGTCCGCGCCGTGACCGTGGATGGTGGCGAAATGCGTTGCGTCGCAGAAACTCAGCATGTGGGCCGGACAACGGCAACGGCCAGGGCCAGGGTCGAAGACGGTAACGGCAAACTTTATGCCCATGCCACAACCACCTGCCTGATCTTGCCTGCGGAATGAGCCACAAATCAGGGACGGAAAATGACTCGACCCTGACACCGGGTCAGACCCGGGGATTGATTTTCATCCTGGGCACACTGACAGCCTTTGGCCCGTTGTCCATAGACATGTATCTGCCGTCCATGCCGTCCTTGGCGGCAGACCTGGATGCACCGACGGCCCAGGTGCAGATGACGTTGAGTAGCTACTTCATCGGCGGGGGCATCGGCCAGATGCTGTTCGGCCCCCTTTCGGACCGGTTCGGGCGCCGGCCCCTGCTGCTGGCAGGGATCATTCTCTACGTCCTCACTTCGGTTTTCTGCGCCCTGGCCAGTGGCGTCGAGATGCTCATCGCCCAGCGCTTTCTGCAAGCCATCGGTGGCAGTGCCGCGACGGTTCTTGCCCGCGCCATGGTGCGGGATTTCTTTTCGGGCGACCAGGCCGCCAGGGTGCTGTCACTGATTATGCTGGTGATGGGCGCGGCACCCCTGATCGCGCCTTTCATCGGCGGCTACCTTCTGCTGTGGTTCGAATGGCGTGCCATTTTCTGGACCCTGGCCGCCTACGGCGCGTTGGGCTTCGTCTTAATTCTGGTGATGGTGCGGGAAAGCCATCCCATGGAGCGGCGCATCCGCCATGGCTTCGTCGGCATGCTGGGCATGTATGGACGCATCCTTCGACACCGGGCGGCGATGGGGTATCTATTGGCCAACGCGACCGCCTATGGCGGCATGTTTGCGTTTTTCGCCGGATCACCGTTTGTCTACATCGAGCTATTCGAAGTGGCTGCGGAAAACTACGGCTTTCTGTTCGCTTGCAACATCATTGCCTTGATGGTCGTCTCAATGGCGAACGCACGGCTCGTCACCAAGCTGGGCGCCCACCGCCTATTTACCATCGGTACGATCTTGACGGCCCTGTCGGGTGGCGTTCTGCTCGTAGCGGCCGTCACCCACCTAGGCGGTCTGCCGAGCATCGTCATTCCCATTTTCATTTATGTGGGTTCATTGAGCCTGATCGGCGCCAATAGTCTGGCTTTGGCCCTAGATCGCTTTCCCCAGGCGGCGGGTAGCGTCTCGGCCCTCTCGGGCGGGATAACGTTCCTGTTCGGTTCGGTTTGCACCAGCGCCGTCGGTTTGTTCCATGATGGCAGCACCCTTGCCATGGCCGCCGTCATCGCCGCCACCGGGTTGCTCACCTTGATCCTGCAGGCAACGATGACCCGTCATTGATTGCGCAGAAACGCTGCCATATGAAAATTCGCCTGTTCCGGCGAATAAAGATATTCCTGACCCACCGGACAGGCACGCCGGGCGCGGCAGCCAGTTTCCATGCAATCTTCACCCTGGGGCCGGCGCAAATGCGCAGCGCAAGCCGGCACGTCGTATCCATCTGCGGCGAAGGCATCAACGGGACAAGAGGAGAGACACGGCTTTTCCACGCAGTCCAGGCAAGGATTGGCATCCAAGGGGGCCGGCACCGCTATCTCGTGGCCGAACAACAGGGCCGCGCGGTAGGCATGCCACAGGCCAAATTTCGGGTGGATCAGCGGCCCAATGGGTGACGGTGAAATGCCTTCCGCCCGTTGCGCCCAGGTGATGAAAGGATGGTAGGGCGGACCGTCGAAAGGAAAGAGAATATCCGCGCCCAGATCACGGGCCAGTGGGGTCAGAACTTCCCGACACCAATCGTTCAAAGGGTCGTGGCCACCCCGCTCGGCCTGGAAAACCTGCCACAATGCCGGACCGGCGTTGCCGACCAGAACAAGGGTGCGGCCGGAAATGCCGTCGCAATCGTCGGTATGGAAACCGCCCCGTGGGATCAGACCCAATGGCATGAGAGCGGCTGCCACCGCTTCGTAATCAACTTCGTACATTCCCCATTCGCCTCTCGCCGTGATCCATGGCATCTTGCAGGCAATGACTGTGAAGACAAGTATCCATCCCTTCAAAATTCTGCTCCCGGTCTTGGGCCTCATGTTCCTGCTGACGCAATGCCAGCCGGTGCCGCGACCCTTCGCCGCCTTGCAAAAGGGGGATTTCAGTGCGGTGCAGCTCGGCCCCCGCGCCGGCGTCGTGGTAATGCCTCTGACTGGTGAATTGCCTGACGGCGTTGGACCCGGTCTGGCCGAAGCCATGGCGGATGCCTTGCGGGCGCGCGAGATTACCGCCAGCACAGGCCGTGGCCATCGTCGCAGCCACCGCCTGCACGGAGAAGTTAAACTGGCCTCGAAGGATGAACTGGAATTCGAGTGGCGTCTGCAACGCCCAGACAAGACCGTGGCCCTATCACTCACCCGCAAGGAAGGGATTTCGCAGGTGGGCTGGTGGGAGGGCGATGCGCAACTGATAAAGCGCCTGGCCAACAGTGCCGCCGATGCTATCGATTTGCAATTGCGCCGGCAGGAACGGGGCGAAGGACGACGCAACGCCCTTGCCCCTGTCACCATCGGTCCCGTCGATGGGGTGCCGGGAGACGGCGGCGTCCGACTGGCGGCGGCCATGCGGGAAGCCTTGGCTGATGCCGGCGTGCCGCTGTCCGAAAGCCCACTGGAAGACGGCTTCATCCTGCTGGGTAGCATGCATCTAGGCCCGGACGGACCCGATCGTCGGATCGAATTGACTTGGCATTTGATCCGTCCGGACGGCAGTGAGTTCGGCACCGTCAGCCAGGCCAACAGCGTGCCCCGGGGCCAATTGTCAGGTGATTGGCGAAGCCTGGCACGCGCCATTGCAGAGGCCGGGGCGCCGGGGGTGCGGGATCTGCTGCGCCGCGACCCTGGTTAGCCATCCCGGGCGTATGATAGTCTGCGCCAATCAGACAGGGAGAAAGCAAATATGAGCGCGAACAACCCGTTGTGGGGTGCTGAATTGGATCATATCCGCCTGGATTCGCCGGACCAAGCTCGCTCGGCCACCTTCTACCGCGACGCCTTCGCCATGACGGATACGCCGTTGGACGACGGCACCCGCCTGCTGCGCGGCCGCGACCGGCGGCTGATCGTCGGCACAGGTGCCACCGCAGGCCAACCCTATAGCGCCTTTCGTTTCGCCGATGCATCCCAGCTTGCGGCCTTCAAGAGTCATTTGACGGCTCAGGGCGTCAACCTGATGCCCTCTCCCACGCCATTGTTCGGCGCTGATGCCTTTGCGGTGGCGGATCCCGACGGCCGGCAAATGGTGTTTGGTGTTCCCGAACCGGCCTACCAAGACGACAGTGGCCCGGAGGGGCACCCGCCAGGTCGCCTGCAGCACGTGGTCGTGGCCACCGCCGACCTGGATCCAATGGTGGACTTTTACGAGAACACTTTGGGCTTCGTGCCCACGGATCACGTTCTCCGTGACGAGGAGGATGGCAGCCAGACCCTGACCGCAATCTTCTACCGCTCCACCCCGGAACATCATTCCTTCGCTATGTTCCTTTCCGACGAAGCACGCCCGGACCATCATGCCTATGAAGTGTCCTGCTGGAACGATATCCGCGACTGGGCAGACCATATGTCTGACCTTTACATCAAGCTGTGGTGGGGCCCGGGCCGCCACGGTCCTGGCAACAACCTGTTCTTCATGGTCGAGGATCCGGACGGCTACAAGGTCGAACTCTCGGCCGAATTGGAAACCATGCCCGACGGCGCTCCCACGCGCCAATGGCCCCACAATGAACGCTCCCTCAACCTGTGGGGACCGGGCTGGATGCGGGTCTAACCCCCGTTCAGATACTTCTTGTAGAACTCTTTAGTACGCCGACCGCTATCCTGGGCTGCGTGGGCGTTATAGTCCGACGATCCAGGGAAGTCGAAGGTATGGCCGGCATCGGGATAGGTCACGAACTGATAGTCGGTTGCCTTGTCGCCTGACACGCGCATCTGCCGGCAGTCTTCGACGGGATTTGTGCGGTCATCCTCGCCATGTAAGACCAGCAACGGCACAACAACCGCCTCCAATTCATGGGGGCATTCGGGGGCGACCGCCACGGCGGCGGCCAGAAGTTTCGAACGGCCCCGGTCTGGTTGGCCGCTTGGGGATACGGCCAGCAGCGTTGACAGCCCACCGGTGGAAACGCCCCAAATTCCTATACCGCCTTTGGCCACATCGGCGCGGGAGGCCAGGTAGCTGGCGGCAGCCCAAGCATCTTCCGTGCGATCAAGTATCGTGGCTGCATGCCGACGTCCCTTATCCAGATCACCTGCGCTGTAACTATCGACCACCAGTGACATATAGCCCAAGCCATGAAACAACTGCTGCGCACCGCCATAGCATCGCGGTGGAAAAATGCCGGGTCCGCCATGCATGATGATCACGGCCGCAAACGGACCCGGTCCGTCCGGTTTACGCAATATGCCTTCCACGTTCACCTGTTGCCCTGACTGGGTTGTGGCGGGAAATCGAACTAGCTTCGCAAGGCCCGCGGCGACGGCGTGGCATTGCAGTCCCATCTCCTTGCGCAGTTGGGCCTTCTGCCCATTTGCTGGTTGCGTCAGGACGCATACAAACAAACTCAGGGTGAAGGCCAAGCCTAATGGCCACTGCCTCATAGGTTTGAGCCTTGCCAGTCCTCGTCCGGTTCCGCCGGCACGGGCGTGAGGCCGGCTATTTTGATGCCCTCAATGGCGCAATACTCGTCTTTTTCCGAGGTATCGCCGCTGATGCCCACGGCACCGATCACCTTGTCCTCGCTGTCCAGCACGAGCACGCCGCCCGGCACCGGCACAAATCTGCCGCCCGAAGCCCCCACCAGGGCACCCTGAAAGGCCGGGCGTTGGCCCAGGCGGTCCCGAATGGTCCGGCTGGGAATGCCCATGCCCAGGGCGCCCCAGGCTTTGCCCGTGGCGATCTCCGCCCGCAGGATGCCTGAACCATCTTGGCGCTTCATGGCGATGGCATGGCCACCTGTATCCAGCACCACCACGGTCAGAGGCAACATCCCGGCCGCCGTACCGGCGGCCAGGGCACCGTCGATGATCTGCTCGGCCGCGGCCAATGACAGGTCCGTCTTCAAATCATAGAGTTTCGGCTCCGCCATGGGCCTGCCTATCCCCGATGCCGGTCCAGTTCCGGGTTCTCGAAGGGTTGGAAAACCGCCTGGTCCTTGGTCTCGTAATAATGTTTCAAGGCCCAGACGCCAGTGGGGAAGGCAATGTCATCCCAGGGAATGTCCTCCCAGGCGACAAGTTTCGCATCCAGGCTCTCTTCGCCTGGGTCCATATCGGGGCTGATCATGCGTGCCCGGTACATCATATGCACTTGGCTGATGCGCGGGATATTGTAAATGCCGATCAGCGCATCCACCTCAATCCTGGCACCGGCTTCCTCCAAGGTTTCTCGCGCGGCGCCCTCACCTGTGCTCTCGCCTTCTTCCATGTATCCCGCAGGCACCGTCCAATAGCCATAGCGCGGCTCGATGGCGCGCTTGCACAAAAGGATCTTGTCTTCCCAGGTGCAGACGGCACCGACCACGATCTTGGGATTGACGTAGTTGATCCAGCCACAGTCGTCGCAGACATGACGTTCATGGGTATCACCCGCGGGGACGCGGCGGGCAAAAGGATAGCTTGATATAGGTCCGTTATTCATGGCCGCAATTTGGCACAGATCGCCCTCGCCCGCCAATCCTCCCCATGCAAGGTCATATTTCCGACACATTGGCCAAGTTTTATGGCACAGGCATAAAGATAAAGGAGCCGCCATGCCCGTATTTCCGTTGTCTGCCCTATTCGCCGCAGCCCTACTCCTTGCATCGCCCAGCGCCCTGGCGGCCGAAATCAAGGCCCCCAATGCCGCCCAAATCGAACAGGCATTGCGCGACAAACTGAATGTTCCGGCTGCCAATCAACCGCAACTGCGCGACTTCAAGCTGCTTGAGTTGCACCGGATTGGTCCCAGGCAATGGGATGCCAAGGCCGAATTGCAATTGAACTACGGCGCACCGCCCGCGGGTGTTGTGGGTTTCCAACGCCGCCTTCAAGCACCCTATTGGATTCGCTTGAGCCCGACTCGAAACGGATGGCGAATATTGCGTTTCAATCCTGCAGGCGGGGTTCATAACCGCGCGCGCCGAATCTAGTCAGGATTTCCCAACCCACCAACAACGCCGCCTGCGTTATGATAGCCATGACATCGAACTTACAGGGGGTGATGACATGGCTGATGCCTTTAACCCGCCCGGCGTGGCGGAACCTTTCGGAGCTTTCTCCAACGCGGCCTGGCAACCGCCGGGGCGGGTTTTGCATATCTCAGGGCAAGTGGGCGTAGACGAAAACTGGAACATCGTCGGACCCGGCGATATGGCCGTCCAGGCGCGCCAAACCCTCGAGAACATCCAGGCCATCTTGGCGAGCGTTGGCGGGGAGATGGACGATATTGTCTCAGTCATCGTCTATGTGACACACATGGAACCACTGATGGACGTGCATGAGGTGCGCAAGGAGTTTTTCTCAGAACCCTATCCCGCCTCGACCCTGGTGCAGGTCGATGCCCTGGTAAAGCCGGAGTTTCTGATCGAGATTTCCGCCGTTGCGGTCATTCCCGAGGGTCGAGGTTAAAGCTCATGGATGTGGTCCTACAGAGTTTCGCCGCCGGCTTCCCGGTCCTGATCCTGCATCTGACCATCACTTTGGCCATGCTGGCGGCGGGTGTGGTTCTCTACATCTTCACCACACCGCACAAGGATTTCGCCCTGGTTCGGGAGGGCAACCTGGCGGCGGCCATATCCTTGGCCGGCGCCGTGCTGGGTTTGGCCATACCGCTTGCCTTTTGCATGGCCTCGTCGGTCAGCGTCTGGGAGATCGTCATTTGGGGCGTGCTGGCAGTTGTCGTGCAGATCCTGGTCTTTCGATTAACGGATCTGCTGTTGAGCGACCTATCGACCCGGATCGAGGAAGGTGAACTGGCCCCCGCCGTCCTGCTTGCCGGCATCAAACTGTCGGTGGCGGCCATTAACGCCGCCGCCATTTCCGGATAAGCCTGCCGTCCGGAAGAGATCATGAACCGCCTCACCTACCTTTTCGCCATGCTTGCCGTCCTCTATGGCATCGTCAACGCGGTGGTCGGCGAAGGCGATGGCCCGCGGCGGCCGGAAATCTCCCTTAAGCCACCAGTCCAGGCAGCACCTCAGGGGCCAACCATCGAGATAGAAGTGGGCACCAAAGGCCCCAGTACGGGAACGGCATTCGCCGTTACGGACGATGGCTGGTGGCTGACCGCCCGACACGTCGCCGATGGCTGCGATGCGATTTGGATCCAGACCAAGCCCGGCAAGGGCTGGCGGGCCCAAGAAGTACATTTGCATCCCCGGGCCGATTTAGCCTTGTTGCGAACCCGTTCCGGGCGGGAGCCGCTAGGTTTCTCGGAAAAGACCCCGGCTCGAGGCGAAAACGGCTTTTCAATGGGCTACCCAAAAGGAAATCCGGGTGAAGTCCACGTCCGGGCCATGGGCCAGGCGCGCATGAAATCGGTAGGCCGCTACAACATCAACGAGCCGGTTCTGGCCTGGGCGGAAGTGACGCGGCGGCCCAGCAATCTGCCGGCCCTGGGCGGACTTTCGGGCGGGCCCATGCTGGACGATCAGGGACAGGTGGTGGGTGTTCTGGTGGCGTCATCGAAGCGGCGGGGCCGGGTCATGACGACGGCGCAATCATCGATTCAGGAGCTGCTGGACCAGTTTCCAGAGGCACAAGATAGTTCCGGCAGCTGGTCGGGCAGCATCAATGGCGGCAGCTTCACCACTCAAGGCCAAACCCTGCGCCGCGAACTGACCATAGCCAAAGTGATTTGTCAGGTGCGGCGGAAGAAACGGCGTCCAACCTTCTGATCAGAACGAAAGAAGCGTACCGATGATGAATTCGGTGGATTCGTTCTCGATACCCACAGCATTCAGGTTGTCTTGGACATCCCAATAGGTAATACCCCCGGTCACGACAATGCCAGGACCGACGTCGTAGACCACGCCGGCCTGATAGCCGTCGGTTTCGTCTTCGCCCAGCCCGGCGCCTGCCTCCACCTTGCCATGGGCATAAGCCGCCCCTAGGGTCCAACTACCCAGCGCATATGTAACGCCCACGGAATAATCCGTCCGGTCAGTGTTGGCGCCGGAGGTACCCTGATCGTCCTCGCGGTAGTCGGCGCCGATGGTGAAACCACCGACGCCAAGTTCCACGCCAAGGCCCCATTGATCCTGGTCCTCGACGCCGGCGGCGGCCAATTCCAGATCGCCCCTGCCGATACCGGCGTAGAGCCCCATGTCGACACCGCCGATCTTGCGGATGTAGTTGGCGCCGACCTCGATGATTTCGGATTGCTGGCCAGCCGAGTTTGAGAGCGGCATGCCGGAATAAGTGCCAGCGCAGGGGGCATTGGCCTCTTCACAGTTTTCCGGCGTGTAGGAGAAGCCCATCTGGAAGCCGCTGAGCCGGGGCGTGAAGTAGGTGATCTTTTCAGAATCTCCGGAAATGGACGTGATCGATGTGGGCGTCGCCACGGCATTACCCAGGGCGGAAAAGACATCATCCGGCGTCGCCACGCCAACGCCGGCGATGGGCTGCGGCGTACCAAAATACATAGCATCGGAGGCAGGATCGTCCGCCCCGACGACAAGCTTGCCGAAACCGCCTTGGACATAAATGAAACTCTCGTCGATCTGGTCGCCGCAGGTCTCGGCCTCAAGCTGCACATCGACCCCGATCGTGATGCCGTTGTCCAGCGTGGTCTTTCCCTTGAAGAAAATTTCCCCTTCCCGGGCGATCATGTGATCGCGCCGATTGGCGCCGGGTTCGCCGGTGCCGTCGTCTTGATTCGCGTGAACAAGGAAAGCGTTGAAATACCCGCCCAGGCCGACCTCGATCTTGTCGGCGGCCTGCGCGCCACTGGTGGCCAGTAGAATGGACGTCGCGATCGCCGTGGTGCCCAAAAATCGCGATTTCATGACGCCCTCGCTCCCTCTCCAAAAAACAGCACGGACTTTCATGCTTGTTACCTGATAATCGCCGGCGAGTGGTAAACAAATGGTTTACAGCGACGATTTGCCGCTAATCTTGCGTCAGCCGCAGATGAGAAGGTGCAAATGTAATGGCAGATGGTGCAAAGGAGGCGTTACCCGGCCCGTTAGATGGCATTAGGGTATTGGACTTTTCCATGTTCCTGGCAGGTCCTTATTGCAGCCGCTTGATGGCGGACATGGGTGCGGAAATCATCAAAGTAGAACCGCCCGCGGGCGATTTTTTGCGTCATGCCCCGCCCTTCCGCGAAGGGAAAAGCGCCTATTTCGGGCACATGAATTGCGGCAAGAAGAGCCTGGCCTTGGACCTGAAGAGCGAACATGGCCGCGAGGCGATCCGCCGCCTGATCAAGTCGGTGGATGTGGTGCTGGAGAATTTTCGGCCCGGTGTCATGGCGCGCCTGGGCCTGGACTACGAAGCATTGTCGGAATTGAAACCGGATCTGATCTTTTGCTCCATATCCGGCTATGGCCAGGAAGGCCCCGGCAGCCAAAAGCCGGCCTTTGCACCGATCATCCATGCGGCATCCGGCTATGATCTGATCATGATGCACTATCAGGGCGATCGCGCCGATCCGCCGCCGACCCGGTCGACAATCGCCGACATTCTGGGATCGACCCACGCCTTGAGCGCCATCAACGCCGCTTTGGTGCAGCGACTTCGGACGGGGCGGGGACAGCGCATTGACGTCGCCATGATGGATGCCATGCACAACATGCTGGCCTATGAATATCAGGCGGCCCAAATGGAGAACCCGGATCGGCCCATCGTCTTCTCGCCCCTCAAGACCATTGACGGATTTCTTATGGTCGCGCCAGTCAGCCCGGCAAACTTCAAGGGTCTGGCCGATGCGGCCGGCCTGCCGGAATTATTGGACGACGAACGTTTCTCCGAACCATCCGCGCGGGTCGCCAATTGGAACCTCTTGCTGGCGGAAGTGGAGGCCTGGTCGGCACATTTGACGACGGAGGACTGCGAGGCAGCCATCCTTGCCGCAGGTTGCCCCTGCACACGGTATCAGGAAATCGGCCAGTCCATGGCCGATCCACAGGTCGGCGCCCGCGGGTCAGCCGTGGAAATGAGTAACGGGTCCGAATCATACATGATCGCCAACTGTCCGGCGCAGTTTGCGGGCGGCGATGTTGGCGCCAGATCATGGGTGCCCGGTTTGGGCCAGCACACGGCTGAGATTTTGGCGGAAGTGGGCATGACGGCGGATTGATTGGCCACCATGGCACATCACTCGACCTGGACTCTATTGCCGGGACTGTGGTGTTGGGGTATTTACACTAGAAAATCGTGATATAGGAACGATCATGCTGAGCGGCAAACGCATCCTGTTGATCATCAGCGGCGGCATCGCAGCCTACAAGTCCCTGGACTTGATCCGGCGACTCAAGGAACGGGGCGCGGCCGTGCGCTGCGTTCTAACCGCCGGTGGCGAGCAGTTCGTCACGCCGTTGTCGGTTGCGGCCCTGTCCGAGGAGGCAGTGTATCAGGATCTCTTTTCTCTGAAGGACGAAAGCGAGATGGGGCATATTCGGCTCAGCCGCGAAGCCGACCTATTGGTGGTTGCCCCGGCCAGCGCCGATCTGATGGCCAAGATGGCTAATGGTTTGGCCAATGATTTAGCCTCGACGATACTGCTGGCTACGGACAAACCGGTGCTGTTCGCCCCAGCCATGAACACGCGCATGTGGGAGCACCCGGCCACCCAGCGAAACTATCAAACTTTGCTTGGCGATGGCCTGATGGCAGTGGGCCCGGGACAAGGCGACTTGGCCTGCGGTGAGGTGGGCGCCGGCCGCATGTCGGAGCCGCTGGAGATCGTCGCCACCATTGAAAACATCATGATGGGCGATGCGCCCCTAAAAGGCCGGCGGGCCATTGTGACCTCCGGCCCGACATACGAGGCGATCGATCCAGTACGCTATATCGCCAATCGATCCTCGGGCAAGCAGGGTCACGCCATCGCCGAAGCTCTGGCCCGCCTTGGCGCCGAGGTCGTATTGGTGGCCGGCCCCAACAATTTGCCTGATCCCGGCGGTGTCCAAGTCCGCGGCATCGAATCCGCGTCCCAGATGCTGGCAGCATGCGAAGCGGCGCTGCCGGCTGATATCGCGGTCTGCGCCGCCGCCGTCGCGGACTGGCGCGTCGATGGTGAAGCGGAACAGAAGATGAAGAAGGACGGCAGCGGCCAGCCACCGGCCCTGGCCCTGGTTGAGAATCCGGATATTCTGCGGACCCTGAGCCAATTGAACGGCACCCGACCGAAATTGGTGGTGGGTTTCGCCGCCGAGACCGAAAAAGTTATCGACCATGCGCAGAGTAAAAGGGCGCGGAAGGGTTGTGACTGGATCGTTGCCAATGACGTCGGCGCCGGCACCGGCGTCATGGGCGGAGACGAGAACACCGTGCATCTGATCACCGCCCAAGGCGTCGAAGACTGGCCGACCATGGCCAAGGAAGCTGTTGCCGTCGCTCTGGCCAAGCGCATCGCCGATCATTTTGGTTCCAAATAGACCGATGCTATCCGTACCGGTGCAGCGTTTGGATAATGGCGCCGATTTGGTTCTGCCGGCCCGCGCGACGGCTGGCAGCGCCGGCATGGACCTGCGTGCCGCCGTCGGAGAGGATGTGGTGCTTGCGCCGGGACAACGGACCCTGATCCCCACAGGCATCGCCCTGGCCCTGCCGCCGGGTTTTGAAGGCCAGGTACGGCCCCGTTCGGGCCTGGCTCTGAGGCACGGTGTTACGGTCCTGAACAGCCCGGGCACGATTGATGCGGATTATCGCGGCGAAGTCAGCGTTATCCTGATCAATCACGGCGAAGAACCATTCACCGTGCGACGGGGCGAGCGGATCGCGCAACTGGTCATCGCCGCCGTTCCCGACAGCCGGCTTGACGAAGTCGACAGCCTGCCCGAAAGCGCCCGAGGCGCAGGTGGTTATGGCTCCACCGGCGTGGGGTCCTAGACCATGCCGCAGCTTTCAAAGAAAACCATGTACGTGCTGGAAGCAGTGTTGGATATCGCCTGCAACGCACGCCCCGACCCGGTGCAGTCCAAGGATATCGCCCAACGCCAGGGTATCCCGCAACGTTATTTGGAAGGCGCCCTGCAACACCTGGTGCGCGCCGGTATCCTGCGCGGCGTCCGCGGCCCAAAGGGCGGCTATCGCTTGGCTCGGGAGCGCCGGCGCATCACGGTGGCAGAAGTTGTCCGCTTGATGGAAGGTCTTGATGATCCCGAGGAAGAGGCAGCCACCTCGCCCCTGGGCCGGGCAGTGGTGCAGCCCTTGTGGAGGGAATTGCAAGAGGAAATGTTGAGCCGGCTGGAAGGGGTCAGCGTCGAGGATCTATTCCGACAGGCCCGCGCCGCCGGCGTTGCCGATGGCGCCAAAAGAGGCGAAAGCGGCGCAAATTTTGATATCTAACGGGCCGGAGCACGGATGATCCAACGCAGTACCAAGGGACGAGGATGCATCTACGAATCCTTTATCGACACCATCGGCAATACGCCCCTGGTTCGCCTGTCCCGCTTGCGGGACGACGCCGGCGTCAAAGCGGATATCCTGGCCAAACTGGAGTTCTTCAATCCCCTGGCCTCGGTCAAGGACCGCATCGGCGTCGCCATGATCGAAGCCATGGAAGAGGCCGGCGCGATCGACCAGGACACCGTGCTGGTGGAGCCCACCTCGGGCAACACGGGCATCGCCCTGGCTTTCGTCGCCGCCGCCAAGGGCTATCGCATCATACTGACGATGCCGGATTCCATGTCGGTGGAGCGACGCCGTATGCTTTCGCTGCTGGGTGCCGAATTGGTGCTGACGCCGGCCGAAGAGGGCATCAACGGTTCCATTAGAAAGGCCGAGGAGCTGGTCGCTGACCTGCCCAAGGCCGCCATTCCACAGCAGTTCGAGCATCCCGCCAATCCGGAAATCCATCGCCGCACGACAGCCCAGGAAATCTGGAACGATACGGATGGCAAGGTAGATATCATTGTCGCCGGCGTGGGCACCGGCGGCACCATTACAGGCGTTGGCGAGACCCTGAAGGCATTGAAGCCGGAATTGCGAATGATCGCGGTCGAGCCCGAGGACAGCCCGGTTCTTTCCGGCGGCGAACCCGGACCCCACAAGATCCAGGGCATTGGCGCCGGCATTGTACCGGCCGTCCTGAACCTGGATATTGTCGACGAGGTCCTGACCATCGGCAATGAGACATCGTTCGATACCGCCCGCCGTGTCGCCGCCCTGGAGGGATTGCCGGTGGGCATTTCTTCCGGCGCCGCCCTGGCGGCTGCGGTCGAGGTGGCCGAACGGCCGGAGAACGAAGGCAAAACCATCGTGGTCATCGTTCCCTCGTTCGCCGAACGCTATCTTTCCACCGCCCTTTTCGAAGGCATGGCCTGAAATCGGCATGAGCGCCCAAAGACAAACCAGTTCGACGCTGGAAGTCCGGCCCCTGACGCCCAAGCTCCTGGACGAGATGGGGGTGGTTCTGCGCGGCAGTTGGGGGCGGAGCTGCTGGTGCCTCTATCCCCGCATGAGCGATCAGGAGATGCGCGATTTGCCTGGTGAAGGCCCTTCGAACCAGCGCCGGCGCGGGGAGATGGCGAAATTGGCCCGCCGCCGCCGCAAGCCGGGTCTATTGGCGTTTTTGGATGGCGAGCCCGTCGGCTGGGTCGCTGTTGCGCCGCGTCGGGAGTTGAGCCGCGTCCATAAGTCCCGCGCCACACCTCCCGTTGATGACACGGATGTCTGGGTCATTCCCTGCATCACGGTGGCTAAGACGGCCCGGGGCCAGGGGATAGCGGTGGAAATGATCCGGGCTGCAGCCAAATATGCCTTCGAACAAGGTGCCCCAGCCGTGGAAGCCTATCCCCGCGCAGGGAATGCCCGCACCGGAGACGACAACGCCTATTTCGGCACGGAGCCCCTATTCCGCCGCGCAGGATTCAAAGTCATCCGCAAGCCCCTCGAGAGCTTGCCGAAGAACTGGGTCCGTCGCGTGGCCATGCGGGTCGAGTCGCCGAACTGAGGGCTATGGCTCTGATGCGACCGAATTCAAGCCCCATATCACATGCGTCGTGCCGCGTATCTCGGTCTCGAGAGGTCCGACGCAGTCGAATCCCGGTCCCATCGCATTGCGAAACGTGTCGGAGATACATATGCCCTGCGCCAATCTCTGACGTTCCATATGGGCCGCCATGTTGACGGTTTCGCTCCAGAGGCCATAGGGGCGCTTGTCAGGTCCCACGACGCCGGCGATGACCGGTCCGCAGTGCATACCGATGGTTACCTTCACTGGCTTCCCCGTCGGCGCCGTTAATCCGGCCAGTTCATCGCGGGCAGCAATGGCGAAACGGGCGGCGCAGGCGGCATGGTCATCCCGTTCATCGGGCAGGCCGGCGACACCAAGGTAGGCATCGCCAAAGACCTGGATTTTCTTCACGCCGTGCCGTGCGCCCACGTGATCTAGCGTTCGAAACACCCGGTCCAAATACGTCACCAGCTCCGTGGCGGAGGCGGCATCGCCCCATTCGGTAAAGCCGGCAACATCGACGAATATGACGGAAACATTGTCATATTTGGCGCCGCTCGGTCTTTCATCGTCGGACTCCGCCGCGCCGTATAGATTGTCATGCCAGCGCCAGGTGCGTATGGCGCGGGAAAGGTTCTTCAGGGCTGCTTCGCCCGTGTCCTCGAAAGCACCGGCAGCATCGCCCGTCAGTTGTTCGCGAGCCGTATCAGACAAAAGTATGCCGCCGCTATCGGCGGATTGTTCCAGGCGGGCAGCGATATTGACGCAGTCGCCGAACAGATCACCATCACGGACCACCACCTCGCCTAGATGGATGCCGATCCGCAACTCCAGGGGCTCGCCGAAATTGGGCCAGTCGGGTAGTTGTGATTGAATGGATATGGCGCAATCCACCGCGTCCGCGACACTCCGGAATTCTACCAATACGCCGTCGCCGGACGTATTTGCAATGCGGCCTTCGTGATGTGAGATACGGGGTTCAAGGAACCGCGTGCGCAATGCGAACAGCCGCTCTAAGGTATCTGCCTCATCAACCTCCATCTGTCGGGAAAATCCGACCACGTCGAGGGCCAGAACTGCAGCCAGGCGGCGGCGGACGCGGTCGTCGCTGGTCATTGTCGGTTCCCTCCACCTGACCTGGAAATCGAAGCCCGGCTAAGGCACGGACACCATCGAATTTGCCATAATGGCGAAGGGGCGACCTCATAGGCAACGAAATTCCCTTGATCACATGCCCGTGGGGGATTGTTGTGCCGCTCCCGTCAGCCCGGCATACTTGTCTCAAATTCGATTAGGGGGACATCGTCATGGCATTGGATCTGCTTATTCGTAACGGCACGGTGGTGGACGGCAGCGGCATGCCCCGGTATCGCGCCGACGTGGGCGTACAGGGGGGACGCATCGTCGAGATCGGTCGTATCCGTCAGCCAGCCGACCGCACCATCGACGCCGAAGGCCAGATCGTCGCGCCGGGTTTCATCGACGGCCATACCCACATGGACGCGCAGATCGCCTGGGACCCCATCGGTAGTTGTTCCTGTTGGCACGGTGTCACGACTGTTTTGATGGGGAACTGCGGGTTCGCCCTGGCACCTTGCAAGGAGGCCGATCGGGAATGGTTCGCCCGCTGTCTCGAGGCGGTCGAAGACATTCCCACGGAAGCCATGCTGGCCGGCATCGATTGGACCTGGGAAACATTTCCAGAATATCTGGCCAACGTTCAGCGCCTGCCCAAGGCCATGAACTACGGCGCCTATATCGGCCATTCCGCCCTGCGCATGTATGCCATGGGTGACCGAGCGCTGGATGAAGCCGCCAACGAGGACGATTTGAAGCTTATGGGCGATGCCGTTGAAGAGGCGCTCAAGGCCGGTGCCGTGGGCTTTTCCACATCGCGTGCCAGCACCCACATCACACCCGACGGCAGCCCCGTCGCCAGCCGCATCGCGGAGTGGGAGGAAATCGATTACCTGGCTGGCCGGATGGCTGATGTGAACGCCGGTGTCTTCCAAATCGGTCCCGACGTTGCCTCTGGCCCGGCCCAGCGAACATTCCTGGCAAGATTGAGACAGGTGGCGCTGGAAAGCGGTCGGCCGATGATGTTCGGCACCATCTCCACCCGCCAGGGCGCCGAGCCGAACCACTGGCAATATCAGCTGGATTACATTGACGAGACCGTCCGGATGGGCGGACGCATGTTCGGCCAGACGACGACCCGCTCCATCAATGCCCTATTCTCGTTCAAATCCTATCTGCCGTTTGACAATCTGCCCCAGTGGCAAGAACTCCGCGCCCTGCCGCTTGCAGAGCAGAAAGACCGCCTGCGCCAGCCCGACATTCGCGCGCAACTTGTTGCCGCAGAGGCCGGCATGCGGCCGCGAGGCGACGAGTTCCAAGGCGGCGGCGCAGCGACCACCAATCCCATGAAACCCGACTATGGCAACTTGTTTGCCATGCAGGGCGTCGACTGGGACGACCCAACGGTGGCGGAACTGTCGACCGCTTCCGGCAAGCACCCGGTGGAGACCATGATTGACCTGATTTTGCAGAATGACGAGCAGATCTTTATTCAGCCCCTGGTCAACGAAACCCCCGACGACGTCCTGGGCATGCTGCGCCATCCATTGACGCTGGCGACATTCTCCGATTCCGGCGCCCATGTCTGTCAGGAAATGGGCTCCTCGTTGCAGACCCATATGCTCAGTTACTGGGTACGCCAGCGTCAGGCCTTCACCCTGGAACAGGCTGTGCGGATGCTGACGTTCGACAATGCCTCTGCCTGGGAAATGACGGACCGGGGTCTGATCCGCGTCGGCCTCGCCGCCGATCTGGTCATCTTCGATGAGGAAAATATCCGCCCCTGCCTGCCGACAGTGGAAGAAGACCTGCCCGGCGGCGCGCGGCGCCTGGTGCAAAAGGCCGAAGGCATCCGCGCTACCGTCGTCAACGGCCAGATCGCATTCGAGGATGGAGAAAGCACCGGCGATTTTCCCGGTCAACTGATCCAGGGACCGTTGGCCGGCGTGGCATAACCGCTTGGCGGCAGCCCAATGGCCGCCCTGTAATTCCTCTTAGCCAGGTGCCCGTGCTACCCTGAGGACACCGGATTGGCATAACGGCCGGGCTCCCCGGCCAGTCCCTGATAGCGAAAGTAGGGTTCGGAGTGGCGACGGAGAATACCGATACGCTGCGGGCGCGGTACGGTCCCGGCTACCGCTGGATCGTGACCCTGACCGGGATGACCGCCGCCATGACCATGATCCTGTCATCGACCATGGTCAATGTGGCGGTGCCCACCATCATGGGCACCTTTGGCGTCGGTCAAAGCGAGGCGCAGTGGATGTCCACAGCCTTCCTTGCCGCCATGACCGCCTCGCAGCTCCTCGGCGCCTGGGTGATCTCGGTTCTGGGACCCAGAGGCGGATACGTCGCCGCCGTCGGGCTGTTCATCTTCGGCTCTCTGTTGGGAGCAGGCGCACCCAACATCGACATCCTGATCCTGGCGCGAGTTCTACAAGGTGTGGCCGCCGGCATTGTGCAGCCCATCGCCATGGTGACCATCTTTCGCGTCTTCCCCACTCAACAAAGGGGTCTGGCGCTTAGTATCTATGGCATGGGAATCATGCTGGCGCCGATCATGGGGCCGGTGGTGGGCGGCGTCACTATCGATGCATCCAGCTGGCGGCATCTCTTCTTTATTCCCCTGCCCATTGCCGGTCTCTCGGTACTTCTCGGCACCCTATTCATGCCGGCGCGGGAAAAGGATACGGTGCGCCTGCCCTTCGATTGGATCGGTTACGGCCTGATCGTCTGCGCCATCGTCTGCTCCATGACTGCCATCGCCAACGGCCAGCGGGACGGCTGGTTCTCGGACAAAATCCTGTTTCTGAGCACGGCCGGTATCGGTCTGTCCGCCGCCTTTGTCATTTCGCAACTGCGTTCACCGGCGCCGATCCTGGATTTCGCCGTCTTCCGCCACAAGCAATTCGCGGCCGCGGCAGCCCTCGGTTTCGTTTTCGGGGCCGGGAACTTCGCCTCCACCTATATCATTCCCGTCTTTGTGCAGACCGTGCAGAACTTCACACCGACGGATTCCGGCATGGTGACGGCGCCCGCCGGTTTGGTCGTGATGGCGTTCTTTCCCATTGCAGGGCGCATGGTTGATGCCTTTCCGGCTCACTATTTGGCTATTGTGGGGCTGCTGCTGTTCGCCCTGGGCGCAGCATTGCTGCAGACCACCGGGGTCGATACCGCGTTCATCACATTGGCATTCTATGTGGTCATCGGACGCATCGGGCAAAGCATCATGCTGCCGGCGATCAATGTTTCCGCCCTCGGCGCCCTGCCGCCGGATAAACTGAACAACGGTTCGGGCACCATCAATTTCATCCGCCTTATGGGCGGCGCCTTCGGGGTCAATCTGTTGGTAGTGTTCATGGAGCAGCGGGCCGCGTTCCATGCCAGTGTCCTGACCGCGACCCAGGCACCTGACAATGCCGCTAGCCGGGAATTGCTGGGCTATATCACGGACCTTCTATCCAGGGGCGGTCTCTCGGAAGAAGTTCTGATCCCTGGCTCTTTGCATTTCCTCGGCCGCGTGATCATGGCGCAAGCGAATACCCTGGGCTTCAAGGACGGCTTCATGATCATCGCCGTGGTCTTCGTCTGCGCCCTGATCCCGGCCTTGATGCTGGGCAAGGAGAAGAAGAGCTAGCCGGGGCTAACTGACTTTCGCCAGCACTTCGTTCTTCAGAAGCGCCATGGACTGGTGCCAGGCATCATGAGGCTCCCATTCGTGCCCCATGGCCAGCAAAGTACCAAACTCGCCCACCTCGCCCTTCAGGTCATTCAGTTTCTGAGCCACCTCGTCCACACTGCCGACGATGAAGACATTGTCGATCAGATAGTCGATGGTGACATCGCTGTCAGCCATGTCCGGATCGTTCTTCATCAGTTGCAGCATGCCTACCTTGGGCAAAAGGCGCAGGAAATAGTCCCGGAAGTCCCGAGCCATGACACCTTCCTTGGCCTGTTTGCGGGCCTCGGCGCTGCTCTCGGCGACGAAGATCTCCCGCGCCACGCGCCAGGCACCCCTATCGGCGCTGCGTCCGGCTTCCGCGGCGCCATCGGAAATGGAATCCCAGTGGGTTTTCAGCAGGACCGGCGGGATCAGGTTTATGGACATGGGAATCCAGCCGCGGCTGCCGGCCATTTTTAAGGTTGGTGAATTGGGCGAGACGCCCGCCACACCGATGGGGGGATGCGGCGTCTGGTAAGGCCGGATATGGGCCCGCAGGCCGATATCGTCCTCGGTCTCTGGAATGGTAAAGCGCCACCAATCGCTTTTGTAGACACCCGGCTTGGGATCGGCCCAAAGCTGCAGAATGGTATCCAGGGAGGCGCGGGTATAGGCGCCGTTGTCCACCGCGGCATTCTCACCCCAATAACCGAACACCTGCATATCGCCGGGAAAGCTGCCGGTGCCGATGCCCCAGTTGAAACGCCCTTCCGCCATGTGGTCGAGCTGTGCGATGCGGCTGGCCAGGACGAAGGGATTATGGTTCGGCATGCAGCTGACGCCCGTGCCGAGGCGGATGTTTTTCGTCAAACCGATGGCCTGGGCGATAAACAATTCGGGCGATGGAATGTTTTCCCACTCAGAAGTGAAATGCTCCCCGATCCATGCCTCGGCATAGCCCAACTCGTCCAAAGCGACAATCTGCGCCAGATCCGATTTCAGGGTTTCAGTGAAATTGGCACCCGGCGGATGCAGGGGCATAGTGAACAGGCCGACGTCCATGGCAATACCTCCGAAAATGCCGGTACGACATCCGTTCCGGCGAACCGTCAGAATTCATGATAGCCGAAGTCAGCGCCGGAGCAATCTGCCTTGCTTGTCGCGGAAATTGCCGACCGCGATCATGACGAAATCAATAATCGTCCAGATGCCCAGGCCGCCAAGGGTCAGGATCATCAAGATCCCGGTGCCGATCTTGCCCACGTAAAAGCGATGGATGCCGATCCCACCAAGGAAAAAACACAACAATAGGGCCGGTACAAAGCCTTTATCGCTGACGTCTTCCGTGCTTGCAGCCGCAGGGGCGTCCGGTGCATCGGTCATGTCGATCTCCTTTGCGTTTCGAATTGTCCGGGATAAGCGACCAACAGACCGTCGCCGTCTCTCACCTTGCCCACGAACAGCCAATAGGTCACCACGATGGTGTGGAGCAAATCAACGGCCAGCATGCTGAAACCAATCCCATTGATGACCCCGTCGTCAACGAAAAGGATGCAGGCGAAACCGACCACGAACAGGCTGAAATCGAACAGGCCGTGCAGCCAAAGAGCCAGGTAGAAGTGGTGAATGCCCATGGTGCCGAAGATCATGGCGAGGGTCACCGCCACGCCATATGATTTGGGCGAAATCTTGGTTTCCATCCCGCCTACCTTGGATCCAAGCGAACCATTCCGGCAATTTGTCTCGATTATGACACTAGCCGATGATTGCGTAGCGACCAATGCGCATGCAATCGGAGGCGGAATAGGCGACGCGGCCGTTCCCTATCCCATCATGCCGACAGTCAAGTACAAGGCACCGTAAAGGATAGGCTGGTGGATCAGATAGATGGCCAGACTGTGGCGACCCGCAAGACATAAGATTTTCGACGGTGCATTCAAAGGCTGCCATGCCAGGGCGGCTTTCGCCAACTCTGCCTGAACGACCCAGCGTCCGGCCACGATCCCCAACAGGGGAATGGCGAGCCAGGGGACCAGGGGCACGTAATCGACAGAAATGGGCGCCCGCGGTGCCAGACCGACCCACAACAGATAATCCGTGCCGAAGACAGGATGCACGAGCCACCAAGGCGCGGCAGTAAGCAGGGCCACCAGCAGCAATATCACCGGCGAAGGCAACAGAATAACAACCGCAATGATCACGCTGGCCAGGGCGATATGGTGCAGGATACCAAAGAAAATATAGGTGCGCGGATCCATCCAATAGGTGGCCGCCGATACGGCTGCCGCGCTGGCAGCGATCAACAGGAAACGGCGCAGAAAAACCTTTGCATCAAAGGCCCGCTGCCGGGCCATAACCTGAGCCATACCCATGACCACCAGAATGATGCTGACGATGCATTTAGCGAACCAGATCCATTTTGGATCCGTGAATATCTGGAAATCGGCGAGGCGGAAAAATGTCAGGTCCCAGGAGAAATGATAGACAATCATCAACATGATCGCCGTGCCCCGGGCCGCATCGAGGATGGGGTAACGCGAAGGCCGATCCGTCCGCTCTGTCATCCGTACTGTACCGCCGTTAGGCCAAGGGATAAATCTCGCGAGCCGGATTGATAGCAGAAGCGGCCTGCCACCTTGGGATCAAAGGGCTTGATGTTGGCCATCGGCGATGGATCAGCCGAAAGGACTGTCTTGGCAAAACTAAGTATGTCCTCTGGCGACACCGTGGCACTCCTTTAGGAGGAATTCCCAAAGATCTTGATCATGTCGACGCAACCAACAACGAGACTCTAAACAATCTTGGGTAATATTGATGTTTCCCTATGTCGTTCAAGAGTTTGCAGAATACTACGTCTTCATTCCCGTGGCTCTTCATTGCCACCCGACACAAGCAAATTTGTTCTAAGTTGAATAGCGTCGGCCCTCTACTTGAAAGAAATAGACTCCGTGACAAGGTGTGTGCCCGCACCCAGGTCAACGGTGTGTCTGGGCGAGACGTCCGGAATCAGCGGTATCTGCTATGCTACGATACGCAAATGGGGGTGAGGCCGCATGGCGGATGAAATTCGTGAATGGCTGAACGAGCGGGGACTTGAGGCCCATGCGGAAGCGTTCATCGAGAATGGCATCGACCTTGACCTACTGGCCCATTTGACGGACGGCGATCTGAAGGAATTGGGTGTCAGCCGCCTGGGCGATCGCAAGCGGCTGTTGCTCGCGGCACAGGGCGCCGTCGATCCGGCGGCGCCAAGCCCGGAACCTGCACCGGCGGCAGAGGCGGAACGGCGGCAGATCACGGTGCTGTTTTGCGATATGGTGGGGTCGACCTCGCTGTCGCAACGTCTCGACCCTGAGGATCTTCGCGATTTGCTGCGTGCCTTCCAGGATGCCTGTTCGGGTGTCGTAGAGGCCCATGGCGGCTATTTGGCCAAGTACATGGGCGATGGCGTGCTGGTCTACTTCGGCTATCCCAAAGCCCGGGAGGACGATGCCGAACGCGCGGTCAATGCCGGGCTGGACCTGGTGGCCGCGGTACGCGACCTGGGCAGGAAAATCGATGTCCGCGTGGGTATTGCCACTGGCCGGGTCGTGGTGGGCGATCTGATCGGCCAGGCCAGTGCCCAGGAGGCCGCCATTAGTGGCGAGACCCCCAATCTGGCCGCCCGGTTGCAAGAAGCGGCACCGGAAAACTCCGTGGTTATAGGCGATCTAACCCGTTCTCTTGCCGGCGATCACTTTGAATTGGATGACTTGGACACCCAAATGCTGAAGGGTTTTGCCCGGCCGGTGCGTTGTTGGCTGGTCAAGAGCCGTCGAAGCTTGGAAAGCCGCTTTGATGCCACGCACGAAGGGGGGTTGTCGCCGATCGTCGGCAGGGACGAAGACATCGCCATGCTGCTGCGCCGCTGGGAGAATGTGCGCCAAGGCGAGGGCCAGACCGTGATGATCGCCGGCGAGCCGGGCATCGGCAAATCGCGGCTGGCCCTGGAACTACAGGAACGGATTGTCGGCGAACCGCATTTTCGCCTGCGACTGCAATGTTCACCATATTATACGTCCTCCGCCCTCTATCCGGTGATTGAGCGGCTGGAACGGATCGGGAAATTCGAGGCGGACGACACTGCGGCGATCAAGCTGGCCAAGCTGGGCAGCGTCATCGCGCCCTCCGGCCGGCCCTTGGACGAAGTGATGCCGCTTTTCGCCGGTCTTCTGTCCATTGCAACCGGCGATCGATATCCAGCGCTGAACGTCAGCCCGCAACGCCGCAAGGAACTGACCCTGCTGGCGTTGGTCGACCAGGCGCGGGGTTTGGCGGCGCGCCGGCCAGTCCTGTTCATTGTCGAGGATGCCCACTGGATCGATCCGACGACACTTGAGTTTATCGAACTGCTGACCGGGTTGGTATCGGAAGCACCAGTAATGCTGGTCGTTACCCATCGACCGGAATTCGAGCCACCTTGGGCCGGCGAGCGGCGGGTGACCAGCCTGACCCTGTCCAGATTGGAGCATCGGGATTGCCTGGAACTGGTTGCCGAATTAGCCGGTCAGGAGGAACTATCCGGGACACTGCTGAGCCGCATTAGCGATCAGACTGATGGCGTGCCCCTATTTATCGAGGAAATCACCAAATCGGTTATGGAAACAACGCAAGCCGGGATAACCGATGCTGAGGCAATCGAAGTGCCGGCAAGCCTGCATGATTCCCTCGCAGGACGCCTTGACCGCCTGGGCCCGGCCAAGGAGGTGGCGCAGATCGGCGCCGTCATCGGGCGTGAATTCAGCTACGACCAGTTGCTTGCCGTGGCGAGAGTGGAACGGGAGCGGATCGATGAAGCCCTAGGCCAACTAAGTTCCGCCGGTCTTCTGGTCCGCCAGACCAGCCGCGCGGGCACCAAATATCTATTCAAACATGCCCTGATCCAAGGTTTGGCCCGGGGCATGTTGCTGCGCGACCGGCGGGCGGAATTGCATGGCCGCGTTGCCCGGCATCTCAACGAACAGGGTGCCGCCGCCATGTCCGAAGTTCTGGCCTATCATTTGACCGAGGCCGGCGAGCTTGAGGAGGCCGTTGACCAATGGCTCGCGGCAGGACGCGCGGCGATGCAGCGATCGGACAACCTGGAGGCGGAAGAACATTTCCGCAAGGGTCTGGCGCAGCTGTCGGAGATGCCGTCATCCGCGGAAAATCTGGCGAGGGAGGTTGCCCTATTGAACGCCTTGGGTGTCTGCATGATGCCCACGCGTGGTTTCGGTAACCCGGAAGTGGCCCAAGTATTCACCCGCGCTGCCGAGATCTCCGAACGAGCCGGCGACCGGCGCGCCTTGTACGTGGCGTTGCGCGGATTGGGACAATATCAGCTGGTTTCGGGCGATCTGGAGACGACCCGCAAGCAGGTCGACGTGATTGTCGATTTAGCCTTGGAATTGGACGACCCCGGCCTGCAGATCGAGGCGCATCATTTGGGCTGGAGTGCGTTGACCTTCACCGGTCAGTTCGAAACTGGCCGTGACCATGCCGAAGCCGCGCGATCTGTCTATGAACCGGCCCGCCATCACCGGCTCACGTATGAATTTTCCGGCCATGACCCGGGCGTTTGTTGCCGTTCCTTTGGTTCCCTTGCCCTTTGGCAGCTGGGTTTTCCCGATCTTGCATTGGAACGCTGTCGGGAAGGCAAGAGCCTCGCCGACCAACTGAAACACCCCTTCACCGCGATCATTGCATGGTGGGCCATGGGATTGCTGCATGTCCTGCGCCGGGAAGCGGCCGCAACAATGGAAATTGGCGAGGCCTTGATCCGCGATTGTAATGAACTGGGCTTCCGTCCCTTTGTTCCCTTGGGCCACATTCTGCGTGGTGGTGCCAGGACGGCACAAGGAGAACCGGCTGAAGGTCTGGCGGAATTGCGCGAGAGCATCGACGGCATGCGCAACGTGCGCACGGAATACACTCTAACTACTTTCCAAGCTTGGCTGGCTGATCTTTGCGTGCGGGCCGGCCGGCCGGAGGATGCCTTGGCCGCCGTGTCCGAGGGCCTCTCCATGTGTGAAGCCAATCATGAGTTCTACTGCCTGGCTGAATTCGAACGCATCCGCGCCGAGGCATATCTGGCGCAATCGGACAACGATCGCGCCGAGGCGGCGTTCGAGCGCGCCCTCTCGCTGGCGGCGGATCATGGCGCCCGGGGGTTTGGCCTGCGCGCGGCGGTATCGCAGGCCCGGCACCTGCGCGATCGCGGAAATATCGCGGCCGCGCACGACTGCCTGAGCCCGGTCTATGCCTGCTTTACCGAAGGCTTCGATACCCCGGATCTAAAAGCCGCGAAAGCGCTGCTCCAGGAACTGCAGGCTTGAAACGTCCGATCGGTTAGAGCGACGTCAAACGGTTTACCGCCGATACGATGGCGTGCAGCGAGGCGCTATTGGTATTGGGGTGAATGCCGACGCCGTGGGCGGTCTGGCCATCCTCGCCTTCCAATTTCACGAAGCAAACCGCCTCCACATCCGAACCAGCACCCATGGCCCGCTGGGCATAATCCTGGAATGTGGCCTCGACACCGCACGATGCCTTTAAGGCGCCAAAGAAGGCGTCGATGGGACCGTCGCCCCGGCCAACAATATCCCGCACCTCGTCATAGGCACGTACGGTGGCCGTACACATGATCACTTCAGCCGACTCGGCGGTCGAGTTCATGCGGTAGTCGATCAATTCGAACGGCTCCTTGATGTCCAGATAGGTCTCCTTGAAGGTCTGCCAGATCTGCGCCGGCGTGATCTCCTTGCCGGTCTGATCGGAGATATTCTGAATGACCTTGGAGAATTCCACCTGCAGATCGCGGGGCATGTCGATGCCGTATTCCGTATCCATGATGTAGGCGACGCCGCCTTTGCCAGACTGGCTGTTGACCCGAATGATGGCCTCATACGAACGGCCCACATCCTTGGGATCGATGGGCAGGTAGGGGACTTCCCAATGAGGATCATTGGAAGATTTGCTCGCCGCCATGCCTTTTTTGATGGCGTCCTGATGAGAGCCGGAGAATGCGGTATAGACCAGTTCACCGGCATAGGGGTGACGCTCGGGCACCTTCAACTGGGTGCAGTACTCCGAAACTTCGATTGAATCCTGGATCTTGGTGAAGTCCAGATTCGGATCAACGCCTTGGCTGAAAATGTTCAGGGCCATCGTGATGACATCGACGTTGCCGGTGCGTTCGCCATTGCCGAACAGCGTGCCTTCGACCCGCTGGGCGCCGGCCATCAGGCACAATTCGGTCGCCGCAACGGCTGTGCCACGGTCGTTATGAGGATGCAGGGACAGGATAACCTTCTCACGGTCCTTGAAATTGCGGTGCATCCATTCGATCTGGTCGGCGCAATAGTTTGGCGAAGCCATTTCAACGGTTGCCGGCAGATTGAATATCACCGGGTTTTCGGCCGTCGGCTGCCAGATATCCATCACCCCGTGACAGACATCCAGGGCATAATCCAATTCCGTTCCAGTGAAACTCTCAGGGGAATACTCCAGCCGTACATTGGTGCCGCCGGCCTCCAATTGCGGGATTTTCTCCTTGATCCAGCCGGCCCCGTCAGTGGCGATTTTTTTCACACCTTCCCGGTCCTGGGCAAAGACCACCCGGCGCTGCAGTTCAGAGGTGGAGTTGTACAGGTGGATGATGACGTTTTTGGCGCCTTCCAGGGCCTCGAAAGTCTTTTCGATCAGTTCCGGACGGGACTGGGTCAAGACCTGAACGGCAACATCGTCCGGGATCAGGTCATGCTCGATAATATGGCGGGCAAAGTCGAAATCCGTTTCCGAGGCTGCTGGGAAGCCGATCTCGATCTCTTTGAAGCCCAATTTGATCAGATGATTGAAGAAATGCAGCTTCTTTTGGCGCCCCATAGGCTCGATCAGGGCCTGATTGCCATCCCGCAGATCGACCGAGCACCAGATCGGCGCCTTATCGATAACACCGCCGGGCCATTTACGGTCCGGCAAATCGATCGGCGGGAAGGGTTGGTATTTGTGGAATGCCATCTTGTTCATGACGAAAACTCCTTGTAGCGGCACATCCCATGGCCGGCGTTGGACCCCCAAGGCGCGCACGTCATGCAAACAGACAATACGGCGCGGCCGCACGAGCCGGCGGTGGAATGGATGGAATCTGAGATGTTGGTCTTAGTGATAATCTGTAGCATTTGACGCGTGGTCCCTTAGCGTGCACGCAAGTAGTGCGGCATCCCGGCGCCCCTCAAGGGCCGGGTCGCTAAGTCGAAGGGCAAGGCCCCTTATGGATAATGACCGCGTCATGGTGTCGGGAAACTATCTTTCGTTTCAGGTGCCGTCAAGCGCGTTAACCTTATTAACAGGAGGTTAATGGTTCGTTAAGGCGAATAAGGGGGCAAATTCGTGCAATTTGGCGCAATTTCATGAATCAGCCCTCGATCATGTTGCCGGCTTGGGAAGGGATGATCAATTCATCCACCCCTGGATCAGCCCCCACCGGATCGCCCCCGGCCGCGACGATGTTGACCTGCCGCAACAGGCTCTGGCGCAGCATGGCGACACCCTTGTCGGAACTGACCAGGCGTTCCTCGGAATGATAGGTGATACGGCCCTGGCTGACCTGGCATTCATAATCGCCGGGCATGCGCTGGTGTTCCGCCTCGCTCAAATCGAACCAGCTTTTGCCGTCAAACAATGACCTCGGCGATAGTTTCCCGCCCTTGGGCACGGTTCCGGCGCAATAAATGCGGAAATGTCCCGAATCCATAGGCAGAATCCAGCCGATCAGGTTACAGGGGCCAATGCGATCAAGGGTCGGGCTGGGCACCACCCGGACGGTGGGCAAGACCACTTCTGTCTTTCTATTTATGGTACGGCCGTCGTCTAGCTTGCGGACCTGCGTGCTGCGGACCCCAAATTCGAATATCTCGTAAGTGACCTCCGGCATGACGGCCATTTCTTCCACGAACTGGGTGCCCGAGAACAGGCCGTGCAGGATTGGCACATGCAAGGGATCTATAACGTTCTCGTAATGCTGCAGCCAATTGCAGGGAATGATCACATCGCCACCGCCACCGATGCTGCTATCGTCAGCCACCAGATCCAATTCCGGCCCAATATCCTCTAGAAGTTCGAATTGAGGCAGGGGCGGCTGCCGCTCCGGCGGGCCCAGATAAGCGAAAATCAGGCCATAGCGTTCCTCCACCGGATACCAGGGCTGGCGGAACCGATGCAAATGCCGGCCCCCGCCTGGCTCGCAGGGCTGTTCCAGGCAGTTGCCCTCATGGTCGAACAGCCAGCCGTGGTAGCAGCAGCGGATGCCGGTCTCTTCGCCGCGGCCATAATAGAGCGAGGCGCCGCGATGCACGCAGCGGGGATAGAGCAATCCCGCATTGCCGTTACCGTCCCGGAAGAGAATAAGTTCCTCGCCCAGAATTTGGATCTTCCGGGGCACCTCCGTGGCATCGCCGGCCAACCCGATGGGGTGCCAATAGCGGCGCAGAAGCTCCCCCATGGGGGTGCCCCGTTCCACCTCCGTCAATTCCGGCCGATGGGTGGGAACCGGCAGGTGATAGGCCGAGCCATCGTTCATGTCTTGATATTCCAGCTAGTATGCGCCGAATTAATTTATCGCCGAATTTTCGAAGCTCAGTATACCAGGAAACGCCAAATCCGGCCGGCTACCGACGTTAGGTTCAATGACATCGAATATTCGGGGTTGGACCTCATTCAGCATAGGTCATTTGTGCGTTTGTCGTGTTGGTCGTGAATGTCCGAGGCCGGGAGGTAGCGGACATCGCTTCAAATGAGGACCAGGCTCGAAGAATGCCAGAAGCGGAAACTTAGGACGCTTCGTTGTGCCCCGTAGCCGGTGTCCCTAAGATAGGCACACTGACCAGTTGCATTAGTTGGGGTAGCAAGATAATGCGACATTCCTTTCTTATGTTCTTTGCAAGTTTGGTCCTGGCGAGTTGTCAGTCGGACCAAAGGCCCGCCGTATCTATCGATCAAGCCAAACAGATTACCGCCACATTCGAAGGCCCAAAGTTTGTTTCGCCGCCGCGCGATGTTCAGGACATCACGGCCGTCCTGAATGAAACCAGTAAGAGAGATCAGATAAAACTCGCAGAGCTTGTTGCGGTGGTTGAATCAGCACCCCCATCAGACCCAGGCAAACTGACCGAGTTCTACCTGAAGCGTGCTTTTGCTGCTGCTGCCCTTGGACGAACTCCAGACGAACTACGTGATCTTGACTCAGCTGTCGAGCACATGTCGCTCAGCAAGAGCGTTGGCGAAGATACGGTGTATCTCTTGCGCGGAGTGGCCAACGTCCATCGCGGCGTTTACTCCAAGGGAGTTGGGGATCTTGGAAAGTCGTTTGAACTTGTTGAACTTGAAGCCCGTAGGGCTTTTCGGCACACCCATCTGGCTCGAGCCTACAGCTCGCTTAAGCATGTTGAGGAAGCCCGTAAATATCTGGAGGGAGCAAAACGGCTTAAAAAAGCCATTTCTCCGAAGTGGACGGGCATGTTCAATGCCTTCCTTGCCTATACAGAGGCGGAACTCGCGAGTGCAGAAGGCCGTTTATCTGATGCCGAGTCGCTGACGCGGAGAGCCGTCGACGGTCTCTCCCGATTCAACGAATGGCCCAAACTTCCCTTTGTCGCTGATCCCGGCGGCGCTGCTCGGCGTCATCAACAGGCTGTCGCGCTTTTGGCAGATGTCCTCCGCCGGCAAGGGCGTGTAGTAGAAGCAGAGATAGAGGCTCGCAAGGCAGTACGTCTGTCGTTGGAGAGCGATGGCCGATACTCACCCCAAACGGCCATTGTCCTGCAATCCCTGACGCAAGCCGTGTTTGATCAGGGGCGCTATCAGGAAGCGACAATCCTTGCGGATGCGGGGATAGGCATCCTTCGAGGTGCGGGCTCAACCCCCGACGCTTTGACCGTGGCAAAGTCCTACAGCCAACGAGCCGACGCGGTAGCCGCACAGGGATTGTGGGGGGAGGCGGCCCTGCAATACGAAGAGATCCGGCTGGCTATGTCGCAAGACCAACAGGCCTTCCAAGCCGTGCTGGCTGGAAATCTTGGGTGGGCGCTGACCCATGTAAGAACCGGCAACCTCGATGCGGCATTTGAGGTTGTAACGCCTCTATTGGAACGAAACCGCCGCATCCTAGGAGATGCACACTATGACACCGCGGAAGTCAGAGGTTTTCTCGGTGCGATCCACGCAAAGGCCGGTCGCTGGTCGGAAGCCTTGTCCGAGTTTCGAGACGCGCTTCCAGTGCTGCTGGAAACTCCTTCAGCAAGTGCGGCCGAAACGGGACTTTCCAACACGCCGAAAGAACAACGGCTGATCTTCATTCTCGAGGCGTATCTGCATCTTCTTGATTTGGCCAAAGCGAAGGCTCCGGAGCTGCTGGACGGTGTCGATCCGGTCGCCGAGAGTTTCATGGTTGCAAGTCGGCTGCGTGGCCGCTCGGTACAACGAGCCCTATCGGCGACGGCTGCTCGGTCTGCAATTTCTGACCCTGAACTTGCCGAATTGGCACGGCAGGAGCAGGACAGCAACTGGCAGATAGCTGGACTCACTGCAACGATTGCGGAGCTCGCCGCAAAAGCAGAACTTGGGGTAGATGAAGTAAAGTTCTACAAGGACAAGATCGATCAACTACGCACCGCAAGGGAGGTTCTCCTCGCGGAAATCGCAAAACGGTTTCCAGAGTATGCGGAACTGACCAACCCCAGCCTCACCTCCATAGCTGCAATTCGGGAATTGCTGCAAACAGACGAGTCGCTGTTGGCCACCTACGTGGGCGAGGAGCGCAGTTATGTGTGGGCAATCCCCAAGGCCGGTAGTGTCGAGTTTGCCGTTGTCGACATTGATCGATCTGAGATGGCTAACATTGTTCAGAGCTTGCGGAAGGCCCTCGATCCCAAGGAAGTATCGACGTTAGCCGACATCCCAGAGTTCGATGTGGAGCTCGCACATCGTCTCTACGCGAGGCTGTTGGAACCTGTCGCGAAAGGCTGGTCCGATGCGTCGTCAATCCTCGCAGTAAAGGATGGCCCTCTCGGTTACCTGCCCTTGTCTTTGTTGCCAGCAACCCCCCCGAAATCGAATGGCGAGCAGAAATTGCTCTTTGCCAAATACCGAGATGTCAATTGGCTTGCACGTAGCCACGGCGTGACGGTTCTTCCATCCGTTGAGTCACTGAAGGCGCTTCGAAGTTCCCCGCGAACTTCGAAGGACAGGAAGCTGTACGCAGGCTTCGGCGATCCCTGGTTCAATGAGAAACAGGCGCGAAAGGCGGAGACGACCAAGAGTCAAGGAGCCAAGACTCAGGTCGCGGCTCGCGGTGTTTCGGTGCGCGGCGCGCCAGTCCGGCTGCGGGCCGCACCTCAAACTGAATCGATTTCCAATGCTGATCTGGCGCGTTTACCTCGTTTGCCGGATACGGCTGATGAGGTTCGCGACATCGCGCGTGCGTTGGGTGCTGATATCCTATCCGACGTCTTCACAGGTTCGGACGCAAGTGAGGCCCGGATTCGTTCAATGGACCTATCGGATAGGCGAATAATCGCTTTCGCGACACATGGACTAATTCCTGGCGACCTCGATGGTCTCACACAGCCCGCACTGGCACTGTCCTCCCCAAAATTGGCTGGTGGCGGCGGCGACGGGCTTTTGACTATGGAGGAAATCCTGAGCCTGGATCTCAATGCGGATTGGGTCGTTCTCTCGGCATGCAATACAGGCACTGGAGAAGGTGTTGGAGCGGAGGCTGTGTCTGGGTTGGGACGCGCCTTCTTTTATGCCGGAACCCGAGCGCTGTTGGTCACTAACTGGCCGGTTGAAACGACATCTGCTCGAAACCTGACCACGACCCTGTTCCGTTTTCAGGCAAGTTCTCCAGATGTGACCAGAGCTGAAGCCTTGAGAAGGACGCTGCTAGAACTCATTGATGGTCCGGGTTTCGTGGATGGTACCGGAAGGTCCGTTTTCAGCTACGCGCACCCTATCTTTTGGGCACCGTTCTCCATAGTAGGAGATGGCGGCGGCGCCAAGCCCGCGTCCTGACAACCATCTCGCGGCAACTAGTGTCCAATGTCCGCTAAGGATCAGATTGGTTCCGTTTGTTTCTTCTAATGGAACATCTGAATTTGAAGGAACATTCGACATCGGCTGATACGACAATACTGCCAGTTTTGTTTTTCTGTATTGTCGTGATTCAGGGTCCAGGAATGGACGCAAAAGGTCCAGAAGGGTACACGACATGAACGCCGCTATTGAATACGATTACATCATCGTTGGCGCCGGGTCCGCGGGCGCCGCGTTGGCCTATCGATTGAGCGAGAATGCATCCAACAAGGTGCTGTTGCTGGAGGCCGGTAAGGCCTCCCACCCTTATTCCCGCCTGCCCGTCAGTTTCGGCCTATTGATCGACAATCCCGGCGCCAATTGGCGGTTCTTCTCCGAGCCGGAGGAAGGCACCGCCAACCGCGCCATTCCCGTGCCACGGGGCAAGCTGCTGGGCGGTTCCTCCTCGATCAACGGTTTGGTCTATGTGCGCGGGCAGACCCTGGATTACGACACCTGGGCGCAATTGGGCTGCAGGGGCTGGAGTTGGTCGGACGTGGAACCGTTGTTCCTGCGTATGGAGAACTATGAAAAAGGCGGCGACGGCGTGCGCGGCAGTGGCGGGCCCCTAAGCGTTACGGAAGTCCCCGACCAGAACCCCCTCTACGACGCCCTGTTCCAAGCCGCCGAAACTGTCGGTTACCGGCGAAACGATGACTATAACGGCCCCGACCAAGAGGGCATCGTCAAGACCCAGGCCACCATTTGGGGCGGGCGACGGATGAGTACCGCCCACTGCTACCTGCGCCCCGCCATGCAGCGCCCGAACCTGCGCGTGGAAACAGAGGCGTTGACCCTGGGCTTGATGCTGAACGGAAAGCGCTGCACCGGCGTGCGCTATTCACAGAACGGCAGCTTGACGGAAGCAAGGGCGAGCCGGGAGGTGATCCTCTGCGCGGGCGCCATCGGCTCGCCACAAATACTGGAACTTTCCGGTATCGGCAGACCGGACCTTTTGCGCGAGCATGGCATCGAGGTGCGTCATGAACTGGGGGCAGTGGGCGAGAATTTCCGCGATCACATCAATGCGCGGATACAGTGGAAAATCACGGCACCGGGGGTGTCGTTCAACGAGAAGGCGCAGGGTTTAGGCCTGATTGGCCAAGTCATGAAATACCTGACCACCGGTGGCGGCTTTCTCAGCCTGCCCTCGGCGCCTTTGTTGGCGTTCTTGAAGACACGACCGGAGCTGGCCAGCCCGGATGTGCAAATGCACCTGGTGCCTTACGCCGTAAAAGACCCGAAACGGCGAAAACTGCACCCCTTCCCTGGCATGACCGTGGCCTGCTACCAACTGCGGCCTGAAAGCCTGGGTTCAATTCACATCCGCTCCGCCGATCCGAGAGCACAGCCGGCGATCCGTTTTAATTTCCTTGGCGATCCAGTGGATCGGCAAACCATGGTCGAGGGTTTCAAGATGATGCGCCGCATCGTACAGGCCGCGCCCATGGACGCATTTCGGGGGGAAGAATACTCCCCCGGGCCGGATGTAGACGGGGATGAAGCCATCGAACAGTGGATCCGGGAAAATTCCGAAACCGCCTACCATCCCATCGGCACCTGCCGCATGGGGCCGGGCCCCAACGCGGTGGTGGACGAGACTTTGAGGGTTCATGGTCTGGATGGGTTGCGCATCGCTGATGCCTCGATCTTCCCCACCATGCCATCCGGCAACACCAACGCGCCCAGCATCATGGTAGGCGAGAAATGCGCAGACCTGATCATGGCGGCGGCATAGGCGATCCACTGCTTAAGGGCTGGGCGTCACACTTCCGCCCCATGGGGACCGAATTGAGCTCAAGGCCCAACTAACGGCCTTGATCCATCTCAAAGCCAAGATCACCGATCCGGAATATGTTCCAGTTATGTAAAAGCACGGATTCCCCATTCGATAGGGGGGCCGTGCGTCGTTGCGGAAATAGGAGACACGCCATGCCCGGACAACTAAGAGATACAGGGATCGGCGAAGCCATCGGCACCGAGGCTGTCGAGATGGTGCATTGCCGCCGGAGATCTACGGCCGTACCCGTCACCTTCATGACGTCCCGTGGACTTTTTGGCATGCACACGGAAGTCAAACATTGTCCATTGCGCGAACAATGCGAGTGCGACCTGTCCTGTCTATCGGCCGAAGGCGGCCGGGCGTTCGTCTGACGGACCACTAACTGGGTTCGGCGGCCAGCCGTCTTTGAAACGACCACAGATAGAGGGCCAAGAATAAGGCGAAATAGAATTCCTGGGTCTCGCTGGCCCGGATATCGAGTGGATAGGGGATCGGCCAACCGAACCACTTCTCCAAGCGCTGGGGCAGGCCGACAGCGATGGCCAAAAGGGCCGTGGGCAGTAGTTCCGGGCCGGGCCAGAGCCAATGGTCGGTGTCGCCGCTGCTGGACGGCCTTGGCCGCCGCAGCAACCACAGAACCAGCAGATACAATACACCGCCCACCAGGATACCCATTTCCAATACCAGCCTCGGCTTCTGATCCAGCCATGAGGATGTGTTGTGCAGGTTGGTCTCGCCTTGGTCGTTCAAACCTGCCATCGCCTGAGGCGTTTGCCAGCCGAACCAATGCTGGCCCCAGGATGCTTCCTCGCCGCCGAAATAGATGCTACCGGCGATGATCACAGCCAGCCACGCACCTAGCCAACGGACGGGCAGGCGGCGCCGTCGCCGAATTGCCATAAAACCGAAGATGATGCCCGGCAGCAATACGACCACCGTGGCCGTTTCCACCGGTCCGCGTTCGCTCTGCCATAGGGCGCGGTAGAGGGGCTCATTGACAACGCGGAACCCCAATTCAAGGGCCAAAGCGGCCAAGGGCAGCCACATCCAGGCCCAGGTTGGCAGAACAATATTGCCGGATCGCTGTTGCACCCGATGCCTATCCCTGAGTCGTCTCGAAGCCAATGCGCCGCCCAAGCGCGGCCGGGGCAAACGGTGACAGCGGGATCAACCCTCGGCCAGTGCCACCAAAGCCTCCATATCATCGATGCTGACCCGATTATGTTCCGGCAGGGAAATAACCTTGTCCGCCTTCAGCTTGGTGAATGTGCGGCTGACGGTCTCGATGGTCAAACCGAGGTAATCGGCGATGTCGGCCCGGCTCATCGGTAGAGCGAGGGGATCGACGGGTTGGTCGGCGGCGGCAGCCCGGTCGATCAGGCCAACCAGGAAGGAGGCGATCTTTTCCGGCGCCTTCATGCGACCCAGCAGCAACATGTGCTCCCGCGCTTGTGTCAAGGTACTGTTGGTCATGGCCAGAAGCTTGGCATCCATCTCCGGATTCTCCTGGCCAATTCGCTTCAAGTCGGAGACGGCGAACCGGCACAGGCTGGTTTCGATCAACGCTTCGGCATTGTCCACATAAGTGTTACCCGACGACAATCCGACAAACTCGCCCGGCAGCACGAAGCCGGTGATCTGCCGCCGGCCATCGGGCAGTAGTTTCGACAAACGCAAGGCGCCAGATAGCACGGTAAAGAATGAAGAAGCCTCGTCGCCCTCCATGAAAAGACCGTCTTCGCTATCCAATTTCATGATCGAGTGCAGATCCTCCAGCCGCGCCAGGGCCGCATCGTCGAGCACCGAACAAAATGCCCGGGTATGAACGGCGCAATCGTGACAATAAAGACCACCACCCGTCGCCTCAGTCCGGCGGCATGTCGGCCCCGTCATCGACCTTGCTTGCGTCTGCGTCAAATCCATGCTGGGTCCCCTCGATCCCCCATCGCAATTCCAACCCCCGCGTACATATGAACTGCGATGCCTAACTATGATGCATCAAATTGATGCGTCATCTTTATGTTGTTTTAGTTAAGCATATTTTTAAGCCACGGTGTAGCGCCCGTGCCGCGCCAAAACGACGCAGCGTTCATCGACCCTTTCAGGCAAGAAAAAGGCCCCGTCGCCGCTGCCGGAGAGGAGGGGGCATTGCTAACGGCGGCGACGGGGCCCGGATGCCAACAGAATGGGCATCATCCCACCCAGCGCCTACGGTCCTCGGCACGGCACCGGGGGGAATTAGACATAACATGGGGTCGTTAAGACAAAATTAAAAGGCCCAAGGCGTTAAAATTGCTCAATTCATCGTGAAAACCGTTAGGTTACGTTAACCTTTGGCACAATGACCGTGGAAATCGTCACATCTCGGCTGCGATTGAGGCCGTTCGCGGAGGATGATCTTGCCAATTTGGCAGAATTGTTCGCCGACGAAGCCGTGCAGAAATATCTTGCCGTCGGCCCCTTGGGACCGAAAGGAGCGCAGAATTTTGCCGCCGGTTTCATTCAATCCAGCAAAGACGAGTGGCGCGAAGGAGGTACCGGCGCCATGGCGGTTACCAGCGCCGAAAAATCCCTGGAAGGCGGATTAATCGGCTATTGCGGCCTTCGCTACCTGCCCGATCGGATCTCCGCGGTCGAACTGGTCTATGCCTTGCAACAAAGTCATTGGGGCCAAGGGTTGGCCACCGAGGCAGCGCGAGCCGTGATCCAATGGGGTTTCGCCAACCTGAATGCGCGTGAAATCATTGCTTTTACCCGGCCTGAACATGGCGCCTCGCGGCGGGTAATGGAGAAATCGGGGATGACCGTGCGCGGCGAGACCGACCGTTATTATGGCGAGACCTTGGCGGTTTACGGTGTCGACCGGCCCGGCCCGGGGCACGGGAGCCCATCGCCGCATTGATTGCCGATGCTACGCGCAATCGGCATCTTGCCCGCGACTGCATCACCGACTATGACAGACGACCTGAACAAGCCGACCAACGGTCGATAAAGGGCGGCACGTAACAGTGAGGAGCTACCCCATGTCATCAATGTTTCGCTATCAGTTGCCCGTGAAGGAAACCGGCTGGGAAGTCGATAGCCAGAACGATGTCACATTCGTCTGGGAGTATGAGGACGGCAATGAAGATCTGTTGAAGCTGTACGACAAAGGCAAGCAGCAACAATGGGATGCCAAGGAACGGATCGACTGGAGCCTGGATCTGGACCCGGAAAACCCTATGGAGATGCCGGATGAAATGATCCGCATTTACGGCTCCCCCATCTGGGACAAGATGACCGAAAAGGAACGCATCAACCTGCGCCGCCATGGCCAAGCCTGGCAGATCTCGCAGTTCCTGCACGGCGAACAAGGAGCTTTGATGGTTTCGGCACGGATCGTCGAGACGGTCCCCGACATCAATGCCAAGTTCTATGCCGCCACCCAGGTGATGGACGAAGCCCGCCACGTGGAAGCCTATTCCCGGCTGCTGCACGACAAATTCGAACTGGCCTATCCCATCACGCCGCCCCTGGCCTCGCTATTGGAAGATGTGCTGCACGACAAGCGCTGGGATGTGAACTATCTGGGCATGCAGGTCCTGATCGAAGGGCTGGCCCTGGCCGCTTTTCACGGCCTGCGTGATATGTCGAAAAATCCCTTGGCGGCGTCGGTCAATGCCTATGTCATGCAGGACGAGGCGCGGCACGTGGCCTTCGGCCGCCTGGCGCTGCGGGACTATTATCCGCAATTGAGTGCCAGCGAGATGGCAGAGCGCGAGGAAATCTTGATCGACGGTTGCTGGCATATGCGCGATCGCTTCACGTCCAATGAATTGTGGGAAGTGGTGGGTTTGCCGGCCAAGGAATGCATCGAATGGGTCGAGGCATCAGAGAGCATGCGCCTGTTCCGCACCCGCCTGTTCAGCCGAATTGTGCCCATTGTACGCGACATCGGCATGTGGTCGCCCAAGGTGCAGGCAGCCTTCGAGAAGATGGGCCTGTTGGAATTCTGCGATCCCAACTTGGATGTGGACGCCCTTTTGGCATCGGACGAGAAAGTCGCGGAGGAGTTCGACGCCAAAACCCACGTCACGCAGACCATCGAGGCGGCCGAATAGGGCCGGCCGATTGGTCGCCGCAGGGTGGCCGTGGTAGGATAACGCGGTGAATCTCTCAACGTCTAACGGCGAGAGTATGGACGTCACGGCACCCGATCAGGGAACACAAGAACCCGGCGCCGCGGCGCCGCAGCAGAGCCACAAGCTTATGCTGCGGCTGTTGCGGGAATATGTGCGCCCGCATATGGCGCGGCTGCTGTGGGCGGCATTTTTCATGGCTCTGGTCGCCGCCACCACCGGCTTGAATGCCTGGCTTTTGGAACCGGCCATCGACAAGGTATTTGTGGATCAGGTGCCGGGCATGTTGATTCTGGTGCCTGTGGTGCTGGTGGCGGTTGCCTGCCTGCGCGCCGCCGCGACCTATCTGCAGAGCATTCTTATGCACGGCGTGGGTCAACGCATTATCGCCGAGACCCAGGTCAAGATGTACCGGCATCTGATATCTGCTGATTTGGCCTACCTGCAGTCAATTCATTCCGGGCAATTGCTATCGTCATTCCTGTACGACGCAAACCTGCTCCGCGATGCCGTCGGCCGTGCCATCACCGGCATCGCCAAGGATGCCCTGACGGCCTTGGCGCTGGGCGTCGTGATGTTCATTCAGGACTGGCAACTGGCCCTGGTGGTGGTGGTCATCTTTCCGCTCGTGGGCGTTTTGATCCGAAAACTGGGCAAGCGGATGCGCAAGGTTTCCACCGCCACGCAAGAGGAAACCGGCAAACTAGCCAGTCAATTGAGCGAGACCCTGGAGGGGGTGCGTCTGGTTAAATCCTATGGCATGGAGGCAGGCGAGACAGAACGCATCCGGGCACGCATCGAACGGCGCCTGGCCGAGATCATGCGCGGAATCCGCACCCGCTCGGCAGCGACGCCGCTGACGGAGGCTCTGGGCGGTTTCGCGGTGGCATTGGCTATCTTCTATGGCGGCTGGCAGGCCCAAAGCGGCGCCCTGTCTCTGGGCGAGTTCATGTCGTTTCTGGCGGCGCTGCTAATGGCTTATCAGCCGCTAAAAGGCCTGGCCAGCCTGAACACAGCGCTGCAGGAAGGGTTGGCGGCAGCACAGCGGATCTTCGCCCTTCTTGATGTGCCGCCGACCATCATTGAAAAGACCGGTGCGACCGAACTGTCAGTCGCGTCGGGTGCCATCAGTTATCGCGGCGTGGAATTCTCCTATGACGGCGAAACCGCGGCCCTTCACGGCATCGATCTTGACGTGGAACCGGGCGAGACCGTGGCTCTGGTCGGGCCGTCAGGATCAGGCAAGACAACGTTGATGAACTTGCTGCCGCGCTTTTACGACCCCAGCGCCGGACGCATCGAAATCGACGGCCAGAACATCCAGGACGTGTCCATTCCGTCATTGCGCGCCGCCACGGCACTGGTCAGCCAGGATATCACCCTGTTCGACGACACCGTGGCCGCCAACATCGCCTATGGCCGACCCGGCGCCGCGCAAGACGAAATCGCCCGCGCAGCACAGGTGGCAGCAGCGCATGAGTTCATCATGGCCCTGCCCCAGGGCTACGACACCATCGTCGGGGAAAACGGTCTACGCCTCTCGGGCGGGCAACGCCAGCGCATCGCGATCGCCCGCGCCATGCTGAAGGACGCGCCAATTCTGCTGTTGGACGAGGCGACATCCGCCCTCGATAGCGAGGCCGAGCGGGATGTGCAGACCGCCCTGGATGCCCTAAAAGAAGGGCGTACCACCCTGGTCATCGCACATCGCCTTTCCACCATCATGTCGGCGGACCGCATATATGTGCTGGATAGGGGTCGCGTGGTGGAAAGCGGCGGCCACGATAGCTTATTGGCCAAGGGCGGCGCCTACGCCCGCCTCTACAAACTGCAATTCGCCGAGCATGAAGATGAGGGCGATCCGGCAGGCAAGATCGCCGCGCGCCTTGGGAGCTGACATCGGTGGCTCTGGACACCAGGTCGTTGGGAAAACGTTTCTTCGGCAGTTCTTGGGGACAGGCCCTGATCGGATTTGTGACCGCCTGCTATATCCGTCTGGTTTCATTGACAACAAGGTGGCGGGTATCGGGCGGTGACATTCTCGACGATCTGCTGACAGAGGGGAGCGGTTTCATCACCATCACCTGGCACGGCAGTTTGATGATGATCCCCGCCGGCTGGCCCGGACAAAAGCCTTTGCATCTGCTGGTCTCCCGCCATGGTGACGGCGAACTGGTCGCCCGCGCCATGAGCCATTTCGGCATGGTGATGGTGCGCGGATCCACTCATTCGCCGGATAAAGACCGCGACAAAGGTGGGGCCGCGGCCATGCGGCGCATGTTGGCGCTATTGAAAGACGGCGAAACCGTGGGGCTCACGCCCGACGGCCCGCGGGGACCGGCGCGGCAGCTTTCCGCAGGCGTCGTCACCCTGGCGCGGCTTTCCGGGGCGCCGATTTTGCCGGTAACGATCTGCACCGCCCGTCACCGCCTACTGCGCACCTGGGACAGTTTCCGCCTGGCCCTGCCATTCTCAGCCGGGGCCATGATCTTTGGCGCCCCCATCAGCATCGCCCGCGATCTGGACGAAGAGGGCCAGGAGGCAGCCCGGCTGCAAGTGGAAGCGGCGCTGGAGGCCACCATGGTCCAGGCAGACCGCCTGGCGCGGGGTGTCACATGACCTACGGATTGTACCGCGCCCTGACCACGCTGCTGGGTCCTCTGTTCGGGTGGCTGCTGCGCCGCCGCCTGCGCCAGGGAAAGGAAGATGCAGGCCGCATCGGTGAACGTCTCGGCTTACCGGGCCGTGACCGGCCCCGGGGCGAGTTGTTCTGGGTGCATGGCGCCTCGGTCGGCGAAATGGTCTCCGTGCTGCCGCTGGTCGAACGCCTTCTCCAACGTGACCCGGACCTGCACGTCCTGCTCACTTCTGGCACCGTAACCTCGGCCCGGATTGTCGCGGACCGTCTGCCCGCGCGGGCCCTGCATCAATACATCCCCATCGACCGGCCCCGTTGCGTTGCATCTTTCCTGGATCATTGGCGGCCCGACCTGGCCCTTTGGGTGGAATCGGAACTTTGGCCAAACCTGATCCACCAATCGCAGGCCAACGGGGTGCCCATGGCCCTGATCAATGCCCGCATGTCAGAGAAATCCTTTCGCCGTTGGAGCCGCCTGCCCCTGTTGATCAAGCCGTTGCTGCAATGTTTCGAATATTGCGTCGCACAAAGCGCCCCCGATGCCGGCCGTCTGGCCACGCTGGGCGCCCACAATGTTTCCTTTCACGGCAATCTAAAGGCCGCCTCGCCACCCCTGCCCGCCGACCCCAGAGATTTGCACATCCTGAAGACGGCGATTAACCGCCGGCCGCGCTGGCTGGCAGCCTCCACCCATCCGGGCGAAGAGGCCATGATCGCCGCCGTGCACAAGAAGCTGGCGGGACGCTTCCCAGATCTACTCACCATTGTCGTGCCCCGCCATGCGGAACGGGGAGACGATATCGCGACGGAATTGGCGGCTACGGGGCTGTCCGTTGCCCGCCGCAGCCAGAATCACGACATTGGCGCTGATACTGACGTCTACTTGGGCGACAGCATGGGCGAAATGGGCCTTTATTACCGGCTGGCAACAATCGTATTCATCGGCGGCTCTCTGGTCGAACATGGCGGGCAGAACCCGCTGGAGGCGGCCCGGCTCGACTCCGCCCTATTGTTCGGGCCGCATATGTTCAATTTCACTGACCTGGCGACGGCCATGACCCGGGCGGGTGGCGCCCATCTGGTGACGGACCGCGATACTCTGGCCGATCAGGTGGCAATTTTGTTGGGCGATGAGACTGAGGCAACAAGGCGCGCCAACGCTGCAGCCCAGGCCGCCGACGATGGCCTGGATGTTGTTTCGGCCGTCCTCGGGCAGATCGCGCCGGTGCTCCCCGCCCGGCAACAAGATCATGCGGACGCCTGAGTTCTGGCACCACGACGGAGCCATGGCGCGGCTGCTGCAGCCCCTGGCCTGGCTTTATGCATCCATGGGCCGTCTACGGCGGAACCTTGTCCGGCCCTGGCGGGCGGAGGTGCCGGTGATATGTATCGGCAATCTAATTGCTGGCGGCGCCGGCAAGACCCCCACTGCCCTGGCCATCGCCCGGGTCCTGGCGGGAAATGGAACATCACCGCATTTTCTGAGCCGTGGCCATGGCGGGCGGCTAGCCGGACCCGTAAGGGTTGATCCAAAGCATCACGGCGCGGGCGAGGTGGGCGACGAACCCTTGCTGTTGGCTGCGGCGGCGCCCACCTGGGTCGCCCGCGACCGGGTTCAAGGTGCCCGCGCCGCCATAGCCGACGGGGCCCAGGCGATCATCATGGACGACGGTTTCCAGAATCCCAGCCTGGCCAAGGATCTTTCCATCTTGGTGATCGACGGCGGGTATGGCTTTGGCAACGGCCGGGTCCACCCAGCCGGCCCCCTGCGCGAGCCGCCCGCTGATGGCCTGGCGCGGGCCGATGCGATTGTTATCCTGCAAACCGGGGAGAAAAAAGCGCCGTTGCCGCAGTTTGCTGATCCGCCTTTCACGGCCCGCTTGATACCGGCCCGCGACGCCTTGGCGTTGCGCGGAGAACGGGTAGTGGCATTTGCAGGCATTGGGCGGCCATCAAGGTTCTTTTTCACGGTGCAGGAACTGGGCGCACAGCTTGTCGGGCAGCAGGCCTTTGCCGATCACCATGCCTACCGCGAGGATGAGATCTGGGCCCTCCTGGAGCAGGCCAAGGAAAGGGACGCCATCGCCGTTACCACCGCCAAGGACGCCGTGCGCCTGCCGCCGGGCGCCCGCGAGATGGTAACGGTCATCGATGTCGACCTGGCCTTCGATCAGGCGGAGGGGATCAGCCGTCTTCTGGACGGCGTCATGGGCCCAAATGGATCATGAAGCATCCCATCCGATATCGCCTGGAATACATTCTGGCCCGATGTTTCTGGGCGCTGTTCGCGGCCCTACCAATTGGGGCGGCATCGAACCTCGGCGCCGTTCTGGGTGCCATTGCCGGGTGTCTGCCATTTCTAAAGGCCAGGGTGGACCGAAATTTGCGCCTGGCTATGCCGGAACTGAATTCGGGCGAGCGTGCCGCCGTCAACGCCGGCGTCTGGCGTAACCTGGGCCGCACATTGGCGGAAATCCCCCACCTCCGGGATTTCACGATAACCGGCGGCCCGCCATCCTTGGGGCAAATCCAAGTCATCGGCGCCGACAATCTGGACGGCATGGAAGGTTCCCTTTTATTCAGCGGCCATCTTGCCAACTGGGAGTTGATGTACCTGGTAACGGCAAAGCTGGAACGCCCCATGCACGTGGTTTACCGAGCCCTGAACAACCCACTTGTCGACCAATGGCTGTGGCATGTGCGGGCAGATTCCTCTCTCGGCGCCCTGGCCAAGGGCTCGACGGCGGCACGCGGCATCTTGGCGGCGCTGAACAAAGGGGATTCCGTCGGCATGCTGGTGGATCAGAAGATGAATGATGGCATCCCCGTGCCCTTTTTTGGGCATGAGGCCATGACCGCTCCCGCCCTGGCGCAGTTGGCGCTTCGCCGGAAACGGGCTGTTATTCCGGTGCGCTGCGAACGGCTGGCGGGCGCCGCCTTTCGCGTCACCATCCACGAACCGTTGAGCTATCACGATGGCGGCAATCAGGCAGAGGACGTCGCCAGCCTGATGGCCCAAATCAACGACCTACTGGAGGAATGGATCCGGGCACGGCCGGAACAATGGCTGTGGCCCCACAACCGCTGGCCCAGGCCAAACCAAGCGAAAGAGACCTAGCCGCGATCAACGGATCCCATTCGCTGCCTGCAGTTCACGCACATAGCGAACGATGGCGGCGGCATCATCGGGGCCGACTTGAGGCTGCAGCGGCATATTCCCGAAGCGCCAATGGTGCTGCACCACACCCCGTTGCATCGCCAGCAGGAAGGAACCGTCGCCATGGTGGTTCGGTTCATAGATTTTATGGACCAGCGGCGGCCCGCCGGGCCCGCCGGACGCATTCGCGCCGTGGCAATTGGCGCAATTGTCGGCAAATGCCATCTCACCGCGCCGCGCCAAATCGGAGAACTTCGGGATGGCTATGGTGGTCTGATCCGTCATCTCGTCGCGATCAATGGCGTCATTGAGGAAAAGGGCACCGCCGCCAACAATAACGGCGACCACAATCAAGCCTGGAAGTTTTCCGGCAAGCATCTTCATTCCAAACTCCCTGTTCAGGTTATTCGCGAGCGCCAAAGCTGGACCGGCAATATGATCTATCCAGTAACTGGAAGGTAAATAGGCTTGCGCAATGCGGATGAAGGGGCGCTTCCGCTTGACCTTCCCCTAGGCCGAAGCCACAGGATCGAACTATCGAAACAAAGGAGGATTCGATGAGCATTCAGCCACTCTCGCGGATAGCAATTGCAGCGGCATGCACCGCCATCCTCGTAGCCGCCACGACGGCGGCCTCCGCGGCCGGGAAGCATGGCGGCGGTCACGGCCATGGCCACAAGAGCCAATACAGCTACGACTTCGGCATGCCTGGCAAGCCGGCGGATGTGGCCCGCACCATCCAAATCATCGCTACGGACAATAGATTCGACCTTCCTGAAATATCCGTCGAAGCCGGCGAAACTGTCCGCTTTGTCATTTTCAATCGCGGTGACTTCCTCCATGAATTCAATCTGGGACCGCCAGAAATGCACGCCAAGCACCAGGCGGAAATGCTCAAGATGATGGAACGGGGCGAGCTCACGTCTACTGAAATGGCTCATGGCGACAAACATCACGCCAGGCACGGCAAGAGGCATGGTCGAGGTATGATGCACCACGATCACGACAATGCGGTGCTGATCCCGCCCGGTGAACAGCGTGAAATGATCTGGAAATTCAAACACAGTCACAATCTGGAATTCGCCTGCAACCTGCCGGGGCATTATGAAAGCGGCATGGTCGGCAAGCTGAAGTTCAGGCACAGAAAAGGTAAGTCCTAGGGTCTCACCTACGTGATCTGCCATTCATTTGACCCCTTCCCGCCGGGGCGGTGGTACAATGCTGTCGGGCGGCAATGTAGATTTAGCGAGGGCGGTTGCGATGGATCTCACAGATCGGGAGGAACACAAGGTTTTTCGTGAGGAGGTCCGCGCATTCCTTGATGAATACAAGCATCTGGCGCCGGGCGAATCCGCCTTTTCTTTCCGCATGCGGCCGCGCAAGTTGCGCGAAGATGTGCGCACCTGGCAGGGCCTGCTGGTAGATCACGGCCTGACCTCCCGTACCGTGCCCAAGGAATACGGTGGCTATGGTGCGGATGTCGACATCCTGAAGAATCGCATCATCGCAGACGAGTTTTTCGCCGCCAACGTCATCCAAGGCCTGGGCAATATCGGCATTTCCATGTTCGTGCCTACCGTGTTGGAGCATGGCAGCCACGAGCAAAAAGACACATATGTCCGCCGCACCATCCGCTCCGAAATTACCTGGTGCCAGGGCTATTCCGAACCCAATGCCGGATCTGATCTGGCCAGCCTGCAAACCGCCGCCACCGAGGACGGCGACGACTTCATCATTAACGGCCAGAAGATCTGGACCTCCGGCGCCCATATCGCCGATATGATGTTCTGCCTCGTCCGCACCGAGCCGGACAAGCCGAAGCACGAAGGCATCAGCTATATCATCATCCCCATGGATACGCCGGGCATTGACGTACGGCCGCTGCAAACCATGACCGGGACGCCGTCGTTCAACGAAGTTTTTTTCACAGACGTGCGGGTGCCGCAATCCAATGTGGTTGGCAATCGCGGCGAAGGCTGGCTAGTGGCGAACAGCACCCTGAAACACGAGCGTGGTCTGCTGGGCGATGCCAACCGATCCCTCGACAGCCTACTGCGGCTTCGACGGTTGATGCAGAACGAAAGCCTGGACGGCCGACCGTTGATGGAGAATCCGCTGTTTCGGGACCGCTTCATCAAGTTGCAGGCCCGGGTACAGGCCATGCGGTTGCACGAAATGCGCATGATCACCGAGGCGCAAAAGGGCAAGCCGCGTTCGCTTGGCGATTTGGTGATCAAACTCTTGGGTTGCGAATTGAACCATCAATTGGACGGCCTGGGTGTCGATATTATGGGTGAGATCGGGGTCCTATACGACGAAAGCCCCATGCTACGTGATGACGGCGCATGGCAGGCAAACTTCATGTTTGACTTGGGTTTGATCATCGGCGGCGGCACCGCACAAATTCAAAAGAACATCATTTCGGAGCGGGGTCTGGGTATGCCGCGGGAACCAAAAGCAGCGCAGGTATAGGGGCCGGGATAATGGAATTCGGATTGTCGGAAGAACAGGAACTGATCCGGGATAGTTTCCAAGGCACCCTGTCGCGCATCTCAGAACTGGATACGGTGCGCCAGACCGCCGAGGCCGGCGCAGCCATGGACGAGAGCATCTGGCAGGAACTCTGCGGCCTGGGCATGGCCGGCCTGTTGGTACCCGAAGAATTCGGCGGCGCCGATCTAGGACTGCTGGAAGCAACCGTGGTGGCCGAGGAACTGGGCCGCCGGGTCACGCCGGTGCCTTTCACCGGCGCCGCGGTCATGGCGCCGCTCGCCATTCGTCTGGGCGGTGATGAAGATCAGCAACGGGAATGGCTGCCGGGCATGGCGGATGGCTCCGTGCGGCTGGGCGTCGCCGTCTCCGAGATCGCGGCCGGCGCCAGGGAAGATGCGGGTGTGACGGCCGGCAATGGTGTCCTGAGCGGCCGCGCCCTGTTCGTCCTGGATGGTGCCGGGGCCGACGGTTATGTGGTTGCTGACAAGACCGGCGGCTTGCATCTGGTGCGCTCGGACAGCACCGGGCTGGAGTCCATCGACCTGAAGACCATCGACAGGACCCGCGCCATCACGGAACTGCGGTTTGAAAACACGCCAGCCGAGCCTTTGCGCCAAGGCAGTCGTGTGCTGCAAACCGTGATCGATGCCGGCCGTGTGGTTTTGGCAGCCGATAGCCTGGGCGCAGGGGAGGAGATGTTGCGACGGGCCGTCGACTATGCCGCCGAGCGCAAGCAATTCGGCCGGGTCATCGCCTCGTTCCAGGCGGTCAAGCATATGTGCGCGGAAATGGCGGCGGAGCTGCAGCCCTGCCGGGCCCTGGTTTGGCATGCTGCCTATTCAATGGACAACGAACCAGCAGAGCTCTCTTTGGCTGCCGCTTTCGCCAAGTCCCATGTGGACGAGGTGGGGCGTTTCGTCGCCCGCACGGCAACGGAAGTGCATGGCGGCATGGGCTTCACAGACCTCATGGGCCTGCATTATTGGTTCAAACGCCTGGGCGTGAACCGCGCCTATCTGGGCAGCCCCGAACGGGTGCGGACGGAGGCGGCCCGCCTGCAGGGTTTCGCAGCCTAATCAGGCCGCTTTGAGAGGGCCGAGGGCGGCGATGTGCTCGGGCGACAGGCCACAGCAGCCGCCGATGATCCGAGCACCTTGCGCCACCCAGTCATCAGCAAATTGGCGGAAATCAGCCGGTGGGATAATTTCCTCGAACTGCCAGCGGGGCGACTTGAAATAGCCGGAGTCAGGATACGCCAGCATTGGTCCCTTGAATTGGCGAGAGAGAATATCGAGGGTATCGCCGATTACATTTGAAGGCGTGTGCATAATACCTGCAGCAGCCACTTCGTAGTGCTCCAGGATCGCCACTACGTCCGCGAAGGGAATATCGCGGTCGGGAAAAAAGCTGAGGACGGCGCCGTCAGCCCCCCGTCGAGCGGAAAATCCAGCCCAGACAGGCAGACCGGTATCCCTGGCGGCATCAAAGGCGAAATTCATGCGCGCGGGATCGTACATCATCTCCAAAAGTATCAGGTCACAGCCTTCCGCCCGCAGCAGTTCCGCCAACTCGACGAAGGCGTCCACCATTTCGCTCTCGCTGGGCGCGCGGGATGGGTCGGATCGCGCAGTTCCAGGGACCGAGGGGCTGCGGTGCGAGATTGAGCCGGCGATCAAAATCCCCTCCCGCCCTGCTTCGTGCCGCGCCTGATGCGCCGCCGCAACCGCCCGTCGATTGATCTCGTCCAGTTTGTCGCCGAAGCCGGCCGGTTCCAACATAAGGCGCGAGGAGGAATAGGTATTTGCCGTGATGATATCTGCGCCCGCGGCGATGTAGTCGAGGTGGATATCCTTCAATGCTTCGGCGTTATCGAGTGCCACGGCGCCGCACCAGGCCTCCGGATCCATGGGGACGCCGCGTCGTTCCAATTCAGTCCCCGTGCCGCCGTCCAGAATGGCGATGCCACCACTTTGCAGGCGACGTTCCATATCCTCATAGGCCATGTTCCCGTCCTCCCCCGGAATGGAAATATGGAAGCCCCGGCGTCTTCGTCCGGTACCATCGGACGATGCGCGGAGCCGCATTTTCCCCATTTCGATCGGATGCGCAAGCGGTCATGCAATTGCGACAAAGCGTCCCAACCCGTTGCCGCAAAAATCATTGGAACATATGTAAATTTCATGAGGTGAAGTTTTCGACGGAGGAGACGAAACATGGTCGAAGCAACCCCCCAAACCCCCACCGATTGGTGGCCTAGCATCGTCGATCCGCTGCGCCGTTTCGGCAGCCGGGTATCGGATTTCTTCTCACCTGCCACCGACGCCTCCGCGACGGAAGATGCCTATGTGGTGGAAGTGGAACTGCCCGGAGTCAAGGAAGAGGACATCGACGTGGAACATCACGGCAACGTATTGACCGTGAAGGGCCATAAGCATTCCACGAAAGAGGAGAAGGACAAGACCTACTATTATTCGGAGCGTACCTATGGCGCCTTCCAGCGCACTTTCAGGCTGCCTGCGGATGTCGACGAGGGCGGCATCGAAGCTTCGGCAAAGGATGGCGTATTGACCCTGCGCCTGCCGAAGAAGAAGGAGGCCGAGGACGCCAAACGGAAGATCGAGATCAAGCAAGCGTAGCCCTGCCGGGAAGCCCTTGCACATTGGTCAAGCATGCTGAGAATGTGTGGAAGACTTGATCTTCCAGAGGGGACAGGGGCATGAAGGTTCTGGCGGGTACCTCCAAGGGCGTTTTCACTGTTGCGGACGGCGCGGGCCAGCAGGTCCTGGAAAGCGGCGGCGTCCGCGACCTGGTTTCGATCGAGGGCCGGATATTCGCCGGCACAGGTGCCGGCGCCTATTATTCCGACGACGATGGGGAAAGCTGGTCCCTGGCCGGCATGGCGGATTACGAGGTGTGGCAGGTGCGTTCCGCTGGCGGCGGGGTTGTCTACGCCGTCACCCAGCCGGCCGGCCTGTTCCGCAGCGACGATCGTGGCGAGACCTGGCATGAGGTCGAATCCTTCACGCAGATCCCAGGCGCCGAGGATTGGTGTGTTCCGGTGAAACCGCGGCTGCCCGGCCGAGCCCGGGCCCTGGTCGTCGACCGGGACAATCCTGAGCGCATTTGGGTCGGTGTGGAGGTAGGCGGCATCGCCCGCACCGAAGACGGTGGCAGGACCTGGAATTTTGATCTGCCGGGCGACAATCCCGACCTCCACATGATGTATGCCGATCCCGGCAACGGCGAGGTTCTTTATGCCTCGACTGGGTATGGCCGTTTGGACGGCGTGGCGGAAATGGTGGAAGGCAATGCGGGCGTCTTCCGTTCAGAAGACGGCGGCGAGACGTGGGACTATGCCTGGAAAGGCATCACCCCCCGCTATTCCCGGCCGATGTGCATTGATGCCGCCGCGCCACACGGCTTGACCGTGGCTTGTGCGCCGACCGCCTTTTCCTCTTACAAGGACGAGGGCGGCGCCCAGGCCATGTTGTTGCGTTCCGACGACGGCGGCGAAAGTTGGCGTTCCCTGTGCGATGAAGCCCATTCGCCTTCCGCCGCCAATATTCATGGCCTAACCACGGACGGGGAACGGCCAGGTGGCGTTGTGATCGGCACCGATACGGGCGAGGTTTGGCGGGTCAGCGATGATGCTCAGTGGACACCGCTGGCCAGCGGCCTGCCGGCGGTCCTATCCGCCCTAACTGTCTAGGACCTTCACCCCAGCGCGCAGCAGCGTGACAGGCGGGTCCCATTCGCCCACGGGCAGTATGTGGGTGACCAAATCGGCGCCGGCGGGGGTAGCATCTTCCAGCCATAGATGCACGGCCACGCCGGAAGGCTCGTGGCTCAGGTTTAGGAGCCGTTCCGGCCCCATGTCCAAATCGAATGGATAGCAGGTCGTCGGGCCGGCGAACGCAATTGTGCCGCCGAAGGCCGCCGTGATGGGGCGGTGCACATGGCCGGCCAGCACCCGCACCACCTGGCCGTGCCGACGGAGCAGCGTATCCAAGTCTCCGCCGCCATGCTTCAGCCCCTTGGCCGAGCTGCCGGTCATGCCGGAATAAAACGGCGGATGATGGAGAGCTACGATGGTGGGGCGATCCGGCGCCTCTGCTAGGCGCTCATCCAACCAGGCCAACCTCTCAGCGCACATTTCCCCCGGCGTGGCGTCGGCGATGACGCTGTCGCAGCAGATGATGCGCACGGGATAATCCTCGATCACGTAATGCAGGAAGTCACCTGCGACCGGCAAGGCAGGTGTGCCGCCAAACACATCGTGCAAGGCGCTCCGGTCGTCATGATTGCCGGGTATGAGGGCCAAAGGCGCTGTCAGAGCTTCGACAATCTCCTTGAAAGCCTCATAGCGCGGCACGCTGCCGTGGGAGGCAATATCGCCGGTGTGCAGCACCAGGTCAGGACCGGGATCCATTGCGTTGATTGCCGATACGGCCTTGGCCAAGGCCGCCGATGTGTCATAGCGGCCATAGACCAAGGTGTCCGGTTCGTCGATATGAGTGTCGGAAATCTGTACCAGGATCATGAACGTCTACCCTTCCCCTGCCGGCGGTACGTCGTAGGCGGCCAATAGATTATCGACGATGGCGTCCAGATCCTCCCAGGGCGCCTCGCGGAAACTGTGGCCGCGCACGATGAACGAAGCGCCGGCATAGAATTTTTCATATTGCTGATGACGGCCGGCGAATTCCGAACCCACGAGGTCCCAGGCGAGGCGGAATAGTTTCATCCGGTCCAAGGCGCCCATTTGCGGGGTCTGCCAATAGTTCTCGAACTGTTGGCGTAAGTCGTCGTCGTGCATAACCGTCACATCCGCCGGCATCTGGAATATGCCGCCGCCGCACAACTCCCGTACGCTGTCGATGATGGCGGAATGGTTTTCCGTGCACCAGTTCAGGGCCGCGTACATCATGCGCCGGTTGAAAGTGGCGTATCCTTCGGGCCAGTCCTCCGCTGCTTCGATCTGCCCTTCCACCATGCCCCACAGCCCCGCCTCCAGGGCCGAAAGGCGGCCCAGGGTTTCGGCCACAGCGGGGATCTTGTTGGCGCCGGTGGATTGCGTGATCTTGCTGGCCAGGCCCACAAGCAGGCGCATCTTGGTGTGGAAGCGAACATTGGATTGGTGATTGCCGTAGCAGTGGGACGGCGTCTGGTTGTAGATGGTGTAGGATTGCACCGGATCATCCAGGACGAAGACCCGTTCCCACGGCACTTTGACCTCGTCACACAGGACCATGGCGTCCGTCTCGTCCAGGCGCCAGCTCAAGGGACTATCAAACTCGTTCCGGGCGTTGGGTTCCATGGGTTTGCGGGACCACAACGACAACCCAGGCGCATTGCAGGGCACCGCACAGGTGATCGCCTGTTTCGACTGATCCGGAGCCAGGGGGATGACATTGCCGATCCAGATTTCATCGGCGATGACGGCACCGGTGGCCAGCATCTTCATACCTGAAATGACCACGCCGTCGTCCTCCTCGCGGACCAACTGCAAGGTGGGGATGGGCAGGTTCTGTTTCTGGTAGAAGGCCGGGTCCCGGGCTGCCTGTGGCGGCAGCACCGCATAGGCCGCATAGACGTCATTGCGGCGCATGTGTTCGTAGTAGGCCCAAAGGTTCTCCGAGAATTTGCCCCGCTCGGTGTCCAAGACGTCCGCCTTCTTGCACATGCCGGCAACGAAGGACGAAACATGATCCGGCGAACGGCCGAAAAAACCGTAGGTGGTTTCGGCAATTTTTCGGTGGGTCTGCGATCGCTTGCGCAGATCCGCCCGATCCTTGGCCAATATGTAATAAGAGGAGAATAGCTCGCCATCCTCCTCGAACGCAGTAACCGCGCGGTTCGCAGGCTCGGCCTTCATGTCGTAGATGTCGGCGGCGGTTCGCGCGGCGTGGCGGAAGGCAGGGTGCGTGGTCACATCCTCCACCCGTTCCTTACCGATATAGACGACGCGGCCGTCCCGCAGCCGTTCGAGATGCTCTTTTCCGCTGCGCAGCATGTCAGGTCCGCTCCAACTGACGTAAGGGTTCGGTGTCCGTTTCGGCCGGTGCTTCCCCGTCCAACGGCTTCCGCGCCAGAAGGGGTATGTCTGCCCCTTCGGCAACGCTCAAAGGTCGATCGCCACTGATGGTAATGCGCTCCATGCGCCGGCGCTGGGGGTAATAGTCGTGGATAGCGTAGTGCTGCACGGCCCGGTTGTCCCAGACCGCCATGGTATGGGTCTGCCATTGCAGGCGGAATTGGTACTCCGGCACCTTGGCCAAGTCGAACAGGGTGGCGAGCAGGGGCTGGGCCTCGCTATCCGCCATGCCTTTGATGCCGATGGTGAATTGCGGATTGACGAAGATCACCTTGCGGCCGCTCTCGGGGTGCACCCGAACCACGGGATGATGCTGCAAGGGGTACTCTGCCTCCAACTCCCGCAGGCGGCGGTGGCCGTCCTCGTCGCTGGGCAAAAGGCTGCGGAACGGCTTGAAATCGTGCACCGCCTCCAGCCCGGAAAGAAACTGCTGCATACCATCGCTTAATCCTTCGTAGGCCGCTGACATGCTGGCAAACATGGTATCGCCGCCCAGTTTCGGCGCGATAGTGGCGCGCAGGATCGTCGCCATGGGCGGCTGTGAACGGAATGTCTCGTCACTATGCCAGATATCCGTCAGGCGAGGCGGGTTATCCCGGTGATTGTCCAAGACAATCAGTTCAGGCATCTCGGCCAGGTTGGGCGAAAAGGGGTGGATGGAGGGCGGACCGAAACAGCGGCCAAAGGCAAGCTGTTCTTCCGCCGTGATGTCCTGATCCCGAAACAGCAGAAGTTCGTGTTCAGCCAGGGCATGGCGGATGACGGCGAAATCGTCCTCGGATTGCGATCGGGACAGATCGACGCCATACACCTGGGCGCCCAGGCTCCGGCCCAATCGTTCGATCCGCAACTTCGATCCCGCCATTTGCGCCACCCCATCCTGTGCCAGGGGAAGATCATATCACAAGGCCTCGTAAGGCCCCTACTCAACCCATCCGGCGCCTGATATCTTGCCGCGCAATCGCAGCAACGAAAAGTATGGAGTGTCTTATGTCATTAGACGGACGGATCGCCCTTGTAACCGGCGCGGGGCGCGGCATCGGCCGCGCCATTGCCGTGGCCTTGGCCCGGGATGGCGCCGATATCGCGGTCAATTACCGCCGGGACGAGGGGGCGGCGGCAGAGGCCGTGGCCGAAATCCAGGCCCTGGGCGTCAGGGCACAGGCTTTTCAAGCTTCCGTCGAGGATCTGGAACAGGCCAGCGCCATGGTCGCCGAGATCGGCCAGGCGATGGGACCGATCGGCATCCTGGTCAACAACGCCGGCATCGCCAGCCGGGGCCAGTCCGTCGCCGACACTGATCCGGCGGAGATGGAACGGGTGGTCCGCGTCCATGGCTTCGGGCCGCATTATCTCTCGAAACTGGTGATCCCCATGATGCGGGAACAGGACCGCGGCGATATCGTCATGATCTCTTCCGTCGCCACAGATAGCTATGGCGCCTTTGGCGCCCCCTACAACATGGGCAAGGCAGCCATGGAGGCGCTGGCCTGGACCCTGGCGAAGGAAGAGAGCAAGCACAACATCCGCACCAATATCGTCGCACCGCCGCTGGTTGAGACCGATATGGGCCGGCGTCTGGTCAAGGCCCGTTCCGGAATAGAGGATTTGCGGCAACTGGATGCCCATATGCCGTTCGGCCACGTCTGCCAGCCCGAAGATATCGCCAACGTGGTGCGTTATCTGGTCTCGGACGGCAACAGCTATGTCAACGGCCAGCGCATTGCCGTGGACGGTGGCGGCGGCGCCTCTGCCCCGAAATTCGACGACAAATAACCTGGGACGGGCCATGCAGTTTTCCTTCCGTATCCCCAACGCGGATTATCTGGGTTTTCCCGCTACCCCGGATGCTATCGTCACGGCGGCCCAGCGGGCGGAGGAACTGGGTTTCGACGCGGTGCTATTGAATGATCATTTGATCATCAAGGGCGATGCGGGCGTGGTGGCATCCTGGGGCAACGTTTACGAGCCTTTGACCACGATGGCATTTCTGGCGGCGCAGACGGAACGGATCAAACTTGCCACTTCGGTACTGATCCTGCCTCACCGCAATCCCATTTTGACTGCGAAGACCGTAGCGACGTTGGATCAATTCTCCGACGGCCGGGTCATTCTTGGCGTCGGCGCCGGCTGGGTGGAGAACGAATTCGCCGCCCTGGCCGTGAACTTCGAGGATCGCGGCGCCCGCACCGACGAGTATTTGCGGGTCTGCCAGGCCTGTTGGGGGCCGGATCCCATTTCATTCGGAGGCGAATACCACCAGTTCGAGGATATGTACTCATCGCCCAAGCCGGTGCAGCAGCCCCACCCGCCTATCTGGATCGGCGGATCATCCAGGGCTGCGTTGCGCCGGGCAGCCGAGTTCGCAGCCGTATGGCAGCCGGTGCCGACACCGCTGGATACCCTGATCGACAACAAGGCAAAGCTATTGGCCGCCTGTGAGAAAATGGGCCGGGCAGAACCGCCGCAGATACGCATGAGTTTCCGGGTGAATTTCTCCGAGATTACCGGCAAAGACCCACATGACCCTGACGGAAACCGGCTTACAGGCCACGGCAGTGCAGAGGACGTGGCAAGCGACATCGTCAAATATCGTGACGACGCGGGCCTGGATCAGTTCCAGCTGAATTTCAACGGTGCCGGCAGCCTGGAGCAGCTGCTGGCCTCCATGGACCTATTCGCCGAACAGGTCCGACCGGCCGTGACGGCATAACCGTCCTTAGATTGGGAAGCCCAGGCGACGTATGGCGCCGCTGATCTCGTCTCGCGTCGCGCTGTCCTGGAAGGGAAAGGCCCTGAAGAAATCGGTCTGGCGGTATTTCGGCGATTTCCCACGGACGTTGTCCGCCCATTGCCCGGCGGCGGATGGGTTGCCTGCCAGATCGTTGGTTACAGCCGCAATCATGGAAATATGGACATGGGCGTTGGGGGCATGCGTACCTTGTTCGGCCCATTCCGCCGCCTTGGCAAAGTTCCGGCGCACAACGTGCGATAGGCCCCGGCTCGCCAGCATGGCATAACGCAGGGGATCGATGGGGCTTAGGCGCAATGCCAGTTCCTGACTTGCCTCGCCCTCCGCGCCCAAACCCCACATGGTTTTCAGCCAGCCGCGATTATAGATGGCGAAGGCATAGTTTGGATTGAGCTCGACACAACGGTCCAGCCATGAACCGGCTGCCTGCAAATCGCCCGCCAGCATATGGGCGCGTCCCTTGTTCAGATTAGTGAAGGGATCGAACGGACCCAATTCCATGCCTTTGTCGGCGTATTCCAGCGTCAGCCGTTGGTCCGTCTCGAGGTCCTTGGTAAAGCCCACAAATACGTTCTGGAAGTGGGTGAAGGACAGACCCGCATAAGCCCGTGCGAAATTTGGGTCGCCCGAGATGGCCCGCTGGAACATCTGGGTGGCAATTTCGTTGTCGTGGGCGTTGAAACGGTACATGTGCCACAAGCCGCGATGATAAGCCGTCCAGGAATCAAGGTTCTCTGTCGGAATATGGGCGGCGCGGCTCGCCTCCAGCACCGGAATGCGAATATCCAGGCTGGTAGCGATCTGTTGGGCGATGGTCCGGGGCAGCGTCAGGAGATCGTCCAGCTTGCCTTCGTAGCGTTCGGCCCACAAAAGCTCCAGATTGTCGGCGCGCCAAAGTTCCGCCGTGACCAGGGTTCGGGGCGATTCAATAGTCAAGGCGCCGGTCAGGAAATAGCGCGCGCCCAGCACTTTGCCGGCAGCCTGCAGATCCACATCCGGCCCCCGGAACTTGAATGACGAGCCCCGAGCGATGACCGTAAGCCATTGCAGCCGGGACAGGGCGACGATGGCCTCGTGCGCCAAAGCGTCCGCCATCATGGCATGGCGTCCTTCACCGCCCAGCAATTGAAAGGGCAGAATGGCGATGGACGGCGCCGAATCCATCGTTTCCTCCACGCCGGCGGACGGTTCCGGCACCGGCGCCGGTTGATGATCAGGGTAAACCACTGCCACATCGAGGCTTTTGCTGAGCCGAAAGCCACGCCCGCGGACCGTTTCGATCATCCGTTGTGCTTGACCGCTATCGCCCAGGGCCTGCCGGGCCGAGCGTATGCGACTGTTGACCACCCCTTCGGAGACGACCCTGCCGCCCCAGATCCGCTCGTTCAAATCTTCCTTGCTGACCAGGCGGCCCTGATTGGCGGCGAGCAGTTCCAAAATGGCGAAAACTTGAGGCTCGACCTTGATAACGGCGCCATCACGGCGCACTTCATAGCGCTCGCTGTCGATTTCGAACTGATCAAATCTGTAGATCATGGCATTGCCCGGTCCGGCACATTTCTCTGCCCAGAAGCCTCTAGAGAAAGAATATAGCCGTTCTGCAGCAAGTCCACAGCCGGCACTTGGCGGAAAGGGGTCACATTCCCTTCAGAGGCGGTGCTTTCAACACGTCCGCCAAGAATCGAACAAGGGAAGAGAAAATGAACAAAGCCGTGAAACTTGCACCGGAAACGGGCGATGCCGTTGACTTCGAAGCCATCAAGGCAAAGCAAAACGCCACTTGGTCCGCAGGCGACTACGCCTCGATCGGCGCGACTTTGCAGATTGTCGGGGAAAACCTTGCCGAGGCGATGGATCTGCGCGGCGGGCACAGCGTCCTTGACGTGGCTGCCGGCAACGGCAATTTCACACTGGCCGCGGCCCGTCGCCATGGCGATGTGACCTCGACCGACTACGTTGGCGATTTGTTGGATTTTGGCGCGGCTCGCGCGGAAGCCTGCGGCCTGACGGTCAATTTCGAGATTGCGGACGCCGAGAACCTACCATACGAGAACCATGCCTTCGATGCCATCGGTTCCACATTCGGCGTCATGTTCGCGCCCAACCATGTTCGGGCCGCATCAGAATTGAGCCGCGTCTGCCGGCCAGGGGGTAAAATCGGCATGGCGAACTGGACCCCGGATGGCTTCGTCGGCAACATGTTCAAGACAGTTGGGCAGTACAATCCCCCGCCGGCAGGCGTGAAATCTCCGGCATTCTGGGGCACCGAGGACTATCTCGATGAATTGTTCGGCGCCATCGCCAGCGACCTTAGTATCCAAGAACGGGCCTTCGTCTTCCGGTATCGGTCGCCTGAACATTGGATGGAGATATTTGAAAACGCCTTTGGTCCCATCGTGAAAACCATGGGCATTCTGGACGACGCCGGCAAGGCCGCGCTGCGAACGGATCTGATCGACCTGATCGGTCGTTTCAACACCGCCACGGATGGCACCATGGTTGTCCCCGGTGCCTACCTTGAAGTCGTGATCACCAAGAAATAGAGGTCAATGCAACCCGTGCCTGGCCGCCCAGGCACGGGCCTTGGCCTGGGAAATGGCGATCTCGCCCAGGCTCATCGTTTCAGCCAACCTCGGCTGCAGCTGATAGGCGTCTTGAAAGCCCATTTCAGTCGCCAGATGCAGCCATTTATAGGCTTCCACGTAATCCACCGGCACACCGCGGCCATGGGAATACATGACGCCTAAATTGTAGATCGAATGAACATCGCCCTGGCCAGCGGCCTGACGCCACCATTTCAAGGCCTTTGCGTAATCGAGGCCGACCCCCTGACCGGTGGCGAACATGGTCGCTAGAGCATGCTGGCTTGGTGCATGGCCTTTTTCAGCCGCGATGCGTGACCACCGAACCGACGCTTCCGTGTCGCCAGCCTTGTAGGCAGCCAGGGCGTTTTCGAACGCCGTTTCTTTGTCTATGCCGTCATTGATCTTTTCGGCAGCCGATGGTGCCGCCCACGCCAGTGCCGCGGCAAAAGCCAATCCTATACAGATATTTTTTTTCAAAACTCTCGCTCCCCGTTGCAACCATTATAGCGCCATCAGATCCGGCTGTCTGCGGGGGATATTTGGAGGAAAACCGCCTTGCCTGGGGTTCCGTCATCAATTCTGGCGACAATGCAATGAAATCATCACACAATTGAAAATTGCAGAACCTCGAAAACATATACGCCATATTGGTTATGCCATTAAGGATATTTCAACAATCTTATGTGAAAAGCCCTTTGTTGACATTGAACAGGCTCATCAGGGCCGATTTGCCGGGGAGGCAAATCCTTCCAACGTCTTTCACACAAGGAACCAGATATATGACGCGGAAATTACTTTTGGGGGCTGTATCGATCACGGTCGGTGCGATGATGGCTTCTACAGTGTCTTTGGCAGCCGAAAACGGCGTCTTCAAGGACCGGATCGTATTTGGCCAGTCGGCGGCTTTCGGCGGCCCCGCATCGGCCCTCGGAAACGGCATGCGCCAAGGCATCGCGGCGGCTTTCAAGGAAGCCAATGACGCTGGCGGCGTCAACGGCCGCAAGCTTGAAGTCGTCGAATACGATGACGGATACGAGCCGGAGAAGTCGATCGCCAACGTCAAGAAGCTGATCGACGTTGATCAGGTCTTTGCCTTGATCGGCGCCGTGGGTACGCCCACATCCAAGGCCACGCAGCCCATCGCCACCGCCCAGGGCGTACCGTTCATCGGTCCGTTCACCGGTGCGGGCTTCCTGCGCAAGCCTGAGAACAGCAACGTGGTTAACGTCCGGGCCACCTATGGTCAGGAAACCGAAGCCTGGATCGAGTACTTGACCAAGGACAAGGGCTATGACCGCATTGCCATCCTTTATCAAGACGACAGCTTTGGCCGGGTCGGCCTGGCAGGCGTCAAGAAGGCCATGGAGAAGCGTGGCCTGAAGCTGGTTGCCGAAGGCACCTACAAGCGGAACACCGTCGCCGTGAAGTCCGGCCTGTTGAAGATCCGCAAGGGTAAGCCCCAGGCCGTCGTCATGGTCGGCGCCTATAAGCCTTGCGCCGCCTTCATCAAGCTGGCCAAAAAGTCTCGCATGAAAGCCACGTTCGTGAACATCTCGTTCGTCGGCAGCAAGGCCTTGGCCAAGGAACTGGGCAAGGATGGCGAAGGCGTTATCGTCAGCCAGGTCGTGCCTTTCCCCTGGAACACCCAGACACCGCTGGTGAAACAGTACCAGGCTGCCCTGAAGTCACATGACCCCAAGGCCGAGCCCGGCTTCGTGACCCTGGAAGGTTACATGGTCGGCCGCCTGGTGGTGATGGCCCTGGAAAACATGAAGGGCGAGATCACCCGCAAGGGTCTGACCGACACCATCGCGAAGATGGGCAAGATCGATCTTGGTGGCGTTACCTTGACCTACGGTCAGGGCGACAACCAAGGCATGGACAAGGTCTTCCTGACCCACATCCAGGCTGATGGATCGTTCAAGCCTGTGAAGCCTGCTTCGTAGGTTCACCGCTTCGGACCGCGGCGCTATGCCGCGGTCCGTCGCCGGACCTGGGATTTCCCGGTCCAAGACGTGATTAAGACTTCAGCGACTGCCGCGCACAAACATTATTCGTCCGCCCAGCCGCCTGTTTCCGGAGATTGGTATGTCCTCTGAGAAGCCCGCCACCAGCCGCCTGGCAAACCTGATCAGCAGCGTAAAAGTCAGGCTCATTGCCGCCTTCAGCATCGTTTCCGCCCTGACCGTATGCGCCGCCGCCGTATCCTACTTCGCATTCAGTTATGTCAGTACGTCGCTGCAAATGGTCACCGAAGAAGCGGCACCCGCCATTACCAATGCTCTGCGATTATCGGAAACTTCCAAGGAAATCGCCGCTGCCGTGCCCACCCTGACCGCAGCCAGCGACGGCAAACAATTGAAAGTCGCAGCCGACAATCTGGCGCGGAACGAGGCCAATCTGGGAACGCAGATGGATCTTGTCGAAGCGGCAGCCGACGACCAGGAGGCGGTAGAACGACTGCGCGGTATCGGCGGGGAAATCTCCGGCCAACTCGGAAAATTAAACAGTCAAATGTCCCAGCGGCTGGTGTTGCGTGACAAGCGCCTGGCCCTTACTCAAAACATTGCACAAAGCCACCGCGATCTGCTGGCCGCCCTGGTACCCATCATCGATAAGGCCAACGCTGACCTGGTCGCAAATTCAGACGAGACCATGGCTGGTGCTTCGGAGGCCTGGCAAAAGCTGAGCGAAGTGGACATGGTAAACTTGCGGGTAATCCTGCAATTCCAGGCCAGCGCCAATCTTGCCTTTGCCCTCTTGCGCGAAGGGATGTCCGCCAACAACGTTGAAGACCTCCAGCCCGTGCAGGAACGTTTCGAGGCCGTGACGGCAAAACTAGCCGAGGCGGTTGGAGAACTGGCCGAGGAAAGCGAAGTCCGCGACGCTTTGGAAATGTCGTTCCTGTTCATCCAGTCCTTCGGCAAGGACGAGGACAATGTATTCCTCTCCCGGCGACATGAACTGGAAAATACCGGCGCCGAACGAGAATTGTGGCGGGGCCGGCGTATCGCCACGCTATCCGATATTCAAACCACTCATTCAGAACTGCTGCACACCACGGAACCGCTGGTCGACGATGCCAACTTCAACGCCATTCTGGCCGTGGAGGATACCTCCGAGACCTTGAATTCGGCGTTTTCTGAGCTAATCAACAAGGACATGGGCCGTTTGCGCGGCATGATGGAACTCAAGGCCGTGGCCAATGAAGTCGCCGGCATTTTGCTGCAGGCAACTGCGGCCCTTTCCCCGAAACAGGCGAGTGAATTGAAGACGCGCTTCGACGAGTTGTCCGCCTCGTTGGCAAAGGCGACGGAACACCTGCCTGAGAGCGATGCCGGCAAGCAGGCCGCGCAACTGGCTACTCAACTCAGCGGACTGGGGCTTGGCGACGGCGGTGTTTTTGCCTTGCGCGATGCTGAATTCAAGATCGAACAATCGGTCGCGGCGACCATGGCGCAAAGCCGGAATTTGGCCACCAGCCTGGGTGGCGAGGTCAATGGCCTTGTCGAAGGTGCGGAAACCGTCCTCGAGGACGCTTCCGCCGCGTCAGAGTTGGCAATCAAGAACGGCACCTTGGCCCTGGCGGCGATCACACTGGTCTCGCTGGGTATCGCAGTGTTGATCGGCTGGCTCTATATCAACCGCAATGTTTCGGCCCGCCTGATCCGGACGGCAACTGTGATGGAACGCCTGGCGGAAGGCGACCTTTCGGTCGAAATCGCCGCTACGGGTAGCGATGAAATCAGCGCCATGGCCCGCACGGTTGGTGTCTTCAAGGAAAACGCCTTGGAGAAACAGCGCATCGAGGCCGAACAAAAGGAGCAGGAAAAGCGTGCCGCAGCGGATCGCCGCGAAGCCATGCTGGAACTCGCCCGGACATTCGAGCAATCGGTCCTTGGCATCGTCGAAACGGTATCGACAGCGTCGACCGAGATGGAAGCTACGGCGCAGAGTATGCTGGGCATCGCCGATCAGAACGTTGCCCAATCAGAAACCGTGGCGGAAGAATCCGAACACGCCGCCACCAACGTCAACGGTGTGTCAGCCGCAACCGAGGCATTGACGCGCACTGTGAATGAGATCGCCAGCCAGGCGGAGGAATCCAACAAGATCAGCCAGGAGGCCGTTGCCGAAGCGCAGGGCGCGACAGCGGAAGTCCAAGGCCTGGTGAAGACCGTCGAACATATCGATACGGTCGTCGAATTGATCAGCGACATCGCCAACCAGACCAACCTGCTGGCTCTGAATGCCACGATCGAGGCAGCCCGGGCCGGCGATGCGGGCAAGGGCTTTGCCGTGGTGGCTTCGGAGGTCAAGAACCTGGCCAACCAGACGGCGAAAGCGACCGAAGACATAGCCGAACAGATCCGAGCCATTCAGGGCGCTACCGGCTCTGCGGTAAAGGTCATCGACGGTGTCAGCAAGACCATTGGCAACATGAGCGACATCGCGGCCACCATCGCCACGGCTGTGGAGGAACAAGGTGGCGCAACGGCCGAGATCAACCGCAATGTTGGCGAGGCCACGAACAGCACCAATGAAGTCAACGCCAATGTAACCAAGATCAAGGCCGGTGCCCTGGAAAACCGAAGCGCCACGGATCAATTGCTTGGCGCCGCATCGGAACTCTCGCAGCAGTCCGTGCACCTAAAGGATGAAGTAGACAAATTCCTCGCTGGCGTGCGTGCCGCCTAAACCAGGGGAAATTCCCCGGCAGATTAGGTGCCGATGGCCGGGACGGTGTTGATCAAAGCCGCATCCGGCTCGCCGGCGCCAATGTCAACTGCAATGACCTGGTGGGCAATTGGCAGGACGGCGATGCTTTGCACATCATGCCAATCTCGGGCCCCATGGCTGTCGGCCGCCACATAGGCCCTGTCATATTGATCCGCACAGTCCGCCCGCACCGGCAGGGTTAGCGTCGTCAACGAAATTACTCTTCCGCTGGGTAGCTTCAAATCCACCAACGCCACCATGCCGCACGGAGTTTGCCGGATCAGATTGTGGCGGTGCAGCCGCAAAGCGGCCAATTCGGGGTCCGGACCGAGGGCGTAGTTGTCACCAGTCCGATCGCGCCCGAGAAGTTCGTTCAGCAAGGTGGATGCGAGATGATAGTTCAACTCGTCCGGGCCGCGATATTCCAGAATACTGACACCTTCCAGTGCCGGCCCCAGACGTTCCGGGCGCACGTCTTTCCTGTCGGGAAGCAGCTTGTCGCCGCGCCAGTCCTGCCATGCTTCCAGGAAACGCCGGCAATTCGGTGCTTCGGCCAGATCACACGATAACTCGGCTATGGCGACCAATTACTCAAGATTCCTAGAACAAGTACACATTACTGCCCTAATCATACGACGAAATCGGGATTATTCGAGCGCAAAATTAGCCGCACTTTCTACCGGTTGAATGCAGATCCATGTATTTGTTGCGGGATCGCGGATTTTCCGCCAATTGCCGGGCGCCCGGCGGAGCCAATTTGCCCTTCTGCGACTTGACACATTCGCCTGTTGCACCTAAAAACCGCCGCGACCCAAGCTCGCGCGAATGCTAGCCGCGCGGCTTGGTTTTGCGTGCATTTTTTTGGCTATGACTGGCGTTTGGTGGAACGGTAACGGCTGATGTTTGAAAGCCTGACAGACCGTCTGGGAACGGTATTCGACAAGCTCACCCGGCGCGGCGCGCTGAGCGAGGGCGATGTTGACGCGGCCCTACGTGAGGTACGGCAAGCCTTGCTGGAAGCCGATGTGGCCCTATCCGTGGCCCGCGATTTCATCAAGCAAGTGCGCGAACGCGCTGTCGGTCAAGAGGTTATCAAGAGCGTCACGCCAGGCCAGATGGTGGTCAAGATCGTCAATGACTGCCTGGTTGAAACCCTCGGATCAGAAGCCGTTGAGATCAATCTGAACGCGGTGCCGCCAGCGCCGATCATGATGGTCGGCCTGCAAGGTTCGGGCAAAACCACAACCACGGCCAAGCTGGCCAAGCGCCTTGTAGAGCGGGATAAAAAGACGGTCCTGATGGCCTCGCTCGATACCCGCCGTCCCGCAGCCATGGAGCAGCTAAAGGTCCTTGGCGAGCAGATCGATGTTCCGACCCTGCCCATCGTTGAAGGCCAGAACCCCAACGACATCGCCAATCGGGCCATGCAAGCGGCCAAGCTGCAGGGTTTCGATATCGTGCTGCTGGATACCGCCGGCCGCATGCATGTAGACGAAGCATTGATGGCCGAAGTCCAAGCCGTCCACGGCGTGGCACAACCGGTGGAAACTTTGCTGGTCGCCGACAGCCTTACGGGCCAGGACGCGGTCAACGTGGCGGAGCAGTTCAACAAACGCCTGAACCTGACCGGTATCGTGCTGACCAGGGTGGATGGCGACGGCCGCGGTGGCGCGGCGCTCTCCATGCGGGCGGTGACAGGCTGCCCCATCAAGCTTTTGGGCGTCGGTGAAAAGCTGGACGAGATCGAAACCTTCCACCCGGATCGCATCGCCTCCCGCATCCTCGGCATGGGCGACGTGGTCAGTTTGGTGGAGAAGGCCGCCGAAGGCATCGACGAAGAAGAAGCGGAAAAACTGGCCAAGAAAGTGCAAAAAGGCCAGTTCGACATGAACGATCTGCTGGATCAGTTACGGCAGATATCCAAGATGGGCGGTCTGGACGGCCTCATGGCCATGCTGCCCGGCGTCGGCAAGATGAAGAAACAAATGGCCGAGGCCAATCTCGACCCCAAGCTGATCAAGCGCCAGGAAGCCATCATCCTTTCCATGACGCTGGAAGAACGCACCAAACCGAAAATCATCCATGCTTCGCGCAAGAAACGTATCGCGGCCGGTTCCGGCACCTCCGTCCAGGAAGTGAACCGGCTGTTGAAGCAGTTCAAGCAGATGTCCGGGATGATGAAAAAGGTTTCGAAAATGGGCAAGAAAGGCATGATGCGTGGCGGTCTGCCCGGCCTCGGCGGGCCGCAGCAGGGCCTACCCGGCATGGGCGGCATGCTGCCCCCGCGCTAGCAATTCTTAAGATAGACACCACCGAATTCAGAATATTGCAGGAAACAGGAATACCCATATGTCATTGAAGATCAGACTGGCCCGTGGCGGGGCAAAGAAACGGCCCCACTATCGCATTGTGGTCGCCGATAGCCGTATGCCGCGAGATGGCCGCTATATCGAGCGGCTCGGCACTTACGACCCGCTGCTGGACAAGGACAGCGAAAGCCGCGTGGTGCTGAAGGACGAACGCATCCGCTATTGGCTGGACAAGGGCGCCAAGCCTACGGACCGGGTGGCCAGGTTCCTTGGCCAGGCGGAGATCATCCCGATGCCGGCGCAACGGAACAATCCGCAAAAGGCTAAGCCCAAGGCAAAGGCGCAGGAGCGCCTGGCTGCCGCAGCAGAGGCGGCGGAGGCTGCCAAGGCGGAGGCGGAAGCGCCTGCGGAAGAGGCCCCGGTCGAAGAGGCGGCTGCCGAGGAAGCGCCAGCGGAGGAAGCTGCGGAAGAAACGGCGGAAGAAGCCCCGGCCGAGGAAGCCGAAGAGGAAAAGGCGGAGGAGTAGCCCCGCCGCCGGGCCCGGTGTAGGGAAATGGCCGACGAACGCCTTCTGATGGGCGAAATTGTCGCCGCCCACGGCATCAAGGGCCTGGTGAAACTTCGCAGTTACACCGAAACGCCAGAGGACATCACCGCCTATGGCCCCTTGCGTGACGAGGCCGGGCGGGAAGTTGAGATTACCTTGCGGGGCCCGACGAAGGGCGGCCTTCTGGCGGCGGTTTCAGGAGTGGGTAACCGCGACCAGGCAGAGGCGTTGAAGGGCACGCAATTATATGTCGAACGGGGCATGCTGCCCGAACTGACGGATGATGATGACGAGTTCTACCACGCCGACCTGATCGGTCTGGCCGTGGAATTTTCGGATGGGAGACCATTTGGCCGCATCAAGGCGATGCATAATTTCGGCGCCGGCGACATCCTCGAAATCGGCGCCGGTGAAGGCAAAG
>CAYFPL010000007.1:0-69822 GCA_964344935.1 uncultured Rhodospirillaceae bacterium
GTCCTTCAAAAGGTTCAGGACCTGGGCCTGGACGGAGACATCCAGGGCCGAGACCGGTTCATCGCAGATCAGCAGGTCCGGCTGCAGGGCCAGGGCCCGGGCGATGCCTATGCGTTGACGCTGCCCGCCTGAGAAACTGTGGGGATAGCGCCGCAAATACCGGGCATCCAGCCCCACAAGTGTCATCAGTTCCTGCACCCGGGCCGAACGCTCCTCGCGGTCGCCGATCTGGTGAATATTCAAGGGCTCGGAAATAATATCGAACACGGTCATGCGCGGGTTCAGGGAGGAGAAGGGGTCCTGGAAAATGAACTGTACCTTGCGCCGGAAGGCGAACAGGTCATCGTCCTTCAGGGCCAGGACGTCCACGATCTTGCCGTGGTCGTTGAAACGCAACTCCCCTGAATCCGGCGTTAGGGCCCGCATGATCATTTTCGAGGTGGTGGTCTTGCCGCAACCGCTCTCCCCCACCAAGCCGACGCACTCGCCAGGCTCCACATGGAAGGAGATGTCATCCACTGCCAGCACCTTGCCCCCCGGCTTGCCGCCGAGCAGTTTGCGCTTGCGGGTTTCGAAACTCTTGCTCAGATGTTTGACGTCCAACAGCGGACCGGCAGCGCGGGCGGTTTCGGGCCAGGGCTCTTTTTGCTTCAACAATTGCCCCGCATCGGCGCTGATCTCGCGCAAGGGAACGAGCCGCTCGCCTGGCTTCATGCCGAACCGGGGCACGGCCAGCATCAGGGCCTTGAGATAGGGGTGTTCGGGGCGGTCATAGATGTCGGCGACGGGGCCGCGCTCCATCACCTTGCCGTGGTACATCACCACAACCTCGTCGGCGACGTTGGCGACCACGCCCAGATCATGGGTGATCATCAAGACCGCCATGTTCAATTCCGACTGCAGATCGGCGATCAGTTTCAGGATCTGGGCCTGAATGGTCACATCCAGGGCCGTGGTGGGTTCGTCGGCAATCAACAGGGCCGGCCGGCAGACCAGGGCCATGGCGATCATCGCCCGTTGTCGCAGACCGCCGGACAATTCAAAGGGATACTTGAAGACTGATTGTTCCGGATCCGGAAAACCCACCATGCGCAGCATTTCCGCTGTCATTTCCATGGCCTGCTTTTTCGGAACATCCCGGTGCAGCAGCAGGGCCTCGGAAATCTGGTTGCCGATGGTATGCAGGGGCGACAGCGAGGTCATCGGCTCCTGGAAGATGATCGAAATGCGGCCGCCGCGCACGGCTCGAATATCCTTTGAATCCGCATGCAACTTGGTCAGATCCACGAACGAACCCGGCTTGTCCGGATCCAGGAACAAGACCTCGCCGTTCACGATATTGGCGGTGGTGGGCAGGATGCGCATGATGGTCTGGCTGACCACGGATTTGCCCGAACCGGATTCCCCGACCAGGGCGACAGTGCGCCCCTGGGGGACCGTGAAGGAGACGCCGTCCACGGCCCGGATCAGGCCTTCTGCGGCCTGAAACTCGACAATCAGGTCACGGACGCGCAGAACGTTGCTCATGGCCGCGATACCGCCTCGTCCGTTGCCGGTACCGCTTCGCCGTCGCCGAGTCCGATGGAAGCCAGATTGGCGGCCGAGGTGGGATCGATGGCCAGACCGATTTCCCGCCCGTGTTCATAGGTCTGCTTCACGATATCGTCGAATTCGGGCAGGTTAGAATCCATGCGAATGGGGCCGCGGCTGTCTGACCCGGCCTTGGCGCGCAGCACCAATTGCATCCATCCGTCCTTCCGGTCACGCCGGGTGGAATAATAGCGCAGGCGGAAATCCCTCATTTCCGACCAGCGAATGGCCCTATTGAATACGCCCCCCAATGGTCCCTCCTGGCGCACGCCGATGTCATCGACGATGATAACCGATGCCTGGCGCAATGCCGTCCGCAATCCGTAGACGCCGAACAGCGCAACCAGAGCTAATAGAATGTAGGCGATAAGCGGTAACAAGTCCGTAAACAGAATCAGTGCAAGTGGCACAAATACGCCCAATCCAGCGCGGATATATTCCCCTACAAGTTCTTTCGGCGGATAGCGGTATTGGTTCATACGGGCAGCCTAAAGATTTCATCTGCACATAACCAGTGAGCACCATCACATTCTGTTGTGCGGTCGAACAATTCCGCCAGAAATTTCCATGCTTCTTCGTCCATGACATCGTGATGTGTCAAGATGCCGGTCGCCTCACTGGCATCCACGGTGCCGCCGCGGCGCGCGGCGAGATGTCCGATCAATCCGTCGAGGGCTGCGCCACGGCCGACAAAGCCCCGGTCACCGCGCCAATTGACCAAATCCACATGGCAATTGCATTCCACAAGGTCCGGCGCCGCGGCGGCGGTGGTGCGCGGTCCATAACGGGACAAACCGGTTAATCGAGCCAGGGGTAGCCGGGCCGCCAAACGCTCGTCCATCCGGTTCCACGGTGGGACAAAGATGGGCCGGGCCTGCTCCGGGAAACGGGCCAGAAGGGCTTCATAGGCGATGGCCGCATCACCCAGCATTTCGTGCACCGGCCGGTGCGGACCGAATTCCGCCTTTTTTTCGCCTTCGCTTGCCAAATTCCGATGATGCAGGCCGTGCACCAGCAAAGACAAATTGGCCATCTCTGCGACCGCGGCCACGAGATCATCCTGAACCTGGCCAGGAATGACGGCCAATGCCAGCGGGACCTTGGCATCTCGGGCCAATGCCAAAAGCCGTGCCAGCCTGGGGCCGGTTTTCGTGGCATCGTCATCCCGCCACCACAGCGTCGCCGGCTGCCCTGCCTCGGCCCATGCATGCAACTCCGCGCGCAAATCCCCCCAACTCGCCATTTCTCACCAATCCAGGCTTTGGGCCCAGGCCGCAATGCGCGCGGCGCTGTCAGCGGCGCCGTCGGTGCGGATCTGCGCCTTCGCTGGTTCGGTCGCCAAGGCCCGGTCGATGGCATCGACAATGGCAGCCGGCGACAGTCCACCCTCGTCTATGGCGGTGATGACACCGCGTTTGGCCAGAAGATTGGCCCGCAGGGTCTGTTCCGTTTCCAGGCCGCCGGCGTAAGGCACCACCACTGCCCTGGCACCTGCGTGCATGCCTTCCATTATGGTGTTGTAGCCGCCCTGGCTGATGGAGAGAGCGCAGTTCATCAACAAAGTGGGGAAATCGCCGCGGGACCGTTCGACAATGATTCCCTTATCGTCTTCCGCCGCGGCAAAGGCGGCGAGGGCCCGGAACTCCTCTTCTTCCGCCTTGACGCCAACAAGGACGCGCCAGCGTTTCTCCGCCAAAGCACTCTCCCGCCGGGCGGAAATGGCAGTACGCAGCAGTTGATCACCCACCGCGCCGCCGCCGGCGGAAACCAGAACCTCGTCCCAGCCGGGACTGCCCGGTCCGCCCCGCTTGCCGGTGCGGTCCACCACATAGCCGGTATAGTGCAATTTGTCGGCGATCTGCTCGGCGTGCGGAAAAGTGGCATCAAAGGGGATCAGGTCCGGGTCCCCGTGCACGAGGACGTGGTCGAAATAGGTTTCCACCCGCTCCAGCATCTCCACCAGTCGCTCGGGCTTGGGCGGCGCCACAAGGATATCGCGCACAGAACAGACGATCACCGGCCGATGCGGCGTGGCCAGGGCGGCATCAAGCAGGGGCAAGAGTTCGAAGCGCATCTGCCGCCGCCCGAAGGGAAACAGTTCAAGCAGAATTATGTGAGGTTGCACCTCCTGCCAGGCCGCCAACAGGGCATCCCGGCGGCGGGCGCGCCAGGCGTCATCGATGGGCTGATCGTGTTCGTCAACCAGCTTCTTGAAAAATAGATCCACGGCGCGCACGGGCGGCAGCTGCACCAAGCCGGCGCCGCCCAGGTCCAGGTTAGGAATGCCGTGGCCGCCCGAGACATAAGTGACCGCCAGGTCCGCGTCCGCCATGGCCCGGGTCAGGGTGGCGCCGCGGCGCTGATGGCCGATGCCCAACAAATGCTGGACATAGAACAAAACCCGCTTTTGCGCGGCGCTCATGTGTCTTCCTCGCCCGCCATGGGTACGTTCATGCGCACGGGTGTCACATCGCCGCTGTCGTCAACGGTAAAGAGGTGCGCCTTGTCCCAGCGCAGCTTTACCGGCGGCCGGCCAAGCATGTCCCAGCCATGGGCCTGGGCAAAGATGGCGCGGATCACCGATTTGTGGGCCACCGCGATGTGGCGCCCGCCCAGCTGCCCCAGTTCCACCAGAAACGGGCGCAAGCGTTCCTGCACCATGCGGGGGCTCTCGCCATCCGGGGGCAGGAAATCCAGGCCCCTGTCCTCATTGGCGGCCATATCCGCGGCGGGATCGGCGCGCAACTCTTCCAAGGTACGGCCCTCGTAGGCGCCGAAATCCATTTCGATCAGACGGTCTTCGAGCTGCAGGTCCGCTGCCCCGCCGCTGATGATCTGGGCCGTTTGGCGCGCCCGCAGCAGCGGGCTTACATGCCAGCGGGCGCCATCCAGTTCCTTTGGCGGACGCAGCCCTTTCAGGGCCGCCTGGCCCTGCGCCGTCAAAGGGATATCAGCCCGCCCCGTCAGGCGGCCCTCGCCGTTCCAGGCGGTACGGCCGTGGCGGATCAGACCCAACAGGCTCATGGCAGGGCCGCCGCTAAGGCCGAGGCGGCTGTTTCGATGCTGCGTTCCCGGCCCGCGAACGCCTGGGCCTGATCTGCGAGTTCTTGCCGCAGGGCGTCATCGTCCAGCAACCGGGAGACAGCTTGGGCGAAGGCCCGATCATCCCCGGGCGCGGTCAAGATACCTGTTTCACCATCACACACCACGTCAGGCACGCCCCTTTCATTGCCCGCCACCACGGCCAGGCCCGCCGCCTGGGCCTCAAGATACGCCATGCCGTAGGCTTCGCCCACACCCGGCCAAAGATAAAGATCGCAACCGGCGTAGATATCGGGCAAGGCATCGCCCGCCACCGCGCCCGCGAACTTTACTTTTTCGCCCAGGGGCGCCAGGGCGGCCTCGACCTCGGCTCGCCCGTCGCCGTCGCCAACCACGAGCAGTTGCCAATCGTCCCGGTTCAGGCAGGCCAGCGCGGACGCCAGGCGGCGGTAGGAGTCCACCTTGACGCCGGGCCGCATCATCGCCACCGCCAACAACCAGCGGCGATCAGGGTCAAGACCCGTGCGCTGCGCCAATGCTGCGCGATCGCCTTGGGCTGCCAAATACGGCGTCGGATCCAGGAACGGCGGCAGATAGGCCAGATGATGGCCCGACGGCACAAGAGGACGGACACAGTTCATGTCCAGCCGGGTCAGGCAAAAGACCCAGGCGGCCTGGCCGATGGCTTCCGCCGCCGCCCGATGACCCAGATCCCATGGCCCGCCCGCCTGTTTTGGCGCAAAGGACGCCTCGGCCACCAGATAAGGGATCTCCAAGGCTTGCGCGACCCGCGGGCCCAGCCAATCAGGAGCCTTATGATAAAGGTGATAGGTGAACCAGGCATTGGGCCGCGCCGCCGCTGGCAGAGCCCGGTAGTGGGCAATCAGATCATCGGCCAGGGACAAGCCCTGTTGCCGCAGGACTTCCTGCGCGGCCGGTTCGCCCCGCCCGTCATAGGCACGAAAGTCAGAGGCCACTTCCACCGTCGCCCCCGCCGCTTTCCAGGCCCGCAGCAAGAGACGGGCCATGTGCCGGTCGCCTGACGGTATGGGATGGCTGGGCGCCTTCAAGGGGGCATAAAAGGCGATGCGCCGGGCCGCCATCAGGCTTCTCGGACGGCCTTGCCGACTTCGTCGAGTTTCGGCTCTTGAGCGAGGCCGAACTTCACCGCCAGGCGATCGATCCAGTATTCGTGGGAAAATTCCGACCGTACCCGTTTCATTCCCGCCCGACCGAACTCCCGGCGCCTGCCAGGGTCGGCGATCAGGGCGGCCAGGGCCTCTGTCAGCCCGTTCCGGTCGCCCGGTTCCACCAACAGCCCGGTTTCGCCATCCGCAATCAGCTCCGGAATGGCCGAGACCCGGGTGGCAATACAGGCCAGCCCCTGGCTTTGCGCCTCCATCAGCACATTCGGCAGGCCATCTCTGTCGCCGTCGGGGGCGATGCGGCTGGCCAGCACGAACAAGTCGGCCCCTTGGCAAGCCTCCAGCACCGCCTCCTGAGGCTGGGCGCCATGCCAGGTAATCCGGTCATCGATGCCCGCGTCCCGGGCAAGGTCGCGCAGACCATGGGCCAAAGCGCCGCCGCCGATGTGATCGAAACGCCAGTTGAGCCCGTCGGGCAGAGCCGCCAGGGCGGCGATCAGATCGTCATAGCCTTTTTTCGGCACCGCCCGGCCGACGGAGAGGATGCGTACAGGATCGCCGTCATCGCGTCCGTCGCGATCGGCGACAGTTTCTGCCGGCGCTGGGAACTGACCCAGGTCGATGCCGTGATAAGCCAACATCACTGTGTTCCCGGCGTCGCCATCGGGCGCCAGTGCAGCAAGATGGTCATAGGCCGCTTTGCTGCAGGTGGTCAGCCAGGATACTTCCGCCAGCTTCTCCCGCTTCTCCCATTCCGGCGTGGTCCAGATGTCCTTGGCATGGGCGGAGCAGCTCCAAGACCGGTCCGTCAATTGCGCCGTGTAGCGGGCCACCGAGGCGGGGGTATGCAGGAAATGGGCGTGCAGGTGTTCGAATTCCGGCGCCAGCTCTGCCGCCAGAACCAGCGCCTGGCCAAAGCGGCGGATGCGGTTGGGCGTGAGATCGCGGCGGAGATCGGCCAGCCACAGGGCGCGTGCCGCTTTATAGCCCGGCAGGCGGCGCGCCTTGCGCCAGGACCGCCAAACCCGCATGGGTTCTTGATAAAGGTATTCCGGCAGATAACTGATGTCGGCTTCGATGCGCCGGTGCACGGGATGGACAGTACGGTCGGTGGGATGGCGCAGGGAGACGATACGGATATTCAGGCCGCGGCGCTCAAGTGCCTCGATTTCCTGGGCAATGAAGGTTTCCGATAGGCGCGGATAACCTTTCAGGATGAAGGCAACGGGCTTTGGACAATGCGCTTCCATAATGCCTTCGGAGGTCATGGCACCTTAAGGACGGGTCTGATCTTGAACCGGAATGTTACGCCAATGGTTCCGGATTTCAATCGCCGGAGGAGACCTGGGCCCGGCGGTTCGTTTTGCCCGAAGCCGCCACTTTGGTCTGTTGCGATTCCGCTGCCGTCATGGGCTCTTGCAGCCAGGGCGCGACCAGGCGGTTGACGTTGTCCAGGCCTTCCAGCAGGCCAGGAACGATGACGTCTCGCGGCCGGTTCTGATAAGGCAGCTCCCTCAGCGCCTTGCCCATGACATCCGGATCATGCTTGCCGTCATCCTCCAACATGCGCACCAGGCCCAGTTCCTGGGCCCGGCTGGCGCGGATAAACTGCTCCATGCGCGGGCGGGTGCGCGGGATGATCAGGGCCCGCTTATTGAAACTGAGAATTTCACAGAATGTGTTGTAGCCGCCCATGGCAACAACGCCGATGGCGTTGTCCTCCAACTCTTCCAGCTTGGCATCGAAGGTAATGGCCTGCACTCGGTTCAAACGGTTGGCCCGGTCTATGAACTCCGCCTGCGTTTCGGGCTGCATAAAGGGGCCCAGGACGACCAGGGCCGGATACAGCATCCGGCTGTCGGCCTCGTAGGCACGCAGCACCCAATCGATCAACCCTTCGCCATCGCCGCCGCCGCCGGTGGTCACCAGGACATACGGTTCGGAGACGATCTCCGGCAGCGGCCGGGTCGAAGGTTCCACCGGTGCCCGGCGGGGCAGGTAGCCTGTATAGGTCATGCGCCGGCGCACTTGGCGGGGCACCTGCAGGCCTTTCAAGGGATCACAGATTTGCGGCAGGCCATAGACCCAGATTTCGTCATAGAGATCACGCAGGGCGGGCATGGCGTTCTTGCGCCGCCATTCCGGTGCCAGCATGGAAGGATCGTCCATGATGTCGCGCAGCCCCAGCACCAGACGGGTGCCCCGGCGCTTGAGCATGCGCAGGGTGTCCTCCACCTCGCCGCGCAGGCCCAGGGGCTCTTTGTCCACGATCATGATGTCGGGGGCGAAGATATCCGCCGTATGCTTGATGATCTGGGCCCGCATATGGATGGTTTGCTCGAAATCGATGCCCAGGTTCAAAGAGGTGTATTCACCATTGCGCAGCTTGATCACACCCGGGATACGCACGAAATCCACCCGGGAACGAAAATCGAAACTGCCGATGATGGGCGATCCTGACAAAATCAGGACGGAGAGGTCGGGATATTCACGCACCAGTGAATGGGCGATGGTGCTGCACCGGCGCAGATGGCCGAGGCCCATGGTGTCGTGGCTATAGATCAGGACGCGGGAACCCCGCATGCCCTCAAGCGTGCCTTTTGGCATGCCACCTATCTCCCCTGCGGCAAAGCCGCGACCGAAATCGGCCGAACTATGGCACGATAGTCGAAGAACAAAAAGCAACTTTTTGATTTGACAAGTATATTTCGCCCTTCATAGAGAATGTAACGAGCCGGCAAATTGTAGTCGTTTACCCGAACCATGCCCTGCGCTAGTCTATCTATTGCCGGAAGACCTTAAGCAATTTCTGCTTATTTCTGGGGAGCGGGCGCGGCGTATGGAAAAAACAGTATTTGGCTATGTATGGCGGTTCTCCCGCCGCCAGCAGATCGTGTTGACGTTGATGTCGGCCGCATCGCTGCCGTTTCTCTACCTTTTCTATGAAGTTCCCAAAACCATTATCAACGAGGCCATCCAAGGCATCGGCGTCACCTATCCTATCAACCTCAGCGAAAAACTGACCTTCAATATACTGGGACTGGATGTGCCGCTGACAGGGCCGTTCGAGTTTGTCGTCGATCAATCGCCCTACCTGTTCATCCTCTGTTTCCTATTTCTGCTGCTGGTCGCCATCAACCAGGGCTTCAAATACGTCATTAATGTCTACAAGGGTCTGACCGGCGAACGCATGCTGCGCCGGCTACGCTTTGAACTTTACGGCCGCGTCCTGCGGTTTCCACTGCCGACCTTCCGCAAGATGAGCCAGGGCGAGATCATCCCCATGATCACGGCCGAGGTGGAGCCTTTGGGCGGTTTCATCGGCGATGCCTTTTCCCTGCCTGCTTTCCAGGGCGGCTATCTAATCACCATCCTGGGCTTTTTGTTCATGCAGGATTGGCGCATGGCGGCGGCGGCGGTGGCGCTCTATCCCCTGCAATTGTGGCTGATCCCGAAACTGCAACGCCGGGTCAACCTGCTGGGCAAGGAACGGGTGGCGCGCGTGCGCCGGCTATCGGACAAGATCGGCGAGACCGTGCAGGGCGTCCAGGAATCCCATGCCCACGACAACTCCAACTTCGTCCTGACTGATTTCTCCACGCAGCTCTATTGGATCTACGGGGTCAGGGAACGCATCTACCGGCAAAAGTTCGTCATCAAGTTCCTCAATAACTCGATCCAGCAGCTGGGCCCGTTTTGCTTCTATTCCATTGGCGGCTATTTCGTCATTCAGGGGGACCTGGAAATCGGCACCCTGGTCGCGGCCATCGCAGCCCATAAAGACCTGGCGGCGCCGTGGAAAGAGCTATTGACCTACTATCAGATGCAGGCGGACGCTTCCATCAAGTACGAACAGGTGGTCAGTCAGTTCGGTCCCGCCGGTATGCGCGGCCCGGAATACCAATTGGAGGAACCGGAGACCATTCCCGCCCTGACCGGCGAACTGACCGCCACCAACCTAAGCCTGAGCGACGATCAGGATACCCCGGTGGTCGACGGCGTCTCGCTGCGGATGCCGCTCGATAGACGCTATGCCATCGTCGGCGGCGGCGGTTCCGGCAAGGAGGAATTGACTCTCCTGCTGGCTCGCCTGCTGGATCCCGATAACGGCAACCTCAGCATCGGCGGCAGTGACGCCGCCATCCTGTCCGAGGCGGTGACGGGCCGGCGCATTGCCCATGTGGGGCCGTCGGCCTTTGTCTTTGCCGGCACCATTGCCGACAATTTGTTCATGGGCCTGAAGCACCGGCCCCTGCGCGAGGCGGAATACGCCGATGCCGATGCGAAGCAACGGGCCATGTTCGTTGATGAGGCACACCGTTCCGGCAATATCGACTATGACCTGAACGCCGACTGGATCGACTACGCGGCCGCCGGGGTGGACGACCCCACGGCGCTGCGCCGGGCCGGCCTTGCGGCCCTCAAGCGCATTGGTATGGATGATGAAGTTTATCAGTTCGGTCTGCGCGGTATCATCGATCCGGCGGACCGGCCTGACCTGGCTGCCGATATCCTGCGTGCCCGGACCGGCCTGCGGGAGCACATGGCCCAGGACCCGGAACTGCTCGACCTGGTCGAAGGGTTTGCCGCCGATGCCTACAATCTGAACGCTTCCGTGGGCGAGAACCTGATGTTCGGCAACCCCGTGGGCGATGCCTTCGACGTGGAACATCTGGCCGAGCATCCTTACGTCATCGACGTCCTGCACCAGGTAGGATTGACCGAGCAGTTCCTCTCGGTCGGTTTCCAGGTCGCCTCCACGATGGTGGAGTTGTTCGCCGACCTGCCGCCCGATCATGAACTGTTCCAGCAGTTCAGCTTTATCTCTGCCGACGAACTGCCTGACATCCAGGCCCTGCTTCAGCGCAGCGACCGGGCCAACTTGGCAGCCTTGCCGGACGAGGACCGCACGCAGTTGATGTCCCTGCCGTTCAAGTTGATCCCGGCCCGCCACCGCCTCGGGTTGGTTGATGATGACCTGCAGTCGAAGGTGCTGGAGGCGCGCCGCTATTTCGCGGAAAACCTGCCCGAGGATTTGCAGGATTCGCTGGAGTTCTTCGATGCTGAAAAATACAACGCCTCCGCCAACATCCAGGACAACATCCTGTTCGGCAAGGTGGCCTATGGCCAGGCCCATGCGGCAGACCGGGTCGGCGCGCTGATCTCTCAGGTGGTGGATGAACTTGGCCTGCACGAAATCGTCGCCGAAGTGGGCCTGAGCTTCGAAGTGGGCATCGCCGGCTCGCGCCTGTCGGCGGCGCAGCGGCAGAAACTGGCCCTGGCCCGGGCGCTGTTGAAGCGTCCGGACATCATGATCCTGTCAGAGGTCACTACTTCGCTGGATTCAGCCTCGCAAGGCCAGATCCTCGAGGCGCTTTTGGCCGACTTCGAAGGCCGTTGCCTGATCTGGTCGGTGCAACGCGCCAGCATGGCCGAAGGGTTCGACGAGGTGTTGGTGATGCGTCAGGGCCGCTTGATGGAGCGGGGCGACTTCGCGGAATTGAGTCAAAGTAATGACTATGTCAAAGAATTGTTGGCGTCCGAGTAGAAAAGGGCGGAAGATGAAGGGATCTCACATGCTTTGGGTGGGTCGGCCATGAGCCTGAACGAAGAAGTTGAATTGTTGCGCAGCATCCCGCTGTTCGCCAACATCGAACCCTCGAAGCTGAAACTACTGGCTTTCACGTCCGAACGGCTGACCTTTCAGGAGGGTCAGGATCTGTGCAAACAGGGCGACATTGGCGATGCGGCCTATGTGGTGGTGGAAGGCACCGCCGACGTGATCATCGATCTGCCCGACGGCGGCAAGCTGACCGTGGCGCAGATCGGCCGCAATGCTTTTGTCGGCGATATGGCGATCCTGTGCGAAGTGCCCCGCACCGCCACCATCACCGCCACGGCCAAGCTGGAAACCCTGCGCATCAGCACGGATTTATTCTTCCGTCTGGTCAACGAATTCCCCACCATGGCGGTGGAGATCATGCGCGAACTGGCCCGGCGCCAGGTGGCGTCCAACGAGCAGCTGACCGAGGTCAACCAGAAGCTGACAGCGGCTCAGAAGCGCATCGAGGAATTGGAAGCGGGCGGCGCTTCGGCGGGATGAACGATCGCCTCCCATTCCGGGCGGCAGGGATATGAGCCGCCTGGACAGCGCCATTCGCCGGCTGCAGGCACAGCGGGCCTGCCTTGATTGGGCCGCCGGCGAGATCGCGAAACAACCGGGACCGGTACTTGAACTGGGCCTGGGCAACGGCCGCACCTATGATCATTTGCGTACCTTGTTGCCGAAGCGGGAGATCTTTGTTTTCGAACGTAGGGTGGCCGCCCATCCCGATTGCATCCCCGACGACGAACACCTGTTCGAGGGGGACTTCCATGACAGCCTGCCGAAAGCCCAGGCGCGGCTCGGCGCCGGGGCCGTTCTGGCCCATTGCGATTTCGGCAGCGGCGATACCGAGGCCACGGCCCGGCTGGGCGAATATTTGGGCCCGGCCCTGGCACCTCTGTTGGCGCCCGGCTCGATCGTGGCGTCCGACCAGCCGTTGGAGATCCCCGGCGCCCACGGCCTGCCGGTGCCCGGCGGCGTTGGCCCTGGCCGCTACTACCTCTACCGCCTGGCGGAGGGTTAGGGATTGGCCGGGGATGCCACCCTCATTACCTCGGAAGAAGCGATCCGCCGCCTGACCAGCCGGCCGCCCACGGGCGCTTCGAAACTGCTGGGCGCGGAGTTTCTCGAAGTGGATGCGGCGCGGGCCTTCGCCCGTATCGCCTATCAGGGCCGGGAGGCGTTCTGCGACGACCGGGGCGTGATCCTTGGCGGCATCCTCGCCGCCATGATGGATGAAGCCATGGCTATCGCCACCACGGCCTCGAAAGGTTTCGCCTATGTGGTGCCCACGCTGGGCATGAAGGCATCCTATCTAAAGGCGGTGCGGCCCGGCCGTCTGGTTGCCGAAGGCCAGGTGCTGCGCGCCGATGGCGGCCTGGCTTTTCTCGAAGGGCGATTGTTCGATGCCGCTGGTGGCTTGGCCGCCACGACCACCGCCACCGCCCGTCTGCGCAAAGCGCCGTGGCTTTGAGTGATATTTCAGGGGCGCGGTCCCAATCCCCCGTGGCCGATCTGCTGGGTTATGAACCCCTCTCGGCGGATGCGACGGCGGCGGCGGTGGAAGTTGCTTTCCAGGCGGCGGCCCATCTCTTCAACCCGACGCGGGTGATGCAGGGCGGCATGACCATGGCGATGCTGGAAATGGCCATGACGGATGCCGTCTTGGCGCATGGCAAGGGGGCTGCGGCGACCGTCACCCTGTTGGAAGTCCAGTGCAATTACCTGGCCGCCGTGGGTCCCGGCCCGGTTCGCTGCCGCGCCCAGCTTATCCGCCAGGGCCGTTCCACGGTCTTCGTGATGGCCGAACTGTTCAATGCGGCGGGCGAACTGGCCGCCACCGCTTCCGCCGTGGCCAGCCATTCTGCTGACAATGGGGAAGGTGCATAGGTCCGCCAGGATCAATTTTCGCCAATGTCCGTACGGGCGCTGGACAGGCCCGGCAATATCCATTAAGAACCCACCGTCTCCGGGCCCCACAGGCCCGACGGGTTCCGGTCACGGGGCCCTTGGATGCCCAGGTAGCTCAGTTGGTAGAGCAGCGGACTGAAAATCCGCGTGTCGGTGGTTCGATTCCGCCCCTGGGCACCACCCCTATCCTGACCCGTTGAAATATCAAGACTTTTCACCGCTGTTGGTCCCACTGGATGCAACGGGCTTGTGAAGGGGGATACTTTCGGCAGGAACCACCTTGTGCACCGCTTCCGCTGCCAGCCGTTTCCGGTGCGCCTTTCGGATGGCATACGGGTGTAGATCGCCGCTTGATTGGTGCATGGCCAGCCGTCCGTGGCCCCCGGTCGCGTTGGCCATAGATACAGGGCCCAAAGTGGTCGTCCTCGGTGAGTATCTGGGACGAACCCCCATCATCGGCTTCGAACAGAAAAACCTTTGGAATTCTCAACAGCAACAGATGGGGCTTATGGAAGATGCAAAAGCATTTCTGAAGTTGCTATGAGAGAGGGGCCCATGGCAAAGCTCTCATGACGGGGCTTGGCCTAGGGTGGAATTGCGTGCACTGTCGCGGGGGTAACATTTTCGTAGAGTGTCGAATTTTGAACGAGCGAATTATCTCCGAAATCAACGCATTTTGGCTCGGCGCCAGCCTTGAAAGCCCCGAAGCGGCGGCCGGCCGCAAAGACTGGTGGTACAAGGGCGGGCCGACGGTTGATGATGAAATCCGCAGCCGGTTCGGCGGATTTGTCGAGGAAGCCTGCGCGGGCGGGCTTGCAGACTGGCAAGCCACCGCCGACGGCGCGTTCGCGCTTGTGCTGCTGCTGGATCAATTCACGCGAAACATCTATCGCAACACGCTGCATGCTTATGAGGGCGACGCCCGCGCCTTCGAGGTCGTGACCGGGGCCGTCGAACGAGGAAGCCATGCCGCGTTACACCCGGTCTCGCGGATCTGGCTTTACCACCCCTTCCATCATTCCGAAGACGTCCATGAACAGGACAGAGGAATGGCTTTGCTAGAGTCGCTCCTGGATGAAGCCCCGCCGGACTGGAAACCCTATGTACAACGCAGCATCGAGGGATGGACCCGCCATCGCGATATTGTCGCGCGTTTTGGCAGGTTTCCCCATCGCAACGCGGTACTGGGGCGATCCTCGACCACCGAGGAAGAGGAATTCCTGAAATCCAATGGCGAGAGCTTCGGGCAGGGGCCCAAGCCGCCTGCGCCCTGAGGCAGTAGCATGGCCGTCCTTATATGGTAATCGCGTAAGCAGGTTGTCGCGGGTCGGCGCCGGATCGGAAAAAACCGCTGGCCGGTTCATAAAGCACGGCCTCCACTGCGGCCACGCGGCGTGAATATTCCGAAAACGCCTCGAGCTTGTGACCGAGTGCAATCAGCTCATCAAGGGTTTGGGAGGGAAAACGGTCCTCCAACGCCAGAAGACCGGGGTAATGGTTGTAGGGGGCAAAGGAGTTCGGGAAGCTCATGGTGATGAAACGTGGCGCATCGATGGCTTCCTGAATATCCATGCCAAAGTGGAAGATATTCAACACCACTTGCAACATGGCCTGAACCTGAGCGTCGCCGCCCGGTGCACCAAAAGGCATCACCGAACCGTCGTCGCGAAGCAAAATGGCCGGGTTCGGTGTCAGCCGCGGCCGCTTTCCAGGTGCGACGCCGGACGGGTGGTTGGGATCCGGCCGCGATTGGGTTCCACGGCCGGACGGCACGATACCCAGCCCCGGCACCACCGGCGCCCGCCACGAAGCATCGGACGGTGTCGCGGAAAATGCATTGCCCCAGCGATCGACCACACAAAGGTACGAGGTATCCGGATCCCGTTCCGTGGGGGCCGTTGCGGCGGTGGGCGGCTTGCTGTTGTGATACAGATCGGGGGGCATGTCGGGCATGGCAACCTTGGCATCTATGCCCGCAACCCGTTTCTCGATATGCGCCGCCGAGAACAGGGTATCCAATCCAACATCGACAAAGAGCGGATCACCATAGTGATATTCACGATCAGCGAAGGCACATTTGAGAAGCTCGGTGATCAGGTGGATGTAAGCAGGCTCGTTATGCCTGAGGCCGCCCAGACCGGCCCGTTCAACCAGCAACAGGGCCTGGGCCAGCATGGGACCTTGACACCAGGGCCCACACGTCAGGACCTGGAAATCCCGCCAACGGGTGACGACGGGTTCTTCATAGCGGGAATGAAAGTTCGCCAAATCATCAAAGGTAAGATAGCCGCCTTCGTCGTTTTGATGCTGGGCGATCTTGACCGCGATGTCGCCAGCGTAGAATGCGGCGCGTGCTGCGGCCAGGCCGGCTTCCCGTCCCTTCGTTGCGGCGGCACGCTCTTCATCCACCATGTACTGCATGGTCGCGGCCAGATCGGCCTGTACGAAACGTTCGTTGAGCCGCACCGCGCGGCCCTGGGGCAGAAATAGTTCCGCGTTCGACGGCCACCGGCGGTAATCCTCCTCATGCTTGGCAAATTCATTGGCGAGAAATTCGCCGACCCCGAAACCTTCCTTGGCAAAACGAATTGCGGCGGCGGCCACGTCGCCGAATGACATGGTGCCGAAATCCCGCAGGGCGGTTATCCAGGCATCAGGGGCGGCGGGGACGACGGTGCGCAAGACCCCCAAAGGCTGCGCGCCGTCGTATTCGCGCATGAACAGATCTTTGGGAAAACTCTTCGGCCAATAGCCAAGCCCGGCAATGGTGACAACCTTGCCCGCGCCGGTACGGATCATGATGGGCGCGACCCCGGCAAAGTTCACTTCATCGGGGTGCAGCACGGCGAGCGCGATGCCGGCGCAACAACCGGCATCGACGGCGTTGCCACCGGACTCAAGGATGGAAAATGCCGCCGCACTTGCCAGATAATGTCCGGCGGAAACACCATGCCGACTGCCATATAAGGTTGGACGCATTTCAATTCCGTTGTTGTCTTGCTGACACCGTCCTCGATGTCGTTCGAATGACGCCATATCACATAGCATGGTTTCAGCTCATCGGGGCTATGACACGCTCTATCCCCTGCCCAAATCTTCGCGCGACTTGCTAATTATTCAGACAGACGGTTCGCCAAGACGCAACGGGCCCACCCTTAGGAAGATCCATCCCGGGACGTAACTGAAAGAGCAAATCGGTAATCCAGATCGCTGCGAGAAGGTTTTCACTGTCGCCGCGTCTGACCAACCCGTCGATCGCACCCAGACTAACGTCTGGCCCTAGATGAGGTGCGCGATTGTGTTGAGTATGGAAATCGCAGGGCTTGGAATTCGAGCCGTCAAGGATAGTTAGGCGACGCCTCTTGTATGTAGACTTATTCCGCGGTGGCGTCGCCACCGGGCGCATCCGACACCGACGTCAATATGTTCTATTGATCGCCCGACAACTGGCTTTCCGGCTGTTCATGCGGCTTGCGGTGGTGTTACGGCACGGGTCGCAAGGCGCCACATCAGTCGTTCGTTGGGAAAATAGTCTGACACCGGATAGTGGAGGCAATGGGTGTTTTCCCACACCACAACAGTGTTCGGTTCCCAAGTAAGGCGAAAATGAAACTCAGGGCGCTGTGCATGTGTGTACAAGGACGCCAGCAGCGCGTCGCCTTCCGGGTTTTCCATGCCGACAATACTGCGGCAGAAGATGGGCACATTGACGAAAAGGAACTCTCGTCCGTTGTCGGGGTTGCGGCAAACGAGCGGATGACGAACCGGATCGCCTTCCGTCATGGCCTTGAATTCCTCCGGCGTGAAGCGTGCCTTGCCGTTTTGTGTCGGCGAAACTTTGTGGTTGGTCTGCAAACCGGCAATGCGTTGTTTGGTTTCTTCGTCCAAGCCGTCGTATGCCGCTTCCAGATTAGCGAACAGAGTATCACCGCCGCAGTTGGGAAGGTGCTGCGCGGACAGGCTCAAATGGGGGGTCGGATTGGGCCGGAATGAATAATCCATGTGCCAAAAATTGATGGTCTGCTTCTCTTTCGGCCGAATATGCAGGATGCACAGTTCCGTCGGATGCCCTTCGTGTGGAACCAAGTCGTCTTGAACGACCTCGCCAAAAATATTCATGAAGCGGACATATTGCGGAGAAGTGATCGGCTGATCACGAAACACCAGAACTTTTCGATCGATGAGCGCTTTGCGTAGAGCGCTGGCATCCTCCTCGCTGAAGTCGGCAAGGTCAATTCCGCTTACTTGCATGCCAATTGCGGGCGTAATGGGCTTCATGTCCATCGCAACTCGCTCCTATCGATCAAAGCTATCTTGCGGATTTGCTGCGGACCGTCATGCGATGCCGAGGCCCGTTGTCTGCCGAAAAACCAACCGACATGAACTTTGCGTAATCGGCAGGACGATCCTACCCAGCTCGCTATAGGAACTGCAACTCCGCATAACCGCCATTCGCAACCTCATCGCATCTTGCCCGATATTCCGGTGCGGTGCCGCTGTAACGGACGGTGGTGCGCGTCTGCTTGCCTTCGACGTTCATGTTGACGCCAGTCATCCACGAGTCGATTTCGTTCGACAACAAACCCTCTGCCTTTTCGTGCACGAAATCATTCCATTGCGCCGTGGCCTCCGTTCGTGCCTCGACGAACGTTGTGCCCTTGGCGGTCATATGAGCGATGAGGTCACGTATCCATTCGACGTTGTATTCGATGCTGCGCGGGTTGTTCCCAAGGGCCGCGTGCGGCCCCATGATCATGAACATGTTGGGAAAACCGTCGACCATGACACCGACGAAGGTCTTTGGTCCGCCGGCCCATTTCTCGGTGAGCCGGTGACCGCCACGACCTCGAATATCGATACGGTCAAAGCTGCCCGTAACCGCATCGAAGCCGGTGGCATAAATGATGACGTCGAATTCATAGTCTTGCGCCTCGGTGCGGATGCCGGTGGCCGTAATCCGCTCGATGGGCTCTTCGAGCATACTGACCAACTCCACGTTCGTCTGATTATAGACCTCGTAGTAGTGGGTCTCCTGCGGGACGCGCCGCGTGCCGAAGCCATGATCGTCGGGGATCAGCATTTCCGCGATGATTGGGTCGTTCACCCTTTGGCGAATTTTGTCGGCGACGAAATCGGAAATCATTCTGTTTGCCCTGCGGTCTATCAGGATATCGCGGAAGTTTCCCTGCCAGATGCCAAATCCCTTACCGGCATATCGTTCTTCCCAAAAGGCCTGGCGTTCCTCGTCGGTCACTTCAAACGTCCCGCGCGGGTCGATAGTGTGAACAAAACAGGCGGCCGTTTCGCGGCACAGCTGGAACAATTCCGGATAGCCCGCGCGGATTTTCGCCATTTCATCTTTCGAAATTGGTCCGTTGTTGAGTGGCGTGCACCAATTGGGTCGACGTTGAAATACTGTCAGGTGCGCAGCGGTCTTGCTGATCTCCTGGATCGCCTGGACACCACTGGCGCCGGTGCCGATGACAGCAACACGTTTCCCGGCGTAGTCGATGCCGTCCTTTGGCCAAAGCCCGGTGTGGCACCACGGACCCTGGAAATCATCAATACCCTTGAAACGCGGCATCGTAGGTGCCGAAAGCAAACCGACGGCAGTGATCATAAATCGTGCACGATAGAGCGTTCCGTCATCTAGCTCGATCCGCCAAAGCCGCTCTTCTTCTTCATAGCGGGCGGCGGCAACACGCGCTGAAAACTCGATGTCCTTGTGCAGGTCAAACTTGTCGGCGACATATCTGCAGTAACGCTCGATCTCTGGCTGGCCGGAAAAATGCTCGCTCCAGTCCCATTCATCCAACAATTCCTGAGAAAAGGAGTAGCCGTAGGAATAGCTCTCGGAATCGAAGCGCGCACCCGGGTATCGGTTCCAATACCAGGTCCCGCCGACCCCGGTCCCAGCTTCGAGCACCAAAACCCTTAGTCCCAACTCACGCAAACGATAGAGTTGGTACATCCCCGACATCCCCGCGCCGATGATAATGGCGTCGAATTTCAACTGCGGATGAACGCGGGAGTCACGGTACTGGTTTTGGCCTTGCATCAATTTCCCCATGCGCTTTTGAGATTGTCACCATCTTCACTGAGAGACCAAGGGCTGCAAGAGAATTCTCAATTGGCCGCGAGATGGCAGCGGTGGCCCCCAAAAAACCTTGATCATCGCGGTACCATACGCGCTAAATTCGAGAAAATGGAAAATCTCGACAGGAGGATACCCCGATGAAAGCTGCCGTTCTGTATGAACCGAACCAACCGTTGGAAATCGAAGAGATTGGCACCAAGAAGCCAGGCGCCCATGAAGTCTTGATCAATACCGCGTTCGCTGGTCTGTGCCACTCGGATTTGCATTTTATCGAAGGGCTGTATCCCCACCCATTGCCGGTGGTCCTGGGTCATGAATCCGCCGGGATAGTTGATCAGGTCGGCGCCGAAGTGACTTATGTGAAGCCCGGCGATCATGTCATCACCTGTCTCTCCGTGTTCTGCGGCACGTGCGAACAATGCACATCAGGCCGGCCGGTCATTTGCACCAATACTGAAGTGAAGCTGCCCCCCGGCGCCTCCCGTCGCCTGGAATGGGAAAAATCCGAACAGCTTCATACCTTCACAAATCTGTCGTCTTTTGCCGAGCAGATGCTGGTGCACGAGAATGCCGTCGTGAAAATCCAGAAGGATATGCCGCTGGATCGCGCCGCATTGATTGGTTGCGGCGTGATCACAGGGTTTGGCGCGGCAGTTAACACGGCCGGTGTGCGCTTTGGCGACACCGTGGCGGTGGTCGGTTGTGGCGGCGTCGGCATGGCGGCCATTAACGGCGCCCACATCGCGGGCGCGGCCCGGATCATCGCCGTGGACACCAACCCGGTGAAGCTGCAACTGGCCACCAAATTGGGGGCGACCGATCTGGTCAATCCCAACGATGGCGACCCGGTCGAGCGGATCATGGAAATGACGAACGGCGGCGTGCATCATTCCATCGAATGCCTGGGCTTGAAGATCACTGCCGAACAATGCTTCGAAATGCTAGCCGTGGGTGGAACGGCGACGATCGTCGGCATGGTTCCAGTCGGGCAAAAGATCGAGCTGGACGGCTTTTCATTTTTACGGGAGCGGAGAATTCAGGGCTCTTCAATGGGTTCCAACCGTTTTCGCACCGACATGCCGCACCTTATCGATCTGTATCTGCAGGGCCGCCTGCACCTGGACGACTGGATTTCCGACAAAATTCCATTGGCCGAAATCAACGAAGGTTTCAAAGCAATGAAAGAGGGGCGCACGGTCCGTTCATTGATCGATTTCGGCATCGCCAGTTGACCAGATGGATGTTGGCTGGTTGCCGGGTTGCCGTTCCAAGACGTGGTTCATGAAGATCATGACCAGGGCCGTTGGTAGAACGGGCCAGGCAAGAGTTGGTCTAGTTTTGCCGCGGCATTGGTGAAATCAGGCAATAGGAACAGTATCGGGGCAACATTGAACCGGCCGTAGGCGCATCGCCGAAACGCGTGCGCCGGATTGGCTTCACCCATCTACTCATTTACGCTGCAGACCTCGCCAAAACTGTCTGTATCAGAGGCAATAATCCTGGAGACGTTGCATGGCTCAGCCGTTTGCCGGCATCCGAGTGGTCGATTTTACGCAGGTCCTTGCCGGACCTTATTCGACATATCAGTTGGCACAGCTGGGCGCCGAAGTCATCAAGGTTGAACATCCCAATGGCGGCGATCAGGGGCGCGGGTTGCTGACGCCTACTCCGGAAAGTGCGGCCGTGGGCATGTCGGCGCTCTCCTCATCTGTCAATTCTGGCAAACGAAGCTTGAGCTTGGATCTCAAACATGAGGCCTCACGCGAAATCGTCGATCGTTTGGTGGAACGCGCCGATGTTCTGGTGGAAAACTTCAAGGCGGGCGCCATGGAAAAGCTCGGCTTTGGGCAAGAGCGTCTTCGCGCGCTAAACCCCCGGCTCGTCTATTGTTCCATATCTGGCTTTGGGCAAAGCGGGCCCCGGTCCCATGCGGCGGCTTATGACCCGGTCATTCAAGCGGCTTCCGGCATTATGTCCGTCACCGGTTACCCGGAAACAGGACCAACGAAAGTCGGATTTTGGATGTGCGACATGACCACCGGCATGAACGCCGCCTTCGCCGTTGCCAGTGCGCTCTTCAGGCGCGCTCATACGGGGCAAGGTGACTATGTAGATGTCTCCATGCTGGACACGGCGGTCTCGTTGATGAGCCCGATGGCGGGCCTGCCGCTCAATTACGATGTCGATCCGCAGATTTCGGGAAACGGGGCCCCTGGGACGGGTGGCCCTTCCGGGGTATTTCCAACCGCCGATGGCACCGTGACCATCGCCGCCGTAACCCCGAGCCAGTTTGCCGCGATGGTGCATGAAGTTGGCCGAGGCGATTTGGCCGAGGACGAACGCTTCGCAACCAGCGAGGCCCGTATTGCCAATGCAGCCGACTACCGGCGTCTAATGATAGAAGCCTTCGCGAGCGACACCGCTGCGAATTGGGAGCGCAGATTGAATGCAGCGGGCGTTCCGGCCAGCAAAAACAAGCAGGTGAGGGAATTGCAGGACGATCCTCAACTGGCACATCGCCGGATGTTTCAACCGCTGCCCTCGCCGCCCGGTATTGCGGGCGAATTCCATGCCGTGAATCTGGGCTTCAAATTGGACTATGACGGGCCCGCCATCGCCGACCCACCGCCAACGGTGGGCCAGCACAACAGCGACATTCTCGGTGAACTGGGATTCAGCCAAGACGAAATCGCCGATTTCCAAACCGGCGGGGTGATCTAGACGCCCGCAACCAATTGCCGTTTCCGACATTTAGCTTTGGTCGGCATCGGGTCAGAAAGCGGAAGGTCGACGAAATAGCCGATACTTCCGGGATGTGCCCATGGGCGACATCGGATGACGATTGGCGGCGCATGGTTGCAAGGGAACGAATTCGGATATTCGTCTAGTTTTCTATGCGGTCGGCAAACCGAAAATCTCCCGTTCTTCAGCCACCCCACGCAGTGTGTAGTGACCGAGCGATTCGACATTGTCTGGAACACTTTCCTTGAAAGCATCCGAAATCAAGATCTGCCGGTCCACCGTCTTTGTCAGACTTTCGATGCGTGCGGCCTCGTTGACGGCGGAACCAATTACCGTGAAATCCAGCCGCTTCGTGGTGCCAATGTTGCCGTAGGTCAGATCGCCGCGATGCAGCGCGATGCCAAAATCTATCACCGGCAATCCATCAGCCGCCCGGCCTGCATTGACGGCTTCGAATTGTGCCGAAGCGGCCCGTGCCGCGGCCAACGCTTTGGCGCCAGCTTCAGGTTCCTTTTGTGCCGGATCGTCAATGGCAAAAATTGCCAGCACTGAATCGCCGATGAACTTCAGCACTTCGCCTCCGTGGTCGAGTACGGAGCCCGCGACAATGTCAAAATAACTGTTGAGCAGTTCCAAATACGCTTCGCGGGAAAGTGCTGCGGCAAGGGACGTTGAGTCCCGCAAGTCGGTAATCCAGATCGCGGCGTGAATGTTCTCGCCATCTCCTCGCTTGACCAGCCCGTCCATCACCCGCTGACCAGCGTCCGAGCCAAGATAAGTGCGCAACAACGTGGACGACGATAAGCGCAGGGCGTGAGATTCAAACAGACGGCTGAGGATTGGCAATATCTCATAGAACTGGCCCAACTGTTCCGTCGAAAACCCGCCTGGCGCATCGGATACCAGGGTCAGGATATTCAGTTGCTGATCGGAGAATTCGAGTGGCATGACGACATAGTCGGTCGCGCCTTCGGCAACCAGGTCCTTCAGGATGGGAAAGTCCAGCACCGCGTCGGGGCCTTCAAGTCGACGGCGAAGGCCACCCTCGCCGTCTATGACCTTTGCAAAGGGGCTGTTGCGGTACTGTTCGCTTTGCAGATTCTCGTGGGCGATTTCAAACTCCGTGACCTCTTCGCTGTCTCGATGCCATCTATAAACAAGGGCGAACAGCAGCGGATTCATGGTGCGCACGAGAAGCCGAAGATGGGATAGCGGCAGTCCCGAAGCCGTCATGGCCTCTGCCAAACGCCGCACAAGGTCTCGTGACGAGGCGGCATTCCAAGCTTCTTTGACCAGCCATTTTACCAATGGGTTCGGTTTCTCTTTCGCCGTGTTGCGTGGCTGTTCAATGATTTCAACGTCGTCGGCATACCAGCCGTCAACAGCGCCCCAATTGAAGGCCAGATACTCCCTGACGCTGGATGATTCATCGTAAGGTGTCTCATAGCTCCATACAGCATCGCTGATCGTGGTCTCGCCAACTTTGATCGACCAATAGGACGCATCGCCCTTAAACGGGCAATGGGTGCGCAGATCGCTCTTCACCAAAAGATCCATGCGGACGTCTTTTCTGGGAAAATAGAACACAGGTGCCAGACGGGTTTCGTGCATAACCAGCACGTCATGGCTGTCGGCAATGGTTTGACCTCGGATATCGGCACGGATACGGCGGCGATCAGCTTCGAACGACAGTCGGTATCCGTCATGGGCCCGGGTCGGGAGGTTCTCGTTCGACTTGATATCTGGCACCTTACCTGGGCTCCTTCGCTGCGGGGATTGCCGGAGGTAGATAGTTGGCTTCGCTAGTGGATTCATATAAGTGCGCGCTGACCGAATCCAAATCGATGGTGACAATTTTGCTGATCTCACCATCCGTCTGAAAAAGCCGTCTCGTCGGCCAAGGCCCTGGCGTTCCATATTCAGCGCCCGTTCCGCGACGTTCATCGGGGAACAACGTGGAAGCCTTGAAGTCCGTGATCACCGGATTGGCTTTTTGTTAATGGTCCTTAGGCTTTGAATCGATGCTCGCGCCCAGGATCAGACCAGAAGATATCGTCCAACGCTCCAAGTACAGCCGTTGAGGTCAGGCATAACTTGGAGGAAAGCGCACGGTCTGCTTGGCAATTCTGTCGAACAGTATTGGGCTCCCGCCTGCCCGTATCAGCCAATCGAGACGGTGGTCGCGATAATGTCGCTTTTCCTTTCCTTCGTGGATGCGTGCCATCATGTTTTTGTAGCCCGGAAGCGCATCCCTGACTTCTCCAAGGGTGGTTCGTACACTTTCTCTGCTGTTTGCCCGTTCGATCCAGGCCTGCAACGCCTCCGATTTAGGTCCGTTCTTCATGAGGTTTGCCGTGTTGAGATGCGGCAATACCGAGAGATCGGCCCGACCAAAAAAATCGCCACTGAAATAGTCCTTGTTGCTAAGTTTCTCTTCCAGCAATCCGAAGAGACCAAGCAAGTCCGCTTTTCCCTTGGCAACAACACTATCCCTAGCTTCTGGATCAATGTCTGGGAATGCCATCATTTCCGACAAACAGAAGTTGATTGCCTCCAATTGCGTGTCGCAAATTTCTTCGAGCATTCGAGCTTCGGCTCGACTGGCAGGATCAGCCGGCATTAAAGGTGGTTCAGGCCAACGTTCTTCAAGGTAATCGAGGATAATGGTGCTGTCCCAGATGGCGAATTCCCCATCGACTAATGTCGGAATTTCGCGACGAGGGCTAGCAGCATGGAAGGCACTCTGATCTTTCGCGAACAAACTCTCACGGTTTTCGAATTGAAGGCCTTTCTCTCGCAATGCGATTTTGACTTTTTGCACGAACGGCGAGAGTGCGAACTCATAAAGTATGATCATCATCCAAACCCCTACATCACCACGCAATTGCATCAACAATAGAATTAAACTAAGAAATTATATCAAACTTGATGTGTTCCAACCTACTTCAATGATCTTGTGGGCAAGGACGATTTGATCTCGAGCGCCACCGATTTCGCGGAATGATCGAAGCCGGGCGCACAACGGAAATTTGACCGACGCCCTGAGGCGGGGGGTCAGTGCCAGAAAACAACAGTCGCACTGTTTAGAATTTCGCTGGGATTCAACTAGAATGCTCCCCAGGGGAGGCGTTTCATTGCAACGCGAAAACCGCAGATTGGCGGCCATCGTAGCGGCCGATATAGCAGGATACTCTCGTCTGATTGGACAGGACGAAGAAGGTACATTGCGCGCATTGCGGGCGCATCGGACGGAATTGATCGACCCGTTGATCGAACAACATGGCGGGCGTATTGCCAACACGGCGGGCGATAGTCTGCTTTTAGAATTCGCGAGCGCGGTGGACGCAGTACGTTGTGCCATCGCCTTTCAGAAAGGCATGGCCGAACGCAACGTAGGCATCGAATGGGATAGAAGCATTGTATTTCGCATCGGCATCAACGTAGGCGACGTGGTGGCACAAGGTGGTGACTTGCTCGGCGATGGTGTTAACGTTGCGGCACGGCTTGAAGGGTTGTGCGAACCCGGCAGCTTGTGCCTGTCGGCGACTGCGTACGAATACATCAGCGGCAATGTCGACGCAGACTTCATCGATGGCGGCAAGCACGAAGTGAAGAACATCGCCCGTCCTGTGCATGTCTGGCGCTGGTCGAAGACTTCGCGGCAAGCAGCGCCAACTGCGTCCACAGTCAGTCAAGCGCTTCCTCTGCCCGACAAACCATCCATTGCTGTGCTGCCGTTCGACAACATGAGCAGAGACCCTGAACAGGAATATTTTTCCGATGGGGTAGCTGAGGACGTAATTACCGCACTGTCCCGACTTCATTGGTTGTTTGTCATCTCCCGCAATTCGACGTTCATTTACAAAGGAGCGGCAGTTGACGTTAAGCGAATAGGACATGAATTGGGCGTGCGTTATGTTTTGGAAGGCAGTGTACGGAAGGCCGGACAACGCGTGCGTGTCACCGCACAGTTGGTCGAAGTGGAAACAGGCCATCATGTGTGGGCAGACAAATACGACAGGGAATTAGACGATATCTTTGCTATCCAGGACGACATCGTTACCAACATCGTTGGAAGCATTGATTCGGAGTTAAGAGCCAGCGAAATCACTATTGCACGCCGCAAACCGCCCTCAAACCTTGACGCCTGGGGTCTCTATCAACGCGGCCTTTGGCACACTTACAAAATGTCGGCGGCAGACATTTTGGAAGCTCAGAATCTTTTCAAGCAAGCCGTCGAACGCGATCCTACGTTCGCGTTAGCCCATGCCGGCGTTGCATTTACCTGGGCGCTCGTCATGTTGCACGGCGTTGGCGATGCGACAGACAATGGTTTGGCCGCAGGCATAGCTGCAGGAGAACAAGCTGTTGCCTTGGATGAGATGGACGGGTTCAATCATTTTGCGCTCGGCAGATTGCTCAACTGGGCGGGCCAAGGCGAACGAGCGATTGCCGAACTCAAGAAGTCTGTTGCACTAAACCCTAGCTTCGCGCGCGGTTATCACGGTTTGGGCTTGGTGCTCAATTGGTATGGCTATGCGGAGGAGGCAATCGTTGCATTAGATAAAGCCATTCGTCTAAGTCCTCATGACCCGATGATGTGGGGAATGCAGTCGACAAGAGCATCCTGCTCCAACAATCTTGGCCATTTTGTCGAAGCAGAGGAATGGTGCCGAATAGCCGTCACCGATCAACCTGGCCTGCTTTGGCCTAACATTACTCTGATTGACGCGCTTGTCGGACAAAACAAGATAGACGACGCCTGCAGTGTCATGGCGACAATTCTGCACCATAATCCAAAGTTCACGATGACGGATTTCCACCGTCTTTCATTGAATTATCATCCGAAGAATTTAGACCGGGTGGTCAACGCGTTGAGACTTGCGGGATTGCCGGAGTAATGGGCAATAACACCCGCAAACTCGTCGCAGCAGTAATCACAGAATGTCCACGTTGAGGCAATTTCGATGGTCGTCGAATATCCCCGCGATGCTCGAGATTGAGGGGCAGGCCGACTTAGGCAAAATTTCGGACTGGGCTCGAGCCGTTTCAAGAGCAGACGTCGATGACCTATTCCATTGCAGCAACTGCCGAACCCACTCAGCCGACCGAAAGACCATGAGGAAAGCCGCATAATGGCCTGGGCCCAATATGCCGGACGATGGTCAATAGATCGTTTGTATCCGACGGCCTTATGTCAGCGTTGATTGGTCAGCCGGATAAAGATTGCCGTCACCGCCAGAATGATCAGGCCGAAGAGAATCCGCCGGGCGCCTTCCGGCATTTGCAGGAGCGTCAGCAGGGTCGCCAGAACAGTCAGGATCAGGGCGCCGACAATGGTGCCGCCATAGCCGCCGCGGCCGCCAAAGATCGAGGTGCCGCCGACCACCGCCGCCGCGACCGAGGGCAGCAACAGGGGATTGGCCAACGACAGGGACGGCGCCTTGATCAGGCCCACATAGAGCAGACCGGTGATGCCGGCGATCAGGCCCGAAAGGGCGTAGAGCGCCATATAGACCTGCCAGGCACGCACGCCGGACAGTTTCGCCGTGGTCTCGTTGGAACCCAGAGCATAGAGCAGCCGGCCGAAGCCGGTACGCCTTTGACCCCAAATGATCAGCGCGGCCAGGGGGATGAACAGCAACAGGGCGTGGGGCAGGCCCCAGGTCCGCCCCGTCGCCAGCCAGGCCAGGAAGGACGGGATTTCCGTTCCGGTGGCGATGACGAAGCGCTGATAGACCTGCAGGCAGCCGGTACCGATCAGGCCCGTGCCCAGGGTCATGATCAAGGGATGCACCCGGCAAATGCCGGCGCCGAAGCCGTTGATCATGCCGATCACCAGGGCCGGCAGCAGGCCCAGCAGGATCGCCAGGGGCGTGCCCACGAGGGGCACCAGGGTGGCCATGACAAAGGCACTGATGGTGGCCACCACGCCGACGGAAAGATCGATGCCGCCTGTCAGCATGGTCAGGGTCTGGCAGGCGGCCAGCATGGCCAGGGGTATGGCAAATTTGATGGTGTTGCCCAGCCAGCGTTCGTTGACGATGCCGGGGCGGAGGAGTTCCAGCAGCACCACCAGGCCCACCAGCAAAATGATCAGGGGGACTACCGGGTTGTCGGCCAGGAAACGGCCGAGTGAGGCAAGCGGCGATGGTTTCTCGCTGGCTATGCTCATTGCCGCATCTCTCCTATCTTCTCCCGCAGGGCCAGGACCGCGCCCAGCATCACCACCACGACCATGATGGTGCCTTCGACGATGGTGGTGACGTTGGGGTCGACGCCCATCAGGGTCAGATCCATGCGCACGAGCCGTAGTACGAAGACCGCGATGATCGGTCCCAATAGACCGCCCTTGCCCCCGCCCAGCACGACGCCTCCCAGCACCACCGCCGCGACGCTGGCCAACAGATAGGGTCCCGGAATAGGTTCGCCGATGCCGGTGATCATGGTCAGAGACAGCCCGCCGAACGCGGCGAACAGGCCGGCGATGCCGTAGGCCAGGATGCGGGTGCGTCCGATGGCAACGCCGGAGCGAAAGGCGGCCAATTCGTCGCTGCCCGTGGCGTAGATGGCAACCCCCATTTTGGCCCGCTTGATTGGCAGCCAGACCAGGGCCAGGCAAATCGCCATGAAAACGAACGAGCTTGGCAGCCAGGCGGTTGCGGCGCCGGGCAGGCCCGGTATGGCCACGCCGCCAACGATCAATTCCCGCAGCCAGTCCGTTGCCGCCCCGCCCGGGGCTTTGAGGATCAGCAGCGCCACACCTTCCCAGACAAACAGCATGGCCAATGTGACCACGATGTCGGGCACTTTGGTGAACACGATCAACAGGCCGTTCAGCGCCCCCATGGCGGTACCCAGGACCAGGACGAAGACGACGATGAGCAGCGTCATGCCGTCATCCGCGCCCTCCATCAAGGTGGCCGCCGTGACGCTGACCACGGCCATCATGGAAGCAATTGAGAGATCGATGCCGCCGACGATCACCACCACCGCCATGGCCGCCGTGGCGAATGCGAAGGGCAGCGCGGCCCTGGCCAGGGAATCGAGGCCGGAGGCGCCGAATTCGGGCTGTATGGCACGGGTGAAGATCAGCAGCAGAACGAACAGGGCGGTCAGCCCCAGGGCCCAGCCGTTCTTGCCCAACAGGCGGCTCATGGTGATGCCTCCGCGCCGCCGTTCCGGGCCGTTAGGCCATAGGCGGCCCGCATCAGGGTCTGGTCGTCGGCATCCGCCGCATCGATAATATCCACAACCCGGCCGCCGAAGATCACCACCGCCCGGTCGCAGGCCAGGGCCACCTCTTCCAGTTCCGATGTGTAGAACAGGATGGACGCACCTTCCGCCGCCAGTTCCCGGACCAGGGGATAGATCTGCCGCTTGGTGCGCACATCGATGCCGCGTGTGGGATCGAACAAAAGCAGCGTCTCCACCCCGGTGGCGATCCAGCGCCCAATGGTCACCTTCTGCTGGTTGCCGCCCGAGAGGCGTTGCACTTCGCCCTGTGCGCGGGTGTCGATCTGCAGCCGTTCGATGGCGGTCTGCACACGGGCGGCTTCGGCTGCCATGGCGATTGGCCCCCAATCGCCGATCTTCGCCAGCGATGGCAGGGCGATGTTCTCGCGCACGGAGCGCTGCATCAGCAGGGCATCGGAACGATCGCCGGGGACGAACCGGTGCCCCGCATCGATGGCGTCGGCGGGGTGTCGGAACCGCACCTCTTCGCCATTGACCTCTATGCTGCCGGCACTGGGCTTGCGGAAACCGGCCAGCACCTCGAACAGTTCGTCCTGGCCCTGTCCTTCCAGGGCGACGACGCCCAAAACCTCGCCCTGGTGCAGGTCAAAGCTGACATCCGCCAGTTTACTGCCTTCAGCTACACTCTTGACCGAAAGGCGCGGCGGTCCCACCTGGACCTGGGATGCGCTCACGCGGGCGCGGCCGGCTACCTCTTCTTCATGCAGCTTGGCGCCCAGCATCATTTCCACCACCCGTTCCTCGACGCCGGGCTCTATAGGCAGATCGCCCACCGTGGCGCCGTCACGCAGCACACTGGCGCGGTCGCAAAGCTCGGCAATTTCGGCGAAGCGATGCGAAATGTAGATCACGGAGCGTCCCGCATCGGCCTGTTGCCGCACGACGGTAAGGACCTTTTCCACCAAGTCGGCGGGCAGGGCCGCGGTCATTTCGTCCAGCAGCAACACATCCGGGGTGCTGGCCAGCGCGCGGGCCAGATCGAGAATGCGTAACGTCACCAGAGGCAGCCGCCCGATGAGGTCGTCCAGGCGCAGGTCATCGACGCCCAATTCCTTGACCCAGTGCATGAAGGGTTCCGGGTCGGTGTCACTCAGGCGCAGATTGTCGGAGACTTCCAGATCTGGGATCAGGGATGGTTCCTGATAGACCGGCACCAGGCCCGAGGCCCGCGCCTCGGCCGGTGAAGCCACCAGATGTTCCCGCCCCTTGATGCGTACATGGCCTTCGTCGGGCCGTAGGGCGCCGGTGAGAATTTTCACGAATGTGGATTTGCCGGCCCCGTTGGCGCCCATCAGGGCCACCACTTCGCCGGCATGGACGCTCAGTGAAGCATCACGCAGAGCCGTGACGGCGCCGAACCGCTTGACCACGCCTTGGGCGTCAAGAATTGGCGAAGCTTCGGCGGGGTCGGTCATTGATAATTGCTTAATCTAGATAATCAAAATGGGGAAAAATGCACCAAGCCCCCGGCGTCGCAGCCGGGGGCTCGGCAGTTGGATCATTCGCCTGGGCCTTTGCAAGCGATGATTTGATCCATGGTGTAGGTGGTCCAGCCGGGGATCGAGACACTGACCGGCCATTCCGGATCAAGGTTGGGGTTCTGGCCGCTCTTGATCAGGGCGCGGCCCGCATCGGTGGTGTTGTCCCACAAGGCGGGATCCACCAGCACCGTGCGGTTGCCGGGCTTCTTGCCTTCCAGGATCTGCAGGGCCAGAGTGATGCCGGCACCGCCGATGGAACCGGGGTTGGTCACCGCAGCGCCGGTCAGGCCCTTGACCTTGGCCAACTGGCCAACGAAGCCGGCATTGTCTGCGCCAACGATCGGCACCAGGGGCACGTCGGATTCGACGAAGGCATCGACGATGACATTGTCAATGCCACTGGTCCAGACACCATCGAAGGGAATGCCGGTGGCGATGTAGTCCAGGATCTGCTGCTTGCCCTGGTCCTGCTGCCAGCCGGTGAAGACCTCGTGCGCCACCTTAACGTCGGGGAACTCGGCCAGGGCCCGTTTGAAGCCCTTGTCCCGGTCATCATCGGCACCGGCGCCCGCGGCACCGCGCATGTAAACCACGCTGCCCTTGCCGCCAATTTTTCCGAACAGCCATTTGGCGCCCAAATAAGCATACTCTTCCTGGTTGTTGGAGAGCACATAGGCCGATTGCTCGGTCACCGCCTGGTCAACCGCGACCACGACGACGCCCTTGGCCGTGGCTTCCTTGATGGCGGAGTTGACGCCCTTGGCAGACGAGGGGTTGATGACGATGGCATCGACACCGGCCTGGATCAGGTTGCGGATATCCTCGAGCTGGCCCGCCGCGTCGGTGTTGCGGTGGGCGATGTTGAGGGCGCTGACCTTGCCGGAGGCGAGCGCCTGGGCCTTCATGGCGCAGACCATTTCTTCACGCCAGCCGTTTCCCTGTACGGTATTGGAAATGCCGATCTTGTATTCCTTGGCCATCGCGTTGCCGGCGATGCCCAAGGCCAGCGCGGCCATGGCCACGCCAAGAGTTAGACGTTTCATTTGAAGCCTTCCTTTCAATAAAAGCCTTGGTTGAGAGTTTCGATAGGTGGTCACGATCCTGGCTCCTGTTTGGCGGCCTATTTGACAAACGGAGCGAGGATGTCTCGGGCCAGAAGAAAGCCGCGTTTGATCTTCTCGTCGGTGCCTTCGAAGTTGCGGTCTTCGTGCTCGATAATGACCGCGCCGTCGTAACCGGTGCGGTACAGTCCCTTGAAAAATCCGGTCCAATCCACATCGCCCAGGCCGGGCATGCGGGGGATTTGCCAGCCCATGCCGGTGGACATGATGCCGTTCTCGTACAGCCCGTCGCGGTCGATCATCACGTCCTTGGCGTGCACGTGCACCATGCGGGGGCCGAATTCGGCGATGAAACGGTCCTGGTCGATCATCTGCCAGATCAGGTGTGAGGGATCGAAGTTCATGCCCACCGCATCGCCCCATTCCTCGAACACCCGGCGCCAGATCTTCGGCGAATAGGCGATGTTGTGGCCCGCCGGCCATTCGTCATAGCTGAAGATCATGGGGCAGTTTTCGAAGGCCAGGGTGACACCGGACTCTTTGGCGTGGGCCACGATGGGCGCGAAGATCTCCCGGGCCCGGCTCCAGTTTTCGTCCACGTTGAGGTTTTGATCGCCGCCGATGAAGGTGTTGACCACTTTGACGCCCATGACCCTGGCGGCCGTGATCACCTTCATCAGATGACCGTTGACCTCGTCCCGGTGGTCGGCGTCGGGATGCAGCGGGTTCGGGTAATAGCCCAGGCCGGAAATCTCGATGCCTTTTTCGGCCAGGGCGGCGACGATATCCGCGCCCTGTTCCTGGCCCAGGCCATCCACGTCAATGTGCGAGGTGCCGGCATAGCGCCGCACTTCTCCTGCGCTGGCCGGCCAGCAGGCGATTTCCAGGGCGGAGAGGCCGGCAGCGGCAGTCCAGTCCGCCACGGCCATCAAATCCGTATCGGGGAATGGTGCCGTCAAAAGTCCCAGTTTCATCTCTGTCCCTCCGCCGTGGCTTTGAACTGTTTTGGTTCCACCATGGCCGTGTCGGCCAAAAATCTGCACTCAAACTCGATACCAATTTAGTACCAAATATTTCGCGTATTTTAAAATAGGATTATAAATATGTAAAGTCATATTATATGATTTATTAAGTAATTGATTTTATTGTTATTTTTTTGATACCTGAAAAAATCCGTTTGATTCGGCGAAAAGATCGGTTATTGGTATTTCAGAGGTATTGCATAAATGACCGCCATGGCATCGGTTTACCAACTGGCTTCAGGGGACGGAAACGTTGAGCAGACATCTTGACCCACGCCCGCTGTTTCTGGGCATCGATGGCGGCGCCACCCATTGCCGGGCGCGGCTATGCGACGTCGGCGGCCAGGTCCTGGGCGAGGGTGTGGCAGGCAGCGCCAATAGCTCCCGCGGCCTGGAACGGGCCTTCGCGGAAGTCATGGGCGCCACCCGCGAAGCCCTGGCGCGGGCAGGCCTGGCAGATGAAAACCTGGGATGCATTCATGCGGGCCTCGGACTGGCGGGCCTGTCGCCCACCGATCAAGAACGGCTGGAAAGCGGCAGCATGTCCCATCCCTTTGCCGCCGTTACCGCCCGCATGGACGCCGTCGCCGCCTGCCTGGGCGCGCATCAAGGACAAGATGGCGCCATTCTGATCATCGGCACCGGCACCTGCGGTTGGCTGATGCGGGACGGCCATTCCATTCGTGTCGGCGGCTGGGGTTTCGATCTGGGCGATCAGGGCAGCGCCGCGCATCTGGGCCGGGCCGCCCTGCGCCGGGCGTTGAAGGAACACGATTTGATCCTGCCGCCGTCAGCGCTGGGCGCCGACCTTCTGCAGCACTTCCAGGATAACCCGGAAAACATGCTGGCATGGTCGCTGAGTGCGGCGCCCAGAGACTACGGCCGCTTCGCCCCGATGGTGGTTACTCATGCCGGCAACGGCGATGATGCCGCTGTCGCAATCATCGAAGATGCCGCAAAATCTCTTGACGACATCATTGCCGCCCTGATCGCCAGGGGCGCAGAGCGCATCGCACTGGTCGGCGGCATGGCCGAACATATCGCACCCTGGCTGTTGCCGGACTCGAAGGCCGCGCTGGTGCCGGCCCAGGGCGATCCCTTGGACGGCGCCTTGATGCTGGCCCGACAAACATTCGCTATGGAGACGCAGCATGCCTGAGGCACCGGCCTTCATCGATGTGGTGCGCGCCGCCATCAGCGGCGAGAGCGCGACGCCGCTCTACCGGCGTCTGGAGCGGGGCATCCGCAACGCCGTCGACGACGGCTGCCTGGGCACCGATGACGCCCTGCCCAGCGAAAGGGATCTGGCCAATACCCTGGGCGTGTCCCGCATTACCGTGCGCCGCGCCGTCCGCGCCTTGGTCGACGACGGCCTTTTGACCCAGCAACAGGGCGCGGGCACCTTCGTCTCCTCCCAGCTAGTCCAGCCGCTGTCGGCGCTGACCAGCTTCACCGAGGATATGTCGGCACGCGGCATGGTGCCCGGCGCGCAATGGCTGGACCGCTCCATCAGCGCGGCGACGCCGGACGAGGTGGCCGCCCTGGATCTACACCAGGGCGCCCAGGTGACGCGGCTCTACCGGCTGCGGACGGCAAACGAACGCCCGCTATGCGTGGAGCACACCGCTCTGCCCAGCGCCTATCTGCCGGATCCCGATAGTGTCGACGTCTCCCTCTACGAGCTGCTTTCGGAACGGGGCTTTCGTCCCGTCCGGGCGCGGCAGACCCTGCGGGCCGAGCTGCTCAATATCGAACAGGCCCGGCTCTTGACGGTGCCGACAGGAAGCCCGTGCCTGCACATCGAGCGCCTGTCCTTCCTGGCCGACGGCACGCCCATCGAGTTCGTATCTTCTTACTACCGGGGCGATAGCTACAGTTTCGCCGTCGAGCTCAGAACCTAGTGCTGCGAGGGGCCACGCCGTGAAGAACGAATGCACCGCCATGTACCGGGAAGCCGTTGAAGCGCCGGCCGCCGTGGCCCGGCTGCTCGCGGCCAATGGCGAGGCCTGCCGGGAGCTCGGCGCCCGGCTGCGAACCTCGCCACCGCCCTTCATCGCCACCTGCGCCCGGGGCAGTTCCGACAACGCCGCCACTTATGCCAAGTACCTGTTCGAGACCCGCTGCGGCATCGCCACCCTGTCCCACGCGCCCTCCATCAGCTCCCTCTACCAGGCCGACATCGCCATGAATGGCGCCCTGTTCCTGGCGATCTCCCAATCGGGCCGCAGCCCGGATCTGCTGGCCAGCGCCGAACGGGCCAAGGATTGCGGCGCTTATGTCGTTGCGCTGTGCAATGACGCCGCCTCCCCACTCTCCGATTTGGCGCAACTGTGCCTGCCGCTCCACGCCGGGGCGGAGATAAGTGTGGCGGCGACCAAATCCTTCATCACCGCCTTGGCCGCCATCCTGCAGATCGCTGCCGCCTGGTCGGATGACGACGCGCTACACCCTGCTCTCGACGCATTGCCGGAGCAGCTTCAGGCCGCCGCCCGGCTGGATTGGAGCCATGCCGCGGCGGCCTTCTACCAGGCCGACGATCTCTATGTCGCCGGCCGCGGTTACAGTTTTCCCATTGCCCAGGAAGCGGCCTTGAAATTCAAGGAAACGGCGCAGCTGCATGCCGAGCCTTTCAGCGCTGCCGAGATCCAGCACGGGCCCATGGAATTGCTGCGCCACGGCTTTCCGGTTCTGGTCTTTGCCCAGAACGACCAGACCCGGCCGGGCACGGAACAACTCATACGCTTCATGGCCAAGAATGGCGGCCGGGTCTATGTGGCGGGTACGGATATTGCAGAAGGGTGCTATTTGCCGGTGATCCGGGATGTCCACCCCATCAGTGCGCCCATCACCATGATCCAATCTTTCTATCCCTTCGCCAATGCCATATCCGTGGCCCGGGAGATGAACCCAGACCGGCCACGGCATCTGAGCAAGGTGACGGAAACCAGATAACGGAAAAAAGATAGGCAATACGGCAGGAGGAAAATTCGGATGTCTGACAAGGTACGGGTCATCGTCGTGGGCCTGGGAAACATGGGAATCTCCCACGCCAAGGCCTATCATGCCTTGGACGGTTTCGAGATTGCCGGGCTCTGCGCCCGTTCGCTGACGGCCGAGACACCCCTGCCCCCCGAACTGGCCGCTTATCCCCGCTTCACCGATTACGAAACCGCGTTGGCGGAAAGTGGTGCCGACGCCGTCTCCATCAACACTTGGCCTGACACCCATGCGCCCTTTGCCATGAAGGCTTTTGCCGCAGGCGCCCATGTATTCCTGGAAAAGCCCATCGCCGAGACAGCGGAAGAGGCTCAGCAGGTAGTCGATGCGGCCCGGGCCGCGAACCGCAAGCTGGTGGTCGGCTATATCCTGCGCCACCACCCCTCCTGGGCGAAGTTGGTGGAATTAAGCGGCGAACTGGGCAAGCCTCTGGTCATGCGCATGAACCTGAACCAACAGAGCAGCGGCGAGACCTGGGCCGTGCACAAACATCTCATGGACAGCATGTCGCCCATTGTCGATTGCGGCGTTCACTACGTGGACATGATGTGCCTGATGACCCGGGCCAAGCCGGTGGCCGTACACGCCATCGGCGCCCGGCTGAGCGAGGAGATCCCGGCGGGGATGTACAATTACGGCCAGCTTCAGATCACCTTCGACGACGGCTCGGTCGGCTGGTACGAGGCCGGCTGGGGCCCGATGATGAGCGAGACCGCTTTCTTCGTGAAGGACGTGGTGGGCCCGAAGGGCTGCGTAAGTATCGTTGCGGCGGAGGAGGCTGGCCAGGGCACCCGCTCGGACGATGTGGATTCCCACACCAAGACCAACGCCTTGCGCTTTCACAAGGGTGAATTGGACGGCAACGGCAAATTCGTCAATGAGGACGAAATCATCCGCACCGAGGGCGAACCGGACCATGATGCCCTTTGCTTGCGTGAACAGGACTATTTCCTCAAGGCCATTACTGAAGATGTCGATCTGACGGATCATATGGACGACGCCGTCGCCAGCCTGCGCATCGTTCTCGCCGCCGATGAATCTTTCAGGCGCGGAGAAATCGTCAAGCTATGAAGAGTGGCGCTTGTCGCCTGTCGATCACAAGCTCAATCTCGTCTCCGCCACGGCGGTGCACGGTATCGCCGGCTGACAGGTCTCTCACCAGAAAAGCGCACCGATGACGGCGCGATGGCGGCGTTCTAGCGAAACTGACTATTCATCAAGGATGGTTGTCAGTTCGAGCACCTGGCTGTGGCGCAACACTTTGACGGTGACCGTCTGGCCTTTCTCTATTTTTGCAAAGCGCCGGCGGAGCTGCAGGTATGATTCGAATGTCCCAACCTGTATCCCGTCGACTTCCAGTATGATGTCACCGCCGAGCATCAGTTCATGCCTGCCGATCTTCGCCGGCAAGAAGCTGGGCAACAGACCGAGACGTGCGCCCGGCGAGTCCCTGGCCACCCGTTGCACCAGAAGGCCGGTTTCCTGGGGCAAATTGAAAATCTTGGCCATGTTGCCGTCCAGGCCGAACACGCTGATGCCGCTCCAGGGGGCGCGACGTTCAAAAATGAGCTCCCTTATGGATTTTGACGTTACCGCAAAGCCGATGCCCCCGGCGACGTCGGACCTGCCGAGGAGGTGACTGACAATGGCGATCACGTCGCCATTCATGTTGAACATCGGCCCACCGGAATTGCCCTTGTGAACCGCAACGTCCACCTGAAAGAACTCGCCGAACCTGAATGGCCGGCCAGGCGTTCCGGGCGGATGGCGGGCGCTGACATGGCCGACGCTCAGCGTGTGACTAAGACCATATGGCGCGCCGATGACGAAAACACGCTGGCCGACCCGGACGGCATCCGAATCCCCCAGCCGCGCGACGACAACGTCCTTCGGTATCTGCGATACCCGCAAAAGGGCAAGATCCGCTGCCGGGTCAGAAGCAATGACCTTGGCCTCGGCCGTCGACCCGTCGACAAATTCTACCTGTATTGCATCTGCGACTTGCACCAGATGGGCCGCGGTCAAGACGTCGCCTTCCTTCGAGATCAACACACCCGAGCCCAAGTCCCCAACCGGCCTGAGGATGATGCCGTCATTTGCGATCGGCACGGCCTCTAGTGTCCGCACCAAGACGACGGATTGGTCGACCGAAGCGAAAAGCTCGTGAAGGGTTCGCTCCGGCTCTTCGGCATGGCCCGGCCAGGCGGCGAGCGCAAGCATTGAGGCAACGATCCAGGCACCGATGCGCGTTGCCTGCGGCAGGTTCCCCGTCGGCCCCGATATTAGACTCATGGATCCGGCCTCAAGCTGATCTCCGGTTCGTGGCAACGATGGGCAATAAGGGGCAACATAGCACGATGCGCCCCACATTGCGTCGGTCATTGAAGCCCGGTGCGGGCGCGGTATTTATCGCCGCGATACCGGTTAGCCCCCGTGCTTGTCCCACCCGCGAATTGGGCGGCTCTGTCGAGGTGAAGCAGACCGTCGCAGAAGCACCGCCACGGCCGCAAATAAGTCTGCGCCCGAATGAATGCAGATCGCGCTAGGCAGCCTTGCCCGCTAGCTCTTCCAGGTCTCCCATGTAGTCGCCGCTCAGTGCGCGCTCTTTCGCCGCCTTCAACATCATCGAAATAGAATCGGGCGACGGGCTGAGACCCTGGGCCGTTTCGGTGGCGACCAAAGCATATACATCCAACGGAGTCTTTTTGTCGTCGTCGGGATAAACCGTGACCACACGGCGCTCATATCCGGGTTCGGAATTCAACGCATAATGCTCGAAAGCCTCCGCCGGGAGCCGATAGAGCACACCGGAAATCTGGCTTCTCTCCTCCACTTCGATATTGGGCAAGCCGGTCTCGGAAGCATCCTCGGCCGCGGGTTTGTTGAAAACCAGCCGGTAGCCCGGCAGCGTGGCGTTTCGCGCACAGCGGCGAAGATACTTTCGTTCATCAAGATTTTGCCAGCCGAGTTTCTTCAGGATCTCATCCTCGTACATGCTGGGTCCATAGGAAAACAGCTGTATGTCAGGAGACGGGTGCTCCTGGCCCGGCAGATACCGAAGCAAGCCTTCGGGCTGTTCCACGGGCGGCGGCGCCGCAATGCGCCATTCAACCTTCTTGTGCTGAAACAACTCAAGGAGAAAATCTTCGCCCATCTCGGTCAAAAGCAGGAATCCAAGCCTGTATGATTTGAGCTGTGTGTCGATCTTCTCGTCGGCGAGAATGCGTTCCATGGTCTGTTCGATACGCGTCCGCTTCTCGCCGGAAAGCGCTTGCGCGGAATCGAGCATGGTGAGCGTGTAGTCGTGGATGCGTTCGAAATCCAGGTTCGACAACAGGCTGCGGACAAATGCGATCCGCGATTGCGCCCGCACCCGGTCGATGGCGCGTTCCATGAAGCGAAAATAGATCTTGATGATCTGCTCCGGCCCAAAGGCGATGTCCTCGTTCCCGACTTTCACGTTGAACAGCCGCGACCGCATCAAGAGCATGGAGCCGACGCCGGCCAGGACGACAGCATTCATCGCCTGCAGGTGGGTTTCGAAGGGGACATCATTGAGACGAAGAACCAATAGGGCAAATGCCGATATGCAGCCGTTCAGGGTGTGGTAGGCGACAGCCTCGATGGTGCGAAACGCCTTGATGGGTTCGTCGCGGAACTTCTCGATAATCTCGGCGAATGCGGTGACCATGCCGAGCATGAAGGCGGCGAAGTAGTAGATTTCGTCCAGCCATGCGGAAACCGCCAGGACGGTGAAACCGATAAAACCATAGGTGAAGAGCACCGGTGAAGTGAGTGCGAGGTAAACGCCGCAGCTTATGCCAAGCACGGCAATGGTGACGGCGATGCCAATATTCTCGCTCGCCAAAATCCAAAATTCAGCGGTTGTCATGACGTTCCTCCACTTGCATGTCGGTTGGCTGGGAAGCCGCCTGGCTGCCGGTCATTGTCGCCGCCGTCTATCACCGGTTCTGTGGCATTTCACACATCCGCGTCAGGCGCGGCAGTGGGCAACGACCCGACAACAAGACACAACGCGCGGTTGACCAAACGTGGAAATGTGGGAATTCTCACGGTGGTCCGTTTTGCACTGGCGTAGCGTTATGTAAACAACACATCTGCCCCCGAAACGGCGGCAGGGCTTTTTGGCGTTTTTGAATTGACGCAACTAAAGCGGGGGCGAAAATGCGCGACGATATTTCCAGCAAGAGCGTTGGGACCTCATCGGAACTTCTGGTCATCGCTGACCTGAAGCAGGAATTCATACCGATCCGCAATTCGATCACCTACGCGACCCGAATGCGCATCTTGTTGCGCACGTTGAATGCAATCCGGAAAATTGGTGTCGAAGAGGAGAGCGAAACCGGCTACATCGGCCCAATCGATCGCCTGCAAACCATCCACCACGTGCGCTGGACCGTTATTGACGAGAACCGGCGCATGCTGCTGGCCGTGACATTCGACAGCGGCCTGGAAACCTATGTCCGCCGCATCGTCAATGTTGCCGGGCCCGTGCTCGACGCCATCCTCTGTCATTGCGAAGATTACGAGGACCATACTTGTTGGCGAGGTGAAGAAGGCTTCTCCCGCTGGGTGGCGGAACGGCAAATCGATGTGGACCTTTACGGCACGGCGGCGCCGCACATTACCGTCGACGATGTGGACTATCTGACAGAACTGGAGGGCGGGCATCGCAATAACAAAGACATAAAGGGTTTTGACATCGCCGCGGCGAAGATGATGGTGCCGACCCAGGCAGAACGCGCGCGGGCGGCCATGGATAAAGAACCATGCAAGACCAGAAAACAGGCGCTGAAGCTGATCCGGGCCATGTACGGCCTCAGGGAGTATTTCCCGGGCCGCGGCGCCGACGACCACGTCGGCAGCGACCTTTTCTATCTGCAGCGTCTGACGGAGGCTCTGGTCGGGGATTTCAAAAGGAAATGCGTGACGTGCGAGGAAGAAGCGAATTTCGACAGAGAACTGCGCTGGTTCGACAGTTTTGATACCAAGATTGAACCCTCGACCGAAAAGAAACCGCTTCCGAAACCCGAAGACATCCAAGGCGGCATTCTTTCCAGCTACGGCGCCACCAGCCACGGCTATATGCTGTTGATGCGCTTTGGGGACCATGAACGTGGTCAGAAATTCTTGGCGGCGCAACGCGGCGAACTGACGCCGAAAACGTCGTCGCTAGGTGTATTCTGCAATCTTGGCCTAACCTACAAGGGCTTGAAGGCGCTGGGTTTGGGCGAACCCGCATTGCGTACCTTCCCGAAGGAATTTCGCGACGGTATGGAAGCCCGCGCCGGCACGTTGGGTGATTTCGGGGAAGACCATCCGAGCAAATGGTCGTTGCCGAAGCATCAATCGACCGGTCAGGACGTGTTCATGTCATCTGTTGACGTCGTCGTCCAACTACAGGCGGCCGATGAACACAAATCGGAACTGAAGCATGCGTTAGATAACTGGAAAGACGCCGCCGTAGAATTCGGTATCGACATGCTTGCCATCGAGGAGATGGACCGGCACTTCGAAGAAGGCGATGACGACAGCGCCGACCGCCGGCACTTCGTAGAGCATTTCGGATACCGGGACGGCATCAGTCAGCCACATGTCAAGGATACAGGGTCTAGCAACGGCAGGCCCAGGCATAAACGCGATGAAATTGCTGCCGGGGAGCTCTTTCTTGGCTATGAAAACGACCGCGAAGACTCCATCGCGAAAACGCTCAGGGCCCCCGTAACCGAAGAGCAAGAAGCGATGGCGCCCCTGTTCGACAAAGGCACCTTTCTAGTCATACGAAAACTGCGGCAGGAGGTCGGCGACTTCCGAGATTTCATCGAAAAAGCAAAGGATGGCGTAACGCCCGAAATGTTGGCATCGAAAATCATGGGCCGGTCGATGGATGGCGCTCCCCTGCTACCGGAAAAACCCCACCAGAATATTGGCAGCGATCAAAACGACTTCGATTACAAGCACGATCCCAAAGGGGAGGCTTGTCCGTTTCAGGCCCATATCCGCCGCACCAACCCCCGCAAGCCACCCACCGAGAAGAGCGAAGGCGCACCTATACCTCGAATCCTCCGTCGCGGATTTTCCTATGGCCCGCGTTATTCAGAAAAGACGACCGACACCGAGCGCGGCCTGTTCTTCATGGCTTACAACGCATCGATAGCCGAGCAGTTCGAAGTCATCCAAAGCTGGATTAACGGCGGCAATAGTACGGGTGTTTTCAGCAAACAGAACGACCCCATGATGGGAAGCCGTTCAGGCCCCGAAAAACGCACCTTCAAATTCATCCACGATAATCGTGTGCATCGCTATGAACTGCCAGAAAAGAAGTTCGTGACGTTGCAGTGGGGACTTTACCTGTTCGTCCCCTCTATGGCGGCACTCGACATCTTGTCCGGAAATAATGGTGCGCTGCCCGTCATAAGAGACGAGCGCGTCAAACGAGGTTTGAGGACAATCGGCGGGCTCGAACTCTTCGAGGCTGCGGAAATGAAAAAGCTGGGTGCAAACCCCACGCCCGACGAAATCAAGGAAGCGAAAATCCGCATTATCGGAGCGTGGAAGACGCTTCTGGAGGATCCGAGCGGCGCCGATATGGCCGAAGAGGTTTGGTCTGCAATTCGCACACCGATTTTCAATGGTGTCAAACGCACCCCCTACGGTGTCCTGGTGGGCGATTTGGCAAACGTGAGGCAGGTCTTCCAAGACGATGGCAGCACCTTTTCGACCCGTGAGTATTGGGCGCGGATGCGCAAATCCTTTGGCGAACTGTATCTGGGCATGGACAAATGCCCCGTCAAAATGCCTTCACCTTCACGATCGACCGATCCGCGCCGGGACAAAGACTTTGAAAAAGACGTAACGCCTGGCTTGTACGACAAATTGGCCCCGCTAACCAACGACTGGATCTATTGCATCACCGAAGAAAAGGCGTTCGCCGCGGCTGTGTACGCAACGCGCAACTGGTTCAAATGCGAACTGCCGAAAAAGCGGGACCCGGAGCGTCTGGAATTGAAGGAGTTTGCTGCGGATATCCTTGGCCGCTTGTCCGTGGACTGGTTCGGTTTGCCAGACGACGGCTCCATTGACATCGGCGGCGAGCCAGGTGATTTGCCGAACACGCCGGATGATCTGGTTTCGGCGTCGCACTATTTCTTTGGGCCTAGGCCAACCCCGTTCGTCAGAGAGCAAGGTGAGAAGCGCGGCAAGGGATTAGGGTTAGCCGTAAAGAAATTTGTCGAAACGACGAAAAAGCCGCCAAAGAAAACATTGCACGAATTCTTGCAGCAAAATGATCCTTATGTCGGGGACGTCGATCTGATCACCAAAATTCTCGTTGGCTGCACAAACGGTTTCGTCGCCGCGACGCGCGGCAGTTTTCTCTCGGTGATGCGCAGGTGGAGCGCCGAGGGGGATTTGTGGCGGTTGCGCCATGCCCTTGCAACCGGAGAATGGAACCCGGATGGATCGGGCAAAGATCAATACCACATTGCGGCCAATGCTCTGCGCAAACCCATGATCGTGGCTATGCAAAAGCGTTCCCGTCCCAACTTGTTGCACCGGGTTGCGGTCAAAGAGATGACGTTGGGTAATGAGACGATAGAGGCCGGCGAAACGGTGGTCGTCAGCCTGCAATCGGCGGCGGAACAGCAACGCGGCTGTCCGGAAATCCTGTTTGGTGGAAACTACGGGGAAACCACCCATGCCTGTTCCGGGCAGCAGATGGCCTTGGGCGTTCTGCTGGGCATGATCGCCGTGGTCATGGAGCAGGAGACCATTGAACCCGAAGGCATGTTCAGTTTGTCACTGAAAAAGGAGCGGCGGTCCTAATCGCTTTCCCTGAGCCCCTCTTGCGGCTCGACCATCGCCGCATGCCAGGGCATGTCCATGCGGGTGAAGGCGGCGTGGGCCTGGGCGCGCAAACCGGCGGCGCCATCCGTCTTTCCTCGTCGCGCCAATTGGTCCGCCTGGTACAGTTGCGTGATGGCGGCTTCATGGGGCGAGTTCCGTTCCTGTGCCGCGCGCATGGCCATGGTCAAATAATGTTCTGGAGATTCCAGACCGCTTTGCCCGCCACGATCCGACGCCGTTGCCAGAGATCTATAGACCATAGCTTCGCCCACGCGGTCACCAACGCGGGCGCGCTGGATGCCCCGATGGGCGAATTCGCTAGCCTCTTCAAATTGATCCATGGCAACCAATACATCCGAGATCCAGCCGTAGAAAAACGAAGAGAACAAGTACATGCCCTTGGCCTCCACCCAGGCAATGGTTTGCCGCAGGCGTTCTGCCGAGGCACTGTCCTGAACCAGCTTCCAGCGTCCGTAGGCATTGATTGCAGTCGCGCAGGCCCGCAGATAGGGGGCGCTTACCTGCAGGGCGATAATTTCTGATCTTCGCGAGAACTCCACCGCGTCATGCCATCGGCCCTGCCATAGGCACACTGTACCTCGATTATTTAGAATTGAGCTTTCGATCTCGTGCCCATGACCGCCGACATTGGCAAGAGCTTCATCGCTGCAGGCGTGAGAGCCGGCAAAATCACCCATATCGCCCAGCACAAGAGCCTTGCTGGACAGCGCATACGATGATCCGACCCTGATCTTGGATTTTGTCGGGTGGCGTCGCTTCTCTTCGATCGCCTGATCCAAATATTTCAGCGCATCCGGGTAGTTGCTGGCGGCACCATGGCTCTGTCCCAGCGTCGCGATCAATTGCGCTGCCAACCGGTCGTTGTTGGCCTGTCGCGCGGCCGCCAAAGCACGTGTGTAAAAATCGATGGATTCCTTTTGGTCGCCAAGGACGTGACTTATGTAGCCTTGCCAGTAGTGCGCTTCTGCAAGTCCGTCTAGGTCGTTCAGGTTCAGGGCATAATCCACAGTTCGTTTCAAGATGCCGATCTGCGCGGGTTCAGGACCGTAGACACAAGGCAACGCCCACCGGCGGCTGATCGAAACCCAGCGCTGCTGCATCTCGGTAGAGTTCGGCAGCTTGTCGATGGCCCGCATCGCGGCTTCATATTGCTGCTTCCCACGGTCCAATGCGCGCGACGCCATGGCCTTGTCACCGGCGAGTTCGGCATAGCGAAGAGCTTGGAGGTGATTGGCGGCGCCGGCGTGATGATAGGCAAGATTCTCATAATGCTCTTCAAGCCAGCCTAGTTCACCGAGTTCCTCCAGGAATTGTGCGATCTGGCCGTGCAGGGTGCGTCGTTGCTTCAGACCGACTGTGGCGTAAATGGTTTCCCGCGTGATCCCATGCTTGAATTGCAGTGTGCCCCGATTTTCGCCCGCATAGATCAAATCGCTGTCAGCCAATTTCTGGAAAATTTCGTCGCCTTCATCCAGACCGCTCAGGCGTTTCAGCAACCAGGAAGGTATGACGTTGCCGACGACGGCAGCGGTGTTCACAAGTGCCACCTGTTCCGCCGGCAGGCGCCGCACCCTCGTTTCGATCAGTCCTTGCAGCGTCGCGGGGACAACGCCGTCTGCGACGCTGTCCTCGCCTTGGTCTTTCCAATCCGGATAGGACTGGCAGAGCTCCTCGAGGAATAGCGGATTGCCGCCTGATTTTCGGTGCAATTCCGACAACACGCCCGGTACCGGTCGGCCTGGCAGGATTCTACGGATAATCTGCTCGGATTCAGAAGGCTGCAAAGGGCCCAGTTCGATGACTTCCGAAGGCGCCGCCAAGGCGTCCTCCGGGCGTAAAGCTCTGGTGGCAATTACAATCAGCAGTCTGTTTGTGGTCGCCGCATTGATCAGGCGGCCAAGGACATTCCGCGAAGCATCGTCAACCCACTGCCAGTCGTCGATTACGACAACCAAGGTGGCCTCGCCCGCCTGTGCCTTGAACCAATCGGTCAAGGGAACTTCCATGCTAGGTCTGCTCTTGCCGGGCGTGCCATGTTGCCCCCCGGTCGGCGAGGCATCCACCGCCAGTGCCCGGAAGAAGGCATCGCTATGGTCGAGCAAGCGACGATCCAGATCGGTTAGACATTGTTCAATGAGCCTGCGGGCGCTGGCAGCCGGCGACCGCGCGTTCAATTCAAATGCGTTGCGAAGCATTTGCAAAAAAGGATGCAGCGGCGCCACACCGCCGCGCTGTTCGCAATAACCGCGGTGAATAAGGCAACCGGCCCGATCTGCTTCGAGCGTGAACTCGTCGACCAGTCTCGTCTTTCCCAAGCCTGGGTCACCGACAATTTGCACAATCTGTGCCCGGCCCGACCGCGCCACGTGAAGGCAATCGCGCAGGCGGTCCATCTCGTCATGGCGGCCGCTAAAGGCGGTTAAGCCGCGCAATTTGCTGGCTTCAAACCTGTTCCTGATTTCAGAACGCCGTAACACTTTGAAGGCAGCAACGGGAACTGTCTTGCCTTTGAGGTGAAGCGGCCCGATTTCACTGGCAACGAAGAACGGCAAGACGCTGCGCAAGGTTGCCGCGCTTGCGACGATTTCATCGTGAGCGGCGGCGCTACATAGCCCCGCTGCTGTGTTTACGGCGTCGCCAACCAGCTCGAGCGTGCCATCAAGGAAGTCGCCTTGCCGGATCAGCACGAGACCTGATTCAATTCCCGTGTGCAGTTTTACTGCAAACTGATCTGGCAGATGTTGCTGCAAATCCAACTGCCGCACAGCTTCATGAAGTTCCAACGCCGCTTCCGCGGCCCGCTGAACATCGTCCTCGCGCGGAGACGGATAGCCAAATATGGCCAAAACGCCGTCCCCGTGAAATTGGGTTACTTGACCGCCGAACCTGGCGACCACGTCCATGGCCACCGATTTTACCGCGCGGACGACGAAGGCCAGATCCTCCGGATCAATCATGGCGCCTAGGCGGGTCGAATCACAAATGTCGGAAAACAAAACGGTTACATGACGTCGCTTGTCGGCGTTCGCCGGATCGTCTGGATGTGTTGTATCCGTCACGTGACTAGTCTTGAGAATAATAGGTGCAATTTCTTCGTTTCATGATCGTGGTTGCGATTACGCCTCAAGCAACATCAGCCATCAAACGAATGACTCAGCCGGTCTGCATTGCCGCCAATTTGATAATCAGATGTTCTAGCCACCACGCATCCGGCCATGCGACCATACGATCAAAGAACGAAAATACAACGAGCATTTGCACCAATACTGATGCCCGAGTTTGCAAATTGCAAGCACGCCGCAAAACCGACCTGGCAACAAAAGATTGTATGAAAATCGCCTTCGCTGCTACATGGTTGTGCGGCGTTTCCGTGGCAAATGCCACATTCATTCCGATCGAAAGCGCTCAGGTTTGTTTCATTTGGTGCGCCCTTGGGCGCGCCAGAGAAAGCATCTCGATCGGAAGTGAGGATGAATGGTGGCTATCGGCAGGCTAGTGCGTGTAATCGTTCAGGATGATACCGGCCGGGGCATCGGAAACGCCGAGGTGACAATTGCCCACGGCCCGGAATTGCCGAACCCGCCAAAGGACATAACCGATGCGTCAGGCACATTGGGGATGCGGTTTACGGCGGTCGGGCAGTACGAGTTCGTCTGCGTAGCAGATGGATACGAGACCTCATCCCTGTCGGTAATGATAACGGACGATGCGGTTTCCATCGTAACCATCACCCTGCGGCCATTCTTTTAGAAAAGGGCCCGGGCAGCCGTCTAAGCGCCCGAAGAAATCGCCCCATACCACAAACTCCCCCTAAGATCGCCCGCACGGCATAACTCCCGCGCGGCGATTGGGTATATTTTGTGTTGTCTAGCCCGGTCGGCACACTAAGATCGGTTCGCCGTCGAAAAAGGTGACCGCTTTGGGAGGCTAGAACTTGGCGCGTGAGTGGCAAACCGATGGGCTGCGAAATATCGACTTGTTCAAAGGTCTCGATGATCGCCAGATCGAGACCGTTGGCCAACGCTGCCGCTGGATTGAATTCGACGAAGGCCAACAGATCATTGGCCAAAGCGACCAATCCACGGATGTGTATTTTATCGTCGAAGGGTCGGTGCGGGCCAAGAGTTATTCCGCCGCCGGGCGCGAAGTCAGCTTCGTCGATATCGAAAAAGGCTCCCTTTTCGGTGAATTCGCGGCAGTCGATGGACGGCCGCGGGCTTCGTCTGTGATAGCGGTAACGCCATGCCTGTTGGGCTGCATGTCGGCGAAGGCGTTTCAAATCACGCTCAGTGAAAACCCCACCGCCGCCCTGCGGTTGATCGAGCTACTGGTCGAGAAAGCCAGATCGTACAGCGATCGGGTGTTTGAATTCAGCACGCTGCCGGTGCACAGCCGGGTCACGATCGAGCTGCTGCGCATGGCCGAGCTGGCGCCGGAGCATGACAACAGGCCGGTCATTCAGCCGGCGCCGACGCATCACGAATTTGCCGCCCGCATCAGCACCCACCGCGAGGCGGTTACCCGCGAACTCAACAATCTCGCCGCCGAACGGGTGATCGACCTGCGCCGCGGGCGGGTGGAAATTCTCGATTTGCAAAAACTTAAGTCCCTGGTGGGGGAAGCCCTGAACAGCTAGCCGGCCGCCAAAAGGCCCAAGGAAATCGATCGTCTGCGCCGTCGCCGTGAATTCGGAATACATGCCTCGCGATACTCTTGGACCACGTAAGGCGTGAGCGCGTCCGGATCGCACCGCGATAGCCCAATGTGCCGGTAGGGACTGCTGGCAATCTGTTTCATCACCCTAAAAAGGGGGGGTCGCGGCGAAGGGAGGAGAGGCTACCCTTCGCCGCGGTTCGTCGCGAGGCCGCATGGAGCCAAGATACGGCGTCGCGGTCGTGGCAGGTTGTGCGTGACCGGCCATGCGCATCATTGCATGGCGAATCAAATTTGCTCTGTGGGATTCCCCACAGAAGCTCTGCGCCACCTCCGCATATTCTCAACGTGCACGGGAAGGATCTGTTCGTAAACGCGCCAACCCAGTGTCGATACCGTCAGCTTTTGTCGGATCAAGGGAAAGGAGCAATCGACATGGCAAATGAGGTCTTGGAAACTACTGTGACTTTGGACGCAGCTGGCAAGCCGCCATGGGTCAGTATCGAATTTGGTCACCTCAGATTGGGCGCCTATCGCATCTATTTGACGAACCCCGATGAAACCGAAGTCAAACTGATCGGACAAGGCAGCAATGCTGATACTATTCCCGATCGGTTCGCTGTTGGCCTGGGGGCTGCCGCGTTATCTGGCTTTTACCTCACCATCGACGGAATGATCTCGGCCATCCCGCCTGAGTCGGATCCGGAAGGGCCGTATTCCGTGACGGTGAATGTCACCCAAAATGGCTCCGAAGTAGGCAATAGCCCGGTTTTGTATCCGCAGCCGTCGCCAGGGACGCTCACCAAAGACGGCGTTGGGGCAATGCTCATTTACATCACATTCGCATGAAATCCGCGCAATCAATTCACGACGCGGAAATGGAGGCAAAAATGCAAAGCAAATTTGGGCCGACTGTAATGCTTGTGGCGTTGGTTCTCGGGGTAGCTGGTCAATCCGACGCTCAAACAACTAAAGTAAGTGACGCTAAGGTCGAATGCTCCGAGACTCCAAAACCGGCGAGCTTGGGAAAGGGAATCGAGGAAAAGAGCGCCACCGCAAAGAGCATCCTGTGCGACGATCTTGCAAGGATCGCAAACGGGCGAGACAACGTTCCGGTTTCACCGGCTTTCACCATTCTCAATGCGACGCCAGACACCGTAATTCGTCCGAGAACACCGAACGATTTTGCGGCATCGTTGCTCAACAATGTGGATCCAAAAGGTAATTTCCAAGAAGGCCTCGCACTCGATTTTAATCCCTACATGTTGTGGGCAGGAGACAGGTTGACCCTGCGCGACTATCAGGAAAATTCGGTAGACAGGTTGCTTGCGCGCACTCAGCTCTCGATTGCAACCACCAAAGGGCGTGAGGACGAGGACAAATCGGCTCGTTTGGCGTTAGGCTTGCACCTTTCTCCGTGGCTGGAAAGTGATCCTAAACTGCCAAACTCTAAACTATTGGAATGTATGGCGAACCAGTTTGTGAGTGCTTTGCCGGAAACACCGCCGCCAAAAAAGAGCGCTACCGAAGAAGAAAAAAAGCTTCACTATTCGAATCTAGTAGAGACTGCAACGAATGCCCTGGATGAAGCCAAGGATCCGACTTACAAGGCATGCAGAGACGAACAACGAAGACTAGATGAAAATAGCTCCGGCTGGACGATTGGCTTGGCGCCTTCGTGGACAAGCAAGAACGGCAAACTGGACAATTTGGACTGGAACGGCCTCTCCCTCTGGTCGTCGTTGGCCATAAACCTCGATCTGAAAGAGGTTCCCGGCTTGAATACAGCAAGCGCGATACGGAAATCCGACTCGGCCAGTATTGGCCAGATAATCTTTCATGCTCGATATGTCGAAGACGAAGAAGTGCCCAACCCAACCGACTCAGGAATGTTCCTCCAGCAAGATAGTTTGATCCTATCTAGCAAACTCCGGATTAACGGGCCAGACAGTCTGGGTGGTGGCATGGCGAAGGACATGAAGCTTTCATTCGCCGGCGCCTATCTTGATGCGTCGCAAGATGCCGGAATCGACGACACATATTACCAATGGTCGGCCTCCGCGGAACTGCGTCTGCCGCAGATCGCCGAAAACCTATTTCTGACCTTGTCTGCGGGCACCACTTCGGATCGCGCCGTAGACAATGAGAGCTTCGCCGGCATCTCCCTCAAATGGGGTTTCACAGACACGGACAAGAAGTAGGAAGCGTTGGGAAATTGGCAAAGTAGATCATTTGCGACGTCGAGGCAAAAACACGTAAGTCTGACCCGGACCAAATTTCGGGCCATTAACACCTGGAGACAGAACAATTATCGCAATTACTGTCAGCGAGCTCGAACGGCAAGAGATAAACCGCGAAAACCGTCGCAATTACGTTCGGATCGTCATCACATATGTCATGACCGGTGCTTATGTTTTGGCAATAGGAACCGCGTTATGGCACTCGATGTCTTCGGAGCAAGGACTTAGCAAAGAGACACTAGGCCTTCTTGCAGGATTGTCGTCGGCGTCACTTGGTGTCATCGGTTTTTGGTTTGGCGCTCGTAGTTCGAGGGCCGACGCCATGGGCAAAACTTCAAACCGCACGAACACGACTACCTTGTCGACGGCACAATCGGTTTCGCAACAACAGGTCATTGAAACCAAATCGAAACTGATGAAGCTCGTTCCGTCTGGGCCACCCGCCCGACGACCCCGAGCCAGTCCGGGCGATGGTAACTGATATCTGGATGTAAACGCCCTTTTCGGTGCGCCCGGAGGCGTTGACTATTTAGGGAGAATTTATCATGGCCAAGAAACTAGCGGTGATCGCCATTCATGGCATGGGAGATACGGATGAAAACTTCGCCGATCCCTTGCGTGAGAATGTGCGCGACATGTTGACCACGGCACAGTGGGCAGACATCCATTTTGACACCATCTGGTACCAGGATATCTTCCAGGCAAACCAGGAAGCGTTGTTCGACCGCTCGAAAAGCCAGCTTGACGGCATGTTCCTGCGGCGCTTCCTGCTTTATGGCATCTCAGATGCCGCCGGCTTGGAATACAGCCGCACCAAGCCGGATAGCGCTTATGAGATCACCCAGCTGCGCATCTTCGAGACCTTGGGGCGGGCCTATCAGGCATTGGGCGCACAAACCGGGCCGGTCGTCGTCGTCGCCCAGTCCCTGGGCGGGCAGGTGATCTCCAACTATATCTGGGATGCACGCAAGGTGACGCCGCCTCCGGTAACGTGGGGCCTTTGGCGGCACCCGCACGACGACCTATCGGAAGAGGAACTCGACTTTCGCAAGTTCGGCGCCTTGCGAACCCTATTTACCACCGGCTGCAACATTCCCGTCTTCGTCGGCGGACTGCCGCCGGAAGAAATCGTGCCCATTAGCCGTCCTAATCCGCACTTCCAATGGTTCAACTATTTCGACGAGGATGACGTCCTGGGCTGGCCGCTGCAGCCGCTCAACCCGGACGGCGGCTACAGCACGCTGGTGCAGGACGTGGCCATAAATGCCGGTGGCTTGTTCAGTTCCTGGAACCTCTTGAGCCATGGCAAATACTGGACCGACAATGACTTCTTGCGTCCATTGACGGCGCATCTAAGCCAATTGTTGGCCGAATGACGGCAATGGCGGCCACAAGCAAAAATCTTGCCTAATCGGGATCCTAAGGGCGCCGAGGGTCCTGGCCGAGCATGAACACGACGCCGACCGCCGCGAATGTCATCACTTGTTGTCCAAGACCTCCCGCACCTGCACGGCAAGCTCGTAGGGTTGAAACGGCTTGTTTATCAGCGCGACATCCTTGTCGAGCTGGGCGCGGCCATCAAGAATATCCCGCGTATAGCCTGACGAATACAATACGCCGGCAGACGGAAACCGCTCAGAAAACGCCTCGGCGACATCGCGGCCGTTCTTTCCGTGCGGCAGGATGACATCCGTCAACAGGAGGTCTATGTCCTCGACATCCGCCATGACTTCCATTGCCTGCAGACCGTCCCCAGCCGACAGAACGGTGTAGCCGAGGCGTTCAAGGGCGATCCGCAGGAAGCCCTCCACGTCCTTGTCATCCTCGACGACAAGGATGGTTTCGTCGCCTGTGGGGCTTGGTTGCCTGATCTCTTCGTCAATGTCCGAATCCTGCATCTCACCTTCGGCTTTCGGCAGGAAGATATTGACCGTCGTGCCAATTCCCTCCTCGCTGTAGATCGAAACCAGGCCTCCCGATTGCTTGGCAAAACCAAACACCATGCTCAAGCCCAAGCCGCTGCCCTCGCCAACGTCTTTCGTCGTGAAATAGGGTTCGAAGACTTGATCCAGAACGTCTGGGGACATACCCGTGCCGGTATCACTGACAGAGATCACAACAAACGACCCGGGCATCAGTTCTTCTGACGCCAGGCTGCTTGCCTCTGTCTGCACATGGTTCTTGGTCTCGAAGATCAACTGTCCACCACCGGGCATGGCGTCCCGCGCGTTGACCGTCAGATTCAATAGCGCATTTTCCAGTTCGCCCGGATCAACCTTGGTAAGCCACAGATTGGCCGCCAACCTCATTTCGATAGAAATGTCCTCGCCGATGGTGCGCTCTGCCAGCAGGCAAAATGACGGTAGTATTTCGTTCACCCTCGACAGTTTGGGATTCAGGGTCTGTTGCCGGGAGAATGCCAACAGCCGGTGCGTCAACTCTGCGGCCCTGTACGCCGCATGAAGGGCGATGGAGATGCTTTCCCGGTTGGCGTCGGTAACCAGTTCGTCGTCCTCGACCAACTCGAGGTAGCCGATGATGGCGGCCAACATATTGTTGAAATCATGTGCGATGCCGCCGGTCAGTTTTCCGACCGCTTCCATCTTCTGGCGCTGCCTCACATATGTTTCCGAAGATTTCTCGGCGGTGATGTCTGAAGCAAACGTACCGATACCCGTGACGTCGCCCGCTTGATTGAAGACCGGGAATTTCGTGATCCGCACGAAGTCCATTTGTAGGTCGGACCGTGGCAGCTCAATCTCGAGTGTCTCCGTCTCCGTGGTTTCCATCACTTTCTGGTCGTGGGAGTTGATCCACGCGGCTTCGTCGGGATGATGAAGTTCCGTCGCGGTCTTGCCGAGATCATCGTCGGCCGACCTGTGGAAGAATTCCTCGTAGGCCCGATTGGTCAGTTGAATGCGGCCCTCTTTGTCCTTGAGCACGATCGCTATCGGTGCGTTATCGAACACAGAGCGGAACCGTTCCTCGCTTTCGGCCAGGGCATCCTGAGCTTTCTTGCGCACATCGATGTTGACGAATGTATTTTGGCGCGCCTCATTACCTTCCCAATAAATATTGCGGGCAAACCCTTCGACCCAAATTTGATCCCCATTGGGGCGGGCAACGCGGAACTCAATGTGCCCTTCCGTCCGGTTATCACGAAAGCGGGTAATGCGTTCCCGTTCGTCGTCCGGGAAAAGCTGCTGCACGGGCACACCAATCATTGCCTCGGCGTCGTAGCCGTGGATGTCACCAGCAGCTCTGTTGGCATAGACGACCTTGCCATCTTGGTGGACGAGAACGCCCTGAATTGAGCCGTCGACCAGGTCGCGATACTTGACCTCGCTTTGCTGCAAAGTCCGTTCCGCCCGTTTGCGTGCGGTAATGTCGACCAGACTCGTGAAAATCACCGGTTCATTGTCAAACTCCATGAACCTGGCGGACAACAGAACGGAGCGTTCGATCCCATCGGGCCGCCGCACCAGAGCTTCGAAATCATTGATGCGGCCAATCTGTTCGAGTCTGTCCAGATACTGGTTTCGTTTTTTCAGGTCGACCCAAATATCATCCGATACCCGCCCCAGCATGGCTTCCCGTTCTCGGTCGGCAAATTGCGCGGCTGCTTCATTTGCGAAGATAATGGTTCCGTCGGACTTCCGGGTGATAACAGTTGGTACCGGGACGGCCTCGGCGATGATCTGAAACCGTTCTTGGCTGCGACGAAGCTCCAGTTCGGCACTCTTCTGGGCGCTGATGTCACGCGCCATCACAGCAAAGGTTTTCTTGCCCCCGACCACCATTTCTGCAACCGAGGCCGAGGCCGGGAATTCACCGCCGTTCTTGTGGAGTCCGAAAAATTCTCCCCGTTCCTCCATGAACCGGAATTGATGGCCAGAGCGCTTGGGTTCTTCGTCTTGTACATTTTCGCCGTCGCGGTAGCGTTCTGGCAGCAGCATATCAATATGACGTCCCAGAACCTCGTCAGCGCTGTATCCAAATATCTGTTCGGCGACTTGATTGAATATCTCGATCTTCTTTTCGCCATCCGTGGTGATGATCGCCTCCGGCGCGATCCGGATGAGCTCTGTTAATGTCGTTTCGTACAATTCGGCGGCTTCTTCCGCCAGTTTCTGATCGGTGATGTCCTCGCGCATTCCGATCGTGATGCCATCGGACAAGACGCGCTCGTTGGATCGAATCCAATGTCCGCGCGTTTGATAGTATTCATGTGGTCCTTCCGGCTTGCGGTGACGCGCCAAGCGATCGCTTACAAACGATTCCTCACCTCCCTCGGCAATTTCGACGATACCTTTTTCGGCCATCGCGCGGGCGAGATCCTCGAACTTCAGGCCTGGCTGGATAATCTCTTTCAGTTCAGGCAGGGTATCCCGATACCTGTTATTGCAGAGCAGTAGTCGATCATTGGCGTCAAACAGGACGAATCCCTGCGGCATCATGTCCAGGATTTCGGTGAGCAAACTTCGAAGGTATTGCGAAGCGGCGTTGGCTGAGATAGCCGATGGCGTACCCATTTGCGCCACCGCCGTTGTCAGGAAAAACAGGACCAACATCGCTGCCAGGGCCAAGTGTTCGGTCTTGCCGCCCGCAATGACGAATATCAACACCACCAATACAATGGGGGCTGCGAAGGCAATACTTGCCCTTGGTATGGCCGCCAGGCCGATGGTCCCGCCGGCGATCATGCCGGATAAAACGATGTAGAGAAACACCTGACCACGGTCATCGAGAAATGGCGTGAATAGCGGCGCCGCGGCCGCCCACACAAGACCGACGATGGCCGATAGGATGACAGCTTTTCGGATGGCTCTTTCGCTGCCGGAGCCACGGCGGCCGCTGCGATAATTTCGCCACCAGTTCACCGCCATATAGAGTGCCATGAGAAGAGCCACGGCGACCCATGGCATCATGAAGGACCTTGGCACGCTGTCTTTCAATATGACGGCCAGCAACATGGAATTAGCCGAGCAGGCAGCGGCCAGATACGGCGTCATGCGGACCATTGCGGACAATTGATCGCGCCGCACCGCCTGGTCCCAGTCCGGCCCCAAGGACAATCTGTCAAACGGTTGCAGATCGTCGGATGTGTTGGTGTTTTCCATCTATCAATACCTGATCTTAGGCATTCCGTTAACGCGTGGGTTCGGGAAGAATATTGATTCTGAACGCTGTGTCATCGCCCTACCACAAAGCTTCGGTGGGCATATCGCATCACATTAATCTTAAAAATTAGAACGTCCAGGTGTCAATTTTCCGGCATGGGCGCGCCGAGGCGATTGGTGACTGAACCAGATGGCGCGCTATGGGGGATTTGTCCGCCGTCCATGCCGCCTTCGAAGACAGCCAAGCCGAGGCATCCAGCCTAATAAAGTATGCTCGGGCCCGGGCGGGATCGGCGCTCACGCTGCTGTCCTGCTCAGCTTTGTCTCGCCTCGTTGATCGCTCGCCAGACCCGGTCGCTTGTGGCCGGCATGTCCAGCGCCGTAACACCTAGCGGGGCGAGGGCGTCCAACACCGCGTTCATTACTGCCGGCAGGGCGCCCACGGTCCCGGCCTCGCCTGCACCCTTGGCCCCAAGGGGGTTGAGCCGGGTGGGTACGGGATTGCTTTCGATCTCGATGGCACAGAAGCTGTCGGCCCGCGGCATGGCGTAGTCCATGAATGAACCGCTCAAAAGCTGCCCGTTGTCGGGATCATAGGCCACCTGCTCCATCAACGCCTGGCCCACGCCCTGGGCGATGCCGCCGTGGATTTGGCCCTTCAGGCCAATGGGGTTGATCACCGTGCCCACGTCGTCCACCACCGCATAGCGCACGAGTTCCACCTGCCCGGTATCCGGATCGATCTCCACTTCCGAGACATGGGCACCATTGGGATAGGTATCCTGCTCGGGCGAGAAGGTGGAGGTTTCAAAAAGGCCGCCCTCCAAATCGGGCGGCAGCTTGCCATGCATGAAGGCGGATTTGGCGACCTCCTCCAGGCTCATGTTCCGATCCGTACCGGCGACGGAAAAGACACCGTCGGCGAATTCCATATCGCCTACGTCCGCCTCCATGAAATGGGCGGCGATGGCCTTGCCTTTTTCGATGATCTTGCCCGCCGCCTGCCACAGGGCCGTGCCGCCGATCACCGTGGAGCGGGAGCCGTTGGTGCCAATACCGAATGCCACGCGGTCGGTATCGCCGTCGATATACTGAATGTCCGTGGGATCGATGCCAAAGCGCTGGGCGACAATCTGACGGAAGATGGTTTCATGACCCTGGCCCTGGTTCTTGCTGCCCATGAGGATCATCGCGCTACCTGACGGGTTGAAGCGGATTTCGGCGAATTCCAAGCCGGGGGAGGCCGCCCGCTCGATGGCATTAGCGATGCCCAGGCCCAACAGTTTGCCTCGCGCCGCCGCTTCTTCCCGCCGTGCCGCAAAGTTGGCGTAGTCGGCCAGTTCCAGAACCCGCTCCATGTTGCGGTCGAACTGGCCGCAATCATAGATGCGGCCAAAGGCGTTGCGATAGGGCATGGCCTCTGAAGTTACGATGTTCCGACGCCGCAGTTCGACGCGGTCGATGCCCAGTTCACGGGCGGCATCGTCCAGCAGGCGTTCGATAACATAGATGGCTTCCGGCCTACCGGCACCGCGATAGGGCGCCGTGCCGTTGGTGTTGGCCATGACGCAGGCGACATGGACATGGGCCGCGGGGATGTCATAAACGCCCACCAGGGTGCTCACATTGGTAAAGGTGGCCAGCAGGTTGCGATCCGACGAGACATAGGCGCCCACATTGGCCAAGGTCCGTACGCGCAGGCCGATGATCCGGTTGTCGCCGTCCAATGCCAGCTCCGCTTCGGAAATATTGTCGCGGGCGTGTTCGTCGGCCTGTATGGCCTCGCTCCGGCTGCAGGTCCATTTCACCGGCCGGCCCAGCTTGCGCGCGGCCCACATCATCAGGCGGTGTTCCGGGTACTGCCAGCCTTTGGTGCCGAAGCCGCCGCCCACATCACCGGCGATGACGCGGATCTTATTCTCGGGAATCTTGAAGATCCTGCCGGCCAGGGCGTTGCGAACCCTGTGGGGATACTGCACATCCGCATACAGGGTATAGCGGTCATCCCCGGCGTCGTAACTGCCGATCACGCCGCGCGGCTCCATGAAGTGGGCATAGACGCGGCTGATGACATAGCGGCGGCCGACGATCTTGGCTGCCTTGGCGAAAGTAGCTTCCGTTGCCGCCTTATCACCGGCCTCGAAGATATTGGAGATATTGTCCGGGCAATCCTGCCAAACCGGTACAGTACCTTGCGCGGCCTCGCCCGTGTCGGTGATCGAGGGCCGTTCGTCATAGTCGATTTGGATCAACTCCGCCGCATCCAAGGCCTGGGCCCTGGTTTCCGCCACCACCAGGGCCACGGGATCGCCCACATACCTGACGGCGTCGACGGCCAGGCCTGGATGGGGCCGGGCGAACATGGGACTGCCATCGGGCCGTTTGCGGGACACAGTCGGCGCCATGGTGCCTAGGCCGTCGGCAGCCACATCGGCACCTGTAAAGACGGCCAGCACGCCGGGCGCTGCGATGGCGGCGGCTGTATCGATATCACTGATGCCGGCATGGGCATGGGGCGAACGCAGGATGACCGCATGGGCCTGACCGGCCAGGTTTTGATCGTCGATAAAGCGGCCGTTGCCGGTCAGGAAACGGGGATCCTCGAACCGGCTGACCGGCTGGCCGATGCCGAACTTGGTCATGCCGCTTGCCGCGTCGGCGCCGGAATGTCGAACCAAATCAGGATGTTGCCGGTGCCGACAATCTCTTCCATATTTTCCTCCCACCTTGTTGTCAGCCCATTTGGCCCGCAAGGCGCATGCGCAGCTGGATCATGGATCATGGATCATGGATCATAAGGCAAAACCGCGTTTGCCCGCATCGGTGATATCATCGATGAATGAATCACAAGCCACGTATTGCCATCGTCGGGGCGGGCATGGGCGGCCTGGCGGCCGCGGCGGCGTTGCGTCGGTTCGGATTCAAGGCAGCCGTCTTTGAACAGGCCGGCCGTTTTAGCCGGATAGGCGCCGGCATCCAGATGAGCCCCAACGCCATGAAGGGGCTGCGCGGCTTGGGCCTGGAAGGGCGCCTGCGCGCCATGGCTTTCCAACCCATGACCTGGGACAACCGGGCCTGGGATACAGGCGATATGATGTACGAACTGCCATTGGGTTCCGAGGCGGAAGTGCGCTACGGCGCCCCCTATCTGCAGATGCACCGGGCCGACCTGCACCGCGCATTGCTCTCGGCGGTTCCCAAGGGGTGGGTCGTCCGCGGCAAGACGCTGGTTGATGTCGCGCCGGCAGCCGGCGGTCAGCGGCTTGAATTCGCCGACGGCACCACATTTGAAGCAGATCTGACCATCGGCGCCGATGGCGTCCATTCCCGAATTCGTGAAATTCTGCTGGGCTCCGAAGAGCCCATCGCGACGGGACGGGTGGCCTATCGTGCCACTTTTCCTGCTGCGCTGTTGCGCCGCCCGATTGGCGAATGTACCAAGTGGTGGGGTCAGGACCGGCACATCGTCATCTACTTCGTCACCGCCGCCAGGGACGAGGTCTATTTTGTGACCAGCCTGCCGGATGAGACATGGGTTCGGGAGTCCTGGCGCGCCATGGGCGATATGGCTGTCGTCCGCGCCGCCTTCGAAGGCTTTCACGGCGAGGTGCGCGAAGTCCTCCGCGCCTGTCCCAGGGTGCACCGCTGGGCCATTCTGGAGCGGGAACCCCTGGAACATTGGTACGGCGATGGCATGGTTCTGATCGGCGATGCGGCACATCCCATGACGCCCTATATGGCTCAGGGTGCGGCCATGGCCATCGAGGACGGCATCATGCTCGCCCGCGCTCTCGACAGCGAGACTGAAACCGAAGCGGCCTTGTCAGTTTTTCAGAGCGCTAGAAAAATGCGCGCAGCCCAAACACAAGCCATCTCCCATGCCAACACCTGGATGCGCGAGGCGACCGATCCGGCCTGGTGCTATGACTACGATCCCTGGACGGCGCCGCTGGGGACGTGACCGCAACCGCCGGCTACCGCGGCTTTCGGCTACCCGATATCGGCGATGATGCTGCCGATCCGCTCGATGTTGCCCAAGGTTTCCCCGTGGTCCAGGCCCGGCCATTGCACCCGCAGCAGGATTTGATCGGTCTGGGCCAATTCGCCGTACTGAAGGATCTGGTCCTTCACCGCCTCTTTATCGCCGATCAGGAAGCGTTCGTTGGCGAAATCGTCGAAGGCGGCGTCGAAATCACCTTCCGTGGTTTCGCCCTGCCCCCAGGAGGCATAGGCGCGGTATTTGTACAGCAGTGGCCCGCGGCTGATCGCCTGGGCATGGGCCGCGTCCCGGCCGACGAAGCATTCGCGGATCACTGGACAATTCACATCCTCGGGCTGGCCGGTTGCACGCCGTTCCTCCCGAAAGACCTCGAGATATTTCTGCATGGACCGGATCGACAAGGTGGGCGCGACGCACCAGGCATCGCCAATGCGCGCGGCGCGGCGCACGGCCGGCTCCACATCGCCGCCCAGCCAGATGGGCGGCCGCGGCGACTGTTTGGGTTTGACGCCGGCGGTGGCATCGTCCAGGTGATAATAGGTGCCGTGGTGGGTGACGCCGTCTTCCTGCCAAAGGCGTTTGATCACTTCCAACCCTTCCGTCAGGCGGCCGACCCGTTGCCTGATGTCCACGCCCATGGCCTGGAACTCTTCCGGCCGGTAGCCCAGGCCGGCGCACAGCACATAATTGCCGCCCGAAAGCCAATCGATGGTGGCCGCCTCTTCCGCCGCCAACACCGGGTTCATCATGGACAACAACAGAACACCAGGGCCGATCTGCATGCCGGCGGCGTCATCCGCCAGGGCGCCGAGCAAGGGCATGGTCTGAAACATGCCCATGGGCCCGGTCAAAAGATGCTGGCCCATGATCAAGGCGCCGAAACCGTTGTCCCTGGCCGCGCGCACCTGTTCCCGTAGTGCCGTCAGAACGGCCGCGGGATCCTCGTCGGGAGACCATTGCATGGCCGTGAATAATCCAATGCGCATGGGCGTTCCTCCGGTGCTAGATCTTATCCCTGATTTCCTGGGCGAACCGCTCCATGGTGTCCAGGGCCACCGGCAATGTCTCGGTCATGATGTCGAAACAAAACTCGGTGGCGCCGGCGTCCCGGAACCGGCGCAGGGCGTCGATGATATCTCCGGGCCGGCCCTCGGTCGGGGCCTGGCCTGCCGCCGCCGGGCCGTCTTGGAAGGTCAAAGCCACCTTGGGCGCGATGGGGAAGCCTTCGGCGGCCCGGCCCTCTGCCTCCAACGCCGCCGCCAGGGTGGGGCGCAGTTCCGCCACCGCATCCGGTGTGACCTTGAAAGGATGCCAGACATCGCCGTATTTGGCTGTCCGCTTCATGGCGGCCGCGGAATTGCCGCCTATGTAGATCGGTGGATGGGGGTCCTGCACCGCCTTCGGGCCCATTTCCACACCCTCGAAGTTGAACATTTCACCTTGGTGGCTGGCTCTTTCGGCGGTCCAAAGCTCGCGAATGATGGCCAGACCCTCGTTGGTGCGCTTGCCCCGGTCATGAAAGCCATAGCCCAGGGTGGTAATCTCCTCCTGGTACCAGCCCACACCGACCCCGAAATTGACACGCCCGCCACTTAGTTGGTCCAACTCCGCCAACTGAGCTGCTACTTCCATGGGGTTGCGCATAGGCAGGATCAGAACCGAGGTGCCGAGGCGGACTTTGCTGGTGCGTCCCGCCAGATAGCCTAGTACGCTAAAGGGTTGGTAATAGGTCCGCCGCCAATCCTCGGGTAATTGCCCATCGGCCCTTCCTGGATAGCGGGACACGGTCAAGGGCGGCATGATCAAATGATCGCTGGCCCATAGAGTGTCCAACCCCAACGCTTCAGCCTTTTCCGCCATGGCGTCGAAAGTGGCGGGCCTGGCGTCATCGCCGCGGACGATAATCGACATACCGTATTTCATGGCTTTCCCTCCCTGCGTCTTGGCGGCAATTGTGCATGAGCGAAACAGTGAAGACCAGATGGCGACAATTCCGCTAGGATCACAAGATCGACAGGCGCCGGATCGCAGGATGAACTACACCGGAGCAGATCTGTGACAAGGGGGAAGTTATGTTGAAGATCCACAGGGCCGAGGACCGGGCGACGCGCAAGGCGGCGCCTGAAATGTTCACCGGCGATGTTTTCCAGGACGAGGTTTTGGTGGGGGAGGCGCCGTCTCGCATGCGGGCGACCAATGTCACCTTCAATCCAGGCGCCCGCACCGCCTGGCACCAGCATCCCGTGGGCCAGACCCTGTGGGCCGTGTCCGGCATCGGCCGGGTGCAGGTGGAAGGTGGGCCGGTGGAGGTATTGCATCCCGGCGATACCGCCATCATCCCGCCCAACACGCGCCATTGGCACGGCGCCGCGCCGGATCGGATATTTACCCATCTAGCCATGTCGGAAACCGGCGAGGATGGCGCCGGCACCGAATGGTTCGAAAAAGTCTCGGACGCCGAATACAGCGGTTAGCACGCGGCGGTTAGCGCAGGGCGGCTAGAGCACGGCCGCTACACCAGCGGCAGGCCCTCGCCGGCGCGGATGTCGTTGATCACCTGTTTCACGCGATCCCGCAGGGGCTGATACTGCACGCCGAATTCTTCCACCAGGCGGGAATTATCGATTAGGTAGTTGCCCGAGGACTCTTTGCCCCCGGTTTCCGCCTCGAATTTGATCTCCGCTTCGGGCAGGAGCTCCTGCACCAGGCCGGCCAGCTCCGCCAGGCTGACGGTGGTGCCGCCTGAATTGTAGGTCTCGTGCGCAGGCTCGTCGGCCAACAGGACCCGGGCAAAGACCTCCGCCATGTCTTCCACGTGGATGACGCAGCGCATGGCGTCGGCATGGGGAAAGGTTACCGGCTTGCCGCGGGCCGGCTGGCACATGCAGTTGACGTGATCGATGGAGCCGAACTTCTTATCCGGGCCGGTGACGTTGGCGGGGCGGATACAGGTGATGGTCATGTCATAGGCCCGGCGGTAGTCATGAGCCTGCCATTCGTTGGTGATCTTGTTGACGGCGTACTGGCTTTCGCCGTGGCGGGGATCGCTCTCGTCGACCAAGCGCTCGCCAAAATGGCTCTGCGCACCGGAGACGGCCAATGACGAGGCGAAGACGGTATGCCTGACGCCGCAGCGCCGGGCCGCCTCGAAGCAATTATCCATGCCCTGCAAATCCAGCTTGAAGGCTACATGAGGCGCAATGTCACCGATGAAATAGGACAGATTGACCACCCGGTCGGCAGCGGTTTCCTGCACCGCGCCGATCACGTCGTCGAACTGGGTAACATCGCCACGCAGGAGCGTGACATTTTCGCCAAGATCGCCGAACGCCGCCTTGGCGCCGGCGCGATCGATATCCATGCAGGCGACCTTGTGCCCGCCCGCCGCCAGGATCGGAATGAGGCGCCGACCGATGAACCCCGCGCCGCCGATAACCAATATCGTCATGCTCCCTGCTCCTTCTTGTGGAATTCCCGACTACCAGGTCTTGAGCACCGGCAGCACTTCCTTGGCGAACAGGCGCAGGCCCCGTTCGGCGACATCCAAGGGTGTGCCGCCAAAGCGGAAGGCGATATTCAGTTCAAAATCGCCCACCAGTTCCCGCCGTGCTTCCAGGCCGCGCAGGATTTTATCCGGCGTACCCCAGCTGGCCGCCCGCATGAAGCCGTCCACCGCACCCTCCAGGCCGCTTTCCCGCGCGATCTCCGCTTTCTGCTGATAGGAGTCATAGCCCTTCACGCTCTTGAAGTGTTCGCCAAGGAATTCATAGTGGTAGAAGTTGCTCTCCACGAACTTGCCCTGATATTGCCGTGCCTCCTCTTCCGTGGCAGCGAGGTCGGTACCGGCGACGCAGAACTCCGTCAGCATAACCCGGGGCGGTTCGGTGCCGTGGTATTTCTGATGCAACTCCCGGCCCAGTTCGATCATGGGCAGGCGCATTTCCCACGGCCGATCGGCGAACATGACGATGTGGGCGCCGAGACGGGCGGCGGATTCAATCGAATCCTCGCTGGAGGCGACGGCATAGATGCGCCCGTCAAAGGAATGTTGCGGCCGCGGCCGGATTTCCGTGCGCGGCTGTTTATAGAATTGGCCGTCACCTTCGATGAAACCGGTCTTCAGCGCCTCGATGATCATGGGGGCGGCCTCGTCGAAGCGGCCGCGGGATTCATCCATACTGCCGCGGAAGGCATGGAATTCCCGCCGCGCCAGGCCGCGGCCCAGACCAAGGCGCAACCGGCCCTTGGACAGCAGATCCAGGACGGCTGCATTCTCCGCCACCCGCAAGGGGTCATGCCAGGGCAAAATGACGGCTGCCGTGCCCACGTCGATGTCGGGGCAGATGGCCGTCAGGTAGGTCATGAGATTGATGTTGTCGGGCACGAAGGAGTAGTCGTTGAAGTGATGCTCCGCCGACCACAGACAGTCGAAACCCAGATCGGCGGCCAGCCGGGCCAAATGCAGCTCCTCCTCCCAGACCTGGCCGTCCGGGCAATCCTCCCAGCCATAGCTGGTGAAGATCATCATCATGCCGACATCCATAAGGCGTCTCCCCTTTGTTTCTATGGTTCCGAAGCGGCTCAACAGTCGCTCCAGTTCCCTTTTCTATGTTTCCCCGTCCAGCGGCGTTCGAAACAAATCCACGGTTTGAACCGCGATCTGTTGCGGCGTCAGGCCGCCGGAACGATACCAACTCGCGACGCCGTTCAGGGCGCTTAACAGTGTCAAACGCAGCAGCTTTCGGTCCACTTCGGGCGGCAACGGCAGGTCCTCGATCAGTGCGGCGAAGCGTTCTTCGTAGCGGTCGCGATGGCGGATCAAGCGCGTCTCCAGCGGGCCCTCTCCGCCCGGCACCAGCTTGGCCACCAGGGCGCTGTAGTCACCCTCTCCCAGCAGTGCTTCAAGATGCGCGGCGGCGGCACACTCAAGGCGCTGCCAGGGGGCCGTCGTTCCATTAGCGGCCGCGTCCAGCGCCTCGGTAATCTCACTGACCCCCTGTTCATAGACCGCTTCGTAAAGATCATCCTTGGACTTGAAGAAATAGTAGAGGGAACTGGGCTGCACGCCCACTTCTGCCGCAATGTCCCGGATCGAGGCGCCTGCATAGCCCTGGCGCGCAAAGGCCCGCGCGGCGCAATCCAATATGGCGCGTTTCCTATTACCCTGTGGCTTTGCCGCGAGTGATTTAGCCATCGGCACCGATTGAGCGGCCATCCCTTGCTATTCCCAACCACCGAACGCTCGCTCGTTAGGGATTGGCTGTCAAGCCGCACATCCGGCGGCAATGCAGCCCAACAAAGTACCGAACCGACGGAGGGGCGATCCGGTTGCGTTCGGCACGATCATTTGTTATGGTATTTTAACGAACGATCGTTAGGTGAGGCATGATGAAGGACCGATGCGAAAGTTTCACAGGCCGCAACCAGCCGGCAAAGGTGTTGATGACCAAAATCGGCCTTGATGGCCATGACCGTGGCAGCCGGCTGGTGACGGCCTTTTTGCGCGAGGCCGGAATGGATGTGGCCTCTACGGGGCCGTGGCAGAGCATCGAAGACGTGGTCCGTCTGGCCAAGCAGACCAACAGCGAGGTCATCGGCATATCCTCCCTGGCCGGCGATCATTTGTTGCTGCCGAAACTCATGGCGGCCCTGGCGGATGCGGGCCTGGGACATGTCGCCGTGGTCGTCGGAGGGATCGTGCCGGACGGGGATTTGCCCGCGTTGGAGGCGGCCGGCGTTTCAAAGGTATTCCACCCCGGTGCCCAGCGGGCGGAAATCGTCGCGGAAGTCGCGGCCCTGGCGGCAAGGGCGCGCCTGGCAGAACTGGAGGTCACGTCATGACATTGCGGCGGAACGTTACCGGCGGTCCGGACGACCAGGCGGAGAAGGCGCAATGGCGGGCTGAATATGAAGAGCAGATGGGGGCCGAAGCACCGAGGCGCAACCGTTCCGGCCTCGAGGTCAATCCCCTTTACGGTCCCGATGACTGGAGCGGCGATCGATATCTCGACATTCTCGGCTATCCCGGCCAGACACCCATGACCCGTGGCATCCACGCTACCATGCACCGGGGCCGGCCCTGGAGTCCGCGCCTCGTTGTCGGTCTCGATCTGCCCAGCGACTACAACGCCCGCATGAAGGAACTCTATGCCATGGGCCAGCACGGCCTTTACGTGGCGCCGTGCAATTCGCACATGCGGGGCCTGGACCCGGACCAGGTGGAACCGGAGTTGTTGGGCATTTGCGGCACCGTCATCGCGTCCGCCGCCGATATGGCGGCCTGTCTCGACGGCCTGCCCATCGACCGCCATTCCGTCTCCCTGGGCTGCACCGCCCCCTATACCCTCTCGGCCTTTCACTTCGCCGCCGCCAAATCGCGCGGCATTGCCTGGAAAGACCTGGCCGGCACCACCAACCAGTCCGACTACCTCTCTCACTTTGCCGCCCTGCATATGTTCTTCCGCATCGCCCTGGCCGGACAGCGGCGGCTGTTGCTGGATCATATGGAATGGATGAGCCGGGCGGCGCCGCGGTGGAATGCCCTCTCCATCGTCGGCCAGCACATGCAGCAGGCCGGCGCCACGCCGGCGGAGGCCATGGGCCTGACGTTAAGTTCGGCGATCCAGTATGCCGAGGACATGCGGGATCGGGGACACAAACCCGACGCGTTTCTGCCCCGGTTCAGTTTCTTCTTCGATATCTCCATCTCTTTCTTCGAAGAGATCGCCAAATTCCGCGCCGGGCGGCGCCTCTGGGAACGCATCACACGGGAACGCTTCGGGGCCACCGACCCCAGGTCGCGTAGATTTCGGTTTCATGCCCAAACCTCCGGCGTCGACCTGACCCGCCAGCAGCCCTATAACAATATCGCCCGGGTGGCGGTGCAGGCCATGGCCGGCATCTTCGGCGGCCTGCAGTCCCTGCACACCGACGCCTACGACGAGGCGCTGGGCAGCCCCACGGCAGAGGCGGCGCGGATTTCAGTGGCGACCCAGAATATCCTGCGGGACGAGGCGCATCTGGACGATGTCATCGACCCCCTGGGGGGCTCCTACTATGTGGAAACCCTGACGGATCAGATGGAGGCAGAGATCGAAAGCGTCATTGCCAAGATTGATGCCGCGGGCGGTATGTACCGGGCCGTCGAAAGCGGCCTGGTGCAGGAGATGATCGGCCGTTCGGCCCGGGCCTGGCAAGATGAAATCGATAGCGGCGCCCAAACCATCGTCGGCGTCAACGCCCATCAGTTTGATGATGATACAGCAGGCAGCCCCCGTGCCCGGCAGCGCCTTGACCCGGCCAAGGTGGAACAATATCTCTCCGACTTCGCGGCCTATAAGCAGCGACGCGACCAGGCTGCGGTCGCCCGCGCCCTCGATGGTCTCGCCCGCGCCTGCAACAGCCCCGACGAGAACACCTATGAACAGGTGATCAACTGCGCCCTAGCCGGCGCCACCCACGGAGAAATCTGTGCCCTGGTCCGCCGGGAGATGGGGGACGGCGTACCACTGCCGACGCCATAGCATGGGCGCGAAACAATTCGTTCGGTAAATGCGCTTTAGGTCCGAATGGCGTCGATCACTTGCGCCAACAGGGGGTCGAAGGCGCCGCCGTCCAGCCAGCGTGACACCAGCACCAGGTCATGGGCCGGCTCCACCAGGATGGTATTGCCACCCGCGCCCATGGCGGCGAAGGCGGCTTCCGAAGCCGCCGGATAACGGACCCTGTCCGTATTCAGCCACCACATATAGCCGTATTCGGGGTTTAGGTCGCAGGGCGTGGCCAGGGCGTCGATCCAGGACTCGGGCAGCAATTGCCCCTCGCCCCAGCGGCCCCGTTGCAGCACCAGTTGGCCCAAGAGGGCCTGGTCCCGGGCGCTGATCCAAAGGCCGCCGCCCCAGTGGGAGCCGCCGGGGACGGAGGGCATCTCCACACCGTCGATGCTGACTATGGCGTTGCGGTAGGCATTCCACGACCAATCGTTGGAGGCGCCGATGGGCGCCATGATGCGTTCGCTAAGCACCTCCGCCAGGGGCCGGCGGAAGACGTGCAGCAGCGCCAGGCTAAGCCGGTTGACGCGCACATCGTTATATTCCCAATGGCTGCCCGGTTGGCCAAGATCCCGGTGCTGGCCCTTGCGGGAATTGTCTGCATTGGGTCCCAGTTGCCGGTTGCGGTCGATCAGGTCCGGCTTGCTCCACAACGTGCCTTCCCATTCCGAGGTCTGCTGGAGGAGGTGATGCCAGGTGATGTCCCGGTTCTGGGCCGAGGTGAAGCCATCGTCCAGGGCGGTCAGGGCCACCGGTTCATGCACATCACCGATCAGGCCGTCGGCCAGGGCCAGGCCGGCCAGGACCGCCAGATAGCTTTTCGCCACGGAAAAGGTCATATCCGCCCGATCGGTATCGCCCCATTGCGCGGCGATGCGGCCATGACGCATGACCAGGCCCGCCGGCCCGCCCCGGGGTTTGGTGGGGCCCAGGATTTCGTTCCAGGGCGGCGGCTCGAACTCGCCCTTGCCCAACTGATCGTCGATGTTGCGGGACCAGGCAATTTCGTTGGCCAAGGCGAAGGCCGCCGCGTCGTCCAATGCGGCGGGGTTGAAACCGAGGGCGCCCGGGTCCAGGTCCCCCCGTTCGATATCTATTGTTTCCGACATCCAGCCAGTGTAGCACGAATGCATAGGCTGGTTTCCAATTCCCGTGGTCCCCGGCCACGCCGCAGGGTTGTTTTATGAGACTATCGTACTGGATCGCCGGTGCCGGTCTTGCCGCCGCCGCCGTCCTGGCCTTCGTTCCCATCGACGGTTTGGCGCCGGAAACGGCGCGCAGCGGCGCCCTGGCCATGGCCGCAGTGGTGCTGTTCGCCACCGGCGTGGTGCCTGAGTTCATTACCGCCATACTATTTTTTGCCATTGCCATGCTGTTTGCTCTGGCGCCGGCGGGCGTGGTCTTCGCCGGTTTTCAATCCGCCGGCTTCTGGATGGTGTTCGGTGGTCTGGTGATCGGCGCCGGGGTGCGGGGCACCGGCCTGGCGGAGCGCCTGGCCCATCACGTTCGCCGCCGTTTCGGCAACCGCTATGGCGCCATCATCACAGGCTGTGTTGTCTTGGGCTTGATCATGGCCTTCCTGATGCCCTCCACCTTGGGGCGGCTGATGATCCTCCTCCCCATCATCCTGGCCATGGCCGACAGCTTCGGCTATCGGCCGGGGAGCCAGGGCCGCATGGGCATGGTGCTGGCGGTCTCGTTCTCCACCATGATCCCCGGCTTCGCCATCATGTCGGCTACGGTGCCGGCCATGGTGGTGATCGGCGCCTCTGAAACCCTGTACGGCATCCGGCCCATCTATGGCACCTGGCTGATGCTGCATTTCCCAATTCTCGGCGCCCTCAAGGCCATCGCCCTCACCGCCCTCGTGATCTGGCTGTTCCCTCAGGACGATGCAGCGGCGGCGGAGGGGCGGGAGGCGCCCGCCGCCATGCAGCGGCGGGAAAGGATCATGACCCTATTGTTGGTTCTCGCCCTGGCCCTGTGGATGACCGACTTCCTGCACCACATCTCGCCGGCCTGGGTGTCACTGGGCGTGGCCGGGGTGTTGATCCTGCCCTTCGTCGGCATCATCAGCCCCCAGGATTTCGAGGAGAAGATCCAGTACGCCTCGCTCTTCTATATCGCCGGCATTCTGGGATTGGGCGCCCTGGTGGCTCATGGCGGCGTGGGGGAATTGCTGGCCCGCTCGGTGATCCCCTTGCTGGGGCTGAGCCCGGGCGAGACCCTTTGGAATTTCGCCGCCATCGCTGGGCTGTCCAGCCTGCTGGCCATGTTCGCCACCCAGCCCGGCGTGCCCGCCATCCTGGTGCCTCTGGCCGAGCACATGGCCCAGGCCGCCGCCCTGGAATTGGAAGCTGTTCTGATGCTGACCGTGGTCGGCTACACCTTCGACAAGGTCACCCTGCGGCTGTCCAACCTC
>CAYFPL010000007.1:69832-282544 GCA_964344935.1 uncultured Rhodospirillaceae bacterium
GCTACACCACGGTGATTCTGCCCTATCAGACCCCGCCCCTGGTGGTTGCGATGCAGCTGGGTGGCGTACCGATGGCCAAGGGCAACAAATTATGCCTTTGCCTTCTGGCGGTTACGGTTCTGGTTCTCCTCCCCCTGGATTATCTGTGGTGGCGCCTGTTAGGTTGGCTGCCATGACCGTGCATCTCGTCAAGCTGTCGGTGGGCATCGAATCTATCGAACAGCTCGCCACCGTCCAGGCCAACCGCCGGGCCGCTGCCAAGGCACAGGGCCGGGCGCCTGAGAACATCCATCGCACTCGCCACCGCCCGCGTCGGGACACTGAACTCCTGGACGGCGGCTCCATGTATTGGATCATCAAGGGCTTCATCCGGGTGCGCCAGCCCATCCTGCGCCTGGACGACCTTTATGACGACGAGGGGGGCAAGCGTTGCGGCCTGGTGCTGGCGCCCGAGCTGATCCGCACGGAACTGCGGGCCCGCCGCCCGCACCAGGGCTGGCGCTATCTGGAAGCCAAGGACGCCGCCCCCGACCTGCCCGAGCATCTGCAGTCCGGCCGCTGGGACCCGGACACCGCCGATGGTCCACCCCCTGAAATGGCTGCCGAGTTGCGGGAATTAGGGTTGTTGTAGGCGGGGCGACGCATCCGTGGGGCACGGCCATATTCATATCGACCTGCATTTGGTCCTTATGCATGAGGGCAAGGTTTTATTGGGTGAACGGCGAAATACTGAATTTGCGCCGGGCCAGTATCATGTTCCCGCCGGCCATTTGGAACAAAATGAAACCATCGTCCAAGGTATGATCCGGGAAGCACGTGAAGAGTTGGGAATAGAAATTCGGGAAGACGATGTAGACCTTGTTCACACCTTACATTTACGCGGACAATCGGAACGATTGTCCTTGTTCTTTACCTTGCGACATTGGCAGGGAGAGATCGAAAACCGAGAACCGGATAAGTGCGCTGGTTGGAGCTGGTTTGCTCTCTGCGCACTCCCAGCCAATACCGTGCCATATGCGCGGCAAGCCCTAGGAGATATTCAAGCCGGCAACAGATTGGGAACATTCGGCTGGTAAGGTCCAGCATCGCTGCCCTGCTGTGTTGTTCTGACGGCGTCGTTTTTGATTTGAGGTTCGTAGTTTGCCCTTTTTCCGCTATATTCAGAAAGAGTAAATTTGAATACGAAGGAAATTCTGATGGCGACAACCAGTTTGAGCCTCGGTGAACATTGGGAAATCTTCATTAAGAACGAGATTGCCAGCGGGCGCTATGGCACGGCCAGCGAAGTTGTTCGCGATGCTTTGCGAGGTCTGGAAGAAAAGAGAAATAAACTGGAGGCGTTACGCAGACACCTTGGGGAAGGCGCTGCACAAGCCAGAGCCGGAGACTTCGTCAAAGATTTTTCTGTTGAAGGGTTGATTGAAGAATTAGATCGGGAAGAATGACACAGGGCTATCGGCTTACCGTTCGGGCCGAATCAGATCTAAGGAACATTGGACGCTACAGCAGGGAGGCGTGGGGCAAGCCACAAAGTGACAAATATCTCCAAGATCTCGTTGGCCGATTTGATTGGCTCTCCAAAAACCCTCGCCTTGGAACACATCGCCCAGACATAGAATACGGATACTATTGCTTTCCCCAAGGGACGCATCTCGTCTTCTATTTGATCCAAGACGATGGCATCGACATAATCGGCGTCCCGCACAAGGCAATGGACATCGAGAGCTATTTCGATTCTGATTGATGCTGTGAAACGGCTCGTCTAGGAAAGCGTGGCTAACCACCTGTCGATGTCATCTTGCGATCTAAGCCGAATAACGTTGCCGTCATATATTGCTGCCTCGATGCGCGGATTGTTCTTGGCCTTGAAGCTCCAGACGTAGCGCAGGAATTCCAGATCGAACCGTTCCGGGCAACCCGGCGCCAAATCGGGCCGCACTCTGCCGTAGGTCGTCGCCACCCGCCATAGCACCCGCCAGAGGCAGCGCCATCGGGGCAAGTCGACAAAGACGATCAAATCGGCCCGCCTTGCGCGCTCCCGGCAGGTCGAGGTGAAGGTGCCATCAAGGATCCAACGCTCGCCGGAAATCAGTTCTTCGTGCCGGGCCTTCCATTGATCTTCCGGCGTCGTCCGCCAGCCCGGTTGCCAGAACACCTGGTCAAGATGGATCAACGGCAGCCCAGTTTGTGCCGCCAAAATCCGCGCCATGGTCGATTTACCACCGCCTGAGCAGCCGACGATCGCAATGCGCCGCCATGATGGCGGCGGCGCATGAATGCGCCGGCCAGGATCGATCGCGCTCATTGCACCTTAGTTCAGTTGGAAGGCCCCAATTCTGATTATCTATCACGGCGGCTATCGACGGCATAGTCGTCGGAACCGTTGGACCGGCGTTCGCCTCGCAGTACCGCGAAAACCCGCCCATCGATGGCGGAGAGGCCGAGGGCGATGAGGGCCATGCCGGCAAAATGTTTCGGCGCCATGACTTCGTCCAGAACCATGACGCCCATCAGAATGGCGCTGACGGGGATCAGCAGGGTGACCAGCAGCAGGTTGGTGGCGCCCGCACTGGCGAGCAGGCGGAAATAGATGATGTAAGCCAGGGCCGTGGACAGACCGGCGATGGCCACCAGGGAAGCGATGGCGGCGGGGCTGGGCAGGGGCAATGTCCAGGGTTGGTCCAGGTACAGCATCAGGGGCAACAGCATTACGGTCGAGGCGGTGACCTGTCCCGTGGCGGTGGCCATGGGCGTGACACCCAAGGCCCGGAAGCGGCGGCCAAAGACGCCGGCGAAGGCATAGGATAGAGCCGCGCCGAGAAAGGCCAATTGCGCCACCATATGGACGCCCAGTTCGCCAACGGCCGCACCGCCGATCATCACCGTTACGCCAGCCAGACCCAATAGGACGCCGATCAGGCGGCCGGGGGTGATCTTTTCATCCGCCGTCAGGACATGCGCAACCAGTACCGTGAACAAGGGCGTGGTGGCATTCAGGATCGAGGCCACGCCGGACGCCACATGGGCCTGGCCCCAGACGATCAGGGAGAACGGCAGTGCGTTGTTCAAGGCGCCCATGGCGAAGAACGCCAGCCAGATCCGCCCATCCGTGGGCAAGCGCTGGCCCAATGCCCGCAGTACGGCCCACAGTATCACCGCCGCAAGGCCGACCCGGGCGACCACGATGACGAAGGTGGGCAACTCCCGCACCGCCACGCCGGCAAAGAAGTAACTGCCGCCCCATAGCAGGGACAGGCTCAACAGCAAGCCCCATTCGAACGGCGTCATGGCCCTGTTGATCGTCGGTTTGACAGTGGGCATGAAAAACCCCGGAACCCGGAAACATGATTGGAGGCTAAAGATCATGTTTCCAGGCCCGGGGGCACTCCGTTTCTTGCGGTCGATGTTACTTTTCTATGCCCGCCAGAACGGCTTCAGGATTTCCTGTTCGATAATGTACGGCGGCACCGCCAGATCGGCCCGCTCATAGGCGCTCATGCGGGAGAGGTAGTGGCGGTCACGATCGCGCCGCTGCCAGGTTTTCAGGGTCTCCTTCACCCTAGACCAGAAACCGGGGGACCAAAGACCGGAAACGGGGTCGCCGGTTCTGACATGGGCGGTCTTGACTTGGTGCAGGGATAGATCAGTCATTTTGCTCTTCCTCGAAAATCAGATAAGTGCGCACTTCGATACTCTCCCGCGCCGGCGCGTCGGGCGCCTCATCGGGCTGGTGGAAGGCACTGTGGGGGGTGAATTGCGCCCGCCCGTCATCCCTGCTGTCCCAGCCCTTGATCAGCAGCACCTCGTCGCGGTCCATTTCCGGGGCCCAATACCATTGCTGGTCGGGGTGGTGGCCCAGATGATAGATTTCGCCGACCCGGTCTGGGAAAATCTGGTCCGTGGCGATCAGGTCCTCGGCCCGGATGGTGGCGGCATCGGCCAGGGCCAGGGGCGCCCGTTGCACGGGCCCCCGGATGGGCCGCCAGACGTTGACCTGGGCGATCCGGCCGCCGGATGCCAGCACCCGGTCCACCTCTTCATCGCCGAGGATGTCGCGGGCCCGTTGGGGGCCTGACTTGACCGTGTAATCCACATGCACGCGGCCCGCCGGCCCGCGCGAGCCGTCCTGGTTGGCGGCGCCGCCGGGGCTGTCGGAACGTCGGGTGCGGTCGAACACGGCGACCCGGTCGGCGCCCGTCGCCGCCCGCAACAGGTCCTCAATCTCCCGGTCGTAGACCGCCGCGACCGCCTCGTCGTCATAAAGGTCATCGACAGCCGTTTCATGGCGGACCAATTCGAATCCTTCATCGTCGAGGCTGAATTCTTCGGCGTAGGGGCGCATGTCATGTACCCACACCAAATGGTTATCGGTATTGAAATGCAGGACGGGGTTGTTGCCGGTCAGGGCGGCGCTTTCAATGTAGGGTTTGGTTGTCTGGGGCACGCCGAAGGTCAGGGTGGCGCTGATGGGGTGGCTGACGGGGTTGGAACTGGCAAGGCTCATGACGACATCCCTTCGGCCAGGGGGGCCAGAATGGCGACCGCGAAGGCCAGCGGGTCGAAGCGCCGCCGCAGGCTGCGCCCTTGTGCCATGTGGGAAAGAATTTCTAACGACATTTAATCACCCTCCAAATGTCACATTGGTGACATGAGTCACCGGTTGTGTTGCAATTGGAGGATAGATGGGACGGCAGACCACCCATCACAAACGGGAATTTCTTCCCGTCGGTTTAGTTTTTCTTATGTCGATTAGATATAGTAAGCAAGCAGGGGGTCGAATCCGTTGAAACCTACCGAGGCATAGGTGGTGGTATAGGCCCCGGCCGAGAGGAACTGCACCCTATCGCCGATGGCCAGATCCAGGGGCATTTCGTGGCCGTCACCCTGGTACAGCACATCGACACTGTCGCAGGTGGGCCCGGCCAGTACCGCCGGCCCCGCCGGCTTGCCGTCGTGGGGCGTGCGCAGGGGGTACTTGATGGCCTCGCCCTCGGTTTCCGCCAGGCCGCCGAAACGGCCGATATCGAGATAGACCCAGCGCTTGGGATCGTTCGCGCTCTTTTTCGAGATCAGCACCACCTCGGCCTGCAAGGTTCCCGCATCGGCGACCAGAAAGCGGCCGGGCTCTGCCAAAGTCTCAGGCAGGCGGTTGCCGAAATGGCGCGCAAGGGCCTGGTCGACGGCATTGGCATAGACCGCGAAGCTTTCCACCTCCTCGCGATAGCGGGCCGGGAAACCGCCGCCGATGTTGAGCATGGCCAGTTCCACGCCGCGTTCTTCCAGGTTGCGGAAAATCTCCGCCGATTGCCCTACGGCGCCGTCCCACTGGCCCGGATCGCATTGCTGCGAGCCCACATGAAACGCCAGGCCGTGGGGCACCAGGCCCAGATTTCGCGCGTCTGCCAGCAATTCCACCGCCATGGCGCTGTCGCAGCCGAACTTGCCGGCCAGCGGCCATTGCGCGCCCTCGTTGGCCACCAGCAGACGGCAGAACACCCGTGCCCCCGGGGCGGCCTGGGCCAGCTTCTCCAACTCCGCCCGGCTGTCGAAGGCAAACAGGTCCACGCCCCGGGCATGGGCATGGGCGATGTCCCGCTGTTTCTTGATGGTGTTGCCATAGGACAGCCGAGACGGCTCGACGCCGTGCGAGAGAACCAGATCCACCTCGTTCGGGCTGGCCACGTCAAAGCTGGCGCCCAGTTCCGCCAAGAGCGAAATGATCTCGGGCGCCGGGTTGGCCTTCACCGCATAGAAAATACCGGCGCTGGGCAGATGCCGCCGCATCTCTTCAAAGCGGGCCCGGACCACGTCCAGGTCCACAACCAGGAACGGCGTAGCCGGGTCGTTTGCGGCGATGAAACGGTCGATCTTGTCAGTCATTTGCCGCCCTCCCACATTTCCGGGCCAGGCAGGACGCCGCGGCGCTGTTCCGTCAACTCGATGCGGGCCGGACGCAGGGCATCGCGCAAAGCTTCGGCCGCGCGGCCAGGCTCGGCGCCGCCGCACATGAAAATATCAAAGGCGGCAAAGCCATGTTCCGGCCAGGTATGGACCGAGATATGGCTTTCCGCCAGGACCGCGACGCCGGAAACCCCGCCCGAAGGGGAGAAATGATGCAGGTGCAAATGCAGAAGCGTCGCCTCGGCCGCCTGCACCGCCGCCTTCATAGCCTGGCCCAGATGGTCGGGATCGTCCAAATGGCCGGCGCCCCACATATCCAGAAGCAGGTGTGAGCCAGCGAACTTGATGCCATCTTCGGTCTTGAAATGATCGTCGGGGCGCCGCTCTTCGTTCGCGGCATCGACGGCAATATCGATGGCATTGGTGTGGGGCTGAATGACCGCCATGGGCGCGTCCTCCATTCTCTAAAGTTCCGCCCAATACGGGGCCGCGCTGGTCAATATTCGGTCCATTCGCCGGGCCGAAAGCGGGGGCAAGATAGGCATTTTTTGCGCCGATGCAAGCGCGAATTTTTACAAAATCTTTCCAAATTTTCGGCACCGTAATTGCCTGCCGGAGGGGTGTTGAGAGGCGCGCGAGACTTGCCATTGCCGAGTGCTTTGGCCGAAGATGCGGGTGCGCTGAAATTTTGGGGAAGGTACGATGCCGACAGAGCTTCGGAAAATAATATTCGCGCACCGGGAACTGCTCGAGGCGTTCGAGAAACGACCCCCCAATTCGCCCGGAAACTCAGAGGCCGTGCCGCCCGGCGCCGTACGCGGCGTGCACGTGTTCCAGAAATTCGGCGGCGGCGTGAAGGTATTGCTGGATATCGAAGATGCGACAGAAGGGCGCCTGAAGCGTTTCAATCTCAATGCCGAGTTTATCTCGGAAGTGCTGCTGAACTATTGCGCCGACCTGAACATACCCGTGGCTCGGGAATCTGACAAATATCTGGAAGTGATCGGCGATAACCTCGCCCTAAGCCAGAAAATCCGGGCCCAGGAAATCTTCGCCGAACAGGCGGACGAGCCGCCCCTATCCTAGACGCCGGGCGCTGGCACGGGAAAGCATTGCATGGCGCCGGCGTTCCCGGAAACGGTGGATGAGGCGCAGGCTCCACCAATACCCGAAAAAGAGGCCGCCTATGGCCCAAGGCACGCAGCCGATCAACATGGGCACGCCCCAGGCATCGAAGATCCCCACCGCATAGACCCATAGGGATTCGAGGAAGGTTGTGTCCGTTTCCAGCAGTCTCACCAGGCGTTCGGAAAACATGGCATAGCCGCCGGTCTCGCCCCAGCGGCCCAGCATCCCTTCGCCCGTGACCAGAAAGGCGTAATAGATCGGTGGCACCGTGAAGACGTTGGTTAGCCAGGTCCACAGCATGCCCACCACCACGTTGAAATCCCAGGTCGGGCGGACGATGCGGACCACGGCCCAGATGCCGGCAACGATGGCCATTTGGATACCTACCGTGGGGGTCAGGGCCACCATCAGGCCCACTGCCACGCCGCGGGCGGTATAGTCTGCGGCGTCTGGGGATCGCAGGATCGGGATGACCAAGCGCAGGCGCATCAGTCGGTTGCAGCGCTGCCAGGCATTGTGCTTGCGCCCCGTCATCCCGGCTTACGCCTTGTTCAATTCGCCGCGCTTGCCGATCCGCTTCATCACGGCGGAGCAGACGAACAGGGTGCTGCCGCCCACATGGATGCGGCCGCGGACGAAGGCCATACTGCCGGTGCGCCGCACCAGCTCGCCCGTGGATTCGACCAGGTCGCCGGCATAGCCTGCGGCAACGAACTCGGAATTGAAGGAGACGGTGACATAGGCGTCATCAGCCTCGCCCTTGGCGGTGACCGCCATGGTCAGATCCGCCATGGTCATCAGCAGGCCGCCGTGCACGACACCAAAGGCATTGGCGTGGCGTTCTTCGGCCGCGAGAACGAAATGATGGCCGCCATCCGACAGCCGCTTCCAATAGAACGGGCCGGCATCATTCTCGAACGGATCGACCGGGTCATAGATGGTATAGCCATCGAGTGGCGGCGGTGGGACGGGTCTGGACATCTTACTCACAATTTAGATTCAGAGACTTAACTGGCGAGCTTCTAAATAGAGGATTGTGCCCGGCTTTGCGAGGCCTTGAACTGTTCCTTGCCGATGTTGGCGGCCCGTTCCACCGCGTCCCGGCCGCCCACGCGCTTGAACCAAGCACGCAGGTGCGTGAAGTCGCGCAGTTCGATGCCATAAGCCTTGTAGCCGCGGATCCAGGGCCAACAGGCCATATCGGCGATGGAATAGTCCACGGCCAGAAAGTCCCGGTCCGCCAGGCGGTCGTTCATGACGTGGTAGAGGCGGATGACCTCGTTGGTGTAGCGCTCGATGGCGTATTCGATCTTGTCGGCCTTGTAGTTGCGGAAATGCGCCGCCTGCCCGGCCATGGGCCCGAGACCCGCCATTTGCCAAAACAGCCATTGCTCCACATCGCTGCGCTGGCGCTGAAGGCTGGGATAGAACAACCCCGTCTTATTGCCGAGGTATTGCAGGATGGCGCCGGACTCGAAAATGGCGATTGGCTCGCCGTCGGGGCCGTCGGGATCGACGATGGCGGGCATGCGGCCGTTGGGGGAAAGCGCCAGGAACGCCGGCTCGAACTGTTGACGCTTTGACAGATCGACCCAGTGGATTTCGTAAGGCAGGCCGCATTCCTCCAGCATGATGGCGATCTTCCAGCCGTTCGGCGTGGGCCAGAAATGCAGCTCGATAGGCGCCATTGCTCAATCCTCAATTGATCCGTCCGCGGGCCGGACTACAAATGCCGGACGCTGTTATGGTAGGATTTCCCTGCGTCCGCAAGTCATTCGCCAGCCGGGGACGGGCTCATGAAACTCGCTATCGCCATCGCAACTTCGATGATTCTGCTTACGGCGGCAGATGCGGCCCAAGGGCAAAGCCGCTATGGCAGTTGGAAAGAACAGGCGAACGGCGGCCAGACGAAACTGCTGAAGGAACTGGAGGACCTGATCGGCGAAGCAGAAAAGGCCCGCGCCGCCGACCCTCGATTTCTGCGCGACCTGCGTGCCTTGGTCCGCCGCCACAGTAATGCATGGCCGGAGCAGATCGTCTATGACGACTTCACCGACGGCGACTTCACCCAGAACCCCACCTGGACCGTGGCCTCCGGCTATTTCCGCGTCAACCGGAGCGGCGGCCTGGAAAGCAGCAGCTATCAACAACGGGAACAGAGCCGCGAAACAAGTGACAGCAATCGCGACGTCGCCGTGCGCCTGTTGGAACAATTGCTGAACCCCAACAAGGGCGGCCAGCAGCAGCAACAGCAGCGCCAAGGCGGCCCCGGGGAAATATTCCTGGCCAAACAAGTCCCCAATGCCTTTTCATTGTCGGCCGAATTGTCGGGGGGCGGCGATGCCGGCTTCGAATTGGGCGTCTATCAGGGCCAGAAGCGAACCGTCGGCTACCGCCTGATCTACACGCCCAAGGACGGCATGGTCCTCCTGCGCATTGGCGCACGGGGCAGTTCCGTCGTCGACCGGGCCGCGCCCAAGGCCAATCTACTGGACGGCAAGGACCGCACCCTGGTCTGGCAGCGGGACGGCGACGGCCTGATGAGCGTGAGCATTGATGGCGCCAAGCTGTTCGATACCACGGACCGGGGCTTCCGCGATCCCTTCGACGGTTTCCACATGTTCAACCGGGGCGGCGATCTGACCCTGTTCACCCTGGCCATCGACGGCGCCCGGTAGACCGGCGCCATGGCGAAAGGTGCGGGCCTGGGCGCCCTGTTGTCGGTTGGGGATTTTCGCAAGGTCTGGGCCGTGGGCGCCTTGAGCGGCGTGGTCCGCTGGCTGGAGATGCTGGCCTTTGCGGTCTATGTCTTCGACGTCACCAATTCCCCCTTCCAGGTCGCGCTCGTTTCCCTGGTGCGCATCTTGCCACTTGCTTTCTTCGGCGTGCCCATGGGCGCCCTGGCTGATCGGGTGGACAGGCGCAAGATCGTCATCGTGGGACTGGCCGCCATGGCCCTGATGGGCCTGCTGCTGGCCTGGCTGGGTTACACCGGCCGGCTCGAGGTCTGGCATCTGTTGCTGGGTTCTTTCATCAACGGGCTCTATTGGTCCACTGACATGCCGGCCCGGCGCACCTTATTGAGCGCCATTGCCGGCCTGTCGCGCACTGCCCAGGCCATGTCCCTTGACGCCTCTATAAACTCCCTGACCCGGGCCCTGGGTCCGGCCACGGGCGGATTGCTGATCGCCAGCACAGGTCTGCCGGGCGCCCTGTTGCTGGGGGCGGGCATGTACGGACTGGCGATCCTGTGCATGCTGACGCTGCCCCGGCCCGACGGTGGCGGTATGGGCAGCGAAGGCGGACTATGGCGCAATCTGAAGGAAGGTCTGGCCTATGCCGCCGGTGATCGCGCCGTGGTGGGGGTGTTGATCGTAACCGTGATCTTCAACGTCTGGGTCTTTCCATATACTTCCATGATTGCCGTGATCGGTCGGGACGACCTGGCCTTGGGCCCGATCAGTGTCGGGCTTTTGATGAGCATGGAAGGCACCGGCGCCTTTATCGGCGCCATGGGCGTGGCCTTTCTGGCCCGGCCCGCCTTACACGGCCGTATCTACCTGTTCGGCGCCGTGGCCGCAGGACTTTGTACCATCCTGTTCGCGCAATCGGGTTTGCCACTGCTGTCGGGTTTGATCTTGCTTACCGCCGGCATCGGGGCCGGCTGTTTCGCCTCCATGCAGGCAACCTTGATGCTGCTCCTGGCTCCGGCCGAAGTGCGGGGACGCCTGATGGGGGTGCTGTCCGTCTGTATTGGCCTCGGGCCCCTGGGATTTGCCCATCTGGGCTTGATGGCGGATTGGCTGGGTGCCGTGACGGCGGTGACGATAATGGGCCTAGAGGGGCTCTGCGCCTTCATCCTGGCCTGGATATTCTGGCCGGAAATCCGCTGAGGCATTAAGATCGTTGGAAAAAGGGAGGAGTATGCCATGGACCTTGGTGTGATGCTGACTCGGGAACATATCGATGGGATGGTGGGCGCCGGCGCCTGGCCGAACAAGACCATCCTGGATTTTCTCGATGCCGACCTGGCCCGCGGCGCCGACAATCCGGCGATCACCGATTACAATGGCGAAACCGGGCAGAGCACTTCGTTAAGCTATGGCGAGATCGACCGCCTCTCCCGCCGGCTCGGCCTGGCCCTGATCAAGCTCGGCGTGGGCCGGGGCGATGTGGTCTCACTGCAACTGCCGAACTGGTGGCAGTTCAACGTCATGCACCTGGCCTGCGCCCGCATCGGCGCCATCACCAATCCTCTGATGCCTATTTTCCGGGAACGGGAACTAAGTTTCATGCTCGGTTTCGCCGAGACCAAGGTCCTCGTGGCGCCGCATCGCTTTCGCGGTTTCGAATACAAACCCATGATCGAGGGCATTCGCGGCGAGCTGCCGCGTCTGGCTCATGCATTCTATATCGACAGCGAGGGCGAGGATGATTTCGCCACGGCGCTTCTGGCGGAGGCCCTGGAGGAGGCGGCAGATGCGGACGAGATCTTGGCGGCCCGACGCCCCGCACCCGATGATGTGAACGAGGTGATCTACACCTCCGGCACCACCGGCCAACCCAAGGGCGTGATGCATACCGCCAACAGCACCCTGGGCCACCTGGGCGCCTGGATACAGCACCACGGCTTGAACGGCGATGACAAGGTCTTCATGGCCTCGCCCTTGGCGCATCAAACCGGCTTTCTCTACGCCATCCTGCAGCCCCTCATGCTGGGCATCGAGGTCGTATTGCTGGACCGCTGGGACGCGCCGGTCGGTGTCGAATTGATCCAGAAGCACCGTTGCACCTTCACCATGGGGGCAACGCCTTTCCTCAGCGACATCGTGGAAATGCCGAACGTGCAAGACTTTGATCTCTCCAGTCTGCACACTTTTGCGTCCGCCGGGGCGCCGATCCCGCCGGCCCTGGTACAGAAGGCAGCGGCCAACTTCTCCTTCAAGGTGCTTTCGGGCTGGGGCATGACGGAATGCGCATGTTCCACGATCTGCAATCCCGACGACCCGGATGAAAAAGTCTGGACTTCCGACGGCGCGCCCCTGCCCCATACCGAGGTCAAGGTGGTGCGCCCCGACGGCAGCGCCGCCGATCCGGGCGAGGAGGGCCTGTTGAAGGTGCGGGGGGCGCCCATGTTCGTTGGCTACCTGAAGAAGCCGGAACTGCACGGCACCGATGAAGAGGGCTGGTTCGACACCGGCGATCAGGCCTTCATGCATCCCGACGGCTATATCCGCATCACCGGCCGGGCCAAGGACATCATCATCCGCGGCGGCGAGAACGTGCCCGTGGTGGAGGTCGAGGACGTGCTCTACCGCCATCCCGCGGTGGCTGAAGTGGCGGTGGTGGGCATCCCCGATGAGCGCCTGGGCGAGCGGGGCTGCGCCTTCGTCACCTTGCAGCCGGGTCAGGTGCTGGCCTTGGAGGAAATGATCCGTTATCTGGACGAAAAGGGCACGGCGAAACAGTACTGGCCGGAGCACTTGGAGGTGGTTGATGAAATGCCGCGCACCCCCAGCGGCAAAATCCAGAAATTCAAGCTGCGGGAAATGGCGGCCACGTTCGCTAGGGAGGCCCTATGAGCCAGGAAGAGTCAGCCCGCCAGCAGCAGGAGACCAAAGAGAACTGGGTCCAGCGCGCCGGGCAATGGAACGAACAGGCGGACCATCTGGCCAAGTTGGCCCACGGCCTCAACAATCCCTTGATGGAGGCGGCCGGGGTCGGCCCGGGTCTGCATGTCCTCGATCTGGCCTCGGGCGTGGGAGAGCCGGCCCTGTCCATGGCCGAAACGGTGGGGCCAGACGGTAGCGTCACGGCCACGGACCTGGTGGCCGAAATGCTGGCGGGCGCGGAGCGCCGGGCCGGCGAAAAGGGCCTTTCCAACATGCGTTTCCAGGTCACGGCCATGGAGGAACTGCCGTTTCCCGATGCCACCTTCGATGCGGTGACCTGCCGCATCGGACTGATGTATACGCCATCGCCGGAACGGGCCGCGGCCCAGGCCCGGCGTGTCTTGCGTCCTGGCTGCCGGGCGGCATTTCTGGTCTGGGGCCCCAAGGCCGATAACACGCAGTTTGGTGTTGTCGACTGGGTGTTGTCCGAGGTCGCGGGCATCGATCCCCATGAAGGCGCCTTTACGCCCACGCGTCTGGGTGATGACGGCGCCCTGAACGCAGTGCTCGAAGCCGGGGGCTTCAGCGCCTGGGAGGAACAGGCCCTGCGCTTCAGCCCACGGGTGGATCTGGGCAGCAATTTCTGGCGGCCGCAGTTGGCATTACGCCTGGGCAATCATTTGAACGAGATGACGGAAGACGCGTATCGGCGCATCGACGATGCCATGCGCGAAAGCTACCGGGCGTTTATGGATGGCGACAGGGTGCAGTTACAGGTGCATGCACGCATTGGGATCGGTACTGTCTAACCGGCCATTCGATCAATGACCGGACTAAGCGAATTCCATTTCTCGGAATTCCATCATTGCGGTTCTATAGACGTAGTTATGTACAACTATTCGTATCATATGAATTAGGCTTAGTTCATATGATTTCATTTGGCCTAATCCTGTGGTCATAATCACAAAAATATGATAATGACGTGATCACGTCCGGTCGGGAGGGCCGGATCAATCCGCTGCGTTTGAAAGAGGCTGAGAACAGTCCATGGCGGCGGGCGGTGTTCGTACAGGGGGAGGTCCATGATCATCTTTCCGGCCATGCCGGTGCGGAATCAATGCGTCAGTATCGCTTTTCACAAGGTGGCGTTTTCTCCAGAAGAGTGTCAGGGGATTATCGAATCCGCCGACAAATCCGCCTGGCTGGAGGGCACGGTGGGTGGGCACGGCAAGCCTGGTGAGTTTCAGGAGAAGCCGGAGATTCGTAGCTGCAGGGAACAGCCATTGCCGATCAATCCTGACGGTTATCCCATCAACCGAATATTCTCCGAATTGTGTCAGGCCAATTCCGATGGCTGGAAGTTCGAACTTTCCGGACTCGTCGCAGACGATGTGCCCTATATTATGCGCTACGACGCCGGCGGTGGTGGCCACTACGATTGGCACGTAGACTTGGGCCAGGCCGCCAATGCCTCCCGCAAGCTGGCGTTCTCCCTGCAATTGTCAGAATCAGACAGTTATGAAGGCGGGGATTTGAGCTTCTACAACATGAATCTGGATCAGAACTTGCTGCGGCAGATCGGGGCCTTGACGATTTTTCCTGCCTATTGGCTGCATCGTGTCACGCCGATCACCCGCGGTGTTCGGTATGCCGTCGTCGGCTGGGTCCATGGTCCAAGTTTTCGCTGATATGTTTTGTCACATTCGGTCGGGAGGGCCGGATCAATCCGCTGCATTGCAAAGAGGCTGAGAATAGTCCATCGCGGCGGGCCGTGTTCGTATAGGGGGGGTCCATGATCATCTTTCCGACCATGCCGGTGCGGAATCAATGCGTCAGTATCGCTTTTCACAAAGTGGTGTTTTCGCCCGAAGAGTGTCAGGGGATCATAGAATCCGCCGACGAGTCGGCTTGGCAGGAGGGCACGGTGGGCGGTCACGGTGGGCCCGGTGAGTTTCTGGAAGTGCCTGAAGTCCGGAGTTGCCGGGAACAGCAGTTGCCGATTAATGCGAATGGTTATCCCATCAACCGCATATTCTCTGAATTGTGTCAGGCCAATTCAGACGGCTGGAAATTCGAGCTTTGCGGTCTCGTCGCAGATGACGTGCCCTATATCATGCGCTACGACGCCGATGGCCGCGGCCATAACGATTGGCACGTGGACCTGGGCCAGGCCGCCAATGCCTCCCGCAAGCTGGCATTCTCCCTGCAATTGTCAGAATCGGACAGTTATGAAGGCGGGGATTTGAGCTTCTACAACATGAATCTGGATCAGAACTTGCTGCGGCAGATCGGCACCTTGACCATATTTCCCACCTATTGGCTGCATCGTGTTTCGCCGGTTACCAGCGGCGTTCGCTACGCTGTCGTCGGCTGGGTGCACGGACCCAGCTTCAGCTGATATGTTTCATCAGAGAGGGACGGTGCCGCGGCACACACACGCTTTCAATATTTTACATAATGTGAGACATTTGGAGCGATGAAATATTCTGCATTCGCAATTTTGCTGTTTCTCGCTGCTTGCGGCGGCCCAAATGGCGCGCTGTATATGGCCGGGTTTTGCCTGGATGATCCCACCATGGCGGTTCCCGCCCATTGCCAGAGCTTTCAGCAAATCAACGCGGGCGATTTTTGATCCGGGTGTTGCGGCTGGGTTCACGGCAACGGGGCGTTCGCAGGGATCCGGCTGTGAAACTCGCCTGTCTCGCGCTGATTATGGGACTTGCTGCGTGTGACGCCCGGCAGCCAGCGCAGCCGCTAAAAACCCAAGAATGCATCGAGGATTCCACGGTCGGCTTGCCGTCCCACTGCAGCGGCATCGACCTCTGGATGGACGGCGATATGTAGGCGCCAATATTTGGGCGCCCATAGGCGCGGGGCGCGGCGGTGACTGATCTTCATTCCTGGCTGAATTGGCCGTGGCGGCCTTCGCCGGCTGCGAAACGGGCGGCGCCCGCCTGGGCTTCCGCCGCCTTGGCATCCAGAGAAAGTTGTTTTTCACGTTGGATGGCCTCGCCCAGGGGGCGGCCCGATTGCTCGTAAGCAGACAACCGGTCCGACCGCATGGCGATTTGTGGGAAGCTGGCGATTTGCTGGGCCATTGCCTCCGCGACCTCCCTGGTTTTGCCCAACGGCGCTCTGCGCGTCGCTAGGCCCCAGTCAATGGCCTCGTCAGCGCCCACGCCCCGGCCCGTGATCAGCATATCCAATGCCCGGGCCTGGCCGATTAGGCGCGGCAGGCGCACCGTGGTGCCGTCGCTCATGGGCACGCCCCAGCGTCGGCAGAAGACGCCGAACACCGTACTGTCATCGATCACGCGGATATCGCACCACAGCGCGATGCCCAGGCCGCCCGCTACCGCATGGCCGGCCACGGCCGCGATCACCGGCTTGGATAAGGTGGGGTGCGTGGGCCCTTCCGGATCGCCGGCCCAGGCCACGTAATCGGAACTTCCCGCCACCTGCTTCAGATCCGCGCCGGCGCAGAAGGCCCCGTTTGCGCCCGTGAGAACCGCCACCAATTGGTCATCATCGGCCTCAAAGTCCCGCATCGCCTGGCCCAAGCCGCGGGCAGCGTCGTTATCCAATGCGTTTCGAACCTCGGGGCGGTTGATGGTAACCGTGGTCACGACGCCATTGGTTTCCGACAAAATCTTACCATCGGCATAGTGTTTCATGTCTTCATTCCTTCCTTGGGGGTCGCCGTCGGCCTTGGGGCGGGCAGGGCCAGCGCCAGCATTATGCCGGCGATGGCCAGACCCAGATAGACCAGAAAACCGACGCCCATGCTTTCCATCGCCGTGCCCCGGTCGATCAGCCAACCCAGTACGAAGGGTGAAAGGGCGGAGGCGCCGACGCTCATGGACATGACCATGGCCCGGATCGCGCCCAGGTGCATGACACCATAAAACTCCGGCCAGGCGGCACCAACAAGGGTCTGGCCGGAACCACTGGTCAGACCCATGAACAGGGTTAGGGCAATGGCCGCCAGGGGATGGTCGAACAGCACTATGGTCAGGCTGGCCAGCATAAGGGGGTAGAGATAAACGGCCAGCAGGCGGCGCGCGCCGTAGCGATCGATCAGAGGACCAAAGGCCAGGTTGGCGCCAATTGCGCCGATGGTATAGGCAACGAAAGCGGTCGCCAGCCAGGCCAGGCTCCAACCCTTTGCGGCGGCAAGATGGGCCTGATGAAAGAACAGGCCGGTGCTGATGAAAGACGGCGCGGTAATGGCAAAGCACAATAAATAGAATCGCGGATCGCCCAAGACCTCCATGCGGGTCCACTGGCGCCGTCGCGGTTCCGCCGGTGTCGCTTCCGCCGTTTGTTCGCCTGCCGTCTGCGCCAGGTAAAAGCGGTGCCGCGCGCCATGGCCTTTCAGCAGCCACAACAAAAGCGGGATCAGGAACAGGGTCAGGGCGGCGGCGATCACGGCCCACGCCAATCGCCAGCCGAACTGACCGGTCAACCAGACCGCGAGGCCGGGGAACACCGCCACGCCCAGGGGAAAGCCCAGGATTGCGATGGAAAGGGCGCGGCCGCGCTCCGCCTCGAAATAACGACCCATGGCGGTCATGGCGGTATGGCTCATCAGTCCCTGGCCGCTTAGGCGCAGGGCGAAAATGGCCGGCGCCAGAGCCCAGGGCCCCGGCACTACGGCCATGAAGACGCAGGCCAAGATTAGGGACGCCGCCACGCCGGCGGTCACCCAACGCAGATCGAAACGGTCGATCAATTTACCGGCCCAAATCAGGCAGATGCCGCTAACAGCCGTGCCAACGGCGTAGTAGGCACCAAAACCGCCGTGGCTGAGGCCAAACTCGGACCGGATATCGGGCCCGAACACAGCAATGAAAAAAGTCTGCCCAAAGGCGGAAAAGAACGCCACAAGGACGCCGAAACTCAGGAACCGCCAGTTACTGGTAAGAAAACGCAGATACCCCATGCAGATTTATGGGCGTCCGCCGCCGGCGCATTTGATGCAGGTGGCCACGGCCGGGTCCAGTTCGAGGCGGGCCAGCGCGATGTCTTCGTCACAGCGCACGCAATAACCATAGTCGCCTGATGCCAAGCGGGCCAAGGCGGCCTCGATCCGTTGCAGTTCGCCTAGGCGCCGGCGCTCGGATTCTTGAGCCATGGCTTGGTCCTGCATGGCATCCATACGCGAGAGACGACCCACCTTGGTCTGGTCGAGTTCCACCGGCCGGCGGCTGGCCTCGGCGCTGTCCGAGAGTGCATGCAGTTCATCACGCCGGGCCATAAGCCGGGCGGCGAGGGCGTCATCGTCTCGGTCGTGTTCGCGGGTATCCATTCTCGTTTCATAGCAGCCCTGAACCTGCCTGCCCAGACGGCTGCAATCTTAGAGGTGCAGACGGATTCCCAACTTCGAGTTCTGCGGCGAGACGTACAATTTTTTGACGTTAAATTGGTGGGTTGGGACAAGGTCCTGAATTCTAGCCGAAATGTCTAAAGCCCCTTTATAGTCAACACAATTTAAACTATTGTTGTTATCAGAATTTTTGATACATGCGGGTGTGATGCCAGCTTGTTCGAGTTGGATGATCAGGCGCGTCCGCAGTATCAACGAGGGCAAAATGGCAAACCAAGGTGGCGGCCGACAGGCCGATGGGCCCGACTATCGCCATGAGCAGTCACGGCAGTTTGCGGCTCATATGCTGTCTCTACCCCGCCACAACTATTGCCCTCGGCGCGATGCCTTCGACCCCATGAAGATTCCCAAACTGCTTCCGCGCATCATCCTGCGCGAACAGTCTGCGGCGGGCAGCTACCGTTATCGTTTGTTGGGAACGGAATTGCTGGGCTATATGGGTCATGACCCGACTGGACAATCGGTTTCCGCCGGCGTCGGAGAAAGGGCTGCCGGTCCCATCCAGCATTCTTTCGATCTGGCTCTGGAGCAGCCGTGCGGCCTGCGCTGCGTCACCACATTCATGGACCGGTGGTGTCACGAGGCGCGGTTGGAGTATGTCACCATCCCGCTGTCCGGGGTATCGCCTGCGCAATTGATCTCGCACGTGGCCATTTTGGAATTGTCGCCCAACCTGCTTTTGGGTGAACCCGCCGCCGCCGCTAAACTGCATGAAATGGAAGGTATCGACTTGGGTGCCGGCCTCGCCAATTTCTCCGAAATAACCTGGTAGCGGCCTATTCCAAAACGCGAATCGGCTGCCCCCCTAACCAGGCGGCGATATCCTCCACGGTTTGTTCGTGGAATTCCTTCAAATTCTCTTCCGTGACATAGGCCATATGTGGCGAGATGATCACGTTCTCCAAACCCAGGAAGGGATGATCCTTGGGCAGGGGTTCCTGGTCGAACACATCCAATGCGGCCCCGCCAATCCGTCCAGCACGCAAATTCTCTATGAGGGCCGCTTCATCAACAATCGGCCCGCGCGAGGTATTGACGAAATAGGCATCCGGTTTCATGCGCGCCAGGTCATTGGCCCCGATCAGGCCACGGGTGCGTTTGGAAAGTACCAGGTGGATGGAAACGATATCGGCTTGAGCCAATAGCTCCTCTTTCGTAACCAGCTCGGCGCCGCATTCGGCGGCATGTTCGGCGGTCAGATTTTCGCTCCAGGCGATCACCCGCATGTTGAAGAAGTTGGCGATGGCTGCGGTCCGCGCGCCCAGTCTGCCCAGTCCCACCAGGCCCAGAGTGCGCCCGGCCAGGGTCCAGCCCACGCTGGTCTGCCATCGACCTAACCTTGTCGCCCGGTCTTCTTGCGGCAGGCGGCGAACCACGGCCTGGATCAGGGCCCAGATCATCTCCACCGTCGACTCCGTATTGCCCGCGGTGCCGCAAACCGTGACGCCGTGATCGGCCGCCGCCTTCATATCGATGGCGGCATTGCGCATGCCGGTGGTGACCAGCAGTTTCAAGTTGGGCAGGCGTTCGAACAGGGCGCGGGGGAACGGGGTGCGCTCGCGCATGGCGGCGATGATCTCGAAGGGTTGCAAGCGGGCGGCGAGCTTATCCAGGTCGGCCTCGTTATCGTCGAAGACGGTGATCTCCACGTCGGCTAGGCTGTTCCAGTCAGCCATCTCCAATGCCACGCGCTGATAATCGTCCAGGATTGCCAATTGTCGTGTCATCTTCAGCTCTCCCTTTGCTCCGCCCGGTATTTCTGACTGGCCGGGATCAACAGCAGGTTGGCGAACACCTTCATGAACTTGTCATCGCGCTGCTCCGCCAGGTCATTGGCGATGGGCCAAAGCGCGTATAGCGCCTTGCCGGCGGCGGTTTCGCCATAAAACCAATTGTTCATTTGTTTGCCCGTGTTCCGGCCCGGCTGGGCCGAGGCTGACTCGCGATAGTAGGCCTTCAAATCCTCCACGGCGAATTTCAGGCACTGGCCCAGAGTCAGATCGTCGCGGGGATTGTCCGGCACCTCGCCGTCAAGGAAGGCGCAGATGAAATCCGTGATCTCGCTTATAGACATGCCGCTCAGGCCCACGGTGGTACGTCCCCGGTCGCGCTTGGCGATATCATACCAGGTGGCAAGGCCGCCGATCTCGTCCTGCATGGCGGCCTTGAAGCCGCCGCCGGCCTCGAGATCGGCGGGCGGCGGCGGCAGATTGATGGGACAGAACCAGCCTTCGCCATCCGCGGCCGCCTCATCGGCCGGCGCTTCTTCCTCAAAGTCCTCGATCAGCACTGGGCCGTCGTCGCGTTCCAACAGGGCCAGGGCGGCGCGCAGCACCCGCAACTGGAATGCCGGATCGTTGGGCGCGCCCATGGGACGGCCCAGTTCGAACGGCACCCACAGTGCCCGCGGCGGCTTGGTATTCTCGGTTTGCGGACGGATCAGGCTGATCTGCGTGGTCGCCAGGCCTTCTTCTTCCAAATAATGTGCCAGCCCGCCCACGGCGCGCGTGCACAAGGGTCAAACGGGAAGCAGAAAGACCGTGTCGACCCCATCCGCCTTGAGATGCCCGGCCATCTCCCGCGCCGCGGCTTCCATAAGTACGGGATCCGTGGAACCCATGAAGGCATAGTGGTACTTCGCCACCGAACCGATCTCACCCTGATCGGCCAATTCGTGTAGGCGGTCCCGGGGAAGCACGACGTTCAGGTCCTGCTCGAAGCCGGAGCGGTCAAAATTGGTGGAGATATGGGTCATGATCAGGTCGCTGTCAGGCGTATCATCGGCGATCACCCGATAATCGCCGGCGCCCGCCAGCATCGGATCGTCATTCCGGTGCTGCAGGGCGGCGGTGGAAACCATGGCGACACGCCGCTTGCTCATGGCAGGGCCGGTGACCCAGGGACGGGTTTCGAAATCCGGGCAGGGGATCTTGCCCAGGTGCGAGCGTTCCGGCTCGTCCAAATCCGCCAGTCGTACCATTTACCGTTTCCTCCTTACCTTACAAAACCGCCCGCAGCATAGTTCAGAATTCGGGACGGGTTCATCAACACTCCGTCACTACCCTGGCTCCGGGCCCAGGGCGCCCCGGTGGCGAAGATCGGCGATAGCGGCTGCATCGAAACCGGCCTCGCCAAGTATCTCCAGATTATGTTCGCCCAGTTCCGGGGCCGGCCGCGGCGCATGCTTCGGCGAACCATCTACCCACACCGGGCTGTCGATGATGTAGTCCGGGCCCAGACCATTGCCGGGCATGACGGCGCCTGACTGGATCGCTTGCTGATCGCCGTAGATATCCTCGGTTTTGGAGACGAAGCCGGCGGTGACCCTGTGTTCCCGGAAGGCGGCCCGCCAATAGTCCTGATCCTGAGCGCCGATGATCTCGTCCAACAGGGACGTCAAGGCACCGGCATTCTCCTGCCGGGTCGGCTGGTCGGCGAAGCGGGGGTCAGAGGCCAGTTCGGGATGTCCCAAGGCGCCCGGCAGGCGGTCCCATTCTTTTGCTTCGTTGGCCGCCGTCAGCATCAGCCAGCGGCCGTCTTTACAGCAGTAATAGTTCGAGAGTGCGTTGGCGGCGAACTCCCGGCGTGGTCGCTGGGGCACCGCTGCACCACATAACGCCGCCTGCGCCATATAGGCATTGCCCCAATAGCCGTTGGCCAGAAGCGAGGAATGCACCATTGCGCCTTTGCCCGTGCGTTCCCGTTGAATGAGCGCCAGAAGGATGGCCGAGAGCAGGGCAAGGCCGGTGGGATGGTCCCCCTGCCCGGGCATGGAGCGGGCCGGATCGCCGTCCGGGTCCGGGCGCACCAAATCCATCAGGCCGCTGCGGGCCCAGTAGGCGGTGGTGTCGAAGCCGGTCTGCCCGGCTTCCGGGCCAGTTTCCCCATAGGCGGACATGGAGCCGTAGATCAAACGCGGGTTCACCGCCGCCAGATCTTCATAGCGCAACCCCAGCTTCTCCCGCACTTCCGGCATATAGTTGGTGACCAAGACGTCCGCCCCTTCGACCAGGCGATAAAGCACCTCACGACCGGCCTCGTTTGTCAGGTCCAGACACAGGCCACGCTTGCCCCGGTTGTCCACGAGCATGTGAAAGGGTTCCTCGGCCTGGGGCATACCGGCCAGACCCGCAAGGTGGCGGTAGCCATCGCCCATGGGCGGCTCAACCTTGATCACCTGGGCGCCGAAATCCGCCATTACCGTGGTCGCAACCGGCCCGGCAATGAAGCTGGCCACATCCAGTACCTTGATGCCGTCAAGGATCATGGCATCATCGTTCATAGGCGTATTCCTCCGATCCCCATTTTTGTTTCTTGATCCCTGATAGCATCAAACGGGAGCCTGCGAAACGGCGCCAGTTGCGCCTTGACGCTCTCCGGCTTCGTTGGCAGCATGGAGGTTTGGTATTGGGGGTAGTGTCGATGACTACCGTGGTGCTGTCCGACCAGCGGACAAACAGCGGGACAGATCCGGAGCGTAACCCGGGCACGGCCCTGGACCTGGACGGGATGCAATTCCTGCGCGTCAATCGAAGCGCTGCCAAGCGTTGCGCCGCCACCCTACCCACCCGCCAATCGGTTAAGAAACAATGGCAGGCCGCTCGACTGCTTCGGGCTAAATGCTGCATCCGTCAGCAATCTGAAATGGGTTCGGATCAACAATGGCCTGGCCGGACACTGGCGCGACCCCAAACAGAGAGGGCCGGGAATATATGTGTCAGGTGACCTGGGTAGAGAATTGCTGGGCGAGCTATGGTGAATGAGGGCTAGGTAGAACTAATTGACCTGGAAATCATCGGCCGGGGGTATAGATAATCCGATGAAGAACGAGAAACTTGGAGGCGATATGAAAAAGCAACTCACCACAATTTTCGCAGGCGCGGTCCTGTTGGCCGCCGGCACTGCCATGGCCGCGGACAAGATGCCGGCTGTCGTGTTCGACATGGGCGGCAAGTTCGACAAGTCGTTCAATCAAGGCGTCTACGATGGCGTCGAAAAGTTCCGCAAGGAGACCGGCATCAAATACCGGGAGTTCGAGGTCAAGAACCCGACCCAGCGGGAACAGGCCGTGAAGAAGATGGCTCAACGCGGTGCCGACCCGGTTTTGGGTGTGGGCTTCGCCCAGGCCTCGGCCATTGAGAAAGGCGCGACGGAGTTTCCCAACACCCGCTTCGCCATCATCGACATGGTGGTGATGAAGCCCAACGTCGCTTCAATCGTCTTCAAAGAGCATGAAGGCTCGTTCCTGGTCGGAATCCTCGCCGCTATGGCATCGAAGTCCGGCAAGGTCGGCTTTGTCGGCGGTATGGATATTCCGCTGATCCGGCGTTTCGAATGCGGCTACTACCACGGCGTCAAGCACGCCAACGGCGGTGCCACTGTCTATGCCAACATGACCGGCACGACCCCTGCCGCCTGGAACGATCCGACCAAGGGTGCTGAGTTGGCCAAAAGCCAGTTCGACCGGGGGGCGGACGTGGTCTTCGCCGCCGCGGGCGGCACCGGCATCGGCGTCTATCAGGCCGCCAAGGACAACGGTAAGTATGCAATTGGTGTCGACAGTAACCAAAACTATCTGCACCCGGGCACCATGCTGACCTCCATGCTCAAGCGCGTGGACGTGGCCGCCTACAACGTCTTCAAGTCGGCCACTTCCGGAAACTGGAAGTCGGGTATCCAGGTGCTCGGCCTGGCCGAGGGTGGCATCGATTGGGCGCTGGACGAGCACAACAAGAATTTGATCAGCGCCGATATGAAGGCTGCGGTGGAAGCCGCCAAGGCCGATATCATCGCCGGTAAGATCAAGGTGCACGACTATATGTCCGACAATAAGTGCCCCAAGTAACAAGTAAGGCGTCGTTCAATGCCTGACCTGGTTCGGGGGCGGTCGCTTTGACCGCCCCTGAGTCGCCTGTTGCCGCCGATCCCGCGCCGGCGCTGGAGTTGCGCGGCATCAACAAACATTTCGGCCCCGTGCATGCCAACCGGGATGTGAATCTGGCCGTGTCGGCGGGCACCATTCACGGCATCGTGGGCGAGAATGGTGCTGGCAAATCGACGCTGATGAGCATTCTTTACGGCTTCTACCAGGCCGACAGCGGCGAGATTGAGATCGGCGGCCGACCAACAGCCATTCACGGTCCCGAGGACGCCCTGGCCGCCGGCATCGGCATGGTGCACCAGCATTTCATGCTGGTGGATAACTTCACGGTGCTGGAGAACATCCTCCTGGGCGCCGAGGGCGGGCCCCTACTGGCGGGCGGCATGGCCGCCGCGCGGGCGGAAGTAGAGCGCCTGGAAACGGAATACGGCCTGGAGGTGGACCCGGACGCCGAAGTGGGCGACCTGGCGGTGGGCCTGCGCCAGCGGGTGGAACTTCTCAAGGCGCTGTACCGCGGCGCCAACATATTGATTCTGGACGAACCCACCGGCGTCTTGACGCCACAGGAGGCCGACCGCCTGTTCGAGATCCTCGCCTCCATGCGGGCGCAGGGGGTCACGGTCATCCTAATTACCCACAAACTGCAGGAGATCATGGCCATCACCGACAATGTCTCGGTGATGCGGGCCGGCGAAATGGTGGCGCACCGGGTAACGGCAGAGACCAACCGGGAGGAATTGGCGGAACTGATGGTGGGACGCAAGGTGCTGCTGCGCGTGGAGAAGACCGCCGCCAAGCCGGGCGATGTGGTGCTACGGGCGGAATCGCTGACTGCCATCGACGATGCCGGTGTCACCCGGGTGGACCAGGTCAGCTTTGAAATGCGGGCCGGCGAGATCGTCGGTGTCGCCGGCGTCACCGGCAATGGCCAGAGCGAACTGTTGGAGGTGCTTTCCGGCATCCGGCCACCCGACCGCGGCACCTTGTGGGTGCATGAGCGGCAGGTGGATCATGACCATCCCTGCGATCCGGCAGAAATGCGGGCCCTGAACCTGGCGCATGTGCCCGAGGACCGCCAGCGCATGGGCATGATCAGCGCCTTCGCCGCTTGGGAGACGGCGATCCTGGGCTATCATCACGACCCCGCCTACACGGGGCCAATCCTGTTGAAGACCGACGACATCGTCGCCGATACGGACGGCAAGATGAGCCGCTTCGATGTGCGGCCGCCTAACCCGCAATTGAGCTCGGACAGCTTTTCCGGCGGCAACCAGCAGAAACTGGTTCTGGCCCGCGAAATCGAGCGGCACCCGGACATCCTGTTGGTGGGCCAGCCCACCCGCGGCGTGGACATCGGCGCCATCGAGTTCATCCACCAGCGCCTGATCGAAATGCGGGACGGCGGCTGCGGCGTATTATTGGTCTCGGTGGAGCTCGAAGAAATCCTCTCTCTAAGCGATCGCATATTGGTCATGTTCGAGGGCCGCATCGTCGGCGAGGTCGCCGCTGCCGACGCTGATGCCCGCACCATCGGCCTGATGATGGCCAACGCCCTCGAGGCGGAGGCGGTCCCGGTATGAGGCGTCGCGGTGTGACATCGTTGGTGTCTCATGGCTAGTTCCCCCGCCAAACTACCGGCCTGGGTTGATATCGGTCTGTTGCCCGTGATCAACGTCGCCTTGGCTTTCATCGTCTCGGGGCTGTTGATCGCCGCCCTGGGCCAGGATCCTTTCGAGGCTACCTGGATCATGATCCGCGGCGCTTTCGGCTATGAAGAGAGCCTGGGCTATACCTTCTACTACACCACCAATTTCGTTTTCACCGGCTTGGCCGTGGCCGTGGCATTTCACGCTGGCCTGTTCAACATCGGTGGCGAGGGCCAGGCCTATATCGGTGGCCTGGGCGTGGGTCTCGCCTGCCTGGCCTTGGATCAATACCTTCCCTTCATCCTGATGCTGCCGGCCTGCCTGATCGCGGCCGCCCTGTTTGGTGCCGGCTGGGCATACATCCCCGCCTACCTGCAGGCCAAGCGGGGCAGTCATATCGTGATCACCACGATCATGTTCAATTTCATCGCCGCCTCGCTGATGGTCTATCTGCTCGTCAACGTGGTCATCAAGCCGGGCCAGATGTCGCCGGAAACGCGGGAGTTTACGGAAGCCACCTGGCTGCCCTTTATGCACGAGGCCTTTGCCTGGTTTGGCGTCGAGATCGCGCAATCGCCATTGAACCTCTCGATCCTCTGGGCCTTTGTCTGCTGTGTCCTGGTCTGGGGCCTGATCTGGCATACCCGCTGGGGCTATGAGATCCGGGCCGTGGGCGCGAACATGTCGGCGGCGGTCTATGCCGGCATGCCGCCGGCCCGCATCATCATCGTCACCATGTGTATCTCGGGCGGTCTGTCCGGTTTCGTGGCCATCAACGAGATCATGGGCGTGCACCACAAGCTGCTGCTGGATTTCGCCGCCGGCTATGGCTTCACCGGCATTGCCGTCAGCCTGATGGGGCGTAACCACCCCGTGGGCATCGTCCTGGCCGGGCTGCTGTTCGGCGCCCTGTATCAGGGCGGGGCCGAGCTTGCCTTTGAGAACGCCGCCTTCACGCCGGATCTGATTGTCGTCATCCAGGGCCTGGTGGTGCTGTTCTCAGGCGCCCTCAGTTACATGCTGCGCGGCCCGGCGGAACGGCTCTATTTGCGCCTGGCCGCGCCACGGCTGGTGGAGGCCTGAAATGGAAGACGGCCTGCTGCTGGTCATACTGACCCTGGATGCTACCATCCGAGTCTCGGTGCCGCTGATCCTGGCCGCCCTTGCCGGTCTGGTGGTGGAACGTTCCGGCGTCATTGACATCGGCCTGGAAGGCAAAATGCTGGCCTCGGCCTTTGCCGCCGCTACGGTGGCGGCGCTTTTGGGATCCGCCTGGATGGGACTCCTCGCCGGCATCGGCATCTCCATCATGCTGGCCCTGTTGCACGGTTTTGCCTGCATCACCCATCGCGGCAACCAGATCGTCTCGGGCGTGGCCATCAACATCCTGGCCTCGGGCCTGACGGTGCTGCTGGGTATTTCCTGGTTCCAGTTGGGCGGACAGACGCCGCCCCTGACCGGCGATGCCCGTTTCGCCGCCGTGACCTTTCCAGGCGCAGAGGCGGTGGCGGACATACCGCTTTTGGGACATATCTATTCCGAGCTGTTGAGCGGTCACAACGTGCTGGTCTATCTGGCTTTTCTGACCGTGCCCCTGGTCTGGTGGGGGGTCTACCGCACCCGTTTCGGGCTGCGGCTGCGGGCGACCGGCGAGAATCCGGCGGCGGTGGATACGGCTGGTATTTCTGTTCTGCGGATGCGGTATCTGGCCCTGATCATCTGCGGCATGCTGTGTGGGATCGCGGGCGCCTACCTTTCCACCGGGCACGGCGCCGGGTTCCTCCGCGAAATGACCGCCGGCAAGGGCTTTATCGCCCTGGCGGCTATGATTTTCGGTAAATGGCGCCCGGTACCGGTGCTGTTCGCTTGCCTGCTTTTCGGTTTTCTGGATGCCCTGGCGATCCGCATGCAGGGCGTTGAACTGCCCATGATTGGCGAAATGCCGGTGCAATTCATCCAGGCCCTGCCCTATGTTTTGACGGTCGTGCTGCTGGCAGGATTTATCGGCCGGGCCATTGCGCCCAAGGCCTCCGGCATTCCTTACGTGAAGGAGCACTAATGGCGGACGATCTTCTCCAGGCCGCGGTGGCGGCGCGTGAAAAAGCTCACGCGCCCTATTCCAAGTTCAAGGTTGGCGCCGCCGTGCGCAGTGAAAGCGGCAAGATCTATGGCGGCTGCAACGTGGAGAACGCGGCTTACCCGGAAGGCATCTGTGCCGAGACCGCTGCCATCGCGGCAATGGTCATGGCCGGGGAAAGCAAAATCGTCGAAGTTCTGGTGGTCGGCGTCAGCGACGAACCGGTGACCCCGTGCGGCGGCTGCCGCCAGCGCATCCGGGAGTTCGCCGGGCCGGACGTGGCGGTACATATCGCCTCCCCCGACGGCGTGGTCATGACCATGACGGTGGATGCCCTGCTGCCACAGTCTTTCGGGCCGGATAATCTGTGATGACGGCGCTGACGACAATCCAGGAACGCCGCCCCGGTTTCACGCCGAAGGTCGCGGTTATCCTGGGTTCGGGCCTGGGCGGCCTATCGGACCTCGTGGAGGATGCCGTCGCCATACCCTATAGCGATCTGGATGGTTTCCCCCAACCCGGCGTCAGCGGACATCAGGGGCAACTGACCCTGGCTTTGGCCGGCGCGACGCCGGTGGCGCTCCTGGAAGGTCGGGCGCATCTCTACGAGAGCGGTCGCGCCGATGCCATGAAGGTGGCGGTGCGCACCCTGGCCGCGCTGGGCGTTGAGACCTTGGTGCTGACCAACGCCGCTGGTGGCCTGGATGCGGATATGGAGCCGGGCAGCATCATGCTGCTGACCGATCATTTGAACTTCACCGGCCAGTCGCCACTGTTTGCCGAACCGGGCGATGACCGCTTCGTAGACATGGTGGACGCTTATGACCCGGTCTTGAGGGAAAGTATTCTACGGCATGCTGCGGCCATGGACCTGCATCTGCACCAGGGCATCTATGCCTGGTTCGCCGGACCCCAGTTCGAGACCGTGGCCGAGGTGCGCGCCGCCGCCATTCTGGGGGCCAATGCCGTCGGCATGTCGACGGTGCCGGAGGCGATCCTGGCCCGCCACCAGGGTCTTCGGGTCGCTGGTCTTTCCATCATCACCAACAAGGCTGCTGGTATGAGCGATTTCACGCTCAGCCATGCGCATACCAGGAAGTACGCCGCCCTTGCGGCCGACAATGTGCAGGCACTGCTGTTGGCCTTCCTGCGGGAGTACGGGGCGTGAACCTGCTGCCTCAGGAGATCATTCGCCGCAAGCGGGACGGCGAGGCCCTCTCGGATACGGAAATCACCTTCATGGTCGAGGGGCTGACGAAAGGCACGATCGGCGATGGCCAGATCGCCGCCTTTGCCATGGCCGTCTTCTTCCAGGGCATGACCATGGCGGAACGGGTTACCCTGACCCGGGCCATGACCCAATCCGGCCTGGTCATGGACTGGTCCAGCCTCGACCTGCCCGGCCCTGTCGTCGATAAGCACTCCACCGGCGGGGTCGGCGACAAAGTTTCCCTGATGCTGGCGCCCATCGTCGCGGCCTGCGGCGGCTTCGTGCCGATGATCTCAGGCCGTGGCCTGGGCCATACAGGGGGCACCCTGGACAAGCTGGATGCCATTCCCGGCTACAACAGCACGCCCAACAAAGGGCAATTCCAAAAAGTGGTGGCTCAGGTGGGCTGCGCCATCATCGGTCAGACCGGCGATTTGGCCCCGGCCGACGGCCGTCTCTACGGTATTCGCGACGTCACGGCGACGGTGGAATCGGTGCCCCTGATCACCGCCTCTATCCTGTCCAAGAAACTGGCGGCCGGCCTGGACGCCCTGGTCATGGACGTGAAGACCGGCAGCGGCGCCTTTGCCAGCAAGATCGAGATGGCCCGCGAGTTGGCCGAAAGCATCGTCACGGTGGCTGGTGGTGCAGGGCTACCGGCCCGCGCCTTGATCACGGACATGAACCAGGTCCTGGGCCGCAACGTCGGCAATGCGCTGGAGGTGGCCGAGGCCGTGGCCTTCCTGGCCAATGACGACCCTGATCCCCGCCTGCGCCAAGTGGTCCTGGCCCTGGCCGGGGAGATGCTTGATTTGGCCGGCATCGAGGCCGACCCGGAGGCCGCCTTGACCTCCGGCAAGGCCATGGAGGTGTTTGGCGCCATGGTCAGCGCCCTGGGCGGGCCAGCTGACCTGGCGGAGAACACTGCTCTGTATCTGCCCTTGGCACCGGTCAGCAAGCCCTGTGTGGCGATCCGCGCAGGCAGGGTCAGCGCTATGGATACACGCGCCATCGGGGTTGCGGTGCTGGCCATGGGCGGCGGCCGCCGGGATGCCGCCGACAGCATCAATCCGTCTGTGGGTTTGACGGAAGTCTGCGCCCTGGGACAGCGGATCGAGCCGGGGCAGCCTCTCGCCATTGTGCACGCGGCCACCGAAACAGATGCCGATGCCGCCGTCGAGGCCATCCGCGCTGCCATCACCATCGGCGAAGGAGCGGCGGAAAACCCCATCATCGTGGAACGGATCGTCCCGACATGAGCCGCGCATTTATCCTGGTCATGGACTCCTTCGGCATCGGCGCCAGCGAAGACGCCGGCCGTTTCGGTGATGCGGGCGCCGATACTCTGGGCCATATCGCCGCCGCCCAGGCATTGCAGCTGCCCAATCTGGCGCGCCTGGGTCTGGGCCACGCGGCTGGTGCCTCCACGGGACGGGCGCCTTTGGACCTGGGCCATGCCGGCGATCCAATGGGCGCCTGGGGCTATGCGGTGGAGGAAAGCCGGGGCAAGGATACCCCAAGCGGCCATTGGGAAATGGCCGGCCTGCCGGTGCCGTTCGAATGGGGCTTTTTTCCGGATACCCAGCCATGTTTTCCCGACGCCTTGATCGAACGGCTCGTCGAACGCTGCGCCTTGCCGGGTATCCTGGGCAACTGCCATGCCTCGGGCACCGAGATCATCGCCCGCCTGGGCGAGGAGCATATCAGGAGCGGCAAACCCATCTGCTATACCTCAGCCGATTCGGTGTTTCAGATTGCCGCCCACGAAGAGCATTTCGGGCTGCAGCGCCTGTATGACCTCTGCGCCGTAGCCAAGGAGGAAGTGGACGCGTTGAACATCGCCCGGGTCATCGCCCGGCCCTTCGTGGGCGCGGATTCCGCAAGTTTCCAGCGCACCGCCAACCGCAAGGACCTGACCACGCCGCCGCCCGGCGATACCCTATTGGATGTCTTGACGGCGGCCGGTGGCACGGTGATCTCGGTCGGCAAGATCTCCGACATCTTCGCCCATAGGGGGGTCAGCCGCACCATTAAGGCGGCGGACAACATGGCCTTGTTCGACGCCCTGCTGCGTCAGGTGGACGAGGCCCCTGACAACAGCCTTGTCTTCACGAATTTCGTCGATTTCGACATGCTGTACGGCCACCGCCGCGATGTGCCCGGCTATGCTGGCGCCCTTGCGGCTTTCGATGCCCGGCTCCCCGAATTCGAAGCCCGCCTGCGACCGGGCGATCTGGCCCTGATCACCGCCGATCATGGCTGTGATCCGACGCACCGGGGCACGGATCATACCCGCGAACATGTACCGGTGATTTTCTTCGGTCCCGGCATTGGAGCCCGGGAATTGGGCCGGCGCCAGGGCTTTGCCGATATGGGTCAGACCATGGCCCGGCACCTGGGCCTCGAACCCCTGGTCCATGGCAGGGATTGCCTGGCATGATCGAGGTTGTGGCTCTGGATGCGGACGATACCCTCTGGCATTGCGAAAGCATGTTCCAACGGACCCAGGCCCGCCTGTCGGAAATCCTGGATCGCCACGCCCCTCATGACGAGGTGCAGGCGCACCTGCATGAACTGGAAGTGCGCAACATCAGAATTTTCGGTTTCGGCATAAAGGGTTTCACCCTGTCCATGATCGAGGCGGCGATCGAAATCTCCAAGGGCACCATCACGGCGGCGGAAATCCATGAGATTGTCATGATGGGCAAGGCCATGCTCGACGGCCCCATGGAACTGCTCGACGGCGTCGGGGATACCTTGGCCACACTGGAAGGGGACTATCCCCTGGTGATGATCACCAAGGGCGATCACATGGACCAATACAACAAGATCGAGAAGTCCGGCCTGGCCGGCCATTTCAGAGAGATCGAAGTGGTTCTGAACAAGGATGCCGCCGCCTATGGGGAGATTTTCGCCCGCCACGGCTTCGATCCCGGCGCCGTTATGATGGTAGGCAATTCGATCCCATCTGATATTCTTCCCGTCTTGGAACTGGGGGGACATGGGGCCTATATCCCCTATCACGTCACCGCCAGTTTTGAGCAGCATGACAATGAGCCCGCGCACCCCCGGTACCACAGGCTCGGGCGCATTGGGGAACTACCGGCGCTTTTGCAGAAAATTAATGGAGGCTGATGATGAAAAGAACAATGCATTTGCTGGCCGCGGCCGTCCTTGGTTTCGGGATCTGCCAGGGGGCGGTGGCAAAGGACGTGAAGGACCTGGCCGAGAACGACGGCTTGAATGGAACCCTGTGGCTGCAGACCTCGGTGGAATTCAAGGCCAATGCTCTCTCCACCTATCGCCTGGCCGGCTTGATGCTGGACAAGGCCTTGGCGGATAAATCCTGGACCGCCATGCCCGGTGAGCAAACTGGCGATTTCGCGTCCAAACCGCCCGCCATTATTCTGGATGTGGACGAGACGGTGCTGGACAACTCGGTTTATCAGGCCTGGATTGTGACCCAGTACAAATACTACAGTGGCAAGACCTGGGGACCTTTCGTCAACGATGTGCTCTCGCGGCCTGTTCCCGGCTCCCTAGATTTCATCAAGATGGCTCACGACAAGGGCATCAAGATTTTCTACGTCACCAACCGCAAGGCTCCGCTCGAGGACGGTACCCGCAAGAACTTGGCCAAGTTCGGCTATCCTGTGGACACGGACGTGGATACGATTTTGACCCGCGGTGAAAAAGAGGGCTGGAAGTCGTCCAAGAAAAGCCCTCGGCGCCTGCACATTGCGGCCAACTACCGGGTGCTGATGCTGTTCGGTGACAACTTCGGTGACTTTGTAGATGGCTACAAGGGCTCAATCGCCGATCGCCAGGCGCTCTACGAAAAGAACGATGCGTTATGGGGAACCAAGTGGTTCATGATCGCCAATCCCTCCTACGGTTCCTGGGAATCGGCGGCCTTCGGCCATAACTGGCGCAAGCCCGGCGGCGAGCGCCGTCAGTTGAAGCACAAGGCTTTGGATGCCTGGGGCGGCGCGAAATAGAAGCGCCTTTGGATTAGACGCCGCCGCCGAAAGCCAAGCCGTCGGCGGCGTTTCATCGCCTTGCGATAGGTCAGGGCGCTACAGTGCCTCGATATAATCGACGACGCTATCCATGGCATCGGGCACCAGCGGCGCATGTTTTTCGATGACCGCCCAGTCGTCTTCTTTGCCAGCCATTTCCAGGTCCTGGCATAAATCCGCCAGCAGATTGGCACCCACAGCTCGAGCTGATGACTTCAGCTTATGGGCCGCCTTGGCAACATCCTCGGCAGAGCGGTCGGCAAAGGCAGTCATGATTTCCGCAACGTTGTCGCGTCCCGGGGCGATAAAATCGGTCAGGATTTCTTTGAACGTCTCGTCATCGTCGCCGAATACGTCTTTGAGGGCGGCGGGGTCGACGGCGCCGTTCGATGCGGGTTCGGGAGGTGTATTGTCTTTGGCTTGACCGAAATTTGAAGCGGGTTTGGTGAAAGCTTCAGTCGCAGGCGCCACCGCCGGCATCCATTTTTTCAACGCGGCCTTTAACTTTGGCATTTCAAGCGGCTTGGAAAGATAATCGTTCATGCCGGCGGCTAGACAGCGTTCCGCCTCCCCTTGCAGGGCGTTGGCGGTAATGGCGACGATGGGCAATGTATCGACCGAGCCTTCTTCGGCCTTACGGATAGCGGCGGTCAATTCGAAACCGTCCATTTCCGGCATATGGCAGTCGGTCAGCAGAATGGCGTAGTTCTTCTCCCTATAGGCGGCCAGGGCCTGGGCGCCGTCGTCAAACAGTTCCGCGGCGTAGCCCAGGCGGTTCAACTGCCGGCGGATCACGTCCTGATTGGTCAGATTGTCCTCGGCCACCAGGATCAATTGACCTGCCTTCAGCGCGTCCTCGACCGTGGGCGCCGCGACCGTTTCTGAAACTTCCGCTTCCTCCGCCTCGGCCTTGATCTCGGGGCTGGCGCGGCCGACGCTGGCGGCAACGGCGGTCAGGAAGGAAGCCCGTTGAATGGGCGAGACGTCGACAACGATAGTGTCTTCATCCAGCTGCCTGGAAGACCGGCGCCGGCCCTGCTGTAAAAAAACGAAGCGGGTGGCGGCCAGTTCACCGAGTTGGCGAAGACGCTGACGCTGCCCCTGCAGAGCGTCCACATCCAGGCCGCCATCCATGGCGATTACCCGGAAGGGCTGTCCGCCGCGGTCCGCGGCTAGGGCGGCCGCCTCGGCTTCTTCGATGTTCGTCGCTAATTCTACCTCGGCCTGCCAATGGTTGAGATAACGCTGCAGGGCCTCCGCCACCGGTGCCACGTTCGAGACCAACAGAACCTTTATTCCCGAGAGATCCTTTAGGCCGTTGACGCTGGCCTTGCCTTCATCCACCTGGTGGCGCACGACCACGTTGAATGTGGAACCCGACCCTTCCGTACTTTCAAAGCCGATTTCGCCCCCCATCATATCGGCCAGGCGCATACAGATTGAGAGACCCAATCCGGTGCCGCCATATCGCCGGGTGGTAGAGCTTTCCGCCTGGGTGAAGGCTTCAAACAGTTTCTCCTGGGCTTCATCGGGAATGCCGATGCCGTTGTCGGTGACGGAATAACGCACGGTGGCGGTGCCGTCGGCGCCCTTGGAAACCAGGTCCGCCCGGACTTGCACCAGGCCCTGTTTGGTTTCGTCCGTATTGGTGAACTTGACCGCATTGCCGCCGAGGTTGAAGAGAATCTGGCGCAGGCGTACCGGATCACCGCGCACCCACTCTGGGATGTCTGGATCGGCGAAGGCAACAAGGCGGACCGATTTCTTGTCGGCGGTGGGGGTCAAGGTGGCGGCGACGCCTTCGACCACGTCACGCACAGAGACCGAGATATCCTCCAGGTGCATCTTGCCGGCTTCGATTTTTGAGAAATCGAGGATGTCATCGATGATCTGCAGCAGCGAGAAGGCGGAATCCCGGATCGTGCCCGTCATGGTGCGTTGGTCGTTGTCCAGCGTCGTCTCACGCAGCAGATCGATCATGCCGACGACGCCATTCATGGGCGTTCGGATCTCATGGCTCATGGTTGCCAAAAAAGATGATTTCGCTTGGTCCGCCGCCTCTGCCGTCTCCTTGGAGCGCTGCAACTCCTGCGCCAGGCTGACCAGGGTCTGCTGCGATTTGCGCATCAAGAAAGCCAGGAACAAGAGGCCCAGCGCAAAGACGATGCCCATGGGCAGCAATACACCAGCCCAGGCCCGCGCATCGGCGATATCGTCCAGGCGTGAGGCCTGGGCCAGGTTCAACAATCGGTCCGCCTCCAGGGCATCCTCCACCATCAGGCGTCCCGTTTGCGAGGCCTTTAAGGTCACGGTAACGGCGTTGTTGAAATTGTCCCTGTACTTGGCGATTGAGGGGATCACGCTCTCGAACATAGACTTTTCGTCATCTTCGATCAGCAGGCTTTGGATCTTGTGCGAGCGGTTGATGACGTCTTCCAGTTGCGAGTTGACCCGGGCGGCATGGATCTGGCGTTCGCCGTCGGTATTGGCGAGAGAGAAATCCCGGTCGGTCTGGCGGGCATCGCTAACCCCGATCAGGATCTTGTCCACCTCCTCCGAGAGGGCAAGCCGGCGGGCCATGAGGTCCTGGGTATCGCCGACCTTGCGCTGAACCTCGCCCAACACGGCCCGTTCATTGCTGCGCAAGGCAAAGGCGGTATCCCGCATGGCAAAGGCGGCCCGGTCCAAATCTATGGCTTCAGATGAATTGGGTGGCAAGGTCCCGGCATTTGCCTGGCCTACACGGGCCAGGCCTGAGAGGGCCTCTAGATAGGCGCGCTTTTCGGAATCGATCTTGTTCAGTAGCGCGATGCTGCGCGGATTGCGGATCCGCTGCTTCAATTCCTCGACGGTTTCGGTCAGTTTGGAGATCTCGCTGCGGGCCAGTTCCAATTCGGGCAGATTGCGGGAGATCAGATAGTTTTTCTCATTTTCCCGGGCGAGTTCCGCGAATATCACGATCTCGTAGCTGTTCGCCGCGTTCTCCGAAATATCCTCCATTTGGCGGCGCAACCGTCGCACGCTTTCCGTATCCAGGCGGATATACTTCTCCTGAATTCTTTGCAGCCCCGCCGCGGCATCGGAGGCCCGGACCGCAGCCTGGACCATGGCGGCCCGCGCGGTCTTGCTCTGTCCCCGCAGTTCGACGAAGTTGGCAAACTCTGTTTGGTATTTTTCCACCGCGTCGACCACATTCTGTAGCCGCTGCCGGCGGCCTTCATCCTCAACGTCTTCCAGCAGCAAGGTCAACCGGCGCAAAATCTCGCTGGTCATACCCTGGGCCTGGGCAACGGAACTTACGGTCTCGTCGCGGGTGAAGGTGAGTTCATACAGGCGGGCATCGTCCATCAACTCGACCAGATCACCTGTATCGGAAAATAGATCGAACGAGCGGGACTGACCGGTAAGGACAAACCAACCAACGACGCCGACCGCAAAAAGCAGGATGATGACCGATCCGAAGCCCTGGAGGAGGAATCGTCCTTCGGGGATGGTGTCGGCAGCACCGCGCCCAAATATGTTCTTGAGACTGATCACCGCCGAATCATTCTCCCGCGCAACCCGTTTACATTCGAACGAAAATTGCGCCAACTCCTTGAAATAGATCAAATTATCCACACGAAATCGACGCAGATTTCGAGCGGTTTGATCCAGTGCACAAGTAACCAAAACTGGGGACAACGCTATCAGCCCGGCATGACCGCGGTCAATTGTGCCGCGTACGCGCAAAATATCCAGGCTATTCCCCGCCCTGCGCGAAAATTCCTTATCATCCAAAGACTTAGACAAAGGATAATTGTCAGGGTCAACGGTCTGTACTAAGGTTCAAGAGGTATCATATGAAACCGGCGTGACGCCCAAGCTGGGCGGATGCGCCCAAGGTCCCGGAGAAACCACGCGATGCCGGAACAAGGCGCCTCGCTTTCCGATTACAGTTTTCTGATTGTCGATGACGAAGCCTTCATGCGCTCGTTCATCCAGCGCATTCTCAAGACTATTGGCGCTGAAACCGTTGCTAGTTGCGAGGACGGACGCCAGGCCCTGGATTGGTTGAAAACGGACAATGCCGACGTGGTGCTGTGCGATCTGAACATGCCTGGCATGGACGGTGTCGAATTCCTGCGCCACTTGACCGAGACCGACTACAAGGGCGCTCTGGTACTGATCAGCGGCGAAGACCCCCGGATACTGGAGACGGCGCGAAATTTAGCCGAGGCCCATGATCTGACGATGCTTGGGGCGCTGTCCAAGCCGGTCAACCGCGAAGAACTGCAATCCCTGCTGGAGAGCCTGGATACTTCCGCCCAGACCCGGCGTGAATACGGGCCAATTGAAGATATCACCGAGGAGGAGCTCCGTTCCGGCATCGACGGCGACGAATTGGAAGTCTTCTACCAGCCCAAGGTTTCGGTCGCGGACAAGCATGTGGTCGGCGTGGAGAGCCTCGTCCGCTGGCGCCACAAGGAACGAGGCCTGGTGCCTCCCGTCGCCTTCATTCCGGTCGCCGAGCGTCATGGTCTTATCGATGCCCTGACGGATGCGGTTTATGCCAAGGCGATGGCGCAAGGCGGGACTTGGCTGGCGGCAGGACAGGATTTGAAGGTCGCGGTGAACATCTCGGTTGATTCCCTGGACCGCCTGGATCTGCCCGAGTTCATCGTCGGCACAGCCGCCGAGAACGGCGTTGAGCCATCCCGCGTGGTGCTGGAGATCACCGAGACCCGGCTGATGGCCGACATCAAGAAACCATTGGAAATTCTGACCAGGTTGCGGATCAAGGGGGTGCAACTGTCCATTGATGACTTCGGCACGGGCCATTCATCCATGGAGCAGCTCAAGCGCATACCTTTTACCGAGCTGAAGATCGACCGGGCCTTTGTCAATGGCGCGATGCACAACGCCGCCGCCAAGGCCATCCTGGAATCGTCGGTCGCCCTGGCCAAGTCCCTGGAGATGTCCACTGTTGCCGAAGGCGTGGAGGATCAAGAGGATTGGGACCTGGTGGCCTCCCTCGACATCGATGTGGTGCAGGGCTACTTCATCGCCCGGCCGATGCCGGCGGACGAGTTCGATGCCTGGCTGGCTGAGTGGCCGGCGGGTTGAGCCGGCTTATGAACGACGCCGCCACATTCGCTTCGATCACCGTTCTCGTGGTTGATGATGAGGCATTCTCCTTGCGCTTCGTCGGTCGCGTCCTTGGCATGTTGGGTGTCGGACGGATCATCGAGGCAGACAACGGCAAAGCGGCGCTGGATATTTTGAGTGCCGGCGAAATCCCTATCGATCTGGTGATTACGGATATCGAAATGCCAGAGATGGACGGTTTCGAACTGGCCCGCCGTATCCGCTACGGCATTGCCCCAGCCTACAAGGACATTCCCGTCCTGATGCTGACTGGCCGGGACACCGACGACAACGTCAAGAAAGGCGCCATCCACAAGATCGACGGCTTCATCGTCAAGCCGGCGAAGAAGGAACTCATGGAAACCCATCTGCGCCGCGCCCTGGGCCTCTAGCGCAGCCGTCTAAAGAAGCGAGCTTAAATACGCAAACGGTTGAAAACCGGGACAATTGCGACGAAAAAATTGTCCCGGTTCTCACCCTCCCCGCGCAACAGCGGGTGCCCGGAACGAGGCAGGCCGTCGCCCACTCCGTTCCGGACCGAGGACCGTTGGGATGAACTAGAAAGCTATGTGTGTACCCACGAAGACGATACTGGCATCGTTCTCGTTGGCGGCAGCGTTCAAGTTGTCGTCAAACTCCCAGAACTGAACACCGGCCGACATGAGTATGCCCGGCCCAATCTGATAGGAGCCGCCGATCTCGACCGCCTCGAGGTCGTCCGAACCGCCGGCGGCGCCGGCCTCGATTTCGGTGTTGGCGTACTGAATGCCGACGCCCCACGGACCCGTCGCATAACGAAGGCCGACGTTCCAGTCGGTGCGATCGCTGTTGGCGGCAAGGGTGCCCTGGTTGTCGTCACGATAACCTGCGCCGAAGCTGAAGCCCTGCATGCTGGCCTTAAAGCCCAGGGTCCATTCCTCCTGGTCCTCAAAGCCGGCCGCCCTGACTGCGGCACTGGTGGCGCCTTCCACGTCCGCCTCGGCCCAGGAGCCGGAGACGCCGATGCTGGCACCGCCAATCTTGCCGGTATAGTTGGCGCCGAGTTCGATCACTTCCGATTGGGAACCGGTCAGTGCTTCACCCTGAAAGCCGCCGTAAGAGCCGCCGCACGCGGGACGCAGCGCGCCGTTGGCATTGTTTTCCTCACAGTTGTCGGGCGTATACGAGGCGCCCAACTGGAAGCCCGAGAACCGCGGTGTGAAGTAGGTAATCTTTTCACTGTCCGAGGTTATCGTCGGGTTGGTGTGTGGATAGGCCCCGGACGCATGTCCGCCCGTGGCTGGATGGGAGAAGTTTGGTGATTGCAAGCCGTGGGCCCAATGTGACGCCGCGGGAGCTGAGTAATGCATCAGGTAGGCTGCCGAGTTCTCGGAACCCACGTTGATGCGGCCAAATCCGCCCGATGCCCACATAAAGGTTTCGTCAAGCTGGTCACCGCAAGTTTCGGCCTCCAACTGTACCTGAACGCCGAACTGGATACCGTTATCAAGGGTCGTCTTGCCCGAGAAGATAATTTCCCCTTCGCGGGCCACCTTGTGATTACGCAAATTGTTGGCAGGTTCGCCGACGCCGTCGTCTTCGTCGCCGAATACCAGGAAAGCCTGCATGTAGCCACCGACGCCGACCTTGACTTTGTCGGCGGCTTGAACACCGCCGGCGGCCATGCCGATCGCTACGAGTGCTGTTGTTCCATACAAAAGGTTCTTCATCGCACATCCCTCTGATTTTTTGTGTTGCAACTACATCGGCGACGATCACCGCTACCGTCGGACGGTTCCAATCACTGATGTTCACGTTGTATTGAGAGGCGCGTGTACAGCGCGTGAGGGAGACGGGATTCCTCGGCCTATCGCAGCCAGACCCGGGGGCGGATCAGGGTCAGGCCCAGGCAAACCAGCAACCCGCCCCCGGCGATAAAGAAGGTAAGGCGAAAGGCGGCCAGGAAGCCGTCCATCTCTGCCGCCCCGCCCGCCGCCGCCTCGGCGCGCCAATAGGCAAAGATCAAGGACAGGCAGGTGGCGCCCAGCACTACGCCCAGGGTGCGGGAGACCTGGGCCAGGCTGCCGGCCACGCCCCGATCGCGCACATCCAGACGCTGGGTCACCACATCCAGGATGCAGAGCTGAAACAGGCCAAGGCCAAGGCCCTGGACGAACATCGGAATGGCCATGGTCCAGAACCCCGCGCCCAGTCCCCAGGTGCCCATGACCAGGGTGGCCAGGGCGACGACGATGGCGCTTAGCAAGGCAAAGGAGCTGGCCCAGGGCCGCCAACTTAAGAGTGCGCCACCCAGGGGCGCTGCCACTGCCTGGCCCAGGGGCGAGATGGCCAGGATGATGCCGCTGACGGCGAGGGAGAAATCGGTCGCCCGTACCAGGAAGTAGGGCACGATCAAAAGCGGCGCGAAGCCCACCAGCATGACCAGGCCGTTGAAGACGTTCAGCACCGAGAAGTCCAGGCGGCGGAATGCGGTCAGGGGAATGATCGGCTGCTCGGCGTTGACTTCGCGCCTGATATAGACGGCCAGTGTGCCGGCACCCAGGGCGGCGATGACAAGGCCATAGAGCGTATCGGTGCGCAATTGGTTCAAGGCGAACATCAAGGCGCCCAGGCCCACGGCCAGAAGTAAGGCCCCCAGCAGGTCGAACCGCCCGCGCCGTCGATCGGCCTGGGCGTCGCTTAGCCAGGGCAGGGCCGCCAGGGCCGCCAGGCAGATCGGCGCCCGGAACCAGAATACCGCCTCCCAGCCCCAGGCCTGCACCATGAAGCCGCCCAGCGACGGGCCGGCTGCGGCGCCGACGCCGAACATCATGGTATAAGCGCCAAGCGCCCGTGCCCGCCGGGTTTCGGGAAACAGTGCCGTCGCCAGGGCCGGGCCACAGCTCAACACCAGGGCGGCGCCGATGCCCTGGAGCATGCGGGCCAGCAGCAACCAGTGAAACGCCGGGGCCATGGCACAGGCGACAAAGGCGAAGGTGGAAACTGAGAGGCCGAGCAGAAAAATCCGCCTGTGCCCGAACATATCGCCAAGTTTGCCGAACACCAGCATCAGCGAGGTATAGGTCAGGACGTAACAGACCACGACCCATTGGATGGCGGCGATGGGAATGCCAAAGCTGGAGGTAATGTCGGGAAAGGCGATATTGACGGAGGTGTCCAGGGGCACGATCAGGGTGCCCAGGCCGATTACCAGCAAACCCGATAGGGGGGAGGCTTTCACCAATGGCTTCAATAGACGGCCTTCAGTCCAGAGGTGGCGTTGCTGCCCCTGACTTGCTCCACACAGCCGGCCAGGTCGGACAGATACTCTTCCCGTCCTGGTTCGTGGAACATGGACAACATGGCGTGCATGCCTTTCGGGTTGCGGGTTAGGCCGGGCAGCCAGCCGCGCTCGCCCATGGCCTCGGCGACGGCGAAGATATCCACATCGTCGGCAGTGAAATTTATGATGGTCAGGTCCGGTGCCGCCAGCAGGTACATGCCGGGAATGGCCTCGATGCCGGTGACGTAGCCATCGGTCATCGCCGCCAGATCACGGGCGATGGCCATATAGCCGTCCTCGCCCAGATGATGCATCACTGCCCAGGCCGCTGCCACGGCGCCGCCCGCACGGGTGCCGGAAAGCGTGGCGGTGGAGAACTGCCCGTTCGGCCAGGCATCGAAATGGAACAGGGCCCGTTCCCTATCCGCCTCATGGCGGTAGAACAGCGTGGAGGCCGGTTTCGGGCAAAAGCCGAATTTATGCAGATCCGCCGACAAGGTCCGCACGCCTGCAATGGCGAAATCGAATGCGGGGATATCGCGGCCGATGCGCTGGAAGAACGGCGCCACATAGCCGCCAACACAGGCATCCACGTGCAGCCAGACCTCCCGTTCCAGGGCCAGGGCGCCAAGGGCGGTGATGTCGTCGATCACGCCGTGGGGGAAACAGGGGGCAGAGCCCGCCAGCATGATGGTGCCGTCATCGATGGCCTCGGCCATGGCTGCCACATCCGCTCGCCGGCCAGGGCCTGGTTGCAGACGCCGGACCTCCAGGTCCATCGCATCCGCTGCCTTGTCGAAGGCAGCATGCGCCGTATAGGGCGCGATGATGTTGAAGGGCGCCTTGAATCGTCCCTCCGCCCGGGCCCAGTCGCGAGCCGCCTTGACGGCCATGAAGATGCTTTCGCTGCCACCTGTGGAAAGATTTCCCACTGCACCGTCGGGGGCGCGGAACAGATCCAGGCCCATTTCAACCACCTCGTCCTCCATGCGCTTGAGGCCGAAGAAGGCGCGGCGCCCACCCAGGGCATTCTCGGAAAAGAATTTCATGAAAGCCTGGCGGCCGACTTCGTAGGCGCTGTCGCTGCCATGAAAGACGTATAGGGGCGTGCGGCCGCGGCGCCAGTCGATGTCGCTTTCCGACATCGCCGTCATTTCCGCTTCAAGGGCCGTCCAATCGGTGCCCGTCTTGGGAAAGGTCTTGCGCATGGGACTAAAGACTCCCGGATGTGGATCGCTTCGTCGGGCGGAGCGAACCTTATTTCAGGACTTCATTTCAAGACTTCAGGATTGATCACATTGGCCAGGTCCAGCTTGCCATCGAAACAGTCGACCACATTCTGGGCCGCAATTTGCCCCATGCGGAAGACGGATTCCTTGGTGACGCCGGCGGAATGGGGCGAAACGATGATGTTGTCAAGTTCGAACAGGGGGTTGTCCGCCTCTGCCGGCTCGACGACGAAGGGGTCGATGCCGGCGCCGGCGATGCTTTTCGATTTCAAAGCCTCGTACAGGGCGGCTTCATCGACGATACCGCCGCGGGCGGTATTGACCACGAAGGCCGTCCCTTTCATCGCCGCCAGTTCGTTTGCCGCGACCATGCCGTTGGTTTCCTCGTTCTTCATACAGTTGATGGAGAGGAAATCGACCTGGCCGAGCCGAGCGCGCCAGTCATCCACCGGGGTGGCGCCGGCGGTGCGGATGCCGTCCTGCACCACGTAAGGGTCATGCACCAGCACGTTCATTTCCATTGCGACACAGCGGTTGACCAGGCGACGGCCGATCCTGCCGAAGCCCAGGATCAGCACCGTGCGCCCCGCCAGATCGAAGGCCGGCAGTTCCCAGCGCACGCCCCAATTGCCCTTGCGGGTTTCCCGGTCGTAAGCCAGGGCCTGTTTGGCCAGAGCCAACATGAAGAACAGGGAATGTTCCGCCACGGTGACGGAATTGGCGATGCCCGCGATGGTCAAGGGGATGCCGGCCTTGGTCAGGGCCGGCACATTCACGGTGTCATAGCCGACACCGAAGCGGGAGGCGATCTTCAGATTATCGGCTGCCTCGATCAGGCGCGGTGTCAAAGGCGCGATGCCCAGGATCACGGCATCGTAGTTGCCAATATGCTGGTAGATGTTGTCCTCGCTCAACTCGGAAAAGTGTTCAACCTCGATGTCGTCGCGCCCGTCGAATACCGATTTCAAGCCGTCGCTGATGGCCAGTTGGACCATGACCCGTTTCTTCATTTCAGATCTCTTTTTTTGTTCATGTCGTTCGATGCCGTCCCTTATCTTAACCCATCCTGGTGGATTGCCCAGTGCGGCCCGAGGACTGAAGGCTTAAGATCAATGCCATCGGGGACGGGTGGAGAAATTAGAATATGGAGATGAAGCGCATAGAAGCCGGCGTGCTGGACGTCGCCTATGGTGAGCTGGGGCCAGTGGACGGACCACCGGTCATTCTGCTGCACGGCTTCCCCTATGACATCCACGCCTATGACGAGGTCGCGCCCATAGTGGCGGCAAAGGGTCACCGGGTGATCGTGCCCTATCTGCGGGGCTATGGCGAAACCCGGTTTCTCTCTCCCGATACCCTCCGCTCAGGAGAGCAGGCGGTATTGGGCGATGACCTGCTTGCCCTGATGGACGCCCTCGATATCGAACAGGCCGTCCTGGGCGGTTACGACTGGGGCGGCCGGGCGGCCTGCATCGTCGCCGCCCTCTGGCCGGAACGGGCCAAGGGGCTGGTCAGTTGCAACGGCTATAATATCCAGAACATCGCCAAGTCGGGGCAGCCCGCAGCGCCGGAGACGGAATACCGGCTCTGGTATCAGTTCTATTTCCACGGCGAACGGGGCCGCGCCGGGCTCGCCGCCAACCGCCATGCCTATTGCAAGCTTCTCTGGCGGCTGTGGTCGCCGAACTGGGAATTCGACGATGACACCTATGACCTGACGGCGGTTTCGTTCGAAAACCCGGATTTCGTGGACGTGGTGATCCATTCCTACCGCCACCGCTACGCCCTGGTGCCGGGCGATAGGCGCGTCGAGGGGATCGAGGCGCAATTGGCGGCCCGGCCCCGCATCACGGTTCCCACCGTGGCCATGGACGGCACCGGCGACGGCGTCATGGATCCGGGTGGGTCTGCCGGCCATGATCGGTTTTTCACTGGGCCCTATCGGTTGGAGGTGATCCCGTCCGTGGGCCACAACCTGCCCCAGGAGGCGCCCAAGGAATTCGCCGAAGCGGTGCTTTCACTGGCCTAGATTGAAGTGCTGCTACGTGGCGGAACCGGGGGAATCTATGATATATTGACCCTATGACCAGCGAACTATTTGAAAAGGCGATCTCCGAAGTTCGGAAATTGCCAGAAGAGCGGCAAGATGAGGCAGCACACGTGCTTTTGGGTCTTGTGGCGCAAGATCCAGGAACGGTAAGACTATCGGACGCGCAAATCCGTGACTTGAAAGCACGACTCGAAGATGCTGATGATGTGCGCGCCAGCGATATCCAAGTTGCCAGCACGTTGAAAAAGCTTGGCGGATGAAAATCCACTATCGCCGCAGTGCGCTACTGGATCTCGAAGATATTCATAGATACATCACCTTAGACAATCGACAGGCGGCGGATGCCGTCGTCCGCAGAATTGGCGCTTCCATCCAACGGTTGGAACTGTTTCCAAATTCCGGGCGAACTGGAACCCTGGATGGTACATTCGAACTCGTCGTCCCCGGTCTGCCATACATCGTTGTCTACACAATCTTGAACGAGGAGATTGATATTCGCGCCGTATATCATGCCGCGCAGGATCGCCATGAATGAGATTCGATCGATCACTAATGTTTGTCGCACATTGCCATCGAGTTGGAACAGCTCGGTTGCGGACGGTGGGGCCAATACGGCATCCGTATCGACAGGCAATGGCGCATTTACGTCGAATGGTCAGCTAACACGCCGAACTCAACCAACATGGTAATCGTGGATTACCGTTGGAGGAGGAAAGGATCTATGCTGCAGCATGCCTTCCACCCCGGCGAAGTCCTGAAAGACGAACTTGTGGAAATCGGTGTTTCGCCAACGGAACTGACGCGTCAGTTAGATGCGCCCGCCAACCGGCTCAGCCAAATCATCAATGGCAAGCGCTCTGTCACTGGAGATACCGCACTGCGTTTGGGTCATTGGTTCGGCATCGATCCCGCGTTCTGGATGAATCTCCGGGCACAGTACGATTTGCTCTCCGCGAAATAGCGATTAGGCGAAAACATCCAGAACCTGCCAAGAATGGCGGGTGGAACCGGCTGACGACTAGATCATTTCCCGATACAGGGTGCGGCCTTCCACATCTGAAAAGCCGAGGCGGCGGATATCATCCAGGTAGAGTGGGATCATTTCCTTCCGTCCTGTGCGGTGGGCGGAATCTGCCAGCATCTGATAGAACACATCCCGCTGGGCGTGGCTGCCGCCGATCAGGGATAGGTCGTGACGCACGGGCGAAATCAGTTCGATCACCCGTTCGTGCTCGCCCCGTCGGTGGGCCAATATACCCGCACACAATGGCACGCCGGCGGCCCGGTAAGCGTTGGCCAGACTGCCGTCATCGGCGGCGGCGAAAGCACGGACATGATCAAGCAACTTCTCCGCCGCCTGAAAATTTCCGGTCGCCGCAAGGATCATCATGTCATGGGCAGACGAGAAGGGATTGGCATGGTCCGTCGTGCGGCCCAGGCAAATCTCTTCGAGGACATGCCAATGGTCGCCCACATCAACGCCGCGTAGTTCCAGGCGCATCAGCAGGGAGGCCACGTTCTGCAGATCGATGGTAGCCCCGGGCATCGCTTGCACCAAGGGCGACTCCGGGTTGCGCACTTCCGCCGTAAGCAGCTCCAGAGCGCGGTCGCTTTCGCCCCGTTCCAGCAGCAGCAGGCATAGATGCCACCACAGATGATGGCCGATCTGGTTTACCTCGCCCCAATTGCCAGACAGAGATTCGAGCCATGCTACGCCCTCGTCGGCGCGGCCCTGCATGACATGCACATGGGCCACCGCGTGGGTGCCCCAGGCATCCTTTGGGTTGATCTCCACTGCCGTACGGCCACAGCGTTCCGCCAGATCGTGATCACCAGCCTCTTCGCTGGAAAAGGCGCGCACCGATTGAAAACAGCCATAGTCGGCCATGTCGTCCGCCCAGGCGGGCACGGCCCGTTCGGCGATGGCCCGCATCCATTCCGCCCGGCCGTTCCAGAACAACTCGAACTGCACCAGACGGTGGGCCAACAGGTCCAATGGATATTGCGCCAGCATGGCCTCCATAATGCTGGCAGCCTCCACGCCGTGGCCCTTCACCGCCGCCGTCAAGCTGTCGAAATAGGCCCGCTCCCGTCGATCAGCGCCGTCCATCAAGGGCGCGGCGTCTGCCAGCAAGGCCTCGATCTGCGGCCAGAAAGCGACCGTGCGGCCGGTCTGTAACACCCAGCCCTTGGCCAGCTTGGCCAGGACGAAAGCGGGATCGGCGGCGATGGCCGCGTCCAGATAGCCCATGGTGTCCCGGCGCCAGTTGACGAAGCTGTCGGCACCGGCATTGAAACTTGCAGCCGCTTTGGCACTGCTGGTGCGCAGGTCCAGGCCGCGGCTGTCGGAAAATGAACTCATGAAACCTCTCTCATTGATGTGGGTACCGGAAATCGGTCCAGAAACGCCTCGGCCCGCGGCAGGGCGTCGTGCAGGAACTGTTTCGGCTCCCGCAGCCACAGGCCATTGTAGGTACGGGACAGCTGTTCGGAAACCAGAACCTCTCTGGGCAGCACGATTTCGTCCGCCGTCCAGCCGGGCCAACGGCGCCGGGCGCTTCTAAATGTATGTTCCATAAAGCGCCGCCGTTCGGCATAGCCGTGATAGTCGAACACCCAGTTCCTGGCGGCGACGAAAATATGATTGCCGGTGTGACCATCGCCCGGCTTTAGCCAGATCGGTTGCAGACCTGACAGGGAATAGCGCTGCAGGAAGGCATAGGCCAGGATGTGGCAGGCGCCGCAGGCGAAGAACACCCGGTCCGGCAGGGCCCAGCGCATGACCGGGTCCCGCTTGCAGTAGCCCTTGGTCCGAGGCAGATACATTCGGTTCAGCGAACCCCGGTGTCGTCCAGGATCATCTCGGCGCCCTTTTCGGCGATCATCACCGTGGGCGCGTGGGTGTTGCCCGAGACCAGGGTCGGCATGATCGAGGCATCGACTACACGCAGACCCTCCAGCCCGCGCACCCGCAGGCGGTCGTCGACCACCGCATTGGGGTCGCTGTCGGGTCCCATGCGGCAGGTGCCGATGGGGTGATAGACCGTGGCGCCGGTGGCGCGGGCGTAGCTGAGCAGTTCGTCGTCACTCTCTACCTCCTTGCCCGGCTGCATCTCGAACTCGATGAACGGCGCCAGCGCCGGCTGGCTGGCCACATCGCGGGCGATGCGCAGACCGGCGATTAGGGCGGCCCGGTCGATCTCGTCATGCAGGAAATTGGGCCGGATAGAGGGCTCGCTGCCCGGCCGGCTGTCGCGGATATGGATCGAGCCGCGGCTTTCGGGCCGCAGCTGACAGGCGGCCATGGTCATGCCCGGCTCCTGGTCCAGGATGCGCGTCTTGCCGGAATGGCTGGCATGGGCGCCATGGAACTGTACATCCGGTGTCGCCAGTTCCGGGCGGCTGCGCACGAAGCCGTGCACGATGCCGGCGGTATAGGTCAGTATGCCGCGCCGGGCGATGCCATATTTCAAAACCTCCAGGCCCAGACGCCAGCCACGGCTCTGTTCGTTCAGGGTGCGGGCGTTGCGTATCCGCCAATTGACCCTGGTCATGTAATGGTCGCGGTAGTTCTCGCCCACGCCTGGCAGCTCGTGGTGGACCTCGATGCCAAGGTCGCGCAGCAGCTCCGGACGGCCGATGCCCGAGAGTTCCAGCAATTGCGGTGATTGCACCGCGCCGGCGGCCAGGATCACCGCGCGGCCCGCCCGGGCCTGGCGGGTTTCCTCCCCCACCTTGTATTCCACACCGACCACGCGCTTGCCCTCCAGCAACAGCCGGGCGGCGATGGCGTTGGTTTCGATATGCAGGTTAGCGCGGTGCGAGGCCGGGTGTAGAAAGGCCCGCGCAGTGCTGTGGCGGCGGCCGTTGCGCTGGGTCACCTGGTAATAGCCGAAGCCGTCCTGCTTCTCCCCGTTATAGTCGGGATTGACGCCGTGGCCGGCCTGACCGCCGGCTTCGATCAAGGCATCGAGCAGGACGTCGTTCTCGCGCATGTCGGCCACGTTCATTGGCCCGCCATCGCCACGCAGCTCGCTGCCGCCCCGTTCGAAGCGCTCCGAAAGCTTGAAATAGGGCAGGACCTCCTCGAACGACCAGCCGCGGTTGCCCATCTGAGCCCAGGTGTCATAGTCCTGCGATTGGCCGCGCACATAGAGCATGCCGTTGATCGAGGAAGAGCCACCCAACACCTTGCCCCGGGGAATAGGAATGCGCCGGTTGTCGGTGCCTTCTTCCGGCTCGCTTTCGAAACACCAGTTCACGCCTGGGTCGTTCAAGGTCTTGGTGAAGCCCACGGGCACATGGATCCAGATGTTGCGGTCCTTGCCGCCGGCTTCCAACAACAAGGTGCGGGCGGAATGCGGCACGGTCAGCCGGTTGGCCAGAACGCAGCCGGCGGAACCGGCCCCGATGACGATGAAATCGAATTCCTTCACGACGCACCTCCCCTTGGTTTTGCCCGCATTCTAACGCTATCCTTCGGCGGTGAAGAAACAAATGGCTGCATCTGGGATTTTCACGGCATGACGACACAGGAAAACCCCTACCGCAATCCGGCCCTGGTCATCGTTGATATGCAGAACGATTTCGTACGCCAGGACGGCCCCCTTTGCGTGCCCGACGCCGTCGCCACTGTGCCGGCGCATCTGGACCTGATCGCCGCCTTCCGCGCCGCCGGGCGGCCGGTGATCTATACCAAGTTCCTCTCCCGCCAGACCCCCAGCCTGGGTTGGATCTGGTCACCCGAGTGCGAGCCGCCCACGAAATGCTGCTGGCAAGGCCATATGCGCTATTACGGGGATGTGGATGAGGAGTTGGACTGTACCGAGGTCATCGGCGAATTGCGCCCCGAACGGGACGACCTGATCGTGGAAAAATACGGCTACGGCGCCTTCCACGACACCGACATGAACGACGATCTGGCGGAAATGGGCATCGGCTCTCTGGTCATCACCGGCACGGTGACACAGATCTGCGTCGAGGAGACGGCCAGGGAGGCCTATCACCACGGCTATCCCACCACCCTTGCCGCCGATGCGGTCTCCTCGTTTGACGAGGAACTGCACCGGGCCACCCTGCGCAATTTCGCCATGAAATTCGGCTGGGTGCAGACCAGTGCCGAGATTATCCAGGCTCTGAACAGGGCGTGATTTGACCACCACGGCTTTCGGGATTTCCGGCACCGGGCCACCGGTGGTGCTGATCCACGGCATGGGCCTGAACCGGCATATGTGGACCGGCCAGGTGGCGGCGCTGGAAGACCGCTTCACGGTGCTGCGCTATGACATCCTGGGCCACGGTGAAAGCCCGTTGCGGCCCGGGCCGTATGACATGGCGGATTTCGTCGGCCAGTTGCACGACCTGATGTCGGACCGGGATATTGATAGCTGCAGTCTGGTGGGGTTTTCCCTCGGCGGCTTGATCGCCCAGGCCTTCACCTTGGCGCATCCCGAAATGGTGGAGCGTCTGGCGATCCTCAACGCAGTGTTCGACCGCAGCGATGATGAACGGGCCGGCATGGTCAACCGCCTGGAAATCGCGCAAACCCAGGGCTTCGCCGTCACGGTGGAGGCGGCCCTGGAACGCTGGTTCACCCCCGAATTCGCGGCCCGCCGGAGGGAGGTGGTGGAGCAGGTACGGCGCTGGATGCAGGCTAACGACCGCGACGCCTATGCCGCGATCTATAAGCTCCTGACATATGGCGACCGGGACCTGGCGGCCCGCCTGCCTGATATCCGGTGCCAGGCCCTCGTGCTCACCTGCCAGGACGATGTGGGCAGCCCGCCGGCCATGGCGGCCCGCATGGCACAGGCCATCCCCAGCGCAACTTTGGCAGTTGTGCCAAGTCTACGCCATATGGGCCTGATGGAGGATCCCGCCGCCGTCAACGGTCCGCTATTGGCATTCCTCGAAGGCTGATTGGTGCTTTCCCGTTTGCGCCGCCGGAAAGCCGTGCTTATATAGCCGCAACCATACCAACCGAGATTTCCCCATACGCCAGGAGAGTCCCATGAAAGATGCCGTCATCGTTTCCACCGCCCGCACGCCCATTGGCAAGGCCTATCGCGGCGCCTTCAACAACACCGAGGGCCCGGCCATGACCGGCCATGCCATTCAGCACGCCGTGGCCCGGGCCGGCATCGAGCCCGGCGAAGTGGACGACGTGATCATCGGCTGCGCCCTGCAGCAGGGCACCACGGGCGGCAACACGGCGCGGCAGAGCCTGCTCGCCGCCGGTCTGCCGGTGGAAGTCAGCGGCATGACCCTGGACCGGCAATGCTCCTCCGGCATGATGGCTATCGCCACGGCCGCCAAGCAGGTGATCGACGATGATATGCCGATCTGCATCGGTGGCGGTGTGGAGTCCATTTCCCTGGTGCAGACTGGCGATATGAACACCCACGCCAACGCTTCCGTCACTTCCAAGGCCAAGGATATCTATATGGCCATGCTGAACACGGCCGAGGTGGTCGCGGATCGATATTCCGTCAGCCGCGAGGACATGGATGCCTATGGCCTGCAAAGCCAGATGCGCACGGCGGCGGCGCAGCAGGCCGGTAAGTTCGATGATGAGATCGTGCCCCTGACCTCGGTCATGAAGGTCACTGACCGGGAGACCAAGGAAGTCAGCGACCAGGAAGTCACCCTGGACAAGGACGAGGGCAACCGCCCTTCCACCAATCTCGAAGGCCTACAGGGTCTGGGCCCGGTGTTCGAGGGCGGCACCATCACCGCCGGCAACGCCTCGCAGCTTTCCGACGGCGCTTCCGCTGCGGTGGTTATGGACGGCAAGCTGGCGGAACAGCGCAATATCGAACCCCTGGGCATCTACCGCGGCCTGGCCGTGGCCGGCTGCGAGCCGGATGAAATGGGCATCGGGCCCGTGTTTGCGGTGCCGAAACTGCTGGAGCGCAACGGCCTCACCATGGACGATATCGATCTGTGGGAACTGAACGAAGCCTTCGCGGTGCAGGTGCTCTATTGCCGCGACCGCCTGGGCATTCCCGATGAGAAGCTGAACGTCAACGGCGGCGCCATCTCCATCGGCCATCCCTATGGCATGAGCGGCGCTCGCATGGTCGGCCACGCCCTGATCGAGGGCAAGCGCCGGGGCGCGAAATACGTCGTCTGCACCATGTGCATCGGCGGCGGCATGGGCGCCGCTGGCCTGTTCGAAGTGGTCTAGAGCAACGCGCAGTCAATTGGATTCAATTGACTGCGCTAAGTTGTTCTACCGAAAAGGCTTTGGCGCATGATTAAGCGTTCGGTTCAACGCGACCTGCGCCAGGAGGTAGCTTAGGCGTCCGCCGATCCGTTCGGTGGACGACCTGCTGCTTTCGATTCCCCGTTTGCTAGGTTCGACGTTCGGCGCCGGAGCGGCGTTCGCCATTTCTGCGGTCGCTACGGCGACGCTCGTTACCATTTGGGGCGCCCTGGTCGGCTTGCCTGCGGTCCGTGCCCCGACGTTCCCCGGCGCGTCTTTGGGTGGATCTTTCAACTACCATCGTACACTCCAACAGCGAATGTTGAACAAAGTTCAATGTCGTTGTCCGCGCCCTGTTTCATCATAACGAACTGTGTCGCCGCAGGCGATAGTCAAGAGCGGACGCCTATTCAATTTTTTGGAATGCGCACCAGGGCGATGAGGGGCATCACGGCGATGCTGGCCAGGGTATAGGCCTTGAAGGCGTTGATGTAGCCGATCAAGGCCGCCTGCCGGCCCATCTCGCCGCTGATGGCGGCCAGACCGGCGGCACTGTCCATGTTCCAGGCCCCCAGGGACCAGGGCAAGGTAAGGATCTTGTTAAAGTCCGAGATCACTTCGTTCATGCCGGCATAGTTGGCGGCGGTGGAGACGATTACCACGGTGACCGAGAGGGAGATAAAGACGGCGCTGCCCAGATTGCGCAACAGATGGTAGACGGCGGAGGCCTCGGCCAGGTGCTTGTAATCCAGGGTGGCAAAGGCGGCCACGGTCAAGGGTACCCAGATAATACCGATGGCCAGACCCTGGAGCACGCTGTTCAGGCCCACGTCAAATATCGTGGCGTTGACGTCAAGACTGGACATATAGAGGCCGGATGCGACCTGGATCAGGAAACCTATGGTCATGCCGACCCGGGGGTCGAGCTTGGATATGAACATGGCGGCAAAGAAGCCGCCGATGGCGCCAGCGCCGCGCAGACCCAGCAGGATGCCGATGATGCTGTCGGGATAGCCCAGCAGACCCTGCAACATGGGCGGGAACAACACCATGGGCGTAAAGTTCAGCATGCCATACACCGTGACGATGATCAGACCGATCAGGAAGTTGCGGTCCAGCAGCAGGCGGGGATTAAGGAATGGCCGCCGCGCGGTCAGGCTATGGACCACGAACAGATGCATGGCGATCACGGCCAGCACCGCCTCGATGATAATCTCTGGACTGTCGAACCAATCGTTGCGCTGGCCGCGGGAAAGCAGCAATTGCAGGCCGACGACGGCGACGGACAGGGTTAGAAAACCGGTCCAATCCAGGCCGACGCCGGGCTGCCGTCCCTTGTCGCCAAGGAACAGATACAGCCCCATCAAGGCCACTACGCCAAAGGGCAGGAACATATAAAAGGCCGCCGGCCAACCAAAATCCTCCGCCAGCCAACCGCCCAGAATGGGCCCGATCACCGGCCCCACCACCACCGCCATGCCGAATACCGAGGTCGCCATGCTGTGCTGATGTTTGGGGAAGCTGTCCAGCAGGATGGCCTGGCCCAAGGGGATCAACGGGGCGCCAAATGCGCCCTGAGCGATGCGGAAAAGAACCAGCACCGGCAGGTTCGGTGCCAGGCCGCAGAACAGTGTCGCTGCGGTGAAGCCGGCCATGCTGCCCAGCATCACCCGGCGCCGGCCGAAACGGGCCGCCAGCCAGCCCGACATTGGCGTCATCACGGCCGTGGCTAGAATGTTGAAGGTCATGACCCAGGCGATTTCGTCCTGGGTCGCCGAAAGAGAGCCTTGCATCTGCGGCAGCAGCACGGACACCACCAGGATCGCCATGGCATACTGCGTTGTGGCCAGGGTGACGGAAATCAGAATGGCCCAGCGCTGAAACGCCGATAGCGATTCCGCATTCTGCGTGATGGCCGTCATGGCGCGCCGGACGCGCCCGATTTGGCGGAAGGATTCACGTTGCCCGATGGTCCCCAGTGCGGCGAATCTTAAGTCCGCGTTGAAAAATGTACCAGTCCCGATTGCGGACTTAAGATTTTTAAGCCGCACTAGCGCTATGAATCTAGTGTGGTTTAAGGACTTGAGCTCGCCGCGCCGGCGGAAAACATCTCCGGTTCATTGCAGCGAACTTCAAATCACCACATTAGAGAGGCTCGATGCAACGAAAGTTAAATTGATTGCGGGCGGAAGCAAATCGAATTGCGCAGCATCGGCATTTGCCGCGCCCGGGCGGAAGCCGGAATAACGATCTTCAAGGGGGGTGGTCGCCGGCCAAGGCCGGCAGAGCCGAGGGGGCAGGGCCCGGGTTCGGCTTAGAGCAAGCCTTCCTTCTGTGCCCGCTTGCGAGCCAGCTTGCGCGCGCGGCGCACCGCCTCGGCCTTTTCGCGGGCCCGGCGTTCCGAGGGTTTCTCGAAGTATTTGCGCATCTTCATTTCGCGGAAGACGCCCTCGCGCTGCAGTTTCTTCTTCAGGGCGCGAAGCGCTTGATCGACGTTGTTGTCGCGAACACTGACCTGTACCAGTGGTCTTCTCCTTAAAAATCCACAGAATTCCGCCAAATCCGGCAAGAACCCCGATGATCCAGTGACGAATTCAAAGCTTGAAAAGCAAGGCGCAAGCGACCTTTCGCCAAGCATTGCCAGCCGATTGTGGGGCTGTATAGACCAATGCGGCGCGGATGTGAAGCAAAGAAACCCTTCGCCGCAGGGTCAGTCCCGGCACAATTGGCCTAGGTATTGGTGGTTTTCTTGGCGGCCAGGCCGATGACCCGGCCCGTATAGGGGTTGGCCGGCAGGGTGTCATGGGCCGCCTTGATCGCCGCCAGACGCTCCAGGATTGCCGGCTCCATGGGCGCCGAACGCCTTGTCTCCTGCGAGACGTGCAGGCTCATCAATTCGTTGGTGGCGGCCAGATAGCCTTCCGTTGCGTGATACATGTGGTGGATATAGTGAAAACGCTTAGCATCGAAATCCAGCAATTGTGTGGTGAAGCGCATCGGGTCGCCTTCACCGATCTCCCGGTTATAGGTGATATGGCCTTCGAGCGAGAACGTGGTGACCTGATATTTCTTGCGATGGGGCCGGGTCAGGTGGACGAAATCCATGAACTCGTCCGTGGCCAGATCGAACACCACCATGTAATAGCCCATGTTCATATGGCCGTTATGGTCGATCCACTCAGGCTTCACGGTGGCGCGGAATTGATCAAGAGGGGCGGGAATGTTGGGAGACATATGCGTTACGAACAGTTGGAAAAGTTGGAGATGAGAAACCGCAGTTTACGCCGCACCATGGCCTCGGACCAATATCCTTTTCAACCTGTAGGGTTTCGCCGCTAACGCTCTCAGGCTGGCACCGCCTTGTCGCCGGACACAATCGCGGCGGTGCGAAAGACATGGCGCACCTCGGCCCCCTGCAACAGACCCCGCTGTTCCAATGCCTGGTGACAGGCAGGCAGATTGTAGTGGGGGATGGCGGGGTAGAGATGATGCTCGATGTGATAGTTCACATGATAGGGGAAGAGGAACCAGCGCAGCCACGCCGGGCCTAGATTGGTACGGGCTGCCAGCAGCGGCGAATGCTCGTCGACCACCGCGCCGTGTTCGCAGACGGCCCGGAACCGCAGCAGCGCCTGTAACAGCGTACAGAGAGGCAACAGCCACAGCACCAGGTATTCCAGAAGATAGCCCCCCATCCAGGCCAGGATCGGAGCGCCCAGGTGGAAGGCCACCACCAGCCAGCGATCCCGCCGCGCCGCCTGACGCAAGGCTGGGGCCGTATCGTGCAGGGGCCGCTTCGCGTCCGGCGCCTCGTCGTTGATGGCCGGGGCGCCGAGGAAATAGGCGAAGGTCTTGGGCGCCGTCCGTCCGGTCAGATCCCACAGCAGTTTCCGGATCAGGTACCGCCGGCCCCGGGGATAGCCACCGTGCAGGGGGATATCCGGGTCCTGCTTCTCGTAGAGGTGATTGTGGTGCAGGCGGTGCACCACCCTATAGGTTCGCATGGAAATGCCCACGGGCGCGGCCAGGGCGCGGCCCACAAGGTCGTTCAGGCGTCGGTCCTTGAATAGTCGATAATGGGCCGCGTCGTGGGCCAGGACGAAACAGGCCTGCTGCCGCGAGGCGATGATGACGAGGGCGGGCAGCACCACCCAAGGCGTCCACCAAATAAGGGCCGCGGCCAGGCAGGCGGCCAGCACCGCCAAAAGCGACAGAACGGAAACCCAGGCCTTGGCATCGTTCTGGCGCGACAGCGCCTTGATCTCCGCCGCCGGCAAACCCTTGAAGCCGCCGCGGCCGTCATCGCGAAATTCCTCGCCAATTGCCGCCCGATCGCTCATGGTCGGGAGCATACACCAATCCCAGCCGTGATATAATCTCACCCCCGAAAGCCACGTACAGAACGAGCGACAGATGTTGAGCAATTCCCCCATCCAGAACCAATACGTAGAGCGGACGCCATCCTCCTTGGCCCTGGCGGAACGGGCCGGGGCCTATTTCCCCTCCGCGATCACGCACGATTCCCGCCATACCACGCCCTACGGCATCTATGTGGAGCGGGCCAAGGGCTCGCGGAAGTGGGATGCCGACGGCAATGAATACGTGGACTATTTCGGCGGCCACGGCGCCCTGATGCTGGGCCACCGCAATGAAGAGGTGGAGGCCGCGGTGCAGGAGGCCCTGGCGGCGGGCACGCATTTCGGCTCCTCCCACCAGTTCGAGGTGGCCTGGGCGGCGGCGGTGCAGAATTTGATGCCGGCGGCAGAGCGCATCCGCTTCACCGCCTCGGGCACGGAAGCCACATTGCTGGCCATGCGCTTGGCACGGGCCTATACGGGTCGCAACCGCATCGCCCGCTTCCGCACCCATTTCCACGGCTGGCACGACCATATGGCATTTGGCGTCAGCGGCCATTTCGACGGCACCGCCAGCCCCGGCGTGCTGCCGGAAGTGGCAGCACAAGTTGTGCTGCTCGACCCTGATGACATCGACGCCGTGGCGCAGACATTGGAAGCGGACAAGGAGATTGCCGCCGTCATATTGGAGCCCACGGGCGGCGGCGGCGGCATGTCGCCCCTGGCGCCAGATTTCGTCAGCCAGCTGCGGCAGGTCACCGAAGCCAACGATGTGCTGTTGATCTTGGATGAGGTGGTCACCGGCTTCCGCGTCCACAAGGGCGGGGCCCAGGGGCTTTACGATGTGCGCCCTGATCTTTGCAGCCTGGCCAAGATCCTGGCCGGCGGCCTGCCGGGCGGCGCCGTGGCCGGCCGGGCCGAAATCCTCGACCATTTGGATTTCCAGGCGGCAGAGGACCGCGCCTTCGAGAAGATCCATCACCCCGGCACTTTCAATGCCAACCCGCTTTCCGCCGCCGCCGGCGCCAAGACCCTCGAGATCATCGCCGAGACGGATGCCGTGGAACGGGCCGGTGAATTCGGTGTCGCCCTGCGGCCGCGCCTGAACCAGGTCTTCGCCGACCGCGGCCTGGCTTGGGCTGCCTATGGTCAAGGGGCCAGTTTCTTTGTCTTCATGAATCCTTCGGGCCGCGCCGTTGATCCCATGACCTTCGATCCTCTCGCCATCCCCTATCAGGAAATCAAGGGCAAACCGCCAGGCCTGATGAACAAGCTGCGCTTGGCGCTTCTGATTGGCGGGGTGGATATCTCCGGTTCAGGTGGCGGCGTCATCTCCGCCACACATGACGATGATGATCTGGAAAAGACAGTCGCCGCCTTCGACCAGGCGGCCGAGATGCTGATGGCGGAAGATGACCTGCCGCGACTTTGAGTGCCTTTAGAAGGCTTCGGCGAGGAGTTCGTAGGAGCGCAGGCGGGCTTCGAAATCGAACGTGATGGTCACGGCGAGAACTTCGTCGGCGCCGTGATCGTGGGCCAAGGCCTCCAGCCTTTCGCGGACAAATCCTGGGGTGCCCACAATGGCGCCCTTTCGATGGTAGGCGATCAGGCGCTGTTGCGGCGGCGTGAAGCGCGTTTCCGCCAGCTTTCGGGGATCTTGGAAGGCGCCGGGGCGGGCCGTGCGCCGGGTGGCCAAATAGGCCTCGCGGCTGAGGGCCAGAAATTCGGCTTTATTCTGACTTTCGGCACAGATCACAAAGACGGCGATACTGGCCCGGGGCGCAGACAGGCGCGCGGAAGGCGTGAATGTCGCGCGATAGGTGGCCATGGCCGCCTCACCGCCTCGACGGTCGATGAAATGGCCGAAAGAGAACGGTAGGCCCAGTTCGCCTGCAATAGTCGCCGATTGCGCCGATGATCCCAATAGCCAGACAGGGGGCGAAGCCGTTCCGCCCGGCGCCGCATGCAGGGCCGCGGCATCGGTGTCCCCGTCTTCGTCGAGCAGCACCAACAGGTGGTGCAACTGATCCGGATAGTGTTCGATGCCCAGGGCGCCGGGGGCTTTTTTGAAGGCCGCCGCGACCAGCGCATCGCCCCCCACGGCGCGGCCCAAGCCGAGATCGATGCGGCCGGGATAGAGGGCTTCAAGGGTTCGGAAGGTTTCCGCCACTTTCAGGGGCGTGTAGTGGTTCAGCATCACGCCGCCGGCGCCGATCCGCATATTTTCCGTCTGCCCGGCGATGCTGGCGATCAGCACCTCCGGGCTGCTGCCCGCCAGGGCGGGCGAATTATGATGCTCGGCCAGCCAGTACCGGTGATAGCCCAGGCGGTCGCAATGGCGGGCCAGTTCCATTGTCTCCGCAATGGCCTCGGCACCGGTTCCGCCAGCGCGGATGGGTGATTGATCCAGGACGCTCAATTTCAGGTCCGCCATGGCGGCCATTATCGGGTTCTCCCATGTGGTCGCAATGGTTATGGTCGTCGTTCAGTACTCAGAGTTCAGTATTCAGAGTGGTTGCAGCCATGGATCGTGCGCGCCTCACCCGGATCGGCCATCTGGCCCTGCCGCTTGTCGGCGCCATGATGTCCCAGACCATCCTCAACCTGGTCGACACCGCCATGGTCGGATATCTGGGCAGCGATGCCCTCGCAGGGGTGGGCACCGCATCCTTCGCCGCCTTCATGGCGACGGCCCTGGTGATGGGCCTGTCGTCGGGCGTGCAGGCCATGACCGCCCGGCGCATCGGCGAGGGTCGGTCCAACGAGGCGGCCGTACCGTTGACCGGCGGCCTGGTCTTGGCCTTGCTGTTGGGCCTGCCCCTGACCATCCTGCTGCTGGCAAGCTCGGCCAGTCTGTTCCCCTTTATCAATCCCGATCCCGGCGTGGTCGATGCCGGACTGCCTTATTTCGATGCCCGTATTTTGGGCATCGTCGCCGTCGGCCTGAACTATGCCTTTCGCGGCTATTGGACCGGCATCTCGCGCAACCGCCTCTTCATGTATGTCCTGGTGGGGGTTCACATCGCCAACGTGGCGATCAGCTATGTGCTGATTTTCGGCGCCTTGGGTTTTCCCGAACTGGGGACCCGGGGCGCGGGCTTGGGCACCTCCATTTCCCTCGGCTTGGGCACGGTCGTCTATTTTGTTCTGGCGCTCAAGGGCGGCCGCCGTCATGGCTTTCTCAGCCGCATTCCGCGCCGCGAGACCATGACTACCATGATGCGCCTGGCGGTGCCTGCGGCTATTCAGGAGTTTCTTTTCGCCGCAGGATTCACCGCCATCTTTTGGATCGTTGGTCGCATGGGCACGGCCGAGGCCGCCGGTACCAACGTTTTGATCAACATGGCCCTGGTCGCGATCCTGCCGGCCGTGGGCCTGGTCCTGGCCGCGTTGACCCTGGTGGGCGAGGCCTTGGGCCGCAACGACCCCGAGGGGGCCGCTGCCTGGGCCTGGGATGTGACCAAGGTGGCGGTGGTCAGTCTCGGCCTGATCGGGCTGCCGGCGATCGTGGTGCCGGACCTGATCCTCGCCGGCTTTATACACGACCCGGCTGTCATCGATATAGCGCGTGCTCCCATGCGGTTGATGGGCGCGACCATATTTATCGACGGTATTGGGCTGGTGTTGTTGCATGCCCTGTTGGGCGCCGGTGCCGCGGCCCAGGTGATGGCGGTGTCCGTGGGCAGCCAATGGCTGATTGGCCTGCCCCTGGCATGGCTGGTGGGACCCTATCTTGGTCTTGGCCTGTTCGCGGTCTGGGTCACCCAGGCATTCTACCGGGCCCTTCAAGCCGGCATCTTCGTGGTTCTGTGGCGGCGGCGCGGCTGGGCCCGGATCAAAATCTAGGTCCATCGCCCAGCCGTTACATTTGAAACAAAATGGCGGCCGTCGGGACGTCCGGCTGAAACATCCGCCCAATAGGTACAGGGTCCATGTTGGGACCGCCCTGCATGCTCAATCGGGGACTGGGAAACAAACAATGACGTCTCAAAAGAAAGAAATCGTCGCCGGCGGCGGCAAATTGTCAGCCACGCATAAAACGGCGCGGCTGGTATCACCCGGCGAAATCGACCAGCGCGAAGAGCGGCTGTTCCGCGCCCTGGACGATGACAACGACGATGCGGTCCTGGCCCGTGATCTGGAACGCACCCTGTCGCAGATGGGTTTGTTCGGGGACGACCGCCGCCTGGCCGAAAGCATGGCGGCGATCCGCGAAACCACTGCGCCCGACCCCAGGCAAGAGGCGGAGCGGCAGAAGATCGACAAGCCGGGCTTCTGTCAGGCCATCCGGCAAAATATTCTCTTGATTGAGCGGGCGCTGCAGGGCCGCATGGTGATCCCTGATTTCGCCGGCTTCCGTGCGGACGTGGCGGAGATTTTCGAACGCGTGCGGGAGAATCGCGCCGGCGCACCGGCCGACTACATCCCGCAGCTCGACGTAACGGGTGCGGCGGCGGACCGCTTCGCCGTTGCCTTGTGCACCATCGATGGCCAACGGGCCGCGTTTGGCGATGCGACGGAGCGGTTCACGGTGCAGTCGACTTCGAAACCCGTCACCTATTGTCTGGCGGTGGAAGAGCACGGCGCCGCGCACGTGCACAACTTCATCGGCCATGAGCCCAGCGGTGCCGGTTTCAACGAACTGACCCTGAACAAAGCGCATCAGCCCCACAATCCCATGATCAACGCCGGCTCGATCATGGCCGCCTCGCTGATCGGATTGCAGTCGCGGAATAGCACTGGTGCCGACCAGCGGGGCTGGTCGGGACGGCGTTTTGACTACGTTCTGGAACGCTGGGCCGCCCTGTGCGGCGGCCAGAAGCCCGGATTTTCCACATCCGTCTTCCTCTCAGAGCGGGAGACCGCCGACCGCAACCATGCCCTGGCCTATTTCATGCGGGAGAACGATGCCTTCCCAGCCGGCGCGGACATGCACGACGTGCTGGAATTCTATATGCAATGCTGCGCCATCGAACTGGATGCACAGATGATGTCGGTGATCGCCGCCACCCTGGCCAACGGCGGCATCTGCCCTCTGACCGGCGAGCGGGTTTTGAAAACCGACACGGTGCGCAACTGCCTGTCCTTGATGTCCGGCTGCGGCATGTATGACTTCTCGGGCGAGTTCGCCTTTCAGATCGGCCTGCCTGCCAAGAGCGGCGTCTCGGGCGCAATAATGGTGGTGATCCCCAACGTCATGGGTTTTTGTGTCTGGTCGCCTAGGCTGGACGCTTTAGGCAACAGCGTGCGCGGCATCGAGTTTTGCCGGGAGCTGGTCAAGGTCTTCAACTTCCACAATTACGACAACCTCACAGGCGGCTCCAACCGCAAGGACCCTCGCCTCGATCCCATCCAGGTCAAGGCCCGGGCCGTGAACGAGATGATCTGGGCCGCCTCCAAGGGTGATCTGGGCGCCATCCAGGACCAGTTGGGCCGGGGCGGCGATCTGGATTGTGCTGATTACGACCTGCGCACGCCCCTGCATCTGGCGGCCGCGGAAGACCAGGCCGGCGTGGCCCGTTTCTTCGTCGAACAGTCGCAGGATCGCGGCGCCGGATTCCTCAGCCCCCGGGACCGCTGGGGCGGAACGCCCCTGGACGATGCCTACCAGCACGGCCATGACGATGTCATCGCGGTGCTTGAGGCGGCTGGTGCGGAGCGGGGTGAACCGGGCGTACGCCCGCGGGATAACGCGATTTTGAACGACACCCGCGCCCACCACGATTCATCCAAGGCGGACGAGTTGATCTGGGCCGCCTCCCTGGGTGACCTCTCTGCCGTGCGCCGTCTGGTGGCCCAGGGCGTGGCCCTGGACCAGGCGGATTATGACCGGCGCACCGCGTTGCATCTGGCCGCGGCCGAGGGTCACGGCGATGTGGTGCGCTATTGCCTGGCCCATCGCGTGCCTGTCAATCTGGCGGACCGCTGGGGCCATACGCCCCTGGACGATGCCTGCCGTCATGGCCACGGCATGGTGGCGGAACTGCTCTCACTGCACGGCGGCCGGGCGGGCTAAGACCGGTAAGAACGTTGCCCGCCCGCCCTGGGGTGGCTAGTCTGATGTCATGGCATTGGACGAAATCATCGCGGCGGCGGACCTGGAAGACCTGATCGAGTTCGACCGGGAGGCCCGTCTGGTCCGCAAGAAGCTGTTCCAATCGGAACAGATCGTTTCTGAACTGGTCTGTTACGAGCCGGGGCAGTTCACCAAGACCCACGTGCATCCCAACCAGGACGAGATCTTTTTCTGCATGCGCGGCAAGGGCATCATCACCTTCGAGGACCGCGAAGATATGCCCATTGCAGAGGGTGCGGTGGTCTTCGTTCCCAAGGGAACCCAACATGGTGTGCAAACCATAGATGGCGAACGCCTGGTCGTCGTCTTCAGCAAAGGTCCCGGCTTGCCCAACCCGCGCCGCAAGAAACGGCAGGAGGCAGCGGATGGGTAATGTGGAGCGGGTGGACAAGACCCTGCCCCTGAACGACATGATTTATTACGTGCGCAAGGATGCGGAGTTGCGCCGGCGCTGGCAGGAGGACCTGGAGAATCTGTGCCGGGAGTTCGGCTGCTCCGAGCGGGAGTACGAACTGCTCAAGGCGGTGGATATCCGCGGCCTGATGGACCTTGGCGTGCATCAGTATCTGATCCCCCACATCCTGCGCCTGTTCTATGGCGCCAGTGGCATGACCAACAACCATCCCGCCTTGACTGCCTATCGCGACGCCTTCGCCGACGAAGCCACCTCGGCCCTGGAAGGCACCATCTGGGATCGGGAAAAGGAAAAGACGGATACCTCGAATGGCTAAGGTCGCCGCCGCCATGGCCATGACCCATTCGCCGGGTCTGACCGGCTGGTTCGATTCCGCGCCCCAGGAAGAACAGGTCATGGCCCAGTCGGCCTTCGAAAGGATGCGCGCCCATCTGGACGAGCGCGAGGTGGATGTGCTGCTGGTGGTCGGCAACGACCATCTGTTGAACTGGCCTTTGAGCAACACGCCGGAATACACCGTCGGCGTGGACGAGGTGCATGTGGGCCCGGCGGACTGGTACGACGAATGGCTGGCGCTGGAGAAATTCCAGGTGCCGGGACACAGCGACCTGGCCCGCTTCATCGTCAACCAGGCGGCCAAACACGGCCTCGCCATGGCGCACAAACGCGAGATGCAGTTCGACGATTCCGTCTCCGTGCCCCAGGCGCATCTGAATGCGGCGGCCGGGCGGCGCATCGTCCCCATCACCATGAACTGCACCGTGCCACCGATCCCGGAATTGCGCCGGGCCTACGAGGTGGGCCTGATCCTGGCCAGGATCATCGCCGATTACGAGGGCGACGAACGGGTGGCGGTGATCGGCACCGGCGGGCTGTCCCACGAGCCCGGCGGGCCGCGCTATTTCTTCATCGACGAGGAATTCGATCTCTGGTTCCTGGAGATGTTGAAGGCCGGCGACCACGAGGCGCTGTTGCGGGAATGCACTCTTGAACGGATGGAGGAGGCCGGTTCTGGGGGCACGGCGGAACTCTTGTCATGGGCCATGGCCATGGCCTTTACAAAAGGCAGCGCGGATGTCCTGGGTTATGCCCCCTCCCACAGCTGGCGCTCGGGCACGGGCTTTGTCATCTGGCCGGAACTGGCCGACCACGCGGGGTAGGGAATATGAGCAGCCATCACGAACTGAACGCGGACGTTGTCCACAAAACTTGGGACAACAGCATCGAGCCGCGCCTGACCATCGACAGCGGCGATACAGTGACCTTCGATACCCGGGATGCGGCGGATCTCTATTACAGCCCCGATTCCGTGTCCGAGGACGTGGACAAGCGTGGGCCTTTCGTAGGTCATCCCCTGACCGGGCCGGTCTATATCCGCGATGCGGGCCCTGGCGATGTGCTGGCCATCGAGGTGCTGGAGATGGACTTCGCCACCGATTTCGGCTGGACCGCCGTGCGCAAGGGCCGCGGCCTGCTGCCCGAGGAAGACGTGCCCAGCACCTATCTGCAGATCTGGGATCTCTCCGATGGCAGCCACGCGCGCATGCGCCAGCGCGACGACATCGCGGTGCCCGTGGCGCCCTTCGCCGGCATCATGGGCAACGCCCTCGCCCTCGAAGGCGCCCATTCCACCATGCCGCCCAGAGAAGTGGGCGGCAACATGGACAACAAGCATCTGACCGTTGGTTCCACCTTGTATCTACCTGTGCAGGTCCCCGGCGCGCTGTTCTCCACCGGCGATGCCCATGCCGCGCAGGGGGACGGCGAATGCTGCGTCACGGCGGTGGAGACCTGTTCCAAGATCAAGCTGAAGTTCGATCTGTTGCCCAAAAAAGGCTTTGCCGAGCCGCAACTGCGCACCCACGGCCCCCTCTGCGCCAGCACCAATACATCCTCCTACTACGCCACCACGGCCCAGGGCCCGGACCTGTTCGCCAACTCGCAACAGGCCATCCGCTATATGATCGAGCACCTGATGGCGGAGCGCGGCCTGTCCTGGCACGAGGCTTATGTGCTTTGCTCCGTCGCCGTGGACCTGAAGATCTCGGAAGTCGTCGACGCCCCCAACTGGCTCGTCTCCGCCTTTTTGCCGGAGTGCGTGTTCGTCTAACGTGGGCCAGGACGACAGCCAAGCCGCTACCCAGCCCAGGCCTTTCGCGATAGACTTGGCGGGCTCCCGATGGGCGAAATGCAGCCAGGAGGCCGGCCATGATTCCGTTGAAACCGCTCGCCAATTTGCCCACCCACGAGGTTACCAACATGCCGCCCCATCTGGGCGATCAGGACCTTTGGCGGAGCGACCGCGCCTTACGTGAAGGTATGGAACGGGAGGGCGGCGGCTGGGCCGCAGAAAAACTGACCGCCTTCGGCAAGATCGCCGGCGCAGCGGAAACCTTCGAACTGGCAGACCAGGCCAACCGCCATATCCCGGAGATGAAATCCTTCGACCGTTACGGCATGCGGGTCAACCAGGTGGAATTCCACCCCGCCTATCACGACCTCATGGCTCTGGCCATCGCGAACGAAATCCCTTCCTTTGCCTGGAACCATCCCGGCCCCGGCGCCCAGGTCATCCATGCCGGCCTCACCTATATGTTGGCGCAGGCAGAGGGCGGCGTGCTTTGCCCCATGGCCATGACCTATTCCGCCATCCCGCCCCTGCGCCTGGCGGGGAAACTCGGCGAAGAATGGATGCCGCGCCTGCTCTCCACCGCCTACGACCGGCGTGATATTCCGGTGGAGCAGAAATCGGGCGCCACCATGGGCATGTTCATGACCGAAAAGCAGGGCGGCTCGGACGTGCGCACCAACACCACGAGGGCGGTGCGGACCGATGACGGCTATCGCCTGACGGGGCACAAATATTTCTGCTCGGCGCCCATGTGCGACGCCTTTTTGACCCTGGCCTATACGGACGGCGGGTTGTCCTGCTTCCTGGTGCCCCGCTGGACGCCGGACGGGGAACGCAACAACCTGATGATCCAGCGTCTGAAGGACAAGCTGGGCAACCGCTCCAATGCCTCCTCGGAAATGGAGTTCCACGACACCTGGGGCGCCATGGTGGGCGAGGAAGGCCGCGGCGTGGCCACCATTCTGGATATGGTCCAGGGCAACCGCTATTACTGCTGCTTCTCTTCCGCCGCCCTGATGCGCCAGGGCCTGGTGCAGGCCCTGCACCACACAGCGCACCGCACCGCCTTTCAGAAGAAGCTGGTGGACCAGCCCCTGATGCGCAACGTCCTCGCCGACCTGGCCCTGGAGGCAGAGGCCGCCCTGGCCCTGACGCTCCGCATCGGCCGCGCCATGGACGATGCCGATGGGGACGAAAGCGCCGCCGCCCTGGCCCGCATCGGCACGGCGGTGGGTAAATACTGGATCTGCAAGCGGGCGCCGGCCCATACCTACGAGGCCATGGAGTGCCACGGCGGGCCCGGATATATCGAGGAAAGCATCATGCCGCGCCTCTATCGCGAGGCGCCGGTCAACAGCATCTGGGAAGGTTCGGGCAACATCATGTGCCTGGATGTGCTCCGCGCCATGGCCCGGGAACCGGCCGCCATACCGTCTGTGCTGGCGGAACTGGATGCGGCCAAGGGCGCCAACGAGGCTCTGGACCGGGCAGCGGGCAGGCTCAAGGGTGAGTTGGCGGACCTGGAAAACCTGGAACTACGCGCCCGCGCGGTCACCGAATTGATGGCGGTGACCCTGCAGGCGGCCATACTGGTGCAGCATGCCCCGAGCGCCGTATCGGATGCCTTTTGCCAATCCCGCCTGGGCCCCCATTGGACCGGCGCCTACGGTGCCCTGCCTAGCGGCGTGGATTTCGACGCTATCATCGACCGGGCAAGCGGCTGACCGTCTGAGCATGGGCTTTTACAACCGGGTCGTCCTGCCCTGGCTGATCCACAAGGGCTGTTCCGGTAGCCCGGTAGCCAAGCAGCGGGCCAAGATCGTGCCCCGGGCCGCCGGAGACGTGCTGGAGGTTGGCATCGGCTCTGGCCTTAACCTGCCGTTCTATGAGCCCGGCCAGGTGCGTAAGGTCTGGGGCCTGGAGCCTAGCGCGGAGTTGCGCAAGAAGGCCGCGTTGGCTGCGGGCGAGGTGGATTTTCCCGTGGAGTTCCTCGGTCTGCCGGGGGAAGAGATCCCCCTGCCGGACGACAATGTGGATACGGTGCTGATCACCTTTACCCTCTGCACCATTCCCGATACGGCCAGGGCCCTGGCCCAGATGCGCCGGGTGCTCAGGCCGGAGGGATCGCTGCTGTTCTGTGAACACGGCCGGGCGCCGGATGAAGGCGTTCGCCGCTGGCAGAACCGCATCGATCCCCTCTGGTCCCGCTTCACCGGCGGCTGTCACCTCAACCGACCCATCGATGACCTGATCACGGCAGCCGGCTTCCACATCACCCAGATGGACACCATGTACATCCTCGGCCCCCGCACCCACACCTACAACTACTGGGGCCAGGCGGTGGCCGACTAAGACTCCCGCTGGGCCGCCACTTCGATGGCGTTCCAGGCCGATAGACCCATCAGTTCGCTCAAGTCCTCCAGCGACATGCAGGCCGCCGCGCTGTCCGGGCCGAGGCGGCCGTTTTGCAGCAGATCGCCATAGACGTTCATCTGGGCCTTCAGCGCCGCGCCCAGCCCGGTGCAGGCATAGAGCACCAGGCCGACGCCAAGATCCGCCAGTTCCCCGCGCGGCAACATGCTTTCAGGCCATTCCGGAACGCCGCCGACCATGGCCAGGCTGCCATTCAGTTCGGCGCATAGCCGGCGCAATTCCGGCACCTCGAACGGTTCCGCGATCATCGCCATATCCGCGCCCGCCGCCAGATAGCTGTTGAGACGGGCGATAACATCATCCAGACCATGTTCCGCCTTGGCATCCGAACGGGCAATGATGACGAAGTCCGGGTCCTGGCGTGCCTCAAGTGCAGCGCGCAGGCGGGCCACCATTTCATCCACAGACACCACCTGGCGTCCGGCCATGCCGCCGCAACGCTTCGGGAGGGATTGATCCTCGATATGAATGCCCGCAATGCCAGCGCGTTCGAAGGACTGAACCGTGCGGTGGATGTTCGTCAAACCGCCATAGCCGGTATCAGCGTCCGAGATCACCGGCACATCGATCGCGGCGGCGATGTTCGCGGCATGGGTAACGATTTCGGCCTGGCTCGCCAAGCCGATATCAGGCATGCCTAGGATCGAGGCCTCCATCCCGAATCCCGTCAGATACACGGCCTCATGACCCAGGGACGCCGCCGCCCGGGCCGAAGCTCCATCATAGGCGCCTGGCACCAGAAATGGCGTGTTGTCTGCCAACAGGCCTCGCAGACGGGTGGTCATTTTCATGGGGCACCTCCTCCCAAAGGCGATGATCTATGCCGTCACTCGCAGTTGCGGATAGTTCTTGACGATGTCGGCGAAGACCGTGCGGACTTCGCTGCCGTCGCCCCTGCGGTCGGCATCATCTATTGCCTCTATAGCTTCAAAGACCCGGTGCTTGACGAAGAAGCGCCAATGCACGGGCAAAGACGCAAGCAGCTCCGTCAGAGCGGCGTAGTTGGCCTCGGTCCAGGTGCGTTCGAATTCGTCGCGGCCGGCGCCGTAGTTATAGAAGGTATTCGACGCTTCGCCAGCGCGGTCGGCGCGCAGGGCCTCGGTCGCCGGGCCATCGATAGCGCCGTTCTTGAGCACCACGCCATAGTCCCGCTCCGCCGAGGCCCGGGAGACAAAGCCCCGCTGCACATCCAACAGCACCGCTGCCGGCTCCCGCTGCAGGGGATCGCCCCAGCCCCCTGCGCCGCCCGAGGCGACCAGCATGGCATCACCAGGGCCGATGGTCAGGATGTCCGTATTGCCCAGGTTGACCTCGTCCTCCGTGCCGGGGTTGAGCAGAAAGACCGACGGCGTGCCGGCCCGACCGCCCCGCACACCCCAGGAGGTAAAGCGCGTCCGGTCCCGGTTGCGTGCGGTGACCTGTGTGTTCGGGGCCTCGGCCCTGAACTCCAGCACCGTGGCCAGGCCGCCCCGGTGCAGGCCCGGCCCGCCCGAATCCGGCAGCAGGCCGTAGCGTAGGATGCGGATCGGCACCTCCGCCTCGTTGATCTCCACCGGCGTATTCTTCATGAACGACGAATTGGCGCCCGAGCCTTCCGCGCCGTCGGCAAAGGGATCGCCGCCCGCGCCGCCCGTGATGGGATCGATAGAGGCCACCACCCGGCGGCCGGTTTTGTTGTCGATGGCGTTGACGTTCATGATCGGCCCGCCACTGGCCGGGCTGGCGGGCAGGCGGTCAGGGGCGGCCTGGACAAAGGCGCCGAAGATGATGGCCTGCAGGCGCTGCACCGACAGGGTGCGCAGGCCCACGGCGGCGGGGAACTCCGGGTTGATGATGGTGCCCGAGGGCAGGATGCAGCGGCAGACCCGGGAGACCCCGGAATTGAGGAACAGCCGGGTGTCCAGGGAATAGAGCACATAGACCAGCCCCACCATGATCAGGGCATGGCGCACCTCGCCGCCCGTGGGGATATTGACGGAGCCTTCGATCTGCGGGTCGCTGCCGGTGAAGTCGAACACCAGCTCGTCGCCATCAATGGTCACGTCAAGGGCGATGCGGCAGGGATAGCCGTCGACCACATCCTCGTCCATATAATCGGCGAAGAAGAATTTGCCGTCCGGCAGGCCAGCGACGATGGCCCGGGCCTGGCTCTCGGCATAATCCAAAAGCTGCGCCGTACCGGCCTTGAAGGTCTCGATGCCGAATTTGGCGATCATCTCGTGCACCCGCCGTTCGCCGGTGTTCATGGCGGCGATCTGGGCTTTCAGATCGCCCCAGTTCTGTTCCGGCATGCGCACGTTGGCCAGCATGATGGAAAGCACATCGTCGTTGATCTCGCCCCCTTCCACGATCTTGGCCGGGGGAATACGGATGCCTTCCTGGTGCACCTCGGCCAGGGTGCGCGAGAGGCTGGCCGGCACCGCGCCGCCCACATCCGTGTTGTGGATATGGCCCACGACGAAACAGACGATCTCGCCCTCGTGGAACACCGGCTTCCAGATATGCATGTCCGGGGAATGAGTGCAGACATAACCCGAGTAGGGATCGTTGGTCAGGCAGATATCGCCTTCCCGGTACTCCTCGATCAGGGCGATGACGTTCTTGTAGTTCAGGCCCACGAACCAGGTGGCGCCTAGTTCCGTGGGCGTGGCGAAGGTTTCGCCCTCTGGCGTGGTCAGGCCGGTGGTGAAATCCTCCGTCTCCTTGACGAAAGTGGAATGGGCCGTGCGATAGAGGGTGAACGCCATGCTCTCCGCTGCCGCCCGGCAATGGTTCTTGAGGATCTCCAATGTCACGCTGTCGACGGTCATGGCCTAATCCTCCATTTCCAGAACAAGGTTGCCGCGCTCATCCACCACTGCGCGGAAGCCGTTCAGGACACAGGTGGTGCAATCGTCCTGGGACACCACCGCCGGGCCGTGGAAGCGGTGCCCGGCGCGCAGGTCCTCGCGGGCGAACAAGGCCGCCCGCTGTGTGCGCCCATCCGTATAGACCTCCAGGCTCTGACGTGGTTCCGGCGCGCCCAGCGCCAGCCCCAGGGGCGGCAGTTCCGGCTTCGGCGGCACGCCGAGAACGACCAGGCGCAAGTTGATGATTTGAATAGGCGCGTCCTCGTCGGCATGCTCATAGAGACGTTCATGCTCGGCATGGAAAGCCGCTTCCAAAGCATCGATCTTGCCGGCCTCGATATGATCGGCCGGCAACGGCGTATCGATTTCGAACGATTGCCCACGATAGCGCATATCGGCGGAATAGAGCAGGCTGGCCTCGCCCTCATAGCCCTGTTCGCCGCGCAGCCAGGTCATGGCCTCGTCGGCAAGGGCGGCGAAACCTGTACGGATGGCCTCGGCCGAGGTGTCTTCCAGGTCCAGATAGACGGTTTGTATGAAGTCGTTCTTGATATCGGCGATCAGGCCGCCGAAAGCGCTGAGTACGCCGGGCGCGGGCGGCACCACGATGCGGCGCATGTTCAATTCCCGGGCCACATGGCAGGCCAGCATGGGCCCGGCCCCGCCGAAGGCCACCAGGGACATTTCGCGGGGATCGATGCCATAGCGAGAGACCAGTTTCGAGACCTCCAGATACATGCCCGAGACGCCCACCTTGATGATTGCCTCCGCTGTTTCCTCCAGGCTCATGGACAGGGCCGCCGCCACGCCTCCCAGGGCCTCCCGCGCCAGATCGGCGCGCATGCTGACCTCGCCATAGCCCAGGCCCGTGGCGCCCAGGAAGCCGCAGACCACGAAGGCATCGGTGATGGTGGGACGCTCGCCGCCCTGGCCATAGCAGGCCGGCCCGGGGTTGGAGCCCGCGCTTTCCGGCCCCACCTTGAGAACGCCGTGGGGGTCGACCCAGGCGATGGAGCCGCCGCCTTCGCCGATAGAAGTGACGGAGACGGTGGGGATATGGATGGGGAACTCGCCGATCATCTCGCCGACGCCGTATTGCGGCTCGCCAGCCCGCACCACCGCCACGTCGGCGCTGGTGCCGCCGATATCCAGGCTCAGGGCGTCCGCAACCTCTGCCCCGCGCGCCACCTGGCAGGCGCCGATCACGCCCGATGCGGTGCCCGAGAGCAGCATCTGGGCACAGCGGCTCTTGCCCGCCTCCGCCGTCATGACGCCGCCGTTGGATTTGGTGATCATGGCTTCCGCCCCCACCCCGGCCTCGGCCAGGGCTTCCTGCAGGGAGCCTAGATAATGGCTGACCCGGGGTTGGACATATCCTGCCACCACCGCCGTCACCGTGCGTTCGTACTCCCGGATGATGGGCCAGACCTGGTGCGAGGCGACCACGAACAATTCCGGGGCCTCCGTTTCTACGATCTCCACCACCCTGGCCTCGTGGGCGGGGTTGCGATAGCTGTGCAGCAGGGAGACCACGACACCCTCGCCACCGACTTTTCGCACGCCTGCGATGGCTTCGATCACGGCATCCTCGTCCAATGGCTGGTCCTCGCTGCCGTCGAACAGCAGACGGCCGGGAATGGAGAAGACCTTTTCCCGAGTCGCCAGGGGTTCCGGGCGGCGGGAGAACAGATCGTAAGGATCGGGCATCTTCAGGCGGGCGACTTCCAGGACATCCTCGAAATTCGCGGTGGTGAAGAGGCAGAGGTTGATGCCCTTACGCTGGATCACCGTATTGACGCCCACGGTGGTGCCATGGGTGAAGTAGGTGATCTGGTCCGGGCGGACGCCGTGGCGTCGTTCGATCTCGCGGATGCCGGCAAGGACTTCCTCGCCGGGGCGATCCGGGGTGGAGAGGACCTTCAATGTGTGGAGCGCGCCGCTGTCCTCGTCGAACACACAGAAATCCGTGAACGTCCCGCCAATATCCACGCCGACCCGGCAACCCATGAAAAAAGCTCCCCGCACATTGGTGTGCGGGGAGTCTAGTCGACTATGGCTGGGTCGAAAACAGGCAGGCTAGCCGGCCCTGACGTTTTGCAGGAATTTGCCCACTTCGCCGCGCAGCTTTTCAGTCTGTTGCGACATATCGTCGGCGGCCTGCACGATCTTGGCGGAGGCATCCCCCGTCTTGTCCGCGCCGTTGGTGACATTGCCAATGCTCGAACCCATGTCCGCCGTTCCGCGTGCCGCCTGCTCAATACTGCGGGCGATCTCCTGTGTGGCGGCGCCTTGCTGCTCTACTGCGGCCGACACTGAAGCGGTAATCTCGTTGATCTTGTCGATGGTGCGGCCAATGCCGCCAATGGCGTCGACCGCATCCTTGGTGGCGTCTTGAATGCCGCCAATCTGGCCCGATATGTCTTCGGTTGCTTTGGCGGTCTGATTGGCCAGGTTCTTTACCTCCGATGCTACGACCGCAAAGCCCTTGCCGGCATCGCCGGCGCGCGCCGCCTCGATTGTGGCATTCAGGGCCAATAAGTTCGTCTGATTGGCGATATCGTTGATCAATGCCACAACTTCACCAATGCGGTCGGAGGCATCTGCCAGTCCCTGGATCTGCTCGTTAGTGGCTTGTGCTTCATGCACCGCCCCATTCGCGATCTCGGTCGATGCGGTGACCTGGCGCCCGATCTCCTGGATAGAACTAGCCAGTTGTTCGGATGCGGCGGATACGGTCTGAATATTCTCCGAGGCTTCGGAAGATGCATTGGACAGCGTTACCGCTTGACGGGCCGTGTCGGCGGCGATCTGCGACATGGATTGGGCCGAGGACTGGGTCGTATTCGCGGAATTGGCAACTTCCGAAACGATGGCGCCCACGTTGGCCTCGAACTCATCGGCCATCTTGCGCCGCATGTCCTGCTGCTCGGCGGCGGCCCGGGCCGCGTTGCCTTCGCGCTCCGTGCGCAAGCGCTCCGTGTCCATCAGGCTGTCCTTGAAAACCTGCACCGCACGGGCGATTTCACCGATTTCGTTGGTCTTGCTCTGTTCAGGCACTTCGATTGAGGTATCGCCCGAAGATAGCGCCCCCATGACACCGATCATCGCATGCAGGGGCCGGGTAATCTGCAAGAGGCTAAGTTTGATGACCAGGAACAGGGCCGCCGCAATAGTGAGAATTGCGCCGATGCCAATCCAAATATCCTGTTTTTGAGCGGCCAGCAGCGCGGCACGGCTGACCTGCAATTCGAACCGGCCCAGCAATTCTGCATTCTCGCCCTCGCCAGCCGTCAGGTCGTGGCGAAACACCATGACGGCTTTGCCATTTTCCAGCCATTCGCCGGCTTCGGCCATGACTTGCTCGTCACCGTCGAAAACCCGCGCTGCCTGCATGTCCCCGTCTGCAACGAGGGCGGTCAGCATTTTCTCCACCGGTTCCATTTCATAGTCGCTGACGGGCTGGATCAGGGCAGTGGCCTGTAGCATCGCCACTTGGCTGCCGCGGGAGGCCAGGCTCTCGGAAACCATGCCGTTGGAGCGGAAGGAATAGAAGGTGATCAAAAGAGCCGCGAGTATTGTGGCCGCGGCGAGGGAGGAAATGATGACACGTGTCGCGAGGCTGGTTTTCTCGATTTTCTCAGCCGTCGCGTCGTTATCTGTGTCGGACATATTTTGCACTCGATTTTTTTTATGGATCGCAAGGCGGTTGCCGGCGTCGGTATGTTGGCGGCCGGTGCTGATGGGCGCCGGCCGCCGGAACGGTTTTGTTCCTATTCGCCGAGAATTTTGTTCAACTCACCGCTGGATTCGATCTTCTTGAAGCCGGCGTTGAAGTTGGCGACGATCTGATCACCACCCTTGTCCTTGCGGCAAAGAACCGTGTCTTCATGCACCGCGATGGGCCGGCTCTCGTCATAGGACAACGGCTCGATGCCCATGTTCTGGAACAGGGTCAGCATATCGGGCGTATAGGCCAGGAAGGCATCAATGCGGCCGGCATTGAGTTTTTTCACGTTGGCCTCGTCGGTCTTGGCCTTGACCAGGTTCAAACCGGCGCCCTCGACCTTGTTGCCATACGGCATGCCGGAGCGGATCCCCACTTTCTTGCCCTTGAGTTCGGCCAGATCGGTGATCGGCTTGCTGCCCGTCTTGGTGAAGATATAGACCTTGGCCGTGGTCATGGATGCGGATTCGACGGTTTCGAATTTGAAGCTATAGAAATCCGGATTGGTGTTGGCCGGTGAAATGCAAGCCACCTTGCCGCTTTCGAATTCCTTGAAAGCCCGGTTCGGGTGAACAACCTTGACCGGCAGAGCCTGGCCGCCGTTCTTGGTCGCGGCGGCGACGATCTGATCATAAAGTCCCTTGCCGTCCTTTTGATACAAGCCATCGATTTCCATCGCCGCGATGCTGCCGCCGGCCGACTGGGCCGAGACGGCAAACGTCATCGCAGCGGCGAACGCCAGCGCCGAGACGACTATACGATTACGAAGATTCTTCACGATTACATTCCTCTCTAGCTTGAACCCCCGGTGATCAAGGGGGTCGTCGCCAGGGGTCCCGTGATTGAAAATTTTCAGGAGGCTTTCGGCGAAAACCGCGATTTGTCCGAAGTTGCCGAATTCGGCCTCTCAAGTAGCACCAGCTTAGAGAGAACATGTTGCTATAATATTAAGGCGACCGATTCAAAATTGTTACGCCGGCTCTATTTCAACGACGCGTGAAATATTCAGATTTTATAATAAGATCTATTTGCCCGCGTATTAATGTTTCGACTGCGACCTTGGTGTGTATTTTTATTCTAGTTTTCCCGGTATTGGCTTCTTGTCTTCCGACTTCAGGTAAATGACGAAGGTGACCGCCGCCATAATTGCGATGAATGCGAATGCCGCGCGGTATCCGACGCTGGGGGCGACGTTTTCCGCCATCGTCGCAATGGTGCCGATGATGGCGCCAACTGCCATCTGCATGGCGGCAATGGCGATCATGATGCCGGTGTTGACGGTGGTCAGGCCACGGCCGATCAGGTGGTCCGGTACCAAAGCGCGGCCGTGGGACAATAAAATGGTTGGAAAGCCACAGGCCAATCCCAAGGCCGCCAACAGAGCCGTGACCGTGACCAGGCTGGGCGAAGGCAATAACGCCAATGTGCCCATGATCGCCGCAATAAGGACCGTGCCGGCCAGCACCAGGCCCTTGAGCGTATTAAAGACTTTCGCCGCCTGGCCATAGGCGAAGTGACCGGCGACGCCGGCAACGGCCATGAAGATCAGGACACTGCCTCGCTGCGTCTCATTTAAGCCATGGACATCGTGCAGGTACGGCCCACCCCAGATGCCCAGGATGGTATTGCCGGCCGACAGCGCCAGGCCGCCGGACGTGATCATCAGGATACCCGGCGTGCGGATCACCGCCCACGACCCGGCCAGCACCTGAGCCAGAGTTTCTTGGCGTTCCCGCGTTGCCGTTGCATCGATGCCGGGCGGCTGGTCCCGCAGGGTCAACACCGCCAACAAGGCAATCAGAGCCATTGCGATCCCGATCCATAGGAAACTGTCGCGCCAGCCCAGTGCGGTGACCAGAAAGGCCAGCGGGATGGTGGCCAGAAACGTCCCCAGCATGGCGAAACTATTCAGGGTGGCGCCGATGGGTGTGAAGCGGGCCGGGGGATAGAACCGTGCGATGATCAGGAACGCGCCCGCGAATACGCCGGCACAGCCTAGGCCCATCATGACCCGTGCCGCCAGTAAGACCGGGCCGGACGGCGCCAGGGCGAACAACAGGGTGCCGATCACCGTGAACAGGAACAGGCCGATGACACTCATCCGGGGGCCGAAGCGATCCAGCAGCAGGCCCGTGGGGATCTGCATCGCCGCATAACTGAGGAAGAAGGCCGAGGCGATGGCGCCCAGCATTTCCGGCGTCAGGGCCAAATCTGCGGCCAGTTCCGGCGCCAGCACACCCATGGAAGAACGGATGAAGATATTGGCCAGACCCAGGCCGTAAAGCGCCGCCATCATGGGCAGCAGGGGGGATACGCGCACGGTTGATCCTTGTGACGGATGGAACGCCTACGTCATAAAATGTGCTAGCCTAAACGGCAAACGGGAATTGGGAGGATACGATGGCAGGGATCCGCATCCGCTATCAAAGCTATGTGGACTATGAGAACGGCGCGACCTATTGGGACAACCTGCGCGCCCATCTGGCGGACATCGTTGACGAGGGCACGGAAGTGGAAGTGGTCGGCATCACGCCGTTCGATTCCTACGCCCATCCCCTGGTCGAATTCCGCTGCGCCCGTGAGATGATCGTCAACGCGGTGCAGGCGGAACGGGACGGCTATGACGCCTTCATCGTCGGCCATTTCCAGGACGCCGGCCTTTACGAGGCACGTTCCGCGGTGGACATCCCCGTGGTCGCCCTGGGCGAGGCCACCATGCTGTATTGCTGCCAATTGGGTCAGCAGAGCGGCATCGTTACCATCAATCCCCGTTTCATCCCCTGGTTCCACCACCAGATCGGCAAATACGGCCTCAGGGAACGGGTCACGGGTGTGCATGCCATGACGTTCGAGCCGGGACAGATCATGGCCGGCTTCGATTCCGAGGAGAACTTCGAGAACGTCAAACGCCTGTTCGCCGAACAGGCCAAGCCCCTGGTGGCCCATGGCTGCGACGTGCTGATCCCGGGCGGCGGCATACCCATGCTGCTGTTCGCCAAGGAGCACAATCACAATGTGGACGGCGCACCCATCGTCAACGGCATTCCCATCGTCACAAAGATGGCGGAGATGGCCGTGAAGCTGCGACGCTCGACCGGCCTGCATGTGAGCCGCACCTCCGACTATATCCAGCCGCCACCGGAAGTCATCGAAGAGTTCCTGACCCATCCCAAGGGGCTATAGCGGTTCATGCCGCGACAGGATTATAGGGGCGTCGCCGTCTGCGTGCCGGTGACCGTGCCATATAGCCGCTATTCCCTGCGCAGCGCCCATTGGTTTTGCGGCCGCGCCCTGGCGGAGTTAATCAAGGGCGCCGGGATCACCAAGCAAGACGTGGATGGTTTCTGCATCTCCTCCTTCACCCTGGCGCCGGATAGTGCCGTCGGGCTGATGCAGCATTTGGGCACCTCGCCGCGCTGGCTGGATCATATCCCCATGGGCGGGGCCTCGGGCGCGGTCGCACTTCGCCGGGCCGCCCGGGCGGTGCAGGCCGGCGATGCCGACATCGTTGCCTGTATTGCCGCGGACACCAATCATGTGGATAGTTTCCGCAACACCATCGCCTCCTTCTCGCAATTCGCAAATGATGCGGTCTATCCCTATGGCTCGGGCGGGCCCAATGCCTCCTTCGCTTTTCTGACCGACCACTACATGCGGGAATTCGGCGCGGGGCGGGAGGATTTCGGCAAGCTGTGCATCGCCCAGCGGGACAACGCCCTGGCCACGCCGCATGCCATGATGAAGCGGCCGCTGAGCATGGACGATTACCTCAGCGCCCGGCCCATCGCCGATCCCCTGTGCCTGTTCGACTGCGTCATGCCCTGCGCCGGGGCGGAGGCCTTTCTGGTAATGAGCGAGGACCGGGCGCGGTCCCTCCGCCTGCCATATGCCGGCATCCTCTCCACCATCGAACGGCATAACGCCTTTCCCGAGGACCCGATCCAGATCAGGGCCGGCTGGGCCATGGACGTGGACGATTTTTACGACCATGCCGGCGTCGGGCCGGGGGATATGGATTTCCTGCAAGCCTATGACGACTATCCGGTGATCTGTTTCATGCAGATCGAGGATCTGGGCTTCTGCGAAAAGGGCGGCGCCGCGGCCTTGGTGCGGGAGAAGGATTTGCGGGCCGGTGGCGATTTCCCCTTCAACACCTCCGGCGGGCAGCTCTCCGTGGGACAGGCGGGGGCGGCCGGCGGCTCCCTGGGCCTGGTGGAGTCGGTCCGGCAGTTGACCGATCAATGCCTGGGCCACGTGGTAGAGGGCGCGCGAATGGGTTTGGCCTCCTGCTTCGGCATGATCAACTATGACCGGGGCCTCTGCTCCTCGGCCGCCATTCTGGCGCGGGCCGGCGCATGACCACCCGCCTGCCGCCCCCGCCCAAGAAGGACCCGGTCGTCCGTACCCGGCAGCCGACGCAGCCGCCGGGCAACCGCTCCCGCGAGGCCCAGGGTCTGACCGCCATGGCCGCCGTCGGCCGCTTCGCCCTACAGGCCTGCGCCGAATGCGGCCAGGTGCAGTATCCCCCGCGTCAGGTCTGCGGCAACTGTTTGAGTGACGATCTGCCCTGGCGGGATGTGGATCCGGGCGGCACCGTATTGGCTGAAACCAAACTGCATCACGCCAACGATCTGTTCTTCCGCGACCGCGTGCCCTGGCGCCTGGGCGTGGTGCGCATGGATGCGGGGCCCTCGGTGGTGGCCCACCTGGCGGAAGATTGCGCGCAGGGGGAGCGGGTGAAACTATCCCTGAACCTGGACCGCAGCGGCCATGCGGTGATGAACGCCCGGCCCGAGACACCGGGAGAGAACCCGGAAGATGATCTGCAATTGCGGGAGTTGAGCATGGACCCCAAGGACCGTCGCGTGTTGATCGTAAATGGCAAGACGGAACTGGGCCTGGCCCTGGCCAAGGCCTTCGGCGCGGCCGGCGCCAGGGAAATATTCGTTGGCCACGCCGAGCCCTGGAAGGCCTCTGCCCCGCTCGATGCGGTCAGGAAAATGGACGGCGTCACCCTGTTTCCCCTCGACGTCACGGATACGGACAGCGTCGAGGAACTGGCCGCCGTGTTGGGCGGCAAGGTGGAGATCCTGGTCAACAACAGCTATCACCTGCGGCCCGGCGGCATCGTCGACCGCATGGATATGAACACCAGCCGGGACGAGATGGAGATCCATTATTTCGGCCTGCAGCGCCTGGCCGGCACCTTTGGCCCCGCCATGCGAGCCCGGGGCGCCGACGGCCAGCACGGCGCCTGTGCCTGGGTCAACGTGTTCTCGGCCTATGCCCAGGTGAACAATCCCCATTTCGGCACTTATTCCGCCTCCCAGGCGGCGGCCCGGTCGCTGGCGCAATGCCTACGCGCGGAGATGAAGTCGGGCGGCGTCCGCGTGCTGAATGCCTATGTGGGGCCCCTGGAGGATGAATGGCACCAGATGGTGCCGCCGCCGAAACTGCCCGCCGACACGGTGGCGGGGCGCATCGTCCGCGCCCTGCAACAGGGTCAGGAGGATCTCTCCATCGGCGCCGTGGCCGAAGAGATCGCCGAACGCCTGGCGGAAAACCCAAAGGAGATCGAGCGTGAGATCAAGCTGTGACTATTGCCGTCACTCCCGCGAAGGCGGGAGTCCAGGGCGACCGGCACAGGCGTGGATTCCCGCCTTCGCGGGAATGACCGGATTCGGTGGAGAAGCCAATGTCTGACGCCGGTCTGTTGAGGCAACTATTGGGCGGCATCGTGGGCGGCGGCATCCGTGTCGTGGATCTGACCATGACCCTGCAGCCCGACGTGCCGACCATCGTCATGCCACCGGAATTCGGCCAGTCCTGGCCATTCCGCATGGAGGAGATTTCCCGCTACGACCATCGCGGCCCGTTCTGTTACTGGAACAATCTCTCCTGCGGCGAACATACCGGCACCCATTTCGATGCGCCGATCCATTGGGTCTCCGGCAAGGACCTGCCCGAGAACGCCACCGACACCATTCCGGTGGAAAAGTTCCTCGCGCATGCCTGCGTGGTCGATTGTTCCGATGCCGCGGCTGCCGATGCGGACTATCTCTTGACCCAAGAAACCATCGAAGCCTGGGAAGCCGAACATGGCCAGATCCCGCCCCGGTCCTGGCTGTTGATGCGCACGGATTGGTCCCGCAAGCGCGATCCCGTCGACTACATGAACATGGATGCCACCGGCGCCCATACGCCGGGACCGCACGAGGACCTGATACCCTGGCTGATCGAGGAACGGGACGTGATCGGTTTCGGCTGCGAGGCGGTGGGAACGGATGCGGGCCAGGCGGGACATTTCAACGTGCCCTATCCCTGCCATTACCACATGCACGGCAACAACCGCTTTGGCCTGCCGGCGCTGACCAACCTGGATGCCCTGCCGCCCCAGGGCGCTGTGCTGATCACGCCGCCGCTGAAGATACGCCAGGGCTCGGGCAGCCCAGCACGGGTCCTGGCCCTGGTGGAAGGGACCTAGGGCAATGGACCTGATCCGACAGGCAGGCGGTGGCAATGTGGGCCGCATGTTCGCGGCCCAGGCCCGGCGCCGGCCCGACGACATCGCCCTTGTCTGTGACGGCCAGAGCCGCAGCTATGGTGCCTTGAACGAACGGGTCAACCGCCTGGCCCAGGTCATGCTGGCCCAGGGCGCGGGGCCTGGGGAGCGGGTCGGCCTACTGGCGCATAACTGCCTGGAATATGTAGAGGTTAACCTGGCCGCGGCTAAGATCGGCGCCATCACCGTGGCCCTGAACTGGCGGCTGTCAGAGTATGAGCTGCATCATTGCATCGAGCTCACCTCGCCGAAGATGCTGATCGTCCAGCCCGGCTTCCTGCCCAATCTCTATAACCTGGAGATCGGTCCAGACTACGAGGCGGCGTTGGCAGCCGCCGCGCCCGACGAGCCCGATTCACGGGCCGGCGGTGAAGACGGCCTGATCATCATCTTCACTTCCGGCACCACCGGCCTGCCCAAGGGCGCCCTGATCAGCCATCGGGCCATGATCGCCCGCACCGGCATCTATGGCGCCGAGACCGGTGCGCCGGCCGAGGATACCTTCGTCGCCTGGACGCCGCTGTTCCATATGGGCTCCAACGATTTCACCTTCGCCACCCTGTTGCGCGGCGGCAAGGTGATCGTGGTCGACGGCTATCAGGCCGAGGTGCTGGCAGATATCGCCGAAAGCGAACGGGTGCATTACTTCACCGTGATTCCGGGCATGATCATGGATTTCATCAATGTCTTGAAGGAACGGCAGATCAAGCCCAAGGGTATCGGCATGATCGGCGCCATGGCGGACCTGGTGCCCCGGCCGCAATTGGCGGAGATCACCAGGTTATTGAACGCGCCCTATCTCAATACTTTTGGCTCCACCGAGACGGGGATGCCGCCGGCCACGGCCGCTTATGTTCCCATCGGCGCCGCGCCGACCACGCTGTCGAAACAGCAGAACGATCTTTGCGAAATCCGCCTGGTGGACAGCGAAGGCAATGATGTCCCCGATGGCGAACCGGGTGAACTGGCCATTCGCGGGCCGTCCCTGTTCTCGGGCTATTGGAACAATGATCTTGCGAACCTGGAGGCCTTCCGCGGCGGTTGGTTCCACATGGGCGATGTTTTCCGCCGCAATCCCGACGGCAGCCTGGATTTCGTGGACCGGGTGAAATACATGATCAAGTCCGGTGGCGAGAATATTTACCCGGCCGAGATCGAACAACACATTCTGGCCCACCCCGCCATTTCCGATGCTGCTGTCGTTCGCCAGGCAGACCCGAAATGGGGCGAAGTGCCCGTGGTTTTCGCCGCCCGTACCGATGAAACACTGGAAGCCGATGACCTGATCGCCGTCTGCGCCGGCAAACTGGCCCGCTACAAGCTGCCCAAGGCGGTGCATTTCATCGACTTCGACGACTTCCCCCGCTCCACCACCGGCAAGATCCTGCGCCACGAATTGGAAGCGCGGTTGGACCAGGATTAGGCGCGTACGAATACGCCCGACTAATCCAGCATCTCCTGAGTCGTTACAGTGCGGTCCTCGCGGGCGGCCAGGTCCACTGCCAGGGTGGCGGCGAGAGTGGTCATGGCGTCCTGGGCGGTGACGGCGGGGGGCGCCTTGCCCGTGATAACGTCGAGGAAGTGATCGAGTTGGTTCTCGTAGGCACGAGAGTCATCCAAACCCAGGTTCTGACGCAACAGGGGGTCCTGCCAGTGCTTGTCAGCGCCGTAATGGCGCCAGATGTTCATGCTGGGCACAGCCAAGGTGGCCTCGCGGCCGCCGAAGACATAGCTGTCGCCCGGCTGATGGGGAAAATAGAGGGCCTGGCCCGAGGTCACCTCCCAAGTGTAGGGGGAGGCCACCGCATCGCTCATGAGGAAACTGCCCAGCACGCCGTTTTCGAACCGAATGGCGATGCTCACCGTATCCTCCACATCGAAGCCCCGAACGGCATTGGAAGCGAATGCGCGAATGCTTTCGATCTCGCCCACGATGTGACGCAGGCAGTCGATCTCGTGGATCAGGTTGATCAGGATCGGCCCGCCGCCGGCCTCGCGGCGCCACGGCATATCGAAATAGTCCCCCGGCTTGTCAGCCAGCCACATACCGTTCACCGCGACCAGGTCCCCCAGGGCACCCTCGGCAATCAAACGGCGCGCTTCCCGGATGTCCGGGCTGTGGCGGCGGTGATGGCCGATTAGGATGGGCACGCCCAACCTATCGCCTGCTTCCGCCAGTTCGCGGGCGGCGGCCACGGTATCGGCGATGGGCTTTTCGATCAGACAGGGCAGGCCCTTGGCAAGGCAGGCCAGGCCGGTTTCCAGGTGTAAATTATTGGGCAAAGCCACAATGACGGCGTCGGCTTCGACATCATCGAGCATTACCCCATAGTCCGCGAAATAGGCGGCGTCGATGTCATTGGCGTACTGCGCCGCCGCCTCGCTGATATCGGCCAGGCCGACCAGTTCGGCAGCGGCGTGGTTGGCGATCAGTTCGCAATGCTCCCGCCCGATCAGGCCGGCGCCGATCACCGCCAATCTCAATTTTTCCATTGCCCTCACTCCGAGCCGATGAACCGGCCGGTCTTGGCTGCAACGCTACGACATGCTCTAGTCTAGGGGCAACGCGGCGAATGCGAAACCGCACAACGGCAGGACGATCGGAGGACATCGGGCATGCAAGAGGCATTTCAATCGGCAACCGCGCTAGCCGCAAAGATCCGCGACAAGGAGATCAGTGCGCGGGAACTGACGGACTATTTCATCGGCCGTATCGAAGCGTTTGACGGCACCCTCAACGCCGTCCCGGTGCGCGATTTCGAGCGAGCCCGGGACGCCGCCGACGCGGCCGACCAGGCTCTGGCGGATGGCAAGCCACTCGGCCCTTTGCACGGGCTGCCTATGACCATCAAGGAAAGCTATGACATCGCCGGCCTGCCGACGACCTGGGGATTTCCGGAACTGAAGGACAACATCGCGACGGACGATGCCGCAGTGGTGAAGCGGTTCAAGGCCGCCGGTGCGCATTTCCTTGGCAAAACCAACGTGCCCCTCAGCCTGGCGGATTTTCAGAGTTACAACAAAGTCTATGGCACCACGAATAACCCCTGGGATCAGAGTCGCACGCCCGGTGGCTCGTCCGGCGGCTCCGCGGCCTCGCTGGCGGCGGGTTTCTGCGCCCTCGACAGCGGTTCGGATATCGGCGGCTCGATCCGAAACCCGGCGCACTTCTGCGGCGTCTTCGGCCACAAGCCCACCTGGGGCATTATTCCGCCCCAGGGCCACGCCCTGCCCGGCCTGCTGGCGCGGCCGGATATCGCAGTGGTCGGACCCCTGGCCCGCGATGCCCAGGACCTGGAACTGGCCATGGACCTTGTGGCGGGCGCGGACACACTGAATGCGCCGGGCTGGAAGCTGGATCTGCCGAAACCGGATCAGACTTCCCTCTCGGACTTCCGCATCGCCATCTGGGCCGACGATCCCCTGGCCCCGGTCAGCGCCGAGATGTCGTCACGGGCGCAGACCATGGGCGAGGAACTTTCCAAGCGCGGCGCCAAGGTGTCTCATACGGCTCGGCCAGGGTTCGATGCCGGCAATTCGCATCGGACTTATCTCCACATGTTGCAAGGTGCCACGTCGGCACGTCTTTCCGATGCCCGGTTCGCCGAAAGCATAGAGGCGGCCGGGCAATTCGCGGCCGACGACGACAGCCCAGAAGCCATAATGGCCCGCGCCACCGTGCAACATCATAAGGACTGGTTGTATTGGAACAACGAACGGGAGGGCCTGCGGCTGGCCTGGCGGCGCTTCTTCGAAGATTGGGATATCCTGATCTGCCCGGCTATGGCGACCACCGCCTTTCCCCATGACCACGGCGACATTCAAAACCGCAAGATCATGGTGGATGACGATGAGCAGGATTATTTACAGCAATTATTCTGGGCCGGGATGGTGACGGTCAGCTATCTGCCCAGCACGGTGTTTCCCACCGGTCCCGGCGCCGACGGCCTGCCCATCGGCATGCAAGCGGTCAGCGCGGAATTCAGCGACTATACCTGCCTTCGCTTTGCCCAATTGGTACAGCAGGAATTCGGCGGCTTCGTCCCCCCGCCCGGCTTGGCTGATTGAAGTTGGACGCCAAGGCTTTTCAAACCGGCGCCGCCGGTTGATAAAGAGCCATAACGGAAGAAGAGAATAGACGGAGGAAACATGGCGCCGCACGCACGGGTCCTGATCGCCAATCGGGGCGAAATCGCCATTCGTATCGCCAAGGCCGCAGCCGCCCTGGGCATGGAATCGGTGGCCGTCCATGCCCCGGCCGATGCCCTGTCCCTGCACGCGCGCATGGCCAACCACGCTAGGCCATTGGCGGAAGACGGTGTCGCAGCCTATCTGAACGGCGCCGCGATGATCGATATCGCCAAGGAAATGCAGTGCGATTGCGTCCACCCCGGTTATGGCTTCCTGTCCGAGAACGCCAATTTTGCGGCCCAGTGCGAAAGTGCCGGGATTAAATTCATCGGGCCGTCCGCCGCCGCCCTGCAATTGTTTGGCGACAAGGTCACGGCCCGGGCATTGGCCCAGTCTAGCGGCATCCCCGTCGTGCCCGGCAGTACGGCCGCCCTCGCTACCGCCGCCGAGGCACGCGAGATGGCGAACCATATTGGCTATCCGGTGATGCTGAAGGCTTCCGCCGGCGGCGGCGGGCGGGGCATGCGCGCCGTGGCATCCGACGATGAACTCGAGGAAGCCTTCGAACGCTGCCAGAGCGAGGCCGCGGCGGCGTTTGGCGATGGCGCGATCTTCATCGAAAAACTAATCCAGCGGCCGCGTCATATCGAAGTGCAGGTCCTGGCTGATGCCAGGGGCAACACCGTGCATCTGTGGGAGCGGGACTGTTCGGTGCAGATCCGCAATCAAAAGGTGGTAGAAATCGCGCCCGCCGCCGGCCTGGATGAAGGCCTGCGGCAAAACATGCTGGACGATGCCATCAAGCTGGTTAAGGCGGCGGACTACGTCAACGCCGGTACGGTGGAGTTTCTGGTCTCGCCGGAAGACGGCACCTATTACTTCATCGAATGCAATCCGCGCATTCAGGTAGAACACACGGTGACGGAACAGGTCACTGGCATTGACCTGGTCGAAAGCCAGTTCCGCATCGCCGCCGGCGCCGCTCTCGCCGACCTGGGCCTGGACGAACAGGCGGCTGTCGGCAAACCGCGAGGCTATGCGGTGCAGGCACGGGTCGTGGCCCAGGGCGGGGGCACCATTACTGGCTATAAGGAGCCCTCGGGCTCCGGCATCCGTGTGGATGCCTGCGGCTATCTTGGCTATACCCCGCCGGGCCAGTTCGATCCCCTGTTGGCGAAGTTGATCGGCACCGCGCCCTCGGGCCGTGATCTGGACGCGGCCGTAAAGCGCACCCTGGCGGCACTGGATGAATTTCACATTGGCGGTCTGCCCACCAACCTGGCGCAACTGCGCGGCATACTGGAGAAGCCTGAATTGGCCCTGGGTGATGCCCGCACCTCGTTCATGGCGGAGCATGACGAACTTTCGCAGCCCGCCGGACAGGATTCAGGCGGGGAAGCGGCGAGCTTCCTGGAACAGCAGGCCGCCGCCCTTGTCGGACCCGGTGGCGGGCCGAAAACCACTGTTTTTCATTCCAGCCTGCCGCCGCTCGAGATCGGCGACGGCGCCACGGGTCTGGAATGCCCCATGGCGGGCAGCATCGTGCAGCTCTCACTCGCGGAAGGTGCCCGTGTGGAAGTGGGCGAAACCGTGCTGGTGATCAGCGCCATGAAGATGGAGGCGGCTGTACCCGCGCCATGCTCGGGCACCATTACCGCCATACAGCCGGTGCGCGAAGGGGATGAAGTGATGGCCGGCCAGGTTGTCGCTGCAATCACGCCTGATGTGGGCGATGCGGAGCGGGACCTGGCCGCCCGCGACCCCAACGAAACCTGGACCCCGGTGCTGGAGGAAGTCGCGACCCTGCAGCAGTTTGCCCATGCCCGCCTGGCGCCCGGTTCCGAGGATCCCGGCGTGGAACGCCAGCGCAACCGTGGCAAGCTGACCTGCCGGGAACGCATTGATCTGCTGCTGGACGACGGTTCCTTCCGGGAAGTGGGCAGCCTGGCTGGCTTCGGCACCTATGGTGAGGACGGTTCCGTGGAGGCCTTTACCCCCGCCAACCATGTGGGCGGTTGGGGCACCATTGCCAACCGCACGGCGGTGGTCTGCGCCGACGATTTCACCTCCCGCGGCGGCCATGCGGACGGCGCCATCGGCTCCAAAAGCCGGCATTTGGATAAATTGTCGCTGGAGTTACAGGCACCTTCTATCCGTCTGCTCGATGGTTCTTCGGGCGGTGGCAGCGTCGCCACCATGGTGCCCAAGCAAGAGACTTCGGGCGAGAGCGATGCCAAGGAAAGCAGCGGCGCCATCAAGGCGGGCCGGCCCCGGGTCACGGGCGGCGGCGGCTCATTCCTGCCGGCACATCTGGGCAGCGAACTCTATACCGAACAGCTCGCCACCGTGCCCGTGGTCAACATGCTGCTGGGCAGTGTGGTGGGGATCGGCGCCGCCAAGGCGGTGCTGGGGCATTTCTCGGTGATGGTGAGGGACATCGCGCAACTGTTCGTGGCCGGGCCGCCGGTGGTCAGCCACGCCATGGGCTATGACATCACCAAGGAAGAGCTGGGGGATTGGCGCATCCATTGCACCAACGGCTCGGTGGATAATCTGGCCGAGGACGAAGACGAGGCCATGGCCATCACCCGGCGCTTCCTCTCCTACCTGCCCAACAGCGCCTATGAAATCCCGCCCATCTTGCCGGCCAGGGCCGACGATCCGGCCGACCGGCGGGAAGAGGAGCTGTTCACTCTGATCCCGCGCAGCCGCACCGCCACCTTCGATATGCGCAAAGCCATCCGGCTGCTGGCGGATAGGGACTCGTTTTTCGAGATCGGGCCCCTGTGGGGCACGGACCAGATCACCGGCTTCATCCGCTGCAACGGCCATCCCCTGGGCGTCATCGCCTCAGACAGCCGGCACGTGAACGGCGGCGCCCTGACCGCGGACGGCTGCGACAAGCTGCGCCGCCATATCGACCTGTGTGATGTCTTCCATATCCCGATCCTCAACCTGGTCGACAACCCGGGCTTCGCCGTTGGTCTGGAGCACGAGATCGCCGGCACCATCCGCAAGGGCGGGGAATGGATGGTGGCCTTCGCCCAGGTAAAGGTACCCATTTTCACAGTGATCGCCCGGCGCAGCTTCGGCGTTGCCGGCAACAACTATGCCTCCCCCCTGGCGACGCCGTCGGTGCGGGTGGTCTGGCCGTCGGCCGATGTGGGCGGCATCCCGCCCGAGGGCGGCATCGAAGCCGCCTATAAACGTCAGTTGGCCGAGGCCGCGGACCCGGCAGCCCTGCGCGCCGAGATCGAGGCCCGCATCGAAAGCGCCCGTGGCCCCGTAGGGCCCCTCAACCGTTTCGAGATGGAGGAAATGGTCGACCCCCGCGATACCCGGCGTCTGATTTGCGACTGGGTCGAGACCGCCTACCGCATCATTGCCCAGCCCAGCCGCCTGGGCCCAAGAGTGTTGCAGTTCCGGCCCTGAATGAGCGTCAACCTCATGTCGGCAGAGAAAGCGTCAAACGTTACTGCGCGCTTTCTTGGAGTATTCGCTGAAAATGGAGATGATCTGGTGGATACCGCCGGCGCCCCCCGCCAGCAGCGCCGCCGTCAGAACCACATCGATGCTGTGAAAGGCGAACGTCTGGAAGGTATCCCAGTTGGCCAGCTTGTAGTCCACCAGAGGCGAGATGACCCGAAGGCCCGCTAGGCCGATGATTAAGCCAATGAAGGCGCCGACGATATAGGAAATCCGCGCCGTACGGCCCTTGTATTTTTCCATGTCCGCATGTGCGTCGCGCTTGGCGTTCTGATGCTTTGACAGTAGGCCGTTGGCCTTGTCCAGTCTTACAAGGATAGGCTTCAGTTCTGCCTCGCCAAGGCCGTTCAAGCGCCCTTCGCTGATTTGGGACTGGAACAGGGCGATGCGCCGAAGAAGTTGTTCGATCTTCTCCTCGGTCCTTAGCACCTGCCGGTCCAGGGGTTCGCGTTTCAGTTTGCGGCCGGTGGATACGAACACCTCGATCGTGCGTTCCACAAGAAGTGCAACGAACAGTACCGGCATGAGAACATCGACGACGGCTTCGTATGTAACCGGCACAAAATTTAGCGTGTCGTATTGCGCTTCTGTGGTGATCAATAAGCCCATCACCAGAACTGCCAATATCAAGAGCGCCAGGCCGAGGACCAAGGGCTGTTCGATGGCAAACGTAACGATCGGATTGACATCTTTTTGCGTATCATCACTCATCGGCGGCGCTCCCGTTTTGGTGGCCAGGGTGGCGTGTCTTTTTCAAGCTGGTCCTCGAGTTGGTCTTCCAGCGCGGCGAACAGGTCGATGCCGGCGAGCCGTTCGATCTCGTCGATGGGGACCTCATAGCCGTGCATCGGCAAAGCCAGACGTTCCCTCTGGTTCGGCAGGATGAATCCGTATCCGACAAGTTTGTCATTGTCCCGCGCCACAATAATGGCCTTGAAGGCATGTGTGGGAACAGCAACGCGGCCGTTGCGCAGCCAACGGCGTTTATCGGATGCGGGATAGCTGACCGGGTCGGTACGCGTGAACGTCCGTGCGCTTGCACCATCGCCGTCGACCTTTGCAAACAGGTTGCCGCTGACGATCCAGGCGCCACGATGGGCATCAACTATCTTCAACAAGTCCAACACCAACAGGCGCCACTTGCCGGAGCCCAAGGCAGGGGTCCACGGCGCCATGTTCGATAACAAGTGGGTTGCCGAGGCGGCCGCGGCACTGCGGTCGAACGCTTCGGTTGGCGCCACCTTGCCCCGTTGGTAGCCCGAGCCCCGGTAGTCGGCCAGCGTCGAACGACTTTGCGGGTCAAGCAGGGTCTTGTCTTCACGGAAGTCCTTCAGGCGGGCGATGCCGCCTTCCAGATCGGCGGCGGTGATGTGGTAGGCGACCCAGTGCGCGATGCGCCAGCGCTTGTGATAGCAGATCTTGAAATATCCCTTATCCAAGATAACGCTGTCATGGGCCGGACATGGGGTTTGCAACAGAATTTGCGGATTGCGCAAATGGCCTTCAATGGACGCAGCAGTCGTGGCGGCCGCATCCCCAAAATACGCCGTACCGGCCCAAAGGACCGCAAGAAATGCAATCAATCGCCCTCGAAACATTGACTGCCGCCCGGTTCTTTCACTGCCGGAAATATTCGCTCAGTCTACGGAATTTACGGGAACACCGAATGCTTGCGACTATTTGACGCCAATTAAGATTGAATTGCAACAACGACATCGCAAGTCGCCTGTTTAAGATACCGGGGTTTATGAAGACTTTGGAATACAGTCCAAGGGATTACCCGCTGGCCAGGTCGGCCTCCGTCTCCGGCTTCACAACGCTCCAGTGACACGCTACCGTACCGTCTTGTGGCCTGAAATTTATTCGCTTTTGGGAGGTAGGGAGTGATGAGCACCGTCGATGCCAATCGGGTCATTCTGACCGGCGAAAATCCGTTTATCCGGCTGAGTGAGAGCGACGGCGGCGAGATGACGACAGAGGCCAGTTTCTGGCGCATTCTATTTTGTCCTGCCGGGCCCGGCCATGTGTTGTACATGAAAAGCGGACTGACGGGAGGGGATTGGCGCATCTACACCGACAACATCGCCATGGCCCGCTGGCTGCAGCAAACGGTACAGGGCATGTTGAACGGCGAATTGGCGGATACCGCTCTGCCGGTGCGCGAGGCGGAATTCTCGAAGACCGGCGATCCAGCCTATTTCTGGACCGAGCGGATCGACACGCCGGATGAAGAAATTTCCATGACCTGGTTCGACTGTGGCGATCCCCTGCTGGTCCACACCCAGCCAGACGAGGTTCCGGGCCGGCAATACGGGGTTTGCACCATTCTGATCCCCGCCATGGGCGCGCGCCTGTCCATCAACGGGGTAGAGGCGCCGGGCCAACCCTGGCCGGCGGATCGGGACGGCCGTCCCTTCAGCACCTGCGCCCTGGCCTTTTCCGAAAGCTGGACCGAGTCGCGATAGCGCATGGCGCGTCTAATTGAACGCGGGTTGCACTAGCCCAAAAGTTTGGAGCCGCCCGCATCCGGCCTGGACACGGGCGGCTCCCGTTTCACATGGCGCTGCAGTCTATTGCGAGGCCATCTTGATGGGCATCAGCGGGCTGCCCGAGAAGCTGAGATCTTTGGCATAAGCCGCCCAGACCACCTTGGTGGGCTTGAACTTGGCCAGGGGATGGCCCGCATCCACCTGGATCTCCGCCGAGACCGGTTTGGCGCCGCAGATCTTGGCGGTGAAGGTGTATTGCGTCACCATCAATTTGCCGCCCGCGTCAGGCAGGCTGGGATAGTTGAGTGAGCCGGCGGCGGGGCCGCACTTGCCGTCCTCGTTCAGCATGATTGCGGTAGACATGATCTTCTGGCCGCCGACCATGGTGGAGCCGGCAATGTTGCGGCCATCCAGGCTGACGCTGGTATCGCCCTGGACTTCCATATAGCCGGCCTTTTTCAGCTTGTCCGGCCCGGTGGATGTGGCCGACCAGAGGATATAGCGCCCCAGGCCGCCGTTGATGGAGTCGTAGCCCTTGACATCGACCCAGACATAGCTGCGGCCATAAGCGGCGACATCTTCGCTGCCCTTGGACGTATAGACGTTGATGCCGCCGGTGATACCTTCCGCCGGCTCCAGCCCTGCCGGCAGGGCGGCGCGCACGGTGGCCTCGTCCAGGGTGATGCCGATCAGCATATGCTGATTGCCGCGCACAACATACGGCCCATCCCCCGCCACGGCGGGCGCCGCGGCCAGGTTCGCCATCAACAGGCCAGCGGCCATCAGACCCAAAACGGATACGATCTTTTTCATGTTTTTGTCCTCCCCTTGTGACGTTGCTTTTTTAGAAGGCGCAGTGAAGCATTCCAGTTGATCCGAGTCACGCCCAATTCGCACCCGACGATCACGAAGCCTTGAGGCTGCAACAACTGGTCGTTTCGCCCCGCTGGTCATCAAGGTCGATTCCGACAGACCAGGCCGCGACGGCGGCCCGGCGCCGATGCGCCGCACCCGCGTAGCGGTACGCTTTAGCGCACAAGCGTGAGCGAACAGACTTAGTGGTTCCACCAGGGCCTATCGGAGAAGGAACGCAGGTCGATCTCGTGGCTCCAGGTGGAACGGTGCTGCTTTGCCAGGTGCAGGTAGGTATCAGCCACCCGCTCGGGCAGGATCAGGCCGTCATGCTCCAGGCCCCTGGCCTCCCGCATTTCCTGGAAGCGTTCCGGCCCCAGCATCTTGCCCAGGGTGTCGGGCGCATCCACGGCGCCGTCGACCAGGATATGGGCGATGTGGATGCCCTTGGGCCCGAACTCCGCATTCAGGGACTGGCACAGCATGCGCCGCCCGCCCATGGCCGCGGCGTGAGAATGCTGGCCTTTGTTGCCGCGCACCGCCGCCGTGGCCGAGGTGACGAGAAAGGTGCCGGATCCCCGCTCTTCCATCAGCGGGCAGACGGCGGAGGCGACCCTGAACAGCGCGAACGTGGCCATGCGCCAGCCCAATTCGAACGCCTTGTAAGTGGTTTCCGCCAGGGGCCTGTCGCCGATCTGGGCGCCAAGGTTAAAGACCACCACCTCGATCGGCCCGATGTCTTTCTCCACCGCCGCCACGCGCTCTTCGATCGCGTCCGGCTCGACGGCATTGAGCAGATAGCCCGAGGCCGCGCCGCCGCCCTCCTCGATGCCCGCCACCAGGGCCTCCAGCCCGGCCTGGTCCGACGGCCGGCACAGCACGGCGTGATAGCCCTCCATGGCAAACCGGCGCCCCACGGTCCCGCCAATCCCGGCCCCTGCGCCGAGCACCAAACAAACAGGTTTCATGATGTCGTTTCCCCTATTTCCAAGTCAGAAACGCCCGGCCCCGTGGCGCTTTGTTGGAGGCGCATGGTGACAGGTGAGCGGCGGCGTTGTCGAGGGGTGCGGGCAAGGATCACGCCTGTCCCGGGGCCCTGCCGAACAGGCGATAGACCTTTATGGCTTCGCTGCGGCCCTTGACCTGAAAATCACCGGCACTGCGTAGATCATATTCGCCTTGTAGAGCCTGGCGGGTGTCGTGGCTCATCAGGATGATGGTTTCCGCATCCCCATCCACCTCCTTGCCCAGGCTTTCAAGCCGCTGCGCCGCATTCACGGTATCGCCGACGATGGTATAGTTCATGCGCGAGGGTGAGCCGATATTGCCGACCACCAAGGGGCCGGTATGCAGGCCGATACGGATGCGCACGGGCGCGTGCCCGGCCGCGCGGCGTTCTTCGTTATCCGCCGCCATGGCATCGGCCATGGATAGGGCCGCGTTGCAGGCGTGGTCGGCGGCATCGTCGATGTCCTCCGGCGCGCCCCAAAAGGCCATTACGGCATCGCCAATGTACTTATCCACTGTGCCGCCTTCCGCCTCGATACAGTCTGTCAGCAGGGTTAGGTGATGGTTGATGAAGCTCGCGACCTCGCTTGCCTTCATGGTTTCACTCATCGAGGTGAAGCCAGCGATATCCGTGAACATGACGGTCAGGTTCCGGCTCTCCGAGGTAACGCGCCCCGGCAGATCATGCTTGATCAATTGGCTCACCAGTTTCTTCGGCACATAGGTCTCGAATGCCTTCAGTCCCAGCAGCATGCGGTTCAAGGCGCCTGAGAGGTCGTTCACTTCGCGGATCATGCTCGGCCGAAAATCGCCGACATCCTCCAGGCGCAGTTGACCGATGGCCGTGGACGCATCGGCCATTTGCTGGATCGGCCGCGTTACGAGCCGGCTTACGACGATCGCCAAAAAAAGGGCGATGACGACAAGGCCAATGGCGACGGCCCCGGAGAGGTAGAGTTGGCGGATCGGCGCATCGACCTTCGAGGCCAGAACATGGACGCCTATGGTCACGGCCTGTCGGCCGAACTGCCCGACAATTCGCTCGAAGATGAAATAGCGGGTTCCATCAATGGAAATTTGGCGGAACGACGTGTTCTCCGCCAAACCGTCATCGCCGATTGGCGCCGCTTGGGCCTCGGCGATATTCGCCAGTACCTTGTCGCCAAACCCGTCCAGTGCCGGCAATGTGGTGATGTCGTCGCCGGCCAGGCCACCCATTGCCAAACTGGGATGCGCCAGGATCTGATCCTCGCCATGCCGGATGTAGACGATCCGGTCATTCGCCGCCGACAGATTTGCCAGCAGGCGGGAGACCTCGTTTATGGTCACGCCGGCAGCGATAAAGCCTGCCGGTTGCCCGTCGCGCTTCAGGCGCCGGCGTACATTGACATAAAAGTTGTGGGTGACGGGTGAGTGAACGATGCTGCCCCAATGGCTGCCTCGATTGGCGATGGTACGGCCGATGTCGTCCACCAGTTTGGTGGTCTCGATGGATGTGGGGAAATCGACAACAAGCGTGCCGTCGTCCGGGCGGCGGACCGCGCGCAGGATCTGGCCGCGATCGCCCCTGATGATCATGCCGCCAACCTGCGGCGCGGTGGCGACGGCGCCTATGACCAGGTCGCGCAGCCTGTCACGGTTTGTCCAGCCGTAGTGGCCGTCTTCGATAAGGGCGGCTATTTGATCGACCTGCCGGCGGGCGGGGCTCAGATGGTCTTCGACGGTCTTCTCGACCAGGTCCAGACTGGTGTTGATACTCTGTATACCCAGCGTTGACAGGATGCGGCTCGACGTCTGCCATTGCAGGACAGCGATGGAGGCGGTGGCCGCCAAGACCAGCCCGCCAATGAAAAGCGCCAGTGTCGGCGCCAATCCCCATAGCCGCGCGGAGGTTCGGGAAGCATTACTGTCGCCGCTCATCTCAACCCGAATGGTTCAATATGCCAGGTCTCCCATAAAACGCGAGATGGAAACGCAGGATGCCCAAATCTGCGGCAATGAGGGATTATCACGGCTGACCATTGCCCCCGCAAGCAAAGTCGCGCGAACAGGCCCGTTAGGGGTTGAAATCCCTTTGTATTCGGTTCGTACATTTGAACAGAAATGGCGCACCCGGCACGATTCGAACGTGCGACCTCTGCCTTTGATAGTTTCGATACTTGCTTGGATCTACTGTTAGCCTCATAACCTGAAGGTCGCAGGTTCAAATCCTGCCCCCGCAACCAAAAATTACAAAACAATATCAACGACTTGGCCCCGTATGCGCGAGGCCGGCCGTGTTCATGGGCACTGCCAACAGAAACCGCAGAAAACCGCCAGTTATCACGTGATACCGCACGATCCCGTCTGCTCCGTGCAACACATATGCAACACCTGCCAAGTATGGTCAGGTGTTTGTTCTTACCATTGATCTATAGTCCACTTAGGAGTTGATTGATTTGACCGCAACCTGAAGACCGCAGGCGCAATTGCTTCCCTGCAACCGAATTATCAACAGTTTTGTGTTCAATCGTTAGACATCATATTGTTGGATCGAAGCCTCTTGGAGGCGCGTGTTGGCATAAAACACCGCAAACTATGAATGGTAACGCTGCAGGCGAACAGCATGCGGTTAAAACAATGTCGCAAAGGAATCTGCGTTTCGTCGCTCTCCGCGATACTCTCCAATGTCCGCTTTCCAGCAACTACGTACCCTGTCTTAGCTTGTACCTACAGTCCGCTTTTGACCCAAACCGAGCATCGCGGGCGATCATGACCAAAAAAACGGCGGCCCGACGACCGCTACCTTTAATTCTCGGAGTTGAGGCCTAGTTTCCGACTTTTTTCTTCCGCTGTTCAGCGCCAATGCCCAACAAGCCAAGGCCAAAAAAGGGGTCAGGGTGGCTGGTTAGCAACGTCACACCAGCCAATACTTAGGCGAAGACTTTCCACCAGTTTGCCAATCGATTCTGCATCTACGAACGCTCAGAAATCATTTCTCGCTCGTACTCGGCGACGGCGCAGAAAACGTGGATTATGAGCTTGGAAGAATGCGGATTATCGACGGCGGCGAATTCGATGCCGAATTCCATCAAGCTTGATACGAACGCAACTCTTCGAGTCAAGTGGTCGAGCTTGGCGATGATTAACGTTGCACCGTGCTTTTTGCAGGTGGCCAGCGCAGCCAGCCATTCTGCGCGGCGGTATTTCAATGCCCATTGTTAGCCGATGATGCTATTTAGTGTCGAACTCGGGCGCATGGCTTTCTCTACTTTCACCGGATCGGTGTGATAGTATCCGCCAAGATCGACCGCCGGACCCTGAACCTGCTCCAGTTCCGCGACTATGGTTTCTTCATTGCTGGCCAATTGTTCGGCGATGGGGGCGAAAGAGGCTTTCAGGCCCGCGTCATCGTCTTGTTCGGCCAATGCCTGTGCCCAATAGAGCGCAATGTAGAAGTGGCTGCCACGGTTATCAATTTCACCGACCTTGCGGCTGGGAGATTTATTGGCGTCCAACAATTTCTCTGTCGCCAGATCCAACGCCTTACCCAGCACCGCCGCTTTTTTATTGCCCGTGGCGTTGCTCAAATGCTCGAAAGAGGCCGCCAAAGCGGCGAATTCACCCAAAGAATCCCAGCGCAGGTGCCCTTCTTCCAGCATCTGTTGCACGTGCTTCGGCGCGGAACCACCGGCACCGGTTTCAAACAAGCCGCCACCGTTCATCAACGGTACGATGGACAGCATCTTGGCGCTGGTACCCAATTCCAGGATCGGGAACAGGTCGGTCAGGTAATCACGCAGCACGTTGCCGGTAACCGAAATTGTGTCCTCGCCCTTCTTCATCCGCTCCAGCGAGAAACGCGTCGCCTCCACCGGCGACATGGTCAGGATTTCCAGGCCGTCGGTATCGTGATCGGGCAGGTATTTTTCGACCTTTCTGATCACCTCGCGATCGTGGGCACGGTCTTCGTTCAGCCAGAACACCGCCGGCGCGCCGGTTGCCCGGGCGCGGTCGACGGCCAACTTGACCCAGTTCTGGATCGGCGCATCCTTGGTCAGGCAGCTGCGCCACAGGTCGCCTTCCTCGACGTCGTGCTGAAGCAAGACTTCCCCTCTGGCATCGACTATGCGCATCACCCCCTTGGCTGGTGCAACAAAGGTCTGCGGGTGCGATCCGTATTCCTCCGCCTTCTGGGCCATCAGCCCGACATTCGGTACACTGCCCATGGTCGCCGGATCGAAGGCGCCGTGTTCAATGCAGAATTTGATGGTTTCATCATAGACGCCGGCATAGCTGCTGTCGGGGATAACGCAAAGGGTGTCGCCCTCCGCTCCGTCGGGGCCCCATCCCTTACCGCCATTGCGAATGGTCGCCGGCATAGAGGCATCGATGATCACATCGCTGGGAACGTGAAGGTTCGTGATCCCTCTGTCCGAATTGACCATGTACATATCGGGCTGGCTGTCCATGCAGGCCTGCAAGTCAGCCTCGACGCCAGCCCTTTTGTCGTCGGGCAGTTCCGCGACCTTGGCATACAAATCGCCAAGGCCGTTGTTGGCGTCCACGCCCAGTTCGGCAAAGGTATCGGCATGCTTTTCGAATACGTCGGAGAAAAACACGCTGACGGCATGGCCGAACAGCACAGGGTCGGAGATTTTCATCATCGTCGCCTTCAAGTGCAGCGAGAACAATACGCCCGCATCTTTGGCGGCCTGAATTTGCGCCTCGTAAAAGGCGCGCAACGCCTTGACGCTCATGAAGGTTGCATCAACGACTTCGCCCTCGATAAGGGGTACCGGGTCTTTCAAAACCGTCACGGCGCCACTAGTATCGACAAATTCAATGCGGGCATTGCCGACCGAGGCGCCAGAAACCGTGACCGATTTTTCATTCGATCGAAAATCGCCCCCGTCCATGCAGGCAACCCGGGTTTTGGAATCCGGGCTCCATGTGCCCATGCTGTGCGGGTTTTTCTTCGCAAAGGCCTTGACCGCCTGTGGCGCACGACGGTCGGAATTGCCTTCGCGCAATACAGGGTTTACCGCGCTGCCCAGGACCTTGCCGTAGGTCTCCTTGGTTTTCTCCTCGTCGGCATTCTTCGGCGCTTCCGGATAGTCTGGAATGTCATAGCCTTTGGCTTGCAGTTCCTTGATCGCGGCCTGGAGCTGCGGGACCGAGGCGCTGATATTCGGCAACTTCACCACGTTGGCGCCGGATGTGTTAACCAGCTCGCCCAGTTCGGCCAGATCATCGCTTTGGTACTGTTCAGCAGACAGGTTCTCCGGAAAATGCGCAAGAATGCGACCCGCAAGGGAAATATCCCGGGTGCCGACGTTTATGCCCGCCAACCCGGCGAAAGCCCGAATAATTGGCAGGAAAGACCCACTGGCCAGTTCAGGGGCTTCATCGACCTTGGTGTAAATAATATCGGGTTGCGTGGCTGTGTCATGACCAGACATAAATCTTGGCTCCTTGGGAGTTTATTGTTTTGGGAGTAACGATTGGGATACGGCACAAAAATTCCGGGATCAGCCCCAACTGACCATCGGCAACGCTTTCTCTCCAATTGGATGACGAGTGGTTTTTCTACGTCATTTCGCGGCGTTAAACAATTTCTTCGCCCTTCTCCTTGGCACAGTCTCACATACAGGGGGCGCATTCGCATTGATGTTTGTTGCCCAACGGGGACCGGACCGCAATTGACCTGGAAGGCGACTTCGCGATCTTATGCTGTTTTGGAATCAAAACAGCATCCAATTCACTATCAGCCACCGCTTTGTGAATTTGCTCCAAGGTAGGGATGAGATTGTCGACTTCCATGAGTTCGACTGGCTCCGGCAATGGTGGTGGGAAACGACGATATGGGGATCAGGTTTGTCGACGCCGCATCTCGGATCAGGCCATTTTGGAAACTTTGGACCGGTTTTGCTTGGCCTGCCATGGAAAAAGTGGTCCGATTTGCGTGTGAGACTTTGGCTTGATATGAACCTCGGAATTGGAGGAATTTATGAGCCAAGGAATACGAAAGACACCGGAACAGATTATCAACTGTCTAGTAACAGCCTGTTCAAATGAATATACCTGTTGATTCTAAAGCATGCATCATTCAAAGCTGATGTCGTGCATTTGAAGTGATCAATATTTGCACATATACCTAACCTTACCGGCCGGCATGATGACCCTCGGTTTCTGTGCTGGCCGGTTCTCTTTTGGACACCAGCGGCCACCGGATTCTTAGCCGAACGGAACCAAACCGCGCTTTTGGTTGCCCACCAGGCTGAATATCGAACCTAGTTTTCCCCGAATTTCAATTTCGTAAGACACAATTCGCCGAGGTTTCGAGTTTCCGCCATGCATCCAACAGCGCCCGTTTTATTACCAAACGCTAACATATCACTATTAACCCAAAGCGGAAGTCGACAGTGACCTCGATTGATATTGCATATGTACGTCGCGCCTGAACGATAGTTCGTGAGAATCTTTTTCGGCGGAAGTCGCGTCGTTTTCCACAAAGTGATAATTCATCCCTTGGGTACGGTAGTTCCGCAACAAGCAGTTCTGTACCTCCCCGACGGTAAAGTGCTTGCAGCAACGCACACAAATTTGGAGCGCCAAATCACTGCGTGGCTCCATTCCTTCAAAGATCGTTGAGCCGCGCGCCTAATTGCTTGCAATGCACCGCTCTTGCCTCTCAGTCGGGGAAGGGAACCGATAAGACCTTTCGAGATTTGGTGAACGTTAGGGCCGCAGTCATAGGCAAGATGCGATGAAAGATCAGACTGTAGGCAGCGTACTATGGCGTCACCGAACCAACCAAAATGGATCTATTGGTCGGAATTTGCGATCGCGCGGGTCTTATGCATATGACGCGGAGAGCGGATGGGAGCTGGATACCATCGTATGTCGCGAAGAAGCTGATGGCCTGCGGCCGGGACATTCCAGATGTACGCCGAGACTGCGACCTGGTTACAAACGGATCGCGAATTGACTCTGGGGAGTGAATGGCTCTTAATTTTCCTGGGGAGGAAGGAAAACGCGGCGCAATGAGAATTTCTAGCCTTCGTTGGCTGTCAGGGTTTGCGTTGTTTTTGACCCTCGCCTTCGGTGCAAATCCTGCGCCCGCACAGACGGCACAGACCGCCATAGATCTGCTCGGCGGTCTCTCGATCCCCGGTCTCGATGCCTTGCCGGTCAGCAACGTCAAAATCGCCGACGGGGTCAAGAGCGCCGATTTAAACCTTCACGGCCACACCGCGACCCTTGTCGTCTTCAAACCGGAAGACGGGGCGCCGAACGTAGCGGCCATCGTACCGCAGGCATTTAACATCGCAGATTTTGTGCCGTTGCCCTCCGGAACACCGCTCGATGGCGTTGCATTCTCTGACATGGCCCTGGTCGTCGCTCAGGGGGGCGTAAATTTCGCCGCTTCGGCCGCGCCCGAAGTGCTGCGGGCGGCCTTTTCCCATGGCGGCGGCGCGGTGAGTCTCAAAGCGGGAGTCAACTTGTTCGGACAGGCGGACGTATCCTCGGGCGGGAAAATCAAAGACCTGCTTTCCCTGGTCGGCGTTTCGGAGCTAACCTTGCCGTTGAACGGGACACTGCCGTTGAACCTGTTCTCGCAAGACCCGAAATCGGCGGCGGCGGATTTCAGGAACCGGATACTCGACAACCTGAACCTGACGCTGCCCTTGCCAGCCTTGAAACCTCCCGGCGCAGGGAACGCCGTGGCGTTCCAGCAGGCATTGCTAACCCTCAAAGGTGGGGGCCGCACCGGTGCGCGAAGCATCGAGCTCGACATCGGCGGCGAACTGGACCTCAACCTTGGCAATAAATCGGTGTCTTTCGCCTTCGACATGGACGTCGTGACCCGAAACGGTCAGAAGAGGCTGAAGATCACGGCGACCGACGAGCAACGCCAGACACTTGCGATCCCAATGTTCATCCCGGTGGAACTCGAAAATATGAGCTTCGCCACGGACAACGAAAAGACCGGCGGTTGGCGCATCCGTATCAAGGCGGATGCGACGGTCAACGGCCAACAGTTGAATGTGACGTACGCCAAGGATCCGGGCGCGCCCTACCGACTCGACATCACGCCTGAAAATCTGACCCTCGACAAGCTGATCGGCGCATCGGATCTGCCAGGCCTCGACGACGTGGTGTTGACATCCGTCGAGATGTATCCGGGTCACCTTGTCATTGGCGCGACCCTCAAAGGCGCCGCCGTCGACATGCGGGTGCAGAAGAATCCGAACGGAACGGGGCGCGTTATCGCTGTTTCTATGTCGGTGTTCTCGCCCGCGAGGTTGATTCCAGGTGCCGAAGCCACACCGCTCAAGGACGCGACATTCAAGAACCTCGTCCTGCTTTACAACCCGACCGGTCAGGGGACGACGTTGAGCGGTGCGGGCCTCGAAACGGATATCGTCGCTTGGGTGACGAAATCGAACGCCAATCCGGCGCTCAAACCCGGTATGAACATATTCGGGCACCTGCAAGCCCAAGCCTCCGGCGAATTGGCAGACCTGCTGGCCCAGGTCGGCGTCTCTGGCGCTGATCTTCCCTTAAGCGGCTCCATCGGCAAGTCTGTCTTCAGCAGCCAAGCCGGCGCCAGCGTCAAGGACGCCATCCTGGCCAACCTGGATATCAAACTGCCGCTGCCGGCCATTTCCATTCCCGGCCTGCCCGGCGACGTCACCTTCGGCGAAAGCCACCTGCATATCACGGCGCCAGAAAGCGACGGTAAGCGGAGCATCGATGTCGACATCAAGGGCGGTTTGAGCGTGCAGGCGGACGGCAAGTCCCTGGCGATGAACTTCGACACGGAATATTCCAAAGCGAGCGGTCTCAAATTCAGCGCCACCACCACGCCGGGCGAAACGGTCCACTTCCCCGCACTGAACGCAGTGAGTATGCGCAACATCGTCCTCGGCCTCGACAAGAAGGCCGGCGCCTGGGTCGTGGCGTTGGACGGTGAGATCACGCTGAACGGCAGGACCCTGGACGTGACTTACCTGCGCGACCCACGGGACCGGTCCCCCTATATCCGTGTCAACACCAAATCCACCTTAGCCGACCTTGTTGGCGGCCCCGGCCTGCCAGGGTTGGACGACGTCGAACTGGACTGGATCCAGATCAAGGCGGGCTTCTTCCTCATGCACGCGAAGATCAAAGGCGTCGACAGTTATCTCTATGCCCAGCCCAGTCCGTCCGGCAGCGGCCACTATATCGCCGCCTACCTTAGCGACATGAACCTAGGCGGCTTGATCCCAGGGATATCGGGCACGCCGCTCAAGGATGTGGACTTTAGCGACATGGTCCTGTTCTACAGCCCGGCGGGTTCCCCTGTGTCGTTAGACAGTTCGCGTATCATCGGCGAGGCGGCAGCCTGGATACGACAGTCCAGTTCCAACCCGACGCTTAAGCCCGGCATGAACGTGTTCGGATACATGCATGTCAGATCCGGGGGCGAGATGAAATCGCTGCTCGGTAAAGTCGGCATCAGCGATGCCAAATTGCCTCTCCACGGCAAGCTCGACAGATCCATCCTGCAGGACTCGCCAACCGCAGCGATCAAGAGCGAGTTGTTGAATGCTCTTGATCTCAACATTCCACTCCCACCGCTGAAGATTGCCGGTGTCGATAAATTCGTTAGCTTTTCCAGCGGCCGCCTGATCGTCAAAGGCAAAACGCCGGATGGCAAGGAAGGCATCTTCATCGATTTCTCGGGCGACGCGGCCCTATCTGGTCATGGCTCAGTGGCGGTCGATGTCGAATTCGACCGGGCAGCCGGCGGCCAGAGCGACTTTTGGGTAGAACTCAAGGGGCCTGTAAACCTCGGCGACCTGCCCGGTGCCAACGCCCTGCCCCATGCAGGACATTTCGATCTCGCCGATCTCAAGATCAGCGCCCACGGCATCGAAGCGGACACCGACCTGAATGGCAAATCGCTGGATGTCGCCCTGTTCGAAACCCAGGGCTGGAACGCCGCCCTCAGCGAAAAGCAGTTCTCGATCACAGAGATTATTCCCGGCATCGCCCACACGCCGCTGAAGCACATCGAGTTTCCCGAAGCGACACTGGTGATCAGCGAAAGCGGAATTGACAAGCATCTCGGCGACCTCAGCCCGATCGCCCAGGACGGCCTCAAGATCATGTACCCCAATCAGGGCGACTTCGTGCAGATCGCATCGGGCCTGACCTTCATGGCTGGATTTCATCCTGATAACGCAGGTGCCATGAAGGACGCCGTTAAGGGTCTTGGAATCCACGATGGCATCAGCGTCGTGGGCGAGATCGGCGGTATCTTCGGCGGAACGCCGATGGTCAAGCTGAAAGGCACGCTGGGCTCTAGCGGACCGGCCGGCAACATGCCCTCGTCGATGTCCTACAAGACCACTGAGAACATAGACTTCTTTATCACTGTTCTCGAATCGGGCCAGGACTTCGATTTCGAACTTGGCCTCGGTGTCGACATCGCGGCCACGATCGCCGGCGATCACCTGGATTTTCAGGGCAAAACCAAGATCCAGGTGATGGACGAGGGATTCGGCATCGATGTCGAGGCCTCGATGCTTGGCACTTGGCACACGCCGTTCAACATTCCGTTCTCCATGTCCGACATCACGGTCGAGGTCGGCACCCAGGAGGACGGCGCGCTGAAAATGGGCTTCAGTGGAAAAACCAACATTTCGGGCGACGATTTCGCCGTCGCCGGCGACGGTGAGTTCCTGCCCGAGGCCCTGGGCGCGCCGCAGGCCATCGCCTTCAAGGCTTCGGCCAGCGAGGTCGACATGTTCTTCCTCGATGAGGTGGCCTTCAGCATGGTGTCTATGGCCACAGGCCGTGCCGGCGTGCGCTTACCAATCTCTAAGATTCCACAACCCAAGATCAAAAATGCCCTATTCGCCTTTGCCACCCCGGGCGCGGAGGATCCGGATCTTGGCATTATTTCAGAGGGCTTCGCACTCAAAGGTACGTTCGAATTCCTCGGCCGGGAGCTCGGCGACGTCGACGCGGTGGTGGGGCCGTCCAGCGGCCTCAAGATTAAGGGCGACCTTGACGATTTCGACCTCGGCCCGTTGGTGCTCAAAAACAACAAGCTTGATGTCGAGGTGCCGTTTAAAAAAATTCCGTCGTTCAAGATCCATGCCGATCTGGAGTTTCTGGAGGTCAAAGACCGCTTCGAGGTTGTCGCCGACAACAAGGAGATGATCATCAAGGTCAACGATAAATTCGGCCCGGACTTCGTCGCCGACTTTGACCTTCGCCTCAGAGGCGTCGACCTCAATTCCGGCAAGTATGACAAGAGCAACGCCGACTTCTACGTCAAGGGACTGTTCGAGGCCAAGTTCGCGGATTTCATGAAGGATTCGGCGAAGAAGACGACGGACGGAATCTTCGATGATTTGAACAAGGCATTCGATGCGGGAAAGAAGGTCGTCGAGGCGGCCAAGGCCAAGGTCGAGACCTGGACCCATAAACTCAACGCCGAGCGCGCCAAGGTGCGCCGCGAGCGGGCCAAGGCCGAGGCCAAAGTGCAAGACGCCGAAAACAGGGTCAACAGCCTAAATGGAGACCTGAACCATGCCTGGCACAAGTACCACCACTGTCACGGCTGGTTCGGATGGACCTGCCGGATCAAGTGGGGCATCGAGATCGCTGGCATCAAGGCATCCCTGCGGATCGCCGACGGCGTACTCGACGCGGTCAAGAGCGGCATCGCCCATTTCCCCATCGATCTCGACCCCAGGGTCGCGGCCTTGATCATCAGCCAGCACGCGGCGATCTGGGCCCTGGATATCGCGCTGGAGGCGATCAAGGGCCTCGACGTATTGGACCGCTTCCTCAAGGAGGCGACCGACGCCATCGACCGTGCCCTTGGTGAAGCCCTTGGCCATTCCATCAACATCAATGAACTGGCGTTCGAGGGCGACCTTCGGGGCATCATCGAACACGACGCGCCGCTCGACCTCACTGTCGACATAGATTTCTTCGGCGAACGCATGCACGAGAAATTCGCCTTTAAGGTCAAGGATCTGGCCTGGGACGCCGAACAACTCGGGCTGTTGGGGCTCTATACGCTGGAGCATGTGGTCGACGACGTCCTCAAGGATCTGCCCTCGGCGCTTACCCATAGGGTCCGCAGTTCCATCGCCAGCAAGATTGAAGACGCCAACGTCGCCCGCAACAAGGCCCTAGCCGCGGCCGCCAATACCTTCTCGGCTGAGCGCAAGCTGGCGGCCGTGCAGACCTACGCGGACGAGACCGCCGCCGCGACCGCCGCCAAGATTCACTACAACCAGTACGCGGCCAAATTACGGGCCCGTTTCGACGCCGCCGAGGCCGCCTATGTCAAAAGCGTCATCGCCGCGCAGCGCTACAATCCGCTGGACCACGCCGGGCCCAGCCTGAGCTACAGCGACGACTACTTCGAGGTCGGGCATACGGGCCTCTGCCTGACCGCCGAGGATGGGGAACTGGTGCAGCATCCCTGCAAGGGGGGCAAGTCGGCACAGCAACGCTGGACCACGGTGCCCGTCATGGTCGACGGCAAGGACACTGGCTACGTCCATATCACCCAGAACGGCCAGTGCCTCTCGCCGGAAGGAAAATGGGTCGAGGTGACGGAAACGTTCGGCGACGGTTACACCTTCAAGGCGCACAACTTCCAGGGTGACGGCGAGCTCTCGGTCGGCGGCTGCTATAAGGATTCGCTCTACGACTGGAAGATCCTCAGGCACGGCACCGACTGGGTGCGCATGGTTAACCGGGTCACCAGCCACTGTGTCCATTTTGAAAATTCAGACGCCGTGCCGGGCAACGCCAGGGCGGTTTGGGGGCCCTGCACCGGCACGGCCAACCAGGTCTATCGCGTCGCCAACAAGCTCACGCCGATCTATCACAAGGCGGGCTTCGCGCTGCGCAACGATTTCAATTCGCTTTGCTTTGGCGACGGTGATCCTGACGTCAAGATGGTCGATTGCACCAAGAAGGAAGAGGTGGCCCGCTACGACTACGTCATCGACTTTCGCGGCGACATCAAATTCATCAACGTCAACACCGGTAACTGCCTGCAGCCCCAGGACTACACGTTGGGCACTGCATTGACCGAACGGGAATGCACACAACTAGATTACCAGTGGTGGGAGGTAATTCATCTGCCCGGCGGCTGGTCGGTGAAAAACGCCCAGACCAAGCACTGCGACATGGTGGGCACCAAGGCGGGCGAACCAGCGATGCAGGGCGGCTGTGCCAACTGGTCCCAGGCGATCCTGGTACCCCTGTTGGATCCGACCTCGGGGTTCAAGTTCAAGGACGTCACATACGTCGACTTCCCCGTCGGCGATGCCGCCTACAACATCAACTTCACGCCGGCCGAACGCAAATACAACTACGACCAATGGCTGCAAAGAAAGATTTCGGTGAAAATGTCGGCGGACCGGGAGAAGATCGGCACCGAGCAGATGAATCTCAACGAAAACCACCGCTACAAACAGTGCGACAAGGTCATATCAAACCAATACTGGCAGTATCGGGAACAGTGGCAGGGCGTTTTCGAAGAGATGGACGAAGTCGGAGGACAATGCCACAAGGCCGTGACGACGACCGAGACCATCACCTGTCCGCCGGCGGCGCCGCCACCGACTATAAAGCAGTGTTTCACGTTTGCTTTTGGCACGTTCTGCATGGGCAACCAAACCGTCAATCCGGACTATACGACCTGGTCCAATCAGTATGGCCAGCTGAACAGCAAAATCGCCCAAGCCGGAATCCAGTGTTCGCCAGGCGATTCCGTGACATTGACGGAACGTTCATATCCACCCAACGACAAACCGTGGATCCCGGATTGTCCGCCGCCGGCGCCTCCGCAGTATACCGAACAATGCTATTGGACCTTCGGCCAATATCCGCCGGCCAAACAGAAGAAGATTCGCGCCGAGATCAAGAAAACGGAGGCGGATCTGGCGAAGCTGACGAAGCAATACCAGGCGGCTTACCGCAACACTGTAATCCCGCCGCCCGAGGCGCCGCAGTATCTTTGCCGCGCCAAACATTCCGGCAAATTCGTAGAGAAAATTAGTGGATTCTTCGCCAAATCGGATTCACTTATCATCGGGCTGGTCAAAGCTAGAAAATGCGTCGTCGTCACCAACCTGGAACGCCGTCACGCCGAATTCACGGCGGATTTGGTAGAATCGAAAACGCACTACTATGCCAAACCCGAGCAGGTATCGACCAACGAATACCAGCTTCTGACCAAGATGAAGGACCTAGTCTGGAAAAAGGCCTATGGCACGTTGCCAGAAACAGCCGTGGCGCTGGGCTACATTTCCAACCGCACGGGCGAAATAGGAACGAAACGGTTCGATCGCGATACTGGCCTCGAATCGATATACGCCTGCCGCGTCATCACCAATGATGGCAACACCACTGTGGGCTGGTCCGTCACCGGAGCCGATTGCAGTTATCCTTATTTGGGCGGGGTAAACACCGTCATGGAGGATATCGGGACGGCGATTGAAGCGTACTCCGGCCGGGTGATCGGACAGCACGGAATATCGATCCTCGTGCGCAAGCCAAAGGACTTTTACCATGTCGACCTCAATTCGCCGGTGCAATAGGGGGCGCCGCGAGAAAATGCCTAGGCAGCCCGTTCGAATCCCCGGTTTCGCACTCGTAGTCCTGGCGGGCACTATGTTTGCCGCACCCCCGACCGCAGTCGCCGACAACGATGCCGATGCTGCCATGACGGTGACAACGGAAATGCGGGAGGAAGCCGACGATTTCCTCGAGAACTCGCCGTTGGTCAAGCGTATGCGTCGGGATAACGAGCCGAATTTACCCGTGCGGCCCAACGACATGTGGGCGGACGGACTCATCATGTCGAACGACCTCGTGGCTTGCCTGCACCTGACCAACCCCGACGTCCCCTACGAGGTGGACTCTGGCGGCGGCTTCAATCTCGATCTGAGGAAAGTGACATTTCCGGGCGGGACCTGGGACGTGCACCTGCGTATCCGCGAACTCGAGCGCATCGACAAACTGGACAAGACGACGGTGCTGGTGCTCGACAGACTTGTGATAGGGACCCTGCGAATGGTGGGCCAGGAACAGATTTCAAAGGCCGTCCGATTGTTGACCAAAGCCTGTTTTTGAGGATTTGAGACGATGACTTGCAAAACGAACGACAGAATTCGGAATATTTTCCTGACGACCGCACTGACCTTGGCATTAAGCGCCTGCCTCGGAACGACAAGCAAGGAGACGGCATCCCTGAACAAGCCGCTCAAAGGCCAAGCCCTGACGGCGACACTGCCACCGCCTGAACAGGGGAATCGCTTGCGCGATCCCTTTGTGCGCCTCGCAGTCGAGCAGTTGCAAGAAGGCAACTACCTGACCGCCCAGAAAGCCTTCAACCGAGCCCTAAAGTATGACCCGACCAACTCATCGCTGCATTTTCTCAACGGCCTGACCTATCACCTACGGGCCGAGGCGGGCGATTCAAGCCAGCTCGACTACGCGCGGGCGGGCTACCAGCTGGCGCTCGAGCATGATGCCGCCAACTACTGGGCCGCGTATCAGCTCGGCACCCTCAACCTCGACGGCCAGCACTATCACCAGGCCCAAGAGGCCTTCTCCTACGCCCTGCTGTACGATCCCGACAATCCGCTGCTGCTAAAGGCCCTGGCGGTGGCGTCCTACTACGCCCAGGACGTGGCCATGGCCGCTGCCGCCGTCGAGAAGGTCAAAGGTGGCGACAACGCTTTCCTACGCTCCTCGGCGATGATCATGGCGGCGGCGGGCAGGTTCGACCGCGCCAAAGGCTACCTCGCCCGCTATGCCGAGGTCGACGGTGTGCGCCCGAGCTGGGTCAAGCGCGCCCGCCGGCGCATCGGTGACTGGCGTGATGTCCATGCGCGCAACGACGGCTTTCGACTCGCCCAGTCAACCTCCGACATCTTCGGCGAAGACGATACTTCGCAGGGGCTGAAGCCGGACAAGGAATCGTCTAAGAAGAAAAAGAGGAAGGGCAAGAAGAGTCATAAGCCTGAACCGGAAAAGATGACCATGGTCGACGTGGTGATCATCCGCTCCGAGGAACGCCACGCTACCGACAAGGGTGTCAACCTGCTGAACGGGCTAACCGCGACCCTGGGCGGCACCACGATTTCCCTCAACGACGTGCAATCAAGCGGCTCCGGCGCCAACAACCGGGCCACTACCCTGACCATCGCGCCGTCCCTATCGGTGGCGGCGAACTATGCGCTGAATATCTTTAACGACAACAACGACCACAACGAGGTGCTGGCGCGGCCCAGCCTGATCGCGCTTGATGGCAAGAAATCGGACTTCTTCACCGGCGCGGTTATTCACGTCCAACTCAACGGTGCGGCAGGCAGCCAAGGCGCGGTCGCCCAGGTACCGATCGGCATTAAGCTCACCGTGACGCCCAAGTTCCTCAAGGACGGCAAGGTTGAGCTTGAGGTTCAGGCGGCGCGCGCCTTCATCGAAAACGCCTCGAACCAAGTGGGTTTCGCCAATACGACCCAGGTCACCAAGACCGAGATCACGGCCAACGTCACCATGAACTTCGGCGACACCCTGGTTATCGGTGGGCTGAGCGAGAAGGAGACGGAAAGTCTGCATGACGGGGTGCCGCTGATCCAGGACATTCCGGTCATCCAGTACCTGTTTTCCCACGAGGACACGCTGGATTTCACTAAATCGGTGCTGATCCTGCTGACCCCGAAACAGCCACGATACACCTACGCCGACGGTACCGCCAAGGTCGACCCGGCCAAGGCGGCGGCATCAAGGCCGGCGCAGCCTAGCCTGGACAAACTAAAAGGCCGCCACGACTGGTTCCGCCCCGCCTCGAACCTGGATTCGGTTTTCCATCACCTAAAGTCATACAAGTTCTTCAAGGATTTCCGCACCGGCGACGTCACGCTGGAAAACTGGGACAATCCCGTCGAACTCGGAGACCGCATCAAGGGCGCAATCGACTTTCTCTACTACTGATGCCGAACCGAGGGCCCGTCATCTGATACCTGCGTGCTAGCCAGTGCCTTCATTAGGTCGATTGGATTAGCTCGGAGACTCGCAAAAAATCGCTTTCTGCCTATGAAGCGCCAGGCCGGGCAAAATGTCCGCTGAAGGCACCATTCAAGCATCAGGGGGCGTCAAGTTGATGTCTGTTATTCCCCCGACATCAAGCATTGCGGCAGCAGGCGCAAACAGTCTCCCGGAAGTGCGGATATTCCGACGGCGACAGAACTCGCTCAACGCGCGGAGTAGCCGCCATCCACCGGCATGGCGACGCCGGTGACGAAGCTGGCGGCATCACTAGCTAGGAACGCAGCTACTTCCGCTATTTCCTCCGGCTGGCCGAGCCGCCCCAACGGATGCAGTTCCTTAAGGTAATCCTCATAGCCTTCACGTTCGAGCACATGGGCAATAATGGGCGTCTTTATATAGCCGGGGCAGATCGCATTGACCCGCACGCCGACCTTGCCGAAGGCCAGGGCGAATTGCTTGGTCAGCCCGACAACACCATGCTTGCTGGCCACATAGGCGCTGGCAGATTCGATCGTGGCGGGATCGTCGTGATATTCGAAGGGCCGCATCAGCGCGAGGAGACCCGCGACAGAGGCTGTGTTGACGATCGCGCCGCCGCCCTGGCCAGCCATAATCGGGCAGGCATGGATCAGGCCGTAATAGACACCATCCAAGTTGATGGCGGTGGTCGTCTCCCAGTTCTTGCCGCCAACGCCTGCATTGTTCATTAGCACGTCCAACCGACCCAAATCGCGGGTAGTCTTGGTGAGCGCTTCCTTCACCGCTTCCTCGTTGGCTGTATCAAGTGCGCTAACTACAGCCGTTGCACCGAATTCCTCGACCCGCGCGGCGGTGGCCTGCGCGCCTTGCTCATTAATGTCGGAGCAGACAACTATGGCGCCTTCCGCAGCGAGCTTCAGCGCCATGGCTTCACCGATGCCGGAGCCGGCGCCGGTTACAAAGGAGACTCGATTTTCGAACGCGGACATCGTGGGTGTTCTCCTGGTTTAGGTTTACTCTTTCGCGACATTTTCGAGTTCGACTTTGGTGAAGCGCACCAGCGTACCGACTTCTTTCATGCCCATTGGACATGAACAACCGACCACATCGGCCGACACGATGGCGGCAAGAACGCGTTGTGTTCCATCCGTCGTGGCCGGAGTTTAGCGGTCCTGGTTTTGGGAAGCCATGCCGATTGATTGGTCCGCCAATATCGGCTGTTGGGGCAAAAGCGGAAATTGCAGTTCCGGCCTATGACCAGCGGAGTGTGCCAATCGGCGACATCAAATTTTCTCGAGGTGCGATCCGCGATTTAACAGGAAGCAGACCTACAGTGCCAAAATTCTGGCGGCAGGCATCGGAAATCCCCCAATTGATCGACTCCAATCGGTATCCTGGTTACCCATACTCTAGGGTCGTCCGCCGGCGATCCTAATATTCGTACCAGCCACATACGCGGCCTTATCCGACAACAACCAAACAATCGCCTCGGCGATCTCCATCGGCTGACCCAAACGGCCCATGGGGATCTTCTTTAGCATATCGGGATCGGCTGACGGGACCATGTCGGTCTGGGTCATGCCGGGCGCGACATTGTTCACCCGCACCCCTTCGTCCGCAACCTCCTGGCTGAGGCCGGCCAGCAATGAATTGACGCCGCCCTTCGAGACCGCATAAAGCACACGCCTGCCCGGATTGCCGATGTAGGCCGAGCCGGACGACACATTTACAATTCCGCCGCCGGCACCGCCATACTTTGTCGACATGCGTTTGACCGCTTCGCGGCTACACAGCATAGGCCCAAGTACGTTTGTTTGGAGGAGCGAAGTAATCTCGTCCGCCGTCAGCTCATCAACCCGCGCCGGACGTCCGTTGATGCCCGCATTGTTGACGAGTGCATCGAGTGTGCCAAGCTTTCGATCGATGGTCTCGAACATGGCGACGACCTGATCCTCCTGGCCGACATCCGCCCGCACCGCAATCGCCCGGACGCCTAGGGCTCGGGCTTGGCTGGCGACGCTTTCGGCGGCTTCGCCATTGGCGTTGTAATTGACCGCGATATCGTAGCCTTCCCGCGCCAATGCCTCGACCGTCGCCGCGCCGATGCCTCGGCTACCGCCGGTGACAAGAGCAATTTTCCCCATTCTCGCCGTTCCTTCCGTAATCTTTGTGTCATTGCGATGAGTATCGGCCATTTCCACCAAAGCCGCACCCTGTGCGACATTCGGGCGTAAAGTAGTTGGTGTTTGTTGGTTTGGGTCTCATTGGCACCGTTCCCGTCTCAATCGCCGGATGCTCGATAATGGGGGAACACCGGAAATGACCAAGAAACCTGATTAGGGGACCAAAGTGCCACGAGCCAACATAGGCGCATTAGATTGCTCTCATAGATTTCCTGCTCGATCGTCGCTACTCTCGTCAGCAGGTAGGACTTCGATAGAACGTGGTTTCGTCGCCAATATGGCCACCGATGAATTCGGATAACTACGTCCGCATTCGCACTACCAGAAGGGAGATTGCATGACCGATATCGCATTGGTAACCGGTGGATCACGCAACATTGGCCGGGCAATCTGTGATCGCTTGATCGGTGACGGTCACATGGTTGTCCAGTTCGACGTCTTGGAGCCGGAGGATAATTCGGCGGCAGAATTTATACGAGTTGACCTTAGTGATGAAGCCGAGACAGCGGCGGCCCTGGCTGAACTGTTGGCCACGAGGAGGGTCACGCGACTCGTTAACAACGTCGGTGTCTCCCACGCCTCAGCTCTGGAAGAAACCAATCTCGACGACTTCGACCGGATCATGCGGATCAACACCCGGTCGGCTGTCCAGTGCGCCCAGGCCGTGGTGCCAGGGATGCGGGAAGCCGGTTTCGGTCGTATCCTCAATCTGGCCAGCCGAGCGATCGTTGGTATGCCTGACATGACTGCCTACGGTGCCAGCAAAGCCGCGATCGCAGGCCTCACAAGGACCTGGGCCGTGGAGCTAGCGTCTGCGGGAATTACCGTAAATGCGATTGCGCCTGGTCCGATCGACACCGATATGCTTCGGGCTGTGAACCCTCCTGGAAGCGCAGGCGACCAATTCATACGAGGCACAATTCCTGTTGGTCGCCTGGGCGAACCTGAGGATATCGCTCATGCGGCGAGCTATTTCCTTGATGCCAAGAGCAGCTTTACCACCGGCCAAGTGCTGTTCGTCTGTGGCGGCATGTCGATCGGCCGCTCCGGATGATCCGTTTAGGCACTGGGTGTGTGAAACAATAGGGGGCGACAGGTGAGTACAATCACGAACATCACGGTTCAAACTTATGCTTACGACCTGGAGGATTTTGGCCCAGGTGGAACATATCAGCCTGGCGGCAATATCCGCCTTGAGAAGTTTGTCGTTACGATTGCCACGGATGATGGACTATCGGGCAGCTATGCCCCGCATTTCGGTGCGTCCCCACAAGCACTAGCTCAGGTGAAGGACATGGCCCGAGGGTTGATCGGGCAGGATGCCGAGCAACGCGAACACATTTTCGAGCGTTTGAAACAATCACACCGACACTATGACAAGTCCGGCATTGCTGCCCTGGATGCCGCGCTATGGGATCTCGCAGGAAAGAAATATGACGCCCCCGTTTCGAAGCTACTTGGCGGCTTTCGACAGCGCTTGCCGGCCTATGCGAGTACCACGCCTGGCCAGAGCACGCCCGGCGGCCTAGACAGCGTCGAAAAATATGCCGAGTTTGCGCAGTTATGCTGGGAACAAGGTATCCCGGCCTTCAAGATTCATGGGTTCTTTGATGGCGATGTCAAAAAGGAGATCGCGATCATGACAGCCGTGCGGGAGCAAGTGGGTTCGGACATGAAGCTCATGACGGATCCCGCATCCACATTGGGCTCTTTCATGGATGCGATCGAAGTCGGACGTGCATGCGACGATCTCGGCTTCTTCTGGTATGAAGACCCCTACCGCGACGCGTCGTCAAGCGCGGTAGGACACAAGCGCATGCGCGATTTCATCAGGACGCCCTTACTTATCGCCGAACACATTCGCGGCTTCGAACAGAAGGCTGACTTTGTGTTAGCCGGTGGCACCGACATCATGCATATCGACCCCGAACTGGACGGCGGCATCACCGGCACGATGAAGCTTGCCCATTTCTGCGACGCGATCGGTATGGAAGTGCAGCTACACACAGCGGGACCGATGCACCGCCATCTGATGGCGGCCATTCCCAACACGCTGTTCTACGAACTGGGACTGGTTCGTCCTGACGGTCCGTGGAACCTGATGCAGCCGCCAATCTATGCCGACGAATACGGAGACCGCGTTGATTGTGTTGGGGCCGATGGCTGCGTGCCGGTGCCCGACGGACCGGGCTTAGGCGTTGCCTACGACTGGGACAGAATCACAGCGTGGGAAACAGGCCGCGAGGAATTCCGCGAGTGATCCGTGCCCTGTAGAGAACGACGACAGATACTAACTACTGGAACATCACGCGTTTTCTTGACGCTTGCTAACAAAGTGGTCGCTGTAGGTAGCATAGCCGAAGCTGAGATTCGAGCCCATGACCGGCGGTTCGTGCCAAAACCGGACTGTTGGGAATTTCTGACCTATTGCAGTGACGTGCTTAGAATTTTGGATCCGAATCCTGAGGGAACAGGCAATTCGGACATTCGAAAAGCCTATCCGGATAAGCTTGAAGTCTGCTGACTTCCTCCAATAGACCCTGGCGGCATCCCCAATTGACGGTCCAGCCGACGATCATGTCCGTCACGATGCAGCGATCCTCAACCACATTGTCCTGTTTCGGGAGCACATCATTTAACAATGATGTAGCGCGCCTATGCATCGTGCCGTTCCATTCAAACCCAGCTTCAATACGTTGCTCCCGCGGCAAGACAAACTTGTTACCCGCCGTATTGCCACGTCCAGCAAAGGAAGGGGCGGCCCCGATTACCCGGGGCTGCCCCTTCCTTTGCCGGACGCGGCCAATGCAGACAAAGGCGGCCAGTAGGTATTCACTAGTAATATGTTCAAGAGTGGGGATAGAGCAGACGCAAGTCGATCCTGAGTTGAGGCGACTTGGCGGCACAAACCGCATTTGCGCACGCTGAGAAATAGTTCTGACGGGATGCTGGGCCCGTCGATTCAACATAAACAACAACTAAATTAAGCAAATGAGAAACCAAAAAATTCACACCCATTACGCTGGCGCACCGTATTGGATTTTGAGGCCGCCAGAAGGACCCGCGCCGCAGATGGCTCTTCGGTGCTATCGATGATGCGGCATCGGTGCGGCAAATCGGATTCAATAACCCGCAAAGTCAGCGTTGGTCTTAGTATGCCTTTGAAGCTTACTTGACATAAGCCGGGGCAATCTCAGTTTCGTTACCAGATGCCCAACGTTCCGTATTCCGTATCGCGCAAACTCTTTGACGACGACCGATTGCGGCATCGCCAAGGCCATGGCCGACATTCCGCCTGAGGGCGAACCGTGATGGCGCGAGGGAGCCAAGCACAAAGGTCGACGAGCTCGTCGCCTTCATAGACGGGATTGATGAGGGCAACAGCACCTCCGTCTTCGGGAACATACGACCCGCCCTCGAACCGCACCTGGTCGACGCCGACCAGATCTGCGTTGATCAGCCCTTGTGCCGTTACACCTTGGTGCTTGAGCCAGTCGAGATGCTTTTGCCGCATGGCTCGAACGGCCTCAATATGCTCGACGCACAACTTGGAGAACGGCTTTGCTATGGCGGCGTAGGTGGGCGCCTTCAGTTTTGCACCAGCATTTCTATAGTGTGGCGCCTGACTGTTCCTAGCCTTGCCACTCGAAGGTGTTTGGCGAGGCGACGTCGAGCGGGTAGTGCCAAAAGTGGTGGTCCTAAGGAGTGGTGCTCTCATAAGTGCCGCTCACCGTTTTTGGATCGAATAATCGTAGCGTCTTTGCGATTGAGACTGCCCAGGCACCCTTGCCCTGATGCCCGAAATCTACCGAAGTGTGAACATATGGTGCAGCGTAACGCGGACATAACGCGGACCTTGCCCCATTCGAGGCTCAGCCGATACTGGCTTAAGTTATTGGAAAGAATGGCGCACCCGGCACGATTCGAACGTGCGACCTCTGCCTTCGGAGGGCAGCGCTCTATCCAGCTGAGCTACGGGTGCCTCGGTTGCCAGGCGGCGAAGCTAGGGGATTTTTGGCTTTGCCGCAAGGTGTTGATTGTCCCCGCGCAATGGGTATCATCGCCGCCTGAACGGAACGCCTTGAATTGGAAATGCACAATGGCCGTGGAAGCACCGGAAACCGTCGAAGTCGAAACCACGGAAGTCCGCTGCGACGGCGGCGGGGCGCTCGGCCATCCGGCGGTCTATCTCAATATGGGCACCCAGGGCCGGGTGGAATGCCCCTATTGTGATCGGGAATTCGTCCTCAAGGAAGGCGCCAAGCCGGCGGCGCACTAGGTTGGGCGGCCTCGTGCCTGATCCCGCGTGGCAATCACATTAGATCGACCCCTGGTCTCCTGCCTCTGCGGCAATGAAGGCGGCTGCGCCGTCTAGCCGGCCTATTCCCCGCGCCGGCGGGTGGGGCCGGTATAGGAGGCATCGGGCAGGCGGCGGCGGTCCGGGCCCACATAGCGGGGCACAGCCACCTGCGGCATGGGATGCTGGCACAGGCTATGGGCCAGGTCCCGGAGCGCGGTGGCGGAGATCGGCTTGATCATGACGTGATCCACCCCCGCCTTGACCAGGGCGCGCACCTGTTCGGGGCTGCTTTCCGCCAACAGCCAGATCACCGGCATGCCCTTGCGCGGCGTTTTGACGGGGTCGCGCAGATATTCCAGCAGGGCCCGCGCCTCGATGTCGGAGGCGCCCACATCCGCCACCACCACGTCCGCCTCGAATTCCGCCAGCGCCTCTCGCGCCGCCTCGGCCTTTTGCGTGGCGTTGATGGTCAGAACTTCCGAAAGGGCGATGCGGTCACGGGTGCCGACGCGCAGCAGCAGCGCCTTCAGGGGCACCTCGATTCCACCGCCGTTCGCCCCTAGAGACATATTTGAGGTTTCGTTCAAGAGCGCCGTTCCGTCCCTACCATTCAAGCCAAGCCCATTGCGCCATGCCAGCCATGCCATGCCAGCGTAAAGGCCCCGGCGCCGGCCCAGGATAGACCAAGGCGAGAAGGAATGGAAACCGCCCGCGGACCGGCCCGCGGCAATGCGGCCTCGGGCGAAGCGGTGCCGTGACATCCGCTCTCAAAGCCATTACTAACACCACCATGACAACGACAACGCCATCCAGCCCGCCACGCCGGTCCGATCCCGCCGGCCAAAGGGACCTCCGTGATAGGCCCGTCCCCAGCAGTCTGCGCGGGGATTTTCGCGTTATCGGGCCGGTTGGCGGGGCGCATTTCCTGAGCCATTACCTGATCTACCTGCTGCCCCCGATCCTGCCGCTTCTGAAGGCCGATTTCGGCGTCGGCTATGCCGCCCTTGGCCTGATCATGACGGTCTTCAACCTGGCATCAGGCCTGACCCATGTGCCCATGGGCTTTCTGGTCGACCGGCTGGGCGCGCGGCGCCTGCTGCTTTGGGGGGTGGCCGTCTCAACGCTGGCCTATGTCGGCATGGGCGCTTATCCAGGATACGTGGTGATGCTGGTTCTGGCCGCCATCGCCGGCATCGCCAACAGCGTCTATCACCCGGCCGATTATGCCCTGCTATCGGCCTCGATCTCGCCGGGGCGCATGGGCCGGGCCTTTAGCCTGCATACCTTTGCAGGTTTTGCCGGCGGCGCCATGGCGCCCCTGATCATGGCCTATGCTTCCATGCAATGGGGCTGGCGCCCGGCCCTGATGCTGACCGGCCTGGTGGGCCTGGCGGTCTGGCTTACCTTGATGGTCAACAGGCGCTATCTGGCCGACCCAACGGCCCATGCCAATGCCGCACCCAGCGGGGACGCCCGGGCCCCGGCAAGAAGCCGCACGGTGGAGAAAAGCGGCATTGCGCTGTTGCTGTCCATGCCCATCGTCATGTGTTTCCTGTTCTTCGTCATGCTGTCCATGTCCCAGGGCGGCCTGTCCACATTCGCCGTCGCCGCCTTTGTCGCCATACAGGATATTTCCCTGCAGCAATCGCAATTGGCCCTGACCATGTTTTTGGTGGGCAGCGCGGTGGGCGTGCTTCTAGGCGGCTATATTGCAGACCGCACCCGCCACCACGAATGGGTGGCCGGGATCGGCTTTCTGCTTACCGCGATCGTCGTGTTCTGGGTCGGCAACGTACTGCTCTCCGCCGGCTGGGTGATCGCGGCAATGGCGTTGGCCGGCCTCAACTTCGGTGCCATCATGCCCTCTCGCGATATGCTGGTCCGCGCTGTAACGCCGGAAGGCTCCATGGGCAAGGTGTTCGGCTTCGTCTCCACGGGGCTTAACCTGGGCGGCGCGGTGACGCCGGTATTCTTCGGTTGGCTGTTGGATTTGGGCGAGCCGCGCCTGTTGTTCTGGTTCGCGCCCCTGTTCATGATCCTGGCCACCCTGACGGTATTGGCGGCACGCTTGAGCCAGCCCCGGGGGGAAGCGGCGCTGAAAACCTAGCACAAGGGCTGTTCGCCGGCGGTGGCCGGAAATTTGATGGAAACTGGGCCATGACGCGGTGGCATTGGCGGTCCAAAGGCTCTATTTTTGAACCTCGTTTCGCCCGCCGGGGAGGTTTTCGCGCCATGGCGCTGCCCATCATCAGATTTGCCCTGCCGCTGATGGCTGCCCTGTACATGGCGGGCCTAATCTCCGACCGGCCGGCGCAGGCCCAGGACGTCCAGCGCATCGCCGCCATCGTCAATGACGAGGTGATTTCCCGTTATGATGTGGAACAGCGGGTGGACCTAGTCATCACCACCTCGCGCCTGGCCAATACGCCGAAAACCCGGCGCCGACTTCGCCGTCAGATTCTGCGCGGCCTGATCGACGAGAGCCTGCAGCTGCAGGCGGCCAAGCGTCATTCCATCAGCATCCGGCCGGCGGACATGAAGCGCGCCTACCGCTTTATCGAGCAGCAGAACAAGCTGCCCCCGGGCGGCCTGGATGATTTCCTCAAGCGCCAACGCATTTCCAAGGATGCCTTGAACGCGCAACTCAAGGCGGAAATATTGTGGACCAAACTTGTGCGCCGGCGGCTGCACCGCAATGTTCAGATCGGCGAGGAGGAAGTGGACGAGGTGCTGGCCCGGCTTAAGGCCAACGCGGGCCGTTCGGAACACCGTATTTCGGAGATCTTCCTGCCCGTGGACACGCCGGAGCAGGAGGCCGCCGTCCGCCGTTCTAGCATCGACCTGCTGCGCCAGTTGAAGGAAGGCGCCGCTTTCACCGCCATGGCCCGGCAGTTCAGCCGCGGCGCCACCGCGGCCCAGGGCGGCGCCGTGGGTTGGGTGCAGCCGGGGCAGCTGGCGTCGACCCTCGACCAGGCGATCGAGAAACTGCCCAAGGGCGGCCTGTCGGAACCGATCCGCGTCGCCGGCGGCTATTACATCATCCAGATGCACGAGCGGCGTCAGATTGCCGTCGGCCCGGCAAAGATGCAGCTGGAGATCAAGCAGATCGTCCTGTCCGTAGGCAAGACGGCGGCGGAAGACGAGTTCACGGCCAAGGAGGAACTGGCCCGGACCGTGTCGGCGAACGTCAACAGTTGCGGTGATGTGGAGGCCGTGGCCAAAGAGATGCCATCCGCCGAGGCCAACGACTTGGGCAGCATCGCCCTGTCGGAACTGCCGCCGAATATCGCAGCCGCCGTCAAGGACCTGGAAATTGGCCGCTTTTCCGAACCGATTCGCAATGAGGCCGGCGTGATGTTGTTGATGGTCTGCAAGCGCGACCAGGTCGCGGGCGCGGGGCCGGATCGACAGCGCGTCTCGGACGGTCTGGCGCGCCGCCGCTTGGCCATGCTGGCGCAACGTTACCTGCGGGATTTACGGCGTTCGGCGGTGGTGGAACTGCGTTGACGGACAAATCCGACGCAGCCATCACCGATGGGCCCACCGCCGCAAAGGGCGCCCCGGCCCCTATCGCCCTGACCATGGGAGAGCCAGCCGGCATCGGCGTGGAAATCGCCATCAAGGCCTGGTCCCGTCGGGCTATCTATGACCTATCGCCGTTTTACTTGATCGCCGATCCCAACCATGTGCGCGCCACCATCGCGCACATGAATGAACAGGGCCATAAGGCCGGCGACACAGACATGATCGTGATTGACAACCCTGCCGCGGCTCCCGGCTGTTTCGAACAGGCCCTGCCGGTCTATTCCCAGGCCTTGGCACGCAAACCGCGGCCGGGCACGCTGGACAAGGCCAACGCCCCGGCGGTGATCGGCGCCATTGAAACGGCGGTGGCGCATGCCCTTGACGGCCAGGCAGCAGCGGTGGTCACGAACCCTATTCAGAAATCGGTTCTCTACGAAGCCGGTTTCGCCCATCCCGGACACACCGAGTTTCTGGCCGCCCTGTGCGGCGGTGATAGCGTGCCCGTGATGCTGCTGTCCTGCCCCGGTCTGAAGGCGGTGCCGGTGACCATTCACGTTTCGCTGCAAGAGGCGGTGGCGGTCCTGAGCACCGAAAAGATCGTGGAACAGGCCCGGATTACCGCCGCCGCCCTGGACCGGGACTTGGGCTATTCGCCGCCGCGCCTGGCGATCGCCGGGCTCAATCCCCATGCGGGCGAGGCCGGCGAGTTGGGCGATGCCGAGGCCCGTATCGTTCAGCCGGCGGTGGATCAATTGCGTGCCATGGGCATCGACGTCGCGGGGCCGCTGGCGGCCGATTCCATGTTTCACGAGGCCGCCCGGCAAACCTATGACGCCGCCATCTGCATGTACCACGACCAGGCCCTGATCCCAGTCAAAACGCTGGGGTTTGAATACGGCATCAATGCCACGCTTGGCTTGCCCATCATCCGCACCTCGCCCGACCATGGCACGGCCCTGGATATCGCGGGCGGTTGCCGGGCCAATTCCCAAAGTCTTGTTTCCGCCCTGGCCTATGCGGGATTGATGGCGCGGCAGCGTGCCCGGGCGGCCTGAAGGGGCCGGGGTGAACAGCGACGCCGCCAGCTTGCCAGCTGACCTGCCGCCCCTGCGGGATGTGATCGCCCGCCACAAAATCGGCGCCAGCAAGGCCTTGGGGCAGAATTTCCTGCTGGATATGAACCTGACCCGCAAGATCGCCCGCGCCAGCGGGCCATTGAAAGGACAAACGGTGCTGGAGATCGGCCCAGGCCCCGGCGGTTTGACCCGGGCCCTGCTGGCGGAAGGGGCAGATCAGGTGGTGGCCGTGGAACGGGACCGCCGCTGCCTCGCGGCGTTGGCAGAACTAGCCGCCCTGGTGCCGGACCGTTTGCATCTGGTCGAGGCCGATGCCCTGGAAGTGAACGAAAACCAGTTGCAACCCCGCCCCGGCCGGATCATTGCCAACCTGCCCTACAACATTTCCACACCCCTTTTGTTCAAATGGCTGGGGCGGCTGGACCTGTTCGACGGCATGGTCCTGATGTTCCAAAAGGAGGTCGCCCAGCGCATCACGGCGGCGCCTGGTGAAAAAGCCTATGGCCGCCTGTCCGTCATGGTGCAATGGCGCTGCAAGGCCCGGGCCCTGTTCGATCTGCCGGCCCGGGCCTTCACCCCGGCACCCAAGGTCACGTCGACGGTGGTGGAGCTGACGCCGCTGACGGAACCCCTGGCGCCGGCCCGGGCGGACATCTTGGAAAAGGTTGTTGCCGCCGCCTTCGGCCAGCGTCGCAAGATGCTGCGCAGCAGTCTGAAACAGATCAGCCCCGATGCCATTGCCCTGCTGGCCGAGGCGGATCTGGAGCCCACTTTGCGCGCGGAAAACCTCTCCATCGAACAGTTCTGCGCCCTGGCGCGGGCCGTGGAAGCGAACGGCTAACGCAGGGCTGGGGCGACCTCTTCGGCGAGGCGGCGGAGTTGGGTTCTATCGAGAGAGGGCAGGCCCAGCATCAGATGGGTCAGGCCCGCATCCACAAGTTCCCGCAGGCGTTCGGCGACCTCGGCCGGGGGGCCGAAAATGGCATGTTTCTCGGCCCCGAAGTCGGGGCCGTAATAGCCGTGGAGGAAACGGGTGATATCGGCGCCGGCCGTCTCCTTGTCATCATCGATGGCGACATAGATCAGGCGGCCGGCGATCAGGCTGTCGGGATCCTTGCCCGCGGCCGCCGCCCCCTGGCGGGCGATATCCCAGCCCTGCTCGAAGGCCTCGACGCCGCCGAACGGGCCCATGATCCAGCCATCCCCCAGTGCACCGGCGCGGCGGATGGCCGCTTCGGCGATGCCGCCGATCAGGATCGGCGTCTCGGCCGCCGGCCGGACGACCGCCTCGGATGGATTGAAATAGGCGCCGGGCGCCGTCACCGGTTCGCCCGAGAGAAGCTGCCGCAATACGGAAAGGCTTTCGCGGAAGACGCCCACACGCTTATCGATGGGCACGCCCAAGGCGCGGTACTCCTCCGGCCGCCCGCCGATAGAGACGCCCAAGGCAACCCGGCCGCCGGAAAGATGCTGCAAGGTGGCTACCTGGCGGGCCACGACGGGGGCCGCGCGCAAGTTCAAAACCATGACCGCGGTGCCCAGTTGAACGGTTTTGGTGTGGGCCGCGGCCCAGGTCAGCAAGGTCAAGGAATCTGCCAGATGGGCGGGGTGGAAGATGCGGTCCTCAACCCAGACCCCATCCAGGCCCAGATCCTCGATCTCCCTGAAATAGGCCCCGTAGGCGGCGCCGTCCTGCAATCCCGCGGGCGAAACGCTGGGGACATGGACGCCGATGGAAACCGCCTTGTTCACTGCCGAAACCTTTCGCTTGGGTTTTCCTCTTCACTAACGCAATTTGACGGCCATGGCCATGATGCAACAATATGAAGCCAGAAGCCCCCAACGGGCCGCAATGGACGATACATAGGACGAGGATGCCATGACCGTAACGGATACCACGCCCCCCGCCAGCGCACTATCCCAAGCGAACCTGCCTCTGTTGGAGATTTCCGGCGCCGACTACGGCGTCGATGAAGAGGCCATGATCAATTATCGCGCTGCCGGCACGGCACGGGCCCTGGCCATGGACAACCGGGGCCCGATCCGCTTCGGCCCCGACGGCAAGCTGGATCCGGCCATATTGGCGGCCTATGCGAAATACGGCTTCTACGTCTTGCAAGGTGTGGTGGATGAAGCCGAATTGGCGGAGATCGAAGCGGACGTGGCGGATATGCTTGATCGCGCCCCGGTGGCCAAGGATGCGCCCCTGGACAAATATGGCCGCCCCGCCCTGGGTGCCGATTGCCAGGCCCGTACCGTGGGTTGGGTGAAGCCCCTGTCCGATCCCATCGGCGGCACGGCCGAGGCCCACGGCCGCCACCCGGCCAAGATGATCGAGCCCGATGCACCCAAGGACGCGCCGGACCACGTCATGCAGATCGTCCTGGGTTCCTTGCAGTTTTCCGATGCCTGCCTGCGGCTCTATGGCCATCCGGGCCTGCTCGCCGTGGCGGAAGCCATCAACGGACCGGACTTTACCCCGTTCAACGAGGCGGTCTGGATCAAGCATCCACGCCCGGGCGGCTCCGTCGCCTGGCACCAGGATGGCTGGACCCATTGGGACAGCCCGGACCTGGACGAGAGAAGCCACGGCTTCAACTTCATGGCGCAGCTTTACGGCTGTGATGCCGCCAACGGCCTTTGGGTGGTGCCCGGCTCCCACCGCATGGGCCGCGTGGATATCCGGGCCATGGTCCAGGCCGCGGGCTCGGACCGATTGGAAGAGGCTGTGCCGGTGATCTGCGGCCCGGGCGATGTGGCCATCACCAACCGCCAGGCGGTGCACGGCAGCTTCGCCAATACCTCCCCCAACGTGCGGGTGACCATCAATATGGGCTTCCAGCGGCGCAGGTTCGTCCTGGGCGTCACATCAGGCGGGGTGCACAGCCCCATCACCACCTATGATGAAGACTATATCCATAGCCGGGCGCGGATGATCATGTACGCGATCGATGCCCGTCGGCAGCACTTCCCCGACGAGACGCCCTATACCTATGCGCCCCTGGCGGACGAAGCCGACGAATGGCGCTGGTCCGAGGCCGCCCGCACCGATATCAAGGATTACAACCTGCAGGATCTGGGTATTTGATAGTCGGTCGAAATACAATCTCATACGCTGACGCAAACTACATCCCTTGTTAAAGCACCGCTAGACTCAAATCGGCATAGTAGGGAGGCGCGACCCTGCACAATGTTGACTACAATGCGCGCGGAGAAGTGGATATAACCCTTACGCATCCTGCGAAATGGTTCTTGGCAACCATATACGAAACTGGCTTGTCCAACTCTCCGCCTACCGTCGACAGGACAAATCTCTCGTCTCCCAAGACGAGTTGAATGCCAAATCCGCCAATGTGCGAGATGACGAATTTTAACGCCGTCGATTCCGTTTGATTACTGAACGTTGGAAGGCGGCATATCTGCCGATGCCTGTTTCTCGAATCTTTTCTTGATGAAGCGTCTTGCAAGGCCGAAGAAGTATCTTGCCAATTCGAGAAAGATCCAAACAACGATAAAGGCCCCCACTCCGAAATATGCAGCGTACTGGTAAGCGTAGGGTGACTGGATCGTGAACATCATCGCCAAAAATGCCACAGCGAAGAAAACGCCGATCGCCAACACGAGCGCCAAACAAGGTATCCAAATTTCTTGCGCCCAATGACGTTTGACCGGATCCTGCCGCTCATCGACGCCATTAGGATCAGGCATTATTGGTTCACCATATATTTGTCCCAGCGTTCCTTTATCAGTCGACGGACGATTGGCATGGCCTCTTCCTTGGTCATGCCAGTTGTTAGCGAGGAATCGTAGAGCACATCGAGCATAAGCTTGTCGGCAGCCTGTATTCCGGAATATCGATCAAACTCACAAATTAGCGAAGGACGATAGTGACAAGCGTCGCCGGGCAAGCCCAGAGATTGGAAAATTTCTTCGGGTATGCATTCGCGCTTCAACTTGTCCGAAATGTTGGTTGCTACGCCCACCAAGGCCCGATCGATCCTACCGCTCTCGGGGTCTCTGTAAAGGACGCCAAAACAAGCGGTTGTGTTGGCAAGTTTGTTCGAATACGGCGGCTTTGTCGGAAGTGTATCAATAAGCTCAGAGAAGCGCTCCCGTTTCAATAAGGCGATAATGACATTGGCATCCTCTCTTTCGTGCATATGACTGAAGGGCCAATAGAAAACATCGCGAAGATCACTACGAAACTGCATGAGAACATCCGAGTAGAACATCGAGTCGATCACTTTTTCAAAAGCAACCAAATGAAACCGGATAGGCACTTCCCAACGCAGCAAAATGAGGCTGCCGGGACCAAAGTCGTTTCCGAAAGCAGCGGCTTCAAATTGCCGTGCAACAAGCTCCGGTGTTGGCTTGATAGTTGCGGGCTGGTTTGTGACGCAGCCCGACAGCAACAGAGCAACGAGAATTAGCTGGCGCATCTCAAGAGAGTAGAATTTCCGACGACTTCAACCAACGAAAATAATTGGAGATGCCTTTATGATGCCCCGAGATCAACAAGCGCCGATGCCAAAGACAGCAGAGCCATCAAGTAACCGGACAGCATTGCTAAGTAGCTAAAGGCGTGCGCGGGCGTAAATTCGGTGACAGTTAAACGCTTAAATCTTTCTTACAAAAAGGCATGCATCGCCGAACTAGCGAGGTCTGCGAACTGTAGGTAACTAGACCTCCCCGCCCTAAATCTGCGAGCCGAAGGCGCGGTACCAGGTGGAATCCGCACCGGCGCCGACGTTGGTGATGTGGACATCGAGCACATAAGGCTCGCCCGCGGCCTGCACTTCGGCGCCGCGTTTCAGGGCCGCTTCCAGTTCGCCCGGTTCGTGCACGTGCTCGCCCTCGATGCCTTGGGCCTTGGCCAGCATGACGAAATCGATGGCCGGGTCGCCCAGGAAGGTCTCCGGATACTTGTTCTGATCCTTCATGTTGCCGCCCCAGGCCGCGAAGTTGGTGCGCACGGTCTGATAGTTCTGGTTGTTCCAGACCACGGTCAGGATGGGCAGGTTATAGCGGGCCATGGTCCAGAAGCCGGATGATGAATACATCACGCCGCCATCACCGATGCTGAGCACAACCGGTCGGTCGGGGGCGGCCAGCTGCGCCCCCACGGCGCCGCCCAGGCCATAGCCCAGGCTGCCGCCGGAGGTGCGCACCAGGTCCCAATCATCATCGCCATAGCCGAACGGCATCAGATGGTCGGAAGCGCGGAAATTCTCCGAGACCAGCATGGTATCGGAGGCCAGATTGCGGGCCATGGCATCGCCCAGATAGATAGGATGGATGGGGTTGTCCTTGGACTTCTTTGCCGCATCCTCCCGCTGCTTGGCCGCGCGCGCCTCGCTCTGTTCGGCCAAATCCATTTTGCGTTTCTGGATATGCGCCAGATTGCTGTGGTCGGGCTTCCACAAAGCGTTCAGGGCGCCGAGGGAATGCTTGATATCGCCGAGCACATCCAGGTCCAAGGCAAAGGTGTTGCCCAGCATGGCGGGATCCTGGCCGATGCCGATGACGGTGTGGGCGCCGGGGAACTTATCATCCTCAGGATTGGCGCGGGTGTTCTGGCGGTAGCCGATGCAGCAGACCACGTCATAGTCCTTGTCCGACATGGCATCCAGCATGCCCACATAGTTTGGGTGCTGAAGCGGGAAACCGCCATAGTCGAAAAAGGCCACGGCCACGGGCAGGGAATAGTTCTCCGCCAGTTCCAGCATCTCCCGCTGCGCCCCGGCGGCGCGGATATCGGCGCCGGCGATCACCAGGGGATTTTCCGCATTCAACAGGGCATCGTGGATCTTCTCCAGCGTAGCGCCATTGGGGGTTTGGGCCATCTCCAGCCCGTTGGCGGCCTGGATCGTGCCGTCCACGTCCTTGGCATCCAGGGCGGCGGAGGTGAAAGCCAGATAGACCGGCCCCGTGGGCATGGTCAGGGCCTCCTTGAAGGCGCGCCGGGTGGCCATGGGGATGCCGCGGGCATCCGAAACTTCCCAGCGCATCTTGGTGATATCCTCCACTGCGCCCATCTGGGAATAACCGCCCGAGGCGCCCAGGGTGTTGTGATCGCCGAAGGAGCCGTTGTCGCGCATGGCGGCGGTCACCACCATGGGCGAGCCGTCGAAATAGGCGTTCTGCAACTGGCCGGATCCTTGTCTTGTGCCGGCGGCCAGATGCACGTTGACGAAGGCGGCCTTGCGGGAGGCCTTGGCATAGCCGTCGGCGGCCGACATCACCAGGCTTTCCGCCAACAACAGAATGGGCTGGACACCCGGCACGGTCAGGAAGGCATCGAAAAAGCCCGCTTCCGCGCTGCCGGTATTGGTGAAAGCGAACTCCACATCCTGCGCGACCAGTTGATGCATCAACAACTCGCCGCCCGTACCCGTGACCTTATTCTTCGCCATGATGGCTCCCCCAAAAAAGCTTGTTCTTTGATGCCCGCGATTATTGTCCGTCCTGCAGGCGTTTGACGAAATTGACCAGATAGGTCTGGCGTGCGCGCCGCAGGCGTTCTGCGTGGAGAATGGCGCGGACCTGGCCGAGAGCGGTCTCCACATCGTGGTTGACCACCACATAGTCGTATTCCGGCCAATGGCTGATTTCATCCGATGCCTTGGCCATGCGTTGTGCCACCACCTCGTCACTATCCTGGGCCCGGCTCTTCAGGCGCTTTTCCAGATCTTTGGTGGATGGCGGCAGGATGAAGATGCTGGCCAGATCGTCCCGCTTCTCCTGTTTCAATTGCTGTGCCCCCTGCCAGTCGATATCGAACAGGACGTCCCGGCCGGCGGCCAGCGCCGTTTCCACCGGTTCGGCGGGGGTGCCGTAGTAATGGTCGAACACTTTGGCATGTTCCAGCAGTTGCCGGCGGTTGACCATCAAATCGAATTCCACCCGGTCCACGAAACGGTAGTCGACGGCTTCCTGTTCGCCGGGCCGTTTCGGCCGCGTGGTGACGGAAACCGAGAGGATCAAGTCGGGATCCTCGGCCAGCAGCCGCCGGGACAGGGTGGTTTTGCCTGCGCCCGAGGGCGAGGACAGCACCAGCATCAGGCCGCGTCGGGTGACTTCGCCATCCAGGCTGGCCGGATCGTGGTCTTGCTTATTCAATATTCTGTGCCTGCTCGCGGAACTGATCGATCACTGTTTTCAGTTCAATGCCGATCTTTGTCAACGCCGCATCCTGGGACTTGGAACAAAGTGTATTGGCTTCCCGGTTGAACTCCTGGGCCAGGAAATCCAGGCGCCGGCCGATAGCCCCGTCATCGGCAAGGAGATCGCGGGCGGCCTGGACATGACCGTCCAGGCGGTCCAGTTCCTCGCGGATATCCGCCTTGGTGGCGAGCAGCGCCGCCTCCTGCAGCAGGCGGTCTTCGGATAAACTGGTGGCTTCCTCCAGGATATCGGCCACCTGTTGCTGCAGGCGTGCTTTCAGCGCCGCCGGCTGCAGGGCCGCCAGTTCGCCCGCCTGCCGTATTAGATCGGCCATCGCATCGATCTGCCCGGTGACAATTCCGTCCAAGCGACCGCCTTCGGCGCGCCGGTCCGTGACCAGCAGATCCAGGGTCTCCTCTAAAGTGGCCAGGACGCCAGCTTCAAGCCTCTTGAGGTCCTCGTCACTATCCTGCCGTTCGACGGTTTCCACCACACCGCGAACGCTGAGCAGGCCATCGACACTGGGTGGCGGCGCCTCGATCCGCTGCGCCAGGTCCTTGGCCACCGCCAAAACAGTCTCCAGCACCTGGTCATTGATCCGCACCTCGGCCATGGCTTCGGCCCGGTTGAGGTTCAGGTTCATGGAGATATTGCCGCGATGAAACCGGTTTGTCGCGGCTGCCCGCACGCTCGCCTCCAGGCCGTCAAGGCCGCCCTGTAGCCGGCAGCGCAGATCCAGGCCGCGCGCGTTGACACTCTTGATTTCCCAAGTCCAGCTATCGCCGCCGGCGCTGCCCGATGCGCGGGCGAATCCGGTCATGGATGATACAGACACTGCAACCATTTCCTCTGTTTGGCGGCCTTCATGCCCGGTGGCAAAAGCCGGCCAAGGGGACGACTAGGGGACGATCGATAGACTATAGAGAAGTGGGCGGCATCTGGGAATCGCCATTCGCGGCGGGGATCATTGCTTGCCCTTGGCCTTCAGGGCCCGCCAGCGTTTCACGTTGCGCCTGTGTTCGGCGAAAGTCGCGGCAAAGGCATGGCCGCCGGTGCCGTCGGCTACGAAATAGAGATCCTTGCTGGCGGCGGGATGCAATGTTGCCCGCAGGGCGGCGCGTCCGGGATTAGCGATAGGCCCCGGTGGCAGGCCGGGTATGCGGTAGGTGTTGTAGGGCGTCGTCTGGTCCAGATCGGCCCGGCTCAGGGGCCGGCCAAGGGGTCCGGCGCCGCCGGTTAACCCATAGACCACTGTGGGGTCCGACTGCAGACGCATGCCCCGGCGCAGCCGGTTAACGAAGACTGCGGCGACCCTGGCCCGTTCCTCCCGAAGGGCGGTTTCCTTCTCCACCATGGAGGCCAGGATTACCGCTTCGGCGGCGTCCGCCAAAGGCAGGTTCGGCTCGCGCTCCGGCCACAGCTCGGCCAGGGCCTGGTCCATGGCCGCGGCCATGCGGGTCAGGATCTCGCTGCGATCGTCGCCGAAGGAGAAATGATAGGTTTCGGGCAGCAGCGTGCCTTCGCCGGGAACGGCGGTAATCTCACCCTGCAGGCCCTCGGTACGGTGCAGCAGATCCACCACTTCGGCACTACTTAGGCCTTCCGGCACGGTAACGCGGCGCACCACGGTGTCGCCGTTGCGCAGGATTTCCACCAAACCGGCCATGCTGGTTTGCGGCGGAATACGAAATTCGCCGGCGCGCAGATCACGGGACCAGCCCTTCACGCGCACTGCGGCGCGAAAGACCAGCGGTTCGGAGATCAAGCCGGCGTTGGACAATTGATTGGCGATAGCCTGCAGACTGCTGCCCTTGGCCAGCACCACGAAACGTTCAATGGCGGTGGGGCCGGGCCGCGTGAACTGGGCATAGCCCCAGCCGATCAGACCGCCGAACGCGATCAAGCCTAATAGAAGTAGGAGAAGGAACAGCCGGAACAGCCGCCGGGCCATGGTCGATGGGCGCTTAGTCCGCCGCGGTCAGCACCAGTGAGGCATTGGTGCCACCGAAACCGAATGAATTCGACAGGGCCGCCCGGATCGTACGTTCCTTTGGCGTGTGTGGGACCAGATCCATGCCTTTGAGACCATCCGAGGGATCGTCGAGATTCAAGGTGGCCGGGGCGACGCCGTGCTTGAGCGCCAGGATGGAGAAGATTGCCTCGACGCTGCCGGCCGCCCCTAAAAGATGTCCAATGGCCGATTTTGTCGATGACATGGAGAGATTATCCGCCGCGGCGCCGAACAGGCGCTTCACCGCGGCCACTTCGATCTCGTCGCCCAGGGGCGTAGAAGTGCCGTGGGCGTTGATGTAGTCGATATCATCGGCATTCAGGCCGGCCCGCTTCAGGGCCGCCTGCATGGCGCGGAAGCCGCCGTCCCCGTCGGGTGCCGGCGCGGTAATATGGTGGGCATCGCCCGACAGGCCATAGCCGGAGACTTCGGCATAGATAGTGGCGCCCCGCGCCTTGGCATGCTCCAACTCTTCCAGCACCACGATGCCCGAGCCCTCGCCCATGACAAAGCCGTCGCGCTGTTTGTCATAGGGCCGGGAGGCCCGTTGCGGCTCGTCCTGAAAGCCGGTGGAAAGTGCCTTGCAGGCTGCGAAACCGGCCATGCCCAAGCGGCAGATCGCTGCTTCCGCACCGCCGGCGACCATGACGTCGGCATCGTCCAGCATGATCAGGCGCGCCGCATCGCCGATGGCATGGGCGCCAGTGGAACAGGCAGTCACCACCGAATGGTTGGGCCCTTTGAAACCGTATTTGATGGAGATGTTGCCCGACAGCAGATTTATCAACGAGCCGGGAATAAAGAACGGGCTAATCCGGCGCGGACCCCGTTCGTGCAGGGTGATGGCGTTGGTCTCGATACTGGGCAGGCCGCCGATGCCCGAGCCCACAAGGATACCGGTGCGGAGCAGGGCTTCTTCCTCCTCCGGCTTCCATTCCGCGTCCGCCAGCGCCTGTTCCGCGGCCGACATGCCGAAAATGATGAAATCGTCCACCCGGCGCTGTTCCTTGGGCGGCATCCAGTCGTCTGGATTGAATGCGGGCGCCTGTTCGCCCAAGGGTACTTCGCAGGCGATGTTGACGGCCAGGTCCGTGGTGTCGATTTTCTTGATCTGCCCGGCGCCGGATTCGGAATTCAGCAAGCGTTGCCAGACGGCGTCCACGCCCACACCCAGGGGCGTGACCAGGCCCATTCCGGTGACAACGACTCTGCGTTGGCTCATCTCCAGCCTCCGTCGGCGCAAACCAGCTCTATACCCGCGGGCAACCGCCCGCCCGGATCAGGAGGCGTTGGCGTCAATGAATGTAATGGCGTCCTTGACGGTGGCGATGTTCTCGGCCGCGTCATCGGGAATTTCGATGCCGAACTCTTCCTCAAACGCCATCACCAGTTCAACCGTATCAAGGCTGTCGGCGCCAAGGTCGTCGATAAACGAAGCACCCTCGGAAACTTTGTCTTCTTCCACGCCGAGATGCTCAACGACGATCTTCTTTACGCGATCGGCAGTATCGCTCATGTGTTAATTCCTTCGCGCTGTCCAGTTTGCAAATATTCTAACTGCGGTCTCAGTGCAGACCCAGTCTCTACCACACCGGCCTGTTTCGTTGCCAGCGTGGAAAAGCGGGGCTTGGTAGCATGAACATTGAGAAAGGCCAAGACCCCGAATGACGCCTTTCCAAACCGCCTCAAATCATCGCCATGCCACCGTTGATATGCAGGGTTTGGCCGGTCACATAGGCCGCTTCATCGCTGGCCAGATACAGTGCGCCGGCGGCGATATCCTCGACGACGCCCAAGCGCCCGGCGGGGATGCTGGCCAGCAACGCCTCCCGCTGGCTCTCGTCCAGGGCGTCGGTCATGGGCGTTTGGATGAAGCCCGGCGCCAGGCAATTGACGGTGATGTTGCGGGAGGCGACCTCCTGGGCCAGAGACTTGGAAAAACCGATAATCGCCGCCTTGGAGGCGGCATAGTTGGTCTGGCCAGGATTGCCGGTGACCCCGACGATGGAGGTGATATTGACGATTCGGCCCCATCGCCGCTTCATCATGCCGCGCAATGCCGCCTTGGAGAGGCGGAAGGCGGCGGTCAGGTTCACCGCCAGCACCGCATCCCAGTCTTCATCCTTCATGCGCATGGCCAGGTTGTCCCGGGTCAGGCCGGCGTTGTTGACGACGATATCCACCGACCCCAGGGCCTCGTCCGCCTGGCCGATCAGGGCGCCAACCGCGTCCACATCGCTCAAATTGCAGGGCAGCACAGCGCAGCGTTCACCCAGTTCGCCAGCCAAGGCCTCCAATGCATCGGCCCTGGTACCGGACAGTCCCACACTGGCGCCGGCACCATGAAGCTGGCGCGCGATGGCGCCGCCGATGCCGCCCGATGCGCCTGTGACCAGCGCCGCTTTTCCCGTTAGATCGAACATGGCTTCCGCTTCCCTTGTCTCGACTACATGGTTTTGAGAAAGGCTTCGATGTCTTCCGGCGTGCCGATGGCCTGCCCGGCGACCTCTTTATCAATTCGTTTCAGCATGGTGGTGAGGACCTTGCCTGCGCCCACCTCGACCAGGTTGTCCACGTCCTGATCGCGCATATAGAGGACAGACTCCCGCCAACGCACCATGGCCGTCACCTGTTTCACCAAGAGCTCCCGGATCTCGTCGGGGTCCGTGACCGCGTTGGCGACCACATTCGCGACCACGGGCACCGCCGGCGCCACAGGGGGTGAAGCCGCAAGGGCCTCGGCCATGATGTCGGCGGCCGGTTGCATCAGGGCGCAATGGAATGGCGCGCTGACCGGCAGCAGCATGGGCCGCCTCGCACCCCTGTCCTTGGCAAGTTCCACGGCCCGTTCCACCGCCGCCACATTGCCGCTGACCACCACCTGGCCAGGTGCGTTGTCGTTGGCGGTATCGCAGACCTGGCCCTGGGCGGCGTCCTCGGCGACGGCGGCTGCGGCCTCGAAATCCAAGCCCAACAGGGCCGCCATGGCGCCCTCGCCCACAGGTACGGCTTCTTGCATCGCCTGGCCGCGTTTCTTCAATAGTCGGGCCGTGACATCCAGGTCCAGGGCGTCGGCGGCGCACAGGGCGGAATATTCGCCCAATGAATGGCCGGCCACGAACTGGCAATGCTTGCCGAATTCCATGCCGCCATCCCGGCGCAGGACCCTGGTGACGGCCAGGCTCATGGCCATGAGCGCCGGCTGAGCGTTCTCCGTCAGGGTCAGTTCCTCGATGGGACCTTCGAACATCAGGCGCGAGAGGTTCTGGCTCAATGCCTCGTCCACCTCCTCGAACACCTCGCGGGCGGTCGGCAGGGCTTCCGCCAGCTCCTTGCCCATGCCTACAGCCTGGCTGCCCTGACCCGGAAATACAAAGGCGCGCGCCATGACCCCCTCCTATCTGTTACGCGATCATCGCTACCTTTCATATAGGGTGGCGAAGACCTGTCAAGCCGCCCGCAAAGAGGCGCGTCCCATGACTTGCGCCCCCTTCCCATATGTGTATATATGCCGCGCCTTGCCCGGTCCGCCGGGCGGGCCAAAAGAGCAAATCGCGGATCACCGCGATACAACAATATTCACATTCGGTCGGCCGTACTCACCATACGTCCGCAGGGCATCCACGGCTTGCCGGGGCTGCCACCGACCATACCGAAGGAGCAACGGACGCAATGCCGTTATACGAAAACGTTTTCATCGCGCGTCAGGACGTCTCGTCCCAGCAAGTCGATGCCATGACCGAGGAGTTCTCCAAACTGGTGAACGACAATGGCGGCGAAGTTGGCAAGACGGAATACTGGGGCGTGCGAAGCCTGGCCTACCGCATCAAGAAAAACCGCAAGGGCCATTACGTGCTCATGAACCTGAACGCCCCCTCGGATGCGGTGCAGGAGCTGGAACGCAATATGCGTCTGCACGAAGACATCATCCGCTATATGACTGTGCGGGTCGAGGATTTGGAGGAAGGCCCCTCCGCCATGATGCAGTCCAGGGGTGCCCGCGGCGGCCGTGGCGGCCGGGACCGGGACGGCCGGGGCCGCGACGATCGACCCAGGGAAGAGGGTGATGAAGGTCATGCCGCGCCGGAAAGCGGCGGCGGCGAAAAAGTAGAAGGCGATGAGGACTAAGCCATGGCTCAGGATGTAAGAATTTCCCAACTTCCCCTGCGGCGGCCGTTCTATCGCCGGCGCAAAACCTGCCCGTTTTCGGGCGCGAACGCTCCTAAAATTGACTACAAGGACGTCCGCCTGCTGCAGCGCTATCTTTCCGAGCGGGGCAAGATCGTGCCAAGCCGTATTACCGCCGTTTCCGCCAAGAAACAGCGGGAATTGTCGCGGGCCATCAAGCGGGCGCGAATTTTGGCGCTGCTGCCGTTCGTTCTGCAGTAGATTTGGTTGCAAGTACCAGGGCGTTTCGGCCCGACCATATCGTCATGTTGCCATAGCCCGGTCGCCAGCGTTGTCGGCCACCGGGCCCATGCCGGCGGACCAATAATATGGTGAGATACTATTCCATCGCCGTCGCGGCGGGCCTGGCAAGCGGCCTGTTGCAGGCGGCTGCGGTGCTGCCGGGCCCGGGCGCCATGCTGCTGGCCTATATCGCGCCGTTGCCGCTGTTCCTGGCTGGTTTCGGCATGGGTCTGCAGGGCGCCGCCATTGCCATCCTGGTGCAAACCCTGATCAGCCTGATCTTCGCCGGATGGACCTTTGCGGCCGTACAAATCGCGGTCTACGGCGTACCGATCATGGTGTTGACCCGGCAGGCGCTGCTCTCGCGCAGTGACGCTCAGGGCGGGACGGTCTGGTATCCACCTGGATTGCTGTTGATGTGGCTGGCCGGGATGGCGGGAGTAGCGCTTGCATTGGCCGTGATTGGCCTAGGAATGTTCAGCGATGGGCTGTTGGCGCAAATCAATGCCATGATGGAGCCCTTCGCGGCACAGTTCCCCAATCCGGACCAGCGCGAGATGCTGCTGTCCCTTGCCGCCTTCATGCCGGCCTTCTTTGCTGCCTCGTGGATGCTCGGCATGGTCATCAATGGTGTCCTGGCCCAGGGCCTTTTGGTCCGTTTTGGCCAGAACCTGCGCCCGAGCCCCCGGATGGCGGATATTCATCTGCCTGTATCCTGGCTCGGCTTCATGGCGGTGGCATTGTTCCTGGCGACCTTGGACGGGTTGCTCGGTGTCTGCGGCAAAACGCTTGCAGCGATCGCCATTGTGCCGTATTTCCTCCTCGGTTTGGGCGTGATCCACGGATATGTGCAACCGTGGGCGGCCCGTTGGATCGTTTTGATCCTGCTATACATTTTAATGATTTTGTGGTTCGTGCCGGTGATCATAACCGTCGTGGGCCTGGTATTCGCATTGATGCGCCTGCGTGGCGGTAACACGGTTAGTAGCGGCGATAACGCCGAAAGAGAGGAATGATGGACGTCGTCCTGTTGGAAAGAATTGAATCGCTAGGCCAGATGGGTGATGTGGTCAGTGTCAAGAACGGCTATGCCCGCAATTATCTGCTGCCCCAAGGCAAGGCCCAGCGCGCCACGGCAGAGAACCTGAAGGCGTTCGAAGAGCGCCGGGTGGAGTTGGAGGCGCACAACCTGGAACGGCGTACCGAGGCCGAGGGTGTTGCCTCATCCATGGGTGAAGCCGCCTTTGTGGTGATCCGCCAGGCCGGCGAATCCGGACAGCTCTACGGTTCAGTCCAGGCTCGCGATGTGGTCGAGGGACTTGACGGCCTGGGCTTCAAGATCGCACGCAGCCAGGTGGTGCTTAACCGACCCATCAAGACCCTGGGCCTGCATCCGGTGCAGGTCAACCTGCACCCGGAAGTGCAGGTCGAAGTGACGGCCAACGTGGCCCGCTCGGATGCGGAAGCCGAACGCCAGGCCGCCGGCGAAGATGTGCTGGCGGAAGAGGGCGATGACCAGGATCTGTTGCTTGCGGCAGAGGAGATTTTCGAGGACGAAGGTGCTGCCCTGGCTGATACCGAAGAGGCACCCGAGGCCGAGGACGCTGATGCCGGCGCCGAGGGCGATGGCGATGGGCAAGACGCGACCGACGAAGAATAACGACCCCGCTAGTCCGGGTTTATTACGAGGGCGGTGCCGAATGGCGCCGCCCTTTTTTTGTTCCGTATTGCCGGCCTTTGACGAGTGGGATTCATCTTTACCCTCGCTCCGGGTTTGAGCTAACATTTTTCATACCCGGGGCGTGGGCCGCGGATTTTCGAAAGGACGAATAGCAAAAGAGACCAGTGCAAAGAGGTTGATCATGCTTTTGGCGGGGTTTTTGAAGAGTCTGATTCACACGGGCTGTTTGAATGTCATCGACGCATCGGGTCGCAACCACCGATTCCAGGGTCACCGGGACGGACCGGAAGTAACGGTTCGCCTTCACGACCGCTCGCTGCACTGGAAGCTGTTCATAAATCCCATGCTGTACACCGGTGAATCGGTGATGGACGGCACTCTCACCGTGGAAGATGGCGAACTCTATGACTTCCTTGACCTGATCGCCCAGAATATCGGCTGGCGCCAGCCCCGGCACTGGCTGCAACGCTGTCTCATGACGCCCTTGCGCGAGGCCGCGCGCCGCCTGCGCCAATACAACCCGGCCGCAAAGGCGCGCAGCAATGTGGCGCACCACTATGATCTAACCGGTGAATTGTATGATCTGTTCCTGGACAAGGACCGGCAATATTCCTGCGCCTACTTCCGCGGTCCTGACGATGACCTGGAAACCGCCCAGTTCCAGAAGAAACAGCACCTGGCGTCGAAACTGAACCTGCAGCCGGGGCAACGGGTCCTAGATATCGGTTCTGGCTGGGGCGGCATGGGTCTGCATTTGGCCAAGCACGATCATGTCATGGTCCACGGCGTCACCTTGTCAGAGGAACAGCACAAAGTCTCGAACCAGCGTTCGGTTGACGAAGGTTTAGGCGGCTTCGTCACTTTCGAATTGCTGGATTATCGGGCCGTCGAAGGGCCGTTCGACCGCATCGTTTCGGTCGGCATGTTCGAGCATGTGGGCCTCAATCACTACGGCGAGTATTTCGACAAGGTACGCGAACTTCTGACCGACGATGGTGTCGCCGTGATCCATACTATTGGCCGGGCTGACGGCCCCGGCGCCACCAACCCCTGGATCAACAAGTATATTTTCCCCGGCGGCTACAGCCCCTCGCTCTCGGAAATCTCGGCGGCGGTGGAAAAGTCCAATCTCTACATTACCGATGTGGAGGTATTTCGCCTGCAATATGCCGAAACCCTGCGCCATTGGCGCAAGCGCTTTTATGCCAACCGGCACAAGGTGCGGGAGTTGTTCGACGAGCGGTTTTGCCGCATGTGGGATTTCTACCTTTGCGGTAGCGAGGTTACCTTCCGCTACGGCGGCCACGTGGTCTTCCAGGTGCAGTTGACAAAACAGCCCGATACCCTGCCCGAGACCCGCGACTATATCTTCGATGAAGAGCGCAAGCGCATCCGGCAGGGCAGCAAGTCCGATTCGCGCGCGGCCTGACCGCCCGAATCGTCAATTCCAGAACTTGCCGCGGCTGGTACGGCGGTCGTTCCGTCACCGGGTGTGCGTCTAAATTCTGCCACCATTTCAAGGCACAAGGGCCATTATCCCCGGAATTCAGGGGATGCTTGAATTTGTTATCCACGGCCCAATTTGCTGCGAACGATATCTTTCGGGAAAGGGCAGGGCGGGTCGTGATAGGTTGCCCGACGCATGACGACAGATATTACTCAAAGTCCGGTTCTGGCCGCGATCGATGACGGTGACAGGGTCGAGGGGGACCTCGGCGGCTACCGTACACCGCCCGGCAACCTGGAGGCGGAGCAGGCCCTGCTCGGCGCCATCCTGGTCAACAATGACGCCGCCGCCAAGGTGACCGATTTTTTGCGGCCCGAGCATTTTCAAGAGCCGGGTCATCAGCGCATTTACGCCGCCGCCGTCAAATTGATCGAACGGGGTCAGATCGCCAATCCAGTGACCCTGAAATACTATTTCGAGCAGGACGATGCCCTACAGGAAGTCCAGGGCGCGCAATACCTGGCCCGCTTGGCAGGGGCCGCCGTTACCGTCATCAATGCCGAACATTATGGCCGGGCGATCTTCGATCTGGCCCTGCGCCGCGGGCTGATCCAGATCGGCGAGACTATGGTCAACCAGGCCTACGAAGCGGATGTGGAGGTGGAAGCCAAGGACCAGATTGAGGAGGCGGAGCAGGAGTTGTTCCAGCTCGCCGAGCACGGACAATCGGACCGTGGGCCGCAGAATTTCGACCGGGTCCTCGCCACCGCCATCGACATGGCCGAGGCGGCCTTCCACCGGGACGGCCAGATGATCGGCGTTTCCACCGGCCTGATCGATCTGGACCAGAAACTGGGCGGCCTGCACCCGTCCGATTTGATCATCCTGGCGGGCCGGCCCGCCATGGGCAAATCCGCCCTCGCCACCAACATCGCCTTCCATGCCGCCAACTCCATTCGGCGCAAACGGCTGGAAAGCGGCGAAGAACAGATCGTCGACGGCGCCGTCGCCGCCTTTTTCTCCCTTGAAATGTCGGCCGAACAATTGGCAACCCGGCTACTGGCGGAGCAATCGCGCATCAGTTCCGAAAAGATCCGCCGGGGCGATATCTCGTCCGATGATTTCTCCCGCCTTGTCTCCGCCTCCCAGGCCATCGAACAGGCACCGCTCTATATTGACGACACGCCGGCCCTCACCGTCTCGGCCCTGCGCACCCGGGCGCGGCGTTTAAAACGCCAGCACGACCTGGGTCTGGTGGTGGTGGACTATCTGCAATTGCTGCGCGGCACCGGCCGCGCCTCCGACAACCGGGTACAGGAAATCTCGGAAATCACCCAGGGTCTAAAGGCCCTGGCCAAGGAACTGGATATTCCCGTGCTTGCCCTCTCGCAATTGTCCCGCCAGGTCGAGGCGCGGGAGGACAAACGGCCCCTGCTTTCCGATCTCAGGGAATCGGGCTCCATCGAGCAGGACGCGGACGTGGTCATGTTTGTCTACCGGGAAGAATATTATCACGAGCGCAAACAGCCCGAACCCGACACGCCCGAGCATGTGCAATGGCTGGAAAAGGCGGACCAGATCCATGGCATGGCCGAAATCATTATCGGCAAACAGCGTCATGGCCCGACCGGCACCGTCCGCCTGCAGTTCGAGCGGGAGTTCACCAAGTTCTCCAATTTGGAAACCCCGGGCCGTTATCCCGATGGCGGTCACTAGCCGGCAGGCCGGCGCGATCCTGCGCATCGACCTCTCCGCCCTGGCGGCCAACTACGACCTTCTCAATCAACGCGCTGGCGGGGCGGAATGCGCGGCCGTGCTGAAGGCGGATGCCTATGGCCTGGGCGCCCAGAGGGTGGCGCCGGTGCTTGCGGCGGCGGGCTGCACGACATTCTTTGTTGCTCACCTGGCGGAGGGGATCGACCTGCGCCAAATCCTCGGCCCCGACCCGACGGTCTACATCCTCAATGGCCCCCTGCCGGAAACGGCCGGCGAGTTCCTGGCCCATGAGCTGATCCCAGTCCTCAACTCACCGCAACAGATCGCGCAATGGGCAAAGGCCGCGGCAAATGAAAACCGCAAACTGGCCGCGGCCCTACACTTCGACACCGGCATGGCGCGCCTGGGCCTGACGCCGGCGGAGGCCGATCAATTGGCCCAAGCACCGGACTTGCTGGCCGGGATCGATTTGCGTCTGGTCGTCAGTCATCTGGCCTGCGCCGATGAACCGGAGCATCCCCTGAACCAGGAGCAACAGCAGCAATTCGCCGCCCTATTGCCGCGCCAGCCCCCGGCGCCGGCCTCGCTCGCCAATTCATCCGGCATCTTTCTGGGCCCCGATTTTCACTTCGATTTGGTGCGTCCCGGTATCGCCCTTTACGGGGGCAACCCCACGCCAAGGGTCGCAAATCCCATGGCCGAAGTGGTCCGGCTGCAGGCCCGGATCATCCAGGTGCGGGAAATTGACACCCCCCAGAGCGTTGGCTACGGTGCCACCTATCGAGCCCCGGGGCCGCGGCGCATCGCCACCCTTCCCGTGGGTTATGCTGATGGCTATCTGCGCGCCTTGTCCGGGCAGGGAGTAGGAAACATTGCCGGGATTTCAGTACCAATCGTGGGGCGCGTTTCCATGGATCTGATCACACTGGATGTCACGGACGTACCGCCCGCGGACTGCGAGCCTGGCGCCCTGGCCGACCTGATCGGTGGGGACGGGCCCGCCCTCGACGAGGTTGCCGCCGCCGCCGGCACCATCGGCTATGAAATTCTGACATCACTGGGTGGGCGTTATCACCGCCAATACCTAAACAATGCGGCCGGGGAGGCCGGGCATGAATAACCCCCTGGCCATGGTGGGCCGTGTCTTCCTGGCCTTTCTGGCCACCATTGGGCGGCTTTCCATCTTCACCGGCAAGTCTGTATCCGCCATCGTCATGCCGCCCTTTTACTGGCGCCTGTGCCTGCAGCAGATGATGACCATCGGCTATTACTCCCTGCCCGTGGTGGGGATGACGGCACTCTTTACCGGCGCTGTTCTGGCCTTGCAGATTTATTTGGGTTCTGCCCGATTCGGCGCGGAAAGCGCGGTGCCCAACATCGTCGTCGTGGGCTTGACCCGCGAACTGGGGCCGGTGCTGGCTGGTCTGATGCTGGGCGGTCGGGTGGGCGCCGCCATCGCTGCCGAGCTGGGCACCATGAAGGTGACCGAGCAATTGGATGCCCTGATCACCCTGCAAACCAATCCGTTCCGCTATCTCGTCGTACCCCGCCTGGTGGCGGCTACCTTGACCACACCGATCCTGGTCCTGATCGCCGATATCATCGGTGTCATGGGCGGTTACCTGGTCGGCATCCACCGCCTGGGCTTCAACGCCGCGGTGTATCTCAAAAACACCTATGATTTTCTCGAAGCCATGGACGTAGCCTCGGGCCTGGTCAAAGCCGCCGTGTTCGGCTTCCTGATCGCCCTCATGGGCTGCTATCACGGTTTCAACTCCAAGGGCGGGGCCCAGGGTGTGGGCAAGGCCACTACGGACGCGGTGGTCTCATCGCTGATCCTGATATTGATCTCCAACTACTTCGTCACCGAAGCCTTCTTCTCGCAATGACCGAGACACCGCGCCTGGAACTGATCGACGTCCATAAAGCCTTTGGCCCGAAGGTGGTTCTGAACGGCCTCAACCTGGCTCTGGCCAAGGGCGAATCGGTGGTGGTGATCGGCGGTTCAGGCACCGGCAAGTCGGTGATGCTGAAATGCATCCTGGGTCTGCTGCGTCCTGAACAAGGCCGCATCCTGATCGACGGCGAGGACACGGTGGGTCTGCGCGGCGCGGCGCGGGAGCGGATCCTGACCAAGTTCGGCATGCTGTTTCAATCCGCCGCCCTGTTCGACAGCCTGACCGTGTGGGAGAACGTTGCCTTTGGCCTGATCGAGGGCGCCGGCATGGAGCGCGAGGAAGCCCGTACCATCGCCCTCGACAAACTGTCCAAGGTGGGCCTGGGCGAGGACATGGCCGAGGCCGACCCAGCCGGTCTTTCGGGCGGCATGCGCAAACGGGTGGGCCTGGCCCGTGCCATCGCCACCGAGCCCGACATCATTTTCTTCGACGAGCCCACGACCGGCCTCGACCCCATCATGGGCGACGTCATCAATAACCTGATCAACGAGTGCGTTCAGGACCTGGGCGCCACCACCCTGACCATCACCCACGATATGTCTTCCGCCCGCACCATCGCCGACAGGGTCGCGATGCTGTACGAAGGCAAGATCATCTGGGCCGGTCCGGTGGATCAGATCGACGATTGTGACAATCCCTTCGTGGATCAATTCATCCACGGGCTCGAAGAGGGCCCGTTCGAGCTGGAAGTCACCTAAAATATGGCAAAGGCCGCCGAACAGTTCGTCTGTCAAAACTGCGGCGCCGTGCATGGCAAATGGTCGGGACGCTGTTCAGCCTGCGGCGAATGGAACACCATCACCGAAGAAGCGCCCCGCGAGGCGCCGCCCCGGGGGCTGGGCTCCGGCAAGGGCCGGGTTCTCGACTTCCGCAAACTGGATCAACACGGCGAAACTGACGGCCCGCGAACCGCCTCGGGTTTGGGCGAGTTCGACCGGGTCTGTGGCGGCGGCCTGGTGCCGGGCTCGGCCATTCTGATCGGCGGCGATCCCGGTATCGGAAAATCCACAATTCTGTTGCAGGTGGTGGCGCGGCTGTCGCAGCACGGAGTCAAATGCGCCTATGTTTCGGGCGAGGAGGCACCGGCGCAGGTGCGTATGCGGGCCCGGCGTCTGGGCCTGGAAGGCGCACCCTTGGATCTGGCTGCCGCCACCTCGGTGCGGGATATCGTCGCCACCATGGAGGGGGACGAACCGCCCCACGTGGTGGTGATCGATTCCATCCAGACCATGTATGTGGACAGCGTCGAGGCGGCGCCCGGCACCGTCAGCCAGGTGCGCACCTCGGCCCAGGAGTTGATCCGGGCGGCGAAGCGGCGGGACATCTGCCTCTTGCTGGTGGGCCATGTTACCAAGGACGGCCAGATCGCGGGGCCTCGCGTGCTGGAACACATGGTCGATTGTGTCCTTTATTTCGAGGGGGAGCGCGGGCACCAGTTCCGTATCCTGCGCGCGGTGAAGAACCGTTTCGGCCCCACGGACGAGATCGGCGTCTTCGAAATGAGCGACGGCGGCTTGATGGAAGTGACCAACCCCTCGGCCCTGTTCTTGGCCGATCGTGGCGGTGGCGAGGATGTCACCGGCAGCGCCGTCTTCGCCGGGATGGAGGGCAGCCGGCCTGTGTTGGTGGAGATCCAGGCCCTGGTGGCTCCCTCTCCCCCCGGCACGCCCCGGCGCACCGTGGTTGGCTGGGACGGCAACCGCCTGGCCATGGTGCTGGCGGTTCTCGATGCCCGCTGCGGCCTGGGCCTGGCGGGCCATGATGTCTATTTGAACGTGGCCGGCGGCCTGCGTATCGGCGAACCGGCGGCGGACCTGGCGGTGGCGGCTGCTCTGGTTTCATCCATGATGGAGGTGCCGGTGCCCAGGGAGGCGGTGCTGTTCGGCGAGATCAGCCTCTCGGGCGAGGTCCGGGCGGTGGCGCAGGCGGAACTGCGCCTGAAGGAAGCCGCCAAACTGGGCTTTACCCGGGCCATGACGCCACCCTTCCGCAAGGGTCGCAAGAGCGACTTGACCGTCAGCGAAATTAGCCGCCTGCCGGAATTGGTGGAACTGTTTGCCAGCGCCGGTGTGAAAGCCGTATAGAACGGCAATGCTGAGCGATTTTCCCATAAACGTCACGGATCTGGTGATCCTGGTGTTGCTGTTGATTTCCGGCCTGCTGGCGTTGAGCCGCGGCTTCGTCAAGGAAGTCCTCTCCATCGCCGGCTGGATCGCCGCCGCCTTCGCCGCCATGACCTGGTTTCCCTTGCTCCAGCCTTATATCGAACGCTATTTGGACCAGCCCATGATCGCGGGCAGCATCGCTTTCGTGGTCATTTTCGTGGTTGTCCTGACCCTGGCTTCGCTGATCTCATCCGCCATTTCGCGGCGGGTGCAGGGCAGCGAGATCGGGGTTCTCGACCGCTCCCTGGGCTTCCTGTTCGGCCTGGCCCGGGGCGCCTTCGTTATCGCTTTAGCTTATCTGGTGCTGGTGCAGTTCATCCCCGCCACGGAACAGCCCGAATGGCTGCGCCAGGCCCGGGCCATGCCGGCCGTTGAATACAGCGCCGCCCTGCTGGCCCGTCTGGCGCCAGAGGATATCGGCGAGGGCCTGGCGGGAATCGGAGAAGCCGGCCGGGCCGGCAGCCAAAGCCTGGATTCCACTCTGGACAGCGCCATCAAGGCGGGCCGGGCGGCGGAACAGCTAAAGGCCGTCACCTCCGGCACTGACAAGAGGGATGAAAGCGGCTATACCTCGGGCTCGCGCCAGGACATGAACCGCCTCATCCAGGACCGGACCGACAATTGAGACAGCGCCCGCCCCCCGACCAGCAAGCCGGCAAGGAAGCAAGCGTGGACCTGACCACCCATCCCTACATGGCGAACGCCGCCGACAGTGACAAATTCCACGAGGAATGTGGCGTTTTCGGCATCATCGGCAGCCCGGATGCCGCCGCCAACACGGTTCTCGGCCTGCATGCCTTGCAGCATCGCGGGCAAGAAGCCGCCGGCATCGTCAGTCACCTCGACGGCCAGTTCTACTCCCACCGGAGCCTGGGTCATGTAGGTGACAATTTCAATTCCGAGTCTGTGATCGCCTCCCTGCCGGGCGATGCCGCCTTGGGCCACAACCGTTATGCTACCACGGGTGAGACGGTGCTGCGCAACGTCCAGCCTCTGTTCGCCGAACTGCATTCGGGTGGTTTCGCCATCGGTCACAACGGTAACCTGACCAACGCCGGTACCTTGCGCAGTCAGTTGGTGCAGCGCGGCTGCATCTTTCAATCAACCATGGATTCGGAAGTGATCATCCACTTGATCGCAACCTCGTCCTATCATGATCTCCTCGACCGGCTGATCGATGCCCTGCGCTCCGTGGTCGGGGCCTATTCCTTGGTCGCCATGACCGATGACCAACTGATCGGGGTGCGTGACCCTATGGGGGTGCGGCCATTGATCTTGGGCCATCTGGACGGCGCCCCCATCATCACGTCGGAAACCTGCGCCTTGGACATCATCGGGGCCGAGTTCGTGCGCGAAATCGACCCTGGCGAGATCGTGGTCTGTAGCCGGGATGGCATCGAAAGCCTCAGCCCCTTTCCCCCCGCCAAGTCCCGGCCGTGCATTTTCGAATACGTCTATTTCTCCCGCCCCGACAGCATCGCCCAGGGCCGTTCCGTTTATACGGTGCGCAAGGCCATCGGCGCCCATTTGGCCCGGGAAAGCCATGTGCCAGTGGACGTGGTCATCCCGGTGCCCGATTCCGGCACCCCGGCCGCCATCGGCTATGCGGAAGAGGCCGGCGTGCCGTTCGAATTGGGCATCATCCGCAACCATTATGTGGGGCGTACCTTTATCGAGCCCTCCCAGAACATCCGCAACTTCGGCGTCAAGTTGAAGCACAACGCCAACCGGGCCGAAATCGAGGGCCGGCGCGTGGTTCTGGTGGATGATTCCATCGTCCGGGGTACCACATCCAAGAAAATCGTGCAGATGGTCCGCGATGCCGGGGCCAGCGAGGTACACATGCGCATCGCCTCGCCGCCCACGGCACATCCCTGTTTCTATGGCATCGACACACCCAGCCGCGAGGAATTGCTGGCTGCCAGCGCGGATCTTGAGGCCATGGCCCAGCAGATCGGCGTCGACAGCCTGGCCTTTATATCCATCGATGGCCTCTACCAGGCCGTCGGCGGCGTGGCGCGGAACGGCGACGAGCCACAATTCTGTGATGCCTGTTTCAGCGGCGAATATCCGGTCTCCCTGGTGGATCTGGCCCAGGGGCGCTCGCCGGCGCAACTCTCCCTATTGGCGGAGCATAGCTGAGGGCGCCATGGCCCAACGATTGCAAGACCGCCTGGCGCTGGTCACCGGCGCATCCCGGGGCCTGGGCGCGGCCATCGCCAAGGCCTATGCGGCCGAAGGCGCCCATGTCATCGCCGTGGCCCGGACCAGCGGGGCGTTGGAGGAATTGGACGACGAGATCAAGGCCCAGGGCGGGGCCGGAGCCACCTTGGTGCCCATGGACCTGACGGATTTCAGTGCCATCGACGACCTGGGGCGGCAAATTTTCGAACGCTGGGGGCGGCTGGATATCCTGGTGGGCAATGCCGCCATCCTGGGCGATCTATCGCCCGTCGGTCATATCCGTCCCGAGGTCTGGCAGCGGGCCTATGACGTGAACGTCACCGCCAATTACCGGCTGATCCGTTCCATGGACAGCCTATTGCGGCAATCGGAGGCCGGGCGGGTTGTGTTTCTGACCTCTGGCGCAGGGCGCAATTTGCCGCCCTATTGGGCCCTCTATGCCTCGACCAAGGCGGCGTTGGAGGCCATCGCATTAACCTACGCCAAGGAAACCCAGAACACCAATCTACGGGTCAACCTGGTCAACCCCGGCCCCAGCCGCACGGAAATGCGGGCCGCCGCCTTTCCGGGTGAAGATCCCTTGCAGCTGCCTCCCGCAGAACATATCGGCGAAACCATGGTGCGCCTGGCCCAGGCAGAATTCACGGAAACCGGCCTTTGGGTCGCCGCCGATGCCCCGACCGCTGGCCCGGGCAGCGGCGATCCAGTGCATTAGTCCTTGGCTTTGGCGCCGGCCTCCCGCACCAGTCGTTCCAGCATCTCGTAAGGTTGGGCACCGACCACGCCGTGTTTGCCGGCGACGAAGGTGGGTACGCCAGTGACGCCATAGCGGCGCGAGAGCTCCCAATCCGCATCGACGGCATCAGAGAAGCTGCGCGTCTCCAGGACCTCGCGGGCGGCGTCCACGTCCAGGCCCACTTCGGCCGCAATGCGCAGCAGTTCGTCCACATCGCCCAGGTTTACCGCTTCCACGAAATAAGCCCGATAAAGGGCATCATGCATGGCTTCACCGCCCGGCTGGGTGTCGGCCCATTTCCCCAGTTCCTGGGACAGCCGGCTGTTATAGGTATGAGTGCGCTTGCCATAGGGCAGGCCCTCCTCATCCATCAGGCCCTTCATGCGCTGGTACATGGCCTCGATATCCACGCCGCGGCCGGCGAACAGGTCCTCCAGGCTTTGCCCTTCGGTTGGGGTTTCGGGGTGCAATGGAAAATGCACCCATTTCATTTCGATCGCGTAGTTCCGTTTCAGTTTTTCAATACGCCCGGTACTGAGATAACACCACGGTCAAACGTAGTCGGTGAAGACTTCCAGGGTAACGGCCTCGGACATCTCGGTTCCTTCCATTGGCGTCGGTTGCGCCTTTGGCGTCACCATCGCCCATTGCCGGACCATTGTGAAGAGGACGGGTTCATTTATGGGGTGCGGTCAAGGGAATTTGAAGTTCCACATCTTCGCCCCGCCACAGCCGGTAGGCGTCCACCGCGCGGCGAAACAGCCAGGGCTGGCCGCGGGGTACGATGACGTCGATCTTGCCCGCCAGCAGGTCGGAGATGTTGGCCCATTGGTGACTGCTGCCCGCCATGTCATCACCGGGATTGACCTCGCCGCCCTCGTAAGCTGCTACGAAAACCAGTGAAATCATGTTCGGGATGGCATCGTCATATGCCACGGTCATGGCATGCAGGGCGCTGACGGGCCGCACAGTGGCCTCGGCGCCCAGTTCCTCGGCACATTCCCGCAAGGCGCCATCCCAGACGCTTTCGCCCGCTTCGAGACCGCCGTTGACGACCTCCCATTTGCCGGGCCGGTCGGGGTGGCTGAGCAGCAGGATCTGCTCCAAATCGTTTACCACCACCACCAGCACGGCGGCGGGAAATGCCGCAAAGGTACGTTCGCCCGAGGCTGATGTGACGGTGGCTGGGTTGCTGTCTGTCATGACTGTCTATTCCGCGTCGTGAAAGATGATGCCCAAGGTCAAGCGCAGACCGTCCCGCACCCGGCTGACCCCGTGGCGCATGGGCGCCCGAAAATAACCCCGTTTGCCCTGTACCGGACGTTCGCGCACAGGAAAGATCAGCATTTCACCCTGGTCCAGTGCGATCGCCTGGCCGATGGACTGGGCCCGGGGCTGGTTCTCGACCAGCATGAACTCCCCGCCGGTAAAGTCTTGCATCGGGTGGCTCAACAGAAACACCGCCTGCAGCGGAAAAGCCTCAGCGCCATATAGGTCCTGATGCAGACGGTTGTAGCCGCCGGCCTCATAGCGCAGCAACAGGGGCGTCGGCTTGTTCTGGCCCAAGCCATGGCAATGGCGCAAGTAGGTATCCAGATCGGGCGGGAAAGAGCGACCGCCAGGCAAATTCGCCGCCATGTGGTTGGCGATGGGGGCGAGGCGGCCATAGAGCCTTTGGCGCAACTCCGCCACCAGGGCTGGCAGGGGGTCGGCGAAATAGCGGTATTGCCCTTCCCCGAAACGATAGCGACGCATCTCGATGGTGCTGCGGAACAGATCATCCCGTTCGTAGAGGGCGGCCAGTTCGGCGCATTCGCCGGCGTCCAGCACAACGCCTGCCCGGGCATGGCCCCAGGTATCTATTTCCGTCGCCATTGCCGCCCAGTCCAGGGCCGCGATACGGTCCTTGATCGACTTGTTCATGTGGTTGTTTTAGGCGCTGGAAGGATTTGGCGCTATCCGCTTTTGGTGTATTAAGCCTGCCGGTGTGGCACTGTGGCGGCATCGCGAATCAGTTGCATCCGAATAGGGATCGGTCCGGAGCCTTGAAGTGAGTTTGCTGCATCTGATCATCGTCGCCATTGTCCAGGGCGTGACCGAGTTCCTGCCCATTTCCTCATCAGCCCATTTGATCTTGATCCCCCTGACCGGGGAATGGCCCGATCAGGGCCCGACCATCGACATCGCCGTGCATGTGGGCAGCCTCGGCGCCGTGCTGTTGTACTTCCGTCAGGACGTTGGCGCTATGCTGGGCGGTCTGTTCTCGCTCGTTCGCGGGCGCTATACCCCTGGCGCGCGGCTGTTCGTGCTGATCATTTTGGGTACCCTGCCTTCGCTTCTCGCCGGCTATCTCTTGGCCAGCAACGGCTTCATGCATGATCTGCGATCGCCCCTCGTCATTGCCTGGGCCACGGTGGGATTTGGCATCTTGCTGTGGGTGGTGGACGGTTTCTGCATGCGGGTCAACCGCATCGAACAGTTGGGCTATGGCTCGATTTTGATTATCGGTATCGCTCAGGTGCTCTCGCTCATTCCCGGCACCTCGCGTTCCGGCATCACCATCACGGCGGCCCGGGGCCTGGGCTTCGAGCGGGCGGACGCGGCGCGGATATCGCTATTGCTGTCCATGCCCGTGATCCTGGCCGCCGGGGGCTATCAAACCATGGAAGTTGTGCAGAGCGGACAACTGGCCTTGGGCATGGATGCCCTGCTCGCCGCCGCCCTGGCATTTGTGGCAGCGCTACTGGCGGTGGCTCTGATGATGCGTTGGCTGCGCCACGCCTCCTATACGCCTTTTGTCATCTACCGCCTGATCCTCGGTGCGGGTTTGCTGTACTGGGTCTATAGCTAGATAGGGGAAACGTCTTGGAAATCTGTTTGATCACGGGTACCAGCACCGGCATCGGCCGGGCCACGGCCCTGCATCTGGCCCGGGCGGGCTACAAGGTCTATGCCACCATGCGCAACACGGCCAAGGGGGACGACCTTCGTGCCGCGGCGGCGGAAGAGAACTTGGACATGGTCGTTGAAAGCTTGGACGTCGCCGACGAGACATCCATGCTGTCCTGTGTGGAGCGCATCACGGCAGCCGAGGGCCGCATCGACGTTCTGATCAACAATGCGGGATTGTCCTCCTCTTCGCCCATCGAGACCTATCCCGAGGCCGAGCACCGGGCCCTATTCGAGGCCAATTATTGGGGGCCCGTGAAACTGACGCAAGCGGTCTTGCCGGGCATGCGGGAACGATGCCACGGCGCCATCATCAACGTCTCTTCCCTTTTGGGCCGCATCGCCTGGGCCAACCAGGCCGCCTATTGCGCTTCCAAATTCGCGATTGAGGCCTTTTCGGAGTCCCTGGCCCAGGAAGTCGCCCCCTTCGGCATCCGCGTGATGATTATCGAGCCCGGCGTCACCGCCTCGGCCATCTTCGACAATACGCCGGTGCATTACGATCGTGCCTCGCCCTACAAGCCGGCCATGCGGCGCAACGGGCGCTTCTACAATGTCGGCACTGCCGCCGCCACGCCGGCGGAGGAACTGGCCCAGGCCATCGAACAGGCACTGGCCGCCGACAAGCCGAAACTACGCTATGCGGTGGGCTATGGCGTCCAGGCCATTGCCGGCCGGGCAGCCATGAGCGATGAGGATTTCGTCGCCCTGGGCGCCCTGGAAGATGGCGATTACTACCAGGCCCTGCGCCAACATCTAGGCCTGGAGCTGGAGCCAGGAGAGACCGCCTAATTCAGGCCTGTTCCGGGGTGGGCAGGCGCCCGGCCTTGCGGTAACGATGCAGGTATGTGGGCAGTACCGCATCCAGTGATGTCGCCTGAATGCCCAGATCCGCCAGGCCGGGGTGATCACCGCTGACCACATTATCCACCTTCAACAATTCCACCTGGTCCATGGTCAGGATGTCCCAGGGCGTAAGCTGTAGGAAGAAGGCCTCGAACTTGGCCGCGGCATAGGGCACCGGCAGCAACAGGCGCTTGCGCCCGGTCTGTTCGCAGACCATGGCCATGATCTCGGCCATGGTCAGGACCTGGGGGCCGCCTAATTCGTAGGTGCCGCCGGCCTCGGATGTGTCCGCCAGCAGAGCCGCGATGGATTGGGCGACATCGCCCACATAGACCGGCTGCATGCGGTTCTGGCCGCCGCCGATCAGCGGCATGATGGGCATGAGGGTGGCGAGGCGGGCGAAAAGATTGAAGAACTTGTCCTCGGGCCCGAAAACGGAAGACGGCCGCACGATGGTGGCATCCGGGTAGGCGGCACGTACCGCCGCCTCGCCGGCGGCCTTGCTGCGGGCATATCTGCTCTCGCTTTCGGCATCGGCGCCCAGGGCCGAGATATGGACCAGGCGACCGACACCGGCTTCGCTCGCCGCCGCCGCGACCGATCCCGCGCCATATTCATGCACCGCCTGGAAACCCTGTTCGCCGCGGGGGAACATCACACCGGCCAGGTTGGCCACCATGTCGCTGCCCGCAACCGCCCGTGCGATGGAACCGGGGTGGCGGATATTGGCCTGGATCGGCTGGACCTGGCCGACCCCGCCCATGGGCTTGAGATAGCCCGCTGCTTCAGGGTCGCGCACTGCCACGCGAACGGCATGGCCATGTTCCGCCAGCCGCTTCACCAGATAGCGGCCGATAAAGCCGCCGCCGCCGATAACCGTTACTTTAGCCATACTGCTTTGTCCTATCTGCCTCAGGCCTTATAGCAACTATTACAGGGGCTACAACAGCCCTAGAGTCTGTCGCTGTGAACGGCCCTATCGGAAATAAAATGCCGGCCCGGCAGGTCACTTGACATTGCCCCATGGGGGCAGTATCGATGCCGCCCTGAGGCCCAGGTGGCGGAATTGGCAGACGCGCTAGCTTCAGGTGCTAGTGGGGGTAACCCCGTGGAAGTTCGAGTCTTCTCCTGGGCACCATTCCCATCATCCCGAGACGTTTCGCGGGTGCGGGAATGTGACAAGACGGGCCGGCTGCCGGGCCCCGTTGCAAGACCTCCCCCAGGAAGGAGCGCCGCTGCGCCATGGCCAATCACCTGCACAAAGGCGATCTGCCCGATGGGCTATCATTCGGCGACATGGTTGCCATCGATTCAGAAACCATGGGCCTGGACCCACACCGCGACCGCCTGTGCCTGGTCCAGCTTTCCGACGGTCAGGGCGATTGCCACCTGGTGCAGTTCGCCAAAGGGCAATACGAAGCCCCCAACCTGCGCGCCATGCTGACCGATCCCGGCGTCACCAAACTGTTTCACTTCGCGCGCTTCGATGTGGCCGTGATCAAGAAGTATCTGGATGTGGAATGCGCGCCGATCTATTGCACCAAGATCGCTTCCAAACTGGTGCGGACCTATACCGACCGCCATGGTTTGAAGGATTTGTGTCGGGAGTTGCTGAACATTGATCTCTCGAAGCAGCAGCAGAGTTCGGACTGGGGCGCGGAAGATCTCTCGCCGCAGCAACTGGACTATGCCGCCAACGATGTCCTGCACCTGCACCGCTTGCATGCCGTGCTGGAGGAGATGTTGGCGCGTGAAGGACGCGGCCACATCGCCCGGGCCTGTTTCCAATTCCTGCCGACGCGGGCGGAATTGGATCTGGGCGGCTGGGAAGATATGGATATTTTCTCACATTAACGCTGCCGACATCTGCAAATTCCAACTGGTGGACGCGCCAATCGGTTGAATTGCCGGAAAGTTGGCACGATTCTCGCATAGAAAATTGCCTACTCAGTCGACTTCATGCTATGATTCGCGCAAAGTATTGCATTATCAAAGGCTTAACTAGTGACGGCTGAGAAGGAAAAAAGTTCAGTCCAGGCAGGTCCGGAGAGTACCCGGGCCGCCGCCGCCCGGGTCCTGCGATTGGAAGCGGATGCCCTGGGCACCATGGCCGATCAATTGGACGATGTTTTCGACGCTGCCATCGAACTCCTCGCCGCCATAGAGGGCAAACTGGTGATCAGCGGCATGGGCAAGAGCGGCCATATCGCACGCAAGATCGCCGCCACTTTAGCCTCCACCGGCACCCCGGCCCATTACGTCCATCCCGGCGAAGCCAGCCATGGCGATCTGGGCATGATAGGTACCGGCGACGGCGTCATGGCGCTTTCCAATTCTGGTGAAACGGCGGAACTGAACGACCTGGTCGCCTATGCGAAATTCCGCCGCATCCCGCTGCTGGCCATGGTCGGCAAGGCGCCGTCGTCGCTGGCGGCGGCGGCGGACGTGGCCCTGGTGCTCCCCGCAATGGCGGAAGCCTGCCCCATGGGCCTGGCGCCGACCACTTCCACCACCATGATGCTGGGGCTGGGCGATGCCCTGGCCGTCGCCCTGATGGAGCGGCGGGGTTTCTCGGCCGATCAGTTCCAGGTCCTCCATCCTGGCGGCCGCCTGGGCCGGGAGTTCGTTACCGTCGCCGACCTGATGCATGAGGGTGATGAACTGCCTCTCTGCCAGAGCGATACGCCCATGTCGGCGGCCATTCTGACCATGACCGAAAAACGCTTCGGCTGCATTGGGGTGATCGACGGCCAAGGTGCCCTGGTCGGCATCGTTACCGATGGCGACTTGAGCCGTCACATGGACGATCGTCTGATGGAGAAGGTGGTGGGCGAAGTCATGACCCAATCGCCCAAGACCATCCGGGCTGGCGCCCTGGCGGCCGAGGCTCTGGGATTTATGAACGCCAACAAGATTACCTGCCTGTTCGTGACAGAGAACGCCCAGCCCATGGGCATCCTGCACGTCCACGACATCCTGCGGGCAGGCATCGCTTAGGGACCCGCGGCGATGCACCCCGAAGCAAGCGAGCAGACCGACGCCGGCGGGGGCAAACCGGACGGTGGCCATGAAGGGCGACGGCGATTTCAATTCGATCCCAGGCGCCGCCGGGCCCAGGCCTCGCCCCGTTACAGCCGCTTCGTAGGCATGATGAAATTGCTGCTGCCGCTGCTGGCATTCGGCCTGGTGGTGGTCGTGGTCGTCTGGCCCAACGAATTCCGCGAGGCCACGGGGTTTCATTTGGCCTATGTCAGCAACCCTGAAAGCGGCGGCGCCGAGCTGACCATGCTGCGGCCCCGCTATCTGGGTACGGACAAGCGCAACCGCCCCTTTGTCGTGACGGCCGACAGCGCCACCCAGGACCCAAAGGACCAGCGTCTGATCACTTTGCGGCAACTGCAGGCAGACATGGCCATGACGGACGGCCGCTGGTTCACCATCCTCGCCGACAAGGGCACCTATCATCAATTGCGCCAGAAGCTACAGCTCAGCGGCTCGGTCAATCTGTTCTCGGATCAAGGTTATGAATTCAATGCCCAGGTGGCGGATATCGATCTCAATACCGGCCGGGCCATTTCGGACCGGCCCGTCGCCGGTCAGGGCCCCTTCGGCACCCTGCGTGCCGACCGCCTGGAGGTTGAGGATTTCGGCCAACGTCTGCATTTCAAAGGCAACGTCAGGATGCATATCGTGGCCCAGGGGAACGGCTGATGGATAGGCGGCACGCCATGTTGAGCCTCGCCGCCTGGTCGGGCGTTATCATGCTCTCGGCGGGCGCCGCCCTGGCCCAGAGCGGGAAAGCAGGGTCGCAAAGTCCCGTCGGCGCCCTGGATACGGACCAGCCCATCGATATCAACGCCGACAACCTCGAGGTCCAACAGGACAAGAACCTGGCGATTTTTACCGGCAACGTGATCGCGGTGCAGGGCCGCATAAAACTGCGCGCGGAACAATTGCGGGTCTGGTATCGACCGGCGTCTGATCGGGCGGGCGAAAATGCCGCCTCTACCATTGTCCGCATCGATGCGGTCAATAACGTGTTTGTCTCTTCCGCCACCGAGACCGCCCAAGGCGATATCGGCATCTACGAGGTTGCGAAGCAGCAATTGACCTTGACCGGGACGGTGATCCTGACCCGCGGCGAAAACGTTCTGCGCGGCAAGAAACTGGTTATGAACATGGCCACCGGCCGCAGCCAGATCAGTGGCGGCCGGGTGCATGGCCGCTTCGTGCCGCCAAAACGCGACTCCAAGGCATCGAATTAGGAGATTTCATGCAGTTAGCTGGGCAAATAGTAAGTGATCGGTAACCCTGTTCTGGTACGCCTGATGTGAGGACGTGGAATGGCAATGGATAAAGAAACCAACGGCGGGTCCGATACGGGCGGTGCCGGCGCAGATAACGGGCCCAGTGGCGGCTCGCCCCGGCTGGTGGCCGAGAACGAGGGTCTGCGCGCCGAAAAGATCGGCAAGCGCTTTCGCAAACGCCCCGTCGTCCGCGATGTTTCCCTATCGGTACAGCGGGGCGAGGCAGTGGGCCTTTTAGGCCCCAACGGTGCCGGCAAAACCACCTGTTTCTACATGATCACCGGCCTGTTGGCGCCGGATTCGGGTTCCATCTTCCTGGATGGCCAGGACATCACCGATTGGCCCATGTATCGCCGGGCGCGCCTCGGGGTCGGCTACCTGCCACAGGAAGCCTCGATCTTCCGCGGTCTCAGCGTCGAGAACAATATCCGCGCCGCCTTGGAGGTCGTGGAAGCGGACCACGAACGGCGCGAGGCGATGCTGGAGGACCTGCTGGCGGAATTCTCCGTCAGCCATCTGCGCCGCACGCCGTCTTTGGCTTTGAGCGGTGGTGAACGGCGTCGGGTGGAAATCGCCCGCGCCCTGGCCTCTCAACCCAGTTTCATTCTGCTGGATGAGCCTCTTGCGGGCATCGACCCCATCGCCTTGGGCGAAATCCGCGACCTGGTCTCACATCTCAAGGATCGCGGTGTTGGTGTGCTGATCACCGACCACAACGTGCGTGAGACCCTGGACATCATCGATCGCGCCTACATCCTGCACGAGGGCCGGGTGCTGACCTCCGGCGCGCCGGCGGACGTGGTGGGCCATGACGATGTGCGCCGGGTCTACCTGGGCGAACGTTTTTCGCTGTAGCTGGTGGGTTAAGGACAAACTTCATGGCTGTCGGCCCCAGACTGGATATTCGTCAGACCCAAGCGTTGGTCATGACGCCTCAGTTGCAGCAGGCGATCCGTCTGTTGCAACTGACCAATCTGGAATTGGGCCAGTACGTGGAACAGGAGTTGGAGCGTAATCCCATACTTGAGCGGGCCGATGCCGATGGCTTGATGGAGAGCGACAGCCTGGATAGTGACGGCCTGGACGGGGAGCGGGAGGTGGATATCCTGGGCGAAGCCCTGGCTGAGAGTGACGGCATTAGCGACGACGGCCTGATGGGCGACACCGCGGCGGTGGACCTGGACGGGGAAACCCTGCCCGGCGCCTCCGGCCTGGATGGGGCCGAGGGGCCGCTGGATACGGACTACGCCGAGACTTTCAACAATGACAGCGTCGCCGATCGCGCCGCGCCGGCGGAGGACAGCGCCGCCAAGGAAGCCAAAGGCGAGGGCTACGAGGTGGGTGACTGGTCGGGCGCCGGTACGGGGCTGTCAGGGGGCGAATCGGCGACGGTCACCCTGGAACAGGTACTCTCCAGCGAGATCAGCCTGAAGGATCACCTTTTGGAACAGATGAATGTGCTGTTGGCGACGCCGGCCCAGCGCATCATCGGCCAGGACCTGATCGATCATCTGGATGCCGCCGGCTATCTGAACGAGGACCTCGATGCCATCGCCGAGCGGCTGGGCTGTGACAGGGACTTGGTCGAGGAGGTGCTGAGGCAATTGCAGCGCTTGGATCCGGCCGGCGTTTTCGCCCGTGATCTGAGCGAATGCCTGGCCATCCAGTTGCGTGAAAAGGACCGCTACGACCCGGCCATGGCGGCCCTGGTCGAGAACCTGGACCTGCTCGCCGCCATGGACGTGCCACAGATCTGCCAGGTCTGCGGCGTCGGCGTCGAAGATGTCGAGGACATGATTGCCGAACTCAAGGCCCTGAACCCGAAACCCGGTCTCGCCTTCGATCATGACGTGGCCGCGCCCGTGGTGCCGGACGTCTTCGTACGCGAGAAGCCTGACGGCGGCTGGGCTGTGGAGCTGAACAGCGACAACCTGCCGCGCCTTCTGGTCAACCGGCAGTATTATGCCGAGATCAACGAGGCCGCCCGCCGCAAGGAAGACAAGGCCTATATTTCCGAATGCCTGCAGTCGGCCAACTGGTTGATCAAATCCCTTGACCAGCGCGCCCGCACCATCCTCTCCGTCGCCTCGGAACTGGTGCGCCAGCAGGACGGCTTTCTGGTCAACGGCGTCCGCGAACTGCGGCCCTTGAACCTGCGCACCATCGCAGAGGTGGTCGGCATCCATGAAAGCACCGTCAGCCGCGTGACTTCGAACAAATACGTAGCCACCCCCCGCGGTGTCTTCGAATTGAAGTATTTCTTTACCTCGGCCCTGGGCGCGGCCGACGGCGGCGACGATTATTCCTCGGAAGCGGTGCGCGAACAGCTCCGCGACCTGATCGAGAACGAAAGCCCCGAGGCGGTCCTGTCCGACGACAAACTGGTGGAAATCCTGCGTCGCTCCGGCGTCGATATCGCCCGGCGCACGGTAGCGAAATACCGCGACGCCATGGGCATTCCGTCCTCGGTACAAAGACGCCGGGCCAAGCGGATGGCGGCCCGCGCGGCGGGTTGACGGGCCGTATTGACAGCCAGGGGCGGCGGCACTATGTTCCCGGCTCTTCGCTGACCAGGGGGCCGTTTCGGACCCGGTTTGGCAGGATGATATGTGCTGTCAACCGGCAATATCAGTTGACAAATTTGACCCAAAACCAGCTAAAGTAAAACGTCATGCAAATCCTTGTTTCTGGCAAGCAGCTCGACGTGGGTGAGGCTCTACGGAGCCATGTCGATGATCGGCTGCAAAGCGGCGTGGCCAAGTATTTCTCCAATTCCATGGACGCCCATGTGGTCTTCAGCCGCGAAGGTCAGGGCTTCCGCGTCGATTGTTCGGTGCATGTGGGGCAAGGCATTCACGCCCAGGCCCGGGCCGATGCGGACGATATCTACCAGGCCTTTGATCATGCCTCGGACCGCCTGGAAAAGCGCCTGCGCCGATACAAACGTCGGCTGCGCGGCCATCATGGCGGCGAACGACCCGCGCCTGATGAGTTTTCCGCGCAAAGTTACGTGGTCGAGGTGGAGCCGGAAGAGGAAGAGGCGCCGGAAGAATTCCAGCCGGTGATCGTGGCGGAACATACCAGCGATATCCACCGCCGCACCGTCGGCGAAGCGGTGATGCAATTGGATCTTTCGGAACAGCCCGTTTTGCTGTTCCGCAACGCCGGCAACGGCCATTTGAACGTGGTCTACCGCCGCCCGGACGGCCATATCGGCTGGATCGACCTGATCGCCGATTCAGAGGTCGCCGGCAATGCCGGCAAGGAATAGGGGCCGGGGGAATGGAGATGGTTGATCTGCTGGCGCCTGACGCGGTCGTCGCCAACCTGAAGGCCGGCAGCAAGAAACAGGCCCTGCAGGAATTGTCAAACCAGGCAGCGGCCCTGACGGGGCTGCATGAACGGATGATCTTCGACGTCCTGCTGCAGCGGGAAAAACTGGGCACCACCGGCATCGGCCGGGGCATTGCCATACCGCATGGCAAGATGCAGGAGTTGGAGAAGCTGCACGGCCTCTTCGCCCGGCTGCCCAAAGCGATTGATTTCGACGCCATCGACGAACAGCCGGTGGACCTGATCTTTCTGTTGCTGGCGCCCGAATCGGCCGGCGCCGATCATCTCAAGGCCCTGGCCCGGGTTTCGCGCCTGCTGCGCGATGAAAGCGTCTGCGCCAAATTGCGTGGCGCCGATGATCCGGAAGCCCTGTTCGCCCTGCTCACCGTACCTACCGTTTCACCGGCCGCCTAATTGTCGCATTGCTTGCGGCGGCCTCGCGTCAGGCGACGCAATAGAAATCCGAATTGATTTAGTTCAGAGCCACTGCTTCAAGGTCGTTTTCGTAGCAGGCGGCCATGGCGGCGGCATAGTTTTCGAAGCCGCCCAGTTCACGGCCGTTGGCGCCGTGCACAACATAGACCGTCTGGCCGTTGAGCAGATGCGGGCGGATATAGGCCAGCTGGTCGGCGCCTAGCATGGCCAGGCCCTCTACCGACAAGCTGCGCAGGCCGTCTTGACGGGGTTCCATGCTCAGCCCTCCCCGATTGTTTTGCCGCGCTCGCCGCTGACGGCCATCTTGCCGTCGTCGGCCGCCTTGGGCGGGCCAGTGGTGATGTCGATGATGCGGGAGATCACCTCCGGCTGCGGCCGCACCAGATCGATGTGCAGCAACCCGTTGTCCAGTGAGGCGCCGGAAATCTCGATGCCCTCGGCCAGGACAAAGCTGCGCTGGAACTGCCGCGCCGCAATGCCGCGATGGATATAGACCCGCTCGCCGTCGTCGGTCTGGCGGCCGCGTACGATCAGTTGGTTGTCCTCGGCGGAGATTTGCAGATCCTCGCGGGCAAAGCCGGCCACGGCCAGGGTGATGCGCAACTCGTTCTCGGAAACCCGCTCGATGTTATACGGGGGATAGCCGTCGTTGGCGGATTTCGCCACCCGGTCCAGCAATTGCTCGAAATGATCAAAGCCCAATAGCAATGGGCTGTTAAAGGCAGAAAGTCTGGTCATGACGCCACCTCCTCCTAATTGAGCGGGCATGGCGGTCCTACTTCAATAGGTCCTGTTACTGCTCCGGACCCCAGGGCTGATAGATCGAACATCGCAAATTCAACCCAGCGGGCGTCCGCGCGCGGCCCGGAACGGCGCCGCGTAGCCAATATGTAAGACTGCAAAGGTGCCGGTGCAAGCTATGACGCACTGGAATAGACGGTTTGTTCCCTATATATTTCTGTTTTGTTCACATGTTTGGCTTAGAAGGCACCATGCCGCAGAAATCCACGCCGCCGGAAGCCGGCCCCCGCCTGGAAGACCTGGCCCGCGAGGACATCCCCGTGGCCGCCTGGTGCCTGGACTGCGGCCGTCACAAGGTGCTGGCCACCGCCGCCCTGCTGGCCCGCCTGGACGGACGCACGGCGGTGGCGGCCCTGGCCCGGCGTATGCGCTGTCAATCCTGCGGCTCCCGCGCCATCGAAACCCGCCCTCACTACCAGGGCCTCGGCGTTGTGGCGGGGCATCGGTGGGAAGGGGATTAGGGGCGGGATTGTGCATTGCCGGGGGAGTGGAAATCCCTATACTGCGCGCCGCATTCGGAACCTATTCCCAGAGATGTAAGGCGGCGTTATGGCGGGCGAGATCAACAAGGTGGTATTGGCCTATTCAGGGGGCTTGGATACCTCCGTCATTCTGAAATGGCTGCAGGTGGCCTATGACTGCGAGGTGGTGACCTTCACCGCCGATCTGGGCCAGGGGGAAGAGGTGGAGCCGGCCCGGGCCAAGGCCGAGATGCTGGGCATCAAGGAAATCTACATCGAGGACCTGCGGGAGGAATTCACCCGGGATTTCGTCTTTCCGATGTTCCGGGCCAATGCCCTGTATGAAGGCCTGTATCTGCTCGGCACTTCCATCGCCCGGCCGCTGATTTCCAAGCGCCAGATCGAAATCGCCGCCGAAACAGGCGCCGATGCGGTCTCCCACGGCGCCACGGGCAAGGGCAACGACCAGGTGCGTTTCGAATTGGGCTATTACGCCCTGAACCCGGATATTAAGGTGATCGCGCCCTGGCGGGAATGGGACCTGGGCTCGCGCACCGCCCTGATCGAGTTCGCGGAAAAACACCAGATACCTATTCCCAAGGATAAACGCGGCGAGGCGCCGTTCTCGGTCGATGCCAACCTGTTGCACATCTCCGCCGAGGGCAAGGCCCTGGAAGACCCCTGGCATGAGCCCGGCGAATTCGTCTATTCCCGCACCGTTGCGCCCCAGGACGCCCCGGACGAGCCCACTTATGTGGAGATCGAATTCAGAGGGGGCGACGCCGTGGCCATCGACGGCGTTGCGATGTCGCCGGCGGAACTGCTGACGAAATTGAACCAGCTTGGCGGGGCCAACGGCGTGGGCCGGCTGGACCTGGTGGAAGGCCGCTATGTGGGCATGAAAAGCCGGGGGGTTTACGAAACGCCCGGCGGCACCGTCCTGCTGGCGGCGCATAGGGGCATCGAAAGCATCACCCTGGACCGCGGTGCCATGCACCTGAAGGACGAGATCATGCCCCGCTATGCTGAGTTGATCTACAACGGCTATTGGTTCAGCCCGGAAAGGCTGATGCTGCAGGCCCTGATCGACAAGAGCCAGGAATGCGTCGAAGGCACCGTGCGGGTGAAGCTCTACAAGGGCAGTGCCACGGTGGTGGGGCGGAAATCTCCCAACAGCCTCTATAGTCTCGAGCACGTCACCTTCGAGGAAGACAGCGTCTATGACCAGCGCGATGCCGAAGGCTTCATCAAGCTGAACGCCCTGCGCCTGCGGCTACTGCACCGCCAGAAGAGTTAGCGCCGGGCCGAGGTCCGCACTTACGGCCCACGCCGTCATTCCCGCGCAGGCGGGAATCCAGGGACAGGCGCACTGCCGCAGAAGTACCGGATAAATCTGGACTCCCGCTTTCGCGGGAGTGACGGTTTTGATCTGTTAGCCGCCGTTTAGTCCCGGTAGCTGGGATCCTGGGCGTCCAGCATGCGGAGCAGGGGCGGCCAGGCCAGTTCGGCCAGGGGCAGGTTGGTATCGGAAATCTGGTTCTTCACCGCCTCGACGGCATCGTCCGAAGGCATGTTCAGTTTCGCCCCGCCGGACAGGGCGCGGACCTGCATGCTGCAGGCCCGTTCCAGGAGATACATGTTCAAAAAGGCCGAGGCCACGGTCTCGCCGCAGGTCAGGGTGCCATGGTTGCGCAGGATCATGGTGTTGCTCTGGCCCAAATCGGCCACCAGGCGTTCCCGTTCGTCTAAATCCAGGGCGATGCCTTCATAATCGTGATAGCTGAGGCCGGCGGTGATGGTCAGGGCGGTCTGGGTCAGGGGCAACAGGCCGTCGGCCTGGGCCGAGACGGCGACGCCGTCGTTGGTGTGCAGATGCATGACGCAGCCCACATCCGGCCGGGCCGCGTGCACGGCGCTATGGATAGTGAAACCGGCCGGATTGATGCCGTGTTCGCTGTCCGAGAGCACTTTGCCGTCCAGGTCCACTTTGACCAGGGATGAGGCGGTGATCTCGTGGAACAAATGGCCCAGGGGATTGATCAGGAAGGCTTCCCCTTCCGCCGAACCCACGGTATCGGGCACCCGCGCCGATAGGTGGGTGAAGATCAGGTCGGTCCAGCCGTAATGGGCCACCAGGCGGTAGCAGGCCGCCAGGTCCACCCGGGTCTGCCATTCCGCCTCGCTGACCTGTTTCTGTAAAGGTATCACGTTCATTGGCTCTCTCCCGATCTCAAGTTTCTCGTTATTCCGGCGCCGGGCCGGGGAACTGGTCACGCAACAGCCGCTTCAGGGGCTTGCCCGTGGGGTTGCGGGGGATTTCCTCGATGAAGCCCACGCCCTTGGGCAGCTTGTAGCGGGCCATCTTGCCGTCGCAATGTTGCAGTACGTCCGCTTCCGTCAGGTCCTCGTCCTTGCGCACCACCACGGCAAAGGGACTTTCCCCCCAGCGTTCGCTGTCCTGGCCGATCACCGCCACATCGGCGACGCCCGGATGGCCGGTGATCACGTTCTCCAGTTCCGCCGGATAGACGTTCTCGCCGCCCGAGATGATCATGTCCTTGACCCGGTCGTGGATGGTGATGAAGCCGTCGGCATCCCGAATGGCGATATCGCCGGTATGCAGCCAGCCGTCCCGGATGGTCTCGGCGGTGGCTTCCGGGTTGTTCCAATAGCCTTTCATGACATGCTTGCCTTGGACCAGCAGTTCGCCGGGCACGCCGTCCTCGGTGTCGTTGCCGTCCTCGTCCACCACGCGGACGTTGGTGTGGAAGAAGGCCTTGCCGGCGGATCCGATCTTGACCATGGCATCGTCTGGGCTGATCAGGGTGCCGGGGCCGCAGGCCTCGGTCAGGCCATAGACCTGGTGAATTTCGATGCCGATGTTCTTATAAGTTTCGATCAGGTTGGCGGGCACCGGCGAGGCGCCGGACATCACCCAGCGTAGGGCCGAAAAATCGTACTTCTCGAATTCCGGCACCATGAGCATGAAGTTCAACATGGCAGGCACGGCCAGGTTGACGGTGAGTTTTTCCTTTTCCGTCACTTCCCACATCAACTTGGGGTCGAACTGGCGCAGGAGCACGCAGGTGCCGCCGATATAGATGGTCAGGAGCACCGGCAGCAGGGCACCCACGTGGAACATGGGCAGCGCGATGGCGAAACGGTCGCGAAATCGCATCTCGGCCGTGTTGCCCATGGTGATCAGGGCCCAGGTTACGGTGTTGTGGGTATGCAGCGCGCCCTTGGGCAGGCCTGTGGTGCCGGAGGTATACATGATGAAGAGGTCGTCATCATCGCCGGAATTGATCTCCGGCGCCGCATCCGAGGCCGGACCCATCAGCTCGTTGTAGTCCGTGGCGAACAGGTCCCGGTCATGGCCCTCTTCGCAGAATTCGATCCAATGCTGTACGTCGCTGCCGTCCGACCCGCGCCCGTGCAGCTCGCCGGCCACTTCCGCGAAGTCGCTGCCGTAGATCAACGCGGTCGAACCACAATCCTTGAGGATGTAGCTCAGTTCGTCCGCCACCAGACGCCAGTTCAGGGGCACCACCACGGCGCCGATCTTGGCCAGGCCTAGAAAACTCTCAAAATATTCGATGTTGTTCATCATCAGAATGGCGACCCGGTCGCCTTTTCCGATGCCCAGGCCGGTAAAGGCGTTGGCCACTTTGTTGGCGCGCAGATCGATGTCGAGATAGCTGAGACGGCGACCGGTGGCGACTTCCACCGCCGCTTCCATGTCCGGATTTAAATGGGCCCGTTTGCCCAGATAAAGACCAACGTTATTGCGCATTTTGAGCCTCCCCGTATTTTTCGCGGAGTGTCCCCGAAAAGGCCCACATTCGCAAATGCAAAGTGCCTAGCCGGCGGGACGTTTGCGAACCAGGATCTTCTGCAGGCCTTCCAAAATCAGCTCCCGGCGTTGGTTGTGCAGGGTGGAGCGTAGCACCACGACGCCGGTTGTCCGTCCCTCTTCCAATGCCTCAACACGCAGCATGGGATAGATGGTATCGCCGGCATAAAGCGGTTTCAGGAACTTGGACGACTGTTCGATGAAAGCGATCAGGGCATCGCCGAAATAGTGGGGCAGCATGCCGGCCCCCGGTGCCGTCTGGATCAGAGCCTGAAAACCGTGCGCCAGCAGGTTTTCGTGCCCTCGGGCGCGGCAGTATTCGATGTCATAATGGATCGGGTGGTTGTCGCCCGAGGCAAGCTGGAAGGCGGCGAAATTGGCATCGTCCAGGGTGCGCGAGGGAATGGGGAATTCATCGCCGATGCTCACATCCTCGAAATAGTGGGTTTCGCACATCTGGTGCTTGGCGGGATCGAAACCTTCGTCGATATCCGGTTCTCCGCGCATGCCTTACTCCTTTGCCTCTGTCCATGGACAACCTGATCAGGGTTGCCGTAGCTTCAACCTTGTGCATGGCGCATTTGAACAAACGCGCACCCATGCGCTCAATCTTCTAATGTGGCTGAATAATGACAATTCCGGGGGACGGCAAGATGGCGGAACAGGATCTTCATGGCGATGCCATCATTTTCGACGGCCTGATCGTCTCGAACTGGGGCGAAGATATCTTCCGCGACATGCGCCGGGGCGGCCTGACGGGGGCCAACTGCACCTGCTGTGTCTGGGAGGGTTTCCGTGAGACCATGATCAATATCGGGCAGTGGAACCGCTGGTTCGCCGAATGCCCCGAACTTATCGTCAAGGCCCGCACCGTGGCCGACATCCGCCAGGCCAAAGACGACGGGCGCACCGCCATCGTCCTGGGTTTTCAGAACACCTCTGCCTTTGAGGACCGGCTGGATTTCATCCAAGTTTTCAAGGATGCCGGCGTGGGCATCGCGCAGATGACTTACAACACCCAGAACCTGGTCGGCAGCGGCTGTTACGAGAGCACCGATGGCGGCCTTTCGGACTTTGGCCATGAAGTAGTGGCCGAGATGAACCGGGTCGGCATGCTCTGCGACCTCAGCCATGTGGGTTCGAACACCTCCCGCGACGTCATCGAGGCGTCGGAAAAGCCCGTCGCCTACAGCCATTGCCTGCCCAAGGGCCTGAAAGAGCATCCCCGCAACAAGACCGACGAGGAACTGCGCTTCATCGCCGAACACGGCGGTTTCATCGGCGTCACCATGTTCCCGCCATTCTTGCGCCGGGGCGCGGAGGCGGATTTGAGCGATTATCTCGAAGCCATCGACTATGTCATCAACATTGCCGGTGAGGATGCGGTTGGCATCGGCACCGACTTCACCCAAGGATACGGCGACGAATTCATGCGCTGGATCACCCTGGACAAGGGCTATGCCCGTTCGCTGACCGAATTCGGCCCGGTCAAGTTCCCCGACGGCCTGGGCGCAATCGGCGAGATGCCCAATCTGACCCAGGCCATGCAGGACGCCAGTTGGGCGGAGGGCCGCATCCGCAAGGTCATGGGCGAGAACTGGCTGGCCCTGCTCGACGCGGTTTGGGATGTGGATTAAGCTTTGGGGTAAGGAGGACCATCATGCAATACAATCGAATTTCCGCCGACAGCCATGTGGATCTGTGCTGGATGCCGCCGAAACTATTCGTGGAGGAGGCAACGCCGGCCATGAAGGAGCGCATGCCCTATGTCACCGATGGCAAGGATGGGCCCTATTGGACCTCCAAGAACGGCACTTCGTTCGGCCTGAAAAACGGCGTCGGCCCGGCGGGGGCGAAATACGTCAAGGGCCAGCATGCCCGCGCCGATCTGATGGCGGCGACCAATCTGTACGAGGACGGCAGGAACGATATCCGCCGTATCTCCGATCCGCACCTGCGTCTCAAGGACATGCTGATGGACGAGGTGGATGCGGAGGTGATTTACGGCATCCTGGGCGCCGCCACCAAGCTGGCGGATCACGAGGCGGCCAACGAAATGTTCCGCATCTATAACGACTGGCTGGCGGATTTCTGCTCCCACTATCCAGAACGCCACATCGGCCTGGCCTGCCTGCCTTATGGGGATATCGAGGCGGCGCGGGCGGAGATCTACCGGGTCGCCGATACCGGCCTGCGCGGATTGGAACTCTCCTGCTCCTGGGACATGGCGCCCATGTACGACCCCATGTGGGAACCCCTGTGGCAGGCGGCGGACGAGGTGGGCCTGCCCCTGCATTTCCATACCTTCCCCGCCATCGACCCGAAACGCTTGGCGAACCTGACGTCAGAGACCCGGCGCGCGGCCTTCTTCACCGTGGTCTCGGGCTTTCAGATGAATCTTGTCAACATCATCGCCGCTGTGATTTCCGGCGGGGTGCTGGAACGCTATCCCAACCTGAAGATGGCCTTCGGCGAATCCGGCTGCGGCTGGATCCCCTATATGCTGGACCGCATGGATTTCGAGTGGGAGGACCGTTTCCACGATCTGCCCATGAGCATGCGCCCCTCGGACTATTGGAAACGCCAGTGCAAGGCTACCTTCCAGTTCGACACCATCGGCGGCAAACTGATCGACGACATGGGCGTGGAAACCCTGATGTGGGGTTCCGATTATCCCCACGGCGACGGCGTCTGGCCGGAATCCAGCCGCTATATCGAGGAGCAGTTCGGCCATCTGCCTGCCGATACCGTGCGCAAGATCACCTGCGAGAACGCCGGCAAGTTCTATGGTCTGATCAACTAGGCGCCGCTCCCCTGCCGATCCCATGACCGACAGCTACCCGCGCGACCTGGTTGGCTATGGCGGCAAGCCGCCGGACCCGCAATGGCCCGGCGGGGCGCGGCTGGCGGTCAACTTTGTGATGAACTACGAGGAAGGCTCGGAATATTCCGTTCCCGATGGCGATGGCTTTTCCGAGGCCTCCCTGACCGAGATGCCCGCCTCTGCCGTGCCCCACGGCGATCGGGACCTGGCGGCGGAGAGCATGTTCGAATACGGCTCACGGGTCGGTTTCTGGCGCCTGATGCGTCTGTTCCAAGAGCGCGGCCTGCCGCTCACCGTCTTTGCCTGCGCCCTGGCCCTGGAACGCAATGGCGAGGCGGTGGCGGCGATCAAGGAAGCCGGCCACGACATCTGCTGCCATGGCTGGCGCTGGATCGAACATTACAAGCTGTCGGAAGAGGAGGAACGGCAACATATCGCCAAGGCCGTGGCCTCCCTGTCAAAGATGTTCGGCGCCCCGCCGCCCGGCTGGTATTGCCGCACCGGCCCCAGCGTCAATACCCGCCGCCTGCTGGTGGAACATGGCGGTTTTCTCTACGACAGCGATGCCTACAACGACGAACTGCCCTATTGGGTGGCGGTGGACGGGCAGGACCATCTCATTCTGCCCTATAGCCTGACCCACAACGACAGCAAGTTCGGCCGGGGCACATTTGCTCACGGTGAAGATTTCTTCCAATTCGTCCGGGATGGCTTCGACCTGCTCTATCAGGAAGGCGCCGAACAGCCCAAGATGATGTCCATCGGCCTGCACATGCGCCTGATGGGCCATCCCGCGCGAGCCGCCGGTCTGGCCCGCCTGCTGGATCACATCGCCGGCCACGACCAAGTCTGGATCACCAATCGCCTCGCCATCGCCGAACATTGGCGCCGGGTGCATCCGGCCTGACGACGATTTTTTTCATCTGAGGGCGATTTTTTTGCTGCCCGGTTAGGGAGGTTTAACCATTCATCGTTATCGTTCGCGGCATCATGGCGCACGCGAAAGAAAACCCCTCTGCCGGCGGGTTGAGCCGGCATCTAAAGAAGTGGTGGAAGGGCGATGAAACCCCGAAACCACGTGCAGCAAATGGTCAAAAGGCGCGTTCTGCGTCCGTCGCTGAACGCCAGGCGGACGTCCCCAAACCCAGCGGTAAAGCCGTCTGGACGCCTCAGCGAATCGCATCCCTGCAAGTGATCTTCGGCGACGGCATTGACAGCCCCGCGGGACGGGAACGGGTGCTCGATTTGATCGAACCCGCCCAAATGAACAGCGAAATGAGGGTGTTGAACATTGGCGCCGGCATGGGCACCACCGCACGAATCATCGCCAAGGAAACCGGCGCGCGGGTCGACGGGCTGGAGAGCGAGGCCCTTTTGCTCGAAGAGGCGCAGCGCCTGACCAGCCTGGACGGACTGGACGGCAGCGTGGATATCCGCAACGTCGGCCTCGATCATCAGGAGATCCTGGAACGGAAATACGATGCCATCGTCGCCCGCGACGCGTTGTTCCGAACTGAGGATCGCCGCTACCTGTTCCGGGACCTGAGCAATCTGCTCAAACCTGAATCCCATCTTCTTCTAAGTGAAATGATGCTGGTGCCCAGCAAGGGCCGGGACGAGCGCGCCAAGTGGAACGCCATGCACAAAGATGTGCCGCAACTCTTGGAATTCGACGAGGTCCGCGATGGCCTGCACAAGTGCGGCTTCGACCTTCGTGTCACCAAGAAAGAAACCAAAAGCTATATGACCAAGTTGGCCAAGGACTTGCAGGAATTCGCGAAATCCATCGAAGCAAATCCCCTGCCCCTTGAACTGCGGGATTGGGTGATGTGGGAGGCCGGCTATTGGACGGCCCTGTTCAAAGCCATGCAAAGCGGCGGTCTGATCATGTACCGCATCCACGCGATGACCCTTCCGGCAGATCCCCTGAAGGCTTGATTGGTGTCGTTTGCGCGCCCGCTTTCCGGCGCGGTGGGATGCTGTAAGATACCCTCCCGCGGACCTAACGGGGCCGCGAACGGTATCTTGTTCAGAGGACTGCAGCATCATGCCCACACCACCTATGGCGGGACTGCGGGTGATTGATTTCACCACCGTGATCGCCGGTCCCTATTGCACCCGGTTGCTGTCCGACTGCGGCGCCGAAGTGATCAAGGTCGAAACCAACGAAGGCGACCAAATCCGCCTCGTTCCGCCCATGAGTGATGGGGCCTCCAGCTATTTCGCGCACCTTAACTGCGGCAAAAAAAGCGTGGTGTTGGATTTGCGCAGCGATGAAGGCCGGAATGCCGCCCTGAAGCTGGTGGCCAGCGCCGATGTGGTGGTGGAAAACTTCCGCCCCGGGGTCATGAAGCGCCTTGGACTGGACTACAACGAACTGGTGGGCCAGCGAGCGGATCTAATCTATTGCGCTATTTCCGGTTTCGGGCAGACCGGACCCCGGGCCGCGGAGCCGGCCTACGCCCCCATAATTCATGCCGCCAGTGGCCTGGAACTGGCCCACATGAGCTATCAGGATGATCGCGACGCACCGGACAAGTGCGGCGTCTTCACGGCGGATGTGATGGCCGCCCTGTTCGCTTTCGGTGCTATCCAGACGGCGCTGTTGGGCCGGGAGCGTCATGGCCACGGCCAATTCATCGATGTGGCCATGATGGATGCCATGATCAACCTGCTGATCTATGAAACCCAGATGGCGCAATTCCCAGATACCCCGCCCCGGCCGCTATTCACGCCGACGCGGACCACCGACGGTTTCATCATCGTCGTCCCTGTCGGGCAGCGCATTTTCGAGGATATGGCCGACGCCATGGGCCATCCGGAATGGAAGGACGATCCCCGCTTCGTCACGGGGCCAGCGCGCCGTACCCACTGGGGTGATCTGATTGAAGCTATGGAAGGCTGGACCTCCCAGTTGACCGCCCGGGAAGCCGAGGCCCGGCTAACGGAAGCCGGTGTGCCATGCTCCCGCTATCGCACCGTGGGCGAAGCCATGGCTGACCCGCAGAGCCTGGCGCGCGGCCTCATGGCTTCGGTCCCCGACGATGCCGGAGGCTTCCAGGTGCCCAATCCGCCGTTCCAGTTCGCCGACGGCAGCATCGGTGTCGTCCCCGCCGCCCCCGCCCTGGGCGAGCACACGGAAGAGGTGCTCGCAAACCTGGCTTAACTTCTGTGCATTTGACATAAGTCAAGACTTCTCAGTCCCGTCCTTGGTACATTCTCAACAGGGTAGGTGTGTCTCGGTCCGCATGCCGGGTCGAGACGAATGATGGGGGATGGGGTGATGCGCTATTTTCCAACCAAGTTTGCGCTGGTGGCGGCCGCATTTGCCGCGTTGGTTCTGTGCGGACCAGCACAGGCCGCGAAATTCGATACTGTTTCAGAAGAGCGGGCCCAGAAAATGGGCTGTCTATCCTGTCACGAAGGCATCGAACAGTTTACCGACGGCCCGATGATGGAAGCCATCCTGGACATGGCGGCGGACTACAAGGATCCCGGCGGCTGTGTCATTTGCCATGGCGGCACGCCGGCGGCAACAACCAAGGCGGCGGCCCATGCTGGCGCGCCCAAGGAGTTGACCGAAAATGACGGCCCGCACACCTTCTATCCCGACCCGGGCAGCGTGTTCCTGGGCGACCGGGCCTGCGGCCAGTGCCATCAGGGTTATGCAGATCGGCTGAAGAAATCGCTGATGAATACCGAGGCCGGCAAGCTCCAGGGCAACCTATGGTCATGGGGCGTGATCAAGGGCCGCCGCGCCGTCTATGCCAACTATGACCTGAAGGATGAGGACGGCCCCGAACCCAGCGTCGGCACCGATGCCTACAAAAAATACATGCTGGCCTATATCAAGGCGCATCCGGACCAAATGCCGAGCGAGATGAAACAGGTGCCGGACGTGGACATCAATGATATCTCGAAACACCCCAACCAGGCCGGCATCACCTATTCCCGCCAGCAATGCCAGCGCTGCCATGTGGGCGTCAGCGGCCGGGAGAAACGCGGCGATTATCGCGGCACCGGCTGCTCGTCATGCCATGTGCCCTATTCCAACGAGGGCTTGTACGAAGGCGGCGATCCCACCATCCACAAGGAACAGCCCGGTCATATCCTGGTGCACCGCATGCAGGGCACCCGCAAGTCCAAGGTCAAAGTGGGTCATATTGAATATTCCGGTATTCCGACCGAATCTTGTGTCACCTGCCACAACCGGGGCAAACGCATCGGTGTCAGCTATCAGGGCATCATGGAGTTCCCCTATGGCAGCCCCTACGACGCCAAAGGCAAGAAGCAGCCCAAGCTGCACACCAAGAAATACCTGTTCATCAAGGACGACCTGCACCACCAGATAGAAAGCCAAGACGGCAACCCACGGGGCGGCCTGCTTTGCCAGGACTGCCATACATCCATCGACATGCATGGCGACGGCAACCTGCCCGGCACCACATTGGCGCAGGTGGAGATCGAATGCGAGGACTGTCACGGCACAGTCGCCAATTATCCTTGGGAACTGCCTCTGGGCTATGCCGAAGAACATCAGCAGCCGATCAGCTCCACACCCCGTGGCCTGACCGACGAACTGCCCGACTTCATGGCGTTCGCCACCCAGTATGAACCCCAGGACGGCTATCTGCTCTCGACCCGGGGCAATCCCCTGGGCAACGTGGTCAAAAAGGGCAACCAGGTCATCCTGCATTCGGCCTCAGGCCTGGACTTCCAGGTGCCGGTGCTGAAGCAATTGCGCAAGGACAACAACTGGAAATCGCCCGATGCCATGGTCGCCATGTCGGCAGTGGGCAAGCACATGGACACCATGGAATGCTATGCCTGCCACGCGGACTGGGCGCCGCAATGCTATGGCTGCCATGTGACCGTGGATTATTCCAAGGGCAAGACCGACGTTGATTGGATCAAATCCGCCAACGCCCGCGGTCCCGACGGCCTGTCGGCGGATTATCCTTTGGGCACTAATGGCCTGAAGGGCCCGGGCAAGGTTTCGGAAACCCGCAGCTATCTGCGCTGGGAAACGCCGACCCTGGGGATCAACGGCGAAGGCCGGGTCAGCCCCATGATGCCCGGCTGCCAGGTCATCACCACGGTGATCGACAAGAACGGCAAAACCATCGTCAACAACCGCATTTGGGATACGTCTGAAGGCAAGGGATTGGACCATGCCGCGGTGCAGCCGCACACGGCGGGACGCAAGGCGCGGTCTTGCGAAAGCTGCCACAACAATCCAAAGGCGCTTGGCTATGGTATCGAGGACGGCCGCTTCCTGAAGGGCTATGAGCGTGGCTTCACCATCGACCTGGAGACCTATCTGGGTCAGACCATTCCGCGCCAAACCAAGGTACAAAGCCCGGCCATCCCGCAGCTTGACCATGACCTAAGTCAGATCGTCACCCGCGACGGCAAGCAACTGGTTTCGGTCGGCAGTCATTGGCCCCTGACCGGGCCATTGACCCAGGCCCAACGCAGCAAGATGGAACGCACGGGCCTTTGCATGGGCTGTCACCAAAACATGCTGGACGGCAAGTTGTGGGACAAGGTCAATACACCGGCATTCCTGGACAACGAACAGCACCGGGCCGTGATGGACAAGGCAGTGCATGCCATGTCCAAGGACCGGTGATGGCCGCAGGGAGGATGAAACCATGAAGACTTGGCGGCTTATCACAGTGGGCGCAATGGCTATGGTTCTTCTCGGCGCCGTGCCGGCATTGGCTCAGGGTGCGGACTATCGTGTCCGAGACCTGCTGGAGCCCTGTGTCGAAGGCGACAACGATTCCCGTGGCGGCAGCGTCCTTGAGATGGAGTGCGAACAATACGTCAATGGTTTTACGCACCTTTATCTGCATTCGGGCATGGCCAAGGCGGACAACGTCTGCCTGCCGGCGCAGAACACCCCCGACGAGGTACGCTGGGCCTTCATGCGCTGGGCCCACGATAACTTCAACGACCGGGACATACCGGCAGTGGAAGGCCTGATCCGGACCCTAAAGGAACGCTTCACCTGCAGTTAGGGGTTGACGCCGGCTCTTGGACGGGGCCGCGATGCCCTATTCCAACATCTTGATGCAGCGGTGAATTTCCTGTTCGAAACCGAGGCGGTCGTAGAGTTGCCGGGCCCGCTCGTTACGCCGGAACACGTTCAGGGTAATGGAGAGCGCACCGCGCTCCTTGGCCTCCCGCTCCGCCGCCGCGATCAGGCCGGCACCGATGCCTTGGCCTTCGAAACCCTCCGCCACGGTCAAGGCTTCCAAGTGAGAGCTGGCGTGCTGGCTCATCACTTCCGGCATTAGGCGCACGAGGGCCGTGCCGGCCAGATCGCCCGCCAGATCGCCGGCTGCGGCGCGGGCCAATATGATGAAACAATCCGGCTCTCCGCCATCCCGCCAGCGCCGCACGGTTTCCGCGTCACCACGCCAAAAATCCTCAGAATCAAGCCGCGGCGGATGATCGAAGGCGGCCAGGCGCGGTAATTGCGCGATGACGGCGGGGGCATCGCCCGGTTCCGCCAAGACATATACGATATTCATCCGTTTCGTCCTTGTTGCGCTCGGCCTCTTCACGCCACCAGCGGCACCACCTCCTGCATGAAATGTTCCATGTTCTCGAGGGTTTTCGAGACCGGCGGGCTGCGAAAATCGAACACGACCTCGTGCACGCCCATGGCCTGGTAGTCGCGGATATCCTGGGCGATGCGTTCTGGCGTACCGGTGAACAGCAGCCGCTCATGGCCGTCGGGCACCTGGCCAGGGTCGTACGATGGTGCCTTGAAGGAAATGGTCAGTTGGCCGTAGTCCCGGCCTTGGGCCTCCATCAGGGCCTTCAACTGATCCAACAGCCCCTGGAATTCCGTCGGCGGCAGTGGCGAGGCGGAGGTGGCGCCTACGGGATGCCAGCCATCGGCATATTTCGCCACCCGTCTAAGCGCCGGTTTGCTATGGCCGCCAATCCAAATGGGCGGATGGGGCTTTTGTACCGGATGAGGCACACAGCGCAGTTCCTTGAAGGCATAAAATTCCCCTTCATGAGAAACCGGGTCCTGGGTCCAGCATTTCTTGAAGATTTCCAGGTATTCGTCGCTGGCCGCCCCTCGCTTGTCAAAATCGGGGGCTGACAGCGCCTCGAATTCCTCCCGCATCCAGCCCACGCCGACGCCCACCGTCAACCGGCCCTTGGACAGCACATCGATGGTGGCCAGCATCTTCGCCGTGGCCAGGGGGTTGCGATGGGGCAAGATCATAACCGAGTTCACCAGACGGGCGGTCTGGGTGACGCCGGCCACGAAGGACATCAGCGTCAATTGCTCCAGGGCATCGCCAACGCCTGGAAAGCCGCCGTCCACGGTATAGGGATAGGGGGAGGCGACTTGGGTGGGAAAGACGATGTGATCGCCGAATACGATGGTGGCATAACCCATCGCTTCGCCCTTACGGGCAATCTCCGAAATATCGTCCGGGTTGCCTAGGGGCCCCCGTGTCGGCAGATAAAACCCATAACGCATCGTGTTCTCTCCCTTTTCCAGCGCCTAACACTGTCCGGCAAATCCCGGCGCCGGGCAAGGACGGGGTACTTTAATGCCGGGCCAGAATACGCCGACGCACGAGGCCAGCCGCCAAAATGGCGGCAATAGGCGGGCCGAACCAGGTCAACTCGCTCTTGACCACGGCCCAGCCCCAGGCCGAGAGAAAGTTGTCCAGGCCGATGGGGGAGACCAGGATCGGGCGCCAGTCCCAGAACAGACGCTCGTTATGGAACGGCGCGAACAGGGCGATACCCAGGCCGCCGTTGGTCAGCATGTCCATTGGCCCGTGGCTGGCCACCAGCAGGATGAAAATGAAACTCAGGCGCCAGGTGTCCCGTGTGTTGCGCCGCTCCCACCCCGTCATCGACATCGCCACGGCGAAGCCCAGCAGCACAGAGAAAATGAGGGAATGGGACAGGCCCCGATGGCCGATAACATCGCCATATTCGATGCCGAAGTGAAAGCCGATGACGTCCGCATCAGGGATCGCGGGCAACAGGGCACAACCTAGCCAATAGCGGTGTCCCGTGCGGGCGGGGCGCAGGGCTTGCCCGACGGCCAGCCCCAGGGCGGCGTGTGTCATGACCGTGGGCATGGCCGCAGTCTAGCCGCCGCCGTCGAATTTCGGAAACATTCGTTAGCGCCGCCGCCGCCCGCGGTGCAGGCGCACCCAGCCCACATCGCGCCCGGCCAGGGGCCGGCGGTGGCTGCCCAGGGTCTGGAAACCCTGGGCCCGGTACCATGCCAAAGTGCGCTTCCCCGCCGCCAGACACTGCAAGGTCATGGGCCCGCCGATCAGCCGTTGCGCCTCGTCCAAAAGCGCCGCGCCGATACCACTGCCTTGCAGATCCGGCTCCACAAACAGGTACCAGACATGGCGCTGGCGCAGATGAACGTCACAAAAACCGGCCACGAAATCCGGCAATTCAGCAATCAGGCGATGGCGGTCCTCTCTTGGCAACGGCGCACCGTCGTCGAACATTGTCAGGGCATGAGGCAGTTTCTGCGGCACTTCCGAGGCCATCCAGGCGGCGGCGATAATCTGACCACAACGGATATCGTCCACCGGCCGGGCGGGGCGGATGGTCAGCTCGGTATCGAGGGAAAGTGCCATTTCAATCCCACATCATCGTTTGTCCTGCCCGGCCGACCATTCACGGGCCAGGCGATGGCTTTGCGCCAGCTGTTCCGGCGTCATGTCCTTGGTAATGCGCCGCCAGTGCTTAATCATATGGCCGTTGCCCTGGACGATAGCGAGGCTGAGCCACATCACCGCCCGGACTTCATCACGAGCCACGCCAATGCCCTCTGCCAGCATCAGGCCCAGGTCGAACTGGGCATAGGCATGGCCCTGGTGGGCGGCCTTGCGGAACCATTTCACCGCCTTGGCATCATCCAGCTCCACCCCCCAGCCATTGTCATGCAGGACCCCCAGGCGATATTGCGCACCGGCAACGTCCTGGGCCGCCGCCGCGCGATACCAATTCAGGGCCGTCGCATCGTTGCGGTCCACGCCCCGGCCGTATTCATACAGCAGACCCAGATGATATTGCGCGCTGCCATGGCCGTCTTTCGCCAGTGGCTGCCACAGTTCCGCCGCGGTCTTGAAATCGCCGCGACGGTAGGCCTGCAGCGCTCCTTCATGGCTCTGGGCCTGGGCCGGGGCCGCTAATAGGCAGGCCAGCGCGATAATGATTAGAGCGCGGGCTGCCGTCATGCCTCGAACCCCCGCAAGGGCATGTCGTCGGGCCGATGCAGCCAGTTGTCATCGGGGTAGACGCAGGCCCCATCGATCACATGCACGGCATAGGCATGGCGCGAGACGGGCGAATGGTTGGTGTCGCTGCGATGGGGCAGGGAGCCGTGCAGCACCACCAGGCTGCCCTGGGGAACCGGAAGGGCGGTCTTGCTCGCCTCCGGCCAGGGCGCGGGGTTCAAAACCTCTGTCGTCAATTGGCCGTCGACATAACGATACCGGTGCCGCAGGGGCTCCCTATGTCTCCCCGGCAGGGCCCACAGGCAACCGTTTTCCAAAGTGGCATCCTGGAGCGCGATCCAGAGACCAAAGACGCTCAGTGGCTCGGTATAGAGGTAGGTGGAATCCTGGTGCCAGACCACCTCGCCACCAATGCCCGGCTGCTTGAAGATGTACATGGATTGCAACAATAGGGGCCGGGCGCAGCCAATGCCTTTAGCTACGTTCGCCAGCCGCGGATCTCTGGAGAAGCGCGCGAAGACCGGATCCAGGTCGTGCAAGGCATGGCCGATCTTGTTGATGCTAAGCGCTTTTTCCCTCGTCAGGCGGCCGTCAGCGGCCACCGCGCCTTCCTCCAGAAAAAACCGCACGGTGCCGCCCGAGGTTGCGAAATAATCCTCTTGGTCCTGCAGCCGCGAGGTGGTGGAAAAGACGGTTGGGGTTTCGCCGGGATCGAAGCCATCCACCAGTTCACCCGCCCGCGTCATCAGGCTTTCGCACTCCTTTCGTGTGAACATGCTTTCCAGCACAAGCACACCGTCACGGGCATAAGCATCCCGCATGGCCTCAGACAATTCGCCGCCCGCGGGGGCGGGGAAACGAGGCACTGTTTCCCGATTTGCAGCGATTTCCTGCATGGTCTCGAACCATAGGGCCGGCGCGGCGGCTTGGGCAAGGCCTGCAAGCCCCAAGGCGCCTCAAATGAAAAAAACCGCCAACTGTGATGTTTGTCACGGCGCCCGGCGCTGATCGTGCCAATGTTCATAATAGAGGGCAAAAAAAGGGCGAATTTGGGTCTCCTTACCTGGGAGATCCCGCAAAGACCCTAATCTCTCCGATTTGCTCCGCCCACTGGCGGGACAAGGGAAACGGGAGGAGGCAGAGAAATGACGATTGCATACCGGCAACATCCAATGGGCCTCTTCGTTGGCCTGATGATCATGGCCATGGCTCTTGTCATGACCCCAGGCGCCCTGGCACAGGCCAAATCCGACGATGCGCAAGGCTTCGTGCGTGGCCTGGCCGACGATGCCTTCGTGGTGATGCGCGATGACGATCTCGATGCGGCGGCGCGGGCGCAGGCTTTCCGGCATTGGCTGCGCAGCGGCTTCGATCTGCGATTCGTCAGCCGTTTCGTCATGGGCCGCTATTGGCGCCGGGCAAGTGCGCCGGAACGGGCGGAATTCGCATTGCTGTTCGAGGACTACCTGGTGGCGCTTTATGGCCGCCGGCTGAAATACGACAGTCCGGTCGATCTGCGCATCGCCGGCCAACGGGCCGACGGCAAGACCGGCGCCGTCGTCCACAGCCGCCTGGCCGTTGCCGGCGGCCCCGCCGTCGCCTTGGATTGGCGCCTGAAACAGCGCAAGGCCGGCTGGCGGGTGGTGGATATTATGATCGATGGCGTCTCGCTGGCCTTTGCCCAGCGCGCCGAGTTCGCCTCCGTCATCCGCGCCAACGATGGCAAGGTCGAAGGCCTGCTCGCCATGCTGCGGGACAAAACGGCGGATTTGGCCATGAACCAAAACAGGGTCCGCCCGACCGCCGCGTCATCCGTCGTCCGCTAGGGCCGACCCCGGCCGTTGCCGGCGGCTTCAACCCGGCGGGCAAGCTTCAACCTCCTAATCTTCCGACTCTGTCGGGGTGTTGAGAGCATCGAAGTTCAGAATGGGCGGTTTGGCCGGATCGAAACGCCAATCGATATTCTCCCAGAGGGTCTTACCGGCTTCCGTGGCCACGACGGTCACCATGTCCGGTTTTTCGAACTGTTCCTCTGCAATCCCGGTGGCGGTCAGAAACTGGATGTTATCCAGCAGGATGATGTCTTTCTCGAGTTGAGGATTTTTCGGCACCGTGATCGTAATGCCCCCCGCCAGGCCGGCGGCGATGTCCTTCATCGGTGGTTCCCATTTATTCACGGCTTCGAGCTTTTGCTGCAGTGAGAGGCGCTGAAAATTCTCGGCGCTGGATTTCAATTGTTCTCGCAGGTTCTCGATAGTGTCGTCCTTGATGGCCAGGCGCTGCTGCCAAAGCTCCCGATTGCTGGCGATCTCTGCCTCCATACGGTCAATCATGGCCTGCTTGCCGGCGAGCATCTCCTGGGCGTGTCGTTCGCTCGCCGAAATGGCGTTCTTGTTTTCCGCCAGTTGGACGTCCTTTAGCCCGATGGTGGCATCCTTGGCGGATAGCCTGGCGGCATAAAGGCGGTTTGTGAACCAATAGGTCCCGCCGACCAGGGCGCCGACAATGGCCACGGCGCCGGAAATCAGCATCACGGCCAACTGCAACCAATCCTCGATGTTCAGTGTCAGTTCCATCGCTAAGCCTCGTAGGGCCAGCCGCGGCCTGTGTTTCGCTCTTGGCGGTTCCGCATTCCCGTCACATTATCATTTGACCAGCGGTTGCGGGCAAGTGCCGGCGCGCGACGATCACAACGTTCCAAGGGAGAGCCGAAATTATGAACCTTGATCAGTTTTCCGCCCATCGCCGGGACGATACCGGGCTTCGGTTGACGCCGCACAACACGGCAGTCCTGGTCATCGACATGCTGAATGATTTCTGCGTCGATGGTGGCGCCATGGTTCTGCCGGGCGCCGAGCGGCTGCTTGATCCGCAGAACGCCGTCATTATGGCGGTTCGAGAGGCCGGCGGCGCGGTGATCTTCGTCAACGACTGCCACCGTCCGGGCCTGCGCCGGGACCGGGAGTTTCTGAAGCGGGAGCCGCACTGCATCGAAGGGTCCTGGGGTGCGGAAGTGATGACCGGGCTGGACCGCCAGCCGGGAGACCTGCAGATCGTGAAGCGGCGCTTTTCCGGCTTCTTCAACACCGATCTGGATCTGACCCTGAAGGACATGGAGATCGATACCGTCATCGCAATGGGCGTGGTTACCAATATCTGTGTCCGATCCACCGTACATGATGCTTTTTTCCACGGTTACCGGGTCGTCGTGCCCGAGGATTGCGTGGCGGCGACAGGCCCCCGCGAACAGGATTCGAGCCTTTACGACATCGGCACCCATTTCGGCATCGTCTCCATGTCCGGCGACGTGGTCCATGGTCTGGCCGGCGGCGCCGTGATCGAAAACAGGATTGCCGGTTAAGGGCTGAAGCGTTTTTTCGGAGGGCCAGGCATCCTCTGCGATGGACGCGGAGTGGGCTGGCCCCTAATTGATGCGGCTTCGTCAGGCGACATCTTCCGTGCCCGCGCCGTCCTCCGGTGTGCCGAAACCGATATCTATATAGGTGATTCTCTGTGACAGCGGCGCGGGGTCAAGCGCCATATCACCCAACGACGCCGGTTCGCCGTATTCGTCAATGGCGGTATAGATGCGCATCGGCTTGCCGGGCGTGCCAGGCGACACCGGCAGCATCAAGGATTTGAACGGCGTGGGCAGCCCGCTGCGCCGGGTTATGGTGACATCGCCGATGCTGCCGCACGGCGTGGTGGCGATGTTCCACAACCGTTGTATGCGGAGCGGCCGGTGTTCCGGGCTCGCCATATCGACGAAATTCTCACCCTTGAGGTCGCGGTCCGTCAGCATCTCGTGCCAGGCGGCGACCAGGCGAAAGATCACCCGCTCGGGCGCGTGTGCCTCGAACACGGTGACGTTACCCAGTGCCGAGCCGAGGTCTTCCGCCAGCACGGAATCCGTGCTGGGAAGCGGATTGTCACCACGCCAATTTAGCCAAGCATGCAGCAACGTCCGGCAATGGGGCGCGTTAATCAACAACCGTTCGTATTCGGCCAGTGAAGTCATTGCCGGCTCCCGAGACGGCGGCGGGATTCGAGCCTAGCACGCGCCACGCGCGAGGTTCCACAAACCTTGAGGCGAGGACCGGCAAGGCTAAATGCAACCATAAGGGCGCTGGCTTGACAGTGCGCATGTTCGAATTAACTCATTCAACAATCGCCGTTACGGCCGATCGGCGGCGGTGTCCGATTTTCGGCAGGGTGATCTCGATGCCTTTTGAATTTGTCATCGACGTCGACGCCGGCGTCGTTCGCTCGGAGTTTATCGGTGATCTGACTATGGCCGATCTGGATCGCTACCGCGATGCCTTGCTCCGTCATTCAAACTTTGCGCCGCATTTGCACTCGGTTGTTGATTTGCGGCGGGTGGGACATCTGGCCGCCACGGATGCCGAATTCAGGCTGTTCTCCACCTCTTCCCCCTTCGGCGACCGCGCCAGGATAGCCTTCATGGTATCGGACGAATATTCTCACGGCATGGCGCGAAAATTCCTCCTCCATCTTGGCCGGGACAATCCGGAACACTGTCAAATCTTTTGGGATGCCGATGAAGTGGACCGCTGGTTCGAACCATAAAGGGGCGAAACGGAGACTTTGGATGATTGATCTTGTCGTCTGTGCCGAAAGGCTGCAGGGGGCGCCGCACCGCACCGCCCTTTTGCAGGCATGGCTCCGTTGGCGTGGCGTCGGCCTATTGCCGACCACCGATGCCGTCAGGGTCGAAGATCTAGGCAGCGCCATGGGCTATACCTCTGTCCTGGAGATCCACTCGCCTGAGCTTGCCATCTTCCGCCTGGTGGGCGATTGGTACGACAGGGTCGCGGGGCGGGCATTGCTGGGCGAGAATTTCATAGACCTGGTCGCGGCAGAAGAACGCCCCATTCGCGGCGAACGCTGCTGGAACATGGCGGCGGTGCCCTGCGGCATGATGGTCGTCTCGAAAACCAAGCGGCCGAGCGGCCAAGCCTTGGAGGCGGGAATCCTGGTCCTTCCCGTCCGGCCCGCCGCGCCTGGCATGCCCATTCGCCTCTACCACGCCGTGGATGTGGAGCTTGGCTATTCCCTGTCCGGCTTCGATGCCGTCGACCTGTTCCCGGTGCCGGCCGATTTCGACTACATCGACATTGGCTGCGGCTTGCCCGAGTGAAGAGCCGATGCGGCATTATTATAACGATATACTTCTTTCAGGGGTGATGGCCTGGCCGCCCCCATGCAATGCCACGTGGTCACCGCGCGGCGATCGCCTTGTGCCGATAATATAGCGCCCCAAAATCCGCCGTTACTGCGCCTGCCGGATCAGATCGCGCACCACCGGGTTGTTCATCAACTCCCGGATGTTTGGGTTTCCAGATAGGGATTGCAGATCGCCCCTTCGCAGGGCGTCCATGACGGCGGGGTTGTCCAGAATGCGCCGCATCTGCGGATCATTTTGCAGCGAGAGGATGCGCTCCATGGTCTTGGGGTTGGACCTGAAGGTTTTCTGCAGGCGTTGGATTTCCCCGGATCGGTTTTGCCCGCTCGATGCACCTCGTGACACACTAGGTGCCGCAGCGCGGCCGATCCCGGCCACCTGGCTCTGCCGCAGGCGAATGGTGCCCATGCTGGGCGAACGCAGGGTAAAGACGCCGTCCTTCAGCCCCACCACTTCGGCCCGGATGACGCTGCCGTCGCGCAGGCGGATATCCTGCACGTCACCGGCCTGGGCACTGGTGGCGCCGATACAGACAAGCCCGGCCAATGCGGCCGCCCGCGCAATGATCCGAAATGCGAACATGAGCCCGCCACTCCCTATTGAAGGCGACGAGCTTAGCTCATCGCCCATCCTGGCGCCAATGCGGTAGTATCAGCGCGACGTTGCCCGCTTTGCAGCATTCCAGGGGCCCCTAGAACCGTGCGCAGTTTGATTTCCGCCCTATCGTTCCTCCTCGCCGTGCTGGCGGCGCCGGCCGTTGCGACAGCGCAGGACCTGTCTGGCCGGCAATTGCTCGATGCCCTGTTGCAGGGCGGCCATTACATCTATTTCCGCCACGCCGCCACGGACTGGAGCCAGAGCGATCATGTCGCCGCTGTGGGCGATTGGCGGAGCTGCGATGGCCACAAGATACGGCAACTCTCGGACGAGGGCCGTGCCGATGCCCGCCGCATCGGCGCCGCCATGCGGGCCCTGATGATCCCGGTAGCGCGCATTCTCTCGAGCGAATATTGCCGCGCTGTTCAAACCGCCGAAGGCTTCGATATGGGCAAGGTGGAAACCACCCTCGACATTATGAATTTGCGCGCCGCCGCCCTGGTGGGCGGCCACGCCCAGGTCATCGCCCGTTTCCGCAAGCTCTTGGCCCGCAGCGTGCCGAAGGGTCGCAACATCATCCTGGTCGGCCACGGCAACCTGCTCCGCGACGCCACCACCGTTTATCCCGGCGAAGGCGGCAGCGGCATCTTCAAGCCCGACCCGGCGGCTGAACATGGTTTTCGCCTTGTGGGGCGGTTGAGCGCGCAGGGCTGGACGGCGTTGGCGGATGCGTTTGGAAAGACACGGTGATGGCGCAAAACGGATCGGCTTGGCGGCTCAGGCAAGCTGCCATGGGCGATGCCAAGGGCGTTCATGGGTTGTCGTGCCAACCGTTGGTCTATCAGTATCTCTTTGACGGCGCCGCCCCAGACGAGAGACGGATTGCGGAATGGCTCGAACAAAGTATCGCCGATGCCGTCGAGGTTGGCGTCGGACTTTGGGTCTTGGAGAGCCCTGCCGTGCGCTACGGCGGTTGCGTCCATTTGCAGCCGGATCTTGCCGCCGGATCCGCGGAGCTTACCTACTTCCTTGATCCCGCACTTTGGGGCCAGGGCCTGGCAACCCGGATGTCCTGGACGGCTATCACCCGGGCGTTTCAATCACCGAAACTGGACTGCGTGTTTGCCGGCGCCGATCTTCCCAACACGGCTTCTTTTGCCGTCATGCATCGCCTTGGGATGCGATTTCGCCGGCATGTTCAATACCCGCTCGGTGGCGGGGCCGAATATGTGATTCACCGAAGTGATACGGGGCCCGTGCCACCACCAGAATTGCTCCATATCTGCTGACAACGGATTACCGATTGCGGCGGCTGGCTGAATTCGGACAAGTCTACTGTCCATGCAGACGAGGGCTTGGGTCGTTCCCCTATTTGTCAGTTTGGGCGGCGACGGTCCATGAGGGCGCCGGCGCCGAGATATAGGCCCGCCGCGACCACGACCACAACTGCGAATCCCAGATGAATGGCGAGCAGCGTGGCGAGAATGACGCCCAATACCGAAAAGCAGCCGTTGACACCCCAGGCCCAGGGAACCAGGGCCGGCGCCTCTGCCGATACCCGTTCCAGGCCAAGGGGGAACGGCAGGCCCATGAAGAAGGCCAGGGGTGCGATAAGGCCGAGGGAGAGGACGATGCGGGCACTTTCCGTCAGGCCGACAGAAAGCGAGAACAGCGAAGGCAGCGTCATCACATACAACAGGCTGATGGCGGCGATGGCGATTGCGGCTGCGGCGATGGGCCCAAGGCGTGACAGGGGACCGGCGCGGATCTGATCCCCAAAGCGGGACGACAGGCCGCTGCCGATGCCGGCGAAGACGAGGAAGCCCGTGAGAACCACGGCCACCGCATGGAGCGGATGGCCGAGATAGCGGACAAACTGCTGGATAAAGGCGATTTCCACGAACATGAAGGCCAGACCCAAGGACAGGAAATAGCCTAAAACCCGCCACCGTCGCGCCGCTTTGGCCACGTCGCGCCGGCGCAGCCATAGGGGCAGCAGGATTAGAAGCCCGCTCAGAATTGCGGCCTGAATTCCTGTGGCGACCAGGATCGGGTAGCCCCATTCGATCAACGCCGCGCCGCTTTGCCGGCGTAGAGCCAGAAACTCAGGCAGACTGCGCCAACGGAAAAAGTCGAAAAAATACGGCCGGTCATCGCGGCTCGGCCGTATGTCGAATTTGTAACGGTGGAGAAAATCGTTCCGCCCCGGCCCGGTCAGGGCTCGCGCGGCCTCGTAGAAGTAGGGCTCGGACAGCACGTTGGCCTGGTTGGCCTGCGCCGCGGTCAGCCCAGGCAGATAGGCGAGATCGAAGGAGCGCGCCTTGGCGAAGGCACGGATCTCGGCCAAAGCCGAAGGTCCGAGATCGCCGTTGCGAACCAACAGCGTTACCGTGTTCCAACCGCGTATAAAGGCCACCCTGCGTTCGGGTGCGGCGACGCCGGCGCGTTCGAGGGCCTCGACCGCCGTGGCAAACAGTTTCAGGCTGTCCCGTGGCGGCAGCTTCAGCCAGCGGGTAATGGCGAGGTAGCCGCCAGGCCGCAGGCGGTGGAGGTATTCTCCGATCGCCTCGACGGTGTAGATATAACTTTCGCTGATGCCATAGACCCCGGCCGCCGCCGCTGCGAAGGAATCCACCAGAGGAATCTGAATCAGGTCCCAGGTCGCGGTGCTGCTGGCGACGAAGTGGCGCGCTTCGGCGATATGCAGGCGCACATCGGGATGTGTGTAGAGGCGCCCGGCGAAGTCCCCATGGGTCTCGGCGACAAGACGAACCATGTCAGGGTTCAATTCGACCGCATCGATGGAGGCAGCGCTATGGCGGAGGGCCTGCAGCACGTCGCTGCCGCCCCCCGCACCGAGGATCAGGACGTCGGGCGAATTGAGCAGGCTGTAGGGCAGGGCCGAAGTCGTGAAATCAAGGTAGGCCAGGGACGAAAGATCGCCCTTGAAGTTTGTGATGGCCGTAATGCTGTCGCCGTCAGTAAACACGCCGAGCTGATTGGGGGGTCCCGTGGTGGCATTGAGGCTGAGGCCCGGCGCATGGCGGAGAGGCACCTGTGGGCTGTCGATGACCGTGAGTTGGCCCAGCGGACTTGAGACCTGACCCAGCACTTTTGCGCCGGGGACGGCACGGGCCATGCTCAAGCCCTTGTAAGGGGATATGTGCAACGCCGTCCAGGCGGACGGGACGGCAATGGGCGCCAGCGCCGCCGCTGCGAAAAGCGCGATGGGAACCCGCCAATGGTATTTCGCCGCCAATGCGGCCAGCGCGGCGGCAGCCAGGCCGAGACCGGCGATCAGGCGCAGGACATCCTCCGCCGTGGCCAGATGCAACAATCCGATCAGGCCCAGGGCGCCGAGGCCGGATCCGCCCAGGTTGACGGCATAGATGCGGTGGATATTCGAACCAAACCGGGCGAAGGCAAGCCCGATGCAATTCGCGCCGGCGAAAAACGGCACCCCGAATACAATGTAATGGACCAGCAGATAGAGAAGCTGGGCCGGCTCCCACGCCACCTCCAGCGCATTGAACGGCAGCCTCTGCGCCAGTATGAAACCGGCCACACTGGTCACGCCGAACAGCGCGGCATTAACCACGAACGCGGCGTTGAAACGCGCCCTGAGCCAAGCTTGGGCAAGAAAGACGAAGGTGCCGCTGACGCCGAACCCGAGCAATGCGATGCTGATCGCCATGTAGGCGAAATAATGCCACTGCACGATGGCGAAGAGCCGGATCAGCAGGACTTCGTAGGCAAGCAGTGCGGCCGAGATGATGGCAATGGCGCAAAGGATCCAAATGCCTGACGGCCGCTGCATCACTCCTTGCTCACCAATGGCACGAACCGCACTGGCAGGAGCTGCCGCGTGGTGACCCGCCCGTCCGCCGTTTTTCGGGCCAATACCAGTTGTTGCGTGGCGAAGGCCGCGCCGACGGGAATGACCAGGCGGCCGCCGGGCTTGAGCTGTTGCAGCAATGGCGGCGGCACGTGGTCGGCGGCGGCGGTCACCACGATGCTGTCGAACGGGCCGCATTCCTGCCAGCCGTAATAGCCATCGCCGATGCGGCTCTCGATATTCGCCAACTTCAGCCGCTTGAAAGTGTCGGCGGCGGTCATGCCGAGCTCCGGGATGATCTCGATGGTGCAGACCCGGCGCACCAGGGGTGCGAGCACCGCCGCCTGATAGCCCGAACCGGTGCCCACCTCCAACACCACGTGATCGGCTTTCGGCGCCGCCAGATCGGTCATCAAGGCCACGATGAAGGGCTGGGAAATCGTCTGCCCATAACCGATCGGCAGCGGCTGGTCCGCATAGGCGATATCCTGGGGCCGGCCGCCGGTCAGCTTGCTGTAGAGCTGGCTCAGCCCGTCGGAGACCCGCTTCGAAATGAACTCATGGCGCGGCACCGTTGCCATGACGTCGAGCACCTTTCGGTCCAGGTGGTCGCGCCCAAGGGCGAATTCGGTTTGGCGCGCGTAGCTGCGGATGGTTGCGACCATGCGGGCGCGCGGTTTGGCAAAATCGTCCGTCTCCGCCCGCGCGCCCTGGGTCGCGTGAGGCAGGGTCGTGATGCACAGCGCGCATGCCAGCACGGCGGTGTGCCTGGCACCATGCCTGACCGCCTGCAAAACCCGCGCGAATCGCATGCGAAACCGCCTCATTGAGCGCCCTCCCGAACGGCCGCCCATCCTAACACATGCGGCTTGTCCCGCCCGTCGCCGTATTATGCCAGCAATATTCGGCTCTCTATTTGCCGCAACATTGTCCCAAAACATTCGTTCCGACCGGCTCATATTGGGACAAGCCGGCTATCTCCGACGCCCTTGTTGGGCAGGAATCAGCCAATGTCCGCGGCTGTGGGGCTGGCATGTTTTATGCATGATTCTTTTAGAATTCTGACCGTTGTTTCCAGTGCAATGTAGGGGCATGCACGGCAAATGGTTGTTCTTCCGTGATGTTGCATTCTTGTGCGCGGCTGTTCGCCACGGGGTACCGGCCAAGCAGTTGGTTCGCAAAGGCCCTGCGCGAGCCTCGGTCTCTTAGATCGGCATCGCCCGGGCCATGACCATCTTCTCAAACAATCTCGGCATTGGTGCCATTGCGTCGTTCGATCGTTATTGGCTGGAGCTGTCCCAGAACGGAAAACTGCCCTTGAAATGCGAATTCTGCCCGGAGAGGATCAGGGACGTGCTGCCGAACCTGATGGTCAAGGAGGTCTTGCGCTGCCCCCTGGATTTTCGGTTCCGCCTGGTCGGCACCGCCATCTGCCACGAGTTTGGTGTTGACTATACAGGCCAGCGATTTACTGAGATTGAAAACTATGGTCCAGGAAGCCTGGTTTGGCAGAACAATATGCGAGCATTGGAAACCGCTGACGTCTCGCGCAATGATATTCCATACAAAGGCCGAACCCGTTCGATCAGAAACATCAAACAAGCAACCTATCCATTTGGCAAAGATGGCGATGAAGTCGAGTACTTGTTCACCGTAATCGAATTTCATCCGGTGAACGACCTGGAAGATGAGTAAGAGAAAGTCCTCCAGGCGCGAGCCGTGCGTTTCACTCTAATGCCTGGACTGCGATAAAGCCGCCCCAATCCTCTCGCCGTAACGCCAGCATTGCCGGCAACGACGAACCGCCGTATTGGAGATACGGACAGGCCCTTGCCTAGGCCAGACCAGGCAGGCCAAAACCTAGGTCGATGGGTCCAACTTGACCGGTGATCGGAATGGTTTCGATTTCGCCGTCGTCGCCGGGGATCGTTTCGCCCAGGAGGTCCAGGGCCAGATAGAGCCGCATTGGCTGCGCCTCGTCGTTGGGGCGCACGGGCAGGATCAGGACTTGAATGTGCACCTTGGTGCCGCTGGGGCGCGTCAAATCCATTGCCGGCATGCCGCCGCAAGGCTGTTTCACCATGGCAAGCATGCGCTGCTTCCTGACTTCCCTGTCGGCGGGCGGCGTCATTTCAATCAGATTTTCGCCGGTCAGATCCCTGCCGATGACGTCGGCGTGCAGCGAGGCAAAAAGCCGGTAGACGATCTTGCCGGGATCGTGAATTTCCAAAATGGAGGTACTGGCCAGGGCCGGGCCGAGGTCTTCTGCGCGCACCTCGGACACCAGGGGCAGGGGATTGCCCCTGCGCCATTTCTGCCATGCCGTGAGCAAACTTGCGCAATTTGGCGCATGGCCAAGCTGTGTCGCGCATTGTTCAAGCGAAAACATTCGTGCTTCCGTCCCGTCCCTCATGGGATGCATAGTGGATGCAATTCATGAATATTTGGTTGAATCTTCCAGGATAGCCAGTACTTGTTATCCGCACCTTCGTTCCCTAGTCGAACGCCGGGTCGATTTCGACCTTGCCTTTATCAACCGGCCCCGCTTCGGTGAAAGTCAACCTGATTACTTGATCAACATGCCCGGTTGATCGCAACGGGGCAGGAATGATGCGCGCCGATCGTCCAACTCTTACCGATGGGCAATCAGTGAACCGCCACTAGGGCTCTACAACAACGCGCACCATGCCCGGCGGTCTTTGTTCCAGGATATCCAGGGCATCGGGCGCATCATCCAAATCGATCACATGGCTGACCAGTCCTTCCAAAGGCAATTTCCCGCTGCTCGCCAATTCTGCAACCGCTTTTAGATCGGTCAGGGTGGATGCATAGCTGCCGACGATTTCGATCTCGCGTGTAACCAGCCCGGTATAGGTGGTCGCTAGAGCGACCTTTTCATCGAGTATGGCGCCAAGGACGAGGCGGCCGCCGCGGCACAGCATGTGGACCGCCTCGCCAGGCGCCGTTGCAACGCCGCTGAAATCGACCACCGCGTCCATCTCGCCGGCCAGCTTGCGTACCGCGCGTCCGGCACCCTGCAATCCCTGGACCACAGGAAAGCCAAGGTCGGCGATACGCCTTGCCGTATGATCGCTGTGAACCACCGCGACGGGCTGTGACGACGGGTCCAAAGCGCGGCACATTTGCAATACATTTGTGCCGACGCCGCCGGTGCCGATAACGGCGAGCTTGCCGCCGGGCGGCAGTGCGGCGCGCTTGAGCGCGTGATAAGCCGTCGCCACCGCGTCGGGGAGCAAAGCCGCGAGAAGCGGGGCCAGGTCATTGACGGCAACAAGCCGGTCCGAGCGCCAGACAAGTTCGTCAGCCAGTCCGCCCGCCCGGTGAATGCCGAGCATCTCGCCTGAGGCACATTGATGTTCCCGGCCGGTCCGGCAGGGAGCGCACGCCCCACAGGGCAGCAAAGGATGAAGGACGACGGTTGTTCCTGGAGGCAGGTCTGCGCCGGGATCGGCTTCCAGGATACGCGCTGCGACTTCGTGCCCTGGATGGACGGGATACGCCGCGCCGATCGGCAATTTCATGCCATGAAGCAGATGAAGATCAGTGCCGCAAACACCACAGGCGAGCACCTGCAGCCTGCTCCACCCGGCCGGCCTCTCTTGGGGCGCCGTTTCAACCACCGACACGCTGCCTGGCGATATGGCAACCCTGCGAACCTGATGATCCGATGTCGTAGCATTCATTGCGGGGCCCCTCGCCTAAATCGCAAACGCGCCGTTGAGCAGGCCGGGATCGACGACATAAGTCAATATGTCGACACGAAGTTTGCCGAAAGACTATGCTTCAATGGCCGGGAAATCGATAACAAGAAGGCCATCTCGAAGTTTCCAGGAAGGCGCAGGAAGAGGATTTCCTGAAAAAAGAGAGGCCGCGAACAGGAGAGATAGCCATGAGCCCTCGGATTGAGCTGGATGCGTTTCGGAGATTTTTCCTCGAGGACCTCGAAAAGGCCTATCCGGAGATTGAGCGCACCGACGAACTACCGGAAGAAATCCATCAACGGGCGGCCGAACTTGGCTGTTACCGGCTTACGCTGCCGGCCGAATACGGCGGGTATGGCATGGGGATTATGGATTATCTGCCCTATCTGGAAGCCGCCGCGGAAGGGCCGGGCATCGGCCGCATGCTGGTGCATTTGACCAACGGCACGTGGCGGCCGTTACAGATGTTCGGCAACGAGGCGCAGCGCGCCATCATTCCAAAGATCGCGACGGGCGAGGCCATCGTGGCTTTCTGTTTGACGGAAAAGACCGGCGGCACCGGCCGTGACCTGAAATCGAGAGCGATACGTGATGGTGATACGTGGCGCATTAGCGGCGAAAAGCACCTGATTACCTTCGCCGATCGCGCCACCCATTTCATCCTGGTGGCGGCCTCGGACAGCCATGGCGCCAAAGACTCGCTCACGGCCTTTCTTGTGAAACGTGAAACCCACGGTTTCGAGATCGACGCGTCACAGCACACAATGGGTATGCACGGAACCGGGCATGCGTTCCTGCGCTACGAGAATATGGAGGTCCCGGACCAGTGCAGGCTTGGCCAGATCGGTCAGGGGCTGGAAGCCGCGCTGAGCTTTCTGGACTACAGCCGCGTCTCGCTGTCCGCCTGCATGGTCGGCCTTGCCCAACGGGCATTGGACGAGGCCGTCGCGTTTTCCAGGCGTCGCGTCACCTTCGGCAGGCCGATCGCGACACGCCAGGCCGTCCAGGGGCACATCGCGAACATGCATTCGGAAATAGAAGCCGGACGGCATCTGGTCGAACATGCTGCGCGGATCTGCGAAGCCGGCGGCGACTACACGGCCGCTGCCGCCAACGCCAAGTTGTTCTGCGTCAACATGGTGGGGCGGGTGACCGACCTGTCTCTGCGGGTTCATGGCGGATTTGGCTATACCAAGGAAGCCGCGATCGAACGGATATACCGGGACGCGCGCGGCTTTTGGTTCGAGGAGGGAACGGCCGAAATCCAGGAACTCGTCGTCGCCCGGCACGTCCTAGCTGAGAACTGAAAATTATCCATTCGGACTTTCGCCGGCGTTTGGAGCCAGTAGAGCCTGAACGGCGGGTCCCCGCCGACGCCGTTGCGGCCGTTGGATGCGTTGATCCTGATCAAGGTGAGCGCGCTGGATTACAGGCATAATGTTTCCCCCTGTACGACAGGGATGTGGCCGGTTCGAAAGACCGAAGTGGATTTTTTGGAGGGCCAATGGATAAGAAATTCCTGGTGGCGATCGATGGCTCCGATCATGGCTGGAAGGCGCTGGATCTGGCGACCGACCTGGCCAAGGCTTCAAATGCCGAATTGCTCATACTTCACGTCGTTCCTCACGAGCCAATGCCGGAGGTGCTGACACAATTTGCCAGAGCCGAGGGCTTCTCGATCGAAGAAGAGAAGGGCCGTTATTACGAGAGCAGGCGGATCGGCGACGCTATCACCGCGGAAGCCGAGGCGCGCATGCGAAAAGCCGGCTTTGAGCGGTTCGATAAGCGGGTTGCCGAAGGCAACCCTGCCGACCAGATAGTTTCGGTGGCAAGTGCGGAGGGCGTTGACATGATCTTTCTCGGCAGCCGTGGCCTCAGCGACCTGAAAGGGCTGTTGGCCGGCAGTGTTTCGCACAAGGTCATGCACCTTGCACCTTGTACCTGCGTTGCCGTGAAATGATGCTGCGGGCAGGGAGGTAGCCGGATGCGTCTATTTGGGATGGCGGTCGCCGTTCTTGCGCTCTCTACATCATCGGCGAGCGCTCAAACGGAGTTGGGCGATGTCGGCAAAGGCCGCGCGCTTGCGCAAAAGGACTGCGCCGAATGTCATGCAGAAACAAGAGAGCCCGCAAAAGGCAGGCCCGTGCAGGCGAAATCGTTTCAGGACATAGCCAGAAGTCGAGGGCGGACCGGACTGAGCATGCGGGTTTTTCTAAGAAGCGAGCACAAGGATATGCCCCGCCTGATACTGACCGAAGCCGAAACCGACGACATCATCGCCTACATACTCAGCCTGAAATGAGCGTCCTTGCCAGGATACGGCGGTAGCAGGCCGACCGCCGAAAGATCACTCATGGGTTCATTGTTGTGACAGTTTGCTCAACTCCGAACGTCAGCTAATTGACGCAGAATTTTCGGTCGCATTCGACAATAGCAAACTGTCACCGTAATTGAATAATGGTTTCGGACCTTTGTTTCCGTTGACATCCGAGGGTTGAGCGGGACTGCCAATTTTTTTATGCGAAGGTCCTGGGAACAACTTGGTGGACGGACACCGTAACGGGCCCTCGCTTGAAGTCTGACTCAGACTCTTCCCCTTTTCTTGCTTAAGCGGTGCATTGCCCTAGACCGATTCCTGCGCGCAGCCGAATAGTCCGGTTTCAATCGTAGGGCCTCGTCAAAATCCTCTATTGCCTGAACGTATTGACCTTTTTTGTAGTACGCGCTGCCTCGATTGAAATACGCAAGTGCGTATTCCGGTTTCAGCCGGATCGCTTCGTCATAGTCCTGGATTGCTCGGTCGTACTGGCGTTTAAGAAAATATGCGATGCCACGGTTGATGTATGCATACGCATACCCCGCTCTAAGTTGGATAGCTTTGTTCTGGTCTTGGATCGCCCTATCATATTGCGCTTTCTTGGTGTAGGTAGCACCTCGGTTGTAGTAGGCCTCGGCAAATTCAGGTTGCAAGCTGATTGCCTTGTCAAAGTCTTGCAACGCTCGGTCAAACTGGCCATCGTTTTTGTAGGCAACGCCCCGGCCATTATATGCTGCGGCGAAATCAGACCTTAGATCAATGGCTTTTGAATAGTCCTGAATCGCTAGGTCTATATTTCCCTTATCTTTGTAAGCGCGGCCTCTGTTGTTGAAGGCCTTCGAGTTATGTGGTTGCAGTCGAATGGCTTCATCGAAATCCCTGATCGCCTGCCTATATTGCCGCCTCTTTCTGTGAATGTTGCCTCTGTTGTTGTAAGCGCTTGAAATATTCGGATCTAGGCGTATGGCTTCATTGTAGTCACTAAGCGCCTGATCAATTTGGCCTATTCTACTATATGCAATGCCCCGATCTAAGTAGGCGTCAGCAAAGTCCGGTTTCAGACGTATCGCTTTGTCGAGATCTGCGATTGCCCGGTAGTATTGGCCATTCTTCCAATATGCTGTGCCCCTATTTCGGAAAGCAAATTCATGCGTGGGGTCCAGGCGGATTGCTTCGTCATAATCCTGGATTGCCCGGTCATATTGGCCCTTTTGAAGAAATGCGTTGCCTCGGTTGTTGTAAGCATTTTCATATTCTGGATCCAGGCGAATAGCCGCATCATAATCCAGAATAGAACGGTCATACTGACCTTTGTTGCGGTAAGCATTGCCTCGGTTGTTGTAGGCAAACGGAAAAGTTGGCAGTAGCCGGATAGCCCTATCGAGATCCCGAATTGCCTGATCATGGTCTCCTTTTTTGTCGTAAGCGTAACCGCGATTGTTGTACGCAAATGCAAAATTTGGGTCCAGGCGGATTGCTTCGTTGTAGTCCTTAATCGCCCTATCGTATTGGCCATTGTCAAAGTACTTGATGCCGCGCGTGTTGTAGGCTCTGGCGTCGAAGAGTTTAGGGCCGTGGGCTTCATCACCACCCTGTACCTCATGCTGTATAGTACAGGCCTGTAAAATCAGACAGGCTAGCGCCGACGCTATCACTTTCAGCGAACACCTAACGTGAATGTGCATATCCTTGCACTCCTGAGCATCAATGCTCGCAATTGGACAATAACTCATAGACGTCTCGCTGATCAATTCGGCAAGAGCTTGGCCGCGCAAACTAAAGCGAGTTCAATGAAAATGGGGAACTGGGACTGTTGTTGCCGGTGTTGAAAAACAAACCGACGCTAGTCGTCCGAGTGATCGAAAACAGACTTATTTATTGATTACTTCAACTAGGGCGACAGTTTGGTTTGCTTCTTGAACAACGCTTTCCACGGCAGACCATGAAAAACATGGCGCGCCCGGCAGGACTCGAACCTGCGACCCCTTGATTAGGAATCAAGTGCTCTATCCAGCTGAGCTACGGGCGCCCGAATGGCTGGTGGGCTGCGTGATAGCATGTTCGGCAACGTTGGCAAAGCGGGCCCCAAACGATAAATTGCCAAGCCGCAATTCATTCCCCAACGCCAGCCCGGGAGCCGGACATGAGCGCCAACCCTTACGAGACCGATCTGCCCATCACGGCGGCCAATTACCAGGCCCTCTCGCCCCTGTCCTTCCTGGGCAAGGCGGCCTGGACCTACCCCGACTATACCTCCGTCATCGACGGCGAGCGCCGCTTCACCTGGGCCGAAACCAAGCGCCGCTGCACCCGGCTCGCCTCGGCCCTGGCCAAGAAGGGCATCGGCAAGGGGGACACCGTCTCGGTCATGGCGCCCAACGTCACCGCCGCTTTCGAGGCCACGTTCGGTGTGCCCATGCAGGGGGCGGTGCTGAACGCGCTCAACTACCGCCTGAATGCGACCGAGATCGCCTTCATCCTGGATCATGGGGAATGCAAGCTGCTGATCACCGACACGGAGTTCAGCCCCATCATCGAGGAGGCGTTGGAGAAGGTCGCCAACCGCCCCATGGTGATCGATATCGAGGACGCCAACGGCCCGGGCGGCAAATCCCTGGGCGAGATGAACTACGAAGCCTTACTGGAAACCGGCGACGAGGATCATGTCTGGCACCTGCCCGACGATGAATGGCAGGCCATCTCGCTCAACTATACCTCCGGCACCACGGGCAACCCCAAGGGCGTGGTCTACAGCCACCGGGGCACCTATCTGAACGCAGTGGGTAATATCCTCAGTTGGCACATGCCGGCGCACCCGGTTTATCTCTGGACCCTGCCCATGTTCCATTGCAACGGTTGGTGCTTCCCCTGGTCCATTACCTCTATCGCCGGCACCCATGTCTGCCTGCGCAACGTGGTGGCCAAGGATATCTATGACAATATCGCCGATCACAAGGTGACCCATATGTGCGGCGCCCCCATCGTCATGCAATTGATCGCCGGCGCGCCCGACGATGAAAAGCGGGAACTGCCCCACACCGTGAACATGTTCACCGCCGCTGCCCCGCCCCCCGCCGCCGTGTTGGCGGACATGGCGCGCCAGGGCTTCAACGTCACCCATGTCTATGGCCTGACGGAGGTCTATGGCCCCTGTGTGGTCAGCGCCTGGAAATCGGAATGGGACGAACTGCCCCTGGACGAACAGGCGCGTTTGAAGGCACGTCAGGGTGTCACCTACCAGGTCCAGGAAGCCATGATGGTGGCCGACCCCGACAGCCTGGAGCCCGTGCCCATGGATGGGGAGACCATGGGCGAAGTGTTTATGCGCGGCAACGTCACCATGAAGGGGTACCTGAAGAATCCGTCCGCGACGCAGGAGGCCTTCCAGGGCGGCTGGTTCCATTCCGGTGATCTGGGCGTCTGGCACCCGGACGGCTATGTGGAGCTCAAGGACCGCTCCAAGGACATCATCATCTCCGGCGGCGAGAACATCTCCTCCATCGAGGTCGAGGATACGCTTTACACCAACACCAAGATCGCCGCCGTTGCCGTGGTCGCCACCCCGTCGGAGAAATGGGGCGAGACCCCCACCGCCTTCATCGAACTGAAGCCGGGCGAAGAGGCCACCGAAAAGGAGATCATCGATTTCTGCCGGGACAACATGGCCCACTATAAATGCCCGCGCCAGGTGGTGTTCGACGATCTGCCCAAGACGTCCACCGGCAAGATCCAGAAATTCGTGCTCCGCGACAGGGCCAAGGAACTGGCATCCTAGGGTCCAGGTTACGCAAGGCGGAAACGGTGAACGCGCCCTTTACCGGCACAGGCCGCATTGGCGATAGCGCCCTGGCCGCGCGCCTGGGCCGGGAGTTGCGCGGCGACGTACTGTTCGACGCGGCCAGCCGGGGCCGCTATTCCACTGATGCTTCCATCTACCAGATCGAGCCCATTGGCGTGGCGGTGCCCCGGGACGATGAGGATATCGCCCGCGCCATCCAGATCGCCGCCGAAGAGGGCGTCCCCGTCCTGCCGCGCGGCGGCGGCACCTCCCAATGCGGCCAGACGGTGGGCGAGGCCTTGGTCCTGGATGTCTCCAAGCATATGGCCGGTGTCATCGACCTGGATGTGGCGAACCGGCGCGTGAAGGTGCAGCCGGGCATTGTGCTGGATCAGTTGAATGCCTACCTGAAACCCCACGGCCTGTTTTTCCCCGTGGACGTCTCCACATCATCGCGGGCCACCATCGGCGGCATGACCGCGAACAATTCCTGCGGCGCCCGGTCCATCCGCTACGGCAACATGGTGCATAACGTGCACGGCGTCGAGGCCATCCTGGCCGACGGCGCCCGGCTGACGTTCGGGCCGGTGCCGGGTGATTTCCAGGCTGGTGACATCCCGACCCGGTATCGGGAGATCGCGACGCCGCTGTTGGATCTGGGCCGCCGCGAGGCCCAGGAAATCAAGGCCCGCTTCCCCGACCTGCACGAAGACGGCATCCAGCGCCGGGTCGGTGGCTACAACATCGATGCCCTGGTGCCCGAGACGGGATCGCAGAACCTGGCGCACCTTCTGGTTGGTTCGGAAGGCACGCTGGCGTTCTCTACCGCCATCGAGCTGGATCTCGCACCCCTGCCCGCCAACAAGGTTCTGGGCGTCTGCCACTTCCCCAATTTCTACGCCGCTATGGACGCCACCCAGCATATCGTCAAGCTGGACCCAGGTGCGGTGGAACTGGTGGACCGCACCATGATCGACCTGGCGCGGGAGATCGAGATCTTCCGCCCCACCATCGAGCGCTTCGTGGTGGGCGAGCCGGCGGCCTTGTTGTTGGTGGAATTCGCCGGAGAAGATGCCGACGAGCAACTGCGCAGGCTGGCCCGGCTGGTGGAACTGATGGGTGATCTGGGCTTCCCCGACAGCGTCGTCGAAGCCACCGACCCAGGCTTCCAATCCGCCATCTGGGAGGTGCGCAAGTCCGGCCTCAACATCATGATGTCCATGAAAGGCGACGGCAAACCGATCTCCTTCATCGAAGACTGCGCCGTGCGCCTGGAGGACCTGGCCGACTATACCGATCGCCTGACAAAGGTCTTCCACAAACACGGCACGGAAGGCACCTGGTATGCTCATGCTTCCGTCGGCTGTCTGCATGTGCGCCCGGTGGTCAACCTAAAGGACCCCGAGGGTGCAACGAAAATGCGCGCCATGGCCGAGGAAGCCTTCGAGATGGTGCGGGAATACAAGGGCAGCCATTCCGGCGAGCACGGCGACGGCCTGGTGCGCTCGGAGTTTCATCTGCCCATGTTCGGCCAGCGCATGGTGGACAACTTCGCCGAGGTCAAACGCATCCTGGACCCGGACGGCCTGTTCAATCCCGGCAAGATCGTCGATCCGCCGAAGATGGACGACCGCCGCCTATTCCGCTTCAAGCCCGACTATCCCACCAACGAGATCGAGACCGGGCTGGACTGGTCGGCCTGGGGCGGTTTTCAGCGCGCGGTGGAGATGTGCAACAACAACGGCGCCTGCCGCAACCTGAGCCTGGCCAGCGTCATGTGCCCCTCCTACAAGGTGACCAAGGACGAGGCGCACCTGACCCGCGGCCGCGCAAACCTTTTGCGCCTGGGCCTGTCGGGGCAACTGGGGCCGGAGGCGCTACATTCCGATGCCATGGCCGATGCCCTCTCCCTCTGCGTCGGCTGCAAGGGCTGCAAGCGGGAATGCCCGGTGGGCGTGGACATGGCGGCCATGAAGGTCGAGGTGCAGTACCAGCGCGCCAAACGCTCCGGCATCTCCCTGCATGACCGCCTGGTGGCCTATCTGCCGCGCTATGCGGCCTGGGCATCCCGTCTGGCGCCGCTCCTGAACCTGCGCGACCAGGTCCCCGGCTTGGCCGGGCTCAGCGAGAAACTGTTCGGTTTCACGGCAAAACGCCCGCTGCCGAAATGGCGTGGTGACACCTTTCAGCCGGCTGACGCGGTTGTTGGTCCGGAGGACGGCGCGGAGGTGGTGCTGTTCGCCGACACCTTCAACAGCAACTTCGAGCCGGAGAACCTGACCGCCGCCATCGACGTTCTGGTCGCAACCGGCCGGCGGGTGCACATCGCCCAGGCCCCCGACGGCCGGGGCCGTCTCTGCTGTGGCCGCACCTTCCTCTCCGCCGGACTGGTGGACCAGGCGCGGGAAGAGATGTCCCGCACCATCACCGCCCTCAAGCCGTTCGTCGAGCGGGGCTTGCCCGTGCTGGGCCTGGAACCGTCCTGTCTGTTGACCCTGCGTGACGAGTTCCTCGCAGTGCTGCCGGGAGACGAGTCCCAAGCATTGGCAAGGAAGGCCCTACTGCTGGAGGAATATCTGGCTGCGGAGCAGGCGGCGGGCCGGCTTGAGATCAACTTGAAACCGGCGGGAGAGCTCCTGGTCCACGGCCACTGCCACCAAAAGGCGCACCAGACCATGACGGCCATGGATCAGGTCTTGGCCCTGCTCCCCGATGCGGCGGCGGAGACGGTGCCGTCAAGCTGCTGCGGCATGGCCGGCGCCTTCGGCTACGGCGCCGAAACCTACGAGACCTCCCAGGCCATGGCCGAGGCATCGCTGCTGCCCGCCGTCCGCGATGCCGGCGCCCAGACCACGTTGATCGCCAACGGCACCTCCTGCCGCCAGCAAATCAAACACGGCAGCGGCCGCGAGGCCATTCACCTGGTGCAGGTTTTGAAACGAGCCTTGCGTTAGAACCCTATCGCCCCTTGTTTTCAACCGCCTGTGCCGCACGGAACGTCTTGTCCTTGTCCACGCGGGGCTCTTGCGGTAGACCCAGAACTCTCTCCGCAATGATGTTGCGCAAAATCTCATCCGTCCCGCCGGCGATGCGCATGGACGGGGATTGCAGAAAGGATTGCTGATAGCGGCCATCGGCGGGGACCAGCGCGGGGTCGGTGACCACCCCGCATTCCTCCATCAGCTCCGTGCCGAAGGTGGCGATCTCCTGCGCCTTGCGGGCGCTGACAACCTTGGCGATGGAGTTCTCCGGTCCCGGTGTCTCGCCCCGGGACAGGGCCGAGATGGAGCGCATGCGGTTGTACTTCAAGCCCGCCGTCTCGCAATACCAGGTGGCCAGCTTGTCGCGCACCGCCTGGTTCTCGATGGCCGGGCGGCCGTCGATCTCCAGCTCCCTGGCCAGGGCGAAGATCTGCTCGAAATCCGGGCCCGGCGCCTCGCCCACCGACACCCGCTCGTTCATCAAAGTGGCCAGGGCTACCTTCCAGCCGTCGCCTACCGCGCCGAGGCGCTGTTCATCGGGCACCCGCACATCCTCGAACCGTACGGCATTAAAATGGGAACTGCCGGTGATCTGCCTGATCGGCGCGATGGACAGTCCCGGTGATGTCATGTCGATGAAAAAGAAGGTCAGGCCCTTGTGCTTGGGCACGTCCGGGTCCGAGCGGGCCACGGTGATGCCGAAATCGGAATAATCGGCGCCCGAGGTCCAGATCTTTTCGCCGTTCAGGATCCAGTCATCCCTATCCTTCACGGCGGTCATGCGCAGGCCGGCCAGGTCCGAACCGGCGGCGGTCTCGGAAAAGATCTGGCACCAGATTTCCTCCCCCTTTGCCATGGGGGGCAGGTAGCGGGCCTTTTGCTTTTCCGTGGCGTATTTCATCAGGATCGGGCCGGCCATGCCCTGACCGATATCAACCACGCCACGGGGCACGATATAGCGGCTTTCCTCCTTGCCCCAGATCACCCGTTCGATGGCGGTGGCGCCGCGGCCGCCATATTCTTTCGGCCAGTGCAGGCAGGCCCAGCCGTCGTCATAGCGCTTCTTCTGGAAGCGCTTGGCCTCGCGCACGATGTTGGCGCGGGATTTATCCGCCAGCACCGAGGCCCAGGTCTGGTTCGGATAGGCCTTCAGGGTCGCGTTGGCATCCAGCCAGGCCCGCGCCTCGGCCCGGAAGGCGGCCTCCGCCGGTGTGTCGGAAAAATCCATTAGGCCAGGTTCTCTGCCGCCACGTCCCGGGCCCATTCGTAATCCGCCTTGCCGTTGGCCGCGCGGTAGAGCTCGGGTACGAAGACGACATTCTTTGGCGCCTTATACGAGGCGATGCGCGCCTTGCAGTGGTCCTGCACCGCGCCCTCGTCGAGACCCTCTTCGGCTGAGACCACCGCAACCACCTTCTGGCCCCAGGTCGCGTCGGGCAGGCCCACCACCTGGGCATCGATCACGCCGGGCAAGGTCTTGATGGCGGCCTCCACCTCCTCGGCGAAGATCTTTTCGCCGCCCGAATTGATGGTGATCGATTCCCGCCCCATGAAATGATAGCCCCCGTCGGGGTTCATGCGGGCCCGGTCGCCGGGGATGGCGTGGCGCACGCCGTCGATGACGGGAAAAGTGGCTTGGGTCTTTTCCCGGTCGTTCAGATAGCCCAATGCCACCGGTTCCTTTTGCGCCACCCAGCCGATTTCGTCATCGCCCGGCTGCAGGATTCGGTTTCGATCATCGCTGACCACGCAGGCGTTGATATCCATCTCGAAATCCACCGAGGACTTGGTTTCCCCTTCCCGGCTCAGGTTCATGGCCATGCGCCCGGCTTCCGAAGAACCCACCGCGTCCACCAACAGCATCTGCGGCATGTGCGCCTGCAGGCGCTTCTTGTTGCGTGGTGAAAGGATGGCGCCACCAGAGTTGATCATGGACATTGCGGAAAGGTCGTAATTGCCTTTGTCCATCTCTTCCAGCAGGGGCAGTGCGAAGGCGTCGCCGATCAGGGTGGCCTGGGTGATGCGCTCCCGTTCGAACGTCTCCACGATCTCCTTGGCATCGAAATGGTCTGCGGTCCGCTGCAACACGATAGCGCTGCCCCGAAACATCGCACCCAGGGACATACACGTGCCCGAGGCATGCATCATGGGAGCAAGCGGCATGGCTTTTCCCAGTCGTCCGCCGGCAACCCGGCGGCGGATGTCGGCCACGGTCTGCTCTTGGGTAGTGCCCACGGGCGTTTGGGCGATTAGCGCAAAGAAGATGTCCGTCTGGCGCCACAGGACGCCTTTCGGCAGGCCCGTGGTGCCGCCCGTATAGATGATGAACAGATCATCGTCCGTACAGTTTGGGTCCATGGGCGCCGGGGGACAGGCGGCGAGGGCCGCCTCGTAGTCGACAGCGCCGTCCATCAGGCCTTCGCCGCTGTCGTCCGCAACCTGGATCCAGGTTTGAATTCTGGTCAGCCGGTCGCGCAAGGATTTCAGCATGGGCGCGAACCGGGCATGGTAGATGCAGGCCTTGGCGCCAGAATTCTCCAACAGATAAATCAGCTCGTCGCCCTGATAGCGGTAGTTCACATTGACGGCGCTGGCCCGGCATTTGAACGCGGCCATCAGGGCTTCCAGGTATTCGTTGCCGTTGTGGAGGTAGAGGGCGATGTGGTCCTGGCCGGACTGCCAATTCTCCAGCTCCGCCCGCTCGGTATGCAGGCCCAGGCCCTGGCGGCGGAAATATTCGGCCAGGCGGCGGGTGCGGTCGTTGTAATCCGACCAGGTAAAACGGCGGTCGCCAAAGATCAGGCATTCCGTACCGGGAATGGCCGCGGATATGGCTTCCTGCAGGCGGGCGAGGTTCATGAGGCGGCAACGCCCCCGAGGTCGCGTCCACGGCCCTGGATTGCCGGCTTCTCGATTGCAAACCATCCATCGTCACCCCCGCGCAGGCGGGGGTCCAGACCTCTCGAAAAATTCAACGGTTCCTGGTGTGTCCCTGGATTCCCGCCTGCGCGGGAATGACGATGTGACAGGTTCATCAACATTTTGGACTCATCCTTCCAGGGTCACGACAGACCGGGGATCAGGCAGGAGTGGATGGATTCTTCGCCGGGGATTTCCCTTCCAAGTGTGCGGATGGCGAGCTCGGCATCGGCGACGGCGAAGTCGTGGGTGTGCATCTTTTCCAACGGCACCGCGCCGCTGTGGATCAGGTCGATGGCCTTGCGGTAGCCGGACGAGGTGACGCCAAACGCGCCGAGCAGGCGCAGTTCCTTGAACACCACCTTGTCCGAAACGAATTTCGCCACCGGCTTGAAGGCCTTGACCCCTGCCAGGACGATGGTGCCGCCTACCCGGGCCACGTTGATGGCATCCTCGATCGGCGCGGTCGCCGCCGGGGTTACGTCGAGGACGGTATCCACCCCTTCGCCCCCGGTGATGTCCTTGATGCGGTCGCGGATATTCTCCTGCTCGATATCGATTGTGTGGGTGGCGCCATACAGCTTTGCCAGTTCCAGCTTGGCCGCATCGGCCGTTAGGCCGGTGACGACGATGGTCTTGGCGCCTACGGATTTGGCGGCGATCACGGCGGCCAGGCCACGTTGACCCGGCCCCATGATCAGGATGCTGTCGCCGTATTTGGTATCGGGGATCTCTACACCCCAACGGAACCCGGCGCCCAGGGGGTTGTACATCACCGCCACCTGGGCCGGAATTTCAGGGTCCATTCGATGCAGGATGGTGCGGGGGTCGAGCACCATGTGATTGGCATAGGCGCCCCACAGGCCGTGCTCGTCCGACAACGGTATGGTGGAATAGACCTGCCGGTTGGCGCATAGGTGATATTCGCCGGCCAGGCAACGCTTGCACATATGGCAGGACAAAAGCGTCTCCACCGCCACGCGGTCGCCCGTATCCACACCCCAGCGCCTGGCGGCGCCGTCGCCGATCTCCTCGATCACGCCCAGCGGCTCGTGGCCCGGGATATGGGGCATGGGCACGCGCATGCCGGTCTCGAACTGTTCGCAGTCGGTGCCGCAGATGCCGCAGGCCTCGATGCGCAACAGGGCCTGGTCATCATGGATGTCGGGCAAGGGCAGATCCCGCGGTTCCAGCTTGCGTGGCGCGGTCAAGGTCATGGCAAAGGTGGTTTTCGCAGCCATGGTCAGGACCCTTTCAGAACGGTTGTGGTGGAGATGCCGGTGGCGATGAGGCATTCGCCGGACCAGACCTGCAGCGATGTACTGGCCAGGCCGCCATCCAGGCTGTCCAGGCGGCACAGGGAGACCAGGTGATCCGCTGCCGGTTCCGATCCTGTGAAGCGCAGCGAAAGGTCCGGATTGGGAATGGCCAGTTGCTGCCGGCCCAGGTGCCGCGCCACCGGCGGGCCGACGGAAATATCGGCGGCGATGCAGGCGGCCTCGGCCCCGGCGTCCGCGCCGTCCCAGATGATCTTGCTGGCCGTGGCCATGGCGCCGTCCACCCGGCCCAGATAGGCGGGCGAAAAGGTGTCGATCAGAGGAATACGGTATTTTTCGGACGGATGCCGCCAGGGCTTGCCCTCGCCATAGTCTCGCAGCCCCTTGGGTGGTGTCGTTTCCGTCTCTGCCGACAGATGGGCCAATGCCTCCCGCGCCACCAGGCTGACCGTGCCGCGGGTGGCCAGCTTCCCCTCGTCGGTGCGCACGTCGACGCAGACCGTGGTCAGGGTCCGCCCCGCATTCAGGACGGTGGGCACCACCGTCGCCGGCCCGGGGCGAAAGCCGCGGATGAAACGGGCATCGACGCCGATGGGCAAACGGTCCGGTGCCAGGTCGCGTGCGGCAAAGACACAGATGGCCGCCAGACAGCCGCCGTTGGTACCGCCGAAGCCGCCGTTCATCTCCTCCGCCAGGTCGAAATGCCAGTTGCCATTCCCGGCGGGCCGTCCGCTAAGTCTTGCCGCGAAATCCATCGCTATGCCTCGAAGCTGGCCTGGGCCTGGCTCAGGACCACGTTGCCATTCTGATCCTCGGCCTGCACGACGGCACTGCCCGCGCCGGTGTGCCAGAACTTGGTCACGATGTGATCTTCGAACTGCACGATGTCGGCAAAGCGGCCCGTCATGGACCGAAAACGCGCCGGATCGCCGCCGCAGAGGCCGTGCAGGATGGCCCGGCCGATAAAGCCATAGGTGCAGAGGCCGTGCATGAAGGGCTTCTCATAGCCCGCTTTCTTGGCGAATTCCGGGTCGATGTGCAGGGCCACCCGGTCGCCGGAGAGCCTGTAAATGGCCCCTTGTTCCGCTTGCGTAACATAATCGACCACCAGATCGGGATCGCGGTCGGGCGGGGCGTTCTTGTCCTTGGTCGAGGGCCCCGGTTCGCCGCCGAAGCCGCCGCCGCCGATATAGAACAGTGTGGAATGGCTGTTGAACAGCGGCCCGTCGGGATCGCTGGCCTGGGCCGTGACGCCGATAACCCCGGACTTGCCCTTGTCCCAGACTTCCGAGACCTGGCTCGCAAGGGTGATTTCGGTCTTGGCCGGCAAGGGGCGCAATAGCTCGATGCCCTGTTCCCCGTGCAGCAGGCGGCGCACGTCCAGCTTCACCACATGGCGCAGGTTGCCCATGGCCCGCATGGCCGGGATCACCGCATAGGTGGGCAGTACCTTTGGCCTCTCGTCGTCCCGCTGGCCCTCGTAGACGAAATCAAGTTCATCGGCCGGCTTGGCGCCCACGCCCAGGGCATAGAGCATGGTGTCCTTGGCGTTCCAGGAGATGGTCAGGGGTTCGAATTGGTGCCCCACCATGGTGGGGGACAGGGTGTCACTGACCATTCTTCTCGGCCTCCAATTGGCGCCACATGCCATCCGCGTTGGCCTTGACGCGGAGCAGCAGGTCCACCAACTGCTCCCGCTCTGACTTGCTGAAACCGGCCATGAGGCCATCCAGCACCGCCGAGCCGGTGTCATAGATCGGCTCCAGAAGCGCGCGGGCCTTGGCGCTCAGGTAGATCAGGTTGGCGCGGCGGTCGCCTGGGTCGGCCCGCCGCTCCACCAGGCCCTTTTCCTGCAAACGTTCCAGCAGCACGCCGACGGAGGCCTTCTTGATGCCGATCTCATCGGACAGGCTGACCTGGGTCACGCCTTCCTGGTGGGAGAGGTGCAGGATCACGCGCAGCTGGGCGTTGGTCAGGCCCACCTTGGCCATTTCCTCGTCCACCACCTGCACCATGACCCGCTGCAGATCGTGGATGATGAAGCCCGGATTGCGGGCCCAGTCGGTGCGGGCCAGGATGTCGGAGGCATCGGGCCGCTTTGTTCTAAGTGCGAATTCCATGGGGCGGTGTATAGTATGTCAACATACGGTATGTCAACATACTACCATCATAGACCGCTCGTTTCAGATCTGATTGCGGCCGCGCCTATTGCAGCCGCGGTTTGAAGAATTGATAGATGCGCTTCCAGGCCGCCGCGGATTTGCCTGGGTCAAAATCGTCGAAGGCGTTCCCATAATCGTCCCGGGCGATCGCGAAGTTGTGGCCGGCGCCAGCGACGGGGACGATCTCGATAGGTGCGCCGTTGCCACGGTTGCGGGCCAGGATCTTCTTGCACAGGGCCTGATCGGAGATGGTGTCGGCGCCGGGGAGGACGGCCAGGGTGGGGATCTCAAGCGCGAAATCCTCGTGCACGGCGCGCAGCAGGTTGAAGCCCATGATGTCGCCGGCGCACCATGGCGCCAGCAGGGCGATGGCGCCCACCCCGCGCAGGCCCTCCGAAGGTTTGCTCTTCAGGCCCGGGGGCAGACGCCCCGGCGTTTCATAAACCAGGGCATCCATGATGGTGGCGGCGCCAAAGGAGATGCCGAACAGCCCGATCCGCCCTGGCGCAGCCCAGGCCTGCCGCCGCGCCCAATCCACCGCGATAGCCACATCCCCCGCCGCCCCACGGGGCAGCAAGGCGCCGGCGCGCACGGCGGGGCCATCAATACCCCGGCTGTGGTAGAGGTCCACGAACACGGCGGCGAAACCCCGAGCAGCGAAGCCTTTCAGGATCTCCTGCTGGCCCGGATGCCAGGCCAGGTCCGAGGCGCCATGAAAATAGAGGATGGTGGGGAAGGGACCGGGACCATCCGGCAGTTCGACCCGCAGGCCGCCTTCAAGGCGCGCCGTGGCCTCGTCCAGCGACACAGGCACAACCTGCCGCGGCGCGCAGGCGGCCATCAGGCACAAGGCGATCGCCAAAAACATAACGTGTGAGAAACAGCCGCCGGCCGCGGCTTTACGCGGCTGGCGCTGCATCGCGGACTGCTTTCGGATCAGCCCATGTCCGTAGTTACAGTTTTGGGCATTACTGAATACTGGCATTCTCCTTTTGCATCCCTTTGGGTCGAAGAGACCGTTGGCCTTGAATATTTATAACCTCTTGCGGTTTGTTGAACGACGCTCAACGACTTGCTATCATTTGTCATATATTACTAGGGACATTTCGCGCCGAAGGGGAAAATTCATGCCAGGTATGCCAGACGACGCCAGTATTGGGGCGTTTTTCAACGATGTCAGCAATCGCATCAACAACATGACGGTAGCCGACCAGGTAGAACTGCTCGAAGAAATTGGCAATACGCCGGGCCGGAATCGCATGGCCAGCGACTATATGCTGGCGAAGGATTGGTTTGATTCGCCAGATCCCAGTAATCCGAACGCCGCCATGGCGCACGTCCAAAATCATTGGCTGGACAACCGTCCCGGCAGCGGCGGCGGCGGGGGCAAGAAGATCGGCTGGTGGCGGCACGACTTCTCAAATCGCAGCAATCGCGATGATATGGTGGACCGCGTGTTGACGCAGGCGCTTTATTGGACGGTCTTCCTGAGGCGCAATACCATGAATGCGGACCATACATTTACGGAAATCGAGGACCCAATCAATTACTTGCCAACCGTGCGCATGTGGATGTGTGCTGGCCATGAATTCAAGATCATGATCTGGCAAACGGAGGTACAGATCATTGTCATCTATATGACCCCCGCATCCCCCGACAAGATCAAGAACTATCTGCGATACCGCCGCGAACACGAGAAGCATTTAGAGGTCGACAAGCAGAGAAAAATCTATGAGGAACTGGAACGGGACGTGAAAACCTATCCCGAGCCGGAGATGCCCACTGGCGGCACGGCCGAACCCTTCATTCTCGTGACGGATGAAATTCCGGGCGCCATACCCCAGGGCCTCGAACACCACAAATTCGAAGGTGACCACAAAGTCGTAAGGAACGTGCTCAGTTATCGGCCGTTTGCCCGAGCCGACGAGTTGGAGAATCCATTCAGGTTCCCGCCGGCTCTTCCATAGCCGTACAGTTAGACGAAAGGGTCTAGGCGACAGCCTGCAGGGCCGATAGCAGATCCTCTTCCAGGTCGGCGGGGTCTTCCAGGCCGACGGAGAGGCGCACCATGCCATCGCCAATGCCCACCTTGGCCCGCTCCTCCGGCCCCATGGCCCGGTGGGTGGTGGTGGCCGGGTGGGTGATCAGGCTTTTGGCATCGCCCAGATTGTTGGAGATATCGACGATGTCCAGGCCGTTCAGGAAGCGGAAGGCCTCTGCCTTGCCGCCCTTGAGGTCGAAGGTAATGATCGATCCGCCGGCGGTCATCTGTTTCTCCACCAGCGCCCGCTGGGGAAAGCTTTCCAGGCCTGGATAGATCACGCGCTCTACTTTTGCATGGGCTTCCAACACCTTTGCCAGGGCATGGGCATTGCCGCACTGTTCGGCCAGGCGCAGTTCCATGGTCTCCAGACCCTTGAGCAGCACCCAGGCGTTGAAGGCACTCATGGCCGGGCCGGTATGGCGGAGGAAATGCATCAACGTATCGTCGATGAATTCCCTGGTCCCCAGTACCGCGCCGCCCAGGATGCGGCCCTGGCCGTCCATGTGCTTGGTGCCGGAATAGACCACCACGTCAGCGCCGAATTCCACGGGCCGCTGCAGGATCGGCGTGGAAAACACATTGTCCGCCACCACGCAGGCGCCCACCGCGTGGGCCAGATCGGAGACGGCCTGGATGTCGATCAGGTCCAAGGTGGGGTTGGAGGGGGTCTCGAAGAACACGCACTTTGTGGCCTCGCCGATGGCGCCCTGCCATTGCTCCAGATCGGCGCCGTCGACCAGATCTACCTCGATGCCGTAGCGGGGCAGCAACTGGGTCAGGATGTAATGGCAGGAGCCGAACAGGGCGCGGGAGGCAACCACGTGATCGCCGCTTTGCAGTTGGCACAAAAGCGAGGCGAACACCGCCGACATGCCGGAGGCAGTGGCGAAGCAGGCTTCCGAGCCGTCCAGTTGCGCCAGACGTTCTTCGAACATGGACACCGTCGGGTTGCCATAGCGGGAATAGATGAAGCCGTCGTCGTCACCAAGAAAGCGCGCCTCGGCCTGCTCCGCGGTGTCGTAGACGAAGCCGGAGTTGAGATACATCGCTTCCGAGGTCTCCCCGTGGGGGGACCGGTCCAGCCCGGCACGGACGGCGCGGGTGCGCGACCGCCAGCCGGCCTTTTTATCGTCGCTCATGATCTCAAACTCCTATCCCTACAATTGGCCCCGTACGCTTACCCCTGGCGCCACGGCAGGCCGGCGAACTTCCAGCCGTTTGTTTTGCCCCGGTGGCCGCCTTCGTCCTTGTCGCCTTCGAAGCCGCCGGCGACGTTGTAACAGCGCTCATAACCCGCCGCGGTCAGCAGCCGGGCGGCGCTCATGCTGCGGGCGCCGGACCGGCACAGCAGAAATATGGCGGCATCCTTGGCCACGCCAGCCTGGCTGACTTCGGCTTCGAAATTGGCGTTCTGCTCCATGGATGGATAGTTCTGCCATTCGCAGCAGACCACCTCCTTGCCGATGCGGCTGAGATCGGGGAGCCCCACGAAGTTCCATTCGGGAACCGTCCGCACGTCGATCAGAACGGCGTCCGCCTCCCGACCCAGGCGGTCCCAGGTTTCCGTAACATCAACATCGCCCGCATAGTCCATTTTGTGCCCCGCTCGTCTGTTCCGGTTCAGTTGCGGGGTTCGTCACGTTGGTGGATCCCGCATTCATCCTTGTCGCGGTCGGCCCAGCGTCCATCGCGCGTGCCAAGTCCGCCCTGTGCCCGGCGGGTGCAGGTGGCGCAGCCGATGGAGGGGTAACCTTCCGAGACCAGCGGATGCGCCGGCAGCCCGCGCAGGCGGAAGGCGGTTTCTACCTGATCAGGGGTCCAGTTGGCCAGCGGATTCACCTTAACCTGATCGCCCACATATTCGATTGTTGGTAGTGTGGCCCGGTCGTTGCCGTGGAAACGCTTGCGTCCGGTGATCCAGGCCTGGAAGGATGTCAGGGCGCTTTCCAAGGGCAAGACCTTGCGCAGATGGCAGCAGTGGTCAGGCTCGCTTTGCCACAAATCTCCATCCGGGTCATAGGCCCGCAGGGTTTCCGGATCCGGGGCAATGTTGCGCACGTCGGTAAAAGCGAAGCGGCGCACGAGGATGTCCCGATAGGTCAAGGTCTCGGGGAAATGCTTGCCTGTATCGAGGAAAATGATAGGCACGTGACGGTCAATGTCCGCCAGCATGGCGAGCAGCAGGGCCGCCTCCGCCCCGAACGAGGAGACCAGGGCGATCCGGCCGGGGAATGCGCGCCAGACCATGGCGGCCAGGAGCTCCTGGCCGTCGAGCTGGCCGAAGCCGGCCCGCCAGGCCATGGCCAGGCTGCGGTCCTCGGCCGACGGGCCGGGCGCGATTTCCTGTCGGATGGACATCTGCCGCCCGTCAATAGGCCCAGGCGCCGGCGCAGCTGTCCTCGTGGGCCGTGCCCCGAAGTGCCCGCCGCAGGGTTGGGATCGTGGCGCCGCCGTCCAGGGCCGGCTGATACCAATGGGCGAATTCCTCCACCGCCGCTAGGATCGACTTGGCGCGATCGTCGCTGGCGACGCTGAAGCTGTCAAAGCCGCAGCGCAGCATAAAGCTCAATTGGTCGCGGAGGACATCGCCCACCGCCCGCAATTCGCCCTTGAAGCCGTGCCGCTCCCGGAGCAGCCGGGCCTGGGAATAGGCGCGGCCGTCAGTGAACTTGGCGAATTCCAAGGCGATCAGGTCGAAATGATGCAGATCCGCCGCCACCAGGTCCGGGGTCTGGCCCGGGCCCAGACGCAGGCCGATGCGGCTGCCCAGATCGAGGATTGCCAGTTTGTGTTGGCGCCAGGTATCCAGATCCATGATCACCGGCCCCAGGGGTGCGAGGGCCTGAACCTCCGCGAAGTCGTCGGTCTCGTGCCAGACGTCGTCAACCAGTCTGCCGTTTTTGATCAGTGCCATAGAGCTTCTCCTTGAAAGGTTGGGGTCCAACCCGCTGATAGGTGTCGATGAAAGTTTCTTTCCCCTGCCGCTGGCTGAGATAGACATCGACGATGTCCTCTACCGCGTCGGCGATCTGCCATTCGTCGAAAGCCGGCCCAATGATGGCGCCGACCTTGGCATTCTCGTTGGCCACACCGCCCAGGGTGACCTGATAGAACTCGGTACCGTTCTTGTTGACGCCCAGGATGCCGATATTGGCCACGTGGTGGTGGGCGCAGGCGTTGATGCAGCCGGATATGTTCAGGGTGATCTCGCCAATCTCCTTCTCCCGCGCCAAGCCGTCAAAGCGTTCGGAAATGCGCTGGGCAATGGGGATGGAACGGGCATTGGCCAGGTTGCAATAGTCCAGGCCGGGGCAGGCGATGATATCGCTGATCCGGCCGGCATTGGCCGTCGCCAGGTCCAGCCCGTCCAGAGCACGCCACAGCGCCAACAGGTCGGACTTGCGCACGTCGGGCAGGATCAGGTTCTGCTTGTGGCTGACCCGCAGTTCGCCAAATCCGAAGCGCTCGGACAGTTTCGCCACCGCCTCCATCTGATCGGCCGAGGCATCGCCGGGGATGCCGCCATGGGGCTTAAGGGAAATGATGGCGATGGCATAACCGGGTTGCTTATGGTCCGCCACGTTAGCGTCCAGCCAGGCAGCGAATTGCGGCTCCTCAGATCTGGCGGTTTCCAGCGCCGGGCAATTATCGGAAAGGGCTTCGTAACCTGGTGGTGCGAAATAGGCCGCGATTCGGTCCCGCTCGGCGGTGGGTAGATCGATGGCATGGTCTTTGATTTGCTGCCATTCCGCTTCGACCAGCTTGGCGAAAGACTCCGCACCTTCGCTTTCGACCAGGATCTTGATCCGCGCTTTGTAGATATTATCGCGACGGCCAAGCTGGTTATAGACCCGCAGGATCGCCTCCAGATAGCTCAACAGATGATCCACGGGCAGGAAATTGCGAATGGTCTTGGCCATGATCGGGGTGCGGCCCTGGCCGCCGCCCACCATGACTTCGAAGCCCGGATTGCCAGAGAGGTCCCGGTGCATGCGCAAGCCGATATCATGACCGCGGGTGACGGCCCGGTCGTTGGGTGAACCAGTCACGGCGATCTTGAACTTGCGCGGCAGGAACGAGAATTCCGGGTGCAGGGTAGACCACTGCCGGATGATCTCGGCATAGACCCGCGGGTCGTCGATCTCGTCAGCGGCGACACCGGCCAGGGGATCGGCGGTGGTGTTGCGGATACAATTGCCCGAGGTCTGGATGGCGTGCATTTCGACGCTGGCCAACTCGTCCAGGATGGTGGGTACATCGGCCAGTTTGGGCCAGTTGTACTGGATGTTCTGCCGGGTGGTGAAATGGCCATAGCCGCGGTCGTAGGTGCGCGCGATATGGGCCAGCTTGCGCATTTGCTTCGCCGAAAGGGTGCCGTAGGGAATGGCCACGCGCAGCATATAGGCGTGCAATTGCAAATAGAGGCCGTTCATCAGGCGCAGGGGCTTGAACTCGTCCTCGCTCAATTCGCCCGAGATGCGCCGGGCGACCTGGCCGCGAAACTGTTCCACGCGTTCCGCGACAAAGGCGTCGTCGAATTCGTCATAGCGATACATCGGCCTAGCCCAATTGCAGGTCGGTGCCCACACTGGGGCCCGTGGTGCGTAGGATTTCGCGGCGGCCGAGGGGTACCGGGCGGCCATCTACTTGAGCGATCTTGAAAAGGTAGGGCCCGACGATCAGGTCGTCCACCGCCTTTTGTTCGGCCCGGCGCAGCAGCGCAGCCGCCACGATCTTGTCGCCGATGGTGCGGCAGTCCTCGAAATTCCGCGACCAGCCGTCCCGTTCCGTCAGGTAGACGACGGCGCCGTCGACAAGATGATTGGCGGTGATGCCGTGGACGGCACCCGATACATTGGCGGCGTTATGGTAAATAGAGTTCTGGCGAGGATTTGGCACGGGCGGTTCTCCCAAATAGGCCTACACAAAGGGCCCACGGGAGCTTCTACCCGTGGCGCTTTAGCAATTTTTGACGCGGTTGCAAGCTGCCCAATCAAATTTCCGCGGGTCCGTCACGGTGGACCAATCCTGTTATTGCAGGCCTTGCGGTGTTGCGTCAAGTCCCGGAATTCCGGTCCAACTTCACCACGGCCCCTGAAGTCTGTTCAAATATTATCATATCAAATGTGATTGTCAATAAATCACATCAAGAAAACGAAAAAAAATTTAATTACAAAAAATAATAGTGAAATAGGCACAAAAAAGTGTCCGGTGCCTCGCTTGAGCCACCGGACGACAACGGGACAGAGGAACCTATGTGGGGTTGTGCTTGATACTCAGGCCGCCGTCGAGCTTCATGCGCTGGCCATAGGCATGCACACAGCCCTGGCCATCGGGCATGAGTTCAACCAAGGTCCATGTGCCGCGGCGGGAGAGGAACAATTCGACCGGATGGCCATTCTCTAATTGCGCTTGGGCAATTCTAGATTCGCCGTAGGCGCGGCCGAGATACTCGTTCAGGACCTTATGCTCCAGACAACTGACATCCATGATGTCCGGCATAGCGGCGGCAGCCCCGGGCGCGGCCACGGCAAGGGCCGCCGCCAGGGCGGCGATGGGGGCTTGATATCGATGTCTCATGATCATGCTCGTAACGACCTTGCCCCTTAGAGATGGGGTCAAACACCGCATTATTGAAGTCACGTCGCCTCAATTGCTTGTGATGGCCTGATAGGCCAAGAACAATGCGATCGCAGCCGTGGCCGCCACGTTCAGGCTTTCCATCCCATCGCTCATAGGCAGATGCACCAGGGTATCGCAATTGCGTGCGGTCAGGGGGCGCAGACCCTCGCCCTCGGCGCCCAGCACCAGGGCCACGCGGCCGGTCAGGGAGATATCCGTCATGGACTGGCCTTCGCCGGCGGCCAAGCCGTGGCGCCAGAAGCCCGCTGCCGCCAGTTTCTCAAGCGCGCGGGACAAATTGTTGACCCGCACCAGGGGTACCGTCTCCAGAGCGCCGCTGGCCGCTTTCGCCAGGGCTCCGCCTTCCTGTGGTGCGTGCCGGTCCTGCATCACTACCGCCTTTGCCCCAAATGCCGCGGCCGAGCGCAGGATGGCGCCCACGTTGCGGGGATCGCTGATCTGGTCCAACACCAGCACCACGCCTTCGCCGGAATTCGCCTCCAGCAGGGCCTCAAAATCGGGCGGGGCCAGGGGGGCGACCTGGGCTGCGATGCCTTGATGCACAACCTCCCTCGGCAGATGTTCCTCCAGGCCGCGGCGGTCAACGATCTCCGGTCGCGGGGCATGTTCCGGCGGCATGGCGTCGGCTGTACACAAAAGCCGCAGGACTTGCCGGTCGGGGTTGGCGCAGGCGGCCGCCACCGCGTGCTGGCCATAAAGCCAATAGGCCGACGTCTGGAGGCGGCCGCGCCGGGCCGTCGGTTTGTCCGGCCGCCCCTCGGCCCAGCCGTCTCGTCCCGGCCCCTTGCGGCGCCCGCCGTGCCGGCTACCTGATCGCTTGCGTCCTGCCATGGCACCGCATATAAAGCCGCGCTGTTTCATATGCAATTGTCCGACGCTGGCGCCGGATCGCGCCGGGGTCGAATGTGAAACGTTAACTGTATGCCTGTTCGGCCTTTTTTTGCATTGACTTGCGAGGTCGAAAGGTACATATCAGCGCACCGTCGGGCGCGGCGGTTTGGCGTGTGCGGAGGGGTGCCTGAGTGGTTAAAAGGGACGGGCTGTAAACCCGTTGGCTATGCCTACGTTGGTTCGAATCCAACCCCCTCCACCACCCAGCCGATCCGAAGCGCGCGGCATTGGAGTCCTGGTGCGGAGTCCGCGGGTGTAGCTCAGTGGTAGAGCCCCAGCCTTCCAAGCTGGTTACGCGGGTTCGATTCCCGCCACCCGCTCCAGCCCGGACCCGTGAGGGATTGGTTTTTATTTTTGACAGATCGAGACAAAGAGACGGTCGGAGAATATAGGAATGGCGAAGGAAAAATTTGAGCGTACGAAGCCCCATTGCAACGTTGGCACGGT
>CAYFPL010000008.1:0-209293 GCA_964344935.1 uncultured Rhodospirillaceae bacterium
CCACCAGGGTGGCGAGGGCTTCGCCTTCCACGTCCTCGGCGATGATCAGCAGCGGCCGACCGGACTGGGCCACGGATTCAAGCACCGGCAGCATAGCCTGCAGCGAAGACAACTTAGCTTCGTGGAGCAGGATGTAGGGGTCTTCCAGCTCGGTCACCATTTTGTCCGCATTGGTGATGAAGTAAGGCGAAAGATAGCCGCGATCGAACTGCATGCCTTCGACCACGTCCAATTCCGTGTCCAGGCCCTTGGCCTCTTCCACGGTGATGACGCCTTCCTTGCCCACTTTTTGCATGGCCTGGGCGATCATGTCGCCAATGTCGCTCTCGCCGTTGGCGGAAATGGTGCCCACCTGGCGAACTTCCGCTTCGGTGGAGATGGCCTTGGAACGCTTGGCCAGATGATCAACCACGGCGTCAACGGCTAGGTCGATGCCGCGGCGCAGATCCATCGGGTTCATGCCGGCGGCGACGGACTTGCAGCCCTCGCGCACGATGGACTGCGCAAGAACCGTTGCCGTGGTCGTTCCGTCGCCTGCTACATCAGAGGTTTTTGAAGCGACTTCCTTGACCATCTGGGCGCCCATGTTCTCGAACTTATCGGAAAGCTCGATTTCCTTGGCGACGGTAACGCCGTCCTTGGTGATGCGTGGCGCGCCGAAGGATTTGTCCAGGACCACATTGCGGCCCTTCGGGCCCAGGGTGACCTTTACCGCGTCGGCGAGGATATCGACGCCGCGCAGCATTTTAGCGCGAGCATCAGTTTCAAAACGTACTTCTTTTGCAGCCATTTGCTTTCAGGGCTCCTTAATGCTGACTAACCGATGACACCCATGATGTCGGATTCTTTCATGATGACGAGTTCTTCGCCGTCGATGGTCACTTCCGTACCGGCCCACTTTCCGAACAGAACGCGATCGCCCGCCTGGACGTCGAGGGGCTGGATCTGGCCGTTTTCGCCCCGGGCGCCGTCGCCGGCGGCGATCACTTCGCCTTCCATGGGCTTTTCCTGTGCCGTAGCGGGAATGATGATGCCGCCCGCGGTCTTCTCCTCGCTGTCCAATCGACGGACCAACACGCGGTCATGCAGTGGCCTGATTTGCATCAGATACCTCCAAAAATTGCTGTTAACCTAGGTTTCTCGAGACTTGTTAGCACTCTAATGATGTGAGTGCCAGCTATATAGGCGGGCCCTTTTGCCCTGTCAATAACTGAGGGCGCAGTTTTCAGTCGATTCGAACAAATCACGCCTCAACTGGACCCCGGCGTCCATTCACGGTTCAATGACGGCCAGATAAAACAAAATGGAGGGAACGGACATGGACCTCGGTATCATGACTTTCAATACCGATTACGGCATTCGGGCGGATGAAATGGCCCGTGCGTTGGAGGATGCGGGATACGAGAGTTTTTGGGTGCCCGAGCATACACATATCCCGGCCGAACGCCGCTCACCTTATCCTGGCGGCGGCGAATTACCCCGGCCCTATTACCACATGGCCGATCCTTTCGTGTCCCTTGGCGCCGCGGCCGCGGTCACAAAGCGTCTGAAACTAGCCACAGGCATCTGCCTCGTGGTGGAGCGGGACCCCATTACCCTGGCCAAGGAAGTGGCTACACTGGACATGCTGTCCGATGGCCGATTTTTGTTCGGGATCGGCGCGGGCTGGAACGCAGAAGAAATGGAGAACCATGGCACTGCCTTCAAAGGCCGGTTTAAGTTAATGCGAGAACGTGTTGAAGCCATGAAGGTAATTTGGGCGGAAGAGCAGGCTAGCTATGAAAGCGAGCATGTCAAATTCGACCGCATCATCTCCTATCCGAAACCAGTGCAAGAACCCCATCCGCCGATCATATTCGGCGGGGCGACGCCCTTGGCGCGGCAACGGGTGGTGGATTTCTGCGACGGCTGGATGCCCATTGATGTGTTGCTGGACGATTTGCCCGACGCCATCGCCGATCTCCACCGCCGCGCCGAAGCCGCCGGGCGCGACCCCAAGACCATTTCCGTGACCATGTTCGCCTTTGATGGCGGCGATGGCGATACCATTCTGCGTTACAACGATTTGGATATAGACCGTCTGGTCTTGGTGGCGCCCCGGGCCCGTGACGCCGCACTGGCTTTCGTGGACCGTTTCGCCGAAATGAACCAGCGGGTTGCCTAATCTGGTTGCGAATTCTGTGTTGCCCAATTTGTTGCCTAATATTTAGCCAAATTTGTGAAAATGCCCTATGCTGCCTTTTGAATCGGCAGATTTGGAGCGAGGGGGTAATCATGATCCACAGACTAACAGGCGGCCTGGCAGTCGCACTTGCCATACTTTTTTGCAGTTTTCCGGGCAATGCGGCTGACGCGGCCCTAAGCGGCGCGGATACGGCATGGATCCTGACCGCCACTGCCCTGGTCCTGTTTATGACCTTGCCGGGGCTGGCGCTGTTTTACGGTGGCTTGGTGCGCTCCAACAATGTCCTCTCGGTGCTGATGCATTGTTTTGCCATTGCCTGCCTGATGTCGGTTCTTTGGTTGATCGGTGGTTATGCCCTGGCATTCGGTGACGGCGGCGGGGCGAATAAAGTGATCGGCGGGGCCGAAAAATGGTTCCTCGCCGGGATCGGCAAGGATGCCCTATCGGGCACCATTCCGGAGGTGCTGTTTGTCGCCTTCCAAATGACATTTGCCATCATCACGCCGGCCCTGATCGTCGGCGCCTATGTGGAGCGTATCAAGTTCGGCGCCGTGATGGTGTTTTCGGGCCTTTGGCTGATCGTGGTCTATGCTCCGGTTTGCCATTGGGTCTGGGGCGGTGGCTGGCTGTCCGATCTGGGCGTAATGGATTTCGCCGGCGGCATCGTAGTGCACGTCACCGCCGGTGCTTCGGCCCTGCTGCTGGCCAAGATTTTGGGCGGTCGGCGCGGCTTCCCCAAGGATTTGCGCCCGCCCCATAACCCCGGCATGACCATGATCGGGGCTTCGATGCTGTGGGTCGGCTGGTTCGGCTTCAACGCGGGCAGTGCCCTGGCCGCAGACGGCAGCGCCGCCATGGCCATGCTGGTGACCCATATTTCCGCTGCCACCGCCTCCATCGTCTGGGCTTTCCTGGAATGGCGCCGTTTCGGCAAGGCCTCCCTGGTCGGTATCGTCACCGGCATGGTGGCGGGCCTGGCGACCATTACACCGGCTTCCGGCTTCGTCGGCCCCGTGGGCGCGCTGTTCATTGGCCTATTCGCGGGCATCCTCTGCCATTTCGCCGTGGAATGGGTGAAACAGAAGATCAATATCGACGATTCCCTAGACGTCTTTGCCGTCCATGGCGTCGGCGGTGCGCTGGGCACCCTGTTGACGGCTTTCTTCGCCGCCACCGCCCTGGGCGGTATGGGACTGGCGGAAGGCACCTCCATGGGCTCGCAATTCGGTATCCAATTGCTGGGCGTCGTTGTGGTGCTGGTCTGGTCGGTGGTGGCCAGCTTCGTGTTGATCAAGATCGTCGAGGCCACCGTCGGACTGCGGGTTGGCGACGAGGATGAGATCGAGGGCCTTGATCTGGTGGCCCACGGCGAGCGCGGCTATGATCTGTAAGGATTGATGGCGAAAAACCGGGATATATTGAGGAGATCCAAAGCATGAAGATGATCATAGCGGTGATCAAGCCGCACCGTCTGGATCAGGTCCGCGATGCCCTGACCGCCATCGGTGTACATGGCCTGACGGTTTCAGAAGTGCGCGGCTACGGCCGCCAGGGCGGGCACACGGAAATCTACCGGGGCGCTGAGTACCAGGTGAATTTCGTGCCCAAGCTGAAGCTGGAACTGGCCGTGCCCAACGAACTTTCGGAACGGGTGGTGGAGGCGATCCGCGAAGCCGCCAACAATGACCAGATTGGCGACGGCAAGATCTTCGTCGCCGATCTAGAGCACGTGATGCGCATCCGCACAGGCGAAACCGGGGAAGCGGCGCTCTAGTCAGGCGCGCTCGAAAACCGCAGTTTTCAGGCCGCCAGGGCCAGCGCTTCCTTCACCCGGGCGATCTGGTCGGGCACCGAAATGTCTTTCTGCGAGGTGATGTCGCAGCCACGGTCCTCGAAAGCGTCATCGTCCGGATGATCCCGGCGCCATTGGTCGATGAACTGGTCCCGCTCGCGGATCAATGCCTCGATTTCGGGCCGGAACAGGCGCACCATGGCGGTGACCCAGATGTTGGTCGGCCAGGACGGCCAGGCCATGTCCATCTCGAAGCGGTCCAGCATGCGGATGACGTCGTCCGCCCGATACCAATTATCGGCGGTGATCCAGCGGTTGGTGGTGAATAAGCCGATGGGGAAACCGGCCTGGTCCATGGAAATGGCGATCAGGTGGCTTAACTTGTCGTCTCGCTCGTGCATATAGGCGGCATCGGACTGTTCCACCGGCCGGCAGTCCGCCGGCATGCCCTTTTCCCTTAGAAAGGTATGGAAGTGGCCGTGTTCGCCTTCCCTATGCGAATGATAATAGAACTGGGAATGGGTATCGGGGTCATAGATATCGCCGTCTGGATAATGGTTGAATTCGTAGAACGTCCCCTGCCCGCGCAGAACTTCGCCCACGACGTTGGAGCCGCCCTTCTCCAATACCCGGTAGCATTCCAATATCTGTGCCCCGGCCGACGCCATGTCTTCGAGCCGCTCCCGTGGCAGTTCCCCAAGATCCACCATTCCCACCTCCTGAACTGAAGAGACTTGCAAGCGATCAAGGTTGCCCGAAGTGACGGAAAACGGATTGATCTGGGTCAAATCCCCCGATCACATCGTCTCACGAGTGGTTGAGCGCTGACGGAAACGGTTTTCGGATCGAGTGATGGGGAGTGGTGGGCCCGGCTGGACTCGAACCAGCGACCAGACCGTTATGAGCGGCCGGCTCTAACCAACTGAGCTACAGGCCCGTAACTCGCATCTTCGACGCCGTATATCAGACTGCCACGAGCTCGTCACTCCCGCGAATGCGGGAGTCCAGAGCAACCGTCACAGCATATGGATTACCGCCTGCGCGGGAATGGCGGTGGGCAACTACGTATCCAGGAAACTCCTGAGCTTCCGCGACCTGGAAGGATGCTTCAGCTTACGCAGGGCTTTGGCCTCAATCTGGCGGATGCGTTCGCGGGTGACCGAGAACTGCTGGCCCACCTCTTCCAAGGTGTGATCGGTGTTCATGCCGATGCCGAAGCGCATGCGCAGGACGCGTTCCTCGCGCGGCGTCAAAGAGGCCAGGACCCGGGTCGTGGTTTCCCGCAGATTGGAGTGGATCGCCGCGTCCACGGGCAGGATGGCGTTCTTGTCCTCGATGAAATCGCCCAGGTGGCTGTCTTCCTCGTCGCCGATGGGAGTTTCCAAGGATATGGGCTCCTTGGCGATCTTCATCACCTTGCGCACCTTTTCAAGCGGCATACCCAGTTTTTCCGCCAGTTCCTCCGGCGTCGGCTCGCGGCCGATCTCGTGCAGCATCTGCCGCGAGGTGCGGACCAGCTTGTTGATGGTCTCGATCATATGCACCGGAATACGGATGGTCCGCGCCTGGTCCGCGATGGAGCGGGTAATGGCCTGACGGATCCACCAGGTGGCATAGGTGGAGAATTTGTAGCCCCGGCGGTATTCGAACTTGTCCACCGCCTTCATCAGGCCGATGTTGCCCTCCTGGATCAGGTCCAGGAACTGCAGGCCCCGGTTGGTGTATTTCTTGGCGATGGAGATCACCAGGCGCAGGTTGGCCTCGACCATTTCCTTCTTGGCCTGCCGGGCCTCGCGCTCGCCCTTCTGGACGGTGGCCACGATGCGCTTGTATTCACCGATAGGCAGGCCGGTTTCCGAGGCCACGGTGGAGATGTCGGCGCGGATCGACTTGATCTCATCGCGATCCTTGGTGGCGAAATCCGCCCAACCTTTGCCTTTCAGCCGGCGTACGCGGGAAACCCAGCGCGGATCGGTTTCGTGGCCCTGATAATGTTTGAGGAACTCCAGGCGGGAGACCCGGCGGCTTTCCGCCAGCCGCAGCAGCCGCCCTTCCAGCCCGATCAGGCGCCGGTTGATGCCGTAGAGCTGGTCGACCAGGGCCTCGATGCGGTTGTTGTTCAGGTGCACGCCGGTGACCAGGGCGATCAGTTCTTCGTGCAGCTTCAAATAGCGCTTTTCCTGGGCCGGGGTCAGCTCCTGATGTTTCAGGGCCGCTTCCACCCGCATGTCCTGCACCTTCTTGAAGCGTTTGTAGACCTTGGCCAGTTTCTCAAATGTCTCGATCACCACCGGCTTGAGAGATTCTTCCATGGCCGAGAGCGACAGGGTGGCCTCTTCCTCCTCGTCGTCCTCGTTCTTTTCCGGATCCTCGCCGTCCTCGGCGTCGTCGTCATTGGCCGCGGCAGCACCGTTGCCGGCGCCGTTCGTCGCCGCCGGCGCACCGCCGTTCAATGCCGCAACACCGCCGCCATTGGCGCCGTTGGCACCATTGACATGGCTCGCCATGCCCTGGTTCTTCTTGCCATCGGGGCCGGCGCCATAGGTGGCGTCAAGATCGATGATGTCGCGCAACAGCACATTGCCCGCCATCAGCATGTCGTGCCATTCGATAACGGCGCGGATGGTCAAGGGGCTCTCGCAAATGCCGGCGATCATGGCTTCGCGGCCAGCCTCGATGCGCTTGGCGATGGCGATCTCGCCTTCGCGGGAGAGCAGTTCCACGCTGCCCATTTCGCGCAGGTACATACGAACGGGATCGTCCGTGCGCTCCAGAGTTTCGGTCGTTTTTGTCGCCGGCGCGGCAACGTCCGTGCCCTTGGTTTCCGTCAGTTCCGTGGATTCGGCGCTTTCTTCTTCCTCGGCTTCGGCGGTTTCGTCATCGCCTTCGGCCTTGGCGCTCTGGTCGTCCACGTCGTCGGCCTCGATCAGATTCACGCCCATTTCCGAGAGCAGGGTCATGAAATCCTCGATCTGTTCTGAGGAGACCTGTTCTTGGGGCAATGCTTCGTTCAATTCATCATACGTGATATAGCCGCGTTCCTTGCCCTGCGCGATCAGCTTCTTCAGGTTCGCCTCGGCTTGGGAATCAATTAGCGGCCGGTCGCCGCCTTCTTCACGTTCGGTTTTTTCAGCCGTCTGTGCTTTCGCCATGTATGTTCGCCCATTTTCACGCCCGGCCCCCAAATCTCCGTGCCGGCGCTATAAATTGTTGTGTCCTTTGCCCTAAAAGGCCGCAATCTTCATAACCCAATCCCGGAACACAACTCCCGGCGGTCCGGATTTCCGCCGGTCGGTCGCTAAGTGTCCTCGAAACTGGCTGCTTCTGCCGTTGCTTCGTCGACCGCTGCTTTCAGGGCCAGGAAACGAGCCTGTGTCTTGTCCGTCATGTCGCGTCCGAAATCGTCCTCCGCCTGCTTAAGATCACGGCGGAGATCATCCAGTCGGTGCCTACGGAAAACGCTCGTCCAGTCCTTCTTAACCCGTGCCAACTTCGCATCCGGTCGCGCGAACGGTTCAAGCATCGCTATACCTGGGCCCGTCAACTCCTCAATAAGACGGCTGGAGGCATCTGCCGTTCCACCGTATTGGAGATTGTCTTTAAGGCCTTCAAGGTCAAGGGGCACGCCGGAAGTCGCCTTTTCTATTATTGCCTGACGGATGTTGTCAAGTTCTGGTGAACTTAATCTTAACTGCCCCACATCTTCGAATACTTCATGGATCAGTTCCGGGTGATTGAGCAGCGCTGCGATCAAGAGGCGCTCGCGCGGCTGGGTATCCGCATCGCCACCCCGGCCCAGGCCCTTGTGGGCGGGAATGGGTGGCGAATAGAGTGCCGCTGGCCGCCAGCCTGCCCGGTTTTGCCGTGCAAATCCGCCAATTCGCCCCTCGCCGCGGGATTGCGCAGGGGCATACGCCCCATCCAGGCGTTTTTTGAAATGTTCGCCGTAATAACGTCGCACCGTATCGTCGCGGATTTGCCTTACCAGATCGCGCATATCCTTGCGCAGACCGGCCCATTGTTCCGGCGTCGACAGATCCCGCGTCTGCACCTGCATACGCCAAAGCATTTCCGATAGTGCCACGCCTTCGGCCAGAAGATCGTTGAAGGCGCTTGCGCCCCGGCTTTGCACCAGGCTGTCGGGGTCATCGCCCTCGGGCAGCATGACGAAGCGGAGGGAGTGGCCCGGTTTCAACAATGGCAAGGCCCGTTCAGCGGCGCGGTGGGCGGCCCGTTGACCGGCGGCATCGCCATCGAAACACAAGGACGGTTCCGCCACCAGGCGCCACAGGGCCGTCATTTGCTGTTCGGTCAGGGCCGTGCCCAGGGGCGCCACCGCAAATGGCAGGCCGGCCTGGTCCAGAGCGATGACGTCCATATAGCCTTCCACCACCACCAGGCAATCGCCGTCGCGGGCCGGCTTGCGGGCGTTGGATAGATTGTAAAGCAGTTCGCCCTTATGAAAGATCGGGGTTTCCGGAGAGTTAAGGTATTTCGCCCGCTGTTCGCCCAGGGCCCGGCCGCCGAAGGCCACCACACGGCCGCGGGCATCGGCAATGGGGAACATCAGCCGGTTGCGGAAGCGGTCATAGCTCTCGCCGCCGTCCTCGGGCTTGATCAAAAGGCCGGCCTCGATCAATTGCCCTTCTTCGAGACCGCGATCCATCAAGGTGCGCTTCAAGCGATCCCGTCCATCCGGTGCTAAGCCTAGATGAAAGCGGCTGATGGTGCCCTGGCTCAGGCCCCTGCCCTGCAGATAATCCCGCGCCGCCATTCCCGCCATGCCGGCCAATTGCCCCTCGAACCAATCGGCGGCGACCTGCATGACGTCGTACAGATTCCGTCGCCGCTCCTCCGCCGCTTGGTCCCGGGGCTGGGAGCGGGGGACTTCCATACCCGCCTCAGCCGCCAGACGCTCAACGGCCTCCGGGAAGGACAGGCCCTCGGTGTTCATGACGAAGTCGATGGCGCCGCCATGGGCGGAGCAGCCAAAGCAGTGATAGAAGCCCTTGTCCTCGTTGACCGTGAACGAAGGGGTTTTTTCATTGTGGAAAGGGCAAAGGCCGGTATGTTCGCGGCCGCGTTTGACAAGCTTCACCCGGCGCCCAATCAGATCGGCCAATCCGATGCGGCTCCGCAACTCGTCCAGAAAATGTTCCGGTATGGCCACGTTTAACGCCCAGGGCCCCTCAACTAACCGCCCAGCCGGCTCTTCACTTCGCCGGCCGCCTTGGCGAAATCCATGCGGCCCGCGTAACGCTCCTTCAACAGCGCCATGACGCCGCCCATATCCTTTAGGCTCGAGGCGCCCGCTTCCGCCACAACTTCCGCCACGGCCGCGGCCATCTCTTCGCCGCCGATCTGTTCAGGCAGAAACTCCTCGATAATGGCGATTTCTTCCTCTTCCTGGGCGGCGAGTTCCATGCGCCCGCCTTCTTGATAGAGAACCGTGGACTCCCGGCGCTGCTTAACCATTTTCTGCAGGATCGCCAGGATCTCTTCGTCACTTACCCCCTCGCCACCGCTTTCTGTCCGATTGGCGATGTCGCGGTCCTTGATAGCGGCCAAGATCAAGCGCACGGTGGCGACCCGGCGTTTGTCGCCGGCTTTTAGTGAGGTCGCCAGCATCTCGTTCAGACGGTCACGCACGTTTGGCTCCTCGAGTCTCTCCAGGGCTGCTTGCAGCCGAGGCAGGATAGAGGATAATAGTCTAAATGGCAAACCGCAGCGGTTTCTTGAGAATTTTGTAAGCTATTGTATTTATTGTATTTTTCCCATATTGCCAGGCCTTGACGAGAACTTGTGGATTGCTTAATGTCCGCGCCAATTTGCCCGCCTCGGATGGCGCGGCCGGAGCCTAAATCGCGATGACTCAACAAGAAATCAGCCGCGCCGCGACCACCGACGGGGCTGGCGAATCGGCGCCCGAATGGGCCACTGCGTCCCTTGTTTTGGCCGACGGTCAAATATTTTGGGGCCATGGTATCGGTGCCGCGCGCGAAGCCGTGGGTGAGGTCTGTTTCAATACCTCCCTAACTGGATACCAGGAGATCCTCACCGATCCCAGCTATGCCGGGCAGATCATTACCTTCACCTTCCCGCATATCGGCAATGTGGGCGCTAATGACGAGGATATCGAGACCCTGAACCCGGCTGCCCGCGGCCTGGTGCTGCGTGCCGATATTACCGAGCCCTCCAATCACCGGGCGCTGAGCCATCTGGATGCCTGGCTGGTGAAAAACCAGTTGCCCGGGATCTGCGGCATCGACACCCGGCGTTTGACGCGCCTGATCCGCGACGGCGGCGCCCCCACGGGCGTGGTCTGCCACAGCCCCGAGCGGAAGTTCGATATGGACGCCATGAAATCATCGTGCGCGGCCTGGCCTGGGCTGGAAGGCATGGACCTGGCGGCGGAAGTGACCTGTACCCAGAGCTACGCCTGGGATGAAACCCAATGGCAATTGGGTAGCGGCCATGGCCGCCTGGAGAATCCTGTGTATCACGTGGTGGCCATGGATTTCGGCATCAAGCGCAATATCCTGCGCTGCCTGGCATCCGCCGGCTGCCGTGTCACGGTGGTACCGGCCTCGGCAAGCGCCGAAGACATCCTTGCCATGAACCCCGACGGTATCTTCCTCTCCAACGGACCCGGCGATCCGGCAGCCACCGGCGTCTACGCAGTGCCAACGGTGCAGGCACTTATCGCGGCGGGCAGGCCCATCTTCGGCATCTGTCTCGGCCACCAGATCCTGGCCCTGGCCCTGGGCGCGACAACTGAAAAGATGCACCGGGGCCATCGCGGCGCCAACCAGCCGGTCAAGGATCTCCTTACCGGCAAGGTGGAGATCACCTCGCAGAACCATGGTTTCGTGGTACAGCGGGAAACCCTGCCCGACGGCGTCGTGGAAACCCATACTTCGCTGTTCGACGGTTCCTTGGAAGGCATTCGGGTCGAGGGCAAGCCGATCTTTTCGGTCCAGTACCACCCAGAGGCTTCGCCCGGACCCCAGGACAGTCATTACCTGTTTCAGCGTTTTATTGACCAGTTGGCAGGCTGAGCCGTGACCGATCTTATTATCCGCAATGGCACCGTCATTGACGGCACGGGCGGCGCGCGCATCAGCGCGGATGTGGCTGTCGTGGACGATCGTGTTACGGATGTCGGCGATTTGAGCGGACGGTCGGCCAGCGTGGAGGTGGACGCCGCCGGCCAAGTGGTGGCGCCGGGCTTTGTTGATGTGCATACCCACGATGACCGCTATCTCTTCACCCACCCCGAAATGGCGCCCAAGGCCAGCCAAGGCGTGACCACGGTGGTGGTGGGCAATTGCGGCTTTTCCCTGGCCCCATGGAAGGCCGCCGGTAAGGAACAGTTTCCCATGTCCCTATGGCAGGATAGGGAAGATCTGATCTTCGCCTCGGCTGGCGATTACCTTGAAGCCTTGGACCGGATACCGGCGGCGGTCAACGCGGCTATGCTGGTTGGTCACTCCTCGCTCCGCTATGGCGCCATGGACGATGTACACCGCCCGGCGACGGACGGCGAGATTGCCGGCATGCAGGATGTGCTCCGCAACAGTATCGACGAGGGCGCCATCGGGATGTCTTCGGGGCTGTTCTATCCTCCCGCCCAGGCCGCCAAGACTGAAGAGGTTACCGCCGTCGCTTCCGTGATGGCGGACAAGGACGGCATCTACACCGCCCATATCAGGGACGAGGCCGAAGGCGTCATGGATGCCTTGGAAGAGGTGGCACAGATTGGCCGCGAAGCCGGTGTACAGGTTGTAATTTCCCACCACAAGGCGGCGGGCTTGAGCAATTTCGGCAAGACCAAAGAGACCCTGCCCCTGATCGAAGCGTTTCAGGGTCAGCAGCGCCTGACCCTGGACGTCTACCCCTATCATGCCTCTTCCACCATGATCCTGCCGCATTTGGTGCCGCGCTGCCGCAAGGTACTGATCACCTGGTCAAAGTCCCGGCCAGATGCCCGTGGCCGGGATTTGTCGGAATTGGCGGCGGAAATGGATATGTCGCCGGAAGAGGCGGCCAAGGCGCTGGCGCCCGGCGGAGCAATCTATTTCCAGTTGGATGAAGAGGACGTCCAAAGGGTGCTGTCCTATCCCGGCGCCATGATCGGTTCCGACGGTATCCCCGACGACCAGCATCCCCATCCCCGCCTTTGGGGAACCTTTCCAAGGGTCCTGGGACATTATGCCCGCGATCTCGGCCTTTTTAGCCTGGAAGCCGCCGTGCATCGCATGACCGGCCTGCCGGCGGCCCAGTTCGGGTTCAAGGACCGCGGCGAAATCCGGCCCGGTGCTTTCGCCGATCTGGTCATCTTCGATCCCAAGACCATTCTGGATGGTGCCACTTTTGATGAACCCACCCGGCCTGCGATTGGCATCGACAGTGTTTTCGTCAACGGACAGCCCGTCTGGCAGGACGGCAAGGCCAGCGGCGAACGGCCTGGGCGGCCCATTCGTCTTGGCGATACTTCCAGGGGCGGTTAGTCTGAACGAAATCGACATTTGAGGAGAGCGTCATGATAACCAAAGGCGTCAAGGAACTCTGCGCCCACGCTGAGAGCATCATCGAAACCTGGACCGTGGAACAGGCCATGGCTGCCCAGGACGACGACGACGTGGTCTTTGTCGATATCCGCGATATCCGCGAGTTGTGGCGCGATGGCGCCATCCCCGGCGCCATCCATGCCCCGCGCGGCATGTTGGAGTTCTGGGTTGATCCCGAAAGCCCGTATGCCCGCGAGGATTTCCAATCCGGCAAGCGCTTCATGTTCTTCTGCGCCGGTGGCCTGCGATCGGCCCTGGCCGCCCTGTCGGTACACGAGATGGGTTTGGCCCCGGTCTGCCACATGGCGGGCGGCTACGGTGCCTGGAAGGAAGCCGGCGGCGCCACGGAAGAGAAGAAGCAGCGCCCGCCCAAGACCAGCTGATGGGCGAAAATAGCCGAACCTACGGCTGGTCCGATCCCCAGGATACGGCCCAGGCCGCCTCCGAAATGGCCGGCATCGATTTTCTCAACGCCATGAAAGACGGGCGCCTGCCCCAATGCGCCTTTCAAAAGACCATGGACTATGACTTGGTGGAGGTGGAGGAAGGCCGGGTGGTCTTCCAGGGCCGGCCTCATGTCTTCTTCGCCAACCCCCTGGGTGGCGTCCATGGTGGTCTTTACGCCGGCATGCTGGATTCTGCCATGGGCTGCGCCATCCATAGCTGTTTGGCCAAGGGCGAGTCCTTCACCACTCTGGAATTCAAGGTCAACATGGTCCGCCCCCTACCCACCGACGGCACCCTGATCAGGGCCATTGGCGAGGTGGTCCATCCCGGCCGCCGCATCGCCACGTCGGAAGCACGCCTGGAAGATGAAAGCGGCAAGCTCTATGCCCACGGCACCTGTTCCTGCATGATTTTCAGTGCAGGCGGCTAATCGCGCTCATCCCGTCTACCGACTAAAAACCCGCCTCGCCTCGCCACGCGAAAAAATGGTACAAGCAGTTCCATCACCAGAATGAGTTGCGTCCTGTTTGCGTCGTGTTGTCGGTCAACGGGGAGGCAGCGGCATGATCATCAAGAAACCGACTATCGGGCCGATCATCGGCCACACCACGAACAATTCAACGCGGCTATGGGCCCGGGGCGCGGCGAGCACGGATAGCCGTACCTTTGGCGTTGCCCGCATCCGCCGTGCAGGCGCAACACAGTTCCGACCGCCGCAGATCTTCAAGATGATGCCGCTGTTCGATTTCACGGGCGTCACGGACTTTACCGGCCTGACCGCCAATCAGGATTTTGAGTACCAGGTGGGCTATGTCATCGCCGACGGTGAACCGGGAGATCTGGTGATCAGTCAAAGCGATGACTGGTCGGAGGCCGCGCACGGCACCTTCCGCACGGCGCCGGGAAACAACACAGATGCCACTTCATTCGTGTTCGGATCCTGCCGCTATTTGCTGCGCCTATTTGGCGGTACGTTCTTCGACGGACGCGGCGACAAGACCTTCCGCTCCATCAACCGGCAAATCGACAATGGCCAGCATACGGATTTGCTGTTGATGGTTGGCGATCAGATCTACGCCGATGATCTGGGGCCCCTGTCTCCAGATGATCAGTTGGACGAATACCTGTCCCGCTATCGCATCGTCTTCGGCCAGGATCATATCCGCCAGCTTATGGGCCGGATTCCCACCTACATGACCCTGGACGACCATGAAATTAGCAATGACTGGACCCAGGACCGGCTCAAGGGCGAGGGTGACCTGTTCGCCGCCGCCGTTCATGCCTATGAATGCTATCAGTTCGTGCACGGCCCCGGCTTCGAATTCTCCAATGTTCCCAACCGCTCGGATACGCCGCAGAAGCTATGGTACCAGTTCCGCCATGGCCGTTCGGCATTCTTCGTCATGGACACCCGGACGGAACGATTCGCCGGCCGCGAACCGCCACAGATCATCAGCCCGGAACAGATGGCGGCGTTGAAGTCCTGGCTCACCGCCCCGGGCCAGGGGCCGAATACCAAGTTCATCGTCACGTCCGTGCCGGTGTTTCCCGACAGCAAGTTCGGCGGTGCCGACAAATGGGCCGGCTTTGATGCGCAGCGGGTAGAGATATTGGATCACATCCGCGGCGAAAATGTGAAAAAGGTGGTCTTCCTATCCGGTGATGTGCATTGCTCCATGGCCGGGCAATTGAAGTTCTCCGGTGACGCCAACTTTCGGGTCAGTTCGGTTATTTCCTCGTCCTTCTTCTGGCCTTATCCCCAAGGCCAGGCATCAGGCTTTAATCTAAGCGGTAAACTTACCGGCAGCGACGGCGGAAACTATACTCTGTCTGGCTTCGGCAAAGTCCATTCCGACGATAACTTCACCCGCCTGACCACCGGGGACGGCAAACTGAAAGTGGAGTTCTTTGAACGTAAAGGCGCGCGTCTCGGCACGCGGACCCTGACCTTATGAATGACGAACAACCGGACCCGCCGAAGCCGTTCGAGACCGACGGCTGTACCCTCGCCCCTGATTTCAATTTCCGACATTGCTGTGTCGAACATGACCGCCTCTATTGGCGGGGTGGCACACGGCAACAGCGGCTGGAGGCGGACTTGGTATTCCGCGACTGCATTCGCAATGCCGGCCATCCCTTAAAGGCGGAGATCTATTTTCGCGCCGTCCGGGTAATGGCTACGCCGTACCTGCCCGTACATTGGCGCTGGGGTTTCGGCTGGCCCTGGCCACGGGGTTACACGGACGAATAGCATTCCGGCCTAGTCAGATTCGTTTGCCCGTGCCACGCGGATGATCGCGGCAAGGGTCATCTCTACGTCCTCATCCCGCGTCGCCCATGACGAGAAACTGATGCGCATGGCAGCGCGCCCGTGCCAGTGGGTGCCGCCGCACCAAGCGGTGCCGTCGGCCTGCAAAGCGGCAATGATCCTTTGCGTACGTTCGTCATCGCCAAAAGTCACCATGACCTGGTTCAGGTTGACCTCGTTCAACACTTCGAACCCGGCGGCCCGCAGGCCATCTGCCATCAGGCGGGCATGGCGACAGCAGGTTTCGATCAGTTCCGCCAGGCCCTCGCGGCCCAAGCTGGACAGGGCGGCCCAGATGGCGGCGGCGCGCAGACGGCGGCTGCATTCGGGCGTGTAATCATAAGGTTCGCGCACATTTTCGTCGGGCAGATAGGCCGCTGTGACGGACATTGCCGCCCGCAATTGGGCGGGATCGCGAACCAGGGTAAAGCCACTGTCATAGGGCACATTCAGCCATTTGTGACCGTCAACCGCGAGGCTGTCCGCTAATTCATAGCTGGCCGCTTGATCCGCCAGGGACGGCGCCGCCTTGGCCCAGATGCCAAAGGCTCCATCCACGTGGACCCAGGCCCCTTGCGCCTGGGCGGCGGGGATCAGTTCCGCGGCGGGGTCCAGGGCGCCGGAGTTCACATTGCCGGCCTGCAGGCATAGGATCGTCGGGCCTTCGATCTTGGGCAAAGCATCGGCGCGGATCGCGCCCTGATCGTCGACGGACAGGTGTTCGATCCGCCCTTCGCCAAGTCCCAGCATACGCACCGCCTTTAGCAATGCCGCATGGCCCTCGCCACCCGCCAGCACGGTGATCGGCGGGGCGCCGAACAGCCCATCCTGTTCTGCGTTCCAGCCCGCCCGGTCCAGCACCCCATGACGAGCTGCGGCCAGCCCGGTAAAATTGGCCATGGTGGCGCCGGTGACGAAAGCCCCGCCGGCCGTCTCTTCAAATCCGAAGATCTGCCGCAACCAATCGAGGCAAACCGTTTCCAGGATCGCACCCAAGGGTGATGAGGTGGAGGAAAAGGCATTCTGATCCCACGCCGCGGTGAGCCAATCGGCCGCCAGGGCAGCGGGCAGGCTGCCCCCCGTCACGAACCCAAAATAACGCGGTCCGGCAGATGCAATGGTCGCGGGCGAACCGAGTTGGTCCAACTCCGCCAGGACCAGTCCCGGGTCCCGGCCCGTTTCCGGCAATGAACCGCCAAGACCGGTAACGGCGGCGGCCAGAGCTTCCTCAGCCGGAGCAACGGCGCGGTCATCCAATCCTTCCAAATAGACCAAGGCGCGCTGTTTTGCGTCCTCTAACAACTCAGTCATGGGGCTACTCCGCTATGTCGGTAAAAAGGTATATGGCAATGGGTGCGATAGGCAGGCTAGATCGGTTTTCGGCACTAGCTTCGCGGATAGATTTCGATTCGACTTAAAATACTGTCAGACAAGTTGTATAAGGTAACTTGTTAGATCTACGTTCGCATGCAATCGCGCTATGTCGAGACAGAATATTAACACTATGCTCAAATCGCCAATCCCTTTACCGGAATTTTCCGTGGGTTCTATACTGGCTTAAGACATGATCGAAGCGTTGAAATGGAAAAGGGGCAGAAATCCAGGCGTTATTTTTGCTGAACTGAATAAGTCTAGGAAGCAAGAAAAGAACAAGGTTTCTTACACGGCATCTGTACCCAGCGAGTATGATATTGTAATATTATCTTCTATTTCAATAAACTCTGATCTTGCAAAAAGAACCGTATTGGATCTAATTCGCTCCGTTCTATTTGAGCCAACTAAGGACGGAAGTTTATCTCAAGAGTTGTTCCTGAAACGACTGAATAACAAAGTTCAAGACAAATTGAGCGAGCGCTCCCAACCTTATTTCTTGGTCACTAGTATGAGTTATGAAGGTACGGCTCCATTGAAATGGACTGGCACAAATAGTTGTCGTGTTTTTTTTGGTTTAAATCCAGATAGATTCTATGGCGAACCGAATGACAAAAGAAACAAACTGCAACAACGCTTGAAAAGACTTGATTTGCCAAACCAAACTCGGGCATATCAAATAATCGTAGCAAGAACTTATGCAATTTCGACAATTGAGGCTTTTGAATCTGCCTTGGATGCGATTGACGAGATTCGCGGTCTAATGAATCTTTTATTGAACAGTAGAACTAATTTTAGGTGGTCATCCGGTGCGCGCCAACCAGTCAATGCCTTGCGGCTAGGTAAGATGCATACTCTGCACCTTCCCGATGGAAGTCTTGCAACCACCGAATTTGGGTACGAACCTGAATTCATAGAGCCAAAACGTCTTGTCAACATGCGAATAGAACGAAGATATCTTCGTAGTTTCCTAAAATCGGTGAAGAAAAAGTCGGCAAGTTCAGGACTTAAATATAGCGCACGCGAAGGAGTAATCAGATACACCAGAGCACTGGATCGCAGAGACTGGCGAGTTTCATTTCAAGAGTTGTGGTCGACGTTAGAGTACTTAACCGCGACATTTCGTGAACGCTATGACGTTACAATCCGCCGAACAGCGGGAATGTATCGTGAATACGAAGTCGAGCTCGAGATGATCAAGCACCTAAGGGATGTCCGAAATGAAATTGTCCATACTGGAATTGAAACTCCAAATATAGAATCGCTTATGTACCAATTGAAGAAATATGTAGAAAGGCTTTTGTTTTTCTATATTTGGAACCCATTTCATTTGAAGAATCAGGACGAGATTGCACAGTTTCTTGACGCCCCAAAAGACACTAATCAACTAAGAAGAAATCAACAAATATTGAATGCGGCCGCCTTGTTCAGGTCGAAACGATAGGCGCTTAAAATCGCCGAATGGAAAAGGGTGCAATCGGCAGGCTGGAATGGCCATCGGTGATCAACTCCGCGATTAGTCGGCCGACGATGGTCGAAAGCTGAAAACCGTGGCCGCAGAAGCCAAACGCATGATACGCCCCTTCGGCAGTGGCACTTGGGCCGATTACGGGTATGCCATCGGGTGTCATGCCCTCGATGCCGGCCCAAGCGCGGACCACATTGACCGGCCCCAGTTGCGGGAAAAGGGCCGTCACCGTGGCAGCGGAATTGCCCATACCGGCGAGCCGGGTGGCGGCGATGTTCCGGTCCGGCACCGCGCGGCCCCGCTGGCCGCCGCCGATCATCACGGTACCGTTGTCGAATTGTTTGAAGGACAGCTTGCGTCCCACCGCGCCCAGCACCGGCTTGATGAAAGGAGCCACCGGTTCCGTGATCATCAGCATGGGCGCGGCCGCTTCGAGGGGCACCTCGTCCCCGATCATGCGGCAAACTTCATTGCCCCAGGCCCCGGCGCAATTGATGAGCAAGGGCGCTTCAACGTATCCGCCCTCTGTTTTAACACGCCAGTTTCCGCCTGTGCGATCGATGCCGATAACCGCCGTTCCCAATCGGACCTCCGCAACAAGAGCCCGGGCGGTGCGGAGGAAGGCCTGGCTGGTTCTGTAGGGATTGGCTGCGCCATCCTCCGGGCACCAGATGGCGCCGATGCAGTCGACGCCCAGGGCGGGCACGATCTTGCGCACGGTTTCGCCGTCGATCAGACGTTCGTGTTCAAAGCCCAACTCCTGCAGTTCACGCACACGGGCCATCTGCTGTTGATGTTCCGCTACGGTCTCGGCGATCTGGATCTGCCCGCACTCCGTGAAGCCGCAGCCATCGCCGACAAATTCTTCGATTTCGTGCCAGACCTTCAGGGCCTCCACGGAAAGGGGTACCTCTGGGAAATCCCGGCCAAGACGGCGTACCCCGCCCGCATTGACGCCGGAGGCGTGGCGGCCGGGATGGTCCTTCTCCAGCACCACCGCCTTGAGTCCGGCCTTGGCTAAATAGATGGCAGTGGATAGGCCATGCAAGCCGCCGCCTATGATGGCCGCATCGAAGCCTGTGCGCTCAGTCATCACCTAGCTCTGCGAATGCCGCCAATTTATCCAAGGCGACCGGACTACTAGGCCAGCGCTGGCGGAAATACCCCGCGTCGGGAACATCGACGCCGAGGGCACTGGCAAGCACCTCGGCGACCGCCATGGCGCAGCGACGGCCCTGGCAGGGCCCAGCACCCGGTCGGCCCAAGGCCTTGGCCTGATTGACATCGTCGCAGCCCATCGCCGCAAGACGGTGCAAGTCGGCCACCGTGGTGCCTTCACAATCGCAGACAATGGCCTCGTCATCCAAACCAGCAGCATCCAAAGGCTTGGGCGTCATGGGCTCCGCAGGGGGTGGATCGGACAAGACGCCGGCGGCGATATCAGTTGCCAAGTCTCGCGCCACGGAGACGGCCGCCCGCCGGCCCTGCCAGGCGGCGATGTCCTCGCCGAATTGCCCGGTCACGGCGCCGGCGAGATAAAGCCTCTCGAATTCTGTTCCGCCATTCGGGCCGCATTTTGCATACCAGAACCGTTGCACCGAATCCCAAGCATGTGCCAATCCCAGGGCCGCGGTCATCTGGATATCAGGTACTTCGAACGCCGTGTCTGGCGGACCGCCCGGTACGGGCCTAGGCAAAGCACCTGGAGCGAGAATGACGCGCCGGGCCGTCAGACTGCGGACCTCTTCGCCTTGGTTGAAGCAGACCGTGCCGTCCGGATCGATCAGCCAGACCAGGGTGCCGTCGTTCTGATCGAAGACCGTTGCTTCGATGCCCAGTTCCGCGGCGGCCGCGGCGGCAGCACGGCCGGCAGGACCGCCGCCGATGACCGCCAGCGTCAGACGCTCGCTTTCGTTCACCGCTACTCCGCCGCTTCCCGGGGGCTGATGAAGCCCTCTGCAAGGTCGCGGTCGATATCCGCCGCGGATCGTTCGCCAGGATCGCCATAACCGGCGCCGCCCCCGGTCCGGGCGATCAGAATATCGCCCTTTTGTAGGGGATAGCTGACTTTGGACGGCAGTTCGATAACCTGATCACCCCGCAGCACCTGGGTCGAGGCACAGACGCCATCGGCGCCGCCGAACAGGCCTTCCGGCGCCAGGCGGAAGCGGTCGGAATAGGTGGCAAAGGTGACGTCGTCATCCAGGATGTGATAGCGGCGCTGGAAGCCCAGGCCGCCGCGATAGCGCCCGGCGCCCCCTGAGTCCGCTTCCAGGCTGTAGTTCTCTACCCGGAAATAGTCGTATTCCATGTCCATGGCTTCGATGGGCACGTTAGAGCAGTTGGACAACGGGCTGTCCACGGCATCGCAGCCATCGCCATGGGCCGAGGCGCCATAGCCGCCGCCCAGGATTTCCAGATAGATCTTGTAGCCATCTTCGGACAGCTGGCTCAGCACGATGATCTCGGTGGAATCGAAGCCGGCCGCGATCACCTTATCCGGTGCTGATGGGGCCAGGGCCTTCATCACCGCGTTATAGGCCCGATAGGCCGACAGCATACGCGCCCGCACCGGCGCCGGCCTGCGCGGGTTGAGTATACTTCCATAAGGCGCCCGCACCTCGATGGCCCGCTTGCTGCCTTCGTTGAAAGGGATGTCGGGGCTGGTCAGGACCGCTTTCACGCAGGACAGCCCCGCCGCGATTGTGGAGGCATAAGGGCAGTTAACGTTGGACGTGACCTGATCGCAGGTGCCTTCATAGTCGACAATGACCGTATCGCCCTTGATTTCCACCGTGGCATGGACCCGTAGAGGTTCGTCGGTAATGCCGTCGTCGTCCAGGAAATCCTCGCCTTCGTAGATGCCGTCGGGCAATTCCCGGATCGCCGCCCGCATGCGCCGTTCGGAGTAGTCGAGCAATTCGTCCATTGCTTCCATCACCACATCCCCGCCGAACCGGGTGCAAAGGTCCTGCACCCGGCGGCCGCCAATGCCGTTGGCGGCGAACTGGGCGTTGAAATCGCCGATAGTCTGGTCCGGTACCCGGATGTTGGCGCGGATCAAGCGTTCCAGCGGTCCCCCGTTCCAGTCGTGGTCCATGTTGTACTTGCTGGGCGGGAAGATCAGCCCTTCCTGGTGCACGTCCGTTGCATCGGGGTTCAGGCCTGGGGCGCCGCCGCCCAAATCCAGATGATGGGCCACCGTGGCGCCGAAGCCGACCAGAATGCCGTCATAGAAAATCGGCGAGAACAGAAAGACGTCCTGGAGGTGCTGACCGCCCTCGAATGGATCGTTGTTGATGTAGAAGTCGCCTTCCTTGAGTGTGTCAGTCGGAAACAGTTCCGCACAGGGTCTGAAAGTAGCGCCAATGGGTCCGAGCTGCATGGGGATCAGTTCCGCTTGCGCCACCACGTTGCCGTGCCGATCCAGAAGCGCGGCGGAACAGTCATTTGCCTCGCGCACCACCGGTGAATAGGCGGAACGAACCAGTTTGACGCCCATTTCACGGGCGGCGGCGATCAGTCCTTGGCTGATAACGGCTTGATCGACGGTATTGACGGCCATGGTTCTAGTCCTCTTGCCCGTGTTGCAACAATATATTGTCCTGGTCATCGACCTCGGCTGTCCAGCCTTGCGGTACAAAAATGGTCGACGTGCCGTCCTCCACGAGGGCCGGGCCAGAAACGGCAGCATCACCGGCTTTGATGGCGGCGCGGCTTAGCAACAAGCAATCCCGCCATTGCCCCTGGTCGAAAATCCGGTGTTCATCGCGTACCGCCTCTTCGCCAATGCCTTCATTCAGGGCCGGCACCATGTCGGGCGGCGCCGAGGCGCCCAGTCGGAAGGAGACGATCTCGGCCCGGTGCAGGCCGGATTCGCCAAAGGCAAAGACCCTGTTGTGGGCTTCGTTGAACAGGGCCAGCAAACCATCCGCGTCCAAGTCCGGCAATGCTTCAGGCGGGATATCAACTGTAATTTCGAAAGCCTGGCCGATGAAGCGCATGTCCAGGCTGTAGGTAAAATGCAAGTCACTGCTGACGCCCAGATCCGCGAACGATGCGGTGGCCCGGGCCTGCAGTTCCGCGAACAGCTTGCGTACTTCCTCTGCCGCGCCCTCGCCCAAGGCGATACGGCGGGTTAGAGTTTCATATTGCAGGAAGTCAGAGGCCAACAGGCCATAGGCAGACAGCACGCCCGCATTTGGCGGCACGAGGATGGTGCTGATGCCCAATTCTTCGGCCACCCTGGCCGCGTGCAGGGGTCCCGCGCCGCCGAAGGGGACCAGAACATAGTCCCGTGGGTCCCGGCCGCGCTCGGTGGAGACGAGCTGAATGGCACCGACGATATTGGCATCCGCCACACGCACAGCGCTATCCGCCATTTCTTCGAGAGATAGATCAAAAATCTCTGATAATTCTTTGAAAACACTTGATGATGCGTTTGGGTCAACGTCCATCTTGCCGCCCAAAAATGCCTCGGCGCGGATGCTGCCGCGCAGCATGTGGGCATCGGTGATGGCGGGCCTCTCACCGCCCCGACCATAGCAGGCCGGGCCCGGATCGGCGCCGGCGGATTCCGGGCCTACGCGCAGCATGCCGCCGTCATCCCGCCAGCAGATGGAGCCGCCGCCCGCGCCCACCGTGACAATATCGAGGACCGGGGTACGGATGGGCAGGCCGTCCACTTCCGTTTCTCCTGAAAGGTCCGGTTTGCCGTCCGCCACCAAGCAGACGTCGGTGGAGGTGCCGCCCATGTCCAAAGTGATCAGGTTGCCATGGCCCGACAGGCCGGCCTGACGCACCGCCCCCATCACGCCCGCCGCAGGGCCCGAAAACAGCGAAGTAATGGCATTCTTGGACATCCCCGCCACGGGCAGGCGGCCGCCGTTAGACTGCATGATGGAGAAACGGCCGGCGAAGGCCTGCTCCCCCAGTTGCGTCTCGAACCGGCGCAGGTAGCTGTCGATCACAGGCTGGACATAGGCCGCCAAGGTTGTGGTTGAGGTGCGTTCGAATTCCCGGAATTCACGGGTCACGTCCGCCGAACAGGTAATGGTCAGGTCGGGAAACTGCTTGGCCACGATATCCGCCAATAGGCGCTCGTGCTTCGGTTCCGCATAGGCGTTGAGAAGGCAGATGGCGACCGATTGATAATTCCCTTGGCCCAGGAATTCCGCGATCTTCGCCGCTGTCGATACTTCGTCCAGGGGCTCTACTACCTCTCCCTGCCCCGACATACGTTCGTCGATCTCCAGGATATCCCGCCGCGCCAGGACGGGCGCAGGTTTGCGGTAGAACAGATCATAGATGCGGGTGCGGTTGTGGCGTTGAAGGAAAAGGACGTCACGGAAACCCCGCGTGGTCAACAGGGCGACAGGCGCGCCCTTGCGTTCCAGAATGGCGTTGGTGGCGACCGTGGAGCCATGTACCAGATCCTCGACGCTTTGCAGGTCGATCTCACCGGCCGCCAGTGAGGCCATGGCGCCTTCGTCCGGCCGGGCCGGCACCGACGGCACTTTCGCGACCCGCACCTGGTCGCCCTCGATGGCCACCAGATCAGTAAACGTACCACCAACTTCCACACCGACGCGCATACGCAACCTCCCAGGCCCAAAACGGCCCGCATTGTATAGGTCTGCGCGGCCGTCTGGAAAGGGCACCCTGGTCAAGACCGTGATCATCACGCAGACTGCCGTTGGAACAGGGAGGATAAAACGCGATGGTGATGCGGCAGTTGGCGCAAGATTTGCGGGACGAAGGTGATGACCTGCGGGCAACATTGGCGACGTTGTCGGCGGACGATTGGCGGCGACCCACGCCATTTAAGGACTGGACGGCTGAAGATGTCATACAGCACCTGACTGTGGGCGACTTTATGAACATTCTGTCGATGACCGAGCCCGACCGCTTCGTCGCCGTTTTGGAGGAACGCCAGGCCGCCCGGGCGTCGGGACAGCGAAGTTCGGGTACCGAGTTTCTTGATGAGCCGGTGGGAGGAGGCGCCGAACTGCTCGCCCAATGGCATACCCGTCTGAATAACCTGTGCGATCTATTCGCAGGGGCCGATCCCAAAGCGCGGATGAAATGGGTCGGCCCTGATATGAGCATCCGCTCCGCCGCCACCGCCCGGCTGATGGAAACCTGGGCCCACGGCCAGGACATCTACGACCTACTCCGCCTGCCGCGCGAAGCCACCGACCGCATCCGCAACATTGCTGTCCTGGGCGTCAATACCTTCGGCTGGACATTCCAAAACCGCGGCCTGGAGCCCCCCGGCCCGCCACCATGCGTACATCTGAAGTCGCCTTCCGGTGCAACGTGGGTCTGGCACGAGGACAACCAGAGCGACCGCATCGAGGGTCCAGCGCTGGATTTTTGCCAGGTCGTCACCCAGGGCCGCAATATCGCCGAAGTCAATTTGGACGTAAGCGGTGAGGTGGCAAATGCTTGGATGGAAATTGCCCAATGTTTCGCCGGCCCACCTGAAACCCCACCGCCGCCCGGTCAGCGGGGCTGGTAGACACCATAAGATACGGTCGGCATATTGCCCTTTTCTAGGGTAGCGAACGGGCGGCAACAAATGAGCGACGACAAGCCGAAGGGCCTCTCTCACGGCCTGACGAACTATGGCGATAGGGATTTCTCCCTCTATCTGCGCCGTTCCTTCGCCAAATCCATGGGCTATTCCGACGAAATGCTGGATCGGCCCATCGTTGGCATCGTCAATACTGCATCCGGCTACAACAACTGTCACCGCGGGGTGCCGGAACTGGTGGCGACGGTGAAGCGGGGGGTGTTGGCGGTGGGCGGCCTGCCGATCGACTTCCCGACCATTTCCTTGGGTGAAGTATTCCTTAATCCGACCTCGTTGATGTTCCGCAACCTGATGTCCATGGACACGGAAGAGATGATCCGCGCCCAGCCCATGGACGCGGTGGTGCTGGTGGGTGGCTGCGACAAGACCGTGCCGGCGCAACTGATGGGCGCGGCCTCCGCTGATCTGCCCGCGATCCAGTTGGTCACAGGGCCTATGATGACCGGCCGCTACGAGGGCGAACGCCTGGGCGCCTGCACTGATTGCCGCCGCTTCTGGGCCGACTACCGGGCCGGCCGGGTCAATGCGCAGGAGATCGGCGAGATCGAGGGCAATCTGGCGACGACCATGGGTACCTGCGCGGTCATGGGCACGGCCTCCACCATGGCCTGCATCGCCGAAACCCTTGGCATGACCTTGCCTGGCACCGCCGCCATTCCAGCCGTGCACGCGGATCGTCTGCGCGCGGCGGAAGCCACGGGTAAACAGGCCTTGGAAACAGCCCGCCTGGGCCTAACACCGTCGAAACTAATCACGGAAAATTCGGTGGAAAACGCCCTGCGCGTGCTGTTGGCCCTGGGCGGCTCCACCAACGGCATCCTGCACCTGACCGCCATCGCCGGCCGCATGGGCATCCCGATCTCTCTGGAACGCCTGAACGAACTCAGCGATACGACGCCGGTGCTGGTCAATCTCAAGCCCACAGGCGTGGGCTATATGGAAGATTTCCACGCAGCCGGTGGAATGGGCGTGTTGTTGAGGGAATTGTCGCCACTCCTGCATTTGGACTGCCTTACCGTTACCGGTGAAAGCCTCGGCGAACGGCTTGACGCAGCCCCTGGCTATCTGGATCGGAACATCATCCGTGCCCGGGAAGAGCCATTCGAGGATGTGGGGGGACTGGTCGCCCTGTTCGGCAATCTGGCGCCCGATGGCGCAATCCTGAAGCGCTCCGCCGCCGATCCCACCCTATTCGAACATACCGGCCGGGCCGTGGTCTTCACCTCGCTGGAAGATCTGGCTGAACGCATTGACAGCGACGATCTGGACGTCAAGGCGGACGACATCCTGGTGCTGCAGAATGCCGGGCCGAAGAGCCCCGCCGGCATGCCCGAAGCCGGCTATATCCCCATCCCGAAAAAGCTGGCACAGGCCGGCGTCAAGGACATGGTGCGCATTTCCGATTGCCGCATGTCCGGTACCGCCTTCGGCACCATCGTCCTGCATGTTACGCCCGAGGCGGCCGTGGGCGGAGCCATTGGCTTGGTGCAGAATGGTGATGAAATCAGTTTAGGCATTGCCAACAAGTCATTGACATTAAATGTTTCTGATGAAGAACTATCCGATCGCCGAAAGGCCGCGGAACTGCGTCAGGTACGGCCCGCGCGGGGCTATGCGAAACTGTATGCCGATCATGTTACACAGGCCGACCAGGGCGCCGATTTCGATTTCCTGATGGCTCCGAAATAGCCATGACGCCGCCCGGTCCTTGGCGGGGGGCCATTGCCGCGCTATGCGCATTGCTTGTCGGGATCGGCCTAGCCCGGTTCGCTTATACACCCCTGTTGCCAGCCCTGGCCGAAGCCGGCTGGTTCGACGCCGCTGAAGCGGCCTACCTGGGTGCCGCCAATCTGGGCGGATATCTATTGGGCGCCCTCCTGGCTCGCACCGTGGCGGCCAGAACGTCAACGACGTTTGCGTTGCGGGGCGGCATGGCCCTGGCCAGTGTTGCCTTCTTCGCCTGTTCCCAGCCCTGGCCCTTCGCCTGGTTCGCCGTTTGGCGCTGCCTGGCCGGCATCTCGGGTGGCGTTCTGATGGTGCTGGCGGCCCCGACGGTGTTGCCCAACGTGCCGCCCCACCGCCAAGGATTGGCAGGTGGTGTAATCCTGACCGGCGTGGCCCTGGGCATCGCCCTATCCGGCACCTTGATACCGGTGACATTAACTTGGGGCGTCGCTGAAACCTGGATCACCCTTGGCGTTTTATCCGTGATCCTGACCGCTGTCGCCTGGAGCGGCTGGCCTGATGCAGCCGACCGGTCCAGATCCCGAAGGCCCCGCACCAGCACCGCGCTCCGCTCGCTCTATCTTGAATACGGCCTCAACGCCGTCGGCCTGGTGCCGCACATGGTGTTCTGGGTGGTGTTCATCGCCCAAGGGCTGGACAAGGGCATCGCCGTGGGCAGCCTGCATTGGGTTGTGTTCGGCATCGGCGCCGTGCTGGGTCCGGTGACTGTGGGATACTTGGCCGACCGCACCGGGTTCCTGGTGGCGCTGCGCTGGGGCTTCGTGGTCCAGGCGGTCTTCACGGGCCTGGTGGTGTTGACGGATCACACCGCCGTTCTGTTCCTTTCCAGCCTGGTCATGGGTGCATTCGTGCCCGTCAGCGTGACCCTGGTCCTGGGCCGCATGCGGGAACTGATCCCCGGCGATGCGGATGCCCAGACCGGTGGCTGGCGTTGGGCCACCATCGCCTTTGCGGTCGGCCAGGCGGCAGGCGCCTACGGTCTTTCCTATCTATTCGATTTGACGAGCGGCTTCGAAACCCTGTTCGCTGTGGGCAGCGGCGTTCTGGTCCTCGCCCTGTTACTAAATCTCGTCTTTGGCAAGCGGGTCTAGAGCTTAAGTACCGCGCGGCCTAGACCCTCGATCTCAGCGACGACCTCGTCACCGGCATCAATCCATACGGTCTGAACCAGGCTGCCCAACGTAACGAATTCCCCTGCTTGGAGGGGCTGTCCCTGGGCCACCCTTAGGTTCGCCAACCAAACCAGGGCATTCAATGGATGGTCGAGGATATCGCCGCCACGGCCCTGGCCCACTTCCTCGCCGTTGATCAGCATACGCCCCGCAAGGCCGGCCAGGTCCAGACCCTGCCAATCCGTCACCTCCGCGCCCAGCACACAGCCGGCGCCGAAGAACTCATCCGCCAACAGGCAAGCCATGGGCTGGGCCGTGAAATCCTCCCAACGGTCGTCCACCAGTTCGATACTGGCCATGACGGCGGCCACGGCTGGCGTTACAGATTCATGATCGTGGCCACCGTCCCGGGCCGGCAGATCGGCGCCCAGTCGCACAGCAATTTCGCACTCGACACCCGGTCGGCGCAGTTTCGCCCGGTCGTAACGGCCTTCTTTCAGCCGGACGGTGCTCTCGAAAATACCGCCGGCGCAGGGCTGGTCGATTTTCAGGTACTGTTGCATCACGGTCGTGGTGCAGCCGATTTTGTGCCCAACAATGGGGCCCCAGTCGTCCTGCCGTAGTATTTCATGCACCGCTTCCTGGATGGCATAGGCATCGTCGATGGTTTCGGGACGGGAATCCGCAGGCAGTGCCGGCATGGCCGTCACGACGCGACGGGCGGTCGCAATCAGGTTGGCCGCCTGTTCAACCGCGTAGTTGGAAAGGCTCATTGTGCGGCGCTCTCTAAAAATGCCCAGGTCATTTTTCCGATTACTCCGGCGTCTGCGGCACGACAGAGCGGGCGATGGTTTCGTCCAGCGCCTCGAAATCGTGATAGCGGATGGTTTCATACAATTCCGCCCGGCTTTGCATCTGGTTCATCTTGCCGGCGGTGCTTCCCGTTTGCGCCAGTTCGCCATAGAGCCCCTCCACGGCGGCGGCGGCAATGCGCAGGGAGGAGACAGGCCAGATCACGATCTTGCAGCCCAGGGCTTCCAGCTCCGCTGCCGTGCGCTGGGGCGTGCGTCCGAACTCGGTCATGTTGGCAAGCACAGGCGCCTTCACCGCGGCACAAAAGCGGCGGAAATCATCATCGGAGACAAGCGCATCTGGGAAAATAATATCGGCACCTGCATCCAGGTACAAATTGGCCCGTTCGATAGCCGCGTCCAGGCTTTCCGCCGCCGCGTCCGTGCGCGCCACCACCAAAAGATGCCTGCGGGCCGAAACGGCAGCGGCGATCTTTCGGGCGGCATCCTCAGGGCTGGCTAGTTGTTTGTCGTTCAGGTGACCGCATTTCTTAGGCAGCACCTGATCCTCGATCTGCACGGCGGCGGCCCCCGCATCCTCCAACTCCCGCACCAGGCGCATGGCGTTCAGGGCCTCGCCATACCCGGTATCTCCATCCACGATCACCGGCAGGCCCGTCGCCCGCGCCAGAACCTTGGTGGTGGCGCAAAGCTCCTCCATAGTCATGACGCCCAGGTCCGGCAGGCCCAGGGACGCTGACAGCGCGCCGCCCGAGAGATAAAGACATTCGAAACCCGCCTTGCGCGCCAACAGACCGGAGAGGCCGTCATGGGCGCCGGGAACACCAACTATGCCCGGTCGTTCCAGCAAGGCGGCCAGGCGCTCGCCCGCCGGCGCCGGATCGGGCCCACCGGTGAACCAGAGGCCATTTTGATCATTGTTCATGTCAAGCTCTCCTAAGCTAGCCTGATCTATAGTTCCCCGATGAAGCTTAACAGGCAATCCGCCACCGCCTGGGGCTGTTCCTGTTGCACCCAGTGGCCGGCGCCGTCGAGGAGATGCAGGCCGCGAAAATCCTTGCAGACTTCGGATTGCATCCTTTCCAGGACGCCGGGCGCCTGATGAATACCCCAATCGGCAGAACCGGCAATGAAGGCGGCGGGTATATCGATGCCGCGTCCCGCGAATAGGGCCTCGTCCGCGTTCAAAGTGGGCGAAAGCCGGCTGCGGTACCAGTTCAGCCCCCCCTGAAAACCGGTACGGCTGAATTCCCCGGCATAGATCGCCAATTCGTCATCGGGCAGCCAAGCGCAGGCCGCGATCTCAGCCGAAGATGGCATTTCCTTGGCCACGGTCTCGGCCATGTTGTCGGCAAGGTCCATGACGTAATAGGTCGGCAGCTTGGCCAGTTCGTCAGCCGTCCATGCCGCCAGGGGATACGGCTCATTACCGGGCCAGTCGGCGCTTTTGTGATGGTAGTAGGCGCGCAGAAAATCGTGCACCCCTTGGGCGCAATGCAGCATATCGCCATTGGCCGGCGCCGTCGTGTAGTACCATTGGTAATGCTTCCTGGGCCGATCCAAGGCTGCCAGGCTCGTCTGGATATCCTCCCTGGGCGCGGGCAATAGCGATGGTGGTCCGCCATAGGGCGCGCTCATCAGGACCACGGCGTTGAAGACATCTGGCCGCACCAGCGCGCAATCGGCGGCCAGCACAGAACCGAAATCGTGGCCGATCAGGGCGGCAAGCCTGTCGTGGCCAAGCGCCTCGATCAATGTCAGGACATCGCGAACCAAATTGAAAAAGCGGTAGGTCGACAGATCACCGTCATAATCCCCGTCCCAGCCCGTGGTGCGGCCGTAACCGCGCAGATCGGGGGCAACGACGTGATAACCGGCGCCGGCAAGAGGTGCCATGACCTTGCGCCAGCTGTAGGCCAGTTCGGGAAAGCCGTGCAGCAGCACCACCAGAGGCCGGCCGGGGCTTTCGAAACCTGCCTCGAGCAGGTGCATGCGAAGGCCGTTGATCCCGTCGATGAAACGCGATCGGATACCCGGCGGCAACCGTTCTTCCCTATATGGTCCTGCGTCCTGGATCATGAATTCACCGCCGCTGCCAAGTTAATGCGGCGGATCATAACGGTTTTCCCGCCATCGCATGGGGAATTTTGCGGCCCACTTGAGTTATCCGTCAGGGGGCCCTAGATTGTCGCCACTTCTTATCCCCTTTCCCCCCACACGACATATGGCTTGATGAACGATGAAATTTGAAGGTACGGACAGTTATGTAGCGACGGAAGATTTGATGATTGCCGTCAATGCTTCGATTACCCTGCAGCGCCCTTTGTTGGTGAAAGGGGAGCCTGGCACGGGCAAGACCGTGTTGGCCCACGAAGTCGCCAAGGCGCTGGACCGGCCCCTGATCGAATGGCACATCAAATCGACCACCAAGGCGGCCCAAGGCCTCTATGAATACGATGCCGTCTCGCGCCTGCGCGATTCCCAGTTGGGCGAAGAGAAGGTGCATGACATTTCCAACTACATCGTTCGCGGTAAATTGTGGGATGCCTTTACTCAGGACACCTCTCCTGTCCTGCTGATCGATGAAGTGGACAAGGCAGACATCGAATTCCCCAACGATCTGTTGCTGGAATTGGACCGCATGGAATTCTTTGTCTACGAAACCCAGGAAACGGTCATCGCCAAGAACCGGCCCATCGTGATGATCACCTCGAACAATGAAAAGGAATTGCCCGACGCATTCCTGCGCCGTTGCTTTTTCCACTACATCCGTTTCCCCGAGCGGGAGACCATGCAGGAAATCATCGATGTGCATTACCCCGACATCCAGCACAACCTGGTCCGCGAGGCCCTGAACATTTTCTATGAAGTCCGCGAAGTGCCCGGCCTGAAGAAAAAGCCGTCCACCTCTGAATTGCTGGATTGGCTGAAGCTCTTGATGGTGGATGACATTTCCCCGGAAGTGCTGCGCAACAAGGATCCGAAGAAATTGATCCCGCCGCTGCATGGCGCCCTCCTGAAGAACGAACAGGACGTGCATCTGTTCGAACGCCTTGCCTTCCTGGCCCGACGGGAGCAAGGTAACTAGGCAGCAAGGGGTAGAACAGCCATGTTCTTCGATCTTTTCTACGAGTTGAAACAGGCCAAGGTTCCCGTCTCCTTGAAGGAGTATCTGACCCTTCTGGAGGCCATGGAGCACAACATTGCCGAATTCGACGTCAACAACTTCTATTACCTCTCGCGCTCCTGCCTGGTGAAGGACGAACGCAACCTGGACAAATTCGACCGGGTCTTCGGCCACGTCTTCAAGGGTCTGGAACCGCCCGAGGAAGGTGTGACGGCGGAAATACCCGAGGAATGGCTGCGCAAGCTCACCGAACTGCATCTGACGGAAGAGGAAAAGGCGCAGATCGAGGCCCTGGGCGGCTGGGAAAAGATCATGGAGGAGCTGAAAAAGCGCCTCGAAGAACAGGAAAAACGCCACCAGGGCGGCAACAAGTGGATCGGCACAGGCGGCACCTCGCCCTTCGGCGCCCACGGCTACAATCCAGAGGGCATCCGGATCGGGCAGGAGAAATCCCGTAACCGCCGCGCGGTCAAGGTCTGGGACAAGCGGGAATACAAGAACTTCGACGACAGCGTGGTGCTGGGCACCCGAAATATCAAGATCGCCCTGCGCCGCCTGCGCGAGTTTGCCCGCCTCGGCGCCCCCGACGAACTGGACATGGATGACACCATTCGCTCCACCGCCAAGAACGGCGGCATGATCGATATCATCATGCGGCCGGAGCGGCGCAACACTGTCAAGGTTCTGTTGCTGCTGGATGTTGGCGGCTCCATGGACGATCACATCCGCACCATGGAGGAGTTGTTCTCAGCCACGCGGACCGAGTTCAAGCATCTGGAATCTTATTATTTCCACAACTGCCTGTACGAGAAGGTCTGGCGCGACAACCGCCGCCGCCATACCGAGCACATTCCCACCTGGCAGTTGATCAACACGTACGGCCCCGACTGGAAACTGATCTTCGTTGGCGATGCCACCATGAGCCCCTACGAAATCGTTTATCCTGGCGGCTCGGTGGAACATTGGAACGAGGAGGCCGGCCAGGTCTGGATGGAGCGTATGCTGGACCATTTCAAGCATTCCTGCTGGATCAACCCGGTGCCCGAACGCCATTGGGAATACACACCGTCCCTGCAGATGCTGCAGCAGATCATGGGCCACCGCATGTTCGGCCTGACCCTGGACGGGCTGGACAAAGGCATGCGCAGTCTCAGCCGTTAGGCTGCCGTTTCAGATCCACCGCGGGTGATTGGGCGATAACGGCAGCCTGCATGGCGAAGATGACCACGGCCGCCAGCAACGCGGTTGCAGCTCCGAACTGACCACCGAACAGCGCACCCAAACCGGCACCCAACGGCCGTGCGCCATAGGCCAGGATGTTAATGGCGGAGACCCGGCCCAACAGTTCCGGCGGTGTCACTGACTGACGCAAGGTCGTGGTGCTGATCACCCAAAGGATCGGCCCTGCGCCCAGCAGGAAGAAACCGGCCCCGGCCAACGCCGCGCTGGGGTGCCATGCGGTGGCGGCGATCAGCACTGATCCTAATAGGCCTGAAAACGGGCCGATGCCGATAACCCGCCCGAAAGGAAGCCGCCGCAGGACGTACCCGGCGGACAAGGCGCCCATCAACATACCGGCCCCCAGCATCGCCAGAATGGTGCCGATGGCGCCGGCGTCCAAATGCAAGGCATGGACGGCGTGGGGCACAAAGACCGCCAAAATCATGAACAGTCCGGCGCTGAAGATGAACTGGGTCAAAAATACGGGCGCCAACAGGGGATGCGTAGCGACGAACGCCACGCCCTCTCTTATCTCCCGCAACGGTCGGTTCTGCCGGAACGCCTTCAACGCCGGTTCCTTGATGGTTGACAGGGAAGCCGCCGCCATCAGGGAGAACATGGCGGCAACGCCGAACGCCGCCGCGGCGCCAATTCCCCCGACCAGGAAACCGCCCAGCGCCGGACCGACGGTGAAGGCCGTGGTCCGCGCCAGTTCAATTCGTCCATTAGCCCGGGCCAACTGGCCTCCATCCACCAAACTAGGCACCAGGGCCGGCGCCGCGACGGAAAAGGCGACCGTGCCGCAAACGCCAAGAAAACCCAAAACAGTTAGGGACAGCCAATCCAAGCGGGTGGTAGCGATCAAAACAACGATGGCTATCAATGTTGCCGCCCGCAGCCCTTCCGCCCAGGCCATGATGGTCTTGCGGCGATAACGGTCTGCCAACAGGCCGGCAGGAATGGCGAAGAGCACAAACGGCAGGGTCAGAATGGTTTGCAAGGTTCCCGTTTCTGCCACCGTGGCGCCCAGCACCAGCACGGCCACCATGGGCGCAGCCGCAAGGGCAATCTGTTCGGCAGACTGGGCCATCAGGTTGGCCCAGGCCAAATGGTGAAAACTCCGATGGAGCCTGTGTTGCGATTTCTTTGTCATGGTGCCGCCTCGTCTTTCAGTGACACAGACGGTAGCGGCGCAAGATGGTTCGAAATATCCGAATTCATACCGCAATGTTTGGCAGGGGCCGCCGGCGCGGTTAGATTGCTGACAACAGCGTCGGGACGGGGACAAGAAAATGGAACTAGGCTACAGCAAGGGGTTTCCGGTCTCTTGGGATCAGATGCACCGGGACAGCAAGGCCCTGGCCTGGCGCCTGGCGGACCAGGGTCCATGGAGCCGGATCATATCCATCACCAGGGGCGGCATGGTACCTGCCTGCATCGTCGCCCGCGAACTGGAAGTGCGCCTGGTCGATACCATCTGCATCAAGACCTATGACCATCAGGACCGGGCCGATCCTGAAATCCTAAAGGCGGTGGACGGTGACGGCGAGGACGTCCTGATCATTGACGATCTGGTAGATACTGGCGCCACTGCCAAGGTTGTCCGCGCCATGCTGCCGAAGGCGCATTACGCAACTGTCTACGCCAAACCCGAGGGACGACCGCTGGTCGATACCTTCGTGACGGAAGTCAGCCAGGACACCTGGATCTTCTTGCCATGGGATACGGAATTGCAGTTCGTCCAGCCCATCGCCAACGTGGGCAAGCCCGGCTAGGACGATCATCCGGCGAACCAGATCGGGCGGGGCTTTCCAGGTCTCGAAAGTGGCGTTATTTTCAAAGGCAATAGAAACGAGGAGGAAACGATAGATGGGTGTGCTTGACGGCAAGGTTATTCTGGTTACCGGTGGCGGCCGCGGTATCGGCCGGGAGCATGCCCTGCTGGCGGCCCGCGAAGGGGCCAAGGTGGTCGTCAACGATCTGGGCGGTTCCATCGCTGGCGATGACGCCGGTGAAGCAGGCCCAGCCCAGGAAGTTGCCGACGAGATCAAGGCCGCGGGCGGTGAGGCCGTGGCTAATTCCGACAGCGTGGCCGAGATGTCCGGCGCCAAACATATGTTCGAGCAGGCCATGGACAGCTTCGGCGGCCTGCACGGCGTCATCGCCCCGGCCGGAATCCTGCGCGACACCATGTTTCACAAGATGTCGGAAGAGGATTGGGATGCGGTCATCAACGTACATCTCAAGGGCTCGTTCAACGTTTGCCGCGCCACCATCAACCATTTCCGCGACCAGGAGGACGGGGCCTATGTGCTGTTCACCTCCACTTCCGGGCTGATCGGTAACATTGGTCAAACCAATTATGCCGCCGCCAAGATGGGCATCGTCGGCCTCTCCCGCGTCATCGCCATGGAGAACGAACGCAAGAATGTGCGCTCGAATATCCTTTCTCCATCGGCCTGGACCCGCATGATCGGTACCATCCCCATCAAAGACGAGGCCACGGCCAAGCGCATGGAACTGACTAAGGCGCGCATGCGCCCCGACCAGATTGCGCCCTTGGGCGTCGCTTTGGTGGCCGACGATGCGAAGGATTTAAACGGACAAATATTCTCCATTCGCGGTAACGAGGTCTATATCTGGAACCAGCCCCGGCCAATCAGAGGTATTGCAAATACCGAAGGCTGGACGCCGGCGACCATGCTGTCGAATGCCTTCCCCGCTTTCCGCGCAAACACCACGGACTTGGGCAACGCACGCACCGTATTTACGTCAGATCCCCTGTAAATCGACTAGGAGTATCCCGCCATGGCCATGAATTATGACCATCTCATGTCCCTGAAGAAGGAGGGCATGGAATTCTCTTACGGCGATCTGCAGACCATTCTTTATGCCCTGGGCGTCGGTTTCGGCCGCGATGCCATGGACCAGAATGAACTGGCCTATACCTTCGAGGGCGGCGAACTGAAAACCGTACCTACACTGGCCGTGGTTTTGACCCGCAATAACCTATTGGCGGAGTGTGGCTGGGACTACACCAAGGTGCTGCATGGCGAGCAGCGACTGGAACTGTACCGGCCCCTACCCCCCGCGGCGGAGCTGATCGCCGATGCCCGCGTGACGGAAGCCTATGACAAGGGTGAAGGCAAAGGCGCCTTGGTCCTTAGCGAGATTGACGTGCGCCTGAAGTCCGATGGTGAACCGTTGTTCAAGGTGGGCAGCACCATTTTCGCCCGCGGCGACGGCGGCTTTGGCGGCCCGGCCGGAAACGGCCCGGCCCCGCATCAGGTCCCCGAACGGGACCCGGATCTGACTTGCGAGTTGGAAACCCGTGCCGATCAGGCCCTGCTGTATCGGCTGAGCGGTGACCGCAATCCCCTGCATGCCGATCCCGTGCTGGCGCAAAAGGTCGGTTTCCCCGTACCCATCCTGCATGGCCTATGCACCTACGGCACCGCCTGCCGGGCTGTTCTGAAAGCCGTCTGCGACTACGACCACACCATGATCCGGGGTTTCGATGTGCGCTTCTCCGCGCCCGTCTATCCCGGTGAAACCATCATCACCGATATGTGGCGGGACGATAACATCGTCTCGTTCCAATGCCGTTTGAAGGAGCGCGATTTGGTCGTGGTCCGCAACGGCAAATGCACACTTGCCGCCTAAAGGAACCTAGATATGGCTGATTATGAAGATATTGAAGTAACCCGGACCGGACATGTGGCGCTGATCGAAATTCAGCGCCCACCTCATAACTTTTTTGACCATTCGCTGATCGGACAGCTGGCGGATGCCTGCAACGAACTCGACGCGGAGGCCTCATGCCGCTCTATCGTACTGGCGGCCCAGGGCAAGTCGTTCTGCGCCGGCGCCAATTTCGGCGACGGCTCCGGTCAGAAAATCATTGATGATTCCAAGCCCAAGCCGGAAAACCATCTCTACCAGGAAGCCGTGCGCCTGTTCAGTTGCAGAAAGCCGATCGTCGGCGCCATCCAGGGCGCGGCCATCGGCGGCGGCCTAGGCCTGGCCCTGGTGCCTGATTTTCGCGTCACCTGCCCAGAAGGTCGGTTCAGCGCCAACTTCACCCGGCTTGGTTTCCATCCCGGCTTTGGCTTGACCCATACGCTGCCGGCCCTGATCGGCCAGCAGAAGGCCGCCCTGATGATGTATACGGGCCGGCGCATCAAGGGTGAGGAAGCCGTTGAATGGGGTTTGGCCGATCTGTTGGTACCCATCGACAAGCTGCGCGATGCGGCCATGGAACTGGCGGAAGAGATCGCCATCTCTTCACCCCTGGGCGTGGTTGAAACCCGCGCTACTCTGCGGGCTGGCCTGGCCGATCGTGTCAGGGCCGCGACGGACCATGAATTGAAGATCCAGAATGAACTGCGCCAGACCGAGGACTTCAAGGAAGGCATCAAGGCCACATCGGAGCGGCGACTGCCCAACTTCCAGGGCCGCTAGACCATGGATGAAGCCGAAAGCCTGGTCCGCGATGCGGCAACCCGCATCTTTCAGGACCTGGGCGACCCGCAGACCATCAACGCCGCCGAGGATGACGCCTGGCGTCAACCTTTGTGGTCGGCCCTGGAGGAAGCCGGTCTGACCACCGCCTGGGTTTCCGATGAACTGGGCGGAGCCGGTGCCGGCATCGGCGCGGGCTTTGCCGTTTTGCGTGTCGCGGGTGAGTTCGCAACCCCCCTACCCTTGGCAGAGACCCTGATCGCCGGTTGGCTGTTGGAACAAGGTGGGCTTATGGCACCGGGGGGCAGCCTGACCGTAGCGCCGACGCGGCGCGGGGATCGGATCAACCTTGCGGACGGCAAGCTGTCAGGAACGGCTCGTGCTGTATCGTTCGCCGCCGACGCGGACCATCTGGCGGTTCTGGCGGATGGCCATGTCGCCCTGGTTCAAACCGCCGATTGCGTTGTCCGTGAAGGACGCAACATGGCGGGCGAGGCCCTAAACACCGTCGATTTCAACGGCGTGACGCCAGTGGAAGTTGCGGAGTCGCCGGACGGCATCGATGACCGTGCCCTCATTATGCTGGGAGCGGCGGCACGATCCATGCAGATGGCGGGCGCTTTGCAGACCATGCTGGATGTCGCCGTGCAGTATGCCGAAGAACGGGTGGCCTTTGGCCGACCCATCGGCAAGTTCCAAGCGGTGCAGCACAACCTGGCCCGCCTCGGCGAAGAAGCGGCGGCCGCTATTGCCATCGCCAACTCCGTCGCCTTCATGGTGGAAAATGCCCAGGCTTGGGACGACGACGGCCTGTATCTTGATATTGCCTCGGCAAAGATCCGCGTGGGTGAAGCGGCTGGCCAAGGCGCCGCCCTGGCCCATCAGGCTTTTGGCGCCATAGGCTTTACCAAGGAGCATATCCTGCACCGCTTTGTCCAACGCCTGTGGTCCTGGCGCGACGACTTTGACAACGAGGCGGTCTGGGCTGCCGAACTGGGGCGCCGGGTGGCCGCCATGGGCGGCGAAGGTCTGTGGCACGGCATGACCGCGGCTTGAGTTAGGGCGTAGAGGAATAGAGACATGTCAGTCGCCATCCAATTCGATCCCATGCGTCTGCCGCCCGAGGCGGAGGAGCTTCGAGGCGAAGTGCGTGAATTCCTCACGGAGGAGATTGCACTCGGCACCTTCGATCCCCACGGCACTTCCAAAATAAACCCGGAATTCAGCCGCAAGGTGGGTGCGAAGGGCTGGATCGGCATGACCTGGCCCAAGGAATATGGGGGCCAGGAGCGGAGCTTCCTGGAACGATATGTGGTGAACGAGGAGTTCCTGGTCGCCCGGGCGCCAACCCGGCGTCATTTCACCGCCGATCGGCAAAGCGGCCCGATGCTGATCAAATACGCATCCGAGGAAATCAAGCAGGATATCCTGCCGCGCATCGTTTCGGGCGACGTGATGTTCTGTATCGGAATGTCGGAACCCGATTCCGGCTCCGACTTGTTTGCCGCCAAGACCAAGGCGGAACGCACGGATGACGGCTGGCTGATCAACGGCCGCAAGCTGTGGACCTCCTCTGCCCACGAGGCGGACTACATGATCGGCCTGTTCCGCACATCGGCGCCGACCCAGGACAATCGCCGCCACGGGCTGTCGCAGTTCCTCGTCGACATGAAGACCCCCGGCATCACCTGCCGGCCGGTGCTGCACCCCAACGGCAATTACGAATTCAACGAAGTTACCTTCGACGATGCCCTCCTCCCCCTCGATAACCTGCTGGGCGAGCCCGACATGGCCTGGAAACAGGCAACATCCGAACTGGCCTACGAGCGCAGCGGTTCCGAACGTTTTCTTGAGACTATTTCCGTACTGTTCGAACTGATTGACGTGATCGGCGAAAACCCGGATACGCGCGAGGCGGAGGGGCTTGGCCGCCTGGTGGCGCAACTGCATACCCTGCGGCGGATGTCCATTTCCGTTGCCGGCATGCTGCATGCGGGCAAGGAACCGGTATTGGAAGCTTCGGTCGTCAAGGATCTGGGCACGGTCTGGGAGCAGGCCCTGCCCTCCATCGCCCGTGATCTGGCGGCCTTTGTCGATACCGATCCCGGCAACCGTGTCCGGTTCGAGGAAGTCCTGGCCCGCAGCATCACCATCGCGCCCAAACTGACCATCCAGGGCGGCACCACCGAGATTCTTCGCGGCATTGTCGCCCGCGGACTGGGATTGCGTTAGGACCCACCCATCATGCCCGATCTGTCAGCCCTGCTGTGGCCGAACGTTGTCGCCGTCATTTCCGCCTCTCCCGATCCGCATATCCTGCGCGGCCGCTTGATGGCGGTGATGACCAGCCACGACTTCAAGGGCACCATCTATCCCATCTCGCGCAGTCATGACGAAATCCTGGGCCTGAAGTGCCACAAGAGCATCGACGAGGTGCCGGAACAGGTGGATCTGGCAATCCTGATCATCCCCGCCGAGTTCATTCCCGACACTCTGGCCCAATGCGGCGAAAGGGGTGTCAAGGCGGCGCAGATTTTAACATCCGGCTTCGCCGAGGAAGGCGGCGAAGAAGGCGCCGCGGTGCAGGCGGAAATCCGCGCCATCGCGGACCGTTACGGCATGGCCGTGATGGGCCCTAATTCGGAAGGTTTCGCCAATAGCGCCGCGGCCCTTTGCCCAACCTTCAGTCCGGCCGTGGACAACATGGACCTGCCCTTGATGCCGCCCTGGCGGGATCAGGGCCACATCACCGCCATTGCGCAGTCAGGGGGCATGGGCTTTGCCTTCTACGACCATGGCCGGCCGAAGGAATTGCCCTTCAACTATGTCATCACCACCGGCAACGAGGCCTGCGTCGAAGCCCTGGATGTGGTCGATTATCTGCTGGACGACGGCAAGACGGATGTCTTCATCCTGTTCATGGAAGATGTAAAGACCGGCGCCCGCCTGGCGGAAGTGGGTGAAAAGGCCTTGCGCGCCGGCAAACCGATCATCCTGACCAAAGTGGGTACTTCGGAGGCCGGTGCCCGGGCTGCGGCCTCGCACACGGCGGCTTTGGCCGGTTCCTATCAGGCCTATCAGGGTCTGTTCCAGCGTTATGGCATCATCGAGGGCCGGGACACCGTGGAACTGGTGGATATTGCTGCTGCCTTTTCCTATCACGGGCGCAATCTGCCCATGGGCAATCGTGTGGGTATCTGCACCGCCTCGGGCGGTGGCGGCGGCTGGCTGGCGGATCAATGCACGGCCGCGGGCCTGGAACTGCCCGAACTGGATGCCGAGACCCGGGCCACCATCGATGAATTTCTCCCCGCTTATGGCACATCGCAAAATCCCATCGACGCCACTGCCCAGGCGGTGCGTAAGACCGGCTATGGCGGCTTGGCGCGCCTGGCCATCACCTCGCCGGTGTTGGACAGCATCATCGTGCTCTGCTCCTGCCGCAACCCGGCGGTCCTGCAGCGGGAACGGGCGGATTTGAAGGTGCTGGCCCAAGAGGTCGACAAGCCAATCCTGTTCTGCTCCTACACCCAGCCCCATCCCGAGTCAGCCGAGATCCTGAGCCAGGCAGGATTTCCCCTGTTCGGCAATATGCGCAATTGTGCTCGGGCCACGGCGGAACTGGCGAAGTACCGCGAACACAGGGAGCGATTCCTTAAGGCGCCCGCGATCAGCACAAATGCAGGCCGGAACGAGGTCGCCAGCGCCCTGGCCCTGGCAAAGTCCGTACTGTGCGAATTCGAGGTCAAGCCGCTTTTGAGCGCCTATGGCATCCCTGTCGGTGAAGAAGGTCTGGCAAAGACTGCCGATGAAGCGGTATCCATCGCGGCCGGTTTCGGCGGCGCCGTCGCCTTGAAAATTCAATCACCGGATGTCTTGCACAAAACAGAGGCCGGCGGATTGACATTAAATCTCAAGGGCGAGGCCGCCGTCCGGGCCGGCTTTGAACAGGTCATGGCCGCCGCCACCGATCAGACTCTCGGCGTGCTGGTCCAGCCCATGGCGCCCAAGGGCCATGAGATGATTGTCGGTATCAACCACGATCCGACGTTCGGGCCCATGCTGATGCTGGGTTTCGGCGGCATTCATGTGGAGGTGAACCCGGATGTGGCGCTTTCACCAGTGCCCTTGAACCGGGATGCGGCAGCCGCCCTTTTGGATCGCCTCAAAGGCCGGGCCATACTTGACGGTGTGCGCGGCGCATTGCCGGCTGACGTGGATGCCTTGCTGGACCTCGTCGTAAAGCTGTCTCAGTTCGCGGCCGATCATGGTGATGTCATCGGGGAACTGGACCTCAATCCCGTGCTGGTGCATGACAACGGCATCAGCATTGTCGATGCCCTGTTGGTGAAACGGACATGAGCGAAATCCATCTTCATTACGAGGAACTGCCTGGCAACGGACCGCACATCATGATGTTGCACGGCATGCTGTCCTCCAAGGCGCAATGGGACCTGAACATCGAGGCCATTCAAAGTGTCGCCCGGCCGGTACTGGTGGAACTGCTCGCCCATGGCCGTTCCGCCGCGCCTGACGAACCCGAACCCTATGACCCCGAATCCTATGTCGGGACTTTCGAAGCGATCAGGCAGGAACTGGGTATCGAGACATGGTTCCTTTGCGGCCAGTCCTTCGGTGCCAGCCTGACCATGCGCTATGCCCTGCGCCATCCTGAGCGGATCATCGCCCAGGTATTCACCAATTCATCCTCGGCCCTGGCTGGCGAAGAATACCTGAAGACCTATCGCGGTACGGCCGAGCAACGGGCACAGCTGGTGGAACAGGGCGGCAAGGAAGGCATCAAGGAACTGCCCATTTTCCCTGGTCGGGCCCGCCGCATACCCATCGAGGGCCGGGATGCACTGGTCAGGGACGCCGAATTGCTGCAACCTAAAGGACTGGCGCAGACGTTCCGCTATTCCTCCCCCTTCCTGTCAGTACGGGCGGAGGCCGCGAATACCGCCGTGCCCACCTTGTTGGTCTGTGGCGCCGCCGAGAAACGGTTCCAGCCGAATTACGAGTTCGCAGTGGCCAACATACCGAATTTGAAGGTGGTCGAGGCGGATGCGGGCCATGCGGTGAATATCGAGGCGGCGGACGTGTTCAACGAGGCGGTGACGGCATGGATCAAGGAACACAGTCATGACGGAAGCCAAGACCCTATTCGATAAACTTTGGGACAGTCATGTCATCCGCTCACTGGGTGAAGACCTGGACCTTTTGCATGTGGACCGGTTGCTGATCCACGATCTGAGCGGCGCCCGTGCGCTCACGGACCTCCAGGAGCGGGGCCTCTCGGTGCGCAACCCCGAGCTTTGCATCGCCATTCCCGATCACAGCATTTCCTCGCTGCCCGGCCGCACCTTGGCCTCCAGCCCAAATGGGGAGCGCCTAGGCGGGGCTCTACGAGATATGTCGGAGGCGGCCGGCATCCCGCATTACGGCATTGACCATCCCAACCAAGGCATCGTTCATGTGGTGGGGCCAGAAACCGGATTCACCCTGCCAGGGTCCCTGCTGGTCTGTGGTGACAGCCATACCTCGACGCACGGCGCCATGGGCGCCCTGGCCTGGGGCATCGGCTCGTCCGAATTGGTGCATGTTTTGGCGACCCAGACCATCCGCCAGCGCCGCCCCGGCACCATGCGCATTACCATCGACGGCGAACTGGGTCCCGGCGTGGAAGCCAAGGATGTGATCCTGCACATCATCGGCGAACTGGGCGTCGCCGCCGGTGTCGGCAACGCGATCGAATATGCTGGCTCCACCATCCGCGCTATGAGCATCGAGGAACGTCTGACTATCTGCAATTTGTCTATCGAGTTCGGCGCCCGCATGGGCATGGTGGCGCCAGACGAGACGACTTATGCCTACCTGCAGGGCCGTCCCCTCTGCCCCGAGGGAGAGGCCTGGGAGGAGGCCTTGGCTTACTGGCGCAGCCTGCCCACGGACGAAGGCGCCGTCTTTGACAAAGAAGCTTCATTCGATGCGGCGGAAATCGCACCGCAAATCACCTGGGGCACCTCGCCTGGCCAGACGTTGCCGGTCAATGCCACCATTCCGGAACCCGATAGCTTCGCCGAGGCGGAACTGCGCGGCAACGCAGAAACCGCGCTTGAATATATGGACCTCAACGCCGGTGCCGCCATCGCCGGCACACCCATCGACCGGGTCTTCATCGGCTCCTGCACCAACAGCCGCCTGTCGGACTTGCGCAGCGCCGCTGCGGTGGCCAAGGGCCGCCAGGTGGCCGGCGACGTGACCGCCTGGGTGGTGCCCGGTTCGGTACAAGTGAAGCGTGAGGCGGAAGCGGAAGGTCTGCATGAAGTTTTCCTTGCCGCCGGTTTTGAATGGCGGGAACCGGGCTGTTCGCAATGTGTGGCCACCAACGGCGAAGTGGTCGCACCCGGGGAACGCTGTGTTTCCACCTCCAACCGCAATTTTGTCGGCCGCCAGGGTCCGAAGGCCCGCACCCATCTGGCCAGCCCCGCCATGGCGGCGGCGGCGGCCATTGCCGGCGAGATCACCGATGTGCGCGACATGGCGCCGTTAGAGGGGGATGGCTGAAATGGATAAGCTGCAGCAGTTGCAAGGCGTCGCGGCCCCCCTGCCCCGGGCCAACATCGATACCGACATCATCACGCCGATGAAGTACCTGACCAACGCCAATATGGAGAACATGCACGAGCGGGCCTTCGAGCCCCTTCGTTTCCTCTCCGATGGCAGCGACAATCCGGATTTCGTTCTCAACCAACCTGCATATCGCGATGCGGTCATTTTAATCACGGGCCGCAATTTCGGCTGCGGCAGCAGTCGCGAAACTGCGGTCTGGGGCATCAAGGGCCTGGGCATCCGTTGTGTCATCGCCGAAAGTTTCGGCGATATTTTCTTTAACAACTGCTTCCAGAACTCCGTGCTCCCTATCCGCTTGCCCGCCGAGACCATTGCCGAACTAATGGCGGAAGCCGGCGACGATCAGGGCAATATGCAGTTTCAGATCGACGTGGCGCAACGCACCCTGACGACGCCATCGGGCCGCGTCATCACCTTCGATCTGACGCCGGACCGGCAAGTTGCACTCCTGGAAGGGTTGGACGATATCGGCCAAACCCTGAAGGAAGACGCGGCCACCACAGCGTTCCAGGAAGAGGATCGTGGCCGGCGGCCCTGGATCTACAATCTCGGCACCATCGACTGAGGACCCCATGACCACTGTTTCCGAATTGATTGCGGGCATGTCCCTGCCCGTCATTGCCGCGCCCATGTTTACCGTTTCCAACCCCGGTCTGGCGCTTGCAAGTTGCGCCGAGGGCATCATGGGTTCTTTCCCCGCGCATACCACGCGCAGCGGCGAGGAGCTGGAAGATTGGCTCGTGACCATGGCCGAGGGTGTACGGAACCTGGCCGACGAAGGTGCCGCCACCGTGGGACCCTATGGCGTCAATTTGGTGGTCTCCGCCGGCAATCAGCGACTGGAACAGGATTTGGCCCTTTGCATCAAACACGAAGTGCCCATCATCCTCACCTCGAAAGGTGCGCCCGGTGAGGTCTTTGATGCGGTGCACTCGTATGGCGGCCTGGTATTCCACGATATCGGCGCCGCCCGCCATGCGGAAAAGGCCCTGGCCACCGGCGCCGACGGTCTGATCGCCGTTTGCAGCGGGGCAGGCGGCCATTGCGGTACCATCAATCCGTTTGCTCTGGTCAACGAAGTGCGCCAGATGACCGACAAAACGATCATCCTAGCCGGGGCCATCACCACCGGCCGCGATGTGCTGGCGGCCCAGGTTATGGGCGCCGATTTGGTTTATATGGGCACCCGCTTCATCAACACAAAGGAATCCGGTGCCGCCGACGATTACCGCCAAATGATCATCGAGGCCTCCGCCAGCGACATATTCTACGGCAACCTCACGGATGCCCCGTCCAATACCTTGGTCCCCTGCCTCACCCGCGCCGGCGTTACCCTGGATCAGATCCGGCGTCAGGATGAAGACGCCATCCGCGCCGTGGCAGAGCGCCGCAAGCGTTGGAAAGATATCTGGTCCGCCGGGCATGGGGTGGGCACCATTCACGATGTCCTGTCCGTGAAAGAACTTTGCGACCGCCTGAAGGCGGAATACGCTGCCGCCCGAGCCGACATTGGCCGCCTGCAAGCAGCGGAATAGGCCGGCGCGTTGGCTGACAACCGGGGTGAAAAAGGTGTCGGCTGGCATGAATTGATGCAAGGCCCAGGGCCTGTGCGCCTGGCCCTGGTAATGAGCTGTGTCTCCCTCCACGCCATGGACGTCTTCGTAACTGCAACGATCCTGCCCAGTGTCGTGGCGGATATCGAGGGCGTTGCTTTCTACGCCTGGCCATCGGCCCTTTATATCATCACGTCAATCATGGGCGCGGCCAGCGGCGGCATGATGGGCGCCAGCCTTGGACTACGCAAGGCGTTGACCGTAGCCGCCACGGTCTATCTCCTGGGATCGGTGATCTGCGCCATTGCGCCGCACATGGCCGTGTTCCTTGTTGGGCGTACGGGTCAGGGCTTAGGGGCGGGTTTGCTGGTGGCCTTGGCCTACACCATGGTGCGACAGCTGTTTGACGAGGATCAGCGGCCCCGGGTGTTTGCGGTCATGTCCGCTATTTGGGGGTTGGCGGCCCTGGTCGGCCCCCTGTTCGCGGGCGCCTTCGCCCAGATGGGATTCTGGCGAGGGGTCTATTGGTTGATCCTGCCCATCGTCGCGATCATGCTGGTGCTGGCGCGGCGCGCTCTGCCGAAGTTGGCTGCGGACTCCGGCGGTGGCCGCATCCCGTGGCGTCGTTTGCTGTTGTTGGGGGCTGCAGTCCTGTGCGTCACCGTTAGCGGTCAGACCACTTTGTTCGGGTTGCGGCTGGCACTGATCGCAGCGGCCCTGGCGGGGGTGGCGGGCATGCTGTGGCTCGATCATCAGGCGGAAAATCGGTTGTTGCCCAGCCGGCCCACGTCGTTCAGTCATATCGTGGGTTCTGGCTATTGGATCTTCTTTCTGATGTCGTTGAGTTTCGCGCCGCTCAGCATCTTTCTGCCCCTGTTGGCGCAGCAGTTGCACGGCGTCCAACCCTTGATGGCGGGATATGTCTCGGCGGTGCTGTCCTTGGGCTGGTCCACCGGTTCGTTCGTCGCTGCCGGCGCCGCCGCGCCTTTGCAACGGCTTCTGATTGTCACCGGACCCATTTGTCTGCTTGTGGGCATCGCTGGACAGGGTGTCTTTGTCGCGGCGGGGCCGCTATGGCCTCTGATCGCCCTTATCTTTCTTTCGGGCCTGGGCATCGGGCAATGCCACGTGCATGTTTCGAACCACGTCATGAGCAATGCCAGGGACGGCGAAGAAGCCCTGACCGCCGGCGCCATCCCCACCCTGCAGTCCCTCGGCATCGCGTTCGGCGCTGCCTCCGCCGGCCTCTTGGCCAATGTCGCGGGATTATCGAGCGGCATTAACGTCGCCACGTTGACGGCAGTGACGGAATGGATCTATGGCTTCGCCCTGTTCCCGGCCCTATGTACTGTCCTGGCTGCGGCCCGAATGGTCTGGCTGATCAGGCAGCGGGATTCCAGGTCCGAATAACCTCGCGCTTGCGCAGCGCTGCGATGGCATCGCCGTCATAGCCGAGTTCGCCCAATATCTCTTCACAATGCTGTCCTGTCACAGGCGAGACCGCGGTCGGTGAATCAGGCGTCAGCTTCGGCATGCCTGGCGGATTGGGAATGGGCATGGGCCGGTCCAGGCCGGCGAGTTCCAGGTAAGAGAACAATTCGTTTTCGTTTACATGAGGATGTGCGACGAACTCGTCGAAACTTTGCAGCAACTCGTTTTGCAGTCCGGCTTCCGTAAAAAGGTCCCGCCAATAGACCGCTGGCTTCTCGAGGAAGATCGGGGCAAACAGTTTACGCAGGCGATCGCCCTGTTCCTGGCGGGCCTGCAGGCCCATCAAGCTCTCGTCCGACTTCAATTCATCAAGGCCCATCAATTCGCAAACCAGATGGAAATCGCTGTCCTTGATGATCACAAGTTGCAGCCAGCCGTCCGCCGTGGCCTGGATCCCCGACGGCGGCGCACCTGCCGTTTGCAGCTCCCTATTTGATGCGGTCATGATCCGCACACCGGTTAGATTGGCGGCAGCCTGCATCAGGGAGACGTCCAGATGCCGCCCCCGCCCGCTTTTGCGCTTGCCGTGCAAGGCCGGCGCGATGGCTGAAAACGCAAACAGGGCCGTGGACATATCGACAATGATGGTATTGGCCCGATGGGGGATGCCGTCGTGGCCCACATTGTCCAGCATGAAGCCGGTGAAGGCCTGCAGCACCGGGTCCATGGCTGGTTTGCCGCTGAGCGGTCCTATCTGTCCGAAACCGGAGACCGAGGCGTAGACCAGGCCTGGGTTCAACGCCATCAGCCGTTCGTGGCCAAAGCCGAGGCGGTCGATCACGCCGGGCCGGAAGCCTTCGATGAAGACGTCGGCATTGGCCACCAGCGCGTCGATAATAGCCGGCGCTTCCTGGTGCTTCAGGTCGATCGCCAGACTGCGCTTGCCCAAGGATCCGATAAAGGAGAACTCCGTATGATTGGACACGGGCGTGCCCAGGACGCGGGCCCAATCCCCCTGCAACGGCTCCACCTTGATCACGTCGGCGCCGTGCTGGGCCAGCAGCATGCCGCAATACGGTCCCGCGATGCCTTGACTCAAGTCCACCACCTTGACCCCTTCATAGGGGCGTTCATAGCTCATGCCGCCGCCTCCCCGCTCCAGGTGGTGATAATGTCGCGGCGGCGCATGTCGTCGATGGCATCCTGGTCATAGCCTATTTCTGCCAAAATCTCGTCGTTGTGCTGTCCGGTCACGGGCGAGGTTCCGGCCGGTGTCCCCGCCTCGATCTTTGGAATGCCTGGTGGATTGGGAATGGGTAAGGGTTGCGCTAGTCCGGGCAGATCCACTGGCGAGAACAATTCCGTCTCTAGCACCTGGGGGTGTTCCAGGAACTGCCGGTAGTCCTGCAGCACCTCGTTCTGCAATCCGGCGTCGGTCAATAAATCCCGCCAATGGGCGGCGGTTTCCGCCAAAAGGATCTCGGCGACACGCTCTGCAAGCATATCAGCCTGGTTCAGTCGCGCCTCGTTACCGCGCAGGCTTTCGTCCGCTGCAAGGTCTTCCAGGCCGAGACATTCGCACATGGTCAGGAAATCCCGGTCCTGCAGGATCACCAGTTGCAGCCAGCCGTCGACACAGCGGAAGATGCCGGACGGCGCAGTGCGCGGCACCCGGCTCGACTCGCCCCGGGATGCGGACATGATGCGAATGGCGCTCAAATTTGCCGCTCCGCGCATCAGTGATACATCCAGGTAACGGCCCGGCACGCCATCGCCCTTGATATAGAGGGCTGGCGTTACCGCCTGAAAGGCATAGAGCGCCGTGGACATATCGTTGATCACTGGGTTGGCCCGGTGCGGCACGCCGTCTTCGCCCTTGTTGTCCAGCATGAATCCGGAGAAGGCTTGCAGAACCGGGTCCATGGCCGGCTTGTCGCGCAAGGGCCCGGTCTGGCCAAAGCCGGAAATGGCGACATAGATCAGGCCTGGATTGAGTTGCATCAACCGTTCGTGGCCGAAACCGAGGCGGTCGATAACGCCGGGGCGGAATCCTTCGAAAAAGACATCAGCTTCCGCCACCAAGGCATCAATGACGGCCGCGGCCTCTTCGCTCTTGAGATCGATGGCCAGGCTGCGCTTGCCCATATTGGCGGCGAAGGAAAATTCCGTATGGTCATGGTTGCGCGGTCCCAGCATGCGCGCCCAGTCGCCCTGATGGGGTTCCACTTTGATGACATCCGCCCCGTGTTGCGCCAACAGCATGGCACAGTAGGGCCCGGCTATGCCCTGGCTCAGATCGACGACCTTGATACCCTCATAGGGCCGCTCGGAATTCATGGCCGGTGGTTCCTAGACGTCCAGGCGGTAGGCGTCGCCGTCGCGCTTCAGATGGCCGGCGGTGGGTGTGTGGAAATGGGTGCCGATAATCAACATGGGCGTATCGGCATAGTTGTCGAACACCTCTCGCCGCGTCTGGGCCGCTTGAACCGGGTCCGTATCGACCGCAGCGGACCATTCGGGATGGGCGAACTGACAGGGATGGTGGATGAAGTCGCCGGTGATCATTGCGGTCTCGCCCCGGCTTTCGATTATCACCGAAACATGCCCGGGCGTATGTCCCACCGTCGGCATTAGTTTAACTTCGTCACAGATTTTCTCGCTGGTGGAAACCAGGTCCACCAGGCCGGCATCGAAAACGGGAAGGACGGAATCCGACATCACGGCAGCCTGTTCCCCTTCCCCCTCCTGGCGCCAATGGTCGAACTCCACCTGGCCCATGAGGTAACGTGCGTTGGGAAACGTGGGTACCCATTTGCCGTCCACCAACATAGTGTTCCAGCCCACATGATCGATGTGGAGATGGGTACAAAGAACATTGTCGACCTGGTCCAATTTGTAGCCCGCTGCCGCCATATCGTCGAGAAACGCTGTCTGCAACATATTCCAGGCGGGATTGCCCCGTTCCTTGTCGTTGCCAACACACGTATCGACCACGATGGTGCGGTCCGAGGTCTCGACGATCAGGGCGTGCACGGAACCGCGCATACGGCCGTTTTCATCCACGAAGTGAGGATACAGCCAGGAGATTTCCTGCAATCGCTCCCTGGTGGCGTCCGGCAAAATGCGGCTCATGCCGCCCGTGGCCTCGATCTCAACCACCCTGGTGACCGTTACATCGCCGATCCGCCACTTGCCTCTGTTCATCTGATCTGAACTCCGTCCCCTAATTCACTGTCCAATCGGCGATATGCCCGAACAGCCGTCCGGCATCATCCAGGTTTTCCAGATTGTGCAAATCCGCCAGCAGCCCTTCGGCCTGTTCGCCGCCCAACAAAGGTATGGCGAGGCTGCGGAATTTGGCATCGATCTTCCCACCCTGCTCGCCGACATCCTCGGCTGGCACGGCGACATCGAAACTGTCTTCGAACACGCGGCCATCAGTGAGTTGCAGCCGCGCCGTGGCACGGCTTTTAGGCCCGCCGTCCGCGGTGACCGTGACTTTGCGCCGCAACGTCACCAGTTCGGGGTCCTGGGCATTGGCTTCGGAATAGCTGTCGATGTTGGCCGTGTCGACACCTGCCAAAGCAAAGGCGGCCGTGTGACGCAGGCTGAACTTTACTTCCAAACCGGTATCCGGTTCCTGGATGTTGCAAACCTTGAAGTGTCCCGGATCCACGGAGAGGTTGACCTCGGCCACCTGGTCCGGGGTGATGCCGTGTTCCGCCCGCATGCCGGCGAGGATTTCGATGGTGCTGTGGGTGTTGTAACAGGCGGCGTGATACTTGAACAAATTTTCCCGTACCTGGAAGCCGCGGGGCGGGGTGCGCAGGGCCCTGCCTTCCTCGAAATCGTCGCTTTGGCTATCTGCGAAACCTTGGGCCACTTCCAACATGTCGGTACGGGAGGAAAATCCGCGTTTTGCCAGACGCGCCGCCAACAGGCCGTTTGCCGCCGCCTTGCCCGCGTGTAGGGGCTTGCACATGGTGCCGAACTGGGATTTCAAACCCGCGGCCTGAGTTGCGGCGATGCCGAAGGCCCGGGCCATGGCATCGTCGTCCAGACCCAACAAATGTCCGACGGCGGCCGCAGCACCGAACGTCCCGACCGTAGCGGTGGCGTGAAATCCCTTGTCGTAGTGACTGGGGGCGACAAGGCCGCCGACGCGGCATTCGGCTTCGTAGCCGGCGACGAAGGCGGTCAGCAAGTCCCGGCCGGTGGCGCCCAAATCCTCGGCCATGGCCAAGACGGCTGCGGCCACCTGGGCCGTAGGATGGCCGCCCAGCAGCCGGTTGACATCGTCGTAATCCAGCGCGTGCGAAGCGCTGCCATTGACCAAACAGGCTTGGGCCAAGGTGCCCTTTCCGCCTGTTCCGATCACTGTGGCGCGGGGGTGGCCACCCTCTTCCGCCACTTCTGCCGTAAGAATGCGGGTCAATGGTTCACCGGCGCCGCTCAAGGTTACGGCGAACCAGTCCACCAGGCATTGCTTGGCCACGGCCAGACTGTCGCCATCGATTTGTTCATGGGTCAATGCGGCGGCGTCATGTGCCAAGGATTGGGTGATGGGAGCAGGGGTTTGGTCCAGGGCAAGCGTGCTCATTGTTCGGCTCTCGATGTCTTTGCGGCGTGTAGCCACAAGTGTGTCCCCTCGCAGCGCTTACGTCCAGGACGCAATGTGATATGTGGGGCGAAATATCTGAGGAACGTGAAGCATGAGCATCAGCAGTATAGTCAAGAAGCATCTAGACGCCGCCATTGCCGAAGCCGGCGCCCAAGGCCACCCGCCCGAGAATGTGGCCCGGACCATGTTATCGTTTGTGATCGCTACCTATCGGGAGCACCGGGACATCGCCGACATTCGCGAGGAGCTGGAATATGCCATCCAGAACCTGGACCCCGACGAACCTTACGAGTTCATGCGACCCTAGATGCCTAGACTGCCATTGTGAAAATGTCCGTCGGATCGGCGACGTTGCGAAGTTCGATCTGTCCTAGCGGTACCATCTCCTCGCCCAGGGCCTGTTGCACAGCGCCTGAGATCAACAGGGATTGGTCCATCACCTTGCATTGATCCGACAGCCTGGCGGCGATATTGGCGGCACTGCCGATAACCGTGAAGTCCAAACGGCTTGGCGCGCCCACGTTGCCGAAAGTGACATCGCCTAGGTGCAAGCCGATGGCGCAGCTCAACGGCGGGTCTTCGTGTTCTGTCAGCCGGGCTATGATCTCGACGGCGCCATCTCGGGCCTTGGCACAGGCGAGAGCAGGATCACTATCGACAGGAAAAATTGCCAATACGCCGTCACCGATGAACTTCAATACTTCGCCGTGGCGGGACAATATGGGTTCCGAGACGGCCTCGAAGAAGTCGTTCAATAGATCCAAATATGCCAGTCGCGGCAGGGACGATGCCAGCTGCGTGGAATTGCGCAGATCGCAGGTCAGGATGGCGGCGGTAATCTCTTCGCCGGCGCCGCGTTGGGTCTCCCCGTTCAAGACCCGCTTTCCGGAACGCTTGCCTAGGTAAGTGGTCAACAGGGTTTCGGCGTTCTGACGCAACGAAATGGTCTCGTAGAAGCGGCTGAGCCCAAAGACACACTGGAACACCATGCCCAGATCGGCGGTGGAAAAGCCGTCCGGGTGGTCGGAAGTCAGGGTCATGGTGTTGATCTGGCCGTTGGAAAACGGCAACGGCATGGCGACATAGTCGGTGCCACCCTTGTCGCGCAACTCTTCCATGACGGGAAAGCGAAACTCGCTCATCCCGGCTATGTCCAATCGCTGACGCACGCCGCCCAATCCCTCGCTGACAAAGCGGACAGGACTGTTCAGGTAGTCGGGATGGGAGAGCATGCCATGAGGCGTGTTGAAGACCTCAACTTCATCCCAGCCTCGTTCCCAGATATAGCCGCGGCCCGCTAGCTGTGGATGCAAGGTCCATATACCGACGCTGAAACGCCAGAGCGGAATACCGCAGGCAATCATCGCCTCGCCGAAACTCTTTGTCAGATCGCGGGCCGTCTTGTTCCGCCAGGCATCCCGCAACAGCCAATCCACCAGCGGACCGGCATAGTCCATCTGCACGGCGTCCAGGCATAACGGCTGGTCCAGGGCATGGTCCATAAAAGCGATGTAGCCGGCCACATCCTGCGCCTGTTGTAGTGGCTTTTCATAACTGAAGGCGCCATTTTCAATGCGCCCGTCCGGCAGATTCAAATGCCAATAACTGGCGGTGCCCTTGAAGGGACAGAACGTGCGTCGCTCCGACGGCTCCAAGATGTCCGCCTTTACGTCCTCGCGCGGGAAGTAGTGATACGAGGGCAAGCCCGTCTCGTGCATCACCAAGGCCTTGGCGGAATCCGCCAAGACGATACCCCCGTGAACCGCCTGTAAGGGTTCCGAGGTAGATTCGACAACGATTTGATAGGCTTTATGGACGCTCATGGTCGTTCACTATTTACAACGGTTTTCCGCCAATTCAAGTGGACATGACGGGGTTCCGCCCCTACCTAAGGGCTGTGCGAGTTCAGGGGAACGGCGCGATGACTGATAGGCCCGCCGACGGGGCGGACACCAACGATAACGATTGGGGGCGCATGAGCCGCCGCCTGGTGTTCCTGGATAACGATCTGGAAGCGGATTTTCGCGCCTCGGAACGGGACCGCAATCTGGGCCAGGCGCGCTTCGTCCTGTGGATGGCGCAGGGTGTGCAATTGCTGTTCGCAGCCTCGGACATCATGCTGCTGCCGGAAGAGGCGGTGACGTTCATAACCTGGCGCACGTCTATCCTGACGGCGATCCTGGCCATATTCCAGGTCTTGACATATGCCAGATACTTTCGAACCCGCTGGCCCATGCTCATGACCCTGGCGGTACACGTCATGACCATTTCAGCCGGATTGACGAATATTTTTGTTGAAGTTCCGGCGCTTTACCTGTCGGGCTATATGTTGCTGATCCTGGCGACCTATCTGATCGTGCCGCTGATATTCGCGTACTGCATCGGTACGATTATAACGGCGACAGTGGTGTTTCTTGTGATGACCTCGTTCTCCGCGGTCGTCGATTTCCACATTCTGTCCGAACTGACCCTGCAGATGCTGGTCGCCAACCTAATCGGTATCGCGGCCCTGCATCGTTCCGAACGCATTCGCCGCCTGGATCACCTCAACAAGCGTCAATTGGACGAACAGCGCGCTCGCTACCACGACCTACTCACCTCTATCCTGCCAGCACCCGTGGCCGACAGGTTGGAGCGCGGCGAGACCGTCGTTGACGAATATGCCGATGCCACGGTGCTGTTCGCGGATATCGTCGGCTTCACGGGCCTGGCCGCGGGCGCCCGTCCCGACCAGATTCTAGATATGTTGAACCGCGTCTTCGAGACATTCGACGCCCTGACCGCGAAGCATGGCCTGGAAAAGATCAAGACCATTGGCGATGGTTACATGGTGGCGGGCGGCGTATTCGGGGATCAAACGGAATATCTTCCGGCCATGGCGGATCTGGCGTTGGAAATGCAACAGGCCGCCGCCGGGATCAACGGGCCTGATGGCAAACCTTTGCGCCTTCGTATTGGCATTCATACGGGCGGCTTGACGGCGGGCGTTATTGGCCAGCGCCGCTTCATGTATGATCTGTGGGGCGATACGGTAAATACCGCCTCGCGCATGCAAACCTTGGGCGAGCCTGACCGTATCCAGGTTTCGGAAGATGTGCGCCAACGCCTGGATGGACGTTTTGAATTGGCACCACGTGGCGAGATCGAAGTTAAGGGCAAGGGACAGATGGCGACTTGGTACCTGTTGGGCCGTACGGAAGACACAGCAAGGACGACCGCATGAGTTTGGATCCCCAATGTGCGAAAATTATCGAAGCGGCCGCTGCTGCGGGCGGCTCGCCATTTGAACAGGATGGTCATCACGCCATTCGCAAGGCCTACGAAGCCAGTACCGTGGCCTATCGCCACAGTTCGGGCGACCTGGATAGCGTAGAGGATCGGACAATTCCGGGGCCCGACGGCAACGACATACCGATCCGCATCTACACTCCCGTCTCCCGCAAGCCGGCCATGGGCGTGGCGGTGTTTTTTCACGGCGGCGGCTGGGTTATTGGTTCCCTGAACAGCCATGACCACATGTGCCGCTATCTGGCCCTGGCGGCGGAATGCATCGTTTTGGCGGTCGACTACCGCTTGGCACCCGAGCATAAATTTCCAGCCGGTCTGGAAGACTGCATCGCCGCCACGCGCTGGACCGCTACCAATGCGGAGACTTTCGGCGGCGATCCCGCGCGGCTTGCCGTGATCGGCGACAGCGCCGGAGGGAATCTTGCCGCGGTCGTCGCCTTGGAACTGCGTGATGCACCCATGGGTGCGGCCCTGTCCCTGCAAGTCTTGATGTATCCGGCAGTCGATTTTACCACGCAGACAGCATCGAAGGAAGAGAATGGGGAAGGCTATCTGTTGACCACCGAGGCCACCGAAACCTTTGCTGATTTCTACCTGCCGAACCGGGAAGCCAGGCAAAATCCTCGCGCCTCGCCGCAATTGGCCGCCCGCCACGACGACCTGCCCCGCGCTTGGATTCAGACCGCCGAATACGATCCTTTACGGGATGAGGGCCGTATCTATGCCGAGACCTTGGCAAAAGCACGGGTGCCAGTCGAATACAAATGCTATCCCGGTATGGTGCACGGCTTCGCCCGCATGGGCGCCCTGGTGGACCAGGGCATCGTCGCCCTCGACCATGCCGCCGGCGCCATTCGCTCGGCGTTTTCGGTTTAGGATTGGTCGCAATTTTCAGAATTGCATTGAATTTGAACTCGAATTGGCTATTTTGGCCAAAATAGCCAATAATTTTCGGACGTATTGGAGTAAGCCTCGATGCAATCGATCACGGCTTCGGAAGCAAAGAACAAATTTGGCAAGTTATTGGATATGGCCCAGTCTGAACCCGTCCGCATCCAAAAGAACGGTCGCGACGTTGCTGTAATTCTTTCACCGGAAGACTTCCAACGCTTAGCGGCCAATGGCAGCAAAGTTAACCCAGCGGTCGAAAAGCTGCATGAAACGAGCGTGGCACGCTGGGCTACGGTCTATGAGGCCTTGGCAAAGTAGGGAACGAAGTTAGAAGCAAGGTCATCAGCGATGCCGGCAACGGTCTATCTAACGCTTGATGATGCGCTCTTTATACATTCGCAACAAATCAAACTTTTCGGCGGTGAACCGGGCATACGTGATCCCGGCTTAATTGAAGCGGCACTATTGCGGCCGCAAACGGGTTACTATGACGGATTGATTGAAGAGGCGTCCGCACTTTGGGAAAGCCTCAACATGAACCATGGTTTTGTTGACGGCAACAAGCGCGTGGCCTTCGCTTGCACGGATGTTTTTCTCGAGTTGAATGGCTACGCGATCGATGCCGATGCAAAATCGGTCATCGAGTTCATATATGCAAACCTGGAAAATGGAACATTCGATAAAACACGGATCCAAGATTGGCTTACAAGTCACGTGAAGAGGCATGAAGGAACGTCATCGACATAGGTTCTCCATCGCGCCGATGATGGAATATACCGACCGGCACGAGCGCTATTTCCTGCGCCAGATCAGCCGCCGGTCCCTGCTTTACACAGAGATGGTGACGGCGGAGGCGGTGATCCACGGTGACCGGGAGCGGCTGTTAGGATTTTCGCATGAAGAGCATCCCATTGCACTGCAACTGGGCGGTTCCGAACCAGGTCGCATGGCCATGGCGGCGGAGATCGGACAGCAATTCGGCTATGACGAGGTGAATATCAACGTGGGCTGCCCATCCGATCGGGTGCAATCGGGCCGCTTCGGCGCCTGTCTGATGGCGGAGCCGGACGTGGTCGCGGCCTGCGCGGCGGCGATGGCGGCGGCGACGGATCTGCCCATTACGGTGAAATCGCGCATCGGCATCGACGATCAGGACAGCTATGACTTCCTGCGCCGTTTCGTGGACAAAGTCGCCGCGGCGGGCTGCAAGACATTCATCGTACATGCCCGCAAGGCCTATCTCTCCGGCCTCAGCCCCAAGGAAAACCGGGAAATACCGCCCCTTGATTACGAGCGGGTCTATGCCCTGAAACGGGACTATCCCGATCTGGAAATTGTCATCAACGGCGGCATCAACAGTCTGGATGAATGCCTGACGCACTTGGAGCATGTGGACGGTGTCATGGTGGGGCGTGCTGCGTATCAATCACCCTATATGTTGGCGGAGGTTGATCGGGCCATTTTTGGTGAGAGCGGACCGGCGCCAAGCCGCACAGACCTGGTCGGTGCCATGCAGCCCTATATCGCCGCGCAACTGGCCAGGGGTGTACGTCTGAACGCCATCAGCCGGCATATGTTGGGGCTCTATCACGGCCAGCCTGGCGCCAAGGCCTGGCGCCGTCATATCAGCGAGCATAGCCATCTGCCGGGTGCGAATGGCGTCCTACTTCAGGCGGCGGCGCAGAAGATGCCGGAACCGGTTATGTGACGTTAATCGCGGCCGCGGTTGGAAGCGGGCGCGACCCGAACTAAATTCAATAGCAATACGGTGGTTCGGTGCATGCCGACCATTATTCATCAAGACATGGTCTGTGCGCCCGATTGTGGTTTCGTGCTTCGCAAGGTGTTGCGATGGATCCGAAGATCGATTGGCCCAAGAAAACGCGGGATTTTCGCAACTGGGCGATGGATTCGACCTATTGGAACGGCTTTAAGTTCCGTGATGACGACATCATCATCGCAAGCTATGCCAAGTCTGGCACGACCTGGCTGCAGCAGATCGTAGCCCAGTTTATTTTCGGGGGCGAAACGGATGGCATGCCTATTGGCGACATGTCCCCCTGGCATGATTTTCGCCTGCCGCCCATCGACCTCCGTGACGACATCGAAACACAGACACACCGGCGGTTCCTGAAAACCCACCTGCCCGTCGATGCCTTGGTCTATTCGCCCCAGGCGAAGTACATCTACATCGCCCGCGATGGACGCGACGTGGTCTGGAGCATGTACAATCACCACCGTCATCTAAACGACGCTTTCTACAGGCATATCAGCGCTTTACCAGACCTCGGCCCGGTGATCGAACGGCCCAGAACCGATGATCGAAGGACTTATTTTCACGATTGGTTCGAAAACGACGGTTTTCCGTTCTGGCCGTTTTGGGAAAACATCCGCAGCTGGTGGAGCATCCGCAGCCTGCCCAACCTTCATTTCCTCCACTACCAGAACCTGGTCGATGACATGGAAGGCGAAATGCGCAGGATCGCTGCCTTTCTCGATATCGCCATCGACGAAAGGCAGTGGCACAACATGGTGGAGCATTGCAGCTTCGCCTACATGAAAAAACACGCCACCTTGAGCACACCCCTGGGCGGCGCCATATTCGACGGCGGTGCCGAAGTCTTCGTCAACAAGGGCACCAACAAACGTTGGCGCGATACGCTTACGGATGAAGATGTCGCCGCCTATGAAGCCCGTGCCGTTGCCGAACTGGGCCATGACTGTGCCGTTTGGCTGGCGACCGGCGCCTTCCCTGACTAGTCGCCGATAAACTGTCGAATACGTCTGTCCTCGTCTTCCGATACCTCAAGCCAGTTCAACGCCTCATCTATGTTCTTCGATACGAAGAACTCATCATCGCGGTCGTCGGTCAGCATTTGATACATGCGTGCCATGCCGAATACCAGGTCCTTGGCACAAAGAAGCGCCCGCCGGGAGCCCTTTCCGAATGGATTGGCGGCAGCCAATTGCCGTACGCCGGCGCTGCTCATTTGGAAGTCATCGACACCCGTCAAATCATAGAATTGATTGAAGTCCGGCTGGAAGTCCGGGTGTTGCCCTATCTGTTGCACGGCCACGATCAGGTCCTCTGCCGTCACGACACCCGCCGCCTTGTTAAGGACCAGCCGCATCGATGGTACGATCTCGTACGAAAAAGGCATGCCTAAATCCTGGTCGCAGGTTTCGAGCCTCGCGTAACAGATTACCAGCGTATCATCGCATGCGGAAACAATGTCGGCGCATGTGATGCCGGCCCCGGATCGTGGCACTCAGGACCAGTCTTCCTATTTCTGCAAATGCGGCCTAGTTGGTCAGAACGTAGCGCCCAACCGTCTTGCCGGCGCGCAGATCGGCGATGGCGTCACCGGCCTCGCGCAAGGGGCGCGGCGTGACCGGCACGGGCTTGACCTTACCGGCCTTCACCAGGGCCATCAGTTCGTGCATCTCTTCCAAGTTGCCCACATAGCTGCCGACAAGGCTCATCATCCGCAGCGGCAGCGAGGCCAAGGGCAGCGGCACCGCGCCGCCATAGAGGCCGACCACCACGATGGTGCCGCCGCGGGCCATGGTTTGCATGGCAAAACCGGAGGATGCCGGCGCGCCGACGAAATCGATCGCGCCGTGGACGCCGCCGCCGGTTTTCTCCATCAGTTCCGCCACTGCGTTGGGATCGGAATTGTCGATTACCATATCCGCGCCCGCGGCCAGCGCAGCTGCTCGTTTCGCCGCGTCGATATCGGCCACAACCAGTTTGGCATCGACCACGGCTTTGGCCATGCCGACGCCGGCCAGGCCAACGCCGCCCGCCCCGACGATCATCAGGTGTTCTTCGGGACGCAGGTGCTTCAGCTTTTTGAGCGCACTATAGGCGGTGACGCCGGAACAGGCGCAGGTCGCCGCATGGGTTTCCTCCACGCCCTCGAAAGGCACCAGGTATTTCGAATCCTGGGCCAGGCAGTATTCCGCATAACCGCCGGCATAGCGGGTGCCCGGGGTGCGCGGCGCCATACACAGGAGTTCTTCGCCGCGTTGGCAGACATCGCATTCGCCGCAGCCGATCCAGGGGAAATAGATGCGCTTGTCACCGATCTCAACCCCGGTCGCATCGGGACCCATGGCGACCACTTCGCCCAAGACCTCATGACCCATCGTAAAAGGCAACGTCATGCCGCGATCCTCGAGTTTGAATTTGTTATCGCCGCCCATGTCGAAATATCCGTCCCAAAGGTGGATATCGCTATGGCAGATGCCCGAAGCCGTGACCCGCAACAGTACCTGCGGCCCTTCCGGCACCGGTGTTTCGATCTCCCGCTCTTCCAGGGGTTCGCCCCATTTCGTGATCTGATAGGCTTTCATTTGCGGCCTCCCGAATTTCTTATACAAAAAGTTGCCGCCACCCTATGGCAGCCGTCCCGCCTGGTCCAGTAGTGGAATGGGGAAATAATAGCGAACAAATCAGTGCCGCTATGCCGGCGGCTTGGCGCGTTCCGTAAAGGCGACTTCGCTGTCAATTAATTCTTCAACCTGACGCGGCTCATAACCGAGCGAGGCAAGCACGTCGCGGGTGTCCCTGCCGTAATGCGGCGGTGTGGAACGAACGGCACCTGGGGTGCGCCCCAACTTTATCGGGATACCAGTGCCGCGGTAGCCGTCCAGTTCGACGACCATTTCGGCATGTTTGGTGTGGGGATGCTCGGCTACCTCGGGAATTGTCAGCACGGCGCCGGCCGGTGCCCCCTGCGCCAGCAAGGCGGAGGAGACATCCTCGGCGATGTGATCCTTTAGGGCTTCGCCGAGGGCGGCATCTAGCGCCCCCCTGTTCACCACCCTTTCCGGGTTATGCAGAAACCGTGGATCACTGGACCATTCGGGATGACCCAGCAATTCGGCCAGCAGGCGGAATTGGCGATCGTTGCCGATGGCTAGGAACAACAGGCCGTGTTTGGTCTGATACAGGCTGTAAGGGGAAATATTGGGATGGGAGTTTCCGGTCAGCACAGGCGCCTTGCCGGACATGAAGTAATTCGCCGCCTGCGGATGTAACAACGCCACGCCGGTGTCGAACAGGGATGTATCCACCCGTTGTCCCTTGCCGGAACGGCGTCGTTCCTCGGCCGCCAATAATATGCCGATGGCTGCGTAAAGCCCCGTCGCCAGATCGATGATGGGGACACCGATGCGCGTCGGCCCTGTATCCGGCGAACCATTAACGGAGATCTGTCCAGACAGGGCCTGGGCCACGGCATCATAGCCAGGAAAGCCGCCAAAAGGTCCACCCGCGCCAAAACCGGTGATGGAGCAATAGATCAAAGACGGATATCGCTTTGCCAGTACCTCTTCATAGCCGATACCCCACTTTTCCAGGCTGCCTGCCTTGAAGTTATCGATCATTACGTCGGCGCCTTCCAACAGGCGGAACAGCACTTCCTGGCCGCGCTCGGTACGCAAATCCAGACCCAGGGCGCGCTTGTTGCGGTTGACGCCGGCAAAATAGGCTGACAGGCCGTCCTTGAAGGGTGGTCCCCAGTCACGCACCTCATCGCCTTGGGGCGGCTCTACCTTGATCACATCGGCACCGTGATCGGAGAGCAATTGCGTACAAAACGGCCCGCCCAAAACGCGGGTCAGGTCGATAACGCGGAAACCGGCCAGCGCGCCGCCGGTCCCTGTCGTTTCAGAATCGGTCATGAGATATCCACATCAACAAAAAGATAAGTTTCACATCGCGTCAGACTAGCATGATGCGGACGACGGAATCCTCGCCTTGAATCTGGGCAAAATTCCCCAATTTCAATCAATTCAATGCCGAAATGGTAGAATGCGAGGTAAAAACTGATCCACGCGATCATTTGCCGCAGCGGCGGTCTTTTGCGGGTCAGACAAAGAAATCATATATTAGATGTATCGAGGCGTGGAATGGGAGTGAATCCATTATGAATGCCAAGACAGGTTTAATTCTTGCTGCTGTCGGCCTATTTGCTGGCCAATATGCATACGTTCACGATCTGATTAGCGGGAAGAGCACTATCTGGATGGGGCCTATTTCCTGGACCATTGCCGTGATTTCCTTTCTTGTTGCGGTGTTCGGGTTATGGCTGATTTGGCGCGAAGCCCAGGACAAGTCCGAATAGGCGCGCCAACAGCTTCGTGTTCTTCTTAACCTGAGAGTTGCGGCGCAAGCCCATGGGTGCCGTGTTAGATTAGCGCCATGGATACGCAAAACATCTTTCGCATTGGAACCGGCGCCGGTTTCTCCTCTGACCGTTTAGAACCGGCGCTCGACCTGCTTCGCGATGGCCGGTTGCAGGCCATGGTTTTTGAATGCGTCGGCGAACGGACATTAGCCTTCGGGCATCGTGACAGACGAGCCGACCCATCAAAGGGCTACAACCCGCTTTTAGAGCACCGGATGCGGGCTGTGCTGCCTTTGGCGCGAGCCGCAGGAACCCGCATCATCACCAACATGGGCGTCGCCAATCCCCGAGCTGCCGCGTTGAAAACGATCAAAGTGGCATCGGAATTGGGACTGGACGGCCTGAAAGTCGCCGCGGTAACCGGCGATGAAGTCAGCCATTTGCTAGGACCGGAAACGCCTCTTTTGGAGCCTGGTTGCCGGTTGAAGGAAACGGGCCGGGAAATGCTGGCCGCAAACGCCTATTTGGGCATCGATGCGATCCTGCCGGCGATCGAGGCAGATGCAGATGTGATCATCACCGGCCGAGTGGCTGATCCTTCTTTGTTTTTGGCGCCCATCGCGCATCATTATTCCTGGGACCTGGACGATTGGGCGAAACTGGGCGCCGGCACGGCCGTGGGCCACCTTTTGGAATGCGCGGCACAAGTCACAGGCGGCTATTTCGCCGATCCCGGCCACAAGGAGGTTCCCGACCTCGCCCATGTGGGATTTCCCTTGGCAGAGGTGACGGCCCGGGGCGATGCCACCATCACCAAACTGGCGCAAAGCGGCGGCCTCGTCAGCCAAAGCACGGTGAAAGAGCAGCTTCTCTATGAAGTGCATGATCCCGGCGCCTATTTGACACCAGATGTCAGCGCCGATTTTTCACAAATTGCCCTGGCAGACGACGGGCCCGACCGGGTCCAGGTGCGCAAGGCCGGCGGCAACCCCCGGCCGGAGCAATTGAAGGTCACCGTAGCTTTCGATGGCGGCCTATTGGCTGAAGCGGAAGTCTCTTATGCTGGTCCTGGCGCCGCCGAACGGGCGCGGATGGCTGGCGACATTGTGGCCGAACGCATGGCCGATTTGCATGGCACTAATGGACCCATGCGTATCGACCTAATCGGCGTATCGGCCCTGCATGGCTCCGCCGTTGAATACCATGCGGCGGCGGGGGATGTGCGCCTGCGTTGTGCCATGCGCGCGTCATCGCAATCCGAAGCGGAGTTGCTTTTGTGGGAAGTAGAGTCGCTGTTGTGTTGTGGCCCGGCCGCGGGCGGCGGCTATCGCGGCCATGTGACCCCCTCGGTGATAACCTATTCCGCCTTTGTCGACCGGCAGGACGTGGTCCCCGCGCTGGAAGTGTTCACCGCATGAAGGTGCCGTTGCGGGATATCGCCCATGGACGTTCCGGCGATAAGGGCAACCGATCGAACCTGTCCTTATTCGCCTACGACCCGGCACACTATCAAATATTGCTGGAACAGGTGACGCCCGACAGATTGAAAGCTGCGTTCGGCGGGGTGTTGAAGGGCTCCATCCAGCGTTATGAGTTGCCGAACCTGCAAGGCGTGAATTTCGTCATGGACGAGGCGCTGGAAGGCGGCGTCAATGAATCCCTCAACCTTGATGGCCACGGCAAATCCTGGAGCGCCATGATCCTGGCCCTGGAAGTGGAGATTTCTGATGGATAGCGTGGCACGCGGGCTTTGCTTTGACCGACCCGAAGCCCTATGCTAAGTACGAAAATAACCTAAAGAAGCAAAATCCAACATAACAGGGGAGTATAGTTTCGTGGCGAAAACGATCCTTAAATCTACGGCCACCGTGGCGACTGCCGCCTTTCTGGCATTAGGCTTCGGCGCCGCATCGACGGCCCAGGCCGCCGATTCCACTTGGAATTTCAATATCTGGGGCGGTAAGCGCGCCTTTACCGCAGGTATCGAATCCTTGAAAGTTGATCTCGAAAAAGCCGGCGGCGGTGCTTTCGAACTCAAGATCAACTATGGCGATGCCCTCGGCCCGCGCCGGCAGAACCCGGAAAATATCCGCGTCGGCGCCTTTGAGGCGGGCCAGATTTGCGTCGGCTACTATCCCAACAAGCTGCCGCTCCTCTCGGTTATGGAACTGCCCTTCATCCTCCCCATTGATCTGCAAGAGCGGGCCAATGTGGAAATGGAAGTCCTCAAGCACCCGGCCATTGTGGAAGAAATGGCCAAGCGCTGGAACATGCGGTTCTTCGGGCCCGCGTTCCTGCCGGCCTATGAATTCATGGGCAACAAGCGGATCGAAACCACGGCCGATATGAAGGGCGTGAAGATGCGCATTTCCGGCCTGAACGCCAAGGCTCTGCAGGTCTTCGGTGCCGTGCCGACCATGGTGACCGCGCCTGACGGCTACAACGCCCTGCAACGTGGCACGATCGACAGCTTCGGCTTCCCCTACAGCTATGCCTTCGGCGCCTACAAGCTGTATGAAGTATCCAAGTTTGTGACGGAAGGCATGGGCATGGGCGGTTTCATGTGCCTGCAGACTGTCAACAACGATGCCTGGAACAACACGCCCAAGGCAGTACAGGCGGCTCTTCCGGCGGCGCAGGATAACGCCATCAAGAACATGATCACCGCCTACACCACAGCGGATAAGAAATGGATCCCGATGTTCCATAAGAAGCTGGAAGTGGTGAAAATTGCCCCCTCCGTCCGTGACGAATTGGCCGCCGGTGCGGACAAGATCTGGGCGGAATGGGCCAAGGAACAGGACGGCAAGGGCCGGCCCGGCTCGGATATGTTGAAGTTCGTGCGGTCCGTCGTTGCCAAACATACGAAGTAAGGACAGCCTCGTACCTTTGAGTTTGTAATGTCCGAACTTCTGTACGTTATTATCGCCGCCCTGGTCGTGACCGGCGCTCTCGCCTTCGTCACGGTCAGGGCGGAAATCATCCTGCGCCATATAGAGACGATCCTCACCTATTGTTCGGTGCTCTTGATCATTTGCGTAATGGTCTGGGTGGTGGCTGAAGTTATCGGCCGCTATGTGTTCAATTCGCCGCTGCCAGGACATCTGGAAGGCGCCGAATTGCTGTTGCCCATGATCGTCTTTTTCGGCGTATCCTATGTACAGGCGCGGGATGGCCATGTGGGCATGACCTTCGTCATCGAGGCCTTGCCAAAGCGGGTGCGCCGCGTGACCGACATTATCTCATTGGCGGTTTCGGCCCTGACCTGTGCCGCCCTGGCCTATTTCGGGGCCAAGGCCGCTTGGCTTGCCTATATCTACGAAGACGTCACCATGTCGCCACCCTACTGGCCGGTCTGGCCATCGGCGGCGGTGATCCCCATGGGATACGGTTTGCTTGCCATCCGCATGGTCATGCAGGGCATGCAGAAAGTCGCGCCCGATCGGTTTCCCGAACCCATCGTCGATACCTCGGAAATACACGCGACCGAGTAGTGGTCGAGCGTCCAGCGTAGGAACACTCCATGGATCCCATCACACTCGGCATCCTCGCCCTCATTGCCCTGACGGTCATGTTGATGTCGGGGATCCGCATCGCCTTCGCGACAGCGATCACGGGCTTTATCGGATTGTGGATCCTGCGCGGCTATGTCCCGGCCGCCTCCCTCGCCTCGACAATTCCCCAGGGTCATCTCTCCGCCTACACCCTGTTGGTGCTGCCGCTGTTCATCATGATGGGCTTTTTCGCCTTTTATGCTGGAATCACCAGGGATTTGTACTGGGCGGCACGGCAATGGGTGGGCCATTTGCCCGGCGGTCTGGCCATCGCCACCATCTTTGGTTCCGCCGGTTTCGCTGCCGCCTCCGGCGCCTCGACCGCCTCGGCCGCGGTGATGGGGCGGATCGCCCTGCCGGAATTGAAGAAATACGGTTACGACGACAAGGTTTCCACGGGTTGCGTGGCAGCCGGCGGCACATTGGCGACGATGATCCCGCCATCGGTGCTTATGGTCGTCTATGGTTTCATCGCCGAGGAATCCATCGGCGCATTGCTATTGGCCGGCATTCTGCCGGGCCTGATGGAAGCTTTCAGCTATTCCATCATGCTGATCATCCGGTTCAAGATCAATCCGGAGCTGGGTCCGCCCATCCGAGGCATCACATGGTCTGAGAGGTTCAGCTCTATAAAGGGCGTCTGGGGCATGGTGGTGTTGGTGATCCTGGTCATGGGCACCATCTATACCGGCATTGCTACCCCGACGGAGGCGGCCGCCGTGGGCGCCGCCGGTGCCCTGTTGCTGGCGCTGCCGGGTCTGAACTTCAAATCCTTCCGCTCCGCCATGATGGAAACGGCACGCTCCACGGCGATGATTTTCGCGATCGTCGCCGGTGTGCTGATCTTCGTGCATTTCCTTGGCTTCACCGGCATGCCCGCAGCGGTCTCCGAAAGCATCATCAGCATGGATATGAACCCAGTCCTGGTGTTGATTTGCATTCTGGCGCTGTATCTGTTCCTGGGCATGTTCCTCGATGGCATCGGCATGCTGCTGTTGACGGTGCCGATCATCCTGCCCACGATCCACGAACTGCACGAGACCACCGGCAACGAGCTCTTCAACCCGATCGTCTTCGGCGTCCTGGTCGTCCGCATGGTGGAAATCGGCTTGATCACTCCGCCGGTGGGGCTGAACGTCTACATCCTTAAGGGTGTCGCCCCGAACGTGAAGATGGGGGATATGTTCAAGGGCTGCGGCTGGTTTGTCTTCGTCGATTTGATCAACGTGGCGATCCTGATCGCCTTCCCGTCGATCATTCTGCTGATCCCAGATACGATGATAGCGAAGTAGCTAGGCCAACTGGCAAAACCTGTCTAATTCGCCTTTTGCGGCCAGGTCGTGATAGATCGCGAGGTCGTCGACGCTGTCCACTTCCAGCCAACCGCCGGCGACTGTAACCCCGTAAATGGGCCAATCCACATCGCATAATTGTTGCAGGAAATCGGTCATATACATGTTGCCATGGGCATTGCCGGTATATTTCGGCAACGCGGACATATCGTCATAGATACCCCGCAATAATGGCGCCCGTGCCGCCGAGACCTTGATCAAGCCCATGTACTGCCCTTGAATTTGGGCATAGTCGACAGCCTTTTGTCCGATCTCCAACAACCGGCCGTCAGATCCCAGGCGCAGGCTTTCGGCATCGCTGAGTGGGTCTTCCATGCGTGCTTGCCATAGGGTGCGCCATTCCGTGTTGACCGCCACCGCAACCCCGTCCGGGCCGGCCAGCAAGGCCGTCAATACCCGGGGTTCGTAGACGATATCGCTATAGGCGATAAGAACATCGTCGACGCCGTCGAGAGCCGCTTCGGCACAAAACAAGGAATGGACCATGTTGGTGGTGGCAAAGTCTTCGTTTACGACCACATTGTCGGCCAACCCTTTGAGTTGGTCGGCCCGGTAACCGCCGACCACCACGGTATCTTTGATGCCGCATTCCGAAAGTACCGTCATCTGGCGGTCCAGCATCGTCCTGCCGGCCAATTCCACCAGACATTTCGGCCGGTCATCGGTATGGGGGGCCAGACGGGTGCCTTGTCCCGCCGCCAGAATGATTGCACGCATCTGTCTTTACAGCCTCAATGCCCTGGCCATGAAATCCAAATCTTCTTGCCGCGGCGGTTCCTCACGTTCGGGGTGCCACATGATGCCGTGACATTGTGCCGAACCATGGACAAACGCTTCCACATCTCCGTTTTCCGAAACGGCGAGGCATTGCAATTCAGCCGCAAGCCCGTCCCGTGGAATACATACGTCATGGTAACTGTTGACCCGCCAATTTGCGGGCCAAGGCCCCGGTTCTAGAACTTCGATCGCATGCTCGACCCCAGCATGCCCCGTCGTCCTTCCCAGAAAACCCCCAAGGGCCACGTTGATCATCTGCATGCCCCGGCAGACCCCCAGCAGTGGAATGTCGCCGGCCAGACTTGTGGCGATGAGGCCGCGTTCGAACTGATCACGCTCCGGCGCTACATTCTGGGCTCCCGGTGATTCAGCGACGTCGTTGCCACCCGTAAGAACAATGGCGTCCAGACCCAGGGTCGCCACAATTATTTGGGCGTCTGGCTGGTTGGGAAGCGGTACCGCCAGGGCGCCCAGAGCGGCGAAAACATCGTGCCAGCGCTGATCCAACCCTTCGCGCCGTTCATTGCGGCCAGATACCACATCCACGCGCTGCGTCAGGCCGATCCGGCGCACTTGCGGTTACCGCGTTTCTTGTTGAGGGTCATGAATATTTTGGCTGGGCGGAAGTGGCGGAGGGAGTGGGACTCGAACCCACGCAACGCTATTACACGTTGACGGATTAGCAATCCGCTGCATTACCACTCTGCCATCCCTCCGTCATGCCGCGAAGGCCCCTTCTAAACAGCGCTCTGAAACCTGTCAATGGCATCGGGTCGTACTGCTTAATGAGCAATAAATGCGACGTGCTGGGGAAAAATAGGCCGTTAACCTTTTAGTAATCATATTCCCAAAAGAATGAATCCCTAGTGATTCTGCTAATCACACTTAATCAACCGGCCGTGACATCGTCTGTTTTTATTTTCCATAATTCACATTTTATTAATAGCGTTAACGGACAATTCTAATCGAAGATCCAGAAAATCTTCTAGGCAGAAAGGAGACCATTATGTTACGCACAGCAATTGCCACGGCAGCTCTGACCACGGGTTTGCTGTTTTCGACGGCCCTGCAGGCCCAGCAAGCGCCCATGGGCGCCGTCTGCGGCGAACGGGGAAAGTTCCTGACCCATCTGGGCAAGAACCACAAAGAATCACCCTCAGCCATGGGCGTCACCGCGTCCGGCCGTGTCATTGAGGTTCTGACCTCCGATGACGGTACCTGGACCATCATCATGACCCATCCCAATGGGATTACCTGCATGGTCGCCGCTGGCCAGGCATGGGAAAATGTTGAACGAGTAGCACTGGGCCCCACCACCTGATTATCGCGAGCGGGGGGCGATGAAGGTGCAAATCCTTAGCGGCAAACGCACGCCGCAATCGAGGAGTCCGCTCGGGCCGGAATATCGTGCCGTGGCATACGGCACGCAAAAGGTCCTGACGCGCCCGCTATCTGCTGGCCATCCCGCCTAGACTTTCTGCCTAGACGAATAAGAAAAGCCGGCTTGGTCAGCCGGCTTTTTTGTTGAATGGGGATTAGAGCCTTGTCATTGGTATCAGTGAGTAGATACCCATTCCCGCGCCTGGCGCTGAGCCTCCGAAATTTCCTCCCGACTCATGACGCCGGCCAGTTCGGTACGTAATCGCTTCGCTTCGTCATTGCCGCGCAAGGCTGCCAGGTTTAGCCATTTATGGGCCGTGACATAGTCCAGGGGCGCACCCTTCTGACCTGTGGAATATAGAAGACCTAGTTGAAGCTGTGCCGTACTTTCGCCGGCCTCCGCCAGTTTCAAATGATCCTCGGTATATGCCTTCAGTGACCTTGCCATATCCTTTCCTCCGGTCGATATGCACCGCCCCCGCGATGCCGTCACTGGCAAAATCATGGCCCGAAATGGTTAATGGCAAGTATATGGTAAATCAGTTTTTCCGAAAAAAACAATCCCTATGTTATGGAAAATTTATCGCTGGCAACACCGTTGGTCAGGCGCAGCAGTTCACTCATGTTGGTGGGAAAAACACAGTAGGGATGTCCCGCCGCGGCATACAAAATCTGAAAGCGCTCCAGGCTGCTGTCGATAGCCGATGGCAACGCCGCCGGGTGCGCCAAGGGGGCCACGCCGCCAATGGCAAAGCCCGTCGCTTCGCGGACCAGATCGGCATCGGCGCGCTTGCACTTGCCCGTCAAATTCAAAACATCTGGCAAGACGTCTGTATCGCAGCGGCGGTCACCAGCCACCAGGGCTAGAACCGCCTGTCCCTCGATCCGGAAGACCAGAGACTTTACGATTGCGCCCAGTTCACAGCCGATACTGTCGGCTGCGTCCTGCGCCGTGCGTGCTGTCTCCGCGAGGGCCATGACGCGGGCCTGGGACCCAGCCGCTTCCAGCGCCGTCTGCACCCTTTGCACGGAGGCATTGGCGATGGGGCCGGAAGGGTCGTTCATGCAGGGATTTCCATGCCGCGTGCCAGGGCTGGGCGCGCCATCAGGTTGTCGTACCAGCGTTTGACGTTGGGGAAGTCGTTCAGGTCAACTTCCTGCCAATCAAAACGAAAGACCCACGGCAGGGTGGCGAAATCGGCGATCGAGAGATCACCCGCCAAATATTCCCGGCCTTCCAGACGTGCATTCAGAACACCATAAAGGCGCCGGCATTCGGTGTAGTAGCGGTTGATGGCGTAAGGCACCTCTTCCTTGGCCGCCCGCTTGAAATGGTGCACCTGGCCAAAGATGGGGCCAATGCCGCCCATCTGGAACATCAGCCATTGGATGACCTCGTAGCGGGCCGCCATCTCGGTGGGCATGAAATTGCCGGTCTTCTCGGCCAGATACATAAGGATGGCGCCGGACTCGATGACTGTGTACGGCTTCCCGCCAGGACCGTCCTGATCGATGATGGCCGGGATCTTGGAATTGGGGTTGATGGCGATGAATTCCGGCGTGAACTGGTCGTCCTGGCCGATATTGATGGGGTGGACGTTGTACTCCAGACCGCATTCCTCCAGCATGATGGAGGCTTTCTTGCCGTTCGAAGTCTTCCAGCTATAGAGATCAATCATTTCATCCGATTCCTTGCTTAATACGATGCCGGCCTAGGGTATGGTCATGCCCTTGGCAACGGCGGGGCGGGCGATACAGGCGGCCATCCAGCGGTTGACGTTGCTGAATTCCTCCAATTGGCCGGGGCGCTGTGCCGGCATCCAATCCTGGATGCGGCCGGCGCACCAGGAATAGGTAGCCACATCTGCGATGGAGTAATCGCCGGCCATATATTCACGCTGCGCCAGATTACGGTCCAGCACGCCCAGCAAGCGGATGGATTCATTGACATAGCGTTCGATGGCCCGCTCGTTATCCGGTTGATTTCCGATGAACCAATTGGCCTGGCCGAACATGGGGCCCTGTCCGCCCATCTGCCACATCAGCCATTGCATCACGTCCGCACGCGCCCGAGGTTCAGTGGGCAGCAGCGGTGAATTGGTCTTTTCAGCCAGATAGATCAGGATGGCACCAGTTTCAAACACCGAGATCGGATCTCCGTCCACGTCGTTATCGACGATGGCCGGTATCTTGTTGTTCGGCGAAATCTTCAGGAACTCGGGGGCGAACTGTTCATCCTTGCCGATATGCACAGTGTGCACCGTATAGGGCAGGCCGACTTCCTCCAGCATGATGGAGGCCTTGCGCCCGTTGGGCGTGCCAAAGGTATAGAGATCAATCATCTTTGCGATGTCCTTGATGATGAGATAGGTAGGTGGACCCAACGTGGCAGCTTAGCCATTCCCCATGGCCGTTTCCAGGTCGGCGATCAAATCTTCTGCCGCTTCGATGCCGCAGGACAGACGCAGCAGATCGTCCGGCACCGGGGTATCGGTACCTTCGACACTGGCCCTGTGTTCGATCAGGCTTTCCACGCCGCCTAGAGAGGTCGCCCGCGACCAAAGCTTCACTCGCGCGGCGGTTTCGACGGCGTGCGCTTCGCCGCCCTTCATGCGCAGAGACAGCATGCCGCCGAAACCGCCCTGCATCTGTCGGGCTGCAAGGGCGTGATCGGGGGACTGTGGCAGGCCGGGATACAGCACTTCGCTCACTTCATCGTGACCTTGGAAATGTTTCGCCAGGGCCATGGCATTGCGGCAGGCGATCTCCACCCTCGGAAACAAGGTGCGCATGCCGCGCAACAACAGCCAAGCCTCGAAGGCACCCAATACGGCGCCGCCATCGTGGCGGGCATCGGCCAGGCCTCGCCAGAATTCATCCTGTCGCGCCCCGACGAGTGCACCGCCCACCATGTCCGAATGGCCGTTCAGATACTTGGTTGCCGAATGCATGACGATATCGGCGCCTAGGGTCAGTGGCTGGCACAAGACCGGGGTCGCTACCGTACTGTCCACAGCCAGCAAGGCGTTGACGCCATGCGCCAGCTCGGCAATGGCGGCGATGTCGGAAATCCCCCACATGGGATTGGCCGGCGTCTCGATCCAGATCAGCCGGCTTAGGCCTGGCCGCAGCGCGGCTTCGATCGCCGACAGATCGCCCATGTCCACGAAGTCCACCTCCAAACCCCAGGGCCGGGCGAAGTCCGTTAGCCATTTGCGCAGGCCCCAGTACATCACCTTGGGTGCCAATACATGATCTCCGGGACTGAGATTCATGAACACCGCGCCAGCCGCCGCCATGCCGGATGCGAACAGCATTGCCGCCGCCCCGCCTTCCAGTTCGCATAACAGGGCCTCGGCCTGGTCGTATGTGGGGTTGGTGTCGCGGGCGTAGCTATAGCCGCTGCGGTATTCGTTGTCGGGATCGCGCAGGAAGGTTGAGGCCGGGTGGATCGGCGGCGTCACTGCGCGGGTGGATGGGTCGATCCAGCCCAGCGCGTGGGCTGCCTGTGAACGCGGGGACCAGGATTCGCCGTCGCTCATCCTTCGGCGCTTTCCTCGATCGGTTCGCCGCCCAGATCGCGCATCAACTGACGGATCTCTTCGGCGGCTGCCGCCAGGCTCTCGGCGACCTGGCTGCGGGCGACGATGGAAGAGCCGAAACGGCCGTCACGATAGAAAGGATAAGATCCCAGACCCACCTCGGGGTATTTCTCCTGCAAGGCGGTCAATCCCTTGGCCAGAGTGCCCTCGGCCAAGTGTACGGCAATGGCGACGGAGCGCACGGGATCCCCCCCGACCAATTCATGCTTTAAACTGTGGAACATGGCCTGGCAGACCGAGGGAATGCCGGCCAGAACGTAGACATTCTCCACCCGAAAGCCCGGCGCTTTGGAGACGGGATTTTCCACCAGCGACGCGCCCTTGGGCGTGCGGGCCATGCGCATGCGGGCTTGGTTCAACTCGGCACCGGTGTGGGCATAATGGGCTTCCAGGATCGCCACCGCCTCAGGGTGATGGTCTACCGGCAGGCCGAACGCTGCACCAACACTGTCGGCGGTGATGTCATCGTGGGTCGGACCGATGCCGCCGGTGGTGAAAACATAGTCAAAGCGTTTGCGCAGGCTGTTCACCGCCGCGACGATCTCTTCTTCCACATCGGCCACCATGCGTGCCTCGCGCAGCTGGATGCCAGCGTCATTCAGGGCCTCGGCCAAAAACCCGAGATTTTCATCCTTGGTGCGGCCGGACAGGATCTCATCGCCGATAATGATGACGGCAGCGGTAAAGGTCTTGGGCCCCTGGGGCATTGGCGTTGGCTCTCGCGATTGGCAACTGGGCGAATTATATCACCCTTCGACCGGGGCGGTAGCCGAATGGCGATTGCACCGGTGGGGCGGCATGGTTACCTTGCCGCCATGAAATTTCCTGATCCGTTAATTCGCGGTACCTTGTTGCGCCGCTATAAGCGTTTCCTGGCCGATATCCGATTAGACGATGGCAAGGAGATCACAGCCCATTGCGCCAATCCCGGCGCCATGCTGGGCCTAAGGGACGAGGGCGCGGAGGTCTGGCTCTCCCCTTCCCGCAATCCGAAACGAAAGCTGAAATACTCTTGGGAGCTGGTGCATGCCGACGGCGGCCTGGTCGGTATCAATACGGCCCATCCAAACGGCCTGGTGGAAGAAGCCATTGCCGAAGGAAAGGTGGATGGCCTGAACAACTATGATGAAATGCGTCGGGAAGTGAAGTACGGACAGAATTCCCGCATTGACATTTTGTTGCAAGGCGATGGCCGTTCCGATTGCTATGTGGAAGTGAAGAATGTGCATTTGATGCGACAGCCGGGATTGGCGGAATTTCCTGATTCCGTCACAAAAAGAGGTGCCAAGCATCTGGTGGAACTGGGCGATATGGTCGCGGCTGGAAACCGGGCAGTAATGTTTTATCTGGTACAAAGGACGGACTGTAAACGCTTTACTATTGCGGCGGATATCGATCCGACGTATGCCAAGGAGTTGGACCGGGCCTTGTCGCGGGGCGTTGAGGCGGTTTGTTATGATTGCAGCATCGATAACAGGGGAATAGAGGTGCGCGGGCCGCTGCGGCTGGAATTGTAAGTATGGGGAACATCGAAGCATGAACTACACGGCCGCCGCCACGGCACCGGCGGAAAATACGGGCCTGATAAAGATCTACGAGCCGGAGGATTTTGATTCCATGGCGCGGGCCGGCCAACTGGCGGCCGAATGTTTGGATATGATCGGCCCATACGTAAAACCCGGTGTTACGACGGATTCCATCGACAAAATCTGCCATGATTTCATCGTTGACCATGGCGCCTATCCCTCGCCCCTGAACTACCGCGGCTTTCCGAAATCGGTCTGTATCTCAATCAATCACGTTGTCTGCCATGGCATACCCGGCGACCGTGTTTTGAAGGACGGCGACGTCATGAATATCGACGTCACGGTGACGTTGGACGGCTGGTTCGGCGATAGCAGCCGGATGTATTTCGCCGGTAAGCCGAAGCTCAAGGCCCGGCGACTGTGCGATATCACCTACGAAGCCATGATGCGTGGCATTGCTGTGGTCAAACCCGGCGCCACCTTGGGCGATATCGGCCATGCCATCCAAAGCTATGCCGAAGGCGAACGCTGTTCGGTGGTACGGGATTTCTGCGGCCACGGTCTGGGTCGGGTATTCCATGACGCCCCCAACGTTTTGCACTATGGCGCCGCTGGCAAGGGCATGGAACTGCGGGAAGGCATGTTCTTCACCATCGAGCCCATGATCAACCTGGGCGGCTGGGAAGTGAAAATGTTGAACGACGGCTGGACCGCGGTGACCAGGGACAAATCGCTGTCCGCCCAGTTCGAACATTCCATCGGCGTCACCGCTGACGGCCACCAAATCTTTACCACCTCGCCCAAGGGTCTGCATAAGCCCCCTTACGACTAGTCCGCCACGGAGCCCGCGTTGGCCGGGAAAGAAAAAAAGCCCCATTACCATGGACACCGCCAGCGGCTGCGCGAAAGGTTTCTGCAGGGCGGCGCCGATAGCTTGCCCGACTACGAGCTCCTGGAACTGATCCTGTTCGGTGCAATCCGCCAGGGCGATGTGAAACCCCTTTCGAAACGTCTGATCGAGGAATTCGGTGGCCTGGCGGCGGTGCTTTCGGCCGAGGTGGAAGCGCTGGAAGGCGCCGGGTTGGGTCAAACCACCATAGCAACCATCAAAGCGTCGCAAGCCGCCGCCGTGCACCTGACCAGATCGCAAGTGATCGAGCAGCCCATCGTCAGTTCCTGGCAGGCACTATTGGATTACTGCCGCGCCGCCATGGGGCACGACAAGCGGGAGGCTTTTCGCATTCTGTTCCTGGACCGCAAGAACCGGCTGATTACCGACGAAGTCCAACAGCGGGGTACGGTCGACCACACCCCCGTATATCCCCGCGAGGTGGTCAAGCGGGCTTTGGAATTGGGCGCGACGGCTTTGATCCTGGTGCATAACCACCCCTCCGGCGATGCGACACCCAGCCGGGCCGATATCGACATGACCAAACAGATCGCCGCCGCGGCGGAACCGCTCGGTATCGTCCTGCACGACCATCTGATCATGACCCGCAGCGAGGAAGCCAGCTTCCGCTCATTGGGTCTGTTGTGAAAGATTTCGTCATCGACCGCCGCTTTCGCGGCCCGCCCAATTCGGGTAACGGCGGCTATGTCTGCGGCATGTTGGCACGGCATATCGATGGGGCCGGCGAAGTCACGCTGCACCTGCCGGTTCCATTGGCCGTGCCTTTGAGGGTATCGGCGGAGATCGAAGGTCGCCTTGAACTACGCCACGATACAGAGTTGATCGCCACGGCCCGGCCAGTCGAATTGAACGTCGCAGGATTGGCCAAAGCCACTTTTGCGGAGGCGGAAGCCGCTTCCCGCATGCCGCCGGAAGTTACGGACAGGGAAGATGCATCGGGCTGCTTTGTATGCGGTCCCAGCCGGGACGTGGGGGATGGCCTGCGTATCCTGGCAGGGCCATTGAAGGAACGCCCATCCGTCTACGCCTCCCACTGGCGGCCTGGATATGACCTGGCTGGGGACGATGGCACGATCGCGCCGGAATTTATTTGGGCCTGTTTGGACTGTCCCACCGGCCATGTCGTCATGGGCGGCGATTTTGGCGGCGCCGACGATACCATCCTGCTGGGCCGCATGGCGGCGCGGTTGATGGACAGGCCTCGCCCCGGCGATGCCTGCGTCATCACGGCGGAAATGGACCATCGATCTGGCCGTAAGTCCCTGGCCAATGGCGCTCTCTATGGCGACGACGGCCGCTTACTGGCCTTTGCCCAGAGCACATGGATTACGGTGCCCCGCTCGCGCATCGTCTGAAGGACGCTACTGACGTTCCTTTCGCAGCCTCTTCGTCGCATCCAGGTCGGGGCCGCCACCATCTTCGTGCATGACGACAGCGAATTTCTCCTGGGCGAAGGTCGAGGAGATTTTTTCATTGCGGACATCTTCGGCAACCGCGTCTGGATCCCGCTCCAAGGGATCGCCGTATCCGCCGCCGCCAGCCTGTTCGTGGCGGATTACTTCGCCGGCGCGCATTGTCCGCGTCACTTTGCTGAGCAGTTCCTCCGCCGAACCGTCGGGATCAAGAAAATTACGGCTGGGCGCCGCTGGCCCGCCGCCGAACAGGCCATAGGGCGGATGTTTGGCCCGGTCGGCCCGCAACTGCAATACAGCCTCATCCGCCAGTAGCTTGTATTGCCTTACCAAACCCAGCCCGCCGCGATGGCGCCCCGGTCCACAGGAATCAGGGCGCAAGCCATAGGTCTCCATGCGGATGGGATAACGCGCTTCCAATGTCTCGATGGGCATATTCGACATATTCTGGGACGGATTTGTCACCCCTTCGATGCCGTCCTTGCCGGCGCGGCCGCCCCAAGCGCCGTTGATCATATCCACCAGAATAAACGGCGCGGCACCGGTTTTCTCATAGCCGCCGATGCTGACCACTGTGTTGCCCCCCTCCCCCGCTGCCATGACCCGCGCGGGGGCAAGGGGTGCCAGGGCACCCAGTACCGCATCCACCACGCGATAACCGGTCAGGGCGCGTGCGGCAACGGCTGCTGGCATGGCCGGGTTCAGAATGGAACCTTCCGGCGCCGTAATCGTGACGCAGCGATAGATACCGGCGTTGTTGGGTATTTCCCGGCCCAGGACGCAGCGGATACCCAGATAGGTGGATGATTTGGTATAGGACAGGGTGCAATTGATGGCACCTTTGACCTGTGCGCTGGAACCTTCGAAGTCCACAGCCAAATGATCGCCCTGGACTTCGACGGCGCAGACGATCGGGATGGGCCCCTGGTCGAAGCCATCATCGTCGATATAGTCGGTGAAGGTGTAACGCCCATCTGGCCATTCACGGATAGCATTTCGGGTCAGCCGTTCGCCATAGTCCAACAGGGCATCGAAATAGTCTTGCAACTCCCTGGCGCCATATTTTTCGATCAGGGCCACGAAAGCCTGTTCGCCGATGCCACAGGTGGCCAATTGCGCCTGCAGATCGCCGACCAGCATATCGGGCAGGCGCACATTGTTACGGATCATTGCGTACAACGTCTGATCCGCCTTGCCCGCCGCATACAGCTTCAGGGGCGGTATGCGTATGCCTTCCTGGTAGATTTCCGTGGAATCGGACGCATTCGAACCCGGCACCCGCCCGCCGACGTCTGAATGATGAGCGATGACCACGGCGAAACCCTGTAGTTCGCCACCGTGGAAGATGGGCTTGAACATGAAGATGTCTGGCAGGTGCATGCCGCCGGCATAAGGATCGTTGAGGATGATGACGTCACCCTCCGCCAGATCACCGGCAAAGCGCTCCATAATAACTTCCATGGCATCCGGCACCGCGCCCAGATGCAGGGCCACGGTCTTGGCCTGGGCCAGGATGCGGCCCTTGGCATCGCAGATGGTGGCGGAATAATCCAGGACGTCGCGGACGATAGGCGAGCGGGCCGTGCGCATGACCGTGTAGGCCATGTCATCAACGATGGTATCGAGGCCGTTCTTGATCACGGCGAAGGTGACGGGATCGATGACGCTCATGGATTGATCCCCTCTTCGGCAAGGTTTATGATTAGATTGCCGCGGCTGTCGCCCTCGATATGTGCCGCGGGCGGTACGGCGATGGTGCTATCCGGGCTTTCCAGGATCAGCGGCCCCCAAGCCCCGCCTTCGAAACCCAGCCGGTTCACGACTTTTGTTTCCGTCCAACCCATCTCGCGCGAAAAATAGACCTGTCGTGTTTGGCCTTCCTTCCTTTCCACGATCTGTTCCCGCAGCGACAGGGTTCGGAAGTCCAGCTTGTCGGCACGGCTGCCCCGGGCGAGAAGGCGCAGGTTCACCACTTCCACCGCGTCCACGGCAGCGTATTGGTAGAAATCGCGATAGGCCTGCAAAAACACCTTCTCTAGCGCGGACGAAGACACGTCATTCAAATTTTGAGGCAAGGGTATGGGAATTTCCGAATCCTGCCCTTCGAAGCGCATCTCTAATGTGAAGGCCAAGGTCATGTCGGTTGCCGATATACCTTCTTGCTCCAACGCTGCCTCGGCGCGTGCCTCCAATTCCCCGGCCGCCAGCTTTAATTCGCTCACTGAAAGATCCGACAGCAATCCCGGCATGGCGGCGAGGAAATGCCGTTCCACGTCACCCGTCAGCATGCCGAGCGCGGTGAAGACCCCGGGCATCATCGGCAGCATGACGCGGCGGATATCAAGACTGCGCGCCAGATCACAGGCATGCACGGGGCCGCTGCCACCGAAGGCGACCAGGGTGAAATCGCGGGCATCAATGCCCCGTTCCACGCTGACGGCGCGGATAGCCCGGGCCATATTGGCATTGGCTACTGCTCGAACGCCAAAGGCCGCTTCCTCGATACTCAATCCCAAAGGCACGGCCAGTTCCTTTTCGATGGCCCGCCGCGCCAAATCGATGTCCAGGGCAAGGCTGCCACCGGCCAGTTCCCGTGGCAGATAGCCAAGTACTGCATTGGCATCACTGACGGTCGGTAAACTGCCGCCCAGGCCATAACAAGCGGGCCCGGGTATCGCACCGGATGATTGCGGCCCCACATAGAGCAAACCGCCGTCGTCGATGCCGGCGATGGAGCCGCCGCCGCTGCCCACCTCGGCCACGTCGATGGTGGGCACCCGCATCATGTAACCGCCCGCCTTAATGAAACGGGCCGGGGTGGAGATGCCGGCGCGGAACTCGTACTCGTTGGCGCGGGAGATGACGCCGCCCCGGACCAGCGAGGCGGAGGCCGTGGTGCCGCCCATGTCGAAGACCACGAGGTCCTCCATGCCTAAAGATCGACCCAACCTTGCGGCACCGGCAACACCGGCGGAGCGGCCGGAGGAGATGAAAAAGACCGGCTTTTCCTGCGCCGTCTTAGCCGCTGCCAGCCCGCCATTGGAATCGCTGACCAGCAACCGAGCATCGATATCCATGTCGCGCAGGCCGTCTTCCAGCCGGCGCAGATAACTTCGCAAAACCGGCAAGACATAGGCATTCACAACCGTGGTCGAGGTGCGTTCGTACTCGCGCATTTCAGCCAGCACGGAGACGGAGGCGGTGATGGAGGTTTCAGGAAACCAGTCCCGAAGTAACATTTCAGCGCGGGCTTCGTGCGCCGGGTTGCGATAGCTGTTGATGAAACAGAGCGCAATGGAAACCACCTGCTCTTGCAAAAGCGACTCGGCGACCGTGCGAAGCTCATCCTCGTCCAGGGGCTTGACCACGGACCCGTCGGCAGCCATCCGTTCGGTGACCTCGCGGCGCAGGCGCCTTTGCACCAAGGGGGCGGGTTTGTCCCATTGCAGATCGAACATATCAGGCGTCCGCACCCGGCCGATCTCCAGAACGTCTCGGAACCCCTTTGTGGTGATCAATCCGGTGCGGGCGCCACGCTGCTGTAACAGGGTGTTGGAACCCACCGTGGTGCCGTGCAGGACTTCCCCCACATCACCTGGCGCATGACCGGCTGCTGAAAGTAATTCGCCAATGCCTGAGAGGACGGCCTGTTCCGGTTGCGCCGGCGTTGAAGGGCACTTGTGATACCAGGTTCTCCCTTCGCCATCACTCAGAACCAGATCGGTGAAAGTCCCACCAATGTCCACCCCGACCCGTACCCCAACCGTCATACGCCGCTCCGTCCGCTCACCACTTTGCGCCGTCACGCTAGCAGGATTTGACCCCGAGGTCAGGGAACATGGTATGAATGATCAAAAGCATATGGGGGAGGAGTTAATCGCCATGACGTTTGCTGCCGACCGGCCGGCGGTGGGGCAATCCCTGCCCCGCACCCAAGATGAAAGTCTGCTGCGCGGCGAAGGCCGCTACACCGACGATGTCAGCCTGCCGGGACAGGCCTACGCCCATATTCTGCGGTCGCCCATCGCCCATGGTGAGATCCGAGGTATCGGAACGGCGGCGGCTGCTAAAATGCCAGGTGTCTTGGCCGTCTACACAGGCGAAGACCTGAAGGCCGCCGGCTACGGCACCATTCCCTGTATCGTGCAGCTCAAGAACCGGGACGGCAGCGACCTCGTGAAGCCGGACAACCATGCCCTTGCCATCGGGCGGGTCCGTTACGTGGGGCATCCCGTGGCCGCCGTTATCGCGGAAACCGCTGCGCAGGCCCGGGATGCGGCGGAAGCCATCGAACTGGATCTGGAGGCTTTGGAAGCGGTCAATAGCATCGAGGCGGCAGCGCGCCCCGGAGCACCGCAAATATGGCCGGAGGCACCGGGCAACGTCTGCCTGGATTTCGAGAATGGTGATCAAAAGGCGGTCGACGAAGCATTCGCGCAGGCTGCCCACGTCAGCCGCCTCAAAATTGTCAACAATCGCATCGTCATCGCGGCCATGGAGCCGCGCGCCGCTGTCGCCAGCTACGACGGCCGCTTCACATTGTATATCGGCTGCCAAGGACCGTTCGCCTCCAAAAACGTCATGGCCAACAGGATCCTGAACGTGCCGCCGGAGCAGGTGCGGGTGATTACGGGAAATGTCGGCGGTTCGTTCGGCATGCGATCGCCTGCCTATCCTGAGTATATCGTCCTTCTGCATGCGACGAAGGATCTGGGCCGGCCGGTCAAATGGTGCGATGTGCGCAGCGATAGCTTCCTCTCGGACCAGCACGGCCGTGCCTCGGTGGTAGAGGCCGCCCTGGCTCTAGACGCCGAGGGTAACTTCCTTGCTGCCCGGGTCGACGGCATGGCCGATTTGGGCGCTGTGCTCAGTGCCGTGGGGCCACAGGTGCAGGTCAACAACATCTTCAAAAACCTGCCCAGCGTTTACAAGCTGCCGCTGATCGCCATCACCACGAAATGCTATTTCACCAATACATCGCCCATCGGTGCCTATCGCGGCGCCGGGCGGCCGGAGGTGAACTATTACATGGAGCGGCTGGTGGAGCAGGCAGCCCGGCAGATGGGCCGCGACCCTGTGGAATTGCGCCGGCAGAACCTGATCCCGGCGGCGGACATGCCCCACACCACCGCCTCCGGCCAGCTATACGACAGTGGTGATTTCCCCGGCGCATTGGACAAAGGCCTAAGCGTGGCCGATTGGGACGGCTATGGAGCCCGCCGGGCAGCCAGCGAAGCCGCGGGTAAACTGCGCGGGCGCGGTCTGTCCTGCTATCTGGAGGCGACGGCGCCGTCAGGCAAGGAGATGGGCGGCATTAGTTTCGAAGAAGATGACACGGTCAGCCTGACCACCGGTACCTTGGATTACGGTCAGGGCCACGCCACGCCTTTCGCCCAAGTATTGGCCGATCAATTGGGCATTCCGTTCGAGAAGATCCGCCTGCGCCAGGGCGATACAGACCAACTGATTGTGGGCGGCGGCACCGGGGGCTCGCGCTCTATCATGGCCAGCGGCACGGCGGCGGTGCTGGCCAGCGCCGAGGTGAAGGAAAAGGCCCGGCACCTGGCAGCGGACAAGTTGGAAGCGGCGGTGGACGATATTGAGTTCGATGCCGGCACGCTACGGGTCGCCGGTACCGATCGCAGCATCAACCTATTGGAACTGGCGCAAAGCCCGGAGGGACGCGAGGGTGCGTTGGATGCTGCCCTGGCCATTGATACCCCGCCATCCACCTACCCCAACGGCGTGCATGTCTGCGAGGTGGAGATCGATCCGGAGACCGGTACCGTTAGCGTAGACAGGTATACCGCCGTCGATGATTTCGGCGTCATGGTTAATCCGCCCATCGTCGCCGGCCAGGTCCATGGTGGCGTGGCTCAGGGCATCGGCCAGGCATTGATGGAACAGACTGTGTATGACGGCGACGGGCAATTGCTCTCGGGCTCGTTCATGGACTACGCCATGCCCCGGGCGGATCAGATTCCGTTCATCAGCTTCGATGAACACCCTTCGCCCGCCACTTCCAATCCCTTGGGCGTGAAAGGCTGCGGAGAAGCGGGTTGTTCCGGTTCCCTGCCAGCGGTGATGAACGCCATCGTCGATGCCCTGGCTCCGTATGGCGTCGAGCATATCGACATGCCGGCAACACCGGAAAAGATCTGGCGGGCAATTAATGGTGATAGCACTTGCGGCCCGGTCGATTAGTTTCCGGCAGTATTAGCCAGCATTGACGTGACGTCGTCTTCGACGACGGTCCCTTTGAAGAAATCCGGGTTCATGCCGGTATGCATACGGGCGACGTTGGCAAAAGTGAAATCGCGGAAATCGTCGGCATCCATAAAACCGTCGTCGACCATTTCATAAGCTTCCACCATGACCTTGGTCATGTCCGGTACATCCCAATGGCCGATATCAGATCCGAGGACGGCGTTCATCTTGGCCGCGCGATGGTTCAGCTTGCTGTCGAAGGCGACGGCGGTCATGCGGTCGTCCGCCTCCGATCCGAAATAGAAGTTGTTATCGAAAATACGGCGAATATCCGCGCCGCCATTGACCCCTGTGCCGACGAAATCGTCCAGTTCCTCGGGCGGGGCAAACAGTTGCGCCGTACTCGGCTGGTGGGGCTCGGCCAGAATGCGTTCGGCGGTCAGGCGCTCATCGCCATACTTTTCGGCCATTTCCACCAGCAGATCGATGTCCAATTTGGCCGGGTCGAGATTTCGCGACAGAGCGTCGAGATTCCGCTTCTCCCAGTATTCGAACAAGCTGTTGTAGAGCTGGCTGGCCCAGCCGGCGCCGCCTTCGAGGAAGCAGAACTTCAGGTCCGGAAACCGCTCTGGCACGCCACCGAAAAACAGGGATCGGCAAAAGAACTCTCCGCCGTGGCCGAAACTGTTCAACGAGTTGTAGCAATAGTTCCGGGGTGAGCCGTGTGTCGTACCCCGGCCGCGATAGGCATTGTGACAACTGGGAACGACACCCAATTCGACGCATTTCGCCCAGACCGGATCGTAGGTATCGCCCACGTCGATGCCTGGCGAATACATCTCCATACCGTATTGCGCCAGGTGGGGCGCCTCGGCCTGGACTTCCCGGATCGGCCGGTAGAGCATTGTGTTGATGACGATCGCCTTCAGGCCGAGCTCGCCGACCGCGAATTCGAGCTCGGCGATCGCTTCGTCGGGTTTCGTCATGGGGATCAGAGCGGCGGGCGTCAGGCGGTCGGAAACCTCCTTGAACATATCGGCATACAGCATGTTCATGGCGCGAAAGACCACGGCGCGCAGTTCGTCGTCATCAAGGCGCAACACGGCCAACGCTTGGGTCCCATACACCACGCCGAAGTCGATGCCGGCTTCATCGAGGCGGGCATGATAGAGCTTGGGCAGCATCGCCGTCGCGCGGTCGATGGATCCCGGACCGGAATTTCCGACCCAAACTGCCCGTCGCCCAGGGCCCGTGGGATCGGCTTTCAGCATGGCTTCGTAGCGGCGTGCCAAATCGCCACCACCCACCTGATGGACAAAGTCCAACACCGCGAAAGTGCATTCGATCATATGACCATCCGCATCCACAACCGGGTGCTTCAGCTTGGTGCGGATGTCGGCGCCGCTAAGGCCGTTGCTGGTCTGGCTCGTCATTCCATGCCCTCCAATACTTCGAAACTTGTCATTCTGGACCTGCGCCAGGGTCAATTACCGCGCCGCTTCGGCGAACCTTGCGGTCATCACGCCAGCGCACCGGCTTATAGATACCGTGGGCATCGGGGATTTCCCGATCGATCAAGACTGTCGGACGGATGAGTGTTGCGGTGCGCACGGACTCTTCGATGTCACGGCAGATTTGCGGCTCGGCTTCCAGCGCGGCTTCTGTAGCAATGCTGAGAACCAATTGGTCCGCACCGTCGTCGTCACAAGTCGCAAGAGCGCGAAATTCGCGCACCAGGGGATGCGCCAGGACAGTCCGATCGACGATGCTGGGCCAAAGATTCATGCCGCGGATTTTCAGCATGGAGTCGGTGCGGGCCACGCTTCCCGGACGATAGCCTGGCCGCGGGTCGCCACAGGGGCAGGTGCCCGCCGGCACGAGTTCGACCTGGTCGCGCAGGTTAAAGCGGAAAACCGGGTTGGCCTGTCGAAACGTCGTCGAGATCACGACTGCGGCCGTACCTTCCTCGACCGGCACACCGGTTTCTACATCAAGCAGCTCGATATAGAGGTGTTCGTCGTGGAAATGTACACTGCCGCCATCCACGCCCAGTCGGCATGTGGTGGCGATCTTGGCGGCCGCCTGAGTACAGCCATAGACCTCGAACAAGGGAGCGCCAAACACCTCCCTTGCGACAGAGATCAATTGCGGTGACGCACCCACACACTGCACCCCCTTGAGGTGACCTTGCCAGGTCTGTTCCAGCCCCCGGGCCCGGACGCTGCTGCCCAGTTGCAAGAGGAAGCTTTCCGTTCCGTAGAGATATGCAGCGCGGTGTTCAGTGATCAAATCGATGATCATGTCCTTCGACGCAACGCCGGTGACAAGGGGAACCAGCCCATGAAGCCGGGCGCCCTCAAATGCGGAGAGACCAGCGCACAGAAACGAAATGGGGATCGTGAAGACGGCGACGTCACCCCGTTCTAGTCCGATGGCCTGGTACTGATCGCGCCATGACAGGCCCATAACCTCCACATCAGAGGCGGTGACAGCGTATCGTTCCTGGCCAATGCCAGATGTGCCGCTGGTCAAATGCACCTGCGCTATGTCGACAGGATCAATACCGAGATTGCCGCCCCAGGGCGGACTGGCCTGTTGCGCGGCCAGCAGATCCTCCTTGTGCACAAAGGGCAATCGGTGCAGTTCGTCCGGTGTCCTGGGTACCCAGTTGTCGGCGACACCATGATCGAGCCAGTGTTGCCTGTGAAAGGAACTGACCTGCCACGCCCTTTCGATCGCACTCTGCAAGCGAACGAATGAGCTGTCGGGATTATGGCTGATCTGCGTGCCCATGCTCAAATCATTGCCTTCCGACAGGGCTGGCGCGGCCCGAGGCGCGAACGCATCCCGTTCCGACCAATTCGAACCGCAGGCCGTCATCATCATCGGATGTGTACAATTGCAGGTGTTCGCCCGGATAACTCGCGGCGCGGAAACGAAGCTCGAAATTGCCGAGTGGTTCTCCGAAAGCGGCCTGCAGCGTTGCTTCAATCAACGGCGCCAGCAAAGTCCCCGGAACGACGACATTGGGAAACTGGCGCCCTCGAGCGTAATCCGGATCCAGGTGCAGGGGATTGAGGTCGCCGGTCTCGACCGTCATCCAGGCGATTTGCAGCGGCGTGCAAGGCCCAATGTCGGCAAGCTGTCTCATTTCCGGATCGGCAGGCGGACCGTCAATTGGCGGCCGTGACGGCCCCGGCGGCAAGTCGACCATGCGCACCGTCTCGACGACCGCCGTGTCCCCACTTGCGTTCATATAGTTTGTACGCAGCGTGGTGATGGCGATTTGACCGGCTGGAGATTTCGCGGTTTCACGCCCGGTGATGCTTGCACTTGCGACCAGCCGGTCGCCGACACTGACACCAGCCTTGGCATCGTAGCGGACGCCGCCAAATAGCCCCCGGTCGGGATCACGGCCCAAGGCGGCATGGATGGAAATGCAAGCCGCGGGCTGGACCCGAAGAAAAAACAGGTACGACAAGGGCACGGCATTACCGATCGCCGGCATGTTCGGTGGCAAAGCACCGTCGCGCGCCGTCAGCCAGCGGGCCACCGACACCGGCGTTACATCGATTTCATAGTCAGGCAATTGGCCCATCGCATCCATGGGCTATTGCTCCCCCTGCTCCAAACTGGCGCCTAGGCCGGCGGCAACAAAGCGCCAAACCTCGTCAATGACTTCCGCGCGGCTGAGATTTCCCCTCGGTTGATACCAACGTAAGGCGCCGTTGACCACGTCGAGTAACATGCGCGTCGCAATGGTTTCAGATTGATGGCGTAGGACGCCGGCCGCCATACCGCGCCTGATCACCTTTCGAACCACGCCAGCATAGGCCTTTTCCCGATCGGCAATCTCCTCTAGTCCCGCATCACGGATATTCCGCCGTTGAAAGATCAGCGTGCCGTATTCGTGGGGGTGATTAAGCAAGGTCTCGCATTGCACCCGGACGAGCTGTTCGAGAGCGGCCAACGGCGGCAGCGTATCGATCGAAGGGTCCTGGCTTGCGGCCCTCAGCTGGGCAGCCGCATCGATAATAACCCGCTCGAGCAATTCCTCTTTCGAGCCCACATAGTGATACAGCGAGCCCTTGTTGATGCCCATTGCGGCAGCGATATCGGCGACGGACGTGGCATGATAGCCCTTGGTGTTGAACAGCCGCGCCGCAACGGCAAGCAACTCTTTCAGACGCTGCGGTTCCGTGCGCGGCGCATCTGCCAGTCTTGTATTCATTCTGACGTCTTGTCGGCGAAGATGGCCAGTGCGCCGAAACAATTCATATCAGCTATGCCCATCACGGCTCCCCATATCGTCGGTCCCGCCCTTGCCCCCAAGCGGTTCACATTACATGTACCGGCGGTTGCTTACATCGTCAGGCACCGTAAGCCCCAACGCCTGCAGTTGCGGCCTGGTATCAGCAATGAATGCCGTACGCAGTTGCTCATTCGTGTGTTTCTTTAGGCCCCAGGCCCTATAGCGCCGGTTTCGCGTCGAATCCGATCGGCCGAACATGTCCAACGACATGGGCCACCATTCCACAAGCAACTCGTTGGCGCGATCGTAGTTCTCTGAGTCCCGCTGCAGCGCCTCGCGAAGATGGCGGAGCCCCATGCCCGCGTGACCGCGTTCTTCACGCAGGACTTTCGGCGACACTTGAGCAAGCGGTGCGTAGCTGGATTCCTGCCACTCGCTCTCCTGAAGAACGCCGACCTTGGACGCGAGATAATGATGGATGGCTAACTCCAGCCAGGAACGGCGTGGATGTTCGAACAGGTATTGTCGCAGTTCATACTTTTCAATGTCGGGGGCCAGACCCCGTAGCAGTTTGGCAAATATGTGCCCGTGATTGAGTTCCTCGTAATGAAACCGCGCCATCATCATCAGGTCCAGTTTGGTCGGCGCTTGTTCCCGGGCCAACTGCCACTGGCTCTCGATCATGTCGCAATAAGGCTGGGAGTCGATGTTTTCTGCGTGATTGTAAATCAGGTGGATCAACAGTTCCCGATACTCCTCGGGCAATTCGTCTTTCTCATTGAATTGCCGGGGACCGGCCAGGATCTCCACATCGTTCGGTGGGTCCTCGATCTTGGTCTTGATGGCCTGTAGTGGTGGTAGTTCATCGATCCGGACGGCCGTTGAGAGATCTTCCATCCCCAATTCCCCCAATTCCCATTGTAGTTTGTGTACATGATACATGCCTAAACCAAACAAACGTTTGGTTGGAGGCTAATACAGATAACTTTTATGGTCAAACTGGGCCGAGCCAGGAAAATTGACCCAGCAATCAGATGCCTGTTCACTAGCCGGACAGCGGATGCAACAGTGCGGAACGGCGTATGACGTACAAAATTACACCTCTCACCAACCACACCGGGGCCGAAGTCCGCGGCGTCGATCTATCAGGCCCAATCGACACAGTGACCCGAGAGGCACTCAACCGTTCGTTTCTTGACCATGCGGTCCTGGTGTTTCGCGACCAATCACTATCCGCGACCGAACTACTTGGCGCCGTGCAAAACTTCGGCGAAGTGTTCGAGCAGCACAACACCCGCTTTGCTCTGCCGGATTGTCCGCAAATCCACTACCTCTCGAACCAGGACCATTACGCCAACGGCAAACGCTATATTCCAGGTGCCGGCTATCACACCGATCATTCCAATGACCCTATGCCGCCCAAGGCAACTGTTTTGCTGGCTCTGCAATTGCCGGATCGAGGAGGCGATACCCAATTCGTCAACATGCACAAAGCATATGTGGAGCTGCCGGACCACATGAAGACCCGGATCGACGGATTGAAATGCAAGCACGTCTATCAAAGCAGACACAGCGAACGGAAACTGATGGGCTTGACGCCGGAGCGGCAAGACGAGTTGGCAAAGGCTGTCATCCACCCTCTCGTCCGCACCCATCCAGAGACGGGTCGCAAATCCCTTTACCTCAATCCCATCCGTATCGAGGAAATCCCGGGATTGGCGGAAGCCGATGCATTGGCCTTGCTCAACGAACTATTGGCGCATGGGACACAGGAAAAGTACCAATACCGCCACCAATGGCGGTTGGGGGATCTGGTGATGTGGGACAACCGTTGCCTGCTACACAAGGCCAACGGCGACTATGACCACGATCAAGTCCGCTATCTCTATCGGGTCATGCTCAAGGGAACCGCGCCTTATTGATTAGCCAATACAGGCGCAAAAAAATTGATGGGCTTCACACGCCGGCACCAATAAGATTGTGGGTGAAAGAAAATCTAGGGCACGGACTAGCCATGCCAAACCCGGGCGAACTTGGTTAGACATGGCGAAAGGGAGAAACTATGTCGCGAAAATCAATTCTGATCACATCGGTTTTGGCAGCGGCCGTTGTTGCGGCGCCTATGCAGATGGCAGGTGCAGTGGAACCGGTTAAACTGCGCTGGGCATCGGATCATAATGGACCGCCGCATCCAGCCGCCATCGCGGAAGTCTACTTTGCTGAACAGGTGGAAAAGCGCATTCCCGGCAGCAAGGTACAGATTTTCTGGGCCAAGTCACTCTATACCGTGCCTCAGGGCACCAAAGCGTTGACCCAGGGCAACCTGGAGATCCTTACAGGCCAGTTCGGCAAGACCTCCAGTGTTGAACCTTTAGCCAATGTGTTGCTGGGCGCAGGCAAACTGTCCACCGTCGGGGCCATCGATGCGGTCGATCGCACCAAGACTTTCGCGGCCCTGGCTGATCATTTCAACAAAGCCCATGACATCACCATCATGGGGGCGGGACATTTGAGCATGTATATGGGCGCAGGTGCGGTGAAGGGCCGGTTGATCGGACCGGCCGATTTCTCCGGCAAGAAGATGCGCTCCATGGGTCCGGCCGAGAACGCCCTGTTGAGCGCGCTCGGCGCCAATCCCCAGGCCATGGCTTTCGGCGACGTACCGCCGGCCCTGCAGACCGGCGTCATCGACGGCCTGCTTACCTCGCTAGGTGGTTTCAATGCCACCAAGGAGCAGGCCCCCTACTTCACCGTAGCTGGCCTCAACGGGATCGTCGGGGATTACTATTGGTTTGGCGTTTCGAACCGCTGGTGGAGCCGGCTGTCCAAGGAACAGCAGGACGTCCTGGCCGACATCATCAAGAACGATTTCATCCCGTTTCAGCGCGTCATCAACTATTGCAACGACCAGCGCACCTTGGCCAGGTTCGTCACCACGGATAAGAGCGCACCGGGCATCTATGTCCTGAGCCAGGCAGAAGCCGCCATCATCAAGAAGGCCGAGGGCGGCGCCACCAACGAATGGATCAAGACAAAGGTCAACGATGTCGGCGACAAACTGGTCGACCAATTCTCCATGGAAGCGGAAGCCTTGGTGAAGGCCAACCCGCCGGGTTCCCATGCCTTGGAGAAAACGGACTGCTCGAAGTACGAAAAGTATTTCGCCAAGTACGGCAAGGGGGGAGACCTGTACAAGGCGAAGAGCCGGAAATAGCGATAGCCATGCACGTGGATGTCGAGGGGCCGCCGCATATCAGGCGGCCCCTGTTTTTTCCATTGTCCGTACATTTGGTTGATCCGGAGTAGACATGGACGCATTCCTTACTTTTTCGGAGCGTGCGAAACGCGTTATTCAAATGGCGCTCGGCTGGATCGGGGCGGCAATGCTGCTGGCCCTTACTCTGTTCGCCCTGCTCGAGATCGTTCGCCGCTATGTTTTTGGCGTGGTCTTTGAATGGGGCCAGGATGCGATCATCGTCGGCATGGTCTCCGCCGTTGCCTTCTACTTTTGCGTGACGCAGGTCAACCGTGGCCACTTGGTGATGAATGCGATAGTACAATTGCTGCACGCACGCGGACTTTACAAAACCGTTGCCGTTTTCAAGATCATCGTCTCCGCTGTGATCGTCTTCTTCTGCGGCGCCGTGGGCATTACCGGCTGGCCCACCCTTAGCTATGCTTGGGGGCGGGACCTTACGACATACAGTCTGCTTATTCCGTTGTGGCCGTTCTATCTGATCCTGATGCTCGGCTTCGTTTTGATGGCGTTTGTCGCTTTGCTGCAAATTATCGAAGACATCATCGAATTGGCGCGTGGAGAACATCTTGATGCGGAAATCCAATTGACGACGGACGTTTAGCCGCCGGCGGCTGGGATTATTGAGGCTTCGCGATGCTGCCCCTTGCATTGATACTGTTCGGATTGCTGATCGTTGGCGTTCCCATCGGCATTTCCCTTGCGGGCTCCACCGCCGTTTTGGTCTTGTTCGATGACTTTCTGAGCTTCAGCACCCTGTTCGAAGCCTTTTTTATCTTCATCAGCAAATACACGCTGATCGCCATTCCGTTCTTCATCTATGCCGGTTTCCTGATGGAGAAAACCGGCCTTGTTCGTGGGCTGTTCAATCTCGCGGATGCTGTGATCGGTTGGGTGCCGGGCGGTTTCGCCTATGCGACCCTGATTGCCGCCGTATTGTTCGGCGCCATTTCCGGCTCCTCCACCGCTATGGCCGCAGCCATGAGCGTCATCGCCTACCCGGAGATGATCAAGCGCGGCTATCCAAAATGGATGGCGGCCGGCGTGATTGCCTCCGCCGGCGGCATCGCCTTGCTGATCCCGCCCAGCATCACGCTGATCCTGTTCGGGGTAATTACCGAGATTTCCATTGTTGATCTTTTCTTCGCCGGCGTCGTGCCAGGCATCATGCTGGCGATCAGCGATGCGGTGATCATCGTTTCCGTATCGATCTTCATCGTCAAACTGCCCGCTGGCACGTTCGAGCCGCGCAAATGCTGGAGCGCTTTCAAGGAAGCGTTACCGGCCTTGCTGATGCCGGTGCTGGTCCTGGGCGGCCTTTATGGCGGTCTGTTCACGCCCACCGAGGCCGGTGCAGCGGCAGCCTGTTATGCCCTGGGTTATGGCATCATTTTCAAGCGTGGACCCTTCATTAGGGAATTGATGGGGGTGACCCGCCGGGCGATGAACCTGACAGCCGTTGTGTTCTTTCTCCTCGGCTGTGTTGGCATATTCCAGTTCTTCCTGGCCAACATGGGCTGGCCGCAGGAAATCGCCGCCTGGGCCGGCAACCTGGGCCTGACCAAATACACTTTCCTATTTGCCCTGATGGCCACACTGCTGTTGCTGTCTATGTGGCTGACAGGCGTGGCCATTCTTGTGCTTACCGTGCCGGTCTATTTTCCCGTGGCGCTTTCGTTGGGCGTGGACCCGGTACATCTGGGGATTTTGACCGCACTGTGCATCGAAATTGGCAGCGTCATTCCACCGGTCGGTTTGAACCTGTTCGCCGTCAGTGGCGTAACCGGCCTGCCGGTGACACAAGTCATACGCGGCTCGTTCCCGTTCTGCATTTCAGACACCGTTGTGCTGATCATCGTGCTTTTGTTCCCCATGCTGGCGCTCTGGCTGCCAAGCATGCTGATCACATCCCACTTCTGATAAAGGCCGGCGAATTGGCAGTTTTGCTGGGAGCAATCGCGCCTCTAATGGGTTATGCCCGCGTGAAAAATGATGCCCATGACCATAGCCGGCGTACCGCCCCGGCATTGGCGGCGCTTACGGCGACATCGCCGGCGACCAATCCGCAAGCGGCGTTATCTTGACTGTATCCGGCGGCGTGGATGCGCCGGGCTCCAGGACGACCACGATGCGGCGAGATTCGCCATTCGCGACCCCATCAACATTGATGACGATCTTTTTGATGCCTTCATTCGGTCGCTCGGGCGGGGGTCTTTGCGCCGAGCGTATTTCGAACCTCGCGCCGGCGGGTGAGACGATACGGGCCCCCAGGGACCGGCCATCCTGGCGCAGAACGAGTGTTCCGGGGGCCTGTGGGTTCAGCATTGGCCGTGCACGCGTATGCATCCCCCAGGTAACGGGTGCGGGCCTTTGTCCGGAAATCTCATCCTGGATCAGGAAGCGGCGCCCTTGCAATAACGCCAGCCCGCGACGGATGCCGCCCGGCGCAGCGCCATAAGCCGGCCCCAAATCGGCGACGGCGAAACTTAGCCGGGGTGATTGATGGAATGACATCAACGGGGCCTCGGCATCCAGGGCCTGATCTTCATCACCGAAAGTAAGCGTATTCTGTCCGGTGGTGGTAGTCCGGTAATAATCCCACCTTTTACGCCCGAAATAGCCGGGCAGAAGATAGTTGCCGGGTCCCAGATCCATCGCCCACCGCACACCCATGCCATCGAGGACGAAACTGCCAAGATCGAGATGGGTATGATGGCCGTGGTTATTGCCGCCCTTGAGAGCCGCAAACAATGCTTTCTTGTCGTTCCAGGCCGATCGGAAAGCCGCGACATGAATGGCCCCAAACTGCCGGCCTAATGGAAGTCCTAATAAGCTAGGGCCCTTGCCAGCATCGTACCGGCGCCAAAGAAGATCGAATGCCAATCGCGATCCAGGCGAGGCAGCACTGTCCAACCATGTATCGATTGCGCGATCGAAACGGCTGCCGAGCCATGCCAGGGCGACGCGGTTTGGCTTCACTTCGCTGTCTCCGAAATTGAAGGCGAGGCCCGTTGGACCGGTCAGATGCAGCAGAAAATCACCGGTCGTCTGAAATCCAGGCGTGTTCGAGAAATCGAACGACGGACCCATGATAGCTGGTACGGCATCGTGGTAGAGCGCAGCATATCGGCTGGCATAGGACCAATAGCCTGGCCCTTCGGCAAACCCGCCGTCAGGCTCATATTCCGCCATGCCGTGTTTGATGGATTGCCTCACCTCACCTAGCAGCCGGTTCGACAATTCCGGCTTGTGATTGCGTATGACGAGACCGGCGAGCGCGAGGCCACTGTTGCAAACGATATTCCAGTTGAAGGTCTCGACCGGCCAGCCATGATCGGCGCGTTCCGCGGCGGATACTTCATGGACACGGCGAACATCGGGACGGATCCAGGATGATCCCTTTGCCGGGGCGCCGGCGCTATCATACAAGGCCAGGCCAGGCAGAATGGCTTTTTCCACCAATGCCTCGACCAAAATGCTTACGTCGGCCTCGCTCAATCTCGGCGCCAGCCAGCTCATACCGATCGAAACCGCCGCAGCCATTTCCGCCGTATCCAGGAAATGCGCGGGGTTCCAATGTTTGAACGCCGCGACGGCCAACAATTCCGCGCGGCCGCGGGCGGCATAGCGCTCATCTTGCCAAAGCCTCCAGGCAAGTCCCAGCACCGAGGCTCGCTTCAGCATTTTGCGCGAGGTCTTCAACATCAGGGCTGGTTTGCCGTGATAGGTCACCTCGAACGTGTGTGCCATAAGAGGTTTTTTCAGAAGCGACTCGGCCTTGTGGCGTAGCTCGTCAAGGCGACGGGCTGCATTGGTGTCCGATTTGGCGGTATTCACCAATTCCACCAAACGATCCGGCGTAAGCATGATTTGCGGCAAGGCCTGCGCTGCTGCTGGTGTGCAAATGTCGATCTGAAACGCGAACAGGGCGCACGTGGCTGCGATGAGGCCAAGCCTCGACGTCCAACAGAAAAAAGGGGGCCGCTTCATCATGCAATGCTCCCGTTTATAGGCGCCGGGAACGTTATCATACCTTTGCCCCATGCCGCCAAAACCGGCGGAAACGGTGCTACTGCCATTTGTCAAAACCCAGAAAGCCCGATACCCTCCCATTTGCAGCCGCAATGTCGCTGGGGGCCGTATTGCATCGACTCGCCCGGTTTATTCTCGCAATTTTGGTTTCCGGCCCAGCCGTCCTCTTGCTGGATCCAGGTTTTGCATTGGCCGATGCCTGCACCTACCCAACCAAACAACCCAAACCGCTACTGCCGGCCGATCCAGAGTTATGCAGGACCTTTGACCCAGTTGTCCGCAATCCTTCCGGCCTGCCGCAGAGAGCCTACCAATTAAAGCTGCAGGTTTACCTTGACGGCTTTTGCCATCGTGACAAGAAAGCGGGCTGGGTGCGCGACAAGTTCGTGCGCGACACGGGCCCGAGCACTGCACAGCTGTCGCAAGGAATCTGGCAAAACAGTTACCACGGTACCCATGCTCCAGTGGTGATCTGGTATTCGCCCGAGATGTATACGTGGATGAAGCAGAACCGGACCGCATCGGACGAAGACAAGAAGTCCGACACGTCTGCGGTGCCCGATGGTGCCATCATGGTGAAGGAAATGTATCCCGCGCCCGGTTCCGTTTGCCGGGAGGTGACGCCGGAGTACTTGCTGCCGATCACTCAGGGTGCCGCGATCATGGTCCGCGACGCCAAGGCGAGCCACGATGGCTGGTACTGGGGCTGGTTCGGATGGAGCGGTTGGCAGCCCGATTACCCGGCCGAAAAGCCGAAGGCGCTTACTAATATGGGATTTGCCCAGTATTGCTTGAACTGCCATTCCTCGGCCCGCGGCAACCAAACGTTCGCAGCTTTGAAAAATATCGAGAACGAGCCGGGCCGCCCACTGGTGTATTTGAGCGCGCATGAGAATCCGGTCCCGGGCGCGGCCGGTAAGCATCGTGAAAAAACTTCGTCAAGCACTGGCCCGCCGCGGCGAACAGTCGGTCTCGATGCCTACAACCCGGCATTTCAGGCTGCATTCAAATTGAAGGACGGCGCCCCCGCGCCAAGCGAGGCAACCGTATCCAAAATGCCGCCGCAAAATTATGACCACACATTCGTTTCGGCCGGCGGCCCGACCATCCACGACGAATATCTGACGTCGAGTCAGTGCCTCGGCTGCCACGACGCCGGCAGTACTGGGTTGAGCTTTGAAATGGCGATTCCGGTCGCACCGGACGATCCCGCCGCGCGCGGGGACCAAATGTGGAATCACTCACCCTATGCGACGTGGCGGACCTCGCCCATGGGTCTCGCCGGTCGCGATCCCATATTCTTTTCCCAACTGGCCAGCGAGACCCAGAGTTTTCATCCCGGTATTTCCAAGGTTGTGGAGAACACCTGTCTTGGCTGTCATGGCATCCTGGGGCAACGGCAGTTCGCCATCGACCATTTTGCCAAGAGCGGGCCCGATGCCGGTTCTGTCGAAGAGAGATGCGGTGCCTTTACCCGCGAAAAGCTCGATTCCGTGCCTTGGCCGGAGCATAAATCCGCCAATCCACGCCTAGCAGACGCCAAACACGGTGCCCTGGCCCGCGACGGTATTTCATGCCTCTCCTGCCATCGCATGGTGCTCGGCGAGGCGGCATCAGCACGGGCGGCCGCTCAGGAACAGAATGACTGCGTTATCGCACGGCAGGAGTTTCTCAACCCGGGTCTGCAAGGCTTCGCCAAGACATTCACCGGCTCATTCCTGGTTGATGGTCCCACGAACATATATGGCCCCTTCAAGGAACCTAAAGCCACTCCTATGCGGGATGCCTTGGGGAATACGCCGGCCCATTCATCGACCATCTCCATGTCGCAGACCTGCGGCACCTGTCACACGGTGCATTTGCCGGTATTTCACAAGGGCAAACAGATCGGCCATGTTTACGAGCAGTTGACCTTCCCCGAATGGGCTTTCAGCGCCTATAGAACCGGGATTTCGCCTGACGGCCCATTACCCGAAGGCGCCGGTCAGCGCGCCAAAAGCTGCCAGGATTGCCATATGCCGTCAGTCGATCCTGACGGCTCGCCGACCCGTTCACGCATCGCTTCTATTCAGGAATATTCGAATTTCCCCCAGGCCGAATTCACCCGTGCGCCGGACGAGATCGACCTGCCCATCCGGGAGGGATTTTCACGTCACACCCTGGTGGGATTGAATATCTTCCTGACCAAGATGGCGCAGCAGTTTCCGGATGTGCTGGGTATTGGCACTCAGGACCCGATGATGGGCAAGCGTGGGATCGATCCATTGATCTACACCGAACGAAAGATGCTGGATCAGGCCGCCAACGCGACCGTAAAAATCTCAGTTCCGTCGGTTAGGGTCGACAACGACAAGGGCACGCTCAACGCCGATGTGCGGGTCGTCAATCATGTCGGCCACAAGTTTCCTTCCGGCGTCGGCTTTCGCCGTGCTTTCATCTCATTCGAAGTCATGGACCAAGGTGGTGAGGTCATCTGGTCATCTGGCGGAACCGATGGCGTGGGCCGAATTGTCGGCGACGACGGCAAACCGCTAGCGGGCGAGATGTGGTGGACAGCGGATTGCGCCAAGCGACTTGAACCGAACAAACGCATTCACCAACCGCATTACCAGACGATTTCGCGCCAGGATCAGGTGCAAATCTATCAGGAACTGGTTAGCGCGCCGGCGGACATCGGAAGCCCGCAATGCGGCCACGGCGCCCCCCCACAGGGAGCGTTGACCACTTCATTCCTGTCCATATGTGCTGAAGTCAAAGACAATCGGCTTTTGCCTCATGGATACTTGCCGCTTGAAAAGCGGATCGCGATTGCACGTGCGCTTGGGGCGAAGGCGGACATGGCGGAAGATTCCGGCCCCACGGCGGTTGGCAATGATCCCGACTACGCCGACGGAAAAGGCGGCGGCGATACGTTGAACTATGCCATCCCCCTATCGGACCTAAAGGGTGAACCGGCGCAAGTGCGCGCCCGTATGTGGTATCAGGCGACGCCGCCGTTCTATTTGCAGGACCGGTTCTGCACGGCCCGTGGCAACGACACAAGCCGCCTTTACTATCTCGCCGGCCATCTGAACCTGGACAATTCCCCAGCGGATAACTGGAAACTGCTCGTCGGTGATACGGGACCGCGCGAGATCCAGCCGTGACCCGATCGTTGCAACTGTAAATTTTCACGCCGGTTTTCGCTCGGATTTTGGTGGCGCTGGTAACTGGGGGCACGCACACTATTATGTCGGCGTCGCTATGAGACGATTTCGTCGTCTTGAATTATTCTGGTTTATCAATCGTTCGGCGAATGCAAACTACAGAAACTGGAGGTCCGTGCGGTGTCTAGAACCTTCTTTGCTGCACTTCACAAGATTACCGAAAATCCGCTCGTGAATATCTTTGTTGGACTAATATTCGCGACAACGGGAGTGCTTGAAATTATTGACGGTTTTCAGTCCGAGATGAAATCGAACGCAATCGGTGTGCATCATGGGGCTGTTCTGTTCGGCACAGTACATATCTTGAAAAGTCTGCCCGAATTTTTCGAGGGCGCGAAATATTTCGAGAAATCAGAGGACTGACCTCATAGAACAAATTCGCGGGGCTCGGCTTGAGGCGAGCATTGTCCTGGCCGACATCGAATTCTGATTGCGAAACCTACTCCGCAGATAGCCGCTTCGCCGTTTCGGCCTTGCTTTCGCTGCCTTTGGCGCGGTCCGCTAGGCGGGCGACCTCTGCCTCCATCTCGGGAGCGATGACGCCGATGGAGATAATGTATTTCGCGGCATCCTCGACGGACATATCCAAGAAGATCAGATCCCGGCGCGGTACCATCAACAGGAAACCCGAGGTCGGGTTCGGCGTCGTTGGGACATAAATATTGATCATATCGTCGTCCAGGTGTCCCGCTACTTCGCCCTCGGTCTCTCCGGTGACGAAGGCCACAGTCCATAGGCCGCGTCGGGGATACTCGACCAGGACCGCCTGGCGGAAAGATTGTGACGTCTGGCTCAATACCGTTTCCAACACCTGTTTCAGGGCGCCGTAGATCGTGCGCACCACCGGCATGCGGTTGACCAGACGCTCGCCGGCCCGCAGCAAAGTACGGCCAAAGATATTGGCCGTCAGGAAGCCAACGAATGTGAGGATCACCGCCATGATAACCAGGCCCAGGCCAGGCAGTGAGAACGGCAGGTAGTTTTCCGGATTGTATTTCGCCGGCAGCAGCGGGATGGCCTGGCTATCGACCCAGTCGATGAACTGCCAGGTCAAATAGATCGTAAGGGCGATGGGCGCCGTAACGATAATGCCGGTCAGAAAATAATTGCGCAGCCGGGTCAAAATGCCGGGCCGTTGCCGCGGTGCGATCAGGACGGGTGTTTCCTCGCCCCCCTGCCCCGGCTTCTGGGGCTGCTCGTTGTCCGGCGGGGTTTCTGGCATCAGTCTTTCGTCGTCGGATGATTAATATCTATGCGCCTCACTTAATGCTGAATGGCGCCGCTGTCCATCTTATTCGCGATACGGACTCGAGCGCCGTATGTTATGCTTGTCGAACATCACGATCGAGTTACCGAATGACCATGCGGCGCACAGCATTCATAACCTTGCTAGCCTGTCTAGCGGCAGGGATATTAAGCCTGTCGAACAGCCCCGCTCGCGCCGATTTTGATAGCGCAGTCGTGGCCTATGATTTCGGCAAGTTCGGCCCGGCGCGCGACGAGTTTCTCAGTCTGGCTCAAAAGGGTCATGCCGGGGCCGAGTTCATGCTCGGTGTCATGCGCTTTTATGGCAAAGGCGTGCGCCGCGACGATGCCTTAGCGGCGGTGTGGTTCCACAAGGCGGCGATCAAGGGCAATCCTACCGGGCAATTGGCCTTTGGTTCGCTGCACATTCGGGGACTGGGCGTACGCCAGGATCTCGTCAAGGCCTATGGTTGGCTGACAGTGGCGGCCAATCACGCCATACCGGGCCTGCAGCAACAGGCCATCAGTCTGCGCGATGAAGCTGCCCGCCTGATGCGACCGGATGAGATTGCTAATGCGCAGCGCTGGGCCAGTGATTTCAAACCCAGACGTGCGGGCCTGACCCTGGACTAATTTGATTCTGTAGGGAGATTTGGAATGCGATTGCAGGATAAGGTCGCCATCGTGACCGGTGCCGGTGCGGGATTTGGCCGTGGCATCGCCGAACGATTTGCCGAAGAAGGCTGCAAGGTCATTGTCAACGACATCAATGCCCGTGACGGTGAAGCTGTGGCATCGGAAATCCGCGAAAAAGGTGGCGCAGCGGCCTATCAGGGTGCAGATGTTTCTTCCTCGAATGACATGGCGGCGCTGGTTGGTGCGGCGGTGACGGAGTTCGGCGGCCTGGACATCATGGTCAACAACGCCGGCGTGCCACAACGCAACATGCCCATGACGGAAGTGACGGAGGAGAGTTTCGACCTCATCTTCAATGTCAACGTTAAGAGCATCTATTGGGCAGCGATCCATGCCATACCGGAAATGCGCAAGCGGGGCGGCGGCGCCTTTGTCAATACATCCTCAACTGCCGCACTCAGCCCGCGCGCGGGCCTGGTCTGGTATAACGGCTCCAAGGGTGCGGTGAACACGATCACCAAAGGCATGGCGATCGAACTGGCTGGTGACCGAATCAGGGTCAACGCCATCTGTCCCGTGGCCGGCGAAACCCAGATGTTGGCGGAATTCGCCGGCGGCGAGGTCACGGCAGAAAAGCGGGAGATGTTCCTTGGTACCATCCCTTTGGGCCGCTTCAGCCAGCCTCTCGATATCGCCAATGCAGCGCTTTATCTTGCTTCCGACGAGGCTTCTATGGTCACTGGTGTTTGCCTTGAAGTGGATGGCGGACGCTGCATTTGACGTTCATGTCCGTGGCCTCGGAATCTCGTGGCACCTAACCAAGAGAGTGGCTATATTGCGCCCGCCCGAAGGCGGGGGTGCCGGGCGATTCGTATTTGTTAGGAAAGCCGTCAAGTGCCCAAACGCACGGATATCAACAGCATCATGATCATCGGTGCCGGGCCTATCGTCATAGGTCAGGCCTGCGAATTTGACTATTCCGGTACCCAGGCCTGCAAGGCGCTTCGGGACGAGGGATACAGGGTTATTCTGGTCAATTCCAATCCGGCGACAATCATGACCGATCCGGATTTCGCCGAGGCTACCTATGTGGAGCCTATTACCCCGGAAATCGTCCGGAAGATCATTGCCAAGGAACGACCCGACGCAGTGCTTCCGACCATGGGTGGGCAGACCGCCCTGAATACGGCGATGGCCCTTTTCGAGAATGGCACATTAGAGGAATTCGGCGTCGAGTTGATCGGTGCCAAGCCCGACGCCATCAACATGGCCGAGGACCGCAGCCTGTTTCGCGAGGCCATGACCCGGATCGGCCTGGAAACGCCTAAAGCCGGTATTGCTCACGATATGGCGGAAGCCTGGGAAGCGCTGGAACATGTAGGGCTGCCCGCCATTATCCGCCCGTCCTTTACGCTGGGCGGCACCGGCGGCGGCATCGCCTATAACCGGGACGAATTCCAGTCAATCATCACGGGCGGCCTGGATGCCTCCCCCACCACCGAGGTGTTGATCGAGGAATCCGTGCTCGGCTGGAAAGAATACGAGATGGAGGTTGTACGCGATCACGCGGACAACTGCATCATCGTCTGTTCCATCGAGAACGTGGATCCCATGGGCATTCATACTGGTGACAGTGTCACCGTTGCCCCGGCCCTGACGCTGACGGACAAGGAATATCAGATCCTGCGTAACGCCTCGATCGCCTGTCTGCGGGAAATCGGCGTCGACACCGGCGGTTCCAACGTGCAGTTCGCCTTGAACCCGGCGGACGGCCGGTTGGTGGTGATCGAGATGAACCCTAGGGTCTCCCGCTCCTCGGCATTGGCTTCCAAGGCGACCGGTTTCCCTATCGCCAAGGTCGCTGCTCGCCTGGCGGTAGGTTACACCCTGGATGAGTTGGATAACGACATTACCGGCGGCGTGATCCCTGCTTCGTTCGAACCCACCATCGACTATGTGGTCACCAAGATCCCGCGCTTCACGTTCGAGAAGTTCCCATCCACCGATGCCCTTCTCACCACGTCGATGAAGTCGGTGGGCGAGGCCATGTCCGTGGGCCGTACTTTCACAGAGAGCCTGCAAAAGGCCCTCCGGTCCATGGAAACCGGCCTATCCGGCCTGGACGAAATCACCATTCCCGGCGTTGAGGAAGATAGGTCGGACGCCTTACGCAAGGCGCTGGGCCAGCCGGCGCCGGATCGCCTGCTGGTCGTTGCCCAAGCCCTGCGCCTGGGCATGGAGCGGGCGGAGATCGAACGCATCACCCGCATCGATCCATGGTTCGTCGGCCAAATCGCCGATCTGATCGAGGCAGAACAAAGTGTTGCCGCGAACGGTTTGCCGGATAGCGCGCGGGAGATACGGTCGTTGAAAGCCATGGGTTTCTCTGACCAGCGCCTGGCGGCTCTGACCGGGCTTGACCGGGTAGCGGTCACAGAGCATCGCCATGGGCTGGATGTGCGGCCTGTCTATAAGCGCATCGACACCTGCGCCGCCGAGTTCGAAAGCCATACCCCCTATATGTACTCCGCCTACGAAGGCCTCAACGAACCGGCGGAGTGCGAAGCGCGGCCGACGGAACGGGAGAAAGTCATCATCCTGGGCGGTGGGCCTAACCGCATCGGCCAAGGCATCGAATTCGACTATTGCTGCGTCCATGCGGTGTTTGCCCTGCGGGAGGCCGGCTACGAAGCGATCATGGTGAACTGCAATCCGGAAACCGTCTCGACCGACTATGACACCTCCGACCGTCTCTACTTCGAACCACTAACGGCCGAAGATGTGCTGGAGATCGTCCGTCTGGAACAAAGCAACGGTAATCTAAAAGGCGTTATCGTGCAGTTCGGCGGCCAAACGCCTTTGAAGCTGGCAGCGGAACTGGAGGCCGCCGGTGTCCTGATCCTTGGTACATCGCCCGACGCCATTGACCTGGCCGAGGACCGTCATCGCTTCCAGGAACTGTTGCAGCACCTGAACCTCAAACAGCCGCCCAACGGTATTGCCACATCCGTTGCAGAGGCCCACGCGGTCGCCGAGCGGATCGGCTATCCTGTGGTTGTGCGTCCCTCTTATGTCCTGGGCGGCCGGGCGATGGAAATCGTGCGCGACGACGCCCAACTAGATCGCTACATGAGCGAAGCGGTGAAAGTTTCCGGTGACAGCCCGGTATTGGTCGACGGTTATCTGCAGGACGCGATCGAGGTCGATCTTGATGCTTTGGCCGATGGCGACGATGTGGTGATTGCAGGCATCATGGAGCATATCGAAGAGGCCGGCATTCATTCAGGTGATTCGGCCTGTTCGCTGCCGCCCTACACATTGAGTGACCATATCGTGGCCGAGATTGGTCGACAGGCGGACGCTCTCGCCCGCGGCCTTTCTGTGGTCGGCTTGATGAATGTGCAATTTGCCGTGCGTGGCGATGAGATTTTCATACTTGAAGTCAATCCCCGCGCTTCGCGTACCGTGCCTTTCGTCGCCAAGGCGGTCGGCCGGCCGATCGCCAAGGTGGCCGCCCGGGTGATGGCGGGCGAGAAGCTGGCCGATTTTGACCTGAACCTGGACCAACAAATGCACGTAGCAGTCAAGGAAGCGGTGTTCCCCTTCGCCCGCTTTCCCGGCGTCGATGTTCTGTTGGGCCCGGAAATGAAGTCGACGGGCGAGGTCATGGGTTTGGATAGCTCCTTCGCCGCCGCATTCGCAAAATCGCAGATCGCCGCGGGTACAGAGCTGCCAGATACGGGCGCGGTATTCATCTCCGTCAAGGATAGGGATAAGCCTGCAGCCGCGGAACTGGCCCGTGAACTGTCAGCCATGGGGTTTGAGATCGTCGCCACCAAGGGCACGGCGAACTACCTGAGTGAACAGGATATTGCTCTCCAGCACGTGAACAAGGTCCTGGAGGGCCGGCCCCATATCGTCGATGCCATCACGAACGGTGAAATTGATCTGATTTTCAACACCACCGAAGGGGTCCAGGCCATCGCCGACAGTTTCACCCTTCGCCGGGCTGCCCTGACCAATCGGGTGCCCTATTACACGACGATTTCAGGCGCTAAATCGGCAATGCAGGCCATCGGACATTTAATGCATCGGGGCCTTGATGTTGCCCCACTGCAATCTTACTTTTAGTCTTCTGAAATCGATCGGTTCAAATGATCTAATCCGTAATACTCTGACTAACAAAAGGCGTGCGAACGGCAGATGGAAAAGGTGCCCATGACCCGTTCGGGTTTCACCCGGATGGAAGAGGAATTGAAAAGGCTGAAGGGCGTGGAGCGCCCTGCCGTCATTCGTGCTCTGGAAGAGGCGCGCGCCCACGGCGATCTGTCAGAGAATGCGGAATACCATGCCGCAAAGGAACGCCAAGCTTTCATCGAAAGCCGGGTCGCGGAACTCGACAGCAAGGTTAGCCGAGCACAGATAATCGACACCTCCGCCATGTCCGGCAAGACGGTGAAATTTGGCGCCACGGTAACGGTGGTTGACGAAGATGACGATTCGGAAATGAAGTTCCAAATCGTTGGCGAAGATGAAGCCGACATCAAGGAAAAGCGCCTTTCGGTCGGCTCCCCTTTGGCCCGCGCCCTGATCGGCAAACAGGTCGGCGACGAAGTCGAAGTCGCCACCCCATCAGGCGGCAAATTCTACGAGCTCCTGAAAATCCAGTACCTCTAACCGCCAGCCCGGCTCGGCCGGCTGACGATCCATATCGCGACGCTTGCTAAAATGGCCCCTACCAAACTTGGCACCAGCCAACCGTCGTTCGTAACCGCAACATAGACGAACGATCCCGCCATCATCGTTATGGCGAGAAGCTTGGCCTTGATCGGGATGACGCGATATCGCCGCCAATCGCGCAAGGTGCGACCGAAGCGGGGATGGTGATACAGCCAATCGTGAAAGCGTTCCGAAGAATGGGAAAAGGCCCAGATCGCGATCAATAGGAAAACGGTTCCTGGAAGCAGCGGCAGCAGCAGGCCCGCAATCCCGACAATCGTACACACCACGCCCAGCACCAACATGATATGGCGGACGGCCCTGCTGGGTGCCGGCGGTAGGGAGCCTGTGGCGTCGTCCTCGATTGTCATGCCTCCGATCATGGCAGGCCGTCGGAAATACTTGGTGACAGCCCAACTAACAACGAGCTTTGGAATTCCGCAAGGGAATGTCGGATAATGACACCCGGAAAGACAGTGGATGAGAAATGGGTATGGTGGCTGACGGCACCGGGATATGGGAATGCCTTTCGTGCGGCCATCATTATGACCCGGCCGTTGGCGCGCCGGAGGATGGTATTCCGCCCGGCACACCCTTCGCGGACTTGCCAGAAGATTGGACCTGTCCGGAATGCGGCGTGCATAAAGGCAACTTCGCGCCCTTGCGCTGAATGAAGTTCGAGCAAACGGAACGGCAAACGATTTGTCGGATGCCTCGCTCTCCGATGAATATTTTTTGTGTCTGCATTAAACACGAATAGATAGACTATCGTCTCAAGGCCAATTCCAACTCATTATGTGGACGGTGGATTGGTCGCCTACTCTTGTATCTGTAGCCGTAGATTGGCGTGGGGTATGAGAAAACATTTCTGTTGTGGGCTATTCGCTGCGATCATGTTGGTTGCCCCGCCATCGGGAAGCCTACACGCCGCCGCACCAGTTCAGTCAGCCGTTACACTTGAGACATTGGCAGATCGCATAGCGCGACTGAAAGGGCTGTCCAACCCAAATATTGGTCTCGCTGAATCTCAAGTAATTCAATGGGCAACCTACCGTTGGACGCGCCGGCTGCTGGAGCGCGAACGCTATACCCATCCCGATATCGTCTTGTATTGGGTCAGGCGCAGCCGGGTGGCACGTTTTGCCTCTGACACCAATAAATTGGTTGAAAAGCTGCGGCCGGGCTCCGACTTCGCCGCTCATCTCAAACAGGCCACCGACAAGTACCGTGAGATGGAAAAAATGGCGGAAGTGACCCGCTACCACTCGGATATCAATCACGCCGATAAAACGAGACTTCTGAAAACTTTCAAAGACCCTCGGCACCGTCGGCTGGTACAGGGGTTGGTGCAGTCGTTGCTGGATGATCTAGGGGAACTTGACCCGGAAACCAACGATAGCTGGCGGCCGTTCTATGAATATCTCCATGGGGATATCTTCGACCATGAGCATTGGGCAGAGGGCGAACTCAATAAGGATCTCAAGGTCCAAAAGGACATGGCACAGGTCTTTCTCGATGGATTGTATGAAGAGGGACGGCTGGATGTAGTGTCGAAGCATGAAGTCTCTGCGCTTATGAGGTTCGATGCAGAGGAGGCCAGCTACCTGGGCGCGTTGTTCATGACCGGACTGGGGCCGCAGGACACACCGCGAAAGGCGTTGGCTTCTGCGTATCTGGACTATGTCATGGCATTTGATTCCTGGCTGACGGACATGATTACCCGGCCCAATGTTATTCAGTCCGACCGTCATCTTGATGATTTGTGCACGGTTTTTCCTTGCCAGATAAGTCTGCGCCGCCGCGCCGCCTGGCTTCGACACGGCTATCAGATATTGGCGGTTGACCTGCTGTCGACCCTTCCCGACCGCATCATCGACGGTCAGGCGTTCTCTCGTCGATTGAACGACGAGGAACAGGAACAGATGCGCCATACCCGCGAACGCCTAAAGGAATTTGCGGAAGATTGGCGGCGAAACGGAAAGTTGGCGAGCCCACTGTTTGCTGTTGTCCTGCCCGGTCCAAACGACACCATCGATTGGCAATGGGGCGGCTGGTTGGCCTGGGAATGGGTAACGGACAAGGAGGTCAAGGACTGGCGCAGAACGGGACGCGTGGTGGACGCGTTTGATATGGTCTGGCTGCTGCCGGCCGACGCCGTGGGGCGAGTCCCCGATCGTTTCGAGGCATTGCTGGAAATGGGAGCCAAACAGGTCATTTTGGCGTTGTCGCCCTGGATTCTCGATATGAAGGCAGCACTTGAATGGCCGTCTGGGCCTCTGCTGGAACTGCACAGGCGCGGCTATTTCCTGGGTATTGAAAGGTCTGGATGCTACGACGATCCCATGTTGTGCTGGATTGATTATGATCCCAATAAAGGCGACCTCGGCGCGGTGTCCAGACGGGTGTGCGATATCTATCGCAATCACGGATATCGAAAATTCACAGTTAGTTTTGCGCCCGGATGGGGCAAACCCGCGCAACAATTGACCTGCGCGGATTGAGCGGCGCCAATGGTGAAGACACATCTGATTGCCCTGCTGTTGACCGGTTTCATTGTCGGCCTGGTGTCGGCAGCGGGAAGTGCCATACCAGCGCGGGCGGATCAGGTTATTCATACCGGCCCGTTCGAATTGGCGGCGAATTACGAAAAGAGAAAGCCGCGGGTATTTTCCAGAAAAGGAAAAGTGAAGCCCCGCCAGGATCCGCGGATAGATCTCGATCTTGGTCGAATGAAGTTGACCCAAGGCAAGGAAGCCGAAGCACTGCCGCTGCTGCAACGCGCTGCCGCCGCCATGCCGGAGCGAGCAGAACCTTACCGGCTTCTCGGTGTCACGCATTTCAAGGCGGGACGCTATGGCGAAGCGATTGTCCCATTGCGTCATGCCCTACTTGTGGCAAGGGACATCGACCCTTCCCTCGCCCGTGCGCTAGGTATCGCTTACGTCGTGATGGGCGAGTTTGCAAAAGCCGTGACAGTGTTCCAATTGGGTTTGGAAGAAGGCCGCGTCACACCCAATTTGGAAATGGAACCTCGCTGGCTCGCCGAATGGCTGATCGCAGCAACATTCGCGACCGGCGACAACGATGACGCCAAGGCCGCCCGGCGGCGCTGGTCATCGCAACTGCATGAGGCGGATGACGTCGCGAGTGTTTCCAGTTCGCGGCTGTGTGACGCGGCTGACATGGCGTATGAAAATAGTGTTCGCTACGGCGCGTTGCGTGGATATACCGTCTGCCTTTCTGCGCTGAAGCGGCATTGGTTTAAGGTTGGCGGCGAACGACGCAAGCGAACCCGTGAAAAGGCCGATCAGGTCCTTGAGAAAATTGTCCGGCTCTATCGGGAAATCCCTCTAAGACCCGCATTGCCCCCGGCGGCCTATGAGCTTGCCGAGAAAGCCGCAACGGCTGTCAACAGTGGCAATGTCGGTGATGCCCAATGGTATTACCGGCGGGCGCTGGAAGAAGCCCCGTGGTGGGCGGACGGCTATTTCAATGCGGCTTTGGTCGACGCCGTGGCGTGGAGCGAGGCCACGGCCATCGATACCATGAAGGTCTATCTGCGCCTCGAACCGGGAGGTAGGTTTGCCCAGAGAGCACATCAAAAGATAGCCTTGTGGACGCAGCGGTTAGATGGCCTGATTGCCCGCGGCGCCCATGTCGATGAAGAGTCCGGTCTGGTGATGACCCCGGATAACGAGGAATGGTGACATGAGGTGGTCTCGCATCATATCGCCCTTGCTGCGTGCGCCGGTGCTGGTCGTCGGGCTATTGCTTTTTGGTGGTTCGCTATCTTCGGCCTTGGCTGGTTTTTCGATCAGTTGTGGGAAATGTTGTATCTGTGCCGCCTGTTGTGCTAGCGGTGGTAGTAGCAGTAGTGGCAGTAGCGGCGGCAGTTTCTGGAGTCCGCCGCCCGATGCCAGTCACCTCCGGCCGGCAAAACCGAAGCCACCCCGCAGAAGCAAGGCCACCCGCGCCTATGAAAAGACCGTAGCCGCTGAAAAATTGAACCTTCCGGCCGAGATCATTCCCCTGGCCGCACGGGTCCCCGGCAGAGACATACCGCTCGAGGATGAAACCAGCGCCGACATCACACGCAAATCCCTGCATTTTCGCTGGGGCCGTCCAGATTTTGGAAACAGTCCATACGCATCTTTGGCCTTTGCACCTGAAGGTCAGTTCCTGGCCGCGGAAAAACAAGACAAGAGGCTGCACCAGTCTCTTTCCATATTGGCGACGGCTTCGCAGTGGCAAGATCGAGTGTCTTCGACAAGTCCCGAAGACAGCCATTTTCTTGCAAGTGAAGCAGCGTTCGCCATGCTGGGGATGAATCTCAGGGTGAGTGTAGAGGCCGATGACAAACCGTTGTACGGCGTGCCGCAATCCGCCTTTGAAGAATTCAGGAGGTGGATTAGCGAAGCTAGAAACGCTGAACGTCAATTGGATGCTTTCAAGCAAGGTTATGAAGCCGCCCTCATTCAATTGGCAGAAAAAAAGAAACGGGTAAGCGGAGATTGTCTCGCCGATAACCGTTGCTCTGGCCCAAACGAGGTCAATGTCATGCAGGAGATCAGTGAAGCCTCCAAACGCCTCCAGATCCAGTTACAGACGATCAACCGTCAGAACGATTTCATTGAGGAACGAAAACGCGAGATCAACGACAAGATCCGTTACTACGTCGAGCTTTTGCCGAATCAGAGAGACCAATGATCGTCTCGCGCGGCCTCACACTTGGCCTGCTTCTGGCAATTCTCCCGGTCGCGGCGAGTGCCGCGTCATGTCCACCACATTCGGAATTCGCCAGACAGATAACTGGTGAGGGGGAGGTTCGCACCTTTTGCCGGTGCCTACCAGGATATGATCCCAAAGGGGATAGCTGCGTACGCGCGAACCGAATGGCGCCAGGCACGGAGAAATGGAAAGCACCAAGGGACAGCGCAATTCCTGCTTCTGTGCGCAAGGTACTATCGAATCCTGATGGGCAGAAACAGACCCTTTACAATCTAGAGCAGGCCTTGAGAGAACGGCCGGGAAATGCCGCGGTCAGGCATGCCATTGCTTATGTTCAAGGCCTGCAGAAAGGAGATGCCCTAAGGGAATTCGGTTTTCGCAAAAGCACTTCACCAAAGGCGGATCTGATCCTTGATGCACTTGCGCGAAGCCACGGCGATTGGGAAGGCAGTCTTCGTTACCTGGAAGGTGTCCGTGAACGGCTTGGGAACGACCCCCATGTGGAGGAGGCCTTGCGTTATGTCAGGGCAAAAATGGAGGCAACCGCCAAGGGGTCGAAGCCGCAACAACGGCCGCCCATCGCCAAAAACCGCATCTCCCGGTATGACGACAAAGAGATATTGGTTTTCTTCAATCAGGACCTTGCCGTCACTTTAGCCATCCTTGAAATCTGGGCCCGGGACGAAGCGGTCGGGGATGCGAAAGGGTCGGCTATGGACATGCTCCTGCATGATGTCATGCCCGCCGCTATGGAAATCCGCCGCCGACAAAGGGCGGGGGCGTTGTCGGGGGTGAAAACCGAACAGACATCGTCTGAAGTAAATGCACGTCTGATTTATGATGAACCGACGGAGGAGGAATTGAGGGCTTTGTTCGAAGATGATCGAATCCCCGGGAAACCGAAAAAGGATCCGACGTGGAACGAAAAGACCGTGAACTGGATTAAGGAGCTAATTGGCCGCTAATTTGCGCCACCGTCTGTTTCCCATATTTCTTTATTGGGTGGACCAAAGACGGAAAACAAGAAACGAAAGCAAAATGCAACTATCATACATCCTAATCCACTTCGGTCTCCGCGCGGAACAACCTGACCCCTGTGATCCGGCCCATGTTCAACCTAGATCAGGCGCCCAGAGGCAACGTCGAGTTCCCGTCCCGAATGGAGACCGAACCGGCGGAATAGCAGGTCATGACAACGGAATTTGATCTAAAGACTCAGGCTGCGATCCAGGATCCTGCCCCCATATTCGCTGCCATGCTGGCGGAGCGGCCGGTGCATTACAGTGACAGCCTTAAGGGCTGGGTCGCCGCCGATTATGACAGCGTAAAACTGGCCCTGACCGACCCCAGATTTTCGGTGGAGAAGATGTCACCCTTTGCCGATCATATGGCAGGTGGCGCCTATGCCGGGATGATTGAAAAACTGACCCGTGTGCTGGGCGGCTGGATGGTTTTCAAGGACCCACCGGCCCATACCCGTCTGCGCCAGGTCCTCCAGGAACCCTTCAAACCGCGGGAATTGGAGAAATTGCGCCCCGACGTCGTCAGCATCGCGGCGGATGCCGCCGATGAACTGTCTGCCCATGCTGGAGAGGTTGTCGACTTACTCGCCGTCTTTGCCAACCCCTTGCCGGCCAGGGTGATCGCCATGCTGATTGGCGTCGATCGGGACATGGTTCCGCAGTTGACCAGCTGGTCCAACGATATCGCCAAGTTCGTCTTTTCGGCCCGCGACACGCCTGACAAATACACACGCGCCTATGGTGCCCTGGTGGAAATCGAGGCTTTCTACCGCGAAGTGATCGAGGACCACCGCCGCCGGCCGCAGCAGGATCTGCTGAGCCGGATGATCAATCACGACGCAGACGGTGAACCGCTGTCGGACGAAGAGATCGTCTCCATGATGATCCTGTTCCTGTTCGCCGGCCACGAGACGACCGCTAATCTGATTGCCAACGGGCTCGTGGCATTGATCAACAATCCTGGGCAAATGCGGCGCCTGGCCGACGATCCGGGTCTGTTGCCCGGCGCCATCGAAGAGTTCTTGCGGTTTCAGGGCCCAGTCCAGACGGTGGTGCGCATCGCCAAGGAAGATATCGACCTCGGCGGCGAAAGGATTAGATCTGGCGAACGCGTGTTTGCGCTGTTGGGGGCCTCCCATCGCGACCCGGCTAAATTTGACAATGCCCAAGCCGTGGACATCGCGCGGCTGCAGAACCCACATCTCGCTTTCGGCTTTGGTATTCATATGTGCATCGGCGCCCCGCTGGCCCGAATTGAGGGCCAGGAGGCCTTTCGGGTGTTGTTGCATCGTTTCGAGGATTTCCAGCTTGCTGCGCCTGAACTGAGTTGGCGCGATGATTTCGTAACGCGCGGATTAGAAAAATTGCCCGTGACGTTCCAACATCGCGGCGCGGCCTAAATATCTTATGAATTAAGAATTGGGGGTAAGTTCCTTGTCTTTCGAAAATCGAACCGTTGCAATTACCGGTGCCGCAGGTTTTTTGGGTACCGTGGTCGCCGCCGCATTTCATGATGTGGGGGCGAAAGTTGTCGCAATTGACGTTCAGCAGGAAAGCCTCGACAGCCGTATTCCCGGCGACGATCCGCGTTATATGAAGGTCGCTGTCGATCTGCTGGATCGGGACGCAACGGACGCAGCTTTCAAAGAGATCAATGAACAATGTGGTTCCATTGATGCCCTATGCGCCATTGCGGGGGGATTTCACATGGGTGAAACGGTGCATGAAACCCCTGCGGAAAAATGGGAGCTGATGCAGAATCTCAACGTCACGACACTGCTCAATTCAAGCGCCGCCGCCATCCCCCATATGATCAAAAACGGCGGCGGCAAGATCGTCACGATCGGCGCCAATGCGGCGCTGCGCGGTGCCCCGGGCATGGGTAGCTATTGTGCTGCGAAAAGTACGGTGATGCGCCTGACGGAATCCATGTCGGGCGAGCTGCGGGAAAAGTCGATCAACGTCAATTGCGTGATGCCCTCAATCATCGATACGCCGGTCAACCGGAAAGATATGCCCGATGCCGATCCTGCCCTTTGGGTCGCACCGGCAGATCTTGCTTCCGTGATTGTATTTCTCTGTTCGGACAAGGCCAAGGCGGTCCATGGCGCCCTGATACCCGTGGTTGGCCTTTCATAAACCAAAGAAATCCCGAAAATGTTCTCAGGCTTCGAATGTTTGCGACAAAATGTCCGCTAAGGCACTTCTATCATAGGGCTTTCGCAGAATAACTGCGTTTTCGTCCAATTGGCCAGACTGCGAGACGATCTCGTCGCTATAGCCCGTCGTGTAGATCACCCGAAGTCCCGGTATCTGCCCGCGCAATTGGCGGGCGAGCTCCAGTCCGTTGATCTTTCCAGGCATGACGATATCGGTGAACAACAGATCCACATCGAGCCCGTTCTTGGTTTTCGACAATGCGTCGTCGCCGTCATTGGCCTCCATCACCAGGTAGCCGAGTGCCGTGATCTGGTCTCGCAAGGCAGCCCTTACGTCGGCATCGTCCTCCACCAGCAAGACGGTTTTGCCGTCTTCAATTGATGTCGGAGTTGGGCCGTTGTCGAACGATGCGCTCGGAGCATGAACTGCCGCTTCTTCTGCCTGACTGTCGATATCATGCAACCCCCGCGGTAAGTAAATCATGATGGACGTCCCCTGCCCCGGTTCGCTTTCGATCCGTGCGAAGCCACCGGATTGCTGGGCAAATCCATAGACCATGGACAATCCCAAACCCGTTCCCTTGCCAATATCCTTGGTCGTGAAGAAAGGTTCGAATGCGTGGTTCTTGACCGCACCGGACATCCCCGGACCATTGTCGCGAACGCAGATTTCCACGAACTCGCCGATGGCGGCCTCATCGTGTTCGCCCACTGATTCAGCATCGAATACGACATTGGCAGCAGACAGCACAATTTTGCCGCCACCCGTCATGGCGTCACGCGCGTTCAAGGCCAAATTCAGCAAGGCGTTTTCCAACTGGCCTGGGTCAGCCTCAGCCGGCCAGACATCCGGCTCCGAATGAACCTCGACTGAGATCGTTTCGCCCAAGGTCTGGCCCAGCATGGTCCGCATAGAACCAAGAATCCGCGCAACATCGACCTCTCGCGGCGCCAACGGTTGCCGACGAGAGAACGACAATAGACGGTCCGTCAAATCGGCCCCGCGATCCACATTTCTGTGTATTGCCGCGAACCGCTGATCTGAATTCGTCGAGAATTGCCCGTTCGACTCCAACAGTTCCAGGTTACCGGAAATAACCTGCAGCAGATTATTAAATTCGTGTGCGATACCGCCCGTCAATTGACCGACCGCTTCCATCTTCTGACTTTGTTTTAAGCGTTCTTCGAGAAGGTGACGCTCGCTAACGTCCAATGCCAATGCAAAGTATCCGGCAACCGTGCCGTCCAATCCGAGATCGGGGACGTAGGTGATTTCCATGTCGCGTTTGATGCCGTCGGCGTATGTGACTGTGGCTTCGAAATCCTGGATTTTTCCAGACAAGGCCGCTTCGATGTGGGGCCGGAACATGGCGTAGTTGGTTTCGCCCAGGATTTCTCGGACCGGGCGGCCTATGATTTCAGCGGCAGAGCGCTGCAACCATTCCTCGGTTCGCTTGTTGACGAACTGGTAGCGTTGATCCAAGCCCACATGGATGACGGATCCGGGCAGGTTATCGGTGACGATCCGCATTTCCTGTTCCCGTTCGCGTACGGATTGATGCGTCCGGGTCAGATCGCCATGCATGTCAGCAAGGGCGATTTCGATTTCGTTGATCTCGTCAGGATTTTTCGTTGGTGCCAATTCGACGATAGGCCTATCGGTGTCTGCGTCCGGGTCAAGGCCTAGCCCTTTGATGGCCGTCACCAACCGGTCGAGGCGCTGGGTGACCATGCGGTGGAAGAGCACGAAGACGAAACCCACGACGAAGAAGGTTTTGACCGCGTTACTGACCAAAATAACGACGAAATCTTGCCAAAGGCGATCAATGATCGAGGACAGGCTGGCAACGACATTGAGCACGCCAATCGTCCATTGTTCGCCGCGATAGTCCACGCGCATGGGAAACTCGGTGGTCAGAACATTTTCGGACATTCTCGCGCCGACCGACCATTTGGTCTCACCGTCAACTTCGATTGAAACGAACTCCATATCCGGTAACTTCGACATACCAGTCAGGAGGATTTTGATTTGTCCGTCATCGAAGGACCACATGCTGTTTGTCAGGCCTTCCAGATAGCTGGACTCAATGAGCCTGAAGCTTTTTTCGATCTCGCTTACGCCGCGGCTGTAATCGACGAACAGTTGCACAGCCGTGGTAATGGCGGTGATCAAGGAACTGAATAGGACAAGCGCAAGAATTAAACGCCTGGCGATGCGTCCTCTGGGAACGATGTTACCGGCGTGTCGCTGCATTCATGGCGACCTTTCCGTGTCTCGGATCTGGCAAAAGGGTCCGATTTGAGACTAGTCTCGTGCAACTTGAGCTAAGAAACGATTAACTCCATAAAACTAAATAACTTACGAATTTCCGACACCGTCCAGAGGCACTCCGAATTCGACCTTGGAGCGCCGCAGCACGGGCGCCGTCTTGACGGACGCCACATTGGGTGCGGCTATCAACTCCGCCGTCAGAAAACTCTGCCAATCGTCCCAATCCTTGGCCACCACCTTGAGGATAAAGTCCGCCTCTCCGGTCAACATATGGCATTCGCGGATCATCGGCAGGGACTGCATCCGCCGCTCGAAGGCGGAAAGGTCGTCCTCATGCTGGCTGTCTAGACCGATCCAGACAAAAACGGTCAAACCGTATCCAAGTTCCTCGCCATTCAAATCCGCATGGTAGCCTTGTATCAATCCAGCCTGTTCCAAAGCCCGCACCCGGCGCAGGCAAGGCGGTGCTGAGATACCGACGCGGCGCGCCAATTCCACATTCGTGATGCGTCCGTCGTCGCGCAATTCCTCTAGAATGTTGCGGTCGATACTGTCCAGCTTTACCTTTGCCACGGGGTGTTTATCCTTCATTCAGGCGGCACGTGTCACCGGGCGGCCGGCGCAATAATATTACTCACGCAATAATATTTCAAATTGGTTCCGCCTTGTCATCGAATATAACAAACCTCAGCCATTCCGCGCCGGTGCCGGCGGTCAATGATTGCTGGGTCGTGACGCCTGGCCATGCTGGCATGGAAAACCAGGCGATTGCGCTGGCGGAAGCGGTTGGCTTGCCATATGACGTCAAACGTGTTCAGCCCCGTGCCCCATGGACTTGGTTACCGCCTGGTTGGTGGCCATGGCCATTGTCCGCCCTGGATGAAGATAGCGACAGCATCGAGGCACCTTGGCCAAAACTGTTGATTTCCTGCGGCCGCCGGGCCGTGCCTTACGCATTGCTTGTGAAACAGCAAAGCCAGGGTCGGACCACAATCGTCCATATCCAGAATCCGCAGACCAGTTTGTCAGCGTTCGATCTTGTTGTCCCGCCGCGCCACGATCATCTGCAAGGCCCGAACGTTCTGGAGACGGAGGCCTCCCTGCATAGAATTTCAAAGGAGCGCCTGGACCGGGAGGCGGAAATCTTTGCTCCAAAACTGCGGCATTTACCCCGTCCCTTGGTAGCGGTGCTGATCGGCGGCAGCAATTCTTGTTATCGTATGACGACGGGAATTGTGACGGAACTTGGCGCGCAACTGCGGGCGCTATGCCTCGATCACGGTGTCGGGCTGGCGGTTACGCCGTCGCGGCGGACCGGCGAAGACAATATCCGGGCCCTGACTGAGGCTTTGACAGACCTGCCCGCGGTGATCTGGAATTTTCAGGGTGACAACCCCTATTTCGCCTATATGGGCCTGGCAGACAGCATCATCGTCACTTGTGATTCGGTGAATATGGTCACCGAAGCCTGTGCAACGGGCAAGCCGGTGCACGTGGTGCATCTGGCGGGCGGCAACAGGAAATTCAACGAATTCCACGCCTATATGCAATCCGCCGGATATACCCGACCGTTTCAGGGAATTTTAGAGGACTGGCACTATGAGCCCGCCGACGACACCGGTAAAGTGGCTGCCAGGGTCAACGAAATCCTAGCCGCCAGAACGTAACCACCGCGCTGACTTGAAGCCGGGTGGCAGGCGCTATACATACCGTGGGTAGGATCGTTCTCACGACCTTTAGTCCGTTTTGCAGCTTAGCTGGAGGAGTGCGCCATGCCGCAGAGCCATCATAGCCGTGTTATCATCCTGGGCTCTGGCCCCGCGGGCTGTACTGCCGCCATCTATGCTGCCCGGGCCGGATTGAACCCAGTCATGATCCATGGCCTGCAACCAGGCGGGCAGATGACGATCACCACCGATGTGGAGAACTACCCTGGCTTCGCCGAGGTGATCCAGGGGCCATGGTTGATGCAGCAGTTCGAGGAACAGGCGAAATCAGTCGGTACTGAAATTATCAACGACATTATTGTCGATCTGGATCTTACCGTTCGGCCGTTTCGTTGCGCCGGCGACAGTGGCGACGTCTATACAGCGGATGCCCTGGTCATCGCCACAGGCGCTCAAGCCCGTTGGCTTGGGCTCGAGAGCGAGCAGAAATTCCAGGGTTTCGGCGTCTCGGCCTGCGCTACTTGCGATGGCTTTTTTTATCGCGACAAACCGGTCTGCGTGATCGGCGGCGGCAATACGGCGGTAGAGGAAGCGCTGTATCTGACCAACTTTGCCTCCAAGGTCACCTTGATTCATCGCCGCGATGCTCTGAGGGCGGAAAAGATTCTGCAGGATCGGCTATTGCGCCACGAAAAGATCGAAGTGCTTTGGGATCACGTTCTAGACGAAGTTGTTGGCGATGACATGCCGCCCGGTGTCACGGGCGTGCGGGTACGGAACGTCAAGACGGATGCGGTCAGCGATCTGGCCGTGGATGGTGTTTTTGTCGCCATCGGCCATGTGCCGCAGACCGATCTGTTCAAGGGTAAATTGGCCATGGACGACGAAGGTTATCTTGAGACCGCACCGGACAGTACGGAGACGGACATACCTGGCGTCTTCGCAGCAGGCGATGTGCAGGACAAGATTTACCGCCAAGCTGTGACCGCGGCCGGTACGGGCTGCATGGCGGCCTTGGAAGTGGAACGCTACCTCGGCGCCCTGGACGACGGCGCCGCCGAGGCGGCGGAGTAGATCATGGACTGGGACAAGCTGCGGGTTTTTCATACCGTCGCCTTGGCGGGCAGCTTTACCCATGCTGGCGAGGATCTAAACCTCAGTCAATCGGCCGTCAGCCGGCAGGTTTCGGCCTTGGAAGAGGAGTTGGGCGTGCAATTGTTCCATCGCCACGCCCGCGGCCTCGAGCGCACCGAGCATGGCGATTTGCTCTACAATTCGGCCCATGAAGTGTTCGACAAGCTGGCCGCCGTGCGGGCCCGCTTGAGCGACAGCAAGAACGATCCGGCGGGTGATTTGCGCATCACCACTACTGTCGGCATCGGGTCAACCTGGCTGACACCTAGGACCCACGATTTCCTTCGCATGTACCCCGACATTCGGCTTTCCATCATCTGTGATGATAGAGAGCTGGATCTGGGTATGCGGGAGGCAGACGCCGCCATCCGCATTACAGAGCCGCGGCAGCCGGATTTGGTGAAAAAGCGTCTGTTCACGGTGCATTCTCATATGTATGCATCGCCTGAGTATTTGGCCAAGAATGGTACGCCGCAAAGCATCGACGATCTAGACGACTGTCACCTCATCGCCTATGGCGACCACGCGCCTTCGACTTTGCGAAACGTCAATTGGCCGCGCACCGTTGGCGTCAAGCCCCACGGTCGTCCACGCGACACAATTTTGCAGGTCAACAACATCTATGGTCTGTTGCTGGCGATCGAAAGCGGGGTTGGTATCGGCTCCCTGCCCGATTACATGATTACACCGGACCGGCCCCTTCAGCGTATCCTGCCAGAGATCGATGGCCCCACGACGAATGCCTATTTCGTTTATCCGGAAGAATTAAGAAATACCAAAAGAATCGGCGTCTTCCGTGACTTTCTTGAAGAGCAAGTTCGGCAGTGGCAGTTCTGAGCGTCAATGAGCCATGCGTTTGACGCATGGCTCATATGCATAACTTTCAATGGCGATTATGGGCATCAGTCCTTAAGTTATTTATAGAATGTTGCGATGCAGCATTCCCGGCGAATCCTCCAGCACCCCCCCGTGTGGAACCGGTTCGCCTAGCGTCTCCCAAGACGTGAAGCCTCCCTGTTAGACTGGCCCGGAAATCTGCGATTTCCGGGCCCTTTTTTTTGTCCGGACAAAATCGCCGATTACGAGAATTATGGAATTGTTATGGTCCAATTGCGTCCGTAATTAGGTATCGGGCGGTATGTAGTTCTTAAGTCGATTCGTTGGCTTATGTAAATTTTCCTGCCATTCGATGGAAGAACACCGCGGCGACGACCCCACCGTCGGACCAAAACCAGCGATCTCATAACCCCATATTGGGAAGAAAGTTGGTACGCCCGACAGGAATCGAACCTGTGACCCACTGATTAAAAGTCAGTTGCTCTACCAACTGAGCTACGGGCGCATCGCGGGGCGGAACTTAGGTCGGGGATGGGGTTGGGTCAATGCAAATTCTTTGCCTCGGTGCGGTTTTTTAGACCGGATCGATATCGCCCTGTAGGGCTGTTGCGCCATGCTCGTTGGCGAACGCTTCTAGGCGCCCCTCCCCTATGGCCTGGCGGAGATTCTCCATCAGATCCTGGTAATGCGTCAGGTTGTGCCACGTGGCCAGCATGGAGCCTAGAATTTCCTTGGCCTTGAACAAATGATGCAAATAGCCCCGGGAATAATTCTTGCACAGCGGACAACGGCAGGCCTCGTCCACCGGGCGCGGATCGTCGGCATGGCGGGCATTGCGGATGTTCAGGGTGGCGCGTGGGGTAAAGAGTTGTCCTGTGCGGCCGGAACGGGTCGGCATGACACAGTCGAACATGTCGACGCCACGCCGTACCGCGCCAACGATGTCGTCTGGCTTGCCGACACCCATCAAGTAACGGGGCCGATCGGTGGGCAAATGCGGCAGCGTCACATCCAGGGTGGAAAAAGTCAGTTCCTGTCCCTCCCCCACTGCTAGGCCGCCGATGGCATAGCCGTCGAAACCGATCTGCCTGAGGCTTTCGGCAGACTCGGCGCGCAGCTCGCCATACATGCCCCCCTGCACAATACCGAATAGGGCATAGCCGGGGCGCGAAACGAAGGCGTCCCGACAGCGCTGCGCCCAGCGCATGGATAGGCGCATGGACGTTGCCGCCTCTTCCTCGGTTGCCGGATAAGGCGTGCATTCATCGAACACCATGGTGACATCCGCGCCCAGAAGCCGCTGGACCTCGATACTACGCTCCGGCGTCAGATGGATGCGGGCGCCGTCGATGTGGGATCGGAAAGTGACGCCGTCCTCGTCCAGCTTGCGCAGATCACTCATGGAATAGACCTGAAAGCCACCGGAGTCCGTCAATATGGGCCGATGCCAATGCATGAATTCGTGCAAACCGCCGAACTTGGCAATCCGCTCGGCGCCGGGCCGCAACATAAGATGATAGGTATTGCCAAGGATGATATCGGCGCCGGTCTCGCGCACGGCCTCCGGCGTCATGGCCTTGACGGTTGCGGCCGTGCCGACAGGCATAAAAGCGGGCGTGCGAATTTCCCCATGGGCCAAGCTGAGACGGCCGCGCCGCGCGGGACCGTCTTGGTCCAACACTTCGAAACCGATGCTCATATTCGGCCTTCCAACAGGCAGGCATCGCCATATGAATAGAAACGATAGCCGGCCTGAATGGCATGGGCATAGGCCGCCTGCATGACGTCGAGCCCCGAGAACGCTGAAACCAGCATGAACAGGGTCGAACGCGGCAAATGAAAGTTGGTCAGCAGCAGATCCACCGTACGAAATTCATAGCCCGGGGTTATGAAGATATCTGTCTCCCCCTCGAACGAGGCCATTCCGGCACTTTCCAATAGCCGCAATGATGTGGTGCCAACAGCCAGAATCCGGCCGCCATTCGCCTTTGTCTGCCGCATTCGGTCAGCTAGGTCTGTGTCCACCTGGCCCCATTCGCTGTGCATGACGTGATTATCAGTGTCGGCGGCATTGACGGGAAGAAATGTACCTGGACCTACATGCAGGGTGACTTCGCCACGCCCGATACCGCGTTCATCCAGGCGCGATAGTATCTCGTCAGTGAAATGCAGCCCTGCCGTCGGGGCCGCCACGGCCCCGTCACGGCTGGCAAGAACAGTCTGGTAGTCTTCGTCATCCTGTTCATCCACCGCCCGGTGCTTGCGGATATAGGGCGGCAGGGGCAAGTGGCCATGGCGTTCAAGGGCCGTCATCATTACGTCGTCGGCAAGCGCGAAGTCCAGGACCACTTGGCCGTCCTCGTGCGGGCCTTCGACCGTGGCGGCGAAACCCTCGGATATCACCAATACGTCGCCGGCACGCAATTTGCGGGCTGGCTTGGCGAAGGCCCGCCAACGGCCATGGGACAAGTGTTCGAACAGTGTCAGATCCACCCGCCCCGTTCTACGCCGCGCCAGCAGTTGCAGCGGCAAAACACGGGTGTTGTTGAAAATTGCCAGATCGCCCGGACGCAATAGATCCGGCAACTCCCGGATCGTCTTGTCTTGTAACCCGCCTTTGGTAATGTGCAAAAGGCGCGCACTGTCTCTTGGCCGCGCAGGCCGCAAAGCGATGGCCTCGCTGGGTAGATCGAAATCGAACAGATCGACGTCCATGCGGCGGCCCTGATGGCAATGGGCCCGCTGGCCCGAGGTTATTCCGCGTCGGCGGCAACCCGTATGGAAATGATCTTGTCCGGGTCCGAGACGATGCCGCTGCCCGAGGCACCTTTCTTGATCTTATCCACGGCGTCCATGCCGGCGGTGACTTGGCCCCAGATGGTATACTGGCCATCCAGCCAAGGCGCCGCTTTAAAGACGATGAAAAACTGGCTGTCGGCGCTGTTGGGGTCCGCCGCCCGGGCCATTGAGACGGTACCGCGCAGGTGCTTCTCGTTAGAGAATTCGGCCGCCAGGTTCTGTCCCGAACCACCCGTGCCCGTGCCCGTGGGATCCCCGGTCTGAGCCATGAAATCCTCGATCACCCGATGAAAGACGATGCCATCATAGAATTTCTGCCGCACCAGTTCTTTGATGCGGTTTACATGATTGGGGGCCAGATCGGGGCGCAATTCAATGGTAACGCGACCGTCCTCGAGTTCAAGATAAAGGGTATTTTCCAAATCAACCGCTCCTGCTTGCATGGCCGGCAGTGCCATGGCCAAAACCACACTGAAAAAAAGTCGTCTCAAAAGCATCTTTTCATCCTCGTTCTCTCCGGGATCGAACTAGGCCCGGCCGACACGCTCCAACAGCCGGCGCGCCACACGTTCGGACAAGAAGGAAGCGATCTCGCCGTCCAACTGGGCGATTTCCTTGACCAGGCGTGAGGCGATGAACTGGTATTCATGATTGGCCATGATGAAGATGGTTTCAATTTCCGCATCAAGCTGCCGGTTCATGCCCACCAACTGATATTCATACTCAAAGTCCGCCACGGCGCGTAGGCCGCGGATGATAATTCCGGCGCCGTGTTCTTGGGCGCAATGGATCGTCAGGTCGTCATAGGGGTGCACCTCGACGACGCAACCATTCAAATCGCTCTTCATCTCGTGCAGTTCTTCGCGCACCATCTCGACACGCTCGTCCAGGCTGAACATGGGCCCCTTGTTGAGGTTGATGGCTACGCCGATGACCAGGCGGTCAACGATCTGGGCCGCGCGGCGAATGATGTCGCCATGCCCCAAAGTGATGGGATCAAACGTTCCAGGATAAAAACCGACACGCTGCTTCGACAAGTCTACCTCCTGCCCGCACCAACCGGCGGGCGACCAATCTTTTGCGGATCATTAACCTTTCGCGGCGGGCAAGGAAAGCGCAAAACGACGCCGGCACGGTCGAATTCGCGGCATCATGCGCCGTTGTCCTCGTCCCCGTCACCTTGCTCCGTTAACCAGGCGACAGAGACCACACGCTCATCCTTTTCCACGTCGAACAGTGTCACGCCCTGTGTATTGCGCCCGGCGATGCGGATGTCGTGCACTGGTGTTCGGATCAGGCGGCCGGTATCGGTCACCAGCATGATGTGGTGGTTATCCTCGACAGGGGCGGAAGCTATGACCGGACCATTCCGATCGGAGGCTTCGATATTGATGATCCCTTGGCCGCCGCGGCCCGTAACCCGGTATTCATAAGCCGACGTGCGCTTGCCATAACCGTTCTCGGTAATGGAGAGAACGAATTGTTCCGCCTGCTCCATATCAGCGGTTTCAGCCGGCGGATTGGGCAACGGTTCGCCCGTACCCTCCCCTTCGCCTTCAGCCCGGCGGCGGGCGTTGGACCAGCGCAGATATCGTTCCCGTACATCGCTGTCGAAATCCGTATGGCGCAGGATCGACATGGCGATCAGTTCATCATCGCCAACCAATCGGATGCCCCTGACCCCCACTGAATCCCGGCTCTTGAAGACGCGCACATCGATAACGGGGAAGCGGATGCATTTGCCTCGCCGGCCTGAGAGCAAGATGTCGTCGTTGGCATCGCAAATGGCGACGCCAACGATGCGGTCCCCTTCTGGCAGTTTCATGGCGATCTTGCCGTTTGCCTGGACCCGCCTGAAATCCGCCAACTCGTTACGCCGCACCGACCCGGAAGCGGTGGCGAACATGACGTATCGGTCGGCCCATTCCGCTTCGTCTTCCGGCAGGGGCAACACGGTGTGTATGGTCTCGCCCGCTTCCAAGGGGAACAGATTGACCATCGCCTTGCCGCGGGCCTGCGGTGCCGCCATGGGCAAACGGAAAACCTTGAGGAGGTAGACCTTGCCCGTGGAGGAAAAAAACAGCATGGGCGTATGGGTATTGGCCACGAAAAGCTGGCTGACGAAATCCTCGTCCCGTGTTGCCATGCCTTGCCGGCCCTTGCCGCCGCGCCGCTGCGGCCGGTAGGTGGACAGCGGCACCCGCTTGACGTAGCCCTTGTGGGAGACCGTCACCACCATGTCCTCACGCTGGATCAAGTCCTCGTCTTCCTGATCCGCCTCGGCCTCGATGATCTCGCTGCGCCGGGGTGTGGCGAAGCGTTCCTTCATGTCCAGCAGTTCTTCGCGGATGATGGACTTCAGGCGGTCGTCGGATTGCAGGATATCCAGATAGTCCAGAATCTTTTCACCCAGTTCCCGCAACTCTTCGCCCACTTCGTCCCGGCCTAGGGCGGTCAATCGTTGCAGGCGCAAATCCAGGATGGCTCTGGCCTGAGTTTCGCTCAGGCGATAAACCCCATCCACCACCTGATGGCCGGGCTCGTCGATCAATTGGATCATCGCTACCACATCGTGGGCCGGCCAGTCCCGTTCCATCAATTGTGCCCGCGCGGTGGCTGGGTCAGGGGCGGCCCGGATCAGCGCGATAATGGCATCGATATTGGCCACCGCAATGGCCAGACCGGCGAGGACATGGGCCCGCTCTCGCGCCTTGCCAAGGAGATACTTGGTGCGCCGGGTGACCACCACCTCGCGGCTGTCCACGAAGGCGCCGATCATCTCGGCCAGGTTCATCAGTTCCGGTCGGCCCTTGTTGAGAGCCAGGCTGTTGACGCCGAACGAGGTTTGTAGAGGCGTGAAGCGGTACAGCTGATTCAGCACCACATCCGCCATGGCATCCCGTTTCAATTCGATCACCACGCGCACGCCGCTGCGGTCGCTCTCGTCCCGCAGGTCTGAGATTCCTTCGATGCGCTTTGCGCGCACCGCCTCGGCGATCTTTTCGATCATGCCGGCTTTGTTGACCTGATAGGGCACCTCGGTGACGATGATGGCTTCCCGATCCTTGCGGATGGTCTCGATTTCTGTCCGGCCGCGCATGATGACCGAGCCGCGCCCGGTACGGAATGCGGCCGTTATGCCGGCCCGGCCCAGGATCAGACCGCCGGTTGGAAAATCCGGGCCCAGGATGTGCCCCATTAGGTCTTCGACGCTGATGCTGGGGTTATCCAGATAGGCGCAGCAGCCGTCGATCACTTCGCCCAGATTGTGAGGCGGGATATTGGTTGCCATGCCCACGGCGATGCCGCCGGCGCCGTTGACCAGCAGGTTCGGGAACATGGCCGGCAGGACCACGGGTTCCGAGGCCGAGCCGTCGTAATTGTCCTGAAAATCGACGGTTTCCTTGTCGATATCCGCCAGCAGCATCTCCGCCGGCTTGTCCATGCGCACTTCCGTATAACGCATGGCAGCAGCCCGATCGCCGTCCATCGAGCCAAAATTGCCCTGGCCGTCCAGCAGCGGCAAGCGCATGGCAAAATCCTGGGCCATGCGCACCATGGCGTCATAGATGGCCTGGTCGCCATGAGGGTGGTAGCGGCCCATGACATCGCCCACCACGCGGGCGGATTTGCGATATGGCTTGTCTGAGGTGTAGCCGGCCTCGTACATGGAATAGAGGATGCGCCGGTGTACTGGTTTCAGGCCGTCCCGGGCGTCGGGAATGGCCCGGGAGACGATCACGCTCATTGCGTAATCGAGGTAGGATTTGCGCATCTCCGTCTCGATGGCGATGGGCAAAATGGCGTCGCTGCCGTCGCTGCCACCGTCGCTGCCGGAGGGCGGCGCGGGCGGATCCATTGGTGGCTCGTCGGGCGGAGGGGTCTGGTTGTCGTCGGTCAACGAAGGCTGTCCTAGAGGTCGGGGGCGCTGCTCGGGCGCCGATCAATGCAATCACGAGATATTGCGGGATTCTTGTCCCATTTATACCAAGTCTTGCGATTTTCGGCAATAATCTGGGGCGGAAAATCATCCCAAAATCGGCCAAAAATAGGCTGGTTTCTAGACCTTCGCCGGTTCAGTGCCCGGCCGCCGACTGACAACCCTACCTTTCGGAATCCGCAACAGGGTTGCCGGCACCATGGCGATGAAATAGGTGGCGCCGAGGAACAGGAACACATCCCGGAAAGCTAACATATTAGCCTGGGCATAGAGACTGGTGCCCAGCATCTGCAATGCCGCCAGGGGGTGCAGTTCCGTCGGCCAACCGAGCTGTGACAGAAGGCTCGACATGCCTTGCATCAGATCCTGTGTCAGGATGTTGTCAGGGGTTTGTGACCCCGCCAGAGCCTCGGAAAAGACCGCGGTGCGGTGTTCCAGCGCAACGGCGATCATATTGACGCCCATGGCGCCGCCCAATTGGCGCATGAAATTGACGGCGCCGGAGCCTTGGCTGACCAATTCGCTCGGCAGACTATGTAGAGCGGTGGCATTAATGGTCGGGATGACAAAGGCCAGTCCGATACGGCCGATCACCAGCCACAGCGCAAAGGTCCAGAACGGTGTGTCCGTATGTGCCCCGGTCATCAGCATCGCCGAGAAGGCGAATGCACAGAGGCCGCCCAGGATCAGCCAGTGCCGCGGCAACCGGTCTGCCAGGCGGCCGCCAATGGGCATCAGCATCATCATGGTCAATCCCGCCGGTACCATCAATAATCCGGAGCGCGTCGGGCTATAACTTTGCACGGTCTGAACGAACAATGGGATCAGATAGGTGGTGCCGTACAGGCCCGCGCCCAGGGCCATACGCACAACTGCCGCCGCCGCGAATTGCTTGTTGAGGAACAGGCGCAGCTGCAGAATTGGTTCCGACGTACGCCATTCCCACCACAAAAAGGCCACGAACGAGAGGACAAAAGTAGAGAAATAAACAGCAACGATGGGCGCATGCCAGCCTTCCCGCTGTCCCGAAGACAGGGCAATCAATATTGAGAAGACAAAGACCACCAGCAATGAAAGCCCAGTCCAGTCAAAGGCCGGCTTGGCCTCCTTGGTGGTGCGCCATGGCATGAACAGCCAGGCCAGAAGGCTGCCCAGGGCCGCCACGGGGATTGAGGCGAAAAAGACGTAGTGCCAGTTGAAGGCATCCAGCAGAACGCCGCCGAAGAAGGGTCCCAAGGTCGGCGCCACCACGACACCGACCCCGAATAGACCCATGGCCTTGCCCCGTTGGTGAATGGGAAAAACCTGGAACATCAGGACCATGGAGAGCGGCTGTACCAGCCCGGCGCCCAGACCCTGCAGCACCCGGCCGGTAGTCATGATGTCGATATTCGGCGCCAGCCCGCCCATGAAGGCGCCGATGGCAAAGATCACCATGGCGCCCAGGTAGGTGGCGCGCATGCCGAAGGATCGAACGAACCAATCGTTCAGCAGCATGGCCACGGTCATGGAAGCGATATAGCCTGTGGCCAGCCAATGCGCCGTATCCTGACCGACGCCAAAGGCGCCCATGATCACAGGAATAGCCACGTTGATCATGGTGGCGTTCAGCAGCATGGAAACGATACCTAGGACCACCGTGAAGGTCACGAAGGCCCGATATTTCGCGCCGTACCGTTCGAAAAGGATCTTGACCGCGGCTTCCGGCATATAGCTATCCCGGCCTTGGCCGCAGGTTGGCCGGTATCTTGGAGGTTGTCGGTCTATCCCGCAGCAGTAATGCCGGGATCATGGTGGCGAAATAAACCACGGCAACAAGCAGGAAGACATCGCCATAGGCCATCATCGATGCCTGGGAATAGACGCTGCGGCCGACAAGGTAGAGGGCACCCGCCGGCGTCATTTCAAACGGCCAGCCTAACTGACCTAGCAAATGGCCGAGCTGGGTCATGATCTGGAGGGTTGCCGCATTGTCGGGCGTCTGCAGTCCGGCAAAGGCATCTGAGAAGAATGCGGTGCGCCTTTCCAAGGTCAATGCCAGCAGATTGACGCCGATGGCGCCCCCCAAATTCCGTGAGAAGTTCAAGGCGCCCGAGCCTTGGCTCAACAGTTCTGGTTTCAATGTGGATACAGCACTGACCGTCAAGCTAGGCATCATGGCCGCGAGGCCAATCCGGCCCACACAGATCCAGGCAGCAAAAACCCAGAACGGCGTGTCCGTGTGGGCCTGCATCATCAACAGCGAGGAAAAGCCGAACATGAAGAGGCCGAACAGGATCATCTGATAGCGGGGCAATTTATCGCTGAGGCGGCCGGCGATGGGGAACATTGCCATCATCAGCAAACCGCCCGGAATCATCAACAATCCCGACCGCGTCGGGCTATAGCTTTGCACCGTCTGCACGAACAGCGGAATGACGTATGTGGAACCATAAAGACCGACGCTCAACACCATGCTGACGAAGACCGAGGCGGCGAACTTTTTGTTCCAGAAAACCCGCAACTGCAGAATCGGCGATTCAATCGACAATTCCCAGATGATGAAGGCGACGAGGGAAATGATAGCGACCGAGAAATAGACCGAGATGATGGGCGCCCCCCAGCCGTCCCGCTGTCCATTGGACATGCCGGTCAGGAACATGCCGATGAATAACGCGACCAGGATCAGTCCGGTCCAATCGAAGGTGGGAAGCGGTTCCTTTCGGCCTTTGCCGGGCATGAAAACGATGGCCAGCAACACGCCAACGACCGCCACCGGGGCCGACATGAAGAACACGTAATGCCAGTTGAAGGCATCCAGCAGCACGCCACCGAATGTCGGCCCCAGGGCGGGTGCCACGATGATGCCGACACCGAACAGACCCATGGCTTTGCCGCGCTGGTCAACGGGAAAGACCTGGAACATCAAGATCATGGACAGGGGTTGAACGATCCCGGCGCCGGTACCCTGTAGCACGCGAGAGAGGATCATGATGTCGATGGTCGGGCTTAGTCCACCCATGATAGCGCCGAAGATGAAGATCGACATGGCGCCGATATAGGTCGCCTTCATGCCGAAAGCGCGGACAAACCAATCATTCAGCAGCATGGAGACGGTCATGGCCGCAATGAAGCCGGTGGACAGCCAATGCACCTTGTCCTGGCCGACGCCAAAGGCGCCCATGATCACCGGAATGGCCACATTGATCATAGTCGCTGTCAGCACCATGGCCATGGTGCCCAGCATGGCGGTAAACGAGACGAAATAGCGATAGCGCGGGCCGTAGCGCGCGAACATCGCATCTATGGCCGGATTGCCCATCTCAGCCCGTCCTTGCCGCTAGAACCGGCCGTGCCTTGGGCCGCGGCTTCCAATCCCGCAGCAACAGCGCCGGGATGGCAGCAATGAAGAAGGCGACTGCGACAAATAGGAAGAGGTCGCGGAACGCCATCATGGATGCCTGGGAATAGACGCTTTGGCCGACCAGGTACAATACGCCGGTCCGGGCCATTTCGAACGGCCAGCCCAATTGGCTCAGCAAATGCCCGATCTCGAGCATGAATTGCTGGGTAGCGCTATTGTCCGGTGTTTGCAGGCCGGCAAACGCATCGGAAAAGAACGCAGTGCGCTGTTCCAGGGTGACAGCAATGATGTTGATGCCAACCGCACCGCCTAGGTTCCGCATAAAGTTGAGTGCACCGGCGCCTTGGCTCAAATGGTCCGGTTTCAGGGTGGACACGGCCGTCACCATCATGGTCGGCATCATGGCCGCCTGCCCTAACCGCCCCAGCATCAGCCACATGGCGAAAACCCAAAAGGCCGTGTCGGTACCCGCCTGCATCATCAAGAGACAGGAAAACCCGTAAACAAAAAGGCCGAACAAGGTCATCTGATAGCCGGGCAGCTTGTCGGCCAGACGGCCGGCAATGGGCAGCATCAGCATCATGAAAATACCACCCGGAACCATCAACAGGCCGGAGCGCGTGGGGCTGTATCCCTGGATGGTCTGCACGAACAGGGGCACCAGGTAAGAGGTGCCGTAAAAGCCGAGACTCAGCACCAGCCCAACAATAATGGAAGCGGCGAACTTCCGGTTCGCGAACACCCGTACTTGCAGAATCGGATTGGCGGAGACCAACTCCCACCAAATGAAGGAAATACCCGACACCAGGCCGATCGAGAACAACACGGAAATTATTGGCGAGCCCCAACCTTCCCTTTGGCCGCTGGACAACCCGGTCAATGAACAGATGATGCACAAGGACACCAGCACCAGGCCGGTCCAGTCGAAATCGGGCAGACGCCGTTCACCGCGCTCCCCACCGGGCATGAATATGGTCGCGAGGAAGATACCCAGGGCCGGCACCGGAACCGACATAAAGAAGACGTACTGCCAATTGAAGGCGTCCAGCAGAACGCCGCCCACGGTGGGGCCAACAGCCGGCGCAGCCATAATACCGACACTTAACAGACCCATGGCCCGGCCCCGTTGGTCGACGGGAAAGACTTGCAGGATCAACACCATAGCCAGGGGCTGGGCGACGCCGGCGCCGACGCCCTGCAGCGTCCGGGCCAGGATCACCAGGTCGATGGTATTGGACAGCCCGCCCATGACGCCGCCGAATATGAAGATGGCCATGGCGCCGATATATGTGGTGCGCATGCCGAAGGAACGCACGCACCAGTCATTCAGCAGCATCGAGACAGTCATGGCGGCGATGAAGCCGGTAGAGACCCAATGCACCTTGTCCTGGCCGACACCGAAGGTGCCCATAATCACGGGAATGGCCACGTTGGTCATGGTCGCCGTCAGGGCCATGGCCATGGTGCCAAGCATGGCCGTGAAGCTTACATAGTAGCGATAGCGCGGCCCAAACCGCGCGAACATCGCGTCAATCGCGGCTGATTGCAATCTCGACCTCGACCATCATGCCGGGCCGCAGAAGACCTTCAGTCTGCGGCACGGCGATTTTTACCGGCAGACGCTGGGTAATCTTAGTGAAGCTACCCGAGGGATTGGGGCTGGGCAGTAAGGCAAACTGGTTGGTCGCGGCGTTGCCGATGCGCACGACTTCGCCGACCACATCCAAATCGGGATAGGCATCGACGGATATCTTGGCCTTCGCCCCAAGTTTGACGTTGCGGATGTCGGTTTCCTTTACGTTTGCCTCGACCCAGATGACGCTGGAATCGTGCATCAACAGCAAACGCTGGCCCCGGGCCACGTATTCTCCGGGCTCGATGAACGTACGATCGACGGTGCCGGCGCTGGGCGCCTTGATGGTGCGATCCGAAAGATCAAGCTGTTGACGCTCGAACTCGGTGCTTAGGCGTTCTTCGTCGAATTGCAGTGAGGCAATGCGGCCGCGCAGGACATCCATACGTTGACGGTCCGCCTGCGCCTCCATGACAGAAGCATTGGCCGCCGCCACATCCGCCTGGCCCTTAAGAACCTGTTGGCCCGCCATGCGGTAAGCCGTGCGCAATGATTCCCAACGCTGTCGCGAAATCACCTTTTTCGCCAGCAGGGATTGCCCGCGCTCGAAATCGTTCTTGATCTGCTCCAGTTCCGTATCCAGACCTGCCTTGGCAGCCTGTGCCGCCGTCAGGGCGGCGCGGCTGGCTTCCAACCGGCCACGGGTTTGCTGATCGATCATCCGCACTTCGGCTTCGATCTGTTGCCGTTCGGCCTGCAGGGATTTGCGCTGAGCCGCGATTTCCCGAAGTCGCAGGGCGGAATCACGATTGTCGATCATAATCAGGGGATGGTTGGCTTCCACCTTATGGCCCTCCGAGACCGGCACATCCGTGACCCAGCCGTCGATGCGGGAGGAAATCATAATCATGTCCGCCTTGATGCGGGCGTCATAGACCACGACGTTGGTATAGCGGCCATAGATCCAATAGGTCAGCCCGGCGATGCCGACGAGCACCGCCGCAACCAGAAGAACCCGGCCGATGCCCCGCCGCAGGCCTGAGGATCGGCTGGGCAGTCCGCCTACTTCCGTTTGGCCCGATTGCCCCGACTGGCCGGTAGCGGTTTCCGCTTCGCTGTCCGCCGGGTTGGTTTGCTTGTCATCCTGCGGCTGCAGCCGCTGGGGATTCGATTTGTCGTTCACCTGATCAATCCGATCCTGTCGTTCCATAAGCTACGTTCTTCGGCGCGCCCTTGATATCGGGAACCGTCACCTGCCTTTCGATGCGTTCAAAGACGGCGAGGCAATGGGCTAGATCCTCTTCCGATATCCCGGCCAAATTTTCACGCCGCACATCGGCGGCGACGCTGTCGAGGACCTCGACCATGCGCCAACCTTCGTCGGTCAAATGCACAGTTTTGCCGCGCCGATCGGACTTGTCTTGCCGGCGTTCGATCAATTCCTGTTTTTCAAGGTTATCCAGGATATGCACCAACGTCGGTCCCTCGACGCCGACGTAATTGGCTAGCGCTTTCTGCTGGAACCCGTCCGCCCCGCGGCGCAAATGCATCATTACCACCCAACGGGCCTGGGTGAGGCCATGGGGGCGCATCTTTTCATCCAGCCGGGCTCGCCAAAATCGGGCCAAACGGCCCAGGCGAAAACCGAACTGGTCCCGAGGGTCGTCTGCCGCTTCCACCTCTTCCTCGGGCTTTTCGCTGTTTTCAGAGTTATTCGCCGGACTATCCATGGGTTATCCGAAGGTTACAATCGTTCGTCTCATCATAAATTGCCAGCTATTGATTAGCATACTATTAATTCGGAGACAAATTATCGCTTAGCATGGGAATTCCCGGCTGCAATGGCGTAGACTGTCAAAATCGAAAACCAAAACCCGAACGAAGGATCACGCAATGCTACTTGATGTCCGCACCTACACCTGCCGTCCTGGCACGATCAACAAGCACCTGGAACTCTATAAGGAAAAGGGCTTCGGTCCCCAGACGAAGAACCTGGGCCAACCCCTGGCATACCTGAAAACCGAAACCGGAAACCCAAATCAGTATGTCCATATCTGGGTCTATGAAAACGCCGGCGATCGGGAAGCAAAGCGGGCCGCCTTGTGGTCCGACCCGGATTGGATCGCATACACCCAAGCCTCGGCGGAATTGGGCGCCCTCGTCGAACAGCAGAACATGTTGATGAATCCAACGGATTTCTGCCCGCTGAATAAGTAGGCTGCAACGGCAATCCTGCGGGGCGGCGAAGATTATTTTCGCCGCCCCAGAACTTCAATTTTAACCAGAAGAAATGACGCAATGGTATTGAAATTAAATAATAAACTAAAATTTGGTGTTCAAACGATTCACCGCCGGACGGAGCCGGCAACAGGACCCTGGCTGCCCGAGTTGGAGGATGGTCGCGCATTGGTCGAAATGGTGGATCGTCTTGGCTACGATTCCCTTTGGGTTGGCGATCATCTGTCCTTCGCCATTCCAATTTTGGATCCCTTTATCCAGTTGGCCCAGGCCGCTACCTTTAGTTCAAGACTAGAGCTGGGTGTCGGCGTCTATCTGCTGCCGCTGCGCCACCCCGGTCCGGTAGCAAAACAGGCGGCCACCCTGGATCATCTCTCCAACGGCCGCTTGATCCTGGGCGTCGGCGTCGGCGGTGAATTCAAGACCGATTTCCAGGTGGCCGGGGTGGACCCCTCGGAACGGGGTGCACGTCTGACAGAGGGAATAGAAGTCCTGCGCAAACTATGGCGTGGCAAACCAGTGGCGCATGACGGAAAATTCTTCTCGTTCCCAGAACTGACCATGGCCCCGCCGTCCCGCCAAGCCGGCGGTCCTCCCATCTGGTGCGGCGGCCGTTCGCCGGCCGCCCTGCGCCGGGCCGGCGAAATAGCCGACGGATGGCTCTCTTATGTTGTGACGCCGGAAATGTATCGCCAATCCCTCGAAAAGATCCAGGAGGCCGCTGTTGGTGGCGCAGACAGGGATTTCAGCACCGGTCACCTTCTCTTCGCTACCGTGGATGATAGCTATGAAAGCGCCCTGGACAAGGCGACAGAGACCTTGAGTGTCCGTTACGCCATGGATTTCCGCGAAGCGGCCAAGAAATATTGCGCCCTGGGCCGGCCCCAGGACGTGGCGGAGCGGTTAATGGAATTCCATGCCGCAGGCGTGCGCCATATCATCATGGATTTCGTCGGCCCATATGAAGACCGGGACAAACAGTTCATCCGGTTTTCCGAGGAAGTTCTGCCCCTGATGGGGGACTTGCGTTAGGCCCGGGCGATCCAGCCGCCGCCAAGGACGCGGTCGCCGTCATAAAGCACACAAGCCTGGCCAGGAGCGATGGCCTCTGCGGCCTGGGTGAGTTCGATGGTGAGGCCTTCAATCTCAGTTGCCGCCAACGCGGCAGGGACCGGCGCATGGGTCGACCGGATGCGGGCTTCGACCGCCTGCCCCACCGATGGCGCCTGGCTATCCAGCCAGTTGATATCGCGCAAATGAACCTGGCGCTGGCCCAGCGCTGCCTTGGGACCCACCACGACACGCCGGTTTTCGGCCTCAAGACGCAAGACATAGAGGGGCTCCGGTCCTGATAAACCCAGTCCACGGCGCTGCCCGACGGTGAAATGGATGACGCCATCGTGCCGCCCTAGGGTGTTGCCGTCTTCATCGACAATGTCCCCTGGTTCGGCGGCGCCGGGGCGCAGACGTTCGATCAGGGCGCCATAGTCGCCGTCCGGTACGAAGCAGATGTCCTGGCTGTCTGGTTTCGCCGCAACGGGTAGGGAAAAACCTTCGGCCAGGGCCCGGGTGGCCGACTTGTCCACGAGATCGCCCAAGGGGAAACGCAGGTAATCGAGTTGTTCCTGCGTGGTGGCAAAGAGGAAATAGCTCTGATCCCGCTGTGGATCGGCAGCCCGGTGCATCTCTGCCCCCGCAGGACCTTGCAGGCGGCGCACGTAATGGCCCGTAACCAGGGCGGCAGCATCCAAATCCCGCGCCGTCGCCAAAAGGTCGGCAAACTTGACGGTCTGGTTGCAGCGGATACAGGGGATGGGGGTGGACCCGGCCAGGTAATCGTCCACGAAATCATCGATCACGGCGCTGCGGAACCGATCTTCGTAGTCCAGAACATAGTGGGCGATGCCCAGGCCCGCCGCCACCTGCTTGGCATCGTAGATATCGGCCCCGGCGCAACAGGCGCCTTTGCGTTGGATGGCCTGGCCGTGGTCGTAAAGCTGTAGCGTGATACCCACCACCTCGTAGCCAGCGCGCTGGCAAAGGGCGGCACAGACCGAGGAATCTACACCTCCCGACATGGCCAAGACCACGCGCCCACCCGGTTCTACCCCGTCCAATAGGCAACCGTTCGCGATCATTTCGTCTATAGCTGGGGTCTGCTGCATGGCTGGCAATATAGGGGTCATTCAGGGTGCTGCAAGGGCGGCGTCTGAAGCCTTTCTTAACCATATGCCGCGAAGCTTTGCCGATCATGAGCGTGGACGAACAATCCCTGTCACCGGCGAACCCGGATCCGGAGATTCTTTGGCAACAGGCCAATGAACTCGTGGGCCGTGGCGCCCTGGTGGAGGCGATCCCACTGTACCTGCAGGTCTCGGATCTGTGGCCGGAGCGTCCGGCGGTTTGGCTGAATCTTGGCATCGTACTGGGCGCGCTGCAGCGCCATTACGAGGCACGGCAATGCCTGGAGCGCGCCTTGGAGATGGATCCTGGCCAACCCCAGACCCATTTCCAACTGGGCCAGATGCACGAACATCTGGGAAGGCCGGACGCCGCAGCGGAAAGCTATTTGGCGGCCACCGCGCGGGACCCTAACTTGCTGGAAGCCTGGCAGAATCTTGCCGATATCTGCCTACAAGCAGGACAGCTCGAATTGGCCGAACAATATCTGGGAACTGTGTTGGCACGCGATCGCAACCATGGGCCCGGCAACTTCTCTCTCGGCAATCTGCGCCAGGCCCAGGGCGATGACGAGGCCGCCGCGCGTCACTTCGCCATCGCCTACGAGGCCACGGGTGATCCCGCCTGTGGCAACAACCTGGCGGCCGCTCTGGAACGTCTAGGTCGCGGGGGTGAGGCCATCGACATATTACAGGCGGTAGTCGCGGCCCGGCCCGACTATAAACTGGCCTGGAACACCCTGGGCGGGCTGTTCATGGGGATGGAGCAGTTCGACCGCGCCAAAGAGGCCCTGGAACGGGCCATTTATCTTGACCGCGACTTTCACGCCGCCCGCCACGGTCTAGCTCGCTGCCTGGTGCAGATGCGGGATTTGGCGGGAGCACGGGAACAATTTTCCCAAGCGCTGCTGGCAACACCCAACGATGTCTCGCTCATCAAGGACTACCTGGTGGTTCTCGAACATCTGGGCGAGTTCGAAGCTGCCCTAGCCCTGCGGGCGGAGGCCATGGTCAAGGTGCCCGATGATGCGGAACTGATCGCCAACCAGGCCAATCTGCTGCATTCCCTGCGCCGTTTTGACGAGGCGTTGGAGTTGGCAGCGCACGCCCTGGCAATCGACCCAGGAGAATTACGCGCTCAAATCACCATCGCCTCCACCTACATCGTTACGGAACGGCTTGACGAGGCACGGGCGCAACTGATGCAAATCGTCGAGTCCGGCACCGAAGACCGTTTGATCCTGAGCAAAGTGGGCGCCCTGTTCGAACAGATCAAGGAGGCAGAGGAAGCCGTCAGGGTCTATGAACGCATTCAGGACCTGTATTCCGATGACAGTGAGGCCGCCATTCGCATCTTCGATCTGAAGATGGCCATGTGCGATTGGCAGGACTATGACGCCGTCTGCCGGGCCCAGATCGAGCAGCTTGAGAATGGCGAAGGCGATATCGACGTCTTCAATCTGCAGGCACTTCCTGTGGACTATGCTTTTATCGGCAAAGTCGCGAAACGTGCGGCTGACAAGATCGCCGCCGATGCGCGTGGCGCCATCGATCCCCCGGTTTTGATTCATCCCAGCCCCCGCAAGCCTGGGCGTATCCGCCTGGGCTATGCCCTGGCCTATACCTGGTTCCACAGCCTGCCCCTGGTGCACAAGGAGATTGTCGCCCGCCATGACCGCGACCGTTTCGAGGTCTTCGGTTATTCCGTCCGCCCCAGCGACGGCAGCAATTTCTGCGCCGATTACCGCGGCGCTTTCGATCATTTTCGGGATCTGCCCGATGCTGCGCCTTATCTGGCGGCCCAGACGATCCACGGCGACGGTATCGATATTCTGATCGATGTTACCGGCCTGACCTCGATCAATTGCATGCCGGTAAGCTCGTTTAGGCCGGCGCCCATTCAGATGCACGGTTATGGCTATTCCATCACCACCGGTGCCGACTACATCGATTATCTGATCACTGACCGAACCTATATCCCAGAGAACTGGGAAGAGGTGGGGCCGGAAAAACTGCTGTACCTGCCGAATACCTTCATGCCGACCAAGCGTCCGGAAAAGATCGGCGGGCAGGTTTCAAGGGCGGATGTGGGGCTCCCCGAAAACGGCATTGTCTTCTGCAACTTCAATCACCCTTGCAAATTCGAACCGGTCATCTTCTCCGCCTGGATGGAAATCATGAAACAGGTTCCCGGCAGCGTCATGTGGTTCGGAGCCTGGATGCGCGATACGCAAACAAACCTGCGTCGGGAGGCGGCAAAATTTGGTATCGACGGCGAACGCCTCGTCTTCGCCGATATCGTCGAACATGAAAACCATCTGGCCCGCCTGGCCGTGGCTGACCTGGCGTTAGACAACCTGCATCACGGCGGCGGCATCACATCCGTCGATGCGTTGTGGGTAGGTCTGCCGGTCTTGACCATTCTGGGCGACAAGCCGGGTGGCCGCCTGGGCGCCACATTGTGCCGGGCTGCAGGCGTACCCCAGATGATCGCGGAAGACCTAAGGGTCTATGTGGAGCGGGCGGTGGAGTTAGCCAACGATAGGCTGCAACGGCAAAAACTGCGCGAGAAACTGATTGCCGGTCGAGAAACCCACGCCTTATTCGACAATGACCGTTATGTCCGCAATCTCGACAAGGCTTTGGCCGCGGTTTGGGACAATCACCTTGCGGGAGAGCCGCCGCGTCGCCTTGAAATCACCGAGTAACCGCCCGGAATACCGCTAAATCTTAAGCGAAAGTTTACCCCTGCCCGGCATGGTTAATGATCCTAGGGACAAGCCCCCGCTTGGGGCCGGGAGCATCGAATAGATGTCATACAAGGTCACGTCCATGATGGTCGAAGGCGTCCGCCATGCTTTTGTCGAGATCGGCGAGGGCTATGACGACGGCGGTGCGCGCAGCGGCTATGTGAACCTGGAGGGCCACAGCGAACACGCCGTCCAACTCAATTCCATGATGGTGCAGCACATTAAGAACAGCGGCGCCACGGAACTATTCACTGATCCCATGCAGATCAACGTGGATATATGCACCTCTTGCGATATGCATTGCCCGTTCTGCCCCTACCATGGCGATATGCCCCATACGGATTTCAATCCTTCCAAGCGGCTGATGGATATGGAGACGATCCGGGATATCCTCGGCGCTTTCGCCAACAGCCATATCATCTCACTTGGCTGCTCGGGCGAACCGTTCCTGCACCCCAAACTTCCCGAGATTGTCGACCTTTGCTACGAGCTTCACCCCTATTCCGAAGTACACCTCTCCACCGACGGTCTGCGCGCCGATCGTTTCGACATTCCGACCTTCTTCGCCAAACCGAATATCCGGGTGATCAACTTCTCCATCGATACGCTCTCGGCGGCGGAGCATCAGAGCTGGACCAAGGTCAAAAACAGCCTGAACACGGCCCAGGAAAACCTGCGCCAAGTGGCGAAATGGAAATACGTCAACCGGCGGGACGATCTGCGCGTCATCGCCTCCAGTGTTTTGAAGAAATCGGAAATTCATCGAATCGGCGAGATCATCGACTTCTATCAGCCTTTCGAAATCGACTATCTGGGCTTTCAGAATTACATCCCCCCCGATCGCAACGGGGACGAGACCCTTACCACGGAAGATGTGGAGATCATGGACTTCCTGCGGGAAATTCAGGCCACAAAGAAAAGCAAATTTCGCGTCGGGCTGGTCCAGCCCATTGATAACAAGCGGGACCGAAACTATTGCTCCAATCCGTGGAACCTACTGACGATCGATCCCGACCGTAACATCAGCCCCTGTTGCAATGTCCCCCGTCATCCCCGCCACGGCGGTTTTGAGGGTCATGATAGCTGGAACAACGATGTCCTGGCCCGGACCCGCGAGACCCTGGCACGCGGCGATCTGCCCATGGACTATTGCATCAACTGCTGGGCCAACGAGAATCCCGATAACCGTCTCTACATCGAAGGGCAAGACGCATGAGCCCCCGCGAAGTCATCCTGGTCAATCCGCCCGCGGAGGTGACGCGGGAGGAAAATTACGACCTGCCGGAATATCCTCATGTCGGTCTGGCCTATATCGCCGGCTATCTGGAGAAACGCGATGTCATCGCGCCGGCAGTGATCGATGGCAAGATGCAGCGCCTGTCCATGGACCAGGTTGTCGAGCAGGTGGCCGCCCGCAAGCCCCTGGCCGTCGGCTTTTCGGCCATGACGCATATGGTGATGACGGCGGCGAAGCTGGCCAAACGGATCAAGGCCCTATCGCCCGAGACGGTAATGGTGCTTGGCGGCTTCCACGCCACCTTCTTGCCCCAGCGCAGCCTGGATGAATTCCCCGAGATCGACTACGTGGTCGCCGGCGAAGGCGAGATCGCCTTTGTGGAACTGATTGCCGCCCTGCGCGCGGGCGAACTATCGCCGCGAATTCCCGGTGTCTGGCATCGGGGCGAAGGCGGCGGCAACGCTGGCCGCGGCGCAATCGAGGATGACCTGAACCAATTAGACCCGCCGGCCTGGCATCTGTTCGACAAACGGGCCATGGCGGATCATTGCCGTTCCATCCCCATCATGTCGCAACGGGGCTGTCCCTTCGGCTGCAACTTCTGTTCCCGACCGTATGGCCGGGTGGTGCGCCAGATGGACCCGGCCGCCGTGGTCGATCACATGGAATATTGCGTCGAACAACTGGGCGTCAGCAACTTCCAGTTTTATGACGAGACCTTCACGGTCAAGAAGGACCACGTCGCCGCCATCTGCCAAGGCATCATCGACCGGGGATTGGAGGTTCGTTGGAATGCTCTGGTTCATGCCAACACCCTGGACGAGGCGATCGTCCGGCATATGAAAGATGCCGGCTGTGTCGAAATCTGCATGGGTGTGGAAAGCGGCAACGAGGACATCATGGCGGCCATGAAGAAGGGCGTCAGCAAGGAGAAGATCCTGCGTGCCGGCGAGATCTTGAAAAAAGTCGGCCTGCCGTTTAGTGGCACATTTATCCTCGGTCATCCGAACGAAACCATCGATACCATCATCGATACCATCCGTTTCGCCCACCGCTTTAAGCCGACCCGGCCCGCCTTTGGCATCATGGTGCCCTATCCCGGCACCCTGGTCTGGGAATTGGCGCGCACGGGCAAAGGCGGCTACCTGAACGTCTCCGAGAACTGGGACGAATACAACAAGCACTATGGCAACGCGGTAGAGATGGTGGGCCTGCCTCGCCAGACCCTGGAGTTGATGAAGCTGATCGCTTATCTGCACGCCTATTTCTATCACCCGGACATGGATGCGTTTCTCGATAAAATCCGCCTCGGCCTGCCGGATGCGGATAAAGCTGTATTCCTGAGCGAACAGATCGCTCGCGTCCGGGGTGAAATGGCCCAAGCCGATTATGACACCGTCTATGCGGACGCCAATAAACGCAAGGCGATCCTGACCTTCATGGCACGGGAGTTCCAGGATTTGGGTCAGCAGCGTGTCTACAGCGCCGACGACGGCAAAGTTTTGCCCCATATGCTGCGCGACGAACTGATCTTCGAGGATACGTCCTGGAAGACAGGCATGTAGGTCTTATCGGTCCGCACCGTGCCGTTTCAACTCGCGGCGGCAAGCGTGGGACAAGCGTTCCAATCGACTCAGCCAATCGTCCGATCCCAGTGAAGCGACCTGGATATCGCCAAGGACTCGTATGTTGCAATATCCGATCAGGTTTCTGAGCGCCTCAGCCGACTTGTCAGGTATATCCAAGTTCTCAATGCACGCCTCGAAGTCGCGGACACGCGCCTCTCCGATTTGAAGGCGCAATGGCACGATTACGTCTTCCGCTAGGGTCTTAACCCTGTCCATTGACATGCTGGTCACTCAGGTCCGGAATGCAGGAACGACGATGATACGCCGTGCAGCCATTTGTGACATCATTCGGTTTCAATCGCCGCAGGTTCACTATTTCTCAATGAGATCTTTCCCGTGAGACGATGTGAGTTGGACCCATTATGAAAATCGCAGAACATAGAATTGGAGAGCCCTGGGTCAAGGAGATCGAATGTCCCGGCTGCACCGTCGCGGTGGCGGCCTGGATATCGAGCGGGATGAGCGGCAATTTCCCCCACTTCTACTGCGACCAATGTTCCAACGTTTATCTCTGTGAAGCCGCCCGGGAATATCTGACGGGCGGCGAAGCCGGGCCGAAAGTATTGGCCAAGATTGCCCGTGAGCTGCCCGCCTGCCCTTGCGGCGGCCGATTTACGCCTGGTGAAAATCCGAAATGTCCGAACTGCAATTATGCATTCGAACACCAACATGACGCTTTGCAGCGTCTGTCCGATCCGCAAATGATCGTTGTCCACAAGAGTTCCGTTTACGGCGACCGCATCGAGCCGTTTCGGGTCTTGATCGTTCGATGATCGTTTGACGTTAGTCGATATAGGTGCGGCAAAAATATTCAAAAGCCAGAATGGTGCCCAACTGCGCGCCAAATGCCGCGCCCCCCTGTTCCTCGTCCCACATGGCGCGGATAGTCGCCTCGTTGAACCAAGGCCGGGACAAGGTCTTGGGGTCCAGCAGGAAATTCTCGTAGACCGCCTTGTAATCGTTGCGCATTAGATAATCCGGATCCCAGTAGAAACCGCTGAACGGCGTCACAAGAGTGTATTCGTCCAACTCGCTGCCAGGGCCGCATTGAAAGATCGGCCGGATGGTCTTGCTGACCCGTGGGATTGCCGCCGCGCGAGGAAATCTAAGACGTAGGTTCTCCAGATACCAATGCTGATCGTACTTCAAGGCATTGGGCACACCGGCGATGTGTTCGACCATGCCGTAATGGTCGTAAATGGGGCACATGGGCTCCATGTAGGCGCCGATAATGGCTAGAGAAATTGTCGTCGACCGGCGCATGCGCTCGACGATCGACAGCCATTCGTGCTTACGCGTTCCACTTAGGTTCGGTCGTCCGGCGTGAGCGGTCAGAAACGAAGTTTGCGCGCCGTTCCAGACCGTTTCGGCAAATTCCTCCATGAAAGTCTGGACCAGTAATTGACCCTGGAAGTTACCGGCATAAAGAGCAAAGATTTTGTCTGGCTCACCGCCCTCGAAGCGGTCAGCGCCATCGCGATACTGGGTGGCATAATCGCCGAACAACATGTTGCCGCCATTGCCGTGAATGTAGAGACCGTATTGTTGGCGAAGTTCGGCCAACGGCAGCGCGTTGATATGGTAACTGCACGGTGCCTGGCCATCGGTCAGGAACAGGAACTCCGATACCAGCCGTTCAGGATCGGATACATCCAACAAAGCCGGTTGGAAATCCCGGTCCAGGGTCTCCGCCAATAACCTAGCAACCACGGCATCGTTGGAATTCCAATCGCGAAAACGCAGCGACATGGTGTCGAACGCAACGTCTGCATCGGCCAGGTAGCAGGCGATCATGCGGGAATCCAGCCCGCCGCTCAGCATCATCAGCCGCTCGCCGCGGATGTCTGCATGGCCAGCGATTGAGGCGCGGTAGGCATGGTCGAGGTCGTCAATACAGGCTGACAACCCGTCGCCGCGTTCGTCGGGATAATCCAGCTGCCAGTATTTATTGACCGTGGTTTCCGCACGGGTCCAGTGGATGTAGCTACCCCCGTCCAGGAAACGAACATCCGCCAGAAGCGTCCGCTCGCCCCAGCAATGCCCGAACACGAACAGATCGCCCACCGCCTGCCAATCGATCTCGCGGCGCACTTCCGTACCGGCGACGACGCCCTTCAACTCCGGTGCAAAGGTCAGGGTGTTCTTGCCGATACAGTAATAGATGGGCCGGTGGCCATAGCGGTCATTGCCCAGCATGAACGACTTGTCGCGCTCGTCATTGACCAGAACAGTGAAGGAGCCTTCCAAGGCCTCCAGAAATTGTCGTCCATTACGCAGATACGACTGAAGTGCCAATTCGGCGGAACTGGCGCCGGATAGATTTTGCCTCAGTTCAGGTCGGTTGCTCAGGTAACCATCCAGCAGCAAGGTGACCTTGCCATCGTCTGTCGCCGCGATCTGTTTTCCGCCGTCGAATACCGGCAGCGACATGGTGCCTACGCTGCCGTGCATGGTTTCGATGCGGGTATCAACGAACCAGGGCTTGTGTCCAATGGCGGCCGCGATACGCCCTGCCTCGTCGCCGTGAGGGTCGTCGCGGTTCAGATGTCCATAGAGACCGGGCATGGCGTTTCAGTCTGTTGTTGAATGAGCCGTTATGACCGGACGGTCGCCGCCTCGGCTGGGACAGGTCTTGCAGATTTCAAAGGCATCTAGACCTTTTGCGATGCGGCGGCGGCTTTCCACCATGACTTCATTGTTCCACAACAACGGCCCATCGCGGTCGAGCCGGCCGATGGCTTCGTTCGGAACCACGCGGCAGCAGGGCGAGGCCGTCATGTCCGGGCCCACGCTCAACAGATGCCAAGGGTCCGTGCAACTATTCGGGCGGTTCATATCCAAGACGAGTGGTAGGCGGATATCGTAGGGATAGGGGCCGGCGGCAGTGAACTCGGCCAGAAGTTCACTGATCTGATGACCGTCCGCGACAGTCAAGGTGTGGTCGATTTCCTTGGTCAGGCCGACGCAATTATTGAAATTGATTGAACTGAGGCGCTTTAGATCCAGCCCCTGCACCAATGACAGCCCCCGGCGGATGAAGTCGGGCCAGCCCGGTTTGCGTTCCACAACGAAATTGCATTCGAACTCCGCCCCCAAACCGTTCACAGCCAGCAGCCGGTCTACCTCTTTCACAATATTCAAGGTATCCGACAATTTCGACTTTGGCGTCAGGCGGACATATTCTTCCTGGGTGGTGGCATCCAGGCTGATGTTGATGGAACTGAAAACGGCGCCGTGGCGGCTGAAGACCTCGAGGAAACCGGGCAGCGCCATATTGGAACTGAAGGATGCCTTGATGCCTTCCGCTTCCAGGAAACTCAATATTTCATCGATCTCCGGATGCAAAAAGGCTTCGCCTGTAACGCCCAAGGATACCCGTTCTGGCCAGAATTGCCGTACTGCGTTCTTGATGTTCTCTACCGGCATATACTTGACCGGATAGTCCGCGTGAGTGCCGGACTTCTTCAAGTCCGTGGCATGATAGATGCAGAACGGGCAACGAAAGTTACAAGGGTTGGCAATGCCCAAGGCCAATGTGCGGGGCCCCAATGGCATGCGTTCGGCGCGTAGCACCGTTGAATTGAAATGGGCCTCCCGCTCCTCGTTCATTGCCTTGTGCGCAGCTTGACGGGCCGCCCCGTCAAAGGCTCGGTCCAGATTGATGGGCGGTGTTTCAGGCTCGGAGCGGATCATCATGCGCCCATCGGGGTCACAACGCTGGCGACAGCTTTGGCAGGCCTCCAGAGGCATCTGTCCGCCTGCAATCGCCTCCCGGGTCTGACGCAGGATGGCGCCGTTCCAATCTTCGCGGCCCGCAAATAAAGCGCCTTCTCCCCCGACTGCCTCGCTACAGGGTTTGAGGGTCCCAGAACTGGACAAGGCGAAGCTGTCAAAGGCCTGCCGGCAATGAAACCCATCGCCTTGCCGGAAGACTTGGGGCAGCTTTACGGGAAAGCGGCTTTGAACCTCCCGCTGCATATCTTCCAGCAGACGGATGGCGTCGCTCTCCGTCCCGCTCACCAGGCTTTTGTTGCCATGTGCGTTGTTGCGGCAATCGAGTTCCGACAGGTCAAAATTCTGCAATTGTCGGATTAAGGCGATCAGCGCATTGACGTCTTCCAAAGCCACGTCGATAGCAGCGGAAATCTTGGGCTCATGGCCGCATCGGGCCTGGAACAGTTCCAAAAGACGTGCGTCTTGATTTCCAGGCAAATCAAGCAAAACACCGCTGTCATACTTGAAAACGATCCCCGACAAAACCTGGTGGTTCACGATCGCAGCCAAGTCGTCGAAAGACGAATAATCGCCTCCAGTTTCAAGCGTGACTCTCAGGCCCGGGGTTTGTCGGGCCAACACATCTAGGATGGCCAGCAGATCAGGATGGCGCAGGGGATCGCCGTCACCTTTCAACGTCACTGTCTCGACGTTCATGAAGGCGCGGGCAACGGCCCTCATAACCGTGGGGGGTAGATACTGATCACTGCCTTCGTCACGTTTCGTCGCAATTTCTATGTTCAGATGACAGGGGTCGCTATGCAGAACGACCATGCCACCGTCGCCGGCTGCCTTTGCCATAAGTTGGTTCAGGGCGATAGAAGCCTCGGACCGTTCCCCCATATCCACCAGATGTTCCACATTGTCGGTATCGACCGCGCGGACGAATAGACGGTCGCCTTGTGGATGGAATGACAGATCCAGCCATTCCATTTCAACCGGCCTTTTTCTCCAGGGAGTCAGCGATGGTAAAGCCGCGCCGTTCACCTAGTTTGTGGTTATCGCGGCGGTAGTAGATTGTGGCAGCGTCGTGATCCTGGGGCCGGGCTACGATCCTGTCCAGGTTCGGCATCGTCTGTTGAAATAAATGCCAGCCATAATCCTGGGCGCGGGCATAGACGTCGCGCACTTCGTCGAATTCCGGATAAATGCTGTAGTCCATTCGAGCCACGATGGGGCCGTCGTCGATCCCTGGCGTGATCTCATGAATGGTCACGCCATGTGAAGTTTCACTGTTCTTGAGTGCCCAGTTGATGGGGGAGACGCCGCGGTATTTTGGCAGTGGCGCGTTATGCAAGTTCAGAATTCGTCCGCAGCGGTCGATGAATTCCGCCTTGATAATGGTGCTGTAGAAGACCGAAAAAGCCAGGTCGACCCGCCAGTCAGCCGCCGCGATCCCGGGGATATCTTCGATGCGGCCGCTGTTCACCACGGCCACGCCGGCACTTTCGGCCCAGCCGGCTAGCGATCCCGTCCAGGTGGGTTCAGGCATGGACGGCACGACGCAATTCAAATCGTGCGTGGTGCTGTCCTGGAACCACTGGCCGACCCGGATCGCCAGGTCGCCTTTACCCAACAGGATGACGGATTTCATGCCGCCCCCTGGCCCATCACCGTGACGCCGCGGCGGCTGTCCACTGCGTCCCTCAGTGTCGATGCAACGCGGTCAACCTGTTCGTCAGTCATTTCAGGGTAGATAGGCAATGATAGAACCTGTTCCGCCTTCTCCTTGGCGATTGGAAATGTATCGGGCAGGAGATTCAGATGACCATAGGCAGGCTGCATATGCAGCGGTACCGGATAGTGGACACTGGCGCCGATACCGTTTTCGTGCAGATAGGTCAAAACCTCGTCCCGTTCCGGAACTTCGACAACGTAGAGGTGATAGACGTGCGATGCCTCCGAACTGCAGGCGAGGGATACGATATCGAACGCATCGGCCAGTTTGGCGTCGTAGGCTCTTGCAATGTTCTTGCGAGCGTGGGTCCAGCCGTCCAAATGCCGCAGCTTGACCCGCAATATGGCCGCCTGCATCCCGTCGAGGCGCGAGTTACTGCCTTCGAACTCATGCAGATACTTCGTCTGCCGGCCATGGTTGGCGCGGGCTTCGATACGGCGTATCAAATCGCGATCCCTTGAGAAAACCGCGCCGCCGTCGCCCCAAGCACCCAAGTTCTTGCCAGGATAAAAGCTGTAGGTGGCCGCATCGCCCCAGTGGCCCGGCCCCTTCCCTCTCCAAGTCGCGCCATGGGCCTGGGCCGCATCTTCGATCACCTTCACCCCGTGGCGCATGGCGATGGCAACCAGTTCATCCATGGCCACCATTTGGCCGTACAGATGCACTGGTATTACCGCAGCGGTGTTTTCTGTCATGGCCCCTATCACCGCAACGAGATCCATTAGATGAGTGTTGGGATCGATATCGACGAAGCGGGGGCGATATCCCGCCAGAGTGACTGCCTCGCCGGTAGCAATGAAGGTGTTCACGGGAATGATGATCTCGCGGCTGCCATCGCCGGGACCGACGCATTCCTGGATTGCCAGAACCAAGGCATCCGTGCCGTTGCCGCACAAAGCCACGGCGCCATCGCCGCAATAAGCTGCGAAGGCATGGCCAAACGCGGCATGATCGGGACCGCCGATGAATGATGTGGCGTCGAGACAACCCTGCAATGCTGCATCGAACTCCGCGCGATGGGCCTCGTATTGGGCCTTCAGATCGACGAGGGGAATCTTGTTCATGAACTCCCTCCCCTTTCACATGCATATTCAACAGTTACAACGGCGCCGTCGCGGCGCATGGATTCTGACAGAGCCTCCAAGATGGCGACCACTTCCAGGCCATGAATCCCGTCGGTCCGCGGTTTTGCGCCCGTGGCAACACATTCAAGGAAATGATCAATCTCCGCGGCCAGGGGTTCAGACAGGCTGATCGACGGGATCACCAAGTCGCCGGCTCGGGACTTCGCTTTGAAGGAGGCGAGATCTGGGCTGGGACCGGAAAACTCCACCTCGATCCGCTTGTCGAAGATCTGGATATGGCGGTCCATATCCACGTCGTCGTAGACCAACATCTTTTGCGATCCGACCACGATCATTTGCCGCTTCTTCTGCGGGTCTAGAAGGGACATATGAAAATGCGCGGAACGATTATTCGGATAATCCAGTTGGGTGAAAGCCACATCGGCTTGCTCCACTTGCGGATTAACGCAGACCAGTCCCCTGGCACTGACCTGATGGGGACGCGCGTCGAGCCAGTAGTTGGCGATTGAGATATCGTGCGGGCCCAGGGTCCAAACCACATCTGAATCATTGCGCAGACGACCCAAGTTCAGGCGCTGCCCATAGATATAGAATATGTCGCCCAGATCGCCGCTGATAATGCGTTCCCGCACGTCCAGTACAACATTGTTGTAGAGAAAGGTGTGGCCGACCATGAGGCAAAGACCATTCGCCGTCGCTACATCCAACAGCTCGCGGGCCTGGGCGGAACTGTCTGCAAGGGGCTTCTCTACCAGAACATGTTTGCCGGCCCGCAGTGCCGCCAGGGCATGGTCGTAATGCAGGCCCGATGGCGAGGCGATGATCACCGCATCGACGTCTTTCTCGTTCAGCACGTCATCAAATGCTTGCGTCACGTCACGCGGGCCATGCCGGCGAGCCCGCTCCAGGGCGGCCGCATCCAGATCGCAAATCATCAGCAGTTCGGCGTGCTCATTGGCGGCGAGATTGCGCAGCAGGTTGGGCCCCCAATAGCCCAACCCGATCTGCGCGACGCCGATGGCATCCTGTCGTTCCGCTTTGAATAATTGGTTCATGCCGCGCCCGCCGCCTAAATCGCCGCACGGATCATTTCATCGACGGCTTCACATCGCCGCTCGACGGAATGATCCCGCAAGGTCCGTTTCTGCCCGGCCAGAGCGATTTCCCGGCGCTTGTCATCGTTCGCAAGCAGCCATTTCGCCTTCTCGGCGCACTCTTCACCGCTGCCATAGACCACGACCTCTTCGTCCGGTTCGTAGAGATCGCGCATGTTGGCGCCTTCGTTGACCAGCATGCAGGTGCCCACGCCGGTCGCCTCGAACATGCGCATGTTGCCTACCTCGAACCCGATGGCGTCGGTATGCCGGTTTACGGTCACTTCGGATCGACGCAGCACGTCGTACATATCCAGGCCGTAAACCGCATCGTGCAATTGGCCGGGAAACATCATAGAGAGCGGCAACATCGGGTGGTCCGTGCCCAGTGCCTGGCTCAAGGACTCCCTGGCGGAACCTACGACCTCGCCGGCCGGTAACGACTTGGCCATGTCGACCAACTGCTGGCCCAGCCCCGCCAATTGCTCCGGCGACAGGGCGATCTGGCGCGGGTCATAGCGTTCATCGCCCCAAACCTGCAGGCCCGTGCCAGCACAGAGTTCCACCAGCTCCCAATAGCGGCTGACATGGGCATCGCCGTAGCCCAGACCCGTGGATCCGATAAAGGAAAGTTCGACGTCCGACTCTTTCTTAACAGGGGCAAGCTTCTCCAGAACGGCCGGGTCGAAACAGTGATACATCAACGGACAGTCGCGGCCGTGATCGATGTAATAGCGTTGAATGGAAGGAATGCCGGAGACCACCAGATCGACGCCGTCCAGGCGGTCAGCGGCATGGGGAAAGCCTGTGTAGCCGATCACCAGTTTGACGAAGGGAAACTGCTCGCGAAAGCCATTCTCGGGCAGAAAGCCTGTCGGGTCGGCGGTCAGGCCCTGGACATAGATCACATCGGGCCGGAACCAGGCTACCTGGGCCCAGGAAATCTGCCGCACCCAATCATCGTCATAGTCGACGCCTCGGTCGTCGGCCCAGGCCTTCTGCACGACCTCGGCATTGCAAACCACCTCCAGGGTTTCATTACCCAAATCCTGCATGGCGCGGGTGAAGCTGTCGCCATAGACGAAGCTCTTGGCAAAATAGGCCTGCATCTGGGCATCGAACCCGGCGTCGCGGAAGCCTGGATCCTGGACTTGCAGATCATCGAAGACGGAGAGATACCCGCTCCTGGAGATCCGCATGAATTTGTAGTTGCTGGCCATCGGTCTAGTTTTTCACTACCAGGCCCTGGCCTGTGGGCAATTCCATCACGAACTGCCCTCGGGCCTGCATGAACCGATCAGCGGCCTCCATCTGCAGTCTGTAGGTGTCCCAGCCATAGTCATCAAAAACGATAACGCCGCCTGAAACGACCCGGTCATAGAGGACTTCCAAACCCGCCGTCTCTGCTTTGGGCGAATTCAGGTCCATGTGCAGATAACTGATGGTCTGCGGCGAAATTTCGTGCAGGACATCCGGCACAATGCCCTTGATGACCTTGACGTTGTGGTAGGGCGCGAACCGTGCCTGGACCATCTCGTACAATCCGGCCTTGCCGTAAACCTCGTTGGCGTAATGCCAAAAGCCTTCAGAACCCGGGAAATCCTCGGGCGAGGAGTAGGCCGTGGGGAAACCTTCGAAGGTGTCATAGAGATAGAATGTCCGATCGAGATCGGTGAAATCGAGGTATTCCACAAGCATATGGGACATGAAGCCTTCGAAGACGCCGCATTCCACGAAGTCGCCATCAAGAGAAAGCGCCTTGCGTGCCGCCCAGGCCAAGGTGTTGACTCGCCAGGACCGGCCACGGTCGTCGTCGATCAGGGCGCATTTGTCCAACGCAGCGGCGAATTTCGGATCCTTCAAGAAGGCCACAGATTTGTCGAATGTGATCAGCCGGTCGCCCAGAAAGGCAGACTTGTTCAGGGCGCCGGTGATCTTGTGGATCATATCCTCGACATCGTCGTCCAGCGCTTCATTCAATCCCAACAGGCTGCCCATTACGCTCCCCTCAATTAGCCAAGATCGGTTCGGGTTTGCGGGTCAGGCGCAAAGGTTTTGCCCCGTTCGACGACGCCCAGATCAAGTTCAGTTCCACCTCCCGCTTGGACAAGTCCCGTGAAATGGCGGTTGAAAGAGGCCTGTCGAACAGCACCGTTTGTTCGCCCGGCGCGCCGGAAAGAACGGCGGTGCACTTAAGCTCTAATTGTTCGGGATCACCGTTGCCCTCGTCGTCGTAAAAGCTACGCAGGAAAACCAAACCATGGATCGTTCCGGCGTCGCATCCGGGCGCCACATCCACAGTGAAGCCTTCGACGGCGGTCTCGGCAAACTTACCATGTTCGAACACCGCCGGCTTGGCGCCCACTTCGAAATGATCCGGCGCCGCCAGAACGAGAAAGCCGGTGCCTTCAATTGACGGCCGCACGCTTTCGAAAGGCGCATGAGCATCATAGGCGTCGAATACACCGCCCAGTTCGCGCCAGCCGGGGTTCAAATCTAAAAAGTGTTTGGTGCCCCAGAAGACGCCCGGTTGGTCGAAGTCGTCCATGATGATGATGCCGCCGGGCCTTACGTACCGGGCCAGGCAATGCAGATCGAAGGCGGCGTATTCATAAAGGTGATTGCCGTCGATGAAACAAACATCGACCACGGGGCGCACCGTGTTCAACTGGGTGAACAGGGTCATCGATTCAACCGGCATATAGGAAACCACCTCGCGTAGGGGCGCGGGCCAGGTCTCCAGAATGCCTGGCACCCGGTGATTGCCGTAAGGATCGATGGTCAGCAACTGCCCGCCGTTATCGTTAGCCAGCATGGCACGGGCTGCAACCTCGGTGGTGCCGGCATAATAAGTGCCGATTTCGACAAACAGGTTCGGGCGCACCGCCCGTACCAAACAATGCATGAAGGCACGGCTGCGGGGAACGGCCAGAGAGCGCTCGGGATAATCGGCGAAAAAAGCCTCGGCCCGTGCGAATCCGGGTGTATCCGGCAAGTCCAAAAGCTGGTCCGCCGTTGCCGCGTATTGGCGAAGATCGACGCCGACCACGTCGTCCAAGGGCTTCATTGTCACCACGCGGGTATCCATCAGCCCACTGCCACTGCCGGTTCGGATATCTGGCGCCGCCGGGCGGCTAATTCGGCGGCTTCTTCATAGACATCCTGCCAGGCCCGAATCGTCACATCCTGGCGATAAAGTTCGTTGACACGCGAGGCGCTGGCCGCGGCCTGGGCCTGTTCTGCGGGCCAATTGTCGATGATCTCTTGGACCCTACTGCTCAATTGGCCCAGATCGTCTATGGCATGAAGATTGAATCCGTCCCGAACGATACGGCCATAGGGAAGCCAACTGCCGGCGACGACAATTCCGCCGCCATAGATGGTTTCCAGCATGGAGGAGCTGAAGGCATCCGTATCGGTAACCTGCACCATAAGTTGGGTAGCCAGGCGGAAACGGGCCAATTCGCCATCATCCATGTAGTCGGTTAGCAGCCGGCAATCGATGTCAAAGGCCTTGGCCGAAGCGGCGACCTCGTCGTTGTAGCTGTCCTCGACATTGTAGGTCATGGGCACGAAAGCGGCGATGCGCCGCCGGATATGGTCAGGCAACTGGGACAGTCCCCGCAGAATTTCCACATGCTGCTGCCGTCGTGCAGCGGAATAGCCGACGCTGACCACGAGCCGGTCATCTTCCAGACCGTGGTCGGTACGGAATTTCGCGGCGCCACCCTCACGCTGCGCCGCGATTTCGTCCAGAAGGTCTGGTGCCAGGCCATAAAGTGCCAGCCTCACTTTGGGGGCCAGGTGACGGCCATACTTGGCCAACAGAATTTCCCGCATCTCCACCGTGTGGATGGTGATGAAATCGGCCTGTTCTAGGGCTTCTAAATGCTTGTGATAGACATCCAGCCCATTTTCCCGGAACAGGTCCGAGCCCATGATCGACATGATTTTGGCCGTATGGCTGGGCAGATAGCGAAAGGCACTGATCCAGCGGGGATCCAGGTAGAACATCTGGCAAATATCATCGTCGCTGACGATGCCAGCATAGAGACGCGCCGTCAGATCGCTTACGACGACATCGTTCAGGTCTGCCAGATTGTATTTCTGCGAATAGAGGCCAGGGTCGAAGGACGCCAGTTCGCTGCCAGAACCCTTGTCCGCGATGCGTAGCAGGCCGGCGTCCTGATCGAATTGCACATCCAAGTCCAACCCGCCAAGGTTCGGCATATCGTAAAGGGCATCGAAGGCAGAGGTATCTGCCATGCCATCTTCGTTACCGGGACGGTTCAAATTTATCACGGACAATTGGTAGTCGCCGGACCAGCGCAACTGATGGGCCATGCGATGAATGAATACATAGCTACAGTGGCCAAGCATCGTGGCGCGGGTTTGAGACATTATTGGGCCAATAGTCCTTTACGGTGGTACATCCTTAATATTCAACGACTATTGTAAACACTTCGTTAATCATGTTTGGGGCACAATAAAAAAGTGCTGATTTATTAAGATTAAGTGAGAAATGTTAACAACTTCTCAAGTGATCCCGGTCATATTTACGCTGTTATTGTCCCCCGCCTCGCGCCTGAGGAGACGGTGATGCGAGCAGTAATTTTGGCCGGCGGACTGGGCACGCGTTTGCGCCCCTTTACCGAGGTCATTCCCAAACCACTTTTGCCCCTGGGCGAACAGGCCCTGTTGGAAGTTCAGATCAGCGCCCTGAAGGCTTGTGGCTTCGACGAGATCTTCCTGGCGACCAACTATATGTCCCAATACATCGAAGCGTATCTGGATGATGGCGCTCGCTATGGCGTCAAGTTGACCTACAGCTGCGAGAAGGAGCAATTGGGAACGGCCGGCCCATTATCCTTGCTGCGTGACAGGCTGGACGAACCGTTTCTAGTGATGAATGGGGATATTCTCACCAAGCTGGATTTCCGCAGGCTCCATGACTTCGCCGGGCGGCAAAATACCGCTCTGACCATCGGCACCAAGATCATCGCAACGCCCTTCCGCTTTGGCAGCGTATCTGTAAATGGCGACGGCCTGGTCACAAATATCGAGGAGAAACCCGAATTCAAGCTGGAGATCCTGGCCGGCATCTATTGCATGAAGCCGTCCATCTTCGAGTTCATTCCCGACAACACGTTCTATGGCATGGACAACCTGATCCAGGACATGATCGCTGCCGGCTCTGGCATATCCCGCTATCTGATTAACGATTACTGGTTGGATATCGGTCAGGTCGAGGACTACTCGGTCGCAAGAGATGCTTATTTCGAACATTTCGAAACCGGGGCGGCCCCCGTGCAGGCGGCGGGGGCGGTCTAGAGCCGGAAGCCCATGAAGATCCTATTTCTAGGTGCTGTCGAATTCAGCCGCCAATGCCTATCACAGGTCATCGAATGCGGCGGCGACGTCACTGCCGTGATGACCCTGGCCCCTGAAAATGGGGGCTTTCACGCCGACTACGCCGACCTCGGACCCCTGGCCGCCGCCCACGGCATTTCATTGCATCACATCAGGAATATCAACGATCCCGATACAATGGATCTGATCCGAGATATCGCGCCGGACGTGATCTTTGTCTTTGGTTGGTCCCAGATCATCAAGCGACCGGTCCTTGACTTGCCGCCATTGGGCGTGATCGGCACTCATCCCACATTGCTGCCCCGGAACCGGGGCCGCCATCCCCTGATCTGGGCCCTGGTCCATGATCTGAAAGAAAGCGGCCTGACATTCTTTTATATGGATGAAGGCGCCGACAGCGGCGACATTTTGTGGCAGGGCGCCTTTCCCATTGAGCCCACTAACGATGCCGGTGATCTCTATCGCAAGATGATTACTCTGGGAAAACAAGGTATCGCAGAGTTTCTACCACAGATGCAGGCCGGCGTTGCTCCACGGCGGCCGCAGGACCACGACAAGGCAAATTATTGGCGCAAGCGGACGGCGGCCGACGGCATCATCGATTGGGCCGCACCCAGCCGCCAGTCCTATAATCTGATCCGCGCTTTGGCCCGGCCCTATGTGGGCGCCTCAACCATGCTGGCGGAAGACGCCGTCACAATCTGGCGTGCGACTTGTCCCGGTTCGGGTTTGCCCAAATCGGCCGCCGCTCTTCCCGCAGGAACGGTGTTCGAATGCGAGAGCGGTGGTTTGGCGGTGCGCACAGGTGATGGGCATCTGGAAATTGTGGATTGGGATGCAGGCGGTCAGACCGTCAAGCCCATGGACCGGTTCGAGGTAGTGTCATGCGCATAGCCGCAATTGCCACCCATCCGGACGACGAAACACTGGGTTGCGGCGGAACGTTGCTGCGTCGCAAGGCGGAAGGTGACGAAATCCATTGGATAATCGTTACCGCCCTTCATACGCCGCGTTGGGGCGCGCAGGACATAGAACGTTGGCATTGTCAGGTGGAACAGGTCGGCGATGCTTATGGCTTCGCCAGCGTCCATCGTCTTGGATTTCCGTCTGCCGCCTTAGACTCTGTGCCATTGGACGAAATGATTGCTGCCTTTGGCGATGCGCTCGATGTCATTCGGCCAGATGTGGTGATGCTGAACCATCGTGGTGATGTTCACACCGACCATCGCATCGCCTTCGATGCTGCGCTCTCGGTATTGAAGCCGATCCACATGAGTCATATGGGCATCAGCCGGATCTTGGCTTATGAGACCCTGTCATCCACAGAAGCGGCCAGCCCGGCGACAGGCGATGTATTCCTGGCTAATCATCATGTCGAAATTGGCGACCATATCGACCGCAAGATCGAGATCATGGGGCTTTACAAAACGGAGGTTCAGTCCGACCCCCTGCCCCGCGGCCCTTCGGCCATGCGTGCCCTAGCCCGCCTCCGTGGCGCGGCCGTCGGCAAGACACATGCGGAAGCCTTTATGGTGGTCCGCGATATGGACATGCTGCCATCATGACCAAGTTCATCTACTTCGGCGACGGTCTTTGGGCCACCCAATGCCTGCATCAGCTGTTGTTCGATGGACATGAACCCTTGGCCATCGTCTGCCGCACCCGTCCGAGCGATAACAGCCTGCAGGAGTTCGCGGAGGAGCGAAACATTCCCGTCCTGGTGCCCTACAACGTCAATGCAGATGCTTTTGTGGCCCAGGTCAAGGAGCTGCGGCCCGACCTGAACATCTCCATGTCTTACAACCAGATCCTGCGTCAGCCAATCATCGACACTGCGCCGTTAGGGTTCATCAATTGCCATGCGGGCAAGCTGCCCAGATATCGCGGCCGCAACGTCATCAATTGGGCCCTGATCAACAACGAGACCGAAATCGGGCTAAGCGTCCACTATGTGGATGAAGGTATCGATACGGGCGACATCATCCTGCAGGAATGTCTGCCCATCGCCTGGACCGACGGCTATGGCGATGTTCTGGACGCCGCGACCACCGCTTTTCCGCCATTGCTGACCCGGGCCGTTGATCTGCTGGCTGAAGGCACGGCCCCGCGCGTGCCGCAAAACCACGACCAGGCGACCTACTTCTCCGGCCGACGTGAGGGCGACGAATGGATCGACTGGCGGGAGAGTTCGCTCAATATATACAACAAAATCCGCGCCATCACCCGGCCGGGTCCCGGCGCCCGTACCTGCCTCGACGGCAACCCAATCCTGCTGTGGCGCGCCCGATACGAACGGGACTGGCCAACCTATATGGCGACACCGGGGGAAGTGGTTGGCTGCGAGACGGCCGGCATTCGGGTAAAAACAGGGGATTCCACCATCCTGTTGACGGATATTGACGGCGGCGCCGCATCATTTCCTATCGGCACCCGTTTCGAACAGGAGCATGGCGTATCATGAGTTTGAGCGTCTTGGTCACCGGCGGGGCCGGCTATGTGGGCAGTACGCTCTGTCATCTGCTGCTAGATCGCGGCCATAGAGTCAGCACTATCGACAATCTGAGTTTCGGCGGCGAGGCCTTGTTGGGTTTGCGCCATCGCGACCGCTTCAGTTTCCATCACGGCGATATCACCGATCATGATGTGGTTTCAGAACTGCTGGAGGACGGCCGTTTCGACGCTGTTGTGCACCTAGCCGCAATCGTCGGTGACCCCGCTTGCGCGCAACAGCCCGAATTGGCTACTGCGGTCAACAGGGACGCTTCTGAACATCTGCTGACGGAGGCCCGGAAGTATGGCGTGCACCGTTTCATCTTTGCCTCCACTTGCTCCAACTATGGCCGCATGGCGGAAGGCGCAGGCTATGTGGATGAAACCTCACCCCTGGCTCCGATCTCCCTCTATGCGGAATTGAAGGTGGGTTTCGAGCAGCGCCTGATCGCGACCAATGCGTCTCACGAAACCTTCTGCCCGACAGCGATACGCTGCGCCACAGTGCATGGTCTTTCGCCCAGGATGCGCTTTGACTTGACGGTGAACGAGTTCACCCGCGATTTGGCGCGGGGCGAAGAACTGGAGATTTTCGGGCCTCAATTCTGGCGGCCCTATTGTCACGTCCGCGATATCGCGCGCGCTATCGAATTGATTCTGACCTCGGAACCCGAATTGGTAGCGGGCGAAGTGTTCAACGTGGGCGACACCGGGGAAAACTACACCAAGCAGATGCTGGTCGATGAAATCCTCAAGGTGATCCCTGACGGCCGCATCACATACGTAGAACGGAAGGAAGATCCCCGGGACTACCGAGTCAACTTCGACAAAATCCGGAAAGTACTGGGTTTCGAGATTTCCATGACCGTGCCGGAGTCTATTGCCGCCATTCACCAGGCTCTGCATCAGGGTCTGATCAGCGAACCTTTCAATCAAAGGTATGGCAATGTCTGATGCAGGCGTCCCCTTCCTGCCCCTCGCCGAACCATTGTTCGAGGGCAATGAATGGGCCTATCTGAAGCAATGCATCGAAACGGGCTGGGTTTCGACCGCGGGCGGTTTTGTCGACCGGTTTGAGGTGGAACTGGCCGTCGCCGCCGGGTCTCAGGGTGCCATCGCCATGGCCTCCGGCACGGCTGCCCTGCATATCGCCTTGCTTGTTGCTGGTGTCGGTGCGGACGACGAGGTTGTCATGCCGGCCATGACATTCACGGCGCCCGCAAACGCTATCCGTTATTGCGGCGCCTGGCCGGTATTCACGGATGTCTCCGCCACTGATTGGCAGCTTGATGTGGATCAGATGACTGACTTCCTAGAAGACCAATGCATGGTGCGGGATGGTAACGTGGTCAACAAGGTCACAGGCCGGCGCATCGCAGCATTGCTTGGTGTCCATTTGCTGGGCGGCACCTTTGACCGGGACGCCTTGGCGGCGCTGGCGGCGCGTTTCGAACTGCCCCTTGTGGAGGATGCCGCCGAATGCCTCGGCGCCCGCTACAAAGACCGTCCCATTGCGGCGTCTTTGGAGACGGGTACGCCGCATTTGATTATCACGTCCTTCAATGGCAATAAGATCATCACCACGGGTGGCGGCGGAGCCCTTTTCGCGAACGACGACGAGCTTTTGGCCAAGGCCAGACACCTCTCCTCCACAGCCAAGACTCCGGGCGCTGGTTATTACCATGACCAGGTTGGCTATAACTACCGCATGACAAACATGGCGGCGGCCTTGGGCGTGGCGCAGTTGGAGAAATTGGAAAGTTATGTCGACCGCCGTCGGGCCATTGCCGCGGCATATTGCGATCGGCTTTCCCCTATCAAAGGCGTTCAATGCCATCCCGAACCGGCGCATTGCCGCAGCATTTTTTGGATGTATTCCGTGGCCCTGCCGAGTGGCTTCGAGGCGGCGCTCGAGGAGATGTCAGCAAGCGGCATTCAATGCCGGCCGCTATGGCACCCGATACCAGACCTCCCCGGGTTTCAGGGTCGCTGCCACGTGGTTGGAGCCGACAATACGCGTGATCTCTGCAGGCGAGCCATCAGCCTACCCTCTTCGACGCAACTGACCAAAGCGGATGTCGAGCGGGTTTCGGGAATCTTGTCCCGGGCGGTGGATGCCGGTCAGGAGAGCCGGATCGCGTTTTCCCGCAGATAAGCGGCGAGCCCCGAAGGATGCGTGGCCGCCGGCAAATGGTCCCGTGGCGCATCCGCCGTCGATGCCCCTGCCAGCGCCACGAAATTCCTGGCCAAGCCATCCATCTGTTCCACATCCCCGTGGATTTCAAGCACACGCCATAGATATAGAAACAGCTCGACGGCGAGATCCTTGCCGGTGCTATCTCCATTGCCGTGGGCAAAATGGGTGTTGAGCAAGCCAAGAGCAACCTGCCGTCGGAATGCCTTGTCAGACAGGGCAAAATCGACTTCCCGCGCCATGGCCTTCAGGACGATCAGGTCCTGGGCATAGTCCCGGTTCGGTTCCTCCCAGGCGATGGCGTCCTCTGCCGGGACATGCCGGCACAGGGCCGCGTGCGGCTGAAATTCCGCACCGCTCGCTTGTCCGAGGGCGGTCACCCGCGCGACAGGTTCCAGGCCGGCGCCGCTGAGCATTTCAGCAAATCCGGCGGCTGTGAACCATTCAACCTGGCGAGCCAACAGATCATCGCCTAGACCTAGGCGTGCCGCCGGTGCCAACGACAGGGCGTCTATGTCGAAGGACTGCCGATCGGGCCGGGCATACAGCAAACGCGCCAGTTCGATGGTGAATTGCCTCAAACTGCCGGCGTCGCGGACCCTGACGAGCATTTGAGACGTCGGCCCCGTCATTATGTCCCGCAGGATCTGCAACAGAGCTAGGGGCCTTGAGACGTGATGCAGGACATCGTGCAGCCAGACGATATCGGCGGTGCCCGTTGACACGTTTTGACACAACAGATCGCCGTGCAGAACTTCGATACCGTCGATGCGTTTCTGCCGGCTGTAATTGTGTACGTGGCGAACCTTGTTTATGTCGGCATCGACCGACACGACCTGACGGGCACCGGCGCGCAAGAAAGCCAGCGACCATTCACCGCGGCCGCAGCCATAATCGAGAACGCGGGCATGCTTGAGGGAGTCGCCGAAGATTGTTTGCAGAATTCCGACACATTGTTCGATGCGCCTGTCGTGGGGCCAATCGGGGTGACAATCCCGTTCGGTGAAATCTTCTGGGCGGGTGGAAGCTACGAGATACATGATGCTAACTCACAAAAACTTCGGCTGTTCTACTCGTTCGAAAGATACTTGAACCAATCCTGGGTGGCCGTCGCGATCTTGTCGGCGTCCCATACAGGGGCGTCACGCCAATAGTCGATATTGTCCAGCATGATCCGCACGCCGTCCTCAATCGGTATTTTGGACGCCCAGCCATAGCGCTCCCTGATGCGGCTGACATCTGCCAGGGTGCAATCCGGTTCGCCTGGGCGTTTGGGAATATTGATCACCTCTTCCGCGCCCAACAGTTCCACCAATCGATTGACGGATACATCCTTGCCGGTGCCCACGTTGAAGACTTCGCCGCTGTCATCGTGGTTGCCGACTGTGGCCACGGCATCCGCCACGTCACCTACATAAGTGAAGTCCCGGGTTTGCTCGCCATCACCGACTACGGTCAGCGGTTGATCAGCCAAGATCTGCGCCAGAAACACACCGAACACCGCGCCATAGGTGCCCGAGGTCCGGGCACGGGGGCCATAGACATTGAAGAAGCGCAACGACGCGGCGGGCAGGCCATAGACCTGACACCAGTGCAAGACCAATTCTTCGCCAAGGAATTTCGTCAAAGCATATGGATACTCGGGCCGAATCTCGGCATCCTCGGACGTGGGATAATTATCGGGTATGCCGTAGCAGGATGACGAGGCAGCATAGACTAGGCGTTTTACGCCAACCGCCCGCGCTGCTTGCAACACGTTGAAGGTGCCGGTGACGTTGGTATCGTAATAACCTTCCGGATTTTGGATGGAGGGTACGATGTCCGCCAATGCGGCCAGATGAAAGACCCGTTCAGCGCCGCCGAGAACATCCCGGGTGCCGGCCCGGTCTCGAATGTCAGCTTCGATCAGTTCGAAACGGCCCTCGCCTTCAAGATGTTTCAGATTATGCGGGCCGCCAGTGATAAAATTGTCCACCGCCCTAACCCGACGTCCGTCCGCCAGCAGGCGATCCACCAAGTGGCTGCCGATGAAACCCGCGCCGCCCGTGACGACATCCACGCCGTCCCCGGACAATTCGATCTTTGCCATTCCGTCCTCTCCGCCGCCTTACAACGTTGGGCGAAGTCCGTGCCTAAATATAATCCAGCAAACTGACCCGGGCCAATCGGCCGATCACTTGCAAGGAAGCCTGCAGTGCCGTCTCACCTGACTTCAAATTGGCTACAGCCTCTGCGATGTCAACGTTTTCTATTTCAGCCGTGAAAATATCCAGGAAATTGACCTCTTCCTGTTGGCGTTCAAGCTGGTTCTCGATGGTATTCATATTGATACCATTGACTTCTTCCGCATTGCGGGCCGTCGAGATGGCGCTCAGCGCAGAGTTGAATTCGTTGACTAAGAAGTTGATTTGGTTCTCCGTCAAAGGGTCGCTGAAAGCGCCCGCCGGGGCGAAGGCACCGGCACCGGTTGGCAGGGTGCCGTTTGCAAACTGTTGAACCCGGCGAATGGCGTCTAATAGCGGTTCGGCGATCTCGTTTGCCAGCATGCCGTATTCAATGCTGCGATTCTCATCCAGGCGTTGGTCTAACTTGACCGCGTTGTTGTCGAAAGCATCCGACGTGTTGGTCAAAGCGAGTAAATCGGCAGTGGTCGACACATTGATGGGCGATACCCCGGTACGGGTTCCGGAGAAAAGGTATTTACCATTCAGAGTTGTATTTAGGAGATTGACCAGCCTGTCCATGTGATCGGTCATCTTGTCCGTCAAGCCAACACCGCTGTTCAGGTTGACGGTCTTGATCAAATCGTTCCGGAACTCGTCTGCGATCTGGGCAATGCCGCCTAGGGCGGAGTTTTGCAGCTCCAGGCGAACGGCCAATTCTCGATTCGCTTTCATATAGCTGTCGGTTCGGGCCGAAATGCTACGTGTTGTGAGCAAAACATTGGCGTCGCGGGCAATTTCCCTCAGATTGTCGCCTTCCTTGCCGGTGCCTACTTTGGTTTGCTGTGCGCGCAGATATTCCTGGTTGCGTTGCATCTGCGAGACGAGGGCCTGGCTTTGGCTGAATGTGGAAATTCTGGTCATGGCAATGCTTTCCGATAGGCGCCGTTAGATTCTCAGCAGGGTTTCATACATTTCGTTGACCGCCGCAATGATGCGGGCGGCCGCGTTGTAGGCGTTCTGGTATTGCACCATGGCCGCCAACTCTTCATCGAGGTTGATGCCGGTCATGCTGTCGCGGCGAATTCCCAACTCCTCCTTCAGAATCTGGCGGTCTTCAGCCAGACTTGAAAGGCGGTCCGATTCAAGTCCGATGTTGGAGAGGAAATAGTTGCCGTAATTCGCCAGTGTCGTGGAGGAAGCCGGCAGATCGCCGGCCGAAGCGAAATTTGTTACCAGGGAAGACAGGGCCATGAATGCGTTCACGCCCCTGTTGTCGCCGTTATTCAAGGCAGGAATGCCGGCGGCCGGCGCCGTATCCAGGCGGGCAAGGGCCAGCCGGCTGGTGTCAGCCTCGATGGCGGAATCAACGGCAATGCTGAAGGCCGCATCCATACGATAATGATCCCCGACACCAAAGTAATCCGAAAATGAAATGCCGGTCGTGCCGCGCGCGGTGGAATCCGTGCGCGCCTTCATGTCATAGCTCTCGTATCCAACAGCGGGCGTCAGAACCAGCTTGCCGGCGCTATCCATGGAAAAGGTGGCATATCCCGAAAAAGCCGTGTTCAAGTCGGTCAGGACATTGGTCATGGTGCCGCCAACTGCGGCGAAATCCAGGGTATGCGAGGCCGCCAGCATGCCGCCAGGGCCCCTAAACTCCAAATTAACAGTACCGGTGGCGCCAAATCCGTGACCGGATGCCGTGGTCAGGCCGGTATCGAAATGCGCCACTTCGCGGCCACCGATCAGATCGTTCATACCGAAATAATGCGAGAAGCCCCGCCCGCCTCGGGCGCTCGGCGTGGTTGCGTTCTGGCTGATGGCAACCCCGTCGGTGCCCGCTGTCGCATCGAACGTCATCACGCCATTCGTCAGCGACAAGGTGCCGCCGACGATGTTCGCATTCACGTCATCGATTACGTCCTGCAAGGTCACCAGACCGACGTTGCTGAAATCAACCTCGTAAGATGATGTCAGAAGATTGTTGGCATCCAGCACGGCAAATGTGGCGCGGCCCGTAAAACCATGGGCATCCGTTGCCAGCGCACCCACGTTCCGCCCTGTCAGGGTATTTGGCGGCGGAACGGCACTATTTTCGTTATGCACCTGGTTGATCAAATCGATGAACTTGGCAGACAATTCGCCCAGCGACAGTCCGATTTCCGGCAACTCCTTGTCGCGCATATCAACCAGACCCTTCAGGGTGCCTGCGCGCAGGTTAGGCTCCAATGCCACGCCAGTAGCGGACGGCAGCCCGGTGCTGGAATCCACCTGATGTACCGTAATTGAACCGAACACTACGGTGGTTTCCACCTGGCCGGGCGGGTTGTATTGCAAGACACGCAGGCGGTCATCCAACAGTGACAGACCTGAAATCGTCGCTATGTCCACTTTGTGGTTCGATTTCTCTACTGCGCGGATGTCGATGATATCGCTGATCACCTCGATCGCTCTGGCACGCTGTTCTTCCAGCGCCGCTGGGCTGCCGCCGGTTTCCTTTTCGCGGGCGATCAAGTTGTTGAGACTATGAACCTCGGCCAAGGCATTGTTGAGAACGGCGATCTCACCGACGATCTGGCTATCCGCCTCGCTGCGCAGATTCAAGATTTGTTGGCCATAGCGTGCCAGGGAATCGGCAACTGTCTGCATATCGCTTAACAGGCCGATGCGCCTCGGTGTTTGGGTCGGGTCCGTCGCCAGGGTGGCGAAGGCTTCGAACATTCGGTCGACTTGGTTATTCAGGGAAGACGCATCGTCTGGATTGCCGAACAGGGAGACAAGACGATCGAACAGAACCGCCTGCTTGTCGTAGTAACCATGATAGGCAGAGGCACCGATCAATTCCTTGGTGAGAAATGTATCAACGATGCGGCGCACCTCGCCGATCTCCACGCCCATGGTCTGGCCACCCGCCGACGAGGTCTGCAAGATTATCTCTTGCCGGGCATAGCCTGGGGTATTCACATTGGCGACGTTTTGAGAAGTGGTGCGCAGTGCGGACTGGTTGGTGTTCAACCCGGTCAGCGCGGTGCGGAGGATGGCATCGAGTGACATCTGCTGTTACCTCCCCAAAACCATTGAACGCGACTCTAAGCGCTGTTTGGGGATGGCATATATTGCCTCACCCCATGGGTTGATCACCCCTTTAGGCAAAATGTACCGGTCGTGGGAGCGCTCCCCCGTATTACTCGCCATCTCGGCAACATCTTGTATTTCAAAGCTTTTTATCGGTCGTGGCACTTTGTGCTTCCTAATTACGGGCGCGTGGGCGCATCTTTGTGCCTGAATTGGTGCAACATTGATGCCAACTCGACCGGTGTGCCACGACGAAAAAACGCCCGGCCAAGCCGGGCGCTCATAAATCGTTCGTTATACTGTTCTAATTTGAAGCGGCCGTACTCGCCTTTTTCAGGCGCTCCAGGTTTTCAATAGCGGCTTCATGGTTCTGCGCCGCCGCTGCTTCCAGCAGGCGTACGCCCCGTTCGATATCCTGGGGAACTTCATCGCCGTTCACTAACAAAACCCCAAGATTATATTGCGCCGGCGCCAGGCCGCCGTCGGCAGCCATTTCATACAATTGTGCTGCCTTCGCTTTGTCTTGTGGCAGGCCGACGCCGTTCTCCCACATCACGCCCAGATTGAATGTCGCGACCAGGTAACCGGACTGCGCGGCGGCGGAATAGAGGTCTACGGCCTTCGCAAAATCTTGCGTGACGCCTTCGCCTCGCTCGTAAAGACCAGCCAGGTTGCACATCGCCGGTACGTGTTTCTTGTCGGCGGCACGGGTGTACCAATAGGCCGCTTCGGGCACGTCCGCTTCGATACCAAGGCCGACGCCATATAAAACGCCGAGGCTGTATTCGGCCTCGGTGTGGCCGCGGTTGGCGGCCTTGATGTAATGATCATGGGCCTTTTGATAGTCCTTTTCGACACCGTCACCTTGGCTGTACATCTGGCCCAGCAAAAATTCCGCTTCAATGTCGCCTTCGTCGGCAGCCTGGCGCCAGGCATCCATGGCCGCCTGATAGTTGCCGCTCTCGAAATGATCGCTCGCTGTATCCATGATCGACATGGCTTCTGCCTCTTTTCTTTTACAGGGCGGTTCGGCTTCTCAGAACCGTTGCCGCGCACGGCGGTGTAAATTCAGAGACAGCCTTCGCCTCTCGCAAACTCCCATATAGAGGGCTGTTTTTAAGAAACCGTTAACGACGTTTTCTCGAGCGACGGGCAAAAGCCGCCGGGCTAGGCGGCAGGTTTTACCGCCACCGGCCTCCATGGCAGGGCTACCACCGGTTCGATATCGCTTGAAATCGGCTCAAAACCTCGTTTCCCGGACGATTTCAAAAGTTGGCCCATTACTTGCTTCTGTTCTGCCGGTACCAACCGCAATCCGGAAGCAAGCGCTCATGAATTTCAACATTGCCAATCTCGGTTCACTACCTTCCGATCATATGCCCGTGCCGGGCGGTCAGCTTGACATTGCTGCCCTTGGCATGGAGGACGATGATCATTTCGCTCACATCCTGCGTGATCAGGACAGGCGCGATGTCATGCGGGACCAGGATCGGCGCGACGACCAAGCGGATTTCGACGCCAAGGAGCGAGATGCCGTCAGTAGCCGTGACGGACGCAGCGACCGCGCCGCGGAAGATAAACAGGTACGCAGCGATACTGCCGCTGAGAAACAAAATCCAGAACGGCGCGATACCCTAGACGAAACCAAGGGGTCCGAGGCTGAACGACCGGAACGCCAGGACCACCGTGAAAACGAAAACGCAGCCGATGAACGACCGGGACAGGATGAACATGCCGCGCGGAACGATGACGAGGCGCCGGCGCGGCAGAACGAGGGAAAACAGGATGATCTGCCATCGGACCGTGGCGTGGGCGAACAGACCGCAGATGCGGCTCGCACCGATGCTGCTTCGCGCACGCAGAACCAGCATGCCGCTGATACCCTGCTAAACCTTGTCAATGGCGATGGTCCCGAAAGACCCCAAGCGGCCCAAGCAATACAGCCAGCGACACCCGACGCACTTGCCGCGAATACCTTACCCAATCCCATGCCAGCCAAGCCCATCACTGTGGATGCCAAGGCGGACAATGCTGGCAAGGTCGATCCGGTCGCCTTGAAGCCGGAGCAGGCCGTTCAGACCAAGAGCGACAAGTCGGCCACGCCGCGTCTAAGGGGCGGTCAGCCGAAACACGGTGGTGATTTCATGGCGGAGGGGTTGCCCCGGCCGCAAACCAATCAGCTGGCGAACGGCAATACGGCCAGCCAGCCTATGATTCAGAACCAGCGGATTGGCGAAGGACCGCAACCAGCTGGAATGCCTGCTGATCAGGCTGCCAACGTGGCAACCGCCACCAGCTCTCAGGGCGGAAATGCCGTCCGCGAGTTACAATTGACGGTTACGCCGGAACGTACTGGCCGTGCCGAATTGCCCGTCCTGACGTTACGCAACGATGCCCCCGCAACGCCAACCAATCAGCCGACCATGCCTTCGCAATCCGCGGCTGCTGCACAACCCCTGCCGCAGCCGGTGGTGAGCCAGGCCATGGAGGGTGACGGCGGGACCAGAATGTTGCCACCTGTCGAAGACAGCGGCAAAGCGAGTAATGGCAATACCACGAATAATGCCAGTTCAACCGCTACATCCACAACCACGAGCGCCACGGCAAAGGCCGCCGCGGCAACCCAGCAAACCGCAACCGCCGATGTTCGCAGCCCCGGCATTCAGGTGGCAATGCAGCTTTCCAAGGCCATACAGAATGGCATCGACCGCGTGACCATTAGGTTGGATCCGGCCGAATTGGGCCGTGTCGAGGTAAAAATGGAAGTGGGGCATGACGGCCGTGTCATCGCACTAGTGGCGGCGGAGCGACCCGAAACCCTGGAGGCCTTGCGCAATGATTCACGTTCCCTCGAGCGTGCCCTGCAGGAAGCCGGATTGGAAACAGATGCGGACAGCCTGAACTTCTCGCTGGACCAGGGCGGCCAGCAGGGCGGTGCCTTGGAAGATGAGACTGGCGGCGGCAAGGGTGGCGGCCTCGGAAATGAGGACGGCGAAGGCGATGAGGAACTTGCCGGCGACGATGACGTATTGCCGCAGATCGTCTCAAACCGCGCCCTGGACATCAGCGTATAAGAGGGGCGTTAGCAATGGATACAGCAGCACTAACCACAGCCGCCACAGGAATACCTGCAACTGCGGCCGGTATCGCCGACGCCAAGCTGGCGGACAATTTCGACACCTTCCTGACCCTGCTGACAACGCAGTTGGAGCACCAGGATCCGCTGGAACCCATGGACGCCAATCAGTTCACGGAACAATTGGTGCAGTTCAGCCAGGTGGAACAGTCGATCCAGTCCAACAAGCACTTGGAACAGCTTTTGGCCATGGTCTCGACGAATTCGACGGCCGATGCTGTGTCCTATCTGGGCAAGACGATAGAGGCCCAGGGCAAGACCACCGCACTTGCAAATGGCAAGGCATCCTGGCGCTATCACCTGGCAGAGAACGCAGAAACCACGACAATCACCGTCTCGAATAGCGACGGCAAGCTGGTCTATGCCACCAGCGGCAAGCTGGGCGCCGGTAGCCATGACTTCGAATGGGACGGCAAGGACAATCAGGGCAATGTTGAGCCTGAAGGCGCTTATACCATCGAGGTCAGCGCGACCAACGCCTCCGAAGAAGGCATCGTGGTGGATACCTTCGTCTCCGGCACCGTTGACAGCATAACCAGTGATACGGAGTCCGGCGTCGTACTGATGCTCCAAGATATCGCGATCCCGGCGACATCGGTGGTCAAGGTCAGTGAACCAGATGATGGTTTGGGATTGCCCGGCGCCTAGGCGCTGCCTGATCCCATGTGGAATGAAGTGAACAGAAGAGACGTTAAGGCACCGCTTCGCAGCGTAGCCCAGTTAAGGAGAATAAAATGAGTCTGTATGGCGCACTATTTTCAGGTGTTTCAGGTGTTTCCGCCCAAAGTCAATCCATGGGCATCATCGCTGACAACATCACCAACGTGAACACCATCGGATACAAGGTTTCCCGCTCCGAATTCAGCACCCTGGTTACCAACAGTGGCTCGGCCTCCAAATACTCGCCGGGCGGCGTTTTCTCCACGCCGACAGGGCTGGTCGACCGTCAGGGCCTGCTGCAAGCCTCCACCTCGCCAACCGACCTGGCAGTTACGGGCAACGGTTTCTTCGTCGTCAACACGGACCAGATTCCAACAACGACGTCTGGCGCTTATCTCTACACACGGGCGGGTTCGTTTTCGGCCGATTCGAACGGTTACCTCAGGAACACCGGCGGCTACTACGTTCAAGGCTATCCCTACGATGCCAACGGCAACCTGCCTTCGAACCGTTCGTTGGCCTCTTTGGAATCGGTGAACATTGCCAACCTAACCGGTACCGCCTCGCCGACGACGACGTTGTCGATATCGGCCAACCTCAACGCTGACACGACGCCCGCAGCCTATACCTTCGGCGATATGTCCGCCGGCACTGTCACCCCGCATTTCGAGCGGTCGATCCAGATCTTTGATTCCAAGGGTGGTGTTCGGGCCCTGACGTTCGGCTTCTTCAAGAACAATGCGCTTACCGCCAACCAATGGTCGGTCGAAATCTATTCAAACCCGGCATCGGATGTGACCAACGCCAACGGCTTGTTGAACGCTGTGGGTACGTCGACCCTAACTTTCAACACCGACGGTACGTTGAACGCCGCCGGCACCAACTTGCCGGCCACGATGAATATCACAACCTGGGCGGCAAGCCTTGGCATTGCCAATTCGTCGATCGCCATCGACATTGGCTCCGATGCCCAAGCTGACGGTCTGACACAATTTGCGACACCGTCATCGCTGATTGCCACCGATACCAACGGCGCCGTATACGGCGCCCTGACCGGCGTTAGCGTATCCGAGGAAGGCATAGTGACCGCCTTGTTCGACAACGGCACCCGGCAGGATATCTACAAACTGCCTTTGGCTCTGTTCCCCAACGTTAACGGCTTGGAAGCCCGGACCGGCAACGCCTACATCGGCTCTCTGGCAGCGGGCGATCTGACCTTGCAGGAAGCCCGCACCGGTGGTGCTGGCACGGTGAATTCCTCCACCTTGGAAGCATCCACCGTCGATCTTGCGGAAGAGTTCTCGATCATGATCCAGACGCAGCAAGCTTATTCTGCTTCGGCCAGGATCATTACATCCGCTGACGAAATGCTGGATGAACTGATCAGATTGGCCCGATAACTGCGAAATTTGGCCTGATGGCAGCCTGTATGACGCGCTGCCACCGGGCCTTTTCGCAACCAGGAATTATACTTATCGCGAGATTAACCTTCTTCCTTAGGCAATGTTTAAACGATGTCCGGTAGCTTACAAATCATCGAGTACGAGGGAAGTTCGACGACATGACACAAACGGCAAATCAGAACCCCGAACGCATCATGGGGCCATACGGCGAACAGATTACTGTCAGTGATCTGCCCCCCAGCAATACCAAGCGCTGGGTGATCCGCCGCAAAGCATTGGTGGTAGCCGCGGTACGCGGCGGATTGATCAGCCTGGAAGAAGCATGCCGGCGTTATTCCCTATCGGTCGAAGAGTTCCTGTCCTGGCAGCAGGCGATCGATCGTCATGGCCTGCCCGGACTACGTACCACCCGCATACAGCTCTATCGCGACAGCGACCAAAAATACGCCAACGGTCACGATGAATTTGATACCCGTGACGGCTTGCCATCGCCCCTCACCGCATAGAGAGCGTAGCGAAATGCCCTGCGGCACAGGGCAGTAAAGGAACCATTAATTTTCTTGGCAGTTTTCAGGGCCCGGTCGCACCGATCGGGCCATTTGCCATGGTTAAAGATTCCGCCCGTCGTTAACCGTTTTTTATGATCCGCTAGGCATGATTTACCTAGGCACGGGGACAGAACGCCCATCTGCTGCCGAACAGGAAAAATCAAACGGCCAAAATATCCCGGCCGCGGCATATAGCGTAACGGAGTTGGTGGGGTCTAGGTGAACAGTTTCATGGATGCGGTAAGGGCGCTGGGGCCGACACGGCTGCTGGCCACCGGCGTTGTACTTGCCACCGCAATTGCTTTTTTTGTTGTTCTGACGACGCGTCTGACGTCGCCCAATATGGCGCTACTCTACAGTGAGCTGCAACAGAACGACGCCGGGCAAATTACTGCCAAGCTGGAATCTATGGGAGTGCCTTATGAACTGACGGGCGGAGGCACTGTCATAAACGTGCCGGCAGACCAGGTTCTGCGGTTACGGATGGAAATGGCAACGCATGGCCTTCCGACCGGTGGTTCGGTGGGCTACGAGTTGTTTGACCGCACCGATTCCCTTGGGACGACGTCGTTCGTACAGAACATCAATCATGTCCGCGCCCTTGAAGGCGAACTGGCGCGCACCATCAGCACCATCGACAAAATCTCCGCAGCACGCGTGCATCTCGTCTTGCCAAGGCGGGAACTGTTCAGCCGTGAACAGCGCAAGGCCTCCGCCTCGATTATCTTGAAGGTTCGCGGTAACCGCACCCTCGAACTTGGCCAAGTCACTGCGATACAGGCGCTGGTAGCAGCGGCCGTGCCAGGCTTGAAACCGGACGCCATTTCACTCGTTGATGACCGCGGCAATCTGTTGTCGCGGCAGAGCAACCCAAATGACCCCTCAGGATCGGGATCCCTCGGCAAACTGCGCCTGACCTACGAATCCCGGATCAAGGAATCCTTGGAATCCATGATCGAACGTTCCGTGGGAATTGGCGCCGTGCGTGTGGAAGTGTCCGCGGATATGAACTTCGACCGCATTACCACCAATTCGGAGCTTTTTGATCCCGACGGCCAGGTGGCACGCTCGACGCAGACCGTCGAACAGAACGAACAATCAAAAGACGCCAGCGGACAAAGCGGCACCGTTTCCGTTTCCACCAACCTGCCCGAAGGCGAAAACGAATCCACCGTAAGCGGCAGCACCGAGAACAGATCGGGCCGCGTCGAAGAGACCGTCAATTACGAGATATCCAAGACCATCAAAACCCAGATCCACGAATCCGGAACAATCAAGAAGGTATCCGTGGCAGTACTGGTCGACGGCACCTACACGACCGAGGGTGAAGGTGAGGACGCCAAGCGCGTCTATAAACCACGATCGGAAGAGGAGCTGAAGCAGATAGAGGAATTGGTCACCTCCTCCATCGGTTTTGACGAGAGCCGCGGCGATACGGTCAAAGTCATCAACATGCGTTTTGCGCGTTTCGACGACGACCCGGATTTCGTAACCGAAGACGGCATGATGTTCACCAAGGACGACATTGTCCGCCTGGCAGAAGTTAGTTCCTTAGCGGTGGTCGGACTTCTGGTCATTTTCCTCGTGTTGCGGCCTCTGATTTCAAGGGTTCTGGTGCCGAGCCAAGTGAGCAGCGACGGGGGACCGGTCGTACAAGTGGACGAAGAAGGCCAGCCAGTTCAAGACGATGAAACCCGTATGGCCAATCAATTGCCAGCGGCGTTGACGTCGCAATTGACCAATCCGGATGTCATCAAGGCGGTCGAATCCGGTTCGCTGGGGGATGCAGAAGCCCAGCAATTGGTGCAGGCGGCCGTAGCCAGGCTGCAAGGAGGCTCGGCGACGGATCAGATTGACATGGCCGAGATTGAAGGTCGGGTCAACGACAACTCCACTCGAAAACTGATCGAGATGGTGGACAACCACCCCGAGGAAGCGGTCGCGATCATGCGTAACTGGATGTATCAGGACGTTTAGGGAAAGACGCAATGGCGGGCGAAATCGCACAACGCATTACCGAGCTTTCCGGGCCGGAAAAGGCCGCCATCATCATGTTGGCGCTTGGCAACGAACATGGCTCCCAGCTTTGGCCATTGATGGATGACGAAGAAATCAGGGACATTTCCATGGCCATGGCCTCGCTGGGCAAGGTGGAGCCAGAGGTTATCGAATTCCTCGTGGTCGATTTCGCGACGCAGATGAGCACCACCGGCACCATCGTCGGCTCCATGGACAGCACGGAAAGGCTTCTGCGCGACATTCTGCCCGAGGAGCGGGTCGATAATATTCTGGAGGAAATCCGCGGCCCCGCTGGCCGGACCATGTGGGACAAACTGTCCAACGTGAACGAAATCGTGCTGGCCAATTATCTGCGCAACGAATACCCGCAGACGGTCGCGGTGGTTCTCTCGAAAATCCGGTCGGAGCATGCAGCCCGGGTGTTGGCCTCGCTGCCGGAGGATTTCGCGCTGGAAGTCGTAATGCGCATGTTGCGCATGGAATCGGTGCAGAAAGATATCCTCGACAAGGTCGAGCGCACCTTGCGGGTCGAGTTCATGAACAACCTGGCGCGGACCAACCGCCGCGACAGCCATGAACTTATGGCCGATATTTTCAACAACCTCGACCGCAATGCCGAAGGCCGCTTCATGGCCTCGCTCGAAGAGCGCAACCGGGATGCAGCGGAAAAGATCAAGGCCTTGATGTTCACCTTCGAGGATCTACTGCGCCTGGATCCCGGCGGCGTGCAAACCTTGATCCGAAGCGTCGAGAACAATCGCCTGGCGCTGGCTCTAAAGGGTTCATCGGATTCCATTCGGGACCTTTTCTTTTCGAACATGTCGGAGCGTGCCGCCAAGATCCTGCGCGAGGATATGGATGCCATGGGCCCCGTGCGCCTGCGGGATGTGGATGAATCGCAATCGGAAATCGTCGCAACCGCCAAGGATCTCGCCGACCGCGGCGAAATCATGCTGGCGGACAACAAAGACGACGACGAGCTGATCTACTGATGGTCGAAGGGGAATAGCGGCAATGGCAAAATTCCTTTTCGACAAAAGCTTCGAAGTCGATGCCAACGGCAAGATTCTCGAAGATGACAAACCAGAGGTGCTTTATACCGAAGACGATATTGCGGCCGCCCGCGGCGAAGCACAGCAGATCGGGTTCGCCGCCGGCAAAGCCGAGGCCCTGACGGAGATCGAAAACCGCGCCGCCAACACTCTGGACAACCTTGCCGCCGCATTGGGCAATATCGGGGCGCAACACGAACAGGCGATTCTAGCTGTGAAACAGGATGCCGCCCGCATGGCCATGGTCATTGCAGGAAAACTGGCCCCCACCCTGCTGCAACAGCAACCGCTTGATGAAATCATGGGCCTGGTCACGGAATGCCTGGCGCTGGTGCCCAACGAACCGCGCATCGTCGTTCGCGTCAGCGACGCTCTCGTCGATCTGCTCAAGGAAGATGTCGACCAGCTGGCCGTGCGGGGCGGATTCGAGGGCAGCGTCGTTCTGCTCGGCGAACCAAGTTTGAACGGTGCTGATTGCCGCATCGAATGGGCCGACGGCGGCGCCGAACGTGATGTAGAGGTGCTATTTCAAAAGATCGAGGCGGCCGTAGGCCGCTATTGCGCCAATTTGAACGACCAGATCAACCGAATCGAAGAGCAATTACAGGCAGCCGAGTCAGGACAGGACGACATGCTGTCCCCGGAAGCTGTGCCTGATCCGAACGAAGCATTGGACCGCCCTGTTGTCATGGCACCACCGCCGGAGGACGATCCCTTTCCCTTACCTCCGGGCGCTGAGGACTTCGGCGTCGTAGAGAACCCCTTGCCGCCGTTGGCGCGGGCGGGCAATCCCATTCCGCCAGTTTCCGATCAACCTGTGGAACCCATGGCGCCCAACGCAACGACAGAGCCTTAGGAGAACCTGATGGCCGACGATGATGAAATGACAATGGAAGAAGCCATGGAGGCCGAAGCAGCTGAAGCGGCAGCAGCCGCAGAGGCGGGCGAGACGCCGGACCTGGCAGAAGCCATGGACGAAAGCGTCGATGGCGACGAAGCCTTGCTGTCCGCTGGCGATGACGACGAAACAACCGAGCGCAACGCGACCGACCTGGCAGCTGTCTACAACATCCCCGTGAAGGTTTCCGCTGTGCTGGGCCGCTCTAGCATGCAGGTTAGTTCGCTCCTGAAAATGGGCCGCGGCGCTGTGATCGAGTTGGACCGCAAGGTCGGCGAAGCCATCGACATTTACGTCAACAATCGCCTGGTCGCGCGCGGTGAAGTGGTTGTCGTCGACGAGAGACTAGGCGTGACGATGACGGAAATTATCAAGGGCGGTCAGAAGTAGGTCATGGCAAGGGCAAAGACAATGCCCCGGGAACGCGGCAGCGGGGCCTCGCTAACCACGGTCATCGCCCTGGTGACAGGATTCGCGTTGATCGTCGCCGCGATGTTCTGGGGCGGCTCGCCCGCATCCTTCGTCGACGGCCCTGCCCTGTTGATAGTGTTCGGCGGCACTTTTGCAGTAACCCTTGCTTCATTCTCGCTGTCTGACATGGCACGCGCCGCAGGCGCCGTGGGTCAAGTCATAGCCCGGCGCCACCAAGATCCCGGACGGGCCGCATTTCAAGTCGTTGAATTGGCCGAACGTGCCAGGACAGAGGGTTTCCTCGGGCTCGAGGACCGTATCGTAAAACTGAAGTCGGAACCCTTCCTGATGAAAGCGATGACCCTGGTCGCAGACGGGACGCCTGGTGAAACCATCGAGAGCATTTTGCGCCGGGAAGTCGATACCAATGCCGGCCGGCAGCAAACTTCGGCGGATGTCTTTCGCAAGGCGGCGGAAGTTTCGCCCGCCATGGGTCTCATCGGCACCCTGGTCGGCCTGGTACAAATGTTGGGCAGTCTCAACAACCCGTCCACGATCGGGCCGGCCATGGCAATCGCGTTGTTGACCACGTTCTATGGCGCAGTCCTCGCCAACATGGTGTTTACGCCGCTGGCGACCAAGCTGGAACGTTCCAGCGACAGTGAAGTGCTGGTGCAGAACGTCTATTTGATCGGCGCCGCCTCGATCGGCAGGCAGGAGAATCCGCGACGGCTGGAGATGCTGCTCAATGCCATGCTGCCGCCCAGCCATCGAATTCGATACTTTGATTAGCAAGATTTTGGAGTTCCTAAAATGCGTTTATTGATCATCGGCAACCTGGACGGACAAGTTGCAGCCGCGACCCAGATCGCAATGCAACGGGGCGCCAAGGTCGCACATGCCGGATCGCCCGAGGTGGCCCTGGAACACTTGCGTGCCGGCCGTGGTGCCGACATGGCCATGATGGAAGTCGAGCTGGATATTGCCGGTTTCATCGACAGTCTCGACCGAGAACGTATCTCTATTCCTGTCGTGGCCTGTGGCATTGAAACCGACGCCCAGACCGCCGCCAATGCTATCCGGGCGGGTGCCAAGGAATACATCCCCCTGCCTCCGGAGCCGGACTTGATTGCCGCCGTGCTCGAAGCGGTGACGGAAGAAAATCAATCTATGATCTTCCAGGATCCAGCCTTTATCTCGGTCGTCGCTTTGGCCGACCAGGTGTCGAAGAGCGAGGCCAGTATCCTCATTACCGGCGAATCCGGCTGCGGCAAAGAACTGATGGCGCGTTATGTCCACGACAACAGCCGCCGGGCACAAAAACAGTTCATTTCCGTCAATTGCGCGGCGATCCCCGAGAACCTTTTGGAATCAGAGCTTTTCGGCCATGAAAAGGGGTCTTTCACAGGCGCTATCGCCCGACGCATCGGTAAGTTCGAAGAAGCCAGCGGCGGCACCCTGCTGCTGGACGAGATCAGCGAAATGGACACCCGCCTGCAGGCCAAGCTGCTGCGCGCCATACAAGAACGCGAAATCGATCGCATTGGCGGTAACACGCCCATCAAGGTGGACATTCGCCTGATTGCCACGTCCAACCGAGATCTGGCGGAAGCGGTGAAGGAAGGCACGTTCCGCGAGGACCTGTTGTTCCGCCTCAACGTGGTCAATTTGCGCCTGCCTGCGCTTCGGGAACGGCCGGCAGATATCAACCTTCTGGCCAATCACTTTGCCAAGAAGTACGCCGCTGCAAATGGCATGCCTGAACGGGCTGTGGCCGTTGATACGGTGAAACTACTGGAAGGCATGCCCTGGCCCGGCAACGTACGAGAGTTGGAAAACACCATCCATCGCGCGGTGTTGCTGGCCACGGGGGCAGAAATCACCTCGGATGCCATCATGAGCCCGGACGGCCAGTCCCCGCAAGCATCCGAAGGTCTTGGCCAGAGTTCCTTGATCCAGACGGCAGAAACCTCGCAACATGGCACAGGCGTGGCGGGTGATCCGTCAGCCGGCGATCCAACACAAGGCCTTGTCGGTCGTACAGTGGCAGATGTGGAGCGGGATCTGATCATCGATACCCTTTATCACTGCTTGGGCAACCGCACCCACGCCGCCAATATTCTCGGCATTTCTATCCGCACCCTGCGTAACAAGCTAAAGCTCTACACCGATGATGGGGTCCATGTCCCCATGCCTGGCGATACCAGCCGCGCCAACGCCTAATCCACGTCAAGGTTATTGCGTGAATGAGTGAGACTTCGACAGAGGGCGGTGGAGTTCCACCGGCATCCGAGGCCGCAGGTCCGGATGGTGGTGGCGGCTCAACGCCTTTTGACATCAATGGCCTGCTAACCGCGGGCTTCAACCGCATGCGTCAGGGCGACGTGGCCCTGGCCCTCGGCGTTTCCGCCATCCTGGTCGTACTGATCCTGCCTCTGCCCAGTTGGTTGCTGGACGGCGCTTTGGCGGTCTCCATCACCTTTTCGGTGATGATCCTGATGACCTGTCTGTTCATTACACGGCCATTGGAATTCTCCTCATTTCCGACCGTGCTGTTGATCGCGACCATGTTGCGATTGTCGCTTAATCTGGCATCGACGCGTCTAATCTTATCCGATGGACATGAAGGCACCCATGCCGCTGGCCGGGTAATCGAGGCATTTGGCAATTTTGTCATGAGCGGCAATTTTGTCATTGGCGTGATCGTTTTTTCGATCCTGATCATTGTGAACTTCATTGTCATAACAAAGGGCTCTGGCCGGATCGCCGAGGTCGCCGCACGTTTCAGCCTGGATGCCATGCCCGGCAAGCAGATGGCAATTGATGCAGATCTTTCTGCCGGACTGATCAACGAAGACGAGGCTCGCGCCAGGCGTCGCACGCTCGAAGATGAAAGCACCTTCTTTGGCGCCATGGATGGCGCCGCGAAGTTCGTTCGCGGCGATGCCATCGCCGGATTGCTGATCACATTCATCAACGTCATCGGCGGCATCATCGTTGGCGTCGCGCAGAACGATTTGACCTTTTCGGAAGCAACACAGTCATACACCTTGTTGACCGTGGGCGACGGCCTGGTCAGCCAGATCCCCGCCCTGATCGTCTCCACCGCATCCGGCCTTTTGGTCTCCAAGGCCGGCGTGGTCGGCTCCGCCGATAAAGCATTGTTTTCGCAACTCTCCAGCTATCCAAAGGCCATGGGTCTGGTCAGCTTCATGCTATTGTGCCTGTCGCTGTTGCCGGGCCTGCCAATGCTGCCCTTCCTTATATTGGCAAGCATTACGGGTGCCCTTACCTGGAAGCTCTTCCGACAGGCCGCCGTGGATCAGGAAGAAGCGGCCGAAGCCATCCAGCGGGAGAAGGAAGAGGCGGTACAGGCCGAGGAGCCGATTTCCACCGCGCTGGCCATCGACGAACTGCGGATCGAACTGGGTTACGGCCTGCTTTCCTTGATCAATGACAGCCGAGGTCATCGCCTGACCGACCAGATCAAGGCCCTGCGTCGCCAAATTGCCGGTGACATGGGGTTCATCATGCCGTCGGTTCGTATCTTGGATAATATGCAGCTTCCCGCCAGCACCTACGCCTTGCGCATCAAGGAGGTTGAAGCCGGCCGGGGCGAGTTGCGCCCCGACAAACTATTGGTCATGGACCCGACGGGTGGCGAGATCGAGTTGCAGGGCGAACCGACAACGGAACCGACATTCAACCTACCCGCCATGTGGGTCGATGAAGCTTTGCGGGAAGAGGCAAGCTTCCGTGGCTATACCGTGGTCGATCCGCCTACGGTCGTGACCACGCATTTGACGGAAGTGCTGCGCGACAATATGGCGGATCTTTTGTCCTATGCCGCGACCCAGCGACTGTTGAGCGATCTGCCCCAGGAACACCAGAAGCTGGTCGAGGACGTGGTGCCTGCGCAACTTTCCGTCACGGCGGTACAACGGGTGCTGCAACGGCTGCTATCAGAACGTATCTCCATACGCGATCTACCAACCATCCTGGAGGGTATTGCAGAGGCCGTCGCCTTTACCCAGAACGTGGTGAATATCGCCGAACACGTGCGATCTAGACTGGCCCGCCAGATCAGCCATGCCTCGACCACAATGAACGGCTATATCCCGCTGGTGCCGCTATCGCCAGAATGGGAGCAGGATTTCGCCGATTCCATTACCGGGCAAGGCGACGACATGCAGCTCGCCATGGCGCCGTCCAAACTGCAGGAATTCATCGGTCGCATCCGGGATGTGTTTGATGAACTGGTGGGCCAAGGCGAGATACCCGTCCTGTTGACCTCGCCCGCGGCACGGCCCTACGTGCGTTCGATCGTGGAACGCGTGCGGCCCACAACCCAGGTTCTATCTCAAAACGAGATACACCCCAGTGCCAAAATTCGCACTCTGGCGCAGATCTAAAGGACGTCTGGGGGCATGCGACTTAGAACCTTTACCGCACCGACCATGTCGGAGGCCATGCAGCAGATCCGGGAGGCTCTGGGCGATGACGCCATCATCGTCTCGTCGCATCAGAGCGACCGCGGCCGTGGCGTTCAGATCACCGCAGCAATCGAGGCCAACGACGATGCGCCCATGCCGGCATCCGACGCCGCTGCTGAAACAATCCCCGATGTAGAGACCAGTGCAGTCGTGGAAGAAGCGCCGGCGATTGATGGCGAACAATTGTTGGACTCCCTCCTCTACCACGATGTACCGCCGCTATTGGCCGACCGCCTGACAAGTGCAGGCGTCCGCAGTGCCACTGCCGATCCGGTTGAGGCGCTGGCGTCGAGCCTGGACAAACACTTCGACTTTCAACCTCTGACCGATACGGCGCGGCCGGTGATGCTGGTCGGCCCCGCGGGTGCCGGCAAGACCATCACCATCGCCAAGATGGCCACGGCCATGACCCTGCGAGGGGAGCCGGCGACCATCATTTCCACCGATACGGTCCGTTCAGGCGCCATTGCGCAACTGTCCGGTTACACTGATATCCTTGGCCTGCCCCTACTCTCGGCCGAGACGCCGGAGGATCTGCATGCCGCGATCCTGAACAATACCGGCTCGCGGCTTTTGATCGACACTCCCTCCACCAATCCCTTCAATGACGACGAAATGTCCGATCTGGGCCGGTTTATCAGAATTGCCGATGTAGATCCGATCCTGGTTCTGCCCGCCGGCATGAACGCTAATGATGCCGGTGATGTCGCTGCCGCCTATGCGCGATTGGGTTGCCGCGCCTTGGTTATGACGCAACTGGATGCCACTAGGCGTCTCGGCGCCATTCTGGCCGGCGCTTACGGCGGGCATCTTGCTTTAAGCGTTGTCTCAATCTCCTCTTCCGTCGCAAGCGGTCTGACACCGATTAATCCGCTGTCCCTGGCGCGTGTCCTGCTTTGTGATCCGGAAGAAAGCAGCCTGTATGCGACAAGTGGAGTAAACCAAGCATGACCGCCGCGCCTAAGAAATCCATTGCCATGCACCCCGTCTCGGCGACGGCGGGCCGCAACGTCATCAATATCGCTTCAGGGAAGGGCGGCGTTGGCAAAACCTGGATGGCCATAACACTAAGTCACGCGATGGCGCGCAAAGGCGAAAACGTGCTGTTGTTTGACGCCGATTTCGGTCTAGCCAACGTGGATGTTCAATTGGGTCTCAACGCGGATAGAGACTTGGGCGGGGTTGTCGGCGGCCGGATCAGCATGAGCCAAGCCATCACCCGCTTTGACGAAGGCGGTTTCGATATCATTGTCGGCAAGTCCGGATCCGGGCAGTTGGCCGATTTGGGCCGGACGCGGCTAAGTGAACTGAAGAGCGAATTGTGGCAACTGGCGCAACGCTATGACAGGGTGGTCATCGACCTGGGCGCGGGCCTTGAATCTGCCGTGCGATCCCTGACGCCAAAGGGCGGCATGACCCTGGTAGTGGCCACCGACGAACCCACTTCACTTACCGACGCCTATGCCTACATAAAAGTCTCCATGCAGGAGAACCCCAAGGCAGATATGCGCCTGGTGATTAATCAGGCGGCCGATCACCGGGTCGGTGAACGTACCTATGGCGCCTTGGCCAAGGCCTGCCGCACATTTCTCGATTACACCCCGCCGTTGATGGGCATCGTGCGCCGGGACGACCGCATTCCGGATGCCATACGCCGCCAGACCGCCTTTCTCTCCCGTTACCCCCAGGGCGATGCGGCCGAGGATCTGGACAAGCTAGCAGCGTCGATCCGCAAGCAGCCGGCCCGCGGCGTCAGAGGCGGTGCCAAGAAGAGCGCATGAACAGCCCTCAGGAAAATCTGCGGCAAAGGCGGGCTTGCCTGACCACTGTGGCCAATCCAAGTCCTGAACGGGATAGGATCACAATTCTTTCCGGTGAGTTGCCGACGACCGGACGTGTCGGCCTCGGCCCCATCCATGTGGACCTGCGTTATATCGCCGACCGTGACGTTATTGCCGCGGCCGCCCTGGCCACATATTTCGAGGTTGCCGCCCAAGAACCTTGCGAAACCCTGGAAGAATATGCGGATATGGTCCTGAATGACCTAAACAACGAACTTGTGCCGCGGTGGATCTGGCTGCGTCTGCAAAGCGGCGGCCACCAAGTTATCCAGCAGGATCAACAGCCGGCTTGGGATAATCACGGCCTCTTGGCCACAGTGGATTTCTCTTAGATCAGACGCCTGGGGTTCGTTGCAACGGTTCCAGTCCAAAGGCCAGGCGGCCCCAATTCTCCCGCAGCCGTTCCCCATCCATCAGGTAATGGGTGCGCAGGGCACTAATATCGCGGAAACACCGTTGCATGGGCTCGCCCTCGTTAATGGCGCTGCTGCCGCCTGCGATGAACAAGGTATCGACCACCCGCGCCGACATTTCCACGACGTGCTGGAGTTGTAGCTGCATGCGTGCCCGTTCCTCGAAGGTGATGGTTTCGCCATTGGGCACACGCTGGTTGACTAAATCCATGTAGGCCTGCGCTTCCGCCAGCAGCATAGCCTCGGCTGTGTCCAATTCCGCCGTGGCCTGGGCCAGGCGGCGCTGTATGGCGGGACTCTCGAAAAGCTTTTCGCCGGGCCGGAAGGCCGACGACTTAATCTGCGCGCGTTCTGTGAAGAAATCGATGGCGCCAAGCGCGATGCCGACCGCAACTGCGGCGATCTCGGCATAGAAGATGGGTGACGCGGGACCTCCATAGAACGGGTTTTCATGCAGAACCCGGCCGGGTGCCGGCGATTTGTCCAGGTCGAAAAGTGAAAGTGCACGGCGCTTCGGGACGAACAGGGAATTCACCGCCGCCTGCTTGCTGCCCGTACCGCGCAACCCCATGACATTCCAGTTGTCGATTATCTCGTAATCGTCCTGATGGATCAGACAAACCACCAAATCGGACGGCGCCTTGCCGCCCGATGGGTCCGGCACAATGGCATTGACTGCCAGCCAGTTGCTCAAATCGCAGCCCGAGGCGTAATTCCATTCGCCCGTCAGTTCGTAACCGCCCGACACGGGAGCCGCCCGGCCGGTTGGCGCAAAAATGAGGGGAAAGCGCAAATCGCCCTCGTCCGCGAATAGTTCATTTTGCGCTTCGGGCTCGTACTGCGCCGCCCACCAGGTGTGCGCAGACGTCAGGCTCAAGACCCAGCCGCTGCTGCCGCATCCGCGGGATACTTCGATCATGCAACGGACCATGGTGGGTAGGTCGAACTCATAGCCGCCGAAGCGCCTTGGCTGAACGATGCGGAAGAAACCGGCATCGAGAAAATCCTGCACCGTTTCGTCGGGCACCCGGCGCAGTTCCTCGCATTCGCCGGCGCGTTGCCGCAAGACAGGGATCATGGCACGGGCGCGCTCGACCATGCCCTTTGGCGTCAGGTCTTCATCAATTTCGTGGCGGTGACCCATCAATCGGGTTCCTGCCATTTCGGCGCCCGCTTTTCCATGAAGGCGGCTAGGCCTTCGGCTGAATCCGCTGTCGCCACCACATTACACATGGTCTCGGCCACGTTCTCCACGCTTCGCCGGTAGTCATCATCGACAGCGCGCATGTAGGCATCCCGGCCCAGTTTCATCACCACCGGCGATTTATCCGCGAGCTTCCCGGCCAATTCCATGGCCTTGTCCATGACTTGGCCATGGGGCATGACGTGGTTGACGATCCCTAGGTCATGGGCCGTCTGGGCGTCGAAATCGTCGCCTGTGAACAGGTATTCAAAGGCGCGATGCCGTCCCGCCATGCGCGGCAGATGCACAAAATGCAAGGCCGGGATCAAGCCCACGTTAATCTCGGGATAACCGAAGGTGGCGCTCTCACCGGCGATCACCATGTTGCAGGAAACCGCCACGGTCATGCCACCCGCCCGTGCCGCACCTTCCACGGCAGCGATGGAAGGCTTGCCCAGGCGGTATTGTACGTCATTCAACTCGAAATAGAGGCGCTCGAGAAAGCGGCGCATGCCCTCCCCATCCACGCCTTTGACTACGGACAGGTCGAGCCCGGCGCAGAACGTCTTCTCCAGAGCCGAGGCGACGATCACCGCGCGGACGCCGTCGTCTTCCCCAGCCTTGCGCAGGGCAGCGATAATCTCTTTGACGAAATCCAGGCTCAGGGCGTTGACCGGGGCCCGGTTCAGCCGCAGCACCGCGATGCGGTCGGCAACGTCATAGTCGATATGCTTGAAGCTCATGGGTCTCAGGTATTCCGGCGGGGCAGAATGCCCAATTCCTTGGAGACGATCTGCAGCATCACCTCGTTGGCGCCGCCGCCGATGCTGACCAGTTTCATGTCGCGGAAAACGCGGGAGATACGGTTCTCGGCCATATAGCCCTGTCCGCCCCAGAACTGCAGCATTTGCGGCGGCATCTCGGTGGCCGCAACCCCAACCAGGTACTTCGCCATCGAGGCCAGCTTGGTCACGTTGCCCCCTGCCACATACCGTTCCGTGGCGCGGTAAAGGAGCGAGCGAATGGCTTCCAATTGCGACTGCATTTCCGCCATTTTGTAGTGCATCACCTGGTTTTCCAGGATCGGCCGGCCGAAAGCGGTGCGCTGGCGGGTATATTCGATGGTCTCTTCCAAGGCGTCCTCAAGGAACGTGATGGTCCGCGCCACGGCATAGAGACGCTCTTCCTGGAACTGCTCCATCTGGTAGGTGAAGCCGCGGCCCTCCTCGCCGATGCGGTTGCGCTGAGGCACGCGCACATCGTCGAAGTGAATGTGACCGGTGTCGGAACAGAGAAGACCCAGTTTCTTCAGCTTCTGTTTCGAGATGCCGGGACTGTCCATAGGCACCATGATCAGGGTTTTGTTGCCGTGGGGGCCGTTATCCTCGTCCGTGTTGCACAGCATGCACATCCAATCCGCCTGGATGGAGTTGGAGATGAACATCTTGTTGCCGTTAATGACGTAGTCGTCGCCGTCCTTGCGGGCGAAAGATTTGACCGAGGAGACATCCGAGCCCGAACCCTGTTCCGTAACGCCGATGCAGCCCACCATATCCCCGGCGATGGCGGGGGCCAGGAATTCCCGGCGCAACTCATCGCTGCCATGGGTGGCGAGCGCCGGCGTCGCCATGTTGCTCTGCACCCCGATGGCGGTGGATACCCCCTGCGCCTTGGCATGGCCCATTTCTTCGGCGAAGGCGACCTCGAAGGAATAATCCAATTCCATACCACCGAATTCCGCCGGTTTCGAAATGCCCAATATGCCTGCTTCACCCATCTTCTTGCAGATGTCGTGCAGGGGCATCATTTCCGCTTCTTCCCATTCATCCACGTACGGATTGATGTCGTTCTGCACGATATTGGCGACGGTACGGCGCAACTCGATATGTTCTGGGGTCTCCTGCATACCCACTCCTACAAATTCTGTTGTCTCTAAACGGGCCGATCGCCGCTGATTATAGTCCGCCACATGGTCCGTCGGGTGCCGGCAGGCATGTCGAGCACGGTGGCGCAATGCATGGTGACCGCGTTGTCCCAGGCCACCAGGTCGCCCTTATGCCAACGGTAGCTGAAGCAATAACGCTCTTGCAGGCAATGGTCGTAGAGTTCCTGCAGCAACGCCGCGCTCTCGTCCTCAGCCATTTCCATGATCCGCACCGTGAATCCGGGATTGACGAAGATCGCCTTTTGTCCGGTTTCCGGCTGTGTACGTATGACGGGATGGTAGACTTCCGGCGTTTCGGCCTTTTCATCGTCTGTCAGTTCACTGCGAATGCCCCGGTTATCCACCTGCAGGCGGGTGCGGTGATGATAGTTGTGTGCTGCCGTCAGGCCATCAAGTCGGGTTTTCATCTCGTCTGAAAGCTCGTCGTAGGCTGCCGCCAGGTCGCAAAAAAGGGTATCGCCGCCGCCGTCGGGTATTTCGATGCCGTACAAGGTTGTGGCCCGCGATGGTTTCGCTTTGTAGGAGATATCGGAATGCCAATAGCTGCCTGCATCCGCCAATCCCAATGGTTTGCCGTCCTCCACCACGGTGGAGATCATCAGGATCTCGGGATAGTTGTTATGATGGTAATCCTTCAGGACGTGTTTCTCCAACGGCCCGAAATGGCGGGAGAATTTCAGCAACTGCGGCTCCGTCAAGTCCTGACTGGGAAATGACAGAACCCGGTATTTGAACCAGGCATCGTCAATTTCGGCATAGGCAGCTTCGTCCAGCGGTTCTGAAAGGTCCACATCATGGACCCGTGCCAGGAACGTCTCGCCCAATTGCTCGATACGCATCACAATCCTCGTCCTTGCCCTTCCCTTACCTAACCTATTGGGCGCATCATAGGCCAGCAATGATACAGATCATCGGAGTAATGCCATGACCAGCCCCGCCGCGCAGCCAGGCGACAACCTGCCCTCCGCCATGTTTTTCTGGCCCACGCCAGAACGGCCCATGGTGGAACGGGGCGAAGGCATCTATCTTTGGGACCAGGACGGCAAGCGCTATATCGATGCCTCATCCGGCCCCCAGACCGCCAATATTGGCCATGCCAACGCCCGGGTACGCGAGGCAATGGTGGAGCAAGCGGAGAAAGTCTCCTACGCCTTCCGTTCGCATTTCCTGAACGAGCCGGCGGAAATGCTGGCCAGGGAAATCATCGACGTCTGTCCCGACGGCCTGGACCAGGTGTTCTTTGGCTCCGGCGGCTCGGAAGCGGTCGAGGCCTGCATCAAGCTGGCCCGGCAGTACGCCCTGGCGATTGGCGAGGCCACCCGATACAAGGTGATCTCGCGCCTACCCTCCTACCACGGCACCACCCTGGGCGCCTTGTCCCTAACCGGCGATCCCGCCGGCTTTTCCATGTTCGCGCCCATGATGGTGAACCAGCCCAAAATTCCCGCGCCGTTCTGCCGCTACCGGCCGGCGGGAGAGTCGGAGGGCGAGGCCGCCCTGCGTTTCGCCAAGGCCCTCGAGACCGAGATCATCAACCAAGGCCCCGAAACCGTGTTGGCGTTTATCATGGAGCCAATTGGCGGCGCCGCGACAGCAGCCCTGACGGCACCGGATATCTATTACACGCGGGTCCGCGAGATCTGCGATCAATACGGCGTGCTGTTGATTTTCGACGAAGTCATGAGTGGCGCCGGGCGCAGCGGTAAGTACCTTTCCGCCGAGCACTGGGGCGTAACGCCGGACCTGGTGGCCTTAGCCAAGGGCCTGGCGTCCGGCTACATCCCCCTTGGCGCCTGTGTCACATCGAACCGTATCATCAACACGGTGGATGATGCCGGTGGCTTCATGCACGGCCATACCTATTCCGCCTCTCCCATCGCCTGCGCCGTGGGCCGGGCCGTGCTGGCGGAGCATGTGGAACATGATCTAATCGGCAATGCCGCCCGCATGGGCACCGTTCTAAAGAACCGCCTGGAAGGCCTGCTGGACGAATTCGAGTTCATCGGCGAGATTCGCGGACGCGGCCTGCTGCTGGGTTTCGATATCATTGCCGATCGGGAGACTGGGCGCCCGCTGCCGCCGGAACTGGATGCCTATATGCACCTGAGCCAGGAGGCGTATGACCGGGGGCTGATCATCTATTCCCGGCGCACATTAGGTGGCGCGCGGGGCGATAATTTCTTGGTCTCCCCACCCTTGATCGTTACAGAAGCGCAGATCGACGAGATCATGGAGGTTCTGATCGCTTCCCTCCGCGCCTTTGCGCCCATGGCGCGGGCCGCCATAAAGAACGCTTAGAGCATTACAGATACCAGGAGGATTGAACATGTTCGCCGCTATCGCCACGCTTACAGCCAAGGAAGGTTCGGAAGCCGACTTCCTCGCCGTCGCCCAGGAAATGGCCGCCGCCGTCAACGCCAACGAAGAGGGCTGTCTATCCTACGAAATCTATCAAGGCGAAAACCCGCAGACCTTCATTTTCATCGAACGCTACAAGGACGAGGCGGCCACGGAAGCGCACCGGAATTCAACGCATTTCAAAGAGATCGGCGCGCGCATGGGCCCCTACATGGCCAGCCGCCCGGATGTGCAACGGTTGAACGAGGCTTAACCTCGGGAATACGTAGCTATCGCATTTCCTAACGCAGGGCGGCGGCGATGTTGCCGCCGTCTACGGTGAGGATGGCGCCGGTGGTCCGTTCCGATTTCGCCAAGTCCAGGAAGGCTTTGGCCACATCTTCGGCGCGCACTTCCTGGCGCAGGAGGTTTCCGGCCATATAGTCGGCCTCGCTGACGCCCCGCGCCTTGGAGCGTGCTGCCACCATCTCGCCGGTGAGAAGCCCGCTGCGGATACGATCGGCGTTGACGGCGTTGGCACGGATGCCGTGATCCCCATAGTCGATGGCGTATTGACGCATCAATGCCAAGGTCGCCGCCTTGGGCAGACCATAAGGCCCGAAGTCAGGCCCTGGATTGACCGCCTGTTTGGATGCATTGAACAGCAGGCTGCCGCCGCTGCCCTGCTCAAGCATGATGCCGACCGCTGTCTTCGCCAGCAATTGATGGGCAAAGAAGTTCAGTTCGAAGCTGCGGCGAAGGAGTTCGTCCGCAACCTCGCCGATCCTGCCCTGCCAGGCGGCCCCGGCGTTGGATACAACGATATCCACGCCGCCGTACTGTTCAACGATGGCGGCGAAAGCCGTCTTGACGCTGTCTTCATCGGTGACATCGCAGGCCAGTCCCAAACCGCCAAAAGTGTCCGCAACCTCCTCTGCCCGATCCCCATCCAGGTCGAGTACGGCGACAGCCGCGCCATCGGCGGCAAAAGCCTGTCCCGTGGCCGCGCCGATGGCGCCCGCCCCACCGCTAACGACGGCGATATGGCCGGCCAGGGGTAATTCCCGCTCGCGCCCCAGTTTCGCCTGTTCCAAGGACCAGTATTCGATGTCGAACAAATCTGCTTCCGATATGCTTTCAAACCGGCCAATATTTTCGGCAGCGGCGATCACATCGACGGCGCATTCAGTCAAATCTGCGGCAATAGCGGCGTCTTCGACCGTTCGGCCGACCCCGAACAAACCAACGCCTGGCACAAGGGCAACGTTCGGCAGCGGATCCACCATGACCAGACCCGCCCGTTTATGCCGTTGAAAAAATGCCTCGTAGTCCGCGACATAAGCCTGAACCGCCTCCGTGATCGTTTCCACATCCAAACTGTCAGGGGCCAGGATCAAGGGTTTGCCCTTGGTGCGGATCGCGTGGTCCGGCGTCACCACGCCCGCCGTGCCATAACGGGCCAATTCCGCACCGTTGACGTGGTTCATGACGTTTTCGCCCGAACGATAATCCAGAACCACCCGGCGTTGGCCCCCAGCGCTGTTGTCATCGGCCACTGCCAGCGCCCCACGCAGACGCGGCGCAATTTCGTTCGCGGAAGGCATATCATCGGTCAAATCAATTTGGCGATAGACCTTGAGCCGGCCCCAGTTCAATCGCTTTTCCGCGAGGTTCACGAGCTCGATCATATTTTCATACGATGCCCGCGCGGTATCCCCAAAACTGACTACGCCATGCTTGGAGAGGATCAGCCCGCGGCATTCCGGCTGGGCATCGCGCGCCTTTGCGGCGGCCTTGGCAAGGGCAAGGCCGGACATGGCATAGGGCACGATAGCAGCTAACTCGCCGAACACATCCGCGCATATGGCGTCACCGTCCGGCTGGTTCGACAGCGCCAGGATGGCGGAAGCGTGGGTGTGGTCCACATAAGTTTGCGGCAGGAAGGCATGCAGCAAGGTCTCGACAGATGGATCCGGGCCCCGGCTGTCCAACAGATTGCCACGCAACAAATTTACCATGCTCAGATCATCAAGGGCCTCTAGGGCACGCAAATCCTGCAATGGGCCAAGCCGCACCGCCGGCATGCCCGCGGCTCGCAGCAGCGCCATGTCCCAGCCGCTACCCTTGATGTGCATCACCGACAGGTCTTCACCCAGTACATCTTTGCCTAATGCCTTTAGGGAGGCGTTGCCGCCGCCGTGCAGGACCAGATCCCTCTCCTGGCCCAAAAGCCGGGCGGAATAGAGCCGCAGGGCAAGTTCCTCGCCGACGCCTTCGCCCTGGCACTGACGAATCCAATCGGAAGCCTCGGATTCAGACCAAAGATTGTCCATTCCCGGCGGCCTAGGCGGCGCTTTCCGCCTGCTCGGGGTAGAGGCCGATCAGGCCGTCGCGGCTGGCTGGGCAGACGCCCCGTTCGGTGATCAATCCTGTGACCAGGCGAGCCGGCGTGACGTCGAAGGCATAATTGCCAACCGGCGCGCCTTCAGGCACCAGGCGGACGGTGGTCCCGGCCCCGTCGTCCTGAACGCCGTGGATGTGGGAGACTTCGCGGCCATCCCGCTGTTCGATGGGGATTCCGGCGAAGCCGTCACCGATGGTCCAATCGATGGTGCTGTGCGGCAGCCCGACATAGAACGGCACACCGTTGTCGTGGGCCGCCAGGGCCTTCAAATAGGTACCGATCTTGTTGCAAACATCGCCGTGGGCCGAGGTGCGGTCTGTGCCGGTAATACACAGATCCACCATGCCGTGCTGCATCAAATGACCGCCGGCATTGTCCACAATCACGGTGTGGGGCACGCCATGGCTGCCCAGTTCATAGGCCGTCAATGCAGCACCCTGGTTGCGGGGCCGGGTCTCGTCCACCCAGACATGCACGGGGATACCCGCATCATGGGCGGTATAGATCGGCGCAAGGGCCGTGCCCCAATCGACGGTCGCCAGCCAGCCGGCATTGCAATGGGTCAGGACATTGACCGCTTCGCCGCCGCCCTTTTTCTCATGCGCCGCCTTGATCAGTTCGGCACCGTGGTGGCCGATGCCCTTGCAGGTTTCCACATCGTCGTCGCAAATCTCTGCCGCGCGCCGGTAGGCCAGGTTCCGCCGTTCCTCAGACGGCACCGCCAGTAGCCTGGTCCGCATATCGTCGAGAGCCCAGCGCAAGTTGACGGCGGTGGGTCGGGTCGCCAACAAAGTTTCATAGGCCGTCTGTATGGATTCATCCCCGTCATCGGCATGCGTGGCCAGAGCCATGCCATAGGCCGCCGTCGCGCCGATCAGCGGCGCCCCGCGGACCACCATGGTGGAGATGGCGGAGGCCGCCTCTGCTACGTTCGTCAGGCGCATGATCTCGAAGACATGGGGCAATAGGGTCTGGTCGATCACTTCCACCGACCAGCCGTCGTCGGATAGCCATATGGTGCGGTAATGTTTCTCGCCAATTTTCATCTCACACTCCCAGACCGAATTGGCGTTAACTTACAAATAAACCTCCATTGACGTCGAGGATGGAACCGGAAAAGTACGATGCCGCCGGTGAACAGAGAAATGCCGCTGGCCAGGCGATCTCTTCCGGCACGCCGATACGGCCCAAGGGATAGCGGTCTTTAGGGTAATCCGTGGTCGCCGTCATCGCCGTTGCGATGGGTCCAGGCGCGATCCCGTTGACCAGAACACCCTGCGGTGCAGCCCGTTGCGCCAGCCACCAGACAAAGGCATGCACGCCTCCTTTCGAGGCCACGTAATGCGGCTGAACGATGGGTGAGGTGCCCCCCATGCGCCCGCCGATGGAGCCTATGAGGACGATTTGACCACCGCCCCTCTTTGACATGCCCGGCAGTAGTTCCCGGCACAGATGGATTGGTCCCAGTACGTTCACGTCCATGACTTTGTGGAAGACATCGTCCCAGCCTGGATCGTCAAGCCAATCCTCCTCTAAAGGGCAGATGCCGGCACAGGCGATAGCGGCATCCACGGCGCCGGCATTGGCGACGAGGTCGTAGTTGTCTTGACGGCGGCTAAGGTCGCATTGCACCGCAGATACCACTACGTCCGATGCCCGTAATTCCTCTTCCAAATCGTCCAAAGGCCCCGAATCTGCGAGAATCAGTGCCTCCACACCCAAAGCAGCGCAGGCCCGCGCCGTAGCGGCACCGATGCCGCCCGCCGCTCCAGTCAGAAGGATGCGCCGCCCACTCAAATCGATCGCGTTTTTGACAGTCATTTCGTCCTCCAAAAAATGTACCCAATGATACAGAAGTTTGTTGGCAAGGTTCTCTTAATGTGGCTTATTGTATGCTAGACAACCAATTGACGTAACATCTCGAGACGATAGACAGATGAACAATCAGACATTCAAGAACTTGCATGTCGAAAACCAGTTCGAAGAACACGAGACGGCCGACCGTAACATCGGTTTTCTAATTCACGACGCCGCACGCCAACTACGCACGAATTATGACCGGCGCATGCGCGAATTGGGACTGACACGGTCTCAATGGTGGGTTCTCAACCATTTATATTTCAACGAAGGTCTGTCGCAGACAAACCTTTCTGAAATTCTCGAAATCGAACGCGCCACGCTAGGACGGCTGCTGGATAGGCTAGAGGCGAAAGGCTGGATCGAACGGCGTACCGTAGCCAAGGATCGCCGGGTAAAACTGGTTTTTCTTGCCCGAGCCGTAGAACCCCTGCTGCGGACCATGCGCGCACTTGCAGCGGATTTGCGTGCCGAGGCCCTGGCCGACCTGACGGATGAAGAGCAAGAACGTTTCATCTCCACCTTGATCAAGATCAAGAGCAATCTGACCGCCATGAGCGAAAATGGCGATGGACGCCACGATGCCGTGAATGTTGTGAGTACGAGCCCGAAGGATATTCAAGATGGCTGACGCGGCAATAAAAGACGACGACGAGGCGCTGGCCAAAACCGGCGCTGCAAACGAACAAGAAGGCACCGGCGCAAGCGCGGCGACGGTGTCGGAATTGCCGTCCTCTTCGCCCCGGCGCCGGCGGCGCTGGGTACAGGGTCTGATCCGGTTTGTCCTGATGCTGGTGTTGCCAATCGCTGGCGTCGTTTATGGTGCCGGCATCTGGGCGGAAAGCCTGCGATACATCAACACGGAAAACGCATATGTAAAGTCTCACGTCCTGGCCGTCAGCGCCGATGTTTCCGGACGTGTGGTGGAAATCAATGCCGCTGACAACCAGGAGATCACTAAAGGCGATGTGCTCTTCCGAATTGACCCGCACCCATTCCAATTGGAGGTGGACGCCGTTCTCTCTCAGCTCGATGAAGTGAAACTGGAGATCCAGGCCAAGCGAATGGCCTATCAGGCAGGCCTACAGGCGGTGGAAGAGAGCCGTGAGGCGGTTCGTTTCATGAATCAAGAGCATAACCGCGCCATGGAACTGACCAAACGCGGCGCCGGCACCACCGCCCGCCAGGACGAGGCCCGCCATGATCTGGAAATGGCGCGGCGGCAATTGCAAACTCGCCAGGATGCCAACGAAACTATCTTGGCGGAACTGGGCGGAAACCCGAAACGCCCGGCTGAACAGGATCCAAAATATCAAATGCTGATGTCGGAATACGGCATGAAGCAACTGGATCTGGAGCGCGCCACCATCCGGGCACCCGTCGACGGCATCGCGTCCAACGTCAAATTGCGACTGGGCGAGTACGTCAAGGCAGGCACGCCCGTGTTTGCCCTGGTGGAAACGGGGGATACCTGGATCGAGGCCAACTTGAAGGAAACCCAGCTAACCCCTGTAGAAGTGGGACAGCAGGCCACCTTGGTGGCGGACGCCTATCCGGACGATACCTATAAGGCGTTGGTCGAGAGCATCTCTCCCGCCACGGGCGCCGAATTCGCCCTGCTGCCGCCGCAAAATGCTTCCGGCAACTGGGTCAAGGTGGTGCAGCGCATACCGGTCCGATTGCGTATCATTCAAGAGGAAGGCCGCAAGCCCCTGCGCGCCGGCATGACGGTCACAGTGACCATCGATAGCGAGCGCGAGCGCAGCCTGCGCCTGGTCATTCACGACAGCGTGCAGGGTACCGCTTTCGCCGATTTCGTTCCCGCAGGCTTGATGGGCTGGCTGGCGAACGGTTAGTCCAGAAAGCATGGCGCGTTCAGCGGGACGCCTGAGCATCCGCCAGTGCTAATGCATTAGAGCAACAGGACCGCAGAAGTTAATTCCGACTGATTGCGGTTTGTTCTATGCCGCCGTGCCGTTGCGCAACAAACGGCCCGGTAAAGTCCCATCGCCCGCAACCGCGTCCTCGCCTTGGTCTCGGATAACTACGCCGTTGACGATAACATTGGCGATCCCTGATGCCTCGCTGATCAAGCGATCCGCACCAGCGGGGAAATCGTGCACACGGCGCAAGGGCTGGTCGCCTACCGTGGCGGGGTCCAGCACCACAATGTCCGCCGGCAGTCCCACGGCCAAACGGCCGCGGTCTGTGATGCCCATGACTTCGGCGGTCCTGGTGGTCATCATGCGGATTGCTTCTTCCAGGCTGAACACCTGTTTTTCCCGCACCCAGCGCTTCAGAAAGTGGGTCGGTTGGCAGGCATCGCAAAGCTGGGAGGCATGGGCACCGGCATCTGAGAGGCCCAGCACCGTGCAATCGCTCTTTAGCAAAGGCTCCACATCGTCCTCGTTGTGGTTGGCGACTGGCATGCGGAAGCGGGCTTCCAGATTAGAGGCCAGGGCCAGATCCAGGGCCAGATCGATCGGGTCGACGCCTCGTTCGGCAGCGACGTCGTACAACATCCGTTCCGCCAGTTCCGGCTCCGGGTCGTATTGTGAGATCATGGTCAAGGCGACCGAGCTTTGGAAGGATTCCCGGATGGTTTTCATGCGTTCCTTGAAGGCAGCGCGGAACTCCGGGTCCTTGTAGATGCGGCACTTGCCGTCAAAATCCGTCGCCGAGACCGGCTTGAACATAGAAATGGCCTCGAACGGAAACGGTTCCTTGAACTGATATTCGAAGTTCAGGGGCCGCGGCGTGACCTGGGGGCTGATCTTGAGCCCGCGATCCGCAAGTTCCTGGGACTGTACCAATTGCTCTTCGTGCCCGCCTTTGCCCAAAGACAGGCCAGCCAGCAGCGCTGTCCAGGTGATCGGGCGGCCGGTGCGCGTCGCGATCTGTTCGAATTCATCAAGGAACAATTCCCGGCCCACAGTGGCCTGGATAATGCCCTTGTCCAGGCGGCCGAGAACATCGCAAAGGGCATGGATTTCATCGATATCGGCTGCGCGGCTGGGCACGGGCCGGCCTTCGTATCCCACATGGGTCGAGGCTTTAGACGTAGCGAAACCCAAGGCGCCGGCCTGAATGCCCTCGGACAGCAATTCGCACATCCGGGCAAGTTCATCATTGTCGGCCTCACGCTCCGTCGCCGCCTCGCCCATGACGAATGTGCGCAGGGGTGTATGACCCATCAGGACACCGATATTGATGGCCGGACCCAAACGGTCGATGGCGTCTAGGTATTCGGGAAAGCTCTCGAATGGCCATTCCTCGCCCAGGCCGGCCCGCAAGGCATCGACGCTCATCCCCTCGACCTTTTCCAGGGTGCGCATGATCATCTCGCGATGGTCAGCCTTGGTCGGCGCGACGCCAAAGCCGCAATTGCCCACCACGGCGGTGGTGACGCCATGCCAGGGCGAAATGGTCAGCATACGGTCCCAGAGAATCTGGGCGTCATAATGAGTGTGGATGTCGACGAAACCGGGACAGACGACCTGACCGTCGGCATCGATCTCCCGCACGGCTGCATCGGGCGCCTCGCCCAGGGCTGCGACCCTGCCGTCCTTGATACCCAAATCGCCCGAGACGCTGGGCGCCCCGGTGCCGTCGATAATAGTGCCATTAGTGATTTTCAGATCGTACATGGGTCCCCTCCCCTGGCGGTTATCCTACGCCGTGTTCAGTCCATATAAGTCCGCCACGTTGTCATGCACAAGCCAATCCTTTTCCTGATCCGTCATGCCGGCGGTCTGTGCGGTCAAAATAGCCTGGCTGTTGGGCCATGTGGCGTCGGAATGGGGAAAATCATTGGCCCACATCAAACGGCGGATATTACAGTCTTCGCGGTACTTGCAGGCGGTCCAATCGTCCTGGAACGTCATATAGACGTTGTCTTTGAAATATTCGCTCGGGAGCCTCGCCATCTCATCGCATTTCATCCAATAGCGGTGCCGCTTATAGGCATGGTCCATGCGGTACATGTAATGGGGCGCCCAGCCGGCATCGGCCTCGACACAGACCAGCCTCAAATCCGGGTGACGTTCGAATACCCCGCCAAAAATGAACATGCCGATAATGTCCTGGCAGCCCCGGATTATGCTGCAGAATCCGTTGATGCGTGGTCCCCGCAGGCGCTGGATGGAACCGTGGCGCAAATCGATCTCGTCGGCCCGCGAAGTTAGAATATGGAACGACAGCGGCATTTCCAGTTCTACGGCCGCATCGAAGAACGGCGCATAATCGGGGTGGTCATAGTCCTCGTATTGCGGATCACCGGGCATCATGACACCACGGAAGCCCATCTCCTTAGCCCGGAGGAGTTCAGCAATGCCGTCCGCGACCGAGGCCATGGCGATCTGGGCCAGCCCGATCAGGCGGTCTGGCGCTTCGGCGCAAAATGCCTGGAGCCAGCGGTTATAGGCCTGGAAACAGGCGCGCTTGTATTCGAAATCGGGGTGGTTGCAGATCACCATACCGATCGAAGGATAGATGACTTCGGCACAGATGCCGTCGATATCCTGGTCCGCAAGCCGTTGCTTGGATTCCCAACCGCCCCGGTGCAATTCCTCGAAACGGCCGCCGTTGAAACTCAGTTCCGAGGGGTCTTTTCCAGCGGCGGCAATCAGGCCCAGAGAAATGGTCCGGTCAAATCCATCAATGACGAAGACATCTCCTTGCTCTTCGTCGTATTGGATATGAGGCGCCCGGTCCCGGAAGTTCGGGTCGATGTAATCGGTATAGCATGTGGGCGGTTCCGTGATGTGGGAATCCGCCGATATGGGTGTCTTGGCCATAAAAACTCGCTCCTCGGTTATGTTTGCTGCGGCACTCGTCAGGCCGCCAAACAACCACAACCATAAATGAGTTATATGATCAAGATGTACCTATTTTACGTGCATAATGCGTTATTCATCGGCGCGCCGCCAATGAAACACAGACCTCGCTAAACGCAGGAAGCGAAAACGTCAGGCGACCTTCAAACCGTAGAGTTCCGCCACGTTGTCGTGGAGGATCCAGTCCCGTTCCTGTTCTGTCATGTCGGCGGTGTGTTCCGCCAGCAGCTCCTGGCTCCACGGCCAAGTGGCATCGGAATGGGGGAAATCATTGGCCCACATCAGGCGCCGGACATTGCAGGCGTCGCGAAAGCGGAAGGCGGTCCAATCGTCCTGGAATGTCATATAGACATTCTCGCGGAAATACTCGCTGGGCAGTTTGTCCAGTTCCCGGCCCTTCATCCAATGGCGATGGCGCTTATAGGCATGATCCATGCGGTACATGTAATGGGGCGCCCAGCCGGCATCGGCCTCGACGCACACCAGCTTCAAATCCGGATGCCGGTGAAATACACCGCCGAAAATGAACATGCCGATGATGTCCTGGCAGCCCCTGATGATTGAGCAAAACGCGTTGATCCTCGGCCCGCGCATGGCGCCCAAATTATCCGAACTGGACGTCAGGATGTGAAACGACAATGGGATATTCAGATCCACAGCCGCTTCATAGAATGGATCGTAATCGGGGTGATCATAGTCTTCGTGCTGGGGATTGCCCGGCATCATGACGCCGCAGAAGCCCATTTCCTTGGCCCGGCGTAATTCCATGATGCCTTCCTCGACCGAGGCCATGGTGAGCTGGGCTAGGCCATAAAGTCGATTGGGGGCGACGGCACAGTATTCCTGCAGCCAGCGGTTATAGGCGGTCATGCAGGCCCGCTTGTAGTCGAAATCGGGGTGATTGCACAAAACCATGCCCACGGACGGGTAGATGATCTCGGCGCAGACACCGTCTTTGTCCTGGTCTGCCAGGCGATAATTGGCGTCCCAGCCGCTGCGGTGCAATTCGTCGAACTTGCCGCCGCTCATACGCAATGTTTCAGGGTCCTTGCCGGCGGCGGCGACTAAGCCCATGGGGATGGTCTTTTCCATTCCGTCGATCACATAGACATCACCATACTTCTCGTCATGGGCCACATGGGGCGCCCGATCCCTGAATGCGGGATCGATAAAGTCGATATAGCAGTTGGGCGGCTCTGTGATGTGCGAGTCGGCTGAAATGGGTGTCTTGGCCATGCGGAAATTTTCCTCCCCTGACGTTCGTTCTTGTTACTTGTCTTTGAATATATCCTACGGGTTTGCCTGTTGCAGCACGAATCCCTCGTATCCGTTGGCGGCAACGTCGTCGCACTTTTCCCTATAGGCCGGCGCACCGCCGGCATAGAGCAGAAAAGTACGTTTGTCCTTGCCGGCAAGGTTACTGTTGATGCCCGTGAACCAGCTATCCACCTTGGTGAACAACAATTTCGAGGCGGCGTCGAAGACGTGCTCGGTCCAGGCATCTTCTGCCGCCAAAGTCGGCGAGATGCGTTTGATGTCGTGGGCCCTGACATACTCGAACAGCTTCGCCACCCATTCCACGTTCTGCTCGATGCAGCGGGGAATATTGCAAAAAGTAGCGGCATTGTGAGGCCCGACCAGGGTCAGCATGTTGGGGAAGCCCTCGATCTGCAGGCCCAGATAAGTGCGCGGACCGTGCTTCCATTTGTCCTTTAGGCGGAGGCCGCCCTCGCCCCGAATATCGATCTTATCGAAACCGCCGGTGACGGCATCGAAGCCGGTGGCATAGATGATCATGTCGAATTCATAGTCCACGCCGTTGCAACGCAGGCCTTTCGGCGTGATGCGCTCGATGGGGGTATCCTTGATGTCCACCAGCAGGACGTTGTCCTGGTTATAGACCTCGTAATAATTGGTCTCCAACGGCACCCGCCGGGTGCCAAAGCCGTGGTCCCGGGGGATCAGCTTCTCCGCCACTTCCGGATCCTTGACCCGCTCGCGGATCTTCCGCTTCACGAAGTCGCTGATGGTGTCGTTGGCCTGTTCGTTGACAAAGATGTCGCGGAAGTTCCCCATCCAGATGCCGAAGCCAGGTTCGCTGTAGCGCTGTTCGTAGAATGCTTCCCGCTCTTCCTCGGTGCATTCCAGGGCGTAACGAGGATCGGCGTCATGCATGAAGGCACCGTGGGAGCGGTTGCATAAGGCAAAGATCTCGTCATAGCTGGCCTTGATCTTGGCCTGTTCCGCATCATCGATGGGGCGATTGTGCAGCGGCGCGCAATAATTGGGTGAACGCTGAAAGACCGTCAAATGGCCAACAGTCTTGGCCACTTCCTGGATGGTCTGCACACCCGTGGCGCCGGTACCAATCACGGCTACCCGCTTGCCGGCGAAAGTCACGTCCTCGTGCGGCCACAGGCCTGTGTGATACGCTTCGCCCTCGAAATCGTCGATGCCGTCGATATTCGGCATCACCGGCGTGGACAGGGGTCCAACGGCGGTGATCAGGAAATTGGCGCGGGCCCGGCTGCCGTCTTCTAAGGTGACGTCCCAGGCGTTGCCCGCTTCATCGAAATGGGCCGCCGCGACCCGCGCCTCGAACTGAATGTCCCGGCGCAGATCGAATTTGTCGGCGATGTAATTGAGATAGCGCAGGGTCTCTGGCTGGGCCGAGAAATGTTCGCTCCATTCCCATTCGTCCAGCACTTCTTGGGAAAAGGAATAGCCGTAGCTGTAACTCTCCGAATCAAAGCGGGCACCTGGATAACGGTTCCAATACCAGGTGCCGCCGACGCCGGTTCCGGCCTCGTACACGCGAACCGACAAACCCAACTTCCGCAAGAGATAAAGCTGATACATGCCGGACATGCCGGCGCCGATGATGATGACGTCGTAGGTTGATGCTGTCATGAGTGAAAGAATCGATCCTGAATAGCCTAAGCCATAATCTAACGAATGTTAGATTGGGGATCAATTGCCGCCGAGCAGTCGCATTGCGTCCTCCCGAAGATCCACCTTGCGGATCTTGCCCGAGGCGGTCATAGGGAACTCTTCGACGAAGATCACATGGCGTGGGATTTTGAAGCTGGCCACTTTGCCCCGGCATAAATCGATCACCTGATCGGCCTGAATGTCGCTACCCGGTGCCCGTTCAACAAAGGCGACGGGAACCTCCGCCAACTTTTCGTCCGGATAGCCGACAATGGCGATCTGATGAATTTCGGGATGTTCCAGCAGGAAGCCTTCCGTCTCCATGGGGTCCACGTTCTCACCGCCTACCTTCAGCATATCCTTGTAGCGGCCCAGGAAGCGGATATAGCCGCCTTCCAACCATTCCGCCGTATCGCCCGTATGAAACCAGCCGTCCTCGTCATAGGCAGCGGCTGTCTCTTCCGGCTTCTTGTAATAGCCCAACATCAGGCTGTCGCCTTTTACCAACAGTTCGCCTTGCACGCCGATGGGTTGTTCGGCGCCGGTGTCGGGGTCGACGATACTGATTTGGAAACCCAGACCGGGATAGCCGGAGGTTTCGCAGCGTTTGTCTTCCGAGTCGTCCAGGGCGTTCAACGCCACGCCGAGCCACAGTTCCGTCATGCCGAAGCCGGAGAGGTTCTTCAACGGTGCCAGGGCCCGCGCGCCCCGTCGCACCACCGGCGTGGCGCTATGCATACCGGCTGCGAAGATGCCCGTGCGCAGGGTCGAGACATCGCGGGGGTTTGCTTCCTGCGCCTCAGTCAGGCCTTTTAGGTGGGCTTCGAAACCGTGCATGACCGAAACGCCTTCGCTCTCGATCAAGTCCAGGCTTTCATCCGGAGCGAAGGTCTCGGTGATGATCTGCTTGGCCCCGGTCAGCGGTGACATCAAGGCGCATTCGGAATACGAGAACGCATGGAACAGGGGCAGATAATTCAGGATCACGTCGTTCGGGGAGATGCCCATCCGGAAGCCCCGCTCCTCGATATTGCGGATCAGCTTGTGGCTGTGCATGGCCCCTTTGGGAAATCCGGTTGTACCGGATGTGTACATGATGAAGACCGGTTCGTCGGGGTTCACCGCCGCTGCCCGGCCGTCCAGATCGCCGTCGCTGACCGTGGCGCCGTGAGCAAGTGCATCGGTCCATGACACGGTGCCGACATAACCTTCCCGGCCAAGGATGATGACCTTGCGCATTTCTGGGAAGTTGCCGTCGTCTATCTGCGCACTGCCCGATGGCAAGGCCAGAACCTCTTGCACCATGGTCAGGTAGTCGATGGGGCCGCATTGGTCGTGGGTAATCAGCATGGTGCTGTCGGACTGGCGCAATACATACTCCAAATCAGCGGTGCGAAAGCGGGTGTTGATGGGCACCTGCACCGCGCCCACCTTTGCCAGGGCGAAGGAGATGAAGATCCAATCGGCGCAATTGTTGAGCCACAGGGCGACATGATCGCCGGCGCCCACACCCTCCGCCATCAGCGCCTTCGCCGCCCGGTCGACCTCCTCGGCGCATTGCTGGAAGGTGTAACGCCGGTCCTCGAATACAAGCCCCTCGCGAGCCCCGAAGCGGGCCGCCGCCTCGTCCATCAGATCGCCGAACCGGCGTTTCGGGTACCACTCCATTGACGCAAAATCCCTTAATCTGCTCAGCGAAACTCGAGCAATGTTGACCCGTTTGTTTCTTGCGGTCAAATTCAGCGCGCGCCCGAAAACGTCGTTAGGCCTAGTGAGGAAAGCCCCGTGTACCGCTTGTTCCATTACCCGAATAACGCCAGTTTCGTCCCCCATGTCTGCCTGCGGCAGATTGGTCGGCCATTCGAACTGGTGCTGGTCGACCGTGAGACGAACGCCCACAAACAGCCGGACTATTTCAAGCTCAATCCCTCGGGACGAATCCCGACACTTGTCGATGGCGAACTGGTGCTGTTCGAGACGGCGGCGATCTGCTTGTATCTGGCCGACGACAATCCCGAAAGCCGCCTGGCGCCGGCGGCCACATCGGTCCGCGAGCGCGCGACGTTTCATAAATGGCTGTTCTATCTGTCCACGACAATTCAACCGGAGCTACTGGTTTATCACTATCCAAATCGCTACGGCACGGACAAGGCCGGAGTCCAGGCCGGGGCCGAGGCGCGATTGAATGATATGTTCGAGATTATGGACGAAGCGGTCAGCGCCGGTCCGTTCCTCATGGGGGCGCAATTCACCCTGCTCGATCCCTACTTGACCATGTTGTGCCGCTGGGCCCGCAATCTCACCAATCCGCCGCGGGACAAAGCAAACCTGGCCCCCTATCTGGAGCGAAACCTGGCCCAACCATGCATCGCCGAGGCCTTCCGCGATGAAGGGGTAACCGAGTCATTTGTCTGAAGGAGCCCTTGTTGATAGGGCAGCCAGAAAGTCGTTGGCCCGCTAGGTGACGAAGTCGTTGATTGACAATTCCTCGCGTATTTCGCGGCTGGCTTCTTCTTTGTAATCCTCTAGGGGGATGCCAGTACCATCGGCGATCTTCACCACCGCCGAGAAGGAGGCGATGGTGGCGCAGGCATCGACGAAGGCGGCATCACCCATTTCCTGGCGTACGGCGCGCCGGGCTGCGGCTATGGCGGTTTCGTCCCCGTCATAGACCGCCTCCGTCAAATCCATCAGCACGGAACCATGGGGAATGCTGTCAACCAGGCCCTGATCGCTCATGACGGCAGCCAGATCGTAATCTTCCTCGTAATGTTCGCCGCTCGCACGGAGCAGAACCGAATGCGAGGTGGTTCAATAGAAGCACCCCGCCAGGGCCGATGTTCGGCCGGCGATTAGCTCGATCTGGGCGTGGGAGATGGCGCGGTATTCGGTCTGAAAGTCCCGGATCTCATGGTCCTTGAGGTAGAGCTCCACATCCAAATCGAAGAAGTTGAAGACCTCCTGGGGAACCAGGCTCAAACCCCTGTGGATGTTTTTGTCGCCATGCAGTGGATAGGGATTGGGGTCCCCTTCCCCCACATCCTCCGGCGCCAGGGTCTCGACCCAAGCTAAATTGCGCTTGGTGCCGGCCGGTTTATGGCGGCTCGGCTCGCCAGCAATGGTACCGGGCAGATCGTTCAGCGGCAGACCCAAGGCCCTGTTCAAGGTATCCAGGCCGGTCAAAACGGCGATGACGCCGATAATTTCCACGTATCGGGTTTCTTCCAATTCGAGGGACCGGACCCATTTCTCGGTAATGCGGCCGGCGTCAGTGACCACGCGGTGGACCGCCTCGATCGCCGCTTCGGGCAATTCGTCCAAGCTGTCATGGGTGCCATCGACGGTGTAGGGAGAGAGTGCTTCCTTGCGCCGCCTGCAAAGCTCGCAGCCGATGGCATGGCGGGCTTCCGCCGCGATCGCCAGCCGTTCGGCACCGGTCCACCAGGTGCCGGGCGCGGCCAGACGCTGCCAGGCTACGTCGATCTCCCGCACCAGGCTCTCCCGGATAGGCAGGCCTTCGCCCCCGACCTCGATTTCCGTCAACATCTCAGTTCCGCCTCATAATACTGCGGGCCAAGGCCCAGCGGTGCACTTCCGAAGGACCATCGTAGATGCGGAAGGCCCGGATGTCGCGATAGATACGCTCCACCACCGTGTCATCCGTGATCCCCTTGCCGCCCAGGATTTGCAGCGAACGGTCGACCACGTTGGACAGCGCCTCGGAACAACGCACCTTGGCCATGGAGCTTTCGTCGCGGGCCTGTTCACCCTGATCAAGCAGCCAGCAGGCATGCCAGATGGCCAGACGGCAGAGATGCAGATCGGTCTCGTTCTCAGCCAGCATGAAGCCCACGCCCTCGTGCTCGCCCAGCACCTTGCCGAAGGCCTGGCGTTGGCGAGCATAGTCAACGGCGATATCATGGGCGCGGACGGCGGCACCCAGCCAGCGCATACAATGGGTCATCCGGGCCGGGGTCAGGCGAACCTGGGCGTAACGAAAGCCCTTCCCTGCTTCACCCAGGATATCCGTCTTTGGCACGCGAACATCGTTGTAGGCCACTTCGGCATGGCCGCCGGGGGAGTTGCTGTCGATGGTGTTCAAGACGCGGACGATTTCGATGCCCGGCGTATCGTTGTCCATCATGAACATAGTGGCGCCCATGTCGTTGCCCCCCTCATCGAAAGTCCGGGCCATGAGGATCTGAAAGGACGCGCCGGGCATGCCCGTGATCAACCATTTGCGGCCGTTGATCACATAGTCGTCGCCGTCTGGCCGGGCCGCCGTTCGCATCAGAGAGGGGTCGGAGCCGGCGCCGCCGTCCGGTTCGGTCATGGCAAAGACCGAGCGCACTTCACCCCGCACCAACGGCGCCAGCCAGCGATTCTTCTGTTCCTGGCTGGCAACCTGGCTCAACAGGTTGGTGTTGCCTTCGTCCGGCGCCTGGATGTTAAGCGCCAGGGGCCCCAAGGTGGAATAACCGGCGGCCTCGAATATTACCGCCATGCCAATATGGTTCAGGCCCAGGCCGCCGAACTCTGTGGGTCCATGCGGCGAAAGCAGCCCCGCCGCCCGCGCCTTGGCCACCAATTCCAGGCGCAGATCCTCGGTCGGACCGTGGAATTCCTGCCGCTCGTCGGCCTCATACGGCATGATCTCATCGCGGATGAACGCCGTAACCCGGTCCCGCAGTTCCACCAATTCATCGGGCAATGCAAAATCAATCATGTCGTCTCCCCATCAATGCACGTCCGCCGCTACCGGCCGCTCCTTGATGGCAGTTTCGTGCAAGGGGTTCAAGCGCCGCTCCAGCCAGGCCACGCCGCGGGTAACGACAAAGTTTAGAAACAGATAGATCGCGCCGGCGATGATGAAGATTTCCACCGGGCTCCAGGTCGCGGCGATGATCTTCTTGGCTTCCCCCGTAACCTCCAGAATGGTGATGGTGCTGGCCAGCGATGTGGCCTTGACCATCAGGATCACTTCATTGCCATAGCCCGGCAGGGCCTGCCGCATGGCGATGGGGAAAATAATGCGGCGGAACAGCAGAAACCGGCTCATGCCGATGGCGCGCGCCGCCTCCACCTCGCCCCAGGGCACGGATTGAATGCCGCCGCGAATAATCTCGCTGCCGTAGGCGGCCGTGTTCAGAGTCAGGGCCAGAATGGCGCAGAACCACGGCTCGCGGAACAGCACCCAAAGACCCACATCCTGGAGAAACGGCCGGTACTGGCCCGAGCCGTAGTAGATCAGGAACAATTGCACTAACAACGGCGTGGAGCGGAAGATATAGACATAGCCGTAGGCAAAGCCCCACATGGCCTTGTTCCCGGACAGCCGCATCAGGGCGATGAGCACCGCCAGGACGAAACCGAGCAGTAGGGACGAACCGGCCAGCATCAAGGTGTCTGGAACGGCGGCGACCAGAACCGGCCAGCTTTCCTGGATCAACTCCCAGTTCATGGCGCCCTCATCCCGTTCCGCTTCATGCCGAACGCACCCCCCGGTTGGCCCAGGCCTCGGCGCGGAGGAAGCCCCGGTTGGAGATCGAGGCCAGGCCGAGATAAAGCACGAAAGCGGTGATGTAGAAGGTGAATGGCTCCTTGGTGGATCCGGCGCCCACCGCCGCCTGGCGCATGATCTCCACCAGGCCGATGATGGAGATCAGAGAGGTTTCCTTTAGAGTCAGTTGCCAAACATTGCCCAGGCCCGGCAGGGCATAGCGGGCTACTTGTGGCACCAGAATGCGCCTGAAACGCAACGACTTGCGCATTCCCACCGCGCGAGCCGCCTCGATCTGTCCCCGGGGTACCGCCAGGACGGCGCCGCGGATGACCTCGGTCGCATAGGCCCCGGAACTGAGTCCGATGCAGATCATGCCGGTAACGAAGATGGGTAAGTCGATGAACTCGCCATAGCCGAACAGCCCCTTGGCCACGGCGCGCAAAACCGCGCCGCCGCCGAAGAACACCAGATAAATTATCAGCAACTCTGGTATGCCTCGGATCACCGTGGTGTAGAGATCGGCAAACCAACGCAGCGGTGCCAGACGCGAAAGTTTCATGGCCGCCAGACCGCAGCCAATGACCACGCCGAGGGCATATGAACAGGCCGCCACCGCCAGGGTCATCAGGGCGCCGAGAACCATCTCGTCGCCCCAGCCCTGATCGCCCCAGCCTAAGAGGGTGAGATCCACGTCAAGCTACGCAAAGCAAACCGCGCCGGCCAAGGCGCATATCCCTGACCGGCGCGTACGGTTACTTGGCGGAGGCGTCGAACCCGAACCACTGCACGGCCAGCTTCTTCACCGTGCCGTCGTCGATGGCCGACTGGATTGCCTTGGAGAACATATCGGCCAGGGCCTGATCCTTCTGCCGGATTCCAGCACCAACGCCGTGACCGAAAGGCCCGCCGACCATGCCGGGGCCAACCGCAACCATGTCTTTGCCCTTGTCGGACTTCAGCAGGGGCACCCAATAGCTCATGGAGGCCAAGGCGGCATCCACCCGGCCCGCTTGCAGGTCGAGATCAAGGTTTTCCTGGGTGTCATAAGTGCGGATGGTGACATTGTCGCCAAGATATTCGCGCAGGAAGTTCTCGTGCGTTGTGGCGGTCTGCACACCAATGGTCTTACCGCCGAATTCTTTCACCATAGCTCCGATCGCCGTCTTCTCGTCTGCCTCGACCGACGTCAGGTCGATGCGCTCGATGGCGGTCTTGAAACTGGCCGACTTGGAGGATTTGGTGACCACGAAGCTGGCCGGCGTCTGGGCATAGGAGCGTGAGAAGGTGATAACTTTCTTGCGCTTGTCGGTAATGGACATGCCCGCCATGATGACGTCGTACTTGCCGGCCTGAAGCGATGGAATGATACCGTCCCAGGCCTGTTCGACGATGGTGCAGTCCGATCCCATGCGCTTGCAGAGATCGCGGGCCAGATCCAATTCGAAACCGATCAGCTTGCCAGATGCATCCTTGTAGTTCCAAGGTGCATAGGCGCCTTCCGTAGCGACCTTGATCTTCTTGTAGTCGCCCGCTTGAGCCGCGCCCGCGAGGGCGATGACGGCAACGGCCGCAAAGGTCAGAAGTTTTTTCATATCAAGTCTCCCAGTTTGGTTTAGGTTTAGTTCTTAAGACCCTGAAAATTATTATAAAGTGCTCGCCAGGAATTGCTTACATCGATCCGAGTTCGGATTGCTGAAGAGCTGCGCCGGAGGACCCTCTTCCTCGATCCGGCCTTCATCCAGAAAGATGGTGTGGTTGGAGATTTCCCGGGCGAAGCCCATTTCATGGGTGACAACGATCATGGTTCGGCCCTCGGATGCCAAGTCGCGCATCACGGACAGGACCTCTCCGACCAATTCGGGGTCGAGCGCCGAGGTGGGCTCGTCGAACAACAACACCTGCGGCCGCATGCAGAGCGCGCGGGCAATGGCCACCCGCTGCTGTTGCCCACCTGAAAGCTGTGCCGGGAAGGCATCGTGCTTTTCGGCGATGCCGACCTTCTCCAATAGCGCCATGGCCTCGTCCCGCACTTCGGCCCTTGGCCGCTTGAGGACGTGTACAGGCCCCTCCATCACGTTTTGGGCCACGGTCATATGGGTCCACAGATTGAAGCTCTGAAAAACCATGCCAAGTTGGGTGCGCAGGCGGTCGATCTGGTCCTGATCGGCACCCGCCGCACGGCCGTTGCGATCGGTCTTGATACGGATTTCCTCGCCACCCAAGGTAATGGTGCCCCGGTCCGGTGTTTCCAGAAAATTGATGCAGCGCAAGAATGTGCTCTTGCCCGAACCTGAACTGCCGATCATGGAAATGACATCGCCCTCGCGAGCGGTGACCGAGACGCCCTTGAGCACCTCCAACGCCCCAAAACGCTTGTGTATGTCCTCGGCGACCAACGCCGGCACCGCCCCGTTCGTCAAAGCCCACTCCTGTTATCCCGGTTCTATTCGACCGGTTTATTCAGATCGAAACCCTACGCTTAGGCATCGCCCGCGGCAAGCCTCATGATCCGCTTTCCGCCACCTTGCGGAAGTCCGGTTTACGCTTTTCCAAGAAGGCGTTCACAGCCTCTTTGTGTTCCGGGGTCTGGTAGGCCAACTCCAGGGATTCCGTCTCTCGCGCCAGCACCGCGTCCAGGTCCTGATCGCTGCCGTTCTGGGTGAAAAGCTGTTTCACCATGCGCATTTGCCGGGCCGGGTTCTGGGCCATCATGGCGGCAAGTGCCACGGCCTCGTCGACCAAGTTGTCATGGGGCACCAGTCGGTCGGCGAGCCCCAGTTGCACTGCCTCCTCGCCAGGAATCATGCGCCCGGTCAAGGCAACCTCCGATGCATTGCCCCAGCCCATGCGCTGGACCAGATAGTGGGAGGAGGCCAGTTCCGTCACCACGCCCATCTTGACGAAGGCGCAGGAGAACTTGGCCTTTTCCGAAGCCATTATGTAGTCGCAAGACAGAATCTGGGTCAGGCCGACGCCGATGCAGGCACCGTTGACGGCGGCGATCATGGGCTTTGCATCGCGCACCGCCTTGACCCAGTTAGCCGCGGTAGAAGGGCGCCTGGGGCCATCGTCATCAAGCTGTTTCTTGAACAGGGCGCCGATATCCGCCCCGGCGCAGAAGCCGCGTCCCGCGCCCGTGATAACCATGGCGCCCATGGCTGGGTCGTTGTTGACCCTGTCCATGGCATGCAGGATTTCGTCCCGCATCTCGTGGGTCCAGGCGTTCAATTTGTCCGGTCGGTTTAGGGTGATCAGGCCGACTTCGCCCTCCTCGCCCCGTTGCTCAAACAGAATGAATTCATAGTCCATGGCGTTCCACCCTCCCTACACACGAAGAACGCCAATATAGGGGAAACCGTCGCTGGGGTCCGATCATTTCAACGGAAATGTCGGCAGTGGTTTCGGCGACGATTTCCCCTAATTCTCCGCAATTTGCGCGGAACGTTATTCGGCCGCTTCCGCCTTGCCCAGTTTGTCGTTGACCCGAGGGATGACTTCGGAAGCGAATAGACGCATCGACCGCATGGTGTCTTCGTGGCTCATTCCGCCGAACTTCATCTCGGCCATCCAATGGTTCACGCCAGCCTCCTGGGCATAGGTGACGATGCGGTCGGCCACCTGTTCAGGCGTGCCGAATGCACTTCCCCATTGGGCGAGGTCCTCGTATGTGACCTTGGCGTGGTTTTTGCGCACCACATCATAAATTTCATAACCCTTGTGGATCTTCTTGCCCGGTGCGCCGGGTAGGACCTGTTGGAACAACTCGTGGTACCAGATGGCGTGCACTTCCGCCGTTTTTTTGGCTTCGGCCTCGGTATCCGCAACATATGTCTGCATCAACATGGGTTGATCCATGGCCAGCGGATCGCGCCCTGCCGCTTGCATGTATTGGGAATATTCCGCGAACTGTTCCTGCACCACGTTCAACGATGTGAAACGCGGCGCCCGCAGGATCGACAGGCCATGTTCTGCCGCCAGTTGGTACGACGGGGGTGAAACGGCGGCCATATAAATGGGCGGATGGGGCTGTTGTACAGGCCGGGGATAGAGTTCCACATCCTTTACCGACCAAAAATCGCCGTCATGGGAGAATTTCTCACCCTTGAAGCACTTCATCAGCACATCCATGGCCTCGAAGAACAATTCCCGCGAGTTCCCGGGATCGACACCGAAGCCGTCGAATTCGCCCGGCTGGTAGGCGCGGCCAACGCCTAGCAGCAGGCGGCCGTTGCTCAAGCAATCCACCAAAGCAGCCTGCTCCGCCACGCGGACCGGATGGGCCAGAGGCAGAAGCACAACGGCCGTCCCAATCTTGATCCGTTTGGTTCGTTGCGCGATGGCAGCGGCCATAGTCAACGTATCGCCCAATATGCCGTAGACGGAAAAATGATGCTCGGGCAGCCAGATGGAGTCGAAGCCCAATTCCTCCGCCAACTCAACTTCCTCTATGAACTCTTTGAAGACCTGGGCCTGGGGGATATTTCCATATTCGCTGAACAGATACATCATGCCGAATTTCATGACGTCTCTCCTATGATGGCATTTCATTATTTTTCTAACAGTTGTTAGATTATGGCCGGGACCGCCATGGGTCAATAGAGGCAAACGCCTTCCACGCTACTGAAGCTCGTGTTTTAATGCCCACCAGACACTCGATTGGGGAGCGCGCCGTGCAAGACGCCTTGGTCATCGTGACCGGAGCTACAGACGGCATCGGTTTCGTCACGGCGGAAGAATTAGCCGCGCAAGGCGCTCAGGTGGTCATTGTCGGGCGAAATGAAGCTAAATGCGCCGACACTGTGGCAATGATCAAGAACACAACCGGCAACCAAAATATTGGCTTAGAAGTGGCGGATCTATCGTTGCTGGCGGAGGTGCGATCCCTGGCGGCAAGGCTTCTCGAATATCCAATCCCGATCGATGTATTGATCAATAATGCCGGTGGTTTCTACAGCAACAGGAGCGAAACGGCGGAAGGCCTGGAATACACGTTCGCCCTCAACCATATGGCCTATTTCGTTCTAACCGACCTGCTGCTGGAGCGCGTGCAGGAGGCGAGCCAGGGACGCATCATCAATGTCTCTTCGCGCGTCCATAGAGCGGGACGGGTCGATTTCGACGACCTCCAGGGCCGGAATAACTACCAAGGTTGGCCAGCTTACTGCCAATCCAAATTGATGAATGTGATGTTCACCAAGGCACTGGCCCGGCGCCTGGAAGGCACAGCGGTAACGGCCAACAGCCTGCATCCCGGCTTCGTAGCCACAAAATTCGGCCACAACAATCCGGGCTATAGGGGAATGCTCATGCGTATCGGTCAGACCGTGGCGGCCATTTCGCCGCGGCGAGGGGCGAAAACATCGGTGCATCTGGCCAGCGATCCAAACTTGGCAAAAACTACTGGACGCTATTTCGAAAAGTCGCGGGAAGTCACGCCCTCTCGGGAAAGCCAGGACGAGGCGGCCCAGGAACGGCTGTGGCAGGTCAGCGAAGATCTGGCTGTCTCGATCTCCTAGGTCTTACTGCCGGCGGCATGCGGCATCAGGGCACCTAGGACGGCCCTGTGGAACGGCGTCGGGATGCCGTGCATTTCGCCCAAACGGCAGATGGTGCCGTGCAGCCATTCCACTTCCAGCCGCCGGCCCGCCTCTAGGTCCTCAACCAACGAGCCCCGCCAGGTTGCCGGCATGGTTTCCTTGGCGAAGGCGAGGGATTCCCGCACATCATCGTCGGACAACCCGACGCCCTCCGCCTGGGCCACGGCCACGACTTCGGCCATGGCGTCCCCGGCGAGGCGCCAACTTTCCGGTACATCACGAAACACGCCCAGCGGCACGCGGGTCATTGTGCTGAGGCCGGCCATGGGTGCAAGAAGGAGCAATTTTCGCCAAAGCTCGAGAACGATATCGGGACTGACGACCACGTCTAAGTTCGCTTTTTCGCCAAGTTCGCGAAAGGCAACCATTCGTGGGCTATCACTTCCGTCGGCTTCGCCTAACGTCACTCCGTTCATGGCGTTGTGCTGGATCATGCCGGGGCCGGCAATTTCGCCGTTGATCAACGCGACGCCGGGCACACTGTGCGATGCGCCGGCAATCTCTGCGATGATACCGGGCGTATCCACACCGTTCTGCAGAGAGACCACGCCTGTGTCCTCTCCCAACATGGGCAAGAGGTCCCTGACGGCGGTTTCCACATCGTAAAGCTTCACACCGAGAAGGATGAAATCCACAGGCCCGACCTCCGAGGGATCATCGGTGGCCTTGGCTGGCTTGATCTGAAGATCGCCATTGGGCGACGTGACTTGTAGGCCCTTCTCGCGGATAGCGGCCAAGTGGGGACCGCGGGCGATAAAGGTGACATCGGCTCCCGCCTCCGCCAACCGAGCGCCCACATAACCGCCCATGGCGCCGGTTCCCATCACGGCAATCTTCATATGCGTCCCCTCCTTGGTTGGCTGCCCCGCCCAAGGCGAACAGACTAGACGAGTGAGGAAGGGGCAACAATTCCCCTTTCTCTCAATACACCCAGTCGAGCAGTTGTACCCCGATGAAGTTCAATCCAGGAATTCGATCTGTTCAGGATGGGTGGCTTCGATGGAGGGGCCGTTGAAATGCTTCAGCCAGCCCCGCACCCGCAACCTTCGTCCAGGCATGGCGTCGTGATCGAATCCGGCTTTCTCGAACAGTCTGCGGTCCCGGGGGGCAATGGTAATCGTGAAATCGTCGCGCCAGTTCGGGCCGAAGTTGAGGTAAATGCGCCCCCGCACCTTGGCCGCGTTCAAGACAGTTCCCTCGATCAGGAAGAACCCGTCCAGGCCCTTGTGCAGATCTTCTTGTTTCCAAATGCGATACCACCTGTGGCCCCAGATACCGGCTCGGGCCAGACGGGCGGCTTGCTCCGCGGCCAGCATCTCAGCCACCATCGCCCGGTTGTCGCGGAAACTGTAGACCCGCGCCATGCCAAGGCTAAGGAGACGTTCCTGGATCCAGACACCGTCATCGCGGTGCAGGTGCGCCAATGCGCGGCCATACCGGTCTTTCCGCCGGCCGCCGTACCATAAGCTGACATTGCGGCCCAAGGTCAGGGTTTCCAGAACCTTCTTGGCCTCTTCCGCCAGGGGCCAGGCCTTGAAGTTGCGTCGGCCCAGGGGCAGTTTC
>CAYFPL010000008.1:209352-209628 GCA_964344935.1 uncultured Rhodospirillaceae bacterium
AGGAACAAGGTGTCGCCATCGACAATGTCGACGACCCGGCCTTCGCCACTTTTGACCAGGGTGCCGGCGTCCGCCGAGGCGGCAAACAGCCAAAGGAGCAGGAATGTAAGACGGGCGACCATGGCGGCTTATAGCATTGCCCGGCAGCCCGCCCTTACCCTAAACTCCGCAAAATTTTGGAGGAGTGGGTGTATGTGGTCGCGAATTTTCAATCTCTTTGGGTTTCTCGCCGTTATGGCTTTTTGCCAGCCGGCTTGGGCGGACGACCCCGATTTC
>CAYFPL010000008.1:209653-266595 GCA_964344935.1 uncultured Rhodospirillaceae bacterium
GGGTAAGGATGAAACCGCCGCCGAAGGCCGGCTGGAATACCGCTCCGACATACGCCTTTGGATCTTCAAGCCCTTCGGCGGCATCATGGGAACTTCGGACGGTGGCGCCTATGGCTATGCCGGCGTGCTGGTGGACATGTTCTTTGGCCGGCGGTGGGTTGCCACACTCAGTTTCGCGCCCGGTGCCTATGCGGAGGGTGACGGCAAGGACCTGGGCCATGACCTGGAATTCCGCAGCCAGCTTGAAATCGCCTACCGCTTCGATGACCGCTCACGGTTGGGCATGTCCATCAGCCATATGTCCAACGCCTCCATCGGTGACAAAAACCCCGGTGCGGAAAGCCTGATGTTGACCTATGCGGTACCGGTCAGGAGGCTTTTCGGCGACTAGAGCAACCAGCATTCAATTGGAATGAATTGTATGCGGATAAGTTGCTCTATCTTAAAGGCTTCAGCGCATGGCTGCGCGTCCAATTAGACGCGCCATGCGCTAGACCGCCTGCTGTCACTCGTTCCAGCACCGTATCCAGATCATTCACGCCAATCGCCATCGGCTGAAATCACCTGTGACAAATCATCGCGGTATGAAAGATCAAGTTATTATTTCTGCCTTCAATTTGGCCCGTGCACCGTCGCGAAGTTGAACTGAAAGCGGGAAAGCGCCGAACCCTGCAAACCCACTCCAATGATAACGATTTAAACAAGAAAGTGTTTATTGACAAAGAGTTACTATGGAGTAAGTGGGAGGACAAAGCGGGGTCCAAGAATTGCTGTAGAAGCGCAGGTTCATCGAACAACCGACATCGAACGTTACGAGCGTCATTTGGCATTCAAACGCCGCCTACTCCAGTGTGGCGGCGAGGGTGAGATCGTATCATATAATATATTGCGCATAGGCTCGGGTTGGTGTTTGTGCGCGTTGGATGGAAACTGCCAAGGCGTAGAGCCGATGTTGAAAAAGAGTCAAGAAGTCAAGATCTACACCGTGATCGTTCTCGGCCTGGTTCTCTATGGGATGACGTTCGTCATGGCCTGGAGCTCCACCGAAGAATACCGGCGCAATATCGACCGGCCGCTGACGTCGGAATCTCAAATCATCAAGAACAGCCTGAAAGCGCCGGGCTAGCTTTCCCTGCAATCCTGCAGCATCTGCAGGTTCCGGCGAATTTCCAACAAATGAGCATGGTCCAGGCTGACCATGGCCAATCCATGCCCCGTTGGCCCGGCATCGCACAAGCATTCGCCGTCCGGGCCGTGGATGGCGCTCATGCCGCCGTATTCCAGGCCGTCGTGGGCACCGACATAATTGGAGAAGGCGAGAAACATCGTGTTTTCCAAAGAGCGAGCCGGAAAGTAGATGCTTCGGCGGTAGTCTGAACGGCCGCGCGGAAAGGCGCCTGAAAGAACATAGACGTCCGCCCCTGATAAGGCATAGCCGCGCGCATGCTCTGGAAAACTGCTGTCATAACAAATACCTAAACCTAATCTCCAGCCGTCAACGGTAATCTGCCGGGGCTTTTCCCCGCGCACGAACCAGCGCTTTTCATCACTGTCGAGATACATCTTGTCGTAGGCGGTTTCGATACCTCCTTCGCGGCCGATAGCGATTGAAGATAAATGCAGTCCCGCAGCGCCGACGACCGGCGCGCCAACCACGGCGGCGATATTCGAACTCTCGCAGGCCGACCGAAGTTTCGCCATCGCCTTGCCAGCCGGATCAACAGCGAGCGCGAATGAATCCTGATCCAATAGGCTGGCGCAATAGCCGGTGATGGACAGCTCCGGGAATACAACTAGGGCCGCGCCCTCGTTGGCAGCGACCGATATCAGTTCAATGTGACAGGCGATGTTGTGATCGATATCGCCGCTTTCCGCGTCGAACTGCGCCGCGGCGATACGCAGGGGTGTTTTCATCGACCTGCCCGGCAAGTCTCTATGCAACCTCGCTCAGGAACCGCAGCAGGGCGCCGTTGACTTCTTCGGGATTTTCCTGCTGCACCCAATGTCCGGCGCCGTCGATAATCTCAACAAGACGCAGGTCAGCCAACTTCTCCCGCATGGTAGCGACCAGGTCCACGCCGGGAACAAAATTCAGGACCGGCTCCAGGGTGCCGGCGATGAAAGCGGCCGGCTGCTGAATTTGCTGCTCTGCGAGCGGCGAGAGCAGTTCGAAATCCCGGTGCCAGTTGCGATAGCGGTTGAGGGGCCCACGGAAACCGCTGCCCTCGAACTGCTCCACGTAGTAGTCGAGATCCGTTTCCGTCATCCAGCCGGGAAAATCGCCGGGATCTTCCATACCGTCCAATAGCTTGGCATCCGCCGGCTTTTGTTGCGGTGTTGCGGTCCTTAGTCCGTCGCCCGAGATCCAGTAATAGAGCTTGCGCAAGGCATCTCGGACATCCGCTTCCAACTCCGCTTCCGCCACGCCCGGCTCCTGGAAATAAATCTGGTAGAAGAACTTGTCCTTGTAGACCTGCTTGGCCACTTCGATGAAGGGAGCCGGGCCGGGTCCGGTATAAGGCACACTCAAACCCGCCACGGCGCGCACCTTCTCTGGGTGCAACAGGGCGGTGTTCCAGGCGATGGGGGCGCCCCAGTCATGACCGATCACCGCCGCCTGGTCTTCCCCCAACGCGTCGATCAGGCCCGCCATATCGGCGGTCATGTTGGCCATGTCATAGGCCTCGATCTCATAGGGTTTGTCCGAGCCGCCATAGCCCCGCACGTCGGGTGCCGCAACCCGATAACCGGCTTCAGACAAGGCCTTGATCTGATGCCGCCAGGAATACCAGCTTTCCGGCCAGCCATGGATCAGCAGAACCAGCGGTCCTTCACCTGACATGGCAACGCGAAGCTTTAAACCATTGGTTTCTACATATTTAAAGTCCTGGTTCAAGATATATTCTCCTAAGGCCGGGCGACGCCAAAGCTGTTCGGATTGACGGTCCGCCGGGCCGCTTCGTCACAGACCGAGAGCAGCATCCCAAGCGCCTGGCGACTATCACGGGGATCGATGAGGCCGTCGGTCCACATCCGGGCGGTGTAGTAATATCCGGATTCGGACGATTCATAGAGTTCAATCACCTTGGCCTCCAGTTCGTCCAGTTCTTCGCGATCCAATGGCGTGCCCTGGCGCTTGGCCTTGGCTTCATGCACGATCCGCATCACAAGGGCCGCTTGTTTCGCGCCCATGACACCGGCGGAAATGTTGGGCCAACCGAGGAGGAAGCGCGGCTCGTACGACCAGCCCGACATGGCATAGGCCCCGGCCCCGAACGAAGCACCGATCATCAGGGTCAGACGCGGCACCGAGACGTTGGAGACTGCCTGGATCATCTTGGCGCCATGTTTGATCATGCCGCCCTCCTCGGCTTCCTTGCCGACGATGAAGCCGGTGGTGTTCATGAGATAGACCAACGGCGTATTGGATTGATCGCAAAGCTGCATGAACTGGGTCGCCTTGGTAGCGCCGTTTGGTGTGATCGGGCCGTTGTTGCCGATGATGCCGCAGGGCAGCCCCATGATCGAGGCCTGGCCGCAGATGGTCTGGGTATCGTACTCTGCCTTGAATTCCAGGAAATCGGAGCCATCGACAAGCCGCGCGATGATCTCGCGCACGTCATAGGGCTTTTGGTACTCCACAGGCACAATGCCGCAGAGGTCGTCGATGTCGTAGGCGGGCTCTTCCCAGGTTCGCGCCGACCCTGGGGTCAGGCGGGCCGGCCAGTTCAGGCGCGAGACGATGTCCCGACAGATGCTTAAGGCCTCCGGGTCGTCCTCGGCCACGTATTCCGTCAGGCCCGAAATACTGGCGTGCATGTTTGTGCCGCCCAGTTCCTCCGCCTCCGCCACCTCGCCGGTCGCGGCACGGACCAGCGGCGGGCCCGCCAGAAACGCCATGGCCTGGTTGCGCACCATAACCACATAGTCCGACATACCCGGCATATAGGCCCCGCCAGCGGTTGAGGAGCCATGTACGACGGAAATAACTGGGCAGCCCGCGGCGGACAACAGGGCCTGTTTATAGAACATGCCCCCTGCCCTGACCCAGGTGGCTGGCACATAATCCAGCAGATCGGCGCCGGCCGATTGCACCAGATGAATGGCCGGCATCTTGTTCTCCAGGGCGATATCAAATGCCCGATTCATCTTGTCCACACCGTGAGTGTGAAGGGCGCCGGCCAGGATGCCACTGTCATCCACGATCACCACACAGCGCACACCGGAAACAACGCCAATGCCGGTGATCAGCCGGGCGCCTGAAATATTGTCGCCGCCGTCATCGTCATAGGTCTTGTAGCCGGCGGTGGTGGAGAGCTCCAGCCACGGCGCCCCGCGGTCCAGCAGAAGTTCCAGCCGGTCGCGAGGCAAAAGCTGGCCGCGCGCCTCAAAGCGGGCGCGGCTTTTCTCGGAACGGTCCCGGATCATGCCTTCCAGCCCACGCAGTTCCTCGATCAGGGCCATCATATCGGCGCGGTTTTCCTGAAAGGCGGGATCGTTAGGATCAATTTGTGAGTGGATTTTGGGCATAGGCCGGAAACACCTGCACTGATTTACATCGCATGCAGGCACTATCGGCGGGCGGCCGCCCCTCGTCAATCGCCGGCTTGAGCCACGAGGTATGATTCATCCGTTGCCGTGAAAACTGCCGGTACCAGCAGCATATCCACCGTCACGCCGTCCGCCGCCAACGGAAGTATGAGTGATTCATACCGCACCCATTCCTTGTTGACGAAAATAGCGTTGCCGTCGCTCCGCAGCGGTCGCCCGTTCGCGACGACCCATGAAAAGCCCTCGACGAAACGGTCGTAATTAGCCCCATGCAATTCGTCGATGAATTTGCCGGTGCTGTCCCGGTCCAGGGCCTGCGTGATATGGGTGCCGATCAGGCGATAGCGAAAACGTACCTTGGCCTGCCGTAATACATCGATCAGCACAATGTGTCTTAATAGCTGCCAAGGCATCGACAATGGGTCGAAATCCCTGCGTGAGGGCAGCCGGCATCCAACCCGCTTCCCGCGCCACAGGGACAGAAAATCAGTTAGTTCGGCGTGACTGAAATCGAAGCACTCTGAATTCTCGACCGCCAGAAACGGTTTACGCATAACGCTTACCAGATACATCCTCACTCCGGCGCGCTTGGTACCATCGATTTCCTAAAATTGAGATAATCTCATCTGCTGATGCCCTGGTTGTCGGAGGTGATTTTGACTATGTTTAGGGCATGGCTTTTCTATTGCGCCAAATTGCTAGATACGCAGTGCAGAAAATCGCTTCCGATCCTGTGGCCCGGGAACAGGCAGCGCGCGCCGCGAAAGGTGTCGCCAGCGAAGCGAAAAAAATAGCCACGGATGAAGATCCGGCGCGGGCCGCCGGCCGGGCCATGCGCCGCGCCTTGAACAAGTTGCAGGGTGATGAACCGAAATCTGGTTAACTGACGACCTGGTTAACCAGACGGGCGCCACGTGCCGCCATGAAATAAAGGCCCATGTGATGGGTCGGCGCCTGTGGGTGGGCGGCACCGGGGCCAAGTTCCAGTTCCTCCGCCACTTCACGCGGCAGATCGTATGTGGCACAGCCCTGGTCGTAGACGTGGATCTCTTTCAAGGCCGGTGCCATGCCGTGGTTGCGTGCCGATAGCAGCGTCAGCACCATGTCCATGACACAGATATCGGTGCAGATACCCACCACGACCACATCCGTAATGTCATTGCTGTTCAGCCAGTCCAGCAGGGCGTTGGAGCCGTCCGACTGATAGGCGCCAATGAAGCCGTTGATGCAGTCTTTGCGTACCAGAGTGGCCAACTGCGCGTCTTCCAGCCACAACAATTCCGGCACCAGGTTTTCTTCGCCGGTGCCGATCTCGCAGTGGGGCGGATAGGGCGGTTCTGCCTTACCCGGTTCGTGACTATCCAGAAATGCGAAGACGGGCCGGCCCTTGGCAGTAAAATCCCTGGCCAGGCGGTCAGCCTCTTTCACCATTTGGCTGACCTGAGGGTTTTCAACTGGCGGCGCCAGATTACCGGCACCCACCGTTGCGAAACCGTTGACGATATCGACGATAATCAAACCTATATCGCCGCCGCCGTTGGAGACATCCAGCGGCTCCATGACCAGGGGCATGTGGTCTTGCAGATCGGACAGCAGAGTTTCGCTCATGGTCGTGCCTTTCCCCATCGAAAAACGGTTCCTGTCTCTTTCCCGGCAAACCTAACGGGTGTATGAAGTGCATCCAAGCAACGATTCTAGGATCGCGCACATGATCCCGCGCTACACGCGCCCCGAAATGGCCGCCATCTGGTCGCCCGAAAGCAAATTTCAAATCTGGTTCGAGATCGAGGCCCATGCCTGCGACGGCCAGGCCAAACTGGGCGTGATCCCGGAGGAAGCGGCAAAAGAGGTCTGGGAAAAGGGCGCGTTCGAGGTCGAGCGGATTGACGCCATCGAGCGGGAAATCCATCACGACGTCATCGCCTTTCTGACCAATTTGGCCGAGCATGTGGGTCCTTCCGCCCGCTTCGTCCACCAGGGCATGACTTCGTCAGATGTGCTGGATACCTGTTTCAACGTACAACTGGTTCGCGCCACCGACATTCTGATGGACGATCTGGACCGCCTGCTCGCCGTGTTGAAGCGGCGCGCGTACGAGCACAAGAACGATATCTGCATCGGTCGCAGCCATGCCATTCATGCCGAGCCCACAACCTTTGGACTGAAGCTGGCCCAGGCCTACGCGGAGTTCGACCGCGGCCGATCGCGGCTGCAGGCCGCCCGCAAGGAGATCGCTACCTGCGCCATCTCCGGCGCCGTGGGCACATTCGCCAATATCGATCCGGCGGTGGAGGCGCATGTGGCCCAGGCCATGGGACTAGAGGTGGAGCCGGTCTCGACCCAGGTGATCCCGAGGGACCGGCATGCCATGTACTTTTCCGTACTGGCCGTGATCGCCGCCTCCGTCGAACGTCTTGCCACGGAAATCCGGCACCTGCAGCGTTCGGAAGTTCTGGAGGCGGAGGAATACTTTGCGGAGGGGCAAAAAGGTTCCTCTGCCATGCCTCACAAGCGCAACCCGGTGCTGACGGAAAACCTCACCGGCCTGGCCCGCCTGGTGCGCAGCGCCGTGACCCCGGCGCTGGAGAACGTGGTCCTGTGGCACGAACGGGATATCTCTCATTCCTCCGTGGAACGGGGCATCGCGCCCGATGCCACGGTGACATTGGATTTCGCCCTCAACCGCCTGACCGGCGTGATGGACAAATTGACGGTCTATCCCGAAAACATGACCGCCAACATGGAACGCTTTGGCGGTCTGATCTTCTCTGGCCGGGTCCTCCTGGCCTTGACCCAGGCCGGGGTCAGCCGGGAAGATTCTTATGAACTGGTGCAGCGCAACGCCATGCCTGTCTGGCGTGGCGAAGGTCAATTTCTGGAATTATTGAAGGCCGACAAAGACGTCATGACAGCCCTCTCAGCGGACGAACTCGAGGCCATGTTCGACCTGGGCTATCACACCAAGCATGTGAACACGATTTTCGCGCGGGTGTTTGGCGAATAGCAGACCCTGAACAGCATCGCACCAACGCGGGCATGACGATGGCTGATGCGCGGAAATTACGTTTCTGACGTCACCTGCTCGCGGGCGGTTTCCAATAGGTCCTGCATCTGCTGTCGGACTTCCGCCTCTGTCACGCTCAGGCCCTTGGACTGCACATCGGCCCAGACTTTCTCGAAGACATCCTCATCGCCTGGTCTTTCAAAGTCCGAGGCGACAACCGCCTTGGCATAGGCGTCCGCATCGGCGCCATCCAGGCCCAGCTTCTCCGCCATCCATTCGCCCAGAAGCCGGTTACGCCGGGCACCGATCTTGAACAGTGTTTCCTGATCGTGGGCATATTTCGCTTCGAAGGATTTCTCGCGCTTATCAAAGGTGGTCATGGCATCGACGCTCCGCACATGGTTATTCGTTCTTGCCCCACCCATACCCTGCGGGGCGGTGATGAGGCAACCTGATATCTGGGTATTTTGAACTTAAATTTCCACCGGACTTATGGCTTGCTATTCCGATGACGCATTGTCTCATTTGGTCTTATCGGCTATACGTCGATGGCATCGGTGGCGGGCCAGATTCGCGCCCACCGGGCCACCGTCCCTAACTTTCGAGGAGTCCATGGCCAGGCGTAGAAAAGTCTACGAAGGCAAGGCGAAGGTCCTTTACGAAGGCCCGGAGCCGGGTACGTTGGTGCAGTATTTCAAGGATGATGCCACCGCCTTCAACAACGAGAAAAAGGGCCAGATCACCGGCAAAGGTGTTCTGAATAACCGCATCTCGGAATACATTATGCTGCGCTTGGCCGAGATTGGGATTCCGACCCATTTCGTCCGCCGCCTGAACATGCGCGAACAGTTGATCCGGGAAGTGGAAATCATCCCGGTCGAAGTGATCGTGCGCAACGTGGCCGCCGGCTCGATGTCGAAACGTCTCGGCATCGCGGAGGGTACCCCCCTGCCCCGTTCTATCGTGGAGCTTTGCTACAAATCAGACGAATTGGGCGATCCTCTGGTTTCGGAGGAACACGTTACCGCCTTCGGCTGGGCCTCGCCGGCGGAAGTCGATGACATGATGGCCCTGGGTCTGCGCATCAACGACATTCTCTATGGCCTGTTCGCAGGTGTCGGTATCCGCCTGGTAGATTTCAAGATCGAGTTCGGCCGCCTTTACAGCGAAGAGGATGTACGCACGGTGCTGGCCGACGAAATCAGCCCCGATAGCTGCCGTCTTTGGGATATGCAGAGCGACAAGAAGCTGGACAAGGACCGTTTCCGCCGCGACATGGGCGGTGTGGCGGAAGCCTACCAGGAAGTCGCCCGGCGCCTGGGCATACTGCCCGAGGGCGGCCCCAATGATCTGAAGGGCCCGGCGGTGATGCAATGAAGGCGCGGGTTCACGTTTCATACAAGAACGGCGTCCTCGACCCGCAAGGCAAAGCCATCGGCCTGACCTTGGCCAACTTGGGTTTTGCCGGGGTTGGCGAGGTGCGCCAGGGCAAGCTGATCGAATTGGAACTGGCGGAAAGCGACCCCGGCGCCGCCCGCAAGTCGGTGGAGGAGATGTGCCAGAAGCTCCTCGCCAATACGGTCATCGAGAACTATGCCATCGAGTTGGAAGACGATTAGTCACGCATGAAAGCCGCCGTCGTCGTTTTTCCCGGATCCAATTGCGACCGTGACGTCCAGGTTGCCCTGGCTGATGTCATCGGCGGCCCGGTGGAAATGGTTTGGCACGGCGATAGCGAAATGGCGCCCACCGACTTGATCGTACTGCCGGGCGGATTTTCCTATGGTGATTATCTGCGCAGCGGAGCCATGTCGGCCCGTTCTCCCATTATGCGCGAAGTGGTAGCCCGGGCCGAACAGGGTGTGGCGGTCTTGGGCATCTGCAACGGCTTTCAGGTATTGACCGAGTCGGGCCTGCTACCGGGCGCCCTGTTGCCGAATTCAGGTCTGAAATTCGTCTGCCGCGATGTGCGCATCAGGGTCGAAAACAGCCAAACCCCGTTTACAAACCTCTACGAACAGGGCCAGGTGCTGCGCATTCCCGTGGCCCATCACGACGGCCAATATTTCGCCGAGCCTGATACACTGGCCACTCTGCAGGATCGGGATCGCATCGCCTTTCGCTATGACAATGACAATCCCAACGGCTCTATCGATGACATTGCCGGTATTTTCAATGACCGCAAGACGGTTCTGGGCCTGATGCCGCACCCCGAACGGGCGGCAGATGCCATGCACGGCGGCAGCGACGGCCGGGCCCTTCTGCAAAGCCTTGTCACGGCGCTATCCTGAGGTGGAGGCATTGCGTAACGAACCCGATATCACCCCCGAACTGGTCGCCGAACATGGCCTGTCCGAGGATGAATACCGCACCATCCTGAACGTTCTGGGCCGGGAACCGAACCTGACGGAATTGGGCATCTTCTCGGTCATGTGGTCCGAGCATTGCTCCTATAAATCCTCCAAGGTTTGGCTCAAGACCCTGCCGACGGAAGCGGACTGGGTGATCTGCGGCCCCGGCGAGAATGCGGGCGTGGTGGATATTGGCGACGGCAAGGCGGCGATCTTCAAGATGGAGAGCCACAACCATCCTTCCTTTATCGAACCCTACCAGGGCGCAGCCACGGGCGTGGGCGGCATCCTGCGCGATGTCTTCACCATGGGCGCGCGTCCCATCGCCAATATGAACGCCTTGCGCTTCGGAAGCCCCGATGATGCCAAGACCCGGCATCTGGTGGCTGGCGTCGTTGCCGGCATCGGCGGCTATGGCAACTGCGTCGGCGTGCCCACAGTTGGCGGCGAAGTGAATTTCGATGCCGCCTACAACGGCAACATCCTGGTCAATGCCATGACCGTTGGTTTGGCGGATGCGGACAAGATTTTCTATTCCGCTGCCGCCGGCATCGGCAATCCGGTGGTCTACGTGGGCTCCAAGACCGGGCGCGACGGCATCCACGGCGCCACTATGGCCTCGGCCGAATTCGACGATGCGACGGAAGAAAAACGCCCAACCGTACAGGTAGGCGACCCGTTCACGGAGAAGTTATTGATCGAGGCGTGCCTGGAACTGATGGCCACAGATGCCATCGTCGCCATCCAGGATATGGGCGCGGCGGGACTGACCTGTTCCTCCGTCGAGATGGCGGACAAGGGCGGCGTCGGCTTCGATCTGAATATCGACAACGTGCCCCAGCGAGAGGACGGCATGACACCTTACGAGGTGATGCTGTCGGAAAGCCAGGAACGCATGCTGATGGTCTTACGCCCCGGAGCGGAGGATACGGCCCGGGCCATCTTCGAAAAATGGCAGCTAGATTTCGCCGTGGTCGGCACGGTTACCGACACGGGCCGTTTCGTCGGTCGCGCGGGCGGCGATGTTGTTTTCGATATCCCCGTCCGCCCACTGGTGGATGAATCCCCTGAATACGAGCGGCCATGGGTGGCGGCAGAGCCACCCGCCCCGCTGGGCGAGATCAAGGGCAGCATGGATCAGTTGCACGCCCTGCAGGCGTTGATGTCGGGGCCGGATCTCTCGTCCCGCCGCTGGGTGTGGGAACAATATGACCACACGGTCATGGCCGATACGGTGCGTAAGCCGGGCGGCGATGCCGCGATCGTACGCATTCACGGCAGCAACCGTGGCCTTGCCGTGGCTACCGACTGCACACCACGCTATTGCCAGGCCGACCCGGAGGTCGGCGGTGCCCAGGCGGTGGCGGAAGTCTGGCGCAATATTACCGCTGTCGGCGCCCGGCCCTTGGCCATCACCGATTGCATGAATTTCGGCAACCCGGAACGAGCTGAGATCATGGGCCAGTTCGTCGGCTGTATTCAGGGAATGGGCGAGGCTTGCCGGGTCCTGGACTTCCCCGTCGTCTCCGGTAACGTCTCGCTCTATAACGAGACCCACGGCCAGGCCATCATGCCGACACCGGCGATCGGCGGCATCGGGGTGTTGGACAATTTGGAACGCCGCGCCGACCTGGCCGTGCACCGGGCCGACGATATGCTGCTGGTGCTGGGCGAGACCAAGGGCCAGTTGGGCCAATCCATCTATCTGCGCCAGGTTCTCGCCCGTCGCGACGGACCACCCCCCGCAATTGATCTGGCGGCCGAACGGCGCAACGGCGATTTCGTGCGCGGCCTGATCGCCGAAGGCTGGGTCAATACCTGCCACGATATTTCAGACGGCGGCCTGATGGTGGCAGCGGCGGAAATGGCTCTGGCGGGAAATATCGGTCTCGCCCTGGAAGGCCCCGACGATGCCGCCTTCTGGTTCGGCGAGGATCAGGCCCGTTACCTCATCGCGGTGCCGGAAACCTCCGTCGCCTTTATCGTGCAAGAGGCGGCTCAGGCGAAAGTTCCCGTGCGCGCCATCGGCAGAACGGGGGGCGATAAGTTGACCCTGAACGCAGGTCCGCCTATATCGTTAGAGGAACTGCGGCGTTCGCACGAGGCATGGCTGCCTGACTATATGCGGAACGCTTGAGACTTAGGAGAACGCACCATGGCTATGGACGCCGCCGAGATCGAGAAACTGATCAAGGAAGGCATCGCCGATGCTCAGGTCACCATCGAGGACTTGCGCGGTGATGGCGATCATTACGCGGCCATGGTAGTTTCGTCCGCATTCGAGGGTAAGTCCCGGGTGCAGCAGCACCAGATGGTTTATCAGGCCCTGCAGGGGCGCATGGGCAACCAGTTGCATGCCCTGGCCCTGCAGACGGCGGTTCCGGAAGCCGACGGCTAGGCCGGAGATACTTTGGATTGATGGCTGTTCATGGGGGAACAGCCCAAAAGGAAGGAAACATTAAGATGAGCGACAATCCTGTATTCGACAGTATTCAAAGTGAGATCGACGCCAACGATGTGGTGTTGTTCATGAAGGGCACGCCGGTTTTCCCGCAATGCGGCTTCTCCTCCATGGTAGTGCAGGTGTTGAGCCATTTGGGCGTTAAGTTCAAGGGCATCGACGTCCTTGCCGACGACCAGATCCGCAACGGCATCAAGGAATTCTCCAACTGGCCGACGATCCCGCAACTCTACGTCAAGGGCGAATTCATCGGCGGCTGCGATATCGTGCGCGAGTTGTTCGAGGCGGGCGAGCTGCAGGATACGTTCAAGGCCAAGGGCATCGAGACCGAGGCCGCTTAGGGAACCCTCGGATATGGGCGATCTGCCACAAATCCAGGACTACCACGCCCACGTCTATTTCGATGCCGACAGCCGCGAGCCTGCCATGGCCTTGCGGGAAGAGATCGAAGCCAAATTCGACATCGAAATGGGCCGCTGGCACGAAAAAGAGGTCGGGCCGCATCCCCGGTGGAGCTATCAGGTAAAGTTCGGCAAGGAGCAGTTCGCCGAACTCGTACCCTGGCTCATGCAACACCGCCGTGGCCTGACCATCTTCCTCCACCCCAACACAGGCAAAGACCTGGAAGACCACCGCGACTGGCCCACCTGGATGGGCGAGATGCTGCCTTTGAAATTGGCGATGTTCGAGAAGAAATAGTTTCTCGATCCTCTGCTTTTCAAGGATGGGCGCTTTTTGGCGTGATCTCAGACGGCTTCCATTACGATGCACATCCGGAGATGTGGTGAAATTCGCTGCAAGCGTCGGCTAACAGTTACCTCCACTTTCTATAGCGAACGAGATACAGCAGCGCGATGGCGCCGGCAAAGGCGCCGAGCATGAGTGAGATCTTCATCGTCTCCGGATAAAACCATTGTGCCGTCAGTCCCGCTGTGACCGAGCCGACGGTGCAGGTCACCATGTGGCCGACAATGCGTTGGAGCCCGTCATTGTCGATGTACAGGCTGGTGGGCCAGGCGACCACGTTGGCGATGGCGAATAGAAGAATGGGATCCACGGGGTGCATCTGCGGCTCAACCCGGCATCCTGACTAATTTGCCGCCTCGCGCGCCGCTTCAAGCGTAATGCGGAACAAATCCCGCTGTGCGTTGGAGCCGCCGATGCGGTAGGTCTGGTCGAGGACGCCGGCGATGCGCTCCGCCGCCCGGTCGTTGTCGCCGCGGCGGAAGGCGATGACGCCTTCGCACAGTGCCCGGCCCACCTGCTCCATGATCTGGCCGTTGGTGTTGTCCGCTCCCTCGATATAGGCATGCTGGCTTTCCAGGAAGCGGCCGAGCTTCTTCTCGCCGCCGGCCGAGACCATGGTCATGGCGATATGGGCATCGGCCAGGGCGAAGGCGTGGTCGTTGACATGATCGGCCCAGAGGTCCACCAGACGGTCCCAGCGGTCGTCCACATCAATACCCTTCAATTCCAGGCGCCACAGCAGCGAGGTGCAGTCGTTCAGCCGGGTGACCATATCCTTGTCGCAGTCGGAAACGTGCTGATCGAAAATGTCCATAACCCGATCGAACTGCCCCGTTTCCATTAGCGGCAGGCACAGATGCCACCACAAGTGACCGCGTAGCCAGCGTGCCGGCTGCCAATGTTCCTTTGTGCCATCCAGCCAGGCGATGCCATCGTCCCGGCGCCCTTCCATTTCCATGACGTGGGCGACCGCATGAACAGCCCAGCAGTCATTGGGCTCCATGGCAAAGGCTTCGCGGCCCATTTCCTCGGCCTCGCGGTAACGGCCAGCTTCCTCCAGGCCGAAAGCGCCCATGCCAAGCAGGAAGCCATAGTACGGCCTGTCCTCTTCCCATTCCGGCAGGATGTTTAATACCGATTGCCGCATGCGTTCGGATTCACCCACCAGGTAATAGGCCTCGTGCGCGCATTTCGCCGCCATCATGTCGTGGGGGAATTCGCGCAGGATGGCGTCCCACATCTCGCCGGCCCGGCACATCTCGCCCCCTGCCGCCTGTTCAAAGGCATCGATATGGGCCTGTTCCCGCAAGGTTACGCGTGCGCGGCGGGCCTTGGCCGCGCGCAGTTCCAGATTGATGCGCGGATGGGCGGCGCTGACCCCACCGAACAGCCGCAGACAGCCGGTCAGGCAATAGCCGAGGGCAAAATCCGGGTCCACCTCGGCCGTGGCCAGCAAATGCCCCACCGGCTCGCCGGCGAAGACCATGTAGTCGTCCATGGCATCGTTGAAGGCCTGCACCGTCTCGGGCAGGGATGCGGTGAATTCCAGGCCCAACTTGTCCGTCGCCATGAACTAACGTCTCCTTTGCGATTCACCTACCGGACAGCTTCGATGAATTCGCCCCTTCCGGCAAGCTAATAGCCCCGTTTGGGATCCACACGATTGCGCAAGGGCCGGCCAGCAAGAAGCCGGCCAATATTGTCGAACACCAGGTCTAGGGTCAGGGGCACGTAGGTCAAATTGTCATCGGAGGATACGTGGGGGGTGAGGATCAGGTTGGGAACCGACCAGAGTGGGCTCGACCTTGGTAGCGGCTCGGGGTCATGCACATCCAAGATGGCGCCGCCCAACCGGCCATCGCGCAGGCGTTCGGCCAGGGCTTGATGATCCAGGACCCCGGCCCGGCCCATGTTGATCAGTCCGGCGCCAGGCTTCATGGCATCCAGTGCCTTGGCATCGATTATCCCGACAGTCTCTGGCGTCAAGGGCAGGGTCAGGGCCACGAAATCGGCACGGCGCAGAACCGATTTCAGTCGGCTGGGTGGTTGTACTTCGCGGACCAGGCGGGTCGATTTGCCGGAGCGCCTGACGCCGATGACATCCAGGCCCAGGCCCCTGCCCGCCCGCGCCACTGATGCGCCCATGGCGCCGAGGCCGACGACCGCTAGGGTCTTGTCGGAAATGTCAGTGGCAAATTGCGGCGCCCAAGTCCGGCGCCGCTGGTCGGAGGCATATTTGGGGATATTGTTGTTCAGCATAGCCAATGCCATGCGGGCATAATCCTCAGCCTTCTCGCCATGCACGCCAGAATTGTTGGTCAGGGCCACCCCTCGCGGCAGCCAGTCAAAGGGCGCCAGGTGCTCCACGCCAGCGCCGATGATGTGGATGTTCTTGAGTTTCGGCGCCCGCGCCCGCAAGTTCTCCTGTGGCAGATCCCAGGTCACCAGCACATCGGCCGTCTTCATTGAGTTCTCGAAACGGTCCAGGTCCCAATCGATGGTCGTGCGGACCTGTTTCGCCAATTTGGGATGCCGCCTCGCCGCGGCGCGATAAAGAGCCGCCGTGGTGCGGAACACCGCCTCCCCGGCCCGGTTGTTCTTGATATGCAGGTGCAGTTTTTTCATTTCGATCATCTTCACGATAGCCAACCCGACCGGCAGGCAGGATAATGACGAAAAGATCGGAGGAGCGAAACATGAAGGTCGGTTTTATCGGGCTGGGGCATATGGGCGGGCCCATGTGCCGCAACATCATCAAGGGCGGGCATGAGGTGCTGGTCCATGACCTTTCCGATGACGCGGTACAGGCCTGCGTTGATGTTGGCGGCGTGGCAGGCGGTTCTATCGCGAGTGTGGCCAGCCAAGTGGAAATTGTGATGACGTCCCTGCCCATGCCCAAGGATGTAGAGGCCGTGGCCCTGGGACCGGGTGGCATCGGCGAGAATGCCAAGCCCGGCACAATTTACGTGGATCTATCAACCAACTCACCGGTGATGATGCGTAAGATTGCCGACGCCCTGGCAACCAAGGACATCGTCACTCTGGATGGCCCGGTCTCGGGCGGCGTTGTCGGCGCCGAGAAAGCCACCATCGCCATCATGGTCGGCGGTGACAAGGATGCCTTTGAACGCTGCATGCCGGTTTTCGAATCCTTCGGCAAGACGATCGTTCACACCGGCGATCTGGGCACGGGCTGCATCGCCAAGCTGGTCAACAACATGATCGCCTTTATCAACATGACCGCCGGCGCCGAGGGCCTGATGCTGGGCGTGGCCGCGGGCATGGATCCAGGTGTCTTGAACGAGATCGTGCGCAATTCCTCCGGTAACTCCATGGGCTATCGCGGTGTCGCGAAGAGCGCCTTGGAGCGAGACTTCGATCCGGCGTTTACGGTCGATCTGGCCTACAAGGACCTGCGCCTGGCCCTGGAATTGGCGGACGAGTTGGACATGCCCTTGCTGTTGGGGCCGCAGGTCCACAACGTCATGCGCATGGCGCGGGGTAAGGACAATGGCGGCGAGAACGTCACGGCGATCCTGAAAGTATATGAGGAAGCCATGGGCAAACAGGTCGGCCCGGCCGGCAAGAATTCTGAGTAATCTGGAAATCGAGGAAACATCATGAGCGACGGAAAATCGGGCCCTCTGGCGGGGGTCAAGATCATTGAACTTGCGGGCATCGGGCCGGCGCCTTTGTGCTGCAGCCTGCTTTCGGACCTGGGCGCGGACATTCTGCGCATCGACCGCAATGCCCCTTCGGGCCTGGGTAGCCCGCGCACCACACGGACAGACCTGCTGCGCCGGGGGCGGCCGTCCGTCTCGATCGATATGAAGCATCCCGACGGCATCGCCACGGTCATGAAGTTGGTGGAGCAGGCTGACGCCATCGTCGATCCCTTCCGCCCCGGCGTCACGGAGCGGCTTGGCCTCGGCCCGGATGAGTGCCTGGCACGGAACCCGAAGCTAGTCTATGGCCGCATGACCGGTTGGGGCCAGGATGGTTCCCTGAACCAAGCCGCCGGCCACGACCTCAATTACATCGCGCTTACCGGCGTACTGCATGCCATCGGCCCGAAAGAGCTCCCGCAACCGCCCCTCAATGTGGTGGGCGACATGGGCGGTGGCGCCATGTTCCTGGCCGTGGGCATGCTGGCCGCCATCATCGAGGCGCGACAATCGGGCCAAGGCCAGGTGGTGGACACCGCCATGACCGAGGGGGCCGCCTATCTGGCGACCGGTGCTTTCGGCTCTTTGGCCGCCGGCGATTGGGTACATGAACGCAATTCCAACATCCTCGACGGCGGCGCCCATTTCTATCGCTGCTATGAGACCAAGGACGGCAAGTTCGTCTCCATCGCCTCCATCGAGGCAAAGTTCTATGCCATCCTGCTGGACAAACTGGGCCTCGACCCGGCCGACTTGCCGGCACAGATGGACCGTCCCACCTGGCCCGACATGGCAAAGAAGTTCGAGGCACTGTTCGCCGAAAAGACCCGCGATGAATGGTGCGAGATCATGGAAGGGACGGATATCTGCTTTGCCCCCGTCCTCACTTTCGACGAAGCCTTCGAACACGAACACGCTAAGACCCGGGGCAGTTTCGTCGAAGTGGACGGCGTCAAGCAACCGGTGCCGGCGCCGCGCTTCTCACGCACGCCTGCGGCCATAAAGTCAGCGCCGCCAGAATATGGCGCCGGGACGAGCGAGGGTCTCGCCGCCTGGGGCTTGTCTCAGGATGAAATCGCCAACCTAATGGAAAGCAAGGCCATCGGCTGGCGCGGCTGATATCGTGCTTGATTGAGGCGTCTCTTGCGCCCCGCCGATCCCTTTTGGAAGGCGGGGCGCAAGTATGCCGTGGTAGGGGCGTCGGCTAGCCGAACTGGAAGAACACAGCCTTGTTACCGTCCGGATCCCGGAAATAGCCGCCGTAGAACATGTCCGGAATACGCTGGCCCGGATCCCCTTCGTTGCTGCCACCCAATTCCAGCGCCTTGGCGTGCAGCTTGTCCACCATTTCCTTGGACCCCGGGTTGATCGCAACCATGTTGCCATTCCCCGGACTGGCATCATTCTCGTCATAGGGAATGCATACCGCCAGCATGGGTTGATCCATCCCCGGACCGATCATCGCCAGGCGGCCTATATCAATCTGTACACTGGCGCCCAGGTCCGCGAGCAGTTCGCCCCAATAGGCCTTGGCCTTGTCCATATCCGACACACCGATTGTGCAATATCCGATCATCGTCCGCGCCTCCCTTGTGTTTTCGTTTCCAACAGGTTCATCAGTATAAGTCGGCGCGCTGTGGAGAAAAACCAACGATCCAGTTACTGCGCACCGCATTCACGCCGAAAGTCACGCATTTGGAATACAAGTTGATCCCGCAGGGCGGGCCAATCGCACCGCGGATGATGTTTCCTGCCTCTACAACAATTCGTATCAGGTTGCCGGTGCCGAGGTGCCCACTTGGCCCACGTAGGAGGAATTCTGGACGTATAGGTTGCTGAGTGCGTCAGCAACGAACTCGGGCGTCATCACCGGGTCGATGCCTTCATACTTACAGGCGGCGACCACTTGGTCGACGATAAACTTGGGCTGGTAACAAGCCAAAGGCTTGCCCGCAACCTCGGTCAACTGGTGAACAACATTGTCAAAAATCTCGTCCGTCAACTGCATGCCTTGCTTGGCCGCGACGGCGTCGAAGATGGCGCGGAAGGCCTCTGGCGTGGGCATGTGGGTTTCCAGCTTGTAGGGTATGCGGCGGAGGAAGGCCGGGTCCATCAGGTTGTCAGGCGAAAGATTGGTGGAGAAAATCACCAATTCGTCGAATGGCAGGACGAAAGCCTTGCCAGAGAACAGGGTCAGGTTGTCGATGCGGGATTGCAGCGGCACGATCCAGCGGTTCAGCAGTTCCTCGGGGCTGACCTTCTGGCGGCCGAAATCGTCGATGATGAAAGTGCCGTTTAGGGCCTTAACGTGCAACGGCGCCTCGTAGAATTTGGCAATCTCGTTGAACTTCAGATCCAGCATCTCCATGGTCAATTCACCGCCTGTGACCACCACCGGCCGGCGGCAGGCCACCCAGCGGCGGTCGTTCTTGGCCCGGCGCAGGGTGGGCCGGGCCGGTTCGCTACCTTCGGGCGGGGTGATTTCTTTGTGAATGGCCGGGTCGAACACCTTGACGATGTTGCCGTCGATCTCGAAGCAATAAGGAACGTAGATGACGCTCTCGAATATCTCGGCGACTTTCTCCGCAACCGTGGTCTTGCCGTTGCCGGCAGGGCCGTAAATCAGAATGCTATGACCTGAATTTATTGCGGGGCCCAGACGCTGGACGAAATCCCCTGGCACGACGATATCGGAGAAGGCCTTGGCAATATCTTCCTTTGAAATTCGTTCGCCGCCAATGGATTGGGCCTTGATGCGGGCCTGGTATTGCTCCAGGCGTACCGGCGCCGGTCCGAAATACTGGTTCTGGATGCAGGCATCCTGGGCCAGTTGCTGACCGTCCTTGCTCAACTGATATCGGACCGCTGCTCCGGCACCCGCACCACTGGAACCGGTGGCAAAGATCAGTTTGCGGTCGACCATTTCCTGAACAACGCCGTTGATGATGTTATCGGGCAGTTTGATGGCCTGGGTCAGTTGCGCCACATCCTCGATGTTTTCGAGGAACATACCCTTGGCGATGAGATTGATAAGGAAGGCCTGGTCCAGGCCCGTATCTTCGAGCTTCATGGGCGCCATGGGCGCCTTGTTCGTGTTGCCTGTGCCGGTTGACGTTTCCTCGGGCGCCGCCGGTGCCGCTACCTCTTCCATGCCAGATCCCCTGGGTTTGCCGCGACCATATCCAAAATGTAACCAAACCTTGCGCAATGATACGCCAGGGTCGATTAATCAGGGAACCTTGAATTACCGCGGCGGATTGCTGCGGTTTAGTTTCGCCAGCCTATTCGTCGCGGCCCAGGGCGGCCATCATTTCACGCCATTCGCGTGGTGCTATGCCGCAGTCCTTGGCATTGACGTCCTCGCCATCCAGCATACGCTTGACCGCCTCGAGCCCAGCGCGGGAGAGATGCACACCGCCCATGCGATAGTCCTCAAACGCTTCCGCCGTGATTGGGACCCAGGCGCGCAGCGCCTCCATCATAACATCCGCATAAGCCCTAATTTCATATTGCGCATGAGGATCCGCACGTAAGCTTAGGAAATGTAACAGATTATGGAGATTACACTTCCAGTACCATTCGGTGTAAATGTTCAATGGCAGGTTCATCCGCGCCAATTCCCGCGCCAAACCGTCACGGTTTGGATCGATGACATTGCCTTCGTCATCCTCATTCAACATTTCCTGGTAGTCCGCATAGTTACGGGCGGAATCCTCACGCAGGATATCAAGCACGCGGGCCGCTTCCTCACCCTGTAACACGTTGCCGCGCCCCTGGCGGTTGGTCTTTGACTGGGTCGAGAGGTGTTCCGGCGCGGGAATGTAGAACTCCCGGTTCAAAATGGAATACCGCGCGGAGTACTCGTTCACAGAGGCAGTGCGATGGCGGATCCACTGACGGGCCACGAAAACGGGCAGCTTGACGTGAAATTTGATCTCGCACATCTCGAACGGCGTGGTATGGCGATGGCGCATTAGATAGCGCAACAGGCCACGGTCCTCGGACACCTTGCGGGTGCCCCGGCCGTACGAGACCCTGGCCGCTTGCACCACTGCCCCGTCATCGCCCATATAATCGATAACCCGAATGAAGCCTTGATCCAGTACGGGGACGGCCTTGTAGAGCATTTCCTCGATACCGGAGACAGTGCTACGCAATGTTTCCGAGGTATTGCCGCGAAGCTGTTCAATTTCCTGTTTCTGGGCTTCACTGACCGGCATCGGGGAACTCCATAATCTCGGACGGCTGCTGGGCCGCTGGGTCATAACATAAACCGGTGACCATGGGGTACCAAGCGGTCAGGGCGCCCCCCTCTCCACGGCAAGCCCGGTCTTTAAAAATTAACGAAAAAGCCCTATATATGCCTTGCCGGTTCAACCGGCTATGACGCTAAACGCTTTGCGGAATAGACGTAGCGGACCCGGGGGCGGTACCCGGCGCCTCCACCAGGAATGCATTCAAGGGCGAATCATCCCTTGGCCGAAGAAAGCAGCCAAACGAATGTATTGCTGATGGGGGCGAAATAGGATCGACGCGCGTAATAAAGGCACAGTCTGCGTTCGGCATGGTACCACCGTTATCGGACCAAACACTACAAGTGCCAATGATAATGAAATGGTGCTCGCTGCCTAAGTGATTAGGTAAGCGCGGTTACGGGGGGGACCGGGCAACAGAAGCCCCCCACTAATTCACTGGACCCACCCGCCGGCCATGGGTTATGTCCGCACATTGAGAACCAACCAGAACCAGAAAAAGGTCCCGTGGGGAATGGCCCAAGATCAAATGCAATATGGCCAGTTGGTCGAGGACAACCTGCGCAACGTGGTACGGACCGTATTGGAGCGGACCGCTGAAAACGGCCTGATCGGTGACCATCATTTCTATATCGGTTTCAAGACGAGGTATCCGGGGGTTGAAATTCCGGAAAACCTGGGCCTGCAATACCCCGAAGAGATGACAATCGTCATCCAGCACAAATTCTGGGGCCTGGAAGTGGGCGAGGATGCCTTCGAAATTACCCTAAGTTTCAGCGGCCAGGGCCAGCGCCTATTCATCCCCTTCCAGGCTTTGACTTCGTTCCTCGATCCCAGTGTCCAATTCGGCCTGCAATTCGGCCAATCGGAGGATACCGCCGAAGGCGATGAAACCGGCCGGGTGGAAACGGCCCCGGAACCGGAAGAAGTTGAAGAACCGGCCGCCGACAGCGGCGACAACGTGGTGACGCTGGATCAATTCCGCAAGGATTAGGCCGGTGACGGTACGTACCATCGACACCGGCACAGAGCATCTATTGGCACGCCAGGATGGCGGCGTGTTGGTCCTGACCCTCAATCGCCCGGAAGCCCGCAACGCCCTTTCCGACCAACTCTCCCCTGCCCTTCGAACCATGCTGGCCAATGCAGCCGATGATGCGACGGTCGGCGCCCTGTTGTTGACCGGCAGCGGCACCGCCTTTTGCGCCGGCGGCGATGTCAAGGGCATGGGCGGCAACAGTCCCAAAAAGACCATGAGCGAGGTCGAGCGTATTGCCGATTTGCAGCAGCGCCAACGCACCCTGACCGGGGCTTTGGCCGCCATGCCGCAGCCAACCATAGCCGCCCTGCCCGGCCCCGCAGTCGGCGCCGGGCTGTCCATCGCCCTTGCCTGCGATATCCGCATCGCGGCCGCCTCCGCCTTTGTTTCGACCGGTTACCGCCGGGTGGCTTTGAGCGGCGATTACGGCATTTCCTGGCTTTTGACGCAGCTTGTGGGCACGGCACAGGCGCGGCAGTTGATGTTTACAGGCGAACGTATCGAAGCCGCACGCTGTGAACGAATTGGACTCGTGAACCAAGTTGTGCCCGACGACGAGTTGCAGGATGCGGCCATGGCCATGGCGAATTCCTTTGCCGACGGACCGCGGGGCGCCTTGCGCCTGATGAAACAGAACCTGGAGTTTGCCTTGCGCAGTGATTTCCTGACTGCCCTGGACCACGAGGCCGCGCAGTTGGTGACATCCGCCAAGGACCCTGACCACGGCGAAGCGGTGCGCGCCTTTGTAGAAAAGCGCCAGCCGAACTTTGCCGCGTCCCGCGACGAAGACTGATTACGTTTTATGAATATTGAGATTGCCCGCCTTGAGGAAGGCGCCCGCGCGGCCAGGGGCGTGGCCGTCATCATTGATGTCTTTCGCGCCTTCACTACCGCCGCCCATGCCTTCGCCAGCGGTGCAGAGGCTATATTCGTGGTTGATGATACACGGACTGCTTTTCATTTACGCGATACAGGTCGGGCGGATTTCTGTATTGGGGAGGCCGGCGGACGGCGGATCGACGGCTTTGATTTCGGCAACTCACCCCAGGCCGTCTCGGAAGCAGACTTGAGCGGCAAGACCCTGGCGCAGAAAACCTCGAACGGTACCCGTGGACTGGTCGCAGCGGCCGGCGCCGATGTTCTCTATACCGGCGCGTTTGTCACCGCCGCGGCAACGGTACGGCGCATTCGGGCGCTGAACCCCGACAGCGTATCCATCGTTGCCATGGGCGCGGCGGAACGCCCTGCCGCGGAAGATGAAATCTGCGCCCTCTATCATCGTGCCCTGTTACAGGGCATTGCCCCGGACAAGACGGCACTTAGCACCTTGACCGCCTCTCTGGTGCCGCCGCCGAACCCGGATCTGGTCGCCAGCGGCGATTATCCACCACTAGACAGGGACCTTGCACTTACTGCCGACAGCCTGGATTTTGCCATTCGTGTTTCGCGTGAAGACGGCATCCTGGTGGCACGGCCCGAATGGTAAGGCTATCATTTACCTGCTGGACAAAGAGCGAAGGATCCATGGCGCTACATTTCGAGAACAATGAGTACCAAGGCCGCATCGCGGCCACTATCAGTGCCATGCAAGCCAAGGGCCTGGACGGATTATTGATGTTCCGTCAGGAGAGCATGTTCTATCTGACCGGTTATGACACTTTTGGTTTCTGCTTCTTCCAATGCCTCTATCTAGGCACCGACGGCACCCTGATCCTTTTGACCCGGGCACCTGACCTGCGCCAGGCCCAAAATACCTCCCTGATCGACGACATCCGCATCTGGGTGGACCGGGAGGGCGCAACACCCGCGGACGACTTGAAAGACCTGCTGGCAGCTCAGGGCTGCGCCGGCCGACGCCTGGGCGTGGAATATGACGCCTATGGTCTGACGGCAAAGAACGGCATGATCTTGAATGATACCCTGGACGGGTTCTGCGATCTGGAAGATGCCTCGGATCTTGTCACCTTGCTGCGTCTGGTGAAAAGCCCTGCCGAATTGGCCTATGTGCGCCGGGCGGGCGAATTGGCCGACGAAGCCTGGGATCAGGCCCTTGCGACCACAAAGGCCGGCGCGGAAGAAGGAGACATCCTTGCCGCCATGCAGGGGGCGGTGTTTCGCGGCGGCGGTGATTATCCGGGTAACGAATTCATCATCGGCTCAGGCGCGGATGCCCTCCTGTGCCGTTACTTCACGGGCCGTAAGGTTCTGGAGCCGAGCGATCAGCTTACCCTGGAATTTGCCGGTGCCTATCGCCACTACCATGCCTGCATGATGCGCACCATTGTCGTAGGTGAGCCGACGGCGCACCAGACCCATATGTTCGAAGCTGCCAGGGATGCGCTGGAAGCAAGCAAGGCTGCCCTGCGCCCCGGCGAGCCTATCGGCAGCGTGTTCGATGCCCATGCCCGGGTTCTGGACGGGGCTGGTCTTGAACATGCCCGCATGAACGCCTGTGGTTACTCACTGGGCGCCGTCTTTGCCCCGATTTGGATGGATACCCCCATGTTTTACCACGGCAACCCTGTTCTGGCGGCGCCGGGCATGGTGTTCTTTCTGCACATGATCCTGATGGACAGCGAGGCGGGCCAGGCAATGTGTCTCGGCGAATCCGTCATCGTCGCCGAAGACGGCCTCGAGCGTCTGTCTTCGGCACCGCTGGAAATGGCCGTGCGCTAGTTCTTCGTGCGGATGCGGCCCTCGATCTTGCCGGCGATCGTCCCCAATGCCGCGGCATAGTCGATAACCTGGTTTGCCATCAAGGTGGCGCCAGACGGGTCGATCAGCAATTTGCCCCGCTTCAGGACCGCATAGCCGTCGCCGCCGCTGGCGATATAATCATTGGTGGCGACCTTGTAGTTCTTGGATTTGTCCAGGGGCATGCCGGCAATGGTGACGCCGACGATGCGACTGCCCTTAGGCCTGGACGGATCGAAGATGTATTGCATGCCGGAGACCTGGGCGAAGCGGCCGGCTCCGTCCTCGATACGGCTCACCGCGATCTCCAAAGCATCCCATAGATCAGCGCCGGTGAGAGACATCAGCACCGTAACGTTGCCGAAGGGTAGTTCACTCAGGAAATCTTTTCGGGTCAGCGTGGTGCCGGCTTCATAGAGCCGGTTGCCGCGGATGCCGCCGCCATTGGTTAACGCCACATCGGCACCGGTGGCTTGACGCATGGCGTCTGCGATCAAGTTGCCCATATTGCTTTCGCGGCTACGGACCGTGGCACGCCGGCTGTCCAGGGTGACGGCGGTCTTTGCGACGGCTACCGCCAGCTTCTCATCCAAATCCTTCTCGAAACCGGACACGATCTTTTGCACTTCCGGGTCCGGCGTTACCCCGGCGGTGGATAGAAAGCGCCATTCGGGCCGCATGACCACCTGCATGCCGTGGCGGCCCTTCTTCTTTTCGATATGTAGGTCGGCCACGGCCAGATAATGGGCATCGTAACCCGCCTTCATGATCAGGGTGCCGCCTTCGTAGAACAAAATCGGGTCATGATCGTGGCCGCCCAGGATAACCTTGATATCTCTCACCTCCCGCGCCAGGGCCCGGTCGGCGGCGATATCCAGATGGGTCAGGGCCATGATCAGGTCAGCCCCTTGCGTTTTAAGGTCCTTGACGGCCGCCTTTGCGGCCGCCAACGGCGCCGTGAAAGTCACGCCGGCGCCGGGGCTGGAGAGATGCATGGTCTCCGGCGTCAACAGCGAAAACAGACCGATCTTGAATTCACCGATCCGCCGAATTATGCGCGGTTTGGCGCCGCCGAAAGGCTTTCCATCCGCGCCAAGGGTGTTGCTGGCCAGCCAAGTGAACTTCGAGGCTGCCATGCGCTGCTTCAGGACATCGTCGCCGAAATCGAACTCGTGATTGCCCAAGCCGGCGGCATCGACGCCGATGGCATTCATCAGGGCGATCATCTGCGTACCTTTGGTCAGGCCTGACATCACCGACGGCGAAATCAGGTCGCCGCCAAAGGTGGTCAGATGATGTTTTGCGCGGGCCCGTTCCTGCTTCAACAAGGTCATCAATTGCGGAAAGCCGCCAACGCCCCGTTTGGCGGCAATCTCATAAACGTCGTTAATATGCAGGATGGTGAGGTCGAGGCTTTGCGCCCTTGCCCCGCTCACGAGCCCGATCAGCAGGACAAATGCGACCAAGTTACGCAACAGAAGCTTCATTGCCCTAATCCCCAAGATATTCTCCGCAACCTATACACGGCATTCCTGCCCGCCACTGACCTAATATGGCCGATCCCCTTGGACCACGACCCTGTGCACGACGCGGCGTTCCTTCGCGGCGTCGTAGGGCGTGACACAATGCATGGTGCAGCGGTTGTCCCACATGAGAACGTCATTCTCTTGCCATTTATGGCGGTAAATGAATTTCTCCTGGGTCGCGTGGCGTTCCAGTTCCGCCAGCAGGGCCTCACCACGAGCGATATCCCAATCAAGTATGTGGGAAGCATGATTGCCCGTATAGATCACCCGAGCCCCGGTTTCCGGATGGGTACGGATCAATGGGTGATCGACGGGGGGTGCGGCGGCGATTTCCTCGGCCGTGGCCGGGCGTTCGTCGGATTTCTCCCGGCTGCGTTTCCAATCGTGCACGGCCCGCAGGCCGTCCAAACCCGCGGCCTTGTCGGGCGTCAATTCGGCAAAGGCACGGGCCGTGTCCGCGAACAACGTATCGCCACCCTGTTTGGCGACGTAAGGCGAACGCAGAATGGTGAACAAAGACGGTGTCGCCACATAGGATTTGTCCGTATGCCAGACCAGGGTACCCTTTTCCGGGTGCACGCCGGTGGTTTTGCCGTTGGCGTCCAGATTGCCGAAGACCTGGATTTTGGGCAGTTCGTCATGACGAGTGGAACGATTGATATGACCCTCCAAGGGTCCGAAGCGCTGAGCAAATGCGTAATGCGCCGCGTCATCAATCTCCTGATTTCGGAACACCAGCACCTTGTGCCCGATAATCGCGGCACGGATTTCGACGAAGGTCTGATCATCGATGTCACCGGCCAGGTCGACGCCTGCAATTTCGGCGCCAAACCCACTCGGTTCCGCTTTGACTTCTATTTTCTGTTGCGCCATAGCGGCCTCCCGGCTCCAAGCCTAAAACGCCGGGCGCAGCGATCAAAGGGGAATATCCACCAGCTGCGAGTCATTGTGAACTTGCCCTACCCAACAGGATTCCTTTTTCAATAATTCCCGATGTGATTACATTGCGAAATCAGCGGTATGAATGTGTGGGAGACGCCAATGATCGAGGCAGGTGAAACATTCGAGGGCACTTGGCCCCATCCACCCAATTTCTTCCACGGCAACGGCTTCGCCATGCATTATGTGGACGTGAATCCGGACGGCACGGAAACGTTTCTTTGTCTGCATGGAGAGCCGACCTGGGGCTATCTCTATCGCAATATCATCCCGCGCCTGGCCAAGCATGGACGTGTTGTGGTGCCCGATCACATGGGTTTCGGCAAGAGCGAGACGCCTCAGGACCGGGCCTATACGATCCAGGAACATTGCGAAAATCTGGAAGCTTTGGTGCTGTCTCTGGACCTAAGCAACATTACCTTGGTGATGCAGGACTGGGGCGGCCCCATTGGCAGCAACATCGCCTATCGCCATCCCGAACGCGTCGCGCGCCTTTGCGTTATGAACGCCATTGTCGGCGGCCGTGCGCCCGAAAGCGCCGGGCAGTTCAGCGATGGCTCACTCTGGTTTCAATGGGTCAATGGTCCCGCCTTCGAGCCGACCATCAAGAATTTGTCCGCCACCGCCCTATCCGTGATGAAACGAGTCGGCTTCGAACGAACGGATCATGTGGATGAAACCTGGATCCGCGCCTACGCTGCGCCTTTTCCCAAGCCCGACGACTGCATCGCCGCCTATCGTTTTCCCCAATGCATCGCTGATGGCGAAACGTTCGACTACCTCAAAACCGTGCGCACGGCCGAGGCCACGGCGGCGGTGAAAGCGAAACCGGCCATGATGATCTTCGGCGAGGCCGACCGTGCCCTGCCCATGAACTTCGCCATCGGCTGCTTCAGGGACATGTGGCCCACGGCCCCTGTCGTGACGTTGCCCGGCGTCGGCCATTTCCTGCAAGAAGATGCACCCGAGGCGGTATCCGCCCTAATCGCCCAGTTCGTGCAGATGAGCTAATCGCCGAATGCGGTCTTGAACCTCTCTTGGAACACTGGCCATACCTCGGGGTTCAAAAGCCGGGGCGGTTTGCGGCCGGCGAAGATCTCCAACAGCTGTTCACCGGCATATGTCGCGACCTGGTGCCTGGATTCGTGGGTGACGCCGGCGGTATGGGGGCTGGCAATGACGTTGTCGAGGCTCAACAATGGATGATCCTTGGGCGGCGGCTCCACGGCCCAGACATCCAGGCCGGCGGCGCCCAAATGGCCGCTGCGCAGGGCCTCGAATAGGTCGTGCTCTTCGTGGATGCCGCCACGCGCGGTGTTGATGAAGATGGCGCCGGGCTTCATTTTGGTGAAGGCCGCGGCGTTCAGAAAGTTCAGGGTTTCGTCCGTACGGGGGCAATGCACCGAGATGAAATCGGAAGCAGCCAAGAGCTCATCCCACCCAGTCTTGATCGCGCCGCGCTCCCTGAAATCCTCATCCGAAATATAGGGGTCGTAGGCCAGAACCTTCATATTGAAAAGCTTGCCGCAGAGTTCCGCTGTGCGCCGGCCCACATGACCCAGTCCAATAATACCCAGTGTCTTGCCTTGGATGTTGTTACCGATGAAGTCATTACGGCCAATGCCGTCCTGTTCCCGCATGAAGCGGTCGGTCTCGCCGACCCGTTTCGACAGCATAAGCATCATACCCAGGGCATGTTCTGCTACGGCCTCGGCATTGCCGCCGGCCTGGTTGACGACGATGACGCCGGCATTGGTGCAGGCATCCACATCGACTGGGTCGAAGCCCGCACCCATGGATGAGACCACCAGCAGATTAGGGCAGCGGTTAAGGAATTCGGCGCTGCAATGAAACTGCAGGGGCAATTCGTCCCGCGCCGCGCGGATTTGGTAACCGTGTACCGCCGACAGCGCCTGCCAGTTTTCAGCATCCGGGTCGCTCAACTGCAGGACGTCGACGGCGATGGAAGGCTCCCGGGCCAGGATTTCGGCTGTAACGGGATGGGCGAACCGTTCGAAAACGGCGATACGCTTCTTGGTTTGGGTCATGTGGCTCGAGGGAGATTCTAGTTAGGGATGGTTGGACTTGCGCCCATACATACATGACTGGCGCGCAATGTCATACGACCCGTTGTTAAGTCCACTGCCAGGGCCAATTACAATTTAGCGGCGGTTTTGCGCGAGAAACGCCTTCACCGTCGGCCAATGCTCGAGTACCAGATCATGGCTGGCACTGTCCGCCTTGAAGACCGACTTGCCTCGCGGTCGGCTCAACGCATAACTGCGGCAACTGGTCGGATAGTTCCGGAACCAGAAATCCTTGCCCGTATCAAAGGTCAGCAGCGCTTCGTCATCGTTCATGCCATCGCCCCAGGTATCGCTGCAAAAGCCATTGAGAAGGATTCGGCCGCGGACTTTCAATGGACCGCTGTATGAGGACACGACGGCGCCGCCCTGGGAATGCCCCATGAGAAAGATGTTACTCCGATCAACCCAAGGGAGTTTGGCGATCTGAGCCATGGCATGCTCCATCTCATGCTGGCGCATGGCGCGTATTTCGCCGGATAGGGCCACATTCACAGTGAAATCACGGAAACAGTATTCCGGCCGGTCTCGAGCAAAGGAATCCGGTGCGATCACCGCGAAATCGTCCAACTTCGCAAGCCAACGCAAGTGACCGATGCTGGAACGTACGATGCCGGCACAGCCATGGGAATAAACAATCAGCGGCAGTTTGACACCCGATGGAACGGCCGCCGTCAATGCCGACAATTGACCCGGGGGATATTGTGGGCGGCGGCGATTCTGAAAGGCATCCACCTCTGCCTCGAAGGCCGCTTCGTTGATCGCTTTGCCGGCCTCGCCCAAGATATTCTCGGGTGCACGAACCGCAGCGCGTTCGAACGTTTTTTCGACTGGTCCGGTAACGCAGGCACCCAGCATTAGGGCACTAGCGCCCAATAAGAAGATACGGATCATTCAGCCCTCCACAAGTTCAGGCGCGATATCCTTCAATGATCGGCAATCATCATGCCGATACACGATCTAAGGAACAATTAACGCTTTCTCGCGGCTCGGGACTGTCTCAAATCGCCTTGGCGTGGGCCGGTTTGTCCGGGTTCGGGGCGTGGTACTGATCGAACGCCGCACAGGCCATGCGTACCAGCATACGACCCCGGGGCAGGACATCCACCTTCCAGCCATTCACGGCCACCAGGTCGTCGGCGATCAGCGGATCCAGCTTTTCCATGTCACCCGCCAGATCGGCCACTGGAAAACTGAAGGCATCGCAAACCGCTTCAAGATCGATATGGAAATCACACATCAGGCGTTCGATGATATGGGACCGCAGTCGGTCCTCGTCAGTTAGGCCGACGCCCCGGTTGGTGCCCAGACCGCCGGCACGAATGGCATTCATATAGTCACGGGCGGCGGACTTGTTCTGGATAAAGCCCCCCGGCAGGGTGGAGATAGCGGAGGCGCCGAAGGCAATCAGTGTCTTGGCGGTATCCGTCGTATAGCCTTGGAAATTGCGATGCAGGCGCCCTTCCTGTTGGGCAATGGTCATCTCCGAATCCGACTTGGAGAAGTGGTCCAGTCCAATATGAACGTAGTCGGCCGCCTCCATGCGTTCTAAGGCTTCATCGAACAGAACCAGCCGTTCCTCGGCATTGGGGAGATCGTCTTCCTTGATCAGGTTCTGATGGGAAAACATCCATGGCACATGGGCATAGCCGAACAATGTCATGCGTTCTGGCGCTAGGCCGACAGCCAAATCCGCCGATTTGCCGAAATTGTCCCGGCGCTGGAAGGGCAGACCGTACATCAGATCCAAGTTCAGATCGGTGATGCCGCCCGCACGAAGATGTTCCACCGTTTCCGCAACCAGGTCATAGGGCTGCACCCGATTGACGGCAGCCTGCACCTCCGCATCGAAGTCCTGTACGCCGATTGAGGTGCGATTGACGCCCATATCCCGGGTCAAGGTGCGAATATCGTCCGCAGACAGCACCCGGGGGTCCATTTCCACGGCGATTTCTATGTCCGGTAAGAAGTCGAAATGCTGCTGCAGTTTCTCCATGATCCGGCCCATGCGCCCGGTGCCGATGGCGCTTGGCGTGCCGCCGCCCCAATGCACCGCCGCCGCCCTTGGCCGTTCGCCCAAGCGTTCGGCGACCCGGTCGATCTCCTGACAGACCAGGTCGGTATAGGTTTCGAAGGTATTCTGATGCCGGCCGACTTGCGTGTTACAGCCGCAATACCAGCACAGCACCTCGCAGAATGGCACATGGACATAGAGCGAGACCGGTTCGTCCCGTCCCACCGCGCCCAGCCAGTCGGTGTGCTGCGCCTCACCTACTTCCGTCGTGAACTGCACGGCGGTCGGATAGGAAGTATAGCGTGGCACACGCTGGTCGTATTTCAGAAGGATCGCTGAATCCATGGCCCTTCTAACCCCATTGGCCCCCAGCAACACATTCCACGGGATAAGAACAACTGCAAGCCCAAAAACTCTTTACCAAGACATAACCTGAACCGCGTTATTGACCCGGCAGCACCGGGATACCAAACAGCCATTCATGGCCCAGCAGCAGGATGACAAGGAACAGCACCACGCCGCCCGCCATCCGCCCCCAACCGATTTCCGCCAATGTGACCTTTGCCCGGCCCTGAAGCAATGCGGCAAAAGGTAGCCATGAGGTTTGTTCCAAAAAACGGGGCCAGTCGTCGGGAAAACTGGCGGCCCGCTTGGCATCGATCTGCACTGGCCCGATCAAGGAAAGAGCCAGAAATCCACCGAAAAGGATCATCGAGGCCAGATCGCCGTTGGCCAAGATATGGGCGATGGACCAGATCGTCACGCCGACCAGAAAAGGATGCCGCGTGACCTTGATGATGCCCTTTGCCGATGTTTTACCCTTCAGTGCCCTTTCGCCCCCTGCAGCCGTAGGGTTGGGCGTGGAAAATGCCAAAACCGCCAAAACGATGGCGATCAGCATCAACGGTACAGCGAGCATTTTCAGTGCCGCTACATCCGGCCAAAGTTCCACAAACGGCGCATCGCGGTAGGCAAGGATGATCCAGGCCAGAGCACCGGCTGACAGCAGTGAAAACAGCCCCAAATAGGGTCCCTGGCCGATCTTGCCGATCAGAGTGGCGCGCAAGGCTGTGCCCGAGATCACCGCGTGAATGCCAACGAACAACAGACTGGCCAAAAACAGACTCAACATGGCAAATTCCTTATCCAGCGCCGCGATGTTCGACGGAAAGACGGGACAATGGATATCACACCTTGCGACGCCACGCTGGGCGCCGTCGTCACGAACGTAGATTTAGGCCGGGACCTTGACGATGCAAGCTTCGCCGGGATCGAGGCCGCCTGGTATGAATATGGGGTGCTTATTTTTCCTGAACAGAGTTTGAGCCAGGAAGACCATATCGCCTTTTCCCGCCGCTTCGGCGTGCTGGAGCGCAGCATCAAGGAAGAAAAATACACCCCGCCCGAGATCATCATGCTCTCGAACCTCAAGGCAGACGGCACTTTGTGGCCGCACAAGAGCGATCATGGCCGCTTTCTGGCGGGGAACCGCGGCTGGCATACGGACAGTTCCTTCAAACGTGTGCCGGCCAAGGCCTCGTTGTTGACCGCCTATCAGGTTCCCGACAGCGGCGGCGGCACCGAATTTGCCGATATGCGGGCCGCCTATGACGATTTGGACGAGGATTTGCGAATTTGGCTGGACGGCAAGATTGCCGTGCACAGCTATATGTACAGCCAGGGCAAGGTTGGCGGTCTGAGGGTACTGAGCGAGGAGGAACAGGACGCCTTGCCGCCGGTCGAACACCCCATTATCCGCATCCACCCCAAGACCGGGCGCAAAAGCCTCTATATCGGCCGGCACGCCAGTCACATCAAAGGCGAGGACGAGGCGGAAAGCCGGGCGCTGTTGGAAAAACTGGTGGACGATGCCTGCCAGCCGCCGCGGATCATGATCCACAATTGGTCGGTGGGTGATCTGGTAATCTGGGACAATCGCTGCATGCTGCATCGGGGCCAAGTCTGGCCGGGCGATCAGGCCCGGGTCATGGCCCGCACCACGGTTGCGGGCGAATCCGCGGGCAACGAGTGGTCTCTCTAGCAGGTCTTCCTGTTCGAACTCCGTCAGACTAAGGATTCTCTTCGTATCACAACTGAACCCCCATAGAATGTTTTTGAGGATAGATCACGGGCGACGGGAAACAGCATGGCCGAAACTGAACAATTCGACGTGGTGATCGCCGGCGGACGGCTGATCGACGGCACCGGCGCGCCGGCCCTGGCGATGGATGTGGCCCTAAATGGCGAGAGGATCGCTGCCGTCGCACCGCCCGAGGAAACAACTGGCTGGTCCGGGGAATTGCATGTTGATGCCTCGAACCGCGTTCTGGCACCCGGCTTTATCGATGTTCACACTCATGACGACAACGCGGTCCTCGCAACGCCCGAGATGCCGGCTAAGATCAGCCAGGGCGTGACGACTGTGGTCGTCGGCAATTGCGGCATTTCTCTTGCGCCGGTGACGGATATCGATCCGCCGCCGCCACTGAACCTCGTCGGCGGGCGGAAAGAGTTTAGGTTTGAGAGTTTCGCCGACTATTTGGACGCCGTCGATGAAACCAGACCCAGTGTCAATGTCGCCGCCCTAGTGGGCCACGGCACCTTGCGGGTGGGCGCCATGGATGATCTCGACCGGGTGGCTACCGACGCGGAAATCAACGCCATGCAGGAACGGTTGCGGGCCTCCCTGGCGTCCGGGGCCATCGGTATGAGCACGGGCCTCTATTACAAGACTTCCAAAGCCGCCAGCACCGAGGAGGTCATAGCTTTGGCCGAAGTGGTGGCGGAAGCGGGCGGTATTTACACCACCCATATGCGAGACGAGGCGGATAACATCATCACTTCGCTCCAGGAAACCCAGACCACCGCGCAGACGGCGAATGTTCCTGTGGTGATCTCGCATCACAAATGCGCTCAACCGGCTAATTGGGGTCGCAGCAGCGAGACCCTCGCTTTCATCGGGAAAGCACGCGAATCTACAACGATGGGCCTGGACGCCTACCCCTATGCCGCCGGCTCCACGGTGCTAGATCCGGACTGGGTCAGCGACAAGATCCGCATCATGGTGACGAAATCCAAGCCCTATCCCGAAGCCACGGGTCGGGATCTTTCCGATATTGCCGCCGAATGGGGCTGTTCGCTTCAGGATGCGGCTATACGTCTGTCCCCCGCCGGCGCTATCTATTTCCAGATCGACGAAGGGGACATGCGGCGTATTCTGGCCTATCCACCGACCATGATCGGTTCCGACGGCCTGCCCCATGATGAACACCCCCATCCCCGTCTTTGGGGGACGTTTCCCCGCGTCCTAGGCCATTATTGCCGTGATCTGGGCCTGTTCGATCTGGAGACAGCCGTGCACAAGATGACCGGACTGTCGGCGCAGACCTTTGGGCTTAAGGATCGCGGCGTTGTGAAAAAAGGCGCCTTTGCCGATCTTGTCATCTTCGATCCGGACAAAATCATAGACCAGGCAACGTACGAACAACCCATGCAGCAGTCCTTGGGCATCGACTACGTCTTCGTCAATGGTGCCCTCTCGCTGACGCAGGGCGAACTTTCGGGCGACCGGGCCGGCCGGGTGGTGCGGAACAATTAAAATTGCGCCGATTTTTGTTGTAATTGCCTTCTGGCCAAGTATTCTCACGCCGTAGAGGACAACCGCATCCGGCACCAAAAGCGGGCGGAAATCGGATAGAAAATTTGGGAGAGTTTACGCATGGCGCAGGCGAAAGTGGCCGATCAAAAGACGGTAGTTCAAATCCGGACCAGCCAGGTCATACAGGCCAGCTTTGCCGCCCTTCTAGGAATCGCATTGTTTATTGGTGTGGCGTTGTCCCACCCCGCCGCCATCCACAACGCGGCACACGATTCCCGCCATGGTATCTCGGTGCCTTGCCACTAATCTGCCAGGCCCATCGATCCGGGCGGATTTGGCCCCATGGACTTTTTGAAATCGATTATTCTGAGCGCCTTACTGGCGGGCATTGTCGCGGGCGCGGCACTGACCGGATTGCAGGCGCTGAAGGTCTATCCGCTTATCTTTGCGGCAGAAGTGTTCGAGGGGGCAACGCCTCCATCGTCCGGACATTCCCATGGCGAGGCCGACAAGGCTGCCGCCGCCCACCACCACGATGACGAAGCCTGGGCGCCGGAGGACGGCGCCGAACGGTTGCTGTTTTCATTGCTTTCAAACGTGCTTATCGGCGTCGCCCTGGGACTGGTGCTGGCCGCCATATTCGCCTTGCGTCATGTCGCGGATTGGCGCCAAGGCGTGATCTGGGGTCTTTGCGGCTTCATCGCCGTCAACATGGCGCCTGCCCTGGGTCTGCCCCCCGAACTGCCGGGCATGCCGGCGGGCGAACTTGTCGCCCGGCAGGTTTGGTGGCTGGCCACGGCCCTGCTCACGGCGTGTGGCATTGCCGCGATCTTCCTATTACGTGGTCTGGTCTGGCGCCTCGGCGGCATTGCCCTGATCGCCCTGCCACATCTTTATGGCGCGCCGCATCCCGACAGCCTAGAAAGTGCCGTTCCGGCCAATCTGGCGGCGGATTTCGCCACCGCCAGCCTGGCCACGAATTTGATATTCTGGGCCATCCTGGGGATCCTAACCGCAGAATCCCTGGCCCGTCTCAACCGCGACGGACCGGACGAACTCATCTAGTCCGACTTCTCTGCCACCCCAGCATCAGCGAAACTAGCCATGCCGCCATGGGTCGCCACGGCGGCACGCAAAATTGGTATCGCAGTGGCAGCGCCGGACCCTTCGCCAAGGCGCATATTCAGATCCAGCAATGGTACCAACCCCATTTTCCCGAGCAACCGCCGGTGACCCGGCTCCGCCGAAACATGGGCCGCCCAACAATGATCTAGGAAACCGGGCGCCGCCACCTGCAATGGTGCCAGGGCAGCAGAGGCAACGTAGCCATCGACCAACAGCGGTATGCTGAACCGACGGGCAGCAACGGCAGCGCCGGCCATGGCTGCCAATTCGCGGCCGCCGAGACAACGTGCGACCTCGAGAGGGTCATCCAAGATGTCTTGATGCCGGGTTCGGCCCTGGGACACTGCCTCCGATTTTCTCGCCAGGCCGGCGTCATCGACACCGGTTCCCCGGCCTGTCCAGTCCGCCGCCGCGCCGCCGAAAAGGGCATGCGCTATTGCAGCAGAGACGGTCGTGTTGCCAATGCCCATCTCGCCGATGCAGACCAGATCTGCATCTTCGGCCACTTGTGCCATACCCTTTCGAAAAGCATCGAGGAACTCGTCCCAACTCAAGGCAGGTGCTTCCGTGAAATCGGCGGTGGGCCGGTCCAATTCGAGGTCAAGGACACTCAGTTCGGCGCCAGCAGCTTGGCACAATTGATTGATGGCCGCGCCGCCGGCAGCGAAATTCGCCACCATTTGCACTGTCACTTCCGCCGGAAAGGCTGACACACCCTTGGCGACCACGCCGTGATTACCGGCAAATATCAGGACCTGGACCTTGTCCAAACGTGGTATGGCACGGCCCTGCCAGGCGGCGAGCCACAGGGCCAGATCTTCCAACCGGCCCAAGGCCCCCTGTGGTTTGGTTAACTGGTCGTTGCGGGTCTGGGCCGCGGCCCGTGCCTCTTCATCCGATTGAGGCAGGTCGGCCAAAAGCAGGTGCAAGTCATCTGGGGTTTGCGGCATATGAAATCTGGCCTCCTAGGTACCCTCTGATAATTCGGCGTCGATCAAATGAATGAAACTGCCCATGACAGCGTTTGCCTGCAGGCCTACCGATTGTTCCTGTTCGCCCAGGGCATCCCACACGGTAAAAAGGCTTTCGCCGGTTTCCTGGAGCAGGTTGGCATAATGAAATTCGTGCCCGCGGAACCGGCTGCCATCGGGCCCCAACGGACAGGGCCCACACAGTTCCATTTGGCGATAGCCGAGGTGAAGTTTGCGTTTGGCAAACGAGGTTTCCAGATTAAGGAGGCCGGCCATGGCATGGCGGCTTCCATCCTTGTCCTCAACCCCCTGGCCAAGCACCATATAGCCGCCGCATTCGCCTAGAATTACCGCACCTCTGTTTGCGGCCTGCCGTACCCCGTCGAGAAAGATCCGGTTCCCGGCCAATACTCCCGCATGAAGTTCCGGATATCCGCCCGGCAGATAAACAGCGTCTGTGTCCTCACGGGGCGCCTCATCTGCCAAAGGGGAAAACAAATGGATCTCCGCCCCCGACGTCTTCCAATCAGCCAGGACATGGGAATAGCTGAATCCAAAAGCGATGTCGTTGGCGACCGCGATGCGTTGACCCAATGGCGGCAGGCATGGTTCCGCCGCCGATTTCGCCAAGTAAGGCGGGGCGGCTAGGGTCTGCAAAGCCGTGATATCGATATCCTGGCCCAGAATGTCGGCGGCATGTTCCAATAGATCATCCAGATCTTCCCTTTCGCTTGCCTGGACCAAACCCAGATGGCGCTCCCGCAAGGTTAGACCCGGGTCCGCCGCCAATACACCCAAGACATCAATACCGGCGGTTTCGCAGGCATCTGCCAATAGTTTGCGATGCCGCGGGCTGGCAACTTGCGTGAAGATCACCCCGGCGACGGTGACGTCATCCCTGAAACCTGCAAAGCCCTGTGCAAGTGCTGCCGCAGAGGCGCCCTGGCCTTTGGCATTAACTACGAGCACCACGGGCAACCGCAATGCCGCCGCCAAATCGGCCGTAGATCCATCACCGCTGATGGCACCGTCGAACAAACCCATGACGCCTTCGATGACGAAACGCTGTTCCGAAAGTGCCAATTGTTGATGCAGGCGACCCGGCGTCATGGCCCAAGGGTCCAAATTTCGACAGGTCTCACCGGCGGCAGCAGCCAGGAAACCGGGGTCGATGTAATCCGGCCCAACCTTGTACGGTGTAACAGGCGTGCCCTGGCGGCGCAGCAGGCGCAACAGGGCGGCGGTAACAAGTGTCTTGCCCGAATTTGACCCGGGCGCAGCGACAATCCAGCCACGTGCCGGCTTAGTCATGAACAAAGGGCGCCCCATCGCCCATCTCGGCTGCATCGAACCAATCGAGACTTCGGTGCAAATCCACCACATCGCCGACGGCGATGAGAACCGGCGCCTCGATGGCCGAGGACTGCGCCGCTTCGATGCAGGTGCCGATGGTGGTAATCACCACTTGCTGCGCCGGGGTCGCCGCTTTTGAGATCAAGGCCATGGCCTGACTTTCCGGACGCCCGGCGTCGATCAATTGCGCCTGGATCGTCGGCAGCTGCTTCAGGCCCATATAGAACACAAGCACCGGTGAGCCTTGCGACAGTGCGGACCAATCGATGCCGTCGTGGCGGCCTGTGATGGTATGGCCGGTGATGAAACTAACAACCGTGTTGACCGTGCGGTGGGTCGCTGGGATGCCTGCATAGGCCAGGCCGCCGACGCCGGCTGTGACGCCGGGAATGATGCGGAAGGGGATGTCTTCCCGTGCCAGGGCCAGGGCCTCCTCCCCACCCCGGCCGAAAACGAATGGATCGCCGCCCTTGAGTCGCAGGACTCGTTTGTTCATACGCGCCAGTTCGACCAGGCGCAGGGAGATATCCCGCTGTTGCGGCGACGGCTTGCCGCCGCGTTTGCCGGCGAATTCCAGCCGTTTCGGGTCCGTGATGCCATCAAGAATTTGGCGGGATACCAAGGCGTCATACACGATGACATCGGCCTGGCGAATAGCGTTCACCGCATGCAGGGTTAATAGGCCAGGATCGCCCGGTCCGGCTCCAGCCAACCAAACACTGCCGGGCGTGAATGACGGCAAATTGCCTAGGGCTGTCGTCTCGTCAAAAATTGCAGATCGTGTCATCTTTTGCCGCTTGCCCTGGAGCCCGTTGCATGCCTATTGCAGGGGGATAGGCCAATCAAGAGGTTTTCAACAGTATGGCGCGGAAAACGGCAGAGGAGGCACCCCTGCGGCGTGGCTGGACGACCGGCGCCTGTGCCACGGCAGCGGCGAAAGCGGCCTGCCACGCTCTTCTGCTTGGCGAATTTCCTGATCCCGTAGAGATCGCCCTGCCCAGGGGCGGCAGCGCCGCCTTTTGCCTCAGCCGCGAAGAGCTTACGGACGACACGGCCATGGCGGCGGTGGAAAAGGATGCCGGCGACGACCCGGATGTAACACACGGCGCGGTCATTCACGCCCGTGTCCGTTTTCGCGCGGCAGACGGAGACGGCATTCGTTTTCTTGCCGGCGACGGCGTGGGTACCGTGACCAAGCCGGGCCTGCCAATTGCCGTGGGCGAAGCGGCCATCAATCCCGTGCCCCGCTCCATGATGACAGCGGAACTGACCGCCCTGATGGATGCCGCAGGACGGCCGGCGGATCTGGATGTGGCAATCTCCGTCCCGGACGGCGAAAAGATGGCGTTGCAAACCATGAACCCGCGTCTGGGCATCGTCGGCGGCATTTCGATCCTGGGGACAACCGGTGTCGTCATTCCCTACTCCTGCGCTGCCTGGATTGCTTCCATCCATCAGGGCATCGACGTGGCCCGTGCCGCCGGCCTCGGCCATCTCGGCGCCGCAACGGGCCGGACTTCGGAAGCGGCATTGCAGGCCCACCATGGCTTCGAAGACGGCGCCTTGATCGATATGGGTGATTTCGCGGGCGGCATGTTGAAGTACTTGGCCACCCATCCCGTGGATCGTCTTTCCATCGCGGGGGGCTTCGCCAAAATATCGAAACTGGCCAGGGGGCATATGGATTTGCACTCCAAACGCAGCCAGGTGGATTTCGAATGGCTGGCCTCCCTGACCGCAGAGACGCCGGAGATCGCCGCCCTCTGCCGACGAGCCAATACCGCCGCCGAAGTTCTGGCCGCGGCCAAGGCGGCAGGATTGCCTTTGGCGGACCAAATTGCCGATTTGGCACGGGATGAAGCAACCCGCATCAGCCGCGGCACTGCCCGTATCGAGGTTTTGATTTTCGATCGGGCCGGCGAACTGGTGGGCCGCTCTCATGACTGATCGCACCGTACTGATCCTGGGCGGCACCTGGATGGCGGCGGATCTGGCCCGCCGTGCCCAAGGTTTAGGAAGCGACATTATTTACTCCCTGGCGGGCCGCACCACGGCGACGGCGATCGCCGGCGTGGAAATGCGCAGTGGCGGTTTTGGCGGCGCGGAAGCTCTCGCGCAGTTCCTCAATACCCACAACGTCGACCAGGTGATCGATGCGACTCATCCCTATGCAGCACAGATTTCTGCCAATGCAATTTCGGCCTGCACGGCTACCGGTACTGCCTTGCTGCGCCTGCAGGAACCGGCGTGGGAAGCGGCTGCGGGTGATCAATGGTTCGAGGTTCCCGACATCGAGGCCGCCAGGGACAACGCGGCTGATATGGCGGACAGGGTTTTCGTTACCACCGGCCGACAGGAACTGACGCCGTTCGCAACGGATACACGATGCTGGTGGCTGGCCAGAGTGATCGCACCTGGCAACGACCTGCCCAATTTGGCCACCGGAGAGTACCTGTTTGCCCGGGGGCCTTTTGAACAGGAAGAGGAGTTGGCGCTGTTGCGGGAACACGGCATCGCCGCTGTGATTTCCAAGAACGCAGGTGGAAAAGCTACCTATGGCAAGATTGCCGCCGCCAGGATGCTTGGGTTGCCGGTGATCATGGTTGCCCGGCCTCGGCAGGTTCACGAACATCTAGTCACCTCCGTCGACGCCGCCCTGGCCTGGCTGGGCTAGTCGCCATGCCGCAGGATGTGTCGGTGGTCCGGGGCATAGAGACGACTATCGCTGCCCGCTTCGTCTTCCAATACCCGGCCAACCAGGACCAACGCGGTTCGGGTCAACTTGGCGGCGCGGGCCTTCTCCCGAATATCGGCCAATGTCCCTCGGATGATCTGCTGATCCGGCCAACTTGCGCGGTAGACAAGCGCCACGGGACAATCGGCGCCGTAATGAGGGGTCAGATCACGGCAGACCTGGCGCAAATTACGGGCGGATAGATGGATCGCCAGGGTGGCGCCGGAACGTCCCAATTCCGCCAACTCTTCGCCTGGGGGCATGGCGGAGCTCTTCATCGCCGTGCGAGTCAAAATGATGGTCTGGCTTACATCCGGCAGGGTTAGCTCCACGCCCAAAGCGGCAGCGGAAGCAGCGAAGGCCGGGACACCGGGCGTTATGGTGTAGTCGATACCGAGATCCTTTAGCCGCTTGATTTGCTCGCCTATGGCACCATAGAGGGAGGGATCGCCCGAATGCACTCGTGCCACATCCTGCCCCCTCTCGTGCGCCTGTGCGATCTCGTCCATGATCTCGGCCAAATTCAGGGGCGCAGTATCGATGACGAGGGCATCCTTGGGGGCAAAGGCAACGACCTCGGTAGGCACCAGTGAGCCTGCGTAAAGGCAAACCGGGCAAGCCGCGATCAGATCCCGGCCTCGCAATGTGATCAGGTCGGCCGCGCCTGGACCGGCACCGATGAAATGCACCGTCATGCGCTGGCATCCTTTTCCACCTTGGCGGCATAGCCCCGCGGCGTATAGACGGACCAGGTGCCATCGCCCCGGCGCCTGGCCCTGGTCTCGGAGGAGCCGACCATGACCAGTGTCAGCATGTCCACGTCGTCTACCTGCAATTCCTCTAGAGGCAGGACTTGCAGGCTCTCACCAGGACGGCCCAGGTCCCGTGCCAGGACCACCGGCGTTTCGTCGGGCCGATGGCGCAACAGGATTTCCTTGGCCAAGGCGAGCAGATCACGGCGTCGGCGACTGACCGGATTGTAAAAGGAGATCACAAAATCCCCTTCGGCAGCGGCCCGGATGCGACGCAGGATATCCTCCCGCGGCGTCAGTAAGTCGGACAGAGAAATGGCGCAGAAATCGTGCCCCAAGGGCGCGCCAGCCCGCAGTGCAGCCGCCTGCAACGCAGAGATGCCAGGCAAAAGCTCGACGGCGATACGATCCCAGGCCGCCGGAACGTTTTCCCGATCCAACAATTCATGAACCAGGGCACCCATGGCATATATGCCTGCATCGCCCGACGACACCAGGGCGACGTTTTGACCCGCGGCAGCCAATTCGATGGCCGCGCTAACCCGCGCTTCTTCTTCGCCGAGTTCGAACCGGCGGCAATCTTTCCCGTCGATAAGGCCGGCGATCAAATCCAAATAGAGGCCATAGCCGACCACAACGTCAGCCCGGCGTAGCGCCATTACGGCCGCGCCCGTGCGCCAGTCGGCGCGACCTGGTCCAATGCCCACAATAGAGAGATGACCCCGCGGCAGCCCCAGCTGCATCGGGGTCAGGATTTCCGGCGAATGGGAAATGGCACAGGTGCTGCGCGGACCTTTTTGTTTTTCGACAACGAGATCACCGCCAGCAGCCAAAGCAGCCGCTTCCGCCACGCCGGCGACGCCCACCTCCGCCTTTACAAGTTCGGATGGATTGGCCAGGCGGTGTTCCTGAGCCTGCAACGCCGACAGGTCGAAGAACCGGGCCGGAACACTGAAATACCGTGCCGCCTCATGGACCGCCGCCTCGTCAGACTTCAGATCCAAGGAAAACAAACCTGCTATCGAAAGCTGCGACAGCTCCCTTTCCGCCAAGGTACTGCTGATCAGCCGGATTAGTTCACTGCCGTCAGCACCCCGTTCACAACCAACACCTACGGCCAAGGTCTGCCGGTGGTAGACAAGATGTGCTTCATTGCCGGCGATCGGTTTGTCGGTGATCGAGATACGCAGGGCGCCTGTTTCCGACAAAGGCAAATCGCTCGCCTCTATCCAGTCGCAGCGGCCGTCCAGGACCACGGTTTCGCCCTGGCGCAGAGCGGAAACAAAGGCCTTCATGTCATCTGGATTGGCAAGCCGCCAGCCTACAGGGGGCTCGTCCAGGGCGATGCCGTACAGACTATCGCTGGCGGTGGTGATGGCAGGAACCACGCCGAGGACGGCGCTCAGTCGCCGGGCCAGTTTGTTTGCACCGTGATGACCGCCCAATAATGGCACCACGGCACTTCCGTCCTCGGCCACGGCCAAAACCGGCGTGTCGGTGTGCTTTTGACCCAATTCAGGACCCAGATGACGGATGATTATGCCGGCGGCGCACAAGGCGATCAGGGGCGTATCCTGGGCGAACAGATCGCGCAGGGCACCCCCTACATCATCAAAGAGGGTGATGTCTTCGCCAGCGACACGCCGTTCAAAACCATGAATAACACCGCCGATCTGCGCCTGAAGGCGACGTGCCGTTGCCAGACCGCTTTCGCTCAATATCAGGTAGTTCATCCGCCTACCTCGCCCTGGCGTACCAAAATCATGGCGAAATAAGGCGCATCCATCGGATCGACCTCTGACAAGGGACAGACGACCTGATCCGGCATGGTGCCATGAGCGACATACATCGCGCCCTGCAACAAGTTCAGTTCCTCTAGAATATCGATGACTTTGCCTGTGTGCCGCCCCAGCTTGATGATCGCGGCCGCCTGTGCCGCCGCTAGGCGTTCACGCAGGTCCTCGGCCGGCATGGGAGCGGGCAGCACGCTCAGGGTTTCGTTCCGTGCCACCAACGGCATGCTGGCAGCGGCGGCGGAAGACATGAGTGAGGAGACTCCCGGTATCACGCGAACGGGGAACTCGCCGGCCAGGCGGTCGAAGAGATACATGAAACTGCCGTAGAAAAACGGATCGCCTTCGCAGATTACGGCCACATCCTCGCCGTCGTTCAAGGCCTCTCCGATTTCCGCCGAAGCCCGGTCATAAGCCGTGCGGTCGGGGAATGATTTCGGATCCAACGGCATGCGGATAGCAATCTCGCGGCGGCCAGACGGGATGTGCGGCGCGGCAATGGATCGGGCCAGGCTGTCGCCAGTCTCCGGCGCCGGATAGGCGATCACAGGGGCGGATTGCAGGATGCGGTGGCCTTTCAGGGTAATTAGCTCCGGATCGCCAGGACCGACGCCGATGCCGTACAGAGTGCCCGTCATGGCTTGCGGCCCCGATACTGGCTGACCGGCTGCATAGCCCGCCAGGCGTGAATATTGCCCATGGCATCCAGGTGCGAAACGGCGATACGGGTCATGGTGCCGCCCTTCTCCGCCATGAATCGGAACAACGTCCCCTCCCCCTCCATGCTGACCGCATTGGCGACCAGGCGGCCGCCGGACGGCAGGGCCCGCCAACAGGCCTGCAATAGCTTCAGATCACCGACACCACCGCCGACAAATATTACATCCGGTTTTGCCAGACCCTTGAGGGCCTCAGGTGCCCGGCCTTCGATCACCTGTAGGTTCCGCGTGCCCAGGGTCTCGCCGTTGACGCGGATATTGCCGATGCGCTTGGAATTCTGTTCGATAGCGATGGCGGTCGACGTGGGCTCCGCCCGTAGAAACTCGATAGCGATAGAACCAGCCCCGGCCCCCACGTCCCACAACACCTCACCCGGGGCCGGAGCCAGGGCGGCAATGGTGGCGGCCCGGACCTCCTGCTTGGTCATTTGCCCGTCGTGAGAGAAGACTTCGTCCGGCAACCCAGCGGTACGCATCAATCTCGGTGCGGCGGGGTTGCAAACACATTCGACGGCAATGGTGTTCAAATCCCCTGCTCGCCGGCGCCAGGTCCTGGCAATTCCTTCGTGCCGCTTTTCCCGCGACCCACCCATGTTTTCGAACACCCACAAACGGCTGTCGCTGTAACCGCTTTGCCGCAACAGGCCAGCAACCTCTTTCGCCGTGTCGCCATTCTCGGACAGGATCAACAGCCGGGCGTTGGGACGAAGATGCTGGTTTAATAGACCCAGGGGCCGGCCATGTAAGGTCAGACAATCCACCTCTGCCAGGGGCCAGCCAAGGCGGGCGCAGGCCAGGGAGAAAGCGGACTGATGCGGGATGATTTGGCATTGCGACATGCCGAATTCCCGCGCCAGGGTCACACCGATGCCATAGGACATGGGATCGCCCGTGGCCAGGACACAAACCTGCCGGCCTTTCAGTTGGGCGATCCTGGCCACCGTCTCTCGCAAGGGATTGTTCCACTTTTGCCGCGGGCGCGGATCGTCTCCCAACATGGCAAGATGCCGGTCGCCGCCAAAAAATACGTCCGCATCATCGACGGCGGTTCGGGCCTGCGCGTTTAAACCGGCCAGGCCGTCTTCGCCGATCCCGATGATGGACAGCCAGGTTTTGCTCATGACGCCAGGCCCGCAATGGCATTCAGGGCGGCGGCGGCGATGGCGCTACCGCCGCGCCGGCCGCGCAGAGTGAGAAAAGGGATCTCGAGCCCGTTATCGATCAGGGCCTGCTTCGATTCGGCAGCCCCGACGAAACCAACGGGAAACCCCAAGATAACGCTGGGCCGCGGCGCGCCGTCGCGGAGGAGTTCCAGTAATCTAAACAAGGCGGTCGGCGCGTTGCCTATGCAAACGACAGCGCCATCAAGGTTGTCACCCCATTGTTCCACGGCCACGGCCGAGCGGGTTTCGCCGCGCCCCTTTGCACTTTCAGCAATCCCATCGTTGTTCAGGGTGCAGACGACCTTGTTATTGGCTGGCAAGCGTCCGGCAATGACGCCGCGGCGGACCATCTCCACATCCACCAGCACCGGGGCGCCATCCTTCAGGGCAGCTGCGCCGGATGCGACCGGATCGCCGCCCCAGGCCAGGTCCATCGGCAGATCCGTCATGCCGCAGGCGTGCATCAATCTGACGGCCACGTCATGGAGGGTTTCCGGCAAATGGGCGAGGTCTGCTTCCGCCCGCACGATCTCAAAGGAGCGTTCATAGATCTCGCCTGGATCGCGCAGGTAGGAATATGCGGCCCCATCGCCCATGGCTGGCCTATTTCTTCACCATGCTGCGCGGACCAAGGGGATGATCGGCGTGGGGATAGGGGTGGTGGTGATGATCGTGGTCATGGTCATGATGGTGATGGTCGTTTCCATGATCATGGCCGTGACCATGCTCAAGATCATGGTTGTGCTCGTGGTGATAATCATGGCCAGTATGGACGTGCGCCGTGGGGTCGAAGTCCTCGTCGTCGATTTTGGACGTCCCAATGCCTTCCACGTGATGGTGGTGGCTTTCCTGGGGCAAACCCACCTCGGCTTCGAAGCCCAACACCTGTTCGCGGTACTTGCACATCTGGCAGTTCATGTTGTTGGCCCCTTCCAGGGCCTCGTCAACCCGGTCGGCAAAGGCATCAAGAACGAGGGGGTGGTCGTTCAGATAGGGCGCTTTGACGAACTCTATTTCAGGGTGCTGCGCGGCCACGACGTCGGTGTAGTGATATATGCGCCGCACCAGAATGCCGGTGAACAGGAAATAAGGGAAAACGATGATCCGCTTGTATCCGAGTTTGGCCGCATGCAGCAGGCCCGGCTCCACAAGCGGGAATGTGACACCGGAATAGGCCACCTCGGCCCAGCCAAAACCGATGCCTTCCCACAGCAGGCGGCAGACCTTGGCGATGTTGGCATTGGCATCCGGGTCGGAGGCACCCCGGCCCACAACCACCAGCAATGTTTCCTCGGCCGAAATGTGATCGCCCGCCGCAGCCATGGCCTCGCGCACCCGGTCTCCGGCAGCACGGATCAACTTCATATCGAGACCAAGGTCCCGACCATAGGTGATATCCAGCTCAGGGTGCTGGGCGGCATAGGTATTGATGACCGAGGGCAGGTCGTTCTTCACGTGGCCGGCGGCGAACAGCATGCCCGGCACGGCAATGATACGTTTGTTACCGCGCTGGCGCAGGGCATCGAGACGTTCCCGGATGATCGGCTTCGCGAATTCCAGAAAACCGCTGTCCACATCGTATTGCGGCAGACGCGCCTTGATACCGTTGGCGACGCTCTGAAACTCCGTGACCGCGTCTTCGTCACGGCTGCCGTGGCCGCAAACCATGATACCGATATTCGTCATGTTACTTACCTAATCCTCAATAAAAAGCGTGCCCACCGCTTGCCCCCGGCCGGCTAATCCGGCACATCTGGGGACCCGGCGGCATAGCATGGTTGCATCCAAGTTGGACTCTGTTTTCTCCATTCTGCCCGGCGGTCTCTTGGCCGTGCTTCTGGCATATGTACTCGATTGGCTCCTGGGCGATCCGAAGTGGCTGTTCGGCCGCATCGGCCATCCCGTGGCCTGGATCGGCGGCCTTATATCCTGGCTTGAAACCAGGCTCCGCGACCCCAAGGCCAGCCAGGAGAAGCAAATGAGCCGCGGTGTTATTCTGGCCGCGATCGTTGTGTTCCTGAGCGTCGCCGCCGGCAACCTGATTGAAGTCCTGGCGGCAAAAACCGGATATGGCTGGATCATCGTCGGTATCATCGGTGCCGTCTTTATCGCCGCCCGGGGCCTGCTGGATCATGTCAGGGAGGTGGCGAATGCCCTGGATCAGGGCCTGGAGCAGGGTCGCGCCGCCGTTGGTCGCATCGTCGGCCGGGACCCGGACGAACTGGATGAAGGGGGTATCTCCCGCGCCGCCTTGGAATCCCTGGCGGAAAATTTCTCCGACGGCGTGGTAGCGCCGCTGTTTTGGTTCATCCTGTGCGGCCTGCCCGGGCTTTTGGCCTATAAGGCGATCAACACCATGGACAGCATGATCGGGCACCGCAGCGAACGATATCTCTATTTCGGCCGCTTTGCCGCCCGCCTGGATGACGTGGCGAACTGGCCCGCGGCCCGCATCACGGCTTTCCTTTTGTGCCTCGGCGCCCTCATCCTGCCAGGCATGGGGGCTGGAAGGGCCTGGCGCACCATGTGGCGGGATCACAGCAAGCAGATTTCCCCCAATGCCGGCTGGCCCGAGGCCGCCATGGCCGGGGCCTTGAACGTCGCCCTCGCCGGCCCACGCATCTATTACGGCAAACCCCTGGACGGGGAATGGATCGGCGACGGACGCCAAGATGCCGGCCGGATCGATATCCGGAGCGGCTGCAAGCTTTATATCTGCGCCTGCGCCTTGATCGGACTGGGCCTGTTCCTGGCGATATTGCTCTGACCTAGGCGGCATGGGCGATCTCCAACATCCGTTCCAGATCCAAATGTTGCTCCAAATGCATGGCCAGGCCATCCAACGTTTCATCCACTTGCCGGTCGTAATTGATGCCGCTGTCCGGCCTGGCACGAAGATTGGATAGAAAGACATGGCGAAAACCATCCGCCCGCAATAGGCCGTGTAGATAACAGCCCATCACCCGGCCGTCGGCACTGCAGGCCCCGTCGTCGCTGCCGCCGATATTCAGGAACGGCCGGATGCGATCGGGACCGTCGCTGACCCCGAGGTGGATTTCGTAGCCACGCACGGACTCGCCACTTTCGAGATGCACGCCATCGCATTCACCCAGACGCTTTTCCGCTGACAAAATTGTATCGATCTCCAACAGGCCCAAGCCCTCAGCTTCGCGTACTTCCCCTTCGATGCCGTCAGGATCGGATAGGCTGCGCCCCAGCATCTGATAGCCGCCGCAAATGCCCAAGATATGACCGCCCCGGCGATGATGGGCCTGGATGTCGATATCCCAACCCTGGCGGCGTAGGAAGGCGAGGTCGGCAATGGTGCTTTTGCTGCCCGGCAGAATAATCAGGTCAGCATCGCCCGGCAGGGCCCGGCCCGGCGGAACGATATCGACCGACACATCCGGCTCGCTATGCAAGGGGTCCAGGTCGTCAAAGTTTGCGATGCGGGAGAGTTTCGGCACCACGACCTTGATGGCGGCGGACCCTGTCTCCCGGTCTGCTTCCAACGCCATGGCATCTTCTGGCGGCAGCTTCACGGCATCCGGGAAATAGGGTGCGATGCCCAGGCCGGGCCAGCCGGTGCGCGCCGTTATCTCTGCCAGACCGCTATCGAAAAGCGTCACATCGCCCCGGAACTTGTTGATAACATAACCTTTGATCCGGGATCGGGACGCTTCGTCGATGACCGCATGGGTGCCCACAACGGCGGCGATGACCCCGCCCCGGTCGATATCCGCTACCAGAATAACCGGCGCATTGGCGGCGGCGGCAAATCCCATATTGGCGATATCACGGCCGGGTAGGTTGATCTCTGCCGGACTCCCTGCCCCTTCGATCAACACCAGATCCGCGCCTTGGGCATTGCAGGCAAAGCTTTCCAGCACTTCATCTAGCAAATCGGCCTTTAGATGCTGGTAGGCGCGCGCATCCGCCGTCGTCCGCATTCTGCCGCGCACCACCACTTGGGCGCCGATCTCGCTTTGCGGTTTCAGCAGGACCGGGTTCATATGCACGCTGGCCGGCACCCGGGCCGCCAGGGCCTGAAGGTGCTGAGCCCGGCCGATCTCGCCGCCGTCGGCGGTCACGGCGGCGTTGTTGGACATGTTCTGGGGCTTGAACGGGCGTACAGACAGGCCGCGATTGGCATAGGCGCGCGCAAGCCCAGCCACCATGAGCGATTTACCCACGTCGGAACCGGTGCCTTGAAACATCAGCGCGCCAACCATGACTGCCTAGAACTCGATGCCTTTTTGCGCCTTAACGCCGGAGCGGAAGGGATGTTTCACCTGGGTCATTTCCGTCACCAGGTCGGCGATTTCGATCAGCTCGTCCTTGGCGTTGCGGCCGGTGACGATGACGTGCAGATCCTCGGGCTTATTGCCCAGGGTCTCGACAATTTCATCCAGGGGCAGATTGTCGTAACGCAGGACGATGTTCAATTCGTCCAGCAAGATCATGTCGAACTTTGGATCGGGGCCGCGGGACTCCTCGATCATCTGTTTTGATTTTTCCCAGGCCTTGCGGGCGGCTGCGATATCGCGGGCCTTGTCCTGGGTATCCCAGCTAAATCCTTCGCCCATGGCGTGGATTTCGACCTGATCGGGGAAATGCTCCAGAACGTCCCGCTCACCGGTCTCCCACTTGCCTTTGACGAACTGGATCACGCCGACCCGCATGCCGTTCCCCAGGGCGCGGACAACGAGGCCGAAGGCGGCAGTGGATTTGCCCTTGCCCTTACCAGTGTGGACGATCAACAGGCCTTTTTCGATGGTTTTGGTGGCCAGGATCTTTTCCCGGGCGCGTTTCTTGGCGGCCGCCTTTTCATTGGCGCGCGCATACTGCTCATCGCTCATTCCCTGTCTCCCATGATCATATTTTGCAATGCATCCTTGGTTGAATTGGAACGGCTGTGCCACAGACCCCGTTCCAGCGCCTCAGCCAGGCGTTCGGCCATTTCGCGCAGGGCCGCCGGGTTGTGCCGGCGCAGGAATTCCAGCACATCCTCATCGTTCAGATAGGCATCATAGACCGCATCGAAATGATGGTCCGAAACGACCCGGGCGGTAGCCGCGAAGGCAAACAGATAGTCAACAGTTGCGGCCATTTCGAAGGCGCCCTTATAGCCGTGGCGCATGACCCCTTCGATCCATTTAGGGTTGACCACGCGGGCGCGAACCACGCGGCCGATTTCGTCCTCCAGGGTACGGACCTTCGGCGCGAAGGGGCGGCTGTGGTCATTATGATAAACCACCGGTTGACTGCCGGAATAATGCCGCACAGCCGCGGTCAAACCACCTTCGAACTGATAGTAATCGTCGGAATCCAGCAGGTCGTGTTCCCGGTTGTCCTGGTTCTGCACCACGCCTTGGATGCCTGACAAAAGCGATTTGAACTGGCCATGGGCGGCCCGCCCCTCCGACTTGCCGCCATAAGCATATCCGCCCCAGGCCAGGTAAGCCTGAGCCAAATCACCATCATCCTGCCAACCACGTTCGTCAATCAGGGCCTGCAACCCGGCACCATATGCCCCCGGCTTGGAGCCAAAGACGCGGGCCGCGGCAAGATGTGGATCGCCGCCGCCTGCTTCCAGTATGGCCGTATCAGCGCGGGCACGAGCCGCCAACGGGTTGTCCCGTTCGCTTTCATCCAGGGCGGCAACAGCGCGGGCGGCACTGTCGAACAGATCGATCTGTGTCGGAAAGGCATCACGGAAGAAACCGGATATGCGCAAAGTGACATCTACGCGGGGCCGGTCCAGCATATGGATCGGCAGGATGTCGAAACCGATCACCCGGCGCGAGGCCGGCTCCCATTTGGGCTGCACGCCCATCAGGGCCAGAGCCTGGGCGATATCATCGCCGCCCGTGCGCATATTGGCGGTGCCCCAGGCACTGATGGCCAAATGACGGGGCCATTCACCATGGCTTTGGCGGTATTCATCCAGCAACAGGCCGGCGGATTTCCAGCCCAAATGCCAGGCAGCCGGGGTCGGCACGGTGCGGCTATCCACGGAATAGAAGTTCCGCCCCGTGGGCAGAACATCCAGACGCCCCCGCGTCGGCGCCCCGGAGGGTCCAGGCTGGACAAATCGGCCGTTCAGCCCTTCCAGCAAGGCACCTATTTCTGCCGCGCCACAGGCGTCTACTGCTGGAGCGATCTGCTCTTCTATGGCCGCAAGCACCGCCATCGTAGCGGTCCACTCAGGTTTCGGCGCAAAGGAGCCCTCGACCAGCCCAGCAGCCAGTTCTTCGAGCCGTTCCACCGTGTCCCCGTTGCTACGCCATTGTGTATCCGGCAAGACATTCTGCAATGCGGCCGGTTTGCCGCCCATCCAAGCCTCGCCCAGGGTGCAGTCCAGGGGGTCGAAGGTAAATCCGAAGTCGGCCGCCAGGGCCCGGATCAGGGACTGATCGCGCGGATCATCCTTCTCGCCATGACGCGGCAGTCGTGCGAGCGCCACCAGAAGATCGCGCCGCAAACGGCCCTGCAAGGGATTGCCCAGGATGTGCAGGCCGTCGCGGATCTGCATCTCCTTAAGATCGCAGAGATAGTTGTCCAGCTTTGCCAGGGCCGCATCATCGTCTTCCGTCGGCGCGATGCCGGCGTCCCTGTCCAGGCCGATATCACGGGTTAAATCTAGGATCTGCCGGGCCAGCAGTTTCAATCGCCGTGGATCGACGCCGGCGGCCTCGTAATACTCATCCACCAGCAGTTCCAGTTCCGCCAGGGGACCATAGCTCTCCGCCCGGGTCAGGGGCGGCGTTAAATGGTCCACGATCACCGCCTGTGACCGGCGCTTGGCCTGGGTCCCCTCGCCTGGATCATTGACGATGAAGGGGTAGAGATGCGGCAGGGGTCCAAACACCGCCTCCGGGAAACAATCGTCGGCCAGCGCAAGGGACTTGCCCGGCAGCCATTCCATATTGCCGTGTTTGCCCATATGGATCACAGCCTGGACACCGAGCTCACGGCGCAGCCAAGCGTAAAAGGCCAGATAGCCGTGCGGTGGCACAAGGTCGGGATCGTGGTAGCTTGATTTGGGATCAATGTTGTAGCCGCGGGCCGGCTGCAGCCCGATAATGATATTGCCCTGTTGAATGGCCGCCAGGACGAAATCGTTGCCAACGACGAAAGGGTCATTTTCGGGCAGCCCCCAACGTTCGGTAACCTGGTTTTGTACAGCGCCAGGAAGGTCTGAAAAGAAGCGCCCGTAGTCTTCCAATGAGAACCGGACGCCACCAGACTTCTCGTCCCGCCCGCGCAATTGGTTGGTGGGGCCGGCCGCCAGCTTTCCGATCAGATCGTCTCCTGTCTCAGGCAGTGCGCCGACCTGATAGCCGGCACCCCGCAGGGCGCGTAACAGGTTCAGGGCGCTGGCCGGCGAATCCAATCCAACGCCGTTACCCAGGCGGCCGTCTTTGTTGGGGTAATTGGCGAAGATCAAGGCGAGGCGGCGATCCTCGACCGGTGTCCTTGTCAGGCGCAGCCAATTCGCCGCCAGGTCGCAGACGAAATCAATCCTATCCCCGACCCCCTTGTAGGCGATGACGGGGGACTGCGTGGCCTCGTCGTAGCGGGCTTCAGCCTTGAAGGATACGGCGCGGGAGATAATGCGGCCGTCGACCTCGGGCAAAGCCACGTTCATGGCGATGTCCCGGGCGCTCAGGCCGTTCAGGCCCGCGCGCCAGTCTTCCTCGTTTCCGCCCGAGAAGATCATCTGGATCACGGGCACGCCTGGACGTTCAAGGGGTGAATCCGCCCGCCCACCGGCCGGTTTAGAGACCGCGAACCCGGTGGCGTTCAAAATAATGTCCGGCGTGGCATCCGTGAAAATGGCATTCACCGTCTCCGCCGAGACCGGCTCCTTCAGGGATGCCACATAAACCGGCAACGGATTTAAGCCACGGGCAAGCAGCGCCCGCACCACGCCATCCACGGGATCCAAGTTGTCGGCCTGCAAATGGGCGCGGTAGAAGGTGATCGCCGCGACGGCCGCATCCGGGCGCCAGTGACGGCGCAGACGCTCCAGATCCACCGCGCCCTCGCCGGGCCAATAGAGGCCCGCACGAAGCAGAGGCGCGGGCTCTTGCCAATCAGCCGGGTTGCCCAGCAAATGGGCACCATAGGCGAGTAGGTTAACGCCGTTTCCAGGACCGCCCTGGACAAAATACTGCCAAATGCGATGACAGCTTTCCGCCTGCAGGGTGGACAGCGCGGGCAATTCCGCATCGGGCTGGTCGTCGCCAGGGACGATGGCCAGGGAGATCTCCGCCCGCCGGCAGCAATCGACGATCTGCTCCACCCCATAGGGCCAATAGTTCACGCCACCCAACAGACGCACAATGACCAGTTGGGCCTGCTGGATAACCTCGCCCACATAGAGGTCGACGGACATGTTGTGGCTGAGGTGCATAAGGTTGGCCAGGCGCAGGCTGGGGCCTGTGCCGTTGCCACGTTCATGGGCGGCGGCCAGCATTTGCAAATCCGTATCGGCGGCGGAGAGGATGACGATGTCGCCCGGGCTCTGGCCCAGGTCCACCGCCTCCGACCCATCGGAAATACCACCCGGTTTTGCCGCCAATAGGTGCATTAGAATCTAATCCAGGATCATCGAACGAATGGCCGCTTCATCAAGGCCATGCAACCCGATCACCACGAGATGGCTGCTCCGCGCCTCGTCACCATCCCAGTCCCGGTCGTAATAATGCTGATAGCGATCGCCCACACCTTGGACCAAAAGCCGCATGTCCTTGCCCTCGACGGCGATAAATCCCTTCATGCGCAAGACGTCATGTGCCGCCGCCACGGATCGCAGCCGTTCGACCAGCATCTCCGGATCGTCAATGGCACCGAACTGCACGGCGAAACTTTCGAAATCATCGTGTTCGTGGTCATCTTCGTCGTCATGGTGGGAGGGGCGGTTGTCCAGATCGTCCTCCGCCGCAGCGCCCAACCCCAGCAAAGTCTCGGCAGCGATGGCACCATGGCGGGCGGGAATGACTTTGATGGATCTATTCAAGGCATCGCGCAGATCATCAGCGATGCGAGGGGCCTCGTCCGCGTTCAATAGATCCGTCTTGTTCATGACGACCATGTCGGCGCAGGCCAATTGATCCTCAAACAATTCGGCCAAGGGGCTGTCATGATCAAGGGCCTCATCCGCCTGGCGCTGCTGGTCCACGGCATCCGGGTCTTCCGCAAACAGCCCGGCAGCAAAGGCGGGACCATCGACCACAGTGACCACGCCGTCCACGGTGATGCGGGTACGGATCGCCGGCCAGTTGAAGGCCTTCAAAAGAGGTTTCGGCAGTGCCAGGCCCGAGGTCTCGATGATGATATGGTCGATGCCGTCAGGCCGGTCCAGCAGCGCCTCCATGGTGGGCACGAAATCATCCGCCACTGTGCAACAGATACAGCCATTTGCCAGTTCGACGATGTCCTCTTCCTCGCAATTCTCGGCACCGCAAGCTTTCAGGATATTGCCGTCCACGCCCACATCGCCGAATTCGTTGATGATCAAGGCCAGGCGCCGGCCGTTCGCGGTTTCAAGGAGATGTCGGATCATTGAGGTTTTGCCGGCACCCAAAAAGCCGGTGATCACAGTGGCGGGAATGCGTTGCAGGCTGTTCATATGAATTCTTGTCCTAACTTTGCTGGTTGGCCGGGTTGCGGCCTTTCATGACGAGGGGGAGGCCGGCAGCGACGAGGAGTACATTGTCGGCGGCGGCGGCAATCTTTTGGTTCATGACGCCGGAGAGATCCCGGAAACGCCTGGCCAGGGCATTCTCGGGCACGATACCCAGGCCGGTTTCGTTGGCGATAAAGATAAGATTGGTCCGGGCACCACCAATGGCCTTCTGCAGGGCATCGATTTCGCCCTCTACATCCCTGTCCGCCAGCAGGATATTGGTGAGCCACAGTGTCAGGCAGTCGACCAGAATCGGTTCGTTCCGGTCCATCAGGCCGGCCAGTGCGCTTGATAATTCAAGGGGGATTTCTTCGGTCCGCCAATTGACGCCGCGTCGTTCCTGGTGGGCTGCGATACGCTGGGCCATTTCTTCATCACGGGCTTCTGCCGTGGCGACATAAATGGCCCCGGTGCCGTTGGGGGCAGCGATCGCTTCGCCCAGGCGGCTCTTGCCCGAGCGGGCACCGCCAAGGATCAGGGTAACCTCGCCCTGCCTTGTGTTCGATTTTGTGCTGGTCCCCAAAACCTGGCGCCCTCCCTCCGAGGATCAGTTGCAACGAACCGCGCGCGTCTTCTGGCTTAGGGTCATCGGTCCCGGGGCCTTCCCGGCGGCTGGGCCGCCAGTGGCAAACTCCCGTTTCCTCGCCATTCACAGTTGCGGGGGCAGCGTCGGATTCCTGATTTCAAATCAATCGTTTGAAACCATTCACCGTCTTCCGCGCCACGGTCATGGGCAACCTATCACGCCTTGTCGTGGTCCGGCAATTGGCGATTATCTGCGCAGATGATTCCATGCTGGTAATGATGCACGATCGCCGCTAAACCAGTCCTGTTCTGTTCCTACCGCGCGCGGACCCAACATGATCACCATTCTTGGCCTCGGCTTCTTGCTGGGCTTGCAGCATGCCATGGAAGCCGATCATCTTGCCGCCGTAGCCGCCCTGGCTGCCGGCCGGCGGCGCCTGAGTCACATCATGCACCATGGCTTGTTCTGGGGGTTGGGCCACGCCCTGGCCTTGGGCGCATTTGCCGCTGCCGTGGTCTTGGCCCAGGGCAGCATTCCGCCGCAGCTGGAAGCCATCCTCGAGTTGGCCGTGGCGGCCGTGTTAATCGGATTGGGCACGATGGTGATCTGGCGGGTGGTACGGGAAAGAATGCATTTTCATCTACACCGTCACCTCGACGGCAAGGTGCATTTTCATGCCCACAGCCACGCAGGCGAAGGACAGACCCACGACGAGACCCATCACGAACATGAACATCAGGGCCATGGCGTCCGTCGTAGCCTGTTGGTGGGTATCATGCACGGGCTTGCCGGCTCCGCCGCCCTGATCGCCCTGGCGACACCTGGCGAGTGGTTGCAAGGCGCAGGCTTCGTCGTCTTGTTCGGCCTGGGCTCCGTTGCTGGCATGGTACTGTTATCCGCCGTGATCGCCCTGCCCCTGGTTCTATCGGGGCGCCTTATGACCGGCTTGAACCGCGGTCTGCAATTGGGCATCGGTTGTATTTCGATCGCCATCGGCGGCTTTCATGCCAGCGCGGTTCTTCCACAGGTGCTGCCACAGATGTTGGCGGGATTCTAGCCGCCGCTCCCGCATAACGCCCCGAAGACAGTGTTGAATGGGATAGCATGGTCGGGGAGAGAGGATTCGAACCTCCGACCCTCTGCTCCCAAAGCAGATGCGCTACCTGGCTGCGCCACTCCCCGACGG
>CAYFPL010000009.1:0-226824 GCA_964344935.1 uncultured Rhodospirillaceae bacterium
AAGGCGCCAGGCTTCGGTGACCGCCGCAAGGCCATGCTCGAGGACATCGCCATTCTGACCGGTGGCCAGGTCGTCTCCGAGGATCTGGGCATCAAGCTCGAAAGCGTCACCACTGACATGCTGGGCCGCGCCAAGCGCGTTTCCATCACCAAGGAAGAGACCACGATCGTGGACGGTTCCGGCAAAAAGGCTGACGTCAGCGGCCGTTGCAACCAGATCCGCGCTCAGGTAGAGGAAACCACGTCGGAATACGACCGCGAGAAGCTGCAGGAACGTCTGGCCAAGCTGGCGGGCGGCGTTGCCGTGATCAAGGTCGGCGGGGCCACCGAAGTCGAGGTGAAGGAGCGTAAGGACCGCGTCGACGACGCCCTGAACGCGACCCGTGCCGCGGTCGAGGAAGGCGTCGTGTCCGGTGGCGGTTGTGCTCTTCTCAACGCCACGGCGGCCCTGAAGAAGGTCAAGGCGGCCAACGACGACCAGCAGGTCGGTGTCGATATCGTCCGCCGCGCCCTGCAATCGCCGGTGCGCCAGATCGTGGAGAACGCCGGTGTGGACGGCGCCGTGGTCGCGGGCAAGCTGTCCGAGAGCAAGGATGCCAACCTCGGTTTCGATGCCCAGAACGAGAAGTATGTGGACATGTTCAAGGCCGGCATCGTGGATCCGACCAAGGTCGTCCGTGCCGCGTTGCAGGATGCCGCATCCGTCGCCGGTCTGTTGATCACCACGGAAGTGATGGTCGCCGACAGCCCGGACGACGAAGCCGCGGCTCCGGCCATGCCTGACATGGGCGGCATGATGTAAGCTTCTGTTTTGTAAGCGTTTTGAGTACAGGGAAGGGGTCGCCATAGGGCGGCCCCTTTTCTATTTGGTTGGATGCCCGTCTCTAGTTGATGAGCTCGAGAAAGGCCGCGCTCTGCTTGACCGCCCGCAACCGGGCCGACAGAAGATCGGTCAAGGACCTGGCATCCGACCGCCGGCTCGAGACGGCAACGTATTCGAACTCCCGCTCAAAGCAACCCGCCATTCTTGGCGCCGCATTTGCCTCGCCGCTCAGTGACACACGATGATGGCGGAGGACCGTTCGCTCCGCCGTAATGGTATCGACGCGGCCCAAGCGCAGCATTTTCAGTTGCCGCCCCAAAATATTAGCCCCAGACAGTGTATGGATACCCGGTTGCCGCTGGAGATATTGAAAGAATTCCGGCGTATGGATGATCCCCCTCTCTACCGCAAGACGCCTGTTACGCAATGAATTCAAACCGTTGTAGGACCACGGGTCGTCGTTTTGGACGAAGAAGCACATCTGGGTAAAAAACAGCCAATCGTCTGGATAGAGCGGGCCATCGATACCGTCTTTCAGCATGCCAGGCAAAAGATCGATGTCGCCGACAACAATTGACCGTTTCGCCCTTTCAAAAGGCATATGGATCAATTGCATTTGGTATTCCGTATCCTGCAGCGCCAGGCGCAGGATGTCGAGAAAGGTGCCGCTGCCGTCGAGGCAAATGAACGGACAGCCATCGAAAATCGCTGTCCGCAGCATTTTCTTCCCCTCCGCAGCCGCGTTGAGCGAAGGCCCGCAGAGCAGGATTATCATTCCAATCACGACAGACCGCAGAATACTCATATTTTTCCCCGAACTCGAGATTCTATCTCTCCCTCGAAAGAGGAACCTCCGCCACTAGCGGGTCAAAGAGTTTACAATCGACACGCAAAATGAACAGCACAAGAAAAAATCCAATGAACCATCCGAAGTCTAGAAAGCCCCATCCATGATGAACCTACCGGCGCCGGAGACCGTTGCGGCTGCTATCATCGAAACTGCAAAAGTAGAGATCTTGCCACGGTTTCGCAGCCTTCAAGACCATGAAATCAATGAGAAATCGCCCGGTGATTTGGTTACCGTGGCGGATTTGGAGGCTGAGAAGGCTCTGAATAAGAGCTTATCTGCGCTGCTGCCGGGCAGTATCATGGTCGGCGAAGAGGCCGTGGCAGCGGATCCGGGGCTTTTGGCGGCTCTGGATGGGCCTGGGCCGTCCTGGCTGATCGATCCCATTGACGGCACCATCAATTTTGCCCATGGGGTGCCCCTGTTCGCCACCATGGTGGCCCTGGTCATTGGGGGCGAGGTGGTTGGGGGATGGGTCTACGACCCAGTGCATGACGTCATGGCCATGGCGGAAAAGGGTTCTGGTGCCTCTCTGGATGGCGATATGGCGGCTATGCCCGCTCCACCCGCTCTAAATCGCCTTTCCGGTTGTCTGCATCTATCAGGCTACGACCGGGACTTGGCCGCCACGGCGGCGCGGAACTTCGACGCTGTGGGGCCGCTATTGGTGCTCCATTGTGCCGGTCTGGAATACCAGATGATGCTGAAAGGACGCCTGCACTATGCTCTCTATTTGCGCACCAACCCCTGGGATCACGCGGCGGGGCAATGCATATTGTCGGAAGCCGGCGGTTATACGGCGCGCCTGGATGGCAGCCCGTACGGCATAGACATTGTGGATCATCCATCACCGCTGTTGGCGGCGGCCGGGCAGGGGGCCTGGCAGGAATTACGGCAGGAGCTATTCGGACTTACGGATAAGCCCTAACTCTTTGTGTTTTCTTCTTTTTTCACGGTTTGCCAGGCCGCTTCCAGGGCTTCGATATCCATTTTCGCCGCATCCCGCCCCTGTTGTGCGAGATCCGTTTCGAGGCGGCGGAAACGGCGCTCGAACTTCTCGTTACCCCCTCTGAGGGCCGTTTCCGGATCGATGCCAAGGTGGCGGGCCAAATTGACGACGCTGAAGAGCAAATCACCCATTTCCTCGGCCATGGCATGAGCATCCCCATTTGCCATTTCCGCCCGTAATTCCGCCATTTCTTCCGAGATCTTGTCCAATACGGGTGCGGCTTCAGGCCAATCGAAACCGATGCGTGCGGCGCGCTTCTGCAATTTGAAGGCCCGGGTTAAGGCGGGCAGGGCGGTGGCGATGCCATCGAGCGCTGAAAGGGCCACGTGGCGACCCTTGGCGGCCTCCGCCCGCTCCTGGGCCTTCTGTTCCTCCCAAGCCAGGGTTTGCGCCGCCGCGCCCCTGATATCGGCATCGCCGAAGACATGGGGGTGTCGTTTGATCATTTTGTCCGAAATGGCGCCGGCTACTGCGGCGAAATCGAAGGCATCCTGTTCCGAGGCCATTTGGGCGTGGAAGACCACCTGCAGGAGCAGGTCGCCCAATTCGTCACGCAAATGATCCATGTCGCCCTTGGCGATGGCGTCCGCGACTTCGTAAGCCTCTTCGATGGTATACGGGGCGATTGTGGCGAAGTCCTGTTCCAGATCCCAGGGACAACCGCCATTGGGATCCCGCAGGCGCGCCATCACCGTGAGCAGTCGCTCCATCGGCGGCAAGTTGGAGAGATCGTCTTTCATCGCTGAACTATAGCGGCACGGGATCGAACGAAAAAGGTTGGGCGTCTCCGATTAGGGAGTGTCTCGTGGTTATCATATCCGAAATGGCATGCCTTCGCGCGCCATGACATTTCCACAACCAATCGCCATTTCGAGATGCCAATTTTTCGGCCGGGGGGCGCGGCGGGCAGGTTAATTCGGTTCGTCCAGGTTAATATTTGGTGAATTTTAGGAATAGTACCATGGTAGTCTTCTATCCCTGATTATCCGATAATGTATATTATGTAAAAACATACATCCTCATTTTCCAGATCAATTTCTAATCTTAACATATTGAATTATGGCAGATTATGACGCGGTATTACTTTTCTGATTCTGGTGGGCGGTGACGGTCTCGAACCGCCGACCTCCTCGGTGTAAACGAGGCGCTCTACCAGCTGAGCTAACCGCCCCAGAAATCCAGAATATCTCTCCGGCCAACGGTCCGACAAAATGAACCAGACCGACAAGAAAGGCAACCGTTGGAACAGCGCTTATGTTTTGCGCCGGCTCCTCGCCGCCCGGGGATCCATATCACACTAACTGTTTTTTTCGCCACGCCTTAATATAGGCAGCACAGTCAGGGTCCTGGCCCAGGACCACATCCATAGCCATTTGCACCCCTGAGGACGGCTCAGCAGCGCTTAGAGCGCCGCGAGGATCGTTCTGCACCGGATCCATGATGCCGCTATCGGCACCGGCTTCCACCGCCAGACGCAAGAATGCCTCGTTGATGAATTTGCGAGCCGGAACACCAAAAGACGCGTTGGAAATGCCGCCCGTGATGTGAATATCCGGCCCGAACCGGCTACGAATTTCACGTATGGCATCCAGGCAGTGGCGACCGTAATCGGGATCGACGGCCACCGGAAAAACCAGGGGGTCGAGGTATATGTCCTTGGCTGAAAACCCTTTCTCCAAAGCCGCTTCGATCATTGTCGTTGCATTCTTGACACGGCCCGGCGTGCCGTCGGGCATAGCGCTTTCACCAGAGGCGGTAACAATAACGGCAGCACTGTATTCCAAGGCTAGATCCAGCGCCGTGGGCCGCTCCAAGGATGCGGAATTCAACAGTGCAGGGCCGTTTCGTTGGTCATAGGCAGCCAAACCGGCCGCGATCACGTCGATATCGGAAGAATCGATAGACAAAGGCCGGTTGGCCATCTCCTGGACCTGGCCCGTCAGCCAAGTCATGGCGTCGATTTGATCCTCTTTCCTGAGGGAGACCTCGTCCACGTTGATATCGAGGAAATCCGCGCCTGCCGCCTCCTGTTGGGCGACAATTCCCTCGATATAGGCTAGCCCCCCCTGCCCGTCGCCATATCTGGCCTGATGCAACGCCGCCTTGACATGTTTGACGCGGCCTTCCTGATAATCCTGGGTTTCCTTGATAACGTCGGGAATGGCTAAAAAGGCCGATTTACCGCTGGCCGTGGTGTAACTGATGACATCGTTGCCATCATCATCGGTGGTAAGACGCTTATTTCGCCGCAATAGCGCCCGCGTTGTATGGACATTTTCACCAATTACGATGAATTCCCGGTCCATGCGATCGATTTTCACAGTTTTTTCCTCTCGAAAGGCCCCATTTCGTTGAAAAAGCAACCTTCAACGAAGATGTCGAAGAAATTCGCCTGACTTTCCAATTCCACATGCTCCGCGCGCAGAACCAGGGTCTCCAGATAGCGCCTTCGTTCCATGTTCAAGAGCGCCTCACCGGCGCCCTGAAGAGCCGTATTGCCGGCCTTTTCGATCCTATCCTCCGCGATGGGCGCCAGCAGCCCAATCTGTACGCCGTTTGCCACATTCACATGTGAGGCGAAGCCCCCAGCCAGATACAGCCGGTCAATATCCGATGGGACAACGCCAAATCGCTGCATCAGGATAATCTGGCCGGCGTTAGAGGCCGCCTTGGCCTGTGCCAAGTGGGATATATCCTCACCGGAAATGGTAATACCCTGGTCGGACTCGAGTACCACTTCGGTCATACGCCCCGATTTACCCTTTATTAACGCACCTTTATGGTTCATCAGACCGCTGCCCCGTAACACGGCCAAAGCGTCGATCAGGCCCGATCCGCACAGGCCGACTGGCGCGACACCACCGATCGTGCGATAGCCAAACCGGTCACCCTCTTGCCATACTGCTTCTATTGCGCCCTCGTAGCTGGCCATGCCATAGCGTACCAGCCCCCCTTCAAAGGCCGGTCCCGCCGGGCAGGAGGCGACCATTAGCCGCCCCTGACCCGCCAACACCACCTCGGTATTCGTACCCATGTCCACCAACATCACGATTTCATCGGCATCCGGATCCATATCCAGGGCCAAAAGCGAGGCCGCCGCGTCGCCGCCGATATGGCTCGCAATCAATGGCAGGCCATGTACCTGGCATTTCGGATGGGCGCGAAGGCCCAGCTTCCGGGCTTCTGCGGAAATCGTTGTCGATTCACGTTCGCCGGCCAGCATTGCCAGTTCCAGGGGCGATTTATATGGTTTTTGACCGATCGGCTGGACATCGCCTTTGAACAGCAGATCCCGCATGGTGGAATTGCCGGCGACGACGATTTCGTAGATTTCGCGCCGTTTGAAGCCGAATTCCTCGCACAAAACGTCGATTTCGTTGTTCAGGGCGTTGACGACTGCCTTTTGCAGTTCGCCCCTGTAGGCCCCGCCGTCGTAAGAAATGCGATGCATGACGTCGCTGCCGCCGAAACGCTGTGGGTTTTCGAATGAGGCATTGGCAATGGTGCGCCCGGTTTCAAGGTCGAACAGGTTGGCTGCCACGGTCGTGGTCCCCAAATCGACGGCTAGGCCATAAATATGGCCGCGGTAGCGATCGATGACCTCGCCATTCCGGAGCACGTCATCGCCCTCACGCACGACGGACGGCGCCAATTCCACATCTTTTTTCAAGTCCGCTTGCAAAATCCGCGGCTTGCGGATCAGAGGTTCGAAGTCGATTTCCGCGAATTCGTCGATGATGTCCGCCTGGCATGCCAAACGGTAGTTTTCTCCCAGAAACGCCTCCGCCTCGGTTCGCTGTGCCAGGGCGTCCGCGCCTTTTGTGACGGTGACGATGCATTCATGGCAATCACCATAGCGGCCGCAGGAGGTGGCGAGGCGCATGCGTCGCTCGTCAGCCAAATCGAACAAATTGGCGGTTTTCCTGACCTTGCCTTCCATGCCGGCGCGGCGGTCTCGCCGTGCTTTTCGTGATTGCTGCTTCACTTTGGCAATTTTTTCCTTTGTTTTGGCATAGCTCTCGGGCCGGGTTTCCCAGGCATCGCGGAAATCCAGGGTGCCGTCATGGGCGCAAATCGGCACCCCCTGGCGATCCGCCGGGTCGGCGCGGTTGGCGCAGCCGAATTTCGCCGTGCATTCGTCTTTGGCAGAGCGGTAGGGGCAGCGGCCGTGGGATTTGATCTGATCCTGGGCATGCGCCATGATTTCGCCGAAAATGTTGGAAATCCGATCCAGACGCTCCTGATAGTCCTTTTTCGACGGCCCTGCCATAGTGCGTTTGTTTTCGCGGCCAGCCTAGGCCGCCGCCATCAATTCCTTCGCTACGGCGACGCAACTCAAGGCATCCGGGCCATAGCCGTCGGCGCCCATATCGTCGGAGAATTCCTGGGTTACCGGCGCCCCGCCAACCATGATCTGCACTTCGTCCCGCAAATCAGCGTCGATGAAAGCCTCGATGGTTTTGCCCATGTTGGGCATGGTGGTGGTCAAGAGGGCCGACATACCCAGAACCTTGGCGCCACTCTCCTCCACCGCATCGATGAAGGTATCCTCGGCCACGTCCACCCCTAGGTCGATCACCTCGAAACCGGAGCCGCGCAGCATCATAATGCAGAGGTTTTTGCCGATATCGTGCAAATCCCCCTTCACCGTTCCCATGATCACCGTGCCCTGCTTTTCCAGCCCGGAAGCAGACAAAATGGGCTCGATATGGGCCATACCCGCCCGCATGGCCCGTGCACAGCTCAATACTTCGGGTACGAAGACGAAATTCTCCCGAAATTTGATGCCGACGATGCCCATGCCGCCAATCAGGCCGTCATCCATGATTTCGATGGCATCGATGCCTTCCTCCAGGGCCTTCGCGGTCAATTCATCGGCCGCACCATCATCGCCCTCGATGATGGCGGCCGCGATTTCCTGCAGCCTGGGCTTAGCCTGGGCAAACAGTTCGATGAAGCGTTCGATCTCGTCAGGCCGTTCGAGATATTCCTCGATCTCGTCGATCAGGGTCTGATTCTGGATATCGCTCAGTTCCGCCATGGTTACGCTACCGCTTCATGAATGTGATTGTTCAACGATTGGAATGAGTTAATGCCGGGCATGCCATTCCTGTACGGCTTCAGGAATGGCCCGCAGGTTGGCGATGGAGGTTTGCAGGGGAATGGCGCATTCCGGCCCGATCATCTGCACGCCAGCGTCCAGATTGGCGAAAACCTCCCGTTTGACGTCATCCGGCGTCTTGGAGAACAGGGTTTCGGGGTTGTTTATATTGCCAACCAGGGCGATCCGCCCTGCCACGGTTTCCATGGATTCATCTGGCCCGTTCTTGGAATCGTAATGGAAGGCCGCCATGCCGGTTTCCGCGATAAATCCCATGCGATCCACTGTGCGCCCGCAAATATGCAGGATCAGGGGACAGGGAATGCTGCGGGCAAACTCCTTATGCAACTCCTCGAGATAGCGGTGATAATACTCGCCGCTGACCAAATCCCCCGTGGCGTGGTCGGGCAAGGTCAGGGCATCCACGCCGGCCTCGATTTGGGCGCGGCCGAAATCGATGGTGACTTTTTTCAGTTTTTCCAGGATTTCCTTGGTCGCTTCCGGATCGTCGAGGGAGAGGAGGAGGAATTTCTCGACGCCGAAGCAATGGTACGCCAGGGACCAGGGGCCCATGGTCTTGCCTATGATGGCCACATCCGGGCCCAATTCCTCGCGCAGCAGCTTGATGGCGTCTAGGACACATTTGGTATCCGGGTGCTCGATCAGATCATTGGGGATGTAGATATCGTCCGGATGCTCCCAAATCGGCTCTGACATGCGCACAGTGGGCCAATTGTCCTTGCCTTCCCATTGCATCTTGCAGCCCAACGCAGAAGATTCCTGGATAATGGAAAAGACCGGCATCACTGTGTCGAAACCCAAAAGGGTATGCGCCGTGGCCGCCAAACGGGCCATGGGTTCGGCCTGTCGGTTGGCGTCAGGAAAGGGCGCATCCACCAAATCCATCAGTTCCACCGTCGCCACGGAGGTTGGGTTGCAAATGGGCGTGCGGTCCACCGGCTTGCCGCTCAGTGCCGCCAAAACCCGTTCCCGGCTGGTCATGCTTGCCGTCACGGCGCCGCCTCCCCTATTTCTGGCTGCCGGGCGCCAGCAACACGCCCTTGGCCGCGTTCATTTCGAATTCCCGCATAACGGCGCGCACATTCGGCGCCGATTGCAACAACAATCCCACCATGGCGTCATGGTCGTGGCCGCAAGCGAAGCAGAAACGCGCCCCCGCCTCTTCGTCGCTTTCGGCATCTGCCAGTTTTACGATGGCATTGCGTAGAGCCATCAGGCGCCTCTCACCGTCGCCATCCGTGGTCAATTCGTAGGACCCCGCCCCCAAACCCTTGGCCGTAACCGTCAATTCCGATTTTTTGTCCCACATGGACATGGTGGGGTCTTCAACCGGCGCCTCCGGGTTGATCTTGCATGCCTGCAGGAAAAGCCGCCGAATGGCAACCAGATGCTCCCCGCCGCAGGGAAACCGCAAGGTATCCGCCGCCTCCGTCCGCTCCATGCCGCCCAGGGCCGCCATGGCGTCGACAACATACGCAATGCGGTCCGCGATCCCATCCTTTTTAGCGAAACTGCGGACGCGAAAACGCCAACCGTCCTCGGCTTCCTTGGCATAGAGGGCGATGGTCACATCATGGAAATGCTTGTCCGTAGATACCAATTCGATCCGGCTGCCCAGACCGGCAAAAGGATCCTCCATGATGCGCTCCCAGATTGACGACATGACTTGGCGACGAACTTGCTGACTTGACCTATGCGGCCGTCCATGACCAATATTGGCCAGATGGTCTGACCAATTCTAGGAAGCAATGACGCCTCTGTAAAGTCAAAGCTGGCCAAAAGGCGGCGAGATGAGCGAACACGAGATACAAGATCAGGAGACAGGCGATCCATTCCGACAGATCGAACGGGCGACGGTCAGTGATGCCATCGTCGATCAGCTGCGCGGCCTGATCGCAAGCGGGGCCCTTAAACCGGGCGACCGCCTGCCCTCGGAACGGGATTTGTGCAAACGTTTCGGGGTCGGCCGCACGTCCGTACGCGAAGCCCTTAAACCTTTGATTACCATGGGTATTTTGGAAGGTCGCGTGGGCAGTGGCACATATGTGGCGGCGGAGGCTGGACAGTTCAGAAAACCGCTACAATGGGGCCTGTTGGGGGATCTGGACAGCCAGGATGATCTAGTGGAAACCCGCCACATGCTGGAGACCAACGCCGCCGAATGGGCGGCCCGCCGGGCGAGGCCGGAGGACCTGGCAGCGATCGAAGCGACCATTCGGGGAATGGCGGAAAACTTGAAAATTCCCGACAAATTCCAGGAATTTGACGCCAATTTCCATTTTGAGATCGCCAAGGCGGCGCAGAACAAAATGCTTTTTCGCCTGATCAGCGTCATCCGCGGCCAGATCCAGACCTGGATTGGCGAACGCCTGACACTCTCGCCCGACCGGGCGGAAAGTCTGGCCCGAACCTCCCTGGAACAGCACAGGGACATCTTCGCAGCGATCCAGGCCCAGGACGGTCCGGGCGCCCGCGCCGCCATGGATCAACATATTCAGACCGCCACCCGCGACCTGTGGGATTTAGGTGGAAACCCTAAATAGGCCGGGTCGCCTCGTCCAGCCACTCGCGGGTGGCATCATCTACCTGGGGGGAAATGGCGGCATAGACCCTTTGATGATAGGTGTTGAGCCAATCTTTTTCGGCCTCGTCCAGCAAATCAACTTTGATACCGTTGCGGTCGATGGGGGCCAGGGTCAGGGTTTCGAATTCCAGCATCTCCCGTTCCGCATCTGGCATTTCGGCCGGTTGCACGGCCAAAAGGTTTTCGATGCGGATGCCGTAGGCGCCTGTCTTGTAGTACCCGGGTTCGTTTGAAACCACCATGCCGGGGCGCAAATCCTGGGTCTGCTGCCGTTTGGATATGGAATGGGGCCCTTCGTGGACGTTCAGATAGCTGCCCACCCCATGACCGGTGCCGTGATCGAAGTCCAAACCCGCCTGCCACAGGGCATGGCGGGCCAGCACATCCAGTTGCGCCCCCGTGGTGCCCTTGGGGAAGCGGGTGGTGGCGATGGCGATATGGCCTTTCAGGACGCGGGTGAAGCGGTCCCGCATCTCGTCGGTGGGTTCGCCGATGGCGATCGTACGGGTGACGTCAGTGGTGCCATCCAGGTATTGGGCGCCAGAATCCACCAGATAGAATTCGCCGGGCTGCAGTTTCCGGTTGCTGGCTTCCGAGACCCGGTAATGCACGATCGCCCCATTGGCCCCGGAACCGGTGATCGTGGGAAAGCTCAGATCCTTGAAATGATCGCCGTCATGGCGGAATTCCGCCAATTGCGCCTCGGCCATAAGCTCGTCGATCTCGCCCTGGGGTCCGAACACAGACAACCAATGGAGAAAACGGCTGAGCGCGGCACCGTCGCGGCCATGGGCGGCCCGGGCGCCGGCCAGTTCAACATCGTTCTTCATGGCTTTCGGCAGTTGGCAGGGGTCGGGCTCCCGCACGATTTCAGCCCCCGCCCCATCCAGGCGTTCGAACACCCATGAGGCGGTCATTCCAGGATCTACCTGGACCGATTTTTTCGCCAACGCGTCCAAAGCCTTAGCGAAATCTTCAGGCGGCTGCAACGAAACTTCGTTGCCAAGATGATCGCCCAGGCCCCTGCCCCGCTTCTCGGGCTCAAGAAACAAATCCACTGTTGCGTCCTTGTGCAGAATGGCCAAGGACAAGGGCAGCGGCGAATGGGCCACATCCCCGCCGCGGATGTTCAACAGCCAGGCAATGGAATCCGGCGCCGTGATGACAACGGCATCGCCCTTCATCTCCCGCGCCAGACGCTCCCGCTTGTCCTTGGCAGGTTCGCCGGCAAAGGTGACGTCATGGGGGACCACCAGGGCCATGGGCGGGTCGGGCTGGTCGGCCCAGGCAGCATCCAGGGGATTGTCATCCACCGCAACTAGTTCACCGCCCGCGGCTTCCGCCGCCTTGCGATAGCGTGCGACGGCGGTTTCAGTGAAAAGCCAACCGTCATAACCCAGTTTGCCCCCTTTCGGCAGTTTCTCGGTGATCCAATCGGTGGGCGGCGATTCCATAATATGCAGGCATTCGTATAGATCGCCGTCCACCTGTTCGGCAATCTGCAGGGTATAGCGGCCGTCGGTGAAGGCAGCAGCCCTGTCGGAAAGCACCACCACCATGCCAGCGGAGCCGGTGAAGCCTGTCAGCCAGGCGATGCGCTGGGCCCGGGGCGGGACATATTCGTTCTGATACTGATCCGCCATGGGCACCACGAAACCGTCCAGGCCCCGCGCCTTGATCTCCACCCGCAGGGCCGCCAGACGCCCGGCCCAATCCGTATTGCCGCTCATGTGCTCATCCCCTTTTCTTGGCGGTGATTATGCCGTTCGGTGCCGGAAAGGCAAATCCGACGCTCGTTCATAAGGCATGCAACCAACGCAATGCTGCATTGCGTAAATACCATAGTTAATTCTCGTTAATATATTGAATTCGTTAATCAACATCTTATATGCAGTGCAACATAACAAGCCGCCAATGTTGTTGAGCCATGGCGGCACGCACGAAAGTCAGGACAAGAAGATGAGTTTTCACAAGTCAATCGACCCGCATATGGCCCACCCTGTGACCCCCGACGTGGCGGCCCTGCCGGCCAAGATCAACCTTTTCACCCTTCCCGATAACTTGTTTGGTCGGATCATTACAGCCCTGGCGGCGGCCTGGAAGAGCATGGGCGAAATTCGCCCCTTGCCCTCGGTCACCAGCCTGAACGACCACCTGCGCCGTGATATTGGTGTCGGCCCGGCCCGGGATTTCAACTCCCGCGGCTACTACTAGACGCCCCAGCCACACCTTTGGCAAACATAAGGCCCGCGCCTCGGCGCGGGCCTTTGCTGTTTCCGTCCCGCCGTCGTATTGTCGCCGACGCAAAGCAAGTTAGGTGGCGAGGGATTGGCCGTGGAATTTGACTACATCGTCGTTGGAGCGGGCTCCGCTGGCTGCGTATTGGCGAACCGGCTTAGCGCGTCGGGCAAACATAGCGTTTTGGTGCTGGAGGCCGGCAAACGGAGCAATTTCTGGACCCGGTTTCCCATTTCTTTCGCCCTGCTGCTGGACGATCCCGTAGCCAATTGGCGATTTCGTTCGGAACCGGAGCCGGGCACCGGTAACCGCGCCATACCAGTGCCGCGCGGCAAGGTTTTGGGCGGTTCCTCCGCCATCAACGGCTTGGTCTATGTACGGGGACAGCCGTTGGATTACGACACCTGGGCACAACAGGGTAACCGTGGCTGGGATTTCGATACGGTCAAGGGCTATTTCCGTAAGCTGGAGGATTTCGAACGGGGCGACGACGGTATCCGCGGCGAAGGTGGGCCGATCCACGTCAGCGAATGCAAGGATCAGAGCCCCCTTTACGATGCCTGGATCGCCGCCGGCGCCGAAATCGGCGTGCCTTTCAACAAGGACTATAACGGCGCCAGCCAGGAGGGCATGTGCAAAACCCAGACCACGATCCACAACGGAAAGCGGGCCTCGGCCGCGGCCGGTTACCTGAAGCCGGCCATGAAACGGCCGAATGTGCGGGTCGAGGCGGAAGTGCTGGTGGAGCGGGTACTATTGGACGGCAAGCGGGCGATTGGCGTTGAATACAGCTCCAACGGCCAGCGCATGCAGGCCAAGGCGGGGCGCGAGGTGATCCTCAGCGCCGGGGCCATCAAATCTCCCCATATCCTGGAGCTTTCGGGTATTGGCCAGGGTGAGCGGCTGCGCAATCTCGGAATCGAAGTGCAGCATGACCTTTGGGGCGTGGGCGAGAGCCTGCGCGACCATATCGCGCCGCGCATGAAATGGCGGGTGACGAAGCAGGAAGTGACCTACAACGGCAAAGTGCACGGCCTGGGCCTGGGTTGGCAGATGCTGCGGTATGCCTTCAACCGGCAGGGTTTCCTGGGGATGCCGTCGGCCCCCATGCTTGCCTTCATGCGCACGCGCGAGGAACTGGAGACGCCGGATATCCAACTCCACCTCGTCCCCTTCCGCTACGATGATCCCAACAAACGGCGCCTGGGGCCGGAGCCGGGCATGATCGCCACGGTCTATCAATGCCGGCCGGACAGCATGGGCCATATCCACGCGAAAACGGCCGATCCCAACGATTACCCGGCCATCAACTTCAATTTTCTCGATGCCGAATCCGATCGCCGCTGCATCCTGGACGGCGCCCACATGGTGCGCCGGTTCATGAATGCCGCCGCTCTGGATGCTTATCGCGGGGTCGAGGAAGCGCCCGGCGACGAGGTGCAAGGGGACGAAGCCATGCTGGACTGGATCCGCCGCACGGCCGAAACTACCTATCACCCCACGGGCACCTGCCGCATGGGCACGGCGGACCGCAACGTGGTTGATGAAAGGCTGCGGGTGCACGGTCTGGACGGCTTGAGGGTGGCGGATGCCTCGATCATGCCGACCCTGGTCTCGGGCAATACCAACGCCGCCTGCCTGATGATCGGCGAAAAAGCATCCGAGATGGTACTGGAGGATGCGGCCTGACGTGAGAGCGCCGCGGCGAAGGGGTTGGTTCGGGAACACCTTGCGCGTCCCGATCTATCCCCTGTTGGTGAACCTCTATTTCGTTGTTTTTATCTTCCAGGCCAACCACTACCAGCTCCGCGTCGCCGACACCCTCGACTATCTCGCCGTCAGCACCCTGGCGATGGCCGCCATATTGGTTGCAGCCCATTTTCTGGTGCCCCGGCTTTTGCCGCTTACGGCCGTCGTCTTGGTATTCGCTTTCCTTTATTTCGCGGTGCCGGAATTCCTCCTGGTCGATTTGCGCAGCCAAAGCCCGCGCGTCGTGCCGCACCTGATCTGGGCGGCGCTGTTGCTCGCGGCATCCGGCCTTGTGGTTATGAACGGCGGCCGATTGGCGCCGGGACTTGCGGTAGTTTGCAATGTCTGGGCCTTTCTGACGATCCTTTGGTCCACTGGCAGCTTTGCCTATCAATATTTGGATCGGCAGCCGGCAACTATCGACCTCGTAGAACAAGGAATGGAAACTGCTGGTCTAGAAGCATCCGTTCGGCCCCATATCATCCATATTATGTTGGATGCCTATAACCGGGACGACGTGCTGGCCCGGGAGTATGGCTTTGATAATTCGGATTTCCTTGACGCCTTGGAAGAACGTGGCTTCCGCATCGCCCGTGCCGCCACCACGCCCTACAACCAGACGTCGCTGTCCCTCTCCGCTACCTTTCTGGGCGGCTATTTCGATTCCAAGCAGTTGGCAAAACTAGAGGAGAACGACATCTGGTTGCGGCGGCGGTTGATGGACAAGATCACCATGGGGCCCACCCAACAGGTTTTGAAGCAGCAGGGCTACCGCTTTTTCGCCACCGCCGTCGGCCTGACCGGCATGTATCGCTATCCCGAAGAGAGCATGCTGCTGGGCGCGATGCCACAAGGCGAGCGTTGGACTTTCGAACATACGATTCTCTACAAGCGGAACATCAATGCCATCGCGCCGCTGGCAAAATGGCTGAATTGGAGCAGCCTGCGCCAGTTGAACCAGGATTTGCGCTTCGCCTTTGACTTCAACCGTTTCGGAGCTCCCATCGCCGCCGCTATCGCGGACGGCGCACCAATCCATCTGTATCAGCACATTCTCACGCCGCACCCCCCTTATACCGTGACCGAAACCGGCGAAGACACCGCGGAATGGCTCCCCATCACCCAATTCATCGCCACCGGCAATGCCATTATCTTGGGCGATGCCAGGCGGCGGCTCCCATATATCGAGGGTTATCTGGAGAAACTGCGCTACACCAACCGGGCTCTGTTGGCGCACATTGACCGGATTATGACCGCCATTCCGGAACCGCGCGTGATCATTATCCATGGCGATCACGGCGGCAGCGTCTATTACAACCACGATACCTTGGATTCGACCTGTGTCTCAGAACGCTATGGCGTCCTTTTCGCGGTCCACAGCCGGCCCGAAATCCCCTTCATCAGGGACGATCAGTCCGGCGTATACAACACCGTGAACGTCTACCGCGACCTGTTTGCCGGCTATTTCGGCGCCCGGACCCCGCCCCTGCCGGCGAAATCCCACTTCGCGCCGTGGAACCACATGCGCCAGATCGAGCCGGTGGATCTTGGCAGCGCGAAGGCCTGCAAACGCTAAAGCAGTGCAGCAAGCATAGCCGCCGCCCTTTGCGCGCCGTCGGTTTCCACATCCCTGAAAGTCATTGGTGCCCCAAGTGTCTCTACCATGGCGGCTGCGATGGCATCAGGGTCGGCATCGGCATAATCCATCCGTCGGCCGGCGTTATAACGCTGCAGGCGCTGGTGGACGTGGAAATTCTGTTCGAAGTGATTGCGTAGGGGGAAGTAGATGAAGGGCGTCTTGGCGGCCGTCAGTTCCATGCAGGTGGTCAGTCCGCCCTGCACCAGGGCTAAGTCGCAGGCCGCCAGATGGCGGTGCAGATCCGGCACGAAGGCGCGCAGTTCTATTTCAGTAGGAGCGGAAAGCGACGCGGGATCGATACGCGGGCCCGTTACCATGATCATCCGCAACTCTGGAACCCGCGCCTTCGCCGCCGGATAGGCTGCGAGGATGCGGCGGAGGAGCGGCGCACCGACGCCCGAGCCGCCCACGGTAACAATGCAGACCTTTTCGCCGTCCTCATAGCCGAATTGCCGGCGCAAAGCGGCCCGATCGCCAAGATCGTCAGGGCCGAAACCGGTGATATAACCGCAGAAGTCGAAATGCTCCTCTGTCCAGTCCCGAATTCCCGGCAGATCGGCGCCGAAGGTGCCGGGTACAATGTCGTCCGGACTACCGACAAAGATGGCGCGGTCGCGCAGATGCGGCGCAGCTTCGATATGGCCGATCATCTCGGCGTTGTAGTCGGCGGTCAGAAAGGCCTCGTGCTCGCCGCCCTCTGGCATGGGCATGAAGCCGACGAAATCCGTCAACCAAGCCAATTGTGTCCGTTTCAGTTCCGGATGTTCGTGCCAGAAGTGATCCACATCCCAGGCCTCGTCCGCGATCACCAGGTCGTATCGGCCCTGTTCCAGCACCTCCTGGAAGACCATGAAATTTGCGATCAGGATCTCGTCCATGTTGCGCAGAGCCTGAAATGCGTTCAAATCATGCTCGCCGCTTTCGGCCTCGATATGTTGGGATTCATTGGCCAGCAGCCTGGAGGCGGGATGAATGGTTTCATGGTTGGCATTCAGCAGCCGGGTCACCGGATCCTGGGCCAGCCAATCCACCTGTATGCCGGGATGCAGACTGCGTAGTTCCTTTGCGATGGCCAGATCGCGCCGTCCATGACCCAGCCCGATGGGCGAGGATAGATACAAGACGCGTTTGTCGCCGCCATTGCCTTTGCCATTGCTCGACTTCGGGGCCTGTTTCGGGGCGCCCAATTGGCGGTCGAGGAAATCACGGATCAGAATGTTGATTTTGGCTGGGAAGCGCCCGGCCGGGATGTGTCCGGTGCCGGGGAGCAGGATCAGTTCCGCGCCGGTCAGTTCGGCGACACGCTCGCTTTTGCCTTTGGGCTGGATTTGATCGTCCTCGCCATGGATCAGCAACAGCGGGCAGGCGACGCGCTTGAACATCTCCTCGCTGATCTCATAGGTCTCCGATGGTACGAGCCGTGCCATGACCGTTTTGGCCAGGGTTTCACCGTCGGTCTCCAGACCCCAGATCCGGCTGTCCTCCAGCTGCTTTGTGGAATGGGCTTCGTTGAACATGTTGGAGGTAAAGAAGTCTACGAAATCCGGGTACTCGCGCTGCCAATAATCTGAATTAAACTTCTGCCAGCCCTCAGGCGCGTCATAGTGGGCCTGGAAATTCTCTGGTGTAATAAATCCATAGTCCGGCTGAATCGGAAAATTGCCGTTCATGAGCACCGCCGCGCGCACCCGCTCTGGGTGGAAAGCGCACAGGATGGCGCCGAAAAATGCCCCCAAGGAAAGGCCAATCACCACCGTCTGTTCAATATTCAGGTGATCGAGCACTGCAAGGGCATCGCCGACGACATTGTCAGGATGATAGGCGGCGACGTCCTCGGGCCGGTCCGAGCCGCCGTTGCCCCGGGGGTCGAGAGCGATGCAGCGGTAACGTTGGCTGAAATAGGGCAGTTGTGCCTTCCATTTCCGGGCATGGCCAATGGGAAAGGCCGGCAAGAACAGCAGCGTCTCTTCTCCGTCGCCATAGACTTCGAAATGAACTCTAACTCCGTCCCGGTCAATATGGCCGTCGAGATCTGGGTATTTCGCGCGCATCGTCTCCTCCCTGGTCAGATGCCCAAATGTTGCTATTCACTCCTTACTGTCGCTTTCGATTGCGGCGATCAGATCGCCAATGGCCCGCAGGGGCCGCAGATGGCATTGCGGATCGTCACCGCCCATGAGCAGAAAGACTTCAACGCCGATGAACATGGAACCGACCATTCTGGCCAAGTCATCGGCCTCAAGGCCGTTGACTGGTCCGTTACGTTCGACAAACCTTTCGGCCACCTCCGTGAGGAGATCCACCCAACCCTTGTGACCCAGACGCACCCGCGCCGCGATGTCAGGGTTCGACCAGCCGGCGGCGGTCAGTTCTTGCATCACGCGGACATAGCCCGATGCCATGTCCTCTTCCAGATAATCGCAGGCCAGATCCCATTGTTGCGCCAGGCTAAGATCGGACGCGAACATGGCCTTTTGCCGTTCCAGAAGGCGAAGATTGAGGAATTCGTAGAGGGCCAGTAGCAAGCCTTGCTTGGAGCCGAAATGGTAGTGGATCTGGCTCAACGGCACGCCGGCGCGTTCGGCCACGCGCCGCGTTGACAGCCCCGCGAAACCGTCTTCGGACAGGCATTGTTCGGCCGCCGTCAGCAAATCCTCTCGCGCCTGGCGTGATTTTCGCGTGCGGCCGTCCGCCATAGCAGCGCCTGCGACGCCGTCGGGGGCACCATGTTCGATGGTGCTCATCGCCGCGCACCTATAGTTGCGCCCAATACCACTGATCCCATCGCGCGCAAATCCGAACAATCTGATGGTTGGAATTTGTCTCTCACGGCACCCTTCCCCGCGTTGGTCTTCTGCTGAAGGCCTTCACTTCAAGTGAGATGAACAGAAGTTCGGTCGACCGACCGAATATTATGCATAGGCGGATCAGATGTCAAATACCAAGTTGGCTTTGCAGGATCGTCCCGAACGCTGAAATGTTTAGAGAAGGCGGATTTGAATTCCTCTACCTGGCCCTGCCCCGCATATGGGTCTCAATGACCGTTCACTCATCCACCATTCGTTCGGATTGGTAGAAGGACCAGATCAGCCCGAGGCCGGCCGCGAACGTCAGATCCTCGCGGAACAGCGGGCTATCTTCGTTGGCGGCGCCATGGTGGCTGTTGACATTGCCAGCCAGAAACATACGCAGGTGTCTCGTCAGGGGATACAGCAGCCGCAGGCTCAATTTGCTGCCGAGATAGCCCCCTTCCCCGTTGTAAAGCGGCCGCGCGGCGTTCACAAAGGGCGCGTCCACCTGATAGAAATAATCCTGCAGGTCCTCGTCCGTGAACGTGGCCGAGATGCCCAGTTTCAACTTGAAGCCCGTCTCAAGAAAATTCTCATGTTGATAGGCGACCTGTGGCTCAAGCAGAAAGCCCTGGTGTTCTACGCTGGAAAAATCCGACGAGAAGACGGCCCGCAGGGGTAATTCAAAATCCAGCTTGGCCCAGCGGGCTGCCCTGGCGAAAGTCCATTGCAGGCGCGGGCCCAGTTCGGCGAGATAATCCAGGTCGGGCATACCTTGGCGGGCATCGTTGTCGTCCGATTCCGCATCCAGGGAGCCTGACAAGGATACATCAAGCTCGAAATCCGGGTTGTGAACCAAACGCCCGCGCAACAGCCCCTTGCGGTCGGAACGGATGAATTTTCCGCGATAAATGGGAAACGGCAGGGCAATGCCGTTGAAATGGTTCTCCCCTGCCGCAGGATAATCCGGCAGATACCCCGCCCCGCCGGCCACGCCCAGTTCGAATAGCGGTTTTTGTTCCGCCAGCGCCGGCAGCGGGCCAATCAGGAAGCCAAGCGCCACGGCGAACGCCTTGAAACATCGCGTCAAACTCATGAAGGACCTTTAATGGAGAGGACAAACTTCCTGCCCCTTTTAGCAAATGCTGCTGAAATAGGAACAAAATTACTGTGAACCGTCCGGTGCAGCAGCATGCCGCTTGACAACGTCGTCGCTTCCGCTATTTAAACAGGACCAAATTAGTCCTTTTTATGAGGTGGCAGATGATCCGCCTAAATAAAATGACGGATTACGCCGTTGTCATGCTCAGCCACATGGCTGGGGACGGCGGAAAAGTGGTCACAGCGGCGCAGATGGCGGAAGGCTCCGGAGTGCCCCTGCCCTCGGCCTCGAAGCTGATGAAACAGCTGAACAAGGCCGGTATTCTGAAATCACAGCGCGGCGCAGGCGGCGGCTATTGCCTGGAACGACCGGCCAGTGACATCACCGTGGCGGAGATCGTCATCGCCCTGGAGGGGCCTATCGCGCTTACAGCTTGCATCGACGGTGCCGATACCTCCTGCGATTCCATGCCGCAATGCGCTATGAGCGGCCATTGGAACCAGGTCAACCGGGCCATCCAGGTGGCCCTGGAGGGCGTCACCCTGGCCGATATGATGCTGCCGGTGAATGCCTATCGGCCGGCCCCGCCGGAATTGATATCCAAGATTAAATCCGAATCACAACATTCTGAAAATAAAAAGTTTTCCCAAACGGAAGATCGTGCCAGATGAGTTACACCACGGAAACCGCGGAACAGGTATCGTCGGTCGCGGGCGATAAGTACAAATACGGTTTCGTCACCGATATCGAGACGGAACTGGCGCCCAAGGGCCTGAATGAAGACATCATCCGCTTCATCTCCGCCAAGAAGGGGGAGCCGGAATGGCTCCTGCAATGGCGCCTGCGGGCCTATGAACGTTGGCTGGAGATGGAGGAACCCACTTGGGCCAAAGTGAATTATCCTGACATCGATTTTCAGGACGCACATTACTACGCCGCGCCGAAATCCAAGGAAGACGCGCCAAAGAGCCTGGACGAGGTCGACCCGGAGTTGCTGCGCACATACGAAAAGCTTGGCATTCCCCTGCACGAGCAGAAAATGCTGGCCGGCGTGGCGGTGGATGCGGTGTTCGACAGCGTCTCCGTCGCCACCACCTTCAGAAAAGAACTGGCCAAGGCAGGCGTGATTTTCTGTCCCATCTCCGAGGCGGTGCAGGAACATCCCGAACTGGTGCAGAAATATCTAGGCTCCGTCGTGCCCTATTCGGATAATTTTTATGCCACCCTGAATTCGGCCGTCTTCACCGATGGTTCCTTCGTCTACATCCCCAAGGGCGTGCGCTGCCCGATGGAGCTGTCCACCTATTTCCGCATCAACGAGGCCAATACGGGTCAGTTTGAACGCACCCTGATCATCGCCGACGAAGGCAGCTATGTTTCGTATCTGGAGGGCTGCACCGCGCCGCAACGGGACGAGAATCAGTTGCATGCGGCGGTGGTGGAACTGGTGCTGCTGGATGATGCAGAAATCAAGTATTCCACGGTGCAGAACTGGTATCCGGGCGACGAGAACGGCCAGGGCGGCATCTATAACTTCGTCACCAAGCGGGCGGCCTGCCGGGGCCGCAATTCGAAAGTGTCCTGGACCCAGGTGGAAACCGGCTCGGCCGTGACTTGGAAATATCCAAGCTGCATTCTGCAGGGCGACAATTCGGTGGGCGAGTTCTATTCCGTCGCCATCACCAACAATCTGCAACAGGCCGATACCGGCACCAAGATGATCCACTTGGGCAAGAACACCTCGTCCACCATCATTGCCAAGGGTATTTCCGCCGGACGCAGCCAAAGCACCTATCGCGGCCTGGTGCGCATGCAGCCGGGCGCGACGAGCGGGCGCAACTATACCCAATGCGACAGCCTGTTGATCGGCGATCAATGCGGCGCCCATACGGTCCCTTATATCGAGAATCGCAGCCGCACGGCGCAGATCGAACACGAGGCGACCACCGCAAAGATCAGTGAAGAACAATTGTTCTATTGCCGCCAGCGCGGCCTTTCGGACGAGGAGGCCTTGGGCATGATCGTCAACGGTTTCTGCAAACAGGTACTGCAGGAACTGCCCATGGAATTCGCGGTCGAGGCGCAAAAATTGGTGAGTATCTCGTTGGAAGGCAGCGTGGGTTAGAAAAATGAGTAACATGTTGGAAATCAAGGGTTTGCACGCTGTCGTCGATGGCACGGAAATCCTCAAGGGTATCGATCTGACCATTGGCGCGGGCGAGGTACACGCCATCATGGGGCCGAACGGCTCCGGCAAAAGCACGCTCTCTTATGTGCTTTCGGGCCGGGACGGCTATGACGTCACCGCCGGTTCCATTACCTATCGCGGCCGGGATCTGAGCGAACTGTCGGTGGAGGAACGGGCCGCCGAAGGGCTGTTTTTGGGCTTTCAGTATCCAGTGGAACTGCCGGGCGTTTCGTCCACGACGTTTCTTAAAACCGCTTTGAACGCGATCCGCCGGCAGCGGGGCGAAGAGGAACTGGATGCGGTGCAGTTCATGAAACGTCTGCGCCAACATACCAAGAGCCTGAATATCTCGGACGACATGCTGCGCCGGGGCGTCAACGAAGGTTTCTCGGGCGGTGAGAAGAAACGCAACGAAATCCTGCAGATGGCCCTGCTGGAACCCTATATGGCAGTACTCGATGAGACCGACAGTGGCCTGGATATCGACGCCCTGAAAGTCGTGGCCGAGGGGGTGAACGCCCTGCGCGGGCCGGCCCGTTCCATGCTGGTGATCACCCATTATCAACGCCTGTTGGATTACATCGTGCCCGACTATGTGCATGTCCTGGCCCAAGGCCGGATCGCCCGCTCGGGCGGCAAGGAACTGGCCCTGGAGCTGGAGGAAAAGGGCTACAGCGAATTCCTGGGCGAGGCGGCATAGACCATGATGCCCGAAAGTTATCAGATCGAGTACGCTGCGACCCTGCCGGGCAGCGATTTGCCGTGGCTGGCGGAACTGCGCCGCAATGCGGCGGCGCGATTTACCGCCTCAGGTCTGCCCGATCGAAAAGTGGAAGAGTGGCGCTATACGGACCTGAAGGGGATAAAGGATCGTCTGTTCGCTGTTGATGACGCCGCTGCCGCCGATATGCCGCCCGCCCGGCTGGCCGGCAGTTTTCGGATGGTATTCACCAACGGCGCCCTGGCAGAGGCGGCCACGAACCTGCCCGATGGCGTGCGCCTGCTCGGCATGGCGGAGGCGTTGCGGGAAGCACCGGATCGCCTCGCCGCAAGCCTGGCCGAAGACGACACCGTGCGTCATCTGCCCCTGCCCAGCCTCAATCAGGCCATGAGCCGTGATGGTTATGTCCTGATCGTCGATCCGGGCGTGATCCTAGAACGGCCCATCGAAATTCTGTTCCTCAATCAATCCGGCGCCCTCTACCCGCGGAACCTGATAATCGCCGGCGCAGGCGCCCAGGTTTCCGTGCTCGAACACTATCTGGGCCAGGCCGATGGGGACTATGTCGTGAACGGGGTGACGGAAATCCAGGCGGAAGCCGGGTCCCAGGTCAAGCGCTACAAAATCCAAGACGAGGTGCAGAACGCCAGCCATATTGCCACCCTCTCCGCCAGCCTGGCGGAAGGTGCCGCCTTTGAGAACTTCGATTTCAACTTGGGCGGCCGCCTTGCCCGCAGCGAAATTCATGTGGCGCTCAACGGTGAAGGTGCGGCGGCGGATCTGAGTGGCATCTACCTATTGCGCGGTGAACAACATTGCGACAACGCCATCCAGATGGATCATGTGGTCGGCGCCACCAACAGCCAACAGGACTATCGCGGCATCCTGGACGATCGTGCCCATGGCGTTTTCCAGGGCAAGATCACCGTGCGGCCTGATGCTCAGGGGATCGACGGCCATCAGTTGAACAAGACCCTGTTGTTGTCCGACAAGGCGGAGATCGACAGCAAGCCGGAACTGGAAATCCTTGCCGATGACGTCAAATGCAGCCACGGCGCCACAGCCGGCGAACTGGATGAATCGGGCCTTTTCTATCTCCGCTCCCGCGGCATTCCAGAACAGGAAGCGCAGCATCTGCTGATGACCGCCTTTGTTTCGCAGACCCTGGACAAGATCGGCGACGACGCCGTTCGCGATGTCATGGACCAGTTGGTGATGGAGTGGATGGGATCATGAACGACAGCGTCCAAACCGCCGCCCGGGCCGGTCATAACGTGGAAGGCGGCTTCGATGTGGAGCGCATCCGCGAAGATTTCCCCATCCTGCGGCGCCAGGTGCATGGCAAGCCACTGGTCTATTTCGACAACGGTGCGTCGGCACAAAAGCCGCGCGCCGTGATTGATGCCATGACAGAGGTTCTGGAGAACGAGTACACCAATGTCCACCGCGGCGCCCATTACCTGAGCCAGATGCTGACTGACCGATACGAAGGCGTGCGCGAGAACATCGCCAGGTTCCTGAATGCGCCTTCGGACGAGCAGATCGTCATTACCCGCAACACCACGGAAGCTATTAATCTGGTGGCCCATTCCTATGGCAGGACGCACCTGGGCAAAGGCGATGGGGTGTTGATCACGGATATGGAGCATCACGCCAATATCGTGCCCTGGCAGTTGCTGCGGGATGAAAAAGGCATCGAGCTCAAGGTTTCTCCCATCGACGACCGCGGCGTCCTGGATATTGACGCCTATACGGCCCTCTTGGACCAGAACACCAAGCTGGTTTCCATCACCCATTGTTCCAACGTCCTGGGCACTCATACACCGGCCAAGGAGTTGATCAAGCTGGCCCACGATCGGGGTATCCCCGTTTTGCTCGACGGCAGTCAGTCGGTGGTGCACAGCGTTATCGATGTGCAGGACCTGGACGTGGATTTCTTCGTCTTTACGGGCCACAAGCTCTATGGCCCAAATGCCATCGGCGTGCTGTACGGTAAGCCTGAATTGCTCGCATCCATGACCCCCTACCAGGGCGGCGGCGATATGATCGCCAAGGTGACTTACGACAAGACCACTTATATGGAGCCCCCTCACCGCTTCGAGGCTGGCACCCCGCCCATAGTCGAAGCGATCGGTTTGGGCGCCGCCATCGACTATGTCTCAGCCATCGGCATGGACAAGATTGCGGCCCACGAACAGGCGCTGTTGGCGTACGCGACCGAGCGGTTGACGGCCATGCCAGATATCAAACTGTTCGGCACGGCGCCGCACAAGGCGGCGATATTGTCTTTCATTCAGGAAGGTATCCACCCCTTCGATACGGCAGCGGCCTTGGATCGGGCCGGCGTCGCCGTCCGCGTGGGCCAGCATTGCGCGGAACCCCTGATGGCGCGCCTCGGTGTAGAAGGTACGGTGCGCGCCTCCTTGGGCATGTACAACACGACCGGCGAGATCGACGTCATGATCGATGCGCTGGAACGGGCCCGGGCCCTGTTCGGTTGAGTTGGAGTAAGGCGACCAAATGGCCATAGCACCGGAAAAATTGGCGCAGTACGAAGAGTATGTAGAAGCGCTGGATCTGCTCGATGAAGACAGCCGCTTCGAATACATAATCGATATCGGCAAAAGGGCCGATAAAGAACCGTTTCCGCCCGAATGCATGGACGAGGCCCACATGATGCACGGCTGCATGTCCAAGGTCTGGATCATCCATGACATCCACGACGGCAACCATTTTTTTCGCGGCCAATCGGATGCCATCATCGTCAAAGGTCTGGTCAGCATGATGACCGGGGCATTCAGCGGTTTAACGGCAGGGGAACTGGCGGAATTGACGCTGGATCATGTGCGCAACCTGAACCTGGGCGCGCTGACCATGCAACGTCAGGTCGGCATGATGGCCATGTTGAAACATATGCAGAAGTTGAGCCGCCAGGCGGATGTGGCCGCGGCGGAGTAGTTATGGGGAATTGTAGGTTTGTTTTGGGGACAGGAGTTGGGAAATAGACATGTCTGATATGGAATTCTATGGGGGCTATGATCCTTTCGGCCATCTCAACGGCCCGGAACTGGACGAGGATGGCAAGGCCCGTGCCGGCGAGGATTTGGCGGACGGTGTCGCGGTGGCCTCGGAAGCGGCCGTGATCGAGGCCATGCGGGAGGTCTATGACCCCGAAATCCCGGTGAATATTTTCGAATTGGGTCTTATCTATGATTATAAGATCGACGCGGCGGGATTCGTCGAAATCCAGATGACCTTGACGGCACCGGGCTGCCCTGTCGCCGGCATTCTGCCAGGCCATTTGGCCCGCACGGTATCGGAAGTTGACGGCGTCGGCCGTGTGGAAGTGGAATTGGTCTGGGATCCACCCTGGAGTATGGACATGATGTCGGAAGCGGCGAAAGTCGAATTGAATATGTTTTAAGGCTTCTGCAAGCTTGCGGCTGCAGGATTAAGGGACCAAATTAGGGGAACGTGGGGAAAGCGAGAACGGGACGATGGACAGACCTCCCATTTTGACCATGACAGACGCGGCGGTGGCGCGCGCGAAAGAACTCCTGGCCAAGGGCGATAGCGAGGTGCAGGGCCTGCGGGTGGGCGTAAAGACCGGCGGCTGCTCGGGCCTCATGTACGAGGTGGAATACGCCAAGGAAAAGAAGCATTTCGAAGAGGTCGTGGAGGTGGAGGACGTCAGGGTCTTCATCGACCCCACGGCCATCATGTTCCTGATCGGGGCCGAGATGGACTTCAAGCAGGACAAATTCCAGGCCAGTTTCGTCTTCAACAACCCCAACGAATCGGACCGTTGCGGCTGCGGCGAGAGTTTTCGCGTCGCTTGAAGATTTCCTACCGTAAAATCAACGCCATCGGAAAAAACCGGCGCATCCCGGCGCCGAGCGCATTACAATTCCCCAAGACCGACGACCTCACGGCAGCAAGCTGAAGGAGCCCGGCCATGGCCGATCTCGATGATATCAAGGAAGGCAAGGACTTTGGCCTCGATAACCCGGCGCGGAACGAGCCGTTCTTCCTGAAAGGCGCCAATGCCCTCGATTGGGGCATGCAGAACCGCCTCTCCCGCATATTCAATCCCGAGTCCGGCCGTACCGTCATGCTGGCCTTCGATCACGGCTATTTCCAAGGGCCGACGACGGGTATCGAGCGTATGGATCTGGCCATCCCGCCATTGATCCCCCATGCGGATGTCTTGATGTGCACCCGCGGGGCCCTGAGAAGCTGTATATCCCCCACCGCAACCAAGCCCGTGGTGCTGCGCTCCTCCGCCGGGCAAAGCATCCTGAAGGAGCTTTCCAACGAACTGGTGGCCGTGGATATCGAAGATGCCATCCGCCTGAACGCCGCCGCCATCACGGCACAGGTCTATATCGGCGCCGAATACGAACATAACTCCATCGCCAATGTGGTGAAGTTGATCGATACCGGTAGCCGCTATGGCATACCGACACTGGCCGTCACCGGCGTCGGTGCCGATATGACGCGGGATGCCCGCTATTTCGGCCTGGCCACCCGCATCGCGGCCGAGATCGGCGCCCATTACGTGAAAAGCTATTTCATCGAAGAAGGCTTCGACCGGGTGGTGGCCGGCTGTCCCGTGCCCATCGTCATCGCCGGCGGCAAGAAGCTGCCCGAGCGGGAGGCGCTGGATATGGCCTACCGGGCCGTGGACCAGGGTGCGGCCGGTGTGGACATGGGCCGCAACATCTTTCAATCCGACAGCCCCGTGGCCATGATCCAGGCCGTGGGCGCGGTGGTGCACAAGAACGAGAGCGTGGACGACGCCCATCAGATGTATTTGGACCTGAAGAGCGATATGGGGATGTAGGAACATGGCCGAAGCCCAGGGGACGGCGCAGGACTGGAAGAAGACCGCGTGCGTATTGTGCGGTAGCAATTGTGGCGTATTGGTGCAGTTGGGCGGCAAGGACGGACGAGAGATTGTTCGCGTCCGCGGCGACAAGGAGCATCCCGGCACCAAGGGCTATACCTGCAACAAGGCCCTGCAACTGAACTATTACCAATCGGGCCGCGACCGTCTGGACAGTCCGCTGCGCCGCCGCGAGGACGGCAGTTTCGAACGGATCGATTGGGACACAGCGATCCGGGAAATTGCCGAGAAATTTGTGGCGATCCGCGATGAGCATGGCGGCGACAAGATCCTCTATTACGGCGGCGGCGGCCAGGGCAATCACCTTGGCGGCGGCTATTCCCCCGCTTTTCGCCGGGCCATCGGCAGCCGCTATCGGGGCAATGCCTTGGCACAAGAGAAGACCGGACTGTCCTGGGTTTTCGACCGGACCGTGGGCGGCTTTTACCACGGCGATTTCGAACACTGCCAAACCGCCTTTCTGGTCGGCAAGAACCCCTGGCAATCGAACGGTTTTCCCCGGGCCCGGGTGACCCTGCGTCAGCTTTCAAAGGATCCGAACCGCAAGCTGATCGTGGTCGACCCCCGGATCACGGAAACCGCGGAACTGGCGGATGTGCATCTGCGCGTGAAGCCGGGGCGGGATGCCTGGCTGTTGGCCGCGATCCTTGGGCAACTGGTGCAGGCGGATCTGATCGACCATGACTGGTTGGCGGAGCATGGCCAGGGCCATGACCAGGTGATTGAGGTTTTGGGGCAGGTGCCTGTGGCCGAATACGCCGAATTCGCCGGCATCCCGCTGTCGCAAGTGGAAGAGGTGGCGGAAATCCTCGGCACCACCGACAGCCTGTCGGTGCTGGAAGACCTTGGCGTCGAAATGGCGCCGAATTCCACGGTCAATAGCTATCACTGCGTCTTACTGTTCCTGTTGACCGGTAATTTCGCCAAGGCCGGTGCCGTGAACCTGCCGAGCCAATTGGTTTCAATCTTTTCCGCTGACAAGATCAGCGAGGAACGGGACGAGGCAGGCCACGAGACCGGTTATCGGACCACGCCGGTCACCCAGTCCCGCATCATCTCTGGCCTGGTGCCGTGCAACATGCTGCCGGACGAGATCCTCACGGATCATCCCGACCGTTTCCGCGCCATGCTGATCGAAAGCGCCAATCCGGTGCATTCCCTGGCCGACGCCAAGCGCATGCGCGAGGCATTGCAGGCGCTGGACCTGGTGGTGGTGATCGATATCGCCATGACGGAAACGGCGCGGGAGGCAGACTATATCCTGCCGGCGGCCTCGCAGTACGAAAAGCCGGAGATGGCGTTCTTTAATTTTGAGTTTCCCGAGAACTGCGCCCAATTGCGCCCGGCCCTGATGGATCCCCTGCCCGGCACCCTGCCCGAGCCGGAAATCCATGCCCGGCTGCTGGAGGCCGTGGATCCGTTCGAGGATGATGAACTAGCAACGTTGCGGGCGGCGGCGGAGGATGGGTTGGACACCTTCACCATGGCCTTCGCCAAAGCAGCCAAGGACAATCCAAAGATCAATCACTACGGCGCCTATGTGCTTTATCGCACCCTGGGCCCAAACCTGCCCGATGGTTTGGCTGGCGCGGCAGCACTTTGGGGTGTGGCGCAGATGTTCGCCGCCAATGAAGCGGACGCCCTGGGCCGCGCCGGTTACCAAGGTCCCCCACCAGTGGCTGGCAACATGCTGTTCAAACAGCTGCTCGCCTCACCTTCGGGGCTGGTGTTCTCGGTCGATGAGCCAGAGGCCAGTTTCCGCCGCAACCGCCTGCCGGACGGCATGGTCAACCTGGCGGTGCCCGAGATGCTGGACAAGATGCGGGAACTAGCCGCCTTCGAGGCGGCGGAAACGTCGGAAGAATTCCCCATGGTGCTGGCCGCCGGCGAACGCCGGTCCTACACCGCCAACACGGTGGTCCGCGATCCCGCCTGGGCCAAGTCCAACAACGCCATGACCCTATCCATCAATCCTGACGATGCCGCCAGCCTGGGCATCAACGACGGCGGCACGGCGCGTCTGACAACGGCGCGGGATTCGGTCGAGGTGGTGGTGGAAGTGGACAAGCGCATGCAGGCGGGTCACATCTCGCTGCCCAACGGTTTCGGCCTCTCCTATCCCGATGCCAACGGCAACGATGTGGTGACCGGGATTTCGCCCAACGAACTTACGGCGGTGGAAGACCGCGACGACTTCGCCTACACGCCCTGGCACAAGTTCGTCCTGGCCCGGCTGGAGGCCGTGAAACGGCCGTAGGTCACGGTCAATCCCGCGAAAGCGGGCATCCATGCCTAACCGCAATCGATTTTGTCAGCGGCACTGGGCGCCCGCCTTTGCGCGCGTGAGGGTGCCTACTTCCGGTCCGGGTGGGGGACGCCCTGGTCTTCGATGATCTCGGCGGTGCCTTTTTCCTCGTCGAAACGCAGGCGTTCCACGTGGTTCAAGTCCGTGCCCGTGACCCGCACAAAGCGCGCGCCCTTGGGGTGATCGATGGCGTGGATCTCGCCCACATCGAACAAACCCGCCATGCCGGGGTCGAGGCGGAATTCCTTGATCATCTCCAGCTTCGCATCGCCGGCGCCGTCCCCGCCGTCAAGCCGGTTGTACATCTTCATATCGGTGTGCTTCTCGGCCTGGCCATAAATGGCCCAGGAGTTGCCGTGATCGTGCGGCGGTGAGGTGCGATCGGCGCCGGCGCGATAGGCCAGGACACAGAATTCCAGATCAGGATCCTCGTACAGGGTCTTTACGCCCGGCTCCTGATCCTCGCTCAGGTACTTGGCCTTGAAGTCCTCGTCCACCAACAGCTGCTCCAGCTTGGCGCGGGCGGCATCCCGGCCAGCAGGACCGGGCTGGCTGCTCAAAATATCGCGGCAGTCATCACAAAATTGTTCCAGTGTGTAGCTCATCGACATCTCCTGTTCTCACGCCTTGCCGGGATAGGCCGCACGCAAGTCGTCCACCTGTGCTGTCGTAAGGTAGCGGGTTCTGTGCCCTTGTAAAAGCAGGAACAGACGTGCGGTCTCCTCCAATTCCTCGGCCGCATCCAGGGCGGCGGAAAGATCAGTGCCGGCAACGACAGGGCCGTGGTTGGCCAACAGCATGGCGTGGTGGTCGGCGGCGGTTTCGCCCACCGCCTGAGCCAGCTTCATATCGCCCGGGGCATAGAACGGCACCAGGGGCAGTTTCCCAACCCGCATCACGTAATAGGCGGTGATCGGCGGCAGCAGGTCCGCCGGGTCAAGATCGGCCAAAACGGATACGGCTACGGAATGGGTACTGTGCAAATGTACGATGGCGCCGCTGCCGGGCCTTTGGCCATAGACGGCCAAGTGCAGAAAACTCTCCTTGGTTGGCCTATCGCCCCCGATATGGGCGCCGTTTTCATCCAGACGTGACAGGCGCTCCGGATCCAGGTTACCCAGGTTGGAACCCGTGGGCGTCATCAGCCAGCCGTCATCCAGGCGGGCGGAAATATTGCCTGTGGCGCCATGGGTCAGGCCCCGGTTGTGGATCGAGGCGCCGATATCGCAAATTTCCTGGGCCAGGCGGTTTTCGTTCATGGGGCGCAGTCCAGCGCCTTCAGGAAGAAATCCTCAACGCCGAAATTGCCGGACTTCAGCGCCAGGGCCAGTTCCGGCTCGTCTAGGGTTGTGGTCCAGGGCACCCCGGGATCGATCTGCGGCCCGATGCGAATGCCGTTGACGCCCAGGGCTTGCACCACGGCGCCGGAAGTTTCGCCCCCTGCAACCACCAAGCGGCGCACGCCCCCATCCACCAAACCCTTGGCGATCTTGGCCATGGCGTCCTCGACCAGTTCGCCGGCCTCGGCCCGGCCCAATTTATCCTGCGCGGCGCGCACGTCATCGGCGGCGGCGGAGGCATAGATCAGAGGCGGGCCGTCTGGCAGTTGCGCCAACGCCCAATCAAGAGCCTCGCCGGCCTGGTCCTCGCCCTCGGCCAGTTTCAGGGGATTGATCTGGAACGAGGGCCGGCTTTTTTGCATCGCCGCGACCTGGCCCAGGGTGGCTTCCGAGCAAGAACCGGAGAGGACGGCGCCCGGTCCCGGCACGGCGGGCAACTCATCAGCCATCACGTCCGATGTCAACTTACCGGAACGGCGGAAGTTCTCCGGCAGGCCCAGGGCGACGCCGGACCCCCCCGTCACCAGTTTGATACCCGCACAGGCGGATCCGATGCGCATCAGGTCGCTGTCGTTCATGGCATCGACAATGGCGTGGCGCACGCCGTCGCCACGCAGGGCTTCGAATGCGTCAGCGATGACCTTGGAACCCGCGGCAACGGTGCGATGGTCCACCAACCCTACCTTGTGGGGCGTCTGGGCAGCCAAGACCCGAACCAGGGAAGGATCGGTCATGGGCGTCAGGGGATGGTTGCGCATGCCCGATTCAGACAGCAGCTGCTCGCCCACAAACAGATAGCCGTAACAGATGGTTCGCCCATTCTCGGGAAAAGCCGGGCAGAAGATGGTGAAATCGGCGCCCAGGGCGTCCAGCAGGGCATCCGCCACCGGCCCGATGTTGCCCTTCGGCGTGGAATCGAAAGTGGAACAGTATTTGAAGAAAAACTGTTCGGCGCCTGCACTCCGCAGCCAATTGAGGGCGTCGAGTGATTGGCCGATCGCTTCGTCCACCGGATTGGTGCGGGACTTGAGTGCAATTACGACAGCATCCGCTTCTTCAATCGAGGCGCCTGCCTCCGGCGGCCCGAAGAACTGCACCGTCCGCATACCCTGGCGCACCAGGGTGTTGGCCAGATCGGTGGCGCCGGTGAAATCATCGGCGATACAGCCGAGCAAAATCGTCATACAAATGCTCCCGCTCTGGACGATCAGGCAATTTTGCCCGACAGTAGCACGGCGGCATTCTTGGGGAGAGAGGATTTACGTGACCTGGTCGATTATCGCCCGTGACGGGGAGACGGGCGCCCTTGGCATTGCCGCTGCCTCACGCTTTTTCGCCCTTGGCGCGCTGGTGCCGTGGATCAGAAGCGGCGTCGGCGCCGTCGCTACCCAGGCCATGGTCAACCCCATGTTGGGCCCCACAATTCTCGACCACCTCGATGGTGGCGCAACGGTGGACGACGCGTTCGCCGCGGCCTGGAAGGACGATGACGGCGGCCATTTGCGCCAGGTTCATGTTCTCGATGCCGCCGGGAATCGCGCCGCCCACACGGGTGGTGAATGTATCGACTGGTGCGGCGATCTGGAGGGAGCAGATATCTCGGTTGCCGGCAATATGCTGGTGGGCCGCGAAGTGCTGACCGCCAGTGCAGAGGAATACCAACGCCAGACGGCCCTGCCCTTTCCAGACCGTCTTCTCGCCAGCTTGCTCGCCGGCGATGGCGTGGGGGGCGACAAGCGGGGCCGACAGTCTGCGGTGCTGAAGGTCTATAGCAGCGAAGTCTATCCGGACTGGGACATCCGCGTGGACGATCACCCGGACGCCCCCAATGAACTGGCCCGCATCTTCGCCGTGGGCCAGGGTGCCTTTGGCACGTTCAAGCAACTGCTCCCCAATAGGGACAATCCCGGCGGCATCACCGATCCCGAACGAATTGCAGCAGTGCGTGCGGAAGCCTTGAAACGAGAGGTAGGCGGTTAGACAGCGTAATGGGTAAGGTAAGAAATATTCTTTTCATCATGTACGATCAGTTGCGGGCAGATTATTTGGGCTGCGCTGGTCACCCCACATTGAAGACACCTCATATCGACGCCTTCGCGGAACGGAGCGTGATGTTCTCCAAGGCCTATTGCCAGGCCCCGGTCTGTGGGCCGTCGCGGGTCTCGTTCTATACCGGGCGCTATATGTCCAGCCACGGCGCGGGCTACAACAATGTGCCTTTCTCCGTCGATCAATGGACTCTGGGGGATTATCTGCGCACCGTGGGCATGCGTTCGGTCCTGGTTGGCAAGACCCATATGGTGCCCGACCGCGCCGGTATGGAGCGGCTGGCCATCGACGGCGCCTCGGACCTGGGCGTGTGGCTGACGCAATGCGGGTTCGAGCCGTTCGAGCGGGACGACGGCCTGCACCCCGATCAGGTCCTCGACCCCAACCTGGCCTACAACAACTATCTGCGCGCCCATGGCTATGACAGCGCCAATCCCTGGCACGATTTCGCCAATTCGGCAGAGGGTCCTGACGGTGAAATCCTCAGCGGCTGGCACATGCGCTATGCCCGCCTGCCGGCGCGGGTGGCTGACGAACATTCGGAAACCCCGTATATGACCGGCCGGGCCATCGATTTCATGGAGCAGGCCGGCGATATTCCCTGGTGCCTGCACCTCTCTCTGATCAAGCCCCATTGGCCCTATGTGGTGCCCCGGCCTTACAACGACATGTACGGCCCCAATCAGATCCTGCCTGCCAACATGACGAGGGAGGAAGTGGAAGACCGTCATCCCGTTGTCGGCGCCTTTATGGACCATGAAGGTAGCGAGAACTTCCGCCGCAAAGAAGTGCGCCAGACCGTGATCCCGGCCTATATGGGCCTGGTCACCCAGTGCGACGATCAGTTCGGCCGCCTCATTGCTTATCTCGAACAGACAGGCCGGATGGACGACACCATGATCGTACTGACCTCCGATCACGGCGATTATCTGGGCGACCACGGCCTGGCGGAAAAGGATCTGCTGCACGAGGAGGTCGCCCGCATCCCCATGATCGTCTATGACCCGGATACGGCGGCCGACGGCACCCGCGGCAGCGTCGACGACCGTTTCGTCGAATCCATCGACCTGATCCCAACATTTCTGGACAGTCAGGGCGGCGACCTGCACGACCATCGCCTGGAGGGCCGCTCGCTGCTACCCCTGTTGCGCGGCGGCGAGGTTGAGAATTGGCGCGACGCCGTCTACTCGGAAACCGACTACACTTTTCACCCCGCCCGGCAGGCCCTGGGCCTGGGCCCGAACGAGGCGCATGCTTATATGATCCGCACCGAGGAATGGAAGTACATCCTCTATGAAGGTTTCCGCCCGCAGCTGTTCAACATGATCGACGATCCGCAGGAGCAGAACGACCTGGGCCAGGATCCCGGCCACGAAGGACAGCGGGCGGAACTGCACGAACGCCTGTTTCATTGGCTGCGCAACCGGCCCCTGCGCACGGCCATGACCAATGAGGTAGCCGAACAGCGCACCGGCAAGGCAAAAGAACGCGGCTATCTATATGGAGTCTGGTGAGATGGAACCATTGACCGGCGGCTGCCTGTGCGACGCGATCCGTTTCGAAATCACGGGCGAACCCATGGTGGTGAGCCATTGCCATTGTACCATGTGCCGGCGGGCCACCGGCGCGCCCTTCATCACCTGGATCACCCTGACGCCCGAACATTTCCGCTATACCAAAGGCGAACCGGCGGTCTATCGCTCTACAAACACCGTGCGCCGGACCTTCTGCGGCAATTGTGGCACCACATTGGGATATGCCGCCGACGGCTATGACGATGAACTGGATATTTCCGCCGCCGCCCTAGACGATCCGGCTGCGGTCTCGCCCGACGACCATATCTGGTCCGACAGCATGCTGCCGTGGTTCAAGTTCGACGACGGCCTGCCGCGCCTGCCCGGTAGCCATTGGGAACATGGCTATCCGGACAGAAACAAACCTAAAGAATAGCCACCGGGCGCACGGGACAGCCCGTGGCGCCCTTGTATTTCGTGGCCAGCAAGACAAAGCAAAGGCTCGATACGCCCTCCCTTGCAAGATCCGCCAGCACCATGTTCTCTATAATATGCACGCCCGCCTCCACCAGGCAGTGTTGGTGCACGGGCATCATCACCTCGGGATGATTGGTGCCAGGCAGGACCTCTAATGCCATGTTGTCGGCGCCGATGGCGACCACGCCCAGTTCCGTCAGCCATTGGGCCGCACCCTCGTCAGGTCCGGGTTCCCCCTCCAGATAGGTGGCATTGTCGACCATGAAATGGCGACCCCAACCGGTATTGACCAGCACCACATCGCCAGCTTCGGGGTGGATGTCCTGGGCCTCGCAGCAGCGTTTCAGATCGTCTGCCGTGACCGCCCGGCCGGGTTGGAGGTTTTCTCCACCGTCCAGACCCGAAACATCCAGGCACAGGCCCCGGGTGATCATCGGCGGCATCTTTTCGATGCCCAAATTCAACAAACCGAAATCGCCGACGCTGTCATCGATGTTATGGCCGCCGTAAAGATGTTCGCCGATGGAAAAATGCCCTAGGGCATCGATATGAGTGCCCACATGCATTGTCATACCCACCCGTTCCAGATTGGCGCCTACTTTGTTGGTAGCGCCCATGGCGGCACGGATCTTTTGACTGTTGCGGGCGGTGGCGCCGGAATGGATCACATACGGGGTCTGGTTCGGCGGCATATAGGGCGCGCCGTTCTCGATCACGTGGCTCAGATCCATAACTTGGCCGGTCTTGGCCAGGGCGAGAGCCGCCAGGGTGTTCTCCGGCGTCAATTGGTTGGCGGCGCCAAGCTGGTCGCCTTCGCCCCAGCGGCTATGGTCGTGCAGACAGCTTGCCATTAGTGGGAATCCCGGGACTCGCCCCGCTCCTCTATGACGTTGACGAACATGGTGGCCGACTCCAGACAGGCGCCGGTTTCCATTTGCCCCACCATTGAGCGATAGATCTCTTCCCACGGGGTTTGCGAGCCGGGGAATTCCGCCTGCCAGGCCGACTTGCGCCGATCCAATTCTTCCGTCGGCAGTTGCACATCCACGGTGCGTTTGTTGAGATCCACCCGCACCTTGTCACCGGTCTCCAGAATGGCCAAGCCGCCGCCCACGGCACTTTCCGGCGATACGTTGAGGATCGAAGGGCTACCGGAAGTACCACTTTGCCGGCCATCACCCATGCAGGCCAGGTCCTCGATGCCTTCGGCGGCCAGGGCATCGGGCGGCGTCATGTTCACCACCTCCGCGGAGCCGGGGTAGCCCACAGGGCCGCAGCCGCGGATAACCAGGATGCTATGCGCATCGATCTCCAGTGACGGATCATTGATGCGCGCGTGGTAATCCTCTGGCCCTTCGAAGACGATGGCGCGGGCCTCGAAGGCATTCTCGTCGCCCGGTTCGGAAAGATAGCGGTTGCGGAAACTGTCGTTGATGACAGAGGTTTTCATCACCGCGCTGTCGAATAGATTGCCCGACAGCACCACATAGCCCGCATGCTGCATCATGGGCTGGTCGTAGGGCTTGATGACGTCGCGGTTTACGTACGGATTTTCCGCATGGGCGGCGTCGAGGTTTTCGCCCATGGTCTTGCCGGTGACCGTCATGGCTCCCTCGCGGATCTTGCCCGCGCCCTTTAGTTCCAGCATGACCCGCGGCACGCCGCCGGCGTTGTAGTAATCCTCGCCCAGATATTCACCGGCGGGCTGCAGGTTTACCAGCAGGGGGATTTCGTGGCCGTGGTTCTGCCAGTCATCCAGGCTCAACTCCACCCCCATATGACGGGAAATGGCGGCCAGATGAATGGGGCAGTTGGAGGAGCCGCCGATGGCCGAGGACGTGACGATGGCGTTGATGAAGGCATCACGGGTCATGACATCCGAAGGACGCAGGTTCTCGTGCACCATTTCCACACTCCGCAAACCGGTCCGGTAGGCCATCTGGGCCCGTTCCCGATAGGCGCCTGGGATAGCGGCGGAACCGGTCAGGGTCATGCCCAGGGCCTCGGCCAGTGAATTCATGGACGTCGCCGTGCCCATGGTGTTGCAATGACCGACGCTGCGGGTTGACGAGGCGACCTGTTCGATGAATTGCCCGATATCGATCTCGCCGGCGGCCAGGCGCACGCGGGCATCCCAGACGATCGTGCCCGAACCGGTGCGCGCGCCTTCAAAATGGCCGTTCAGCATGGGTCCGCCGGGCAGGGCGATGGCGGGAATGTTCACCGTGGCGGCACCCATCAGCATGGCCGGTGTGGTTTTGTCACAGCCGGTGGTCAGCACCACGCCGTCAATGGGATAGCCGTGCAGGACCTCCACCAAGGAAAGATACTGCAGATTGCGATCCAGGGCAGCGGTGGGCCGCTTGCCCGTCTCTTGGATGGGATGGACAGGGAATTCGATGGGCACGCCGCCGGCATCGCGAATGCCGGCACTGACCCGTTTTGCCAATTCGATATGATGGCGATTACAGGGTGCAAGATCGCTGCCTGTTTGCGCGATGCCGATGATCGGGCGGCCGGAGCGCAGTTCTTCGGGCGTGAGGCCAAAATTTAGGTAGCGCTCCAGATACAGCGCCGACATTTCCTGGTTGTCCGGATTGTCGAACCAACGCTGGCTGCGCAATTTCAATTTCTTTTCACCCGATGACATGGCCGTACTCCTATTGTTGCCTGTGCCCCAAACACAGCCATCGCTTATAGCAGATTGCCCTCGGCCGAGGCGATTAATCCCCGGCCGCGGGTTTGGATTTCCTAGGAAACTTGCTTACAGACCGAGATACTGGTCGCGGATTTCCTCGTTGGCCTGCAACTCGTCGATGGTACCGCCAAAGCGCACCTGCCCCTTCTCTAGGATATATGCGCGGTCCGACAAGCCGGTCGCGAACTTGGCGTTTTGCTCGCACAACAGGATCGTGATCCCTTCATCTTTCAGACGAGCAATCTGCTCGCTCAGATCACGCACGACCAGGGGGGCGAGCCCCTCTGAAGGTTCGTCGAGAAGCAACAGGTCGGGATTACCCATGAGCGTTCGGCCCACGGTCAGCATTTGCTGTTCGCCGCCGCTCAAGTACCCTCCCTTTCGTTCGCTGAGGCCGGCGAGCACCGGAAAGATTTCATGCACCCGTTCCACGGTCCATTCCTTGGCGTGCGGCGTGGCCGGCGCCTTGCGGCCGGTTTCCAGGTTCTCGATCACAGTCAGATCGGGGAAAATGCGCCGCTCTTCCGGCACGAATCCAAGACCCATCTTGGCAACACGGAACGCTTCCTTGCCGGTAATGTCTTCGCCGCGAAAGGTAACCTTGCCCGATTTTGGCGCCGTCAGCCCCATGATGGAGCGCAGCGTGGTGGTCTTGCCGACGCCATTACGGCCCAACAGCGCCACGCATTCGCCTTCATCCACGTTCAGGGAAACGCCGAACAGGATCTGGCTCAAACCATAAGACGTATAGATGTCATCGACTTCCAGGATCATGCCGCTTCTCCCAGATAGACACGCTGGACGTCCTCGTTGTCCCGCACTTCATCCGGCTTGCCTTCGGCCAAAATAGCGCCTTGATGCAGAACGGAGATCTTGTCGGCGACGGAGAACACCACATCCATGTCGTGCTCCGTGAAGAACAGGGTCAGGCCGCGTTCCTTGGCGATGCGTTCCACAAGATCGATGGTGCCCGTGGTCTCCTGCGGCGACATCCCGGCTGTGGGCTCGTCCAGCAGCAGGATTTCCGGATCGCTGGCCAGGGTGATGGCCATCTCCAGCTGCTTTTGATAGCCGTATGACAGCGAGCCCGACATGGACTGGGCCTCGTCCACCAGACCCACATTCTCCAGCAGATCGTAGGTTTCCTCCTGCACCAAATTCTTCGCCGGCGTGAACAGGTTCATGGTCTTGCGGGCGTGTGCGAGCACCGCGACCTGGACATTCTCGAACACCGTCAGGCGGGGAAAGATGTTGGTGCGCTGGAAGGAGCGGCCCATACCCTTCTGGCAGATGGTATGGGGGGCCTGGCCGGTAATGTCTTCATCGTGGAAGAAGACCCGGCCCTCTGTCGGCGTCAAATGGCCGGTGATCAGGTTGAACATCGTGGACTTGCCTGCCCCGTTCGGCCCGATGATGCAGGCCATCTGGCCCTGTTCCACGTTCAGACTGACATCGTTGATGGCGATAAAGCCATCAAACGACATGGTTGCGTTTTCAACCCTAAGCAACATGACTGTGCCCTCCCCGGGCCCCCAATTCCAACGTTCGTTATTCGGCGGGTTCCTGTGCCAATTCCTCGCTTACCACGGCCGCGCCATTGAATGCCTGACGCACATCCGCCTGGAACAGAGCGTAGAAGCTGTAGACGACCCACAGGAAGACGATCAGCAGGCCCGAAAGCGGCGTTTCGAGATACATATGCAGGAACAGGATCAACAGCGTGAACGCCAATAACAGCCAGCGGTAGAGCTGATTGTACGGCCGTATACCGCGCAGCAACCACCACAGAATGGCACCGAAAACCACAACCTGGAAGGCGGTTCTGGGAACGATGCCCCAAGTGATCAGAGAGAACAGCTCAAAATCCCAGTCCTCGGAAATCAGCCAGGAATCAGGCGCCTGCAGCACCGCGAACAGACCGGTGGCTATCATTGCCACGCCAAAGAACAGCCAGGATTTCCGCGTGAATTGGGCCATCAATTTGCCCATGCGGACGGCATAGCTGTCGGTTGCATTAATATCCCGTTCTTGAATGAAGCCGACGATACCGCCGGGCAGGCCAAACAGGATTAAGACCAGAATGGCGCCCAGGAATAATTGCCAGACTTCCGGGTAGTTCTGGGTGATATCCGCATCCAAGGTCTGCAGCAGGAAGGCGCCGACGATAGGCCCAAAGAAAGTATAGACGCCGCCCAACAGACTCATGAGCAGGACCTGGGCCGATTGCGTCCAATGCGCCAGGTCGGGGTAGACGCTGCGTTCGTTGATCATGATCAGGGCACCGGCCAGGCCAGAGAAAGCACCGGCGATGGTGAAGGCATAAAGTTTCATGCGCTGCACATCGACGCCGACAAAATCGGCCCGCACTTCGTTCTCGCGGATCGCCGTCAGGGTTCTGCCGAAAGGCGAATTGACGATACGCCAGAGCATGTAGATGCCGACGATGCAGATCACGAGGACGAACTTGTAGTAGTTCGAGAAGGTCGGATCCTTAATCCATTCAGGCACCGGCACACCGATCAGGCCGTTGTCGCCGCCGGTGAAGTCATACCATTTGAAGGCGATCAGATAGACGATATGGCCGAACGCCAGGGTCAGAATGGCAAAATAAATGTGGGTCCGGCGGATACAGAAATAGCCGATGATGGCGGCCGCAATCCCCGCGCCAACGGGCGCTAGGATCAGGCCCAGGTAGAACGGCATCCAGGACAGATACTTCAACAACAGACCGGCAGTATAGCCGCCCAATCCGAGGTAGGCCGCCTGCCCGAACGAGATCAGGCCCGCCGAGCCCATCAGTAGGTTGAAGGCAACCGCGAACAGGGACCAAATAAACACCTCCGTCAGGAAAATGATCCAGAAATCGGCCCATTCCATGGCGATGATCAGTTCCGGCACCCAGAACAGCAGGACCAATGCGATCCCGAAGCCCCAAAGTACGGGTTCCTGCAAGGCGCTCTTCGGCTTGGGAATTTCTCTTGCTCCCGCCGATGCGGCATCTTGTGATGTTGTCACGCCAACCCCCTCATTCTTTTACTTTGAGAACTACAATTCGGCTCATTGTTGCGGTTCGCCGCGACTAATGGCCGCTCTCAACTTTCTTGCCCATCAGGCCCTGGGGCCGCAGCACCAAGACGACAGCCATAAGGATATAGATGAACACGGACTCAAGCTGCGGCACCCAAAGGATGCCGAACGATTTCAGCTCTCCGTAAAGCAATGCGCCAACAGCGGTGCCAGCCATAGAACCCAGGCCGCCCAGCACGACGACCAGGAATATCTCAATGATGATGTCAAAATCCATGCCCGGGTAGAGCGCACCCATCGGCGCCAGCACCGCGCCGCCCAGGCCACCCAGAAATGCGCCGACGGCGAAGACGCCGGTGTACAGCAGTCGTACATTGACGCCCAGGGCACCGATCATTTCCCGGTCCTGGGTGGCGGCGCGCACCGTTCGTCCAACATTGGTCTTATTCAGGAACAGATACAGTCCCAGAACCGTCAATAGCCCGATCGGAAGCAGCACGAAGATCTGGTAGCTGGGAAACAGGCTGCCGAATACGTGCACGGTGCCATCGAAACCTTCAGGCCGGGGCACGGACTGGTTCTCGGCGCCCCAGATGACCTTGACCAGGTCGCCGAAGATCAGCACCAGGCCATAGGTCAGCAATAGCTGATAGAGTGGATCGGCCTTATAGATTGGCCGTAGAAACACAACTTCCATCAAAATACCCATGATGACCACCACCAGGGGGGCGATGAACAGGGCCGGCCAAAAATCCCCGGCCATCATTCCGGTATAAGTAAAAACGAAAAAGGCGCCGTACATGTACAGCGAACCATGGGCGAAGTTCAGAATTTCCAGCACGCCGAACACCAGCGACAGCCCGGAAGCCACCAAATAAATACCGGCGGCAATGAACAGCCCGTTGATGAACTGCACCCAAATTACATCCCATGCAATAGCGTCCATTCTAAAACTCCGCTGAATGGGGTCCGTGAAGTCGCGGACCTTTGTAAAAATCAAACGTCAGGTGGATCGACTTGCCTTGGATAGCCTTGTCGCGGCGTGGCGGGGAGATCCGGTACAAGCGACCCCGGACCCCCACGACAGGGGTTCCGGGTGCTTACGGTTACTTCGCAGGGGCGGGAAAGTTCCCGCGTCCCGATTGGAGCCCTAGCTGCCCTTCTTCTTGTAGGCGGCGCGCGCTTCCTCAACTTCCATATCGGTGCGCAGGACTTCCAGGCCTTCAGCACGGGTAACGTCCTTCAGGCGCTTGAAAGGATACTTGGGGTTCTTGTAGGTGAAGCCGGCGTGATAGGCGAAAGTTGCCTGCCCGTCGATCTTCCGAACCTCGACATCGCCCAAAATGGTCTCGAACTTCGAGCCACGCATGGCCTTGACGATCGCGTCGGAATCCGCGCTGCCCGCCTTGTTCATGGCCTCGGCCATCATATAGGTGGAGACATAGCCGATGATGTCGCCGGACTTCGGCAGATAGCCGGCCCGCTTCTTGAACTCGGCGATAAAGGCTTTGTTCTCGGCCTGTTTCACCGGGCTGGTGTCAAAGGCATAGAGGTATGTCGCCAAGACGCCGTCAGGCATATCGTCGCCCAGAGGCTTCAACAAATCCAGGTCACCGCCACCGGTGGAGATGTATTGGATCTTGTCAAAGAAGCCATAGGCGCTGGCCTGCTTAATGAACGCGATCAGGTCGCCACCCCAAAGGGAGGAAAACACCGCGTCGGGTTTGGCATTCAACATCGCCGTGATGTGGGCAGAATAGTCGCGCTCGCCCAGCTTCGGCCACAGGTCCCCCAGCTTTTCCACACCGTCTTTCTTCTTCCGCAGGAAATCCCAGAAGTCTGCGTTGACCCGATGTCCCCATTCGTAATCCGGGCCGATGAAGTAATACTTCTTCCACGGCTGTTTGGAAGCCGCCAGCGCCGCGGTGCGTCCGATCACTGTCGAGTTCGTATTGGTGCGGATCACATAATTATGACCCTGCTCGCCGGTCAGCGCCGCGGTCTGTGCGATGGTGTCCACGAACAGAACCTTCATTTCCTTGGCCACTTGGCTAACGGCAAGGGCAACACCCGAGGAAATGACGCCCATGACAAAATCAACCTTGTCACGGGTAACCATGCGGCGGAATTCTTTCACCGCGATACCCGGTTTCAGTTTGTTGTCGCGGGTGACGAACTTGATCTTGCGTCCGTCCAGAACGCCGCCGGCGGCGTTGATCTCTTCCGCCGCGATCTCATGTCCGATCACGGTACCCTTGGTGTAAACCGCCGCGAGGCCCGAAAGGGCATACAGAAGTCCGATCTTGACTGGCTTTTTCTTGGCCGCCATGGCCGGTGTTGCAACTAACGCTAACGCTACTGTGGGAACAATAAGCTTGCTGAATGTCCTTCTACGCATTGCTGCCTCCCATCTGCGTGTGTTTGATTGCTGTTACTTATCGTTATGCATTCCCTGTTGCGCACAATGTCCGCTTACCCAGCGTAGTCGCATTGACGAGGCCAGACAATATGGAAATTAACATAACCAAAAGCGAAAGAGTTTGCCCGCTACAAAAACAACGCGAAAGTGTGCGCAATCGCAGGATTTGCGGCAATCTGGCAGGATACGATCAAGCAGATATCATCGTCTGTTAGGACCGCCCGGTTGCTACTAGGGAGGGATAGACGCTACTCCGCCATTTGGGGAGCAAGGTGCTCAGGTTTAGGCGCCGGTATTCAGGGCTTCTTCGGCTTCCCGCTCAGCCCGCTTTTTCTCCACCAATTTGGTGCCCAGGATGGAAATCTCGTAGAGCAGCAGAATGGGGATACCCAACCCGACTTGGCTGATCACATCGGGGGGTGTCAACAAGGCCGCCGCCGCGAAAGTGATAACGATGGCGAATTTCCGCTTTCTGGCCAGTCCCTTCGAGGTCACCATCCCGGCCCGCGCCATGAGCATGAGCACCACAGGCAATTGGAAGGACAGGCCGAAGGCAAAAATCAGCTTCATAACCAGCGAGAGATATTCGTTGACCTTGGGCTCCATGACAATGGCCAGGGAGCCAGCACCGCCAGCATCCTCGAAACTCATGAAGAACTGCCAGGCCAGGGGAAAGACCAGGTAATAAACCAGTGACGCGCCCATGATGAAGAGCACCGGCGTTGCCATCAGAAACGGCAGAAAAGCGCGGCGTTCATGCTTGTAGAGCCCTGGCGCGATAAAGGCCCAAAGTTGCCCGGCGACGATGGGAAAGGTCAGACAGACCGAAGCGAAAAAGGCCACTTTCAAATGGGTGAAGAAGGCTTCGTGCAGGGCCGTATAAATCATCCGCCGGCCTGGCTGGCCCTCCATCAGGTCCGCCAGCGGCTGCACTAGGAATCTATAAATATCCTCCGCCACGATGTAGCAAAGCACGAAGCCGATCACGAGGGCGCAGATGGACCAGATTAGACGATTGCGCAATTCCACCAGATGCTCGATCAATGGCATCTTTTGGGATTCGACTTCGTCCTCTATGGGGTCGCCATTTTCGTCGACGTCGTCAGATTCAAGCTGTTCCTGGGACACGGCCTAGGCGTCCGTCACTTTGGCAGCCGACTTGGGCTCTTCGCTTGCATCCGTTTCGGCGGCCGCGGCTTCCGCAGCGGCTTCGGCGGCTGCATCCAACTCGGCCTGGTATTCTGCCAACTCCTCGTCGGATGCGTCATAATCATCTTCCGGATTACTTTCGCCTTCTTCCGCCGGAAACTTCAGCGGCGTGGGCGGCGGCGGAGAGGCCGTATTCGTGGTCGGCGATGTAGGATCGTCGAGGATATTGCCGGCGGAAAAGTCGGTCATGCTTTTGGCAGATTTGCGCAAATCCTCCAACTCCGCCTCGGCGATCATGTCGTTGACGCTGTTCTGCAGGTCCCGCGTCATGGCGCGGGCCTTGCCGATCCATTGGCCGACGGTACGCAGGGCGCGCGGCAGTTCCTTCGGTCCAATGACCACGATCGCCACGACGGCGATCAAGAACATTTCGCTCCAACCTATATCCAGCATGGCACCTTATCCCCGCCTCGGTTTGCGACCTCGCGGCGGTTAGGTTTTTTAGCTTTTTGCCGTCTCGTCCTTGGCGACGCTGGCTTCGACCGTCTTGGCATCGTCGCCTGGCGCGGCCTCTTGCGGTTGGGAGGCGATTTTGTCGTCGTCGGCCATACCGGCCTTGAAACTCTTGATCCCCTTGGCCATGTCGCCCATCAGGGCCGAGAGCTTACCCCGGCCGAACAGCAGCACGACCAACAGCACGACGATGGCAATCTGCCAAAAACTCAAACCCATGAGATTAACTCCATTCGCGGGGTTGCAATGATACCGGGGGCGGTCTTTCGCACCCCTGAAATTTGCCGGCAATATGGCAGAAGCCTAGGCCGGACGCAACGTACCCTGAATATGGTGTCGCCCCCGCTTGGCGCTAGCCTTGAATATCGATGATCTCGGCTGAAGTGGTTTTGTCTTCCGAACCCGCATTCGCTTCGGGCAGCGTACTTTGGCTGCCATCGTCGCCCTCTTCCAAGGGATCTTCGGGTTCCTTGTGCGAAAGGGGCAGAAGGTCGGTGCGCGCCTGCCCTTCCAGCAACCCGGCGGCTTTCAATTCATCCAGGCCCGGCAGATCCTTGGTGCTTTGAAACCCGAAATGCTCGAGAAACCCTTCTGTGGTGCCGTAGGTCACAGGCCGGCCCGGGGTTCGCCGCCGGCCGCGAATGCGGACCCAGCCCAGTTCCATAAGCAGATCAAGCGTACCTTTCGAAAGGCTGACGCCGCGCACCTCTTCTATCTCCGCGCGGGTGACTGGCTGGTGATAGGCTGTGATCGCTAGGGTCTCCAATGCGGCGCGGGAAAGTTTGCGTGTCTGCTGACGATGCTCTTCCAGCAGGAAATGAAGATCCGGCGCCGTTCGCAGGGCCCACTTGCCGGCCACCTGTACCAGATTGACGCCGCGGTTCTCGTAGAATTCCGACAACTCCGCCAACAGGGCCGGTACATCCGCGCCGTCCGGCAGTCGCGCCGCCAGGGAGGCGATATCCAGGGGCTCGGTGGCGGCGAACAGCAACGCCTCCATCATGCGCAGGTGGTCAGCCGCACTTTCCATTTCAGGGCCGTTCCCCATTTCGTTTTCCATACTCATGACGGATCTCTTCCCCTGACGTACAGCGGCCCGAAGTTTTGCCCTTGGCGCAGGTTCAAGCGGCCTTGCTTGGCCAACTCCAACGATGCCGAAAATGTCGACGCCAGCGCAGAACGCAGTTCCATACCGACCTTTAATTCATCTGGCAGGAACGCTTCCAGGCTGGCCCAATCGGGCATGCTCCCCAGCACCGCCGAAAGCCGGCGCACCGCCTCCTCCACAGACATGATCGTGGGCGGGCGGGGCGTGATAGAGGCCACCTCGGAACGGTCCACTTGCCCCACATAAGCCATCAACAGCTCATAGAGGCTACATTCATAGCGGGATTTGCGAATGACCGTGATGCCTTCCGGCTCGCCCCGGGGGAAGACATCGACGCCCAGGCGTTCTCGCTGCATCAAGGTTTCCGCTGCCTCGCGCATGGCTTCCAGGCGCAACAGTTGATGCTGCAGCCGGGCGGCCAGTTCCTCGCCCGTGGGTTCCTCGTCACCGGGTTGTGGCGGCAACAGCAGCCGCGATTTCAAATAGGCAAGCCAGGCGGCCATGACCAAATAGTCGGCGGCCACTTCCAAACGCATTCGCCGCGCCTCGGCAATGAAACCCAGATACTGTTCCGCCAGATCCAAAATAGAGATGCCAGTCAGGTCCAGTTTCTGCTGCCGCGCCAGGGTCAGCAACACGTCCAACGGACCTTCATAGCCCTCCAGGCTGACCTGAAAGCCCCCTGTCCGCCCGGCGGCCTGGTGCGGATCGGGGGGCGGTCCTTCGAAAGGCTCCGCTTCCGACCTTTCCTCGTTGGAATTACCCTGCTGGTTCATACTCGGGAGTATACGCGATCCGGACCCACGCCCCAAGCTGATAAACGCAATATCTTGTGGGTAACTTTTCTCCAGGCCGCTAGATAGACGACATTATCTCGTCCAAACGGGCCTGAAGTTCCGCCGCCGGCAGGGCCTCCCCCGGACGATTGAAAAGCATGGCCCGCCGCCATCGTTCCAGGCCTAAATCCGCCAACTTACCGCAGGCTGCGGCGACAGATTGCATCTCCTCGGCCTTGCCGTTGCAATGCAAAGCGACATCACACCCTGCCGCCAGCGCCCCTGCAGCCCGCTGCCCAATTTCGCCGCCCAAGGCTTGCATGGACAGATCGTCCGTAAACAATAACCCTTCGAATCCAATCTGCCCGCGGATCACATCTGAAATAATTCGGCTTGAAAGGGTTGCCGGAAAATCCGGATCCAGATCGGGATAGAGGACATGCGCCGTCATGCCCAGGGGCAGATCCGCCAAGGCTATGAAGGGTTGGAAATCCCTTTCCGCCAACTCCTTTGACTTGGCCGGCACAACGGGCAGTTCCAGGTGACTGTCCACGGTGCCACGGCCGTGACCGGGCATATGCTTGATGACGGGCAGTACGCCACCCCGGGACAGGGCCTCCGCCTGAATACGCCCTAGCCGGGCCACTGTGGCCGGATCAGCAGAAAAGGCGCGGTCGCCGATGACCTGGTGCCCAGCAGGGTCCGCAACATCCAAACAGGGCACGCAGTTTACACTGATACCCAGCTCCGCCAGCTCCAGGGCCATAAGCTGGGCATTTATCTCGACTGCGGCTTCCGCCTGTTCGACCTCTAGGCTGCCCAGAGTGGCGGCCGCAGGCACCTTGCGCCACGGCGGTGTGGACAACCTTTGCACCCGGCCGCCTTCGTGATCCATCATGACGGGCGCATCCTGACGACCGACGGACTGGCGCAGATCATTGGTCAATCGGCGGATCTGTTCTGGCGATTGACAATTTCGCTTAAACAGGATGAAGCCTAGCGGGTCGCACTCGCGGAAGAAGGCAGCTTCCGCCGGCAGCAGGTCAGGACCGGCACAACCGAATACAGCGGCTAATGGTGCGTGCGAAGGCATCGATCGGTCGACCCTGGTCCGCTCTGGAGTGTCTATTTCCCCGGAGGGACGATGATGCAGTCCTGTCCCGCGGCCCTTAATTTGGCACAGGCCGCCCGGGCCGTGGCTGCATCGGGGAAATCGCCGGCCTGCACCCTGTAATAGATGCCCCGGCTACCCAAATCCGCCCGCGCCATATGAGGCTTCAGCGGGCCTAGGATGGTGTTGTGTTTCTTCAACATATTCGCCCAGACGGAATTCGCCCGTTTCGTGGTGCGATATGAAGCCATTTGTATGCGGAAGGCGCCTTTCGTCGGCTTGGCCGAAGTTTTTGCCGCACTTGGTGCGGCTTTCTTCGCGGGTGGCGCTTCTGCGGCCTTCACAGGCGGCTTTGCCGGCGCCTTGGTCGGCGCCGCCGTCGCCGGTTGCGCGGGTTGCGTTGCTTCCGCCGTCTTGGCTTCGGGCAGCTTCGGCGGTTTGGCTGGCGGCGGCGTCAGCTTTTCGGTGACGGGTTTCTTCGCCGCCGTCGCGTCTTTTGCCGGCGTGGGCGAAATGGCAGGCGGCGCCATATGCTCCTTGACCGGCTCTGCCTTGACGGGCGTCTGCTTCGCCGCTGCCACTTCCTTGACCGCCGGCGGCTTGGGTTCCGATTTCGGCGTCTCTTCGGCTTTCGGCTTTTCAGGCGTGGCCGCCGCCTGTTGGCTTTCTTCTTTCTTGCTTTCTTCTGGCTTGGCGAGCGCAGGGGCCTCTGGGGCCTCCTTGGGCTTTTCCGTCGGGGCCACAACGGTTTTCGGCTCCTCTGGCTCTGGTGCCAGCTTTTCCTTGGCGGGAGCTTCGTTCTTGGGCGTTATCCGCTCGAACACCAGCTTGTCCTGATTGGGGATTTTCAACCCGCCCGGATCCTCCGGCTTTTCCTTGACCGGTCCCGGTTCCGCCCTGACCAGGGGAACTTCGACGGTTTCCGTTTCAGAGACGTCATCGCGCTGCAAGGCATACCAGGCTGCCACGCCAAATACCGCTGCCATACCGAGGGCGGCCCCGATACCGCCCAGCCGACCCCACTTTGACAGGCCGCCGCCCTCTACGAAATCGTCGTCATCTTCTTCCCAATGAGCATCCGGTTCGTTTGCAGACATGGGAACCCTTCCCTGGTCAGTGCAACACCTGCGTCGCGGGAACCGCCGGCCCTTTCGGCTTTACATGGACTCAGCCGGTTCCACTCCCATGATCGCCAAGCCTGACGCCAATACGAACGCCACGCCCTGGATCATTGCCAGCCGCGCACTGGTCACGGCCGGATCGTCAGACATGATAAAGCGCAGCGAAGGATCGGCGTTACCTTTGTTCCACAACGCATGAAAATTAGACGCTAACTCATTCAAATAAAAGGCAATTCTGTGCGGCTCCCTGGCCTGAGCGGCGATTTCCACGGCCCTGGGCCAGGCCGCCAACTGCTTGATCAGGTCCATTTCCGCCGAATCAGTCAGGCGGCCAAGGTCGGCTCCGCCGAGGCTCTGCACGCTTAAATCCAGTTCCGGAAGTTCATCGGCGGCACGGCGGAGGACTGAACGAATGCGGGCATGGGCGTACTGCACATAAAAGACGGGATTGTCCTTGGATTGCTCCGTCGCGGCGTCAAAATCGAAATCCAGCGGCGCATCGTTCTTCCGAGTCAGCATCATGAACCGCACGACATCCCGGCCAACTTCATCCACCAGTTCGCGCAATGTGATGAAGGTGCCCGCCCGCTTCGACATCACCACCACCTCGCCGCCGCGCAGCAGGCGCACCATCTGGCAAAGGCGCACGTCCAGACTGCCCTCGCCGCCGCTCAAGGCCTTGACGACGGCATTCAGCCGCTTGACATAGCCGCCATGGTCGGCACCCAGGACATCCACCATCTGCAGAAAACCGCGCTGTAGTTTGTCATGGTGATAGGCCACGTCCGCGGCGAAATAGGTCCAGGTCCCGTCTGACTTTTGCAACGGCCGGTCCACGTCGTCACCGAATTCACTGGATTTGAACAATGTCTGGGGCCGGGGCTCCCAATCTTCCGGAATCTTGCCCTTGGGCGGCTCCAGGACACCAGTATAGATCAGGCCCCTGTCACGCAGGCTGGCGACGCCGCTTTCAATGCCGCCTTCCTTGTGCAAGCTTTCTTCGGAAAAGAACACTTCCTGTTCGATGCCCAGGGCGGCCAAATCGGCGCGCACCAGGTCCATCATGGCGTCGACTGCAAAACCGCGGAAATCTGCGAGCCAGTCCGCCTCCGTCAGGTCCTGCCATTTTTCACCATCCCGCTCCGCAATCGCCTTGCCGACGGGGATCAGATACTCGCCGGGATACATGCCTTCGGGAAAAGCGCCGATATCCTCGCCAAGGGCCTCGCGATAGCGCCGATGCACCGACCGGGCCAGTTCGTCCACCTGCACGCCGGCGTCGTTGATGTAGTATTCCTTGCACACGTCATAGCCCACCTTGGCCAACAGGTTGGCCAGCGCGTCGCCATAAACGGCGCCCCTGACGTGGCCGATATGCAACGGTCCCGTGGGATTGGCAGACACATACTCCACATTGATCTTTGTGCCAGCCGCGATATCGGAGTCTCCATACGCAGGGCCGGCTGCGAGCACATCGCCCAGTCGGTCACGCCAGAAATCGTCTGCCAGGCGCAAGTTGATAAAGCCGGGCCCGGCGATATCGGCCGCCGTTACCGCCTCCAAACCGGCCAACCGTTCGGCCAGGGGGGCCGCGATGTCCCTTGGCTTCATGCGGGCCTGCTTGGTCAGGACCAGGGCCGCATTGGTGGCCACATCCCCATGGCTCGGATCACGGGGCGCTTCCACCGCCAGATTGGCAAAATCCATGCCGGCGGGCACGACCCCGTCATCAGCCAGGCCACCGATCATCTCGATGACTTGGGCGCGGATATAAGCGTAAGGGTTCATCTTACGGAATGGGTCCTCAGCTTTGTTCGCCGAAATGGCGGCGGTGTTCTTCCAGGGCGAAACGGTCTGTCATGCCAGCAATAAAGTCGGCCACGCGCCGCGGCGTATCGGGCCGATGGGCACCGCGGATGCGGGGCAGATGTTCCGGATGCGCCGTATACAACCCGAATAATTCCCTGACAACCCGGCGTGCCATATCGGTCATCTTATTGACCCTGGGGTGTCGGTACATTTCCGTGCGCAGGAACTGTTTCAGGACCGCTTGCGCCTCGGTCATGGGCGCCGAGAACGCAATCACGGCCTCCGGCAGGGCGCGCAAATCTTCCACTTTGTGCGCGTTGGCGCCGGCCAATCGGGCCCGGCTTTCGGCGATAACGTCATTGACCATTTCGCCGATCAGGCGGCGCACCGTTTCATGGGCCAATTGCTCCCGGCTCATCTCCCTATGGCTTTGCCGAAGTTCTTCAATGATGGGCGCCACCAAGGGAACCTGCGCCAAATCCTCGGCCAGGAACAACTCGGCCCTGAGCCCGTCGTCAATGTCGTGATTGTCGTAGGCGATATCGTCGGCCAGGGCGGCAACCTGGGCCTCTGGTCCTGCAAAGGTGAAAAGCTCTAAGTCATGCTGGGCGATATATTCCGCCGTCGCCAGTGGCAGGGGATCGTCCAACACCGGACCATTGTGTTTCACCGTACCTTCCAGGGTTTCCCAGGTCAGGTTGAGCCCGGGAAATTCAGCGTAACGGTGCTCCAACAAGGTAATCACCCGCAGGGCCTGGGCATTATGATCAAAACCGCCATGGGGCGTCATCAGATCGTCAAGCACCTCTTCACCTGCATGGCCAAAGGGGGTGTGGCCCAGGTCGTGAGCCAGAGCCAGGGCCTCGGCCAAATCCTCGTTCAGGTGCAGGGCACGGCAAATGGAGCGGGCGATCTGCGCCACTTCCAAGGAGTGGGTCAGCCGCGTGCGGTAATGATCGCCTTCGTGATAGATGAAAACTTGGGTCTTATACTGCAGGCGGCGAAATGCTGCCGAATGGATAATCCGGTCCCGGTCGCGTTGAAAAGCTGTGCGCATGGCACTTTCCGGTTCGGAATGCAGCCGGCCCCGGCTCTTGGCCGGGTCGGAGGCAAAGGGTGCGAGGTGTGTGGGGTGCGTCATCGGCGGCAACCTAAACCTATTTCAGGCCACAGGGAACCGATTGACTTTCCCGCCACTCTTCTTACATTCAATTAACTTTGTGGGGATAAGGTTTAGAGATGTCTAGTGTGACACTTACAGGGGATGCTGCCAAACGCATCGCCTTTCTCATGCAAGAGGAAGGCGCCGATGCCAAACTGCGTATCGAGGTGCAAGGCGGCGGTTGTTCTGGTTTCAGTTATGGTTTCCGCTTCGATACGGAAGTCCACGACGACGACCTGGTGATCGAGCAGGACGAGGCGGTCGTTCTGATCGATGAAACATCCATGCAATTCCTTGGCGGCGCTAAGATCGACTATGTAGACGATCTGATGGCCGCCGCATTCAAGATCGAGAATCCCAACGCCTCCTCCGCTTGCGGCTGCGGCACATCCTTCGCCATCTAGGCCCCTATTCGAAAGGCGGCCATGAAGATCGCCACCTGGAACGTCAATTCGATCAAGGCCCGGTTGCCGCGCGTGGTTGAATGGCTGCAGGCGGCACAGCCCGATGTGGCCTTACTGCAGGAGTTGAAGGTCACGGACGAGGCCTTCCCCCGCGATCCCATCGAGGAACTGGGCTACAACATCGAAACGCATGGGCAAAAGACCTATAACGGCGTTGCCATCCTTTCGAAGCGGCCCATCGAAGATGTGCAGCGCGGTCTGCCTGGCGACGACGATGACGAACAGGCCCGCTATATCGAAGCCACGGTAGATACTGTGCGCGTCGCCTCCATCTACCTGCCCAACGGCAATCCTGTCGACAGCGATAAGTTTCCCTACAAACTGTCCTGGATGGACCGCCTGATTGAACACGCTAAGGAATTGCTGCGCCTGGAAGAGGCCCTGGTGCTGGGCGGGGATTATAATGTCATCCCCGAAGACCGGGATTGCTATGACCCGCCTGGGTTTGCTGATGATGCCCTGTGCATGCCAGAAAGCCGGGCCCGGTGGCGAACCCTGTTATATCTGGGCTTGACGGAAGCTTTCCGGGCCCGCCATCCGGATGTTTCCGCCTACAGTTACTGGGATTACCAGGGTGGCGCCTGGCAGAAAGACCATGGCGTGCGTATCGACCATCTGCTGTTGAGCCCGCAAGCGGCCGATCGCCTGGGCGCGGTGGAAATCGACCGCGGTCCCAGAGGCAAGGAACGGCCTTCGGATCACACGCCCGTGTGGTGCGAAATTGAGGAATCTGCATAATAGTATGGATTCAATGATGGCCTGCCGTTGCCAACGGCCTTGGTAGCCATTCCCTGGGAGCAGTTATGGCGAGTGAGACCACACAGCGAAAATTAGCCGCCGTGCTTGCCGCGGATGTGGTCGGATTCAGCCGCCTCATGGGGCAGGACGAAGAGGCGACCCTGGCTGAGTTGAAGGCCATTCGGGCCGGGATTGTCGACCCCAACCTGAGCAAGCGGCATGGCACCGTGGTCAAGACCATGGGTGATGGACTGCTGATCGAATTTCCATCCATCGTCGAGGCGGTGCGCAGCGCCGTCGAGGTCCAGGAGGCCGTTGAGAATCGAAACCTTGAAAAACCGGACGAGCCTAAGATCGTTTTCCGCGTCGGTGTAAACCTCGGCGATGTCATCGTGGAAGGCGGCGATATTTTCGGCGATGGCGTCAATATCGCTGCCCGATTGCAGATGTTGGCGCAACCGGGTGGGGTCTGCATCTCGGACGATGCCTACAACCAAATTCGCGACAAATTGGACTATCCCTTCGCGGACATGGGTGAAAGGGAAGTCAAGAACATCGCCCGGGCAATCCGCGTCTGGGGCTGGGGTGGCGAAGGCGCGGAAGCGGACCAAACGCCGGTCAAACCCGCCGCCGGACCGGGCGCCAGCCATGATAAGCCGTCCATCGCCGTCTTGCCTTTCGTCAATATGAGCCACGATTCGGAACAGGAATTCTTCACCGACGGGATCACGGAAGACATTTTGACCGAACTTTCCCGCTTCCGGGACCTGGTAGTGATATCGCGGACATCAGCCTTTGCCTACAAGGGCAAAAACATCAGCATCCCGGAAGTGGCCAAGGAACTGGATGTCCAATACGTGGTCGAAGGCAGCGCGCGCAAGGCCGGCAACCGGGTCCGCGTCACCGTCCAGCTGATCGACGCCGAAACGGATCAGCATATCTGGGCCGACCGGTTCGACCGCGATTTGGAGGATATTTTCGAGATCCAGGACGAACTGACCCAGGCCATCGTCGCCACCTTGCCGGGCCGGATCGAAGCCGCGGCCCTGGAGCGGGCGGAACGCAAACCGACCGGGAATATGGCGGCATATGAATACGTATTGACGGGCAAGCGGCTGCACCACCGGAGCACTCCTGAGGACAATGCCCGTGCCCAGGAGATGCTGGACAAGGCCATCGCCCTCGACCCCAACTATGCCCATGCGCATGCATGGAAAGCCTGCGTCTTGGGACAAACCTATGCCATGGGATTGGCGGAAGACGAAGAGGCGAACTTCGCCAAAATTCGAGCGGAATTGGATACCGCAATATCGCTCGACGACAATGACAGCGACGTACATCGCATTCTTGCGGCTTTGAACTTGGTCCACGGCGAAGAGGATCAGGTGCTTTATCACCAAAAACGGGCACTCGAATTGAATCCCAACGACGATCTCATCGTGGTGCAGCAGGGTGAAATTCTGACTTGGATAGGCCAGGCCGACGATGGCGTGGAATGGATATTGAAGGCCATGCGCCTTAATCCCTACCACCCGGAACGATTCTGGGCCCATTTGGGCCGGGCCTATTTCGCGGGCCGCCGCTATGAAGAGGCGATTGAGGCCTTTCGCCATTGCAACAATCCTGATATCGGGCAGAACGCCTGCCTTGCCGGCGCCTATGCGAAGCTGGGAGATTCAGATCGCACAGAACGCTTCAAAGCGGCGGTGTTGAAGCAGGACCCGGCGTTTTCGGCCACCGGTCATGTATCCGGCCTGCATTATTTCAACGAAGACGGCCGGGCCCATCATATCGAAACCTTGCGCGAAGCCGGACTGCCGGAATAGCCAGAGTGCCGGGCCAGGGCGCCCCTCCCCCTTTCATAATCCCGCATCACGGCGGTAACATGAGCTGTAGAAGCCATGGAGGTAACCGACGTGCGTTTGACGGAAAGCTTATTGGAAGACCGGCCCGAACAGACATTTTTCGATGACCCTGCCCTCGACCGCGCCTTTGGCGTTGTCATGGCGCTGGCGACGGAAGTCTATGTACAGCGAAACCGCATCACCGCGCTTGAACGGGCGCTGGAAAAGGCCGGCGTCATAGATCGTGGCGAACTGGACGCCGAGCCGTCGGATGTGGAGCGGGCGGAAGAGGCACAGGACCGGGATGCTTTCGTCGAAGGTCTGATGATCAATCTACTTGGCCGGCAACAGGCCAAGGGCGCCAGCTAGGCGCGGGGATCGGAGGTTCTAACATGGACGATCGCAGCTTTGTCGCGGCCCAGGATTTCCTGCTCGCCAGCAAGACATTCTGGACCACCCGTATCTACCCGGAACTGAAGGCCACTTATGAGGCCAAGGCCGCCAGGGCCGAAGCGCCCCCTACAACACCCGATGAAGTGGCAGCACTCCTGCAAGGGGAGGTACTCTATCAATATTTCGCATGGCTGGAACGCCATTTGCAGCGCTTCAAATATGCCGGCCGCTATGGCCTGGTTCCCTATCATGACGAGCGTCGGGCGGAACTTCGTGAGCAATTGGCGGGCGCTGCGCCGGAACTGGCGCCTGATCTGGAGATGCCCAATTATTACGAACGGGTGGACATCCACCAACACCCCGGCGGTGTCTGGAGCGATGAACTGGACGGCTTTGTCTATGAGCGTGGAGCCCGTTCCACCACGCCCTTGATGGGCAGCAAACATGCCGATCTGCACCACCGCTTCACCGATCTGGTGGCGGCGAAAGGCAATGCCGCGCATATACTCGACATGGGCTGCGGCTTCGGAAAAAGTACCCATCCTTTCGCTAAAGCCTTTCCCGATGCCCAGGTGGATGCCATCGACCTGTCGGCGCCATGCGTCACCCTCGGCGCGCGGGATGCGGAATCAGAGAATGTCAGGTTCCGGCAGATGAACGCCTACGAGACCGATTATGACGACGGCAGCTTCGATCTGGTGACCTCGACCATGGTGATCCACGAACTGCCGCCCAGGGAAATCGGCCAGCTGTTCGACGAGTCGGCCCGCCTCCTAGCGCCCGGCGGACGCATGGCGCATCTGGATTTCTATGCCATCGACGGCCCCTTCGCGCGCTTCATCCACTATGGCCACGGCCGCCGCAACAACGAACCTTTCATGGAGCCTTGGGCCGAGATGGATGTTCAGGCCAGCCTGGCCGAACGGGGCTTTATCAATATCGAGGTTATCCCTTTCCAGGAAGCCGAAGGCGTCGACCTGACCGCCGCCCAGGCCTGGCGCTTCCCGTGGACCGTGATCTATGCGGAAAAGGCGCATATGGACTGAAGAAGTCCGGCGAAGCGGAAAAATATGAATGACAACGGACGTCTACGCATTCGTCAAAATTGCTCACATTTTGAGCGCCACAGTATTGTTCGGCACCGGATTAGGTATTGCGTTCTTCATGCTGAGGTCTTGGTCCAGCAGTGACATCAACGAAAAGCATTTCGCTGCCCGAAACACTGTGCTTGCAGATTATCTTTTCACGGCCCCTGCCGTGATTGTACAGCCCGCGACCGGCGCGTGGTTGATCTGGCAAGGCGGCTATTACTGGTTGGATTTCTGGCTTGTCGCGACGTACGCGATTTACATTCTCGTAGGATTGTGTTGGCTGCCGGTGGTTTGGTTACAAATTCAACTCAAGAGAATGCTCATCCACAGCCTACAAAGTGGTGAGCCCTTGCCGCCCCGATACGATAAGTTTTTTCGGGTTTGGTTCATGCTTGGCTGGCCTGCATTCCTTGGAATAGTCGTTGTGTTCTATCTCATGGTGGCGAGACCGGTTTGAAGAAGAATTCTCCGATCTTTGAAGCGATATTCGGCCTCTCGTGGGATGCTTTGCCGCCAGTCATGCACAAGCATTACGCTATTCGGCCTTTCAGCGATGATGTCGTCGGGGTGGAGGGTGAATTGGATGTCATGTGCAAGGGTCCGCTCAGGTACCTTGCGCCCTTGTTGAATTTCGCCGGGCAGATCCCTGCCCGCAATCAAGCGGCGGTACCGGTGACCGTTCAGTTTCAAAGCGATCCGAACTCGGACGATTTCCAGTTTGACCGCAAATTCCACTTTCGTCGGGAGAAACCGTATTCTTTTCGTTCCCGTATGCGGCAGGTCCGAGACAACGAAGTGGTTGAAATTATGCGCTTCGGTCTGGCTTGGAAAATGAGGTACCTCTGGGATGGCGAAAAAGTCGTCCTACGCCATGCCGGCTATGCATTGGCCTTATTCGGTCGGCTGATCCCGTTGCCCCTCACTTATCTATTGGGTGCTGGCTATGCCGAAGAAATCGCCGTCGACGAGAACACATTCGATATGAGAACCAATATCACTCATCCGTGGTGGGGTAAGGTTTACGAGTACAAAGGACGGTTCAAGGTCCTGTGACCACACGTGTCCTCATAATTGGAGGCTATGGAAACTTCGGCAGCTTTATCTCCCGACGATTGGCAAAGGATAGGGCCATTAAACTGATCATTGGCGGGCGGTCCCTGGCAAAGGCCCGTATTCTTGCAGGTGAACTTGGCGCGGAAGCCGTCGCGTTGGACGTTGATCAGGATATTGCCGGCGCCCTTTCATCGATCCGGCCGGAAGTGGTCATCCACACATCAGGGCCGTTTCAGGGCCAAACAACACTCGTGGCTGAGGCATGCATCGCGCATGGCTGTCACTATATTGACCTGGCTGACGGGCGCGCTTTTGTTGACAACATCGCGTCCCTAAATCAGCGCGCCAAAGGAAAAGACGTGCTGGTGATTAGCGGCGCTAGTTCCGTGCCGGCCCTCACTTCAGCGCTCCTAGACCATATGTCGCCAAGCTTCAGACGCATGGACGATCTTTACTACGCCATCTCGACGTCCCTGAAGTTTCGTCCCGGGCCCGCCACCATCGCGGCCATATTCTCATATGTTGGCAAAAGGATCAGAACCATCTTTGATGGCGAATGGACCAATGTCTATGGTCAGCAAAGCCTACATCGCTGCTATTTTCCGGGTCTAGGCAGACGCCTCCTGGCGAATTGCGAAATCCCAGATTTGTCGCTGTTTCCAGATCGTTATCCGGACTTGAAGACAATCCGTTTCTATGCCGGCGTCGATGTAGCATTGGTGCAGATCACCCTTTGGTTGTTGTCATGGCTCGTTCGTATCGGCCTTATCCGTAAGCTAGAAAGATTAGCCGCGCCGCTGCTGAGTACCTCCCAACTATTCAATTGGATGGGATCAGATTTGAGCGGCCTCTACTTGCGAATACGCGGCATTGGGCACGATGGCAGCGCCAAGACAACCGAGTTTCATTTGGTCGCAAGAAGCGGCCATGGCCCCAATATCCCATGCGTGCCGGCTATTCTATTGGCGCAAAAACTGGCGCGCGGCGAGATCGAGCAAAGGGGCGCAATGGCCTGTATGGGCTTTATTGCCTTGGAAGAATTCCTGGAAGACTTGAAGACATTCGATATCGAATGGTCTTTTTCGAAAAGGTAATGGACCGGCGACCAAGAATAGGTGCCGGCCCTGGGAATGGAAATCCCGCTCCGCCCTAAAGGTTGGCGTAGCGCTTGAGATGGTGGTCCTTGTTGCCGAACATGGTGTCGATCATGGTCAGGCGCTTGAAGTAATGGCCCACGTGCAATTCGTCCGTCATGCCCATGCCGCCGTGCAATTGCACTGACTGCTGGCCCACATAACGGCCGGAATTGCCGATCTGCACCTTGGCGGCGGAAACCGCTTTCTCCCGCTCCGCCTTGTCATCTTCGTCAACCTTGAGATTGACCATGTAGCACATAGACCGGGCCTGTTCGCATTCCATGAACATGTCCACCATGCGGTGCTGGAGGACCTGGAACTTGGACAGCGGCACGCCGAACTGTACCCGCTGTTTCAGGTATTCGTTGGTGGTCTCCTGCAGAACGTCCATGCAGCCCACCGCCTCGGCGCAAATGGCGGCGATGGCCTGGCCGACCACTTCCTCCATCAACGCCGCACCGCCGCCCACATCGCCCAGCGGCGTGCCGGCCACACCGTTCATTTCCAATTCAGAAGCGCGCAGACCGTCGACGGTGGGATAATCCCGCCGGCTCAGACCGTCTGAATTGTTGTCCACCAGGAACAGGGTGATGCCATCCGCATCCCGGCTGTCGCCGGACGTGCGTGCCGAGACGATGATCTTGTCCGCCGTGGCGGCGTGGAAGACCACGCCCTTGTGGCCGGTGATCTTGTAGTCATCGCCGCTGCCTTCCGCCTTGCATTCAACATCGTTGAGATCAAAGCGGGACTGCCGCTCGGCGTAGGCAAAGGCCAATTTCAATTCGCCGCCCGCCAGTTTCGGCAGCAATTCGGTCTTCTGCGCATCCGTTCCAGCCGCCATCAGGAAACCGCCGCCGATAACGATGGAGGAGAGATAGGGTTCCACCACTAGGCCACGGCCGAATTCTTCCATCAGCACCATGGTGTCAACCGGGCCGCCGCCGATGCCGCCATATTCCTCCGGCAGGGCCAGGGCGAGCCAGCCCAGTTCGGCCATTTTCTTCCAGTTGTCTTCGCTATAGCCGATGTCGGACGCCACCAACTTGCGCCGGGCTTCCAGCTCGTATTCCTCGCGCACGAACCGCTGCACGCTGTCTTTCAGCAGTTGTTGTTCTTCGCTGAGGGAAAAATCCATGACGCTCTCCTACAAACCGTTTCTATTGTTGAATTAACATGATCCCGTCCCGCCGCCTAGCGCCTACATGCCCAGTACGGCTTTGGAGAGGATATTGCGTTGGATCTCGTTGGACCCGGCGTAAATTGCTGTCTTGCGGTAGTTGAAATATTGCGGTGCCGCGGGGGCGGCGTATTCGGGCCCGATGGACGGCTCGTTATAGCCCAGGACCAGGGCATCGCGGACATAGGGTTGGGCATAGTAGGCCACCGCCTGCATGGTCAACTCCGAGGCCAGTTGCTGCAGGTCCGTGCCGAGAATTTTCAGGTACGACGCCTCCGCGCCCGGATCTGATTTCCCCAGGGTGCGCAGTTCAAGCGCGTCGTAGGTACGAAGCTGCACTTCGTAATCGGCGACCCTGGCGGCGAAGGACGGATCGTCGATCAGGGCCTCGCCGCCAAGGCGTTCCTCTTCGGCGATGGTGCGCAAACGGTGCAATTGCTGTTTCAGCCCGCCGGTCAGGCTGTTGGAGCGCTCGAACAAGAGCAGGAACTTGGCATAGGTCCAACCCTCGTTCTCTTCCCCGATCAGGTTCTCCACCGGCACGCGGACGTCGGTGAAGAAGACGCTGTTGACCTCGTGAGAACCGTCGATGGTGATGATCGGTGTGACCTCAATGCCGGGGCTTTTCATATCAATCAACAGGAAGGAAATACCCTCCTGTGGCTTACCTTCGGTGGAGGTGCGCACCAGGCAGAAGATCCAATCTGCGTGCTGGGCCAGGGTGGTCCAGGTCTTGGTGCCGTTGACCACGTAATGATCACCGTCGCGCACCGCCCGGGTCTGCAATGAAGCCAGGTCGGAGCCCGAACCCGGCTCCGAATAGCCTTGGCACCACCAGTCCGTGCTGTCCAAAATGCGGGGCAGGAAACGCTTCTTTTGTTCGTCGTTTCCGAAGGTGAAGATGACGGGTGCCACCATGCGCACACCAAACGGCATGACCGAGGGGCAGTTGTTTTCCACCTGCTCATTCTGGAAAAGGTAATGCTGCGTCGACGACCATTCGACGCCGCCCAGTTCGACGGGCCAATGGGGCGCGAACCAACCCCGGTCGTTCAGCTTCTGCTGCCAGAAGATATAGTCCTCCTTTTCGAGGTGCAGGCCGCGGCGCACCTTTTCGCTCAGGTCACGGGGCAGGTTGTCTTGGATGAACTGGCGCACCTCGTCCCGAAAGGCCAAATCATCTTGGTGAAAATTCAGATCCATCAATCAAGCTCCGCAATGGCGAATTGTAGGCGGCTGTCGCTATGTCCCAGGCTGAGGGGCAATTCCTCACCCGCAGAGACCGAACGGCCAGATCCCAGGAACTGCACCGCCTGGGCCCAGTGGTTCAGCGTGCCCTCGGGCCCGGTGGACACGGTGATCATATCGTCCAAATGCAGATCGAACCAGAATACCACCGCATAGGCCTCGCCCGCATGGATAATCGGCACCTGCGTTACGCGCCAACGTTCGGTCATAGGCGGGTCGGCGAAATCAAACTGGGCCACGCGAAAAGGTTCGCTCAACGGGGTATGGGTTTCTTTGCGCAGGTCCACAACAGGATGGGCTGCGGGATTACGGAACCGATCAAAAGCCGAAAGGTCAAAGCCCGCCACGGTACCCACCGGATTGACAGCACGTAGTCCGGGCAGTTCGACGATTTGGCCATAGACCGTGGCGCCGCTCGGGATCATGCGGCCACCCGTCTTCAGCAATTGATGGGCCGCGTGCCGCAGGGTGGGCAGGACCCCTTCCCCCAGCAATCCGGCATCCAAAACTTCCGAGACCACCAAATCGGCCTCAGGCAGGTCTTGGCCTGTCTTGAGGTCGAGCGAGACCCGGTTCAATACCTCGATACGGTCGCCAAGGCCGTTGTCGGCAATAATTTGCCGGGCCACCTCGGCCAAAGCTGGGTTCAACTCCACCGCCGTAACCTTCGCGGCACCGGCTCGGGCTGCCATCATCGCCAAAAGGCCCGATCCGGCACCGATATCGACCACATGCATGCCTGGAGTGACATGCCGCTCCAAGGCCTGCTGATAGGCCTCGTTACGGGCCTGATCGCCCAGCATGGGAAAATGCCAGCTTGGAATTGTCCGGCTCCGGGCCTCGCGCATATTGTATTCGTAGTCAGGATCGTCAGGCGCCAGTTCCGCCGCTTTCGCATAGGCCTCCGCGGCGTCCGGCAACCGGCCCAGGGCCAGCAGACAGCCGCCACGGCCATTATGCGCCTCGGCATAGTCGGGAAACTGCATGATCAGGCCTTCGAACAGTGACAGGGCTTCATCTAACTGATCCAGTTCCCTGGCCAGGATGGCCTGATTGAGGCGCGGGCCAGGGTCCTGGGGTGCCAGTTTCGCTGCCTTCGCAAACGCCTTGCCGGCGCCATCCATGCGTCCAAGAGCCCGTTCCGCAACACCCAGGTTCAACCAGGCATCCGCGTATTCCGGCCGGAGCTCGACGGCTTGCAGGAAGGATACGGCCGCGGCTTCGAACTCGCCACCCCGGCTCAACACCAGACCGAGATTATGATGCGCTTCGGCCATGTCCGGGGCCAGGACGGTCGCGCGGCGCAACAGTTCAAGGGCACGGCCCCGATCCCCTTGTTGAAAGCGAACCACGCCCAGCAGTTGCGTGGCGGCGGCATCCTCTGGATTGCCGTCGAGCAGATCCTCCAAATGACTGGCAGCAAGGTCCAGCCGGCCGGATTCGAGATGACTGGCCGCCAAACGAAATTTTGCCGCCGGATCCCGTTCGGTAGGCATGAGCGATGCGCTCTCGCCCTTGGCGTGGCCCAAAAGAACCCCGGCAACTCCGCCGCCAGGAACCGCGGTCGGGAAAGGTGGCGACGGGGGCGGCTTGCCGGTGGTCTTGGCGCCGCGTTTGGCGGCCCGGCGTCGTTCCTTTCGGTTCACGGCGCAGGCCCCTAAAGCCCCAGAACCATCTTGGCGATGATGTTGCGCTGGATTTCGTTGCTGCCGCCGTAAATGGTCGCCGCGCGGCTGAACAGGTATTGCGGCATTTGGGCGGCGGCATAGTCCGGCCCAATGGGCGGTTCGTTCCAGCGGTCGGTCAACTGCTCCGGCTCGAACGGCATGGCGTAATAACCCAGCGCCTCGATGGTCAATTCGGTCAACGTCTGACGAATTTCGGTACCCTTGATCTTCAGCATGGAAACCTCGGGCCCGATCGGTTTGCCGGCGGCCTCGTCCGCCAGGAATCGCAAATTGAGGTATTCCAGCGCCGTCAGCGAGATTTCAACATCCGCGATCTTGCCGGCGAAGCCATCGTCTTCCAGCAATTTGCCGCCGCCCAATTGTTCCTTGTCGGCGATATCCTTCAGGCGGCGCAGGCGTTGTTTCGACAGCCCCACTTCGGCGATGGAATTGCGCTCGTGGCCAAGCAGAAACTTGGCATAGGTCCAGCCCTTATTCTCTTCCCCGATGCGGTTTTCCACCGGCACCCGCACATCCGTGTAATAGGTCATATTGAGGTGATGGGCACCGTCGATGGAGATGATCGGCTTGGGATCGATGCCAGGCGTCTTCATGTCAATGAGCAGGAATGAAATACCTTCCTGCTGTTTGCCCTCGGTGGAGGTGCGCACCAGGCAAAATACCCAGTCAGCCACATGGGCGGATGAATTCCAGGTTTTGGTGCCGTTGACGATGTAATGATCGCCGTCGCGTTCCGCCCGTGTTTGCAGCGAGGCCAGGTCGGAGCCGGAACCCGGTTCGGAATAGCCCTGGCACCACCATTCTTCTCCGGTCAGTATTTTCGGTAGAAACCGGTCCTTCTGCGCCTGCGTGCCGAAGGTGTAGATCAACGGGCCCACCATTAGCAGGCCAAAGGGAATGGTCTCAGGCGTATCGTACTCCGCCATCACCTCGTCAAAGATATAGCGACGGGTTGCATCCCAGCCCGTGCCGCCATATTCCACCGGCCATGCCGGCGCAGCCCAACCCCGTTCATAGAGGATGCGCTGCCAGCGCTGGATATCGGTCTTGTCGATGGCCCGGCCGGACCGGGTTGATTGGGCAATATCGTCGGGCAGATTGTTCTCGACAAACTCCCGCACCTCGTCCCGGAACGCCAGATCTTCTTTGCTAAAGGCCAAATCCATTGCCCATCACCCACTGCCCAAATCAAATCCAAGGCAAATGCTAGATGGCGCGACAGGCCTTGACAAGGCATCGCAGCAGGCCGGCGGCGTTAACCATTTTTTCCAGATTCCCGGCTTGGAGGGGTCTAGAAAAAATGCTATTTGGTACACGCTCAAGGTTCCGGGAAAGCTATGGAGGTTGGCGCCGGAAGTCTTGTTTTTGGTTGCGTAACGCGTTGAAAAAATAAAAGAATTGCGAGTTCAACCAGCATGACAAGCCCTTATTTACAGAAGCGTTTGCGGACCTTTGAAGAGGCTGTGGAGGACAAGCTTCTAAAGAACCTGCGGCAGCGTCACAAAGTTAACGATTTGGCCAACAAAAAGGCGACAATCGTGCAGACGGGTAACATCTACCGGTTCAACCGACGCCTCAGTACCAAGTTTGGCGCCCGTTCCTAAGTGCAGGCTTGTGTTTGAAAAACCGGCCCGGGATTAGAACCCCTTGATTGTCGTTTTCGGCTCGATCGGTTTGGACATCGTCCAGTCCGTGCGCCGGTTACCGCGGCCGGGCGAAACCGTGCTGACGGGCGACTATGTCATGCTGCCGGGCGGTAAGGGGGCCAACCAGGCCCTGGCGGCAGCAAGGGCGGGTGGTGACGTGCGGTTCATCGCCTCTATCGGACAGGACGATTTCGGCACGCGCGCCTTGGCCAATCTGGATAGCGAAGGTATCGACCTGACCGGCGTTGCACGGCACGAGCGGCCAACGGCTTGCGCCACCATTTCCGTGGACGAAAGCGGCGAGAACCAGATCGTCGTCTCATCTGGCGCCAATCTGGAGACGACTGCCGGGCAACTGCAGGCTGGTTCCGGCGACATCGTCCTCCAGCAACTGGAAATTCCAGGACCCGAAATCTGGGCCGCGATTGATCGCGCGGCTGATATCGGCGCCCGTAACATCCTCAACGCCGCGCCCTATCAGACCATCCCGCCGGAAAGTCTAGGAAAACTTGAATATCTGATCGTAAACGAGGTGGAAGCATCCATGCTGGCGGATGATCTATCGCTCGACAGCCATGAGCCTGAACAAATTTGCGCTCATGTGCGTGACCAGTTTGGCATCACGACCGTTCTGACACTCGGCGCCCAGGGTGCCATGATGAGCGGCCCCGATGTTGCCTTGAAGGCCAATGCGCTTCCCATTCAAGCCAAGGATACGGTCGGTGCCGGCGATGCCTTCGTCGGCGCCTTCACCGCCGCCCTTGATGGTGGCAAAGGTCCTGCCGATTGTCTGGCCTGGGGCTGCGTTTCCGGCAGCCTTGCTTGCCTTAATCCCGGTGCCCAGGACGGCGTGCCCGCATTCAAGGATATCGAGGGTCGGCTTGGAGAAATCCAAGTGACGGCGATTTCCTAGCTGTCGATACGGTTCAATAGCGCCATTTGGGTTCTCAGGCCTGTGCGGGTGCATTGCATCCAATGATCAGAAATTGAACTTTTACCCACGGGCCGGCGCGCCACGTATGGCAAGCTCAGCCTTGGGCTTTGAATGCGTCAAGGATCTCGGCGCCGGTGGCGGACCAGACACCGTCGTGAGATGTGATGTATGAGAGCGCCGCTTCCAGATCCTTGATCCGGTAGGCCTGGCCGGTGACCCAGGGGTTCAAGTTCAGGGCCATGATGCGACCGCCGCGCTGCTCGGCCTCCGCATAGAGACAATCGAACTGATCCTTGATCTGGTCCACATACTCCTGCTCCGTATGGCGCAGGGCGATGAGGATCTGTTGGTCGTCCAGCTCCATCGTATGGGGCATGTTGTGGATGGTGCCGGCCTTGGTCTCGAAGGCGTAGGGCATATCGTCGTTGGCCCAATCGCAGATGTAGTCGACGCCCTCGGCCGCCACCAGATCCGGTGTGTTCATGGATTCAGAACGGATCGGCGACAGCCAGCCGCGGACCGGCTGGCCGGAAAGGCCGCGCAGGCTTTCCAATGCGCCTTTGACCAGGGCCGCCTCTTCCTCTTCGTCCATGCCGCCATAGTGCGGATGACCCATATCCACGCCGTTGGCGATCAGTTCCCAGTCACGCCGGTTCACTTGTTCGACGAGATAGGGGTACATCTCCGCCAGGGCGGAATTGATCGCGACGGAGGATTTGAGGCCGAGCTTGTCCAGCAACTCGAATATGCGGAAGACACCGATGCGGTTACCATAGTCCCGCAAGGTGTAGTTCCAATAATCCGGATACGGCCGCGCCATACTGGCCGGCACCGGAACGCCCGGTTTCATATCCAATGGGAACCATTGCAATTGCGTCGCCACCCACAGGGCGACGCGGGCACCGTTGGGCCAGGTGACCTTGGGCCGTTCGTGCAGTTGCGACCAGGTATAGCGGTCATGGTCCATGCCATGGCCGCGCTTGGGGTAGTCGCTTACGTAATCGTCGGGCAGGCCGGTCATCTCAGGCATTCCTCTTCTCGGCCAACGCGGCGACCACGTTGTCGTAATGTTGTTCGTAGTAGTGGGCCGCGATCTCCCGCCCCGTTGTCACCCAAACCTTGTCGTGGGAGGTGATGTAGTCCAGCACCTCGGCGAACGGGCCGATCCGGTGCGGCTGGCCAATCAAGAAGGGATGCAGCGGAATGCACATGACCTGGCCGTTCTCCTCCCCCTCCTCGTAAAGCTGATCGAAGTTCTTTTTCAGAAGATCGGCATAGTGGCGCATGCTCTTGCCCATCATGGATAGGACAACGGTGTCATTCATCTCCAACGAATAGGGCACCGAGATCAGGCGGCCGCTTTTCACGTTCACCGGCTGGGGCTGGTCGTCGTGGAACAAATCGCAGGTGTACTTGACGCCATATTCCGCCAACAGCTCGAAGGTATTGGTAGTGTAGGACAGGGCCGGCGCCAGCCAGCCATCGGTTTCCTGCCCGGTACAGGCGCGGATGGTGCCGATGACATCTTCCATCATCATCCGTTCCTGCGCTTCCGTCATAGTGTAGGTGTAACGGGTGTTGTAGACGCCGTGGGAAAAGAACTCCCAATCCAGTTCACTGCAGGCCTCGATGATCTCCGGGTGATGCTGGCAGAGAGCGACGTTCAACGAGACGCTGCCGCGGACGCCATATTTGGCCATGGCCTCCATCATGCGGAAGAAACCGGCCCGGTTGCCGTAATCCCGGTGAGAGTAAGGGATTACGTCCGGATGCGGTTTCGGCCAGGGCCGGCGGCCCGGGTTCTGCGGCGGATCGTATTCGTAGTACTCAATATTCGGCGCCACCCAGAAGGCGACCCGGGCATCGCCGGGCCAGGTGATTTTGGGCCGGTCGTCCTTGGGCGAATAATCGTACAGCCCGGGCACACGCATCATGGCGGCATCTTCGCTCATATCATCCTCAGTCGTTCAGAATCTGATAGCTTTCCAGATATTCGATGACATCCGCCGCCGGCACCACATCCGCATACTTGATGGCCATGTCGTAGAGATTGGCGAAGTGAGGGCTTTCGTGCTTGTCGGCCACGCATTCCTCGGCCACCACAGTGCGGAAACTGCGGGAGAGGCTGTCCACCACTGTGGCGCGGACGCAGCCCGAGGTCGAGCCGCCGGTAACAATCACCGTATCAATGCCGTGAAAATTCAAAACCGACGGCAGGTTGGTCTCATGAAAGGCCGAGGCCATGCGTTTGTTGATGATGATGTCATTGGTGTGATCGATATTCAGACGATCATCGAACTCGGAACGTCGGGAGCCTACCTTGATATTCTGCAGACTGTCGGGGGTGTCCGTGCGGGTGCCCCAGATGCCGCAATCCTCGCCGGATTCCATATAGGCCACATAGGTCCAGACCACGGGCAGTTTCTTCGACCGCGCCAGATCGGAAATCTGGTTCACATAGTCCATCTGCTTCGGGTCGGTCTCATAGGCGGTGACGAACTCGCCCACATTGGTATAGGCCTTTTGCAGATCCACATTGATCACCGCCGCCTTGCGCCCGAAGCCAAAGCGCGGCCGGGTCGGATTGGCCTTGATCTCTTCGTAGAGCTGCCTGGCACTCTTATCGGATGTTTCCATTGGTATGCTCTCCCCTTACCTATTCGCCGTCATTCCCGCGCAGGCGGGAATCTATACGGTTCAATTGAATTCCACGTTTCTCTTATTCTGCATCATTGAGGAGAAACGCACATCTGGATTCCCGCCTGCGCGGAACTGACATATCTGGCTGCCTCACGGCTGAAAACCGACTGCGCCTTCGTATTTTTCTGCTTCCTCTTCGGGCAGGAACAATTCTTCCAGTTCCCGTATTTCCGGAAAACCCACGAAGCCGTGAAAATCCGCCAGGGGATGCGCCTTGTTGGCGGCCATGAGGCGGTCTTCCAGGGCATTATCCTCTTCCCGGAAGGCGCTGTAATAGTCCCACATGGCATTGGCGGCGGCCCGCATGGCGCCGCCCGGATTGATAACGATGTCGACGCCCAATTCCTGCAACTCATCGGCGTGCAGGTTGGGTGAAACGCCGGTGCGGTTATAAAGGACCCAGCCTCCTACTGCCTCGCAGACCTGGCCGATTTCCGCCGCCGACAGCAGGCCCTCTGGGAAAATCACATCGGCGCCGGCCTCGCGATAAGCCCGGCAACGCTGTATCGCGTCCTCCAGGCTGCCCCCTGCGACGCCACGGGCATCGCAGCGGGCGATGAGCACGAAATCGGGGTCCGCTTCGTCCCGCACCTTGGCGGCGGCGCGGATTTTGCCTGCCGCCTCTTCTATGGGTATCACCTGCTTACCCGCCACGTGGCCGCAGCGTTTCGGGGCCACCTGGTCTTCCAGATGGATGCCCGCCACGCCCGAGCGGATGAATTCTTCCACCGTCCTCATGGTGTTGATGGCGTTGCCATATCCCGTATCCGCATCGCAGATCACCGGGATCGACACAGACGAGGCGATTTTGCCGGCCACGTCCGTCACTTCCGTCAGGGTGGTCAAGCCCACGTCCGGGCGGCCGATATGATTGACCGAGATGCCGTAACCCGAGACATAGACGGTTGAAAATCCCGTCTTCTCGATCATTCGCGCGCCCATGGCGTTGTAGCAGCCGGGCGCGACGATGATCGTATTTCCCGCCAATTGCTCCCGCAGGACTTTGGCGGGCCGCTTTGTGCTGGACATGACCGGCACCTCCCCCAGTGGTTTTGCCGCAAGACTAGCAGAACCCATCGGCGCCGTTAATTGCCCATCTGAAATGAAACGGGCCGCCCCAAGAGGCGGCCCGGTCCAAGTGCTTAAACGCTTTACCCGTTACACGCTGTAGTACATGGCGAACTCGACCGGATGCGGCGTGTGCTCGAAGCGGTAGACCTCTTCCCACTTCAGTTCCAGATAGCCGTCGATCTGATCATCGGTGAAGACGCCACCCTTCTTCAGGAAGTCGCGGTCCGCATCCACGGCGTCCAGGGCCTCGCGCAGAGAGCCGCAAACGGTGGGTACGTCGGCCAGTTCCTCGGGCGGCAGGTCGTAGAGATCCTTGTCCATGGGATCGCCCGGGTGGATCTTGTTCTCGATGCCGTCCAGGCCCGCCATCAGCATGGCGGTGAAGGCCAGGTAAGGGTTCGAGCCCGGATCGGGGAAGCGGATTTCGATCCGCTTGCCATTGGGGCTGGGCGTGAACGGAATACGGCAGGAAGCCGAGCGGTTGCGGGCTGAATAGGCCAGCAGCACGGGCGCCTCGAAGCCGGGGATCAACCGCTTGTAGGAATTGGTCAGCGGGTTGGTGAAGGCGTTGATGGCCCGGGCGTGCTTCATCACACCGCCGATGTAATAGAGGCAGTCCTCCGACAGGTCGGCATAACCGGAACCGGCGAACAGCGGCTTGCCATCCTTCCAGATGGATTGATGCACGTGCATGCCGGAACCGTTGTCCTCCATCACCGGCTTGGGCATGAAGGTTGCCGTCTTGCCGTAGGAATGGGCGACATTCTGCACCACGTATTTGTAGATCTGCATGTTGTCGGCGCAACGCACCAGCGGAGAGAACTTGATGCCCAGCTCGTGCTGGCTGGGGGCGACCTCGTGGTGATGCTTTTCCGTATCGACGCCCATTTCGCGCATCACGGTCAACATTTCGCTGCGCAGATCGGCGGCCGAATCCACTGGCGGGACGGGGAAATAGCCGCCCTTGGCCGCGGGCCTATGGCCGATGTTACCGCCCTCGAACTCGCGGCCGGAGTTGTACGGCCCCTCTTCTTCATCCAGGGCATAGAAGGTCTCGTTCTGGGAGACATTGAAACGCACGGAGTCGAAGACGAAGAACTCGGCTTCCGGACCGAAGTAAGCGGTATCGCCGACGCCGGAGCTTTGCAAATAGGCTTCCGCCCGGCCGGCGGTGGAGCGTGGATCGCGGGAATAAGCCTCGTGGGTCGAAGGCTCCACCACGTCGCAGAAAATGGCCAGGGTCGGCTGCGCCGTGAAGGGGTCCATCACGGCCGTATCGGCAACCGGCATCAGAGCCATATCGGATTCGTTGATGGCCTTCCAGCCAGCGATGGAGGAGCCATCGAACATCACGCCCTCGGCGAAAAGGTCCGCGTCAACGAAGTTGGCGTCCATGGTGACGTGCTGCCACTTGCCCCTCGGGTCAGTGAAGCGGAAGTCGACAAAGGGAATTTCTTCGTCCTTGATTTTTTTCAGGACGCTTTCAGCGTTGGACATGGTTTTTGGTTCCTTCCTGTGTCCTCGTTTGGTTCGATACAGTATTCGTCAATTCTCTAAATCGCATCGCTTCCCGTTTCACCGGTGCGGATGCGGATGGCTTGCTCGACGGTGGTGATGAAGATCTTGCCATCGCCAATGCGGCCCGTGTGGGCGGCGGTTTGAATGGCTTCTACGGCCCGTTCCAGAAGGTCGTCTTCGAGCACCACTTCCAGTTTCACTTTAGGCAGAAAGTCCACCACATACTCGGCGCCACGATAAAGTTCTGTGTGGCCCTTTTGCCGTCCGAAACCTTTGGCCTCGATCACCGTGATCCCTTGCAGGCCGATCTCATGCAGGGCTTCCTTCACCTCATCCAGTTTGAAGGGCTTGATGATCGCTTCAATTTTTTTCATTGCACCAAATCTCTTTCCCGCCGCGCCCGGCCATACGACCTACACATCACAGGGGATGATAAGCATAAACCGTGCCAGTTTCGGCAGGCCATAAGTATCTGGAAAATAACAATAAAATTCGCGCCGCTGTAAAGCCTGTTAATAAGTGCTCATAATGTTAGCAATCTGCTGAAAAATTAGGCAAATTTTTCAATCAGCTCGCTGCAAGCAAATCGCGGATCCGCCGCATGGCCTCGCGGATGTTTTCGGTGGAGTTGGCGTAGGAAAAGCGCAGATAGCCTTCACCAAAAGCCCCGAAAGATGTCCCGGAAATGGCCGCGACGCCGGCTTCGTTCAGAAGCTTTTCCTGCAACACGGACGACGTCATGCCCGTGCCTTCGATGTTGGGAAAGGCATAAAAGGCCCCGCCGGGCCGGACGCAGCGGAAGCCGGGGATGTTGTTCAGTTCCTCCAGGATCACCTCGCGCCGGGCATCGAAGGCCTTGACCATCTCATCCGCCGCATCCTGGGGCCCGCGCAGCGCCTCGACACCGGCCCACTGCGTCGCCGCGTTGACGCAGGAATGATCGTTGACGCATAGCCGGGTCGCCTGTTCGGCACAAGCCTCGGGCCAGATGGCATAGCCAAGGCGCCAGCCGGTCATGGCGTAGGTCTTGGACCAGCCGTCGAGCAGGATCAGGCGGTCGCGGATCTCCGGATAACCCAGCATGGAGATGTGGGGCTGATTGTCATAGACCATGCGGCTATAGATCTCGTCGGACAGGATCACGACCTCGGGCCAGGCGGCGAGGCCGGCCACCAGCTTGTCCAACTCGTCCTTTTGCACCACGCCGCCGGTGGGATTGGCCGGCGAATTGATAATGATCAGCCGGGTACGCTCATTGATCTTCGCCAGCACTTCGTCGGCGGAGAAGCTGAAGCCGGTTTCTTCGTGCAGTTCGATGGGGACGGCAGTGGCGCCTGAAAACTGGATCGCGCTTTCATAGATGGGGAAGCCGGGATTGGGATACATAATCTCAGCCCCCGTCTCGCCAAACATCAGGCAGGCATAGAACATGGTCGGCTTGCCGCCGGGCTGCACCACCACATGCTCGGGATCGATATCCACGTTTCGGTATTTCTTGATGTCGTCTGCCACCGCCTGGCGTAGTTCGGGGATGCCATTGGCCGGGGTATAGCCGTGATGACCGTCGGCCAGCGCCTTGCGGCCAGCCTCGACGATATTTTCCGGCGTCTGGAAATCCGGCTGCCCGATGCCGAGGTTGATGATATCGCGGCCCTGGGCGGCCAGCGCGTTGGCCCGGGCCAGGACCTCGAACGCGGTCTCCGTACCCAGATGGTTCATGCGATCAGCGAGTTTCATGGCCCGGGTTATGCCATGAAGGGGCCATGGCTCCAAGACATCAATGGGCCGCTTCGTACTGTTTCAGGGCTTCACGGGCGATGACAAGCTGCATGATCTGGGAGGTGCCTTCGAAGATGCGCAATAGGCGCGCATCCCGGTAGAGGCGCTCCACCGCCGTCTCACGCATATAGCCATAGCCGCCGTGCACCTGTACCGCCCGATCGGCAATGCGGCCCACCGCTTCGGAGGCGAAATACTTGCAGGCCGCCGCATCTTTGGTGACGTTCTGGCCGTCGTCCATGGCCCGGGCGGTGCGTTCCACCATGGCGCGGGCGGCCAGGCATTCCGCCTCGCTGTCGGCGATCATTCCCTGGATCAACTGGAACTCCGCGATGGGCCGGCCGAATTGCTGCCGCTCTACCGCATAGGCCGTCATCTCCTCCACCAACCGCGTGGCCAGTCCGACGCAGACCGCGCCCATATGGATACGGGCGTCGTCCAGTACCTTCATGGCGGTAATGAATCCTTGCCCTTCCACGCCGCCCAGCAACGCATCCTGTGGCACCCGGCAATCGGTGAAGGTGACGTCGGCCGTGGGCGCGCCCAGTTGCCCCATCTTTTCCAACGGCGGATCCACATGCAGGCCCGGCGTACCGGCCTCCACCAGGAAAGCCGAGACGCCGGCGGCGCTCTTGTCGCGCGGGTCCGTGCGGGCCATGACCGTGAACAGGCCGGCCACGGGGGCGTTGGAGATGAAGCGTTTGCTGCCGTTCAGAACATAAGTGTCCCCGTCACGGATCGCAGTGGTGGCGAGGCTCTTGGCATCGGAGCCGCTACCCGGTTCCGTCAGGCAGAAACTGACGATCAGTTCGCCGGCGGCGATGGCGGGGAGGTAACGGCGGCGCTGTTCATCGCTGCCATCCAGGACGATACTCTTGCCGCCGACACCATTGGTGGTGCCGACATAGGAACGATATGCAGGTGCGGCGCGGCAGAATTCAAAGATCACCTGCACTTCGGCCCATTTGCCCAAGCCCAGGCCGCCGTACTGTTCGGGAATGGCATAGGCGAACAGCCCCATGTCCCGCATCAAGTCCAGCAGTTCGTCCGGTATGCGATGCTCCCGGTCCACCTGGGCCTCCGCCGGGATCAGTTTTTCGTCTACCAGGCGGCGGACGCTGTCCAGTAGCGGGGCGATATCGTCTTGGTTCATATTTCCTCTCCCAGCTGCCTAATCTGCCTTGCCTTTGCCCCGCTGACTAGCGCACATTCGCACCTGGTCCGTGGCGAGCATTTGTAGAGACGGGGGTGGCGCGATGAAGCCTGCCAACAGCATTCTTTCGGGCTTTGGCACCACGGTGTTCGAGGTCATGACCCGATTGGCGATCGAACACCAGACCATCAATTTGGGCCAGGGCTTTCCAGACGAGGACGGCCCTGACAGCATCAAGGCGATAGTGGACCAGGCCACTCAGGATGGCCCGAACCAGTACCCCCCGATGCTGGGCATACCAGAATTGCGCCAGGCCATCGCGTCCCACAACAAACGCTTTCATGGCCTAGATGTGGACTGGCAGTCGGAGGTCATGGTCTCCACTGGCGCCACGGAAGGCCTGGCCGCCTCCATCCTGGCCCTGATCGAACCCGGCGACGAGGCAGTGGTGTTCGAACCCCTCTACGACAGTTATGTGCCCATGCTGCGCCGGGCGGGGGCGGAAGTGAAATTCGTGCGCCTGCAGCCCCCGACCTGGGAATTGCCCAGGGAAGAGCTGGCCGCCGCCTTTTCCGATAAGACCAAGCTGATCCTCTTGAACACACCCATGAACCCCACGGGTAAGGTCTTCAGCGCCGATGAGTTGGGCTTCATCGCCGGTCTGATCGAGCAATACGATACCTATGCCATTTGCGACGAAGTCTACGAGCATTTGATTTTCGATGGCGTCAAGCATATCCCCCTGATCACCCTTCCGGGAATGCGAGAACGGGCCATCCGCATCGGCTCCGCCGGCAAGACTTTCTCCATGACCTCGTGGAAAGTAGGTTTCGTCACCGCGGCGCCCAATCTGTTGAGCCTGATCGCCAAGGCGCATCAGTTTCTGGTCTTCACCACGGCCTCGAATTTGCAACGGGCGGTGGCTCATGGCCTGGACAATGAACAGGACTGGTATACCGGCCTGGCTGGAGAGCTACAGCGCAAGCGCGACAAACTTACGACTGCTTTGAGCGAAATCGGTTTCGATGTCCTGCCCACGGCGGCCACCTATTTCATGAATGCGGACTATCGGCCTCTTGGATTTGAAGGCACGGATGTGGATTTCTGCCGTCACGTAACGGTGGAGGCGGGCGTTACCGTGCTGCCGGTTTCGGCGCTTTATGCCACGCCGGACGTGGATCATCTGGTGCGCTTCTGCTTCTGCAAAAAGGATGAAGTCCTGGACGGCGCGGTGGACCGCCTGCGGAATTTTTTCGCCGCCTAGAGGGATTGCTTGACGGCGGCGCGCGGTGGGTTTATCTCACCTATCCGACCCTGTGGCGGGTGTAGCTCAGGTGGTTAGAGCGCCAGATTGTGGATCTGGAAGTCGGGGGTTCAAGTCCCCTCACTCGCCCCATTTTCCCACCACGAACAGCACAGTGACTTTGGCATCCGATCGCGTCGTTGGCGCAAACAATGCACTCGACGCCGCCGAATTCGATTAGTTCAAGGGCTGGTCAAGCCCACAGTTGCCTTGCGCCGAAGGTTCACGCTCCGCTATTTTCCGTTGAAGTGAATGTGAGCGTGACCCCCTTGATATGGCAGACAATCGGCAATCACATGCGGGCGGGTTTGGCGCCCTGATCGCGGTCTGCCTGACGGCATTGTCGTCCGGGACCGGGCGGGCCGACGATGCCGAAATCTTCGCCAGGTTTTGCAATGGCCCAGATACCTCGCCCGGCCGGCGCGTCGCCGCCTGCGGCGAACTGTTGGCATCACCTGGTTTGCGACCTGCCATGGCATCGGTGGCGTACAACAACCGGGGCAGCGGCCACCTGCAAAACGGGGATCTGGACAAGGCCATGGCCGATTTCAACAAGGCCATCAGCCTGAACCCCGATCATGCCCATGCCTATTTCAATCGGGGCAGCACCCGTATTCAAATGCGGCGCATGGAACAGGCCATTGCAGACTTCGACACCGCCATCCGTCTGAAACCGGACTTCGCCGCCGCCTTCAACAATCGCGGCATCGCGCGCAGACATGCCGGCCGGATCGAGGACGCCATCAAAGACTATGACCAGGCGATCCGCCTGAACCCGGCTGACAGCCGCGCGCCGCACAACCGGGATCTGGCGATCGTGGCACGATCATCCCAGGCTGCTCCAGCGAAGCCAAAGGGTGCCGGTACGGCCGCCAAAGCAACTGCCGGCCCGGCACCTGTGCCCAAGGTCGCGGCCGCCACACCGGAAAGCGATGGCAAGGCCATAGCGTCCACGTCTAAAGCGAGACCGGATGCCCCAAAGCGCCCCAAGGCGGCCGGCACGAACGAGGCCCAGGCCTATTTCAATCGCGGTACCGTGCATGTCAGCAAGGGCGAGTTCGATCTGGCGGTGGCGAGCTATGACGAAGCCATCAGGTTGAACCCGGAATATGCTTTCGCGTATTACAATCGCGGCATGGCGCAATTTCATAACGGCAACAACGAGCACGCCATCGCCGACTATACCGACGCCATCCGCCTGCGGCCGCAATATGCCAACGCCTATCACGCCCGGGCCAATGCCTACTACCGCATGGGTCTGTTTGCCGAGGCCGGCGATGACTATGAAGCGACCATCCGCATCCGGCCCGACAATGTGGAAGCCTACAATAATTTCGCCTGGCTGCTGGCCACCGCACCTTCACCCAGCGACAGGGATGGCGGCCGGGCCGTTACCCTGGCCCGTCACGCGGTAAGCCTGCGACGAAGCCCTTTTCATTTGGGCACATTGGCGGCATCCTTCGCGCGCGTCGGGCTTTTCGTTGAAGCCGTCGCGATGCAACAGCAGGCCATCGCCATGATGCAATCCGAACAAGATGATCCCCAACTATTGCAGGAATTCCAGTCCCGCCTGAAACTCTACCGCCAGGGCAAACCGTACGAAACAGCCTCGCAATAGGCCGGGCCTCGACACGCCGCCTGGGAATGTGCAGCATGCGGCCATGATCAGGGAGAACTGGATATTCGGCGTCCCCTTCGTCCTCGGCGCTTTTGTCGGCACCATGGCCGGGATCCTGCTGTTCGCCTGGTTCGATTACGATTTTTCCCGTGATTGGAAAGTGGCGCTGCATAACTCGTTGAACGATCACGGCGCCATCGTCGCTGGCGCCTTCCTGGCTGTGGCGGCGGCGTTGGCCTATGCCGCCGTACACGTCTCAACCACGGCGGACGAAAGACGCCGGCAGCGGATGGATGAACAGCGCAATGAATACGTGCTCTCGGTGTTCGAGGCGGATATCCACAATCTAGCCGCCCTGGAGCGCGGCCTCGCCACCTTGATCGTCAAACAAAGCCATCAGCAATTACAGAGCTGGGTGATGGAAGAGACCTACCTCCACCCCCTGCGCGCAAAACGCATTGTTTTCGACCGATTTGCCGATCAGCTTGGTGCCATGGAGTTGGATTTCCTGCCCATGCTGATCAGCGCCTACCAATCCCGCGGCGTACTGGTGCATGAGATCGAACACACCAATGCCCTCGAGCCGAGCCCCCGACGGGCCCGGCAGTTCCGCAAGCTGGAGGGGCGTCTGCTCCGCGCCGCCCTGGTGGCATCGCGCCTGCACGATTGCCTGGTGCGAACACGCCAGCATCAAGACATCGAAGCCTGGCCCGACGCGGCGGCCAGAGAGGAGGAACTGCGCGCCGAACTCGCAAGCCTTCGTGGCACATCGGACGCAACCGTCTAACCAGCCGCAACCGATGCCTGCAAGGACTCGTAAAATCTTCGTGTCTAGGCTTTATTCTAGCTGATTTTTTCGTTATATAACTTCAACATTAGCAGAACGCGACTGACGCGTGACGTGATGATGGAACGGGAAAAAATCGCTAAGGATCTTCTTGCCTGGGCGAACATAGATGGGGGCTCGGTTTTTCAGGAACCTTACAAGGCCATGGTGTTCGAATTATTCACCAAGGCCTATGACGAGGGCTTTTTCGAAAACGGCGAACCTGGAGCGACGACGGACGAATTGATGGCCGTTGCCTTGGCACAGCGGGCATCCATGGACGACGACGAAGCGGCGGCATTCAGGGATCGGACCGAACGGCTTCTGGAATTGTGGCGCCAATGGGCCTACGCCTGGGATCGCCATGGCGAGCTTCAATTGCGGCAACCGCTGCCACGGCGGGCGTTCGATTTACCGCGCGATGTCTGGCGGCGGATTAGCAAAAACTGACAATCAATTTTGTTCAGCTCGGGCCTTGCTGGCCGCTATAGATAGGCGCGTTTCAGCATCCATTCCCGCGCATCGTCGGCGGGGGTTTCTTCGACGACTTCATAATATTCCAATGATTTCGCGGCGTCGGGGCCTAGGCCAAGGCGCTTCAAGGCGTCATCCACATCAAGGCCGCGACACTCGCTGGTCACGCCGTCGGGCCAATGGAACCGAAAGAGTTTAGTTTCCGTGGTCATCGTCTTGCATCCAATCGGCCGACTGTCGCGCCATTTCGGCCCGGCGTCTAGCTCTTTAACAGCCGACGAACGGAAGCCGCCGCGGTGATTTTGCCGCGGCCGCGGTAATTCTCATGGTTCTGTTCAATATCGGGCAGTTTGTAGAGATAGTTCACCATCAGGCCGGCCGCCGCTTCCAGGCCGTTGGCCGACGTATCGCCTAGCCAGTTGATCCGCTCCAACCGCGCGCCGTTGGACAGGTGGAAGTTCTCAACCGGATCCAAGGCCCGTTCGCCCCGCTTCTCCTGCAACAGGTATCGCGCTGCCAGCGTTTCGAGAACGGGGCGTAGAGCGGCGACGGCGGCCTGGTCCCGGTGCCAGTCCTCACGCGCCAGCAAGGTAAAGAGCCCTTCCCGCCCACTGCCGACGCCGGCCGCTTCCGCCAAAGCGCCGTCCTGGGTCAATTCCCATGGCGACACCTCTGTTTCCGCCAGCATGCGATCCAGCCAGGAACGGAAGCCCGGCACCGGCGAAAGTGTGGCGAAGGTCTTAAGATTTGGAAGTTCCGCGCGCAATTCGTCGACAACACGTTTGATCAGGAAATCCCCGAAACTGACCTGGGCCAGCCCGGCCTGGGCGTTGGAGATGGAATAGAAAATCGCCGTATCGGCCTTCCCTGGATCGCCTTCTGGTGCATGCAGATCCAAGAGCTCCTGAACATTGTCCGCCATACCGCTGACCAGGGCGACCTCGACGAAAATTAGGGGTTCGTCCGGCATGCGGGGATGGAAAAAGGCAAAACAGCGGCGATCGGAATCGAGGCGGTTCTTAAGATCATCCCAGGAACGGATTTCGTGCACGGCCTCATAGGCCATGAGTTTTTCCATCAAAGCCGCTGGCGCATCCCAGGTGATACGGCGCAGATCAAGAAAGCCGATATCAAACCACGAAGCCAGCAGACCCCGTAAATCATCATTGAGGGGACGCAGTTCTGGCGCCTCCTTCATCATGAAGATGATTTCCGCACGCATATCAACTAAAAACTTAACACCCTGCGGCAATGCATTGAATTGAGTGAGTAATTCTACGCGCCGTGGCACGAGAGCTGCGCGCAGCTTGCGCTCCGCTTTGGCGCTTTCGGCACCGGGCTCGATTTCCTGCAGGGCGGCCATGGCAGCATCAACCCGGGTCCGATCGACGCCGTAGTCGGTAGCCAGCAGCGAGAGAAAGCGCCGCCGTCCCTCGAACCCCAGTTCCAGATAGAAGTGTCCCAGATCAGCCGCACGGGCGCGGGCCGAGACCTCGCCGCCTCGCCGGTCAAGGCAATCCTCAATGCGCTGTTTCAGCTTCTCGACGCCGGAATCACTTAATTCCGATGGCGCCCCGTCTCGATCCGGCAGGCCGAACAAAGCCCGCCGCAAGGGGGCCCAGGTCCGATCAAGCAAGCTATCTCGATGCAGCATCACAGATCCGATGGTTCATTCAAACAGAGCATGACATGGGAATGTTACCAAAATATGCAACCAGGCAAATCGTCTTAGACCCGCAATTTTGCGAGGATTTTTGGCAAAGTAGGCGCCAGGTCTTCTGCGATCAGACCGGGTCCGAAATAACTGGCGCATTCGCCGTGCAACCAGGCGGCCGCGGCTGCCGCTTCAAACGCCGGCAGACCCTGCGCCAACAAGCCGGTGCAGAATCCGGCCAGGACATCGCCAGAACCAGCTGTGGCCAGTTCCGGCGGCGCATTCGTGTTGATCGCCGCCCGGCCATTGGGGGCCGCGATGACCGTATCGGGCCCTTTTAACAGGACGACCGCGCCGCATTCCGCCGCGGCACCGCGCGCGCGTTGCAATTTGTCGCCGCGATCGTCGAACAACCGGCCGAATTCGCCATGATGCGGCGTTAGAATGCAGTTTCCATGCAAATTGCCGAACAGGCCCTTGCGCGCCCGGGCAAAGGCGGTAATGGCATCAGCATCCAGGACCGCATTCTTGCCAAGCTTCAAGGCGGTCAGCACATTGTCCCGTAATGGCTTGCCGACCCCCGCGCCTGGCCCGAGACATACCGCATTGAAGCGCGGATCCGACAACAGGCGCCGAAACTCCGCCACATCCCGCCAGGGACGGATCATCACAGCTGTTAGGTGGGCGGCGTTCTCCGCCAGTGCCGCCTTGGGCGAGGCCACGGTGACCAGGCCGGCGCCGGCCCTAAGCGCCGCCTCTGCCGCCAAGCGGGCTGCACCCGTCTTACCCGGCCCACCACTCAACACCACCGCATGGCCGCGGCTATATTTATGACCTTCCGGTGAAAGTGGCGGCCACGACGGCAGCCAGAGGCCGGGTTGGTTTTCCCAAGTCCGCGGGTCGATATCAGCCAGCACAGCCTGGGGAATGCCTATGTCCACGACCTGCAACGAGCCGCAACGGCCCCGCCCGGGATAGAGCAGATGACCGGCCTTGGGGCGGAAGAATGTTACAGTCAGGGCGGCGTGAGGCGCATAGCCCAGAACCTGACCGCTGTCCCCGTGCACGCCAGACGGGGTATCGACCGCGATGATGGGCAACCTTCTGTCCTCGGCCGCCTTCAATACTGCTGCCGGCGCCCCGTCCACCTGCCTCGCGAGCCCGGCGCCGAACAGGGCGTCGACGACCAACTCTGCCCCCTGCAAGGCATTTTCATCCATGGGAGCGACGCGGCCGCGCCAGCGTTTCGCCATGATGGCGGCATCGCCTTTCAACTTGGACTTGTCGCCCAGCAATGCCAACCGCACCTTGGCGCCGGCCTTGCGCAGGTGACGGGCGATGACAAATCCGTCGCCCCCGTTATTGCCGGGTCCGCACAGAATGGTTGCCGGGCATGGTCCGAAGCGCTCCAGGATGGCTGATGCCACCTCCCCGCCGGCCGTTTCCATCAATGTTTCGCCGCTGATGTTCCGCGCCATGGCCGCCTGGTCGGCGGCATACATCTGGCTGACGGAGATCACCTCTGTCATGGCGGCTATAGATCCGGCTGGCGGTCCATGGGCCGGGCCTTTTCGAATGCCTTGGCGGCGCGCAAAACCAGATCTTCTCGGAAATTGTCGCCCACGATCTGCAGGCCGACGGGCAGGCCATCCTTGGTAAATCCACAGGGGATGGAACAGGCCGGCTGCTGGCCCAGATTGAAGGGAAAGGTAAAGGGCGTCCAGTCGGTCCAATAGGTATCGTCTGCCGGGCTGCCTGGCGGCTGCAGAAGGCCCACATCAAAGGCCGGCACTGCCAGGCTGGGCGTCAGCAACAAATCGAATTCTTGGAAAAATTCGCGTAGTTGCAGGCACAACGCCGTGCGCCCTTCCATCGCCCGCATATAGTCCAAGATTGACAGTCTTTGCCCATCGGCGACGATTTCCGCCAGTTCGGGCTCCAACTTGGCTTTATCTTCGTCGGAAAGATGGGCAAATGCCCCGGCCGCGCCCGCCCACCAATGGGTTTTGAAAATCGCCTTCGGGTTCTCGAATCCGGGATCGCGCCGTTCCAGTGTCACGCCCAATTCGGCGAAAGCGCCAACAGCATCTGCCACGATTTCCGCGACTTCCGGATCCACCTGGGCGTATCCCAGATCAGGGCTAAAGGCCACTTTCAGACCGGCTATACCGTCATCCAAGCCGTCGGTGAAATCGATGCCCTGATAAGGCAGGGCCGTGTGGTCCCTATGATCCGGCTGTGAAAGCACATTCAACATCAGGGCAGCGTCGGCGACGGTACGAGACATGGGCCCTACGTGGGATAGGCTGCGCATGGCACTCTCGGGATAGACCGGGACCCGGCCGAAATTGGCCTTGATGCCAAAGACACCGGTAAATCCAGCCGGAATGCGGATCGAGCCGCCGCCGTCGGAGCCTACCGCAAGCGGCCCCATATTCGCGGCTAGGGCGGCGGAAGCGCCGCCAGAAGAGCCGCCTGGCGTTTTCGCCAAATTCCACGGATTGCGTGTCACGCCGCTTAGGGCGCTCTCGGTCAGACCTTTCCAGCCCACTTCCGGCGTCGTCGTCTTCCCCAACAGGACCGCGCCATGCTCGCGCAACCGCGCGACACAGGGCGCATCCTCGTCCCATGGCCCGGCCGGATCCACGGTCAAGGAACCTTTCAACGTTGGCCAACCCTTGGTCAGGACCAGATCCTTGATGGTAACCGGAACGCCATCCAGAAGACCCATGGGCGCGCCCTTGGCCCAACGTTCCTGGGATGCCTTGGCGGCAGCCATTGCGCCTTCATCATCGATGATCATGAACGCATTGATTTTGCCGTTCGCGGCGTGGATCCGGTCGAGAACGGCTTGGGTCGCCTCCACCGGCGAAAACTGACCCGATCGATATCCGGCCAGCAGTTCGTAGGCACTCAACTCGATCAGGGTCTTCGTCATGGCGCCTTCCTAACCCTTTGGATTCCAGGCCTTGGCCTGAGCCTGGACACGGTCGATTTGACGATTGGATAGTTGGCCGCGCAGCTTGTCGAAATGCCATTCCGCCAAACTGGGTTTCTGCACGGCGCCCAAAAGGGCCCAGAACAGCGCTTTGGCCGGATCCTTTTGCACGCCCTCGCCAAGTATGTACATCCGGGACAACATCAACTGGGCATCGGCACTGCCGCCCTCGGCAGCCTGCCCGAAATGATGCGCCGCCGCCGGCAAGTCCTTGGACACGCCCTCACCGTGGTAATGGACGAAACCGAGATTGTAATGGGCCTTCTCCAACCCGGCTGAAGCCGCTTGGCGGAACAGAGCCGAGGCCCGCGCCTGGTCCTGCCTAACACCTTTGCCGAAGTAATAGAGGTAGCCGAGGTTTCGCATCGCCTTGGCATTGCCCAAATCGACGGCACTCTGAAACAGTTCCGCCGCTCGACCGAAATTCTGATCCACGCCGCGCCCCTGAACATGGAGTTGCGCCAGATTGCGCATGGCCTTGGCATTGTTTTGCCGCGCCGACAAACCGTAATGTTTCGCGGCAGCCTTCAGGTCTTCCCTGACCACCTTGCCTTCTTCCAGGAAAATCCCAACGACCCGCTGGGACTCGGCATGGCCACGTTCCGCCGCCTTGCGAAACCATTCCAACGCCACTTTGCGGTCCCGCTCAACACCGTGGCCCCGGTCATATAGCAGGCCCAGCCAATATTGCGCCGTTGCATCGCCGCTTTCGGCGCCAAGCTTGAATGCCCTTAATGCCTGCTGATAGTTGCCGTCCTCATATTCCTTTTCGGCCCGGGGTAGATCGAAGGTCTGAGCAGAGGCGCCAAAACAAACTGACATTGCGGCGACAAACAGCGCGAATGCGGCGCCCTTCAGGGCGTATGTAACGGACGATAGCATGGGGTCACCATACGTTGCCGCCAACGCCGGAACAAGTGACGGGCCCTGTGCGGTGATTTCGTGGGAATTGAGGCCCAATCGCGGCCATCTGCCGTCCCTAATCGGCGCCGGTCGCCTCTAAACCAGGGCGAATCAACGGCCCGCGATCATTATCCCGTTCATATTTCCGGGCCGGGTTGTTGACCACTTCCTCCAAAGGGGCGGCCTGGAAAGAGGCCTGCACCTGTCTATCGGGCGGCGTTCCATACAGGGTAGTGCGCTGTACCGGCGTGCGGCCCACATCGCGGATCAATGCTTCCATGGCATGAGGCGGCAATTCCTGGCCATGCTCGGAACCCGCCGCCCGGGTAATGCTCTCGTTCATCAGCGTACCGCCGAGATCGTTCGCGCCGGCGTTCAAAGCGGCCTGGATGCCGTCGCGCCCCATTTTCACCCAGGAAGTCTGGATATTGTGGAAATGGGGATGCAGGGTCAGCCGTGACACCGCATGCATCAACACAGCTTCCCGATAAGTGGGTCCCATGCGAGCCCGGCCTTTGAGGTAGATCGGCGCCTCCATATGCACAAAGGGCAAGGGCACCAGTTCTGTGAAGCCCCCGGTCTTGGCCTGCAAATCGCGCAAGCGCAACAGATGCCGGGCCCAATGGATGGGCCGGTCGATATGCCCGAACATGACGGTCGCCGTGGTCCGGAAGCCGACGCGGTGCGCAGTCTCCATGACTTCCAGCCATTGCGCCACGCTCAGTTTATCGGGGCAAAGGACGCGGCGGACTTCCTCGTCCAATATCTCGGCCGCCGTACCAGGCAGTGAACTTAAGCCGGCTTTCTGCAGCATCTCCAGGAACGTCTGCAGCGAGAGGCCCAGCGTCTGCGCACCTTGATAGACTTCCAACGGCGAGAAGGCATGAACATGCATATCCGGTGCAGCCGCTTTCACCGCCGCCAGGATGTCGAGGTAGGTCTGGCCTGTGTATTCGGGGTGAATACCGCCCTGCATGCAGACTTCCGTCGCGCCCCGGTCCCAGGCCTCGGCCGCCCGGCGGCCGATTTCCTCCATGGACAGATCGTAGGGGCGGCCACGCAGGTTTTCGCTCAACTTACCCTTGGAAAAGGCGCAGAACTGGCATTTGAAGTAGCAGATATTGGTGTAATTGATGTTCCGCACCACGACGTAGGAAACATCATCCCCACAGACTTGGCGGCGCAACTCGTCCGCGGCCTGGGCCACCGCATCCACTTCACCGCCGCGAGCCGCGAACAGACGTTCCACTTCGTTCTCGCACAATTCGTCGCCATCCAAGGCGCGGCTGAGCAGTCGGTCAAGCTCGGGCACATGCGGCGACGGCCCAGTAATGGCCACGGGCGGGGCCGTATCTATTCCAGGCGACCAGGTATCGGTACGGGCCAGACCGGATGCATCGATCCGGTTCAACACGGCAGCAGCGAAGCCCGGATCGAGCCACCGTTCGGCATCCTGGGCGTAGTCAGGGTAGATCGCCAGGCGTTCCACCAGGTGCTTGCCTTCCTTCGCCGTATCGTCGGCCAACTGGCGTAGATGAGGCCAAGGCGCTTCCGGGTTCACGTGATCGGGCGTCACGGGCGAGACGCCGCCCCAATCGTCGATGCCCGCATGAATTAGACTGGGGGAGTCGCCCGGGCTTAGGTTCGGTGGGGCCTGGATATGCATCTCCGCCCCAAAAATCAGCCGGGCGGCGGCGATGCTCCAACGCAATTCGTCGATGGGCGCATCCGGCCAATCGGCCATGCGCGTATCATCCTTGGCGCGGAAGTTCTGAACGATGATCTCCTGAATATGGCCATAGCGGTCATGCAGGTCGCGCAGGGCCAAAAGCGCCTTGATGCGCTCTTCCCGCGTTTCGCCAATGCCGATCAGGATGCCGGTCGTGAAAGGAACCGCCAATTTGCCCGCCGCCTCGATCGTCGCCAGACGCACGGCAGGGTCCTTGTCGGGGGAGCCATGATGACAGGCACCCTTTTGCATCAGGCGCGGAGAAATACTTTCCAGCATGATGCCCTGAGAAACCGAAACTTCCCGCAGCGCGGCCAGATCACTTTCCTCCATTACGCCTGGATTCAGGTGCGGCAACAGTCCGGTTTCCTCGAACACCAGCAGGGCCATTTCGCGCAGATAGGACAACGTGGTCTCGTGGCCCAATTCGGCCAATTCCTCCCGCGCCACCCGGTAGCGCAATTCGGGCTTGTCGCCCAAAGTGAAAAGCGCCTCCTTGCAGCCGGCCTCGGCGCCTGCGCGCGCGACGGCGAGCACTTCGTCCGGCGTCATGAACGCCCGCTGACCGCGCCGGGGTGGGTGAGCGAAAGTGCAATAGTGGCAGACGTCACGGCATAGCTGGGTCAGGGGAATAAAGACCTTGCGGGAATAGCTGATCAGACGGCCATGGCCCTGATCGCGGATTTCACAGGCGGCCCGTTGCAGGACATCCAGATTGGGATATCCGGCCAGGGCCATAGCTTCCGCGCCCTCCGGGCGGCGCTGTCCCAGCCACAACTCAACTTCCCTGTTGGACGCCATGCAAACCGATCCTTATGTCCCGCGCTCGTTATGCAATATCCGCCCGGCAATGCCGGAGTCACGCAGATATCGCAGACTGCTGCTTTCCCCCTGCTGTTGACAAAACAGCCGCAGATCGTCCGGCGTGTCAATATCCAAGGCGAAACCGTCTAGTTCCAGCACCACCGGTTCGACACCAATTTCGCGCAGCATACCGCAGTGGCGGCGGAAACTGTCGGGTCCGAAAGCGGGTGTCATCAAATCGGGTGGCCACATGGCAAGGCAGTTTGTGCCGTCCCGGTCGCGGGACGGCACGACACAGGCGGCGGGCGCCGATGGCCCTATTCCGGCAATCTGCGCGACTTCCTCGCGACTGACTAGGGGAATGTCTCCGGGTACGTGCATCATCCCGGTGATGCCCTCCGATGCCAGGACTTCACCGGCTTGGCGTACGGCGGCTGAATAGCCACCCGGCTGCCGCTCCTCCATCACACGGGCACCGGTTACCCGTGCCGCGCCCAGAGCCGCTTGATCGGCGCTGACCACCACGACGCCATCCAAGTCCGACAATACGTCCAAGACATCGTGCAGCATATGCTCGGCCAGGGCGCCGCGTTCTTTTGGCGAGAGCACGTCCGCCAACCGCTGTTTCGGGGCATCGAAGCCCTTGATCGGCACAACGGCCCACATCAACGGCGCAGCTCCTCTGCGAAGTTCAGGACCTCACGGGCCAGGGTCACGCGGTCCTCCAGGCTCTGCATCACCGTCATTGTCACCAGGGGCTGAATACCAAGGGCCGCCACCGCGTCGCCCTGCCCGGCATCGCTGTTGTCCAGCACGAAGCCGTCCAGCAGATCGCCATAATGTTCCGCGACCGCCAAGGCCGTGGACGGCATATCCATTTCCGCCATCATTTTCGCCGCGGGGCCCTTGACGGCCAGACCCGCCACGATCGGGGATACGGCGATGATCGGCGCCTTGGCTTCGCGCAATGCGGCATCGACCCCAGGCAACTTCAAAATGGGATCGATGCTGACGAAAGGATTGGATGGCGTGATGACCACAGCCCGCAAGTCGGGAGCCGCCAGTGCCGCCATAAAATCCGGTTGCGGCCGGGCCGCATCGATACCGGCAAAGTCGAAACCATTAACTTCCGGTTCGCAGCGGTCGCGCACGAAATAGTGCTGGAAGGCGAGGGAACCGCCGGCGGTGCGCACCATGGTCCGCACGGGATCGTCGGACATTGGGACGATGCGTGCCGTAATGCCCAGCTTTTCACAAATGCTCTTGGTGAACCCGGTCAGGTTGTCACCTTCGCGCAAAGCCTTGGTGCGCAGGATATGCAGGGCCAAATCCCGGTCGCCCAAGTTGAACCAATCTTCGCCGCCAAATTGCGCCACCGCTTCCATGAAGCGCCAGCCCTCATCAGCCCGGCCCCAACCCTTGTCCTGATCGCTCAGGCCGGAAAGGGTATAGGTGACCGTGTCGAGATCGGGACAGATGCTGAGGCCCATATGCTCGAAATCGTCGCCCACATTGGCCACCACCAGCAGATTGCGGCCCAGGTCCAGGCGGGAGAGACCAAGCGCCAGCTTGGCTCCGCCAACGCCGCCTGAAAGGGCAATCACTTCCCCCTGTGCCATCAGCGGAACATATCCTGTTCCCGCGGCCGGGGCAGGACATCGGCTCCTTGATCAGAGTCGGGGAATTGTACCCCGCGGATCAAGACCACAGGCTGGCCTTGATCCCCTTGCCCCTGCAGGATCGATGCCGCCGAAGACAACTCGTCCGCCAGGCCCACCTCACTGACCAACAACTCGCGGCCATAAAGATCCGGTTCACCGCGCAGATCCCATAAGGCCGGCAGACCGGCAGAGCCAATCGCCAGACCCATGGTGCCTCGCCGCCAGGCCCGACCGACGGAATCGTTGATGATGACCGCCACATCGACGCCATGGCGTTCCGAGAAAGTCCGGCGCAATTCCCGACAATCGCCATCGGGATCCTTGGGCAGCAATAGAACGTTTTCCGATCCGTCCGCCTGCGCCACGTTCGAGGCGTCGATACCGGCGTTGGCCATGACAATACCCAGGCGGTGGGCGACAACCAGGACACCGGGCACTTTGCCGACCACTTCCGTAGACTCATCCAACACCAACTGTACCTGGCGTGGATCCTTGTCCACCTCTGCGGCTAGGGCCTCCGCTTCTGCCGTCGGCGTCACGTTGCGCAGATCGACGATACAGTTGTTGGCCTTGGAAACGATCTTTTGCGCGATGACCAGAACATCGCCGTCATGCAGACGCTCGCCGGCGCGGTTCAAGCCATCGGCGATCAGCTGTGCCAGATCGTCGCCGGGCGCCACCATGGGCACATCCGGCAACGCAAGCATCTGCATGCGGGAGGTTTTCATCGAGGCTTAGTGATCCCCGCTTTCGGCGGAGCCCGGATCGCCGGTGATACGGATACCGGCGCCGGCGATCTTGTAGCGGTTGTTCATGAAGATCAGGGCCGAGGTCAATGCCTCCGCCACCACAGAATTTTCGATCCGGCCGCCGTGCCAGGCCCGCATCGAGGCATCCTCGGCCAGACCGACAACAATCTCCCGCGCCTCGGGATCATTACCACAGACCAGAATATCGCAGTCGATGTCATGCGCCAGGTCCGTCAGATGGTCCGCTGCTACGTTCTGAAAGGCTGAAACGACGCGCACGCTGTCGCCAAGGAATATCTGCGCCCCTTTGCCGGCGGAACCGTGCTCGGGCAGATGCACGGTGCGCACCTTCGGCGGCATCAAGGGCACTGTGACATCAACCATGATCTTGCCTTGGCAACCCGGTTTGATTGCCTCCAACATGGGGGCCTGATTGGCGAAGGGGACGGTCAGCACGACGATTTCCGCCGCCGCCGCCGCGGCGTCATTGACCAAGCCGCTGATTTTCGCGTCCGGCGCCAATTCTGCCAGACGGGCCGCGCCCCGGTCCGCGCTATCCTGTGCACGGGAGCCGATGATGATCTCGTGCCCCGCCTTGGCCCAGCGCAAGGCCAAGCCAAAGCCTAAGGCGCCCGTGCCGCCGATCACCGCGATGGCGTACTTATTGTCTGACATACAAGTTCCTCTGATCAGGTTTTCGGAAGTACGTCGCCGGCCAGATAGGCAATTCCGTCGAGGATCTGTTCCAGTTCCGCGCCGGCAACGAAAAAGATCATGGTTTCTACCCCGAGTTCGGCGAATTGGCCAATGTCATCGCGAATGGCATCCGGTGAACCGGTCAGTGAGTGGCGGCGCGCCCCTTCGCGGACGGGCATATTGACGGGGCGAAAGGCCAGATAGGCGCGGTGTATCCCTCTGACGTCGCGGCCGGCTTTGTCGGCAGCCCGTTCCAGCATTTCGACGCCCTTGGCGTATCTCTCCGGGCTATCGAGAAGGTTCGCCGGGTTGTGGTTGGATGGATACCAGCCATCGCCCAGGCGTGCCGCCCGCCTGATCGCAGCCCCACTTTCGCCGCCGATCCAGATCGGCGGATGCGGTTCCTGCAAAGGTTTGGGTTCGAACACCACATTGTCGAAGCGGACATGTTCGCCCCGCATTTCAGGACGTTCCTCCATCCACAAGGCCTTGAAGGCCTGGATATATTCATCCGTGACCCGGCCCCGGTCTTCAAACGGGGGCAGGCCAAGGGCTTCGAACTCCTCCCGCATCCAGCCGGCGCCCGCGCCCACGACCAGGCGGCCGCCGGAGAGGACATCCACCGTGGCCAGCATTTTCGCCGCCAGCATGGCGGGGCGGTGGGGCACCACCATCACAGAGGTCAACAGTTTGATCTTTTCCGTGGCGGCGGCGATGAAGGATGCCGCCGTCACCATTTCCAGGCATTCGCCCACCGCGGCGCCAGGCCAGGCGCCGTCATTGGAGTAAGGGTATTTCGAGGCAATATCCCGTGGCACCACCACGTGATCATTGAAGGCGAGGAGGTCCAGGCCGCCGGCCTCGGCCGCTTTCGCCATGGCAGACAGACCGGGACCGTTGCCGCCCGGGCCGCGGGCCATGATCATCAATCCAAAGCGCATGATGGGTTTTCCTCGCGTTATTCTGCGTACCACGCTGCTATGAAGGGCAGATTATGCGATTGCCCCTAGGCGCGGCAACAGAGTGGGGATAGATTGCCGAAAATCGCATTTTTGTCATTAGGAGGACGGGACATGAAACTGGGACTGATCATGGGCACGGGCGGCGGCGGCGCCATAAAGATCGATATGGATCTAATCCGGGAGGCGGAGGATCTGGGATTCGATTCCATTTGGACCTCTGAATCCTGGGGCTCGGACGCCATCTCCACCGCCTCCTGGGTGTTGGCCCAGACCACCAAGATTAAAGTCGGAACCGGTATTATCCAGATGTCCGCGCGAACGCCCGCCATGGCGGCGATGACGGCCATGACCTTGCAACAGCTTTCGGGCGACCGTTTCATCCTGGGCATTGGCCCGTCCGGTCCCCAGGTGATCGAGGGCTGGCATGGGGAAGCCTATGGCCGCCCCCTGACCCGGACGCGGGAATATATCGAGATCATCCGCAAGATCGAGGCCCGTGAAGCGCCCCTGACCCATGACGGGTTCCATTACCAGATCCCCCGCACCGGCGAAGGGACCACGGGCCTGGGCAAGCCCTTGAAGGGAATCCTGCACAGCAAGAACCCGCTGAAGATCGTCACCGGCACCATCGCGCCGGCCGGCGTCAGGGTCTCTGCGGAAATCGCCGACGGTATGATCCCGGTGTTCATGAATCCGGATCGCTTCGACGTTTTCGAAGGTGCCTTGAACGAAGGTTTTGCCAAGGCCGGCGGCGGCAAGAGCATGGACAATTTCACCATCACGCCCTTCTGCGGCGTCAACCTGCAGGACGACGAGGATACAGCGCGCCAGCCGATCAGGGAGAACCTGGCCCTCTACATCGGCGGCATGGGTGCGCGGGACAAGAATTTCTATAACGACTATGCCAAGCGCCTGGGACATGAGGGCGCGGCAGTGGAGATCCAGGATCACTTCCTCTCCGGCCGCCGGGCGGAAGCCCTGGCCGCCGTGCCTGACGAACTGGTGGACCAGGTCTCGCTGACCGGACCCGCGGGCAAGATCACCGAACGGCTGCAGGACTGGAAGAACTCGGGCAACGTCTACAGCCTGCTGACCCGCTGCAAGAGCTCGGAAGAATTGCAGCTGTTGGCCAAGGCGGTGCTGTAGCCATGCATCGGGTCAGCTCCGCACAGGTGCCGGAGCCCCTGCCGGAAACCTGGTCAAACTGCAAGGTGCACGGGGACTTCTTCCAGATTGCCGGCATGGTCTCGGGCTACGAGAACGACGTCATCGCTGGCGGCGACGACGTCTATGAGCAATCCCGGCTGATTTTCACAAAGATCAAGCATCTGGTGGAAGAAGCCGGCGCCGTCATGGACGATATCATCAAGGTCACCATCTTCGTCACCGACATCACCCAGCGGGAGGAAGTCTGGAAAGCGCGCCGGGAGTTCTTCACCGGCGATTTTCCCTGTTCCACCCTGGTCGAGGTCGCCGCTTTGGCCCGGCCGGGACTGGCGGTGGAGATCGAGGCCCACGGTTTCATCGGAGCGAGCAAGTAACATGCAGATCGAAGGATTGGCTGCCGTCATCTCGGGCGGCGGCTCAGGCCTGGGCGCGGCCACGGCGCGTCACCTGGCCCAACTGGGCGCCAAGGTCGCGGTGCTGGACGTGAACATGGACCAGGCCCGGGCCGTCGCCGAAGAAACGGGCGGCGTAGCGGTGGAATGCGACGTCACCTCCGACGAAGCGGCGGTGACGGCAATGAAAACGGCGCGCGAGGCCCACGGCCCGGCCCGTATCGCGGTCTGCTGCGCCGGCATCGCCGAAAGCCGCCTTATGGTGGGCAAGGACGGGCCCGCGCCGCTTGAGCACCACAGCCGCATCGTCAACGTGCATCTGGTGGGGACCTACAACATCTGCCGCCTGGCCGCGGCCGACATGGCCGACTGCGATCCCCTGCCCGACACCGGCGAACGGGGTGTCCTGGTCAACACCGCCTCCATCGCCGGCTATGACGGCCCGCCGGGCGCCATCACCTACAATGCGGTGAAGGCGGCTATCGCGGCAATGTGCCTGCCCATGGCGCGGGAATTGTCCCGCCACGCCATCCGGGTCATGGCCATAGCGCCTGGCATTTTCCAGACCCCCATGGCGTCGACCCTGCGCCCGGAATATATCCAGGAAATGACCGACGCCATCCCCTTCCCCAAGCGTTTCGGCGATCCATCCGAATATGCCCGCATGGTGGAAACCATCGTCACCAACCCCATGCTGAACGGCGAGACCATCCGCATCGACGGCGGCCTGCGCATGCGGTGAGGTTCGACAAGGGTCTGTTTGGAGCTTGCGTTTTTGTCATTCCCGCGAATGCGGGAATCCATGCCTGTGCCGGTTGCTCTGGACTCCCGCTTTCGCGGGAGTGACGAGGGCTTCTTCGCATGCGGTGATAGGGCCTAACGGCCGGAGCGGGCGAGCATGATGCCGCTGGTGATGATCAGGGCCACACCAAGATAGAGGCCCCAGCCGGGCACTTCGCCGAACAATAGGACGCCATAGAGACCGGAAAAGACCATGGTGGCGTAGAGCATGGGCGCGACGAAATTGGCATCCGCCGTCTGCATGGCGAACAGGGTCAGGCGCTGGCCGACGATGGCCACCAGGCCGGTGCCGCCGAGGAAGTACCATTGCCACGGCTCGGGCCAGACCCATTGCGGCAGGGCGAAGATGGCGGTCAGAACCATGCCGAGGAAGTTGCCCAAGAACAGCATGACCAGGGGCCGATCGCCAAGGCGCGAGACCCATTTTAGCGCCGCCACTTCTGCGCCCATGCAAAGGGCCGAGGCCACAGCGATCAGGGAACCGGCGGCGAGGATTTCCCCTTCGGGGCCAGCGATGGCTATGACGCCGGCAAAGCCGATGACGGCGGCCAGCCAGCGCACCCAGCCGGCCCGCTCTCCCAGGAACAGAACCGCCAGGATCATGGTGAAGATGGGTGAAGAGAAACCGATCGCCGTGGCGTTGGCCAGGGGGATCATCTGAAACGCCATGAACATCAACACCACGCTGGCGGCGCCGAAACCAGCGCGCAGGGCGTATTTCTCCGGATGCCGGGTGCGGGGTACCGCCTTGGCCCAATAGAGCACCGGCAACAGAAAGAGGGTGCCCGAAAGATAACGGCAGAAGGTAACCTGCAGGGGGCCGATCTCCGCCGCCGCCGGCGTGATCAGCACATACTTGGCCAAGGCGTTCATGGTCGCGAACAGAAACGTCGCGATGACCATAAACAGCGCCGCCCGCCACAGGCTGGCGCGCCCCTCCCCATGTGCCAAACTCATATGGCGGCGAATACCAGTACGCCGATATAGAGTCCAATCCCGAAGACCGCGTGCACCGACAGGCTGGCAAGGCGGACGAAGTTGGGCCGCTCGGTCCGGCTGGCGAAAAAGCCGCCGCCCAGGCCGGGGATCAGGATCAGCCAGGGCGCCAGCACGGTGACCACGCCAAAGGTGAGCGCATTCCACAAGGTGGGCGGGGTTTCCAGAACAGCGCCTAGAAATTGCAGATAGACCTGGGCGAAAACAATGGCGACCAGGTAATGGAAGGCCCAGCCGAGGGGCAGCTCATAAGGCTTCGCATCCGCCTCGGAGATGGCAGCGTGGCGAAAGACACCCTTGCCCAGGTCGGCCACCCAGCGGCCCACCAAATGCCAATCCCGGGTCTTGCCCAGGCTCTTCTCCAAGAGCCATTCATAGATGTCCGTGACGATGTTCGCCACCACACCCACGACCAGCACCTGGAACCAGGTCACTTCCATCGCCGTTCTCCTCGTCCCTGATCATATCCGCGTGCGCCAAAATGTCGAAATGCGCTCTATCGTCACAGGCCAAAACGTCAGAAATCGCTGTCACGTTGCCGCTGGCCGGGCTGCCTGCTATCGTTTTTGGCGGGACTGCAGATGGGAGGATACGAAATGGCCGACGGATCGGAACTGATCGATCTGGATTTCTTCAAGGACGACACCACCCAGCGCCTTTTGGGGGTGATCACCGCCCTGGGCGGCGAGGTCTATGTGCTGAAGGCCCTGGTTCACCGCCTCACCGTCGCTCTCGAACAACAGGGCGTGGTGACGGACGGTATCCTGGCGGAAGCCGCTGCCTCCGATGCCCACCGATCCTGGCAGGCCACGGAAGAACAGACCTTCGCCGCCGAATTGCTGCGCCCCTGGCTGGAACCGGACAGCGTGCCCGACGTGCGCGCCTTCATGGATATGGAGTAGCCCGATGACCGACACGCAACCCGACATCGCCTTCGAAGCGCGCACCAACGAGAGTTATTCCCACAGCCTGAAGCATTTCTGGCGCGACGGCCCCTACAAACAAGTGCTGGCGGAGGCCAAGGCCACCGGCGCCAACGACGTGGAGAGCCTGGAAGGCGCCATGCGGTCCTCCCGCGCCTATCAACTCTATGGCTGGCTGGAGCGGCGGGCGCAGCAGGTGAAATATCAAAGCCGCTGGGGCATGTCCCGCATGCTGGCGCCGCAACTGGAGGCGCTGCGCGGCATACTTGATGACGGCGCGACCCGGCATCCCGAACGACTGCACCTGAATCCGGATATGCCCATGCCGGCCTATGTTTCCGATACGGATATCCATCAGATCCCCGGCGGTATCTGGAACGGGGACGAGACCGCCTTTGTCTATGAATGGGCTACGGCGGCGGTCAGTTTCTCCATGCTGGACCCGGATACGCCGCTTAATTGGTACGGCGACCTGATGCGGGAGCGTTTTGCGCCGACATCCGTCCTGGATATCGGCTGCACCGCCGGCGCCTCCACCCGCGCCCTGAAACGCACCATGCCGGCGGCCGAGGTGCACGGCTGCGACGTCTCCGCCCCGGTCCTGAAACTGGCGCACCTGCGGTCCGTGGAAGCGGATCTGGAGATCGACTATTGGCAGATGAACGGCGAAGAGATGGCGTTCGAGGACGGCCGCTTCGACCTGGTCACCTCCCACTGGCTGATCCACGAGGTGCCGCCCAGCGCGCTACGGCGCATCATGGCGGAAGGCAAACGTATCCTGAAACCGGGCGGCACCTTCGCCATCTATGATATGTACCTGACGCCAGGCGGCACCATCGATGCCTGGCTATTGGACGGCTATGCCGCCCGCAATAACGAGCCCTTCACCTACCAGGCCCGTAATCTGGATCTGGAAAAGGAGCTATCGGCGGCCGGTTTCACTGACATCAGCATCGAACTCTCCGGCCTGCAGGCCAACCCGGATATTCTCGCCGGCCAACTCCCCGACAGCCGCACTCATTTCATGACAGTGGCGACGGCGAAGGTGGTAAAATAGATACTTACGACAAGAAAAATTGGCCTTCTTGAGTCTATCTGTACTGTCTTCGTACGTCAGATGGTTCGACCAAATTTGGCCGATGCCACTTTCTCAACCTTGGGGTTCATCTTCTTCTTTCTATACCTTCGTTCTGGATCGTCCGGTCTCTCTAGAGGGTAACCGTTCTTCCATTGACCTTCGTAGTATCTGTTTTTGCTCCAGAACTTGCCTAAGCCATGCTGCCTACAATTGACCCATTCGCCCACATAACGTTCACCTGTGGGCCATACAAATACGCCGTGTCCATGCGCGCAACTGTCTCGCCAGTCCCCGCGATATCTTGCGCCGTTAGACCAATAGTAGGTTCCGGTCCCATGCATCCGTCCGTCACGCATTCTGCCGATATAGACGTCTTCCAATACATCCGCACCAACATAGTATCGATAAACGGCCTTCCCGTGTCCTTCGGCCCTACCGCCCGCGCATTGTCCTCGCCAAAGGGATGTCTCTACTGCGTTTGAATAGCGACTCCAAAATGAACATTTCTGGTTGGTCGCCCGGTGCCAGCTGCCCTCAATCTTAATATTGGCGAAGGGGGCGTTGCCGGTTGGCACAGGAACGCGTTGTGACGACTGACAGGAGACCAAAATCAAACCGAACAATCCCAACAACACGTAGATTGCAAGCTTCGGCATAGTGATCACCCAACAGAAAAGCCGCCCAACGTTTTCGTTGAGCAGCTTAATCGTTGTTGCAACCATGCAGCAAGCGCATGGTGGAAAGGAATGGCGTTACCGCGAGTAGTACTCGATCACCAGGCCCGTTTGGTATCAGGTTCGGGGCCGGTCCCTGGCAATCGCCTCAAGGCGAACCATCCCCGCAGGCCATTCACGGCGAATGGCAGGAGTGCGATATTCAGCAAGATCGCATATCCGGGAAACACCAGAGCTTTCATCACAATCTCTATGTAAAAGAAGGCGATGATAATTGGGACGGCCCAAACTTTGCCGCGCCTTATCACTATGCCAAGCGATAGGAGCAAAATGGTGAAAGCAATCTCGAATTTGTAGAGATTGACAAGAGACAAATAGTCGACGGGGACAACGGAAATGGTTTTGGTCTTATCGTCGTACTCCATCATCTCGGGCGAAACGAAATTGATGCCGACGAGTACAACGGCAAACATGAAGAACAGGAAGGCCAAATACTGAGTGTTTTTTGCGACGCGAAGAGCCTTGTCCCGTGTGGTGATGGCCGGCCACAGATACCAAATATGGACCGGCGGTTTTACGCCCATCGCCCGGTCATTGGCCATTATTCCAACTCCCAACAAAAAAGCCGCCCAACGTTGTCGTTGAGCAGCTTAATCGTTGTTGCAACCATGCGGCAAGCGCATGGCGTAATGGATTGGCGTTACCGCGAGTAGTACTCGATCACCAGGTTCGGTTCCATGGGCACCGGATAGGGCACCTCGGCGAACTTGGGCGTGCGGACGAAGGTGCCGCGGCGCTTGCCCAGATCCACTTCCATGTATTCAGGGATATCCCGCTCGGGCGAATCCAGGGCCTCGAGCACCATGATGATCTCGCGGGATTTCTCCTTGATCTCGATCACGTCGCCCTCGCTGACCCGATAGCTGGGGATGTTGACCCGCTTGCCGTTGACCAGGATGTGGCCGTGGTTGATGAACTGGCGGGCAGCGAACACCGTGGGCACGAACTTCATGCGATAGACCACCGCATCCAGGCGCCGCTCCAACAGGCCAATCAGCACTTCCGTGGTATCGCCCCGGACCTTGACGGCCTCGTTATAGGTGCGGCGGAACTGCTTTTCCGTGATGTTGCCGTAATAGCCGCGCAATTTCTGCTTCGCGGCCAACTGGATGCCATAATCGGACGGTTTGCGCCGGCGGCCCTGGGCGTGCTGGCCTGGGGGATAGTCACGCTTGTTGACCGGGCTTTTCGGCCGGCCCCACAGGTTCTCGCCCAAACGGCGGTTCAGCTTGTATTTCGAGCGCAGTCGCTTCGTCATCTAGGTCCGTCTCTCAGCATCGATTGCTTGAATAATTGGCGCGCCAAACCGCCCCGCAACGGACGGGTCGCGCAAGTGGCGGGTGTTATACCAATCCGTCCCGGCAAGTCAAACACTAAGTCAAAGGGTTAATTGTCGCTGTCTTCCCTGCGAATTAGGGCGGAAATGACCCCGTGCAGGCTGCGCACCTCCTGCCCGGTCAGATCGGCGCGGCGGAAGATGTTGCGCAAGTTGCGCATCATCGAGGGATGCTTCTCCGGCGGCTTGAGGAAACCGCGCTGCAGCAACTCCTCTTCCAGCCGGTCCTCGAAATAGCGCAGCTCGTCGAGCGAAAGCGGTACGCCCTCGCCGCTGGCTTCGATATCCGGCAGCGGACCCGAGATGAACCATTCATAGGCCAGCAGCAAGACCGCCTGGCCCAGGTTGAGGGATGAAAAGGCCGGATTGGCGGGAATCTGGATGATGGCACGGGCCAGGGTGGTGTCTTCATTGTCCAGGCCCGCCTTCTCGCCCCCGAACAGGATGCCGACTTTCTGCCCGTCCGAGAGCCGCTGACGCATCTCCGCGATGGCCTCACGGGGCGTCAGGCATGGCTTCTCCATCTCCCGTGTTCGGGCGGTGGTGGCATAGACCGCCTGCAAATCAGCAACGGCGGCACGGGTGTCGTCGAACAGCTCCGCCCGCGTCAGGATATCATCGGCCCGGCTGGACATGGCCTCGGCCTTGGGGTTGGGCCAGCCGTCACGGGGTTCCACCAGACGCATCTGATCCAGGCCGAAATTCTTCATGGCCCGGGCCGCCGCGCCGATATTCTCGCCCATCTGGGGCCGCACCAGGATCACCGCCGGGCTGGGCCCGATCGCAACGGCCGGTTTGGTGGAATCGGTGCCGGCCAAGGGGATCAGGGCGCCGCCGCGCCGTCCTTGAACAGTTTGTAGGTGATAGAATCCATCAACGCCATGAACGAGGCGTCCACGATATTGGGCGAAACCCCCACCGTGAACCAGCGCCGGCCTTTGCCGTCGGCGCTCTCGATCAGGACACGGGTGACCGCGCCCGTGCCGCCGTCCAGGATCCGCACCTTGAAGTCCACCAGTTCCAGGTCATCGATATACTTGGCATAACTGCCGATATCCTTGCGCAGGGCCAGATCCAGGGCATTAACAGGACCGTTGCCCTCCGCCACCGACATGATGCGGCGGCCATCCACCGTCAGCTTCACGGTGGCCTCCGACACGGTGATCAACTCGCCCTTGGCGTTGTGACGCCGCTCCACCATGACGCGGAAACTGTCCACGTCGATATAGTCCGGTACCTCGCCCAGGGTGCGCCGGGCCATGAGCTCGAAACTGGCCTCCGCCCCGTCATAGGCATAGCCCTCGAACTCCTTTTGCTTCACATCCTCCAACAGGCGATTGATCTTGGGATTTTTGGGGTCGAAGTCGATGCCCACTTCCGTCAGCCGGGCCAGGATGTTGGAGCGGCCGGCCTGGTTCGAGACCAGAACCTGGCGGGCATTGCCCACCAGTTCGGGGTTGATGTGCTCGTAGGTCTCAGGATTCTTGAGTACGGCGGAGACATGCAGGCCGCCCTTATGGGCAAAGGCGGACGCACCCACATAGGGCGCCTGGCGCGCCGGCGCCCGGTTCAGCAATTCGTCCAACAGGTGCGAGGTGGCGGTGAGATGACGCAGGCCGTCCTCGTCGATCCCGGTCTCGAATTTCTCGGCAAAGCCGGGCTTCAGCTTCAAAGTTGGGATCAGGGCCACCAGGTCCGCGTTGCCGCAGCGTTCGCCCAGGCCGTTCAAGCTGCCCTGGACATGGCGCACACCGGCCTGCACCGCGGCAAGGGAGCCGGCGATGGCGTTGCCGGTGTCGTTGTGACAGTGGATGCCCAGGTGATCGCCAGGAATCCGTTCCGTTACTTCACCGACGATGCGGGCGATCTCGTGCGGCAGGGTGCCGCCGTTGGTATCGCACAGGACAACCCAGCGGGCGCCCGCATCCAGGGCCGATTGCAGACAGTCCACGGCATAGTCCGGGTTGGCCTTGTAGCCGTCGAAGAAATGCTCCGCATCGAACAGGGCCTCGCGGCCCTTGGCGATGGTATGGGCCACGGACTCCCCGATCATGGCCACATTCTCGGCCCGTTCGATGCCCAAAGCCACATCCACGTGGAAATCCCAGGTCTTGCCCACCAGACAGACCGCACCCACCTCGGCGTTGACCACCTCCGAGAGGCCCGGATCGTTGTCGGCGCTGCGGCCTGGCCGCTTGGTCATGCCAAAGGCCGTGAATTTCGCCCGTTTCAATTTCGGCGGCGCCTGGAAGAAGCTGCTGTCGGTGGGATTGGCGCCGGGCCAGCCGCCTTCCACGTAATCGACGCCCAGGCGGTCCAGGGCCTCGGCGATGGCGCGTTTGTCCTCGACCGAGAAATCGACGCCGGAGGTTTGGGCCCCGTCGCGCAGGGTGGTATCAAAGATATAAAGCCGCTCTTTGGTCATGGCCCTAACCTCCCCGCCGCCAGCTGGTGCCGGCGGCACTGTCTTCGAGGACGATGCCTTGGGCCGCCAGTTCGTCGCGGATGCGATCGGAGGTGGCGAAGTCCTTGTCTGCCCGGGCCTGACGGCGCTGATCGATCAGACTTTCGATGGTCTCGGCAGAAAGGCCGTCATCGCTCCCCTGCCCCTGGAACCAGGTTTCCGGGCTCAACTGCAACAAGCCCATGACCTCACCCACCGCTTTCAGTGCCGCCGCCGCGTCGCCGTCGCCGGCCATGGCCCGGTCCGCCAGCCCGTGCATCTCGGCAATGGCCCGGGGCGTGTTCAGATCGTCCAGCAAAGCAGCCTCGACCGCTTCGGGCAGTTCCGCCGCCGGGGCCGCCTCGCCCACCGCCCTATACCAACGGTCCAGGATACGGCGGGATTCGGTCACCAGTTCCTTGGTGAAATCCAACGGCTGGCGGTACTGCGCTGACAGCAGGGTCAGGCGCAGGGCCTCGCCGGGAAACTCCTCCAGCAATTCATGCACGGTGAGGAAGTTGCCCAGGGATTTCGACATCTTCTCGCCGCCCACGGTGACGTGACCGTTGTGCATCCAGTAATTGGCGAACGGCGCGCCATCATGAGCGCAGACGCTTTGCGCCAATTCGTTCTGGTGATGGGGGAAGACCAGATCGATACCGCCGCCGTGAATGTCGAAGGTCTCGCCCAGCAATGCTTCCGACATGACGGAGCATTCCAGATGCCAGCCCGGCCGGCCCCGGCCCCAGGGACTGTCCCATCCGGGCTGGTCGTCTTCGGAAGGCTTCCAAAGAACGAAATCCATGGGGTTCCGCTTATAAGGCGCTACATCGATGCGGGCGCCGGCAATCAGTTCGTCCTGGCTGCGGCGGGAGAAAACGCCATAGTCGGCCATGGACGTGGTGTCGAAAAGCACGTGGCCGTCGGCGGCATAAGCGTGACCCTTGGCGATCAGGGTTTCCGTCATCGCCACCATGCCCTCGACATATTCCGTGGCGCGGGGTTCGTGGTCCGGCGGCAGGGCGCCCAGCGCCGCCATGTCGTCGTGAAAGACCTGGGTGGTCTTCTCAGTCACCTGGGCGATGGTCTGGCCCCGCTTTTGCGCCCGGGCCATGATCTTGTCGTCGATGTCGGTAATGTTGCGGGCATAGACCACCGTTCCATAGTGGCGGCGCAGCAGGCGCACGAAGGTGTCGAACACCACGACGGGCCGGGCGTTGCCGATGTGCGCGAGGTCATAAACCGTAGGCCCGCAGACATAGAGGCGCACCTCGTCCGTTCGCATGGGCTCGAAAGTTTCTTTTTCGCGGGTCGCTGTATTGTGGATTTGAATTTGCGGCATCGGGATATCTCCCGTCGGAATGTCTACAGATGCTGTTCTTGAATGCGCTGGCCGTTTAGGGAAGCGCGGCGTCCGTTGTCTCAGACGCGGATTGGAGGCGTGCAGGTAATACCCGGACAGCCTCCGCCGGTACAACAGACCGGCAAGGTGGTAATTCGGATATTTCCTTCGTCACGCAGCATTGTCTGCCTAGCATCCTGATTAGGGCCGCCCCGCGAGCGACGGCGCCCTTATAGCGCCCAGGCTGGGCAAAAGTCCAGCAGCGCGTTTTCTAATTTGCTGGCGAAGGTGCATGGGTTACGGGATAATGCGGCCAGAAAAGCCGAAACGAAGCAGAGGAACGCGAGATGAGCTTGATGGACAAATGTGCGGTGACGGGCGTCGGCGAAACGGAATACTCCAAGAATTCCGGCCGTTCGGTCGCCGCCTTGCAGATGGAGGCCGCCCTGAAGGCAATCGCCGATGCGGGCCTGACCCCGAATGACATCGACGGCGTCATCCCCTATTTCAATCTGGAAGTCGTGGCCGAAGAGTTCATCACCAATCTCGGCATCCAGGATCTGCGGTACTCCGCCGTCACGCCACTGGGCGGCGCCAGCGCGGTGGCCTCGATCCAGGCCGCGGTGGGCGCTGTTGCCTCCGGCATCGCCAACCACGTGCTCATTCCCATCGGCCGCAACGGCTCTTCCGGCGCGCGCATCGGCAACCGGGTCCAGGCCATGCCCCAGTTCCGGGTCCTGGGCGAATTCGAGATGCCGTCGGGCAATATCGCACCGGCGCAGCTTTACGCTCACATGGCGCGCCGGCATATGGAACTATACGGCACCAAGTCCGAGCAGTTTGCCGAGATCGCGGTATCAACCAGGGCCAATGCGCTGCTGAACGACAACGCCGTTATGAAAAAGCCCATGACCATTGAGGATCATCAGAATTCCCGCATGATCTCGGATCCCCTGCGCCTGTTCGATTGCTGCATGGAAAGCGACGGCGCGGCGGCGATCGTCGTCTCCGGCTCGGACCGGGCCAAGGACCTGGCGCAGCGGCCCATCTACATCATGGGTGTTGGCGAAGGGCATCCTGACTCGCCTTCCAACATCACCCAGCGCCCCGACCTCACCACATTGGGAACGGCAAAGGCGGCGCCGCGGGCTTTTGGTATGGCCGGCGTCACGCCACAGGACATCGATGTTGCCGAAATCTACGACTGCTTCACCTATATCGTGATGTGCCAGTTGGAGGATCTGGGCTTCTGTGCAAAGGGCGAAGGCGGGGACTTCGTCTCCAACGGCCGCATCACGCTGAATGGCGAATTGCCCATCAACACCCATGGCGGCCTGCTCTCGCAATCCCACATCGTCGGCATGAACCACGTCTGCGAACTGGTCAAACAATTGCGCGGCACCGCCGGCAAGGCGCAGGTGGCGGATGCGGAGATCGGCCTGGTCACGGGCTTTGGCGATCTGGGCGATGGCTCTGTCGCGATCATGCGGAACTAGGCCGAGGAAACAGTAAAATGAGTGAAGCGAGTTACGACAAGCCCATGCCGCTGCAGAACCGCGACAGCAAGCCGTTCTGGGACAGCCTGCAGGAAGGTGCCATGCGCCTACAGCGCTGCGCCAACTGCGGCAAGGTCCGCCATTATCCCCGCCCGGTCTGTGATAGCTGCCTGTCCATGGAAGACGAATGGGTACGCGCCAGCGGCAAGGGCAAAGTTCATAGTTGGACCGTGTCGCACCATCCCTTTCATCCCGGATTCATCGGCGATCTGCCCATGACCATAGCCACCGTGGAGCTCGAGGAAGGTGTGCGCATGTGCGCCCAGATGCGGGATATAGAGCCTGATCAGATGCGCATCGATATGCCGGTCGAGTTGGGCTACGAGGCGGTCACGTCCGAACTGACCCTGCCGGTCTTCCGGCCGGCCTGATTGCCTTTGACCGGGCAAACGGTGAAAGTCGCCGTTATCACGGGTGCGGCGCGGGGCATCGGTCTGGCGACCGCCAAGAAGTTCCTGGATGAAGGCTGGCGCACATCGCTATTGGATATCGATGGGCCGGCTTTGCAAAAGGCGTCTGCCCCCCTGGCGGATACGCTGGCGATCACCTGCGATGTCGCGGAACCCGACCAGGTTAAAGCGGCGGTCGAGCGGACCGTGCAGGATTTTGGCCGCATCGACGCCCTTGTGAACAACGCCGGCACCGCCGTCTTCAAGCCACTGCTGGACACCAGCTATGATGAGTGGGCCCGGGTCCTTGATGTCAACCTTTCCGGTCCCTTCCTCTGCGCGCAGGCCTGTGCCCCAGTGATGATCGCCCAGGGCGGCGGTAGTATCGTCAATATCACCTCCATATCGGGCCAGCGGGCCAGTACGCTGCGCGTGGCCTACGGCACATCCAAGGCTGGGTTGAAGCACCTGACCAAGCAACAAGCCGCTGAATTGGGCGAAGTCGGCATTCGCGTCAATGCGGTCTCGCCCGGTCCCGTTGATACGGCCATGGCTAAGGCCGTGCACAGCGCCGATATCCGTGCCGACTATCATGACGCCATTCCCCTCAACCGCTATGGCCTGGAGGAGGAAATCGCCGAGGCCATCTGGTTCCTGTGCAGCGAGCGGGCAAGCTATATTACCGGGCAGGTCCTGGCCGTTGACGGCGGTTTCGATGCCGCAGGTATTGGTTTGCCCAGCCTAAGAAAAGATAGGTAAGCTCTACCCCTCATAAATTGGGGAAAGGGTTGGAAATGACCGTCGAATTATGGATGTTGTTTTGGGCCGTGGTCTTGACCGTTGTCCAGGTTGTTGTCGCGGTTCAGCTTTCGAATATGCAGGTAGGCCTGTCGGAACTCGCCGGCAACCGCGACGGTTTCGCACCGGAGGGCATGGCCGGTCGTGCCAGCCGGGCGCACCGCAACATGCTCGAGAACCTGCCCTTGTTCGCAATTCTGGTTCTGGTGGTGCATGTCGCCGGTCTGTCCAATGATCTCACCGCCCTTGGCGCCCAGATATTCGTCATCGCAAGATTGGTTTACGCGGTGATCTATATCATCGGCGTACCCTGGCTGCGCACAGGCATTTGGTTGATTTCCGTGGTCGGCATGGTCATGATTGCCTGGCCGATTTTCACCGGATAGGCCGACATATCATCAGCGCCGTTTCGGTTGAATTAGACCAAAGCCGGAACACGGACGTTACGAATACTTTAACCTTGCGGCTCTAGTCTTCGCGGCGGATCTATTCGTACTGTATGTAACTTGCAACAGAGTATCGAGGGCCAGGCTGGCAACACACCGCCGCCTGAATTACGGCAACGTGACGCGATGACGGTTTCCGACCAAGACGCCAAACAACGCAAGGTCGAATTCCCTGAACGGGAGGATTTGCTGTGCGAAATTGATGCGCTGCGCCGTCAACTGGTCGATGCGCAAAAGGCTGTTCAATCGGCCGCTGAGTTGAGCGCGCAGGCCGACGACTCGGAAGCACAGTTCGCGCGAATCTTTATGCACAGCCCGATCTGCCTGACCATTTCGGACGTGGAAACGGGGCGGTTTTTTCAAGTCAACGATGTCTGGTGCGAGACCTTCGGCTATGGCCGGGATGAGGCAATTGACAAGACATCCGTGGAATTGGGCCTGTTGAGCCCTATTGACGAACAGCGCGCTGATCTCCTGTCTGGTTTAAGGCGGGATGGGCGGGTCCGCGATTTCGAAGCCCGGATGCAGACCAAACACGGGCAAATTCTAACGGTCCTGCTCTCATGTGACTTGATCCAATACGAAGGCGAGACCCGGCTCTACACAACGATCACGGACATCACCAAACGTGCCGAGCTAGAGCGTTTGTTCACAGTGGCATTCGAAGAAAATCCCGAGATGGTGACCATGACGGATGCCCGGGACGGTCGTTTCATTAACGTCAACAGGCGGTTCCTGGAATATTACGGGCTGGAAAAAGACCAGGTGATCGGAAAAACCGGGATGGATTTGAACTTCTGGATGGATCCCGGTGACCGCGCTTCCTATGCGGAATCCCTGCAGCGGGATGGCCATGTCCGCGACTATCCCGTCCGCCTGAAGGCGCCCGACGGACAGGTTGACCATTTCCTATTCGCCACCGATAGAATTGTTCTAGATGGCATCCCCACTTTCCTTACGGTGGGGCGGCGTATCACCGATGAACTGGCGGCACGGCAGGCGTTGAGCGATAGCGAAGAGCTTTTTGGACTTCTGCTGGAATCTGCCCCCGTTGCCCTGGTTATTACTTCAGATGGGGTGCACAGATACGCCAACAAAGTCGCTTGCGAACTATTGGGACGCACGGAAGCGGAATTGATCGGCCAACCGACGACCATTGCTTATGTCAATCTGGAGGATCGGGCGCAGGTCAACGAAACGGTGGAAAGCGTAGGCAAAGTCGAAAATTTCCAGGGACAGTTTAAACGCAAGGACGGATCGATCTTCTGGGCCTCGCTCAGCGTCACTAGAGTTATCTTTCAGGGCCGACCAGCCAACCTGATCGGCATGCAGGACATCACCGAACGCCGAGAATTGGAGGCCGCCCTCAGGGCCAGCGAGGCGCGGTTCCACGATTTCGCCGATATCGCTTCGGATTGGCATTGGGAAATGGATGCGGATCTTCGTTATACCTATTTCTCTGACCGATTAGAGGAATTGACCGGCACCTCACCAAACCGTTCCCTGGGTCGCACCCGCCACGAGGCGGTGCACGGTGATGTCATAGAGGAGAAATGGATCCAGCATCTTGACGATCTGGACAATCGCCGTCCATTCCGTGACTTTCGCTATACCTACACCCGCGACGACGGACGAGTGTTGCATTGGTCGATCAGTGGCAAGCCTGTCTATGGCGAGGACGGTGAGTTCCTCGGATACCGGGGCACGGGTACCGATTTCACGGCAGAAGCGGAAGCGCAGGAACAAGCCGTCGAATTCCACAAGAGGTTTATTACAGCGGTGGAGCATATGCCGGTGGGCATCGCTCTCTATGACGAGAATGACGGCCTGGTGCATTGGAATGAACGCTACCGCCGGACCAACAGCGAGATCGCCGACGCCGCCCATCCCGGCGTGACTTTCGAAAGCCTGCTGCGTACGCGCGTGGAACGCGGCACCATAGACGGCATCGGCGACGACGAAGAGGCCTGGATACAAGAGCGCATGGAGCTGCACAGGAATCCGGTCGGGCCGATCGAACTGTCCCTCAATATCGGGATGTACGAAGTACGCGAACATAAAATTCCCGACGGCGGCACTCTGGTCATCATGGTCGACATCACGGAACAGCGGGAGGCGGAACAAGGCCTGCGCCGGGCCAAGGAAGAAGCGGAACTGGCCGACCGGGCGAAGTCAGAGTTCCTGGCCAATATGAGCCATGAATTGCGTACGCCCTTGAACGCCATTATCGGATTCTCGCAAATGCTGAGCATGGGTCTGCATGGGCCATTGAATGACAAGCAAAGCGAACAGATCGACTATGTGGTCAAATCGGGCGAGCATCTCCTCGACCTGATCAGCGATATTCTCGATATCTCGAAGATCGAAGCAGGCCGAGCGGAACTGTCGGACGAAACCATCGATGTCGATGACATGATTGCCGCCTGTCTGAATATGATCCTTGCCAAGGCGGATGAAGCTTCCCACCGCGTAGAGACCGATATTCAGCCGAATTTGCCAAACCTGCGCGGTGATCTGCGCATGGTTAAACAGATCATGTTGAATCTGCTTTCGAACGCCGTGAAATTCACGCCCGAAGGCGGTCTGATCCAAGTCATCGCCGCAGTGGACGGCGGACGCCTGCGCATTGAAATCAAGGATAACGGCATCGGCATCGCGCAGGCAGACCTGCCTAAAGCCCTATCCACATTTGGTCAAATTGGCACCACCATGAGCCGGTCACACGAAGGCACTGGCCTGGGCTTGCCACTGGCTACCACCCTTGTGGAACTCCATGACGGCTCATTGGAAATCGACAGCACCCCAGGCGAAGGTACCACTGCCCGCGTTTGGTTCCCGAATGACCGCTTAGGTTCGATGGACACGGTGTCCTAAGGCGTGCTCTGATCCTCCCCGCGATAATGTGAGTGGAGGTGCTTCATGAAATTCCTGCAACCCCCCGATTGGCCGCGCCCCAAGGGCTATAGCAACGGTATCGCGGCGCGCGGTGAAATGGTCTTCGTCGCTGGCATCGTCGGCTGGAACGAACGGGAAGAGTTCGAAACCGACGATTTCGCTGGCCAGGCCCGGCAATGTTTCGCCAACATCAAGGCCATCCTGGCCGAGGCCGGAGCCAAACCCGAGCACGTGGTGCGTTTGACCTGGTATGTCAACAACCGCGAGGAATACCTCAACGCCGGCAAAGCCCTGGGCGAAGCCTACCGGGAGTTCTTCGGCCGGCATTATCCGGTCATGGCGGTGATCGGTGTCGAGGGTTTCGTGGAAGACGGCGCCAAAATGGAAATGGAGGCGACCGCCGTCATTCCTGACGATACCTAATTTAGTCGCAAAATAATATTGTTTGGGTACCAAACAATTTTCCGCTATACTGCTCCTGACAAAATAGGAGGCTGGCCGTGAAGACTGTTCTCTCCCTGACTTTGAATGGCGTGGACCGGGACGATGTGATCCCCGACAACCTGCTGCTGGTGGATTATCTGCGGGAACGGGCTGGCCTGACCGGCACCAAGATCGGCTGCGATGGCGGTGAGTGCGGTGCCTGCACAGTGATCATCGACGGCCGACCGCGGCATGCTTGCCTGACGTTGGCGGCGACCTGTCAGGGCACAGAAGTGGAGACCGTCGACGGGCTGTCCCGCGACGGGCGTCTGACTGCCATTCAGCGCGGCTTCAACGAAAAGCTCGGCTCCCAATGCGGCTTCTGCACACCGGGTATGATCATGGCGTCGGAGGCCCTGCTGCGGCGCAATCCTGATCCCGACGAAGACGCCATTCGCGACGCCCTGGCGGCCAACATCTGCCGCTGCACAGGCTATGTGAAAATCATCGAAGCGGTGCAGTTCGCCGCCGCCGAACTGAAGAAAGAGGAGAAGGCAGCATGAACGAGATGCGCCCCATCCAAACAATTGGCGTCCCCCAGCCCTTGGTGGACGGGCCCGAAAAGGCCACCGGCAAGGCCAAGTTCGCCGCCGATTTCGATGCCACTGAAGCCCTGGTCGGCCGCATTCTGCGCAGCCCGGTGGCACACGGCAACATCACCGCCATGGATACATCCAAGGCCGAGGCCCTGCCCGGTGTCATCGCCGTCGTCACCGCCGCCGATTGCGCCGATACCTATGGCGTCCTGCCCATCGCCATGAACGAATGGGCCCTGGCCAATGGCCGGGTCCGTTACAAAGGCGAGCCGGTTGCCGCCGTCGCGGCGGCAGACGTGGCCACGGCGCAAAAGGCCTTGGACCTGATCGAAGTCAGCTACGAAGAACTACCCGCCTATTTCACGGCCGAAGAGGCCCGGGCCGAGGACGCGATGCTGTTGCATGACAACAAGCCAGGCAATCTCGAACGGGAGGTGGAGTTCGATCTGGGCGATGTGGACGAGGACATGGCCGCCGCCGATCTGGTGCGTGAGATCGATGTGCAGTGCGCCGAGGTTTGCCAGGTGCAAATGGAGCCCCATGCCGCCTATGCGGAATGGGACCCGGGCCGTGGGCGTCTAACGATTTGGCCATCGACCCAAGTGCCCTATTACGTCCACAAGATGCTGGCCCGCACCCTTGCCATGCCGGACAGCCAGATCCGCGTCATCAAACCCCATATCGGGGGCGGCTTCGGCGCACGGACGGAAACACTGCAGAGCGACTTGATCGCCGCCCTGCTGGCCCGCAAGGCGCAAGGTACAGTGAAGGTGGTGTTGAGCCGGGAGGAAACCTTCATCACCCATCGCGGCCGTCCGGAAACTCAGATCCGCATGAAGGTGGGCATGAAAGCGGACGGCAAGGTCACGGCAGTGGACTTTGAAGCCGTACAGCGCGGCGGTGCCTACAGCGGCTATGGCATTGTGACCATTCTCTACGCCGGTTCCATGATCTATGGCATCTACAATATTGCTTCCGCCCGCTACCGCGGTTATCGCGTGTTGACCAACACGCCGCCCTGCGGCGCCTTCCGCGGCCACGGCACAGTAAAAACGCGTTTCGCCTTCGAGAACTTGATCGACGGCATGGCTGAGGAGTTGGGCCTGGATCCTTTCGCGGTGCGCCGGGCGAACCTGCTGGTGGCCCCGACCATGACCGAGAACGATCTGCTGGTGAACAGCTACGGCCTGGACCAATGTCTGGATTGGGCCGAACAAGCCAGCGGCTGGAAGGAACGCAAGGGCAATCTGGGGCCCAACAAGGGCCTAGGCATGGCTTGCTCTCACTATATTTCCGGCGCCTCGAAGCCGAAACATTGGACCGGCGAACCCCATGCCACCATCCACCTGCGTCTGGACTGGGACGGCGGCATCACGCTTTTGACCGGCGCGGCTGAAATCGGCCAGGGCTCCTCCACCGTGATCGCTCAGTGTGCGGCGGAAACCTTGGGCGTGGACATGGGCCGCATTCGTGTCATCGCGGCTGACAGTGCCGTGACGCCCAAGGACAATGGCTCTTATTCCAGTCGGGTCACCTACATGGTGGGCAACGCCTCCATCGATGCAGCCCAGAATCTCAAGGCCAAGCTGGTGGAGGCGGCGGCCCGCAAGTTGGAAATCGCGCCCGAAGATGTGGAATGCCTCGGCGAAGTCTATCGTGGCGGCCAGCAGGACCAGGGCCTGACCTTCGATGAAGTGGTCGCCGCCGCCCTGGAAGGGGAAGGTACGATAACCGTCAAAGGCAACTTCGATACCATTCCGGAATCCTGGGGCGGCAAGAAATATCGCGGTGCTGCCATCGGCGGCACCATGGCCTTCAGCTACGCCGCCCAGGTGGTCGAAGTCAGCGTCGATCCCCATACCGCCGAAGTTACCGTGGACAAGGTCTGGGTCGCTCATGACTGCGGCAAGGCCCTCAATCCGCTGGCCGTGGAAGGCCAGGTGCAAGGTTCGGTGTGGATGGGCATGGGCCAGGCCATGACGGAAGAGACCAAGTTCCACGACGGCCTGCCCATCGCCGCCAATATGCTGGACTATAGGGTGCCGACAATTATTGAATCGCCGCCCATCGAGGTGGGCATCATCGAAGCCTCCGACCAACATGGCCCCTTTGGCGCCAAGGAGGCCGGCGAAGGTTCGTTGAGCGGCTTCCTGCCCGCCCTGACCAACGCCGTCGCCGATGCCGTGGGGGTGCGCGCGACGGAACTGCCCCTGACGCCGGACCGCTTGATGGAGCTGCTGGAGAAGAAGGCCCGCGACAGCCGCGCCGCCGCCAAGGATGGGGAGGCCGCCTGATGGAATTCATGCCGGAAATGGATCTTCACCATCCCACGACGGTGGAAGATGCCGTCAAGGCCTTTGCCGCTGCACCCGATGGGCGCTATCTGGCGGGCGGCAGCGACATGCTGGTCAACATCCGCCGGGGCATCGAACAGCCAGACAGCCTGGTCTATGTCAACGGCATTTCCGAGATGCACGGCATCACGGAGAATGACGACGGCATCGTCATCGGCGCCGCCACCGTTTTGCGGGACATCGCCGAAAGCGCGCTGTTGCGGGATCGATATACCGCCATCGCGGTGGCCGCCGGCGAGGTCGCCGGACCCAGCCACCGGGAATACGGCACCTTGGGCGGCAACCTGTGTCTCGATACCCGCTGTGTCTATTACAACCAAAGCGAATGGTGGCGATCCGCCAATAGCTATTGTTTGAAGCACCGGGGTGATATCTGCCATGTGGCCCCCGGCGGCAAGAAATGTTTCGCCGCCTTTTCAGGCGATGTGGCCCCGGCCCTGCTGCTGTTCGATGCGGAGGTGGAGTTGGCCGGACCGGACGGCCGCCGGCGCATCCCGCTGGCTGATCTTTACCGCAACGACGGCATGGATCATTTGACCCTGGGTGAAGGCGAGTTGCTGGTCGCCGTGCACCTGCCGGCGCCACAAGAAAGCATTACAACCGGCTATGCCAAGTCACGGGTACGCGGCTCCATCGACTTTCCTCTAGCCGGCGTCGCCGTGCGCATGGCCACGAAAGGCGGCAAGATCACCGACCTGGCAGTGGGCCTAACGGGTGTCTCCCCCCTGCCCTTCCTGGCCAAAGGCATGGACAAGTTCATCGGCCGCGATTTGGACGAGACCTGCCTCGAGGATCTGCGCGACCGCGTCCGCACCCAGGCCAAGGCCATGAAAACAACCATGACCCCGCCCCATTACCGCCGCCGCGTCGCCGGCGGCCTGGCCCAGAAGCTGGCCGAGACAATTCTCTAGGTGCGGCACGCTGCCCTCGATGGCTTGGTTAATGGCCAGGACAGGCTCGCGCTTGTCTCTCCAATCGTATTCGGGTTTTTGAGTGCCCAACCCGGTATCGCGCATGGTTGTACCATGCCGGTTGTTGAAGGCATCTTAACGACCGTGCCGAAAGCCTTCGCTGCAGCGGACCGCACGCCCTATATGGTTAACGCGGACGGGAGAAGGTTGGTAGACTTGGCGGCGCAATCTGCTATTTAGGCCGACAGGGGTGACACGTCCGCAAAGAGGGCATCGGACGGGGAACCAAGTAGTTGGTTTTTTGGGAGTGCCCGGCGTTTTGAAATCGTTGATCCGACCCATTCAGGTCAAAGCCTTCATCTTGTTATTGCTATTGCCAGTCTCGCTCGGCTTGGCCAACCACGCACAATATGCCGTTGCGGGGAACCTGAAACGTACCCTGCCGACTGGTGTGTCCGGCCAGGACCAGCGCCGGCCCATGAAGGTCTTGACCCGGCCCTGGACGGCCGTCGGGCGGGTCAATCACAACGGCGGCTTTTGTTCCGGGACGCTGATCGCGCCGGACCGTGTGCTGACGGCTGTTCATTGCGTCTGGGATAGGAAGGCCGGGACCTGGCAAAAGGCCGGCGCATTGGAATTTCTCGCCGGCTACTTTCAGGGCGAACACCTCGCCAGGCGAAGCGTCAGCCGGATCACGCGGCCCAAAGGCGTCAAAATGAACCGCAAAGGCCGCCTATCGGACCAAGGCAAGGACTGGGTCGTCTTGACACTCACATCACCCATCAACAACCGCGCGAACCTCAAGCCCATTCCCCTGGCCCGCGAGCAGGATCTTTCGCGGCTGACCATCGGCAGCGATCTTTTGCAGGCCGGCTATAGCCTGGATCAGCAAAACTTCCTCACCGTCGTCGACTCCTGCCAGTTGTTGGCCAACGCACAGACCCGGGCGGGCAGCCAACTGATCCTGCACGATTGCGATACCACGCATGGTGATTCTGGGTCGCCGGTCATGATGCGCGTTGACGACGATCTGCGCGTCGTCGGCGTCCACGTGGCCACCTACCCGGTCAAAGGCAAACAACTGGGCATCGCAGTCCGGCTTCCCGAGACTTTGCTGGAATAGTTTTCGAGCCGCCGTCAATTCTGTTCAGTTGCTGGCATCGTCCGTGAAAGTCCGGTCGTTGGCGCGAATCCCGGTTGAGACTGGCACGTCGCAAAAGTTGATTTGCAGACATTCGTCGTCTGGTAACATATTTATGCAGACCACGATGTCACAAATTGATTGACGCATTTGACTAATGTACAAATATTAGTTGCAACAACAAATTGTCGTCGCTGGGGTGGGCAGTTGTCGTGATTGAAAAGTTTGTTCGCGGCATCAAATCGGTGAATTTCACATTCTTAATCGCGTCTTTGATGTGTTTGTTGGCATGGGGCGCAAGCCCGAATGCCGGCAGCCTGAAACGGTTCAAACCGGACGGCGTATCGGGCGAAGACCAAAGAAAGCCGCTCAAAAGGCTCGAACCTCCATGGTCGGCGATCGGACGGGTCCAACATAGGACTGGGATCTGCTCTGGGACATTGATCTCTCCAAATCGCGTGCTGACAGCGGCCCATTGCGTCTGGAACAAACGATCCAGATCCTGGGTTGCATCCGGCGAGTTGAAGTTCCTGGCTGGCTATTTTAAAGGCAAGCATCTTGCCGAAAGCGGGATCAGCCGGATATTCAAGCCGCGAAACATCAAAATGAACATGAAGGGGAGACTCGCCGACCGAGGCAAGGACTGGGTCATACTGACCCTGGATGTGGAGATACCTGATATCCCTACTATCCCGTTGGCGAGAGTAAAGGATGTTTCAAAACTGAAGGAAGGCAGCGATATCCTTCAGGCCGGCTACAGTGAAGATCAGGTCGAAGTCTTGACGATCGTCGATCCATGCCAACTGGTTGAAAACGGCCGGACAAGAGGCGGCGGTCTGCTAATCTACCACGACTGCGACACGACGTTTGGCGACTCCGGTTCGCCGGTAATGATGCGGATCGACAAGGGCCTGCGCGTGGTCGGGATCCATGTTGCCAGGATTAAGCACAACAATCGGTCCTACGGCGTCGCCGTCAGACTTCCCGTTGCACTGCTGAAATAGGGCGCTGGCTGGGTCAGAAGTTACTTTGCATCAAAGACCCGCTTCAACCACCACGCCCGCGGCGGCGGGAGAGGCGGCGGAAGACGCCCTTGGCGGTCATCACCAGGCGCCGCCGACTCCTAATTTCACCTTCCACAAAGACCAGAGTGCGGGTTTGACGCACGACCTTTGCCGTCCCTTCCACCCAATCGCCCAGCAGTGCGGGGCCAAGGAAATCCGTGGTCATGTGCAAGGTAACCGACGGCCCGCCGCCGGAGTTTTCCACCGCGCGGCCTAGCAGAGTATCGGCAAATGTCATCATCATGCCGCCATGGAGAATGCCGGCATTGTTGATGTGACCCGGCTGCACCCGAAAGCCGCGCCGGTTCTCGGGATCGCCGGGCAGATCGTAGAGGGTACCGATCATTTCCGTGAAGGGACTTGTGCGTTCGGTGGCGATGAACCCCTCCGGCGGGGGCGCGTCAGGTGTCTCCCTGGCCATCAGCGCAACCTGTTGAGACTGGGATGGACCACCCGGTCACCCGTCCGAATGCCCAGGCGGCGGCTAAGGCCGCCATTAATTTCCAGCACCGCCACACCTTCCTCGGCCGAGGATATCGGGGTCAGGTCATGAGGCTGGGCGTTTTCATGCAGATGCACGATGCGGCCGTCGCCAGCCAGAAACAACATATCGAGTGGGATCAGGGTGTTTTTCATCCAAAAACTCATCGGGCCTTTTTGCGGGAAGATGAACAGCATGCCCGCATCGCTGGACAGATGGCGCCGGTGCATCAGGCCGGTGCGCCGGGCCTCCTCGGTCACTGCCAGCTCCACTTTGAACTGATGCTGGCCATTGGCGGTAATCACCGTGACTTCGTTGATGCTGCCCGCCACGGCCGTCTGCAGCCAGAACAGCAATGCCGCCAACGGCAACCAAAACCGAAATCCCATGAAAGCCTCTCGCCCGTCCAAGACGAGGCCAATGTAACTCAATATCCGATAGCTTGATATCAAACGCGTAACCGCCCGGCCAACATCGTTGGCCGGGCGGTCACCGGGGATCGGACGCAAGGGGCGTCCGGGTCGAGACTGCAGTAAACTCAGTCAATCCGCCGTAAAATGGCTCGCGGGGTAGATCTAGGCTGCCAAGCCTTCCATGATGGAGCGGTTGACGTCGATCAACGGCTCGATCTCGGCTTCACCGCGCAGGACTTTGCGCGAATGCTTGTCTACCCAAATTGCCAGGGAAATGATCCCAGCGCGGGTCTCGTCCGGCAGGACGTTGTCCTCCATGGCGCAGTCGGCCTGCAAGGCCAGCCACAGCCGGCGGTTCCAATGTACTGCCTTGGCCAGCAACGAGGTGGAGGTCTCGTCCTTGCATTCCATCAGGGCCCGGGTGACCTGGGCGAACAGGCGGTATTCCGTCTGCCGCGGGTTTTCGGTCGTATTTTGCGCGACCGTATAACTATGAAGCGACATAGTTCAATCTCTCCTCTTCGAACGGAAACAGTTTCCGGCAGCCGACAAGGGCCTTGTAGTACTGTTTCGCATGCACCAGCTGGATGACGTTGACGCACTGCGCCACGGCTTCCGCATTGCTGATTGCGTTCATGAACTCTGACATCAGCTCGGCAAAGGCATCCTGGTTCTGCTTGGTTTGACCTTCGTCGAGATAGAGCATCATGACGGTGAAGTAGACCCGGCGCATGGGCGTCGTGGCGTCCTCCGGCAGCATGATGTCCTTTTCCCGCAGCAAGGATGCACGGTTCTGGATCACCAAGGTTGTCCGCCTATCGGAGTTCTGCACGACGGCGCCGTTGATGATGAATTTTTCACCTGGCTTGAGTGTCAGTTTCAGTGCCATTTTTCCTATGGTGCCGCGTTTTACGGCCCCACCCTCTGTTTCCTAGCTGCTCAGACCTAGCCGTTGAACAAGCTCAGGATAACCTGAGGATTGGCGTTGGCAATCGACAGAGCCTGGACGCCCAGCTGCTGCTTGATCTGCAGAGATTGCAGCTTGGCGCTTTCCTCGGCCATGTCCGCATCGACCAGGTTGCCGACGCCGGCGCGCAGGATATCGACCAATTTGACGGTAAATTCGCTCTGAATTTCCAACCGCTTGGAAACCGAACCCAGGGCGGCCAGCTTGTCCGCCACAGAGGTGATCGCCGAGTCGATGGCCGTCAGGGCCGTCGACGCCGCCGCGGAAGTCAAAAGCGACTGGGTCTGGATGGCCAGCGTCGTCGGATCCATGGTCTGGGCCGAGACGGAAATGGTGCTGCCGTCAACCGTGCTCAACACCGACAGATTGGTGGCCGAGGCCTTGATCAGATTGGTGCCGTTGAACTCGGCTGTGCTGGTGATCGTCTCGATCTGCTCGCGCAGCGAGTTGAAATCATTATGCAGCGCGGTCCGAGACGTCGCATCCAGTCCGGCCTGGTTGGCTTGCACCACCTTGGCCTTCATTTCCAGCAACAAATCGTTGATCGCCTGGGCGCCTTCCAAGGCCACGTTCACGGTAGATTCGCCGCCCGCGATCGCGGTTTTCACCGCCATCATACCATTGATATCGCCGCGCATGTTCTGGGCGATAGCATAGGTGGAAGCGTCGTCTTTCGGGCCATTGACCCGCAAACCCGTGGTAATACGAAGCTGGGTGTTCTCCAGACTCGAATTCGTCGTATTCAGATGTTGAAGCGCGACCATCGCGCCCAAGTTGGTGTTGATAGATAAAACCATTTTACGTTCTCCTAATCCCCGATTTTCGGTGCACCGTTCGACCAACGGCGGGCTTTTGCCGCCCAACCCATCGCAAGGCCCGTGCCAGTTTTGCGGCAGGCTGGGGATAAATTGGGCAACATATTGAATTTATTTAACTATCTAATTTTGAATCGAGCCTCGCAATTGGCAAAGCCGGAACAAGCGCGCTGGTGAGGCGGCAATTTTTGCCACCCTTTCAGCAAGCTTTGCCGGGCAGCATGTATCTTTCACCGGTTGCTAGGAAAATTTTGGCATGCGGGGCCAGCGCTTACCTGGTTCAAGGAATCTTAACCCTGTAAGTCTATGAAATTAGACCATGAACAGCGTCCAACAGACCTATCAATCCGCCCTCGAACAGCATCAGGCGGGTGAAGCCGCCAATGCGGAAGTCCTTTATCTACAGGTTCTGGCGAGCGATCCGAGCCATATGGACGCCACCTTTAATCTAGCCGCCCTTCTGGGGGCTCAGGGCCGGGCAGACGAGGCCATACCGCTTTTTGAACTGATCCTTGAGCTGTTGCCCGAGGACGCGGACACGCTCTCCAACATGGGCAACGCCTATGCCAACGCCGGCCGAGCGGAGGAGGCCGCCGATTGCTACCGTCGCGCCCTGGCCTCCGATCCCCTGCTGGCCGCCGCCCATGTCAACCTAGGCAATCTGCTTTTTCAATCGGGCAAGATCGACGAGGCCATCAAAAGCTACCAAGAGGCGATCGATATCGATCCCAACATTGCCAATGCGCACAATAACTTAGGAACTATTCTTCTGGCTGCCGGTCGGCCTGACGAGGCCAAGGAGAGCTATCAGCAAGCCCTGAAGGCGGATCCCAACAATCCCGATGCACAAAAGAATTTCGGCAATATCCTTTTGTCCATCGGTGATGTGGATGGGGCCATCGATGCCATGCGCAAGACGGTTGAGCTCGCCCCGGACTGGGCCCCGGCTCATGCGGATCTGGGCCTGGCCTTAATGCGTCAGAATAAATTCGAAGAGGCGCGGGCGGCATTGGAGAAAGCCCTCGAATTGGAGCCGAACTTTATCGAGGCATGGAACTGCCTGGGCAACGTGCTTTTGCTCATGGAGGAGCTCGATGACAGTGAAAAGGCCCTGGACAAGGCCGTGGAACTGGAGCCGGAGAACTCATTGACCGCCTTTCACCGCGGTTCCCTTTATTACCGGCAAGGCCGCTATGAGGAGTCCGTGCCCGCCTTTGCATTGGCGGTAAAGGGCCAACCCAACTCCCCTGACTATCGCAACAGTTACGGCAATGCTCTGTTATCCCTCGACCGCCACGCCGAGGCCGCCGAACAATACGCCAAGGCGATCGAATTGATGCCAGAATTCGCGGAGGCCCATAACAATCTGGCCAACTGCCAAGTGGCTCTGGACCAGAAGGAAGAGGCCGTGGCCAGTTACCGCCGTTCACTGGAGTTGAAACCGGATCAGGCCCTGGTCGCCTGCAACCTGGGCAATACCTTGCGCGGTATGGGGCGGTTGAACGAATCCGTGGACGCCTTCCATGAAGCCTTGGAAATAGATCGAAGTTTATTCAATCTTTACAATGGGATGGGGCTCACACTTCAGACACAGAATAGACATGATGAGGCGGCCCAATATTTCCGCATGGGGCTGCAGATCAATCCCGACTACCCCGAGGCGTTGAACAATCTGGCCATATCCGAAGCCGCGGTGGGCAATGTGGATGCGGCCCTCGCCGCCTATAACCAATTGCTCAAGGTCAACCCAGACCTGGCAGAAGGCTATTTCAACTTGGCCAGCCTGCTGCAAAGTATCAATCACTGGGACGAGTCCATCACCGCCTTCAAAAAAGCGCTGGAAATTCGCCCCAATTACAACGTGATCTATCCATTTCTCGCCCATTCCCTGATGCAGCAATGCAATTGGTCCAACCTGCATTCGGTGGTCGAGATGATCCGCACCAATACCGAGGCCGAATTGGCGGCCGGCAACACGGTGGCGGTGTCGGCCTTTGCCCTGCAAAGCCTACCCGGTGAATTCTCCATGGCCCTGCGGCAAAAGGTTGCGGAGCAGATTTCCGAACGAAATGCGGAGTATGTTGAGGAAATCGGCAAAATTCTCAACTTCAACTACAATCGCCTGGGGACCCATGACCGCCTGCGGGTGGGTTACGTCTCGCCGGATTTCCGCTTCCACAGCGTTGCCGTCGCCTTTAAGGGAATCCTCGACAATCACGACACCGACCGCATCGAAACCTATGGCTATGCCCTGCATTCAGGGGGCGATGATCATATGACCGAGGCTTTGCGGGAAAAATTCCACGGCTTTCACAAACTGGTGGACAATTCCTTCCAGCAATCCGCGAAACAGATCCATGACGATGAAATCGACATACTGATTGATCTCGCCGGCCACACGAAAGGCGGGCAATTATCCCTGCTTGCCCTGCGAGCGGCACCCATTCAGGCCCACTATCTGGGCTATTCCGCGACGATTGGAGCAAAATTTCTAGATTACCTGATTACCGATCATCACCAGGTGCCGCCCGAACAGAGGCCATTCTTCACGGAACAACTGGTCTATCTGCCCGATACATTCATGGCCACCCAGCGCGCGCCGATTGACGAGGCGCGGCCCAGCCGGGCCGATTGCGGCCTGCCCGAAGACGCCTTCGTCTTCGTCAACTTCAATACCCACTACAAGATCGAGCCGAAAATGTTCTCGATCTGGATGCGGCTGTTGCGCAAGATACCGAATGCCGTGCTGTGGTTGATTGACGGCTCGAAGTCCAGCGCCGAGAACCTGCGTAGCGAGGCCGCCTCCCGCGGCGTCGATCCGGATCGGCTGATTTTTGCGGAAAAAGTCCCGCATCCGGAGCATCTTGCCCGTCTGCCCCTGGCGGATCTGGCCCTGGACAACTTCTATCATGGCGGCGGCGTGACCACGGTCGATTGCCTATGGGTCGGCGTGCCGCTTTTGACTTTGACCGGCCCGACGCCGCAGTCGCGCAACGGCGCAACCTTGCTTTCCGCTATTGGCCAGGACGAAATGATCCAGAACCGGATCGAGGACTACGAGGCAACTGCCCACGCGCTGGCCACCGAGCCCACGCGCCTGGACCGGATCAGGCGCAAACTGGTTGAGGAACGGGACGATCACCCGTTATTCAATTCCCGCCTCCTGACCCGGCACCTGGAAAAGGCCTATGAAATGATGTGGGATAAACATCAAGCCGGCGAACCGCCCGCCATGATCGACGTGCCACGCTTGCCGCAGGACGATATCCAACCCGATAACCTTTGAGACAGAGAACTGCAATCAGTCTCTAATCATCAGTCGTTGATGCGTTTTTCTCATACGGCAAAGCTTCCAAATACCGGTTCATTGCGGCATAGAGGATGTCCTGACAACTGCGACCCGTGGCGGCAGATGCGGCCCGCAAGCGCTGATGGGGCAGCGCTTCCAGCCGCAGGGTCAAAGCCTTGCGTCTCGGCTTTTCCGCCGTTGTGTTCTCCGGGGTCGTGACCGGTCCATGGCCCGGATCGGCAGCCAAGCAGTCGTCCGTGTCCCGCCCGTCGCCCAGCCATGGCAAAGGTGCCGTCGGTAACGTCTTGCGGCCCACTACACCGGCTTTCGCCGTGCTTCGTTCAAGCATCCCTGCGTGAAGGGACGCGAAACCTGAATACGTCATGATCGAAAATATCCCTTTGACGCCCTAGCCGAACTACAGTTGGCGCCGGCCAAAAGTGCCGGAGGACCGTTGCGATGCGCTCTGTTGCGGCAAATCCGGTTGTGTCGGACGCAAACCGGGCGGCAACTGCTCCGCCAACGGCTGCCGGGAGCCAAACGTCGTGCGTCCGGTTTCAGCCCTGCGGGCGGTTTCGCAAGGCATGGGAATGTGTCTGATGCGGGCCAGTCTGCTTTCCATATAGGCCCAAAGAAAGGCCGATTCCTCGGCCGATTTACCGTCAGGACCGGCTTCCATCACGGTGCGGCCGTCGATCATGGCGGCAGCAAAGTCGACGCGATGATGCAAGGTGGTGGGCGCCACAGTGCCGTGCTGAGACAGGGCCACGGCTGCTTCCGATGTAATGCGGGCCCGCCGGGTGGCGCTGTTGACTACAAACACCATGTGCTTTTGCCATTGTTCCACAATATCGACCGTTGCCCCCACGGCACGCAGGTCATGGGGACTGGGGCGGCACGGGATGACCACTAGATCCGCATGGGAGACCATTCCAGAGATGGCTTCCGTGACAGCAGGTGGCGTGTCAACAAAGACCAGTTTGTGTCCTTGGCCGCGTAACCGTTCGAGATCTTCCGCCATATCGTCGGCGTTTGAACGAACCAGAACGGGCTTAGTTTGCGCCCGCGCCTTCCACCAGTCGTGAAGGCTGCCCTGGGGGTCGGTATCGACCATGGCGACCGGACCGAAACCGGCTAATTCAGCCTGAACCGCCATATGCGCGGCCAGGGTCGTTTTGCCCGAACCGCCTTTTTGTGAAGCGAAAACAATGATTTGCATTTACTAGCCCTCATACTTGCCCATCCGCTTCCTCCGGCATGGCAAGGCGTCGGGCTTTAATGTGGGCAAGCGACCGCAAAATAACCAGTGATAATTATCACTTAATACGTTCGTTAACTATTTAACTTATTCTTTACCATTTCATTTATTATTAACTATCCAGAATATTCATCGCCTAAGGCAGATAGCCAAAACGCCCCATTACTTCGTGGTGATCAGAGACGATCCGGTCCACTTGTGCCTTGGACAACACACTACGCCACTGCCCTGCCTTGCCGGAGCGGAAGAAACGCTCGGAATGGCTGCTGCGTTCGCGAAATCCGTCCCGTTTTTCCTGGCCCTGTAGAACCTTGAAGGATGAAAACCGGATGGCCTTCTCAAGGCGCGCTTTCGAAGGGTTAAGCCCAAGGAAATTGGCGACTTTCTTGAAGCTCTGGTTAGGTTTGGCGCTCATATCCTCGTATCTGAGATGCATCAGGCTGGAGTCTTCCTGCCGCGTCCAGGACTGCACGTGCGCGGACCAGGTGCCATAGAATTCAAAAGCATTCTGTTCGGTGTTGCCCGTTGCCGCCTCGGGGTCGGCCAGCATGTCGATGGCTTCATCCAATTCGAGCCCGAAGTGATCGGCCAGGGAAATCACCATGTCCAAGGGATTTCTGAGTACATAGATGGCGCCCACTGTGTATTCCATGGTCACAAGCGGCACGCCAAAGGCTTCGCCGAGTTGGTTATGTGTCTTGGCGAATACGGAATCCGGATGGGCCTTGGTAAAGGCCTCGTGCACCGCCGGGCGCATCTTCGCCACCTCCGCCAGGGGCAATTTCGAAAGATCGCCGGCGTTGGCCACGTGGTGATACCAGTGCGCTTGAGAATCCCCTAGACAAAATTGATCTAACTGATTGATATCGGCGGGTTTATCTGGATCCCGCAATAGATTGTGCAGATAGGCCCTGAGCCAGGTGTTGCCCGACTTCGGGTAGGATGCCAGCCAGATGATGCCGCCCATTATTGGGTCTCTAGGTCTGGCATGCAGCACATAGGCCGCTCAATTCGATGGTCTCAGCCGCGATGGCGAAGCCCGCGCGACCTGCCAGGCGGCTGATGGCACCGTCGAGTTGGCCGTCTCGCACTTCAACGGCGGTACCGCAGTCTTGGCAGATGAGGAAATGGGCGGCATGACGGCCCGGTCCGTGCTCTTCCGGCTGACCGCAGCCTATGAAGGCCTGCAGGCTGTCCAAACGATGCACGAATCCTTGCTGGCACAGAAATTCCAGGGCGCGATAAACCGTCGGCGGGGCAACGCGCCCCCTCTCCTGTTGCAGCAAGGCCAGAATATCGTAGGCCCCAACCGGGGAATGGCCCTGCCAGACCAATTCCAGAACCCGCCGCCGCAGAGGTGTCAAGCGTTTGCCCCGACGGGCGCAGGTTGCCTCGGCGGCATTCAAGGCCGTTGATATGCAATCATCATGATCATGCCCGGGCGCGACAAAGGGATTGTCGACCGATTTTGACGTCAAATTTGCCATCAAACCTCCGCCCGCCGCCAATCCCGTACGCCTAGGGACGCAATAAATAGCACCGTTGCCGCCGCAACGATGGCGGCGCCCGCAGGCAAATCCCAGAAATAGGATCCAGCCAAGCCCGCAAGGACCGAGATTCCGCCACAAACTGCTGCTGCCGCCGCCATTCCTTCGGGGCTGGCCGACAAGCGCCGAGCCGTGGCGGCAGGGATGATCAGCAGCGAAATCACCATCAAAATGCCCACAACCTTCATGCCGATGGCAATTACGACAGCCATCAACAAGGTAAACAGCAGCTTCATGCGCCCTGTCGCCAAACCTTCTACCCGGGCCAAATCCGCATCCACGGTGGCGGACAACAAAGGCCGCCAAAAGATCAGCAATACACCCAAAACCGCGACCATCAGAACGTAAATGACAGCCAAATCGGACGTGTTCAGGGCCAGGATGTCGCCGAACAGGTAACTCATCAGATCGACCCGCAACTCCTCCATAACGGCCAATGCCAGCAGGCCCAACGCCAGGGATGCATGCGCCAATATACCCAACAAGGTATCGGATGCCAGCAGATGACCCCGGTCTAGGACCAGAAAACCCAGGGCCATGGCCAGACACAGGACCGCGATGCCCAGATCCGCCGGGAGGCCTAGGCTGAGGCCCAACGCGACGCCCAGCAGGGCGGAATGAGCCAGGGCAGCGCCAAAATAGACCATGCGCCGCCAAATCACGAAACAGCCGAGGGGACCGGCGACGCCAGCCACGCCCAGGCCGCCCAGAACCGCGCGCAACATGAAATCCTCAATCATGGCCGTGTCCCGCATGGTCGTGACTGTCATGATCCACATGACTGTCATCCAAGGGAATGACGGCGCCATGATCATCGTGGCTGTGGTCATGGTGGTGGTGGTACAGCGCCAATTGGTCGGCCACCGCTGCGCCGAACAGATTGCGGAATTCCGGTTCGTCAACAATGCTTTCCGGCCGGCCGGTGCAACAGACATGGTGGTTCAGGCAAACCACCCGGTCGGTCGCCGCCATGACGACGTGCAGATCGTGGCTGATCAATAATACGCCGCAATCATAGGCATCGCGGATATCCGCAATTAATTGATACAATCGTGCCTGACCGGCCACATCCACCCCACTCATGGGTTCATCGAGGACCAGGAAATCGGGCCGGCGCAACAAGGCCCGGGCCAACATGGCGCGGTGCAATTCGCCGCCAGACAGCCGGACCATCTGTGCGTCCAGCCGGCCAGCCAGTCCCACTTGTTCAAGCGCAGCCGCAATTTCGTTATCCGAGACTTTGCCGCCAAGGGTCAAAAACCTTTTTAACGACAATGGCATGGTGGAATCGATGGTGATCTTCTGCGGCACATAGCCATGGCGCAAATGGGCCGCCCGCCAGACCCGTCCTGCCTCGGGCCGTAATAATCCCAGCAGGATCCGGGCTAGGGTCGATTTGCCGGAACCATTGAGGCCGACCAGGGTAACGATTTCTCTGCGGTTCACGGTCAAATCCACGCCGGAGAGAATCTGCCGCCCGGCGAACGAGATGCCGACACCTTCGGCCGCGACCAAGGTTGCCTGCTCCCCGATCCGTCCGATCACATCCGCCGGCTGCTGACCTACATTCATATGTTATGTTATATCATCAATCCGGGCATCAACAAGAATGCGGGCGAGGCTCGAGACAAATCGGTTCGACCACGGGCCCGTCAATCCAGCGATTTTGCGTGACGTATCGGCTAGGCGAACCTAACCTGGGCTGTCCCGGGCGTGATGATATCGCCCTCGGCGTTCTTGATGAAGATCTCCAGATCCACCGTACCCTCGTCCTGGTCAACGGCGGTGATGGCGCCGCCGGACGTAAGGGTTTCGCCTAGATAGGAGGCGCGGCGATTGGAATAGCTGAATTTGGTCAGCGTCGCCCCCTCCCCCATCCAGTTGACGACGACTTGGTTCAGCCAGTCCCCTTGCAGGGGGCCATCGATGACCACACCGGGATGTTTTTCCACTTCCGTCGTATATGGCTCGTCATAATGGATACGATGGGGGTTCCAGATCGCCGCGTTGTAGAGGAACAAAGAGACATTTGTGGCCGTATGCTGGCGTTCCGGCAGGGCATCGCCTACGGATAGATCGGAAAGGTTGCGACCGCTCATCGAAAAATCCTCGTCTGTTTTTCTTCCAGGACCAGTTCGCCGTCCTCTGTCTCCACCTGCAGCTTGGTGACGACAAAGATCAATGGCCCGGATTTACCTTGTTTTTCAATTAGATCATCTAACGTCCGCGTGGCAATCAGGACGTCACCGGGGCGCACGGGGCGGTGAAACTCCATCTCTGTACCGCCTGCCATGACCCGTTTGAGGGGCAGTTCGGGGAGAAAACTTTCCGCCGGGATGCCATCCGGCCCCAATTGATCCATGGGCACCACGGGCCGCAGGGCGCCGAACATGAACATGGCCGGAGCCTCGTCACCGTTCAGATATTTTTCCTGCTGCTGCTCGGTGGCAATGGAATATTTCACAATGTCCCGGCGGCTGATCTCGATCCGGATCGGATCAGCACTGCGCCCGATCCAGGCTTTCGCATCCGCGCTGATAAGTTCACCCAATATCTATTCCTCCCATTCCGCCAATGGCTTAGCCGCCGACAATGCCTTCATCGTGCAATTCGGCGATGGCGCCTTCGCTCAAGCCCAAGATATCAGCCAAAATCTCGTCGGTATGCTGGCCCAGGGCCGGGGCGGGCTGGATATCTTCGCGCGGGCTGGCGCCGAAGTCTAGGGGCGAGCCTGGCGTCAAATAGGTGCCAATACCGGGCTGGGCGACCTCTTGGAATACAGGATTATCCGTGGAACAGCGCCAATCTTCGGCCAAGGCCTGGTTCACGCTCTGATAGGGGCCCCAGGCCACACCACCGGCGGTCAGCGCGGCCGCCAGATCGCTGTAATCTTGTCCAGCGCACCATGGTTCAAGAAGGGCGGCGATATCGTCTGTAGCCAGATAGCGGTCCCCTTCCCTGGCCAGATCCAGGCCGCGCCTCGCCTCGATTTCCGCTACACCATCCCAGATTTCGGCGGTTTCGACCAAGGTCGGCCATTGCCGCCCGGTAATCGCCACGATCATGACCCGGCGGCCGTCGCGGGTCATGAAATCCCGGCCAAAAGCGCCATAAAGGTTGTTGCCGGTTGCCTCTCGTTCTGTGCCGTTGATCTGGGCTTCGCCGATAAATCCTAGATTTCCGAGGGTCGCAAAGGCCATATCTGTCAGCGCCAGGGAAATCAACTGGCCCTCGCCCGTCAGCCTCCGATGCCGTTCCGCCGCCAGAATGCCGTTCACCGCCGCCAATCCGGTGGCAATATCCCAGGCCGGCATCACATGGTTGACCGGTGCCGCAACCCCGCTCGGCCCGGTCAAATTGGGAAACCCCGTGGCCGGATTGACCGTATAGTCCACTTCCGAGGTGCCATCCCGATTGCCCTTAATATTCAACATGATCAGATCGGTCCGTTCGGCCCGCAAAGCGTCATAGGACATCCAGCCGGAAGCAGGAAAATTGGTCAGAAAGATGCCGTTGTTCTCCCCCGGCGCGCAAATCAGGTGGGTTAACAGTTCCCGCCCCTTGGGATTACGGATATCCACGGCGAAAGATTTCTTGCCCTTATTGAGGCCCGCCCAATAAAGACTCTCGCCGGTCTCGGTCACCGGCCAGCGGCGATAGTCGAGGCCGCCGGCAATCGGATCGAACCTGATCACCTCCGCCCCCATTTGCGCCAGGGTCATGCCCGCGCTGGGCGCCGCAATAAAGGCAGAGCCTTCAATCACCCGGAGGCCGCGCAGAATACCGTTCATGGACCACTCCAATTCTTAATCTTAAAACTCGAATATTTTACATAAATTATTGATATTATTGAGTTTTACTTATCTGACAAATGATGTGCCATGAGTTCCTCTGTGAGGAACTCGAATGCATCGTCGACGCTGTCGGATATATGGAACAGGTCCAGATCCTTGGCATCGATGGTGCCGAATTCAACCAGGGCTTCGAAATTCACCACCCGTTCCCAATACTCCTTGCCATAAAGGACCACCGGCACCCTTTTGCGAATTTTGTCGGTCTGCATCAACGTCAAGGTTTCGAACAGTTCGTCCAAGGTTCCATAACCGCCTGGCATCGCGATGATCGCCTTGGCTAAATAAGCAAACCAGAACTTGCGCGTGAAGAAATAGTGAAATTCGAAGGCCAGACTGCGGGTTACGTACGGATTGGCGAACTGTTCGAATGGCAACGAAATATTCAAGCCAATGTTCAGCCCCTTGGCTTCCGATGCACCGCGACTGGCTGCCTCCATTAGGCCGGGGCCGCCGCCAGTGCAGATCACGAAACGCCGATCGACCCGGTCCAGGCTTTTCGACCAGGTTGTCAGGCGCCCGGACAATTGCCGGACTTCCTCATAGAAACGGGACATTTTTAGAGCTGTTTCGGCCTTGGCCACGCCGTTGCCGGTCTTTTTGGCCGCATCCAGCATCTTTTGCGCCGTCTCGGGGGATTTGATGCGGGCCGAGCCGAATATGACGATGGTGTCGCGCACCTTTTCCTGACGGAAGCGATCCTCCGGCTCCATATATTCGGCCATGATACGTAGCGGCCGGGCCGCCCGGCTATTGATGAAATCCTGGTCCCGATAGGCTTTTACTGGATGAAATGGTTCGTCCGGCATAATCTTTCCCAAATGATAGGCAGGTCCGATGCTACAAGTTTTGGCCTGGCCGAGCATAACATAACCTCTGACGGGAGGATGGACAGACCCGGTTGTGAGGCTGGTCACTGGCGGTTGCGATAGGCACCCCCACATATTTGCCAGAGCCGGGAGGACCCCATGACCCAGTTGATCATCGAACCAAAGGTAACCTTCGCCCTCGTCAATCCTGTCAAGCGACAGGGCGTTTCCGGCGAATTCTCGCGCTACCTCGTTATCAGCGCCGTTGCCCTGGCAGTGGATGTGGGCGTCCTCACATTGTTTTCCGGCGTGTTCGGCATCCATTACCTGATCGCCAACCCATTGGCCTTCGCTCTTGGCGCGCTGACGGCCTATTTGGGCTCCATCCATTGGGCCTTCCGCAATCGGAAGCTGTCCAACAAAGGATTGGAATTGGCCATATTTGTCGCCATCGGCGTCGGCGGCTTGGCCGTTAATGAAGCGGTGCTGTGGCTGGGCATCGAGGTCGTGACGCTTTCATTGCTAATGGCCAAGATGGGCGCGGCGGTCGCCTCGTTTGCCTTCAACTTCGTGGTCCGCAAGATGGTGCTGTTCACGGCATGAGTAGGGAACGCAAGGCCATCATCATCGGCGGCGGCCCGGCCGGTCTGACAGCGGCACTTGAGCTGTTGCGGCGCACCGACATCAAGCCGGTGGTCTACGAAGGCGCCGACAACGTGGGCGGTATTGCGCGGACCTATCAACATGAAGGCAACCGCATTGATATCGGCGGGCATCGCTTCTTCTCAAAATCTGACCGGGTCATGGACTGGTGGTCGGAGATACTGCCCTTACAGGGCCGTGCAGACGGCGAAAACACTGCCATTTCACTTGGCTATCAGAATAAATCCCGCTGGCTAGATATGCCTGCCGATGGGCCGAACCCGGATGACGTGGACAACGTGATGCTGGTCAGGGCACGTAAATCACGCATCCTATGGGGCGGCAAACTGTTCGATTACCCTTTGTCTCTGAACCTGGCGACCCTTCGGAAATTGGGCCTCTTGGCCACAATGTTGATCGGTTTCAGTTTCCTTAGAAGCCAATTTCTGCCTATCCGGCCGGAGAAATCCCTCGAGGATTTTTTCATCAACCGCTTCGGCCGCCGCCTTTATGGGACCTTCTTCAAAGATTACACGGAGAAGGTATGGGGCGTGCCGTGCGAGCAGATTTCCGCCGAATGGGGCGCACAGCGGGTCAAGGGCCTTTCGCTCCTGGGGCTGTTTAAGCATGCCTTGGGGGCGATGTTCCGCAAGAAAGGCGATATCGCGCAGAAGGATGTGGAAACCTCTCTGATCGAACAATTTCTCTATCCCAAACATGGCCCCGGCCAGATGTGGGAACGGGTAACGGAAATGATCCGTGAACGGGGCGGCGAAGTGCATCTCAACGCCAAGGTCACCGGTTTGCGCCACTAGGGCGGCCGCGTGGTCGCCGCCACCATGGTGAACGGCACCGGCCAAGCGGTGGACGTGGACGGTGATTTCTATTTTTCCACCACGGATGTCCGCCATCTGATGGGCGCGCTTGAGCCGACGCCACCCTCATCCGCATCGGAGGTTTCCGACGGCCTCATTTATCGCGATTTCATCACTGTCGGCTTGCTGTTGAAGAACCTGAAGCTGGGCGGCAACGCCACCGGCCGGGATATCGGCGAAAAGATGTCCGACAACTGGATTTACGTTCAGGAACCTGGCGTCAAGGTGGGCCGCCTGCAGTTCTTCAATAATTGGAGCCCCTATCTCGTGGCTAATCCCGACCATGTCTGGATCGGCCTTGAGTATTTCTGTGACGAGGGTGACGAGTTGTGGGACATGGACGATGCGGCGCTGCAAGCCTTTGCGATCGCGGAAATGCAGCGCATCAACGTCATCGAGGCGGATGCGGTGCTGGACGGCGTGGTGATCCGGGTCCCGAAAACCTACCCTGCCTATTTCGGCAGTTATGACCGATTCGACGAAATCCGCGATTTTACAGACGGATTGGAGAACCTCTTCCTGCTGGGCCGCAATGGCATGCATCGTTACAACAACCAGGATCATTCCATGCTGACCGCCATGGTCGCCGTGGACAACATCGTCGCCGGGCGCACCGACAAAGCGAATATCTGGTCCGTCAACACCGAAGCCGAATATCATGAGGAGAAATAACACCCTTTCGGCTTCCTGATGCGGAACTGATGCGCGGCCTATTTCTGACGCTGATCTCCCTGCTGGCTTTGTTTGCCGCCCAATGGTGGATGGCGGAACGCCAGGATGGCGCCATCTACCACGGCGAACTGCATGACAGCGACAGCTATATGCGCCTAGTCAGGGTGGGACAGCTGATCGAAAGCGGTGATTGGCACGACCACCAAATCCCCCGGGCCAATGCCCCGCATGGTCACAGCCTGCATTGGAGCCGTCCCTTGGACGCCCTGCTGCTCGCCGGCGCAGCGATGCTGGCACCGAGCCTGGGCTGGACGGCGGGATTGCATCAAGCCGGGGTCTGGATTTCGCCTGTTCTGCACATATTCACCCTGCTGGCGCTGTTGTGGGCAGCGCGCCCCCTTTTGCCAGCATCGGGCCTGATGTGCCTTGGCCTGTTGTTACCCCTGCAACTCTATCTCGGCTACCAGTTTGCGCCGGGGCGTCCCGATCACCACGGACTGATCCTGTTGCTGTTTGTCTTGGCGATGGGCGCGCAGATTCGATTGCTCACAGAACAAAAGCTCCGATGGGCCGCAGCCCTGGGCATCTCCCTAGGCCTTCTCGTCTGGGTCAGTGTCGAGGGCTTGCTAGCCGCCACATTGGCCTTGGCCATATTGATTTTGCATTGGTTCCGTAATGGACAAAAAAGCGCGGGTCTGGGCCTTGTGACGGCTGCCGGAACAGCCATGGTCAGCATTCTGGCAGTCTTGGCCGAGCATCCCAGCGGCGATTTTTTGATGATCAAGTATGACCAAATATCAATAGTTTATACGGTTTTTTTTATGTTATTTATGATCGCGTTTGCGATCGCCGCTTGGGCCCCGGCGCGATGGATCGGCATCATCGCCTTCGCCGCGGTACCAGCAATGCACATAGTTCTGTTCCCGGGCATCATCCGCGGCCCCTTGGCGGGCCAGGATCCGGCCTTCGCGGTTGCCATCTTCAATTATGCAGGCGAAACCGACGCCATCATCACAATACGGGATATGCTGCTGCATCTCGGCCCTGCTCTGTTGGCCGTGCCCTACGGTCTGTGGCGGTTGCGGCGCGCCGACGATCCCTGGCCATGGGGATTGCTGACGGCGGGATTGGCGATCTATCTACCCTTGGCCATCATGCAGATGCGTTGGGCGCCTTATGTCGCCCTGCTGGCTCTGCCCGGCTATTGCGCCATTCTGCTGGAAATATTGAAAAGATTCAGCGCGAAAGCCGGCATGATCCAAGTTTTCGGCGGTGCATTGGCACAAACCGCCGTCATTTTGATCTTCGCATTCGGATTTCTGTTACTGAGTGCACAAATGCCCAGCGCGGACAGGGCCGGTATCAAATGTCCACAGGACGCCATGGCCCGGCATTTGGCGGAACGGTTTCCGAGGCAGCAGCGCATCCTGTCTTATATGACCATCGGCCCGGCTATCCTGTACCGCAGCCCCCATGAAGTGATCGCAACACCGTATTTCCGTAACGCCCAGGGCGGCCTCGATACCTTGCGCTTTTTTCGCGCCAAGGACGTCACGGCGGCGTTCGAAATTGCCGACCGACGGCAGATCGACTTGGTCCTGACCTGCCCTGCCGACCGGGAAAGCCGCCTTTACGGCACGGGCCAACCCCGGCCCATCTGGCTAAAACCACTACCGCTGCCGGCTGAACTCGACCAATGGTACCGTCTTTACCGGGTGCTGCTATGAGCCTTGGCCGCATTTTGCCGTTGGTAATGTTACCGGCCTTGCTGATTGTCGGTGCCCACATCACTTTGCAGTTTTTGGCGGATTGGGCCGTGTTTGACGGGCGTTTGGTCGGCCCGGACGGGTATATGCGGCTGCTAAGGGTCATGGAACTGGCCCAGGGCGGGGGCTGGTACGATCCGATCTCAGAACGCAGCAACGCCCCCATTGGCGAAACCTTGCACTGGACACGGCCACTGGACCTGCTTTTGTTGTTGGGCGGCGGTTTGGGCAGCGTTGTCGCCGGTTTCGATGCCGCCCTGTTCGCCTGGGGCGCCTTGATCGGACCCCTTCTGCACTTAATTGCACTGGTCGCACTGATCTGGGCCTGCCGGCCTTTGTTCGAACGGGCCGGCCTAATACTGTTGGGCCTGTTGTTCGCCGTGCAGTTCTTCATCACCTTCCAGTTCGCAGTCGGGCGGCCCGATCACCACGGGCTCAACATCTTGTTGTTCATTTGGCAGATGGGTTTTGCGCTGCGGCTCTGTCGGAATGACGCCGATGCCGCCACGGCACGCTGGGCCGCCCTTCCCGCCGCCATGGCGCTGTGGGTCAGTATTGAAGGGGGCCTGGGAACCGCCATGATTCTGGGCGCCATGGCTCTGGCTTGGATCGTCAAAGGTGGGGACTATCTCGCGCAGATACGCCGTTTCCTCAGCTACCTTTGTCTCGGAATCGCCATCGCACTGTTGCTGGAACGCCCACCCGATGGTCTAGCGAGCTTTGACTATGACCGGCTATCGCTGGTGCATCTGACGATTTTCGCATTGCTGGCGGCAATGACCCTTATCCTGCAAGGGCTTTCGCGCCGCATTGGCAATTCTTGGCAACGTTTCGGTCTGTCTGCAGCGGCCTGTGCTGGCGCCGTCGCCGTCATCGGGTTTTGGCTGCCCGATATCCTGCAAGGCCCCATGGCCAAGATGGCGCCCCTGGTCCGGGAGGTCTGGTTCCAGAACAACGCCGAGGTCAGTCCAATCCTGAAGTTTGACGACCTCCGCCGCACGGGGCCAAAGACTTTGACACATCTGGGATTGGCCCTGGTCGCACTACCCGCGGCCCTGGCTCTGATCCTGCGGCACCGGGGTGATGATCGTCTCGCCTGGACGGTCGTGGCGATCTTCCTCGTTCTCGGCCTGCTCCTGGCCCTCCGCGAGGGGCGCTGGGCCGGTTATCCGCAAATTCTCTCGCTCCTGCCCTGCATCGCCTTGTTGTTTTTGCTGTTCCGGCATTTTGCCGGCCCAGGGTTGGGTCGTGTCGCCATTCGCGTCCTTACCGTCATCCTGCTGGCCACCGGCCCCTTGATCGGCGGCGGCTTGCTGCGCCAGGCCCTGCCAGTGCCGAAGCTGGGCAAGCCTTGCGATCTGCCCCAGATGTCCCGGTTTCTTCAACAAAACTATGGCGATCGGCCCCACGCTATTATTAATTTCATCTATTCCGGCCCAGAATTGCTTTACCGGACCCACCACTTGGTGGTTGCCACACCCTATCACCGAAACACCGACGGCATCACCGACACCATCCGGTTTTTCCGCGACAATGACGGCGCAGAAGCCATTCAAATCACAAAAACCCGGGACATCGATCTGGTCCTGATCTGTCCGAAAGACCCGGAGGCCAGTAATTATCGCCGCCCCGATGGCCCGGCCAGCGTGTATGACCGCCTGGTAGGCGGACAGCCGCCCAACTGGCTGAGAGCGGTGCCTCTTCCAGCCGAATTGGCGGAAAATTTCAAGCTTTTCCAGGTATCGCGGTCGCAATTTTGACGTTGCCGCAGCGCCGCCCTATGGTGGCGCCATGGGCAAAGAAAACTCAATATTCCCGCGCATCGCGGCGGCGGTGAACGACGATGCCGGACTAGTGCGGCGCGGCCGCTTCATCGATCTGGAGTTCCTTTTGTCCATCGGCAAGGAAGCGAATTATCTCGCCATTTCGAAGGGACGCGTTGTTTCCGTCAGCCCGGGCGATGTGCTCATGCGTCCCTGGACATTCGCCATACACATCGACGGCGAAGCCTGGGATGGCTTCTGCCAGGCCACGCCGCGGCCCGGCCATCACGATCTGTTCGCCATGACAAAATCCGGTCAGGCACGGATCGAAGGCGACATTCATCCCCTGATGGCGAACCTGCGTTATTTCAAGGAACTTCTGGCCAAGGGCCGGGACGGGGCAAACGTTGAGGCGGACCATGGCGGCTGAATTCGAAGCCATCATCGGCCGCTACATGCAGGTCGAAATCCAGGGCCGGGCCAACCGTATTTATTTCGAGGAGGCGGGCCAGGGCATCCCCCTCGTCTGCCTGCATACCGCCGGCGCCGATGCCACGCAGTTCCGCCATTTGCTAAACGATCCGGAAGTGACCGAAACCTTCCGCGTCATCGCCTTCGACCTGCCCTGGCACGGCAAAAGCCTGCCGCCCGTGGGTTATCAAGACGAAGAATACAAACTCACAACGGACCTGTACGTGGAATCAGTTATGGCGGTCTGTGACGCCTTGGAGCTGGATCGGCCTGTGGTGATGGGCTGTTCCATGGGCGGGCGTATCGTGCTGCAACTGGCTTTGACAGAGGCTGACAAATTGCGGGCGGTGATCGGGTTGGAAGGCGCGGACCACCAACAGCCCTGGTACGACACCGACTGGTTGCACCGCCCCGATGTACATGGCGGCGAGGTCTCCGCCGCTCTCGTCTCCGGTTTGGTGGCGCCGCAAAGTCCCGACGAATACCGCTGGGAGACCCTATGGGGCTATCTGCAAAGCGGCCCCGGCGTCTTCAAGGGAGATTTGTACTTCTACCGCGCCGATAGCGACTATCGCGACCGGGTGGCGGATATCGACACCAAACGCTGCCCGGTCTACCTGTTGACCGGCGAGTATGATTTCTCGTGCACACCGGAAGATACCCTGCGTACCGCCGCACGCATTGAAGGCGCCCAGGCCACCATCATGGAAGGCCTTGGGCATTTCCCCATGAGCGAGGATCCGGCCCAGTTCCGCCGCTACCTGCTACCCGTTTTAGATCAGATCAAAGGAAAAGAGTAAGACATGTCCGAATATGACGTCATCGTGGTCGGCGGCGGCAATGCCGCCCTATGCGCGGCCCTCTCGGCCCGCGAAAAGGGCGCATCCGTCGTTGTGTTGGAGCGGGCACCCGAGGACGAGGCGGGCGGCAACTCCCGCTTCACGGCCGGCGCCATCCGCACGGTCTATAACGGCCATGACGACATCCTCGACCTGATGCCGGATCTCACGGACGAGGAGAAGAACAACACCGATTTCGGCACCTATACGGAGGAGAAATTCTTCGACGATATGGGCACGGTGACCGACTATCGCACCGACCCGGACCTGGCCGAAATCCTAATCACGCAATCCTTCCAGACATTGAAGTGGCTGCAGGGCAAGGGCCTGCGCTTTATGCCCCTCTATGCCAAGCAGGCCTTCAAGATCGACGGCAAGTTTAAATTCTGGGGCGGCCTGACGGTTGAAGCCTATGGCGGTGGGCCAGGCCTGATCGAAATGCTGACGGAAAGCTGCAACAACGAGGATATCGAAATTCGCTACAACGCCCGCGCCCTGTCATTGATCAAGGATGATGACGGGGTCCATGGTGTGAACCTGCGCCAGGATGGCAAAACCTCGGAACTGCGCGGCAAGGCGGTGGTCTTGGCCTGCGGCGGGTTCGAGGCAAATTCCGAAATGCGCACCCGCTATCTGGGACCCGGCTGGGAGTTGGCGCCGGTGCGCGGCACCCGCTTTAACACCGGCGACGGCATCCAGATGGCGCTTGCCGCGGGCGCCGCTCCCAGGGGCAACTGGTCGGGCTGTCACGCCGTGGCCTGGGACCGCAATGCGCCGGAATTCGGCGACCTGGCGGTGGGCGATGGCTTCCAAAAGCACAGTTACCCCTTTGGCCTGATCATCAATGCGGACGGCAAGCGCTTCGTGGACGAGGGTGCTGATTTCCGCAACTACACCTATGCCAAATACGGCCGCGAGATCCTCAATCAACCGCGGCAGTTCGCCTACCAGGTCTTCGATCAAAAGGTCGTCCACCTGCTGCGCGATGAGTACCGTATCCGCGAAGTGACCAAGGCCCAGTCCGATACCCTGGAAGGTCTGGTGGCGCAGATGGAAGGCGTGGACGCGGAAGGGTTCCTGCGCACCGTGGCAGAATATAACGCCGCCGTGCAGACCGATATACCCTTCGATCCCACGGTCAAGGACGGCCGGCGCACGGAAGGTCTGGCCGTGGACAAGACAAACTGGGCCAACACGTTGGACGAGCCGCCGTATATGGCTTTTGGCGTCACCTGCGGCATCACCTTTACCTTCGGCGGCATCCGCATCGACAACGACGCCCAGGTGATCGACACAGACGGCCTGGCCATTCCGGGCCTCTATGCTGCCGGCGAGATGGTCGGCGGCCTGTTCTATTTCAATTACCCCGGCGGCACCGGCTTAATGTCGGGTGCGGTGTTCGGCAAGATCGCCGGGGCCAACGCGGCGAAGGGTTGAGTTCATGGACAAGGACACCATCGGCTTCATCGGCCTCGGCGTCATGGGCGAGCCCATGTGCCACAACCTGCACAAAAAATCCGGCCACACGGTGATCGCCTATGACATCGATCCCGCGCCACTGGATCGCGCGCGCGATGCCAACATGGGTGTCGCCGACAGCCTGGAGGATATCGCCCGCAATTGCGACACCATCTTCATCTCCATGCCGTCGGGCGTGCAACTGGCCGAGGTCTGTTCCGGTCTGAAACCGTACATGCAGGCGGGCCAGACCATCGTCGATACCACCACCGCGCCGGTGTCCTTGACCAAGGAGCTGGCGGCGGAATTCAAGGCGCTGGGCATCGACTATGCGGACGCCCCCATCGCCCGGACCCGGCAGGCGGCCCGCGACGGAACCCTGGCAGTGATGGTCGGCGCCGAGACATCGGTGTTCGACCGCATCGAGCCGTTGATCGCCTGCTACGCCAACGACATCTCGCTCTGCGGTGAGGTAGGCAGCGGCCAGGTGGTGAAGATCCTCAACAACATGATCGTCGCCGAAACCGTCAACGCCGTAGCAGAGGCCCTGACGATCGGCCGCCGCGCCGGCCTGGATGATGCCCTATTGCTGGACACTCTGGCCAAGGGCTCCGCCGACAGTTTTGTCCTGCGCAACCATGGCGTCAAAGCCATGCTGCCCGGCGTCTTCCCGCTGCGCGCCTTTTCCATCAACTACATGATCAAGGATATGAAATACGCCCTCGATCTGGCAGAGGAGACCGGTGTCGAGGTCAAGGCGGCGCGGACCACCAATGAAATTCTCGAGGAAGGCGCAGAAGGTCCATTGGCGGAAGCTTACTGGCCCGCCATGTTGTCAGTGATAGACCCCACCATCGAAGCGAAGACGCCGGAAGGCGACGAATAGACGGAGTAAGTTGCATGACCGAGAGCTACGAGACCATCACCTACACCGAACCGCTTCCGGCGGTGGCGCAGATCACCTTGAACAGGCCCAAGGCACGCAATGCCCAAGATCTGCAGATGACCTACGACATGAACCATGCCTTCGACCGCGCGGCGGCCGATGACGACATCAAGGTCATTATCCTTGCCGGTGCCGACCCGCATTTCTGTGCCGGCCACGATCTCTCGGGCGACAGCGGCAAGACCTGGAAGGATTTCCCCTTGATCGATACCTGGGGCAGTTTCGATCCGCCGGGAGCCGAAGGACGTTTTTCCCGCGAGGCGGAAATCTATCTGGCCATGACGGAACGCTGGCGCAACCTGCCCAAGCCGACCATCGCCGCCGTGCAGGGCAAGTGCATCGCCGGCGGCCTGATGCTGGCCTGGGCCTGCGACATCATCATCGCCTCCGATGACGCCGAGTTCCGCGACCCGGTGGTTGAGATGGGCGTCTGCGGCGTGGAATTCTTTGCCCATCCCTGGGAGGTCGGCCCGCGCAAGGCCAAGGAGTGGCTCTTCACCGCCGACTGGCTGGGCGCCGAAGAGGCACGCCAGCTGGGCATGGTCAACCAGGTGGTGCCCCGCGACGACCTGTTGGCAACGGCTCTGGCCATGGCCGAACGCATCGCCAAGAAGCCCCTGTTTGCCCTGAAACTGACGAAGCAGGCGGTCAACCAATCCCAGGACGCCCAGGGCCGGCCGGAAGCCATGAAGAGCGTCTTTGGGTTGCACCAGCTTTGCCACAGCCACAATGTGCAAGTACACGGCATCGCCGTCGACCCGGGCGGCCTGCCCGAAAGCATGCGCGAGGCGATCGTCAAAAGACGCCGCGGCGAAGCGGCGGAATAGCCGGCGCCGGCGTCAATCCAGACGCTGGCCGGTCTCCGGGTCGAAAAGGTGCAAGTGGTCTGAAGTCACTTTAAGGGGCAGGACATCGCCGGCGCCGGCGTCGATCACGCCTTGCAGGCGCACGGTGAGATTGTCCCGATCCTCGCCAAAGTGGCCGTGCACCAGGGTATCGGCGCCTAAATGCTCGACCAAAGCCACATGCAGGCGCGCCGCGCCCTCGCCTTCGGGACTGATCTCGAAATGCTCCGGCCGCACACCCAAGGTCACGGCCCGGCCGCCATGGCCATTGCCATCATGGCTGCGGGCCCAGCTATCGCCGCCCGAAAGCACAACCCGCCCCCCGTCGTCACTGACTTGGGCCTGCAGCAAATTCATTGATGGGGATCCGATGAAGCCGGCGACGAATGTTGTCGCGGGTTTTTCATAAAGTTCGATGGGCGTTCCCAGCTGTTCCATGCGGCCTTCGTTCAAGACCATCAGCCGGTGACCCAGCGTCATCGCCTCGACCTGATCGTGGGTGACATAGATCGAGGTAATGTTCAATTCGGCATGCAGGCGCTTGATCTCGATGCGCATCTGCACCCGCAACTTGGCGTCCAGGTTCGAAAGCGGCTCGTCGAACAGGAATACCGCCGGCTCGCGAACGATGGCCCGGCCCATGGCGACCCGCTGGCGTTGGCCGCCCGATAGTTGGTTGGGCCGGCGATCAAGCAGTCCGTCCAGTTCCAGGATACGGGCCGCCTCCCGCACCCTGGACTCAATCTCCGGCTTCGGCATGCCCCGGTTCTTCAGGCCATAGGCCATATTGTTGTAGCAGGACATGTGCGGGTAGAGGGCATAGTTCTGGAACACCATGGCGATGTCCCGCTGCATGGGCTCAAGCTGATTGACCACGCGGCCGGCAATGGATATCTCCCCGCCCGAAATTGTCTCTAGTCCCGCCACCATGCGCAGCAGAGTGGATTTGCCGCAGCCCGAAGGCCCCACCAGAACCAGGAATTCGCCGTCGGTGATATCCACGTCAACGCCGTGAATGGCCTTGAAACCGTTGGGATAGACTTTTTCAACGCCCTTGAGCGCAACTTCGGCCATGGCTTCGTTCCCTAGGCTACTTCTCGGTTTCCACCAGTCCCTTGACGAACAGCTTCTGCATGGTCACCACCACGATCACCGGGGGCAGCATGGCCAGGATCGTGGTCGCCATCACCAGATGCCAGACGGGAATGGATTCAGAAACATTGACCATGCGTTGGATGCCCATAACCACGGTGTAGAAACTCTCCTCCGTGGTCACCAGCAGCGGCCAGAGGTATTGGTTCCAGCCGTAGATGAACAGAATGACGAACAGCGCCGCGATATTTGTCCGCGACAGCGGCATCAGGATGTCCCAAAAATATTTCACGGGCCCCGCGCCGTCGATGCGGGCGGCCTCGGTCAACTCCTCCGGCACCGTCAGGAAGAACTGCCGGAACAGAAATGTTGCCGTAGCCGAGGCGATCAGGGGGATCGACAGGCCCGCATAGCTGTTCAGCATTTCCAGATCCGCCACCACTTTGAAGGTGGGCAGGATGCGAACCTCTACTGGCAGCATCAGCGTGATGAAGATGATCCAAAAGCAAGTCATGCGGAAGGGGAATTGGAAATAGACGATGGCGTAGGCCGCGATCAGGGAAATGGCGATCTTTCCGATGGTGATGGCCAGAGCCATGATCAGGCTGTTGAACATCATGATGCCCACAGGCACACCGCCCGCATCTTCGATACCGGCGCTGAGAACCAGGGAATAGTTTTCCAGAAACTTGTCGCCGGGCCACATGGGGATCGGCTGGGTCATCAGGGCATCAATGGGATGGGTCGAGGCGACGAAGGTGATCCATACCGGCAGCATAACCACCGCCAAGCTGACGATAATGATCAGGTGGGAGATGAAGGTCAGCAGGGGGCGGTTTTCGACCATCAGTATTCCACCTTGCGCTCGATATAGCGGAATTGAAAGACCGTCAGACCGATCACGATGGCCATCAATATGACCGACTGGGCCGCGGAACCGCCCAGGTCAAGTCCGATGAAGCCGTCATTGAACACCTTGTAGACAAGAATGGTGGTGGCCTGGAACGGCCCGCCCTCTGTCGTGGCATGGATGATGCCGAAGGTGTTGAAGAAGGCAAAGACACTGTTCACCACCAACAGGAAGAACGTGGTCGGCGAGAGCAGCGGGAAGACGATGGTCCAAAATCGTTTGAAGGGCGAGGCGCCGTCGATGGCGGCTGCCTCTATCAATGAGCGGGGAATGGATTGCAAGCCCGCCAAAAAGAACAGGAAGTTGTAGCTGATCTGGTTCCATGACGCCGCCATGATGACCAACAACAGCGCATCGCCGCCGTCCAGGTAGTGGTTCCAGTCATAACCCATGACCCGCAGCAAGTAGGCATTGATGCCGACCGTGGGATTGAACATGAAGAACCACAAAACACCGGCCACGGCCGGCGCCACGGCATAAGGCCAGATCAACAGGGTTTTATACGCGATGGCCCCCTTGATCACCCGGTCCGCCATGACGGCGAGTAGCAGAGCCAGACTCATGGAGAGACCGGCGACCGAGACGCTGAAGACGATCGTGGTGCGGAAGGAGCCCAGATAATGCTCGTCGGCAATCAATGCAGCAAAATTGTCGAACCAGACGAATTCCGTCGACAGGCCGAATGCATCTTCGACCAGTACCGATTGATACATCGCCTGACTGGCGGGCCAGACGAAGAAGACCAAGGTGATCAGCAGTTGCGGCGCTACCAGCGCAAAGGGCAGCCAGCGATGGCGAAAGACAACGCGTTTAATCACCACGACCCCCTGATTTAGATGGTGATTTCCTAAAGACTATAACGCTAGCGCGCCGTGACGAATTCGGGCAATTAATCTTTTCGATCGTTCAGGGTAGCGGCATTCCCGAAATCAAGAATGCACCCCTCCAACCAATCGAGGCGGCGGCAAGCGCAAGGCTGACCGCCGCCCCGACCAGGTTGAGGTGGCTAGGTTAGACCCTAGCTCCCCTTATTTGCCCGCTGGAATTTCCGCAGCAGCGCGTTGCCACGCTTGGCCGCATCATCCAGTCCTTGTTTGGCAGTCTTTTTGCCGGCCCAGATCGCTTCCATCTCTTCATTGATTACGTCGCGGACCTGGACGAAATTGCCGAACCGCAAGCCCATGGAATTCGGCGTCGGCTTGTTCAGGCTGAGCTGCTTGATCGCCGTATCCGTGCCTGGGTTCTTGTCATAGAAGCCCTGGCTCTTGCTCAATTCATAGGCCGGCGTCGTGATGGGCACATAGCCGGTCTGTTGATGCCACCAGGCCTGAACTTTGGGCGAGGAGAGGTAGTTCATGAACTGGCCCACGCCCTTGTAATCGCCAGCCGCGTGGCCCTTTAACACCCACAGGGTAGCGCCGCCGATGATCGAGTTCTGCGGGGCGGCCGCAATATTGGTGTCCAGGGGCAGCATGGTCTGGGCGAAATCGAACTTGGCCTGCTTCTTGATGGAGCCGTAGTAGGCCGATGAGTTCATCCACATGCCGCATTCGCCATTGGTGAATTTCGGCAGGCTCTCGCCACGGCGACCGCCATATTCGAACACCTTGTCCTTGCTCCAATCAGCGATCTGCTGAAGCATGCCGGCGACCTTGTCGTTGTTAAAGGTGAATTCCGTCGCCAGACCTTCGAAGCCATTAGCCATGGTGCCAATCGGCAGATTGTGCCAGGCGGAGAAATTCTCCACCATGACCCAGGACTGCCAGCCGAAAGAGAAACCACATTTCATGCCGGAGGCCAGGAGCTTCTTCGAGGCTGCCGCCACGTCACCCCAGGTCTTGGGAGGGGAGTCAGGGTTCAGGCCAGCCTTCTTAAAAGCATCACGGTTGTACCAAAGAACGGGGGTGGAGCTGTTGAACGGCATGGACAACAGATCGCCATTCGGACGCTGATAGTAAGAAATCACCGCCGGCAGATAGATCGATTTGTCGAACGGCAGGCCAGCGGCCTTCATCAAATCCTCAATCGGGTAGATGGCGCCACGGGCGGCCATCATAGTCGCTGTGCCAACCTCGAACACCTGCACGATATGGGGCTGCTTCTTGGCCCGGAACGCCGCAATGGCGGCTGTCATGGTTTCGGTGTAGTTGCCCTTGTAGACGGGAACGACCTCGTAATCTGATTGGGTCGCATTGAAGTCGGAGGCGATCTTGTTCACGCGTTCGCCAAGGACACCGCCCATAGCATGCCACCATTGAACCTTGGTGGCGGCAAAGGCGGAGGTCGCCGACGTAGCCGCCAGCGTCGCCGCGGCGGCCAAGCCCATAATTGTTCTTCGTTTCATTTTGGTGTCCTCCCGGTTTCTTGTTGTTGCAATAGACTGGTGCTTGATAACGCAAATTTGTTACGGCGCGACGACAACAAGCCTTGGCCTAGAGCCGACCAGACCACGATCCAATTGTCTGCTCGGATACGCACGGCCAATTCCCCGCAAGGTCGTTTTGCCGTTATTGTCCTTCATGAACCGATGTTCCGGCGAACAGGGGTATGAGTCAAGGTACTATTTTTCGAATGCGAAAATTCTTAACGACGAATACGAAAGTATTTGGTCAGCAGTGGCCTTGACATTGAACCTTGGGCAATCTTGCGGCATATACGAATGCTCCAAACAAAGGGCCCGGCGGAATGGCGAAACGACAGGACCGAGAAGCCAAAATCCTAGAACTTGTGCAGCGACATGGCTTCATCACAATTGATGCCCTGGCCCAGGAGTTCAATGTCACGCCGCAGACCGTACGGCGGGATATCAACGATCTGGCGAAACAATCCCAAGTACGCCGCTATCACGGCGGTGCCGGCCTGCCTTCCAGTGTCGAGAACCTGTCTCATTCCACGCGCAAGATCCTGCATCAGGACGGCAAGCGGCGGATCGCTCAAAGCCTGGCCCGCCATATTCCTGACGAGGCCTCTATTTTCATCAACATCGGCACCACCAACGAGGAAGTCGCCAAGGCGCTTTTGGGCCATGCAGGGCTAAGAGTCATCACAAATAATCTTCATGTTGCCAATACCTTAGCCGGAAAAGAGGATTTCGAGGTGATTGTCGCCGGTGGCCTTCTCCGGCACCGGGACGGCGGCATCACGGGGGAAGCGACCCTGGATCTGATCAATCAGTTCAAGGTCGATTTCGGCATCATTGGCATCAGCGGCATCGACGAGGACGGCGCACTACTTGAATTCGATTACCGTGAAGTGCGCATCGCCCAGGCCATCATTGCCAATTCCCGCAGGGTGTTTTTGGCCGTGGATCATTCCAAATTCGGGCGGAATGCCATGGTCCGCCAGGGCAATATCACCCAGGCGGACGCCTTTTTCACTGATCGGCCGCCGCCCGAGAACATTGCCAAGCTGCTGGTAGAGAACGGCGTGGAAGTGCATTTACCCGCCTGATGCCTTTGTTGGGCTCATTTCTGCATACCTCTATTTGGTGCGGTAGCATCAACACGCGCTTTTCGTGATTTTCGTTCCAATTTTCGATTGTGAAAATAAATCTTTCAGATTAGCGTATTATCTCAAGACGCATGTTTCATGCGTGCAAACTTCTTGAAAGCGGGGAAGCAGCTTGCCGGAAACCCAAACCTACGACCTGCTCGTCGTTGGTGGCGGCATCAACGGCGCCGGCATAGCACGCGATGCCGCAGGCCGCGGACTAAGGGTCGCATTGTGCGAAATGAACGATCTGGCGGCGGCAACATCTTCGGCCAGCAGCAAATTGATCCACGGCGGCCTGCGTTACCTGGAATACTACGAGTTCCGTCTGGTGCGGGAGGCCCTGGCAGAGCGGGAGGTGCTATTGCATACCGCGCCGCATCTGGTCTCGCCGCTGAAATTCGTCTTGCCGTTGGTCAACACCATTCGGCCGGCCTGGCTGGTTCGCCTCGGCCTGTTTCTCTATGACCACATGGGCCCGCACCCCAGCCTGCCCAACTCCACGAGCCTGAACCTGCGCCTGGATGCATCCGGCGCTGCCCTAAAACCCGAAATCCGCAAAGGCTTCAGCTACTACGATTGCTGGGTGGACGATGCCCGTCTGGTCGTCATGAATGCCATGGATGCGGCGAAACGCGGTGCCCGTATCATGTGCGGAACAGAGTTGTTATCCGCCTATCGCCAAGACGGGGGCTGGCGGGCCCAGTTGCGACACAGACGCGGCAGCGCCGATGAAACGATCGACGCCCGCGCCATCGTCAATGCCGCCGGACCCTGGGTTGAAAATGTGCTTGGAAGTCTGGAGCAATCCAAATCGCCGTCCCAAACCAGGGCCGGACGGACCATCCTGGTGAAGGGCAGCCACATCGTTGTGCCGCGGCTGTATGAGGGGGATTTCGCCTACATCCTGCAACATAGTGACCGGCGGGTGATCTTCGTGCTGCCCTACGAGGGCGAATATTCCCTAGTTGGGACAACGGATGTCGATTTCCAGGGCGATCCGGGCGCAGCCCGTATATCGGCGGATGAGACCCAATACCTCTGCGATGCCGTCAATGCCTACTTCAACCGCCAGACCGCGCCGAACGACGTACTTTGGTCATTCTCCGGCATCCGGCCGCTGTTCGGGGATGAAGCCGATGATCCGTCTGCCGTGACCAGGGATTACGTCTTGGAACTGGACCAGGGCGCCGGGGCGGATGCGGCGCCACTTCTGTCCGTGTTCGGCGGCAAGATCACCACCTATCGACGGTTGGCCGAGAGTGCCATGTCGAAGCTGCGGACCATCTTCCCCGAGGCGGCAGGCGATTGGACTGCCACTGCCGTTTTACCAGGCGGCGACCTGGGACCAGATGGCATGGAAGGGCTGACAGCTAGGTTGGCGAAGGCCTATCCCGGCCTGTCACCAGCGCTCCTGTCGGCGATCGCGGGCCGGCACGGCAGCTTGACGTGGGATGTACTTGGCCCCGCCGGCGCCTCGGCCGATCTGGGCCGTGACTTCGGTGCCGGCCTGACGGAGCGGGAAATCGAATATCTCGCGGCCAAGGAATGGGCGGTCAGCGCCGACGATATCCTGTGGCGGCGTAGCAAATGCGGCCTGCACATGACGGCAAGCCAGCGCCGTGCCGTCGCCACACACCTTGGCATGGAAGACAGCCTGGCCGGCTAGGCCTATCGCAAAATTTGATTTCAGGGCGTCGGTTTTGGCAGCGGCATACCCTTGGCCGCCATTACCTCGCGTAGACGGTCGGGATAGTCGGTGATGATCCCATCCACCCCCATTTCGATCAGTTCCGCCATGCGTTGTTTGTCGTTCACTGTCCAGACCACAACCTTCAGCCCCAGGTCTTGGGCTTGTCGCAGCTGCGTTGCATCCAGTTCCCGATGATAGGGCGACCAAACGGCGCCGCCCGCCGCTTTTACCAGGCGCGGGATGGAACCGCCATGATCATCGATATCAAAGCCCGCTGTCCAAGGCGATGCCCCCTCTCCGCCCGCCTGGACATTGTCCAGCCAGCGTTGCTGGGCGGTGAGATAAACTGTTGGAATTTCCGGCGCCGTTTCCTGCACCTTGATCAAGGTCCGCCAGTCAAAGGACTGGATGGTGGCGCGGTCCGCGAGACCGGCGCCGCGGACTGCCGCGACGACCAGGGCCGCGAATTCGGCCGGCGGCAGGGTTTCCGCCGGCCGGTCGGGCCGCAGTTTGGTTTCGATATTAAAGCGTACGTGGCGATTTCCCCGTTCCGCAGCCAAGGCAAAGACCTGGGCCAAAGTGGGGATTACAACGCCATCCTGTCCGACCTGGCCGGGAAAACGTCGGGCATAGCGGCTGTCGGGATTAATCCGGCCTATGTCATACCTTTGCAGCTGCTCCAACGTCAGGGCATTTACGGCGGGCGTGGGTTTCTCCAACCAGCCACCGTCGGGGCCGCGAGTCAGGCTGGGCGAGAGCCGGCGATCGTGGCTGACGACCACATGACCATCAGCGGTAACGCCGGTGTCGAGTTCCAACGTAGTAACGCCGATAGCCAGCGTCAGGGCAAAGCCGGGAAGGCTGTTCTCCGGCGCCAAGCCACGCGCGCCACGATGGCCTTGCAGATCAAATGCGGCCGCTGAGGCAGGCAGCCACACCGCCAATACGAATGCGAATAGAGTAAGAGCGGGACGCGGTTTTTTCATGGCCGCCGTCACGCTATTTCTTCTAGCCCTTATCCGCATCGGACGAATTCTCTGCCGGTGGGGCGGTCCCGGCGCCCAATCCGGCGGCTTGGGCCTGACGCTGGGCCATGGGATTTAGATTGTTCAGCGACTGTATGTGGACGTAGCAAAGCTCCAGCTCGTCCGTGCGGGCCATTTCCGCCAGGGTCTCGCCCGGAAGCGCCTTCAACTTGTCTCGGTTGACAGTCTGAAAACCCGCCAGGGAGGCGGAAGCGCCATCGGGCGATTGAAAGCGGGCATGCGCCGCTTCCAGCAATTCCAACTCGTGCAAGCGTTTGGCAAACTGCATGGTTCGGTTGAACTGGGCCTGATATTCGCGGCTGAATTTCAGCATGGAATCGAGATATTGCGTCTGCTGTCCCTCGGAATCGAATAACCGCTCGCCCCTGCCGTCCTGATTACAGCCTTCGAATTCCTCGTCGATGCAAAGGGTAAAGGTGGCGCCATCCTCAGAGCGTGAAAAGACGAACGGATAGCGACGCAGAAAGGCCGGCACGTAATTGCCCTGCCAGGCACCGTCGTCGGCGACGAAGGAATTTTCGCCGTCGCGCAAACCGAGGATCACGGACGGGAAGATCGACTCCCCTTCGCCAGCGAAAATGATGGCGTATTCGGTCGCGGCTGGAATGAATTCCGCCGCCAACAATGGCACTGAATTAACCTCGCTGGCGAAAGAATAATTTCCTCCAGCCTTCACCGACCAATCGCCGTGGCGCTCTCTGGAGATCGGCACCGCTTCTTCGTAGATCATGAGTTGTTTAGGCATGATGCAAATATCTCCAAACCGTCGTATTTGAAATTTCGAGAAGTCCCCGAACCGCTGTCTGGTTCGCAGCCGAATGGCAATCCATCGGGACGTGTTTAGGCGAAAAGCATCTAGATTCCCAGTCAATATTGGATCGTTTCGATGCAATACCCCGGCACCTGTCTCCAAACATTGGGTGCCGGTGTCCAGAGGCGGCACGGTATCCGGACTGACAGTGGTCATCTTTACGAGGTAGGCTCACGGCACAATGAGCTCTCGATCGTGCTGGACACGGCCCCGGGCAGATCAATCCATTGCGCCCAAATCTCGTTCTGCTGGCCCTTTGGTGGAGTAACAAAGCCATAGGCGCCGACCTTGCGCTGGACGCGCATTGTGGCTTAAGTCGATGTAGCTTTAATCGAATCGAATGCGCGCCTCTCTCCACGCAGTGGCGCCGCACAATGGTGAAGGGCGCCTTGGTGACATCGACCCCCACTTTGACGAACGGAGACAACGGTGGACGAAACCGGCTGGGCGGCCTGTTGGATAGCCTGGATGCCCTTTCACCGCCCCGTGTCCACGTCTATCTGGAGGGCGATGCCGCTGCGATCCACGACCGCCGGACTGCCGCCCCGCTGGCGCGGCTACAGATCGATCCGAACGGCACAATCGGCGTCATAGAAGGCCAAAGGGAAATCGACCGATTGTCCGCCCAAGGCGCCGTCCCGGCGGCCTTGCATCTGGACCCTGCGCGGGTATTGCGGCGCGACGTCAGGTTGCCGCGGGCCACGCCGCAATCGGACTTGAAAGGCGCGATCGGCTTCGAAATCGAGCGCCATACGCCTTTCCGGGCTCAGGATGTGGTTTACGGGTGGCGCATTGAGAATACACCAGGCGATTCCGGATCGATCACGGCCCAGGTTGTCATTGCACAACGCCATGAGCTGCAGAATATCCTGCTCGGCCTTGGGACCCAAAATCTTGGCGTTGTGCGGCTGTTCGCTGAAATTGCCGGAGAAGACGTGCCGATGGAGGTGCCGAAAGATACGGCAGCACCCCCGCCCCGGCCCCGTCGTTGGCTGCATTTGATGCTATTGGCTGCTCTTGTGGCGGCACTGGTATCGCCGCTTTACTGGCTACATCGCCACGCCGACGCGATCGCGCTTGAAGCGAACGACGTAAAACGCGGGCTTATTGCAGCCCGCACAAACAATAGCCAGTCAGGCGGCATCGCTGGTTGGGACGCCGTCATCGACCTACGCCGACATGGCGAGACCGTCGATACGCTGAACCAATTGTCAGCAACATTGCCTGACGGCACCTGGCTGACCGCCCTGACCATCGAAGGCGCGAATTTGGTCATCGAGGGCGTCAGCGACAACAACGTACCGCTGGTGCAGTTGTTAGAGGCATCGCCCGGATTCGAGGCAGTGGTCTACGCCGCGCCCGTGGTGCGAAACCAGGGTGCAGACGGCGAACGTTTCGTCTTTAATCTGGAAAGGGTCAGCCGCTAACGGCGGCGGGGTCATGGCACAGGCGGCGACATCAACACAACGGATGGACAGCTTGCTTCGGCTGAGCTGGCGAATGGGTATGTTGCTTGTGACCGTGATTGCCGTGCTGCTCCTGATTTTCGCCTATCGGGATGCCCTCTCGGCTCTGGATCGAGCGCGGGATGCTCTCGCACTTGCGCACGTGTCTTCGGCGCGGCAATCCGAGCGGCACCAACATCTGGACCAACTTCTGCAACGCGAGGATGGGCAGGTGATCCTCCTCGCCGCCGGCAGTGAAGGCGAGGCTCAGGCTGGCCTTCAACAGCACCTGGGCGCCGCGCTGGAGAACGCATCGGCCGAGTTGGCCCGACTGGAAGTCCTGCCGGCCATCACCACGGACGGTCACCGGCGCATCTCGCTACGCGCCGATTTCAGGGTCGATCTATCCGGTCTGCGCAGGCTGCTTCATCGCCTGGAGTACGGTTTGCCATTGGTAGTGATTGAACGCTTGAGCATACGCGCGCCGGGCGGACGAGTTCTGGGACCTGACCGCAGATTGACGGTTGATATGCAGATCACAGCACTACAGCGGGCGGCGGCGCCATGATTTTCCAAGCCCGGAACGGCGTCGTAGTCGCAGCGACAGCGGTCTTGCTGGCCATAGCGGCCGCGCCATGGCTGTTGCCTTTGAACCGCCTGCTGCCCCAGCCTTCGCTCACGGTTCCGCCGGCGGCCGCCAACAAAGGGGCGCCGCTTGCCAATCTGATGGAACCGCCAGCCATCGAGACATTTTCGGCCATGATCCAACGGCCCCTGTTCGCGGCTAGCCGTCGCGCGCCTGATCAGACCCCCTCTGTCTCCGGAAAGGGACCGATGCTGTTTGGCCGTTACCGGCTCAGCGGTGTCGTTGTCACCGAAGGCCGACGCCTGGCGCTGCTCGTCGACGGAAAAGGCCAGCATGTCAGCGTGGAAGAAGGCGGCGAATTGGACGGCTGGCGCTTGCAGTCTGTCTCACCGCGGCGCCTTGTTTTTGCCAAGGGCGGCGAACGCCTCGAACACATACTCGCACCGTAATGCAATGCGGCCTTCGCCAACCCTTTTCGCCAATGTTCCTTGCCCCATTGTTCGTTGATCGCCAGTGCAATTGCACCTAGGCTGTTCACTTGGGTAGAGAACATCCACGGAAGGCCCGCGTGATCAAAAGACTCTTGGCGCTGCCGATTGCCATTGCCGTTGTGGGCTGTACCGCCCAGGCGGTGAAAGAGCCGTCACAACTGCCCGCGGACGCCGGCACGCCCGCCGTTTCGACATCGTTACAAGCCTCTGTTGCGCCACCGCGCATCGGGTCGGCGCCGAAAGAGGCTCAACGTACACCAGGCATGCGCCTGACGCCGCAGCGTCAGCCCCGCATCGACGAGATCTACAAGGCTGCGAAGTCACCTGCGCGGCCGCGCGCGGATGCGGGTCCGGCGAACATCACGTTAAATTTCAGCGACGCGGACGTGCGCGAAGTCACCCGCTTCGTGATCAGCGAAGTTTTGGGTCAGAACTATTTCGTCGACCCAGGCGTCAGCGGCGCAATAACCCTATCGACCAGCAAGCCGATCCGCCGGGGCGATGTCCTGCCCGTGTTCCAGGGGGCGTTAAGGTCCATCGGCGCGCGGCTGGTGATGTACCAGGGTGTCTACCGGGTCTCCCGCGATACGGGCGTTCCGGGCCGCCTGGGCGGCACCGTAGCAATGGCCGACAAGGCCGACGGCGGGCAATCGTTTGTGGCCTTTCCCATGCAATTCATAGCGGCCGAGGAAATGGCCAAGATCCTGACGCCCCTGCTGCCCGCCCGCTCCATCGCCTACAGCGATATCGACCGCAATCTGATTTTGATCGCCGGCGATGCCCAAACCATGAAGCTCGCGCGCGATACGGTGGAAATCTTCGATGTCGACCAGATGACCGGCAAGCATGTCTTGCTGTTGGGTCTGCAGAATGCCGATGCCCGGACCGTGGTCAAGGAAGTGGATGCCATCTTTGGCGCCTCTGGACGGACGCCGGGGGCCCGCGTCGCCACCGAGTTTATCCCCGTCGACCGTATCAACGCTGTCATGGTGCTGTCCCGCAACTTTGACCATATCGAAGAAGCACGTAATTGGATCTATCGCCTGGACCGGAACCTCAGCCCCACCGAACGGCGCCTCTACGTCTACTATGTGCAATATGGGGAAGCACAGAATATCGCCACAGCCTTGCGCGAAATCGTTGGCACGATCCAAAGGACGGGCGGTGGCAGTCCCATCACCAATGCCAGCGCCAGCAGCAGCGATGCGCAACAGACCCAGTCGACGCCAGGCGATGACAACCTGACCATCGCCGTGGATGTGGAACGCAATGCTCTTTTGATTTCCGCCGTACCTGATCAATTCCGGATGATTGAGGATGTGCTGACGCAATTGGACATCCCTCCCCTGCAGGTAATGATCGAAACCAGTGTTTTCGAAGTAACCCTGCGCGATCAACTCCGCTATGGCATCCAATACGCTGTATCCAACGGCGGCCTGGGCATCACCGACGACGGTTTTGTCACCTTGACCCGGGGCACCCAGACCGGCAGCAGCGATGGATCCTTCGTCGATCCGCTCGCCTCCCCCATCGTGCCCGGATTCAACTTCATCCTGAACAGTGCCACGCGAACGAAGCTGGTGATCGATGCCCTTTCGGACCTGACGGAAGTCAACATTATCTCCTCGCCGAACATACTGGTGGTGAACAATAAGGTGGCGCGTCTGAACGTGGGCGATGAAGTACCGATCATCACCCAGAACACCACCAGCGCCGTCTCCGACACGCCGCTGATCGTCAACACCGTTGAATACCGCCAAACCGGCGTAAATTTGGAAGTAAAGCCGCGCATCAACGGCTCGGGCATGGTCTCGATGGATATCGTCCAGGAGGTCAGCGACGTGACGCAGACCACCACCTCGACCATCGATTCACCAACCATCCAAAACCGCAGCCTGCTCAGCACAGTGACCATTGAAAGTGGTGAGACCGTAATGCTGGGCGGTCTGATCCGCGAGACCGCCTCGGACGGCGAGAGCGGCCTGCCGCTGCTGCACGAACTACCTGTGATCGGCAGCCTGTTCGGCACCACTGCCAAGGCCACACGGCGCACAGAACTAGTGGTGCTGATCCGACCCATCATCATCAGCAGCCCCAACGATGCACGGGTGGTGACCACGACGCTGAAAGATAAATTCCTGACCCTAATGCAGCGGGAACGGGTCGGCATCCGCCAGCCGCGGCGGATGTAAGAAGAATTCTCTGGGCTAGGGCCCCGAAGGAACTCTATTGCGGCGTTTGGCTAACGGTTAGCTGATAGGAACCCGTACCGCCGCAGCAATGGCTGACGGTGATGAAATAGGTTCCGGCGGATAGCGTCTGGGACAATTGGAAATTGTATCCCGCACCGCTGTCATCGTCAGTGGCGATAAGTTCCGAGGCCGCATTGCGTAATTCAACGCCGAGATCCGCAGCGCCGCTGGATGCCACCTGGACCGCCGCCGATTGCGGCACCACCAGGCGAAAGACATCTCGGTCACCTGGCCGTTCCAGACGGCCATCAAGGCTGTCAGCGATTTCGGCCGCTATCGCCGCCTCGTCACCATGGTCATCCTCGCTGCCAACGCCGCCCAGGTGCGACGTAATATTGGGCGCCGGGGCCGTGGTCTTGGGCATTGCGCCGCCGGCGGCGATCACCTCCAGTTCGGCGACACTGGCCACCACATGGACCAAATAGGCGCCGACACTGCGGAAGCTGCTCCCCCGATTGAAAACATGAAGTTCCTTGGCACCCAGAGCCGCGGCTTCGTCCACCGAAAGGCTGACCTGCAATGCCCCATCACCGTCGAACGCCACCTCGCCGACATAAAGGCTCGCAGGGGTCAACACCACGGGCGGGCCATTGGCGTCATTGAAGCCTTCGCCGGACAGCGTCAGCACCTGGGTTTCCCCGCGGGGGGCGAAACCGGCGAGCGGCACCTGCCCCTTATAGTGGGCGCTGAGTAAACAGGAGAAACTTGAGCACGGCGCCGCCCCAGCCGATGTGGCCGATTGCTGCGCCAGGGCCTGTTCCACCAATTGCTCGCGAAAGACCTCCAAAGCTTGCGCGCCGCCATCGACCCAGCGGCCGCCGTCACCGTCCAGGCCAATATAGATGCGTCCGTCCTTGCGTTCGTAATAGCCATGGCGGTCAAGTTGCGGCCCGCCCAGTGCCAGGTAGATTTCGTAGAGCCGCCGCGCGCCCGATATTACCGCATCACTCTCACCCAGCGATGGATCACGGCCCTGCAGGGCGAAGTACGTGGCCGCCCGGTCACCGCCGGCGGCACCGGCGGCGCTGGCTATGACGCTGTCGGCGATGGCCGATACGGCGGCCGTATAGGCATCGGCGGACGTCTGCGCCTTGAGAGGCATTTGGGTAAGCATGGCAACAGCGAACGCCATGGGCAGGGACCGCGAAATCCTTTTCAGCAATCGGATCGGATCAATCATGGCTCTATTAGCCTACCTTGAACTTCATGCATTCCTTCGGCACCCTGACCGAAGAACCGGGGGAAAACCAAGTCAGGAAATTATTGCCCGTGCAGGCCGAACGGGTAATGCCGATGGTGGCAAAGCCGCCCAGATGCACCTGGTCAACGCGGACCCAGAAGTAGGCCCCCTGCTCGCTGGTTACCGTGCCGCACCAGCTACTGTTGCTTTCATAGAGGCCGTCGCGGCTGCAAACTTGACGGTGCAGGGCCGGAGATAATTCAGCTTGTGCAGGCGTCAATGATGCCGGACGCATGGAGCCACTGGGAATTGGCGAATTCACCGTGACCACCGCCGCATCGCCCGTCGCACGGACCACCCTGCGCGTGGCCTGACCTGGGGCCTCTGCGCCTTGGACCTGGGCCAACTGTGTCGGGTTCGGCTGCGGTTGGCGTAATCGCACCAGTCGAGCATTGGCCAGCAGGGCCGATGGCTCTGATGGATATTGCAGCAACAGGGCGTCATAGACTTGCGCGGCGGCCTGCCAGCGGCCCGCCAGTTCCAGGCGATAGCCTTGACTGAACAGAGAATCCGGCGTCGGCGCCGTGCTCGAAACCACCGTTTGCCTTGTGCTGACAGGCGTAACGGCGCTACCGCGTGAATCGATGATCCATGGACCGTCGCGGCCGGCATAGGTCATCGCCGTCTCTACCGCGCTGCCACCCGTTACCAAGGCGCGCGGTGAACGAATGGCAGATTGAAATGCGGCAGGCACGATGGACCGCGGCTGGGCATGGGATGGCGGCGCGGCGATCGCACGGTCCAACGCCGCCATCTGCACGCTGACATCTGAACCCGCGTTGACGTCCGGGACCACGTTAATGTCCGAGACAATGACGGACGCAGCCGGCAAACCGGCGCGGGAATCGACCACCCAGGGGCCGGATCGGCCCGCATACATCCCAGCGGTCTGGGTCACCGTATCGAGACGACTGATCGGCTGCGGGTAATATGTCGGCTGGAACGCCGCCTGGATGATCGCGGGCGCGCTCGTGCTTGGTCCCCGGTTCAACGTCGTCACTGATGGTGTTTCGACGGCCTTGGCGATAGCCGCGGGCTGGGACACAGAACCAGTACCCGACGTACCCGTATTGGCAGCCTTAGAACGCTTCGGCGTTTCATATCGAACGGCAGCCACGGCGGGTTGGACAGGCGTTCTCGCCTTTGATACCGGCGCGGCGGCCGGCGTCGGCGTGACCTGCGGCAGAGGTGTCTCGTCCGCGGCTGTCCCGGCGGCGCTAGCCACTTGCTTAGCTCGTTGCAACATCCAGGCGTCGACTTCCGCGCGGTCTGCAAGACGCCGTGCCGACAGAGCGCCGCCTTCATAGATCGCATGGACATGGCTGCCGTCCGGACGGCGGATCATGAAGTTGCCTTCTCGCTGTCCATCAACATACTTGCCAACGATGAAGCTGCCGTCGGCGAAAGTGGTCACGACCTCGCCATGCAATTCGCCGGCCCGGAAACCGCCTTCGTTGCGTTCCACCTCACGGCCATCACGGTTCCAAACAAGTGTCCCTTGGCCATCGATCTTGCCGTCTCGGCAGCCGCCATACCAGCGTATGCTCTCGCCTTCGGTCGGCTGCGGATTGGAGGTGGCGCATCGGCTCACCGCATCCATTATCCAGCCGGACGGCGCCGTTTTCGGGCCGCTACCTTGCCCTGTCGGGGCTAAGGCTGTGGTCTGGTCCTGGATGTCGCGCTTAAACCATGCGGAAACGTCCAATACAGCACACCCGGACAGCGCGCCCACTAGGATCCCACACGCAAGCACTCGGCTGATTGCTGGCATCTCGCCTCCTCGGACCCGTAATTCGATGGCCCCTAGCCTACCGCGAATTGCCGTCGGAGTGAAACATTCGCTGTCAGTCTTCTCCGCTATTCTTCGTGGCATAAAGTTCGGTTCTGTCGGGACCCCATGTGCGAAAACTCAGCGCACGATCTGCGCTGTTTCCGGGCCAAACCACTGCCGACCAAGCAACTTGGGAGATATCGCCCCGGCTCCTGGCCTTGATGCCATATGCGTGCCCGTCAGAGGGTGCGACATACTTCTCCAAACCAGGTGGCCATAGCATTTCGCCGCCGGCGTTACGATTCGCCTGCTCACGGCGGTCCAGATAAGCCTCCAGCGACTCAGAGTTGGTTTGCGACGGCAGCAGCCGTAGCAGTGTCTCGCTGGCGGCCATGGGGTCGACGCCGGCATTAAGGCAATCAACAGTCAAGTACGGCCGTACCCGCGCCACGGTGGCGGCATCAAGCCCTAGGACCTGATGCAGTTCGGCGACGCTCTCAAAGGGACCGTCGCGCGGGCCAGTATGGCGGCCCGCGGCACGATAGGCGTCGCGTTCCGCGCCCCCCTGGCGGGTCCGGCTGCCGGGGTCGCGCCAATCAAGAACCGCGCTGGCCTGTCCTGCCGCATGTTCGGGGTGGCCAAGGCCAGTGAACAGTGAGGTGATCATGCTGGCGCGGCCGGTATTCAGATCAATGCGGCCGCATTCATCGATGATCTCGATATCCACCGGCGCGCCGAATATGACCGGTGCATCCTCTCCGACCAGACTGCGCCGTGGCGGCAATGATTGCCCGGGATCCAGCAAAAGCAATGCACCATGCAGCACCCCCGCCTGGGCCCGTAAGTTTTCCTGCACCAACTCAATCTGCGCCCGCGCCATCGTCACATGGCCGCCGGACCGCTGCGCCAAACCTTGCGCGATCAGCGACAGCATGACCAACAGCCAAAGCACCACCAGGAGCACACTACCTTGTTGCCGCTGATGCCGTTTCGACGCAGTCATCCTCAATCACCTCGGCTGCGGGGCGAGCCGCGGTCGGACCACAAGATCCGGCCAGGAACTGCCATCGCGCCAGGATATGCGTATGCGGACCAACTCGGGCAGCCGAGGCTGGCTCCATTTGCCATGCCAATCCGGCCCTTGCCTGTCCGCAGAACCAAAATAGTCAATGCGCAGCGTACCGAGACCTTCGGCCAGCGCCTTAGATCTGTCCGTTGAGTGGGCATTCGCGGCATTGAAGTCTCCGGCAAAGGGCTGCTCCGCCAACATCAGCCGGCCGCCGTCGAGGTACAAACGATCCAATACCAGTCCGCCCAGGCCGGGCCATGGCGGCGCTGTGGCAACAAACCGGATGGCTGCCCCTTCGCCAACGAATATCGGTTGCCCGCGCCCCTCGAATTCCCATTCCAGGGGGCGCACCGATTGCAGTCGTCGGCGCAATAGCGCATGCACATGATAGACCCGTTCGATGCGTTCGGTGCGCTGGTCCACCTGTTTGGTGGCGGCAATGCCGGTGCCCAGCACATTGACCAAAAGCGCGGCTATCATCGCCAAAAGGGCGATGCCGACTACAAGCTCCAACAGGGTGAAGCCGGCCTGGCGTCTTCTATCGGACACGATCCGTCCCCCCGATCTTCAAGGCCTGCAATGTCACGGATCGGTCTGTGCCATCTCCCCAGGAAACGGTGACCTCCACCGCGAACGGCTGCACGGGGAGGCGCCGCCGTTGCCGCGCATCGAAACCGTCATAGGGTGAAATGACGCTGCGCCAGGACAAGCCGGTTTCAGAACGCCCGTGATTGACCCCCTCCTTCAAGGGTATGTCCCCACCGTGGCGGGCCAGCACGGATTGGGCGGTCATCAAAGCCGATAAGGCCCTTTCGCCGCGGGCGGCACTATCGGCAGCCTGTCCGAATACGCCAATGGCGACGCCGACGGTCAAGGCCACCACAGCCAGGCTTACGAGCACCTCCAGCAGGCTGAAGCCGGCCTGGCTATGGCCTGGAAATCGCGACATTTCCGGTCAGCCAGTCGACATCGACACTTCGCCGACCCTGCCCTTGACCCAGTAGAATTTGCCCACCCGTGGCACTGCCATCCGCCAGAAACACTACGCTTGAACCTGTTCGATCCCGGCCCGCCGGCGGCACGGTCACCGTAATTGGCGCGACACCTGATATGACGCCCACATCACCAGCGTGGCGCCATTGGCGTTGTTTCGGATCGATCCAAACGCGCCGCGGCCGTCTTTCCGACATCGCAGCCATGCGAGCTTGACGCAGGGCCGTTGCCAGGCGCTCGGCATCGTCGGCCGGCGTGGACAGGTTGAATAGGCGGCCGGCCGCGGGCGCGGCGACGGCGGCGACCAGCGCCAATAGCGCGATGACCACCACCAGCTCTATAAGCGTGAAACCGACCTGCCGCCGATTATTGATCATTTCCCGGACGAACGGGCCGCAATATCGGCGTCATCCCCATCACCGCCCGCCTTGCCGTCGGCGCCCAGGCTTTGCAGACTATAGCCACGGCCGCCGCTCCCGGCGCGTTTGTAGAGATAAGGTTTCTGCCAGGGGTCCAGCGGTACGTCTCCCTTCAGATAGGGCCCGTTCCAAAGCTCTTCCCCCGCCGGACGTTGGGTCAGCGCCGCCAATCCTTCCGCATCCCTTGGGTAACGGCCAACATCCAGCTGAAATAGATCCAATGCTGTCGCCAGGCTTTCAAGTTGAATGCGCGCCACGTCCACTTTGGCGCGGCTGAGATATCCGATCACCGCGGGCGTCACCAGACCCACCAATAGACCGAGAATTACCAGGACGACGAGAAGTTCTACAAGCGTGAAGCCCTGCTCGCCCCTTGCGCCATGTCGGCGTCGGCTATCATTCTCATAACACACATTTTCAGAACACAAGGGCATGCACGCTCGCGATCGCCGACAACAAGGTCAGAATGATAGAGGCAACCAGGAGACCGGTCAAAATGATCAAAACCGGTTCGATCACGGCCACCAGCCGCCGCAGGCTTTGCTCTATTTCGGACCGTTGCCGTTGTGCAAGGCGATCCAGGATCTGTTGCAGCGAGCCCGCGTCCTCGCCTACCGCGATCATTTCGATGACCAGTTCGGGCAGTCCTCCGGCCCGTCGCAGACCATCGCTCAACCGCGCGCCCTCGCGGACCTGTGCCGCTGCCCCCCGCAATGAGGCCGAAAGATCAGGATCACCGGAAGCCTCCGCTGCCAAGTCCAAGGCATTTGGCATTGGCAGGCGGTTGGCGAAAAGTATCGCCATGACGCTAAGGGAGCGTTCTGTCGCGACTTTCCGCTTATAGCCGGTCAGAAAAGGCAACCGCGACAACAAACCGCTGAACGATGCGCCTCGACGCCGCGCAAGGAACCAGATCAATAGAGCCAGCACCGCGATGAATGGAAAATAGCTACGCAAAAAGCTGGAGAGGACGAATAAGACATTGGCAAACAGTGACGGTTCCGCCCCGGTTTGCCGGAACAACGCCTCGAACTGAGGCATCACGAAAAGCAACAGGACAAGAAAGGACAGGAGCGCGGCGGCGATCAGAAACCCGGGATAGATCAAGGCGGACTTGACCGCCGCCAACATAGCCTCCCGCTGTTCCCGCCAGTCCGCTAGGCGGCCCAATGCACCGGTCAAGGCGCCTGCATTCTCGCCGGCACGAACCGTGGCCCGAAACACCGGGTCGAAATGACCCGGATCCTGATCAAAGGCATCCGCAAGGCTGTCTCCGGCACGAATGCGCTGGCGTAGAGCGCTTGCAAGTTGCGCCAATGCGGACCGTTCAGCAGAGCGGACGATGATCTCCAGGGCGCGGTCGGCGACAATGCCTGCGTCAAGCAGCATACTCATCTCACGCACGAACGCAGTAATCGCCTCGGGCGGCAGATGCCCGCTCTTACCGTCTAGACGACCCAGCCAAAGTTGTATCTTGCCGCGCCAGGTTTCACCGCTGCCATTGCCGACAGGGTCCAAACGCAGCGGCAAGAGCCCTTCACCGCGCAGCCGGCTCAATGCCATTTCCCGGCTTTCGGCCTCAATCATGGCTTCAACCACATGGTCGCCCGCGTCCACGGCCCGATACTGGAACCGCGGCACGGCCTATTCGCCCCCAAGGACGCGCAGCACTTCCGCCACGCTGGTGCGGCCCTGACCTACCCTGTCCAGACCATTCTGCCGCATGGCCAGAAGGCCACCAGCCCGCGCCGCTTCTTCGATCGCCTGAGGCTCCGCGCCCTGCATGATCAGGCTTCGAATTGTTTCGTCGACAAGCAGGACTTCGGCAATGGAAGTACGGCCGGCATAGCCCGTATCGCCACAATATTCGCAGCCCACCGCCTCGTAGACCTCTTCCCCGCCGGTGCTATTCTCAGATACCGGCGCCTTGCAGCGATCACACAACGTCCGGACCAGGCGTTGCGCCACCACCGCAGTGATCGAGGCTGCGATGCGATAGGGCTCCAGCCCCATGTCAGCCAGACGGGTCAAGGCACCGCAGGCGCTGGCGGTATGCAGCGATGACAACACCAGATGCCCAGTCAAAGCCGCCTGCACGGCGATCTCCGCGGTTTCCAAATCCCGGATTTCACCGATCATCAGGACGTCCGGGTCGTGGCGCAACACGGACCGCAGGACCCGGGCAAAGCCGAGATCAATCTCGGGTCGGACTTGGATTTGACTGATGCCAGGCAGTTGGAACTCCACCGGATCCTCGACCGTGATAATCTTGCGCCGTGGATCGTTGAAGCGCTGTAACGCGGCGTAGAGGGTCGTGGTCTTGCCGCTGCCGGTGGGACCCGTCGCCAGCACGATGCCGCTGCCACCATCGAGGGCCGCCGCAATTCTATCCTGCAGACTTCCGTCCAATCCAAGATCAGCCAGTTCCAACGGCGCGCGATCCTGGTCCAGCAGCCGGACAACCACCCCCTCCCCATGCATCATCGGCAGGCACGAGACCCGCATATCAATGCGCCGGCCTTCCACCACCTGCTGCGTGCGGCCGTCCTGGGGCAGCCGCCGTTCCACGATATCGAGGCCCGAGATAATCTTGATGCGGCTGATCAGCGGCCCATGATCGCTCAGCGGCAGGCGGCGGATTTCACGCAGCAGCCCGTCGATCCGGAATCGCACCCGCAATTCGTTGCCGTCGGGTTCTAGGTGAATGTCGGATGCCCGTTGCTGCACCGCCTGCTCGATCAGCCAGCCGGCCAGCCTAACGGTCGGCGCATCGTTGGCCTGGTCTTGCAGTTGTTCGATATAGCCGCGGCTTTCATCTTCAGGCCCGCCGTCCTGCCGGCCGGCCCTTAACCCATAAAGCCGGTCGAAATGTCGCCGCAGTTGCGATGGCGTGGCCACCGCCAAACGCACCTTGCGATCAAGGCGCATCTCCAACGCGCGGACGGTTTCGCGTTCCAAAGGATCGGCAAGCGCCACAGTGACGGTTTGAGCATCGACCGAAAGCGGTAAAACCTGACAGGTACGCAAGAAGGATTCCGTTAGCTGATCGGGCAATACGACGGTATCGGGATAATCCTCATCCACAGCAAGGGGCAGCGAGAGACTGTCTGCCAGAGAGCGGGCCATAGCATCCTCGGCCACTAGGCCGAGGCGTACCAGGGCACTATGTACCGGCGTCGCCATGGCTTCGGCGGCGACGCGGGCGCGTTCAAGATCGCCTTCGTTGAGCAGTCCAGTTTCGAGCAGTTGTTTCACCGCCGCATCCATTACCCGCGCTCCTTCATGCCATAGGCCTGTAAAGCAAGGTCAGCCAGGCTGCAAATGCCAGATGCGGCCCAAACGGCAGGCGGCGGCGCAGATTGCCCCCTGCCACCAGCGTGGTGGACAACATCGCCAATATCGCTGTGCAGGCGGCGACCAGCACCAGCGAGGGCAAAGCCTGCCAACCGACCCAGGCGCCCGCCGCCGCCAGCAGTTTGGCATCGCCGAGACCGAGGCCGTCTTGTCTGCGGAGATGGGCAAACAATCGCCCAATCACGAAAAAAGCCGCGAACCCTACCGCGGCGCCCATGATGGCGGCCAACAAAGCCGCTGGGCCCGTCATCGCCGCCATTACCAAACCCAGCAGCAAGGCGGCGCCGGTCAGGCTGTCAGGCAGCAGCATCGTGCGCTGGTCGATCGCCGCGGCGGTGAGCAAAAGGCACCCCAACAGGGTCACCATACCAACTGCGTTGCCGTCGAAGATGTAGAGCGCGCAAATTGCGATCACCGGAACGGCCAATTCGAAGAACGGCACCAAGGCCGGCGACCCTTGGCCGCAAACGCCACAGGCCCCGCCATTAAATGTCCAGGTAATCAGAGGAATTTGCGAATGCACCGGCTGCGGCGCGGCACATCCCAAACAGACAGATCGGCCGAGCCACACGCCACGCCAATGGGGATACCGCAATACCAGCATGGCAAGAAACCGCCCGGCAAAGGGTGCGGCCAGAACCAGCAAGGCAGCGAAGTATAGATCCAAGGTCAAATTGCGGCCATTTGTTACCGATTTGCCGGCTACTATGCCGCAGCGGCTGGGGTGCGGTAAAGGTATCGCGAATTCTTGCATCCTTTATCGAGAACGCTTCATGGTGACATCAGCGGCGCGCTCGTGCCATACTTCCAGGCGAAAAAGAAAACTGGCGCGGCGTCTGTAATAGTAATGCTGCGTTGGAACAGTGATTTTGGTGCCAAGTATCCCTGCACCGGCAAGAAAATACGGGTCGTCACTGATAAGGCAACCCGGCGGCGTGCAGAGAACATGGCCGGAGAAACAACGGGGGGTGACGGTGCGGCGCTTTATCGTCCTACTAGGTGCGCTCGCGATGTTCGGCAGCGCTTTGGTCAGTTTCAATGTTTCGGCGGCGGATGCTCTTTTGCCGCTCGCGGACAAAGAGATTCATATGGGTGTAGCCTCCTGCGCCGGCAGTACCTGCCACGGCGCGGTGAAGAGTTGGCCCAACTCGCCCATTCTGCAGAACGAATTCGTGACTTGGCAGAGCAAGGACAAGCACGCCAAGGCCTATGAAGTGCTTCTGAACGAACGCTCCAAAAAGATTGCGGCGAATTTGGGCCTGCCAGATGCCCATACGGCTGACATCTGCCTTGACTGCCATGCCGACAACGTGCCCAAGGCGCGCCGGCATCGCACCTTCCAGATGACGGACGGGGTCAGCTGCGAAGCCTGTCATGGCGGTGCCGGGCGCTGGATCGGCACCCACATCGCGGCGAATGCGTCACATCAGAACAATATCGCCAATGGCCTGTATTTCACGGCCAAGCCTATTGAACGGGCGCGGCTCTGCCTGTCCTGCCATTTCGGCGACAACCTACGCTTCGTAAATCATCGCATCATGGGCGCCGGCCATCCGCGTATGAGCTTTGAATTGGACACTTTCACAGCTCTGCAGCCAGCGCATTTCAAGGTTGATGCGGACTATCGCAAGCGCAAGGGTAGCTGGAATGGTGTGCAGGTCTGGGCCATTGGCCAGGCCATGGCCTTGAACAGCATGCTGGAAGTGCTGCTGGATCCGAAAATGGGCCGGGACGGTGTGTTCCCGGAGCTGGTGCTGTTCGATTGTCATAGCTGCCACCGCAGCCTGAACGAACAGCGCTGGCAGCCGCGCGCCACGGTCGGCCTGGGCCCGGGTATTCCCCGGCTTCAGGATTCCAACCTTCTGATGCTGCAGGTAATCGCCAATCATCTGGACCCGCAATTGGGCCAGCAGCTGCGGCAACGCGGCCTTGCCCTGCACAAGGCCAGCCGCACGGGCCAGGGCGATCTGGAAAAGGAAGCCAAGGCCCTGCATGCCACCGCCAAGCAGTTGATCAAGCGCTTTTCGTCGCACAAATTCGGAAAAGGCGACATGACGGCGCTGCTCAAGGGCACAGTGCAATATGGCCTGGATAACCAGTATACGGATTATTCCGGCGCCGAGCAGGCGACCATGGCCCTGAGCACAATCATGACGGCGATGAGTAACGCCGGCGCCTTGGACAAGGCGCAGAGGACGGCGCTGCAAAAGGCACTGGATGCCTGCTACAAGGCGGTTGAGAAGGACGACAGTTACGACGCCAAACAGTTCGTAGCGGCGATCGAGGCGTTCGGCAGGCTTATACCATAGCCGCAACCACCGCCGATCTGGCTGGGTTGGAATGCAAACTTGACGAAACCGGGCCGCGTTTGCGGCCCGGTGCCGATATTCGACAACCCTATTTTCCGGTATGCGCCAGAGCGCCGTAGCGTACAAGAGTGCGCGCAAACGTGTGCCCTATGGATCAAGCCGTCCGCTGAAAAAATCTCAATTGCGCGACAACGGCGCACATGTCGTCGAAATCCGATATGACGAGAGATACCCTTGGTCGGGCATCATATGGAGATCCAAGGGCCTGCTAGTTCAGGCTTGCCCGTGATTTGCCGACCGCTGCCCGGCGCTGGCGGGCGGGGACAAAGTCTTCCATGTGCACATCGTCGTCCACGAACCACGGCTTGCCGCCCTCAAGGTAGAGGCGCTGCATTTCCTTCATGTTGAAGGGGCGTGAGCCAATGCGCCCGAAAATGGCGATCTGATTGCCGGTTTCATCGGCGCCGCGGTCACGGTCCAACCCCTTGGACAGGGACAGCGCCGGCCAGCGGGTTCGTCTCGTGGCGATCAGTTCGGGTTTCGGATCCGGGCTGAAGCCGTAAAAGCGGGGCTGGGTATCAGGCGCGGTCAATTGCACCACGTGCAGGCCATTGACGCCATCGGCCACATAAGCAAACAGCGAGGCATTGGTTGAGGCGGCGGCGACATCGTAGGCATCGCTGATTTTTCCACCCGCATTGAAGAGTTGATAAAGCTTGGGCTGCTCGGGCTGCTCGATATCGACAATGGCGATGCCCTGTTTGCCCGCCGCCACGTAGGCAAAGGTACGCGCCAAATATACCCGCCGGGCATCTTGCAATGGAATTCGCGCGCCCGATACAATGCGCGGCGTGGCAGGATCGGTCACATCCACTACCGACAAACCGCCACCATCGGCGACGAAGAGATAGCGGAATTGCAGCGCTGAGGCACGAGCATCCGGTAACGGGATATCGGCCAATAGCTTGGGCTTGAGCGGATTATCCATATCCAGCACCACTACACCGCGCGGCGTTGCGACATAGAAGAAATGTCCGGCGATCGTTAAGTGGCGGGCGCCGTCAAGAACGCCGCCCTCGTTCCAGGTCAGGGCCCGTTCAAGGAAATTGTTGCGCGGTTCTCCATCGGACAGGGTGTTGACATCGGTAAGGATCAAACCTTCCACGCTATCGGTGATAAAGGCGTAGTCATAAATCGGGTGGAACGGCTGTTCCTCGTTGGTCTTGCGCATCAGATCGCCCTTATTGCGATCGGGATGAATGGGCTGGTTCGTCGGCAGCACGACACAAGTGGCGTTGGCCGAAGCAATATGGGTGTCGTGGCCTAGGGGCGAGAAAGGCGCCGTGATAATCCGTTGAGAAATGCCCTTATTGGCGATGGACGCAACGTCATAGACCCGCATGCCGCCCTCGCCTTCGGCCACATAAAGATATTCGCCGCGGTGCTGCAGACAGCGGCTGTCATCGCCGCGATGGTTGTAGGCCGTCTCCAACTGCCGATCTCGATCCTGGTGATCCTGGTACCAATCGGGATAGGCATGTCGGTGCAGGTAACTGCCGATCACCGCCTGAGGCTCTTCGTATTCCGCCACTTGCACGCCTTCAATGCCGCCGGCTTCACCGACCCATTGGAACGGACCGACGAAATTGACGAAATTCGTCCCATGCAACAGCAACTGCGCCATGATGGCATTGTTGTCGTTCTTTTTCGACAGATGGCAATCGGTACAGGTCTTGGTTTCCGTTTTGCGTACCGTGTGCGCGAAGTGAGGTGCGAAGGCCTGGCTGGAATAACCGCTGGCGGCCACGGGAGGTTGCGAGATGTAGATACGCTCGCGGTTAATATTCTGGGAGGAGAGAACCAAGGCCGAGGAAGAGCGGATTGGCGCGATGGTGTTGTTCTTGACGCTGCCATGAATACCGATCTGGAACATCTGATCCCGCACCACCTGGGGATTGTAGGTGGCGAAGTTGCGGGTCTCGCCGCCTTCATAGTGATGCCGCTCGGTCTTCTTGTTGGCCTGGATCGGCAAATGGCAACCGGCGCAGGATGTGGTCCAGGCCAGATGGCATGTAAAGCACTCAAATTCTTCGTCGCTGTTATGCGCCAGGTTCTTCGGATCGACACCGGGGCCCCAGCGCAGGTTCAAGGGGTCGTCCGACATCAGCTTGGCCCGCGCCGCCTTGGCGTTGAATTCGTTATGCTCGGGGTCGACTGTGTTGCGCACCAGACTGAGTTCCCACTCCAGATTGGGATCCAGCGAGGCCCGCTGATAGAGCTTGCAATCCCTGGTCTCATCCAGGGGCCGGTCACACTGGCTGCCGCGCCATTCGAAGCGCTTGCGCCCATCAGGTGTGCGCAGCAGGCTCAGATCGTTGCCGTCAGGGGGCGCCGCCGGGCCTGTGGTCCGCAACGTCGGCGCTTTGGTCGGCGTGCCATGGCAGTCGATACATCGGATCTCGATCGCCGCCTGTACCTCGCCATAGATATGGCCGCTGCCGTGGGAATCCTGGGAGAAATGACAGTCCACGCAATGCATGCCCACATCCAAGTGGATCGACGACATATGCACGGCCTTCTTGAACTTGTCCGGATCGTCCGGCTCGACGATCTTGCCCTTGGCATCCAGCAGGTTACCCTTGCGGTCCTTTTTGAAGATGGCGCGGAAGTTCCAGCCATGGCCGTGATAGTCGGCGAACTGCGTGTTCTTCAGTTTTGGGTTGAGCCGGCTGACTTCCTTGAGGAACTCCACATCGCCCCATTTGCCGCGGATCGCCGCTTCTTCGGGGTTGCGATTGAGGATCTTGTGCATTTCCTCAGCCGTTGGATATTGCTGTTCCTTGGGCCACATGAACGGCGCGTCGGATTCATAATCCCACATGGTGTAGCCCAGGTAGGTGTTCACGAACACGTTCGGCTGATGCATGTGACAGATCATGCATTGGCTTGTGGGAATGGCGTTCGAGAAGGTGTGCTTGAGGGGATGCCCCTCCTCATCCTTGGGTATGGTCGGATCAACGGTCTGCGACTTGCCGGTATGGCCAAACTTGGCATAGGGCCCGGAATGCCGCGGGTCACGGTCGTTGGCGTAAACCACATGGCAGGACGAACAGCCGGACGAACGATAGTCTCCCGGATTGTCGTTGGTGCCCAGAAACCAAAGGAAAGGATCGTTCAACCGCGTTTTGGTGATATTGATGACCGGCACGGCGATCCTGAGCCCGGTGCCCGGGCCTCGGTTCGATTGCCGTATGTCCGGGCGGCCCGGCTCTTCCAGCCGTTGCAATTGGCCAAGGGAATTGGGCAGGCCTATTTCCGGGAACAGATTCAAAATGTTGCGTCCGCCGCGCTCGAACACTCGGAAGACGTCCGCCGGCGGTATCGTCTCCCATGCCGGCAACGGATAGAGTTGCGGCAGCACGCCCCGCGCTGTCAATTTTTCATCAGGCTTCACCGGGTTGACCAGCGCCGCACCGGTGCCGTCCCGGGTATAGCCCTCGCCCAGGATATAGCGCTTAAAAGGCAGGATGCCGTTGTTATAGGCGGCCCCGCCCCACAGCATAGCGCCCGTAGACATCAGGCTGCGTTCGGAAGCCTGGATGATAGGCAGATGGCAGGCCCCGCAAGCCTCCCGCGCCACGCGCAGGTCGCCGGGATTGACGAAACGGATGAATTCCGGCGCTTCGCGGTTAAGCAGGGTAAAGCTGTGGCGCGGGTTGGCGGAACTGGGATAGCCCCAGGTATGCGGCAGGGTCGGCTGCACATGCGCCTTCAACATCGCCGCCGCTTCCGTTGCGTAGTCCTTTTTGAAGATGGCCGAATTGCCGCCGTGGCAATCAGTACAGCCCAGGATGATGCCAGGGCTCTCGTGCATCGAAAGAGAATCCACCTTGGTATGGCAAGACACGCAGCCCGCGCTCTTGCGGATTGCCTGGTCAGGCAATTGCGTCCGCGGCGCCGGCGCCATCGGCTGATATTCTACATGCCTGGGCTTCTCGGGCCCGGCGGCCACTGCCGGCTGCAAGGGCAGCAATGGTGTCACGAGCAACGCAGAAAGAATTGTCAGAAGACGCATCATGCTGGGCACCTAGAAAGTCAGGACGAGATTGCCAAGAACGGAATAATACAGCTCATCTGAAGAGCTTTCCGGGTCGGCGGACGAGGCGAAGAGATCGTTGAAACCGTCATCAGCGAAGAGGATCGCACCAGACAGACGGAAGACGATATTCTGGATAAACAGAGGCCGATAAATGATCGACAGCGAGGCATCGACACCGATGCTCTCGTCGATCTCTCCCTGGTTGCGCAGTACTTCCAGGTTCGAGGTTTCATCGAACATCAGCCGGTTGACGTTGAACGAAACCCGCAATTCCGGCAGCAGATCGAAATCACCACCCACGCCATAAAGAATTAGGCCCGGATTGTTGAAGTTGGACTGGCCGTGCTCTTTCGAGGTGCGGAGGCTGGCCAATACGCCGTTGCGTTGGGTCAAGGCCACGCCGCCGCCGCCCACGAAAGGAATGCCCTGGCGAATCCAATAACTGGTGTCGCCGCCCGCGAACTGGGGGTTCTCGAAAATGGCGTCGAAGCCTTCTTCCTCGTCATCGAAGGGGTCGCTGTCGCCGCTGGCATAAAGGATTGAACCGCGCAACCGAATCCAATCAAAATCCACCGACGGCTCGGCCGCGAAGAACCAGGCGCGGATATCGGATTTCTCGCCCGGGGGCGAAGAAGCGATCTGGTTATGGTCGTCCTCGCCAAAGGCGTAGTAGGCCGAAACCGTCAAATTCGCCCTGCCAAAATGGCCATCGCCGTTGAGACCCAGATAGGTCACGTCGTAGTCGCGGAAACGCTCGTCGCCGAACGATGCGGGCCGCTCCAGGAATCTGTTGTTATTGAAGAAAAATTTGCCGCCCTCACGGTTCCGGTTATGAACAACCGTCGCCTGGGAGACGAATCCCAGCATGGGCACATCCTGAATATAAAGATTGCCGATGAAGATATCGTCGTCGCGCACCGATTCCGTTACATCGTTGAGGCCGCTGTTGGTATCCTTTTCCAGGCGCCGGAACCAGGCCAAATTGTATTGGAAGATGTTGTTGTCAAAGTTGCCGAACAGGCGCACGCCCAATTGGTTGTCCTGGAACAGGAAGCCGCGGAAATCAGTCGAAAACGGTTGGATGCCGCCGCGAATGGAGTAGAAATCGTAGCGATCGGAAACGTTGGCGATGTGATAGTCCAGGAACGCTTCCTGCATGGCGACGAAATCGTCGTCCCGCGTCTTGCCGTTCCTGGGATCGCGATTTACGACACCCGTCTCCTCGGCTTCAAGGCGGTTGAGGTTCAGCACCGGGGTCACCCGCAGCTCGATGTCCGGCGGCTTATAGGCGGTGTCGCCCTTGATCAGAGACACACTGAGAATGACGTTCTGGTTATAGAAATCCTGGTCGCCATCGCCGAACAGATCGGTGCTGCCGGGCCTAGCGCTGCCCGATGGGCTGATCGCCGTCGGCAGCAAGCGCGGTTCCACTACGGTATCGGAAATCGCCGCGATGTTGATGAACCAATCTTCGCCGAATATTGGCCGATCGCCTTTTAGATAGTTCTGATTGTAGGGATCCCACCATTTCGGCACGACACCAATTGCATCGACGATGCGCCAGCGATCGGGCACGGGGAGGAATTCCCGCGGCAGGTTCGGCACCGGCGGCTCCACGGCGTTTGGATCGATGCGCCGCTCGCGCTCTCGCTCCTTCACAGGTGGTTGCCCAGGTACGCGGCGTTGGTATTGCACCAACTGCGGCGACACAACGGTATCCCGGGCAATCGGCTGCGCTGGCACCGGTTGCGGTGGCGATGGCGTTCTGATCGTCGCCGGGGCCGGTGCCTGAACCGGTGCCGGCCGCGCGGTCACTGTCGCCTTGGGCGGCATTAGTGCCGCATCGATACGCTCCTTGCCCGCGAATGCCCCTTCCGGCACCGGCCAGAGGGCGCCGAGGCAAGCCGCCAGGGCCAGGGCCCGACTATTTATTACCGCAGGCATTACGTTGTCTTGATCCCAAGAATGGTTTGAAGGGGCAGTTGACATAGCGCAGGTGCACGCCCTGGGGCGAAAGGTTATCGGCCCGAATCTCGGGCGGGGCATTGCCGATACCGTTGTCCAGTTCGTTACCGGCCTCGTGCAGACCCAGGAACGAGATCATGTCGTCCTGATCGATGCCGTCGCCGGAGACGCCAATACCGCCGACCAGTGTATTGTTGCGGTAGATGGGCACGCTGCCGGGGAAGATCTGGAAACCGTTTGAAATGCGGGTGCGGGTGTTACCGGCCTGATCGGCGGTAAAGCTGGTACAGGTAGCAGCCGTATCAGTCGCGCCGGCGACACCGTCGGCAAACAAGATATGGGCGGCCACGTTGTCGATCAAGACGTCAAGCTGTAGACCAGTATTAAAAGGGCTCCAGTTCGCGAACCTGACGCTGAATGGCCCAGGTCCCTGGCCGTTGATGCCATCGGGGAAGTAGGGTCGTGAAAGGTTGCCGCCCGAACGATCCGCAAACGCGGTGCCGTCGGCCAGGGCTGTGGCACCCAAAAAGTCGCGCACTTCGTCCAAATAGTCCTCGACGCGCTTGCCGTTCAGGTTCTGCGCCGTCGGCGTGCCCCCCACGGCCGAATTGAAGGTCTGCAAATAGGCACCGGCCACGGGCGAGGAAAAGAACGCCGCTGTGCGCGCCTTTTGCAACGATACGTCTGTACCGAAGATCGGACCGTCGGAGGTCCGCGCGACACCCAATACGTTGCCGCGCGCATCCACTACCGAAATCGTGACCTGGATATGACTGCTCAACGGCCGACGGATCTGCGCCCGGCCGGCAAAGGCGATCCTGAGCGCATTGCCAATGATCGTGGTGACCTCCGCCGCCGTCAGCCCCTGGCCGCCAGCAGTGGTCGGCGCAGGCGTGGTACTCGCCGTGGGCGGATAACGTGCATTGCCGGCCGCGTCATAAAGTATGAAAACCGGCTCGCCCAAGAAATCGAATGTTCCAGTGTTATCGCGCGCGAAACCCGAGGCAACCGCGCCATAAGCCTGCCCGGCGATCGGTGCGGCGGCGGCCGTGTAATAGCCCGTGACGCTGGTCAAATTGCCCAAAGTGCCGTTGACGGCGGCGAAGGTCGCTGCCGATGGCGTTGTCTGCAACTGTGCCGCCGTTGCGTCGGCAAAACGCAAGGCCTTGCCTTCGACAAAGATGCGGTTCGCCTTGATATCTTCCGGCGCCGGGAACAGTTCATGGCCGGCCAGGGCGATCAATTCATCCGGGTCAGTGTCGAAATCGATGACTGAGGCATCCAGCGTATAAATGCCATCCGATTCCACGCCGATACCGCCCACCACTTGCCCGTTCTTGTAGAGCGGCAAACCGCCTGGATCGGCCGACAATCCAAGGGGCGAACGTTTCGGACCGACGGTGGCGCTGACCAACCCGGTGACGGCGGCGTTGGTCGCAAAGCGGGTGGACAGATCGGAACAGGGTAATTGACTGAACTGCACACCAAATAACGGGCCGCTGGGTGAGAAGCTTTCACCTGGATTAAAGTGCTCCTGGACGATCTGGCTTGCAGTGCGGGTGCCAAAGGCATTGCCACCCGATGACAAATAAGCCCCTGTCACCGCCTTGGCGATGGCGGCAAGATTGGCGGACGGTGACGTCGTCGCCCCCAACGAGGTGAACGTGACCTGAACCTGTTCCAGGCCATTGCCTGCCGTAATGCCGCGGTTGGTGGTGACGGTGGTCTGCGTCGGTGCCCCGGTCATGCGGAACAGCCCCAAGACATTGCCGACCCGATCGACCACCGCGATCACCGCCGGCTGGTTGCGGGCATTCGCCTCCTGTGCCGCGGCGGCGATAACCTGGCCTACCTCTGCCGCCGTAAGGCTTTGCTGCGCCATGGCGGGACGCACGGCCAATACCGCCAGAACGATCAGCGAAAGGACTGCGAAATGGCGCATGGCCCCCTCAACTCCCTCCGCTGGCCGGCAAGATGCCGTAAATGCCGTATTTCAAGACGCCCCCCGTGCGGTATCCGATGCCTAGGGTAATGCCCTGGTTCTCCGAACCGATATCTTCGTCAAGTACCTTGAAGGTAAGTTGGCCGTTCGCGGCGCTGAACTGATTGTCAATCAGGCTGTCGGTATCGCCGTTCCAAGGTACCCAAAAACCATCATTGGTTCGCTGCACCGTCCGGGCGCCGCCAACGATGGCCCAGACGTGGCTGGCCTCCGGCGTATCGCCGCCAAGATCCACCGCGAAACGCAGGTCATCGATATCACCATCCGTCGTCTGCGTGCCCAACTGCGCACCTTCCGGCGTCAGGGCATCAACGGAGATGGTTTCCGCAACGGCCGGCGAGATCAGACCGAACACCACCCCAGCGACTATAAATGCCAGACGGGCTGAAATCAGCCTAGTCATTGATCCTCCCCGTTGCAGCCAGCCGTTCACCCGCTGTACGCCCACATCTTAAAACATTATTACGTTTTGTCGCTGCATTGCTATGCACCCCGCCGCTATTGTCCGCTGCGCAGAGCGGTTTTCCCCTGGCCCGGGCCCGGATGCATCAACGGCGCCCCGGGCAGGTGGAATCTATGGCAATCGACGCAGGTCGTCCTGATGCGCGTTGCCGCTTCATCGCCACCATGACAACGCTGGCAGGTTTCAATGCCAGGCAAGAGAACATCCCCGGAATGCTTCGACGCATTGGCCTTGTGGCAGGCCGTGCACTGCACGTCCCGGTGCTGGTTATGTGGGAACCAGCTTTTCTCGAACCAGTTTTCAGCCAACGTCACTTTCTTGATCTGCCAGCCAACCGCCGCGCTGGGATCGCGGCCAATATGATGGCAATAACCGCAAACGCCTTTGGTCACGAACGCCGTTGCGTCTTCGGCCGTCTTACGCGCCCATTGGAGGGCGCCAGGCCGGTCCGCTTCGCTCAACGGTGTGCCGGGGCGCCTGCGCACGCTGGCGGGGGCATCGGCACTCTGCACACCACCGCGAAGGGCCGCATCGGCATAAAATTCCTTGATCACATGCAGCGCATCAACAAGGTTGCCGTGCGGAAGGTTGCGCGAAGGATCGAGTGGCGAAAAGGCCAGGCTATGGCATTCGGCACAGTGCTGTTTCATCCTGATCGGACGCATATTTACGCCACTGGCTTCGGGGACATGACAGTCGGCGCACTGCATCACCTTGGTTCGTTTCTCATCCTTGTCATCGGCCCGCACCCGGACACCTTCGGGCTTCAGGTGCTTGTCGTGGGGAAACTTCAGGTTCGAAATCTCCACCGGCGGCTTGGCCGCATCAAGTTCCAAACGCTTCCGTTTGCCGGTGGCCCCGTCGATGATGACGGCGGGACGGAACTGTGGATGAGCATCGCCGAAGTCGCTGGCGTTCTTGATCTTGGTATCGGGGACGTGTCCATCCAGATCCTTGTGGCAGTCGGCGCAAAAGGCCTGGCTGGACAAAATGATCGGCTCTGGCCCGGCATGCTCCTTATGACAGTTCTGGCAGCTGGCGCCGGAAAACTCCGCAAGCTTGAATTTGCCCGGGTCGAAATGGTGTTCGATGCCGCTATGGCAGGCGGCACAGGCGCTATCCTCAACCTGCACAAAGGGCTTTTGATGGCAAGCCCCGCACTGCCCGCCGATAAATCCGTGCGGCCGCGAGATTTCACCTGTGTCCCAGGAAATGTCGCCATCCACTGGCCAGGGCTGGGTGACCGCCGCAACGGACATCTCGCCCAGCCTTGTGACATCGACCGTGTTGTCCCCCTTGAGAAACTGCACCGCCGGCCAGGCCAGGAACAGGGCAAGGACAAGGATTGCCAGGCCCCATGACCATTTTCGCGTGCCCCAGCCCGCCTCGCCCAGCGTCATCACACTGCGCTCTCGCAGCGCCACCAGGGCATCGCCCGATGGCCGGGTCAGTTCGACGCTGACCGCGGCATCCTTGCCTTCCGGCGGCTCCAGGATCACCACGTCATAGGGGCCGACTTCGATCACACTGCCGATCTGCACGGGACCTGAAGTGCTGATGCGGCCGTCGATGGAGACGTTGGACCGCGCCGGCGCCTCGAAGAAAAGGCCGCCCGGCCGGATATGCAAAGCGCCCTGATGCAACTGCACCCGCGGGTCAGGGAGTTCCACTTCGCTATCGGTGCCGCGGCCGAAGTTCAGAGCCTCGCAGTTGATCTCCTCGTCACGGCTGGCCACATCGCCGCTACGCCGCCGGGTCAGGTATTTGACTAGGATATCCACGAGCCCACCCTACCAATACAAAAAGACAACGATGACATGGGCCGCCAGCGAGGCGATCAAGCCAATGGTTAGCGGGATGTGCAAATAGAGCCAGACATCCAGCAACGCACGGTAACGAAGTTCCCGACGCGCCTGCTCCAACAGCTGCGATTGCTGTGCCAACAGGGAAACCAGCCGCCGGGCCGTTTCCGCCTCGCCGCCGGTTAGATTGGCGGCGAGACCGGTGACCAATTGCAGCACGGCGGCAATCGGGCATTTACGATCCTGCCCGGCCAGGATGCGGCGGGCCGAACCGCCGAGGCGAACCGAATCCTGCGCCTGGACCAGGGCATTGGTGATCTCGTCAGGCAATTGGCCCGCGGTCTGACGGCTCTGTTCCGATAGATCCGCGATCTGGCTGACCAATTGATCCAAGGTCGAGCCGGCCAGATTGTCATTGCGTAGATTTGGTACCCGCACATACATGACGACGCCGAAGATGCCGCTGACGATCACCGCCAGCATCAAGCCGTAAGCCAGGGTGTGCAGGTTGAGGCCGAATTGGAAACCGGTGTGCAAAGTAGCAATGATGACCAGGCTGAGGCCCAGGTAGACATGCGCCGAGAGCCATTCCTGCAACGTCATCTTGCCTTTGCCATAACGCCGCTTGCGGATACCGAACCAAGCCAGCCAAAGGATCAACAAAGCCCCGATTGTGCCCAGAGTATAGCCGTACCAGCTACCGCCATTGGCGCCGGCCAAGGGGTCGTGCCAGGCATAAACGGCAATTGCGGCGATGCAGAGCACAATTGCCACCCGGAGGTACCGGAAATCCCGGATTACGAGGACTGATTGATGCATCACACGGGCCCGCGGCTATTGAGACTGGGACATTGCGAAGAACTCCTCCGGACTGAGTCGTATGGCCGCCCCGGTCGGACAGGCACGCACGCAAGCGGCCCCGCCGGATATGTTCTTGCACATATCGCACTTAACGGCGGTCTTGATGGCGTCCGGATCGTCGCTGCGGGCCGCGGCGCCGGGTCCCTGGCCGGCACCGAACAGCAGCCAGCTCAGAAGCCCCGGTTTCTTTGCGGCCGGCAAGGCCATCTGGATCACGCCATAGGGGCAATTGCGTTCGCAGTTGCCGCAGCCGATGCAACTGTCGTCGATATAGACTTCGCCGCCCAAGGCCCGGTGGATGGCGTCGGGCGGACAATCGGCCATGCAATGGGGATTCTCGCAATGCCGGCATGCCGTCGGCACGTGGATGGTGCCGAAGGTTGGGCCCACTTCCCGGCGCAGGCGCGAGGTTCCGTCGTGGGTTTCAGCACAGGCCTTCTCGCAATTGTCGCAGCCGACGCACAGCGCCTCGTCGATCAGCAACATGTCGCTGGCCTCGCCGATGCCCTGTTCGACAAGGAATTGCACGATGTTGCCGGCTTCTGGCTGGGCCGCCATCTCTTCGTTTTCCACCAGCCGAGACATCAGCCGCTCCTCGACCTGCTGCCGCAGTCCGGGATCCTCGTCTAGCATGCTGCGGAAGGTGGCGCCGTCGAGCCGAATGGTATCGGTGGCGACAGCGGCCCGGATGGTGGCGTTGCGCGGGGCATCGCCGATCAGTGCCATCTCGCCCACGTAATGGCCCGCCGGCACGTATGAGACCACAACCTCCTGACCGCCCACGCTCCGCGAGACGGTCACAGAGCCTTTCTGGATCAGGTAGAGGCCATCGCCCGCATCACCTTCGCGGAACAATACCTCGCTTTTCTTGAAGGACCGGATTTCCGCCTTTTCGATCACCGGGCGCAGTTTCTCCGGCGCCAAATTCGGCGCCAGATAGGTGAGGATCTGCCGCTCCATGGCGGCCTGGGACAGGGTCTCCTCGACCGAGGCGATGGAATTGATCAGGCGGATCATAGTGCGCCGGGGCGATTCCAATAACACGCAGTCCGTCGCCGCAACTACGGTGGCGGTACGTCTGCGGCCCTGGATCAAACCCATCTCACCAAAGAACTCACCCTGACCCAGACGCACGCGTTCGCTATCGTCATCGGGATTGATCAGGATTTCCACCTCACCCTTGACCACCATATAGAAAGAATTGGTGTAGTCGTTGCGGGCAAAGACTTCTTCCCCGGGCCCGGGGAAATGAAAGTTGCCGTCCAGCAAAAATTCCCGCAATTGCAGGACCGTCAGGCCTCTGAGCAGGGGGACGTTTTCACGTACCATCTCCAAAACGGCCGTGACACCATCCTGGGTTGCCGCGCCCGGCGCGCCGCCCCGGCTTAGGAGCGGGCCGAACTTCTCTTCCAGCAGCGGCTCGTCAGCCGGCTTGATCTCGTTGCCGACGATGAATTCCACGACTTCATAGCCCTGGTTCATGGCCTGTTTGATCAGGGGATAGCCGCCCAGGGCGCCGATAATATGCAGGCCGGGCACATTGCTTTCGTATGTGGGCGATAGTTCCGGCAGGGCCGCCGGATCGTCGGAAGAGAAACTGATGCCGCAGGATTCGACGAATCGCCGCGGCGGGATGGCGCCCAACCGGGCGATCACCCGGTCGCAATGCACGGCGACTTCGCCGTCAGGAACACTCAACGTGATCTCGCCCGGCGTGACCGAAACCGGGTTGGCATCGTAATAGCAATCAAGATCACCATCCGAGATGGCTTTCTCGATAGCCATGCGATTGCCGTCCTTGGCGCGCGCAAATTCGCCGCGTCGATTGACGATAGAGACGTTGTTGTGCCCGGCAAGGGCAATGGCATTTTCAATGGCTGCGTCACCTGCGCCGATGACGACAATGCTTTCGGCCTCGTATTCGTCCGGGTCGTCGAGCTGATACTGCACCCGCTCCCATTCCTGCCCGGGCACGCCCAGCTGGCGCAAGTTGCCCTGCAGGCCGATTGCCAGGACCACATTCTCGGCCTCGATTGTCTCGCTGCCGCCAATGGTTAGCTGGAATTGGCCCTTTTCGCCCTCGATTGCGGTCACCTCCGCTTTGTAGCGGACGTTAACCCCCAGATCGCGCATCTCGTCATCCCAGGCACCCAGCACCGCCTCGCGGGTACCGGCCTGGAAAGAGCAGCTGCTGCGCAGGGGCAGGATGTCCGGCGTCGCCATGACATGCTTGCCCTTCTGATATTTGAAAATGGTGTCGGACAAACGGTCCGTGCGTTCCAGCAGAACATGGGAGAGGCCCAGTTCAGCAGCCCGGCCGGCAGCGCTCAGACCGCCCGGCCCCGACCCGACAATCGCGATCTGAAATCGTTCACTCATATGGCTCGCCCACACCGATCGTTGTTGTTTCGCCGAACGTCCATACAGAGCGACGTCCGCTGGTTTAATTGATTAGTGTACACATAACGAGTTCGACCAAGCGCAATATTATTAGGCGTAACCAGAAATATCAAAAATGAAATGTCGCACGGCCGCCGCGCGGCGTCGTTCAGCCGCTGCCGCAACCATCCGTATTTAGTGACTCAGGCGCCAGAATATTGACCGCCAGCAGCAAATCCGAAACCGGAATTGCCGACGCTTTCCCCCGAATGGAGATTGGCCGTTTGATTCTGGTTGGATGGTTTGGCGTCCCCAAGGGGAGTCGAACCCCTGTTTCCGGCGTGAGAGGCCGGCGTCCTAGGCCACTAGACGATGGGGACGCAGAGAGGGAGAGGTAAACTGCATGGCGCTTCCCGTCAAGCCTTGTCCAAGCCTTGTCAGGGCGTCGCGATAGAGGCTGGCGCCATGCCGATTTTTGCTTGCGGGTCGCGCCGGCTTTTGGCTTCTGCCGTGGCGCGCGGCGCTTCGGGGCTCCTGACCAAGGCTGAAACCGGAACCAGGACCAGGCCGCGGGCCGCCAGGCCGGGCAGCCAGCCTTCCAATACGTTCAAAGTCTCGGGATAAGGATGGCCGATGGCGATCGCGCTGCCGCGTTCACGGGCACGCTGGGCGGTCTTTTCCAACTGCGCGCGGATCAGCCAGGGATCGCGGTTGTTATCGAGGAATATATCGCGGGTCACGGCTGGTAGACCGAATTCCCGCGCCAGGCGATAACCCTTGGAGCGGCCCGTGGTCAGACTGTCGAGAAACAACAGATCCCGCGCCTTCAGGGCCCGCATCACCCGGGCCATCTCGCGCCGGGAAGCGGTAAAGCGGCTGCCCATGTGGTTGTTGACGCCCACATAGCCTTCCAGCCGGCCCAAATTCCAGGCAATGCGGCGGTCAAGTTCCGCCTGAGGCAAGCCGGTCAAGAGCGCGTTCGGTCCGGGGTCCCTCTGCCCGTCCCGCGGTTCCATGGGCAAATGCAGCATCACCTCGTGACCGGCCGTACGCGCCCGGGCCACCAGGCCATGCAGATGATTGCCATAGGGCAGAACCGCCAAGGTAATGGGACGGGGCAGAGAAATCGCCCGATCCGAGCGGAACTGGCTCAGCCCCATGTCATCAAGCACGATGGCGATACGGGCCCGGCCCTCGGTGGGCGGTGTCAGGGCGGCGTAGCGGCGCCAGGCGGGCGCCGGCGGCGCGCTGCGCAGGGATTTTGGCGCCCCCTTTGCCGAATCCGTTCGAGGCGGCGCCGGTGCCATGGGGGGTGGTGCGGGCGGCAGTACCTGGGGCGGTGTCAGGGCCGCCATCTTCACATTGTCATGCTCGATCTGTTCCCGCCGGGTCGCCTCCGCCATGTCCACCAGGGCCGCGGCGGCAGCGGCGACCTCTTCTTCCGAGGGCGGCGGCGGTGGCAACAGCACCGCTTCGATCTCGGTTCGCTTCACCGCCGGCATGGGCGGCCCGGCGGCCGGCCGGGGGGGCGCGGTTTGCGGCAGTGGCGCCGGTGGTTGCGGGACATCAAGCCTGGACACGGTTTCCACCGGTGGAGCGGGCGGCGCTTCAGGTGCCATTGGCGCCAGCGCCAGCCGCTGTCTAATTTCCGGTACGCTTGTTTCTGTGTCGAGCCGCTGCACCTGCGTCGGCACCGGCTTCGGCGCCGCCAACGCGATCGTTGCTTCCGTTTCCGGCGATTGTGCCGCCGTCGCCGTCGAGCGAATCTCTGGGGAGATGAACGTCAGGGCCGTCGTCGCACCCAAGCCCACAGCAAATCCCGCCAAGGCGATAAAGAAGGACTTGGTCACGAAACGCGCCCGCCGCCGTCGCGCCCGCCGCTCCCGCAAGGGGCGCGCCTGTCGGCGGCGCCGTACCTGTCTGTCCGATCGTTTTGCCGTGTCCCGGGCCAGGGGTGAACTCCCTCATCCTTCGAAAATCAGGTCAAGGCACCTTTCAACACCTGAATAAGGGGCATAACGGCTTAAATATCAAGGGTATAAGGGGCGAAACTTCAAGAGACGCCGGAAAGATCGTCCAATATGGGGCAATCGGGGCGGTCGTCCCCATGGCAGCGCGCCACCAGATCGGAGAGCACGGCGGAAATGGATTGCAGTTCGGCAATCTTACCTTCGATTCGACCAATGGCAGTCTCCGCCAGGCTGCGCACCTGGGCGCTGGCACGGCTCTTGTCCTTGTAGAGCGCCAATAAATCCGAGACTTCCGCCACGGAAAAACCCAAGCCCCGCGCCCGGGCGATGAAGCGCAGCATGTGCACATCCTCGTCGCTGAAGTCGCGATAGCCGTTTCCCGCACGCCGCGCCGGCTGGATCAGATTGATGCTCTCGTAATACCGGATCGCCTTGGCGGAGACGCCGGATCCTTTCGAAGCTTCGGAAATGTTCATCCCCTCTCCCCCTCAATGTCAGGCCGCCAGCGGCGCAGCAACAGCGCGTTGGAAATCACCGAGACGCTGCTCAAGGCCATGGCGCCGCCGGCCACCGCCGGGTTCAAAAGCCCCAGGGCTGCCACCGGCAGGGCGACCACATTGTAGATGAAGGCCCAGAACAGGTTCTGCCGGATGCGCCGGGCCGTGGCCCTGGAGATATCGATGGCATCGGCGATCAGACCCGGCTCGTCACGCATCAGGGTGATGCCCGCGGCCTCCATCGCGACGTGGGCGCCGCCGCCCATGGCGATACCGATATCGGCGGCAGCCAGAGCCGGGGCATCGTTGATACCATCGCCCACCATGGCCACCACATGGCCCTGCCCGCGCAAGCCCATCACCTCGCCCGCCTTGCCATCCGGCTGCACCCCGGCAATGACCGTTTCAATGCCGACGTCCTCGGCGATGCCCCGCGCCGCCTGTTCGTTGTCACCGCTCAGGATCGCGGTCTGGATATGTTGATCATGCAGCCTTGCCACGGCCCGGGCGACACCAGGCCGGGCGGTATCGGCGGCGCCGAGGCGGCCGAGATATTGTGGCTCCGGCGACGTCTGGGCCAGATGGATCAGGGACAACCCCTGCCATTTGCTGCCCGTGTCGTCAGGAACCCGAACTCCGAAACCGTCAAGCAAGACACGGTTTCCCGCCAATATGCGGCGGCCTTTGACGACGGCCTCGACGCCCCGGCCCGGATGGTTGGTGAACCCTTCCGAGGCTTGTGCCGCGATACCCTGTTCGCTGGCCAGGCGCATCACCGCGCGGGCCAGGGGGTGCTCGCTGTTGGTCAATACCGATGCCGCCAGGGCGATCAACTGAGTTTCATCGCCGTTTTCCGCTTCGATGCGCTGGACCTGGGGCTTGCCCACGGTCAGGGTGCCGGTCTTGTCCAGCAGGACGAGGTCCATTTCCCGCGCCCGCTCCAAGGCTTCCGCATCGCGGATCAGGATGCCGTGACGGGCTGCGACGCCGGTTCCCACCATGACCGCCGCCGGGGTCGCCAGCCCCAAAGCGCAGGGACAGGCGATGACCAATACCGTGATGGCCGCCGCCACGCCGCCGTCCAGATCGCCCAAGGCCAGCCACCAAACGGCGAATGTGACCGCCGCAATGACGATCACCACGGGGACGAAGATCGCCGAAACCCTATCGACCAGTTTCTCCACCGGCGCCCGGGTCGCCTGTGCCCCGTCCACCAGACGGATAATGCGGGAGAGTACCGTATCCGCGCCCACCGCCGTGGCGCGATAGCTCAAGACGCCGTTGAGATTGATGGCACCGGCGGTCAGGGCCGCACCGGGCTGTTTCGCCACCGGCCGGGCTTCACCGGTCAGCAGGCTCTCGTCCACCTCCCCTTCGCCGTCGATGACCTGGCCGTCCACCGCGATGCGTTCGCCGGGGCGGACGCGGAGCAGATCGCCGACCGCGACCTCCGCCAGGGGCACTTCATTTTCCACACCATCAACCAGCAACCGGGCCCGGTCGGGGCGCTGGGTCATCAGGGCTCGGATCGCAGCCGCCGCGCTGCCCTTGGCGCGGCGTTCCAGCCACTTGCCCAGCAGTACCAGGGTGATTACCGTGGCCGCGCCCTCGAGATAGAGATGGCCCACGGGGCCGCCGTCCGCCTGCCACCACAGATAGGCGCTGTAGCCATAGGCGGCGGTGGTGCCCAGGGCCACCAGTTGATCCATGTTGCCTGATCCGGCCCGCAGGGCCGAATATCCGGCCCGGTAGAAACGCCAGCCGATAACGAACTGCACCGGCGTTGCCAGGACGAACTGCAACGAGGGCGCTAGGTTGAAGGTATAGCCGAGCCAGCCGGCGAACATCTGCGCCACCAGGGGCAGGGTCAAAGCCGCTGATATCGCGACTAGCCAGCCCTGGCGACGTACGGCGGCATCGTCATCCAGGGATGGGGCCTCCGCCTCCAGGGGCGTCGCTTCGTAACCGGCGGCCTTGACGGCACCAACCAGGCCGGCCAGACCCGCGCCGCGGCCGACCAGGTCCACAGTGGCCTGTTCGCTGGCCAGGTTGACCACCGCGCGCTGCACGCCGTCGACGCCTTCCAGGGCCTTGCCGACCCGGCCGGCACAACCCGCACATGTCATCCCGCCGATGGCCAGGCGGACCCGCTCCACCGCACCCTGGGCGCTTGCAGAACTGCCAAATTCGTCATGATTCACAGCAACAGTCATAGGCCATAGATAAGCCTTCCCCTTACAGGAAGGTCAAGGTCTGAGCGCTATGGTGCGGCATTAGGTAGCGCCGGCGAATTGGCCATCGCGGAATGCAGCCTTGACGGCGCCCAAAAGGCGCGGTTTGTTACGCCGCGCGGTGCGAACGGGTGCCGGGATCGCTTGGGGGCGGAGACGCGGATATGGCCGACGATATGCTGGATTTCAGGGCGTTGATCGCCATTGTCGCGGACGGCAAGGCGCTGGACGTGGAGCAGGCGCGCACGGCCTTCGATATCATGATGTCGGGCGATGCCACGCCCTCGCAAATGGGCGCCTTCCTGATGGCGTTGCGCGTCCGCGGGGAAAGCGTCGACGAGATTACCGGCGGCGTCATGGTGATGCGGGAGCGGATGACGCCCATCACCGCACCTGCGGGCGCCATGGACATTGTCGGCACGGGGGGAGATGGCAAGAAGACCCTGAATATCTCCACCGCCACCGCCTTCGTCGTCGCGGGCTGTGGCGTACCCATCGCCAAGCACGGCAACCGGGCCGCCTCGTCGCAATCCGGCACCACGGATGTGCAGGGCGCCCTGGGCATCAACGTGGATGCGGATTTCCCCCTGTTGCAGGCGGCCTTGGACGAGGCGGGCCTGTGCTTCATGGCGGCCCAGCGCCACCACGGCGCCATGCGCAACGTGGGACCCACGCGGGTCGAGATGGGCACGCGCACGATCTTCAATATCCTTGGGCCTATGTCCAACCCGGCCGGGGTGAAGCGGCAGTTGATCGGCGTCTTTGGCCGGCAGTGGATCCGCCCCATGGCGGAAACCCTGCGCACCCTGGGATCGGAGACGGTCTGGGTGGTGCACGGCTCCGACGGCACGGACGAGATCACCTCCACCGGCCCCACCTATGTGGCGGCGCTCGAGGATGGCGAGATCAACGAGTTCGAGATTTCCCCGGACCAGGCCGGGATCGCCACGGCCACGTTGGCGGACCTGCGCGGCGGCAGTGTCGAGGACAACGCGGCGGCGCTCCGGGCGCTGCTCGATGGCGCGGCGGGGCCCTATCGTGACGTGGTCCTTTTCAACGCCGCCGCCGCCCTGATGATCGCGGGCAAGGCGTCCGCCTTCGCCGAAGGCGTGGCCATGGCGCAACGTTCTATCGACGACGGCCTGGCCCGGGATAAGCTGGCCCAGGTGGTCGAGATCACCAACCGGGAGACGGCCTCGTGAGCGACGTCCTGGACCGCATCTGCGCCGACAAGCGGGAGCATATCAAAGCCTGCCAATCGGCCCGGCCCCTGGGGGAGGTGGAGGCCGCGGCCAAGGCGGCACCGGCGGTGCGCGGCTTCGCGGCAGCCCTGCAGGGCGCCGTTACAGGCGGCGGCTTCGGTCTGATCGCCGAGATCAAGAAGGCCTCGCCCTCGAAAGGTCTGATCCGCGAGGATTTCGATCCCCCGTCCCTGGCCCGCGCCTACCAAGAGGGCGGCGCGGCCTGTCTCTCGGTCTTGACGGATGTGCCCTATTTCCAGGGCCACGACGATTTTCTGGTCGCGGCCCGCCGGGAGGTCGATCTGCCGGTGCTGCGCAAGGATTTCATGCTGGACACCTATCAGGTGGCCGAGGCCCGGGCCCTGGGCGCCGATTGCATTCTGCTGATCATGGCGGCGCTGGATGACGGCCAGGCGCGGGAGCTGGAGGCCGCGGCCATGGACTGGGGCATGGATGTGCTGGTGGAAGTGCATGACGCGGCAGAGGTCGAACGGGCGCTCCGCCTCAAGAGCCGCCTGATCGGCATCAACAACCGCAACCTGAAGACCATGGTCACCGATCTGGCGGTGACCGAGTCCCTGGCGGCGGACCTGCCCGACGGCACCCTGGGCGTCAGCGAAAGCGGCCTGAACAGCCATGACGATCTGGTGCGCATGGCGGCGGTGGGCTGTCATTGCTTCCTGGTCGGCGAATCCCTCATGCGCCAGGGCGATGTGGCGGCGGCGACCCGGCGCCTGTTGACACCGGAACGGGCCAGGGCGGCGGGAGACTGACACATGGCGGAACTGACCCATTTCGATGCCGAAGGCCGGGCCCACATGGTGGATGTGGGCGGCAAGGCGGTGACGGAACGCATCGCCCGGGCCGCCGGCCGGGTGGAAATGGCGCCCGAAACCCTTGATCTGATTCAGGCCGGCAGCATCGCCAAGGGCGATGTCCTGGGCGTCGCGCGGCTGGCCGGGATCATGGCGGCCAAGCGCACCGCCGATCTGATCCCCCTATGCCATCCCCTGCAGCTGTCCTCCGTCAGCCTGGATCTGACCCCAAATACCTCCGATTGCGCCGTCGATATCGTCGCGGAAGTCAAACTCACCGGCCGCACTGGCGTGGAGATGGAGGCCTTGACCGCGGTCACCGTGGCCGGGCTGACCATTTACGATATGTGCAAGGCGGTAGACCGGGCCATGCGCATCGCCGATGTGCGCCTGGTGCATAAATCCGGCGGCAAGTCGGGCAGCTACGATGCGCCGTGAAGTAGCGGAACCTGTTGCCTTGGATGACCGGGTCAAGCCCGGTCATGACAACATTTACGCGTCATTGCCGGGCTTGACCCGGTCATCCAGGGCCGTCTGCCGCGGCCATGCGGGTTCCGATACATGGTGAACACATCAATGCTTTCCGTCGCCGAAGCCCTGCAGCGCGTCCTCGACGGTGTGGCGGCCATGCCCACGGAAACCGTCAGTCTGGCCGCCGCCCATGGCCGGGTCCTGGCCCGGGACGTCACCGCAAGGCTGACCCAGCCGCCGGCCGATGTCTCCGCCATGGACGGCTATGCGGTACGGGCCGAGGACGTCGCCCAGGTGCCGTCGAGCCTGACCCAGATCGGCGAATCCGCCGCTGGCCGGGCCTTTGACGGCACCGTCGGGCCGGGCCAGACCGTGCGCATCTTCACCGGCGCGCCGGTGCCAAAGGGCGCCGATGCCATCGTTATCCAGGAGGATACGGAGGCCGACGGCGACCAAATCACCATGAAGGAAGCCGCGCCCCAGGGCCAGTTCGTGCGCCCGGCGGGGCTGGATTTCAGCCAGGGCGATGTGGGCATCAAGGCACCGCGCATGCTCTCGGCCCGGGATGTGGGCCTGGCCGCCGCCATGAACGTGCCCTGGCTGACCGTGGCCCGGGCCCCTCGCATTGCCCTGCTGGCGACAGGCGACGAGATCGTCCGCCCTGGCGAGCCCGTGGGCACCAACCAGATTATCAGTTCAAACACCCTGGCCCTGATGGGCCTGATCCGCGCCTCGGGCGGCGAGGCCATCGACCTTGGCATCGCCAGAGATGACGAGGACAGCCTGCGGGCGCTTGTTTCCGGCGCCAAGGGGGCGGATATGCTGGTCACCCTGGGTGGCGCCTCGGTGGGCGATCACGACCTGGTGCGCAAGGTGCTGGGCGAGGACGGCTTGGAGCTCAACTTCTGGCGCATCGCCATGCGGCCGGGCAAGCCACTTATTTTTGGCCGCATTGGCGAGACGCCCATGATGGGTATGCCGGGCAATCCGGTCTCCTCCCTAGTCTGCGGCCTGGTCTATCTGCGCCCGGCGATCCGCGCCATGCTGGGGCTCGACCCCCATGCCACCACCCTCTCGGCCGTCCTTGGCCAGGATCTGGGCGAGAACGACCAGCGCCAGGATTACCTGCGCGCCACGGCGGAAAAAGACGGGAGAGGCGAGATGGTTGTGACCCCGTTCCAAAAGCAGGACAGTTCCATGCTGTCCCGCCTGGCCAAGGCAGACTGCCTGATCATCCGCGCGCCCCTCGCCCCGCCCGCCCAGGCCGGCGACCGCGTCGAGATCGTACCCCTGGACAGCGAGACCACGGGAATTTAGCCGCGAACAACCCAAAGGCGATGGCCCGCCTATCGCAACTATAGCGATCTTTCTTGTCGCAATCGACACCTCAGGTCAATATACTTTTGGGCGAAATCGCGTCTTGAGTCTCAAGTTTCAATTGAACTGATCGAGACTGGTCGGAATGGAATTCTTGAGGGCACCAGATAATCGGTCCTTTGGCAAAACTGAGAATACGCAAACCCAGGAAAACCGAATAATGCGACCCTTCTTTGGCATTTTTCTAATAACTCTTTCATTTCTCCTTGGAGGGTGCGGATTTCCTGGCTGCTTTACGGGTCATCTAAAGCGAAATAATTACCTCGATAATTCAGTCAATGGCCTTCAAGCAAAATATGTTCGCCGGCTTCTTATTGCTAACCTGTCAGAAAGACATGAAAAAGGTAATACGGCTTATTACGTCATATCAGAGCTAGAAAAATATGGGGCAAATTGTAATGCAAATATGCAAAAAGGCGTCGTGAATTGTTCGCATTATCAATACATCGAATGCGGCTCACGACCGCTATTTGAGAAGAATGTGGGTAGGAAATCTGAATTCTTGATGAATATTGAAATACCGTTAGAATCGGATTGGTTTTCGGACATCAATGTGACTGTAGATGAGAAAAAGACAATATTTCGTCAGCAAGAATAGTAACAAAGACTACGGGATTCCGGGGGTTTCTTGTATTACCTGGGACAGGTTTCCGGGGACAGTATACAAATAAAGCATCTGTCACATGCATTTCGGACACACCTGCAGCCGGACAGCGAGACCGAGGGGGTCTAGGCCCGAGCGATCCGCCCCACACGCGCCCGTCACGGTTTATTGAAAAGACCTTTTAGGCCCGCTCTTTTAGGTTCCCTCATCTGGCTTGAGCCACGAACGATGGGGGGAGGACTTCATGCGGGTGCTTGCGGGCGTTGTGGTCCTGGTGGTGTTCTGTTTCGTCCAATCGGTGGCGGCCATGCCCTCGCGCCATCCGGTGCCCCGGCCGGCGCCGGAATGGATCATTTCGGAATGGATCAACGGCCCCGCCGTCACTCTGCACGAATTGCGCGGGAAGGTGGTGATCCTGGAGTTCTTCCAGCTCTGGTGTCCGGGCTGCAACGGCTTCTCCATCCCGCTGATCAAGCAATGGCAAAAGACCTTCGCCAAGGAGATCGCGGCCGGCCGCCTGGTGGTGATCAGCCTGCACACGGTGTTCGAGGGCCACGACTATCAGAACCCGACGAAACTGCGCGCCTTCCTAAAGGAGAAAAAGATCCGCCACCTGGTCGGCATCGACCGCCACGTCCCCGGCCGCCATGCGCCGCGGACCATGCGCCGCTATGGCACCATGGGTACGCCGGAGATGGCCTTCATCGACCAGGACGGCGTTATCCAGTTCCAGGAATTCGGCGGCTTCGATGTGGAGAAGGCGGAAAATCTCCTGCGCCAACTGCTCGGCCCCGCCCCCGCCGTGATCCGCAGCAACTTCACGCCCAAGGCGGACTGAACGGCACCGCGTACCGCCGCCGTCAAGCGGAAACGCGGCCCGCGCCCGGGCACAACCCCCACGGTTTCACTTGCCAGTTTGATCCCGCCGACCGATGATGGGTGGGGAAATAGTACGTGGTACCTGGCTCGAACACAGGTTGGCTGATCGACCTACGTAAAGTTGGTCCGTTCGCGGAAATGCTATGTGATAACTATGCTATTCATCTTCGAAAAGATTTGGAATTTGTTCGGAGTGTATCGAAATTGGCTAAGACAAAAATTCTACCGGCCAATGACTATCTTGATTTTTGCGGCGATTTTTTCTCTCCACAATCCAGATGTAGATTTCGATCATGCCTTTTTGTTGGCGATCCATATCTTTCTATTAACAGCGCTAGGGATTGCAGCGTTTATCGCCAGCATAGATTTGCTCGAACGACTCAAGAAAAAAGAAGAATATAGAAGGAGATTGGCTGGCTTTAGGCGTGGTAAATTCTTCGATCCGGACAATAAATACTAGGATAGAATTTGGTAGAATCATTATTTACTTGGCTTCATGACAGAAAAAGATAGCGCTATCTTTTTGTCTTGATTCTAAAAAAGAATCCGCTGTCCAAAACATTTTCAACATGAATACATTCATATCAATAATATTCAACAAAATTGGATCCATTCTGGATAAAAGTAAGAACCGATGGATTTATATTATCGGCAACATTTTTCTTTTGGTCGTTTTTTTAATCTATTTATCGGCAAAAACCTTTGCTTTTTTCACAAGCGAAGGAAATATTTTCTGGAACTGATGTCGGAATAATTTGGTGAAATATGTTGAGGTGCGATGAATATTGCAGCGACGGTTTGCCTGCGTAAGAAGTAATCAGGGTCCAAACCAAATGGGTCGCTGCAAAGATTAGGACGTTGGGCGATGGCCGCAGAAATACCATATCCGGACATTCTGGAATATCCATGGATGAAGGACTTTGCCCGCGTGAAGGCTAACTCGAAATACAAGAAATTCTTTTCCGAATACAGCGACCTGCCGAAAGCGCCGATCAACTTGGTTCTTACTGTGATGAAGGAAACCATGGAACGGCCGGAAATCATGGCGGCGTTCGCCAGCACGATCGGAGACGAAAACTTTGATCATGAAAGGAACCACATCACGCTGTTCTGGTACCGCGAGTACATTAAACACAAATACGGGAACTACCCGGACCCCTATTTGGAAATGGATGTTGCCATAAGGAAACTTGCACAGGGTGTTTATAGCGGGCTCGACGATCCTAACATGATAGCGGCTCTAATGGCGCGTCGGCACGTCGGCCCAGACGATGGCGTTGACTACGGCATTGTTGGTTAGTTGAAAGCTTTGTGATCCGATATCTGGATCTTGTTAGAGCGGTCGTCATCCTTCCGGCGAATGGTTCACAATGGGCCCCCGCCTGTGGATAAATTATCCACATTTGCACATTTTTCTTGACCGCGCGTGAGAACCAAACTAGAACATAGACACAGGTTTTGGTTTTGTTCCGCTTTCGGAATTGCATTTGGGGATGATTTAACACCTCATAGCTGAAATCCGGGGCGGAATTGGGAGAGGATCAAGGCATGCTGACGCGCAAGCAGCACGAACTTCTGAACTTCATTCACGGCCATATTCGCAAAAACGGCATCTCGCCCTCGTTCGACGAGATGAAGGACGCCCTGAACCTGAAATCGAAATCGGGCATCCACCGCCTGATCACGGCGCTTGAGGAACGGGGCTTCATCCGCCGCCTGGCGCACCGGGCCCGGGCGCTGGAGGTCCTGAAACTGCCCGATGCCGCCCTGCCGGGGGGCGAGGAGCTGGCGCCGAACGTGATCCAGGGGGAATTCAGTACGTCCACGCCGCGGGCGCCGGTGGATTCGGACGAAATCGTCTCCATGCCGCTTTATGGCCGCATCGCCGCCGGCACGCCCATCGAGGCGCTGCGGGACCCGGACAATTTCGTCGACGTGCCCCGCGGCATGCTGGCCCGGGGGGAACATTTCGCCCTGGAAGTCGCCGGCGATTCCATGATCGATGCCGGCATCCTGGACGGCGATACGGTGATCCTGCAACGCCGCGAGACGGCCGAGAACGGCGCCATCGTCGTGGCCCTGATCGACGACAACGAGGCGACCCTGAAACGCCTGCGCCGCAAGGGCAATTCCGTCGCCCTCGAGCCCGCCAACCAGGGCTATGAAACCCGCATCTTCCCCCCCGACCGGGTGAAGATCCAGGGCCAGCTGATCGGCCTCTTGCGGCGGTATTGAGCGGCTAACCCAAGTCCCGCTCCGGCCAAACCCCCGTCATTCCCGCGAAGGCGGGACTCCAGGGCCGGTGCCGTCATCGCATATTGAAACATCTGGATGCCCGCCTGCGCGGGCATGACGGTGTCGGTTGATGGGGGCCCTTCATACCGGCCCGTCACTCCCGGCCAGCACGGCGGCGGCGTTCGGAGGGATGCCGGCTCCAGGGCCGGTTGCCGCGGTCGTCGTTGGCGCCTTCCACATACGCCTTGCCGTTGCGCCAGCGGACGGCGATGGCGCCCCGGCGCCAGAGGTCGAAGCGGTCGATCACTAGTTTGGCGGAGGGGCAGTGGAAGCGCACCGGCACCGCGGCCAGGACCAGATCGGCCACGCGGCAGTCATCCTCCAGGGCGCCGCGCTTGCGGGCGAAGCCGATGGCCCAGCCGTCCTGCACCAGGGCACAGCCCAGACGGTCGCAGCGCATGACGCTCTCGTCCCGCACCGGCTCCGCCCGGCCCCAGCGCCTAAGCCAGGTGGAAACGGTGATGCCGTCGCGGCGATAAGGCGTCGCCACCAGGACCGAGCCGTCGCCCAGGCGCGCCGCCATGGCCTTGCCCCGGTGGTCGATCAGGATATCCGGCGGGTCCCCCTGCCCGGCCAGAACGATACCCAGCGCGATCGCCGCCAGGCCACCATATCGCCAGCGCCCCCGCCACAGGCAGAGCCACAGGCCGCCCAGGGACATGGCGGCAAGGGCATAGACCGAGAATGCCGGCACCAGGGCCACCGCGCCCGGCCAGTTGGCCACCGTGCGGGCGATCCAGAGGATGGCATCGATAGCCCAGCCCATGGGTGTGAGCGCCAGTTGCTCCAGCCCGAGGGGCATCAGCACGTATGCCGCCAAGGCAAACGGCATCACCCAGAGCGCCGTCAGGGGCACGGCGATCAGGTTCGCGGCCAGGCCAAAGAGCGCCACCCGGTTGAAGTGATAGAGGGCGAACGGCGCCGTCGCCAGGCTGGCCACCAGGGTGGTCAGCAGCACGGCGCCTAGATAGAGGCCCAGGCGCTGGGCCCGGCCGCCATCGGCCCGCCAGCGTATCATGGTCGGGCCCAGGCCTTCGTATACTGCCGTCAGGCCGACCACGGCGGCGAAGGACATCTGGAAGCTGACCGAAAGCAGGCTTTCCGGCGCCCAGAGCAGGACCGCGACGGCGGCCCAGGCGAGCAGCCGGAACGAAATCGCCACCCGGTCCAGCATCACCGCCAGCATCACCAGGGCCAGCATCAGAAAGGCCCGTTGCGTGGGCACCGTGGCGCCGGTCAGCAGCATGTAAGCAAAACCGCCCAGTAGGGCCACGGCGGCGGCGATCTTCTTGATGGGCGCGCGCAGGGCCAGGGCCGGCACCAGGGCGAGAAGGAAACGGATGGAAAAGAACAGCCAGCCGGCAATCAACCCCACATGCAGACCTGATATGGCCAAGAGATGCGCCAGGCCAGCGTCGCGCATGTCCTGCAGCCGCTGTTCCGGAATGGCGCCCCGATCGCCGGTCATCAGGGCGGCGGCCACCGCGCCCGCATCGCCAGGCAGGCTCCGGCGCAGATGGTTGGCCAGCTCCCGCCGCCAGCCGGCGATGGTCAATTCGAAGCCATCCGCCGCGCCACCTTCGATCACCTTGGCGCCAGAGAGGGCATAGCCCACAGCGCCGATCCGCTTGAACCAGGCGGCCCGGGCGAAATCATAGGCCCCCGGCGCCGCCGGTCCGGCCGGCGGCATCAGCACCGCCCGCAGGCGCACCCGGTCACCCACAGCCAGGGGCGGCTCGGCAACCTTGCGCAGGGTCAGGCGCACAAGATAGGGCGCGCGCCAATTGGGCCGTCTCTCGATGCGGCTGTCCTGCAGGGAGATGCGCAGGCCCTTGGCCCGGGTCTCGATATCGGCGATGGTGCCCGTCAGATAAACTGGCCCCATGCGGCCCGCGATCACTGGGGCTGCGACCCTTGCGGCCCTGTCCTGGGCGGCCCAGAACCCCACTGCCACAGCGATCAGCGCCAACAGGACTAACAGCCCATGGCCCCGGCGCCGGAACAGCCAGGCCGCGGCGATCAAGGCGGCACAAACAACCGGACCGGCGTACCAGGGCGGCTCGTCTGAAAGGGAAAAATACAGCGCCACGCCCAGCGCCAGCATCACCGGCAGCCACAGAGGCCAGCGTTCCCGCTCCGCCAGGAAGGCCCGGGCCAGGGGGGCCGTTGGCTTCCGCCAAAACGATGTGATAGATAACGCCACGCCGCATCATATGCGGCTTTCGACCTCCCGCCAGCCAGAAAGCGAATAGCATGGACGTGATTACCCGTTTTGCCCCGTCCCCCACCGGGTTTCTCCATATCGGCGGGGCACGGACGGCGCTGTTCAACTGGCTGTTCGCGCGCCACCACGGCGGCCAGATGCTGTTGCGCATCGAGGACACGGACCGGGCCCGCTCCACGGATGAGGCAGTCCGGGCGATCCACGAGGGCCTGGCCTGGCTGGGCCTGGACTGGCAGGGCGAGCCCATTTCCCAATTCGCCCGCGCCGACCGCCATGCTGAGGTGGCGCGGCAGCTTTTGGCCGCTGGCAAGGCTTATTATTGCTATTGCACGCCGGAAGAATTGGCGGAAATGCGGGAACGAGCCCGGGCCGAGGGACGTTCGGCGCGCTATGACGGCCGCTGGCGGGACCGCGACCCCAGCGAAGCGCCCGCGGACCAGCCCCCCGTCATCCGCCTGAAGGTGCCGCATTCCGGCGCAACCGTCGTGCAGGATCTGGTCCAGGGCGAAGTGACGGTGCAGAACAGCGAAATGGACGATATGGTGCTGCTCCGCGCCGACGGTACGCCCACCTACATGCTCGCCGTCGTGGTGGACGACCACGACATGGGCATCAGCCATGTGATCCGCGGCGACGATCATCTGACCAACGCCCTGCGGCAACGGCAAATCTATGATCTGATGGACTGGGTTGCGCCGGAATTCGCCCATATCCCCCTGATCCACGGCGCCGACGGGGCGAAACTGTCGAAACGCCACGGCGCCCTCGGCGTGGAAGCCTATCGGGATATGGGCATCCTACCGGAGGCCCTGCGCAACTATCTCCTGCGCCTGGGCTGGAGCCACGGCGATGATGAAATCATCGATACGGAACAGGCCATTGCCTGGTTCGATTTGGATGCGGTGGGCAAGTCCCCGTCCCGTTTTGACATCCCGAAATTGGAGAATTTGAATAGCCACTATATCCGCGCAATGGACGAAGGCGAACTCTGCCGTCTTCTGGCCGAACGCCTACCCGAAACGGCCGGCCGCGCCCTTACGGATGTGGAATTAACGCGCCTGCCACTGGCCATCAGTGCCTTAAAGGAACGTGCGCAAACATTAGTGGAACTAACTGATAAAGCGGGGTTTTTGCTGGATACCCGACCCCTTGAAATGGAAGATAAAGCGGTCGGACTGTTGGGCGGCGATGCACCAGCACTGTTGGCCAAGGCGCATGGTGCTTTGCAAGATTTGTCGGCATGGGAGCACGATGATCTAGCCACTGCAGTCCGCGGCCTGGCAGAGGCGGAAGGCCTAAAACTGGGGAAATTGGCCCAGCCCCTGCGCGCCGCGCTAACGGGACGCAACGCATCGCCGGGAATTTTCGAGGTCCTCTATTTCCTGGGCCGGGAGGAAAGTCTGGCAAGGATCGGTGATCAGATGAAATAACGTACTTTTGTTCCTTGTTCGTTCGCTGCGACGAAATCCACTCTACGCTATTGCGACCGCCTCGGTTATAATGGCGAAAGCATGCAATGCAGTACTCAAGACATGCCGGAAGCGGTCTGACCGCGCCGGCCAATCAGAAAATATTGGAGAGATCACATGGCGGACAAAACGATTTCCCTTGGCGGCCCGGACGGCGGTACCGATTTTACGGTGATGTCCGGCACCTTGGGACCCGACGTCATCGACATTCGCAAATTATACGGCGCCACCGATCAATTTACCTACGACCCTGGGTTTACCTCGACGGCAAGCTGTGAAAGCAAGATCACCTTTATCGACGGGGAAGAGGGCATCCTGCTGCATCGCGGCTATCCCATCGATCAATTGGCCGAACAAAGCGATTTTCTCGAAACCTGCTACCTGCTTTTGAACGGCGAACTACCGAACAAGGAGCAAAGGGACAAATTCGTCCACGACATCACCTATCACTCCATGGTGCATGAGCAATTGGCGCAGTTTTACAGGGGTTTCCGGCGCGATGCCCACCCCATGGCAATCCTGGTCGGCGTCGTCGGCGCGCTTTCCGCCTTTTATCATGACAGTACCGATATCGACGATCCGCACCAGCGCATGGTGGCGAGCTACCGCCTGATCGCCAAGATGCCCACCATCGCCGCCTGGGCCTATAAGTATTCCATCGGCCAGCCGTTCATGTATCCCCGCAACGATCTGTCCTATGCCGAAGACTTCCTGCATATGATGTTCGCGGTGCCGTGCGAGACTTATGAAATCAATCCGGTGGTCTCGCGGGCCATGGACCGCATTTTGATCCTGCATGCCGACCACGAACAGAACGCCTCCACATCCACCGTGCGCACGGCCGGCTCCTCCGGCGCCAATCCCTTTGCCTGCATCGCCGCTGGCATCGCCTCCCTGTGGGGCCCGGCCCATGGCGGCGCCAACGAGGCGGTCTTGAATATGCTTAACGAGATCGGCGAAGTAGGCAATGTGGCCACGGCCCTGGACCGGGCTAAGGACCCGGACGACAATTTCCGCCTCATGGGCTTTGGCCACCGGGTCTACAAAAACTATGACCCCCGCGCCAAAGTGATGATGGCGACCTGCCATGAAGTGCTCGACGAATTGGGCCTGGACGATCCCCTACTTGATCTGGCCATGGAGCTGGAGAAAATCGCTCTCAGCGACCCCTATTTCGTTGACCGCAAGCTCTATCCCAACGTGGACTTCTATTCCGGCATCATCTTGCGCGCCCTGGGTTTCCCCGTGAGCATGTTCACGGTGATTTTCGCCCTGGCCAGGACCGTCGGTTGGGTTGCCCAGTGGAACGAGATGATCGAGGACCCAAGCCAGAAGATCACGCGGCCGCGGCAGCTCTATACCGGGCAGACAGAACGAGCTTTCGTTCCCCTTTCCGAGCGTTAAGCGAAACCGATCACTCAATACCTAGGGGCCCGTAATTGCGGGCCCCTTTTTTGTTCTCCGTAGCCCTTGATAGCGGTCGCCCCTTCATTGTCTTCGACGATGCGCAGGATCGCCTCGGCAGCCCGCATGCTGGGTGCTGCTTCGTCCCGGCCCAGCATCTCGGCAATATGGGCAAACTTCTTTTGCTGGGATGTCCGCTCGGCCGGATTGTCGAGCAGTTGCGCCAGGGCGCCGGCGATGGGCCCGGGTTGGCAATTCTCCTGGATGAACTCTTCCATCACCGGGCCGTCCGCCAGGATGTTCGGCAGCGCCACGTGGGGCACGGTAAGCATACGGCGCACTAGGGCGGCAGTTAGGGGGTTGGCCCGGTAGGCGACAACCGAGGGCACGCCCCGCAGCGCCAGTTCCAGCGACACCGTGCCGGAGGCCGCCAGCGCCGCATCGGCGGCGGCGAAGGCATCGGCCCGTGCCTCCGGGCCTTCGACCACGTGACACGGCAAATCCCAGGTCTTAACCGCCGCCGAAACTTTCTCTGCGACCTGCTCCACCGTCGGGATGACCACATGCAAGGCAGGACGCACCTTGTGCAGAATGGCAGCAACTTCGGCAAAGATGGGCAGAAGACGGCCCACCTCCCCCATCCGGCTGCCGGGCAAGAGCGCCAATAGCGGCTCGTTGGCGCCGATCCCGTGACGGCGGCGGAATTCGGGTCCGTCACCGGGCATTTCAGCCACGCCCTCGATAATGGGATGTCCGACGAACTCGCAAGGCAAGTCATAGTCCTCGAAGAAATTCGGTTCGAACGGCAGCAACGCCAGCAGATGATCGATACGGCCGGCCAAATGCCGGGCCCGCCCCGGCCGCCAGGCCCAAACCTGTGGCGCGACGTAATGGATCAAGGGGATGCCCGCGCCGGCAAGTCGCTTGGCCAATCGAAAGGAAAAGCCGGGCGCATCGATAGTTATCAGGGCAGCGGGTCGCACCTGCCGGACATGTGCCGCCGTTTCGGAAAGGCGCCGCAATAGCAAGGGCAGCCTGGGCAGAACTTCTGCCAGTCCCATGACCGAGAGATCGGCGATGGGAAAAAGACTGTCCATGCCCGCTGCCGCCATCTGCGCCCCGCCGACACCGCTAAAGCGTACCTCGCCGCCTGCGCGCTGGCGCAACGCGGAAATCAGCCGCGCACCAAGGGCATCTCCCGAAGCCTCGCCCGCAACCAAGACGAAATGATAACCTGAGTGGCTCAGCTTCTGCCCTCCGCCTTCACCGTTTCAGATTCTTCAACTTCAACACCGCAGACAAAAATGCCCAATCGATCCGCAGCTTCGATCACCGCACCGCGATTGGCAATCAAGGCGCCGCCAGCGGCGACCGCGATTCCCTTCAGACCGGCCCGCGCCGCACCTTCGACCGTGGGTACCCCGATCGCCGGCAGATCGACGCGTCGCTCCTGACCGGGCTTGGGCCGTTTCACCAGAACTCCGCCCGGCGCCTCGCCCCTAAACCGTTCGCACCGCTGCAACATCTCGTCGGTGCCTTCCGCCGCCTCCACCGCGAGCACATAGCCTTCGCGCACGACCACAGCCTGGCCGATATCCATGTCGCCAAGCTTGGCGACGATTTCCATACCGCGCCGGATGTCATCCTGATCCGACGCATCCGGCGCTAGGGCGCCAATGGCGCCAAGGGGGGCACCAAGGCCGGCAAGGATTTCCTCGGCCCCCCGTATAGTAAAGCCTTGCTGTTCCAAATCTTCGACCACCACTTTCATCAGAGCATCGTCGCCTTGACGGGCCGCCTTGATGACCTTTGGCAGCAATTTGGCGCCGTGCCAGTCCGGTTTCAGCTTGGCGAAATCGGGCCGGCCCACCGGGCCGATCAGCACCAGTTCCCGTGCTTCCGCTTCTTTCAAAAGACGGATCGTCCGACCCACAGTGGGCAGATCGACCCATTCATGGGAGACATCGCCCGCCACCGTCGCCGGATCGGTTTCACCGTTGAAGGCAATAACGAAAATTTCCCGGCCCGCAGCTTGACAGGCTTGTACAATTTGACCGGGCAGTTCGCCGCGGCCTGCCAGAATTCCAAGCTTAGGCGGCACGGTCCAATTTCGGCTGACAAAGCGCCCTTGATGAATCCGCCTGAATAAAGGCGACGATTTCCATTACCTGTTCATGATCAGCAAACATGGTGGCGACGTCCACTAAACGCTCCTGCATGGTGCCTTCCTGAGCAAACAACAGTCGATAAGCGGCGCGTAGGCCGTGGATCTCCTCGCGGCTGAAACCGCGGCGTTTCAGGCCGATGATGTTCAGGCCGCTCAAATAAGCACGGTTACCCAACACCGAACCGTAAGGAATAACGTCACTTTCCACCGCCGATTTGCCGCCGATCATGGCGTGGCGGCCAATCCTGACAAACTGGTGCACCCCGACCATGGCGCCCAGGATGGCGTGATCCTGAACCACCACATGACCGCCTAGGCCAACATTGTTGACCAGGATGACATGATCGCCGATCTGGCAATCGTGGGCCACATGCGCCCCCACCATGAACAGGCAGTTATTGCCGATGCGGGTGACCATGCCGCCCCCCTCGGTGCCAGGGTGCATGGTGACATGTTCGCGAATGATGGTGTTGGCGCCGACTATCAATTCCGATGGTTCACCGGCATATTTCTGATCCTGAGGCGCCGTGCCTATGGCGGCGAAGGGATAAATGCGGCTGTTGGCGCCCACGGCCGTATGACCGGTAATGACCACGTGGCTGTCCAGGACGACGCCTTCGGCCAACTTCACATCTGCCCCAACAGTGCAATAGGGACCTATGCGCACGCCCTCGGCCAGCGTGGCACCATCTTCAACGATCGCTGTCGGATGAATGTCCGCCATGGCTCGATCCTATTCCTCGACCAACATTGCGGCGAAGCCGGCTTCGCTGCAAAGCTGGTCATCCACATAGACTTTGCCCTGAAAACGCCAGACGTTACCCCGGGCCTGCTCTTTGGTGACGTGGATATGCATCACATCGCCGGGACCAACCGGCCGGCGGAAACGACACTTGTCGATAGTCATGAAATAGACCAGCTTGCCCTCGGCCTCCGCGCCCAGGGTATGAACCACGAGGATGCCCGCGGTTTGAGCCATGGCCTCGACAATCATGACGCCAGGCATCACCGCGCGTTGCGGAAAGTGGCCTTGAAACTGCGGCTCATTGATAGTGATGTTCTTGACGCCGACGGCTTTTTCGTCCGGCACGATGTCCACCACCTTGTCCACCAGCAACATCGGATAGCGGTGGGGTATCATCTCCATGATCCGGCCGATATCGATGCTGTCCGCCGTCTCGGTCGCCGCGTCTTGCGTCATTTATTTTCGCCCTCTTTCTTGCCGCGTGTTTGCGACAGGCGGCGCAGGGTGGCAACGCCGCGAAAGAACTCTTTGATCGGCACTGCCGGCGTACCGCACAACGTCAACCCCGGCGGCACGTCCGCCATGATGCCGCTTTGCGCCGCGATCTGAACACCGTCGCCGACCTCCAAATGTCCGGCCAGGCCCACCTGTCCGCCTATGGCCACGAAGTTTCCGACTTTGGTGCTGCCGGAGATCCCCGCCAGAGCCGCGATCACACAACCCCGGCCCAATTCCACGTTGTGCCCGATTTGCACCAGATTATCAATCCAGCATCCCGGCCCGATCACGGTGTCGCGCATGGAGCCACGGTCGATGGTGGTGTTTGCACCGATATCGCAATCATCGCCGATCAGAACGCGACCGACCTGGGGCACCTTGACATGTCCCGCGGGGTCAATGGCAAAGCCAAAACCATCCTGTCCGATACGCGCGCCAGGATGAATGGTTACCCTGGCGCCGATTTGGCAATGAGACAACGTCACATTGGCACCAATGATACAATCCTCGCCGAGGACTACCCCGGAGCCGATGGTGGCATTTGCTGCAACGGCACAGCCGGAACCCAATTGTGCCCCTGCCGAGATGACGGCACCGGCATCAATCTGACAGCCATCACCCAGTTCGGCCGCCGCGTCCACATACGCCGACCCTGAAATACCGGCGGCCGGCCTGGGCCTGGGATAAAACGCCTGGGCCATCAGCGCAAAGGCTCGATAAGGCTGGTCGCTCAACACAAGGGCCATGCCCTTGGGGGCCCGGTCTGCGTAACGCGGCTCAATAATGGCCGCGGCGGCGGCGCTGTTGGCAAATGCCTCGATATAGGCCTTGTTATCGAGAAAGCTGAGATGCCCTCGCCCCGCCGTCTCCAGCGCCGAGATGTCTTCGATCATCAGACCGGCATCGCGGTTGTCGGAAATTTCGGCTTCGCCAACAGCAGCCAACTCCGCCAGGGGAAATGGCCCTTGCCGGTGAAAGAACCGCTGATCAGCCATGACAAGCTATTCCAGCCATAATCATTCCGGTTTCGGAACAGCTACTGAACGCAACACCTCGTTCAATTGGCTCATGACATCATCGGTTACGTCAAGGGTCCTATTGGCGAACAACACCTGGGATTTGTCGACTACGATTGTATAGCCTTTGTCCTGGGTCAGCCTCTTGACGATGGGGATCATGGCGGACTGTACTTTGTCCATTGCTGACTTATAGGCACGATCCAATTGCCGTTTGCGTTCCTGGCCCCGCTTTTGCACAGCGATGACTTCATCCTTGAACGCCTTACGACGTTCCGCCAAGGCCTCTGGACTCAAAACCAGACGTTGGCGCTTCAATTCCGCTTCAACTTTCCGAAGACGGATTTCCTCGGTCTGAATCTCTTCACGAAAGGCGCTCCGATATTGGTTAATCTGGCGGTTAATGTCCTTGGCAGCGTCTGAAGTTCTCAAGATCTTCGCGTAATCCAAGACAGCCACGACAGCCTTTGGCATATCTTCCGCGCGCAATGGCGCGATGGCCCCGTTGGCGAGCAAAATGGCCAGGGTCACAAGAGATATTGAAATGACCTGCCGCAAGAATGAGGTTTCCATACGGATTTAGAACCTGGTACCGAAACTAAACCTGAAAAGTTCGTCCTTGTCGAAGTCTTCCTTGACCAGAGCCTGGGCCAGATCGACGCGGATCGGACCGAACGGTGAGCGCCAGGACAAGCCAACCCCGACGCTGAGGCGGGGATCACTGGAACTCAGCAAGTTGGGACCGCTGACATCCGGATCCAACAGCGTGCCAACTTCCGTGAAGGCGCGGCCCAGGACGCCGAAATCATTCGGCAGGCCAATCGGAAACCGCATCTCGCCAGTGGCCACAAAGAATGAATTGCCGCCGATGGCATCGTTGGTTCTTTCGTCCCTTGGTCCTACGCCGCCCGATTCAAAGCCCCGGAAATTGTCGCCACCAAGGAAGAAGCGGTTAAGCACGCGAATGTCCTGATCGATGCCGAAGATATTGCCGCCGGAGAGCGCCGCGCTGCCGACGATGTCACGGGTGAAGGGATAGTAATAGGCCATCTTGGCGGTGCTTTTCACATACCGGATATCGCCGCCCAGGCCGGCAAATTCCTGTCCGCCGCGAACGATGAAGCCAGTGGATGGCAAGGCGATGTCATCGCGTACATCGTAAATCAGGTCATAACCCAGAGACGAAGTGGTGAATTCACCTTCATCGAGGCGGATGAACTCGGACGTCTGATTGTTGATGTTTTCGATCTTGTCCGCCCGCAGAGTATAGCGCAGCCCCTGCTTCAGGTTTTCGGTGATTGGAAAGCGGGAACGCAGGCTGAAGCCCTGGGCCTGTTCATCGAACGAGGAACGATCCTGCAAGTCCTCCTTGCGGCTAAATATATCAAATCCTGCCGCCAAATCCCGGTCCAGAAAGTATGGTTCGGTGAAGGACAGATCCAGTTGTTGCCGGGTCGTGGAAAGACCCAGCGTCAGGCGCAAATCCTGCGCTTTGCCCAACAGATTGCGTTCGCGGACGGAAATGTCACCGACTACTGATTCCGTCGTCGAAACACCAACCCCAAAGCTGAGTTCGCCAGTGGAACGTTCCTGTACATCCACATCAATGATCGCTTTGTCTGGTGAATCTCCCTGTTTTTGCGCCACATCGACTTTGTCGAAAAAGCCTAGACGTCTGATCTGCTGGCGTGAACGGCGCAACTTTGCCGTATTGAAGGCATCGCCCTCGACCAGTTTCATCTCGCGGCGGATCACTTTATCCAGGGTCCGGACGTTGCCTGTAATATTGATGCGGTCAATATGAACACGCGGGCCTTCGTTGATCTGGAAGACCAGATCTATTTTGCGTTCTTCGCGGCGCCGGTTCACCTTGGGGCGGATATCGACAAAAGCATAGCCCATCCGGCCCACCGCAAAGTTCAACTCCTCGATCGAAAGTTCGATTTCTTCTGCGTTGTAGGTCTGTCCCTCCGCAAAAGTCAGGACCTTGCGGAGCGATTCCGGATCCAGATCACGTAAGGTCGTCGAGAGATCGATCTTGCCAAATTGGTAAAGTTCGCCTTCATCGACTGTAAAAGTGATGAAAAAATCAGTTCGGTCGTGGGTCAGGTCCGCAACAGCCGACAGCACACGGAAATCCGCATAACCGCGTTCGAGGTAGAACTTGCGCAACAACTCCCGGTCGAGAGTTACCCGATCCGGATCGTAAGTATCATCCGAAGACAGAAAACGGTACCAGCGCGTTTCCTTGGTCGCGATGGCCCGGCGCAATTTCCCATCGTCGAAGTTCTTGTTGCCGATGATATCGATGCGCCGGATACCCGTCACCGGCCCTTCGCTGATCTCGAAAATAAGATCCACCCGGTTCTGCTCCAACTGCACAACCTTTGGCTCGACGGAAGCGGCAAACCGGCCATTACGGCGATAGACCTGCAGTATGCGCTGAACGTCCGCCTGCACCCGGCTTCGCGTATAGACAATTCGAGGCCTTAGCTGCACTTCCGGCTGCAGATCATCGTCCGAGATGCGTCTATTCCCCTCGAATGCCAGACGATTGATGATCGGGTTCTCCACCACATTGACCACCAGAACATTGCCCTGCCGGCGAATTGAAACGTCCGCAAACAGACCGGTCGCAAACAACGCTTTCAGAGACTGGTCAACCCGACCAGGATCATAAGGATCGCCAGCCGCAATGGTCATGTAGGATTGTACCGTCAGCGCCTCGATACGCTGATTGCCCTGAACATCGATACGGGCGACGGTCACCCCTGACGCACTCTGGGCAGCCGCTTCCGCCACGACCGCCGGCAGCAGATTCGGGTAGACACATAGCGTGGCCACGGCGCAGGCGAGATAGGCCAGCGTGGTCAGACGAAAACGCAAATGTACGGCCTCCCCAGAAACCTATTGAACCGGTCGATCCTGTTCTCAGTTTTTTTGTTTCGAACTATGAGAACAGCCCGGCGACAAACTCTACGAACCGCAATTGTATCAGATCATTCCACGTGACAAATACCGTAAGTGTCAAAACCAAGGCCAATCCGAAGCGAAATGCGAATTCTTGCGTCTTTTCGTTCAATGGGCGCCGTAAGACCGCTTCGAAGGCGTAAAACAGCAAGTGCCCGCCATCCAGAATTGGTATGGGAAAGAGATTGACCAAACCAAGGTTCAGAGACAGCAATATCGACAGCATGATCAATGATTCGACGCCGATTTGTGCCGCCTGTCCTGATGCATGGGCAATACGCAGTGGCCCGCCCAGATCCTCTGTGCCGCGACGACCGGAAATCATTTGGCCTACGACATCAATGGTCATGGCCAGCATGTCATAACAAGTCACCACCGCCTGGGACACCGCATCCAATGGCCCTAGCTGAACCGGCGGCCGCTGGGCCCGAAGTATGCCGATCAGCCAGCGTTCCCCACCGCCACTTTCAGCCGCGGCAACATCCCGCCGCGGCGCTGCGTAAAGCCTAACTTCGGCGCCATCCCGTATTACCGTAATGGCCAGCCGCCGCCCCTTGCTGGCTGCGACCATGTCCTGGAGGCGTTCGAAGTTCTCAACGAACTGACCATCAATGGAAACAATGCGGTCACCCACCTCGAACCCGGCTGCGGCTGCTGGGCTGTCAGGAAAAACCTTGCCGACGATAGCAGGATTGGCGGCACTGACGCCGAGATCGCCGAATCTATGGACAATACCCTGGGCATCGGCCCGTTCCACCAGCACTGGGGTGGCATTCAAGGTCAGTTCCCGGTCCGCCCGGCGGACTTGAAACGACAACGGCTGATCGGGATTGAGAAAGACCGCCTGTTCGAACTGTTCGAAACGATGGATGCGATCGCCGTCGATGGCCAGAACCACATCGCCTTCCTGCAGACCGGCTGTTTGTCCTGCGCCGCCGTCGATGACGCGGCCAATCTCCGCCGGCGTGACCCGTTGACCAAAGATCATGTACATGGCGGCCAGGACGACCATCGCATATAGGAAATTGGCCATCGGCCCCGCAGCCACGATGGCAGCCCGCTGGCCGAGGCGCTTGTGATGGAATGATACGGCGCGTTCATCCTCGCTCAATTCGCCAAGAACTTCGCCGTCGGGTCGGGAGGCCCCGTCACTGTCGCCGAAAAACTTCACATAGCCGCCAAACGGGATCCAGCAGACCTTCCAGCGGGTGCCGAGACGATCATTCCAGCCTCTGATTTCCGGCCCAAAGCCGATCGAGAACACTTCGACCCGGACCCCGTTCCAGCGGGCAACAAGGTAATGTCCCATTTCATGGACGAACACGAGCACCGTCAAAACCACTAGAAACGGCAGGACGTAGCCGCCTATACCCATAATGAAATCAAGGATCATGAGTTCTAACCTTGTACCAAACTTAGGCGGCCCTCACCTGGCGCGGGCAAACCGGCCAATTGGCGTGCCACCGCCCGCGCCTGTTCGTCCGCCGTGCTGACGTCCGCCAAATTCGTGACGGAACTTACGGCAATCTTGTTTAAGGTTTCTTCAACCACCCGGGCAATTTCCAAGAATCCCAGATGCCCTGATAGGAACGCCGCGACGGCAATTTCATTGGATGCGTTAAGCACTGTCGGCGCCGTACCACCCGCCTCCAAGGCCTCCCGCGCCAATCGGAGCGATGGGAAGCGCATAGGATCAGGCGCCTCGAATGACAAATTAGCGATGTGAGCTAGATCGAGACGTTCCGAAGGCGTCGCCATGCGATCCGGCCAGGCCAGGGTGTAAGCGATGGGCGTCCGCATGTCGGGGGCACCCAATTGCGCCAGCACCGAGCCATCCACATAGGCCACCAGGCTATGCACGACGGATTGCGGATGGATCAGGATTTCGATCTGATCAGCGGCGACAGGGAATAGATGGAAGGCCTCGATAGATTCAAGGCCCTTGTTCATCATTGTTGCCGAATCCACTGAGATCTTGTCGCCCATGTCCCAATTGGGATGGGCCACCGCTTGCGCCGGCGTTACCTGTGCCATGGCCGTGACGTCGAGATGCAGAAACGGCCCCCCTGACGCGGTCAGAATAATGCGGTCTATTGATCGCGGCCGGTCGAAATCGAAGACCTGATAAATGGCGTTGTGTTCAGAATCTACGGGCAACAAGGTGGCCCCGCTGCGTTTTACCTCCTCCAGCATTAATTCACCGGCACAAACCAGGCATTCCTTGTTCGCCAAGGCAACCACGGCGCCCTGGCGGATCGCAGCCAGCGTTGGACCAAGGCCCGCGGCGCCAACGATCCCCGCCATCACCCAATCACTGTCCCGTCCAGCGGCCTCGCAAATAGCCGCGGCTCCGGCAGCAGCCTCGACACCGCTGCCCGCCAGCGCGTCCTGCAGCGCCGGGTAATGCGCCTCATCGCCGATGACAGCCATGGCCGCGCTGTACTGCCGCGCCTGAGCAGCCAACAGATCAACATTACTTTGGGCGGTCAGAGCAACCACGTCATAGTCCTCAGGCCGGCGGCCGATCAGGTCTAAGGTGTTACGGCCCACCGAGCCGGTGGCGCCAAGGATCGTCACTCGACGAGGCGCCTGTTTCTGTTCCTGCATTTCTTTCCCCCGTCTCATAGCCATGGCATGAACGCCAAACCCTGCTGCAGGGCAATCAGGGCCAAAGCCGGCGCAGCGAACAGCACACCATCGACCCGGTCCAATATGCCGCCATGGCCTGGAATCAGGTCGCCACTATCTTTGACGCCAAAATGCCGTTTCACGCCGGACTCTGCCAAATCACCGATTTGCGAGACAAGCGCCAACAGAGCCCCCATGGCGATGAATAAAAGAACCGAGCGTTGATCGAAGATTACCGCCATAGCGGCCGAAACCGCAGCCGCCGCCGCCATTCCACCGAGCAGCCCCGCCCAGGTTTTCTTCGGGCTGACCCGGGGCGCAAGTTTCGGACCGCCGATCCCCCGGCCCGCGAAATAAGCACCCGTATCGCAAGCCCAAACCGCGAAGAAAAGCCATAGCACCACCAGCGCCCCGTGATCGCCGCCCCGGAGCCAGAACAAAGACAGGCAAGGTAGCCCAAGCCAAAACAAACCGATGACAGCCCAAACCACGCCGCGACCGTTGATCCGGTTGACGACCGCCAGCAACGCAGCCAAGGGGAGCAATGCCGCCACCGCCCAGTCGCCATAACCAAAAAATTGCAGCGTCAATACGGCCACCAATGCCAATGCCGACGCGATGCCGGTAACGGCAAACCTCTTGCCGCCCGTCAAACGATCCCATTCCAGGGCCATCAAGACCGCTGCCGCGGCCAAAAGCAGCCAGAAACCCAATCCCCCGAAATAGAGCAAGGCCAAAACCACGGGCATCAGCACCGCCGCTGACAAAATTCGCGTCTGCAGTGAAGATGAGGCCGGCTCAGCCGCTGGTTGCGCCATAACGCCGTTCACGTCGGTGAAACTCATCGACCGCCTGTTGCAGGCTTTGCTTTGTGAAGTCGGGCCAAAGTACGTCCATGAAAACCAGTTCGGCATATCCCGCCTGCCATAGCAGGAAATTGCTGAGGCGCTGTTCGCCACTTGTTCGGATGACGAGATCGGGGTCGGGAATGCCGTCGGTGTGCAGATACCGGGCAAAATTGTCCTCATCGATATCGTCCAGGGACATCTCCCCTTCTGCCACCGCGGCAGCAATTCGCCGGCTGGCATGGACGATCTCGCGGTGGGAGCCGTAATTGACGGCGATGATCAGCGTGATGCCTTTGTTGTCGGCGGTTTTCTCTTCAGCATCCTCGATCAGTTTTACGATATCAGGCGCCAATTCCCGCCATTCGCCAATGAAGCGGATCCGTACGCCATTGCGATGCAACTCCCGCAGCTCCCGCCGTAAATAAAGACGCAACAGACCCATCAGGTCGTCAACCTCTGTCGGCGGCCGCTTCCAGTTCTCGGAGGAGAAGGCATAGAGGGTCAAATAGTCGATCTGCATTTCCTGACCCGCCTCGACCACGCCGCGCAAGGCGTCGACGCCGCGCTGGTGGCCCGCCACGCGCGGCAGACCGCGTGCCTTTGCCCACCGACCATTGCCATCCATGATGATGGCGACATGGACTGGCGGCGGCGGCGCTTTTGTTTCGGGGGAAAGGTTGCTCACGATCTAGACCTATCAGACCTGCTTGATATCTTCGTCCTTGGCGGCAAGGGCCTCGTCTATCTTGGCGATGGTCTTGTCGGTCAACTCCTGAATCTCATCCATCCAAAGATGGTGATCGTCCTCGCTCAACTCGCCGTCCTTCTCCATCTTCTTGAGATTGTCCATCCCATCCCGACGAACATTGCGCACTGCCACACGCGCCTGCTCGGCGTACTTATGGGCGATTTTGACCATTTCGATACGTCGTTCCTCGGTCAATTCAGGTATGGGCACGCGAATCAATTGGCCGTCGGCAGCCGGATTGAGGCCGAGGCCAGAAGCGCGGATCGCCTTGTCCACAGCGGCCACGGCGGATTTGTCCCAGACTTGCACCGTCAATAATCTTGGCTCCGGCACCCCGATGGTTCCGACCTGATTCAATGGCATCTGGGCACCGTAGACATCGACCATAATCGGTTCTAACAGCCCGATCGAGGCCCGTCCCGTCCTGAGGCCCGCGAATTCATGGCGCAGTGCTTCCAGGGCACCGTTCATGCGCCTTTCAAGATCGTCGAGATCTGGATCGGCCACTGTTCAATCTCCCTCGTCAATCACCCTCATCAATCACGGTACACGTTCCGCCGCCACGCAACACATCGGCAAAAGCGCCGCGCTTATGTATAGAGAACACAAGGATAGGGATCGCGTTCTCCCGTGCAAGTGAAATGGCGGCAGCGTCCATGACCTTTAGGTCACGGGACAGCACCTGATGGTAGCTCAAACGTTCGAAACGTTCAGCATCGGGATTAAGGTTGGGATCTTCGGCATAGACTCCATCGACCTGCGTGCCCTTCAACAGGCAATCACAATCCATCTCAGCCGCCCGCAGCGCGGCGGTGGTGTCGGTTGTGAAGAAGGGGTTACCCGTACCGGCGGCAAATATCACAATGCGGCCCTTTTCCATATGGCGCATGGCGCGCCGGCGGATATAGGGCTCACACACCGTGTCCATGGGAATGGCGGAAAGTACCCGTGTGGGCAAACCAATGCTTTCCAAGGCACTTTGCATGGCAAGGGCATTCATCACCGTGGCGAGCATGCCCATATAATCAGCACTGGCCCGTTCCATGCCCACGGTAGCGCCGGATATGCCGCGAAAGATGTTGCCGCCGCCGATCACCAGGCAAACCTGGGCGCCCATGTCGTGCACCGCCTTGATATCGTCTGCTATGCGGCGAACCGTGTCGAAATCGACGCCATATTCCCCGGTACCCATAAGGGCCTCGCCGGAGATCTTTAAAAGCGCCCTGCGGTATCGCAAATCACCGCTACCGGTATCTATCGCCTCGGACATGGTTTCTGACTACCCCTTATCCTCGATGGCAAATGATCCGCGCACACGGGCACGCGGCGGCAATCGGCGCGGATCGTCTTAGGCGGAAGCCTGCGCCGCAACTTCCGCTGCGAAATCAGTTTCTTCTTTTTCGATACCTTCGCCCAGCACATACTTGACGAAGCCGGCGACTTTCACCGGCGATCCCAGGTCCTTGCCGGCCTGCTCCATCACTTTGGCCACCTTGGTTTCGCCGTCGATCACCCAGGTCTGTTCCATCAGGACCACTTCCTCATAGAACTTGCGCAGGCGGCCCTCGACCATCTTGGCGATGATGTCCTCAGGCTTGCCGCTTTCGCGCGCCTGTTCGCTCAATACCGCCCGTTCCCGCTCTACGGCCTCCGGGTCCAGATCATCCGTGCTGACGGACTGCGGCGAGGCGGCGGCGACATGCATTGCGACCTGCTTGGCAAGAGCTGCCAATTGCTCAGAATCACCTTCTGATTGCAGCCCCACCAAAACCCCAATTCGGCCCAGGCCAGGTGCGGCGGAGGCATGTACGTACGAAGCTACAACGCCCGTGTCGACCGAAATGGTTTGCGCCCGGCGCAGAGACATGTTCTCGCCGATGGTGGCGATCATGTGGGTCAGCTCTTCCCCCACATTGCGCTCAGTGTCCGGATAAGGCTGACCCTGCAGGGCCTCGAGATCACCATTGCCGCTGGCCAGCACCATTTCGCCGACGGTACGGGCAAATCCCTGGAATTGCTCGTTGCGGGCCACGAAATCGGTCTCGCTGTTGACTTCGACGACGGCACCCTTGTTGCCATCCGCTGCCACAGCGACGAGGCCTTCAGAGGCGACGCGTCCGGCCTTCTTGGCGGCTGTCGCCAAACCCTTGGTGCGCAGCCAATCGACGGCCGCTTCCACATCGCCCTCGGTTTCGGTCAGGGCCTTCTTGCAATCCATCATGCCGGCGCCAGTCTTGCCGCGCAGGTCCTTGATCATCGCTGCTGATACTTGCGTCACTGTTAATCTCCTATGTGAAGTTTACAGTGTAAACTTTTGAAATTTAATCGAAATATAACCGTCTAACTTGCGGCCTCGGTGGTTTCCTCCGCAGCCGCTTCGGTCGCTTCCGCAGCGACTTCGCCGGCTGGGGCCTCTGCTGCCTCGGCAGTTTCCTCGGCCGCCGGGGCCTCGGGCTCGGCAACTGCTTCTTCGACTGCCGCCACTTCTTCGGCAGGTAATTCCTCTGCCGCGCCCAGGTCCTCGCCGACCTCTTGGCGTTCCTGTTGCAGGCCGGCAATGACCGCCCGGGATATCAGGTCCAGGTAGAGAGAGATGGCCCGCGCGGCGTCATCATTGCCGGGGATGGGGAAATCGATCAGATCCGGATCGCAATTGGAATCGACCACCGCGATAACGGGAATATTCAGCTTCCGCGCTTCGTGAATTGCGATTTCTTCCTTGTTGGTATCGATCACGAACATGACCGCCGGCAATCCGCCCATTTCCTTGATGCCGCCCAAAGCGCGTTCCAGTTTGTCCCTCTCGCGGGTCAATTGCAGCAGTTCCTTCTTGGTCAAGCCGCTGGATTCTTCCGCCAATTGCTCTTCCAAGGTCCGCAGCCGCTTGATGGAATTAGAGATCGTCCGCCAATTGGTCAGCATGCCGCCCAGCCAGCGGTGATTGACATAGTATTGGCCGCAGGCATTGGCCGCCGCCGTCAGGGGCGCCGAGGCCTGCCTCTTCGTGCCGACGAACAGCACACGGCCGCCATGGGCGACCTCGTCGCGCACCTTGACCAGGGCCCGTTGCAGCATGGGCGCCGTCTCCCGTAGATCCATGATATGGATGTTGTTACGGGCGCCATAGATAAAAGGCGCCATCTTGGGGTTCCAGCGATGGGTCTGGTGGCCAAAATGCACGCCAGCTTCCAAAAGCTGACGCATGGTGAATGTCGGGACGTCCGAAAGTGTCATCATCTTCTCCGGTTCTGCCTCCGCGGGCGCCCATCCGTTTCCGGACACCGGAGCACCGACAGGTTTTTTCTCTCCCATCGACGCAAGCCCGCGTGCGATTTTTGCTCAAGTGGCGGGCTACATAGACGGAATTCGCCCGCGATGCAAGACGCTATTGCTCGGGCAGAATGATGGGTTCGAGGGCCGGTTTGCCCATAACCATATCGGCCCCCTTTTCGGCCACCATCATGGTCGCAGCATTAAGATTGGCAGACAACATGGCCGGCATGATGGACGCGTCGATTACCCGCAAATCCTCCATCCCGTGTACCCGCAAGCGGTCGTCCACGACAGCCGTCGGATCACTAGTCGGTCCCATGCGGCAGGTCCCCATGACATGAAACGTCGTGCCGCCGTAATGGCGCGCCGCTTCCAGTAATTCATCGTCCGATTGGACGTCTTCGCCAGGATAGACTTCATACTCCAAATACGGCGCCATCGCGTTTGTATGCATCAGGCGGCGGGCCAATTTCATGGCGCTCAACAGCACCTTCCGATCCTCTTCCTCGGCCAGATAATTGGGCTGGATCAAGGGTTTCTCGAACGGATCGGTATTGCGTGAGCGGACCCAGCCCTTGCTTTGCGGGCGATGCTGCCAGGCTGCCACGGTGAAACCTGGATGATCATCCAGCAGGCCGTGCACCCCAGCCTTGTAGGATGCAGGCGTGAAGATGAACTGGAGGTCGTTACTTTGCGCCGCCTCGTCTGAATGCCAAAAGCCGTAAACCATGGACGGGCTCAAATTGACGATGCTCTTGCCGCCCAGGATATATTTCGCGATTTCACCTAGCAGCCTAGGCCCGCGGGCAAGTTCATTTATCGTCATCGCATTCTTGACCCGGGCGCTGAAACGCGGGGCGTAATGGTCGCGCAGGTTTTCCCCCACCCCGGCCAATTCATGGCTGACGGGAATGCCGAGATCTCCCAGCAAGCCGGCCGGGCCGATACCGGAGAGCTGAAGAAGCTGTGGTGAATTGATGGCCCCGCCGCTTAGGATCACTTCCCGGTTGGCCCGCACCTCTATCTCACCGCCGTTACGGCCGCCCTTGGCGTAGGCCACGCCGACGGCACGCTTGCCCTCGAGAAGTATGCGCGTGGCGTGAGCGCGGGTGCGAACGGTCAGGTTTGACCGTGACCTGGCAGGTTTGAGAAACGCCCTGGCAGTGCTGACCCGGCGGCGGCCGTAGGTGGTGCGCTGAACATAGGAAATACCTTCCTGTTTGGCGCCATTGTAGTCGGGATTGCGGGGAATACCGATTTCGCCCGCCCCCTGCATGAAGGCTTCGCAGAGTGGATGGACATAGTTCAGGTCGGTAACCTGCAGATTACCTTCGCGGCCGCGAAATTCGTCATCTGCCGGCGCGCCAATCCGCCGCTCACAGCGCTGGAAATAAGGCAGAACGTCCGCATAACCCCAGCCCTGATTGCCCCGCTGGGCCCAGTTGTTGAAGTCCATGCGTTGACCGCGGTTGTAGATATGCCCGTTGATGGAAGAGGAACCACCCAGGGTCTTTCCGCGTGGCACGTCGATGCTTCGACCCCCGGTCCAATGGCTCGGCTCGGCTTGGTACATCCAGTTCACGTTCGGGTTGGTCAGGGTCTTGATGAATCCGGCAGGTATGTGGATGTAAGGATTCCAATCAGGTGGGCCGGCCTCCAGCAAGCAGACACTATGTTCGCCGCTCTCGGTCAGGCGGTTGGCCAAGATACAGCCCGCCGAACCGGCGCCAATGATCACGTAGTCGAAGCTTTCTGCCACCAACCGCCCTCCCCTGCCGGGCCGGGGCCCAGGTTATCCAGTCATGACATAAGCGTAGTATTAAAGGCTGTTGGGGGTCACGGTAATTTTGTTGCGGTCCCCCACGATCTCCAAGTCAGAACTATCGACGCCTAGACGTCGTGGACGTCCATCACGCCGGGAATGGCCTTCACGGCGCCGCGCACCTGTGGCGTAATGGCGAAACCACCTGGCAAAGTAACTTCGACCTCGCGGCCCATGGTTGGCAGCTCCAGCAACAACGTAACCTGACCGCGGCCCTTGTCGTGGTCGTTCAACAGGTTGTGCAGGTTCTCCAAGGGTGCTGGATCCTTTAGGAAGACGCGGATACCGGCAGCAACCGAAAGACTGGCCTGGTCGATATCGACGATCTTGGAGGCGATCATGCGCCGCCTGTCGCCGTCATCGCGCACATCCAGGGTCATGACGATGGAATTCCCCTTGATCAGGAAATCACGGCTGGCGGCAAGATCGTCCCCGAACAACGTCACTTCGAAAATTCCCGTCTGATCAGACACCCGTACAAAGGCATAGGGGTTGCCCTTGGCGCTTTTGCGTTCGCTCACCTCCTCGATGGTGGCGGCGATACGGAACTGCTGCTCGGAACCGGAGCTACGCTCGACCCGAGCCAGCAACTCGGCATGGTTGACCATAGACTTTCGCGCCAGCAACGCGGGGTAGGATTCCAAGGGGTGGGCGGATAGGTAAAAGCCAATGGCCTGGGCTTCGTTCGCCAATTTGTCTAGCTGTAGCCATTCGACGGCCTGGGGCAGGGGCGGCGGCGGAACGGCGGTTGCCCCTTCGTCCCCACCGAACAGACTGACCTGTGCCGAATCCCGCTCTTCGGCCGCATGACCCGCATAGCGAAGAAGGATCTCAGCCGCTGCCAACATCTGAGCCCGGTTCGGGTTCAAGCTGTCGAAGGCGCCGGCGCGGGCCAAGTTTTCCACCTGCCGTTTGTTGACCTGGCGCGGATCAAGCCGGCCGGCGAAATCCCAAATATCCTTGTAGGGACCATTGGTCTCCCGCTCGGCGACCACAGCGGCCATGGCTTCGCGGCCCACATTCTTCACCGCCGCCAAGGCGTAATGGATGCCATCTGCGCCATCCTCGCCGGCGCCGCGCGCCACGGCGAAGGCAACGCCGGATTTGTTCAGATCGGGCGGCAACAGAGGAATACTCATTGCCCGGCATTCCTGTCGGAACAGGTTCAACTTGTCCGTATTGGTCAAATCCAGGGACATGGTCGCGGCCATGAATTCCACCGGGTGATTGGCTTTCAGGTAGGCTGTCTGATAGGCGATCAGGGCGTATGCGGCGGCGTGGCTCTTGTTGAAACCATAGCCGGCGAATTTTGCCACCAGTTCGAAAATATACTCTGCCTGATCCCCATCGATACCGTTGGCCACGGCCCCTTGCACGAAGCGGTCCCGCTGGGCATCCATCTCCGCCTTGATCTTCTTTCCCATGGCCCGGCGCAACAGATCCGCATCGCCGAGGCTGTAGCCGGCCATGACCTGGGCGATCTGCATAACCTGTTCCTGATAGACGATGACGCCGTATGTGGGTTTGAGGATTTCCGTCAGGCAGGGGTGGAGATAGTCGACTTCCTCCGCTCCGGACTTCCGGTTGCAAAACAAGGGTATGTTGTCCATGGGCCCGGGCCGGTAAAGGGCGACCACGGCGATGATGTCCTCGAAACAATCGGGCCGCATCTGCCGCAGCATATCCCGCATGCCCGAGCCTTCCAGTTGGAACACCCCGACAGTTTCACCCCGGGAGGTCAGCTCGAAGGTGGCCGGATCGTCAAGCGGGATCTGGTCGAGATCGAAGTCAGGATCCTTATGGTGGATCATCTCCACTGCGCGCTGCAGGACGGTCAAAGTCTTGAGGCCGAGGAAATCGAACTTTACCAGACCGGCAGGCTCCACCCACTTCATGTTGAACTGGGTCACAGGCATGTCCGAGTGCGGATCGCGGTAGAGCGGAACCAGTTGCTCCAGCGGGCGGTCGCCGATCACGACGCCAGCGGCGTGGGTGGAGGCGTGGCGATAGAGCCCCTCAAGCTTCATGGCCACGTCGAATAGGTGTTTGACGCCGCCCTCCTCGGCCATCACCTGTTTGATCCGCGGTTCCGCCTTCAAGGCCTCCGGCAGGGTGGTGGGATTGGCCGGGTTGTTTGGCACCATCTTGCACAACCGGTCCACCAGGCCGAACGGCATCTCCAGCACCCGGCCCACATCGCGCAGGGCGGCGCGCGCCTGCAGCTTTCCGAAGGTGATGATCTGGGCGACCTGGCCATGGCCATATTTTTCCTGAACGTATCGAATGACCTCGTCCCGGCGATCCTGACAGAAATCGATATCGAAATCCGGCATGGAAACCCGTTCGGGATTGAGGAAACGTTCGAACAACAAGCCAAAGCGCAGCGGGTCCAGGTCGGTGATCTTCAGCGACCAGGCCACAACCGAACCGGCGCCCGAGCCGCGACCGGGACCGACGGGTATGGCCGCCGCCTTGGCCCACTGGATAAAGTCGGCGACGATCAGGAAATAACCCGCGAACCCCATGTCGATGATCACGTCCAGTTCGAAGTCCTGCCGCTCCTGATAAGGTTTCGCCGCCTCGGAAGCCGGATCCAGACCCTGTGCCTGCAATCTCTCCAACAGACCTGCCTGGGCCATCTCACGCAGTGTGGCCTTTTCGTCGCCGTCATCGTCGAAATTCGGCAGAATGGGATCGCGCAAGGGCACCTGGTAAGCGCAGCGCCGGGCGATTGCGACTGTATTGTCCAGGGCCTCGGGCAGGTCAGCGAACAGGGCACGCATCTCCCGCGCCGAACGGAAGTAATGCTGCGCCGTTAACCGGCGACGCTCGGATTGGCTGACCGTCTGTTTCTCCGCGATGCAAAGCAGGGCGTCGTGCGCCTCGAACATGTCCGGATCCGCGAAATGAACGTCATTGGTCGCGACCAGGGGCAGATCGAATTCGTAGGCCAGATCGATCATGGCCTCTTCGCAGGCGGCTTCCTCCGTCAGTCCATGGCGCTGCAACTCCACGTACAAACGGCCATCGAATATCGCCTTCAGTTCACTGAGAAATTCGCGCGCCTGTTCCGTTTGCCCCGCGATCAGCAACCGTCCTACGGGGCCAGAGGCACCACCTGTGAGACAGATCAGCCCGGCATTGCTTTCCCGCAGGTCCGCCAGACGGATTTGCGGCGTCTCGCTGCCTTCGGTCTCGAGAAAAGCCTTGGAAGAGAGGCGGGATAGGTTCTCATAGCCTTGCTCCGATTGCACCAACAGGACCAGGTGATCGGGCTCGGCCTGGACAGTGCCGATCTCACCCTGCGATCGGCCCAGGGCCATCGTGGCGCCGATAATCGGCTGCACACCGGCCGTCATCATGGTCTCGGAAAATTCCAGTGCGCCGAACAGATTGGCGGTGTCGGTGATCGCCACCGCAGGCATTTCGCCATGTTGGCAAAGCTCGGCCATCTGCTTGATGTGGATCGCCCCTTCAGAAAGTGAGTAGGCGGAATGAACACGAAGATGAACGAAATCGGCGTGAGCCATGGCAGCGTCTCAGTTACATGGTGTCCCGGGCGTTGTTGCCGGAGAATCGATTGAATCCTTCCACGCTGCGCCCAGGCTGTCGACCGATCATATTGCCTGGCATGTGCCGGCTAATGACGTTTCCCTTCCTCACATCTTCCCTTGCCAACCGGAATGCGGCAGATTTGAGGCCGTAGCAAGTTTGCAAGGTTCGGAAATGATAGAAGTTCAGGGTCTGCGCAAGAGTTTCAACGGCGTCGAAGTGCTGCGCGGCATCAACTTTACCGCCAGAGATGGGGAGATCACCGGCCTGATCGGGCCCAACGGCGCCGGCAAGACGACGACGCTGCGCATGCTCTACACCGTGCTTCGCCCCGACAGCGGCCGCGCGGTCGTGGACGGTTTCGACGTTGCCAAAGACCGCATAGAGGTGCAACGGCGGATCGGCGTTCTGCCCGACAACCGCGGCCTGTATCCGCGCCTGACGGCACGGGAGCATGTGCGCTATTTCGGCCGGCTGCATGGCATGAACGGCACCGAACTTGAGGACCGTATCGACCGGTTGATGGAACGGCTGGTCATGGAAGACGTCGCCGACCGTCGCTCCAAAGGCTTTTCCAAGGGGCAAACGCTGAAGGTCGCCCTGGCCCGCGCGCTGGTGCACGAGCCGGCCAACGTCATATTGGATGAACCCACAAATGGACTGGATATCGCCTCCAGCCGAGCGGTGCGGGAATTGATCCGCGAAATACGTGACCAAAGGAGATGCGTGCTGTTCTCCTCCCACATTATGGGCGAGGTGGAAGCCTTGTGTGATCGTATCATCGTCATTTCCGATGGTCTGATCGTGGCAGACGGCGAACCGGAAGAATTGCGGCAAGCCACCGGCCGGGGGGATCTGGAAGAGGTGTTTCTGGCGACCGTTATGGCGGCTGAGGAAGCCGGACAGAGCAGCCGCCGTGCGTAACGTCTGGATCGTATTCCTCAAAGAAAGCGTTGATAATCTGCGCGACCGGCGCAGCCTGTTCCTGGCGCTGATCTATCCTGTCATCGGCGCCCTGCTGTTGGGCATGCTGGTGAGTTTCGTCGGCGGCATGTTTCGCGGGCAGGCCAGCACGTCGCTCTCCCTCCCCGTCGATGGCGCGGACCGTGCACCCGCCCTTATGGCCTATCTGGCGGACAAGGGCATCGTCATCCGCGAAGCGCCCGATAACCCCCGGCGCGCTGTGCGCAACGGCAAGGCGGACGCGGTACTGGTCATACCCCATGGCCACGCGGAGGATTTCGCCGCCCAGCGCCCAGCGGACCTGAACATGGTGATCAACGCCACGCGTCTGACCACGGTGATCAAGGTCAGCCGGGTCGTGGAAATCCTACGTGCTTACGACCGCGATGTGGGTAAAGCCCGTCTCATGGGTCGGGGCGTGGCACCGGAAGTCGCCTCACCCCTGAATATACGTTCCATCAATGTAGGCCGGTCGCGGAACCTGGCCGGGTTCTTTCTTAATATGCTGCCGCCCTTCATCATCTTCACCATCTTCGTCGGCGGGGTATACCTGGCCATCGACACCACGTCCGGAGAACGGGAGCGCGGCTCGTTAGAGCCGCTTTTGGCCAATCCCGTGGCCCGATGGGAATTCATGCTGGGCAAGGCCATGGCGACGTTCGCCTTCACCCTGACGGCAGTGGTGGTGCAATTGCTGGCCTTCAAGATCATGTTCGAATTGGTGGCGGCCGGGGAATACGGCATCAAGATCAGCCCCGATTTGAGCGCCTTTATCGCCGTGGCGCTATTATGCCTGCCTCTGATCGGCTTCGCGGTCAGCCTGCAGATTATCGTCGCCACCGTTTCCCGCAGCTACAAAGAGACCCAGACATATCTAGGCCTGCTGCCTCTACTCCCTTCCCTGCCCGGCATGATTCTCGTCTTCGTGCCCGTGAAGGCGCAAATCTGGATGATGACGATCCCCACATTCGGCCAAATTCTCCTGATCGGCCGCCTCATGCGTCAGGAACAGGCGGCCTTGTCCCATGTTGTGGTTTCCGTCACTGCGACGACACTTGTCGCGGCAGTCCTGTTGTTCATGGCGGCGCGTCTCTACGATCGCGATCGCATGCTGTTCGGTGGCTAATTCGAGGTGGATAAGATCGCTTTGTAATCGCTTTCCCGCTAAGGCCATCGGGGTTAAGCTATTGCGCGCTGGATAGGATGGGCACGGGGGGCCGCGGAAACGTGTCGAACAAAAAAGAAAGCCGTTTGGCCGACGTCGCACTGTTGGAAGGGCTCAGCGACGATCAACTGGCTGAACTGGAAAAACGTTGCCGCTGGCGGCGTTATGACACTGGCGAGCAAATTCTGGACAAGGACAGTTCGGACCGGGATGTGTATTTCGTCGCCGAGGGCGCCTTGCAGGTTGTGAATTTTTCTATGACCGGCCGGGAAATTGCGCTGGCACGACTGGGCGCGGGCAGTTTTTTCGGTGAATTGTCAGCAATCGATGGCGAGCCCCGCTCCGCCAGCGTCGTGGCATTGGAAAATTGCCTGCTGGGTTCATTATCACCGCAACTGTTCATCGATCAGATTATGAGCCATCCGGAACTGGCCGTACGGGTCCTGCACCGCCTTGCCGGCATCATCCGCAGTTGCGATGAACGTATCATGGATCTATCCACCTTGGGCGCGGTGGAACGGGTCTACCGGCAACTGCTGATACTTGCGGAAGAAAGTCCCGTCGACCCCGGCAGCTATCTGATCCGGTCCCTGCCTACGCACAAGGCCATTGCCGCCATGGCCTCGACCACAAGGGAAACGGTGGCGCGATCCATCTCGCAGCTGGCCGCGGGCGGCATCGTGGAGCGCAAGGGGCGCATTCTCTATTTGCGGGACCGGGATCGCTTGGAAAAGCTGGCTGGCGCCCTGGATAGCGCTTTGGAGGAGGATTTCTCCCGCTAGCTTGGTGCCATGGTGATTTGAGGTCGACGCCAGGCGTCAGTTCGTGGCGTCGTTTAGAGCTGTCTGAACCACATCAAACATGCGTTGCATCTCATCGCCGATGGCGAAAATTGCGGCAATTATGGCGACCCCGATGCCGGTTCCGATCAGGGCGTATTCCATCGCCGTCGAACCTGATCTATCGCGCAGGCCGCTCCGTTCACATACGCGAAGAATGAGAATGGATGATTTGGTCCACATAATCGAAGTCCAATGTTACGCGGTCATCCCACAGAACTTTAGGCTGTTGGACGGGGGATTGATCGCCGCAGAGTTTTCATTCTGCCTACCAATCCGTAAAAGATTTCTTACATAACAATTAAGGACCTGTTCACCATGATCGGTGGCGGATTGGAGGAAAGCGGTGGTGCGTTTGGTATTATTCGCGGCGGTTGCCTTGATCCTCACGGCTTGTATTTCGGGACCACCAACGTGGTACGAAGAACGTTGCCTGCAGCTTGGCTTCAAAAAGGGCAGCGCGGATTTTACCAGCTGTGTCGAAAGGGATTTGCGCTGGATCGAGGAAAATGAGCGGCGGGCCCGCGGCAATGGCGGTCCTTGAGTAGGCCTACGACCTTTCCTGCCGAAGCAAACTGACCGCTGTTTGCAACCTTTGCAGCGACACTTCCGGCTGTCCGCCCATCTCTCGCACGGCGGCAATGGTACCAGCGAGGTAGTCACGCGATGTGCCTTTCTGCCCCTCCCCCTGGGCTACCAAACGGGCGCCTCGTTCCAGAGGCTGCTTGCCGATATAGCGGCCGTGGCCCGGGTCGGCCGCAAATGTCAGGGCCTTGATCGCACCTTTCGTCGTATCCAAACCAACTTCGATATGGCGATAGGCCACCTCGCGGCGGCGTAAATAGGCCTGAGTTTGGCCCCAGTGTCCCGGCGCCACCCGATAGGCCATGCCGAGGCATTCACCGCCCGGCAACATGGTCAGGATCAATCCAGGCGCTTGCGGCGAGCCCCACGCCAAAGTTGAGGTTAGGGCATGGGCGCGATGCCAGCCGCGCAGCAGGGCCGGCCGCCGCTCCACAAAGGGAAATCCAGGCTGCCACATAAGCGAACCATAGCCGAAGACCCAATATTCCCGCGCCACGGCAGCAACACTCCGGGCTAGGAAGCGGACTTCATATGAGGGGCGAGCATGCGGTTCGGCTCGTCGGTTTGGTAGGCATCAGCAAAGGTATCAATGCCGGCTTCGATGGCAGCCTCAAGGCCCAGTTCCTCCCATTTGCCGATCAAAGCCTTCTGCGCCCGAACGGCAACCGGCCCTGCCTCCAGGATACGGCCAAGCCAAACCTCGACCCAGCCATCTAACTCCGCTGCCGGCACAAGTTTCTCAATGAAATGCATCTCGAGCGCTTCCGTGGCGGTGAAATTAACGCCCGTGAGCAGCAACTCACGCGTCCTGCCCCAACCGATCAACCGCGGGAATAATGCCGCCTCAATCACCGAAGGCAGGCCCACTTTCACTTCCGGCATGCCCATGACGAAGCTTTCATCCGCAACGCGGAAATCGCAAGCTGCCGCCAATTCCAGACCCGCGCCCAGGCAAAAGCCGCGCAAGCGACCGATCACCGGCACCGGCAGATCCCGGATGGCCTTGGCGGCCAAATGCAATTGCGTGATGAAGTGGCGGCCGCTTTCGGGTGTCAGTTCAGACAAATCGTTCAAATCGGCCCCGGCCATGAAGGCGCGATCCCCCGCTCCGGTCAGGACGACGGCACGTAGTTCCTGATCCCTTGCCAGGCTGTCAAAGGCTTCTCTCAAATGCACTGTCAAAGCCAGAGAGCCGGCATTCAGACGCCGTTGATTGTCCATCCGAACCCAGGCGATGCGCCCCTCGGGCCGTTCCTCTATCGTTACATCAACCTTCGCTTCCACGTCAGCCATCCTGCCTACTCCTTGAATTCCTGGCGGCCGACTTAATATCACAGCCAATCCCGCGGCCAAGGCGTAATGATCGCCCCGCGCCCGATCCGGCATGCTAGATTGCCGCCATGACCGATCATGACGAACTCAGTATCGCCGCATTGATCGTGGCCGGCGGCCGGGGTGAACGCCTGGGTGGTGCCGTTGCCAAGCAGTATCGGGAGCTGGCCGGCATCCCGGTGTTGCGTCATGCCCTGCTGGCGTTCTGCCACCACCCAAAGGTCCGTCATGTGCTAGCGGTAATTCGCCCCGACGACCAGGAGCATTACGCCGTCGCGGCCAATGGCCTTGAGGTCTTGCCCCCGGTGGCAGGGGGTGAGAGCCGGCAGGAATCCGTATTGAACGGCCTACGCGCCCTGGCGGAATTTGCGCCGGACAGAGTGCTGATCCACGACGGTGCGCGGCCCTTTATCGCCGGCAAAGTAATCGACAATGTTTTGGCCGGACTGGACGACCATGACGGCGCCATTGCGGCCATGCCAGTGGTCGACAGCCTGAAACGCGGCGACGACGGCCTGATCGCCGATGAAATTCCACGCGACGGCCTGTGGCAGGCGCAAACGCCACAAGGTTTCTCTTATGCTGCCATTCGCGCCGCCCATGAGTCAGCCGAACCAGGCCATACCGATGATGCCTCCCTGGCCCGCGCCGCCGGGATGCGGGTGGCGCTAGTGCCAGGCGCGCCGGAGAACATCAAGATTACGACGGCGGAAGATCTAGCCCGGGCGGAAGCGGCCCATGCCGCGCGCCTCTACGATGTGCGGGTGGGACAGGGTTTCGATGTGCATCGCCTGGAACCCGGCACCGAGGTTCGCCTGTGCGGCATCGACATTCCGCACAACGCCAAACTGGCCGGCCATAGCGATGCGGACGTGGCCCTGCATAGCGTCACGGACGCCATTCTGGGCGCGCTGGGAGATGGCGACATTGGCCGGCACTTTCCGCCCGGCGATGACCAATGGAAGGACCGGGACTCGGCCCATTTCGTGGCCTTCGCTGTCGACCGTGTGCATGCCCGGGGCGGCCGGCTGGCACATCTGGACCTGACCATCATTTGCGAAAGCCCGAAAATTACGCCGCACCACGTGGCCATGGCTGCCCGCCTGGCGGAAATCACCGGGCTGGATGTGGACCGGGTCAGCATCAAGGCGACGACGACGGAGCAATTGGGCACCACCGGGCGGAACGAAGGCATCGCCGCCCAGGCCACGGCCACGGTGCGGCTGCCTATCTAGATGACCGAACAAAACGCCAGAACGCCGTTACCTTTGCGCCATCCGGCCTGCCTGCTGGCCACCTGGTTCGGCATCGGGCTGTTGCGGCCGGCGCCCGGCACCTTGGGCTCCCTCATCGCCCTGCCCATCGCCTGGGGCATTGTCTACCTGGGCGGGCCCATTGCTCTGGCCATCGCAACGGCAATGGTCTTCGCTGTCGGTTGTTGGGCTAGCGATGTCTATGAGAAAGCGGGGGACGGCAAGGACCCCAGCCCGGTGGTGATCGACGAGGTCGCCGGACAATGGCTGGTACTTATCGCAGCACCCTTGGAGCCGATATACTATCTGGCGGGGTTCGTGCTGTTCCGGCTTTGCGACATCCTGAAACCCTGGCCCGCCAACTGGGCCGACCGCAGCGTCGGCGGCGGCCTGGGGATCATGTTGGATGATGTGCTGGCAGCGCTGTACGGCCTGCTGGCGATCGCGGCGTTTCGTTTTTGGTATTGATATTGAGAATGTTTGGGAGGTGAGGCCATGAAATTTGGCGGCATGGTGGCGACGAAAATCGACGATTGGCAGATGTTCCCTTATCTGGAGGATCTGGGTTACGACTGCGGCTGGGTACCGGACTCCCAGATGATCTGGTCCGACTGCTACGCCACCATGGCCCTGGCGGCGCAAAACACTTCGAAACTGCGGCTGGGCACCGGCGTCGCCATCGCGGGTACGCGACTGGCCCCGGTGACGGCCCATTCCATCGCCTCTATCAACAAAATTGCTCCGGGCCGGGTTTTCCTCGGCATCGGCACCGGCCATACCGCCATGCGGGTGATGGGCCAGGACCCCATGCAGCCCACCGCCTTTCGCAACTATCTGCGCGTCGTGCGCGGCCTGCTGGCCGGCGAGGAGGTGGAATACCAGGGTAAGCCCATCAAGTTCCTGGATCGGGAGCTGGAATGCATCAATACGGAAAACAAAGTGCCGATTTATGTCGCCGCCAACGGACCCAAGGCGCTTGCTGCGGCAGGTGCCTATGGCGATGGCCGCATCGGGGCCGGCAATGAGCCATACGGCCTGTTGACCAAGAATTTGGAGCGTATGCACCGGGGCGCCGAGGAAGTCGGGCGGCAGTTGGAGGACGATTTCCACACCTCCGTCTTGACCTTCGCCTGCGTCCTGAAACCGGGCGAGGACTTGACCTCGGACAGGGTGATTGACGAAACCGGGGCGGAGGTCGTCTCATCCTTGCACTTCTGGTACGAAATCTATCTCCAGCGGGGCAATGATGATTTCGTCCTGGGCGAGGTCCGGGACGTATGGGAAGCCTACAAGGCCTATGTGGAGGCCGAGATGCCATTGGAGCGCCGCCACCAGATCCTGCACACCGGCCATTGCGCCTTTCTTCCGCCCGACGAACGGCGCTTCATCACACCAGAAATGATCAAGGCCTCGGGCGGTTTGGTAGGCGAGCCCGACGAGATCATTGCCCGCCTTCGCGAACTGGAGGCCGCGGGGCTGCGCGAAGTGGCGCTGTTGCCGCCCATCGCCGTGGCACGGCAGAACTTCAAGGACTTCGCTGAACAGGTCATGGCGGACTACTGATGTTTCCCGATGATCTGACCAACCAAGCGCGGGCGTTGCTGCAAACATGCCGCGAGGCCGGGGTAATGGTGGCGACGGCGGAATCCTGTACTGGCGGGTTGATCGCCGGTTGCCTGACCGAGATTGCCGGCTCGTCGGACGTGGTCGACCGCGGTTTCGTGACCTATTCCAACGAGGCCAAGAACGCCATGCTGGGCGTGCCGTTGGCGATGATCGAGGAACATGGCGCGGTATCCGAACCGGTGGCCCGGGCCATGGCGGAAGGGGCGCTGGCCCAATCGGAGGCGGAATTGTCCGTGGCCGTAACCGGCGTCGCCGGCCCCGGCGGAGGCACCGCGGAAAAGCCCGTGGGCCTTGTCCATTTGGCTTGTGCCCGGCGGGGCGGCGAGACCCATCATTGCGAGCAGCGTTACGGCGATCTGGGTCGGGCCGGAATACGGGAGGCGACCGTTCGAACCGCCCTGGAGATGCTGGCCAAACGGTTCAACTAGCGTCATGCCGCCAAGTCTGAACACCCAAGACATGCGCCTGGCCGTCATCGGCGCCATAGCCATACAGGTGGGTGTCGCACTCATGGCGCGGCGGATTCAGGGCCCAATGGACCAGGTCGGACCCACGGCGATCATGATGGGGTATCTGGTCATACCCGGCCTCGCCGCCATCGCCTGGATCTGGTTCGCCGCTGTCTGGCGGGAGCCGGACGGCTGGGCCGGATTGGGGCTGGTCCGGACGCCGGCACGACGCCTGCTGCGGGCTGTCGCCATGGGCATCTTATCCGTCCCGGTCCTGATGCTGATCACCTGGCTGACCAAACCCATCCTGGGGCCAACGTCCGGGCCGGTACTACCAATGACAGGGCAAGAGGCCCTGGGACATCCGGTCTATTGGGTAACCATGGTCCTCGCCGTCACCATTATTTCTCCCCTGATGGAGGAGATGGTGTTCCGAGGCCTGTTGTATGGCTGGTTGCGGCAGCGTTTCAGCATGGTGCATGCCGGACTTCTCGCCGCCGTGGCCCATGCGGTACTGCACTTCGACGCGGCGTCTCTGCCTGGTTTGATCGCTCTGTTCCTCTTCCTGGCCTGGATCTACGAGTTTTCCCAGAGCCTATGGATTCCCGCCATCATCCACGGAGTACACAATTTCGTCGTGCTGCATTTGCCTTCATCCATGTGACGCCAAAGGCAGATTCGGCCGGAATTCCGCAGACAAAACTAGACGGGATCGGACAGTCCGCCTTCGGGCGGGGATTGCGCGTGGATGGCTTCCGCCCTGGCTTCGAAGGCGCCGACCATGCGGCGCACTGCCTCGTTGAAGACGGTGGAGGCCACCGCCTGCAACACGCGGGAACGGAATTCGAAGTCGATGAAGAAATCGATCTCCGTCCGGGCACCGCCGTCCACGGCATTGAACTTCCAATGATTGTTCAGATAACGGAAGGGCCCGTTTATGTATTCCACATCAATCTGGTCGGGGGCATTCAAGGTGACCTTGGATGTGAATGTTTCACGGAAGACCTTGAAACCAACCATAAGATCGCCCCAGATCACCGGCCCTTCGGTCTTGGTGATGCGGCAGGCGACGCACCAGGGCAGGAATTCCGGGTAGCGTTCGATATCCGCCACCAGGTCGAACATCTGGCCCGGCGTGTAGGGCAGGATTTTCGTCTCGGCATGCGTGGGCATGAGGTCAGACCGTCCGCCGCCGCTGGCGCAGTTCCGCGAAGTCGCGATCGGCATGATAGGAAGACCGCGTAAGCGGGCTGGCGGAGACCAACAAAAAGCCTTTGCCTCTCGCCGCTTTCTCATAGGCCGCGAATTGTTCGGGCGTGATGAAATCGGCCACGGGATGATGCTTTGGCGTCGGCTGCAGGTATTGCCCAATGGTCAGAAAATCAACTTCCGCCGCGCGAAGATCGTCCATCACCTGATGCACCGCCTGGCGGTCTTCGCCCAGGCCTACCATGATGCCCGACTTGGTGAAAATCCCCTTGTCCAGTTCCTTGGCTTTGGCAAGCAGTTGCAGCGAGGAAAAATAACGCGCACCTGGGCGAACCTGCGGATAAAGTCCCGGCACCGTCTCCAAATTATGGTTGAAGACATCCGGGCCCGCCGCCAGCACAATTTCCAAGGCGCCATCCTTGCCTAGGAAATCCGGCGTCAGGACCTCGATGGTCGTATCCGGCGCGGCTTGGCGGATGGCGCTGATCACGGCGGCGAAATGCCCGGCCCCGCCGTCCGCCAGATCGTCGCGATCAACAGAGGTGATCACCACATGGCGCAGGCCCAGTGTCTTCACCGCCTGCCCCACATTTTCCGGTTCCCGAGGGTCAAGCGGTCCCGGTAGGCCGGTGCGCACATTGCAAAAGGCGCAGGCACGCGTGCAGGTATCACCCATGATCATCATGGTAGCGTGCTTCTGACTCCAACATTCGCCGATGTTGGGGCAGGCCGCTTCCTCGCACACAGTGTGCAGATTGTGGCTGCGCATGAGGTTGCGGGTTTCGAAATAAGTAGGCGAATTGGGCGCCTTTACCCGGATCCACGGCGGCTTGCGGCCCGGTGGATTATCGGGCCGGTTGCGCTTCTCCGGGTGGCGCCAGGGGCGCACTGTTGTCTCGCTGTCGGCCATAGCCGTGGTTCTTTTCCGCTTCCTCAGACCCTAGAAATGGATAACCCGGCCCATGGCGTCAAGCACCGATTCATGCATGGCTTCCGACAGGGTGGGATGAGGGAAGATGGTTTCGAGCAACTCGGCTTCCGTGGTTTCCATGGTTCGCGCCACCGCATAGCCCTGGATCAGCTCCGTCACCTCCGGCCCAATCATGTGCGCGCCCAGCAATTCGCCGGTCCCTTCGTCGAACACGGTTTTGATCATGCCCTCGGGATCACCTAGGGCAATGGCCTTGCCGTTGCCGATAAAGGGAAAGCGTCCGACCCGGACCTTGTGCCCGGCCTCCATCGCCGCAGCTTCCGTCAAACCGACCGAGGCCACTTGGGGGTGGCAATAGGTGCAGCCCGGCACGTTCATGACATTCAACGGGTGTACGTCCTTACGTCCCGCAATCTTTTCCACGCAGATCACCCCTTCGTGGGAGGCCTTGTGGGCCAGCCAGGGCGGACCCGCCAGATCACCGATGGCATAGAGGCCCGGTTCGCCCGTATTCAGCCATTGGTCCACCACCACATGACTGCGGTCCACCTTCACTTTGGTGTTCTCCAGGCCCAGGTCCTCCACATTGCCGACGATGCCTACAGCCATGATGACCCGGTCCACGGTGATGTCTTCCGCCTTGCCGTCGGCGGTCTGAATAGAGGCAGTAACGCTCTTGGCGGTCTTCTTCAGGCCATTGACCTGGGCGCCGGTGAAGATGCGCATGCCCTGCTTCTCGAACGCCTTGTGGGCCATGGCGGAGATTTCCGCATCCTCCACGGGCAGCACCCGATCCAAAACCTCGACCACGGTGACGTCCGAACCAAGGGTATTGAAAAACGAGGCAAACTCGATCCCGATAGCACCGGAGCCGACGACCAAGAGCCGCTTGGGCAAAATATCGGCCACAAGCGCGTGGCGGTAGCTCCAGATCTGTTTGCCGTCCGCCTCCATGCCCGGCAGGTCCCGGGCTCGGGCACCGGTGGCCAGTATGATGTTTTTGGCGCCCACCTCCATCACGGCGGCGCCATCAACCTCTACCGCAACACGGCCCTTGCCCAGCAGGCGTCCGTGGCCGTTCAGAACCTCCACTTTGTTCTTTTTCAACAGATGCGTCACGCCGCCATTTAACTGCTTGGCAACGTCGCGGCTGCGCTTGACCACGGCGGCCATGTCGATTTCCACATCCTTGACCTTGAAGCCGTAGGCATCCGCCGTTTTGGCCAAGTGGTAGACTTCCGCTGAACGCAACAGCGCCTTGGTCGGGATACAGCCCCAATTCAGGCAAATGCCGCCCAGGCTTTCCCGCTCTATGACCGCCACGGACATGCCCAACTGGGCGGCCCGGATCGCGGCGACATAGCCGCCCGGTCCGGATCCGATGACCACCAGATCGAATTCCTGTCCCGCCATCGTTTTCGTCCCTATTGCAACTAACTCACAGCAGCATGGTCATGGGGTCTTCGATCAACCCCTTGAAGGCCTGCAGGAAGCGCGCGCCAATGGCGCCGTCCACGGCCCGATGATCGACCGAAATCGTCACCGTCATCACCGTGGCCACGGCGAGGCCGCCATCCTTGACCACCGGACGCTGTTCGCCGGCGCCGACCGCCAGGATGCAGGCCTGGGGCAGGTTGATCACCGCATCGAATTGTTTGACGCCATACATGCCCAGGTTGGAGATGGAAAAACTGCCGCCCTGGTATTCCTCGGGCAGCAATTTGCCGTCATTGGCCTTTTGCGCCAAGTCGCGCATTTCCCGTGAAATGGCTTCCAAGCCCTTGCCATTGGCATTGCGGATGATCGGCGTAATCAGGCCCCGTTCCGAGGCCACGGCGACGGAAATATCCGCATTGCGGTAGCGCAGGATGCCGTCCTCGGAATAGCAGACGTTGGCATCCGGTACCTTCATTAGCGCCACCGCCGCCGCCTTAATCACCAGATCGTTGACGGACAATTTGTAAGCGCCATCGGCCTTGTCATTGAGCTCCTTGCGCAGGGCCAGCAGGGCATCCAGTTCGCAATCAACGCTGAGATAGAAGTGCGGCGCCTGCTGTTTCGATTCGCTCATGCGCCGGGCGATAGTTTTGCGCATGGTGGAAAGTTTTTCCAGCTCGTATTCGCCCGCCGCCGGGATTGGCGCCGCTGCGGGCGTCGGCGCAGGCTGGGCGGTGGCCGCAACAGCGGGCGCGCCGCCGGCGGCGATGGCGGCCTCGATATCCGCCTTGACGATGCGGCCCCTGGGTCCGCTGCCCGAGAGTACAGCCAGATCCAGGCCGGCTTGTGCCGCCATGCGCCGGGCCAAGGGCGAAGCAATGATCCGACCGCCGCCATTGGCCTTGGGCGCAGCCGGCGCGGCCGCAGCGGGCGCTGCAGGCGGCGGCGCGGCAG
>CAYFPL010000010.1:0-196129 GCA_964344935.1 uncultured Rhodospirillaceae bacterium
AGCGCAACCTTGCCAAGGTTGAAGTCGTGAGTTCGAATCTCATCGCCCGCTCCATTTTTCCCTCAGAATAGAACGAGTTATCGACAGACCTGCGCGGGGCGGCCGTTCACACCCTTTATTAACCAATTCGGATCAATGTTGCAGATTGAGCATTCCGATCCTTTTGGGCCAGACGAGGGCATGTCTGCAGATCTCAATAAGCTAGAGAACCTGATCGAGGTCGCGCACGAGACGTCATCTGAGAAGCGGCGCGAGCTTCTTGAAGGCGTAACCGATCTGTTTCTCGACGCCGGGCCGGCGATGAACGATGGCGAACAGCACATCGCCGCCGATATTCTGAGCCAGGTCGCCAGCAAGGTGGAGCGCGAAGTGCGCGCGCGCCTAAGCTATCGCCTGGCCGATCTGGACGACGCGCCGGTGGATCTGATCCGCCAGTTGGCGAATGACGAAATCCAGGTGGCCCAGCCTCTGTTGGAACGCAGCGCCGCGCTGAGCGATCAGGACCTGGTCGATATCATCAACCGCCAGGGCAAAGAGCATCAGATGTCGGTGAGCCAACGTGCCCAGATCAGCGCCGGTGTCACGGACGCCCTGGTTGAGTGCGGCGACGACGAGGTTGTGCTGTCTCTGATCAACAACGAAGGGGCCGAATTCTCCCGCGCCGCGATGGAGAATGTGGTCGAGCGATCGGAAACCAGCGAAATTCTGCACAAGCCACTGCTCGACCGCGACGACTTACCACCTGATCTGATGCACAACATGTTCTGGTGGGTCAGCGCGGAACTGAAGAAGCATATTCTGACGGCGGTGGATGTGGATGAAGCCGTGGTGGACCAGATGCTGGCGGAAGCCCAACGCGGCATGGAAGCTGGTCAGGAAGACGACGGCGACGGCCTAAGCAAAGTTGAACGCGCCATACGACGCAAGATGCGCCTGGGGCAATTGAACCAGGATTCCCTTGTGCAATACCTACGCCGCGGCCAAATGCCCGAATTCATTGCCGCCCTGGCGCAACTGACGGAAATCGACGGCAAAACCGCACGGCGTATCGTCTTCACGCCCGGTCATGAGGCAGTGGCAGTGGCCTGCCGGGCCAAGGAGTTCGATCTTTCCACATTCTCGACCATCGTGCTGCTGCTGGCCGGCGCAACGGAAGACGAGGCCGCCTCGGGGGTGCAAAAGCAGTTGCGCCGTCCCGAGGAAGTCGCGGAATTGCTGGAATTGTACAAACAGGTCCCGGTCGAAACCGCGAAACGCGCCATGCGTTTTTGGGCGATACGCCAGCAATCCCTGAATGAAGGTAGCGCCGGGGCCTAAATCGCGCATATTGTGGCCCCCATGGTTCACCTGATGGGGCGCCGCCATGCCGGAGCAATGGTTTCGCGAGACACTGCATCCCGAGTTGCAGGCCGGCATCCGGATGGACCGGCTGATATTCCAGGGCCGCACGCCGTTTCAATCCGTCCTGATTTTCGACAATGATTTCCTCGGCCGGGTCCTGGTGCTGGATGACGTGGTGCAGACCACGGAACGGGACGAATTCATCTATCACGAGATGCTGGCGCACGTGGCGCTTCTATCGCTGGAAAAGCCGCGCGATGTATTGATCATCGGAGGCGGTGACGGCGGCTGCCTGGAAGAGGTCCTGAAACACCCAGTCGACCGGGCCACCATGATCGAACTGGATCGCGAAGTGGTGGACCTTTGCCGCAAGCACCTGCCTATGATCTGCGCCGGCGCCTTCGAAGATCCGCGCACGGAGCTACGGATTGAGGATGGCGCCAAATTTCTGGCCGAAACCGACCGCCGGTTCGACGCCATAATCATCGATTCAACCGACCCGATCGGGCCGGGTGCCGTGCTGTTCAGCCCGGAATTCTACGCCAATTGCCGCCGCTGCCTGACCCCGGCGGGTATCTTGGTAACGCAAAACGGCGTCCCATTCATACAGGCCGAGGAACTGGCATCTTCGGCGCAGGCATTCGCCGAGCTCTTTAGATACCCACGTTTCTTCTTTGCGACCGTGCCCATGTATGTGGGCGGCACCATGGCATTCGGCTGTGCCAGCCAAGGCACAGATGCCGGCGCCGTCGCGGAAGACCTGCTTATGGAGCGGCAGGACGAACGCGGCCTGTCCTTGCGGTGTTATTCTCCGGCCGTTCACCTTTCGGCATTCGCCACGCCACCCTACGTGCAGGCATTACTCCCTTAGGCAAGTAGTTGCGGAATTTAACTTCAAGCGGATCAAAGTAATGAAGGGAGCCGCTAGATGCTCAGGCGCGGGACGACAACCCGTGACCGAATGGCTGCTTCACAATTCGCCTAAGCGGTTTGGTCAAATAATGATTATGTTACAAACGCAACACATAAATATATATTAAACATAATAATTACATTATTTAAATATAACCTACATTTATGGATTTTTATACTCAATAAAATTTCCAAATAATACAATACTAAATACCGTTTTTTAATATACAGCCTATATCTTCCCCCTCTTAACCTTAACGATTCATCGGATCGTTGGGTTTTTTTCAACGCATTGCCGTTCAAGAGGGAACCGGCAGAAGAAAACGAAGAGGGAAGTTTCATGTACAAGTTTTTTCTAGCGTTTGTTGGTCTGCTCATGTTGTCGGTCGCCGCGATGGCCCCGACTGCCGCCTCAGCAGCGGAGAAGACGGATTGTGCCGTTTCCTACACGCGGACTGCCTGTCCGGGTCAGGAAGCTACGTCCTACAAGAAGTGCGGCGGGAACCAGTCCTGTGTGAAGTACAAGAAGGCGGATTCGTTGGCGTCCTGTCAGAAGGCAGCCATGAAATCCTGCCGCAACCGTCGCCTGAATATTACCAAGAACAAGGTGATCACCGCCATGTTCAAAGGCACGGCCATACAGACACCTTCGGGGAAGGATGATTTCTGCCAGGATTATCCCAAGCGTTCCGAAGAGTTCAATCACTGCGACGCCGAGTAATGAGGTCGCAACACGGAAAGGCCCAATAGGTAAGACGATCGGTTCAGGGGCCGGTGCTGACGAGCTAACGACGGCAGCCCGCCTCTGAACGATCTACCGCGATAAGACCGGCCCTGCCATGAATTTGGGGGGTGGTCGCGGCGACGATCCGGCCTATTCCACATGGAGAAGAAAGATGGACATCATCAAGATATTGAAACTGAAATCCATGAAGATCCGCACCCAAGTGCTGACTGTGGTAGGGGTTGCTATACTGGGATACGGGGCCATTGGAGGGGTGTATTACGTCTCGAACCTCAATCAACAGGGCCTGCAAGAAAAACAGCTTGAGGCCACGGCGGTGGTACGTACCGTCAATTCCCTGCAGACCGGTTTCCTGCAGGAACGCCGCGCGGAGAAGGATTTTTTCCTGCGCACCAAGCTGAAATACGCCGACCGCCATGCCGCCACCGCCGCCGCCATGGAAGTGCGGTTCCAAGAATTGACGGAACTGACCCACTCGGAAGAGGGCAAGGCCAAGGTCGAAGCCATGCATGTCTCATTCAAACGCTATGTGGAGCAGTTCAAGAAGGTGGTCGAAGCGCGTAAGAAGATCGGCCTGACACCCAAGGACGGCCTGCGTGGAAAGCTGCGCAAGGCAGTGCATGATGCCGAAGAAGAAATCAAGAATATGAACCTTCCTTTGCTTGAAGCGGCCTTGTTGAGCATGCGCCGTTCGGAGAAGGATTTCATGCTGCGCCTCGATCCGAAATATGTCGGCCGGTTGGAGAAGGGTTTGGCCCATTACCTTGAAGTCATCGACACCTATGTGGAGGACGAGGACGACAAGGAATATCTCTCCGACATGGGTGAGATCTATTTTGCTGGTTTCAAAAAAGTGTCCGACAGCCTGCTGGCCGAACAAAAGGCGCGCAAAATTCTGTCAAGTATCTTCGCTGAAATCGAGCCGCAGTTGAAAGCGATCCAGGAGGCTGACAACACCGCCTTCGATGCTGCCAACACCCATCTTGCGGACAGCGCGAAAATCACTTTCATGATCATCGTCGCGACCATGTTGTTCTCCGCCGTCATGGCGGCCGCCCTGGGTATGCTGATCGTGCGCACCCTGAGCGTCCCCGTAGTAGAAATGACCGGCGCCATGGTTTCCCTGGCGAACGGTAATCTGGAGACCGAGGTGCCAGCCCGCGAATTCCAGAACGAATTGGGTGAAATGGCCGAGGCCGTCGAGACCTTCAAGCAGAACGCCGTCATGGCAAAGAAACTGGAAGAAGAAGCCAAGGCCGAACAGGCCGAGCGCGAGGCACGGGCCCGCAAGATTGCGGCCCTGTGCGACCGGTTCGACGAGACAGTCTCGGTGGCATTGGAGAGCGTGGCCGATTCCTCCAATCAGATGGAATCGTCGGCGAAGACCATGGTCAAAGTGGCGGAAGGGGCCGGCCAACGCTCGCAGGCGGTGTCCGCCGCCTCCGAACAGGCCAGCGGCAATGTCCAGACCGTTGCCGCCGCGTCCGAAGAGCTGTCCGCTTCGATCCAGGAAATCTCCAGCCAGGTTTCGTCTTCCGCCGATATCGCTCAGGAAGCGGTAACTGCGGCCGATGATGCAACCCTGCAGGTCCAGGGCCTGGTAGAGGCTTCGCAAAAGATCGGCGACGTGGTCGATCTGATCAATGACATCGCCTCGCAAACCAATCTGCTGGCCCTGAACGCCACGATCGAGGCGGCGCGTGCGGGCGAGGCGGGCAAGGGCTTTGCCGTTGTCGCTTCCGAGGTGAAAAATCTTGCCACCCAGACCGGCAAGGCCACCGAAGAGATTGCCGGTCAGATCTCGGCCATTCAAGGGGCGACAAACGAGGCCGTCACGGCGATCGAGGGCATCGCATCGACCATCGGCAAGATCTCGGAGATCAGCGGTTCCATCGCCGCCGCCGTGGAGCAGCAAGGCGCCTCTACAAGCGAGATCAGCCGCAATGCCCAGGAGGCAGCGTCTGGTACGGAGGAGGTGAACAACAACATCGCCGGCGTTTCGCAGGCGACGGCCGAGACCGGCCAGTCAGCGGGTGATGTTTTGAGCGCTTCCCAGGAATTGACCAGCCAATCGGAAAACCTCAAACAAAGCGTCGGCAGCTTCCTGCGCGAGGTCAAGGCTGCCTAACCCGCTCAAACCCACATGCCGGAGGGTGGGGGCCCCCGGCCGAACCTAGGTTCGGCCGGGGTCGCTTATTGGGGATCCGGTCAATCCAAGGGATTGGTCGCCGTGACACTTTCCCGCGTGGCCAAGTTCGCCCACCAGGCCGACAGTTTGGGATATTTCTCGAGCATGTCCCGGCCCTCCTCCGATGCGGCGAAATAGTCGATCATGGCGGCAAGGTGGAAATCGGCAAGCGATGGGTCATCGTCCGCAATGAACGGGCCGTCGGCCGCCACCGCCTCCAACGCCTTCAGAACGACCTTAGCCTTGCTGAGGCCGTCGTGGATCGCCTGTTCGTCGGAGGGTTGGCCGAACATCGGCCTGAAGACCCGGTGGGAAAATACCTGCCGCACCAGAGGTATGTAGGCATAGGAATCAACGATGGCGACGATTTGCGCCATCCGCGCCCGCGCTTTGACCTTCTCGGGCTGCAGCGAGGGGCCGGGAAAGGCCTCGTCGACATACCCGGCAATCGCCGCGGTTTCATACAGAGCGAAGTCGCCATGGACGACGACCGGGACCCGGCCGAAAGGGTGTAGATCGCCATAGTCAGCCGGAGCCGATCCATCGAAGGGATTGACTTCGATCCAGTCGGCCGCAACGCCTTTTTCGTGGCAGATCATGCTGATGATGCGGCAATAAACGCTGTATTTGAATCCATATATGGTCAGGTTCATTTGCTCGCGTCTTCACTCCGGGACCGTGATTTCTTGCGCGAATGATAAGTCAGGGCCAGGGCAATACAATGGCCGATGACTTCCGCACTCGGTTCATCGCCGGCTTCGATGCGCAGACCTCTGTTGCCATCGAATTTAAGACAGTCGCCGTACATTTCGCGATATGAAGGTATCAGGGTGGTCTGGCAATGTACGAACAGTCCGATTTGCCCCGGTTCCGATTTGATCTGATCGATGCGGATGGTGGTGCCGCTGCCACTCTCCAAGGTCAGATAACTTGGCTGGCCCCATTTCAAGGTTTCCTCCAAGGGACCGACGCCCTGTATCGACGCTGCCGTATCGAAGATAAGCTGACGCAGCCTAAGCAGGGATGGCTTGACAGCGCTGGGGTAGTCTTCGAACACCGCCTCGACGTTTGCAGATTGAAACGGTTCCATGACCCCGCCCCGGCTTATGCCAACGTACGTTCGGGCGGCAAGGTTATGGTCACCTTGGTACCTTTGCCAAGCTCGCTTTCCAGGCTTAGCGTGCCGCCATGCAGTTCCGTGAAACGCTTGGCAAGCGGCAACCCCAAGCCGGTGCCTTCGTTGCTGATGTCGGGGCGGCTGACGGCCTGTCCGAATGGTTCCAACACCTTATCAATATGGTCTTTGTGAATGCCGCACCCGTTGTCGGAAATGCTGATCTCGACGGCCCCAGCGGCCGTTTTCGCGGCCCGAATGTTAACCGCGCCACCATCGTCGGTGAATTTCACGGCATTGCTCAGCAGGTTCAGAACCGCTTGACGCAGCAACCGGACATCGGCGGAGATTTGCCCCGGATCGGGGTCGAATTCCGCCGTAAGTTTCAGCCCCTTTCGGGCCACCGTGTCGCGTACCAAGGTCTGGCAACTGTCGATCAAGTCACGCACATCTACGGTGCCCTCGTCCAGCTCCATTTCGCCGGCTTCAACTTTCGAGACATCCAGAATATCCGTGATCAGCGCCAGCAAATGCTGGCTCGCCACGTTGATGTCACCGGCATATTCCTTGTATTTCGGGTGCCCGATTTCGCCGAACGTTTCGTTCTCCCAAATCTGGGAAAAGCCCATGATCGCATTCAATGGCGTGCGCAGTTCGTGGCTCATATGGGCTAGAAACTCAGATTTTGCACGGCTGGCGTTCTCTGCCAATACGATAGCCTTGCGCATTTCGGCGGTGCGTTCCTCGACCCGGCGCTCAAGATCAAGTTTCGCCAGCTCGATTTCCTCCGTCCGTTCCGCAACCCTGTTTTCTAGGCCCCGGTTCAACCGTCGCAACCGCTCCTGGGCGGCCGTACGCAGTTGATATTGTTCGTTGTAGGCTTGCACCAGTTCACCAAGTTCGTCGCCCGCATGGGTTTTAGGAATCTCCACCGCATCGTGATGGGTCTTGATGTTGCGCGCCACTTGCTTCAACGGGCGGGTCAGCATGCTGTGGAACAGAAAACCCAGGATGCAGGCCAACGCGAGGTTCCGCACCACGCCCGATAACAGGATCAATCCCGATCTTTGCAGGAAATCCTCGGCGATAATGAAGGTGTCAATTGTGATGATCAAAGTACCGACGTGATACTGGTTTTCGCGGACGTGAAGGGGCAAGCTGAACCTCTTCGCTGGACCAAACAGAAACCGCGCCAGCGGTTTCATCCTGCCCTGTTTTTCGGGCCGCCGTCGTTTCGCCATGCTGTCATCATGGTTGTCGATAATTTCGGCATGGAACACGGCCCTGTATTCCATCAGACCGTCGACGACCCGTTGGGCCAGCATATTGTCCAAACCAAACGCAGCCTGCACCGCGGAGCTGTCGGCGACACGAAGAATACGCTGAAAGGTAATGTCGGTCCGTTTCCGTTCGGCCCGCAAGTCAGCATCAATCTGAAAGGCACTGAACAGCACACCCAGGGAAAACGCCACCAAGACGGCAACCCGGGCCTGACGAAAGGACAGGCTGCGGGACAGCCGTTTTAGGCTGAGGCGCCGGCTGTTGGGCTGTTTCTCCACGATCTCTTCGCCGGTATTCATCGCGAATTACTCGGTGAAGCCTGGCGTATACTTTGCCCGAATACGCTCGAATACGCCTTCGCTGCGCAACTGGCGGGCGGCCGTTCGCAGCTTTGCGATATTGGCTGGATCCACATCGGGGCGGCACTGAAGCCACAACGGCGACTTCAGGAAGACGAAGGGACGGCCGATCTCCGACGTTCTCACGCCGTTCAAGCCGAGGCTATGATAGATCGCAATGTCGGAACCGGCGATGGCGTCTACCCGGCCCGCTTTCAATACCGCCGCACTTTGAATATAGCCATTGGTTAGAAGCCGCTCGATGCGCGGATCCGTCATGATCGGCACGCCGCTGTAACTTCCCCTCGGTATCGCCAGCTTCAAGCCGTACAGATCCTCGAAGACATTGATTTCCAGTCCCGTTTTCGGGACTACAATGGAGTTCACGTTGGCAAGTATTTCAGCCACCTGGATGAGGCCCAGTTTGTCCCAGGCGAGTGGAAGAAACGTGGCACAGGAAATACTGCCCTTCTCCATTTCCTTGTGGATCCGTTTCAGCGGCATCACCTGATCCCGATGAGTAAGGCCGGCCCGATGCACCACCGCGCTGTTGATGTCGCGCAGCATCCCCTTACGACCGTCCGGATCCCCAATAAGGGCATAGGGCGGCAAATCAAATGTCCCAAAGCGGATTTCCGCTGCCGCCCCGGCTGCAAAGTTCATGGCAAGGAGGAATGGGCAAAGGACCGCCCTGGCCCAGGACCAAGTTCGCTTCAAATACGCTGAACTGAAAAGCTCCCTCATGGCCTTCCCCGCAGTTCAAACGCAACCTTGTTCCAGCAACTCCGTTAAATCGTATTCATGCCAAGGCACTGGGTCGATTGCGAAACCGGCAAGCCCACCCGACACCGAAATGTATCGTTTCAGCCCATGATGATGCGGATGCGCGTCGCCAGTCTAGGATAATTTCCTTAACCGGGGGTTTTATTCGCGACACCTACATAAACCGCCAAGCTGCCAGCCAGGGAGGCATTCGCGACCGCAAGAGCGCCATTCAAATGCAAGGTCCGGTCGTCGGAGGCCCGGCGCATATGGGCCAGGACGAATGGGGTCAGCGCGGCGCCCGAGATACCGGCCGCGGCGGCGGCTGTATTGGCATCGTTGACAAGGGCTTCCACTTCATCCGCCGCCATCGCCAGCTCCTCGGGCGGCGGATTACAAACCAGAACGCCGCCTGTGTGGGGCAAGCCCCAATGGTGCAAAAGGGCCGCCGCGAGGGCCTGAAAATCGTCGAAACGATGGCTCACGGGCAAGCCGCTCTCGGCCGTATAGAAGGCGGGAAATTCATCGCAGCCGTAACCAAGAACAGGAATGCTCAACGATTCTAAAGCTTCCAAAGTGGTAGGCAGATCGAGCAGTGATTTCGCACCGCTACTGACCACCGCAACCGGCGCGCGCGACATGGCCATAAGGTCCGCTGAAATATCGAACCGAATTGCCCCTTCGTCACCGGAGAGGGCCCGATGAACGCCGCCAATGCCACCTGTACCGAAGACCCTGATACCCGCGGCGGCGGCCAGTTGCACCGTGGCCGAAACCGTGGTCGCGCCAGGCAGGCCACGGGCCATGGCGGGTCCGAGGTCGCGGCTGCCGCATTTTAACGTATTCTGATCGTCCGCCAGTCGCGTCATGTCCTCATAATTGAGGCCAATACGAAACCGGCCGTCGAGCAGCGCCGTCATCGCCGGCACCGCGCCTTCGCTTCGCACCGCCTCCTGCATGGCCTGGCCAACTTGCAGATTTTCCGGATGCGGCAAACCCTGTGCCACGATGCTGCTTTCAAGTGCCACCACGGGGCGGCCGTCCGCCAGGGCATCGGCGACTTCCGGCGACAGCAAGTATCTTTCGTCCATACTCAATTCCTGCAGTTTACAAAGCGGGTTTGCCTTGGCCGCGATCATGCCCTAGTCATGACGGCGTGACGACCATCGAGACAAATACAACAAGAACAGAACCAGCGGCGACCATGACTCGGGCCATGATCGTCGTCTTCATGCCGTTTGCCTGCGGCTATTTCTTCTCCTACTTCTTCCGCAGCGTCAACGCTGTGGTGGCACCCTATCTGCGCCAGGACATCAGCCTGGGCCCGGCGGATTTAGGGTTGATGAGCGCGGCCTATTTCCTCACCTTCGCGGCCTGCCAGATACCCCTCGGCCTGCTGCTTGACCGGTATGGGCCCAGGCGGGTGCAAGGCAGTTTGTACTGCATTGCCGCCATGGGCGCGCTGCTGTTCGCGGTGGGCAAGGATGTCAACACCTTGATATTGGCCCGGGCGCTGATCGGTTTCGGCGTCTCGGGCGGCCTGATGGCCGCCTTGAAGGCCATCGTTATGTGGTTTCCCATGCGCCGCGTACCCCTGGTCAACGGCTGGTACTTTGCCTGCGGCGGCCTGGGCGTGTTGGCGGCGACGGGTCCGGTGGAACTGGCCATGCAGATCATGGATTGGCGGCAGATGTTCATGGCCCTGGCCGCCATCACACTGCTGGCCGGCGTCCTGATCCTGCTGGTCGTGCCCGAGCAACCGGGCAGCGCCGCCGAAGGGACCTTGGGCCAACAGATCAGGGAAATCGGCCAGATCTACAGCGATCCATATTTCTGGCGCATCACGCCGGTGATGTTCACCTGTTCGGCCGCCTATATGGCCATACAAGGACTTTGGGGCGGGCCGTGGCTGTTGGAAGTGGATGGCATGAGCCAGGCCGAGACCGCCACCCATTTGACCATCATGGCCGTTGGCATGATCGTCGGCGTCATGGGCAGCGGCCTGTTTGCCTCCGGCTTGCAGGGCCTCGGCTTCAGCATGGTGGCGGTTTGTGGATTTTCCGGCGCCGTCTCTATCTTCGGCATGCTGCTGCTGATCACAGACATCCTGCCGATCAGTTATCTGACCTGGGGCTATGTGGGCCTGGTGGTGATCATCACGGCCCTGGTCTTTGCCGCCCTGTCCCAGCATTTCCCCGTGACCCAGGCAGCCCGCGCCAATACTGCCGCCAATGTCCTCGTATTCGGCATGGCCTTCTTCTATCAATGGGGTATCGGCTGGATGATCGAATTGTGGCCGCCCAGCGCCGATGGCAGCTATCCCAAGATCGCCTATATCTGGGCCTTTACCGCCGTGACGGCAACGCAGGTTGTGGCCTTCATCTGGTTCGCCTGGCCGCGGCGGGGGGACGGCTAGCAGCCGGGCGGGTGCATCTGGTGCCAGTCGGTCGCGTCTTCGAAAGCGGCACCGGCCTGCACCAAAAGCGGTTCCGCCAGATGATGGCCCACGAACTGCACAGACAGGGGCAGGCCGTCGTCCGACAAACCACAAGGCAATGAAATAGTCGGCAGACCGGCGAAGTCCATGGGCACCGTAAAGCGGGTCTGCCAGGGATCACGATCTTCCGGTATGGGGCCATAGGAGATATCCGGCGTGACCGGGTGGGCGGCGTTCGGCGTAGAGGGACAGGCGAACAGGTCCACCTCCGCCATGGTCCGGCGCAATTCACCGTTGCAGGCGGCGCGCAGATTGTTGGCGGCGGCATAGTCGGCCGCGGAATAGGAGGCGCCCCGCTCCAGCCATTCCCGGAACCAGGGGCCATATGCCTCCGCTCGGCTGGGAAAATGCGCCCTGTGGGCATCGAGTGCCTCGCTGGTGCACAGCACCTGCCAGGCGGGCAGGTATTCGGCCAGCCGCTCCGGCATGGTGACGGGAACGATCTCAGCACCCAACTCGGCCATTACATTCACGCCGCGGCGGACCGCACCGGCATGATCAGATGTCAGGCCGGCGGAGGCGTAGGTTTCATCCCAGCCGATGCGCAGACCTTTGACGCCCTTTTCCAGCCCGGCCAGCATGTCGGGAACCGGCTCCAGCAATGTGGTGGGGTCTTCGTCGTCCCGGCCCGCGATGGCCTGCAGGACGATGCCGGCATCGGCGCTGGAGCGGGTCAAGGGCCCCACATGGTCCAGTGATTGGGCCAAATCCAAAACCCCATGGCGGCTGACCCGGCCCCAGGTGGGTTTCAGGCCCACCGTGCCGCAGGCTGCCGCGGGATGCCGGATTGAACCACCGGTATCGCTGCCCAGGGTGGCATAGGCCAGCCCCGCCGCAGTCGCCGCGCCCGAGCCCGAGGAAGACGCGCCAGACCAATGCCCTTCCTTCCATGGGTTTTCCGGCACATCGAAACTAGGATTGTAGCCACCCATCGCGCCCTCGGTCAGGTTTAGCTTGCCCAACAACACCGCCCCCGCTGCCCTAAGCCGTTCGACCACGGTGGCATCAAACTCAGGCACGTGATCCATCAGGACAGCACAGCCGCCCATGGTACGCACGCCGGCGGTGTAGCAGAGATCCTTCACGGCAATGGGAATACCATGGAGTGGACCGCGATATTGCCCGGCCGCGATCTCCTGCTCTGCTGTGCGAGCCTCCGCCATGGCCTCGGTGGCCATGACGGTGGCGTACGATTTCAGCCGTCCGTCCAGCGCCTCGATCCGGGCCAGCATGGCTTCAGTCAGCGCGACGGGAGAGAGGCCACCGCCCTCGATCTCGCCCGCCAACTCGGTAATCGTCTTATAATGAACCGCTTCGTTCATGCTTTTCGATCCAATTTTGTCATCCCCGTCCGTACACGAAATCGACAACAGGTCATTTCACGGTGGACATAATGCCACCACTGGTCGTTATAATTCCGGACGATATGTAAGGCGTCCAAGAACCTGAACCTACAATCAAATCAAGAATCAATCGGGAGGTCTACGATGATTGCCTTGAAAGTCAATGGAATCAGCCGGCAGTTTGCCGGCGACCCGAACATGCCCTTGCTGTGGTATTTGCGCGACGAGCTTGGGTTGACGGGCAGCAAGTTCGGTTGCGGTGCGGCTCTTTGCGGGGCTTGCACGGTGCATGTGGGCGGCGAAGCGGTGCGCGGCTGCGTCACGCCGGTTTCAGATGCGGCCGGTCAGGAAGTCACCACCATCGAAGGTCTGGACCCGGACGGCAACCACCCCGTCCAGCGGGCCTGGCGGGCCGAGAACGTGCCGCAATGCGGTTATTGCCAAGCCGGCCAGATCATGCAGGCGGCAGCTTTGCTGGCGCAGAACCCCGATCCGTCTGATCAGGAGATTATCGACGGCATGGACGGCAACATCTGCCGCTGCGGCACCTATCAGCGTATCCACGCCGCGGTTCGTACGGCCGCGAAGGAGGTCTGATCATGGCACAGATACTCAATCTAACCCGCCGCGAGATGCTACAGACGGTGGGCGCCACCGGGGCCTTGGTCTTGGGCGCGCATGTGGCTTCCAAGGGTTTGTTCCCAGAGGCACAAGCAGCCGACGGCATGGCCGCGCCAAATCATTTCGTGGCCATCGATCCATCCGGCACAGTCACTCTCACCTGCAGCCGTTCTGAGATGGGCCAGGGTGTGCGCACGGGCATGCCCATGATCATCGCCGACGAGATGGAGGCGGACTGGAACCGCGTCAAGATCTGGCAGGCGCCGGGCGATCCGGCGAAGTATGACCCGCCGGGCAAGGACGCCCAGAACACCGACGGCTCGCGCAGTACCCGGCACGGCTTCGAGGCCATGCGCGAAATGGGCGCGGCGGCGCGCTATGTCCTGGAACAGGCGGCGGCGAAGCAATGGGACGTGGGCGCCGACGAAGTCTATGCCAAGGATCACCGGGTCTATCACACCGGTTCCGGCAAATCGTTCGGCTTCGGCGAACTGGTCGCCACGGCCAAGGGCATCAAGCTGCCCGAGGGTGACAAGCCGGCTTTGAAGGATCCATCCGATTGGCGGTATATCGGCAAGGACATGCCGGTGGTGGACAACCACGACATCACCACGGGCGGGGCCACCTATGGCGCCGATATTTCCATTCCCGGCATGAAAATCGCGGTGGTCGCCCGTTCGCCGGTCTATCGCGGCAAGGTGAAGTCGTTCGATGCCACCGAGGCCCTGAAGGTTCAGGGCGTGGAACACGTGGTGGAGATCCCTGCACTGGACGACAAAAAAGGCGCCGAATTCCGGGCTCTTGGCGGCGTCGCCGTGATCGGGACCAATACCTGGTCGGTGATGCAGGGGCGCGAAAAGCTGAAGATCGATTGGGACCCGGGCCCGCACGCGGGCCATGACAGCCGGTCCTATGACGACAAGCTGCGCAATTCCGCGCGCAAGGGCGGTATGAAGATCCGCAATCGGGGCGACGTGGATGCGGCCTTGAAGTCCGCCTCCAAAATCGTCAACGCGGAATACTTCGTGCCTTACTTCATCCACACGCCCATGGAACCGCCCGTGGCCATCGCCGATGCCACGTCCAAGCCGGTCAGGATCTGGGCTTCGACCCAGTCCCCCAACCAGGCCCGGCACTATGTGGCCGAGGCCCTGGGCATGGACCCGAAGAAGGACCTTGGCGACGTGGAGTGCAACGTCACCCTGCTGGGCGGCGGTTTCGGCCGCAAGTCCAAGGCCGACTTCATCTGCGAGGCGGCGATCCTGTCCAAGATGGTCGGTTCACCGGTCCGCGTACAGTGGACCCGGGAGGACGAAATCCGCAACGGCTATTACCATGCCGCCTGCGCGCAGGTCCTCACCGCCGGCCTGGATGACAAGGGCAAGGTGACGGCGTGGAAGCATTCCGGTGCCTGGCCCACGATCCTGGGTCTGTGGAACCCGGTGGCCAAGAACGGCTTCGGTATCGAGTTCGGCCTGGGTCTGGTGGATCTGCCCTACGACAACATCCCCAATATCCAGATCGAGAATGGCGAGGCGGATGTCATGATCCGGGTGGGCTGGTACCGTTCGGTGAACAATATCCAGCATGCCTATGCCATGAACTGCTTCGCCTATGAGTTGGCGGAGGCGGCGGGACGTGACCCGCTGGAGATGCTGCTGGAGATGATCGGCGATAGCGACAATATGGATCTGGCCAAGGATGGCGTGGAGAAATATTGGAACTATGGCGACAGCATCAAGGACTGGCCGATCATGCCGAACCGGCTGTCCAACACCTTGCGCACAGTTGCCAAGGCGGCCGGCTACGGCAAAGAGTTGCCAAAGGGTCATGGTATCGGTCTGGCCTGTCACCGCAGCTTCCAAAGCTATGTGGCGACGGCGGTGCATGTGGTTGTGCATGATAACGGCAGTCTGCACATCCCCCGGGTCGATATGGCCATCGATTGCGGCCGCTATGTCAACCCGGAAGGCATCCGCAAGCAGGTGGAAGGCGCGGTGATCTACGGCAATTCCATCGCCCGCCATGGCAAAATCACCACCACCAAGGGCGCGGTGGACCAGGGTAATTTCGACGATTATCCGGTCACCCGCATCTCCGATGCGCCGATGGATGTGCAGGTGCATATCGTCGAGGACTTCACCCATCTCCGCCCCTGTGGCGTGGGTGAACCGGCGGTGCCGCCCTACACACCCGCCCTCATCAACGCCATCTACAGCGCCACCGGCCAGCGCATCCGCACGCTGCCCATCGGTGATCAGTTGAAGAAGGCGTAAGGGCTAGGTAAAGCGTCATTCAGGGGCGGCGGTGGAAACCGCCGCCCCTTTTTTTATTCTTCCAGTGTTGGGCAATCGCCCCGGACCCGGGTCTGGCGCATATAGCGGCGGTACTTATCGGCATCGTAACCGGAACCGCGGTGGAGGAGGCAGCGGTTGTCCCAGATCACCAGATCGCCCGGCCGCCATTGGTGGCTATAGGCATATTCGGGCTGGGTTGCCCGGTCCTGCAGGTCGTCGAGCAATTCGCGCGCCGCGCCATCGTCCCAGCCGCGAATGGTCTTGGCATGGGAGCCCAGGTAATAGTTCGGTGCGCCGCTGCGGGGATTGCGGCGCACCAGTTTCTGAGGCACCGGCGGCAGGGAGGCGGCAAGCGAGGGGCTGACCGCGTCAGGTGCCACCTTTGACCGGGAATAGACATAGTCGTGGATCGCCACCAGAGGCTCGATCCGGTCCTTGGTTTCTGCATCAAGGCGGCCATGGGCGGCACGCAGGCTGACGAATTGGGTTTCGCCGCCTTCGTCGGGCACCTCATAGGCACACATGATGGAAAGCCGCGCCGGCACCGGGCGGAAGGAACTGTCGGAATGCCACATATTGTTGCCGGTCAGGAAGATGGTTTTCTTGTGGTCGCTGCCCAGTTTGCTGCCGTCAGGCTGTACGTTACCGATGGTGCCGAAATAGGTAATGGTGCCACTCTCGCCCAGGGGGACATGGCTCTCCTCCGGGTCGCCCAAGTGCTTGGTGAAACCCAGTTGTTTCTCGTCGTCAAAATCCTGCTGCGGGAACACCAAGAACGAATAGTCATCGATCGCGGCCTGAACTGCCGCCACCGTCTCCTCATCAAGGGGCCCGCTCAATTCCACCCCCGTCAAGCGAGCACCAAAATCCTCGTGCAGAGGCTCTACATCGAAACGGCCCATGGCTTCCTCCAATGCTTCTTGCGGCATCAACCTGCGTATCATAGGACGCATTCGTTGCTCCCACAAAGCCGGGGCTCTAGGATGCAGCGACCTTATTGTTGGGGGAACGCAATGGCTGATCCAAAATACCTGAACTTCGATACATTGAGCCTGCATGCGGGCCAGAAGCCTGATAGCACCTTTGGCGCTCGCGCCGTGCCCATCTATCAATCCACGTCCTTCGTCTTTCAGGATACCGACCACGCCGCCGCCCTGTTCAATCTGGAGCGCGCCGGCCACATCTATTCCCGTATCTCCAACCCCACAGTGGCGGTGTTAGAGGAGCGTATTGCCGCCCTGGAAGGCGGCGTCGGCGCGGTGGCGACAGCCTCGGGCCAGGCGGCCCTGCACCTGGGTATCGCGACCCTGATGGGTGCGGGTAGCCATATTGTCTCCTCCGCCTCTATCTATGGCGGCAGTCATAACATGTTCGCCCATACACTGCCCCGTTTCGGTATCGAAACAACTTTCGTGGATCCCCGCGACCCTGATGCCTATGCTGCCGCCATTCAACCTAATACCCGGTTGCTGTTTGGCGAGACCCTGGGAAATCCCGGCCTGGAAGTCCTTGACGTGGAATCCGTGGCCCGGATCGCCCACGACAACGGCATCCCCCTTATGATCGACAATACCTTCGCCACGCCCTACCTTTTCCGCCCCTTTGAACATGGCTGCGATATCGTCATGCATTCGGCGACCAAGTTCCTGGGCGGCCATGGCGTGGCGGTGGCTGGCATTCTGGTGGACAGCGGCCAGTTCGACTGGGAAGGCTCGGGCAAGTTCCCCACCATGACCGAACCCTACGATGGCTATCATGGCCTGGATTTCGCCGAGGAGTTCGGCCCCGGCGCCTTTATCATGCGGGCCCGAACCGAGGGGCTGCGCGATTTCGGCGCCTCCATGAGCCCGCAGACCGCCTTTTATATTCTGCAGGGTGTCGAAACCCTGCCCGTGCGCATGCAGCGGCATGTGGAAAACACCCGCGAGATCGTCAAATTCCTCGCCGGCCACGAGGCGGTGGCCTGGGTCACCTATCCCGAGCTGCCCGATCACACCGACCACAATCTGGCCAAAGTGCTGATGCCCAAGGGCGCCGGCGCCATCTTCAGCTTTGGCATCAAGGGCGGCCGCGGGGCCGGTGCCAAGTTCATCGAGAGCCTGGAAATCTATTCCCACTTGGCCAATGTGGGCGATGCCAAATCATTGATCATTCATCCCGCATCGACCACCCATCAGCAGATGGATGCCGAAGCCTTGGCGGCGGCAGGCGTGGGCGAGGACATGGTGCGCATGTCCGTGGGTCTGGAGGACGTGCGTGACCTGATCGACGATCTCGGCGGCGCCCTCAGAAGGTCGCAACGGTAAAGGAGGCCGGACAATGGAATTGAATGTAGACGGCCACAAGGTCTTTGCGGCGACCGGAGGCAGGGCGTTCGACAATGATTTGCCCGCGGTTATCTTCGTGCATGGGGCAGGTGCCGACCATACCGTGTGGAAATTGCAGACGCGCTATTTCGCCTGGCACGGGCGCGGTGTCCTTGCCTTGGATATGCCGGGCCATGGCCGCTCGGATGGCCCGTGCATTCCCAGCATCGAGGGTCTGGCGGACTGGCTGATCGCAGTATTGGATGCCGCGGGGCTAAAGACCGCCAGCCTGGTGGGCCACAGCGTCGGTTCGCTGGTTACACTTGATGCCGCCGCCCGTTATCCCGACCGGGTGGAGGCCCTGGCGCTCCTGGGCTGCGCCTTTCCTATGCGTGTCAACGACATCCTGCTGGACGGCGCCCGTGCCAATGACCGCCTGGCCAACGAGTTGACCAATTCATGGGGCTATGGCCGGGCGGCGCAACGAGGCCAGCACACCGTACCTGGGCTATGGATGATGAAGGGCGGCATGCGCCTTCTGGAAGTCGCCGACGACGGTGTCCTCTATAACGATATGAATGCCTGTCACACCTATGAAGGGGGCGATGCGGCGGCGGAGAAATTGACCTGCCCGACCCTGTCGATAATGGGTGAAAGGGATATGATGACGCCCTTGAAACAAGCCCGGAAAACAGCGGCCCGAATCAGTAATGTGCGCGAAACGGTAATCCCCGGCGCTGGTCATATCATGATGGACGAGGCCCCGGACGAAACCCTGGACGCGCTGCGGGAATTTCTACCGGCCCCGGACTGAACCCCTGATAGGTGTCACAGCATCGTGAAACCCTGCGGAATTAGCCGAATATCGCCGGAAATTGGGCGAATTTCGGCCATATGCCGGGTCAAGGGAAGTCGCTGCCGAATTGCAACACAAACATGGGATTCATCGCGTCGGCGCATGGCAATCTAGCCAAGGACTCTTGCCTGTGCTACGAAAATTGCGGTTAATCGTGCCAGTTCAGTGAACTTTGTCACTTCCGCCGGGTTCGAATTTGGGCAGAATGGGTGATATGGTTTGCTGGCGTCTGTGCACTTGTTAAGACAAAGGTTACGACCCATGCGTTAAATCAAGGCTGGGTTGCTGTTTTAAAAGTAGCGGGGACCGTCGCGAAATCCATGGGGCGCGGTTGTGCTGGAGAACTAGGTTTGTTGCGGAACAGATTTCTTATTCTCGATGATTTCATTGCCGGGCCCATTGCCGATGGTCACTGCCGGGGTGGGTCATGACGATCGATTGGCAATGGGGCCGAGCTCAAGCTCCCACGGCATGGCTAAAGCTTGCGATTGCAGGATTGATCGCTGCTGTTGCGCTTACCGGCTGCGCAACGCCGCCGCCTGCCGACGACAAGGAAGCCGTAGCGGCCTATAAGGAAGCCAACGATCCGTTGGAACCGTTGAACCGCTATTTCTTTGAAGTGAATCGGGGTCTTGACCATTTATTCATTCGCCCGGTGTCGGAAATCTATCGCGGCACCCTTCCCGATAACGCCCGCGACAGCGTGCGTAGCTTCATCAACAATTTGGAAACGCCGGGAATTTTCGTGCACGACGTCCTGCAGGGCGAGACGGATCGGGCCTGGCAGAGTTTCGGGCGGTTCACGACGAACACGGCCGTCGGCCCGCTTGGTCTGAACGACATCGCCGCCGGCGAGAACCCTGAAAAGCCCGAGGCCGGTATACCGTTCCACGACGAAGACCTGGGCCAGACCCTGGCCGTCTGGGGCGTTGGCTCCGGCCCCTACCTGATGCTGCCCCTGCTTGGGCCGTCAAATGTGCGGGACGCAATTGGCCGGGCACTCAACTTCTACATAAATCCCATCAATTACGCGGTGCCGGAAAAGAACAGATTCGGATTCGCATTTGCGCGCACGGCGGTGAGCGGTATCGACATCCGCTCCCGCAACATCGAAAGTTTTGATGAAATCGAACGCGGCGCCATCGATTTCTACGCCACGGTACGCAGTCTCTACCGGCAGTACCGGGCTTCGGAAATTGCTAACGGCCGCGGTCCCGCCAACCCGCTGCCGGAGATGTCGGAAGAGCTGGAGGAAGACAACGAAGCCGAGCGTGTCTCGTCCGCCAGCGAATAGGCCGACCCGTATGAATTCTAGCCGTCGAGACTTGATCAGCCGGATTGGACTGGTGCTGGCAGCGACCGCTTTGGCAACCGGTCCGGCCACTTCGGCGGCTATCGCCAAAACCGCCAGCGTGATGAAATCGGGTGAAGCGACGGCCTTGATCAAGGCCCTAGGCGACGCTGCCGTCGCCATGTTGTCCAACAAGGAATTGACCCAGGCGGAAAAGACCCGCCAATTCCGGCATCTGCTTAACCAGAGTTTCGCTCTGAAAGGCATTGCCCGCTTCGCCCTGGGCCGCTATTGGCGCCGCGCCGACAAGACCCAGCGCAAACGGTATCTGAAGCTGTTTGAGGACTATATCGTCAACTCTTACGCGGCTCGGTTCGGCAACTATGGGGGCGAAACTTTCGTCGTCACCAGCGAAAGCGTCGACGACCGTGGCGGGGCAACGGTGAGCACGCGCATTCAGCGTCCGGGCGGCGAACCGGTACAGGTGCAGTGGCATCTCCGGGAACGCAAGGGCGAGGTGCGTATTGTCGATGTCATGGTCGAAGGGATTTCCATGTCCTTGACCCAGCGCTCCGACTTCGCCGCCTCGGTGCGCACCACGGGCGGCAACCTGGATGCATTTCTCGATACCCTGGAGGCCAAGGTCCGGAACATAAAACCGGCCGGCTAGCCGACCCCTCTCGCATATGATTGCTCAGCTCTCGTCCGCTGCCGCCCGGGCCAGGGCCTGGACGTGGATATCGGCGCAATCAATCGTTTCAAAGCCACAGTCCTGCCCATCGAAGGCGAGGAACAGATCCGTCCCGCCCAACATCACTGCATCGGCCCCTTGATCCCGGCATAGGCGCTTGCCAGCAGCGAAGAACACCTCCCTCTGCGCTGCCGTCACCCGGCCGGCGGTGGCCATCTCCACATAAGCCTGATGCACATGGTCCAGATCGTCTCCCTGAGGTAGAACCGTTTGCGAGGCCGGCAGGACGCCATAGAGCCGACTCTCCATGGCGGTGCGGGTGCCCATCAACCCGATGCGACCGGGCCCCCGCTCCGCCACGGCAGCCGCAACAGCGTCGATTAGGTTGCAGAGCGGCAGCGGCGAGATATTTGCCAGTTCATTGATGCAGAAATGACCGGCGATGGAGGTCACCGCCGCCAATTGGGCGCCTGCCCCCTTGAGCCGGCCGACCAGATCCGCAAACAAGGCCGCTTGGGCTGCGGCATCACCCTTTGCCAGGTTATCCAGCAAGGTCGGAGCGTCAGCATGCGCGATGGTCAATTCCAGGGGCTTGCCCCTGGCCGCCAGGCCCTCGATCAGGCCGCGGTAGTAGAATTCGGTGGCGGCCGGTCCGATGCCGCCAATGATGCCGATGTGCATGTTTACTTTGTCCGCTTTATTCTATTCTGGTTCCCGGAGCATCTAATGCGCTTTGCGCCGCCTCATCAACGTCTAGAGCAACTTTTCCGGGCGTCGTCTAGCTAAGCGGACTGTCCGGCAATCTCGGATAGCCGCGAAGGCGGGCTTTTCGTACCAACAAACTCGAGCAACCGCGCAACTCGAGACAGACTGGTGGAAAAGATGACAAACTGAACATTCCGACCGTCGCAGTTCAGGACCGCCTGTATGGACTCGGAAACAGTCAACCACGGCGAATACGACCCGCCGTCTCTAATCCACGACCGTTCGAAATGGCGGCCTTCAAGGTTTCGCCGACCGATAAGAATGTTCGTCTGCTGCCTAGTATTCTGCCTCGCCACAGCGCCCGCCTTGGCCCAACGCGCCGTCGCGCTGGAACTCGTCCTGGCGGTGGATACTTCCGCCAGCGTCGACGCCAGGGAATTCTGGCTGCAAATGCAGGGGATCGCCCGGGCCTTTCGGGATCCAGGCATCGTGACTGCCATCCAGGCTGCCGGTTCGGGCGGCATCGCGGTTCTGCTGCTGCAATGGGCCGGGCCGGGGGACCAATCCATTTCGGCCGGCTGGGACAGGGTTCACGACAAGGCTTCCGCAGCCCGTTTCGCAAGCCGGGTTGCAAGTGCCAAGCGGGCGTTCCGCGGTTCCACCTCCCTCGACGATATGTTGCGCACGGCCATAACGCTGTTCACATCCAATGGCTATGCTGGCCGGCGGCGGGTTATCGACGTCTCGGGCGACGGCCGCGATAATTCAGGAAACCATGCCGACTGGATGCGTGATCGGGCCGTGGCCGCGGGCATCACGGTGAACGGCCTTGCCGTCCTCAGTGCCGATACGGACACAGAGACCTATTACCGCCGGCACGTGATCGGCGGGGCGGACGCCTTTCTTATCACGGCGGCGGGCTACCAGGATTTCACCCGCGCCATGCGCGCCAAGCTGATGCGAGAGATCATGGGCGACCGTTTGGCCCTAGGCCCGCCCTGAGGCGGCGTCGCGCTCAATTCCCCAGGAAGGCATCCTCGGCGCGCAAGGCAGTCTGCAATTCAAGGATGGAAACGTCGCGAAAGGCGCCGCCATGCGTCAACGCAGCCATGGCGGCAGCGCAGCCGGCCCCATGGCCCATGGCCATGGCGCTTGGCATCACGCGCAGAGCGGCAAAGGCCTCCGGCTCGGCTGAAATGCCGCGGCCCGTAGCCGCCACGTTGTCCAAACCCATTGGCAGCAGCGCCCGATAAGGTATGCGGTAGAAATGATCCGCCCCGAACTCCTCAAAAGTGATCGCCGCATCATCTCCATGATGAATATCAATGGGATAGGCGCCGCAGGAAATCGTGTCCTCAAAGGCGGTGCCCGCGCGAAGTTCCCCCACCGTAAGCACATGATCGCCCCTGACCCGGCGGGCATCCCGCACACCCAAGCTGGGTGCAATCTGGCACAGACGCGCATTCTCGCAGCCTGGCAGTGAACGGCGCAGAAATTCGGCGATGGCCAGGGCCTGGGCGCGGCCTGTCATTTCGCTGCGGCTGAGGGAGAAGGGATCCGCCGCATCGACCTGGACGCGGGAGATATTGAACCAGGCCACCTCGCTATGCGGCACCCTGGCATGGTGCAGCGCCGCTCTGGGCAGTGCGCCCTCTTTCAGGCCCTTGGCGATTATGGCGGCTTTCTCCGCCGGGCTCAGCGCCTCCAACCGTTGGAAATCGACGGGCGCCATGGCGAACATCATTGTTGCCGGCTGGGGGCCCTGGGCTCCGGATCCGAGAAAATCCGCCCCGGCAGCCGACAGCAGCGCCATATCGCCCGTGGCATCGACGAAGCTTGCGGCAGAAACGTCCAAGGGTCCGCCAGGCGCCGCCAGGGTCACCGCATCGACGCGGCCACCATTTCTGGAAACACCGGCCAAGCCGGTGTGAAACAAAACATCGGCACCGGCCGCCACCACCATTTCGTCGAGCACAATTTTGAGGATGTCCGGGTCATACTCGATCCGGTCCATGACATGGCCGGTGGACATGGTGAAGCTACCGTGCGGCCCAGCCGCTCCCCGGGCCTGCATCTCCGCGGCGACCTCCCGCGCGATCCCCTTGATCACCACGCGTCCGGCGCGCGTGGACCAACCGATGAATTGGGCCACCGACCCGGATGTGGCAGCCCCACCCAAGCAGCCCGCTCGTTCCGCCAACAGAACCCGCGCCCCTGCCCGGCCCGCCGCGATCGCCGCAGCACAGCCCGCCAGTCCGCCGCCTAGAATGACGATTTCGAATTGGTCGATTTCAGATGCCGGATTCATGGTCATCTTCCAGGGGACCCCAATCCGTCGCCCGTTCGATGCGGATGGCGATGACGGGATGGCGTTCGATGGCCATTTCCTTGAGTTGTGGGTAACGGCCGCGCAACAGCGATTGCGCCTTGGCGTGTTCAGTGCCGGCCTCAAGAATCTCCGCCCGGCCGCGCAGCATCAGCCAGCAAAGCCGCGACCAATCGTCGTCGTCATAACGGTCGACGACGAATGTCACCTGGGGGTTCTCGGCTATATTGCGGACGCGTTTTAGGGGCCGCGCCGACGGCCGCTTCGGCTTGTCGTCGATGGTGATGTAAAGATTGTCGCCGTCCACGCCGTAACAGACCGGCGTGACATGAGGCCTGTTTTCGTCATCCGCTGTGGCCAGATGGCCCACACGCCGGCGATCGAGAAACTGCCTTTGGCTGTTGGTCAGGACCATCCCTGTTCCATATTACCCCGCACCGGCTTAGTTGGCGCGGCGGCGATCCAAATATCTCTGCCCATCGAAGCCGCTGAAATAGTGGTCCGCCAAGGCGTGGGCGATGGGTCGCGGTTCGGCGGCCGGCTCGATATTGCGTTCCGCCACATAGGTTGTATGGCCGGCCCCATCCACGAGTACGTGATACCAGGGCTCGTCCTTGGGTGGGCGGGAGCGCGCCATCTGCTGGTACCATTCCTCGGTCCCGCTGAAGATTGGATCCACGTCGAACACCACGCCCAGATAATCGAACAGCTTGTGTTGCACGACTTCGCCAACCTGAAACTTTGCTTCCCGTTCGGCCATTTCATATAACCTTTTGTGTGCAATTTAGCGGCAACTAATGCCGCTTCAAACAAAAATGGGGGATTATGCCATGACCATGAGTGGGAGATGCGGTTGCGGCGCCGTGAGATATCAAGTGCGCCAGGCGCCCATGTTTACCCACGCCTGCCATTGCACCGATTGCCAGCGAACCACCGGCAGCGCCTTTGTCATCCACAGTGTACTGCTGGGCGACGATTTGCAGGTCGAGGGCGAGACCAAGGCGGGGATGCTGCCTTCGGGCAGCGGCGCGGGTTGTGAAATTCATTTCTGCGCCGCCTGCGGCACCTATATTTGGTGTCGCTACCTCTATCACAAGGTAGACGTGATCGCCCTGCGCGTGGGCACCTTGGATGACACCAGCCAAGTCAGCCCCCAGGCACACATTTTCACCCGCAGCAAACAGCCTTGGCTGAAACTGCCCGAAGATGTACCGGCATTCGAGGAGGCCTTGAACAGGGATGCGGTCTGGACCGCGGAAAGCATCGAACGGTACGAAAACGCATCGCCGGTGGGCTAAGCCCAAGGGCCGCACGGGGCCCAGGCCTTTGCATCCAGCGCGACCCGACGCACATGGACGTTTCTCCGCCAAGCTATACAATTCCTGTCACGCCGTAATCTGGTGAGGGAGATGAATAAACGCCGAAGCAATCTCAAGGCCGCCATCCCGCTCGTCTCAACCGGTTGAGCGGCTAACCTATATGGCTCACCTCCCTTTCTATGGCTGGATCGTGGTGGCCGGCGCCTTCCTGGTGCTGTTCTGCACGTATGGTGTGCAGTATTCCTTTGGGGTCTTCATCCCGCCCATGTTGGACGAACTGGGCTGGAACCGTGCCAGCCTGGGCGCCGCCTTTTCGCTCTACAGCGTCGTCTATATGGGGTTCAGCCTACTCAGCGGACGGCTGACCGATAGCCTTGGCCCCCGGCGAGTCATCGGCCTGGGTGGTATCCTGCTGGGCATCGGTATCATGGCTACCAGCCAGATTTCCGCACAATGGCAGCTCTATCTATTCTATGGCCTGATCGCCGCCCTTGGCATGTCCACCGCCTATGTCCCCTGCAATATGACGGTTGTCAGGTGGTTCCACGACAAGCGCGGCCTGGCCTTGGGCATTGCATCTTGCGGCTCCAGTTGCGGCATCCTGGCCGTGCCGGCCCTGTCCGCCGCCATCATCGCGGCGGCCGACTGGCGCATGGGTTTGCTGGTCCTGGGCGCGGGCCTATTCATCGTCATCACAATCGCTGCCCGCTTCATGGTGCAGAGCCCGGAGGCTATGGGCCTGCTGCCAGACGGCGCGGCGGCGGGACCCTCAGATGCGAGTTTAAACGGCAATGAACTGCCCGGCTTCAGTCTGTCCGAAGCGCGCGGCACCGTGACCCTGTGGTTGTTCCTGGCAGCCTTTGCCATCGCTCTTCTGACCACCACGGTACCGTTCGTGCATGTCCCCGTATTCGCCCGCGACCTCGGCCTTTCGCCGATGGCGGGAGCCCTTGCCGTTAGCGTTTGCGGTCTGTTCGCCCTGTTGGGCAGCATCGTGCTGGGAACACTGTCCGACCGGATTGGCCGCAAGCCGGCCATGGGGCTGGCCCTGGGCCTGCAGATCGCCGCCTTTGTTGCATTTCTTGCCGCCGACGGCACGACATTGCTCTACCTGGGCGCTGCTTTCTTCGGCCTGTTTTATGGCGGTATCGCCTCGCTGTTTCCTGGACTGGTAGGTGATCTTTTTGGCCGGGCTCATGCCGGTGCCATCGGCGGTTTTATCTTCGGCACTGCCGGGATCCTCGGTGCCTGGGGTCCGGCCGTCGCGGGCCACCTTAGGGACGTAGGCGGCGACTACCGGCAGGCATTTCTACTATGCATCCTGGCAGCGGTTTGTGCCCTGCTGTTGTTCTTGTTTCTGCCCAAGCCGCGGCGTGTTCCAACCCGCACTTAGGCATGCAAAATGCTAGCCCGCGCCGACCCCATCCAGCATGGCCTCGATCAACTCCTGAACGGCAAGGGCGTCCCGGGCCGTGGCCAGGACGTTGTCCCGCCCGTCCGCCCAGGCGGCTACCTGATCGAGCTGCAAACCGAAAGCCTCGGCGCGGGGCTCTTCAATCTCGGCGAATTCCTGGCGCCATTCGCCACCGTCGCTGGACTGGAGGAAGAACCAATCATGCAGATAGTAGCTGCGCCGGCTGCCCCAAATTGTCATTTCCACCCGGTCCGGGCCCACCCCGCCGCTGGACCCCAGGATCGAAACCGGAACGCCATTGCAGTCCAGGCTGGCCGAGATGTGGGTTTCGCACAATGCCGGATCAGCCTGGTAGACCGGCTTGGCCGCCAGCAGGTTGGCCGGCCCCAAAAGGCGCTGGATGACAAAGAGGAAATGGGACAACACCTCGCGGGTATAACCGCCCTGATCACGAAAGCGCAGCCAGTCCGCGTCCGCCTGCCAATCCCGCGGCCAGCTGCCGAAATGCACCATTACATCGGCGCCCTTGATATCGCCTAGAGCGCCATTGCTGATGGCATCATTGATCACTTTCACGGCCCGGGAGCCAGCCTGGATGAAGTTGACCACGTTAGGGGTGTTGCTTCCTTCCAGCGCCGTCACCAAGGCGCGGCTGTCTGCCACGTCGACGCCCAGGGGTTTTTCACAATAGACTGGCTTGCCCGCCGCCATGGCTAGCTCGGCATATTGTCGGTGCCAAAGCGGCGGCGTGGCGATGTAAACCACATCCGCCGCCGCGATCACCGCATCCGCCCCTTCCATGATTTCCAAACCGGACGTCTCGTTCGCGGCATTGGCCTGGGCGCTGTCGTCTGGATCCCAAGTGCACGGCATGGCGAACCGGTCATGCGTAACCAGGTTGGTGATCATCCGCCGGCCCATGATGCCCAGGCCGATCACACCAATTTTGTGTCTTGTTTCCGTCATGACGCAGCCTCCCCGTTCTCGCCACCTGTGTCGGATGAGAACTCAGTGAATATCACGGACTGGTTCTGCGAAGATACGCGGAATAGTCGATGACCCTGTGCTGCCGCCCCTACGGCCCGGCCGGCGCACCTTGCCATAACCGTAAGTTGACTTGAATTTCCCTTGGCCATGTGCCCTCAGTTGCACGTAAGATTTACGTGTTCGACATAAGAAGCCGAATACCGCGGTCATAAGCGGCGCTTCGAAATACTTGGCTGGAGAAACAGGGGGGTTTCATGAGCCAACATCGCATGTTGATTCTAGGTGCCTCCTACGGCTCGCTCCTAGGCATGAAACTGGCGCTGGCCGGGCACGACGCCACCATGGTTTGCCTGCCGGAAGAAGCAGAACTGTTCAATGCGGAGGGCGCGCGGGTGCGACTGCCGGTACGCAGCCTGGATGAACCTATAGAGATCAATTCAAAAGACGTGCCGGGCAATCTATCGGCCGCAACCACGGACGCGGTCGATCCAGGCGAATTCGATCTGGCCACACTGGCCATGCAGGAGCCGCAGTACCGCTCCCCCGGCGTGCGGGAACTCCTCGACGGGGTCGCCAGGGCGCGGATTCCTTGCATGTCGATCATGAACATGCCGCCACCGCCCTATTTGGCGCGCATACCCGGCCTCGATACGGCGCCTCTACAGAGTTGCTATACCGACCACACCGTCTGGGAGAATTTCGATCCCGCCCTGGTGACCTTGTGCAGTCCAGACCCCCAGGCCTTCCGCCCGCCGGACGAAAAGATCAATCTGCTGCAGGTGGGCCTGCCCACCAATTTCAAGGCGGCGGCCTTTGATGGGGAAGCCCACAATGCCATTCTGCGCCGTCTGGAGGCGGATATCGACGCCATCCGCTATCCCGTCGACGGCCGGGAAATTGAGCTGCCGGTCAAGCTGCGGGTACACAATTCACTGTTCGTGCCCCTGGCGAAATGGAGCATGCTGCTGACCGGCAACTACCGCTGTGTGCAAAAGGACGAAATGCGTGCGATCCGGGACGCGGTACACAGCGATTTGGAGCTCTCGCGCAGCATCTACAACTGGGTCAGTGAGGTCTCCCAGGGCATCGGCGCCGACGCAGCCGATCTTGTACCTTTCGAGAAATACGCCAAGGCCGCCGAGGGTCTGTTGAAGCCTTCGTCAGCGGCCCGCGCGCTGCTTGCCGGCGCCCCCAACATCGAACGCACCGACCGCCTGGTCCAGGCCATCGCCGCCGGCCAGGGCATGCAGCTCGACGCCGTCGATGAAACGGTGACCATGGTCGACCACTGGATCGAGGCCAACCGCGCCAAGGCCTAAACGTGTTTTGGGGCTTTCGGCGATTGGGTCGAAAGCCAATTCAGGAGTCTTTGCAATGCACGTTGGCAGGCAATACCGACGGCTTGGGCAGCGCCGACGACCCCATAGAGGCCATTTCGGGCCGTAACGCAATCTTCATAAGTTACTTGTCATAATATCCTCGACGGACGTGGGACGAGCGCCGTATTCGTGAGGAGACAGTATGTTCAAGAAACTCGGTTTCGCCATTATCATCCTGATGGTGTGGACACAGCCTGGGCAGGCGAACTTCACGCAGAGTATCCTCATATGTGACTCCGATACCGCGCATCCCGACGTCCGTATCATGGCCTGTACCCGGAATATCGAATCGGGACGGTTCATCGGGCGAAATCTGGCCGTCGCCTTTACCAATCGCGGCGATGCGTACAGGAGAAAGGGACAGTTCGACCAGGCCATCGCCGATTACGACCAGGCCATCCAACTGCAGTCCAATGATGCCGGATTCATTGTCAGCCGGGGCAACGCCTATTACTACAAGGGCGCGTTCGACCGGGCCATTGAGAACTATGACGAGGCCATCCGCCTAAACCCCAATCTCGCCCTGGCCTACGGCAATCGGGGCAATGTGCACCGGAGAATTGGCCAGCTTGAACAGGCGATCAGGAATTATGACAAGGCCATTCAACTAACGCCCGACGATGCGCAGATCTTTGCCGACCGGGGCCTCGCCTATGAGGCGTCAGGCGATACGAGCCAGGCACTGCGTGATTTCAACAAGGCCTACGACCTGGGCTTCCGCCATCCACTTTTGTTGCGGAAACTTCGCCAACTGGGCAGGGCGTCCTAACCCATTGCGCGGATGGTCCTTTTCACCCTAACCCAATCTCCCGATTAGCGCGTCAACGGTTTGTATTTAATCCTATGCGGCTGGTCGGCCTCGGCGCCGAGGCGGCGTTTGCGGTCTTCCTCATAGGCTTCGTAGTTGCCCTCGAACCATTCCACGTGGCTGTCGCCCTCGAAAGCGAGAATATGGGTGGCGATGCGGTCCAGGAACCAGCGGTCATGGCTGATCACCATGACACAGCCGGCGAAATCCAGCAGTGCCTCTTCCAAGGCGCGCAGAGTGTCCACGTCCAGGTCATTGGTGGGCTCGTCGAGGAGGATCAGATTGGCACCGGATTTCAGCATTTTCGCCAGATGCACCCGGTTCCTCTCGCCGCCCGATAGCTGGCCCACGGGCTTTTGCTGGTCGGCACCGCGAAAGCCAAACCACGAGCAATAGGCGCGGCTGTTGACATTCCGCTTGCCCAGCTCGATCTCCTCCGCCCCGCCGGAGATTTCCTTCCAAACGCTGGCATCACCGGTCAGGGCATCGCGGGACTGATCCACATAGCCCAGGACAACCGTTTCACCCACCCGCAGGCTGCCGTCATCAGGCGTTTCCTCGCCCACCAGCATGCGGAACAGGGTGGTCTTGCCCGCCCCGTTGGGGCCAATGACGCCGACGATGCCGCCCGCCGGCAGGCGGAAATCCACGCCGTCGATTAGCTGGCGATCGCCATAACCCTTTTGCAGACCGTTGGCCTCGATCACCAGATCGCCCAGCCGGGGTCCCGGCGGGATGACGATCTGGGCTCGCTTGGCCCGGGCCTCTTGATCCTGGGCCAGCAATTCCTCGTAGGCACGGATACGGGCCTTGGACTTGGCCTGACGGGCCCGGGGCGATTGCCTGATCCATTCCAACTCATCCGCCAGGCTGCGCTGACGCGCTTCTTCCTGCTTGCCTTCCTGTTCCAGGCGTTTCTGTTTCTGCTCCAGCCAGCCGGAATAATTGCCCTGGTAGGGTATGCCCCGGCCCCGGTCCAGTTCCAGGATCCAGCCGGCCACGTTGTCCAGAAAATAGCGGTCATGGGTGATCGCCACCACCGTGCCCGGATAGTCGTCCAGATGCCGTTCCAGCCAGGCCACGGATTCGGCGTCCAGATGGTTGGTGGGCTCGTCGAGAAGCAGAAGGTCCGGCTTCTCCAGCAGCAGCCGGCACAGCGCCACCCGGCGCCGTTCACCGCCCGATAGTTTGGTTACGTCCGCGTCTCCCGGCGGGCAGCGCAAGGCATCCATAGCGATATCGATATGACGGTCCAGATCCCAGGCGTCCAAGGCATCGATCCGCTCCTGCAGCTCGCCCTGCTGCATGATCAGGTCGTTCATCTCGTCGTCGGTCATTTCCTCGGCAAAACGGGCGCTGACCGCCTCGAACTCATCCAGCAGGTCCCGGATCTCGCGCACCCCGTCGGTGACGTTCTCCTGTACGTTCTTGTCGGGATCCAGCTCCGGCTCCTGGGCCAAAAGGCCCACTTTGACCCCTTCGGCGGCCCAGGCCTCGCCCTGGAACTCGGTCTCCACGCCGGCCATGATGCGCAGCAGGGTGGATTTGCCGGCACCGTTGCCGCCGATCACGCCGATCTTGGCGCCGGGCAGAAAGGCCAGGGTGATGTCCTTGAGCACCTCGCGGCCGCCGGGGAAAACCTTGCGCAGGTCGCGCATGGTGAAAATATATTGATAGGACGCCATGCCTGATCGTTCCAAGCTGTTGGTGATGGGGTGGGCCGTCTGATACACCCAGGCTGGGCGCCAAGGCAAGTGCGACCGCTGATTTGAGGGCAATTTCGTTCAGCTTGGGTTCAGCAAGACCGGGTTAGATTTGGGCATGGTACGACGATTGATTTTGTTCGGTGCATTGGTGTTTGCCCTGGCGCTGCCGTCTTTGGCACAGGCCTCGTTTGATGGCAAAGGCCGCCGGGCACCCCAAATCAAAGGAATACAGGGACTTATGCCCTTGAATTTGGGCGATAATCCCGTTCTCGCGCAACGCAGCCGGCGACGCGACCACGACCGCGCCCGCGATGCGGTGGGCGCGGGGGATGTGCTGCCGCTCGGCACCATTATGCAACGGGTTGGCCGGCGCTATCCGGGCCGCCTGCTGGATGCCAACCTGGGCCGCGGCGGCCAGGGGCGTTGGATCTACCGTTTGAAAATTTTAACGCCAAAGGATCGCGTACGGCGGTTGGCGGTGGATGCCAAGACCGGACAGGTTCTGGGCGGGGGGCGTTGATGCGGGTTTTGGTGGTCGAGGACGATCGCGATCTAGCACGGCAATTGCGCGGCGCGCTTGTGGATGCGGGTTATGCCGTGGACCTGGCCCATGACGGCGAAGAAGGGCATTTTCTGGGCGACACCGAACCCTATGACCTGGTGGTCCTGGACCTGGGCCTGCCGGAATTGGATGGCATTACGGTACTGCAACGCTGGCGGCAGGACGGCCGTTCCATGCCCGTCCTGGTGCTCACCGCACGGGACCGTTGGTCGGACAAGGTTTCCGGCATCGACGCCGGCGCCGATGACTACCTGGCCAAGCCGTTTCATATGGAGGAGCTTTTGGCCCGGGCCAGGGCTTTGCTGCGCCGGGCCGCCGGTCATGCCAGCAACGAAATCCAATGCGGGCCTTTGCGCCTGGACATCGCTTCCGCCAAGGTCACCTTGGACGGCCAGGCCGTCAACCTGACCGCCCTGGAGTTCCGCCTGCTGTCCTATCTGATGCATCACCAAGGCAAGGTGATCTCCCGGACGGAACTGGTTGAGCATCTGTACGATCAGGATTTTGATAAAGATTCCAACACTATAGAAGTGTTCGTCGGGCGCTTGCGGCGTAAGACCAGGGCCGAATTGATCGAAACCGTGCGCGGCCTGGGCTACCGCATCGTGGACCTTGATGGCGCCTAGACGCACGTCCTTGCGCCTGCGGCTGACCGCCATGGCGGCCTGTTGGTGCGCCGTCGCTCTGGTCGCGGCATGGGCCATGCTGTCGGCCTTGTTCGCCAACCAAGTCCGCCAGGGATTTGACACCAATCTGGCGGCCCAGCTAGACGGCCTCGTCGCGGCCAGCGAATGGCAGGACAAAACCGGTCCCAGCTTGCGCCGTCCGCTACCCGATCCGCGTTATGAGCAACCTCTGTCCGGCTGGTATTGGCAGATATCCGATGCGTCCGGCCCTTTACTGCGCTCCCGCTCCCTTTGGGACAGTGCCTTGCAAAACAGTGGTCAGACCGGAACCGGAATATTCTACAGCGACACCGAGGGACCCAACGGCGCCCCCCTGCGGGTGGCCGCCCGGCACCTGACGGTGAATGAGGGGTCGGGTCTAGTGCTGTTTCAATTGGCCGGCGACAGCCGGATCCGTCAGGCTGACATCGCCCGCTTCGACCGTCTTTTGGCCTTGGCGCTGGCCATATTGGGGCTGGGCCTGGTCGCAGCCATGGTGGGCGCGGTGCATGTGGGTTTGCAGCCCCTGGGCCGCATCGGGCGGGCCTTGGGCGATGTGCGGGCTGGCCGGGCGGAGCGACTGGAAGGGCCGTTTCCCCGGGAAATCCAGCCATTGGCAGATGAGATCGACACCCTTTTGGGGCATCAGGCCGCCGTTATCGGCCGCGCCCGATCTCACGCCGGCGATCTGGCCCATGCCCTGAAAACACCGTTGGCGGTGCTGGCAAATGAAGCCGGCGAAGATAAAGGCGAGATCGCCCGGCAGGTGCGACAACAGGTGGTGGAAATGCAGCGCCAGGTCGACCGCCATCTGGCCCGGTCCCGCACGGCGGCGGCGGCGGGTGTGCTGGGCGCGCGTTGCGACATAGTGCCCGTCGTGGATGAGATTGTCCGTGTCCTGCAAAGGTTAAATCAGGAACGAGGTATCAATGTCGACCTGGATCTTGGCGACGGCCTCGCCTTTGCGGGCGAGCGGGAGGACCTGCAGGAAATGCTGGGCAATCTGCTGGAGAACGCCTTTCAATGGACGAACGGGCGGATCCGAGTGGCAGCGGACATCACGGATGATCAGGTGATGATACGGGTTGATGACGATGGCCCGGGCTTGCCCGCCGAGCGCCGGGAAGAGGTGCTGGCCAGGGGCGGGCGTCTGGACGAAGAGAAACCCGGCACAGGCCTGGGCCTCGCCATTGTCGCCGATATGGCGGAATTATATAGCGGCCGCCTCAACCTAGAAGATTCGCAATGGGGCGGGCTCTCCGTCCGCCTGGAACTGCCCGCCGCCGATTGAAAAATCCGTCTAATTCAAGACGCCGGGCCAGTTCTTGTCGGCCGCGGTGATGAAGGCCGTCTGGTTGGCCTCCCAGGTTTTCTGCACTCCTTTGGAATAATTCAGATACAGCTTGCCTTCCACAATCTTCCAGGCTTCTGGATCGATCTTGGCGGTATAACCCTGCGAAACCGCATAGGCGCAATAGCCGCCATACTGGGGGGCGAATTTTTCCGGCATGTCAGCGAACTTGTCACGGTTCTGGGCCGTGGCAAAATACCAGGTTGCGCCCATCCATTTTGTGGTGAAATCGCTGTCGCCTTCCACAGGTTTCTGTTCCGTGAAATAGGCCACGGGATCATATCCGGCAATCGCCTTGCCCAGCCAATTGGAGTAGATGGCATCCTCTGCCATGGCGGGCGCTGCCAAAACCAATGTCATGGCTAACCCAAAAACCGCCGAAATGAAGCTTTGTACACGCATTTCTCTTCCCTTCCTCGCGTCCGCCAAGTATTGGCGGTGCTCAATATCAGTCTTAGCCCTGATATAGTGTCGCGGGATTACGATTGTCAGGACCAAGCGCCGGCCGTTCACGGAAATTTGCGGCATTGGACCGGCGGCCAAATTAAGTATTTCAAATGCCACAGCGACCTTTAGGATTGCGGCAATGAGTGAGACAGGTGTGCATCTACAAGATCTGCAGCCCGTCACCGCCAACTGCCAGGCCTTGGCCAAGGCCTGGACCACATGGCGGGGCGATAAATTGCTGCCGTGCCGGTCGGATATGAACCTCGAAGATATCGTCGAGATTCTGCCCTATATCTGTCTGGCCGATGCACTTTCTGAAAAAGAGATCATTTTCCGCCTCGCCGGCACCATGGTGGCCGAAACCCTCGGCGTCGAGATGACCGGGCGTAACTTGTTGGACCTGACGGCGCCGGAACACCGGGCCAAACGCGGGATTCGCACCATGCAGAACGCTACGCTGCCCTGCGGTGCCGTGTGGATCTGGGAAATCGCCTTCGTCGGCCGCAACACCCGCAGCGCCGAAAACCTGTGTTTGCCCGTCCAGCCTGACGAGCCAGGCGCCCCGATGCAGTTATTAAGCGTTTTCGGGTTCTTGGAAGCCAAGCACCTACCTGTTGCCAAGAACCATATCCAGTACCTGGCGTCGTCCGATCACCATGCCTTCATCGATATTGGCGCCGGCGTCCCAGATCCGGACTAAATTTGGGGTTTTCAGATCCCTGATGCGCCTATGTGATTGAAATACTGCCGGTTCATGCCGCGCTGGTTCTCGTAGATAGAACCGCCGTGCTTGGCCAGAGGAAAGGGCATGCGCACGGGCACATCTTCCAGACGCGGCACCAGGCCGCCTTCGCCGCGGATCACCCAACGCTGGAATTCATCATAGCCGTCCCGTAAACCGGCCAGGGGCCAGGCATCTGCTGCCGTCATCTCCCAGATTAACAAGCGGCGCTGACGGTTGGAGCGATTGGCCGTCGAGCCATGCACACAGCGAGAATGGAAAATTACCATGTCGCCGGCTTTTCCGGTCATGGGAACGGCATTGCCGAAATCGAGATCGCTATGGTCCAGATCAAGTGCGCCGCAAAAGGCGCCGTCGGCGTGATGATCGTATATTGGCCCCCTGTGGCTGCCCGCCATGACGCAAAGAGGCCCGTTGTCGGCGTCCATTTCGTCGATCAAAAGCCCAACCGTCAGCACATCGTCATTGGTGTGGGGATAAAAAGCCCAGTCCTGGTGCCATTCCACCGGGGCGCCGTAACCGGCTGCCTTGATGTTAATCTTGCCGCCATAGAGTCGGATGTTTTCGCCGATCAGGTCGGCTACCGGGTCGGTGATGGCAGGATCGCGGACCAGCTTCTCGAACAGGGGAAAATGCAGATGCGGCGTCTTGATGCGCCTAACCCGGGGTGCGTCCGGCCGGTGTGAGGCCTCCAGGTCATAAATATCGTCGTGTTCAACGACGCCCTTTGCGGCATGCACGATTGCGTCGATTTCCGCCTGAACCTTTCCGAGCCATTCGGGACTCAACACGCCGGGGACGTGAATATGGCCGTGTTCGGCAAAGAAGGCCTTGTCGGCTTCATTCAGGGTCATGTTCTGCTACTCCGCGAGGGCTGCGCGGATAATGTAACTGACGCCAATGGATTGGCAAGCTCCGCTTTGGCTATGCTGTCTAGGTTTTCACGTCTTCCACAACCGCGCGGATCAGCGCCACCGCCTCCTCGCTGTTCCATTCCGCCGGGCCCACCAAACGGCCGATTTCCCGGCCCTCAGCATCTAGCAGCACCGAGGTCGGCAGCCCAAAGGCCTTGAACAGCCGCTGGGCGCGGGCGGATTTGTCGTTGTAGATATCCAGGTTCCCGATCTTGTTCTCGCGATAGAATTTGCGCACTACCTCCAGGCCCTTGCGATCGGAGGAGATGGCCAGAACCGTGAAATCGCTGCCGCCTATGTTGGCCTGCAGGTTATCCAGATCCTTCATTTCACGCCTGCAAGGGCCGCACCAGGTGGCCCAAAAGTTGATCAGCACCACCTTGCCCTTGAACATATCCAGTGTCCTGACCCGACCGTCATTGTCCCTGAACTTGACCTCGGGCACTGGCAGGGGTTTGGCCGCGGGGGTAAAATTCACCATCGCGCCTGTGTTGTGGCGGGACAGATCGACGGCGCCCACGGGCAAGGCCGCGAATTGTCCTATTGCCAGCAGCAAAAATATGCTCAATGTGGCGGCGAACGTTTGCAGGAACGGGTATTTTGACTTTTCCATGGCCTCCTCGATTGAGCTCCGCTCGGGGGCGGGAGTAACAGCATGACCGAAAAACGGTCGAACGACGACAACATAGCAGAAAGCAGCGAAGGCGCCTCCGTCACGGGCGCCGCTTCCGCAAGCGCCAATGCGCTTTGGGGCGGACGCTTCGCCGGCGGCGCCTCGGATATCATGCAACGGATCAATGCCTCGATTTTTTTCGATCGGCGTTTCTTCCGCCAGGATATCGCCGGCAGCCGAGCTCATTGTAACATGCTGATGGCCCAGGGAATCCTTAACGAAGAGGACGGTCACGCGATCTTGAAAGGTCTTGACCAGATCGAGGCGGAGATCGTGAAAGGCGAATTCGCCTACGATGCCGCCAAGGAAGATATCCACATGCATGTGGAGGCACGTCTGACGGAACTGATCGGCTCGCCCGCCGGCCGGCTGCACACCGCGCGCAGCCGCAACGACCAGGTTGCTTTGGATTTTCGCCTGTGGCTGCGGGATGAAATCGACGCCCTTGAACCGGCGCTATTGGATTTGCGGTCGGCCCTGCTGGACCGGGCGGAAGAGCATGCCGACACGGTGATGCCCGGCTTCACCCATCTGCAGGCGGCCCAGCCGGTCACATTCGGCCATCACCTGATGGCCTATGTGGAGATGTTGGATCGGGACCGGGGCCGGTTTGCCGATTGCCGGCGGCGTCTGAACGAATGCCCCCTGGGTGCCGCCGCCCTGGCCGGTACCTCGTTCCCCATCGACCGCCAGGCAACCGCGGCCGCACTGGGGTTCGACCGTCCGGCCGCCAACTCCATGGACGCGGTGGCGGCACGGGATTTTGCCATGGAGTACCTGGCCGCCGCTGCCATTTTTTCGGTGCATCTCTCCCGGCTGGCGGAGGAGCTGGTCAACTGGGCCTCGGCCCAGTTCAACTTCATCTCCCTGGGCGATGGTTTCACCACCGGCTCCTCGATCATGCCGCAGAAACGCAATCCCGATGCTGCCGAACTGGTGCGCGCCAAAGCGGGTCGGGTGATCGGCGATTTGAATGCGCTTTTGGTGGTCATGAAAGGCCTGCCCATGACCTATTCCAAGGACATGCAGGAAGACAAGGAACCGGTCTTCGAAGTCGCCGACACCTTGACCCTGACCGTTCCCGCCATGACCGGCATGATCCGCGATCTGAACGCCAACGGCGCGGTGATGGAGGCTGCCGCCGGGCAAGGTTTCGCTACGGCGACGGACCTGGCCGACTGGCTGGTGCGGGAATTGGGATTGCCGTTCCGTCAGGCCCATCATGTCACGGGTGCTCTCGTCAAACTGGCCGAGGAAAAGGGCCTCGATCTTGACGGCCTGTCTTTGGCCGATATGCAGTCGGTTGAGGCGGGCATCACGGAGGCGGTCTTCACCGTAGTTGGCGTGCGGAATTCCGTGGCCTCGCGAACCAGCGAGGGCGGCACCGCGCCCGAGCGGGTGCGCGCCGCCATCGCCGCGGCGAGGGCACGGCCATGACACGGCGCGAGTTGATTCTGTTCACATCGGCGGCGGCCGTGGCGGCCGCATTGGCGGCTTGTGGCAAGAAGGGCCCGCCGAAACGCCCTGACGGCACCTCGGGCATGAAGCTGGACCGCGAGACGCTGGAGAAAAAGCTGAAGAAAAAGGGCTCGTCCTAGGCATGGATCATTTCGAATACCACAATGGCATCCTCCATGCCGAGGATGTGCCCATCCCCGAAATCGCGGCGGCAGTGGGTACGCCGTTTTATTGTTATTCCACGGCAACCATGACCCGGCATTACAATGTCCTGACCGGCTCGTTGGAAGGTACCGGGGCCAAGGTTTGCTATGCCATCAAGGCGAATTCCAACCAGGCGGTCATCCGCACCATGGTAAACCTGGGCGCAGGTGCCGATGTGATATCGGGGGGCGAATTGCAGCGGGCCTTGGCGGCCGGCGCAAAACCCGAGGATGTTGTCTTCGCCGGGCCGGGCAAGACGCGGGAGGAGCTGGCCGAGGCCCTGGCGATCGGCATCTATCAGTTCAACGTGGAGAGCGAACCGGAACTGCGCTTATTAAGTGCCGTGGCCACGGAAATGAGAACAACCGCGCCGGTTGCCGTTCGTGTGAACCCGGACGTGGATGCCGGTACCCATGAAAAAATCACCACCGGCCGGCGGCAGAACAAGTTCGGCATTCCCATCGACCGGGCCAACGAAATCTTCGATCTGGGCGCGGAACTGCCGGGATTGGCCATGCTGGGGGTGGCGATCCATATCGGCTCGCAAATCACGGATTTGGCGCCGTTCGAAGAATCCTTCGACCGGGCCCTGGGCCTGATCGATGAATTGCGCGCCGCCGGCCACGATATCCGCCGCTGCAACCTGGGCGGTGGCCTGGGTATCCCCTATGGCGGCGAAACCCCGCCGCCGCCGGCGGAATATGGCCGCATGGTCCGCCGTCTGACAGCCAACCGGCAGCTTGAATTGGTTTTGGAGCCGGGCCGGGTCCTGGTGGGCAATGCGGGCATCCTGGTGGCAAGGGTAATTCATGAGAAGCATGAAGGCCGGCGATTTGTTATAATCGATGCCGCCATGAACGACCTGATCCGACCCGCCATGTATGACAGCTGGCACGATATCGTGCCGGTGGTGGAAGCGGCCGCCGACGCCCCCTATACGGAGGCTGACGTGGTCGGACCGATCTGCGAAAGCGGTGATACCCTGGCCAAGGGCCGTTCGATGCCTCCGCTCGCTCCCGATGATTTGATCGCGGTACGCAGTGCGGGCGCGTATGGTGCTGTCATGGCATCGACCTACAACAGCCGGCCCCTGGTGGCGGAAGTTCTGGTTCGTGGTGACCAGTTCGCCGTGGTGCGCCCGCGTCAGACCATTCAGGACCTGATCGGCCGCGACCATTCTGCCCCCTGGCAAGCGGCGGCACCCGGCTAGAACCATGCGGCTGCCGGATCGCTCACAGCTATTCCACGCCGCCGCGCGGTGGGTGTTGATGTGGGAGATCACCTGGCGCTCGCTACTGCCGCTGATCTGCGTGGTGGGTCTGTTCCTGGCCCTGGCGCTATTGGAGTTGCCGTTGCTGCTGTCGCCCTGGCTGCATGTGGTGTTATTGCTGCTATTCGCAGCGGCGTTGATCTGGGCGGTTTGGTTTGCCCTTCGCAATTGGCATCCGCCGGCCCGCGCAAATGTGGTTCGCCGACTGGAGACCGATAGTGGCCTGCGCCACCGCCCCCTCAGTACCCTTGCCGACCGTTTGACCAACGCCCATGATGCGCTGGCCGGTGCCATGTGGCGCACCCATCAGCGCCGCACCCGCGAACATCTAAAGAATCTGCGCGTAGGATTGCCCCGGCCTGGCCTGCCCAAGGGGGATCCCTGGGCCACCCGCGCCCTGGTTTTCCTGCTGCTGGCGGCGGGCTTGTTCGTCAGCGGCCTGGAGGCGGAGGAGCGTTTAAGCCGGGCCCTGGTTCCGGATTTCAGCGCCAATGCGGGGGCCGATGCTGAGTTGGAGGCCTGGCTCAACCCGCCCGACTATACCGGCCTGCCGCCGATCAAGCTGGATGCCAAGAACCCCGACCCTTTGCGCGTACCACAAGGCAGCGCCCTGATGGCGAGGGTGTTCGGCGGCGAAGAGGTTCCGGTGCTGTCCATCGACAGTAAGGTGCAAGCCTTCAAGCGCGTTGATGAACGGAATTTCGAACTGAGCAAGGCCATCGAAAGCGGCGAGCGTCTGACCTTGCGATCCGGCGAAACGGTGCTGGCGGACTGGCCGCTCACCATCATCATCGATCAACCGCCGAAGATTGACGCCGATCAGGAGCCGCAGATTACCCCCCGCCAGGCGGTTCGCCTGTCCTACAAGGCGTCCGACGATTACGGCCTGGCCAAGGTTTGGGCCGAGATTCGCCTGCCGACGATCAAGAAGCGCGGTGCGAAGAAGAAGAACGATTCTGGGGAAGAAGCCGCAAAAGCGGACAGCGAAGGGGATCAGACAAAGAGTACCGCAAAGGAGGCGACAAAGGAAAAGCCCGAGGATGTGCTGCGCCTGGACCTCCCCATCTCGCCGCCCGGGGCAACGGAAGCACGGGAGGCAGGTTATTTCGATTTGACGCCGCATCCCTGGGCCGGGCGCCTGGTCATGCTGCACTATCTGGCCAAGGACGATAAGGGCCAGACCGGCAAGGCCGAAGTCATCATCCTGCGTCTGCCCGAACGGGAATTCCGCCACCCCGTGGCCCGCGCCATCATCGAGCAGCGCCGCGATCTGAGTCAGAAGCCGGAACGGCGGCAGAAAATTGCCCTGGCCCTGTTCGCCATCTCCTCCGGCCCGGAGACCTATGATCACGACCAGACCGCCTATCTGATGCTGTGGAGCACGGCCCGGCGCCTGCAAATCAACACCAGGGAGCCGACCACGGCGGTCCTGGACATGCTTTGGCGCATTGCCCTGCGGATCGAGGATGGGGGGATGTCCTTGGCCGAGCGGGAGCTGCGCGATGCCCAGGAAGCCCTGATGGCGGCACTGGCCGAGGGCGCGGATCAGGACGAGATCGAACGTCTGATGGACCGCCTGCAGCAGGCCATGGACAAGTATCTCCAGGCCCTGGCCGAACAGGCCCAGCAAAACCAGCAAGCGCAGGGCCAACAAACCTTCGATCCCGACGCACAGACCCTGAATTCCGAAGAACTGCAAAAAATGCTGGATCGAATTCGCGAATTGAGTCGGCTTGGGAGCAAGGAAGCGGCGGCCGAGATGCTGCGGCAATTGCAGGAAATGCTGGAAAACCTGGACAGCGCCCGCATGACGGCGCAGCGCCAAGGCGCATCGCCCAGCGAACAGGCCATGCAGGAATTAAGTGATCTGTTGAAAAAACAACAGGAACTGATGGACCAGACCTATCAGCAAACGCCCCGGCGGCGGCGCATGCCTTGGGAGCGGCCCGAGGGCGGCCAGCAACAGCAGGGCGGCGGCCAGGGCCAAGGGCAGGGCCAGCAACGCATGGACGGCGGCAAGCGCCGGGCCATGGACAACCTCGCCGGGCAGCAGGGCGATCTGCGGGACCAGTTGGGCGAGGTCATGCGCCGCCTGGGCGAAGGCCTAGGCAAGATCCCCGAGGCCATGGGCGGCGTCGATCAGGCCATGCGGGAGTCCCAGCGGGCGCTGCGATCCGGCCGCTCGGGCCAGGCCCTGTCGTCCCAGCGCCAGGCCATCGACGGCCTGGCCACCTCGTTCCGGGAATTGGCCGAGGAGATGATGCGCAATGCGCAGGAGGACGGCCAGGGGCAACTGGGCCAGAACCAGGAGGATCCGGCCGGCCGACCGTTCCAGGGCGGCGGCATGGACACCAGCCGGGTCATGGTGCCGACCACCTCCGATATGCAGCGGGCCCGGGACATCCTGGACGAGCTGCGCCGCCGAGCCGGCGAACGCGCCCGCCCCCGTCTGGAACGAAACTACATCGAACGCCTGCTAGATCGTTTCTGAGGATTGTTCGAGCGCGGCCTGCCTTCCCGAGGGCCCTGGATTCCCGTGCGTATCCAGATAAAATGCCCGTTATGGGAGGATAATTTCTTTGCAACGACGCCTCGCCGCCATCCTGGCCGCCGATGTGGCCGGTTATTCCAAGCTGATGGGCGAGGATGAGACCGGCACGCTCAACGCACTACGGAAACTTCGCCAGGACCTGTTCCAGCCCGCCGTCACGGAACATCGCGGCACGATCGTCAAAAACATGGGCGACGGCTGGCTGGTGGATTTCGCGTCCGCTCTTGATGCCGTCCATTGCGCGATAACCCTGCAGGAACAACTTACCGCCCATGACACCATCCGGCTCCGCGTTGGCATACATATCGGGGACATAATCTTCGAAGACGAGGATATCTTTGGCGACGGCGTGAATGTGGCCGCGCGCCTGGAGACCAATGGCCCGCCGGGCGGCATCCTTTTGTCGGGCCATGTGTACGAGCATTTGGACGCGACCCTGGGGGCGAACTTTGTCGACACCGGCGCACATGAATTCAAAAACATCGCCCGGCCTATCCAGGTCTATCAATGGCAGGGATCGCAGGCGCCGCCACTGGCGACGATCACCGATCACTTGCCAATTCCGGAAAAACCGTCAATTGCCGTGTTGCCGTTTGACAACCTGTCTGGCGACCCCGAGCAGGACTATTTCTCCGATGGCATCAGCGAAGACATTATTACCGAATTATCCAAAGTCGACTGGTTGATGGTGACCGCCCGCAACTCCACATTCGCCTACAAGTCCCAGGCCCAGAACGTCCAGAAGATTTGTCAAGAACTTGGCGTTCGCTACGTACTGGAAGGCAGCGTGCGCATGGCCGCCAGCCGGGTCCGCGTTACCGCACAGCTGGTACAAGCTGAAACCGGGCAACATGTTTGGGCCGAACGGTTTGACCGCGAAATGTCCGATATCTTCACCGTACAGGACGAGATAACCGCCGCCGTGGCCGGCAATGTGGATTGGGAGCTGCGTCAGTCCGAACGGCAGATGGCCCGGCGCAAAAGACCCGGAGATTTGGACGCCTGGCAGACCTATCAGCGGGGCTTGTGGCACCTGTACAACCAGACGCAACGGGATATCGAAGGCGCCATTCCATATTTCGAACAATCCATCGCCATCGCGCCGGAGTTTGCGCCGCCCCATGCGGGGCTGGCCGAATGCCGTTACAACCAGGTTATCTTGGCAATGACCGACAAGCCGGAGGACGCCCTAGCAGCAGCCTATGAACATGCGCTCACGGCCATGGAACGCGATGAAAACATTGCCTATGGTCATTACATTCTAGGCCGGGTCCGTGCCGCCAGGAAGGAACATGACCTGGCGATCGCGGAATTGCGGCGGGCTCTAGAATTGAACCCGAACTACAGCATGGCCTACGCCGGGTTGGCGATCAATCATATGTGGGACGGCCATGCAGAGGAATGCCTGCCCATGATCGAAAAGGCGTTGCAAGTTAGCCCACGGGACCAATTGCGGTTTGGCTTTATGATGGTCAAGGCGAACTGCCACTATTTTCTCGACGAACCCGAGATCGGCGAGGAGTGGGCGCGCAAATCCATTACCATGATCCCCGAGGGCTGGTTTTATTCACATTTGTCATTGGCGAATTGTCTGGTCGCCCAAGGCCGCCTGGATGAGGCGCGCGCCGTTATGGACGAGGCGCGTGAACGGCGAAAGGGACTATCCATCGCCGTCGTGCGACGGGCGCTGCCAAATTTCGATAACGCCTATATCCGCCGCTCATTGAATGACAACCGCACCGCCGGGCTGCCGGAAGAATGACCGCTTCTGTCCGCAAACTCGCCGCCATCTTGGCCGCCGATGTGGCCGGATACTCCAGGCTGATGGGCGAGGACCAGGCGCGCACGCTTGATGCCTTGCGTCAGTTGCGCAGCGAGTTGTTCGAGCCGGTGGTCGAGGAATTTCGCGGCAACGTGGTCAAGCGCATGGGTGACGGCTGGATTGTGGAGTTCGCCAGTGTTTCAGACGCCGTCGATTGCGCCATGCGGTTTCAGGAAGGCTTGGCGGAGCACGAGTTTATCCGCCTGCGCGCGGGCATTCACATCGGCGAAGTGGTGTTCGAGGAGGAGGACGTCTTCGGCGATGGCGTCAACGTGGCCGCGCGGCTGGAAGAATTGGCGGAACCGGGCCAGGTACTGATCTCCGATACTGTGTATGACAGCCTGGATAAAAAATCGGCACAACGATTTGGAGGTGGCGAAGCCCAGGATCTGAAAAACATTGCCCGTACCGTTGAGGTTTGGCGCTGGTCCCCCAACGGCATGCAACAAGCAAAAGAGACGGTGGGCGAAACGCTGCCGCTACCCGACAAACCGTCCATCGCCGTGCTTCCTTTCGAAAACATGTCAGGTGATCCCGAGCAAGAATATTTCGCCGACGGCATCACCGAAGATATCATTACGGCATTGTCCAAGTTTCACTGGTTCTTCGTCACGGCGCGCAACTCAACCTTCGTTTACAAAGGCGCCGCCGTCGATATCAAGCAGGCGGGCCGGGAGCTTGGCGTACGATACATGCTCGAAGGCAGTGTCCGAAAATCCGGCGACCGCGTTCGCATAACGGCGCAACTTATCGAGGCGGCCACGGGCAACCATATCTGGGCGGAACGTTATGACCGGCAACTGCAGGACATTTTTGATCTGCAGGACGAAATCACCCAGACCATTTCTGCTGCCGTCGCGCCGGAATTGGTTCAGTCCGAACAGGAACGTTCGTTGCAGAAGCCCACTGAAAGTCTTGATGCCTGGGACCTTTACCTGCGCGGCGTCGCCGCTATTCATAAACTCGGCCGCGAAAACGTCGAAGAAGGCGTTGACTACATGACGCGCGCCATTGCGGCCGATCCAAAGTTCGCCGCCGCCTATGGCTGGTTGGCCATGGCGGCCTATTCCCAATTGGCATTTCACTGGACGGACGATCTGGAAGAGACGTTGGAACAGGCATTGGCGGACGCAAACAGGGCCATTGGGTTGAATCAACGAAGCTATTTCGCCCACTTTGCCCTCGGCAAATTACTCGTCCAGAAACGGGATCATGCGGCGGCAATTCGAGAATTGGAGTTGGCGGTTTCTCTGAACCCCAGTTTTGCCAATGGCTATTACGGTTTAGCCAGCGCATATACTTTCGCGGGCGAAGCCGGAAAAGCATTGGACAACATTGACCTTGCCATTCGGCTAAACCCCAACGATCCAAGGCTGTGGGTAGACCTATCCTACCGGGCTATAGCTTTAGAACTGTTGGACCGAAGAGAGGAAGCCATTGCCGCGTCGGAGCAGGCCTGCCAGTACCCAAATGCGCAATATCTGGCCTTTGTCATCCTTGCCGCACTGTATGCAAATGCCGGGCAGATGGAGAATTCCGCCGCCCAACTGCAACGCGCCCGCCAGGTCGAGCCGGAATTTACGCTCGAGCAGGTTGAAGCGTTTTTCGCGGCGGGGCATCCGGACTTGATCGCCAGTATTGTCGGTGGCCTTCGCAAGGCCGGACTGGCGGAACAATGAGCGTGCCGAATCCGACAACCTAAACGCGATACCAGTGTTCGACAGACTGGCCGATCATGCTTCGATCTGGAGAGGCTTCCAGTTCCGCCAGGGCGGCGGCCGTGTCCGTTGGCGATGCGGTGATGTCGCGTGTTGGAACCGTAAGGTCATAGACTGAGCCCTGGGCGGGATAGAGCGTGTCTACTGTCAGGATGCTGTAGTTGCGATGCTGCAGCAGGTGCTCGAACAGGCGGCCATAGACTCCAGGGTCATAGGCCGCGCCCGCCGCGGCTCCAACCTCGCCCACCAGATCCAGCTCGATGGCGGCGGCCCGGGCGTCCTGCCAGAGTTGCTGCAGCACGTTGATGGGCGCATCGCGGCTTTCGTGTTCATGTTTGGGATTGGCGATGGAGGCCTGGCGCATTTCTTCGATCCGCGCCCGCACCTGGCTTGAGGGCACGGGGACGAAAAAGACCGCCCCCTCGCCACCGAGGAGTTCTTCCGCCTCGTCATCCTGTTTCTGCACCAGCTCGATGAACCGATTGCCGATCAGGGGCACTTCGCCGATCACCAGGTGTTCGTCTGCGGGATGAGCGTCATGCCAGCGTCGCACTGCGCCCCGTGCCCAAAGGCCCGTGGCCTTGCGGATGAAGGGATGGGTGAAGCCGTCGGTCTCGGGATACTTCGCCAGCATTTCGGCGCTCTCGAAAGGCGCCCGGGCGATATCCCATTGCAACAGGTGGATTTGCCGCCCGGCCTGTGCCGCCATCAGCGCCTGTTGCTGCAGAAACAGCGATTTGCCCACCCCCGGCAGGCCCGCAAAGATGATCAGCCGTTTGGTTTTCGCCGCACGGGCCATCTCCGCCCCGACAGGGGTGTCGGCCGGTATGACAACGGCATCATTCATCCCCGCCCCGCCGCCTCTGCCACGTGATCGACGGCCTCTGGATTGACAAGGGCGGTAAGATCGCCCGGGTTCTGGCCCAATACCGCCGCCTTTACCACCCGGCGCATGATCTTCATGTTCCGGGTTTTCGGCAGATCGGGGACGAACAGAACATCCTTGGGGCGGAAGGCATGGCCCAGGCCGGCGGCCACCGCCTCGCGCACCTGGTTCGCGGTCCCTTCATCCGCCGCCACACCGGGGGCGGGGATGCAGACACACATCACCGACTGGCCGGCCCGGGGATCGGGCAGGCCGATGGCAGCGGCCTCGGTAATCAGGCCCGAGGCCATGACCAGGCCCTCGATCTCCGCCGGGCCCGTGCGCTTGCCGCCGATCTTCAAGGTATCGTCGGAGCGGCCGTGTACGTACCACAACCCGTCCTTGTCACGGCTGGCCCAGTCGCCATGGCGCCAGATATTGGGGTAGGTGTCCCAGTAAGTTTCCAGATAGCGTTCCGGGTCCTGCCACAAACCGCGCGTCAGGCCGATCGAGGGCGCGCGCAGGACCAATTCGCCCACTTCGCCGATGCCCACGGGCTGACCCGCATCGTCCAGGATATCCGCCTCCATGCCGGGGATGGAGCCGCCGAAGCAACAGGGCTTGAGGGGGTGGGCAAATGTGCTGACCAGGATGCCGCCGCCGATCTCGGTGCCACCCGTCCAGTTGAACAGGGGCGCCTTGCGGCCGCAGACATGTTCAAAGCACCAGTTCCAGGCCTCGTCGGTCCAGGGTTCACCGGTGGAGGCGACCACGTGCAGGCCGCTCAGGTCCCATTTTTGGATATCGTCGGTGCCGGCCCGCATCAGGCCCCGAATGGTGGTGGGCGCGACGCCGAGGAAACTGACCTGGTGCTGTTCCGTGAGCCGCCACATACGGTCGGGCTCCGGGTAGTCCGGCGTGCCTTCGCACAGCACCATGGTGGCGCCGGCCAGGGTACAGACCGTGGTGATCATGGGTCCCACCACCCAGCCGAAATCGCTGATCCACATCATCCGGTCTTCCGGTTTCAGGTCCATGCAGACGAGCAGATCGAAACCGATCTTGACCACGAAGCCCACATGGCTCAACAGGGTGCCCTTGGGCTTGCCCGTGGTGCCGGAGGTATAGACCAACAGCAAAGGGTGTTCAGCATCGACGATGGCGGCGGGCACCTCGTCGGGCTGGCCAGCGACAATCTCTGCCCAGTCGTGATCGCGGCCATCCTGCCAGTCCAGGGGTTCGTCGTTGCTGCGCAGGACGATTTGATGGCGCACGGTGGGCACGGTCGCAAGCGCCTCATCCATTACCGGCTTCATGGGGATGACGCGGCCCCGGCGGTGGGTATGATCGATGGTGATGGCGGCAGTGGCGCCTGCATCGTTCAGCCGGGTCGCGATGGCCTCCCGCCCGAAGCCGGAAAACAAAGGCACGGCAATGGCGCCGATGCGGGCGGTGGCGAAAAACGCGGCGACCACCTCCGGCACCATGGGCATATAGATGCCGATCTTGTCATCGGTGCCCAGGCCCAGGTCTTGTAACGCGGCTGCCAGGCGGCAGGTCTGCCGGTCCAGTTCCCGATAGCTCCATGTACGGATGCTGCCGTCCTCGGCCTCGAAGCGCACCGCATCCTTGTCATAGGTAGGCGTGCCCCGGTGCTTGTCCAGAAGGGAGAGTGTGGCGTTGGTGGTGCCGCCCAGGCACCATTTGGCCCAGGCCGGGCCTTTAGAAACGTCGCGCACCTGGTCATAGGGACGTTCGAAGACGAAGCCCATATATTGGATGGTCTGGTCCCAGAACCAGTCCGGATCGGCGCCCGCCTTGGCGAGGAGGTCGTCATAGTCGGAAGCGCCGAGGGTCTCGATAAAGTTCTGGATATTGCTTGCCGCCAGGGCCTCTTCATCCGCCCGCCAGACTATGTCGCTCATATGACGTTCTCCTCAAACTTTGTCCTGAAGATAGCGCGGCCCCCGCCGGGGATGGAAGTGAAAGGGGAATGGCCTATGATAGGATGCAATAGAACAAAAACGGCTCGGAGGGGTTATCGGCGATGAAAGATCTAGGTTTTGGTATTTTCCTCGCACCATTCCATCCCGTGGAAGAGGATCCCACGGCGGCGCTGGATCGGGACATGGCGCTGTTGGAACATCTGGACCGCCTGGGCTATGACGAGGCCTGGATCGGTGAACATCATTCGGGCGGTTATGAGATCATTGCTGCGCCGGAAGTCTTCATTGCCGCCGCGGCGGAGCGGACCAAGCATATCCGGCTTGGCACCGGCGTCTCCTCATTGCCCTATCATCACCCCTTTACCAATGCCGGGCGCATGATACAGCTCGACCATATGACCAAGGGCCGGGTGATGTTCGGTGTCGGCCCCGGTGCCCTGGTGGGCGATGCTTTCCGCATGGGCATCGATCCCGACAATCAGCGGCGCATGATGAACGAGGCCCTGGATGCCATCGTCGCCCTGTTGGACGGCGAGCAGGTGAGCATGAAGACCGACTGGTTCGAGCTGCGCGAAGCGCAGATGCAATTGCCCTGCTATACCCGGCCGCGCATGGAGATGGCGGTGGCCTGCGCTCGTTCTCCGGCGGGCGCCCTGGCCTCGGGCCGGCACGGATTAGGCATGTTGTCCATCGGTGGCACCTCTGACGAGGCCCTGGCCCATCACGCGAACAACTGGCGCATGTGCGAACAAGCCGCCGCCGAGGCCGGGCAAACCGTCACACGGGCAAAATGGCGCATCGTCACCCTGGCCCATGTGGCCCGCAGCCGGGAGCAGGCAAAAAAGAATGTGGAATTCGGCCTGGACGCCTGGGCCCAGTATTTCCGCGATATCGCTACCTTTCCCATCGTCCCGCCCGAGATCGACAATGCCTATGAATACCTGACGGAAAATTCCATGGCGGTGATCGGCGATCCGGACGATGCCATACGCCATATCGAAAAGCTGCAGAAAGGCTCGGGCGGCTTCGGCACCTATCTGGAACTGGCCCACAACTGGGCTGATTTCGACGCCACGTGCGAACATTACGAACTGATGGCCCGTTATGTGGTGCCGTACTTCAACAAGAAGAACGATTTGCGCCGGGCGTCATACGACTACAGCCATGCCAACCGCGAGGTCTTTGTCGGTGCTGCTCAGGCAGCGGTGGAAAAGGAGATCGAGCGCCAGGCGGAAAAGGAAGCGGGCCAAGTCGCTCAGGCGGGTGATGACTAACCCGAAGACGCTGGCCGAACGAGGCTGTGCCCAATGACGGATGTGGCACAAATCTGGCCGCACAACGGCCTCACCCAGGTTCCCTATGCGGTTTATGAGGACGAAGAGGTCTACCAGCGGGAGCGGGAGCGGCTGTTTCAGGGGCCCACCTGGAACATTCTGGGTCTGGAATGCGAGGTGGCTGAGCCCGGTGACTACAAGACCACTTTTTTAGGGGATATTCCTGTGGTCGTTGTGCGCGGTAAGGACGGTGTCGTCCGCGCCTTTGAGAACCGCTGCGCCCATCGCGGCGCCCTTCTGTGTCTGGAGCGCTTTGGCAATGCCAAGGCGTTTACCTGCGTTTATCACGCCTGGTCCTATGACCATGACGGCAATCTGGTGGGCGTTGCCTTCCAGAACGGCGTCGGGGGCAAAGGCGGCATGCCGGAAGGCTTTCGGCGTGAGGAGCACGGCCTGCGCAAGGTCAAGATCTCGATCCTGGCCGGCCTGATCTTCGGCAGTTTCGATCCGGATGTCCCGGATCTGGAGGACTACCTCGGCCCGGATATCGTTGCCCGCATCCACCGGGTGCTGCCGCGCCCGCCAAAGGTGTTGGGCTATTACACTCAAACCCTGCGCAACAACTGGAAGCTCTATGCCGAGAACGTGCGCGATCCCTATCACGCCTCGATCCTGCATCTGTTCTTCACCACCTTCAGGGTCAACCGCCTGAGCCAGAAGGGCGGCATCATCGTTTCCGAGAACGGCGGCCATCATGTGAGCTATTCCAAGCTGGACCCGAATGCGGGCGATCAGGACTACGACGAAGCCAAGCTGCGCGCCGATAGCGACTTCGGATTGAAGGAGCCGGGCCTCTTGGGTGGGCGGGATGAATTCAACGACGGCATCACCCTGCAGATCCTTTCGGTGTTTCCCAACCTGGTGATGCAACAGGTGCGCAACAATCTGGTGGTGCGCCAGATTGTCCCCCGAGGTGTGGACAAGGCCGATGTGGTCTGGACCAACTATGGCTTCGACGATGATGACGAGGAATTGGCAAATCTGCGTTTGATGCAAGCCAACTTCATCGGCCCGGCGGGTTATATCTCCATGGAGGACGGCGCGGTGGGCAACTTCATCCAGCGCGCCCTACCCGGCACCAAGGATGAAACATCCGTTGTTCTGATGGGCGGCCACGATGCCGCCTCCCAGGAAAGCCGGGCCACGGAAACCTCGATCCGGGGCTTTTGGAAGGCCTATCGCGACCTGATGGACATTTGATGACCGGGTCCAGTGAAAGCCTTGCCATGGCCACGGCCCTGCTGGCCGACTATGCCCATTGCATCGACAGCGACGAGTTGGAGCGCTGGCCTGAGTTCTTCACCGAGACGGCCCATTACCGCATCACAACCGCCTTCAACCATGACCGGGGCCTGCCCGTCGGCATCATCGATGCCCACAACCGTAATATGCTGGAAGACCGGGTGGCGGCCCTGCGCCGGGCCAACATCTACGAACCGCAGCGTTACCGCCATATAATTTCCGTCGTGCGGATCACCGGCCAGGACGGCGGGCTTGTGCGGGCCGAGGCCGGCTTCATTGTGGTGCGTACCATGATCGACGGCAGCCAGGATCTGTTCCTCAGCGGCCGCTATCTGGACGCCATCGATCCATCCGGCACCCGGCCGCTGTTCGCCGACAAACTGGTGGTCCTGGACAGCGACAAGATCGATACCCTTTTGGCCATTCCACTTTAAGGTTGTTCTAGCATGGTGCAGTTGCTCGACAGCGATATCCGCAGCCGCGAGGTGCTGGACTGGAAGGGTTTGCATATCTTCCATGCGCCTATGTCGTCCTGTTCGCAAAAGCTGCGCATCTTCCTCAATCTCAAAGGTATCGAATGGCAAGGGCACGAATTGGACCTGGCCGCCAACGAAAGCTATTCGGAATGGTTCCTCGGGCTCAATCCGCGCGGCCTTGTGCCCGTTATGGTTTGGGACGGCAACGTGCATATCGAAAGCAACGATATCCTGGCCCTGCTTGAGGACCGATTTCCGGAACCGTGCCTGTTCCCGCCCCAACATCGGGACGAGATCGAAACCTTGCTCCAGTTCGAGGACGAACTGCACCTGGACTTGCGCACCCTGAGTTTCCGCTTTGTCTTCGGCCGTACCGGCTCCAACAAATCGCCGGAGATCCTGGAACGATATCTGGGAGGCGATCGTACGGTGGCTGGGGCCCATGACGACCCGGAACGGGCGCACCAGGTGGAATTTTACGAGCGGCTGGCAGCGGAAGGGATCACGGATGGGGCGGCCCAGGCATCGGCCGGTAGGTTCCGCTCCGCCTTCGACGACCTGGAAAGCCGTCTGTCGCACGGCCCCTATTTCCTGGGCGCAGACCTAAGTGTCATGGACATTGCCTGGTTCGTCTACGCCAGCCGCCTGAATTTCGGCGGCTACCCGTTTGAGCGCCTGCATCCAAGGGTGCATGATTGGCGCCAAAAATTGGCGGAAGACGACAGCTTCGCCCAGGAGGTTGAGCCCCCGGCACCTGTCACGGACGCCATCGCCCGCAATCACGCCGCCTGGACCGCCACCCGCACCATGCTGGCGGACGTTGCCGGCTTCTGAATAACGAAAAGAAAACCAAGGGAGGGCGCCCCATGGCCCCGAAAATCGTCTTCGTCACCCAGTTTCCCGCCGCCGCGGATTCGGCGCGGGAATTGGCGCCCAAGGGCTTTGAACTGGTCATCGCCGACAGCCGGGCCAGCGATTTCACCGAACACATGGCCGAGGCTGAATATCTGGTCGGATTTGTCGACATGCTGGTGGACGAGGTGCTGTTCCTTGCAGCACCAAATTTGCGTTTAATCCAGTTGCTCAGCGCCGGATATGACCGCGCCGATATCGAGGCGGCGCGGAAAGCCGGCGTGCCCATTTCCAACAATGGCGGGGCCAACTCGGTGGCGGTTTCGGAACATGCCGTCATGTTGATGCTCGCCGTCTCCCGCCAATTGGTGGTTCAGCACCGGAATGTGGCTGCGGGCAACTGGCGCGGCAATGACGTACCGAAACTTTATGAACTGCGCGGCAAGACCCTGGGCATCGTTGGCCTGGGCACCATCGGCACCAAGACGGCGCGCCTGGCCCTCGCCTTCGGTATGAATGTGATCTACTACGACATCGCGCGCCTGACGGAGGCGGAGGAGGACGACCTGGGCGTCCGTTTCCGTCTGCTGAGGGAACTGCTAGCAGAAAGCGATCTGGTCAGCCTGCATGTGCCCCTGAACCAGAGCACCCATCACTTGATCGGGCGCGAGGAACTGGCGGAGATGAAGCCCGAGGCGATCATGATCAACACCGCCCGCGGCCCGGTGATCGACGAGGTGGCCCTGTACGAGGCACTGTCGTCGGGCCGCCTGGCCGCCGCCGGCCTTGATGTCTTTGACCAGGAGCCGCCCGAGGCCGAGAACCCCTTGCTTGCCTTAGACAACGTCATCCTTTCCGCCCACATGGCCGGCCCCACCCAGGAAAGCAATGTTGCCCGGGTACGCAATGCCTTCGACAATGTGCAGCGGGTGGCCCGGGGGGAAGGGCCACTTTGGGTCATTCCGGAATTGGACGCCTAATGGGCGGCCTGATAGCATGAGATGATCAAGAAAACCCCGCTAGGGAACCAGGCGATGACCGACAAGAGATCCGAAACCGTGGCCGCCCCGAAAAAGGCCGTTGCGCCCAGCGGCTTGAACCATCTGGTGCTTAATGTCCGGGATTTAGAGGAATCCCACCATTTCTGGTGTGATCTCATGGGCTTCAAGCAGGTTGGCGAGCTGAAGGCTGGACCGGACCGGCCCAATCCGCCGAGAATGCGCTTCTATAGCGCCGATCATGACGGCAAGGACCATCACCACGACATCGCTTTGGTCGAGAACAAGGAACTGCCGCCACCGCCCGAGAAATTCAAGATGTTCGGCAATGCCTGCGCCGTCAATCATATCGCCATAACCCTCCCTGACCGGGAAGCCTGGCTGGCGCAATTGGCCTTTTTGCAAAGCAAGGGGGTGAAGTTCGGCCGCCGGGTGGACCACGGCATGACCCACAGCCTCTATATCTCCGACCCCAATGGCTATGGCGTGGAACTGGTCTATGATCTGCCGCGGGAGGTCTGGGAAGGTGACATCGACGGCGCCCTGAACTGGGTCCGTTCCCTGCCCACGGAAGGCCCGGAGGCTCTGGTGGACGAGACCGAGGACAATCCCGTCTTCACGGCCGCCGGCGATGATTGAGTATGACCGGCCGCAAGAGCATCGAAATACCCGGCTTCAAGCACGGCAATCCCATACCCGGTGCCAGCCGTATCGGCAATATCATGATGTCCAGCGTCATCGCCGGCCGGGACCCTGAAACGGGTGAAATGCCCGAGGATCTTGCCGGCCAGATCGCCAATGTTTTCCGCCATATGGGGGCAGCCGTGGAGGCTGCCGGCGGCAGTCCGGACGACATCATCAAAGTATCGTTCTGGGTGGGCGATCCAAGCACGGGGCGGGCCGCCCTGAACGATGAATGGGTCAGGATGTTCCCGGACGAAGACGCCCGCCCGGCGCGCCACACCCTGGCCCTCGATGGCGGCGGGCCGCGCCTTGTCACCTGTGAATTCACCGCCGTGTTGGACGACTAGAAACCAGGACTGAAGAAGAATGGATGATCAAAACCTTGTGGTGAAACCCCTGAACCCGGTGATCGGGGCCGAGATTGCCGGCGTCGATATCTCGAAACCCCTGGGCAACCGGATGTTTCAGGAGATCCACGACGCCTTGATGCAGCACCAGGTGATCTTCTTCCGGGATCAGGACATGACCCTTGATGAGCACAAGGCCTTTGGCCGGCTGTTCGGTGAGTTGCACATCCATCCCGCTGCGAAGGACACCAAGGGCCACAAGGAAATAATCACCATCCATGCAGATGAACGCTCCAAAGTCGTGGCCGGCATGAAATGGCATTCGGACGTCTCGTGCGATGCCGAGCCGCCGATGGGCAGCATCCTGCACCTGCACACGGTGCCTGAATCGGGCGGCGACACCATGTTCGCCTCTATGTATGCGGCCTACGACGCCCTGTCCGAGCCCATCAAGGAATTCATTGGTGGCCTCTCGGCCTGGCATGAATCAGCCCATGTGCACCGGGATCGATTGGGCCACAAGGGCGCCTTGCGCGACGGCGATGACAGCTATCCCGTCTCGTTGCATCCCATCGTGCGCACCCATCCGGTGACGGGGCGCAAGTGCCTGTTCGTGAACGAGAATTTCACCACCCGCATCGACGGGCTGCGGCCCAGCGAAAGCGAGGCGCTGTTGAAGATGCTGTACGACCATATCGCGACGCCGGAATTCCAGTGCCGCTTCACCTGGGCGGAGAAATCGGTTGCCTTTTGGGACAATCGCTGCGCCCAGCATCGCACCGTGTGGGATTACTACCCGCAGGTCCGCCACGGCTATCGCGTCACCGTGGCGGGCGACAAGCCCTACTGAGTACCCTTAGAAGAAACCAACCATTCGCCGGCCTAGGCGCCGGAATCAGCCATCGAGGAACGAGACTATTATGAGTGCAGGAGAACGTCTGCCTGGAACCCCTGACCCCATGCACAAGTGGGAAGGCGCGGGCGGTCTGATGATCGCCGGCGACACTTGGGGCGACCCGGATGGGCCATTGGTGATGCTACTACACGGCGGCGGCCAGACCCGCCATGCCTGGAAGGGCGCGGGTGAGACCCTGGGCGCATCGGGCTATCACGCCGTCGCCTTCGATGCCCGGGGGCATGGCGATTCCGAATGGGCCGACGCGGATGGTTACGGCCCCGATTTCATGGTCGAGGATCTGGTCTGTGTCGCCCAGGCATTGGGCGACGACAACCCCATCCTGGTCGGCGCTTCCATGGGTGGCGGGGTCAGTTTGATGACCATCGGCATGGCGAAATTGGATGCCCGCGCCCTGGTCCTGGTGGACATGGCACCGAAGATCGAGGCGGAGGGCTCCCGCAAGATCCAGGAATTCATGAATCAGAAGCCGGATGGTTTCGATACGTTGGAGGAGGTGGCCGCCGCCATCGCCAACTATCAGCCGCATCGGCCTAGGCCGCGCACCCTGGACGGCCTGGCCAAGAACGTGCGTCTGGGTGCCAACGGCAAGTACGTCTGGCACTGGGACCCGGCCCGCCGCCGCCAGCAAATGGCTAACAACCAGGCCTATCGCCAGCGCCTGCACGATTGTGCCGATACCCTGACGCTGCCCACCCTGCTGGTCCGGGGCGGTCTGTCGGATGTCTTGAGCGAAGAGGGTGCGCAGAGTTTTCTCGAACAATGCCCCCATGCGGAATATGTCTCGGTCAAGGACGCCGCCCATATGGTGGCCGGCGACCGCAACGACATCTTCGCTGGATCGGTGGTCGAGTTCCTCTCCCGGGTCGCCCCTGCTCGCTAACGCCGTTACGCGGCGACGAAGCCTTTCCAGCCGGACATATAGGTGACGAAGTTATCGCTCAGACCCTGGCTGTGGAGGTAGTCCACGGTCACCGGCAATGAAACCGCCTCGAAATCCGGGTTTTCCGCGGCCTGCAGGGGGAAATCATGGTGCAGGATGGCAGCGCGCCCCAGCAGGACGAAATCAGCGCCCTGCTCCAGGCAGGCCGTGGCCGCACGCACGGATTTGATTTTGCCGGCAACGCCCAGTTTCACCCCGCCCCGATCCAGATCGGCAAAATGGGACAACAGACTACGGCCCTTGAACTCGTCCTCTTCGGGTTCCTTGAAGACATCCCACAGGGACATATCCAGGAAATCGATTGCGCCTTCGGTCATCAACTGTTGCGCCACTTCGCGCACCTCCGCCAGGCGCAGTCCAAACCGTTCCGGCGACAGCCTGATGGAGACGTTGAAGTCCGGCCGGCAGCGGGCACGAATGCCATTGACGATGGCAAAGATGATCCGGGCCCGGTTCTCCAGGCTGCCGCCATATTCATCGTCGCGGTTGTTGATCTCTGGACTGAGGAACTGGCTGAGGATATAGCCGTGCGCCCCATGTACCTCGACGCCATCGAAGCCCGCCGCTTCGGCGCGCTTTGCGGCCAGAATGAAATCCTCGATCAACTGGTCGACCTCGTCATGGCTCAAGGCGCGTGCTTCGGGGTCGGCAAAGTCGGAAGGGCAGACTGGCGTCTGGCCGATCAGGTCCGCTGGCGCCCGGTTGCCGGCGTGATGCAACTGCACCACGGCGATGCTGTCCTTGGCCTTGATGCCCTGGGCCAAGCGGGTCAACCCTTCGATATGCTCGTCAGAAAATACGCCCAATTGTCCCGGAAAGCCCTGGCCGCTGGGCTGAACATAGGCGGCACAGGTCATTGTAAGGCCAAAGCCACCCGTCGCCCGCATTTCCAGCCAGCGGTATTCCTCGTCCGAAAGGCGGCCGTCGGCGTGGCTCTGGGTGTTGGTCAGGGGCGCCAGCATGAAGCGGTTCTTCATGGCCGGGCCGCGCACGAAGGTCATGGGCTCGAAAAGCGATGGCATGATAGCGATATATCCTCGGATAGGTTTTTCGGCAACCTACCCAAGCCGTCGTGAATAGCAACGTAAAACTTAGGCCCCGCCGCCCTTCACCTCCTCGATCAGGCGGGCCAGCTTATCCAAGCGGGTGAGCACCTCGTCGTCTCCCGCCGCTTTCAATCCGAAGACGCAGCGCGTGACGCCCTGGGCGGCCAGTTTCTCGATGGCGCCCGGGTCCCGGGGCGTGGCGAATGTGGTGATGGGATAGGGCGCCCGCCCCGCGGCCTTGGCCAATTCAGCTAGTTCCGCCATGCGCCCGGCCTTTAGATCGATGCCGCCGTCCTCGTCTGCCAACAGGGGCATCCAGCCATCGCCATAGCGCTCGATGCGCTTGAAGGTGCCCGGGGCATCGCCGCCCACGAAGATCGGCGGATAGGGTTTCTGCACCGGCTTGGGCCAGGAATGGATGCGATCGAAATTGACGAATTCGCCTTCATAGCTGGCTTCGCCCTGGGTCCAGATTGCTTGCATGGCCTCGATCCGCTCCCGCGCCACCTTCCAGCGGCGTTCCCATGGCGCGCCATGGTTCTCCATCTCCTCCCGGTTCCAGCCGCCGCCGATGCCGAAATCCACCCGCCCGCCGGAGATGTGATCCAGGCTGGCAACTTCCTTGGCGGTCACGATGGGGTCCCGCTCCACCACCAAACAGACGCCGGTGCCCAGGCGGATACGTTTGGTGACCGCGGCGGCGGCCGCCAGGCCCAGGAACATATCCACGTTATGGGAGTAATCTGGCGGCAATTCGTCGCCGATGATGAACGGGGTCTCCCGGCTTGCCGGAATATGGGTGTGATCAGGGATGAACAGGGCATCGAAGCCGCGTTCCTCCACCGCCACGGCCAAATCCGCCGCCTGCATGGAATAGTCCGTGGGAAACATGGTGATGCCGAATTCCATTCGCTTTCCTCGCAATAGGCCCGGGCTCTTTCAGTCTAATAGGTCAGCCGCGCTCCGCCACCACGCGCCGGCTCATAAGCTTGGATAGGGAGCTGCGCGCCTGGCCGTCTGCTTCAAAATTGGCGTCAGCCAGCCAGGTTGAGATTATGCCGCGCACTCCGGGCCAATCGGTGTCCAGAATAGAATACCAGGCGGTATCCCGGTTCAGGCCCTTGTAGATCATGTGATTGTAGAAGATGCCCTCGTACTTGAAGCCGAGCCGTAGTGCGGCATCCCTGGATTTCTGGTTCAACGCATTGCAGCGCCATTGCATGCGGCGATAGCGCAGATCCGTCATGGCATAATCCAGCATCAGAAACAGGGCTTCCGTGGCTGCCCGGGTGCGTTGCATATCGGGCGCGAACCAAATGCCGCCGATCTCGATCACGCCCTGGGATGGCTGGACATCCAGGTAGCAGGCCATGCCCTTTATTTCGCCACTGTCCTTGAGACGGAAGACATACCAGATGTAATCGAAACTGGCGGCGCAATCGGCTAGGTGGCCGCGATAGGCGGCCTCGTCCGGCCAGGGGCCCCAAGGTAGATAGGTCCAGATCTGCAAGCCTTCTTCGCTGCCATGGGATTCCCTATAGAGGGCGGCGCCATGGGCGGCGGGGTCGAGGGGTTCCAGGTCAACCTCTGTGCCCGAAATCAGGCGCCGGGCGGGGATCAAGCCACTGGGTTTGTTCTGGATGGGTTCGCCCCAAACCTCCCGTTCAAAAGCTGTCTCATGTTTCATGGCGCCCTCGTTTTTTGCTATTCTCGAGCCGCATTCTGCCCTGAAGAGGCCCGCCGTCAAGACTCCCCCAAACAGGAATGCCCTAGGATAGACGAGACACCTCATGGCGCCCGTACTGGCAATGTTTCTAGCGGCCCTGTTATGGGCCTCTTCCATGATCGGGGCCAAGTTGGCGGTGGCCGAACTGGCGATTACGGAAGTGGTCTCGGGCCGGTTTTTCTTTGCCGTCGGCGCCCTGTGGCTGATCATCCTGATCACCCGGCAGCCGGTAAACCTGAAGAAAGCGCGCCGGCCCCTGGTCATGGGCATTCTGGACCCTGGGCTGGTGTCGTTGTTCATGGTTTGGGGGCTGTTTCATACATCCGCGGTCAATGCCTCTGTGTTTTGGGCCCTGATGCCCCTGGTCATGCCGATTGCCGGGCGGCTGGTCTTGAAGGAGGCCATTAATCCCATGGTCATCGTCGGCGCCGTTCTGGCCGTCGGTGGCGCCCTGATGCTGGTCTCGGCGAACCAATCGGCGGGCGAAGGCAGCCTGTTCGGGGACATGCTGGCGATCTGCGGCGTACTATGCGCGGTTTTGAATGCCCTGCTCGCGCGCCGGGTGGCCCAGACCCAGGGCCGGCCCATGGTGACCACGGCCTGGCAGATGACCATGGCCTTGCTGATAGGTGGGGCGGCGTTGCTGGTCCTGGAACAACCGGGCGAGTCCGTGGTGCGCGTGGCACAGGGGCCATTGGCCCTGTTGATCTATCTGGGCGTGGCAACGACGGCCGGGCCGTTCTTTTTGCTGAACTACGCCCTGCGGCATCTACCCGTGGGCCGAACGGCCCTTTTTTCCTCATTGGTCGGTCCCCTCTCCGTGCCCATGGCGGCAGTGGTCCTGGGCGAAACCATCCAGGGGCAGGAGATCGCCGCCATCGCCATCGTCATGCTGGGCGTATTTCTGCCCAGCCTGATCGGGCCGGAGTTCTTCGCCCGTTTCAAACCCACCGACGACCCACGGCCACTCGCCGACCTCACCTTCGTGGTGTTCGATACCGAGACCACGGGCCTGCAGCCATCCCGTGGCGATCGCATCGTGCAAATCGCTGCCGTGCGCATCGTCAACGGCGTCATCCAGGAGGACCAGGTCTTTGAAGAGATCGTCGATCCCGGCCGCACCATCCCGCCGCTTTCCACGACTTTTCATGGCCTGACCGATGCGGACGTAGCCGGTTGCCGCCGCATCGGGCCGGTGTTGCGGGATTTCCACGAATTCTGCGGCGACAGCGTCCTGGTGGCCCACAACGCTGCTTTCGATATGAAATTTCTCGAACGCGCAAAGGAAGATGGCGCGCCTGCGTTCGAACAGCCCGTACTCGATACCCTGTTGCTATCGGCGGTGTTGGAACCGGGCGCCCGGGATCATGATCTCGACGCCCTGGCGGCCCGTCACGGCACCACGTTCAAGGGGCGGCATACGGCCTTGGGCGACAGCCTGGCCACGGCCGAGGTTTTCCTGAAGCTTTTGGTCTTGGCCGAGACGGCGCGCACCCTGGGTGAACTGACGCGGCTTTCCCGTAAAGCCCGCCAATTCCGCCGCCTGCAGCGACAATATTAGAAGATCGAACCGCTCAATTCGCTGCGCACCCGGTCGCGCAGGTCACGGATCGCCTTGAGGGCATCCACAAGCTGGTCGTCTTCACGTTCGGTCAGGCTATCGGGGTGGACGTAGTTGCTAACCTCTTCGCCCTGGCGCTGGTCGGCCAATTGCTGGCGCAGCAGCAGATGGGTGATGTGATGAAAGGCACCGGTTAGATAATCCGCTTCGTCGTCACTGAAAACCTCCGCCTCGCGAAGTTTGGCGATACGCGCCAGGGTGCTGGTCTCGCTTACACCGTGCAGCAACGCCAGAGCCCGAACCGCATCCACCAGCGGCAGAGTGCCGGTGATTTTCAGATTCAGTTCACCGCGATGGCCGGCATCCTCCTTCTCCAGGATGAAGCGGTTGAAGAGCCCCAGGGCGACGCCGAAATGCTCGTCCTGAAGGAACATATCCCGCATGAAATGGAGGTTGTTCCGCAACCGGCTCGTAATGTGGTCCCGCAGTTCGGCGGCCAGGCGCCGTTCACCCGCCACGGCACGGAAGTCGAAAAAGATATCGGCCAGGCGCAGGGCTGCCGGATTTCGCCGGCCGATCCAGTAATCCATCTGCGCTTGCCACTGACTGGCCGTCTTGCGCCATAGCGGGTTCACCGCCATGACATAGCCATTGCAAAGGGGCATGCCCGCATGATGCATCGCCTTGGTTAGCCGATCCGCCAGCTCCGAAAAATAGCCGTCGATGGCATCGTGCTCGTCATCGGGATAGTCATCGATGATCAGACCGTTATCCTGATCCGGGTTCAGATAGCTTTCCTGTCGCCCGCCCGATCCCATTACGATGACGCAGAACTCCCTGGGCGGTACGCCAAGGCCATCCTCCTCCATGCTGCGGACGGCGTGCCGGGTCATGCGCCGGTAGACGTCGTTGTTGATATGGCTGACCAGGGCCTGGATATCCGGTGTCGGGACTTGATCCGCCAGCATCTGTTCGGCCAGTTGCAGTTGCGCTGCCCGCACTTGGGCCATGCCGTCGGGGGTTTCCGGCCGGGTCAGACTTTCAATCTGGCTGACCAATTGGCCGTTGGCCTCGGTCAGGGCGCTGTCCAGGGTCAGCATGCCGACGAGTTGGTCCCGTTCGTCGACCACGGGCATGTGACGCAGGCGGGCCCGGCGCATGCGCGCGATGGCGTGGAACATCAGATCGCCGGCCCGGATCACCCGCACCGGCTGGCTCATGACTTCGTCCAAGGCGCTATCGGGGTCCAGGCGGAAGGCGATGCGGCGCACCACGTCCTGCTCTGTCAGGACGCCCTGAGGGATATTACGCCCGTCCACCACGACGATGCAGTCGGCGGCGGTTTCTGCCAACAGCGAGACTGCCTCGCCGACAATGCTGCCCATTGGCAACGTGGGCGGCGCGGCCAGCATGCGTTCGCCGGCCAGCTGGCGAAAGGCCATGGCGCGGGAATAAGGCATCGCCGTACGTCCCCGCGCCCCAGCCGCCTATTCGGCGGCGGTGGTCCGCTCCGCTGGCGCCCGGAACAGTTCCAGCATCTCCGCCTCTGCCGCCTTGGCCCGCTCAAGGTTCGCTTCCTTGATATGGCCGAAGCCACGGATGCGGTCCGGCACGCTGGCTATATTCACCGCCATGGCATGGTTGTCGTGGTCCAGCCCGGACAGAACCTCGGCCATGGTGTTTTCGTAATCGGTGATCAACCGGCGTTCGGTGCGCCGCTCTTCGGTGCGCCCGAAGATATCCCAGGTCCCGCCACGCAGACCTTTCATGCGCGCCAACAGTGGCATCAGCTTCAGCATCCAGGGGCCGAATTCCCGCTTTTGCAGATGGCCCGTGTCGGGATCACGATTGGCCACCAACGGTGGGGCCAAGTGCAGGCGCAGGGTAAAGTCACCTTCGAACTGCTGATTGACCTGATCCATGAAGCGACCGTCTGTGTATAGGCGGGCGACTTCGTACTCATCTTTGTAGGCCATGAGGCGGAAGAAGTTTTTCACCACCGCCTCGCTTAGGCCGTCCAGTCCGGCGGCCCGCTCCCGTTCCGCGGCAACCGCTTTATCCACCAAACCCTTGTAACGGGCCGCATAGGCGGCGTCCTGATAGTCGGTCAGATAATCCACCCGGCGGGCGATTTCCTGATCCAGGCTCAGCGCGACGGGCTTTTCTTCCCGCGCCGGCATCAGCGGCGCGGCAATGGTCGCCACGGCTTCAGGATCATGGGCGGCAAGACGGCCCCAGGCAAAGGCCTGCTTGTTGCCGGCGACGGCAACACCATTGATTTCGATGGCACCTTCGATGGCCTCCAACGACAGGGGCACCAGGCCATGCTGATAGGACGCGCCCAGAAGGAACAGATTGGTGGCTATGGAATCGCCCAACAGCGCCGTTGCCGTTTTGGTGGCGTTGATGAAGTGGCTGCGTTCCGCACCGACCGCCTCGGTCAACTGCCGCACCAGGCCCTCGCCCGCCATCTCCATATCCTGGTCGGCCAGGAACTGAGCCGTTGGCACCACGTGGGAGTTAATCACCGCGCCGGTGACGCCCTCGTTGACGGTCGAGAGCACGTCGGCGCCGGCAGCTACGACAATGTCGCAGCCCAGGATCAGTTTCGAACCACCCGTGGCAATCCGCACCGCGTGCAGGTCTTCCGGCGCATCGGCAATACGCACGTGGGAGGTCACGGCACCGTTCTTTTGCGCCAGGCCCGCCATATCCAGGGCGGAGACCCCCTTGCCCATGAGATGGGCGGCCATGCCCAGCAGCGCGGATATGGTTACGACGCCCGTACCACCAATGCCGGTGATCAGGATGCCATAGGGCTCCGCCGATGAGGGCAATTCCGGATCAGGCAAGCCGGCGAACAGATCGTCCCAGTTACCCGCCGCGCCGGAGGGTTTTTCCGCCTTGCGCACCTGGCCGCCATGAACCGTCACGAAGCTGGGGCAAAAGCCGTTGACGCAGGAGAAATCCTTGTTGCAATTGGATTGATCGATCTGCCGCTTGCGGCCCCATTCCGTCTCTTTGGGCAAGACCGAGACGCAGTTCGACGCAGCGGAGCAGTCGCCGCAGGCCTCGCAAACCAGATCGTTGATAAAGGCGCGCTTGGGCGGGTCCGGGAACAATCCCCGTTTTCGCCGGCGACGCTTTTCCGCCGCGCAGGTTTGGTCATAGATAAGAATTGTGGTGCCGGGCGTCTCCCGCAGCTCCTTCTGCACCTTGTCCAGTTCATCTCGGTGATGAAATGTGGTGCCGGGCGCCCAGTTGGTCCCGATGGGATATTTGTCCGGCTCGTCCGAGACCAGGACGATCCTGGCCACGCCTTCTGCATGCACCTGGCGGCTGATCTCGTCCGGGGTCAGTTTGCCGTCCTCCTGATTAACCACGGGCTGGCCGCCGGTCATGGCCACGGCATCGTTAAACAGGATCTTGTAGGTGATGTTGACGCCGGCATCGATCGCCGCCCGGATCGCCAGCAGGCCCGAATGGTAATAGGTGCCATCGCCCAGGTTCTGGAAAATATGGTCGGTCTTGCAGAACGGCGCCTGGCCGATCCAGTTGACCCCTTCCGCGCCCATATGCGTGATGGTCTGGGTATTGCGATCGGGCATCCATAGGGCCATGCCGTGACAACCGATGCCGGCCATGGAGCGGCTGCCGTCTGGTGTGCGGGTGGACGTGTTGTGGGGGCAGCCGGAACAGAAATAGGGCGTGCGCAATATGGTTGGGGGCGAGCCCTGGGCCCCGGTCTCGATTTGTTCAATGCGTGCCAGGCGCTGGTCGAAGTCTGGCATGTCGTTGTACATCTTCAGGCGCCCGACGATGGAGCGGGCCACCATACCAGGGGTCAACTCGCCGATTTCGGGCAGCAACACCCGGTCGTTTTCGTCCCGTTTGCCCATAATTCGCTTAGGCGCGCCGTCCCGGCCGTACAATAGGGCGCGGAACTGATCTTCCAGGATCGGGCGCTTTTCCTCGACCACCAGGATTTCTTCCAGGCCCTGGGCAAATTCCAAAGCACCTTCTGGCTCCAGGGGCCAGGTCATCGCCACCTTATACAGGCGGATGCCCATATCGGCCGCCATCTCTTCCGTCAGGCCCAGTTCGTCAAAGGCCTGGCGAACGTCGAGATAGGCCTTGCCCGTGGTGACAATACCCAGGCGCGGCCGGGGCGTATCGAAGATCACCTGGTCCAGGCGATTGGCCCGGGCGTAGGCCAGTGCGGCGGGCAGCTTGTATTCCTGTAGGCGGATTTCCTTGTCGGGGGGCGGGTCGGGATAACGCAGGTTCAGACCGCCGTCGGGCATATCGAAATCGATATCCATATTGATCGACACCGCCTGGGGGTCGATGGAGACCGAGGCCGAGCTTTCCACGGTTTCACCAACTGCCTTGAAGCCCACGGCGCAACCGGAAAAGCGTGATAGGGCAAAGCCGTGCAGACCCAGGTCGAGATATTCCTGTACGCCGGCGGGGTGGAATACCGGCACGCCGAAAGACATGAAGGCCGGTTCACTCTGGTGCGGCAAGGTGGAGGATTTGGCGCCGTGATCGTCGCCAGCGATCAACAGCACGCCGCCATACCTGCTGCTGCCGTCATAATTCAGATGCTTGATGGCATCGCCGCTGCGGTCTACGCCCGGCCCCTTGCCGTACCAGATGCCGAACACGCCGTCATACTTGCCGCCGGGCCAAAGGTTCACCTGCTGCGTGCCCCAAACGGCGGTGACGGCCAGGTCTTCGTTCAAACCCGGTTGGAATTTGATATGGCTGCGGTCAAGAAAACGTCGTGCCGACCATAGAGCGGCATCGTATCCGCCCAAGGGCGAGCCGCGATAGCCGGAGATGAAGCCGGCGGTATTGAGGCCGGCGGCCACATCCCGTTGGCGTTGCAGCATGGGCAGGCGCACCAGGGCCTGCATGCCGGTCATGAAGACCCGGCCTTGTTCGCGTTCGTATTTGTCGTCAAGCGTGACGGCGGCAATGCTCATGTCGTTCCCCAAGTTTTTGTCCTTGCGGTGAAGACTAGCATAGTGACAGCCCAGCTACATATCGAATCGGTCCTGGGCGTTGTCTGGATCGGCAAGGACATCGCGAGCTTGCTCACAATCCAGTGCGATCTGCGCCTTGATGGCCTCGATACCGTCGAACTTACGCTCCGCTCGCAGATGCTCCACGAAGGCGACGCGGCCATGGCGGCCGTAGATGTCGCCGTCAAAATCGAACAGATGTGCCTCGAGAATGACACCTTTGCCGTCGAATGTGGGCCGCTGGCCAAGATTGGCGACACCTTGATGCCAGACTGTGCCGCCCGCTTCCTCCAATCCGAAACGGATGGCATAAACCCCCAATGCGGGCCGCAAGGCATTGGCATGGAGGTGAAGATTGGCGGTGGGGAACCCCAACTGCCGTCCGCGACGGTCGCCGCCGCGAACCCGGCCTTCGATTTCCCACCAATGGCCCAACAGTTCGGCTGCCCGGCGGCAACGACCGGTTTCCAGATCTACCCGTATAATGGTGGATGAGCACACATCGTCGTCATGCGTAACCGGTTCAAGCACGGAAACGTCGAAGCCGCGGGCGCTGCCAAGTTCCTGCAGCAGGGCAGTATTGCCCGCACGCTTGTGGCCGAAGACGAAGTCATAACCCACCACCACATGCCGCGCGCCCAAGCCACCGATCAAAATGCTCTGGATGAAGTCTTCCGCCGAAAGCTTGCTGACTTTATCGTTGAAGCGCAGACTGGCCAGGCAGTCCACTCCCTGTGCGGCCAGCAACCGCGCCTTGCTGCGGAACGGGGTCAGGCGAAAGGGCGGCGCGTCTGGCTGAAACACCCGCCTCGGATGGGGCTCGAAAGTCAGCGCCAGGGTAGGGCCGCCGACCGCATTTGCGGCCGCGCGGCATTGGCTGATCAGTGCCTGGTGGCCGCGATGCATGCCGTCGAAATTACCGACCGCGACGGCGCCACCTTTGAATTCAACGGGAAATACTTCGGCATGACGGATGATACGCATGGCCGGGATTATTGGGGGTTCAATGCGTCCTGGCAACAAACTAATGGCGGCTGATCTTGGACTAGCCTTCGAAAGTCGTCCGGCTGGGTACCAGCAATAGGGCATCCCCCTTGATCACGACATCATCGCCGCGCAGACAGATGGTATCGAGGGCACAGCGGCGTTTCTCGACATTTACATCCGTGACTGTCGCCACCGCGGTGATGGTCTCCCCAGCTTTCACCGGTGCCGTGAAGCGTAAATTCTGCGACATATAAATTGCGCCGGGGCCGGGCAGCCGGGTGCCGACCACGGTGGATATCAGACTGGCGGTCAACATACCGTGGGCGATGGTGCCACCGAATTGGGTGCGGGCGGCGAATTCCTGATTGAGATGTACCGGGTTCAGGTCGCCCGAGACCCCAGCAAACGTGACAATATCCGCTTCGGTAATGGTCCGCGAATAAAAGTCCGACATGCCAACCTTCAGATCCTCGATGAAATGGCCGTGCATCTCCTTGAATAGATCGATGGATTGCATCGCCGTCTGGCTGGCGCTCGGGGCTTTGTTCATGTGCAGTTTCCAATCAAATTTGGGCGAAAAGAGCTATGTTGCGGCGCAATATATCCACGCCGCCAGTCTGCGACAATGATTCACGAGGCATTTTGGACCTATTCCAGGCGACATGGGCGCGCCGTTAACCAAATATTCAGCGCCCTGCCCCAAACTGCGCCACGTTGCCTTCGTGAGGGGGGATTCGATACGGCCCGACTGCGAGGCAACGAATGCATTGGCTGACGTAACTAAAGGAATGATTGGGGCAGGAACGATGGCTGTCGATATGAACATGAGCATCCTCATCGTCGATGACTACAAGACGATGTTGCGCATTATCCGCAATCTGCTGAAACAACTGGGCTTTAACAACGTGGACGAAGCTGCCGATGGCGCAGCGGCGTTGCAGAAGCTGCGGGGCAAAGACTACAACCTGGTAATTTCGGACTGGAACATGGAACCCATGACCGGCTACCAGTTGTTGAAGGAAATGCGCTCCGACGACAAGCTGCAGGCTACGCCGTTCATCATGATCACGGCGGAATCCAAGACCGAGAATGTGATCGCCGCCAAGAAAGCAGGCGTGAACAACTATATCGTCAAGCCGTTTAACGCGGCGACCCTGAAGACCAAGATGACCTCCGTGATCGGCGATTTTTGATCGGACCGTGTCTTGTTTTTCGGGTGAGAGTTGCGCGGAGTTTGAATGATGGATACGAATGAGGTTAGTGCTGGAATCGAACAACTGGTCGATCACCTGCGCAATAACCATACGGCCGCGGTTAATCTCGGAGACGTCGCCGGCGTCACCGAGATCTTGCTGGCCACCATGCGCCGATATTTCAATTCCATCGATACCACTCTGTACACGGAGTTTCGTGGCCTATCGGAGTATATCCAGCGGGCCAGGACCGAGATTTCCGAGTTGCGCCCGAACGATTTAAAGGAAGAGAAGATCCCCCGCGCAGGATTGGAACTGGAGGCCATCGTCGCTTCCACCGAAGAGGCCACCGGCACCATCATGGACGCGGCGGAAGAGATCATGTCCGCCGATCCTGCCTCGGAGGAATATGCCGACGCGGTGAACGATGCCTGCATGCGTATCTTCGAGGCCTGTTCGTTCCAGGACATCACCGGGCAGCGCATTACCAAGGTCGTCACGACCCTGACCTATATCGAGGAACGCCTGCACGGCCTGCAGGACGCCTGGGGGCCGGATATCGCGGATGCCGAAGGAGAGGCGCCGGTTCCCGGCGAGGACAAGGATCAACGCCCCGACAAGGACCTGCTCAACGGGCCGGCTCTGGAGGGCGAAGGCATATTGCAGAATCAGGTGGACGACCTGTTTGGTGACAAAGCGGATATCGGTGAGACCGATGATGCCGGGGAAATGCCGATCATGGCCGCGAGCGACGCCGAAGCCTCGGATTCCGAAGAGATCGATGATGACGAGGGGACCACGGGGCAGAATGGTCAAATGAACGGCTTCAGCCAGGACGAAGACGACGCCGACTTCGTCGTGGAAGAACCTGATGAAGATTCCGATTCAAAGCCCGATATCGCCGCCAAAGGCGACGCTGACGAGCCCAAGCTGGACGACATCGTAGCGCTCAATCCAAATGAAGATGAGGGCGCTTCCCAGGACGATATCGACGCCCTTTTCGATTGACCCCTACCACCGCAACAGAGGCATGACCGCCCGCGGCCGTTCGCCGGCGGCTTCCGCCAGACCGCGCGCCTGATCCCCGCTTAGTTCCCCATCCGGACCGAGGCCTAGTTCATCGGCATGAATTCCGCCCGCGATCCAGATGGAATCAATGCCTGTCCTGCGGGCGCCCCGGATGTCCGTCGCCAAGCTATCTCCCACCATGACCGCGCGGTCCTTGGTAATCTCTGGCCAGGCCGCGAAAAGGCGCTCGAAAATCTCGGGAAACGGTTTCCCGAAACGCATGACTTCGCCGCCCAACTCTTCGTAGAAGGCCGCCACGGCGCCGGCACATTGGATCATTTTCTCACCGCGGATAACGACGACATCTGGATTGGCGCAAACCATTACCAGTCCTCTATCCGCCGCAGCCGTCAACAAAGTCCGGTAATCCTCAGCCCGCTCGGTCTCGTCGTCGAACAGACCGGTGCACAGGATCAACTCGGCCTCTTCGAGACCAACTTCGCGGCCGCCACAGGCCGCCAGCGTCGGCCGGCTGCGCTCGGCGGGGCCCAAATGAAAAAAGGCGGGCTGCGGGGTTCGGGCCGCCATGTAATCTGCGGTCGCTTCGCCGGAGGTCAGCAGCCAGTCATACATCTCCGACTGCACCCCCAACTCCTCCAGGTGTATGGCGACGGAATCACTGGGACGGGGCGCGTTGGAGAGCAACACCACTCGCGCTCCGCGGCTGCGCAGGCGACGCATGCAATCCGCCGCGCCCGCAAAGGTGGTGACCCCGTTGTGAACCACGCCCCAGAGATCAAGGATAAAAAGATCGTAATCATCGGCCAGTTCCGAAAGGCCGCTGATCGGCAGAAGACTCATTTTGGGCCCATATTGTGACTGTCGGGTTTAAAAAACTGCCACGGCATAGCCGAGGCCCCGCCCGCTGTCCACTGCCAAGCGGATATCGTTTCCGATACTGCCATTGGCCTGCGGGGGCGGCGATCATAGGTGTTCCTGGCAAAAATGCGGCCAATCAGCCCTTCAAAGTGGCAGCATCGGCCTATATATATGTCGGGCGCGCGGTCGGGGCCGGGCGCCTGTTTTCCAATTGGGTCACCTGCGGTGAAGTCGTGGCATGACGTATCTGATGGTTGCCGGTGGCCTGGTGCTGCTTCTAATTGGGGGTGACGTTCTGGTTCGCGGCGCTGTCACTCTTGCGCAGCGATTGTCCGTACCGCCTTTGGTCATCGGCCTCACCGTGGTTGCGTTCGGCACCTCCTCGCCAGAACTTGTGGTTAGCCTGGATGCGGTGCTGAGCGGCGCGCCGGAAATTGCCATTGGCAATGTGATCGGCTCCAACATCGCCAATATTCTTCTGGTCCTGGGTCTGCCCGCGATTATTTACCCCATTGCCTGCGATGTCACTGCCATCCGCCGCGACGGCATCATCATGTTTGCCATTTCCCTGGCTTTCATCGGCGTTTGCTGGAGCGGTCAGTTGCTGAACTGGCATGGCGCCATCATGACATCCATGCTCTGCGGGTATCTGGTCTGGTCCTATTTTTCGGGGCGCGATGAAAACGAAGCCACAGCGGAGGCCATTGTTGACGAGATCGAGGGTATCTCCGCCCGTCCCCATTCCATCCTGCTATCACTGGTCTTCATTGTCGCCGGCATCGCCGGCCTGATTTTTGGCGCCGACATGTTAATTGCCGGTGGCATTGCCATTGCCGTGGCGGCCGGTGTCTCCGAAGCCACCATCGGTTTGTCGCTGATCGCCTTGGGCACCTCGCTGCCGGAACTGGCGACCTCACTCGTGGCAGCCATCCGTCGGCATGGCGATGTGGCGATCGGAAATGTCATCGGCTCGAACCTATTCAACATTCTCGGCATCATGGGGATCACCTCCATGGTGCGGACTGTTCCGATTCCCGATCAGATCATCAATTATGATCTTTGGATCATGTTGTCGGCGGCCATTTTGATAACGCCCTTCGTTCTGCGTGGCCGGCCGATCTCTCGCCGCTACGGCGCCTTCCTAACCGTGGCCTACATGTTTTACGTGCTTTCCCTCTATCACGGCATGTCTGGTATGCCGAAATCGCAATCGGCGCAAAACCATCCGCCGTCTTCCACGAAGCAGAACACGCGAATACTTCCGCCCTCCGGCGAATTATTTGTCCAAGTTAGACCGGTCGCAAAGTTTCATTTCGTTTGATATTGTTTCATCAAAGCATTTGCGCTCATGGTGACTTGGCCGCAACTGCAACGAAGTGCCGCCGATCTTGGATTTTGTACACAGGTGGTTGTGAGCCTCGAGTAGTCGGTAACGATTAGGTTACTTTGCGATTATCCACCGAGGCCCTTCTTTAGGATTCTAGTTTTCTTGTTTTATTTCAATAGGTTACTGAATTGCCTATTTTTTATGCAAATGCCTGTCAGGGGCGGGATTCCGCCAATTTGGCACGTCATCGCTTGGCTTTCCCACATAGTTATCCACATGAAGCGTGGATATCGGTCCGGGCAACGAATTACCGCGGGGATGGAACATTGACGAATCGGAAAAGGCGCGGAAAATAGCCCGATGGCAAAGGCCGACAAACCGATCATAGCGCTTCCGGATCTGCCAAGCGATGCCCCGGTCGACGCCCGCGAAGGCGCCGGCATCGATGACGGTCGAGCTGCGATCCAGAAGGCACTGGAGACTATGCCGGCCGCGCCGGGGGTCTACCGCATGCTGGCCCAGGACGGCGAAGTGCTGTACGTGGGCAAGGCAAAAAACCTGAAGAACCGGGTGCGCAACTATGCCCAGCCTGCGGGCCTGAACACCCGTACCCTGCGCATGATCGCGGAAACGCGGGCCATGGAAGTGGTCACCACCCACACGGAGGTGGAAGCGCTGCTTCTGGAGAGCAATCTGATCAAACGGCTGCGGCCGCGCTACAATATCCTCTTACGCGACGACAAATCCTTTCCCTTCATCGTCATCACCGCCGACCACGAATGGCCGCAATTGGCCAAACATCGCGGCGCCCGCAACCGTAAGGGAGAATATTTCGGGCCGTTCGCCTCCGCCACCTCCGTCAACCGCACCCTCAACACCTTGCAAAAGGCGTTTCCCCTGCGGTCCTGCTCGGACAGCATTTTTGCCTCCCGCACCCGGCCGTGCCTGCAATATCAGATCCGCCGCTGCGCTGGACCATGTGTCGGTCGCATTGACCGCGAAGCTTATGAGGAGCTGGTCACCGAGGCCCGGGACTTTCTGTCCGGCCGCAGCCGCCAGGTACAGAACACTCTGTCCGAACGCATGGAGGCCGCCTCCGCCGAACTGGCCTTCGAGACCGCCGCCATCTACCGCGACCGCCTGCGCGCCCTGGCCCATGTCCAGGCCCACCAGGGCATCAACGTGGCGGCGGTGGGCGAGGCCGACGTGATCGCCATCCACATGGAGGCGGGGCAAAGCTGTATTCAGGTGTTTTTCTTCCGAGCCGGGCAGAACTGGGGCAACCGGGCCTATTTCCCGACCCATGGCAAGGAACGAAGCCCGGCAGAGGTGTTGAGCGCTTTCATGGGCCAGTTCTATGACGACAAGCCGCCGCCGAAGGAAATCCTGCTCAACGAATGGCCGGAAAACCATGAATTGATCGCCGAGGCCCTAAGCATCAAGGCGGAACGCAAGGTGCGCCTCCACCGCCCCGCCCGCGGCCAACGCCGGGAATTGGTCAGTCATGCCCTGACAAATGCCCGCGAGGCCCTGGCCCGGCGACTGGCGGAGAGCGCCAGCCAGCGCCGCTTGTTGGAAGCCGTGGCGGACCTCTTCGCCTTGGACGGCCCGCCTCAGCGTATCGAGGTTTATGACAACAGCCACATCATGGGCACCGATGCCATCGGCGCCATGATCGTGGCCGGGCCGGAAGGCCTGCAAAAGAACGCTTACCGCAAGTTCAACATCAAGAATGAGAACCTGACCCCCGGCGACGACTACGGCATGATGCGCGAGGTTCTGCACCGTCGGTTTTCCCGCCTGCTAAAGGCGCAGGCAGCGGCGGAAAGCGGAGATGACGACGAAAGCGGCGGCGAGGACGCGCGGGTGGCCGGCGAATGGCCGGACCTGGTGCTCATCGATGGCGGCGCCGGGCAACTCTCCGCCGCGCGTGAGGTTTTCGCCGATCTGGGCGTTGCCGGTGTCGCCTTGGCCGCCATCGCCAAGGGGCCGGACCGAAACGCCGGCTTGGAACGTATTTTCCTGCCCGACAAACCGGAAATCTCCCTGGCGCCGCGCAGCCCTGTCCTCTATTTCCTCCAGCGCCTCCGCGACGAGGCCCATCGATTTGCTATCGGTACCCACCGGGCCCGGCGTGCCAAACGCATGGACCGCTCCGCCCTGGACAGCATTCCCGGCGTCGGCCCGGGCCGGAAACGGGCGCTTTTGAACCATTTCGGTTCCGCCCGCGCGGTAGAGACCGCCGGCTTGTCGGACCTGGAGGTTGTGGACGGGATATCCCGGGCGGTGGCGCAAAGAATCTACGACTTCTTTCATCCCGAAGGGTAGGGGACGCTTTCGCCTTGGCGCTAAATCCTTATACTCAAAGCGCCGTCATGGCGTTCATTTGGTTTGCGCCAAGAAGCCTTGCCTCGACGTAAAACCCACAGGGACATGCTGACCACCCTACCGAACATCCTGACCTTTTCTCGCATCCTGGCCATTCCGGCCCTGATCGGCGCCTTCTATCTGACGCCGCCGCTGTCCAATTGGCTGGCCTTCGCGATTTTCGTCGCGGCCGGGGTAACGGACTTCCTGGATGGCTATCTGGCCCGCAGCCTGGGCGAGGAAAGCGGCTTGGGCCGGTTTCTCGATCCTGTGGCCGACAAGTTATTGGTGGCAGCAACCCTATTGATGCTGGTCTACGTGGGTCGCATCGGCGATTGGACAATTCTGCCCACCGTGGTCATCCTGTGCCGCGAAATCCTGGTCTCCGGGCTGCGCGAGTTCCTAGCCGAACTGAGGGTCAGCGTCCCGGTCAGCCGGGTCGCCAAGTGGAAGACGGCGGTGCAGATGGTTGCCATCGGCTTCCTAATCGTCGGCGAAGCCGGCTGGGATGCCATTCCGGTCATGGAGATCGGCCGCGCCGGCATTTGGGTCGCGGCTCTGGTCACCATCTATACGGGCTATGACTATCTGCGCGCCGGGCTGCGCCATGTGACTGCGTCGGAAGCTGGCGGTGGAGGAGGCAACGCACCGTGAGGGTATTGGGCGTAACAGGCTGGAGCGGCGCCGGCAAAACCACCTTGCTGGTCAAATTGATCCCTATCCTCACCGGACGGGGGCTGCGGGTATCCACCATCAAGCATGCGCACCACACTTTTGACGTCGACAAACCTGGCAAGGATTCCTATCGCCACCGCGCCGCCGGGGCGACGGAAGTACTGATCGGCTCCGCCGCCCGCTGGGCCCTGATGCACGAGAACCGAGAGGACGACGAGCCGGGCCTGGAAGCGTTGTTACAACGTATGACACCGGTCGACGTGGTGCTGGTGGAGGGGTTCAAGGGCGAGGGCCATGACAAGATCGAAGTGCACCGTGAGGGCCTGGAAAAACCCTTGCTGTGCCGCGAGGACCGGAGCTTTATAGCCCTGGCCGCCAACTATCGCCCCGATGACGTGAACATACCGGTTCTGGACCTGGACGACATAGAGGCGGTAGCGGATTTCGTCGTATCGTATTGCCGGGCGAACGGGCTGCGGGAACAGGCGTCATGAACAAGCTTGCGGACGACTGTTTCAACCAGGTCGAGGCGTTGATGTCCACGGCCCAGGCCCTGGATATTCTTCAGGAGCGAATCGTCACCGTTACCGAAGACAAAGTGGAGCAGGTGTCCCTGGAACAGGCGGCGGGCCGTATTCTGGCAGCCGACGTGGCTTCCGCCATAGATGTCCCGCCCCACGATAATTCCGCCGTGGATGGCTATGCCGTGCGCCACAGCGATTTGTCGGCGGATCAGGAGACCGTGCTGCCCATCCAAGGCCGCTCGGCCGCAGGCCATCCCTATCAAGGCGAACTTGAACCCGGCAAATGCGTCCGCATCTTTACCGGCGCCGTCATGCCCGATGGCGCCGACAGCGTCGTGATGCAAGAAGATGTGGCAGCCGCTGACGGCGCCATAACCATGCCGCCGGGCCTGAAGCTGGGCGCCAACCGGCGTTTTCAGGGCGAGGATAGCAAGGCCGGGGATGTGGCCCTGAAACGGGGCCGGCGCCTACGCCCTCAGGATCTGGGTCTGGCGGCCTCGGTGGGTTATGGCGACGTGGCGGCCCTCCGCCGCCTGAAAGTCGGCGTGTTCTCTACCGGGGACGAACTGGCGGAACCGGGCGGCAAGCTGCCCGTCGGGTCCGTCTATGATGCCAACCGGCACATCCTACTCTCCCTGGTTTCTGGACTGGGTGCCGAGGCCTCGGACCTGGGCATCCTGGCCGACGAGGCGACCGCGGTCCGCAACGGTCTGGAAGCAGCCGCCGAGGATCACGACCTGCTGCTGACCTCCGGCGGGGTCTCAGTGGGGGACGAGGACCATGTGCGCGGCGCGGTCGAGGCCCTCGGTAACCTGCATTTCTGGCGCCTGGCCATCAAACCGGGACGGCCCCTGGCGCTGGGACAGGTGGGCGGGGCTGCTTTTGTCGGCCTGCCCGGCAATCCGGTGGCCGCGACGGTCTGTTTTCTGCGATTTGCCCGGCCGCTGATCCTCGGCCTGGCGGGGGCAACGGATCTGGACCCGGTGCTCTATAAGGTCACGGCGGATTTCGATTTCGAGAAGAAGGCGGGGCGGCGGGAATGGCTGCGCGCCCGGCTGGAACGCCAGGGCAACGGCGACCCCAAGGCGGTGCTGTTCCGGCCCCTGGGCTCGGGTATCATCAATTCCCTGGTGCAGACCCACGGTCTGGTGGAGGTGGCCGAGGACGTTACCCGGATCAAGGCCGGCGAGACCGTGGACTTCCTGCCTTATGACGAGGTGGTCTCATGAAGGTTTTGTATTTCGCCTGGCTCAGGGACCGGGTCGGCTTGGCGGAAGAAGATGTCGACCCGCCGGCGGAGGTGGCCACTGTCGGTGAACTGATCGCCTGGCTGGCCCAGCGATCACCGGGCCATGGCGAGGCCTTTGCCGACCCCGCCATTGTGCGCTGCGCCGTCAACCAGGAATACGCCAAAGCCAATGAAAGCTTCGCCCGGGATGACGAGATCGCCTTTTTTCCCCCGGTAACCGGGGGCTAAACCGATGATCAAGGTGCAGGCGGAAGATTTCGATGTGGGCGCCGAACTGGCCGCCATGAGCGAGGGCCGTCAGAACGTGGGCGCTTTGGCCTCCTTCATCGGCCTGGTGCGGGACGTGGCGGGACCCGGCGAACTCTCCGCCATGACCCTGGAACATTATCCCGGCATGACGGAGAAGCAGCTTGCCGGGCTGGAGGCCGAGGCCCTGGAACGCTGGCCCCTTGACCGGGTGCTGATCATCCACCGGTACGGCCGCCTGTTACCCGGCGATCGCATCGTGCTGTGCGCCGCCACCTCGGCCCACCGCGAGGCCGCTTTCGAGGCCTGCGCCTTCCTCATGGACTGGCTGAAGACCAAGGCGCCGTTTTGGAAGCTGGAAGAGGTCGACGGCGAAAGCGCCTGGGTCGAGGCCCGGGACGCGGACGATCAGGCCGCCGCCAAATGGAACCAAAAATAAGCATTGAGTGAAGGATTTCTGCATGCCCTATCAGCCCTTTGATTTGACCGGCAAGGTCGCCCTTGTAACGGGCGGCAACAGCGGCATCGGCCTTGGCTTCGCCGAGGCCCTGGCCCAGGCGGGCGCTGACGTCTGCATCTGGGGCACCAATCCGGACAAGAACGCCGCGGCGCTGGAGCAGCTGCAGAGCCACGGCGGCAAGGCGGCGGCGCAAATTTGCAACGTTGGCGATCAGGCCGCCGTCCATGCCGCTTTTGAAGAGACTCTTGCAAGCTTTGGCAAGGTGGATAGTTGTTTCGCCAACGCCGGGGTCTCCGGCCGCAGCGAACAATCGAACTTCACAGACATGCCGGTCGAGGAATGGCGCCGGGTCATGGACGTCAATCTGGACGGCGCCTTCTTCACCTTGCAGACCGCTGCGAAACATATGGTCGAGCGGGGCGAAGGGGGCCGTCTGGTGGGGACAACCTCGCTCTCCGCCTTCGAGGGCGCACCCAGGGGCATCCACTATGCCGCCACAAAGGGGGCGCTGATCTCCATGATCATATCTCTTGGTGTCGGTTTGGCCCGCTACGGTATCACCGCCAATACGGTCATGCCCGGCTGGATCGAAACGCCGATGACCGAGAACGCCTTCAACTGGGAGAAGTTTGCCGCCGCCGTGAAACCACGCATCCCGCAGCGTCGATGGGGTGTGAAGGAGGATTTCGGCGGCCTGGCGGTCTATCTGGCCTCCGACGCCTCGGCCTATCATTCCGGCGACAATTTCATCATCGACGGCGCCTACAGCAAGTTCTGAGTTGCCCCCAACCCGGGTCGATCTGGACAGCCCGCAGCTGCAGTATCAGCCCGAATCGATCACTTTTCTCGGCGCTTCCGCCGGTCGCGACAGGATCGGCGCGCCGCATGGCGGACGCAACGGTCTTTCATGCTATCGCCAGAACGAAGCTGACTTTTTGCCGTAGATCAGGAGACCCGGCGCCATTGCGCATAGGCGATGGCAATGATCGGGGCGGCGATCAGGCCGATCACCAGCAGCAGATGCAGGGCATCCACCAGGGCTACGCCCATGGCGGCATGGGCCATCAGCACCAGCACGGCCAGTGTCATCACCCCTGCGGCCATGATCATGGCCGGCAGGCCGGACGTGGTGTTCGACAGCCAGACCATCAGGGCGGCCGTGGTCAGGATCACGATGGCGGCACCAAGGACGAATTCAACGACCATGGTCCGTCCTCCCAGTCCCGTCTCCATAGTTTCTTGTCATAATCATTGACTGCAGGTTACCACAGTCAGCGCGTAAGAATCAAATGCACTCACATTCCCGCGATGGCCCGCCTTGTCTGCCGCCGGAAACGTTCCAGGAACAGAACGCAGACCAGGAACAATCCCACCGCCATGCCGGCCCAGATGGCCTGGCCGCCCAACTCCAGATAGATACCCAGAATGGCCGCTGCCGGCAGGCCTATGCCGCCATAGCCCAGCACGGCGATGATCATCGGCCCCGTGGTGTCCTTCAGGCCCCGGAGCGCGCCCATCATGGTGGCCTGGGCGCCGTCGGCGAACTGGAAAATCGCCGCTACGGCCAGGAAACCCACCGCCAGTTCGGCGGTCGATCCGGCATTGTCCACATCCAGAAACAGATCCGCCAGGGCCGCGCCGAGGAACCAGAAAGCGGCGGCCGGTAGACACATAACCAGGCCGCCGAGGCTGACGGCGGTCCAGCCCGAATGGGCGGCGGCCCGGTGGTCGCCTGCGCCCGTGGCCCAACCCACCCGCACCGTGGCGGCCTTGGAAAGGCCGTTGGGGATCATATAGGCGATGCCGCAGCACTGGACGGCAATGGCATGGGCGGCAAGCGATTCGGTGCCCAACAGGCCCATGAGCAGGGCGGCGGCGGTAAACAGCCCGATTTCCGCCCAGACTGTGACGGTGATGGGGAAACCGAGGACGATGATCTCCCAGAACGGCCGCCAGTTGGCCCGCCAGAAGCGGCGGAGGAGGTGGTATTGGCGGAATTCGGCGTCAACGAGGACGAAGCCCAACAGCCCCACGAACATGGCGATGGCAACGATGGCACTGGAGACGCCGGCGCCCGTCAACCCCATGGCGGGAAAGCCGAAATGACCGAACATCAGGGCATAGTCGGCGATGCCGTTGACGCCGATGCCCAGGATAGCCGTGACCATGGCCGCCCGCGGCCGGCCGTGGGCGGTCAGGAACGAGGAGAGCACCATGTGGCCCAGACCGGGCAGGAAGCCTGGCGTTATGGCGCGCAAATACTCCTGGGCCATGTCGGCGAGGACCGGATCCTGACCCAGAAGCACCAGCGCCGGCCCCACATACCAGATCGCCACCAGGCAGGGCAGCGAGATCAGTATGGCGGCCCAGAAGCCCTGTCGCACGGTGCGCCGAACCAAATGGGTGCGGCCGGCACCAAGATGCTGGGCCAGGATGGCGGAGATCGAGCCCAACAGGCCCATGGCCCCCATGTCGAACATCCAGAAATAGTGGTTCGCCAGGGTGCCCGCGGCCAGGGCGCTGGGCCCCAGCCAGCCCATCATGACCACGTCCGTAGTCACCATGGCCACATGAGACAGCATGGTGAGTGCGAGCGGCACGGCCAGGACGATCAGGGCGGCACTTTCCCGGCGCCAGCCGGCCAGGCCGGCGGTATGGACAGGCGTGGTTTCGGAATAAATATTCATGAGATCGGACTTCCCTACGGGGGATCAAGCAAGGAATGCGCCGGGATCGTCGGTTTGGTTAGAAAGGAAATCAGGCGCACGTGGGGTGCCGGCCCGCTGCGGGCCCGGCGCAGGGGCAGCTACGGTCTTTGCTGCAGATATCCGATGCGTGATCTCATGGCGTGGGTTATAGGGACTATCGCCTATTTAGGCAAGTCGAGGCGTCAATCGCCACCAAACGCCACCACATCCTCGGAAATCTCCTCCACGGCGACATCGAAGATCTCCTTGCCGGCCTCCGGCGTCGCCAGGTCGGGATGGGAGAGGATGCGGCCGTCAGGGTATTTGGAACGGTAGTCGGCGGCGTCGGTCCAGGACGCGGCGGTTTCAGGCGGCGGGCCCATGGCCGCGTCCTTGATGTTTTCCGGGAACAAAAACTGCGTCACGGCCACTTCCGAGGCGGTGGCATGGCGGCCGTCCTTGTCGCCGTACAGCTTTTTGATCTTCGCCATGGTCTTCTTGCCCTGCCACCAGTTGCGCAGGCCGCACCGGACCGAGGCCTCGTTGCCGGGGCCATTCATGGTGTGGGCGGTATAGATCTCCTGAAAGGCGGCCTGCACCGTGGCCACATTGCCGCCGTGGCCGTTGATGAAATAGAAGCGGTCGAAACCATGATGGGCCAGGCTGTCCACATAGTCGCTGATAACGCTGATCAGGGTGGCGGGGCGCAGGGTCATGGAGCCTTTGAAGGCCATGTGATGCTGGGCCATGCCCACGGAAATGGTGGGGGCGACCAGGGTGCCGGTTTTTTCACCCACGGCCTGGGCGAAAGCCTCCGCGGTCAATGCGTCGGTGCCGATCAGGCCATTGGGGCCGTGCTGTTCAGTGGAGCCGATGGGCATAATGACAGTGGTGGAGGTTTCCAGGTAACGTTCGACCTCTGACCAGGTCTGCAACTGTAGGCGCATGTGAGATTTCCCATTTGGAGCAGGTGATGATCAAAGGCATTGACCATATCGAATTGATTGTACGGGATTTAGAGGAATATGTGTCATTCCTGAAGACCTTGGGCTTCGAAACTGTGCGGCAGACGCCCCATCACGGCGGCTCGGTGGAGATGAAGCCGCCAGGCCCTGGCCAGCCGGTGTTTGAAATCCACCAGGTCACCGGCGAAGAGGTGATCGGCGTCAATCACATCGCCTTCAAGGTGGATGATGTGAACGCCGCCTATGATGCCCTGTCCGGCTATCCCGGCATGGTCTCCGGCCGGCCGGGGCACGTGAAGGATACGGGCCGGACCAACCTGAACCTGCGCGACCCTGACGGCTGGCGCCTGCAACTGGTACAGAACCCGAAAGAATGAGCCGCCGTCCCTTGTCCATGGCCCTAGAATAGGGATAATCAGTGCCAAGAACTCACGCCCTGGGAGGTCAAGATGAGCCATAACGAAATCTTCCCCGTTTCCGACGATTGGGCCAAAAGGGCCTTCGCCGACAACGACAAATACCTCGCCATGTACCAGCAGTCCGTGGACGACCCGGAGGCGTTTTGGGCCGAGCAGGGCAAGCGCATCGACTGGTTCAAGCCCTACACCAAAATCAAGAACACCACCTATGGTCCGGGCGATGTCTCCATCAAGTGGTACGAGGACGGCACCCTGAATGCCTCCTACAATTGCCTGGACCGGCATCTGGAGAGCCGTGGTGATCAGACCGCGATCATCTGGGAGGGGGACGACCCCAACGACAGCAAGAGTTTTACCTACCGCGAGCTGCACGCCGCCGTCTGCAAACTGGCCAACGGCCTGAAATCCCTGGGCGTCAAGCGCGGCGACCGGGTCACCATCTATCTGCCCATGATCCCGGAAATTGCCTTCGCCGTTCTGGCCTGCGCCCGCATCGGGGCGGTGCATTCTGTAGTCTTTGGCGGTTTCTCGCCGGATTCCCTGGCCGGACGTATTCACGACTGTGAATCCAATGTGGTCATCACCTCCGATGAAGGTGTGCGCGGCGGCCGCCCCATCCCGTTGAAGGCGAATACCGACGCCGCCCTGGAGCAATGCCCCACCATCACCCATTGCGTCGTGGTCAACCGGACCGGGGCCGATATCAACATGGTCGAGGGCCGGGACGTTTGGTACCACGACCTGATCGCCGATCAGTCCCAAGATTGCGAGGCAGAGGAAATGGGTGCCGAAGACCCCCTGTTCATCCTCTATACCTCCGGCTCCACCGGCAAGCCCAAGGGCGTGTTGCACACCACGGGGGGCTATATGGTCTATGCCTCCATGACGCACCAATATGTCTTTGATTATCACGACGGCGATATCTATTGGTGCACGGCGGATGTGGGCTGGGTCACGGGCCACAGCTATATCCTCTATGGTCCGCTGTCGAACGGCGCCACCACGGTGATGTTCGAGGGCGTGCCCAACTACCCGGACGCCTCGCGCCACTGGGAGGTCTGCGACAAGCATCAGGTCAATATCTACTACACCGCGCCAACGGCGATCCGCGCCCTGATGCGCGAGGGCGATGGACCTGTGAAGAAGACCTCGCGCGCCTCCCTGCGCCTGCTCGGCTCGGTCGGCGAGCCCATCAATCCGGAGGCCTGGCTGTGGTACTACAACGTGGTCGGCGACGGCCGCTGCCCCATCGTCGATACCTGGTGGCAGACCGAGACCGGGGGCATCATGATCACGCCCCTGCCCGGCGCCACGGCGCTGAAACCGGGTTCGGCGACGCGGCCGTTCTTCGGCATCAAGCCGGCCTTGGTCGGCTCCGACGGCGATGTTCGCGAGGGCGAGGCCGTGGGCAATTTGTGCATCCTGGATAGCTGGCCGGGGCAGATGCGTACTCTATACGGCGATCACGACCGTTTCATCGAGGCCTATTTCTCCACCTATCCCGGCAAATACTTCGCCGGCGACGGCTGCCGCCGGGACGCGGACGGCTATTACTGGATCACCGGCCGGGTGGACGATGTGATCAACGTTTCCGGCCATCGCATGGGCACGGCGGAAGTGGAAAGTTCCCTCGTCGAACACCACGACGTGGCGGAAGCGGCGGTGGTGGGCTATCCCCACGACATCAAGGGCCAGGGCATCTATGCCTATGTCACACTGAATGCCGGCCTGGACGGCAGCGAGGAACTGCGCCAGGAACTGGTGCAATGGGTGCGCAAGGATATAGGCCCCATCGCCTCACCCGATCTGATCCAGTTCGCCCCGGGTCTGCCGAAGACCCGATCCGGCAAGATCATGCGCCGCATATTGCGTAAGATCGCCGAGGACGATTTTTCCAACCTAGGCGACACCTCCACCTTGGCCGAACCGGCCGTGGTCGACGACCTGATCGAGAACCGGCAGAACAAATAACGGCGGGTCAAGGTTGCGCGGATTCCCGGACATCGAAGACCCTGGGAGATCTCCCTGATCTGAGGTTTGGCGACGACGAGACCATTGCGGTGGCCGGGTCTTTTGGCGATAACTGAGGCATGGATAGGATCAGTGTCATTGGCGGCGGCGCCTGGGGCACGGCGCTGGCGCAGATGCTGGCGGCAGCGGGCCGGCGCACCCAGATCTGGGCCCGCGAGGACGAGGTCGTCGCCGCCATCAACGGTGAGCATATCAACCCGCTTTATCTTCCGGATCTGCCTCTGCACCGGAATCTGCGCGCCACCGGCGATTTGGGCGAGGCGGCGGCGGCGGATTTGTTCCTCCTCGTCACCCCGGCGCAGTTCCTCCGCCCGGTCACCGCGGAATTGTCGCAACACGCCGATGGGGGAATCCCGGTTGCGGTCTGCGCCAAGGGCATCGAAATCGGTAGCCACGCCCTGATGAGCCAGGTTCTGGCGGAAACCATGCCCCAGGCGCCCCAGGCGGTGCTCTCCGGCCCCACCTTCGCCATCGAAGTGGCCCGGGGCCAACCCACAGCCGTGACCCTGGCTTGCGCCGACGAGACTCTCGGCGAACGCATGGTCAAGGCCATCGGCCAGCCCCATTTCCGCCCTTATTGGAGTGGCGATGTCATCGGCGCCCAGATCGGCGGTGCGGTGAAGAACGTCCTGGCCATCGCCTGCGGCATCGTCGAAGGCCGGGAATTGGGAGACAACGCCCGCGCCGCCCTGATGACGAGGGGCCTGGCCGAAATGATGCGTTACGGCGCCCTGCGTGGCGGCCGGCCGGAAACCCTGATGGGCCTATCCGGTCTCGGCGATCTGGCACTGACCTGCAATTCCCTGCAGTCCCGGAACATGTCCCTGGGCGCCGAACTGGGCAAAGGCCGGAGCATGGCCGAGGTCCTGGGCGAGCGGCGCTCTGTGGCCGAAGGGGCGCTGACCGCCGGCGCCATTGCCGATCACATCGCGCCCCTGGACATCGAGATGCCGATCTGCGATGCCATGGACCGCATCCTGAACAAGGACGCTGACCTGGATCAAACCATCCAAGGGCTGCTACAACGGCCCTACCGGGCGGAACACGGTTAATTCAGCACAACAATCTTCGCAACAGGGATAAATGGGGGAAATGGTCATGGCCTATTGGCTGTTCAAATCGGAGCCGGGAGAATGGGGCTGGGACGATCAGGTCAAGGCCGGCAAAAAGGGCGCCGAATGGGATGGCGTACGCAACCACCAGGCCGGCAACAACATGAAGGCCATGAAGATCGGCGATAAGGGGTTTTTCTATCACTCTGTCAACGAGAAGCGCATCGTCGGTATCGTCGAGGTTTGCAAGCTGTGGTATCTCGGCCCCACTGATCCCAAGGGCGTGTTCGGCATGGTCGATGTGCGGGCGGTGGAGCCGTTTCCGAACCCCGTCACCCTGGCCGACGTCAAGGCGGACGAACGCCTGGCCGAACTGCCCCTGGTCACGAATACCCGTCTGTCGGTGCAGCCGGTGGACGCCAAGAGCTGGAAGATCATCTGCCGCATGGGCGGCGTGAAAGTATAAGGAGTAGGCACATGGGCTATCCCGCCGAAGACTGGATCAGGCATCACGCCACATTCTCGCCCAACAAACAGGCCCTGATCGATCTGGCCTCGAAACGGGCATTTACCTATGCGGAACTGGACGTGCGCATCACCAAGGCAGCACTCTATCTGCGCGATGGCCTGGGCGTGGAACGGGGCGACCGCGTCGCCGTGATCTGCCACAACGATTCTGACGTCTTCGAGATCCAGTTCGCCTGCCGCCGCATCGGCGCCATCTTCATGCCACTGAACTGGCGCCTGGCCGTGGCCGAGCTCGAGTATATCTGCAACGACGGCGCCCCGAAGGTCCTGGCTCATGGCATGGAGTTCGCTTCCCAGAGCGAGGAAATCGAGAACCTGTGCTCGATCCCCCACCGGGTGACCCTGAACAATGGTGGCGAGAGCGACTATGAGGCCGGATTGGCGGCGGCCCAGGGCGATCTGGAGATCGTGCCCATGGATCTCGCCGATACCTGGACCATCATGTACACCTCCGGCACCACTGGCCGGCCCAAGGGCGCGCGCATGACCTATCAGATGGCGGTGTTCAATTCCATGCACTGCGCCATGACCATGTCGCTGACGGAAGCCTCGAAAAACATCGTCTTTTTGCCCACCTTCCATACCGGCGGGTTGAACGTCTATGCCAACCCCATCTTCCATACAGGCGGCACCAACGTGGTCCTGCGCGAGTTCGATCCGGCCTATTTCCTGGCGCTACTTTCCGACAAGGATCTGCTGATCACCCATATGTTCGGGGTGCCCACCAACTTCCTGATGATGGCAAACGAACCTGGTTTCGCCGATGCGGATCTCTCCCACATCGAATGCCTTGGTATCGGCGGCGCGGCGGCGCCTCTGGCCCTGATCGAACAGTTCGGTGCCAAGGGCATCAAGCTGCAACAGGGTTGGGGCATGACCGAGACTGGCCCCCTGGGCCTGATGCTCTCGCCTGACCAGGCCCTGGCCAAGGTGGGCTCCTCTGGCCTGCCGCCCATGTATGTGCGTCTGCAGATCTGGGACGAGAACGGCAACGAAGTTGAAAACGGAACCGGCGGCGAATTGATGATCAAGGGTCCCACGGTGACGCCAGGCTATTGGAACAAGGATGACCAGCACGACGAGTTCTTCACCGACGGTTGGTTCCATACCGGCGATGTGGCCCGGCAGGACGAGGACGGTTACTACTACATCGTCGACCGCACCAAGGACATGTTCATTTCGGGTGGCGAGAACGTCTATCCGGTGGAGATCGAGAACGTGATCTATGAAATGGATGGCATTCTGGAGAACGCCGTGATCGGCGTGGCGGACGAGAAATGGGGCGAAGTGGGCCGGGCCTGCGTGGTCCTGAAAGAGGGCGCCAACCTGAACGAAGAGGCCATCATCGGCCACTGCAACGACAAGTTGGCCCGCTACAAGGTACCGAAGCAGGTGCGATTCTTCGACGAATTGCCTCACAACGCCACCGGCAAGGTACTGAAACACCAGATTCCCAGGGATTGACGCTTAGGGACAACGACCATGCCCGACCTGAAACTGCAATGCCGCTGTGGCGACGTGCAGGGTCGGGTGCGGGATTTTTCCCCAAGTCGAAGCACGCGGACGATCTGCACCTGCGCCGACTGCCAGACCTATGCCAACCAGTTCCCCGAACCTGAACGCATTCTCGATGAATACGGCGGCACGGACATCGTGCAGATGACGCCCGCACAGGTCACCATTGACCAGGGCATGGAGCAAATGCGCTGTTTGCGGCTGACGCCCAAGGGGCTCTACCGCTGGTACGCGGATTGCTGCCAGACCCCCATCGCCAATACCATTTCGCCCGGCTTTCCCTTCGTCGGCCTACCCCACACAGCGCTTGCCGCCAGCGGATCATTGGACGACTGTCTCGGCCCAGTGAATTTCTATATCCAGGGCAAGACGGCCAAGGCAGAGCGCCCCGGCGTCAAGGTGCATCCCGGCTTCCCCATCGCTTGGTTTCTCTACAGCACCCGCTGGATCCTGCCCGGCCTGGTGCGGGGAAAAAGCCGTCCCTCGCCCTTCTTCGATGCCCAAGGGCGGCCGGTAAAAGAACCACGGATTGTCGCTGATTAGCTGACGGCAACGTCAAAGCGGATCTAGTGCTGTTCAAACAAAGGACCATGGCCGCTGAACTGGTCGGTTATGCCCGTGGCGCGCAGGGCGTGCCAGTATGTGGCGGCGTTGATGGCGATGACGGGTTTGCCCAATTCCGCTTCCATCTCCAGGGCCAGGGCCACCATGGACAGGTTGGTGCCCACCTGAACGATAGCATCGATGCTGTCGTCGTTCATCTCGCGCAGATGGGCGCGCAGGGTATCGGGTTGCACTTCCGCGATGGCGATGGGGGAATTGCAGCGCAAACCGACGAACTTCGCCACTTCGAAGCCGCAATCCTGGAAAAACCGGGTTACGTTTTTGTCCGAAATGGGCATGTAAGGGGAGATCACGGCAATGCGCTTTGCGCCCGTCAGGTTCAGGGCCGCCTCACAGGCGAAGGAACCGGCCGAGACGGGTACGCCGGCATGGTCGGAAAGATCTTGCATGCGCTTGGCGGAGGCCTCGCGGCCGTCCCAGAACATCAGGGCCGACATGCCCATGATCAGATAGTCGGGCGCGAAAGTCTTGCAGCGGTCCACCGTGGCGTAGAGCTCTGAGCCGATGGCTTCCACCAGGGCCAAAAAGTCCTCGTCGTTGTGCACCGGCAAATTGGGCACGTAAATGCGGCCGAAGTGATTGGTCACCCCAGCCGGGCGATAGGCCTCCATATCCGGCTGCACGATGGTGTTGGTGGAGGGGGCGACGACGGCGAATTTGCAGCGCCAACCAAGGGCGTCCTGTGACATTGATTTCTTTCCTCGTTCGTTCAGCCGGGATGTTTCAGTTCACGTTTCCTGGTCATGCGGGTTGTCGCCAATACGGCCAGTCCAATGCCAAGGCCGATGGCATTTGTCAGCGGCCCGCCAGGTGCCAAGCCGTCTGGAATCAACAGGGCCATGGCGGCACAGGCAAGCAACAATCGCACGGGCAGGCTCAAGGTATGGTGAAAAAACCCGACCACGGCAATGGTGCCGAGGAAGATGCCCGCGGTCGCCGCCATGGCGGCATAGATATTGCCGGTCCATTCGCCGGCCAGTAACAAATGCGGCGAGAGCACGAACAGGAATGGAACTACATAGGCCGGCCAGCCGATCCGAACCGCTTCGAAACCCGTGCGCATGGGATGCGCCCCGGCCATGTTTCCGGCCACGAATGCGGCGATGGCCACGGGCGGGGTGATCATGGACATCATTCCGAAGTAGAGCACGAACAGATGCGCGGATAGGGGCATGATACCCAGCTCGATCAACGGCGGCGCCGCCAAGGTGGCAAGCAAAAGATAAACTCCCACGGTAGGCATGCCCATGCCGAGGACGATGCAGACGAAGGCTGTGGTCGCCAGCAACAAAAAGACCGAGGTCTTGCCGAGCTGGATCAGGAAGAAGCCGAGCCCGAAACTGAGGCCCGAGAGCGAGAACAGACCGATAATCATGCCCGCCACGGCGCAAATCAGCGCGATTTCCACCGCCGAGCGTCCGGTTTCTCTGAATGCTGCGACATAGTCGCGCCATCCTGCGCCGCCACCGCGATAAGTGACGAACAGCGAAATAACCGCAAGGGACGCGAATGCCACCAGGGCAGCAGCCTCGGGCGGTTGGTTGTATTGAAACAGGGCGGTGATCAGGACGGCGAAGGGAACCAAAATGAACCAGCCCCGCCGCGCCGTATGCCATAGCTTGGGAATCTTGTCCGCATCGACAGGGGCGATGTTGCGGCGCCCGGCCTCCAAATCGGCAAAGAAAAACAAACTGAGGTAGTAGAGAACCGCCGGCACCAGCGCCGCCGTGACCACTTCGCGATAGGGAATCTGTAGGGATTCCGCCAACAGAAATGCGGAGGCGCCCATAATCGGCGGCATCAACTGCCCACCCGTGGACGCCGTCGCCTCGATCGCCCCGGCCGTGGCCGGGCGGTAACCGCCGTCCTTCATCAGGGGAATGGTGATGGTACCGGTAGAGGCCACGTTGGAAACCGCGCTGCCCGAAACGGAACCGAAGAAGCCGGACGCCACAATGGCGATCTTGGCGGATCCGCCCCGCGACCGTCCCATGAGGCTGCAGGAAAAATCGGAGAAGAAATCTGAGCCACCCGTGATCAGTAACAGGCGTGCCAACAGGATGAACGGCAAGACCACCGTCACGCCGATGAACAGGGCCGCCCCTGCCATGGCGGCACTATCGAGAACCAGGAAGGTCAACAACCGTTGCGGCGGAATGGCGCGGGATTGCAGAGGCCCATCGAACTGGTCCGAGAACAGGGCATAGAGGCAGACCAAAATCAAAACGGCCAAAAGGCTGTACCCGATCACCCGCCGCATGGCCTCGAGGACGATGATCAGGCCGACCACCGCGATGCAACTGGACTCTATGGGCCGATAATAGATCTCTTCCGACAGGACCGGATAGCGCCACGCCAGATAGCAACCGAACAGAATGGCGCCATAGGCCAGAATGCGGTCGATGACGGGGGCCTCGATGACGGGGCGCCGCACGCTCCGGTGACTGGTACCAAGAAAACAGATGGCGGCGGCAAAAGACAACACGGCCGTTAGAACCTGCTCGGCATATAGCTGCATGCCGATGACGGGCGGCAAGCCGGACGACCAGAAAACCACCAGTATTGAAATAACAATAGCGAGGGCCGGTTCGACAAAGTTGTCGAACCGGCGCCCAAACGCCATGCCCGGCTCAGCTTGGGATCCCGTCACCCCGTCCTGCCCGCAGCCGTCGGGTTGGGATCAGTCCTTCCAGATGCCAATTTCCTTGTAGAACTTGATGGCACCAGGGTGGAACGGCACATCAACCTTGTTTGCCATGCGGCCGCCGTGGAAGCCGCGCCAGAAAGGACCGCTGGCCAGCAACTGCTTTTCGCTGGCATGCAGGGCCTTGACGGCCTTGTAGACGGTGTCGTCCTTGGTCGCCGTGCTGGCGAAGAAGGTGTAGTCATAAGTCATGACATTGGTGGCCTCGGCGACGCCAGGCAGCTTCGAAGACGGCTGTACTTCGGTCAGATACATCCCCGGCATCCAGCTCTGCATGGCCCCCAGTTTGCCGGCATCGAACGAGATGAAGCGAACGCCACCCTTCACCGTCGCATCCATTTCCCGGTTCACTTTCGAGCCGACCACGACAACGGTGGCATCCGTCGTTCCCTGCTTGAAGCTGTTCCACATGCGCGGGAAGTTCGGTACCGGCACGGCTTTCACATCATCCAGGGTCAGGCCGGCGTTGGCCAGGAATGCCTTGACCACGTGATCGCCCAGGGAGCCGGACTTGAACACCGGCCAGCGCTTGCCTTTTAATCCCGCCACCGTGGTAATGCCCGAGCTTTTCGGCACAATCAGGCCGGCCCGGAATGGCATCAGCACGGCTGCCATGCGCAGGTCTTGCATGGGCCTGCCTTCCGACATGCCCTTGCCGTTGTAGGCGAACCAGGTCTGCACGATATTGGCGATGCCGAATTCGATCTCGCCGCCATTAACCAGCGGCATATAGTCGGCCGTGTTGGCCATTTCCTGCGGTCGCATCTGCATCTGGGAATTGCCGGAAATTGCGGCGGCGATGGCCTTACCGATCTGGCTGGTGCCGCCGCGGGTGGTCGAACCCAAGCCAACCGTTTCCGCCATAGCCGGCGCGGAACCCAGCAAGAATGCGGCCATGGCGGCCGCGAGCGTTTTGTGTAGCATTGATATGCCTCCCCCATATCTGTTGTTGTTTCTTTGAAACTGCTGCGAATGGTAATCAATCTCGCAGATGTTGTATACAGATCGGCGATGATCAAGCCGGGCGCGGGCCCGGGTCAAATGACAAGTTTGGGGGATTTCGTTGAACGAGCAGGTAATCATCTCCGGGGCGGGACCCGTCGGCTGCACGGCCGCCCTGATACTGGTGCAAAGCGGTATTCCAGTGGTTCTGCTGGAACGCGAACCCGAATTGGCGGAGGATCTACGCGGCTCCACCTTCCACCCGCCGACCCTGGACATGCTGGACGATCTGGGCGTCACGGCGCAGTTGTTGCCGCAAGGTCTGATCGCACCGAAGTATCAATACCGGGACCGGGCCACCGGTGCCTATGCAGAATTCGACCTGGGCGTCCTGGCCGGGCACACACGCCATCCCTATCGCCTGCAATGCGAGCAGTTCAAACTGACCCGGACCATCCTGCCCATGCTGGAGGCGAGCGGCCTGGCTGATATCCGGTTTTCCACCACGCTGACGTCTGTCCATCAAAGCGACGGCGGCGTATCTGTGGAGATAGCGGGCGAAGGGGGCAATGAATCCATAGAGGGCCGGTTTCTATTAGGCGCCGACGGCGGCCCCAGCACCGTGCGCCGGGCCATGGGGACGGAATTCGAAGGCTTCACCTATCCGGAAAGATTCCTCGTGGTTTCAACGGATTTCCCGTTCGAAGAGCATTTGGAGAACCTCTCCCACGTCAACTATATCTCCGACCCGGTGGAATGGTGCGCCATTCTGCGAGTGCCGGGCCTGTGGCGGGTTCTCTTCCCGACCGACGCGGACGAGCCGGAAGAGGACCTTTTGCACACCGATCGGATCCAAGGTCTGCTGAACGGTCTGGTTGCCAGGGACGAGCCCTATAACCTGGTGCATGTCACCCTGTACCGGGTGCACCAGCGCGTCGCCAAACAGTACCGGCAGGGCAATATCGTCATTGCCGGCGATGCGGCCCATTTGAACAATCCCTTGGGCGGCATGGGCATGAACGGGGGCCTGCATGATGTCTTCAATCTCTGCCCGAAGCTGGTTGCCATCATCAAAGACGGTGCCTCGCATGACTTGTTGGATCTCTATGAACGCCAACGGCGGCAGATCACGGTCGAATTCATTCAAAATCAGACCATTCAGAACAAGAAGAACATGGAGCAGATGCAAGACGACCGCCGCCTGCAGCACATCGCCGACTTGCGGGCGATGATCGCGGACGAAGAACAGGCCGTGGCCTTCCTGCGCCGCAACAACATGCTGGATGCCCTGGAACGCGCCAACGCCATTTCCTAAAGGACGCCATGACCACACCCTATCCATCCCTGCAAGGCCGGGTCGTCATCGTTACCGGAGGCAACCGCGGCCTGGGACGGGAAATGACCCTGGCCCTGGTGGAAGCGGGCGCCCATGTGGCGATCACATCGCAACAAGGCGGCGACAGTCTGTCGGCAGCTGTGGCAGAGGCCAAGTCATTGAGCAAGGGCGATGCTATCGGGATTCAGGGTGATGTCGCCAATTGGGAGGATTGCCAGGCAGTGACGGCACGGACCCTGGACCATTTCGGCGCCATCCATTGTTTGATTAATAATGCCGGACGGGGCATGCGGCTGATCAGCCAAACCTACAACAAGGTTCCGACAAAGTTCTGGCAATCGGATCCGGCCGCTTGGAAACATATTGTCGACGTCAATGTCAACGGTACCTACCTGATGTCACGGGCCGTGGCGCCGATCTTGGTGGATCAGGGTTTCGGCAAGATCATCAATATATCCACGTCCGAGGTGACTATGACCCGTCAGGGCTACACCCCATATGGCCCCTCTAAAGCGGCGATCGAGGCGTGTAGCACGGCCTGGGCGGCGGAACTGGCGGATACCGGCGTCACCGTGAATGTATTTCTGCCCGGCGGCGCCACCGATACCGATCTACTGCCGCCGGGACCCGACCGCAAGGGCGCCGATGGCAACCTACTAGCGCCTGAAATCATGCGCCCGCCCGTGCTCTGGCTCTGCGCCGATCAATCCAATGGCTATAGCGGCCGGCGTTTGATCGCCCGGCTTTGGGACGCAGGGCTAGGCCCTGACGAGGCCGCGCAAAAGGCCATGGAACCGTAAACGTGTCCTGATTGCGGTGGTCGGACGACCTGGCTCGCCAGGATCAGGCAGGGGCGATATAGCCCCCATGCACCCATCCGCTCAATTGGGGCTGGCCGTCGTGGTCTAGAACGTCGACGTAACACCATTCACCCTGCCGCGATTGCAGGTCCAGCCGAGTATCCATGGCAAGGGGGTCATCCTGCAGTTTCGCAAAGTGGGTGCCGGGCCCCTCGCGGATGTTCAGTCGCGAGATGGTGAGGAAGTGTTCCGGCATATCCGCGGCACGGCCGATCACACTGGCGCGGAAATTCTCCATGGGAAAGGCCGGGCCCGGATCCTGCTTGCGGTTGGGCGCGATGTCGTCGTGCCCCAAAACGTCCGCTAGCTGGTAATGCGCGATGATGGCCTCGGCCGCTTCCCGCGCCGCGGTCAATTGCGCCTCAGGATAGGTGTGCCAACCACATTCCGGACCGCCGTGGCGGTGCGCCGCCTCAAAGACCTGATCGTCTGGATATGCGCGGCCAAACCAGGCCGTCCATTGACCGCCCTGCCGGGTCAATCTACCGGCGTTGTCCAGTTCGATGCCGATGGAATGACGGTTCAATCCCACCGTACCCAGCCAGCGGCTGCGCCCGGCATGCCAGGCGACCTTGTTGAAGGGCATCATTTGGGTGGTGGCGCCGTCGCGCCCAATGACCAGGTGTGCCGAGGCCTGAGCGCCGGGCTTCATCATATGGGCGATGGAACCTGCCGCGCTGGAGCCGGCGGTGTAATGCATGATCAGATAGCGCGGGTTCAGATCATCGCCGCCGTTGGGGCTGCGCTGGTAGGGCACGGCCGTGCCGTCGTCCTGATGCAACCGGTGCCGCAATATCTTCATGAGATAATTATGATCTATTCTGGACCGCCGTCAAAGCGGAAGGCGCAGCATAGGTTCAGGCGGGATAGGTGTTATAGCTGATCGCCGCCATATAGCCGCAGTCCACCGGCAGATTGACGCCGGTGATGGCACCGGCGGCATCGGAACAAAGGAAGTAGGCCGCCTCGGCCACATCTTCAGGCTTCACCAGCCGACCCAGGGTGCTGAGGCCTTCCATCCCGGCCGGGTCCCGATCGCCACTGTCGATCCGGGACTGCAAGGCCGGCGTCAGGGTAAAGCCAGGCGCCACCGCGTTGACCCGTACGCCGGCGGGGCCGAATTCCGCCGCCAGGATGCGGGTCAGGCTGTCGATCGCGGCCTTGGTCGGGGTGTAGGCGGGCAGGGGCAACGGCGTGAAACTGTTGATGGAGGCAATGTTCAGGATCGCGCCGCCGTCTCTCGCCGCCATACGGGGGCCCAGGGCCCGGCACATGAGGTAGCTGCCACGGTAGTTCACGGCCCAAATACGGTCATGATCCTCGAGAGGAAAATCGCCGACGGTCGCCTTGTTCTGCAACAGGCCGGCGGAATTGACCAGTACGTCCATGCCGCCGATCTCTTCTTCCATGGCGGCGACAGCCGTTGCCACGGCACTTTCATCGGCCACATCCAAGTGACGATAAGTTGCGCCAAGGTCTTCTGCCGCTGCTTCGCCGGCTCCATCGTTCACATCGACCAAGAGCAAGCGGTCGCCGCCGGCCGCGAACCGTTTGGCGATGGCGAGACCGATGCCGCTGGCCCCGCCCGTAACCAGTACATTTCGCGCCATGATCAATCCTCGTGCATGCGGGCGCTGATCGCCTCTTCCAAGGCCAACAGGCGCCGGGCGGCGGCGACGTGAAGGTTCTCCACCAGTTGGCCATTGACCACGACGACGCCCTTGCCCTCCGCTTGGGCCTGTTCGAATGCGGTGACGATGATGTCCGCTTCGGCCACGTCGTCATTGGATGGCGCGAAGATGCGGTTTGCGGCGGCAAGCTGGCGGGGGTGGATCAGGGTCTTGCCGTCGAAGCCGAACTGCCGGCCCTGGTGGCAGGCCGCTTCGAAACCCTTGTCGTCCTTGAGGTCCAGATAAACCCCGTCCAGGGCGGCCAGGCCATAAGCGCGGGCAGCTAACAGGCACAGGGACAGCGAGGTGGTGAACGGTTCCCGGTGCGGAGTGTGCAGGGCATTGAGGTCCGTCGCCAGGTCGGAGGTGCCCATGACAAGGCATTTGGTCTTGTGCGACGCGGCGGCGATTTCCTCTGCGTGCAGAATGGCCAGGGGCGTTTCGATCATGCACCAAAGGTCCATGTGCTCGGGCAAAGCTGCCGCCGCCGCCCGGACCTGGCCGGCACCCTCGACCTTGGGCAATAGAACGGCGTCGGCCTTCGAACCAGCCGCCGCGGCTAAATCGTCGGCATGCCATTGTGTGCCCGAACCGTTGATGCGGATCACCACTTCGCGCGGGCCGTAGCCCCCCGCATCCAACGCCGCCACAACCTGGTCCCGGGCCGCCACCTTGGCGTTCGGGGCAACGGCGTCTTCCAGATCCAAAATCAGGGCATCGGCAGGCAGATCCTTGGACTTCTCCATGGCTCGCTGGTTGGAGCCGGGCATGTAAAGGACACTGCGCCGGGGGCGGATGGTCTCGGTCATGGTCAACCTCCCTAGAGCATCTTTATGAGATCAGATTGTTGCAATCTGATCTCATGTTGATCTACGGCAACCCGCATTCAATTAAGTGCGGTTATGTTGCCCTATCTTAGAGGCTTTAGCGCAAGGGTGCGCGTCCAATTGGACGCACGCTGCGCTATCTCCAGGCGAAAACAGCCTGTTCCACATGGTCGACCCGGATATCGGGCCGACCCCGCATGATCACTTCCATGAATTGGTAGATCACGGCGGCAGTGGGGGCATGGACTTGGTCGTCGCCAAAGCGGATTTTCAGAACCGGCCGTTCACTTTCCGCAATGGTTTCGAATTCCGGTGAATCGTGCCGTATCAGATCGGACAGAGGAATGGGCATAATCTTGGCCACCTCGTCCGGGTTGGGATGGAATTCGGCCCCCTGGCCGGCCCAGATGACCACCGGCGTGATGACATAACCTGATCGCGTGGGATAATCATCCAGCAGGCCCATCACCGCACCTTCGTCCAGATGCAGGTTAATTTCCTCCGCCAGTTCCCGCAGGCCGGCCTGGACCGCCGTCTCGCCCGCATCAATGCGGCCGCCAGGCAGGGCCTTTTGCCCCGCATGAGAGGATAATCTTGGCGTGCGTCGTGTGAGTACAAAGGCCGCCTGTCCAGTACCGTCGTCGATCAAGGTTATGGTCACGGCGGCATGCTTCAGACCGTCGCCGTCATGGGATTGGCGTTCGAAGCGCTGCAGGCGGTCCGTGAATTGGGCGCGCAGGTCGTTGTTATATGGGAAATCAGCCGGCGGCATCGTTCTTCAACCCGGAATTCATACAAGCCACCACCATAGCCCGCCCACGGATTTGAAACAAATTTCGGTCATATATAAAGACATGGGTATATCTTAAATTCCTATTGACCCGCTTCGGACAATCATTCTAGAGTACGCCTCGCGCCGATTTGAGCCAGCTTGCGGGCGCGGGTAAAAAATACAGCTAAACCGGTCGGTGCCAACCGCCCAGCCAAAGCTGTGGCGGTTTTTCAGTTTGGAGCCGGGCTGGCAGGAAATGTTTGGGAGAAGAAGACCATGACGAACAGCAAAAACCCCGAAACCCTGGCCCTGCATGCCGGTTATCGCAACGACCCTTCGACGGGTGCGGTTGCCGTACCGATCTATCAGACCACGTCTTACCAGTTCGACAGCCCCGACCATGCGGCCAACCTGTTCGCCCTCAAGGAACTGGGCAATATCTATACCCGCATCATGAACCCCACCAATGATGTCCTGGAACAGCGGATCACGGCGCTTGAGGGTGGCGCAGCCGCGTTGGCGGTTTCATCTGGGCAGGCGGCCTCGGCCATGGCGATCCAGAACCTGGCGCAAGCAGGCGACAACGTCGTCTCATCCACCGATCTATACGGCGGAACCTGGAACCTGTTCGCCAACACCTTGAAGCAACAGGGCATCGAAGTACGCTTCGTCGACCCGGCGGATCCGGAAGCGTTCCGCAACGCCACGGACGACAGGACACGCGCCTATTACGCCGAAACCCTGCCGAACCCGAAATTGATCGTTTTCCCGATCCAGGAGGTGGCGGATATTGGCCGCGAGTTCGGCATCCCCCTGATCATGGACAACACGGCTGCCCCCATCCTCTGCCGCCCCTTCGACCATGGCGCGGCGATCATCGTCTATTCCACCACCAAGTATATCGGCGGCCATGGCACCTCCATCGGCGGCCTGATCGTGGATGGCGGTAATTTCGATTGGGAGGCCTACCCCGAACGCCAACCCCTATTGAACCAGCCCGATCCCAGCTATCACGGCGCAGTCTGGTCCGAGGCGATCAAGCCCCTTGGGCCCATCGCCTATATCATCAAGCTACGGGTCACTCTGCAGCGGGATTTGGGCGCAGCGGTCAGTCCCTTCAACGCTTTCCAGACTATCCAGGGCCTGGAAACCCTGCCCATTCGGATGCGCGAGCATTGCCGCAATGCCGATGCAGTGACCGAATACTTGAACCGCCACGACGAGGTGGTGAAGGTGATCCATCCATCGTTGCAGGGCGGCGAAGACCGGGCGCGGGCGGATAGGTACCTCAAGGACGGCTATGGCGGCCTGGTGGGACTGGAGTTGAAGGGCGGGCTGGAGGCAGGCCGCGAGTTCATCAATGCGCTGGAGCTGTTTTATCACGTCGCCAATATCGGCGATGCCCGCAGCCTGGCCATCCACCCAGCCACAACCACCCATTCCCAATTGACCGCGGAAGAGCAGTTGGCAACTGGCGTCACAGGCGGCTATGTGCGGCTGTCGGTGGGGATTGAGCATATCGACGATATCATTGCCGATCTGGCCCAGGCCCTGGACAAGGCGGCAGCGGCAGCGAAAGCGGCCGCCTAATACCTCATCCAGCCTAGATGTCCGGCGGCGCTCTGGTTTCCAGGGCGCCGCCGTTCCTATTTCGCCTCCGTTTCCGCCTGTTGGGCCAGCAATTTCGCCGGCGTGCGCAGGAACAGGGCGGCAATGGCGCACAGAGCGGGGTAGGCCGCCAATATCATAAGCGTCTGCCAGTAGCTGCCCACCAGGTCAAAAGCGATACCCAGGGGCAGCGGCCCCAGGGAGGCGCCGAAAACACCGATCATCTGACCCGTGCCCTGGATCGCCCCCAGATGCTTGCGGCCAAAGAACCGCGGCCACATGTAGCCGAAGAAGGTCATGGTGCAGCCGTTGTTGAGGCCGAAGGCAACGGCATAGACCATGGCGCTGGGCAGGTCTCGGACCAGGGCGGCGGACATGAGCGAGCAGACCATGACCGCCAGGCCGAAAGCAAAGACCCAGCGGGTTTGAAAGCGGTCCAGGGCGCGTCCGATAATGGGAATGGCGATCACCATGACCGTCGCGGAAATGGGAAAGATGCGGGCCGCCGCTGCTTCGCCCAGGCCCTGGGTGGTCAGAATGGAGACCTGGAAGAAATGCAGCGAGGTCACCAGCATGGACAGGCTGAACAGGCCCGCGGCCAGGATCCAGAAAGTTGACGTGCGCAGCGCCTCCCGGAGCGTCAGGCCGTGTTCGGCGCTGGACGCCGCCGCTGCGCCGTTGTCATCCAACACCTCGCCATCGGGCCTAAGGCCAAGGTTCTCCGGCCGGTTGTGGACCAGGAACAGAACGGGGGGCAGCAACAGGGCCCAGGTGCTGATGCCCAGCCAGACCCAGGCCTGGCGCCAGCCGACCGTATCGATCAGCCACTGCGACAGGGGCGGATGGATGGCCATGGAAACTGAGAAGCCCATGGCCATGATGCTCATGGCGAAGCCGCGGCGTCGGTCGAACCATTGCGAGACCAGGTTGGAGCAGCCCAGCATGACACTGCCCTGGCCCAGGAAGCGCAGTGCCGCGAAGGCAACGGCCAGCCACAAGAAGCCGGCCACGGCGCCAAAGGCGATGCAGGCCAAGCCCAGCCCGATGGTGACGATTGTGAGAAGCATACGTGCGCCAATCCGGTCCAACACCCGCCCCATCCAGGGCAGACCGAAGGCAGCAAGCAGGGTGGCGAAAGCGTAGGCGGAGGAAACGGAGGTCGCCGAAATCCCCAGGTCCGCCTGAATATGCACCAGAAAGACGCTGAAAGTGTGGGATTGCCCCGGCCCGCTGACGAATATGCCCAGCGCCGCCACGGCCAGGATAAGCCAGCCGTAGTAGATCCTACGGTTGATATTGAGGGCCAGAGAATTCAATTATTCGTTCCCGACGAACGAAAAAGGGGACGCGGCTGCGTCCCCTTCCCCTTTGGTCTTTGGCTTAGGCCGGATCAGGCGCCCTCGCGGCCGATGATGGCCACGGACGAGACGTTCTGATGCGGCGCGCCGCCCAGATTGTGGGTCATCCCGAAGGTGGGATCGGCCAACTGACGTTCGCCGGCCCGGCCGAGGAGCTGCGTGTACATCTCGTACAGCATACGCAGGCCCGAGGCACCGATGGGATGGCCAAAGCACTTCAGGCCGCCATCGATCTGGCAGGGCACCTGACCGTCGGCATCATAGAAGCCGTCCAGCACGTCGCGCCAGGCCTCGCCTTCGTTGGAGATGTAGAGATCTTCCATGGTGACCATCTCGGTGATCGAGAAGCAGTCATGGCATTCGAACATGGAGATCTGCTCGCGCGGCTTCTCGATGCCGGCTTCCTTGTAGGCCCGCTCGGCCGCCTTGCGGGTGGTCAGGAAATAGCTGCCATCCCACGAGTTGTGGCCGGATTCCTGGCCATTGGAAACCGCAAGCTGCAAGGCCTTGACGGTGATCCGGTCTTTCTTGCCGAGGGAGGCGGCGATTTCCGGGGTAGTGACGATGGCGGCGGCGGAACCGTCGGAAACGCCGCAGCAGTCGAACAGACCCAAAGGTGCCGCGATCATCGGCGCGTTCAAAACCGTCTCGAGCGGGATTTCCTTTTGCAGATGCGCTTTCGGGTTTTTGGCGCCATTGGCATGGCTCTTCACCGAGATGGAGCCGATGGCTTTTTTCACAGTGTCCATATCCACGCCGTGCTTCTCGGCATAGGCGGTAGCCAGCTGCGCGAAGCCGCCGGGGGCGGAGCCGTTGTTCTTGATCATGTCGTTCAACGGGCCGCTACCACGCTGAGGCAGGCCGCCATAGCCGGTGTCTTTAAGCTTTTCGACGCCCAGGGCCAAGGCGATATCAGCCGCGCCAGAGGCGACCGCATAGACCGCGCCGCGGAAGGCTTCCGTGCCGGAGGCACAGAAGTTCTCGACCCGGGTCACGGGGATGTTGGGCAGGCGCAGGGCCACGGAAAGGGGCACGCCCGACTTGCCCACATGCACCTCTTCGATCGCCGTGGAGAACCAGGCGGCATCGATCTGCGTGGTTTCGATGCCCGCGTCCTCAATCGCTTCCATATACGCTTCGACGATCAAATCTTCGGCGTCGCAGTCCCAACGCTCACCGAACTTCGAGCAACCCATGCCAAGAATGGCGACTTTATCTCTAATACCTGTGGCCATGATGTTTTCTCCTTAATGCGCCAAATGACGCGCGTTCTTACGCCTGAACTTTCGGCGCGGCTTTCCAGAAATATTTGTTGAAGTTACGTCGTTCGTCCGCCGCCTTGATCCGGAACACAAGGCGGAAATCATCGCCGACCGACACGCCGCCTTCATCCACATCCGTGAAGTCGGCCATCATACGGCCACCACCGTCGAAGGTGATCATACCGAAATGATGCGGCGGGTCTGGGGCGTAGGTCAGGTTATCGGCGGTCCAGGACTGAATCTTGGCGGTGGATTCCGCCATCTGGTGATCTTCCTGGGTATTGATGGCACCGCAATTGGGGTTCACGCATATGCGCGACTTGGGATACTGCACGGTTCCGCATTGGGCGCATTTGCCGCCCACGAAACCAATCACCATTTCCCGGTTGCGGTACAGGGTGGACAATGCCGTCTGCTTGTCGGTTTCCGACCGCAAACCACCGTCCTGCTCCACCAAATTATTGAAGGCCAGGAACTTGTTGTAGTTGGTCTCTTCCTTGCGATAGGCCAGATGGCCCTTAATGCCTTGGCGGTCGGACATGCTGGACAAAAGATCGGTGGTCTTGAAGATCAAAGCGTCACAACCCTGGCCCCAGCCGACCACCATGATGGTCTGGCCCGGAGCGGCGTCCTGCAGGCAATCCACCAACATGATCAGGGCATGGGAGGTACCCGCCTCACCCATCACGTTGTGCAGATTGTCCCGCGCAGCTTCCGGGTTGATACCGCAGCGTTTGGCCACCATGCCGCCGATGTTGCGGATCGTGCCGGGCATGACGAAATGATCGATGTCGTCCGCCGAGAGGCCCGTGTTGTCCAGGGCCATTTGAACCGCTTCCGGTACAATCTTCATGTAGCCTTCGTCGCGAATCCAGCGTTCTTCCCAGTTATAGTCAAAATCCGCATTCTGGCCGCGATAATGATCGACGAAATCCACTGCGACCTGGCCACAGCCCACATATTCCGCGACGACATCTTCGTCGCCCAGCAGCAGGGCGGCGCCGCCGTCGCCGAACATCAACTCGTTGGTATTGGCGGTCTGCGCGCGTCGATGCTCGCCCGTGGCGAACAAGGCGCTGCCGCCGGTCCCTTGTACAACGCTCAATGCGTTGACCAGGCCGGAGGTGGCGGCCCGCTGCGAGGAGGTGATGTCCATGGTCATCAGGTTCTGGCCCAGGTTCAGGGCCGTGCCCAAAACGCCGGAATTCTGCCGGTCCGTAAACGGCAATGTGGTGGATGCCAGATAGATGGCCTTGATGTCGTCAGGCCGCGTCTTGTTCAGACAATCGCGGGAGGCCTCCACCGCCATGGTCAAGGCGTCCTCGTCCCAATTACACATGGAACGCTCGCCCTTGCTGTACGCTTTCAGGGCGGAATTGAACCAACTCACGTTCTCTAAAATCACACTGCGCGGCAGCCTGCGCCTGGGCACATAGCCGCCATACGCCTTAATCCCTACCATTCGCTCGTCCCTCTAGGCGCGCTGGCCGACCAGCGCGCACAGTTATCCACTCTTTATTCCGTCTCAATGTATCAGAGCCTTTGGATGCGTCAAGCAAGGGGCCTAACGTGGTACCGCATCGAAGGCGACGCTCATGCGCGGCTGGCTGTCGCGGAAGGGCAGGATGCGGTGATAGACGTAAGAGGGGAAGAGAACCAAAAGGCCGGGCTCGGGCTTGACGATCCTTAGCTCCGGTTCCTGCGTCAGTTCGATATGGTTCGGCGGCCGGCCCACCTCTAGATAGCCCCCCGTATCGCCATCGTCGCGCACCGCATCGGGCAAACGGGGGTAATAGACGCCGCTCAGCCAGGCATCGGGGTGAATATGGGTATCCTCGCCCTCGGCGATTTCGGTGCTGATGGTCCCCCAGGCTTGCAAGCGCCATTCCGTTGGACGGCTGGCGATGAAGGGATGGCCAGGGTCCTCCGGCAGGTTGGCGATATAGGTCCGAACGGCATCGTTGATGACATCGGCATAGGCTTGCACCGCCGGACCCGGTTCCAGCATAATATCGCGGGTCTGGCGGGCCTGGGCTTGGCCTTGCTCGCTGAAACGATCGGGCTCCGCACTCACTTCGACGAAAAGGGCGTCATTGAAGGCCGCCAGATCGGGAAAACCGGCAGGCGTTTCGATATGCTGGGCCGTAACGAATGTCTCCAGGCCTTGCAAATGGTCGACGCCGTCGCGGTCGGAGATTTCGATCATGATGATGATCTTGTTGGCAAGGGCCGTGCGGTTGCCTGGGTCACAGGCCAAGGCCCCGTCACAGTCCGCCAGGGCTGCGTCAAAAGCCCGTTGGCGATAGTGTACCAGGCACAAATTATTAAAGGCGCGGGGGTCCTGCGGCGCCGCTTGCGTCACCATACGAAGCCCCTGTTCCGCTGCATCCAAGTTGTCTTGGCGCAGATGCACGAGCGCCAGGTTGTTGCGGGCGTTCAGGTCCCCGGGCACGACCTGCAAGGCTTTTTCATAGGCGGCAGCCGCCTGTTCGAACTGCTCGGCTTCCTGATACAGATTGCCCATGGTCACGTGTGCGCTGGCCAAGCCGGGTGCCTTATCCAGGGCCGCGCGCAGGGCCGCCATGGCCTCCGCCGGGCGGGCGAGTTTCAACAAATTCCGGCCCAGAGCATCCAAAAGCGTTGGCTCACCGGGCGCCCGTTCAAGCGCTGCGCGAAGGGCTACTTCGGCCCGGTCCGGCCGCTGGATCTGTTCATACAGAGCCGCCAGGTTGGCGTAATTCATGGGGTCCGCCGGGGCCAGTTCCGAGGCTGCTTCCGTCGCTGCCACGGCCTCGTCCAACCGGCCCTGTTCGCGCAGCACATTGCCTAGGTTGGTGTGTGCCGGTGCGAAGTCCGGGGCAATCTCGATGGCCCGGCGCAGAGCCTTTTCAGCCAAGGCGATATCCCCGATCTGATAGGCCTGGAATGCCGCCGGCAGCAGCACTTGCGGCGGCGGTGCCTTGCCTTCAATCAGGCTGACTAGCTTCTGCCGCGCGCCTGGTTTGTCTCCGGCAGCGGCCAGTTGGCTTGCTTGCTCAAGGATATCTTGCGGACTGTTCATGGCGGGTTCCATAGCACGAAATTGAATCTTTTCCCTATGAACGGAACCCAGGCAACGGTATCAAATGGGTAAACCGAGTTTGACGAAAGGGAGGAAGATCATGGCCATGGAACATCCGGTATTGTTGACCGGCGGTGCTTCAGGCGTGGGCGCGGCGACGGCGAAACTGCTGCAGGAACGGGGCCACGAGGTGGTGTCGGTAGATGTGCAACCTTTCGGCAACGACGATTTCGAACAGCATCACTGCGATTTGAGCGATTCGGCCAGCATCGATGCGGTTGCCGAGAAACTAGACGGGCCGTTTTCGTCGCTTTTGAACGTGGCTGGTATTCCTATGGCCCGGGGCGATGAGTTGACCATGAAGGTGAACTATTTCGGCCTGCGTTATTTCACCGAGAAAGTCTGGGACCGCATTGCCGACGGCGGCACCGTGGTCAACGTGGCCTCCATTGCCGGCAACAACTGGCGCAAGCGGCGCGGCTATCTGGCCGAACTGATGGCGATCGAGGATTTCGATGCTGGTGTGGCCTGGTGGAACGAGAACCAGGAGGCCTTGGAAACAGATTCGTATACATTCTCGAAGGAAGCGGTGGTGGCTTACACCATGGCGCTGGCCGGCAAGGGCCTGGCCCGCGGCATCCGGGTCAACGATGTGGGTCCCGGGCCTGTGGACACCCCCATTCTGCCCGACTTCACCAGCGATGTGGGTGAAGAGAACATGCAAATGCTGATCGACACCATCGGCCGTGCGGCCCAGCCCATCGACATCGCCGAGGCCATAGTGACCCTGGCAGAAGGGCAGATCAGTTGGCTGAACGGCCAGCACATCATCGTCGACGGCGGCCTGATGGCGGGGATTTCCAGCGGCTGGAAAAAGTAGGCTCGCATGAACACGGCGGAACAGATCGTCGAGGCGGATCCCAACCGGATCCCCCAGATGGCCGACCCGCTGCCCCTGCTGCTGCGTCTTCAGGAAGAGAATCCGGTGCATTGGTCGCCCGAGGGCGAGGCCTGGATGATCACCCGCTATGACGACGTCAAAGCCGGCTTCCACGACCGCCGCTTGGCCGTCTCCCGGCCCATGCCGCCGGCAGAGCTGTTCGAGGAGGAATTCCGCGACACCTACCGCGCCTATGCCGCCTCGCTCAAGACCTGGATGGTGATTACCGAGCCGCCCGATCACACCCGCCTGCGCAAACTGGCCAACAGGGGCCTCACACCCACGGCCATTGCCGGCCTGCGGCCCCAGATCGCAGAGATTGTCGATGAACTGTTGGCCGCCATGCCGCAAGAGGGAGACGTCGAGTTCATCAAGGCCTTTGCCTATCCCCTGCCGGCGGCGGTGATTGCCTTGCTGATCGGGGTGCCGAAGACGGTTCTGAAGGATCTGCACCGCTGGTCCGACGATATCGCCAAAGGCCTGGGTGCCCCGGGCGAGGACATCATTCGCCCACCCGCCCGCGCGGCAGAGGAGATGACAGCCTATCTGACGGAATTCATCGCCGAGCGGCGGGCCAATCCCCAGGACGCCATCATCGACAAGCTGATCGCGGCCCGCGACGGCGACGATAAGATGAGCACAGAGGAACTGATCGGCAACCTGATCCTGTTCCTTTTCGCCGGCCACGAGACCACCATGAACCTGCTCTCCAACGGCCTGCGTACGCTGATCCGCCATCCCGATCAGATGGCCGATTTGCGAGAGAATCTGGACGATCCGGAAGTGGTCGCCGGCGCTGTGGAAGAGATCCTGCGCTATGACGGCGCCCTGTTCATGCTGACCCGTTTCGTGGCCCAGGACTTCCAATGGCGCGGCCAAACGCTCCGAAAGGGCCAGAAAGTCTACCTTTATTGCCTGGCCGGCAATCACGATCACCGCAAATTCACCGAACCCGGCCGTTTCGATATCCGCCGGGCGGATGCCAAGCAGCATCTGGGCTTTGGCTATGGCCCCCATTTTTGCCTGGGCGGGCCCCTGGCGCGGCTGGAAATGGAGGTGGCGCTGCCGGCCCTGTTGCAGCGCTATCCCGCCCTGAGCCTGCCAGGAGAGGATGTGCCGTGGCGCAACAATATGAGCCTGCGCGGCCAACCCACCATGCGCCTGCACCTGGGCCAAGGAGTTTGATCATGCAGCCCGTCGATCTTTCCTCCGACAACAGCTTCAAGGACGGTTTCCCCCACGACTTCCTGACCTGGCTGCGCCGGAACGATCCCATACATTGGCACGAACCCACCGAGGCCACCCCGGATGGGGACGGATTCTGGGTGGTCAGCCGCTACGACGATATCGTCGAGGTGCTGCGCACGCCGGAGGTCTTCTCCTCCGATACGGGCGGCGATCGCACCGGGGGCGGCACCACCTTGAAGGATGAACGCATCAACGGCCAGGTGCTGAACTATTCCGACGATCCGCACCACAGGGTGCTACGCGGCCTGGTCAACAAGGGTTTCACCAACCAGGCCATCGGCGAATTGGAAGGGGAGTTGCGCCGGCGGGCCAATCTGCTGATCGACAAGTTTCCCAAAGGCAAGACGTTTGATTTCGTCAGCCATTTCTCCCGCGAACTGCCCAGCCAGGCGATCTGTGTCGTCCTCGGCGTGCCGCAGGAGGACCGGGCCGAACTGATCGAATGGATCGACCAGGGCATCGCCGCCGACAGCCCAAACGTCATCGCCCGGGAATTCTTCAACAAGATCAGGGACTATGCCCGGCGGATCGTGGCGGAAAAACGGCGCAATCCCGCCGACGATATCCTCTCTACCATTGTGCATGCCCGCCTCGACGGAGAAGACGGCCGCGCCTTGACGGACGATGAATTGGCGCAGTTCTTCCTGCTGCTGTTTCCCGCCGGCGCCGAAACCACTCGCGGCGCCATCGGCGGCGGCATGCGCGCCCTGATCGAACATCCGGAGCAGTTGCAGATGATCCGGGATGATCCGGATCATGTGAAAGGCGCGGTCGAGGAATTCGTGCGCTGGATGACGCCGTCGATTTACAAGCGGCGCACGGCAACCCGGGATATCGAATTCGGCGGCAAAACGATCCGCCGGGGCGACAAGGTGACGGTCTGGGAAATGTCCGCCAACCGGGACGACCGCGTCTTCGATGATCCGTTCAGCTTCGACATCACCCGGCGTCCCAACCGCCACATCGGGTTTGGTTTCGGCGCCCATGTCTGCCTGGGCGCGGCCCTGGCGCGGTTGGAGATCAAGATCGCCATCGAGGAATTACTGCGCCGCATTGAGCATTTCGAGCTGGCCGGCGCCCCCCGCTATGTGCCCAACAACCGCCTGTTGGGCTTCCATGATTTGCAAATGACCGTGACCATGAAGGAACAATGACCATGAGCGAAGAGAGCAAGCGCGACAAAGGCAAGGCCCTGGCGCGGCGGCTGCTTGAGGGCAGCGAGACCGGCGTGCGGGTGCCGAAAAAGTTCGTCGATTACAATCTCGAGCATCTGTTCGGCGATCTGTGGCAGGGCGACGACCTAGCCCTCGAGGAACGCTCCCTGGTCACCTGCACCATTCTAGTCGCCTTGAATCGGGAGGCCGAGCAGCGCATCCATTTCCGCGCCGCGAAGAATCTCGGCCTGCCACGGCAACGGATCGAGGGTATGATCATTCACGCGGCCCATTATGCGGGCTGGCCGGTGGCCGCCTCCGCCTTCCGCATCCTGGCGGAGGTCTGGCCCGAAGAAGAAGGGAGATAGAGCATGCCCGAACTGGAAGTCCTCAATCTAGGCGCCGATCCCCACGAGCGGGGCCTGGTCCACGGCCGCCATTTCCCGGAAAAGATCCGGGAGAATGTGGAAATCTATCTGCGCCGCTTCGAACTGGCGGGCAATGACCGGGAAGTGGTCCTGGCCGGCGGCCATGACTGGGCCCGGCGCATAAAAGCCTTCGATAAGGAATATTTCACCGAGATGGCCGGCGTGGCCGAAGGCGCGGACCTGCCCATCGAACAGATCGCTGTGCTGAATGCCCGTTACGAGCTGACTTACCTCTCCTCCATGAGCGAGGTGGCCGGCGGGCTGTCTGCGGCAGACGAGGCCCAGGGTTGTACCGCCTTCGCGGCATTACCCGAAGTCACCCACGACGGCGGCACCCTGATCGGGCAGAATTGGGACTGGCTGGCGCCGATCCGGGGGCAATGCTTTGTCATGCGCGTGGAACGCCCCGATAGACCCAATTTCGTCTGCCTGACCCAGGCCGGCATCGTCGGCGGCATGATCGGCCTGAACGAGGCGGGGTTGGGCCTCTGCGTCAACGGCCTGATCTCGGACCAGGACGGCAAGAATCTGGTGCAGAAACCTTTCCATATGCGGGTCCGCGATATCATGAATGCCCGGCACATGAACGAGGCCCTTAAGGCGGTGCTGTCATCGAACCGCAATACCTCCGCCAATTTCCTGATCGGCCACGCCGACGGCGAGGTGATTGATTTGGAGACGGCGCCGGAAAAGGCCAATTACCTCTATCCCACCGACGGCCTGCTGACCCACGCCAATCACTTCGAGGTCTGGAACGGCATCAATTCGGTGCTGGAACTGGGCGGGCCCTCGACGCTGTACCGCAGCCAGCGCCTCCGGCGCCTCTTGGAACAGCGCAACGGCGCCGTGGACGTGGATCTGGTCAAGCGCCTGTTCGGCGACCATTTCGGCTATCCCTATGCCATCTGCCGCCACGAGGGCGAGGACGAGCCCGAGGACAACAAGAAACTCACCGTGGCCTCGGTGATCCTGAGTCTGAACGACCAGGTGATGTACGCCTCCGACGGCCCGCCGTGCGAGAACGAATATCAAAGGATTCCGTTGGCCGCCTAGGGGAGACAATCATGGACTATCAGAAAATCACCGTTGAGCCCCTGGCGGGGGCTATCGGTGCCGAAATCCACGGCGTGGATTTGTCCAAGGAGCTCGATAACCAGACGTTTTCCGAGGTTCGCCGCGCCTTCGACGAGAATGCGGTGATCTTCTTCCGCGATCAGGACATCACGCCAGAACAGCATCTGGCCTTCGGCGCCCGGTTCGGTGAGTTCGATATCCATCCCTTCGCGGCCGGCCTGCCGGAGCACCCGGAAATCCTTCCCGTGATCCGCGAGGCCGACGACACGCAACGGGGGTTCGGTAACGGCTGGCATTCGGACGTCACCTTCTATGAACGGCCGCCATTGGGCTCCATCCTCTATGCCCTGGAGAGCCCGGCCAAGGGCGGCGATACCCTGTTCGCCAGTATGTGCGATGCCTATGACGCCCTCTCAGATGGCTTGAAGGCGACGCTCGACGGCCTGACCGCGATCCACAGCGCCGGCGACACCTACGGTCTCAACAGCCGCGCCGCCCGGCGCATCGCCTCCGCCAACAAATCCATGAGCTTCCGCTACGGCGATGATGCGGAGGCGGAGATGGAGCATCCCGCGGTGCGCACCATCCCGGAGACCGGCCGCAAGGCGCTGTTCGTCAACCGAACCTACACCAAGTACTTCAAGGGCTGGAGTAAGGCGGAAAGCCGCCCCCTATTGGAATACCTCTGGAACCACGCCATCCAGCCGGAATTCACCTGCCGCTTCCGCTGGCGCAAGGGCTCCATCGCCTTCTGGGACAACCGTTGTACCTTGCACAACGCCATCGCCGACTATGCCGGCCAGCGCCGCGAAATGCACCGCGTCACCATCATCGGCGAACGCCCCTTCCTGGCGGCAGGAGAAAGCGGCAACAGCGTTGCGGCGGAGTAAAACGGGGTATTCGCGGCACAGCACTGAGATCGAGCTTCGGTGGTCGGTCTTGCAGTGGCGCTCACCGGACCTTGCACATTTCTAGCGACTTCATGAAACCGCAGGCATCGCCTTCAATCGCCTTCCCATCGCCATGGGCCCAGCCATCAAGGCTTTCGCGAATGAAGTCGGTGACGACACCGTCGCCCAGGAACCAATCCGAAAACACCGGCGAGTCCAGCTGCGTGTAACTTAGTCCCTCTACGTAGTCGTTATAGAAACGATGGGATCTTTCCTCGCAGAGTTTGCCAAACTTAGCCGGACAATAGGCGATGCGCTTCTCACTGCATAAGGGTTTGCCCGGTATGTCCCGGTTCTCGACCTTGTTGCAGAATCGGAGCGGTTTGCCATTATAAAACCGATCCGGGCCGCGGACCTTGCAGGCAAGTGCTTGACCACCCGCCTCGAATGGGGGGAAGACATGAACTCTAGACCCTTGTGCGGGGCCGACCGATAATTCGCTGGGCCAGCCGAACCGATCGCAGGGAAATGTGGCAATCAGGCTGTTCAGGGATCGGTTGCCGGCGGCAGCGGCCATATGGGCATCTTGATGAGCACGGATCAACATGCGCCGCAGCGCCGGCCTTTCTTCTTCCGTACAAGTCTTGGCAACACAGGTGCGCTCATTGCGCTTCCCGCCAAACGCCGGCGCTGTCAGGATAAGACCATTGACGGCACTGGGTGTGTGACGTTTGATCAACAGGGACGACCAAGCGCCGGCGGAATGGCCGGCCAGGAATATCTGGCGCCTGGGGTAGGTTTTGGCCCGGTCTTCAATCACTTCGGAAATGGCCTGCACGCGGCGGCAGACACTGAGGTCACAGGCTTCCCGATCGCTTCTGGCTCTTTCCGGCGACCGATTGGTACAGACGAACTCCACCTTAACTTCGTAAGCCGTACCGTCCGAAGTCGCTAGTTCACGGCCATGGATTTTCTCTGCCCAAAGCGGTGTTTGATAGGGCCACGTGCGAAACCATTGCCGACAATCATTGTCCCTGCTTGTTCCGTGATTGAACAGGATGAGGATTGTCTTTTCAGGCGGCGCGGCATGCACACCAATGGCCGGCATCATTGCCATCGCCGCCACGAGGCAGATGAACAACCCTCTTGTGATCATCATATAGTCAGATTCGCTACTTCTTCATCTGCCGCGCGATGGCCTCGGGTGAGGTGTCGCCGGCGTAGTATTCGAAGTCCTCGTGCCAGGGCTCCGGCCAGTCGACCAATACACCTGGTTCCGTCGCGGTGACGACGAGGTCGAGGGCGGCGCGCAGGATAGTGGTCTGCATGGCCGTATCGCCGGGCTTGCCAAAGGTGTTGCCCATGGGATGGTTAACGAACAGGCTCCGGGGCGGGCGCACCAGAGCGGTGATGTCCCGGCCGGTGGAGACGTTGACGGTGGGGATGCCCATTTCCTCGGTGACGCGCGATACCAGACCCACGGTCTGATGATCGAGCGGTCAAGCGGGTATGGCGATGAGCAGATCGACCCCGTCCGCCTTTAGATTTTCGACGAAGGCCGGCGCGCTCTCGCCGATCACTTTCGAGCGATTATAGGTCCGGCCCATGAAGCCGCTCCAATGCCGGGGCGCGACGGCGCCGATTTCGCCCGCCTCGGCCAGTTCCGCCAGGCGGTCAATGGGGAAGATGCAGTTCAGATCCCGGCCCGCGTCCCGGTGGTCGTAATAGCTGTCATGGATCTGATACTGATCCGAGGGCGCGGCGGGGTCGATGGCGTCCACCCGGTGGTCGTTGCGGGCGTCGGGATCGAACGGCATGGCGCTGCAGTGCGAGATACCGCCCGAGACCAGCATGGCAACGGTGCATTCATTGAGCGGCTTGGTCAGTGGCGTCCAGGGTGCGGTGTCGTTCTCGCTCCATTTGTAGGGCGGAAAACCCATGGCGCCGTATTTGTTGTTCAAGGCGTCCACATAGCGGATTGGTTCCATTTTAGGAGTTCTCCTTTGTGTCAGAGACATCTGATGTTCATCATAACAGTCGCCTAGAGAAATCGCGGCAGGACTTTTTCCGTGAACATTACGAACGAGGCGTGGCTCAAGGGCGCGATCATCAGGTATTCGAGCGGCAGGGTCTCCTGCATCTCCTGAATGTCGTCGATCACCTTTTCCGGCGAGCCGCAGATGGCGATGTCGTTGACATAGCGGGCCACGGGGTCCTCCTCGGCGGCCATGGTGGCATCCAAGGCCTCCACCTGCATGGTTTTCTGTGCGCCGGCGGCGGCGCCCCGGATGTTGGCTTTCTTGCGCAGATAGCTGCCGAACATGAACTCGGCGCCCCGGTTGCCCACCTCCTCCGCCTCGGCCTGCGTAGCGCCCATGGCCAATGTCCGGGCCATGGGGATGTCGCGGCCGGCGAATGAATGGCCCGCCGCCTCCAGGGTTTCCTTGTAGAACGCGCGCTTCTTGGCGATTTCGGGGTGGGTTGCATGCGGGTCCATCATGATGGAATGGCCCTGCTGGGCGGTCCATTCCAGGGCTTCCAGCGAGGTCGCCGCCAGCCACACGGGCATGGGGTCCTGCACCGGCTTGGGCAAGACCTCCACATCCTCGAACTGCCAGAAATCGCCGTTGTAGTTGAGCTTGTCGCCGTTCCAGGCCTCGAGCACGATTTCCACCGCCTCCCGGAACCGGGCATAGCTTTCATTGGGGGGGACACCGAACACCTTGTGCTCCGTAGGGTCAAAGCCGCGGCCGGCGCCCCAATTGACCCGGCCGCCGGAGACATGGTCCAGCAAGGCCACTTCTTCGGCCAGACGCAGGGGATGATAGAACGAGGCCAGAGAGACAGCAGTGCCAATGCGCAGGTTCTCGGTCCGCGCCGCGATATGGGTGCCCATGATATGTACGGAGGGACAGACGCTGTAGGTGGAGAAATGATGTTCCGCCAGCCACACCGCGTCATAGCCGGTCTTGTCCATAACCTCCATGCGGTCGAAAGCCCGTTCATAAACCTTGGCCAGGGGTACGCGCCGGCCCGGCCAGCTAAAGAACTGCAAAACACCGAACTTCACGGCGGATCCTCCTTACATGACGCTTTACAGCGGCGCGGCTTATGCCGCCGCGTCCGGACTCCTTTCTTTTCGCCTAACCGGGCTTGAATTCCGTCTCGGCGAACGCCGGCAGCTCGCCGCAGCGCTGGGACAGGGCGGCCAGATTGGGATAGGGATTCCCGTCCAAGAGATACTTGGCGGCTATGCCGACGAAGTCGTGAGCCACCACCGCATTGACATCCGCCAGGGACAGGTGATCGCCAAACAGATAATCGCCCGTTGCCGCGTCGTTCAGGGCCGCCAGGCCCTCCCCGACCTGGTGCTCCACCTTCTCGACCCAGCCGTCATAGACCTTCTCCTTGGGCCTAAGGTTGCGCTCGTAGGCAGAGGCAACGCCTTTCTCCATCACGCCGTGGCCGATGGCGGCAAGGCGCAGCACGGCGCGGCGGTCGGCACCGGAGGCGGGCAGCAGACTATGATCTGGATCGCCTACCTCCAGCAGATGGTCGATGATGGCGTTGCTGTCGATCAGCACTTCGCCGTCATCCAGGATCAGCGAGGGCACGCGGATCACCGGGTTGATCTTGGCGATCTCGTCAGCGTCGTCGGCCGTTGAAAGAGCGCGCTGCTCGAAAGGCATGCCGAGCAGGTTCAAAACGACGCCCGTGCGACGGACAAAGGGTGAAAGATTACGTCCGATGAGTTCCATAATGTCTATTCCTGGATTGTTGTGTTGTTGCGGTAGCCGAGGCGCACGGCGGCAATGGCCTGGGCCACGGCCGCCTGGCTGGGATCGATCACCGGTACGCCCAGGCTGTCTTCCAGGCGGTGGCGATAGCGGGCCATGCCGGCACAGCCCATGATCAGCACATCGGCGCCGTCCTCTTCGATTAATTGCCGGCCGACGGTGGTCATGCGCCCCTCCACTTCTTCTTCCGCGCCCAAGCCGGTGACGCCGACGCCAATGGGACGGTCGCCCGCCAGACGCCCTTCCAGGCCCATCTGCCGGATATAGCGTTTATGCCGTGCGACGCCCGCGGGCAGGATGGCGATGATGCCGAAACGTTCACCCAAGGTCAGCGCCGTCGTGATTCCGCATTCGGATATACCCAAGACCGGCCGCCTGGTGGTTTCCCGGGCCGAATGCAGGCCGGGATCGGAAAAACAGGCGACCACGAAGGCATCGGCGCTGTTGTCCTCGCGCTGGATCAGGTCACACAGGGGCCCGACCACGCCATCCACATGACGCTGGGTCTCGATCCCCGGCGGACCTTCGGCAAGGGTCAAACAGTCGATCTGTGGGCCGTCGGCGAAACGCAACGGCGCCATGGCGTTATCGATGCCATCGGTGACATCGGTAGAGGAATTGGGGTTGATGACGACAATGCGTTCGGATTGTGCGGCCATATCGCTTACTCCGGCGGCGGCACCGCTTCGGTGCGCTCGGTGATCAGGCCATAGCTCTCTATACGCCGGTGCTGGGCAAAGTTGAACACGGTGTCCCGGATATAGCGGCCCCTATCCAGGTCGCATTCGGCGACGATGACCTCGTCCTCGGCCGTGGTCGCCAAGGCGACAATCTCGCCCGTTGGCGCGATGATGCAGGAACCGGCCATCATGTCCACGCCGCCTTCCATGCCCGCCTTGGCAGTGCCCACGGCCCAGCAGCCGTTCTGGTAGGCGCCCGCCTGCATGGAGATATGGTTGTGGAACATGCGCAGATGCGGGCTTTCATAAGCCACGGAATTATAGACCGGCGTGTTGTAGCCCAACATGACGATATCCACGTCCTGCATCCCCATGACGCGCCAGGTTTCAGGCCAGCGGCGGTCGTTACACAGGCACATGCCCATTACGCCGCCCATGGTGCGGAATACAGGGAAGCCCAGATCGCCAACCTCGAAATAGCCCTTCTCCAGATGCTGCCAGGCGCGTTCCGGCTCGTAGTTGGCGTGTCCGGGCAGGTGCACTTTGCGATATTTGCCGACAATGTTGGCTTGCTGGTCCACCAGGATGGCGGTGTTGAAGCGCCGCTTTTTGCCGGTGTCATCGACGAACAGTTCGGAATAGCCTAGGTAGAAGCCGACGCCCAGTTCCTTGGCAAGATCGAACAGGGGCTGCGTCTGGGCCGAGGGCATCTCGGTCTCGTAGAAACTATCCAGCTCGTCCTCATCCTCGATATGCCAGCGCGGAAAAAAGGTGGTCAGGGCCATCTCGGGAAAGACAACCAGGCCGGCACCGCGGTCATGGGCCTGGCGCATCATGTCGGTCATGCGCCTTACGACGCTTTCGCGCCCCTCTTCCCGTTCGATGGGGCCCAGCTGGGCTGAGGCGACAGTGATGATGCGAGACATGATGGCTCCTGTAGATGTCGGGCGGTGTTCTTCACGAAAGGCTGTTATCCTAGCATACAGGAGACAGCGAATTTGAAGGTGATTTCTTGGCTATTCTGTTTCATTGCCCCTGGGACAACGCTGAAGAGTGGCTGGCGGCGTTGCAGGCGCACCTGCCGGAAGACGATTTCCGCATCTGGCCGAACCTGGGAAGAGTGGAAGACATTGATTTCGCCTTTGTCTGGCGGTTGCCCCATGGCGAACTCGCCAAGCTGCCCAACCTACGGGGGATCGCCTCCCTGGGCGCTGGTGTCGATGCCCTGCTCACTGATCCCGACCTACCGCGGGATATTCCGATCTCCCGCCTGGTGGATCCCGTGATGGCCGACCGCATGGCCGAATACGTCACGGCGACGGTGCTGCATCATCATCTGGGACTGGATGCCTACGACCAGCAGGCCGGCCACGAACATTGGCAGCGCCATTCCGCGGCAGACGCACGGGACCGCACGGTCGCCTTACTGGGACTGGGTCAGATGGGCCGACGCTGTGCCCAATACCTGCAACCCCTGGGCTTCAACCTGTTGGGCTGGCGGCGGCACCCGGATACCATAGACGGTGTTACCTGCGACCATGGTCCAGACGGCCTGGCGCGGGTTCTAGCGTCGGCACAGATCGCCGTCATATTGCTTCCCTTGACCGAGGAGACGACGGACTTGATGGACGCCGACGCCTTTGCCGCCATGCCCCGGGGGAGCTACCTGATCAATTGTTCCCGAGGCGAAATCGTCGTCGAAGAGGCCCTCATCGCGGCTCTCGATTATGGCCATTTGGCCGGCGCCACCTTGGATGCCTTCCGCACCGAGCCTTTGCCCGCTGGCGATCAGATGTGGCAGCATCCAAAAGTGCGGGTCACCCCACACATCGCCAGCCTGTCAGCCGCCCATACAGCTGCCCCGATCCTGGCAGAGCAAGTGCGCCGGGCTAGGGCCGGTGAAGCGTTGACGGACACTGTAGAAATCGAGCGCGGATACTGACTACGAGAAGCAGTTTTTCCTGAACCTAAAGGAGCGCGGCTGTGGCGCTGCATTTCGAAAGCGACGAGTTCGACCGCCGTATCGCCAATGCCCGGGCAGCGCTGCGGCGGCGCGATCTGGCGGCGATCCTGATCTTCGCCCAGGAAAGCCACTATTATCTGACCGGTTACGACACCACCGGCTACGTCTTCTTCCAGTGTCTGGTGCTGACGACGGATGAAGCGCCTCTGACCTTGCTGACTCGGCGGCCGGATTTGGAGCAGGCCCGGCGCACCTCCGTCATCGATGACATACGCATCTGGTATGACCAGGAGGGCGCGGCGCCGACCGACGAATTACGGGATATCCTGATCGAAAAGGGTCTGGCCGGGCAGAAGATCGGCCTGGAGATGGACAGCTATGGCCTGCGCGTCCATGACTATGAACGGCTCAAGGCCAGCCTGTCCGATTGGCCGGACCTAGTGGATGCATCAACCCTTGTCCGGCAACTGCGCCTGGTTAAATCGCCGCCGGAACTTGCTTATGTGCGCCGGGCAGCGGTGCTGGCCGACGATGCCCTAGAGGCCATGCTGAATACCGCCGGCCCCGGCGCCTTCGAAGGCGACATTGCGGCTGCGGGCGTGGCGGCGATCCTCTCTGGCGGCGGCGACCCGGCACCATCAGGACCGGTTTTGGGATCGGGCGAACGGGCCCTGCTGATCCGCTCCGCCACGGGCTTTCGTGATCTCGACCCAGAGGATCAGTTAACGATGGAGTTCGCCGCCAGCTACCGCCATTACTGCGCCTGTCTCATGCGCACCGTGGCTATCGGCACGGGCGGTGACAAGCATCGAGAGATGTTCGCCGTCACGGCTGAGGCCCTCGCCGCTATGACAGCGGCGGCCAGGCCCGGACGCCCCTTGGGCGAGATCGATGATGCCCACCGCAAGGTCTACGACGATGCCGGTTATGGCGATGTGCGCATGGCCGCCTGCGGCTATTCCTTGGGCGCCAGTTTCCGGCCTACCTGGATGGACGTACCGCCCATGCTCTATAGCGGCAATCCGCTATTGGCCGAGCCGGGCATGGTTCTTTTCTTGCACGCCATCCTGATCGACAGCCCCGCCGGCCTGGCCATGAGCCTGGGCCACACCATCATCATTGGTGAAGACGGCACAGAGGTCCTCAGCCGCCTGACGCCGGACTATATGATCTGTACCTAGAGTTTGGCGCTGGGCCGGCTGGAGACGGATTCGTACCAGCGCTGGGCATTGGCGGCGTCGTCGGGCAGGCCCATTTTCAGCCACTTGGCGAAATCCAGCAGCACCATCAGGTCGATATCGACGACGGAATAGGCATCGCCGGCCGCGAAGGGTTGGTCGCCGATCATCTCGTCGACCCCTTCCATGAAGCGCTGGACAATCGCCTTGCCCCGCTCGGCCAGTTCCGGGATCTGTTCGTAATTCTCAGGCCCTGGCAGGGCGCGGCCCTTCATCCGGGGACTGGAGTTGCGCAAGGCATCGCGCATCCCGGCAAATCCCGTGGCCTCGAGATTCCATCGCAAATCGGCGATATGGCCTTTCTCCGCGGCGGTCCGTCCCATAAGCGGCGGTTCGGGGTATTTGTCCTCCAGATAAGCCCAGATGCCGAGAGTGCTCAACAGATTGGGACCATCGTCGATCTCCAGCACCGGCAACGTACAGTTCGGGTTGACGTCGCGGAATTCATCGCTCAACTGCTCTCCGTCGGCGATGGAAATATCCACGGTCTCGATGTCCAGCCCCTTCTCGGCGATGAAAATCCGGGCCCGTCGGGGCGAAGGGGCCGTGCTGCAATCGTAGAATTTCATGATTTCGTTTCCGTCCTAGCTGGTTGATGGATTTGACCGACAGTCATGCCGGGCGGTCTTGGTGGCAAAGGCGGTGGCCAGTCGCGCCGTCGCGATCCAGGCGGCATCTTCCGCCGGGCGCCTGGCTGGTCCATGGAATACGTTGGTCAAAAGCCATTCCACGTCCTCGTCACTGCCGCGTGGCCCGCTCAGTCGGCGCGGCGGGATCGCGGCGGTGCCTGCCGGAGCTTCCTTGGCGACAGCATAACGAAAGACATAGTTGGGCGTCATGCCCATACGCAGATCGGAGATGACGATTTCCCCGTCCCGGCGTTCGAGTCGATAGAACCCCCGGCTGAACCAGGCCACCCGTTCATAGGGCTGGTTGCCGAGCACGCATCCCGCCAGGTGCAGTTTCCTGGGGTGATTGTATACGACCGCATCTTTCGGCCCGCCGAAGACCGGCAAATAAATGTTGAGATAGCGATCATCGACAATAGCGATGACGCGCCAGAATTTGCTGTTAAAAGGCGTCGGTATGGCCAGGAGTCTATCAGCCGATATCTCTGCCTGGCGCAGGAGTTCCCGGGCCTGGCCGGCGACCATCTGCTGCGCGGCAAAACACCAGGCCTGATAAGCGGTAGAGAGCGAGAGCGCCACCGCGGCCACCTGGCCCATGCGCTGGCTCCAATTGCGCAGACAAAGCGCCCAAATCAGCGTGACTAGCAGGGGAAGGGTGTAGAGCGGATCGATGATGAATATGGAACCGACAGCAAAAGGTTCTTTCGACAGCGGCCACAGCAATTTTGTGCCGTAGACTGTCATGGCATCAAGCAGGGCGTGGGTGGACAGACAGAGGTAGACGGCCGCATAGGTCAGGACACGTTGCTGGCGCAGGGCCTTAACGAAACGCACCATGCCTTCGCCAATAATAGGCGTCACCAGAGCCTGTACGATCAGGGAATGGCTGAATCCGCGATGGGAGACGAAAGCCTCAACTTCGTTGTCGACGGGCCACAAAATGTCGAGATCCGGCAGAGTGCCGAGAAGGCCGCCGACGATAGCGGCCCGCCTTGGCCCGATCCGCCGGCCCAGGACCGCCACACCGACGGCGGCCCCCAGGGTAATCTGGGTGACTGTATCCATTTTCCCGACCTAGGCCGTCAGCGTTCCACGTTGGCGCCCCGCAAGGGCACGCCGAATTCGGCGTGACAGATTTCCGCCAACTTGGCCACGCCGTCGCGGATCATCTGTTCGCCGGCGTTGCCGAAACAAAGGCGCAGGCGATGCCGTCCGCTGTCGGGATCGGCGGACCATTCAGAACCAGGATTGATGGAAACTCCCTGGCTACCGGCCACCTGTGCCAGCTTGTCTGTGTCCACTTCATCCGGGAGTGTGATCCATATGAAGATACCGCCCTTCGGCGCGGTGAACTCGGCCGTGGCGCCGAATTGTTCCTCCAGGGCGGCGACCATGGTTTCGCATTTCCCTTTCAGGGTCCCGCGCAAGTCATCGACGTGAGCATCAAAGCGTTCAGGACAATATTCCGCCAGGGCCATCTGTTCCAGGGCACCGCAGCCGCCGTCGGTCTTCAGGGGCAGCAAGCGGCTCAACACCGGCCAGTCGGCGACCACGTAACCCACGCGCAGGGCCGGGGCGATGGACTTCGAGAATGTGCCGCAGTAGATCACCTGACCTTGATCGTCCATTGACCGGATTGCCGCCGGGCGGTCGCCATCCCAAATGAGATCGGCATAGCAATCATCCTCGAAGATGGGCACGCCGTGTTGGCGGGCCAGATCCAACATCTGCTGCCGGCGTTCCCGCGCCATGACCGTGCCGGAAGGGTTCTGCACCGTGGGAATGGTGTAGATGAACTTGGGCTTGATGCCCTTGCCGGCAAGGCTGTCCAGAACCTCCGCCAGATGCGCCATATTCATGCCGCCTTCGTCCACCTTGACCGCTTCGTACTTGACACCCCGGCTGCGCAGGCGGCTCAAGGCGCCACCGTAACTCACATCCTCCACCAACACGGTGTCACCGGGCGATAACAGGGCACTGTTGACCAGGTCCAGGGCCTGCAGAGAGCCGGTGGTGATCAGGATACTGCCTGGATCAGTGGCCATGCCGGCGCGGTCCTCCAGCATCGCCGCGATATATTGCCTGAGCGGCAGATAACCCTGGGCACCGCTGTTCATGCCGTAGGTAGCCAAATGCTTGCCGTCCCGTGCCATCGCCTTGGTGAGGGCGGCGGCCAGTTCGTCCACGGGTACGCTGTCGGCGTCGTTATGTCCGCCGATGAAATTATACGCTGGAAAGCCGCCGAAGGGCTGGGCAGCGGGGGGCAAATTATCACGGAAGAACGGGGTGTAATCGAAACTCATGGGAATTCTTTCTGATTGATACGGGGCGGGAATGACCGCGCAAATTTGAAATTTGGGGCGTTAATGGTACTCTTATTTCACTGAATCGCGAAATTTTCGGGCAGGGGACAAGAAAAGTGGCGGCAATTCTAACAAATCTACGCAATACCGTGATCGCCGGCGTCGTGCTGGTGATTGTCATGGTCATTATTCTCATGGGCTGGCATTCGGACAGCGCGGCCTTTGATCATGCATGGGGGTCATTCTTCATGCGCTGGCTGCATGTGCTTTCGGGCGTCATGTGGATCGGCATCCTTTGGTATTTCAATTTCGTGCAGATTCCAACCATGCCGGCGATCCCGGACGAGCAGAAGCCGGCGATCAGCGGCCATATCGCGCCAGCGGCGCTGTTCTGGTTCCGCTGGGGTGCCATGGCGACCATCGTCACCGGTCTGCTGCTGGCGTTGATGAATGGCTATCTGGTGGATGCTATCGCCATCGGCCTGACCGACGGCGTGGCCAAGCACACCGCGATCGGCATCGGCATGTGGCTGGGTACGATCATGTGGTTCAACGTCTGGTTCATCATTTGGCCGAACCAGCAAAAGGCCCTGGGCATCGTGGACGCGGAGCCGGATGTCAAGGCGGCCTCGGCCCGGACGGCGATGCTGTTCAGCCGGACCAACACCATGCTGTCGATCCCCATGCTCTATGCCATGGTTTCGGCGCAGAACATCTACTAAGTCGTAAGCGTTCAAAGCAGGGCCCGGACCGCAAGGTCCGGGCCTTGTTGCGTCTGAACTGGTGCGTTCTCCAAGTTTGCGTCACCGTCACACCCGCGAATGCGGGTGTCCAGGGCAGAATGGAACTCGGCTACGTAGGTTGGGTCGCCCTGGATTCCCGCCTTCGCGGGAATGACAAGAAACGGTCGGCACGGGTACCCAGCTACTCCGCCGTCCCCAGATGCTCCCGCTTCACCAGGTCCCAATCGATCTGGTAGCCCAGGCCCGGTTCGGTCGGGGCATGGACATAGCCGTCCGTATATTGGATATCCTCGACCAGGCCGAATTCGTTGGCGCCGGTGCAGGGGAAATACTCGAAGAACTCGCAGTTCGGCACCGCCATGGTGACGTGCAGGTTGGCCACGTTGTTGAGCGAGTTGCCGCCGTGGTGGATCTCGCACTTCATGTTGAAGCCTTCCGCCAGATGACATAGGCGCACCAGGGGCGTGATGCCCCCCGTCACCGCCACATCACCGCGCAGGAAGTCCGTGGCCCGCTCGGTGATCCAGGCGGCCATGCCATAGAAGCGGCCCGGTGCGTACTCCGTAGACATGATGGGGATATCCAGTTTCTGCTTCAGCTTTACGTAGTTGTAGATATCCTCTTCCACCAGCGGGTCCTCGTACCAGTAGAAGCCCAATTCCTCGATCGCGCGGCCCACGCGCAGGGCATCCTCGTACTGGTAGGCCCACATGGAATCCAGCATCAGCTTCATCTCATCGCCGACCCCTTCGCGCACCGCCTGGGAAATCTCGATATCCGGGCCCGCCTGGCCGTGGGGGTGGAGCTTGTGGGCGGTCCAGCCCTTCTCTTTGAAACGCAGGGCCTCTTCCACATATTCGGCCGGGGTCTCGTGATAGGCGGTCGAGGAATAGACCGGTACGCTTTCCTTGCAAGTGCCCAGCAGGCGGTGGATGGGCTGGCCGGCGATCTTGCCATTGATGTCCCACAGGCAGATGTCGATAGCGCCAATCACGTTGGTGGCGACAGACCGGTTCATTTTCCACATGGCCCGCCAGATGGCGCCGATGTCCTGTGGGTCGCGGCCAATGATCATGGGCTTGATAAACTCGATCAATCCGGGTGCGTAATGTTGTGCCCCCATGCGGGAGGAACCCAGGAAGGCATTGCCCGCAATACCCTCGTCGGTCTCCACCGTGACCACGCCCAATTGCTGTTCCTGGCCGAACATCATGCCGACGCCGGTCTTCCAACCAGCCGACTTCCAGCTACAGATATCCACCTTGACGTTGGTGATTTTCATCGGTGTTTCCTCCCGTGACCAATCTAGCGCGCCGGTGCCCTGGCTCCGAAACGCCTATCATATGGAATTACGAACTGCCGCTTTTGTCTATTCGATAATCGGAATGTGAGTACTGTCGCCCATTTACATTGCGGCTTGATCGGCGGCGTGAATAATACCTGGATGCCGACGCCAATCGAAACGCAAAACCTGTCGATAGAAGAGATCTCTTCGGAGAAAATCATTGCGTTCTATCACCTTTGGAACGCCAAGCGGGACAATGGACTCCCGAGACGTCAGGATTTTTCGATCCAGGATCTCGCCCCCTGGTTCAATACCACGGTGGTGGTGGACGTACTGGACGGCGGCGCGGACTTTCGTTACCGCCTGATTGGAACAATCGTGACTGACATCGTCGGCCGCGATCTGACGGGACAATTGGTGTCTGAAAACCGCTTTGGGGCCGGCACGGACACCACGTTGGCGCGGTTTCGCGAAGCTGTGAATCAACGGGCCCCCGTATTTCGCGATGGCCGGGTATACTGGGAGGCGTTTTCCCGCTGGCAGGATCTTGAACTGATCGTCGCACCCCTGGCGGCGGATCGCCGGAAAGTCGATAAGCTGTTTCTGGTCATCGATTATCTTGGCTTCGAATTCTAGTCCTTTCCCATTGGCGGCACGGCGGCGACCATGACCCTCACCCTCTATTCCAACTATCTCAATTCCGCCGGCGAGCGGGTGCGGATCGCCCTCGGCTTGAAGGGCATCGACTACGACTACATCTCTGTCGGTCAAATAGGCTGGGAGGCCTATGAGAAGATCAATCCCCAGCGGCTGATGCCGGCCCTAAAGATTGGCGAACAGATCATCCCCCAGGCAACGGCGATCCTGGAGTATCTGGAGGAAACTTACCCGACGCCCCCCTTGCTGCCCGCCGATCCGGTGCTCCGCGCCCAGGCCCGCGGCTTCGCCCAGCACGTGGTCTCGGAAATGCATGCGATCGACGTGATCCGCGTGCGCCGCTTCCTGCATCATGGCCTGGGCGTCGATCAGGACGGTATCGACCATTGGCAGCGCCATTGGTTCGCCACCGGCTTCGCCGCGCTGGAGGAATTGTTGCGGCGACGCCCCACCGCTTGGCCTTATTGCTTTGGCGACGAGCCCGGCTGGGCCGATCTGCACCTGATCCCACAGGTGGCCAAGGGCCTAAGCCGCTTCGACGTGGACATGACGCCGTACCCTTTGATCGAGGCCATCCACCAGGCCTGTATCGACCACCCCGCCTTCATCGCCGCCACGCCGGCCGAGCAGCCGGATTATCCCGGCAAACTGATCGAGCCGAATTTGCGCTAAACACTCGTCATTGCCGGGCGCGGATACGTCGTATCACATTTGCGATGGATTCGACGATGGCCTTCCCATGCCGCTACCATCGAATATGGATGGCAACTTGAACTCGGTCATGCGCATAATATACTACTAAATATGACAAAAGATTATTTCACACTTGGAGATGGCCCATGCCTATGGTGAAAAAGAGCATAACGGTTACCGACCAGCAGAATGATTGGATCAGGGCCAAGATCGAGTCCGGTCATTACGGCAATGAAAGCGAAGTGGTCCGCGAATTGATCCGAGAAAGACAGTTGCGGGAACAGGAAACAGAGGAGGAAGTCCAAGCCATCCGTGCCAAGCTGATCGAAGGTGAGCGTAGCGGCTTCACTGATCTGACCATGGAGCAAATTTGGGAAGAGGCCCGCCGCCGCCGCAAGTCAGGGCATGTCTAGCTATCGGCTTAGTCGTGCAGCCCAATCGGATTTAATCGAAATCGCCGATTACGGTGATGAACAATTCGGCGCTGCGCAATCCGATCGCTATCGCGATAAACTGATACAACGGTTCTTGCTGATAGCGGAACGGCCATTGCTGTTCCCGGCGGTGGATCATATCCGCGCCGGTTATCGCCGTAGCGTGTGTGGCGCGCATTCGATCTATTATCGTATCGACGGCGACACGGTGGAGATTATCCGCGTCTTGGGACGGCAAGACCATGACCGCAATCTTGCCTAGTTGATGGCCGTCACTGGGACTGAAACCGCCCAGAAAGCCTATTTCCACTTCGCATTTGGGTACGCACATAGGAGACGATTTCCATGACCCGCCGCAGCATCGACGTCGACAAGCCATTCCAGAAATCCCTGCCTTTCGCCCAGGGCGTGGTGGTCGAGGGGCCGTTACTGTTCACCTCTGGTATCACGGCGCGGGACGAGCATGGCGAGGTGGTCGGCGTCGGCGATCTGCGCCGGCAGTTCGAACAATGCTTCGCCAACGTCGCCGATATTTTCGAGGCGGCGGGCACCAGCTTCGAACACCTGGTCAAGGTGGTCATGTACACCACCGACATAAAGCAGTGTTACGAGTTTCCCGAGGCCTGGCGCGACCATTTCGGCGCCCGCCCCGCCTCCACCCTGGTCGAAGTCAGCGCCCTGGCTCACCCGGACATGATGCTGGAAATCGAGGCCGTGGCGCGAATACCATGAGCGTGAGAGTGTCGATCTAGGCCAAGAAACGGTCGCCCTAGTCGCCAGTAACCATTGCAACCTTGATCGAACGGATTTAGCCGGATGGAAGGCCGGCCGCTTCCAAACCGGACATGAAGCGGTCGGCGGCCTGTTGATCGGCGAACTGCGTCACCCTGATATTGGAGGTATCGAGCCCCGGATGGCTTTGCAGAAGCTCCGCGATGCAGGCCTCCGCCTGAGCCTTGGCGCCCGCGTGCCAATAGATGCTGGCAGCGACCAAGGAATTGCGGCCCAGATCCGGGCCCTGTTGGATGAGCCGGCGAATGGCGTCCGCGGCTTCGCCGTCTTCACCATTGAGGAAATGGGCCAGCGCCAGTTCGCGCCAGTGTCGAAACCGGTGCGGATCATCCTTGTTGGCATCGATCGCGCGGCGAAGCAGGGCGATACCTTCTTCACGATCCCCAATATGGCATTGGGCGATTCCAGACATGGCTTGTGCCTGGGTGAAATTGGGGTTCGCGGCCAAGGCCAGTTCCGCATGTGTAAGGGCATCGCGGAAATTACCCAATAGATCCTGTTCGGAAACGGCCACGGCCAGATGGGCAAAATAACTCGTTTCATCCAGGCTGACCGCCAGCCGGGCTTGCGCCAGCAATGCCTGCCGCGCCTCGGACGTAAAGGCCATTGGGCTAAACTCCTGCGCCCAATATCGGCACATCGCCATCATCGCCTGCGCCATGGAATTCTCCGGCATCCGCTCAATGGCGATGGTCAGAAGACGCGCGGCGGCATCGTTGTCGCCATAGGAACGGACAAAATAGCCGGCCGCCTTCGACAACAGCTCAGGCACGCTAAGCTTCTCGTCGTCGGTGTCTTCAAGCTTTTCGAATTCCAAGGCTTTCAGGCGGATACGCAATTCCGACACAATCGACAAAGAAATTTCGTCCTCAAGGTCGAACATGTCCTCCGCGGTGCGGTCATAACGCTCGGACCAGACCTGAGCATCCTTGACGAGATCCTTGAGGCTGAAGGTAAGCCGTAATTTGTTTCCGGCGGCACGGATACTGCCTTCCAACAGGAAACCGCGCTCTTCCGCGCCGGTTTCAGGCGATGCGTTGACGATCAGGGCCTGTTGCCGCGCCAAACCGCCCAATATGACGTCCCGCAGGCCTTCCGCCAGATAATTGGTTTCGTCGTCACCACCGATAACCTTGATCGCACCGACAGTTACCCGCGGTTTTTCGTCCGCGGATTGTGACGACGCGGACCGGCCGGGCGATTGTTCCACCCTGGCCAGATCACCAGCTTCACCAAGGTGATAGACCTTGATCGGTTCGTCGATGTTCTTGAGCTGCTGGCTGCCACCATCGTGAAACAGCAGGTCCAGCTTGCGCCGCACCTCATCATAAACTTTGCTGGAAACGCAGATGCCACCATGCGCCGCCATGGCCTCCAACCGGGCGGCGACGTTGACGCCATCACCGAACAGATTGTCGCCGTCGACCACCACATCACCCATATTGATGCCCACGCGAAAACTCATGCGGTATTTTTCGTCGACCTGATCGTTACGGTCCGAGAGAAAATTCTGGAACTCATTGGCGCAAAGCACCGCCTGCACCGGGCTGGAGAAATCCGCGATGACGGAATCGCCGGCGCTGCCGAAGATGCGTCCGTTATGCTCGCTAATGCTGCCGTCGATAATGGCGCGGCAGGACCTTAGCGCATCAAGGGTGGCCGCTTCATCGTTTCCCATCATTTTCGAGAAGCCGACCACATCGGCCGCCAGAATGGTGGTCAATTTGCGCTGAACGTTATTCATGTACTGTTTTGGCCCGGGCCAGGACCGGCCGGAAATGCTCCGTCATTACTCGCTTCGAGATCAACGCACGTGGCGGGGCGGAATTCTATCCGACAATCGCGACCAAGTTCAACGGCGGCAAAAAGGGAGGGAAAACACGGTAACGGGACCCGATGAAATTATGTGCGCACTGGCCTCAATCGTCGGCGACTAAGCGTCGCGCTACAACAAGAACTACAAACCCCCGGCGCTTTGCTGACGCCGGGGGTTTGGTATTTTGGTGGCTCCTCCCAGACTCGAACTGGGGACACCGGGATTATGATTCCCGTGCTCTAACCAACTGAGCTAAGGAGCCCTATAAGCGGGACCGAGGTGGGATATAGGGTTCCCGTAGCATCCCTGTCAAGATGTGATCGACAGCTCCCAGCAGGGCAATTAGATTAGCCGCCATGACGCAGGAAACCGACCCCATCTCCCGCTTTCAAGCCTGGCTCAGGGAGGCGGAACAGAACGAGCCCAACGACCACACTGCCCTGGCGCTGGCCACCGCCGACGGTGACGGCATGCCCAACGTGCGCATGGTGCTTTTGAAGGGCGTGGACGAACGCGGCTTCGTCTTCTACACCAACTTGGAAAGCACCAAGGGCGACGAGCTGGCCGCCAACCCCAACGGGGCCATGTGCTTCCATTGGAAAACCCTGCGCCGCCAGGTCCGCATCAAGGGCCGGATCGAGGTGGTGACAGATGGCGAGGCGGACGACTATTTCGCCTCCCGCGCCAAGGACAGCCAGATCGGCGCCTGGGCCAGCCAGCAATCCCGGCCGCTGGAAGACCGCTTCGCCCTGGAGAAAGCCGTGGCCAAATTCGCCGCCAAATACGCGCTTGGCAGTGTGCCCCGGCCGCCCTATTGGTCCGGCTACCGCCTGGTGCCGGAGCGGGTGGAGTTCTGGACCTCGAAGCCGTTTCGCCTGCACGACCGCGAAATCTTCCATCGCGAGGGCGACGGCTGGTGGACCGAAAAGCTCTATCCCTGAATTTTGTCGCTCACGCTAGTGCGCTGACGCGCACAACTCCTAGCCAAGAAGGGGGGCGGCGGCGCATCAGCGCCGGGCCGCAGTCGCGGCCGTTTTCAGGTGGTGCTTAATTCTGCTGGTATTGCTCCGCGTGTTGGTAAGCCTAATCCACGCGTGGGGCCAGGAGCATGGGTGCGAAGGTGAGGGAGAAGATCAGGAAGGCCAGGCTCCAGCACAGGCCCGAGCCCAACAGGGTGAGTTGATAGGCCTGCTCGTCCAGGAACGGGCTGGCGACCCGCAAGAATGCCGCGGCGGCTATGAGTGTGAAGGCAGGCAGCATGGGCCGGGGCAGGATCAGGTCGCGGCCCGTGTGGCCGAGAGAGACCCGGGGCATGATGGCCATGATCATGGTCCCCACTGCGCCCACGGCAGCGGCGTGGCGGGCCGCCGTCAAAGGAATGAGTTCAGTCAGGTAGCCGGCACCCTTGAGGATCAGGGCCAGACAGAGCCAGAGGTAGCCCAGATGCATGATCCAGACCAGGGGATGGGCCAGGGTTTGCCAGCCGCGCCAACATGACAGGCGCACCAGATGCAAAAGCCCGGTCACGAGGGCAAGGGTTCCCAAGAGACCCGGCGGCAGCCGCTCGGCGGCCGGTTCCAGCACCGCCAACAGGATCAGGCCGCCGATAGCCGCAAGCTGCAGCCAGGCGGGATGGCGGATGGCCAGTTCCACGCCCTGGCGGCGCATCCAGTTGGCGGAGAACAGCGGAATGATGCGGCCGCCGATGACCGCGATCATGATCAACAGCAGATTGAGCATCAGGGTCATGGCCGCCCGGCCGCCCTGTTCAATGATACCCAGCATTTCCAGATGCCAAGCCAGGTTGGCCAGATTGACCAGGCCAAGCAGGGCGATGAAGACATAGTTCCGCCGGTTTTGCGCCGCGACCAGCATGGCCCCGATCACCAGCCACAGGGCCATGGGAAACAAAAGGTCGAGAACCATCGCCACCCAGGGCCCGGCATCCGGCCCCAGGGCGCCCGCACCAAGTATGCCGAGGCGCCCCAAGAGCCAGGCCCCGGCCAGGACCGCCAGGCCCTTGCCCCGGAGCGGCGTGGCGCCGGTCCATTGCGGCACCGCCGTAAGCTGGAAGCCGGCGACGGCGGCCAGGGCGAAACCAAACAGCATTTCGTGGCCATGCAACTGGTCGGTGGGATAAATGTCAGGCAGGTTCCAGAACGCGCCCAGCCAGCCGCTCCAGGCCCCGACAGCCAGGGCGGCATAGAAGCCGGCCGCCAGGAAGAAGGGGCGGAAACCGAGCGAAAACAGATGCGAGAGGGCAGACATTCGACGGCGGTCCTTAATTTCCGGCCCCGGGGCGGGATGCCGGGCTATAATGGCGCCCGAACGTCCGCCTTCGTTGCATGAGGTTTTGCATGTCCGCGTCAGCTTATCCTTTGGAAGGGATCACCGTCCTTGATTTCGGTCAGATTTACAATGGCCCCTATGCCTCGTTCATGCTGGCCATGGCCGGGGCGCGGGTGATCAAGATTGAACCGCCCCATGGCGAACCCCTGCGCCGGCGGACGGCGGCGGACGGCGGCTCGGTGCCATTGGCTATTCTGAATGCCAACAAGGAAGGCATCACCCTGAACCTGAAGCACGAACGGGGCAAGGAGTTGCTGCGCAAAATGGTCATGCAGGCGGATGTCTTACTGGAGAACTTCGCCCCCACAGTGATGGACCGCCACGGTGTCGGCCCGGATGACCTGATGGCCCTGAACCCGCGGCTGATCTATGCCTCCGGCTCCGGCTATGGCCGGGAGGGTCCGCGGCGCGACGATCTGGCCATGGACCTGACGGTGCAGGCGGTGGGCGGGGTCATGCATGTCACCGGCTTTCCCGACGGCCCGCCGGTCAAGGCCGGCCCGGCGATCTGTGATTTCATCACCGGCACCCATCTCTATGGCGCGGTCATGACGGCGCTGTTCGAGCGGGAGCGCACCGGCAAGGGGCGGTTGGTTGAGGTCTCCATGCTGGATTCCATATTTCCCACCCTGGCCTCGAACCTGGGCATGTATTTCGGGCAGAAACAGAAGGGCGGCGAGATCCTGACCCGCACCGGCAACAAACATGGCGGCCTCTCGGTCGCACCCTACAATGTCTATGCCGCCAAGGACGGCTATGTGGCGATTATCACCGTCCGCGAAGACCACTGGCAGAACCTGTTGCGGGCCATGGGTCGGGAGGATCTGAAGGACGACGAACGCTACCTGACCTCCGATGCTCGGGTCCTGCACATGGACGAGGTGGATGAGATCGTCGGCGCCTGGGTCGCCACATTGACCAAGGACGAGGCCGAGGCCGCCGCCCAGCGCCATCACGTGCCCACCGCCGCTGTGCGGGACCTGGAGGAAGTGGTCAACGATCCCCACCTGCATGAGCGCGGCATGCTGCGCTGGGTGGACCATCCCGTGGTGGGACGCATTGCCGCCCCCCACAGCCCCATCCGCGTACATGGCAACGAGCCCTTGGAGTTGACCCTGAACCCGGAGCTGGGCGCGGATAACGACCGTATCTATGGCGAATGGCTGGGCCTGGACGGGGCCGAGATCGCCAGCCTGCGCGAGGATGGCGCCATCTGAAGGGGAAGAGCGCATGGACGAAAACCAAGCCCTTGAAGGCGGCTGTGCCTGCGGCGCCGTTCGCTATACCGTCGCGGCAGAGCCAACATTCTCTTTTCATTGCCAATGCCGGCAATGCCAGCGTGCCTCCGGCGGCGGTCATGCCTCGGCTTTCGTGGTGCCGGCACAGGCGGTCGACGTCCAGGGCGAGATCAGGTTCTTCGATCAGACATCGGACAAGGGCAATACGGTCAGCCGCGGCTTCTGCCCGAACTGCGGCTCGCCGCTCTTGAACCGGAACGACGGCCATCCTGACAGTGTTTTTATTTGCGCCGCCAGCCTTGATGAGCCCAGTCTATTCCGACCGAGCACAGTGCTGTTCAAAGAGGCGGCACAGCCTTGGGATTATGTGGACCCGGCCTTGTCCTAATCAGAGCGGAGTTGAAGGATGAAGAAACGAAATCTGACCCGGCGGGGCCTCACCTTGGCGGCACCGGCGCTGCTGCTGCCTTCATCGGTACTTGCCGCCCTGGCCCCGACCCCGGATACAACCGAGGGCCCCTTTTATCCGAGGCGCAAGCCCAAGGACGACAATGCGGACCTGGTTCGTGTCGAGGGCATGGACCGCGAGGCCGTCGGCGACATTCTGCACCTGGGCGGCCGGGTGCTGGATACCACGGGCGCCGCCCTGTCCGGCGCCCGGGTGGAAATCTGGCAATGCGATGCCAACGGAGTCTATTCGCATCCCGGCGACCGCCAGTTCGAAATGCGTGACAAAGCCTTTCAAGGGTTCGGACATACCGTGACGGGCACGGACGGCCGCTATGCCTTTCGCACCATCGTGCCGGTCGCCTATACGAGCCGTACGCCACACATTCACGTCAAGGTGCACCATGGCGGCCGGGCGCGGCTGACATCGCAGCTATATATCAAGGGCTATCACCAGAATTCCGTGGATTTCCTATTCTACAGCCTGTCCAAATCGGAACGGCGCCAGGTAGAGATGGAGGTCAAGCCACGTGCTGGCGATGCCGGCAGCTTTGAAACCGAAATCGATTTGATCATTCCGGCCTAGGCCTTGCGGTATACAAGCATGATGTGTATATACACATCATGCATAATCCTAAGAAAGACAAGGAACCGCTAGACCCGCACGATTTGGCCCTTTGCACCTGTGCCAATCTGCGCAAGACCACCCGGGTAGTGACCCAGTTCTGCGACGAGGCTTTGAAACCGTTTGGCTTGACCCCGGGCCAGTTCACCATTCTTGCTGTTTTGTCCAGCCGTGGCCCCCGGCGTCAGGCAAAGCTGGCCGAAGCCTTGGCCATGGACCGCACCACCCTGATCCGCAACTTGCGCCCTTTGGAAAAAAAGGGATTGATCGCCGTTACGGCCGAGGGTCGCCGCGGCGCCAAGGTTCTGGATATTACGCCGGCCGGCGAAGAAATCATGCGCCAGGCGATGCCGCAATGGCGCCGCTTTCAGGACCGCGCAGTCGAGGCCCTGGGGAATGCCGGCTGGGGCGATTTGATCCGTGGCTTGCAGGCGACCAACGAAGCATTCCAGGGCCAATAACTCTTTTTTGTTCGATTATGTGTATATACACATTCCGTTAATTCAGAGATCAAGCATGAACCAACCCGTTACCATCCGCCCCGACGAAGCCGCCACCTCCCCGGCACCGCACAAAAACGTCGCCCGTTTGCTGCAAGGCTCCATTCCCGCCACCCTGGCCCGTCTTTCCGCCCCCAACACCATTGCCTTTCTGATCGGCAGCGCCGTCGCGGTGGCCGAGATGTGGTATGTGGGCCAAGTGGGCACCCAGGCCCTGGCCGGTCTGGCCTTGGGTTTTCCAATGTTCATGCTGACTATGATGCTGAGCGCCGGTTCCATGGGCGGGGCCATGGCGGCAGCGGTGGCAAGGGCCATGGGTGCGGGCGAAAGGGCACGAGCCGAGACCTTGGCCTGGCACGCCATACTGATCGCGCTTGTCGCCAGCGGTTTGATCGCCGTGTTGTATCTGTCTTTCGGACAGGCCTTTTATGAGTTCCTGGGAGGCCGCGACGGCACTCTCGCGGCAGCCCTGGCCTATTCGGACGTGGTCTTTCTGGGCGGCGCCGTTGTCTGGCTGATCAATACCTTCTCCTCCCTGCTGCGCGGTGCGGGCGATATGAAGACCCCGGCCCTAGCCATGGTGATCGCTTCCGCCATCCAAGTACCTTTAAGCGGCATTCTCTGCCTCGGTTTTGGCCCCATACCCGGCATGGGCATCGCCGGCGTCGCATGGGGCGCTCTCGGCGCCTTCTCATGCGCCACAGTTTTCCTAGGCGTCCGGCTGTTCTCCGGCGCCAGCGGCCTGCGTCTGACGATGCTGCCGCCCAGCCTTCATTGGCGCCATTTCAAGGAGATCCTGGGCGTCGGCGCCATGGCCTCGATCAGCCCGGTGTTGAGCGTCGCGACGGTGGTGCTGCTGACCGGCCTGATCAGCCGTTTCGGTGACGAGGCCCTGGCCGGCTTCGGCGTCGCCTCGCGCCTGGAATTTCTGCTGATCCCCATTGTCTTCGGCATCGGCGCGGCTATGACCGCCATGGTCGGGACCAACATGGGCGCCGGCCAGGTGGATCGGGCCCACCGCATCGGCTGGATCGGCGGCGGCGCGGCGGCGCTGCTCGCAGGCGCCATCGGCACCGCTACAGCCCTGTGGCCGGAGGCCTGGGCCGGCATCTATACCGAGAACCCGGAGGTGATCCTGGCGGCCACGGTCTATCTGATGATTGTCGGGCCCTTCTATGCCTTCCACGGCCTGGGCCTGTCCCTGTTCTTCGCCTCGCAAGGGGCCGGCACCGTGGTCTGGCCTGTGACGGCGGTGGCCGTGCGTCTATTAGTGACGGTAGGCGGCGGCGCCCTGGCGGTGCTGGTCTACGACGCCGGCTTTGCCGCTCTGCCGACCTTGGTCGCCGCCGGCATGGTGGTCACGGGTCTCGGCACCGCCGCCTCGATCAAATTTGGCGCCTGGCGCCGGGCCGCGGTGCGGGTCTGAACCCTAATCCGCCGCTTCTTCCTGCTGCAGGGCGAAGATGGAGGTATAGCCTTTCGACCAGTCAGGCGGGTTCAGGCAGGGTTCGGGGTCGAAGTGGATCCATTTGGCCCGCTGGCCGCGGATGATCTGGTCGGTGAATTTCACGCCGGTGACGATACTGTCGCCCATGATCAGCGCATCTGCCGAGGCATAGGTATGCAGTAACAGGGGCCGGCTGCGGTTGGATAGGTTGGCCATGGAGCCGTGCAGCATGCGGCAATTGTGAATGGTGACGGAGCCTTTCGGCCCCTTCAGCCAAACCGCCTTGTCCACGTCCACGCGGCCCATGTCCCGGTCCTTGACGGCACCGACCCATTGCCCGTCATCGCCATAGAGATCGAAGATTTCACCCTTGTGGCTGCCAGGAATGACGCCCATGGGGCCCATCTCGTCGTCCACGTCATCCATATAGACCCCGATGGTCAGGGGCGAATAATTGGTGTGGGGCCAGAACTGGATGTCCTGGTGCCATTTCACCTCTTCGCCGCCGTCGGCCCATTTCAGATTCAGCTTGGAATGATGGAACTTCACATCCGGTCCCACCAGATCCTCCGCAAGGTCCACGATGGGGCCACGCAGGCCAAACTCCTCGTAAACAGGGTCCAGGCCGACAGGCTGGGAGATGCGGCGCAGGCGGGGGTTCTCCGCCGTGTGATCCGGCTCCAGGTCGAACACTTTGTCCGATTGGCCCAGCGACCGGCTGTCGTCGATCAGGCGGTTGGTTACCGCCCACAGACGGTCCAGCCAGTCCTGCGAGATGAAGCTTTCCAGTTGCAGATAGCCGTTCTCGAAATAGAATTCCCGCTGCTCCTGGGACAGCACCTTTGGTTCATGGGCCAGTATTTGTTCTGGTTTCATGGCTTTTTTTCCTCCTATGTAGCGGCGCCGAGAGCGTCCATTGCGAAGTCCCGCACAGCCTTGTAATCCGCCTTGCCATTGGCCGCGCGCAAGGGCACATCCGCGGCCAGCACCCGTTTCGGTACCTTGTATCCCGCCAGACGGTCATGCACGTGAGCGCGCACGCCGTCTTCATCCAGATATTCGTTGCCCGCAAGAGCGACCACGGCGGTTACCGCCTGGCCCCAGCGTTCGTCGGGCACGCCCACCACCAGGGCATCGGCCACCTGGGCATGGGTTTTCAAGACTTCTTCGACCTCCTCGGGGAAGATCTTCTCGCCGCCGGAATTGATGCAGGTGCTGCCCCGGCCCAGCAGCGTCAGGGTGCCGTCCGCCTCCACCAGGCAGCGGTCGCCGGGAATGGCATAGCGCACACCGTCATAGGTCCTGAAGACCTGAGCGGTTTTTTCGCTGTCCTTGTAATAACCCCGGGGCAGGCGGCCGCCGCAGGCCAGCCAGCCGGATTGTCCACTGCCGGGCGCCACGTCCCGGCCATCGTCACCGATTACCCGGGTGCTCTCGCTGATAGTGAACTTGCCGGTCTCGACCACGCCGCCCTTGGTGGTGATGGAGCCACCGAAACCCAACGCTTCCGAGGCGCCGAAGCTGTCCACCAAGACCAGTTCGGGCAAATGCCGCAACAAGGCCTGTTTGTTCTCCATGCTCCACATCACGCCGGAAGAGGAAATGGTGGCCAATGACGAGAGGTCATAGCCGCCCGGATGGGCGTCCAGCGCCCGCACCAGGGGTGCTGCGAAGGCATCGCCGACAATGTTCATGCGCTCGGCCTGGTGGTCCGCCGCCGCCCGCCAGGCCTCATCCGCATCGAAGGAGGGCGAAGGCAAGGTCAGAATGGCACCGCCCGAGATCAGGCTGCCCAGCATCAGGGCGAAGCCCGTTCCGTGCATCAGCGGGCAGGTGGTCATGCCGGTAACGCCGCGCCCGGCCTCGGCGATCACGGCTAGCAGTTCCTCGGGCGATTCCGGCACTGGACGAACGGTGCGGCCCACATCCAACATGGCCTGATAGAAATCCCCGGCCTGCCACATCACCCCTTTCGGCATGCCTGTGGTGCCGCCGGTATAGATGAAAAGCCCGTCAGTGACCGCGCGTTCGATGCCGAGCGCCGCGCCATCGCCCGACTTCGCCAGGCCTTCATAATCCGCGGCGAAAGGCAGGCAGGCGCCATCCGCGGTTATCTCCACGAACAGTTTCACCTTCCCCAGGCTCGGTTGCAGGGCCCGGATATTCTCGCGGAATTCGGCCGCATAGACGATGATCACCGCATCGGAGTTATCGAAGATGTAATGCAACTCGTCGTGGCGGTACCGGTAATTGACATTGACGTGGACCAGCCGTGCCTTGAGGCAGGCCGAGAAGCATTCACTGTATTCGGCCCGGTTGCGCATGTAGAAGGCGACTTTGTCGTCGGTCACGGCCCCGGCAGCCAGAAACGCACCGGCTAGGTTGTTGCTGCGCTGGGTGAAGGCCCGCCACGTGGTGACGTGGCCGTCGTGGATCGTGGCCGGTGCTTCCGGACGCACGGTCTCGCCCACCTGGTCCAGCAGGTCACCCAGTATCCAATCCATGACGCGGCCCTTTGAAAAGCACATACAAAACGCCGGCCATCCTATGGATTATGACCATGACCCGCAATCGCCTGAGCGGCGTTAATTCGCCTTCGGCTTCCGATTCAAGAACTCTTCCGGCGTCGTCCAGGTTCCGGGCACATGCCGGTTACCCCAGCGACCGATGGCCTGCAACACCTCCAACAACCCCTCTCCCATCCCGGTCAGGTGGTAATCGTGGCGGGGGGGACGCTGTTGATAGAGTTTTTTTCCGATTAGGCCGTTCCGTTCCATTTCGGCCAGGCGGTTTGTCAGAATATTCGTGGTGATGCGTTCCGGTGAATTCAGGAACTCCGAGAACCGGGATTTGCCGTTCATCATGTCTCTGACGATGACAAGGGTCCAGCGATCACCGGCGAGATCCAGCATGGTCGCTACGGGACAGCCCGAACGATGCTCCAATTCATACCGACCCGCATTCTTCGCTCGTTGCCGTTTCACCGTGCCTCCTGTTTGCCTTATCGCTTGGACACCATCGCGCGACCACCCATCAACACCTAAGACAATGCGCTTGGCCACCAGGCACGTCAGCCCCACGCAATCGCCGCCGAACTTGGAGGCGCATATGCCAATGCCCAAAAAGTTCTGGCGTAAGCGCGAGTGCTAGCGCCAACGCCAACAGGGTTTCGATTCTAACATCAAGACTTGTTACTTGCAATTAACAAGTCTTGATGTTCTACTCCGACGGAATTTGATGTCGTCCGGGGCCAGCGCGGCGCCCATGCGTCGCGGCCCCAATTAAGAGGCGGACACGGGTTCTCAACCTTGCGGGCCCCGACAGGCCTTGTCACGGCACTTCGCGGCGGCGGCTCGGGCGATGAAGGGAGGTTTAAGGATGGTCTATGATGCGGAATTGGCCTCCCGCGTTGAAGCGGTCCTGGACGGCATGGCCGGGGTCAGCCAAAAGCGCATGATGGGCGGTGTCTGCTTTCTGCTGAATGGCAACATGATCGGTGGCGCCGATCGGAGCAAGGACGGCGTCGGGCGTTATATGTTCCGGGTCGGCAAGGATAACGAGGCAGAGGCCCTTTCACGTCCCGGCGCCAATATCATGGAAATGGGCGGGCGGCGCATGGGCGGCATGGTTTTCGTGGATGAGGCCGCCTGCGATACCGAAGCCTTGAAGGATTGGGTTTCGCTGGCCCTGTCTTTCGTGACCACCTTGCCGCCGAAATAGAGAGGATGGGCAAAGTGGGTAAGGCCAAGGACGATTTCGCCGGGTTTTCGAAGGATGCCGTGAAGTTCTTGCAGGACCTGCGGGATAACAACAGCCGCGATTGGTTCAATGCCAACAAGACGATCTATGAAACCGCCCTGAAGTCGCCGGCCGCCGCTTTCTGCGAGATCATGACGGGGGAGTTGGAAACACTTACCGGCATTGCCCACGACGCCAAGGTCTACCGCATTCACCGTGACATTCGCTTCTCCAAGGACAAGACGCCCTACAACAGCCATCTGCATATCTCCTTCGTGCCCCGCTCCGGTCCCGAGGCGCCGCCGCACTGGTTTTTCGGCCTGCAGGCGGACAGCCTGGCCTTGGGCACGGGACAATTCGCCTTCGCCAAGGGCGCGCTGGATACCTATCGGGAACGGGTGGCCGGTGGCGACGGCGAGAAGCTGGCCAAGATACTGGCGGGTCTGGAAAGGAAGGGCGTCCGGTTGAGCGAGCCGGACCTGAAGCGGGTGCCGGCGCCCTTCGAAAAGGACCATGCCAACGGTGAATTGCTGCGCCGCAAGGGCCTGGCCGCTTGGATCGATTTCCCCGATCCGGCCGCGGCGACCGCGCCAGATCTGGTGAATACCTGCATGACGTCGTTCCGGTCGATCAAGCCGCTGCACGATTGGCTGATGACTTTGCCCTGACCTTCCGTAACCCCGTCATTCCCGCGCAGGCGGGAATCCAGGGAAGTCCCTCAAACTTCTGAAATCACGGAAAGATATGGACTCCCGCCTGCGCCGGAGTGACAAATCCATAGCCGTTCCTGAAATCGAAGACTAGGCGAACTCCTGCTCCAGGGCACGCTTCACGCTCGGCCGTTCGCCTAGCCGTTTGTGATGGTCTTGAATTTTGGGCAGGGTCGCAATATCCACGCCGTCGCCGTCCAGCCATTGCGTCAAGGTGTAGAGATAGAAATCACAGATGGTGCAGTCGGCGCCCATGACATAAGGCCCTGCAAGCATTTCATCCTCGATCAACTGAAACGCCGCACCGACCGATTGCGGCACGAAGGCGCGCATGGCGGCGTGCGCCGTGGGATCGTCGGACCAGCGATGGCCGCGCATGCGATGGGCATGGGCCACGTGCACCGAGGAACAGAGATAAGCGTTGAATTCCTGAACCCGTGCCAATGCGAACGGATCGTCCAGAGGCGCCATGTTCGCGTCAGGATATTGCTGACAGATATAGACCAGGATGGCCGGCGTCTCGGTCAGCACGCCCTGTTCGGTGATCAGGGCCGGCACCCGCGCCTTGGGGTTGATGGCCAGATATTCCGGCTTCTTTTGGTCTTCCGCCTCGAAACTCAGGCGGATGCCCTCGTAGTCGGCGCCGGCTTCCTCCAGGGCGATGTGGGAGGCCAGGGCGCAGGTATGGGGGACGTAGTAGAGCTTCAACATGGCGCATTAAACTCCAATCTTTTCGCGTTTGACGACGATGCCTTCCGCCTCCCGGTCCCAGGTGTCGGGCGTGATGCCATCGTCCTTGAGGATATGCTTCTGCACCTTCTGGGTCGGCGTCTTCGGCAACTCGTCCACCACCCGGATAAACCGCGGTAGCATGAAATGGGCCATGCGCGGCTCCAGATAGCGGAACAGTTCCAGCGGCTCGACGGTTTTGCCCGGCGCAGGCGCGACCACCACCATGACCTCGTCCTCGCTCAATTCGCTGGGCACGGGAATGGCGGCCACCTCGCCGGCCTCCGGATAGGCGTTGACCTCCGCCTCCACATCAAAGGAGGAGATGTTCTCGCCCCGCCGTCTGATGGCATCCTTGATGCGGTCGACGAAATAGAAATAGCCGTCTTCGTCGTAACGGAAACCGTCGCCCGTATGGAACCAGCCGTTGCGCCAGGCCTGGGCCGTGGCTTCCGGATTCTTGTAATAGCCATGGTTCATGGCCCAGGGACGGTCCGTACGCAGGATCAATTCACCGGTCTCGCCCGGCGCCACCTCGCAATCGTTCTCGTCCACCACCCGGGCCTCCACCCCGTCCCGGACCTTGCCGCAGGTGCCGGGGCCGGGCGGGTAGCTGTCCGAGATCATGGGCGAAGAAACCTCCGTCATATTGAAGGTGGTGCGCATGTCCAGGCCATAGCGCCGGCCCACGGCCATGGTCTCTTCCGACCACGGAACGCAGACGGTTTTCTTCAGGGTATGGTCCCTGTCCTGGTTGCTGGGCGGCAGCTTATAGAGGAATGGGATCATGGCACCCAACAGGCAGGTCATGGTGATCTCGTTCTCCCGCACCGTGTCCCAGAACTCGTTGGTCTTGAAATAGGTATCGAGGAAGCAGGAACCGCCGTTGGCCAAGGTGACGACGAAGAAAATCGTCCCACCGACATGGAACATGGGCAGATTGATCAGGATCCGGTCGCTGCCGTCGATATAGGTGCTGGCTTCCGGCCCCATGGAATAGCCTTGCACGTATGACGACAGCACCGCCTTGGATGGGCCCGTGGTGCCGGAGGTGAAGATGATGTACTGCGTATCCCAGGGCTCGATCACATCCGGCAGCGCCGCCAGGCCCTGTTCAGGCAACAGCTTTTCCTCCGGGTGCGTGGTGAGGTTGCGCAGGCGCGCCGTGCCGTTGGTGATGATGACGTCCGCCAACTCGCCACAGTCGATTTCATCCAGACGGCCGGCCAAATCGGCATGGCAGATCATCAGTTTCGCATCGGATAGCTGCACCACGTGCTGCAACAGTTTGCCCTTGTAGGCGGTGTTCACGGGCACATAGACGGCGCCCAGATAGTTCAACCCGAACCAGATCAGTACGGATTCCCGGTTGTTGGGCTGCCAGGACAGCACATGGTCACCTTTCTTCACGCCCATGTCCTGCAAGCCCTTGGCTGCCCGGCGGGTCAGATCCAGGGCTTGGGCCCAGGTCCATTTCTCGCCGCCATAGAAGATGAAGGCGATTTCATCGGGCTTTTCCTTTGCCCAACGTTCCAACTGATAGCCCAGGACACAGACGTCCCGGTCCGGCATGCGGGGATCGAAAACCATGGAATGAACCTCTGGACTGTACCAACTTCCCGCCATTGTGGCACAACTGGGCGCGCAGGTTAAAACCTAGGCGGCGAAATTTGGACCGGGGGACGGCCATGAGCGAATACGAGAACAAGAGCCTGGTGGATTCCGACCTGGTTGGCGAGGTCTGGACTACGGCCCAGCCCGGCACCGACCCGGTGCTTTACGGCCATGTGGAGATCTCACCCAAAGGCAAGTTCCCGGCGCGGAGCCTGCAGACATTCCGTTTAACCTATACCGTTGGCCGTTTCGGCCTGGACGATACTGGCGCCATCCGCGTCATGCTGCGGGCCATGGGCGACGGCGGCACGCTGCAGACCGATGACCCCACCGGCTACAACTATGTCACCGCTACCACGTCGTCGGGCGTACCTTTGGGTGTGGAATACAGCCGCTATGGCACCATGCCCCGGCCGCGCTGGAAGGTTCTGACCATACGGGTCAGGGGCGGCTTCCTGCGCGAGGGCGACCGCATCGAGATCGTCTTTGGCGACACCTCACAAGGCTCCCCCGGCTTGAAGCTGCAATCCATGGTGGAACCCAATTTCGAATTCAAGGTCGCCGCCGACGTCTGCGCCGTGGGGCATTACACGCCCATCCCAAACACCCCGAACATCGACATCGTGCCGGGCGAGGCTGCCCTGTGGCGAGCCGTGCTGCCCAGCCTGCGCCGCCCCGGGGAACGCTTCCAGTTCGGCCTGAAGGCGGAAGACATGTGGGGCAACCCCACCGATCGGGCACAGGGCATTTTAGTGCTCGAACCGAATATGCCGGTCGAAGGTCTGCCGGCGCAGGTGGATTATCCCCTGGGCCAGCGGGCCATGACGTTCGAGAATTTGAGCGTGGAAGAACCGGGCATATTGCGCATCACCGTTCGAAACGAAGCCGGCGATGATGTCGCCCGATCGCATCCGCTGGTGATCCAGGACGGGCCCTATGGCGGCTATTGGGCTGATCTGCACGGGCAAAGCGGCGAATCCATCGGCATCGGCACGTCCAAGGACTATTTCGAATTCGGGCGCAACATGGCCTTTCTCGACGCGCTGAGTCACCAGGCCAACGACTTTCAGGTCAACAATGCCTTCTGGGCCTATCTGAACGAACTGACCGCCCGTTATCACGAGGACCATCGCTTCGTCACCTTCCCCGGCTATGAATGGTCCGGCAATACGGCTGTGGGCGGCGACCGCAATGTCTATTACCGCACGGAAGGGCGGCCGATCTATCGCTCCTCTCATGCGCTTTTGGTGGACCGCTCGGACCTGGACATGGACGCCAACAACGCCAACCTACTGTTCGAACGATTGGCGGACGAAGACTGCGTGGTCTATGCCCATGTGGGCGGCCGCTATGCTGACATCGCCTATGCCCACGACGGCACCAAGGAAGTCTCGATGGAAATCCATTCCGCCTGGGGCACCTTCGAATGGCTGCTCACGGACGGCTTTCCCCTGGGCCATCGCAGCGGCGTGGTCTGCAACAGTGACGGCCATAAGGGCCGGCCCGGCGCCTCCTATCCCGGCGTCTCCACTTTCGGCGCCTATGGCGGTCTCACCTGTTTCCTGACAGAGGATTTGACCCGCGATAGCTTTTTCGATTGTCTGAAACGGCGCCATCATTACGGCACCACCGGCACCCGGCTGCACCTGGACGTCAAGGCAACGTTCGACGGGCCGGCAACCCTGTTCGATCAGGACCCCAATCTGTTTCCCGATACAACGTCGCAGGGCGTGGACCAGGTGATGATGGGCGACATCGTCCGGACCAGCGCCGATCGGGCCAAGCTGCATGTCCGGGCGGTAACACAGGCGCCCATCGAACGGATTGAGGTGCGCAACGGCAGGGAGGTCATCGAGACCCTGCGCGGCCATGACACAGCTGACCTAGGCAACCGCATCCGGGTGCTGTGGAGCGGCGCCGAATACCGGGGCCGGGGCCGGGAGACGAACTGGAAAGGCCGTGTGACGTTTCAGGGCGCCAGCATCCGCCGCTTCGAGAAGATCAATGCCTGGAACCATGAACGCCTGTTCGAGCAGCAGGACAGCCACACAATTGTCTTTGACGCCATCACCACCGGCAACTATGGCGGCTTCGATGCCTGGCTGGACGGCGGCGAGGGGGGCGTCCTATCCATCGCCACAAATCTGGGCAGCCTGGAAGTGCCCCTTGATGACATCGGCCTGGAGGACACTGTGATGGAAGCGGGCGGCCTGGAACGGCGCATCAAGGCCTTCCGCCTGCCGGAGGAGAACGATTGTCGCGAGATCGAACGGGCCGTGGAGGTCCCCATCGCCCCTGGCCGCGACAATCCCCTCTGGATCTGCCTCAACACCGACGACGGCTTCCAGGCTTGGAGCAGCCCGATTTACGTTTTTCAATAGGAATTTACCGGGATGCTACAGCCTGCCATTAGCCAAAGGTCTGGATTGCGCTATAGTATAGGGATTCGGGTCGCCGCATTCATGGAACCGGTTCGGATGGTTTGACCCTGTAAGAATAAGAAATTCCGCGCCGCCCGGCGCCGTATTTTGGTCCGAACCCAGAGCAAGAACAAAATAGATCCTCGCGGATCAAAAGGAGTTTTCCGTGCCCACCACAACGGCCGAAACGGCCGAGGACGTATCGCGTATCGCATTTGGTTTCATGGCTTCCAAGGCCCTCTTCGCCGCTCTTCACGTCGATCTTTTTTCCCATCTCTCCACCGGTGCAAAGGACGAGGATGAACTTGCCGACGCCGCCGGCATTCCCGTCAACCGCATCATTACCCTGACCACTGCCTTGCGCAGTGTCGGCCTGATGCTGCGCGAGGACGGCAAGCTGACCAATGCGCCGGCGGCAGAGGCCTTTCTGGTCAAGGGTGCGAAGTACGATTTCGGCGACTATCTGCGCTATCAAATCGATGGCCAGATGTATCCCGTGCTACAGCAACTGAATTCGGCGGTGGACGGCACCTTGAACCGGGACGATATCGCCTCCTATGCCAACTGGATGTCCGATCCCGAGCAGGCGCGGATTTACAGCCGCGCTCAACACGCCGGATCATTGGGGCCGGGGCGCACCATCGCGCGGCTGGTGGATCTGTCGGATGCCCAAAATTTATTGGATGTGGGCGGCGGCACCGGTGCCATGACGATCAGTCTGTGCAAGGAAAACCCGGAACTGACGGCCACAATCATCGATTTTCCGAACGTTTCGGAAATCGGCTGGGACTACATCACCGAGGCCGGCCTGGTGGACCGGGTACGATATATCCCCGCCAACGCGCTGGAATGCGAATGGCCCGGCGAACGTTGCGCCATCCTCATGTCCTATCTGTTCAGCGGCGTGCCGGAGTCGTCCATCCAGTCCCTGATCAACGACGCCTATCGCCGCCTGCGCCCCGGCGGCACCTTGATGGTGCATGATTTCATGGTCGATCACACCAACGCCCAACCGCAATTGGCCGCCCTATGGCATATGCAACACATGGCCTTTACGCCAGAGGCGGCGTCTCTGACCCCGGAACGGATCATCGCGGCGATGGAAGCTGCCGGCTTCGAGACACCGGCGGAGGCTGAGGTCATTGCCGATATGACCCGCATCGTCCATGCCAGAAAACCGGATTGAGCCGGTCTAGGCGTCCCGGCGCTGGAGCAACAGCATGGTGAGATAGCCGAACACCAGGCCCCAAAACGGCGCGCCGATGTTCAAGAAGGCCATGCCCGATAAGGTGACCAGGAAACTGACCAGGGCGCCCAGGGCATGGGGACCGGAAAAGGCCGTGGTAAAGGCGCCCTGCAGGACCACTAGCATGGCCAGGCCGCCGAGAAGATTAATGAAGACCGCCGGCAGCACCAGGCCCAGTCCGGTTGTGAACGGTGCGAACAGGCCGAAAGCGATGGCCAGAAGGCCGAAGATCATGCCCGCCACATAGCGCCTTTCCTGCGCACCCGAGGTATTGAGAATGGCGTTGGCCGGGCCGGTGACGCAGGTGGGAACAGAGCCGAAGGCGCCGTAAATCAGGCTGCCCAAGCCGCAGGCAATGGTCAGGTTGTTCTCCGGCGGCTCGAAACCGGCCTGGCGCAGGATCACGAAGCCTTGGGCGTTTTGCGCCGCGATCACTGTAACGGCCAGCGGGATCACCAGTTCGCCCAGGGCCCGGACAGTGAATTCAGGCACATAGAGAATGGGCCGTGCCAATGCGACGGCGGGGATCTCCACATCGTTCATCTGGCCAGAAAGGACGATAACTACGATGCCGGCCGCCAGGGCGCACAACACCGGCGGCAGCACCCGGCCCAGGCTGGGAATGGCGGTGGGAATGGCAAAGGCTGCCACCATGGCGATCGCCAAGACTGTGGCCTCGCCAAAGGCGGTGACGATGTTGAGGCCGAAAGGCAGGAAGACACCGGCCACCATGGCCATGACAATTGCCATGGGGATCTGCGCCATGATCCGGGCCACCAGGCCCGTGGCGCCGAGGACAAGGATCAAAACACCACAGACCAGGCAGGCACCGAGCACCTCCGCCAGGCTCAGGTGCTGCAGGGCACCGCCCACCAGAACGGCGCCGGGGATGGTCCACATAATGGAGATCGGCTGACGGAAGACGTAACTGAACCCCATGGTGTACAGACCGCCGAAGACGAAGGCAGCGAAGACCCAGGACGATATATCCTCCGGCGCCAGGCCACCCTGGCGTCCCACGGCGAGGATGATCACCACCGGCCCGGAAATGGCGAACAGCCAAGCCACCACGGCATTGACCAGATTGTGCCGGTCAACGCCCGCCAGGCACTCCTTCAATCCCGGCAGGGGCCGGGGCGCTGGTTCCAGGATGGCCAGTGTGTCTACCGTCGCCTATTCCGCGACGATGGGGTTGGAGAGGATGCCGATGCCTTCGATCTCGATCTCGCAGACGTCGCCGTCCTTCATCCAGACGTTGGGCTCCCGCGCCGCGCCAACGCCGGGCGGGGTGCCCATGATGATGACATCGCCGGGGCAGAGCGTCATGGCTTCAGAGACGGTTTCAATCACCGTTTCCACATCAAAGATATGCTGATTGGTGTTCGAATCCTGCAGGGTCTCGCCGTTCAGGCGGCATTGAATGCGCAGATTGTCGACGCTCTTGGGCAACTCGTCCGGCGTCACCAGGTCGGGGCCGAAACCGCCCGAAGCATCGAAGTTCTTGCCCATAGTCCATTGCGGCGCCTTGAACTGATAGCTGCGGATGGAGCCGTCATTGAAGCAGGAATAGCCGGCAACGTGATCCAGGGCATCCGCCTTGGAAATGTGCCGCCCGCCCTTGCCAATGATAACCGCCAATTCGGCTTCGTAGTCATAGTCGGAAGCCGCTTTGGGCAGGATCATCGCCGCGTTGTGCGCCGCCATGGTGGTCGGCACGCGCAGGAAGATGATCGGGTAGTCGGGGATCGGATTGCCCGTTTCCTCGGCGTGGTCCCGATAGTTGAGGCCGCAGCAGAGGATCTTCGGCGGATTGGTAACCACAGGCAGATAGGTGGCATCGCCAGCGGCGATCAGGGCATCGTCGCCAGCTGCCTGGGCCGCCTGATCCGCCTTGTCCAAGGCACCGGCTTCCAACAGCGCTGTCATGTCCTGGGGCAAATCGGGCGCGGCCTTGGACAGATCTACATAGTTGTCGCCCCGGCGGACGCCGAGGATTTGTTTGCCGTTATGTTCAAGTGTCGCGATACGCATGATGCTGATCCGTCCTTTGCCTTTACAAGGTCATCTCGAAGAAATTTTCCGGTCCGCAACTTACGCCCTTGCTACGGCCCTGCCTAGTCATATGGACAAATAATCAACCTGCTGGACAGGGCACCATTGCTTGGCTCTAATGCGCCGCAGAATTCTTGGACAAGGAGGATACGCCATGCATATCGGCGTGATGATTTTCGCAACTGATTATTCGATCCGCACCGACGAACTGGCCATCGCACTTGAAGAACGCGGTTTTGAATCACTGCTGGTGCCGGAGCATACCCATATCCCCGCGTCCCGGAAATCACCCTGGCCGGGCGGCGGTGATTTGCCCAAGGATTATTGGCACACCCATGATCCCTTTGTCTCGCTTGCCTACGCCGCCGCGGTGACCAAGAAGCTGATGCTGGGCACCGGTATCTGCCTGTTGCCCCAGCACGAGCCCATCGTCACCGCCAAGTCCGTTGCCAGCCTGGATATGATGTCCAATGGCCGCTTTATCTTCGGCATCGGCGGCGGCTGGAATGTGGAAGAGATGGAAGACCATGGCGTTCAGTACAAGACCCGCTTCGCGCAGATGCGGGAACATGTGCTGGCCATGAAGGCTCTATGGACCGAGGAGGAAGCCAGCTTCCATGGCGATTTCGTCAACTTCGACGGCGCCTGGGCTTATCCCAAACCGGTACAACAACCCCACCCCCCGGTGATCCTGGGTGGCGAGACCGACTATACCCTGCGCCGCATTGTGGATTATGGCGACGGATGGCTGCCGCGGGCCCGGCACGGCTTCGATGCCCAGGAGAACATGGCCCGCCTGGCCCGTATCGCCGAAGAAGGCGGCCGCGATCCCGGCGAATTTTCGGTCAGCGTGTTCGGCGCACCGGCAGAGAAGGCCACGCTCGACAGCTACGCCGAGGCCGGCGTCACCCGCGCCCTGCTGCCGCTGCCGTCGGAGCCCCGCGACGACGCCCTGCGCCGCCTGGACGGCTATATGGACGTGCTCTGATAGGAAACCTTGCGCCATGGCTTTGTACGAGTTGCGCACCTACACCATGCACGTGGGCCGACTACTCCCGGCGATCAAGATTTGCCGGGATGTGGGCTGGCCGTTATTCGAGAGGAAGGGTTACGACGCCAAGGCAATTGGCGATTTCCTCTCGGACACGGGTGATATGAACCAACTGGTTCTTTTCTTCAAATTTGACGACGACGCGGACCGCCGAACATTTTGGAACACCCTGTACAGGGACCCCGAATTCCAAGAATTCGGCGCCCAGATCCAGCCATTGATCCAAAGCCAGCAGAGCCAGTTGCTGCAGGCCGCTCCGTGGGGAACGCATCCCTAGGGTCATGAAGATCCTGGATTGCGTCTCGTTTCTGCTGGTCGACGGCGATCGATTTCTGGCTGAGCGGCGGCGCGCGGATAAACTCGTTGACCCTGGCGCCGTTGCCATTCCCGGCGGTCATTTGGAGGCGGGGGAAAGCGAGGAAGAGGCACTGGCCCGGGAACTGGATGAGGAACTGGGCCTTAAGGCCAAGGATCCGCAATTCGTCTGCACCCTGCTTAATCCATCGGAAGAATTCCGCAGGCTGCACTATTACGCCATTCACGACTGGTCGGGCGAAATCCAGAACAACGAGGCCGAGGAACTGATCTGGCTGTCATTTGACGAGACCGACCGCTTGGATTTACCTGTGGATCACGTCGCAATCGGCGAATATCTACGCGTCATTAGGGGCCGGCTGGCTTGAAATCCTGGTCGGTGACATCGAAGCTGTAGAGCCACAGATGCGCCTCCCGATGCCGGCTCATGCGTTCCGCCAGGTTGGGAATATCGGCATGGTGGAAGAACTGGATATTGTCCCGGGACATCTGCTGTACTGTGGCCGTGCGCTCCCGGCGCAGGTCCTCGTAGCGCAGCAGCGCCGATGATGGCGCTGCCCCGGTGGCCAGGCATTGCGCCAGAGTGTAGGCGTCCTCGATCGCCATGACCGCGCCCTGGGCCATGAACGGCAACATGGGATGGCAGGCATCTCCCAGCAGGGTGACCCGGCCGTCGCTCCAACGGGGCATGGGGTCGCGGTCGAACAAGCCCCAGCGGAAGCAGCTCTCCGATGCTTTGATCAGCACCTTCAGATCATCATGCCATGCCGCGAAATCCTTGAGGAACTCGCTCTTGGCGCCCTCGTTGGACCAGGATTCGGCCTGCCATTCGTCCTGCTCCATAACCCCAACGCAGTTCACCAGTTCGCCGCGGCGGACGTAGTAATGCACGAAATGGCCGCCCAGGCCGATCCAGTTGGAGGCCACGGGACGAACATGGCCGGCCGGTAATGCATCCACCGGCACCGTCGCACGCCAGGCGACACAGCCAGTAAAGCGCGGCGCATCCGGCCCGAAAAGCTGGCCGCGGACGGTGGAATGAATACCGTCACAGCCCACCAGCACATCGCCATGGTAACTGTCGCCATTTGCGGTCGTAACGGTGACACCATCATCCGCCTGGCTGAATCCGGTGACCTTGGCGTCCAGACGCACGGCACCCGGGGCCGCCTGCTCAAGAGCCTCGGCCAGAACACGATGAAAATCGGCGCGGTGGAGATGAAAATAAGGAAAGCCGAACCGCGCCTCGCTGTCATTGCCCAGGGGGCGGCGGCTCAAGGTTTCGCCCGTCTGCCAGTGACGCATTTCGCCGGCCTCGGGGGTGAAGCCCACAGCCTTCAACGGGCCTTCAAGACCCAGATGATACAGCACCCGGGCACCGTTGGCGCTGATCTGTACACCGGCGCCAACCTCGCCCAAAGCGGCCGCCTGCTCCAACACCGTGACGCCGAAACCGGCCCGGGCCAGGCACAGGGCCAAGGTCAGGCCGCCCAGGCCAGCGCCGGCGATAATGATATTCTTATCGGTATCGTTCATGGCGCCGATGATAAGACGGGCCAGGAAAAAGGGAACAGCAAAGGCGCAATTCTGCTAGCATTACCGCCCGCTTAGGAGGAGTGAAAGATGAGCCGCGTTCCAAGAAATCCGGAAATGCCCGCCGTCACGGGGGCCCATCACGCCGCCTACCGGTGCCGCAATGCCGAGGAAACCCGGGCCTTTTACGAGGACCTGCTGGGTTTTCCCATGGTCCAGGCCATGGACATTGCTGAACATCCCACCACCGGCGAGGCCGTGCGTTATATGCACATCTTCTTCGACATCGGCGGACATGGCGAGGCGGCCTCGAACTACATCGCGTTTTTCGAGGTAGACGGCGAAGCAGGGTGCGCGCCGCCTTTCGAATTCAAAAAACAATGGGGTATGGACCTGCATTTCGCCATGGGTTTGGCCGATCACGATGCGCTCGAAACCTGGCGGCGGCGCTTGATGGAAAAGGACATCGAGGTCGAAGGACCAATCGACCATGGCGTGTTCTCGTCGATTTACTTTCACGACCCGAATGGCTACCGCCTGGAATTTGCGGCGCAGACGAACGATCAAGCAGATACCTTTGTGTGCGACGGCAGCCGCGCGCAAGCCATTCTGGCGGACTGGACCGCGCGCTGATCGGTAGCTAGACCGTTTTCGAATTTGAACTACGTAATCAGACGGCGACTGCGCACCAGCGTGAGCGCGAAAAGACTGGACCTGGTTCTATGAATATAGAACCAGGTCTAGTCGTCTTCCGCGACTACATTGTTGGCCAGAACGCCGAGGACAGAGATCTCTATCTCGATGCGGTCGCCGGGCCGCATCCAAAGGGGCGGTTTACGCCCGGCGCCGACGCCGCTGGGCGTGCCGGTCGCGATCACATCGCCGGGATGGAGCGGCGTAAATTGGGAGACATAGGCGATGATGTCGGGCACGGTGTAATAAAGCTGTTCCGTACTTTCGTCCTGCACCACCTCGCCGTTCAGGCGCGTGGTCAGACGCAGGTTCATGGGATCCACCACTTCATCTGCCGTGGTCAGCCAGGGCCCGCATGAGCCGCTGTGCTGGAAATTCTTGCCCGCGATGACCGAATGACCCTGAAAGTCGCGGATGCTGCCGTCCAGGAAGGGCGCGTAACCGGCCACGTGATCCAAGGCGGCGTCTTTTGGGATATGGCGCCCAGGCTTGCCCATGATGAAAGCCAACTCGCCCTCGAAATCGAAGTTCTCGGAGACCTTTGGCCGCACGATATCCTGGTTATGGCCCACCAGGGCATCAGGCCATTTCGAGAACAGGGATGGGTTCTCCGGAAATTCCAGGCCCATCTCGGCGGCGTGCTCGCGATAGTTCAGGCCGATGCAGATGATCCGCCGGGCATTGGGAATGACCTGGAGGTAGCTGATGTCGTCGAACCCATGGTCGGGCGCCTCGCCTGCCAGGGCGTCCGCATCGCTCAAGCCATTGCCTTCAAGCAGGGCCCGCAGGTCCGGATAGCGATCGCCCAGGCGGCGGCCCAGGTCGACCACGCCGCCGTCAGCCGCTATGCCATAACTCGCGCCTGCCGCGGTGCGGAAACTCAATAGTTTCATCTTGCGCCCTCTCTAGGCAGCCGTCGGCACGATGACCCCGGGGTTGAGCACACCTCCCGGGTCCAGTTTCTCCTTCGCGCCCTGCAACGCCAGGCCGAAGACATCCGGGCGCTGCCGTTCGTACCAGGGCATATGGTCCCGGCCGACGGCATGATGATGGGTGATGGTGCCGCCATAATCGATCACCGCGTCCGAAGCGCGCTTCTTGATCTCCAGCCATTGCTCTGTCAGGGCGCCATGACGGCCCACAGCCTGGAAAGTGAAATAGGGCGCGGCGCCGTCGGGATAGGCATGGGTGAAACGGCAGGTGACGATGCCTTTGCGGCCGGTCACGTCCTCGATCGCGTCTTCCGCCGCCGCCGAAACGTTCCGGTGAAATTCGTCGAACTTGTCCCAGGTGATGGCGGTTTCGAAGGTATCCGAAATCACCGCCGCCGAGATCAAGGCGTCGCGGAAATGGGGCATCTTGATGAAGGCGGTTCGCCAGGCACCCGCCGCGCCAGACGTGTTGCTGTCGGCCGCTTTCGATGCGTCCTCGTCGTATTTGCCGCCGAGCTCGTCGCAAATTGCCAGACCGCGTTCTATCCAGGCATCGACCTCATGATCGGCGCTTTCGAAGCCCAGAACCACCACATCGTGGCTGCCATCACCAGCGCCGTTCAACAGTGCTTCCATACGGTCCAGCAGCCGAACGTTGGAGGGGAACAGACCCGATTGGGTCAACTGCCGCACGGCCTCCACCGCCCGCTCGAAACTGTCGAAATTGATGGCGGTGGACCGGCGATGGCTGGGCCGGTCCTGCAGGCGCATCCAGGCCTCGGTGATGATGCCCAGTGAGCCTTCCGAACCTATGGCCAGACGATCCGGGCTGGGACCGGCGCCAGAGCCCGGCAGCCGGCGGCTTTCCATGGCCCCTGCCGGGGTCAGCATGCGGGTACTTTCCACGAAATCGTCGATATGGGTGTAAAGGGTGGCGAAATGACCGCCCGACCGGGTGGCGATCATGCCGCCCAATGTGGCCAAATCGAAGCTTTGCGGGAAATGCCGCATGGTCAGTCCATGGGGACGCAGGCCGTCCTCGATCTCGGGACAGCGGATACCGCCCTGCATGCGTGCGGCGCGGGAGGTTTTGTCGATCTCGAGGATCTGGTTCAGGCCCGTGAGGTCCAAGCTGAGACTGCCGGCATAGCCTCCGCCCACAGCCGGTTCGATGCCGCCCACCACAGAGGTGCCGCCGCCAAAGGGGATCACCGCCACATTGGCGCCGGTAGCCCAGTCTAGTACCGCGTCTACATGGTCTTCCGTTGTGGCATAGGCCACGATGTCCGGCGCATTGGCAAAATCCTTGTCATAGATGCGCACATAATCGGGGAAGCTTTTGCCGTAGGTATGGGTCAGGCGGTCGAAATCGTCAGTGGAGCAAAACGAAGCTAGCTTCGCCGGCACCTCTAAGCGCGCAGGATGCAAATCCACCTGGTCGGGCGTGGGCTGCGGAATGCGTTCGAAGCCCTCAAGCCCGAAACGCTCTGCATAGCGCGCCAACACCATTTCGTGTTCATCCGGGGTCAGGCCATCGCCCTCGTAACCCCAGCCGCAGAATTTAGGCCGCTTCGCCGCCATGACAGACCTCCAAGTTCTATGGTTCCCCTATCCTAGCTTTCAAGGTAGTCGAAACGGAAGCCATCCCCCTCTGCGACAACATGTCCCATGGAGGGCGAGGGAAAATGCGCCGTCAACACCAGCTCGCCGCTTTCCGCATTGCTTGCCAGGAAATGGCGCCGGGTTCGCCGCGCCAACTCTGGGTCCAGATCGAACCTGGGGCTCCATTCGGGATGGACGCATTGCACCGGCGAATGGATCAGATCGCCACACATCACGGCCCGCTGGCCGTTGGACGCTATATTGACCGCCACGTGGCCGGCGGTATGGCCAGGCGTCGATTGCAGCCAGATGTTGTCGTCCAGGGCGAAGTCGGTCGCCACCAGTTCCGCCTTGCCCGCTTCCATCACCGGCAGCACACTTTCGCGGAATATGGCGGTGTTGCCGGCTTCCGCCGCCGCGTACTCGGACTTGGCGAAGATATATTTCGCGTTGGGAAATGTGGGCACCCAGGCGCCATCGACAAGGGAGGTGTTCCAGCCGCAATGGTCTACGTGCAGGTGAGTGCAGAAGACGTAGTCGACGTCCTCCGGCCGGACACCGGCGGCGCGTAGGTTGTTGAGCCAGGTTTGGTCCGTGCGCATGTTCCATTCCGGCCGGTGCTCCACAGTCTTGCCGCAGCCGATGCAGGTATCAATCAATACGGTGTGATGCTTGGTGCGCACCAAATAGGATTGGAAGGGCAGGATCAACATCCCCGTGTCCGGGTCCATGGCCTTTGGTTGCAGCCAGTGCCGGTGCGGCGCCATGGCCTCCGCCGTGGCATCCTGAAAAACGCTTTCGGGCAAGAACACCGGGCCCTCCGCCTCCAGGATGCGTTGCACGGAAATGTCGCCGATTTGCAGACCTAGCATGGCTGTACCTCCAATTTATGAAGCCGCTTCCCGGGCAATCTTCAAGGCCTGGTCCACCGCCTCCCGTTCCGTATCGAAGGCGCAGACGAAACGGGCCTGGCCATTATTGTCCCAGCGAAGAAAGCCAACGCCCATTTTCTCCATGGCCGCCATCACCACTTCCGGCAAACGTACAAAGATCTCATTGGCGTCTACGGGATGAACCAGTTCGGCGCCGTCCAAGGCGGCAAGGCCTTCGGCCAGTGTCTGGGCGCAGGCGTTAGCGTGGCGGGCATTTTCCAGCCACAGATCGTCCTGCAGATACGCCACAAGTTGGGCCGAGAGGTACCGCATCTTGGAGAATAGATGGCCGCCCCGCTTGCGGCGGAAGAGAAAATCTCCGGCTTGCTCTGGCTTGAAGAAGATCACAGCCTCCGCCGCCATGGCGCCGTTCTTTGTGGCCCCGAAGGAGAGGACATCGATCCCTGCCTTCCAGGTCGCCTCGGCCGGGCTGCAGCCGAGATGGGCAATGGCATTGGCGAACCGTGCCCCATCCATGTGCACCGACAGTCCGGCATCGCGGGCCGCCAGTGCCAGCGCCGTGGTCTCTTCTAGTGAATAGACGGTGCCGGCTTCCGTCGCCTGGGTGAGTGACAGCGCGCTTGGCTGGGGATGATGTTGTATTCCAAAGCCAGCCGCTGCTAGCGCCGCCGTCAATTCTTCCACTTGGATCTTGCCGTGCGCGCCGTCGAGCAAAGCCAATTTCGCGCCGCCTGTGAACAATTCAGGCGCGCCGGCTTCATCCACTTCGATATGGGCTTCGGCATGGCAGAAAATTTGTCCCCAGGGCGGGCTCAAGGCGGAGAGCGCCAGGGCGTTGGCGGCGGTACCGGTGGCCACGGGGAACATCGCCAGATCGCATTCGAAAAGCGCCTTGAATGCCGCTTCCGCCGCCGCCGTTTGATCATCATCGCCATAAGCCATGGCATAGCCGCCGTTTGCCGCCTCCAGAGCCGCCATGATCTGCGGCGCCACGCCGGCTGCATTGTCGGATGAAAAGTTCATCTAGCCTTCCTCGTCAACGGCCAACGCTACCCGGCGGAACCCATTGCCTTCGGGCAGGGGCATGAACGCCGCCACATCGAGCATTTCGCCCGCGCCCACGGCGGCGATCAGCCACACTAGGTCCGGTTCAAAAACCTGCCCTGCATCGGTCTGGGATGGCTGAGCATCGCCGTCGGGGTGGGAATGATAATGCCCTATTACGCTATCACCCGCCTCCCGTGCCGCCCTTTGCAGGCGCAGACGCAGGCCCGGGTCGACCTCGAACCGCCGATCCGGCTGATCGGCAAGGTTGGCGCTGGCCACCGCGCTGGTGATCAATGTTCGCCGCCCGCGCCGGCGGCCCAGCAACAGGCCACAGGCTTCGTTTGGGTAATCGGCCTCCACATGCGCCTTGATGGCCGCCCGTTGCTCCTGCGGCAACAAAATCACGGCTTAGCTTCCAGCCTGATGCGGCCGACGGTTTTACCGTTGCTGGCATCGAGCGCGATGATCGATTGCCCCCCGTCCCCATGCTGGATGCCCAGATAAAGGCGTCCATCGCCCGCGCTGGTGTTGATCAATGTATCGCCCGGTTGAACATGAACCGTGACATCGCCCAGCTTCATGGCCGCCTGGTCACCCAGTTCTTTCGATGTCTTGGCGATGCCGACCACCAGCAGTATCAGCCCGATGACCAAAAGAGTGGTCATGACGATGACGAGAAGCTTGAGCCGGGTGCTGTTCTCGGTCCAGTGTGGGGTCATGGGCGAAAATCCAGGCACAGAAACACACGAATTTGACGTCAGCGCGGGTACGGGCCGCCTCCGGCTCGACCGAATGCTGAGCCAGCACATGGCGGGCCTCTCGCGCATGCGCATCAAGGCCCTGATCGAAGCCGGACAAGTCCGGATCGGCCAGAACGGCCAATGGCGGACGGTAACCGAGCCCTCTTATCGGGTCAAACCCGGTGAGAAGATATGCCTTGAAATTCCGCCCGCCGAAGACGCCCGTCCCCTACCGCAAGCCATGGATCTGAACATCCTTTACGAGGACGAGCATCTGATCGTCATCGACAAGCCCGCCGGTCTCGTGGTGCACCCGGCACCCGGCAACCCGGACCACACCCTGGTCAATGCCCTGCTGGCCCATTGTGGCGACAGCCTTTCCGGCATCGGTGGTGTGCGCCGGCCCGGCATCGTCCACCGTCTGGATAAGGATACGTCCGGTGTCATGGTGGCGGCAAAACATGATACCGCCCATGCCGGGCTGAGCGAGCTGTTTGCCCGCCACCTTATCCAGCGCCGTTACAGGGCCCTGGTTTGGGGCCGGACGAGGCGGGCAAGCGGCCGGATCGAGGGGAACATCGGCCGCGACCCAAGGAACCGCAAGAAAATGGCAGTAGTCGCCCGGGGCGGGAAAGCGGCCGTGACCCACTACGAGTTGATCGAAACGTTCGGAGAGACCGCCTCATTGCTTGATTGCCGACTTGAAACCGGCCGCACACACCAGATTCGCGTGCATATGGCCAGCCTGGGACATCCGGTTCTTGGCGATCCCCTCTACGCACGCGCCCGGCGCGGCCGGACAGCAGGACTGGCGGAGCCGCTGCGCGATGCAATCACAAATTTTAATCGCCAAGCTTTACACGCTATGGAGTTGGGATTCCGCCACCCCATGAGCGGACGGGACTTGAATTTCAAGACCGAACCCCCACATGACATGCAGGTCTTGTTGGGGCTTTTCCAACGGCTGAACAGCGACTGATCGCGTGAGGGCGCAGCAGGGTTGGGGAACCTTCAGACGGGCCGGTTTCCTTGACATTATCGTTGTTTTTCAGTAACATAGCGGCTTGTGTTTCCTCAGGCCGTTAACCTTTGAAATACCTATTTGGACACGTTGGCGGCGATTAGGTTGAGCCATGGCAGCGAGCAAAACGAAAGCCAAAAGCACAAAATCCGGTGGCAAGTCGGGCGCCAAGACGGACAAGAAGGCCGCCGTAGCGGCGTCCACGCCTAAGGACCAGGCGGCTGAGATCGCCGGAGACGCCAAGATGAATGCCGCCTCGGCGAAGGACGCGGCTTTAACGGACGTCGATGTTTTGACGGCACCAAAGCCGGCCTCGGATAAGGCCGACAGCGGCAAGGATTCAAGCCTGGGTTTGCCGCCGGCGCCGACGCCGGAGGCGAGCCTGTCGCGCTATCTGCAGGAAATCCGCAAATACCCCATGCTGCCCCATGAAGAGGAATACATGCTGGCCCGGGCCTGGCGGGAGCATGACGACCGGGAAGCGGCCCATCGCATGGTTACCTCACATCTGCGCCTGGTTGCCAAGATCGCCATGGGTTACCGCGGTTATGGCCTGCCCGTGGCGGAGTTGATCGCGGAAGGCAATATCGGCCTCATGCAGGCCGTGAAACGCTTCGAGCCGGAGCGGGGCTTCCGGCTGGCCACCTATGCCATGTGGTGGATCCGCGCCAACATCCAGGAATACATCCTGCGCTCCTGGTCTCTGGTCAAGATCGGCACCACGGCGGCGCAGAAAAAGCTGTTCTTCAAGTTGCGCAAGCTGAAGGGACAGATCCAGGCGATCGACGAGGGCGATATGTCGCCCGACCAGGTGGAAAAGATCGCCACCGCCCTGAACGTTCCGGAAAAGGACGTTGTCTCCATGAACCGTCGTCTGGCGGCCCCGGACAATTCCCTCAACGCGCCCCTGCGGTCCGAGGGCGAAGGGGAATGGCAGGATTGGCTGGTCGACGACAGTGTCGATCAGGAAACCGAACTGGCCGAGTCGGAGGAACTGGACCAGCGCCGCGAACTGCTCAAGAACGCCATGGACGGCCTCAACGAGCGCGAAAAGCGCATCATCACCGAGCGCCGCCTGACTGACGAGCCCAAGACCCTGGAAGAACTTTCCAACGACTTCAACATCAGCCGTGAACGGGTGCGCCAGATCGAGGTCCGCGCCTTCGAAAAACTGCAAAAAGCCGTCCGCCGCGAAGCCTCCGAACAGCGCCTGATCTGATAAGCCCGGCTCTTTAAAAAACAGAGGGGTGTTTGCTGCGGCTCATATGGATCGGCGTTCGAGTAAGAAGCAATAACCTACGAACCTTCCTGACGCGCTTCGCCTATACGTTTTGGGGTTCCCTAGCCGCCATGCGCCGCGCTCTCGCGGACCGTCGTCAAGGGGATTATCGTATGTTCTGGGGTTGAGCCCCGCCGACCGGTTAGTCGAAGCGATCTTTGCCGATGCCTATGGATCGGTTCCGGCGCGTCCATTTGTAGACTTCCATCACGGCCATGAGGCCCAGGGCGATGGGCACCAAGACGGCCAAGAGTGCAAAGTCCAACGGCTCTATATGGAGCACGGCACTGAGCCCGCTGGAATAGGTGGCGGCGAGGTGAACCAAGAGGGCCAGCGCCACTGCCAGAACAACATATGGATTGGCCGCGATCGACATGAGGAACGTGGAACGGTGTTCCGAGCGGCAGTTGAAGACGTGGACGTTCTCGAACAGCACCATCAGGAACAATACCGCGGTCTGCGCCTGGCTGGCGGCATAGCCCGCGGACAGCGCCCAAAAATACAGTGCGAACCCGGCAAACCCGATATAGCCGCCCGCGAGCGCTACTTGTGTGACCATGCTGGCATCGAACAGGGGCTGTTCAGGCGGCCTGGGCGGGTGCTTCATCACGCCCGGTTCGCCCGGTTCAAACGCCAAGGCTACATGCTGGATGCCGTTGGTAACAAGATTGAGCCAGAGCAACTGCACCGCCAACAGCGGGATGGGCAGCCCCGCAATCAGGGCCAGCACGAACAGGACAATTTCGCCGATCCCGGTTGCGATCAGCAGTTGGGTAACCTTGCGGATGTTGTCATAGGCAATGCGGCCCTGTTCCACACCGCCCGCGATGGAGGCGAAGTTGTCGTCGACCAGCAGCAGGCTGGACGCCTCCCGCGCCACGTCGGTGCCGGTATGAGCCATGGCGATGCCGATCTCGGCGGCGTTGAGCGCCGGCGCGTCGTTGACCCCATCGCCGGTAACGGCCACGAAATGGCCCAGGCGTTTCAGGAGCTTGACGATGACGAGTTTCTGTAGCGGATCGATGCGGGCGAAGACGCGCGTGTTCTGTATGGCGGCAACCAAAGCCGTTGGCAATTCGTCACGGTCAATATCGATCCCATCGCACAGCCGGGCCAGCCCTTCGCCGCTCAGCGCCGTATCATCCGGGCCTGCCAGGCCCAGGCGCCGGGCGATAGTGAGGGCGGTAACCGGATGGTCGCCGGTGACCATCTTGATCTCGATGCCGCTGGCGCGACAGCGGGAAACCGCCGCGGGCACTTCGGGCCGCAGCGGATCGAGCAGGCCGACGAAGCCGAGCAGATCGAGGCCGTGCAAATCGCTTTGCGCCAGGCCCGCACCTTTCGACAATCGAGCCGCTCCGCTGGCCACCGCGATCACCTTGTACCCCTTGCCAGCGAGTTCCTCGGCAGCAGCGAGCAATGCCGTCCGCCCAGGTGAAGGGCGGCACATTGCCAGGACGACCTCGCCAGCGCCCTTGACGTGAATAGTCCCGCTCGGCCCGCCGTCGTCCGGTTCGAAAACGGCGGCGAAGCCCAGCGCCGGTTCGTAAGGGATGGTGGCGGTGATGTTCCGGCGCCGCTCAGCCGCCGATTCGAGACTTCCCAGTTCGCGGGCAAAGTCCAGGAAAGCCAGATCGACCGTATCGCCGATGCGTTCCTCGCCGTCTTCTTCGACATAGAGCGAAGCCTCGTTGCAGATGGCGGCACTAAATGCGAGGCGCCCGAGATCATCTCTAATGGCAGGCGATGGGGCCTTGCCTTGGGCGGCAAACGCACCGTGGTCATTCATTTCGAGCAGGACCTGCTCGGCGTTGGCAAGCAGCACGGATCTTGCGGCCAGCCGGTTCTGCGTCAGGGTTCCCGTCTTGTCGCTGGCAATCACGGTGCAGGCGCCCAGGCCTTCGACGGCGGGGAGGGAGCGAACAATCACATTCCGTGCCGCCATGCGCGAGACGGCCACCGACAGGGCGACTGTAATCGCCACCGGCAGACCCTCGGGGATCGCCGCAACCGCAAGTGCGACAGCGACGAGAAAGACGTCACTCAAGGGCGCGCCCCGCAACACCAGGACAATGGCGAGAATAGCAATGGCAACTGTCATGACGACGGTGATGTGCCGCGCCAGCAGGCGCAGTCTATGAACCAATGGCGGCACACCGGCATCTCGCTCGATGCTGCCTGCGATCCGGCCCAGTTCGGTCGCGTGCCCGGTGCTGGTCACGACACCGTATCCACGGCCCGTCAACACCGTGCTGCCGGCGAAAATCATGTTCCTGCGATCGGCGGCAACGGTCGCCTCGTCGAACTTTTCACCGCCCGATTTGTCGACCGGCGTTGACTCTCCAGTAAGCAGCGATTCGTCCACCCCCGCCGTTGCCTGATCGAGCAACCGAATATCGGCCGGCACCCTGTCGCCCGGCGACAACTCGACCAGATCGCCAGGCACCAGCCAGCGACTGTCGATCTCCTGACGCCGGCCGTCTCGCCGTACCCGCGCCAGGGTACGGGTCATCTTTTTCAGGGCCTCCGCACTTCTTCCCGCACGCCATTCCTGCAAACAGCCGATCAAGGCGTTGATCTGCAAGACAACGAAGATGAACACGGCGTCCGTCATCTCGCCATTGATCAGCGAGACCACCGAAGCCGCGAGAAGCAGGTAGATGAGCGGGCTGGCAAACTGACGAAGATAAAGGACGAGAACGTTCTCCGCCGCCGACTCCGGCAACTGGTTCGGACCGTAGCGCGCCAATCGTGCCGCGGCGTCCTCGGCGGACAGACCTTCGGGCGTGGTGCCAAGGGCTGCAAAGACCTCCCCCAGCGCCATGGCATGCCAAGGGCGAGGCCGGGATCCATCAGCCTGGTTACGCGCCGGGCTCTTGCCGTTTTGCCTTTGCGCCATCTGTCCCTTACCAACAGGCATCAATGAATGCAGTCATGACAGATTATCATGCGGCTGGTCGCGGCCTTCGCCGACCCGCCGAAGCGCCAGCATTGTTGCGAACGGTCCTAGGATCTCAAAGACCACCGTTGCGGCAAGCGTGATGGGCAGAATGCTGTCGCGGAATTCAGGGAACCTGTTGCTTGCGACGAGAGCCATGCCGACGGCGACGCCGGCCTGTGGCAGCAAGGCCGCACCGACCCAGCGCCGGTATGCCGGCGGCGATTTGCCAAGCCACGCGCCCAGCCAGCCGCCTGCGATACGCGCAACGCTGCGCAGAACGACGACGGCGACGGCGATCGGCAGGATGGTCCCCCACGCACTAATTTCCAAGGACACACCGGCAAGAAAGAAGAACAAAATCATCAACGGCCATTCGACGTTTTCGATTTCGTGAAAGGCTCTGGTGTGATGTTTGGCAAGATTGACCACGACCGCGCCGACGACGATCCCGCTTAAGAGGAACGAGACGTCTAGCCAGACCGAGAGACCGGCTGTCAGGAACACCACGGCAAGGGCCTCGGCTTGGATCGGCTCACCCTCGCGCAGCCGCCCGGTCAGATATGCCGCTGGCACACCAACCAAAAGCCCGATAACGAGTGCGCCGCCCAGCTCCCAAAGTCCGTGCAAGAGACCGGCCAAAATTCCGTTGCCCATCAGTGTACCTGCGCCGACGAGGGCGAGCGAGAAGATGATCAGCCCCCAGGCGTCATCCACCGCGACAATTTCCTTTAGAGTCTCGGCAAAATCGCCTTTGGCGCCGACCTGGCGGATGACATCGATTGTTGCCGCCGGCGCCGTCGCCGTGGCGATCGCCGCCAGCAGCAATGCAATGCTGGGGTCAATACCAAAGGCCGCGAGCCCCGCACCGACAACGATCAGCGTCGTCACCACCACGAGCAGAGAAATCGATAGAATCTGACGACCGTGTCGTTTCAGGCTTTGCAATGAAAGCGCGCCGCCGAGCAGGAATGCCACCATGGTGAGTGCGATGGTTGCCAGGGGCTCGTACCAGTCGATCGCGCCGTCCGGCATGACGTCGAACCCGATCGGTCCGGCAAGAATGCCAAATACCAGCAACAACGTCACCCGCGGCAATCTTGTGCGACGGCCGATTTCGTCGGTGACCATGCCGATGGCGAACAGGGTGCCAAGTAGAATGAGCGCGGTGTGGGTCTCCATGACCTTTCATGCCGGTTCGTTCCTGCATCAAGATGGTAGCTTGGCGGCGGACAATGCAAAACCCGTTGGTCATGGTAATGGTGTTGGTGTTGAAGTCAGCGCCCAAAGATTGATTTCCTTCGGTGGAGCAAACAGAATGTCTGAAAAACGGGCATTTGGCGGAGATGGCTGAGACGAGACCTTTCCGCACCGCGCGGCCAAGTTGCCAGTCCCGTTTCCGCGGCGCAGATATGGATAGCCCGCCAACCCTGGTCCGGAACAACGCGGTTTTCAGGAGGTCAGATGGGAAAGATCTTGGTCACCGGCGCATTGGGGCAAATTGGTTCGGAACTGATCCCGGCTTTGCGGGCCCGCCACGGCGCCGACATGGTGGTTGCAAGCGATATCCGTCTGGGGCCGATGCCTCATCTCGATGACGACGGCCCCTTCGAGCATCTCGACTGCACCAAATTATCGCAGCTGAATGAGGTGGTGCACCGCCACGATATTGACACGATCTATCATCTTGCGGCGCTGCTCTCTGCGATTGCGGAGGAGAAGCCGCAGGCTGCGTGGGATCTTAATATGGGCGGGCTCTATCGCGTGCTGGAAGTGGCGCGCCAAAATCGTTGCGCTGTCTTCTTCCCCAGTTCGATCGGCGCCTTTGGGCCGTCAACGCCGATGCAGGACACGCCGCAGGTGACGGTGCAGCGACCGACGACGATATACGGCGTGACCAAAGTGGCCAGCGAACTTCTCTGCGACTACTACGCCCTGCGTTTCGGTGTCGATGCAAGAGGCCTGCGACTGCCAGGGCTGATCTCGTATTCGGCACCGCCAGGCGGTGGCACAACGGACTATGCGGTCGACATCTTTTATCAGGCGATCCGCTATCGTCATTACACCTGCTTCCTGCGTGCCGACAGCCGCCTCGACATGATGTACATGCCCGACGCGGTTACCGCGATGATCGAACTGATGGAGGCCGACGCGAGCCGCCTCCATCACCGTAACGCATACAACGTAACCGCCATGAATTTCACCCCATCGGAGCTGAGCATCGAGATCCAAATGCACATCCCCGAATTCAAGATTGACTACGAGGTCGACCCGGCCCGGCAGGCAATCGCGGACAGTTGGCCCGATACGATCGATGACACGGCGGCGAGGACCGACTGGGACTGGAACCCGGAATACGATCTTGCCCGTATGACCCGCGACATGCTGGAAAAACTCGGCGCTAGACTGAGCCCGGCCCGCTCTTGAAACCACGAAGAGGCGAGACTATGGCACGGACGTCGCTCAGAGACATCTTACGTGCGGAACTGTCGGAAATGGCCGAATCCGGCCGCCTAAAGGGCGAGGAAGCCGTTTTCGACGAAGTATTTCCCGCCAAAGGTGGTTTCGGCCCGCGTTACCGCCTGGTCGGACACGGCGGGACCGGGTTTCTGCGCATGAATTCGAACAGCTATCTCGGCTTGTCCTTGGCGGAGGCGGTACGTTCGGCCGAGGAGGCGGCCGTCGGCAAACTCGGCGTCGGACCGGGCGCTGTGCGTTTCATCAGTGGCACCTGGTCGCCCCACGTTTCGCTAGAGCGGCGGCTTGCCGCCTTTCACGGTCGCGATGCGGCCATGATCTTCAGCTCCGCTTATGCCGCCATGCTGGGCACACTGCCGCCGCTGATTACGCCGGAGACGGCAGTCATCAGCGACGAACTCAATCACAACTGCATCATCAACGCGATCAGGATGTCCCGTGCCAAGGCGCGCTATGTTTATCCTCATCTCGACCTTGAGCAACTGGCGGTGCACTTGGCGGCCGCTGCCGCGTCCGGCTGCCGCAGGGCCATCGTCGTCACCGACGGTATCTTCAGCATGCGCGGCGATCACGCGCCGCTTGGTGAGATCGTCGCTCTTGCCAGAGCGCACGACAATGATTATCCCGAACAAGTACTCGTCGTCGTGGACGATTCTCATGGTGTCGGCGCCTACGGCCGCACCGGTCGCGGCACAGAAGAGCAGACCGGCGGACTCCCAGCCGATATTTTGATCGCCACCCTGGGCAAGGCCTTCGGCGTCAACGGTGGCTATGTCGCCGCGGATACAGAGATCATCGCGTATCTGCGCGAGACCTCGCCGCTCTACATCTATTCCAACCCCATTACGGCCGGCGAAGCGGCAGCCGCAGAACAGGCGATTGACATTGTCGACAGTCCGAACGGTCAGTCCTTGCTCGATCATCTGCGCGTCACGACGCAGCACTTCCGGCAGGGCCTTTTGGACCTGGGATTTGAGACGATCGATGGCGAACACCCCGTTGTGCCGTTAATAATCCGCGATACGGCGAGAACGACGGCGCTGGTCGGACATCTGCAAAATAACGGCATACTCGCCACCGGCCTTAACTATCCCGTGGTGCCGAAAGGCGATGAAGAAATTCGCTTCCAGATCTCCGCGGATCACACCCTAGCCGACCTGGACCAAGTACTTGCCGTATTGGGGGCGTTTGAGGGCTAGAACGCATGCCATATTTGCTGATGCTTACGCGCGGTGCTAGCGTCATTCACTGAAGAAGACGTCGATCGCAGCCATTAGATGGCGCGATCAGCCAGTCGAATTTGAAGGTTGCCTGCTCTGAATGACCCGGTCGAACCACATACATGAAATCAAGTCTTTGGCTTGGGGGACGGATAACCGGTTGAAGGAGGGACATTTGGCCCTCGACCAGGAGGCGCTTCGCCGGCACCTGCACGAGACCGACGAGCGCCTGCAGGATGTTGGGTTGGCGTTGGCCGCTCCGGGCGAATCCAAACGTATCGTCTGCGTCAAGGATGTGATCGAACCACGCGTGAAACGGGAATCGGACGGGCGAGACGAGGCCGATTACTGCATTGCCAAGAACGTCGCGGTGGTGACCTGCGGCCCGATCGTAGGCTACCAGGAAGGCATCATCGATATGAGTGGCCCCGGTGCGGATCTGTCACCGTATTCGGAGCTGTCCATCGTCGCCTTGGATCTCAAATTCTCCGATGAAATAAACCGGCACGAACACGAAGAAGCGGTCCGAAACCTTGGATTTGCCGCCGCAGAATACATCGCGCGATGCTGCCTCGGCGAGACACCAGACCGTGTGGAACAGATGCCCTGGCGAAAGTTGTCGGAGCAGAACGAGTTGCCGCGGATCGCCTATGTCTACCTCGTGCTGAGTCAGGGATTGCTGCACGACACTTATGTTTTTGGGCGCAACGCACGCGAAGACCTGCCGATTGCCTGCGATCCAACGAGGCTGCTTGGCAACGCCATTATCTCGGGCAACTGCGTCAGCGCCTGCGACAAGAACACCACCTATAACCACCAGAATAACCCCATCCTGCAGGACCTGGTTGAGGGACATGGCCGCAGGTGGAATTTCGTCGGCGTCGTGATAACCAATTCATTGACTCGGCTAGCCGAAAAGGAGGCATCGGCACAACGGTCTGTGGATCTGGTGCGCGAAATGAACGCGGACGGCGCGATCGTCAGCAAGGAAGGTTTTGGCAATCCGGACAGCGATCTGATGATGTTGCTCCGCGGACTTGAGCAGGCCGGCGTCAAGTCGGTCGCGGTGACTGACGAATTCGCCGGTATCGAAGGTGATTCCCAATCGCTTGCCGATTCCGTTCCCGAGGCCGACGCGCTCGCGTCCACAGGGAACGCCAACGAGAGAGTGGAACTGCCGGCAATGGCCACGACAATCGGGCCGCTGCCGGATGTGGCACGGCTGGCGGGGGGCTACCCGCATAGCCTGCGGGAAGACGGCAGCATGGTGGTCGAGTTGCAAGCCATCGTGGGGGCTACGAATGAACTGGGTTGCGGCAAGCTAAGCTGTCGCGAGGTCTGACGATGGCGGACAAGCTGCGCATCGTGCACTGCCTCAATCAATTCTTTGGCGGTATCGGCGGCGAAGAGGAGGCAGGTATTGCTCCCCGCTGGTTCGAGGGGTCCAAGGGTCCGGGGAATCTGCTCGAGCGCCTAGGCCAGAACGTGGAAATTGTCGGCACCCTCGTCGTTGGCGACAATTATATGGCCGAGAATCCGGAAGACGCTGCGAAAACTGTCGTCGATCTGATTGAAAAGGAAATCGGAAACGATTCCATAGACCTTCTTGTGGCAGGACCGGCCTTCAATGCGGGCCGGTACGGTATGGCAGCATGCGCGATCTGCCAGCGCGCTACGAAACAACTCGGTCTGGATTGCGTGACCGCACTCGATCCGGAAAATCCGGCGGTTGAGATCTATCGGCAGACCGTGACGATCGTCCGGGCGGCACCGGACGTCATGGGCATGGAAGCCGCACTCGCTGAAATGCTGGCGGTTGGTCGCAAACTGGTTGCCGGCGAGGCGCTGGACCCAGCGACCGACGGCACCATTGCCCGCGGTCTGCGCCAGAACTTTTTCGCTGCCAAAAGCGGCGCCGAACGGGCGATTGAGATGCTCATGCGCAAGCTCGAGGGAGCCGACTACACCAGCGAGTATCCCATGCCGGTGTTCGATCGCGTTAGCCCCGCGCCACCGGTCACCGATATGTCGAACGCAACCCTTGCGCTCATCACCTCGGGCGGGATCGTGCCGAAGGGAAACCCGGACCGGATCGAAGCGGCTAACGCCAGCAGGTACGGAAGCTATTCCGTCGACAGCCTTGAGCAACTCTCACCCGATACACATCAAAGCGTGCACGGCGGTTACGACAATACCTACGCCAACGAGGATCCCAACCGCGTGCTGCCGCTCGATGCCGTCAGACAGCTTGTGCGCGAGGGGCGTATCGGACGGCTGCATGAGACCTATTTCGCTACCGTCGGCAACGCAACATCGGTCAAGCGGGCGGAAGCCTACGGCAAAGACATTGCCGCGAAACTGGTGAACGTCGGCGCGCAGGCGGTCATTCTGACTTCCACGTGAGGCACCTGCACGCGTTGCGGGGCAACGCTGGTTAAGGAATTGGAGAGAGCGGGCCTACCCACGGCGCATGTCTGCACCATCGTGCCGATTTCACAGACCGTCGGCGCGAACCGCATTGTTCCTGCCGTCGCCATCCCTCATCCGCTGGGCGATCCCGAAAAATCCCGCGATGAGGAGCTGGTGATCCGCCGGCGGCTGATCGAACGGGCCCTGCAGGCGCTGGAAACCGAAATCTCCGAACAGCGCGTGTTTACGTAGCTCCAGTTGCCGGGTCTTCCGCCTCGCCGCGCACATCCCGCATGGTTTGGCAGATCTGCGCGATCAGCTCATCCTCCGTACGCAGCTCTTCGAACCCCATCTCCTGTTCCCAGACATCCTCCGGGACCTCTGATTTCAGCTCGAATATGTGATAACTCGGCAAACCAAGGGCGATCCCGCCCAGGACGCCGGCATAACTCGGGTCACCCTCCTTGAAGGTGGTTGCCATGATGCGCAGATTATCCGGCTCGTTGAGGCCGAATACCACCACGAGGTCGTCCACACCGAACGTTTCCGCGAGCTTCTTGACTTCCTCCTGCTCCGCAAGACCTGCGGCGCCGGCGGCCGTTCAGACAAAGCAGGACGTCGCTTCGTAGACGACTTCGCCACCCGCAGCCTCGACGCATTTGCGCACGGCGAGACCGGTGACATCGTCTCGTTCGCCGAATATGACTACTTTTCTGCCCTTCAACATGGCTTCACTCCTCAAAGACATCACTCTTGCGACCCGGGTTGGCTTCAAGCATGAACGACACGCCGTCGTACAACTCGGTCAGCCGATTTAGAAATAGGCTCGCTTTCGATAAAAACATCACCCGGCGAAAAGATTCGTCCTTCAATGCGTCGATCGCATGCCCCAAATAGGCGATGGCCGATGGGATATGCCCTTGGGTCGGGGCGAAACCGACCATGCCGATCCGTTGGATGAAATCCGGCATGTCGGCCTTGGCGATGACGCCTGATCGCACCGCCAGGGCCGCCAACATGCGATAATTCTTGTGCACCACGTCGCCCGATCCGGAATGCTCCATGATTTCGGGGTTGTGCAATTCGGGCGCATAGCGGTCGACATCCCGCATGTCGAGACCCAGCGCCGAGAGCGGCTCCAGCACAAGGTCACGGTAGACCGCTTCGTCAGAGGTGCTGGCGCCGATCTTGGCGATACCTATGGTACCGGCCTCGAGCCGTAAAAGCGGGCTTTCGCCATCGTCTGGCGTCACCAAAAAGGCCACCGCGCCCAGGCAATCATCGAGCACCGGAATGCCTTTCTTCAGGAATGCCGCATATTTCATCCCGAGCTTGGCCAGCGAGCCGCCGGCAACAACAACGACCCGGCCATACAGGCCGGCCTTGACGAGGGCGCCGGCAGTGAGCATGGCCGAGCCGGGTCCGGCGCAGAAGTTTTTCACGTCCATGCCCGAAGCCTGCACGCAGCCGCACATTTCGGCGATACTCTTGGCCATGCCGCCGGCGCCGCGTTGGTAGCGATCACCCGCCGCTTCCTCGCCGCAGCTGATGACAAAGTCTATCTCGCTGGCCTCAATTCCTTCCCGATGCAGCAGCCAGGCGAGCGCAACGGCACCGGAAGCTTTAGTGCTCAGGGCCTCGAGCAACGTCGGCGCATCGAGATTTCGATCTTCGCGTCCCTCGGCGCGGGCATCGCGATATACGGATCCGAGATGTCGCCCGCCAGCCCGAAGTGCGACAGACGATCGTCCCGCCGTGGCCGCGCCGGCCGAGTCCGTTGGGGCCACCGTGGTCGTAACCCCTTTTCCGGCAAATCGCCGGAACACCGGGTGTTCGGCCAATCGGCTCTCGACATCAGGCAGAAAGCTGTCTTCGAGGCTGACCAACGGTGGCGTTAGAACGTCGGCCGCCCGCAGCATGCCATAGAACATCTCTTGATCAACGATTTCGCCAAACCGGCCTGTGGCGTCAGCCGCTTCAAGGCTTCCGGCACCGTACCAGGGCCTTTCAATTGCCAACAGTTCATCGGGCCTGATTCCGCCGACGAAAACCTGGTTCGGCGGATAACGCACCGCGTCTTCGAACGGCCTGAGCGCGCTGGACAGTCTGTCTTCGACGGCTGGGTCCCGCTGGATGTCGCGGGTCGGTTTGGAGCCGAAACGGACAAGGTCAGGCGCATGTATCAAGCACTGCGTGCAATTGCGGACAACGGGATTGCCAGTCGAGATCATCGGTATCACGAACTATGGTGCGGTTGGTGCACGTTAAGCTTTACTCCCTTACTTCGCGCCGACCGTCATCGGCCCTGAAAGACAAGTGCGAGATATCAACGATGCCAGCCTACCGTATCCGCCGGGTTGCACATATCTTCAATCATAGATGCTTCTATCTAACCTGAAGTAACGCATGCCACAGCACAGAAAGCAGGCCGAATTGACTACGCGTCTTATCATACCGTTCCAAAATGCCGTTCGCCCCGCATCGATTCATAATGTCTTCCAACATACGCCGTGTTAATCGGTTGGCATCCATTCAATCATCGCCAAATCGATCCGCTGTTTCCGCTTGAACCCCAAGTTCGGGCGTCATCTCGAGTTTCTGGGACGCCGCAAATGACCTTGAAGAGTCATTCGGATCCGCCATGGACCTAATAGATTTCTGAGAATATTCCGGCGACGTGGCCTTTCGGTCGAGCCTGCGCAGTCTAGGGAAACTGAACCTTCTTGGTGGTCGGAAACCCGTGCATGCCATTGTGGCCGAAAGCGTAGGCGTTGGAGCGGAAGGGGTCTCCGCTGATCACGATCATGAAATGTTCCGGCCGCGCGGCGATCGGGACCAGCCTATCCCCGTCGTCGCCATGAAAGACCGGGTCCGCGAACCCGTCAGCCGCCAATTGCGCAAGAGATCGACCGCCGGAAACAAGATTGCTCCAGGGACCGATATAGGTTTCCATTTTTCGGGCGGGTATCCGTGCATGCTTGAATAGCAAATGTCTCAGTTGCTCTTTGTCGACGCCGTCGGCGGATAGCGTTTTCACGACCTGAGGGCTCAGCACGAGCAATGGCCTCGCCGTGCCCGGAGCAAAACCGACCGTAAATGCATACTCCCAACTCATTTGTCGAACCAAACCGTCGGCCAGATAGGGCACAATTTGCTCCGCCGTTCGCCCATAGATGGATCCAACGACACCGCCACCGGTGTAGCGGGCGAGGGTCACTGTGGTGTCGCCCGCGTCAAAACCTTGATCTACCCCCAAGTTCGACCAATTGAATTCTTGCGCTGCCTGGTGGTTTTCAGCAAGCACAACACGCCAAGTATTACCGAAAGTGCTTTTGTCCGCGCCACCAAGCCTTGAGCCGGCGATATTGCGAAGAAACAACCGAATGAACCGACCCACACTGGTGTTGGCACGGTAACCATCGCGAAGGGCGCCCCCTTCGGAGTTGAACCCCAAGGTTCGGGTTGCCGGCCCGCTCAGTATGGCTAGGGCCTCGCCACCCGTCGTATCGCCACTGTGCTGTACACCGTAGCCCGGATCGACCAAGGCTTCCGCTATGGCAAGGAGCACCGGCATATACTCGGGCCGGCAATTGGCCATCACGCCATTTACAGCCACATTAAGCGCAGTTGCCAAACGACCGGACGGCTGAAGTAATCCCAGTTCATGATCAGGATCTTCCGAACAATGTTCAAGAAAGGCCGTCACCCTGTCCGGGGTCGGTGGAACGATCGGCAGTCCGTCGCTCCATTGCTGTTCCTCGAAGTAGTGATTGATCTCATCAAAAGATCCGCGCACTACGATCTGCGATGAATTTGCCGTCTCGGACAAACCGGCGTCTTTCGTTGATACCGGCGGCGGAACCGTTAGATGTTCTATGATTTGCGGCACCGTAACCGTCATCAAATTTTCTGAGAGCTCGGCTTTGGTCTGTGAATCCGGATGTCCGGCAATTCGCGTGATGGGCAAGTGGGGTACGCCTAGCCCTCCACGGATGGCAAATGCTTGACCATCAAATCCATCGCAAATCAGGGAGGCGCTGGGAATACCTGCTTTTTCGATGATTGCGCTCGCACGGAGCACGGCCGGGGTGCAGGCCCCTCAGCAGCCAACGCCGCAGATGGCTCCATCAACCCCCATCTCGCGCAGCTTTTCCGGCAACCCATCGAGAACAGCTTCCTCGTCGCCGCCGAAGATGCTTCCAAAAGTTTGATGCGGGATGAAGCGAATGCCCTCGAACTGTTGCTGTAGGGACCGTTCGATAACCGGAAACATCTCATCGCCACGGAAGACATGGTCCCAAACAAAGGCGATTGTCCTGCCATCCAGTGTCTCGGGACGTGGCGCAGGCGGCAAAATCTCGACACCAACCGGACCGATTGGCGACAACACTTCGAATATTTCATTGGGACCCTTTACAGGCATGCATGTCCTCCAATTCGCATCCACAGTTCGGTCTCATTGACCGCAAGAGCCAACGCCTCCGCAAGTTTGGATCGGATGCAATTTGGCTTTCGACGATTTCCCGGACCAATTTCGCCGCGCCTTCGATTTTCGGCCTATGTACCTTGTAAAACAACAGCCAAGTGAGAAGTCTATGTTTCTTCTATGGTTACCCGCCTACGAATCCTGTCCTCCGCATTCGACTACGTGGCAGGGTGTTGATGGTGCCAGTCAGTTTCCTTCTGAAAGGCATGGCCGGCTCTGACAAGGATATCTTCTTCGAAATGACGACCTACAAATTGTATGGCGATTGGCAATCCGGATTCCGTGAAGCCCGCCGGCAGGGTCAGAGCAGGACTACCAGTAAGGTCAAACGGCGCCGTAAAACGAAGCAGGGACGACAACGCGGCCGGGTCCTCGCCAAGCGTCGCCATATCATTCAATGTCGGCGCGGCGTTGGACTGGGCGGGGATGACGAGGATGTCTATGTCATCAAAAAGTGCTCGCACTTGGCCGCAGAAGTCGTGGCGGTGGAGCAGAATATCCTGATAGTCGGTGGCTGACTGGGAATGTCCCAGGTCAATTAGTCCTGACAGTGCTGTGCCATACCTTTCTTTATGTTTCGGATAGGTCTCACGGTGGGCATGCGCGGTCTCGATGGCGCAGTGGGCCGACCACTCGTCAACAACCAAATCTGTGCTCGGAAATGTCACCTGGCGTACATCCGCGCCCATATCCCGCAAAACTGCCAACGTCGATTTGACTGCCGCCGACATGGTGGCGTCCACACCGCGGCGGTTGTATTTCGGATCGATGCCAAACCGGAGGCCTTTCAGACCACGTTCCAGCCCCGCCAAATAATTTGGTACAGCCTGTGTTGAGGCAGTTGGATCATTCCCATCGGCACCGGCGATGACGCCCAGAACGGCACCGGTATCTGCCGCACTTCGGCACATGGGACCGACGTGGTCGAGCGTGGGGGCGAGATCGAATACGCCGTGGCGCGAGACCCTGCCCCAGGTCGGTTTCAAGCCTGTCACACCGTTTGCTGCCGATGGAAAGCGGATTGAACCGCCTGTATCGGAGCCAAGTGATGCAAAGCAGAGACCAGCCGCCGTGGCAACGCCGGAGCCGGACGAAGACGCGCCTGGCCAATAGTCCCTATGCCATGGGTTCACAGGCGGCGCGACGTCGGGATGATGTTCGGCGAACGCACCTTCGGTCATCTGCAGCTTGCCTAGCAATATTGCGCCGGCTTCGGCGAACCGCTTCACCACCGTGGCATCGAACTTCGGCTTGAAGGTCTTATGTATGGCCATGCCCGCCGCCGTGGCGATGCCTCTAGTAAAACAAAGATCCTTAACGGCGATGGGCACACCGTGGAGCGGCCCCCTGGATCGTCCTTTAAGAATTTCGACTTCCGCCTTCTTCGCCTGTTTCAAAGCCAAGTCCGCCGTGACGGTCGCATAAGACTTGAGCCGCTTGTCTTTGGCCGAAATGCGTTTGAGCATGTGCTCGGTCAATTCAACAGGCGATATACTCTTGTCCTGAAGCCTCCGCGCCACATCCAAAAGGCTGGCGTAGTGCACGTTTCTGGTTCCCATGATGTCCTCCCTGGCCGTTCACATCTGCATCATGAAGGAAGAATGTGTTCAGCGAAACTCGGCGGTTCCAGAAACGCGCCGATACCTTAAAGCACCAGCTAGGGCTGCTAGGCGATTTTTGGATCTCTGAAGTGCATTGTTGCCGGCGGACAGAAAACGAGGCGGCACAATCGGGCTGTACACATGGCAATTCCGACCAGCAGGCGCAATAACACCCAAAGCTCCCTTGATACAAGGGCGTCGTCCGAATAAGGCGCGGACCGCGCATCGCAGAAGGTCAAGCCGGTTTTCGTCGATCACCAAGCATCGAGCTGGCCAATCTAGCTTGAATCAAACTAAATCCGATCCAGAGTTCTGCAGCTATCCCCAACATACGCTCAGCTACCTGGCCAACCGTCTGACCCTGCGCCAAGGCAACCTCACCCTCTCGAAGCATGCTGATGTTCTGTTCCGATATTTAGCGTTTGCAGCTCATTCTCTCTTCCTTTCATTAGATGCAGAACGCGCCAACTCTCTAAATAATGCTGGGCCAATATTCGGGGATCACTCCACAATGTTGGCGGATCCTTCTTCTTCGGCTAGGCGGCCTGCGGCAACGGCTGGATGACAGACCTTCAGGGCGCGAAATATGCAGCCACAGCCGTCTTGATCAGCTACCGTGCAAAAAAGACAACGGTTTGGAGGACGAATTCATGGGTAAGTTGGACGGCAAGGTCACCATCATCACCGGTGGATCGGGCGGCATTGGCGGGGCGGCGGCGAAACTGTTTGCATCGCAAGGAGGCCGGGTCGTTCTGGTCGACCTCGATGGTGACGCCATGGAAAGCATTGTGGCGGAAATCGGCGCGGATCAGGCGGTATCCGTTGTTGCCGACGTATCTAACGCCACCGAGACACAAGCTTATGTCGCTGCGGCGGTCGAACGCTTCGGCGGTATCGATATTGCGCTGCTGAATGCCGGCATCGAGGGGGTGATTTCCCCAATCAGCGAATACACCGAAGAAATGTTCGACAAGGTCATGTCCGTAAATGTGCGCGGCGTTTTCCTTGGCCTGAAACATATCATGCCCGCCATGGGCAATCGCGGCGGCGGCAGTATCGTCATCACGTCCTCGACGGCGGGAATCCGAGCCACACGCGGAATGTCCGCATACATCACTTCCAAGCACGCCGTCATTGGTTTGATGCGGACGGCGGCGTTGGAGGGGGCAGAATCAAATATTCGCGTGAATACGGTCAACCCAGCGCCCATCGACACACGCATGATGACTTCAATCGAGGAGCAATGGGGCCTGCCTTCGGGCGACCGCTCGAACCGCCCCTTGGCGCAACGTCTACCGCTACAACGTTATGGGGAACCCGAAGAGGTGGCGCGGCTGATGTTGTTCCTTGGTAGCAGCGATAGCTCGTTTTGCACTGGGGGCGTCTATATGGTCGATGGCGGTGTTTCTGCCGGCCAAGTGTGACTTGGAGTAGCGCGCTCTAAGTCCTCATCGGTGTGCCATCGTCGGCCAGGGGCGAGTGCAGGCGGTAGTCAAAAGAACAGCTGGACCATGGCAGCGGCACGGCGATGGTTAAACGCGTTCAACCGTTCTGCGAGCATCAATATCTGGGAGCGATTATGACATGTTGTATGAACTATGGGCGGAGGCCAAAAGCTATCTCGAACTGACCGCCGAGACCAGCGCGCACGGGCTTGATAGGTCCATCAATGTGGGCGAGTCGTTTTCGATTGAATACATACTCCGAAACACCGCGCCGGAGCAGTCCACCGTAGGCATGCCGGGGTTATTCGAACCGAGGTATGGATTTCGGGATCCCGCTCTTTTGATCCTCGCCACCCAATATGCGGTGCCCGTCGACAGCCGGGGCAACGAGTTGACGGTGCTACAATTGAACTTCCCCACTTCGTTCATCAAAGGCGGTGATACGATACGGTCCGGACCTATCAACATGCTTGCCAAGTCGGAGCTGCCGGGATCGGACTTGACGATTGGTTCCGACGATTACGACGCGTTGGAACAAATCGCCCGGGTGAACTTGACGGCGAAGTTCGACTGGGAGGGCTTCTTCTTGATCGGCGATAACTTCGGAGTCTTCCAGGAAATCGACCCGGGCTGAAGGCTGAGCGCCACGCACGGCGGATAAGAGATCCTTTGAGCCATTTTACCAGTGCTTCCGTAAATCGGGGTTGACCGAGTAACCGCTCGGGCTCATCGACGCTAGCACCAGCCAAGACCGCCCATGCTTGATATGTGGGGTAAGCGGAAGCTGTCGTTCAGGCACATTACCGACAATGTGTGCCAATAGTTGCCGCTCGGCTCCTTTTTGCTCCACATGGATTATCCTTTCGGCCGCGGCTACACTCCGACCCAAACCGGAGGGAAAAGTCACGGGCGTCTGCCGTCGCGTTCGCACCTCGGACATGCTGGCTTTTGCCATTGCTCGTTGCGTCTAATGGACGCGAATTTGGGGTGCCATGGCCGCCAAAACCGACGAGGCACCTCAACAGGCCGGACGATTGGGGAGGAAGCAATGAAGATGAAGGCTGCCGTGTTGCGTCGCTTCGATGCGCCGATGCCGTTCGCCGACAGCAAGCCGATCAGCATCGAGGAAGTCACACTGGATCCTCCGGGCCCGAACGAAGTGCTGGTCAGGATCGGCGGCGCTGGGCTATGCCATTCCGACCTTTCGGTGATGAACGGCGCCCGCCCGCGCCCTGAGCCATTGGTGCTTGGGCACGAGGGTGCGGGGTCGATCATCGAGGTCGGGTCCGCTGTTACCGATGTAGCACCCGACGATCATATCGTCTTCCAGTTCAGTCCCAGCTGCGGGCGCTGCCGGCGCTGTATGGAAGGACGGCCACAGGTATGCGAGGTCGGGGCCAAAGCCAAGGCGGCGGGAGATCTGATGGGCGGCGGCCGTCGCATCACCGACGCCGATGGCAATCGTATCGCACACCACGGCGGCGTCTCTTGTTTCGCCGAATACGTGGTCGCCGATCGCGGTTCGGTCGTCGTCATTGACAAGGATCTGCCGCTGCACGAGGCCGCACTGTTCGGCTGTGCGGTAATGACCGGCGTGGGCGCAGTGATCAACACGGCGCGTATGCTGCCAGGCGATTCTGTCGCCGTCATCGGGCTCGGAGGGGTCGGACTGAACGGCGTGCTGGGGGCCAAGCTGGCCGGCGCGGAAACGATCATCGCCGTCGACATCGCAAAAGACAAGCTGGGCCTGGCCCGCCAGTTCGGCGCCACCCATACGATCGACGCCTCAGAGTCAAACCATGTCGAACAAGTGCGCGAGCTGACGAACGGCGGGGTCGATTTCGCAATAGAACTGGCCGGCGTTATCCCGGCGATGAAAACGGCGTACGATATTGCGCGCCATGGCGGGACCATCGTAAGCGCCGGCCTACCTTCCTCTACGGCCGAATTTTCCTACATCCAGAACAATCTCGTCTCGGAGGAGAAAACGATCAAGGGCAGCTATATGGGCTCTTGCGTGCCGGTGCGCGACATCCCCCGCTTCATCAGCCTATACCGCCAGGGCCGGCTGCCGGTCGACAAACTCATCAGCCGCCGGATCGGGCTCGAAGATTTGAATGAAGGCTTCGACTTGCTGCAGAACGGCGAGGTGATCCGCCAGATCTGCATTCCCCATATTGCTGCGTGATTGATCCGGGAGGCAATTTCAGAGTGGAAGTGCACAACCAGATTTCGAGACAGTTGTGTGCTGTTGTCCAGTTGCGATGCAAAGTCGGCCCGACACCTAAAAGCTGAGGTTCGCTGAAGTGGCTGCCTCCTCCGAGTCGTGCAAAAAGCGACGTCCCAACCTGTGTTACATTCCCCTGAATGACCAAACGCATCCCGGCCCTCCGCATCGTTATCATGAACCTCGCCCGGCCGGGGGGCGCCGCATTCATCACGATCCTGACGCTCGATACTCTTGCGCGATCGACTGTGTCCGCGCTGGTGCCGTTGCAAGCCTACGAGCTTCTAGGAAGCGCACAACAGGTCAGCGTACTGTACTTTCTAACCGCAGTGACCGGCCTAATGGGCAGCCTTGCCGTGCCCTGGCTGGTTGTCCGGCTTCGGCGACGCTGGATGCTGCGCCTGGGCGCCGCCTGCCTGTTGGTCTCCGCCGGTCTGTTTGCACTTTACGACCTCGCCGCGTTCGTGCCGGCCTTGGTGCTGCAGATGTTCGGTGCCTCGTCAGTGATGATCTGCACAAACCTGTATGTAATGGAGCACATCCCACGCCGCGCGTTCGGCCGCTTCGAGCCTGTCCGCACCTTGTTCATGGGCGCCGGCTGGATGATCGGCCCGGCGCTGGGCGTCTTTCTGTATAGCAAAGGGACGACATGGCTGCCCTATGCGGTCAGCGCTGGCTTCGCCGGAATCGTCATCCTCTATTTCACTTGGTTGCGAGTGCCGCAGGCCGCTGGCTCGCTAAAAGATGTCGTGCCTCAGACCAACCCAATCAACTTCGTACGCCGATATTTCTCTCAACCGCGTCTGGCGCTGGCTTGGTTACTGGCCGTCGGCCGAGCCAGCTGGTGGGGCATGTTCTATGTCTACGCGCCAATATATGCCGTTGCCAGCGGCCTGGGCACGGAAACGGGCGGCTATATAGTCTCCGCCGGCGCCTCGGCCCTTTATATGGTGATGCTGTGGGGCTGGCTGGGCCGTAAAATCGGTATCCGCGCCCTGCTGATGGGCGGCTATGGGTTGACCGCAATATTGACCCTCTGCATTGGCTTTGCGGCCGACCAACCCTGGCTCGCCGCGAGCTTCATCGTCGCGGCAGCCCTTGGCATCAGTATCACTGACGGTGCAGGCAACGTGCCCTTCCTTCGCGCCGTCCACCCGCACGAACGGGCTGAAATGACTGCCGTCTACACCACTTATCGGGACAGCGCACGCGCCACGATGCCGGCGCTCTATGCCGTCCTGCTGCTGATGTTTCCCCTTTCGGCGGTGTTCTTTGCCAGCGGTACGATAATGCTCACCTTGACAGCTTTAGCACAGTTTATCCCGCGCCGATTGGGGCGCGAACGTCGGCTTCTTTAGAGGCCAGGGATGGCTTCCCAGCATTTCCACGGCTACAATCTGTCCGTTGGCGGAGGGGCAGCTACGCCAACTATATAGGCAAAGGTGAAGCTGCGATGAGCGATTGTCGGATTTTTGATCTTGGTGATATCGCGCTCCAATCGGGCATCACCTGTCACGGCGCCAGACTAGCGTACACGACATACGGCAAATTGAACGCCGACAATTCGAACGCCATACTTTATCCAACGCCATTCGGCGCGCGACACGGAGACATCGAGTGGGTTGTGACCGAGGGACGACCGCTTGATCCGACGAAATATTTCGTCGTTATCGCAAACATGTTTGGCAATGGATTATCGTCTTCTCCCAGCAATGCCACGCCGCCATTTGACCGTGCACGTTCACCGCGGTTCACGATTTACGACAACGTGTTGGCGCAGCGACGCCTGATGACGGAAGTGTTCGAGATCGATCGAATCGCGCTCGTCTATGGTCGTTCAATGGGGGCTCTACAGGCCTTCCACTGGGGCGCGCTGTTTCCGGAACAAGTGGCGCGGATTTGCTGTATTTGTGGCTCGGCCAGAACGACGCCGCATAACCGGCTGTTCCTGCAAGGGTTGAAGGCGGCGCTGACGGCCGATGAGGCCTGGCGCAATGATTGGTTCGAGGAATTGCCTGAACGCGGAATTTTGGCCATGGCGCGCGTCTATGCCGGCTGGGCGATGAGCCAGTCGTTTTATCGCGAAGAGACCTGGCGGCAAATCGGTTATACCTCGATGGAGGATTTTGTAATTGATCGCTGGGAAGGATTCCTGCGCCGACACAACGCCAACGATATTCTGGCGATGCTGTGGTCCTGGGATCAGGCCGACATCAGCGCAAACGAGAAATACAAAGGCGATTTTGACGCCGCGCTAGGTGCCATCCAAGCCCAGGCGCTGGTGATGCCATCGGAAAGCGATCTCTATTTCACTGTTGAGGACAACCGCCGCGAAACGGCACGCATGCCGAATGCAAAGCTGCTACCGATCAAATCAAATTGGGGTCACATGGCCGGGTCTTGGCCGGAGGGCCGTGAGGACGGCCGCTTCATCGACGAGGCTGTACGCAATCTGCTGGCCACCTAATTTGCGGCAAGCGTGGGATATTGTTTGTTATCCGGTGTCAGATATTGAATGTATTTGGCCAAGGCACAAAGATGAAGGCGCAGCGGACTTCAATGTCTGACGCTTCGACCGACCATAAGTGCCACCATCGAGCATGACTTCAAAATTCTCTAATTTCCGGGCGAGACCCCTATCCGTCAGGCCGGCAATCGCGCGCGGGGCAACGCCTCCAGCATAAGGATTACATCATTCTTGCGTGCGACCATCGGGTTGCCGGAGACCCCAATGAGGGCAAACCTCGGCATGACCCTACGAAGTTTCACACTACTTCCTCCGCTTCCTGAGGCTGGCAGGCGAAGGCATATGCGGTGCTCGGGCCCCCATGGGCGATCGGAAGGTTTGGACTGAACCCAAGTGCACGTCGCGGTTCGTTGATTACTCTTTCCTGTTCGGTCCTGAAGACGGGGACCAACAGAGCACCAGATGGCCTAAGGGAGCCCGTTTCCGGCGCCCGTGGCGCAACGCTAAACAGTGAAGCCGCAGGTGTCGTTGTTGTGGAGTGCGCAAGCCGTGCTGGCCGCGTCCTCATCGACCCGGAAGTCGAAGAGATACTTCTCCTCGTTGGTATAGCGCAGCGTCGCCTGCGACTGCGTGAGTGCGCAGACCAGGTTAGCGTTCGATGGATTTTGCCAATACGCCTTGACCTCCTCCATGACCTGAGCAGGATCCCGTGAGGGATCGCGCACCATCGAGGCTTGCCATCCGGCGGTGTTTAGATCAGCGATCATTAGATCGAGCGCTTTGCCGCAGTGTGACCACACCATTTTGCCATTGCCGACGCACGAACCCGAGACCTCCTTGGAACATTGTGCGGACCAAAAGAAGTTGTAGGGATGGTTCGCGCCTATGACGGCGGTCTTCAATCCGGGAAGAATTTCGAGCGTCACCGGATCGTTGATATCGATCGGCTTACCCCCCTGGAACAGATTGCCGAACATTTTGCGGGGATCCTTGCCGTAGACAACCACTGGAATTGTATACCCCGGTTGGTTCGGCGACTCGCGCAGCAGGTTAAGAACCATGGCGCGCTGGTAGTCCTTGAAGTATTGCATCGGGATGCGCCCCCACTCCTTATCTGGACTGGGGGCGGTGCCTTCGTCGTCAGGCGCGCCGATCGGGGCCCCGTCAATCAGGGTTTCGTAGCGCTGCGCCTCGGACCGACTGGGGACGCCGTTATGGCAGAGCAGAGTCTCAATCCGCCAGGGCACCGGATCATTCAAATAGTCCTGCAGAAAGATCAGCATCTTGATCGGCGGATAGTGAAAAAACAGCAGGCACTGCGGACGCGCCACCGCCATGCCGAGCGGCAGGAAAAAACGCCAGTCTCGGTTGTACGGGTCCCAGCGACCGTCCTTCTTCAATTCGGGTCGGACGTTTTTATATGCCTCGAGCCCAATTTCCAGGAACCGGGCCAGCTTTTGTTCGTAGACCTGGAGCGTCGGCGCCAGGCAGTCGTCTCCAGAGAGAGTCAGGAAAATATTGCCCGAGGCCTCTTTTGCCTGCGCCGTGATCTCCGAGTGGTAGCCGTCGCGGGTCAGCGTCTGGTTGGTCCAATGTTCAACCGTCTCCGTCAGCGTCCAGTTCAGACTGGGACTGTTCGGGTGGGCATAGAGCGCCGTGACATCTTCGACACTCCCGAGCGCCAGGTTCACTTGCGCCATTCTTTTCCCTCCCCCGACCGTCCCGCCACTCAATATTTTTTCATGATTGTACTATCACGTGTTGCAAATCGATGCCCGGCGCCACGGTCTGAAGCGCCGACAAACTTGCATTAAACTGACTTATCGGCGCCGCCGCTTCGACCAGGCAAGCCGCCGTGATGTTGAGGTCGGAACCTGCTGGAATCAACAGGTTCATCTGGCTCAGTGCGGACATCATCGGTAGCAGGCTTGGATTGTAGGCCACGTTCTCCGCGTAACGGCCGATATAGATCTTGCCGTCCGAGCGCATTAGAGAAACGCCGCTGTAATTTTCAGAATAGGGCGCGTAGCTCGCGTTCATGGCCGCGACCGCTTCGGCGACCAGGGGTTCTGACGTGGGGTGGATCAGGCCATGGTCGTAGGGCAACATCAGGCCATTCTTCCTGCCGAGCTCCTTCGGACTGAAAGCGTCTGGCAGCAAATCCGTCAGAGGTCGCTCGATATAGCCCTGGGGTGCGACACTCTTCTGGGCGCTCAGCAGGATCGTGAAGCCGGAAAGCGCAGTCGGGATCTCGTAGAGAAACTGCCGACAGTAGCCGCAAGGCGACGCCGAAATCGAAAGGTATTGGAGGCCAGTCTCGCCGTGCAGCAGTGCATTGTTAAGCGCCGACTGCTCGCCGTGCACGACCAAGTTCAGGGATTCATGCGAGAACTCAAAACTGGCCCCGAGATAGAGATTGCCGATGTCGTCTTGCGTGCCTGCCTGAGGCGTACCCATCGAAACGGCGCCCACTTGGAAATGCGATACCGGAGAGCGAGCGTAATGCTGCGCCACCGGCAACAGCATCATCATGATCTCTTGCTTGGAATAACCGAATTGCTGGATCCAGCTTTCGACCATCGCCGCCGGCACCATGCTGGTGTCCGACAGATTATCTTCGAGACCCGCACGGATTTGCGACGGGATGTCGTCGTACATATAACCTGCCCCTTGACGAATTATTGGCCGGCAATCTTCGTCATCGTATAAGACTATCACCCATCTAGTGGCGCAGGTCATCCCCTCCAAGGCTTGGAAATGATCGCGCATGACAACGTCTATTTGGTGACAAACTCCGGCCCATCGAGACAGCGCTTCTAGCGAGGTGTGTGGATACAGACCAATTTTCTTCTGACCACTTCACTGTTATCGTTTTCAGTAACTGCAAGCTCCATCACTCGATCACCGTTGCGAGTGCCTTGCATTTCGGGACCAAGTGAAATGAAGACATCGGAACCTGACGCCGATGAAAATCCAGAATGACTTTTCTCAGCAACTTTTAGAGCGGCTGTGAGATGTGTCGCCCATCGGCGTTCTTGAATGTCGCGTTGGACCCGAACGCGGCCTGGAACGATTTGGACGTTTTGGCCCACTCGATAAGTTCCTTGGCCTCTTCGAGCGCCTTTGGCCCGGTCGGTGCGGCGGCAATTTTCGCGAGAATTTGGCGCAACGCGGCCTGCGGATCCGACAGTTCCGATCCGAGTTCGATGATCAATCCGATACCTGGCGGCGGCGTGTAGACGTAGCCACCAACCGACTGCGCGGCGATCCTTTTTTCCAGCGCTGGCACGATCTCCGACGTGTTGTTAACGTAGGTCCAGGTCGAGGACAGGCCTTCGATCATTGGGTTGTCTTGTCCGGCCAGCATAGTGATCGGCGTCGTTTTGTACATCACCAGTGGCTTGCCGGACGTGTACGCGATCGAGGTCTCGACCAAACTGCCTCCATCCGGGACTCGACCGTCCAGGTTTATGACCAGGCAGGTACAACGCCCCAGTAGCTGGAAGACGTCCAGAGAGAACACCACCCTCCGCACAATCGACATGGCGATCTGTCCGGTTTCGCTAGAAAGTAGCGGATTCAAGAGGAGCGCCATCAGCTTGCCGACCTCGAGCCCGTCGCGCGGCGGGAGGTAGACTTCGAACCCACCGGCCTCAAGTACGGCGGCGACGTTGTTCAGCTCCCATAGTTCGCCGGCGCTGAACATCGGTCCGGTGCAATAGACGATCTGGTCCTTCATGGCTCACTCCTATCGTCCGCCGTCAGACGGTCGTTTCCCCGCGGAGCAAGATCTCGGCGTCTCTCTGTCCGGCGTGATCCCCCGCTCGTCCAGCTCATCGTAGCACGCTGAACATCGGCCCGGAACAATAGACGGTCTGATCCTTCATAGCTCACTTCTGTGGTCGGCCGTCAGACGGTTGATTGCCCGTGGAGCAAGGCCTCGGCCGTTCCTACGTCCGGCGGCCGAACAGCTTCGTACCGGCGTATGTTCTTGTGCGGTCGAGCGCCTCTGCTAAATTTACATCAACGGTTCAGGAGATCGGCGGCATGGGCGACATTCGTTACGTATCCCTCTCTGACACACATTTCGGCGCGGATAACAGCCTATTGACCCGCCTTCAATCCATGGGTGGTCCGGTCGACCCGATGCACCCGAGCGACGCAATGGTTCACCTGGTGAACTGCCTGCGTCATGTGATCCTTGAGAACACCGGCGACAAAAAGCCGACGCTCATTCTCAACGGCGACATCTTCGATCTTGCGTTTAGCACGGAAAATATCGCCGCCATGGCGTTTCGGAGTTTTCTGGAGCTTGCGATGCCGCAGGATCCCGCGGCGCGACTGTTCGACCCCAACATCGTCTTCATTCCCGGCAATCACGACCATCACTACTGGGAGACGGCGCGCGAACGGCGATACGTGGAGCAGCTCCACGCGGCGGACTGGAGCAAGCCGATTGCCCCAGCCCCTCACATCACGCCGATGCGGGATCCGCCGCCGATCCCCTCCCATTTCGTGGAGGCGATCTCCCGAAGCTTGCCCTGGCTCGAGGACGTTGCCGTCACCACGGCCTACCCAAACCTCTCCTTCCGCACTGACGAGAAACTCGTCATTTTCACCCACGGCCATTTCATCGAAGACGCGTATTTGCTGATGAGCAAACTGGCGGAAACTCTTTATCCCAAAACGAAGCCGCCGGTCGCCATGAACGAGTGGGAGGCAGAGAACTTCGCCTGGATCGATTTCGTCTGGTCGGATCTTGGCCGCTCGGGTCGCATTGGCCAGGACGAGCAGCGTGTGTACGAGACGGCGCAGAGTCCGTCGCAGCTCGGACGGTTACTCGGCAACGCGGCACGTAACGCTTTGCTCGCGCAAGGCGGATCGGCGGGTCGTTTCCTTGGCGACGGCGTCGCCGCGTTCACGGAGACGGTCGTAGCCGAGTCGTTCGAGCGCAACCGGCCCGAAACATTGCTCGCTGACCATGGCGCCGGGCTAAAGCGGTTTCTCTCTGTCCCGGTACAGAACCAGATCCACGAGGAATACGCTGACGTCGCGATCCCGACAGACATCGCGGTCGTGTTCGGCCACACCCATAAGCCCTTCGCGCGCATGATGAAAATCGCGGAATTCCTTGTTCCCGAAATCAAGGTCTACAATAGCGGCGGTTGGGTGGTGGACAGCCCGACGCCCCAGACTCTTCATGGCGGCGCTGTGATTCTAATGGACGATGACCTCAACCTCGCATCGCTTCGCATGTACAACGAGGGTCCTGATCGCAGCGCCTACGCGGTCTCGGTGCAGGCGGCCGATGCCGAAGCCCGCAACCCGCTCTATGCCCGCCTCGCGCCGCTGGTGAAGCCGAACGACTGGCCTTGGTCCAACTTCTCGGCAGCCGCCTTTACTGCCGTGCGCCATCACAATGAAACGCTAAACGAATTCCTCCATCGGCAAGGCGCGGAATCAAACGATTCCTGAGCGGAAGGGAACCGATCGTGCGCCTCATATTCGCAATGAGGCTTCTCCAACATTCGCCGACCGAGCCGATTACGGCTGAAGTCTGACAACTCTCACTATAAGCAGATTCAAAAGAGTTCGTCCAACAGCAACTTGGCTTCGATCAGGTCGGGCGTGTCGAAGCCCTCGGTAAACCAGTCGTAAATAGGGGCAAGCAGATTGCGCGCCTCGACGGTCTTGCCCTGATCTTGCCACAGCCGGGCGAGCGATACCGCGGTCCGGAGTTCCCACCACTTTGCGGCCTGATCCCGCGCAGTTGCAAGCGCAGCCTTGAATGCAGCTTCGGCTTCGCCCAGTTGAGACAATGACGCGTAGAGCTCGCCGCGAACACGATGAACTTCCGGCTCTGTCCAATGTTCCTGAGTTTCAGAGATGATGTTGATGCCCTCAGCGATAAACTCAAGGGCATCTTCCGCGCGCCCCAGGTCCTTTAGTAGCTCTACTCGTATCAACAAATAAAATGGCTGGTACAACTTAGCCTGCGTTCTTGCCAACCTTTCGATGCCTAGCTCGACCTTCTCCAGCCCTTCTCGTGGTCGTCCTCGGCTGCGCAACACCGCACCTTGCAGCACCAATCCGACATCTTGGAATTGGGGGAGGTCATGTTCGTCAGCCAGTAGTTGAAGCTCGGCGGTATGTCGCTCCAAGGTTTGTCGATCGCGCAACAAGAACGCCGTCATTGCAACAAGTTGGAAGGACAAAGTTAGGGTGAGTGCGTGTTCGACGGCTCGGGCGCGTAAAATCGCTTCTTGCCCCCCCGCGTTGGCACGATGCGGATAGCCGCCTAGGCAGGAGGCCCAAGACAGATAGCATAGCGCTGAAACGCCAATGTCCTGACCGTAACTGAAGGCCGATGCGGCATCACGTGTGGCATCGTGCAAGGCCCAAGCTTGCTCGAGATGTTGCGATGCGGCTGTCGGCGACCCGTGGACCAAGTACGATGTCCCCGTGATACGGTGACCAACCAACCGAGGCACGATCTCTTGCTGAGTATTCGCCAGTTCGAGGTAATCGGTAGCGAGTTTCGTGGTCTGAGCGATGTTGCCGCGTACATAGTTGTTGACCCACTGGCCGTACAAAGCAGGGAAAATACGGGTCGTTCGTCCGATTTGCCGACATAGCTCAATGGCACGTTCGGAAGCAGCTTTGGTTTCAGGCGCCGAGTAACCTCTCACGGCAATGAGCGGGTTGATCAAACCGATCTGCAAATCGAGTTCGCGATCATCACGATCAACCCCCTCCGGTAGGGCATCCAGCTCCACAAGACCTTTCTTGAGGTTCCCGAGAGCTTCGGCGTTGGCGGATGTCCGCGCCTCTTGATTGCTCGCTTCCAGCCAGTAGGCAATGGCCTTTTCGGCCATACCCGCATTCGAAAAGTGGTGGGCAAGGACTTGCGGTTGCAATTTGGCGGTGGTCGCGAAATCGCGTTCCAATGCTTTCGCAATGGAACCATGCAGACTTTGCCGGCGTCCGCGCAACAGGCTGTCATACGCTGCGTCCTGTATCAGCGCATGTTTGAAGATGTATTTGACGTCCGGCGGCGTACCGGTACGAAATACGAGCTCGGACTGGCTAAGCCTGTCCAGGATAGTGTCGAGTTCCTCGGCAGATTTTTCAGAAACCGATGCCAGCAGATTGTGCGGGAATTCGCGGCCTATGACTGCGCCGAGTTGCGCGGTTTCCTTGGCTTCGGCGCCGAGCCGGTCGAGTCGTGCCAGCAGCGATGCCTGCAATGTGACCGGGATGTCCGTCTCCGCGACGTCGAGGGCGCCTTCAACCAACGACTTCGTCAGTTCCTCGATAAAAAGCGGCACCCCATCGGTGCGTGAGACGATGTGTTCGACCACGTCATCCGAAACGTCCTCGCCGGCAACTGCATTCACGATTTCAGCGCCTTGAGACCTGCCAAGGCGATTGAGTTGCAGCGATGTGACATGATTGTGGCCACTGAACGGCGACGACCATTCCGGCCGGTGCGTGATGATGAGCAAAACCCGCGCCTGGTGAAGCCGCCCGATGGTCAACGCCAGCAACTCTTGGCTGGAAGGATCGATCCAATGGGCATCCTCGAACAGGAACAATACGGGATTACGCTCCGCCAGCCGTATAAGCCGGTCGACAAGCGCCTCCAGCAGGCGCTCCTTTATCTGTTGCGGCGGTTGTGTGAGGGCGCCGTAGCGGCCTTCAAACGGCAACGACAGCAGGGTGGCGAAGAGCGGTACATCGGCCTGGATGTCGTCACCCCCCTGGCGCAATAATTTCTCCAGCTTGTCGAGCTTGTCTTCGCCATCGTCGTCCGGCGCGAAGCCGGCCAAACGCTCCAAGTGTTGGACCGTGGGGTAGAGGGCGCTGTTGGTGTGGAACGACGAACACTGATAGCGCATGCGAATGTGATCGGACCCTGCCACCTGACCGCGCAGGCCCTGCATCAGCCTGGATTTGCCGATACCAGCTTCGCCAGAGATCAACACCGTTTGCCCTTCGCCACCTCTTGCCAAATGCCAGCGGTCGACCAGCAACTGCAACTCGGTTTCGCGTCCGATCAACCGCGTCAACGAGGCGCCATGTGCGGCTTCAAACCGGCTTCCGGCCACAACTTCGCCCGCGACACCCCATGCCTGCACCGCGGCATCGAATCCCTTCAAGTCATGGTTGCCAAGATCATCGATGGCGAATGTCTGCCCAATCAGTCGGCGCGTCTCGTCGCCGATGACAACCTGTCCCGGTTCAGCAACATCCTGAAGGCGCGCCGCGAGGTTCGGCGTTTCGCCGCTCACCGCTTCCGCATCGCGTCCGCTTTCACCGACGAGATCGCCCACGACGACTTGGCCTGTGGCAATGCCAACGCGCGCTGCCAAGGTGTATTCATCGGTTACTTTGACATCATTTACCGCGGCCACGGTGTCCAGGCCCGCGCGCACAGCACGTTCCGCCTGATCCTCGTATGCCTGCGGCCAACCGAAGTAGATCAGCACCCCGTCGCCAAGGTATTTGGCGACGTACCCGCCATAGCGTGAAACCGCACCGGCGACGGCATCTTGATATTGCCGCATGATGTCGCGATGGTCTTCGGGATCGAGTCGCCTCGACAAGGCGGTCGAGCCAACCAGGTCGCAAAACATGATTGTGAGCTGTCGGCGTTCGGCAACTGGACTGAGTTGCGACGGCTTCGCCCTCTCGGGGCTGGCCGCGCCGGTCGGCATAGCTCGCTGGGCATCCTGCTCGGCAATCGCCTTTAAAGCTCTTCGACGAGGGCCGATCGGCAGGCCCATCTCCTTGAGGTCGTCTTCCGTCAGATCGGAAAGGTCCCCGAAAGCGATCTCGTTCGCGGCAAAAGCATCTCGATACTTTATGAGGTCAAGCGCCTCAAGCCACTCATCGATGTCGCCTGCCATAGCACCTCCTATGGTCGACATCGTAGCAGAAACAAAGTGAGAGTTCAGCGCGCTCGCCTATGTCTCTTGTGGATCAACAAGCGACATAGAGTTTCGCTTATTTTATGCTCAAAACTGGGGGTCAAGCGGACTTTGACTTGCATTATTGATCCGGCTGGCTTCGGTAGGTTTAAGGAAGTTGACCAAGATTTACCCGGTTGGCAATTCCATAAACGTTTCCGCAAGCACGAACTTGGCAATTAAGCCGTTTCCCAATTTCATACCCTACGTTGCTCTGCGGCATGCCTCCAAAATGCTTCCAGTTAACAAAAAACGACCGGAGAATTGCTTATCCGATCGTCGATAGAAAGCTGTCTTAATTGATTTAATTTTGGTTGCGGGGGCAGGATTTGAACCTGCGACCTTCAGGTTATGAGCCCCGCCATCGCACTAAAATCAACACGCGATTTCAATAGGTTAATAATCTGTAATGCCCAGGTGTTGCAGATCTGTTGCGTCTAGCCGAGGAGACGAGCTTCAATCTCTGCCATACCACGATGATGCTCCGGTGAAGGAAACAGATGACCATAGCGCTCCATGGTCATTTGAACGGAAGCGTGACCGGCAAAGGTCATCACCTCTTTGACGCTGAAGCCCTGCTGTATCCACGCCGAAACGGCGAAATGGCGCAGATCGTGCCAGCGCAGTTCGAGACCGACCTGGCGACATAGTGGTTTGAAGTTGCGCTTAAGAATGTTCGAGTGAGACTGGATGGTGCCGCGCCGACTAGGGAATACCAGATTGAGTTCTGACGCCGGGCAGCGCAGACGCCACCGTTTTAGGGCATTCATAACTAACGGCCCCATCGGCACGGAACGTGCCCCTGCTTGTGACTTCGGCTCGCCGATTTCGTTGAATGCATCGGCTCGGCGCCGTACGTGAATATAGCCATCTTCAAAATCAACTTCCCGCCACTGCAAAGCCCGCGTTTCAGATGCCCGCAGACCGCAAAGCACCGCGACCAGCAACAACGGTCGGAACGCTTCCGAAGAAGCATCAATCAGGTTCTTCACTTCTTCTGGCCCTGGAATCGATGCGCGCAACTTGACACGGTTATCGTAGTGCACGGTCACGTTGGCCACTGGATTGATTGCGATCCAACCCTGGTCCTGGGCAAACCTGATGAGCACTTGAAGGGTACTTAATACCTTGCGGACGCTTGCTGCACTCCGACCACTTTCTAACAGCCGGTCCCTAAGTTGGATAACTATGGGTCGCGTGAGTTGCGTCAGTAAGATCCCGCCAATGCCAACTTCCGCGTTCAGCACATGTAGCCGCAACTTGCTCTCATAGTCTCGAAGCGTCGCCCGCTCCATGCGGCGGCCCGCCCTCTGCCTCCTCTCACATTCCTGCAACCAGGCCGCCGCCGCGTCCCGGACGGTCAAACTATCGGCTTCATGAACATGGGTCCCCGCAAAGAGCTCCGCTTGTGTCCGCTTCAAGAACTGCTCCGCTTCGCGGCGGCGATTGAACTGGCGGGCACGACGCCGACCATTCATATCTTTGTAGTCAACCTGCCAAGCTTGGCGTCCACTTGGTAACGCGCGCTTTCTTATGCTTGCCATTTGGACACCTCCCATTCGCTCAAAGTAGCTTGGCATCCACGCTCCATGACAACGGCTACCAGCCACTCCATTGGTAAAACAGAATACTTGATTGACAAGATAATGTTAACATTAACATACTATGTCATCTGATTCACGACCGTCAATTGGGAGTACCTCGTTGTCCTATCGTTACAAACAGGTCGAAGCGGCTTTGATGGAGACTTTTGGTATTGAGGAAGAGTACCGAAAGGCCTTTTCTGCGCGCTTGCGACATTTCCGCAATCTCGGCGTCCCTGATCTGCCTAAGGTCGGCAAAGGTACACGTAACGAGTACTCGACCAACGACATCTACCAGTTGTACATCACGCTTGAGCTCGCGAACTGTGGCATGGCCCCGGCCATCGCGACCGATCTCACAAAGAAGTGCTTCTCCCTGCTAGTCCAATACTGCGATTTTGTGCGGTTCGATACACAGAAACATCCTCAGTTTCTGGCATTTTCCCCGAGTCTCATTGGCGATAACTTCACTGTTGGTGAGCGTGACATCTACTACGGGTTTGACCGTCTCGCGCTGTTCGATACCGAACGTCTCATCGAACGGCACGTTAAAGACCAGACCCACCAGCGATATCGTTTCATCGCGATTAATCTCAGTGAGGGGCTGCACCTGCTCGAAAGAGCCCTTGAGCGCCAATAGTAAGGGCTGAACAGCGTTGTTCTTTTGAGTCTATTAAAGTGAATGTTAACATTATAATTCCGGAGCCTGGTCATGCCTAATATTGAGAGCGCCGCCCACCACGCCAGCACTAGCCTCGCGGATGATCTTCTGGTCGGCGCGGATGCCATCGCGAAATTTACCGGCTGGAGTACGCGGCGCATTTTCTATTTGAATGAACGCGGCGAACTGCCCGCCTTCAAAGTCGGTGGTCGGCTGCATGCACGGAAATCGACCCTGCTGAACTGGGTCCGCTCAATGGAGAAAAGCGCGGAAAACCGTTCTCAGGTGGTGGGCAAAGCCTTCAAGCCAGGCTGTTAGTCCTCTGGAGATCCAGATAGAGGCCATCGCGCAATCGTTGGAATGTGGTTTGTCGGACAACAAAATCATGACGATGACAATCGATTCTGATCAAGTAATTCAAATCAAGTAGATGGGAATTTGATTTGACCCGAATGGCACCTGAGCGATTGGAAGCAGTTCGCGGGGGCATCGTTGAAATTGCGACTGCCATACGGGGGGCGCCGACATCGCGGAGCGGGAAGGAGATACGTTTCGGGCGACACGGCTCATTGGCCATTGATTTCGAAAAAGGTGTCTTTTTTGATCACGAAGCCGGCGAAGGTGGCGATGCCATCAATCTGATACGGCGTGAATTAGGTATCGGATTTCTGGAAGCGGTTGATGTTGGCGAGGAATTGATAGGTCTAACCGTCAATGTCGCCGGGCCGGCTTACGAGACGCCAATGCGCCGGCCAATTGGCACCAAAACCGCGGTGCCGAGACCGAAGGGCATCAATGCCGAGGCACTCAACGCTTGGAACCTAGCACACCCGCTAGAAGGCTCGGTTGCCGTCGTCTATTTCAAGATGATTCGCCGTTGCGGCCTTCCAGGCCACCACTGCTGCCGGTTTATACCGTCACTCCGACACCACAAATCCGGGCGAAGCTTTCCCTGTATTGTTTCATTGTTGACGGACGCGGTGACCGGAGAGCCTTTGAGCCTGCATAAGACTTATCTAGCCCATGACGGTCACGGCAAAGCACCAATTGAATGGCCTCGCCTGTTTTGGCCCGGCCCGCCTATTGGCGGCGGTGTGGTTCGCATGTCGCCGGATGATCAGGTCGAAACCGGGCTGATAATCTGCGAGGGGTTGGAAGACGGGCAATCGCTTCTGGATTATGGACTGGCTCCCGTGTGGGCCTGTATGAGCGCTGGGTTAATTGCGAAGTTCCCTGTTCTAACCGGCATTGAGGCCTTGACCATATGCGCCGATGCCGATGGTGCAGGGCAGCGAGCGGCGACAGAGTGCAAGGATCGTTGGACGGCAGCCGGTCGCGAAGTGACCATTGCCTACCCGCACGGCGGCGCCAAGGATTTCAATGAAGCGGCCGTGGCAAGGGTCGGGTCATGAACGATTCCGGCCATCCGCTTCTCGGGGACTCCATGATCTATCCAGGGCGTAGTCCATCGGGGGAAGGTGGTTCCGGTTGCCTTGAAGTTAATCAGCACCGGGTTTTCAGTAAGCCCCATCCAATTGGGTTTGAAGACACCTTCGCAGTCACGCCGCCGGCACCGAAGGTTCTAGTTCCCGGTATCGTACCTTGCGAAGTGTTTGGACTAGTTGGACCTGGTGGAACGGCCAAGACGACATTCGCACTCTGGCTCATGATCAGCATCATTCTGGATCGCGTCATCTTTGAGAGAAGGGTCAATGAGCCGGGTCCATGCCTTCTAGTTTCTGCGGAAGATAACATCGAAATCATTCGATATCGGGTGAACCATCTGTGCGATGCCATGGGTTTGAGCGAGACACAAAAACGCAAAGTGGCGGCAGAACTGTTTATCGAAGACGTCACGGGCAAGATGGTCAAATTCGTCCAAGTAAACCGCGATGGAAATCTAGGATTTAGCGATCTCCCCGACGAGATTATTCAAACCTACCGAGATGCCGGGATCCGGTTGACGGTGTGCGATCCAGCGATGTTTTTTGGCGCCGGAGAGCGTTTCGTCAATGATAACGAGGCCGCATTGATGCAGGTAGGGCGCAAAATCCAACAGGGTCTTGGTGGCGGCGCCTTTGGGTACATCCACCATACCGGACAAACAGTGGCCCGCGACGGCATCACAGACCAATACGCGGGCCGAGGCGGCTCTGCTTTCGCCGATAATTCACGCGGCATGTTGGTCATGCAATTCCAAAAACAAGGAGACGACTTTGATTTGCCGCCAGCTATCTCGGCAGCAGATGTCGCGGACGGGAGAGTTATCCGACTCCATGTTGCCAAGTTCTCCATTGGGCCGCGGGAAAGTGAGCCGCTTTGGGTGATGCGCGGGAAGGAAAATCCATGGTCACTCAACTGCTTTGACGCGCTGCAGATGGACAGCGAAGAGAAGGCTGCTCGGACCAAAGAAGCCATCGCCGCCGAGGAAGATGCCGCTGTGGAGGCGTTAGTCGCTCATGTGAAGGCCGAACGAGAAAAGGGACTACGGCCGACCAAGGCAACTGTGCGGGAAAGCAAGATTGTAGACAGCAGCGGCAGGAAAATACCCAATGCCGTCAAATACCGACTTATCGAAATCGCCCTACAGCAGAATTGTTTGGTTGAAGTAGAGCTGCCCAGCGCCTTGAAGAGAGGGCGAAAGCAAAAATTTCTAGATATCGTCTCGGACTCGGACCAGGCGGAAACTTGACCGAATAGCGACCCAGTAGTGCGAAACTCGGCAATTCCAGAAATCGCCTAAGGCGCTTACAACCCTGCCAATTCATTCGTTTGCCCTATAAGGAAATAGAGGCCAACCGAATAATAGATGGGGGCTCCTGCCCCCCATCATTCGGTTTTCGGCTGTGTCACGACCGAATGATGACCGAAAAGCGGCCGGATTGACCGAATTGGGATAGTCGAAGCATCGTGCGACATTTCTGTAGTGCGGGTCCTTCTACCGGCCTCAAGATCCAATACGGTGCGCCAGCGTAATGGGTGTGAAATTCTTCTTGGTTTGGAAATTCTGAAGAAAGTTTTTGTTGTTGCAGGGTGGCGCCGGGATTCGGAATTGCAGGTCAGCATTCTTTCGCTGGTCTCGAAGCATTGCCCCAAATAGTCAGTCAGCATTGTGCGGCATCAGCTCGATCAACCATCAGAATCCACATCTTGTTACTCAATTACGTCAGGTGTGGGTCGCAATACTAGTCGAGAAAAACGAGCGTGCGTGTTTCGTCGTTCGTTGCAAGAGGCCGCATGCGCTTGTGTGATGGCGGCAGACGCAACACCGGCGCCGAAATGACGATATTCTCTACGATCCAGACTGCCAGCTTGCGGCGATCACAGGCAGCAGATCGTCTTGATAGGCGCCTGTGGGCAATGTCTCCTGACCAAATGCGGGTGGTGAAAACGCCGCCATGGCGTCGACCAGCATCTGAACGTCACTGTTCGAAAGCAGTGCTCCATCCGAAGTCCGGAACTCCTCTATCTGATGGGAACTGTTATCGAACCAATCATCGATCAACAGTTTGTCGTTGGTGCCAATAACGCTGACTTCCAGATCAAGACCATCCTGGAGGAACCAAACCTGCTCGGTAGCAATGTTTTCTCCGAACGAAACAATGTCTGATCCGGACCCATCCGCCTCTTCGAGAATTTGATCTACGCCGCTCGACCGTCCAAACAGATATTTATCGCCGCCATCACGGCCTATCAAAGTGTCGTTTCCGGCACCGCCATCCAAGGTGTTGGTTCCATTGTTTCCCTTGATGATGTCGTCAAATGCAGAGCCCCTCGTGTTCTCGATATTCAACAGGACGTCACCTTCGGCCTCGCCACCGGCCGCCACGCCCGTCATTAGATCGACGGTGACACTGGCATTGGAACTCGAATAAACAGCCGTATCCGTGCCACTGCCTCCATCGAGGATGTCGGATCCAGCGCCTCCGGTCAGGAAATCGTCGCCGTATTCGCCATTGAGGGTATCGTCATCATCGCCGCCCACAAGGCTGTCGTTGGCTGCGGTGCCCGTCAGGGTCTGCGGGCCAGGCAATGAACCATTGTAGAGCTGAGCATAGACCCCGCCGTTTTCGCCGTCCTGGCCGTCAGAGGTCCAGGCCGCCACAAAACCACCATCTGCGCGGCCCGCCACATCGACTTCAGATTGATCTCCCGCCGTCGTGAGATTGATAGGGAACGCGCCGCCATCAGCCACTCCGACGGCATCATAGCGCTGACCATAAACACCGCTTCCCGAACCATCCAAACCATCCGCGGTCCAACTCACCAGGAAACCACCGTCGGTCAGGCCGGTCACTGACGGGCTCAGCAGGTCCGTTGCCCCCCCGCCATCGTTGATCAGAAACTCGCTTCCGACAGTTGCCCCGGCGGCATCGTAGCGCTGGCCATAGATACCATGAGCGCTGCCATCGCCTTCCCAACTGCTGCCCGAACGCCAAGTCGCCACAAAGCCGCCGTCCGCTAACGAGGCAATAGAAGGACGCTGCTGGTAACCGCTGGTCGAGCTGTTGACTTGGAACTCGCCTCCCGCTTTGCCACCTGCCGCATCATAGCGCTGACCATAAATGCTGTAGGGACTGCCGTCTTGACCAGCACCTTCCCAGGTAGCCACAAAACCACCGCCCGCAAGGCCGGCCACCGAGTGCATATACTGGTGCCCCTGGGTGGCGGTGCTGATGTGGAACTCGCCCCCCACCATATTGCCCGCCGCATCATAGCGTTGGCCATAGACGCCGCTGTCGTCGCCATCCTGGGCATGGGAGTTCCACACCACCACAAAACCGCCATCCGACAACGACGCAGTAACCGGACGGAACTGAGAGTGATGGCCATAGCTGTTGACCTGGAACTCGCCGCCAAGCTTGGTGCCGCCGGCATCAAAACGCTGGCCGAAAATGCCTTCGTAATTGCCACTGGCTTCGTGGTTCGGCGAATCCCAGACCACCACGAAACCGTCATCAGAGAGAACCGTCACGCTAGGTAAACGCTGAAGGCCAGCGGTATAGGTATTGATCTGGAACTCCCCACCCACGGCTTCGCCCGCCGCATCGTAACGCTGACCCTTAATCTGGCTGCCCGATTGCCAGACGGTGACAAAGCCGTCATCCGAGAAGGTCGCCAGCGAGGCAGAACTCTGATTGCCAGAAGTGAAGCTATTGACCTGGAACTCAGGGGCCACAACCAGGCTGTCAGATGCCTGGCGCACTTCGACTGACACTTCGGCCACATCCGTGTGGCCGTCGCTGTCGGTGACCTGGTATTGGAAGGCATCCGAGCCCACATAGCCGGCATCCGCCTGGTAGCTGTAGCTGCCGTCCGCATTGACAGTGACCGTACCGTGCGCCGCCTGCGCCGACAGTGAATAACTCAAGGCCAAAGAGGCCGCATCGTCCTGGGCATCCGTGGCCGACAATTGACCCGACGCCGTCGCACCGGAGGGCAAAGACACCGTGCCGTCAGAGGCATCGGGCAGGTCTTCAACGGAGATATCGCCATCTCCAAACGACAGCGTCTCGACGTTAGTCAGGCTATCCGTGCCGTCATCGCCATCGGCCGCATTGGCATCCGTGATGGTAATGGCGCCATTCGAGTTGCTGATCACATAGTCAGCAACATTGCCGCCATAAACAGCCGTGTCACTGCCAGAACCGCCGTCAAGAACATCATCGCCAGAACCGCCGGTCAGGAAATCATCACCAGCAGCGCCCGAGAGAGTGTCGTCGCCGTTAGCACCCACCAGCGCATCACTGATGCTGCTCCCAACCAGATCCTGACCTAGGACTGTCAGGTTGTAGGTTTTGGCGTAGACCCCGCCACTGTCGCCATCCTGTCCCACCGATGTCCAAGTGACCAAGATGCGGCCCGTGTCGTCAGCGGCTATGGATGGGTTAACTTGATTGTTCGTCGTGTAGTCATTGACCTGGAACTCGCCACCCACGGCCGAACCACTGGCATCGTAACGGCGTCCATAGACGGCCAGGCCGCTGCCATCTTGACCGACGGTGTACCAGGTCACCATGAAGCCGCCGTCCGGCAAGGCCGCGACATGATCCCGGAAGGAAACGACATTCTGATCACCTGCCGTCGTCTCATTGATCCGGAACTCGCCCCCATCCTTGACCCCAGCGCTGTCAAAGCGTTGGCCGTAAACGCCTGCGCCGTCGCCGTCATGGCTGCCGTCAGAGTTCCAAACCACTACAAACCCGCCATTACTCAGCCGGGCCGCCGTACCCCCACCTTGGGAACCCGCCGTCGTCGTATTGATCTGGAACTCACCACCGACTTTCACACCCGTGGCATCGAAGCGCTGGCCGAAGACGCCATAGTTGTCGCCATCCTGGCCATAGGATCGCCAAACCGCCATGAACTCGCCGTTGGCAAAAGTGACAAGGGAGGGGCGGATTTGAGAATCTGCCGTCGTTGTGTTGATGAGAAACTCACTACCGATCGCCGCGCCAGCATTATCGTAGCGTTGGCCGTAAACACCCCATTTGTCACCGTCCTGATCGTTGGACATCCAGGCCACCACGAAGCCGCCACCATCAAAGGCGGCGGTCCGGGCATAAATTTGATCGCCAGCAGTCGTCGTATTGATCTGAAACTCATTGGCCAGAGGCGCGCCAGTAGCATTGTAACGACGGCCAAATATGCCGCTTAGAGAACCGTCCTGATTAGGCGATTGCCAGGACACGAAAAAACCGCCATCGGACAGGGCCGAGATGCTGGGAACATCCTGCGATCCAGCTGTCGTCTGACTGATCTGGAACTCCGAACCGACGGCACCGCCTGCCGGGTCATAGCGTTGGCCGTAGACACCCCATTGGTCACCATCCTGATCATAGGATGTCCAGACCACCACGTATCCGCCATCGGAGAGAAAAGTGGCGGCCGTGTTATTTTGATTGCCCGTCGTCGTACTGTTGGCTCGGAACTCGCTGCTGCCATTGTCCATGGTCACCGTCGGCTGCCACACATCAACGCTGACCGTGGCCACATCCGTGTGGCCATCGCTGTCGGTGACCTGGTACTGGAAGGCATCCGAGCCCACATAGCCGGCATCCGCCTGGTAGCTGTAGCTGCCGTCCGCATTCACCGTCACCGTGCCGTGCGCCGCCTGCGACGCAACCGCATAACTCAGGGCCAATGAGGCGGCATCGTCCTGGGCATCCGTCGCCGACAGTTGTCCAGAGGCCGTCGCACCGGAGGGCAAGGACACCGTGCCGTCATAGGCATCGGGAAGATCAACGACGGAGATATCGCCATCGACAAACGACAGCGTCTCGATATTCGTCAGACTGTCCGTGCCGTCATCGCCATCAGTGGCGTTCGTGTCCGTGATGGTAATGCTGCCATTCGAGTTGCTGATCGCATAATCAGCAACGTTGCCGCCATAAACAGCCGTATCTGTGCCCGATCCGCCATCGAGGATGTCGGATCCTGCGCCGCCCTGGAGGAAGTCGTCGCCAGCAGTGCCGCTGAGGCTGTCATTGTCATCGCCGCCCACCAGACTGTCGTTAGCAGCGGTGCCCGTCAGGGTCTGCGGGCCCGGCGGGGAACCATTGTAAAGCTGGGCATAGATGCCATCGCCGTCGCCATCCTGGCCGTCAGAGGTCCAGGCCACCACAAAGCCGCCATCAGGACGGGCCGTGATGCTGGCATCGAACTGATTGCCCGCCGTCGTCACATTGACCAGGAAAGCTCCGCCGTCGGTCGTGCCGTCCGCATGGTAGCGCTGGCCATAAACACCCTGGCCCGAGCCATCCAGACCGTCCGCGGTCCAACTCACAAGGAAACCGCCATCCGTCAGGCCCGTCACCGAAGCGTGCAGCAGATCCGTCGCCGCCGCGTTGTTGACAACAAATTCGCCGCCATTGGCCGAGCCATCGGCGTTGTAACGCTGGCCATAGATGCCATGGGGGCTGCCAGCCTCATTTGCATTGTCACCCGAGCGCCAGAC
>CAYFPL010000010.1:196141-198189 GCA_964344935.1 uncultured Rhodospirillaceae bacterium
GGGCGCTGCTGAAAACCGGCCGTCGTCGTATTGATCCGGAACTCGCCGCCAAGCTTGGTGCCGCCGGCATCATAGCGCTGGCCATAGATGCCATAGGCGCTACCGTCCTGGAGATACGATTCCCAGGCGACAACGAAACCGCCCCCCGAAAGGCCGGCGACCACCTGAGAATGCTGATGTTCCTGTGTCGTGGTGTTGACCAGAAACTCGCCGCCCGCCGCGTTGCCGTTGGCATCAAAACGCTGGCCATAGACGCCATTCTCGTGGCCATCTTGAACATAGGAAATCCAGGTCGCAACAAAACCACCGTTCGACAGCGAAGCCAGGGCCGGGTCCACCTGATAATGGATGGTGTAGCTGTTGATCTGGAACTCCGATCCCGCCGCCACGCCATTGGCGTCATAGCGTTGGCCATAAACACCCTCGTAATAGCCGTCCTGGTCCTGGGAATCCCAGGCCACCACGAAGCCGCCATCCGATAGCGCCGTCACATCCGCCCACCGCTGCCGGCCGGTGGTGTAGCTGTTGACCTGGAAGCTGTTGCCGACGGGCGAGCCCGAGACATCGTAACGCTGTGCAAAGACACCGTAACTGGAGCCGTCCTCGCCATTCGACTCCCAGACCGCGACAAATCCTCCGTCTTGCAGCATCGCCACGGAGGCCTGGCTTTGATCACTCGCAGTATAGCTATTGACCTGGAACTCAGGGGCCACAACCAGGCTGTCAGATGCCTGCCGCACCTCGACGCTGACCGTCGCCACGTCCGTGTGTCCATCGCTGTCGGTGACCCGGTACTGGAAGGCATCCGTGCCCACATAGCCGGCATCGGCCTGGTAGCTGTAGCTGCCGTCCGCATTCACCGTCACCGTGCCGTGCGCCGCCTGCGCCTCAAGGGAATAACTCAATGCCAAAGAGGCCGCATCATCCTGGGCATCCGTGGCCGTCAACTGACCAGACGCCGTCGCGCCGGAGGGCAACGACACAGTCCCGTCAGAGGCATCGGGAAGGTCTTCAACAGAGATATCGCCGTCGGCGAACGACAGCGTCTCGATGTTGCTCAGGCTATCCGTGCCGTCATCGCCATCAGTGGCGTTCGTGTCCGTGATGGTAATGCTGCCAGCGCTGTTGCTGATCACATAATCAGCAATATTGCCGCCATAAACAGCCGTGTCACTGCCAGACCCGCCGTCGAGGATGTCAGATCCTGCGCCGCCCTGCAGAACATCGTCGCCAGCAGCGCCGGAGAGGGTGTCGGCATAATCCGAGCCCAGCAAGCTATCGTTTTCGGAGGTGCCCGTCAGAGTCACCGGCGTCGCCAACACGGACACATCGGCTGCCGTTAAGCCAACCGGCGTCCAGTCGTTGTCGCCGCCACTCGCGTCGTTGCCGATATCGTTAGCGTCAGTAAAGTCCAGGTGAAAGCCATTCGTGCCGAAGCCGCCGTCGTAAACTGACGCTTGCCAGGCACCACCAACCTCGCCGCCAAGCTCAGAGATATCCAATGCAACGCCGTCGATCATCTGAACGTCACGCAGATCAAGGTCGGCAAAGCCGCCCACGGCTCCGCCGCTGTTGAAGCGCCCGATCCACTGCGTCGCGCCGGCACCATTGAACTGCCACTGCTGACCCTGTGCCGGCTGGTTCTCCACATCGAAGACGCTGTCCCGCTGGCCGTCGACATAGAGCCGGATGCGCTCCGACGCCGTCGCGTTCGTCGTATCCAACACCAATACCACATGGTACCACGCGTCCGGGTCGGCATACGCCGCCGTGGTCACAAAACCACCGTTCGCAGGATTGCCGTTGCGGTTGAAGCCAAGCCCGTCGCCGCTGAAGAACAGAGAATCCTCATAGCCGTCGATGCCATGGGCGTCGATAATTACGCCGCCGGAACCGGTGTTATTGCGTCGGAACACGGCGGAGAAGGTCCAAGTGGTGCGACTGCCGCTGTTCGACACTGTCTGTTCCAGGTAGGCGCCGGATGGACCGTCCAGAGCCAGAACCTGCGGGTCGGTGGGACGCAAATCCACAGCCACCGTGGCCACATC
>CAYFPL010000011.1:0-127333 GCA_964344935.1 uncultured Rhodospirillaceae bacterium
TGCCGCCAGCGTTGGAATTGGCGCTGTTGCCGCCAGCGTTGGAATTGGCGCTGTTACCACCGGCGTTGGAATTGGCGCTGTTACCACCAGCGTTGGAATTGGCGCTGTTGCCGCCGGCGTTGGAGTTTGCGCTGTTACCGCCGGCGTTGGAGTTTGCGCTGTTACCGCCAGCGTTGGAGCGCGCCAAAGCTACCACGGCCGCTGCGGACCGCGAAGCTGAGCCCAGGCCGTTTCCATTGCTGGAGAATCCATTGCCATTCAAGGACGAAGCTTCCCTGAACGCGACTTTCGCCGCCTTGTTGCGATTGCCAGTTGCGGATTTGACGCGGCTGCCCAGTCCACCGGCATTGCTGACGAAGCCCTTGGTCAACTTGGCAAAGTTGACGGATGTGGTGCCAATGGCACGGGCCAAGCCTTTACCCCGATTGCCGGCTTGTTTGGATTTGCCTAGGCCTTTTCCGCCAGCGTTGTTGGATTTGTTGGCCTTGGATTTATTCGCAGCCTGCTTGGCGGTCTTGTTCTTGGCTTTCTTGCCGGTATCCTTTTTGGCTTGTTTGCCGCTTTCTTTCTTGGCTTGTTTGCTGCCGTCGTTGTCCGGACCGCCGCCGTCGCTATTTTCAGCTTGATCTGTTTCGACGGCTTCCGTCTCGCCCGAAGATGGTTTCTTCTTACCCTCACGCTTGCGCAGTTCGACTTCCGCGCCAGGTTCGGAGGAGACCGAACCAGTTTGGCCCGGGCGTACAATCACGGAACGTTCGCTGCCGCGGGCTGCGACCTGCACTGCACCCTCGGTCACATGTACAGCAGCACCCTCGGGGCGGATGCTGACCGTAAAGGTCGTGCCTTTGACCGTTGCGGCAAGATATGGAGTGACGACTTGAAAACGCTGCGCGGCGTTCTTTTCAACCCGGAACAGCAGCGTGCCCAGGGATTGGATGATGTTGGTGAATAGGCTGTTGCCCTTATTGTCACCCACTGTCATCGCGCTGTTTGGAGAAATGGAGATTTGATCGTTGCGCCGCTCCAGGACCGCAATTCCGTTGGGCCCTGTAATCAGCCCTTGGTTGGAATTGACACGCTCGCCGGCCGCTGCCGCACGGTTGCTGTCGGCACGACGCACGTCGCCGCTTACAGATTTGATAACCCAGCTATCGCCCGTCGCCTGAGCCATGCGCAATGGTTTCGCGGCAGCTAACTGAATATCGCCGACTATGGTCGGTGACTGTTGGGATTGTTGATAGGTCGCATCTAGTCCGCCGTCGGCCAAGCCGAACGAAGGGAAGAGAACATTGAGACCGAACAAAAAGCCAGCGGCGAGGCCAACTATTTTCAACTGAAGCGGCACGATACTGCTCCTTACAGAGTACGCAAATCTCCCGCTACCGCCCTCAAGCCGCTGTTGGAGTTTTCTCCATTATCAGCGTGGAATTAACTGCAATTTAACCCTTCAATAAGTTAACATTCCGTTAACGTATATAGTTTACAACCAGTTTTTTGCAATTGTCGACATCTATGAGGGCGCAAGGAAGACTCATGAGGGGATCGACCAAGAACCATGATAAAGTGGCCTAATGAATCGTTAATTGACGCTCCGAGAGTAAAGCCGATTAATCTGATTTTCCGGGTGGGACTCTGTCTTTCGTTGTTTTGCTGGGTTCAGCATGCCAACGCGCAAACGCGGCCGGATGCACCCTCAATTCTCCAGGAACGTGTGCAGCCAGAGGCGCCCGTGCCCCGCGGAGATGACATTCCCCTGCCCGAAAAAAAAGTCGCCCCAGCACCAGAAACTGAAAAGGTCGTGACGAACTTCCTTACCGGCGTCGAGGTGCAGGGCGCCACCGTCTATCCTGAAGGGGCCTTCGCATCCATTTACGAGCCGTTCCTGGGCAAGCCCCTGAACGAGATGCAGGCCGAGAAAATCGTTGCTGCCATCACCAAAAAGTACCAGGACGACGGCTATATATTGAGCCGGGCAGTGGCCCGCCCGCAAGATCTGGAATTCGGCATACTCCGTGTCGATGTCTTGGAAGGCTACATCGAACAGGTCACATTCGAAGGCCCGGTGGAGAAGCGCAAGCAACTTCTTTCCGACATGGCCGAAAAACTGCGCGCGGATCGTCCCCTCACCGTCGCCACATTGCAACGCTACGTCATGCTGATGGGTGATTTGCCAGGACTTGACGTACGGCCGGCATTGCGCCCCCTAAACGGGGATTCTGGGGCACATGAATTGGTACTTGGCCTCAGTCAGGATCCGTTCGAGGGCTTCGCCAGTGTCGATAATAGAAGCTCGCGGGTGGTGGGCCGCCATATTACCCAGGTTTCCGGCCGGTTTAATTCCTTATTCGGCCACTACGAGCGGACCGGCCTCTATTTTTATACCGTGCCTGAAGACAATCGGGAGTTGCTATTCCTCGAAGGGCAACAGGAGTTTGTCCTGAACGCGGAAGGCACGCTGCTTGGGTTCGACGGCTGGCATAGTGTTTCCGAGTCTGGCGAGCGGCAACAACGGTTCAATATTGACTATTATGACACCCGCGGCGCTGTTTATCTGGCGCATCCCATCATCCGCGGCAGTGATCAATCGTTGTTTCTGACAGGCACCTTCGAATACCGCAATACCGTTGAAACCATCGCTGGCTTCAACAATTTCGATGACCGCATCCGCTCCATCCGCCTCACCCTACGGGGCTATACCAAGGACGATTTCGATGGCGAGAATGTCCTGGTTCTCACCGCGAGCCAGGGCCTCGATATTTTGGATGCATCCCGTGATGACGCGCCAAACTTGTCTCGCAACGGTGGCAAGGCGGATTATGCCAAATTGGAAGGTTACTACACCCGCTTTCAGGAACTGCCAGGGCCGTGGCTGGCGCAGTTTGGTTTGAAGGGGCAAGTCACTTCGGATGGGGCGTTGTCGGCTGAGGAATTCCGCGTTGGCGGCGGTAATTATGGCCGGGCCTATGATCCTTCAGAAATCTCGGGCGATTACGGCGGCGCCGGATATGTCGAGCTGCAGCGCAATCTTGCTTCGCGCAACGAGTTTTTCAAGGATACCCAGGTTTTTGCCTTCTATGACCTGGGCGCAGCCTGGAACGATGATCCTATTTTCGGCACCTCGAAAACCTCGCTCGCTTCCCTCGGGGTCGGCGTGCGCATGCTTTGGCCGAACCAGGTCCGCGCCTTCGGGGAAATCGCCAAGCCACTGACCGAACCGGTTTTTGCGGAAGGGGCGCAGGGTGACCATATGCGGTTCTTTTTCGGCCTGAACGTTCAGTTCTAGGAGGGCATCCATTCACGGCTGAGTCGGAATAGGGCCTGAAGGCAATTGCCGTCACGGGTAGGACCTTGAAATGGACGTTTCCACGCCAGTGAACATGCCGGAACTCGGCGGCCTGGATCTGGACTTCGACATCATCGACAGTCACCATCACCTCTTCGATCTAAGCGCTGTCTATTACCCCTGGCTCACAGACCGGTCGGAAGAAAATTTCTTGTTGGGCGACTATGAGGCGCTGAAGACGGATTACTCCTTGGCCGATTACCGGGTAGATGCCGGCCCGCTGCGTATTGTCCAGACTGTGCACGTGGAGGCGGAAGCGGATCACGAAAACCCCCTGGCGGAAACCCGCTGGCTGTCGGATCTGATGACAAAGGCGGAGATGCCCAACGCCATCGTCGCCCATGCCTGGCTGCACCGGCCCGAAAGCGCGGAAATTCTTGAGGCGCAGGCGGCATTTCCGGCCGTACGCGGCATACGCAGCAAACCCATAACATCCCCCACTGCTACTAGCCGTGAGAGCGTGCGTGGCCTCTCGGCCGGCATGCAGGACCCGGCCTGGCGCGACGGGTTGGGCCTGTTGCGGCAATTCGGGCTGTCATGGGACTTGCGGGTGCCGTTCTGGCATCTGGGGGAGGCGGCGGAGGTCTGCGCCCTTTATCCCGATTTACCCATCGTCGTCGAGCATACCGGTCTGGCCTGGGACCGTAGCGAAAACGGTCTGGCGGAATGGCGCCAGGGCATGAGGGCATTGGCGGCCATGGAACATGTACATCTGAAAATCTCGGAACTGGGCCTTGCCGGGGCGCCCTGGGATTACGAAGACAATTCGCGCGTGGTGCGCGAGGCGATAGAGATATTCGGCTTCGGGCGCTGCATGTTCGCCTCCAACTTCCCGGTCGCCGGCCTGCGCATCGGCTATGTGGAACAGGTCGGCGCCATCGCCCATATGATCCAGGATTGCTCCGCCGCCGAGCGCACTGCCCTGTTTCACGATACCGCGAAACAATTTTACCGGCTCTAATCAATCCCGCGTTTTGGGCAGTTCGAAGTCCGCCGCCCGTTCCACCACCCGCACGATCTCGCTCAAGTCACCGCCACGCAGTCCCATCGCCATGGCTTGGCGCATGGTTTGATAGGTAGCGGCGGCGACATTTTGGGGAGCCTCAAGGCGTTCAGATTCCATACGCCAAAGCACCGCGTCCTTTTCTATGATGTGCATGGGCGCCTCCATATTGAAGGCGCGATTCAATATGAAATTCGGCACCTTGGTCAGGGACGCGCTGTTCTGGCCGGAGCCTGAGTTCATCACGCCCAGCGCTTTCTCCGGGTCTACACCGCCCTTGGCCGCCATGACCAGGGCTTCGCAGGCAATAACCAAATTTGTGAAGCTCATGATGTTGTTGGAAATCTTCACAAGTTGCGCTTGGCCGACCTCGGGTCCGACATAGTGGATGTCCCGTGCAAAAGACTGCAGGAACGGCTCCACCTGGTCATAGACGGCCTGGGGACCGGACGTGACCACAGTGATATCACCTGCCCAGGCCCGTTGCACGCCGCCGGTGATGGGCGAATCCAGCATGGCAATACCATTTTCGGACAGTGCCGTTTCCACCGAGCCCACCGCCTCGGTGCCCATGGTGCCCAGATTGACAAAGGTCTTCATCTGACTGCCCTTCAGAACACCGTCTTCGCCTGAGACGATGGCCTGGAAACTCTCGATGGTCGGCATGCAGGCGAAGACCACATCCGCCTCGCCCGCCACTTCCGCCGGTGAACCGAGAATACGGGCCTGTTTCTCAGCCAGGACCTTCGTGGCGGCGGGGTTGATATCGTAGACGGCCAGGGATTTCTCCTGATCCAGAATGTTGCTCGCCAGTGGTGCGCCGATGCTGCCCGTGCCGATGAAACCCGCCTTCATTGTCGTCTCTCCCCATGCTCAACCATTTGCCTCGATCCATGATACGCTATGGATGACGCTGTTGAGAATGATCGGAGGCATTGGTGTTTTTCTCGACGAAAAGCCGCGAACGTCCTTATCACTTGGGAGCTTTCCCGTTCGAGACCCTGTCCAGGGATGATGCAATAACTGTGGAAGAGGCGGCTCGACCGCCCGTCACAGCGCCCAAGTACGCCGCACCCGCCGTTGGCCCCCTGGCCAGATCCCTGCGGAGTTATCTGGACATTTTCATCGACACGGCCATGAAGGACCCTGCCACGGCGAAAGCACCTGTGCCCGACGATCCGCACCGGCGCATGGTGGACGTCAAGGGCTATGGCTACTTCATGAATGCTTCGCAGATCGGCATCTGCCGCATTCCCGACAAGGCCTGGACCACGGACGGCAGCCGACTGGATCATGAATATGCAGTGGTGCTGCTTTTGGAACATGGCCGGTTGCCCGAGACCGACAATCCCGCCCGCGCCTGGATTGCCCCGGCGTTGACCGAGGCCGGCGATGCCCGGATTGGCGGTATCGCGGTTTGCCTCTCGGGCCATATCCAGAAAATGGGTTTCCCCGCCGCCGCCCATGTCATCGGCGCTGGCAGCCTGGATCTGGAGCGGCTGGCGGTGCTGGCCGGCCTGGCGGTCCGTGATGGCGAAACCTTGCGCAATCCCTTCATCAAGGGTGGCTTTTCCATCGCCGCCGTTTCCACATCGTATGAATTGGCTCTTGATCGGCCCCTGGCGCGGGAGGCTCTGAATGCCATGGGTTTCAGCTATTGGCTTGGACGCAATGGCGCGACGTCCGGCAGAGAGCGCAACCGCCGCGCCAGGCGGGCGACCCATTTAAGCGCCTACCCCATGGAGACCGTGCCCCGGGTTGAGCGGCCGACCACCTTGATCCTGGATGACGAGGTGCCCAAGGTCTCGAAACGCGCCGCATTCTTCGATCGGGCCCTGCGCGGTGACCTGGGCGCAAAGGCGCAACGGGAACGGCACCGCTTCGCATTCAAGCAGCCTCATACCGCGGGCATGATGGCTTCCATGCGGGCCATGGTGCCGATCCAGGGCGGTGAACCCAATGCCGGGGCTGACAAAGACGCGTACGGCGATCCCGCCGCCAATGCCCGGGCCATCAAGTCCCTATCCTATCTGCTGGGATCGGATTTGACCGGCATTTGCGAAATACCCGATTACGCCTGGTTCTCACACGGCGCCAAGGGCGAGGCGATTACCCCCTATCACAAATATGCCGTGGTTATGCTGATCGATCAGGAATTCGAGACCATGGAGGGGGCATCCGGCGACGATTGGATTTCTGGCTCCCAGTCCATGCGCGCCTATCTGCGTGGGGCCGAGATCGCCGGCGTTATGGGCGATACCCTGCGGCAATTGGGTTTTCCGGCCCGATCGCAAACCAATGTGGACAGCGATGTCCTGCATATCCCCCTGGTACTGTGGGCCGGATTGGGTGAGTTGTCCCGCATCGGCGAACTTGTGCTCAACCCCTTCGTCGGCCCGCGCTTTAAATCCGTGGTCCTGACCACGGAAATGCCGCTCGAAGTGGACAAGCCCGTGGACTTCGGCCTGCAGTATTTCTGCGAGCATTGCACGAAATGCGCCCGGGAATGCCCTTGCGATGCCATCTCGTGGGGCGACAAGATCATGTTCAACGGCTATGAGATGTGGAAGCCGGATGCTGAGCGCTGTGCCCGCTATCGCCTCACCAACGCCAAGGGATCCGCCTGCGGCCGTTGCATGAAGACCTGCCCCCTGAACAAGGTGGTGACGGCCGATGGCCCGCTGCTGGAACGTCTCGCATCCTGGTGCGGCATCAATGCCCGCTGGCTGAAGCCGCTGTTGGTGCCCATTGCTGTCTGGCTAGACGACTATCTGGGCAAGGGCCGCCGCAACCCAGCTAAGAAATGGTGGTTCGATCTGGAAGTAGTGGACGATGTATGTGTTGAGCCAATCAAGGGCGTCAACCAGCGCGACCTGGATTTGAAGCACAAGCTCGACCCGGCGAAGCAGAAGATGGCCTATTACCTGGCGAACATGATGCCGGTGCCCAACGACCTAAGACCTCAACCCGTGGACCGCAAGGCTGCCATCGCCATCGGTGAAGTATTGGAAAGCCCTATAACGGCGGCCATTCGCGCCGGCCGGGGCGAGCCCAAGCCCGACTATAACCAACCCACGCCGCCGAATTCCGACGGCGTCGTGGGCGAGGAAGCCCAACCGGCGGTCTATGGCAGCGCGGTGAAAACTTAACGCAAATGGCAGGACACGACGTGTCCCGGTGCCACTTCCTTTAGGTGTGGCTCCTCCGTCATGCAGCGCGGCTCGGCATAGGGACAACGGGTATGGAAATGGCAGCCCGGCGGCGGTTTGACGGGGCTGGGCACGTCACCTTGTAGAATGGTCTTCTTGCGCCGGATGGTGGGATCGGGAATGGGTACCGCCGACAACAGGGCCTCGGTATAGGGATGCTGGGGATCCGTAAATAGGGTCTTCTTATCGGTGTATTCTACGATCTTACCCAAATACATCACGGCAATGCGGTGGCTGATATGTTCAACCACGGCGAGGTCGTGGGCGATGAATAGGTAGGACAGGTTCAAATCCGCCTGCAAGTCCATCAACAGGTTGATGACCTGGGCCTGGATCGAGACATCCAGAGCGGAAACAGGTTCGTCGCCTATGATGACCTGCGGATTGAGGGCCAGGGCACGGGCAATGCCGATGCGCTGGCGCTGACCGCCAGAAAACTCGTGAGGAAAACTCTCCATTTGCGCCTTACGCAAGCCGACGCGCTCGAACAGCTCCGCCACCGTTTCCTTGCGCTCGGCGGCGGTGCCGATGTCGTGCACGCGTAGCAGTTCCTCGACGATATCGCCTGCGGACATGCGTGGGTTCAGGGATGAATAGGGGTCCTGAAAGATGATCTGCATTTCCCGCCGTATGGGCCGCATTTCTGTCTTGCCCAGGCCGGTAATTTCCTGGCCATTAAGTTTTATGCTGCCTTCGGTCGGATCCAAAAGACGCAATACCGTTCGACCGACCGTGGACTTGCCGCACCCTGACTCGCCCACCAGACCCAGGGTTTCGCCTTGGTTGATGTGAAAACTAACGCCATCAACGGCATAGACATAGCCACTGGTACGCGACAGCAGGCCCTTCTTGACGGGGAAGTGCTTCTTCAGGCCCGTCACCTCGAGAAGTGGCGGCGCCCCGCCATTGCTTGCTGTCGGCGCGGCGTCAGCCATTGTCGCCCCCAAACAAGCGATCGGAATGCCAGCAGGCTGCCCAATGCCCGGGCCGCTTTTCCACATAGTCCGGATATTTGGCCCGGCAAGCATCGTCCGCATAGGCGCAGCGGGGCGCGAACGCACACCCGGTGGGCAAATCGTTCAAGGGCGGCACGATGCCGGGAATCTCCTCCAGCCGCTCGTCCGCGGCGGCTTCACCACCGCTCATGATGGCTAACTGCGGTACCGAGGCCATTAAGCCGTGGGTATAGGGGTGCTGCGGGCGGGCGAATAGTTCCTCGACCGCGGCCTCCTCCACCTTTCGGCCTGCATACATGACAATCACCCGCCGGGTGGTTTCAGCCACCACGCCCAGGTCGTGGGTGATTAGGATGACGGCGGTGCCCAGCTGTTCTTGCAACTGCACGATCAGGTCGAGGATCTGGGCCTGAATGGTGACGTCAAGTGCCGTGGTCGGTTCATCCGCGATCAGAACCTTGGGGTTGCAGGCCAGGGCCATGGCGATCATCGCCCGTTGCCGCATGCCACCTGATAGCTGGTGGGGGTACTCCTTGGCTCGCTGTGCCGGTTCCGGGATTTTGACCAGATCCAGCATTTCGACAGCGCGGGCCATGGCCTCGGTCTTCGACATATTCTGATGCAGGATCAGCGACTCGGCGATCTGATAGCCAATGGTCAGGACAGGATTAAGTGAGGTCATGGGTTCCTGGAAGATCATCGAGATATCGTTGCCCCGAATATCCCGCATTTCCACTTCGTCCAGTTCCAGCAATGATCGGCCGTCGAGGGTGATCCGACCGCCGATGATACGGCCCGGCGGGTCCGGGACCAGACGCATGACCGACAAGGCCGTTATCGATTTGCCGCAGCCCGACTCGCCCACGATGCCCAGGGTTTCACCCTTGCGCAGATCAAATGTGACGCCGTCCACGGCCTTAACGATGCCCTGGCGGGTATAGAAATAGGTTTGCAGCCCCTCGACCTGAAGGGCCAGTTCGTCCGCCACCGGCGCCTCTACTTTGTCTGCGACATCGGTCATGAAAGGGACCTAGTTCCGCTGCCGGGGATCGAGAATGTCCCGCAGGGCATCGCCAAACAGGTTGGCGCCGAACACTGCCAAACTGATGGCCAGGCCTGGGAAGATCACCAGCCAGGGCGCTACGCGGACATATTCCGCGGCTGATTCTGACAGCATGCGGCCCCAGGATGGATGCGGCTCCGGCACACCGAGGCCCAGGAAGGAGAGAGAGGCCTCAACCAGGATGGCCGAACCAAGTTGCGCCGTGAACAGCACGATCAATGGCGCCAGGGTGTTGGGCAGAACATGGCGCATGGCGACGCGCATCTCGCTCATACCGGCGGCGCGGGCGGCCTCTACAAAAGGCATCTCCCGCAACGACAAGGTAGATGAACGCACCACGCGGGCCACGTTGGGTATCAATGGTATGGATATTGCGATTATCGTGTTGTGCAGCGACGGTCCCAGAGAGGCCGCCATGACCAATGCCAATACCAACAGCGGCAGCGCCTGCATAATGTCGATCAGGCGCTGCATCAAAAGGTCGAACCAGCCCAGCAGATAGCCTGACATCAGGCCAATGATCACGCCGATAAAGCCGCCCAGCAAAATCGAGGCGACGCCTACCGTGAGCGAAATACGGGCGCCGTGGATAATGCGGCTCAACATATCCCGGCCCATCATATCGGCCCCCATGACATACTCGCCGCTGGGCGCGAGAAGCGAGGCGGAGGCTTTGGTCTGCAATGGATCGTGAGGTGCCAGGACGTCTGCAAAAACGGCCGAGAAGACGAAAATGATCATAATCACCGCGCCGACCGCGCCGAGAGGATAGCGCTTGGCATAGAACCAGGTTTTGTCCCATCGGCCCGAAACGTGGGCCCCGGCCTTTACCAGCTCCGCTTGATGGTCGATATCAACCATGGGCGATATCCTTTAGACGGCTAATCGGCATATTTGATCCTCGGATCCAGAACTGCGTAAAGCAGATCGACCAGGAAGTTGATCAGCACGGTGACGACGGCGATCAGCATCACCAGGTTTTGCACAATCGGGTAATCCCGCATTAGGATCGCCTCGACCAGGAAGTGGGCCACGCCGGGTATGTTGAAAACGGTTTCGGTAATGATCAGGCCGCCGATCAGGAATGCCGCCTCGATGCCGATGATGGTGGTCACCGGCAGCACCGCGTTCTTGAGGGCATGGTGGTAGTTGACGGAATTATCCGAGACGCCCTTTGACCGCGCCGTACGAATATAGTCCTGACGCATTACCTCCAGCATGGACGATCGCGTCAGGCGCATGATCAGGGCGGACGAGCGGAAGCCCACAGCCGCCGCCGGTATGGAATAGAGCAGCAACTCATCCCAGAGATTTTCCGGCGGGTTCATGTAGATTGGTATGTCGCCAAGGAAGGCGACGAAGGCCATAAGGATCAAAAGGGCCAGCCAGAACGACGGCAGAGACAGACCGCTCAATGAGATCACCCGCATGATGTAATCCAGGGCCGTGTCCTGTTTCACCGCGCTGATCACGCCGAGCGGTAGTCCGAACAGCACCGAGAATCCAAGCGCCAGGGCGGCGAGTTTCGCGGTGATGGGAATACGGGGACCCAACTCGTCGATGGCCGGCATCTCGGAGACGTACGAGAAGCCCAAGTCCCATACCATGAGGCCCTTGATCCAGGCGATGTACTGCACCGGAATGGGCTGATCCAAACCCAGTTCCTTTTCGATCTGAGCTTTCTCCGCCGGGTCAACGAAACCGGCGGAATCGAACATGATATCGGCGATGTTTCCAGGCATCAGGCGCAACAGCACGAAAATGATGATGGACATGCCGACCAATGTCAGCACCATCAACAAGAACCGCTTTACCAGATAAGTGCCCAACGCCTTTTGCTCCCCTTGGCAGCGCCGCCGAAACTCTCGGCTGACGGGCCGGGGCGCACCGCGACGGCGCGCCCCGGCCTCGTCAAAGACAGACTATTTGTCCATCCAGACGTCTTCTAAACGCCAGTTGTTGTACAGGCTGTTCACATGTGTGACGAAACCCTTGACGTAGGGCTGCCAGCACTGCGCTGCCTTGCCGTGCATGATCATCGGCCGGGCCGCATCTTCTTGCAGCTTCTTGTCGATTTCCCAAACCAGTTTCTTGCGAGCTTCCTGGTCGGTCATCATGGACTGCTTCTCGAACAGTTTCTCCATTTCCGGCTTGCAATAGCCCGTGTAGTTGCGCTGCGAGCCGCAGGAGTAGTTCTCGTACAAGTTGGCGTCCGGATCGTCCACGCCGATACCAGTCAGGTTCAGGCCGACCATGTAATCCTTGCGCGCCACCTTGGCGTGCCAGTTACTGGTCTCCACCGTATCCAATTCGGCATCGATATAGATCTCTTTCAAATGGTCGATCAGGATCACCGCCGGGTCACGGTAGACGGCGATGTTACGGGTCGAGACCTTGACCTTCAGCTTGTTGTCCGGGCCATAGCCAAGACTCTTCATGATCTCCCGCGCCTTCGCCCGGTTGCCGGCTACGTCCGGATTGTATCCGGCCACAGTCTTCAAAAACTCCGGCGGCATACCCCAGACGCCTGACGGCGGCGGCATCATCGCACCACCCTGTAAGTTAGAGCCTTTGCTGAGGATGTCGATGAATGCCTTGCGGTCCATCGTCAACACCATGGCCTTGCGGATTTTGGCGTTGTCGAACGGCGGCTTGAACTGGTTCACGATGAGATTGAAGGAAACATTCGTCGTGACCAGCTCGCACACCGCATGGGGGGCCTGGCTCTTCACTTCCTCCAAAAGCGGGACCGTTACGTCGACATTGAAGGTCATGTCGAACTTGCCCGCGATAAAGGCCAGCACACGGGTCGAGCGGCTTTTAATGATGGTCCACTCAACGCCATCGAGGTACGGACGGCCCTTTTTCCAGTAGTTCTCGTTCTTGGCAAACTTCACATGCTCGTTCTGCTTCAAGCTGACGAACTTGAACGGACCGGTGCCGATCGGATGGGTGCGCATTTTTTTTGGCGACACGTGACAGGGATAGACCGGGGAATAGCCCGACGCCAGCAGCGCAACGAAAGCCGGTTGTGCTCGCTTCAGGTGGAATGTCGCCTCGTGGTCGCCGTTGGTTGTGACTTTATCCAGGTTCTTGTACCAGGCCTTGCGTGGGTTCTTGCGCATCTTGGCCTTGCGTTTGCCCTGCAGCAGGTCCCAGGTGCATTGCACATCCTTGGACGTAAAGGGCTTGCCGTCATGCCATTTCACGCCCTTGCGCAACCTGAATGTCAGCTTGGTATGGTCGTCGCTGAATGACCAGCTTTCGGCCAAGTCAGGCACGATGGTTTCCAAGCTGTTTCGAGCGATGGCTTGATTGTACATGATCAGATTGTTGAAAACGCCCATGTACGGCGACAGTGTGGAGTTCGTGGCTTCCTCGTGGATGGAACCACTGGGCGGCGTGCCGCGATGATAGGCTTTCAGGATACCGCCGCTTTTCTGCGCCAATGCCACTTCCGCGCTTAACATTAATCCAAGCAGGGATGCAGCCGACGCAATCGTAACGAACTTACGTTTCATAATACTCCTCCCCTTGTGTTTTTTTGAATTGGTTAACGATTATGCGCAAATCCCGGGGCCCTGCCAAGGTCATCCTTGCCTATGATCGATCCTGCCATTGACAGCCCCTGGCAATGCTGGGAAGCTTCAGGCACAAAAAAGGGCGAAGTCTAACAGGGGTAAGGGGCAGAAGTATGTCTGAACCGGTACTTGAGATCGACAATCTCAGCGTCCAGTTCAATCTCAAGCGCGGCGTATTGCGGGCGATCGACGGTGTTTCCTTTGATATTGCCAAGGGCGAGACATTTGGCTTGGTTGGGGAAAGCGGCTCTGGCAAGTCCGTGACGGCGCGGACCATTATGCGCCTGATACCGCAACCACCAGGCGAAATCGCCTCTGGAACAGTACGTTTCCAGGGCCGGGACCTCTACCAGATGTCTGATGCGGAAATCCGGGAAATCCGTGGACAGAATATCGCCATGGTCTTTCAGGAGCCCATGAACGCTTTGAACCCGGTGTTCACTGTCGGCAGCCAGATTGGCGACGCTTTGCGTACGAACCTTGGGCTCAGCAAGCAGGAGGCGCGGGAACGTACCATAGAGATGCTGCAACTGGTCGGCATCCCGTCTCCGGCGGCCCGGATTGACAACTATGTGCACGAGTTTTCCGGCGGCATGCGCCAGCGCGTCATGCTGGCAATGGCGCTCAGTTGCGATCCTACCTTCCTGATCGCGGACGAGCCCACCACGGCCCTGGATGTAACCATACAAGCGGTCATCCTGGAGCTGATTTCATCCATGATCGAACGCTTCCATATGTCGTTGTTGTTCATTACCCACAATTTGGGCGTTGTCGCCCATGCCTGCGACAAGATTGGCGTGATGTATGCCTCCCACCTGGTGGAACTTGGAACCAAGGCCGAGATATTCGCCAATCCGCAGCATCCCTATACGGTTGGCCTGTTGCGCTCGATCCCGCGCCTGGATGTGCAGGAGAAATTCCTGACACCGATCGACGGCACTGTCTGCAACATGATGGACCCGCCGTCGGGCTGTAAGTTCAATCCGCGCTGTGCCCATGCCATGGATATTTGCCGCGAAAAGATCCCGGAATGGAAAGAACTGTCGCCCGGGCACTTCGCCGCCTGCCATTTGCATGAACAGCCGACGGTCTAGACCGGGCCTTTTGGAAAATTGCGTTTCGAGGCGGACGACAAATGAGTGAACACCTTCTGGAAGTCAGGGACCTGGTCAAGCACTTTACGCTGCACGGCGACTTCGTCTCGCGTGTCGCCGGCAAGACGCAGACCGTCAAGGCTGTTGACGGGATCAACTTCTATATCCGCCCGGGCGAGACCCTTGGCTTGGTTGGTGAATCAGGCTGCGGCAAATCGACGACCGGACGGCTGATCACCCGCTTGATCGAGCCCTCATCGGGTGAGATCGATTTGCGCGGCGAGGATCTATTGTCGTTTTCGGCCAAGCGGATGCGCGAGACCCGTAAGGAAATTCAGTTGGTCTTTCAGGATCCCTATTCATCGCTCAATCCGCGCAAGACCATCATGGAAATCCTCAGCCGCCCGCTGGAAGTGCATCAATTGGCCACCACCTGGCACGAGAAACGGGAACGGGTGTTGGAGCTCCTAAATCTGGTCGGCATGGGTTCAGAACATATCGACCGCTATCCCCATGAATTCTCCGGCGGTCAACGCCAGCGTATCGCCATTGCCCGGGCACTCTCGGTGACCCCCAACCTGGTAATCGGAGACGAACCGGTTTCGGCTCTGGATGTTTCGATCCAGGCGCAGATATTGAACCTGTTCCGGGAGCTGCAGGAGAAATTCTCACTGACCTATTTGTTCATCGCTCATGACCTGGCGGTGATCCGCCATATCAGCGACCGGGTGGCTGTCATGTATGTGGGCAAGATCGTCGAGACCGGTCCAGTGGAAACCATCTTCTCCGACCCCATACATCCCTATACCAAAGCCCTGTTGGCGGCGGTGCCCGAGGCCGATCCGGAAAAGCCTGCCCCGCGCCTTACGCTCGAGGGCGAAGTCGCGACCCCCATTGACCCGCCGCCGGGCTGTCGATTGAACGGCCGTTGCCCCCTGGCAACACCGATTTGTGGCGAGGTATCGCCTGAACTGTTGTCCGTTGGCACCCACCACGAAGTGGCCTGCCATAACATTTGACGATAGGCGCCAGGAAACGGCCATTTCGGGACAAGTAAAAGGCCGCGCCCTATGACAGGGCGCGGCCTTAATTCTTGCAAATGGTCTTGGCCTAGCGATCCTGGGTCCGCGGGTCCAATATGTCGCGAAGGCCGTCGCCGAACAGGTTGAATGCCAGCACCGCGTAACAGATGGCCAGCCCTGGATAGACCGCGATCATCGGGTGACTTTCCATGTGTTCGCGGGCGACATTAAGATCGCTGCCCCAATCGGGCGTTGGCGGCGGTGTGCCGAGGCCCAGGAACGACAGAGCCGCGATAATCAGGATGATATAGCCCAGACGCACGGTCGCATTGACGATAAGGGGCGAGACAATGTTGGGCAGAATTTCCCGCAAGGCAATGAATACGCTGCCTTCACCTACCACATGGGCGGCTTCCACGTATTCACGTTTTGCTTCCACCATCGATGTGCCGCGGGTCAGGCGGGCAATTTCCGGCATGGTGTTCACACCCAGGGCGAACACCAGTATCAGATCGTTCCAGAAGCCTTCCAGCTTCCATTCTCGCGCCACGGTGATGATCAGCAGATAGAGTAATAAGCCTGGAAAGGCTATGAGTCCGTCGACGAAGCGCATCGAAATGGCATCGAACCGGCCGCCGAAAAATCCAGCGAACACACCCAGGGGGATGCCCAGGGCCAGACCCAGGGCCACGGCCGCGATGGCGATCAGGACAATACGCTGCCCGCCCCAAAGGACCCGGGAGTAGATATCCCTGCCGAACTTATCCGTGCCGAAATAGTGATCGGCACTGGCCGGGGCAAGACGCTCCCGATAATTGGGTTTAGTGGGCGGATGTGTAGCAAGTACGGGCGTCAGAATACAAACCGTCAACAGGGCAACCATCATGATGGCGCCGATCGTCGCCGTCTTGCTCTTTAACAATTCATCGTAGGCGTTTCGAGTCACCGCTCGGATACGGCGCATGCGGATGGCGAACGCTGTATCGTCCGGGCTTATGGTATCGACCCGTTGGCGGGATTGCAGTTGTTGATCAGTCATAACGGCGCCCTCTAACCCATGCCAACGCGCGGGTTCAGCACCCGGTACAATAGATCGACCATTAGATTGATAATGACCACCATGACACCAAGGACCAAGACACCAGCCTGGATCACCGGGAAGTCCCGTAGCTGGATGCCGTCATAGATCGCCAAGCCGATGCCCGGCCAGGAGAAGATCGTTTCCAGAACGACAGTGCCGCCCAACAGGCTGGCTAGCTGCAGGCCTGAAATGGTGATGGTCGGAATCATGGCATTGCGCAGAGTGTATTTATAGATCACCTTGCGCTCGGACAGGCCCAAAGACCGTGCCGTGTCCACATAATCCTTGCTGATTTCATCCAACATGCTGGAACGGGTCAGCCGGGTCGTAAATGCGGCTTGGCGGAAACCCACGGCAACGGCCGGCAGGATCAGATACCAGATGCTTTTGCCCGGATCAGTGAAAAGCGGCGCGTAGCCCGAGGATGGCAGCCAGCCCAGATGCAGCGCGAACAGCAGAATACACAGAATGGCGAACCAGAATTCCGGTATGGATATGCCGGCAAGGGACGATATTTGCGCAGAATAATCCGTCAATGTATTGCGCCTGACCGCCGCCAGCGTCCCCAATGGCACGGCGATTAGGATGGATAAGCCGATGCCGACGAGCGCGAGATAGACCGTCGCCGGTATTCGCTCCAACAGTTCGATATTGACCGGTCGCCGGGTAACGAGAGATTTGCCGAAATCCCCCTGCAGAGCAGAGCCGACCCAGATCAGATACTGCACATAAATCGGTTTGTTGAGGCCGAATTCCTCTTCCAAGGCGGCCCGCACCTCCGGGTCTTCCTCACCGTCCGTTGCGGTCAGAGTATCAATGACATCGCCCGGCAGGGCGTGAACAAAGCCGAAAACCAGGACAGAAAGAATGAAGATGACCGGTATGATCTGCAGTATGCGGTTGATGGCATAAATAAGCATGCTATCGGCTCCGGCGTGGCGCGCCGGTGACGCCTTCAATCATGAAAGCGTCACCGGACAACTTATACGCCTCTTGCTACTACGCGTTTGCTACAAGCGCGGCTAGCTTTCCATATAGGCGGTACGCACGCCACCATGGGAAATGTTGAAGGGACCGGCGAATGCTGGCGCATAGCCCTTCAACTTCTTGGTCGCCGCGGACGTCAACGGAATGCCGTGGGTGTAGATCAAAGCGCAGTCGTCGTTGACCATGCTTTCCACATCCGTATACATCTCCATCCGCACCTGCTTGTCGCGGGTCTCCCGTGCGGCTTTGATCAGCTTGTCGGCTTCTTCGTTTTTGTAGCCGGTCCGAAGCTTGGTCGATGGTCCAGTCGACATGACGTTGACCGAATACCACTGATCAGGCTCGAAACGATAGCTGTTCGCGGTAGAATCGATACCGTAGTCGGCTACTTTGTACTTCTTGCGCAGAACCGGGTTATCGAACGTTTCGTTGGTCGGCTTGAAGCCGGCTTCCTGAAGCATGGAGTACACAATTTCGCCCGTCTGACGCATGTAGGAATAGGCCTGCCGGGCCACCACCGCGATGGGTGTATTCATGGCATTCAGTTTACGCAGAATAGCCTTGGATTTTTCCGGATCGTATTCCTTGATGTTCTTAATGTCGGGCATGTGCCAGGTACTGGACGTGCTGTAAAAACCGTTCAGCTTTTCACTCAGGCCGTTGAAGATCGCCTGGTGAATGGCTTCCTTGTCGATGGCATGGGCCAGGGCCTGACGCATCAGCTTGCCATCTGCCGCGTCCATGGCGAAGGGGCCCTTCTTGGACTGGACCGCAAGATAACCGGCGCCAACCTGCGGGATATCCCAGGTATTGTAGTTGGCGGTTTCGTTTTTCTTGAAATTCGCGGCGTCCGCATAGGACATATTCTCGATCAGATCGACTTCGCCGGTGCGCAGGGCCGTCAAACGAACCTTGTCCTCTTTCTTGGGATAGCCCTCAATGGCGTTAAGATAGGGATAAGCGTGACCCTTAGCATCGGTTTGCCAGAAATTTTCGAAGCGCACCATTTCCGTCTTGGCATAACGCTTCCAGCTGACGAATTTGAACGGACCGCAGCCGATCGGATGAGTGTCCACCTGATCCACGCTGTTGGGTGCAATCAGATTCACCGGATAATAAGTTACGCTGGCCAGGAACACCGCGCTGGGCGTATCCAGATCGATACGGAGCGTATGTTTATCAACCGCCGTGATTTCCTTCACCAGCTTGAAGAAGCTGCGGTGGAAGGAATGGCTGGTTTTCGGATCCCGGACCCGGTCGTAATTCCACTTGATCGCCGGTGCGTCCACGTCGGCGCCGTTGTGGAAGGTCACGCCCTTACGGATCTTGAAAGTATAGGTCTTCATGTCATCGGAGACGGTCCATTCCTCGCCGATCGCGGGAACGATGTCCATGTTGGCATCAATATCCAGCAGGCCGCCCGAGGTCGCCGCAAGCGGGTGCGAGACGTAATAGATGACGTTACGTTGCGGATCCAGGCCGCGGGCATCCGCGCGGGTCGAAAACCGCAGGGTTCCGCCCTTTGCATGCCCAGCCGCAAAAGATGCGCCCGGAACACTCGCCGCCGCCGCGCCGGCCGCGCCAGCCGCCGTGGTGGCGAGAAACTCACGTCTGGTCTGTTTTCCAAATGTGTTGCTGATCTTCTGCTCGGACATAATTTATAGCCTCCCTTGTGCGAGCCACTCTATCGGTGTGCCTAAGTTCGGCGGCAGGACGGCAGCCTCGTTCTGACTGCCTCCCCCCAAATTTCACGCCGGTTACCTCGACACGCGTACGCCTTTGATGTGCGTTTTGTTGCTACAAGTGTAGCGATGGCGGCGCGGCAATGGCAAATAGATTCTGGTTCGCCGATTTAACAGCGCGTGGCCTTGCGTTGGGTTTGCTTGGTAACGCAACATTGACAGCAAGCCCTAGTTGCGCAGCAATGGGGCATGGATCAATGCAACGAAACCGGGCCCTTGGCCGATGCACGGCGCCTCGGCGCCCCGCTTGCGGCGGCTGCTGAAGAGATCGAGCAGAACCGGCGCATACCTGAACCATTGCTGTCGCTTTTACACGAGGCGGGGCTGTTCAGGCTTCTTTTGCCTCGTGAATTGGGCGGCGGCGAAACCGAGCCCGGCCTATATGTGCGGGTCCTTGAGGAACTGGCCCAGCACGACGCATCCGTCGCCTGGAACATATTCGTCGGCAATAGCGCTGCCCTGATCGCGCCCTATATACCTGTCGCGACGGGAAAGGAGGTTTTCGAAGATTCCCGGACCGTTATCGCCTGGGGGCCGCCCCACAAGGGTCTGGCCGATGCGGTGGACGGCGGTTATCGGGTCAGTGGCACCTGGGAATTCGCCTCAGGCTGCCGGCAAGCCAACTGGATGGGCGTGCATTGCCGGGTCAAGGAGCCCGATGGCAGCTTGCGTTTGAATGATGCCGGTCGCCCGACGATCCGCACGCTGTTGTTTCCCAGCGATCAAGCTACCTTGCACGATACTTGGAACACCATTGGGCTTCGGGGCACGGCGTCAGATTCCTACAGCGTCGAGGATGTCTTCGTGCCGGAGGCGTTTTCAGGCACCCGCGATGATCCCGCTTTACGGCGGCCAAGTGGTCCGTTGTACGCCATTCCCCAGCAGACCCTTTACGCGGTGGGCGTGGCGGCTGTGGCTTTGGGTATCGGCCGGGCCATGCATGGCGCCTTTGTCGATCTGGCGGCCGAGAAAACGCCACGCGGCCTATCCCGGTTGGCCGACACGCCTTCCATCCAGTCGGGCGTGGCCCGGGGCGAGGCAACACTCAGCGCGGCCAAGGCTTATCTTTTGGATGTCCTGGCGGATGTGTACGCCGGCGCGGGAGAGATCGAGCCCATTGATGTCCCGGACCGGGCGCGGGTGCGCCTTGCCTCCACCCATGCGATTTTTGGCGCCGCTGAGGTGGTGGACTGGGTGTACAAGGCGGCAGGCGTTAGCGCCATTTTTCCAGGTACGCCGTTCGAGCGGCGTTTCCGCGACATGCATACCCTGACCCAGCAGATCCAGGCCCGCGACTCCCATTTCGAAAGCGCCGGTCAGGTGCTGCTTGGCGAGCCGCCGGACTTTTATGTCTAAATGACATACTTGACCGCCACGGCGCCCACTTGGCGCGCAAATTTCATCGGTCTTCTACTGGTCCTCCTTGGCGGTCTGTTTATTACTTCGCTGACCTGGATCGTGCGCAGCGTGGCGGATGATGTGGATCCATTGCAGGCCGGCTTCATGCGCTATGCCTTTGGCACCCTGCTTCTTCTGCCGCTGTTATTTCGCTTCCAACCGACGGATTTTGCGCCGAGGCTGGTCGGCGGCCACATCCTGCGCGGCGTCGTGCATGCCGTCAGCGTGTTGTTGTGGTTCTACGCGGTAACCAAAATGACGCTGGCGGATCTCACCGCCCTCAGTTTCACCGCCCCCGTTTTCATCACTCTGGGCGCCTTTTTGTTCCTAGGCGAAAGTTTCAGCTACCGCCGCTTGGGCGGCATAACCGCCGCCTTCATCGGTGCCGTTGTGATCTTGCGGCCGGGCATCGAGGTTATTTCCGTGGGCGCCATCGCGATCCTGATCTCGGCGCCGTTTCAGGCCGCCTCCACCCTGATCGGCAAACATCTGGCGCCGCGCACGTCCACCTTTGCCATGGTTTTTTATCTGTCCTTTTTTGTTGCCTTGACCAGCCTGGTGCCCACGTTGTTCGTCTGGAACACACCGTCGCTGCATACCTGCGCCTTAACCTTCGGTGCCGGTGTCATGGCGACCTGTGCCCATGTCTGCTGGACAAAGTCGTTCCAGATGGCGGATCTCTCATTTACCCAGCCCGGCATGTATTTCACTCTGATCTGGGCTGCCGCCATCGGGTTTTTCCTTTACGACGAGGTGCCTGACATCTGGTCAGGTGCCGGGGCGGCGATTATCATTGCTGCGACGGCCTATATCGCCGCCCGTGAGCGGCGCGTGGGTCAAGCAAATGTGGTGAGAGAGGGACCATGAGCCTGCCCCTGGTCGTGGCGATCACCGGCGCCAGCGGCGTCGTCTACGGCATCGAAATCCTCAAGGCCTTGAAATCACTCGAGGTGCCGACACATTTGATCGTGACCGAGGCTGGGGTTCAGACCTTAAAATATGAGAGCGAGATGAGCCTGGCTCAGGTGCGCGGCCTGGCCGATGTGGTGCATTCCAACAAGGATATCGCCGCTTCCATCTCGTCCGGCTCGTTCCTCACCCGAGGCATGATCGTTGCCCCCTGTTCCATCAAGACCCTTTCCTCTATCGCGAACTCCTACGATGCAGATCTGGTCGCGCGCGCCGCGGACGTAACCTTGAAGGAGCGACGGCCGCTGGTTCTCATGGTGCGGGAAACCCCATTGCACAAAGGGCATCTGGAGCTGATGGTGCGGGCGGCGGACTACGGCGCCATTATCATGCCGCCCATGCCGGCCTTTTATCACAACCCAAAATCCCTGCAGGAAATCATCGACCAAGGGGTGGCCCGAGCACTGGATCAAATGGGCATCACCCATGCCCTGTTTCCCAGGTGGGACGACAACAAGGCCTGAGCTCGTCGGCGAGGGAGCCGCAAATGCCGTACAATTCAGTATTCGCTGCCGATCTGTTCAAGGGTCAGACCATCGTTGTGACGGGCGGAGGCAGCGGCATCGGGCGCTGCATTGCCCATGAATTGGCGTATTTGGGCGCAATGGTTGTGATCACGGGGCGAAACCGGGAGAAGCTGGAGACCGTCGAAGCGGAGATTATCGAGGACGGCGGCAAGGCGGACCATTTCGCATTTGATATTCGCGAGGAAGAGGCGGTCGCGGGAAACGTGGCGCAAATTCTTGCAAAACATGGACCCATCGCAGGTCTAGTCAACAATGCCGGTGGGCAATTTCTGGCCAAGCTGGAGGATATCAGCCAAAAGGGCTGGGAAACGGTGGTGCGGACAAACTTGACCGGCGGTTTCCTCATGGCGCGGGAGGTCCTGAACCAATCCATGAACAGGACCGGCGGCGCCATCGTCAACATCACCGCCGATCACGCCCGGTCCATGCCCGGTTTAGGTCATTCCGGCGCGGCTCGCGCTGGCATGGAGAATTTCACCCGGACGGCCGCTTTGGAATGGGCCCACTATGGCGTGCGCGTCAACGTAGTTGCACCGGGCTATGTCGCGACCCAGGGCTTGCAGCAATATCCCCTAGCGCACAAGCGGAAGATCCGAAAACGCAAGACCTTCGTGCCATCCCGGCGCTTGGCGACAGAGGCTGAAGTCTCAGCGGCAGTGGTGTTCCTGCTCTCGCCGGCGGCCGCCTTCATTTCCGGCGAGACCATCGGCGTCGACGGCGCCGTCCCCGCAATGACCGCGGAATACGCCCTCAGCCCGGAAAACCAGCCGTCCGAAGATGATCGCTATCCGATCTTCGATGGCTTTCATCGGCGCGCGAACCTGGATTTCCTGGAAGAAGAACATACCTTTGACGAAGACGAATAAGCCTATGGCTCTTTGACCCTCTCGCGATTCTGGTGGCAAGGACGTCGCCAAAATTGGTTCCACTGATCAGCCGAAATGCCCCAGAGAAATCTCCTTACGGTCTCCTCAAAGTTATGGTTCACCGCTATGCCGGCGGTGCTGGTATTACTGTGGAGCACGGGCTTCATCGGTGCGAAATTCGGGCTGCCCTATGCCGAACCTGCGACTTTTCTGGCCTACCGTTGTTCCCTGGTGGCCGCCATTCTGATCGTCATCGCCGTGGTCATGCGGGCACCCTGGCCAAGGTCGCCAATGGCCGTATTCCACATCGTGGTTGTCGGGCTGTTGCTACAGGCAGTCAATTTGGGATGCGTGTATTTCGCCATCAGCATGGGCGTCGATGCGTCCGTATCGGCATTGATCAATGGTTTGCAGCCGGTCCTTGTGGCGGTGTTCGCCGGCTATCTGTTGGGCGAGTCCATCAACATGCGGCAGTGGCTTGGATTTGTCCTGGGTTTCGGCGGCGTCGCCTTGGTCGTTTGGCAAAAGCTTCAACTGGGTAACGGCACGCCACTTGCCATGGTGTTGTCCGTTGCGGCCCTGCTGGGTCTGAGCATCGGCGTCATCTATCAGAAGAGGTTCTGCCAAGAAATGGACCTGCGCACCGGCACTGCCATACAGAATTTGGCGGCTGCCGCTGCAATGTGGGGACTGGCCTTTGCGTTCGAAACGCGGGTGGTTCAGTGGACCGGCGAATTCATTTTCGCCTTTCTCTGGCTAACCTTCGTTCTTTCCCTGGGGGCCATCATCTTGTTGTTGTACATGATCCGCCGCGGCCAAGCGGCGCGGGTTTCCAGCCTGTTCTTTCTGGTGCCGCCCGTCACGGCCGTGATTTCCTATTTTCTCTTTGGCGAAACTTTCGGGCCCGTCGCCTTCATTGGCCTGATCGTCGCTGTTGGCGGGGTGGCCTTGGTCAATAGGGCCGCCTGAAGTCATCTCATCCCAATGAATCTCGCCGCGTTTTCGTGGCGGATCAGGTCCGCGAGGGCGGGGTCGATGGGGGCGAGATGCTCCTCCAACTCCTTCACGGCACCTGGATAGGTGCAGTCATAATGGGGATAGTCGGCGCCCCAAAAGACGCATTTCTCCAGACCCAGCTGTTGAATTTTCGGCAATCGATGGGCCTCGTCCGCCTCGATTGAGATAAAGCATTGCTCGCGGAACAATTCTGACGGCCGCCGGGTCAGCCAGGGGACACGGGCACCCATGACTTCGAAATGCTCGTCCATGCGCCCAAGCCAATATTCCAGCCAACCCAGGCCGGATTCTAGAAACGCCACACGCAGATCGGGATGGCGCTGCAATACGCCGCCGGCGACGATATCCAGGCAGGCGGCCATCTGCTCAAAGGGGTGGCAGATCATATGGGTGAAAAAGGTATTCTTATAACGGCTATTGGCAAAACTGGGCATTTGCGAGCCGAAGCTGCCGTGTACGGCGGCGACCAGGCCTTGGTCCGAGACGGCGTTCCAAAACGGTGCGAGGGCATCGTCATGCAGCGCCAAACCGTTATAGCGTTCGGGCCGGAAGGCGACGCCTTTTAGGCCAAGTTGCGCGATATGGGCGATCTCCTTGGTTGCCGCGTCCACATTCTGCAACGGCGCCAGGCCGACGGCGTCCAGGCGGCCCTTGCCGTCCCGGCACATATCAGCGATCCACTCGTTGTAGCCATGGCAGGCTGCGGCTGCCACGTCCGGGTCCTCGATATCGCCACAAAGCAGGTACATGGACGGGAATAGCAAACAATGCTCGATGCCTTCGGCGTCCATAACCGCCAACCGTTCGCCGCCGTCGTATGAACCGGGCGTGATGTCGTCCCAAGTAGGAGGGTTGTCAGGGTCTTCCATGCCGTTGGGGACGCAGGCAGTGGCGGGCAGCAAATCCTCGCGCACGGTGCCGTTTATCCAGGTTCTGTCCTGGCCGTCATCGCCCCGTTCAATTCGGATGGTACGGTCGCGGTATTCGCGGGGGACGTATTCCTGCCACAGGGACTTGGTTTCGCAGATATGGCCGTCGGCGTCGATCACTCGGTGCGTCATCTGGTTCCGCTCCCTATCGCTCATAGGCTTTTCGAGAGTTAAACCTGCGTACGCGCGCGGGTCAAACGCCGGGCCGCCATATGCTAGGCTGATGGCAATAATTTGGAGCAGCTATGAGCGATTTGACCAAGGCGCCGCGGTTCGTCGGCATACCGACTTTCATGCGAACACCCTATCAGCCGGACCCGGCGGGTTTGGAAATCGCCCTTGTAGGTGTGCCCTATGACGGCGGCGTGACGAACCGGGCTGGGGCCCGCCATGGGCCACGGGAAATCCGGAACGCCTCGTCCCTATGCCGGGCCATCCATCATGTCAGCCGCATCAATCCCTATGAACTCTGCAAGATCGCCGATGTGGGCGATGTGCCGTTCGAGGCCATAATGCAGCCCGACCAGGCGGTGGAGGAGATCGAGGCCTTTTACCGACGCATCGTGGCCGCCGGCGCCGTGCCGCTCAGTGCCGGCGGCGATCATTCCATCACCTATCCCATCTTCCGCGCCTTGGTGGACGGCGGTGCGCCCATCGGCATGATCCATATAGATGCCCACACCGATACATGGGGGCCGTTCCAGGGCAACAAGTTCAATCACGGGGCGCCGTTCCGCAACGCGGTCAATGACGGCATTCTGGATCCGAAACGTACGATACAGATTGGCATTCGCGGGGCGCAGAATTTTTCGGACGGCTGGGATTTCTCGCTGGAGAGCGGTATGCGCGTCATCTTCATGGAAGAATTCACTGCCCTGGGTGTCGAGGGTGTGGTGGCAGAGGCACGGAGGGTGGTCGGCGACGAACCCACATATGTCTCGTTCGATGTTGACGGGTTGGACCCGGTGTATGCCCCAGGCACCGGGACGCCGGAAATTGGCGGCATCACCACGTTGGAGGCCCAGGCCTTGCTTGGCGGATTGCGCGGTTTGAACCTGATCGGCGGCGATGTGGTGGAGGTCTCGCCGCCTTTTGACCAGACCGGCAACACGGCCCTGGTTGGCGCCACCTTGATGTTCGAGATTCTTTGCCTATTGGGGGAAGCTGTGGCGGCGCGACGCGCGGGTGGCTAGTGCTCTGGCCGCTTCCTTGCGCGGCGTGCAATGGTTCCATATGGTGATTGAAAGGCTTGGGCGATGAGGAAGCGGACATGACAAACCAGCAGATCGGCAATCAATGGAACGTGAAACGCCTGGCCGGGGCCTTGGGCGCTGAGGTCACCGGAATTAAGTTGGCGCAAGTGGACGAAGGCGATATCGCCGAGATCAAGCGCCTGTTGGTGGAACACATGGTGCTGTTCTTCCCAGGCCAGCATATGAGCCAGGAAGAGCATGTCGCCTTCGGTCGTCCCTTTGGCCCGCTCGAGGGTCATCCCAACCTCTCGGACAAGAACGACATACAATTCCCCGAGATTTTCCAGCTGACCGCCAGCACGGGCGGCATAGCTGATGAATGGCACACCGACTTAACGTTTCTGGAACAGCCGGCCTTGATGTCCATTCTGAACATGGTGAAATGCCCCCCGTCTGGCGGTGATACCATGTGGACCAGCCTTTGCGCCGCCTACGACGCCTTATCCGCGCCCATGCAGGAGATGTGCGAAGGATTGAGCGCCCTGCACGACGCCCACCCACACGACCGGGCCGACCGCATGGCCGTTCACCCCGTGGTCCGCGTCCACCCCGAAACTGGGCGCAAGGCCCTTTACGTGAACGAGCATTTCACCCGCCGCATTGTCGAGATGAGCGCGCCGGAGAGCGATGCCATGCTGCGTTTCCTCACCCGCTGGGTACAGAGCCCCGCCTTCACCGTGCGTTATCATTGGAGCGAGGGCACGATCGGGATCTGGGACAACCGTGCAACACAGCACTATGTGCTCAACGATTTCGAGGAAGAACGCATCATCCAGCGGGTCACCGTGATGGGCGATCGACCGGAAGGCCCGGGCCCGCGCTGGCAGCCTTGGACCGAACGGGCCGGCCGTTCCGCTATGAGCCGACATGACCGGCAATTGAGCCGCTTCTTCAAGGATCGGGCTGAGGCGGCGGAATAGCTTTGAGCGCGAATTACGATTGGCGATAGCTTCATCGATCGCCGAGCGAATTCTGTAGTTCGAGAGAAACTGAGCGTAATCTAATCAAGGTGTTTGAGAGTATTTGACCGTCGGCTAGACGAAACACACTGGGACATTCGGATGAAACGTTTGCAGATTGCAATCTTCATTCTTTTGGTGGGCGCCGCGGCGCTTCCCCGGACCGGTTTGGCAAATGACGACTGCCGACTCGTCGCTGGATACGGGATGGAGCCGCCGTATCATTATCCAGATCAATCCGGACAAATCATAGGCATAGATGCCGACATTCTTCGTGCCGCCATCGAAGACGCCGGATGCAATGTTGAATTCGTAGAACTGCCATGGAAACGTACATTGCATATGATTTCCAATGGCGATGTCGACGTGACCTTGGGCGCCAGTTTCAAAAAGGATCGGGCGACATTCGCTCATTACTCTGTGCCCTACCGCGGCCAACCTCATGCTGTGTTCGAAGATATCGGAAAGCCGTCTGGAGCATCTGATTTGGACGCATTCCTGTCAGCAGGATCGACATTGGGTGTTATCCTAGGTTGGCACTACACCAATAAAATTCAGCGAACCATAAATAAACCTGCCTACAGGGATCAGATCGTCACCGCCGTCAGTTTTGAAAACGCCCTAAAGATGAGCGATGGCGGGCGATTTGATGGTTTTCTGGCAAATCCGTCTTTGGTTGCCGCCAAAATTGGCAAGACCGAAATGAGCGCGAAGTACCGTTTGATCAAGGCGGACATCGACATCCTACATTTCTTGTTTTCCAAGGCGTCGATAGAGGCTGAACTGTTCGAACGGATAAATCGCAATCTTATATTGCAATTGGATAGCGGCCTATTTTCACAAGTTTGCAGTAGGTATGAACACATGCTGGTTGCATCATGTTCATTCCTATCCGCAGCCAACCCATCCGCAACCAACTAAATCTGACCGCTTCCAGAATGCTGTGGCGAGTTGTTCGGTTGCCTGGTGCTCGGTGCCCGGTCCGCTGGCCAGGTTGGCTCAGTATTGATGATTGAGGATGAGCCGGAACGAACTGGCGGCGATGATATGTTCTACGCCGTCATCGCCAATCGCCGCTGGGGTTAAAGCTTTCATTTTCTGCCAGTACGCCCTGGCCGGGCACGAAATTCACTTCCACGCGGATACCATCGGGATCTTCGCACAGGACGTAGTAATATCCCGGCGCCCAAGGCCCGTCCTTGGCCGGGCTGACGATATGCGCATCCATTTCCTTTAACAGGGCCTCGGTTGCATCCACGTCCTCTCTCGATCGTGCGCGGAAGCAGATATGGTGCAGCCCCACCCGGCCCTGTACGAACCGTTCCTCGGCATACTTTGGATCACAGGGCTGGATACCCAGGGCCGTTCGCGCGCCGACGAAATAGCACATCTCGCTGCTGTCAAAGACGCATTCCAGGCCCAGCGCCGGCATTAGCCGCGAATAGAAAGCCCGTGCCGCTTGAAACTGGCTGACTGTCAGTATCACGTGGGCCATGCCGTTAATGTTAATCATGCGGATTTCCCCTAATTTTCCCCCAAGTGTGATGGCTGTCACACTCTAGTTGGTATCTTTGAAAGTCGCCTGCGACGGAGTTTTACCTCGCAATATCGACCTGCCATCCCCATATAGGTTAGTGCTGATCTCCCATGTGCGCCGATGGGGCGAACCGGACGGCTTCGGAGGGTTTCGTAATCCCCGGCCGGCCGACAGGCGGCCCTTTCGACGCGCTTGAAGTTTATCCGGATCGTTTCGGCTTGTGTGCAACAGTCTGGGTAAACGGAGTCAGTAATGAGGGCAATTCTGTTTGTGTGCTGCGCAGGCGTTTTGAGCGGCTGCGCCAGTGTTATCGCCATCCCCCCCGCCATTCAATATGTCAGCGCCGCGGCGACGGTCTATTCCTATGCCACCACCGGCAAGGGCACGTCCGACCACGTTATCTCGGCCATTGCCGAGCAGGACTGCGCCATGCATCGCGCCGTCACGTTGGACAAGATCTGCAAGCCTGGCAATCTGCCACGGTCGCTCCCACGCCGATCGGCCGGTGAATTGACCGCCGAACAGCATTGGTCAGATCCCCTGGGCGCATAGCGTTTCACGGCTTTCACCGCTAAACTTCCTCCGGTCCTGGCCGTACGGCCAATATATGTATTGGACTTGGGGGATTATGCTAAGCGCCGAAGACAATGAGCGATTGACGCGGATCGGTCCCGGCACGCCGTGTGGTGATGTGCTGCGGCGATATTGGCAGCCCGCCGCCCTGTCGGAAGAATTGGCCGGCGAGCGGCCGGTCAAGGCGGTGCGGCTTTTGGGTGAGGATCTGGTGTTGTTCCGCGATGCCGACGGGCGCGTCGGTCTGATCGACCGCCACTGCTGCCACCGGGGTGCTGATCTGAGTTTCGGGCGGCTGGAGGATGGCGGCCTGCGTTGCGCCTTTCACGGCTGGCTGTTTGATGTGGAGGGTAAATGCCTGGAACAGCCGGCGGAGCCGGCGGGCAGCACCTTTCACCGCAAGGTTCGCCAGCCCAGTTACCCCTGCCGCGAAGTCAATGGGATGATCTTTGCCTATTTGGGCCCGGGCGAGCCGCCGTCCCTGCCGGGCCTGGAATGTTTTCAGGCGCCGAGTGAATACAGCTTCGCCTTCAAGGGGCTATGGGAATGCAATTGGCTGCAGGCCTATGAAGTGGGTATCGATCCGGCCCACGCATCGTTCCTGCATCGGGTGTTCGAGGATACGGATGGGGAGGTCTATGGTCAGCAATTCGGCGCCAAGGCGGCCGATACCGATATCCCGGTAACGGAGGTTTTGCGCAACCACCCTGTCCCTCGCATCGAAGTGGAAGAGACCGACTACGGCCTGCGTATTTACGCGGTACGGGAATTGGATGACGCCCGCGACCACATTAGGGTGACCAATTCACTGTTCCCCAATGGCTTCGTCATTCCCATGAGCAACGACATGATCATCACGCAATGGCATGTCCCGGTGGATGACGAACATAACTACTGGTACGCCATGTTCACCGACTACCGGAATACGGTGGACGGGGCGACCATGCGGGCGCAACGTCTAGCTTCATGTACCTTGCCCGACTACCGCTCCCTCAAGCACCGGGGCAACAATTGGGGCTACGATGCGGAGGAACAGCGCCGCTTCAGCTACACAGGCATGGGCAAAGACATCAATATCCATGACCAATGGGCAGTGGAAAGTCCGGGACCCATTCAGGACCGCACAAAGGAACACTTGGGCAGTACCGACAAGGCCATCATCGCCAATCGCAAGAGCCTCCAGGCCGCCATCGACCACGTCGCCGCCGGAAGCGACGTCGTCCTAGCCGGAAACGGCGCCGTGGCGATCGATACTATTGTTGAGCGGGCGGATTGGCGCGAACAATGGCGCCAGCATCACGAAGAGCGCCGGTCGCAATCCCCCTGGGCGCGGAATTCAGCATCATGACGAATGGCGACGCCGGGGTCGGCCGCGCCGATTTCGTGGCGCGATACGGCCTCTGGAACGACGATCAGCTGGCCGCTGGCCGGGACGTGGAACAGCGCCTGCAGGGCGGCGATATAGAACTGGTGCGGTTCTCCTTTCCCGACCAGCACGGCTTGCTGCGGGGCAAGGCCCTTGCCAGGGACGCTGCCATCCAGGCCCTAAGCAACGGCGTCAACATCGTCACCACTCTCCTCGCTAAGGATACCGCCCACAATACGGTCTATCCCGTCTTCACCGAAGGCGGTGGCTTCGGCCTGGACGAGATGACCGGTGCCGGCGATTTCGTGATGGTGGCGGATCCAACAACCTACCGAGAGCTGCCTTGGGCACCCGGCACGGCCTGGATGTTGTGCGATATCTACTTTTCAAACGGCAAGCCGGTGCCGTTCGCGACCCGGGCCATCATGGCAAAGGCATTGGCGGACCTGGCGGCGGCCGGCTACGGCTATCGCGCTGGCCTGGAGGTGGAATTCCATCTCTTCAAGTTGCTCGATCCCCGCTTGGATGCGGCAGACGCGACCCAGCCCCCACGACCGCCCGAAGTGGGCATCCTGGCCCATGGCTTCAACTATCTGACCGAAAACCGTTTTGACGAATTGGAACCGACGGTGGACCTGTTGCGTCGGGCAGTGGTCGATCTTGGCCTGCCGCTCCGCTCCAGTGAGGTGGAGTTTGGCCCCAGCCAGGTGGAATTCACTTTCCAGCCCATGGATGGCCTGGACGCTGCCGATGCCATGGTGCTGTTCCGCGCCGCCGCCAAACAGGTGGCACGTCGCAACGGCCTGCTCGCCACTTTCATGTGCTTGCCGGCCCTGCCGAACCTCTTTCCCAGTGGTTGGCACCTGCACCAATCACTCAGTGAACCTAACTCCGGTGCCAACTTGTTCGTGCCGGAGCAGGACGAGGCGCTGCTCTCGGGTCTGGGCCGGCAGTATGTCGCGGGTTTGATCAAGCATGCCGGCGCCGGCTCCCTGTTCGCGGCACCGACCCTGAATGCTTACAAGCGTTACCGCCCCAACTCCCTGGCCCCCGACCGGGCCGCCTGGAGCCGGGACAACCGTGGCGTCATGCTGCGCGCCCTGGGCGGTGCCGGCGACAACACAACCCGTATCGAGAACCGCGCCGGCGATCCCGCCGCCAATCCCTATCTCTTCATGGCATCGCAGATCCTCGCCGGCTTGGACGGTATGGAACGGAGGCTGGAGCCGCCGGCCCCCACCGATACGCCGTATGATACGGACGGCGCGGAACCCTTGCCCCGCAACCTGATCGATGCCGTCGCCGCCCTGCGGGCGGATACGTTCTATCGAGAAGAGCTCGGTGGCCAGTTCATCGACTACCTCCTCCACATCAAAGAGGCGGAAATCACCCGCTTCCTGTCCACTGTCACCGACTGGGAACAGGCGGAATATCTGGAGATGTTTTGAGGCTGTTTTAGTTGCCTATCCGCTCGCGTCCCGATGAGCCTCAAAGTATGACCGCAGCACCGCATTCATGCGGGCTTGGTATCCTCGGCCCTGAGTTTTGAACCAAGCCACCATGTCGGAATCGAATTTTGCGGTGATTTGTGTCTTTCCCCTGTCCTCCGGCATGACCACCTTTGCCTTTTGCCAGAATTCGGCACCCAATTCGGGGATGTCGGACATATCGATGTCTTCGTCGGGAAGCGCCGCGAGTTCCTTAAGGTTAAGCTCCTTCTGATATTTTCGCTTCATAGTGCTGCCTTTCGCGCCGGTTGGCCTTTCGAGCGGAAATAATTCGTAGCGTTCCGTTTCGATCCGTATGCACAACGACCAAGGCGGCGATCATATCAACTACTCCAATGCTGATCGTCCGCTGTTCTCCGTATTCGAACCTATCATCGATTTGGTCGACCGTCGGTCTATTGAAGATTCGAACCGCTGTTTCGAAAGAGATGCCGTGTTTGGCAATATTGCTTCGGTTCTTGTCTTCGTCCCATTCAAACTCCATACGGAATGAACCTAAATAATATAATTATGATTATAACTATTTCAAGCCGCCGTGCCGATCCGAGGCGGGGCAGCGCGGGTGCCGGAGCCGCGCTGGGGGACCTTGGGCAGGGCGAAGCCTTGCTGGTGGCAGGCCTGGGTGATTACCGTGCGCTTCCACAACACGCCGCCCGTGACGGCGCAGATACCGGCGAGGGCGGCGACGAAGGGAAGGTGGGAAAACAGGCTCAGATGCGCAGCGAAGCCCAAGAGCGGCAGGGCATGGCCGATGGTGCGCAGGGCTGCTGTTTGCAGCTCCAACGCTTCCCGGGCCAGGGGCGGAATGCCGTTTTCAGCGGCCGTGGAGACGTACCGCTGCCACAGGATGGCACAAACGGCGGCCAGGACGCCGCCCGCGCCCGAGGCCACGGCGGCAGCGCCCGCCACGGGAGGCAGGAATTGCGTGGCCATGGCCAATAGGCCCGCGCCTTCTAAAAGGCCGGATGCCAGCAGCATCCACGTCATGCCCGGCGCGCGCCAGGCGGGGATGCCCCGGCCGGCTGGCAAAATACGGGCCTGACAATAGAGAAACGCCGCCGCCGCCAGAGCGACAAGGAAATGCAAGCCAGCAGATGGCCAAATCAGATCGGCCAGCAGAGCGGGATAGAATACCGCCACGGCATAGGTTTCCCGCGTCATCCACGATGTCTGCGGCCGCAGCAGCACGTTCAGGAAGCGCGCCTTGCGTGCGATCTCCAAAAACACGCAGAACAGACCCGCCGCCATGCCCACGCCGGCAATGATGTAGAGGGTCAACAAAGCGATATCCGGCAGGAAGCCCAGGGCGTAGGCGAGCCAGGCCATGACCGCCAGGCCCGTGCTCATGCCGCCCAAGGTGAAGTTCATCGCGGCCCGCCAGTCCCAGAACGTTTGCCGCTGGCCTGCCAATGGATTGGCCGGGTCGCGCAGGGCCTCGTCATCGGCATCGTCCGCGGCCCGGTCCCGACCCGGCGTGCTGCCATCTATGCCATAGAGGTATTTGATCTGCGGGTCGGTGCCCAATTCCTGATGCATTTGGAAGGCGCGGTCGTCGGCCGCCAGTTGCGAGACGGTGCTGTCCGGATCGTTAAAGTCGCCGAAATGGATCGCCGTGGCGATGCAGGAATTGGCGCAGGCCGGCGTGGCGTCCGGATCCACGCCGGGCGTCAGACCTTGGGCCAGGCCGTTATCCACTTTTTCGATGCAGAAGGTGCACTTATTAGCGACGCCGATGCGGTCGGCATGGGCCACCTGGGTTTCCTGGGCCGTGGGTGTGCCGTAGTACCAGTTCTGCTCGTGCACGATGGTTCTGGCCTGATAGGGGCAGGCCACGGCGCAATAGCCGCAGCCGATGCAGGTATCGTAGTTCATGGTCACCAGGCCATCGGCCCGCTGCTGGGTCGCCCCCGTGGGGCAGACCGGCACACAGGGGGGCTCGGCGCAATGCTGACAGCCGGTCACCATGAACAGCCGCTGCACATCCGGAAAACGGCCCAGTTCCACATCGATTACCCGGCGCCATTGCACGCCGGGCGGGGTGTCGTTGGCATGCTTGCAGGCGATGGTGCAGGTCTGACAGCCGACGCAGCTGTTCAGGTCGATCACCATGCCGTATCTGGCGGTCATACGGCGGCGCTCTGTGCTGCCAGATCTTTTTCGATCTTCACCCGGGTGATATCCGAACCGCTGCCCGTGCCGTCGGTCAGGGAGAGGGAGATATCGGTGACGCTGTTCAGGCTGGGCAAGTTCAAGTCCTTGGCGAATGGCGTGGCCCAATGATCGAACTGCCCGATCATCAGCACCGTGTCTGGGCGGATACCCTGACGCAGTACGGCGTTGCCCCGCGTGATGCCGGTGGCGGAGGTGATCACCACCGGATCGCCTTGGGCGATGCCTAGCTTGGCGGCGGATTGGCTGTTCATGACGATGCCTGAATGGCCGGCAATGTTCTCCGCCACTTCATAGATCAGGGGGATGCCCACGTTGGCGCCCCAGGCATATTGCATGCTGCGCGCGGTCAGGGCCCAGAACGGGAAATCGTCAGGGTCCTGGCCCTTTTCACGGACAAAGTCCGTCCAGACGTCGGGGAAGGATTCGTACTTGGGCAGGGGGTCGTAATCCAAGAGCTGCTTGTCCCACCATTCCACGCCCACTTCGTGCAGACGGTTGGCGAGCTGCGTGCCGTGACGCTTGATGCGTTCCTGGTAGGGCAACTCGAAGCGGATGCCCCGGTCCTTGAGATAGGGGTAGAGGTACCATTCCCGCTGAGCGAAGTCGCGCAGCATATAGCCATGCTCCTTGAACCACTCGATGCCATGCACCTCTTCGCCATCGGACAGGTCGTGGCTGGCGGCTTTGGCCACCCGGTCCCAGATCTCGTCCCGGTCATAGGCCACATCGCCTTCCAGACCGTAATCAAACTTGTTGCTGACCAGCTTCATGCCGGCCGCGCCCTTGTTGATGGCCATGTTGTACGCGCCCAGGATGCCGGCCCGCTTGCAGATCTCGGTTGCGATATCGGTCATGTCCATGGCGTCCACGGTGGGCTCCACCGCCGGCTGGCGGATCATCCAGCCCTGGTGCTTCCAGAACTGCTCGCCCGAGCCGGTGCCGCCGATGCGGCTTAGCTGCAGGCTTTCCAGGTCCGTTGCCTCCGGCAGGATAACGTCCGCCATGTGGTTGGTTTCATCGTTGGTGTAGGCAAAGGCGACGGTGAAGGGGAATTCAGCGATGCGTTCCGCCACTTCCGGCGCATTCCAGGAGGATATCGCCGGGTTGGTGCGGTAACAGAACCAGATATCGGGCAGGGTGGGCCGTGGCCAATTGTCCGGCGCTTCCTTTTGAAACAGCCAGGGCAGGTGCGCAGGCCCGAGCGCCGGCGCCCAAGGCGAAGACGAGGAAAGCGGCACCAGGCTGTTATAGCCGTTGCGGATGCGCGGTTGGCTGGACCAGCCTTCCTTCGAGGTATCGTTGAAGGGGAAGTCCATGATGCCGTCCCGGCTGGAAACGGCCGAGAGATGCTTGTTGTTCGCCGGCCGGTTCAGGCGCACTTTGGTGCCCAGGTTCGCGCCGGGCACCTCGATGGCGCCGACCAGGACACTCAACAGAGTTCGCGCCCAGACCGCGTGATAGCCGCCTGGGCCGTTGTTGACGCTCTTGCCCAGCATTACGCCTACGGGTCGGAAGGGCAGGGTCTCCCCCTCGATCTCGATGGTCTCGCCGATGTGGGCATGGGCCACGAATTCATCGCCGATGCGGCGGATCGTCTCCGCCGGTATATCGCATTCTCCCATCGCCCAGTCGGGACTGTAGTCGGCCATATGATCCAGCAGCATCTGGAAGGCGGGCTTCACCTCGATGCCGTCGTGGCGCCAGGCCTCGTCATCGGCGCCCAGTTCCAAACCGGCCGCTAGGTAACTGCCGCCCAGTGCCGGATCCTCGATATTGGCATCGAACGGCTTGGCCTGGCCGTCGGCCAGGTCCCAGATCAGGGGTTTTTCCGTCTCCGGGTCGCGCAGGTAATAACCGTTGGGCCCGACCAGATAGGGTGACGTGGTGTCTTCCTTCAGGAAACGGACATCGCAGGTTTCCTGCCAGTCCCGCTCCAGCACAATGCGGTGGATAACGGCGAACAGAAATGCGGCGTCGGTTTTGGGCTTGATGGGCACCCATTCGGCGGATGTGGCGCCGGTCACAGAAAGATGCGGCTCCACCATGACCCGCTTCAATCCCCGGCGCCGGGCTTCCGCGCCCCGGCGAACACCCGTGGCGCCGCCCGAGGCATCCACGTTGTTGCCGCAGTTGATCACGTATTCGCAATAGGGGCTGTCCACGGCCAGGGTGAAGGCGCGCTGCCACAATTCCCCATAGAGATGTTCCGAATGATAGCACTTCACACCCTGGCCAGCGCCGAAGCCCAAATCAGCCGGGCCCCAGGCGGCCAGGAAAGCGGGGAAGCTGCCCATGAACCGGGTCGGCGTGCCGCCGCCGCCGAAAGAGGCGGCCAGACGCGGATAGCCGGAATTATCCTTCAGGCCCATGTCGCGGATCTTTTTCAGCCTGTCCGCTACCAGATCAAGAGCCTCGTCCCAACTGATGGGCACGAAACCTGGGTCCTCGTCCCGGCCCTTCCTGGGGTTGGTCCGCTTCATCGGGCTTTTCACCCGGTTCGGATTATAGGTTTTCTGCACCAGGCCATAGGCCTTCACACACGGGGTACCCTTGCCCGGATGCTGACCGCAAATGTTCAGGTTTGGCTCGATCCGTGTGGCCACGCCGTCCTCTACCTCGACCTTGATCAGATCCGGACCAGAGACGCATTGAAAGCAGTATGTGGGGACCTTTTTGGTGTCTTCTTTTGCGGTGCTCATGGTCTTTCCTCCCGACTCCGCGAAAGGCTATCACGGCGCAAACATGGAAGGCAAAGCGGCGCCAATCGGTGTAGCATGGCGGCAAGAAACAATAATGGGGAGGAGCGGCATGCGGCTGGAGTCCGTCCTGGCGGCCCATGCGAACAGGCATCCGGACAAGACGGCGATTATCTGCGACGGCCAGACGGTAAGCTACGGCGTCTTGCAGGACTCCATCGTGCAGATGGCCAGGGGCCTTTCGCAGCTGGGTCTTGGATTGGGCGATCGGATTGTCCTGTACCTGCCCAACGGCTTGGAAGTGGTGCAGTTGCTTTACGCCGCCTATACCCTGGGCGCCATCGCCGTGCCGGTGACGACGCGGCTGACGGTGCGGGAGGTGAGCGACTTCTGCCGCGATTGTGAAGCTAAGATTCTGGTGTTTCATGCCGACCAGGCCGATGCCCTGGCGGACCTGCGCCGGGACCGGCCGGAGATGACCGCCATCGTCGTGGGCGGATGCGCTGACGGTGCAATTGAGATGGCGGATCTGCCTTGCGACGCCGGCGGTAGCCTGCCGGCAGTGCCCTACGATCATGACGAATGCATGATCAACTACACATCCGGCACCACCGGCCGGCCCAAAGGTGCCATCGTCACCCATGCCAATATCCTGATTCAGAACGGTTTCATCCACGGTATCGAATGGAGTCTGTCCAGTGAGGACGTCTTTCTGGTCGCTACACCGCTGGCCCATCGCACCGGGATGGGCCGATTGGCCAACGCCTTGACCCTGGGCGCGACCATCGTTGTGATGCAGAACTTCGATGCGCCCCTGGCCGTCGATCTAATCGAGGAGCATCAAGTGACCGTCATGGGCATGGTGCCCACGGTCTGCCGTATGATGCTGCCCGAAATCGCCAAGGACCCAAGCCGTCTCGCCAGCCTGCGCCGGGTTCTGGTCACGGGTGAAGCCTTTCCAGTAGAACTGAAACAACGCTTTATCGAATTGCTGCCCCAGACCCGCCTGGTCTCCTTCTTCGCCATGACCGAAGCCGGCGCGGTGACGTCCCTGTCCCACGAAGAACAGTTTACCCATCCGAAGTCCGTCGGCCGTCCGACGCCGGGGATCGAAGTACGGATCGTCGATGAAAACGGTGATGACCTGCCGGTGGGCGAGGTCGGCGAGATGCTGGTCAGGACCGGACGGCCCGGCGTCTACACCATCATGAAGGGATATTTGAACCGGCCGGACGAGACCGCGGCCGCCCTGCGCGACGGCTGGCTCTATACCGGCGATCTGGCCTATCGGGATGACGACGGTTACCTCTACATCGCGGATCGCAAGAAGGACATGATCCTCTCGGGCGGTTTCAACATCTATTCGAAGGAGGTGGAAAGCGCCCTCGTCAGCCATGAAAGTGTCGCCGACGCCGCGGTCATTGGGGTCAAGGACGAAATGTACGGCGAGGCTGTGGCAGCATTCATCGAGACGCAGGCGGCCGTTTCAGCAGACGAATTGATCGAACATTGCCGCGAGATGATCGCCTCTTACAAGAAACCGAAGTATGTTGTCTTTCTCGATCAACTGCCGCGCAATGCCATCGGCAAGGTCCTGAAACGGGAACTGCCGGCTCTGGCGCCGGAGGAATTGAAACCATTGATAAAATCCGCTGATGAAATCCGCGACCTGACTTGACGATGAACGCCGTACCCCCGCCTTCAACCAACCGATGCGCCCGCGACTTGCGGGAATGGCTGCAACATTTGGCGTCCACCGGCCGCCTGGCGACGACAAAGCCGGGCCTGGGCCTGAAGCATGAATTGGCGGCTGTGGCGCAACGGCTGGAAAGGGACAAGGCGGTGCTGTTCCCCGAGCCCGACGGCCACGCCGTACCCGTGGCCGCCAACCTGCTGGCCACCCGCGGCTGGATCGGCGATTGTTTGGGCGTGGGCGAGGACCAGGTCATCCATCGTTATCAGCAGGCTGTACGGGAGCCGGTACCTTGGGTGGAAGTGGACAACGGGCCGGTTCAGGCGGTGGTTCACGATGATGTGGATATAAACGCGCAGCTACCCGTCCCCACCCACAACGAACTGGACAGCGGCCCCTATATCGCCGCTGGGCTGATGATCTCCCGCAACCCAGCGAATGGCATCCAGAACGTTTCCATCCACCGCTGTCAGATCAGCGGCAAGGACCGTATCGGGGTGTTGCTGTTGCCCCGCCACACCTGGACCTATGCCCGCTTGGCGGCAGAGGCGGGTCAGGCCCTGGAAGTCGCCATCGTCATCGGCAACGACCCGGCCAGCTTATTGGCCAGCCAGGCGGTGGTGCCCCTGGATTTCGACGAAATGGAAATCGTCGGTGCCCTGCACGGTGCGCCGGTTGAGATGGTCAAATGCCGTACCAACAATGTCCGCGTGCCGGCCCGGGCCGAGATCGTGCTGGAAGGCCGGGTGCTGCCGGATGTGGCGGAACCGGAGGGTCCCTTCGGCGAGTTTCCGCAATATTACGGACGCCGCGCCAACCGCCATGTGATCCAGGTGGACGCCATCACCCACCGGTCCAATCCCATTTTCCATACCATCGTCGGCGGCGGCATGGAGCATCTTCTGCTTGGCGGCCTGCCGCGTGAGGCGACGTTGTTGGAGACATTGCAGCGCAACGATCCATCTGTTTTGGATGTGCATTTGTCCCGCGGCGGGGTCTGCCGCTATCATCTGGTGGTCAAGGTGGCCAAGAAACAGGAAGGCACGCCGAAGAACATCATGATGGGTGCCTTCGCCGGCCACTATGACATCAAACAGGTGATCGTGGTGGACGAGGATGTGAATATCCACGACCCCGAGCAGGTGGAATGGGCCGTGGCGACGCGGTTTCAGGCGGATCGGGATTTATTGGTGGTTTCCAACACCCAAGGCTCGAAACTGGATCCAACTACCACCGAGGACGGTGTCGGCGCCAAGATGGGGCTGGATGCCACCATTCCACTGGCGGCGGACGATTTCACCTTCACGGTGATCCAGGTGCCGGGCGCGGATGAGTTAGATTTAGAGCAGGTGCTGGACGATGACGGGGCCGCGGCCCGGATCATCGGCGACGAGGACAAGGGGAAGAACAATGAATGACAATGCAGCCATTGGCACGGCAACCACCACGAACGTGGGCCATGCGATCTTGGCGCGCCTCAGGGCGGCGGGGGTGGAATATTTCCTGGCCAACGCCGGCACCGATTTCCCCCCGATCATCGAGGCCATTGCGCAATCGGGGGAGGATGATGGTCCAACGCCCCTGGTCATCCCCCATGAAAATGTCGCCGTCTCCATGGCTCATGGTTATGCCATGATAAAGGGCAAACCGCTGGCGGTGATGCTGCATGTGAATGTGGGTACTTCCAATGCCATTTGTGCCCTGACCAACGCTTACCGCACCAATGTGCCGCTCCTGCTGATGGCGGGGCGGACGCCCTGGACGGAACATACCGGCCTTTCGGGCGGCACCCGCAGCCGGCATATCCATTGGGCGCAGGAGATGTTCGACCAGGCCGGTATGCTGCGGGAACTGGTGAAATGGGACTATGAATTGCGTTCGCCGGAAGAGGTCGACGTGGTTTTGGACCGGGCCCTGACTATCAGTCAGTCGGACATTCCCGGTCCGGTCTATATGTCCATCCCCAGGGAGGTTTTGGCTGCACCGGCGTCGCCCTCGTCCGGGCCCCGGCGCACCGCAGTTACGGGTGTGGCCCATCCCGATCCAGGACAGATCGCCCAGGCGGCGGACATTCTCATGGCGGCGGAGAATCCGTTGATTATCACGTCGGATGTGGGCAAGTCGGTGGCCGCGGCGGAAAGCCTGGCGGCGCTGACCGAGAAATACGCCATTCCCGTCATTACCCACGTGCCCCGCTATCTTTGCCTGGGCAACGGCCATCCCATGCATCTGGATTACGAGGCTTCGCCCCATCTGGCGTCAGCCGATGCGGTTTTGGTGCTGGATTGCGACGTGCCCTGGATTCCCGCTACCGATCCCGTACACCCGGATGCCAAGGTCATTCAAATGGCGCCTGATCCCCTGTTCAGCCGTTATCCTGTCCGCAGTTTTCCATCCATCCTCTCCATTGCGGCGGAAGCGGAGGCGGCCTTGCCTTTGCTGGATGCGGCCATGGCGGGCGCGGATGCCGACAAGATTTCAGCGCGGCGGGACAGGGTGGCCGCAGCACGCGGCAAGGTACGCGAGCGCTGGCAGGGGGTCCGTGATAAGGCCCGTTCGGCTCAGCCGATCCATCCTGCCTGGCTGGCCCAATGCGTCGGTGAATACCTCGATGAAGAGACAATACTTGTGAACGAAATGGGCGTCGTGCCCATGCATGCGGGCATCAATCGGCCCGGCCGCTACTTCGGGCCCAGCCCTGCGGGCGGCCTGGGCTGGGGTCTAGGCGCGGCCCTTGGGGCAAAATTGGCGGCGCCTGACGACATGATCATCGCGGCCATCGGCGATGGTAGCTACTTCTTTGGCAATCCCATGGCGGCACACTATTGCGCCCGGGCCTATGATCTGCCGGTGCTGTTCATCATCGTCAACAACCATGGCTGGGGCGCCGTGCGCCGGGCCACCAAGGCCATGTATCCTGACGGCAAGGCCCTCAGCGGCAATGACATCCCCCTCTCCCGTATTGATCCCGCACCCGACTACGAGCAGATTATTCAATCTTGCGGCGGCCACGGGGAACGGATCACCGACCCCGATGCCCTGCCCGACGCCCTGGCCCGGGCCGTCAAAATGGTGCGCGAGGAGCGGCGTCAAGTATTACTGAATGTTGTCGTTTCCGAAGTTGTTTGAGGAGCGTTGCCATGGCGGAGTCTGAAACCATGCTTCCTTCCATGCGGGTCGATGGCCAGGTCGCCTTGGTCACGGGCGCCGGCCGGGGGATCGGCAGGGGCTGCGCCCTGGCCCTGGCGGAGGCGGGTGCGGAAGTCATCGTCATGAGCCGCACTCAGGCGGAGATCGATGAGGTTGCGGCCGAAATCGAAGGCCGGGGCGGCAAGGCCACTGCCATCGCCTGTGATGTCACCGAACACAAAGCGGTGACGGCGGCCTTCGCCGGCATCGACCGGCTGGACATCCTGGTCAACAATGCCGGCACCAATGTGCCCATGGGTTTCTTGAAGGCCGATGTGGAAACATTGGATCTGATGCTGAACCTAAATGTCCGCTCGGCCTTTCTCGTGGCCCAGGCGGCCGCCCGCATCATGGATGCCCAGGGGGGCGGGGTGATCATTCACCTCTCCTCCACCTTCGGCAAGGTGGGGCGGCCGGGCTTTTCCATCTATTCCGGAACCAAGCATTTCATCGAGGGCCTGACCAAATCTACCGCCGTGGAACTGGCGCCGAAAAATATCCGCGTAGTGGCCGTTGGCCCCACAGCCATCGCCACCCCGATGCTGGAGGAGCGACTGGCCGATCCCGAAGTGGTGGCAGAACTGACCTCCCGCATCCCCATGGGTCGCATTGGCCGCATCGATGACGTCGTCGGCGCCGTCGTTTTCCTGGCCTCGCCGGCGGCGGCCCTGATCACCGGCACCACAATCATGGTCGACGGCGGCTGGACGGCGCCTTAAGTATGGACAAGAAGCGCGTTCTGATCGCCGGTGCGGGCCCGGTGGGGCTAAGCGCGGCGGCTTACCTGACCCGGGCCGGCATACCGGTCACTGTGTTCGAGGCCGAGGCGCAGTTGCCAGAAAACCTGCGCGCCTCCACCTTCCATCCGCCCACGCTTGATATGCTGGCGCCCTTCGGGGCAAGCCAGGGTTTGATCGAGCAGGGCTTGAAAGCGCCGAAGTTCCAGTTCCGCAACCGCGATGAAGGCCTGCTGGCGGAGTTCGACCTGGGTCTGTTGGCCGATGAGACGGACCACCCGTTCCGGGTGCAATGCGAACAGTTCAAACTGAACCATCTGCTCTACGATTGGCTGCAGCGCCAGGGCGGTGCCGATGTGCGTTTCGGCCACGCATTGACCGGCTTGCATCAGGACGACGGTTCCGTTGCGGCTAAGTTTGATACCTCTGATGGTGAAGTCACGGTGTCCGGCCGCTGGCTGATCGGCGCGGAGGGGGCCAACAGCCAAACACGGCAGACCCTGGATATCCCGTTCGAGGGTTTCACCTGGGACGAACGGTTCCTGGTTGTCTCGACGCCGTTCGATTTCGCGGCAGTGTTGCCGGATCTTTCCCTGGTCAATTACTTCGCCGACCCGAATCAATGGTATTTCCTGCTCCGCGTTCCGGGCCTTTGGCGGGCCATGTTCCCGACGGAAGCGGCCGAGACCGAGGAAGAGATATTCGATGCCGCCAATATCGAGGCGCGCATGCAATGGGCGCATGCCAAAGACGAGCCGTACGAACATCGCCACGTCACCCTGTACCGGGTGCACCAAAGGGTGGCCAAGCATTACCGCGCGGGCCGGGCCTTCCTGGCTGGGGATGCTGCCCATATCAACAATCCTCTTGGCGGCATGGGCATGAACGGCGGCATTCACGATGCCTTCAATCTGGCGGAAAAGATGTCCGCCGTCTGGCACGGCGAGGCACCGGAGGGCGAACTTGATCTCTACGAAGCCCAGCGCCGGCCCATCGCTCTCGATTACGTCAACACCCACACAATCCGCAATAAGCGGAACCTCGAAGCCAAAACGCTGGAAGAGCAACAGGCCTTCCGCGACATGCTGTCCGACGTGCTGTCCGACCGGGACAAGACCCTAGATTACCTTCGCCGCACCGCCATGATCGCCAGCCTGCGGGAAGCGGCCCGGATCGGCCGGACATAGGTGCCGTCCATGGGCGCAGTACAGCAGATCGAAGCGTTCCTGAAGGGTGAGGTTGCGACGCTCCCCGCGCCGGATGAGGCAGCTTGGTATCAGACCTGGCATGATCAAGGTCTGGTTGGTTTGCCACCCGTCGATTGCGCCTTGCGTGGCGGCATGTTGGCGGACCGGCTGCCATGGGTCTTCATCGCTGGCTATCAGGCGACCATCCGCCATGTCTTTCCCGGAGTTCCGGCGCAAGGCTGGGCTGCCTACGCGGCGACTGAAGACAAGGTGGATCCGGAATCCCACCCGCCGACGGTATTGGATGATGAGCGCCGCCTGCATGGGTGCAAATCATGGGTGGCGCAATCACGCTGTGTGGATCATCTGGTGGTGACGGTGGCGGACAAATGTGTCCTGGTCTCGGCCGCGCAGCCGGGTGTCCATCTAAGCCATCGGGAGGCGCCCGGTTTCCTGGCCGCCATGAGCCAAGGTTTCGCCCGTTTCGACGGAGTCGAAGTTGACCGAGACTACGCCAGCAACCTGGTGCGGCAGTTCGGCCGAGGTGAGCCGCGCTTTGTGCTGCTCGCCGGAACCGGATACTTGCTAGGCCAACTCGCCGGCCGGGACGCGCAACTGCAGGATGACCTTATTTCCTTAGCTTTGGGCTTCGCTGAGATTTGCGTATCGGACGATGGGGCGCACAAAATTCTTGCGGCCTTCGACCGCGCCCTGCAAGCGGCAATCGAACGTTTCGCGGCGGTGGTCGACTGCAATGCCTTGCCGGATTGGGAAACCGACCGGCGCCTGTTGACCATGTATTCCAAACGCATCCAGGAGCGTGCCGCGCGGGCGTGATTATTTGCCCAGGCGTTTCGCTTCGTCTCCCATCACCACCGCGATCCGGCCCATAGATTTCCGGCCTAGTACCGTCGCCATGGCGGCTTGGAAATCGTCCAAGGCGAAGGTGTCCTGAACGCGCGGGTTCAGCTTGCCTTCCTCGAACCAGGCGAATTGTTTCGCGAGAAGGTCCTGCATCAATGGTGAAAACCGGTCGCGCACATCCCGATCACTCCATCCGAAGTAATAGCCCATGTTAAGGCCGGTCACGGAGACGTTTTTGACCAGCAGGATATTGGCCGGAATTTGCGGGATGGTGCCGCCCGCGAAACCCACCGGCATGATGCGGCCCTCTGGTGCAATGCAACGCAAGGACTGAGCGAAGACATCGCCGCCCACTGGATCATAGATGGCGTTGGCGCCCCAACCGTCGGTCAATTCCAGGACCCGGTCGCGAAAATCTTCCGTGCGATAATTGATGGCATGGTCGGCACCGTGAGACTTGACCACGCCCATTTTCTCTTCTGAGCCCACGGTGGCGATGACGTCTGCGCCGAAGATTTTGCCGATCTCGATCGCTGCGATGCCGACTCCGCCGGCACCTCCGTGTACCAAAAGGGTTTCGCCGTCGTTGACGTTCAGTAGATGCGGCCAAGTAAGGGCGGCGCAGGAAGTAGAGTAGGAATTGGTGAAACAGATGGCCCGATAGAAATCCAGGCTGTCGGGAAGGACAAAGGTGTTGGCTTCGTAAGCCACGGCCTCTTCCGCCAGACCGCCCCATTCCACAATGGCGCAAATCCGGTCACCGACTTTTATGCGTTTGCACGCAGCGCCCACTTCGGTAACAACCCCGGCGATTTCGGAACCGGGAGAGAAGGGCAGGGGCGGCTTGCGTTGATAGCGGCCCTGCACGACGAGTGATTGGGCAAAACTGACACCGGCGGCCTGCACCGACACGCGAACCTGTTTCGCCGACATTTCCGGTTTGGGGCAATCCTGCACCTCCAGGTTCTTGAATTCCGTCAGTTCTTCGACCCAAACACCGCGCATGCCGCGTTTCCCCTTATGAAAACCATTTGTGAATCTGTTCCGACTGCATAATTCTAGCGGCCGGTTTCTCCAAGGAAAGAAAATCTGCCATGAGCGAAGATAAGATCAGGGTCGGCGTCATCGGCGCTGGCGGCAACACAACCAAGCTGCACATCCCCGGCCTACAGGCACAGGACGGCGTGGAGATCGTCGCGGTGGCCAACCGCACGGCCGCTTCCGGCAAGCGGGTGGCGGACGAATTTGATATCCCCCATGTGGCCGCCGACTGGCAGGAAATCATCGAAGACGGGGCGATCGATGCTGTTTGCATCGGCACTTGGCCCTATATGCACGCGCCCATGACGATCGCCGCTTTGGAGGCGGGCAAGCATGTGCTGTGCGAGGCGCGCATGGCTATGAATGCGGACGAAGGTAGGGCCATGCTTGCCGCCTCCCACCGCCATCCCCGTCTGGTTGCGCAGATCGTCCCGGCACCGCACACCCTGGCCTTCGATGCCACCATTGCCGAAATGGTTGGTGGCGGATCCATTGGCGAACTGATCGCGCTGGATGCCCGGGTCTCCATGGCCGGGTTTCCAAATTCGGATTCCGCCATCACCTGGCGCCAGAACCGGGACCTATCTGGCAACAACATCATGTCCATGGGGATCTGGTACGAAGCCATGATGCGCTGGGTCGGCCCCATGGCCACGGTCTATGCGGTCGGACGGGCGGTGGTACCGCACCGGGTGGACGAGAATGGCCGCCGGGTGGCCATGACCATCCCCGACCATCTGGATATCGTCGGTGAAATGGAGCAGGGCGGCCAGCTTCGGTTTTGCGTTTCCTCCGTCCTGGGCCATGCGCCCGCAGGCGTGGACGTCTGTATCTTCGGCACCGAAGGCAGCCTGCGCCTGTTGCAAGCCGGTTCCGATCCCATGACGCTTTATGCAGGCGGGCGCGGTGACGATGGCCTGTCAGTGGTGGAGATTGATCCAGCCAAAAAGGGCGGATGGCGGGTCGAAGAAGAGTTCATCAACGCCATTCGAGGCCTTGAGCCCGTCACCCATACGGATTTCACTACAGGCGTGAAATATATGGCCTGGACCGACGCTGTGACCCGCTCGCTCAGAACCGGACAGTCGGTTTCGCTGATCTAGGGCCGGGGCCAATAGTCCGCGACCTCCCTGGCCAGCCAGCCGGCTAGGACGCCATTTAATTCCACGGGCTTCTCTTGCGCCATCCAGTGGCCGCTGTCGATAACTTCGGTGGTTAGGTTCTTGATCAGGTCGATCTGCGGCTTTGCCAGATCTGAATCCATGGTCTCACAGGTATAGTCGTATCTGGCAGATACGAATAGAACCGGCATATCTAATTCGCCGCCGTTGACGGCCTCGCGAGCATATTCGCTGTTGGCATTGTGGTTCATATAATAGGAATCGGGGCCGAAAAAGCCATTGCGGGCCAGGGCTGCGGCATAGACGGATAGATCTTCTTCCGTTACGACGGCGTCGTCGCGGGGTACGTCCGGTGCCACATTGTCGGGACCGAACCAGCCGCCGTTCTTGCGCACGAACGCGGTGCGACTGGGTTTGCCGCGGCCAGCCGGATCACCACGGCGAAAGATTGCCTTGGCTGTATTGTAAGGATCGGCATCGAACCCTGTCGTTGCGCGGTCGAAATTCTCTTCATAGAAGCACATATATTCCCACTGGCCGGCGGGAAACTCGTCGTCGGGATAGACCGACCTGTCGACCAGCGCGATCAGGCTATCGAGGCCATTTTCGAGCACGCCATAGGGTACGCAAAGGCTGGCGACGGCTCTGGTGCGGTCCGGATGATGGGAGGCAATATTCCAAACTACCGGGCTGCCCCAGTCATGGCCGATCCAGACCGCCTGGTCTCGGCCCAAGGCTTTCAAGAGTTCGATCATATCGGCGACGATCTCTCGTTGGGCATAGTCTTCCTGGCGTGTCGGCGCCGATGACCGGCCATAGCCCCGCATATCCGGTGCGACGCAACGAAAACCCAGCGCCGCCAAGGCCGGCAGCTGGTGCCGCCAACTGATCGAGAGTTCCGGCCAGCCGTGGACGAAGATCAGCAAGGGGCCGTCTTCGCGACCCGACGCCAAATATGAAGTGATGTGCCGGTCGGTCTTTACGACGTGTTCGGTGACAGCAACGGCCATGTGATTCTCCTTGCGCGGACGGTTACCGATTATTTGATGTGATTGCACCAGGGTACACCAGTCAGCGATTGCTTTGCGGCAAATACTTTGAAATACGGAGCTTATTTCGGTAATAATTGTGAAGACAGATAACTTGCTAATATGTAACGAAAAAAAGTTCGGTCTCTATCCATCAGCGGAGGACAGGCATGAACCGCAAATATCGCAAGGCTCTACGAAATGCTGCCGTTTATATGAGTGCCGCCATTTTGGCACTGCATCCGGCGCTCGTGCAGGCGCAAACGTCCATTGGCAGCGCAAATAAGATTGTCGCCGCCGTCAATGGCGTCCTGCAGGCCAATACCCGGACCCTTGTCGTCAAGGATGCGGTATACAGCAACGAGGTCATCAACACTGGCGCTGCCAGTGCGGCCCGCTTTGTCTTTCAGGACAATACTTTGCTGTCCGTCGGTGCCAACTCATCCGTGACCCTGGATGAGTTCGTCTTTGATGCAGACGCAGCCAAATCGAAAGTCGCCCTGTCAATGGCGAAAGGCGTGATGCGATTCGTCTCTGGCAGCCTTCCCAAGAAGGTCTATTCCATTCGCACGCCAACCGCCCTGATCGGTATCAGGGGTACGACCCTGATCGTGACCGTTGCGGCTAACGGGTTGACAACAGTCAGTGTCGTTGAAGGTGTTGCGACTGTTTCGGCCGCTGGCACCACGGCAACGGTGAATTCCGGATTTACGACAACGGTTGCCCAGGGCGCGCCGCCTGCGCCGCCGGCACCGTCACCGCCGGCGCCGCCACAGGTGCAGTCAATGCAGGCATCCCTAGGGCCGGATCCTGGCGTAGCGACAGGTGGTGAAACGACCGGCTTGGGCGGATTGTCAGCTGGCGCGATCGCTGGTGCTGCCGCCGTGGCTGCGGCCATAGCCGTGGCGATTGGCGCTGCCGCTTCGGACAGCGATTCGATCAACACCACGGATGCCTCCAGCAGCACGTCGACCGCCACTCAGTAGGGCCGGCGGGCAAAAGTCGGTGCCGTGGCGGATCATGTCGGGCCCCATGACCTGAATAAGACCCGGATGGTCTTGGCTCCGGGCGGGGACGCGGTTTTGCGTCAGGTCGACGCCGACTTCTATCAGAACCTCGCCGCGGACTTTGGTTCTTTTTCAGGCCATGTGCTTATCGCACAGCACGACTGCGATGAACCTTGGACCGGCTGGGAAATGCATCCCCTGGGCGACGAGTTCGTTTGCCTGATCGAGGGTGAGGTGGATTTCATTTTGTGGCGGGACGGTGGGGAACAGACCCTTCGTCTCGATACACAGGGTATGTATGTAGTTGTGCCCAAGGGAATCTGGCATACCGCGCGGCCCCACCGGCCGTCACGCCTGCTCTTCGCCACACCGGGCGAAGGCACCCAGCATGGCCAGCCACCGGGCTGGGGCAAGCTTGGTTAAGGGGCCTTGTCGAGCAGGCCTTTGATGGCTTCCTTGCTTGTTTGAGCGACGATCCGGCCCGCTTCGCCATTCGGCGTCAACAGGATCAACGTCGACCGGCTCGAAACCCTGTGCTCGCGGCTGATGGGTGCGCGACCGTGAAGGTCCCAATCCACGTTGACGAATGTAATCTTCTCGTCATAAGCGTTGTTCTCGTCACGGAGTGCCTTGATCACACGGACCTGGCGACGGCAGGTGCCTCACCAAACGGCACCAAACTCCAACAATACGGCTCGGCCTTGGTCCAGGGCAGCCCGGACCGCCTCCGCCGAATAGGGCACGAATTCCGTCGCCGCCCGGGCCCCGAAAGGCATCGTGACGATGGCGGCGGCAGCAAATTGTAACAACGAGCGACGAAGCATTTTTTACATCCCCTAAGAACGTCAAAAATTGAACATTAAATCGAAACGGAGAGGTCCTGAAGCCACAGGGGCATCAAATCCAGTAACCAACCCTCAATGACGTGATTGACCCCAAATAACAGTCCGGCACCGACGGCCAAGAAAGTGATGCCCAGTATCCCCTTTGCCTTGCCCGCGATGGCCCGCATTGCGTCCTGACGGCGCCTGATGACCTCCCGCGTCCCAAAGGCAAGCGCGATGATAATGGAGGAGACGCCAAAAGCGAAGGCCGTCATGATGCCGCCGGCCCAGAAAATGCTTTCGCCTTGGGAGGCCAGCGAAATGGCGCCGCCTAAGGTCGGCCCGATGCAGGGCGACCACACTGCCCCCAGCAAGGCCCCACCCAGAAATTGTCCGCCCAGGCCAGCGCCGTCCATACGTTGCATGCGCGCATCGGCGCTGCCCGCCAAGCCGGCGGTGGCGGTGGCGAACCCTTCATTTAGGCGTGGCACCAACATGACCAGGCCAAAGACGATCATCATCCAGGCGCCAACGGTGGTCATGCTGCGCTGATCGATGCCGATGGATGCGCCTAGGACGATGACAAAGAGGCCGACCACGACAAAAGACAGGCTCATGCCGGCGGCCAAAGCCAAAGGTCCTCGCCGGTCAGCCTGCAGCGACGCCGCAAGGACGATGGGCAATACCGGCAGGACGCACGGGTTGAGCAGGGTCAACAGTCCCGCCAGATAGGCAAACGATAACTCCACGAAGCGCAGGCTCCTTGCGGATTGATCTTAAGCGCAGGCTCAATATCATGATCCGGAGCCGCGACAAATGCGCGACGAATGTTCCGACCGTAACTTCTTCGTGTGTTGGCATGTTTGCGGCCAAGGGTTGCGATTGCATACAATCTCCTCATGAATACGCCCACCCGCCAACTGGCCGCCATTGTAATCGCCGAAGTCGAGGACTATGGGATCTTGGTCGAGACGGACGAAACTGGGACGAGCGCACGGTTCGAAGAACTCGCAGAAGAGATTGTCAAGCCGTTGTTGAAACAGTATCGCGGCCGCCTGGCAAAAGCCGAAGTAGATTCTATGCTCATGACTTTCACCTCTTCTGTCGCGGCGGTGAACTTCGTCATTGACGTGCAGCGAACCCTTCCCGTCCACCAAAGCCAGTGGCCGGAACATTCGCGTCTTCGCTTTCGAATGGGCGTTCATCTTGGCGAAGTCATACTCGAGGGCGATACTGCGCACGGCGTCGGCGTCGATGGTGTGACGGGCGTGGCGGAGCTGGCTGAACCAGGCGGCGTGGTGATATCGGGACCTATATTTGATCAGGCTCACCGTCGTTTGGAACATGTCGCCTACGAGGACCTGGGTCCGCAGCATCTCAAGAACCTGGACGAGCCGGTACCGGCTTACCGCATCCTTCTGGACCCTTCCAAGGTTGAAGAATTGGTGCGTGAGCCGACCTATCTCACGAACAAACGCGTCATTTTCTACATCCTGATTTTGGTTATCCTGGCCGGCGCCGCCTTGTGGAAATTGTAGGATATCAATTCGATGATACGGGCAGATCGACGGGTTTGCGCTTGCGTGCGGGGCCTTCATCGCTAGATTGGCAGCCGCGCCAAATATCGGCGCGATTATGTAGCGAGGTTAGGTGCCATGGATTTCGAAACCCTGGTGCGCGAGAGAAGAAGCATCCGCGGTTACAAGAAAGATCCGGTTCCGAAGGAAGTCATCGAGGAAATCATCGACATCGCCAAGGGTGCCCCGTCGTCCATGAACACGCAGCCTTGGTTCTTTCATGTTCTTACCGGCGAGCCGCTGGAACGCATCCGCAAGGGCAATACAGAGCGCATGCTGGCGGGCGCTGAGGTGCAACGGGAAATCCCCGTGCGAGGCGGTTATGAGGGCATCCACAGGCAGCGTCAGATCGAGATTGCGGTGCAGCTATTCGAGGCCATGGGTATTGCCCGGGATGACAAAGAGCGCCGTCAGGACTGGGTAATGCGTGGTTTCCGCCAATTTGATGCGCCAGTCTCCATCGTCATGACCTATGACAAAAGCCTGGAACCAGCCACCATCAGCCATTTCGATTTGGGTGCCGTGGTCTATGGTCTGGTTCTGGCGGCCTGGACCAGGGGCCTAGGAACCGTAATTAACGGCCAGGGCATCATGCAGTCGGCAGTCGTTCGCGAGCATGCCAACATTCCGGAATGGCAGACCATCATGACCTGTATCGCCATGGGCTATCCAGACGAGGGTTTCTCAGCCAATCATGTAAAGTCGGTGCGTACGCCCAACGACGACATCGTCACCTACATCGGTTTTGATGAATAGACGTCAAACCGTCACAGGTGCCGGTGCTGGCTGTTGGACAGTTGCGGTTGCGTCCATATAGGCTTGCTGGAGAACCAGTGCGGCCGCGCCCCGGGCCCAGACATCATCACCCCACAGATGCGCCACGATTTCTGTCTCGAAGCGATTGCCGGCAAGTTGCAAGCGATGCGCTTCGGCGACTAGGGGGTCGAACAGCATATCGCCAGCCCGCAAGCCTTCGCCTGTAACGATTACCTTGGCCGGGTTCAGGGTAGCAATCAAATTCCCGATGGCACGACCTAGTACGCGCCCAGCCTTGGCGAATTCGGCAGCCAGGGCCTGATCACCGTCCTTGGCTTCTTTCGTGATGCGCTCGATCTCCACATGATAGGCCTTGGGATCCGTCGTATAGCTATCTAGCGAGAAATGCGGCAGCACCTGGCGCAGAATGGCGTAGTCGGAGGCGTAGGCTTCGACACAACCCTTTTGGCCGCAGCGGCAGGCCCGGCCGGCAAATTCGATTTTGGCGTGGCCGAATTCCGGTCCAATGCCGTTGTTGCCGCGATACAGGCGATCATGGGTGACAAGGCCCATACCGATGCCGTGTTCGACGGTGACGACGGCGAAGTTGGATAGGTTGCGTCCTTCACCGAACCAGTGTTCGGCCAAGGTAATCATATTGGCGTCGTTTTCTATGGATGTGGGGAAGTCAAAGCGTTCCGCCAGTAAGGGCCCGAAGGCGACATCGGCTCGGTCGAAAATAGGGCTCCAATAGCACAGACCCTCGAAATTATTGACATAGCCGGGGATTGCGACACAGAGGCCAAGGACCCTAGCCCTGTCGATTCCCGCCTCTATCAAACAGCGGCGCACGCCGACTTCGATCATGTCGGCCGCGATGTCCGGGTGTTGACTGCCATTGAAGGGCAGGGTGGTGGTGTGCAACACATCGCCCCGAAAATCGGTGACCGCCACGCTCATGCGATGCAGGGATAGCTTAACGCCCAGCACATGCGCGGCATTGGGGTTCATGTCCAGATTGACGCGCGGGCGCCCACGTCCGGCATCGCCAACGCCGCCACCGGGCTCCGGCACTTCGGTAATCCAGCCTTCATGTTGCAGAGACTGCACGACGCCGGTGACGGCGGAGCGGCTCAAGCCGCAAACTTCGGCAATCTCGACCCGGGAAATCGGTCCGCGCCGCCGGATGCTGTCGAGTACCCGAAATCTGCCTGAAAGTGGTTTTTCCACAGTCCGTCCACCCGCCTCATAGGTGATGATTCTTGTGCTATTTTATTCAGTAATAGAAAAAAATAGCAACACGATTTATCATATTTTATTTTTCACAATCCTGAGAAGATATAAAATTAGCAGAAAATAAGGAAATTTTTCCAACAACAAGTATGATTTTTGAAAATTCTTTCTATAAAATCCTATTTATCGATTGACATGGCAGGACAAATTGGATTTAATTTAATTCAATAACAAAACAATACCCATGGGACGGCATTTATCGCATCCCATGGAAACAGTGGATCGGATCGCGAAGGGGAGATAGCAATTATGCGCACGATCAAGGGGCCAGCCATATTCCTTGCCCAGTTCGCCGGTGATGACGCGCCGTTCAACAGCTTGGACAGTATCGCGGCATGGGCCGCGGGTCTGGGCTACAAAGGCGTGCAGATTCCCTCTTGGGACAGCCGGCTGATCGATCTGGGCCAGGCCGCGGAAAGCAAGGCCTATTGCGATGATGTGCAGGCAACTTTGGATAAGCATGGCCTCGTGGTGACCGAGCTGTCGACCCATCTTCAGGGTCAGCTTGTCGCTGTGCATCCAGCCTATGATGAAGCGTTCGATGGTTTTGCGGCGCCCGAAGTTCAGGGCAACCCTGCCGCGCGCCAGGCTTGGGCGGTGGACCAGATGATGAAGGCGGCCAAGGCCTCCTCCCACTTCGGCCTCACCGATCATGCGACATTTTCTGGGGCTCTGGCCTGGCCTTTTCTTTATCCCTGGCCCCAGCGGCCGGCCGGTCTAGTGGAGACCGCCTTTGACGAACTGGCCAAACGCTGGGCGCCGATCCTTGATGCCTTTGACGAGGTCGGCGTCAATGTCTGTTACGAGATCCATCCGGGCGAGGACCTGCACGACGGCGTCACGTTCGAGATGTTCTTGGAGCGGGTTAACAACCATCCCCGCTGCAATATCCTCTATGACCCGAGCCACTTCGTGCTGCAGCAGCTCGACTACCTCAGCTACATCGACATCTACCACGAGCGCATCAAGATGTTTCACGTCAAGGATGCGGAATTCAACCCCAGCGGTAAACAGGGCGTTTACTCGGGTTTCCAATCCTGGGTCGACCGTGCCGGCCGTTTCCGTTCCCTGGGCGACGGCCAGGTCGATTTCTCGGGTATCTTTTCCAAGCTTGCGGCCTACGATTTCGAAGGCTGGGCGGTTTTGGAATGGGAATGCTGCCTGAAACACCCAGAGGACGGCGCCGCGGAGGGTGCGCCCTTCATCACCGATCACATCATCCGGGTCACGGAAAAGGCCTTTGACGACTTCGCCGACGGTGGCACGGATGAAGCCGCCAACCGTCGCATGCTTGGCATCGAATAGGAGCAACGGTCATGTCTGCGATGGAAAAACTGAGTCGGCGCGTACGCCTTGGCATGGTCGGCGGCGGCCGCGATGCCTTCATCGGCGCCGTGCATCGCATCGCCGCCCGCATCGACGATCAATACGAGCTGGTCGCCGGCGCTTTGTCCTCTAGCCCCGAGAAGGCCAGGGCTTCCGGCGCAGACCTGCTGCTGGACGAAGACCGTGCCTATGGTTCTTACGAAGAGATGGCGGCGGTCGAGGCGGGCCGTGACGACGGCATTGACGCGGTCGCAATCGTCACGCCCAATCACGCCCACTTCGGCCCCGCCAAGGCTTTTCTGGATGCCGGCATCCATGTCATCTGCGACAAGCCTTTAACCACCAGCCTTGAAGACGCCGTGGCCCTCCAAGCAGCAGTAGCGGAAAGTGGCCTGGTCTTTGGTTTGACCCACAATTACACAGGTTATCCCTTGGTCCGCCATGCACGTGAAATGGTGGCGGCGGGCGAATTGGGTCCGATCCGGGTGGTTCAGGCTGAATATCCCCAGGACTGGTTGTCCACCAGGGCGGAAGAAGACGGCATCAAGCAGGCGGAATGGCGCACTGACCCAAGCCGTAGCGGCCCCGCCGGCTGCCTCGGCGATATCGGCACCCATGCCTATAACATCGCCCGCTTCATCACTGGCCTGGAGCTGGCGGAGATCGCCGCCGATCTGCATACCTTTGTCGACGGCCGGGCATTAGATGACAATGCTCATGTGATGATGCGCTTTGCCGGTGGCGCCCGTGGCATGCTGTGGTCGAGCCAGGTGGCGCCCGGCACCGAGAACGCCTTGCGCATTCGTATCTACGGCGAGAAAGGCGGGCTGTCCTGGGACCAGGAGAGTCCCAACTTGCTGACCCACACTCCCCTGGGCGAGGCCCCGAGGCTTCTGCGACGGGGCGGTCCGGGCCTCGGTGCCGCGGCGGAACATGCGACGCGCATCCCTCCTGGCCATCCTGAAGGATACCTTGAGGGCTTCGCCCAACTTTATGCCGATTTGGCGGAACAGATCGCGGCTGCCATTAGGGGTTCATCGCCCGATCCCCTGACACTGACCGTTCCGGGCGTGGCAGATGGCGTCGACGGTGTGCGTTTCATTACCCGAGCCGTCGAATCCAGCCGTGCCGGTGGCACCTGGTTGAAGTTCTAGGACTGGGGAGTCGAGGTTATGGCGGACAGTGCGGTCTATCCCAGTCTTCGCGACCGGGTCGTATTCATAACCGGGGGTGCCAGCGGCATTGGCGCCGCGATCGTGGAACATTTCTGCGAACAGGGCTCCAAAGTCAGTTTCGTCGATATCGACGTGACGGCGGCGGAAGCCTTGGCCCAGAGCATCGCCGACCGTGATCTGCCACGGCCGCGCTTCATCGCTTGTGATCTGAAGGATATCGAGGCTTTGCAAAAGGCCATCGCCGATGTGATCGAAGCAGACGGTCCTATTACCGCCCTGATCAATAATGCCGCCAACGACCACCGGCATACCATTGACGAGGTGACACCGGATTATTTCGACGACCGCATCGCCGTCAATTTGCGTCATCAGTTCTTCGCCACTCAGGCTGTGCATGGTCCCATGGCTGAAGCTGGCGGCGGCGCCATCATCAACATCGGCTCTGTAACATGGTTGATCGGACAGGGCGGCATGCCTTGCTATTCCGCGGCCAAGGCAGCCGTGGCCGGACTGACCCGCTCCTTGGCTCGAGACCTGGGCCCTCAAAATATACGCGTCAATTCCGTCTTGCCCGGTTGGATCATGACTCAGCGCCAGTTGGACAACTGGTTGACGCCCGAGGGGGAAGAGGAGTTGATGACCAGGCAATGCCTGAAACGGCATCTGGTGCCCGAGGATCTGGCCAAGGTGGTGTTGTTCTTCGCCGCCGACGATAGCGGCATCTGCACAAATCAAAACTATATCGCGGACGGGGGCTGGGTCTGACCCGTCATGACCGTGGTCCGGTGCATATGGGATGCTGGGGCTGCCTTGGGGGAGGGGCCCGTTTGGGTCGCGCGGGAACAGGCGCTCTACTGGGTGGACATAAAGGGCGGCCACATCCATCGACTTGATCCCGAAACGGGCGAAAAGCGCACCTGGACCCCGGCGCAACAGCCCTGCAGCCTGGCGCCGGCCGCCGGTGGCAAGTTCGTGGGGGCTTTCCGCAATGGTTTCGTCGAGGTTGCCTTTGAAGACGGCAAATTGCGCGTGGAAGCGATTGATGATCCGGAGCGGGGCCTACCCAACAATCGTTTCAACGACGGCAAGGTTGACCCTCAGGGCCGGTTCTGGGCCGGCACCATGGACGATAACGAACTGGACCCGACAGGCGTTCTTTACCGCCTGGATCCGGACCTGAGTTGGAGCCGCCAGGACGATGGCTATGTAGTGACCAATGGCCCCGCCTTCAGCCCCGATGGCCGGACGCTTTATCACACAGACACGTTCGACGGGCTGATTCACGCATTTGATTTGGCGCCGGACGGCAGCATCGCCAACAAGCGCCCCTTTATCCGCATCCCGGCGGATCATGGCTATCCCGATGGCATGACGGTGGATGCTGAGGGCTGCCTGTGGGTGGCACTTTGGGGTGGCTGGGGGCTCAGCCGCTTCGATCCAAACGGCGAACCCTGTGGCCGCATCGGCCTGCCCGTGGCGCAGGTCACTTCCTGCGCTTTTGGCGGCCCGGACCTGGCGCAACTGTTCATTACCACCGCCGCAATCGGCCTGGACGATGCGGCGCGGCGAAACCAGCCTCTGGCTGGCGGTCTGTTCATCTGCGAGCCGACCGTAGGCGGCTTGCCCGCAACCCTGTTCGGGGAGGCGGCGTGATGGCGTTGCTAAAGCGAAAATGGCTTCAAGATTGCCTGCGCGGACAAAACCTCGCCCGGGTCGAGGACACGGGCGCCGGCGTCATCGCCACTATTGAAGGCATCTGTACGGTGAGAGACCGGTTCGGCGCAAAAGAAGCCCTCGGCCGTCGGTGCATAGACAACCAGGTACCCCAGATTGCCGCTGGCCCGCAGCGTCAAACCAAGACCGCGTTCGGGCCAGGTGATCTGCGCCATGCCGTTCCAGCCTGTAAAAAGGTTGTCACAAGCCATTTGCCCGACGACACATCCGGCCGACAGGCGCCAACGGTCGGGAAGGTGTGCCCAGTCGGTCGGCATGACCTCATCATCGGTCAGCCAGACGCCGTCAACGAAAGCCTGCAGACGGGTTTGCGGAGTAGCCGGGAAGTAGGGATGCAGGCCCAATCCACAGGGCATCGCCGTCTCGCCTGTATTGGTCAGTTGAAGCGCGATGGTCAGGCCATCGCCATTCAGGCAAAAGCTTTGTTCAGCGGTATAGGGAAACGGCCAACGATCGGCCTCATGTCGGTATCGCAGACTGACCCTGTCGTCCATCCGTTCCATGATCTGCCAAGGATTTTGCCAGCCATGGCCGTGGATGCTGTGCGGATGGTCGCCGAAATTCAATGGCAGCTGGATCGATTGGCCGCCAAAGCTGAAACGGCCATCGCGAATGCGGTTGGAATAGGGCACCAGCGGAAAACAGCCGAATTGCAAAGGGTCGTCTGCGCCTTGCGGCGCCGGGCGAACCAGGTCGTGGCCGGCCTTGTTGCGAAAATAGGCCAGGCTGCCGCCCACATTCGGCGCGATGCCGGCGCGCAGTTCGCCGTGCTGGATTTCAATTATGGACATGCCGCCCCCGTCTCGTCCTGCGGTGGGCGCACAAGATATCAGGAATGGCGGAGCTAATCCCATGGCCCATTTGATCATTCAGGATTTACACAAAAGCTTTGGTGACTTGCGCGCCTTGCAAGGTGTGGATCTGACAGTGGAAAAGGGGGAATTCTTTGCCATTCTCGGTCCCTCGGCCGCCGGCAAGACGACAACGTTGCGCACGGTGTGCGGCATCGAACGGGCCGACCAGGGGCGGATCATCTTTGACGGTGAAGACATCACCGAGGCCGAGGTGCGGGGCCGGGACATGGCGATGGTGTTCCAGACCTTTGCCCTCTACCCCCATCTCACGGTTTTCGACAATCTGGCCTATCCCCTGCGCCAGGCCGGCATGGCGGCCGGCGATATTGCCCGCCGCGTCAACGAAGTGGCCGAGATGCTGCGCCTGGGCCATACCCTCGAGCGTAAGCCCGGCACGGCCTCGGGTGGTGAACAGCAGCGCGTCGCCATCGGCCGCGCCCTTGTTCGTCGGCCGTCATTGCTATTGCTGGACGAACCCCTGACCAACCTGGACGCCAAGCTGCGTTTCGACACCCGGGCCGAGTTCAAGCGCCTGCACCGGGAATTGGGCATGACCATTGTTTATGCGACGCCGGATGAGCTGGAAGCCTTGTCCATGGGTCAGCGCATCGCCCTGTTGCGGGATGGCCGCATTGTGCAGACGGGAACCCCGGACGAACTGTACCTGGAACCCCAGGATACTTATGTGGCCGGCATGGTCGGTTCGCCCAAGGTGAACCTAGTCCCTGCCGTCCGCCGCGGCGCCGATGAAGTGCCCAGTGTGGAAACAGCGTTCGCGGCGATCGAGGGCGGCCCCTGGTCAAACGCATTGAAACAATTTCCCGTGGGTTCGGAACTGACATTTGGTTTCCGGCCCTACGATATCGCCCCTGCCGAGGACGGCGATGAAGGCACAAAAATTTCCACCAAGGTGCATCTGATTGAACCCTTGGGGGATGTCGTGATCCTGGACCTCCATGCAGGTGAAACCGAATTGAAGATGGTTTTGCCGGAGGAACAGGCCATCCGGTACAGCGTCGGTGACGATGTGCCGGTCACCTTGCGCGTGGAGAACAGTTTTCTGTTCGCGCGTGAAACCGGCACGGCAATCCGTTGAGCCGGGCATCAAAATGGGGGCCGCACGGGGCGGCACCAAAATCTCCAAACTGAAAGGAGGAGGTTTCAATGAAACGTAAATTGAATGTCTTGGGCGCCCTGACCGCTGGCATCTTCGCCACGGGCCTGGCGGTTTCCGCGACGGAAGTCGCGGCCAAGGATATTGTCCTTAACATGGCCGGCCCGGATTGGGGTCCGACCCGGTTCCTGCAGGACAAGTTCAACAAGACCTACAAGGCCAAGTCCGGCAACAACGTCAAGTTGGTGTTCGACTTCATCCCCTGGCCCAGCTTCTATGACCGGGTGGCGGCGTCGCTGACCTCGGGCGAGAAGAAATACCAGATGGTGGTCTCGGACAGTCAATGGATCGGCACCTTCATTGAGGGCGGCCATTTTCTGAAGCTGAACAAGTACATCGACGCTGATCCCGAATTGCAGGCGATCATGAAGGATACGCATCCGTCCTTCGTCGAGGCCTATGCCACGTATCCGCACAAGTCGAAGAACTATTATGGCTTCCCGCAGTTCCCGGACACCAAGATGACTTGGTTCCGCAAGGACCTGTTCTGCCATGACGGCGAGCGGGCTGCCTTCAAGGCCAAATACGGCAAGACCTTGCCGTGCTCCTATGCCGAGTGGAAAGACACGGACTGGGACGTTTGGGCCAACATCGGCGAATTCTTCCGCCGTGACAAAGGCGCCAAGTTGGGTGATGGCGTCGCCGATAACGACTTCTTTGGTATCGCCTATCAGGCCGGCAAAGGCCTGGACTTCTCCTCCATGCAGATCAATGCCTTCATCTGGCAGCATGGCGGCAATATTTGGGACGAGGCCAACGAGCCCAAGGCGCAGGCCGTGGGCGTGGTCAACAGTGATGCATCGGTCAAAGGCCTGCAGCACTATCTTGACCTGCTGCAGTACTCTCCGCCCGTGGCCAAGACGGGCCAGATGGACATCTTCGTGATCCAGGAACTGATCATGCAGGGTAAGGTCGCCGCCATCATCAACTGGGCTGGCCTGGCTCCGCCCGCCTTGGATCCCAAGGTCTCTAAATATGCCAAGCAGATTGATTTCGCCCTGACACCGGGCCTGCGCGGCAAGGACGGCAAGATCAGCCGTTGGGACAACATCGGCGGACAGCCCTTCGTGCTGACCACCTGGAACTCCGATGAAGTGGTCAAGGAAGCCCTTGAAGTCGTCAAGTGGTGGATGTCCGAAGAAATCCAGGTCGAGTTTGCCAAGGCCGGCGGCGAGAGCGGCCTGCTGAGCGTCATGGCGCGGCCTGATTATAACGATTTCCGGCCCTGGAACCGTGCTCACGTCGAACTTCTGGATTGGCAGAAGGATGTCTGGCACGTGCCCGAGTTCTTCGAGATGTTGACCCAGCAGCAAGAAGAGTTCGACAAGGCGATCACCGGTCAAAAGACCGCCAAGGAAGCCTTGGATGCAATCGCCGCGTTCCAGCAGGAACTGCTGACCGAAGCTGGTCGCATCGAGTAGTTCAGTTGCGTACCCAGTAAAGATAGTTGCGTAACGAGTACCTGTAGATTGGATAGGGGAGAGTGAAGATGAATAAGCCAGTGACGAACGTCGCGGCCCGGGCATCGGATCTCTCCCCGGCCATCGCAACAAGGAAAATACAGACCACTCCCAAGGGGGGACCCAACATGCGTGATTTCTGGCAATGGATGCTCAGTCCTGAACGCCGCGGGGCGATGCTGGTGGCACCGGCCCTGATCATGCTGTTCCTCATGAACATCTTCCCCCTGATGTGGTCCTTCGGCCTTAGTTTCTTTCACTACAAAGCCTCGTCCATCCGGCCACCGCGCTTTGCTGGTTGGTACTATTACGAAAAAGTTCTTTCCGATCCGGTGGTCTGGGAGCGCCTGCAGACCACCGCTATTATCGTTACGTTGAGTGTGCTCTTGCAGATGGTCATCGGTTTCGCCCTGGCCCTGATGTTCGAGAAGAAGTTTCCTTTCCGGCGCGAGCTGTTGATGCTCGTTTTAACGCCGATGATGTTGTCCTTCGTTGCCGTCGGCGTCTTCTTCAAGTTGTTCTACGAACCCACGTTCGGCATTCTGAGCCAGGGCTATGCCTATTTCTTTGGCGAGCCCCTGACCATTCTGGCCACAAAGTGGGGCGCCATTTGGGCCATCGTCATTGCTGATGCCTGGATGTGGTCGCCATTCGTCATGTTACTGGTCCTGGCCGGCCTGGTCAGCGTGCCCGACTATCTCTATGAGGCCGCCGCAGTGGACCGGGCAAGCTGGTGGCGCCGCTTCCGCACCGTGACCTTTCCATATGTAAAAGGCCTGTTGTTGCTTGCCCTGCTGTTTCGGACCATCGAGACCTTCAAGATCTTCGATATCGTCTACATCATCACCTCGGGCGGTCCGGGCACGTCCACCGAGACCATTGCCGTCTATGTCTACAAAGTCGCCTTCCAGTTCTTCAAGACGTCTCAGTCGTCGGCGCTCAGCTACATCCTTCTATTCGTGGTCATCGTATTGACCAACCTTTACCTCTATTTCGTCAACCGGCGTAACCAGGAGGCCTGATCATGTTTGGAAAACGCAAGGAACGGGGTCTGCGGGAAGCGGGCTGGGGTTATACCTTGTTCGCCGGCACCATCGGCCTGATCTATTTCTTCCCCGTGCTGTGGATCATCATGACGGCCTTCAAGACCCGTACGGACGCCCTGGCTACGCCGCCAAAGTTCTTTTTTACGCCCACATTGGACAATTTCGTCGCCGTGTTCTTCAGGGTGGCGCAACAAGGGACTGAGGCGATCTCCACCGGCATGGGCCTGTATTTTTTCAATTCAGTATTCGTCGCCGCCTCCGGCGTCTTGCTGGCTTTGATTATCGGTACCTTGGCTGCCTATGGTTTCTCCCGCTATCCCCTGCGCGGCAACGACACCTATCTGTTCGTAATTCTGACCACCCGTATGCTGCCGCCGATTATCGTCATCATCCCCATCTTCCTGATGTTCCGTCTGACGGGAATGAGCGGCAGCTATTGGGGCGTGATCCTGCTTTACGCCGCTTTCAATCTGCCGTTCTCCATCTGGATGATGAAGAGTTTTTTCGATGAGTTGAGTGTCGATGTGGAGGACGCTGCCCGCCTTGACGGCAGTTCGGAACGTGGCGTGTTTTTCCGCATCTGCCTGCCGCAGCTCAAGGCCGGTCTGGCGGCAACGGCGGTGTTCGCCCTGATCCTGACCTGGAATGAGTTCCTCTTCGCCTTGCTATTGACGGGCACCGAGACCCGTACCGTTCCGGTGGCCATGGCACGGACCATCGGCGGTGAATTGGGCGTGGACTGGGGCCTCTTGGCGGCCATCATCACCTTGTTCCTAATACCCGTTTTCGCGGTGACCTATCTGCTGCAGAACCATCTGCTACGCGGCGTCACCTTCGGCACCATCAAGAAATAGGAGCCGGGATATGTCGACCATTGAAACCATTAATCTAACCAAGCGCTTTGGCGAATTGACGGCCGTCGACAGTGTCGATCTGGACGTGGCGGCGGGCGAAGTGTTGTGCCTGCTGGGGCCGTCGGGCTGTGGCAAGACCACTACGTTGCGCATGATCGCCGGGCTGGAAACGGCAACCGAGGGCGAGGTGCGGATCGCAGGCCAAAGGGTCAACGAGATTTCACCGGCGCAGCGGGACATCGCCATGGTGTTCCAATTTTACGCCCTCTATCCCAGCCTGACGGTGGCGGAAAACCTCGCCTTTCCCTTGCATGCGGAAAAGATGCCCAAGGCGGAGATCGAGGCCCGTGTTCAGGTGGTGGCCGGTAAGCTGGAGTTGGGTGAGGTTCTGCATCGCCTGCCCAATCATCTAGCAGAAGGCGAAAAACAGCGAGTCGCCGTGGCCCGCGCCATCGTCCGCGACCCCAACTGCTTCCTGTTCGACGAACCCCTGAGCCGCCTGGACGTGGAACTGCGCATGGCCATGCGGGGGCAGATCAAGGAGATCCTCAGCGAATTGTCCAAGGCCACGGTGATCGTCACCCACGACCAGTTGGAGGCCCTGACAATGGCCGACCGTATCGCCGTGATGCGGGATGGCCTGATCGAGCAGATCGCCACGCCCCACGACATCTTCGCACATCCCAAGAATGTCTTCGTCGCGGGCTTCATCGGCACGCCGCAAATGAACCTGCTGGAAGGCCATCTGGTGGCACAGAACGGCAGTGCCAACTTCTCACTTGCCGGGCAAGAAGTCAGCCTGGACCTGCCCCACGGCGGGGCCGGCTTGAACCCGGGTGAGAAATATACGGTCGGCATTCGCCCCCGCGGCGTCGCGCCGTTGAGCGAGGCCGTGCCTGGCTCACTGGCGGCCACGGTGGATCTGGTGGAGCCCATGGGAGCGGAAACCCTCTTGCACCTGCAAGCTGATGACCAGGACATCCGCGTGGTTCTGGACCGACATCAAGTGGTGCAGGAAGGCGAACGACTGCACCTGCATCTGACAGCGGACAAGGTGCATCTGTTTGGACAAGACGGCGGACGGATCGAACTATGAGCCAGCAAGACCAAGCGATCGACGAGCGGGCCAAGGGCATGAGCCCGGCCCTGGCCCGACGCATTGAATTCAGCATCATAGGCCTTTGCCTGGTGGCCCTTGTACTGATCTTCCAGCCCTATTCGGTCACTCTGTTCGGAGTCGGCGCCGGGCTAGTGGTGCTGGGCGGCTTGGCCTTCAACCTGGTGCCTTTCTGCAAGCCTGGCGTACCCGTTTCCACCCTGGTGCGCGTGGCCCTGATTGTCCTGACCATCCTGGCTGTGGTCGTCGGCCTGGCGATCGGATCGGCGAAGCTGTACGCAATCTATCTGACGGGCTGAAGTCTGACGCAATAGCATCCATCCGTCATGCCCGCGAAAGCGGGCATCCAGATGTATGATCAACCAATGTCGTCTGCGGCCCTGGACACCCGCCTCCGCGGGTGTGACGGAATACGACTGATTTAGAACGCCGCCATGCGCTGAAAATGCGGGCCCGACATGACCGCCGTTTGGCCTGACACCGGAACGCCACTTTTGACCACCAGACGATGGTTGTCGCGGCGAGAGGCCTTGGTGATGTCCTCTGCTGGATTGCCGTCGACGATCAGGAAGTCAGCCGCCATACCTTCTGCCACCCGGCCCTGGTCTTCCAATCCCACCAGGTCGGCGCTGCTGGAAGTGCCGAAACGCAAGGCATCGATAGGCTTAATGCCCAGATCGGCCATGAACTCCAGTTCCATGGTATTTTCGCCATGCTTGTTGAACGGCGTGCCCGCGTCCGTGCCCATGGCTATGTTGCCGCCCGCCTTGTAATACATCTGAATGGAACGACGATGGTGCTCCGCCACGCGTTCGGTCTTTTCGACGGCGTAGGCGGGAATGCCGTTATCCTTGTTGTCCAGAATATTGCGCAAGGCCGCCACCGTTGGCACCAGATAGGTGCCCTGGGCCAGCATTTCGTTGACGCAGGTCTCGTCCATGAAGATGCCGTGCTCGATGGAGGTAATGCCGCCGCGCACCGCGTTCAGGATGCCGTCGCGGCCTTGGGCGTGAGAGGCCGAACGGCGGCTGAAACGACGGCCTTCGGCGATGCCGGCGGCCATTTCCTCGGCCGTGTAATGGGCATCTTCCGGGTTGACGCCCGGCGTCATGACACCGCCCGTGGCCATGATTTTGATAAGGTCGCTGCCAGCGTGTATCTGCTCACGCACTGCCTGGATGACCTCGTCGATACCGTCAGCGACCCGGCCATTACGGTTGCCGTGTCCCCCCGTCATGCAGATGACCCGGCCTGAAGCGCGGATGGTCGGGCCCATCTGTGTGCCCGCATTGACGGCATCTCGCACGGCGAATTCCAGATAATCCTTGCCGCCGCAGTCGCGGATCGCCGTGATGCCCCCCGCAAGGGTGACCTGGGCCCGTTCCAGGGCCTTCATGGTCAACTGACCCGGCAACAGCTTGTCCGCCGCGGTGCCTGGGTCTCCTTCGGCGCCCAGGCACAGGTGCACATGACAATCGAACAGGCCCGGCATCAATGTGCCCCCTGCGGTATCGATGGTCTCGCCGTCGAAGCCGTCGAATTCCCCGGCGGGCGCCACTTTCGTGACCTTGCCGTCTTCGATCAGGACCCCTTGACCTTCGACAATTTCGCTGCCGCCGTCGTAGAGAAGGCCGCCGGTGAATAAGGTTGTCATTGCATTGTCCTCTATCTTCAAAACTCAATAGTAACCGGGCGCCTTGCGCCCCAGGCCGTCAAATAGATCGCCTACGCGCCGGAACCAGGCGAACACCGGGTCGTCCTCCGCCAAAAGCCGGAAGTCACTGACGGTGCGGGCCCACTGAAAGGCGCCGAAAACGATATAGTCAGCATAGTTCGGCTGCTCGCCGCCCAGGAAGTCCTGGCCACGTACGGTCAGGCGCAAGGGATATAGCGTTTCGCGGAAGGCTTCAACCCGGTCTTCCCGGCCCGCCTGAACTTCCTCCAACGGCTTGCCGAAAATCTTCTCCCGGCTCTGGCGGAGATAGTCCCTGTCCTCCAGGCAAGCATGGTCAAAGATATCCATGATCACGGAGGTGGCGACGCCGGGATGGACGACCGCATTGGTCCAGCTATGGATGAATTTGCACAAGCCCTGGCCATGGGAACCGCCGAACAGGGACGGCCGGTCGGGGTAGGCTTCCTCCAGGTAAACCGCAATGGCGTTGGAATCGACAACCATATTGCCGCCATCGTCGATGATCGGCACCGTCTTGAACGAACCATCGCCCACATCGCCAATGGCCGTGAACGCCGTGCCCCGGTGCTCGTAGTCCAGCCCCTTATGGGCCAAGGCCAGGCGCGTGCGCCAGCAATAGGGGCTGAAGTTGCGTCCGTCCCGCCCTTCGAGATCATAAAACACGATGCCCATAAGTGGCTTATCCCTCCCCAATTCGGGACTTCGAAGGCGTCAGTCTAACCGGCTCTAGGCGGCCACGCCATCAGCGCTTGGGCGCCAGAGGGTGCTCATCTGCCGCATCACACGTCGTTCGGCGGGGTCCCAGGCATCCCGGCGGTGCAGGGTGCCGAGGGTGTCAAACACCACCATGTCCCCCAACTGCCATTCGTGGGCATAGACGCACTCCGGCTTGGTGGAATGGGCGGCAAGCTCTTTTAGCAGATCGTCGCTCTCGTCCTTGGGTATGCCAACAATACGGCGGGTGATGCCCCGGCTGACATAGAGGATTTCGCGCCCCGTATCGGGATGGCGCAGGATCACCGGGTGTTCGGCCTCGGGGATATCAGGGCGGGCAATTCCCAATCGCCGGTTTCTTTCCCGCTTGGCCTGAAAATCATCGCGGAAATCCTCCCCCTCGCGTGGTGTTCGTCGCCCGCCGGCGGCATAATTGGTGATGCTGTGATGGGCGCGCAAGCCACGCAGACGATCGGCCATGCCAGGGCTGAGCCGCTGGAACGCATCATATTGGCTGCAGAAATAGGTTTTCGGTGGGTTGAGGGCCGGAATTTCCACCGCATTCAGGAAGCTCTCCTTGCCGACAGTATCCACATAGGAATAGTCGGAATGCCATTCCAGGGAATCGGAGGCGCCGGTGCCCTGGGCCACGCCGTCGGCGTCCACCAAATTATTGACGCGGAGAATCTCCGGCACCGGCGCGATATCGCCGAACCATTCCGAACCCTTGACCAGATCCCCGAAATTTTCGGCGAAGGCGACCAATTGTTCGTCGGTCGGCTGTTCATGGCCGCGGAAGACCAGTACGGAATAGTCGCGCAAGGCATCACGAATGATGCCTTCATCGCCGCGCGATAGCGCCGCCTTGGGCTCCCAACCGCGCACGAGCGCGCCGAGCGGCTGGTCCAGCGGCGTCACCTCCAAGACCATGTCGTCCCTCCCCAGGATCGATAGACTGGCGTTAGTCTAGAGCAAGTTCCTTTGGCTGGCCAACTTGCGGCGGGGGCGCATCATCAGTTGTCTTGGACTTCGGGCGTGGCTCGACTTTTGAATTCAGGAAGGCCTTGACCCGGACCAGATAGTCCGGGTCCTGTTCGGCCCAATCCAGGTCTAGCTCGCCGATGATCAATAAATTGCTCCCAGGTCTGCGGCTCAGTCTGGAATATTGCTGCCGGATTGGGGCGTGGCTGGGACCGGATTTGGGCCATTTCAGGGCAAAGCGTCTTGCCCTGATGGGCGTTCGGGGTTAAAGCGGATGCATGTCTGTCTTCCTGGCGCGGCGGTTCCTGACCTTCCTGATCACCGTATCGGGCGCTTCCGTGATCATTTTTCTGCTTTTGGAGGTTTTGCCCGGCGATCCGGCGCTGACCATGCTGGGCGTGGACGCCCCCGACAGCGCCATCAAGGCCATCCGCCTGGAACTGGGATTGGATCGGCCGGCCTACATCCGCTATGTGGATTGGGTCGCCGGCCTTTTGCAGGGCGAAATGGGGCTTTCCTATGTCTACAAGGTGCCCGTCACCGATCTGATCGGCCAGCGCCTGCAGGTCACCTTGCCGCTCGCGATCGGCGCCATGGTCGTCGCCACCCTTACGGCGCTGACTTTGGGCATCTTCGCCGCCACCAACCATAACAAGATCGGTGACTACGGCGTCATGGGTTTCTCCCAACTCGGATTGGCGATCCCCGACTTCTGGTTTGGCATCCTGTTGATCATCCTGTTCGCAGTCATCCTGCAACAGCTTCCTTCAGGTGGGTTTCCGGGCTGGGATGACGGTCTTTGGAAAGGTGTCCGTTCCCTGATCCTGCCGGTGTTTACCCTGTCTTTAAGCCTGACGGCGATCATGACCCGCGTGACCCGGTCTTCCGTACTGGAAGTGGCGCGGGAAGACTATGTGCGCACCGCCCGGGCCAAGGGGCTGAGCCGACGGGCCGCCCTGTGGGGCCATGTGCTACGCAATGCCCTGGTGCCGGTTCTGACCGTCGGCGGCCTGCTGGTCGCGACAGTGGTGACCGGCACCCTAGTGATCGAGAACGTTTTCGCCCTGCCGGGCATGGGCAAGCTTATTTTCGATGCCATCTCCAACCGCGACCTGATGGTGGTGAAGAACGTTGTCTTGTTGTTCACGGCGATCGTCGTGGTGGTCAATTTCGTGGTCGATATTCTCTACGCCCTGGTCGACCCGCGCATCCGGATTCACAGTTAGGATCCGGCCATGACGCAGGTGGAAACCATGGCATCGGAAGAACCAACGGCAAGTCCGGCTGCCGGGTTCATGCGCCGCGCCATGCGCCACCGCTCCTTCATGATAGGCTCGGCCCTGACCGGCACGATGATCTTTTTCGCGCTTCTATCGCTGGTCTGGACGCCCCATTCCGCGACCGAGATCATCATCACCCAGCGTTTGAAGCCGCCTAGCATGACCCATTGGTTCGGCACCGATCAGTTCGGCCGGGATATTCTGTCCATGATCATGGCAGGCGCCCAGACTTCCATCGTTGTGGGGCTGATCGCGGTCAGCCTGGGCGCCCTGGTGGGTGTCAGTCTTGGCCTTTGGGCCGCGGCCCGGCGCGGCTGGACCGAAGATGTAATCATGCGGATCAGCGATCTGAACATGGCCTTTCCGGTCATTCTGATCGCCATTTTGCTGACAGCGGGCTGGGGTCCCGGCATCACCAATGCCATTTTGGCCCTGGGCATCTACAACATCTCCATCTTCGCCCGCCAGGTACGGGGTGCCGCCATCTCCATGTGGGAGCGGGAATTCGTCCTCGCCGCCCGCGCCGCCGGCAAGGGCGATCTGTCCATTACATTCGCCCATATCCTGCCGAATATCGTCTCGGTGATCGTGGTTCAGGCCACCATATCCTTCGCCATTGCCATTCTGGCCGAGGCCGCCTTGAGCTACCTGGGCGTGGGCTCCCAGCCACCGGATCCAAGCTGGGGGCGCATGCTGAGTGAAAGCCAGAGCTATATCTTTCTCACCCCCATCATTGCCGTCTGGCCGGGCTTGGCCATCGTGCTCTCGGTCTTGGGCCTGAACTTGATGGGCGATGGCATGCGGGACTTGATCGACCCGCGCCTGGCCCGGCAGAGGTAGGCGCCGATGGCTCTGCTGACCGTAGAGGAATTGCGGGTCGAATTGCAGACCAGCCGCGGCCCTGCGGAAGCGGTGCGCGGCATTTCGTTCGAACTGGAACAGGGCGGCACATTGGGCATCGTCGGGGAATCGGGGTGCGGCAAATCCATGACTGCCCTGGCGCTATTGGGCCTGCTTCCCGAAGGGGCCCGGGCCAGCGGCCGTATCGATTTGGACGGCACGGAGCTTTTGAGCCTGGATGAAGAGGCCATGTGCCACATCCGCGGCAATCGCATCGCCATGATCTTTCAGGAGCCCATGACATCCCTTAACCCGGTGCACAGGATTGGCCGGCAGATCGCTGAACCCCTGCGTCTGCATCGGGGATTGCGCGGTGCCGCAGCAAGAGAGGAAGTCTTGCGTCTATTGGACCGGGTCGGCCTGCCCGATCCGGCCCGGCGCATCGATGCCTATCCCCATCAATTATCCGGCGGTCAAAGGCAGCGGGTGATGATCGCCATGGCGCTAAGCTGCGCGCCGGATATTTTGCTGGCTGACGAGCCCACCACGGCGCTGGACGTCACCATTCAAGGGCAGATCCTAGATCTGATCAGCGAACTGGTGGAAGACACCGGCATGGGTCTGATCCTAATCAGCCACGACCTGGGCGTCATTGGCGAGAGCGTGGACAATGTTGCCGTGATGTACGGTGGCGCCATGGTGGAGCAGGGCACTACCGATAGCCTGTTCGACGATCTGCGCCATCCCTATAGCCAGGGTCTTTTCGCGGCCGTGCCCCAACCCGGTTCCGCCAGAGAAAGCCGGTTGCAGACGATCCCCGGCACTGTGCCCGAACTGGCGGATCTGCCGCCTGCCTGCACTTTCGCCGACCGTTGCGCCAAGGCCTCGGATGTCTGTTGGCAGCAGATCCCAGCGATGACGGCTCTGGGAGGGGTGCACAGGGTCGCCTGCCATCACCACGATGGCGCGCCGGCATGAGTCAAATCGTACTCAAAACGGTGGATTTGCACCGACAGTTCGTATTGCCGCGGGAAAGCTTGTTCCGACCGCCCGAGAAGGTCTATGCCCTAAACGGCGTTGATCTCACCATCGAAGCGGGGTGCAGCCTTGGCGTGGTCGGTGAATCTGGTTGCGGTAAGTCGACCCTGGCGCGTTTGTGCATGATGCTGGACCGGCCTACTGCCGGCCGGGTTGAAATACTGGGGCAGGATCTGGCGCAATTGCCGCAGCGGGAGCTGCGTCGGGCCAGGGCGCAGTTTCAGATGGTCTTTCAGGATCCTTACGGATCCCTCGATCCGCGCCATACGGTGCGCCGCATCGTCGGCGAAACCCTGGATGCCCTGGACAATGGGGCGGACGATGGGGACCGCGAGACCAGGGTCCTCCGGGCTATCGACGCCGTGGGCCTGCGGGCGAACGATCTGGATAAATATCCCCATGAATTTTCCGGCGGGCAGCGGCAGCGGATTGCCATCGCCCGTGCCCTGGTGACCCGGCCGGCCCTAATCGTGGCCGACGAACCGGTATCGGCCCTGGATGTCTCCGTTCAGGCCCAGGTCTTGAACCTGATGCAGGATCTCCAGCGCGATTTTGGTGTCACCTACATGCTGATCAGCCATGATTTGGGCGTGGTGGACTACGTCTGCGACGAAGTGGCGGTGATGTATCTAGGCCGGGTGGTGGAGCATGCCAGCCGGGAACAATTATTCGCCAAACCGTTGCATCCCTACACCCGGGCGCTGTTTGAAGCGGTGCCGCGGATTAAGGCGGGGCGGCGTAAACGCGCCGTCCTGGCGGGCAATGTGGGCAGTCAAACCGCGCAGAGTACCGGCTGTGCATTTGCCGACCGCTGCCCCAACGTGCAATCCCGCTGCCGCGAGGAAATGCCGGAATTACGGAAAATCGACAACGGACATATGGCATCTTGTCATTTTGCGTGACACAATAGGGCCAAACGCGACCAAGAGGCCGGAGTAACCATTTCTGATGACCGAGGTTGTCACCTTCGAGCAGGCCCGTCGCCGGCACCACCCCAAGGCCGGCGGCACAAATTCCAGGGGAAAAGCCGAATTCTTCAACCGTCAGGAATTGCGAGAGATCTTGCAGTCCTACAGCCGTGGCGTCATTGCCGGCGATTGGCTGGACTATGCGGTGGATTGGAACGAATCCGGCGCCACATTCGCGGTCTACGGCCAGGTCTCTGCCATGCCCATCTACTCCGTCATCAAGCGGGGTAAACAGGGCCGCAAGGCCGCTGGCTATCAACTGTTGGGCCGCGGTGGAGTCTTGAAGTCGGACCGCACACTGGCGGCGATCCTGAAATTTCTCGACAGCCGCCGGACTGCACTTGTGAAGTCAGACCGCTAGCGCGGGGCGCATTCGCACGGTTGTGGTTCGTTTGACCGGCCCGAATTGCTCCGTGCCGGTATCGATGGGACGATAACGGCATGCTGAGCAGCGAAACCCGGATATTGACCACCCATGCGGGCAGCCTACCTCGGCCGCGCGATCTGCGCCGGCTGTTGGCGTTGGGTGAAGACGCGGACGATGGTGAATTGGCAGGCGCGGTCTTGGCAGCGAGCCAGGAGGTGCTGGACAAGCAGATCGCGGCCGGTCTGGATATCGTCAATGACGGCGAGATGGGGCGGGAAAGCTTCTTCACCTATGTGCGCCATCGCATGAGCGGCTTTGGCGGCCGGAGCAACCGCAAGCTGATGGCCGACATGACTATGTATGACGGCTATCGCAAGAAGCTTTTGGAGATGACGACGGAGGCGGATCGGGTCTCCCTGATGCGGGCGCCAAAGGCGATTGGTCCAGTCAGCTACGGCGATAGCGGCGCTATCGATGCGGAATGCCGGCGATTGAACAGCCTGCTAAAGGGTCACGATGTGGCCGAGGCTTTCATGACCGCGCCGTCGCCGGGCATCATCGCCGCCGCCATGGAGAACGATTTCTATCCCGATACGACGGCTTATGTGGATGCCTTGGCCGAGGCGTTGTCGGTGGAGTATGGCACCATCGTCGATGCGGGCCTTTTGTTGCAAATCGACGCCCCGGATCTTGCCATGGAGCGCCACACGCTGTTCCAGGACCAGTCCATCGAGGCCTTCCTGGAATTCGCCGAATGCGTTGTGGCGGCGGTCAACCGAGCACTGGCCGAAATTCCGCCTGAACGGGTACGCCTGCATGTCTGCTGGGGCAACTACGAAGGGCCGCATGTCTTCGATGTGCCGCTGGAGGAGATTTGGCCCACCATCGCCAAGGCACGCGCCCAGGGGCTGCTGCTGTCTATGGCTAACCCCCGTCACGAGCATGAATATCACTGTTTCGAAAATTCAGAACTGCCCAGCGATAGCATTCTGATAACCGGCGTGATCGATACCACGACCAACTATGTGGAACATCCCCGCACCGTGGCCGACCGCATTTGCCGCATCGCCCAGGCCGTGGGCGATCCGCGGCGGATCATTGCCGGCACCGATTGCGGCTTTGAAACCGCGGCGGGTTTCGTGGCGGTCGAGGAACAGATCGTCTGGGATAAGTTGGAAGCCCTGGCTGAAGGTGCGGCCCTGGCCTCGCAAACCCTCTATTCGTAGCTTTCCACGGTTTTACATATTAGTTGAAACTGATGCCCGCAAGGGCCCGGGCGCGGCGTTCGCCGGGCCAAAGGCTCGGATCTTCCGGCGCCGCGTTTTGGGAGAAGATCAGGGTGCCTTGCAGGGGCTCGTCCAGGGTGACGCTGCCGCCATCGTTGGTGACCTCCACTTCGCCCTTCAGCAGCAAAACCCCATAGGCGCCATCAATCTGGCCGACCCAGAAATCGGTACCGCGAATGCCGATGACCGCGACTGGTGTGACAATACGAAAATCCTTCTTGGCCGCGATGCCGGAGGTAAACCGCATTGCACCCTTCAAAAGCGAGATGGCACCGCCGCCGCTGGCATCGAAGACGAAGCGGTCCAGGACGACCCGCGCTTGGGCGCCCATGGTCAATTGGCTGCCGTCCTTGAAACGAACCCCGGCCCGAGCCAGTGATCCGGTGGTCACCACTTCCTCGCTGAAGACTGGCAGGGCCTTTTGCAGATCGCGCCGCTGCCCCGCCAACTCTCCCGTTACGTTCGCTTGCGTGCGCGTGACCTCGCCAATGTTCGCCCGGTCTGCCCATAGTCGGTCTGCCGGTAGGAAAAGGAGCGCCAGCACGGCGAAGGGTGCCAGTCGGCTGAGTAGGGTGGCTTTGGACATGGCTGTTTCTATCTGAATGATTCCTGGCTCTATGATATGGGAAGGCTGAATCGATTGATCAATGTAGAAGCTTTGCGGTCCGTTCATGCGATTTCTGGTTCTCTTTGCGATCTTCGCCGTGTCGCTGCCATCGCCGCTTGCCGCTGCCGACATTTTGCGGCCTGGAGGGCCGTTGTCCGCGCTGTCCCTGCATACGTTCGGCAGTTTCCGCTACCGCACTGAACTTGTAGACCAGGATAACGTGGCACGCCGGGGCGTATCGCATACGGCCCGCCTGCGCGCCGGCTTCGCCACCGCACCCGTCAATGGATTCAGCCTGCTGGCGGAGGGGACGGCAGTGGGTGCACTGGGCCATGGCCGCGCCAGCAATGCCGCCGACGTGGATCCCCGCTATCCCACCATCCAGGACCCCCAGAACCTGGACCTAACCCAGGCTGTCTTGCGGTTCGACGCCAATGACGATTTCGGCGTTCAGGTCGGGCGGCAAAGTATCAGCCATGGCGACCAACGGTTTATCGGGCCGTCGGCTTTCCGGCAGACACGACAGAGCCATGATGCTGTCTCCCTCCAGGCGCGCCGGATCGCCGACTGGTTCATCGACTATGGCTACATTTGGCAGGTTCGCCGCCTCGTCGGCCGCCGCGCCAGCGGGCATGCCCTGGACAGCGACAGCCATTTCCTGCTCGCCAGTTACAGGGGCTTTCCTTCCTGGTCGCTTGGGGCCCATGCCTATCTTTTTGATGTTGAGAACGATGCCTTCGATCATGCCACATACGGCGCCAATGCCGGTTACGGCTGGCGCTGGCGGGGTGCGCAGCTGTCCTTGAACGCCGCGGCAGCCTATCAGCGGCGCTATCGTGAACAGCCGGACCAATCCTCACATCGATATCTGATGCTGGGAGGCGGATTGCGCCTCTCACCCTGGAAATTCGACCTGGGCTTTGAACAATTGGGCGGTGATGACGGCGGTGCCTTCCAGACCCCTTTTGCGACCCTGCACAAATTCCAGGGCCTGTCGGATCAGTTTCTGGTAACGCCAAACGGCGGCGTCGGCGACGGCTTTCTGAAAGTGGAATACAAGATTAGCGGCGCCAGGCTCGCCAGCTTTGCCGACGGTCTGCTGCATCCGGGGACCTTCGCCAATTTCCGCATTTGGGGCGCCGTGCATGAATTCCGCCGCCCGGACATAGGCGGCCGCCTGGGTTGGGAATGGGATCTGGCGGCCTCGGTCCGCCTTACCAACGCATCCCGTATCAGCCTGCAGGCCGCCAGTTACCACGCAAATGGCTTCTCCCAGGATACGGACAAACTTTGGCTGACCTTGGAGGCGGAATTCTAAATCCCGCACTAGCGCCCTATTCCGTCGGTTTTGTGTAATATGGCGCAAAGATCGGGCCGCGGTTTAGCGGCTCGGAACAGGGGAAACCATCGGGCATCCCGCCCGTGAAATGCGAATGACAGTGGCAAGGGGCAAGACGCAGTTACCTCGTCCAGCCAAAGGCCGTGGGTTATGTGAGCCGCGGCGAGCCGGATGACCGTCGCCGCCGGCGTCAACGCTGACGACCTGGCGCGGCGCTACGGCCGGGCCTACATTTGGCTGGTAACGCTGACGGTCATGACCGGTGCCATCGCCATGGGCCTCGCCTCGTCCATGGTGAATGTTGCCGTGCCGTCCGTCATCGGCGCATTTGGCGTTGGCCTTGATCAGGCGCAATGGATGGCGACGGGATTTCTCGCCACCATGTCCGCCACCATGCTGGTCAGTTCCTGGTTGATCGAAGTGCTGGGCCAGCGCATCACCTTTACCTTGGTTCTGACGGTGTTTGGCATCGGTTCCTTCCTTAGTGCCACGGCGCCGAACATGGACGTCTTGATCGTCGGCCGCGTTCTGCAAGGTGCGGCTAACGGCATCGGCCAGCCGCTGGCCATGTACACAATGTTCAGTGTCTTCCCGCCCGAACGCCGCGGTACGGCGATCGGCATTTATGGGTTGATGAGTGTTCTAGCCCCAACCTTCGGTCCGATCGTCGGCGGTATCGCCATCGACAGTATCTCTTGGCGGTATCTTTTCTTCCTGCCCCTACCGTTCTGTTTCCCGGCGCTGATGCTGGGTCTGGTCTTCATGCCCGGCAAGAAACTGGCGGCTCGACTGCCGGCCTTCGATTGGATCGGTCTGGCGTTGGTATTGTTGACCTTGTTCAGTATCCTGGGCGGACTAGCTAACGGCCCGCGCAAGGGCTGGGATTCCGATTATGTGGTCTATCGCCTCGTATTGGGCGGTGGCGGTCTGGTCACCTTCATTCTTTGGCAATTGCGGGCCCCCTATCCCCTGCTGGATCTGACCCTGTTCCGCAACCGGCAGTTCACCTTGACCATGATTGCCGGTTTCGTTTTCGGGACGGGGCTGTTTGCTTCTGGCTATTTCATCCCTGTGTTCGTGCAAACCATCCAAAGCTATAGCGCCACGCGGGCGGGCTTTTTGTTGGCGCCGGGTGGGTTGGTGATGATGCTGTTTTTTCCGCTTGCCGGTCGTATTACCGACACATTTCCGGCGCACATTCCCATCGCCGTGGGCCTGCTGGTGTTTGCCGTGGGCTTTTTCCTGATCCAGGCGGTCGATGTGAACACAACTTTCTTGGCCCTTGTCGTCTATACGGCCATCATCAAGGCGGGTCTTAGCCTGGCCATTCCCTCCCTCAGCGTCGCTGCCCTAAGGGCCGTACCGCCGGACAAAGTGGCGCGGGCCGCCTCGTCATCCACATTCTTCCGTAATCTCGGTGGCGGCATCGGCATCACTATGCTGACCGCGTTCTTCCAGCTGCGAACCCAGTTTCACGCCGAAGCCCTGACCGATACCCAGACCTGGGCCAACCAAACCACACGGGAACTGTTGGACGGCATACAGCATTTGCTGGCGGGTACCGGCTTGACGGATCTGACCCAGATGGCCGGCGCCATCAACTACCTCTCCCACGTGGTCCAAGCCCAGGCCAGCACCATCGGCTTCAAGGATACGTTTCTTGCTATCGCAATCATGGCCCTGCTCGCGGTCGGTCCAGCGTGGATGATCGGTTACCGCCGAAACCGCGAACTTCAGCCCGCCTGACGATTGATCACACCCATGCGGCCCGATTGGTAGTCGTCGAAGGCCTGGATTAACTCCTCGCGGGTGTTCATCACGAACGGGCCATAGCGGGCGATGGGTTCGCGAATGGGCACACCACCAAACAGCAGGAATCGCGCCGGTTCTTCAGCCTCGCTGTCGACCGCCAGATGGATAGCCTCGCCATTTCCGAATATGGCCAGCTGCCCATCCGTCACTTCCCGCCTATCCGGGCCGACAGAAAGGCGACCTTGAAACAGGTATAGGGCCATTTGCTGGTCCTGTGGCGGGGCTGGCTGGGCCGTGGCGCCCGGCTGCATGGTCCAATCCTGCAACGAGACGGGCGTATACGTATCGATCCTGGCCTGAACACCATAGGTTTCGCCGGCGATGACGCGGACGCTGACCAGGCCGTCTTCGCTCTTGCCCAAGGGGATCTCGGCGCCGGGGACGAACTGGTAACGCTGTGGCACCATCTTGTGCGCGGCGGGCAGGTTGACCCAGATCTGAAAGGAATGGGAGCGACCGCCGGCCTCCTTCATGGCCGGGCTGGGCATTTCGGAATGGATAATGCCGGAACCCGCCGTCATCCATTGCACATCGCCCGGGCCCAGTATCTGGTAGTCGCCTGTGGAATCTTCGTGCAGTTTTTCCCCGGACAGGATGTAGCTGATGGTCTCGAAACCCCTGTGGGGGTGGTCCGGCGCGCCCAGGGCCTTGCCCGGCGGCCAGTCCACCGGCCCCACTTCGTCCAGCATCAGGAACGGGTCAAGATTATCCAATTGCGCCGTGGGGAAGGGCCGGCGGATGGGAAAGCCGGCGCCCTCGGTGGTGCGTTGGGAATCGATGATATGGAGAATTTCCCGGCTCATAGGCGTTTTGCGACCTCCTCCAGCATCACTTCCGTGGCGCCGCCGCCGATAGGCAGCAGGCGGGCGTCGCGGGACATGCGCTCGATGGTGCTTTCGCGCATATAGCCCATGCCGCCGTGGAACTGCACACAATCATAGAGCACCCGATTGACTACCTCGGCAGACATCGCCTTCAGCATGGAGACTTCGGCCACACAGTCCTTGCCCTCACTGTCCAGCCAGGCCACGTGATAGGCCAGTTGCCGGGCCGCCTCCACCTGCGCCGACAGCATGGCCAGGCGCTGGCGGATGCCCTGTTTCTCCCACAGTGTAGCTTCAAAGGCCTTGCGTTCCTTCAGATAGTCCAGGGTGATCTCTAGCGCCTTGCCGGCCTCGCCGATAGCCATGCCCGAGAGCACCAAACGCTCGTTCTGGAAATTATCCATGATCGCGTAGAAGCCCTTGTTCTCTTCGCCTAGCAGGTTGGCGGCGGGAACGCGGCAATCGGCAAATGAAAGCTCCGCCGTGTCGGAACTGCGCCAGCCGTGCTTGTCCAGGCGCCGGCTGACGGAAAATCCAGGCGTGTCCTTCTCCACCATGAACATGGAAATGCCCCGGCTGCCCTTGACGTCCGGATCCGTGCGGGCGGCGACAAAGAACAGATCGCCGTGCACGCCGTTGGTGATGAACATCTTGGCGCCGTTCAGGATAAAGTCATCGCCGTCGCGGACGGCCCGTGTGGAGAGCCCCGCCACGTCGGACCCGGCGCCTGGTTCGGTCACCGCCACCGCGGTAATGATCTCGCCGCGGCAGATGGCGGGCAAGTACTTGGCCTTCTGTTCCTCGGTGCCATAGCGGGTCAAATGGGGCGAGGCCATATCAGTGTGGACCAGCACCGTTGCCGAGACGCCGCCGAAGGTGGAACGGCCGAGCTCCTCCGACAAAATCAGCGAGGCCAGGGCACTAAGGTCGGAACCGCCATGCTCCTCCGGATGGCGCATGCCAAGGAATCCCAGCTCTCCCATCTTTGCCAGCACCTCGCGGGGCACCATGCCGTCCACTTCCCATGCTTCGCCGTTCGGGGTGACCTCTTCCTCGACAAAGCGGCGGATTTGGTCGCGGATCATGCGCAGGTCTTCCGTGAGGTGCAGGGGTTCATGCATGGGCATTGATGGGTTCCGTTTCTTTTTCGGCAGGTGCGTTGGGCGGCCTCGCCACAGGACTTTCGGCGCCAATATAGCCAACAGATATCGTCAAAACCATATGGGTTCCTCTCACCGCAGGTTGGTATAAGCTGTCGGCATATCGCAGCACCACGGATAGAGATATGGATTACCGCAAACTCGGCGCCTCCGGCCTGAAGGTTTCCCCCGTTTGCCTCGGCACCATGATGTTCGGCGGACGGACCGAGCCGGACGAGGCCGAACGCATCATCGCCCATGGCCGGGACCAAGGCGTCAATTTCATCGACACGGCAGATGTCTATACAGCCGGCCGTTCGGAAGAGATCACCGGCGCCGCCATCGCCAGCCAGCGCGACGAATGGGTCCTGGCGACCAAGGTCGCGGGTCCGAAGGGGGAGGGGCCGAACCAGCGCGGTTTATCGCGTAAATGGCTCATGGATGCCTGCGAGGGCAGTCTCCGCCGCCTTGATACCGACTACATCGATATTTACTACCTGCACAAGGAAGATCCCGAGACGCCATTGGCCGAGACCGTCGGCGCTCTGGGCGATCTGATCCGGCAGGGCAAGATCCGCTATTTCGGACTGTCCAACTATCGCTCCTGGCGGGTGGCTGAAATCTGCCATATCTGCGAAGGACTGGGCATCGACCGGCCGGTGGTCAGCCAACCTTACTACAACGCCATGAACCGCATGCCGGAAGTGGAGCATTTGCCGGCCTGCGATTTCTATGGCTTGGGCGTGGTGCCCTATAGCCCCCTGGCCCGCGGTGTTTTGACCGGCAAGTATGAGCCGGGCGCCCAACCGATGGAGGACAGCCGTGCTGGCCACAACGACCGACGTATGATGCAGTCGGAATGGCGGGAAGAATCTCTGGTGATCGCTCAGACGCTGCGCCGCCATGCCGAGGACAAGGGCATCACGGCGGGACAGTTCGCCCTGGCCTGGGTGTTGAACAACAGTTTCGTCCAGAGTGCCATCGCGGGCCCGCGTACGTTCGAACAGTGGAGTGAGAACCTGGGCGCCCTGGACTATGGTTTCACGGCAGAGGATGAAGCGCTGGTGGACAGCCTGGTCCCCATCGGCCATCCCTCGACGCCCGGCTACAACGATCCCGCCTATCCCATCGAGGGCCGGGTGCCCCGATCCTGACACCGTTATGCCGCGCTACAAGCTGATCCTGGAGTATGACGGCAAGGAATTCGTCGGTTGGCAGCGCCAGGCCAACGGATACGCCGTCCAGCAGGCAGTGGAGGAGGCCATTCAGGGCTTCGCAGGCGAGACCGTCAACCTATACGGCGCCGGGCGAACCGATGCGGGCGTGCATGCCCTGGGCCAGGCGGCCCATTTCGATCTTACCCGGGAATTCCCTGACGATACGGTGCGTGATGCCTTGAACTTTCATCTTCGCCCCCATGCCATTGTGGTCCTCTCGGCAGAGGCGGTCGGCGCAGATTTCGATGCCCGGCTATCGGCGACGGCGCGTCATTATCTTTACCGTATCACCGACCAGCGCCCGCCCCTGGCCCTGCGTCGCGGCCGGGTCTGGCATGCCCGCGGGCCGTTGGAGGCGGAGACCATGCACAATGCGGCCCAGGGTCTGTTGGGCAAGCATGACTTCACAACGTTTCGGGCCGTGCATTGCCAGGCGAAATCGCCCGTCAAAACCTTGGACGTCCTGGATGTCTCGCGCCAGGAGGACGAAATTCATGTGCGTGCTTCGGCCCGGTCCTTCCTACATCATCAGGTCCGATCCATCGTCGGCAGTCTGCACATGGTAGGAGTGGGAAAATGGGCGGCGACTGAACTGACGGATGCCCTGGCGGCTAAGGACCGCACACGTTGTGGACCGGTAGCGCCGGCCCATGGCCTCTATCTCGTGGCCGTGGACTATCCCGAATAGGCTTTCTAAAGCAGGCGGCCGGCCAACAGGCTGACCGTCAGGCTGACCAGTAAATCCAGCACGACGACCCCGACGGCCGTCAGGATCTTACACTGCAGGCCGGCGCGGGCCACCAGATAACCATAAAACCAGGTGGTGATTTGGGCCGCCATCAGAACCAGCTTGCCGGCCTGGCCGCCGGGTGCGGCGGGTGGAAACAACAACACTGTCGGCAGGATCACTGCCATGATCAAGACGTTGGACCAGTTCCAGACAATGATGAACTGGACATAGGTCTGGCTCAGATCCAGCAGTCTTGAGATGGGCATCATGATCAACGGAAATGCCATCCAGCCCAGGAAATAGGCCACCAATTTTACCGCGACGTAGAATTCCGCCGAGACCTCCGGCCCAGTGGGAAGCTGCAGGCCAGGCTGGTTGTCATAGTTGACAATCAGAAACAGAACATAGAAGGGTGCGACCACCAGCAGTGCCGTGAACGAACGCCAAAAACCCTCGATGGTCAGGTCGAAATAGTCGAGCGCGTTGGGATCCATGCGCGCAATGCGCCAGGCACCGTTCAGTGACCGGGTAATCTCAGCCAGCATGGAGGCCGCCGCCGGCGTCACTCTGCTCGAAATAATACTCAAGAATACGGGTATAGATGCCGGTCAGACCTTCGATATCGCTGACCAGAACCTGTTCGTCCACCTTGTGCATGGTTTCCGATATCAAGCCGAATTCCGCCACCGGACAATGATGATGGATGAAGCGGGCATCGGAGGTTCCACCCGTCGTCGTCAGGGCCGGCTTGATGCCGGTGACCTCTTCCACCGCCTGGGAAATCAAATCCGTGAACGGCCCCGGTTGCGTCAGGAACGGCTGCGAGCCGGCGCTAACATCCAGCTCATAGTCGCCGCCCACTGAATCGCATTGCGCCCGCAGCCAGGCTTCAATGTCATCCGAGGTCTGCTCGGTGTTGAAACGGATATTGAACAGAGCCGTGGCCTGGGCGGGAATGACATTAGAGGCTGTATTGCCCACATCGATGCTGGCCAATTCCAGATTGGTCGGCGTGAAATGCTCGTTGCCTTGGTCGAATTCGTGGGAACAAAGCCGGTCCAGCATCTTGACCAGGCGCGGCAGCGGATTGTCGGCCAAATGGGGATAGGCCACGTGGCCCTGCACGCCCTTTGCCGTCAAGGTGCCGTTCATGCTGCCCCGGCGACCGATTTTGATCATATCGCCCAGAGCATCCGGATTGGTCGGTTCGCCCACCAGGCAATGGTCCAGTTTCTCGCCCCTTTCGGCCAGCCAGTCGAGCACCTTGACGGTGCCGTTGATGGAGGGACCTTCCTCGTCACCCGTTATCAATAGCGAGATCGAGCCGTCGAACTGTCCACCGCGCTTCGCCAGAAACTGATCAACGGCAGTGATAAAGGCGGCGACGGCCCCTTTCATGTCCGTGGCGCCGCGGCCGTAAAGGATGCCGTCCCTGATGTCGGCGGCGAAGGGTTCCAGGCTCCAGGCCTCTGCATCGCCCACCGGAACCACGTCCGTATGACCGGCGAAACAAAAATTGGGGGCGGAGGTGCCCAAGCGGGCATAGAGATTGTCTACATCCGGGGTGTCGGGCGCGGAAAACGTCATGTGATGGGTGGTGAAGCCCAGCCGTTCCAGCGCCGCGCCGGTGAGAGCCAGGGCGCCGCCATCGGCGGGGGTGACCGAATTGCAGCGGATCAGGGCCCGGGTTAGTTCCACCGCATCGGTTGGTTTGTTATCCGCCGCCATCTAATCCCGCAGCAATTCGTTGATGGAGGTCTTGGCCCGGGTGCCCGCATCCACCTGCTTCACGATCACGGCGCAGTACAGGCTGACCCCGCCCTCGGTTGGCATGGAGCCCGGCACCACCACGGAATAGGCCGGCACGCGGCCGTAGCTGACCTCGCCCGTGGCCCGGTTGACGATCTTGGTGGAGGCGCCAATGAATACACCCATGGACAACACCGCGCCTTCTTCGACGACGACGCCCTCTGCCACTTCCGAGCGGGCGCCGATGAAGCAGTTATCCTCGATAATCACGGGTTCCGCCTGTAGGGGTTCCAGCACGCCACCGATCCCGGCGCCGCCCGAGATATGGCAATCCTTGCCGATCTGGGCACAACTGCCCACCGTGGCCCAGGTATCGACCATGGTACCGCTGTCCACATAGGCGCCCAGATTGACGAAGCTGGGCATCAGCACCACATTGGGCGCGATGTAGGCAGACCGGCGGACGACGCAGTTGGGTACGGCGCGGAAGCCGGCGGCCCGGAACTGGTTGTCCCCCCAGCCCTCGAACTTCGAGGGCACCTTGTCGTACCAGGTGGTATTCGGGCCGGGCCCGCCGTCAATGGCGGTCATATCGTTCAGGCGGAATGACAACAGCACCGCCTTTTTCAGCCATTGGTTGACCGTCCAGCCGTCCGCGCCCTTTACCGCGACCCGCTGTTCGCCTTTGTCCAAAGCGTCCAAAGCGGCATCGACCGCATCGCGCATTTCGCCAGTGGTGTTGACATTAATGCTGTCGCGCTGTTCCCAGGCATCGTCGATGACGGCTTCCAGGCCGGTGGTATTCATGTGTCTCTCCTGCTACAGAATTGGCGGCAAACTACCCCGCCGTGGGCGTCTGTCAACCGCACAAATCCTCCATCCAGGCAGCCAAATCATCGGTGATGTGGTGGACATGGCGGCTCTGTTCATCCGTCAACTCGATGTCACGGCCACCCCGGACCCAGACTGTCACCATGCCGAGGTTGGAAGCAGGCACCAGGTTCTGGGCGATATCTTCCACCATGACAGTACGGCTCGGGTCGATGTCGTGGCGATCCAGCAGCACTTCGTATGGCGCGTGGTTTGGCTTGGGCACATAATCCGCATCGACGATGTCAAAGAAGCCTTCGAAATGCTCCCTGATTCCCAGACGGCCCAAAACCCGATGGGCATGTTTGTTGGTGGCATTGGTATAGATCACCTTGCGTCCCGGCAGGGCAGCCAGCGCAGGGGCAAGGCGTTCGTCGATGGGAATTCCGGTAAGGTCCAAGTCATGGACATAGTCCAGGTACTCGTCCGGATGCAGATCGTGTTCCAGCATCATGCCGCGCAGCGTGGTGCCGTGGGCATGAAAATATTGCTTCTGCACCGCCCGCGCCTCGTCCAGCGGCAGATCAAGAAATTGCGCGACGAATTCGCCCATGCGCCGGCCCAATTGGGCGCCCAAGTCGCAATGAGCCGGATAGAGGGTATTGTCCAGATCGAAAATCCAGTCGACAACCCCGTCCAAATTCAAGCTGTTCCCCATTGGCATGGCCATAGACTAAGGCCATCGGCGTCATTAACAAGGCCTTAATGGGGCGCTGATAAACTTCGTGCCGCTATGCTTAAGAATTTGCTGAAACGCAAACAAAGGCCGCCCGTTCAACCAGCGGCGAAACAGCTGCCTGCGCCGGTCCGGGGCCGGGATTACAGCTCGCAAAAAGAGATGCTTGCGGGCGCCGACCTTGATGCCCGCCTGCAATTGGCCCAGGCAGCGGATACCCGGCCGGAAATACTCTATTACCTGGCCGGCGATGAATCGTCCGAAGTGCGCCAGGCCGTGGCCGCGAATCCTTCGACGCCGGTGCAAGCCGACGACATGCTGGCGGACGATGCCGACGAGGACGTACGCGCCGATCTGGCCTTGAAGATCGCCCGTCTGCTGCCCGATATGTCCAATGAGGAACAGGAGAAGGTGCGCGAGCTCACCTTCGATATGCTGCGCCGCTTGGCCTCGGACCAACTGCCCCGCGTCCGGGCCCTGTTGTCGGAAGAATTGAAGAGCAGCCGTGACGTACCCTATTCCATCGTGCGTCAACTGGCTATGGACGTGGCGGTTATCGTCTCCACCCCTGTCCTGGAATACTCACCCTTGTTGAGTGATGCCGACCTGATGGAAGTGATTGCCGCCGGCTGCGCGCAAGAGGCGCTCTGTGCCATCGCCAACCGATCAGATGTTTCCGCCGACGTGTCCGATGCCGTTGTCGCCACCTTCGATGTGCCTGCGGTCGCCACCTTGCTGGCAAACAGAAAGGCCTCCATTCGCGAGGCGACCTTGGACAAGATTGCCGAGAACGCGCGGGATGTGCAGTCCTGGCACGAGCCGATGGTCATGCGGCCGGAGCTTTCCATTCGCGCCGTTCGCCGGGTCGCGGGTTTCGTCGCTTCGGCGCTGCTGGAGAAACTGGCGGAACGAAACGATCTCGACAAGGAAACCACCCGCTATTTGACCAAGCGCTTGAAGGAGCGGATCAACAAGAGTGAAGGTGAGGTTCAGGAGGGCGAACGCGAGCAGGCCAAAGTATTGGATCAGCGCATGCTGCTGGACGATGATGCCATGGAGCAGGCGCTCTTGTCCGGGCGCAATGATTTCGTGATTGAGGCCCTTTCCCTAAGGACGAAACTGGATGACGGACTGGTGAGAAAAATCATCGCCTCCGCCTCCGCCAAGGCCATTACGGCGTTGGCCTGGAAGGCCGGATTGTCCATGCGTACGGCGATCCAGATCCAAAGCCGAACCGCCCATATTCCCCCAAAGAAGCTGCTAAATGCCCGTCACGGCACGGATTTTCCCATGTCGGAGGCAGAGATGGAGAAGCAGTTAAACAAGATTTTCTGACTGCAAGCCGCGCGGTGGGATTAAGGCAGCGTTAAGGGGCTGTCTGCTAGGCTGCCCGCGATTTTGGCCTAGGCTGAAGAAAGCGGACATTGTGGCAAATTTCCCCCTTCTACGTTCGGCCCTTGGACTTGCCTCCGCGCCGGACGATGACCCGGGTAGTGAAGCGCCGTTGTCCCTGTCGACAGCGGAACTGATCGCCGATTATACAGGCCCGGTCGTGTTGTTTGACGCCGCGGGCGATGTCCGCGCTGCCAACGGCCTTGCCAAACCTATTCTGTCCGCCATGGATGGTGAACTGGGCAGCGAATTGCGTGCCATGCTTGCGCACGTCTTGGCAGGTGGCGATATCGCCTCGAAACGCTTCCAATTTCCTATTCCGACCGGCGAGGGTGTTTTCGACGTTACCCTGCTGCCGGAAGACCGCGCCGCGGGCGAGTTGCCCGGAAATGTCCTGCTATTGGCGCGGGACAGTACCTTTGACGTCAATTTTGGCCGTGCCCTGGTGGCATCGCGGCAGTTGTTCAAGGACCTGGTCTCCTGCTCTGCCGATTTTGTCTGGGAGACCGACGCCCAAGGCTGCTTCACCTTCGTCTCAGGGCGCGGCTTGCTCGGGTATGCCCCGGACGACCTGGATGGACGGCCGGCGCGGGAATTGCTGGCGGATCAGTTGCATGGCGACAACCTGGATCCGCCGGTCAATCCATTCGAAAGTCTGGCTCATCTGGACGAGGTTGAATGCTGGCTGCTGGACCGGGACCAGGACCGCCGTTGTGTTCGGGCGTCTTGTCTGCCCGTCTTTGATGACAACGGCACGCTGCAAGGAGTGCGCGGCATCTGCCGGGATATCACCAGCGACAAAGAGCGCCAAGCTGAGTTGGACCGTGCCCGGGAACGGGAACAGTTGAGCCGGTCCATCGTGGACTCTATTCGGGACGCATTGACGCCGGAAGAAATGTTTGCCGCCGCAGCCGCGGCAACCGGGGATGCGATCGAGGCAAGCCAGATCTGGATCTTGCGTGATGACAAGAACGGCGGGCTGCACCTGGCCGCCGACAGGATCGATACGACCATGCCGATGGACGACATTCTGGCGGATGCGCAAGAAGCCTTCGCCGGCGATCCGGAGCGCGTGCACCATTTTGTGCGTGATGGCCAGCAGTTGCTCTTGGTGCCTTGCCACTTCCGCTACCAGCCAAAAGGTGTACTCGCAGTCGCTTTGCGGGATCACGACGCCCTGGAAGAAGCCGTGACCACCTTGGTCGATATCGCGTCGCAACTGGGAATTGCCATGGCGCAGGCCGAGATTCAGGAGCGGCTGGAAGAACTCTCCAGCGTTGATGAACTGACAAAGCTTTTGAACCGCCGGGGTTTTCATGACAGCGTCGGCAAACGGATCGCACAACACCGCCGCAACAAACGGCCGGGCGTCCTCCTTTATATCGACATGGACTATTTCAAGTCCGTCAATGACACCCACGGCCATCAGGTCGGCGATGCGGCCTTGGTTGCCGTGGCCGATATCTTGAACGGCGACGGCAAGGGGCGCCGCGGTGATATTGCCGGCCGTCTGGGCGGCGACGAATTTGCCATGTGGCTCGAGGAGACGGACCTCGAAGGTGGCCGACATAAGGCCGAGGAACTGCTGGCGAGTGCGGCGAGCCTGCGAAAGTTTTCGGGCGATGCGGATCATCCGTTGGGCATCTCGGTAGGCATCGCCCTTGCCGATCCGGATTTCGAGGACGATTTGGACCAATTGATCAATCGGGCCGACCGAGCCCTCTACAAAGCCAAGCGCAGCGGCCGGGGCCAAGCTGTGGTGGCGGAACGCAACCTAGACGAAGGAGAGGAAGCCTAGGCATGCTGAAAGCGCTATTGAACCGCGTGTCGAAGCCGAGGAGCTATGAAGAACAGCGCGATGTGCTGGAAACCGATGATGCTAAGGAACGGCTGCGTTTAGCCAAACGGGAAGATACCCGGCCTGAAATCCTCTACTACCTGGCGGATGACGACTTGGCGGAAGTTCGCCGCGCCATAGCCGCCAATAGTTCGACCCCCCGACAGGCCGACGCCAAGCTGGCCCAGGATGGCGACGATCAGGTGCGTTACCAGTTGGCCGACAAGATAGGCCGTCTGGTCCCCGATTTGTCTACTGAACAGCGGGAACAAGCGGAAGCGTTGGCAATCAATGTGCTCCGAGATTTAGCCGCCGACCAATTGCCCAAGATCCGCGCCATCGTATCCGAACATCTGAAATCGTCCGACGGCGTGCCCAAGGATATTGTTCTGCGCCTGGCGCAGGATTTGGAAACCATCGTTGCCGCGCCGGTCCTGCAGTTTTCGCCGCTGTTGAGCGATGAAGACCTGCTTGAGATCATCGCCGCGGGACGGGAATCTGGTGCGTTAAGCGCCATCGCAAAGCGCAAGGAATTAGGCGGCGATGTGGCTGATGCGGTGGCCCAGACGCTGGATCCCAAAGCTGTCGGTGCCTTGCTGGCCAATGACAGCGCGCAATTGCGGGAAGATACCCTGGACTGGATCATCGACAACGCTGCCAATGTGGAACCCTGGCACAAGCCTTTGGTGACATGGCCAAAGCTTTCTGACGGTGCCATCCGACGTCTAGCTGGATTTGTGGCGACGTCGTTGGTTGAGAGCCTGTGCAACCGCAATGATATCGACGCCTCCACCGCCGTGGAACTTTCCAAGGCTGTCAAGGCTGCCTTAAAACCGGAAGAGGCCGATGACAGCGAGGGTAAGGCTGAGCCGGAGAAGCAGGAAAAAGCCAAGAATTCGAAAAAGGAAGAACCCGGCGGCAAATCGTGGGCGACTGAATTGTTCAAGGACGGCGCGTTGGACAGCGACATCGTGCAGGATGCCATTGCCAATGGCGATCGGGACTTTGTCGTCCAGGCGCTGTCTTTGAAAAGCGGCTACAAACCGGACGTGGTGAACAAGGTGCTTGAATCCGCTCATCCAAAACGCGTCACCGCACTGACATGGAAAGCCGATTTCTCGATGCGGACTGCCATGCAGTTGCAGTTGCGTATGGCTCAGGTGCGCCCGCAAAATATTCTCAACGCCCGCGATGGCATCGATTATCCGTTGAGCGATTCAGAACTTGAGCGAGAATTGAACAAAATTCGCTAACTCAACATTCAGCCAATTACCTCCGATTTGTCGGTTTGTCCGTACTGCCAATAGCGCTACCATGGTTCCCGCGCCGGGTCCTATGGAGGCCATTATGTCCAAGTACATAGCTGTGCTGACGGTTTTCTTCGTCCTATCGGGACCATTTCAGGCCCTTGCCGCGGGATGGAAAGTGGTCAGCGAAGAAAAGTCGCGGATCATTCTGCTTGGCGAACCGGTCGAACTGACCCTGAATAACGCCCGCCAGGCCTCAAGCGCCGATTTTTCCCGCGACAGGGATTATCAATTTTGGACCGGAGAGGACCGCTATTTCGAGTTGATCACCACCCGATTGAATGAAGACACCCAGCACTGGCCAGGCTATCAGCCTTGGGAATCGCAACTGGTTCTGTGGAAGCGCCTGCGCTCGGGTACCGTGACCTGGGGTCCGGACGCGGTCGCGATCAACAATCTCGGGATCTCGAAATACCGTCGTTTCCTTTTTGAAAAGTCCTATTGCATCTACATCATGCAGATCTTTGGCGCGGGCAACGAGAACGGACTGCCTAACATCATGCTGTCGGGATACTACTGTCAGCGTGATGTCTTTGGGACTGAATTGCCAAACAGGTTGATCAGCCTTATCGGCTATCGCGGCGAGGCCGAACCTTTTGCCGCCCGCAAGTAGTCGGACACAGCCGAAGTGACGACGTCATCTCAAAAGACGCTCTGTGTCGTGGGGGCGAGCGGCCTGGCAGGTTCCCATATTGTCAGGGCCGCCCTAGCCCGCGGCTACCGGGTGCATGGCACCATGCGCGATCGGGACCATCCGGCCAAGGCCCCCTATTTGTCTGCCTTGCCCGGCGCCAAGGACCGGTTGTCCCTGTTTAGTGCCGACATGACCAACCGGGCTGATTTTGTTGATCCGTTAGAGGGCGCTGACTGTGTCTTTATTGCTTGCCTTATTCCCACCTATTTCGGTCCCTCTGGCAAACCGGCACGGGAAATGGACGACGAACAGGGATATGCCGAGATCATCATGCCCACCGTCAACGGATGTCTGAACATTATGGCGACGGCGGCCGATCAAGGCGTCGGCAATGTGGTGATCTGCTCCAGCACCTCCAGTACCAATCCGGTGCCGCCCGTACCCTTCAAGAACGAGGTCGACCATTGGTCCGATGAAGGGGAACAGTGCCGGGCAAAAAAATACACGTCCGCGACAAAGACCGTGATGGAGAAGGCAGCAATCAAATTCGCTGAAGAGCACGGCATCCGCCTCTCTATCATCCTTCCAACGGGGATGTTTGGTCCGGTCATCCTACCGGCGCAGATGGATGACAATCCCCACGTTTGGTTGCGGGCACTGATCAATGGCGAAGCCGGCCGGCACCAGACAATCCCAAACGATTCCAGTTCAATGATCCATTTGCACGATTTGGCGGCCCTTTTCCTCGCCGCCTATGAGAACCGGGAGGCTTCCGGACGCTATTTCGGTGTCTACGACAGCTGGCATTGGCAGGACATCTATGCCGAACTGCAAAAAATATTGCCCGATATGGTAATGCCCGCGGCCTTGGAGGGCGCGCCTGTGCCGGCAACCGGATTTGATTTTACCCGCCGGGATAGCCTGGGCGTGCCGCTCCGGGATATCCCGACGCTGCTACGTGAGACCATCGATTGGATTAGGTCAGACCCTTTCAGTGAGAACTAAGCTTCGATCATGGTGCCGACGCCGGCGGCGGTGAAGGCTTCCAACAGCAGAACATGCGGCAGGCGGCCGTCCAGAATGTGCGCCGCGCCGACGCCTTCGGCGACGGCCTCGAGACAGGTTTCCAACTTGGGGATCATGCCGCCCTTGATCACCCCCTCTGCGCGCAAGGTCTCGGCCCGTTCAGGCGTCATTTTCGAGATCAACGCGCCGTCACCATCCAAGACACCGGCGATATCGGTCAGCATGACCAGCTTTGCGGCTTTCAGCGTCGACGCGATCTTGCCTGCGGCCGTATCGGCGTTGATGTTATAGGTCTCTCCCTCAGCGCCAACGCCGATCGGCGCAATGACCGGGATCAGATCCGACTGCGCAAAGGTTTGCAGCAAATTCGGATTGATCGCCACCGGTTCACCGACGAATCCCAAATCCAATACTTTCTCAATGTTGCTGTCTGGGTCGCGGGTGGTGCGTTGCAGCTTGCGCGCCTCGATCAAGCGTCCGTCTTTGCCAGAAATACCGATGGCGACGCCGCCGGCGCCATTGATCGCCGTGACGACCGCCTTATTGATGGAACCGGACAGCACCATTTCGACGATATCCACGGTTTCGCTGTCGGTCACCCGCAAGCCGTCGATAAAGGAACTCTTGATCTTCAGACGGTCCAGCATGGCGCCGATTTGAGGCCCGCCGCCGTGTACCACGACCGGATTGATCCCCACCTGCTTCATCAGGACCACGTCCCTGGCGAAATCGTCCGCCAGTTTCTTGTCGCCCATGGCATGGCCGCCGTACTTGATGACGAAAGTCTGGCCCGTGAAACGGCGCATGTAGGGCAGGGCCTCTGACAGGGTACGGGCGGTCAGAAGCTGTTCGCTATGTTCCTGGTCTGTCTGTTTGTCGTTCATGGGGCTGCATATAAACCACTCATGGCGCTTCCGCCAGCGCCGCGAGAGCGGCACGGACCTCTTCCAGCCCGGATTTCTTAGCGGACGAGGTGGCCAGGATGTCTGGATGGGCGGCGCCATGACGCTTTAGTTCCGCCGCAGTTTCGGCGATTACTTTCGCCAGGGCGCCGGATTTTTCCTTGTCTGCCTTGGTCAGGATGACCTGGTAGACCACCGCCGCCTGGTCCAGCAGCTCCATCACGGTGCGGTCCGCCGCCCCAATGCCGCGCCGGGCATCGATCAACAAGCATACCCGGCGCAAATTGCCTCGACCTTTCAGATAGTCTTCGATCAGTTGGTTCCACCGCGCGATGTCTGCCTTGCCGGCCCGGGCATAGCCATAGCCCGGCAAGTCCACAAGCATCAAGCGGTCGCCAAGACGGAAGAAATTGACTTCACGCGTCCGCCCTGGAGTGTTGGACGTACGGGCCAAATTATTGCGGTTGGTCAGGGCATTCAGCAGGCTCGATTTGCCCACGTTGGATCGGCCGGCGAAGGCGACTTCGGGTAACAGGGGCTGGGGAAGATCCGTCTCCTGCGCCGCGCCCATGACGAAGTCGCAGGCCTGGGCAAACAGCAGCCGGCCTTCTTCTAGCTGGCTGGCCGTGAATTCGGGCATCTACGTTGGGTTAACCGCGACGCCCATGCGTTTCATGATGACCCATTGCTGGCTGACCGAAAGGATATTGTTCCAGGTCCAATAGATCACCAGACCGGCCGGGAAACTGCCCAGCAGGAAGGTGAAGAACAAGGGCATGAACAGGAAGATCTTGGCCTGCACCGGATCCGCCGGCTGCGGGTTGAGTATTTGCTGAAGATACATCGACGCTCCCATCAACACGGGCCAGATGCCGATCGCCAGGAATTGCGGCACGTCCCATGGGATGGCGCCGAACAGCGTGAAAATATACATGGGATCGGGAGCCGAGAGGTCGTGGATCCAACCAAAGAAGGGCTGGTGGCGCATCTCGATGGTGACGAACATGACCTTGTAGAGCGCGAAGAACACGGGAATCTGCACCAGGATGGGCAAGCAGCCAGAGGCCGGGTTAACCTTCTCTCGCTTATAGAGGGCCATCATTTCCTGGTTCATCTTTTGCCGGTCGTTGCCGTGACGCTCCCGCAATTTCGTCATTTCCGGTTGCAAGGCCTTCATCTTGCTCATGGCCGCGTATGACTTGTTGGCCAGCGGGAAGAAGATCAGCTTGACGCAGACCGTCAGCAGCAGGATCGCCAGCCCGAAATTACCCAGCAGTTTGAAGAAATAGTCGAGGACGAAAAACAACGGCTTGGTGAGGAAATAGAACCAGCCGAAATCCACGGCGAGGTCAAAGCGGGCAATTTTCAATTGCTCCTCATAGCGGTCGAGCAGATGGACCTCTTTCGCGCCGGCAAAGAAATGGCTGACCGCCTGGGCCGTGGCGCCGGGCGCCACGATATGAGGCGCCTGGACCATGAAATCAGCCTGATAGGTGTCTTTACTGTTGGGCTGGCTGTAACGGAAAGCACCCGTGTAGGCGGTCTTCTGTCCCGGAATAAGGGCCGTTAGCCAATATTTATCCGTAATCCCGATCCAGCCGCCGGTGCTGTTGTTAAGGTCCGCCGGACCTTCCACGAGATCGTCGTAATCGACTTCCTTGAGGGTGTCGTTGAACACGCCCAGGGGGCCTTCATGCAGGATATAGAAGCCCAGAGTGGAAGGCGTGTCGGTTCTCACGATACGGCCATAGGGATGAGTCGATACCGGACTGGTGGAATTGTTTTCCACCCGCTGGGTCACCTTCATCATGAAATGTTCGTCGATCTCGATGACCTGAATGAAGCGCACGCCATCGGGGTTGTCCCACGTCAGGGTCAAGGGGCGCGAAGGATCCAAAGTCTTGCGGTTAGCCTGCCAAACCGTATCGCCATCAGGCACCTTCAGCCCGTCTAGTGGCACCCAGCCGAATTGACCGTAGTAAGGATTTGGCGCCCGGTGCGGCGACAAAAGTGTCACGGGTGGGCTGTCTTCATCAATCGAGACCTTGTAGTCCAGCATGGTCAGGTCGTCGATGCGGGCGCCTTTGAGAGAGATGGTGCCACCGAGGCGCGGTGCGTTCACTGTCACACGGGGCGAAAGATTAAGGGCCGCATTGCGGCTGGCCGCCAGACTGGCGGCACTAGGCACGCTGCCCACCCCCGTTGATGTCGCGCCCGGCACCACGCCCGGCGCCGTCGTCGTTCCACCCTCCGTGCCCGGCGCCGCTGGCGTTATGCCGCCGTCGGCAGATTGTTCGGTCTGGGTTTGGGCCTGTTGCTGTTCCAGCGCCTTTTGCCGCGCTTCCTGCCTTGGCGCTTCGATGAAATATTGGAAGCCCAGCAGAATGGCCAGGGACAGAGCAATGGCGATGACAAGATTGCGTTGGTCAGACATTCGGGTCGCTTTATCGGTTTTTCAAGAACGCGGAAGGAGCGGACGAGGCGGCCGCATCGGCCCGGCGCGCGGGAACCGGGTCATAGCCGTGACCGCCCCAGGGGTGGCAACGCAACAGCCGCCGCAGGGTTAGCCATGTGCCATGAAATGGTCCATGTAACTGCAAGGCTTCAAGGCCGTAATGGGAACAGCTGGGCAAATAGCGGCATCGGCCGGGGATCAGCGGGGCGAGCCCGTAACGATAGATCATGATCAGGCCGCGCAGGAATGCAGTTAGGAGCCCGCTCATGAGGCCGACCGTCCGCCGGATTGATCGCGTATTTCGGTTCGCCGCAAGGCCTGGACAAGGTCGCCTTGCAAATCCTTGAACGGCCGCCGCAGGGTCGCCTTACGGCCGATCAGTACAAAATCCCTGTTCGGGGCCGCCAGCCCCGGCATGACAGCGGCGGCGACGGCCCGCAGGCGCCGCTTCGCCCGGTTTCGCGCGACGGCGTTGCCGACCTTTTTGCTCACCGTAAAGCCGACCCCTACGACGGATTCGCCGAAGTCGTCCGCATCAGACGGCCTAGGCGCTGCCTGCAACACCAAACCGGGCGCAGCGAAGCGCTCCCCGGTACGGCTCACACGCAAAAAATCCGCACGCCTTTTCAGACGCACGAGGTTCGTATCACCGTGCTTCATCTCATTACACAGCTCCGCCGGACCCTGTCGTAGGGGCCGGTTTGATCCTATGCCGAAAGTTGCTTACGGCCCCTCGAGCGGCGCTTTGCCAGAACACGGCGGCCGCCGACGGTTGACATACGGTGACGAAACCCATGCCGGCGCTTGCGGACCAGTCGGCTTGGTTGGTAGGTGCGTTTCACCCCACAACCTCCATCAAATTTGTCATCAAAATTGCCTGCCCCGGTAGGGCTGAAATCAAGCGCGCTGTATACGTTTTCGATTGCTATAAGTCAACGCCGCCAATCCCGCCGCAGGCGGTTTCTCACGGTATATCTATCCTACTAGCGGCCCATCTTTGCGCTATAGTTATTACATAGGTTTTTCAGGGAAGTAGCCATGGCCGGCAAGGATCGGGGGCAACAGGACTATACTGCCGATCACGGCAACATTTCCGAGGTGGAAACCGCGCCACCGGCGTTTTCAGTTCGCCGGATGTGGCCAATCTTCGTCCTTGTCGCCGGACTGGTGGTGTTTTTCATTTTCGACGGGCATAGCCACATTTCTTTCGATAGTTTGCGTCTCTACCGTGCCGATTTGGCGGCCTATGTAGATAGCCATGCTGTCCCGATGGCAATTCTCGTCATGCTGGCTTATGCCGTGGTGACGGCATTTTCGCTGCCTGTCGGCGGCATCATGACCATCGCCTGTGGTTTCTTGTTCGGAACCTTGGTGGCGACCAGCCTTGTCGTCATTGGTGCAACGGTGGGTGCAACCGCATTGTTTCTGATCGCAAAAACGGCACTGGGCGATCCGCTACGGGCCCGCGCCGGTCCGGCCCTGCAAAAGATGGAAGCGGGATTTCAGGAGAACGCTTTCAACTACCTTTTGATCCTGCGCCTAATTCCGCTGTTTCCCTTCTTTCTGGTCAATTTGGTGCCGGCATTTCTCGGCGTTAGCCTGCGTGTCTATATATCGGCCACGTTCATTGGCATTATTCCTGGCACGTTTGTGTTTACCCAGGTCGGCACCGGACTGGACAGCATTCTTGACAGCGGTGAGGAATTATCAGCAAAAGCCATTCTCAGCGGCGATGTACTATTGGCCCTGATCGGCCTGGCGGTGCTCTCGGCCTTGCCCGTCGTCTACAAGAAATGGAAGGCGCGCAAGGATGCCCGTAAACAAGGGACCTGAAGTCATGGCGCAGCCACTTAATGTCGATATCTGCGTTGTCGGCGCCGGTTCCGGGGGCCTGAGCGTTGCAGCCGGCGCCAGCCAGCTCGGTGTATCCGTGGCGTTGGTGGAACGGCATTTAATGGGGGGCGATTGCCTTAACTTCGGCTGCGTGCCGTCAAAAGCGCTGTTGGCGGCAGCCAAGGCGGCCCACAACATCGAAAATGCCAGCCGTTTTGGAATTTCCGGCGGGCCGGTCAACGTTGATCCGGCCGCCGTGCGCCATCATGTACGGAGTGTTATCGATTCGATCGCTCCACATGATTCCGTGGAGCGGTTCGAAGCCCTTGGCGTCAAAGTTTTTCAGGGATCGGCGCGGTTCACCGGAAGGCGGGAAATTCAGGTTGACGGGCAGTCTATTACAGCGCGCCGTTTCGTAATCGCCACCGGTTCATCCCCGATGGTGCCGCCATTGCCCGGATTAGATTCGGTGCCATATCTGACCAACGAAACCATATTCGACTATGACCAACCCATCGCACACCTGATCGTGGTCGGCGGCGGGCCCATCGGGGTTGAAATGGCACAGGCGCATCGGCGGCTCGGTTCGACTGTCAGCGTCATCGAGATGGCTCGCCTGCTCCCCAACGACGACGGAGAACTGACCGTGGTTGTGCAGGATCGCCTGGCCCGCGAGGGCGTCGATATCCGGACTGGGGTGAAGGTCGAGGGGGTGGAAGCGGATAACGGCGGCGTGACGGTGCGGTTGGACAACGGCGAATTGGTCAATGGCAGCCATCTGCTGATCGCCGCGGGACGCAAGGCAAATGTGGACGGCCTGAACCTTGAAGCCGCCGGCATTGACTATACCCCCAAGGGCATCATCGTGGATGCAGGATTGCGGACGACGAACCGGAAGGTTTACGCCATTGGTGATGTAGCTGGTGGATTGCAGTTCACCCATGTGGCCGGACACCACGCCGGCATCGTGATCCGCAACGCCCTATTCCGTCTGCCCGCAAAGGCCAAGGGTATCGGCCAGGTGCCGTGGGTTACCTATACCGACCCGGAACTGGCTCATGTGGGCTTGGGGGAGGATGCCGCCAAATCCCAACACGGCGACATCAATATTTTGCGTTTTCCCTTTGCCGAGAATGACCGGGCCAGAGCGGAGCGCGATTCCGAGGGCATGATCAAGGTGGTTACCGCTAAAAATGGCAAGGTGCTGGGGGCCTCGATCGTCGGTCCCCATGCGGGTGATTTGCTGCAGCCGTGGGTAATGGCGGTGAACCAGGGTCTGAAAATTGGCGCCATGGCCGGCGCCATCTGGCCCTATCCAACGTTTGGCGAAGTTGGTCACCGCGCCGCCGGCAGCTATTTCCTGCCCAAACTGTTTACAGACCGCACCCGCGCGATCGTCAGATTTCTCACCAAATTTGGCTAGAAATTCGCTGGGGGCGCAACGCCACAGGGGGCCAGGGCGGCCGTGACGGCAGCCTTCAGACGGTCCAATCCGGCCTCATCCGCTGCCTCGCAACGGACCACAAGGGCCGGCTGTGTATTCGAAGCCCGTAGCAACCACCAACCATCGGGGGTCGAGACGCGGGCTCCGTCAACATCTGAGAATTCGGCACTATCTTGGCGCAGGGCTGTGACGACCTCGTTCACAACCTGGAATTTTCGCTCATCCGGGCAATCGAAACGGACCTCCGGCGTGTTGATCATTTGCGGCAGGCCATCCCGCAAAGCCGCCACCGTTTCCCCCGATTTGGCGACGGTATCGAGAAATCGCACCGCGACATAGAGGGCATCGTCAAAGCCATAGTACTTATCGGCGAAAAAGATATGCCCACTCATCTCGCCGGCCAGGGGTGATTTTGTTTCGGCCATCTTCTTTTTAATCAGGGAGTGGCCGCATTTGTACATTTCCGGTTTGCCGCCCAGGCGGGCGATCTCGTCGAACAGCACCTGGCTCGCCTTGACATCTGCGATAATGGTGCTGCCGGGCAACGCCGCCAACACATCCCGAGACAGGATGGATAGCAACTGATCCCCCCACAGAATACGGCCCTGGCCGTCGACCACACCGATCCGGTCGCCATCACCGTCGAACGCGATGCCGAGGTCCAGGCTGTTTTCCATGACCGTCGCCTGTAACTGTTCCAGGTTTTCGGCCACAGTGGGGTCGGGGTGATGGGCGGGAAAGGTACCATCCACGGTTTCGTTCAAGGAGATATGGCGGCCGGGCAGGCGCTCGATCAGGCCGGGCAAGATATCGCCAGCGGCCCCGTTGCCGCAGTCCCAAGCAATCGAAAGGACCTTGTCCGTCGAATAGGCGGCGGCCAGTTCGGCTAAATAGGCTTCCCGCACGTCATTGTCTTCAGCGCCGCCATGCCCCTCCGACCAGGCGCCTTTGCCGGCCAGTTGGCCCAGTTCCTGAACTTGATCTCCGAAAAACGGTTTGCCGCCCAGCATCATCTTGAAACCGTTGTAGTCGGAAGGGTTGTGCGATCCGGTGACCATGACACCCGCGTCCGCGCCAAGATGGAAGACAGAGAAATACAGCATTGGCGTCGGACCGCGGCCAATGCGTAGGACGTCCATGCCCGCATCGTTGAGGCCGCGGCACAGATGCTCGGCCATCTCGACTGAAGTCAGACGGCCGTCATAGCCGACGGCAACTCGGCTGCCGCCCTGGCCGGCCAGGATGGTGCCGAAGGAACGGCCAACCGCATAGGCATCGTCAGTGGAGAGGGTTTCTCCAACGATACCGCGTACATCGTATTCCCGCAGGACGGACGGGTGGAATTGATGGCTCGCTATCATCGCAAACCAGCCCTAATCACGGCCGGACAACGGGACGGCCGACGGAGACGTAAGTAAAACCTAGCCCCCGCATGTTTGCGGGGTCGTAGATGTTACGCATGTCGATCATCACCGGCGCATTCATCAATTCCTTCACCCTTGGCAGATCCAGGGCGCGAAAGGCGTTCCATTCGGTGACGATCGCAAGGGCATCCGCGCCGGGCAAGGTATCGTAGGCGTCGTCGCAATACTCGACACCGTTGAGAAGCTTGGCAGCCTCGGCCATGCCCTCAGGATCGTAGGCGCGGACATGCGCACCGGCTTCCAATAGGGCGGGAATGATCTCCAAGCTAGGTGAATCGCGCATATCGTCCGTGTTGGGCTTGAATGTCAGACCCAGCACAGCCACGGTTTTTCCTTCCAACGAGCCGCCGCATACGTCGATGACCTTTTGCGCCATGTCCCTCTTGCGCTGTTCGTTGACCGCTACGGTCGCCCTGACGATCTCCAGCGGCAGGTCCAGACCCTCGGCCGTGCGCAACAGGGCGAGGGTATCCTTTGGGAAGCAGGAGCCGCCGTAACCGGGCCCTGCATGCAGAAATTTTGATCCGATGCGGCCGTCCAGTCCGATGCCGCGCGCGACATCCTGGACATTGGCGTCCACCTGCTCGCACAGGTTGGCGATTTCGTTGATAAAGGTGATCTTGGTGGCCAGGAAGGCATTGGCGGCGTATTTGATCAATTCCGCCGTCTGTCTTGCCGTGAACATCACCGGCGTTTCGTTCAGATAGAGGGAACGGTAGAGCTCCCGCATGACCTCGCGGGCGCGTTCGCTCTCCGCCCCCACAACCACACGGTCAGGTCGCATGAAATCGCTGATCGCCGCGCCTTCTCGCAGGAACTCGGGGTTCGAAGCCACGTCGAATTCCGCATCCGGCCGGGCTTCGCTGATCACTTTGAAGACGTCCGCGCCGGTGCCCACGGGCACCGTCGATTTGGTGACGATCAAGGTGTATCCCTGCAGCGCGGCGGCAACCTCGCGCGCGGCATCAAATACATAGGTCAGATCAGCATGGCCATCGCCGCGGCGTGACGGCGTCCCGACGGCAATGAAGACGGCATCCGCGTCTGCCACCGGTTGCTTTATGTCGGTCGTGAAAGAGAGGCGTCCCGCAGCCACATTGCTTTCCACCAGTGTGTCCAAGCCCGGCTCAAATATGGGAATCTGGCCAGCCTGAAGCGCCTCAATCTTGGCGACGTCCTTATCGACGCAGGTCACGTTGTGGCCAAACTCAGAAAAACAGGCGCCCGAAACCAAGCCAACATAACCGGTGCCGATCATCGTGACATGCATGCTCTAACCCGTACTGTTCTCTTCGTTTTGCCGCCGACCTTAGAGCGTCCCGGAAACGTCCGAGATGTATTCACTTAGGCCGGATCGAAGGTCATCCCGCGCCAACCCAAAGGCAATGGTGGCTTGAAGGAAGCCCAGTTTATCGCCGCAGTCGAAGCGCGTGCCTTCAAAACGCAGGCCGTGAAACGGCTTGTGTCCAATCATCTTTGCCATGGCGTCGGTCAATTGTATTTCCCCACCGGCGCCCCGTTCCTTTTTGCCCAGATGTTCAAACACCTCCGGCATCAGAATATAGCGGCCGATCACCGAAAGGGTCGACGGTGCCTCGTCAGGGTTGGGTTTCTCCACCAGGCCCTGTACTTCGGCCAAATGTCCGTCATCCTTACCGACATCGAGAATGCCGTATCGTGAGGTGTCCTCGCGCGGCACGTCCATAACCGCGACCATATTGCCCTTCGTTGTCGAGGCCGCATCCGCCATCTGCTTCAGGCACGGCGTTTTGCCAAGAATAAGGTCGTCCGCCAGCAGTACCGCGAACGGTTCGTCGCCAACCAGATTTCGGGCGCACCAAACGGCGTGACCCAGGCCCATAGGTTCCTGTTGGCGGGTATAAGCAATCTGGCCGGCGGCGGGAATGGCGGCCCGAAGAGCCTTAAGCTCGCTGGTCTTATCCCGGGCTGAAAGCAGGTCCTCCAACTCGTAGGAGTGATCGAAATGGTCTTCGATCGCCGTTTTGCCGCGGCCAGTAACGAATATGAACTGTTCGACTCCGGCGGCGGCGGCCTCTTCAACCGCATATTGGATCAGCGGTTTGTCCACGATGGGCAGCATTTCCTTCGGCAACGCCTTGGTCGCCGGAAGGAATCGGGTGCCCATCCCGCCTACGGGGAAAACTGCTTTGCGCACGCGCATGCCCGCTCCGCCTATCCTATGGTCTCTGTTAAACCGATGGGAAGAGCTTCTGCCACGACATTAGCCCCAGCGCAAGGCGAAGGGTCACACCCCCAGCAACAAATCCTTGGCTTGGTTGATTTTTGCCGCCAGGTACGAGGACCCGCCCTTGTCAGGGTGCAGTTTCAGCATCAGACGCTTATGCGCCTCGCGGATATCGCTGGCGGTGGCATTGGCATCAATACCCAGCACCTCGCGTGCCTCCTCCAAGGTCATGCTGCCTCTATTGGGCGCGCCGGTCCCCTGACCGGCGTGGCTCTCGCCACCCTGCCATTGCCGCCAGTCGGGACCCTGGCTGCGGTCCAAGTAGGCTTCCAGCAATTGCGCTGCCTCGCTGTCGCTTCCCCGGCATTCGGCCAACAACTGCATGAGTTCGTCTTGACCCAGATCGCTCAAATCCTGGCCCGCGAAGGCGCCTTGCAATACTTCGCCGCGCATAGCGCCGCTTTCATGATCCAGTGTCATGCGCAAGTAGGTCGTCTCGACATTGGAACTGCGCCCCTGTGATGATCCCGATCCGCCGCCGACGCGCGGTCCCAAACGGGGCAGGGCCCAGCGGCGGAGAAATGCGACCGCCATGAGCGCAAGTGGCAGACCAAGCGCGAACCGTCCCGTCAAAAGCAGAAATGCGGCCAGCGCCGCACAGATGCCGAAGCCGGAATAACGCAATATCTTGGCCAGGATTCTCGGATCCGCGGTTAGCAGAACCCGGCCCATCAAACCCAACGCGGCCAGCAGGCAAACGCCTAGAATAAAGTAACCAATCATGAGGATTTGGCGCCTACCTGGTGGGCGATCTGCAACACCGGCGCCGCCTTGCCCTTAGAATAATCCGAAAGTGCCTTGCGCCCGCCCGCAGCGTAGACCGCGACGGCGGCGAGAAGTTCCCGCAGCTGTTCCGCTGCCGAGGCATCGAACCGGCAATAGGCACCGCGGGTCAACGTGGCAATCTGTTTGAAGGCACGGGTCGCCGTGGGCTCGTTGCCTTCCTGAAACAGGAAACAGGGAACACCCAGCATTCCCAGTTCGCCGGCCACGGTACAGACCTGGTCCACATCCTCTTCAAGGCAATCGCCGACAAAGACCAGAGCATTTATTTTGTGCTTTGCGGTTTCCCGCACGGCATAGCGGAGCACCCGCTCTACCTGCGTCTGTCCACCCAGGCAGCGCACCTTGGTCATGTAGGGGATCAGATCCGACGAGGTTGAGACCCAGGGCGTGGCCCTGAAATCCTTATAGCCCCGGTAATAGGTCAATTGCACATCCAGGCCGCCCAGAGTGGATGTTTGAGCGAACATGTCCCCCTGGATCTGGCAGGCGGTATCCCAAGTTGGCTCGCGGCTTGCGGTCGCATCCATGGCGAACAACAGCCGGCCGCGCGTCTTTTCAACGTGGACGGACGGGGTCGCCGCCAGCTTGTTCAGAAATTCCTGAACTTCTGGATTGCCTTCCTGGGCCGATATGTCTCGTCGTTTAGGGGCCATCCCTTATTACATTGTATGCTGGCCCAACTTGTCCAGTGCCCCCGTGTTGGGTTCATTCGACGATGATTTTGGCATTCGGGTAGAAAGCGTGAAAGGCGAAGGCGAAATCCACCCGGTACAATTCATCGACCAGCTGGCCATTTTTGTTTCGGCGCTGCACAAGTACGTTGCCAACATCCCGGCCTTTCGCGATGAGCGAGGTGTCAAGGGCTGAATTCTGCCCTTTTTCCCACGTCAGGATCAGGCCATCCTCGGTCTCGATGCGTTCCTTGATCTGCAGATAGTCGACCGACCAGGCGCGATCGCCAACGGCCACGACACGGGCCAGGGGTGCGACAACGCCCGGCAGTTTGCCGCGATAAAGGAACGGCTCGTTGGCAGAATCATAGCCGCCATAGGGATTGCGGCCGTAATTGCGCATATTGGGGTTGTTGGGCACCAGGACGTCACCCTTGGGTGCGCGGGCCCTGAATTTCGCGAATGATTCCAGTCGCGCCGGCAAAAAGCGTAGTTCGGTGCCCAACATCTCGCCGACGATGGCTTGCCCTGTAAATTGCTGCCACCAGCTCTCGCTTTGCCTGTCATACATCACCAAGTCGGAATGGCGCAGTTTGCCTGTGGTGCCGAAATCCAAAACTTTACCGCCCGCACGGCGGTCAAAGACCACGGCGGCGTTGCAAAGGGGGCAGAAGGTGACGGCCACGGGCACGCCGCCGACCTCGTCGTTGACGATTTCATGCCAGATCAAAATCGAAAGAGGATAGGCTCGGCTTTCGCCGTTGACGGTCAGCCCGACCACTGGTTCGGTCGGGGCGTAATCTTCCGCCACTGCAGCTTTGATGAATTTGGGACTGTCGATGGAGGGGATTTGGTCCTTGCGCACCCCACCCGACATGATTTCGCCAAACGGAACACTGTGTTTTGTGAAATCCGTTTTCGGCCATTCATACTCCCATTGGCGCGGCCCGGCTTGCGTCTGCCCGTAGATAAACAGACCAACGATGGCGGCTACGGCTGCGAAACTCAGAGCGGTTCTCATCGTCCTACCTCCAATTCGGTCTCTGCATGGTCAACAAGGCGGCGAAGGGATGCAAATCACAGCTGCTTGACCCGAAACACCGCGCAGGCCAAGTTGCCGCCAATGGTTGAACGCGTGGATAGTATCGTGATTGGCGCCGGCGTTGTCGGACTGGCCGTCGCCAGGCAGTTGGCCATGGACGGCAGCGAGGTAATCGTCCTTGAGGCGGCGGAGCTGATCGGCAGCGAAACTTCGTCTCGTAACAGCGAAGTTATTCATGCCGGCATTTACTACGCAAAGGATAGTTTGAAGGCCAAGCATTGTGTGGCTGGCAAGCACAAACTGTATGACTATTGCGCCAGCCGTGGCGTGGAGCACAGGAATTGCGGCAAGCTAATCGTGGCGACGGAGCCGGAAGAACTAGAAATCCTAGAAAGTATCAAGGCCAAGGCCGCGGCCAACGGCGTAGATGACCTCTATGAGATCAGTGCTGCTGAAGCCATGGCGCAGGAACCGGCTCTTTCATGCACCGGTGCCTTGGTGTCACCCTCCACCGGAATCATCGACAGCCATGGTCTGATGCTGGCCTATCAGGGCGAGGCCGAGGATCACGGTGCGATGATCGCGTTCCGCAGCCGCGCCCTGGGCGGCGAAGTGCTTTCTGACGGCATCGCGCTGCGCGTGAAGGATGGCGATGGCACGGAAATGACCCTTGCTTGCCGCCAATTAGTCAATGCGGCCGGCCTATTTGCCCAGCCCCTGGCCCGGCGTATCGATGGCCTGGATCTGTCTACCGTGCCGCCGCTCTATTACTGCAAGGGCAGCTATTTTTCCCTGGTTGGCCAGCAGCCGTTTTCCAGGCTGATCTATCCGGTTCCCGCCTCCGCTAGCCTCGGTGTGCATCTGACCATCGATCTGGGCGGCCAAGCCCGTTTTGGGCCGGATCAGGAATGGTTGGATGGTGAAGTGGATGAACTGGAAGCGGTTGTCGATTATCGTGTCGAACCCAGCCGCGCCGATGTGTTCTACGATGCGGTGCGCCGTTATTTTCCTGGGCTGCCGGAAAACTCGCTACAACCCGCCTATAGCGGCATGCGGCCGAAACTGCAGCAACCGGGCGGGGGAGTGGAGGACTTCGTCATTCAAGGGCCAGATGGCCATGGCGTCGCGGGTTTGATCAACCTCTATGGCATTGAATCGCCGGGCTTGACCGCGTCCCTGTCCATTGCCGAGCAAGTCGCCGCAATGTTGTCGGATTGAGGTTCGCTTGCGGCTTGCCCGAACCTTGGGATAGGTTGCATCCGATTCAAACAAAGGGACGGCGATGTTGAAATCTTCCATTCTCGGCCGGCTGGCGACATTGGCGCTTGCGGTATTTCTGCCTTTGAATTGGGCGGAAGCTGAAACCCGATACAAAGATTGGGAGTTATGGGCGTCGTCTGCGAATGCCGTATTGCCCGCCAAGCGAGGCGCGCTTGGCCCTTTTCGCATCAATGCGGCTCTGGGTGGTGTGGCGGCACCGGAATTCATGGGTTCCGATACCATTGAGTTCAAGGCGTTGCCCATGCTGGATGTGAACTATGCTGGCAGTCTGTTTCTATCGACGCAGCAGGGCATCGGCTGGAATACATGGCGCAAACGGACGTTTAGGGCCGGCCCGCGCATCACGTTCGATTTTGGCCGCCAGGCATCCGACGCACCGTTGTTGACCGGCTTGCCGGATATAGAATTTGGCACCGAACTGGGATTTTTTCTCGAAAGTTTCGTCGCCTCATGGCGCTTCAAGGCCGACATTCGCAAAGAGTTTGGCGGCGGCCATGGCGGCATGTTGATCAATGGCGAGGCCGCATGGGGAAACCGTTGGAGCAAGAATGCTTCACTCATTCTCGGCGGGCGGACCACGTTCATGGATGACACCTACGCCGAATCCTATTTTAACGTTGCGGCGGGGAATACTGCATCGACCTTGAATACCTATTCGGCAACCGGCGGCTTCCGGGATGTTAATGCGTTTGCCCAGATCGTCTATGACATCACCAAGTCTTTATATGTTTCGACTGAAGTGCGGGGGACATTGTTGCTGGAACAGGCTGCCAACAGCCCAATCACGGAATCCGATACTTTCGTCACTGGTTCCGTCCTCGTCGGGTACCGCTTCTGATGGCGCAGTCCGGTCTGTCGGCGCGCGAGGTTCGAACGTCTGCTCAAGCCCGACGGATCGTCAAGCAACGCGGCCTCGACCACGTCAAGGTTGGAGTTTTCGACGCCGACGGTGTTCTGCGCGGCAAATACATGGGCGTGGAGAAATTCTTCGCTGCCTTGGACAAGGGTTTCGGCTTCTGCGACGTTGTCCTGGGCTGGGACAGCGATGACCAGCTCTACGACAATGTCTCGTTTACGGGTTGGCACACCGGCTATCCAGACGCGCAGGTTCGCATATTGCCGGAAAGCTGCCGGGACCTGCCCCACGAGTTCGACGGCCGGGGACTATTGTTCCTGGGCGCATTCGATGGGCCGGCGCAAGACATCTGTCCCCGTGGCATGTTGGCAAGAGTGTTGGATCGCGCCAAGGGCATGGGTCTGACCGCGACGGCGGCTCTTGAGTACGAATTCTTTCTCTTCGACGAGACACCGACGAGTGCCGCCGAGAAAGGTTATCGGGATCTGAAACCGATCACGCCTGGTAACTTCGGCTATTCGGTATTGCGCAATTCGGCTTGGGCGGATTTTCACGGCGCCTTGCTGCGGACCTGCAAGGACATGGATTTTCCCTTGGAAGGGCTGCACACCGAAACCGGGCCAGGCGTGTTGGAGGCCAGTATCGACAAGGACGAAGCGCTGGCCGCGGCGGACAAGGCGGCGTTGTTCAAGACTTTCGCCAAGGTGGAGGCGCAGCGCCATGGCCTGATGGCAACTTTTATGGCGAAGTGGTCGCCGGATTATCCCGGCCAATCGGGCCACATCCATCTCTCCCTGAACAACGCCAAAGGCGGTGGTTCCGCCTTCCACGACGCCAAGGCACAGAGCGGCATCAGCACCCAGATGCGCCATTTCATCGGCGGACAACAGACCCTGATGCCTGAGCTTCTGGCCATGATCGCGCCCACGGTGAATGCCTATGCGCGGCTAATTCCCGGTTTTTGGGCGCCCACCGATGCCACCTGGGGCGTGGACAACCGCACGTGCGCCTTGCGGGTGATCGGCGGCGGTGCCAAGTCGCAACGCGTTGAATTTAGGGTCGCCGCGGCCGATGCCAACCCCTACCTGGCTCTCGCGGCCGCTATCGGATCCGGGCTATGGGGCATAGAGAACAAGATCGAACCGACGGACCCCGTGCTCGGTAATGCTTATGAACAGCGCCAGCCCAAGGGGCTTTCGCTGCCACGCAGCCTGGGAGAGGCGGCCCAGCGCCTGCAACGATCCAAGGCCGCCAGATCGCTGTTCGGCGATGCCTTTATCGAACACTACGCCGCATCCCGCGACTGGGAGGAACGGGAGAATCGTCGTGCCATCACCGATTGGCAATTGCGCCGCTATTTCGAGATAATCTAGGCGACAATTAATTTCACATAATCATGAAGGCGCGCAAGAATAATCAGCCCCTTGAACGCGTCGCGACATAATCTGGCGAATTTCGCTAATACATAATTAACTAATTGAAATTTAACGAATTTCTGATGAAATATTGACTGTGTTTCGGTCGATCGGGGGAAATTCGAAATGTCCGTGTTCGCCGCCAGTAGTTTCCGTAATCACGAGCAGGTCCTGTTTCATCAGGATCACGCCGGTGGCCTCCGGGCCATTATCGCCATTCATGACAGAACCCTGGGTCCGGCGCTTGGCGGTTGCCGGTTTTGGCATTACGACGACGAGGCTTCGGCGCTTGAGGATGTGCTGCGCCTCTCCCGCGGTATGACTTACAAGGCGGCCCTTGCGAACTTGGCGTTTGGCGGCGGCAAGTCGGTGATTATGGCGCCAGACGACGGGGTCAAGACGCCGGCAATGTTCCGCGCCTTTGGACGCTTCGTAAACTCCCTGGGCGGGCGCTACATCACGGCGGAGGATGTGGGCACGTCACCGGCGGAAATGGAAATCGTTCATTCAGTAACGCCTTATGTCGCCGGTACCGCCGAAGGCGGGGCGGGCAATGGTGATCCCTCGCCGGCGACGGCCTGGGGCGTTTTTCACGGTATCAAGGCAGCTGTTGCGGCGACCATGTACCGCGATGACCTTTATGGCGTGCATGTCAGCGTGCAGGGACTGGGCCATGTGGGTACCTACCTCGCCCAGCACCTGGCCGAGGCCGGCGCTGTCTTGACCGTGGCCGATTTGGATCCCGGCCGGCTGACTTGGGCCAAGGCCAATTTAGGCGCGCAGGTGGTGGATGTGGATGCGGTTTATGATGTGGAGGCGGATATTTTCGCCCCCTGTGCCATGGGCGCCATTCTGAACGATGAAACAATCCCCCGCCTCAAGGTTCGTTCTGTTGCCGGTTCAGCCAACAATCAATTGGCCCAGGATCTTCACGGTGCCCTGTTGGCGGAAAAGAAAATCCTTTATGCCCCCGACTATGTCATCAATGCGGGGGGCATAATCAATATTTCGCACGAGGGTCGGAGCTACGACCATGACGAGGCCATGGCTCATTGCGCCCGTATCGACGATACTTTGACCGAGATCTTCCAGCGCGCAGAGCGTGATGGACGGCCTACCAATGAAGTCGCCGACCAATTGGCCGAGGAACGTATATCGGCCCATGCGGCGGCAGGCCGGGAAAGCCTGCGCGCCGCTGTGGGCTGAGTACGCCGCGCCATCAGCGCCCAGCCTGTCCCTCTTCGCCGTATTTGCTGGCAAAACGCCTTGCCAGGGCCGCATCGCGGCGAGCCTTGGCGGCTTCCGCCTTCGTCATCCGACGGACATACCGTTTCTTTGTATAGACACTCTGGGATTCCGCCACGCCAGTCTTGCCCGAGGCCATGAAGAACCAGCGCCGGGATTGGGCTAGGTCCTGCTTCACCATGCTGCCGTCGCGGTAGGCGATCGCCAGAGCATATTGGGCGCTGACGTTGCCCTGCCGGGCCGACTTGCGCCACCATTTGGCCATGCGCTCGTAATCTTGGGGCAGGCCGGCACCGCGCTTATAGAGGTTGCCCAACCAAAACTGGGCATCATCATGGCCGGCGGTTGCCGCTTGCCGCAGCCAATGGGCGGCTTCGACATAATTCGTTGCTGTGCCCCGGCCGGTGGCAAGCAGGGCGCCCAGTTCGTGCTGGGCGTCCGCGTTGCCCCGTTCGGCGCGGGTCCGCACATTGGCCAGACGGTCGCTACCGTCGCGGTCGGCCTCATTCAAATAGGCCAAGACCTCGAAGGACGGCTTGGCGTTGGCCAGCGTGCAATAGTTCATGGTCAGGCCGACCAGGACCATGCAGAAAACCAATACGCCGCGCGGCTTGCGCACAAGCGCCGTCAAAGGGACCGATTTCGGTTTCGGTGGGTAGGGCGGACGAGTTTTATGTTCCGCTATTTGCATTGCGTTATCCTTTCGGTAACCCCGCTATCCGCTGGCCGTTTCAGGCTGCTTGGACCGGAAGCTTTGCGTCCCGCCGTTTCCGACGGTTTGCCATTGTCGTGGTACGCCCCCGCAAATACGCGCGGGGTTGCTCAACAGGCTTACTCTAGTTATGGAATGTTAACAAAGGGTAAAGCTGACGCGATGTCTGCAACCATTTGGCTTGAATGCCGATTGCGCGGCGGTTGGCCTCCGATGCCGGTTTGTGTCAGTCTTTGCATCAACAAGAAAATTTTCGCAGTTATCAGCCGAATGGAGAGACGCCTATGTCCGACAACGTGACCGACTTTACCTTCCTGCAAGGCGTCAAGGTCATCGACTTCACTCAGTTCGAGGCGGGCCCGTCTTGTACGGAAACCTTGGCCTGGCTGGGCGCGGACGTAGTGAAAATCGAAAATCCAAATATGGGTGATCCCGGGCGCCGCCTGCGCCCCGGCCAGCCGGACACCGATCCCTACTATTTCCACATGTTCAACGCCAACAAGAAGTCACTTACGGTCAATTTGAAATCACCGGAAGGGCTTGATCTGGTCAAACGGATGATCGCCGAGGCGGATGTGATGATGGAGAATTTTGCGCCCGGCGCCATCGAACGTCTTGGTTTGTCGTACGATGTCGTGAAAGCCATCAACCCGTCGATCATCTACGCCCAGGTTAAAGGCTTTGGCGAGGGCAGCCCTTATGAAAAGAACCTGGCCTTCGACATGATCGCGCAGGCGTGTGGCGGCACCTTCAGCGTGACCGGCGATATCGACGGCCCACCGGTACGCCCCGGCGTCACAGTCGGCGATACCGGTACCGGCATGCTGATGGCGATTACCATACTGGGCGCACTGTTCAAGCGCCGGGAAACCGGCGAAGGTCACCGCCTGCAAGTGGCTATGCAGGATGCCATGCTGCATTACATGCGGGTCAACTTTGCGACCCAGGGACGCACCGGCAAGGCGGCCATGCGGGGCGGCAGCAAGGTCCCGGGCATCAGCAACGCGCCCATGGGCCTCTACCCCTGTGCCCCCGGCGGGCCCAACGATTACGTTTACATCATGACCAGCCGGGCCAACCCGGAGCATTGGGATCGCCTATTGAAGGTTATCGGACGGGAAGACCTGATCGGCGATGAACGATATCTGACGCCTGCCGATCGCGTGGACAATGTCGCGGAAGTGGACGAACTGATCTCCATCTGGACCCAAAGCCAATCGAAGCACGACGCTATGAGGATCATAGGCGAGGCCGGCATTCCCGCCGGAGCGGTGCTGGATACCGACGAATTGAACGGCGATGTGACATTTGAGGAACGTGGGGTAATGCAGACCATGGTCCATCCCGTGCATCGGCCCTTCAAAATGCCGGCCTGGCCTGTTCGCGTCGATGGCAAAGCGTCTAGGCTAAAGGCCTCTCCCATGCTGGGTGAACACACGGACGAAGTGTTAAGCGATTGGCTGGGCCTGAACGGCGATGCGGTCGAGGCGCTGCAATCAGAAGGTGCCGTCGCGTAGGGGGCTAGTTTGGCCGTTGAGGCCCCAGGCGATGCCGTTTTCCAGCAAGCGTGAGAACGCTTCGTCCTCCCAGATATCGTGAAATTCGGCGGGCATCCTGCCGTCGGGGTGAATGCTTTTGTCCACCAATGACGCGTTCTCGTCGCGGCCCGTATGGCAGTGTCCCAGGCCGATGTAAACGATTTCGCCCTGTCCAACCTGGCGCGCGTATCCCAAAACCCGGGTTTTTCCGTCCGCTTGCAGCGACGTATCCTCGTCATAGACGAAGCCAAAACCGGGCGGCGATGGGTCCGCCGCCAATTCCGTCGTCAATAGTATCTGGCTGTTGCCCGGATCCTGAAGCTCGATCAGGTACAATTCGTCCCTGGCCGTGAAGCTATCAGGCAAGTCCCGTGTGACGGGATGGCCGCCTCTGACCGCGACTTCGAACGCGCTGATAGGTGGATGATTGAGAAAGAAACAGCCCAGGGTTTGGTGATGTTCGCCCTTGACCATGGTCCTGACTGTATGGCCATTGCGTTCCGTCTTGGCGGCTTTGCCGCCCGAAGTCCCATGCAGGGCGAACCAACGCCCGCCGCCTTGCAGCCAGCCAGAGAGCGCCTTGTTACCTGGGCCTTCTGGATAAGGACCTGCCACATAAGTGATCAACAGATCAGTGCCTGGCAGCCAGCGTTCGATGTCCTGAAAATCATTGGCGACGGTGACAGCTAACCGTTCCTCCCCCGCAAGTTTCTGCAGCAATTGCAGCCGGGCATAGTCCATATCGTGCCCGGCCGGCGAACCAGGCGGATAGCCGCCCGAGACCAGATGCACTCGTCTGTTGTTTGCCATTTCCACCTCTCGGGATGCGCCCGGGCGCTGCCACAAAGGCATTCAAAGGAACAGCGACAGAACGCCCGTGTAACTATAGACGCGGTCGTGGGAAATCTCGCCGTTGCAGAAAAAGCCGACCAGCGGTATGTCGCCAAGCTTGTCGCGAATGGCCATAAGCTCGGCCGATTCCCCGTCGAACATGTTTGGGCCCCGGCCAAGACAGGTGTAATAGATGGCGCCCTTAATGGGTGTCGTGGCCCGGCGCTTGAGGTCGTCCAGCATCCGGTCCAGGTCCTCCCGAGCGGTTTGCCGGTCGCGGCGGCAGAACATAATGCGATCGCCCACCTCCAAAGGAGCGCCAATGCCTAATAGGCCGTTCGCTTCGTCTATGCCGACGAGGTTCCGCACCATGTAATCGGCGCGGTCCGAACCGGCCACTGGGAAGGCGGCGAAGATATAGCCGCCGATGCGCCGTAAATCACGTGACAGAACTTCGCCGATATCTTCCCGGAGTATGTCCAGGGCTGGCGAACCATCGATTTCGATGGCGATGTTGTCTTCGCAGCGGGTGATCTCCCTGGCCGGCCCGATGGGCGAACAGCCCTGGCTCAAACCGGTGGCCACAGGAACGTCGGCCGAAAAAATGACGCCCGACAAGGCGCCTTCCGTCATGGCGCCGGCGATGTGGCCATATGCGCCCCGGGACGATGCCAGCCCGCCAGCCAGGAAGCAGTTCGCCGACTGGGCCAATTCAGGCACCTGCTGCATGAGCTCAGGATGGCGCGGGTCGCCATGAACCAGGGCGAAATGCCCGTCGCCACTCGAAGCCCGTGGGCCGAGACCGGCCAGGAAAGTGGCACGGTCATTCCCAAATTCTTCAAACGTCGCGAAGGCGTCATCGGGAAAATGACCGACCATCGCGGCGATGGCTGGTTCGTCAAAATACTCCCGACCCGTGGCGCAGACGCCGATGCCAGTGGTGCCGACCCAGTTTGAAACGCCGGTCCGTTCGGTCATCAGGGCGCTTATCGCTTCGAATTGGCCTGCATGCGCGTCGCTGACATAGAGGAATCCGAGATTGGCGCCCGGCGGCGGATCGATCTGGTCGGCACAATTCGTGGCCGCTTCCTGCCAGTCGTTGTTACCGGCATGACCATAGCCAAATAGTCCTGTATCCGCCAAATCCGGGCCTTTCCTGCAGTCTGCCCTATCTGCGGTGCGTCATTAGAAGCTGTCGAGACAGCGCTTCAGCCGTGTTCGCCGCTTTCCATGATCTTGTCGAATTCGGCCTTTTTCTCGTCGCTTGCCTCTGTCTGGAATTTGTCACGCCATTCGCCATAGGGCATGCCGTAGACGATCTCCCGCGAGCTTTCCTTGTCCAGGCCGATACCCTTGTCGTTGGCTTCTTCCATGTACCAGCGCGATAGGCAGTTGCGACAGAAACCTGCCAAGTTCATCAGGTCGATATTTTGTACATCCGTCCGCTGACGCAAATGATCTCGCAGGCGTCGGTAGGCAGCGGCCTCCAACTCCAATTGTGTCTGCGCGTCAATATCGTGTTCGCTCATGATTGATCCCCTGTCGATAACACTGTTTCCCCCATTCTACAGGCCGCGCACTGTTTCCGCGACCAGCCAATCCACCACCTGGTTTAGCGCTTCTTGTTTGTCCGCGCCGGCAGCCATGGCGTCCTCAAAGATCCGCACCTGGCTTTGCGCCGAAGTGCCCCGTTCCAGGATTTGTCGGGCGTGACCAACTTCATCGGCGCAGCCCAGTTCTTCCGCCTCAGGCGTCACCATGTCCAAGATTTCGTCCAGGAGATCTTCGTATGGAACCTGTTCGCCCAGGCCGAAATCGATCATGGTATCGGTGACGCCGTAGCGCTGGGCACGCCAGCGGTTTTCTTCGACGCAGATCAGCGGATAGATGCGCCAGCGTTGGTTCGATGTCCGCAGGCGGTAGAGCATGGCGAGCAGGCTTTGGTACAAGGCCGCGATGGTTAGGGTATCATCCATCGCCGTACAGATATCGGTCATCCGCATTTCCAGTGTGGGATAGCGGGCCGAGGGGCGCATGTCCCACCAGATCTTGGTGCCATCCTCGATCACCCCGGCGCTGACCAAACGGTTCACCAGGCGTTGGTATTCGCCGTAAGAATCAAAACGTTCCGGAACGCCAGTGCGTGGCAGGGCGTCGAATACGGTCAGGCGATAGGACATCAGGCCCGTATTCTCACCGCCCCAAAAAGGCGAAGAAGTGCTCAGAGCAAGCAGATGGGGCAGGAAATAGGTGGCCTGGTTCATCAGGTCGATGCGCATGTCTTCGGGCTCGACGGCCACATGCACGTGCATGCCAGAGATCAGAAGCCGCCTGGCCGTGGCCTGCAGGGCATTGGCCAGATCGTCGTATCGTTCTTTTTCCGTATGGCTTTGCTGGCTCCAATGAGCGAAGGGATGGGTAGATGCCGCAATGGGGGCAAGGCCATACTGCCCTGCCACCTCCGCTACGGTGCTCCGCAATTCCTTTATTTCTTCGCGGGCCTCGGCGATGTTCTTGCAGACATTGGTGCCCACTTCGATTTGGGAGCGCATGAACTCCGCCGTTACCCGTTTGCCAAGGTGCGCTTCGCATTCGGTCAGCAGTTCAGGGGGCGGGTTATTGGCCAGATCCCTGCTTTTGATATCCACGAGGAGGTATTCCTCCTCGATACCCATAGTGAAACTTGGTTTTGGAATGGACATAATCAAAGACTAGCCCAATGTTCCATCAGGCACTATAGGCCGCGAGCGCCGGCCGCAAGGACCGCGCCAGAATGTGCGCCCAACGCTCGGCGCCGGCTTCCGTTTGGATTTGATCCTGGCGGATTTCGAAAACGGCGATCGGCAGAGCATTGTCGGCGGCGTGCACATGCAAGGCATAGCCTGGCGGATCGGAACCGTCATAGGGTTTGTTTTCGCCGACACAAAGTTCGGGGTCCCGGCGCAGTTCCTCAATCACCGGTGCCGCCAACGTATCGTCCTTGTCCCACAGCATGCCTACGTGCCAGGGACGCTCGAACCCATCCATTACCGGTGTAAAGGAATGAATGGAGACAAGGGCCAATGGCGCGGTGTTTCGCGGATGGGCACGGATCCGTCGCGTGATTTCATCATGATAGGGATGAAAATAGCGGATGATACGCCGCTGCCGTTCCTCCTGGTCGATGCGGGTATTGCCGGGAATAATGATGCCGTCGCTCTGCGGAGGAATAGAGCCAACGGCCCAGAAGGGTCGGTTGCAATCGATTACCAGACGTGATGTCCCAGATAGCACGGCCGGTGCATCCAGCAATTTCGCCAACCGCCGGCTTACTTCCCCGGCGCCAATATCCCAGGCGATATGCCGCGATAACTGTTCCGACGGCAGACCCAGATCTTCATACTCCGGGGGCACATAAGCGCTGGCATGATCGCAGATGATCAATACAGGCGCCTTGCCGTCGCCGTTCGCTACCGTGAACGGCGGTGCTTCTCCATCTGCAAGCCTTTTTTTCAAACCGATTACGTTCTGCATTATTCCTTCGTTCGAAGCCGGCGCACCCGGCCCCGCCAATTCTGCCTACGGTGAATATGATCCCTGCGCCGGCCAACATAGGCCGAACTGACAGTGAGACCAAGATGCCAATCGCGCGAATAGGCTTGCCTGGCCGATGGCCCTGGCTATTTTGGCGGCAGTTCGTTGACTGCCAATATCGGGGATATCGAAAAATGGGCCTTTTGCGCCATGACTGACGAGCGGCGTAGGTTGCTGACCGAACTGTTTCGGGCCGCTATCGCCGCGGCAGATCCGGCTTCTTGTCTGCCGCCCCATTTGCCGGAATTGCCTGCGGGCCGCACCGTCGTCCTGGGTGCAGGCAAGGCCGCTGCCAGCATGGCACGCGCGGTAGAACTGAACTGGAACGGCGAAATCGACGGGCTGGTTGTCACGCGTTACGGACACGATGTGCCGACTGAAAAGGTGGAGGTGGTTCAGGCCGCCCATCCGGTGCCCGATGCCGCCGGCGAAGCGGCCGCGGCCCGCATCCTGACGACGGCGCAATCGCTGGGGCCCGAGGACCTGCTTCTGGTCCTGATTTCGGGCGGCGGTTCTGCATTGCTGAGCCTGCCCAGCCCCGGTCTGACCCTCGCCGACAAGCAGGATGTGAATCAGGCCCTTTTGCGAAGTGGCGCCCCGATCGACGAGATGAACACCGTACGCAAGCACCTTTCCGCCATTAAAGGCGGCCGGCTCGCGGCGGCCGCGGCGCCCGCCAGGGTGGTCAGCCTGCTGATTTCGGATGTGCCTGGCGATGACCCAGCCATTATCGCTTCCGGCCCGACCGTGGCCGACCCTTCGACATTCGAACAAGCGCGAGAGATTTTGGACCGTTATGGCATCACGCCGCCAGAAGCGGTGGCTCAGCATTTGAAGGCAGCTGCCCAGGAAACGCCGAAGCCCGGCGATAGCCGTCTGCAAAACTGTCAAACCGTACTGATCGCCACGCCAGGCCAATCCATCGCGGCGGCGGCATCTGTCGCCGCTGCTGCTGGCTATGCGGTGGAAATATTGGGCGACGACCTGGAAGGGGAGGCACGAGAACTGGGCGCTGAACATGGCGAACTGGCAATGGCCCGCCAGGCCGCGGCCCGGACACAGGGACAAGGCATAGCGCTTTTGTCAGGGGGCGAAACCACGGTTACCGTGCGTGGCCAAGGCCGTGGCGGCCGCAATGTCGAATATCTCGCTGGCATGGCGCTGGCCTTGGGCGGCTGCTCTGGCATTTGTGCCGTGGCCGGCGATACGGACGGCATTGATGGCACAGAGGATAATGCCGGCGCCTTCCTCTATCCCGATACCCTGGCCCGGGCCGCTGCCGCCGGGTTGGATGCGGGAACTCTGCTGGCCAAAAACGATGCCTATGCCCTGTTTTCCGGGATCGGCGATCTGATGATCAGCGGGCCGACCATGACCAACGTCAATGACTTCCGAGCAATTTTGATCGATCCGGTATAAACTCTCCGTATGCGTAGAAATCGTTCCACAAAGATTGTCGCCACGCTTGGGCCGACGAGCAGCGACCCTGAAACCATTGCGGCTTTACATGAAGGCGGGGCGGATTTGTTCCGCTTGAATTTCAGCCATGGCGCCCACGACGATCACAAGGACAGATTGTCCGCCATTCGAGCTGCGGAACAGGCGATCGATTCTCCAATCGGCGTGATCGCCGACCTTCAGGGCCCGAAAATCCGGGTTGGTACGGTCACAGACGGTAGTGTCGAGCTTGTTGGGGGAAAATCCTATCGTTTCGATCTGTCGGACGCGCCAGGCGATGGCAAGCGTGCGCCATTGCCCCATCCAGAAGTTTTTGCCGCCCTGGAACCGGAAATGGATCTGTTGATCGATGATGGCCGTTTGCGTTTGACGGTGGTCAAGTCCGGCGATGACTTCGCGGAATGCAAAATCGTCACGGGCGGTCCTCTCAGCGATCGGAAAGGCGTCAACTTACCCCAGGCTATTCTGCCCATGGGCGCCATGACAGCAAAGGATCAGGCCGATTTACGCTTCGCCCTTGATGCCGGCGTGGACTGGGTGGCCTTGTCGTTTGTGCAGCGCCCCGACGATATTGCCGAGGCGCGGCGGCTGATCGCGGGTCGCGCGGCTGTCATGGCCAAAATCGAAAAACCCGCCGCCCTGAACCGGATAGACGAGATCATCGAACTGGCCGATGCGGTTATGGTGGCCCGCGGGGATTTGGGCGTGGAATTGCCGGTGGAGGAAGTTCCCGCCTTGCAAAAGGACCTGGTACGCCGGGCCCGGCGTGCGGGCAAGCCGGTGGTGGTGGCGACTCAGATGCTCGAGAGTATGGTCTCGGCGCCCGTCCCGACACGGGCCGAGGTTTCGGATGTGGCCACGGCTGTATACGACGGCGCCGATGCGGTGATGCTGTCTGGTGAGACCGCTGCCGGTGCCTATCCCCGGGCAGCGGTCGAGGTGATGAGCCGCGTTGCCGTCAAGGTAGAGAGCGACCCCGGTTATCGCGCCATCATGGACAGCGAGCATGCGGATCCGGAAGCGACTTCGGCCGATGCCATTACCGCTGCCGCCCGTCAGGTGGCGGAAACGATCTCGGCCTCGGCCATCGTAACTTACACGACATCAGGCTCCACGGCCCTGCGCGCGGCCCGGGAGCGGCCACCAGTGCCGGTATTGGTCCTCACGCCCAGCCTAATAACCGCTCGCCGCCTGGCGGTGGCATGGGGACTGACCTGCGTGCACAGTGCGGATGCTTCGGGTTTCACGGATATGGTCGATCGTGCCTGCCGCGCCGCTGACGACCGGGGTATCGCGGAGTCCGGCGACCGTCTGGTGATTACCGCAGGCGTGCCTTTCGGCACCCCCGGCGCCACCAACAGCCTGCGTATTGCCTGGGTGCCCTGATTGAATGCCTTGCCAAATGCGCCTTGGCGATTTCACTTCATCTTGAACGGCGTGCCAGGCGGCACAGCAACGAAGTTATAGCCCTTCAACGGATCAACCTTCACAGCGGCGATTTGCGCCAGGTTCGCCTTTGCTCCGGTATCGGCGCCCTCAATCATGTAGACGTCGAAGCCAAGCTCTTCGATGACATGGCGGCTGACGGTGCATTGCCGATCATTGCCGTGATCCTCGTAGATGACCATGACACCGGCGCGGGCGAGGGTGTTCTTCGCCCCTTTCAGAGCGTGAACTTCGGCGCCTTCCACGTCCAATTTGATGATGACAGGCGTCTCATCTTCTGTTTCGAATGTTGCCATGAGGCCATCGATACTGCGGGTTTCGACAGTTTCGCCATTCCCGGTTTCAATCGCTTCATCCGCGCCAGCAACATGGGCGCCCGCATGCCCGCCGGGCGTGACAAAGCTGACGGTTTCGCCGTCCCGTTCGGCGACGGCGGCGCGGATCGCGGTGAAGGGATGATTGTTAAGCGTGGCGTTGTGAGAGAGCCTCTCGAAGGTCCTGCCGCCGGCTTCGACGGCGACAATGTGACGGGGGTCGGTAATCGTCTCTGATGCCCGGATGCTCCAGTATCCAATGTTGGCGCCGAGGTCCAAGAACACGGCGTTCGGACCAAGGTGTCGATCGAGAACCCGGGCCACTTCAGTTTCGTATTCGAAATCCGCGAACAAGAGACGTGACCAGTAATAATCATCCAAATCGACATTGATCAGGGAGTTTCGGAACAGTTCGACCACGACTTTATGCGAGGCGGTGAAGCGCCACTTTCCCAAAATTCGGCTGAGGGTTCCGATCCCGCGGTAGGAATACGGCCGCAGGAGTAACCCGGCGAATTGCAGCAGCCAGATGAGGAGGAGGGCGCCAGGCCCGCTACGGGATCTAATAGGCCGAACCGACAAACTTCATCCAATCGGGACATACAGACGGCGCCGAACGCGCATTTCGGCCAATTTAGCCGATTGGGCGTGGATCGCTATGGGAAAAGCATGGTGACGTCACACCGAATTGGATGAGGCTAGATCTTCTCGCCCTTGACCTTTCGACGCAGGCGCTCCACTTCCGCTTCCGCGCGTTCCAGGTGAGGATTGACCTGCAAGGCCCGCTCATAGGCATCAAGCGCGGAATCATCCTCCTGCAAGCGGTTGTAGATCAGGCCAAGGCCGCTTAGGGCCCCGAAATGCCGGGGTTCAAGATCCAGGGTGCGTTCAACATCCTCGATTGATTTCTCGTATTGCCCCAAAAGGAAGAAGACCGTCGCCCGCTTGTTCCAACCCTCGGCGTATTCCGGCGCGATGATGACAATTGTGTTCAGAAGTTCCAGGGCTTCGCCCAATTCCTGTTTGCTCATGGCCTTGATAACCCGGCCCATGAGCAATTCGAGGGTCGGGCTCTTGCTCGCCAACCAAACGGCCCATATGGATTGTTCGATCTTGCGCGCCTTGAAGGGATTGTCGGTTTCGTGAAGTTCGACGAACAATCCGTCCAGACGTGGGTCGTTCTGGTCGGCCCTTGCACCGACCGTCACGATAGACAAGGCGAGCGCAAATGCCGCCAAGTGCACGACGTATTTCATTTCATAATGATAGGAAAGCAATGCCGTCGTGGCCAGCGGGAAGCGAACTCAGTGCGTCATAATTGCGTGAGTGCGAACGCCTCGCGCCGCTACTGTCTGGACCTCGCCCTGCTAGGAACCAGCTTGGCGATTAATGTCTCCGGATCGTCCAAAGACAGGTCGGAATATCGTGGCAAACAGGCTTCGATTAACTGGCGTTGAAATTTTTCCCGGCTCTCGGCTGTGGTTGGTAGTGCCAAGTCTCTGCCGAACTTTCTTGCCAGAACAATCACTTCCGCCATGGCACGCGGCAACCGTGCCGCCTTGCACAGCGCTTCCGCACCGGCTAGGTCGCCATCATCAAGCAAGGTGCGGACTTTCTCATGTTCTATGCCGGCCCGCCGAGCCGCCGCTATCTCGAAGAATTCAGGATGCCCCGTGCATAGGGCACGGGTGATCAGGGTCGCCGTCAGGCGTCCCCTGATGTCCATCTGGCGTACCAGCTGACGTAGGTTGTGCTGGCGAACTTCCGTGTCTTCCGCGCCGACTTCAATGCTGAGTGTCAGGGATTCCTGGCCGCGGGTGACCAATTGGTCGGCAATTGCCGAAGGCAGGTCTGGCAATGTGGCCAGCTGCGCCCGGATCGCTGCAGATACGGCTGCGATCAGCCGTTCGGCCAGCTTCGGCGGGAAACTGGGGCGTTGCGCCAGCCCGGTCATTACCGCCTCGCTGTCCGAGAATTTATCGATGACCTTGTTCGAGGTGTCGTCGGATAATTCGGCACCCCGATTTCGCACAAGGGTCACGACGACGTTTTCGCTGCCAACATCCACCAGGACATCGGATACCGGGGCGTTGACGGTCTGCCGCCGCGCCACGGCCATCTGCCACTCTTCCGGCTGGCTGCGGGCAATCTCGATCAATTCGTCATCGGTAAAGACCAGTGAATAATGCAGCATCGGTACGGCAACTTCGGCGACATCGCGCGCCAGGGTCATGGCCAGTTCCGGGGGGAGGGAGGGATTATCCTTCAACCCCTCGGACAAGGCCCGCCGTACGCCCACATCGGCATCGCGCGCCATAATGCGAAAAATCGCCTCGGCCAGCCGTTGCTCGCCCGGTTGCAGATCCGGTTTGCTGAATTCCTTGGTTAGCAGGGTCACGGTTTCACGGCGCAATTCCGGCGTGTCTTCTTCGCGCAACCGCCGAATTAGGTCTGCGGTTAGTTGTGCCATGTGCGACCTCAAGCCCTCGCCCGGCGATCCTTGCGTGCAAAACATCGGCACGGCACCGGGACGGCCCCATGAATCCCTCATTTAGTCGCAGAAGGTCTTAAGATTTTCTCAAAGATTTGGAAGTGTCGACCATCACACTATTGTGCGGAAGCTAGGCGGGCCGCGGGCCGCTCGTCGATCGGCAGATGTACCAACGCCGCGAAAACTCCCAGGGCAACGCTAAGCCACCAGATCATATCGTAAGAGCCGAGCTGGTCGAACAGCTTGCCGCCCAGCCAACCGCCCAGAAATGCGCCGATTTGGTGTGAGGCAAAGACAATACCAAATAATGTCGCCATGTATCGTGGTCCAAACACTTGCGCCACGATGCCGGAGGTGAGCGGCACTGTAGAAAGCCAGGTCAGACCGATGGCTCCCGAAAACATCAAAACCGACATGGGCGTTACGGGAAATGCGATGAACAGTGCGATGATCACGGCACGGGCAAGATAGATCAAACTGAGCAAATTCTTCTTCTTGAATCGGTTGCCCAGAACGCCGGCAAGTATGGCACCGAAGATATTGAAGAGGCCTAGTACCGCCAGCGAATGCGCGCCGAGATCCGCCGACAGTCCCTTGTCGGTGATGTAGGCCGGGAGATGGGTGCTGATAAAGGTGATGTGGAAGCCGCAAACGAAGAACCCTGCGGTGAGATATAGATAGCCTGAATGCCGTCCAGCTTCGCCCAGCGCCTGACCCATGGATTGGTTTTCCGTTGCCGCCTGACCTTTCCCCTGCATGGCGACGCTCAATGGCGTGATCAGCGTGACGATCAAGGCCAACAGCATCAGGGCCGTGGGCCAGCCGTAGGCGCTGATGAAAGCCTGGCCCACTGGCACGAGAAGGAATTGGCCCATGGAGCCGGCGGCCGTGGCCAGGCCAAGGGCGAGCCCGCGGCGCTCTTCCGGCACGATCCGGCCCAAAGCGGCTAAAACAAGGGCAAAGGAGGCGCCGGCCATGCCGATGCCGACCAGGAATCCGCCGGTCAGATGCAGCATGACGGGGCTGGTTGAAACGGCCATGCCATAGATGCCGAGGCCGTAGAGGATGCCGCCGATGGCCAGGACCTTCGCGGTGCCGAAACGGTCAGCCAACATACCTGCCACGGGCTGCCCAAGGCCCCAAATCAGGTTCTGAATGGCGATGGCAAGGGCGAAGATTTCCCGTCCCCAGCCCAGATCGGTGGACATGGGTGCGAGGAACAACCCGAAGTTCACCCGGATGCCGAAACCCAGAAGGGAAATCAGGCTACCGATCGCGACAATGAACCAGATATTCCGCGCCAAAGTCCCCATTACATCCCACCCCTATTTGTCCGAAAAAACCGGCTGGATTAAGGGATTGTACCCGTGCCGGCAGCCACTTATATGTGGACCGCGTGCCTGCCGGGGTCAAGCCGGGCCGGGGTAAGTGTTCGTTGATTGATCGTGGGGATGGCGATGGCCCGAATCTTGGTGACCAATTCGGAAGGCACCCCGGGGGTGGGAAAAACGGCGGAAATGCTGGCTGCGGGCCAAGGTGGCATGGATGCCATCGAGGCCGGCATCCGCCTGGTCGAGGCCGATACCTCGATCCGTACCGTGGGCCGGGGTGGCTGGCCAAATTTGCTGGGCGATGTGGAATTGGATGCCGCCCTGATCGACGGTAATACCTTCCGCAGTGGCGCCGTCGGCGCTCTCAAGGGATATCTCCATCCCATTTCCATTGCCCGCGCGGTGCTTGAAAGACTGCCTCACGAGATGCTGGTGGGTGAGGGGGCTGCCCGCTTCGCCGAGGAAATCGGTGCGGAACGGGCAGAAAATCTGATCCCGGATTCCGAGCGGGTCTGGCGGCAATGGTTTGAAGAGAAGGTGCCGCCGGCGGACCAGAAAAACTGGCCGGACGTGGCCTTGGCTGAATTATGTCAGCAGGCGATCGATCCGGAAAAAGGCATGGACACCACCGTTTTTCTGGCTTTGGACGCGCGGTCGGAGATCATGGCGGGGGTCTCCACTTCCGGTTGGGCGTGGAAATATCCGGGCCGTTTGGGCGACAGCCCGATAATCGGCGCCGGTTGTTATGCCGATACCCGGTTTGGCGCAGCGGCCTGCACCGGCACCGGCGAAATGGCGATCCGGGCCGGTTCGGCCCGGGCCATCGTGCTATATATGAAGATGGGACTTTCGCTGGAGGCGGCCGTCGACGAAGCCATTGCGGATTTGCGGCGCCTGGAGGGCGGCCTGATCCAGCGGATCACCCTGCATGCCATCGACCGGCAAGGCCGCCATCGCGTGGTTGCGGTCAACGCGACCGAGCAATTAACCTATTGGCTGTGGCGCGAAGGGGAAGAGGCCCCCCACGCGGAACCGGCCGAGATCATCGCGCTGTAGGGATCTGCTACTCAGGATCTGCCAACAAGGATCTGTCATGTGCCTCGGAACAACAAACCATCATCATCTTGACCGCAGGCAGGTCATCTTGGGCCTCGCCGGCGTCGCCGCCCTGAGTGGTACCACGGGGTGTGTGAGTAAGAACATGGCGTCTGGCCGGGAAAGCTTCACCGGCCTGCAAACCATCGAAGACGATATCGCCAAGGGCCGCGCCAACCATCCAAAAATCCTCAAGGCCTTTGGCGGCGCCTACGAGGACAGGCGCCTGGGCGGCTATGTCGCCGGTATTGGCGTGCGTCTGGCCCGGCAGGCGGAGTACCAGCAATATCCCTATCGCTTCACAATTCTGAATACCCAGATCGTCAATGCCTTCGCCCTGCCAGGCGGGTTCATCTATATCACCCGCGGCCTGATCAGCCTGGCCTCCAGCGAGGCGGAGTTGGCAGGCGTAATGGCCCATGAATTGGCGCATGTGACCGCTCGCCACGGCGCCGAGCGGGAAAGCGCCCAGCAGGCGGCGAAGCTGGGTCTGTTGCTGGGCGCCATCGGTCTGCAGGCTGCTGGCCTGCCGTCGCAATTGATGCAGATCGGCGAGACGGTGGCCATGGCGGCCATTCAAAGCTATTCCAGGGAGCACGAGTTCGAGGCGGATACCCTAGGCGTGCGTTATATGAGCCGGGCCGGCTACAACGCCGATGCCATGGCTACGTTCCTGGGCAGTCTGCGCGAACACAGCCAGGTCGAGGCACGTGTGATGGGTCTGCCGCCCGGCAAGGTGGACGAGTTCAATTTCATGTCCACCCATCCCCGCACCATTGAACGTGTGAAGCAGGCGCAGCAGGCGGCGGCGAGACAGCCGGGCGGCCGGGCTCAAAAAGGGCAATGGCGGCGGGATGAATATCTAAACAACATCGATGGGATGCTGTTCGGCGATGATCCCGAACAAGGCCTGATCAGGGGCCGGGACTTCATCCATCCAGTGTTGCTGTTCCGCTTCCGGGCGCCGGAAGGTTTTATCCTGCGCAACAGTCCGGCCAAGGTGGTGGGTCAGCACCCCGATGGCGCGGGTATGTCTTTCGATGCCGGCGAGGCCAAGGGCGCCCGTTCCGCGCGCGATTACCTGGTCAACGTCTGGGGTGCCAGGAGCCGCCTGAACGACGTGGAAAGCATCTCCATCAATGGTCTGGACGCAGCCACGGGTTGGGTTGCAGGCCGGGGGCGAAGGGGGCCGGTGCAAATCAGGGCCGTCGCCATCCGGGCAGATAGGAAACGCTTCTACCGTTTTATGTTCCTATCGCCGCAGAACCAGATCGGACGCTGGGCCCCGAAATTCCGCGAGTCCGGCCGGTCCTTTAGGCGCATCTCAAAGGCCGAGGCGGCCAATGCGCGGCCCAGCCGTCTGTTGGTGGTCCGCGCCCGGCCCGACGACAATATTGCCGGGCTTGCTCGCACCCTGCCCTATGGCCGCTTCAATGAGGACTGGTTCCGTGTCCTCAATGACCTGGCCCCGCGGCAGAATATCAAGCCCAACCAACGCCTTAAGGTAGTTGCTGGTTAGACGGTATTTTCCAGGCTGAATTGAACGCTTCACGTCCCGAAATGGGCGGCCAGGCTGAAGCATGTCTGGACCAGGATGCCCGTGGCTGTCATGGGGTTGAGGGAGCGTCCGTTGCCGAACTGGCAGCGTTCGGCGTGAGATTTGATGGTCATGCCCAGGCCCAGGACGTCCCAGGCGATGTTGGCACCGGGCGTGCCAATGCCGCCCAAGGCCTCCACGGCTTGCCAAACCGCGTCCCTGGCTTCCAGGATATTGTGCGGTTCGGCGCTGCCGAGCCGGAACGGCGCCGGTGGGGTGCGCAGGTCGCGGACCACGACGCCTTGCAGACTGGCCCGTTGGAACAGGGTTTCGAATTTCTTTGCACCCGCTGCCGCTCTATGGTCGATCCTGCCCTTGCGCTCCAAAGCCTCGACCACATCGCCGGCGCGCATGGGGTAGGCCCGTGAGCTGCCGTCGGCTTCATCCTCTATCTCGATCCTTGTGCGTCGCAGCGCCGGCACGCCTTCGTCCAAGGGATGGTGTTGATTACGCCAGCGCGTCGGGCCGCTCTCGCCGAACGGCTGTCCGTGTTCGCCGCCATCTATTTGGCGATGCCGCCGGCCTTTCTTGCGGCTGGCGGTCGCCGATTTGCGAGGGCGCCCTGCCTCACTCATCCAGGGCAACGCCTACTATGGGCCAGGGGAGTTCGCCGTCATCGTCGGCGAGGGGGGGATCAGGTATTTGGAGCGCCAATTCGGCCCCTTCGTCGGCGAAAAGGGGATCGCCGTCTGGATCGATGCTCCGGTCGTGGTGTTCCGCGCAATAGGAACGCCTAGGTAGCCGGGGCCGCTGGCAATAGCTCCAGTTGGGATCGTCCAGACTGCCGATGATCCATCGGCAGCCCTTGATGGTCTGTTTGTCGCTGTCCTGGGTAGTTTCGATGATTTTTGGGGTTGGGTGATGGGCTGTGCTGAACAGACTGCGCTTGTTGTGGTGTTTCATGAACACCAATATATACGAATACGTATAATATTCAAGAAAAAATTCGAATTCGTATTTGATTTCGTATAATCAATGCCCTATCTTGCCCTGCATGATCGATTGGGCGGAAACCGTACGCCATTTGCGCCAGGAGCGGCGCCAGACCCAGGCGCAGTTCGCGGCCTCGCTGGGCACCACGCAGGCCACCGTCTCGCGCTGGGAGGCCGGACGGCAGAGCCCGGACCGGGAGCAGTCCCGCGCCATTGCACAATTGGCGACCCAGGCCGGCCTGCCGGGCGCCGGACAGGAGGCGCTGTGGCCGCTGCCCGGTGCTGCCGACCAGCTTGTTGCGACGGAGTTGCCTGGCCCGCCCGGGCGTGTGCGCGACCTACCCATCCTGGGCCATGCAGAAGCCGGTGAAGACGGCACATTCCTTGATAATGGTACCGTTACAGGCTATGCCGGCCGGCCGGCGACACTGGTTGGTGTGGCCAATGCCTATGCCTTAATCGTGCACAACACCTCCATGCGGCCGCGCTACGAGCCGCGTGAGATCGTCGAGGTCGACCCGAACATTCCCGTGCAGCCCAATGACTATGTGGTGGTGCAGACCCGGGATGATCGGGCCCTGATCAAGCTGCTGCGCCGGCGCACCGAGCGCGCCATTATCCTGGAACAGTTCAATCCGCAAATGGAAATTCGCCTGGCACCCGAAGAGGTCGTCGCCATGCATCTGATCGTTGGCGCGCACCGGGTTTACCGCTAGCGCCGATTCGCCGTCTGCCGGTCCAAGATATACGGCAATCGTGTTTTTCTTGCCGAAAAATATTCTCTAGCGTATAATCAGGGCTTCTCATGCGTTCACGCCTGGATATTGCTTGCCCTACGAACCCAAGAATCTGATCTGCATTGCCGGCAATGCGCAAACCTCGCATTGGGCCTATCGCACTTCGGACAGACCCGGCGAAGTACTGGCGCCCGGCTATTTCCCCGATGATCCCATGGTCAATTTCATGCTTCCGGGGGAACTGCTGACCTTGACCTGCCTGCCCGCGAATGACGGCGGTATGCGACGGGCCCGCAATCCCATTGCCGTCCTGCAGGCGGTGACCGCGCGTACCTTGAACGGTGTCTGGCTGCTCCTGCCCCTAACCCCCATCACCCGCCCCGCCCAGGCAGTGGCGGAACAGGGCCTCGGCGGCAAGGCCAAAGCCAAGGCCGGCAACCATGCCGCAAAGCAGGCCGGCAACCAAGCTGCCAACGACCCTGGCCCGGCCGGCTCAGAGGCCCTTGCGCCGGGCCTGCCCGTGAATTCTGCCCGTCCCGCCGAATGACGGTTGAGCCAGCCGCCATAGGCGTATAAAACCGCAGCAGTGCCGGCGTAGCTCAGTTGGTAGAGCAACTGATTTGTAATCAGTAGGTCACGGGTTCGACTCCTGTCGCCGGCACCATATTTCCCCGGGCTAAGGCGTTGCCCTTGGGGTTTGGCGACGACTGGAAGGCGCAAAGGAAGCGCCACAGCCGCCTAAACCAATCCAGATGCAGCGGGCCTATTCGTTTGATTCCAATGGCGTGGGGAAGGCATCCCGATTTTGGCCGCTGTCGGATTGTCTAGAAATCTCAATCTAATGTGGGATTTGCCACAGTTTGACACTGCCCGAGGCGGCAATGTCGATGGACCGGCTGCGTGTTCTCCAACGAAAGTTTCTTTCAAAAGGGGACCTAATGTAGCGGTGATGCTTGGTTCGTTAGTTGTCCGGAATGAAATGGTCGGTTGGTGGATGCACTGAAGGCACGAAAACCGGCGTTGATGCTGCGATGGAGATGTATATGAGACCTTCGAGCGACAAGGCTGGTCAGCAATCTAATGTTGCATCCTTGTTACAATCCACCGATAATAGGATAACGGTCAAACAGGCCAAGTACATACTAGCATGCCGGCCGGCGTAGGTACGGTAGCGAAATTGGGGGGTGATTTCGTGATACTATGCGACGGCATAAGTGCAGCGGTGTGCGAAAAACTAGCGAAAACCGCCTTTTATTCACCTCATCCAATTAAATCTCGCGAAGCGAAGGCATGCAGGTCATGGCAGCGGCTTTCGTGATCCTTGCCTGACAATCAGAATCAAAAAATCGACAGGGGGCATCAATGTCGAAGAAATCCAAGAAGAAGAAGCATGGTAGCGGCAGTGGTTCTGGGGGTGATCT
>CAYFPL010000012.1:0-119241 GCA_964344935.1 uncultured Rhodospirillaceae bacterium
GGGATGCAGGTTGTTGATGTCGGCATAGTCGTTGCGGGTATCGGCGTCCGTATAGTCGATCCCCCAATCGATGCTCTTGCGGCCGATGTCATAGGCTTTGGCCTCTTTCGCCGCATCGTACTGATCGGCGATTTCTTCCGGGCTGGCGCTGTCCCACCATTTATCGGCCTCGGCCTGGTTCCATTTCATATCCTCCTTTGCGGCCGGATCCGCCTCGTTATAGGCGCGGGCAAAATCCGGGTCGGTGCCCATGTTCCACGCCAGATTGCCCAGGGCCAGGTCGTCCATGGGCTCGTTGAAATGGTCCCGGTTGCCGTCAATGGCGCTGAGCACTTCGCCAGCGCGGGTTTTCTGGCGCGGCTTGGTGCGTGGGTTCTGGTAGGTCACCGGGTCATGATCGGCCCGGAAAGATTCATGGCCGTTGAACGGACCCATCACATGGTCGAAGGCGAACTCATCCAAGTCGCCGTCGCGCCGGGCATTCTTCTTCTTGTGGCCAAAATCAAAGATATCCATGGTCAAATTCCTATTTATAGGGGCGTGCGGACGGCGACAGCCCGAGGCCGCCCCGGACAGGTCCGTGGCACGCAAGCGTTGTCAGTTCAGTTATTCGGGAATCGGGTGGCCCAGCATGGGGAGTTGGGAAAGGACGCCAAAAAAGGAAGGCAAAAAAAAGGCGCTGCGGCCTCTCGCCGGGCGCCCATCTACCTATTTGATCTGAGCCTACGTGATGCGCAACGAAACCCCAAGCAATTGTCCGCGCCGCATCAATCCCAATGATGAACGAGCCCGAACACTTCGCGACGCCCAGGATTTTGCACCTCTATCCTTCGCAGGGCGCCAGGCCAGGCTTGCTTCGGCCGCATTAATTCCAGTCTAGTAACTCTATCACATGCAAAATTAAATTGCAAGAATAAAAAATATATTCCGCAATTTAAACTATCTGTACTCCGCCTGGATTGGCGATGCCGAAACCTCAACCGACCCGTGGGCAAGACCCCGGCGGCCCGGGTTGGCGGACTCAGAAATGCAATCCCAACGCCCACGCCTGAAATCATCCATGAAGCCTGCCATGCTATGGCCCCCCTGCTGGGTTGCCCCACAAATCCGTCAGGCCGCTAAGTGCGCCTTGCATGTTTGGGTTCCCTTCAGCGAGGTAGGGGTGTTTTGCGACAAGCTTTTGGGCTTCACTGATGTTGCGGGCCTGGATGAAATCGCCGAGCCTCGCCGCCGCCGTTAGCCGGTCCATGTGCTTGTCTGCCAAGGCGGGGACGCGGCCTTGCCAGCCAACAACCTTGGTGCCGCCCGACGAATGGCCGACGGACGGGGGAACATCGCCGCCACGCGCCGCCTTCTGGATTAGTGCTAGTTGATTGGGATTGCCCGAAACGATGCGTTGCAACTTGCGGATTTCTTCTTCCTCCGCTTCTGGCGATTTTAGGCCGCGCTGAAAGAAGTTTTCCAATTCGTTGGCACTGCGGGCTTCCGCGGTCGGGTCGACCTTGGCGGCGGACCGCGCTGTCATGAAGGTGGCGAACGCGGCAGCGGCGGCGGCGGCGCCCAACGCAGGCATGATGCCGGTGCCGGCACCGGGACCCCCCAATGAGGCGCCAAAACCACCCGCCGCACTGCCCGGAGCACCGGCCCCAGCGACTTCTGGGCCAATACCGGCCAGGAAATTCGACATGGTAGTTCCCGGCGCAGCCGCAGGTGACAGCGGAACCACCTTCGGGGGCAGCATGCCTTGCGCTGCTGTGGGGGGCAGATTGGACCCAGGCGGGATCGCGCCCAGCGTTGATGTCGGCGTGCCAATATTGGACGTGATGCTCTCCCAACCAGGGAAATGGCCGCCAAATTCAGTTAGGGCGCCAAAGTCACCCATCGGCGGGCCGTAGGGTGTCGAAGCCATTCGTATGCCGATTGCCCTGGACAATGGGCCCAATTCAAATGTCCGCAATCCCAATTCGGCAGCCGCGGACAGGCTACCTAGGAGCGGCGGTGAGCCGAACAGCTTCAGCCCCGTTGTCGCAAGCTCGAGCGCGTGGCCAAGATTGAGGCCTCCCCCTCCAAGGTCTGGCGCCGGTAAGCTACCGAAATCACCGCCTCCGAAGCCGCCACCGGCGAACCGGCTGCCGGGTCCGAATCGGAGCGCGGGGAAGGCTGGGGCGTCTACATCGTAGGTCTTGCCGCTTCCTGCGCCGCGGAGAAAATCCGCCGCCGCCTGGACGGAAGCAAAGCCGTTCAGGGGCGGTGGGTCGCCGTCCGGGTCGGCGTTATAGCGGTTGTAGTCGAACAGGGTCAGCATGGCGTCGATGGCGCGGCTATGCTTTTTGTTCGAGATTTTGAAATAGGCGTGGTCGGGGTCGGCGACCACCTGATGGATCACATCGTCGATACAGGTCGTGTTGTCATTGCTGCTCATTGATCAGCCTTTCCTGCCATGAAGTCACCTCGGCCCCGGGGATGCGTTCCGCTGGGGCCGGTTCGGCATTTCCAATGGCTGGCCCTAGTCATCCGGATAAACGGTTTCGTAGAGGCTCAACATGTGGTCCACGGCCCTTTGGTGCTCGGGATGGTCGGCGGTATGGAAGGGGTGTTCCGGGTCCTCGCGAATGGCGGCGATGCGTGCCTCCGCCGCCCCTTTGGAAATCGGCACAAAGCCATCGACACCGCCGCCCGCCCCCGGGCCCGTTCCGCGGCCGGTCTGGCTGTCCTCGCCCAGGCGCGGGGCCAGGCGGGCCAGCAGCCTGACGATGCCGGCTTGCGATCCGATGGCTTCGCCAAGGGCATCCAGTTCGCCGCCCTCTATGCCCAGGGCCCGGGCGGCGCGGCGGGCCAGTTCATAGTTGCGGTCCTTGTCCTCGCCCCATTCTCGATCCAGCCGGGCGAATTCCTGTGAATTATGTTCGGCCCGCGCCGTTTCGTCCGCTTCCACGCCGGCGCGGCCCCGTTCCGCCAGTTTCTTGGCCAGGCCAGATGCCTGTTTTTGCGACAGGCCCAGTTCATGGGCTGTTTCCCTATACCAGGCGGCCTCCTCCTTGCTCATGGATTTACCCATGCTCTTGAGCACATAGCCGCCGGGATCCTTGGGCCTGCCCAGGCGGTCATAGATGCGGCCCCATTCGTCCGAGCCCGCGCCTTTGCCGGGCAGGGCGATGGATTTACCTTGGTAACGCTCCAGTTCGCGGTAGGAATTGACCAGGTCGCCCGCGCCCTTCACGCCCTTGGCGGCGAGATAGTTTGCCGTATCCTCGTCCAGGCCAAGGCCGTCATACCAATTGCCACTATCGTCCTGGCCATTGAAAGGCGCAGGCTGGGTGCCGGTATTGGTTTCTGTGAAATTGTCGTTGCTGGCTTCGTTATCCATGCTCATAAGTCTGCTCCTGCTCCTTATTGGGTTCGGCCCGGGCGACGGCGCGGGCGATATGTTCGATGACGGAACGTTGCCCTTCCCGAAAGGCGGTATGGACATGGTCGCCCCGGGTATAGGTCTGGCCGGCGAAACGGGCGATCAGGTCTTGCAGGATCCGGGCGCCCTTGGCCTCGGCAAAGGTCTGGCCATAGTCCCAGGCCAATTGCCGGTCGGCTTCCAAGTGGCTTCGGATGGCCGCTTCGTGCCGTTCCTCCACCTCTTCGGGAAACATCAATGCGGGATCGCTCATTGCCCGGCCCCTCCGGCACCGACGGCGCCGCTGCCGGGGCCGGCTGCCGCCGCCATGCCTTGCAACTGGGCCATCTGGGCCATTTGCATCATCTGCTGGCGCTGTGCCTTGGCTTGCCTGACCTGTTCGCCGTCGATCAAATAGGCGCCGCTGCCCATGGCCTCGGCCAGGTCGCGGACAAAGCCGTCGGCATCGAAATGCTCCAGAACGCCAGGGTAGAGCTGCGCCAGGGGGGCCAGCGCCTGATAGGTCTCCAGGCCGGCGTTGATGCGATTACGCCGCTGGGACTGAGCCAGGGGGCCCTGGAAGACCACTTCAACCCGGTCCGCCTGGGCCAATTGCCGGGGCGGCTCGCCAAAGGCGCCCTGGCCCAGCATCATCAGCCAACAGCGCTCCACCAGGGATTTCAGCAACTCCCGCTCCACACGGCCGGTCATGGGCGCCATGGCTTGGAAGCGCCGGGCCCGGCGTTCGATGACCTCCTCCGCCGTCATCTGGCCCGTGGCCCTGAGGCGCATCTGATCCACGCCAAAGGCCTGTTCGATGCGGGCGCGGTAGACTTCCTCCTTGGCATGCTCAATCTCGAACCGGGCCTGGCTGACCAACTCCGAGGGTCTCTGATCTATGGCGCCGTCGAACTGATTCAAGGCGCCCGGCGTCAGGCGCAGGGTGTTGCCGACGATGGTGCCTTCCTGCACCAGCATGGGCGGGTAGAGGGCCCGGGGCAGCGCTTCCAGGCCATAACGCACCATCAGGTTCAGGGTCTTTACGTATGGCAGGGCCTTCATGGCCGGGCTGCGACCGTATTTCTCACCCGACGAGAGGGTCCAGCGGGCCACGTGAATGGGCAGTTCATGGTAACCGCCCTCGGAAATCACGTGCTTGTCCTTCACCGCCACATAGGTGCTGGCGACCGGCATGGCCACATCCCGCAGGTCCGCCCATTTGCGGTCGTCCCGCGGCTTCAGGCAGTGGATGAATTCGAAGCTGTCGTGCCGGCGGCGTTCATCTTCATAGGCCAGGTTGACGCTCTCGCCCGCATCCTTGCCCCAACGCTGCACCGCCTGCCGCGCCGTCAGTTCGAACTTGCGGTAGACACAATCGACGAGGCCCTGATTGTCCTCGTCAATGACATACTCCCCGATGGGCAGGGTGCGGAAGTTGAAGCCGTTGAAGCCCGAGCCGCCGGCCCCCGCCTTGGCGCCCGGCTGTCCGTCGCCCTGTTGCAGCGGCTGCTCCTCGCTATAGACGGCGGCGGTGCCGACGGTGACGAGGTCGATCAGGGCTTCCAGGATCTGCTGGTAGAAATTGGATTCGCTCAAGGCGCCCAGCATCTGCTCGACACTTGCGTCCAGCCACATGGCGACCTGGCGGTCCCCCTTCAGGCCCACGGGGCGGAGCGCGAACCAGTCCTGGGCCGGGTTGGTCATGTTGTTGAAGATGGTGGCGACCAGTTCATCGACGGCGTCCGCCGCCGTGCCGTCGAACTGTTTCTCGGTGCGTTTTTCCCCCCGGCCCCGGCGCGCGTTGATCTCGGCCTTGCGCGGGATCACATGCTCGGCGATGTCCTGCCAATGGGCTTTCCAGGTACCCCGTTCCGCATCCAGATCGTCCCAGCGGCGCAGGATATCCGCCGCGGCCTGCCGCTTGGTTTCCATCCGGCTCTGCTGCTGGTCGGCGGTTTCGTAATCGTCTTGATCGTTCATATCTACCTCTTCAGGTGGTTGAGTTCGGTTTGTGTGGTCTGGCGGTGTAACCGGCGGCCGACACGGAAGGGCTAGCAACGTTGTTGAGCGGACGGCCCGTCGAATGGCGCCTTGTGGGCGGAAGGAGTCTTTCTGGGATTGGTGAAGTTTGACTGCGCCGGTCCGACTGACTTTGAAGTACGCATGCGCCGGCGCGATCAGAAATTCTTGGGACCGTCGGTTACCTACCGTATGCCTTGAACCGACTGTATGAAGTGACCATGTTGTTCTTGGCCCGCGCCGGGGCGGAAAAATTCCCTGTCCGCCCGGCAACTGTTAATCCAGGCCGTACTTCGATTGGCACGACGCGGGTCACTCCAATTCATAGGCGGTAGGCAACCTTGATTTTGTCGATGCTCTCGACTGCCATTGATTGTGCCATCGGCGCAATTGTACGCGCCGCCGTTCGGCTCGGTTGCTTGGGCAGCAGGCCTGTATTGTTGGCCGAGAGGACGGCGCGCCGCTGTCTCACCATCTGTCCGCCTCGGCATAGTTCGATTTATCGTCATAATCGGTGGCCGGGTCCGCTCGCTTGGGACGGTGCGGCTTATCAATGTATTGAATAACGGCTAAGCAGAATCGTTGACATTTGCTCCAATTGAGACCAATTGCAGATTGGAGGCCGTCGCCGGCTGGAATGATCCGCGCTATCTGGCGCGGGGGTCGCTAGCGTAACCTTCGGCCTCCGCCTTCACCGACACTGTGTGATCATAATTTTAGGCGCCGTCCTGCCCTTGTGAGCAATCCATTGGACCTGGATGCGTTCGTTGTCGATCGTAAGCATTGATTCGAAACGACGTATTGCTTGGTCTGTTATCTGTCCAATTACTTCTTCGAATTTCAGTTGGTCCGTGGCACGGCAGTCCCTGGCCGCCATCGTGGCACCCAAACTATGGGCGAGATCGGTGCGGATACCTTCATCGTCAACGGGCCCGCCGAAGAAAGTCCAGTGATCGCCGATGGCATCGCAAAGGCTTTAAACTGCCGATCGTGGGGATTTTCCGTCTGGTTGTGACATACTCACCATATGCTCTGGAATATTGTTTGGATTGCCGGGTACCATTTGACAGCTCTACTCGTCTATTGGCTCATGGACCTGTACGGAGAGGATGAAACGCTCAAGTGGGCAGCGGTCGGAGTGTTGGCTTTTGTCGTTTATGTGGCCTACGATTTGTTCAGCAGGCCAATGCTCAATTCTGAAGGCGAGCCGGTGTCGCTTCTGCGAAATGTGCTCGAAAAAGCATTCTACGTGTGCGCGCTAGTCTTAGTGATTGTCTTCTTTTCACACTTCCTTTTGGTGTGATGACCCGATCACTTATCGTCGTCGCCTTGGCTGTTTCCGCTTGCTGCATTTCCGATACTGAGTGAATTGGAGGCGCCCCTTGGCAAATTCCGGATTATGCGACTGCCCATAGCCGTAGTCGCTCCTGCTCCAATTCCAGTTGTGGCCTTGCTAGAGCTTTTCGAAAGTCGACGGCTGCGACGATTCATCAGATTTACTAGTTCATCATTGAATTTCTTTGGTTCTATGCCTGCCGCTGAAAGCAATTCGCTTCCCTTTTCAGTTGCGACACCATTTATACTATCGAACAAGGACGGGTTCTTTGCGAATCGCAGTAATACATTTCGCAACGTGGTTTCCAAGACCTCGCCTCCAGCACCGAACAAGAACTCAATTCCAGCCCGTTTTAGGTCGTACCCCTGTTTGCTCCCCTGTTGCCGGGCTGCTTCGTCAAGACCAAGGCTGGCTACACCGTTGAAAAGACCTGCCAGCAATGCGCGGCGGGCGGCACTCGACCCAATCCGGCTCCCAAGACGTCCTGCGCCGATTCCTACCAAGCTATGAATGACAAGTTCTGTAGCGTCTTGCATGGATGCGCCCGGCTTATTGAGGTACACAGGCCCCACATTGGAGATAAAATATGGGTTGCCTCGGTTATCGAACTTTACATCGACGCCAGGGTAGTGGCTTTCAAGAATGGCAGCCATTGCCAATGGATTGCCACGGGCTACAGCGATATAATTTTGAATTGGAAACGCCTCTTTATCGCCATCGGCTGTCGGCGACTCGATATTTTGGGAGAGTTCCCAGGCATCAGGAAACTCTGCGTCGCCCTTCCAGGCCCGCTTCACAAAATTCTTTGTGTCCCGGATTAGGTCGATTGCTTTATCCGACAGTCTTCGATCACCATCGTCTTGCTCCTCACTCGTGGCCGAAATGGGTTCGGGAATTGGAACGTAATCACTTCTCGTTTCCGATTTTTGCTTGTTGACTTCGTCCTTGGCGCCGACAGGCGTGTGAGACTCGGCAACAGACTCAGTTTTCTCCGGTTCCGGCGGTGGCTTGACCGCTGCCATGGCATCACGATCTAGATCTTCGTCAATGCCATGCGCTGGCCAACGACCCTGGACACTTGTGCCGGCAGGACCAGTTTGCATCCCGGCGTTTGGTTTCGGCGTCGCAATGGCGTTCGCGGCAACGGGCGATGCTGTCTTATTCGCCGGCGAAGGTGGCAAATGGCCAAAGTCCTCGTCCAGCCCACTACCCATCGTCGCTGGAAGGTTCGATGCTGCGGCATTAATGGCGAGAGCGGTGTCGTCGGAATTAGGCGCCGAGCCATTCAGGTCTTCTTCAAGGCCGGTATCGATGGCCTCGTTTGCCGATGCCGAGGCAACCCTCCACTTCGGGTTCCATGGCTGCAGGGCGGCGTTGTTGGCCCAGAGGACGGCGCGGCGCTGGGCCTTGCTGCCGTTGACCACGGCGTCCACGTTCCCCCGGGGCAGGCCGGAGATGTCAGCGAAGCCGTTGCGGGTGTCGGGGTCGGTATAGTCGACGCCGATGCGCGGGCCTGTCAGCACCGTGCGGTAGGCTTTCGCCGCCTTGGCGGCATCCCGCTGGATGGCCTTCCGCTCGGGCGTGGCGCTGTCCCACCATTTGTCCGCTTCCGCCTGGTTCCAGGCCATATCGGCGCGCTTGCTGGCATCAGCATTGTTGTAACGCGTGGCCAGGACCGGATCGGTGCCATTCTGTTGTGCGAGATTGACCAGGCCCAGCTCGTCGTCCATGGGCCCGCCGAAGAAGGTTTGGTGATCGTCGATGGCCTTCAGGACCTTGCCGGCACCGGTCTTCTGCCGGGGCCGGGTGCGGCGGTTGGCATAGGCGTCCATGTCGCGATCCGGCCCGAGGGATTCGTAAGGGTTCCAATCGCCCATGACATGGTCGTCGGCAAAGTCCTCATCGTCGTCTGGGTCAAGGCGGAAGGGATCGGTGAATTTGTAGGCGGACAGGGTCATGGCACGGCCTTTCGTGAGCGTGTGAAATGGAATTGATGTGATTGGGGCGGTGGCGGCTTCACCACTCGATGCCGTCGGGCAGTTCCGCCTGTCGGGCCAGGGCGGGGCGATGGGTTGTGCTCTTGCGGATGATGGGGCGCCCTTCGCCGCTGCCGATCAGCAGGTACTCCAGGGCTTCGGCCACATGGCTGTGCTGGTTCTTGTCGGGCACGTCGCGGAACCGCTCCACCCCGGCCACGGCCATGCGGCGGCGGTAAACTCGACCTGGAATCGATACTTGACCGAGTTCCAATTGGATTCGATCAAGGTGTCCCGGACAGCAAAATAGATCGATCAGTCATTGTCGAGTGCTGAATGGCAAATTCTATTTGTCTCTTTGGCGAAGCAGATAACGGATGTAGTCATTCGCCTGCCACTCCGGACGCTTCAGCGTGAGAACCGTATCAACGGGTATCTCGCTGCTCCAAACGGAGACTGAAATTTTCATTTTGCACATGGCGAAAACGCCGGGGTATGGACTGTGATAGCCGCATCCGAGACTGTCATCAGCCCAAGAGGTCAGGAACCAATTCGAACCTTCCCGACGAAAAAAGAGGCTGACGGGCATTGCCGGCCCAATCATGACTTCGTGCGTTCCCACGATGTCCTGAAACCTCTGAGACATTGTCAACCACGCCCGCGCGGGTTCAAACCGCCTATGGTCAACTTGCCGCACGCCCAGTATTCGAACTTCATTGCCTACTTCGTCGCCATCCCCGCGTAGGGTCACGACACCCGGCTTTCTGACTTCCCCCGATCTCGGTGCGTCTCTTTCAAATTTGTACAGCGTCGGGAAGTCGCTCATGACCCGCCCCATGACATTCGGTGGCAAATTGGGGGCGCCATTTTCGAACGGGATTTTGTCCACGAAGACAACACCGTCAAACCCCACTTTCTTGCAGAGTTCCAAATCCTTTCGCCACTCGCATAAAGTGAGAACCCAAGACGCACAGGCAGGCGTTTTGGGTTCGTCGCTGCAGTTCGACACATCGATCGACAGCACATCCGGCGCATTGTCCGCCAAAGCCGGCGAACCGGCCGCGAGGATTGAGAGCACAATCGATCGAATAATTTTCATGGTTGCATTATGGATGAGGTTTTCGCGTTGTCCAGGCCGGTAGCACGGTCGCCGGATCAATTTCAACGCCATTCCACTCAACCCTAACATGCACATGTGGTTTCATTCGGGGTGCGCGATGGTCCTTTCCGACGTTTTGCAGAAGCCCGAGAACAGTGGTGCCTGCTTTCACTTTCTCTCCAATCCTTGGGCCTTTTCCGTCCACATAATACAGCTTGACCAGCATACCCTTGTATGGGCCCGTGCCTCTGATATGCACTGAACGAAATACCTTGAGCCATGGCTTCTTTGACGTAATCCCATCAGAATAGACCATTAGCCTGTTTTCGACTTTACCTTCGATTGGCGAGACGATGGGGTCTCCTGGATTTGCGAGAATGTCCGTGCCTTTGTGAGTTCCACCCACGCGGGGGGCGCCAAACCACCCCTTTCCTTCGTCATCATTCCTTTCACCTCGACCGGCCGGATTATGGATCGTTGGCGGTTTGGAACGTATGGGTGCAGGGGGCTTCTCACGTGGGGTTGGAACCGTTTGGAACCGCGAACTGGTGGTGGTTGGGGTTTGCCCGATTTGTGCAAGCTTGTACCCATTTTGTAATTCGTCGGGTTGCCTGTCGTTCACTATGGGTTCCTTTGACGGATCAAAATCATCCTTTGCGCTCACATCGGTCGTGCTTTCCGAATATCTGTTGGCGGCAAATAGCGGGGCCTCGTTCCGTTCGTCCTGTTCGTTGGTCGCATTAATACCATTCGCGGTTACCAGCCAATTGCTTGCAGTACCATCGCCATCGACAACGTGCCTGTCCGGATCTGCAAGCCCGCCCGCGACGTTCGCCGCCCTCCATTTCGGGTTCCATGGCTGCAGGTCGGCGTTGTTGGCCCAGAGGACGGCGCGGCGCTGGGCCTTGCTGCCGTTGACCACGGCGTCCACGTTCCCCCGGGGCAGGCCGGAGATGTCAGCGAAGCCGTTGCGGGTGTCGGGGTCGGTATAGTCGATGCCGATGCGGGGCCCCGTCAGCACTGTGCGATAGGCCTTGGCCGCCTTGGCGGCATCCCGCTGGACGGCTTTCTGTTCCGGGGTGGCGCTGTCCCACCATTTGTCCGCTTCCGCCTGGTTCCAGGCCATATCCGCCCGTTTGATGGGATCGGCGTTGTTGTAGCGCGTGGCCAGGACAGGATCGGTACCGTTCTGTTGCGCGAGGTTGACCAGGCCCAGCTCGTCGTCCATGGGCTCGCCGAAGAAGGTTCGGTGATCGTCGATGGCCTTCAGGACCTTGCCGGCCCCGGTCTTCTGCCGGGGCCGGGTGCGGCGGTTGGCATAGGCGTCCATGTCGTGATCGGGCCCGAGGGATTCGTAAGGGTTCCAATCCCCCATGACGTGGTCATCGGCGAAGTCCTCATCGTCTTCGGGGTCAAGGCGAAAGGGATCGGCGAATTTGTAAGTGGACAGGGTCATGGCATGGCCTTTCGTGAGCGTGTGAGTTCGAATTGATGTGATTGGGGCGGTGGCGGCTTCACCACTCGATGCCGTCGGGCAGTTCTGCCTGTCGGGCCAGGGCGGGGCGATGGGTGGTGCTTTTCCGGATGATGGGGCGGCCCTCGCCGCCGCCGATCAGCAGGTATTCCAGGGCCTCGGCCACATGGCTGTGCTGGTTCTTGTCGGGCACGTCGCGGAACCGCTCCGCCCCGGACACGGCCATGCGGCGGAAGCAGTAGCCGCCCGCCAGCGCCTTGCGCAGGCGGCGGCAGCGGGGATGGATCAACAGGGCCGGCTGGCCGTCGACCAGCCGGTTGAGTAGGTTGGCGACAGCTTCGCGGCGCAACAGGGCATCGTTGCTGGGGGCGGGCCGGATGGGGATGTCGCGGGCCTGGAGCACCTGGAACGGCGTGCGTTCATCGACCTGGCTGCGCTGTTCCCCGGCCGGGTCGCCCCAACCGCGCCAGGCGAAGCTGGGCCGGTCCATGGAAAGTTCGTGCAGCCGCCGGGCCAAAAGGTCGGCGAAGCGCACCGCGCCCATGTCATCGGTGACCAGTTCATCGAAGATCAGCCAGCGGCCCAGCTTGTCGCGGCGCCCGAACACCGCCGCCGGCGTCAGGCCGAAATCGACACCAAATGCTAATTCGGAATTCTCCTGTATGCCGTCGTCAGATACGTCGCGGACATGCAGGCTGTCGCGGAACTCCGGAAACACCGGCCGGCCGTCGAAGGCAAAGCCGTATTCGGCGGCCAGAAAGACCTTGATCCAGTCGTCGGACTTTCCGGCAAGTTGGTTGCGGTAGTAATTCGGCGGCAGATTCTGGATATTCTCCGCCAGGCCGTTGAGGCGCCAGCCGGCCGCCGGGCCGGTTCCCACCCTGGCCACGCCGCCGGGCTGGCGGAAGAAATGCCAGCCGGCCGGTGTCTCTTCCTCGGCCAGGCGATAGAGCCAGTGGTCCTCGTCCGGCATGTTGCTATCGGCAATGATGCCGAACCAGCTTGGCCCGCCGGCGCGGCGGGCGGGATAACGGCCGACGCGGCCCGTGCCCATGTCCACCACCGCCTTGTGGATTTCCTTCAGTTCGTTGAACCAGATGCCCGTGACCTCGAAACTCAGCAGTTTCTTCGCGGCCTCGGAATTGTCCATGGCCATAAAGATCACCTCCGCCATGACCTTGCTGCCGTCGTCAAGATTGACGTTCAGGTGATGACGCGGCGGGTGGCTCCAGGTGAAGCGGCCAAAGGGATCGCCGAACATCTCGCGCCAGGACGGAATGGTGGTGGTGATCAGTTCGGGATAGGTATTGCGCACCACCAGCCAGCGGGAGCGGCGCACATTGTTTTCGTCAGGCGCCTGTTCGCTGGCCCGGCGCCATATTTCGGCACAGCAGGCGGTGGTCTTGGCGGAACCCAAGGGCCCCAACAGGATCCGCACGAAATCATCACAACGGTGAAAGCGTGAAAGAGTTCCGCCCGCCGGTCGGTAGCGGAACTCAATAGTCGCCATAATCGATCACCGATTTGACGATGGTTTCGGCCTCCTGATCGCTTCGTTCGCGGAACAGGCCCAGATGCTTGGCCAGGGCGTCGAGGGCGGCGCGCTTGTCGTGCAGCTTGAAGCGGGTGCGCTTGACTTCCCGCTGGGCGTTGCCGCGGCCTTCCATATAGACATCCTGGGTGATTTCCACGATGGCCTTGGTGGCGTCCTCGGGCATGGCGGACCAGTCCAGGAGCACATCGCCATTCTCGGCGAAATGCATGTAGTCGCGCATGTCGGCGAATGCCAAGCGGGCGTACTCCACCACCACCCTTTCGGCGGAGACGAACAGATGATCGGAGATGCGGGCCTGGCGCTCACATACAGCCGCGGCAACGGCAGGTTTTTTCAACAGGCGCGGGCCGGTCGAGTTAGCCGCCCGTTCGCTATAGCCGGCACGGATGGCGGCCTGGGTGGCATTCAGATCAACTAGATACTCATCGACAAAGCGCTTTTGCTTGTTGGTCAATTCGTTCATAGCGTGGCTGTCCCATTTTGAAGCGTAAATAGAGAGCAAAAAATTTTTCTTCTCCTATTTGGTGTAAGTAAATGTGTATTCAATGTCGTTTCTGTGGCGGGTCTGTGACAAATTCGGGACGAAACCGGTGCCGCCTGTTTCCCGCTGCCGGCAAATCCGAAAGCCGCTAATTCATTGGCAATTCGACATCATTTGCGTTGGACTATGTGAGCAAATGACCTATGTTGGGGCCGTTACAGGGGACATGGTCGTAGACCATGGTAACGGACGTAACCGGCGGCCTGTGGGGCATGGCGCCGGGCGTCGCAGATGGAATATGAACGCGCAGAATTGAAATTGGGGACTTAGGACATGCGGGTGTTGATGGTCGTGTATGACAATGGTGCTTACATGCATCATTTTCCCATGGGGCTCGGCTATATTGCGGCCATCCTGGAGAAGGAAGGCTATGAGGTGGATGTCTATAGCCAGGACATGCACCATTATCCCGATGAACACCTGAAGGGTTTCCTCGACGAGAATCATTACGACGTGGTCTGCATCTCCCTAATCGCGGGCTATTATCAGTATCAGCGCCTGATCGGACTCTCGCGCGCCATTAATGATTCCAAGAACCGGCCCTTCTACATTCTGGGCGGATATGGCCCGACGCCCGAACCCGAGTATTTCATGAAGGTCTCAGGCGCCGACTGCATCGTCATGGGAGAGGGCGAGGAAACCGCCGTCGAATTGTTTGCCGCCATCAAGGAAAAACGGCATCTGGGCCTGATTTCCGGCATTGCCTACAAAGAGAATGGCAAGTGTGTGGTCAACCCCCGGCGTGGTGTGGTTGAAGATCTAAGCAGCATCCCCTGGCCCGCCTACCATCGGTTCCCGATGGAGTACTACCGCCTGATCAAACGGCCGGGCCAGCCGGATACAGAATTCACCTTGCCCATGATGTCGGCGCGCGGATGTACATTTAAGTGCACGTTCTGCTATCGCATGGATCCCGGCTACCGCGCCCGCGAAGGCGACGAACTTTTGGCGGAAGTGGAGTTCCTCTACAAGGAATATGGTGTCACGCGCATTTCCTTTATGGACGATTTGATGATGACCTCGATCGCCCACACGGAAGAGATCTGCCGTGCCTTCGAGAAAGCCAACCTGCCCGTCACCTGGGACTGCAATGGCCGGCTCAACTACTGCACGCCCGAACTCTTGCAGTTCATGAAACGGGCCGGCTGCGTCTTCATCAATTATGGCATCGAGGCCATGGACGACAACGTCTTGAAACTGATGAAAAAGGGGTTGCGGACTGAGCAGGTGGTCAAGGGCGTTGAGTGGACGTTGGAGGCCGGCATCAGTCCCGGCCTGAACATGCTGTTCGGCAATCTTGGCGACACCAAGGAAACCCTGCAAAAGGCCGTTGATTTCCTGATCGAATATGATGACCAGGCTCAGCGCCGGACCATTCGCCCCGTCACACCCTATCCGGGCTCGCCGCTTTACCACATGGCCATCGAACAGGGGATGTTGGAAGGGCCAGAGGACTTTTACGAGCGCAAGCATCTGAACTCGGATCTATTGTGCTGCAACTTCACCGAGCTGACCGACGACGAGGTCTATGAATGTCTGGAAGACGCCAATAAACAATTGGCGGTGAATTTCTTCAACAAGAACCGCGACAAGGCATTGGAACAGATCGAGTATCTTTATCGCGAAAAGGACACGTCCTTCCGCGGTTTCCGCCAGGGTATGGCGTCTCAGGGCAAGTCAAAGCCGGCTGCCTCCCTCACATTCGGGGCTGTTGCATCTGACTCCATGTAGGCCTAAGAACGCCTCGAAGGCGCCTAATTTGTAGGCGCGCGCGTACAGACAGGCCGTTCCCATGCCCTTGACCATCGTTACGTACCATTTTGTGCGTGATCTCCAGAACAGCCGCTATCCCGCCATCAAGGGCCGGACCCTGGATGAATTCGGGCGGCAGCTCGAATATTTCGGGCGCCGTTATGTGGTTGTTACAACGTCCGATGTGGTCGCCGCGTGCAAGGGCGAAGAAGCGCTGCCAGACAACGCCATCTGGCTCACCTTCGATGATGGCTATTTGGACCACTACACAAATGTCTTTCCCAAGCTTTACGAACGCAAAATGCACGGGGCCTTTTTTCCGGCCGTCAACGCGGCCATTCACGGCAAATTGCTGGAGGTCAACCAAGCGCATTTCATTCGGGCCGCGGAACCCGACCCTGCCGTAATCATCAAGGAAATCCATGCTTTCATTGATGGTCATGAGGGCCACGACGAGGTACGCCCCTTCGAAGACTATTGGCGGGAATATGCCAAGCCGGTGCGTTTTGATTCGGCCGAGATCTGGTTCATCAAAAGCATCCTGCAGCACGCCCTACCCGCATCTGTTCGAACCGTTCTTGTGGATAAGCTCTTCGCAAAGTTCGTTTCTATGGACCAGCGGGCCTTCGCGGCCGAACTTTACGCCTCAGTGGATCAACTGCGCCTGATGCAGGATTGCGGCATGTATATCGGCGGTCACGGTGCCAAACATCTACGGCTGAACCAATTGAGTGACGAGGACAAGAGGGCGGAAATTACTGAAAGTGTGGATTTTCTCCGCCAGCTTGGTGCGCCGACTTCCGATTGGGTCATGTGTTATCCTTACGGGGAAAGCGACGAAACCTTACGGCACGCGGCAAAGGAGGCGGGTTGCGCCGTCGGCTTGACGATCCGCAAGGGTCTTGTGGAAGTGGGAGAGGACGACCCCCTGCAATTGCCCCGTATCGATACCATCGAATTGCCCATCGCCTAGACGCTTGCATTGACGGGAACGAAAGCCTAAACGGTCCTTATTGTGCTCGGTTGATTGGTGACCCATGAACCTGGTCTCAGGCTTCCATATTGTCCGCCGCAGATTGGTAGGCATGGCGACGAAACAGGGCATGTTCGGCGTCATGTCCTCGAAACCGCTGCTCGAGTTGGCGGCCCGCCGGAACTATCCGGGCCTAGCGGCCCGGCTTTTGGCCTGGCAAGTGGAGCCGGTGTGCGAAGCAAAGGGTCCGGGCAAACTGGTCGTGGCGCTAACGTTGCCGAAAAGTGGTTTCGCCGAGGATGTCGAGGAAAGCGTCATCAGAGACGGCCGTTTCAGGGTCCTGCGTCTGCACCGCAAGGCGCTGAAGGTGATCGCCAACTGCTTCTTCGGTCATTTGGTGGACGACAATAACTACAATCACGACGACCCGAAGATTACGGCACGGAAACTGGCCTACCGCGAATTCATGATCGAGGTCTGCCGCCGTCTGGCCCGCCGTCTTGATCTCGATGTCGTCCTGACCGCCAATTTCTCGTTCTATGCGGAGCAAGAATTTGCCGCCGCCATGGAGCATATCGGCGTGCCCCTGATCGCCATGCACAAGGAATGCATCAAGTCCCCCGGCGTTGAAGCTTTTTACGAGGCCACGTACCGGGACCGGAAGACGCCGTTCCAGGGCCGCCTGATTACGACTTATAACGAGGTGGAACGGGGCATCCAAATCAATGCCGGTGTGGCGCCCGCCGACCGGATCGTCGCCACCGGCGCCCCCCGTCTCGATCGCTTTCACCGTTACCGCCGGGAACATGCCGGCCAGGACCGGTCCCAGGACGGCCGGCCCACGGTTTTGTTTATGTCCTTCAATGAAAAATCAGGTTGCCCAGTGCTCGGGCGCCGGGGCGATGACCGTTTCGAAACCTTGCCGCCGGAGATGGAGAAGATCAACTGGGCCAATCTGACCCGCAACTGCCACGCCGCCATGATCCGCCTGGCCCAGGATTATCCGGACATTCGGGTTATCGTTAAATCCAAGAACCATGTCCTCGCCTTGCAGGCCTTAACCGCCGGCATGGGCGAGGGCTTCGAACCACCAGAGAATCTTCAGATCGTGGTCGGTGGCAATTCCTTTGATCTCATCGTCAGCGCCGATGTGCTCTGTACCATCAACAGCGGATCCTTGTTCGAGGCCTTGGCCGCGAATGTGGATGTGGTCTCGCCTGACTTTGACGAGGCCGTCGCCCCCTTAACCGCGCCGTTCATGGTGGATCTTGGATCGGCCGCCACACACGCCCACTCGGTTGATGAGTTGATCAGCATTCTAGCGGAAAAGGCCCGGTCCCGCCCGTCGCGGCTGCGTTCCAGCGAATTGAACGAAGCCTCCCGCGCCACCCTGGCCTATTGGGTCAATAACGCCGACGGCAAGGCCGGCGAACGGGCCAGCCGGACTATCATGGAGGTGGTCGAGGCCAATCGCGCGAAGGCCACCGTTCAAGAGACAACCGCGCCGCAGGAACTTTCCGCCGTCGGCGACTAGCCCCGAATGCCGGCGGCGGGGCGGCTTCTGCATCGACCCTGAACGTCGAGCGGTTGGGCAGACGCCCCAACTTCATCGTTTTTCTGCAACGCCAACTCGCGAAAAAATCCGTCTCGTCACGCCATAAATGACATCGAACCGTTCCATTCTGGCGCGTTTCGTGTCGACGCTTTGGGCTGCAACATATATTTGTAATTTGAAGTTGTTAATCTAGAATATGTTGATGAAACCTTATCTGTTGGCTGCCATCCTGTTGCTAATTGCAACAACGGCTCATGCTGACGCACCATATTTGATGAAGCAGGGCTTGCTTGACGGGCCAGACGCTGTCCGCGTTATCAAGGAATTTCGGTCCAATAGTAACTTCTTATTTGGCAGGTCAATAATTTTTCAGCTTCGTCTTCAAAACGGTGCTGTGGTGGCGCAATCGCCTGCAATAATTGGAGTGGCCACGTTTTGCCCATCGATCGAATATTGCTGGGCATTTCCTTATGATTCATTCACCGTTTTCCCACAAGGCTGGAGACTTGAGGCAGACAAACTCGACTTTGCTGCTATCGCGCCCGAGTACCGGCTTAGTCAAATTGAAGACAAAGAATTCCAAAAGTATTTGTTAGATGATGAACGTCTATATTTTGTCACATATTCGATGAGGGATAAATATGACATACCGTTTAATTTTGTATTGTCAAAATTCGGATATTTATTTGGTCCTTTTTTGATAATATTCGACCAAGAGTTGTTTCTAGTTTTGACCATAATTTTGATTGTAATTCCAATAATTACATATTGTGCAATTAGCAATTTTTTCTATTATAGGAAATATAGAGTATATTACATAATAGTTTCCAGTATCGTATATTTGATATTCGTATTGCTTTATATGACTGTTTTTTCATATTTTGTAATGATTCAAGATTTTCCCGTTTTATATGCATTTGTACTATTCATGCTCGCGTTGTCGGTTGACTTCTATATCCTAAGGCGATTTGGCCGAAATAGAATCCTTTCTGCAACCCATGAGTAGAGGAGCGATCCAGAATTGTATGCTGGCTGATCAAAATTTGGGCAATCTAATACCGACCGAAACTCTTGTTGCCTGGGCCAAGAATCACAATTGAACGGAATTCTGGATTTCATTCCCCGATCGTTGTTCAGGAATCTCATCTTGGGATTTCATTCGATTCCACGGTTTCGCACATTATGGCGAGGCGTAACGAAATTTTCGTCTGTGTATTTGAGCCGCAAAACCAGAACTGACAATGCGCGGATAGATCAGATTGAGGCTTCTGATCTGTCCGGCAATTACGGCTGAGAAGTGTTTCAAGCCTCGCGGCTTTATCTTATTTCAAGGCTTTGTCTTGAATGGTCTCAAGCGCAATTTGCCTTCGAGAAGGGCTTCTAAAGCGATCTCGAGAGCTTCCCGGCTTTCGTTCTCCGGAGCGAGAGCGAATTCCCGGCCCAACTTATTATTGAAAAGATCCATGAGCCGATGGCCTGGCGGATTGTGCAAAGCCCTTAGGCTCATATTTCGAACGGTTCGCACAACGGCATGTTCGTTTAGATCCATAAACAGTTTCGCGTCAGCAGAACTGTATCTCCGGGTCAATAGAATGCTGGCAATCACATGCCGCAAAGCATCTTTGGGATTGTCGTTCTCTGTGAGAGCGAGGATGTTATGTTTTTCGACGAGGCGTTTTGCCTGTTCCGTGGCGGTGTCATAGATTGACTCAATTTCCGACTTTATCGGCAAGAATCTGAGCGCGTATAGATATTCAAGCCGAACTGAGTCGTAGTCAAAATGTTCATCTGCTTGATCGACATCTAAGGCTTCCTCAGTATCTACGTTGATATCGATTGAGCTGATACCGGTCGGGTTCGCCTGAAATTTATCACGCCCCACCTGTGCATTGCCTTTCGCCGCAGTGTCGGCTGCTTGCATCTGGGAAGGCTCAGCTAGTTCAGGCTGGGTCTTTTGACCCTCCTGCATTGATGCTGCAAATTTGTCCTGGCCATCGGTTAGGGGCTGCAAGGCCAGTGCCTGAGATGCTTTTGATATGTCCAGATTGTTCTCTGACCCGCCGTCCAAAAGATATTCCAAGCCGTAGTCGCTTTCGCCGCCCACCAATAGGTCGGTCAAGCCGCTGCCCGCGTTCGGAACCTGGCCGGTGAGGATGGGGTTGGGGGAGAGGTCGTCGATCAGCCTGGGCATCTGTGGGTATTCTGACTGATCTGGACCGTTCTCGCCCTGCCGCCAAGGCATGATGCGGTCGTTCATGCGGCTGACGATGGCGGCCTGGGTCGCGGGATCGCTGTTCAGGTAGCCGTGCAGTTCGCCTGCATCGACCCCGAATTTATTGGCGGTGGTGGTCGCCGTGCCCATGCTGCCGTAATCGTCATCGTCGCGGGCCCAGCGCGCTGCCTTGGCGAAGTTGGCGGCATAGGCCTGATCGGCACGTTGATCCTCGTCCGCGCCCTGCCACCATTCCTGGGCCCGAGCCACATTGTTCCGGATGCGCCTGCGATTGGGGGTATCGGCCAGATTCTATTCCGCGGCGATGGGCTGGGTCAGGCCATAGTCCGTGGCGCGGATCGCCAGCTTGGTCACGCCGTCGGGCTCCGACCCGAAATCGTCCAATCCCGCCAGGGCGCGGGTCTTGGCCTTGGGCGGGGCGGCGTCGGGGGATGAATTGATTTCGGGAAAGTCGGGCAGCAGTTCGTAAGGATCGACCATTTTTGATTTGCGTTTCGGGATCACATAGTCGCTCTCAAAAGGTGCCTGGTTCCAGGAACCATCCGCAATGGGGTCGAAATCAAAATATCGGTTGGTCATGGAAAATTCCTTGTCTTATGGAGGGGTGGGCTATGCGACCCATGCCGACCGGGCATGAAAAAGGCCCGGCGGCAAGATGCCCGGGCCTTTGGTCGACGTTTGATTGGTTTGGAACGCGGCACTGGCGGCGCCAAGAGCCGGCATTCGGCATCAAAAAAGGCGCCTCAGCCTGTTGCTAGGCGCCTGAACGGGTAACCTAACGCGCTACCCTTTTCTTATCCAAAAGCAGTGGACGCAACGACAATTGGACGCACCAAATTGAGTTTGGGGATAATACTCTATGTGAGTTTAAATTGCAAGAACAATAATGTAATACCGCCTAGATAATAGCGGAAAATCACTAATTGTGACTTGCGATTAGATCGAGGAACGGTTCGGCGAACTTCCGCAATTTCGCTTGTCCGACACCGTGGATCGTAGCGAATTCCTCCGCCGTGGCGGGGCGGCTGTGGGCCATGTGCAGGAGGGAACGGTCGTTGAATATCACATAAGCCGGTACGCCGCGGGCCCGGGCCAGGTCCGAGCGCAGGGCCTTGAGAGCGGCGAGCAGCTCCTGATCGTGGGCAGAGAGTTCCGCCTCCGCCGCGCCGGTTGATGTGCCCCTGCCAGACCCGGACCTCGCCGACGGTTTGGCGCGGGGCGCTGCATCGGGACGGTAATGAAAGCGGTCGGCGCCGTCGAGGACCTCCCGTCCCCGCGGCCCCAGGGCCAGGCCGCCATGGCCATCCAGGTCAAGGTGCAGATAGCCACCGGCCACCAGTTGCCGCAAGATGGAATGCCATTCCCCTTTCGTCCGTGGCCGGCCGGCGCCATGGCTCTCAAGCCGATCGTGCCGGAACTTGCGCACCTTTTCGTTATTGGCGCCCATCAGCACATCGACAATGTGTGCCGCGCCAAAGCGCTGCCCCGTCTCCCTGACGGCAACCAGGGCGAGTTGGGCGAGTTCCGTGCCATCCACGGGTTCGGGCGCGTCGAGGCACAAGTCACAATGGCCGCAGGGCTCGCGTTCGTCGCCGAAATAGGCCAGCAGGGTCTGCCGCCGGCAGACCGGCGCCTCGCAATAGGCCAATAGGGCATCGAGACGTTTATGCTCTTGCCGCCGGCGTTCTTCGCTCCCCTGTTCGTCCTCGATGAACATGCGCCGCATGCGAATATCGCCCAGGCCGTAAAGCATCATGGCTTCCGCCGGCGCCCCGTCACGTCCGGCCCGGCCAAATTCCTGGTAATAGGCCTCCATGCTGCCGGGCAGGTCCGTGTGTAGGACGAAACGTACATCAGGTTTGTCTATGCCCATGCCAAATGCAATGGTGGCGACCATGACCAGTCCGTCCTCGGCCATGAAGCGGTCCTGGTTGGCCTCGCGCTGCCATTTCTCCATGCCGGCGTGGTAGGGCAGGGCCTCGATGCCGTTGGCCAGCAGATAAGCGGCCGTCTCTTCCGTCTTCTTGCGGGAGAGGCAATAGATGATGCCGCTTTCGCACTGATGGCGGGCCAGGAAGGTCAGCATCTGCCGCTTCCAATCCTGCTTGAAGGCAACGCCGAGACGGATATTGGGGCGGTCGAACCCTTGGACGAATATGCGGGCGGTGCCGCCAAACAGCTTCTCGGCGATATCCCGGCGGGTGATGGCGTCCGCTGTGGCGGTCAGGGCGATCATCGGGATGCTAGGAAACAGCGTCCGCAGGCGGGCCAGATCGGCATATTCCGGACGAAAGGCCGGACCCCATTGCGAGATGCAATGGGCCTCGTCCACGGCGATCAGGCTGAGTGGCAGGCCAGCCATCGCATCCAGCATGCGCTCGGTCATCAGCCTTTCAGGCGAAAGGTAAAGGATGGAAACCTCTCCGGCCGCGACACGTCGCCATATCGACACATTCTCCGCCCGGTCCTTGCTGGAATTAATGGTCTCGGCCCTGACGCCTGCCAATTGCAAGGCGGCAACCTGATCCTGCATCAAGGCCACGAGGGGGGATATGACGATGGTCAGCCCGCCCAGAACCAGTGCAGGCACTTGGAAACATAATGACTTGCCCGCACCCGTGGGCATCACCGCCAGAGCATTTTCGCCGGCGATCAGGGTATCAATGATCTCCGCCTGACCGGGACGGAAATCCGCGAAGCCAAAGACGTCGTTCAGGATGCGCTGCCTGTCGCCGTCCACCGGCGTGCTGCTTTCAACCGCCGTCATGTCAGCTCATCCCGTCACGTCCGGCGCCGCAGACCAAGGCAGTCGTGACAGACCCTGGTGGGGGCACATAGGCTTGCGACTGCAGGGCCGCGACGGCGGCGGCGGCCGAGAGTTCGACGCCCAGGCCGAATTCGCGCCACAGCCAAACCGCCGCCTGATGCATCTGATCGTCACTGACCAGCACGATGTCGTCCACGTTCGCTCGGATCAGATCCAGGTTGATCTGTTCGCTGCGGCGCGGAGCTAGGGTGTTTGCTTTGGTGTCGATGGCGGCCAGTTCCACGACCGCGCCGGCCGCGATGCTTTCCTTCAAGGTAGGGGCACCAACCGGTTCGATGCCGATCACAGTAATTTCGGGCTTCAGGGCTTTGGCCGCCATGGCGGCGCCCGAGATCAGGCCGCCGCCGCCGATGGCGACCATCAGCACATCCGTCTCCGGCGCATCGGCGAGGAGCTCCAGGCTGACCGTGCCCTGGCCGGCAATCACGGCTTCGTCGGCAAAGGGGTGGATATAGGTCTTGCCCTCCCGTCCGGCCACGGCAAGGGCTTCGCGGTTGGCATCGTCCCAGACATCGCCATGAATGTGCACTTCCGCGCCCCAATGGCGCAGCTGGTCGGCCTTGGCGGGCGGCGTGTTGCCGGGCAGATAGATGGTGACGCCGACGCCTGCGGAATGGCCTGCATAGGCCACGCCCAGGCCATGGTTGCCGCCCGAGGCGGTGATCAGGCCACGGGAACGCGCCGCATCATCCAACGTGGTCAGTTTGCTCATGGCGCCGCGGGCCTTGAACGAACCCGAAACTTGCAGGCATTCCAGCTTTAGGTTCAGCTTGGGGTCGCCGGGCAACGGTGTATGGCACAAACCCGCCGCCATGAGCGGCGTGCGTCTAACCCGGCCGTGGATGCGTTCGGCTGCGGCGTGAACATCATCGATGGTAACCGTGCTCATATACTCAAGCGTCCCCGGACAGTTCCGCGTAGGCTTCAATCTCGACTTTCATCTCGGGTTCGATCAGGGCGCTGACGGCCACCAGGGTCGAGGCCGGACGGATGTCGGCGAAGACCTCGCCATGGGCACGGCCCACCTCCATGGCGTCGGCAATGTCGGTAACGTACATCACCGTGCGTACCACATCCTCCGGTCCCGCCCCGGCTTCTGCAAGGGCCGCGACAATGGTCTTGAGGATTTGTTTTGTCTGGCCATAGGCATCGTCTGAGACCATCTTGCCGTCGGGCCCAAATCCCGTCGTGCCGGAGACGTGGATGCTGCGGCCAACGCGCACGGCGCGGGAATACCCGACTTTCTCCTCCAAGGGGCCGCCCGATGAAATATTTTGCCGGCTCATATGGGAATCTCCTTTTCTGCACCTTGTCCTCGCACCGGCCTCGGCACGGGGCAGTTGGGGGATTGAGAGGTTCGGGAATCAGGGGAGAACGGTAGCATGCGAAAGCGCCCGTCGATACCCGGCGCGACGGCCAGATCCTTGCGGCTTTCTCGCTATGACGGGCCATGCTATCTACGGACCTTCCCCGGAATTGGAGGCTTTGATGTACCAAACCCTAAGCTTGGACGTTGCAGAAGGCATCGCCCATGTACAACTCATCCGCGGTGATGCTTTCAACACCATGAATAGAGCCTTTTGGCCGGAAATGGTTCAGGTGTTCGAGGAGATTGATGCCGATCCAGCAGCCCGGGTGGTCGTCTTTTCGGCCCAGGGCAAGCACTTCACCTCCGGTCTGGATTTGAACGACTTTGGGCCCGGGCTCATGGGAAGCGATAGCGAGCCGTCGCGCAAGGCAGAGGCGCTGCGGCGTACGGTGCTTCGTATGCAGGAGACCATGTCCGTGCTGGACCGTTGCCGGCTTCCGGTACTCGTCGCCATCCAGGGCGCTTGCATTGGCGGCGGCATCGACCTGATCAGCGCCTGCGACATGCGATATTGTACGGAGGATGCGTTTTTCTCGATCCAGGAAACCAATATCGGCATGACGGCTGATGTGGGAACCCTGCAACGGCTGCCGCATATCATGCCGCATGGCATTGTCCGGGAATTGACCTATACCGGCCGACGCATGCTGGCGCCGGAGGCACGGGAATGGGGCCTGGTCAATCAGGTCTTCCCTGACCAGGCGGCCATGCTGGACGGCGTCATGGCCATCGCCGCCGAGATCGCGGCGAAGAGCCCCATCGCCACTGTCGGCAACAAAGAGATGTTGAATTACGCCCGTGATCATTCGATCCAGGACGGCCTCAACTATATCGCCACTTGGAATGCCGCCATGCTCTCGCGTGCCGATTTGGGCGAAGCGTTCATGGCGAAGCAGGAGAAACGCGATCCCAAGTTCGCCGACCTGGAACCGACCCAAAACCTGGCCTAATGGGTCAATCCGCGCCCAGCTTCTTCCAGACCCCGGAGGCGGTCATGATGGTCTGGCCGTCGATGGTCAACTGCCCCTTGATGAAGATCAAGGAACGGGTCTCGCGGGTGATCTGTCCGGTGCACTCGATCCAATCGCCGGCCCTGGCGCCGGCCAGATAGTCGACGTTCAGGGTGACCGTGGCACAAGGCTGATCGCCAAATCGTTCCCACACCATGTTGCCGAGGGTGTGATCGGCGAATGTGAAAAGCATGCCGCCGTGGACCACGCCGCGACGGTTGCCGTGGTGGGGTGCCGCGCGAAAACCGCAGACATACTCATCACCCTCCCACTTCTCATAGAGCGGGCCAACGAAGGTCTCGAAGGTCTCGGTCTTGGCGGCCGGTTTGAACCCGGCGGGTACATCCGTACTCATGCGCGACTCCTGACAGGCGGGCGATGGTTTCCAGCCCGGTTTAGCGCGTTTGCAGTGTCAATTGAAAGTGGGCTTTGCTAGGTTTTGCGGCATCGAGACCATGGAGAGGCGTTCATGACCGTCACCATCTACCACAATCCCCGCTGTTCCAAGTCCCGCCAGACCCTGCAACTGCTGCGGGACAAGGGTATTGAACCTGATATCGTCGAGTATCTGCAAAACCCGCCTGACGCGGGCACCTTAAAGGATATTTTGGCCAAGCTGGGCATGGAACCGCGTGCCTTGATGCGTAAGAAGGAAGAGCCCTATAAGGCGAATGGCTTGGCTGATGAAGCTTTGGATGAAGGGGCTTTGATCGCTGCCATGATCGCCGATCCGATCCTAATCGAACGGCCAATTGTTTTGGCCAACGGCAAGGCCGCCGTCGGACGGCCACCGGAGAGTGTGCTGGAAATACTCTAGGCGCTGATGCGCCGGCCGGTGATAAGGGCTTCCAAGATATCAAGATCGTCGTCGGTTAGGTCTTCGAAGCGCAGCGCCGTTTCATTGTTTTCCCGATCTATGCGCACGATCGTTGAAAACACGTCGATGCTTAAAAGCTGACCCTTGCGTTCGCCGGATACTTTGATCATTAGGCCGCTTTCGATAGCCCGGTCCGGTATCACGCCATAAATGCGAACACCGCCAAGTCCCCAATCGAGGCTGTCGTATTCGACACCGTCCGCCTCGACGGTCAACTGCAGCATCGATAGCCGCCGGTCTTTGCGGTGGTTGTGAATGCCACCAGATGAAAAGCTTATTCTTCGCATTTGGACCTTTCCCTTGCGCCAAGAGTAGGTCCCTATGGTTCACGAAAGGTTAATTTCCACTATGGGTTGGCGAAAACCTCGCGCAAGGCCGACGCCACATGTTCGATACCGGCCTTGCCCTGGTCCACCGCATCCGCGATAGAGAGGAAGCCGTGCACCATGCCTTCGTAATTGCTTAGCTCAACTTTGACGCCCGCGTCTTCTAGCCGGCCGGCATACTCGATACCTTCATCCCGCAGCGGATCGTAGCCGGCAACGATGACCAAGGCAGGGGCTAGGCCGGACAAATCCTCGGCCAGAATGGGTGAGAACCTGGGATTTAGGACATCATCCGCATCGTTCATGTAATGGTCGTAGAACCAAAGGATGTTACCTCTGGTCAGCAGCTTACCTTCGGCGAATTCATGGTGCGAGGGACGCTCGGGCGTGCCGTCCAGGACCGGGTAGATCAGGATTTGCAGCAACGGTGCAACATCGCCCTCGTCGCGGATACCCAAGGCGGTGACGGCTGTGACGTTGCCGCCGGCGGAATCTCCGGCGATGGCCATCCGTCTCACATCGCCATCCAACTCGTGAGCGTGATCGGCAACCCATTGATAGGCCTCCAGGGCGTCGTCCACCGCGGCGGGGAACTTGTGCTCGGGTGCCAGGCGGTAGTCCACCGAGACCACGATACAATCCGCCCTGTTGGCAATCGCCCGGCAGAGACTGTCGTAACTGTCCAGGCTGCCTATGACGAAACCGCCGCCATGATAAAAGACCAAGACCGGCAGTCTTTCACCTGCTCCAGGCTGCCGCGGCGTATAGATGCGCAGGGGGATGTCTCCATTGCCACCTTCGATCCAGCGATCTTCGGAACGAAACACGTCTTCTGGCCGAATGTTCAGGGCCGGCGCCGTTTCTTCGAATATCTCCCGCGCTTCTTGCGGTGAGACGGTGTGAAACTCCGGGTAGGGCGATTTCTCAACGAGGCCCAGCACATATTCCACTTGCGGATCCAAGGTCATTCCGACGATCTTTCTTGTTCGGTTCAGCCAATGGATTGATTTTCCTGTAATCCGCGATGACGGGCAATGCTGATTGCGCTAAGTTGCCGCTCAATTGCGTCAATGGGAGACCAAATCGATGACCGACATGCAACCGACCACGATCCGCCTGCACCCAAATGACAATGTGATCGTGGCGCGGGACGATATTGCCGAAGGCATGCAAGTTGCCGCCGAGACGGTTTCTGCCAACGGTGCCGTGCCGGCGGGGCACAAGATCGCCACCCAGCCCATCTCCAAGGGGGAGCCCGTACGCAAATACGACCAAATCATTGGTTTCGCTTCTGTCGACATTAAGCCTGGCGATCACGTCCATACCCATAATGTCATGGTCAAGGATTTCGAACGCGATTACATGTTTGGCGCCGATGTCACCCCGGTGGACTATGTCGCCGAACATCAGCGGGCCACGTTCCAGGGTATACGCCGCCCCGATGGCCGCATCGCCACGCGCAACTACATCGGTGTGTTGACCTCTGTGAACTGTTCCGCGACCGCGGCCCGAATGATCGCCGACCACTTTCGTGGCGATGGTCTTGCTGACTACCCCAACGTGGATGGTGTGGTTGCCCTGACCCACGACTATGGCTGCGGCGGTTGCGCCGGCATCGGGCTCAATTATATCCAGCGTACTATCTCGGGCTATGCCAAGCATCCTAATTTCGCAGCCAATCTGCTGCTGGGCCTGGGCTGCGAGGCCAATCAGATCGGCGCCATGATGGAGGCTGAAAAGCTGAACCCGTCAGAGAAACTGCATGCCTTCACCATTCAAGATACGGGCGGCACGGAGAAGACGGTGGCCAGAGGCATCGGCCTGATCGAGGAAATGCTGTACGAGGCCAACCAGGTGGAGCGGGAAACCATCCCCGCCAGCGAACTGATCCTGGGTATGGAATGCGGCGGGTCGGACGCCTATTCGGGCATTTCGGCCAACCCGGGCCTGGGCGCGGCGGCGGATCTTTTGGTCCGTCATGGCGGCACGGCATGTCTGGCGGAAACGCCGGAGATCTATGGCGCCGAGCACTTGTTGACACGGCGCGCTGTCAGCAAGGAGGTCGGTGAGAAACTGGTGGCACATATCAAATGGTGGGAGGAATATACGGCCGCCATGGGGGCAGAGATGAACAACAATCCGTCCCCCGGTAACAAAGCCGGCGGCCTGACGACCATTTTGGAAAAGTCACTGGGCGCGGCAGCCAAGGGCGGCACCACGAATTTGGTGGATGTATATCCCTATGCCGAGAAGATTACCGAAAAGGGCTTCGTCTTCATGGATACGCCAGGCTACGACCCGGCGTCCATCACCGGCATGATTGCCGGTGGCGCCAATGTGGCCTGCTTTACAACGGGGCGCGGCTCCGTATTCGGATCCAAGCCCGTGCCTTGCCTCAAGCTCGCCACCAATACCAACATGTATGACCGCATGACAGGAGACATGGATATCAATTGCGGCCAGATCGTTGATGGCGGTGCCACGATCGCCGAGATGGGGCAGCAGATCTTTGACCTGATCCTGGCCACGGCCTCAGGCGAGGCATCCAAGTCGGAAGCGCTGGGCATCGGCGACGACGAATTTGTGCCCTGGACTGTTGGCGCCATTCTTTAAGGGTTGCAGATGAATTTCAGACTGGACGGCCGGCGGGCGCTGATCACCGGCTCCACCCGGGGATTGGGCTTGGCCATCGCCAAGGCCATGGCCGAACAGGGGGCTGCTGTCATCATTAACTCCCGTACGGCGTCGGATTGCGACGCCGCGGTCGAGAATTTGACGGCGGCCGGTCAGGCTGCTGAGGCTTTGCCTTTCGATACCAGTGACAGTCGGGCCTGTGAAGACGCCCTGACCCGCGCGGGAGAGGTCGACATTCTTGTCAACAATGCCGGCATCATCCACCGGGCGCCGTTGGCGGAATTCCCCGAGGACAAATGGCGCGAGATCCTGGATATCAACCTGACCGCGCCGTTTCTGCTCGCCAAACAGGCGGCAGGCGGTATGGTCCAGCGGGGCTGGGGCCGGATCATCAATATCTCCTCTATTATGGGGCAGATCGGACGCGCCACCATTCCCGCCTATGTTTCCTCGAAACATGGATTGGTCGGCCTGACCAAGACCCTGGCGACCGAACTCGGCCCCCATGGGGTTACGGTCAACGCCATCAATCCAGGCTACTTCGCCACCGAGTTCAACGTGGCCTTGATGGCGGACAAGGCATTCGATGAATTGGTGAAGAGCCGCACCCCTCTGGGCCGCTGGGGCGATCCTGCGGAACTCGCAGGCGCTGCCGTGTTCCTGGCCTCTGAGGCAGGGGGATATGTCAACGGAGCCAGCCTGACCGTGGATGGCGGTATGACCGCATCTCTCTAATGATCCGCGATAACGGCCCGGAGTTTTCGGAAATGCTCGTCCCAGCCGGCATCCAGGGACATCAGCATGCGCAAGGCTGGTTCGTCTTCCATCGCCTCCAGGCCTGAGTGGATCAGAGTAAGCCGGGTGCCGCCCCGTGCCTCTTCCAGGCGCCAGGTCACGATTGTTTCGGCACCTTGCAGCGGCTTGACAATGAAGGTGTAGACCAACAGCGACGGCGGCTGCATTTCCAAGACCCGACCCCAGATCAGCTTGAATGGCTCACCGTCGTCGTCGTTGTGGAGCAACCCATACTCTTCGCCCTCGGCCAGATTCGCCTCTGCCCCGTGCCACCACTGGGCTAATTTGTCTTTGTCAGTCAGAAAAGACCAAACCGTCTCTCTTGATGCGGCGAAGAAGACCGTCTTTGTGATTGTTGATTCAGTCATGTCGCTTACTCTGTTCCTTCTCGATCGTCGCGCCAAGATCGGCGAGCTTTTGATCCCAGAATTGTTCGAAATATGTCAGCCAGTCTGTCACCGGCTTCAGGCCGCCAGGCTCGAGCCGGTTGATGCGTTCTCGGCCCCGGGGGTGAACGGAAATGAGTTGGCCGTGGTGGAGGATATCCAGGTGCTTCTTCACAGCCGCCCGGGTCATATCGAACTTGTCGACAATCTCCCCGATGGTCATTTCGCCGCCACTCAGGTGTAGGAGGATTTCCCGGCGCGTGGGGTCTGCCAGCGCACGGAAGGTATTCTGGACCCCAGAAGCGGCTGTTTGTAATGTCATGGCGACACCTATAATGATACCTTTTAGTATCATTATAAAATAATACCAAAAGGTATCATGTCAAGCATCGAATTGATTATTTTCGATATGGACGGCGTTTTGTGTCATTACGACTTCGACCGCCGTCTTGCCATCCTCTCGGACGTTACGGTGCAGGAGGCTGGAAAGATCGACGCGGCCATTTTTCGCTCGGGCTTTGATGACCAGGGCGACCGCGGCTTACTCTCGTCTGATGACTATCTGCAGCAGTTTGGAGAGCGTCTTGGCGCCCCAGTGTCGCGGGCGGAGTGGCTTCGCGCACGGCGGGAGTCGATGTCGCCTGACCATGAGGTTTTGAACCTGGTGCGGCGGCTGCAGGAGCAGGTGGGGGTGGCCATGCTGACCAACAATGGCCCCGTACTGCAGGAAGGGTTTGCCGAAGTGTTTCCAGAGGCCGCCGCATTGTTCGGTGATAGGGCCTTCTTTTCCAGCCAGCTTAGGTCCACCAAGGAAGTACCGGAGATCTTCCGATTGCTTCTAGCCAGATTGGGCGTCGATCCGGCGGCGACATTGTTTATCGACGATACGGCGTCATATATCACTGCCGCGCGGGTCGCCGGCTTGCAGACACATCATTATTCCCGGTTGGATTCACTGATCCACGAATTGCGGCAACTGGGACTGAGGCCGGATTGATGACCGTGCCCATCGTCCATCATCCCAGCTATACTGTGACGCTGCCCCACCGGCGTGGCTTTCCCATGGGCAAGTACGGACGGCTTATCGAGCTCCTACGAGAAAAGGGCTTGGCTGTTGGTGAGGCCCTGCACGAGCCTGACTTGCCGCCGCGCTGGTGGTTGGAACTGGCCCATGACTCGGACTACGTGGATTGCATCCTCTCGCAAACAGCCGACGAGGCTGTGATGCGGCGCATCGGTTTACCGCTTTCTCCACAATTGGCGGAACGTGCCCAGGCTTCGGTCGGCGGCACGGTCTTGGCGGCGCGCCTGGCCATGCAACGCGGTATCGCCTGCAACACCGCCGGCGGCAGTCACCATGCGGGCATTGCCCATGGTGCGGGCTATTGCGTCTTCAACGATGTTGCCGTTGCCGCCCGGGTCATGCAGGCCATGGGCTTGGCCATGAACATGCTGGTGGTCGATTTGGACGTGCACCAGGGCGACGGAACGGCCGAGATATTTCGAGGCGATGGCGCCGTTTTCACATTCTCCATGCACTGCGAGGAGAATTTTCCCGTTCGCAAACAGCCCAGCGACCTAGATGTCAGCCTGCCCGCCGGTCTGGGCGACGAAGACTATCTCGCGATGTTAGGAGAGGCCCTGGCCGATCTTTTTACGGGCCGGCATCCCGACCTGGTGTTCTACAATGCCGGTGTCGATCCCCATCAAGGCGACCGTTTGGGTAAACTGTCCTTGAGCGACGAGGGCTTGGCCCGCCGCGACGCCATGGTCATCCGTGCCTGCGCCGAACGGGGCGTCCCCATCGCTTGTGTCCTTGGCGGCGGCTACGACCGCGACGCTATGTCACTGGCCCGGCGTCATGCCTTGCTTTACGTTGCCGCCAATCAATACTATCCAACTCTAAGGAGACCGGGACGTGCGGACTTTCATTCTTTTGCTTAGTTTTCTTTTTGCCCTGCCGGCTTACGCGGCTGATGGCCTTATGGTCGAGGGCTGGGCGCGTGCCACCGCTTCGAAGGCCAAGAATGGGGCCGCCTATTTGACCATCAAGAACAATACGGACAAGGCAGACAAGCTGCTGTCCGGACGAGCGGATGCCGCCAAACGCACGGCGCTGCACAATCACGTCATGGAGAAAGGCGTGATGAAGATGCGCCACGTTATGGCCATCGACATTCCCGCCAAGGGCATGGTGATGATGAAGCCCGGCGGCCTACATGTCATGCTCATGGGTTTGAAGGCGCCATTGGTCAAGGGGACAACCCTGCCGCTGACCCTGATGTTTCAGAATGCCGGTGAGGTAACCGTGGAGGTGATGGTCATGGACATGGGCGCAAAAGGCATGGGCGCCAAGCACGGCAAGATGAAGCACTAGCACTAAGAACAACGGGAATTCCATGAGCAATCAAGTCGATTACTATGTCTCCCTGGCCTCGCCCTATACCTATATGGGTGGCCGGCGGCTACCGGAGATCATCGCTGAAACCGGCGCTAAATTTCATATCAAGCCTATCAAAGGCGGCCCCTTGATGGCGGCGACGGGCGGTCTGCCGGTGGCCAAGCGTCATCCCGCCCGCCTGGCCTATCGCCTGGTGGAATTGGATCGGTGGAAGCGGCATTGGTCCATCCCGATGAACATCGAACCGAAATACTTCCCGGTGGATGATAGCAAGGCGGCCCATATGGTGATTGCGGCTCGCCAAGGGGGCCAGGACGCCATTGCCTTGTCCAACGCCTTTCTGGCCTGCGTCTGGGAACGGGAGGAGGATATCTCCGATACAGCAGTTCTGATTGCAGCGGCCGATCGGGCCGGGTTTGACGGCAAGGCGCTGGCGGAACGCATCGATGTCAAGGAGGTGGCGGCAGAACATCAAGCCAACACGGACGAGGCAATTGAACGAGAGGTCTTTGGTCTGCCCTGGTTCATACATGACGGTGTGCCCTATTGGGGCCAGGACCGTATCCGTTTCTTGGCGCGGGCGCTCAAGGACCAATCCGGGACATGACAGCCACGGTCATTGTCAATCCGGCCGCAGCCAGGGGAACCTGCGGCAAGACATGGCCCGGCATAGAGGCAAAGCTGCGGGCCGCCTTGGGCGAAATCGACATCGCCATGACCACGCGCCCTGGCGAGGAAACCGACCTGGCCCGCCAGGGCGTTGCGAACGGCGCCAGTCACTTCATCGCGGTCGGCGGTGACGGCACAATGAACGGTGTCCTGAACGGCATTATGAACGACGGCGCGCCGGCCAACGGCGGCGTCAGGCTTTCAGTCATCCCGGCTGGCACTGCCAACGAAATGGCCCGTGCCCTGGGCGTGCACGGCGATCAAGACGGCGCCGTACAGGCCATTGCCACTGGCAGGGAGCAACGTTTCGATGTTCTGCAGGCGGACTGCACCGGCCTCGATGGCAACCTGCATCGTCACTACGGTGCCTTGGCCGTTTCCTGGGGCGGCGCGGCGGAAATCGTCTATCGCACCAATAACTCCCGGTATTTGAAGAAACTCGGTGGCAGGTTCAGCTATTACGCCAATACGCTCATCGTGACATTGGGATACCCGATGCAGCGCTGTGATTTGACTGTTGATGAGAAGTCGTTTGCCGATCAGATCTATTACTCCGGCCTCGTCTGCAACATGGAATTCCTTGGCGGCGGCATGCGTCTTGCCCCCGGCGCCGATCACACCGATGGCATCGCCGACTTTCTCTTCTTCAGGGACATCCCGCGCCGGGAAATCATCCTGCAGAAGCCGAGTTGGCTATTCGAAGGCCATCATATCGAGCACCCCAAGGTGGACTATATGAAGGGCCGTACCTTTGAGGTTTCAGGCGGCACGGACGTCCTCGTCGATGCCGACGGCGAAACCATCGGCCGGTTGCCATTGCGGGTCGAAACCTTGAAACAGACCTTGACGGTTGTCGGATAGGTCCCCGTCGTTACTCGGCGAAATTCGCTGTTCATCGGACTGAGTTGCAAGCCTGTCTCATGGTCAAGGAAGCAGAACTTTACGCACCGGTGAAGGCCATGCTCGAAGCGCGTGGCTATGAGGTTAAGGCCGAAGTCAATGGTTGCGATGTGGTTGCCATCAAGGATGATGCGCCGACGGTCATCGTTGAACTAAAGCTGCAATTCTCCTTGGATTTGGTGTTGCAGGGGATCAGCCGGCAGAGCCTGACAGATGACGTTTATCTGGCCGTCCGGGCGCCGGACACGCCCGCCAAGCGGCGAAACTGGCGCGGCCGGCGTCGCGATACACTTAAGCTTTGCCGCAAGCTTGGGCTCGGCCTCATGCAGGTTGAACAGAATGGCAGGGTCGTGGTGCTGGCGGACACGGCTCCATATACACCGCGCCGGAATTATCGCCGCCACGCCCGATTGATGACGGAATTCATGGGACGTGAAGGTGATCCCAATACGGGCGGCACCAACCGGGTTAAAATTATCACCGCCTATCGTCAGGACGCCCTGCGCTGTGCCCTCGCTCTAAGGATGCAAGGCGAAATGAAAGTCGCGGACGTAAAGGCAGTCAGCGGCGTGCAAAAGGCTGGCGCCATCATGCAAAAGAACCACTACAACTGGTTTGAACGAACGGCGCGGGGCATCTACCGCCTCTCACCGGCCGGTGAAGACGGCCTGCGCCTCTATTCCGATGTAGTGGCCACCCTCGGCCAGTCTTCCTAGAGCGCCTCGACCGCACTGACATGAGCTTGCAGCAATCCATCCAGGCGTTCCGGATCACCGCGGCCCCAACCGCATTCAGTGGCGATGCCAAAATCTTTGCAGAACTTCCCTGCTGCTGCCATGCGGGCGCGGTCGCCGGCCGGATCATCATAGTGGATCAAGCCCAGATATAATTTCGTTTCACCTAGATTGATGTCGGCCAGAGGCGCGAAGTAGGCCTCGTCGTCCCGGTCCTGTGGCACGGGAAGATGCAGAAAGTCTACCTGCCGCTTCACATTGCCAATAATACCATTGCTCAGTTCCGCCAGAATGGCGCCGTCTTTGGGCATCACCAGATGCTTGTCCCGGGGCGTGCCGTAACAGAGGTGGTATCCCAGTTCCACCCCTTCCGAGACCGCATCGCCCAGTCGGCCCATGAGGGCATAAATTCGCTCCTTGTAGTCAGCCGGCCGGGAGGGGAAGTAATTCTCGAAGACCAGGACCTCCTGGCAGATATCCCACTGGATGCTCAGTTTGTCGGCAGGAACAGCATCTATGATGTTGTCCAGGGCATCCAGCAAGGACCTTTCATAACAGGGGAAGTAATCTTCATAGGCCGCCGGGCTAACATACATGAAGGCGCTGGACATGGGTGTCGGCAGGGCCACCTGATAACGCAGATCAGCCGGAATTTCGCCCCGGGACTGCAGCTCCGAGAAAATCCGCCATGAGGCGATGTTGGCCTTGTCGTAACCGGTATCGAAGGTTACTTCGCTTGGATTGACGCCAGGTTTGAAACGCATCAGGTCGGTTTCACGCAACAGGGTGCCGTCCCATTCGTGCAGCTTCATGGTGCCCCCATGCGGGTCCACTTCCATATCGGGGTGGTTTTCCAACATTGTGCGCTGCCAATAGATCCAACGTGCCCGTTCGCCGGTTTCGCCGTCTGGCAATCGGCAGAGATGGGCCCCCAGACTGGTGCACAATTTGGCGAAAACTTCCTCGGCGCTGGCCAAGGGAATGCTTCCCACTAGATGGACGTCACCACGGCTCATCCTCACACCCTTGTTCTGAAATCGGGGTGAGTAGATTAGCGTAGGCGGACGATCATGTATTTGGTAAAGGCGCGGTCTACGGTGGCCTGAGCGGCACCGCGCCAGACAGTGAAGGCCTCGTCATAACTGCCATACACGCCGCGGATATCCAAGGCCGACAGGTCGACGAATTCAGCGCCACGCGGATCACGGACCTCACCGCCCATGACCATGAAGAGGGGCTGGGCCTGCTCATCGAATTCCCGGTGGGGGATATTTTGTGCAACTGCTGACATGGGCGCCTTATAGCAGGATTTTCTTATCGGTCTATGAAGTTTTGGGGCGCCGGGACACTTTGTCGCGGCGCGGCAAAATGAGCAGCGCGGCGGCGAATATCGCACCCGTGATAAGATAAAAACCCAAACGATATCCGTCAGTTACGGCAATTGTGGCGGAAAAGCAGCTTGGCCCCACCACAAGACCGAAATAGGTGAAGAAGATGCTGCCGCCGGTGGCTGCACTGATCTGGCCGGGCGGCGCAACGCGTGCCACTTCGGCCAGGAAAACGCCGTTCCAACTGGCCGCTGTGGCGCCTACGGCGGCGGCGATGGCGACGACTAGCCAAAATGGCCAGCTGCCATCGATTAGGGCGACAATGACCACGAACAGAGCCGAGGCGAAGCCCAATCCGGACAAGACCAAGGCCGCTGGGACAAAGCGGCCGGCGATCCACCCCCAGGCGATCCGGGCACCGACGCCGATCAGGTGCATGGCGGAATAGGCAACACCTGCCTCCACCAGACCCAGGCCCACGTGGTCCACCAGGTAGATCACCAGATAGGCGAACATGCAGGACTGCACGCCGGCGAAGATGAAGCTTGCGATGGTCAGACGGCGTAAGGGCCCATGTCGCGCCAATAGCAACAATTGCCGCCAGACCCCCGGGAACGATAAGCGCCGGCCCGGCTGTCGGTCATCATCCGTCCTGGCCCTGAGCGGCTGAACGACAAGCGCCGTGATGAGACCCAACCCGGCGCAGACCATCAACGCCTCTTGCCAGCCGCCCTGCCATAGACCCCCCACAACGACCCAAGGCACGATGATCCCGGCAAGGAAGCCCCCCAACGGCGCGCCGCTCTGCTTGATGGAAAAGATCAACGCCAGGTCTTTCGGCCGGCTGAAACGGGCGAGAATATGCGAGGCACCGGGCGTGTTAGGGCCGTAGCCGATGCCAAGCAAGATGCCGCATGCCAGCAACAGGGGCAGAATTCCCATCATGGACAAAAACAGGCTGCCCGCCATCAAGAAAATCCCCGCTTGCATGACCCTGAGCGCGCCAAAACGGGCCGTCAGGGCGCCCGTGGCGAGGGACACGGGCATGGCACCGAGGAAAACAAGCGCTGTGTAGAGACCGACCTGGCTGGGTTGAAACCCGACATCATCCACCAACGCAGGCGCAAGCACGGGGACGGTCAGGAACATCACCGCCGTAACCGTCTGCATCAATGTGGTGCCGGCCAAGGGCCAAAAAACGTCACGCATGGCGCCGGTGACCTGCTTCCGGGACTGGGTGAACGGGATCGGGAAGCTATAATAGCTTCGAATTGAAGGAGGGACAGGGCCAATGAACGTCGATGATTTCCAGTTGCAACCTAGCGGATTAGACATCTTTGGCCAGGGTCTTACCCGGCCCGAATGTGTCCTCTGCCTTTCGGACGGCACCGTCATCACCTCACATTCCGAGGGCGGTGTCAGCGTTATGGGTACGGACGGCAAACCTCGTCACATCCTTGGGCAAAGGGAAGGTCTGCCACCTGTTGCAACAAATGGATTTGCGTTGACCCAGGACGGCGACTTCCTGCTGGCGGATCTACACGGCGAAGGCGGCGGCGCCTGGCGTCTAAGCCAAGAAGGCGCCATCAGCCCGCTGGTCGTTGAAGTCGATGGCGAAAAACTGCCGCCGACCAATTTCGTCGGCGTCGACCAACAAGGCCGCGTCTGGATCACCGTGTCCACCCGCCATGACCCCCGCGCCTTGGCCTATCGGCCCGACGTCGCCGATGGTTTCATCGTGCTGCTAGACGGTAACGGTGCCCGCATTGTGGCAGATGATGTGGGCTACACCAACGAAGCCATCGTCGATCCGTCTGGCGAATGGCTGTACGTGAACGAGACCATGGCGCGGCGTACCTCACGATACCGGATCACTGATGGCGGCCTCGGCCCTCGCGAAACCTTTGTTGAATACGGGGAAGGAACCTATCCTGATGGCCTCGCCTTCGATGAGGAAGGCGCTTTTTGGATGACATCCGTGGTTTCGAACCGGGTGATCCGGGTGACGCCGGATCGAAGTCAACACATCGTGATCGAGGAAAACGATCCTGCGCAGTTGGCCGAGGTCGAAAAGGCGTTCCAGGCTGGCCAGATGGGCCGGCAACATCTGGACAATATCGAGACGGAGGTCATGCAGAGCATTTCATCAATCGCCTTTGGCGGGCCGGACCGTCGCACCGCCTATCTGGGCAATCTGCTCGATACGAAACTGTATGCGTTCAAGAGTCCCGTGGCGGGCTTCGCCCCGTCGCACTGGAATGTCAGGCTATAGGCGGGGACTAATCCTCGAACGTCGCGCTGCTGCGGATCATGGCCAGGAATTCCCGGCGGGTGGCAGCGTTGTCCCGGAAGGCGCCCAGCATCCGCGATGTGGCCAGGGCCGCACCAGGCTTGTGCACGCCGCGGGTGGTCATGCATTGGTGTGAGGCCTCGATCACCACCGCCACGCCCAAGGGCTGGAGGACCTCCTGCATGGTGTTGGCAATCTGCGCCGTCATTTTTTCCTGTATTTGCAATCGTTTGGCATAAACCTGCACCAACCGGGCAAGCTTCGAGATGCCGACGACCCGGCGATCGGGTAGATAGGCAATATGGGCTCGGCCAAGGATCGGCGCCATGTGATGTTCGCAATGGCTCTCGAAGCGGATGTCGCGCAACAGAACCATTTCGTCGTAGCCATCCACCTCTTCAAAGGTGCGCTGGAGGATCTCGACCGGGTCGTCATGGTAACCAGCGAAATACTCTTCATAGGCGCGGACGACCCGCTCCGGCGTGCCGGCCAAACCTTCGCGCTCCGGGTCGTCGCCGGTCCAGCGGATCAGGGTCCGGACGGCATCTTCCACTTCTTCGCGGCTGGGCCGGCGCGCCTGTGCCGCGCGCCGTTCGGCGGCCAGGGTCTCAGCCAATTTCAATTCCGTTCGCAACAATTGCTGTTTGTTCATGACAACGCTCTTAATTCCCCTGCCGACAATGTAGGCATCAGTGAAAAAAGGGCAAGTGCGATGAAGGGTTAGCCCATCACACGGCTTTCGCGTTCTTGTCCGCCAGCCCGCCCGCGGCAGCAATGAATTCGACCACCGTATCCAAACCTTCATGGGTCTTGAGATTGGTGAAGACGAATGGACGCTCACCGCGCATACGCAAGGTGTCCTGGCGCATGATTTCGAGGTCGGCACCGACCAAGGGGGCGAGATCGATCTTGTTGATGACCAGAAGGTCCGAGCGGGTAATGCCGGGGCCGCCCTTGCGGGGAATTTTTTCACCTGCGGCGACATCGATGACATAGATCGTCAAATCCGCCAATTCTGGGCTGAATGTTGCCGCCAGATTGTCGCCGCCGGACTCGATCAGGCACAGTTCGGCCTTTGGGAAGGCCTGGCTCATCTGGGCAACCGCTGCCAGGTTGATCGAGGCGTCCTCACGGATCGCGGTGTGGGGGCAACCGCCGGTTTCCACACCCATGATCCGTTCCGCCGGCAATGCGCCGGTGCGGGTCAGGATCATCTGGTCTTCCTTTGTATAGATGTCGTTGGTGATCACCACCATGTCCCAGGTCCCGCTCATACGGCGGCAGAGCGCTTCCAGCAAGGCGGTCTTGCCCGATCCAACCGGGCCGCCGACGCCCACGCGCAAGGGTCCGTGCTGGGGTGAAAGTTCGATAGCTGTGCTCATGATCGAAATAGCCTCGTGTACTGGGTTTCGTGTTGCATGCTGGACCAATCCACCATCAGGGCGGCGGAGCCGAGATCATCAATGGTCGCATTTAGGGCCATTGCCGCGACGTCCATCACCGCATCTTCAAGGGTTGCCTGGGCCTTTTGGCCATCGGTTTGACCCAAGGGGACCAGGCGCACCGCGGCGTTGATCAGGTTGGCAATCCAGGCTTGCAGATACAGGGGCAGGGCCGTTTGAACGTCAATATCGTGGGCCCGGCAGGCAACGGCGAAGGCAATGGCCAATGTGGGCATTTCGGCTGGTGCCCGCAATTCTTCATGAGGCCAAGCCTTTTGTATCATTTGCAGGAAAGCTTCACCCTGGGAAAGGCCCTCCAATGCCAGCTCCTGCGTTGCGAATGAGGCTGCTGCCAGCTCTGCGATATCACGTAGATCATTGACTTCGGCCGTCATGGCCGTAGCCAGGAAAATGGCTTCGTTGCGGCCACTGCCGTGGCGCAGATCATCTTCCAGCCAGACAATCAGATCGTTTCGGTCTTTGACCAGGCCGGCCTCGACGGCGTATTCCAGCCCATGGGAATAGCTGAAGGCACCAATGGGGAAGCTGGGCGACAACCAGCTTTGCAGGCGCAATAGGGCCCGGCGATCAATGGTCATGATGGTGACCGCCTTCCTGATCGTCATAGGCACCGCCTTCGGGCTGAAAGGGCGCAATGATCTCTCTCACATCCGCACCCATGCCCTTTACCATGGCCTCGATCACGTGGTCGGGCCGAATGCGCAGACGCTCTTCTGTAAGGTCGGTGGGCAAATGGCGGTTGCCTAGGTGCCAGGCCATGCGCAGCAGTGCCAATGGTGTAGCGCAACGGATCTCCAATAATGCTTCCGGCGCGGCCCGCACTGCCAGCCATCGGCCGTCGCTGACCCGCAGGCCATCCCCATGCGCCATGGCGATGGCCTTGGGCAGGTCAAGTAGGATGTCTTCGCCACTGTCTGTCGTGAGCCGGATGCGGCGGCGATGCCGTTCGTCAAAGGCCAGGGTGACACCGTCCCGGGCCTTATCCGCCGGCCAATCATCGCGTGGAAAATGGGCGATCGCGCGTTCCATGCCGGCCCCCTAGTACATGAAATACCGCTGCGCCATGGCAAGAACCTCTGCCGGCTCACAGGTCAGCACTTTACCGTTCGCGCGAACTTCATAGGTTTCAGGATTCACATCGATTTTCGGCGTGGCGTCGTTCAGAACCATCGCCGACTTGCCGATGCCGCCCCGGGTATTACTGACGGGGAGAACCGGCTTGCGCAGTCCATAGTCGTCGCCTACATCTGCAGCGGCCTGTGAAACGAATGTCACGGCCGAGGCCGCCTGTGCACCGCCGAAAGCACCGAACATGGGCCGGAGGTATTGCGGCTGCGGTGTCGGGATCGAGGCGTTGGGATCGCCCATCTGTGCGGCGGCAATGGTGCCCATCTTCAACACCAGGTCCGGCTTCACGCCGAAGAAGGCCGGCGACCAGATGCATAGATCTGCCAATTTGCCCACCTCGATTGAGCCCACATGCTGGGCGATGCCCTGGGCGATGGCTGGATTGATCGTGTATTTCGCCACATAGCGCCGGGCGCGCAGATTGTCATTGTCGCCTGTCTCGCCGTCCAGAGCGCCGAATTGCTTCTTCATCTTATCAGCGGTCTGCCAGGTGCGGATGATGACCTCGCCGACCCGGCCCATGGCCTGGCTGTCGGAGGCGATGATGGAGAAGGCACCCAGATCGTGCAGGATATCCTCTGCCGCGATGGTTTCCTTGCGAATGCGGCTTTCGGCGAAGGCCACGTCTTCGGCGATGCTGGGGTCGAGATGGTGGCAGACCATCAGCATGTCCAGGTGTTCGTCGACGGTGTTGCGGGTATAGGGCCGCGTGGGGTTGGTGGACGAGGGGATGACATTGGCTTCGCCGCAGACCTTGATGATATCGGGGGCATGGCCTCCGCCGGCACCTTCGGTGTGGAAGGCATGGATGGTCCGGCCCTTGAAGGCGGCGGTGGAGGTTTCGACGAAGCCGGATTCGTTCAAAGTGTCCGTATGGATCATCACTTGGATGTCCATGTCGTCTGCCACGGACAAACAGGTATCGATGGCTGAAGGTGTGGTGCCCCAGTCCTCGTGCAGTTTCAGGCCGCAGGCGCCGGCTTCGATCTGCTCCACCAGGGCGCTTGGCAGGGAGGCGTTGCCCTTGCCGAAGAAGCCCAGGTTCATGGGAAAGCCATCGGCGGCCTGCAACATGCGCCGAATATGCCAGGGGCCTGGCGTGCAGGTGGTCGCGTTGGTGCCCGTGGCCGGGCCCGTGCCACCGCCCATCATGGTGGTGACGCCGGAGAACAGCGCCTCGTCGATCTGCTGCGGGCAGATGAAATGGATATGCACATCCAGGCCGCCGGCGGTGATGATCTTGCCCTCGCCCGCGATGGCCTCAGTCGATGGGCCGACGATAATGTCGATGCCCGGCTGCACGTCAGGATTACCGGCCTTGCCGATGCCTGCGATGCGGCCGTCCTTGATGCCGATATCAGCCTTGACGATGCCCCAGTGGTCCAGGATCAGGGCATTGGTGATCACCGTATCGACGGCGCCGTCGGCGCGGCTGATCTGCGATTGCCCCATGCCGTCGCGGATCACCTTGCCGCCGCCGAATTTTACCTCTTCGCCATAGATCGTGTGGTCCTTCTCCACCTCGATGAAAAGATCCGTATCCGCCAGACGCACCTTGTCACCGATAGTGGGACCATACATGTGGGCATAGTCGTCCCGATTCATTCTTGCCGGCATGGTCTAGGTCTCCCCGTCCAGATTGCCCCGTACGGCACCGTTAAAGCCATGGACGACGCGATTGCCCCTATACGGCACCAGGGGCACTTCGCGGCTTTGCCCCGGTTCGAACCGGATGGCGGTGCCCGCCGGAATATCCAGGCGGCGGCCACGGGCTGTCTCCCGGTCGAAATCCAGGGCCGCGTTTGTCTCGGAGAAGTGATAGTGGCTGCCGACCTGGATGGGCCTGTCGCCGGTATTGGCGACCTTAACAGTGATGACATCCTGATCCTGGTTCAGGATCAACTCGCCTGGTTGCGCAATGATTTCGCCTGGAATCATGATCGGCCTCCTCAACGGATTGGCTGGTGTACGGTGACCAGTTTGGTCCCGTCGGGAAACGTGGCTTCGACCTGGACGTCATGAAGCATCTCGGGAATGCCTTCCATGACCTGATCCCGGCTGATCACTTCCGCGCCGGCCGTCATCAGGTCCGCCACGCTGCGGCCGTCGCGGGCACCTTCGACAACGAAATCTGTGATCAGGGCCACCGCCTCGGGGTAGTTCAACTTGACGCCGCGACCCAGCCGGTTGCGGGCGACCATGGCTGCCGTCGCGACCAGCAGCTTGTCTTTTTCCCGTGGTGTCAGAAACATCTCACTCCTCCTAAAGGCTTTAAAATCAACAGGCCCAAACCCGGGGCAGGGGGCGATGGCGTTCATGCAGGGCGGTGCGGAACGCCAAAAGGAATTCTTCCACGTCATGACGAAGGATCAGGGCATCATCCGCCAAAAACCGGCAGATGATTAATCCGGGCCTTGTACTGGCCCCGGCACGACATCTGCAGCGCCGCAACTGGCCTTTCACCGGTCCGGCATAAGTTTCGGCGTCGTTGGCTACGTATATCAATGTCGCCACTGCCACCGCGCCGTCCAAAAGTGCCGGCCCCCGGCGCCGTTTATCGATATTGCCGGAGAGACGGAAATCGTCGGCCCAAATCAATTTCCCATCACGGCGCAGACGCCACCGGTCATGGATCCTTGCATCGCGCAACAATTCACCGCTGGCACGGCGTCCAAGGATCAACCAATCCAGTGCCAGGACGCGACTATCGCAATCGATACGAATGTCCATTCGGCGGCTCAGCGCGGCGCCGTCGAACAATATGGTCTCTTGTGGCAGCCATTCGAGATGGGCGCCTCCCCCCACGTCTAAGGAATTTTCGACACGGCTTTCGCCGTCGCGGGAGCGGTAGATTTTCTCGGCTGCCTGCGTCGTGGCGGCGATCGTTGCACCCCGGTCTGCCGAGATACCATAGCGCAGCCGATCGCCATCGGTGATACCACCGGCGGTATTCAGCAACACAGCCTCGACGTCGCGGCCAGGTCGGCGGGGCAAAAGAATGCGGCACGGATTGGCTTGGTGCAGACGGTCGAGGCGGTTGTCGGGTCCGCTAAACGAGACAAAGGCTTCGCCGTCGAGGCGCTGGAGTTTGGGGGCCGGGTCAGACGGTGAGGTAGCGGCGAACATCTTCCTCCACCATATCCGACCTTTGGCCCGATAGCACCACCTCGCCCCGTTCCATGACCACGAATGCGTCCGCCAAATCGCGGGCGAATTCGAAATATTGCTCCACCAGCACGATGGCCATATCGCCGCGATCCCGCAGCAGAGCGATAATACGCTGGATGTCCTTGATGATGGAGGGTTGAATGCCTTCGGTGGGTTCGTCCAAAACCAACAGGCGCGGTTGCATGGCGAGAGCCCGGGCGATGGCCAGCTGCTGCTGCTGGCCGCCTGAAAGATCACCGCCCCGGCGGCTCAGCATATCCTTCAGTACGGGGAACAACTTGAAGGTTTCCGGCGGCAGGCGCCGTTCGGCGCGGGGCAGGGCGGCGAACCCTGACCGAAGATTCTCGTCAACGGTCAGAAACGGAAAGATTTCCCGACCCTGGGGGACATAGGCGATGCCGGCCCGGGCCCGGGCATGACTAGGCAACTTTGTGATGTCTTGTTCTTCCCAGTCGATGCGGCCGCCTTGGATCGCCTGCTGTCCGACAATGGCGCGCAAAAGAGAGGTCTTGCCGACACCGTTGCGGCCCAGCACGCAAGTTACCTCGCCAGGCCGTGCCGCCAATGAGACGCCGCGCAGGGCCTGGGAGGCGCCATAATAGAGGTCGATCTTGTCTACCTGCAGCATGAGCTAGCGTCCTAAATAGACTTCGATGACTTTTTCATCGTTTTGCACGCTTTCCAACGATCCCTCGGACAGCACCGCGCCTTCATGAAGAACAGTGACCCGTGTGCCCAAGGCGCGCACGAACTCCATGTCATGTTCGACCACTACGACCGAGCGTGTCGTGGCGATCTCCCGCAAAAGGTCGGCTGTCTGTTCCGTTTCCGCGTCAGTCATGCCGGCAACCGGTTCATCCACCAACAGCAGTTCCGGTTCCTGCATCAGCAGCATGCCGATCTCCAGCCATTGTTTTTGGCCGTGAGACAGATCGCCGGCCAGTTTGTGACGGTCGTCCGTCAGGGAGATGGTTTCGAGCGTCTTGTCGATGGCGCATTGCTGCTCGCCTGACAGGTGCGCGGCCAGGGTAGCAAATGGCCCGCGCGGCGCCTTTTGCGCCAGTTGCAGGTTGTCCAGGACGCTGTGGCTCTCAAAGACCGTTGGCTTCTGGAACTTGCGTCCAATACCCAAATTGGCGATTTCCGCTTCGTCCATCCTGGTCAGGTCGATATCGCCCTGGAACAGCGCAACGCCTTTGTCCGGCCGGGTGCGACCGGTGATGATATCCATCATGGTGGTCTTGCCTGCCCCGTTGGGGCCGATCACGGCGCGCATTTCACCCTGTTCAACAACGAGGCTTAGGTCGTTCAACGCCTTGAAACCGGCAAAGCTGACCGAGATGCCGTCAAGGTAAAGCACATCGCTCATGATGCAGCCCGCCTGGATACGAGCCTCAGACTTCCAGCGATGCCCTTGGGCAGGAACAGGGTGACGGCAATGAAGAGGCCGCCCAACGCGAATAGCCAGATTTCCGGAAAGGCGGCCGTGAAGTAGCTTTTCGCCATGTTCACGGCGACGGCGCCCATGGCCGCGCCATATAGGGTGCCACGCCCACCCAAAGCGACCCAGACCACGATTTCGATGGAGTTCGCCGGGGCGAATTCGCCGGGATTGATGATGCCCACCTGGGGCACGTACAGGGCGCCGGCAATCCCGGCCATCACCGCCGAGAGGGTAAAGACGAAGAGCTTGTAATGTTCGACGCGATATCCGAGGAAGCGGGTGCGGCTCTCGGCGTCGCGGATGCCGACCAGGACCTTGCCCAATTTCGACGTCACGATGGCCCGGCAGAGGACGAAGCCGGCCAATAACGCGATACCGGAGGCGATGAACAGCCCGGCGCGCGTCCCTTGGCTGCGCAGATCGAAGCCGAGGAGTTCCTTGAAGTCGGTCAGGCCGTTGTTGCCGCCGAAACCCATGTCATTGCGGAAGAATGCCAGCATCAGGGCGAAGGTCATGGCCTGGGTGATGATGGAAAAATAAACGCCGCTGACCCGGCTGCGGAAGGCGAACCAGCCGAAAACAAATGCCAGGGCACCAGGCACCAGCATCACCATGGCCATGGCGAAGGCGAAATTATCAAAACCGTACCAGTACCAGGGCAGTTCCTGCCAATTCAGGAAGACCATGAAATCGGGCAGTTCCGCATTGCCATAAACGCCCCGGTCGCCGATCTGGCGCATCAGGTGCATGCCCATGGCATAACCGCCGAGGGCAAAGAATGCGCCGTGGCCCAGGCTCAAGATGCCGCAATAGCCCCAGATCAAGTCCACGGATAGCGCCAAAATGGCGAAGGCCAGGTATTTACCGAACAAGCTGACCACATAGTTGGGAACGTGCAGGGCCGATGTCTCAGGTACGGCCAGGTTCAGGATAGGAACAACGATGGTGATGGCCGCGACGGCGGCGGCAAAGATCCAGGCGCTGCGGTTCAAAATCATCCCCTAGCCCTCCGCCGCGCGGCCTTTGAGGGCGAACAGGCCACGGGGGCGTTTCTGGATGAACAGGATGACAAGCACCAGGATCAGGATCTTGCCCAAAACGGCGCCCGCATAGGGTTCGAGGAATTTGTTGGCCACGCCCAAGGACAGCGCACCGACCAGCGTGCCCCATAAATTGCCTACGCCACCAAAGACGACCACCAGAAAACTGTCGATGATATAGCTTTGTCCCAGATTGGGGCTCACGTTGTCGATCTGGCTCAAAGCTACGCCCGCCAAGCCGGCCACGCCCGAGCCCAAACCGAAGGTCATGGCATCGATCCAGTTGGATCGAATACCCACCGCGTTGGCCATGGCCCGGTTTTGGGTCACTGCCCGCATGCGCAGGCCAAAATCCGTATAGCGGATGATCAAAGTCAGAACCAGGAAGACCAGCGCGGCAAAAATAATGATGCAGATGCGGTTGTTGGTCAGAACAAGTCCACCAGTAATCTCGATGGAACCGCTCATCCAGGCAGGCGCAATGACCTCCCGGTTGGTCGGGCCAAAGATAGAGCGCACGAACTGTTGCAAAACCAGGCTCAAGCCCCAGGTCGCCAATAGGGTTTCCAGTGGCCGGCCGTACAGATAGCGGATGACGCTCCGTTCCAGGCAGATGCCGAACAGACCGGCGACGCAGAAGGCCGCGGGGATGGACAGCAAGAGAGACTCGGTGACCGCGTCCGGGTAATAGGCGTGCACGACTGTTTGCACCACATGGGTGGTGTAGGCGCCCAACATGACCATTTCACCATGGGCCATGTTGATCACTCCCATGACACCGAATGTGATGGCGAGGCCGATTGCCGCCAACAGGAGCACCGAGCCCAAGCTGAAGCCTTGGAAGATATTCTGCAGAATATTGAAGAAGGCCAATCGTTGTTCGATGCTGGCTGCCGCGTTTTTGATTGCGGTCAGCAGATCGCCATTCGCCGTTAATGCTGCCGCGGCCAACAGGGCGCGAACATCCTGGTCGGGAAACTCGGCCAGTCTCCTGGCAGCGGCGAGTTTTTCCTCCGCCGTGCCATGGCGTAGCCGCGTTGCAGCCAGGGTCCGGGCCAGGGCCTCGCGTACGGCTTCATCCGCTTCCCGGGCATAGGCCTTCGCAAGAGCCGGCAGACTGTCCTTACCGGCGGACTTGAACATGGTTTGTGCCGCGGCCAAACGCTTTGCGGGCTCGTCACTGAATAGTGTCAGGGCGCCAAGGGCGCCGCGCAGGATGCCTCGCAGCTTGTTGTTGACGCGGATCTTCTTGCTGCTCCGTGGTTTAACGGGCCCAAGGTTCTGATCCGACAGGGGATGGAAGGAAATCTTTTTGCCGTCAATTTTCTTAATAATGATAATTGCGCCGTCGGATTTGCGCCTATGCAGGCGACCTTCCAACAGGGCTGTCAGGGGGGCGACGACACGGGCATCGCCGCTTGCCGCCAATTTCTCAACCGCGGTGATCTTTGCTTTGAAGCTTTTGGCCTTTAGGCCGGCCAACAGCTCAGCGGTATCGGCCTGAGCTGTGGGTGATAATGTTGCCGCCGTAACGAGCAGGAACAGTGAAAGGAAATATCTTCGCACCGCATTGCTCCTACGCCGAAAGGGAAACTAAAAAAAAGAAGTCTTGAGGGGGTGGGGAGGCGGCCCAAACGCGCTCGCCGCCTCCCCCAGGGAAGTTAGTTGGTGAAAGCGGGTTTCTTGCAGTTGCCGCAGACCCAAGGATAGGTCCAGTCGGCGGTCAATTCCGCGCTTTCGGGGATGAAGTCGGACCAGGCATCGCCAATCACTTCGCCGTCGGTCTGCCAGACCACGTCGAACTGGCCGTCGTCCTGGATTTCACCGATCAGGACGGGCTTGGAGAGGTGGTGGTTGGTGTTCATCACCGCCATGCCGCCGGTCAGGTTCTTGACCTTTTGGCCGTACATGGCCTGGCGCACCGCGTCCACATTGGTGGTGCCAGCCTGCTTCACGGCCTGGGTCCACATCTTGAAACCGATATAGGTGGCTTCCATGGGATCGTTGGTCACGCGCTTTTCATCCTTGATGAAACCGTGCCAGGCCTTGATGAAGTCATCGTTTTCAGGCGCGTCGACGGACATGAAGTAATTCCAGGCCGCCAGATGACCCACCAGGGGGGCCGTATCCAGGCCGGCCAGTTCCTCTTCACCGACCGAGAAGGCGACCACGGGGACGTCCTCGGCCTTGATGCCCTGGTTGCCGAGCTCTTTGTAGAAGGGCACGTTGGCGTCACCGTTGATGGTAGAGACCACGGCGGTCTTGATGCCTTGCGAAGCGAACTTCTTCACGTTGGCCACGATGGTCTGCCAATCGGAATGACCAAAGGGCGTGTACTCCTCCATGATGTCTTTGTCGGTGATGCCCTTGCTGTTCAGGAAGGCGCGGAGGATTTTGTTGGTGGTCCGGGGATAGACATAGTCCGTGCCCAATAGGACGAAGCGCTTGGCACCGCCGCCATCTTCGCTCATCAGATACTCTACTGCCGGGATCGCCTGCTGGTTCGGGGCGGCGCCGGTGTAGAACACATTGCGGGAGCTCTCCTCGCCCTCGTACTGCACGGGGTAAAACAGCATGCCGTTCAGTTCCTCAAACACCGGCAGCACCGATTTCCGGGAAACGGAGGTCCAGCAGCCGAACACCACGTCGACCTTGTTGACCTGAATTAACTCACGGGCCTTTTCAGCGAACAGGGGCCAGTTCGATGCCGGGTCGACCACCACGGCCTCGACCTTCTTGCCCAACAGGCCGCCTTCCTTGTTCAACTGATCGACCATCATCAGGACCGAATCCTTCAAAGTGGTTTCTGAAATGGCCATGGTTCCCGACAGGGAATGCAACACGCCGACTTTGATGGTTTCGGCGGCCTTCGCAGTAACGGCGGTTGCCCCGACGCCGACCGCTAATGCCGCGGCGGCGAATGTGTTAAGGGCGCTTCGTCTGCTAATCATTGAGATATCTCCATAGGGGTTGTCTTGCACCGCCCATGGTTTTGCAATCCGCGTGCCAATTCCTAAAAGGCCGTCATCTTTCACCTAATAGACTGAACATGAAGGGAAAAATCAGTTGTTGACCGAATTCGCCATGAATCTCATTTGCCTAAATAGTGTGCAATCTTTAGGCATGCCCATTCAATGGGCTGACTAATTCTTGTGCAAAGGTTGCCATGACGGCGGCTTCGGTCAAAATAAGACACCGGCTGCCATTGGCGGCCGCACGGGGTTGTCTTGCACCAATGGATAGTCCCGGGACACCGTGGCAGTCACTGCCACGGTGTCCGAATTATCTCGGACGGGTCGCGACCGTTTTGTTTGGTTTCTAATCCGCTCGCTGCGGGTAGCGTTCGCCGGCCTCCGGTGCTTGGCCGGGCAGCCAGGTCTCGTGGACGTGGGACCAGACGACGCCATTGGGCGTGCCGGCCTGGCGTTGGAATAAGGCCGTGGTCAGGCGGGCGGAAGTGGATTCGCCCAGGCCATGCCATTCCTCGTACATAACCAGGGCGCGGTCGCCCAAATCGCGCACGCAACGGTAATTCTCAATCCAGATACGAAAATTGTCGGCCTGATCGGCGAGGGCGCCGTGGCCGGCCTCGAACTCAGGCAGCAGGGCAGCGCGATCGGTGACGGTGCCAAGGGGGCTGACGATCAGAAATCCGTCGCCGATGACGTTTTCAAATCGGGCAAAGGTAGCGGCATCACGCGGCAAGGTGCCGGCAAGCCAACCTTCGAGGAACACATGCAGATCCGTCACCTCACGACCACAATCGGCGTCCATTCGTTCGTCCTCCCAAATTGTACAATTTATTCAATTGTCCTAGATTCATGTCCCGGCCGCAAACCGTTAGCGGCGGCGGCTTGCCACTGTTGCGAGTGTTGTGGGATAATCCCGCCATCATATTGCAAGTTGCCACGAACCGATATCCGGTACTCTTTCAGAGCTAATCGCGGGACAGCATATGTCTTCAGCCGGCGAAATAATCGCGCGCCTCGAAAACGCAACCAAATCATTTGGCGATCATCGAGCCCTCGAAAACTTCAGCATGGGCGTCGAGAGAGGCGAGATCGTGGCGCTGCTGGGCCCGAATGGTGCTGGCAAAACCACCGTTCTGTCTCTACTCTTGGGCTTGCGCCGACCGGATTCAGGTTCGGCGACGTTGTTCGGCCAAGATCCATCCGATCCCACGGCGCGATCGGGCATCGGTGTCACGCCGCAGGACTCGGCGTTTCCTCTGCATCTGACAATTCGGGAAGTCTTATCGCTCGTTGCGGCGCACTATGATAATTCGATTAGATTGCCGGAAATCCTTTCTGCCTTGGATTTGGAGGACCTGGCGGATCGTCAGACAGGCGGCTTGAGCGGGGGCGAAAAGCGCCGTCTCGCTCTGGCTCTTGCGTTCATCGGGCGCCCAGAGGCCGTGTTTCTTGACGAACCGACCACCGGTCTCGACGCGGCGGTGCGGCGACGCTTCTGGACCTATGCCCAAGATTATGCGCAAAACGGCGGTACTATTTTCCTGACCACCCATTATCTGGAAGAAGCCGATGCCCTGGCGCATCGGGTTTGCCTGATCGACCGCGGCCGGCTGCGGCACGAAGGTAGCGTGGCGGAGATCAAGGCCCGGGTGGAAATCAAGAAAGTCCGGTTTCGCTCGCCGCAGAAACCAGAACTCAGCGGCGTGGAGCAAGCGGTTTCGGAGAACGGTTGGCACACCTTGCACACCAAGGATGCGGACGAACTCGTCAAGGCACTCGTTGCCTCCGGTGCAACATTCGAGGAACTGGAGGTGGCGCCAATCTCGTTGGAAGAAGCAATCCTGATGTTGACAGGGGACGGCGACGGCGGGCCCCAAACATGATGCAGCTTTTCTCGGCGCACCTGAAAGCGCAAATGGTGGAGCTTTGGCGTTCGCCGTCCTATTGGGTTCCGACCCTGCTGTTCCCGGCCATGCTCTATTCGTTCTTTGGTGCCGGATTTCCCGCCAATAGCGCGGTGGCCGCGCTGGTAATGGCGTCGTTCACAGTTTATGCGGTTATCGGCGTCGCCTTCTATCAGTTCGGTGTCGGCATCGCGCAGGACCGCGAGAGCCCTTGGGAGGATTACTTGCGCACTCTGCCGGCTGGGCCGCTACCCCGCATCGCCGGTCGCATTGTCAACGCGGCGCTATTCGCAGTTGCCGCCGCCGCGCTTGTGGTGCTTACGGCGCTTTTCATGACAGCCCCAAAGGTGTCGTATCCGGGATTGTTGCTGCTTGCCCTGGTATGCCTTCTGGCATCGCCGCCATTCGCCTTGCTGGGTGTCGCGTTGGGCTATTGGACAAACGCCAAGGCAGCAGTCGCGGTTGCCAACCTGATTTATCTCCCGATGGCGTACCTGGGTGGACTTTGGTTGCCGCCCCATAGACTGCCAGCAGCGGTCCAGCCGCTTTCTGAAGTCATGCCGACGCGGCATTTCGGCGAGCTGGCCTGGTCGGCGGTCGCGGGGACTCCCCTGCCTATATCCAGCGTTCTATGGCTCGCCGCGTATACGGCAATATTCGGCGCACTGGCCCTGTGGGGCTATCGCAGCAATGAACGCGATCGTTACCGATAGGAAACTACAAATACGGTAACTCTCTGGCTTCGGCCGGTTGCGGCCGACTGGTGCGCCATTATGTGCTGTTTCCACTAGGGTAGCCGATGCCTTGCAGAGCCTCGGTGATCTCATCCAGGATCACTGGGTCATCGATGGTAGCGGGCATTTTCCATTCCTTGCCGTCGGCGATGGCGGCCATGGTGCCGCGCAGGATCTTGCCCGAGCGGGTTTTCGGCAGCCGTGCCACCACCGTGCAGGTCTTGAAGGCGGCGACGGGGCCGATTTCGGCCCGCACCTTGCCGACCAATTCCTGGCAGATGGTACCTTCGTCCCGGTCGACGCCGGCCTTGAGTACCACGAAGCCTACAGGCACTTGGCCCTTGAGATTGTCAGCCACGCCGACGACGGCGCATTCCGCCACGTCGCCATGACCCGCCAGCACCTCTTCCATGCCGCCCGTGGACAGGCGGTGGCCGGCCACGTTGATGATGTCGTCGGTGCGGGACATGATGTAGAGATAGCCATCCTCGTCCTGATAGCCCGCATCGGCGGTTTTGTAGTAGCCGGGGAATTCGGACATGTAGGATTCGACATAGCGATCGTCATTGTTCCACAAAGTGGGCAGACAGCCGGGCGGCAACGGCAGCTTTACCACGATGGCCCCGGTCTCGCCCCGGGGAACTTCCTTGCTGGCCTCGTCCACCACCTGGACGTCATAGCCGGGCACCGCCTTGGTGGGGGAGCCGTACTTCACCGGCAGCGGCCCCAGACCCATGCAGTTGGAGGCGATGGGCCAACCGGTTTCGGTCTGCCACCAATGATCGATCACCGGCTTCTTGAGCTGCTGTTCCGCCCACTGGATGGTATCGGGGTCAGCCCGCTCGCCAGCCAGGAACAGGATGCGGAATTTCGAAAGGTCATATTTCGACAGCAATGCGCCATCGGGGTCTTCCTTGCGGATGGCCCGGAAGGCAGTCGGCGCGGTGAAAAGGGAGACGCATTTGTGCTGCTCGATCACCCGCCAGAAGACTCCGGCATCGGGCGTGCCCACGGGCTTGCCCTCGAACAGGATCGTGGTGGCGCCGTGAAACAAGGGCGCATAGACGATATAGGAATGGCCCACGACCCAGCCTACGTCAGAGGCGGACCACCACACTTCGCCCGGGTCCACGTCGTAGATGTTCTTCATGGACCATTTCAGGGCAACCAGATGGCCGCCGTTGTCCCGGACAACACCCTTTGGGATCCCAGTGGTGCCAGAGGTGTAGAGGATATACAGCGGGTCGGTCGCCAGAACCGTGACGCAGTCCGCCGGCTGCGCGGCCGCCATGACATCGTTCCAGTCATGGTCCCGGCCCGGGACCAGTTCCGCCGTCTCCATCTCCCGCTGCAGGATGACGCAGGCGTCCGGCGTGTGGCTGGCCATGGCGATGGCGCCATCCAGTAGCGGTTTGTAGGGTACGACGCGGCCCGGCTCGATACCGCAGGATGCCGAGACGATGACCTTGGGCTTGGCATCGTCGATGCGGGTTGCCAGTTCATTGGCAGCGAAACCGCCGAAGACCACGGAATGCACCGCTCCGATGCGGGCACAGGCCAGCATGGCAACCGCCGTCTCTGGTACCATGGGCATGTAGATGATGACCCGGTCGCCTTTTTCGACGCCCAGGCCACGCAGCATGCCGGCGCATTGGGCTACCTGGGCCTGCAATTCGGCATAGGTGATCGTGCGCATGCTGTTGGTGATGGGGGAATCATAGATGATTGCCGCCTGATCGCCGCGGCCGGCCTCCACATGCCGGTCGACGGCATTGAAACAGGTGTTGGTTTCGGCGCCGGGGAACCAGCGATAAAACGGCGGACGGCTGTCGTCCAGTATCTTGTCCCAGGTTTTCATCCAGTGGACGCCCTGCGCCGCCTCGGTCCAGAAGGATTCCGGGTCGCGCTGCCAGGCGCCATAGACTTCCTCGTATCCGCCGGCCATGACAATTTCCTCCCCGCCATGTGCTAAGCCATTGCGATACCTATTATGAAGGTTCAGCCTGGGCAAGTCATGAAGCGATCACGGATTGTGGAGGGGCAAACTGTCCCGACCATCGCTATGACATCGGAATTGTGCCTTTGGAACGAACCGCGCCGAAACGAAGCCTGCAAAAACAGGGCCCAGTGGGCGGAATTCCTCTTCCGCCCCCGTCAGCCTTCGTAGACCGGTGGCAGAACCGAAGTTAGGTCATAGGTATCGAAGCCTTTGGGCGCCTTCATGACCGCATTGGCCCGCAGGGACAATTCACCGTCGGCGTAGAGGCGGCCCTCGGCGAAGACCATGCTGCGGGTCTGTTTCACCACGTCGCCATGGGCCTCGACCCACTGCCCCTCCCGCACCGGAGAGAGGAAGTCGGAGGTCATGCTGACCGTGACCATGAAGCCAGGATGGCCCGTTTCGATATTGGCGTTAAAGCCCAGTTCGATGTCCATCAAGGTGAAAAGCATGCCGCCATGGCAGATCCGGGCTGCATTGACATGCTTCTCGCCGCAGCGGAAGCCGAATACCACTTTGTTTCCCAGGTTCTTCAAGAACAACGGCCCAATGGTGCCGTAATAGAAGAGATCCGGTTCCCAAGGGTGAAAACCGGGCGGGGGATCATACGCTTCGAATGACATAGGCTACCTTGAACAGGGACTAAGACGCCGCCGAACCTAACCGCAATTAGCCGCAGGGCAAAATGGAAAGCCCCGGCCAAAATCATGGCCAGGGCTCTCGCGTTCGCCTTTTGTCACTCTAACAGCCGGAGGTACACTTCCCGCCGCCATCGAACGACATAGTCCTGCCGCTCAAAGGAATATGGACAGGTACCTTGACCGCCTTTTGGAAAGTATCGGTACGAGTGCCGGCGCGCACCTTGCCACCCTGGGTCGCCGGTTCGTTGGCATGGGAGGCGATGACGGAAACCGGCTTGACCATCTCGTTGATGACATAGGCTGCTTCCTTGGGACCAGTGGTGAAGGTATCGCCGATATTCATGACCACCAGTTCGGCCTTGTAATAGCCGCGTACGACCAGATCCTGTTCCGCCGTCATGCCTGTATCCCCTGAGAGATAAGCGACCAGGCCGTTGGTGAACTGCAGGATATAGCCGGTGGGCGGGCCCACGTAACCGCCCATCCCCGCAGCCTTCATGGCCTTGCCCAGATCGCCGCCGATCATGGCCGGATTAAGGCCATTACTGTGGGACGCTGGCACTGTCGAGATCTTCACGCCGCCTACCTTCTTGGTTGCGCCAAAGCGGGCGAGGACGGAGTTCTTCGGATTGCCGCCCAAGCCTTTCAGCTTGCCGGCAAAGAAGGGTGGCATTTCGCTGCCTGTTACGATCTTCGCATTCTTGGCAAAGGCGATGTTGACCGCGTTGGTCTGCGGCACGGCCACGACCGACATCTCGGGCTTATTGCATTTCGATGCGTTGGGCGCCTTGGTATGGCGGTCGCCCACGTGATCGCCGTGCATGTGGCTGACCAGAACCGCGTTGATATTGCCGAGGCGTGGATCCTGTGGCCCGGCGACGGTGCGGCCGGGATCATAGAGAAGTCTGGTGCCGTCGGGATCCTCGAAGATCATAGCCCTATCGAGGATACAAAATTCGCCGTCGACACCGCCAAGAGGTGTCACCTTTACATCCGCGGCATGGGCGGCCTGCACGGCAAAGCCAAGCCCAAGCGCCGATACAATCGCTGCTATTCGTCGCATTTACGTTGCTCCCCATCCATTATTCGCGTTGCCTCACGCGCTTCACCCGGGATGATTGTCTTTGAAGCGGTGCGTTGGCAAGGGATCAGTTCCATGGGTTAGGATCAATTTGTCTTGAACACTGCATTGCGCCGGCCGATCCGGCGGCGCCCGATGAAGGATCAATATGGCCGAAAGAGTCACCTTGGGCGGCGCCTATCGGTTCTTCCTGCCCCTGATCCTGATGACAGAGCTCAATATGATCTCCAAATCGGTGATCAATGCGGCGCTGGCGCGATCGCCGGATCAGAACGTCACCCTTGCCGCCTTCCATGTCGCCTTCACACTTTATTTTGCATTGTCGTCGAGCACGGAAGTCTGCTCCCTCATCACGCTTTCTTATCTGAAGACCAAGCAGGCGTTGGCGCCGCTATTGCGTTTCATGGTGCTGATCGTTGCAGTGCCCTGGGTCATCGCCCAGTTCCTGGCCTTCTCGACACTTGGTGACTGGGCCTATGGCGATCTGTTCGGGGCATCAGACGCGGTGGTCGTGCAGGCCAAATCGGCAACCTTTCTGCTTTCTCTCAGCGCACCGATCCTGATCACCCGATCCATCTGTTTCGGCCTGATCCTGGCCCATCAACGCACCATCTTTATCACCTACGCCACATTCGTGCGTCTGATATCGCTGGCGGGCTCCCTGTTCTTTTTGCCGCAGTTCTTCCACGGCGCCTCTATAGGCGCGGCGGCCCTGGTCCTTTGCATGGCCTTCGAAACCGTCGTCGCCTTGGCCTTCGCACGGCGCCTTTTCAGCAACTTACCCAGCACGTCAGGATCGACCCCGCCTAGCACGCGCGCGCAGTGGCGCTTCGCCTGGCCCTTGATGCTGAATACCTCGTCCGAAATGGGCGTGGTCACTGTCATCAGTATTTTTCTCGGTTTTCTGGCCAATCCGGATCTGGCCCTGGCTGCGTTCAATGTGGTCTACGGCCTGGTCAGCCTGCTGATGAGCCCCATGCGCAATCTGCTGCAAACGGCACAGACCCTGGTGCAAACCAGATCCGATCGACGGCCGCTTTACCTGTTTGCCCTGCATTTAATCGGTTTCTTCGCTCTACTGGGTATCGTTCTGTTCTACACGCCATTAGAAGCCGTCATTCTGGTGGATGCCATGGGTCTGGAGGCGGAGTTGCGGCATTACTGCCGACCCGCCATGCAATTGGCTTTTCTGATGGCGGCGGCCTGGGCGTTCTCGGCCTTGTTCCGCGGCCTTCTCGCCGGCGCCAGGAACACCACGATGTTGGCTGCCAGCGGCCTATCCAGGATTGCCATGGCCATACTGGTATCCGGCGCAGGATTGCTGTTGGCCGGGGCTAATGGTGCGGTCATCGGGATCGTCGGCTGGATCATGGGATACGGTACGGAAGCGGCCGTGCTCGCCCTGCAATTGCGCCGACTGGACCGGCGCCGCGACGAGGCTTGATGAAGGCACTGGACGGCAGCACAGGAGCGTTGTATGTCTCCGCCCCGCCCCATGCGATGGGCCCAATCCTAGCATTCGCGACGAGTATTCCATGCCGCTGCGCAACATCGCCATCATCGCCCATGTGGATCATGGCAAGACCACTTTGGTGGACGCCATGTTCCGCCAATCCGGCACTTTCAGAGCAAATCAGAAGGTGGCGGAGCGGGCTATGGATTCCAACGATCTGGAGAAGGAGCGTGGCATCACCATCCTTTCCAAATGCACATCGATCGACTGGCAGGGTACCCGTATAAACATCGTGGATACGCCGGGCCACGCGGATTTCGGTGGCGAGGTGGAACGCATCCTGAAGATGGTTGATGGGGTGGTGCTGCTGGTGGATGCGGCCGAAGGGCCCATGCCCCAGACAAAGTTCGTCACCGCCAAGGCCCTGGCTTTGGGTTTGCGCCCCATCGTGATCATCAACAAGGTGGATCGCGGCGATGCCCGGCCTGATGAAGTTTTGGACGAGGTATTCGATCTGTTCACAGCGTTGGACGCCAACGAGGACCAGTTGGATTTTCCCTATCTCTATGCAGTGGGTAGGGACGGCTGGGCCAGCGACGACGCGGCGGCGGGCGGCGGCGATCTGACTCCCTTGTTCGAATTGCTATTACTCCATGTGGCCCCGCCCGAGGGCGATGCGGCGGCGCCTTTCTCGATGATCGCCACCCTGCTGGATGCGGATCCCTATTTGGGCCGCGTGCTGACGGGCCGGGTACAATCGGGCCGGCTGACCCAGAACGCAACCATCCATGCCCTGCGCGGCGACGGCGGCGTCGTCGAAACGGCCCGTGTAACCAAGCTGCTAGCGTTTCGCGGACTGGAACGGGTGCCTGTGGAACAGGTCGCAGCAGGGGACATTATCGCCATCGCCGGGTTGCAGACGGCAACTGTGGCCGACACTCTGGCGGATCCCGCCGTGACAGAGGCGATCGCCGCCCCGCCGATCGATCCGCCCACCCTTGCTATGCGGTTCGCCATCAACGATTCGCCGCTTGCCGGCCATGATGGCTCGAAAGTGCAAAGCCGCGTGATCCGCGACCGGCTCCTGGCCGAGGCCGAGGGCAACGTCGCCATCCGCGTCAGTGAAACCGGCGAAAAGGACGCTTTCGAGGTGGCAGGGCGCGGCGAACTGCAGTTGGGCGTCTTAATCGAAACCATGCGGCGGGAAGGTTTTGAGCTGACCATCGGCCGGCCGAGGGTGCTTTACCGGGACGATCCCGACGGCGGCGGGCGGTTGGAGCCCATCGAGGAAGTCTCCATCGACGTGGATGACGAATTTACCGGCGTGGTCGTGGAGAAGATGGCCGAGCGCAAGGGCGAGATGACCGATATGCGCCCCTTCGGTGTGGGACGGACCCGAATTACCTTTTTGGCACCCTCGCGGGGTCTGATCGGCTATCACGGCGAATTCCTGACCGATACCCGCGGCACCGGCATCATGCATCGCCTCTATCACAGCTATGCTCCCTACAAGGGACCGATCCAAGGCCGTCATGTGGGCGCCATCGTTTCGACCCAGGCGGGGACATCTGTGCCCTTTGCCCTATGGAACCTGGAAGAGCGCGGTGTGCTATTCATCGGTCCCGGTGAGCAGGTTTACGAGGGCATGATCATCGGCGAAAACGCCAAGCTTTCCGATCTTGAGGTCAACCCCCTCAAGGCCAAGCAATTGACCAATATCCGGGCGGCTGGCAAGGACGATGCCGTGCGCCTGACGCCGCCCCGGCGCATGAGCCTGGAGCAGGCCATCGCCTATATCAGTGATGACGAGGTGGTCGAAGTTACCCCGAACCATGTCCGCCTGCGCAAGGCCACCCTGGACCCCCACCAACGCAAGCGGGAACGGCGCGCCGCAATGGCGGGCTAGCACGGGTCCGTTTGAAGCCGGTTCGAAACCGGATATGCTTCGCCATCACCTTTCAGTGCGAGATATATGATGGCTGAACCGGCAACGACCCCGCTGACCCTGGACGATATCGAACAGCTAAGCCGGAAGGTGTTTTCTTCCAACGGTTGCGACGAGGCGAACACCAATGCGCTGGTGCGCACCGTGGTGACGGCCGAACGGGATGGCTCCGTCTCCCACGGTTTGTTCCGGGTGCCGGGGTATATTGCGTCGCTCAGAAGCGGCAAGGTCAACGGCAAGGCCCGGCCTATGGTCAACAATGCCCTGCCGGCCATCGTCAATGTACATGGTGACAATGGCTTTGCGCCCTTGGCCATCGAAACTGGGGTGCCGGTCTTGGCACAGGCGGCCAAGAACCTGGGAGTCGCCGTCATGACCATCACCCACAATTATCACTTTGCCGCCATGTGGCCGGAAGTGGAAGCCTTGGCCGAGCAAGGCCTAATCGGGATCGCCTGCGTCAGTTCCAAGCCGTACGTGGCGCCGGCGGGAGGCGCGAAGGCGCTGTTCGGGACCAATCCCATCTCTTTCGCTTGGCCCCGGCCTGGAAAGATGCCGGTAGTGGTGGACATGGCCACGGCCGCCATGGCCCATGGCGAAATCCAAATTGCGGCCCGAGAAGGGCATGACGTGCCCCTTGGCGCGGGACTGGACGAGCATGGCAACGAGACCACGGATCCCAAGGAAATCCTGAAGGGTGTGCTATTGCCGTTTGGCGGCTACAAGGGGTCGGCCATTGCCCTGATGGTGGAACTGTTGGCTGGCGGTGCCGTGGGTGATCACTTCGGCTTTGAATCTGAATTAGCAGACAACAACGACGGCGGTCCTGCCGTTGGCGGCGAATTCATGCTCGCTTTCGCGCCGGAATTACTGGCTGGTCCGGGCTGGGCCGAACATTGCGAAGGCTTCTTTGAACGCTTCGATGCCATTGAAGGTGCCCGCCTTCCAGGCCGACGCCGCCATGACAACCGGCAATCAAAGGCACCCCGCCAGATCAACGCCGCACTTGTGGAGCGGATCAGGGGCTTATGTTGCTAATCCAGTTGTTATTCCAGCGACGGCATGTTGAGGCCGAATTCCCGGGCGCAGTCGACGGCGCTCTCATAACCGGCATCGGCATGACGCACCACGCCGGTGGCCGGATCATTCCATAGCACCCGCTCGATGCGGCGGGCGGCCTCTTCCGTGCCGTCGCACACGATGACCATGCCGGCGTGTTGTGAATAGCCCATGCCGACGCCGCCGCCGTGATGGATGGACACCCAGGTCGCACCCGATGCGCAGTTGACCAGGGCATTCAATAGCGGCCAGTCGGATACCGCGTCGGAACCATCCTTCATGGCTTCGGTCTCTCGGTTCGGGGAGGCGACGGAGCCTGAATCCAAATGGTCCCGACCAATTACCACGGGCGCCGACAACTCACCGCTGGCGACCATCTCGTTGAAGGCGAGGCCTAGGCGGTGCCGATCACCCAGACCGACCCAGCAGATGCGCGAGGGTAGGCCCTGGAACTGGATCCGCTCCCGCGCCATGTCGAGCCAGGTGTGCAGGTGTTGATCGTCGGGCATCAGTTCCTTGACCTTGGCGTCGGTGCGGTAGATGTCCTCTGCCTCGCCGGACAGTGCGGCCCAGCGGAACGGACCGATGCCCCGGCAGAACAGGGGCCGGATATAGGCTGGCACGAACCCCGGAAAATCAAAGGCATTTTCTACGCCCATATCCTTGGCCATCTGGCGGATATTATTGCCATAGTCCAGGGTGGGCACGCCGCGCTCGAAGAAGGTCAGCATGGCGCGGACCTGATCCGCCATCGACGCCATCGCCGCTTGTTCCACCGCCTTGGGATCGCGCTCCTTTGCGGCCTGCCATTCCTCCAGACTCCAGCCGGCGGGCAGATAACCGTTGAAGGGATCATGGGCCGACGTTTGGTCGGTAACGATATCTGGACGGATGTCGCGCGCCGCTAGTTCGGGGAAGATCTCCGCCGCATTGCCCAACAGGCCGACGGAGAGCGGCCTCTTCTCCCGGCAGGAGGCTTCGATCAACGCCAGAGCCTCGTCCAGGCTGTCGGCTCGCTTGTCCAGATAGCCATTTCGCAAACGAAAATCGATACGGCTGGGCTGGCATTCCACCGCCAGCAGCGATGCCCCCGCCATGGTTGCGGCCAATGGCTGGGCCCCACCCATGCCACCCAGTCCGCCGGTCAGGATCCAGCGCCCGGACAGATCGCCCTCGTAATGCTGCCGGCCCACTTCAACGAAGGTCTCATAGGTGCCCTGGACGATGCCCTGGCTGCCGATATAGATCCAGGAACCGGCGGTCATCTGGCCGTACATCATCAAGCCGACCTTATCCAATTCGTTGAAATGCTCCCAATTAGCCCATTCGGGCACCAGGTTTGAATTGGCGATCAGAACCCGGGGGGCGTCCGCATGGGTGCGCAATACGGCCACTGGTTTGCCTGATTGGACCAAAAGCGTTTCATCGCTCTCCAGGCTTTTCAGCGACGCGGTGATCTGGTCAAAGGCTTGCCAGTTCCGCGCCGCCCGGCCGATCCCGCCATAGACCACAAGTTCTTGGGGATTTTCCGCCACTTCCCCATCGAGATTGTTCATGAGCATGCGCAGGGGCGCTTCGGTCTGCCAGCTTTTGGCGTTCAGTTCCCTTCCCCGTGGCGCCTTGATGTTCCGCGTATTGTCGATGCGTGAGCTCTGGTTCATGGCGCGCTCCCTGGAAATCACCGGACATAATTCGTAGGCTGAATCCCAGTGAACCGCAATGGGGATGCGCGATGGCCGAGGTGATGACCCTGGTGCCGGGAAAGGTGCCACTGGCGGATCTTGAGACACTTTATTGGCAATCGCTGCCCGTGCAATTGGAGGCAACGTCCCGCCCGAAGATCGAAGCGGCCGCCAATCTTGTTGCTGAAGCGGCCGGCGGCGAGGCGCCGGTATATGGCGTCAACACCGGCTTCGGCAAACTGGCCAACACCAGGATCAAGGCAAAGGACACGGCCACTCTGCAGCGCAACCTGATCCTTTCTCACTGCAGCGGTGTCGGCGAGCCCCTCTCGCGCCGCATTTGCCGCCTGGCTATGGCATTGAAGTTGAATTCCCTGGGGCGGGGAGCCTCCGGCGTGCGCATGGCTGTGATCGATCTGCTCACCGATATGTTGCGCCAGGATGTGACACCCGTGATCCCAAGCCAAGGTTCCGTTGGCGCTTCTGGCGATTTGGCGCCACTGGCACATCTGAGCGCCGTGATGATTGGAGAAGGGGAGGCCACGTATCAGGGCCAATCTATGCCAGGCGGGACGGCCCTGGCGGCAGCGGGACTGTCACCAATTGTATTGGGCCCAAAGGAAGGTCTGGCGCTGATTAACGGCACCCAGATTTCAACCGCGTTGGCATTGGCGGGCCTGTTCGAAACCTGGCGCTGTGCCCTGGGTGCCGTTGTGACTGGGGCCCTGTCCACGGATGCGATCATGGGTTCGGCGGCCCCGTTCAGGCCCGAGGTCCAATCCCTGCGCGGCCACCAGGGGCAGATCGATGTTGGGTTGGCACTGCGTGCCTTGATCGAGGGTTCGGAAATCCGCGAATCCCACCGCAGTGACGATGACCGTGTGCAGGATCCCTATTGCGTGCGCTGCCAACCACAGGTCATGGGGGCATGCATCGATCTGTTGCGCTCGGTGGCTGCAACATTGGAGATCGAAGCGAATGCAGTAACCGACAACCCGCTGGTCTTTACCGAAGACGGCACCATTGTCTCGGGCGGTAATTTCCATGCCGAACCCGTTGCTCTGGCTGCCGACCAGACCGCCCTGGCCATCGCCGAAATCGGCGCCATTTCACAACGCCGGGTGGCATTGCTGGTGGATCCGGCCATGAGCTTCGGCCTGCCCGCATTCCTTTCGCCCAATCCCGGCCTCAATTCCGGTTTCATGCTCGCCGAGGTCACAACGGCAGCATTGATGGCGGAAAACAAGCAGATGGCCGCGCCCTGCTCGGTGGATTCCACACCGACTTCCGCCAATCAGGAGGATCACGTCTCCATGTCCGCCCATGCGGCCCGGCGGCTTCTACCCATGGCCGACAATCTTGCAGCCATCGTTGCGGTAGAGCTCCTAGTCGGCGCCCAGGGTATCGAGATGCGTGCACCGTTGAAGACCGGTACGAGGCTAGCGAATGTCATCGCCCGGCTCCGCCAGGATATTCCTTCCCTAGGAGACGACCGCGTTCTTGCCCCGGAAATGGCGGTGGCGTCCGGCTTGATCAGATCAGGCGCTGTGGCCTCGGCCGCCGGGGCGGGAAACCTACCTGGGCTCTAGTCGGCAGCATCCATATGGGCCCGTCGGGAGATGTGCGCCACTTCGCCCTCACGTTCGCCGAAATCGTAGCCTTCACCACGCTCGTAGGCCCGTAGAATGCGCCGTCCGGTGCGGTAGATATGCACTTCGTCGGCACCGTCCACGAGGCGCGCGAAGCGAGCCTGGCGGTACATCCTCTCCAGCGGTGTGTCGTCGGTGACGCCGCGGGCGCCGAGAACCTGGATGGCCCGGTCGATGACGTTGTGCAGCATGCGCGCGCCAGTGACCTTGATAAGTGAAATTTCTACCCGTGCCTGGTCGCCCTTGTCCATCTTGCGGGCGGCATCCAGGGTCATCAGGCGGCTCTGTTGGATCTCCGCCGCGCTCTCGAACACCATGGCCTGCATCAACTGTTTGTCGCCCAGCTTCTCGTCGCGGATCATACGGCTGTTCAAGCGTTCGCACATAAGGTCAAAAGCGCGCTGGGCCTGGCCCAGCCAGCGCATGCAATGAAAGATGCGGCCTGGGCCGAGGCGCTCCTGCGCTACTTTGAAGCCTTCGCCCCGTTCGCCCAGCATATTGGTGGCCGGCACCCGGCAATCGTCATAAATCACCTCCATATGACCGCCCAGCATGCCCATGGTGCGGATGTCCCGCTGGATCTTGTAGCCGGGATTGTCGGTTGGCACGATGATCATGGAAAAGGCCTCGTGGGCCGGCGTGCCCTCGGGCTCGGTCCGGACCATGACGGTGGTGTACTTCGCCCGGTCCGCGCCGGAAGTAAACCATTTGTGCCCATTGATGACCCAATGGTTGCCGTCCAGTACGGCCGAGGTCTGAATGCCTGTTGGGTCGGACGAGGCGACCTCCGGCTCGGTCATGGCGAAGCTTTGATAGAACTCGCCGGCTATAAGTGGCTCCATATAATTCTTGCGCCATTCGGGCGAAGCGTAGAGCCGCAGCATGATAGAATCCTGCAAGGTGTTCGAGCCCACGGCAACGGAGCCGAGATGGGAGCGGCCGATCACTTCGTTGACATGCACATAATCCATGAATGGCATGCCCTGGCCGCCAATGTCTTTGGGATGGCCCAGGGCCCAAAGGCCGGCATCCTTGGCCTGCTGCTGTACGGCCTTCAATGCTGCCTGGCTCTCCGGCGTATCCTTGTCGAATCCTTCCTCGAGAGGGTAGACCACCTCCTCAATAAATCGTTTCATCTGTTGGCGTTTTTCCACCCAATCAATTTGATCCGCCACGTTGCTCTCCCGTTTCTCTATTCTGTCCGGCGTCATCTTACACCAAGAGGATAGGCGCGATGCAAACCGAGCCCTTAATCCGACGCGCTGGAGCGGCAGATGCGGAAGCCGTGAGCGGCTGCGTCCAAGCGGCTTACGCCAGGTATCTCGACCGCATGGATCAGCCGCCTGGGCCTATGCTGCAAGACTACGCCCAGGTTATCGCAGAGCACGTCGTATGGGTGCTGTTGGTGGAGGCTTCAGTCGTCGGCGTTCTTGTCCTGATCCCGCGTCCGGATCATCTGCTATTGGACAACATCGCCGTTCATCCGGACCACCACGGCCAGGGCCTGGGTAGTCGGTTGCTGTCACTGGCGGACAGTGAGGCCCGACGGCTGGGCCACCATGAACTGCGCCTTTATACCCACGTTACCATGACTGAGAACGTCGCCCTGTACCAAGCCAAGGGCTGGATCGCAACTGGTCAAGGAATTGAGGATGGCTATGAGCGTATCTTCATGTCTCGTCGTCTGGATCCATGATGTAGCCGGACAAACGTTCCCGAATGTTGTCGGGTATGGCGAGCGAGGACCGGGTCGAAAGATCGAAGCAGACCGCGACAATTTCGGTGGTTGCGCCGATCACACCGGTTTGCGTATTGCGCAGCCGGTGCATCTGCGTCACCGATTTCGTGCCCACCTTCAAAAGTGCGCTTTCGATTTTGAACAACGCACCCAACCGCTGTTCCTGGATGAACCGAATGGTGTGCTGCGCATCGACGAGGGTGATACCTTCGTCGCGCTGGCCGTCCGCCTCGAAACCCAGTTCGGCTAGAAAATGAAAAGCGGCGATATCGAAATGGCCCACATAATGCTGCACGTTCATGTGGCCTAATTGATCGCAATGCCAGGGGTAGACGACTCCGCGGGCGGTTTCCATCCAGCTCATGTTCTTAACTCCATGTTATTGTTCCGGCCATTATGACCGATGCCGCGCTAGGGTCTACAGAGTTGCTTGGCATAAGGGGTCGTTTCTGTCAGAAGGGGCCCAATTCGTGACGATGGGTTGAATACGATGACCGACACTGTTGAAGAGAGCGACGGCGGAAGCGATTTTATCCGCGAGATTATCCGCGATGATCTGGCCGCCGGGCGTCACAAAAACATCGTCACCCGATTTCCGCCTGAGCCCAACGGATATCTCCATATTGGTCATGCCAAGTCCATTTGCCTGAATTTCGGTGTTGCCGAGGAATTCGCTGGCCGATGCCATTTGCGTTTTGACGACACCAATCCGACCAAGGAAGAGCAAATATTTATCGAGGCCATTCAGGAGGATGTGCGTTGGCTGGGCTTCGATTGGGGCGAACACCTCTACTACGCTTCGGACTATTTCGAACAACTTTACCAATGGGCCGAAACGTTGATCGAGGCTGGCAAGGCCTATGTGGACGATCTGCCGGCGGATGAGATGCGCAACTACCGCGGAACATTAACGGAAGCGGGCCGGAACAGCCCCTATAGGGACCGTGATCCGGCCGAGAATTTGGATCTGTTTCGGCGCATGCGGGCGGGTGAGTTCCCTGACGGTGCGCGGGTGCTGCGTGCCAGAATTGACATGGCATCGGGGAATATGAACATGCGTGACCCGGTGCTTTATCGCATATTACATACGCCACATCCGCGCACGGGCACGGATTGGTGCATCTATCCCAACTACGATTTTGCACATGGGCAATCGGATGCAATCGAGGGTATTACCCATTCGCTTTGTACCTTGGAATTTGCCGACCATCGTCCGCTATACGACTGGCTGCTTGAAAATATCGGTACAGAATCGCGGCCCAAGCAGTATGAATTTTCCCGCCTGAATCTGTCCCACGCGGCACTTTCGAAACGGCGCCTGACCCAGTTGGTAGAGGAGGGGTTGGTGGATGGTTGGGACGACCCGCGCATGCCGACGATTTCGGGGCTGCGTCGCCGGGGCGTTCCGGCGGCCGCGATCCGCGATTTTATTTCGCGCCTTGCCATAACCAAGAGCGACGGCCTTGTCGAAATGGCCATGCTGGAACATTGCATTCGCGATTATCTGAACGTGGAGGCGCCGCGTCGGATGGCGGTACTGCGCCCCTTGAAGGTGGTGATTGAAAATTATCCTGAAGGCGCAGAAGAACTGTTGGTCGCGCAGAACCATCCGGCCAACCCGGAAATGGGACAGCGCGAGATACCTTTCTCGCGCGAGCTCTATGTCGAGCGGGATGATTTCATGGAAGACCCGCCGAAGAAGTTTTTTCGTTTGGGGCCTGGCCGCGAAGTTCGTTTGCGTTATGCCTATTTCATCACATGCCAGGAGGTAGTGAAAGACGAGGCGGGCGAAGTCGTGGAACTGCGCTGCACCTACGATCCGGAAACCAAGGGCGGCAATGCACCTGACGGACGCAAAGTCAAAGGCACAATACATTGGCTGTCGGCAAATCATGCCGTTCCTGGCGAGGCGCGGCTGTACGAAAATCTGTTCAACAGCGAGGAGCCACCCAGCGGTGACGGCTTTCTTGATGACCTCAACCCGGCCTCCCTAGAAGTCTTGCCGCAAGTCTGGCTGGAGCCGGCACTTGCGGATCTGCCCACTGCCCAGCCGGTGCAATTTGAGCGGCTGGGTTATTTTTGCCGGGACCGGGCCAGTGAAACGGTTTTCAACCGCACACTAGGCTTGCGGGATAGTTGGGCAAAGATTAAAGGCAAGGTCTGATCGGCGTATTCGAATAGACGCGTCGGCTAATCTAAGAATTTGTCCCAGCGGTGCATCACGTTGTCCAAATTGCCGCCTTCTGTCACGCCGTAAAGGCGCTTTGACATCAACAGCATTTGTCCGCCGTCACGGCTCAGGGGCCGGAAGGCAAGCGAGCCGGCGCGCCGGGAGGAAGTGGCCAGGAAGAGCTCGAACGGTATTCTGATGTAGATGCCCTTATCAAAACTGCCTTCGCCAAATTCCTCGGCCGATACGTTAGTGAAAGTGGCCCAGCCACCGACGGCGATACCGGAATCGAATACACGAAGAATACCGAACTGTGCGCCGCGGTCTCCAGCTAGGAACTGGCCAGCATGAATCTCACCCAACAAGCCCATGAATGGCATTTTGTAATAGACGTTGAGGTGTCCGGTGGTGACTTCGTAGTCCAAGAAATCGAGGCGTTGATCGTAATCTCTCTGGCGAACCCGGTTGATGTCCACGCTCATAGCCAGCCGGGATCCATAGGGGCGATAGAGTATTTCGCCACCGACGCCGCCAAACATGGTTTCGAAAATGCCGGCCGAAACCCTGCCGAACCAATTTTCAGCCGGCTGGAACAAATAGTCGGTCTGTAGCTGCGCGATATTCCTGTCTTCGCCTTCCTGATGATAGAGCCTCAAGTCACTTCGAACATGAGGCAGTTGGCTGTCGGAGACGAGTGTGATCTCATCCAATGTCGAAGTGATGTTCTTGCCGACGGTGCCCTTGACGGAAAGGCCACGGTAGAGTTCTGCATTTGCCGAAATCGCCAACCAAATTTGGTACAGATACAACGCGTCTGGGCCACCGATATGGCTCTTCAGCGCCGGACGAATTTCCCAACCCAAAGTAGGGTATCGACGAGGGTTGTTGATAGAGGTCACGTCTTCGGTCTTCTTCTTGTCGAACGGTGGGGTCGGCTGCGGCCCGGATATCGTCGAACGGGCCCAGATTTCTTCAGGACTGCCTCGTCTCTGGACCGCCGCTTCCAAATCGCTACGCAGAAGCATCACTCGGGCCATTTCCAGACCGCCGTTCAGGGTGACGACTTCGATCTCCTCGACGCTGGGCGGCGAATGAGACGCGACGATGCGGCTTGCGCGGCCCACATTGCGGGAATGCTCCCGGAATTTGGTCGGCGTAACATGGATTGTGGCCCGGCGCCGGCTGATTTCGAACTTGTCCACGGTAAAGTTCGCGGCTTCGAGGTCCTTGAAAATCTTAAGCGCCAGTTCGTTCTTTTCATTGTCCGTCAGCGCCGGAATCTCGTCCTCCGTGCCTGCTTTCCCTTCGCCTTTGCCGGCGGTCATGCCACCAAGATCGTTCCGCCGTAGCGTTACACGTGTCTGTTCGACGCCAGCCGTCAGGCGAACGACTTCCACGGAGGAAACATCGTTCGGCGCGTGGGCGGCGATCAACCGAGCGACGTCTTCATCGCCGGCTCTTGATTTTGTGGGCCTGTCCGTCGGGCTGGCAGAAACCTGAACTTTGACCTCTCCTTTAGTCATGTCAAGCGATTCAACCGTGTAACCTTCCGCTTCCAGACCATCGAAGATTTGATCGACCATAGCAGCGCGCCTGACGTCTGCGCGGCGGAGGACGGCGCGGCTTTTCTGCGCGCCTTGAGCGACCTGCACGATTTCGACTTCCTGCAAGGGCGTCGGTGCCGCGTTGAATATGATCTCGGCCGCGTCCCGTTCTACCTCGTCGCTCAAACGGGGAAGCTCAGACATGACAAGCCGGGCCCGTGCATGGGTGATTTCTATGGATTCAATTAGAAATCCTTTCGCTTCGAGATTGTCGAATATGTAATCCACAATATTGCCGCGTTCGATTTCGCCGCGAGTCAAACTTACCTGCCGAAATTCACCACCGACGCCGGTTTCAACCAAGGTTATGCGATCTGAATTCGTCGGTAGGGCAACGGCTACAAGCCTTGCAGCTTCCAACTGGCGTTCTTTCGATGCCTGCCGCAATCCTGTTGATAGGTAAATTTTCGCTTCGTCGGCTTCGATCTCCACCGACGAAATCTCCATGTTATTTTCCGAAAACCCAGTGAATAGCGCGTCGACCATGTCGGCATCGGACGAATGGTTTTTGGAGCCACTCGCGACCCTCGTCTTTGTTGGCAATCGGATTGGATCGCCTGGTTGAATAACCTTTGTTGCTCGGCGACGTTGAATGTCGAAGTCTCGATCACCGCTAACTGCCAAGTTGGTCATGCCCTGCGGATTTGTTGCCGCCTTCGGACGCACTTTCAATTTCGGCGGCGGGGGGTCAAATTTCGGCAGGCTGACATCGTTTACATTTGATCGCATGGAGGTGCGGAACATGGCAATATTGCCACGTTCATAGGCCCCAGATAGCTCGAGCCAGGGAAATGGTCTGTAAACAAAGCCGACATTGATCGGCAGGTCTCTTTTGAATTCGTTGCCCAGTGGCTCCGACTTATAGTCCTGGGTGCTGGCCTCCAATTTCATTGACAGACCCTTGACAGGCGTGCGCCAAACGACGCCCCCAAAGAATCCGATGTTTTCGCCCGACAAATAGTCGCTGAAATTCGCTTCGCCGCCCAGACCGCCGTCGCTATCGCGCGCGCGAAACACATCTGAAACATTGATCAGCGGGTTCTTTATATCACTGCCCGAAGCAAAGTAGCCCCAGCCAATTCCAGCCGAAAAATCCAAATCATAGTAACTCTTGGACGCCACTAAATACTCGCCGGAGAATAGTCCGGTGCCAATACCATCCTGGAGTCCGAATGCTATCTGCGGCGCAAACTTTCCCTCTTCAAGCAATAGAAATTTCAGATCAGCGCCTCGATCCTGAAAGTCTTCGTCAGAAGCTAGGCCGCCAATTGAAAATAAACGGTTGGTAATCTCAGTGTAACGGAACGTGCCCTCTAGCCAGGGCAAGGCCTGAAACGAGATATAATAGCGCTGATATGGATCGAGCAGAACAATTCCGACATCAAGTTCGCCGTCTTCACGAAAGCGGGCGGACCGCGTTTGTAGTAAACCGATACTGCCGAAGTCGTTAGCAGTGTGCCAGTTGGTCGTCTGTTCAACTGCGTTGGGGTTGGCCAAGGTCGTCGGGCCCCAGGACACCGACAAGATGGCAATGAAGACTGTAAATGCCAGTCCGATGCCGGGAAGCAATAGCTTCATGATCCGCTTCTGCAACAATTTCAATTGCTTCGCTGGCGGCGTAATATATTGTGTCGAAACTACCACTAGTCCCGGCTAATTACAGCCAAGGACGCGGCTGTTACGGCTAGCTGACTAATGATGGATGAACCTTCGCGCACCAAGGTGAACAGATCCAAAGGCGCTGGGTCTTTCGGTACGACCAGAGAACTTCCTGGTGGCAGTTGCGCCGGATTGAAGTTCCAGGCACTAAGCGCCAAGGGTTCTGCTTGGCCATTAGGGTAGACAACAAATATTCGATCTTCGTCTGCAGATCTTAGGAAGCCACCCGCTTGCCGAATGTATTGATCTGCGGTAGTGCCAGCGACAAACTGTAGTGCCCCGGGGTTTAACACATCACCGATCACCGTAACAAAATTGGGCCTTTTGGGCATGTACAAACGATCACCCGGTTCCAGGACCGCATCCAATTCCGGTCGCACCTGTAGCACAGTCGGATCTGTTTCCGTCACCACTCGTCCCAAAGATTCAACCGCACCCAACTGTTCGGCAAATTGTTGTAAGGCCAAAATGGAAATTGGGTTGACGTTCCGCTGGACCGCGACCACCGCCAAGGCCGAGTTTAGTTCGCGGGCCGCTCTTTGCAGACCCGCCCGCTGGGCCGATTGTACCCGCTTTCGCGTGAAGACACCGCCGTAGGGATAAGCCTGATCCGTCAGGCCGCCGGCCCTGGCAATGACTTCCGACAACCTTTCGCCACGCTTAATTTCATATAGTCCGGGCCTGGTAAATTCGCCCACTAACAACACGGGACCGGTATCCCTATCCGTCACGACAGGATTGAAACGTACCACGTCGCCGGGCCCGACCATGACCTTGTCGGCGCCGGCCTTCGCCAAATTGACTAGGCCTCGCGTCGTGTCGGACGAACCTTTAAGGGAATCCGGCGTGTAACGTGAAATTTCAACTCGCGTCAGATCGGCCTCGCGACTTAGGCCGCCCGCGACCGCGATCAATTCGGTCAACCTCACCTTGCCGACGATGGGGTAGGCCCCCGGCCGGCGGACTTCACCGTTGACTGCAACGGCGTGTTCAAGTGCCAATGGAAGTAGTCCGCCATAGGTGTGAAATATGGGGGGGCAGACCTGTCGGTTGATGCGCGCAGCACCCGCAGTATCAATTGTACGAATGGCATTCGCATAACGATTTGCTGAATTCACCGAAACGATCGCTAGTAACTGACGCATTCCGTCACAAATGCCGAAGAGCTTCTTTTCGAGCTCCTCCTCGTCGTCTTCTTCTCCTTCCTCACCCAACGGATCTTTGGATGGCCGGCTGCGAACGCCAAGAACTCTCCTCAGGACTTTTGTAGCCTGGGCTTCTTCCGCGTCTGCATCTTGTGAGCCGGATTGCTCAACTTCCGAGCTTTGTGCTTCGAGATCTTGTTGCCTCAGTTCGGCATCGATGCGTTGGCTGACGACATCTTGTACATTCGCCGACGACAAAAAACGGACATCCTTTGCGCCGAGCACAATCAGCCGATCGCCGTCGCGAAGGGCGTAGTCCTCTTGGCCTTGCAAGATGTTCATTAAGTTAAGAGGGAAAAAGCGCCTTGCCTGGGTCCGAGGATCTGTCGTTTCCAAAGCGCCCATCAAAAGGTAAGGATCGCGCCTAAGCGCACTCTTTCCACCCAACAAACCAGCGACGCTTTTGGTGGACAATATGGATCGGCGGCCGGGTACATGGACGTGACCGTCAACCATGACGCCGCCAATTTGGATGTTCTGTTTTCGGCTAACCCGTACGATATCGCCATCTTGTATTTTTGCGGCAAGGTTGGCGTGTTCGGTCAACTGTTGGCCGCCAGAATCTTCGAATGTGAGATGATGGAAAACGTTGCCTCGCGGACGTATGGGACCGCCGGACATCTTAAGCGCTTCCGCAATTGTGAGGGTCCGGCGTTCTTCCGGCATTTCGAATATCCCCGGACGCTTGACATCACCGGCCAAGGCGAACGTGGTGCCTAAAGGCGGGACGATGACTCTGTCACCGTCACGTAGCGTCAAATCTCGCGCCGACAGGCCCGAATAAAGGAGATCGTAAGCATCGAGCCAGAATACTTCGTCTCCCCGTTGTACGTGGATTCGCCGTACGCTGCCGGTTTTCTTGATGCCACCCCCCAAACGTATGGCATCGATCACTGTACTCAACGCCGTAAGTTGCTTCTGTCCCGGCTCCCGGATTTCACCCAGGAGCAACACCTTGACGATCCGCACCGCCCCCAACGAAACAAAGACGTCCGTGCCGAGGTGTTTCGCCGCCGTGCGCGCGGCTATTTCTCTTCGGACCTCGCCGAAGGTATGCCCAGAAGCCAAAATGGGTTTGAAATTCGGCAACAAGAGCCGGCCCTTGCGGTCGATCCGCGCATCAACCGTTCTGTTTACGCGGCCGACAAATGTAACGATTAGTTCATCGTCTACACCCAGGACATAGTCCGGGAAGATTGTTCCGGTATCCAGCGCCCGGAGGTTGGCCTCTTGACCGAACCATTCATATCCGTACTGCAGCAGCAATTCCGATGCACGTAAACAATAGTCCTTTTCGAGGGCCGAGAACTGTCGAATAATTGACACCAATTCCCGCTGCGCCCCTGTCAATTGCTGTTTGCAATATCGATCCGCAAGCAGTTGCTGTTCTCGTGTCAACAATCCCTGTTTTTCAAACTTTACTTGTTCGGTGGATTGGGAAAAATCAACTGTACCACTGGCCCCCGAGCGTGACTTACCCTGCAGTTCCTGTAAGGCATCAGCGCCTTCCCTGCGCGCGGCGTCCAAGGTCGATGATGATCGGCCTTCGAGAGCGTCGATGGCGCCAGATTTCTGCAACGTTTGCAGTTGTTCCAGCAAACCACCCAAGGCGCCGCCGGGCGTGTTGCTTCTTTGCGCCTCGACATCGTGCGGAGCCAGCAATATCGACAGGACGATCAGAAGGGTCCAAAATAGCGGCGAACGATCAAAACTTCTGAAAGCCGGCGACGTTTCCATCACTTTCGAAAAATTTCCAATTCCGCGAACCATTCCATGTCCTCGATTTCTTTTCACAAACGTCATGCATATCCCGATTTGGTAGATACTCCAATCGCCGATAAGAGCCTTTCCTTTGCTCACCAACTAATCAAGTCACCAAATTTTCAAAATGGTGTGCGGTTGTGACGAACGTCCAACCGAACCGCCGGTCTTTGCTTCTCGCCGGGGCTGGGTTTTTGCTCGGCGGCTGCACTAGTTCTCCTGCTATCAAGAATGCTGTCGATGTTGCAAAAGTCCAAATATTTGGCCATCCGGATCTGCCCCTGCAGCGCGGAACCGTCGCCAAACTACCATACGCGTCCATGACTGCAAGGGTCGGAACGGGCCCGCAAGCACTTCTTTTGCTGGCGCGATTAGATGGTGATGAACAACACTGGATTTCAGGTATTGACCGCTCCGTATTGGCGCTTCGTGGCGGACGGGTCGTAAGAACTTTCGGTTTCCCGGAAAACCTGAAAGACACCCGTTCCGAACAGATTGATCCGGTCGACCGTCTGTTGCACAAACTTACCGAGCCCGTTCGTCATACACGTTACATTGATTTGGACCTGGGCTCCCAATTCGGCCTGGTTATCGATTCCGTTTTTGAAACGCTGGGGCCAAGGAAGGTGCGAATCGTCGAATTGGACTTCGATACCATTCTGGTACGCGAGCGCAACAGCGCCCGCACCGTGAATTGGCGTTTCGAGAATTTCTACTGGGTCGACCCAGGAGACGGCTTCGTCTGGAAATCCCGCCAGACCATTGCACGCAGTTTCCCACCCGTACAGTTTGAAATCCTGAAACCGCCGGCTTAGGGCCTGCAATCGCCACCTGTCGGGCGGCAATATTCAGCTAATCGGATGGCAAGCCGTCGGGGGCATCATCAATATTGCCCTCTGAACTTGCTCATAATGCTAAGGATTTCACTGGGCTTGGCGGTGATTCCACTTGTTTCATTTATGGCTAATTTTGGTTAATGTTTTTCCCGACGTGAAGGCTATTTGATAAATAACTGCTTCAACAAGGAGGACTAACCCGTGAACAAATTAGCCATAGCCACGATCGCCGCAGCTGGACTTTTGGCCGGCAGTTTTGGCGGTGCCCAGGCGGCACAGAAATTCGTGTCCATCGGTACTGGCGGTGTGACCGGTGTGTACTATCCGACTGGCGGCGCCATTTGCCGGCTGGTCAACAAAGGCCGCAAGAAACATGGCATCCGCTGCTCGGCTGAATCCACCGGCGGTTCCATCTACAACATCAATACTGTCCGTGCCGGAGAGTTAGAGTTCGGCGTGGCCCAGTCGGATTGGCAATACCATGCCTATCACGGCTCCTCGAAGTTCAAGGACAAGGGCGCTTTCAAGGATCTGCGGGCTGTGTTTTCAGTACACCCCGAACCTGTCACCATCATCGCCTCCGACAAGTCCGGCATCAAAAACATCACCGATCTCAAAGGCATGCGCGTCAACATCGGGAATCCCGGTTCTGGTACGCGAGGTACTTGGGAAGTCATGGAAGGGGCTTTGGGCTGGAAGCGCAGCGATCTAAAGCTGGCCGCAGGCATGAAGTCGGCGGAAACCGGCCAAGCCGTTTGCGACGACAAGATCGATGCCTATTTCTGGCTAGTCGGCCACCCGTCGGCCTTGACCCAGGAATCCTTGGCTACCTGCCCGGCGCATTTGGTACATGCCACAGGTTCGGCCGTGGATAAGTTGGTGGCGGACAACCCCTATTATCGTAAAGCCACCATTCCGGCAGGGATGTACAACAACAAGACCGACATTAACACCTTTGGCGTCGGCGCGACCTTTGTGACCTCCGCCAAGGTTCCCGACGATGTGGTCTACACCTTGGTCAAGGCAGTTTTCGATAACTTTGACCAGTTCAAGAAACTGCATCCCGCGTTCGCTAACCTGAAACCCGAAGAGATGATCAAGGATAGCCTCTCGGCTCCCCTGCATGCGGGTGCGGTCAAGTACTACAAGGAAAAAGGCTGGATGTAGTTCCGGCGGATTTTGACGGGGCGGCCAAAAAAACCAGAAGCGGCCGCCCCGTCGCTTTTACGGCAAAGCTAGAAATTCGAGGCGGGCAAGCCCGCATCCGGGGGGAGTTCGAATGTCAGAGAATATTGCCAGCGCAAGCCAGGCCGAGGATCTTGTCGCCCAAGTCGATACCGGTGCGCGGGCACCGACGAACTGGCAAGGGCCATTCATCCTGATCACCTGCTTTGTCTGGGCAGCCTATCAAATTTTTATTGCTTCAAATTTGCCGTTCACCTTGGGCGTTCTGACCGGCACTAATTTCTTTATCATTATCAAGTCCGAGGCCCGTTTCATTCATCTGGCTTTCGCCATGTTCCTGGCCGCCATGGCCTTTCCACTATTCAAAAGAAGTCCCCGCCACCGCATCCCCTGGTACGACTGGGTCATTGGCATACTCGCGGTGTGCTGCTGCCTTTATCTCCTGGTTTTCCATGAATCCATTGCCGAGCGTGCCGGATTGCCTACGACCGCCGACCTCGTTTTTTCCGTCCTAGGCATGATCATCCTGGGTATTTCAGTTTATCGGGCACTTGGCCTGCCCCTGGTCATCGTTGCCAGTGTATTCGTGCTTTACGTTTTCTTTGGCCACGCCGATTGGCTGCCCGATGCCGTGCAGTGGAAGGGCGCCTCGTTCAGCAAAGCGATGTGGCATTTCTGGATGCAGACCGAAGGTGTGTTTGGCGTCGCCTTGGGTGTCTCCGCCACATTGATCTTTCTTTTCGTGGTTTTCGGTTCAATTTTGGAAAAGGCCGGCGCCGGTAATTTCTTCATCAAGATCGCTTTCGCCCTTTTAGGCCATTTGCGTGGCGGACCGGCCAAAGCCGCCGTCGTCGCTTCGGCTATGAGCGGGCTCTATTCCGGTTCCTCCATCGCGAATACGGTGACAACGGGAACATTCACCATTCCTCTGATGAAGCGCACGGGCCTGTCACCGGAAAAGGCCGGCGCGGTCGAAGTGGCGTCGTCCACGAACGGGCAATTGACGCCGCCCGTGATGGGCGCGGCCGCCTTCCTAATTTCGGAATTCACCGGTGTCAGCTACCAGGACATTATCGTACATGCCCTGGTGCCGGCTTTGGTGTCATACATCGCCCTGGTTTACATCGTGCATCTGGAGGCCATGAAGCTCAACCTCCAGGGTCTGCCGAAACCGCCTTCGAGTCTGACAATCAAGATGAAAATCATTGGGTTCCTCGGCGGTTTCATCGGTATCGCGCTGCTGGGTATGGCGGTCTATTACGGAATGGGCTGGATCAAGGTAGTGGCGCCGGACGCTGCCTTTACGATCGTGGTCTTGCTGTCGGCGGCGATATATCTGATCCTATTGTGGTTCGCCTCGCGGCAGCCGGACCTGGTCGTTGATGCCCCTGATACGCCAATCACCGAACTACCCCGCGCGGGCGCTACGGCGATCACCGGCCTCTACTATGTCTTGCCCATCGTTATTCTGATTTGGTGCATCGTTATCGAACGGCTTTCGCCTGCTCTTTCGGCATTTTGGGCTGTGATAGCGATGATCCTTGTCACCCTGACTCAGCATCCCATCAAGGCCTTCTTCCGAGGCACAGGCGATTATGCCAAAGGCTTCAGGCAAGGCGTGAGCGAATGGGTCGACGGCATGATTGCCGGCTCTCGCAACATGATCGGCATTGGCGTCGCAACGGGCGCCGCTGGCATCATCGTCGGCACGATATCACTGACCGGCGCCCATCAGGTCGTCGGCGAGTTCGTTGAATTCCTGGCCGGCGGGCAATTGATCATCATGCTGATCCTGGTCGCGGTGATGAGCCTGATACTAGGCATGGGCCTGCCGACCACGGCCAACTATATCGTCGTCTCCTCCCTCATGGCGCCGGTAATCGTGGCCCTCGGGGCAAAGAGCGGCCTGATTGTGCCGCTGATCGCTGTGCATCTGTTCGTGTTCTATTTTGGCATCTTGGCGGATGATACGCCGCCTGTGGGTTTGGCCGCCTTTGCGGCCGCAGCCATTTCAGGCGGTGATCCCATCCGTACGGGTCTGCAGGGCTTCGCATATGACATCCGCACGGCCCTACTGCCGTTCCTGTTCATCTTCAATACCGAACTCCTGCTGATCGACGTTGGTTGGGCAAAAGGCATATTCGTCTTCGTCATTGCGGTCATTGCCATGATGCTGTTTGCCTCCGCGACACAAGGATTCCTGCTTGTGCGCAATCGTCTCTGGGAATCCGCGTTGCTGCTGCTGGTCGCCTTTACCTTGTTCAGGCCAGGGTTCTGGCTGGATATGGTCGTGCCGCCCTATATTGACCATAAGGGCAGCGAAATCCTGAAGATCATAGAAGGGCAGCCGGACGGCGCGGAACTTAGGATCCGCATCGAGGGGCCGGACGTCTCCAACCTGGACCGGTCCTACAAGACCAATCTGATAATACCGCTGGGCAAGGCCGGCGATCCTGAACAGCGGCTGCAAAAAAGCGGGTTGATGGTGATGATCGATGAAGGAAAGGCTTTGCTGGAAGAGCCGTTGCCCGGATCATCATTTGAAAAGCTAGGCCAGCAGGTGGATTTCTATGGTGATAATCCCGTCGAGATCAAGGCGGTCCAGATGCCGGCCGAACGGATCTGGAAGGAAGTCTTCTATCTGCCGGCCATCGTCGTTCTCGCCGTCGTGGTCCTGCTGCAGCGCAGGCGGCGGCCCGATGCGGCGGCATCGTCCGGATGATGAAAGGATAGGCCGATGTTTCAAAACATTCTCGTCAGCATCGATCTGGGCGATGAGGTCAGTTCGGACCGCGTATTAAGGGCTGCCATGGATGTGGCCGCGCAGTCGGGCGGAAAGCTGAACATCGTAACCGTCATGCCGGATTTTGGCATGAGCATCGTCGGTTCGTTCTTTTCCAAGGATCACGAAACCAAAATGCTCGAGGCGGCGCAGAAAAGCCTGCACAATTTCACTTCCAAGCATCTGGACAAGCCCGAGGAAGCCCAGCACGTCATCGCCCGTGGCAATGTCTATGAGGAGATCTTGATTTGGGCTGGTAAGCTGAACGCCGACTTGATCGTTGTGGGCGCGCATCGGCCCAATGCTGCCGACTACCTGCTGGGGCCAAACTCTGCCCGAATTGTTCGCCATGCCAACGTTTCGGTGCTGGTGGTCCGCGAATAGGGCAGGCCAGGCTTGTGCCGAAGTATTATTTTTCGTCCAGAATCCAGACGCCGCGCCAGGGTTCGCCGGGAGGATTGGCGATCAATTCGCCGCAGCGTTCTACGTAAAGGCGGGCCGCATTGTCATCCGGTGCTTTCGCCCGGCAGGCCTCGAACATGTCTCGGGCAGCCTGAAAATCACCATTGCGATATTCTTCCAAGGCGGCAGCGAACTGCGTGGCGGTTTCGTGCTTCTGTTTTTGCAATGGCCCGGTATCGCAATCATAGAGTTCATAGATCGATACCGCCGCTTCACGCCCTTTGACGACGACTCTATCCAGTTCCCGGAAACAGAATTCCTCCTGCTTGTCCAAGCGGGCCCGGGTATATTCCGTAAACAGGGTCGAGACGCCATACGTTTTCGTCAGGCTTTGGACGCGGGAGGCAAGATTGGCCGTGTCGCCGACGACATTGCTGTCCAGCCGCTTCCCGCCGCCGATGGCGCCCAACATCAACGGACCCGACGAAATACCCATGCCGAATCGGATGGCCAGTTCGCCGCTGCCGCTGCGCCGCGCGTTCAACTCCCGCGACTGCCCAATCATCTGGATGGCGCAGGTCAACGCGGCATCGACTTTGCCGGGAAACAGGGCCATGACCGCATCACCAAGGTATTGGTTTATAAAGCCATTCTGCTGCTCCACCATGGGTTCGACCGCGACGAGAAACTCGTTCAGTGCCGCGAAGGTCCCGGCGGGTCCAAGCGCCTCGGACAGCGAGGTGAAATCACGGATATCGGCGAATAGCACGCTGGTTTCGATTGAAACATGGTCGCCAGCATCAATGTCTTCTATGGATTCCCGGTTCAGCAGTTCCAGAAACTGAAACGGCACGAAGCGGCTGTAGGAATCGGTCAGATTCCCCAGCCGGCTGTTCTGCTGGCGAATTTCGCCGTTTAGCTCCCGGTTGGTCCACAGGGAACCAGCCTGTTGCACCATGACAGTAAAGGCGGAACAGTGATCGGGATCGATATCTTCAAAAAACTCCAGGCCGTTCATTGTAATTCCGCCCAGGATGATCCCAGACAGTTCCCCGTTCTTGTCATGAAATGGGCAGACGATCGCCTTCGCCAGGTCCAGTTCTGCCCATGCCTGCAACAGGAAATCATCCTGGCCGAGAATTTCGCTCTCGTCCGATTTCAGCCACCTTGGCGAAAACGGCAATTCCTCGGGCGGGTCGTCGAAGCCAAATTCGCCACTTACCCGCATCAGTTTGTCGCTTTCCGTGGCGCGCAGGAACAACGCCACTTCGTATTCGAAAGCCTCGATTACACTCTCAAGGGTCAGCGCGCAAAATGTCTCGGCATCTTCTGTGTGGAGAGCCATGGCGCTGTAAGCCTGGATCGCCTTGAAGCGCATCAGTTCGCTGTCCACCTTCCCTTTGGCGTGGATCAGGTCCTGTTGCATGACCAGGTTGCGACCGGACTCCGCCTCCAGCTTGGTGCAAAGAGCTTCAAGCTCCTCATAGCTTCTTTTCGCCGCCGGAGAAGACATGGCGGCCGGGCTAGTTATCGCGGCGCACGATGGGAAATAGCGAGGTAGTGTAGCTGTGGAATTGGTTCTTGCCGGCAAAGCGGCAGTATTCGCTGTAGCCGTAAACGCCCAGCCAGGGCACGACCTCTTCGCCGCACAAGGGATACTGCATCTTGGCGATGATCTCGTCCTTAAGCACCTTGTTGAACATGTGCCGGCCCCGGGCCATGCAGTCGGCATGAAAAACCGCGACTGGACGGCGCCCGGCCAGTTCGTCTTGCATCCGTTCCATCAACCTTTCCACGCCGTCGAAGATGTAGCCTTCATCCCGCTGCATCAATTGCAGTTTCGTTCCCTCGGGCACCGAGGCAGGCAGGTAAAACGAACGGTGGTCATCAGAGATCTTGATTGGAACACGCAAGATCTGCGGATTGTCGTATGCGGCTTGTGCATCGTCGTCCAAGGTGATGCCCAGGCCGGTTATGGGCAACACTTCCGCAGGTTCAGTATCGTCAGCCGTCAAGCCAAAGCGCTCCAAAAGCGCCGGCCAGGCAGGCTTTCCGTCCAATTCGATGATGCGGTTATCTTCCGATTTCGTAACTTCGTATACAGCGCCTTCAACGGGAATAGAGCCGTGGTGCACGCCAGAGAAGACCTCCAATCCCGGATCGGCAAAGCCGACTAGGATCAGGCCGTCTTCCAGAACGGTCTGATCATGGAACTGGAATGTACCTTTGGCTTTGCCATTGTCCGCCGCCGTGGCGCCAAAGATGGGGATATCCGCACCGAAAACCGCTTCAATTCCATTGATGACTTGGTCGCCGGAAATATCGATCCCCGCTGTCAGGATGAACACCATGTTGGTATCCGGGTTTTTCTCTTTCAAAGCTGCGGCTGTCTGCTCCCCCAGCGCGGCCGAGTTCGAGCCATTTAATCCGTCTGATACAGACACTGCCAATTCATCGCCCGTCACCGCCATCACGGCCATGGCCCGCATGGCTTCGGAAACCCCTTCGCGGCCAATGACGCCGCTGCCGGTGCAGCCCACGATCTCGGCGTTTGGGCAGACCTCACGTGCGCCGGCCGCCATCTGGGCGAAATTGTGTCCAACCGTGGCATGGATGACCAATAGTGTGCATTCCGCTGGGTCACTGTCGCCAAAGGCAAGTTCGATACACTCCTGAACGGCCGATTTCGAGTTGACGGCGTTGCTGCTGCCGGAATGGAACGCTAGCATGGCTGTATCCTTCCCCAATAACGGATGCCGCATGTTAGGCGTCCCCTGCGCAATAATGCAACCGAGAACGCTGTGCCAAACGGGCGGTTCGGGACTGGACTATTGGAAGGCGAAGACAGGGCTTGATAGTATCGCGGCGGCGATAATACGGGATGAACCATGTCCGAGGACACCTATTACAAAGACCATTGGGTCGATATCGAAGCGGATCGGCTCGATCGCTACGAGCAACAATTCATCTGGAGCCCGCGCGGTGACAGATTGATTGAACCCGCAGATATTCAGAACGGTCATGCGGTCGCCGACTATGGCTGCGGCCCGGGCTTTCTGTCGGTGGAACTGGCCCGGCGGGTCGGGGATGCTGGCCGGGTACATGCCTTCGATATCAATGCCGATTTCGTGCAGCGAACCAAGGCCAAGTTGGAACAGAACGACTATTTGGACCGCGTCGAGGTCACGCACCTGCAAAGCGACATGCTGCCCCTTGACGACAACATTCTGGACCGCCTGGTGATCAAGAACGTTCTGGTCTATGTGGATGACCCCTTGGCTAGCCTGGCGGAATTTCGCCGGGTCGTGAAGCCCGGCGGCAAGGTGCATGCCATCGATAGCGATTTCTACATGGCGGCATTCGATCCGATCCCGCCGCTGGATTGGCGGCACGTCCTGGACGCTGCGATCCACGCATTCCGTACGCCAGCCATCGGGCGGCAGATGTACGGTCTGGCGCAGTCGGCTGGATTCAGCGAGGTCAAGGTAGAGGTGGTCGCCACGCCCGATACCACAGGCCGCATGTTCAATTTCATCCAGAACATGGCCGGTTATGCCCGGGAAGGGGGCAACCATGACGAGGCCATCGTGCAGCGGGTTATGGATATTTCCCAAAAGGCAGTGGAGGACGGCACCTTCTTTGCCCTGAATCCGCAGTTTCTGGTTACGGCAACGGTATAGGTTATGACGGTCACGGTCACATTCGCCGGTTGCGGCGACGCTTTTGGCAGCGGCGGGCGCTTCAATACCTGCATTGTTGTTGATGGCGGTGGCGTGCGTTTCACAATCGATTTCGGTGCCACGTCCCTGGTGGCACTTAACACGCTGGGGCTGCCCCACAACTCCATCGATGCGGTTCTTTTGACCCACATGCATGGCGATCATTTTGGCGGCCTGCCCTTTCTGCTGCTCGATGCCATGCTGGGCGCGCGCCGCGAAACACCGTTGATCATTGCTGGCCCTCCGGGGCTTGAGGACCGGGTCGCCCAGGCGATGGACGCCCTGTTCCCAGGCTCCGGCGTCATGCAGCCGAAGTTCCCGGTGTCCTACGTGGAGTTGGAAGTGGGCCGGGGCAACGATTTCCTGGGCCTGAACGTGACGCCTTTCGCCGCCAAACATACGCCGCAGACCAACCCCACCGCACTGCGTGTGGGCGTTGAGGACAAGATCGTCACCTATTCAGGGGATGGGGAGTTCACACAGGAACTGTGCGGCGCCAGCCGGGATGCGGATCTGTTCATAGCCGAGTGCTATTTCCACGACAAATCCGTCAAGGGGCACATGAGCCACGCTGATATCCGGGCGCACAAAAACGACTTCGGGGCCAAGCGCATGGTGCTGACCCATCTGGGGCCGGAAATGCTGGCCAAACGGGACGAAGTACCGGAGCAATGTGCCGAGGATGGCCTGGTGATCAACCTATGAGCAGCGATCGCACTTTCGATTTCGTCATCATTGGCGCCGGCATGGCGGGCGCTTCCGCTGCATACTTCCTGGCCGGCGAGGGCAGGACCTTGGTGCTGGAGATGGAAAGCCAGCCCGGCTATCACACCACGGGCCGGTCCGCCGCCCTGTTCTCGGAAGCCTATGGCAACGCCCAGATCCGCGGCCTGACCTCCGGCGGGCGATCGTTCCTGATCGATCCGCCCGACGGCTTCACCGATACCGCCATCCTGACGCCTCGCGGGGCCATGTTCATCGGCCGGGAGGACCAACGGTCGGCTTTGGATGAGGCTTATGAGGCCGGATCAGAACACGTAAACACCATACAACGGCTGAATGCTGAGGAGGTCCGCGAACGCATTCCTATCATCCGGGAAGGTTATGTCGCCGGCGGCGTCCTGGAGGCAGAGGCCATGGACATCGACGTCAACGCCTTGCACCAGGGTTTCCTGCGCGGCGCCCGGCGCCAGGGTATGGAACTTCGCACCGACGCGCAGGTCGAAGGCTTGATAAGGAAGGACGGTGAATGGCGCGTTCGGGCAGGCGGCGACGAAATCGTCGCCAAGGTGGTCATCAATGCGGCCGGTGCCTGGTGCGACCAGATTGCCGATCTGGCCGGGGCCCGGCGTGTGGGCTTGATGCCCAAACGGCGCACGGCCATATTGTTCGACGGGCCGGCGGGGCAACAATTTGCCGATTGGCCGGCTTTTGTCGATGCGGACGAGGAGTTCTATGCCCGGCCCGAAAGCGGCGCCATGATGGGCTCGCCGGCGGACGAGACACCTATGGAGCCTTGCGATGTACAACCCGAGGAACTCGACATCGCTATAGCGGTGGACCGGCTGCAAAAAGCCACGACGCTGGAAATCAAGCGCATCATCCGTAGTTGGGCGGGCCTGCGCTCCTTCGTTGCCGACAAGACCCCGGTGGTCGGTTTCGATCCGGCGGTCGACGGTTTCTTTTGGCTCGCAGGCCAGGGGGGCTATGGCATCCAGACGGCACCGTCCATGGGACGGGTCTCGGCGGCGCTGGCTACGGGCCGACCGGTGCCGGCAGACATACAAGAGTATGGCGTTCGGGCCGACGCCCTTTCGCCCGCCCGATTTGAAGGAACGTCATAGTGAAAGTATTCATCGCCTGCCTGGGCACGGAGACCAACACCTTTTCCCCCATACCCACGGGAATGGAGAACTTTCAAGAAACGACACTGTTTCACGGCGATGCCACCAGTCATGCGCCCGACCTATTCACGGCTGCCCTGCATGTCTGGCGCAAGCGGGCGGAGATGGATCAAGCGACCGTGACGGAAAGCATCGCTGCCTTCGCACAGCCTGCCGGCATCACTGTACGCAAAGTGTACGAGGAACTGCGCGACGAACTGCTATCCGATCTGCGCGATGCCATGCCGGTGGACATGGTTCTCCTCTCCATGCATGGCGCCATGGTGGCGGACGGCTATGACGATTGCGAAGGCGACCTGCTAGCCCGCTGCCGCGAGATCGTTGGGCCGGAGACGGTGATCGGCGGCGAGCTCGATCTTCATTGCTCCATCACCCCCGCCATGTGTCAGGCGGCCGATGCCCTGGTCACTTTCAAGGAATATCCCCATATCGATCCTGCTGAACGGGCCGAGGAGTTATATACCCTGTGCCGCGACAAACAGTTGGGCCACACCAATCCGGTCATGGCAGTGCACGACTGCCGTATGGTCAGTACCTGGCGCACGCCGGACGAGCCCATGAAGACGTTCGTTGCGCGCATGCAGGAATTGGAAGGACAGGACGGAATTCTGTCTGTCTCGCTCGCCCACGGTTTTCCCTGGGGGGATGTGCCCGAGGCCACGGCCCGCATGGTGGTGATTGCCGATGGTGACGACGCCAAGGCGGGTGCCCTGGCGCGCCAGTTGGGCGGGGAGATCTGGGACCTGCGCCACGAGACGGCGCCGGTTATGACGCCCTACAGGGAGGCCTTGGCCGAGGCGGCTGCGGCCGATGCCTATCCGGTGGTGGTGGCCGATACGGCCGACAACGCTGGCGGAGGCGCGCCGTCGGATTCCACCTTTCTGCTGCACGAGATTCTTGAACGCGGGTTTCGGGACGTGCTCAGCGGTCTTTATTGGGACCCCATGGCGATACGCCATTGCCGCGAGGCGGGCGAGGGCGCGAGCCTGGACCTGCGCATCGGCGGCAAATGCTGCCGAGAGTCTGGCCCGCCGGTGGATTTGTCCGTGACGGTCGAGCGCATTATCGAGCGGGCCTATCAGACCTTCGGCGATGTTCGCAGCCGGATGGGCACTGCCGTTTGGCTGAAAGCGGACGGCAACGTGAACCTGATCCTCAATTCGGTCCGTACCCAAACATTCCACCCGGACGCCTACAGCCAATTCGACATCGACCTTGCTGCCATGAAGATTATCGTCGTGAAATCCTCACAGCATTTCTATGCCGGTTTCGCGCCACTGGCATCGAAGGTTATCTACGCTTCCTCTCCCGGCACCCTGAATACGGACTTTGCGAACCTGCCCTTCGCGAAATTGACCACGCCGTATTGGCCGCGGGTGGAAGATCCTTTTGCGGGTGATGAAGCCTAGCTTTTGACGAACGCCAGTTGGTTGCCTTCCATGAGGGATCGGAACTAGGCTGACGGCAACGTCATCGAACAGAGAAGAATTGGAGATCACCCGTGGCTTTGGAGATAATCGGCTTTCCTCGCTCGAATTTCGTCCGCACCGTGCGCATGGTCGCCCACGAAAAGGGCGTTGAGTATGAACACATCCCCGCCATGCCTCATTCCGACGAGGTCAAGGCTATCAACCCATTCGGGCTGATCCCAGTGATGCGCCACGACGGGCTGGAGCTCTCAGAAAGCTACGCCATCGCCCATTATATCGATACAGCTTTCGACGGCCCCGCCCTGGTCCCCACCGAGCCGCGCGAAGCCGCGAAGGTAAACCGCTGGATTATGGCGGTGAATACCTCCGTCGATCAGATGCTCATGCGCAAATATGTCGTCGAATATGCCTTCCACAAAGACGACGACGGCAACGTAGTGCGCGATGTGATCGACCAAACGGTGCCACGCCTACCGCGGATGTTCGCCAAACTGAATGACGCGGTGGCCGACGGTTACTTGGCCGGCGCCGAATTCACCATGGCGGACTGTTTTCTGATGCCGATCCTGGTGGCGGTGCAGAATTTCCCTGAAGGCCAGGAGAACATGGCCAACAGCGCCGACCTGCAGGCCTATTTCGCCAAGGTCTCTGAACGGGACAGCTTCAAAGCGACAGCATCGTAGAGATCAGGATCAGTCCCTGAAGTTCACATACTGCAGGGGCTGTTCCAGCTTCATATCCTTGATCAAGGCGATGGCGGCCTGCAGATCGTCACGCTTCTTGCCCGAAACGCGCAGTTCATCACCCTGAATTGCCACCTGCACCTTTTTCATCTTGGCTGCCTTGATCTCCTTGACCACTTTTTGGGCCAGATCGCGGGCGATGCCTTGTCGGATGACGATGGTTTGGCGAATGGTGTTGCCGGCAGCCTTTTCCGGCTCGCCATAGTCCAGGGCCCGATGGTCCACCTTGCGCTTGGCCAGATAGCCGCGCAGGAGTTCCTGTACCTGCTTCAGTTTCAAGTCATCATCGGCGCGGATGGTCAGGACCTCCTCATTGCGCTCGATGGAACACTGGCTGCCCTTGAAGTCATAGCGGGTTGAGATTTCCCGCATGGCACCCTGCAGGGCGTTGTCCACTTCCGGCAAATCGGTTCGTGAAACCACATCGAATGAAGGCATTCTTGTCTTTCCTTCTGGTCATTTGCTCTGTTCGTTGGCCTGGGTGACCAGATCGGCCATCTCTTCATCCCCTTGGGCGCGCAAGCCGTTGATGACGCCGTGGACGTCATGCTCCGATTTGTTCTGGCTCATCTTCCACTTTCCTTCCAGGCGCGTGATCTCGATCTCGAGGCCGACGATCGCCTGGCACATGCCATCGATATAGCCATCCGGCGCGTCCGACAGTTTCCACGGTAGTTGATACGGACTCTCGAAATGATCGGTCATGGCGGCAAGGTGCGTTTGCAGTTTGGCCGGGTCATCGAACATCTCAGCCCTGCCATAAGCGTGGACCGCCACATAGTTCCAGGTGGGTACCGCCTTGCCGGTTTGGTGTTTGGAAGGATACCAGTTGGGCGAGACATAAGCTTGCGGGCCCTGGAAGATGACCAGTAGCTCCTGGCCGTCAGCGATGGCATCAGCCTGGGGGTTCGGCTTGGCGAAATGGCAGCGCAAAGTGCCATTGGGGCCTGCCGTAGCATCGAGTTCGATGGGAACATGGCTGGCGATCAGGCCGTCCGGCCCTGTCCCCACCACGATGCCGGCGCCGATTTCACGCATGGTTTCGTGTAGGACCTCTGTTCGGTCCTCACTAAATTTCCTGGGCCGATACATGACCGCCTCCTAAGACAGGATAGGGCTCTTATTTAGGAGACCAGATCGTATTCGTCCAGGTTCGGCGCAACCATATCGGCGCAGAACTTGTCGTAGGGGAATGGCCACATGGCCGGGTTGCCGTTCTTATCCAAATACCAACTCTGACAGCCGGTGACCCAGACCGTGTCCTTCATGGCGGCCTTTATGGCGCCGTTGAATTCGTCCATGGCCGCTCGCTTGGCCGAAATCTCGTTGGCCTCACCCCGGCGCCACAGATCGATCAACTGCATGATATAGGCGAGCTGCTTTTCGGAGATATCGATCAGGGAGAAGTTGCCGATGGGGCTATTGGGCCCTACGAGCATGAAGAAATTTGGGAAATCGGGAAGCGAGACGGAGCGGTGCGCCGGCGTTGCCTCGGCCCAAAACTGACTCAGCTCAACCCCATTGCGCCCCGTCAAGTCCATGGGCCGCATGAAACTGTGGCCGTCGAAACCGGTGGCAAGAACCAGGACGTCCAGTTCATGCAGCCGGCCGTCTACTGTGCGCACGCCGCCCGCCTCCACACGCTCGATACCCTCCGTCACCAGTTCGGCGTTGGGTTTCTGTATGGCGTCATAGAAATCGTCTGAAACGATCAGCCGCTTGCAGGCAGCCTGGTAGTCAGGGGTCAGCTTCGCCTTCAATTCCGGATCGCGCACCTTGTCCAGATTGGCCTGGCAGGCGATCTCGATTTGCCGCATCGGTTCCTCAGCGCCGATCACCGCCTCGCCGAAGGTATCGGCGAAACGCCTGGTCATGGAAACCTGCATCTGGTCCATGACCTCAGGGCGCTGGCGGAATTGTTCCTTCTCCTCGTCCGTATAGGCCGGGTTTTCCTGGGGGAAGACCCATTGCGCTGTGCGCTGGAACAGAGACAGATGCGCCACCTTGTCCACCAGATCGGCTGTTATCTGTACGGCGGTGGAACCGGTGCCGATGATGCCGATGCGCCGGTTCGCGAGCGGCACATCATGGTCCCAGCGGGCGGAGTGAAAGACAGCCCCGGCGAAATCATCCACGCCTTCGATGTTGGGATAGACCGGGTGGTGTAGAACGCCGGCGGCGGAGAGGATGATGTCGACCACGTCGATCTCCTCGCCCCCACTCTCCAGGTGCCATTTTCCGGCCTTGAAACGGGCCCGGGTGATCTCGGTGTTGTAGGCGATCCGCTCTTCGACGCCGTATTTGGCAGCCACTTTTTCGAAATAGGCCTGGATTTCAGCGCCGGGGGAGAAACGGTGGCTCCAATCCGGATTGGGCTCGAAGGTATAGCGATACATGTGCGAGGGCACATCGCAACACAGGCCCGGATAGGTGTTTTCCCGCCAGGTGCCGCCCAGCCGACCGGCCTTTTCATAGACCGTGAAATCGGTGATCCCCGCTTCCTGGAACTTGATCGCCGACAATATGCCGGACATGCCGGCACCGATAATGGCCACGCGCGGCGCGCGTTTGAATTGTTGTTGTGACTTCGTACCGGCTGCTACGCTCATGACACGCCTTGTAATACGCTCGTTTCCTCTTGTTCGCCCCTTCATAGCATCATTTCTGACGCCTGGGTCCAGAACGCGGCAATTGGCCACAGGGGCATCTTTCATGGGCGGCGGCAGTTGGGTTAGTTTGATGGCGGAATATTTCGGGAGGTTCTGATGGCCAAATATCTGAAACAGGGCCTGGGACAGGCGGAAGTGGACGAGGCCGACGCCAAGGTGCGGGCCCAGGTGGAAGCTATTCTGGCGGACATTCAGGAGCGCGGCGATGATGCCGTCCGGGAACTTTCGGAGAAGTTCGACGACTGGAGCCCGCATAGTTTCCGATTGACCGAAGCGGAGATCGAGGCCGCCATGTCCAAGGTGGCCAAGCGCGATCTAGACGATATCCGCTTTGCCCAAGAGCAGGTGCGGAACTTCGCCGAGCATCAAAAGGCCGCACTTCGGGATGTAGAAGTGGAAACCATGCCCGGCGTGGTCCTAGGCCACAAGAATATCCCCGTGAATTCCGTCGGCTGTTATGTGCCGGGTGGCAAATACCCCATGGTTGCCTCCGCCCATATGAGCGTGGTGACCGCTAAAGTGGCCGGTGTGCCCCGCATCGTTGCGTCTGCGCCACCCCAGGGCGGGGCGCCACATCCCGCCATCGTTGCCGCCATGCACATGGGCGGGGCCGACGAGATCCTGGTGCTGGGCGGCATCCAGGCGGTGGCCGCCATGGCGCTGGGGACCGAGAGCATAGATGGCGTCGATATGCTGGTGGGCCCAGGCAACATGTTCGTGGCCGAGGCCAAACGGCAGCTTTATGGCCGGGTCGGCATCGACCTCTTCGCCGGCCCCACCGAGACCTTGATCATTGCCGATGAGACTGTGGACGGCGAACTTTGCGCCATCGATTTGTTGGGGCAGGCCGAACATGGCCCTACCTCGCCAGCGGTGCTGCTGACCACGTCCGAGGCCCTGGCGAACGACACCTTGGCGGAAGTCGATCGCCAATTGGATAGTCTGCCCACGGCCGATATCGCGCGGGAATCCTGGGCCAACTACGGCGCCGTGATCCTTTGCGCAGATGATACTGAAATGCTGCGGGAGGCCGACCGACTGGCCTTTGAGCATGTGCAAGTGATGACCCGCGATCCCGAATACTTCCTCGACAACATGACCAACTATGGCGCCCTGTTCCTGGGCCCCCGCACGAATGTGTCCTATGGCGACAAGGTGATCGGCACCAACCATACTCTGCCCACGAAACGGGCCGGCCGCTATACGGGCGGGCTTTGGGTTGGGAAGTTCATCAAGACCCATACCTATCAAAGGGTGCTGACGGACGAAGCCTCGGCCCTGGTAGGGGAATATTGTTCCAGGCTCTGCATGCTGGAAGGTTTCGCCGGCCATGCGGAACAGGCCAACGTGCGTGTGCGCCGCTACGGCGGGCGCAATGTTCCACCCTATACGGCAGTGGAACCCGCTTGATGACGGGTCACATCGCCATTGTCGGCGCCGGACTGGTGGGTGGCGGCTGGAGCATCGTTTTCGCCAGAGCCGGAGAGGAAGTCCGCGTCTACGATTCAGCACCCGGGATACGCGATGCCTTCAAATCAGTGGTCGGAAAACAGTTGGACGATCTCAGGAGCTATGACCTGGTCGACGATCCCGCTGCCATATTGAACCGCATAACCATCTGCGACACCCTCGAAGGAGCGGTGGACGGGGCACGCTTCGTCCAGGAATCCGTGCTGGAAGAGGTTCCTGTAAAACAGGAGATATCCGCCGCCATAGGCCCTCTGCTGGCGGACGGTGCCGTTGTTGGCAGTTCCACATCTGGTATTCCCGGCTCCGCTTTTACAGAAGCCGTTGCGAACCGTGAACGGTTTCTCGTCACCCATCCTGTCAATCCGCCCTATCTGGTGCCGGTGGTCGAGGTGGTGCCGGCGCCCTGGACGGATCGGTCGGCTGTGGACGGCGCCATGGCGCTGATGCGCAGCGTTGGCCAATCGCCGATCCTGGTGCGGCGGGAGGTCGAAGGTTTTGTCCTGAATCGTCTGCAGGGCGCTCTATTGCGGGAGGCCTGGGATCTATATGCGGAGGGCTATGCCTCGGCCGAAGATATCGACAAGACGGTTTCGCAAGGCTTGGGCTTGCGTTGGTCTTTCATGGGACCGTTCGAGACCATCGATCTAAACGCCCCCGGCGGCGTGGCCGACTATGCAGCCCGGCTTGGCCCGCTCTACCACGCTATTCAGAAGTCCCGTACCGATCCCCAGCCATGGGATGATGAACTGATCGCCAAGGTCGCCGGGGAACGGCGCCAATCCCTCACGCTCGATGGCTTGGCGGATCGGCGCAACTGGCGCGATCGCCGTCTTATGGCTCTGGCGGCGCACAAAGCGGGGCAGGACGGCTGACGCCGTCGGCTGGTGCGGCAAATGAAAATCAATACGGAGGCCATGTGATGACCGAGCTCACCGTCACGGACCACACGGTTGCCAGCATAACGCCGGGACTGTCGGTCTATGTGCGCAACAAACGCTTGGCAAAACGGGATGGATTTTCACCGGCACAGACGGTCTTGTGTGTGCATGGCGCCACATACCCGTCGACCGTGACCTTCGACTATGCCATCGACGGGGCATCGTGGATGGACGTTTTGGCCCAGGCCGGGTTTGATGTCTGGTGTGTGGACATCCTTGGTTATGGGGCCTCCGACCGGCCGGTGGAAATGGCGCAACCTGCTGAGGACAGTCCACCCCTGGTCGATACCGACCATGCGGTGGCGGATATCGCCAGCGTGGTGGACTATGTGCTGGAACAGCGCGGCCTGCCCCGGCTGTCCCTGATTGGCTATTCCTGGGGCACCATGATCTGCGGCCGCTATTCCGGGCAACGGCCGGAAAAGGTCGAGCGCCTGGTCCTCTACGGTGCCGCGTGGTTGGGGGCTGGCGATTCCATATCAACCGGCGAAATGCCGGGCGCCTACCGCATGGTGGATGCCGACGCCATCGTCGCCCGCTGGTGCCGGCAATTGGACAATGGCCAAATCGCCCGCATCGCGTCTCCGCAGCACAAGGCGGCGTGGGCCGAGGCGGCGATCGCCACGGACCCGGAAGCCGCTCGACATGATCCGCCCCAATTGCGCGCGCCCGCTGGCGTGGTCAAGGACGTGCTGGAACGCAATGCCTCGCAACAGCCGTCCTACGACCCGGGCCTGATCCGCGCCCCGACTATGGTCGTGGTTGGCGAGTGGGATCGGGAGACGACGCCGGGCCAGGGGCAAACGGTGTTCGGGCTTCTCCCGGACGATATCGATCGGCGCTATGTCGTGATCGGCGGCGCCACTCATTCCATGTTGATCGAGAACAATCGCGGCGCCCTGCATCAGGTGGTCGAGGCATTCCTGAAGGAAGGATGGCCGTCATGACCGAAGGTATCGTCCTATGGGGCGCCATATCCCTCCGCGCCTTGCGGGTGCATTGGGCGTTGCACGAACTTGGCCTGGAATACGCCTACCGGCCCATACAATCGCGCACGGGCGAGACCCTAACGGCGGAATATACCGGACATAACCCGAAGCAGAAGATACCGTGCCTGCAGGATGGCGATTTCACCCTGACGGAAAGCCCGGCCATCGTGAACTACCTGTTCAATGCTTATGGCCAAGGGAAGGACGTCTTCCTGCCAGACAATCCCCAGGACAAGGCGAGGGCCGATGAATGGAACTATTTCGCCATGATGGAGTTGGATGCCCATTCCCTCTATCTGATCCGGCGTCACAAGTTCCTTTCCGAGATTTATGGCGAGGCACCGGTGGCTGTGGCCTCTGCCGCGGAATACTGCCTGAAGCAGATCAACGCCGTGGCCCCGGCGATAGCCGCCTTCGATCCCTATATTTTTGGCGACAAACTGAGCGCCGCCGATATTCTCTTGAGCACGACATTAAATTTCGCCGAACGCTACGAGGTCGAGTTGCCTGGGCCCTGCAGGGCCTATCGAGACCGGGCCTATGCCCGGCCGGCCTTTATCGCGGCCAACGCCCGCAATGAGGACCTGAATGCCCATTAGCGCCCGGGACGATTTGGAAGTTGCTTTGGCGGCGATCACGCGCCATGAGGACAGTGTCAATGCCATGACCACCGTGACGGCGGATCAGGCCCGCGAAGCGGCCGATGCCGCCGATCGTGCCGCGGCGGATGGCCGATGGCTGGGCCTTCTCCACGGCATGACCATGGCCATCAAGGATAATATCCAGACGGCCGGGGTGCGGACCACGTCCGGCTCCCTGCATTTCAAGGATGTGGTGCCAAATCACGATGCCTTTGTCGTCCAGCGCCTGAGGGCGGCGGGCGCGGTCATCGTGGGCAAGGCGACCATGCAGGAACTGGCCTTTGGCATCCGTTCGTACAATCCCATCAGCGGACAGTGCCGCAACCCTTGGGATTTAAGCCGGGTGCCTGGCGGCTCGTCAGGCGGTTCCGGCGCCGTGATCGCGGCGGGCATGGCACAGGGGGCACTGGGCACCGATACCGGCGGATCGGTGCGTCTGCCTGCCGCCATGAACGGCGTTGCCGGCCTGCGCCCCACCCATGGCCGGGTTCCCAATCAAGGCTCCACGCCGGTCAGCCTGGGCTATGACACCATCGGCCCCATGGCTCGACGGGTCGTCGATGTCGCCCGCATTCTAGCGGTGACGGCGAAGGGCGAGCCCGGTTCCGCCCCTTCGGCCGCGCCGGACCTCGGCAATTTCCTGCCCGCCTTGAATGACGGGGTCGCGGGCCTGCGTCTGGGCTTGCCCCGCAAACATTACTTCGAAGACTGCGGCGATGACATCGCGGAAGCCGTGATGGCAGCGGTGCAAATGCTCGAGGCCCAGGGTGCCAAGCTGGTGGAGGTGGATGTCGAGGGCGCCGAAGACACCCACCAATGGGCGACCATCCAGATCTATGCCGATGCTTGCGCCTACCATGCTGAACGCATCGACAATCATCCGGAACTGTTTTCCTCCAGTGTTCTAGAACGCATGCTGGTGGGGCGCAGCTTCACTGCCGTCGACTATGCCAATGCGGTCAGGGCCCGTGAGAACTGGCAGCAGACCATGGGTGAGCTATTCCAGGACATCGATGTTCTGGTGTCCCCCACCACGCCGGCACCGCCACCGCCCATCGAAGAGGACAAGAGCCTGTTGGAAGCGACCCGCGATGCTTCCCGAAACACCTATGCCGGCGGTCTTGGCGCCTATCCGGGCCTGTCGGTACCCTGCGGCTTTGATCGCAACGGATTGCCGATCGGCATGCAGTTGGAAGCGGCCTGGTGGCAGGAGCCGCTATTACTGCGCGCCGGTGTTGCCTATCAGGAAGGCACGGAGTGGCATCTGGCAGAACCGGCGCTAAGCTAGAGAAAAGAAACGAATGATGAGGAAATCGGTTCCATGAGTGTGAAGAAATTACTGGTTGCCAATCGCGGCGAAATTGCCATCCGCGTCCTGCGTGCGGCGGCCGATATGGGGATTGCCACGGTTGCCGTCTATGCCCAGGACGAGGCGGCCTCGCTGCACGTGGTCAAGGCGGACGAAGCGGTGGCCCTGGCCGGCCGGGGCGTGCCCGCCTATCTGGATGGTGAGGCCATCCTGGCGGTGGCCAAGGAACAGGGCTGCGATGCCATTCATCCCGGATACGGCTTTCTGAGCGAGAACGCGGACTTCGCCCTTACCTGTGCCCAGGCCGGAATTGCTTTCGTGGGGCCGGGGGCGGAAACCCTGGATATGTTCGGCGACAAGGCGGCGGCTCGGGATCTGGCGGAAAAGAACGGTATTCCCGTGCTGCCCGGCAGCGCCGGCGCCGTGGATACGGCTTCGGCGCAGGCATTTTTCGATGCCCACGGTCCGACCATGATCAAGGCCATCGCGGGCGGGGGCGGACGCGGCATGCGGGCCATATTCGACCGCGATGAAATTCCGGACGCCTTGGAGATTTGCCAGACAGAAGCACAGCAAGCGTTCGGCAATGGTGATGTCTTCGTGGAGCGTTTGCTGCAGCAGCCGCGCCACGTGGAAATCCAAATCGTCGGCGACGGCAGCGGCGCCATCGTCCATCTGGGCGAGCGGGAATGCAGCATCCAGCGCCGGCATCAGAAGCTGGTGGAGATGGCCCCCGCCCCTGGTTTGCCCGTCAAGCTTCGGGAAGAGTTGTGCCAATCCGCCGTCACCCTGGCTGGCGCGGCTGACTATCGCAACGTGGGCACATTCGAATTCCTGGTGGCGGGAGAGGAGTACTTCTTCATCGAAGCCAATCCCCGTCTGCAGGTTGAGCACACGGTGACGGAAGAGGTCTGGGGCGTCGATATTGTCCAAATCCAATTGGCGGTAGCGGGGGGCGCCAGTCTTGCGGACTTGGGATTGATCCAAGATCAGGTCGGCCCGCCCCGGGGACAGGCCATGCAGGTCCGGATCAACATGGAATCCATCGAGGCAGATGGCACCGTTCGTCCGTCCGGCGGCGCCTTGGAACGGTTCGACATGCCATCGGGTCAGGGCATCCGCGTGGACACGTTCGGCTATGTGGGCTACCGCACTTCGCCCAGCTACGATTCTCTTTTGGCCAAACTGATCGCCCATGCTCCTGGCGAAGATTTCGCCCTACTGGCGCAAAAGACCTATCGCGCCCTGTGCGAATGCCAGATCGCCGGCCTGACCAGCAATATTCCCTTCCTGCAGAACCTGATGCGGCATCCGGAATTCCGGGCCGGGAATCTGAACACGGATTTCATTGACGAGCACCTGGCGCAACTGGTGGATGGTAGCGATCACCAGCGGCGATACCTGGAAGCGGACAACGGTGAGGAAGCCGGGGTTGGATTGGTCGGCGCCAAGGTGGATGCCTCCGACCCTCTGGCCGTGCTGGCTCATGGCCGATCCGAGGCGGCGCAAATAGATACCGACAGCGATGCGCCAAGCGGCCCCGATGGGACGGTGGCCATCCCCGCCCCCATGCTAGGCACAATCGTTAGCATTGACGTGGCCGAAGGCGATGACGTCTATCCCGGCCGACAGGTGCTGATCATGGAAGCCATGAAGATGCAGCACGTGATCGAGGCCCAGATCAGCGGCATCGTTCGGCAATTGCCGGTCCAGCCGGGTGATACGGTCTACGAGGGTGGTGCACTGGCTTATGTGCTGGAGCAACAGGTTGATGTCCCGGACGCTGCCGAAGCAGCAGCGGTCGATCTGGACCATGTGCGCCCGGATCTGGCTGAGGTCGTGGAGCGCCAGGAGATGACCCTTGATGTCCGCAGGCCCAGTGCCGTGGCCCGGCGACGCAAGACCAACCAGCGCACAGCGCGGGAGAATATCGAGGATTTGTGCGATCCCGGTTCCTTCAGCGAGATCGGTTCCCTGGTGTTGGCGGCGCGGCGGCAGATGCACACTATGGAGGAGTTGATCGAGCGCACGCCGGCAGATGGCCTGATTGGCGGTATGGGCCGGATCAATGGGGAATTGTTCCCGGACGAAACCGCCCGCTGCATGGTGATCTCCTATGACTACACAGTGTTGGCAGGCACCCAGGGCAAGAACAACCACAAGAAAAAGGACCGCCTGTTCGAAATGGCGGAGAAGTGGCGCCTGCCCATCGTGTTCTTTACCGAGGGCGGCGGCGGTCGCCCGGGCGATACCGACATGATTTTTGCCGCCAATCTGCACGTTCCCGCCTTCCATCTGTTCGGCAAGCTAAGCGGCCTGGCACCTCTTGTCGGCATCACTTCTGGGCGCTGTTTCGCCGGTAACGCGGTCCTTCTGGGTTGTTGCGATGTCGTCATCGCAACGGAAAACTCAACGATCGGCATGGGCGGGCCGGCCATGATCGAAGGCGGTGGCCTGGGCGTATTCCGCCCTGAAGAGGTAGGGCCTATGTCGGTGCAGGTTCCAAATGGCGTTGTCGATGTGGCGGTCAAGGACGAAGCGGAAGCCGTCGAGGTGGCAAAACAATACCTCAGCTACTTCCAAGGCTCAGTTGAGGAGTGGGACTGCGAGGATCAGCGTCTGTTGCGTCAGGCCATTCCCGAGGACCGTCTGCGTATCTATGACGTGCGCAAGGTGGTGCATCAGCTTTGTGATACCGGCTCTGTCCTGGAACTGCGTGCCGGATTCGGCTTGGGCATGGTCACAGCTCTGGCACGGATCGAGGGGCGGCCCGTGGGGATCGTCGCCAACAACCCGACCCACCTGGCCGGTGCCATCGACAGCGATGCCGCCGACAAGGCGGCCCGTTTCATGCAGCTTTGCGATGCCTATGACATCCCGCTCGTATTCTTGTGCGATACGCCGGGCAACATGGTTGGACCGGTTGCGGAAAAGACGGCCCTGGTACGCCATTGCTGCCGCCTCTATGTCATCGGCGCCAACGTTACCGTGCCAACCTTCACCATCGTTTTGCGCAAGGGCTATGGCCTTGGCGCCCAGGGCATGGCGGGGGGCGGTTTCCACGCGCCAATGTTCACGATTTCCTGGCCCACGGGAGAATTCGGTGGCATGGGCCTGGAAGGCGCCGTCAAACTGGGCCGGCGGGACGAATTGATGGCCATCGAAGACCCTGATGAACGCATGGCAAAGTACGAAGAGATGGTTGCTGCCATGTACGCCCAAGGCAAGGCCATCAACGCTGCATCCTTGTTCGAATTGGACAACGTCATAGATCCCGCCGACACCCGAGATTGGATCATGGCCGGCCTGCGCGCAGCGCCGCCGCCGCCGCCCCGCGAGGGCAAGAAGCGGCCGTGGATCGATGCCTGGTAGGTATAGCGTACATTTGATGCCCGAACATCGGGCTCATACTTGACTCTATTTCGGCCAGCCGTGCGTAATGCCTCCTCTGAACCAAAGCCAGAGGGAGGACGTACGATGTCGAGACTGACATTTGTAGGCGTTGCTGTACTCGCGTTTAGTTTCGGAGCCGGCCTATCCGCGCCGGCGTTTGCGGCTAATGACGAACCGTTGACCGAGAAATGGGCCCCCAGCGAATGGGGCCCGGACGACAAGGCCGGGGCAGTGAACCGGACCACGCCGGCGATGGTTCTCAAGGCCATCAAGCTGGTCAAGCAGGGTAAAGTCGCCACATTGGGCAAAGTCTATCAGTCCGATATGCCCATGTTCGGCGTACGCAGTTTCAAGCTGACCATCCCCGGCTTGCCATCATCAGGGCCCGTGCCGTTCGGCCCGCGCGCCCTGGTGGGCAATGACGAGGTTCTTACCGCCGAAATCGGTCAGGTGGGCACACAGTTCGATGGACCCGGTCATATTGGGGTGCGGACGTCGAAGGGTGATTTCTTCTACAACGGCCGCATGCTGGCCAAGGTCGCTGGTGCTTATGGCGTCGGACCCTTGGGCGTCGAGCATGTGGCACAGAAGGGCTTCGTTTGCCGCGGCGTGCTGTTGAATGCGGCGGCGCTACGGGGCATGGATCAGTTGCCGATACCGGCGCCGCCGCCGAACAAGGGCGATCCCGGCATCATCACCGATGCTGACGTCAAGGCCATGGTCAAACGCCAGGGTATCGCGCCTATCGGCGAGGGCGATTGCGTGTTCCTCTACACCGGCCACGGTAACATCTGGCATCCCAGCAAATGGGACACCTTCGATGCCGCGGAAAAGAGGAAACGTGTCGCCGCCTTCAACAAGGGCGAGCCGGGTTTCGGCGTTTCTGCCTGTAAATATCTTGCTTCGCGCAAGATCATTCTAACTGGTGCGGATTCCTGGGCCGTGGAAGCGGTGGCACCGAACTTTGCTGGTGAAAACCCCCAGCCGTTTGAATGCCATCTCGAGCTGATGCCCAAGCTTGGCATCTGGAACCTGGAAAACCTGGACCTCAATCAACTGGTCGCCGACGGCGTCTCCGAGTTCCTGTTTGTCTGGTCGCCTCTGAAGATCAAGGGCGGCACTGGTTCGCCCGGCAATCCAGTCGCGCTGTATTAGGCCGAATAGCTTAGAAAAGTAACCTCTAGTACCGGGAGCCGGCCCCTCCGGCTCCCGGTTTTTCTTGCCTTCGAGGAATTTTGCACCAGTTTCATTCGAGTAGTCCTGTCAGTTTGGATGTTGAATTGGGGCGGGCTGATGGTCTGGTGTAACAGTTTGTTTACCGTAGACATTAATGATATGCCGCTAGGACGCGTTGATGTTCCGCATTTATGCGGCGCTGTAGGTTAGTAAAAAGGCATTGCTTCTGACGCCGGGGGTCTGAGCAATATGTCGAAAGAAGAAGTTGATCGACCAATGCACCAAGATCAGTCGGATGATGCTGAATTGGAACAGCTTCGGCTGCGTGTTGCTCAGTTGGAAGATGTTCTGGAGCGCAAAAGCGCCCTCACGGCGCGGTCGGATGACAATGTCGGTCTTCGCTATGCGCTGGAATTCTGCCCGATTGGAATTGCGATTATCGCGGAAGACGATGGCCGCCGTCTGTTCGTGAATTCAGCGCTTGTGGACATGCTGGGTTGGGGATCGCGCGACGAACTTCTGAAGGGGGATATCAGCGTTACGTGGGCAAATCGGTCCCATATGGACGAGGCCATGGCTATAGTCAGGGCCAAGAGGAACATCGTCAATCTTGAAGCAGAAAGGATCCGCCGCGACGGTTCCCGATGGTGGGTTCTAATGAACACCCAGCCCATCGTGTTTGAGGGTGTCGCCGCCGGCATTGTCTGGCATATCGATATCACACAGCGGAAATTTGCGACCGAGGCCGCGAATCGATCCGAAAACCGCTTCCGCGAGGCCATGGAAAGTCTCTCGGACGCTTTTGCTCTGTTCGATCCCGATGATCGGCTGATTTTTTGCAATCGCATGTTCCGGGAGTTGAACCCCGAATTGGCACCGAACATCCGCATCGGCATGACCTTCGAGGATATGGTGCGGGATAATATTAAGAACGGCCGCATTATCGAGGCCAAGGGCCGCGAAGAAGAATTCGTGCGCGAGCGAATAGCGCAGCACATCTCCCCTCGGGACGAGCCTATCCTCTCCCGGCGGGCAGACGGCCGTTGGCTGCTGTTGCGCGAAATGCGGTCGCCGGATGGCGGCTTCTTCCTTGTCAACACAGACATCACCGAGTTGAAGAATCGCGAAGACGCTTTACGCGAAGAGAAGGAGCGGGCGGAACTGGCAAATGGATTCAAGTCACAATTCTTGGCTACGATGAGCCATGAATTGCGTACACCCTTGAACGCTATTTTGGGTTTCTCCGACATTCTGAGCCACGAGCGTTTCGGTCCCATAGGCGATGAGCGTTATCGTGATTATGCCCTCGATATCTTCAATAGCGGCGAGCATCTCCTCGACCTCATCAACGACGTGCTCGATCTCTCCCGGATCGAGGCTGGAGAATATGATCTGGCTATCCAACAAGTTGACGTCGGAGACATCGTCAGGTCGTCCTGCGACATTCTTCGAGAAGAGGCAAGAAACAAAGGACTTCGTTTTACCTCTTCGATTGCCGATGATTTGCCTATGGTTCGGGCTGACCTGCGGGCAATACGGCAGATCCTGCTGAATTTACTCTCCAACGCCGTAAAGTTCACTGATCCAGGCGGTGACGTCAGTGTCCGGGCCGAAATGGACCAAAAAGATTCGCTCAGCATCGTCGTGGCGGACTCGGGCGTCGGCATCGCTGCCGAAGATATGGAAACGATCCTGACACCGTTCTCGCAAGTCTTTACCAACGGTCTCGCCAATGAGGGGGGCACGGGCCTGGGCCTCTCCATTGTGAATTCTCTGGTCGGTCTGCAGAACGGGTTTCTTGATATCGACAGCAAATTGGGTGAAGGCACTCGGGTCACGGTGCGTTTTCCGATTTCCAAAGAAATGCCGAATGGCGGCCCGAACGTGGCCCTTCGCGGGAATTCCTAGAATCCTGGATCACGTGTATTCTTCCGAACGTCACATTCCACGACCGGCGATCGGAGCGAACGAAAATGAAAGCCCGTTTTGGCATCGTCGAGGTGCCGCGTAGTATCTCTTCCACCGTCGAACATGCGCAACTGGCGGAAGGCGCTGGTTTCGATTTGTTTGGCGTTGCCGACTCGCAGTCGTTGTTTCGGGAACTATTCGTCACACTGGCGGCAGTCGGTCAGGCTACGGAAAGCATGATGATCGGTTCTACGGTCTCCAATCCGTTGACCCGCCATCCTGCCGTCATGGCCGCCTCCGTCGCCAGCGTGAACGAAATCACCGGCGGCCGCGCCATGCTAGGCATGGGCAGTGGTGACAGCGCCATCTACAATCTGAATGAACGGCCCCGCGGCTTGAAGGGATTACGGGAGTATCTGCTCGCCCTTAGGCCTCTGCTGCGTGGCGAAAGCACGGAATATGCGGGCCGCGAAATTCACACCAAGTGGATCGCCGAGCAGGCGGCAAATCCTGTGCCCATCTATATCGCCGCCGAGGGCCCAAAGACTCTGGAACTCGCGGGCGAAGTGGCCGACGGGGTGATTTGCGGCCTGGGCCTGTCGCCAGATGTGGCGAAACTGACCCTGGACCACCTGGCCATCGGCGCCGAGCGGGCCGGACGGTCCCTGGACGAGATCGATATTTGGGCATTCGCTCGCATCAACGTAGGTGATGACCATGAAGCCCTCCTAAACGAAATCCGCATGGAACTGGCCTCAACAGCCCACCATGCCTTTCGCTTCACTCAAGAAGGCAAGCTGGTGCCGCCCGAATTCGCAGACAGCATCCGCCGCGTTCAGGCAGGCTACCGCCCGGCCAACCATGAAGACTTGGGCGAGTCCCCCAATGCCGGCCTAATGGCCGAACCGGAATTCCTCTCCTACATGGCGGCGCGGTTTGCCATCCTCGGCACGGTGGAGGAATGTGCGGCGCAAATCCAGGCCATCCGCGCCTCAGGCTTCCATCAGTTCCTCTTCACTGGCTTCGTCGATGAACGGGCGGCCCTGATCAAGACCCTGGGACAGTCAGTCTTTCCCCTTTGCCGGAACTGATGGTTTCCGGGTGTATGGGGGTGAAGACCGGTCGCAAGAGGTACTTTCGCGCCAGGGACCAATAGCCTGGGTAGTAGTAACCGCCGTTTTTGGCCAGAAGCTCTTCGCGGTGCCGTTTGAAATAAGCGGGAATGCGATACCAGGGCATGGTGGGATGGCGGTGATGCACGATGTGCAGGTTGTTCCATAGGAACAGCAGGCCGAAGAACCAATTCGATTCAATCGCCGCTACGCGCTCGTAAGGTTTCTCGCCCCACCGGTGCTCCAGGAATGGTCGCAGCCAGCTTAGCATCATGCCGGGATAGAAGAAGAACAGGATGTACTGCCAGAACGGCATGTCCGCCCACCCGACGACGAACCACAGAATGCAGACGCAGCCGATCAGGTGCAGTATCCAGATACCCGTATCGGAGTAGTCGCCGCGCAAGAACTTGCCCAGATCGCCCACCACCAATTTATTCAGGCGGAACAGGGGTCCGATCGTCAGGCGGCCCAGCATGGTCTGGTTGAACATCAACAATTTCCGGCGCAAGGGCGAATACCCCTCCCACGTAGCGGCGGCGTGATACAGGCTTTCGGTATCCTTGCCCGGATAGGTCAAATCGGCGTTGCGGTGATGGCGGCTATGGGAACGGTGATAGATGGCAAAGGGAAACCACAATCCAATCGGTGGCCAGACCAGAGCCTTGCGCAGCCAGCCCGGACAACTGCGCCAGCCGTGAATGGCTTCGTGCTGCAGGCTGAAATGCAGGGCGATGATGTAGGCGCCGGCGGCCAGCAGAAGCCACCAGGGCAAATAGGCGTGGAACCAGACCAAGGCGCCCCAGATGGCGTAAATGGCGACGGTCAACATCCAAGTCGGGACTTCCCAACGAAAGAACCAGTTCTCTCGCACCGCTGCCATTATCCTCAGATCGCCACTTCGACCAGATAGGGGCCTTCGGAATGCAGTCCCGCCTCCAAAGCCTTGTTCAGGTCTTCTGCCGTGTTGGCACGGGCGCCCTCGACACCCATGCCCTTGGCCATCGCGACCCAGTCCAGGCTTGGGCGGTCGATGGACAACATATCCACGGCCCGGGGGCCTGGGTTCTGCACGCCGACGTTGGTTAATTCCCCGCGCAGGATGTTGTAGGTGCCGTTGGCGAAAACCAGAACGGTGATATCCAGGCTCTCCCGCGCCATGGTCCAGAGGGACTGGATGGTGTACATGGCGCTGCCGTCACCCTCGAGGGCTACAACCTTCCGGTCGGGACAGGCGATGGCGGCGCCCACGGCCACGGGCAGGCCGTAACCGATGGAGCCGCCCCGGTTGTTCATCCAGTCGTGTGGCGGCAGTCCGGCGGTGGTGGGGAAGAATTCCCGGCCCGTGGTGACGCTTTCGTCCACCACGATGGCACCTTCGGGCAACAAAGCACTTAAAGACTGCGCAATCGTGGCTGTCGTGATCTCACCGTTGGGCAAGGGGGAACGCTGCGGCTGGGCGACGCCGGCGGGTTCCATATCCAGGCAACCCAACTCGTCGGCCAGGGCCTCTAATGCGGCTTCCAAATCCTGATCCGTGCTTGCCAGTTTGGTGGACTTCGCATCTGGATCCATCAGCAGACTGGGTTTTTCCGGGTAGGCGAAAAAGGCCACGGGCTCCCGGCTGCCCACCAGCACCAGATCGCCAGCCTTTTTCATCACGGCCTGGGCCTGTTCCACAACATAAGGGATACGGTTGACCTGTACGCGGCCGGCGCCCCGTTGCAAACGGGTATTGGCGCCCTCGGTCAAGATGCCGCAGCCGGTCTTGGCGGCGATGCGGCCTGCTAATTCCAATCCTCGCTCGCGGAGGGCCGGGCCGCCCAAAAGCAACGTCGCCCGCTCGCTGGTACGCAGCATCTCCGCCGCCGCCTTTACCGCATCGTCGGACGTCTTGGGCAAAGCTGCGGGCGCCTTGGTCTCGGCGATGGCTTCCGCTGGGCCCCAGGCGGTATCCGCGGGCAGGATCAGGGTCGCGATTTGCCCCGGTGTCTGGTTGGCAGCCTCGATAGCAAGGGCGCCGTCGGCAGCGATGGTGGTCGATGAGGGCGAGGTCTTGACCCAATGGGACATGGGCGCCGCCGCCCCTTCGATATCGGCGGTCAGGGGTGCATCGTATTTGATGTGATAGGTGGCGTGTTCGCCGACGATATTGACGATGCCCGAATCTGCCTTCTTGGCGTTGTGCAGGTTGGCCAGGCCGTTGGCCAGCCCCGGCGCCAGATGCAGCAGGGTGGAAGCCGGCTTGCCCAGCATGCGGTAATAGCCATCCGCCGCGCCGGTCACCACGCCTTCGAACAGGCCGAGGACACAGCGCATGCCCGGCACCTTATCCAGGGCCGCGACGAAATGCATCTCGGACGTGCCTGGATTTGTAAAGCAGACATCGACGCCGCCGGCGATCATGGTGCGCACCAAACTTTCGGCGCCGTTCATGTTCTCACTCATCGAAAATTAACTCCCCAAAATGTCTAAAACGCGCAATCGTACAGGGCATTGACCAGCGCCGCGGCCCGGGGTCCGGCGGCGAGGCCGGGATATTTGCTATTCATGGCATAACCGAAGCCGATGCCCGCGTCCATGTCGCAAAAGCTGGTGGCACCGCCGGCGCCCGGTGAGCCGAAGGCCCTCGGGTTCGGCCCCATCGGCGTATCGGCTGAGCCCAACCGAAAACCAAGCGCCATGCGCATGCGGATCCCTGTGGCCAGGTCCGGGCCGTCCCACTGCTCCTCCGATGCGGCCAGCAAGGTGTCCCGGCCGATGATCCGCACCCCCTCTAGGCTGCCGCCCAGGGCCAGGGCACCGTAAAGGCGGGCCAGCGCCCGGGCGTTACCATGTCCGTTGGCAGAGGGCACCAGCGCGCTGCGCCATTCCGGGCTGTTGAAGCTTTCATTCTCGGCAATAGGGCCGAAAGTGCGGGCGGCTAAAACTTCAGGATTGGCTAGCAGATAGGCGGCCAGGCCCTGGCCATCTTCTTCCAGAAATTCAGCGCATCGGGGCAATTCAGCCGATCCTAGGCCGAAATGGTAGTCCAGGCCCAATGGCCGGGCGATGTTCTCCGCCATGAAGGTGCCGATGTCCTGGCCGCTGATGCGGCGAACCACCTCGCCGATCAGATGCCCCATGGTGATGGAATGGTAACAGGGCGTCGTTCCCGGCGGGTGCATGGGTGCGGTCTGTTCCAGCGCCCGGATCATCTCCTCCCAATCATAGGCCATGCCCCGGCGCAAATCGTCGACCGCGGCCAGTCCGGCCCGGTGATCCAACAGGTAGCGCACGGGCAGTTGCTCTTTGCCCTTTTGTGCGAACGCCGGCCAGTAGCGGGCCACCGGAGCATCCAGGTCCAGTTGCCCCTTATCCACCAGAATATGCGCGCAAAGAGCGAGGACGCCTTTAGCCACCGACATCATGTTGACGATGGTGTCCCGCTGCCAGGGCCGGGTGCGGCTCCGATCCATATGACCGCCCCACAGATCTACGACCTTGCGGCCCTGCAGATAGACGCAGACCGAGGCGCCAACTTCCGGATACTCCAGGTCCTGGGAGAATGAAGCGGCGAAGACGTTGCGCAATTGACTAAACGCGGGATCGCAATCACCCTCGATCGACCCGGCCGGCATCAGTCGCCCTGGCCTTCCTCGCGTCGCGCCGTTGTCGCTTGTTGATCCACGCCTCTGCCGTCTGTGTTCAGGATCACGCCATAGATTTCCGCGGCAGCCTCGGGGCTGACCACGCCGTCACGAACATCGCGCAAGACCCGGGCCGGATCCCGCGCCATGGGATCACCCCAACCACCGCCACCCGGCGAGGCCGCGCATAGGGTCAGGGGTTCATAATAGCGGACGGCATACTTCGGTGGCTGCTCTCCGTCGCCGGAGGAGAATTTCAGGGCCATGTCGCCCGGTTCGCCGGCCGCCCCGCCCGCTGCGCCGAAACAGGATGGGTTATAGAGGCCCTCGCCGCGAAAGGCATATTCCGCCGACACGTTGATGTCGACCTCGAAGTCGCAGCCCGTGCCGCCCCGATAGGCGCCGGGACCGGCAGCATCGGTGCGAAACTCCTGGCGCTTGAAATGCACCGGATATAGCTGTTCGTAGGTTTCCACGTTTGGCAGCACCAGGCCGCCCAAGGCGATTAGGTGGCCGATCTGATTGAAGCCGTCCCGGCCTTCTACGGCACCGCCGCCAGGTGCGGCGTTCCAATGATACATAACGAATGGGCTTTCCTCGGCCCGGCCCGAGGCACGGCCGGAGGTGGTGCCGTGGATGGATTTCGACCAGCCGGCGCAACTGCGCTCGGGCAAAGCCTGGTTCAGAGCCTTCCAGATGGCGTGCACAATCTCGTGCGCCACGAACACGGTGTTCATGGTCATGGCCGCCGGCGGCTTGGCGTTGATGATGGTGCCTTCGGGCGCGGTAATGGTGACGGTGCGGAATGTGCCTTCGTTGCGCGGCAGGTCCGGTTCGAAATAGGCGGCAAGGGCCATATAGACAGCCGACCAGGTGTTCGCCACCGAGGAGTTCTTGAAGCCGCGCACCTGGGGCGCGGTGCCGGTGAAATCCACTTCCAGTGCTTCGCCTTGCACGCCGAGGCGCACCCGGATGGCATCCTCGATCGGCTCGAAGCAGTCGTTGTCGATGGGTTCAGCGCCATGATATTCGCCGTCCGGCAATGTGGCGACGCAACGGCGGAAGCTGCGATCGGCATGTTCCAGGATGCCTTCGAAATAGCCGCGGTAATGGTCCATGCCCAGTTCTTCGACCAGAGCGGCGATGCGGTCGGCGCCGATCTTGGTTGAACCGATCATGGCGCGCAGGTCCCCATCCAGGGCCTCCGCCGTGCGGGTATTGATCATCAAGAGACGCCAGACATCCTGACGGGTCTGTCCGCCTGCAATCAGCTTCATCACCGGCAAGCGGATGCCCTCGTGAAAGATCTCCCGCGCCTGGGAATTATAGGTGCCCGCGGCGCCGCCGCCGATATCCGCCTGATGGGCTCGGTTGCAGGCGAAAGCGACCAAAATCCCGTCAACGAAAACCGGCCGGGCGATGACCCAGTCGGGCAAGTGGTTGCCGCCTGCGGTGTATGGATCGTTCAGGACGAAGACGTCACCATCATGAATTGCGTCGGCGAAGTCCCGCAACAGGGCCCGTACCGCAAAGCCGCCGCCGCCCGTATGGATGGGAATGCCATCGGCCTGGCTGACCAGGGTGCCGTCGGGATCGGCGATAAAGCAGGAGAAATCATGGCTTTGCGAGAATATCGGGCTGCGCGCCGTCCGGGTCATGACCCAGCCCATCTGCCGCGAGATATGGTCCAGACGGTTTTGCACCAGGGCAAGGATGATGGGATCGAGCTGCTCGTCTTTGATCATCCTAAGGGCCCAACTCGATCAGGAAATTATCAGCGGCATCGACAGTGAGACGGTCGCCCGCCCCCACGAAAACGGTGGTGGTCAACTCCTCCACCAACAAAGGCCCGTCCATGGCAAAACCCGGCTTCAGGTCGGCGCCGGCAAAAATCGGCGTTTCCTGCCAGCCGCGATCCGCATCCACATAGACGGGTCGCCGGTCGGCCGGTTCGGGGGTTTCCATCGCTGGTGCTGATGCTGTCGGCGGCGTTGCCTCGATCAGACCGCGGGCGGTAACCCGCAGGGCAGTAATCTCGATGGTGCCGCCGGGCTGGGTATGGCCGAATTGGCGCTGATGATCCGCATCGAAGGCGGCGCGCACGGCCTTGGCGTCGAAGTCACCAGCCGGCAATTCCACGCGGATGGACCATAACTGGCCGCGGTAACGCAGATCCAGTTCACGGACGATTACTGCGCGGTCGCCTTCGAAGCCGTCCGCCGCCAGCGCTTCCGCCGCCCGCCTGTCCAGCGGCCCGAAGCCTTCGAACAGAGCTTCCGAACTGATCTCATCCAGGTTGTCGAAATGCACCGCCAGGAAGTCCTGGCGTATGTCCGTATGCAGCATGCCCAGGGCACAAAAGGCGCCGGCCTGACGCGGCACATAGGCCCGCCGGCAGCCCAGCGCCCGGGCGACGGTGGCGCCGTGCATGGGACCGGCGCCGCCCGCCGCCACCAGGGTGAAGCGCTGGGGATTGTGGCCGCGTTGAATGGAAATATGTTCCACCGCATGCAACAGGTTCTGTTCCAGCAGGCGGATGATGCCAGCGGCGGCGTCCTCAACGGAAATGCCCAATGGTTCCGCGACCCTCTCTGCGATTGCCTGCTGCGCTAGGTCTGCATCCAGGGTCACGCTGCCGCCCGCGTACGGGCCCGGCCGCAGGCGGCCCAGCACCATGTAGGCATCGGTGACAGTGGGTAACTCACCGCCCAGGCCATAACACGCCGGGCCGGGATTGGCGCCCGCGCCCTGCGGGCCCACATGCAGCAGGCCCGCCTCGTCAACACGGGCGATGGTCCCGCCGCCCGCGCCGACGGTGTGGATATCCACCGACGGCGTGGCCAGGTGATAGCCGTCAATCATCAACTCGTCGGTGACAGCCACCTGGCCTTCGCCCATCAACGTCACGTCACATGATGTACCGCCGATCTCCATGGCGATCAGATTTTCGCTGTCAGCCGATTGGGCATAAAGGGTCAGGGCGCCGACCCCGGCTGCGGGGCCGGAAAGTACAAGGTTGACCGGTCGTTCCGCCACTTGATCGACTGAAATGGCGCCGCCGTTGCTTTGCAGCAGCAGGATCGGACGCGCGAGGCCGTTGGCGCGCAGGTGGCCATCCAAATCCCTGAGATACCCGACCACTTTGGGCGCGATATAAGCGTTGACCACGGCAGTGGAGGTGCGCTCGTATTCCCCCATGATCGGGGCAATACGGCTGGAAAGGGAAAGCCAGGGAAAGTTGCCCAAATGCTCCGCCACTTTTTCTTCGTGGGCGGGATTGCCGTAGCTATTGAGGAGGGCGATGGCGATGGATTCCACACCTTCCTCGTCGAACAGGTCCTTCGCGGTGTCGATATCCCCGGTTGCCAAGGGCGCCATCTCGATGCCGTCTTTGTCCAGGCGACCGCCGACGGGCTGGCGCAGATAGCGGGGCACCAGGACATCCGGAAACGGCGCCCGGTGGTCCCACATGTTTTCGCGAATACCCCGGCGCACTTCCAGGCTGTCGCGGAAGCCGGTGGTCGTTAACAGGCCGACCCTGGCGCCCTTCTTCTCCAATATGGTGTTGGTGGCAACGGTGGAACCATGGAAGAACAGGGCGCAATTCGCCAATAGTTCAGGAATACCCATGGCCAGTTCCACGGCCGCCCGCTCCAGTACGGCCATGACTCCCTGGCTGGGGTCGGCCGGCACGGAAGGCGCCTTGAACACGCACAACCCGCCGCCAACGTCGCGCAGGACCATGTCCGTGAACGTCCCGCCCACATCGACGCCGATGCGCCAGGGCGCGGTGGGTTGCGAAGGGCTCACCAGCGGGGCGCCTTGTCCTGGATGGAAACATGGGCGGCAACCACTTTCCAGCCCAGATCCGGGAATTTGATCCAGGTCTGGGATTGGCGGCCGACCTCGTCCTGATCCCGCACCTTGAATTCAAGGTTCACGGTGGCAAAGGAATCGCCCAGCGTCAGAATCTCAAGGCGTCGTCGCACCTCCTTGATGCCGGGCCCTGGCGCGCGGCCGACCCGGTGCTTATGGATCTCGTCAAAACCGTAGCCATTCTCGTGCATGGCATAGCGGATGGTATGGGGGCTGTCCCAGAATGTCGCGTCCAGAACATCGACATCCTTGTCGATCAAGGCCTGCTCATAACGTTCGAACAGAGCTGAGACTTCCGCGACCACATCTGGGTCGTTCACCGCCAACGTACTCACACGCCATCCTCCATTGCTTGGGCCAGGGCCACCAGTTGAACATCCTCACCCCATCGCCCTACAATGGACAATCCGATGGGCAGACCGTCGAGACTTGCCCCGGGCAGCGAGACCTGCGGCACGCCGGTTAATCCACCGTGGCTGCAAAGACAGGAAATTTGCATGCGCAACGGATCGGTCTGACTAATGGGCAGGCCCCTCGGTGGCGCCGGAAATGGTGTCGTCGGCATGCAAAGCACTGTGCCCGGCGGCAGCAGATGGTCCATCCGGGCACGGGCCTCCCGACGCATCATTTCGGCCCAGTCCCGCTCGGCTTGGGGAGTGGCCGCCGCTATGGCCAGGCCCCGGGCCACGCTATAGGCCATCGCGGGGTTCTCCCGGTCCAGCCAGTCCTTGAATACCTGCCAGCCTTCGTAAGGTTGCAGCGTGCGCTGCGCCTTTGCCCAGGTGCTCAGTCCCGGCGGTGCCATGATCTCTTCCGTCACTTCCCCGATCAATGCGCCCAGGCGTTCGATCATCGCTGCAAAGACGCCTCTGACCTCCGCGCCGGCGAAGCCGAACGCGTCCACGGCGACAATCAACCGTTCCGACAGGGCGCTAGGAATGTCCTCGCCAAGCATCACAGCGGAGGCCTTGGCGAAGGTGGCGGCATCCCGGGTGAACCAGCCCGTGGTGTCCGAGCGGGGGGCCTGGGACATCATGCCGGACAGATCCAAGCGGCCGTGGGTGGGCCGGATGCCATGCACGCCGCAGAAACTGGCCGGCACCCGGACGGACCCGCCCGTATCGGTGCCCAATGCAATGTCGCACATCCCCGCCGCCACTGCCGCGACTGAGCCGGCGGAAGAGCCGCCCGGCACCCGGTCCGGCGCGGCGCTGTTCAGCGGGGTGCCGTGAAAGACGTTCTCCCCCAATATGCCCAGGGAAACTTCATCGGTGATGGTCTTGCCCACCAATGTGGCGCCCGCATCAAGCAGGGTTTGAACCGCCCAGGCATGGCGCCGCGCCGGCTCCCGATTGCCGGGCCAGTCCGGGTTGCCACCGCCCGTGGGATAGCCCGCCACGTCAAATAGGTCCTTGGCAACGAATGTAAGGCCCGACAGGGGCCCGTCGGCCGCGCCGTCGATATGAACCGATGTGCCTGGAACCAGGGCGCCGACAGTGTCCTCCATGCCTAGCCCTCTAGCAGATCGTTGACGGCCTGTCGGATAAAGGCTTCGTCGGTTGGATTGTCAATGGGGTTGCCGGCGCGGTGGCCCCAGATGGATTCGATGGGGCGGAACTCCGCATTGGGTATCTGCTCGCATTCGGCTTCCGAGTCCTCCGGCGTGAAATAGAGGTCGGTGCGCGATGGCATGATAATGGCGCGGGCCTTGATCGAGCCAAGAGCAGCATCGAGGTCGCCGTTGAAGATCTCGTTGTCGGAAATGTCGGAGTGGTACCAGGTCGAAAGCATGGAGAGCAGATCATCGCCGTTGCGTCGCAGGAAGTTGGCTTCCCACACCCGCACCAGATAATCCTCCAACGAGGTGAAACCTAGTTCCAGGTGTTTGCCTTCGCGGTAGAAGGCCTGGGACATGGCCCAGCCGGCATATAGCCGGCCCATGGCGCGGAGGCCGCGCACAGGCCGAGCCGTAAAACCGCCCTCGTGCCATGCCGGGTCGGCTGTCAACGTGGCGCGTACGCCTTCCAAAAATACTTTGTTGTGGGGCGAAGTGCGGGCCGAACCGCAAATGGCGAGGATCGCCGAGACTTGATCGGGGAATATGGCGCCCCAGTGCAGGGCCTGCTGGGCGCCCATGGACCAGCCATAGACCATGGCCAGGTGATTGATGCCAAAGACCTCGTCCAGCATGCGCCGTTGAGCATGAATATTGTCCCAATGACTGAAGCTGGGAAACCGGCCCATGCCGTAGGGTTCCGCCATATTTGAAGGGGAGGAGGATAGCCCGTTGCCCAGCATATTGGGGATGATGACGAAATAGCGTTCCGGGTCCAGAATGCGGCCCGGCGCGATCAGCCATTCGATATCCACATGGTGGGCGCCGTAGGACGTGGGGTAGAGAATGACGTTAGAGCAGTCCGCCGCCAAGGTTCCGTATGTCTGATAGGTCAACTGCGCCTTGGGCAGGACCATGCCCCCTTGCAAGCGCAGATCGCCCAGGTCAAATACCTTGTAGTCGTCCATTCTGTGGCTCCCTCCCGCACTTATCCTATCGCCACCGGGCGGACCGGTCCAATATGATCCCCTAAAACGACGATGAAGGGACAGGGCCATGGATACCGATCCGAAACCGGCCACCGCGGCAACCAAGGCGGCGCAGCAGGCCGTCCTCGCACAGTTGCCGTTCACGGACAGGGAGGATTTTGAACTCGCCCGACGGGGTCATATCGCCCCCGTTCCTGAGGGCGTGGTGCGAAACGAACAGGGCCGGACGCTTTGGGACCTCGGTGCTTATGATTTCTTGGACGAGGAAGCCGCACCCGACACGGTCAATCCCAGCCTGTGGCGCATGGCGCGGCTGAACATGAACAACGGTCTCTACAAGGTCTGTGATCGGGTTTATCAGCTTCGCGGCTTCGATCTCTCCAACATGACCATCATCGAGGGCGACAGTGGCTTGATCGTTATCGACCCTATGATCACAGCGGAAGTGGCCCGCGCCGGACTGGAGCTTTTTCTGGCCCATCGTCCGGCGAAGCCCGTGGTCTCTGTCATTTACACTCACTCCCACGTGGATCATTACGGCGGTGTTATGGGCGTGACAAATCCTGAGGATGTTGCCGCCGGCAGGGTTTCGGTGATCGCCCCGGACCAGTTCATGGAAGAAGCGGTGGGCGAGAACATACTGGCCGGCAATGCCATGACACGGCGGGCCCAGTTTCAATTCGGCGGTCTGCTCGCCAAGGGCCCGCGCGGCCAGGTCGACGCCGGCCTGGGCAAAGTCACTTCCCGCGGGAGAGTGACCCTAATCGCGCCGACCCTAACGATCGTCAACCCAACAGAAAATCATGTCGTCGACGGCGTGGAGATTGAATTCCAATTGGCGCCGGACTCGGAAGCACCGGCGGAAATGCATCTGTTCCTGCCCCAATTCGCCGTCCTGAACATGGCGGAGAACACCACCCGGCATCTGCATAACCTACTGCCCCTGCGCGGGGCCCTGGTGCGTAATCCGCATATCTGGTCACGGCACATATCGGACGCCATCGAGATGTATTGCGAGCGGACCGAGATCTTGATCGGCCAGCATCATTGGCCCACCTGGGGCCGAGAAGAGGTGCGCGGGTTCCTGGAAAAACAGCGGGACCTCTACAAGTTCGTGCATGATCAGACCATGCGCTTGATGAACCATGGCCTGACGCCGGCGGAGATATCGGCGGAACTGGCTTTTCCGCCGGGCCTGGATCAGGAGTGGACCGTGCGCGGCTACTACGGCAGCCTCTCTCACAACGCCAAGGCGGTCTATCAACGATACTTGGGCTGGTACGACGGCAATCCGGCCAGCCTGGATCCATTGCCTCGGCGTTTGGCCGGCCGGAAGACGGTCGAGTACATGGGTGGGGCCGACGCTGTCCTGGAAAGGGCGCGGGCGGATTTCGCGGCCGGCGAATACCGCTGGGTGGCACAGGTGCTAAGCCATTTGGTCTTCGCCGAACCGGAGAATTCGGATGGCCGCGCCCTGTTGGCGGATGCCTTCGAGCAACTCGGCTATCAGGCCGAAAGCGCCACCTGGCGTAACGCCTATCTCTATGGCGCTCAAGAACTTCGCCACGGACTGGCCAAGCTGCCGCCCCGGCCCATGTTAAGCCCGGAAACACTTTCGGCTCTGACCCTGCCGGCTTTGTTCGATTTCATGGCGATCCGTCTCGATGTGACCAAATCGGCCGAGCTTCGCTGGAAAATCAATTGGCACCTGACGGATACGGACGAACGGCTGCTCATGACCCTGCAGAACTGCACCATGACCCACAGCGCCGGTGCCCCGGCGAATGATGCGATTGCGACCGTAAAATTGAGCCGCAGGGCGCTGATCGAACTGAATATCAGGCGCACGGATGTGGCCGCCGCCATAGCCGCCGGCGAGATGGTGATTGAAGGCGATCAGACGGTCATCGAAAAGCTGTTCGAAATGCTCGACGATTTCGAAATGATGTTCGATGTCGTCGCGCCGTCACCCGCCGATTAGCGGCCCAGGATCGTGATCGCGGCTACGCTCTCCTCGATACCGTAAAGACCGCCGCCGTTCTCGGCGATGGCCAGACGGGCGCCGTCCACCTGCCGCGGGCCGGCTTCGCGGCGCAGTTGCGCTGTCAGCTCATAAATCTGACACAATCCGGTGGCGCCGATGGGGTGGCCTTTGCATTCCAGACCGCCCGATGGGTTGACGGGGATGCGGCCGCCCAGAGATGTCTCGCCCCGTTCGGCCGTGGCGCCGCCATCTCCGAAATCGCAAAATCCCAGGTTTTCGATCTGCACGATTTCACCCATGGCTGTTGCGTCGTGCACTTCCGCCACATCTATATCCGCGGGCCCCACGCCAGCCCGTTCGTAGGCCCGGCGGGCGGCCTTGGCCGTGACATGCTGGTCAGCCGCCGTAGCCTCCCGCGACGATCCTGTCTGCAGGATGGAGGCACGGACTTCGATGGCCCGGTCGCGATCCAGACGCAGGCGTTTCAAGCCGTCCTCAGTGCACAGAATGGCCGCGGCGGCGCCATCACTGATGGGCGCACACATGGGCAGGGTCAGGGGATAAGTAATGGGCGGTGCGGCCAGGACCTCATCCACGGAATAGGTTTTGCGGTACTGGGCCTTGTCGTTGTGTTGGGAGTGGTTGTGGTTCTTGGCCGAAACGGCAGCAATCTGGCGCTGCGTCGTGCCGAATGTCTTCATATGATGCCGCGACCAGGCGGCATAAACGTCCATGAACAGGCTATAGGGCCTATCCGAGGTGGTGCCGGGGGGCACGGGATAGCCCTGGCCTAGGGCCAACAGCTTATCCGTGTTCTCTTCCACCGTGGCCACGTCCCAAGCGGCATCGAAAACGGAGAACATGCGATCGCGATCTGTGGAATACATTTTTTCGGCCCCGACGGCGAGGGAGACATCCCCTTCGCCGGCCTTCAGGAACTGTACCGCCAGGTTGAAGGCGGTGGCGCCGCTGGCGCAGGCGTTTTCCACATTGACCACGGGAATTTCTTCGATACCCATATCCCGTAGGGCGATCTCGCCCCGGATCATTTCCTGGCCTTCCATGTGGCCCTGGGTGGCGTTGGAGAAATAGGCCGCTTGCAGGTCGCCTTGGTCGGCTCCTGCATCCGTCAGGGCTTCGCCGACCGCCTCCGCTGTCAGGTTCTTTATACTGCGCTCCAGCAGCTTGCCCATTTTTGTCATGCCGACACCGGCGATATAGACTTTGCTCATTCGGGCTGCCTCCCAGACAGATGCCTCGCTGACATTGGCATAGTCATAGCATGATCAGATGCTATGGTGGCGCCTTTCGCAGATCGGGAGTTGGGCTATGACCACATTCGGTATTCTATTTTTCGACGGGACGGAAGAACTGGACGCCGTCGGCCCGTGGGAGGTCTTCACCATGGCGGCCATGCAGCGGGACGATATCAAAGTTGTGACGATTTCCGAGAAGGGCGGCACGGTCAATTGCAACAAGGGCATGCGGGTGGAGATGGACCATAGTTTTGCGGACGCGCCGAAATTGGATGTGCTGCTGGTGCCTGGCGGGCATGGCACCCGGCGGGAAGTGGACAATCCAGAACTACTCGCCTGGATCGCCGATGTGGCACCCGGCTGCCAATGGGTAACATCCGTATGTACTGGCTCGCTGCTGCTGGCGGAGGCGGGCCCGGCGGCGGGCAAGCGGGTCACCACCCATTGGGGGGCCATCGAACTGGTGCGTAAACGGGGTAAGGCAGGCGAGGTTTTGGAAAACATTCGCTATGTCCGGGACGGCAATGTGGTCACATCGGCCGGTGTCTCCGCCGGTATCGATATGTCGTTGTGGCTGATCGGCGAGATGTACAGCCCGCAATTTGCCCGGGAGGTTCAGCGCAATATGGAGTACGACCCGGCGCCGCCCTATGCGGCCGAAGTATAGAGGCGTATCTTAGGACGTTGTCCCAGCTGGTATGTCACCATCAGTATTTTGCTGGATAGCGATGGTGTCCACCCGTTCAGGGGGGAACCGGCAGGAAACCGTGGTGCCTTGGCCATCGACACTTTCAATTGTCAACTCGCCCTGGTGCAGTTCCATGAGCGATTTTGACAACGCGAGCCCCAGTCCCGTGCCCTCGAACTTCCGCGCCAGGGTGCTGTCCACCTGATAGAACGGCTGCGTAAGATTGCCGATTTCATCCTCTGGTATGCCGATGCCCGTGTCCGAGACGGCGATCACCATCCAGCCGTCGGGTGCGGTGCCGATCCTAACCTCGACGGAGCCTTGCTCTGTGAATTTCACCGCGTTGGACAGCAAATTCAGCAGGATTTGTTTCAGGGCTCTGGCATCCGCCAGCAGATACCGGGTGGTTGCCTCGCGGGATATCGAAATGGAAAGGTTTTTCGCTTCCGGTCGCACGGAAATCAGGCTGATTGAGGACTCCGCCACCTGCACGGGATCAACCAGGTTTTCTTCGATTGTGGTGGTGCCGGCTTCGATCTTAGCGATATCGATGATGTCGTTGATAATGGCGAGGAGATGGTTGCCGCTGGAATGAATCTCCTCGGAATAGGATTTGTACTGTTCGTTCTCGATGGGCCCCAACAATTCATCCTTGAGCATTTCGGAGAAACCGATAATGGCGTTCAAGGGCGTGCGCAGTTCGTGTGAGATAGCGGCCATGAATTCCGATTTGGCCCGGTTGGCGGCGATGGCTTCCTCGGCGGCCTTTCGTTGGGCATCTTCCAACAGGCGGCGCTTGGTGATGTCCCTGAATGTCAGGAAATGGTGCCTTCTGGGTGTCTCCCGCTGTTCGAGCGGGTTCTTGCTAATTTGCAGCTCCGCTGCCCGGATAGAGATTTCCATGACAAAGGTGGAGCCGTCCTTGCAATGGGCCACCCCCTCGCGCAGGCGATGCACGGATGCATCGGAGCTTTGCAGGTGGCTAATCTTAAAACTGTCACGGTCACCGTTGCTGCCGCCGAATTCGAATAGGTCGTCGCAGGTCTTGCCGATCATCTCTGCTGCGTCGTAGCCGAGCAATTCTTCCGCCGCTTCGTTGAAAATTGTGATCTTGCCTTGCGGATCGATGGCGATAATGCCGTCAAAGCTGCTCTCCACGAAGCGGCGCATCATGGCACCGCGGTGCAGCACGGCCATGCGCTGGCGGAAGATACGCAAGGTCTGGCGGTCGATCAGGGCCAGCATGCTTTGCCCATAACAAAGCCACGGCGCCACAAGCCACGGCACGATATCCATGCTGACAGGCAACGCCTTTTGCAATCCAACCGTAGCGGCGAACAGGCCCACTGAGCCGCCACTCAGCACCAGCAAGCCGCGATGCCAGGACCATGCCGCAAAGAAGGGCGCCGACAACAGGGTCAGCAAGGCCAGCACGGCCAAAGTAGGCACTTCGCCTGTGCGCCGCAGGGCCCGGTTCTGCCGGAACGTTTCTGCCGATAGGGCAATCAGGGCCGGACCTGGAACGGCAACATGTCTGGGCACGGCCAGATAGTCACCCAATTCGATGGCCGAGGCGCCGACGATGACGTCCCTGTCCTGGAACAGCCGGGCTGGGAACTCCCCGCGCAATACATCTACATACGAAATGCGCGGCAGGGTTTCGAGCCGGATGCCATAGTCGATATGGAAGGTTTCGGGCGCCAGGGCCCCTCCGCCTGCCAGCAGGACAGGAAAGCTTGGCAGATCCTGTCCACCCCAATACAGCGAAGTCGATACGCGGTGGACTAGACTGTCGGTCTCGGGCTGCATCACCACCGAGCCAAGACGGGCCCATTTCGCAAAACGGGGCAGGGGACCGGTTTCCGCCAGCGAGGAAACCTTGCGCTCCCAACCGGTGTATTGCTTGAAGGCCGGCAGGATGACCTGGCCCTCGGCCCGCTTCAATGCGGCCTCCAGCTTGGCATCGGCCTCGGGCGTCGAACGCGAGCTGAAATCCACGTCGACAGCGATGTTCCGGGCGCCACTTTCCCGCAATCGGTCGATGAGGTCGGCATGATAGCTGCGTGGCCACGGCCAGACATCGAGCAGGCGAAGGCTGCGTTCGTCGATTTCCACAAAAATCAGTTGCCGGCTGGTGTCGCGTTCAACGAGGGAAAACCGCAGGTCCATCAACAGGTATTCGAGCGGCTCCAGGCCGCCGACGAGGTAGGTCACGGCGACCAAAACCATGATGACAACCCGTGGAATGTAACGCCTCATTCTGAAGGCGGCTCCTGTGTTGCAATGCCAAGGGCCGCGCCATCCTGGCGGGCCCGAGGCGACAATTCAACCGATCAATCGGTTATCGGCCAATTAGGCTTTGCCTTTGCCCTTGCCGTTGTTGCCACTGTTACCGTTGTTGCCACTATTACCGCTATTGCCACTGTTACCACTGTTACCGCTGTTACCGCTGTTTCCACTGTTGCCGCCTGCGTTGGAGTTGCTGCTGCCGCCGCTGTTTCCACTGTTGCCGCCTGCGTTGGAGTTGCTGCTGCTGCCGCTGTTTCCACTATTGCCGCCTGCGTTGGAGTTGCTGCTGCTGCCGCTGTTTCCACTATTGCCGCCGGCATTGGAGTTTGCGCTGTTGCCACCGGCGTTGGAATTGGCGCTGTTGCCGCCGGCATTGGAATTGGCGCTGTTGCCGCCAGCGTTGGAATTGGCGCTGTTGCCGCC
>CAYFPL010000013.1:0-107605 GCA_964344935.1 uncultured Rhodospirillaceae bacterium
GAATGGCGAAGGAAAAATTTGAGCGTACGAAGCCCCATTGCAACGTTGGCACGGTTGGCCATGTTGACCATGGCAAGACGACCTTGACGGCAGCGATCACGAAGATCCTTGCTGAGGCTGGCGGGGCTGAGTTCACGGCCTATGACGATATTGACAAGGCGCCTGAGGAGCGTGCCCGAGGCATTACGATTTCCACGGCGCATGTTGAATACGAGACCGAGAACCGCCATTACGCCCATGTGGACTGTCCTGGCCATGCTGACTATGTGAAGAATATGATCACGGGTGCGGCGCAGATGGACGGCGCCATTCTTGTTGTCTCGGCCTCTGATGGTCCGATGCCGCAGACGCGGGAGCATATCCTGCTTGCCCGCCAGGTGGGTGTGCCGGCACTTGTTGTTTATATGAACAAGTGCGACCAGGTTGACGACGAGGAGATCCTTGATCTGGTTGAGATGGAAGTTCGTGAGCTGTTGGATAGTTACGAGTTCCCTGGCGACGACATTCCGGTCATTCGTGGTTCTGCGCTTGTTGCGCTTGAGGACGGTGACGAGGCCATGGGCAAGAACTCTGTTCTTGAGCTGATGGCTGCGGTTGATGATTACATCCCCCAGCCGGACCGTCCCAAGGACATGCCGTTCCTGATGCCGATTGAGGATGTGTTTTCGATTTCGGGCCGTGGCACGGTTGTGACGGGTCGGATTGAGCGCGGTGTTGTCAAGGTCGGCGAGGAGATCGAGATTGTCGGCATCAAGGAGACCTCGAAGACCACGGTGACGGGTGTTGAGATGTTCCGCAAGCTGCTTGACCAGGGTGAGGCGGGCGACAATGTGGGTTGTCTGTTGCGCGGTGTTGGCCGTGACGAGGTTGAGCGTGGCCAGGTCTTGGCGCACACGGGCACGATTACGCCGCACACCAAGTTCCAGGCCAGTGCCTATATCCTGACCAAGGACGAGGGCGGGCGTCATACGCCGTTTTTCACCAACTACCGGCCGCAGTTTTATTTCCGGACCACGGACGTGACCGGTGTGGTCTCTCTGCCGGAGGGCACGGAGATGGTGATGCCGGGGGACAATGTTGAGATGTCGGTAGAGCTGATCGCGCCGATCGCCATGGACGAGGGCCTGCGCTTCGCGATCCGCGAGGGCGGCCGTACCGTCGGCGCCGGCGTCGTCGCTTCAATCGACGAATAAACGGCGACCAATAACTGACGACGAATAGAGACCGTAACAAAACCGATCCGTAGGCAGGAAAAAGACCATGGAAAGCCAAAACATCCGCATCCGCCTGAAGGCGTTCGAGCATCGCGTGCTTGACCAGGCGACATCGGAAATTGCCTCGACGGCGAAGCGGACAGGCGCCCGGGTGCGCGGGCCCATTCCCCTGCCGACGCGGATCGAAAAGTTCACGGTGCTGCGTTCGCCCCACATCGACAAGAAATCGCGGGAGCAGTTTGAAATCCGCACGCACAAGCGGCTCCTGGATATCATTGACCCCACGCCCCAGACCGTGGACGCGCTGATGAAGCTCGACTTGGCCGCCGGCGTGGACGTGGAAATCAAACTTTAGGATCGAATGATGAAGCGTTCCGGTCTCATAGCGCAAAAACTCGGGATGACCCGGGTTTTTCAGGAAGACGGCAGCCACATTCCCGTCACCGTCCTGCACGTGGATGATTGCCAGGTGATCGACCAGCGGACCCAGGAGCGGGACGGTTATACCGCCGTGCAATTGGGCGTGGGCAAGGCCAAGGTCAAAAACGTGGGCAAGGCCATGCGCGGCCATTACGCCAAGGCCCAGGTGGAACCGAAAAAGCGGCTGGCGGAATTCCGGGTCTCGGAAGATGCTTTGGTCGATGTCGGTTCTCAGTTGAGCCCGGCCCATTTCGCCAAGGGCCAGTACGTGGACGTGGCCGGCACCTCCATCGGCAAGGGTTTTGCCGGCGCCATGAAGCGTTGGGGCTTCGGCGGTCTCAGAGCCTCCCACGGCGTCTCCATCTCGCATCGTTCCCACGGCTCCACCGGCCAATGTCAGGATCCGGGCAAGGTCTTCAAGGGCAAGAAGATGGCCGGCCATATGGGCGCGGGCCGCGTCACCATGCAGAACCTGCAGGTGGTGGATGCGGACGAGGACGAGGGTCTGCTGCTGATCAAGGGCTCGGTCCCGGGCCCGAAGAGTGGCTGGGTGCTGATCCAGGACGCGGTGAAAAAGGCCCTGCACGAAGATGCCCCGAAGCCGGCCGGCTTGATCGAGCGCCCGGCAGAGGAAGCGCCGGCGGAGGAGGCTGCCGCCGAAGAGACGGCCACCGAGGAGGCTGCCGCCGAGGAAGCTGCTGAAGAGGCTGCTGCCGAAGAAACTGCCACCGAAGAAACGGCAGAGGCTGCGGCTCCGGAAGAAGCTGCTCCCGAAGAGGCAGGCGGCGATGACGCCGCCGCCGAAGACGACGGCGACAAGAAGGAATAATTGCCATGAAGGCAAAGGTCACAACCCTGGACAACAAGTCCGCCGGCAATATCGAGCTGGCCGAGGAAGTGTTCGGCGTGGAACCGCGCCGGGACATCCTGCACCGCGTGGTCACCTGGCAGTTGGCCAAGCGCCGCGACGGCAACCATGCTGTCAAAGAGCGCAATGCCATCCGCGGCTCCGGCGCCAAGATCTGGCGCCAGAAGGGTACCGGCCGGGCCCGCCATTCATCGGCCAAGGCGCCGCAGTTCCGGGGCGGCGGTGTCGCCCACGGCCCCCGGGTGCACGGCCATGAGCATAAATTGACCAAGAAAGTCCGGGCGCTGGGCATGCGTTCGGCCCTGTCGGCCAAGCAGGCGGAAGGCAAGCTGGTGATCCTCGATCAGGCGGCTTTGGACGAAGCCAAAACCAAGACCCTGGAAGCCAAGATGACGGCCCTGGGCTGGGGCGATGTGCTGATCATCGACGGCAACGAGTTGGATCAGAATCTGGTCCGCGCCGCCGGTAACCTATCGGGGGTTCAGGTGATGGCGTCAACCGGGGCCAATGTCTACGACATCCTGCGCCGCGACACCCTGGCGCTGACCAAGAGCGCGGTGGAAGCATTGGAGGCGCGGCTGAAATGAACAAGGAACAGATGTATACGACCGTCCTTGGTCCGGTGGTAACGGAAAAGGCCACCATGGGTTCCGAGCACGGCCAGGTCAGCTTCCGGGTGGCCATGGACGCGACCAAGCCGCGTATCAAGGCGGCGATCGAGGAATTGTTCTCGGTCAAAGTGAAATCCGTGAACACCATGCGGGTGAAGGGCAAGACCAAGCGATTTCGCGGCGTCAAGGGGCGCCGCCCGAACTGGAAAAAGGCCGTCGTAACGTTGGAAGAAGGCCAATCCATCGACGTTATGGGCGGGGTGTAAAGAGATGGCGCTGAAACAATATAATCCGACGACGCCGGGCCGCCGCGGGCTGGTGCTGGTCGACCGTTCGGAGTTGCACAAGGGCAAGCCGGTGAAGGCCCTGACCAAGGGCTTGAGCAAGAAGGGCGGCCGCAACAATCACGGTCGCATCACGGCGCGGCGTCGGGGCGGCGGCGCCAAGCGCAGCTACCGCATCGTGGATTTCAAGCGCCGGCGCTTTGAAGAGGCGACGGTGGAGCGCCTGGAATACGATCCCAACCGTTCCGCCTTTATCGCCCTGATCAAGTATGCCAACGGTGATCTCTCCTACATCCTGGCACCGCAACGGCTGGCGCCGGGCGATAGTGTGGTGGCCGGCGATCGGGTCGACGTCAAGCCGGGCAATGCCATGCCGCTGGCTTCCATGCCCATCGGCACAATCATCCACAATGTGGAGATGAAGCCGGGCAAGGGCGGCCAGATCGCGCGTTCCGCCGGCACTTATGTGCAACTGGTGGGCCGGGATCAGGGCTATGCCATCCTGCGCCTGACCTCGGGCGAGCAGCGTCTGGTCCGGGCCGAATGCATGGCCACCGTGGGCGCGGTGTCCAACCCGGACAATTCCAACATCAAGCTGGCCAAGGCCGGGCGCAAGCGCTGGCTGGGCAAGCGTCCTTCGGTGCGCGGCGTGGCCATGAACCCGGTGGATCATCCCCATGGCGGCGGCGAGGGCCGTACCTCGGGCGGCCGGCACCCGGTTACCCCCTGGGGCAAACCCACCAAGGGCAAGCGGACACGGGCCGCGAAGAAGCCCTCGAACAAGTACATCCTGCGCCGGCGGCGCACGAAATAGAGAGGCGGCATTGATATGACCCGTTCTGTCTGGAAAGGCCCCTTCGTGGACGGCTATCTGCTGAAAAAGGCGGAGGCCGCGGCGGCTTCGGGGCGCAAGGACGTGATCAAGATCTGGTCGCGGCGCTCGACCATTCTGCCGCAGTTCGTCGGCCTGACCTTCGGCGTCCATAACGGCCAGAAGCATATTCCCGTGTTGGTGAACGAGGACATGGTGGGCCACAAGTTCGGTGAGTTCGCGCCGACCCGGACCTACTATGGCCACGCCGCCGACAAGAAGGCACGGCGAGGCTGATCATGGGCAAGCAAGCGAGAGAAAGCCGCTTCGCCGAGAACGAAGCCTTTGCCCTGGGCCGCAACATCCGGATTTCGCCCCAGAAGCTGAACCTGGTGGCGCAGACCATCCGCGGCAAGGACGTGGAAAGCGCCCTGGCGGAGCTGACCTTTTCCAAGCGGCGCATCGCCGGCACGGTGAAGAAGGTGCTGCAGTCGGCCATCGCCAACGCCGAGAACAATCACGACCTGGACGTGGATGCGCTCTATGTGGCCGAGGCCAGCGTCGGCAAGAACATGGTGATGAAGCGCATGCGTGCCCGGGCCCGCGGCCGCATGGCCCGCATCTTTAAACCGTTCAGCGAAATCCGCATCGTGGTGCGGGAGCGCGAGGAGGCCAACTAATGGGTCAAAAAGTCAATCCGATCGGCTTGCGGGTCGGCATCAACCGCACCTGGGACAGCCGCTGGTACGCCAACAAGCGCGAATACGGCCCCTTGTTGCACGAGGACATCCGCATCCGTCGCTTCCTGCAGAAGCGTCTGGCCCAGGCGGGTATCTCGCGCATTGTCATCGAGCGTCCGGCCAAGAAGGCCCGGGTGACCATCTATACCGCCCGTCCCGGCCTGGTGATCGGCAAGAAGGGCGCCGATATCGAACGGCTGCGCCAGTCGCTGAGCCAGATGACGGGCAGCGATGTGCATCTGAACATCGTGGAAATCCGCAAGCCCGAGATCGACGCCAAGCTGGTGGCCGAGAACATCTGCAATCAGCTCGAGCGCCGCATCGCCTTTCGACGCGCCATGAAGCGGGCGGTGCAATCGGCCATGCGTCTGGGCGCCCTGGGCATCCGAATCAATTGCGGCGGCCGCCTGGGCGGTGCCGAAATCGCGCGTACGGAATGGTACCGCGAGGGCCGGGTGCCCCTGCACACCCTGCGTGCCGATATCGATTACGGCGAGGCCACGGCCTTTACCGCCTATGGCACCTGCGGCGTCAAGGTATGGGTTTTCAAGGGCGAGATCCTGGAGCACGACCCCATGGCCCAGGACAAGCGCAATCAGGATACCCAGACCCCGCGCTCGTAGGCCGGGATCCATTGAGGACGACAAGAATTTAGGTTGATCACGTCATGTTGCAGCCAAAGAGAACAAAATTCCGCAAGGCTCATAAGGGCCGTATCCACGGCAAGGCCAAGGGCGGAAACAAGCTGGATTTCGGTTCCTACGGTCTGAAGGCCACGGGCCCGGCGCGGATCACCGCGCGGCAGATCGAGGCCGCCCGCCGTGCCATGACCCGGCATATGAAGCGTGCCGGCAAACTGTGGATCCGGGTCTTCCCGGACGTGCCCGTCTCGAAGAAGCCCACAGAAGTGCGCATGGGTAAGGGCAAGGGTACGCCGGAATACTGGATCTGCAAGGTCAAGCCGGGCCGCGTGATGTTCGAGATGGACGGCGTACCGGTGGACGTGGCGCGGGAAGCCTGCCGCCTGGCCTCGGCCAAGCTGCCGGTGCAGACCCGCTTCGTTACCCGTCTTGGGGAGGGTCAGTGATGAAAGCCGAAGAACTGCGCGGCCAGACCAAGGACCAGTTGACCGACCAACTGGTGGACCTGCGCAAGGAACAATTCAATCTGCGCTTCCAGAAGGCCTCGGGCCAGCTGGAGAACACCGCCCGCGTGCGCCAGGTGCGCCGCGACATCGCCCGCATCAAGACGGTCTTGGGCCGGATGCAGGCCGATGCACAGGCCGAAGCCTAGGACCGAGGAGAACGGGATGCCCAAACGCGTCATGCAAGGGGTCGTGGTCAGCGACAAGAACGACAAGACCGTCGTGGTCCGGGTGGAGCGGCGCTTCATGCATGCCCTCTACAAGAAGGTGATCCGGCGGTCCAAGCGCTTCCACGCCCACGACCCGGAAAACAAACACAAGGTTGGCGATCAGGTCCGCATCCAGGAATGCGCCCCGATCTCCAAAAATAAGCGGTGGATCGTGCTCGCCGAAGAAGCGGCGAGCTAGGACTACGGTGGACAGACAGCCATGATCCAGTCAGAAACCATGCTCGAGGTTGCCGATAATTCCGGCGCCCGTCGGGTGCAATGCATCAAGGTGCTTGGCGGCTCCAAGCGCAAGTATGCCTCGGTGGGCGATATCATCGTCGTTTCCATCAAGGAGGCGATCCCGCGCGGCCGGGTGAAGAAGGGTGATATCCACCGCGCCGTCGTGGTCCGCACCGCCAAGGACATCCACCGCACGGACGGCTCGGCGATCCGTTTCGACCGCAATGCCGCCGTCCTGATCAACCCGCAGAACGAGCCCATCGGAACCCGTATCTTCGGTCCCGTGACCCGCGAACTGCGGGCCAAGAGCCACATGAAGATTATTTCCCTGGCGCCGGAGGTGATCTGATGGCGAAGAAATTCAAACTCAAGAAGGGCGATGACGTGGTCGTCATTTCCGGCCGCGACAAGGGCAAGACCGGCTCTATTCTGCGGGTAATTCCCGCCGAGGACCGCGTGGTCGTGGACGGCGTCAACATGGTGAAGCGGCATACCCGGCCCAGCCAGACCCAGCCGGGCGGTATCGTCGACAAGGAAGCGCCGATCCATATCTCGAACGTGGCCAAGGCCGATCCCAAGGACGGCTCGGCGACGCGGGTTGGCTACAAGTTCCTGGATGACGGCCGCAAGGTGCGCTTCGCCAAGCAATCAGGGGAAGTGATCGATGTCTGAGATGCCCAGATTGAAGAAGATCTATCAGGACGAACTGCACGGGCAGTTGAAGTCGGATTTCGGCTTCAGCAATGACCTGCAGGTGCCGCGCCTGGAAAAGATCGTCCTGAACATGGGCGTCGGTGCTGGCACCGACGACCGCAAGAAGGTGGACGCCGCTTATGAGGACATGACCAAGATCGCCGGCCAGAAGCCGGTGATCACCAACGCCAAGCGTTCGGTCGCCGTCTTCAAGCTGCGCGAAGGCATGCAGATCGGCTGCAAGGTGACCCTGCGCCGGGACCGCATGTACGAGTTTCTGGACCGCCTGATCACCGTGGCCATGCCGCGCATCAGGGATTTCCGGGGCGTCTCGCCGAAGAGTTTCGATGGCCGGGGCAACTATGCCCTCGGTTTGACCGAGCAGCTCATCTTTCCCGAGATCAACTACGACGAGATTGACGAGGTGCGCGGCATGAACGTGGTGATCTGCACCACGGCGGCCAACGATGACCAGGGGCGGGCCTTGCTGGCCGGCTTCAACATGCCGTTTCAAAGCTGAGCGCGGGTCGGACGCGAAGCGGCAAAAGACGAAATTATCGGGGCGGTCCCGCTGACGGACCTTCCCATCACGAAGGAAACCAAAGGGGTTCCATACATGGCCAAGAAAAGCGCCATTGAAAAGAACAAGACCCGGGCCAAGATGGCACGGAAGTTCGCGAGTAAGCGCAACCGTTTGAAGGCAATCGCCTCGGACAAGAATCTCAGCCAGGAAGAGCGCTTCACCGCGCGGCTGAAACTGGCGAAACTGCCGCGCAATTCGGCGCCGAACCGGGTGCGCAACCGCTGCGAGTTGACGGGCCGTTCACGCGGCTACTACCGCAAGTTCCAACTGTCCCGGATCGCCTTGCGCGAACTGGGTTCGCTCGGACAGATTCCGGGCCTGACGAAGTCGAGCTGGTAAGGGAGGGCGTAACGATGTCGATGACCGATCCGATCGGCGATATGCTGACGCGCATCCGCAACGGCCAGCGCGCAGGCAAGGGTTCCGTTTCGACGCCAGCTTCACGGCTGCGCGAGAGGGTCCTCGAAGTGCTGCAGCGCGAAGGCTATATCCGCGGCTATTCGCGGACCGACTACGACAAGGGCAAGGCCGAGCTGTCCATCGAGCTGAAATACTATGAAGGCGAGCCGGTGATCCAGCAGATCAAGCGGGTCTCGACGCCGGGGCGGCGGGTCTATTCCTCCGTCAAGCAGCTACCACGGGTGGCCAACGGCCTGGGCATTTCCATTCTGACCACGCCCCAAGGCGTGCTCTCGGATGCCGAGGCACGGGAAGCCAACGTCGGCGGCGAAGTCATCTGTCAGGTATTCTAGGGAGCGTGTGATGTCACGTATCGGAAGCAAACCGGTGATCGTGCCCGACGGCGTCACCATTACCCTGGCCGCGCAATCCCTGTCCGCCAAGGGTAAGCTGGGCGAATTGTCCATGGCGATCGTCGATCAGGTTGATATCACCCACGAAGACAACCAGATCGTGGTCACCCCGAAGGACGAGAGCAAGGTTGCCCGCTCGATGTGGGGCATGCAGCGCAGTCTGGCCCAAAACCTGGTCACGGGTGTTTCGGAAGGCTTCGAGAAAGAACTGGAAATCCAGGGTGTCGGCTATCGCGCCGCGCTTCAGGGCAAGGTCCTGAAGCTGCAATTGGGCCATAGCCACGATATCGACTTTCCCATTCCCGAAGGCATCGAGATCGAATGCGAGCGGCCCACCTCGATCAAGGTCAAGGGCATCGACAAGCAGAAGGTGGGCCAGGTGGCCGCCGTGATCCGGTCCTACCGTCCGCCCGAGCCTTACAAAGGCAAGGGTGTGCGTTACTTGGGCGAATACATCTTCCGTAAGGAAGGCAAGAAGAAGTAGGCGACGACGATGGCCAATTCAAAAGATCTGTTCAAGCGCCGCCAGCGGCGCAACCGCACAGCCCTGAAGAAGCGCAACGCCAGCCGGCCGCGGCTGTCGGTATTCCGCTCTTCCCAGCATATCTATGCCCAGTTGATCGACGATACGGCGGGCCGCACCCTGGCCGCCGCATCCAGCCTGGAAAAGGATCTGCGCGGGTCGCTGAAGACCGGTGCCGACAAGGAGGCCGCCGCAAGGGTCGGCGCCCTGATCGCCGAACGGGCCAAGAGCGCGGGCGTCGAGACCGTGGTTTTCGATCGCGGCGGCTACAAATTTCACGGTCGGGTCAAAGCGCTGGCGGATGCTGCGCGCGAAGCCGGCCTGAGCTTTTAGAAAGGCGAAGTAGATATGGCACGCAATGATTTCGGCGATCGCGGCGAATCCGAGTTTGTCGACAAGCTTGTCCACATCAACCGGGTCGCCAAGGTGGTCAAGGGCGGCCGCCGTTTCGGTTTTGCCGCCCTGGTCGTGGTCGGCGACCAGAAGGGCCGCGTGGGTTTTGGCCACGGCAAGGCCCGCGAGGTGCCCGAAGCCATCCGCAAGGCTACGGAAACCGCCAAAAAAGGCATGATCCGGGTGCCATTGCGGGAAGGCCGCACACTGCATCATGATATTCATGGCCGCCACGGCGCCGGCAAAGTGCTGCTCCGCGCCGCCCCTCCGGGTACCGGTATCATCGCAGGCGGCCCCATGCGCGCCGTCTTCGAATGTGTCGGCGTGCAGGACGTAGTGACCAAGTCCCAGGGCTCCTCAAACCCCTACAACATGGTCCGGGCCACCTTCGAAGCGTTGAAGAAACAGGTCTCGCCCCGCACGGTGGCCGCCAAGCGGGGTAAGAAGGTGGCTGACATCATCGGCCGTCGCAGCCGCAACCGCGCCGTCGAAGCGGAAGCGGCAGAAGCGGCCGAAGCCTAGCCGGGCGCTGTCAAAGGCGCCGGTGAAACCTATTTGTGGCCAAAGTGCCTGGCCCTAGAGTTGCCAAGATGGAATGCAGACCATGGCGAAAGAGACGAAAAAAACACTGACCGTAACCCAGATCGGCAGCCCCATTGGGCGCCCGAAATGGCAGCGGGCGACCCTGGTTGGGCTGGGCCTGAACAAGATGCACAAATCCCGCGAGTTGGAGGATACTCCAGCCGTCCGCGGCATGATCAACCGGGTGCATCACCTGGTCCGCGTTGAAGAAGAGGCGTAAGCGATGAAACTGAACGAATTACGCGACAATCCGGGCGCGCGGCATAAATCCAAACGCCTCGGCCGCGGCCCCGGTTCCGGCAAGGGCAGGACATCCGGCCGTGGCAACAAGGGACAGAAATCCAGGTCGGGCGTTGCCATCAAGGGTTTCGAGGGCGGCCAGATGCCGCTCTATCGGCGCCTGCCGAAGCGCGGATTCAACAATATTTTCGCCAAACGCTACCAGGTGTTGAACCTGGGCAAGCTGCAAACGGCCATCGATGCGGGCAAGCTGGACGCGGCCAAGCCCATCGGTATCGAAGAATTGATCGCCTCGGGCGTAGTGCGGCGGGCCTGGGATGGGGTACGTCTTCTTGCAAAGGGCGAGTTGAAGGCCAAAGTAGACATTACGGTGGCTGGCGCCTCGGCCGGGGCCGTGGCGGCGGTGGAAGCCGCCGGTGGCAAGGTCACGGTGACCGTAGCCAAGGAAGTCGCGGCCAAGGACAAGGCCGAAGATAAGGCTACGGACGAAGCCAAAGAGTAGCGGCGCAGTGTAACAGGGGCGCTGCGGCGGGTTAGGCCCGTCCGGGCGCCAAAGGGACGATAGGAATGGCATCAGCGGCTGAACAACTGGCGGCCAATATTAACTTCGGGGCCTTCTCCAAGGCGACGGAGTTGAAGAAGCGCCTTTGGTTCACCTTGGGCGCCCTGATCGTTTATCGCATCGGCACCTATATCCCCATTCCGGGCATCGATCCTGCCGCGCTGGCGGATATCTTCGAACAGCAGCGGGGCGGCATCCTGGGCATGTTCGACGTGTTCTCTGGCGGCGCCCTGGGGCGCATGACCATCTTCGCCCTGAACATCATGCCGTATATTTCCGCCTCCATTATCATTCAACTGCTGACCACGGTGTCGCCGCACTTGGAACAGTTGAAGAAGGAAGGCGAGCAGGGACGCAAGAAGATCAATCAATACACCCGCTACGGCACCGTGGTCCTGACCGCGCTGCAGGCCTGGGGCATCGCCGCCGGGTTGGAGGGGATGACCGCCACGGGCGGGCAAAGTGTCGTTCTGGCAGCGGGCATGTTCTTCAAGGCAAGCACTGTGATCACCCTGGTGGGCGGCACCATCTTCCTGATGTGGCTAGGCGAGCAGATCACCGCCCGGGGCGTGGGCAATGGTATCTCCCTGATCATCTTCGCCGGCATTGTGGCGGAACTGCCTTCCGCCATCGCCTCGACCCTGGAACTGGGCCGCACCGGCGCTTTGAACACCTTGTTCATTCTGTTCCTGATCGTCCTGGTGATCGCCACCATCACCTTCATCGTCTTTATCGAGCGGGCCCAGCGCCGCATCGTCGTGCAATACCCGAAGCGCCAGGTCGGCCAGCGCATGTTCGGTGGCGAAAACACCCATATGCCGCTGAAGCTCAACACGGCCGGCGTCATTCCGCCGATCTTTGCTTCTTCCCTGCTGCTGCTGCCCGTGACCGTCGCCTCCTTCTCCGCCCAGGGCGGCCCGGAATGGCTGACCACGGTGACCTCGCTGTTGGGCCGGGGGCAGCCCCTCTATCTGGGGCTCTATATCGGCGGCATCGTCTTCTTCTGCTTCTTCTACACCGCGATCGTCTTCAACCCGGCGGATACCGCGGATAATCTGAAGAAATACGGCGGTTTCATCCCCGGCATCCGACCCGGCAAGCGTACGGCGGAATATCTGGATTATGTACTGACCCGGCTGACGGTGGTTGGCGCGGGCTATCTGGCACTGGTCTGTCTGCTGCCGGAAATCCTGATGTCGCAGTATGCCGTGCCGTTCTATTTCGGCGGCACCTCGCTGCTGATCGTGGTCAGCGTGACCATGGATACGGTCAGCCAGATCCAATCGCACCTTCTGGCCCATCAGTACGAAGGCCTGATCAAGAAATCGAAGCTGCGGGGCCGTAACCGATGAGGCTTATTCTTCTCGGACCCCCGGGCGCGGGCAAGGGCACCCAGGCCCAGCGCCTGGTTGATGCCTACAACATCGTGCAGTTGTCCACGGGCGATATGCTGCGCGCCGCGGTGGCGGCCGGCACCGAGATCGGCAAGCGGGCCAAGGCTGTAATGGAAGCAGGCGATCTGGTTTCCGACGATATTCTGGTTGGCATGATCTCGGACCGGGTGAACGAGGACGATTGCCGCAATGGTTTCATCCTGGACGGTTTCCCCCGCACCCTGGCCCAGGCCGAGGCGCTCGAGGAAATGCTGGCGGAAAAATCCCTGAAGTTGGACGCGGTGATCGAAATGCAGGTGGACGACGCCCTGCTGATCGACCGCATAACGGGGCGTTATACCTGTGCCAATTGCGGTGCCGGCTATCACGACACCAATTTGAAGCCGAAAGTTGAAGGAATTTGCGACAATTGCGGGCGTAGCGAGTTTGGCCGCCGTTCGGACGACAATGCCGAGGCAGTGACGACCCGGCTGCAAGCCTATCACGAACAAACGGCGCCCCTGCTGCCCTTCTACCGGCAAAAGGGTAATCTTAGGACGGTTGATGGCATGGCTGACATAGATGATGTGACCAAGGCCATGAAAGCCGCTTTGGATGGGGCTTAAGGCATTGACTTACCGTCAAAAAAGCAGTAATTCGCGGGGTTCCACAAGCATAGTGAACACCGCTTTGTTGGTTGCTCCCTTGGGCGGGATCTGAACCGATTGGAAAACCTGTCGGACCGCGCGAATTGGGCGGTTGCGGCAAGACGAGGACAAGGAGAAGCTGGTGGCGCGGATAGCTGGCATCAATATTCCGACCAACAAACGGGTCGAGATTTCTTTGACGTATATCCATGGTATTGGCCGTACCAAGGCCGTGGAGATTTGTGAAAAAGTTGGCATTCCCAGGGAACGCCGGGTTTCGGAATTATCCGATCAGGAAGTCATTCAAATTCGCGAAGTGATCGACCAGGACCATATGGTCGAGGGCGATCTGCGCCGCGAAGTGGCGATGAACATCAAACGGCTGATGGATTTGGGCTGTTATCGCGGCATCCGTCACCGCAAGGGCCTGCCGCTGCGCGGTCAGCGCACCCATACAAACGCGCGCACGCGCAAGGGTCCGGCACGGCCCATCGCCGGCAAAAAGAAGGCGTAAGGTTAGCTTATGGCAAAGGAACGTACACGCGTCCGCCGCCGCGAGAAGAAAAACATCATCTCGGGCGTGGCGCACGTCAATGCGACATTTAACAACACCATGATTTCCATCTCCGATGTGCAGGGCAACGTCATTGCCTGGTCGTCGGCAGGTGCACAGGGGTTCAAGGGCTCCCGTAAGTCGACACCATATGCGGCCCAGATGGCGGCGGAAGATGCCGGCCAAAAGGCCCAGGAACATGGCATGAAGTCCCTTGAGGTATTTGTTAAGGGCCCTGGTTCGGGGCGGGAATCCGCGCTTCGGGCATTACAGGCTGTGGGTTTCACCATTACTTTCATCAAGGACGTGACGCCGATACCGCATAACGGTTGTCGGCCACCCAAACGGCGTCGGGTCTAGTCCTCTTCGCCGCCATTCCATTGGATGCGCGGTAGGACAAGGACCCAAAAGTTCCGGGATATTCCCGGGTGCGGCGTTGACGAACGCGAGGATACGACGTGATCCAGAAGAACTGGCAAGAACTTATCAAACCGAACAAACTGAGCATCGATGCCGAGGTTGATCCCGAGCGCAAGGCGACCCTGGTGGCCGAACCGCTGGAGCGGGGCTTCGGTCTGACGCTGGGCAATGCGCTCAGGCGCATCCTGCTCTCATCCCTGCACGGCGCGGCGGTGACCTCGCTGCAGATTGACGGGGTGCTGCATGAATTCTCCTCCATCCCCGGCGTGCGCGAGGACGTCACCGACATCGTCCTGAACATCAAGGCCCTGGCCGTGCGTCTGCACAGCGAAGGCCCGCGGCGGATGACCCTGAAGGCGGAGGGGCCCGGCCCGGTCACCGCCGCCAGCCTGGAGATGGGCCCGGATATCGAGGTGGTGACCCCGGATCTGGTGATCTGCCATCTGGACCAGGGCGCCAAGCTGTCCATGGAATTCACCGTCGACAGCGGCAAGGGCTATCGCGCGGCCGAGCATAACCGCGGCGAGGACAGTCCCATCGGCCTAATCCCCGTGGACAGCGTCTTCAGCCCCGTACGCCAGGTGGCCTACCGGGTGGAGAACTCCCGCGAAGGGCAGATCCTGGACTACGACAAACTGACCATGGATGTGGAGACCGACGGCACCGTAACGCCCGAGGACGCCATCGCCTATGCCGCCCGCATCTTGCAGGACCAGTTGCAGCTCTTCATCAATTTCGAGGAGCCGCGCGAGGAGCCGGTGCATGCCGAGCCCGAACAGCCGCGCATCAACCGCAACCTGCTGCGCAAGGTGGACGAATTGGAACTGTCCGTTCGTTCTACCAATTGCCTGAAGAACGACAACATCATCTATATCGGCGATCTGGTGCAGAAATCGGAATCCGAGATGCTGCGCACACCCAACTTCGGTCGCAAATCCCTGAACGAGATCAAGGAAGTGCTGACCCAGATGGGCCTGCATCTGGGCATGGAAGTCGCCGAATGGCCGCCGGAGAATATCGACGATCTGGCGAAACAGATGGAAACGGAATTCTAGTCCCAGGGATTTACTGGGGTTGGATAAAGGAGACGCGACATGCGGCATCGTAAAAGTGGACGCAAACTGAGCCGGAGCAGCTCGCACCGCAAGGCGATGTTCGCCAACATGGCCTGCGCCCTGATCAAGCATGAGCAGATCAAAACCACGCTTCCCAAGGCCAAGGAATTGCGCCCCATCGTGGAGAAGCTGATCACCCTGGCCAAGCGGGGCGATCTGCACGCCCGGCGCCTGGCTTATTCCCGCCTGCCCGACAAGGCCATGGTGGCTAAATTGTTCGACGTTCTGGGTGAACGCTATCAGGACCGCCAAGGCGGCTACATCCGGATCATCCGCGCCAATTTCCGCTATGGCGATTGTGCGCCCATGGCCTATATCGAATTTGTCGATCGCGATGAGGACGCCAAGGGCCTGGATTCCGGACCCGTGATGGACGATGACGACGACGAGGATGTCGCCGCCTGATCGTGAATGCCCACGACGGCAAGACAAGATCACATTGGGGCGGCCTTGCGGCTGCCCCGATTGTTTTTGCGGCATCCTAGGCGGCATTGGGTGACGTTGAGCAAGACTTTGAGCAAGACTCTGAGCAAAGGGTAGGTAGGCTGTGAAAGGTTTCCGGGCGGCGTCTGTCGTATTTGCCATTGTTCTGGCCCTGTCTGTGCCGTCCCCGCAGGCGGCGGCCAAACAGGTGCCGCTAAGCAAGGCGGAGATCCAGCTTTCCTTTGCGCCCCTGGTGAGACGGGCGGCCCCGGCGGTGGTCAATATCTATACCCGGCGGGTGGTGGAGCAGGTCTTGCGTTCGCCCCTGTTCGACGACCCCTTCTTCCGCCGCTTCTTTGGCGAACGTTTCGGCGGGCCCGAGCGGCGGCGTCAGCGGCGGCAGAACTCATTGGGCTCGGGTGTGTTGTTGACCGCCGACGGCATGATCGTCACCAACCACCACGTCATCGATGGCGCCGACGAGATCACCGTGGCGCTGTCCGACCGCCGCGAGTTTGATGCCAAACTGTTGCTGGCCGACGAACGCACCGACCTTGCCGTCCTGAAGATCGAGACCGAGGGCGAGGCATTGCCCTATCTGAAGCTGCGGGATTCCGACAGTTTGGAGGTGGGCGATCTGGTCTTGGCCATCGGCAATCCGTTCAATGTGGGCCAGACGGTAACCTCGGGCATCGTCTCCGCCCTGGCACGCACGGGCATTGGGGTTTCGGACTTCCAGTTCTTCATTCAGACCGATGCGGCCATCAATCCAGGCAATTCGGGCGGCGCCCTGATCACCATGGACGGCAGGCTGGTGGGCGTCAATTCGGCGATCTATTCCAAGACGGGCGGCTCCCACGGCATCGGCTTTGCCGTGCCCTCGTCCATGGTGCGGGCGGTGCTGGCTTCAGCCAAGTCAGGCCATCCTTACGTCAAGCGGCCCTGGCTGGGTGCCGCCACCCAGGCGGTGACGCCGGACATCGCCGCCTCCATCGGCATGAAGCGTCCCCTGGGTGTGATGGTGCGCTCCGTCTTTCCCGACGGGCCGGCGGCCCGGGCCGGGATCGAGATCGGTGACGTGATCCTGGCCGTGGACGGCCACGAGGTGGCCTCGCCCAAGGCATTGAACTTCCGTCTGGGCACCCGCATGATCGGCGATCAGGCCCCATTCGCCCTATACCGCGACGGCGACCGGCGCAAGGTCAATCTGCGCCTTGAGGCCGCGCCGGAAACCCCGCCCCGCAACCTGACAGAGCTGGCCGGCCGCCAGCCTTTGACCGGTGCCCGGGTGGCCAATCTGTCCCCCGCCCTGGCCGAGGAACTGGGGCTGGAGACCTTGGATCAGGGTGTCATCATCATCAACGTACAGCGCCAAACCCCGGCCCGGCGCTACCTGCGCCCCGGCGACAAGATCCTGCAGATCAACGAAACCCGCATCGACACGGTGGCGGACCTTGTCGCCGCACTGGAGGCGCCGGTGGAGAAATGGCGCATCACCATGCAGCGGGGCGACAAGATGCGCACCATCCGGTTTAGCTTATGAGCAACCTGTTCGAGGCCGCTGGCATGGACCAAGGCCCCACCCGGCCCCTGGCGGAACGCCTGCGTCCCGGCGATCTGGATCAGGTGATTGGCCAGGACCATCTGCTGGGCCCGGACGGCGCGTTGCGGCGCATGCTCTCCGCCGGGCGTATGGCCTCTTTGGTCCTGTGGGGGCCGCCGGGTAGTGGCAAGACCACCATCGCCCGTTTGCTGGCAGCCCATGTGGGGTTGCACTTCGAACAGCTATCGGCGGTGTTCTCCGGCGTGGCGGATCTGCGCAAGGCCTTCGCCGCGGCCGCCGAGAGGCGTGTCAGTGGCCAGGGTACATTGTTGTTCGTGGATGAGATCCACCGCTTCAACCGCTCGCAGCAGGACGGATTTTTGCCGTATGTGGAGGACGGCACCATCATCCTTGTGGGTGCCACGACGGAAAACCCGTCCTTTGAACTGAACGCCGCCCTGCTTTCCCGCTGCCAGGTGCTGGTGCTCAACCGCCTGGACGACGCCGCCCTGGAGGAATTGCTGCAGCGGGCCGAGGCCTTGAGCGGACGGGAACTGCCGCTGGAGGACGAGGCACGGTTGACCCTGCGTGCCATGGCCGACGGCGACGGCCGTTTCGTTCTCAATCTGGCCGAGGAACTACTCGCTCTTGACGACGGTGCACCTCTGGATGTGGCGGCCTTGAGCCAGGCCCTGCAGCGCCGGGCGCCGGTCTACGACAAGGCCCAGGAAGGCCATTACAATCTGATCAGCGCCCTGCACAAATCCCTGCGCGGCTCGGACGTGAATGCCTCGCTCTATTGGCTGGCCAGGATGCTGACCGCCGGCGAACAGCCCCTTTACATCGCCCGGCGGCTGGTGCGTTTCGCGGTGGAGGACATTGGTCTCGCCGACCCTCAGGCCCTGGTCCAGGCCAACGCCGCCAAGGAGGCCTTTGATTTTCTGGGCAGCCCCGAGGGTGAACTGGCCATCGCCCAGGCGGTGATCTATCTGGCCACTGCGCCCAAGTCGAACGCGGCTTACAAGGCCCTGGGCCAGGCCAGCGGCGCAGCGCGAGAGACCGGTTCCCTGATGCCGCCGAAACACATCCTGAATGCGCCCACCTCGCTGATGAAGGATCTGGGCTATGGCAAGGGCTATGTCTATGACCATGGCACCGAGGAAGGTTTTTCCGGGCAGGACTATTTCCCCGAACAGATGGCGCGGCAGGATTTCTACACGCCGGCGGAACGGGGATTTGAACGGGAAATCGCCAAACGCATGGCATATTGGGATAAACTGCGCCAGACGGGGATGTCCGGAGGCGGGGAGGATCCCGATACATGAACATGCTGTTCGCCATCGCGGCCGGCGGCGCCTTGGGCGCGGTGGGCCGGCATCTGGTTTCCGGCTCTGTTATGCGCTGGGCGGGCGGCGGGTTTCCTTGGGGCACCTTGACGGTGAACGTGGTGGGTTCGTTCATCCTCGGCATGCTGGTGGAGTATTTGGCCCTGCGTTGGTCAGCGAGCCAGGAGATGCGCGGCTTTCTGGTGGTTGGTGTTCTCGGCGGTTTTACCACCTTCTCGGCCTTCTCACTTGATGCGGTTTTGCTGTTAGAGCGGGGCAGCCTGGGTCCGGCCTTCGCCTATATCGGCGGCAATGTGCTGCTCTCCATTGGCGGCCTGTTCGCCGGCCTGTGGCTATTCCGTCAGGTTTTCGCGTGAGCCTGATACGATGAGCCAGGTGCAAATGATCGAAGTCGGCGCGGACGAGGGCGAGGTGCGCCTGGACCGCTGGTTCCGCCGGCGTTATCCGGAACTGAGTCACGGCCGTCTGGAAAAGCTGCTGCGCAAGGGCCAGGTCCGGGTTGACGGCGCCCGGGTCAAGGCAGGCCACCGCCTCTCGCCCGGCCAAATGGTGCGTATCCCGCCCCTGGAAGCGCCCAAGCCCAAGGCAAAGGTACAGAGCAAGGTCAATGCCCGGGAGGCGGCGGACCTGCAGGCCCGCATCATCCATCAGGACGCATCTGTCCTGGTGCTGGACAAGCCCGCCGGCCTGGCCGTACAGGGCGGAAGCGGCACGCTCAGGCATTTGGATGGCATGCTGGACGCCCTGCGCTTCGAAGCCAAGGAGCGGCCCCGCCTGGTGCATCGCCTGGACCGGGATACCTCTGGCGTTTTGGTCCTGGCCCGCCATGCCCGGGCCGCCGCCGCCATGGCCAAGGCCTTCCGGGACCGGGACAGCGAGAAACTGTACTGGGCCGTCACTGTTGGTGTGCCGCCCCATGACAGGGGTCAGATCAATCTGCCCTTGGCCAAATTGCCGGGACGCGATGGCGAGCGGGTACGCGTTGACCGGGACGGGGGCAAGATTGCCCTGACCGATTTCGCGGTGATAGAGACCATAGGCGATCAGGCCGCCTGGCTGGCCCTGTGGCCGCGCACGGGACGGACGCACCAATTGCGCGCCCATTGCGCCGCGGTCGGCACGCCTATTTTGGGCGATCGGAAATACGGCGGCGGCGACGGCGTCCTGCCGGGTATGGATCTGGACCCAGGGTTGCACCTGCATGCCCGGTCCATCGCCTTGCCCCATCCCGACGGCGGCACTTTATCGGTGGCCGCCCCGGCGCCCGAGCCGTTCCGGCGGACCCTGCAGGTCCTTGGTTTCAATCCCGAGTCGGCTGAGGAACGCATGGCCGAACTGCAGGCGGAAGACATCATCTAGGGAGGATCGACACAATGCCCCACATTCAGGCCGAGGGCGCCAAGTTGTATTACGAGGAAGCCGGCAGCGGCGATCCGATCATCTTCGTGCATGAATTCGCCGACGATCTGCGCTCTTGGGAAGACCAGATGCGCTTCTTCTCCCGTCGCTACCGCTGCATCGCCTACAACGCGCGCGGCTATCCCCCCTCCGAGGTGCCCAGCGATCCCGACCTCTATTCCCAAGATATCGCCACCGACGACATCGCTGCCGTGATGCGTGGTCTTGATATCGAGCGCGCCCATATCGCCGGCTGTTCCATGGGGGCCTTCGCCACCCTGCATTTCGGTCTGCGCTATGCCCATATGGCGGAGAGCCTGGTGGTGCTGGGCTGTGGCTATGGCGCCAAGCAGGACAGCCGGGCGGGTTTCAACGAGGAAGTGGCGGCTCTGGCCAACGACTTCATGGAAAAAGGCATGCTCGAGGTGGGCACGCCCTACTCGCTCGGGCCCACGCGGGTGCAGTTCCAGAACAAGGACCCCCGCGGCTTCGCCGAATTCCAGGAACGCTTCCTCGGCCATTCTGCCGAAGGCACCGGGCGCACCATGGCGGGCGTGCAGGCGAAACGCCCTTCGCTCTACGATCTTGAGGACGAACTGCGGGCCTTGGAAGTTCCCACCCTGCTGATCATCGGCGATGAGGAGGAGCCCTGCCTGGAGGCTAGCCTCTACCTGAAACGGACCATCCGCTCCTCCGGCCTGGTGATGCTGCCGCGCACGGGCCATGCCGCCAATTTGGAGGAGCCGGCAGCCTTCAACCAGGCGATGGCGGAGTTCCTCTCGACGGTGGAACAGGGCCGCTGGACCATGCGTGATCCCCGGTCCATTTCCGACAGCGCCCTCTTCGCCGGTTCCGACGAGGAATAGGAGGGAGCCGGCCCGTGCGTCTGATCGTGTTCGACTGCGACGGCACCCTGGTCGACAGCCAGCACACGATCGTCGAGAACATGAACCGGGCCTTCCATGAGTTGCGCCTGCCGCTGCCCGATGCCGCGACGTTCCGGGCCCTGATCGGCCTGACGCTGGAGGAGGCGGTGCGCCGTCTTTTGCCGGGCGGGGAGCCCGAGGAATGGGACCGCCTGGTCACTGCTTACCGTCGGCAGTTCTTTGCCCGGCGGGACCCGGGCACATCGCCCGAGCCGTTGTACCCCCATGCGACCGAGGTGCTGGCCGCATTGAATGCACAGGGCTACCTGCTGGGTGTGGCGACGGGCAAGTCCCGGCGCGGCCTCGAGGCCGTCCTCGGCGGACACGATCTGTTGGATATCTTCGTCACCCGGCAAACAAGCGATGGCCATCCCAGCAAGCCACATCCGGCGATGCTGCAACAGGCCATGGCCGAGGCCGGGGTGGGCCCCGAAGATACTCTGATGCTGGGCGATACCAGCTTCGATATGCTGATGGCCTTTAACGCCGGCGTGCATCCACTCGGCGTTGCTTGGGGCTATCATACGGAAGCCGAACTGACGGCGGCGGGCGCGCAGGCCGTATTGCGGGACTTTCGCGAACTGCTCCCGTATGTGGACGAGCAATGGTCCGCAGTTTGAGATACATCAGATGGGCTCTTGGCATCATCGCCGGCATTCTGATCAGCCTGACGGCCATCCTCTATTTCATTGACTTCAACCAATACCGGGGGGTGCTGGCGGCTCAGTTGAGCCAGGCTCTTGGACGTCCATTGCAAATTCATGGCGACTTGAAGCTGCAACTGGGCCTGCACACGGGCATTTCCGCTCGCGACATATCTATGCGGGAAGACGCAGCAGACGACGCACCGGAAATGGCCAGGATCGGCCGCCTTTCCCTGGGCTTGGCCCTGATGCCGCTGTTGCAAAGGCAGGTGGAGATTGACCGCCTTGTCCTGGAGGGCGTCGAAATTCTGATCCACCGCGATGCCAGCGGTGATCTCAATTGGGCTATCGAGACAGCCGACGATGGTGGGGCATGGACAGTGCCGCGCATACCAGAGGTGCGTCTGCTGGATGGGGCAATGACCTATCGCGATGGCGGCCGGGATACGGTTTTGCACGTCGACGAATTTTCCATGACTACCGCGGATGCGGTGGAGCTCGACCTGCGCGGAAGTGTCGGGAATTTTTCCCTGACGGCGGCGGGGCGGATAGATAGCGCCGATGCTCTGTTACAGGGGCGCGAGGTTCAAATTCAGGGCCAGATTGCGACGGATAGCGGCCGCATCGCGCTATCGGGCCGGGTTTTCCAACCCTTGTCCTTCAAGGGCATCGACCTCAACGTTCAGGGCAAAATTGATGACGCCGCCGCTCTGCTTCACGCCCTGGGCAAGGAAACCCGTCTTGGCGGTGAGGCCACCGTCGCTTTTGACGTTACGGACCGCGATGGGCCGGTGGCCTTGCGGAACGTCAATCTGCAAATGGCGCCTGCGCCCGGTGCGCGCCTGAAATTGACCGGTGGCATGCAGGATGCCGTCGGGCTGAGGGGATTGGCCCTCGATCTGCGCTTGACGGCGGACCGGGTGAGCAAGCTGTCCGAAATTCTGGCAATGGATATCCCGCCCCTGGGCAGTCTTGTGATGCAAGGCAATCTGCAAGGCCAGGTGGCGGCGCCCCGGTTGGATGGGATCGATGGCCGGATCAGCCACGACAGCGGCTCGATTTTGGATTTCCAGGGTGCGGTGAAGGATGTGGCCGCCGGCAAGGGCGTCAATTTACACATCGCTGCGCGGACGGAGGACGCCGCTGCTCTTTTGCGCGCTCTGGGCCAGAAGCCAGTGTTCAAGGGCCGGGCCGAGGCGGCCTTCGATCTAAAACACCTGAACGGCAAACTGGTTTTGCACAATATGAATGCGGAGTTTTCGCCCCTGTCCGGCGTCGAGATCGCCGTCGGCGGCCGCATCGACGATATTGCGGCCCGGCGCGGCCTGGCACTGAACGTTCGCGTGCGGGCCCGGGCAGCGGCTGACCTGTTAGCCCTGGTGGATGCCGACATTCCCACCCTGGCGCCGCTTCGCGCCCAAGGGCGGATCATCGGCACGTTGGCGGCACCATCCCTTGTGGATTTGGATCTGCAGGCCGGCCGGGGCGATCGCCTCAGCCTGGCGGCAACCGGCACAGTCAACGATGTCCTGCTTGGCACCGGGCTGAACCTGAAGCTGCGCCTGCGCGGAGCCAACAGCAAGGTCCTCTCCCCTTATGTCCAGATGGCGGTCCCCGAATTGGGCCGCTTCGATCTGTCGGCCCGTCTGTCGGGCGATGTCGAAGGACCGCGCCTGGGCCGCATCGTCGGCCGCTTTCGCCACGACAACGGCCTGAATCTGGATTTGAGGGGCGCCGTCGGTGATCCTTTGCATGGTGGGGACTTGGATATCGCCTTTACCGCCACGGTGCCGGCGCAAGCCCTGTCGCCAGCCGGCGCCGCCGAAGGTGAACATCAAGCGGGCGCTTTGCGTGCCGCCGGCCGCATCACCGGCTCTAGAAGCGCCGTCCGTCTTGACGAACTGAAAGCAAGTTTCGGCGACAGCGATCTGAACGGTCAGGGGAAAATTGACTTTACCCAAGAACCGCCCTTTCTGGATGGCGCCCTGCATTCGAAGAAATTCGATTTGGCATTGCTCTCGCTGGGTGACCCTGCGGAGGAGCGCGAAGATCCGGACGGACGGGTGATACCGGATATTGCCTTGGATAATGAACTGCCATCCCTGCTCCAAGGCCGTGTCAGTTACCGCGCCGACCGGCTGCGCTGGGGTGAAATCGATTTGCACCAGGTGGAGACGGCGGTGAGCCTGCGGGATGGCACCTTGATACTGGAGCCAAGCCAGGGGCAGATCGCCGGCGGCAAGCTGCAGGCGCAGGGCAAATTTCAGGATTCGGCTGCAATGGCAACCTTCACGCTGCAAGGTGTGGCCTTAAAGCGCCTGGGGCCGATGCTCGGACTGGACGCGGTGGACGGCCCCCTGGACCTGCGCGGGGATTTACGTGCCAACGGCCAGGACCTGCGCACCCTGGCCTCACGCTTGGACGGGACGGTCTCGGTCGTCGTCGGTGCGGGTGAAATCCACAACCGCTTCCTCGAACCCCTTGCCATGGACCTGGTAACCGGTCTGGTCAAGGGCGGCCTTACTGGCAAGAGCGCCCGTCTGAACTGTTTCGCCAGTGCCTACGACATCAAGGAGGGAAAAGCCGTCAGCCGGATCATACTGTTGGATACCGGGAATATTACGATAACCGGCGAAGGCGGGATCGATTTGGGACGAGAGGCCCTGGAATTTCGTCTCGTGCCGCGCCCGAAGGATCCGAGCCTTCTGTCCCTGGCAACGCCGATCAATATTCGTGGCACCCTGGCGGATCCCTTGTTGACACCAGACAGCAAGGCGCTGGCGGGCAGTGTGGCAACGGCCCTGGCGGGCAACCTGCTGCTGCCCGGTGTGGGATTGCTCCTGCCGTTGCTAAATACCGGTACCGGCCAATCCCACCCCTGTCTGGATGTGGTAAAAGATGGCGAGGCGCAGGCCAGCGCCCCCAAGGCACCGGGTACCTTGGATCGCCTTGGCACCGCCGCCGGGAAGGGCGCGAAACGGCTGCTTGAACTGCCGGCAAGAATCTTGGGTAAAGAATGAAGCGTTTTTATGAAACTGCCGTGGTCGTGCCCGCAGCGGCGGGCTTTACGGTCGAACTGGACGGCCGGGCCATTCGTACGCCGAAGAAAGCGCCGTTTGTGGTGCCGGGCCGTACGGTGGCAGATGCCATTGCCGAAGAATGGTTGCGCCAGGATGATGAAATCGTGCCTGAAAGCATGCCGCTGGCCCGACTGGCCAACACAGCCATTGACATGGTGGCGGGACAGCGGGACGCGGTGGTGGACAATCTAGCCGGCTATGGCGAGACGGATATGCTGTGTTATCGCGTCGATGGGCCGCCCGATCTGGTGCGGCGTCAGGAGGCGCTCTGGTCGCCCTGGCTGCAATGGGTGGAAAGCCAGCATCAGGCGGTTCTTACCGTGACCGACGGCATTGCGCATATCGCCCAGGACCAAGGCGCCCTGGCTGCGCTGCGCCGGGCCGTCGATGGCCACGACGTGATGGAGCTGGCCGCTTTGAACGACCTGGTCACCATCGCCGGCTCCCTGGTCCTGGGCCTCGCGGTGAGTGCCGGTGCTGCCGATGTGGCCACGGCCTGGTCAGCCATACGCCTGGATCAGGACTACCAGGCGGAGAAATGGGGCCGCGATGCCGAGGCGGAGGCCCATGCCGCCCGTCTACGCCAGGAATTCGCCGACGCGGTGCATTTCCTGGAACTCCATCGCGCGGCATAGGGGTTCACTCCGGTACCCTTTCGCCCCTAATCGGCCTAAAAAAAGCCACAATCTTCCACACGATGCGATGAAACCCGATAGCGTATCGTGCTATCAAAACCTTTGGTGAAATGAAAATCCCGCAAGGGGAGGTGGCAGGCAGATGCAGGATATCCTGCGCCAGCTCGAGGCGAAGCGCGCGGCCGCGCGCACCGGGGGCGGCGAGAAACGAATTCAGGCGCAACACAGCAAGGGCAAGCTGACGGCGCGGGAGCGGCTCGATCTGCTGCTCGATCCCGGCTCGTTCGAGGAATACGACATGTTCGTCGAGCACCGCTGCGAAGACTTCGGCATGGAGGAACAGCGCATCCCCGGCGACGGCGTGGTCACGGGGTGGGGCACCATCAACGGCCGCCTGGTCTTTGTCTTCAGCCAGGACTTCACGGTCTTCGGCGGCTCCCTCTCGGAAGCGCATGCGGAAAAAATCTGCAAGATCATGGACCAGGCCATGAAATCCGGCGCCCCGGTGATTGGCCTGAATGATTCCGGCGGCGCCCGCATCCAGGAAGGCGTCGCCTCCCTGGGCGGCTATGCCGAGGTGTTCCAGCGCAACGTACTGGCCTCGGGCGTGGTGCCGCAGATTTCCGTGATCATGGGACCATGCGCGGGCGGTGCGGTCTATTCCCCGGCCATGACCGATTTCATCTGCATGGTGCGGGATAGCTCGTACATGTATGTGACCGGCCCGGACGTGGTGAAGACCGTGACGCAGGAGGAGGTCACCCACGAAGAATTGGGCGGTGCCTCCACCCACAGCAAGAAATCCGGCGTCGCCGACCTGGCCTTTGACAACGATGTCGAGGCCCTGGCGGAAATCCGCCGGCTGTTCGACTTCCTGCCGCTTTCCAACAAGGAGAAGGTGCCGCAAAGGCCCACCGACGACCCCGTCGACCGGCCGGAAACCTCCCTCGATACCCTGGTGCCCGCCAACCCTAACAAACCCTATGACATCAAGGAATTGGTGGAAAAGGTGGTGGATGATGGCGATTTCTACGAGATCCAACCGGACTTCGCCGCCAACATCGTGATCGGCTTCGGCCGCATCGACGGTTCAACGGTGGGCTTTGTCGCCAACCAGCCTATGGTGCTGGCCGGCGTACTGGATATCGATTCCGCCCGAAAAGGCGCTCGCTTCGTCCGCTTCTGCGATTGCTTCAACATCCCCATCGTCACCTTCGTCGATGTGCCCGGGTTCCTGCCCGGCACGGCACAGGAATATGGCGCCATTATCCAGCACGGCGCCAAGCTGCTTTATGCCTATGCCGAGGCCACGGTGCCCAAGGTTACGGTGATTACGCGCAAGGCCTATGGCGGGGCCTATGACGTCATGGCCTCGAAGCATCTGCGCGGCGATGTCAACTTCGCCTGGCCGGGGGCCGAGATCGCGGTGATGGGCGCCAAGGGCGCGGTCGAGATCATCTTCCGGTCCGAACTGGGCAATCCGGAGCGGATCGAGGAGTTGACCGAGGAATATGCCGCCACCTTCGCCAATCCGTTCATCGCGGGCAAGCGCGGCTATATTGACGATGTCATCATGCCCCATAACACCCGCCGCCGGGTGGCCCGGGCCCTGACCATGTTGAAGAACAAGAGCCTCGAGAACCCCTGGAAGAAGCACGGCAATATTCCGCTCTAATCGGAGAGTAGCGATTACATGTTTTCCAAGATCCTGATCGCCAACCGTGGCGAAATCGCCTGCCGTGTCATCCGCACGGCCAAGGCCATGGGCATCGAGACCGTGGCTGTCTATTCCGAGGCGGATGCGGACGCCCTGCACGTGACCATGGCGGATGAGGCCGTGGCCATCGGCCCGGCGGCGGCGGCAGAGAGTTACCTGGTGGCCGAACGTATCCTCGATGCCATCAGCCGCACGGGCGCCGAAGCCGTGCATCCCGGCTATGGCTTCCTCTCAGAGAATCCTGCTTTTGCACAGGCCCTGGCGGATCAGGGCGTCGCCTTCATCGGACCGCCGCCAGGGGCGATCGAGGCCATGGGCGACAAGATCGCCTCGAAAAAACTGGCCCAGGAGGCGGGCGTCAATTCCGTGCCCGGCCATCTGGAAGTGCTGGCGGATGCGGATGATGCAGCGCGTGTTTCTGAAGACTTAGGCTATCCGGTGATGCTGAAGGCCTCGGCAGGCGGCGGCGGCAAGGGCATGCGCATTGCCTATTCGGAAGCGGAAGCGCGGGAAGGTTTTATCTCTGCCCAGAACGAGGCCCGCTCCAGCTTCGCCGACGACAGGGTCTTTGCCGAGAAATTCATCGAGGAACCACGCCATATCGAGATCCAGGTCCTGGCCGACGGCCATGGCAACTGCATCTATCTGGGCGAGCGGGAATGCTCCATCCAGCGCCGCCACCAAAAGGTTATCGAAGAGGCGCCCAGCCCCTTCCTGGACGAGGCCACACGCCAGGCCATGGGGGAACAGGCGGTGGCCCTGGCCCGGGCCGTGGACTACCGCTCCGCCGGCACTGTGGAGTTCATCGTGGACAAGGACAGGAACTTCTATTTCCTGGAGATGAACACCCGTCTGCAGGTGGAACACCCGGTTACGGAAATGATCTATGGCGTGGATCTGGTGGAACAGATGATCCGCATCGCCGCGGGCGAAGCCATGACCGTTTCACAGGACGATATGCAGGCCGACGGCTGGGCCATCGAATGCCGCCTTTATGCCGAGGATCCCTACCGCAACTTCATGCCGTCCATAGGCCGCCTGGTGCGCTGCCGACCCCCGGCGGAGAGCGAGAGCGTCCGGGTGGACACCGGCGTCGTGGAAGGCTCCGAAATCACCATGTTCTACGATCCCATGATCGCCAAGCTGTGCGCCAAGGGACAGGACAGACAAGGCGCCATCGATGCCATGGCGGCGGCGCTGGACGGCTATTACGTACGCGGCATCAACCACAATATGAGCTTCCTCTCCGCCCTGATCACCCATCCCCGTTTTATCGAGGGCCGGCTCACCACCGCCTTTATCGACGAGGAGTATCCCGACGGCTTCACAGGCGCCCCCCGGGACGGCCAGGTTCTCGACGCCCTGATCGCGGCATCGATCCTCCTCCATCGTCGCCGCGTCGGCCGGGAGGGCGAGATCGGCGGGCAGTTACCCCATTACCGGCCCGGCTTCGGCAGCGATTGGGTGGTCAGCCTGGACGACAGCAATCATCCGGTCACGGTGGAGGATGCCGAGGACGGCCTGGATGTGCGGTTGGGTGACCGTCTGATTGCCGTGCGCAGCCATTGGCGCCCCGGCCAGCGCATCTTCGAAGGCACGGTGGATGGCCGCCATGTCACCCTGCAGGCGGATCCGGAGGCGGACGGCTTCCGCCTCTTTCACGGCGGGGTGGAGGCAAAGGCCACGGTGCGCACGCCCCGGGCAGCGGCGCTGGCGGCGCTGATGCCGGTGAAGCTGCCCCCCGATACCTCTAAATTCCTGCTCTGCCCCATGCCCGGCCTTGTGGTCTCGCTAGACGTAGAGGCGGGCGACGAGGTCAAGGCGGGCCAGGCCCTCGCCGTCGTCGAGGCCATGAAGATGGAGAACATCCTGCGCGCCGAGCGCGACGGCGTGGTCGCCGCCCTCAAGGCCGCTCCCGGCGACAGCCTCGCCGTGGACGACATCATCCTGGAGTTCGAATAGGCCTGCCATGGCGGCGCCCGGCCGCAAGGTGCATACAGTCATCACCGGCCGGGTACAGGGCGTCTGGTTCCGCGGCTGGACCGTGGATCAGGCCCGCGCCCTCGGTCTCGACGGCTGGGTCCGCAACCGGGGAGACGGCAGTGTCGAGGCGGTGCTGGCCGGCCCTGAAACTGCCGTGCAGAACATGCTCGTCGCGTTACACCAGGGTCCGCCCGCGGCCCGGGTGCATACCGTGGCGGTTTCGGATTGGGATGGGAACGTGGCGCCCGGTTTCCAACAATACCCGACGGAATTGTAGTGGCCGCGAATTAGGGCGCCAAAGGCAGGGGAACGCCCTCGGGCAGCGGCATATCGAACACGTTCAGGGTCATCGCAACCAGGACGTAATAGCCCAGCACCCCGACCAGATCGACCACGCCCTGTTCACCCAACTGGGTCTTGGCGGATGCGTAGGTGGCATCCGAAACCGTGCGCTCGCGGTAGAGTTCGGTTGCGAACTCGTAGACAGCCGCTTCGTCCGCCTTGTCGAATGTGGGTTGGCGCCGCTCGCGAATGGCCTCGATGACCATTTTTGACAGGCCGCCTTTCAGGGCCATGGGCTCGTGGGCGTACCATTCGAACTGGGCCGTCCAATGCCGGGCCGTGATTAGGATGGCCAGCTCCGACAGGCGTGGCTCCAGGACACTGTTGAAGCGGCAGTATTCGCCCAGCCGCTGCGCCCGGTCGGCGAATTCGGGGCTGTGGATCCATGCCTGGAACGGCCCGCCCATGCCACCCCGGGGGCCAGAGACGATGGCATCGTGGAACTGGCGCTGGGCGTCGTTCATATCGGCGGGGTCAATGGCGGGGATACGGGGCATGCGTGATGTCCTAACGCTATTGTTAAAGTGGAGTGGTGATTGTTGGTGGACGGCGTCGGCGCGCCCGGTCAACGCACTTTGAAAACCAGCTTACCGCGCAGATGCCGTGCTTCGCTGACCCGGTGCGCGGCGGCTGCCTCGGAAAGTGGATATTCGGTGATCGGCGGCACAGTGACCGAGCCGGCCTCGAACAGTTCCACAATGCGCTCCAAATGCTCTCGGTCCCGGCCCACGGCGGGGCGTAGGGCGTCCACGTCGTCGCGGGGGCATTCCGGCGCCGTGGCGCCGGAGGCAATGAAGGCGGCCCGGCCGCCCGGTTTCAAGACCGCGAAGGATCGTTCCGCCACATCGCCGCCCACGGTTTCGAACACCGCGTCGCAGTCGAACACCGCATCGGCGAAATCCTGAGCGTTGTAATCGATAATGCGGTCGGCGCCCAGGGCGGAGACATAGTCGTGGTTGGCGGCGCTGGCGGTGGTGATGACACGGGCGCCCAAATGCTTGGCCAGTTGGATGGCAAAACCCGCCACGCCGCCGGCACCGCCCTGGATCAGAATGGTCTCGCCGGGCTGCAACTTCAGGGTATCTTCAAGGCTCACCGTTGCTGTCAGGCCGGCCAGGGCGAGTGCGGCGGCGGCCACGTGGGAGAGGCTGTCGGGCTTGCGGGCGATAATGGCGGCCTTGATGGCGATCTTCTCGGCATAGGCGCCTTCTTGGCCCACGTCGCAGACCCCGAACACCGCATCGCCGATGGCGAAATCCTCCACACCGTCGCCCAGGGCGCTGACCACGCCGGAGAAGTCCCGGCCAAGGATATAAGGGAACGCCAGCTTGGCGCCGCCATATTCATCCGCCCGCACCTTCCAATCGGCGGCATTGACAGAGGCCGCGTGGATGTCCACTACCACTTGCCCGGGACCCGCAACCGGGTCGGGCATATCGCCATAAACGAGGACTTCCGGACCCCCGTTCCGCTCCATCAACGCCGCTTTCATGACCAATCCCCATATTTATTGTTTGCCGGCTATCTTGCCGGACGGGCAGGGCGAAGTCCAACGCCACCCGGCTGGATTATGCCAGCCGGAGCGCTTAGGTTGGTGCCTGAGTGTTTGTTCTGTTGAGGCGGAAAGAGATGCGGAAATCCAGATTGCCGGCGGGTGGGGCGAATATCTTCATGAAGATTCGGGCCAAGCGGGCCGAGGCCGCGGCGGCGGGCCAGAAACTCGTGGATCTGTCCATCGGCGAGCCTAAGGGGGCGGCGCTGATGAGCGCCCGGCTGGCGGCCCGCGATGCCATCATGAGCGAAGAAGAGGCCATGCACGCCTATCAATACAACGACAGCGCCGCTGTCCCTGGGTTTTCCCAGCGTTTCATCCGCGCGCATTTGAAGAGCGATCTGCCGGACGACGGCCTGGATTATCTGCCCATCTCGGGCATCAAACCATCCCTGGGTTTCCTCCCACTCGCCTGCGGCGCTGTTGAAGGACCGGTGAAGGTGGCCACCATGACCAAGCCGGGCTATCCCACGCCGGCCGATCAATGCGCCCTGCAGGTCAATGTGGAGCACTATGCCCTGCCCCTGAACGGCGGCAATGAATACCGCTTCGCCATTTCGGAGATCGCGCCGGGCACCGACCTGATCATGGCCAACTATCCCCATAATCCTTCCGGACAGATTGCCGAGGCCGACTGGTGGCGGGACCTGTGCCAATACTGCTCCGACAACGACATTCGCCTGTTCAATGACGCCGCCTATATCTCCCTCTCCCATAGTGACGATTGCGCCACGCTGTCGGAGGTCGCCGTCGATTTCCCCGACCTGTCCTGGTCGGAGGCCTTCACCGCCGCCAAGCTGATCGGCAACGGCACGGGCTGGCATATCGGCGCCATGGTCGGCTCGGCGGATTTCATCGGCGATGTGAAGATCATCAAGGGAAAAACCGATACCGGCTTCGTCGCCCCCCTGGCCGCCGGCGTCCTGGCGGCGCTGGAAACCGACCAGGCGGGCATCGCTGCTTGCCGGGAAATGTATGCCGAACGTCTGCGCGTCCTCATCGATCTTATGCAGGGTTGCGGCATGCGCCTGGCCATCGAGCCCCGGGCCGCCTTCTATACTTTGTGGGATACGCCTACGAAGGCCTTCGGCGAAGCGATCACCAGCGGCGAACAGTTCAATTTCATGATGATCGAGCGCACCGGCGTGGTGGGTGTGCATTTCGGCGATGCCTTGCGGTATGCGGTCTGTGCCGACGTGGCCGCCATGGCCGATGACCTGCGAGAGGCGTTCCAGGCGGCCGACGTCTCATACGACTGAAATGGGGGAGGGAACATGACCAGCCATGCCGCCAACGGCCTCACGGGCGCCGATATCCGCGCCAAATTGCAGCATCCGGTGGTGGATGCAGACGGCCATATGATCGAATGCACTTTCGCGGTGCTGGATTTTGTGCGCCAGGTGGGCGGCCCTGAACTGGCCAAACGCTATGAGGATATGCTGGCGGGCGATCAGACCGGGGCCGGGCGGCGCGCGGTCTGGGTCGGTAATTCCGGGCCCGGCTCCATCGATCGGGCCACAGCCATGCTGCCGAAGCTCTACCGCGCCCGCCTGGACGAGGCCGGTATCGATTTCGGCGTGGTTTACGGCACTCTGGCGTTAAGCGTGTTGCGTCTTGATGACGACGAATTGCGGCCCGTGGTCTACCGCGCCATGAACATGCTGTATGCGGATATGTTCCAGGAGGTCGGCGACCGTCTCACACCTGCTGCCCTGATCCCCATGACCGACCCAAAGGAAGCGGTCGCGGAACTGGACTTCGCGGTGGGCGAGCTGGGCCTCAAGGTCATCGTGGTCAACACCATGCTGCAGCGCCCGGCGCCGGAAGTGGCCGAAGCCGTGCCGCATCTGGCGCATCTGAGTTTGGATCTGACCTCTCCCGGTATCGACGTGGGCGATGCTTACGATCCGGTCTGGGCCAAGTGCGTGGAACTGGGCGTCGCACCCAGCTGCCACAACGCCTTCCGGGGGCGGGGTTCCACCCACGGCTCGCCCCGGAACTATTGCTACAACTCGTTGAACAGTTTCGGCCATGGCAGCGAATTTTTCTGCCGCTCTCTGTTCTTCGGCGGTGTGCCTCACCGCTTTCCCGACCTGAAGTTTTGCTTCCTGGAGGGGGGCGCCGGCTGGGCGGCGCAGCTCTATAACAGCCTGTTCGAATATTGGGAGAAGCGGAACCTGGGCGCCCTGAGCCAAAACCTGGACCCGGCCCGCCTGGACATCGACCTGCTGGTGGAGATGGCGGAGAGGTATGGCGATGCGCGCCTGACACCGGAACGCATCCGGGCCCAGCCGCACCAGCCGGGCACGACGCAGCTGTTCGTGCCGCCGGACGAACTGGATGATTTCGCCGGCACCGGCATCACCGGCGGCGAAGACATCCGCCGCATCTTCGATGACAACTTCTATTTCGGCTCGGAAGCCGACGACCGCATGACCGCCGTCGCCTTCGATACCCGACTGAACCACCATGGCGCCAAGCTGAACGCCATTCTGGGGTCCGATATCGGCCATTGGGACGTGCCCGATATGACCAAGGTGATGGTGGAGGCTTACGAAATGCTCGATGACGGCTTTCTGGACGAGGCCGACTTTCGCGATTTCACCTTCGCCAACGTCAGCCGTATGCATACCGGCATGAATAGGGATTTCTTCAAGGGCACGGTGGTCGACGGCGCGGTGGAAGATCTTTTGGCCGAATAGACGAGCTCTCAGGGAACGATCAGGGTCGGCGGCAGACGCCAAAGCCGTTCGGCGTTCTTATGGGCGATGGCCTCGGCCACCGCCAGGGGCATATGTGCCAATGCGCGGCGCCAGTGCCGGGCCTGGGCCACGTAGAAGCCGCCCCAATGCTCTGGAAACACATTGTCGAAGGCCAGGATGAAACGGTCCGGATGATCGGCCATCACCTTCGCCCAGGCCGGCTTTAGGCGCTCGCCGTCGAACAGGTTGGCCCAGGGCTGCCGGGAGCGGGCCACGGTAATGGGATTGCTGTGGGAGGTGAGGAAATGCAGATTGCGATGGGCTTCCAACAGGGCCCGGGCCTCGACCGGATCGTCGATCTGGCCCATATGGATCAAGGCCATGGGGTGGCCGGGGTGGCGCTCGAGCAGCGCTTTCATTTTGGCCATGAAGGGTGCCCGGTCGTCGCCGGCGGCGGCGAACTCGATATGCAGGATAAAGGGCCAGCGATGTTCCATGGCCGCATCCAGATAAACCCCGACTTTTGCATGGTCGGGCGCGATGACGAATTTCCCGGCCTTGTTGCCCTTTTGCGCATGCCAAAGAATGACTTCCGCCAGGGCGCCATAGCTGCCTGCTGCGATTTCCTTGCCCACGAACCGGCGAAAGAAAGCGATGCCCTTGCGGCCCCTGAAATAAGCTTTGGTCTTGGTCCGCACGGTTGCAGTGATGCGATCGGGATGGGCTCGGGCCAGAGCCAGGATATCCGCCGGCGCCCGGCGGAAGCGCGGCGATAGCAAAACCCGGCCGATGCCGGCCCGGTTCATGGTGCGGATCACCAGGTCCATATCCGTATCGCCGTCGATCTGGCTATGGGCATCGAGCAGAGGCAATTCCGCCGCCCAGACAAGTCTTGATGCTAAAAGCAGCAGCAGGAGAGCGAGAGCAGCAGCTTTCATGTGGCCTCAGTCCGGCCAGCCGCCGCGGGCATCCTGCAACAATTCGAACTCCAGGTTCGTGCGCGGGCCATAGGTCAGATGGCTCGGCTCCGGTGCCTCAAGGTATGCCGTCTTCAGGCGGCCGACCGGGTCCAGGCCGGCCTTGCGCTTGATCTCGGCCGGATCGACGCCATAGACGGCGGCGCCGTTGAGGCCGAACACTTTGGCCTTCAACGTCTCATCCAGAGCGGGGTAGCCGTGGCGTTCCTGAAGTTGTTCGGATATCTCGAAGGCGCGGAAAGCCTGGATCTGATCTTGGGGGGAGCCGTACCAGATGGAATCCGTACCCCATAGCAGCCGGTCGTGGCCGACATATTTCAACAGCTTGCCCAGGGTATGGGCCGCCGCCGTCGGATCCCGCATCAGGATGCGCCAGGTACTGCCCAGTTCCGCATAGACATTGGCGTTGGGGGCAATGCCGTTATCAGCCAGGCTTTTGATCAGGGTGTTGACGCCGCGTTGGGCGTTGTCGGGGTCGTAGGCGCCTTCCCGGGTGTCGGTCTCCAGCCCGGAATGATAGATGATGAAATTGACGTCCGGGAACCGCCGCGCCGCCGGGCCCACATCCGTGCAGTCGCTGAATTTTGGCGAGAAGCGCGGAAAGGTCAGGCCCTTGTGGATGCAGATGTTGCGGATGCCCAGGGTCCGGGCCTTTTCGATGAACGGGATGCCCACCTCTTCGTCGTCCAGGCGCCAGCCGATGCCCCGGGGCCCCCATTGGGTATAGACCTTCCAGGCCGCGATCTGCCAGGTGGCGGCGGCCTGTTCCATGCCGCGCAGCTGTTCCCCCAGCGGCGGCAGGTTGGGCAGCACGACCGCATGCAGCAACAAACGCCGGCCATCGCCCAGGGCCGCCACCAGGTCCCGCGTGCGGGCCGCCTCCGCCATGCTCAGCGGATTGCGGTCGGGCGGTGCGGGAATGAAGCTCATCACCGCCATGTCCGTGTCGCTGTTGTGGAACACTTCATGCACGTAGTGGGCCGCGGAGTAGCAGTCCACCGGGTCGCTCTCGCCGCAGGATCCCTGGGGCCACCAGGCCAGCACCCGCTCGAAGCCCGGGTTCCTTTGCCGCCAGCCGCCCTGCGGTTCCACCATGTGGGTCTGCACATCGAAGATGAACTCATCCCCCGAAAGGGCGGCCTGCGCCGCCTCGCCGTCGAGGGCGGCATCCTTGGGCAGGATGAAACGCCCGCCCTGATTGCCCTTGGCGGCAAAGGCGGTATTGAACGCCGCCAATGTCGTGGCCGCGCCACACAAACCGTTCAGAAAGGCGCGGCGGGGGATGCCGGATTTCCTGGCATTGTCGGTCAGCAGCTCCTGGGCCAGAGCGTGGGCCTTGCGCAAATGTGCCGGCACCGGGATGGGCCGGTATTCACCGTTGGAGGTGCTGTCGATCTTGATGGGCAGGCGGCCTTGGCGCATTAGACGGCCCGCAGATTTTCCATCGGCCGGATGGCGCGGCTGTCCGGGAACACCTTGTCCTCCACGAAAGCCTGGTCGATGCCCAGATGGGACATGACCACGCCCTTGAAGACCGATCGTAAGTCCGTGGTGGGCATCAGGTCGCGGCCTTCATACAGCGCCGTCTTGCCCAGGCCCGGCCAGTCGCTGTGGACCTTGCCGCCGCGCACGGCGCCCCCCAACAGCAGCATGGCGCCCCCCGTGCCGTGGTCGGTGCCGTCGGTGCCGTTGGGCACGGCGGTGCGGCCGAACTCGGTCACCACCAGGACCATGGTTTTCTCCCAGGCCGCGCCCAGGCCTGACTTCAAGGCCATCAACATGCCGTCCAGGGTCGGCATGCGGTAGGACAGGGCGATGTTCTGATAGCCATGGGTGTCCCAGCCACCCATGTCCAGGGCCGCCACCCGGGCGCCATCGTCGGCGGCCAGCATGCGCCCGGCTGCCGCCGCCAGGTCGGCCAGGGCCTGGCGGCCCGAGGCCCCACTGCGCACGGTTTCCAGATGGCCGAGGCGGTCCCGGTTGGCCAGATCGGACTTGATGCCTTGGTTCAGGGCCCCCGCGATGGCGGGGTCGGTGCTGGAGATGGCCAGCAATTTATTCAGGTAGTCAGGTTCCGGCCGGGGCAGGCGCCGGGGTGCCCAGGTGGAGATAGGCGTCGCACCCTGCAGGATCAACGGCGTGCCATAGCCCACCGCCAGGCCGGCCCGGGGCTGGCGCTCGCCAAAGTAACCGAGCGCCCGGTTCAGCCAGCCATCGGCCAAGGCGCTGACGCTGTTCAGGCCGTTCTCCAGCAAATCCTGGGCATCGAAGTGGGAGCGGCGGCGATAGCCGGTCTGGGCCGCATGCACTACGGCCAATTGCTTTTGCTGCCACAACTGGCCCAGGCCCACCAGTCTGGGATGCAGGCCGAAGAAACCATCCAATTCAATATGCGGTATGTTGTCATTCAGCTGGGCCAGATTCTGGCGCAGCTTCTTGAACTGGCTATCGCCCGGCGCCGGCACCATGGCCAGACCATCGGCGCCGCCGCGCAGGATCACCACCACCAGGCGGCTGTCCAGGGGCGCGGCCGCCAGGGCCAGGCGGCCGCCGCCCATGGTTGCAATCGCGGTGGCCGTGGCGGCGCTGCCTTGGAGAACCTTGCGTCGCGTGATCATGGTTCCAGCCTTTCCAAATCTGCTAGCGCCGCTGCATGGCCGGGCTGGCCAACAGCAGGGCCAAGGCCTCTTCGTTGCTTTCCGCCGACGTGATGGTCGCCAACGCCTCGCCCGGCGCACGCCCGGCCAGGATTTCCCGCGCCAAATCCGCCGCATCTGTATCGCCATTATGCGCGGCAGCCGTGGCGGCAGCGAAGCGGGCCCGGCGCAGGGCGCTGTCCGGGTTCAGCCAGGCGCCTTCGTCATCGGCCCAACCGGCGGGCGAGGGCTGCATGAAGGGCAGATGCCCGAACGAGGTCAGGACCTCGATGATCTCCCGCGGATCAGGCCGGCCGTCGATGGCGCGCAGGCAACCGACCACAAATTCCTGGGGCGTTTTGATCTTCCCTGGCCCCTCGGCCCAAGTTTCCGGCATGACCACCAGGGCCCGGGCCATCTCCTTCAAGTCGCCCTCGGTCTCCTGAAAGGTCCGCGCCAGCTTGTTCACCGCCGAAGGGGGCGGTTCGTCGGCGATGAAATGGCGCGCCATCTTGAAGGCGATGTGCCGGGCCGTGGCCTCTTGCCCGGCCAGCCAGTCCAGGGCGCCGCGCCCTTCTGCCTCGCCCGCCTCTTCATAAGCCTGGCCCATGAGTGTCTTCGGTCCCGGTTCGTGGGATTTTTCGCTGAAATGGAATTCGCCGGGGTTCGGCTCGTATCGGCGGGCGAATGTCCAGCCGGTCAGCATCTTGGCGAATTCTCGCACGTCGTCCTGGTCATAGCCGCCCTGGACGCCCAGGGTATGCAGCTCCAGAATTTCACGGGCCAGGTTCTCGTTCAGGCCGCGGTCATAATAGGTCACTGTGCCCCGGTGGGACCGCGGCCCGACGGAATTGTAGTTATCCAGGTAGAACAGCATGCCGGGATGGCTGGCGGCATCGTGCAGCATGTCGCGAAAGCGGCCGGTGACGTGGGGGCGGACGGCTTCCCGCTCATGGCCGCCGGCCATGCCGATGGCCACGGCCTTGCGCCCGGAAACCGTAAAATGATTGCCCCAGAACCAGACCAGGCGTTCGCGGAACGGTTGCTCCGCCTCCACTGCCGCCAATATGCGGGCCGCCGCCTCCCGGGCCCAGAGGTCGCGGTAGTCGCCGCGGATGCGCTTGACCAACTCCGCCACCGACGTCAGCACCGCATCCCACCAGTCCAGCACATTGGCGCTGACAGGGGGCAGGTCGGCCATGGCGGCGGGTGTCACCGCCTCACCTTCAAGCTGTTGCAATAGCCATCCCCGGGGATCGCCCGCCATCTGGGCGATCTCGCCCGGCTTTGGGCCCAGGCCGAAGCGGTGGGCGGCGATCAATGCCTCTTTTCGCGACATTGCGGAAAAACTCCTGTTCCCGATATTCGCCTGAATGGCATGATGGCAGTTTATCCCCAAGACGTTGGGTAAACAATTCGGGAGGCGGATATGGACGAAGCGGCAACTTTGAAGTTAATTGACGAAATCGGGGCCGCCTTCGCCCGCCACGATATCGACGCCATGGTGGGCTATTTCGCTCCTGACGGCGCGTTCGTCAACGCCATCGGGCCGGAGCCCCACGGCACCCGCTACCAAGGCCATCAAGAGATCAGGGGCTATTTCGAGGCGCTTTTCGAGGCGGTCGAGGATGTGCAGTGGGAGAAGAGCGATATCCGCGTGGCCGGCGAAAAGGCCTATGCGGAATGGCATCGCCGCGCCACCTTGAAGAGCGGCGAGAAGCAGGACTGGTTGGGCGTGGACATCTATACCTTCGGCAACGGCCAGATCGTGAAAAAGGACACCTACATCAAGGTTGTCCGCTAGATTGCGGCAAGATTGACTGTGCTTGTCTTCTTACGGCAATTACATCTCGTCACTCCCGCGAAGGCGGGAGTCCAGATCTCTCCAGAATTTCAGCGGTTTTCCTAGGTCCCTGGATTCCCGCCTTCGCGGGAATGACAGTGCCACGAAGGCGGTAACTCCCGCGGCATCCATTTACGATTGTTCGCTAGCATATTCCGGGCACATGGCGGCGCGGCCCCGTTCGATATAGGCGGTCAGAATACTGTCGTCCGTGACCAGGGCGCTCAAGGGCGTTGACACGGGCGAGGCGGCGATGGCGGCCAGCACGGGCACCAGGGCGCCGTCCGCCGCCACGGGCCGGGCGCCGAACAAGAAGGCCTGATCGCCGAGCAGCGCCTTGACCGCGTCCAAATCTTCTCCCGCCTGGTGCAACACCTCGGCCCCCGGCCGGTATCCCCAGCTCTGGTTCGGTAGAGCGGCGAGGGCCTCCTTGCGCGCCTCCTGGGTGACGAAGGTGAATAGGGGCAGGGGGATATGGCCGAACTGTACTTTCTTGAGCCGGTCCCAATTATCCTCGTCCACCCAGCGGTCGTGGATCAGGGCCGGATGCAGCCGCTCCGCCACCATGCGGATGATGGCGTCCGAGGCCGCCCGCTCTATGGGGCTCAGGCCGGCGTCGAATTCCCAATCATAGGGCACCGCGTCTTGGTCGTTGTCGGAATTGGGCGCCAGGCCAAATGGTGTGTCGCAGGGGCTATGCTGGGGATCGGAGGCTGTGGGCGGGTGGGCGGTCAGGCTTTGCATGGCATCCTCTTGATTTGTTCGTTCTGTATTTGTACCAAAGCCTGCTGCCAACTTATGGCAGTAATGCGGGGGATAATCCGCCCATGTCCCGAAGTGAACGGCTGCTGAAATTGATGCAACTGATGCGCGCTATGACCCCGCCCATACGGGCGGAGGAACTGGCGGATGAACTAGACGTTTCCAAACGTTCCATCTATCGCGATATCGAGAGCCTGCGCGCCACTGGCGCCGTGATCGATGGCGAGGCCGGGTTCGGCTATACCCTGGTGGAGGATCCGGCCCTGCCGCCCATGATGTTCAGCCGGGATGAGATGGAGGCTCTGGTCCTGGGCCTGCGCGAGGTGCGCGAGGTGGGCGACCCAGTGCTGGCGGATGCGGCCCAGAACGCCCTGGCCAAGCTGCGCGCCTCCCTGCCCGATCGCATGGCGGCGCAGTTCGAGAATGCCGTCCTGCATGCCAAGCGCTGGTACGAACGGCCCAAGATCTCCATCGACGTGGCCGCCCTGCGCCGTGCTGCCTGGGATGAACGGGTGGTGGAGATCACCTATACGGATCTCTCCGGCAACTTCACCCGGCGGCGGATCAAGCCCCTGTCCATGGTCTTCATGGACCGCTCCCTGGTGCTGTTGACCTGGTGCCTGCTGCGCCAGGACTTTCGTGTCTTCCGCGTCGATCTGATCGAGACCCTGGAAGTGACCGAAGAAAGCTTCCGCCCGCACCGGGTCTCCCTGCTGCGCGACTGCCTGGCCAAGGTCGGTTGACGGCTCCGCTGTGAAGGATGCTGGCAAGACCGCCCGGGCCGGCTTAAGATTCGCCGCTGTAAGAGTTTGTTGAAACAGCCAAGAATCGGTCCATGGAGATGGCATGCACGCATTCAAGGGCGCCTGTCACTGCGGCAATCTCACGGTCGAGTACCTCACCGCCATTCCGGCGGCGGCGGCGGCGGTCAGGGCCTGCCAATGCACATTCTGCCGCAAGCATGACGCCCGGGCGGTATCCGACCCTGGTGGCCGTATTACAATCACGGCGAAAGACCCCGGGCGGCTCCTGCGCTATCGCTTTGGATTGGAGGTCACCGACTACCTGATCTGCGGGCAATGCGGCGTCTATGTTTCCGCCTATACGCAACAGGGCGGTGAGGCCTATGCCAATGTCATGGTCAATGTCCTCGATGACCGGGCCGCCTTTCCGACGCCCCGGCCCGTAGATCTGGACGGCGAGGATGCGAATGGAAAATGGCAACGCCGCCGGGAGAATTGGACGCCCGCGGTCTTGATCACCACGGCCGGATGAGATCGTATTGACACCCCGGCCATGACGGCCAGGGCGGCAAAGGCATAAGTGGACGGCACGGTAGCCGGCAAAGTAGACGGCGTGAAAGGAACGATCCATGGCGGAAGACAGCGCATTCGACCCCCAGACCCTGAATCTGGAGACCGCGCGGGCCCGGCACCGGGAACTGGCGGATGCGGTGATTGCCACGCCTCTGGTGCGCCTGGCCTCCCCCGCCATCGGCCGGCTGCTGGAGAGCGAAGATATCTACCTGAAACTGGAATGTTTCCAGCACACCGGCACGTTCAAGGCCCGGGGCGCCCTGTCTGTGGCCCGCGCCATTCCCAGCAGCGATGCCGGCAAGGGCATCACCGCCGCATCCGCCGGCAACCATGCCATCGCCGCTGCCTGGGCGGCGCGGCAACTGGGCATGAGCGCCAAGGTGGTGATGCAGGCCACCGCCAATCCGTTCCGGGTCGGCATGGCCCAGGCCGAAGGCGCCGAACTGATCATGAAGCCGGACGGCATGGCCGCCATTGGCGAGGCGGAGCGCCTGGCGCGAGACGAGGGGCGCACCTTCATCCATCCCTTCGAGGGCATCAACACCACCCTGGGTGCCGCCGGCGTGGGGCTGGAGATTATGGATGCCCAGCGGGACCTCGAGGCCGTGGTGGTCTCGGTCGGCGGCGGCGGTTTGATCAGCGGCGTGTCCGCCGGCGTCAAGCTGGTGAACCCTGACTGCGCCGTCTATGGCGTCGAACCGGTGGGCGCCGACAGCGTCTCCCGCAGCCTGGCCGCCGGCGAACCGGTGACCCTGGACAAAGTGGACACCATCGCCGACAGCCTGGGTCCCCCGATGTCCCTGCCCTATGGCCTGTCCGTCATCCGCGCCTTCGTGGACGATGTGGTGACCATCACCGACGATCAGATCCTCGCCGGCCTCGTGGTCTGCCAGGAAGAGGGCAAGCTGGCCGTCGAACCCGCCGCCGGCGCCGCCATGGCCGCGGCCCTGGGCCCCTTGCGGGCGCGCCTTAGGGGCAAGCGCACCTGTATCCTGATCTGCGGCGCCAACATCGACGGCGAAACCTACACCGCCCAGCACCAACGCGGCCGGGCCCACGTGGCGGCGCTGATGGGATAGCGCCGCCCGGGTGTGGCAGCGCTGATCCGCATCGGCCCCGGATCTATTTCAGCCCAGCGGCCGACATTGTCCGCTTTGTGCTAGAAAGGGGCATCGGCAGGCGGAATTTTGGATCGTCCCGACAAGTGTCATTTCATCGACCAAGGTCGTCCAACCGCTTGAAGGCTCGTCGTCACTCCGCCGTTCTCGGCAAGAATCTTGCTTGCTACACTGCCAAATTGGCAACGGTCACCTATTTGGAACCATGATATTTTGATGGATCAGTTGAACGTCACTGCGGACAACGCCGCGCGGCGGTTGATACGTTGGTGGGCGAGGCTCGGGATCGAACCCTATCCACCGCGCACCCGGCGACGGCTGGCCCTGATCAACGTCGTGGCGTTGATCTGTGCGGGCCTTTCCTATGGCTACGCCATCCTCAATCTGGTCGAGGATGCCATCGGCCTTTGGGCGCCGATGCTGGTGATCGTGGTGCAGGGCGCGTTGTTCTTGTGTACCCCTCTTTGGCATCGCTTCGGCGATCTGGCGGCGGCGTTCTACTTCATATTTATCTGGCTCACCAACGTTCTGGTGGTTGCGCTGATGGCCGGCGTCGATACCGGGGCGCATTTCTATTTTCTTCCCGGCGCCGCCGGCATGCTGCTCTTTCTGGGACCGGGGCGCATTCGTCTGGCGTCCGCGCTGGCCTTGATCCCGCTGGCGCTATTCATATCCATCGAGGCGACGCAACCGGCCACGGCAAGTTTCGTCCGCGTCGACCAGGCTTATCTGACCACAAACTATTATGCGGGCATCGTAGGTTCCTACTTCATGATCTTTGTCATGTTGATCTACGCCTTCCGCGAGACCTCCCGCGCCGAGGACGCGCTCGAACGCGAGCATGCCCGCTCGGAGCGGCTGCTCGGCAATTTGCTACCCGAAAGCATCGCGCTTCGCCTCAAGGACGAGCCTGACAATGTGATCGCCGACGATCTGGGGCATGTCACGATCCTATTCGCCGACATCGTCGACTTCACGCCGAGGGCGCAGCGGCTGACACCGCCGGAATTGGTCGCCTTCTTGAATCGTGTCTTCACCGAATACGACGGGTTGGCCGAGAAATACGGACTCGAGAAGATCAAGACCATCGGCGATGCCTACATGGTCGCCGCCGGCATGCCTGATCCGCGCCACGATCACGCCCAGGCCGTGGCCGACATGGCGCTCGATATGTTGCAGGTCACCGCCAAACTCGGACGCGAGATTGGCGAGGACCTGTCGGTTCGCATTGGCCTTCACACCGGCAATGCGGTGGCCGGGGTTATTGGCACGCGAAAGTTCTTCTATGACGTTTGGGGAGACACGGTGAACACCGCAGCGCGGATGGAAAGCCACGGTGAGCCGGGCCGCATTCAGGTCACTTCCGAGGCCAAGGAAGTGCTGTCCGACGTCTTCACATTCGAACCAAGGGGTGAAGTAGAGATCAAGGGCAAAGGGCGGATCCACACCTGGTGGCTCACTGGGCGAGCTTGAAGGATGGCGCCCGGCACACCCGCGACTGGGCCCATGTCGCGGCGCTGATGGAATAGCGCGGGCGGGCGCAGGACTGCCGATCCGAATTGGAACAGGATCTATTTCAACCGAGCGGCCGCCCATGTCTGCTTCGTGCCACAAGCGGACATTACAGTACTTCGCATTGTCGTCCCATTGGCGCACAATAGTGTTCCATGAGATCTATGGTTACGACGTTCCTGTTGGTTAGCTGCCTTATCTTTCCTGACGGCGGGATGGCCGAGAAACGAGCCGTCGATTTGGAGCTGGTGCTGGCGGTCGACATTTCGCGCAGCATGGACTTGGATGAGGCTGCGCTGGTGCGTCAGGGCTTTGTCCGTGCCCTCCGTCACCCTGATGTCGTTGCTGCAATCGAACGGGGCCGGCTCGGGCGCATCGCCGTCACTTATGTTGAATGGGGCAGCGAGCGATACCAAAGAGTGCGGGTCGATTGGTCTGAATTGTCCGACGCGGCCAGCGCCGCCGCATTCGCCGAGGAGATCGAGCGGTCCAGCGTCTTCCTTGTTGAGTATACCTCAATCAGCGATGCCATTGCGTTCGCCAGCCGGCACTTCAAGAACAACGGTTTTCAAGGCGAGCGGCGCGTCGTCGATATCTCCGGTGACGGCCCGAACAATAGCGGCCCCTACGTGAACCTTGCTCGCGACCAGGCGACTGCCGAGGGCATTGTCATTAATGGTCTGCCCATCGTCAACGACCGCCCCAACGTCTATAGCTTTCCGCCATTTCCCGATCTTGACCTATATTACGAGGACTGCGTCGTCGGCGGCCCTGGCGCATTCATCGTAGTTGCCGATGGCTTTGAGGATTTTGCTCGCGCCATTCTTCGCAAGCTGGTGACGGAGATAGCTGATCGATCACCTCCGCAAGGTCGCATATGGTTGACCGCAACCAGACCTCGACCACCCTGCAATGCGGGAGAGCTGCAGCTTCAGGAGTTCCAAAGAAATCCAACCTGGCGACAACCTATTCCCCTGTACGACTTTTAATATCTTCAAACAGGCGTGCCCGATTGAGTGCAGCTCCAAGCATCTGAATTGAGGCCATCTCGACGGCAATTTTGCATTCCAACAATGCTTGATGTTGGATGAACAGCGGAATTGGGGTAGGCGACGCATATCGGCAGGTCTGTGCCATGGGCCGACATCGGTCGCCTCACATAACCTGCATGGATTTGGTGTTCGAGGGTCGTTACACTCCGGTGCATGTCAGGCGGACCCCAGCGTAGATTGGCGGCCATCGATGCCACCGACATCTTCGGCTATTCGAGGTCGTGCCTTGCCAACTGAGTGTAGGATTGCTGTCACGACCAAGATTACGATTCAATATTGCGGATAGGCAGAGACAAACATGCGATTAGAAAACAAAGTGGCACTGTTGACAGGTGCCGCCGCCGCGATAGATGGCGAGCTGATGGGCTTTGGCGGGGCATCCGCCCACTTGTTCGTCCGGGAGGGCGCAAAGGTTGTCTTGACCGACATTCGCGATGAGTTGGGCGAGCGATCGGCCGCTGCCCTGCGGGACAAGGGGGCCGATGCCATCTACCGGCATCTGGATGTCACCTCTGAAGCGGATTGGAACCAGGCCGTTGAAGACACAATGGAGGCATTCGGCCGCCTCGATATCCTGTTCAACAACGCCGGCGTCGCCTTTCCCACGAAGATCGAGAATTTATCGGAGGAGACTTGGGACCTCGAACTTGCCGTGCATGCCAAGGGCGCCTTTCTTGGCACCAAGTCCGTCATTCCGGCCATGCGCCGGGGTGGCGGCGGATCGATCATCAACACCTCATCCATAATGGGTATCGTGGGCAGTCCGACGACGCCTGCCTATTCCGCCGCCAAGGGGGCCATCCGGCTGTTTACCAAAACCGCGGCGCTGCAGTATGCGGCGGAAAATATACGCGTGAATTCAATTCATCCCGGATATGCGACCACCCCACTTACCGCCGAACGGTTCAGCGACCCAGAGGTCAACGAAGTCCTGTTGGCGAGGACCCCCATGGGCCGGCTTGGAACAGCTGAAGATATCGCCAACGGTGTTTTGTTTCTGGCCTCCGACGAATCCGCTTGGATGACCGGTTCCGAACTTGTCATAGATGGCGGCATGACCGCTCAATAAATACCGGCTGGGAAAGTCCGGCCCGAATAATCTGTGGACGGCCAACAATATGGATAGAATCTCAGAGTTCGATCCCAGTCATTCTTGTTGATCCCCAGTTTTTCCGGCAATGCGCGAAGTCGGGAAACCAGCGGAAACTGGTCTCAGAGGCGCTGAGTAACCATGTGTGCCATAAGCAGACATCATCCCTCGCTTCAATCCGCGTAGATTCCCTGTGCGGCGATAGTTACACTCGACCCTATGGTGGAGGGAACACAACGTAGGCTAGCAGCCATTTTGGCCGCTGATGTTGTCGGCTATTCCAGCCTGATGGGTGAGGACGAGGCCGGCACTTTATCTGCACTTCGATCAATGCGTACTGACTTGTTAGTACCGGCTGTCAGCGCCCATCGCGGCACCATCGTGAAAAGCATGGGCGATGGCTGGTTGATTGCATTCGACAGTGCTGCGGAAGCGGTCAGTTGTGCGGTCGAATGGCAGGAAAAACTGTCCGAGCAAGCGTATCTGGCTGTAAGGATGGGCCTTCATATCGGCGATGTTACCTACGCTGATGGCGACGTGTACGGCGATGGCGTCAATATTGCTGCACGCCTGCAGGAAATCGCCGAGCCTGGCGCCATCGTGATTTCAGAGACGGCGAAAAGAAGCATCGATGGGCGGCTGGCAACTGATTTCAACGATCTAGGGCGGGTTGAGTTAAAGAACATCGCCGAGCCTGTCACAGCGTTCGGTTGGGGCATGTCTGCCGTCGCGGCCGACGCCGTCACGTTGCCCTTGCCCGATAAGCCCTCGATCGCAGTTCTGCCCTTCAACAATATGTCGGGCGATCCAGAACAGGAGCACTTCGCCGACGGCATCGCCGAAGACATCATTACATCGTTATCAAAATTCCACCTATTCTTCGTGATCGCCCGTAACTCCAGTTTTACATACAAGGGCAGACCAGTTGACGCGAAGCAAGTGGGGCAGGAACTTGGTGTACGTTACATATTGGAAGGTAGCGTGCGCAAGGCCGACAATCGAATTCGGATCACATCCCAGTTAATCGAAGCTGCAACCGGGCATCAAGTTTGGGCAGAGCGCTACGACCGCGAACTCCATGACATCTTCGCTTTGCAAGACGAGATGACGGACACGATTGTCGGCGCTTTGGAACCCGAGATCGGGGCGGCGGAACGCAACCGCGCCAAGCGGAAAAGACCCGATAGCCTTGACGCCTGGGAGTTTTATCAACGGGGGCTTTGGCATCTTTGGCGAACAACGATGTCTGATTACACAGAGGCGGAAAGACTTTTTGACAGCGCAATTGAACTGGATTCCGGGTTCGCTCCGGCCCATGCAAGCCTTTCCTATCTCAACTTTGCCAGAGTCCTGTTCGGATGGACGGACAAACCAGAAGATTGTCTCGACAATGCTCTGCGCACCGGAAAACAGGCAGTGGCGGCGGATGAAAACGACGCTTTCGGCCATTATGCACTGGGCCGAATTCATAGCATGAGAGGTGAATTTGATGCCGCTATTGCGGAATTGGAAAAGTCACTCGAACTCAACCCCAATCACGTACATGCGGAATTTGGTCTCGGATTTGTGCATTGTTGGCGGGGCAAACCGGAAGAGGCGCTGCCGCGCTTCGTAAAGGCAATCCGGCAAAGTCCCCGTGATCCGGCGTTCTGGACATTCGAAGGAATGATGGGGTTCGCCCATTTGCAGCTCGGCCGCTACGATGCCGCGGTCGAATGGTCGAAGAAATCCGTCCGGCATCCGAATAGTACTGTTTGGCCACAATTGAACCTTGCGCGATCGCTGGTAAGTCTCGGCCAGCTTGATCAGGCGCGCAAGGCATTGAGTGATGCACTTAAGATACAGCCAAATATTTCAGCGAAGACCATCACCATGATGTTTGGCGCGATGCACAAGGCACATCGGGACTCCTACATTGAGGCCCTCCGCCAAGTGGGCCTGCCCGATTGACCCTGACCGCAATCCTACGTGACTTGATGCCGTAACGCGGTGAGGCTTTGGGCCGCGAGATTGTCCGAGGCCCCTATGTCGACCCATGACCACCGAAACGCGCCGGAAAATGAACTGTAATGCCATCCCGGTTCTAGGATCGCTGATTAGCGCATGCTCGAGATTGGGTGTCTTGCAGACATGGACCAAACTTAGGATTTGGTCTGTTCGGTGCCATGAGCGGTTAGGCGGTCTGACCGCGTTTCAGACGCAATGCCCCTCGGCCGACATTCGCGTTCATGGTTAACGGGCCGTTAGCAAATTCCGGTCACATTCCATAATCCATACATCCTAAGGGTGTCGGAAATTTGGGGTAATCCGTTCTGGAATGGGGCAATGGCACAGACAGAGCAAGCGAGCAGCGGTGTGATCGACGCTGAAGCGACCGCTGACGAGACCGGTCGGGCATTGGCCGGAGAATTGGCGGAGCGCGTGGGGGGCTTTGGAATCGAAGTCGCAGGTGTCGCCGGTAACATTGAAGACGTGGCGCAACTGGTCCATCAACAGGCCGATCAGTTCCATGGCATGCGAGGTGATGTGCAAAAGATCATCGATGCCAACCAGCAGATCGACGGCGCCGCGCAGAACGCTCTCGAAACCGCGCGAGAATCCGCTAAGACCATGTCGCAGTCGCGGGAAACAGTCGAAAATGCGATCGAGACTATCAGGGAACTTGTTTCCGCCGTCACCGAGATATCGAGTCAGTTGGAGAACCTATCCACCTCTCTCAACCAAGTTGCCAAGGTCAGTGGCGTGATCGATGACATCGCCAGCCAAACGAACCTGTTGGCGTTAAACGCGACCATCGAGGCCGCGAGGGCCGGCGATGCAGGCCGGGGCTTCGCGGTGGTGGCCAGCGAAGTGAAGAATCTTGCCGGCCAGACCGCCAATGCGACCACGGAAATATCGTCAACCGTGGGCGATCTGAATACAAGGGTCGATGCCCTGCAGCAGACAATGGAAGCAGCGAGCAAAAACACCGAGGCTGCCAGCACCGGCACCAATGCGATCGGTGATATTATCGCTGAAGTCAGCGCCCGCTTGCAGCAGACCGAAGAACAGATCGGCACCATCGCCTCAGCTTCCGACGCCAACCAGAATTCCTGCGCCGCCGTAAACCATGAATTGACTGCGATGGGCGACAGCGTCGATCACACCGCCGACAATCTGCGTCACGCCGACGATGCGGTGCAGGGTCTGTTGAACATGAACGAAGACCTGATGGAGGTGATCGCCCAGAGTGGCTGTCAAACGGTCGATACGCCCTTTGTTCAGGCCGTCACAGAATTTGCAGCACAGATTTCGGACATCTTCGAGCAAGCCGTGAGGGAGGGCGAGATCAGCGCCGACGATCTGTTCGACAGAAACTATGAGGATATCCCGGCTACCGATCCGGCTCAGGTGATGGGCAAATTTACCGCATTCACCGATCGCGTCTTGCCGGCCATCCAGGAACCCGCCCTGGAACTGGATGAGCGGGTGGTTTTCTGCGCCGCTGTTGATACCTTGGGCTACTTGCCGACCCACAATTCGAAGTTTTCCCGCCCCCAGGGGAACGATCCGGTCTGGAATGCTGCCAACTGTCGCAACCGGCGGATGTTCGTGGACCGCACGGGCCTAGCGGCGGCGCAAAACACCAAACCGTTTCTGCTGCAGACCTATCGGCGCGACATGGGCGGCGGCGAATTCGCAATCATGAAGGATGTCTCCGCGCCCATCGTGGTCAACGGCCGGCACTGGGGAGGTCTGCGCCTAGCCTACCGCGCCTAGGCGATATTTCGCGCCTACACCACCTTGCACGTCCGCGGCCGGGCCCATGTGGCGGCTTTGATGGGATAGGGGCAACAGGGTGTGGGATCGGCGATCTGTATTGGCGCCAGATCTGATTCAGCCGAGCAGGTGCCCACATCCGCGTTGTGCCAAGAGCGGACTGTCAAATTCTCTCAATACATGACATCTGGGCCCCAAAATCCGAAGCCGTTCGCGGCGACATGAGCCGACAATCGGCAAAACTCGCTCAACTGGTGAAGATTAAATAATATGTCTAGTATATCCCGGTCCGGTTGAACGGAGATGGAGATGGCCGAGGCAGGCGTTGAGCGGCGGCTGGCAGCAATCGTCATTGCCGATGTGGTGGGGTATTCCAGGCTCATCCGCGAAGACGAGGCGGGCACGTTGGCTCGATTTCAACGCCTGCAAACAACGATCTTCCAACCCCGCATCGCCGAGTATGGCGACCGCGTGGTCAAGACCATGGGGGATTCCTATCTGCTTGAGTTCCCCTCTGCCGTCGCCGCCGTCGAATGCTGTACAGCCATTCAAAAGGCCATGTCCTTTCACGAAATTGAAACGCCGGAGGAAAGGCGGATCAGGTTCCGCGTTGGCATCAACCTGGGCGACATTGTTGTCGACGGCGAGGATATTCATGGCGACGGCGTAAATGTCGCGGCGCGACTTGAAAGCATGGCCGAGCCGGGCGGCATACTGGTCTCCAACGCTGTTTACGAACAGGTGCGGGACAAACTCTCTGCTGGGTTTGAAGACAAGGGCGAGATCGAGGTCAAGAACATCGCCCGCCCCGTGCGGGTGTTCCAGGTACGGTCGACGGGACCGGCGGCAACCGTGCCGGCGGGCGAAGAGGCTGCGAAACCGCGCGGGAGAATATGGCTCGCAGCAGCCTTGGCGGTCCTGCTGATCGCCGTTGCCGGTGGCGCCTGGTGGTGGCTGCTCCGTGACGCAGCGCCGGTCGCCGCGAACCCGACAATCGCCGTCCTGCCGTTCGAAAATTTGTCCGAAGACGCCAGCCAGGCGTATTTCGCGGAAGGCATGGCGGAGGACATCATCACCGATTTGTCGAAGATCGACGGCCTGGCCGTGATTTCGCGCACCAGTTCCTTCTCGTTCAAGGGCAAGGCCGTCGACATCAAGACCATCGGCAAGGCGCTTAACGCCCGCTACGTGTTGGAGGGTTCAGTGCGCCGCGCCGGTGGCCAGCTCCGTATCAATGCGCAGCTCATTGACGCCGCCTCCGGCGGACACCTCTGGGCCGAGCGCTACGACGGCGATGTGGGCAAGGTGTTCGCTTTTCAGGACCAGATGACGGCGGCGATCGTCCAAGCTCTGGCAGTGACGGTGACCAAAAGCGAAGGGACGCGTCTGGCGCGCAAGAGAACGAGCAATCCGAAAGCCTACGATTTCATTCTGCGTGGACGCGCAGCGCTGTACCGGTTCAATCCAAAGAGTCTGTCCCAGGCTGTGGATTTCTATGAGCAGGCAATTGCGCTGGACCCGGATTATGCCGATGCCCATGCCGGCCATGCGGCGGCCGCGAGTCAGATCTATCGTTACGATTGGGCCACCTCCGCATTATCGCCGGACGCGGCGCGGGAACTGGCGGAGCGTTCTATGGTGAGGGCGTTGCAGCTCGATCCGGAAAACGCCAGTGCGCTCACCACACAGGCAAATATGTTGCTGCGGACGAGTGGCAATATGAAGCGAAGCATCGAACTCATTCGGCGGGCCATTGCGCTTGAACCCGGCAACTACCATATTCGTCGAACACTGGCATGGCGCTACGCCCAAGCAGATCGGCCCAAGGACGCACTGCGGGAACTCGATCTCGCGATGCGACTGGCCCCGCGGCCGACACCCGGCGAGGCTGCCCTCATCGGTGATACCTTGTACTACGCTGGTGATGTTCCGCGCGCGGTGGACTTTCTGGAGATGGCGCGGAAAGGGATGAAGGGCGTTGCCTGGATACGTAGGAAATTGGCAGCAGCTTATTTCGAGGCGGGGCAATTGGCCAAGGCCAATGCTGAGATCCAAGCATTGCTTGGCGTCAAGAAATGGGCGAATAGGAATGTCCGACGCGAGGCAATGTATCTTAACCATTTAGCCTCTGGTGTGCGGCAGCGCTATCTCGAATCCTTGCGCCTCGCTGGTCTGCCGGAGTGGCCAAATGGATACGAGCCGGATCTGTCCCAGCAATTGGACGGCGAAGCGATCCGCAAACTGATTTTCGGCCAGACCCGCATCGGCAGATCGAACGTAGTCGGTCCGTATGTGTCGGACATTGCCCCTAATGGCGATTTCGTGTTTCGTTTCGGTAAATCCGTCGTCAAAGGACGTTATTGGCTCGACGATGACTCAATTTGCTACAACCTTCCTCGCTGGTATGCCTCCGACAGAGGCTTTTGCGGCTTGATTCTTCGCAACCCAGACGGCAACTACGAAAAGCAAGACGAGTTCATTCACATCAATCCTAATTCCGTCGGGAAATTTTCGATCAAACGCTGAGAGCTCTCAGGTCCGTTCTGGATCGTATGCCACGAGCGTTCCATGAGCACCTGCGACACATGGTGTGCGAGAGATGAAGAAGGTTTTCCCCGGGTTCGTTCGTCACGGGCTGAATCCAAGCCATCGCAGGCGACAACTGGAGGCTTGTACTTCAATGCTTGGTGAGTACCAACTTTGAAACGGCGATGCCCGCTCCCTGTCAGAGGCCGACGTCGTTAAGCCCAAGAGGTCACCGTTCCTAATGCGGAACAAAGAGCGCGACGGGCTCGGAGAACCCTTTCAGTTCTTCTGAGCCTGCGGCCTCGAACCGCAGGTCGGTGTTCTCGCAGGCGCGCCTGGTTTCATCGGAAGCAAAGATGCGGCGGTAGGGTGTGGCCCAGAGAACCGCAATGGCGCCGAATACATACCAGCCGAGTGACAGGCCATTGCTTCGATTTCGACTCGCCATTGAACCCAAATGAATTAATTCTTTCTGGGGTGCCTTTACCGGTTCAAATTTGTAGCGGTATGTGATCCCGAGAACACAACCTTGATGTAGCGAATTAGACAAGAACTTGACTGGCAAAACAAAAATTGTGGAAACGACATCGGTTGCCCGCGACGAAGAGTTCGCCATAAATCAATGGCTCGCAGTCTTTCGAGACGCCAGCACCGAACACATGTACCGGCAATCGCAGTCGGCGACGGAACGGCGTAAGACAATACTATTGGCGGTACTGCTTATCGTCGCGATGTTCTTTTTTGTTTTTGCCGCCTACACGGCCTTCGGTCTCGGTCCAGACTTCGTGCAGGCGTTGGCTATCAGAAGCATCGGATTGGCACTGAGCGTGACGCTTCTCGTAGCCGCATTCAAGCAAGCCTCCTACAAAGTCCTGGATCGAATTTTCATACTATTGGCAGGCGCCTTTGTCTTCACGACGCTGGCCTTGATGCACCATGTCGATCCAACCCGCATTACTCTGGTTATACGGACGCTGCTGTTCATATCTTTTGGCTATATGCTTCTACCCATCCCGCTGCTGCCTTTGACGATGTCTTTGTCCGCTCTAGGACTGATCGTGATGTTTCAGGTCGTCTTCTTTTTCGAATTTACCACGCCAGAACGTATCGTCCTTGTCATCTCGGCGGTTTTTGTGAATGTGATTGGCTACATCACTGCGCGATCAATGTACTGTCAGCGTCGCGAAACCTACGCCAGTCAAATCTCCCTGGAACGGGCGAACCGGGAATTGCAGGCGATCAGCGATTCCTTGAGCGGCCAAGTCGAATTGCGAGAGGGGCAACTAAGCGAGGCCGCGCGCGAGCTGCAAGGCCAGGCTGATCAGTTGCGGCTGATTGCCGATGCTATGCCGGCGTTGATCGTTTATGTGGATGCGTCGCAACGCCTGCAATTTGTGAATGAGACGGCGGAGCAATGGCTTGCCCGGCCATCGCGCGAGCTTTTGGGCCGCGCAACGTCTGAAGTCTTCGGAGCCTCGTTATCCCACGCCGCGCGACATCAGATCGATGCGGTTTTGGCGGGGAAACCTCAATTCTTTGAAAGCGCCCAAACCTATCCCGACGGTCAAACACGGGAGGTGGCCGCGAACTATATTCCCCATTTCGATGAAAACGGTCTGGTTCTTGGTTTCTATGCCTTGGTTGTCGACATCACCGAACGGCGTGCTTTGGAAGAGCGTCTGAGGCAGTCCGAGAAAATGGAGGCGATTGGTCATTTGACCGGCGGCATCGCGCACGAATTCAATAATTTGCTGCAGGTCGTCAACGGCAATATCTCGCTTCTGGCGGACGATATTCCAAACGATCCGGCGTCAGTCCATCTATTTCGAGCGATCAAAAGGAACGTGGCACGCGGGGCCGAACTGACCAGTCGTCTGCTGTCGTTCGGACGCCGGCAACAGTTGGCTCCCAAGGCTTTGGTGATCGGTGATGTGCTTGCGGAGATGCAGGGCATGCTGGGGCAGACCCTGGGCGAGATGATTGAGGTCAAGGTCGCACCAGCAGTTGACGTTTGGGAGGTTGAAGCCGACCCAGGCCAGTTGGAAAACGCCCTGTTGAACCTTACCCTGAACGCCCGCGACGCCATGCCCAATGGCGGTGTCATAACACTGTCCGCCGAAAACATCTCGTTCGACGAGGAAGCTTCGGCGGAGCATGAAGAGGCGAGGTCAGGTAGCTACGTAATGTTGAGCGTGACCGACGACGGCAGCGGCATGACGAAGGAAGCAATGAGCCGCGCGTTTGAACCGTTCTTCACCACCAAGGATGTTGGCGAAGGCACCGGGCTTGGCCTCAGCATGGTCTATGGTTTTGCCCAACAATCAGGCGGCTTCGCCGAAATCGATAGCGTGTTGGACCAGGGCACCACCGCACGCTTGTACCTGCCCAGGCTGGTCGGAACGAAGGGCGAAGAAACGGCCCCTCAGGATGGTCCGGCTGTGACTGATTTGCCCCGCAGCGGCACCATTCTTCTGGTCGAGGATAACGCAGACGTCAGAGGGTCGCTGGCGGGCGAGCTAACCGGACTGGGCTACAAGGTGATAGAGGCCCATGACGGCGCGGCGGCCTTGGCTCGTCTGGCCGATGAGGGGCAGCTTGATTTGCTATTCACGGATGTGGTGATGCCCGGCGGGCTAAATGGTCTTGAGTTAGCGCGTCAGGCGCTACGACTTCGGCCGCAGCTCAAGGTGCTCTATACCACTGGCTACAGTGATGAAATTATCATCGAAGCGGGGCAGCTGCCGGATGGCGCCACTGTACTACGCAAACCATTCGACAAGGTCGAACTAGCCGCCACGATTTCCCACATTCTAAATTGAAGTCATAAGCCTCTGAGGTCCGCTCTGGGTCAAATGCCGACGCACGTGGGCTCCAGAGATCATCATTCCCAGTGCGGCACTAACAGCTCAACGGGCTCCGAGAACCCTTTTTTCAGCGCCTCAGTGCCTGCGGCATCAACATCGACGGCGAAACCTACACCGCCCAGCACGAACGCGACCGGGCGCACGTGGCCCGGCTGATGAGAAAGCGGCGGCAGGGTGTGGGACCGCCGATCCGTAAAACAGCCGATTATTTATCCGCCGAGCGACCGGATAAGAATGCCTGCATTGTGTCATGGGCGGACATTGCCAAAACCTGATAGACACGAAGAGTATGGAAGTCGGGTTTTGCAAAGCCGGTTAAGTGCGATCAATTCGAACCGTAATCACCACCGAAAAGGATTCATCATGGCAATTGAACTAAACCACATGATCGTCCATGCCGTGGACCAGCAAAAGTCGGCTCAGTTTTACTGCGACATTTTCGGATTAGAGTACCAAGAGTTATTTGATGGCCACTTTCTGGCGGTTCGCATAAACGGATCGCTGACGCTTGACTTTGAACGCGTCATGAACCCGCCAACTATGAGGCAACATCTTGCATTCAAAGTCAGCGAGCCGGAATTTGATGAGATATTTGATCGGATCAGGGCGGGTAAAATTCCATACAACAGTTCGCCTGACTATAGGGCCATGGATATGAAGGTTAATCACCACAACGGTGGGCGAGGGGTATACTTCCGAGATCTGGACGGAAATATGCTGGAAATTCTGACGGCGGACTATGATGACAGCCAGCCCTTCGAGTACGGCATTCATGATCGTTGAGGCCAGTCTGTGCGGCCTAGCCGCGCAAGGAATGTTGATCATTGAAAAACGAAGTGCCGCCGCGTGCATCGCCGTCAATCACTGAAAAGCCGGGGTTTGGATCGGGAACCGCGCGCTCCCAAACGGTCGCGGCAATTTCATCGGCCACCGCCGCCCTGGTTCGAAAACGGCCCCTTTGCGTCTGCCTCGCCTAGTTTTCTTTCTCGGTTGAATTAGAATGTCTCGGAAGGAGGCGTTCCATTGCAGCGCGAGAATCGTAGACTGGCCGCCGTCGTTTCGGCTGATGTCGCTGGCTACAGCCGGCTCATGGGGCTTGATGAAACGGGTACGTTGCAGCGCCTGAAGGCGCACCGCGCCGAGTTGATCGATGATATGATCGGCCGGCACGGTGGCCGAATCGTCAAGACGACAGGTGATGGCCTATTGTCGGAGTTCCCCAGCGTCGTCGCCGCCGTCGAGTGCTGCCTCTCCGTGCAAGCGGGCATGGCCGAGCGTAATGCGGGTATCCCCGACAACGAGGCGATCCGCTTTCGCATCGGCGTGCATCTGGGCGACATCATTGTTGATGGTGATGACATCTTCGGTGATGGTGTAAACATCGCGGCGCGCTTGCAGGAGATCGGCGAGGCAGGTGGTGTGACCGTGTCGGCGGTCGTACATGACTATCTGGATGAAGCCACCGCTGCCCGTTTCGTGGATCTGGGCGAACGGGAGTTAAAGAACATCCGTCGTGCGGTTCGAACCTGGCAATGGCGCCTGGCCGAAGCATCGCCCGTCAGCAGCGTTGATGTGTCGCAACAAGTAGCGGGTTTTGATGGCAGGCCCGCCATTGCGGTGCTGCCATTCGAGAACATGTCGGGCGATCCGGAACAGGAATACTTCGCCGATGGGATTGCCGACGACATCCTGACACGTCTTTCGATGTGGCGGTTGCTGCCTGTCATAGCGCGAAACTCAAGTTTCATTTTCAAGGGACGCAACGTCGACATTAAGGAAGTCGGCGAATTGCTGGGCGCGCGTTACGTGCTTGAAGGCAGCGTGCGCAGGGCCGGCGATCGACTACGGATCTCGGCGCAACTCATCGATGCAGAAAGTAGCCATCACCTCTGGGCTGATCGCTTCGATGGGGCGGTCGATGATGTCTTCGAATTTCAGGACGAGATCACCGATCTCGTGGTTGCCGCGCTGGAAGCTGTTGTCGGCAACGCGGAGCGGCAACGGGCTCGCAAACAAAATCCGAAAAACCTCGGTGCCTGGGAGCTCTGTCATCGCGGCTGCTGGCATTTGAACCGATTAAATAGGGATGACATTGTCGCCGCAGAGAAGTTGCTACAACAGGCCATCGATATAGAGCCGGATTTCGGATACGCGCTCGGCCAATTGGCCCTGGCTAGTGTCTATAAGGTGTTTTTCGGCTGGACCGATGATGTCACCGCCGAACTGGAACTGGCCAAGGTGAAAGCTCAACAGGCACGGTCCGCAGACGAACTGGAACCGATTAGCCATACCATCCTGTCGTTTGTTCATATGTTTGCGGGCGAACACGCGGCTGCGCGCGTGGCGGCGCAAAAGGCCATCGACCTCAATCCCAGTCTGCCAATGGCTTACCATGCCATGGGCGCCGCTGTCGGTCTTGATGGAGATCCGGATGGCGGTATCGAGCTGTTTATGCAGGGCCAAAGGCTTAGCCCGGACGATCCAAATGCACAATTCCGCCTTGGCGGCATCGCCGGACTGCATATCGCGGCAGGGCGCTACGAACAGGCGCTGGAATATGCCGAGCGGGTAACCCAGATGGCGCCGGGCTTTCCCGTTGGGCATCTCAGAAAGGCCGTCGCCTTGGCCGAGTTGGGGCGCGGCGAGGACGCCGAAGCGGCGCTGGGGGAGTACTTGCGATTCTCGCCGAAGGCAACCGTTCAGTCGGCCCTGACGACGCTTCGGCTCAGTCGTGCCGAGGATGTCGCGCGCTACGCCAATTCCCTGCGCAAGGCCGGCCTGCCCGAACAGTAGGTCATCGCACGAGGTCATCGAACGCAGCAGTAGCCGTGCGGCTTACGTATTTGATATCTCAAACCACCGCCATTTTCGCTGACTAGCCCCCCGTTTCGACGTCATCATCGACGTTGAAACCTATACTGCCCGGAACGCCCAGGGCCGGGCCCACGTGGCGGGGCGGATGGAATAGCGGTGTGACTTGCGACCGCCGAAACGCTATGGAGGCAGATTGGTCTGGGCTGAGTTGCCGCCTACGATCGCTTTGCGCCGGCAGCGCGCATCGGCTGGATGATCCCTACGCCGGCTTTGATGCGGTGAACGCTGCGTAGGCCATGTAACCGAAGAACGCACCCTGTTGCGCCCGCCAACGCCCCTCCGCCTTCAGGGCCTCGGCGAAATTTTCACTGATCCGGCCCTGTGCCGCCAAGGCGTCGGCACCCCGATCGATCCACGTCATGGTCAGCGCAGGCGATAAGGTTTCGACCAGGCCATAGCTTTTCAGCGGCGATACGACGAAGCCGACGTCCTGAGCCAGGGCGGTCATCCTTCGGACCAACCACTTGTCATTGACAAAGTTGTCCACGAACGCGGCCGTGCAGGCTTCCAATGGGTCGCCATCGCCGGTTTGCAGTGTCGCGGTGGAGAAATCGCCATCGCACACCCCGAGATAGCCACCGGGTTTCAGCACGCGATAGGCTTCGGCCAGATAGTCTTCGGGGCCTGGAACGTGGGTGAGCAGGGTGTGCAGAACGACGGCATCGAATGTGCCATCGGGAAACCGCAAAGCCTTGCCGTCGCCAACCTCGTAGGTGATTCCGTCTTCATCTGCCGATAGCGACCGCGCCTTATCGATAAACACCTCAGACGGGTCAATGCCCGTTATGTTGCCTCCATTGACGATTTCGGCCAACACACGGCAGATCGGCCCCGTTCCGCATCCGACTTCCAAAACGCTCGCGCCATCGGACAATGGAATGTCCGAAAGATAGTCCCTTGTCATTTCCTGTTGCGAGGGAATTGCGGCGCGGGTCTCCAGAACATTGGCGATGACCTCGAGCATTTCATCCGGCGCATTGGTGATGCTGGCAAATATGTCAGGCATGACATGACCTCCATCCGCTTGTCGGCCGCAAACCGACCATTCTGACGCCAAGCCTATCCGCTTGCGTCCGCCATTGTCGAACCGTCTGTCCTTGGTGGCGAAAGCTGAAAGAGCCGCTCGCGCGTCATTGCGTAAAGAGGCAGGTTGCGGACGATATGACGTCCTGGTAGCGCTGAAGTGTGAATTTCAAGGGACGCTTTTGCGTGTCGAAATCCGGAAACAACCATATTCGGTTCGTGGCGGCGCCACTAGGGTAGGCGGATCCGAGCAACCTCCTTCCTTCGACAGGCTGGTTTGTTTGTGCGGCCCGGTCTATCTATTTTGAGCGGACATAAGCCATCAGAATGCGATTGGAGAACGCCGTTATGCGTTTTGCGATTATCGGCTATCGAAACCATGCGGCCCGCCTTCGGGGTCTGTTGGCCGACATAGAAGCGGTATCCGAAATTATCGTATTCCATCCCGACAGCGACCGCCTCCGGGACCTGGAAGCCGACAGCGCTCATGCGGCGATCACGGCGACGTCGGATTTCGACCAATTGCGGGATTGTGCCGGCGTTCTGATCAGTTCGCCCAGCGATAGCCATCGCCAATATATTGAACAGCTCCTGCGCTTGGGCGACATGGCCATCTTTTGCGAGAAGCCCATTGCAACGACGCCGGAAGACCTCAATTGGCTGCGCAAACTGCCTACCACGGCCAAGAGAAGACTCTTCTGCAATCAAAGCTATGCCCACAACGCGTTCAGCCGCCAAGCGGCCGAACTGATCGAAAGCGGCCGGGCCGGACAGCCGCGGCATCTGGAAATCAATGCCACCCATGGCCTCGCCTTCAATCCGTCATTTGAGGGCAATTGGCGGTTTCGAACCCGGGATCCCTTCGCCTCGATTGTCGGCAACCTCGGCGTCCACTATGTCTATCTCGTGCTGCGCCTGTTTGGCGAACCGGACCGCATCATCTGTCACAAATCTCGCGGCAATCCCAACAGCGTCGATGCCGATACCTGCGCGATATTGATGACGCTGCCCGCGGGACAATCGGTTTCGATCTATGTGTCCTATGCCACGCCTTTTACCAACACCGCGCGATTGCTGTTCACGGATGGCATTCTGCACCTGGACGATGGCTGCTTGCGCCTCTATTCGCCGAGGGACAGCTTTGATGCCGATGGCCGATATGCCACGCCGCCCCATGAGGAGATCTGCCGCTTTGACTCCTACAAGGCCTTCGCCGATCAATCATTGCAGCGCGCATTGCGCGACTTCGTCGCTGGTCTCGATGACGACACGGGCTATTCCGAAGAAGCCTTCGCCATGGCCATCAGGAGCGCGGAACTGGTGCTGCAGATGTACGGCGATGAGCCAACTTGAATGCGGGTTGTAGGAGCCGTCACAGCCGGTTGGACAATGAACCATCCTAGCTTTGCGGATGAACATATGCATGGGCGTTTCGCTCGCTGTCATTGACATAATATTGCGGCTGTGCAACCGTTTTTTTGAGGGCATGACATTATCCGGAGATTGAAGATGTTGACAAAGATGGTTTTGCCAGCAGCGGCATTGGTAATGGGTTTTGCTATCGGATCGGTTCAGGCGGCAGAAAAATTTTCCGTGCTGGATGATGTATCCGCCCAGGCGTTGACGCAAAAACAGATGGCTCAAGTCGAAGGCATGGGAGGTAAACTTGTGGTTGTGCCGCTCGCGGCGAAAAATGGCGCTCATAATTCCACTAACAAACGCGGAAATCACCTAATTGCGACTGGTAAGGGGGGCTGCCCAGGTCAAGGCTGTGGCGTGCTAAGAAAACGTAGATAGGCCTTAAACAAAACTTGGCGCAATAGAACTGAAGTTTGGTATTTGGCTCATGCATTGAGTCATTCCCGCTATCGCAAATAACCTGATTGGGACGTTGGTAAAGGTATTGGCGGGGAGACAGTAGGAAACGTTCTCGCGGCTGCGCTTTGATTAGCGCGGCCGCTATTTTTCGGGGTGGGAAAGACCGTGCCTTGGTGCCACCATGGTTGCTCTCTATACTTCCGCGCTAATACGAAAATGGCTTTCGGTCTCACCATGAATAGCCTTGTCCGTCGGATTTGGATGCGTTCCGTGCTCCACTTGGCGCTCACGTTGATGTTTGCTGTGACGCCGTACCAGGCGATAGCGACCACCGTGGAAATCGGGTCAGGGCTGCGGGTTCATGTTCCCTTGAAATCATGGCGAGCCCTGCGGGACGAGAACCTCGTCATCCAGCGCTTTGACTATTCTTGCGGGTCCGCCGCGTTGGCAACCCTTATGCGCTATGCCCATGGCCGCACGGTCGGCGAGAAGGCGATCCTGGATACGGTCTTTCAAACGCTGCCGCGCCAAGACAGGCGTGCGCGAAAGGAGAAAGGCTTGTCCCTTTTGGACCTGCAGCGCGCGGCCGAACATTACGGTTTCCATGCCCAGGGGTTCAAGCTGCGGGCGGATCAATTGCCCAAGCTCAAGGGTCCGGTCATCGTCTTCATCAGTCCCGGCGGCTACGATCATTTCGCCGTGCTGCGCGGCGTGCGCGGCGGACGGGTCTACCTGGCGGATCCATCGTCGGGTAACGTCCGAATGCCCGCCTACCGGTTCCTCGAAAGTTGGTTGGGCAGCGATGGCAAGGGCATAATTTTTGCCATTCAGCGCAAGGATCCTCGCAGCGATCAACCAACCAAACTCAAGCCCTTGGGCGATGGCTTGGCGCAGCCGGAAATCCTGGCAGCGCGGCAAATGCTGGCGGTCGGCAACCTGCTCACCCGCATGCCCGCGTTACGACGCTAATGGCATGTTGACGACATGAAGCGCGGCCCGAACAAACGCGCGCGTACCTGTTCTGGCGTCTTCATGGCGGCGGTATTGTGCACGCAATTGTTGTGGGGCACTCCCGTCTTTGCCGGGCAGAAGGGCGTGCGGCCAGAGGTACTTACGCTTGCCGAGACGGCGGCGTTCCTGCGTGTGTCGGAAAACGAAATCGTAAGACTGGCCAGCTTGCGTCAACTGCCGGCCCGTAAAATTGGTGGTCAGTGGCGCTTTAGCCGGAGGGCTTTGCTGGGCTGGCTTGCCGGCAAGCCCATTTCAAGTGATGCCGGCGAAATCGAACGGCAAACCGTTGCAACGGCCCGTCCTGGCTATCCCCCGTTGTTGCCTCCCGGTTACCGCCAGCCAGTTGTCGGAGGGCGCAACAGGGAACAAATCGGCCAGGGGGCGCTGTTGACGAGTTCGCCTCAACTGGCACCCATGGCCATGGCACAAATCAAAGGCCGTGGCACGGACGTGGCACAGGCCGCGCCGGCTTCGCGCGCACCGCCAAGCCAACCGATCGGCGAAGCCTCCAATGTAGAAACGGCAGATGACATATTTCTGCGCGATCAACGTGTGCTACTTGGTGCCGACGAAGTCACACTGGAATTCGGGCAGTTCTATGCCCACCGGGATGAACCGACATTGACGCTGGTGGCCGGTGGCGTCGGGCTAGGGAGCCTTGAGACCGACACGTTCATCACCCAGATGGCTGCACGCTATGGGCTAACACCAAACGTCGAACTGTTCGCGAGCGTCCCGTTCTCGCACCGCACCACCAAGGTTTTCATTGGCAATTTAAAAACCAGCGAGACTGACGTTACTGAATTCGGGACAATCAGTCTGGGCGCACGGGGGACCGTGTTGCGCGAGGGCACGGGGGTGCCGGAAATTGTGCTTACCCTACAATCCGGCATTCCGACGGGAGAGGCGTCCTATTCCCTTGGCGGCGGCATGGCGCTGATCAAGAGCTACGACCCAGCCATTCTTTTCGCCGGTCTGAACTACACACATACCTTCAGTCGTGATTTTTCCGATGTAACCCGGCTGGAGCCGGAAGACACGGTCGATGGGTCCTTGGGATTTGCATTTGCCCTTAACGAAACATTGCTATTGAGCACTTCACTTTCGGGGATTATCTCGGCGGCAACAGATTTCCCCGCGGCGAAATTGCGGCAGAGTGAATCCTTCAGCCTAAAGTTCGGACTGACCACACAATTGCTTCCGGGCCTCTACATCGAACCGACGGCGAGTTTCGGACTCGACGGTCCCGGCAATAGCTTCGTCCTTGGCGTCAGCGTCCCCTACAGCTTTCCCGTCAAATAGCCCTCGTCACTATTCGGGTTCTCGGGCAGACGTCAGCAGATATCGAACCCACGCCCGCTCCGGCGGACGATCATTGTGTTGACCGGGGGAAGCTCGGTTAAAGCCTCCTTAATCCTATCGATTTACCATTCCAAGTCATTGCGATTGACGCCTGAGCCGAACGCGCCGAACAACGGGGACACCGCCTTTGCCATGAGCAGCGATGTGCAAGATCAGTATGAGGCCTATCCCTATCCGCTGCGTGATCCGGAGACCGAAGATCCACACGCGCACATCGACGTGACGCCCGGCCATCTTTTCGAAGTGAACCAGTTCGTCTTTGACGGCGGGCTTGGCGCCGGGCGCCCATTCCGTGCCCTGTATGCAGGCGGCGGCACGGGCGATGGCACCTTGTTGGCGGCCATTCAGGCGATTGCCATGGGTCTGCCCGGCGAAGTCGTGCATCTAGACATATCCGCCGCCTCTATCGCCATCGCCAGGCAGCGGGCCGAGCTGCGGGGGCTGGACAACATACGATTTGTCCAGGGTTCGCTTCTGGATGTGGAGGATATGGGGCTCGGCACCTTCGACTATATCGATTGCTCCGGTGTGCTGCATCACCTGGCCGATCCCGATGCCGGCCTGCGCTCCTTGTGCGGCGTCCTGGCGGCGGGCGGCGGCATTGGTCTGCTGCTCTATGGCGAATATGGCCGCACCGGGCTTTATCACATTCAACATGGGCTGCGTATCCTGAACAAGGCACTGCCGGCGCCGCAGGCGATCGAACGGGCCCGGCGCTTCATCGCCGGATTGCCGCCGACCGCCTGGGCCAACCGCAATCCACAGCTTGCCGGCGATCATGCCAACCTTGACGACACCGAGTTCTACGACCGCTATCTGCACAGCCAGGACCGGGCCTATACGGTGGGGCAACTCTATGAAATGGCCAGGGGGTGCGGCCTCGAGGTGACCGCACTGGTTACGCCGGGGCGCTACGACCCCCTGTCCTATCTGCCGGACGAGGAGCTTGCCGAACAGGCGAAAATGCTGTCGCCGGCACAGGCGGCGGAATTGGCGGAGCTGATGGACGGCGAGATGGCGATGCACTCGTTTTATCTGCGGCCCCGCAGAGATGTGCCGCAGTCACCCATTGGGCCAGGATTGGCAGAGGCCATTCCCGCGCTGCGCCACCAGGATGGGGCCGAGTTGGCCGTCAAGCTGCCGCTCGGCACGGCGCTGTCAAGAAACTACGGCGGCCGCGAGATCAACTTCGAAATGCTGGCCACCTCATCCGCCATCATTGCGCTGATCGACGGCCGGCGTAACCTTCGCGAAATTCACGCTGCCCTAGTGGACAAATTCCCCGGGTTGACCTGGCCAGCCTTCATGCAGGATTTCGCCTATCTGTATGAAGTGTTGCACCGGCATATGTTCCAGCTATTCCTGAGTCGCGTGCCGGTCGGCGGCAGCTAGCCGCCCCACCGGTCGTCCGGCAGGCGTCATCTTTCGACCAATGTCTGCGTTGGAGCAATGCCGGCCTTTCGATATCATTTGCCGCCACTTCCGGCGTCGATACCGGGAAACGTCGTACCGCCGGAAATCAACCGTTCATGGACAAGCGCAACATGGACGTGTCTTAATTGGCCGATTGAGGCCAATAATTGGCGGAAGCCGCAATGCTTTCTGAAGTTCGGTATGACAAGGCGGACAATGTCGTACGAGTGACGATTTCGGAGGACCTTACGCAAAAAGATTTCCGGGATGCGTTGCGGAAAATTACGGCATCTGTGGACCATCCACCCAACGTGAATGTCATTTGGGACCTGCAAAACGTAAATTTTTTCAATGTCGACATTCAGCTGTTATCAAAGTTGAAGGACGTAAGGGATGAGTACGCGGCAATGCGAAACGCGTCGCGTGCGGCCATTCTTGTTCCCGGTTTCATCGAAGGGTCTTTGATGAAGATGTTTAGTGACATTGCGAACACACCTTCCGGACACATCAAAATTGTCACAACCCCCGCCGATGCCGAAGGCTGGTGTGTCGGTTGAGCTAACGTTGCCGACCGTTGCGAACAATCGATTGGTTCGCATCGTGGCTATCAATTCACAAAAATGCACACCTTGAGATTTGGCAGCAACTACCTTTGGGCTTGCCGGTCCTAGAGGCGTTCAAAGGAGATCTCGCGAATTCCGATAGAAACGGCGCCGCCTTCATTCAGTTCGTCCCTGTATCTCTAATCATACGATGGGGAAATGGGTCCAGCGTGGAATTCGGATTCATCAATGGCGTATTGCACGCCGACAAAGTTGTCGATCTCTCCGTTATCGGAGACGATTGGACGTATGCTGAGGCGATTAAGGAAAGGCGTGCCGTCCTTCTTGTAGTTCAGGATGTCGACGGTGATCGCCTTGCCGCTCTCAATGGCTGTGCGGATCGCGCCGACAGTGGCGGGATCGGTGTCCTCGCCCTGAAGGAACCGACAGTTCCGACCCAGAATTTCATCGCGGCTGTAGCCCGTCAAATCGACGAAGGCGTCGTTCGCGAAAACGATTGGGTTGTCCGTTTGTCGCGGGTCGGTGATGAGAAACGACCTTTGGCGCTCCTCTTCGGTGATCCGTTCGTAGGCTTCATCAAGAGACATCATCGGAACCGCACCCAGGGCAATTGGATAATGAAGCAAACGCCAAACACAACGCCATGTACTTAAGATTGCCCATTCTTTCCCGATTGTCCACGCTGGCGCGCCGGGCTTTGCCCCATAACTTCAAACATGAATTTGTCTAATGGTGATATCGTCGGAGCCTAACCCATGGCCCCGCACGAGCAGGCGCGAATGAGGCAAGCAATGCAGGAAGATCAGGTTCGCATAATCGGCAGTCCCATCTCGCCCTATGTACGCAAGGTCCTGGCAGCTTGCGAACTGAAAGGCATCGCGGTGGAGATCGATCCCATCGTGCCGTTTTTCGGTGACGATCGGTTCACGGAAATGAGCCCGTTGCGGCGGATTCCCGTTTTTGTGGATGGCGATGTCACGTTGAGTGATTCCTCCGTGATTTGCCAATACATTGAAGACCGTTGGCCGGCAAATAGGCTTTACCCGGAAGACATTGCACAACGGGCCCGGGCCCGCTGGCTGGAGGAATATGCCGACACGCGGATCGGCGATGTCTTCATCTGGCGGCTCTTCAACAACGCCGTTATTTCACCTTCGGTGTTCGGCACAAAGCGGGACGATGAATTGCGCAGCCATGCCATGGCGCACGAGGTCCCCCAAATCATGGACTACCTTGAGGCGGAGATGCCATCGGAAGGCTTCCTCTGCGGCGACCTGGGCATCGCCGATTTTGCCGTGGCGCCGTTCTTCGAGAACTTGACCTGGGCCCGTTGCGAGCCCGATTGGAAGCGTTGGCCGCGCACCGCCGCATGGCGCACGCGCACGCTTGAGGCCAGCGCACTAGGACCGTTGGCATCCATCGGCGCGGAACTGGCACGCACACCCATCCCCCATCATCGTGACAAGCTGGCCAGCCTGGATATGCCGTTGACGGAAGACACCCTCATGGTTGCAACACCGCGCCGTGGCCCCATGACCGTCGCCATTTGATTTTGTGCGGAAAGAGACGCTGCCTTCTCCTGATCTTGAATGGATTTGCCGGGGAGCGATCGCTAATATTCATGCCATGACTGACGGCACCAAACGCAAGCTGGCGGCGATCGTAAGCGCCGACGTGTCCGGTTATTCGCGCATGATGCAAGTTGACGAAGCCGGCACGCACCGCCGTCTCAAGGCCCGCTACGACGAGCTTGTCGCTCCGCAAATCGAACAGAAGGGCGGCCGCATCGTCAAGCTCATGGGCGACGGTTTGCTGGCCGAATTTCCCAGCGTGGTCAGCGCCGCGGAATGCGCATTGGAAGTTCAAATCGCCGCAGCCGCCGCCGATGCGAATGTAGATCCAGGGCGGCGCATCGAATACCGCATCGGTATCCACCTCGGCGACGTGATCGTTGATGGCGACGATATCTATGGCGATGGCGTCAATCTGGCCGCCCGCTTGCAGGAATCCGGGGATGTGGGCGGCATCTCCCTGTCCGACGATGCTTATCGTCAGGTGCGCGGCAAGGTTGATGCTGCGTTCGTCGATGGCGGCGCGGTGTCTCTCAAGAACATCTCCGGCGATGTCCGCGTCTGGCGCTGGACGCTCGGATATGATGACGAGTCACTTCGTGGCGAGGGCATCGAAGCGGCGATTGGACCAGCGGCAACCCAGCCTCTTGCCGATAAACCTTCCCTCGCCGTGCTGCCCTTTGACAACCTTTCCGGTGATCCGGAACAGGAATATTTCGCAGACGGGATGACGGAAGATATCATTACCGGCCTGTCTCGGTTTCGGTCGTTGTACGTGATCGCCCGCAACTCCACCTTTGCCTACAAGGGAAATTCGCCGGACGTTCGCCAGGTCGCCCGCGACTTAGGTGTTCGTTATATTCTCGAAGGCAGCGTTCGCCGGGGTGGCCAACGCATTCGCATCAATGCGCAACTTATCGATGCCGAGGCCGGTGGTCACCAATGGGCCGAGCGTTATGATCGGGAGTTGGCCGACATATTCGCGGTTCAAGACGAGGTTACGGAAGCGATCATCGCCGCCATCGCGCCCGAAATCGACCAGGCGGAGCGCAACCGCGCACAACGCAAGCCGCCGGAAAGCTTGGATGCCTGGAGTCTGTACCAACGTGGTCTTGCCGCCTATCACGCAACGACCAAGGACGGCTTCGAAACCGCGATCCAATTGTTCGACAGGGTTAACGACCTTGATCCCGGCTTCGCGCCGGCCTTCGCCATGGGCGCCGATGCCCGTACGCGCCTGACCATCCATTACATGCCCGGCGATACATCGCTGCTGCGCCAGGCCCAGGACAAGGCCGGCGTGGCGACGACCCTTGATGCAAACGACGCGGATTGCTTATGGGTCGACGGGAAAGTGCAAAGCTTCCTAGGCTATCACGACGCCGCGGTCGCTAGGGGACAGGAGGCCATCACCCTCAATCCGAATTCCGCCATGGCGCATCAGGCCTTTGGTCTGATCCTGCAACGTGCGGGCCGCTCCGACGAAGCCATACGCCATATCACCCAGGCCATAGATCTAAGCCCTCGCGATTTGTTCTTGCCCGGCTTCTTGGCGCTCGGATCAAAGGCCTTGTATGACATCGGCCGCTTTCAGGATGCACTGAATTGGGCGGGCCGCGCCAACCGTAGTCGCAATCCGCGGCCGCTGTCGTTTATCGTCGCCGCCGCCGCGTTGAGCGAACTTGGCGATCGGGATGCGGCGGTGGCTGTAGTTGCCGAGATGCTTGATCTCACGGGCCTCAAATCGGCACCGGAGCTTCGTGAGCTTCTGTTTTGGAACTGCCCCATGAGCCAAGAACGGAACGAACAAACCATGGAGGCGTTGCGTCAGGCTGGCTTGCCAGACTAGCGGCGCCTTTCTGCAAGAGACGGTCCGGTCTGCTTCAACGAGTTATGCCAACGGGGATGCCGATGGATTGGAATGATGACCCGGCTTTGCCATCGCCGACGAAACGCATGCTGCTTTCCTGTTTCGGACTGACCGCGATGCTGCCGCTGCCCGGCCTGGCCCAGGCATCGAGTCTGGAGCGCCTGGTGGCGGCACCGATCCGGCAGCCGGCTGAAGGCACGGCGGCGGCCTATATCGCCCGCGCCTTCGAGATGCGCCAACTGGCCGTGGCGCACGGAGATCAGGCCTATGGGGCGGTCGTGGTCCGGGATGGCCGCATCATCGGGCAGTCGTGGAGCCGGGTGGTCATAGACAACGATCCCACGGGCCACGCGGAAATGTCGGCGATCCGCGATGCCGCCCGGCGCAGCCACGGCGCCTTGGCCGGCGCGCAACTCTATTCCACCAGCATACCCTGCTCCATGTGTCAGGGTGCTGCCGCCTGGGTCGGCATCGCCGGTATGAGATATGGCCGTAACGGCACGGATGCCGGCCCGCCGCGTTCTTGTTGATACTGGTGGGGAAACGCCTGCGAACGATATTCTAGGCTGCGGCGAGATGCACGCAGTTGCGGCCGCCGGCCTTGGCGAGATAAAGCGCCTCGTCTGCCCGATGTAAGGCAGCATCGATCGAATTGTCCGATTTCAGCCAGCTTGCGGCCCCGAAGCTGGCCGTGGCCGTGATCGTCTCGCCGGCATGGACGATTTGTGAAGCCGCCAGGGCCTCTCGCAGCCGCTCCGCCACTTGCACCGCCTCGTCGCAGCCGGTTTCCGGCATCAGGATGCCGAATTCCTCTCCGCCCAACCGGCCGAAACAGTCGAGGTTTTCCCGCAACTGGCCGCGGCCGATATCGGCAAAATGTTTTAACACTTCGTCTCCAGCCGCATGGCCCCAGCGATCATTGATGGACTTGAAATGATCAAGGTCGCAAAGCACGAGGCTCATTTGACGGTTGTAACGCCGGTTGCGGGCAATTTCGATCTCGGCGACTTCGAGGAAGTGCCGCCGGTTGCTGAGGCCCGTCAGCGGGTCGGACAGGGCCATATGCGTCAACTCGGCTTCGAGTGATTTGCGCTCACTGATATCAAAACTGATACTGGCATAGCCGATCACCTCGCCGAAACGGTTGCGAAGGGGCGAAACGCGCAGATCAACATCGATGACCGTGCCGTCCTTGTGAACGCGCTGGGTTTCCCGCAAATGCGGTTTGCCGGTTGCCAAGATCGTTTGAGCCGCCTTGCCAACGGTGTTTCGCAAGTCGGCGGGTGCGAGAATTGTGTTGGGCTGGCCGATCAACTCGTCTTCCGAATAGCCATAAAGGACTTCTGCCGCCGGGTTGCAGCCTTGAATGACCAGATCGCGGTTCACAATAATGACCGCCACCGAAGTCGTTTCCAGGATTCGCCCGGAATCACGGGCAACTTGTTCGACGCGCCGTAGTTCGGTGACATCGATACCCGTCATAACACAGACCCTATTTCCTTCACCGCCACCCTGGCCACGAACGCCAGCGAACGACCATGCCACGTTCGTGGCGGCGTCATCGGGCGATGAAATGCAGGTTTCAAGTGTTTCGTGCGGCTCGCAGGCGAATGCAGCCTCAATACCTGCTGACAGGCTGCGTCGGTATTCGTCAGAGAACAGTTCTGCGATGGGACGGCCCAGGGCGCCGTTCCTAGGGCGAGCGAAAATCTTCACCGCCGCGTCGTTAAAGGCGATGATGTTCGTACTTTCGTCGACGGCGACAATACAGGTGCCTATCGCCTCGAAAATTTCTGCGACCGAGTCTTCCTTCATCGCGATACTCGCCGCCTGGTTCATCTACTGCGGCAAATCGTAGTCAAATTATGTAAAGAAAATATTCACAGGCTTGGCCGGGAAAGGAGAGTAAAGACCATGAAAAACATACCCTTGAACGTTGCGGCCGTCGTTCGGGCTGCCGTCGTCGGCATTCCGATTGCACTTTCCGGCCCGGCGATGGCCGATGGCGTTGACCGGGGGCAGTTCCGCGCCCTCGAAACACGGGTCAAGCAGCTGGAGCGCCACGTCCGCAGCCTGGATCGAAAGGCGGTCAGGGGCCGGGGCACCGGCGTACTGGCCGACGAGATCAACCGGCTGGCCCAGCAGAATGCCGCCCTGTGGAACAAGATCGCCGAACTGGAAGCACAGCTCAAAGTTCTGCGGTCCGAACTGCATTCCCATTAGAAGACGTAAGGTCTCCTAATCCTCGAGCTAATGCCAAGTGCGGATGATCCGTGTGAACAGGGCGACAATAGCCAACGAAAACACAAGCGTGGGTCCCGTGGGCAGGTCCGCGATCATTGACATTCCCAGGCCCAGGATGATGCCGGTCATTGCCAACGCGATGGCCCAGACGGGACGAGCCGGTTGCATTTCGTTCACGGCCAGGGCCGGCAGGATTAAACTGGCAAAGACCACGTAAACCCCGACGAGTTGCACGGAAGCGGTGACGATAATGCCAAACAGCAGGAAGAACGCGAGACCGTGTCGGACAAGTGGCACCAGGAACCACAACAACGTCCCGACAAGGTAGACGGGGGCAAAGGACAACACCGTCCGCCAATCCGCGAACAGGACTTGCCCTACCAGGACATGTTGGATTTCCTCGCCCCCATGCGGTTGGTCTGCGAGTACGAGCAACATGGCGGAAGCGGCGACGATGAAAGTGGCGCCGATCACCGCTTCCTGTTCCCGCGGCATCGCCTTTTCGACCCATCGGAAATAGAGTGCCGCGCAAACGGCCGAGAACAGGGCGGCCAACTGAACCACCGCCCACGGTGGTTCGTGCAATAAGAGGTTCGCCAGCACGACATAGAGGCCGGCAATTTGCGCAATGGCAAGATCGATGAAGACGATGCCACGGCGCAGGACCTCCATGCCCAAAGGCGCGTGCAACACAGCAATCATGAGCCCGACCGCGAGCGCCGGGCCCATGATCTCGATGTAATTATTGCCTGGCATGCGAGACGGACTGGACGGTAACGAGCTGATTGATGATCTCGTCAAACATAGTCCGCAACGCGCCTGGGGCGGCATCTTTGGTGACCGTGTAGGGCGGCACCAACACGGCGATGCCCGTCTTGTCCGACAACCATTTTGCCGCGTCCGGGGGATCATAGGGAGTCCGCAAGATCGCTGCGGCAGGTCGCGATTTCATCGAGCTCAACAGTCTATTCAGATGTGCCGGTGTCGGGGGAATGCCGGGCCTCGCTTCCAGGGTGGCGACCTCATTCAATCCCAGCCAATTGACAAGGTAGGACCAGGTCTTGTGGTGCACGACGACCGGCATGCCTTTCAACGGTCTCGCCTTCGCCCGCCAATCCGACAACGCCTCTTGCCAGCTTCGTATGAAGCGATCGGCGCCCTTGCGATAGGTGCTTGCGTTTGCACTGTCGATGCGGCTTAGACGTTCGGCGACTTCCCTCGCCAAAGGGGCAATGTTTCGCGCGTCGAGATGGACATGCGGATTGCCTTCGGGATGGATATCGCCGAGGCTGCGATCCACAACCCTGGGCTTTTCCAACACGGTTACGTGGTCGACCGCCATAAGATAGCCGGATTGGCCGGGCTGAACGCGCGCCGGGGCGCCGCGTTGCAGAAGGATGGGCAGCCAACCGATCTCCAGACCACCGCCTGAACAGAAGAGCAAGTCGGCTTGCCGTATGCGGGCAATCAGGCTCGGTCGCGCCCGAATGTAGTGGGGATCCTGACGGTCACTGGTAGCGGAGAACACGGATACCTTATCGCCGCCCACTTCACGGGCCAATGCCGCCCATTCCGGTTCGCAGGCAAAGACCTTCACGTCGGCTGCGGCCGGGGTGGGCAAAACCCACCCCGGTGCAATCAACAGGAACAATAGGAACACGCCCCTCATAATGCGCTGCTCAAAAGGCATGGGCACCATGGGCGCCGATGCTCATGACGTATTGCAGGATAAGCTGATTATCATCAGCGCCGGAGGATAGCTCCTCCCTGTTATACTGCAGACGAATGCGGCCGAACTCGCTGCTCGTCCAATCGCCCATGACCGAAATGGTATGCGGATCGTGGCCGGCCGGATCGAGGGCACTGCCCACCAGACCTGCCGGTGCGGCTTCCGAATCCATCTGGGAATAGCGTGCGCCAATGCGCCAACTGGGGGCAAATTTGTAGACGCCTTGCACGTACCAGCCTCGTGTCGTGTCATCGACGGTGACCCGACCGGTGCCTGCGTCTGCATCCTCATAGGTGCCATCCTCATTACGCTGGAATAGCTCGGCCTGCAAAATCAGTTCGCTCTGTTTTGCATCCCCCGTCGGTGCCATCGTATAACGCAAATCAGCGGCATAGAGGCGCGATTCGCCAATGAACGTCACCATGTCTTCGTTGGACTTGCGATCCGTGGCATCGCTGTCCAGATAATAGCCGCCTATGCGCCAGCTTTGATTGTCGCCGATATCACCGCCAATTCGCGCGAATGCCGACCAGGCACCCAAGCCGCGAACCGAGCCGCCGGCGGGGAAATCCTCGGCCCGGAAGGCGCCACCGCCGAACTCGGTATAGAGATCCGTCGGCAATACGTACGACAATTCCACGCCGTCGTCGTTGAACGCCTTGTTGAGATAGACCCTGTAGGGCAACGGCCGATCGGCGAAGTCGTCCGCATGGGCGTGATGCTCGTTCAAATATCCCAATGTCCAGAACTTGCGCCCGAAGGTCGCGCGGGCGCCCTCAGGCAACCCGACGCCGGGTAGGGTCTGGGCGTAGGCCTCTTCAAGCTCGACCTTGTCTTCGCCGTCCTCGCGGACGATCGCCGCCGTCAGGCTGCCGAAAAACTTATCGTCCACATTGGCCGAGAAGTTGAGCTCGGATTCATCGATCGCCAAGCCCTCCCGGCCGCGCTCGCCTTCTTCGCCAACGCCAAAGCCGGCGATTTCCGAGGCGTTGCGCGAGAACGACGAAGCCTTGCCGTTCAGGATAACCCCGATAGCTGGATTAAAGCTGTTGCCGAATATGGCTCTTTTACCGGAAGCAGGCGCGGACGCCGCCTCGGTCTGCTTTGCATCACCCATGGTTTTGAGTTTTGCTTCAAGTTGAGAGATCCGCGCCTCGTAGTCTTTCTTGAGGGCCTGGATCTCCTTAAGGATCGCCTCTGTGTCCTGTGCGTAAACAGGGGTGGCGTGCCAAGCGGACACGGCCAAAGCCGCCGCCAGGCAGCGAATTAGCTTCTTCATCGTATGTCTCCTGATTTAATAGGTTTGCCGCCACGATGGCGGAAATGCTCAAGTCAGGAGGGTTGGCGGGCCGCGAATACATCGCCGATCACCGACGGCGCGGCCCGTGAGACATACGTGCGTTGGGTTGCATAAAGTGACCCTGACAAGGCGCGGCGCCCCAATTGCCGCGAGAGTAGGCGGGCTCAGTTCCTTTGCCGCCTCGGCGAGAAACTGAATGGCACAAGGGGTGCCATCATGTTCGTGGGGATCCGCGCCGAATTCCGCTGCATGCACGGTTGCATGCACTTGGCCGAGCAGGAAAAGCAGCGCCACGAACCATCGCCAGCGCACCTGCCGTCGGTCACCGCTGCGGCGATGGCTATACATCCGCTTTCTGCCGTCCCCGATTTCGTAGTTAATCAGTTTTGTTATGTTATAACATAAGTTTTTGTTGCGATGTCCAGTGCATTCTCGGGCAGGAATCGTCATCGGAGCTGCCCGCCGCCACATCCGCAACCTGGATCGAAAGGCGAACAGGGGCCGGGGCACGGGCGTACTGGCTGACGAGATCACCCGGCTGGCACAGCAAAACGCGGCCCTGTGGAAGCGGACATTGGAACAGGAGGAGCAGTTCTAAGTTCATTTTGTCCGAACAGCATTCCCATTAGGTGATGTCGTTGCAGACTTTTGAGAAATTCCGGAGCGTTGAACCTGTGTCATCAGGCGATTAGGGTCTCCATCATGGAACAGATACCTGAAACCATGCGCGGCGTTTGGCTCACCGGGCATGGGGGCCCTGAGAAACTTTCCATCCGCGATGACATCCCCGTCCCCCGCCCGGGCCCAAGGGAGGTTCTCGTTCGCGTGGCCGCCGCGGCCCTCAACAATACCGACATAAATACGCGAACCGCTTGGTATTCGAAGAGCGACGGCGCCAGTGAGGATGGGAGCTGGTCCGGGTCGGCCATAAAATTTCCAAGAATTCAGGGCGCCGATGTTTGTGGACGCATCGTCTCCGTCGGGGCGGCGGTCAACCAAGACCGGATCGGCGAGCGCATACTGATAGAGCCGTGTATTCGGGAGGCTGATGGGAAAACACTGGAGCAGCCCTGGTATTTCGGATCGGAATGTGATGGCGGATTCTCTGACTACACGGTTGTTGCCGCCCGCCACGCATACAAAATCGAAAGCGGCTTGAGCGATGTCGAACTGGCCTCGTTTCCATGTTCCTATTCGACGGCGGAAAACCTGCTTGAAAGATCAAACACAGGGACCGACGACAGGGTGCTTGTCACCGGCGCGTCGGGCGGCGTGGGCTCCGCGGTCGTTCAATTGGCCCAGGCCCGTAAGGCACGGGTTTTCGCCGTAACCAGCCAATCGAAATCCGACGACGTATTGCGCCTTGGCGCGGAACAAACGTTCGCCCGCGAGGACAGCCTTGTCGAGGTGATCGGCGGCAATACCATCGACGTCGTGATTGACCTGGTCGGTGGGGCACAATGGCCGCAGCTTCTCGACATCCTTCGCCCGGGCGGTCGTTACGCCGTGGCCGGCGCGATCGGCGGGCATAGTGTCGAATTGGACCTCAGGACTCTTTATCTAAAGGACTTGAACTTGATTGGATGTACGGTTTTGGAGCCTGACGTATTTGCGAACTTAATCCGCCGTATTGAAGGCGGGCAGGTATCACCCATCGTTGCCCTGACTTTTCCGCTTGACGGGATTCTTGATGCGCAGGCTGCATTCGCCACGAAGAACCATACAGGGAAAATAGTTCTTACCGTCGATGAAAGGCGTTAGCGGAAGTGCGCTAGGCCAAGCGACACAAGACCCTCCTATCGACGTTTGCCGGAACGCCCCGGCAATGAAGATCAAGTATGAAAGGATCAAATATGGCCACCCCGACAGATCTTGAAAGTGCGGGTTGCGCCGCTTGCGCGGCCACGGCGTCCGCCGATCCCAGGACCGCCGGTGACATCGTCGCGGCCGCCAGCCCGGGCGAGGAGATGCCGGCATTGCGCACGGGCGGTGGCAAGGCGATCCCGGCGCAATCTCCGAAACTCAATGGCGACCAAGGACCCTTCAGCCGTCTGGTCATTCGCGGCGCGACGGTAATTGACGGTACCGGTGCGCCGCCCATTGGGCCCATCGACGTCGTGATCGAGAATGACCGCATCATGGAGGTGCGGAGCGTCGGCTTTCCCGGTCTGCCCATCACCGCCCCGCGCCCCGAGGCGGGCGATCGGGAAATCGATGCCCATGGAAAATATGTGCTGCCCGGATTTGTGGATGCCCATGTCCACATCGGCTATCCGATGCAAAGCAGCCATGGCCCCTTGGCGCCAAGCGAGTACGTCTACAAACTGTGGCTAGCTCATGGCGTTACCACAGTGCGCGAAGTGGGCTGCCTGAACGGACTGGCCTGGACATTGGAGCAGCGGCGCCAAAGCCAAGCGGGCGAAATCGCGGCGCCTGATATCGTCTGCTACGCCATGTTCCCGTTGCCTGAATTCACCGACAGATCACCCGAGACGGCCCGGGCCTGGGTCAACCATGTGGCGGAGGCGGGCGCCCAGGGCGTCAAATTCATGGGCGCTGATCCCGAACCTATGGCGGCGGCCCTGGATGAGGCACGCAAACTTGGCCTCAAGACCGCCTGCCATCATGCGCAAATGTCCGTCGCGCGCATGAATGTGCTGGATACCGCCGGCTGGGGCCTGACCAGCATGGAGCATTGGTATGGCCTGCCCGAGGCCCTGTTCGAGGATCGCACCGTGCAGGACTATCCCGCCGGCTACAACTACAACAACGAGCAGGACCGTTTTGGCGAGGCCGGCCGGCTTTGGCTGCAGGCGGCGGAACCGGGCAGCGCCCGCTGGCGGGAGGTGATGGACCGACTGTTGGAATTGGATTTCACCATCGTGCCGACTTTCGTGGCCTATGAAGCCACCCGGGATGAAATGCGCGCGCGGCGGATGGAATGGCATGATGAATATACGTGGCCTGGGGTCTGGGACTTTTTCCAGCCCAATCGCGCTGCACATGGATCGTTCTGGTTTTATTGGACCACCCAGCACGAGATCGCCTGGCGGCGGAATTATCAACGCTGGATGATGTTCATCAATGAATACAAGAACCGGGGCGGCCGGGTCTGCGCTGGCAGCGATTCCGGCTTTATCTACAACCTCTATGGCTATGGCTTTATCCGCGAGATGGAGTTGCTGCAGGAAGCGGGCTTCCATCCCCTCGAAGCGCTCCGCTCGGCGAGCTTGCGATCAGCCGAACTGTTGGGCGTGGATGGCGAAACCGGCTCGGTGCAGGCCGGCAAGCGCGCCGACCTGGTCATTCTGGATGAAAACCCCCTGGAGAATACCAAAGCACTCTATGGCACCGGTGCGGTAAAACTGAACGACGAGACCAGGCTGGCGGATCGGGTCGGCGGCGTGCGTCATACCATCAAAGGCGGCGTCGTACATGACGCCAAGCAAATGCTGAGCGAGGTGCGGGCCATCGTCGAAGAAGAGAAGGCAAGGCGCGCGGCTGAATAGATCCGCTTTCCAAGGCCCGCCGTGGCATACAAGGGGCCTGGGAAGTCAATTGGCTGCGGCTTGCCCGCAGATGTGTCTTTCTGGCTATGAACTGACGGGCGGCTTCAATCCTGTGTGGTGAGAAACTGTTGGTTGACGCAGTTTCGCAGGGTCCCGTCCGCAAGATAGTTTATCACTGTCTTCGCCGCCTTCTCGCGGGCGTCGTGGGCGCCGTCGGGGCTGTACCACGCAACGTGTGAGGTGACGATAACGCGGCCCACGGTCCAGCTTTCGCCGGCCTTTAGAGCAGCGAATAACGGATGCTCCGGTTGCGGCGGCTCCTCGGGAAACACGTCCAAACCGGCGGCGGCGATGCGGTTGTTCTTCAAGGCGTCGGTAACCGCATCCAGGTCATAGACCTTGCCGCGGGCGGTGGCGATCAGAATGGCCGTGTCCTTCATGCACGAGATCGCCTGACCATTGATCATGCCGCTGGTCTCCGGCGTCAGCGGCGTGTGGATGCTGACCACGTCGGCCTCGCGCAGCATATCTTCAAGGCTCTCGTACCTATCGAAGCCCACCGACTGGTCCTTGCCGTCCGGTACGTAGGGGTCATAGAAAATCACTCTCATGCCGAGGGCCTTGGCCCGCAAGCCGGCCGCCGTGCCGATGCGGCCGCAGCCGACGATGCCGAACGTGGTGCCGCGTGCCCGGCGCATGATCGGGATGTCGATGGACGTCCAGTTGCCGACCGGATCGGCGACGATCTTGTTATGCACCTGGACGATGCCGCGCGTCAGGCCAAGCATGAGACCGATCGCGTGGTCGGCGACATCGGTGGTGCCGTAATCCGGCACGTTGCAGGCGGGAATGCCGCGCCGCCCGGCTTCTTCAATGTCGAGCGCATCGAAACCTACACCCATGCGGATGATCATGCGCACATTCGGCGCCAGATCGAGCATCGCCTTGTCACAGCGCAGCCGGCCCCAGATCATCAATGCCTCCGCCGCGGCCCAGGACTCCGCCGGGACTTCATCAAGGCGCGTCGCCTGATAAAGGCGCAACTCTGCGCGGTCGCCGAATACAGCTTTTTCGATATCCCCGCTGCCTGAATAGCGTGCGTCGGGCATGACAACAATCATGACGCCTAGTCCTCCTCAATTCCAGGTGTCGAGCATCGGGGGAAAACGCTTTGTTATCAAGTGCGGGTGGCGATCTTCGAGAGCCTCTCGGTCATCCGCGTCCGGGATCGAAATTCATCCCCGGATCAGGTCGTCGGTGCGTTGCTGCGCGCGGCGCCTCTAGCCGGACTGGGCCGGATCCTTGTTGGTGGCGACCTTTACAAAGCACCCCATAAGGATGGTGCGGATATACGTCTGATCATTCCATCGTGTCAGCCCGGCATAGAGCTGCTTCACCTGCTGCGCCCGGTACCGCCCGTCGAGAGGATGCATGGCGTCCTGCAAGGCATCTTTCAGGGCAAATGACCTCGATTGTTCCCGCCGTGCCTGCGATGCCTCCCCGTCCACCGGCAATTGGTTGACGCCTGCGCCCAGCTTGCCTTCGCTGCAATAACCCGCCGCATTGTTGCGAACGATCTGCTGCATGCCGGCGTGATCGTCGAATTTAAGCCGCATGATGCTTTGCAAAATCTCGTCGGGGGAATTGGTGCCGTACTTTACCGCGACGGATTTGGCCTGATTGGCTTGCGCGACCTTCGCCCTGGCCTTGGCCACCGCATCATCTTCGCCGCAGCCCAGCAGAAGGGGTGCGAGAGCAAGGAGTGGGATAAGTATCTTCATAGCGCCGTCTCGGCCTGCTCAATTTCCGATCATGTGGGCACCGTGTTGCCCACGTGCGCGCGATCCTACCGGCAAGCCAATAAGAAAGTGTTTCGATTTGGCGTAATTTTCAGGCGTCGTTTCCGGCCGCCCGCATCACAGGGGCGAGGGCGAAGTGAACGCCGTTCTTACCCCGCGCCCGGCCCCGGCGGCAACGGGCCTGTTGCCGGGTAGGCGCCGTCGGCATCATGGACCTCCTGTCCGGTCAGCGGTGGGTCGAAGACCGAGATGACGTGAACATCGGTCACGGCCTTGAGATGGTGCGGGTCGTCCGGGCCAACCAGGTAGAGCCCGCCGGGCCCCAACAAACTGGTTTCGCCGCTGGTCTTGTCGGTAACTTCCAGGCTGCCGTCCAGGACCAGGTTCGCCTCCCAATGGTTTTTGTACCAAAGATCGGCTTCGATGCCCGCCTTGACCTTGTTCGAATTGAGGGAAAAGCCAAGCTGATCGGCGGCGGTTATATAACGCTCGGATACCACCTGGCCGTCCAGGACGCTGACCGCCAAACCGGCGGCGTGGACCTCTTCCAGGGTGGTGACGGTCATGCGGCCCTGCCGCGGCGGTAAATCGCCACTGGGCGGATAGGCGCCATCGTCGTCATGGGTTTCCAGGCCGACGATCGGCGGGCTGAAGACCGAGATCAGGCGCGTGTCGCTTTCCACCTCGCGGATAATGCGGTGTTTGTCCAGTGGGCCGACGCAATAGAGTACGCCCGGTTCCAGGGGCCAGCGTTGTCCGGAGTGGCAATCCTCCAGGATGGCCTTGCCCGAACGCACATAGTTGGCTTCCCAGTGGTTCTTGTACCACAGCGTCGAGACCCCGACCTGACGGCCGCGCGCTTCGGAGACAGAGAAATTGAGACCGTCGGCCTTGGTCAACAGGCGCACCGCCGTCGCCTTGCCGTGGGAGATGGAGATCACCCGATCTTCCGCCTCGATCTGCTCCATGGTCCGTATCAGCATGACGACACCTTTCCTTTTCGAAGCCCATCGATCTGACAGTCGTATAACCGGCGCCATCCCGCAAGCCTTCGCATTGAATTCTCCGCATTGTGACCGATCCAAATTGGATCTCGTTCGCCCTAGATGAATTCGCGCGCGTCGGCCAGACGGCCGGTGATGGCGGCGGCTGCCGCCGTCGCCGGGCTTGTCAAATGTGTTCGGCCGCCCGGACCCTGCCAATTTTCAAAATTTCGGTTCGAGGTCGAAGCGCTGCGCTGGCCCGGCGCCAGCCGGTCGGCGTTCATGGCGATGCACATGGAACAGCCGGGCGCGCGCCAGGCAAAACCCGCTTCGATCAGAATTTCGTGCAAGCCCTCGGCCTCGGCCTGCCGTTTCACCAGGCCGGAGCCCGGCACGACGATGGCATCGACCCGGCCGGAAACCTTGCGGCCCTTGGCGACGGCGGCGGCGGCGCGGATATCCTCAACGCGGCCGTTCGTACACGATCCGATAAAGACCCGGTCGATGGCGATATCCTCGATCGCGGTGCCGGCGGTAAGGCCCATATAATCCAAGGCTTGCTCGATGGCTGTACGCTTGGCGGGGTCGTCCGTCTGGGCCGAGTCCGGCACCTTCCCGGTCACCGGCAGGGCATCCGCGGGGCTGGTGCCCCAGGTCACGTAGGGCGCCAATGCATCAGCCCGCAGGGTCACTTCCTTGTCATAGGCCGCGCCGGGATCGGAGACCAGTGTCCGCCAATGGGCAACCGCTTTGTTGAATTCATCGCCCTGCGGTCCCATCGGCCGGTCCGCCAGATAAGCAAATGTGGTGTCATCCGGGGCGATCAGGCCGGCCCGGGCGCCGGTCTCGATGCTCATGTTGCAAAGGGTCATGCGGCCTTCCATGGACAGGGCGCGGACCGCATCGCCGGTATGTTCGATGACATGACCCGCACCGCCGGCGGAGCCGATGGCGGCAATGATGGCCAGAACCATGTCCTTGGCGGAACAACCGACGGGCAACTCGCCGTCGATTGAAACCCTCATGTTGCGGGAACGCTCCTGGATCAGTGTCTGGGTTGCCAACACGTGGGCCACCTCGGATATCCCGATGCCATAGGCAAGGGCGCCGAAGGCGCCGTGTGTGGCGGCATGGGCATCGCCGCATACGATGGTGTTGCCGGGCTGGCAAAACCCCTGCTCGGGCCCGACGATGTGGACGATGCCCCGGCGCGGATCGTCCGTATCGAAGAGCGGGACCGCGAAATCCCGACAGTTTTCACGCAGCGTCTTGACCAGAATGTGGCCCTCTTCACCTTCCAGGCCCTGGCCCCGGTCTACCGTCTCAACGGTGTGGTCGGCCATGGCCAGCGTCGCCCCGGCGCGACGCACATTGTTTCCTCTTTGCCGAAGTGTCTCGAAGGCCTGGGGGCTGGTAAATTCGTGCACCAGATGGCGGTCGATGTAGAGGGTGCAAAATTCGCCATCGAGCCGCTGTACCACATGGCTCTCCCATATTTTGTCGTAGAGCGTTCGGGCCTTCGCCATGACAACATCCCCTTCGTGCCACATATGTACCAGCCCGCCGGATTCCCGTCCTCAGCGAATACTTGGAACGCGCAGCATTGGAACAAGCGACAGCAGTGACTTTAAGCGATCTACGGCGCGAGGGTGCCCGGCCTTGCGATTGTCGTTCGACTTTGTTTGATTGACTTCGCTCGCGGGGCCTCTAGGGTCGATGTAACTCTTCGCAGGGACCTCTCTGTATCGATTTGGCTCAATGCCTTCGTTCCCTGGCCCATTCGACAGCGCCGTTCTGTTGAGGCGTGAAAAACGCTCGGCGGGGGCCGGCCTACCAGGTTCGGCCGAGCAGGATGCAATGCATCCTGATTGCGACCTATGGAACAAACCAGGAGCCAGCACATGAGAGAAGTCGCCAGTGGCGACACGGTGCGCGTGCACTATGTCGGAACATTCGCGGACGGTGACGCTGGCGCCGGAGCAGGCCTATGGGCCCCACGATCCCCAATTGGTAAACGTCATGTCACGTGCCGAGTTGCCAGGCGAGATCGATCTGGAGGTCGGTACCGTGCTGAAGGCGACCAAGCCTGACGGTTCGATTGCGCGATTGGTGGTTTCGGAATTCGACGACAATAATGTGACCGTTGATGCCAACCATGTCATGGCCGGCAAGACGCTCATTTTCCAGCTAAGTCTGGTCGGGTTCGTCAACTAACCCATCGTTGTCAACCTGCGCGGGGCGGGCGCCAACGGCACCCGCCGGCAGACCGCGCGAGGCTTTGAACGAAATCAGGCGTTGCGTGCCCTCGTCCCAAAGGGCAAGCCGGAAGCAGGACAGACTGTCGCTCAAAGTGATCCGATTGAGCGTCTGCAGGGCGGGTATTTCGGCCAGGCAGGCGGCGAGCCGGTAATTGGGAATGCGCGAGGACAGGTGATGTAGGTGGTGGATCCCTATGTTGCCGGACAACCAGCGCAGCGGTTGCGGCAGATCGTAATAGCTGCTGGATAAGACGGCGGCCTGCTGGAAATCCCAATCGGTGCCGCGTCGCCAATATGTTTGCGCGAATTGGTGCTGCACGTAGAACAGCCAAACACCCGCCGCCGATGAGAACAGCACGATGGGCCCTTGGACCAGCAACAGATCTAGAAAGCCGAAGGCAATGCCCAAACCGACCAATATGCCGGCGATGACAAGGTTCGTGATCATCACGCTGATCAACAGCCTGGGATAGCGGCGGATCAGGTCCAGGGGCAGGCGGTACTTCACGACGAAAACATAAACCGGCCCGACAACCAATAGGACGAGCGGATTGCGGTATAGCCGGTAAGCAAGCCGCTTTGGCCAGGGCAGGGCCTGGTACTCGCTGACCGTGAGCAGCTCGATGTCACCGATGCCGCGCTTTTGCAAATTGCCACAAGTGGCGTGATGCAAATTGTGGGAACGACGCCAATAGCTGTGGGGCGTTAAGGTGATGACACCGAGCAGGGTGCCAAGAATGTCGTTGCCCAGGCGTGAAGGAAAGAACGATCGATGGCCGCAATCATGCTGGATGATGAACAGACGCACCAGGAAAGCGGCGGCGGGTACGGCCAGCAGCCATGTTAGCCAAACCGCGTCGCCGACAGTCAGCATCATTGCCGCCCACAACGCGGCAAAGGGTGGGATGGTCGTCAACAGTTGCATGACGCCAGCAGCCGTCTTTGGCTGTGCGTAGCCGCGTGCGATCCGTGACCACCGCTCTGTGCATTCGGACGACGGCGTGTCATTGCCCGGACCTATGGAAGCAGTCTTCGTTGCAACTCTTGTCGAGATGACGTTATTCCCGGCTGTTTGATGTTGGTATTGGCGCACGGTGTCTGGAGACAACGCGGGACAATGGCCCGTCTCCGAATGGCCGTTACGCAGGACGATGCCGCCGGGTGCATCCCGGCGGCACAGTCGGTTCAGCCAAGTGCGGTCAGATTTTCTGCGGCAAATTTGCCGTCGCGGCTGGAAACCAGTTCGTAGGAAACCTTCTGGCCTTCTTGCAGGCCGACCAGGCCAGCGCGTTCGATGGCGGAAATGTGGACGAAGGCGTCCTTCGAGCCATCATCGGGCTGAATGAATCCATATCCCTTGGCGGCGTTGAACCATTTTACTGTTCCATTTGTCATAATATTTTCTCCAACAAAGTGAGAATTGCCGGCGGCACACCATGTGCTCGCCGGATGGGTAGCAGTCACAATGTCAGGAGATAGCTCGGCCAACCGGAAACGCGGTCGGAAAAGGTCTATACCGAGAATTGCGTAGCGTGCGCCGCATATAGTGCCTTCCGAGCCAGGGGTCAAGAGCCGCCGATGCAATCTTCACTTCGCCGGACGCTCCGGCGCCGAGAGACCGAATTCGGCAGCAATAGATACAAGGCCGCTCAATCGTTGATGTCGTCCGGTACCGGACCGGGCGCCGCGAGCCGCTGATCACGCGTAGCAAGGGGCTAGGCAAGGGGCAGACCCAAATCCTTCAGTTCCTGTTCCCGTTGCGGCAGTTCCGTCGTCATGAAGAATTCATCCAATTGCGGCGGCGGCACCGATGTGGCCGAGAGCATGTCGTGAACCTGACCGCGGTGATGGATTTGATGGCAGAATAGGTGCGCCAGCACGTCTGTGACACACTCGGTATACGAGGTTCCATTCATCAGCCGAAAAGTGACCGTCGAGGCCAAAAGGCCGGGCGTCGCACTTTCGCAGAATTCGATGAGCGCGCGGTCCACTGCGATCTGATCCTGCGCCAGCGGTTCGAACGCCTGGTGCAAAGTTTCGCCATGGCCGTCGGGCAAAAGTTCTTTTCCGGTAAGGCGCTCCAAATATAGCCAATCCACGAGGACAATATGATCCAGGTGGGCATGGATGGAGCCGAAGAAACTCGGTCGTTGGGCGAAATACTCCGAGGCCGGCAGACGGGCGCAAGCCATGTGCAGGCGGTGGTTGCTCCAATGGTTGTTTCGCGCCTGCGAAACGAGGTATTCGTGCAGTCCATGTTCTGTGCGGGTCGGGGTCATGACTTGACGAAGCTCACGGTTTGATTGTGCGGGAGCAAGAGCTTACCCCCACATGCCCATTTCCCATATCCGCCGGGTGATCGCCATGGACGATCCGGAAATAGAGCAAAGTTGGCTAGACGCGTTGTGAAAGGCGGGCATGCCGGAGTGAGCAAGCAAGGTTTTCATAACGGCCGCCGGTTAAGGCGGCTAGGATCGAACTCGCAATAGAAGCGGACATCAGGCCAACGCAGCTTGAGTCTCGAGAAGGACTAGAAACGGACAAACTTTCTTGTCCACGATTACCAATTAGGCTTGAACTGCCAGGGGCGGAAGTCGTTGGGGGATAGGTTCGTGACGGCATATGTTATTCTTGACGTTCTGAAAATCGACTTTGAAGCGATAAAACCATACCTTTATACCGCCCGCGATACGCGGTTTGTGCCTGCATGTTGTCATTCGTAAGATCGACAAAATGACACTTTCGATCTAGTAACGCGAACTCTTACCGGGTCTAAGTGAGGCAATCAGTGATCACACTCGACGAATGTGCTGACATCCTCAAAGAGGCGCCCAATTGCACGGCATTCTTGGAGGCGTGGCTCGGCTGGCGCGGAGATCGTCAGATACCACCAATCGAGAACATGCGGCCTGAGGATCTGGGCAAGGCCCTCCCAAGTCTAACGGTGTTTGAGATCCAGTCTTCAGACCACATCACATATCGGCTTGCCGGTGGGCTGCACGAAGACCTCTCTGAAAGAGACCTTAAGGGGACAAATCTATTGGACCTAACGCCGCCCGAAGATCGTCATGTAATTATTGAACGGGCGCGGAACATAGTTGCTTATCCCTGTGGCGCAGTGTCCTACGGACGGTATGTTCGGCAGAGTGGTCAGGAAACACCGATGCGAATTCTGGCACTGCCTATGAAGCCACGGTCCCAGAACGAAAATAAGAAGGCATACGTTGCTCTGGACAGCTATGGCATCGAAGCTCGGTTGGCCGACGACCCGGTATCGACCATCCCACTCCCTGACGAGTTTCACTATGTGGATTTGGGAAACGGCGCGCCGGAATAGTTGCCTGCTAGTGCCTGACACCAAATTCCTGCGACTGGGTCTATGACGGAAACCGCCGTTCAATCCCATGATCAGCGGTCTGTGCCATAAGCGCTGATCAATGGCCCACTGACACCGAAATGCCGGAGGTAAGACTGGCGGTCATTGCGCTTGATATTGTTGGGCTGGGACGCGAACGAGAAACACAGTAAACAAGCGGTCTGTGCATACATAATACGCCATCCCAAATCTGACATGGGCTCTATTAAGACGGGATGCCATTGCTATGAATCGTTTCAAGTGTCTCGTAGTGCTGCCTGTTCTTCTTGGTGCCTGTGCGGCATTGGCAAAGCCGCTGGAACACGGCGATCCGCAGCAGTTGGGCTTCGATCCCGCCAAGTTGGCCAAGATCAGTCAGGAGATCGGAGGGCTCATAAGCGATCAACGTTTGCCAGGCGCTATCGTTGCCATCGTGAGGCGCGGCAAGCTCGCCTATCATAAGACCTTTGGCAAACTAAGGCCGTCCGCCAACGCGCCAATGCGGCCCGATGCCGTATTTCAGATCTTTTCAATGACCAAACCTATCACCGCAGTCGCGGTGATGCAGTTGGTGGAAAGCGGCAAGCTGTCTCTGGACGACCCGGTCGGGAAGTACATTCCGGCGTTTGGCAAGACGACCGTTTGGGAAGACGGTGTCGAGGTCCCGCCCAAGGGAACGATCACAATTGCCGAGTTGCTGCGCCATACTTCGGGCCTGACCTATGGATTTTTCGGCACTGGCCATGTGCGCGCCCAATACAAAGCGAGAGGCGTTAGCGCCAGCAACCAAACCTTATCTGAGTTTGTCGACAACATCGCCGCAATACCTTTGGAGCACCATCCGGGCACGGTGTGGGAATATTCCATGGCATCGGACGTTTTGGGACGGATTATCGAGATTGTCTCGGGTCAGCCGTTGCAGGACTATTTGAGGCAAAAGATATTCATTCCGTTGAGAATGAATGACACCCATTTCCCTGGCCCATGGGTGCCCATGGAACGGGTTGCGGGTGCCGCCGCCGCCGGCTGGCAATTGCGCCCGGCTGCTGTCGACGTCCAATTCAAAAGCGGTGGCGGCGGACTGTTATCGACGATGGACGATTACCTAAGCTTTTGCCGAATGATCCTCCAGGGCGGTAGCCTGAACGGCAATCAGGTCTTGAAGTCATCAACAGTCGCATTGATGACCCGCGATCAGCTTGGCAGCCTGCCGAGGGGACAATTTGACGGACCGGGCTATGGCTATGGTTTCGGCTACGGATTTGCCGTGCGCACTGGTGCGCGCGCGGCCTATCCCGGCTCGGTCGGTGATTTGTGGTGGGGCGGCTATGCCGGCACCTATTTCTGGATCGACCCCGTCGAAGAGATGATCGCCGTCATTCTGGTTCAAGCACCAAATATGCGCCGGACGCTCCGGCCGATGTTGCGAAGGCTGGTCTATGACGCCCTACTACGGTAGCCGTGGCGCGATAATGATGTCCTGCAGTAGCACCGGTTCGGGTAAACGGCGGAGGGTGGAGGAGATGGTGGGGCCCTTCGTCAATCGAGAAAAGATCACTCAACTCCGAAATCGGTGATGTCTTCCCAGAGCATTTTGGCGCGCTTGAAAACACTCTCGGTATCCCCGCCGGGGCGTTGGGAGAGAACCGGGCAGGAATGCCTGAATTGTGCCTGGAATGGACAGTGACCTGAACAAGTTCGCAAATTTGCTCATTGTACGACCGTTGCTTGACTTCAACATTGCGTCGCGTAATTGGTAGACGATGAAGCGATATGAGATCGTCGTATTCTGTACCGGCGCCGTCATTCTGTCGTTGGAATTGATTGCGTCACGGATAATGACGCCCTACTTCGGTGTGAGCCTGTATATATGGACGGGCATCCTTGCGATCACCCTGATTTTTCTTGGGCTGGGCTATGGCCTCGGCGGCAAATTCACCAGGGCAAAAATTTCCGGACCCGAGCTCGAGTTGGGCTTTCTGTCGGCACCTATTTTGGCTGCCCTGGCGATCGTGCTTTCGGCGGCGGTCTATCCGGCGCTGTTTCCAATATTCTCAAGGGTCCATTTGATTGTCGGCAGTTTTGTTGCCGCCGGGCTTTTGCTGGCCATACCGTTGATCCTGTTGTCTGCGCTCAATCCAATACTCATTGCGATGCAGCGCCACGCTGCTTCTGCGGACGGGAGCGATGGCGGCGCCGGCCGGATCTTCTTCATTTCCACCATTGGGTCCGTATGCGGCGTTTTGTTTACCGCATTCCTGTTTATCCCCTACATCAGCAATTACCGGGCCATCCTGATACTGGCCATATTGCTGTGCTTGTTGGTGGTTGCGTTTACGCGATTTGCGGCCGGCGCACCTGCGAGTGCGAAATGGAAACTCAACATCGCCAGTCTGCTCGTCATTGTCCTATGTGCGGCGTTGCTGATAGGCAGAGATGGTTATTTGCGCCTCATCACTTCATCGGAAAATGACCAACTGACTTTCAAGATCGTGGCCGAATACACCTCACTCTTCGGCAATATTAAGGTTGCCGAGGTGCGCCGCCGGGATGGCGGCGGCCCTACCGAACGATACTTCATCCAAGATGGCGTCATCCAAGGCCAGACCGCAATGAATAACCAATCCCAAGCCATGTACACCTATGCACTCGAACTACTGGCCCGCAGCCATGCGCCGAAGGCCCGCAGCGCCGTGGTTTTTGGGCTGGGGGCCGGCACCGTGTCTCGGAAACTAGTGCGCAACGGCCTCAAGGTCTCGGTGGTGGAAATCAATCCGGATGCATTGGCGGCGGCAGTAACACATTTTGGTTTTCCGGCCAGCGACGTCGACATGCATCTACAGGATGCGAGGACCTTCGCCCGCGAATGCAAAACCTCTTATGATATTGCCATTGTTGATCTGGCCCAGGATGACTCGGTACCGGATTATCTGCGTGCGAAGGAGTTCTTTGCCGATCTCAAGCGCTGCCTCCATCCCGACGGCATACTATTGATGAATACCTTCCTGGACACGCGGAATGACGAGCCCAATGGCCGGCTATTCGCCACCATCGCTTCAGCCTTTCCGGTCTTGTATCTCTCGGGTGAACGCAAGGGCAACAGTTTCATCGTTGGCAAATCCTTGGCACGGGCGGGCGAGCCAATTGTCGACCAAGGAGGCGTGCCAGAGGCTGTCGCACCACTGGTTCGCATGGCGCTGACCGAAGGCCGGCGGTTGTGGCCTGACGACTACGATAGATGGGCACCGGTTTCGGACGATCACAATACCTTCAGTGTGCTGTTTGCTGATGCTGATATGGTTGATCGATCGTTAGTGGTAGGTTTCGTGCCGCCACGCTTGCTGGTCAACTAACCGCATACAGGTTTGACCGCGGCTGCAATAGAGGGTTAGGCGGTCACCGCGGCACGGCGCGATATATTGTTGGCCTTTTAACTGCTCGTCCCCGCGCCACTCACGCCTAACGGCGGCCTCAACATCCTTGAAAATTCCACCCCTTTGTCATGCATTCTAGTCTTGGCCGATGGTTGCCAGACCCAAGGCGGATCCCGCTTTTCGGCGTGAAGAAAGCCAATTGCGATCATCAACCCGAAGCAGGATAATTAGGCCTGTGGGCACTTCGGCTCCTTTGCGTTGTTCGACTGCCCGTTATCGGAGGAAACAAAATTGAAAATCGCTCCTGTTGAAAATAAATCGTTCGGCGCCGTCGTCACCGGCGCCAACATCGGCGCATTGAACGATGCCGACTTTGCGGCCATCGAGGCAGCGTTGCTGGACCGCGGCTTTTTGGTCTTCCCCGAACTCTTTCCGTCCGACAGCGATACCATCGCCTTCGCCAAAAATTTCGGTGAGCTGGAATTCGCGGTGGTGCCCTTTCTGTCGAACCAGGATCCCAATGCGGACGGCACGCCCGGCAACGTCTATGACCTCAATTCCCAGCGCATGCGGATGATCCTCGGCAATGAGGCCTGGCATACGGATTCGACCTATAAGCCCTATAGCAGCAAATGCGCCATGCTGTGCGCGCTGGTGGTGCCCGAACAGGGCGGTGGCACCGGGCTGGCCGATATGCGGGCCGGCTATGCCGCGTTGGATCAGGCGACAAAGGACCGTATCGCCGGCCTTGCCGCCTATCATTCGAACCTTTATTCCCAAGCCAACGACCTGGGCGACTTCCCGGCCGTGCAGGAGGGCACGATCTATCACGGCGAGGCCTATCTGCGGCCGTTGGTCAAGGTGCACCCGCAGACCGGGGTCAAGAACCTGTTCATCGGGCGCCATGCGTTCGGTATTCCGGGGCTTCCGCGGGAGGAAAGCCGGGCGCTGTTGAAATCGTTATTGGATTTCGTCGTCGCCGACGAAGCGCGGGTATATGAACATCATTACCGGCCCGGCGATCTCTTGGTTTGGGACAACCGGGCGCTGCTGCACCGCGCGCTGCCCTACGATTACACAGAGCCGCGGACGGTGATCGGTACCCGGGTGGCGGGGGACGAGAGCGAATTCGCCTACAACCCCACGGACCCGGAGGCTGCCGCCGGCCGGGAGGCGCTGGCCACGGAGCTTGAACTGCTGCGCGGCGAAACCCAGGACCGGAGATACAAGGCGACCATGGCTCCTGACAGCCTTGCCGTGATCTAAGGTACATCCTGGCTGCCCCGCGTGGGCGACGCATAGGCGCCGGGCCGCCCTCGCGGCCTGATCCGCGTAGATCAATCCAGAAAATGAAAGAGAGCAACCTGGGTCCCATCGAACGCGGACAAGGTGCTCTAAGCAATTGAGTTGGGCCTGTTGGTGACGGCCTCATCTCAAAACGGGCAGCGGAAGATATGGAAAGTCTCTACACCTAACGCAAACGGACCGCCCGGCCCGACAATCGGTGATGTCGTCCCAGCATTCCTTGGCGCGCTTGAGGGCGCCGTCGCTTTCCAGACCGGCGTGTTCAGATAGGACGCGGCAATTCTGTCTGCTTTGTGCCACGGGAAGTAATGCGTTTTTCCCAATTTGGTGTCCCGTTCCGGCGCACCAGTACCGGCGTAGAAATGTTCTTTACCGACTGTTCGCCCATATCGATACAATAAAACTGAAACCCATGTAGCCGCCCCTTGAGGGAACCCCACATGCAGGCAAACACACCTTTGATTTCAGCCGTCACGAAAACCCATGCCGGATTGGAGGTCACGTTTTGCGACGGTTCGGAGCCCGCGAGATTCTCGTGGTTTTGGTTGCGGGACCATGGTGTCGATGAAGACAGTCTCGACCCAGAAACCCTACAGCGACGTGTTGATACTTTCGCCATCCCTCAAGACATTCAGGCGACAGCCGTTCAATTCGACGAGAACACGCAATTAATCGACATCGAATGGTCTAATGCGCCAACGACGACTGTGTCGGCACAACTCCTGGCAGGTGTTGACTCACGGATTCCCGAACCGCATGAGCTGGCGCCACATCGCGAACGCATCCTCTGGGACAAGGATGCGCCACTGTCAGAATTGCCAACAGTGCCGTATGACGGCGTTATGTCCGGCGATGATGCGCTGAGAGAGTGGCTGGAAAACATCGAGGTTTACGGGTTTTCGCTGGTTAATGGCGTACCCTCAACAGAAGCTGCCACCAAGGAATTGGCGGAACGAATCGGTATCATTGAAGAAACAATTTTTGGCCGCATCTGGATGTTGACTGCGGAAATGCAGGACCATGGCGACACAGCCTATTCCACTCAGTTTCTCGAACCTCACACCGATGCGACTTATCAACATGATGCTCCGGGCCTGCAGATGTTCAACTGCCTGGTTTTCGACGGCAAAGGCGGAGAAAGTGTTCTGGTTGACGGCTTTGCCATCGCCGAGCGGATCAGGCAAGGCGACCCCGAGGCCTATAAAACGCTGACCGAAATCATTGTCCCCGCTCACTATCTGGAGCCGGGCGTGCATCTGCGTGCGGAGCGCCCGCCATTTCGGCTGAACGCCAAAGGTGGACTGGTTCAGATTACCTTCAACAACTATGACCGGGCACCAATGCATTTGCCGGATGCCGATGACGAGCGTTTCCGTCATGCCTATGGCCTGTTCCACCAGCACGCGATGAACCAGGACAACTGGATCAAAATCCCCCTGCGTCCTGGATTGTTGTTGATTTTCAACAACTGGCGCAACCTGCATGGTCGCATGGGGTATGTCGGCAAACGTGTCTTTTGCGGCTGCTATCAAAGCCGCTGGACATTCGAGAGCAAATTGCGGGTTTTGCAAGCCGACGCACAACGTTGAAAACTGATAACGGGCGTGTTGGGAAATGGCCATTCAAGGAATTGCGGCCAGTTGGAGAAGCATCAGGGAATGAGGTCCCCAAGGAGCGTTACGCCCGGGCGTTTGAAACTCTCGTTACCGGCCAGGCCACCACACGGGCCGGTGTCTGGGAATGTACCGCCTGCGCTGAGACTGTGGTCGACGAAACCTATGATGAAATCGTTGTTCTTATTTCAGGATCACGATCCTTCCTGGTCGATGCCAACCAAGGGGAACGTTTTGAACCCGGCGATTGCTTTCTCCTTGGAAAAGGATTTTGCGGAGAGTGGCGTCAGCACGAAACTGTGAAGATATTCCACATGACAGGCGACCCCCAAGGCACGGGCGAATGAGAGCTGGAGGCAGAATGAAGTTCGAAAACAAGGTAGCTTTGGTAACCGGAGGGAATTTCGGCATCGGGCGGGGGATAGCGCGGCGTCTGGCGTCGGAAGGAGCGGCGGTTGTTGTTGCTGCAAGAAATGAAAACCGTTCCGATGAGGTGGTGCGAGAAATCACCAATGCAGGCGGATTGGCTGCATTCTTGAAAACCGATGTCTCCCTTGAAAGCGATATCGTCGCCACGATCGAAGCGACAATCCAAGAATTTGGCCGCTTGGACATTCTGGTCAACAACGCAGGGGTCGGCAGCCAGCACTGTGGCGTGGAACCGGAAGACCCTCCAGCGTCACGTTGGGAAATTTTCCGAAAAACGAATCTGGATTCGACCTATTCCGCCAGTGCGCATGCCCTACCTCACCTCGCCAAAAACGCCGGCAGCACGATTATCAACATATCATCTACGGCAACATTTCATGGTAATTGGGGGTTGTATGGGGCTTCAAAATCGGGTGTCGACGGTTTGACCAGGTCTTTTGCCGCCGAGGGCGCCCCCTATGGTATCAGGGTCAATGCCATCAGCCCGGGCTGGATTGAAACAAGCCCTGAAGAAACCGCTGCTGCAGCCGGTAATGACGGGGGCGAGTGGGAGCAACCGCCGTCGCTCCTGAACCGAATGGGCTTACCCGAGGAAATCGCCTCGGTTGCTGCGTTTCTTGCCTCCCGGGAATCCTCTTTCATAACGGGACAAACTCTTGTCGTGGATGGAGGGCTGACAATTATGGATTATCCGTCGATGCCGTCTCTGAAGCAGGTGGGCCACAGGCTTTTCTCACATGACCGTCCGGAAACACCCACCTAGGCCGACGGGTCACCCATCGGTTTCGATCGGGTTGTAGGTGATATAGTTCAGACCTGATCTGACATTCGCCTCTTGGGGTCAGACCGAGCAGACGCCCATGCGCTTTGGGTCAAAAACGGAAATGCGGTAGCACAACGGCGCGCCCAAGTGCCATTCCAATGTCGATAATGGCTTTGCGCATTTCTAACATGCTGGCATCGCGCACCATTGTCACCTCGAAGCCAACGTTGCGCCGACTATCCCGCATCAAGACAGCATCATTACCGGGGTTCCTTGTCGTTTTCTTGCGTTGATGCCTGCTCTTCTGCGGCGCCCTGCTCGACGAGTTTCACGTAGTTTTTGAGGCCATCAGGTTCGACGAGCGTTTCTAGCGGCAGAGAGAGCGTCGTAGCGACGGTTGCCGGTAACCCACAGGCGACTTCATCACACGCTTGATACCGCAGGAAGACAGATACTTCGGCTGATGCCGTTTCCAGTCCGTGACCAAGACGCACGAGTTCGGATGTTGCGGTAATTGGAACGGATACCGTTACGTCTTGTTCGTACACAGGCACCGACATCTCGAGGTCAGTCATGTCGAGCGTGCCTGGGCTGGGCCATTGCGCCTCTCCCACACGGACGCCGTCTCCGTCAATCGATATCTCCACCGGGGTAAAAGCGTCCGGCGCGCCTTCGGCGTAGATGTGGAGACCTGAAGCGATGCGAATTCGACAAACAAGCGAACTGATTACCTCTAGCCTCAAAACCGGATCAGTCAGGTAAGCGGTGATCGCGACCTCTTCGCCTTCTTGGCTCGTGGCCGGCATTTCATCGGTCTGTTCCGGTACCCTACCAAGAACCCGATGCAAAAGAGCCTGGCCTGAAAGTCGGCGGGCATGATGTTGGTGAAAATCTTTATCGATGACGACGCCTTCAGCATCGGTGACATAGGTGCCAGGATAGGGAATCCCATACCAGCGCATGCGTTTTCCTTCGTCCGGTCTTATCAGAGTATTGAGAATACCGAAGGTGCGGATCACAGCAGAATCTTCGTCAGAGAGGAGAGAAAATTCTATTCCGTGGCGATCGGAGAATTCCGAAAGCCGCTCTACCGTATCATTGCTGATTGCGAATATTTCGTACCCCGCACCACGTATTGATTTAAGCGCCTGCTGCAGCTGCACGAGCTGCGTCATACAGGGCGGTCACCAATACGCAGAGCGGTGGAAGACGACAATCGCGCCATTTACGCCCCGATTGCGCGCCACATCCACAATATTTCCATGCTGGTCCGGCAGCTGGATTTCCGGAAGAGCAGCGCCAATGTCTGGCCCCGTGGGGAAGTCGGCGCCGGGTTGTCTTCGGGTGGCACGGCTTATCGGCTGCGGGCTGTAGAAATCGAATTCGTCGTAGTAGCCGTCGTTTGTCATCCTAAACACCTCGGTACGCTCGTGAGTAATTTTCAACTTTACATTATCAAAAATAGAATTAGAATTCAAATTCTAATTTATGGCACAGATAGGCGCCGCAGAAGCGGAGGATTGATGATTAGTCAACAGAACAGCGTTGGCGCTTTGGAACGACCCGTCATGCAACTACGCAGTCGCGAAAGCCGGGACCGTTTGATCAAAGCGGGTTTCCGTGCCTTTGCCAGGGATGGGTATGAGAAGTCGCGGATTGCGGATATTGCCGCGGAAGCCGGGATTTCGGTTGGATCGTTTTATCACCGGTTCGGTGACAAACGTGGCTTCTTCAATGTCCTGGCGACCGAATTTGTTCAGCGAAGCGAAGACAATTGGGATCGATTCTTTGAGTTGGTAGACCCCAATGCTCCGGTAGACGAAGTTTTTGTCAGCGTCGTGACAGGCATGGCACGCACCATGAGGCGGAACATCGGATTTTTCCACGCGTTGTTAAGCCTGGGACGCGAGGACCCAGAGATATCAGCAAAGGTACAAAGCGCCGATCTCTACGCTGCGAAAAAACTCCTAACCTGGCTGCATGAAAAGGGGCGCGTCGCATCAAGCGGCATCACGGAAGAGAAAGCCTATTTCGCGATCAACACGATCGGCAAGAAACTGGCCTTCTCCTTCGCAATCGAGGGGCCCAAATGCCGGGCGGACGATCCCGAAAACATCGCCGAAATGGCGCGGATGGTGCAGAGCTATTTAGCTCTTGGCGTCGACAAATGAAACGCCGTCCGAATGAATGATTTCGGGAAGCAGAACGAAATTTGTCGCTGACCCGTGTGCCGAACACTTAATTGGGAGCAATCACATCATGTCTCACGAAACAGTATCTCCCCCACCGCAACTCGCGGCGGAGTGGCCCTACCGTCCACGCTTCAAACAAGTGAACGGTTGGCGCATGCACTACATAGATGAAGGTGAGGGGGAGCCCATACTTCTTCTCCACGGCAATCCGACGTGGGGATATCTCTGGCGCAAAACCATTCGGACGCTCTTGGATGCGGGGCATCGGGTCATTGTTCCGGATCAAATAGGTTTCGGTTATTCCGAGAAGCCAACGACCGAGTATGCGCATACTCTTGACGGACATTCCGCCAATCTTGTGTCCTTGGTGCGTCAACTAGATCTCGAAAGACTGACTGTCGTTTGCCAAGATTGGGGCGGACCGACAGGATTGTCACTCGCCCTACATGAAGCGCAACGGATCCATGCCTTGGTGGTCATGAGCACTTGGGCATGGCCGAGACCGCCGGCAGCTTTTCACAAGAGCATTTTCCCCTGGCGGACGATGCACGCACCTTTGGTCGGTCCATATATACTTGGAAAATATGCGGGGATTGTCAGTCGCGGAACTTACCTGTCGACGGTTGATCGCGAGAAATTTAGAGAAGAAGCGCAGTCTGCATACGAGGACTCGTTGCCTGACCCCGCTTCCAGGTTGTTGAGCTGGGTGTGGCCACGCTGGATTCCGTTGGATGATGAAGCGCGGGCGATTTCGCGCTTTGAATGGTTGGAAACGGAACTGAGCAAAACCGATTGGCCAAGCATGATCATTTGGGGCCGCGAGGACGACGTGTTTGATGCGGAAACCTTTGTCAATCGATTTAAAAAACTACTGCCCCATGCCGAAGGGCCACACCTGGTTACCGGACGCCATTTTCTTCAGGAAGATTCGGGGGCCGAGATTGGCGTTCTCATTCGTGATTTTCTTGCAAAACATAAAGCAGCGGGAGCTGAAGCATGAGCCAAGTAACGGTCGTCGACGCACCTGATCTCTCCACCAAACGCCAGGCATTTGTGCTTCGTGAAGAACGCGTGGGTCATTATCCCGAGTTCCGGTCCTATTTCACCCGGATATTCGACCTTGAGCGCATTGGCCTGTCCAGGCCCGGCTATTTGAAGGCGCCATCGGGCATGATTTACGAGTTTGTATTCTTGGGCCGCAGTGGCGAGCCATTTCCCGCCGGTTTGGATATTTTCGCTCTTCCGGATGCCCTTGAGCCGTTGGATGACGATGCCGTTGACAAAGATACGTGGGCGATCTTGTGTTGGATGATGGATGGTGTCGGTGCGCCGTGGACACGGGCCGACCTTGAGGCGACTGGGCGCCTCTATCGTGTCCCTGCGGCAAGTGAAGCCTGAGAGTCCGGATGTTTCGGCGGAGCGGGCTCTGGAGCAGGTAGGCCACAGGCTTTTCTCACGCGGCCGTCCGGAAATACCCACCTAGACCGACGGGTCGGCTATCGGTTTCGATCGGGGTGTAGGTGTCGTCGTTCAGACTTGATCTGACATTCGCCTCTTGCGGCACTCTTGCCGGACCAAATTCAGCGGTCAGCGTTCTGGCGCCCGGCGGACAGGCGACTGGTAATGATGAGGACACGCTGGCATATGGGTTTGTTCAAACCCGAACGGATTGGTTGTCATGAAGACCGCCCCCATCATCGAGACTGATCGTCTTCTCTTGCGCGAGCCTGTACTTGCGGACTGGCCCAGTTTCGCCGAGGTGATGACATCAGACCGCGCCAAGCACATGGGCGGGCCGTTTTCAATCGCGTCCGCGTGGGGCGCCTTTTGCCATGGGATCGCGTTATGGCCCCTTTTTGGCGTCGGCAACCTATCAATCGAGCTTCGAGAGGCCAAACAATGCATTGGACAGATTGAGATCAATCAGGGCCCGCGGTTCCCGGAGCCGGAACTCGGATGGCAACTTGGCCTTGAGTACGAAGGCAAGGGGTATGCATTTGAAGCCGCTATCGCGATGCGCGATTGGGCCTTTCGGGTGCGTAAGCTGGAGACACTGGTGAGCTACATCGGTCCAGACAACACGCGCTCAATCCGTCTCGCTGAACGCCTCGGCGCTACCCTTGACGAGCATGCGCGCCCGCAGGACCCAGGTGATCTGGTCTATCGGCATGTTCAGGGACCTCTATAACGGACTCGGAGCCGTCGTCTGCATATTTCAGTCAAAGGTCGATCGACCCAACGGTCCGAGGCCAACGTCTGGCACACACGGTTTCGGGCAGCGTTGATCTGGGCTGCATCGGCGGTCCAGCGGAGGCGATGCATTAGGACACCTCGTTGCCAGCAACGGACTGTTATTCATTCCTGTTTCATAGCAACACGATGCCGGCGGCCTGGATTTGTCAGCGGCATCAGCCATCGACATTTCGAACACGACTTGTGTACCTTGAATTGCTCATAAATTGACTATCGACTGAGGTTAGTCATGCCCATGAATTACACCATCGATTCCAAGCGAGGCGTAATTTTGATAACCGGGCGAGCGCGATTGACCAACGATGAAATGGTTGAATGTGTAGCACGCCTCCGCGCGGATAGCAGAGTGTTGCCAGGCATGCCGACAATTTCCGATATGCGGGACGTAACAGAGTTGGCCGTCGACCATGCCGGCATGGTTGCAACTGGCGAGGTAATGGCGAAATCTCGAGAAACACGCGGCACAGCAAAGGTAGCTATCGTGGTCAGGAATAAGGGCGATGAGATGATGGCCAAATTGCTCCAGGCAATGGGCCACAAGGCAAACCCCGAGGTAGAGATCAAGGCCTTCGACAACTACCGAAATGCGGAATTGTGGCTCGGCCTAGCTAAGGAAACTTGAATTGACATCAAAGCCAACTCTCCTCGGGAAAGGAACGAATAGGTAAATCCGCCGCATGGCGCGTTGTAGGTGAAAGGCAGACAACGAAACCCGCAGGGAGAGACAGTAAGTCTCTACGCCCAACACAAACCGACGGTGCAGCCCGTCAATCGGTGATGTCGTTCCAGAGTTCCTTGGCGCGCCTGAAGATGCCTTCGCTTTCCGGGCGGGGGACGTTCGGAGAGAACCCCGCAAAACTGTCTGCTTTGTGCCACCAGCGGACATAGCGGCCACTAGGCCTTTTCGATAGATTTGTGGACTTGTGGGGAGCGCGCCACTATCGAAAATAGGGTAACACCAGAATTTTGGGACAATATTTGGTAGAATTTGGCCAGACGAGAGCCCAAGACTAGTGGAGATAACAAATTTGAACCTAAATGACCTCGACCGCCTGTTGATCGAAGCAGAATGCACGCGGGTGGTGAACCAGTATGCTAATCTAATTGATTTTTGCCGCTATGATGAGTTCGCTGATCTTTTCGCCGTGCATTGCTATTTTCATGTAACTGGGGACCCCTTGACGTCGCGGGAGCAGATCCGCGATCGGGTCTACAACAGACCAAAAGAACAACTCCTTCGCCATGTTACAACGAATATTGTCATCGATGTATTAGATGAACGCTCTGCCTCTGGGATCGCCTATTTTACAGTTTACCGTGCAAGTACCAGTGAAGGACCAAGCGAGGTTTTGAATTTTCGACCTGCAAGCGTCGGACACTACAAAGACAAGTTTGTTAAAACGACCGAAGGATGGAAGTTCGCCGAACGGATCGGCCACTTCGATATGATCGATCTCGAGCACTATTCAAGTTAGAAGCATGCGGATTAGGTCTGAATTTCTACAGTTTATCCCTGCCTGGATAACAGGCCTTTCGAGCATATCCCGCATGGCCTGCACAGGGCCGCCTAGCCAGCGAAGATGGATCGATGTCCGGTTTGGGTCAAAAGCGGACGGCAGTTGTGATTACGCGAAACTCTATCGATAGTGGATGGACCGCTTGGTCCCTCACTCTGTGACGTCGTCCCAGAGTTCCTTGGCGCGCTTGAAGACGCCTTCGCCCGCGGGACTGGAGCGTTCGGAGAGATCCCCGCAACACTGTCCGCTTCGCGCCAACGGTGGACATTGAAAGCCGATGGTTTAGGCGCGCAACAGAGGGTACGAACTATCCCGGAACGATGCGCCAGAGCGAGCCAGTGTCATTGTGTTCCAGAACAATGTAGACGAAGCCATCATGGCCCATTGCGACATCGCGAATGCGCCCGAAATCAGTTATCAGCTTTTCCTGCTCAATAAGTTTCTTGTTTTCAATACGCAGGCGATACAAGGTGCTCGCCTTCAAGCTCCCGACGAGCAGGTCATTTTTCCAACCCGTAAACTTGGTCCCATCATGGAAGGTGAAATTCGAGACGGCAGGTGCCGGGGTAAAATCGACAACCGGCAAAACTGTGCTTTCGATGGGAAAGTCCAGTCCTAGATCCTTACCAATCGAGACTTCCTCGCCGCTATAATCAAGCCCATTGGTGTAGAGCGGCCAGCCATAATTCTGACCCGCGAGGATATGGTTGATTTCGTCACCGCCACGGGGCCCCATTTCCGTGTTCCAGATTTCGCCGTTAGAGGGATGACCGTCCAACCCCTGGCCTGTGCGGTGGCCATAGCTCCAGACCGTGTGGATCGTGGAAGCGTCCGGCCGCCCTTCCGGCGCGATCCAGAAGGGGTTGTCCCTGGGAACGGTCCCATCATCGCGGACCCGGTGGATTTTCCCGAATGGCGTGTCCAGCTGATGCAGCTTGTCATAGGTGTTTTTTCCGCCGATTGAGATATACAGGTATCCACGCCCATCAAAGGCCAGACGCCCCGCGGCAACAGCGTCAGGTACGGGCGTGTAATGGTCCTTATGAACCGACCAGATGATTTCCTGATCCACCCAACTGCCGTCCTTGATGCGCCCGCGGACAACGCGGACCATGGTGCCGGGCACCACCCATCCGCATAGCCAGAAGCAATGGTCGGTATGGGAAAGGTAAATCCAGCCGTTGTCTTCGTAGTCGGGATGCAGCTCCACATCGAGCAGCGTGCCGAGGTTTAGCCATGTGCCTCTAAAGCTGAGCAGCGTTCCCCAGACCGCTGGGGTATCCGCGATGAGCGATCTTTGCGTGCCATCCCGGTCAACAATGGAAAGCCCCCGGATCTTTTCGGCGACCAGGATATCGCCGCCGGGCATGGGGGCGATGGAATACGGCCTGCTCTCCAGGGCGGTCACCAATTCAAGCCGGAAGTCATGGTGTTTTGAGCGGATAATCCGGCTTTCGGTCGGTTCCTTGGCGTAGGAGTCCACTATTCTGGGAAACTTCTGGCGCTGCTCGCTGATGTATATGGCCAGCAACTTGATCTGTTGCGGCGACAGCTTCCCCTCCCAGCCTTGCATGGTCGTGCCCGGAACGCCCTTGGCGATGACCGCCGTCATTTCCGCGACCGTCTCGCCCCCTTTGAGCGGGCCACCAACAAGCCCCGAACCCTGCCCGGTTCCGTCCAGCGCTCTTCCATGACAGCCGGCACAGTTTTCCTTCCAGGCCACAAAAGACGGTTCCCTGCTGTCGACGGTGGTGACGTACCAGTAACCGGAAGCTGCCCCGATAAGGGCCAACAGGATCAAACCGATTGCGATTTTATGCCGTCGTTTCATGGATGATCCCGTTCAATAGGCTCGTGTGCGCCACATAACTTTGGTCCGAAGCATCAAGTCAGTCGGAAAGATTCGCCGAATGATTCTTCCAAGATACCCCATAGGGCTTTCGAAACCGACTTATCCTGCGGCGAGGCATCGCGTATTGATGGTTCGACCTGGCCACCGTTGACAACACGACCTGGGAAGACGTCAAAGACATGACGCCCTAGGACAAGTATGGCCACATTTTGTTGACACCCGTCCGAACGCAGCCTGAGAGGGAGAGGCACCATCTCCAAATCTCGCTGCCTTGACCGTCACCGACATAGGGTCTCAGCGGGACCCGGCAAGGCTGTCTGCTTTGTGCCACAAGCTGACATCGTTGATGTGGTTGCATCGCCAAAGTAAGCTTACCATCGATAGATGGGGAGAGGATGGGGTGGCTGAAGCGCAGCGCCGGCTGACAACCATTGTGGCGGCGGACATCGCCGGATTTTCGCGTCTGGTGGGGACCGACGAAGAAGGAGTCCTGGCCGCACAGCAGCGCCACCGAAGAGAGTTATTCGACCCCCTTCTCGACGAATTCCATGGCCGTGTTGCCAATACCGCCGGCGACAGCCTGCTGCTCGAATTCCCATCGGCCGTGGAAGCGGTGCGTTTCGCGGTGGCCGTACAGCAGGGGATGGCGAGCCGCAACAGTGAAGTTTCTTCGGATCGGCGGATCGAGTACCGGATCGGCATCAATGTCGGCGATGTTCTGGCACAGGGCGGAGATCTGCTAGGCGATGGTGTCAATGTAGCGGCCCGTCTCGAGGGCCTGGCGGAACCGGGCGGTATCTGCATTTCCCGCACCGCGCGCGACCAGGTTCGCGACCGCATGGACATCGAACTTGAGGACATGGGTGAGGTTGAGGTCAAGAACATCGCCCGGCCGGTCAGGGTCTTCAGGGTGCTGCAAGATGGCAAGGTGTCCTCAAAGAAAGCAGTTCGATCACGGCCGCCGTGGGTCACATACGCCGCCGTTGCCGCTTTCGTATTCGTGGTGGCGGTCGCAGGCGGCGTATGGTGGTGGCAAATTCCGGATTTTGAACCGGCCGATCCCTCGTCTTTTGCCTACAGATTACCTGAAAGACCAAGTATTGCGGTGCTGCCCCTGGATTACACTGGCACAGATGAGAAAGAGAATGGGTATCTCGCAGACGGCTTAAGCCAAAACATCGTTTCGTCGTTGGGTCATCGAAATGAGATCCTGGTGATCGATTGGGGTTCGACGCACGCCCTCAAGGGCAAGGAGTTTGATTTCCGGAGTGCGGCAGAACGATTTGGTGTTCAATACATCCTTAAAGGAAGTGTGCAAAAGCCCGGCGAGAAACTCCGGATAGCAGTGCGTTTGGCCGACGCCACAAATGGCCGGGTGCTTTGGTCGCGTGTCTTTGACCGCGAGTTGCAAGATTTCTTCGAAATTCAAGACGGCATTACGAAAGACATACTCGTGGCTATGAATGTCAAACTCGTCAGCGGTAACCAAGGCGAGTTGGCAGCGGCTGCCACGACAACAAGCCTTAAAGCATATTCCTTGGCGTCAAGGGCCTGGCAAGAAGGCAGAAAATATACACCACAGAGCACAAAGAAGGCCCTTGAATTACTACGCCTAGCCGAAGAGGAGGATCCAGAGTACGCCGCTGCAATGACCTCACGCGCATTGATGCATCTCACGGCCGGTCGATCCTTTTTTTCTAAGGATCCCAAGGCGTCGTTGGCCAAGGCTATGGAAATTGCGGACAAAGCCGTCAGGTCAAAGCCGGATTACGCCTTTGGCTTGGCCACTCAAGGTTTTCTAGACTTGTGGCGCTCTGAACATTCGCGTGCAATCAAAAGAACCGAGCGCGCAGTTGAGATTTTTCCTAATAGTGCCGGGAGCAATATGACGCTAGGCCATGCCTACCTTTACAATGGTTACCCGGAGAATGCATTGGCATGGTACGAGCGCGCAAAACGTCTTGATACCCGGTTTCTGCCGAGCCTTTCATGGCATCAATTCATTGCTTTGACTGATGCCGAAAAATATCAAGATGCGTTGCGACAAATCGAACAGCATGTGAAGAAACGTCGGGTCTCACCATATACATATGCTTATCAAGCGATTTCGCTGGCGGCGTTGGGTCGTGATGACGAGGCCAAGGCGGCAATAACGACACTGCTGGAAAAATATCCGGGACGTACCTCGCGTAGCCTTTTTCACCCTATCATGCAGCCATACAAGGATGACTGGGCCTTCAAAAGGTATGCGCCAATTCTGTCCAGGCTTGGCCTTCCTGAACATCCGCCAGAGGATAAACGCAGCAAGCCCTCCATCGCCGTCCTGCCCTTCGCCAATCCGTCAGCTGACGAGGAACAGGGGTACTTTGCCGATGGCATAACTGAAGATTTGATTACTGATCTTTCCAAAGTCTCGGGCTTGATCGTCATCGCGCGGAATTCGGTCTTCACCTACAAAGGCAAAAACGTCAAGATCCAGGACGTTGCCAGAGACCTGAACGTCTCTCATGTCCTGGAAGGTTCTGTCAGAAAGTCCGGCAACCGCTTGCGTATTACCGCGCAGCTCATTGATGGAGAGACCGGGGCGCATCTATGGGCGGAGAAGTTTGACCGGAAGCCGGCTGACGTCTTTGCGCTGCAGGATGAAATCGTAGAGAAAATCTCCAGAGCCCTGAAAGTCGCGCTACTGCCGGAAGAAAAACGGGTGATCGAACTTCGGCCGACGAAAAGTCTTGAGGCCTATGAAGCCTTTTTACAGGCCCGTCACTTCACCCGCCTGCCCCGTGCGGTGAATAAGAAAAAAGCCATCGATCATGTCGATCGGGCCCTCGCTTTGGACCCGGAATTTGTCGCGGCCCAAGTTCAACACGCGCTCACCGCCTTCCATATATGGCGCCATACCGCGTCCTGGGCCATTCCAATCCTGGAAGCCAAGGCCCGCCTTGATCATGCGATTTCAAGAGTTGATGCGTTGGATCCCGGCAACCCCCGAATTCTGCAACTCAAGACGGAGCGCGCCTACACGCTCGGCCAGCCGAACCAGGCCCTTGCCCTGATCGAACGGGCCCTCAAAACCAATCCAAACAATGCCCGGCTGCTGACGTCGAAATCCGATGTCCTGCTACGTTTGGACAGGCTTGACGAAGCGAGGGAAGTTTTGGATGCGGCGGTTAAGGTCTGGTATCAACTCGATGCCCAGCTATTGAGCCATCTAGCTGCCAATTATTCTCTTTTAGGGGATTTTGAAACATCAGTTCGACTGGCCAAACAGGCCCGGCAACGCGGCTATTCCCGTTATCCGACAGCCTGGATCCTGGCCTCATCCTTTGTCGGCCTGAACCAAATGGACGCGGCCCGCGAGGAAGCCAACTTTATCCTTGAGGCCTGGCCCTCGGCGAGCACCAGTCGGCCAAGTGTGACCTCCACTTTCCCGGCGCATTCGAAAATTGGCCGCCAATGGTTTGCCCGGCTGCGCGCCGCAGGGCTGCCGCGCTGGCCCTACGGGGGCATCTCGGACGACAAGAACAGGATCAGGGGAAAGGAATTAATGAAGCTGTTTTTCGGCGGTATGCCTTACCTGTTGAAATTCAAGAGCAAACGGGGGGAACAGGAACTCATCGGTGACGGCAAGGGCACATGGACCACGACTGTCGGTCGGCACCGGAATGATCTGGGCGTTCAATCAACGATTTCGATCGACAACGATCTTGTTTGCGCAAGATCGGCGGCCTTGTTTTTTGGCAAGCCCTATTGCTCCGAAATCCACAAAAACGCCGAGGAAAACGGCAAGGAAGCCAATCCATTCCTGCGTCTCAGCCCCATCGGTACCATGACTTTCTCGCGCACCGAGATTTCAGCAGCGGTTTATGAAGACCTGTTGAGGAAAGCTAAGGCTCAGGCTCCCGACAGCAACTGGCCACGCAAGACCGACGATTAGTCCTGCCCCGCGGTTCTTACGACGCACCGTACCACCGCTTTCCAGCCATAATCGCGCTGCTTGGCTCACCAATGTCCCGAAAGAGGCAAAAGCGGCCATCGGAATCTTGCGCAGCCACTTCCCGTTTAGATCAAATACAGACAACGAAAGCGACCGAAGGTCTCTACACCTAACCCAAATTGACGGTTCAGCCCGTCACTCCGTGATGTCGTCCCAGAGTTCCTTGGCGCGCTTGAAGAAGCCTTCGCTTTCCGGGCTGGTGCCGCCATCGCCCAGGCTGTCCTGGAACTGTTGCAGCAACGCCTTCTGCTCCTTGGAGAGATTGACCGGGGTTTCCACCATGGCCTGGACGTACATATCGCCCTGGCCGCGGGCCCGCATATGGGGCATGCCCTTGCCGCGAAGGCGGAACTGCCGGCCGGTCTGGGTGCCTTCCGGCAGGGAGACGGAAACCCGGCCGCCGTCCAGTGTGGGCACGTCGATCTCGCCGCCCAGGGCGGCGGTGGTCATGGCGATGGGGACGCGGCAATAGATATTGGCGCCGTCGCGCTGGAACACTTCGTGGGGCACGAGGGAGAGGAAGATATAGAGATCCCCCGCCGGCCCGCCGCGCAGGCCGGCTTCGCCTTCGCCGCTCAAGCGGATACGGGTGCCGTCCTCGACCCCCTTGGGAATGTTGACGGACAGGGTCTTGTCCTTTTCCACCCGGCCCGAGCCGCCGCAGCTTATGCATGGGTTGGTGATGACCCGGCCCACGCCGCCGCAATTGGGGCAGGTCCGCTCCACCGTGAAAAAGCCCGATTGCGCCCGCACCTTGCCATGGCCCTGGCAGGTGCCACAGGTTGATGGTTGCGAGCCGGCCTCGGCACCACTGCCGCCACAACCGTCGCATTGCGAGGTGGTGGGAATGGTGATCTTGGCGGCCTTGCCGGCGAAGGCCTCTTCCAGGGTGATATCCATGTTGTAGCGCAGATCGGCGCCGCGGGTGTTGCCGCCACGGCGTTGTCTGCCGCCCATGAATTCGCCGAACAGGTCGTCGAACACATCCGCGAAGGACGAACCGAAATTGCCGTCGAAGCCGCCTGCGCCGCCGCCGCCGTTCTGGAAGGCGGCATGGCCGAACCGGTCATAGGCCTCGCGCTTCTCGTCATCGGAAAGGATGTCGTAGGCCTCGGAGATTTCCTTAAACTTGGCCTCGGCCGCCGCATCGCCCTGATTGCGGTCGGGGTGATACTTCATGGCCAGCTTGCGATAGGCCTTTTTCAGGTCGGTCTGGCTGGCCTGACGGTCCACGCCAAGAACATTATAGAAATCCTGTTCCGACACCAGATCAGCTCCCCACGCTTACAAAGCCGTCATGGGCGCAAAGCCGAACGCGGCCCAGGGAAATTCGCCGGGGCCGCGTCGAACGGTTCAAAAACCAGGCTGGCATGTCCGCACCTTGACCAGGCGGACTAGGCGGAGGTGCTCTTCTTGTCGTCGTCGTCGACTTCCTCGAAGTCCGCATCGACGACGTCATCCGCTCCGTCAGCTTGTGCTTCCGCCGGGCCGTCGTCAGGGCCGGCCGCGTCGTCTTCCTGTTGCGCCTGATAGGCCATTTCGCCCAGTTTCATGGACGCCTGCATCAGGCTTTCGCTCTTGGCCTTGATATCTTCCAAATCGTCGCCTTCGAGAGCGGTGCGAAGTTCGGCCACCGCCGCTTCGATGGCGGTCTTTTCTTCCTCGGGCACCTTGTCGCCCAAATCGGCAAGGCTCTTTTCCGTGGCATGGATCAGGGCATCGGCCTGGTTCTTGGTCTCCGCCTCTTCCCGGCGCCGTTGGTCTTCTTCGGCATGCGCCTCGGCATCCTGGACCATGGTCTCGATCTCTGAATCGGTCAGACCGCCGGAGGCCTGGATGCGGATCTGCTGCTCCTTGCCCGTGGCCTTGTCCTTGGCCGAAACGTTGACGATACCGTTGGCGTCGATGTCGAAGGTGACCTCGATCTGCGGCACGCCGCGGGGTGCGGTCGGGATGCCGACCAGGTCGAACTGTCCCAACAGCTTGTTGTCGGCGGCCATCTCGCGCTCGCCCTGGAAGACCCGGATTGTCACGGCTGACTGGCCGTCCTCGGCGGTGGAGAAGGTTTGGCTCTTCTTGGTCGGAATGGTGGTGTTGCGCTCGATCAGTTTCGAGAACACGCCGCCCAGGGTCTCGATACCCAGCGACAGCGGCGTCACATCCAGCAACAGGACGTCTTTCACGTCGCCCTGCAAAACGCCGGCCTGGATGGCAGCGCCCAGGGCCACCACCTCGTCCGGGTTCACGCCCTTGTGGGGCTCGCGGCCAAAGAAGGTATTCACCGATTCGATGACCTTGGGCATCCGCGTCATGCCGCCGACCAGAACCACTTCGTCAATCTCGCCGGCGGTCATGGAGGCGTCCTTCAAGGCGGACTTCAAAGGTGGAATGGTGCGCTGGATCAGATCGTCCACCAGGGCTTCCAGCTTGGCCCGGGTCAATTTCATGGTCAGATGTTTCGGTCCGCTCTGATCGGCGGTGATGAAGGGCAGGTTGACTTCCGTCTGCACGGCGGAGGAGAGCTCGATCTTGGCCTTTTCCGCCGCCTCTTTCAGACGCTGCAGGGCCAGTTTGTCCTCGCGCAGGTCGATGCCGTTCTCTTTCTTGAACTCGTCGGCCAGATAATCGACCACGACCAGATCGAAATCCTCGCCGCCCAGGAATGTATCGCCGTTGGTCGCCTTCACTTCGAAGACGCCGTCGCCGATTTCCAGGATCGAAATGTCGAAGGTGCCGCCGCCCAGGTCATAGACCGCGATGGTCTTGCCGTCGCTCTGTTTGTCCAGGCCATAGGCCAGCGCCGCCGCCGTCGGCTCGTTGATGATGCGCAGCACTTCCAGGCCGG
>CAYFPL010000014.1:0-29021 GCA_964344935.1 uncultured Rhodospirillaceae bacterium
CACTCTGACCTACACAGTGGCGGCAACCGACGACAATGGCGCCTCCGACACGCAAACGGTCTCGATTACCGTCAATGGCACCAATGATGCACCGGTATTGAGCATTCCCGATACAACCGGAGATGTAAACGAGGGTGATGGTACGGCAACGCTGACGGATAGCGGTGCGCTGAGCTTTACCGATCTGGATACATCGGATGTGGTGACGGTGAGCGCCACTTCCAATGGCGATATATCCTGGAGCGGCGGGGTTTTGGACGGCGCCCTTGCCGCCTCCCTGGTCGCCGGCTTTAGCGTCGATCAGGATAGCTGGGACTTTACCACCTCCGAGAACTTGGACTTCCTGGCGGCGGGTGACACTATCAGCTTCTCATTCGACGTCGTGGCGACGGACGATAGTGGCGCTGCCAATAACACCTCCGCAGTCGAAACGGTAACCATCACGATCAACGGCGCCAACGACGCACCGGTGGCGGTCAACGATACCAACAACGCGACCGAAGCCGGCGGCGTGGCCAACGGCACGCCGGGCACGGTGGCCACGGGTAACGTGCTTGCCAACGACATTGATGTCGATAATTCGGATACGCTGACGGCGTCCCTGACGCAGGTGATCGCCAATGGTGGATTCGAAGCACCAAATCTCGGGGCCGGTGGAATATTGTACAACGCGGCAGGCGCCGACTGGGACTTCCCCACATTTACCGGTGTCACAACCAACGCCAGCCTATTTACCTTCGGTAATCCGATGTCGCCGGAAGGTGACCAGGTGGCATTCTTGCAATCGACTGCGGCCCAGCCCGTTTCGAACTTCAGCCAGACATTCGATGCGCCGGCCGGCACCTACAAATTCGCGTTCAACGCCGCCCAGCGCGGTTTGGGCGATGGCGACACGATTACGGACAATCTCGACTTTGAGGTTCTGTTCGACGGCGTCGTGGTCGGCACCTTCCAGCCGTCCGGCACGGCCTATGAGCCATTCGAGGTCACGGCGGTTGCGGTTTCGGATGGACCGCACACGCTGACTTTCCGGTCGATCAACACCGATGGCGATGCGGATGCGACCGTGTTCATCGACAATGTGCGTTTCGCCCACCATGGCGAACTCACCCTCGCCACGGATGGCAGCTACACCTATGTGGTGGACAACGACGACCCGGATGTGGAGGCGCTGGGCGTAGGCGACACGCTGTTGGACACCTTCGTCTACACCACGACCGACGCCAGCGGCGCGTCTTCGACGGCGACCTTGACGATCACCATCGACGGCGCCAATGACGCACCGGTGGCGGTCAACGATACCAACAACGCGGCCGAAGCCGGCGGCGTGGCCAATGGCACGCCGGGCACGGTGGCCACGGGTAATGTGCTTGCCAACGACATCGATGTCGACATTACGGATACGCTGACGGCGTCCCTGACGCAGGTGATCGCCAATGCGGGCTTCGAGGCGCCGGATCTTGGTTTTGTTTCACATGTATATAATCCGACCGGTGCGGACTGGGACTTCCCCACTTTTACCGGTGTCACCGGAAACGCCAGCGGATTTACCTTCGGTAATCCGGTGGCACCTGAAGGCGACCAGGTGGCTTTTCTGCAATCGACCACAGCCCAACCCATATCGAATTTCAGCCAGACATTCGATGCGCCGGCGGGCACCTACAAGTTCGCATTCGATGCGGCCCAACGCGGCGCGGGTGGTGGCGGCGCAAATCCGGACAATCTTGACTTTGAGGTTCTGTTCGATGGCGTGGTGGTCGGCACGTTCCAGCCTTCTGGTACCGCCTACGAGCCATTCGAAGTCACGGCGGTTGCGGTGGCGGATGGACCGCACACGCTGACTTTCCGGTCGATCAACACCGATGGCGATGCGGATGCGACCGTGTTCATCGACAATGTGCGTTTCGCCCACCATGGCGAACTCACCCTCGCCACGGATGGCAGCTACACCTATGTGGTGGACAACGACGACCCGGATGTGGAGGCGCTGGGCGTAGGCGACACGCTGTTGGACACCTTCGTCTACACCACGACCGACGCCAGCGGCGCGTCTTCGACGGCGACCTTGACGATCACCATCGACGGCGCCAACGACGCACCGGTTGCTGTTGACGACACCGCAACGACGGACGAAGACACGGCCGTCGGTGGCAATGTCCTGGACGGCAGCAACGGCGGTTTGGACACCGATGTGGATGCCTCCGACACCCTGTCGGTCACTCCGGCGGCCTTCGATACGGCGCACGGCAGCGTCACGATCGCGGCCAACGGCGACTTCACCTATACCCCGGACGAAGACTACAACGGCTCCGACAGCTTCGACTACACCGTGATCGACGGCAACGGCGGCAGCGACACAGGCACCGTCAACATAACCGTCAACGCGGTCAACGACGCGCCGGAGATCACTCTACCGGGGAATAATCAATCCCTTTCAGTTTCCGGCGGCTCCCAGGGCTTTGTCTCCGGCTTATCGGTTACCTCCAGTTATACGCTGGAAGCCTGGGTCAAGTATGACGGCACTGTACCCCCTGGCCACTACACAATTCTTGAATTTGGCAATGACGGTCCATACTTCGGGACGATCAGTGGCACCCTGGAATTGTACGCGCAAGATGGCGGCACAGTTCCAGGTGATGAATGGGTTCACGTCGCAGCCAGCTACGATGCATCGAGCAACACCACCGACCTTTACGTAAACGGTGTGCAAACGCTTTCGAACGGCGGCCCGCCAACCAGCAACGCAGGCGTCGGTCTCGGCATCGGCTTCAATGCCGGAGACAATGGATGGAACGGCCTTATTGATGAAGTTCGGGTTTGGGATCACGTCCGCTCCGCGGCGGAGATCGCGGACAACTACAATTCCACGCTCAACGGCGCCGAAGCCGGATTGACCGCCTATTACAATTTCGACGGCGACAGCGGCGGCACGTTCACCAACCTGGCAGGCGGTGGATTTGACGGCGAACTAGAAAACGGCGCCACATTTGTGGCGGATGGACCGATTGGCACGTTCACCACCGAAGAAGACAACCCGCTGACCATCACGGGGATCAGTGTGTCCGACGTGGACGCGGGCAGCGACCCGCTGCTGGTGAACCTATCCGTTGCCAACGGCGATCTCTCGTTTGTCAATAGCGCGGGGCTTACGTTCACGGATTCAGATGGCAGCGACGGCACCTTGGCGTTTACCGGCTCTCAAACAGCAATCAACGCAGCGATTGCGAACGGCCTGGTTTACGACCCGACCCCAGACTTCAATGGCAACGACACATTGACGGTCAGCGTCAATGACCAAGGCAACAATGGCAGTGGCGGCCCGAAGACGGACATTGAGCAGGTTACAATTACCGTCATTCCCGATCCCGCCAATATTGCGCCCGAAATTACCCTGCCGGAGCCCGGACCGGCCAATCAGTCCCTGGGCGCGGCCCCTGGTGGCGGCGGCTTGGATGCAGTGGTGGACGGGTTTTTTGTTGCAAACCCTGGCGGCCAGGCCTGGACTTTCGAAGCCTGGATCAAACACGACGGCGGATTTGCGCCGAACAGCGTTAACCCCATTTTTGCAGGAAATACCTTTCCGATACTGGGTGTTACCGCCGATGCGAGCGGGAACGGAGAGCTTACAACGGTTGCAGGGCTGTCTTCGGGCGTCCCCATACCTGCCGATGAATGGGTGCATGTTGCTTTCACGAGAGATTCGTCGATCGGTTTCGGCTCCACACATAAGACGTTCGTAAATGGAATCGAGACTTCACAACAAAACTTTCCCCTAGTTCAATTCGCACTTGAATTAAATATTGGCCACGATGGCAGGGGAACTGACGCCTGGAATGGGAATATTGACGAGGTGCGGATTTGGGACCGCGCCCTCACAGAGGCGGAAATCGCGGCCCAAAAGGATGCCTCCCTGGTTGGTAACGAAAGCGGTCTTGTCGGCTATTACAATTTCGACGGCGACAGCGGCACGACTTTCACCGACCTGACCGCCGGCGGCCTGGACGGGACCTTTGGCCCCGGCACAGTTCTTGATTCGGATAGCCCCCCATCTATCGGCGGCGGCGGTGGCGGCACTTTCGAAACTGACGAAGACACCGCGCTGGCCCTCGACGGGTTCAGTGTGTTCGATGAAGACGCCGGTACTGATGACTTGGTCGTGGCGTTCTCCGTCGACCATGGCGCACTGGTCTTTACAGGCGTCCCCGGCGGCGGCATCACCTTTGTCGACTCCGATGGCTCTGACGGCACCCTGTCAATCAGCGGCTCCCAGGACGATCTTAACGCCGCCTTCCTGGCCGAGGATCTGATCTACACGCCCGATGCCGACTACCACGGCACCGACGATCTGACCGTCACGGTCGACGACCTGGGCCACAACGGCACCGGCGGGCCGCTAACGGATGTGGATCAACTTACCCTCACCATCAACCCAGTTGATGACGACCCGGTCGCAAATGCGGACAAGATCATCACCAATGTGCAAGCCAGTGTCGGCAGAGCGCCGACCGTGGTCACGGATCTCGAAGTCAACAACAGTATCGCTACCGCCCAAGTGGTCGGGCGAGCGGCCTTCGGTGTTGGGCCAAACGTCGATGTCGGCGATGACAGCCAGCCTTGGGTATCGATCGTCGGCGACCTTAGGCCTGACCATACTCATGACTACTTCGCCTTCGAGCTCCTGGCCGGCGAAACGATCACGCTCGACATCGACTACGGCAACCAGGTCATTGGCGCTGGAGACGTCGATTCATTCCTTATCTTGCGGAATAGTGCGGGCGGGATTTTGGCGGCTGATAGCGATGGCCATATCAGTGAAGGCGGCGGCGGCTCCGTTCCTGCCGGCGGCCATAGCGCAACGGGCATCACTTCCGATCCTTATTTCAGCTATACGGTCGCAACCGCCGGGACCTATATTGCCCAGGTCGGAAAGGAAGGTACCGGTGGTTTCGGCGACTATGTGCTCAATGTCAGCCTGGATACGCTGAATGAGGTCCTTGAGGTTCCCAAGAGCGCGTTGCTGTACAACGACAGGGCCGTGGACCCAGGTGACAGCCCATCGGTGACAAGCATCAGCAACGTCGATTTGGCCGATGCCACATCGTCAGGCGCGGATGTGCTTGTCGAATCTGCGCCGACCGTGATCGCGGAAACCGAGAACAACGGCGGCATTGCCAACGCCGATGTGATCGCCCGGTCTGAATTTGGTATCGCGCCGAACCCGGATCTGGGTGATGATAATCTGCCGTCGGTGTCCATAACCGGCCTTATTGCCGGTGGCACCGATACTTACGCCTTCGAACTCGAGGCAGGCGAAACCATCACCCTGGATATCGACTACGGAAACCACCCCAGTGGCGACGCGGTTGATACTTTACTGACATTCCGGGATGGGAGCGGCGGGTTTATCACCGACAATGATGATACCTCTGAGGCAATAGGCGGCGGTGGATCAGTATTATCTTCTGATTCCTACATTTCCTATACGGCAGCATCCGCCGGTACATATTATGCGGAAGTTACCAAGTTCGGCAGTAGTACGGACGGCAACTATGTGCTGAATGTCAGCCTGGATAGCAATCCATCATTCGACTACACCATGAGTGACGGTAACGGAGGCACCGCCAGTTCCACCGCCACCGTCGAGGTGGTCGACGGCACGACGATCACGGGTACGGCGGCGGACGAGATCCTGATCGGTGCTTCCAGCGACGATACCCTGATCGGCAATGGCGGCGACGATTTGTTCGTCTTCAACGACGGCGGCGGCAATGACACGGTCGAAACTTTCGTCGCGGGCGAAGGGACTGACGACGCCCTCGATGTTACCGATTTCGGCTTCGCTGATCTTGCTGACCTGTTGTCGTCCACGGTGGATCTCGGTTCGGATCTGCGGATTGATCTGGACGGAAACGACTCGGTAACGTTGGTAGGTGTCAGTGACAAGAACTTGCTCCACGAGGACGACTTCTTGATATAGGGCAGTTCCTGTATAGCGGCTCTGCTCGGCCATTACCCAGCCGTGCAATGCGTTCGATGGGTGTTTTCGACGGCATCGCGCGCACGGATCGGTCTGCCTAAAATCCGCAGTGATTTCGAGCGTTTCGTACTACTGCGATAGAAGTGCGTGACCTATCGCTGTTCGAATGAACGCCGGTCCCGCTATGTAGGCGGGCGCTTCATTCCGACCGATGCCCTAAGGCGATACCAGCGCGGCACAAGAGACTGTTGTCTGGGGCTATCAGGTACGAACTGCGCCACGAATTGCCATTTACTGATAATTGTTGGGCGTCATAGCGAGGCCATATTCGCGACGGCGATGACCGTCGATTTGCACTATTCTCGCATTCGCAGTGCAATTGTTTTCAACAACGCCCGGCAAATCGAAAAAGAAAGCGGCGGGAATGCCCCATCATGTAAGCGAGGATCGTCTATTCACCTTTGCCGTCATCGCCGATACCCACGTCACGGAAGAGGAGGCTGAGGCAATCGGCGGCTATGATGTGGATACGGTGAAACTGGGCGCGGCGCGTTCCGCCTATGTGGTGCGAGAACTCAATCGGCTGGCGCCGGACTTTGTCGTTCACCTTGGCGACATCACCCACCCGGAGCCGGGCACACCGGCCTATGAGGATTCCGCGGCGCGCTTTCACAAAGTCTATGAAGCGCTGGAATGCCCGCTCTATCTGGTAGCTGGAAATCACGATATCGGAGAAAAATTCTTCATCGGCGAGCACCTGCCGCCCCAGCAGGCGCAACGCATCGTCAACGATGACATGATTGCCGAATATGAACGGCATTTTCAGGCCCAGTACTATTCGTTCGAACATCAGGGCTGTCTGTTCGTCATCATCAACGGCATGATCGTCAATTCGGGTCTGGACTGGGAAGAGCAACAGCGCCAATGGCTCGAGCGCCTGTTGGATGCCAACCCGGGGCGGCGAATCTTTATGTTTTCCCATTACCCGCCCTACATTTCCCGAGCGGACGAGACCAGCCACTACGACGCCACGGACGAGCCCGGCCGCTCGTGGCTGCTGGGAATACTGGAGCGATACAAGGTCGAAGCGTTCTACGCCGGCCATGTGCATAACTTCTTCTTCAATCGCCATATGGAAACGAACTGTTACGTATTACCGTCGGTCTGTTTCCTGCGTCACGACTACCATGAGCTGTTCCGCATCGCGCCGGGCATGAAACAGGGACGGCACGATGGCGCCAAACTCGGCTATGCCGTTGTCGACGTTCACTGCGTGGGCCACCTTAATCACATCGTCCGTTCATACGGCCGCACGGATGATCAGGATGAAGCGGCTGAACATCGTCTGCCGCTGGTTCACGGTTTGGCGCCAAACCGACCCGGCATCGGGCTGGATTTACGTCAACCCTGGTGCGACAGTGCCAACATACCCACGCCCTGGGGGCTGGACGTCTTTAGGCGCAAACGGGTGCGCAACGACTACCCGCTTTTGGCCATTTGGGAAATGGGGGTACGGAACCTGCGGGTGCCGCTTGACGATCTGGCCGATGCCGAGGCGAAAGGCCGCATGGCCGAGCTGACGGCGCTCGGCCATCGTTTTACCGCCTACTCCTATGGACTGCCCAAGGGCGCGGCCCGGCAGGCGTTGGAGGATCATGGCGAGGATTTGAGCGCCTGGGAAGTAATCGCTCCGGCCACCAGCGCCCCAGATCTCCTCGGCGACATCGCCGCCCTGAAGAGTGGCATACCAGTCTTCTTCAACGCCTATCGGGCGGGGGCAAAGACTTTCAGTGCCAGCCATGGCCTGGACTCCGACGAGCATGGCACCGCCGAAGCGCTGCTTGACCTGGACGGTGCGAGAGATGCCATCGACGGCTTGGTCTTCGGCATCCCTTGGCAGGTTGCACCGCTACCGGCGATGTTGGCGGCCCGGGAATGCGTCGCCGGGTTGGACGTCTCCGCCGCTATCCATGTTCAGTTCGCGCATAGCAGGCCGTTGGAGCGGGAGGGAACCGAGCGCCATGATGCCAATCGCATTGCGGCGGCCGTTGTTGGCGCTTTGGCGATCGACGATACCGCGGTCTTTCTCGACAACTTTACAGGCATCGACCGGGGCTATTACTTCAGCGGCGGCTTGGTTGACCGGCTTTATAACCCGCTCTCCGGCGCTCACATCGTCCGACATCTGCACGCCGCGTTACCGGATGGATGCGAGATCGACACAATCGACCGGAACGACAATGGCAGCGTGATTTCGCTGCGTAGTCCCGCTGGCGCGCTGCTGTTGCCCACGGCCGATATGGATCCGGCAAATCTGCCATCCATTCCTTCGCAAACCGCCGGGCTTTTGCTTGACCTTGCCAGCGGAAAAATAGCGGGCCAGCGCCTTACCGGTCCCACGCTGCTGATGCCCGAATAGGGGACCTAGGCCCTGATCGGCACCGGCCGGCCATCCTCGCCAAATTCGCCGATGCGATAGGTGCCTTGCGGGTTACCATTCTGGTTGTAAGAGAAGTACGCCACATGGGTGGTGGGCACGCCATAGCTTCGCGTGACGGGGCGACCGTCTTCGTCCTCTTCGTTCCGCCACATTTGCAGCCATTTGAGGATGTCCGCGCCGCTTTCCAATTGCCCGGCGGAATTGACTTCTTCAAGTTCGTCGAGGGACATCCAGCGATGTGCGGGTTCTGAACCATCACCCGGGACAAGCTCTGGCGCTCCGGTTTGCAGGCGATGGCCATAGACGCGGCATCGCCATTCCCCCGTATCGTCGTCATTGGCCTGGTCCGAGAGATCGACCAACCAGCTAAGCCACGGAATTTGCAATCCCAATTGCTCCTGGACCTGTGTGACAACGGAACCCATGACATTGCAAACGTCCAGAATGCTTGCCGTTGGGTCCTCCGCCGCGGCGAACTTCGGAAGCCGCCAACCATCGGTGTCGTTGCCAAGGACCAGCAGATCTTCCTCGCTGTCTTCGATCAGCAGTTGCGCCTCGTCTATGCCACCCACCGGGCCATCGCGCAGGGCGGCATACTGCCCATCGCCCCGGTGGTAAGGCACCAAGTGCTTTAAGTCGTCGGGCAGGAAGTCGTGAACGGCGGAAGGATAGATCGTCGGCCCGCAAGCGGGCGGCGAGGATTTGGCATGGAACTTCATATAGAGCCCACAGCGGTCCGAGTTGCCGTAGTTGGGACGCGCTTCATGCCATAGAAATCCATCCATCAGGACCACGTCACCCTTGTTCAGTGTCGGGTCGATCAGCTCGATTGCGGCCGGCGCCGGTACTTGGGCGGCATCCACCTGATGCACGCGCCCGTCCGATGGCAAAACGGTGGTCTTTTTGTGTGTGCCGGGAGATACGGCGAGGGGACCGGCCGTCGGCGTGTAATCGACAAACGGGATAACCGCGAACATCCACTTGACGTACGAGCCGACGCAACGCCAGGGCTTGTAGTCATAATGGGCAACACTGCCCTCGACAAACGGCTTGTCACCAAGCCCGGCGCCCGGTGGACGCATGATCGACCAATACTGCGCCAATGTCGCGGGCTCGCCAAAGAGTTCCTGGACCGCCTCCACGATAGCCGGATGCGCCAGGCTTACTTCCGCGACGTCCGGGTGATCTTCCAGCACCCGGGGGCCCATCGAATGGATCCCGGGCAAGGGATAGGCCGATCCCTCTTTGTAGGTATCGTAGTCGCCGCTCCTAAATGCGGTACGGTTCGGCCCGGCGAGACGGTCCACTTCCGCGTGTGTCAGGACATTGCGAAGGATGTAATAGCCATTCTTCTCGAATTCTTCTTTCATGGCTTAGCCTACAAATTTGGGAATGGGCGGCGGATGCAGATTTTCCAGATTACCGGCTGCGGCTTGAATATCAAGGCACCTCCTGAAGGTAACTATCTGCGAGTTCAAGTCCCTTCCTGGGTGCCACACATCCAATTGGCGTGGTCGCCGGGCAAGCTTTGGCTGTGCGCTCGATTGCACCACTCTTATTAGACGATATACTTATGTCAATTCTTGGGGGTAAATGGGGGCTCATGAACTGCGAGACTTGCGGCACAGTCAATCCGGAAACAAGTAAGTTCTGTGCGGAATGTGGCAGTGCGCTCGGCGCTGCCCGCGAGGTTGCGAAACCCGATGGCGAACGCCGCCAGGCGACCGTGCTCTTCGCCGATATGGCCGGCTCCACGCCGTTGGCCGAACAACTGGGCGAGGAGGCTGTTTTCGCCCTCATGCGGAAGGTTATCGGTGGGCTCATTGAAGTTGTGGAAGCCCACGGGGGCGCCGTTCAAGAGGTCATGGGAGATGGCATCATGGCGCTGTTCGGTGCGCCGGTCGCCGTCGAAGGCGCCCCCTTCAATGCTGTACAAGCGGCGCTGGAAATCCATAAACGGGTGGCCAACGACAGCGTTGCCATAGAAGCGGAATATGGTGTGCGTCCAAACCTCCGGGTAGGTCTGCATGCCGGGCCTGTCGTGGTCGGCGAGATGGGCTTTGGCGCCAACGCGAGCGTCACGGCACTTGGCGACACCGTGAACATGGCAGCACGATTGGAAGAAGCAGCGGAGCCCGGCACCACGTTATTGAGCCAGGAAATGTACAGTCTTGTGGCAGGATTTGTGGAAGTAAGTGACCTCGGCGCGATAACACTAAAAGGCAAAAGTACTGCGCAGAGAGTTTACAGACTCGATGGCGTTCGGGAGGGTCTCAGCCGGTTCGAAGCCTCGGTTCAACGCGGTTTGACGCCTATGTCCGGCCGCGGCCAAGAGCTGGCCGAATTAAGCAAATTCTGGCAGGCCACCGAGAACAAAGGCATTCGCATCGTTGATATTGTCGGTGAAACCGGGGTCGGCAAATCACGGCTGATGTATGAATTTCGTCAAGAGCTTGAGGCAAAGGACGTCTTTGTTTTGCAAGGCCAATGCGCGGCGGACGGTCGAAGCCGCCCATTCTTACCCTTCATCGAAGTCGTACGCAGTTCCTTTCGAATGGCTGAGAACGCCAGCCGGGAAGAAATTCTGCAAAAGCTGAACCGCGGCATCAGTTTTCTTGGGCTCGATGCAGAGGCTTTGACCCCTTATTTACTGAACCTGCTGGGCGTCGAGCTAAAGGATACGAGAATCAGCGAACTCGCACCTGAAGTACTCGGCTCGCGAACACGGAACGCAATTTTGCAGTTGCTCGCGGCAAGATGCCAGATCACGCCCACGGTACTGTTTCTTGATGACCTACAAGCCATCGACAAAGGCTCGGCGGCATTGGTCTTGGCTGCCTTGGAAGAGCAGTCAATAGATGGGTTGTTCCTGGTCTGCAGCTACCGCGCGGAATACACGCCGCCATGGTCCGCGAACCCAGCTGTCGAACGGATCGAACTGCAACCTTTGGCTGGCGAGGATTTGGACGACCTGATCATAGCCCGGTTTGGTAGCGAGGACATCGATGATGCGCTGATCAGGTTGATCACCGACAAGACCGACGGCAATCCGTTTTTTGTCGAAGAGGTCATCGGATATCTGGAAAGCAATGGACGTCTGATAACAGAAGCCGGGCTGACCAAACTCGCAGACGGCACCGAAGCCGGCGGACTACCGGTCGGTCTTGAAAACCTGTTGATGGATCAGGTCGACCATTTGGCGGATCAGGAACGTGAGCTGCTGCAAGTCGCAGCCGTTGCGGGGCGCAAGTTCTCACCGTCATTGATCATCCGTGCGGCGGATTTGGACGAAACCGATACGCAGCCCATCGATACGCTGACCAGGGCAGGGCTGATCATCCCAGATGCGGGCGGTGAATACAGTTTCAAGAACGCGATGTTGCAAGAGGCTGTATATTCGGGCCTTCTGCATGCGCGCCGGGCCGAGCTTCATGGCCGTATCGCCATGGAAATCGAACGGACCCACGCCAACCAACTCCAGGAAGTTGCCGACATTTTGGCCCACCATTGGAGCCGAACCGATGAAAGCCTTAAGGCGGTGGAGGCGTTGGTCGCCGCCGGACGTCAAAGTTTGCGTGTCTATGACTTGGACGCGGCCCAGGCTCGGCTGGTAGATGCAATCGAAACCGCCGATGCGAATCCCGGCACGGTGAGTGAAGTTCTTGTCGCAGACATGGTTCTCGATCTCGCCCGCGTCTACTATTTTCAGTGCGAATTCAAGAATGTCATCGCCTTGTCCAAAAGCCATATGTCGCGCGTTGAGGCCCTCGATGACCCGCGGCGCCTCGCCCGTTTTCTCTTCGAAGGCGGCTACGCAAGTATTTTCGGTGGCGAGGTACAGTCAGGGCTGCCGATGCTGAAGCGTACCATCGCCATAGGGGAAGAGCATGGCATCGACGAAGCCATCGGGTACGGCACCTTGGGATTGATCTGGTACGAATTCGCCTGGAGTGCCTACGACAAGGATGTGGACGATCGCGTAAGGGCCTATGGTGAACGCATCGTAGAAATCGGCGAACGGCTAAACGATGTCTGGTTGACATCCAAAGGATTGCTGGCGATGCGCCAGTTCTTCTCCATCAAATACAGCCTTTCGCACGCCGAACCGTATGACAGGCGCATGATCGAACTCAGCGATCGAACCGGTGACGCCAGGCCCCGGGGCATGATCATGTGGGGGCGAAGCTACAATTACGCATTTGCCGACGAACTTTCCGCCGCTCTCGACGATGGGAACGAATGCCTGCGCATTTGCCTCAGTCCCGTTGATCGCGTCCAGGCGACCGCGGCAATGGGCATTGCCTATGTTTTGCGCGGACAAGTCGAAAAGGCGAAACCATTACTGCAGGAAGCGCGGCAAATCATGGAAAATGGTCCATTCCGCCTTGCCAGTTTTTTTGTCGACCCGGCTTTCGGCCTGGCCATGGTCCTTGATGGTCGGATTGCCGAAGGCGTGAAGCATATGGAAACAAGCGCAAATGAGGCAGCCGCTAGGGGTAGCGTTTTGTCCCGACCCTTTACCGAATTTTTCCTCGGCGAAGTTTTTCGCAACATGGCGACAAGCGGCGAGACGCCGCCATGGCCGGTTCTTCGCGCCAATCTGGTCTTCTTGTTGCGCACGGTACCATTCGCAAAACGGCTTGCGAGCCGGCATCTGGAATCCGCATTGGCGAGTTTCCGCGGCATAGAAATGCCGGCGATGACTGTTTTGACATTATTCAGCCTTGGGGAACTGCAACGCCATCTAAAAAACATCAACGCCTCGCGTGAGTATTTCGAGGAGGGCCGGACGTTGGCACAATCACTTAAGAATTTCGAGCTCGTCACGAAATTCGAGGACAGCTTGGCTCTACTTGATTAGACAAATCATCACCGAACGCCGGCGATGCACAGATAGGCCGACCCAATCTTCCTCAAGGCTCAAGAAAAGAACGGGCCCTCCACCGCGGCGGTAAAGGGCCCATTCACAATTCAAATGGATCTATTGCGGCAGTTCGAATAGGCCGGCCGCGCCCATGCCGGTGCCGACGCACATGGTCACCACAACGTACTTGGCGCCCCGGCGCTTGCCTTCAATCAGGGCGTGGCCCGTAAGACGGGAGCCGGTCATGCCAAAGGGATGGCCCACGGCGATGGAACCGCCATTGACGTTAAGCTTGTCGTTGTCGATGCCCAGCTTGTCGCGGCAATAAAGCACCTGCACCGCGAACGCCTCGTTCAGTTCCCACAGATCAATATCGTCAACGCTCAGGCCGTGGCGTTCCAAAAGCTTGGGCACGGCAAATACGGGGCCGATGCCCATCTCGTCCGGTTCGCAGCCGTGCACGGCCATGCCGCGATAGATGCCCATGACCTCCGCCCCGCGCTTGGCTGCTTCTGCGTCGCTCATCAGGACGCAGACCGAGGCGCCATCGGAAAGCTGGCTGGCGTTGCCAGCGGTGATGTGGCCATCGTCGCGGGTCACCGGCTTCAGGCCCTGCAGGCCCTCCAGCGTGGTATCGGCACGGATGCCCTCGTCATGCTCCAGCAAGGTGTCCACGTGAGTGACTTCGCCCGTCTCCTTGTTGGTGACGGCCTTGATGGACGGCATGGGTACGATTTCGTCGTCGAAGCGACCGGCCTGTTGTGCCGCGGCGGTGCGCAACTGGCTTTGCAGGCCGTATTCGTCCTGTACATCGCGGGAAATATCATAACGGTCGGCCACGGTCTGGGCTGTTTTCAACATGGGGTCGTAGATCGAGGGCAGATTGCTGTCCAGCCAATCGTTGACCCGGCGATAAGTGTTGGCGTGCTCGTTCTGTACCAACGAGACGCTTTCCAAACCGCCGGCAACGGCAATGGGTACGCCGTCGGCGATAATGTTACGTGCCGCGATGGCGATGGCATTCAGACCCGAAGAACAAGCCCGGTTCACGGTCAAGCCGGAGACACTGACCGGCATACCGGCGCGCATGGCCGAAGCCCGCGCCACGTTGCCGCCCGCGCAACCTTCGGTGCGGGCGGCGCCCAGGATTACGTCTTCAACCTCGCCGGGCTCCACGCCGGCCCGTTCCACGGCATTCTTGATCACATGGCCGCCCATATCGACGATATGAGTGTCGTTGAAGGCACCTCGAAAGGCCTTGCCGATGGGCGTGCGGGCGGTGGAGACGATGACGGCTTCAGTCATGACGTTGCTTCCTTGTCTGGATTGTTTGCGTTTTCTGGCCTCGACTATAGCGGCGTTGTCCCCCTCTGGCCAACGCCATAAACTGACAAGCCAAAACAGCGCAAGGAAACCCGTCCGTGAGCGAAGTCGACCCCATTACCGCGTCCGTCATCCAACACCGTCTCGTCGCCATTGCCGAGGAAATGGGGGAGGCCATGCTGCGCACGTCCTATTCCCAGATCCTCAATTCCAGCCGGGATTTTTCCACTGCCATTTGCGGTGACGGTGGCCGTTTGGTGGCCCAGGCGGAACATATCCCCGTGCATGTGGGCGCCCTGCCCTGGGCCGTTCGGGCTGTGGTCGAATTTTTCGAGGACGACGTTCATCCCGGCGATGTCTTCCTGCTGAACGACCCCTATCACGGCGGCAGCCACCTGCCCGATCTGACCGCATTCGTGCCTGTATTTGCCGATGGCACGTTGGTGTTCTGGACCGTGAACCGAGCACATCATTCCGATATCGGCGGTGCCACCTATGGCGCCTACAATGCCGCCGCCACGGAAATCTGGCAGGAAGGATTGCGAGTGCCGCCTTTACGTCTGTACGCGGGCGGCGAATTGCGCCGGGATCTGATGCAGATGCTGTCAGTCAACGTACGCCACCCGCGGGATTTCCAGGGCGATCTGGCGGCCCAGATCGGATCGGTCCATTTGGGCGAACGGCGCCTGCAAACCCTGATGGCGGAGTTTGGCGCCGCAACCGTATTAGCTGCGGTGGAAGTCATCCTGAATTCGGCGGAAGATCAGGCCCGCGCCGTGGTCGCCACCTGGGCCGACGGGGTTTATGAGGGCGAAGCCCTGCTGGACGATGATGGCCGCGGCAATCAGGATATCGCCATCCGCGCCAAGGTCACAGTCAAAGGTAGCGACCTGGAAATCGACCTCAGCGCCACTGACGATCAAGTCACATCCTTTATCAATTCCTCTCACGCCAACATGCAGTCCGCCGTGGCCATGGCCTTGGCTTTCTTGTTCGATCCGGAGACACCGAAGAATGACGGCTCCCTACGCCCTGTCAAAGTCGTCGCACGAGAGGGCAGCCTGGCCTGGGCCAGCCCAGGCGCACCGGTGACACTGTCGACGTCCCACTGCGCCCAAGAGATCATCGAAGCAATCGTCCGGGCCCTGGCGCCGGCCTGCCCGGACAGAGCAATGGCAGGCTGGGGACGGCGCTTTCGCATCGCCATCAAGGGCGACGATCCAAGGAGTGGCAAACCGTTCATCTGGCATATGTTCCACGCCCGGCCAGGCGCCGGCGCCTCGCCGGGGGGAGACGGCTGGCACGGCTCGGGCGAATGGCACTCCACCGGCGGGCTCAAGTTTGGATCTGTGGAAATCGCCGAGTCCCGCTTCCCTTTGTTCTTTCAACGACATGAATATCGCCCCAATTCAGGCGGCGATGGCCAATACACCGGCGGCTGCGGCGTCGATCTAGAATTGCGGGTGGACACGGAATCCGACTGCCGGGCCAATACGGCCGGTGACGGCGCCCGTCATGGCGCCTGTGGCTTGCTGGGCGGAGCCGATGGTGCACCTCATCTCTATGTCATGCGGGTGCCTGGCCAAAACGCACGGGTTTTGCCCACCAAAGAGGAAGGTATTCACGTCCCCCCAGGTACCATCTTCGAAGTACATTCGGCGGGTGGTGGCGGTTGGGGACCGCCGGAACAACGCGCGGCCGCGACCCGCGATGCGGATCGCACCAATGGTTACGTAAGCGATACATCCGGCGGGAACGACTGACATGACCTATCGCATCGGCATCGACGTGGGCGGCACGTTCACTGACCTAGTTGCCATCGACGACGGCGGCGTCGTTACGTTGGGCAAAGTGCCCTCCACACCGGCGGATCAATCCATTGGCGTGATGAATGGTTTGGCTCAAGTCGCTAGAACCCTTGATCTGGAAACCAAGGCACTTCTGGCCGCCACCGAACGCATCGTCCACGGTACTACGGTCGCGACCAATGCGCTTCTGGAGCGCAAGGGTGCCAAGGTCGGCCTGCTGACGACGGAAGGACACCGGGATGTCCTGGAGATGCGCGAGGGCCTGAAGCCCGAACGCTATGACTTGCGATTGCCCCGGCCCGAAGCTCTGATACCGCGGCATCTGTGTCTGGGCGTCAAGGAACGGATCAGGGCGGATGGCGAGATCGAAATTCCTCTCGACCAGTCTTCATTGGAGCAGGCCATCGGCGAATTGAAGGCCATGGCGGTGACCTCCGTCGCAGTCTGTTTTCTGCACGCCTATCGGGACGCCAGCCACGAACAGGCCGCCCGTGCTGCCCTGGCGGCGGCCTTGCCGGATGTGCATGTCTGTCTTTCCTCCGAAGTGCTGCCACAAATCAAGGAATACGAACGTGTCTCAACGACCGTCGTAAATGCCTATGTAGCGCCCATCCTGTCGCACTATCTTTCCCGTCTGGAGACATCCTTGGAAGACGCCGGGTATGCCGGCCCGGTCCTGATCATGCTATCCCATGGCGGCATCGCCCCTATTGGCGAGGCGATCCGCATGGCCGCAGGCACGGTACTGTCAGGGCCGGCAGGGGGCGTATCAGGCGCGCGGCACGCAGCCTCGATTGCCGGGATCGACGATCTCATACCGTTCGACATGGGCGGCACCTCGTCGGATATCTCTCTCATCGTTGACGGTCAGGCGGCCCTGGCCAACGACCGGCGCATCGCCAACGAGCGGATCGCCCTGCCCAGCCTGGATATCGTCACCCTAGGCGCCGGCGGCGGTTCCATCGCCCGCGCCGCCACAGGCGGTCTTTTGCGCGTGGGCCCAGAAAGCGCCGGCGCGGTGCCGGGGCCGGCCTGCTATGGCAATGGCGGTGTGCAGGCGACGGTGACCGACGCCTCGCTGGTGCTGGGCTATCTGGATCCGGAAAATTTCCTTGGCGGACGCGCCCGCCTCGATCAGGAAGCGGCCAGGCTGGCCCTGGACAATTTGGGTAAGGAACTGGGGATCGACGGGGTTGCCGCGGCCGAAGGCGTCCATCGGGTGATCAATACCCAAATGGCCGAAGGCGTGCGCCTGGCCACCGTGCGCCGCGGCGTCGACCCCCGCCGCTTCGCCTTACTGGCTTTCGGCGGCGCAGCCGGCCTTCACGCGACGGATCTGGCACGGCAATTGGATCTGGGCCGGGTTCTGGTGCCCCGTATCGCATCCGTCCTCTCCGCCTGGGGCATGCTGGCGACGGAACTGCGCCTAGAAGTCACCCGCACCCACATTGGCGACACCGGAAACCTGGACGTGGCTGCCATCAGCCAGCTCTATGAGGAAATGGAAGCGGATGGCCGCGCCCGTCTGGCGGCATGGTTCGACGGTGAGATCCACACTGCCCGCTCCGCCGATATGCGTTATGGGGAACAAATCTTTGAGATCGACGTGCCGCTGGATCACGTGGATTTCGCGGCATCTGACCTCCTAGCGCAGATCAAGGCTGCCTTTGAACGGCGGCACGAGGCCCTCTACACCTACTGCCTGGAAGATCAGGACCCGGTACTGATCAACGCGCGTATCGCAACGATCGGCGCGCTGCCCGCCTTGCCCGAGGAGCCGATGACAGCGACCGGTCCCGATATCGCAGCGACCGGCCGGCGGCGTATCTATCTTGGCCAATGGTTGGACGCGCCGGTTTACGACTTTGAGCATTTGGCAGCCGGTCAACAAATCGCGGGGCCGGCTCTCGTTGTCTCGGAGACCACCAATGTTCTCCTCCGCGAAGGCGATCACGCCACGACGACTGATCAAGGCTGGCTGGACATCCAGATCACCGATTAAGTCCCCATTAACCATCACTGGAGATACTTCTTGGTGAAGCAAATGGGGAGGATTGAATGAACGACCTTGGACCCTTGGTGGATGAATTCGCCAATTTGGACCCCTGGTATGGTGAATGTAAGGCGGGTTGTTTTCCAAATTTTCTTGGTGTCATGACGGACTTGGCGTTCGTGGAACGTCATCATCCTTCCAATATGGCAAGGCCCGCCAACGACGGGACATTTACAACGAATGTGCCGAAGGTAATGGATGGTGAACCGTTCTTCGAGTTCGCCGCGATCCGGAAAGCGGTCGAGGCGGCACAGGACAAATTCGTCATGGTGGAATTGGGCGGCGGTTATGGGGCCCGCTCCGTCGATGCTCACAAGGTGCTTCAGGATCGAAATCCCATGCCTTGCCAATTGGTTATTGTCGAGGCGGAACCGACGCATTTTCAATGGGCCCGTCAGCACTTGACGGCAAATGGCATCGACCCGAACGACCATTGGCTTATCAACGCGGCCGTATCCATCGACAGCCAGCCCCAATTGTTCATGCGCGGCTCCGGCGTCTTCTTCAACGGCATTGTTGATCCACATGACATTAAGAGCCTAGCCGAACAGATCACCGAACAAGGCGCCTCAGATCAAGTTTTGTACAACCTAATGTCCGCCGGCCGATGCGGCATGAGCATTCCGTATCGTAGTGCCGCCGGCGACGACGTGTTCGACTATGCATTCGTATCGGCCATGGCCTTGGGTGATATTCTAGCGCCCCTTCCCCACGTGGACCTGATGGACATCGACATTCAAGGCGCCGAAGATACTGTCATCGAACCGGCGATGGATTTGTTGAACAAGCGGGTCAGGCGCCTTCACATTGGCACCCACCGCGCCGATATCCATAGTGGCCTTTGGGAGCTTTTCTTTGCCAACGAATGGGTCTGCGAGTTCGATTACCCACCCTTCAGTCGCAACAGCACCCCCTGGGGTGATTTCGAAACCTCAGACGGAATCCTGCACTTCCACAATATCAATCTATGTGAGGGGCGCCGCTAGCAGTCAAAGCGCCGCGGCGTCATCTTTCAGCTTCCGCGTGAACAGGCGACATTAGGCCGCAGGTTCAGAATCGCCCAGCGTCCCTATATTGTAGGTCTCTAATTCGAGAAGCTATAATTTGGGCGGAGGGTGGACCCATGATCAAAACCATACTCGTTGCCTGCGACGGCTCCGATCACGCCAAGAAGGCGTTGACGCTCGCCAGCGATCTCGCCGCAAAATACCGTGCCAAGGTGGTTCTGGTCCACGTCTTGCTGGTGAATGCCCGTTCCGAGACTCTGAAATCCCTTGCTACCAGCCGAGGTTTGAAGAAGAAGCAGCGTGAACTTCTAGAATCCTATGAGGCGGACTTTCTGATGGAGGCGGCGGCAGCGGGCGGTGCCGTCGGCTTCATTACGGCACCGCCACCTCGGGAACTGGTCGAAGCCGTTGGCGAACAGGTGCTGGCACGTGCAGAAAAGGCCGCGGCCAAGGCAGGCGTAAAAAATATCGTCCCGATCATGGTGGAAGGCGATCCCGGCGACGTGATCTTGGAGATGGCTGCCAAGCACAAGGCGGATATGATCGTCATGGGCAGCCGGGGTCTGAGCGATTTCAAGGGGTTGTTGCTTGGCAGCGTCTCTCATAAGGTGAACGCCCAAGCCCCATGCACATGTTTGACAGTGAAATAGGCTGAACTGCCCAACCTACCTGCCCGATCACCAAAAAAGGCGCACCGGTGTCACAGTCGCAATCGCACAACCAGCCGGCAAATGCGGACGGCCGGCCGACGCTGAAGCGCAGCCTGACGCTGCCGCTATTGGTGCTGTATGGCCTGGGCGTGACCATCGGCGCTGGCATCTATGTGCTGGTCGGGGCCACGGCAGCCAAGGCGGGGATGTTTGCCCCCATTTCGTTCGTGCTCGCGGCAATCGTGGTCGGATTTACCGGCTTTTCCTATTGCGAACTGGCCACCCGTCACCCGGTCAGCGCGGGCGAGGCTGCCTATGTCCGGGCAGGATTCAATTCACGGACTTTGGCGTTGATCATCGGGCTGTTGGTGGTGGCTTCGGGCGTGGTGTCCTCGGCCGCTGTTTCCATCGGCGCGGCTGCCTATCTAGAGGGCTTTGTTCCCCTGCCGCCGATCGCGTTGACCTGGATTGTCGTTCTTGTGGTTGGCCTTGTCGCGGTCTGGGGCATTCTGGAATCTGTGGCGCTGGCCGCTCTGTTCACGGTCATCGAAGTGGGCGGCCTGGCGCTTGCCGTCTGGACCGGGTTGTCTGGCGATCTGCAAGCCATCACACGTATCGGAGAACTTGCTCCGCCCTTTGAGGCCGCAGCATGGACCGGCATTCTGGCCGCGGGTTTGCTGGCATTTTTCGCCTTTGTCGGGTTCGAGGACATGGCAAACGTCGCCGAAGAGGTGAAAGAGCCCCATAGAACAATGCCACGCGGCATATTCTTGACCCTTATCGTCGCTACAGTGATCTACTTCATTGTGGTGTCTGTTGTGGTTTTGACCGTGCCAATGGACGCTCTTGTCGGCTCGTCGGCGCCCCTTGCTCTGATCTTCGATGACGCCACACCAGCGATCCGCGGCCTGTTCGGCCTTGTCGCCATCATCGCGACCATCAACGGCGCCCTAATCCAGGTGATTATGGCATCCCGCGTGCTCTACGGCCTGGCCTCCCAGGGCAATCTTCCCGCCTTCATTGCTCGTGTAAACCCAGTGACCCGAACGCCCCTGATCGCCACCGTTTTGATCGTTCTTATTATTCTTTTCCTGGCGACGTTCCTGCCCATCGACGAACTGGCCGAAATGACCTCCAGCATCGTCCTGGTGGTTTTTTCGTTCGTCAATCTAGCTCTACTGCGTATCAAATGGCGTCGGATGCCGGCCAGTGGGCCGTTTTTTCAAGTACCGTTTTGGGTTCCGGCCATCGGCCTCGTAACCTGCCTATTCCTGCTTGGCACCGGGTTCGTTCTGGCCTAGTCGCCACTCCCGGTCTTTCGCTCTTCGGCGGGCGGATCTTCCCATGGCGCGACCTCGGGCAGTTCATCCGCCGACAGCGTTTCCTTCTCCAGCAAGGTAGCCGCCGTTGCTTCCAATAAACCCCGATGCAGGGTCAATATGTCCGTGGCCCGCTCGAGCGCCGTGTGGACGAGGTCCCGCACGGCGCAGTCGATCTCCCGGGCCGTGGCCTCGCTATGGCGCCGACGTTGGGGATAGACACCGGCAGCATTGTCGAGAAATAGGGGCGCCTCGCTCTCATAGGTCATTTCGCCCAGTGTTTCGTCCATGCCATAGCGGGTGACGATGGCGTGGGCTATATCCGTCGCCTTGTTGAGATCGTCCGCCGCACCGGTTGAGAGATGGTCGAACATGAGCACCTCCGCTGCCCGGCCGGCGAGCAGCACCGCCATTTTGTTCTCGAGTTCCTGCCGGGTCATCAGAAAGCGGTCTTCCGTTGGGCGCTGGATCGTATAGCCAAGGGAACCGATGCCCCTGGGAATTATGGAAACCTTCTGCACTTTGTCTGCTCCTGGCAGGGCCAGGGCGACCAAGGCGTGACCCATCTCGTGGTGGGCGACGACTTCGCGTTCCTTTGGATTTAGCAAACGGTTTTTCTTTTCCAGTCCGGCAATAATTCGCTCGATCGCCTCCATGAAGTCGTCCATGATGACCGCCGCGCCACCCCTGCGCGTCGCCAACAGGGCCGCTTCGTTGACCAGGTTGGCCAGATCGGCGCCGGTAAAACCGGGCGTCAGGCCGGCGATGTTTTCGGGATCTATATCGCTCGCCAATTCGATCTTCTTCAAATGCACCTTGAGGATCTGGGCCCGTCCCAATCGATCAGGTCGGTCTACCAGCACCTGGCGGTCAAACCGGCCGGCACGCAGCAGGGCCGGGTCTAGGATTTCCGGCCGGTTGGTGGCGGCCAGCAGGACCATGCCTTCCTTGGAAGGATCAAAGCCATCCAATTCCATGAGCAACTGGTTCAGGGTCTGCTCCTTCTCGTCATGACCGCCCATGCCGGGAAAGGCACCCCTGGCCCGGCCCAGGGCGTCCAGTTCGTCGATGAAGATGATGCAGGGCGCGGTCTTGCGCGCCTGTTCAAACAGATCGCGGACCCTTGCGGCGCCGACGCCGACAAACATTTCGACGAATTCCGAACCGCTGATGGAAAAGAAAGGCACGCCGGCCTCTCCTGCCACGGCACGGGCGAGCAATGTCTTGCCCGTGCCGGGCGGTCCAACCAGCAGTATCCCCTTGGGCAGCCGGGCACCCAGGCGGCCATAGGTGTCTGGATTTTTCAGAAATGCGACGATTTCCTGCAACTCGGTCTTGGCCTCGTCGACACCGGCAACATCGTCAATGCTCACCGGAATATCGTTCTCCACAAAGACCTTGGCCTTGCTCTTTCCGATGGACATCAGACCGCCGCCCAGGCCAGAGCCGCCGGCAAACCGGCGGATAACAAACATCCAGACGCCCAGGAAGACCAACATGGGCAGGAGCCAGGACGCCAGGGACTTCAGGATACTTTCGTCGGTGCCGCCGGTAATCTTGACGCCATACTTCTCGAAATCCTCGGCCAAGCCGGGATCCACGCGGGTCGTAGTGAAGGTTCTTTTTCCATCTGGCAGGGCAGTCTTGAAGGTGCCTCTGATATGGCGTTCCGTGACATAAACTTCCGAAATTTGGCCCTCGGCCATAAGCTTCTCGAACTCGCTATAGGCAATGACCTCGACCCGGCTCGCCCCCTGCCACCATGACTGCAGCAATAGGATGCACGTGACGGCAATCGCGGCATACATGATGTTGATGCGGACCTTGCGCTCCATGAGCCTCACCAATCGGATCGATTAGAACTATCTACTGCGATGATACCAGAAGAACGTCGCATTTCGCCGCCGAACGGACCCCCGGCAAGCGTTCGGCCGAGGCCGCCTTGCCGCCGGCATCCAGGAACAAAAGCTGTCCACGTGCCGCGGCAAGGGCAGAGAGCAGTCCCGCCTCGCTAAGCGGAACCCGGCGCAGCGCCGCCGTGCCACCAGCTTCCTTCAATGCGGCGCGCGCCGCTTCGATCGCCCGGGCACCAACGTCACCACCCTTGGCCGGCACCAAGACTTCCAACGGCAGACCCAAAGTCTTGCCGCTGCGCACAGCAAGTCCCAAGACGCGCGCTCCGTTGGGCCCGCCTTCGTATACCGCGAGAACGGAGGACAGCGCTTGCCTCTGTACCGGCCGGGCTGGAGGTGGACTGACGGTCGGCGCAATCGACCGTGCAAGTACGCCGCAGACCAGTTCCTCGGTTTTCGTAGCATCGCGTAGCGCACGATCAAGCCCGGCGCGGCGCACTTCGAACGTCCAGGACAGGGAAAAAGACCGGGCCAGCCGCTCGATTTCATCCCGCGCCGCATTGGCGCTCCGGCGCATCTGACGCTCCATCTCGGCCCGGCTTGTGGCCTTCCCCGTACCGCTGACCAGGCTGATTTCATGGCCGGGCAGTTCGCTCATGCGCAGCAAATTAACATCTTCGAGGAACAGGCCGGCCAACTCGGCCCGCAATTCCGATGCCAAGGCCGCGGCCCTTTGCAGACCAGTCCAACTTTCGGCATTACAGTCCACCGCCACCAACAGACGGCGACGCTTACCGCTATTCGGTTCCAGGGTCATGGTTTATCCACCCCATTGCCACCCGCACCGTCGTTGCCGGCATTGTTGTTGCCCGTGCCCCGCCGGCCAAATTCCCGCCGCTTGTCAGCCAGCTCGTGAATACGGTCCTGGACCAGACGGTTGACGCTATTGGCCGGATAGCGGCCGTTTTTGCCCAGGCGTCCCGCCCTTCGTCCGGTGAGAATTTCGATACCCTGGTCGATTGTGGAAACTGCGTAAATGGCAAAGCGGCCGCCACGCACCGCCGCGAGCACGTCAGCGTTGGGCATCAGATGATCTACGTTCGCCTTGGGGATCAAAACGCCTTGTTTGCCGGTCAGGCCGCGTTCCTTGCAGAGATCAAAAAAACCTTCGACCTTCTCGTTGACGCCGCCAATAGCCTGCACTTCGCCATGCTGGTTGACGGAACCGGTCACGGCTAACCCCTGCTGGATCGGCAAGCCGGATAAGGCCGAGAGCAGGACATAAAGCTCCGCCGAAGAGGCGGAGTCCCCATCCACGCCGCCATAGGATTGTTCGAACACCAGACTGGCTGATAATGACAGGGGATGGTCGGCGGCATAACGGGCACCCAAGTAGCCCGAAAGGATCAATACGCCCTTGGCATGCAGCGGCCCGCCCAGGTCGACGCGGCGTTCAATGTCTATGACTTCGCCGGTCCCCATGCGCACCCGTGCGCTGATGCGGCTGGGCTTGCCAAAAGCATGATTACCCATGTCATAGACGGCCAGGCCGTTGATCTGACCCACCTTTTCGCCGGTGGTGTCGATGAGAACGGTTTCCCGGACAATCGCCTCGCGCATGCGATGTGAGACACGATCGACCCGGCGAACCTGAGCACCCAATGCGCCTTCCACGTCCGCTGCCGAAATCACCATGCGCCCGCCCAACCGCGCTTGATAATCCGACTCCATCAAGAGATCGGAAATGCGGCCGATCTCGAGAGATAGCTTGGCATTATCGCCGGCCATGCGCGTGGCCCGGTCGACGACTTTGGCGACCGCACCCCTATCCAAGGGCCGAAGATCATTGCGCCGCGCGATGGTGGCGAGCAGGCGCGCGAACTGGTTCAAGCGACCGGAACGCGTCATGTCTTGGTCGAAATCCACGGCAACCTTGAAAAGGCCGGGAAAATCCGGGTCGTGCTGGCACAGCAAGTAGTAGATATGACGTTCGCCGATCAGCACGATCTTCACGTCCAAAGGAATGGGCTCGGGCTCAAGAGATACGGTACTGACCAGGGATAGCATTTCGCCGGGCGATTCAATCCGGATCGAGCCGCCGCGCAGCACACGCTTCATCGCCTCCCAGGCATATGGCTGCTGCAGCAGGCGCATGGCGTCAATAATCAAATATCCGCCGTTGGCCCGATGCAGGGAACCGGGCTTGATCAAGGTAAAGTCGGTCAGCAGGACGCCCATTTGGGACTGCTGTTCCACCCGGCCGACAAGATTGGCATAGCTGGGGGATTCTTCCATGATGACCGGTGCGCCGGTTCCACCGCCATCGCCGACCATGACATTGACGGAATAGCGTTTCTGCGCCATTGCCTGCCGGTCCGCCAATGACGGTGCCATTGCCTGGGGCCCGCCCAATATCGCCTGCCCCGGCATCCCGGCCTCGCCGGCAGCGGGCTCGCTGGGCAGAAACAGGCCCACATGCTCGCCGATGTCCTGCTCCACGGCAGCGATGTACGCCAGAACCTTGTCCAGACCGGCATACCGCTCCCGCAACCGATCCAAAAGCTGCGAATAGGCCAGGCTGGTGATTTCCCGGTCGAGTTCCCGCACCCGGCGCCGCCTTTCCCGCTCCCAATCAGGCAGTTGCCGCACGGCGTCCTGCAAGCGGCCCTGCAGTTCTTCGATGTCCGCCTCGATCTTCTTGCGCACCAGTTCGGGTAGTTTATGGAAATCATCGGGCGGCATCACCTCATTGCCCCGTGCCGGCGCAAGGGCAAGGCCCATGGGCGTGCGCACCAGGGCCAGTTCGCGCTTGCGGGCTTCTTCCTGCACCGCGCCGAAGGCGGCTTCCTGGCGCTCTTGAAATTCTTCCTGTATGGCCTCGCGCCGGGTCTTGTATTCGTCGGTTTGGAACGCGGCCGGAATGGCGATCAACAATTCCTCGATCAACCGTTCCATGTCGTGACGCAGGGCGACGGCACGGCCATGAGGCAAGCGCAGGGCGATCGGTTTATGGGCGACCTCGAAATTGTTCACATAAGCCCAATCACTCGGCGGCGCTTTCTTAGCCGCCTCGCGTTCGAGGAAACGGCGCACTACGGTATGTCGCCCTGTCGCCCGGGGCCCTAAGGCAAAGAGGTTATAGCCCTCCTGCTGCATCCCTATTCCGAAGGACAGGGCCTCCACCGCACGGGCCTGGCCGAGAACGTCATCAAGGTCGCGCAAATCCGCGGTGGTGCGGAACTTGAACGACTTGGGATCACAGTGCCGGCCGATCTGATTTGCGCGCAACGGCTTGATGGCCATGTCCCTTTACCTTTCGATCGGGTCAGACAGACGGAGCATTTCGTTACTCTGATTTTGTCTCACGTCCGTAGACAAGCCAATAGATCACGGCCACTAAAACACCACCGCCGATAATGTTTCCGATGGTGACGATAACCAGATTGGTCAGGTAACCTGATAACGTAACGGCCGCCGCGCCAGCGAGCCAGCCGGCCGGGATCAGGTACATATTGGCCACGGAATGTTCAAAACCCATAGCCACAAAGCCGGTAATTGGGAAGATAATTGCGAATATCTTGCTGATCACGGATCGGGCGGCAAAACAGAGCCACACCGCCAAGCAAACCAGCACGTTGCACAATATTGCGCGAACGAAGGCCTCCAGCGGCGCCAATCCCACCTTTCCTTCGGCGATGGCTGCAACGGTTCCCCCCACCGCGCCGTCAGCAAATCCGTTAATGCCTGTTAGATGCACGGCAACCGCCATTGCCGTGGCGCCAATCAAGTTGCCGACATAAACGAGGCCCCAGTTGCGCAGTAGGCTGGCCAAGGTGATCTTGCCATCGCACCATGCAAAGACAATGAGGTTGTTGCCGGTGAACAGTTCCGCCCCGCCCACGATGACCAGGATCAAGCCGAGGGAAAATGCCATGCCACCCAATAGGCGTCCGGGCCCGAAGCCCAGGCCGCTATCGGTCATTACCACCACATAAAATGCTGCGCCTAGGGCGATGAAGGCGCCAGCGAGTATGCCCAGGACCACTGTCGGCATGGTCGCGAGATGCGCTTTGGCGACGCCCGCGGATTCCACGCGTTGGGCGATCTCGCGCGGTGCATAGGCATCGACAATACTGCTTTCCGGCATCAGTTATTCCCTATTCAAAGAATCAAGAAATACTAACAGATCGGCGATTTGATTTTGGCCGTTCGAGTGCCATTAAAGATTTGATATGCCTCAATATCAGCCGACAAGCGGCATTTTGCCGCCCCTAGTGCTCCGGGGTATCGGATGGAGCCGTCGCCCGCATGGACGGGCGTTGGGAAAACGCCTCGTACCAGGCTGCCAGTTTCGGTCGGCCGGGGCGGAAATCTGAAAGCCAGTCCCGCCAGTCCTGGTAGCCGCAGGCGACCCCGACCGTGATCTGTGCCAGATTGGGGATCTGCCCTTCTGGAACCTGTAACTCGGCGGCGCGAGCCTCGATCCGGTCGAGGCAGCGTTCTATACGGTCGTTCTGTTTCTGCAGAAACCCCTTCGATCTTATGCCTTCTGGCCGCAGCAATTCGGCCCGGGAGGCGACCTGCGCCTCGATCAGGCCGTCGGCCACGCCATATAGCGAGAGTACCGGCCATCGGGACGCATCGGCTGGAATTATGGCGCCATCCCTGCATTGGTCATTGAGATACTGGCAAATCAGGGTTGAATCGCCCAGCTCCACGCCGTCATCCGTCACTAAAGTGGGAATGCGCGCCACCGGATTGGCCTCGGCCAGGCCAGCAGTGAAGGTCACGGTGGCATAGCCCCAGTCCAGGGACCACGCAGTCGGTACAACTTTAATTCCCTGCCAAAGTCCAAGCTCCCGCGCGGCAACGACGACTTTCCGGGTGAATGGCGAGGCCGGCGTCCAGAACAAGCGCATGGCGGTGGCCTATATCAGGGCCTTGGCGATCCGTTCCAACTGTTCGCCCATTTCCGCTTCCGTTTCGACAAATTCCGGGCGCACGACAACTCGGTCGGCGCCGGCTGCGAACAAGGATTTGAACAGGTCTGGATCCGCCGGCTGGCCATAGACGGTGATTGTGATCGACTTTGGATCGCGTCCGGCCGCCTCCGCCATTTCGTTCAGTTGACGGCGGCTGTCCGTCAGCACCTCTGGCGTGACACGGTTTGGCAACCAGCCGTCACCGTGATCGACAATCCGGCGCAGCACGTTCTTCGCCGCCCCGCCGATCAGGATTGGTGGATGAGGTTGTTGCGCCGGTTTGGGATAGGATCGAACCGGCGGAAACTTGAAATACTTGCCGTCATGTTCCGCCTCCTCCTGGGTCCAGAGCTTCTTCATCACATCCAGGGCTTCGCGGGTCTGGGTCCAGCGATGGGGGAAATCCCCGCCCATAAGCTCGGTCTCCTCCCGCAGCCAACCAGTACCGATACCGAACAGGAAACGGCCGCCGCTATATAAGTCCAGGGCCGCCACCTCTTTGGCCAGTAACAGGGGATTGCGTTCCGGCACCAAGGTTATCCCCGTCGCCAATTTGATATCCTTGGTCACGGCGGAGGCGCGGGCCAAGGCAATGTATGGCTCCGTAAAGTGGGAATACGTCCAGGGGATCTCGCCGCCTGTGGACGGGAACGGACTGTCCGAATAAACCGGCACGGCGGGATGTTCCGCATACCAGATGGAATCAAAGCCCAACGCCTCGGCCTTGCTGGCCATGAAGGCCGGA
>CAYFPL010000014.1:29031-73425 GCA_964344935.1 uncultured Rhodospirillaceae bacterium
GCAGGGGTACGGCTGTGCCGATTTTCATGTCGCGTTCCTCAAATTTGGTCCTGGCAGTAACTTAGACGAAGTATGGCACACTGGAATTCATCGCCTAATGGCCCAGATAGGTGCCACCGTTGACGTGGATACATTGGCCCGTGATGTAGCTGCCCTGGGGCCCCACCAGATGGCGCACCATGGCGGCAATGTCATCCACGCTTCCTGAACGGCCCAGAGGGATGTTGTCGGCTATGCCGGCAGGCCGGGCGCCGGCAGCCGCGCCCCGCACTGTGTCAATGGCGCCCGGCGCCACCGCATTGACGGTGATGTTGTCCGCAGCCAATTCCATGGCCAAGCCGCGCAGGAAGCCTTCCAAGCCCGCCTTGGAAGCGTTCACATGGGCACGGCCCTTGGTGCCCACATGGTTGGACATACCGCTCATGCCGATGAACGCGCCGCCGCCGCGGGCACGCAAATGGGGCACGGCATGGCGGGCCAATAGAAATGCGCCATCCAAGGCGACGGATAGGATCTCCCGCCATTCGGCATAGGTCAGTTCAGTGATCGATGTCTGGCGGCGCAGGCCGGCATTGCTGACCACGATATCGATGCCGCCAGCCTCCGCAACAAGGCGCTCGACCATGGCGCCCACCGCTTCATCGTCCGAGACATCCGCCAGATGGGCCATGGCCTGGCCGCCTCTTCCTTTGATCTCCCCGGCAACGGCCTCAATGGCTTCCAAGTTGCCTCGGCCGTTGACCATCACACTTGCGCCGTCAGTGGCCAATGCCAGAGCAATCGCGCGGCCGATATTCTGGCCGGCGCCGGTGACCAGGGCCACCTTGCCTGCCAAGGGTTTCGCCTGTCCTTCCGTCATCGTTTCCTCCCCTCTATGACCGTGTCATCCTAGTATACAATCAACCACCGCCGACCGGGGGAGATCAGGTAGATGCTGAGTAGGGAAGAGAATGAGTATCTGACTCGCACCGGCCCTGAGACGCCCATGGGTACATTCATGCGGCGATTCTGGATGCCGTTCATGCTGTCAGAGGAAATTGCGGAACCGGACGGGGCGCCGGTCCGCGTGCGCCTGCTGGGCGAAAAGTTACTGGCGTTTCGCGACAGCGATGGCCATGCCGCCCTGGTCGATGAATTCTGCCCCCACCGCCGCGTCAGTCTGTTCTTTGGGCGCAACGAAGCCTGCGGCATCCGCTGCGTCTATCACGGCTGGAAGTTCGACCGCCACGGCAACTGTGTCGACATGCCGTCGGAGCCTGGCGACAGCAATTTCAAGGACAAGGTCAAGCTGACATCCTATCCAGTACGCGAAAAGGGCGGCATCGTCTGGGCCTATCTGGGACCGCTGGATCTCATAGGCGAATTGCCCGAGTTGGAATGGATGGAGGTTCCGGACAACTACCTCTATCAGTCACGCTGGTATCAGGAATGTAATTATGCCCAGGCGGTGGAAGGGGAAATCGATTCCGCCCATGTCAGTTTCCTGCACAGCAAGCTGGACAACGACGCCATCAACAAGGCCGCCCTGACCGGGGCCTATTTTGCCGAAGATACCGCGCCGAAATGGAAGGTAACGGAGAGCGATTTCGGCATGACACTGGGGGCGCGTCGCATCGTGGAAAGCGGCCAATACTATTGGCGCATGAACCAATGGCTCTATCCCTTCTACACCATGATCGCACCGGTGCCGGGCGAGTCCCGCACCGTGCGCATGTGGGTCCCCGCCGACGATGGCACCTGCAACATCATCTGCATCAGCTATCGCAACGATAAACCGCTTTCGGAAGAGGAACTGCATACCTGGCGTACCGGGGCAGCCGCCCATGCGGCGTTGATTCCCGGCACCCTGACACCGGCAGCAAACCGGAGCAACGACTACAACATCGACCGGGAAGCCCAGCGCACCACATCGTTCACGGGCATTGCGGGCGTGCGGGCCCAGGATGCCGCCATGACCGAAAGTCCCGGCCCCATTGTGGATCGTTCCCTGGAGCATCTGGGCACCTCCGATACCGCCATCATAAAGATGCGCCGCCTATTGATCGACGCGGCGCGTGCCCTGGAGAACGGTATCGAGCCCCCCTGTGCACGAGATGGCGGCCTTTACCGGGTCCGTTCCCACTCCGTCATTCTCGACGACGAGATCGATTTTGACGATCGCCCGGATATCCTGGAGGCGATGCAGGTCTCAGTATGAGATACATTCAAAACGCCACCATGAGTTTGGAGAACATGAAATGCCAGCAGTCATGACGGGCGCACCTTATCGCGCCGACCACGTGGGTAGCTTGCTGCGGCCGGATACGGTCAAACAGGCTCGCAAGGCCCACTTCGAGGATGGTGAGCTGTCGGCGGAAGGCCTGCACCAGGCCGAAGATGACGCCATCAGGGATGCCGTAAAACTTCAGGAAGACGCAGGCCTGAAAGTGGTGACGGATGGCGAGTATCGTCGGTCATTCTGGCACTACGATTTCATGGGTGCCCTGGACGGCATGGAATTGGTGGAGCGGGGCGAAGGCATAAAGTTCGAAGGCGCTACCCTGCGCCCTATTTTTCCCACGATCACCGCGCGGATGGATTTTCCCGACGACCATCCCATGTTGGAGCATTACAGCTATCTCGCCACCGTGACCAACGTGCAGCCGAAGATTTCCATTCCCGGGCCAAGCTGTTGCCATTTTCGCGTCGCCAAGGACGATATAGCGCCGGCGGAATATGACGATGTACAGGTGCTGTTCGATGATCTGGCCAAGACCTATGCCAAGGCGATCCAGGCGTTTTACGACCTGGGCTGCCGTTACCTGCAGATGGACGATATCTTCTTCGCCTATCTGTGCGACCCCAAGGTGCGGGCGCAAAAGCAGGAGGAAGGTTTCGACCCCGACTGGCTGATCAGCCAATACGCTCGGATTATGCACGACGCGATCAAGGACCGTCCCGACGATATGGTGATCGCCATGCATCTGTGCCGGGGAAATTTCCAATCCACCTGGGTCGCCGACGGCGCTTATGACCCGGCGGCGGATGCGATCTTCAACCAGACGGGCATCGACGTCTATTTCATGGAATACGACAGCGAGCGGGCCGGTGGCCTGGAGCCGCTGCGGCTGTTGCCAAAAGGCAGCAAACGCGTCCTGCCTGGCTTCATCACCACCAAGACGGGCGAACTGGAAAGCGTCGATGATCTGCGGCGCAAGTTCGATGAAGCGGCCAAATTCGCAGATATCGGCCAATTGGGCATCGCGCCGCAATGCGGCTTCGCCTCCACCGAGGAAGGCAACAAGATCACTCAGGACGACCAAAGGCGAAAACTGGAACTGGTGGTGGAGACGGCGGAAGCCATCTGGGGCGGCGTGGACAAGTAAGGGGAGAACCAGAAGTATGTTGAATATCGGGAATTTCGAAATTTCCAGGGTCATTGAAAGCGAAGGCCCCTTTCTGGAAGTGGACACATTCATACCCGATGCGGAGAGGGAGGTCATCGAAGCCAACCGGGACTGGCTGATGCCCCGCTACATCGACCCGGAAACCTACAAGATCAACCTGACCATCCAGTCATATGTGTTGCGCACGCAGCGCCATACGATCCTGGTGGACACTTGCGTGGGCAACCATAAGGACCGGCCCGGTCGGCCTATGTTCCACCAGTTGGATCTGCCCTATCTGGCCGATCTGGCCGCGGCAGGCATCCAACCCGAAGAGGTCGATTTCGTCCTCTGCACCCATCTGCACGTGGACCATGTAGGCTGGAACACCAAGCTGGTGGACGGCCGCTGGGTGCCCACCTTCCCTAATGCCAAATACATCTTCGCCCGCACGGAGTACGAATTCTGGGAGCAACGGCACCGCAACGGCACCGAAGGCCCGGTGCCCAATGTCTATGACGACAGTGTCTTGCCCGTGATGGAGGCGGGCCAGGCCGTGCTGGTGGACATGGACCACCAGATCGACGATGGGCTGTGGTTCGAACCGGCGCCCGGCCATACCATGGGCAACGTTGTCCTGAATTTGCAGTCGAACGGCGCCAGCGCTGTTCTCTCGGGAGACGTGATGCACCATCCCCTGCAGCTTGTCCGACCCGAATGGTCCAGCCGCGCCTGCGAGGACCCGGCGCAATCGGCAGCGACAAGGCGGGCCTTGATCGAACGCCTGGCGGATACGGATACCCTGGTGGCGCCGGCCCATTTCGCCTCACCCACAATGGGGCATATCATCGGCAAGGGGGATGGGTTCGGCTACCGCCTGATTGGCCAGGAATAAGGCAACGATCAGGAAATTTCCCGCCGGACGATCGCCGTCCCGTCCACCATTGCCTTTAGCTTGCCGAAGGCCACGTCGCGAGGCAGGTATTTCATGCCGCAGTCTGGGGCGGCGACCAGGCGATCTGGGTCTATGTGCCGGAGCGCGCCACGCAGACGATCGGCAATGATCTCCGGCGTTTCGACTGTGTGATCGCCCAGATCGATGACGCCATAAAGAACGGACTTGCTGGGCAGCGTTTCCAGGATAGCCGGATCCAGTTTGGGCTGTGCCGCCTCGATGGAAATGGCCGTGGCGCTGCATCTGTCCAGTTCAGGCAGGAACGAATAGCCTGATGGCTTGTCGCTGACCACGTAAGCATAGCCGAAGCAAAGATGCACGATGGTGGTGCCGTCGATGCCGTCCAATGCCCGGTCGATGGCCGCGATGGCAAAGCGATTGGATTCGATGGGATGGGCCTGCATGTGCGGTTCGTCGATCTGGACGACGTCGGCACCGGCGGCCTTCATCTCCCGCAATTCCTGGTTCACAACTTCCGCATAAGCCATGATCAGGGCTTCCTGGTTGCCGTAATGTTCGTCCTTGGCCATCTTGGCCATGGTGAAGGCACCGGGAATGGTGATCTTGATGGGCCTGTCCGTATGGGCGCGCAGGAAGGCCACATCGCGCACCTGCACCGGTTCACTGCGCGTGATAGGTCCGACCACACGGGGCACCAAGGTGGGTTTGCCCGTGCGTCCCGGTACCGTTGCCGGGTCGTCCACGTCGATGCCGTCCAAGGCGTTTGCGAAGCGGTTGAAGTAGCTTTCCCGGCGCACTTCACCGTCGGTGACGATATCGATGCCGGCTCGCTCCTGGTCGTGTAACGCAACCAGGGTGGCATCATCCTGGGCTTCCTGCAGCAGTTCCGGCGGCGGGCGCCAGACATCGCGCATCCGGATGCGAGGCGGCCCGCTGCCAAGAAGTATGTCCTTGTGCACCAGCCAATCGGGTTGGGCGTAACTGCCCACCAAGGTCGTAGGTATGAGGGTATCTGTCATCTCAATCCTGCATCAAGCTAGGATCCGATAGCTCGATGACCTGTCCTGGCGGCGGATTCCTGACGGCTTCTTCCAATGAAGCTGCCGCCTGCCATTCCTCCGGCGGCCGGGATGTTTCGTTGGGCGCGATCAGATCCATACCCCAACAAATTTCAATTTGGTGGCCGTCAGGATCCTGAAACTCCACGGCAATCTGCTGCCCCGCGCGGCGGCGGCCTTCGAAGTCCAGGGATACGCCGTGGCGCCGCAGATGCGCTCGTGCCCGGAAAACCTCGTCCACGGTGGCCACTTCAAAGGCGAAGTGGTGCAGTTCGCTGTTGTCGGCCTTTCCCGATCCACCGCCCACAAGGGCGATGCCGTGATGATCGTCGTTGCAGCGGATAAAGGCCATGCCGCCCGGCATCATGGTTTCAGGATAGGCATCCGAAACACGAAACCCCATGACTTCCGTGTAAAAGCGGACGGAGCGCTGCAAATCCTTTACCCGCAACGCTACATGACTGATCTTGGATGCGGCAAAGGGCACATCATCAGGTGTTTGCGTGTCGTAGAGTTTCCGCACGCCCGGGCTTTGCAGCCCATCCTTGTCGATACTTGGCTGTGCCATGTTCCCCTCCCGCCCTTAACGCCTGTGGGGTAAGTCTAAACCAACGCCTTCCAGTTTTCCGAACAGGTTGTTCAGTCGATCCACCGTTGCTGCCGGCAAGGGCGGCGCCAGGATCGAAGCAATGTTGGATTCGAGATGACCGGTGCTGCCGGTACCGAACAACACCACGTCGGCACCCGGCTCGTGCCGGGCAAAGCGGTAGGCGGCATCGATGACGCTCTTCGCACCGCCTTCGCCCAAAACGAAGTCCAAGGGTTCGTCCCACGCCGCCAACGTGGTCGGCACATCGCCTGACGCGGCCAGCCGGGCCATGGTGTCTCGCAAATAGTCCGGATCGGAAAATATGCGCCGGACCACGAACATCAACAGCGTGCCGACGCCCTGGTTCAGCGTTGCCGGAAATACCTTGGCCCGCGCGTTCTGGTTCATCATGTGGAAGGCCAGCATGACCACATCAAAGACATCGTCGCCAAACGCCCGTTCCAGCATTTCATGGCGATGATCGTTGGGGCCCGTCTCGGTGATGCCCAGGTGGCGGAATTTGCCCTTTTCCTGTTCCCGCAGCAATGCTGGCACGAGTTCGCCTAGCACATGGTCGTAATCTGCGGGCGGCACACCGTGCAGGTGGAAGACGTCAACGTGGTCCAATCGCAAGCGCTTCAACGACGCATCCAAGTTGGCAACCACGGCGCTGCCGGGAACCAATGACCCCGCCTGGCGGATACGGCTCTTGGTAGAGATCACCAGCTCATCGCGGGAGAGGCCCCGAACCGCCGCACCGACGATTTCCTCGGTCCCATAGGCCTCGGCCGTATCGAAGAAATTGACGCCCAGGTCGATTGCGGCGCGTACGAGGGCAATGGACTCGCTCTCCGGCCTACCAGAACTTTGCCCCAACCGGCTGCTGCCGCCGCAGCCCAGGCCGGCGACACTGACTTTCAATCCCGTTCGGCCCAACGTGGTGTAGTCCAAGTTCCGACTCCCTTCCTTCCCGCAGGTGGCGCACAATAGCGCGGAAACAATCTATAGTCTGGATCGAGATGGACAGGGAATGGGGGTTTGAATGAAAACCAAACGGCTCGGCGCCAGCGATCTTGAGGTACCCCTGATCGGATTGGGCTGCATGGTGCTGCCGGGCTTCTACGGCCCGGGCAGCGAAGAGAACGCCATCGCCACGTTGCATCATGCGGCCGATATCGGCGTCAACTTCCTTGATAGCTCAGATCTCTATGGCTGGGGCGAGAACGAGGAGTTGATATCCAAGGCAGTTTCCGGCCGCCGGGATGACTACATCATCGCCACCAAATTCGGCAACGTTCGCCATGATGACGGCTCCCAGAGCGTCAACGGCCGGCCGGAATATGTGCAGCAGGCCTGCGAAGCCAGCCTGCGGCGGCTGAATATCGATGTCATCGACCTCTATTACCAGCACCGTGTCGATACCACGGTTCCCATCGAGGATACGGTCGGGGCGATGGCGCGCCTGGTCGAACAGGGTAAGGTGCGTTACCTAGGCCTTTCGGAGGCGGCGGTGGACACAGTACGCCGCGGCCATGCCACCCATCCCATCACGGCGCTGCAATGCGAGTATTCCCTTTGGTCCCGCGAGGTGGAGGCGGAGATCGTACCGCTGACCCAGGAGCTTAACATTTCTTTCGTCGCCTATTCGCCCCTGGGCCGCGGCATCTTCGGCGGCGATATCACGGGCGCCGAAAGCCTGGGCGAAGACGACCGCCGCCGTGCCCACCCCCGTTATCAGGGCGACAACCTGACACGGAATCTGGAGCTGGTCGAGCCGGTACGCCGCATGGCGGACGCCAAGGGTCTGAGCGTAGCCCAAATCGCCCTGGCCTGGCTGTTGTCGCGGGCGGACAATATTTTCGCCATTCCCGGTACCCGAAAGATCGACCATCTGGAAGCGAACGCGGCCGTAACGGACATCGTGCTCAGCCCGGAAGATATCGCCCAATTGGATAGGGAAATTCCGGCAGATGCGGTCCAGGGTACCCGCTACCCAGCTGGCGCGATGGCCGCGCTCAACAGATAAGATCAGGGTGACATCTAAACGCCCGAATTAGGAGGACGTCATGGATTTCGGAATTTTTAACCTGCTGCAGCACCGAGACCGATCGAAACCGCCACAGGAGGTGATCGAAGAGGCGCTGGAGCATACGCGGCTGGCGGAGGAGATGGGTTTCAGCCGGGTCTGGTTCGCCGAACACCATTTTTCAAACTACAGCCTCTGTCCCTCGCCCATGATCCTATGCACCCAGGCTGCCGCCATGACCAAGCGCATCCGGGTCGGTAGCGCCGTCTTGATCCTGCCCTTGCATGCCCCGGCTCGGGTGATCGCGGAAATCGCTCTGGTCGATGCGCTTTCGGGCGGACGCCTGGATGTCGGCGTGGGCAGCGGCTATCAGAACTATGAGTTCGTCCGCCTCGGCGCCGATATTGCCCAGAACAAGGTGGTCTTCAACGAACTGTTGGACATGATCGAACTGGGCCTGCGACAGCCCAACTTCAGCTATGACGGGAGCTATTTCAAACAGCCACAGACCGCCATCAACGTCCGTCCCGTGCAATCCCCGCGCCCGCCCATCTGGATCGCCGGGGCCGACCCCAACAGCCACCGCCGTTGTGCCCGCGACGGTTATCTGCCGTTCATCTCCGGCGGATTGGAGGGGCCGGAAACCATCAAGCGCATGGCCGACAATGTTGCGCAATGCTATGCCGAGGAAGGCATGGATCCCGACAACGTTCCCATGGGCGTGCTGCGTTTCGTCTGTATCAGCGACGACAGGGGGGAAATCGACAGATACGTAAACGGCGCCCGCTTTCAAAAGCGCATCGCCATGTCCCTGCGCCACCGGCGGGAAACCATGGTCGACGATTACATGGTGGAAGAAGTGCCTTTCCCCGACGAAGCGCCCCTAGAGGAGATCGCAGGCAACATCGTCGTCGGCAATGCAGAAATGGTAGCCGAACGCCTGTGCCACGAGATCGAACTCTACCGGCCCCGTCATATGAGCCTGTACTTCGCCGTCGGCGATATGCCCAATAGAGCCGTGATCAAGTCCATGGAGCAGTTCGCCACCAAAGTGGTGCCCATGATGGAACGGCATTTCGGCAAGCCGCTGGATCAGGTCTGTGACATTCCAATGCCGGAGCCCCTGCCCCGCGCGGCGGCGGAATAAGACGGTCTGCGGGTGTCAGCCATGATCAAACTGGGTCTTTACAGCTCCGTCGCCAACCCGCCCCGGGGCGATGATCTGGACCGTTGCTTCGCCGAAGCGGTGGCAGAGGCGGAACTGGCGGAGGCCTGCGGCTTCCACGGCTTCTTCTTTGGCGAACACCACCAGGACAGGGACGGTTTTCTACCCTCCCCCTTGGTCGCCTGCGCAGCCGTCGCGGCCCGGACAAAAACAATCCAGATCGGCACCTCCGTTGTCCTCCTGCCCCTGCATCATCCATTAAGAGTGGCGGAGGATGTGGCGACCCTCGATATCGTTTCCGGCGGGCGGGTTGCCTTTGGCGTCGGTCTGGCCTACCAGGAGGCGGACTTCAAAGCCTTCGGACTGGAAAAGCGTCACCGGGTCGGTCGTTTCGAAGAGGCCTTGGAAATCCTCGACAAATCCTGGAGCGGGGAACGTTTCAGCTATCAGGGCACGCACTTCCAGATCGATGATGTGCAGATCCTGCCCCGTCCCATACAGCGGCCCCGCCCACCGGTATGGATCGGCGCCTGGGTGCCGGCGGCCATCGAACGTGCGGCCCGCCTTGGCGATGCCCTGGTGTTCAGCCCCAGCATGCCGCTTACCCCCACCATCGATGCCGTCGCCACCTATCGCGCGGCGGCAGCAGCAGCGGGCAAGGAACCGAAAATCGTCATGATGCGGGATGCCTGGGTGGCGGACAGCCTGGAGGATGCGGCCAGAGTCTATGGGCCGGAGGTCATGGCGGCCTACAAATACTATTGGCGCAACGGCGCGGAGGCATTCCGGGATATCAATTCGGAAGCGGAGATCGAGTTCGAATCCATGTGGAAGGATCGCATCATCACCGGTTCGCCGGAACTCTGTATTTCCGAGTTCAAGCGCTGGAGTGCGGCCACCGGCGCCAACTACTTCCTGCTGCGCCTGCGGCATGCCCATTCCGGCGGCCCGCCCCATGGCGAGATCATGAAGGCCATCGAGCGTTTCGGCCGCGATGTGATCCCCCATCTGAACGACGGCTGAGCGTTATCAATGGCACGGCTGGTCCTTGGCATAGGAATTTCCCATACGCCGATGTTGAACGGCAGCCTAGAGGACTGGAGCCGGTTTATCGAAATCGACCGTCGCAGGCCCCATCTGGACAAGGACGGCAACCCTGTATCCTATGACGAATTGCTGCGCCTGGCCGGCGCAGGCATGGCAGCACAGATCGAGCCGGAAAAGCTTGCTGCCCGATACGCCGCCGCTATGGCGAATATGGAAAGGATCCGCCAATCCATCCGGCGGGCGCAGCTGGATTGCCTGATCGTCGTTGGCGACGACCAGGGAGAATTGCATGGTCCCACCAACATGCCATGTGTGTTGATCTATCACGGCGAGAGCATCTGCAATGTACCGCCCGAATTCCCTGCCGATCGTCCTGCCTGGTCGCGACGGCTCTCGGCGCAATATTACGAGGCTGAAACGCCCCGCGATTATCCAGTGGACAGCGAACTGGCACGACACTTGATCGAATACCTGATCGAGAACGAGTTCGACGTCGCCGCGGCAGACACCCTGGCACCCGGCGCCGGCGAAGGACATGCCTTTGGCTTTGTGCACAACCGATTGCTGGCGGGCGATGCACCGCCGATCGTACCGGTGTTCCTGAACACCTACTTTCCGCCCAATCAGGCGACGCCGCGACGCTGCTACCGCCTGGGCCAAGAAATCGCGAAGGCGGTCCGGAGCTATGAGCCTGACATTCGCGTCGGAATTCTCGCATCCGGCGGACTTAGCCATTTCACTGTCGACGAGGAGTTGGACGGCCAGGTTCTGACGGCGTTGCGGGACAAGGATGCCGAAGCGCTGTGCACCCTGCCGCGCAATAAATTGAACAGCGGCAGTTCCGAAATCCGCAACTGGATTTGCGCCGCCGGCGCGCTGGAGGAACTGCCGGTGGCGTGGATGGATTACCAGCCTGGCTACAGAACACCGGCCGGCACCGGCACAGGCCTGGGGTTTGCCATTTGGTCGGCCTAGACCAACGGAAGAGAACAGAAAGGGAGGGACAGTATGCTTTCGCGGGAAGACAATGAACTGCTGTGCCGCGTCGGCCGTGGCACGCCCATGGGCAAACTGATGCGGGAATACTGGATTCCCTGCCTGCCGTCATCGGAGTTCCCTGAACCGGATTCGCCAGTCAAACGCATGACCCTGCTGGGCGAGAACTTCGTTATGTGGCGCGATACAAAAGGCCGCATGGGCGCCATGGACGAAGCCTGCCCACACCGGGGCGCCAGCATGTATTTCGCCCGGAACGAGGAGTGCGGCCTGCGTTGCATCTATCACGGCTGGAAGTTCGACATCGAAGGCAACTGCATCGACATGCCTTCCGAGCCACCCGAGAGCAACTACAAAGACAAGATCAAGGCCCGCGCCTATCCCTGCATGGAAGTCAACCATATGATCTGGGTCTATCTGGGCCCGCGCAAGGAACCGCCGCCCTTCCCTCCCTTCGAGATCAATACCCTGCCCAGCGACCGGGTCGGCCCGCCCACCATCATGATGGAAGAGGCCAATTGGATGCAGAATATGGAAGGGGACCTGGACACCGTGCATCTGGATTGGGTGCATGCCAAATTGTCAAAGGATGCACCCTATGCCGGCGCCGGTGTTCCGGGCTTCTGGAACGATGACAAGCGGCCGCCGCGGCTGGATGTGGTGACCACTGACTACGGCGCCTATTACACGGCCATGCGCACCCTGGAAGACGGACGCGATTGGCACCGCATAAACCAGTTCATTTTCCCCTTTCACACTATGATTTCGAGCGGTACGCACGCCGGCCTGCGATCCTTCGTACCCATCGATGACGAATGGGCCATGTTGATCGGACAGTCGGGCCAGCCGGGCACCGCGCCTATTGCCAATGCAACGCAAAAACGCTGGGCCGATGCAGCCGATCCCTTCAAGGACTGGCACGGCTATGCGCCGCGCACCAACGATCCACGCTCGTATTTCTATACTGTGGCCAACCGGCACAACGACTATCTGATCGATCCCAAAATCGCCAAGGAGTCGCTCAATATCGGCATGCCGTTCATCATGAATCTACAGGATCGGGCCATGACGGAATTGATGATGGGACCGGATGGCGAGCATATCTATGACAGGCGCAAGGAACACCTGGGCACGTCGGACGCCATGATCATCGCCGTTCGCAAGCAATTGATCGAGGCCGCGAAACGCTTCGACGAGACCGGCGAACTGCCTGCCAATGTAGACGATGGCAGCCTCGATCGGGTGCGCTGCGCCACACTATTGCTGGACAAGGATGTCGATTGGAAAAAGCTGTCTGAGCCGGCGCGCATGGTGGACGAAAGCGTTGAGGTCGCCTTCGAGCACCATCTGGTGCCGCCGAATTGATTTTCTTCGTCACGGCAAAATTATGTCGCGTTTGGCATAGTTTTGGTCCCCTCGGCGACAGAATGCCGTTGCGGCGACGACAATATACGGGCAGGTTCAAAGCTGGTTTCACCTGAACCAAGTCATTGTTGGCACCATTTGGAGTTGGCGTCATGGCGGAAGATAATATTCAGGCGGAAGACGATATCGACCTGGCAGCCCTGAGCGATGGGGACCTGGTCGCGCAAATGCACGACGACCTTTACGACGGCCTGGCGGACGAGATTGCCGAAGGTACCGAGATCCTGCTTTCCCGTGGTTGGGACGCCCAGAAAACCCTGAACGAAGCCCTTGTGGAGGGTATGCGCATCGTCGGCATCGATTTCCGCGACGGCATCCTGTTCGTCCCGGAAGTCTTGATGTCCGCCAACGCCATGAAGGCGGGTATGGCCGTCTTGCAACCCCTGCTCACCGCTTCGAACGCACCGCGCATGGGTAAAATCGTCATCGGCACCGTCAAGGGTGATATCCACGATATCGGCAAAAACCTTGTTGCCATGATGATGGAAGGCGCCGGCTTCGAAGTGGTGGACCTGGGCATCAATCAATCGGTTGAGGATTTCCTGGCGGCGCTGGAGGAACATCAGCCGGATATCCTAGGTATGTCCGCGCTTTTGACAACGACCATGCCGTATATGAAGGTGGTGATCGATACCCTTGCGGAAAAAAGCATACGCAGTGACTATATTGTCCTGGTCGGCGGTGCGCCCTTGAACGAGGAGTTTTCCGACGCCATCGGCGCCGATGCCTATTGCCGAGACGCCGCCTCGGCGGTGGAAATCGCCGTCGAGCAAATGAGCCACCGACAGGGCTCAATAGCTGCTCAGGGCGCTTGAGTTCCACCGCGATGACCGAAACCGTCGTCAGTTCCGCCCGCAGGGAGGTGGTGATCGGCTTCGACCGCCCCTTCACCATTATCGGCGAACGCATCAATCCCAGCGGCCGCAAACTATTGGCGGCGGAAATGAAGGATGGGGATTATTCCAGAGTTTCCGCTGACGCTCTGGCCCAGGTTGCCGCCGGCGCTCATATGCTGGACGTCAATGCCGGCATTCCCTTGGCCGACGAGCCGCGCATCCTGGCCGAGGTTATTGAGTTGGTGCAAAGCCTGACGGATGTGCCTCTCTCGATCGATTCCTCAATCGTCGCCGCGCTAGAGTCCGGTCTTTCGGTCTATCAAGGCAAGGCCCTGGTCAATTCGGTGACCGGCGAAGAAGAACGCTTGGAATCCGTCCTGCCGCTGGTCAAGAAACACGGGGCCGCCGTGGTCGCCATTTCCAATGACGAGACGGGTATATCCGAAGACCCGGATGTGCGTTTTGCCATCGCCAAGAAGATCGTGGAGCGCGCCGAGGACCACGGCATCCCGCGGCACGACGTGGTGGTCGATCCTTTGGTCATGCCCGTGGGCGCCGTGGCGCAAGCCGGCCGGCAGGCCCTGGCCATTATCCGGCGGTTGCGGGAAGAGTTGGGCGTAAACACCACCTGCGGCGCCTCCAACTTCAGCTTCGGACTGCCCAACCGGCATGGATTGAACTGGTCCTTTCTGGCCATGGCCATCGGCGCTGGACTGACGTCGGCCATCACCAATCCTCTGCACCAGGAGGAAATGTCAGCAGTGATGGGCGCCAACGTGGTCATGGGCCATGACCAGAATTGCACTGCCTGGATCGCCAAATTCCGAGAAGGTGGCGACGACAGTGCAGCAGCGCCCGGTGCCGCGCCACGTCGCCGGGGCGGCCGCCGCGGGCGGCGGGGTTAGGAATGTAGCGCCCGCTCCTGGCTAGGCGTCTTGCCAAACGTCTCGCGGTAGCATTTCGAAAAATGAGAGGCGGAGACGAAACCGCAGCTTAGCCCGATGCGCAGCACAGACATGGATGTCTGCTTCAACAACCGGCGCGCCTGAAACAAACGCAGACGCAAATAGTAACGCATTGGCGTTGAACCCAGGTGCTTCCTAAATAAACGCTCCAATTGCCTCGATGACAAACCGACGGCAGTAGCCAAGTCTCGGCAAGTGAGCGGTGCTTCCAAGCCGGCCTCCATCAGCGCAATGGCGGCGACTAGTTTAGGATGCGAGACGCCAAGGCGGACCCGGAGGTCGGGGCGCTGCGGGTCGTCGCCGGAGCGGATGTAATGATGCATCATCATATCCGCGATGCTGGCCGCCAAGTCCGCACCCCATTGCGTCGCCACATAGTGCAGCATCATGTCCAGGGATGCCGTGCCCCCGGCGGAGGTGACCCGTCGATTATCGAATTCGAAAAGCTCCGATGTGACGTCGATTTCAGGGAATTCCTCCTGGAAACCCCGCAGGTTCTCCCAATGGATGGTGCAGCGATGTTTGTCCAGCAACCCAGCCTTGGCCAACAGATAGGTGCCGGTGCAAATGGCGCCAATGGTCACGCCGCGGCTGGCCAAAAAACGCAGCCTGGAAAACAATGCCTTAGCTTCTCCTTGAGCCTCAACATTCAGGCCGGCACAAACCACCACCATATCGGGATTATCTATGTCATCCAGCGTCCCGTCCGGCTCACTGGACAGGCCGTTGCTAGCGGACACGGGCTGGCCGAACAGGGTATGGCAGCTCCAGCTATAGACTTTACGCTCACTAATCAGGTTTGCCAGGCGCAACGGCTCCAAGGCGGAGGCGAAAGCGATCATTGAATAATCGGGAACCAGGATGAAGGCGACGTGGCGCGTTGCCGCCGCGTTTTCCGGCGTGATCATTGGCAAATGTCCGAGCCACGTTGAGACGGAACTTCGCCCCGCAATGATAGGGCGGCAAAGGAACGGCTCACAAGTTGAAATGAACCATTATCCCCGCCGCCGCCGTCCCCGGCGCGATCCCCGTCCTGCGTTGCTTTTCGCTGCCCTGGGCAAATCGACTTCTACGCCAAGATGGGGGAAGGAATGATGATCGTGAGGAAACGCCATGGCGCCGACGAACTGTGCCTGAAAGTCCGGGTCGAGAGCGGTCTCGACCTTCTCCACTTGTCGTGCGATGTCAGAAATATCCACTCTGGCTTGCCGGTTCAGCAGAGCGATACGGGCGCCCGTACCCGCCGCATTGCCAGCCGCCGAAACCTTTGACAGTGCGCAATCGGGGATCAGTCCCAGGATCATGGCGTATTTCGGATCCAGGTAGCTGCCGAACGCGCCTGTTAGGACGATCGTGTCCACCCCATCTATGCCCATCTTGTCCATGAGCAAACGCGCGCCGGCATAGGCGGCGGCCTTGGCCAATTGAATGGCGCGGATATCCGTCTGGAAGATGCGAATTTCCGGCGCCCCGCCATGAAGCAGATAGGAAAAGGTCTTGCCGTCGGGCAGCAACCGTGGGCTCGTGGCTGCCCCGGCCGGATCAATCAACCCATCGGATGTAATGATCCCGCACAAGAACATCTCCGCCAAAGCCTCGATAATGCCGGAACCGCAAATGCCCGTTACGCCAACCTGTGCCACGGCATCGGCGAAACCGGGTTGGTCCGACCAAAGCTCACAACCGATGACCTTGAAACGGGGCTCCAAGGTCCTGGGATCGATCCGGACCCGTTCGATGGCCCCCGCCGCCGCCCGCTGGCCGCATGAAATCTGCGCCCCTTCGAAGGCCGGACCGGTGGGGCTGGAACAGGCCAGCAGCCGCTCCCGGTTGCCCAGAACAATTTCCGCATTGGTGCCAATATCCACCAATAGCATGACATCGTCGCTTTGGTGTGGCGCCTCCGAGAGGATTACGGCTGCTGTATCAGCCCCCACATGGCCGGCAATGCAGGGCAAAACATGAACCTGTGTGCCGGGATTGAGGCCAAGCTCCAGTTCCCCTGCCGCGACCGTCAGAGGGCCATCCTCGGCCAGAGGAAACGGCGCCTGACCGAGGGGCACCGCATCCAATCCGAGAAAGATGTGGTGCATGATGGGATTTCCCACCACGGTCATTTCCACGATGTCGGCCGGCACCATGTTGACCTGAGCGGCAAGATCCGCCGCCAGGTCCCGGATCGCGGCGCGGATAACTGCGCTCAATGTCCCTTCGCTGCCGGGATTCATCATGATGTAGGAGACCCGGCTCATGACATCCTCGCCGAAGCGGATTTGCGGGTTCATGATGCCGCCCTCGGCCAGGACCTCGCCGCTGCCTAAGTCAGACAATTGCGCCGCCACAGTCGTGGATCCGATATCCACGGACAGACCAACCAGGGATTCGCGAAACCCGGGCCAAGCGGCGCAAACCCATCGCCCGTTTCTCAAGGCAATGGTGATGCTGTCTTTGTCATACGATATCTGGGACGCCAAGCCCGGATCGACCTCCGCATCCATATCCCACTGCGCCTTTAATGCGTTCCGTAGGCGTTCCAGTGGGTCCTGCCCCTCGACTTCATCCAACCGTAAATAGAGGGGCCGCGTGACAGGATCGATTTCGACGGACCGGGCATCGGTGCGTTTGCGTATGATCTGGCGATGGATCTGGCTGGCAGCCGGTACGTCGATCACCACATCTCCATCAAGGCGCGCGGAACAGCTCAAGCGGCGGCCGGGCGCCAGGCCTTTGCGGGCATCGAAGCGCCTCTCGTTATCCGCCAGAGGCTGAAGATTCCCTGCCCGGGATTTGACGCCCAGTTTGGCGAACTCGCCTTCGCTAACCGTGACCTGACAGCGGCCGCATATGCCCCGGCCGCCGCAAACGGAATCGATATCGACACCCAGACTGCGGGCCGCCTGCAATACCGCCATGCCTTTCGGAAATTTTCCGCGCAGGCCCGACGGCATGAACACCACCGAAACCTCGCCGTCAGCCCCTCGCTCAGGCGTCCTGGGCATGACGCATCAAGAATTCGCGGTAGTTGCCGAACCCGGTCTGGCGGATCTCCAGCTCCAGGCCCAGGCGATCCGCCGCTGCTGCTGCTTGAGCCCGCAAGCCAGGATCATCCCGCTGGGCAAGATAAAGAACCTTCTTGTAGTTGCCGAAATAGCTCTCCCGCAGTTCCGGATGGCGGTCCAGGCCAAGGCCCTGGATCACCAGCCGCTCGAAATGCTGGGTCAGATAGTCCGTAAGGAAAAAGCAGCCGATTTCCTCTTCGGTGATATCCGCAAAGGCTGCCGAACCGGCATACATTTCATAGCAATGGGCGCCGCCCAGGCCTTCGACGCCTTCTTCGTCCAGGACCTTCTGCAAGCGCCCGCCGGTACCACAATCGCTGTAGAGCACGAGGATGCGCTGGTATCGGGCGCGGTTGGCCCGGATCTTTTCGCGGACCCTATCGGGGATCAATTGCGGCGTATTATGCAGACCCGCCGGCAGGCTCTCGACCCGCATGGTGTTCATGCCGTTGGCCTCGACAATACCGAGTACTTCGCGCGCCGTAGCGCCACAACAAATCAGCAATGTCGTATGATTATCAGCCAATCTGTGGGCCTCAGTTGTTCGCCCTGGTCCGCCCAATAAATTGGCCCCTTGCCGGGCTCAAGGCAAGGGCAGTTGATGATTATTGGCGTCAAACAGCAGCGTTTGATGTCGCGATTTGGACACTTCCAACCGCGCCTGAAATAGTCATAAGATTTCCAGGCAATAGGCTCTGCCCGAAGTTCGGCAGCAAAGACATGGGGGTGTTGAGGAATGGCCAGACGCTCAGGCGGCCGCGCGGGGCGCCGGGAAAGCCGGGCCGGCCGGACGGCTGTCGCGGCACCTTACATTACCCGCGCCCTTCCTTGCCTTGATGTTCTAAGTGAAGAGGGCCTGAGCCTAATCGAAGGCAATGCCGATAGCCTTTTGCAGGAGATCGGGATCGCGTTTCGCGACGACGCGGAGATCCTTGAGCTTTGGCGCAACGCCGGGGCGGATGTGGACGGCGAACGGGTACGCTTTCCCAAGGGTTTGTTGCGGGATTTGATCGCAACCGCGCCGGCACAATTCACCCAACACGCCCGCAACCCGGCCCGCAGCGTGGAGATTGGCGGTAACCATACGGTTTTTGCCCCGGTTTATGGCCCACCCTTTGTGCGTGATCTAGACGGCGGACGTCGCTATGGCACCATTGAGGACTTCCGCAATTTCGTGAAGCTGGCCTACCAATCGCCCCATTTGCACCATTCCGGCGGGACAGTTTGCGAACCGGTGGATCTGCCGGTGAATAAGCGGCATCTCGATATGGTCTATAGCCACATAGAGCTGTCGGACAAACCCTTCATGGGGTCGGTTACGGCGCCGGCGCGGGCTCAGGACAGCGTCGACATGGCGAAATTAGTATTCGGCGAGGCGTTCGTGGAAGAGAACGTGGTGTTGGTCAATCTGATCAACGCCAACTCGCCATTGTTATTCGACGGCACCATGCTAGGGGCGCTGAAGGTTTATGCCCGTCACCACCAGGCCTGCATTGTCTCGCCATTTATTCTCTCCGGCGCCATGAGCCCGGTTACCGTCGCCGGCACACTTGCCCAACTGCTGGCGGAAGCCATGGCCGGCATCGCACTGACACAAGTCATCCGGCCCGGCGTACCCGTGATCTTCGGCGCTTTCGTGTCCTCCATCTCGATGCAGACCGGGGCGCCCACCTTCGGGACACCGGAATCCAATCTGTTGTTGCTGGGGGCGGCCCAGCTTGCCCGCCGTTTGAACCTGCCGTTCCGGTCGGGTGGTGCGCTTTGCGCCTCGAAAATCACCGACGCCCAGGCAGCCTATGAAAGCGCCAATAACCTGCAGGCAACCATGAACGGCGGCGTCAATTTCGTTCTTCATGGCGCGGGCTGGCTGGAAGGCGGGCTTTGCTCCTCATACGAGAAATTCGTCATGGATTGCGACCAACTGGGCATGCTGGCCGTCTATGGCAAGGGCGTCGACTTGAGCGAAAATGGACAGGCCATGGATGCCATTCACGAGGTCGGCCCCGGCGGCCATTTCCTTGGTTGCGCCCATACCCAACGGAACTTCGAACAAGCCTTCTACCGCTCCGAAATCGCCGACAACAATTCGGTGGAACAATGGGAGATCGACGGCAGCCTGGATGCCACAGCGCGCGCCAATGCCGTGTGGAAGCAAATGCTGGCAAGCTACCAGCCACCTGCCCTGGATCCTGGCATCGATGAGGCCCTGAACGCCTTCATCGCCGAAAAAAAAGCCGCCGAACCGGACTCGGCGTACTGAAAATTATTGGGGCGATTGCGGGCGTTTCACGTGACGCGTTTGGTCAAAGTCAGGATGTTTCGCCCATCCGATCGGACGTACGCGCAGTCGTCCATGAGGGTTCTGATGAAATGGATGCCCAAGCCGCCGACTTTTCTCTCTAGCAGGTCGGGAACCGGGTTGGGGTGCGGCACCTGCAAGGGGTCGAACGGCACGCCGTCGTCTTCCACCACAACCTTTGCGCATTCACCATCAAAGGAAAGATCGATGGTGATGTGATGCTCGGCGCTGTCCGTGTAGGCGTAAGATATGATGTTGCTCAGGACTTCGTCCAAGGTGACGTTCAGATCGTTGACCATCTGCTGTGGCAGAGCATTCGCATCCCCAAAGCGTTCCACAGTGGCCGTGACGCGCGCCAGTTCACCGATATTGTTTCCAATCTGAATGTTCGCTCGAGTCATGCCGATCGCCACGTTGGTCAGACGCGCCCGATCGCTCGCGTCGCAATTAATTTCAAGATGCCGCAGGCGTGCCGCCATGGCAAGTCAACCTTGCCGCATGACAGCCGGTGTTTGGTGCGATATCCGCTTCACCATGATACTGCGGCGAAGGATCGAACAAAACCTTACAGCTTCTTGAGACCCCGGACAGCGCGGTTCAGAATCTGTCTGGTTCGAAGCGAGATGAGCTCTTTCCAGTCATCGCTATCGGGATAGAACAATTCGCGTATCTCAGCCTTTAATCGCCGGCCCAATTGCGAATCCAAATCGCCGCGCAAGTGCAGCCAGTTGTCTGCCCGCAGGGCACGCAGGACGTCTTGTAATGGATAGGTCCCAAACTCCACCGTAACAGCGGTGACCCGGGCATCGGGCAGCATGGAGATCATGGCATTGTCGATCAAACCGTCGGTTCTGGCCGCGGAAGCTGTTGTTCCGTCGACCAGGGAGGTCAGGCCATGACGGTACCAATCCAATAGCCGTTGTTCGGCAGCGCTGCCGCCGGGTGCGAAATGGATTAACTCGGCGGCCCCGAAGGTGCCCAGACCGGTATGGATATCAACAAAACCAACGTCGCCTGCGCCCTTGACGAACCGCCCCACGATGTCCCTGAACACGCGGTTGGACCATGTTGGCGCCCGGCCGCCAAAGAAGATGCCGCCAGGTTCGCAATACTGTCCCCGCGAAATGATCGCCTGAGCCTCGAACGCCCCCCGGGCGGCCACGAGATCGTCCCAGGCAGCCTCGAACGCGGCCTCGCTCTCGCCGTTCCAGCGTTCGGGCAACAGCACCGGCATCAAGGCACTGAAGTCCGGGTCGTCGGGATGGACCTTCTCATGCGCGATAAAATTGCGGTTGAGGTCGACATTGTCTTCATTAACCCGGCGCAACCAAGCGAAGCCGTACGGGTTGATGGCGTGGATTAGGACAGCACGCACCTCTTTGCCAAGGGCCTGGTGCCCACCCGACCGCATCCACCCAACCAAGGCACCAGAGCCGCAAAAACCTTCAATCCCATGGGTACCGCAATTGGCGACCAGGACATTCTCGGCGGCGGGGTTGCCGATCAACGCCACGTCCGTGGTCAAAGCTTCGCCTTCCGGACTCTGGCCGTCATTCTCGAACGTTACCAGTTCGGCACCGGCGCTCTCCGCCGCTTCGCGGAATTTCAGCCGGGCCGAAACGTAGTCGTCGGCGAAATAGTTGTGGCAGTCCATGGCCAATGCTGATCAGTTTGCCGTGACGTCAGCGAGAAAGCGTTCGAATATGGGGTCGAACAGCGAAGGCGCCTCCCAAAACGGCGCATGGCCGATAGCATCGAGTATGTGGATCTTATTTTCCCAAAGATTGGCGTAGTTCACTTCGCTCAGGTATTCGTTATTGACGAAAGGTTCGCCGCCGCCATTGACAATTGCCAGCGGCGTGGCGCTGCGCTCCACAATGGCCCGCTGGTCCTCGCCGACGCCACCCAGAAAGGCCGCAATCATCATGGCGCGGGCCCGACCGTCGGTACGTTTCACAGCTTGCAAAAGGAAATCCTCGAATGGGGCGTTCACGCCGCAAGTCGCATGGGCGTAGATATCCGCCTCGGCCTCGCTGAACACTTCCTGCCCGGCCAGCCCCATATGTTCCGAGGGCAGAAATCCCTTGCCCATCTCCTCCTCGCCTTGGCCGATGGGCGGCGTGCCGCTGATCATCAGAGCAGCGACAGAGTCGTAGCGGCCCATCATATCGATGCCGATATGCCCTCCCAAAGACCAGCCTAGGACCACCGCCGAAGGGATTCCAAGACCCTGCAGCACTTCGCTCGCCGTATCGGCATAACCTGGCATGCAGTAGGTCTTTTCCGGGTCTCGGGCGTCGCTGGATTCGCCATGCCCTGGCAGATCCATGGCAACCATGCGGTAGCGCCGGCCCAAATGCCCCTGCAATTGATTGCGGAATACCTCCTTGCAGGATGAATTGCCGTGGATCAGCAGCACAGCGGGGCCGGTGCCTTCACTGACTGTCACCGCAATATCGGCATGGCTGGTGTCTATGATTTTGTTCTCGGTGGCCATGATACCCGTCTCCCGACAGCGCTGTTTGAGGAATTGGCATTGTCTAGATATCATGGCTTTCTCGGCAATGATTTTGCACAGCGCAGGATTTGCTTTGAAAGACGACGAAACTCACGATTCCCGGTCCGTTTCGGACGGCCCGGATTTGGTCATGCCCGACGGTCCAGGATTGACTATGGACGGCAAGATCGACGAGATGCGCGTCGATTTCGATGGACAACTGGGCGTCGACGAACTGGGACCGGGCGCCGTGACATTGAGGTTCGCGCCTGGCGAGCCCGGCAACGCCGGCTTCACGGAATATTGCCGGCTATCGGACGATTTCCGTGTCATCGCCATACATGGCGTGCTGTATGGCCCGGCCATGGACAAGCTGTGCGGCGAGGACTGGATTAAATTTCATTTCCGGGTGACGGGACATGGCGCCTTTCTTTTTGGGTCCGATTCCCTGGTCGACTTGAACGCGCCGCTTTGTACAATCCGCTTGCAGCCCCGCGGCTTGGACGAAGGTCATTGGTACGGAGACGAAGAGGAACGGCAATGGGTGACCATCTATTGCCGGCGCAACATCCTTATCGATGAGTTGCGGTTGAGTCCGAAGGACTTTCCAGGCTCGCTGCGCCGGTTTCTAGAAGGTGGCGCGGCCGAACCCTTCTTTACCGCCCTGACCCTGACGCCGCAGATGCGCCGCATCGTTGTCGATATTACCACCTCACCCTGTACCGGTGCCCTGCGCCATACCTTGCTGCGGGCCATGGCAGTGGAACTGATCTGCCTGACCGTTCACGCCATGGGCCGGACCAGTGGCCAGGCGGCGGGCGAGTCGGGACTTAAACCGTCGGACGTGAAGCGGCTCTATGAAGCCCGTGATATTTTGGAGGCGGATCTGGCCAATCCGCCCTCGGTACCGGAACTGGCGGCCGAGGTAGGGATAAACCGGACCAAGTTGCGGGCCGGTTTCAAGCAGCTGTTCGGCACCACAATATTCGAATTCTGCAAGGAACAACGGTTGGACAAGGCCTGGACGCTGTTGGAGATCGACGGCATGAGCATCGGTCAGGTGGCCGAGGCCACGGGCTATGAATACGACGCCAATTTTTCCACGGCCTTTAAGAAGCATTTCGGTATCCTGCCGAAAGACGTGCGCAAGGCATCGAAAGTTTCGCCTGCAAAGAAATCCGTGCGGTCTGCATAATCCTTTTGCCGCCGGACTGGTTAGGCTCTGATTTCCATATTTGCATCCTGCGGGATGGAAGCATGAGCAAGCGGGCGCAGGATGTCTTCACCGCCGCCTGACAATCTATTAGGGAGTCAATCATGAAAATTCTGCCACCAATAGCAGCCACATTGTTGGCGGCCGGTCTATCGGTCAGCGCCGCCGCGGCTGACAAGATCGCGAAGATCGGTGTCCTGGCACCGATGACCGGGGGCGCGGCAGCCGACGGGGAAGAGACCCTGCGTGGCGTCACGATGGCGGTGGAGGAGATTAATGCCGCCGGTGGCATCAATGGCTACAAGTTCGAGGTCGTCTTGGGCGATGTGAAGGACCAGTCCTCTGCCGCCGTGGTCAGCGCCTTCGAGCGGCTGAACGGCACCAAAGGCCTGGATGCGATCCTGACCGGCTATGCCACACAATCAAATTTCGAGATCGAATACATGGCCGAAGCCAACATGATCTACATGCTGGCTGGTAACTCGTCCCAGACCCGAGCCATGGTCTCGAAGAATCCCGAAAAATTCAAAACCATCTGGTCCTATGCGCCGTCATTCGATGCCTATGAAACGGAACTGCTGCCTGTGGTGCAGGGCCTGGCGAAATCGGGCAAACTGAAGCTGGCGAATAAGAAGATCGCCGTGGTCTCGTCCGACAACGCCTATTCCAAGACCATTTACGCCGGCATCAAGAAAAGCTTCGCCGCCGCGGGTTGGACGGTGACGGTGGATGAAATTGTGCCTTCGGGTGAAATCAACGACTGGCGGGCGCTGCTAACCAAAGTGCGCCAGGATCCCCCATCGGTGATCGTCAATACCGATTGGATGCCGTCCAACGCCGCCACCTTCATGAGCCAGTTCATGGAAAAGCCTACCGACAGCCTGGTCTTCATCCAATACGGCCCTTCGGTGCCGGAATTCCTCAAGCTGACCAAGGATAAATCAACAGGCGTGGTTTATAACCTGCTGGGCGGCCCCTTGATGACACCGAAGAATCCGCGCGCCGCCGAGTTGGCGAAAAAGTACAAGGACCGTTGGGGTGTCGACAGTGGACCCTATGGCACCGGCCTCTATGAAATGGCCATGATCTATTTCGACGCGGTGCGCAAAGTGGGTAATCCGGCTAACCGCGACGCCGTCGCCAAGGCGATCAGCGAGACAGACAAACAGGTCGCCATCGGCCGGTTGAAGTTCGACCAAAAGACCCATCTGTCCATGCAGGGCAACGATTTCGTACCCATCCAGTTCTATCAAATTTGGGAAGGCAAACGGCACCTGTTCTATCCAGATGCCTATGCCACCGGCGCCTTCAAGGCTCCGCCCTGGATGAAGTAAACCTCGTTTCCGCAGCCGGCCCCCTTTACCATGCAATAGGGGGCCGGCCAGCGGACCTTTTCGCGATCCGTCTCCAAATCTAGCAAACCCACTCAGAGGATGGCGATCGTGGCCGGTACAGATACACTTGTCGTCAACGGCGCCTGTAAATCCTTTGGTGCATTGCAGGCGGTGGCGGACGTTTCATTTTCCGTTCGCGAACACGAGATTTTCGGCATTGCCGGGCCCAACGGTTCGGGCAAAAGCACATTGTTCAATATCATCACCGGCATCCCGTTCGGCCCTGACGCAGGCGAAGTGATATTCCGCGGCCAGGCCGTACACAAAATGCCCCCTCACCGCATCGCCCGCGCCGGCCTGGCCCGCACCTTTCAAAGGGAGACGGACTTCGAAACCCTGACGGCAATCGAAAACGTGGAACTGGCCCGTCATTTTGGCGCCCCCGGCGGCGACCCGGAGAGTGCCGGGGATATTCTGGATTTTTGCGGCATTGCGCCGGAGCAATTCCACCGCCCGGCAGGGGAACTATCGGTATTCGACAAGAAACGCCTCATGGTGGCCTCGGCCCTGGCCATGGCGCCGACAATGCTGCTGATGGACGAACCAGCCTCAGGGCTGACCAAGCCGGAAGTGGCCGAAACGGCGAAGCTGATCGAACGGCTTAACGGACGGGGCATCACGATCATTCTGATCGAACATGTCCTGGCGCTGTTGTTGAACGTTTCCGAACGCCTGTTGGTGCTGAACGAAGGACGGGTGCTGACCAGCGGCCTGCCCGGCGATGTCATCAAGGACGATCGCGTCATTGAAGCCTATTTGGGGAGCCAGGGACGAAATGCCGCCGCCACTGCTTGACATACGCCAGGTGGAAGGGGGCTACGGCGCCACCAAGGTCCTCCACGGCATCGCCATAGAAATGGCGGAAGGACAGCGCGTCGGTCTGTTCGGGCCCAATGGCCATGGCAAGACCACCCTGTTGCGGACCATTTCGGGATTGCTGAAGCCCAGCGCGGGTGAAATTCATTTCCGCGGCCGGCGCATCGACGGCACAGCGCCCCGCCATATCGTCGAGGCGGGCATCATCCACGTCGCCCAGGGCAACATCCTGTTTCCCGAGATGACGGTGGCGGAGAATCTCTCCCTCGGCGCCTATGCCAAGCGAGCCCGGGACGGCGCCAAGGCAAACCTCGAAAAGGTTTATGGAATCTTCCCGAAACTTGCTCAACGGCGGGGGCAGTTGTGCAAGACGCTCTCCGGCGGCGAGCGGCAAATGGTTTCCATCGGTATCGGCGTCATGGGCAATCCGGAATTGTTGTTGTTGGACGAACCGACCCTGGGGCTGGCACCGCGCCTCAAGGAGGAGCTTTGCCAGGCGATCGAGCAGATTTCCGAAACCGGCGTGCCGCTGGTGGTGGTGGAACAGGATATCGAGTTTCTTCTCACCCTGGCTGAACAGCTCTATCTCATCAATCACGGTGAGGTCAGCCTGAATATGGGGCCCGACGACCGCATGGACCACGGCCAGATCATGGATATGTATTTCGGGGCGGCATGATGATGGCGTGGGACACCATTTCACCGATATTGGTCAGCGGCATCGTTCTTGGCTCCCTCTATGCCATGATGGCGACTGGGCTGTCCTTGGTTTGGACCACACTGGGCATCTTCAATTTCGCCCATGGGGTATTGATGACATTGGGCGCCTATCTCGCCTGGCAGGTGGGCACCGAAGGCGGCTTCGGCCTTGGCCTGTCCTTGGGTTTGGCATTGGGCGTTGCCGGCGTTATCGCGGTCGGCTGCCTCATAGAGGCGGCCTTGGTGCGGCCGTTCCTGGGCCGAGGTAATGTGGTGCTGGTCGCGGTCATCACCACCCTTGCCGCGGCGATCTTTATCGAGAATTCCGCTCTACTGACTTGGTCTGGCCGTATCAAGCGCCTGCCGCCCCTGATATCCGGCGATGCCAGTATCCTGGGCGTCACAATATCGGCTCAAGAGGCGCTCATCGTCGGCCTGGCACCGGCAATATTGATCGGCCTGTGGCTGTTCTTGAAATTCAGCCGCACCGGCAAGGCCATCCGCGCGGTCTCGCAGAACCGTGACGCGGCCCTCCTCGCCGGCATGAATGTGCCCCTGCTTTACGCCACCGCATTCGGCATGTCCGCCGGGTTGGCGGGGTTCGCGGGAATCCTTTTGGGTTCGATCCGCTTCATCTCGCCCGTGATGGGAAATGAACCCATGGTCAAGGCCATGATCGTCGCCATATTCGGCGGTTTGGGCAGCCTCGCCGGTACGGTCGGCGCCGCCTACGTCATCGGCCTCCTGGAAGCGGTCAGCGTTTTCTTTATCGGCCTCTATTGGACGCCCGCGGTTTTGTTCATGGTGATGATCGGCGTCCTTTTGGTCCGGCCCACTGGCTTGTTCGGTAAGCGGTAGGGCAAGCGATGAGACTGTTCGATCAGACAAACCTCTTCAAGCTGCTGGGTCTGGGTATCCTAGCCCTGCTGCCCGTTGCGATCGAAGATTCCTATTTGCGCCATTTGGTCATCGTGGCCCTGGTCTATGCGGTCGTCGCCTCGAACTGGGACTTGAGTTTGGGCTATGGCGGGGTCTTCAACTTCGCGCATCTGGCATTCTTTGGCGTCGGCGTCTATTTCTGCGCCATCACCACCAAAGTTCTGGAAATCTCGCCCTGGCTGGCCATTCCCGGGGCCGGCCTGGCGGCGGCGTTGGCGGCCGTCATTGTCTGTCTGCCGGTGCTGCGTCTGACGGGGATCTACGTCATCCTTGTCACCTTCGCATTCAGCCAACTGATCCTGCAATTGGTGCTCAGCCAGGCGGATATCACCGGCGGCTCCGTAGGCATGGTGTTTCTGCCGTCGCTGCAAATCGGCGACTACAATTTCGCCCGCGACGGCAAGCTCGGCTACTACTACATCATCCTGTTGATCTTCGTGGCCTCGACCTTTTTTCTACGCCGCATCGTCGCTTCCGCGTTCGGATTGGCGGTGGTGGCACTCCGCGATAACGAGGATTATGCCTTGAGCCGCGGCGTCTCCCTTGCCAAACAGCGGGTCTTCACTCTGGCCGCCTCAGCCCTCTTCACCGGGGTGGCGGGCGGCTTCTACGCCACATACCTGCGCGTCGCCTCACCGCAAATCTTTGGCTTTGGAACTCTGTCCCTTGTTTTGAGCATGCTGCTTGTTGGCGGCATCGGTACAATCTGGGGCCCAATCCTGGCCGCCTTCGCCCTGACCTTCGTCAGCGAGGCCATCATCGATCTGGGGCCCTGGCGGCATCTGATCGTGGCAACGCTGATCGTCCTGGTACTGCTGTTTCACCCCGGCGGCATTTATTCCGCCATGCTTGGCCTGCATCGAAAGTTGACAGCCGCCACAACCAAAGGAACGGGCGACCAGTAGCCGCCCGGGTGACCATAAGAGAAGTTGGGAAAGGCGACGTGGCGCTTTGTCACGACCACTGTTGGCGGCCCCTGCAAATTGCTGGAAATCGTCACGGAGGTTGGCCGATGGCCCGGGCCCGCGGCAAAATCCGCCTTCCCTGCCTTCAGGACCCGTTTCCTTGCAACTGCAGCTTCGGTAGGACGTCGTTTGCGAAACGCTCCATATAGTCGGGCCGCGAGCCGCCCGGCAGGGGTGTCGGCACGGGGTGGGGGACGACGATATCGATCTCGTAGGGCAGATCCAATGCCTTGGAAAGTTGCGCCGCCATCATCTCCGGCGTCCCGAACAAGGCGAAGGCCTCGGCAATGTCATCCGACAGGAATGACACCAAACGGCCGGATTCGGTCAGGTCGGCGGCATGATGGAAATCCGGCCAGACCTGTTTTTTGAGTTCCTCTACGTCCGGCCCGTCCCAATCAAACCCCGGCTTATCGAACAGCATGGGGGAATATTCGTAATAACCCGCCGCCATGGAACGGCTCATGAAGGCTGCCTGTTCCGGATCGTCCGTCAGGATGGTGTGGAAGATAAGACCGATCCGGACGTCGTCCGGATCGCGGTTCGCCTCGACGGCGCCCGCGCGCACCGCCTGGATGGACGCCTCCAGGTTTGCCTTGTGACAGCCAACACGGATGAAAACGCCGTCGGCGACACGGCCGGCCATGCGCAACGTCTTCGGCCCGCCTGCGGCGATCCAAAGCGGTACGGTGCGGGCATGGCGCAACTGCGCCGGTTTGGCCGCGCCAACTTCAACGCCGTCACCGGCGAGTAGCTGTCGCGTCAATTCTGTCGCCGCCTCCAATTCAGCAATGCGGGCCGGGCGCCGACCCACCAGCCGGACGGCCGTATCGCCGGCACCATAGGCCAGGACGGTGCGCCCCGGTGCTAACCCTTCGACAGTGGCGATCGAAGATGCCATTACCGCCGGATGGCGGATCACCGGGTTCTCCAACAAGGGGCCGAGCTTGATGCGCTCGGTTTCAACCGCCGCGAAGGCCAGGTTCACGTACGGGTCCTGCAGGAGCAAAGGAGAACTGGGGATGAAGGCATACCCCCAACCCAGTTCCTCCGCACGACGGGCGTCTTTGGCGAATGTTTGCGGCGAGGAATAGTCAAACCGGTTCAATCCAAAACGAGGCAACGATGTCGTTCGATCCTGCATGCATTTTCCGCTTCACTGGCTCGGTTGCGCTGGCGTCATTCTAACCCGCTTTCGGGCCGGACTATCTGGCAATCACGATCGATTGGCAAAGAGTGGCGGTGTTGGAAACAGAGTCAGCGCAAATCGTAATTTACGGCTCCCATAATCATCTCCACAGTCTCGCCGCCTCTCGACAATGGAAATAAGACACACTCGAAGGACTGCCAATCCATGCCGGCAAAGCCGGAAGTGCCGGACCACCGGAGCGGCTGCCCGTTTTCGACAACCCATTTGAACGGGCCGCTGATGGCCGGGAAAACATCCCCCGCATAATATTCGTCGAAATACTGTCCAGTGGCATCCCGGTTAACCGCCGCAGTGATATGCGTGCCTATCAGACGCCATCGTAGGCGTGGTGTCTGTTGCCGGATAACATCGACCAATTCCAGATGCGGCAACAGGTGCCGGGGGATCTGTATTGGATCAATGTCATCATAAGACGGCATTTGGCGATCCCCCCGTAACGTCCGCCAGTATTCCATGGCTTCGATAAGAAGCGTGTTCTGGATGTTCAGTCCGGGATCGACATCACCCTGAAGTTCCATCCAACCTCCAGATGGGAATCCGCCGTAACTTGGATCGAAAAATCAATATACAGCCGAAAATTCCCGGCAACGCATGGATTGATAACGATCCTATGACAAAACCCCACGATTGTTGCAGATTGGCTTGGCAATCATATGCCGCCATCGTCGCTTGTCCATACGCCGATTTTTGCGATCGGGTGCTTTGCCCCTGATGGATGAAGAATGATTTGTGTCGTTTGACCGAGGCCGATCCCAGCACATTGCGGCCACAAGGTGGAGGTTTTGGTCGACGCGCGTTTCTAGCGAAGAACAATGCCTGAAAGAGCGGCATCGGGTTTTGACGTACGGGGGATTATCGGAACGGGCATTGCTCCCTGGTCACAGCTATATCTCGTGATACGATTTGCGGCGCGCCTGTCCATCATCTTCGATGCAAACGAACTTAGGAAACCAGGCTTTGAAGAAGGTTCCCATTCTCATTTCCGGCGGTGGCTCCGTAGGACTGTCCTTGGCGGCCGATCTTGGTTGGCGCGGTATTGATTGCCTGGCAGTCGAGCGCATGGAGACCCTGAATATGCACCCGCGCGCCAATGCCGTTGCCAACCGGACGATGGAATATTACCGGCGCTGGGGTATCGACGAGGCAATCAGCAGGGCTGGGGTACCACCCGATTTGCCCGCCAACTACTACTATGTAACGACACTAGCCGGCCGGCTTTTGCACGGTGTCGAGCTGCCGCCGTTTCGAGAGCTCAACAAATTGACGGCTCAGGGCGGCTACGCAAAGGATGAACACAAATGGTCGCCCTATCTAAAAACCATAACCGGCCAGCACGAAGTTGAAAGCGCTATTCTCGACTATGTCAAACGCCAGGACAGTGTGGATTTTCGTTTCGGTTGGGAACTGCTCGATTTTGACGAAGTCGAAACGGGTGTGTGCTGCCGCATCGGCACCAGTGACGGGGCCGTCGAAGAGGAGCTGTTCTGCGATTTCCTAGTCGCATGCGATGGCGGACGTTCGATGATACGCCGCAAGCTGGGCATTGAGCTAGGCGGCCGTGCCAACTTGGCAGATTTCGTGTCGTTCTATTTCCGTGCGCCAAGTTTCATGCAATGCCACCAATTTGGTCATGCCAACATCTTTTTCCCGCTACATCGCGATCATCGCGGATTTCTGCTCAATTGGGATGGGGGTACGACCTTCACTTTTCATGTGATCTTGGAAGAAGGGCAGACCTGGAAGGATATCGACCCCATCGCCGCAATTCATGGGGTGCTCGGGCAGCCGACCGAGGTGGAGATCTTGTCGGTGCAACCCTGGACCGCTCACGCCCTGGTCGCCGATCAGTATCGACAGGGCCGTGTTTTTCTGGCTGGCGACGCAGCCCATCTGTTTTCGCCGACGGGAGGTTTCGGCATGAATACAGGTGTGTCCGACGTCATCGACCTGTCATGGAAAATGCAAGCCAGCCTCGAAGGCTGGGCCGGACCCCGCCTGCTTGACAGCTACCACAATGAACGGCGTCCTATCGGCATCCGTAATACGACCGAGGCGGCGGATTGCTTCGATCGCCTCTTCGCGGTCATGCAGGAAGGTGATGTCATCGATGAAGACAGCCTCGCGGGCGATGAGGTGCGTGCCCGGTTGAAGACACTGATCGTTCAACAAGAGAAACTCATCGTCTCCTCCGGCACTTTATTGGGCTATCGCTATAGCGATTCCGACGTCATTGTGCCCGACGGCAGTGCCGAGCCGCCTGACGATGCGCGAAACTATGTGCCAACCGCCCGCCCCGGACATCGCGCACCGCACATCTGGCTCGACGATGGACGCTCCATCCTGGATCACTTCACTCAAGGATTTACACTCTTGGTCATGGGGGCTGCCGCCGTCCATGCCGCAACGGCTACGCGAGGGATTAAGCTTGCAGCAGACCGAATCGGGTTGCCCTTGAAAGTGGTACCAATACCCGACGAAGCTGCGGCCAGTTTATACGAGGCCCAATACGCCCTGATCCGCCCCGATATGATGGTTGCGTGGCGAGGCGATCGTCTACCTAGCAATACGGATGCGATCCTTAACACTGTTCGCGGCGCTTGAAGATCATACGCCTGCCACTTGGCCAATTACCGTGCAAACCCATAAATGGATGCAGATCGAACGTCACAAAAATGGCGAACGTCACTTACAGAATGCCAAAACCAGGCCGCATAAGAAGAACCGAGGCAACGAGGCTTCTGGCCGAGGCCAATTCGGACACAGTACGGACACAAAATGACGGCTTCGGATCGTTGTCCGAAGCCAGTGTGTAGTGATTTGATTTTATGTAGTTTTTGGTTGCGGGGGCAGGATTTGAACCTGCGACCTTCAGGTTATGAGGGTGAATTAGTATTCAATTTTTATTCATGAAAACAAAGGGTTGCACAAAGTGTAGTGCGATATGTTGCAGTTATGTCGCGTCCAGTTATCCGGAATCGGCGGGATACCTGGGTATTCGTTGGCAATGTACGAAAGGCATCTTGGTTTCAATCGTGAAATCAGACTTGGACGACTACAGCAATATCGGCTTCACACTCAGAACCGACCGTAGTCTGAGAGACTGCCGACAATCCTTGTTTGCTCCGTTTCGGACAAGGCGGCGAGACGGTGGCGGCAATTTTTCGGAGCACCGAGCCGCTGAAAATGAGTGGCGCCAAATAACTACGTTCGCCTGGGCTGGCCAGTCGCCGTCGTCTGCTGATACGTTTGTACTTTCTGGTGTGCCATTAGGCCTGAGATCGGTTTCACACGGATTGAGTTCCCTTATTATTTGGCGATTGGGGTTTCGAATGATTCTTGGCGTAGCCGGTCTTGTTAACGGCGATTGGCGCAGCATTGACAGAAGCGTCCTACAGCGAGCGAAGGACCTCGAATTCCGGACCGTTCAAATTCGCGTAGATGATCCGGCATCGGCGAGCGTTGATGAAATCACCCGTGTTGCAGGTCTCTATGAAGAGTTCGGATTTCCCATGGCGCAGTCAGTTGGCCATTATGGCAACGGACTTTGCTCTGACGACGATGCGGAGCGATCCGCCGCCATTACATTCGTTGAAGAGATGATCAGGTTCAGCGCCCGACTTGGGTGCCCGAACACCTATTTCCGTCCGGGGAGTATGAACAAGAACGGAGCCTGGCTGCCTCATCCTGAGAACCGATCGCCTGAGGTGTTCGAACGGCTGATTGATAGTGCAAAGCAACTTTGCCCCGTTGCCGAATCCGAAGGCGTTGATCTCGCCATCGAGGGCGGCGTGGTCTGCCCCGTCTATTCGGCACAACGCGTACGAGACCTCATCGATGCGGTCGGATCGCCGTCCATGAAGTTCAACATGGACCCGGTAAACTTCGTGGGATCGATTGAGCAGGCCTATGCCAACACCGAACTGCAGAATGAGTTTTACGATCTGCTGCCCAACCGCATCCTAGGCGCACACGCAAAGGACTTCACACTCGTCGCATCGCTGCTGCCGCATTTCGAAGAGTCGATCATCGGACAATCGGAAAGCATGCTGGACCAGCGGACGTTTCTGCAAGGCATGCAGCGGGTCTGCCCTGACGGCCACATTCTGATCGAGCATCTGCCTGACGATAAGGTACCGCTGGCGGCTGAGGGGCTGCGGCGCGCGGCAAGTGAAGCCGGCATTTTCTGGGACTAAGTCACGGTTTCCGAACGTGCAATAACATTAGAACGGCGCGTCGCAGATGATGCCCCCTATGCGGTGCGGACGCTGCCTCGGAGTACGTTTGCTTCGTCAGAGGCCATGAAGATGATCACTTTCGCCACGTCGTCGGGCGAGACCAGAGACTCCATGGTTCTGTCGAATTTGCCCTTGTCCCCCGTGATATCAAACGATTCCTTTGCCTGCGACAGCTTGAGGGGGGTCTCCACCGATCCCGGCAGCACGTCGTTCACCCTGATCCCATATTTTTCGAGTGCATTCTGCATTACGAGCGTAAGGCCGTGGACACCGCCCTTTGACGACCCGTATGCAAACGACGACGAACCATTGAGTACGCCCGCGCCTGATGACGCGAGAATTATGGTCCCGCTGCGCTGTTCCTTCATGAATTTCGAGACATGCTTAGAAACAAGGAACGAGCCACGCAAGTTGATGTCGAGGACTTCGTCCCAGGTCTCTTCAGGAAGTTCGTCGAGTTCTACCGCAGCGCCCTGCAACACCCCAGCCAGGTGAACCAAAATGTCTATTCTACTAAGCCACTCGTGAGCGCCCGAAACAGCGTTTTCGACGTCCTCACCTTCCCGCAAATCGACATGCCAGTACCGCGCGTCTCCACCGGTCCCGACAATGGCATCGATGGTCTCGTTGGCATCGGCATCGTTGACATCGAACAGGGCAACCTTTGCCCCGTATTCAGCCGACCGCACTGCGACGGCGCGTCCGATACCGCTTGCGCCACCGGTGACGACCATTTTTTTCCCACTCAGATCAACAGGCAATTTTCTGTCTCCATTCACAGAACCAATTGGCTGGCAGAAGCAATGTTGGAGACGCCAAGTCGCTCAATAGACTTTCTCCTGTTTCTTATCGCCAGAGATCCGTCCTATAGCGCTGTAACCAGATCAAATGACTGCGATGTCGGCGGCACATGGGGCATGCTGGGTGTGGATGCGTTCAAGCGCACCGGTCGCTTGGTCAATTTGGAAGCATTCGACGCAATCTGCGTCCTGGCTCGCCACCAGCAGGTACTTGCCGCTTGGGTCCAGTGTGAGATTCCGGGCGTTGGAGTTGGCTGTAAGCGCATGTCGGCTTGAAAACGTTAACTTGCCGTCGTCGCGATCCACCGTGAACACAGCAATGCTCTGATGAACTCGGCAGATGTAAAAATAATGCAGTCCGTCTGCCGACAAACAGCCTTCGGCGCCCCAGAGGTCGGACCTGCCGAAATTTTCCGGATGGTCGTGTCCGTCGAAATCGTCCGGATAGCAGCGTACGGTCTGCCTCGGCATCAACCCCTTTTTGTCGTCAATAGCGCATATGACCACGGTGCCATCAAGCTCGCAATTTACATACGCCACACGAAGTGATGGGTGAAAGTCGATGCCGCGCGGGCCGCACCCGGGCGCCAGTTCAAGTTCGCTCAGCGGCGACAGACGCCCCGATGCGGTATCAAGTTCGTATTGATGAACCTTATCTGTGCCCAAGTCCATCGCGTACACCAGGTTCGTTCGGGGATCGCCATGTATGCCGTGCGGATGGGGCGAGGACTGGCGGAGGGGATTGGGACCGGAGCCAACGTGATCCGGCCGCGCCGTAACCTCGCCGATCACGCCGCTCTCGGGGTCGAAAGGCAGCACCGAAATGCCACCCTCCCAATATCTTGTCACGAGCAAAAACCGACCCGTACGGTCAAAGGTCACACAGGTATTTCCGTGGCCGCCGGTCGCTTGGGTGTTTATCTCTTCAAGCGCACCATCCGACAGGATTCGATATGATGTCACAAATCCGACGCCGGCAGGTTCGCCCGTGTGGTGGGAAAGGTCGTGGGGCGCGACAAGAAAGCGCCTGTTGGGATTTATCTCGAGCCAAGTCGGAGAGTTCTGTTTCGTCACTTTGCCAGTCGGAGAAAGCGAACCATCTTCGCTGTTGAATGCAAAAGAAAGAATCCCTTCGCCGGGCTGCTCAGAACCGACCCAGACAAGCTGCCCTGGTTCATAATCGGTATAGCAACCAACAAATGCAAAATGCTGCGACATCTGTCATCTCCCCTGTCCAATTTGAGATGCTATAAGGAGTCATTCTCAAATCAACGCGACAGTTGGTCAATTCGTCGGTGCCGGCGTAAATCCGATTTCGGTTTTTGCTCTTAAGACTTCTTCGCCGCCCAGTTCCTCGATGCGTTTTTCCTGGTCGGCAAATGCCGCCGCATTCGCTGCTTCGGGATCGACGATATTGCGCAGTTCCCGATCAAGCTCCGCCTGGATGCCCGCTGTTTCCGGACGGTCGGCCAAATCCGTGGTTTCGCCTGGGTCCGCCGCGAGATCGAACAGCAGAGGCGGATGGCCGACATAATAGATGTACTTCCAATTACCTCTTCGCACCATGTAGCCCGCCGAGGTCGAGCCTGCGGCATGATATTCGCTGAATGCAATCCGGTCGTCCTGTGAGCCTTGCGCCAGCGCGCGTAGGTCGGTGCCGGGTAGGTTTTGTTCCTGGTCGGTCATTGAACCGCCGACGGTCTGGATCATGGTCGGGTAAATGTCGACCAAAGACACCGGCACAGGACAACGGTCGCCTTCGGCAACATTGGGGCCAGCCATGATCATCGGCACGGCGCAAGCTTCCTCATAGAGAACAGATTTCCCCCAAATACCCCGGCTGCCTAAATTCTCGCCGTGATCGGAAGAATAGATCACCAATGTGTTTTCTGCCTGACCACTTTCGTTAAGCGCTTCAAGCACACGGCCGATGTTAAAGTCCAAAAAGGAGCACATGCCGTAATATGCTTTCAATGCAACCTGCAGCGTTTCCTCATCGAAATAGTCATCGTAGTTGAAGAATGTTCGGTAGGCATCGATGCCTGGATGCGATGGGCGTTCTGCCGGGTCATATAGGTGCGGCGTCGGCATCTCCATATCGGCGTAGATGTCGTAGAATTCCGGCGGCGAGATCAATGGAAAATGCGGCTTAAGAAAAGAAACGAAAAGCGCCCATGGCTTATCTTGCTGTTCGGTCCGGCATTGCAACCAAGAAACCGAGGCATCTGCGACACTGTTGTCAAAGTCGGCGTAACCTGATGGACCGCTGCCCGCATTCTCTGCCATCGCTCGAGCGGCGGCGCGCGGTTTGGGGTCGCGCCGCAACAAACCCAAAACATCGCCCTGGCCATCCGGGATGTAGATCGGATGGTTAACTTGCGAAAATCCGCTGTCGTCATCCGCGCTCCGATAATGCAGCTTACCTATCGACACCACTTCGTGTCCGGCGTCACGCAAGCTGTGGTGCCATGAAGGCACGTGCCCATCGTAGGCATGCGCGTTATCCCAGTATCGAATGCGGTTGACATACTCCCCCGTCGCGAGGCTCGCCCTTGATGGCACGCAGATCGGCGAGTTGCAGTAGGCACTGTCGAAGGTCACGCCGCGCGCGGAAAGTGCGTCGATATTGGGCGTTTGGACAATTGTATTTCCGTAGCAGCCCGAGATGTCCCGTGCGTGCTCGTCCGACAATATGAATAAGACGTTGTTTGCCATGGCTCCGTCCGTTCCCAAGGTTTTATTGGTTTGCCGTTACGGAGCCGGCAAGACCGTAAATTTTGGCGGCGGTGCCGCCGAACAGTTTTTTTCTGTCCGACCCGCTTAAACCCGCGTTATCGACGATTTCGTTGATGGCTTCCCACCAAAGAGCGTAGGTACTCATCAACGTCATGACCGGCCAATTGCTGGCGAATAACAATCGCTCGCAGCCGAAATCTTCCAGCATCGCTTCCACCCAGGGCCGCAACGTCTCTGTGCGCCATTCGACACCGGCCCGTTCGACCAAACCGGAAACCTTGATGTAGGCGGAGGTGTCGCGGGCGATCCGACGCATATCCGTCCGCCAGGGTTCGAGCTCTCCCGTCATCACGAAGGGCCGGCCGCCATGATTGATGATTGCCGTCAATTCAGGAACGTCAGCCAACAGATCGCCGACGGGGCCGAGTTGGGTGCAATTGGCAAGGAAGTCGACCGGAACGCCGTGCGTGGCGGTCACGCGATAGCTTTCCTTGACCGCCGGGTCCGTCAGCCAAGCCGGATCGAATTCCCGTGGTGGATGCGCGCGAATACCGCAAAGTTTGGGTATCGTCCGGAGCTTTTCGATATCTCGATTGAGTGTTTCCGGATCGGCCTCAAGGTCCAGCCAGCCAATCACACCTTTAATGAAATCGCTCTCGCGGGCCAGGCGCACCATATATTCCGTCTCGGTCGGATCGGTGGCGGCCTGAACAACGACGACGCCGTCGATGCCTGCTTTGGAGCACTGCGGCTGCAGCATTTCGGGGGTGAAATCGCGTTGCAGCCCTTCGATTTTTTTTGCACTCCAGATGCTGTGACCTTCGCGCAACTCCCAGAAATGCACATGTGCGTCTATTTTCATGTCACTTTCCTTTCCCCCGCCAGGTAGATCGGCGGAAACTAGGCCATACCGACCGGCGTTTGATCGGGCGCGCAATCGTTCGGCCGGGAGAGAACCATTTCCATGAGTTCAGCCTGTATCGATTGCGCACCCGGATCGTTCCAGCGGTTTTCGAGTTCGTCTGGATCGACCGTGAAATCGTAGAGTTCGCCGTCGCCGCTTATCAGATCGACGGAAAGCCGATGGGTCCTGGTACGGATCGTCCGCAGGTCGAGAGCAACGCCGCACCGCGATGGATTCAGTTTCCATTCGCTTGCTGCAAAGTCCCGGCTCTCCGTCGGATTTTCGATTAGGGGACGTAGGCTTCGACTGTGGCTTGGTTCGCCCTTCGGTACCTCTGTGTAATCGAGAATTGTCGCGGCTAAGTCGAGCAGCGAAACCGGCTCCTTGATGACCGTCCCATTTGGAATACCGGGGCCGGCGGCGACCATGCCGACGCGCAACAAACCGTCGTAAGCTGTCGGGCCCTTCAGGTACAGGCCGTGATCGCCGAGCAAATCGCCATGGTCGCTCGTGTAGATGACGATTGTATCGTCCTGAAGATTATGCTCCTGCAACGCCAACAGGATGCGTCCAACGTTGTGGTCGATGAGCGAAATCATTCCATAATAGTTGGCGATCATTTCCCGCAGTTGGTTATCTGTTTGCGGCAGAAACCGGGACGATTCAGCGCGAAATTCCTTCATGCCTTCGTCCGAGATATCGGGCGTTCCTTCGAGGCTTGCACGATGCCACCAGGGGCGCTTTTCCAGGTCCAATTGCCGATGCAGAGGAAGATCAACGTCTTCCGGCGCATGCAAAAAGCTCCACGGCGCGGGACAGTCGAAGGGATGGTGCGGGTCTGGAAACGAAGCCCACAGGCAAAAAGGCGTATCTTTGTTTTCGGCCAAGAAAGAGACCGTACGATCGGCAACCCAAGTGGTGTTGTGAAAAGCTTCGGGTAGGCCGGAATGATGGGTTTGAGCGGCGCCGAGGCCAGGTCGCACGACGGCATAGTATGCGTCGTCTAGCGCACTCCCGCCTTGCCGCTCGTACCAGTCTTCGTAGTGCAACCCTAGCGGCGCCCTCTGGGGAGGGAAAATGTTGTGGCCAGCCTGCACCAGTTCGACGTGCTCGAAACCCATGTAGGTACCGTCCCAACTGCCGTCGTGAAAGGCCGTGCTGCGACGATCCTCCAGGCGACCGGTTGGCGCAAACGTGTGGTAGGTCGAGAAGTGGGCCTTGCCGATGACGCCGGTTCGATAACCGTGCTGTGCGAGGTGACCGGCAAAGCCTTTCTTTCCAGCTTCTTCATTTAGGTCGATGCCGTTGTCCGCGACTCCGTGGGTCAATGGCAATAGTCCGGTCAGTATGCTGGCTCTGGCGGGCTGGCAGACAAGGCTGGGGGTTATACAGGTCGAGAACCGCGTCCCGTTTGACGCCAACCTGTCGAGATGAGGCGTTGATATGTTGCGTCCTTCGAAACCAAAACAGTCGCCCCTGTGTTGATCGGCGGTGATTAACAAGATGTTTGTTCGTTTCCTGCCGGACATGCAGCGCCAGTCTTCCCCGTTTGAAACCTTCTGTTTTTTTTACGCCACCACCGCTATGACTGACTAACGCCTAATTCGACATTACTGATGAAGGATTGGAATATCGAATGGAGACGCGATACGCACATGTGGTTGAAGAAATCGCCAAGCTTGGGAGCATTCGTGCGGCTTCGGAAACAATTGGATATACGCAGTCGGCGATCACAAAGATTCTGCGTAGGATTGAGGACGAGTTCGGCGAGCGCCTTTTTGACCGGCATCCACGCGGTATGCGGCTCAACGAATACGGAACCGCATTTCTTGATCACGCGTTGGCGATAGACAAGGAAATGCGCGATGCGAAATCCAAGATTGCCGCGCTGAAATCCGGTGAAACGGGGCGCGTCGTTCTTGGTACCGCTGCGTGGTCAACACAGATCCTGCCGGGAATTCTTGCGAACCTTGTAAAGGCGCGGCCGAATTTGAAGTTCCGCATTGTCGAAAGCAACGCCGCCCATTTGGAACAAATGCTCCTCGAGGGAAGGATCGATCTGGCGATCACGGCTATTTCGCAACCCCTGGACAATCAGATTGTTGTGGAGCGCATTGGCGAGGTCGTCTTTGGCCTGGTAACGGCTGCCAATCATCCGCTCACCAAGCTTACCGATGTTCGAATCAAGGATACGGCCGACTATCGATGGATATTGGCCGAAGGAGACGCTAGGACGGCAATGTTCCTTGAGCGGCAACTCGCTAAGCATAATTTGGACTGGAGCGGGCCGGACATCGAAATGCTGCCCCGGCACGCACTTTTGGAAATTGTCGCGAATACCGATCTGATCTCGTATCTACCCTTATTGAACGACCCTGGCACCAGCCCCGCCGTCGCCAAGCTGATGTGCAAAGATCTGCAATGGCGCATACCCGCCGCAATGTCGTACAGGAAAAGCCGTCCGGTAACGGCGGCCGGCTGGATGGTCTTCGAAGAAGTCAAAGAGCAATTCCGCCTCGCGGCCGCCAGCGGCAATGCTTAGTCCTGCGGACGCAAGACACGCCGTAAAAATGGCAAGGCCAGGAAAATCGCCACACATACGAGGACAGACAGGGCGATCGGTCGCGACCCAAGGTATGTGACGAAATCGCCTTGAGATACGAGCACTGTTCTTCGGAAGTTTGCTTCGAAAATCGGTCCGAGAATGAAACCTATGACCAGCGGGGCAAGCGGATAATTGGTCTTGCGCAACACGTAACCGATAACCCCAAAGAACAGCAGCAGACCGAGGTCCAATATCTGCCGCGACACCGAATAGGTACCGACGAGGCTAATCATCAACACGCCTGTCATAATGCTCCATTGCGGTAGATTCAGAATTCGGACGACGCCACGGATAAACACAAGCCCAAGCGGCAAAAGGAAGATCGCGCCAAAAAGGAAAATCAAAAAGATACCCTGTACAACATCACCGTGCTGAAGGAACATCTGGGGTCCGGGCTGCACGCCTTGCAGCATCAAACCGCCCATCAACACGGCGACAATCGGATCGCCGGGAATGCTTAGGGAGAGCATTGGAATGAGGGCACCGCCCGTGACAGCTGAGTTCGCGGATTCCGAAGCGATGACGCCATCTGGATTTCCTTCGCCGAACTCGACGTCCGTGGAACTGCGAAATGACATCGCCATTCGATAACTCAGGAACGAGGCCGTTACGCCACCGATACCGGGAATAATGCCAATGAAGACGCCGGTGATGCTGGAACGCAGATAATTGATCGGGCGATGTATCAGACTGGCGAATGCCTTCGCGGATGCGGTGGCGCCCGACTTGGCATCGGAAGCTTTGACGGATTTTTCGACCTGCATCAAAACTTCCGAGATGCTGAACAGCCCGACCAGCAGCGGCACCAACGTGATGCCGGCATCAAAAAAGGTCGATTCAAACGTAAACCTTTGAACGCCGGTAACCGGGTCCAGACCGATTGTCGCAATGAACAGGCCAAGAAAGCCCATCGCCCAGCCCTTCAACGGAGAGTCCCCGGAAAGGGCACCCAAAGCGGTCAAACCAAGCAACGCGAAGGCGGCTGTTTCAGCGGGACCGAAACGCAAAGCGATTGCAGCCAGTTGCGGTGCAATCGTTATCAACATGAGCGCACTAACGATCCCACCGAACGAGGAGCCGATGGTCGACAGCGTCACCGCTTCGGACACCCTGCCAGCGAGGGCCATCGGTCGGGCATCAAGCATGGTGGCAGCCGCCATCGGCGTACCGGGAATACCGATCATCGTCGCCGCGATGGCACCGCCATAGGACCCACCCTGATAGATACCGATCAGCAAGGCCATTGCGGCAACAGGTTCGGCATAGAAAGTAAAAGGTATCGCCATGATGACGCCTAACAACGGTCCGACACCCGGAAGGGCGCCGATAACGATGCCAATCGCCAGGCCGACGAGTAGGAAAAGCAGTTCGCTCCACCCGATCAAGTCCGTGACTAGTTGTATAGCCTCGTAAATTCCGCTCATGGCTTAGAGAAACATATCGATGCCGAAGAACCCGTCAGGCAAAACGGTCGCAAGTCCGTAACGGAAAATGACAAGGCAAATCGTCGCCAGGATGAACGAAACCAAAAACGCTTTGATTGGGCTTTTTGCACCGCATAACAGGGCGGCGATGGTCAGCAAAGGCACCATCGTCAGGATGTAGCCGACCTGTTCAAACGTCAGTACAAATATGACCAGCGCAGCAAACAATCCCGCCGACTGGCCTATGTTGCCTGATGGGGTGGGAGTCTGGTCCGGACTTGAAGCCGTCTGTCGAAAAAAGCGGCGTGCGAGGCCGGCAACGGTAAACAGGTTCAAGACAAGGAGAACAGACAGGATCAAACCAGGATAAGCGCGCGGTCCTGAGAAAGTTTCGAGATCCGAGCTAAACGCCAGGTCAATCCGGCTGGTTAGGTAAAGCCCGACCAGGATCAATACGGTGAATGCTAGCGTTACCGCTAATTCCATCCTCGGGTAGCGCATACAATTCCTACTCCCCGGCTATCAGATGGAAAGATTGCTTATCCGTCGGCGAAAAAACAACCCGGCGCGGTAACTTATGCGCCGGGTTGCTCTTCACCCAGAATGTTTCGTCTATTTCTTGGCCTTCAACACATTTTCGACATGAGGTGCCAGAAGCACCATTGATTCAGACCAGCGTTTCGCATCATCCTCGGCCGACAGGTATTTGACCATCTTGATCAGGCCCTTCAACTTTCCTTTTAGCTCGTCGCCGGTAAGGACTTCGCCGAAGGCAGCCCGCAACTTGTTAACTGCGGCCTTCGGCGTATTTGCGGGGACCGCCAGACCGCCCCAACCGAAGGCATTGTCGCCCCAACCTACAGGATATCCCTGCTCAGCCGCCGACGGCAGGTTGGGATCGGCTGCATGGCGCTCGTCGGTGAGCAGGCCAAGGTGCTTGATCTGTCCCTTGAAGACATTGACCAGGGGCACTACCGCTACAGTCACGTCCAGCGTGCCGTTCAGCAGGCCGGTGACATTGTTGCCGCCGCAGCCAGTGCTCGATGGGATCGGGTTATAGGGCACGCCGGTACTGGACATAAACTGTTCGCCGATGAGCCTCGGCACGGACTGCGGTGCGCAGACACCGTAGTTCAGCTTGCGCCCCTCTTTCTTGGCCCATGCGACAAATTCCTTGATGTCGTTTGCCGGGTGATCGGCCTTGACGGTCAAGGTAAAGGGGATCGCGAAGATGCCCGCGATGGGAATAAAATCGTCGTTTGAATAGGGTAATTTAGGGTTGAAAAGCTTGGCGCCTATCTGTGGGGCAACCCAGTTATTGACCAATGTATAGCCGTCCGCATTCGCCGTCGCGGCAGCGGCCATCGCCTTGGTTCCACCGGCTCCCTTTACATTGTTGATAACGACCGGCTGCCCCAATTTCTTCGCCGCCAGTTCTCCGACCGTGCGCACGACAGTTTCCGTAGGATCGCCAGGCGCCCAAGGAAAGATGATTGTTATCGGTTTTTCCGGCCAATCGGCAAAGGCCGGAAGGGCCACTGCCGTGGCCGCCAACATCGAAATGCCAACCGTCAAAATTCTTAGATACCTGTTCATTATTCCGTCTCCCTGAAGACCCGATATCGACGCCACGATCACCTGGTCCGCAATATCGGGCTCGCCGCTGCAAACCGGACATAGAACACAAGGCACCACGAATTAGCCGAACGCCCGCGCCAAGCGCCTTGAAAGTTCCGGTCAAAATATTCTAGAGGCCGGTGTCGTCCGTACCAGACACGATAGAGGTTCTATCAATTCCAAATTGGAATTTCTGGATCGGGACCAGTTCACCTGTTGTTGCCATGATGTCCGAGACTTGGCACAAATTGCTGGTGCCGGCGTCGAATAGTGATGTTCGCTCGCGCCATGACTGCGGCATGTAAGTCGCACGGAAACCTTCAGGCAAATAACCTGAAGGTTTCCCTACATTATTCCGTTGTTGCAAAGAGTTAGCGATTTATTCTGTTCATCGTGTTGCAATTGTGTTGCACGGGCATTAATTCCAACCCATTCTATCAACTAAGTCATTGAATTTTATAGAGGATTTTTTTGATACCAACTCCGTCGGCAAACGGACAATCAGTTGGGTAAAGCCACTTAACTATCTGATTTCATTGTAATTTTGGTTGCGGGGGCAGGATTTGAACCTGCGACCTTCAGGTTATGAGCCTG
>CAYFPL010000015.1:0-21866 GCA_964344935.1 uncultured Rhodospirillaceae bacterium
GAGCCAGAACCTGCGGGTCGGTGGGACGCAAATCCACAGCCACCGTGGCCACATCCGTGTGGCCATCGCTGTCGGTGACCTGGTACTGGAAGGCATCCGAGCCCACATAGCCGGCATCCGCCTGGTAGCTGTAGCTGCCGTCCGCATTCACCGTCACCGTGCCGTGCGCCGCCTGCGACGCAACCGCATAACTCAGGGCCAATGAGGCGGCATCGTCCTGGGCATCCGTCGCCGACAGTTGTCCAGAGGCCGTCGCACCGGAAGGCAAGGACACCGTCCCGTCATAGGCATCGGGAAGGTCAGCGACGGAGATGTCACCGTCTCCAAACGACAGCGTCTCGATGTTAGTCAGACTATCCGTGCCGTCATCGCCGTCAGTGGCATTCGTGTCCGTGATGGTAATGCTGCCAGCGCTGTTGCTGATCACATAGTCAGCAACATTGCCACCATAAACAGCCGTGTCCGTGCCCGAGCCGCCGTCAAGGATGTCAGAACCCGCACCGCCGGTCAGGAAATCGTCGCCGTCAGAGCCGGAGAGGGTGTCGGCGGTTGCTCCGCCCACCAGACTGTCGTTGGAAGACGTACCAATGACAATCTCGTCAGAAGGCACAAATACCAGGTCTGTTGCCGTTTGATCATGAGCAGTCCAGTCGTTACCCGTTCCGCTGCCGTCGGCACCAACGCCGGATGGATTGTTAAAGCCAAGGTAAGACCCATTGGTCCCATACGAGCTGTTCAAAGACCCTTCGGTTGTCTCCCACTGACCATCGACCATGGCACCAAATGCCAAGGCGTCCAGAGCCGCGCCGTCAACCAGATGCACCTCAGACAATCCGCCGTCGTGATGATAATAACCGCCATATGTATTTAGGCGGCCCAGGTAGTGAACCGCACCAGACTGATTGACAATTAAATCTGTGTTCTGTGCCGGACGGTCCGCTGTCTCGAAATTCGTTATGAGGACGCCATCAACATAGACCTTTACCCTGTCCGCCTCCGTCGCTTGTGTCGTGTCGATACTGGCAACGATGTGATGCCGGGCGCCATCCGTGAAGGTCATCGTCGTGGCTAGGTTCCGCGTGCCACTCCCGTCCGTCGTCTGGACATATAGGCGATTGTCATTGGCAAAGCCGATCCACATGCGATTGCTGCTGCCACCAGCTGAATCATCGGTGCTGAACAGAACATCATAGTCGCCCGTAGTGTCGCGCTGAGCCCAAGCGGCAAAGGTAAATGTCTTGCCGTTACCGCTCACCGTTGGCGTCCGGCGCAGAGAACCGCCGGAGCCGTCAAATGACAAGGTTCCTTCCGCAGCCCGCGCCTCCACGGCCACCGTCGCCACGTCCGTGTGTCCATCGCTGTCGGTGACCCGGTACTGGAAGGCATCCGTGCCCACATAGCCGGCATCGGCCTGGTAGCTGTAGCTGCCGTCCGCATTCACCGTCACCGTGCCGTGCGCCGCCTGCGCCTCAAGGGAATAACTCAATGCCAAAGAGGCCGCATCATCCTGGGCATCCGTGGCCGTCAACTGACCAGACGCCGTCGCGCCGGAGGGCAACGACACAGTCCCGTCAGAGGCATCGGGAAGGTCTTCAACAGAGATATCGCCGTCGGCGAACGACAGCGTCTCGATGTTGCTCAGGCTATCCGTGCCGTCATCGCCATCAGTGGCGTTCGTGTCCGTGATGGTAAGGGTGCCATCAGTATTGCTGATCACATAATCAGCAACGTTGCCGCCATAAACAGCCGTGTCACTGCCAGAACCGCCGTCAACAACATCATCGCCCGCACCACCCTGGAGGACGTCATCGCCAGCTGCGCCTGACAAACTGTTATCGTCATCATCGCCGACAAGGGCGTCATTGGCAGAGGTTCCGGGGGCCAGTTCGCCGTCCGCCGCAAAATGGCGAAGATAGATGCCGCTGCTGTCGCCATCCTGCTCGTACGAACCCCAAACCGCCAGCAGGGAGCCGTCGTCACGCGCCAAAATACGTGGCCGGCGTTGGATATCCGCGGTCGTCTCGCTGAGGCGGAACTCGCCGCCAACCTTCGTGCCTTGGGCATCAAAGCGTTGGGCGTAGACACCCCAGGTATCGCCGTCCTGGCCATCCGAGATCCACGTCGCAACAAAGCCACCATCGGGAAGTGCGGCGGCCACGTGTATACGCTCGATCTGTTGATGACCCGCCGTCGTCGTGTTGAGCTGGAAGCTATCGCCAACGGCAACCCCGTTGCCATCATAAACCCTGCCTTGGGTGACAAAGCCGTCGCCATCACCGCTGGTCATATACCAGGTGACCACATAGCCGCCGCCTACCAGCGCCTCGATATGAGGATCGGAAGAATAGACACCACCACTAGGGATCTTCGCTTCACCGCCCAGAGCATTGCCATTGGCATCATAACGCTGCATGGCAATGGCGTAGTTCGTGGACGATATGTCCTCGCGCCAGGCCGCAACGAAGCTGCCATCCTGTAAGGTCGTCAGTGATACCGCGAACTGTTTGCCGACGGTCGTGGTGTTGATCCGGAACTCCGACCCAACCATCGATCCAGCGCTATCAAAACGCTGGCCATAGAGACCGTAATGATCGCCGTCTTGATTCATTGATGCCCAGCCGGCAACAAAACCGCCGTCCGACAATGGCGTAAGATCAACAAGCGATTGCTCATCCACCGTTGTCGTGTTGAACTGGAACTCGGAACCGACTGCAACACCGGCACCATCAAACCGCTGGCCAATGACCTCAACTTCGCCGGCGCTTGGAGACGACGTCCAACCGACAACAAAACCGCCGCCCTCAAGGGCAATCACCGTCGGCGAGCTCTGGCCGTTCGCCGTCGAGGTATTGACGAGAAACTCGGAACCAATCGGCACATCATTGGCATCGAAACGTTGCCCATAGATGTCACCGCTGGGATCGTTGGCATCGAAGGAATCCCAGACCACTACGTAGCTGCCGTCCGAAAGTATAGCCACCGATGGCCAGCGTTGATCGCCTTGGGTCGAGGTGTTGACCTGGATCTCAGATCCCCCCGTCCAGCCATCAAGGCTCTTGCCCACACTGACGCTGACTTGGGCCACGTCCGTGTGTCCATCGCTGTCGGTGACCCGGTACTGGAAGGCATCCGTGCCCACATAGCCGGCATCGGCCTGGTAGCTGTAGCTGCCGTCCGCATTCACCGTCACCGTGCCGTGCGCCGCCTGCGCCTCAAGGGAATAACTCAATGCCAAAGAGGCCGCATCATCCTGGGCATCCGTGGCCGTCAACTGACCAGACGCCGTCGCGCCGGAGGGCAACGACACAGTCCCGTCAGAGGCATCGGGAAGGTCTTCAACAGAGATATCGCCGTCGGCGAACGACAGCGTCTCGATGTTGCTCAGGCTATCCGTGCCGTCATCGCCATCAGTGGCGTTCGTGTCCGTGATGGTAATGCTGCCAGCGCTGTTGCTGATCACATAATCAGCAATATTGCCACCATAAACAGCCGTATCCGTACCAGAACCGCCGTCAAGAACATCATCGCCCGCACCGCCCTGGAGGACGTCGTCGCCGCCGTCGCCGCTCAGAACATTGTTGGCGCCATCGCCAAACAAATGATCGCCATGGGCGGAGCCGGTCAGGTTTTCGATATTGGTGATCACATCGCCGGCCGCATCGCCGCCATAGGCCAGGTTCCGCGCCAGACTCAAAACCACGGAGGACGAAGAGTCAGAATAATCCGCAGTATCGATGCCGCTGCCGCCGTCGATAAGATCGGCGCCGGCGCCGCCCTGCAGAAGGTCGTCATCGGCGCCGCCCTGCAGATCGTCATCGCCGCTGCCGCCTATGAGCGTATCGTCGCCGCCCTGGCCCAGCAGCACGTCGTCATCATCGCCGCCATCGAGGTTATCGGCGCCGTCACCGCCCGTCAGACTGTCGGCACCGCTGCCGCCGTCGAGGCTATCGGCGCCATCACCGCCGGTCAGGCTGTCGGCACCGCCGCCGCCCACCAGCGTATCGTCGCCGCCCTGACCCAGGATGACATCGTCACCGTCGCCACCGTCGAGGATATCGGCGCCGGCACCGCCCGTGAGGCTGTCGGCGCCGCTGCCGCCGAATAGGATGTTGTTGCCGGCGCCGCCCTGCAGGTTGTCGTTGCCGGCGCCGCCCAACAGCGTGTCGTCGCCATCGTCGCCGATCAGGACGTCATCGCCGCTGCCGCCGTCCAAGAGATCGGCGCCCCCGCCGCCCGTCAGGCTGTCGTTGCCGCCATTGCCAATCAGGATGTCCCCTGCCGCGGTGCCGACAATGCTGCTGCCGCCGTCGCCGTCGATCTGCAGGTTCGCCGAGATATCGATCAGGGTGCCGTCCGCCAAAGACAGCTTTTCGATGCGGTTGTTGCTGTTGGCCCAGTCGATCAGGGTGATCCGGTCCGTCAGGGAGGCAACGGAGCCGGTAAGCTCAACGCCCTCGCGAATGCCGATGATCAGGTCATCGGGATCTGCCGGGTCGGATGCATTGACCGACCATTCGAAGGCCAGATCGCCCAGGGCGATGTTCTGGCCCAGGGACAGGGTGTCCATGCCGCTGTTCGATTGCACCCATTCGGATTCGGTCACTGTTTCGGAACTCTCGACGATGACGTCACGGGTGCCCTGGTAGGTGACGTATTGATAGCCGGTGCGCTGCACGGTCTCGGTGCGCTGGCGGATTTCGCTGATGTAACGGGTTTCCGTCAGGGTGCCATAGGCAAATGTGCCCCCGGCATTGCCGTTGTCGCCCTCGGATTGAACGGTCTTGTAGTGGATGGCGCCGTTAAAGTCAGTCCAATCAGACGAATACTCGCTGACGTTTGAGTAATAGCCCCAGCCGTTGAAGATGGTTTCGTGCTCGTTGAGATAGGTGTAGCTGGCGGTCAGTTGCACTTCCTGGGTAACCACATGGGGGACCACCGCCTCGAAGGTCACCACCACCTGCTGGTCGTAGGTGTATTCCTCCAATACCTCATATGTGTACGGCACCTGCTCCACGGTATAGACCGGCACCTGGTATTCGGTGAACTGCTCGAACCAGTGGTCGTCAAAGACCTCGTCGGCGCCGTCGCCCCGATTGAAGACATAGACGTCGTCGCCCAGGCTGCCTTCCAGGGCATCGTTGCCCCAGCCGCCGGCCAGGGTGTCATGGCCGTCACCGCCCTGGAGCAGGTTGTCCCGCCAATCGCCGGTCAGGCTGTCGTCATACTGGGTGCCGGAGACATTCTCGATACCCTGCAGGATATCCCCTTCCGCATCGCCGCCCTGGCCCCGGCCGGTGGCCAGATTGACCGTCACGCCGCTGGCGGAGTTGCCGTAGGCGATGGTGTCCCGCCCGATGCCGCCTGAGATCACATCCGCCCCGGCGCCGCCGATCAGGGCATCGTTGCCCGAGCCGCCGTCGAGGCGGTCGTTGCCCACGCCGCCGAACAGCACATCGTCGCCGCCCTGGCCGGAGATATCGATGGCGCCGGTGCCTTCGGTCCAGAACACGTCCGAGCCGATACCGCCGATCGCCATCTCGGCATTGACCGCATCCAGATCGATGGCCAGGCCCAGCGGCCCATCGGCGATGATCAGGTCAAAGCCGTCGCCGGCGTCGATCGCCGTCATGGCATCTTCGCTGTTGATCAGCAGAATATCGTCGCCCGCCCCGGCGCTGAAGGTATCGGCCCCGGTGCCGCCGATCAGGATGTCGTGTCCGGCCCCGCCGGTGAGGGTATCGTTGCCCGAACCGCCGTCGAGGCGGTCATCGCCGCTGTTGCCGGTCAGCATATCGGCGCCGGCCCCGCCCGCGGCGGCAATGGCCGAGCTGAGCGAGGTGGTGAAGGTATCGTTGCCGCCGCCGCCCACCGCGGCCTCGAAGTTCCGGGCGCCCAGGTCATAGCTGACGGCGCCATCGCCTTCCACCACCAGGGTATCGTTGCCCGCACCGCCGTCGATATTGGCCGCCAGATCGGCGCTGTCGACGATGACGATGTCATCGCCGCCGCCTGCAGAAATGGTGTCCGAGCCGCCGCCGCCCGACAGTTTTTCGTTAGCATCGCCGCCCGTCAGCACATCGTTGCCGCTGCCGCCATAGGCCGAGAGCAAACCGCCGGATGCGAGATCGATGTTGGTGGCGCCGGTGCCGTCCCCCGCCGCCCATAGCTTTGTGCCGTCATCCCGCTTGATGGAGACCGAGCCGTCCGGGTTCTGCAGATAGCCGGTGGTGCCGTAGGCGATGGCCACGTCGGCCAGGATGTGGCTGTTGCCGTCGGACGTCTTGTAGCTGCCGTGGCCATGCACCTGGTTGCCGGCGATATAGGTCTCTATGCCGTTGTGGTCGAGACCGATCTCCGTGATGCCCATGACATCGAGGCTGGAGAACTCCCCCGCATCGGTGATGCCGTCCTGGTCCGTATCCTGCCAGACCCCAAACTTGGCCCAATCGCTATCCGCCGCCGTCAGCTTGCCGTCGCCGTCGGTGTCGAAGAAGGCCAGGCCTTCCAGGTCCGTGTTGGCGCCGGGCAGGTAGCCGGAGAAGTTGACCTCGTCAAAATCGGCGATCAGGCCGTCGGAGTTCTTGTCATAGGCCAGAAGGCCGTCGTCAGGCGTGGCCCAGCTGGCCTGATAGCGATAGCCGTCGCCGGCAAGATCGAAAAAGGCGGTGGATTGGTCCAGGGCCACCATCTCGATGCCGTCGCCGTCCAGATCCAGCACCACCGGCGGGCCCTCAAACTCGAACTCGGGCACGAATTGCGGCGCCGGTGCGGGAATATTGTTGGTGAAGGAATGTTCCCTGCCGTCATAGCGATAGCCGACGATCGGCGCGCTATCGATATAATCGTTGCTCTCGCCATAGATCCAGTTGGCCGGATCCTGCGAGGCGGCCAGCCGGGCGGCATCGTCCGCGGCCCTGTCCGCCGTCCATTGCTCCAGATAGGCGGCGCGGGAATAGCTGTCGGAAGCCGCCGCCACATCCAGTTGCAGGGCCGCGGCCCGGGCCTGGCTGTCGGCCCAGCGGTCGGCGCCGGTCTGGCCCGCATCCGTCACCATCTGCAGGAAGGTGGCCTGGTCCCGGCGGTAGAAGCTCCAATCCAAGGCCGCCGTCAGGTCCGCATCCAGTTCCGCCACCGTGTTGGCGGTGGTGTTGGCCATGGCCCGCTTGAGGTAGATATCGCCGCCCTCGATCTGCAGATCGCGCATGGTCTCGACGATGCCCCAGTCCAGCGCCCCCTGGGCGGAGGAGAAATCGTGCCATTCCGGGCCCCGCGAAGGCGTGCCGTTGCCGTTCTCCACGAACAGGCCGTCGTTGTTGTAGCCATAGCCCCAGGGCGAGGCCTCGTGGATATTCGCCACCCGGCCACCCACCTTGGCCACAAACATGTTCAGATGATCGGCCGCCACCTGGCCCAGATTGACGGCGACAGCGGGATCGCCGCTATTGTCATGGCCCCAGTTCTCGACGAGGAAATGTTCGTCCCTGAAACGAACATTGGCATTGGCCGAGGGGCCATGATCGGGCTGAGCACCCAGCTTGCTGCCCAGGCCGGAGCCGAAGAACGAACCGATGAAATAGGCCGCCGCCAAGGTCCAACCAACCGGGGTGCTGCCCATGAATGCGGTAAACGCCGCCTTCGCCGCCAAACCGCCCACGGCGCTGCCCACCGCGGCACCCTTTGAATTACCTGGCCCAAATACTTCCGTGGCCAGCCGGCTGCCTGCATAAGACGCGACGGCGGTGATGCCGGCGGTCTGCAGTGAGGACGTGAAGTCGGGAGCTTGGAAGACGCCGTCGCCGATACTCGTCGGTATGAACCTGGTACCGAACATCTCGACGCCGATTTGTTCCGAAATCAGCGCGCCCACATGCTGGGCCGCCACCCGGCCCACCGTGCCGCCCACCAGAGAGCCAAATTCCTCGCCGACACCAAGGGACTCGGCCAAGCTGCTGCCGATCTCACTGCCTGCCAGATTGCCGATCAGGCCGACGCCGCCCTCCAGGGTGCCCGAGGCGACGCTCGAGGCCACGGATTCGAAACTCGCCTGGGTGTCGCTGCCCAGCGCCTTCAACGCCTCGAAGCCATCGGTCAGCGCCGTGTTGAAGAACAACTCGCCGGCGATTTGCATCGCGCTGCCGTCTTCGAACAACGCCTCCGACAGTGCCGCCCCGACCTGGCCCGCCGCGAACGAGCCCAACCCGCCGGCCAGGCTCTGGCCGAACACATCGGGATCGAAGTTGCCATCACTGCCTGTAGCGTCTAGTTCCGCGACTTCCCCGGACGTGAGGTCGTTATTCGCTTTGTCTAGGAGCGACGCAGCAATGTTTACTTCACCGATGCCACTGGATGGATCTTCCCCGTCGATGGAAAGAGATTTATTGACACGCGCAATCTCGCCGTCTGAATCGAATATTGTAATATCGGTAATGTCTGCCGATGCCAGTTTGATGCTACTCGTGAGGCTAGTTTCGATCTTTCCTTCGGCATCAAGGTCAAAAGCCAGGTACTGCGCGGGAGTATTGAAGTCATTTTCGGTAAGAGAGAATCCGAAAGTGCCAGAAGGGAGTAGAGTGCCATCCGCATCGATTGGCTGTTTCGCCAGAATAGCCAATTTGCCGCCGTTCTTGGTCGCGAACTCTATCCTGTCCTCTCGGATGGTCTGACCGTCATTGGAAGGCAGAATCTGCCAGCTTTGATCCGCGGGTCCGCCGGTCGGTTCGACGGCGTCGAACATCTTCAGGATCACATCTGCCGCGTACGGCAGTGTCGGCTCGACTGCTTGAATTTCCTCGGCCCCGTATGCAGACCAAACGCCATCCCATTCAACAGTTGGGGCGTTGCGGAAACTTATCGCCTGCTCGGGTGTGATCGTGACGAATCCGTCCACCGGCTGGTCGGAAATCGCTACTTCGTCGCCGTCAATCTTAATAAAGGGAACGACGTTGACTTTATCGCTCCCAACAAAGCTTCGATAATCTAGATCTTCACCAAAAATCTGGCGCAGTTGTGACCTCGGATCAATGTATTGGTCGTAAAGTTGCCAACGTTGTCGGTCTAGGAAGTGGCCACCAATAATCGAACTGTCGGGGATTTCTCCCAATCGAAAACGGTTGGAGTTGCCGGCGCCGGCCCACGGGACGACGTCCGGGTCAAAACCCATTTCATAAATGCCATTGTTAGGAAGAACGAGGCTTGTCAAATCGATTCCGGGCAGGAAGTAGTCATTTAATTCTAGCGCCCAACCCAATAATCCGTACTCGCCAGGACCAGAGATGATGTTAGCTCTATCGAAAAGATCGCCGTGGCTGCGGTATGCTGATCTTGCTACGTGTGCACCTAGTGAATGCGCGTAAATTGTGAATTTCTCGCGCGAACCTGAGCTATCGAAAGAGAGTTTGTCTAAGTGCTTCTCTGCAAAGTCGATTAATTCGGATCGCTGGGTGTGTATCCCAGATATATCGGTAATGCCCAAAGCAATTGCGATATCAGCGGCCACATCTCTAAAAGCTTCGTTGATTGATCCACCAAAATCAGTGCCGTCGGCAGCAATCGAGTATTTTCCGGTTTCCTTATTGCGCAGTAAGAGGAGACTTACGCCCGATGTCCCAACCTTCGCGTCTATGACTTCAAAAGTATTTTGGGCGGTTTCAACCGCATAGATGTCAATGGACCCATCTGGTAACTTGAATACATCTTCAAGTGCTACCCGATAATCCGATTCGCGCATATTCGCTTCGAATCCAGAACTATAGGTCATACTTGCCGCTAGATATGATTCCAGCTGGGATTGTAGCGTCATGCTGTTTGTCATCTAGACATCCCTTCTATTTGTGAACCAGAATCATTTGTGTGGAATGACTACTTGGGAATAGTTCAAGAACTTGTCACCTTCTGGACAATAAAATAAATTTCGAGAGATATTGTTTTCCCTCATATATTTCCAATTATAAACAATTGTGTATCTTATGGATTTCGCCAATATTTCTCTATTTATCCTGTCTTTTATCGTAGTTATACTATTTCTTATGTACCCAAATGAGTGGTCTGTTGTTTTTGTTTCAAAGAAATATCCATACCTTGCAGAAAAATCTTCAATGGGCCAAGTCGCGACACAGGAATTTGCGAAGTAAAAATGGCGTTTCTCTTTTGATGCAGACCGGCCATGTTCCCGCCGCCGCCAATCATCGTGCCAAAGTTCAAACACCTCACACTTGGGATGTCCTACTTTTTCCAACGTGAATCGGTATTTGCCCGGGTCGCGCGCAAATATGTCGTAGCTTCCATACCTCGCTTCAGCCTCGACGAACTGATAACCATCCTTGACGAGGCTCGATTGGCACGTCGCGTCACACCCCTGTCCGAGATTGAGAAAGAGGCCATCCACATTGTGAACAATCTTGTTAATCGTGACGCCTTCGTCACGATCGCAAAGGTCTAGAAACTCCTTCGGATGGGGCGGATCGGCGCGTCGCGACATCGCGAGGGAGATGATCGTCGAAAGCATAACTCCGAGAACAACAGCGACCGTCGAGACGATGTAGCTTATCTTCCACCAAGCGCGATTTTCCTCTCGCAGATGATTGAGCCACCTAATCATCGAAATCCCGTCGGGTCGTTGCACTCACCGTTGTCGGTCAGCATTCAATGTCCTCATCTCCCGCCCCTTGAACGTCTCGTCCCGAAGCTGCCGCATTGCCTCTGCAATGCCGCCGAAGGGGCAGACCAGGTCGATGAGCCATAGGTTGGGGCCGCTTTGCCAGTCGCCGGGGGCGAGGCGCAGGCGGGGGGCGGCGAAGGCGGGTTGCGTGGGTGGTTGGGATGGCGGTGATACCGCTGCTACTATCGGCGCATCGTCTGCCGTGTCGGCCCCATCGGCCGGCGGGGCGGCACTGACCACCGGGGCGCCCAGGCTTTCGATCAAGCGCGCTTCCACCTCGTCGGACAGCAGGGCCCAGGAGGCGAAGGCGACGGGCATGTTGTCGCGGCGCCACAGGCGGAACTGCTTGCAGGCGATGGGCGGCAGCAACAGCCATTCCAGATCGCCCACGAACAGATGCCGGTGCGCCGGCGAACGCATCATCACCCACGCCGCCTGGCCCAGTAGTTCCGATAAGTTGGGGGCGGAAAGATCCTGCGTCGCCTGTTCCGGCGTCGCGTTCGCCGAGGATTGATCCGCCGCGATCTGATCTACTGCTGGTTCCGTTACCGCTTGATCTTCCGCTTGATCGGGTGTTTGGGGACCGGCCGCGGTCATGACAGCTTCGGTGCTCTTCCCGTGGCGCCGGCACCAGGACCCGCCGGGCCGCCTTCGCCCGCCGCTGGCGCGATCGCCGTTTCGGCACTGCCTTTGGCCATACATCCGGCAATCACCTCGGCCGCCCGCACAACCCAGATGCGCTTTGCCATGCGCTTACCCTCCCCATGCCATCATTCGTTAACAAAGTGTTAACCGCAAGACCAAAAAGGGTTAACACCAAGCATAAGATCCAAATATCTGTGGATAACTGTTGTATTATCACCTTCGGTATAAGAATTCAGCTTGTGGCAGTATCAGCGCCATGTAAGGGTTCTGAATGTGAGAAAAATCACGTTTGAAGGTATACACAACGGATTAGCATTCAGAACATTCTATTCCACCGCTTGAAACCAAGCGTTTCATTTGGATGACGGATATCTCCGTCAGACCAAATTCGATCCATAGGGGGGAGAGGCCAGGATCGTGGAAGCCGTGCATCATCCGGCAGATAGGACGGATCTAATCGGACCCGGATCCCCGGCGGCCGCGCCGGCGGCGGCGGCGCCCGACACCGGCCTGACCTGCCTGATGCTCATGGCCCGGTACTTTCGTATGGCCGCCGACGGCGATCAGGTGCGTCACGAATTGGGCCTGACGGCGGAGCAGCCGTTCGGCGAGGACGACATCTTGCGGGCGGCCAAGCGCCTGGAGATCAAGGCCCGGGCCATCACCCGCAAGCCCGCCCGCCTGGACCGGGTCGCCCTGCCGGCCATGGGGCAATGGCGGGATGAAGTCATAGAAGTCGATATCCATGATGACGGCGCCGATGGAGCAGAGCAGAGCGAAGCACGCCCCGGCGGCTGGTTCATCCTGGCCAAGCTGGCGGACGACAAGGTCCTGATCCAGGACCCGGCCCACGGCCCGCCGCAGGAGATGGCGCGGGCGGCGTTCGAAGCGCGCTGGTCCGGCCGGCTGATCCTGTTGACCACCCGGGCCGCCCTGGCGGGTGCGGCCCGGCGTTTCGATATCAGCTGGTTCATCCCCTCCATCGTGCGTTACCGCCGCCTGTTCGGGGAAGTCTTCGTCGCCTCGTTCTTCCTGCAGCTCTTTGCCCTGATCACGCCGCTGTTTTTCCAGGTGGTGATCGACAAGGTGTTGGTGCACCGGGGCCTCTCCACCCTGGATGTGCTCGTCGTAGGTCTGATCGCCGTTTCCGGCTTCGAAGTGCTGCTGGGCGCGTTGCGCATGTATGTCTTCGCGCACACCGCCTCCAGAGTGGATGTGGAATTGGGCGCGCGCCTGTTCCGCCACCTGATCAACCTGCCCATCGCCTATTTCGAAGCACGCCAGGCCGGCCATTCCGTGGCCCGGGTGCGGGAATTGGAAACCATCCGCAACTTCCTCACCGGCAGTGCGTTGACCCTGGTGATCGACCTGATCTTCACCTTCGTCTTCTTTGCCGTGATGTGGCTGTTCAGCCCCACGTTGACCCTGATCGTCCTGGCCTCCATTCCCTTCTATGTGGCCATCGCGGTCTTCGTCACGCCCATCCTGAGGGCGCGGCTGGAGGAGAAGTTCAGCCGCGGGGCTGAGAACCAGGCTTTCCTCGTCGAAAGCGTCACCGGCGTCGAGACCCTGAAGGCCATGGCGGTGGAGCCGCAGATGCAGCGGCGCTGGGAGGAACAGCTTGCCGGCTATGTTCGCGCCGGTTTCCGGGCCCAGAACCTGGGCAACATTGCCGGCCAATCGACCCAGTTCGTCAACAAGGCGGTGATCGCGCTCACCTTGTGGTTTGGCGCCAGGGCGGTGATGGACGGCAGCCTGACCGTGGGCCAGTTCGTCGCCTTCAACATGCTGGCGGGCCGTGTCTCGGCACCGATCCTGCGCCTTAGCCAATTGTGGCAGGAGTTCCAGCAGGTACGTATTTCGCTCGCCCGCCTGGGCGATATCCTCAATGCCCCGGCGGAGGTGGACGGCGGCGCCGGCCAGGGCGCGTTGAGCCGCATCCAGGGCCGGGTGGATTTCGATCACGTCACCTTCCGCTATGGCCCCGACAGCCCGGAAGTCTTGAAGGACATTGAACTCTCCATCGATCCCGGCGAGGTGATCGGCATCGTCGGGCCTTCCGGTTCGGGCAAAAGCACCCTGACCAAACTGGTACAGCGCCTCTATGTGCCGGAATCGGGCCGGGTGCTGATCGACGGCACGGATCTGGCCATGGTCGATCCGGCCTGGCTGCGCCGGCAGATCGGCGTGGTGCTGCAGGAGAACGTGCTCTTCAACCGTTCGGTGCGGGAGAATATCGCCCTGGCCGATCCCGGCATGCCCATGGAGCGGGTGGTCCGCGCCGCGCAACTGGCCGGCGCCCATGACTTCATCCTGGAACTGCCTCACGGTTATGACAGCGAAATCGGCGAGCGGGGCTCGAACCTCTCGGGCGGGCAGCGCCAGCGCATCGCCATCGCCCGCGCCCTGGTGAGCGAGCCGCGGATCCTGATCCTGGACGAGGCGACCTCGGCCCTGGATTACGAATCCGAGCACGCCATTCAGCAGAACATGTCCCAGATCATCCAGGGCCGCACGGTGATCATCATCGCTCATCGCCTGGCCGCCGTGCGTCATTGCGACCGCATCGTCACCATCGAGGCCGGACGCATCACCGAAATGGGCAATCACGACGAACTCCTGGCCCGGGACGGCCGCTATGCCGCCCTCTACCGTCATCAGACCGGCGATGCCCGAGACGCGGCGGAGTAGGAGGCTCGCATGGGCAACATGCTGCAAGTGGTGAAGGCCTCGCTGGCCCAGGAGCGGGAGGCGCCTCCCGAACCCCGGCGCGACAGCCACGAACGGGCCTTTCTGCCCGCCGCCATCGAGATTTTGGAGACGCCGGCCAATCCCGCGGGGCGGTCTTTGCTGTGGCTGACCATCGCCTTCTTCACCGGCGCCGTCATCTGGTCCCTGATCGGCGAAGTGGATGTCCATGCCACAGCGCAAGGGCGCATCGTACCCGCCGGCCGCGTCAAGGTGATCGAGCCGTTGGAGACAGGAACGGTGTCCGCCATTCATGTGCGTGACGGCGATCGGGTGGCGAAGGGCGAACCATTGCTGGAGATCGACCGCACCGAGGCCGCCGCCGATCGCGAGCGGCTGGCCCGCGACTTGATGACCGCGATGGTGGAGACGGCCCGCCTCGATGCCCAGATCCTCGCCGTGGACGCCAACATCGAACCCATCGATGTCGTCTACGCACCGCCCGGCGATGCCGATCCGGATTTGGCCGAAGGGCAGCGGCAGCTTCTAGTCTCCGCCGTTACCCAGCACCGGGCCGAGCTCGCCGCCATCGGGGCGGAGATCACCCAGCGCCGGGCGGAGCGGGACGGCGCCAAGGCGACCTATCAGCGCCAGGCCGAGATGGTCGAGGTACTATCCGAGATGGTGGCGCAGCGCCGGGCCCTCAACGAGCGCGGCAGCGGCAGCCGGGTCGCCCTGCTCGAAAGTTCCCAGCGTCTGCACGAAGAAGAGGCCAACCTGGCCCGCGCCGAAGGCACCTGGCGTGGCGCCGAAGCGGCCATCACCGCCCTTGACCGTAAATGGACTGAGCGCCGCACGGCTTTCCTGGCCGGCGCCATCGCGGAACGGGAAGATGTGCGAAAACGGGTGGCCGGCCTGCGCGAAGAACTGAAAAAGGCCGTGCTCCGGGATCAACGCACCCGGCTGCTCTCCCCCGTGGACGGCACGGTTCTGCAATTGGCGGTGCACACCGTCGGCAGTGTGGTCAGCAGCGGCGAACGTCTCATGGTGGTGGTGCCCGAGGACGTGGGCCTGGAAGTCGAAGCCATGCTCCTGAACAAGGACAAGGGCTTCGTTGGCAACGACGCCACGGCCGAGGTGAAACTGGAAGCCTTCCCCTTCACCAAGTACGGCACCATCCCGGGCCGGATCCAGCTGGTCTCCAACGACGCCGTCGAGAACGAAGCGCTCGGCCTGGTCTTCCCCGCCCGCGTCAGCCTGGCGCGCGAAACCATCCGTGTCGACGGCCAGGACGTCGCCCTGACGCCAGGCATGTCCGCCACCGTTGAAATCAAGACAGGCAAGCGCAAGGTCATTGAGTATCTTTTGACGCCATTGCTGCGATACCGCGACGAGGCGATCCGAGAAAGGTAGCGATTGCTCGTGTAGCGATCATGGATATGTTGCTGGAGGCAGTCGAAGCTACACTGTTAAATCCATTGGATCAGAATAAGATCTATTCAAGAGGTCCCGTTGGGTAGTCCGACGTCGGCTGCAATTCAGGTTCAGGTCCGCCAACGATGAAATGATAGCCGAAGTTGCCAGACGGCCTATTCGCTATAGGTTGATCGATATTGCCGAAAGACGAGCAGATGGATACGCTGCACCTCCGAAACAGCTTTTTTTCGACCTCGTTGACTTGAGTAGGAGCTATCGTTGCCGGACCCGATGATCCTCTCTTCTGACTCACACGTCTTTGAGCCGCCGGACCTGTGGACAAAGCGGATCGACAAGGCTTTCAGAAGCCGGGCGCCGCGCATGAAACGGGTCGGCGATGTGGACCATCTAGTGATCGAGGACGGGCAGATGATCGCCGGCATTGGGCTCATTTCGAACGCCGGCGCGCGTTTCGATGCTCCGGAGACCATTTCCGATCACGCCAGTTTTGATGACGTTCACGAAGGCGGCTACGACCCGGCGCAGCACCTAAGGGACATGGCGATAGATGGGGTATACGGCGAAGTCCTCTACCCTTCGCAGGGTCTGTTCTATTACAAGGTTGCCGATCCGCAATTGTTTTCGGCCATTTGCCGCGCCTACAACGACTGGCTGTCCGAGTTTTGTAGCGTCGATCCCGACCGCCTGAAGGCGATCGCAATGGTCAACGTCGATGACATATCCGACGCCGTCGGCGAATTGGAACGTACCGCCAAACTCGGATTTGTCGGCGCCATGATCACCGAGTACCCGTTGGAAGAAAGACGCTACGACCACCCCGATTACGAGCCGCTGTGGGCAGCTGCGGCAGATCTCGATATGTCGCTTAGCCTGCATACCGCGACCAGGCGTGTCCTCAGCAACGCTGCCCTCGTCGAACGCACGGTACATGACGCCAGCCGACGCGCGACAAAGGTTTTCCTGCCGGCGCTCTCGATGTGCGACATGATCTTTTCCGGTGTTTTCGACCGATATCCCAGCCTACGTCTTGCCATTGTGGAGTTTGAGTTGTCCTGGGTTCCCTACGTCCTGACCAATATGGACTACACCTACCGCGAAAGGCATGAGGAGGCGCAGTACCGCTTCAAGGGCGACACGCTACCCAGCGACTTTTTCGCCCAGAACGTCTACCTAAGCTTCCAGGAAGACGAGGTGGGTATCCGCCTGCGGGACCGCATCGGCGTTGATTGCATGATGTGGGGATCCGACTATCCGCATAGCGAATCCACCTTCCCGCGTTCGCGCGAGGTGCTGGACGATATCCTGGAAGGTGTGCCGCAAAAGGAGCGGGCCAAGATAGTTTGCCACAACACGGCTCGGCTCTACGGCTTCGATCTGAATCGGATATCGACCCCACCGGTGGTTCCCTAAAGTTCCCGGCGTCTACAGCAACACATAGCCGCCATCGGCGATCAGTGTTTCGCCAACCACGTAGGATGCCGTGTCCGAAGCCAGGAACAGTGCCAGCTTGGCCATTTCCTCGGCTCTGCCATAGCGTCCAGCCGGTATGTGCTTCAGGCCCTCGCGCCGCTGTTCCTCTGTTGCCAGAAAGGGCACCGTCATGGGTGTTAGTGTACGCCCCGGCGCCAACGCCACAACGCGCACGCCATGGGGCGCCCATTCCGATGCGGCGCTTTTGGTAAACTGCACCAGTCCGGCTTTGGCAGCGGCATAGGCGGCCCGCGTGGCGGAGCCATGAAATGCGAGCTGTGAGGCGGTGTTGACGATGACGCCAGAGCCACGCGCGACCATGCCCTCTCCGATCTGCCGTGCCACCAGCAAGGGACCGGTCAAATCGATGGAAATAATCTTTTCGATGATCTCCGGTGACTGTTCCAGAAAGGGGCCAGCTTGAATCATACCTGCGTTGTTGCATAACACGTCAACAGATCCGGCTGCGGCGGCGAGTACCGCAATCGACGCCGCATCGCCCTGATCGTATTGATGAAACGTGGCGCCATTGCCAAGTTCACCGGCCAGTCTCTCGATCGCTTCTCCGTCGAAATCCGCCAGAATCAGTTCTCCGCCATGGGCGGCGAAAGCTTCGGCCATGGCTGATCCGATGCCGCCCGCCGCACCTGTGATCAAAACGCGCCGCCCGGTAAAATCAAAGTCTTGGCTTTTGATCACACCATATCTCCTTGAAGCTTCGCTTTCCCTGATTGTGGGCCATCTAGGATTTTGGTTTGTCCAGTTGTGACGCCGCCAGACCATAGATGTCCACAGCGGCCCGGGGCGAGATTCGGTCTTCGCGCAAATCCCTGGCCGTAAGTTCGGGATCTCGCTCTTGCGGCGGACCATAACCGCCGGCACCTGGCGTTACGATCGAAACAGATTGACCATCCGACAGATGCCCAACGCTCATATGAAGGGGCACGCTTCCGGGACTGTTTTCGACCACATAGCGGCCGCCTTCATGACCGCCAAACAGTCCCCATGGCGCCGTCGTCTTGCGGGTGCCCCGTACATTGACCCGACAGTCATGGTCCAGCACCTTGATCTGCCGGCGCAGTGACATGCCGCCGCGCCACCGGCCTGGGCCACCGGAATCACAGACCAGTTCATAACGTTCGACCTGCAGAGGATATTCAGGTTCCAAGCCTTCGATGGGCAGGTTCGAGGTATTAGTGATATGGACCTGGACACCATCCAGACCGTCCTTCGTCGCCCTGGCGCCAAATCCGCCGCCCAAAGTTTCCAGGTAGACATAAAACTTGCCGGTCCGCGGATTGACGCCGCTGAACGTGGCAGCGACAACGGCGCCGTTACAGGCGGCGATAATCTGCTCCGGCACAGCCTGTGCCAAGGCACCGTGTACCAGATCGACCACGCGCTGGCAGGTATTGGTGCGGCCGTTGACGGCAGCGGGCGAGACCGCGTTCAGAATTGATCCTGCCTCAGCCGTTACCTTGATCGGTCGGAACAATCCGGCGTTAGGTGGGGCTTCAGGGTCGGTTACGGTTTTGACAGCATAGTAGACGGTTGCCAGCAGGGCCGTCTCCACCATATTCAGCCCGGCCCGAACCTGCGCAGGATTGTTGCGGAAATCGAGCTCTATTTCATCGCCGCTGACGGTTACCTTGACGCGAAAGGCCAGGGACTCCTCCAGTTCATCACATTCAAATTGGTCTTCAAACTGATAGTCGCCATCAGGTATGGCGGTGATGCCCGCACGCATGCGGCGCTCCGCGTAATTCAGCAGTTCGTCGAAGACATCCTTCAACAAGGGCACGCCGTAGCGTTCACACAGGGCCTGAAAACGCTGCACACCAAACCGGTTGGCGGCAATCTGGGCCCGGAGGTCTGCGCGCCGTTCGTCCGGCACCTGGCAATTCAACAAGATCAGGTCCAGCACATCCTGTTGAGTTTCGCCCGCCCGCTGCAGGCGGATCGGCGGGATACGCAGGCCCTCTTGAAAGATATGGGCATGGCCCCGATCGACGAAGTCCGCATGGTGGGCAAGATTGGTGGCCCAGCCGACCAATTCACCTTCAAAAAATATTGGCGAGGCCAATACAATGTCCGGAAGATGGGTGCCGCCGCCGTTATAGGCATCGTTGCCAATGAAAATATCGCCTTCGGAAATAGCCGCCACCCCGTGCCGTTCCACGATGGTTTCTACGACGCCCATGAGCGAACCCAGGTGAATGGGAATATGCTCCGCCTGATATAAGGTCCGGCCGGCAGCATCGAAGATCACAGTCGAACAATCGCGTCGCTCTTTGATGTTTGTGGAATATGAGGCGCGGATCAGGGTTTCGCCCATTTCATCAGCGATGGAAGCAATAGCATTGCCGATTACCTCCACCGTGACGGGATCGATACGTTGCCCGGTGGCATTCCGGTTCTCGGACATTAGGAATCTACCTCCGAGATCATCAGGTTCAAAAATGCGTCCACCACTGCCCTTTGGCCGGCTAGGACAAAGGTCGTTGAGTCCATTTGTTCGATCACTGCCGGACCCTCGATCTGGTTGCCGGGGCGCAATCCGTCACGATCGTAGATCTCTGTCAGCGTGAACACACCAGTTTCAAAGTCGTAAACCTTGCGCGGCGGCATGGCAGCCGCACTTGCATCGGGTCCTGCATCTTCATGCCTGGCAAATTGCGGTTTCTCGACCGTCCCGTACGCTTCAAGTCGATATGTGACAATCTCAACCGCTTCTTCAGGCGCGGTGTAGCCGTAAAGACGGTCATAGGCCTGATTGAAGTTCGCCATCAATCCATCCAACAGCGCATCGTCGTCTGATAGTTCGGGCATAGGTACATTCAGTTCGTAATTCTGCCCCGCATAACGCATATCCGCCGAGGCGACGAGGCGACGCCGCTCTAGACTGACGCCCTCCTTATCGAACCACGCCGCGGCATCGCCCTGCAGATCTGTTATAGCGGCGCCAATCTCGCCGGCAGCGGCCGCTGTGATGGACAGGCGACGGGTAATGGAAAAATCATTGCGTAGATCCGTCATCAACAGGCCCATGGCGCACAGAATGCCGGGGTTGCGGGGCACCAAAATGCGCTGCATGCCGAGCTCTCGCGCCAGCCGACCAGCGTGCGCTGGCCCACCGCCGCCGAATGGCATTAGGCAATAGTCGCGGGGATCATGGCCGCGCTGGACCGATACCAGGCGGATGGCACGGGCCATATTGGCCGTCACGACTCGGATGATGCCCGCTGCCGCTTCTGGTGCCGGAAGGCCAAGCTTGCCACCAAGTTCTTCCATGGCCTGCGTCGCAGCGCCCTGGTTGATAGGCATGCGACCGCCAAGAAGGGTTTCGGGATTGAAGACCTGTAGGACCACGTTGGCATCGGTCACCGTTGGCTCTGTATTGCCCAGGCCATAGCAGATTGGCCCAGGCGCAGCACCCGCGCTGCGCGGCCCTACTTTGAGCAAGCCGCCGCTATCCACATAGGCTATGGAACCGCCGCCAGCCCCGACCGTATGAATATCGATCATCGGCGTCTTGATGGGATAGCCGTGCACCTCCGCCTCGGTCGTGGTGCCGGGGCGTCCATCCTCGATCAGAGATACATCTGTTGATGTGCCTCCCATATCGAAAGTAATGATATGCTCGACGCCTCCTATTCGACCGGTCTCCAACGCACCAATTACGCCTGTGCTGGGTCCCGAGAGAACGGTTCGGACCGGCAGCACGGATGCCGTCTCGAAAGTCATGGTGCCGCCATTGGACTGGGTTATGTGAGGCTGGGCCGCAATACCTGCCTCCGTAAGGCTGGGCGATAGACGAGATAGATACCCCTGCATCACCGGGCCCAGGAAGGCGTTCACGACTGTCGTGCTGAGCCGCTCATATTCTCTAAACTCGGGACAGACTTGGTGTGAAGCCGTGACGAAGGCATTGGGCAGTTCTTCCCGCATAATTCGACAGACGGTCTGTTCATGGGCAGGATCGACAAAGCTGTAGAGGAAACAGACAGCGACGGCTTCGACGCCGGCTTCGGCGAGTTCTTGAGCAGCGGCGCGCACTTCGGTCTCGTCAAGATCCCGCGCTATCGTGCCGTCAAATAGGAGCCGTTCCCGGACCTCCAACCGCCGATCCCGAGGGATCAGCGCCGCGGGCTTGTCTGTCTGTAGATCATAGAGATGTGGACGGGTCTGCCGACCAAGGTCGAGCAGGTCGCGGAAGCCGTCATTGCTGATCAAGCCGCACTTCGCGCCACGCATCTGGATCAGTGCATTGGTGGCGACCGTCGTGCCATGGCCAAAAAAGACAACGTTGTCACCGTCTCCGTCATACCTTTGCAAGGCCTGCTCGGCCCCTGCCACAATCGCCACTGAAGGATCGGGGGGCGTACTGGATAACTTCCAGACGGAATAGACGCCGGTGTCTTCATCAAACAGGCATACGTCCGTGAAGGTGCCGCCCGAATCAATGCCAATACGCAGTGACGTCATCTAGCCGTCCAAATCGCCAATACCGAACGAACCCATTCCGGGCCGCATCTATGGCGAACGATAGTATTTAATAGAGACAGTTTGGGAACACATTTTCCGGCCCGGCCTGCTTGAAGCCTGTCGCGAATTGAACCAGAACTTGTTCTTCCGACGCACTTCCCGACGACCGGCCGATATTGGGGTGTTAATGGTGAGGTCGATATCGTCCTAGAGGCGCGTACTGGATTCGGGAAGTCGACAACAGCGCTTCACATCGCCGAGTATTTGGCGGCAAACCTTACTTGCAACGTGTTGCACATGTGTTGCACGGAGCAGACGGGATTAGATGGAATTCAGTGATATTCGGCGGTTTTCTGCGGTTTCTGTTGGTAGTGCCCATAAACACAGCCGGCCCCGCGCATGCGGGTCCAAACCATTGATATTGTTTATTAATTTTGGTTGCGGGGGCAGGATTTGAACCTGCGACCTTCAGGTTATGAGCCTG
>CAYFPL010000016.1:0-4590 GCA_964344935.1 uncultured Rhodospirillaceae bacterium
CGCCTTGATCCAGCTCTACCGCGAGGAAGGGTACTATCTGGAACGCACGGCGCCGTGGATCGAACGTGTCGGCCTCAACTATGCCAAATGCCGCGTCGTCGAGGATGACGAAGGGCGGCGCACGCTCTTCGAGCGATTTCTCCTCTCCCAGAAATGTTCGCAGAAAGATCCGTGGGCGGAGCACGCCGAGGACCGCCCGCAAGGGACTGAATTCCAGCAACTCGTGGCGGCGGAGTAGAGCATGGCGGCGTGGCAAAAGCTTTGCGATCTCGACGACATTCCGCGGCTCGGCGCGCGGAGGATATGTGTGGGAAAAGGACCCATCGCCCTCTTCCGGACCCGCAACGACCGGGTGTTTGCCCTTGCCGACAAATGCCCCCATCGCGACGGTCCCCTTTCCCAGGGCATCGTCCACGGGGCGCGGGTTACGTGCCCGCTCCACGATATGGTGATCGATCTGGAAACTGGTCGCGCCGTCGGTCCCGACGAAGGCGATACCCGGACCTACGAAACCCGGATCAATGACGGCGGGATCGAGATTCTCCTCGACCCTTCGCCGACGGTGGCGGAATGACGTACTCTCGCGAACCCGGTCGCCGCGCGGTCAAGACGACCTGTCCCTATTGCGGCGTCGGCTGCGGGCTGGTGGCAACGCGCGCGCCCGACGGCCACCTCCGACTCGAGGGCGATCCTTCCCACCCCGCCAACCGGGGGAAATTATGTGCCAAGGGCGCGGCGCTTGCCGAAACCCTGGGCATGGAGGGCCGTCTGCTGCATCCCGAAAATACCGGCCGGCGGATAACCTGGGACAAAGCTCTCGACCGGGTTGCCGATGCCTTCACGCGGACGGTCGCCGAACACGGTCCCAACGCCGTCGCGTTCTACGTTTCGGGGCAGCTTTTGACCGAGGACTACTACGCCGCCAACAAATTAATGAAGGGATTCATCGGCTCGGCCAACATCGACACCAATTCGAGGCTGTGCATGGCGTCGAGCGTCGCCGGGCACAAACGCGCCTTTGGCGAGGATATCGTCCCCGGCTGCTACGAGGATCTGGAACGAGCCGATCTGGTCGTTCTGGCCGGCTCGAACGCGGCGTGGTGCCACCCCGTCCTGCACAGGCGAATGACCGAACCCGAGCCGGGGGATGCGCCACCGCGCATTGTCGTCATTGATCCGCGGCGCACGGCCAGTTGCGTCGACGCCGATCTTCACCTCGCCCTGGCACCGGGGAGCGATGCGATCTTGTTCAACGGCTTGTTGGCCCACCTTGCGCGTACCGGCGCCATTGACGACGAATTCCTGAGCGCGTCGACAACCGGATTTGGCGACGCCCTCGCCGCCGCCGAGGCCTCGGCACCCGATGCGGCGTCGGTGGCCGAGTCCTGCGGCCTGGACATGGCGTCGGTGCAGCAATTTTTCGACTGGTTCGCGGGTACACGCCACACCGTGACTCTCTTTTCTCAGGGCATTAATCAGTCGAGTTCGGGAACCGACAAGGTCAATGCGATCCTCAACTGTCACCTGGCGACCGGCCGCATCGGGCAACCCGGCATGGGGCCGTTCTCCCTGACCGGTCAGCCCAACGCGATGGGAGGGCGTGAAGTCGGCGGCCTTGCCAACCAGCTCGCCGCGCATGTCGATTTCGGCGATGCGGACGGCTGCGAATCCGTACGCAAATTCTGGAATGCTCCCAGAATGGCCGAACGCCCCGGCCTGACGGCGGTCGACCTGTTCGAAGCGGTCGGCCGCGGCGAGGTAAAGGCGTTGTGGATTATGGGGACCAATCCGGCGGTCAGTCTTCCCGACGCGAAGCAGGTCCACGAGGCCCTCGCGCTCTGCCCCTTTGTGGCGGTGTCCGACTGTATCCGCACCACCGACACGACGGCCTTCGCGGATGTGCTGCTTCCAGCGGCCACCTGGGGCGAAAAGGACGGTACGGTCACAAATTCCGAACGTCGCATTTCCCGCCAACGCGGGTTCCTGCCTCTGCCGGGAGAGGCGAAACCCGACTGGTGGATTATAGGCGAAGTCGCGAAAAAGATGGGTCACGGGGCGGCCTTCGACTACTCCGGTCCGGTCGAAATCTTCCGCGAACACGCCGCATTGACGGGCCAAACCGCCGGCCGGTCGCGGTTATTCGATATCTCGCCGCTGGCGGAAATCAACAATCCCGTCTACGAAGGCCTCAATCCCATCCAATGGCCGGTTGCCGATGGAGCCGGGAAAAGGCGCCTGTTGGGTGACGGGGCATTCCCGACCGGCGACGGACGGGCGCGGCTCGTCCCGATCCGTCCGCGTGCCGCCGCGGCGGTTCCGGACCTGCGCCGCCCACTGATTTTGAACAGCGGGCGCGAGCGCGACCAATGGCACACCATGACGCGCACTGGACTGTCGCCGCGTCTTGCCGCGCACGCGCCGGAACCCATGCTCGATATCCATCCCGACGACGCGATGCGATCGGGGATCGCCGACGGTGCCCTGGCGCGGATCGAAAGCGACGGAGGGGCGATGGTGGCGCGGGCGCGCGTCACCGAGGCACAGACGCCGGGGACGGTGTTCGTGCCCATCCATTGGAGCGACCGTTTCGCCAGTTCGGCGCGGGTGGGGCCTCTCATCGGGCCTGCCCGTGACCCGATTTCCGGACAGCCGGAACTGAAGCTGACGCCGGTATCGGTCGACGCGTATAAAGCCGCGTGGTACGGGTTCGCCCTGACCCGCGACGTCGTCGAGATCGACGGTGTGGACTGGTGGGCGCGCTCGCGGGCTGCAAACCATCACCGAACCGAATTCGCAGGACTAGCGGCACCTGAAGATTGGGACCTTTGGGCCCGTGCAGCACTCGGCGAGTTGCACGGCGGCGGCGAATGGTTGACCTACCGCGACGGGGGCCGGGGCCGGTACCGGTTTGCCGCGCTTAAGGATGGTATGCTCTCGGGTTGTTTGTTCGTCGCCCCCGATCCCGATCTGCCCGCACGCGGCTGGTTGGCGGGACTGTTCGCGCGCGCGCCGATTGGTCCGGATGATCATTCCGGCCTGTTGACAGGTGCCCCCACGGACGCCCAATCCGACCAAGGCGAGATCGTCTGCGCTTGCCTCGGTGTCGTGCGTGGAACAATCGAAACGGCAATCGAGGCCGACCCATCGGTTTCGGTTTTGGGCCTGGGTGCGGCGACCGGCGCCGGCACCAATTGCAGTTCGTGCCGGCCGGAACTCGCCCAGTTGATTTCGGCGCACGGAAACCGGCCCCCGTCTCGTCAGGCGACGCGCTCTCCGAAATCGCCTGAACCCTGAAACCAAAATTATGCCCAATAACACTATCGAGTTATGGTCATCTTCCGTGGCTATTCCGTGGCCGTCGCCGCATGTCCACAGTACCGCTCTGTTGGCGGCAGAAGTCCAGTGGAACTTGGCGTTTTGGCAACGGAAAATCGGGGCTAGTATTGGACAGGCGAACCGGAGCCCATTTCCCGACGACAACGGAGGAAGACATCCAGCCATGGCGCGTCGAGCCAGACCACCGCTGAACGAGGAAAACCTGGTGGCGTTCGGGACGGAACGGCTCGCAAGGCTGCTTCTTGATCAGGCGCGCGATGACCGGAACCTGCGTCACAAGCTCGAAGCCCTGCTGTTCGAAGGCGATGACGCTTCACCCGCCCCCTCGAAAGCCATGACCCGTTCCCTGGAACGGCGGATCGGGGCTCTCGAGGACATCGCGCACGGCAGCGAATCTGTTGGCCCGGTTGATCGATCTCCAGGATACGTTGTTCGACATGATCGACGACTCGGACGGCGAACTCGGCAACGCCTTGTTTGAGGTCGTCGACGACTGGGGAAGCGCCTGGGCCGCAGTTGACGACAGGGACCTCGAAGAGGTCGCCGATATCGTCTTCGAGGCCGTCGAGGACAATCCCTACGGCGTCCTGGACGAGGTTATCCCGGCCTTCGCCGAGGCACTGGGCGATGTCGGAATAAAGGTGCTGGAAGGAAGGTTCCGGAAGGAACTTGATGACCTACCGGCCACCAAACCCGGCGGCAACCTCCGGGACACGGATTGGGCGCGAAGCCGACAATACCGCGGCCTGCGGGACATCGCCGACGTCAAGGGGGATGTGGACGCCTTTATCGCCGCCCATAAGGCAGCCGGGACGCACCTCGTCTACGTAGTCGAGATCGCCGAACGCCTGTACCAGGCGGGTCGGCCCGCAGAGGCGCTCGGTTGGATCGAACGGCCGGATGGCCGCGCCCACCCCAATAATGATTCCACCGACCTGCATGCCGCAATTCTGATAGACCTGGGGCGCAAGGATAATGCTTTCGCTATCGTGTGGCGGGCCTTCGAGGCCAGCCTATCGCCCCATCACTACCGGTCCTGTCTCGGAATGGTGCCGGAGGAGGAGCGGGTGAATCTTAAAGACAAGGCAGTAAGCGCCGCGCACGGCCACAATGACATTCACCTCGCGCTGGCGCTGCTGACGGAGATCGACGAACCGGCGGAGGCAAGTGCCTTGGTCATGCGGCGTCCCAGCGCGTTCAACGCCCGTGCCTATTGGGTCCTTCGGCCGGCGGCTCAAATGTTGACGCCAGACC
>CAYFPL010000016.1:4600-4876 GCA_964344935.1 uncultured Rhodospirillaceae bacterium
GCCGTGCTCTACCGGCTGCTCGTCGAAGGCGCGCTTCGCACCGGCAAGACAAAATACTATCCCTACGGCATCAAGGATTTGCAGCAAGCCACCCTGCTGGCTGAGAGCATCAGCGACTGGCACGGCATGGAGGACCACGAGGCGTTCATGGAGCGGCTCCGGGCCGAGCACGGGCGCAAGCGGACTTTTTGGGCGCAGTGGTAGAAAAACCGGCCGACACCACCGATGCAACTATCTGGTTGCGGGTTCGAGCACTGCCCGCTCCACCACTCACCC
>CAYFPL010000016.1:4950-10283 GCA_964344935.1 uncultured Rhodospirillaceae bacterium
GCTGCGGAGAGACCGTCTCCAACGTCCAGAACCAGCCTTATTGGCCAATCCTCTCCGGAGACGATTTTCGGCCACCAGAACTTCGCTGGATATGATGTTAGACGGCTCGGGGCCTAGGGGAAGTTTCGAACCCAAGAAGACTTCTTTGGGCAGCCCAATCAGCTGGGATCGGACCCAGCTTTCGCAACCGTTCGACTGTCAGTTCGACTGGTTGCGTTCCCTCAAGGATCGACTCGACGATATCGGGCGCCAGGAAAGCGAGCGGCAGGAATCTGGTAACGTCGGAAGGGTCGATAGACGCGTGAGTTGCAAGCTTCTCGATCGAACAGTCCGATTCCTCGATAAGCCTTTGTTGCCATTCGAAAGATCGGCTGACGACACCGATGAGGTTTTGGTCTGGGTTGGGCGAGGTCTCAAATTGACCACCGATGATGATCTGACCTGCCCCCCTATCCAACAGCCGGCAAGTTCGCCAATTTAGTCTCTCCCGATCACTTCGACCGCTGCCGTTGGTACTATGAACTGAGGAATTCTATTTCCCTGCCGTCGCGCTCGAAGTGCTCATCCGCCAACTGATACTGGGCGTATTGCTCCGCCGGAATCGGTCTGAGATTCGTTACATGGCTGTGCTGCGAAGACTTGGCGCGTTCCCGTCTGGTTACTTGGTGTCGCAAAATGTGCCTTACGACGGGTCACGCTATTTCGCCTCAAGCCGTTGTCACACAATTGCCAAAATCGGCTGCATGATCGGCGCGGCTTTAGATTTGATGTCTGATTATTTCTCCGGGGGACCCGAGAGCCAATGAGCGATAACGTTGACACATCGACTGTCCGTTCCAACCGGCTGGCCGTTGACTGGAAGATTCGGCATCTTCTTGTCATGGTGGTTGCCGGGCTCGGCACGTACGCCTTCCTGGAATCGCGCGCCGAATGGTCGGAGATGCACCGCTGGAACCGGGCCGTCGGCGATATGAGTCTGATATTAATCGCTCTGTCGCTGGCGATCGGACCGCTGGTCCGCCTCTGGCCCGCTTCCAAAAGTGTCCTGCCGTGGCGTCGGGAACTGGGCATCTACGGAGTCGTCCTCGCGCTCGTTCACACCGTCATCATTCTAGCCGGCTGGGTCGAATGGGACCTGATCCGGCTGTTCGGCTACGAAATACATCCGTTGACCGGACTCTACGTCATGCTGCAGCACGGTTTCGGCCTGGCCAACGTGATCGGCATCGTCGCCCTGGTCTACGGCATTGTCCTGGCGCTCGCTTCCAACGATTGGAGCCAGCGCCTACTCGGCGGGTCGGTCTGGAAATTCCTTCAGACGAGTGCTTACGTGTTTTGGATGCTGATCCTCGTCCACACGGCGTACTTCCTGTATCTCCATTTCCAGGACTTTCACCGAAAGGTTCCCGACCCGAACTGGGCGCAGATACCGTTCGCCGGCCTCGTCGCGCTCGTCACCCTGCTCCAGCTGGCCGCCTTCCTGAAGACCTGGAAGTCGAAGCGGAAATCGCGGCGCAAGCCGACTTCCTGGGTAGATCAATCAGAAGTGACCGCGCCGCCGGTCTGATTGGTGGCATCCTGTCGAGACACGAGGGAGACATGAAAGCCACGACCATTATCCAGCAAACGAGTTCCCGGCGGTTGCTTGCCGGCATAGCAATCGCGGTAGTGGGATTCGCCGCGCTCGGCACGGTCGCCGCTCTGTGGGAAAACCCGTTCTTTTTCCGGATGACGCCGGTCGGCGGCTGGGAGATCGCCATGCTGGTCCTCCTCGCCCTGCTCGGCGGCGTCTATGTCGTGATCCGCCGGCCGTTCTGTTCCAACAAGACCGTCGGTGCCGGAGGCGTGCTCGGGTTCCTCGGCGTCGCCTGTCCGGTCTGCAACAAGATACTGCTTTTTGCTTTCGGCAGCGAATTTCTTCTGACCTATTTCGAGCCAATCAGGATCTACGCGGCGGCGCTGGGCGTGGTCATTGCCGCTTGGGCGGTGGTTTACGAATGGCGACAGTGGGAGGTCGCGCCGGCGACCTAGGCTTCATTCTTCCCGGCCAACGAGTTGCCAGATTCGAAACAGCTTCCGTTCTGACCAGCCGATCGCCGTCTGCCAAACTTTGTCACAATAAAGCGAATCCCCGGACAAACTTCAGTCACACCTTTCGGGTCTAATCGAACTCCGGCGAACGCACCTCGCCGGAAGAGATGTTTCTCCGCGTCGCCAACGCACCACCTGACGACCGGAGGAGTCTCCCGAACCAAGGAGGTCCTGATGATGTGGAACGGCAATTGGACGAACGACGGAATGATGGGATGGGGCGACGGCGCCTGGCACTGGCTGTTCGGGTTTCACGGTATCCTTTCCCTCCTGCTCCTTGCGGTCATCGTGGCCTTGATCGTGGCGCTGGTTCGCGACAGCTCGAATGACCGCGGAAGCCGAACCGGCCTCGCAACCCGAGACCAAGATTGATCGGAAAGGTCAGCACGCGAATGAACGAAACCGACACTGTTTCCAGTCCCCACGTCTATGCGCGGGGGCTGGACGCCAACCGAGATTCTCTCCTCTTCCTGCTGGACAAGCTCTTTCATCCGCAGGTCATGTGCGCCGAGCCCGGCGGGTCGTGCGCCCGGATCGACGACACGATCCGCTTCCTCAAACGAAATCTGACGCGAGAAGAGCGCCTTATGGATCTTGTTCGGTATCCCGATGCGGCGGCCCATAAACGAGACCATCAGCAAGTGCTGCGCCGACTGGAAAGCATGCAACGCACTTTAATCTGCGGTCTTTACGACAACACCCAGGTCGCCGGATTTCTCGATGCATGGGCCGAACGCCACGCCATCGATTTCGATAAGCCGTTCGGGGATTTCCTGTACGCGCATGCGCCGAAGCCGGCACAACGGGACGGGCGCTCAGGCCGGTAGAGTCAAGCGAACCCTGAGCCCGCCCTCCTCCCTGTTTGACAGGTCGATTTCGCCGCCGTGCTTATCGATGACCGATTGCGCGACGCTGAGGCCGAGGCCGATACCGCCGGTCGCGTGCCCGCGTGAGGGTTCTACTCGATAGAAGGGCGAAAACACCTTTTCGAATTCGGCTTCCGGGATTCCCGGGCCGTCGTCCTCGACGACGATTTCGACGCCGGTGTCCGTCTGGTGCAGTTCGACTTCGGCGCCGCCACCGTACTTGACGGCATTTTCGATGACGTTGGAAACAGCCCGCCGCAGCGCGCTCGGCCGACACTCGTGAATCAACTCGCCCGCGGTGTCGAACGCGACCTTGTAACCCGTGTCCGTCATGTCATCGCAGATACTGCCGACCAAGGCGACGAGATCGACCCGTTCCGGCGCTTCGTGTTCGGCGTCCTCGCGGGCGAACGACAGGGTCGAGGAAACCATCGCCTCCATCTCGTCCAAAGTCGCCTGCATCTTGGCTTTCTCGTCGGCGTCATCGACTTTTTCCGTCCTCAATCGTAGCAACGTGATCGGCGTTCGCAGATCATGGGAGATGGCGGCCAGCATGCGGGTTCTGTTTTCGATCAACCGGCGCAGGCGCTGCTGCATCTCGTTGAAGGCGGCGGTCGCTTGACGCAACTCCGACGGCCCTTCCATCTCCAGCGGCGGTGCCGCGACATCCTTTCCCAGACGATCCGAAGCGGCGGCGAACACGCGCAACGGCCGGGTGACACGGCGGATCACCCATAGCGAAAACAAAACGACGCCGATGGCCATCAGCAACATGGAAAGAACGGCTTTTGTCGACCACAACGGTTCGCCTTCGGGCACGACGGTGGCGAAATACGGGCCATGGCGGCGTGCCCCGGATGCTGAAAGGCCTCGGGAACGGACGCGCCTGGGTCGTCTCCGATATCGATGACCTGGACGACGACCCGGCTCTCGTCTTCAGCGCCGATCAGGCGAGCCAGATGTTTTCGGAGCAACGAGTTGAGGAACGTGCGGGAGTCTTCCCCCAGGAGCCGGCTTACGGGGGTTACGGTCACGCTGAGTGTCGGGCTATTCGTGGCGTGCAGGATTCGCTGGCGCCATTCGTTCGGTGTTTCGTCGAGCAGCCGGGTGATGGCGGCGACTCGGTGCGCGATCTGCCGCCCCCCCGACATCGTCAGCACTTCGGCCCGGTCGGCCGTGTAGATCGTCATGCTGAGAATGTGGGATACCGTCAATCCGATCAGCAGAACGATGATCGTTTGACCGGCCACGCTGCGGGGGAACAGGCGTCTCATTTCTTCTCCACCGCCGTAAAGGCGTAGCCGCCGCCCCAGACGGTCTTGATGATCTCCGGGGCCTTGGGGTCGGTCTCGACCTTCTTTCGCAATCGGCTGACCTGGGTATCGATGCTGCGGTCGAATGGCGTCGAATCTCGACCCTGGGTGAGGTCCATGAGTTGGTCGCGATTGAGAACATGTCCGGGGTGGTGGACGAAGGTCAGGAGGAGATTGAACTCGCCGGTGCTCAGCGGAACGACGACGCCGTCCTCGGTCTGCAACTGCCGCCTAGCGATGTTGAAGGTCCAGCGATCGAAAGCGACAACGGCTTCGTCCGGCAAACGCTCTTTTTCAGGGAGGCTTTCGGCGCGACGCAACACGGCTTTGATACGGGCCAGAAGCTCGCGCGGATTGAAAGGCTTGGCCAGGTAATCGTCGGCCCCCATCTCGAGGCCGACGATGCGATCCGTTTCCTCACCCATGGCGGTCAGCATAACGACCGGAATCGAGGACTCCGCCCTCAGGTTCCGGCACAACGTCAAACCGTCCTCACCCGGCAGCATCAGGTCGAGCACGATCAGGTCGATCCGCTGCTCCGACAGGATCCGGCGCATCGACTTGCCGTCGGGCGCGGCGCTCACCCGCATGCCGTGCTGTTCCAGAAAGCCGCCGACGAGGTTTCGGATCTCCTCGTGATCGTCGACCACCAGTATGTGCGGCGAACCAGTCATGGTGTCCAGTATAGGGAGCCAAATCCGCGGCACCGCAGAAAAAATGCGACAGAATTTGTCTGGCCGCTCGGCTGTCACAATCTGTCACAAAAAAACCCTTCGCCGACGAACTTCCGTAACACGTATGCGGTTCAATCTCTTTCCAACAACGGCGAATCGTAACGGATGCTGGATCACCCGGAGCCCGCGGGATGGTTCCGACACCGGTCTGAGGAAAGGATCAAGGCCATGAAGAAACCGACAGCAATTCTGAGCGCAGCAGTATTCAGCGCCGCGTTGGCGGCGGCGGGCGCCGCGTTTGCCCACGGTACGGGCGAGCAAAACACATCCGGCTCCGGCACGTCGCAGACGGGCCAGGGCATGATGATGCCGAACGCCCAAGCTGCGTC
>CAYFPL010000016.1:10296-11285 GCA_964344935.1 uncultured Rhodospirillaceae bacterium
TGGGCCACGGGATGATGGGCGGCGGCATGGGTTACGGAATGATGGGCCACGGCATGGCGATGGGACACGTCTCCCCCCATTACCGCGGCCAATCGTTCGACAGGAACCTCTCGCCCGATGACGTTCGCAAGATCGTGGACGGGCATTTCGCCTGGATGGGGCACAAACGGCTTCGGGTCGGCGACGTCAAGAAGCAGGACGACGGTTCGCTTCTCGCCGACGTCAACACGGTCGACGGCTCGCTGGTCATGCGCATGGAAGTCGATCCGAAAACCGGCGCCATGCACCACGTGGCCGAGTGACGATGGACAACCCGGGCGTTTCCGAGGGAAGCCTCCACGTCCCTGACCAATCGGCGTTTTTCTCCCAAAACGTCGATCCTCGGAAGCATCCGGGCCCCGTCGTCGTCAACTGCGGCCCCCGGGCCGCCTCCGATTTGGAGGGCTGACGTGGAATCGTTCCTCTTCCCGCTGCTTCTGGCCGGTGGCTGCCTTCTCATGCACTTGTTCATGCCGCACGGCGGCGGTGACTCGTGTCATCGCTCGAAAGACAGGGAACGAGGAGAAGCAGAATGACGGCATCGGCGAATCAATTGGATCGTCCAACCGGGATCGCGCCGGAATCACGCCGCGACTTCCTGTACGTGACGACGGCGGCCGTGGCGACCGTCGGAACCGCCCTTGCCACTTGGCCGTTCATCGACAGCATGAACCCCGCCGCCGACGTGCTCGCCCTGTCGTCGACGGAAATCGATCTGGAGCCGATCGAGCCGGGCCAACGTGTCACCATCGTATGGCGCGGCAAGCCCGTGTTCGTCGATCACCGCACGCCGGACCAGATCGCCCGCGCCAAGGCGGAAGGGACCACCCGCACGGTGCAGGCGGTACGCCATGCCTTGCGGCGTGGCCTGTTGCAGGGAGGCATCGCCGCCATCGGCAACGCGCCGACGGCCCTGTTGGAAATTGTGCGCCTGGTCCGGGAAGAGAAGC
>CAYFPL010000016.1:11295-14850 GCA_964344935.1 uncultured Rhodospirillaceae bacterium
GCGGCTGGTTCTGTCCCTGCCACGGCTCTCACTACGATACCTCGGGGCGCATCCGCAAGGGGCCGGCGCCCAGGAACCTTGACGTGCCGCCCTACGAGTTCAAATCCGACACCGTCATCCGCATCGGATGACGGGAAGGGAACCGGGAGAAGCTCGATGACTACACGTGCGGCGCCTTCTGGATCCTCTCCGGAATCGACGAGAAACGGTTCGTTGGCCCGGAAGCCGATCTTCCTGGTGCCGCTCGCTGCCTTCACCATCATCGCCCTGGCCTTTGCCATCGGGCTGACCCTCAACCCGCGAGAACTGCCATCGGTGCTGATCGGCAAGAGCGTTCCCGAGTTCGACCTGCCGCCCGTCAAAGGCCGCAGCCGAGGGCTGTCCAGCGACAATCTGAGGGGAGAGGTGTCGCTGGTCAACGTCTTCGCGTCCTGGTGCGTCGAATGCCGCGCGGAGCACCCCCTGTTGATGGAACTGTCCCGAACCGGGCCCGTCCCCATCCACGGCCTCAACTACAAGGACAAGCCCGACGACGCCGCCAACTGGCTCGATTCCCTAGGCGACCCCTACACCCGCACCGGCGCCGACCTGTCCGGGCGGGTCGCCATCGACTGGGGTGTTTACGGTGTGCCGGAGACTTTCCTGGTCGATCGCGACGGCCGCGTCGTCTACAAGCATATCGGCGCCATGTCGCGCGAGATATTCGACCAGCGAGTTCTTCCCAGGATCAGGCAACTTCAGGGAGGGAGCCGTGATCCATGATGGAAATCGCCGACGTTGCCGTTTACTGGGCTTTCCTGGCCGGATTGGTGTCGTTCCTGTCGCCATGCGTTCTGCCATTGGTGCCGGGGTATGTATCCTACGTGGCCGGGAGTTCGCTCGACGAGCTCCGCGAACGACGGTTCTCCCGCGCTCGCCTGGCGACGATCGGCCTGAGCACGAGCTTCGTTCTCGGGTTCACAACGGTGTTCGTGGCGCTCGGCGCCAGTGCCACGGCGATCGGCCAATTGTTCCAATCCTATCGGTCCGAGGCCGACCTCATCGCCGGCACCATCATCATACTCTTCGGCCTGCATATGACCGGCCTGATCCGCATCGCCCTTCTGAACAGAGACATCCGGTTTCTCGAGGTGGGCAAGGCGGGAACCGTCTATGGCGCCTATGTGCTCGGCGCCGCTTTCGCTTTCGGGTGGACCCCCTGCATCGGCCCGATCCTCGGCGCCATTCTCACCCTGAGCGCGACGGCCACCACCGTCGGCGGCGGCGTTGCCCTGCTCTTCATCTATTCGCTGGGCCTTGCCATCCCCTTCCTGTTGGTTGCCGCCTTCACCGGCTCGCTGATGCGGCGCGTCCGGAATCTGGGGCGGATCGGACGCGTTGGGCAGGTCCTGGCGGGTGTCGTTCTCGTGGTGGTCGGCGTGGCGATGATGACCGGCTACCTGTCCTCGGCCGGAACGTGGATGCTCAACGCCTTTCCTTTCTTCCAGGAGATCCTACTGTGACCGGCCGCGTATCGGCAGCCCGGACTGCTTCCATCAATCGAAAGGAGACCGAATCATGACTTCGTCCGTCTACTCCGTCATACGGAAAACGCGTTTCCTGTGGACCGGCGTCGCCGCCGGCTTGGCTCTTGCGATCGCTGTCGTCGGCTCCCCGGCATCGGCCCAGTCCGACCTGAGTGAAGACCAGGTCAAGCGCAAGGTCGAGAGCGCCTATGGCGTCACCGTATTGCGTGTCGAAAAAATCTCGAACCGTGGCCCGGCCTTCTTCGCGGTCACGGCGATGAATGGTCCCGGAGACTTCAGCGACGCCTTCCAGGTCAATACGGTGGCCGTCGACCCCAAGACCGGGGACTTGATTCGCCAGTATCGCCATACGTCGAGCGGCATGCGGTTCGCGGCGCCGAGCGTCGACGTACGGACGAGCCCGCGCTTAGGGAACACCCCGTGACCGGCCGGCCGACCCTTGAAACAGCGCGCTGAGGAGCCATGAACGTCGAACGACAGGTTTCCGGCTTTGCGGTCATATCGGCGATCGCCGTTCTGGCGGCGCTCTATCCTGCATCGGTGGAGACGGCTGCTGCCGACGCGGGCGCCGCCGTTTACGCGCGAAGCTGCATCGCCTGCCACGGTGTCGACGGGGCCGGCGCCATGCCGGGGATACCCGACCTGACGGATCGCCAAGGGCCGCTCGCCAAGCCGGAAGACGTCCTGCTCAGGAGCATTCTCGACGGGATCGCGAGCGGCGCTTCACCGACGCCGATGCCGCCCAAGGGTGGAGACGAAGGCCTGACCGAAGCCGAGGCGCGCATGGTCCTGAACTACATGCGCCATCGTTTCAGCGAGTGAGTTTCAACATGTCGGCGCTGGCGCCGGCGCAACGAAGTGAGGATAGACAATGATCAAGAAGACGCTATTCGCCGCCGGGCTCGCCGTCGCCGCGTTGTCGACGGCCGCTTCGGCCAAACCCCTGGTCTACGTGGCCGCCGGTTCGGCCAACCAGATCCTGGTGATCGACGCCGCGACCGACCAGGTGGTCGGGAACTACGACGGCATCGACAACCCGCATTCCATCGTCTCCACGCCGGACGGCGAATACGTGCTGTCCGGCAGCCTGAAGGAGAAGCCGCTGCCCAAAGGCGCCAAGGGCGCGCCGCACAGCACCATCTATCTGGTTCACCCCGATCACGGGCACGTCATGCTGACGATGACGGCGGAGGGCATGATCCACCATCAGACCATCACGCCGGACGGCCGCTACGTCATCTCGACGCACCCGACGCGCGGCAACGTCAGCCTCGCCGATCTTCAGCAGAACCGGGTGGTCAAGACGGTGGCGACCGGCCCGTCGCCCAACTACACGGTGATCTCTCCCGACGGCAAGAAAGCCTACGTCAGCAACAGCGGCAACGGCACCATCAGCGAGATCGAGACCGCGACCTGGGCGGTGACTCGAACCCTAAAGTCGGGACCGGGGCCGGAGCACATGGCGCTGTCGAAGGACGGCGCGACTATCTACGTCGTCAACCCCGCCGCCGGCACCGTGTCGGCCGTCGATGTGCGCTCGGGCGAGGTCGCGAAAACCTTCGAGCTCGGCAAGCGCCTTCACGGACTCGACATCTCCGATGACGGGACGACGCTGTTCGTCAGCAGCAAGAAAGACGAGAAGCTCGTCGCGCTCGATCCGAAAACGGACGAGCGTCGGATCGTCGCCCTGTCGCCGTCCCCCTACCACCTCGAAACCATCGACGGGACAGGGAAGGTTTACGTGTCGAGCAGCAAGTCCCCGAAGATCTGGGTCATCGACCAGAAATCGGTGCAGGTGCTGGGCGAGATCGAGATCAAGGGCGAGGGCCACCAAATGACGACGGTCTATTAGGCGATATCGAAAATCGACAACGGAAAAAATCTTCAATGCAAATGCAGGAGTACGCATGAACTTCAAGGAAAAACTGCCGGCGTTGGCCGTAACGTTGGTGTTGGCCGGCGGTGTCGCCGCTGTCGTTTCCAACCTGATCTCAGGCCCGGAAACAGGAATTCCGGTCGACGTAAAGGT
>CAYFPL010000016.1:14941-15961 GCA_964344935.1 uncultured Rhodospirillaceae bacterium
ACACCCTCTACAACCCCGGCCACCATGCCGACGCCGCCTTCGTCCTCGCCGTCAAGAAAGGTGTCCGGCGTCACCATTGGCCATTCGGTAACATGCCGCCGCAACCGACCGTAACGGACGCCGAGATAGCCGACATTACCAAGTACGTCCGCGAGCTTCAGGCGGCCAACGGCATCGCGTACAAGCCGCACAACATGTGACGGTGCGAAAATGAGATTCCGCGTGAGCCGGCTTGTCATGAGATTGGTGGTTGGGCTCCTGGTCCCGATCTTGGGGGTCGCGTCCGCGGTCCGGGCCGAACCCGTGCCCCTGGACCGGTTGGGCTACGTGCGCGGCGTTGCCGTTGATCCAACTAACCCTAAGCGCGTTCTGCTGGCGACGCGGTTCGGGCTGATGGCGGGCACATCGGACGGCTTTGCGGTCAAGGTGTCGGACATCGACTCGCATTTGACGGCGCTCGCCCAGCACCCCCGCGACCCCAGGATAATCTTCGCCAGCGGAGAGTCCGAAAAAGACGGGAAGCTCGGGATTGTGGTTTCAAAGGATGGCGGCGCCAACTGGCGCAGGATATCGGACGGTATGAACGGTCCTGTCGCCTTTCAGGCGATGGCGGTGAGCCCCGCCGACCCGAACCTGATCTACGGCCTCGACCAAGATCTTCAGGTCAGCCGCGACGGCGGCCTCAATTGGCAAATCGTCGGCGCGGCGTCGGAGCGGACGTTCGCCATTTCCGCTTCGTCGCAAGACGCCGATACGCTTTTCGCCGCCACAATGAAAGGATTGCTGGTCAGCCGCGACGGCGGCCGTAACTGGGACGCCGGTTATCTCGTTCAACGCCCTGCGACCATGATCCATTCGACGCCACAGGGCCAACAGTTCGCCTTCGTCTACGGAACCGGGTTGATCTCTACCCGGGAGCCCAGCCTGGCCTGGCGGACGGTGGCTTCCGACTTCCAGGATCGGGTGATCCTGGGAATCGCGGTGTCGCCCGATGACCCCGGTCGGCTCTATGCCGTCGCC
>CAYFPL010000016.1:15998-16820 GCA_964344935.1 uncultured Rhodospirillaceae bacterium
GGCGTCAACGGTGTCGGCGAGCGGCCGGGCGAACCGTATGCCAAGGACGAATACGGGTTCGTCGCACCGGCTCTGAACGACGACGCTCATGCCTGGCATCACCCGGACCGGCGCCTCGTCGAGACGATCCTGAACGGTTCCGAACGCAACGAGCGGATGGTTGCCTGGAAGGAAACGCTGTCGCACGAAGATGCCGAAGACCTCGTCACCTACATCAAGAGCCTTTGGAATTTCCGCAGCCTGGCCTGCCAGGGTGCTCGCCACATGGCATGCATGCGTTGAGCGGAGAAAGAACGATAACCTGATTTTAGTTCAAACAAGGAGTAACAAGACTTGACCTACCACATCACCAAGACCATCGACGCCGATTTCGACGACGCCATCGAGAAGACGACGGCGGCCCTCAAGGAGAAGGGCTTCGGGGTGTTGACGACCATCGACGTCAAGAAGACGTTGAAGGAAAAGATCGACGCCGATTTCCGGCCCTATACGATCCTTGGCGCCTGCAACCCCAACTACGCCTTCCAGGCTCTTAAGAGCGAGGGCAAGATCGGCACCATGCTTCCCTGCAACGTCATCGTCGAGGCGACGGACGATGGCGTCGAGGTCTCGGCTGTCGACCCGCTGGCCTCCATGCAGGCCATCGACAACCCCGAACCGGCTGAAATCGCGACATCGGTCCAGGGATTGTTGAGAGAAGTCATCGACGAATTGCAGTAAGCGGCTCCCTCTCGCTGGGCCAAGCATTGCCATGGAAAACCGAAAACATTCCGACATAAATGATATAGGAGATCGATGATGATCAGCACCGCGTCGACGAAA
>CAYFPL010000017.1:0-15757 GCA_964344935.1 uncultured Rhodospirillaceae bacterium
GGCAGAGCACCGGTCTCCAAAACCGGGGGTTGTGGGTTCGAGTCCCTCCACTCCTGCCAACGCTGACGGGCTGAACAAAATGAGCGGCACGATAGGACGGATGATCTGATGGCCAAGTCAAGTCCAGCGGAATTTGTCAGACAGGTGCGCCAGGAAACCTCCAAGGTGACCTGGCCGACGCGCAAGGAGACCGGGTTGACCACGGCCATGGTGTTCGTCATGGCCACCCTGGCGGCGATCTTCTTCCTGCTGGCGGACAAGGTCATCACCTTCGCCATCGAACTGATCCTCGGTCTGGGGGGCTGAGTTACATGGCGGCGCGTTGGTATATCGTTCACGTCTATTCCGGCTTTGAAAGCAAGGTCGCGGCGACGATCAAGGAGCAGGCTGACCTGCAGGGCCTGGACGAGGACATCCAGGAGATCATGGTGCCGACCGAGGAAGTGGTGCAGATGCGCCGCGGCCAGAAGGTCAATGCCGAACGCAAGTTCTTCCCCGGTTACGTCCTGGTCAAGATGGACCTTTCGGACGAGGCCTATCACCTGATCAAGGATACCGCCAAGGTCACCGGCTTTCTCGGTACGGGGGGCAAGCCCTCGCCCATTTCCGAGGCCGAGGCGCAGCGCGTCATGCGCCAGGTGCAGGAAGGCATCGAACGGCCCAAGCCCTCGATCACCTTCGAGGTGGGCGAACAGGTGCGCGTCTCCGACGGCCCCTTCGCCTCCTTCAACGGCATGGTCGAGGAGGTGGACGAAGAACGGGCGCGGCTCAAGGTTTCCGTCTCGATCTTCGGCCGGGCGACGCCGGTGGAGTTGGAGTACGGCCAGGTCGAGAAGACCTGAGAAAAAAGTTTTCCCGCGTGGGAGGCCCGCCATGGCCGTACCACGCACCCTTCGGCAACAGCCTTCCAGGCTGCGGCCATGACTAGAGAAGGACGAGATAATGGCAAAAAAGATCGCCGGCTACATCCGGCTGCAGATCCCGGCCGGACAGGCCAATCCATCACCCCCCGTGGGCCCCGCGCTGGGCCAGCAGGGCGTTAACATCATGGGCTTTTGCAAGGAGTTCAACGCCGCCACCCAGGGCATGGAGGCCGGCATGCCGATCCCCTGCGTGATCACGGTCTATGCGGACAAGAGCTTTAGCTTCATCACCAAGACGCCGCCGGCCAGCTACTTCATCAAAAAGGCGGCCGGCCTGCCCAAGGGTTCCGAAACGCCGGGACGGGAAGTGGTGGGTTCCATCACCATGGCCCAGGTGCGGGATATCGCCGAACAGAAGATGGAAGATTTGAATGCCGACGACCTGGACCAGGCGGCCAAGATGATCGCCGGCTCGGCCCGGTCCATGGGCATCGCGGTGGAGGGTTAAGCGCATGGCCAAGAAGAACAACAAACGTACCCAGGATGTCCGCGGCAATATCGACCGGGACGCCGAATACAACATCGCCGACGCCATCAAGATGGTGAAAGAGGGAGCCACCGCCAAGTTCGACGAGACCGTGGAAGTGGCCATGAACCTGAACGTCGATCCCCGCCACGCAGACCAGATGGTGCGCGGCACGGTGCAGCTGCCCAACGGCACCGGCAAGTCGGTGCGGGTGGCGGTGTTCGCCAAGGATGCGAAGGCGGACGAGGCCCGCGAGGCCGGCGCCGATCTGGTCGGGGCCGAGGACCTGGCGGAAAAGATCCAGGCTGGCGAGATGGACTTCGACCGTTGTATCGCCACCCCGGACATGATGGCCGTGGTCGGCCGCCTGGGTAAGGTGCTGGGCCCCCGCGGCCTGATGCCCAACCCCAAGCTGGGCACGGTAACTCCGGACGTGGCCGCCGCCATCCAGGCACAAAAGGGCGGCCAGGTGGAGTTCCGCGTAGAGAAGGCCGGCGTCATCCATGCCGGCGTCGGCAAGGCCAGCTTCGACGAGGCGGCCCTGGAAGCCAACGTCAAGGCCTTCGTGGACGCGGTCGTCAAGGCCAAGCCCAGCGGCGCCAAGGGTACCTTCGTCAAGAAGGTCGCCGTCAGTTCCACCATGGGCCCTGGCGTGAAGGTTGATTTCTCGACGGTGAACTCGTAATAACCGTCGCGATTTATGTTTGAGAGAGTTTAACAGGTTGGCCGCCGGCCATATCGGCGGCCCAACGCCGGAAAGCCAAAGCTGTGAGGCGGAAGGCTTTCCATCCTGTCCGAGACTGCAGGCGCGGCCTTGTTTCCAAGGCAGCCTAAGGGTCCAAAGTAGCGGGCCACCTGTATAGACGGGGGTAGAGGCGGAATTCGCGGTGCCGCAGATTGCCGGCGCCAAGAAATCAGTTCGAACCCTGGGGCAGGCTCACCGGATCGCGGTGTCCATTCGCCGTGGTCCAAACGCAACCGGCCGTGCGGGCAGTTTGCCGGCGCGGCCACCATAAGGGAGCGAAAAAGTGGACCGTGCGCAAAAGCGTGAAGCGGTGGCGGAACTGGCGGAGGTTTTCACGAATACCTCGTCCGTTGTCGTCACCCACTACAGCGGCCTGAATGTCGCCGAGATCAGCGATCTCCGCCGGCAGATGCGGGCCGCCGGCGCTACTTTCAAGGTCACCAAGAACCGGCTGACCAAGCTTGCCCTTGATGGAACCCCTTATGCCCCGATTAGCGACCTGTTCACCGGGCCGACGGCGATCGCCTTTTCCGACGATCCCATCGCGCCCGCCAAGGTGGCGGTCGAATTCGCCAAGGGCAACGACAAGCTTGTCGTGCTTGGCGGCGCCATGGGCGACAGCCAGTTGGATGTGGACGGCGTCAAGGCGCTGGCATCCCTGCCGTCCCTGGATGAACTGCGGGGCAAACTGGTCGGGCTGCTGCAGGCGCCCGCGACCAAGCTGGCCGGCGTCGTACAGGCACCGGCAGGGCAATTGGCGCGCGTGCTGGCGGCTCAGGGATCCAAGGACGAGGCGGCTTGATAGGCCTCCCATACCCAAACCTGAACCCATCCAAACCAAACAACGGATGAATTGGTTCGAACGAGGAGCTAGAGAAAATGGCTGATTTGGAAAAAATTGCTGAAGAACTGTCCGGTCTTACCGTCCTGGAGGCGGCCGACCTGGCAAAATTGCTGGAAGAGAAATGGGGCGTTTCCGCCGCCGCGCCGGTTGCGGTGGCGGCTGCCGCGGCCCCGGCCGACGGTGCCGGCGCTGCCGAGGAGAAGACGGAATTCGACGTCATCCTGGCTTCTTTCGGCGAGAAGAAGATCAACGTCATCAAGGAAGTCCGGGCGCTGACCGGCCTGGGCCTGAAAGAGGCCAAGGATCTGGTCGAATCGGCGCCAAAGGAGATCAAGGAAGGCGTCGACAAGGAAGAGGCCGACAAGATCAAAGAGCAGCTCGAAGGCGCTGGCGCGACCGTCGAGATCAAGTAGCTTATCCTTCCATTCCGGCCGGTGGGGCGGTATTCCCGCCCGCCGGCCGGCGTGATGGAACGGTGTTGCCGATGGTTGGCACCGAGTCGTTTGTTTTTATTGACTTATCCGAAAAATCGGGTATCTACTGATACATTGGTGTCTAAGAAATTTAGAACTGGGAACAGACTGGCGGACCTCTATGGCGGTTGCGCCCGTTTTTGCGTGGAAATAGCTATTGAGATTCCTGAGCATATGCGCGCTCTTTTGCGCGCGATGGTAGGGTTCGGCGACGTTCCGCGAAGGTCTCCCTGCATTCTGAATTCGTCCCGCAGGACGGCTTAAGGGCACTAGGGCATTCGGCGCCCGGCCGCATAGGCCTGGGTGCCCGGTCGCAGCATGAGGAACACGCATGTCACTGACATTCACTGGTCGTAAACGCATCCGCAAATCGTTCGGGCGCATCGCGGAAGTCGCCGCCATGCCCAATCTGATCGAGGTGCAGAAAAGCTCCTACGACAAATTCCTGCAGGCGGATATCCCCGAGGAGGAGCGCGGCGACGCCGGCATGAACGGCGTCTTCCAATCGGTCTTCCCGATCAAGGATTTCGCCGAGACGGCCGAATTGCACTATGTGAAGTTCAATCTGGAAGAACCGAAATATGACGTAGAGGAATGCCAGCAGCGGGGCATGACCTATGCCGCGCCGCTGAAGGTCACCTTGCGCCTGATCGTCTTCGAGGTGGATGAAGATACTCAGGCCAAGTCGGTCCTGGATATCAAGGAACAGGAAGTCTACATGGGCGATATGCCCCTGATGACGGACCACGGCACCTTTGTCATCAACGGCACGGAACGGGTGATCGTCAGCCAGATGCATCGCTCGCCGGGCGTCTTTTTCGACCACGACAAAGGCAAGACCCATTCCTCGCGGAAGTTCCTCTTCGCCGCCCGCATCATTCCCTATCGCGGTTCCTGGCTGGACTTCGAGTTCGATGCCAAGGATATCGTCTTCGTCCGCATCGACCGCCGGCGCAAATTGCCCGTGACCACCCTGTTGCAGGGCATCGGCCTTAGCCCGGAAGAGATCCTGGATTATTTCTACCGCAAGGTGGACTACAAGTGGGACAACAAGAAAGGCGGCTGGCGTACGACGTTTGAGCCCGAGCGCCTGCGCGGCCTGCGCGCCGTGCGCGATCTGATCAATGCCAAGAACGGCGATGTGGTGGTCGAAGCGGGTGAGAAGATCACCCCGCGCCGGACCCGCAAACTGATCGAGGACGGGGTCAAGGAGCTCCTGGTCACCGACGAGGACCTGGTGTCGCGCTATGTGGCGGTGGACCTGATTGACGAGAATACCGGTTTGGTCCTGGCCGAGGCGGGCGAGGAGTTGAACGAGGAACTGGTGGTTTCGCTGCGCGAAGCTGGCATCAACCTCATTCCCACACTGGACGTGGACCATGTCACTGTGGGCGCCTATATCCGCAACACCCTGATGGGCGACAAGAACAGTACCCGCGAGCAGGCCCTGATCGACATCTACCGGGTCATGCGGCCGGGCGAGCCGCCCACCGTGGAAGCGGCCCAAAACCTGTTCAATTCCATGTTCTTCGATTCCGAACGCTACGACCTCTCGGCCGTCGGCCGGGTCAAGCTGAACGCCCGGTTGGGTCTGGAGACCGAGGACACGATGCGGGTGCTGCGCATCGAGGATATCATGGCTGTGGTGAAGACCCTGGTCGACCTCAAGGACGGCCGCGGCGACATCGACGATATCGACCATCTGGGCAACCGCCGGGTGCGTTCGGTCGGTGAATTGATGGAGAACCAGTACCGCATCGGCCTGTTGCGTATGGAGCGGGCGATCCGCGAACGCATGAGCTCGGTAGAGATCGACAGCGTCATGCCTCATGACCTGATCAACGCCAAGCCCGCCGCCGCCGCGGTGCGGGAGTTCTTCGGCTCTTCGCAGTTGAGCCAGTTCATGGATCAGACCAATCCCTTGTCCGAGATCACCCACAAGCGGCGCCTCTCGGCGCTGGGCCCGGGCGGCCTGACCCGGGAGCGGGCCGGCTTCGAGGTGCGCGATGTGCATCCCACCCACTACGGCCGCATCTGCCCGATCGAAACACCGGAAGGGCCCAACATCGGCCTTATCAACTCGCTGGCCACCTATGCCCGCATCAACCGCTATGGCTTCATCGAGACGCCGTATCGGAAAGTGGCCAACGGCCGCGTCGGCGACGAAGTGATTTATCTCTCGGCCATGGAAGAGGGCAAGTACACCATCGCCCAGGCCAACGCCGAACTGGACAAGCGCGGCCGCTTCGTGGCCGATCTGATCAGTTGCCGGGTTGGCGATGACTTCCAGATGACCGCGCCGGATAACATCGACTATATGGACGTCTCGCCGAAGCAGCTCGTCTCGGTGGCCGCCGCCCTGATCCCGTTCCTGGAGAACGACGATGCCAACCGGGCCCTGATGGGCTCGAACATGCAGCGCCAGGCAGTGCCGCTGCTGCGCGCCGAGGCGCCATTGGTGGGCACTGGCATGGAAGAGGTGGTGGCCCGGGATTCCGGCGTCTCCATCGTCGCCCGCCGCAGTGGCGTGGTGGATCAGATCGATGCCACCCGCATCGTCATCCGGGCCTTGGAAGAGACCGATCTCTCGGTCAGCGGCGTCGATATCTACAACCTGCTGAAATTCCAGCGCTCGAACCAGAACACCTGCATCAACCAGCGGCCGCTGGTGAAGGTGGGCGACGAGGTTTCCGCCGGCGACATCATCGCGGACGGGCCATCTACGGAACTGGGCGAACTGGCCCTGGGCCGCAATGTGCTGGTCGCCTTCATGCCGTGGATGGGTTACAACTTCGAAGACTCCATCCTGATCTCCGAACGCATCGTGCGTGACGACGTCTTCACCTCGATCCATATCGAGGAGTTCGAGGTCATGGCCCGCGACACCAAGCTGGGGCCAGAGGAGATCACCCGCGACATTCCCAACGTGGGCGAAGAGGCGCTGCGTAATCTGGACGAGGCGGGCATCGTTTACATCGGCGCGGAAGTGCATCCCGGCGACATCCTGTGCGGCAAGATCACGCCCAAGGGCGAGAGCCCGATCACGCCCGAGGAGAAGCTGCTGCGCGCCATTTTCGGCGAGAAGGCCTCCGACGTGCGCGATACTTCGCTGAAATTGCCGCCCGGTGTTTCCGGCACGGTGGTCGAGGTCCGCGTCTTCTCGCGCCACGGCGTAGACAAGGACGAGCGCGCCCTGGCCATCGAGCGGGACGAGATCGAACGCCTGGCCAAGGACCGGGACGACGAAATGGCGATCCTGGAGCGCAACACCTATGCCCGGCTGCATGAGTTCCTGGTCGGCAAGACGGCCTCGGGCGGCCCCAAGGCGGTGAAGCCCGACAGCCGCATCACCGAGGCGCTGCTGGGCGAATTGAGCCGCGGCCAATGGTGGCAGATTACCCTGTCGAACCAGAGGGCCATGGACGAGATCGAACAGCTCAACAAGCAGTACGATCTGGCCCGCAAGGAGCTGGAAGACCGCTTCGACAACAAGCTGGACAAGCTGCAGCGCGGCGACGAGCTGCTGCCCGGCGTGATGAAGATGGTCAAGGTCTTCGTTGCCGTGAAGCGCAAGCTGCAGCCCGGCGACAAGATGGCCGGACGCCACGGCAACAAGGGTGTGATCTCCAACATCGTGCCCATCGAGGACATGCCTTATCTCGAGGACGGCACCAACGTCGATATCGTCCTCAATCCATTAGGCGTGCCGTCGCGCATGAATGTGGGTCAGATTCTCGAGACCCATCTGGGCTGGGCCTCGGCCGGCCTGGGCCTGCAGATCGGCGAGATGGTCGACAAGGTGCGCCGTGGCGCGAAGCAGGATGACCTGAAGAAGCAGCTGAAGGTGATCTACGGCGATGATCAGTACAAGGCCACGGTGTCCAATCTGGACGACGACCAGGTCCTTGAACTGGGTGAGAACCTGCGCAAGGGCGTGCCCATGGCGACGCCGGTGTTCGACGGCGCCCACGAGGCCGACATCAACGAGATGCTGGACCTGGCGGGATTGAGCGACACCGGCCAGTCGACCCTGTTTGACGGACGCACGGGCGAGCCGTTCCAGCGTCCCGTCACGGTGGGCTACATCTATATGTTGAAGCTGCACCATCTGGTCGACGACAAGATCCATGCCCGTTCTATTGGTCCCTACAGCCTGGTCACCCAGCAGCCCCTGGGCGGCAAGGCACAGTTCGGCGGCCAGCGGTTCGGTGAGATGGAGGTCTGGGCCCTGCAGGCCTATGGCGCTGCCTATACCCTGCAGGAAATGCTTACAGTGAAGTCGGATGATGTGGCCGGCCGCACCAAGGTCTACGAGGCCATCGTGCGCGGCGACGACGCCTTCGAGGCAGGCATACCGGAATCCTTCAACGTGCTGGTCAAGGAGATGCGTTCGCTCTGCCTGAACGTGGAGCTGTCGCAGAACACCTATTAGGACCGGTAACGCCAACGCCGGTTATTTGATGTCACAAGGCGGCCGATAGATTTCAGCGCCGCCGCCAATGGGAGATGGACCCATGAACGAACTGATGAGAATTTTTGGCCCCGCCACCACCTCGGCCGCCGACAACTTCGATCAGATCAAGATTTCGATCGCCAGTCCCGACCGCATCCGTTCCTGGTCGTTCGGCGAGATCAAGAAGCCGGAAACCATCAACTACCGGACCTTCAAGCCGGAGCGGGATGGCCTGTTCTGTGCCCGCATCTTCGGGCCCATCAAGGACTATGAATGCCTGTGCGGCAAGTACAAGCGGATGAAGTTCAAGGGCATCGTCTGCGAGAAATGCGGCGTCGAGGTGACACTCTCGAAGGTGCGCCGGGAACGCATGGGCCATATCGAACTGGCCTCGCCCGTGGCCCATATCTGGTTCCTGAAGTCCCTGCCCTCGCGTATCGGCCTGCTTTTGGACATGACGCTCCGGGATCTGGAGCGGGTGCTCTACTTCGAACACTATGTGGTGGTCGAGCCGGGCCTGACGCCCATGGAGCATATGCAGCTCCTCACGGAGGAAGAGTATCTCGATGCCCAGGATGAATATGGCGAGGATGCCTTCTCCGCCGGCATCGGCGCCGAGGCCATCAAGGAGATCCTCTGCAACGTGGACCTGGAGGCCGAGCGCATCAAGCTGCGTGAGGAACTGGCCGAGACCACGTCCGAGTTGAAGCCGAAGAAGATCGTCAAACGCCTGAAGCTGATCGACGCCTTCATCGAATCCGGCAACCGGCCGGAATGGATGATCCTGGACGTCGTCCCGGTCATTCCGCCCGAGCTGCGCCCCCTGGTGCCGCTTGACGGCGGCCGTTTCGCCACTTCAGACCTGAACGACCTTTACCGCCGGGTGATCAACCGTAACAACCGTCTGAAGCGGCTGATCGAGCTGAAGGCTCCGGACATCATCGTCCGCAACGAAAAGCGCATGTTGCAGGAATCCGTCGACGCCCTGTTTGACAACGGCCGCCGCGGCCGGGTCATCACCGGCGCCAACAAACGGCCGTTGAAGTCCCTGGCGGATATGCTGAAGGGCAAACAGGGCCGTTTCCGCCAGAACCTGCTGGGCAAGCGCGTGGACTATTCCGGCCGTTCGGTAATCGTGGTCGGGCCGGAATTGAAATTGCATCAATGCGGCCTGCCGAAAAAGATGGCGTTGGAGCTGTTCAAGCCTTTCATCTACTCCAACCTGGAGGTGGACGGCACCGCCGCCACCTTGAAGATGGCCAAAAAACTGGTGGAAAAGGAACGCCCCGAGGTCTGGGACATTCTGGAGCGGGTGATCCGGGAACATCCGATCATGTTGAACCGGGCGCCCACTTTGCACCGTCTCGGCATCCAGGCTTTCGAGCCGGTGCTGGTGGAAGGCAAGGCGATCCAGCTGCATCCTCTGGTCTGTGCCGCCTTCAACGCCGACTTCGACGGCGACCAGATGGCAGTGCACGTGCCCCTCTCGCTAGAGGCGCAGCTAGAGGCGCGGGTCTTGATGATGTCCACCAACAACATCCTCTCGCCCGCCAACGGCAAGCCGATCATCGTGCCCTCTCAGGACATCGTGCTGGGCATCTACTATCTGACCACGGAAGTGGCCGGCGGTCCGGGCGAGGGCATGGCCTTCTCCAGCGTGGCCGAAATCGAAATGGCGCTGGAATCCGGCTCCATCGGCCTGCACAGCAAGATCCGCGCCCGCTTTGAAGGCATCAATGCGGATGGCGAGTCTGAGGTCAGCCTGCTGGAAACCACGGCCGGCCGCATGATGATCGCCAACATTCTGCCGCGCCATCGCAACGTACCGTTCGATCTCATCAACCGGCTGCTGACCAAGAAGGAAATCAGCCAGGTGATCGACGAGATCTACCGGCATTGCGGCCAAAAGGACACGGTGATCTTCGCCGACAAGTTGATGGAGCTTGGCTTCCGCCACGCCTGTCTGGCTGGTATTTCCTTCGGCAAGGACGACATGGTCGTGCCCGACAGCAAGGAAACCCTTGTCGACGAGACCCGGGATCTGGTCAAGGAATACGAGCAGCAGTATCAGGACGGCCTGATCACTCAGGGCGAGAAATACAACAAGGTGGTCGACGCCTGGGCGCAATGCACCGACAAGGTGGCTGACGAGATGATGAATATCATCTCCTCCGTCGGCCAGGACGACGGCAACATCAACTCGATCTGGATGATGGCTCATTCCGGCGCCCGCGGTTCGGCGGCCCAGATGAAGCAGCTTGCCGGCATGCGCGGTCTGATGGCCAAGCCTTCCGGCGAGATCATCGAGACGCCGATCATCTCCAACTTCAAAGAGGGGCTGTCGGTCCTGGAATACTTCAATTCCACGCATGGCGCCCGCAAGGGCCTGGCCGACACGGCGCTGAAGACCGCCAACTCGGGTTATCTGACCCGCCGCTTGGTGGACGTGGCCCAGGACTGCACCATCGTCGAGGACGACTGCGGCACCAAGGACGGCATCACCATCAAGGAGATCATCGAGGGCGGTGACGTGGTTTCGCCCCTTTCCGAGCGTGTGCTAGGCCGGACGGCGGCGATCGACGTGGTCGACCCGGTGACCGACAGCGTGTTGATCGCGGGCGGCACCATGATCGAGGAAGAGGAAGCCGAGATCATCGAAAATGCCGGCATCCAATCGCTGCTGATCCGCTCGGTCCTGACCTGCGAAAGCCAGGCCGGCGTCTGCGGTAAGTGCTATGGCCGCGATCTGGCCCGCGGCACGCCGGTCAATGTGGGCGAGGCCATCGGCGTCATCGCGGCCCAGTCCATCGGCGAGCCGGGTACGCAGCTGACCATGCGCACCTTCCATATCGGCGGGACCGCGCAGGTCGCCAACCAGTCTTCCATCGAGGCTTCGTACGATGCCACGGTGAAGATCGAAAACCGCGACGTGCTCACGGATTCCACCGACCGTCTGGTGGCCATGGGCCGGGCAATGGAACTGCTCCTGATCGACGCCAACGACCGGGAACGGGCCCGTTACCGCATCCCCTACGGCGCCCGCCTCATGGTGGACGAGGGCGATACCGTGGCCAAGGGCGACAAGCTGGCCGAATGGGACCCCTATACCCGCCCGATCATGACCGAGCGGGACGGCACCGTGAACTACCGCGATCTGGTGGAAGGCACCACGATGCGGGAGGAGACGGACGAGGCCACGGGCATTTCCTACTGGGTCGTGGTCGACCACCGCGGCGGCGGCAAGAAGGAGACCGAGCTGCGCCCGCGCATCACCTTGCGCGACAAGAAGGGCGAGGTGGTGATGCTGCCCAACGACATGGAGGCCCGCTACTTCCTGCCGCCCGACGCCATTCTCTCGGTGGATGACGGCAGCCAGGTGCATGCGGGCGATGTGCTGGCCCGCATCCCCATGGCCTCGGCCCGCACCAGGGACATCACCGGCGGCCTGCCGCGGGTGGCGGAACTGTTCGAGGCCCGGCGCCCCAAGGATCACGCCATCATCGCCGAAAGCGCCGGCTATGTGGAGTTCGGCCGCGACTACAAGACCAAGCGCCGCATCGTCGTCCGGGCCGAAGAGGAAGGCGCGGAACCGACTGAGTATCTGGTGCCCAAGGGCCGCCACATCACGGTGCAGGAAGGCGATTTCATCCGCAAGGGCGAATATCTGCTGGACGGCAATCCCGCACCCCACGATATCCTGAAGGTTCAGGGCATCGAGGCGCTGGCCGCTTATCTGGTGAACGAGATCCAGGAGGTCTATCGCCTACAGGGCGTGAAGATCAACGACAAGCATATTGAAGTGATCGTGCGCCAGATGCTGCAGAAGGTGGAGATCGAGGATGCCGGCGAGACCACCTTCCTGAAGGGCGAACAGGTCGACCGGGTGGAACTGGACGAGGTCAACGCCCGGGAAGAGGCCGAGGGGCGCAAGCCCGCGACCGCTTCGCCGGTGCTGCTCGGTATCACCAAGGCTTCGTTGCAGACCCGCTCGTTCATCTCCGCCGCTTCGTTCCAGGAGACCACCCGCGTCCTCACCGAGGCCGCCGTGGTCGGCAAGGCGGACGATCTGGTGGGCCTGAAGGAGAACGTCATTGTCGGCCGTCTGATCCCGGCCGGCACCGGCGCGCATCTGAACGAGTTGCGCCGCATCGCCCAGCAGCGGGATGCGGAAATCCAGGACCTCCGCCCCGACGCCCTGCCCGAAGGCGAGGGAGAGGAAATGGAGGTTGCCGCCGGCGACGACTAGCATTTGACAGAAACGGGCAACTTACGCCCGAAATGGCCGGCATCGCCCCTACAGCGATGCCGGCCATTTCTTATTTTTTGCCGTTAACCATAAATATGCGCTGAAATCCGCCAATTTACCCCCTTTGTTGCAGTGCAAAAATTTCCGCCGAATTGGGCAAATTTTCGGTTGACGTAGTAGGGGCACATCCATAGTATCCGCCAACCATTTCGCGGCAGGTGGTAGCCGGTTTTCCTGATGAAACGGCGCCGAATTGACGTTTTCGGTCGGCGTGGCATCAGCGGCTAAACACTGCGGCAGGTATTAAGGAAGACATCGCAAACGCGGTTGAATAATTGGGCCAGTTTACTCTGGGCGGCGCCGTATTTTCGGCTGGCCGCCTCGTCGTGCGAATACGCACAGAGACGGACAGAGGCGCAGTAAAAGCCAGAGCCCCAAACACCGCCAGCCGCGTTCGTTTTGCCTTCCTGATACGAATGGTCGAAGTAGTTTGACGTAGCAGTTAAGTATTTGATTAAGCGTCTGAATTGGTAGACACAGTCAAGGGACCCACAGCGCATGCCGACGATCAACCAATTGATCCGCAAGCCGCGGCAAAAGCCGAAAACCCGCAACAAAGTACCAGCCCTCGAATCCTGCCCGCAAAAGCGCGGCGTTTGCACGCGGGTCTATACGACCACGCCTAAGAAGCCGAACTCGGCCCTGCGCAAGGTGGCGCGGGTGCGCCTGACCAACGGCTACGAGGTGACGTCGTACATTCCCGGCGAAGGCCATAACCTGCAGGAACATTCCGTGGTTATGATCCGCGGCGGCCGCGTCAAGGATCTTCCCGGCGTGCGCTATCACATCATTCGCGGCGTCCTCGATACCCAGGGCGTCAAGGACCGCCGCCAGCGCCGCTCCAAATACGGCGCCAAGCGTCCGAAATAGGGGAGTTAGGTTCATGTCCAGGCGACATCGCGCTGAAAAACGTGAAATTCTGCCCGACGCGAAATTCGGCGACCGGGTTTTGACAAAGTTCATGAACAGCCTCATGGTGGACGGCAAGAAGTCCGTGGCGGAAAAGATCCTCTATGGCGCCCTCGACCGCATCGAGGACAAGGCCCGGCAGGATCCCGTGCAGACCTTCCATCAGGCCCTGGACAACGTTAAGCCCGCGATCGAAGTGCGGTCGCGCCGGGTTGGCGGCGCCACCTATCAGGTTCCCGTCGAAGTCCGGGCCGACCGCAGCCAGGCCCTGGCGATCCGCTGGCTGATCGCGGCCGCGCGCGCCCGTTCCGAGAACACCATGGTCGAGCGCCTGTCCGGCGAACTGCTCGATGCCGCCAATGCCCGCGGCAGCTCTGTGAAAAAACGCGAAGACACTCACCGCATGGCCGAGGCCAACCGGGCCTTTTCCCATTACCGCTGGTAATTGGCGTACACGGCGGCAACAAGGAAACACGAAAGATGGCTCGAACCACTCCCCTCGAAAGATACCGAAACATCGGCATCATGGCGCATATCGACGCCGGCAAGACCACCACGACGGAACGCGTTCTCTATTACACCGGGCGCAGCCACCGCATCGGCGAAGTGCATGACGGCGCCGCCACCATGGACTGGATGGAGCAGGAACAGGAACGCGGTATCACCATCACCTCCGCTGCCACAACCTGCAACTGGCGCGACCACCGGGTCAACATTATCGATACGCCTGGACATGTGGACTTCACCATCGAGGTGGAGCGCTCCCTGCGCGTCCTCGACGGCGCCGTCGCGGTGTTCGATTCCGTGGCCGGTGTCGAGCCGCAGTCGGAAACCGTCTGGCGTCAGGCCGACAAATACAACGTCCCCCGTGTCTGCTTCGTCAACAAGATGGACCGCACCGGCGCCGATTTCTATCGCTGCGTCGATATGATGGTGGACCGTCTGGGCACCACACCGCTGGTGTTGCAACTGCCCGTGGGCGCGGAAAGCGACTTCGCCGGCGTCGTCGATCTGCTGCATGAGCGCGCCATCATCTGGGAAACCGAGAACCTGGGCGCCAAGTTCAACTATGAAGACATCCCCGCCGAGCTTCAGGTAGAGGCCGCCGACTACCGTGCCCGCCTGATCGAGACCGCGGTGGAACAGGACGACGATGCCCTCGAAGCCTATTTGGAAGGCAACGAGCCGGACTTGGAAACCTTGCAGAAATGCATCCGCAAAGGCACCTTGAACGGCGATTTCGTGCCGGTGCTCTGCGGCAGTGCCTTCAAGAACAAAGGCGTACAGCCCCTGCTCGATGCCGTGGTGGACTACCTCCCCGCGCCCACCGATCTCGAGGCCATGGTAGGTACCCACCCGAGCAAGGACGAGGACATTGTCCGCAACAGCGATGACTCCGAGCCCTTCTCCGCCCTGGCCTTTAAGGTCATGACCGACCCCTTCGTGGGGTCGTTGACGTTTGTAAGGGTGTATTCCGGCACTCTCGAGAGCGGCAGCACCATTATGAATTCGGTCAAGGGCAAGCGCGAGCGTGTCGGCCGCATGCTGTTGATGCATGCCAACAGCCGCGAAGATGTCAAGGAGGCCCGCGCCGGCGATATCCTGGCGCTGTGCGGCCTCAAGGACACCACCACCGGCGATACCCTGTGCGATCCCTCGAACCAGGTTGTTCTCGAGCGCATGGAGTTCCCCGATCCGGTGATCGAGGTTGCTGTCGAGCCCAAGACCAAAGCCGACCAAGAGAAGATGGGCGCGGCCCTGAAGCGCCTGGCCGACGAAGACCCCTCATTCCGGGTCACTTCCGATACGGAAAGTGGCCAGACCGTGATCAAGGGCATGGGCGAATTGCACCTGGAGATCCTGGTCGACCGCATGAAGCGGGAATTCAAGGTGGATGCCAACGTGGGCGCACCGCAGGTGGCCTACCGCGAGACCGTGGGCAAGACGGCCGAGTTGGATTACACCCACAAGAAGCAGACCGGTGGTTCGGGCCAATTCGCCCGTATCAAGCTGGAGCTGGAGCCGGGTGAAGTGGGCTCTGGTGAGATCTTCGAAAGCAAGATCGTCGGCGGCAACGTGCCCAAGGAATACATTCCGGGTGTCGAAAAAGGCATCAACTCGGTGGCCGATGGCGGCGTTTTGGCCGGTTTCCCGCTGATTGATTGGAAAGTCACCCTGGTGGACGGCGCCTATCATGACGTGGACAGTTCCGTCATGGCGTTCGAAATTGCGGCCCGTGCCGCCTTCCGCGAACTGGTGATGTCGGCCAAGCCGAAACTGCTGGAACCCATCATGCGGGTCGAGGTGGTGACGCCCGAGGACTATGTGGGCGATGTGATGGGCGATCTGAACCGCCGTCGTGGCCATATTACCGGCACCGAGCCGCGCGGCAACGCCCAGGTCATTGCCGCCATGGTGCCCCTGGCAAACATGTTTGGTTACGTCAACAATCTGCGCTCGGCAACCCAAGGCCGGGCGCAATTCACGATGCATTTTGACCACTACGAACAAGTACCGCAGGCGGTGTCGGACGAAGTCCGCGCCAAGCTTGCCTGACCCTGTGCTTACACTGAAGGATTGAGCGAATGGCGAAGGAAAAATTTGAGCGTACGAAGCCCCATTGCAACGTTGGCACGGT
>CAYFPL010000018.1:0-1674 GCA_964344935.1 uncultured Rhodospirillaceae bacterium
TCAATCCCCGCATGAAGTCCCGTTCCTCCGGGCTGATGCCTTGCTCTCTTTCCGACTTTCCCATGGCTTCGACCCGGTGGATTTCATCCGCTGTGCGAATGGCGTCCGGGTCGGCAGGGTTCATGGCCAGCACCACGGGGGCGGGAGAATTGAGGAATGCGGCCAGGTTCCAGAACGCCAGCGGCGCGTCTTTGCCCGCTATCTGGGCTGCCTGTACCAGGACGGCGGTCTTATGTTCCGGCGCAGCCTCGCCATGAGACACGGCGATCTGGTTCAACTGCGCCTTGGTGAAGGCATTCGGTTTGGTTGCCCCCAGCGCCGTCTGCGCCGCCAGGTTTTGCGCCAGGTTCAGCTTGGGGTAGTAGCGATTGACATAGCGGTTTGGGTCCTGGTGTTTTTCAGTTTCATGTGTCTTTTTGGCGGCCTGATAGGCGCGAAACTGTTTCCGTTCTTCTGCCGTCGCGGCCCGGCCCGTGGGCAGCGCAACCTCAGCCTCCATCATCGCCCGCTCGCCGGCGTCCGCCGCGGCCAGACGCTCGCTCAATTCAAATTCCAGTTCGGCCAGGTCCTTTGCCGCCTTGAAGTCCCGCTTCTGTTCCACGGTGCCATGGGCCTCGATCAGCTGATCGGCGCCCGCCAATCCCTTGCCGGTCTTGCGCACCGCTTCGATGGTGTTATGCAGTACATCGACCACAGCGTATTTGTTGGCTCGGTTCTGACGGTCCTTGGCGGTGGAAATCTGCGAGAGAATCTGCCGCCGCGTCTCCTGGCTGTCCGAGAGGTGGTCGTAGTTGCCGAGGGCGAATTCGGCCAGGGCCATATCCGGGTTAAGTGCCATGTCGGCGGCAAGGGTCTTCTCGCGGACGAGGGTACGCATGGCGGCCTTCTTGCGTTCCGATTCCTCGCCGCTGAGCACGCCGAATTCGCGTAGGGCATCGATGTCCTGGTTGGCTTTCGCCATGATGTTGCTTTGCTCGACGCCACGGGCATTCAGGGCGCGATTGGTGTTATCAGCCAGGCGGCTGTTGCCGCTGTCGCGGGCATGCTGATCTCCTTTGGCGACAGCGAACTTGAGGGCCTTGTGTTGACCCTCGGCCTTGATGTCCTCGGCGAAGTATTCGAACTCGTCCCATAGGTCGTCGGACGCCACGCTATTCAGGGTAATTGCGGCATTGCGATCGAAATTTGCGGCGAATTCGGCCTCTGGGTCGGAGGCGCTGCCGCCGCCTGCATTGATCGCCGCGAGGGCATTTTCCTGGTCCTGGCGCAGGGCGGCCTGGGTGTTGCGGCGATGGGTCTCTTCCCGCGCCCGTTTCCGGCGGCCATCCAGTTGCCGGGCCATGTCGGCGAAGTCGGCGCCGGCCTTGGTGATGCCATCGCCCAGTTTGGAGAGTTCCGCGCCCCGGTTGACCAGGGCCTCGGTGTGCCTGGCCTGGGCGCGGCGCTCGTCCTCGAAGGCGCGGTTGGTGGCGGCGCCGATGGCCTGGGATGCGGTCAAGGCGCCGGACAGCCCGTTTGCGCCGCCGCGGTCGTAGACGGGGGCGGAGATGTTCAGGGCGGACGAGGAAAACAGGCGTTGAACCTTCATGGGCGGGTTCCTTTCATGGGCGGTCAGCTGAGTGCCGCAATCGGGGACATCTGAGCGCGCGGCCCTGGATTGCCGGGTCAAGCCCG
>CAYFPL010000018.1:1684-14265 GCA_964344935.1 uncultured Rhodospirillaceae bacterium
CAATGACAAACATTGTCAACTGGTGGTCTCTAGATCGGCTAGGGCTAGAAGTTCGCGAGTGCCCGGCCGAAGTTGGACAGGCCGGAGACATAGGCCGAGGTCACATTGTTGCGGGCGGTGGCCGCTTTCGTGAGCGCCGTGGCGCTGTCGATGCCGCCGGTGCGCAGGCGGCTGTCGGCTTCGATCTGGCCCTGTTGCAGGCGGCCGCCGGCGCGGGTGTTGGCCAACTCCCACTCCCGCTGGCCCTGCAGCGAGAACAGGCGTGCCTGGCCCCGCTGGCGCTCGGCCGCGCTTTCCGATGACAGGCGTATATTCTCCAGGTCCTTGTCCAGTTCCGAAAAGGCCTCCTCGAGCATCAAATTCGGCGTGGTGTCGTCCAGCTTGCGCCCCTGGGCGGCGAAGGCGGTGCGCATGGTGGAAATGCTGGCCTCGCCCTTGCGTCGGGCCTGGGCCAGGGCGTTCTTGCCGGCCTTGTTCTCCCATTCGGCGTTTTGCGCCGCCAGGGTGGCGTTGGCCAGTGCAATATCTCGGGACATGGCCCCCTGGCGGAACAGCAGGTCCGCCTCCACCGCCGCCAGCTCCAGCGCCACGGCGGCCTGGGCCTGGCTCATCTGCAGGGTCATGGCGGATTGATCCTGAAAGGCGCGCTGTTGCTGCTTGGCGCCCTTGGCGGATGTATAGGCGCCGTAGGCGGCGCTGCCGAGGCCGATGATGGAGCCGATGGTGTTGAGAAAACTCATTAGTCGTTGACCTCCGCACGCATGATCAGGGCCAGCACCGTGGCCGGCAGGGGTTGATCGGACGTTATGGTGATGCGGCCCAGGCGGTCCCATCCGGTAGGCGGCTGTAAAGTGATGGGGCCGGTGTAGAGGGGGATGGCCTGGCCTACCTGGTCGTCCACCTCGCGGAAGATGATGTCGTCGCCCGCCAGGCCGACCTTGGCGGCCGCACTCAGCCCGCCGCTGTCCTTGAGCTGCAGGATCAGTTTGCCCAGGCTCTTCATCCGGCCCTGGGCCGCGCCGTCGGGAGCACCCCGGCCCAGATCGTTGGTCGCCAGGGTGGCGGTATAGGCAAGGCCGATCACCGTGTCCTCCGCCGCCACGTCCAGGGTGATGGCGCCGCCCGTAACGGTCTTGGACGCCACGGGCGCATCGTCGGCCAGGATGGCGACCTCCTCGCCCTCGAGATGGTCGAGGCCGGACCAGGCCGTAGTGGCGGGCGACGCGGTGGCGGCCACGGCGCCGTCGAGATAGATGTTGTCGGGGCTGGAGGCGGGGTCGATCACCTCGACGGTTCTCTTGGTCCCGCCGTTCACGGTGCGTTTGACCACTAGCCAGACCTCGTCGCCATTGGCGCCGGGAATGGTGGTGACGCTTTCCACCGCCGCATCCACACCCGCGATCAGGTGCCGAGACCAGCCGATGATCTCCTTGTGAGGCAGATAGGTGCACGACGCCAGGGTGCCGTCGTCCAGCACCAGCCACAGGGTGCGCTGGGGCTGTTCCTGCCAGGCCAGGTCCTTGATGCCCAGGTCCGTGATGTGGGAGGAGATGATGGAAATCTCATCCGGCACGAAATTGTCCGCATCCACGTTATAGCGCAGCCCGTCCAGTTGCCGCCCCTGGTTGGCGGGGTCGCCGAAGCGGCATGCATAGACCAGGTGGTCGTCCACATCGATGGGCTGGCGGAAAGCGCAGCCGGCCGAGGCGACGCGCTGGAGGGGGAAGTTCGACGGCGTGATGGCTTCCGTCCGTACCCGCCAGACGGCGCCGGCGGTGCCGAAGAACAAGCCATTCCCGCCCAACAGCCAGCGGCCCACGTTGACCCGGGGGCTGGCCACGGTGGCATCGAAAGGGTCGTCGTCGTTGCTGCCGGCCAGGAGGTCAAGGAAATCGCCGGTGCGGGAGAGCCAGATTTTCTGCGGGTTGTTGTTGGATGCCGCCCAGGCCAGGCGCTGCTGGATAAAGGTGACGGCGCCGGGATAATCGTTCGCGCCGGTGAAAGGGGGCGCGGGGTCCTTGCCGGAGGTGACCGTGTAGGTGGACAAGCTCCAGGATGTGTGTGAACTGCGCGTCAGCACCTTGGGTGGTTGGTTGGGGTGCGCCAGGTACATGCTGTCAGCGGATTGGGCATACATCACCTCCAACAGTTCCGCTTCGGCCCAGGGCGGCGTGGTGATCTCCACCGGCGTGCCCGATATAATCTGCGCCTGGTCCTTGTAAAAGCGCATATAGCCGCTGCCGCCGTCATGCCCCAGTTCGATGACATAGGCCTGCTCCACGCCATAGACAAAGGGGAGCAGCCGGGGCGGATGATCGCTGTCCTTGACCTCCGCCACAAAACGGGTGCCCGCCCGTTTGACGGCGCCGCCCTGTGGCAGGACTTGCCAGTTCTCCAATGTGCGGCAGCCTTGGAAATACTGCTTCACATCCGTGCGGCCATACAATTTCGGCGAGATTTCACCGGCCGAGAACTGAACCTGGTCGGGCCAGAGGCGGGGCATCAGGACAAATGCTCCAAAACGAAGGGAGAGGTGGGCAGGGGATCCTGCACATCCTCCAGGCCATCGACAGAGCGGGCCAGGGCCAGCACGGAATTGAAGTCCCGGGCCTTTTGGTCCGCTTCCGTCTTCGAGCCGGTCAGGGGTTTGGCCAATTTCCAGGCCAGGTAATGTGCCAAGGCCTGCACGAAGCCGGCGTCGTACTGGTTCACATCGATGACCCGGCCGATATAGACAAGGTCCACCGCATCCACATCGATCAAAAGGTCCCGCCCCTCGATCTTCCACATGGGCGGATAAAGGGGATCGTTGACGGAAATCACCCGCAGGCAATAGGGATCGGTGGGGAGCGCATAGGAATAGTCATAGCCGAAGGCCGGCTGAGCGGCGTTGCGGGACAGGCTGGCCCGCCGGGTGGCGAAATTCCAGGGATGCAGGCGCAGGACGAAGTCGCGGGCATCGTCGTAATGGACGTTGCAGTAACGGGCCTGTTCGGAACTTTCGGTCAGGGAGGTGATGCGCTGTTCCTGCAGGATACCGAGGGCGATGTTGCAGATTTCAACGTCGGATGCGGCCATGGTGGGATCCTCCAATGGGTGATTTGGCGGAAGAAAATGGGATGAAGAAAGAAACGCCACCGGCTGCTCTTAAAAAATACAGCCGGTGGCGGAGCGCCTGCCGCGACTAATCTCCCAAAGTCTCAGCGGCGCTCTAGGGCTAGGTTGCGTGCCCTAATTCAAGTGTTTGGAGTACCGCATGTGCGGCCTCCATGCCTCAAAGGTCTACTCAACGACGTAGACCAGATACCCCTTTAGGGTGGCGGCATCCGGGATGGTGCCGTCGTTGATCTGGGCCGTGATCACCACCCCTTCGGCGCTTTCGAAGAGGTAAGTCTCGGCCCCGCCCACGGTGCCGGCGGGGTTCACCGAGCCGGCCGAGGATACATCGACACCGTCGTCCAGGCCGTTCGGATCGGCGGCGACAGCATCGAAGCCATCGTCGTCCTCATAGGCTTCCCAGCCCAGATCCAGGGTCCGCGATGTGCCCAGGGCGGAAAACGCGATCCGCGACAACGGCAGGATCACCCGCACCTTGCCCGCGGGCAGCTTCACCAGGCGGGCGATGGAGCCGGCATCGCCGGCGCCCGACTGGGTGAACTCGAAGAACGCCTGGCGCATCTTGCCGCCCCAGACATGAGGGGCGTTCATCACCGGTGGGGTGGCCACGTGGTTGGCATACTGATCGGAGTTTTGCGTTGTAACAGCCATATCTCAGATCCCCCTTCCTAGCTTTCGACACAGGCGATTTCGACCACCTGTTCTTCTTCCATGCGCACGGCGCCCATGGACATGCAGACATACACCTGGGTGGCATAGGACTTGTCGTCCCGCTCAGTGATCTTCGAGCTGACATCCTTGCCCACGCCGAGGACGATGGCGGGCCGGGTATAGGCCAGACACAGCCGGTCGCCGTTGCTGTCTACGTTCAGGCGGTTCGACATGATGAAGTGGAAGCCCATGAACTGGACCACGTCGCCCTCGACCAGGGTCCGCAGCCGGTTGGTATCCACGGACTGGACCTGGGAAATGCCCAGGAGGTCGGTGATCTGTTTCGGACCGATCACCATGGTTTTGCGCTCGTCCGTGTCCACGTCGTTGGCGTTGAACAATTCCAGTGTCGAGAACAACTTGGCCAGGGTTAGGCCGGCGGCGCCGGCGGCGATTTGCTGGCTGGCGGGAAAGCTGACCGTGCCCGAGCCGTCCTTGCCTGTCTTCGCCGTGCCGTTGGCGGCCTCGATGATGATGTCATCCATGGTCCGGCCCATGGCGTTGGCGCCGACGATGGCATAATCGGATTCGGGGCTGTTCAGGCGTTTCTGCTTGTCCTGATGGTCGCAAAGATCGGCCCATTCATAGTCTGCCAGGTCCAGCTTGCGCCGGCTGTGCGGTGTGTTCATCAGCGGCGTGTCGCCGTGACGGGTGGTGCGCTTTTGCGCGGCGGAGGCACCGATGCGGTCGAAATAACCGCTTTCGCCGGTGACATCCTCCTTGCGCACGGTCGTGGCGAGGCGGGAGCCGCGCTGTTGGGCCAGCTGCATAACATTCTGGCCATATTGCTGGGCAAAGCCCGTGCTTACTTGGGTAGACATACGTCCGACCCTCCTTCTGTGACACACCCCGCGCTTTGGCGGGGCTCTACAATGTGGTGAAGCGGCGGGGTGCCCGGCCCAAACTTAGGGACTTGTGGGGCCGGACCCGCCTGGCCTCTGCGGCGGCCAACCGGGGTTAAAAGACCCGACGGTTCGCTGGGCGGCACGCAATGGCACCTCAAAGGCGGGGCCAGTGCGGGCGGCTTGTCAGCCGGAACTTGATCATGAAGGCGATCGGCGCGCTAAAGCGGGGCCAGCCGTACATGCTGGCAATGGGGATCATCAGGAACCGGCGCGCCCGGTTTGCCCTGGATCAACAGATTGGCGTTCTGAAAAATACCGGATGCCGGAGCTTTCAAAACCACCGACGCTGCGTCACATCGGATGCCGGCGTTGGTTCCGGCGGCCTGAAGTTGATCCCTTGACGCAACAATTTCAGCATGAGAATTCTACCTCATATAAATTGAAATTACAAGAAGAATTTCAAATTAGAGTCTGCATCGGCATCCGAATTGCCAATTGTGTTGGCACTCATACGGATGAGCGCTCCGTCTACCGGTTGCCGACGTTGGCGAGATAGTCGATGGCCTCTTCGACGCTGTCGAAACCGTCCGGCTGCTCGGCCGTGGAAACGACCGTGCCGTTGGGTTCCGGATAGCGGTGGTTATAGACCGTGGTCAAGGCTTCCACGGCGCGGCTTTGCCGCGGGTCGCTGGCCTTGAAATAGGGATGCTCTGGATTAGAGAACACGTTCTTGATCACGTCATCGAGCCATTTGTCTTGATTGCTGTCGGTCATCTTTTGTCTCCTCATGGGTCGCCAAAATGATCCCGGCAGGCCGATCCCGTCGGGCCATCAGTTTCAATTCTTTGGATCAGAAAAAGAGCCAAGCCGGCGGTTTGGCGGATTAGCTTTCGTCATCCCCGCTCTTTGCGCCGGCGATGGCCGCCACTGCCGCGCCGGGCAGGGCAGCCGCCCAGGGCACGGTGTTGAACTGCAACATATGATTGACCGCCGGGTTGCGGTTGACGGCCAGACGGATCGCCTTGGCTGTCCTCGGCGCCACCAACTTGATGTAGTTCGGGTCGGCCATGTAGGCCCGGATCGCCTCGGCCATGTATTCGCGGGGAATATCGTCACCCTCATAGCCCATCATATGGGGTGTCATGAGCTCGCGATGAGCCGCCGCTTGGCTGCCGTCGCGGCTGCGTTTCGGGTTATTGAGGGTGTTGTAGAGCCCTCTAAGTTCCTTTCTCAAGCCCCTGGTGGATATCTCCCCGGCCAACTGATCGACAACATGGCCGATCTCGTGCCCGTAGACGAGGGGCACGTCATCGGGGCTCAACTCCTTGGCGAGGATTACCTGCGTCGGATTCCTGGTGGTGCTTTCGAGTTTTGTCCGACCCAAGTCACCGTCGATGGCGGATTGCGTAACTGTCTTAGTAGGTCGGCCAGTTCCTTTCTTTGCGATGGCGTCAAATTCTGTTGCCGGTAGGGCTTCGTCTTTTCCGCCACCCACTCTTCGGCCCACAATTCGTCCGCCGACTTTGAGGGGGTTTCCGTCGATGTCGTGGGTGAGGTTTTTTTGCTCATCCGTGCGCGCTCCCGTGGGATAATCCTCGGCGAATGGCCGGGGCTTGACGTTGGGTGGATTGTATCCCGCACCGGATGAAGATGCCATGGGTAATTCGCGGTTTGATTTGCCTTTCCCGGTTCCCGGGCGCTTGTCCGCACCCTTGCGGATCAAGGGCTCAAAGGTTTTCACCGTCGCTTCGTACTGGGAATAGCTCCCCGGTGATCCTAACGAGACCAGGGCCCCGGCCAAGGCCGTGGCGCCGGCGGCGATCTTAGCAGCATCCCCGCCGTCGATGCCTTCCATCAGCTCGCCGGCGCCCTGCTTGAGGTCCGGGACATCCTGGACCGGGCTGAAGGCGAGCGCCTGATCCAACAGACCGAAGATACGGTCACCCACGTCGGGACCCAGCTTGTTGAGGAACTTACGCGTCTCAGCTTCCGCTTCTATCAGCGGCAGGGTGACATTCTCGTAGACCCAAATTTGCGATGGATGCCAGCCTTCGTACAGGTCCATGCGATCCTTGGCTACCGTAGTGGATCTCTTAAGCTTCGTTGCGGTTTTACTGCCGTCCTCCACCGGCACCTTTGGCGTCGGTGTTGCCGGTGGTTCGCTGGTTGGTGCGGTGCCGACATCATCGGAATCCTGATTTTGATCGTCTGGTTCGACACCAATTTTGGAACCGACTGCATCAAATTTATCCGACTCAGGTCCATACAAGTGACCGAAATCCTCGTCCAGCCCGGTGTCGGTCTCGTCCGCCGCCGGCATATGGGCCGGCCAGGGGTGGATTTGGGCGTCCAGCTCGTCGATGATCTTTTGCCGGCTCTCGGGGCTGGCGCCCAAGTGGGGGAAGAAGCTGGTCTTCTCCTCCTGATGCAGGCCCTCGTTCTCGCGGAAGGTGGGGTTCTGCTTGTCGTAGGGATAGGCCCTGTCCCATTCGAAGTCGTTGTGGGTGACGTCGAACGACTGCGCCTTCTTCACCGCCGCCAGTTGGTCCGCCAGTTGCAGCGGACTTGCCGTTTGCGCCCATGCCAGGCCGTTCTGCACTTCGCCCCGAAGCCGCTTGCGTTCGCCTTCGTCCGATTGGTTGTAGCGCTGCGCCAGGCGCGGGTCGGTGCCGTAGGTGTTGGCCATGATGCCGATGGAGCCGGCAGCCGGGGTTTGATCCCGGGCATCGAGATCGTCGAACAGTTCCAGGGCCCTGGTCTGCGTGCGCCGACGGGTCTTCTCGTCGGCATAATCTTCATAGGCGTCATCCTCACGGATGGCATCGAAGTTGTTTTGGCCTTGCGAGAGGTAATCCAGGCTGAAGGGGCTGTCTTCCCAGTCCGGGCTGTCGTCCCGTTTGCCAACGCCAAAGATGTCGATCAGCATCGTCTGGTCTCCTTTTCGGAAGTTCAAGATTGTGGGGATACTCGGGTCAGGGCGCAGGCGCGAAGTGGTACGCTGCGTTTCCAAATGACCCAGTGTCCCGTTGCTATCCAATCCGCAGTCGTTCAGTCAGGGAATTGGCGCGGAGCTACGGCGCTCGTCCCCGGCGCACGCACAACTTCAACGTTCGCGACACGGCAGGCACGTGCCACTTCGGGTTCCAGGGTTGCAGGCGGGCGTTGGTTTCGCGGATCACGTCGCGGCGTTCTTCCGGGGTGCCGTAGAGGAACTGCTTGAATTTGCCGGGATGCAGGTTGTTGGTTTCGGCATAGTCGTTGCGGGTATCGGCGTCCGTATAGTCGATGCCCCAGTTGATAATCTCGTGACCGACTATCATCGGGGTGTGGGCTACCAACCGTTCAAATCGTGAGAAATTTGCCTGGCTTGGTCATAGATATGGTTGTCTCGGCAAGCTAGCGCTGCTTCGATCGCCATACCATATTCGAGTAAAATCGCAGGGTAAATCAATCAACGTTGTCCAAGATATCGATCAGCAAATTGGAACACGAATTAAATGCCCATGAAGCTATCTATCCCAAGTGCAAGAATCGCCTTTGCCTTTGCATCAGTACTTGTATTGGGCGCATGCGCTTATGAAAGGCCCGAATTTCCAGAGCCGGCAACAATTGAAGATTCAGTGCTATTTCCTTCCAACGAGCGGGTCATGTCGAGTTATTGCACAGCGGGCCTGACATACGAACGGACCTGCCATCTCGCGGCCTGGGATTTAGACGGCAGCAATGTGAAAATCTATGAGACACCCGAGGGGCAGTACTGGCAGCGGGCCCGGTTCTCACCCGACGGAAAAGAGTTCGTATTCGAAATTCACGATGATGATCGCTATGTGACCAAGCTGGGAATCATGAACCGTGGAACCCAAGAATGGCGCATCGTTGAAGACGCGGATAGCTACAAGCTCTGGCCGTCCTATCATCCGGACGGAAGCAAGATCGCCTATGCTCTATACAGGCGAATGCCCGACAACTATCAGACACGCACGCACGTAAAGATAAACAGCGCAGATATTTTTGCTCTTGACCTTGCCACCGGCGAAACGAGAGCCTTAACCGATTTCAACTTTATGCTGGCTGGTGAACCCTACTTTACCGGGCGGGGAGATGAAGTCGTGTATTTGGCCGAATATCCTTACAAAATCCTACATGACCCTAAGAATGCGCACATTAGAGACAGCTATGACGAACTGTACCAGTTGAATTTCATTCACAGGGTTAGCGAAACCGAGAAGAACTGGCATCCCGACTTTGTCATAGATAAAACGTCATCTACAATTTACAGGGCCCACTCAAGCAATGCCGTCCCATCACAAAACGGCACCATCATCTATTTCGACTCAAATCTTGGTAATATTGGGAAACTGGTGAACCCTCCCGAAAGTGCTGCAATTTGGGCTCGGCAAGACGGTCAGAATAGAAGATTGATGTATTATCGTTCGGTGACGGGATGGAACCACGGTAGCGGTGAGTTCACGCTCTCCACAGACGAGAAATTCTTTCTCATTTGGGCGAGTGGCTGGCTCAAAGACCGGGCGGAACCCGGCACAGGGTCAGTTCAAGGACTTTGGCGCATTGGCGTCGATGGATCCGAACCGCGGCGTATTCACATACCCTGGGCAAGATTGGCCGTGGCCGCCAAGTGGCAGCAGTAATCTGGTTTGCGAAAGAATACACATTAGAACGCCACGGATGGCGAAGCCACCGCCGTATCGGCAGGCAAAGTCTCTGGTGTCGCGTGTGCGCTCTGTATCGCACCGATGGCAGTAATCGCCCAAACCGGCAACGGCAACCGTATGTTTCGTGGGACTCGGCTTAGGCTCTCCTGTACTTGCCCGATGTCTTCAGCGAAAAGAAAATGATTGCATTATTTAGCATGTGCATCGCATTCACTTTGTGCCCATGCATATGCTCCCGCGTATCATGGCCGGAGCCGCTGATGCCGAGTTTGATTCTCTCGGCCAAGACATCTTTCTTCAGTTTCTTTAGTTCTGCGAGAAGTTTCAGGTCTGCTTTGAGTCGGACGGCCTTCGCAGCCGCTGAGTTGTTCGCCATCTCGAGCTCTTCAGCTTTTTCATATCCCTTGTCATGGTACATGAACAAGCGATCCAGTTTGTCAATGGGCTTTCGTTTGTCGACCCCCGTATTGTCGAATTCATCAGTAATTGTCACTTTTTGACCTTTGCGCTTTCGTCCATTGGTCCAATGCTCACCGCCGAAATTGCCGTATTGCATGGTGAACTTGAGATCTGTCTCGCGTTCACGTTCTTCCGGGTCATCACCTTCGGCAAGCCGGCTATCTCCGTCGGGATAGTCATACTGCGAATGCAAGGATGTGGCAGAATATTGCTCTGCATCATCCGGGACTTCCTACGTTCCAACCGAATTAACGCGATATCGATCACCATCCTCAGCACTCTGAGCCGGCACAACTTGGATTGAGTTTGCATTCGCAGCTTCCCGATCAACCGGCGTCAACTTTCCGGGCCGCCACCCATTCAGATCATAATCTTTGGCTTCTGAGCCATCCGGAGGCAAATCGGAGATTGTTTGCACCTCATTCCTATTGATGAGGTTGTTCGTGCTCGGGAATACGCCATCCATTTCCTCTGTCCACGAATTGTGCGGGGGTGCGAGCGCGTCACTGGCATAGGCGTTCGGGCTTGGCGCTGGCTCTAGCAGTGCATTATCAGTTTCAGTCCACTTCGGGTTCCAGGGTTGGAGGCGGGCGTTGGTTTCGCGGATCACATTGTGGCGTTCGTCCGGGGTGCCGTAGAGGAACTGCTTGAACTTGCCGGGATGCAGGTTGTTGGTTTCGGCATAGTCGTTGCGGGTATCAGCATCCGTATAGTCGATCCCCCAATCGATGCTCTTGCGGCCAATGTCATAGGCTTTGGCTTCCTTGGCCGCGTCGTATTGATCGGTGATCTCCTCCGGGCTGGCGCTGTCCCACCATTTATCGGCCTCGGCCTGGTTCCATTTCATATCCTCCTTTGCGGCCGGATCCGCCTCGTTATAGGCGCGGGCAAAATCCGGGTCGGTGCCCATGTTCCACGCCAGATTGCCCGGGAGGTCAAATCATCCATGGGCTTGTTGAAGTAGGCCCAACTGTTTTCCACCGTGCTGAGCACGTCAACCAGCCCAGAAAGCCTTGATCGGTTGGGCGCACAATCTTTGAACTAGGCCAATAGTCCCGAGGCCTAAGAATACGGTGTCAGTACTTGACGGTCTGGTCGAATGTTCTCCTGCATTCGTCGTTTCCGCATACGAGAAAAAACTGAACGCCGTTCCAAACCAAAATGTTGTAGGGACCGATGAGTGCCCGGTATTTCACGACGACGTCCTTAGTGACTCTTATGCCGTCATGCATGGTTTCCGTATCCGTAAGCACTGACCAGCCGGTTTCGTTGGATCCCTGCAGAACATATCCGCTGCAGCCGCGCGCCCCGCATAATCCGGAACCCACAAAGGCAACGATGAGTTCGAGTGTCCCGTTGTTGTCCATATCAACTGGGACACCACGAACTACAGACATGTTTAGTTTGCGATCTACATAGGGTGAGTACAATTTCTCAAGCAGTTCCTTAATCTTCGGTTCAACCTGCAATCCGAACGGCCACGGCTTGAAGATTAGCTCTTCAGCCGCAATTGAAGGAGCGCATGATAAGAAGAGTATCGCGACGGCGATAACGATCCGCGCACGATAAGTTTTAATCATAATATTTACCTCGTATGTTAGCGTTGGAGTGAGTTTAGATTACCGAAGGTATTATGAATTAGTACAATTACTCCATCAATTATGGAACCTTTACGATTGAATTTGCGAACTCCCGAAGTCTTGTTTCTATTTCTTTGAACGGCTCGCTCATCTCTGGATCGCTCTTCATTCCGCGCTCTTGTAGGTAATGCAGATAATCGGAAACGGCCTTTGCACCCCGCCGGTGTCCTGCAAGGATCAGCGCATCCAGTGTAATTTTGATCTTGCCATTTATTCCGTCAATCGTCATGCCGATGAATTCGGACGCACCATTCTTGTCACTGTTCAATTGACGTTTGAGGGCCTTAAAGAAATCCATGACAGCGCGATCTTGAGCATAGGGGTTATTAAGAAAATCCGTCTGGCTATGGATGCCGTATTTGCCCGTCCATGCGTAGATATTCTTGCCCGCTGAATCCTTACCAACAGTCTCTTTTAGTCCGGCATCGACCAGCGCGAGATTGCCCATCTGATAGGCGCCCAAATAACCTTTGGAATTAACAATTTTGTAGTTGCCGCTGGATTCTTTGTGCCGGAGTTCGTCCAATGCGCGTTCCGTGTCCGGGTCATAAATGGCTTTGCGAGAGGTAGAAGCGGCGGACAATGTTTTCGGTGGCGTCGAAGCGTTAGCCAAATTGAGTGCCTCGTCATTTTCCGCTGATGCTTTGACGTCTGAGTCCGGCAGTTTGTAATCAATCGTACCAATTGGACCGACCGTCGTGACGGGTTCTATCCGGCTTTCCGTTTCCATCGGATCAGGGGCTGTTGGATTGGTATCTTCAACCGGCGTCAACTTTCCGGGCCGCCACCCATTCAGATCATAATCTTTGGCTTCTGAGCCATCCGGAGGCAAATCGGAGATTGTTTGCACCTCATTCCTATTGATGAGGTTGTTCGTGCTCGGGAATACGCCATCCATTTCCTCTGTCCACGAATTGTGCGGGGGTGCGAGCGCGTCACTGGCATAGGCGTTCGGGCTTGGCGCTGGCTCTAGCAGTGCATTATCAGTTTCAGTCCACTTCGGGTTCCAGGGTTGGAGGCGGGCGTTGGTTTCGCGGATCACGTCGCGGCGTTCGTCCGGGGCGCCGTAGAGGAACTGCTTGAACTTGCCGGGATGCAGGTTGTTGATGTCGGCATAGTCGTTGCGGGTATCGGCG
>CAYFPL010000019.1:0-1477 GCA_964344935.1 uncultured Rhodospirillaceae bacterium
GCCCCTGCGGGATGCGGCGAATAAGTGCGGGTTTACTCCGGTGTCAACAGCGGGTTGATCAGCACCCTGCAGACAGAGTGGAAGAACTGACACCAAGAAGATGGAAGGCGTTATTTGCCGACAGTCCACTAAGATCAGATCTATGGTATCAAATTCAACAGCAAGACCATCACCGTCGAGACTGACCAAGGGCAGCGCTGGAACGTATCACCCCACCTGCTATCAGAAGTCAAAGATGTGACCCCGGAGGAACGAAAGCTCTATTACAATAATTTTAAGGAGCTGTGAAGAACGGGCTGGTTTGACCGATTACCGCATACTTGACTGGCGGGGTTGGTCAAATTATAGCGCTGCTCAAAAAATAGGCAACTATTCAGGCGGCCATCCTCCAGCCTTCTCCGGTAGACCTGAAGATATGCTTAGAGTGAGCATGAATCTCTCTGTTGAGTCGAGCTATCTCCTTTAGCAAAGAGTCAACCTCTGGGTCTTGCAGCTTTCTCATGTACAACACGCGAAGAAGCCTGTCGGCAGCCGGGTTTACTCCTCGGTCTTTCTCCCACCCGCGAACAGAGTCGTAGCTCATTCCTGAGTAGTCGGCAAAGTCGGCAATCGACATGCCGAGTTCGATGCGAATAAAGCGGAATTCGTCCCCGGACATCAGTCCGCGATTACGCATAATGTATAGACCGATTTGAGTGTGCAGTCCATCCATATCTGGGATGCTCACATACCCATCCTCACAGATGACGCCATCCAGCCACACGTAATCAAGGCCACACTCATCATAGTGGTATAGGTCTCTATCTCTGGTCATCCATAGACCTCCAGTATCGTTATTTTTTCGTTAGCCACCGCTACCCTCAGCGAGAAGTGATCACCACACGATAAGCAACTTATTGTTATCTCTTGATTATTCCCGTCTGTGTCGGGATTGTTGATGCTTATTCCGTGCAACAAACATTCGTGGATTTGACGGATAGTGATCCCATGCTGCTTCATCGTTCTTCGCAGTTTTGGATCAGGCTTGTATTTGATGTTTTGAGTGTCTTTTGCCAATTCGTTTATTTGTTGAATCGACACTACTCCAAGATTAACAACATTCATACTGTGAATTATTCACGGTAGTGAGAAATAGTCAAGAAAACAAAACACCAAAGGCGGAATCCATCTTCGATTCCGTTGTGCGTGGGCTGCTGCTCAAAAAACAGGCAACAAGGTTGTGGGCGGTCACCTGTGGCCAGCAATCTCTCCGCAACTGTAAGCTGAGATGTTAGTGGAGTCTGGCGCTGGAAATGGACAGCACAAGCTGTGTAGGGGAGCCTTCAGGCTCCATTAAGTAGTATCGGAGATTTTGCGCGTTACGCTGAAATTACGCTTAAAAAAACAAAAACAACAATAAAAACAATGTGTTATTAGTAATATTTGGTACCGAGGGGGGGACTTGAACCCCCAAGGTGTTGCCACCGGCGGATTTTGA
>CAYFPL010000019.1:1535-9744 GCA_964344935.1 uncultured Rhodospirillaceae bacterium
CACAGCGGGGGGGATTATAGGGTGAATGTGTGGGTAACACAACGTCGATCATGGTGGGTGAGATAGCGCTGGTAGAGAGGTGTCCTGTTCCAGTATAATGCGCCGCGATTCCTGAGCCGGAGGCGTTGTCCTGCGGTGGGGTAGGTCCATTACTATTCGGAGAGAACCATGGCTGTACAGCAGAACAAAAAGACCCGTTCCAGGCGCGGGATGCGGCGGGCACATGATGCCCTCGGCACACCGGCGCTCTCTATTGATGAAGAGACCGGTGAGACCCATCTGCGCCACCATGTCACCCCCGACGGTTACTATCGTGGTCGCAAGGTGGTAGACAGCCGTCTCGACGATTGATACCCAGGGTTGCAGTGATGGCGGCGGCATGGGGTGATGTGGCCGGCTTACGATCGTGACCACACTCTCTATCGACGCCATGGGGGGGGACTTCGGTCTTGAGGTGACCGTGCCGGCAGCGGTGGAGATGGTTCGACTCGATCCCGAACTGAGACTGATTCTGGTGGGGGATGAAGGTGCGATTGTGGCTGCACTGGCGGGAAGTGATGATGCTTTGCGCCAACGCTTGGAGATTCACCACGCCTCACAGCAGGTGGAGATGGATGAGTCGCCCTCCCTGGCTCTGCGTAAGAAGCGGGACTCGTCGATGCGGGTGGCGCTCAATCTGGTCAAGGAGGGGCGAGCGGGTGCCTGTGTCAGTGCCGGGAATACCGGTGCATTGATGGCTACCTCCCGGTTCGTATTGAAGATGTTGCCCGGCATCGATCGGCCTGCCATCTGTGGAATGCTGCCGACCATCGCCGGTACCAGTTACATGCTTGACCTCGGTGCCAATGTCGATGCCGATGCCCAGAGCCTGTTTCAGTTTTCGGTGATGGGGGCGGAGTTCGTTACCGCCGTTGCCGGAAAACAGCGCCCGTCGATCGGTCTGCTCAACATCGGTGCGGAAGAGATCAAGGGGAATGAGGTGGTGAAACAGGCAGCTGAGGTGTTGGCAGCAAGTGATTTGAATTACTACGGTTTTGTCGAGGGGGATGATATCTACAAGGGGACGGTCGACGTGGTGGTGTGTGATGGCTTTGTCGGTAATGTCGCCCTCAAGGCGAGTGAGGGGCTGGCGAAGATGGTCTCCCACTTTATCCGTAGGGAGTTTCACAGTAACCTGCTGACCCGGTTGGCCGGTCTCATCGCCCGTCCGGTACTGCACTCTTTCCGTTCTCGTATCGATCCGCGTAACTATAACGGAGCCAGCCTGTTGGGGTTGCGCGGGATTGTGGTCAAGAGTCATGGCGGAACCGATGTGGCCGGTTTTTGCAATGCGATTCGGGTGGCGGTGGCTGAGGTGGAGCACGCCATCCCCAGTAAGATCGTTCGCCACCTTCACACGACCTTGGTGGGCTGAAGATCATGAACTACTCCAGAATTATCGGTACCGGAGGGTATCTGCCCCAGGGGGTGCGCACCAACGCCGAGTTGGAGCAGATGATGGAGACCTCGGACGAGTGGATTGTGGCTCGTACCGGAATTCGCAAACGTCATATCGCGGCTGCCGGTGAGACCACCTGTGATCTGGCTGAGCAGGCCTCGCGCCAGGCACTGGATGCGGCTGGGCTGGAGCCACAGGAGATCGATCTGATCGTGGTGGCGACGACGACTCCGGACAAGGTCTTTCCCAGTACCGCTTGTCTGTTGCAGCAACGACTCGATATTCACGGTTGTCCGGCATTTGATGTACAGGCGGTCTGCACCGGCTTCATCTACGCCTTGGCGGTGGCGGACAACTTCATTCGGGCCGGCTCTGCTCGCCGGGCCCTGGTCGTGGGGGCTGAGACCATGTCGCGAATCGTCGACTGGAACGATCGTGGAACCGCCATCCTTTTTGGGGATGGTGCCGGCGCGGTGGTGCTGCAGGCCTCGGAGCGTCCCGGTATTCTCTCGACCCATATCCATGCGGATGGTCAGTATGAGGAGTTGCTTCATGTTCCGGCGGGAGGGGTTTCGGCCGGTGTTGCCGGTGAGATTCCGACGATGGAGATGCGTGGCAACGAGGTTTTCAAGATGGCGGTCAATACCTTAGGGCGGATTGTCGATGAGACTCTGGAGGCCAATGAGATGGAGAAGGAGGAGGTGGACTGGCTGGTCCCTCATCAGGCCAATATCCGCATCATTGCCGCTACTGCGCGCAAGCTCCGGATGTCGATGGAGCGGGTCATCCTGACGGTACAGGATCACGGTAATACCTCGGCGGCATCGGTCCCGCTGGCACTCAACGAGGGGGTTCGTAGTGGTCGTATCGAGTCGGGGCAGACGGTGCTGATGGAGGCGTTTGGCGGTGGGTTTACCTGGGGATCGGCATTGGTGCGAATGTAACGGGTTATCGGTGGAGTTACGGATATAGATATGAAATTGGCATTTGTATTCCCCGGGCAGGGGTCACAGTCGATCGGGATGTTGGCAGAACTGGCAGCAACCCATGCGGTGATTGAAGAGAGTTATCATGAGGCCTCCGAGGTGCTGGGGTACGATCTCTGGAAACTGGTGCAGCAAGGTCCGCAGGAACAGCTCAATCAGACGGTCCATACTCAACCGGCGATGCTGGTGGCAGGGGTGGCGTTATGGCGATTGTGGCAGCAGCAGGGTGGAGCCTTGCCGGCGGTGATGGCCGGTCATAGCTTGGGGGAGTACAGTGCCCTGGTTGCCTCGGGTGCGCTCGATTTTGGTGATGCCGTGGCGTTGGTGGCGGAGCGTGGTCGACTGATGCAGCAGGCGGTTGCGGATGGTGAAGGGGCGATGGCGGCGATTCTGGGGCTAGAGGATGATCAGGTGCGGAATCTCTGTGCCGACTCCGCCCAGGGGGATGTGGTCGAGGCGGTCAACTTCAATGCCCCGGGGCAGGTGGTGATTGCGGGTAGTGCCGCTGCGGTGGAACGGGCCATTGCCGCTGCCAAGGGGGTTGGAGCGAAGCGGGCGCTACTGCTACCGGTCAGTGTTCCGTCGCACTCCTCCTTGATGCGTACGGCAGCGGAGCAGTTTGCCGCGGCCTTGTCGCCGATCGTGATCAATCCCCCGGAGATCCCGGTGATCAATAATGTCGATGTGGTGGCGGAGATTGAGCCGGACCAGGTGCGGGGGGCGTTGGTGCGGCAGTTGCACCGTCCGGTGCGCTGGGTCGACACCATTCGTGAGATGACCACGGCTGGGGTCGATGCGCTGGTGGAGTGTGGTCCGGGCAAGGTGCTGCTCGGTCTCAATAAACGTATCGAACGGGGAATGCGGACGGCGGAGTTGAGTTCAGTCTCTGGTCTCTCCGCTGCACTGGCGATGGTCCTGGACTCGGAAGGGGAGGAGTGATGTCGGAACTACAGGGTAAAGTGGTATTGGTGACGGGCGCTAGTCGAGGAATCGGTGCCGCGATCGCACTGCGCCTGGGGACGGATGGTGCCTTTGTGGTGGGGACAGCGACTACGGAGTCAGGGGCCGGGAAGATTGGTGACTACCTCCGCGAGGCCGGCATCGAGGGGCGTGGGGTGGCACTCGATGTTACGGATCCGGAGGCGATTGAGCGGGTGGTGGCAGAGATTGCTGGAGAGCATGGTCCGATTACTGTCCTGGTCAACAATGCCGGGATTACCCGAGACAACCTGCTGATGCGGATGAAGGAGGAGGAGTGGTCGGCGATCATGGATACCAATCTCACCGCCATCTATCGGCTTTCCAAGGCCTGTTTGCGGGGGATGATGAAGACTCGCCATGGGCGCGTGATCAGCATCACCTCGGTAGTGGGAGCGATGGGGAATGCTGGGCAGTCCAATTATGCTGCCGCCAAGGCCGGAGTCATGGGTTTTAGCCGTTCCATGGCGCGAGAGGTGGCCTCGCGTGGAATTACGGTCAACACCGTGGCGCCCGGGTTTATCGATACCGATATGACCCGTTCTCTACCCGAAGAGCAGAAGGCCAGGCTGCGGGAGCAGATTCCCGCTGGGGCCTTGGGGAAACCTGAGGATGTGGCTGCAGCGGTTGCCTTTTTGGCCTCGGATGAGGCGGCCTACGTGACCGGACAGACCCTCCATGTCAATGGTGGGATGTATATGTGATGGTGGGGGGTAACCCCTTGTTGAGAGGAGGGAAGTTGTCACTCCCGGGAGTGTAGTCGTCATTTAGGTGTCTATTTCCCGGTGTGGCCCCCATAAACGTTCCCGTTCCAGCGGTTGTATGGTACGATTTGCGGCACATTCAGGCCGTTGTTCGGGTGTTGTAACTATAGACTCTTTAGAGAAACAGATAGAGGAAACCAATGAGCGATATTCAAGCACAAATTACTAAGATTGTTGCGGAGCAGTTGGGTGTGGAGGAGAGTGAGATCACCAATGAGTCCTCCTTTGTAGACGATCTCGGTGCCGATTCTCTCGATACTGTGGAGTTGGTGATGGAGCTGGAGTCCGCCTTTGATTGTGAGATTCCTGATGATGAGGCAGAGAAGATCACTACGGTGCAGCAGGCCATCGACTACGTCAACAGCGTCAAGGGATAGCCGTCCCGGATCTGTTCCTCATTGAGTGGACAGTGGGTTGCAGAGCCGTACTTCACTGCTGAAGTGCGGCTCTTTTGGGTTTCATGGGGTATCGAGGGAGTTTGAATACAGATGAAGGGTGAGCGAAGGGTTGTGGTGACTGGGATCGGAATGGTCTCTCCGGTGGGGAATACCGTCGCCGAGAGCTGGGAGAATATTCTGGCTGGAAAGAGTGGCGCTCGGCCAATCCCCTATTTTGATGCCAGCGGTTTCCCGGTGACCTTCTCCTGTTCCGTTCGTCCCGATTTTGATCCACTGCGTTATCTTTCGAAAAAAGATCTGCGCAAGATGGACAGTTTCATCCATTTCGGGATTGCGGCCGGAATGCAGGCCTTTGAGGATTCGGGGCTGGAGGTGACGGAGAATGCGGAACGGATCGGGGTCTCAATCGGTTCCGGTATCGGTGGTCTGCCAGGGATCGAGAAGGGGCGGGATGCCTTGGTCGGTGGTGGGCCACGCAAGGTCTCTCCCTTCTTCGTCCCCTCCAATATCATCAATATGGTCTCTGGCAATCTCTCGATCATGTTGGGGGCGAAAGGGCCCAATACCGCCATTGTTACCGCCTGTAGTACGGCAACCCACAGTATTGGGGATGCTGCCAGAATGATTGTCTACGGAGATGCCGACGTGATGATTGCCGGTGGAGCGGAGAATGCGACCTCGGAGGTGGGGGTGAGTGGATTCGCCTCGGCCAAGGCTCTTTCGACCCGCAATGATGACCCTGAGGCTGCCAGTCGTCCGTGGGATCTCGATCGTGACGGTTTTGTCTTGGGGGATGGTGCTGGTGTGGTGGTGCTGGAGGAGTATGAGTCGGCACGGGCTCGCGGGGCTCGAATCTACGCCGAGTTGCTCGGTTTTGGGATGAGTGGTGACGCCTACCATATGACCTCCCCCTCACCGGGTGGAGAGGGGGCGGCCCGTTGTATGAACAGCGCTCTGGCGGATGCCGGACTCAATCCTGACCAGATTCAGTACGTCAATGCTCATGGCACCTCCACCCCGGCTGGTGATGTGGCAGAAACCTCAGCGGTGAAGGTGAGTTTCGGTGATCACGCGCCACGGCTTGCGGTCAACTCCACCAAGTCGATGACCGGTCACCTGCTAGGGGCAGCCGGGGGAATCGAGGCGATCTTTACCATTCTGGCGATCCGCGATCAGGTCTCCCCTCCGACGATCAATCTCGATAACCAGGATCCGCAGTGTGACCTCGACTATGTCGCTCATACCGCGCGGGATCTTGCCATCGATTATGCGATCTCCAACTCCTTCGGCTTCGGAGGGACCAACGGTACTCTGGTCTTTGGGCGCATCTAGTTTCAATAACCTGCTTGGGGTAGGCTCGACAATCGTGCATTGTCGAATCTCTTTCAGGAGCAAGGGATAAGTTCGTCTGTTCTTGCCGAACCTTGACTGATGCCGGTACAGCTTCGTCAACTCCCCGCTGCCATAGACCTGCTTCAGCTCCATGCAGCCCATCCTGAGCGATATCCCTGTCTGTTGGAGAGTTCGCTCGCCCCGTTGGGAAGTTCCGGCTGGGACATTCTTTTCGCCTTCCCACAACATCGACTGGAGGGAGGGGGTGGTGATTTTCTGTGGCGCCTGGACCAATTGTGGCGACAGCAACGTCAGGATGAGAGTGATATTCCCGCAGAGCTGCCCTTTCGGGGGGGGTGGTTTCTGTTTCTCGATTATGAGTTGGTCTATGAGATTGAGCCGATACTGAGCCGCTCTCTGTCGCGCCCTCCCCCCAGCCAGAGTGTTGCCATTCGCTTTCCTGCCGCACTGCTGCAGCGACGGGGGAGCGGAGAGCTGTGGTTGGTGGCTGAAACCGGGCCACAACTTCAGCGGTTGGGGCGTGATCTCGATCGCTATGGTAAAGCGGTTGAGATTCAGCCGGAGCGAGTCAAGGTTGAGTCGTTGATCGAAGAGGAGCCCGAACGATTTCTGGCCGGTGTCGAGAAGATTCAGCGTTACATCGTTGCCGGAGATGTTTTTCAGGTCAATCTGTCACGGCGCTGGCGTGGTCGGGTCCAGGCGACCCCGGAACAGATCTACCGCCAGTTGCGTCAGACCAACCCGGCTCCCTTCTCCGGCTTGGCGCTGACTCCGAACCAGGCGATTATCAGCTCTTCCCCGGAGCGCCTGGTCGAGGTTCGTGATGGCGTAGTGCAGACTCGGCCGATCGCTGGAACCCATCCACGGGGAGCCACAGTTGATGAGGATCGAGCGCTATCGCAGCAGTTGTTGCAGCACCCCAAGGAGCAGGCGGAATGATCTGGGCCGTGTTGCTGCAGTGGGGAGTGTCGAGGTGGATGAGTTGATGGTGCTGGAGAGCTATGCCCATGTTCATCATATCGTCTCCAACCTACGCTGTCGTCAGCGTCCTGGAGTCACGCCGGGGGAGACCATTCGCGCCCTCTTCCCGGGGGGAACCATTACCGGCTGTCCCAAGGTGCGTTGCATGGAGATCATTCAGGAGCTGGAGAGCGGGCCACGGGGGGGGTATACCGGTAGTATGGGATATCTCAACCGGGATGGCTCGATGGATCTCAATATATTGATCCGTACGTTGGTTCTCGAGGGGGAGGAGATCTCCTTTCGGGCCGGGGCCGGTATCGTCTACGATTCAGTGGCTGCGCGTGAGTTGCAGGAGACTCGAGCCAAGGCCAAGGGGTTGTTACTGGCGCTACAGGGGGAGCCGGAGTGATTCGAGTCAATGGTAAAGAGGTGGAGACTGTCGGGGTTCAGGATCGAGGTCTGCACTATGGCGATGGGGTGTTTGAGACCATTGCGGTAGTGGATGGTCGACCCCGTGGCTGGAGTCGCCATCTGCATCGACTACTGTCGGGGATTTCCCGGCTGCGGCTACCGCCACTCGATGTGGCGACACTGGAGTTGGAGGTAGAGGAGTTGTTGCGAAAAGCCGCAGCACCGGCTTCACGGATGGCGGTACTCAAGATGATCTACACCGCGGGTAGCGGGGGGCACGGCTACCGTCGGCCACAAGCACCAGAGCCACTGCGGGTGCTGCTGCTCCGACCCTGGCCCTATTCGGAATCCCAACAGCAACGGGCACAGCGTCATGGGGTGCAGCTTCACCTCTGTCAGACCCGGCTGGGGGAGCAGCCGTTACTGGCTGGGATCAAACATCTCAATCGGTTGGAGCAGGTGGTGGCACGGGGGGAGTGGGACGATCCAGAGGTGGTTGAAGGGGTGTTATTGAACCATCGGCAGGAGCTGGTCGAGGGGACCATGAGCAATCTCTTCCTATTACAGGATGGAGCGTGGGTGACGCCACCGCTGCGGCAAGCTGGGGTGGCGGGAACCACCCGAGAGCGGCTGCTGCAGCGACTGCAACAGCGAGGAGAGCCGGTGGTGGAACGCAGTGTCCCTGTGACCGAACTTGAGAACGTTGAAGAGATGATCTGTACCAATGCCCTGATTGGAGTCTGGCCGGTGGCGCGGTTGGGACCTTACCACTTCACCGCACCGGGGCCTTATACCCGGAAGTTACTGGCCCATTTCCCTTCACACCATCCTGAGGATGAAGGGGATGAATCGTTGCAACAGGATGGATCGTCCTGAATTGCAACCGTCTGCGGCCAGGGAAGGCCGCAGTCGAGCGAC
>CAYFPL010000020.1:0-7865 GCA_964344935.1 uncultured Rhodospirillaceae bacterium
GTTTGCTACAGGCCTGCGGCGAATAGCAGCGCTTTTCCTCCGGCGTCAACAGACGGTCGAGAAACCGCTGGTTCTGTGGCGAGGGAGGAGGTAAAAACAGTCGAAACGCTAACCGCTCAGCCCACTCCTAACTGGTTACGATTTCAGCGGCACCCCGAACCGTTGTAGCGGAATTACTCTCCGCTCAACAGCTGAATGGCCACCTCCCGCTCTTCCCCATAGAGCCGCTGCAGCAGGGGCGCCTGCTGCTCTGCCGAAAGTCCTACTGGGATCAACTGCAGCTGGACCATCCGTTGCAGCAGTTCCAGGCGTCGGGAAGAGCGATCCAGCAGGTCAACGAGGTGGTGTTGCTCTACCGGGGCGACCAGGTAGTGGTGCTGTTGGCGATTCTCCCCCAGCAGCGTCTGCAGGGCGATGGCTCGGGTCTCGCCACTGAGTCCCTCCAGCAGCGTGGCGGCCTCGCTGCCGCCGAGACGGTGGGGGAGTAGTTGTTGGTCGGCCAGCTGCTGCAGGATCTGATCACGATGGGCGGCGCCAGTGGTCAGTGCGGTCGCCTCGGCAAAACGGAAGGGGAGGGCGAAGTGGTTGGTCTCGGTGCTGTTTTCACCCAGTAGTGCCAACAGCGCACGGTAGCGCGGCATTCCTCTGAGCCCCTGGAGTAGCTCAATCCCCTCCTGTGCGGTCAGTCCGGTGTCGATCATCCGTAGATCGGCCATCCAGCCGATCAGTTCATCGCGGTGGGCTGCCGGGGCGAGCAGTGGGGTCAGTTCAGTGGCGGTGAGCGGCAGTGAGAGATAGCTGCGTTGTTGCAGGTTCTCGCCCAGTAGGGAGCGCAGTGCATTGAAACGGTCGGTCTGGGTGATCCCTTCGAGTAGCTGTTGCGCCTCGAGGGCGCTCATGCGCTCGGGATAGACCGGGTGGTCGGCGAGATAGCGCACCAGCTCCACCCGAAGATCACTCCCCTGTAGCAGGGCGTTGACCTCCTCCATGGTGGCGGGAAGGGCGAGGTAGTAGCGCTGTAGCCGGTTCCACCCCAGCAGGGTCTTGAGGGTATCGTGACGCCCCATTCCGCTCTGCTCCCCGATCAGGGAGAGGGCGTTCGTGGCATCGATCCCCTCTGGCAATAGATCGCGATCGGCCAAAAAGCGGATCATTCCGGTCCGTTCTGCTACCGGTTGCAACACCCGGTTGGCCTCATCCAGGGTGAAGCGGGGGAGGCTATAGTTGTGTCCGTGGCGGTTGTTGCCGAGCAGCGCCAGCAGTGCGGCGGGGTAGTCCCGTTGCGATAAGGGGGACAACATCTGCTCGATCTCTGCCACCGAGAGCCGGTCGGCCGGAACCCCCTGTTCCGCCATCAGTTGAACGATCTCCTGACGCTGATCTCCGAGTCCGGAGAGGATCGGTTCCAGTGCCGCAGCAGGGAGCTGTTGCGGGAGAAAGAGTAGGTTTCGGCGATTCTCCCCCAGTAGTGAGCGCAGGGCGTAGTAGCGGTCACTCCCTCCCATGGTGCTGAGCAGATCGACCACACCGGGAGGAGAGAAGGGGGTATCCCAGTGGCTATCGGCCAGCGTCGAGATGGTGGTCCGGCGATCGAAGCCGCTCTTCCCCTCCAGCGTCGGATCAGTGGCGTGAGCCAGGGTGAGGGGGAGGAGGGAGAGGAGTAGTGGGAGAGTGCGTTTCATCGGGAGAGCTCCGGGGGATGGGAAGGGGGTAGATTACAGCGAAAATCGTAGCGGCATCAACCTCTCACTCCCCCACCAAAAACCACTCCGGCCAGAACAGAATCGCCGACAACACCAACAGCTGCAGCAGAATGAACGGTACTACGCCACGATAGATATCGGTGGTGCGAATGGAGTCGGGAGCCACCCCTTTGAGGTAGAACAGACTGAAACCAAACGGCGGGGTGAGAAAAGAGGTCTGTAGATTCATGGCGATCAGGATGGCGTACCAGAGTAGAGGGATTCCAAGTGCCTCGGCCACCGGCAGCAGCATCGGTACGATGATGAAGGCGATCTCGACAAAGTCGATGAAGAACCCCAGCAGCAGGATCACCACCATGGAGAAGATCAGAAAGCCCCACTTCTCTCCCGGGAGTTGCAGCAGGGCCTCCTCTACCACTCGATCACCACCGGTGTAGGTGAAGGCCATGGAGAAGGCGGTGGCCCCGATCAGAATGGCGAAGACCATGGCGGTGACGCGCACCGTCTCTTCGGCACTTTCGAACAGTGCCTGCAGGGTGAATTTGCGATAGAGCAGCGCCAGCAGGATCGCCCCGATTCCGCCGACGGCGGAGGATTCGGTGGGGGTGGCGATCCCGGCAAAGATCGAACCCAGTACCACGATGATCAGTAGCAGTGGGGGCAGAATCGCCTTCAGGGCCTCGAGATAGTAGCTCCGCAGGGGGCGACCCGGCTCCGGTTGAAACGGAATTGCCGGGGCGCTCTCGGGGAACCGTTGGGTGTAGATCAAAACGTAGAGGATGTAGAGCCCCACCAGCACCACCCCGGGAACCACTGCGGCCTGAAACAGATCGCCAACCGGCAGTCCCATCACGTCGCCCAGGATGATCAGAATGATGGAGGGGGGGATGATCTGACCCAGCGTACCGGAGGCGCAGATCACTCCGCAACTGAGCGTGGGGTGGTAACGAAATTTCAGCATCACCGGCAGGGAGATCAGCCCCATCGCCACCACGCTGGCCCCTACCACTCCGGTAGAGGCGGCCAGCAGCGCCCCGACCAGAATGGTGGAGATGGCCAGACCGCCAGAGAGACGGCCGAAGAGACGTCCCATCGACTGTAGCAGCTGCTCGGCCAGTTCGGTCTTCTGCAGCATCACCCCCATGAAGATGAAGAGTGGAACCGCCATCAGGGTGGAGTTCTCCATGATCGACTGGATGCGGTAGGGCATGAAGGCGAAGATCTCCACCCCTTCGGCCACGACTCCGAAGAGTAGTGCCACCCCGCCGAAGGTGAAGGCGACCGGAAACCCCAGCAGCAGTAGCGCCAGTGCGGTGAGGAACATGGCGATTCCGATCATGGCGCTGAAGAGGAGGTGATCCGGCACCAGCAGCGCAGCAACTGGGCGATGGCACTCAGTAGCAGGGTGGTGAAGGCGATTGGGATGACCGCCTTGATGATCCAGCGGTAGGGGAGGCCGCCGGGGTCACCACTGGTCTCTCCCAGACGGTAGCTCTCGGCGACGAAGCCGCTGCCATACCAGATGATCAGCAGGGTAAAGGGGATCAGAAGTACCAGGGTCCCCAACAGATCGATCAGTGCCTGGCGGCGAGGGGGGAGGCGATCATAGAGTAGGTCGACCCGGACATGGCCGTCCTGGCTCAGGGTGTAGGAGATCCCCAGTAGAAATACCGTGGCATAGAGGTGCCACTCTAGCTCTTGCAGGCCGATCGAGACCGCATTGAAGAGATAGCGGGCCACCACATCGTAGGCGACGTTGAGCAGCAGCAGGAGTAGCAGGATCGCCGCCACTCGACCAACGGTCTGGTTGATGCGGTCGAGCAGGGTTTCGAGGCTACGCATGTCAGGCCCGCTTCGGTCACGGCCCCGCCAACCCCTCCAGGGTCTGGTAATAGCTCTGATCGGAGATCAGGGTCCAGGCCCGGGCCTTGGTCAGATAGCGACGTTGTGACTCGATGATCTCCCGGGCCAGTGGATCGGCCGCCGCATACTGGTCCACCAGTTCATCATTGGCCTGCTTCATCGCCTGCAGTACCGTGGGGGGGAATGATTTGACCTCGATGTTGGGGTATTCCGCCTTCATCGTCGCCCAGTTTTCGGCACTCTCATGGTAGGCGTGGGTGTACATATCGTAGGCGGCGGTACGCATTGCCACCCGCAGGATCTCACGAATATCCTCCGGCAGGCTCTCCCACTTCTCTCGGTTGAAGAGGAACTGCATCTCCGAGCCGGGCTCATGCCAACCGGTGTAGTAGTAGGGGGCGATCTTGTGGAACCCCATGCGCAGATCGAGAGAGGGCCCGACCCACTCCAGGGCGTCGATGGTGCCGCGCTCCAGTGCGGTGTAGAGCTCTCCGGCCGGAATGTTGGTGGGTTTGGCCCCTACCTTGGCCAGCACCTCTCCGGCGAATCCGGGGATGCGCATCTTCAGCCCCTGTAGATCCTCCGCCGGGGAAGGAGAGCAGATTATGGGGACCATAGACCTTCTGCGCCAGCTCGTGACCGCCACCGTGGTAGAACCAGGCGTACTGCTCCATGGCGGTCATGCCAAACGGCATCGAGGTGAAGTAGAGGGTGTTGGGCACCTTCCCCTTCCAGTAGTAGGAGGCTGAGTGGCCCATGTCGTACTGCCCCGACTTGACCATATCGAAGATCCCGAAGGGGGCCTTGTGTTTATCCTTGGAGTCGATGGTGATCTCGATCCGCCCTCCGGACATGGTGTGTGCGGCCCGGGCCATGTTGTCGATGGCGTCGGCGAAAATGGGGAAGTTGGTCGGCCAGGTGTGGGCCAGACGGAATGAATAGTGTTGTTGTGCGGTGGTCGCCGTCGGGGTGGGGGTGGCGCCATTGTCGCTGTCGTTACAGCCGCTCAGCAGGGTGGTCGCCAGTAGCATCAGGAGTAGTGTGAGACTATGGCGAGGGGTGGAGTGGGCCATGTGGGGATTCCTTGTCATCGGGGGTGGGTGGATTATGATAATGTCGTGGCTGGGGTGGGTCAAAATAGAGTTTTTACCCTCACCCCGGCCCTCTCCTTCGAGGGTGGCGTGCTCTCCTTTTCTCGAGGCGGGGCGCTCTTGAACTGCAGCGAGAGGGTGAAATAGGACAACGATAAGGTCATAACCACTGATACCAGATCGGCAGTGTAACCAGCGAAAGCACGGTGGAGAGGGTGGTGGTGGCGGCGAAGAGTGCGGTGTCGAGTTGATATCGATCACAGATCACAATGCCGAGAATCATGGTGGGCATGGCCGCCTCCAGTACCACGGCGGCCCGTAGCTCTCCCTCTAGCCCGACTCCCCAGCTACTCCAGTAGATCACCAGCGGAGTCAACAGCAGTTGGATCAGTACCGCCGGCAGCAGCAGAGGGATGTGATGCCACCGTAACAGATCCCAGCGTAGTCCCATCCCCAGGGCCAATAGCATCAAGGGGGAAACTGCGCCACCAAGCATCTGCAGCAGATTGCTCAGTGGTTGCGGTTGGGGGATGTGGTTGAGGTTGAGCAGCAGCGCCAGTACCGCGGCCCAGAGGGCCGGAACCCGCACGATCTCCGCCACCGCCCCCCGGGGCTCCATCCCGCTACCATGATGGCGGGCGATCCAGACACCGACGGTGAGTAGTAAGGGGGTGTTGGCAAAGAGGTCGTAGTGGATGGCGACGCTACGGAAATCGTTACCGAAGGTCTGTTCCAGTACCGGTAGCCCGAGATAGGTGACGTTGGCCCAGGAGGCGGCCAGAATCAGTGCCCCACGGGCCGGAAGGGGGAGCCACGGTTGGCGATAGATCACGGTCGCCATGGCGATGCTCACCATGATGCCGGTGAGGGCCATTAGAATGATGCGAAAAGAGTCGAGCCCAATGGTGGCCTGCCAGATCACGTCGATCACCAGTGCCGGTAACAGCAGCAGGTAGACCAGACCGGTGAGTGCCCGCCGAGTGGTGTCGGCATCCAGTCCCATCGGTTGCAGGGGGCGCCAGAGTGTCCCCACTGCAATCAGTGAGGCCATGGGGAGCAGGATTTCAAGCATGGGGGAAATTGTACGGTTAGCTCCGGCTGGAGCTGATCAATAAAACACCGGTCGCACCCGCTTTACCTCAGGATCCTGAGTCAGGCACTCTCCCATCGCCACCGTCAGCTCCTGTGCACGTGCGATTGAGGGGACCGCCTGTAGCGGAATCCACACCTCGAGATCGAGCTCTCCATCGAGGTAGTGCAGGGTGTAGTGGCGAATTGCGGTCTGTTCCGGGAACTGTTGCAGGCAAGGGCGGAGCCGTTCGATCAGTTCGGAACGCATCGGCAGTTTGTGACACTTCTTTTTCCGCTCATCATTTTCCGGGTCGATATGGACCGTGACATCGGTGACGTCGTCGATATCGTTGTAGAGCGAGAGCTCTACCTGGTCGGCGATATGGTGTCCTTCGGAGACGCTGAGGCGGGGGCTGACCATGATGTGCACATCGACCAGCACCTTGTTTCCCGCCCGACGGGTGCGGAGACGGTGCATGGCGATCACCCCTTCGACTTGATGGATGTGCTGACGGATGGTCTCTAGCCGCTCCTGCTCCAGTCCGGTGTCGATCAGCTCTTGAATCGCCTCCCATCCCAGTTCAATGCCCGCTTTGGCGATCATTAGGGCCACCCCTACCGCGGCGATGGCATCGAGGTACTCCAGCCCCGCAATGGTCCCGGCGGCACCGATCAGTACCACCACCGAGGAGAGTGAGTCACTGCGGTGGTGCCAGGCGTTGACCCGGAGTAGCGGGGAGTGGATGCGGTTGGCCACGCGCAGGGTGTAGTGGTAGAGCCCCTCCTTGAACAGAATGGAGAGAAGTGCGGCATAGAGTACGATCGACTCCGGCTGGTTGAGCGATTCGGGGTGAAACAGTCGACCGATCGCATCGATTCCGGCTTCGGTGGCCAGTTGCAGGGCCCGTTGTAGTCGTCCCGGAGCGCTGCGTCCCATGCAGTTGTGGTCGAGATCACCGTTGAAGGCGACCACCATCCGCTCCAGCAGCGGTTCGAGGTCGAAGGTCGAGTCCGTGAGCCACTGCTGCAGGGCCACCACCTCGGTGGCTACATCCCGGGCGAGTGGTTGGTGCTCTCTCCAGAGGGTGCCAACGGTTCCACCCACCACCAGTCCGGCGATGTTGGTGGTGAGAATGTAGAGGTTTTTCAGTACCAGCTCTTGCAGTAATTGGTCGTGGCTGTCGAGCGGTTGGGCGGTGATTCCGAGTCGTTGCAGTGCCGTGATGATGGTTTCGGCGTGTGGCCCGAATATCGGGGAGGGGATGATCTCCTTGAACTCCATCCCCGGCTTCTTTTCGAACCAGACCGAGATCACGGTCGGGTTATCGATATCGTGGCGCCGCCAGTCTCGAGGGAGTAGCTCGTTTTGTAGGAGTACCAGACGATCTCGCCAGTGGTGTGGCGTCTGCTCCAGTACCGGGTGGAGGTCGTTCTCCCCCACCGCCACCACGACCAGTTGTGGGTCGATTATTTTTTGTCCGCTCTGCTCGATCGAGTCGCCGCGGATCACCGGATAGAGCGGGTACCCATGGCGTAACAGCCCCCGGGCAAATACCCCGCCCATCTCTCCGGCGCCAATCAAAACAATCTCTCGATTACCCACGGTTGAGAACCTCGGTCGCTACTCTTCAATCCGGGATTGTACCGAAACGGCAGACAGTTACCAGTGGCGAGTCTGCCCGCTCATCATTCCAAAACTTGCGGGTAACCATTCAGTCCTCTCCCTCACCCTCACCCCAACCCTCTCCTCAACCGCTGGATTTCTCGACTTCGTGTGGAATGACACTCCGTTCATCGGTCACTGCAGCTGGTAGGTGATGGGAATCACCATTTGGATCGACTCTGGCACCATTCCCGGTTCAATTCGGGTGAGACGTTGGATCCGTTCCATCGTCTCCACTGCAGAGCGGTTGAGTAGTTCGTGGGGGCTCTGCTCCAGGACCGTGATCTGCGACAGAATCCCCTCGGGGGATACGGTAAATGCTAGCAGTACGGTTCCTTGCCACCCCCTTCGTCTCGCTTGTCGAGGGTAGTGAAAGTGGTGCACCAGTTCACTCTGTATGAGTCGGCGCACCATGGTCTGGATTTGAGCGTGCTCTTCCTGAACCGTTTCGGTGTGTGGCGGCGCCGGTTGGGA
>CAYFPL010000021.1:0-7817 GCA_964344935.1 uncultured Rhodospirillaceae bacterium
ATGGCGAGAATACCGGCGATCGGGACAAATATGACGGCGGCAAGGGCATTGACACCCTGCACCTGAGTTTCACGACCCAGGAATGGTTGGACCTCAACCCCGCGCTTCAGGACCAGTTGGACGACTATCTGGATTTCCTGGCCGCCAACACCAACCCGCATACGGGCGAGGCCAACGGCCGCAGCTTTAAGTTCGACCTGTTCGACCTCAAGGCGAAGCGGTTCGAGGACGTGGTTGCCGTTGTCGACGGCGAAGAGCTGGATGCCGCCGACGATGCGGTGGTGGCCAACGACGATGCCATGACCGTGGGCGAGGATGCGGGCGATACCGCCTTCGTCGATGTGTTGGGCAACACCTCGGTCTTTGACAATGACAGCGCGCCCGACCTGGTACGCGAAATACGCATCCTGAACCAGCCGTCGGCGGGCATCGTGACCTTCAATCCCGGCACGCCGGGACATCCTGACGGCTCCTTCAGCTTCGATCCCAATGGCGAGTTTGAGTATCTCGGGGTTGGCGACAGCACCACTGTGTCTTTCGACTACGAGGTCGAGGATGCGGACGGCGATGTGGACCAGGCGACGGTGACCATCACCATCGAGGGCGCCAATGACGATCCCATTATCTCGGTCGAGGCTGGCGACAGTGCTTCGGCGGACCTGACGGAGACGGATTCCGGCCTGACCACCTCGGGCACCCTGACGGTCAGCGATGTCGACGTATCCGACGAGGTAACGGCATCGGTGACATCCGTCACCACAGCCGGCAATGACGGCGACCCTGCCCTGCCCAGCAACGCGGCTCTGCTGTCCATGCTGACGGTGGCGCCGGCGGCCATTCTGAATGGCAGCGAGACCACGAACAGCCTGGGCTGGAGCTTTAACTCCGGCCTGGAGGCGTTCGACTATCTGGCCGTGGGCGAAAGCGTCACTCTGACCTACACAGTGGCGGCAACCGACGACAATGGCGCCTCCGACACGCAAGAGGTGGCGGTCAAGATCATTGGCACCAACGACGACCCGGTGGCGGTTGATGATACGGCCACGACGGACGAGGACACGGCCGTCAGCGGCAACGTTCTCAATGGCGCAAACGGCGGTTTGGATACCGACGTGGACACCACCGATACCCTATCGGCGGTTCCGGCGGCGTTCGATACGGCGCATGGCAGCGTGGTGATCGCGGCCAACGGCGACTTCATCTATACCCCGGACGCCGACTATTTCGGCCCCGACAGCTTCGAATACACCGTAATCGACGGCAATGGCGGCAGCGACATAGGTACCGTCAACGTAACTGTGAATTCCGTCAATGACGCACCGGAAATCGACGTCTCGATTCAAAACTCCAATCTGATCTTGAACGGCGGTTTTGAGTTGGGCACGGATCCAGGCGTCACATTCACCACCGAATTACCCGGATCGACCGATATCCAAGACTGGACCGTGACCGGCGACTCCGTTGATTATATCGGCGGTCTTTGGGATCCGGCCGAAGGCAGCCGCAGCATTGATCTAAGCGGTAACGACGCAGGCGGTGTCAGCCAAAGTTTCGCCACCGTCATCGGTGAAGAATACACCGTTTCGTTCCAATTGGCGGCGAACACCTTCCCCGGAGAGGACGATGGCCTCAGGGATATGGCCGTGGCGGTCACGGGCAACCCCGTGCAAAACTTCAGCTTCGACATCACCGGGCACAGCAATAGCTCGATGGGATGGGAGACGCACAGTTTTACCTTTACTGCGACTGATACGACGACGAATCTGACATTCACCAGCCTGGAAAACACAGCGTTTGGCCCGGCTCTGGACAATGTCAGTGTCGTACGCAATGGCCTGTTCACGGACGAAGACACCGCCTTGACCATAACAGGCATCTCGGTGTCCGACGTGGACGCCGGCAGCGACCCGCTGTCAGTATCGCTGGCCGTCAATAATGGCGATCTCGCTTTCGCCGACAGCACCGGCCTGACATTCACGGATGGGGACGGCTCCGACGGCACACTGGAGTTCACCGGTTCCCTGGCTGCGATCAACGCGGCGTTATCGGCGGGCCTGGTCTACGATCCGACCCTGAACTTCAATGGCGATGATGAACTGACCGTCACCGTCAACGACCAAGGCCACAACGGCGCCGGCGGTGCGCTATCCGACATCGAAAGCATCGATATCACCGTCGACCCGGTCAATGATGCACCGGTAGCAGTGGATGATTTGACGGTCAAAGGCCCCAACATCGTTGCAACTTTTGATGACTTGCCAACGCATAATGGTGTCGGTTCCATACCAGGGGGCTACGCCGGCCTAAACTGGGCTTTTGACGGTATCTATTTTGCCGATGCCTATGGGGGCTATTGGCCTAACGGCGATGTCTCCTATCCGAACGCGGCCTACGATTATTATGATGCCGCGATATCGGCCGGGGCAGGTGGCGATTTCAACTTTGAAGGTGCCTATATCGCCGGCACCGGTAGTTGGAACTGGATCAGGTATTTGGGCTATGATGACGGGGTTCTGACGCAGCAAACCGGCTGGCAATATGTGAGCAACTCGTCGTCATGGATCGCGGCCGGCTTCACGGACGTCGACTATGTACATTTCGACATCTATTACGAAGGTTACGGCTGGGCACTAGACAATCTCACTTACAATTATACGGTGCCCATAGCAACGGATGAGAACTCAACGATTGATGTTGACGTTCTCGCCAATGATACGGACGTGGATGTTGACGACAATCCGTCCAACTTCAGCTTGGATGCCGTCTCCATTGCCTCCGTAACGGGGCTAAGCACGCCAACCGGCGGCAGCGTCTCCATTGTCGGCAATCAGTTGCGGTTCGATCCAGGTACCGACTTCGATGAATTGGCCGTGGGCGAAACCGCCACTGTAGTGGTGGATTACACCATGTCGGACGACGATGGTGCGCCATCCTCCGCGTCCGCCACGATCATCGTTAACGGCGTCAACGATGACCCGGTTGCTAACGACGATACCTTATCGGGCACGGGCGTGGTCAACGAAGTGGAGGCTAATGACTCCATCGCCACGGCGCAGAATATCGATGGCGATTTCGCCCTGTTCCATGACCCCAACGTGGCCAATTCGGCAACCCGGGCGCATGTATCTATCAATGGTACGGGCAATGGCACCGCTGACTATTACAGCATTACCGTGACCGACCCAGGCACCACGATGCATTTTGACATTGATTTTGGCATGCCTGATTTCGACCCCTACATCCATCTATGGAACAGCGCCGGAACACGTATCGCACTCGACGACGACAGCCCCGTCGATCCAGGGTCGATTCATAGTTATGACAGCGAATTGACATACACGTTCGGCACGGCCGGCACCTATTACATTTCGGTCGGCCGCTTCCCTGGGGGTTCCAATCCAGACAATCCTGTACCCAATGGCGCAGACTATGTCCTGCAAGTTACGACGACCGCGAATGTCGGCGGCGGCACGGACGAGGACACGGCGTTTACGATCCAGGCTGGCGACCTGCTCGCCAACGATACGGACGTTGATGCCTCCGACGTCTTGAGCATCGTTTCGGTTGCACCGAATGGGTCAACTCAGGGCAGCGTTAGCCTATCTGGCGGCAACGTAATCTATGATCCGGGCGCTGCGTTCCAGTATCTGGCGGCGGGGGAGTCCGCCACGGACAGCTTTGAGTACACCATTTCCGACGGCAATGGCGGCTTCGACACTGCCACCGTTACCCTGACGATCGATGGCAGAAACGACGCGCCAGTGGCCGTCAACGACACCCTAGAAGGCACAGCCGGAACATCGTTTGTCGGCTCTTACCGGGTTTCGGATGGCCCCCATTGGACGACGAATCCGGCCGTGTATACGGCCAAGGAGGCGGCCGCCGTGGTCTTTGGCGGAACGGCCGATGACTACGTCATCTCGGTCAACAGCTCTCTCGACCCCAACACCATAACAGGGACCGGCTGGTACGATGCCTGGGGCGCACCTTGGACTATTCGCGATGACGACTTCAAACGCGACGATGGCGCACCCGGCTATAACACGCCAGGCGGCTCCAACACCGCGATATCCGCGTATGTGAGTGATCACATCGATTTCTCAAAGGTAAACTATGTATGGGAACAGGGTACCTCCCTAACAGACGAGGATACGGCGGTTACTATTCAGGCCGCCGATATTCTGGGCAATGACAGCGATCCCGATACCAGTGATGTGCTGAGCATCAGTTCCGTCTTCAACGCCAGCCACGGCACTGTAACGGTAGATGGCAACGGCGATGTGGTGTTTGACCCATCTGGCGATGCCGCTCTGCAGGCGCTGGCGGTCGGGGAAATCCAGGAAGTTACATTCCAGTACCAGGCAACCGACGGGCTGGCCACCTCCAACACCGCCACCGCGACTTTCACGGTTGTGGGTGTTAACGACGCACCAGTGGCCGAGGCAAACAAAGTCGTCACTGTCGGTGAAAACCATGACATCGCTGGGTTCTCCCACTATGCGGGCAATGGTCATTACTACGACTATGTATCTAGTTCCCAGACTTGGGCCCAGGCGAGCGCGTCGGCGGCGGCGACGGGCGGTCATTTGGCCACCGTTACAACTGCCGGTGAAAACAGTCATATCTTCGGCCTTACCGGCGGCGCCAATGCCTGGTTGGGCGGCAGTGACGCTGCGGCAGAGGGGGCCTGGAAATGGGTTGAGGGACAGGAAGCCGGCACACAGTTCTGGTCCGGCGGCATCAGCGGAGCAGCTGTTGCCGGCCGTTACGAGAACTGGAACGCGTTCGAACCCAACAACGCCGGCAACGAAGACTATTTGCAGATGTGGACGGGAGGTTATTGGAATGACCTTCCGGGCGGTGCCTTCCGTGGCCGCGTGGTCGAGATCGACAAGTCGGTTTCGCTCAATATTGCCGCGCCGACGGACGTCGATGCGTCAGACGTTCTGACGGCGACAATCACCGGATTGCCGACCAACGGCGTGATCACCACGAATGAAGGCGTTGCGGTCACCAACGGCCAAGTGCTGAGTATTGCGGAATTGACGGGCCTGCGATTCAACGCCGGTCTGGAAGCCGGCGACAGCACCTCCAGCTTCTCCTATACGGTGAGCGACGGCAACGGCGGCAGTGATACATCCACTGTGACGATTAATACCCTCGATGAAGAAGACGGGTTTGAATTTGTCGGCTCCTATCGGGTTTCGGATGGCCCCCATTGGACGACGAACCCGGCGGTATATAGCGCCAAGGAAGCCGCCGCCCTTGTCTTTGGTGGAAATGCCAACGACTACACAATTTCTACCAACAGTTCACTCGATCCCAACACCATAACAGGCACCGGCTGGTACGATGCCTGGGCTGGTCCATGGCGGAACCTCGACGATGATTTCAAACGCGATGATGGCGCACCCGGCTACAACGATCCAGGCGGTACGGACACCGCAATTTCCGCCTATGTTCGGGATCACGTCGATTTCTCCAAAGTGAACTATGTTTGGCAGGAAGGCATCGCCGACGAAACCGTGAATGGCACCGCAGGCAATGACGTGCTTGGTGGCGGTGGCGGCGACGACACCTTGGTCGGTTTTGCCGGTGACGACTTGTTCGTCTTTGACAACGGTGGCGGCGACGACACGGTGCAGGATTTCAGTGAGGTGGCTGGCAATGACGACGTGTTGGATGTCACCGACTTCGGATTGAGTAACATGTTGGGCTTTGACTCGGTTACTCAGGTTGGCGGCGACACATTGGTTCAGATTGATGCCGATGATTCAATTCTTCTGATTGGCGTCAACAAATCCGACCTGCAGGACGACGACTTCCTGTTCACCTAAACGCAGTAAGCCGTACAGAAAAAGAAAGGGCCGGAGTTTCGCTCCGGCCCTTTTTCGTGGGGTCTCGCCGGGATTGCGGGAAATTGCTTCGTATTGCTTTTGCCCACCACATTTCACTGCTGCAAGCGCCTTTATCGCCGGAATGGTCTCGACACACGAATATCATCGCGAATTTCGTAATCGGCCAAAGTGTCCCACATTGAGAAACCTGACTATGCACTTAGCCACACAAATTCCCGTGGGCAGGGCAGGACATTCGAAAACCGATTTGTTTTGATCGTCAGACTTGACTGAAAACTGGCCGAAATCAGCGAAATACAACGCATGGAACCGCCTTCACAATTTTGTTGTTAACCATTTGTTAACCTTTCAAGGCAAGGCAGGAATGGTTAAGATTATGTTAATTAAGATAAAACTCCTTAAACATAATAAGGCTACACAGCCTCCGGAGACCTGCTATGGCGAAGAAATCCAAGAATCATAAGAGCAAAGGTTTTGGCGGCAGCGGCGAATTTCTGCTGGGAACACCGGGTGCTGATTTCCTCTTCGGCGGCGATCACGGCGATACCATCATCGGCCGTGGCGGTAATGACGGCCTGTTTGGCGGCAAAGGCGACGATAGGATTTGGGCCGGCTCGGGCGACGACTATGTCGAAGGCGGCTCCGGCAACGACAAGATTTCGGGCGGCTCCGGCGATGACGGTCTTCATGGCGGCGCGGGCAATGACAGGATCTGGGGTGGTTCGGGAAACGATTTTGTTACCGGCGGCTCCGGCGATGACAAGATTTGGGGCGGCTCCGGTGACGACGGCCTGCACGGCGGCAAGGGCAATGACAAGATCTGGGGTGGTTCAGGCAACGATTTCATCACCGGTGGCTCAGGCGATGACAAGATCTGGGGCGGTTCCGGCAACGACGCCATACTAGGCAACTCCGGCAACGATCTGATCTGGGGCGGCTCCGGCGATGACGTCATCCTGGGCGGGGCTGGCAGGGATTATATCGACGGCGGTTCGGATGACGATTTCATCGTCGGTGGCGGCGATGACGACACCCTTTTGGGCGGATCGGACGATGACGTCATCTTTGGCGATGACGAACTGGGCATTTTGTCCGGCAACGACGAGATTTGGGGCGGCTCCGGCGATGACCTCATCTTTGCCGGCAAGGGCGACGACTTTGCCCATGGCGGTTCGGACGACGATTTCATAGAAGGCGGCGGCGGCGATGACAGGCTCTGGGGCGGCTCCGGCGATGACAACATTGTTGGCGACGATGAACTGGGGACTTTGTCCGGCAACGACAAAATTTGGGGCGGTTCCGGCGATGACAACATTTTGGGCGGCAAGGGCAACGACTTTATAGATGGCGGCTCTGACGACGATTTCATCGATGGCGGCTCCGGCAATGACAGGCTCCGGGGCGGATCCGGCGACGACGACATCCTGGGACAGTCCGGCGACGATAAGATCAAAGGCGGCTCGGGAGATGATGTCATCTTTGGCGATGATGTCGCCGGAATTCTGGCCGGCAACGACAAAATCAGGGGCGGCTCTGGCGACGACACGATTTTTGGCGGCGCGGGCGACGATCTCATTGATGGGGGCTCGGACGACGATTATATCGAGGGCGGCGTCGGTCATGACGAGATTTATGGCGGCTCGGGGCGTGACGAGATTTACGGCCAGTCTGGTGACGACTTTATCGATGGCGGCTCTGGCAACGACAATCTCTATGGCGGTTCCGGCTGGGACGATATCTATGGCGGCTCCGGCCATGACGTGATCGTCGGCGGCGCCGGCTACGACCTGATCGACGGCGGTTCCGGCAACGACTGGATCAGCGGGGGCGGCAGCCGTGACGAGATCTTCGGCGGTTCCGGCAACGACTGGATCGATGGCGGCTCCGGTGAAGATGATCTCTACGGCGGTTCCGGCAACGACTGGATCAGTGGCGGCGCCGGTTTTGACGTCATCTTCG
>CAYFPL010000022.1:0-7632 GCA_964344935.1 uncultured Rhodospirillaceae bacterium
TGGCGCTGAATCAAAGAAAGTAGCTTGGTCATACCCCGGTTTAGGGGCGCTTACGAATGACTAGATCGGCAGACGGGATGGGGTCACCGGGACCGATATAACGCAGATCCACTCGTGGGTGCAGGCGCAACGGATCAAAGTCTGTGTGATTACTGATGTGTGGCATGGCAGGTACCACAATGCGTAGCTTATCTTTCTGCTCCCCATCAGCGCGGTTACGCGGTAGCGCATCCTCGGCTTCCAGATGTAGGCCATGCAGGTATGGAAACACCCCCAGCACCGGCTTACCGGTGTGCTGTTCCAGCCAGTCCAGTCCTGGTTGGAGTAGAGAGAGGTCACCCCGGAAACGATTGATGACGAAGCCAACCACGCGCGCCTGTTCACTTGTGCTCAGCAGTTGAAGCGTACCGACCAGATGGGCGAATACGCCGCCACGGTCGATGTCGGCAATCAGAATCACCGGACAGTCGACGGCCTCGGCAAAACCCATGTTGGCGATGTCGTTATGGCGCAGATTGATTTCCGCCGGCGAGCCGGCCCCCTCAACAATAATCGCGTTGTAATCCGTAGCCAGACGATGAAAGGAGTCCTGCACCGCTGCGTAGGCGACGCGCTTGTAGTCGTGATAATCACGTGCATTCATGTTAGCCACTGCATGGCCATGGATGATCACCTGTGCGCCGATATCGGTGTTTGGCTTGATCAGCACTGGGTTCATGTCGGTATGCGATGCAATGCCGCAGGCTTGTGCCTGCACCGCCTGGGCGCGGCCGATCTCACCGCCGTCGATTGTCACTGCGCTATTCAATGCCATGTTTTGCGGTTTGAATGGTGTCACGCGAACACCCTGTCGAGCCAGCCAACGGCACAATGCGGTGACCAGCATGCTCTTGCCGGCATCGGATGTGGTGCCTTGAACCATCAGTGTGTGGGCGTTCATGAAATAGTATCGGCCAGTTTTATCGTGGTAAGGGGAGAAACTTTTTTCCCGTGCTCACTTGTTTCATTGTAAGGATTTACATAGAATGCCGCCAGATTCACAGGTAAGCGTGTGATGTTGTTGAGGTGACCTTTGTGACTACCTGGCATATCCATGAGGTACGGTGAGTTGTGGTCCTGTCGTGTATTGCACGGCGCGGGTGTAGACAAGTAGTTAGCAAGGTAATAGAAATGGCAACAGGTACAGTTAAGTTTTTCAATGATTCCAAGGGGTTTGGCTTTATCGTCCAGGATAATGGCGGGGATGATGTCTTCGTTCATTTCCGTGCAATTCAGGGGGACGGATTCAAAACTCTGGCTGAGAACCAGAAGGTCAGCTTCGATATCGAAGAGGGTCCCAAGGGTCTCTCAGCAGCCAATGTGGTGAAGATCGACGGTTAGTCGTTCCTCCCAAGGCGACGGCGGGAATGGTCGCCCAATGGTGAAAGGGGCTCGCAGTTGCGGGCCCTTTTTTATGGTCTATCGATAGGTTATCAGATAGGTAGTGAGGTCCGATGAAGTCACGGCAGGCACCCGTTGCTGGAGTCCGCGGTTATTTGCTGCTGTTGAGCCATATGCGAGGCTACACCACCCTGCTGGGACATATTCTTGGTAGCCATCCAGATATCACCGGTTACTGTGAGATGCACTCCCCATTGCGGCGGCAGTCGGAGTTGCACCGGCTGGCCAAAGCGGTCGCTGGTCGTAGTCGCAAAGGGTATCGTCATCGCTACGTCTTTGATAATTTGCTCCATAACCGTCTCGAGGTGAGTCGACGGGTTTTGCGCCGAACGGATGTCTGGCCACTGGTGATGGTGCGCGAGCCGATTGCCACCATTGATAGTATTCTCCGAATCGGAGCCCGCTTTATCACTACGGTTACCGCAGCCGAGGAGTACTATCTGCAGCGGCTGAAACGGTTGCAGCAGCTGCTGCGGTGGTGTGAGGGCGAGGTGTTTTTCCTCCAGGCTGAGGCGTTGGTGGAGCAAAGTGATGACACGCTACGACAGTTGCACCAGTGGCTGGGGTTGGACGAGCCCCTCTCCAGCGAATACCAGTGCTTCCAACATACCGGTAAACGGCGGTTGGGGGACTCTTCCAAACATATTCATGCGGGTAGAATCTTGAGTTTCGATGAGCGAGGAGCGGCTCGTGCCCCGCTGTTCTCACCGGTTGTGGTAGGGCGGTCAGTAGAGGCACATCAGTCACTGTTGCGGTGGGTGAGACGAGAGCTCGCTGCGGATAAAACGGTGTTTTCCTGAGAGAGTGGTGGGAATGCTTGTTACCGGTTCCAGTGCTAGTTGTAGTGCGCTGCCGGTACGTTGACGAAGGCGTTGTTGGAGGCGCCGTTGGAGTGGCTCGAGGGTGCCAGAAGTTCCAACCAGTAGTAGGCGTATCCGGTCTGGTCGGTCGTGAATGAACTGAAATCGTTCGATTCCGGGGATGCCATCGAGAAGGTGGATCAGTACGGTGGGGTGAATGCTCTGTCCTTCCGGGGTTTCGATCAGATCGTTGTTGCGGCAGAACGACATCGAGAGTAGCGGGAACGGAGAGCCGCAGTCGCAGGGTTCTGGCAGCAGGGTACCGTGATCGCCGACGGCATAGCGGATCAGTGGTAGGGTGTGGTTGGTCAGGGCAGTGATCAATAGTTCTGCGGCTCCGTCACCGGGAATCGACTCTACTGCCACTAGATCGGTGTGGATGTGCATCTGACCGTGACGACACTCACAGGCGATGTTGGGTATTTCTCGGCAGCCATATTGGTTGAAAAGCTTGCACTGCAGTGCTGCCTCGATACGCTTGCGCTGTTCTGGATAGAGCGTTTCAGCGGTGGCGAAAACCCCCTTGGGCGGATGCCGGAGTGTGATTCTCTCTTCCAGTAGATAGCGTGCCAACTGATCAAGAATCGATGGATAACCGCGAACCACTATCGGCTGGAACTGGAGCAGGGTTTGGCTCCAGTGGTGGAGGCGAGATTCGTCTACGATCTGTGCCGCCAAAGTCTGTTGGGGTTGTAACAGATTGTCGAGCGATCCTTTTGGTTGGGGCTGGAGATCGCGTGTCGCCCCCCAAAATTGAAGAATACGCTCTCCTGGGCGCCATCCACACTGGCTGAAGCTACGGTATTGGCCGGCGTATAGGCGTTCCAGCTTCTCCCGGTCGTGGTAGAGCGGGATTGGGGTGCCAGTGGATCCCCCGGTATGGTCGTGCAGCAGTGTGGTGGGGTCGATGCGGGGATCGATCAGTTGATCGAGCTGTTGACGTAGTTGCTGGCGGTGCAGAATCGGTAGTTGTGACAGTTCACCTCGCCATTGTAGTCCGTGGTAGTAAGGGATGTGACGAATGGCGTGTTCTACAATGGCCTCGATTCTCCGCTGCTGTTCAGCAGCCATCTGCTCTGGAGTGAGGTCGAGGTGATCCCATAATGTACGCAGATAGCGGTATCGATTGGGGTGGTGGTAGCGCTGCAGGGCGTAGCGCAACGAGCGGATGATCCCCATCGCCTACTGTTCGGCCAGGAGTTGTCGCCAATGGTTCAATACCTCATTCTGTTCCAGAATGGCCTGTTCGATCTGTTGCAGACGTCGACTGCGGTGATCGGGGTTATCGATCTGTTGCCATGCTGGGGCCGGGGAGAGGAAGTTGGCACGGAGGTTGGCAATGAACTGTTCTACTGTCGGGAAGCGATCACGCTGTTGATACCACCAGCAGCTAGGGTCGTTCCATTGCTGTTCGAACTGTTGCAGTAGGGTGCGGATTTGCTGGCGTTGTTGGCGATAGCGCTGACGCAGTGATGCTTCCGTAGTCCTCAGTAGCCGTTGCAGCTGTGTGGGCGTGGGAGAGCCCTCCAGCTGTTCCAGCGTAAAGAGTAGTACGTCACCATAGAACTGCCGCTCAAACTCTTCTCCCAGATCGACCGTGTTCCCGTCATTGGTGGTGTGGACGCCAGGTCGATGCTCGCAACGACCCCACTCTTCATCAGCCAGGCGTTGATGTAGCATCGGCAGATTGACGGCAACGAAGCGTTCCCCCCAGCGCTGTTGTAGTTCTCTTCCCAATGCCGGTCCGGCCATTCGCAGTCGAAGGGTGGCGAAGGGGATGAACGCCTCCAGTGCAGTCGCCGAGAGCAGGTAGTTGGCAGTGTAGACGGTACGGGCCGGTTGCAGTTGAGTCGGTAACGGCTCTAGTGGGTAGTGGTTGCGGCGGGAGGGGTGGTGACCATGGAAGAAGGGAAGAAGTTGTGACGCCACCTGCTCCAGTCCCTGTAGAGCGTGATGTCTTGTCGGAGCGCTACAGTCGAATGGGAAGGGTTGGTCGGGTAGCGGGTAGCCGAAGAGATCACAGAGGTCGTGGTAGCTGGCTCCGGATGCTGTGGCGGAGGGGGTGTGGTGGAGTGGGCATGGATCTTCGGGCTCCTGTTGTCGGAGTAGATCCAGGCTATGAATGAGATCCTGAAGTAGGCCGACCGCCATGACCGCAGGAGAGACCGGCGGATCTCCCGTCAGTTTTCCGGTCACCATCTGTAATGGTGCAGCGGTGAAGATTTGATCGAAATGGTAGAGATAGTTGAGGGCATAGTGATTCTCTTCAGAACCGTCGATCATTGGATTGACACAGAAGGTTTGGTCGCTATCGACAAACCAGAAGAGTGCCTGAGTAGTGTCGGGGGCTGGGGCGGGTTTACGGATCAGTTGGAGTAGCGCGAGGTTGCGGGTGGTCGAGGCTCCGAGGTGGCGGTCTGTCGTAACGGGCTCGACTCTGGCGTGAGACTCTCGTAGAGCTGTTGCTGCTGCTTGCGTCCAAAGTAGTTGCAGTCAATCCCTTCCCCTTCCAGCCAGTCACAGATCTCCTCGATCTGCTGTCGATCGTGTCGATCACAGCTATCATCAGCGATCATTACTTGCAGTTGGGCGAAACGGCCAGCGGGATCGATGCCGTAGTGAAAGGTGTGACAGAGTTGTAGTAGGGATTCGAGGCAGCGTCGTAGTTGGTGCGGACGGTCGGCTACCGGGATGATGAGGGTGAAGTGGTGTCGTGGAAGAGGGGAAGACCGCTGCTGTAACCACTGTTCCTGTTCGCGATAGAGCTCCTGCAACTGTTTCAGTGCTTCCCCAAAGGGGATCTGTTGCTGTCTTCGCAACCATGTTTCTCCCCGCTGCAGCAGGGTCTGATAGCAGGATAACCGCTGTTCTGGTGGTGTATCGGTCGCTAACGCCAATGAGCGCTCGGTAGCGGTCAGTAGGGTTGGGGCACTTTTCAGCAGTTGTCGTAGTGCACTGGTTGTTACAGGAGGAAGCGGTGAGGTCACGACGATGCGGGTCCCTTTAGCGTCCGGAGTGGTAGGCAGGGAAAGCGTTCTTGTCGATTGGGATTTCAATCAAGTTGATGCCCTGGTGGAGGTCGAGTGTCTGAAACATCCGTTCCAGGTCCTCTTGGGTGGAGATTTTGATATAGCTTATCCCGAACGATTGAGCCAGTAGTGAGTAGTTGGGGTTATCGAAATCACTGGCGATGAAGCGTTGGTGGTATTGTTGGAACTGGTTCTTGCGAATCAGCCCCATCGAGTCGTTGGTCAGCACCAGAACATTGACCGCAATGTCGTGGTTGACCGCGGTCATCAGCTCCATACAGCACATCTGAAAACCGCCATCACCGAGTAGGGCGAAGGTTGGTTGTCCGGTCACCAGTGATGAGCCGATCGCGGCCGGTAGCGCGTGTCCAAGAGAGGAGAACCCACTATTGGGATAGTAGCGGTGTGCATGCGTGGCACGAAAGAGGTTCTGACCATAGATGATGTTGTCATCGAACAGTGCCAGCGGACCCGTTATTCTCTGATGCAGTGTGGCAAAGAGCTGTCGGATGATCGTGGGGATCGATCTCATCATCTCACTCTCTGTGGTGGAGCGAGGGAGGGCGTCTGCGGTTGAAACAGGGGGGGGAGGGAGTTGGCTCACTACGGCATCGAGCAGCTGCAGAAGGTCACACTCGATGGCGATATCGGCACGAAATCCACGTTCCAGTCGTGAGGCATCATGATCGACCTGGATGACTCGTTTGTTGGCAAACAGCTCTGGCTTCCACAGGTAACTGGTACGCTCATTGAATCCTGCTCCCAGAATCAGCAGCAGATCGGCCTCGGTCGTGATGGTCTTTAGGTCCGAACCGTTTGAGGTGACTCCCAGCGTTCCTAGGCCCTGACGAGAGGTCTCATCGACCGCCCCCTTGCCCTTGAGCGTGGTGGTGATGGTGATGTTGGGGTGACGGTCGAGTTGTTGTAACTGAGCGGTTGCCCCGGCCTGAATACAGCCATAACCGGCTATGATCACCGCTTTTCGAGCTTGGCGCAGCTCATTACAGAGCTGATCTATCGTCTCTTGCCCTGGAGGCAGGGGGAGCGCGGGAGGCTCGAAAGGGATCTGCTCCAGTATCTCGGGAGAGACCTCTTCCAGCTGAATGTTGTAGGGGATGCTGAGTGCAACTGGACCCGGTTTTCGGCCCAGCAGGATACGGTTGGCACGGGCGAGTACAGTGGGCAGGTAATCGGTTCGTTCGATCAGTTTGTGGTAGCGGGTGATTCCTGCGAAGAGTTGGCTCTGGTCGACACTTCCACCCTCACCAGAGCTCTCTTGTAGTCCCCCTTTGCCGAAGACGTGGGTGGGGGTTTCCCCAGTGATGATGATCACCGGCAGGCGGTCGACATAGGCATTGGCGATACCGGTGACCAGATTGGTGGCTCCTGGTCCGGCAGTCGTGATGCAGGCCGATACTCGCCCTTTGGTTCGGGCAGTACCACCAGCCATAAACGCGGCTCCCTGCTCATGTTTGACCAGGATGGAGCGGATGGTGGAGTCGTAGAGATGATCGTAGAGAGGCAGGATATGGGCGCCCGGAATACCGAAAATCTCGCCGATCTTGAGCCGCTCCAGATAGTGGACGATGAGTTCGCTGACTTGCATGGAAAGTGGTCGGATACAACGTTGCGCTAGTATAGCGGAAGTGCTGTTCATTGCCAGACTGTTACGTTGAAAATGTGGCGTTGTTGGTGATCTCCCGGCCACGATTGGACGCTGTGATATCCCTGGGCTATAAATGTCGTTACTCTGTGTTACACTTGTTCGGTCGGTAGTGGTGAGGAACCATCCAGAAGCAGACTGATTCGCTGTCGTCGCCACGATCGTGAGGTTACCTTGAATCGGAGTAACTATTCAGAAGGCCTGAAACTGATTCAGGGGTGAGCTGAACAGTTACGAATCGGAATCGATTTGGAAGGCAGTCTCGTGGGGGTGGGTGTTCTTTCGGGGGGAGCACAGGAGTACAAATCATGGAAAAGTTTGTTTGGGATAGTGAAAAATATGGGGTCGATCATGAGTTGGTCGACTTTCATCATCAGACCTTGATGAATATTATCAACTCGTTGATCGAACTGGCTTCTGAGGAGGAGCCCAAGCGTAGCGAGTATCTTCAGGTGCTGATGAAGGTCAATGACTATGCTCACTACCACTTCAAGGCGGAAGAGGGGCTGATGGCCACCTTCGAGTATCCTGAACTGGAACGCCATCGGGGTGAGCATATCGCCTTCATGGAACGGGCTTCGACTCTGGTGTTGACGCCGGAGGAAAAGCGCTGCTATTCGCCGCAGGCCTGTAGCAAACA
>CAYFPL010000023.1:0-2489 GCA_964344935.1 uncultured Rhodospirillaceae bacterium
ATGAAATCGAAGCCCTTATCCAACCATTCTGAAACGCCAATGCGCCAATCCCGGTTGGCCGGAAACGCTGTCAGAAATTCCATCGGCTTGGCTACCGTGAAGCGATAGATGGTCATCGGATACAAGGCCAGCATTAGTAACGCAGCCCCGATGAAACCGGCTTGGCTATGGCCGGTCTGCAGACTGCGGTTGGCACGCCATTCGGAAAACCGCTTCTCGAGGGCCCAGTCAGCGGTCATCCCCTCGATCGCCTTGACGACAATTAACAAAATTGCGCCAATCATCGCCAATCTCGGTCCCTGCGCCACCGCCGCATCGGCTGCCGCCATCGCATTTTCGGCAGCCTTGGCCAGCGTCTGGGCGCTTTTTTGCAAGGCTTCGGCGTTGGTTTCCGCGTTCTTAATGGCTTGAATCGCTGCCTCCTGACGCTCCGCCGCCCGCTGCGTCAGTTTCTCCGCCCGCGTGATGAGGTCGGCTCCAAGGTCGCCCCAGAGGCCGCGTCCCAACTGGACGATGGCGATCATTTCCAGGACCGCGTACACCCAGAACAGCCCCCACAAGCCGCGCGCGCCCGTCCACAGGGGTCCGAGGATCACGGCCCACAAATTGAAGGTGAACACATAGCCTTGTGTCGCACCAATCTTGTGGAACTGGCGAACATAATGCTCCGGATTTCGGACCGCGAACTCGGCGATCAACGCATCGCCTTTGAGCCCAATATCCGGCCTCGGATCGGAGGTCGTCTGCGTGCTCGGAGTGTTGGTCATGTCAGTTACCCCTTTCCGCCCTGAATGCCGTGCAATAGATCGGCCTTGCTGATGACGCCGATCTCCTTGTTGTCGCCGTCGATGACGAGCATCGGCCCGTCGGTGTCAACGGCGACGTCAATCAGGTGATCCAAATCCGTGTCCTCGCGCACCCGCGGGGCGCCTTCCAGGCTGTTGCTGCCGCCGGCCTTGTATTCGTCCATCCCCTGCATAATCGAATGGGCGAAAACCAGCTTGAGTCGCGAGATTCCAGCGACAAAGTCGGCGACGTATTCATCCGCCGGCTCGGTGACGATCACCTCTGGCGTGCCGATCTGGACGATCACACCGTCCTTCATGATGGCAATGCGGTCGCCTATGCGGATGGCTTCATCAAGGTCGTGGGTAATGAAAACGGTGGTTTTCTTGAGCGTCGACGATAGTTCCATGAACTGGTCCTGCAGTTGGCGACGGATCAATGGATCGAGGGCACTGAACGGCTCATCCATCAATAGGATCGCCGGGTCGGCAGCCATGGCGCGTGCGAGCCCGACGCGCTGCTGCATTCCACCCGACAACTCGTGGGCGAATTTGTCCTCCCATCCGTCGAGCTCGACCAGGCCCAGGGATTTCTCGGCAACCTCCCAACGCTCCATCTTCGGCATGCCCTGTACCTCCAGCGGCAGCGCCACGTTGTCGCGCACCGTGCGGTGTGGTTGCAGGGCGATGTTCTGAAACACCATGCCGATCTGGTTGGCACGCAGTAGTCGGAGCTCCTCCGGCCCCTTCTTCATCACATCGTCGCCGTTGATAAGAATTTCGCCATCGGTCGGCTCGAGCAACCGGTTGATATGCCGAACGAGGGTCGATTTACCGCTCCCCGATAAACCCATGACGCAGAAAATCTCACCCTCGGCCACGCTGAAGGTAGCGTCGACGACACCTACGACGCAGTTAAACCGCTCCAGCACTTCCGGTTTACCAATGTTCTCGGCCCGAACCGCGGCGAGAGCCTCGTCAGCGCGGTCGCCGAAAATCTTCCACACCTCGCGAAGTTCGATGACATCGCTGCTCATGTGATCGGCTCCCTGTAATTCGCCATCCTGTTCCCCCGGAATTTCGTAGTTACGAGTCGGCCCGTCTTGTCACGGCGTCTTCGATCGCCTCGCGCACCACTTGCACTACGGTGTCACATTCCGCCTTGCTCAAGCCCAATGGCAGGCGCATGTCACACAGCCCCTTCAACACACGGTCCGCGGTCCGTAAGACCGGTTGCGGGGTGATGTATCGCCAATGCCGGTGCGTGAAAGTGAAGCCTTCCGGTTCCGCCCGGCCGAACCATTTGATATGAACGCCGCGCGCACTTGCCGAGTCGAGAAAGCGCTCGATTTCTGATTCCATTAAATCGACGAGAGAGAACTGAATCGAGCTTGGAGCGCAGGTTTCCCGATCCGGACGTGCCGGCACGAAGATATGATCGATGGAGTCGAGCGCATCGGCAATCCGACCATGAATTGCTCGCCATGTTGCCGCTCGTTCGTCGATCAGCTTGATCTGCGGCCGCAGAATAGCCGCAACCAGATTGGACATCCGCATGCTGCAGTTGGGCATCAGGTCTTTGTGCCGGTCAAAGATCTCGATTGGCGGCCGCGCACCGTGCTGCGCGTAGAGCATGTAACTTCCCGACAATAGAATGGCACGGGCGGCGATATCCGGATCGTCGGTCGCCAGCAGTCCACCCTC
>CAYFPL010000023.1:2508-7243 GCA_964344935.1 uncultured Rhodospirillaceae bacterium
GAAAGTCTGGGCGCTAAAGCACGAGACCGTTCCAAAAGTCCCTGATAGTCGGCCATTCCAACGGGCGCCAAGGGTGTGTGCGCAGTCTTCGATCAAAATCAGTTCGTGACGGCGGCATACCTCGAGTACGGCTTCCATTTCGGGAACGTGTCCGCGCATATAGGAAAGCAGAAAAAACTTCGCTCCCGATTCACCGGCCTTACGATCGAGATCGTCGATATCGATAGTGAAGGTCTCGGTGATGTCGACCAGAACCGTTTCTGCCCCGGCGTGGAATACGGCACCCGGCACCGGTGCCAGGGTGAACGCATTGACGAGGACCTTGTCGCCAGCTTCGACGCCGGCCGCCCTCAACGCGATGAAAAGCGCACAACCACCCGAATTGAGGCCGACGACATATGACATTCCGAGATATGTCGCGAACTCCTCCTCTAGCAGAGCGGCTTCGGGCACACCGTCTTTGTCCTCGCCGTACCGAAAAAGGCGGCCATCTCGCATCAGCGCAACGGCGGCCTCGATCGCTTCCTCCGGAATGCGGGGCGGGTCGCTAAGGTCGCCATCGAACATTGATCGATTTCGATCGCGCGAGGGCTCGCTTCTTAAAAGCATCACGCGACCTCTTGGCTGGTCAGCTGAAATTCTTCGTCCGGATAGTATTTAAATAACCGCGCATCCCCGGTCATGGCGTGTCCCTCCATGCCTTCGAGGCGAGAGATTCGAGCCGCCACTGGCGCCACCTCGCGTGTGGCTTCCCGTGTCATGCGTTGGTAGGTGAGAACCTTGATAAATTTGCCGACGTTCAAGCCGCCCGAATAGCGTCCAGCGCCTTTGGTCGGCAGAATATGATTCGGGCCGGAGCATTTGTCACCGAATGCGACAGTGGTTTCTTCGCCAAGAAAGAGCGAACCGTAATTGCGCAAATTCTCCAGCCACCAGTCCAGGTCGTCGGCCTGAACCTGCAGGTGTTCGGGTGCATAGCGGTCGCAGATATCCCGCATGTCATTGCGAGTTTCGGCGACGATGACTTCGCCGTAATCGCGCCACGCTGCTTCCGCCGAGGCTTTCGCCAACGGCGGCAAGGAGTCGATCACGCTTGGCATCAGTTCGATGACTGCCCGACCAAGGGTTTCGGAAGTCGTCACCAGCCATACTGGCGAGTCGGGGCCGTGTTCCGCCTGGCCGGCGAGGTCGACGGCGACGATCGCCGGATCGGCACTCTCATCGGCCGCGATCATCGACTCGGTCGGCCCGGCGAAGACGTCTATACCGATACGACCAAACAGAAGCCGTTTGGCTTCGGCCACGTAACTATTGCCCGGACCGACCACGACATCGGCAGGGCAGCCAGTAAAATGCCCGAATGCGAGTGCTGCGATCGCCTGAACGCCGCCGAGTGCCAGAACTTGGTCTACAGCGGAGATCTGCATCGCGTACAGGATCGCCGGATGAATGCGGTCTGTGTTCTTCGCAGGCGAAGCGGCGATGACGTTTTCAACTCCCGCCACCTTGGCTGTGCATACACTCATCACTGCGGACGCCGCGTGGGCGAACCTGCCGCCGGGCACATAACATCCTGCGGTTGTCACCGGCACCAACCTCTGGCCGGTGCATAGGCCGTCCATCAGGTCGACCTCAAATTCTTGTTGGGAATCTCGTTGATGGCAGGCGAAATCGCGGATGCGGGCATGTGCAAAGCGTATATCGTCCTTCACCGTTTCCGGCAGTTTGGCTTCGGCGTCACGGAACCAATCCGGCGGAACCACAATCTCATCAGACCAGTGGTCGAACTGTTCGGCGTACTCGCGAGCCTTTGTTTCGCCGCCGGTCTCGATTTCCGAAAGGATCTCTGAGACCGAAGCTGTGACAACGCCGTCAACATCGGTCGCCGGTCTTTCCGCATGCTTCAGAAAGCGAACGTCCATTCCAGAATTGTCCTCCCCGCTTCAAAGGATCTTGACGCCCAATTTGAAAGCGTCTTCAAGCTTATTAAAGCATTGAGGCCGTGCCGAAGTCAACTGGAACGAATCGACTGATGTGAAAAGTTCTTCCATATCGCCATTTTTTGAGACATCATGAGATCTAGACCCTAGATCTATCGAAGTGATGTGCATGGCCCAGAAGATGGATCCCACTAATTTTGAAAGCGCTATCAAACGTGAGTATCGGGAAACGGTCACGCTCGACGATGTCGCCCGGGCGGCCGACGTCTCGCCGGCTACCGTATCGCGGTGTTTGAACAATCCGGGTACCGTACGCCCGTCAAAACGAGAGAAGGTCCTGAAGGCGATCGAGGAATTGGGCTACGTGCCGCACGGAGCCGCGCGTGCTTTGGCGTCCCGACGCACCCGAATGATCGGCGCCGTGTTTCCGTCCCTGGACAACATCCTCTTCGGTGGAATGATGGAAGCGCTGCAAGGCGAAGTTGCCGCGGCTGGATACACATTGGTCGTCGCCTCATCGGCCTACGATCCGGCACAGGAGTTGACGGATGTCCGAAACCTGATCTCTAGTGGTGTCGATGCGCTGACCCTGGTCGGAGCGGCACGAGACCCTCGAGCCTACGATTTGATCCGGCGTAAGCAAATTCCGTACATCCTCAACTGGATTTCCGAGGCAAACGGGGGCCACCCGTGCATTGGCTTCGACAATGCGGAAGCCGCCGCCCAAGTTGCCCGTTACCTCATGGACCTGGGACACCGTCGATTCGCCATGATCTCGGGGTTCTTCACCAACAACGACCGGGCCACCGCACGCCGCGTTGGGATTGAAAGGGCTCTAGCCGAGCGCGGTCTCGATCTGGACTCTGAACGCGTCATCGAGCGTTCATTTGGTGTCGACGAGGGACGGGAAGCATTTCGTCTACTAATGTCCGTGCCGAATCCGCCGACAGCGATTGTTTGTGGCGGCGAACCCTTCGCCTACGGCGCGATTTTCGAAAGCCATGAGATAGGCATTCGTGTCCCCCAGGACGTATCGATCACCGGATTTGATGACATGTGGCCGGCTTCGCATATTAGTCCGTCGCTAACGACGGTTCAGACGCCTCGTCGCCAGATTGGGGTCGACGTTGGCCGGCATCTTTTAGCGAAACTCTCGGGGCAATCCATCGCAGACCCAAAACCGCTCGAAACGAAACTTATTGTGAGGAATTCGACTGGGCCAGCCTGGCCGACTTAAACGGCTACGGCATGAAAGGCGTGTGTTTCGACAAGTCGCCGACGATCAGACGGAGCCGTTGGATGGAAGGAAACGGTTAGATGAAATCGCATGCGCGCGTCGTCGTCATCGGCGGTGGAATAGGTGGCTGTAGTACCCTTTACCACCTCACCCGGGAAGGATGGACGGACGTTGTTCTGGTGGAACGCGATGAACTCACGTCCGGCACGACCTGGCACTCGGCCGCGCAGGTCACCAATTTCGGCGCTGTCCAGACCATGGTTGGCCTCAAGAGCCACTCCATAAAGCTCTACAAGGAAATGGCCGAGGATCCGGACTATCCGATCAATTACCACCACGGTGACGGCGGGCTGCGGTTCGCTACCAATCAGGACCACATCGACGGATATCTTCATTTCATCAGCTTGGCCAGGGGCATGAGGGTCGATTTCGAGTTCATCGATCCGGACGAATGCAAGCGGCGACATCCGTTAATCGAAACCCATCAACTTCTTGGCGCGTTGTGGGACCCCCTCGACGGGGACATCGACCCGGCGCAGCTTACTCAGGCCCTTGCGCGACGCGCCCGCAAAGCCGGCGCCGAAATCTACCGCCATACACCGGTGATTGGCCTGAGCCAGGCCGCGAACGGCGAATGGACCGTCGAAACGACGAATGGCGACATCACGTGCGAAATGGTCGTCAACGCCTGCGGTTACCGTGTCAACGAAGTCGGGGCCATGATGGGTGTCGTCCATCCCGTCGTTTCGATGGAGCATCAGTACTTTCTGACCGAGCCGATTCCGGAACTCGAAGCCCTCGGACGCCGTGTGCCGTTGATTCGCGATCCCCTCGATGACTTCTATTCGCGTCAGGAGAAGTTCGGACTGCTGGTCGGCATTTACGAGCAGAATTGCAAGACCTGGGGCATGGATGGCATCGATCCGGGTTTCGCCAATGCGCTTTGCCCCGACGACCTCGATCGCTGTCTTGACAACATGGAGCGTGTGTTCGAGCGCTTGCCGTGCTTGACCGAAACCGGAATTCACACGGTCATCAACGGCCCGATCACCTATTCCGCGGACGGACTGCCGCTGGTCGGAAAGATTCCGGACAAACGTAACGCCTTTTGCATCATCGGGCTGCGCGCCGGTCTTGGCGAAGGTGGCGGTCACGGCAAGATTCTAGCCGAGATCATGGTTCACGGTGAAAGCGAGTGGGATACCTGGTGTTTGGATCCGCGTCGTTTCACACGTCATGCGAATACGGAATTCACGGCGCTCAAGGCAATTGAAGATTATCAGAATGAATTCTGGTTCCACATGCCGCACGAGTTTCGGTCGGCGGGGCGCCTTGCCAAGACGACACCTCTTTACCACGTTCTCAAGGAGCAGGGAGCGGAGTTCGGCGTCGTCGCCGGCTGGGAGCGGGTCCTCTTCTTCAAACCGTCACCTGACTTCGTCGACGATCACAGTTTTCGCTTTCGGACGACGGAGGAGGTGATCGCCGAAGAGGTGAAGGCTGTTCACGAGCGGGTTGGCCTCATGGAGGTGTCGGGCTTCAACCGCTTCGAGATCTC
>CAYFPL010000024.1:0-6624 GCA_964344935.1 uncultured Rhodospirillaceae bacterium
CTCCGACCTCGAAGCCTTGATCGAGACCCTGCCCCTGCAGGTTGGCCGTCATGAGCATGCCGCTGTCGTCCGCCACGATGGCCTTGGCGTGCAGCTTGTCGTGGGCGCGCACCTCGGCACCGGCGTCGCGGAGGCGCTGAACGACATCGGCGACGGCAGGACGCGGGCGGGTAAGGATGGTCACCGGCACGCCGGAACCGAGGCGCTCGAGGATGGCGCGGACAGCAGCGTGGTCCGCGTCGAGTCCGTAGCTGGCGACCAGCAGGCGACGCTGGGCCGAGCCGATGAGCCGTACCACCTCATCGCGAAGGCTGCTCTCGTCGCGCGCAGTCGCAACGATGGTGCCGGGGCGTGGTCGTCGCGGTTCGGCGGGTGGGGCCGGCACCTTGGCCAGGCGCCCCTTCCCCGTCAGCTCTCGCTCCGACTCCATCCAGAAGGCCCAGTTGAACCACGACGCGAGCTCCGTGGCTGCGGTGCCCGTCACGCGGAGACCGATCTCAACGGAGTCGGTCAGCGCCTTGTTGAAGTTGGCCGTGGAGACCCAGCCCTGAGCAGCCGTCGCCGGGTCGCAGACGAGCAGCTTCGCGTGGAAGTGCTCGGCGGACCGGAGCACGACGTGTTCCGCAAGCCGGTCCAGGAGCTTCTTGTGCTCGTCCACCATCCGAGCCGTGAAGGCATCGTCTTCGCGGACGATTGTTGCCAGGCGGGTCTCGGACGCCGTGAGCACATACACGCGCCGCCCGCGTTCCGCCGCCCGCACAATCGCCTCCGCGATGCCCTCATCGGAGAGTAGGAAAGAGGCGGCCAGGACCACCTCCCGCGCCTGGTCGATGGACTCGATGAGAGCCGCGCGCAGCACCTCTTTCGGTCCCACGCGAAACAGGGAGGGTCCGATCCGCTCCGGTTGGTCGGGCGCCGTCGGACCTACCCGGATCCAGGCCGGCGGAAGCTGGGCGTTGACGGGGACGACTCGGGAGCGGCGCAGTGGCTCGATCATGGGTCAGCTCCAGAGGCCGAGATCGGCGGGTGTGAGGAGGAACCGAGACGTGCGCTCGCGGGGCGACGAGCGCGCTCGGTCCAGTAGTTGCTCGGCGTCAGGCAGCCGCGGGCGTTGAAGCGGGAACTTGGCGGCGACCGAGCCCCGCAGGTCGTCGATGGTCTTGGGCACGGCGTAGCCGTCGATTGCGTCCCACAAGAGCCACTCTGCCCACTGTTGAGCCCCGGCGTCCGACTCCGCAACCAGCGGAACCGCCTCAAGCTTCGACGGCTCGAACGCGCCGAGGTCATCGAGGGAAACAGCAGGGATCTCGAGGTCAGCCTGAAAGGACCGACGAACGGCGCGCGACCACCCCTCCATCGTGGTCGGCAGGACGGGCACGCCGGCACGGTCCATCCAGTCGAAGAGAGACTGGCCGTCCACGCCGGTCGCCCGCTCCACCAACGTGGCCCAGAGCTCGTCGTAGTCGAGCTCCGCCAGCACGGAGGCCAGCGCGAGCCCGGCATCGACACGGGCACCCGAACGGCCGTCGTCTCCGGCGAGGCGACCGCCGAGGGCGACCACGGGGGAGTCGCCTGGCGACCACCGCAAGGTCAAGCGGAGCGACCCACGGGGGCCTTCCTCCCCGCGCTCTCCGAGGTCGCGGACTTCGAACCCCGCGCCGTCGGCCACCGACATCAGGAGCGTCTGGAGCTGCGAGGCAAGCACCCGTGGAGGTCTGCGCCCCTGCTCGGGCCGGTCACCGCGCTGTCGCTTGTAGAGCCGGTCCCGCTCGGCCTTGGCGTGCTCCGCATCGAGTCGTTCGGCATGCAGCAGCGCGTTCGCGACAAGGGGATCCTCGACGAGGTGAAAGCGCCAGACCCCTTCCTCGGGAACCAGCACCGCACCTTGCTCGAGCATGGCGCGGCCGGACGCCGAGAGACTTGCAGGGCCGCGGTGGCCGTCGCGCTCCAGAAGCCCCATCGACAGGGCCCGGTCGAGAACACGCCACCCCACCTGTACGGGCAGGTTGCCGAGCAGCTCACGCGAGATGTCGCGACCGCCGATCGGTTGCCCGAGGTCAGCGGCGAGGCGAGCCACGGCGAGGAACTCGGGACGGTCGCGTCCCACCGCGACGGTGGCTTCGGTCTCGAAGGTGCGGACCTGGATCGCTCGGTGAAGCTGGATCACGACTCAACCTCCCAGCCGATGTCGCCTTGGTAGTGAGGGGAGTCCGCGAGGCTACGCAGAAGCGGGGATCGGCAACGCGCGGAGCCGAAGAACGCGCGGTGGCCGACCAGGACGATCTGGTAGCGAGCGCGGGTGATCGCGACGTTGAGCCGGTTCGGGCTGTTGAGGAAGCCCACCGAGCCGCTCTTCACGAAGGACAACAGCACGATGTCGGCCTCGTGGCCTTGGAAGCGGTCGACTGTGCAGAGGGTGACCCGGACCGCGGGCGTTCCGGAGCCACGCGGAAGGCGGAAGTTCCGAGTGTTGCCGAACTGGCCGCTCTCGCGCTTCAGGCGCTCGCGGAGGAGCGCTTCCTGGCCTCGATAGAACGTGAGCACCGCCACTTCCCACGGCTGCTGCCGCCCCTCCCGGTCACGCCGCGGGTTCGCGCTGGCCCAGGCCAGGAACTCTCGGAGCTCGGCGAGGATCATGCTGGCCTCGGCGGGGCTGCTGTTCTTGCGTCCTCCCCGGCGACGACCGGGGTCCACCTCCAGCCAGAGCGCCCGACGGGCGTAGCGCCCATACGTCCACGATCGAGCCGCCTCCATGCCCGAGGCATCGCGGAGCAGGCCGTGTTCCTCGCGTTCGCGGTGTGCCCTGCGAGCGCGCTCCAGGGGACCCAGTACCGACGGACCGAGGAGGAAGTCTTGGTCGTGACGGTAGTCCGCCCCGTACATCTCGAGGAAGCCGCGATGCTGCTCATCCGGTGGCGGCGTGTAGAACTGCTCGCGCGAGAATGCCGAGATGTGAGGGTGCATTCGGTGCTGGTACCGCAGCGAAACGAGGCGCTGAGCCAGCGCGTACTCGGGTAGACCGTCGGTGAGCGCCACCCCCTGGTCCCACCCAGGGAGCCGCTCGAAGCCCGTCTGCAAAAGCTCGAGGATGGAGGGCATGGCGACTCGGCGCATCGTGCCGAGTTCCCGCTCGAGGGCTTCCCGCGGGGACTCGGGCCGTCCAGTGTCGCGGTTCTTTCGCTGCCTCGACCGACGCCACTCGAACCAGGAGTCATCCAGGGTGACGGGAAGAAGCCCCGTGATCTCCTCTTCGTAGCGACGCTTCTCGTCTTCGTTCTGGCGGAGCTCGTAGGACCGCACCAGGCGCCAGGCCACCTCGGAGGACCAGTCCACTTCTTCGGTGAGGTCGATGTACCGCTTGCGCCTGCGCTCCGACACGACGAACGCGCGCCGGGCAGCGCGCCAGTCCGGCAGCTCGGGCAGCTCTCCGCCCTCGCCGAGAAGGTCCGCCGGCAACCGATGCTCGAAGCGCTGGATAGCGCGGGAAGACCCGACCACCAGGTCTGCGTAGAGCAGCTCCGGCACGGCGCCGGCGACACCGCGCAGCGTGCGCGGCCGGGCCTCGTCGAGGACCACGAAGCTCGCGTCGCGGGCGAGGGCTTCCTGCTTGGCGACCTCGACCTCCTCGCTGTCCACCGCCAACAAGCTGCGCACGCGGCGAGGGTCGGGTCGGTCGGGGTTCTTGGGGTCTCGCAGAGCTGCGGTGAAGGCGTGCGCCGCAGCCCGAGCGTTGGCCGGCGGAACCAGGCCACGCAAGTTCTCGGCGAGGTCGACCTCTTCGACGTAGGGCGAGAGCTGCTTGACGTCGCCGACGACCATCCACTTCCGGGCGTGCAGGGCGGGCACCAGGAACTCGCTGAACGTCGTCTTGCTCGCCTCGTCGAGGATCATCACGTCGAAGGGCTCGAAGCCAGCGCCGCCGCGGTTTGCGGCCTTGATGGCAGGGTGCTGGAGGATCCCGATCGTCGTGCCGCAGACGAGGTTCGACGAGTCCAGGATGAGCCGCAACAACGGCGACTCCATGTCCTTTCCCTGCCGGGACAGCGCCTCCTTGAGCATCTTCCGGGCGGAGGCCCCCTCGGGCCGCACCTGCCCCGGGGATTCGAAGAAGTCCCGCAGCTCGTCACGCCAGGTCTGCCGGATGCGCTTGAGGGTGAAGGGCACGATGACGTCGGAGGTGACGCGATCCTCTTCGCCGACGCGAACGGGGAGCACGAGCTTCTCCTCGTCGGTGAGCGCGTCCTGCCACGCGATGAGCCGTTCGAGGACGTTGTCGACGGCGACGTGCGTGGATGCGACCAGCAGCACCCGCTTCCCTTCGCGAAGGAGCTGGACGATGAGCTCGCAGATCGCCGTCGTCTTCCCGGAGCCAGGTGGGCCTTCCAGGATCGCGAAGTCCTCGGTGCCGAGCGCGATCGAGACGAAATGTCGCTGCTCTTCGGTGCCGTCTCGGAGAGAACCGTCATCGCCCCGAACCAGGAAGTGCCAGTCCTCCTCCGCGACGTCGACATGGACGACCTCGGGCCAGTCGGTGTGCGTGGACGCCAGACGGATGAGAGGGGCGAGGCGCGGGCTGGGAGCGTTGTCGACGTCGCGCAGGGCGTAGATCTGGCGCTCCAACGTGTAGGTGTTGGGGCGAAGCCAGATCAGGTCTCCATGTGGCTTGTCGGCGGTGGGACGCGCAGGGTCGTCCTCGAGGTCCTCCGGCGTGAAGGTCGCGGGGAGTCGTTCCAGCAGCAGCGCCCGGCCCTCTCGGTCGAAGTCCAGCCGGGAGATCTCGCTGTGCCTGCGGCACTTGGGCTCTTCGTGAACCGAGCGGGCGTCCAGAAACTCGTCGAAGGTGTCGTCCGGCTCCTCTGGCCGCCACGGGGGCGGCTCGAGCACGACCCACACGCCCGAGGGCTTCTGCCGGACGTGGCGGTCACGACGCTTGCGTGAGCGGCGAGCCCTGCGGAGCTGGCGCTCCCAGCGCTCGTCGAGCCGCTCTTGGAACACCCGCTGTTCGGGCTTCGAGGCTGGGCGCCAGGTGAGGACGGGCTTGCGGTTCTTCGCGGCTTCCTTCGCGGTCCAGAGGAAGTCGCTGTAGGGTCGAAGCTGCGCCCCGACCTGTTTCATCGTCAGGTCCCAGCGCCCGACGCCTGGCAACGACATGTAGAAGAGGCGAGCCACGAGAGTCTGCTCCTGTCGGTGCGAGATTAGCCGAGCAACATCCGTTCCTTGTCGCGCACCCGTCACAACTATGGGTTCTTCCTGGATTCATGAGTCATGAAGAGGACATGCCGGGCGGAGCATCGCCAGCGGTTCGGCGGAATTCCGCCGGTCCGATCCACTTATTGATCTGCCACCGTGCGGGAGATATGCTCTAAGTGATGAGCACCGAGCAAGCCCCCGATACTTACAGCAGCACGCGCGTCGCGCGCATCCTCGCCCACGTCGGCCCTGGGAAGCTGCAGCACTGGGATAAGCAAGGTTATTTCAGGCCTTCGTTCTACAGGTGCCGCTCGAGTGGTGCGCTCATCCCGGTGGCTGAACGTCCGCTTACGGAGTTGCGGGGCGGGGGGAACCAGGGTGCACCCTCGCGGGCGTACACTTATGAAGATCTGCTATGGCTGCGCCTTTACTTGAACATCATCGACGGCGTCCGCGCCGCGCGGCGCACTGCGCGGCCGTACAAGCCAGCGGCGGCGCTGCTCAAGACGCTGCGGCACCGCTACGAGGTCTGCCCGTCCGCCAAGCGCCTGCTCTTTCACGGCGACCACGTGTTCATGATCGACGCCGATACCGGCCATGCTGAGTGCTTGTCCCACCCAGGCGAACTGGCGATGGCGCCGCTGCTGCTGTCTACCTCGGCGATTCACGCCGATGTTCGGGGCCGGCTGGAAGTCTTGGGGCTGATGGAGGGGCGCGACCAAGTCGCCGCTCATGGCCGCATCGGAGGTGGCAAATGAGTCGAACTTCAACGCGCATGCTGGAGCGCCATTTCTTCAAGGCGTTCTTCGCTTCGTTGGTCCAGCGGGAACATGAGATTCTGTCGCTGACGCAGCCGGAGACAGATCTGCGGTTCGAGAGGTCCTATGGGGTCCTGCTCGCCGTCGAAGACCCGTCTCCGTCCCTCATCCGACTGCTCGACTCGTTGAGGGCAGACCCTGTCAGCGGGACCGTGAGAGCGCTTCACGCGAATCTGCTTCGGCTCCAGCCCGGCGTCGTGTCCATCCCGAACCCCACCTACGGCTACGCAACGCTGCAGGCCACAGACGACGGTGCCGAACATCTTGCCGAAGTCTTCGGAAACGGATTCCCCGAGGCGTTTGAACAGGCGGTGGAGGCCTTCCTCGCAGACAACGACGTGAGCCATGCCGCCCGAGAGCCAGACGCACCATCGCCTACGTAGCCTCCGGGCCGAGCTAAGGGATGAAGGTGTTCTCGACGGGGTGAACAACGCAGTCGGGGCGCTCTTGACGTCCGGCTCCAGCCCCAGCGCGGACAAGATCGTCAAGGATGCGGTGTGGGGGATCATTAGAATCCCCTGGTACTTGCTCCCCTTTGTGGACTCCGGGCTGCTTCAGCGCCTGTCTTGTCCCGCCCAGCTGGCCCAGCTCCATCCCAGCGTAGATTCCCTGTAGA
>CAYFPL010000025.1:0-6278 GCA_964344935.1 uncultured Rhodospirillaceae bacterium
GACTACTAAAGCGCATTGATGCGCTTGGTTTTGTCCATCCAACGCCGATTCAGTTTAAAGCTATTCCGATCGCCACGTCTGGAGAGGACGTCGTCGGAATTGCGCAAACTGGCTCGGGAAAGACGCTCGCATTTTCGATTCCCATGTTGCAGACCGTCTCGCAGAAAAAGAAAATGGGACTTGTGCTATTACCAACGCGCGAGCTTGCTGTACAGGTTGAGGAGACGTTGCGAAAAGTTGGTGGTCCCGTTGGACTGCGCACAGCGATTGTCATCGGCGGAACAAACATCAACCCGCAGAAACGCGCCCTAAAGAACAAGCCACATGTCATTGTAGCAACGCCCGGGCGACTCATTGATCACGTTGAACAAGGCAACATCAAGTTGGACAACGTCGGCATTCTTGTTTTAGACGAGGCTGATCGCATGCTCGACATGGGATTTGCTCCTCAGCTCAAGAAGATCCTTTCGTTTATTCCGCAGGATCGTCAGACGATGCTGTTCTCGGCAACCATGCCTGAAGAGATTGCCAACATGGCGCGTCAGTACATGAAAAAGCCTCTGCGCATTGAGGTCGCGCGTCCAGGAACCACGGCTGATAAGATTGATCAGGAAGTTTTCATGGTCCCGCGTGCGGAAAAGCTCGATCTTCTTGAAAAGCTCCTGAAAGAATACGAAGGACAGGTACTCGTCTTTAGTCGTACGAAGTACGGGGCGAAGAAGATCGCGCGTGTTCTTCGAAAGAACGGGCACAAGGCGGATGAGATTCACTCAAACCGCACACAAGCACAGCGTCAAAAAGCGCTCAAGGCCTTCTCGAGTGGTAAGTGTCGCGTTCTTGTTGCAACGGATATTGCGGCCCGTGGGATCGATGTGCCGACCATCAAACTGGTTGTGAACTTTGACCTTCCTGACCAACTTGATGACTATGTTCATCGCATCGGACGAACCGGTCGTGCCGGACGTGAAGGAAAAGCAATCTCGTTTGCAACGGCGGAGCAAAAGAAGGACGTTGGGCAGATTCAAAAGTTGATTAACATCACGCTGCCGATTAAATCGCCAGATGGCCAAGCGCTCGATCCCATTACAACCGCATCTTCTACAAGACGTCGGGGTAAATCATCCGGCGGTGGCAGAAAACGTCGCGGACGATCAAGACGACAACCGCATCGACGGAAGAAATAACCAAAAAAGACGCGTTAAGCGTCTTTTTGCGCTATACCTAATTACTTATGCAGCCAGTGTTATATTCCACCGACGTATCAAGCTGACCGTTTGCCGCTGTTAAGTAGATGTTTTCACGCTCTGCATCATAGCTAGCAAGGTTTGCATACGCAATATAGAGCTGGTAGTGGATCTCGCAGTTTGCAAGGCCTTCACTATTCGTTTCCCGTTGCTTGGTTAGAGCGTACTCTAACTCGTTCACGCGATCTCTACTCATGCTTTCCATGCACCGCTCGTACATCGCCTGCCCCTGATTCTCACATGCACGCGCCGAGGCATTGTTATCGCCGTCACTGCCCTTCCCTTGAGCAGCGAGAAGAGCGATGCGTTGATTTCGGTAGTGCCAGTCGTCCGGCCGAAGGTCGATGGATTCACCGACCGAATTTGTCGCCGCTTCGTAGTTTGGTGGATCACTGTCTTGGTGGCGCCGCGCGTCCTGTGAATTGTCCTCGGCTTCCTGCATCTTTTTCACCGTGTTCGCGTTATCTATGGTCGCGTCGAGCTCTGGATCGCCTGTTGAGACCCCGCCGAGCGTCCGCGCAACCGCCAGCAACGTTGGTGAACCGTCTGAATTGACCAAACCGTTGAGCTCTGCCCAATCCATGGCGAAGTCAAACACGAGATCTTTATCTTCTTGTGTGCACCCCTGCCCTGTTAGGACAAGGACGCAACACATCGAGAGGGCAATAAGAGTTGATCGCTTCATAGGCCGTAGATTGAGTCGTACATGTCTTCAACAAGAGCCACGACATTCACATCCCCTTCGATCGACGTCATAAACTCCTCTCGACTGATCGTACCGGCCGCAAAAGCAGTGACAGTATCAGCCGAAGCTCCGATGGCCATAAGCGTGGTTCCTTCCTGGTCACGGTACTCCATGCCAAACTGAGTGATATCCATCTCCTGAGCAACACCGCTTGTTGCAAGATTCACAAGTCCCATCGTAATTGGATCCTCGCCTGTCAAACTACCAAAGACAAACCCCTCAGAAGCATCCATCACGGCATAGGCGATGTAATGTCCGTCTGATTCGGCGACAGGGATAATGAAAATTTCCATTCCAGTTGTATCCATCCCAGCGGCCTCAAGCTGTGTCAGCATGTCCGATGCCGCTTCACGATCTGGTGTCCCACTTAACAGTTTCTCGGACGGTGACTTGATCAATCCAAGACGCGTTGGGACGTCAAAAATCATGATCGCAAGAATCGCAACGATCACGATGATAATGCCGATGATCCACACGAAAACCCGCAGGCATCCATGCTTTTTCTTTTCCTCCTTCATATAGAAAACGATAACGCAGCGAACGTCAGTCAACAATCAACCGTGGGGACAAGTTTTTTACAAGGATGTTTCTACAGAAACAACTGAACCACCAGCCGAAACTGGTGGTACGCGATCTGAACCTTGTGGGCTAGATCAAGCGCTCGAAGCGCTGCGATTGTACGGTCGTGGGGTCGACCTTCGTGAAGCCTTCCCGGACCATCATGGGTTCGAGGTTGTCGGCGGTGTCCGTGCGGATGTGCGCGACGGCTCGGTGGAAACCCCGGCCGCGACCGAAGGTCACACCCTGCGCCACCAGACGGCCCATCAGACCGCGCCGGCGATGGCTGCGATCGGTCAGGCAGTTCTCGAGGCTCAGCGTGTTGTGATCACCTTCCTGCGGCGGGGTGCCGGTGTAGAACAGGCAGGCGACGATCTTGCCGGTTCGATCGCGCGCGACACCGCACGTCCAGCCGTTGTTCGGGCTCAGCCACTTCGCAACGGTCTGGGCGGCGAACGCCTTGACCTTCCACTGCTGGCTCTGCGAGAGAGGGATACCTTCCCGCATGTGGCCGAGGTACTTCCACCACGCGATGTGCGCGAGGAGGAACGCGTGCAGGTCGCACTGCGAGACCTCGTTCTTGTCGAGGATCTCGACGGTGTAGGTGGTACGGCTGCCAACGTCGGCGACCGAGTCCTCATGTGTGGTCGATCCCATGTGGATCTCTCCTGTGGTTCAAGGCGCCAGGATAACGCCTCATATCCAAGAAACCCCATCGCGCGCAAAAAGTCAAGCGCGAAGAAAAGCCCTATTGCTTCTTCGCCTCCTGCCAGAGTGCTAACAAGTTCCCTTCCGTATCTTTGAGACAGATCGCTGTTCCGACGTTTGGATATGTCATATCCTTCACGCGCTGAGCGCCAGCCTCAACCGCTTTGTCAGCATCCGCCTGCGCATCTTCGCTTTTGAGCACAAGAACCGGCACCTCAACTTGTGAGCGCGGGACCATACCGCCGCCGATCTGACCTTTTTCCTTGTACATTTTGTTCTCATCTGTCTCACCGGTCATCACGCCGATATAGCTTGTACCGTCCTCGAGTGGCCAGTTGGAAATCTTCCAACCAAACGCTGATTCATAGAAAGATCGCGCGCGACCTTCGTCATCGAACGGGATCTCAAAATGTACTACTGGGTTCATATAATGTTTGGTTATGAACGTGATTTTTGTAAAGCCAAATCGGGCAACTCATCGAAAATTCGTGTCTTAATTGTTGGCCGATTCTCGATCACCGCTCGAGTCAAGCGATGTACTCCGTCAAAAACACGCCCACCACGCATCTTCCATATTGGATCATCCAAGTTCGCTCGCTTTATAGACGCAACATGATCAGCCCACGCCTCATTTTGCTGAGCTGCTTCCCAGTCCTCAATGATCTGATGTGGTGCCAGCTGTTCACCGTCACGATCGATCCAATAAATGTGTTCCGGACCAACCTCTGCGCGAAGCTCTTCAAGCGACAGCTCCGTCACCGGCAACGTCTCCGCATACTCGCGCAGATCTTCGTTGCGATACACACGACCGTCGATATGTGTTGTTTCAACATGGTCGTCTCTATGTCTCATAGGATTGCCCTCAATAGATTCTTTCATACAATCAATACAGCGAGGTAATTAGGTCAATCACCTCCTCTACTCCATTCACGTACTCGACGTTCTCTAAATTCGCTTCTCTTGTTCCAAGGTCGAAGGTCATCGCTTGAATGTTCGACTCAACGCGATCACCACTTTGATTCAGCTTGAACACAACGTACACTGCATCACCGTCGCCAATCGATTGCTTCTCAATCACTTCCTGATCGAGTCCATATTCATCAATAATCGACAACAGCTCCTGATGCATCTCATCCGTAAGCTCAAACGATTCACGCTCATCAGCCAAAAAATCTTCATTTGGATGATAGCCGTAGTAGTCATAGGTATAGATCACGTGACCATCCTCGATCAATACTTGCTCCGTGACACTATTCGCATCCTCGCTTAGCTCTTCATGTTCCAGGCGAACGAACAACTGAAACTCTTGCGTATCGTCCCATTCAAAGACAACAGGAACGAAATCGGCCGTACACCCAGCGCCAGCCAAAAAGACGAGCGCGGCGAACGAAAAGAATCGTACGTACGGAGCAATCGCGTCATAAAATTTTTCCGCGATGTTGATGTCTTTTACTGGAAGTCCAATATGCCCAAGTTTCATATACTGCAATCTTACCATCCAGAAACATAAAACGACCAGCTTTATTGGCCATTGAGAAAATGTTTCAATTGCTTTTTCAGAAACCTACGACCAGAGCCACTTTTGAGGAACTTCTCACGTCCAGCAGCATCGCGCTTATCCAAATATGCTTCATAATAAAGCAACGTAAACGGCTTACGGTAACGTGTAGATTTACCCTTGCCAGCATTGTGCTCGTAGAATCGACGCTTTAAATCGTTGCTCATCCCAATATACCAGCCCGAATCCTTTAGGCTCCGTAGAAGATATACATAATACATAAACTCCTCGACATGATTTATCGGGGAGTGCATTCATTATATCACGCGTTGGCTTGCCACGTTAGCACCAGCTACCTATCGACGATGCCACGTAAAGTCGGCTTCTTCGGTCGCCGACCACGTGGCACGTAAAAACACCAGACAAGCTGGTGCTTTTACGTGGCTCCGGGGGTGGGATTCGAACCCACGACCAATGGATTAACAGTCCACTGCTCTGCCGCTGAGCTACCCCGGAACATTCTCGTCAAGTATCCCTCGCTCTGCCGTACAAGCTCCGACCTACGGTCGGTCCGCCTTTGGCGGAAGCCCGGAATACGTTGGTAGCGCCGAGACTATAGCACAGCCCGCCTACGGAATCAAGGCCAAATCATGATATACTTTAGCCAATTAACCACCTTTTTATGTCTGCCCTATCCATTCTTTTAGGTAAGGTCATCGGTATCTACTTCATCCTCGGAGCGCTCTGGGCGTGGAAGATGCGCAAGGACGTTCACCGTCTAACAAAAAAGTTCAACAAATACCCCACACTCCTGATGTTTATGGGACCGATCGTGCTGATCGCTGGTCTCTTTTTGGTCCTTGGCCACAACCTCTGGGTCGGTGATTGGCGCGTTGTTGTGACCATCGCTGGTTGGCTCACCCTTCTGAAAGGCCTCACGATTATGTTCTTGCCCGAGCAGGGTCTGAAGCTGGCTCGAGCATGGAACGAAAAATCTCTGTCGCTCGCTGCACTCGTCATGCTTGTGCTCGGCGTATGGGTCGCATGGGGAGCATTCGGCGCATAGACTATGGCAAAGAAACAGCGCCCACTGTTCAACATCAGCGAACGTCAGGCTGATTTATACGCTCGTCTGGCCATCTTCGTTATTTTCTTCTGGTTCGGACTTTTAAAGGTCCTCTTTTTGTCACCAGCCGATGAGATCGTGAACAGTCTTTTGAGCGTAACGATGCCGGGCATCCCCTTCGAATCTTTTTTCGTGTTCCTAGGCTTGCTCGAGATGCTAATCGGCGTTTTTTACGCCTTGCCCGTCCTGCTGGTTCACATGATCACAACGTTCGGCCCCCTCGTCTTTATCCCATCCGCTGTTTGGCAAACAGCGTTTGTTCCAACCATCGAAGGTCAATACATCATCAAAAACCTCGCGTTGGTCGCTCTTGCCCTTAGCATTTACGTCGACGCTGTTCACATCAAACCAAGGTTAAGTAAAAAATAGTATGACTGACCGACCAAAAGAGGAGGATCT
>CAYFPL010000026.1:0-6215 GCA_964344935.1 uncultured Rhodospirillaceae bacterium
CTGATCCAAAGGCACGGCGCGTTTCAAGGTCACGGTCAAGGCGGGCGCGCCGGTCCCCCGGGGTGCCGTTCCATAGGTGACGTTACCGCCTGAATCATCACCCACGCCGGAGACTGTAAATCCGGCGGTAATCTCGGCCTCACCCTCATAGACCTTCAGATGCGTCGCATCCAATATCTTGAAGGTGTAGGGAAAAACCGTCTGCTCTTCCGCCGCCGCATAGCGGTCGACGGCCGATGAAGCCGATAGCGTCATGGGCATTTCCTTTCCTGTTGTCTCAGATCTGTATGCGTCGCCACGTCCGTCAAAAGGCGGCAACGTTGTTTGGTTGTGATGTGCCTGCAGTACGAGAATCCGGTCTAGCCGGGACGAAAACCCATTTCGATCGCCATGGCCGGCGGATCGCTATTCTTAAATGCGGTGGCGCCTTGGGATGCCGTATCGGAAATTGGAGACCGGCAAAATGTGGCGGCTATTCACTTGGGCCGGCAACGGCGCCGCTCAAAGCTCTGTTTTGCGAGCTGTCAATTCAGCCCCGCGACCGTGAGCCGATGACGCCTACGGTTTCAGGGAATGCGGATGCCTGTCCAATCCGCCGGCAAGCGGATGCGGATATGAGTTAGTTCGCGCATGCGCGGGCGGCATCAAGTGAGCCTGCATTGGCAATGCAGCTCCCAAGGTCCTTATGCCTACTGAGCAATTCGTTGTATTTTTGACTAAGTCGCTGTTCTTCCCGGCAACTCGTTTGCAGCTTGAAGCGAGTTCATTGTACTTGGTGACCAAGCCGTTGCGGCCCCGCGCCATCTCTTTGCACCTTGAGGCGAGATCGTCGTATTTGTCCACAACGTCATCCAGCTTGGATTTGCATACAAATCCTTCATAACTGCATGTGAAGGAGCTGAAGCATACCGCATTCCGGTCCACGCATTTCGCGGAGGATGAACACACTTTGTCGTCATAGTCGAGGCAGGCCCCGCGTTTGCCGAACGAGCACGAAAAATTCGTACCCGATGCCGGCATGGCGAAAACGGCGACGGCAGCAAGGCCCAAGATCAAATACCGGAGTAACAACTGGGTCATAAAATCAAGCCCTCTAATGTAAGGCGGTCATACGCACCAGGTTTAATATGGTTGAGATTATGTCAATATATACACCTTAATGTAGGGTTGTTGATCTGGATCGGCTTGCCGATTTCGTCCTCGACGGGTTTGCCGGTGTCATCCACCAGTTCCAGGCCGTCCCGGCGGGGGCGGGTGCGCCAGCGCACCTGCGGTGGTTCTTCCTCCCCGCCGAAGTCGTCGTCGTTGCCCAGATGGCCGTGCTCTTCCAGCACCTTGTCCGTATAGGCGCCAATGGCGGCGGCATCGTATTCGGTGGGCAGGGTGAAGCCGCCCATGGGCTTGTGATGGTCCGTGACCAGGGCGGCCATGGCGGCCTTGGCCGCTTTCGCCGCCGGCCGGCCGCCTTGCATCAGGTCCAGGGCCTGGAGATAGATGGCATCCTCCAGCAGGGCCGCGATCTGCGGGGCATCCCGGCCTTCCTGGTCGGCAATGGCATTATAGGGGGCGTAGTCTTCCTCGATGATCCGGCGCACTTCTGCCAGATCCTCCTGCGTCTGGCCCGCCTCCAATTCCCTGCGGCCTCTGTCCTGGGCGCCGAACAAGCGATTCACAGTGCCCGCCATCGCCGGCTTGTGGCCGTGTTCGGCGATCACGGCGGCGGCCGGGTCGTTGGCGGCCAGGGCGATCTGCCGCCCGGCCTGGTGGTTAACGTGCCTCTATTTCGCCGCCATATCGAAAAATTGAAATTGCGCTGTTCGATAATTATTTACGTGAGGGGAAGTGAGATCGCGACGGTGCGTCTTATGACGATTTGACTGGAAACGGTTCACTAGTCGGCTCGCTTCCCACTTGGCTTCCGTTTTTACATATTTCGAAACGTCAATCTGCCGTCACGTAGCCCAACAGCTTCGATGATATACAAGGTGCCGTCGGTGCCGCCCGGTCTTGGACCCTGTCCAAGTTGAGATGGTGCCCCATGACACAATCTTTGGAATCTCGGTCGAGATCCCGCTCCCGCTATTCCTGGCGTTCCGGAATGATATCGACCAGGTTTTACAGGTTTCGTCGCTCACACCCTTCTTACGTTTCGAGACGTGCCGATTTCGCAGTTTACGAGGCACTAGCAGCCCTAACCGGATTATGAGTCTGCAGATTGACAACTTTATAATGCATGTTTGATTGTGAATTTTGTAATTTATCTCGTAATCTTGAAACTGATACCGGTTTCTGGAAAGTCCGGTCTCATTTTGGCACACCGCTCACAATGCAAATTGCAGATCACTAATGATTGATGAATTTTTTGCCGGTTTAGCAAGTGCACTTGCCGTCTATACTTCGAACATGTTACTTAAGATTCTTCCAAGAAAATATGGAAGGATGATTTTGACGATATCTGGTCTTTCTATCCTCATTCTATTGTATGTTCTTATCTTCTAAATACATTGATCAATTGTAACAAAATGATCATTCCGGCATTTTCGAAACCGTAATATCTTTTCAGTTTTGGCTTAGAAGCCCAATACACTTTTTCCATTTTCGATTGCCTTCTTAGTTCCGACCGAAAGCGTTCGCCCCATAAGAATGGCGAATATCGCATCCTCAATTGCCCCTGCCTGCATACTTCTACCGTGCGTGCTTAGAACCTCTATCACGGATTGGGCATCTTTCGGATCTGCGCCGTGTTCCTTCAATTGATCAAATAGCGATGAGGTGTATACCATCGCGCCTGTTGCCAACATACTTCCTGCTACGGAGAGCACGGGACCGCCGATCGCGCCAACCGTGGCCCCGGTTAGCGTCGCGACGTAAGTCGCTGATTTTTCTAACAGGAAACTCCCTATGACGGCCATTGGGTCCTCCTGAAAGTAGTCAAGGAACTCGTCCACGCTCTTGGCGTTTAGGGCTTTCTCCGCAACCGGTGAGTTAGGAATAGTGTCGATTTCCATGGCCGTAGCTAGGAAATCTTTCCACGTATCCAAGAGATTCCGTACCTGTCGAGTGACCAAAATCGACTTTTGACTGCCATCTTTGGCCTGTTGAAAACGCAACATTTCGCGTTCTTGTTCGGTGAGACCAAAATTCCCGGCAACAATCTCGTTCTTGGTAAGGGCACCCGATGCTGCCAACTTGTAGCCTTCGAGAATTCTAACCGTCGAAAGCATCTTTTGAATGTCTCGGCCCGCACTCAGTTTGAGTACGCCTGTGTAAATCCGATTGTAGACGTGCTGGAACAAGTGAGTTTCGTCTTCGAATCTGTCCTGTGCCTTTCTCAGATCGCTTTTGCCAGCGTCGGTGTCCCTCATAAGTTCGATGATCTCCGGCTGTGAATGGCCGGCCTGAACGAGCTTCTTAATCTGCTCCTGGATCGGCATGGTTTTCAGCCATGCTTTGACTTCTTCAATTTCCGCCATGGGCAGTTTGAAGTAGCCGCGCAACATTTCGATTTGTTCATCATGGGGCAGCGACGCGATCCCGGTGTCGTTGGTTCCACTATCTCCCATCCGGATTTCTTCCGCATCGAAGTCGGTGGCGGGGATGTCCGAGTCAACATCATCGCCTTCACTCTGATGCTGGTCGTCGTCCGCGTCACCCTCTGGGTTGTCGTCGACCCTATTATCTCCAATCCGGGTTTCCGCCGCATCGAAGTCGGTGGCAGGGGCGTCAGTTACATTGCCGTTGCCGTCGGTCTCAAGCTTTTCGTCTCCCTCTCCACCCGCGAGGGTGTCGACGCTGTCACCTCCGGTTAGAAACTCGCCGGGTGCGAGGGTGTCTGGACTGGTTGTCTCTTCTGACGCGCCCTTCGGCGCTTTCGCCAGGATCTCCCGGCCCTCGGCCTCGGCGTCGGTGTAGCTGATTTGGATGGGCTTGCCGTTTTCGTCCTCTACGGGCTTGCCGTTCCCGTCCACCAGTTCCAGGCCGTCCCGGCGGGGGCGGGTGCGCCAGCGCACGCGCGGTGGTTCTTCGTCGCCGCCGAAGTCGTCGTCGTTGCCCAGATGGCCGTGCTCTTCCAGCACCTTGTCCGTATGGGCCCCAATGGCGGCGGCATCGTGGGGCTTGGTCACGACGTAGGTGCCGTTGAGGGTGTTGTTCTTGGTAAACACCGCCTTTGCGGCCGATTTGGCGGCGGCCCTGGGGTTCTGGCCGGCGGCGGCCTTGGATAGGGCCAGCAGATGGGTCGCATCCACCAGCCTGTCCGCCATCTCCGCCTCGTCCTCGCCCAAGGTTTGTGCGGCCTTGAGATAGGGGCCCAGGTCTCCCTCGATCAATCCCCGCATGAAGTCCCGTTCCTCCGGGCTGATGCCTTTCTCCCTGGTGGATTTGTCCATGGCTTCGGCCCGGTGGATTTCATCCGCCGTGCGAATGGCGTCCGTGTCGTTTGCGACCGGAGCGATCTGTTATCCAGCTTGTCGCGCAATTATAAGGAGTTTAAAATATTATATTGACAATTTTTCTGATTATTGCTAATATTAGTCTTGCTGCTCTGCCGGCTGCGCGTAACGGGGTTGGCTCTTAGTCAATTGGACGGGAGGTGCGCGCCCGTTCCCAGAGCAGTTTACGTTTCTTCGATTTGAAGAACTTTTCGCGTCGGGGACCAGCTGTAATTACGATCCATGCTTTATCATCGACGCTTTTCTCCAATTCGATAATCGCAATTTGTGCCTTCTGATCTCGTTTGGCCAAGAAAATTCGGCCGCCCGGATTGCCCCAAATCTGATCGTAATTGCTTGCGACGTCCGCTACTAAACTTGCTGCATCGGTGTAGCCGAACTTGCGCAAGGAAGACCCGTGTTTTGCTTCAACATGCACCTCGCCAAATCCCTTACCGAAACTTCCATCGGCATTGTACTCCTGGGTCCCCTTGGGTAGTCGGATTGGAGCGGCTTCATACCCAATTTGCGTGGCAGTGGTTGGATCGATGTTACCTAAATCGACCGAGCCGCTATCTAATGTAACGAATTCGTGTCGCCCTACCTTGGTATATCGACCGTTATTGGGATCGACGTTAGAATGTACGCCGTGCTTCGCTTTGCCCTTCGATGATCCCTTGCCGAAGGCGGCAATATCCGGAGTAAAGATTCCGGCAATCCGGGGCGTGTTTCGGGCCACCGAGGCTTTCGCCGCCTCCGCTACGGCTGTGCCGGCAGCGATCAACTTGCTGGTTCCGCCCCATGCGCGCAGGACTTTCGACCCCGCCATGAGCGCGTCCAAGCCGAAGCCGGTGAGGGCGCCGGAGGCCGCGTTCTTGAAGCGTTTGACGATCTCGGCGTTGTCGTCATCCGTGGCCAGGAAATTTGCCAGCTCGTTCTCAGGCAACTCGAGCTGCCGCCATAGATCGGCGAAGTTTTCCTCGGCCCCCTTCATGACGGCGAAATCAGCTGCCGCCCCGGCAGACGTCCCGGCCACGAAGGTTCCCGCCTTCGCCGCGCGGGCGATCCGGAACAACGGCAGGAAACCCGTCATGAAATGCGACGTCCCCCGCACCAAACCGCCCGTCACCGTGTCCGGCTGATCTAGTTCGAAAGCGTCCTCGATCTGGCCGCTTTCCCGTTGCGCGCGCAATTCTTCCGAGTCAACCAGCCGAATTCCTTCGTCATCCCAAATTATGCCGCCCGCCGGCAAGGCCCTGTCGATAAGATCGGCCAGGCCATTGACGGCATCGAGAACGCCGGCAACGACTTGCACGGGCGCTTCGGGAATGGCCTTCGCAATATCTGCGGCGGCTTTGGTGATATTGCTGTTGCTATCGTCATCGGTGGCTGGGGCGTCCAATCCATTTTCGTCGAACTTTGTCTGAAGCTGGTCGTCTTCCTCGCCGCCCTCGAGGATGTCATTGCTAGCATCGGCCGTTGAACGCTCGCCGGGCGCGGGGGCGTCTTGGCCGGTTGTCTCTTCCGCCGCCCCTTGCGGCGCCCTTGCCAAGATCTCCCGACCCTCGGCCTCGGCGTCGGTGTAGCTGATCTGGATCGGCTTGCCGTTCTCGTCCTCGACGGGCTTGCCTTTCCCGTCCGCCAGTTCCAGGCCGTCCCGGCGGGGGCGGGTGCGCCAGCGCACCTGCGGCGCCTCTGTGCCTTCATCGCCGAAGTCGTCGTCGTTGCCTAGATGGCCGTGCTCTTCCAGCACCTTGTCCGTATGGGCCCCAATGGCGGCGGCAT
>CAYFPL010000027.1:0-949 GCA_964344935.1 uncultured Rhodospirillaceae bacterium
CTTCTCCGGAGCCGCCCTCGCCGGTAATACCCTCTATGTCTACCCGCTTCCCCCCTGTTCGCGTTGTGCGGCCAAGATCATTCAGAGCGGAATCACCCGGGTGGTGACGACAGTCCCAAACGATCTGAGCCGTTGGGAGGAGAGCGTCGCGCTGACTCGTCAGATCTTTCAGGAGGTCGGAGTGGAGTTGGTGGAGGTCCCGGTCGGGGCTCTGTAGCGGGAGAGTGGGGAGAGGGTTGGGGTGAGGGGGGGTCACTCAACAACAGGCCCTCTCTGCCACTCCACCGATTGTAGTTTCAATAGGAAACGCTGCTTGCCCGGCTCCTGAAACTCGATCTGTACCGGTAGATACCCCAGTTCCGGGGCCATCCAGAGCCGAAAACGCTCCTCCTCTCCGCCCATTCGGTCGATCTGCCAGGTGTGAAACCGTCCTGCGGCAACTTCGATCTCGGTGGCGGGACCACGACTGAACTGGTAGTGGTGCCACCCCCCCTTGGGTTTCGCAATCGCATAGCGGAATGGTTGTCGTTGCTGTTGCAGGTCATGCATCAGGGCGACCAGGAAGAGCGCCTCATCGACCGTGCCGGGTTGGAGTCCGGTGAGTTGCTGCTGCACCTCCCCCTCTTCCAGGTTGACCGTGGTGTTCTCCCAGTCAAACGAGCGGGTACGCCTTTTGATCCGTTTGCCCTGCTGTTGAAAGCGGTACTGCAGTGGTCGCAGTTCACCGTTCTGCCAACTCCAGATCGACTCTTCATCGATGATCTGTTTCAGCAGCAGTGCGGCCAGTCCGGTGGGTTCGGTGTGGGTGGTGAAACGGTAGCGGGGCTGTTCTCCCTTTCTCTTCGGGAGGGGTTGTAGTTGGTAACGGGTTTCACCCAGCTCCATACCGGAGGAGAGGAGGCTGTAGCGGGCTTCGAACAGCGGCGGAAAGGGGGGGGTGGCCTGGGTG
>CAYFPL010000027.1:963-5085 GCA_964344935.1 uncultured Rhodospirillaceae bacterium
AGCAGCATGGTGAATATCATCACCAGCGCCCAGTGCCGGGTCCCGCTAACAGGAGGGGGTGAGCTGAAGCGGCTCATCCAGTCGGTTTCCATCCAGAAATAGGGCGTTATCACGACAGTCAATGCGACCACTGGCGATCAGCTCCAGTGCTGCGGGGTAGAGTTGGTGCTCCTGTTGTAGTACCCGGGCGGCCAGTCGGTCGGCATCATCACCCGCCATTACCGCTATCTTGGCCTGCATCAGCCGTGGTCCGCTATCGAGGTCGGTAGTGACGTAATGGACGGTGGCACCATGTTCAGTGACCCCGGCAGTGAGCGCCCGCTGATGGGTCTCAAGCCCTTTGAAACGTGGTAGCAGGGAGGGGTGGATGTTGAGCAGACGGTTGCGATAGTGGTCGACAAACTCCTCGGAGAGGATCCGCATGAAGCCGGCCAACACCACGATGTCGGGCCGAAAGCGGTCGATCGTTTGTGCCAGTTGTCGATCGAATGGAACGCGGCCGGAAAAGAGGGTGTGGTCGACGATTGCGGTCTCGATCCCCGCCTCCCGCGTGAAATCGAGGCCAGCCGCCTGTGGGCGGTTGCTGATCACTGCGGCAATCTGGAACCGGCTGTCGGCGTGTTGGCTGGCATCGAGTAGCGCCCGTAGATTGCTGCCACGGCCAGAGATCAGTACGACGACTTGCAGTGTTGGCTGAGAGGGGATCAAGGGTCAGAGAATCCGTACGCTTGGTTCGGTCTGTTTGGACTCGACAACGGTACCCACCGGCCAGGCGGTCTCCCCGGCATCTCGCAAGATATCGAGGGCTCGCTGCTGGTCTTCGGCCGCTACCACCACCACCATGCCGATACCACAGTTGAAGGTGCGGATCATCTCCTCCGGGGCGACTCGTCCCTGCTGTTGAAGCCAGGTGAAGATTTCCGGCCACTCCCAGCGATTGCCATCGATCTCGGCAGCGCTATGATGGGGGAGTACTCGTGGTAGGTTTTCAGTGATGCCGCCACCGGTGATGTGAGCCAGGGCGTGTACCGGTAGTTGCTGGGTGAGGGTCAGCAGTGAGCGCACATAGATCCGGGTCGGTTCCAGTAACCGCTCTCCCAGTGTGGCCCCAGCAAAGGGCTGCTCCAGGTCGGCAGCAGTCACCTCCAGGATTTTTCGGATCAGAGAGTAGCCGTTAGAGTGGGGGCCGGAAGAGGCCAGCGCAATCAGACGATCTCCTGGAGTGACCTGAGAGCCATCGATCAAGGCCTCCTTCTCCACCACACCGACACTGAAGCCGGCGAGATCGTACTCGCCGGGTGTGTACATCCCGGGCATTTCTGCCGTCTCTCCACCAATGAGGGCCGCTCCGGCAAGTTCACAACCCCGGGCAATCCCCTCGACCACCGCGACAGCGATTTCGGTTTCGAGCTTGGCGGTGGCGTAGTAGTCGAGGAAGAAGAGTGGTTCTGCCCCCTGGACGATCAGATCGTTGACACACATCGCCACCAGATCGATACCGATGGTATTGTGACGCTGTAGTTCCAGTGCCAGTCGCAGTTTCGTTCCGACTCCATCGGTTCCGGCAACCAGCAGCGGGTGGCGGTAGCGCTCCAGCGGTAGTTCGAAGAGGGCGCCGAATCCTCCCAGACCAGAAATGACCCCGGGGCGGCGGGTCTTTTCCGCCAGGGGCTTGATGCGATCGACCAGAGAGTTTCCGGCATCGATATCGACACCGGCATCACGGTAACTAAGTGGGGTTTCTGATGCCATGAGCGGATAGGTTTTGTTAGACCGACGATGAAAAGTCACGGTATTCTACCTCGATTATGGAGAAGCGCGATATACCCAACCTGATCACCCTGCTACGGATGGTGCTGGTGATTCCAATCCTCTGGCAGTTGGCCAACGGCCACTACCTGGAGTCACTGCTGCTCTTTGCCGTGGCCGGGTTGAGTGATGGGGTCGATGGGTTGTTGGCGAAGCGGATGGGGTGGCAGAGCCGTCTGGGGTCGATTCTCGATCCGCTGGCCGACAAATTGTTGCTGGTGACGGTGACAGCGATGCTCACTTGGGTGGAGTTGGTCCCACTGTGGTTAACGATCGTAATCATCGTCCGGGACCTGTTGATCGTTGGCGGTGCGCTCTACTATCACTACCAGATCTCCCGATTTGAGTTGGCGCCCAGTATCGTCAGCAAGATCAACACGTTTTCTCAGATTAGTTACCTGCTGGCCGTCATTCTGGATGCCGCACTGCAGACCGGGATGGGACATGAACTGGAGATGGCAACCTATGTGGTGCTGACCACCACGCTGCTCAGCGGAGCCGATTACCTCTGGACCTGGGGCTGGAGTGGCTGGCAGAGTTACCGGCAGGAACGGAAGTCATGAACGATGTCTGAGCAGTTTCTGTTGGCATTGAATGGGCGTATCCGGGCCACCTTCGACAATTTTCTCGGGGGGGAGGAGAGTGCCCATCTGAAGCGGCGGTTGCAGCAACTCTCTTCCGTGACAGAGCACCAACTGCTCTATCTGCACGGTGGCGTTGGTGCCGGCAAAAGCCACCTGTTGCACGCCCTCTACGGCTATCTGCAGCAGCATCGGTGTCGTTGCCGTTATCTGCCTCTGGCGGTGCTGTGGCCCCACTCGCAGCAGGGAAGGGGGCTCCCCCCGTTGCAGGAGTTGGGGGGATATGATGTGGTGTTGCTGGATGACCTCGATCGCGTGGCTGGAGATCCAGTGTGGGAGGAGTGGTTGTTTCATCTGCTTAACCAGGGACGAGACCGGAAGCAGTCGTTGGTCGTCACTGCGGCGAACCCGGTGGCTGCCATCGGCGTCGAACTTCCTGATCTGCAGTCGCGTCTCGGGGGTGCACTGGTGGGCACAATCCCGCTGCTGAGTGATGAGATGAAGTGGCAGGTGATCACCACCCGGGCGCAGCAGTGGGGGATGGTGCTGAGCCCGGAGGTGGTGCGCTATCTACAAAGTCGAGTGGCGCGGGACTTTCATTCGTTGATACGACTGCTGGAGCGACTGGATCAGGACTCTCTGCGCCAGCAGCGTCGGATCACGGTACCTTGGGTGCGTCAGTTGTTGCAGCAGCTTGATCGGCAAGAGGAGTGATTCCCTCTCCATGCTCCTTGACTCCTTTCTCTTCAACGCGCTGTTCACCCTTTGTCGTTGCAGGGTCTGCACTGCGGGCCTGCAGTTGGGTGACGACCTGTTGCATGAACTGGAGTCCCTGGGTCAAGGTATGCGGTTCAAGGTCGGCCACTCGGGGATCCCGTTCCAGTGCCTGTTGTAATAGGGTCAGCAGAAATTGCTGGGATTCACTGAATCGCTGGAAGAGGCTCTTGACCTCTTCCAGCAGATCCTCCAGTTCCAGGGTGAAGTGGGCCAGACCGCCGAGATTGGCGCTGGGTAGGGTAGAGGGGCGATGGCCGAGTCGCCCCACTTCGCGGTAAGCCTCTGCAGCACTGTAGCGGATCGTCTGCTGCATCGACAGTGCTACGGAGGTGAACTCTTCACTGTTCATATCGAACTGTTCCAGCGAGGTGATCGCCTCTGCCAGGTGGCCACTGTAGAAATGGTCGGCGGCGGTGGTGACCTTGGCGATCACCTCATCCAGAGCCTTGCGCTCCCTATCGTCTAGTTCCCCTTCTACCCGATAGTGGATGGCGTATCCCTCGGAGTGGTGGGAGAGTGCAAGGTGGTGTTGCTGTTGCGGATTCCAGCGACTTGCCTGGAGCGTTGCGCTGTTCCAGTGGGTCGACATTGACAAAGAGATGGTGTCGCCATCCTCGGTCACGATCTCGAGTCGGGTGGCAGTCGACTGTTGCAACTGCTCGGCTCGAAATTGTCCTCTCTCATGGTGGGGGGATTGCACGGCAGTGGTGGCTATGGGGCCGTCTATCCCTGCAGGAGGTGAGGGGGATGGATGGGGGAGACGATCGCGATTGCGGGTAGAGGCGTGGGGGTGAGACAGAGGGGGGAGTGGATACATGGCGGAGGACTCCGAATCTGCGGGCTGAACCGGGTGGGGTACAGCGGGTTGTCATGGGGGAGGCCTCTCTCGGTTTGGGTCACTACACCCGTGGCCGGGGGAGAGGTTCTCTATAACACCACTATCGGCCCACCCCCC
>CAYFPL010000027.1:5194-5512 GCA_964344935.1 uncultured Rhodospirillaceae bacterium
GAATGGGAGGGGGAGGGGGCGGGCGCGATGGGGGTGACGGTGATGCGGAGAGGGGGGTGGAGAGTGAGGTTGAGGTGAGCGCTATCAAAGGGGAGGGTGAATGAAAAAAATCCAATGGAATGAAGAGGATAGTGTTGGTTGTCCGATACTGGACAAGCAGAACCAACAGCTGGCGGCGACCATTAATCGTCTGATCGATATTGCTCGGTCGGGCGGAAATAGAGTGATTATGTTGCGTGAACTTCTTTCTGTAATCAACTATTTAGATATGAGTTTTAAGGTAGAAGAGCAGCTTATGGTGATGGCCGGTTACCCGGC
>CAYFPL010000028.1:0-1073 GCA_964344935.1 uncultured Rhodospirillaceae bacterium
GGCCATGCGCCGAATCGAACGCCTCATCGCGCGTCTCTCGGCCGTCGACAGTTCGGTGCTCATCACCGGAGAATCCGGTGTCGGCAAGGAAGTCGTGGCGACCCTCATTCACCGTAACAGCGGTCGTGTCGGCGCTCCGCTGGTCACCGTGAACTGTGCCGCGCTTCCTCCCAATCTGGTGGAGAGCGAACTCTTCGGACATGAAAAAGGCGCCTTTACCGGCGCGGTCCAAAGACGGGTCGGACGCTTCGAGAAAGCGGACCGCGGCACCATCTTTCTCGATGAGATCGCGGAGATCCCACCGGAGATCCAAGTCAAGCTGCTGCGGGTTCTTCAGGAGCGCATTGTCGAGCGCGTCGGCGGCGACGAATCGATTCCGATCGATGTCCGCATGATCGCCGCGACCCAGATCAATCTGGACGATGCCGTGAAAGATGGTCGTTTTCGCTCCGATCTGTTCTGGCGGCTGAACGTCATCCATGTCCACATCCCGCCGCTGCGCGAACGCTGGGAGGATGTCCTTTATCTCTCGCGTCTGTTTCTGGAGCGACAGGCCTCGGAGATGGGCCTCCCCGTCAAGACACTCTCGGCGGAGGCCGAAGCCTATCTCCTCGATATGCGGTTTCCGGGCAACGTTCGCGAACTCAAGAACATCCTCGAGCGGGCCATGGTGCTCAGCGACGGTAAACGAATCACGGCCCAAGACCTGCAACCGCTCGACGACGGCGCCGTGATCGACTGTGCCGACACCACGCTCAAGGAATCGGTCGCAGCGGCGGAACGGCGCGCCATCGTCGATGCGCTGACACGGCACGATTGGACCATTACCACCGCCGCGGAGGCGCTCGATATATCGCGTAAGAGCCTTTGGGAGAAGATGAAGCGCTATGGAATCTCGAAAGACGTCTCCTGAGAAGCACCTCGAATCCGGTGCGGGGGCAGCCGATATGGCGATTGCCCCTTTCGCCGCCGTCGTCTATCCGGCCAAGAGCGGCGGCTGCGTTGGCCTCGAGCCGTTTGTCGCGGCGCTGGTGGGATCGGGCGTCCGCGTCGGCGGCATCCTCCAGGAGAAG
>CAYFPL010000028.1:1168-5464 GCA_964344935.1 uncultured Rhodospirillaceae bacterium
GGTGGCATGCGTCGCGTGAACGCCGTCGACATCGCGACGGGGCGGCGTATCCCGCTCAACCAGCCGACGCTCGAATCCTGGCGCAACCGAATCTGCTCGCTCGATCTCGCGGCCTTGGCAGAAACGTCAGCGGTCTTGAGACGCGCGATCGATGATCGTGTCGATTTGATTGTGGTCGAGAAGTTCGGCGACGCCGAGCGCAACGGCCTCGACGGCATCGCCGCCGGCATTCCACTCCTGGTCGCCGTGCCAGAAACCAACTTCGAGGCATGGCGCGAACGCACCGGCGGAATGGGCGCACGGCTGTCCCGCGACGAGACTGCCCTTCACAAGTGGTGGGAGTGGGTTCAAGGAAAGGACGTCACCTCTTCCGTCGCCTTGTCGTAACGAGTCCAACTCACCGAAACATCTCGAATAGGGCGGCTCCTTGCTCCTGCGTCATCCCCATCGATCGACCTTCCTCAATCGCGAAGGCCCTAGGGGCGCCGAGATAACCGATACGGTAGGACGCCCACATAGCTCCTAACAGTTCGGCAGTGGGCGCGTAGACCAAGAGCGGATAGCGCCCGGAATCGACAATGAGCCGGCTGAAGCGTTCGGTCTGCTCCCGCGTCGGAAGGCTTCCCTCGATCGGGATGTTGACATACCTCATGCCGAGCGCCTCGGTTTCCGCTCGGTGAAAACGTGCCGTCTCAGAGGGCGTCCCCAGATCGATCACGGTCTTGTATCCCAAACTCTCCAGTTCGCCGATACGGTTGATCCGACGGCCGTAGGTGGCCCGCAGGTAGGGGATGGCATGGCCGGGGTCGGGAACGGCGAGACCGTAGCCCATTCTTCCCGGCAGCTTGGACGCCTCGCGATCCGACAGTTGACGTCCAGTCTCGCTGGTGACAGACGCGATGGCGGGGTCTTCATCGCGGTTCATTTCACCGTCGCCCCACCAGCCGCAAGCATGCGCCGGTCCCAAAGGAGCGAAGAAAAGTATTAGCGTTGCGGCAGCGGCAATTGCGGAGTACGGAGAAACACACCAATCCCCGCTCTTGCCACTCCTCGAATTTCCTTCGTTACTCATCAATGCAGCACAAAATCCAAGGCCGATTCTCAAAAACCGCCAAAGAGACCCGAACTTAGGCTAATGATCGACCGAATAGCATTGACCTAGGTCGGTGTAGCCCGATGGTCTGCTTCTAGCTGAGGCTGTTCAAAAACTCCACCCGGAGCCCTTTTAAGGGGGGCAGGTCGCATCGTCAGTCACTCAGCCTGTGAGACTGTTGTCACGGGAAACAGCCTCCGTTAGATAGATTAATACGTCCTAACGCAGATTTTGAATTTGGCCCTACTCAACGTGGGAGCAATTGGTCATGTCTGCACGAAAACTCATCGCACCCGATCCTTACCCCATCCCTGCCGAGATTGGCGCAAGTGTCCGTGTCTATCCCGATGCCCGGGAGGGACTAGATGCAAGCCAGGTCGCCTGGCTGGCTGACGCGGCCCTATGGGAAGTCGTTCGAAACTGCCTAGATGAGCGAGGCGACGTGCATTTTCACAGGTTCGAGTTTCATGGGCGCAGTTTCGTGCTCTCTGCCTACCGTTGTGCTGACACAGGGCTCGAAATCGAGATAGCCGTCAATCCAGGAATCTGCCCGTAGGTGACCTAAGCACTGGCTATGACATGTTCTAATGTGGGGGCCTCTTGACTGACGTTGTCAGAACGACTTCTGCTCTACCCCCCGAAAGCGGACAACGGGAAAAGGGTTCCGGGCGGAGATTTTCAACAGCCTCAGCCATGCGCCGACATCCAGATATTTAATCTGAAATTCGCTGGTTTATTTCGCCCGCCAACAACATGTCGCGGAGCGATCCCGGACCATAATCGACACATGCGTACGCGAACGCCAACGAAAGCAACGCTGTACGGTAATTTCGCCTATTTATTAGCCATTTAATATTTATTGATTAAAGATTGAGCATATTAAAGATGCATTGTATGTCTATTTCGTCTATTGAATCCCATTAACATGTTGAAAAACATTAATTTAATTCGTTTGGCACAGCGATTGCTGTATCCACTGTGTCCGGCCATGCGCGGATTCAGCCCCGTGCCACGATCGGACACTGTCGTCCAACGGCGGGCGCTTCACTTGAGGCAACGAGCCACCGGTCGATCATCGTGACCGGGTTCGGTGCCGAGGGATCGCCCGAATTTCTAAAAATTCAGAAAGGTTTCGGGAGGTCTCTGGAAGATCAAAAACGCGTGCGCCGACGTTTCGGCGAAGCGCCCGATTGGAGACGACGATGGAACCGAGAGATTCAAGTAAGGCAAACCGAATAGAACTCTTCAACCTCAAGACCGTTCAGATGCGCACCTTCCATCTAACGTGGGTGTCCTTTTTCCTGTGTTTTTTCGGTTGGTTCGGCATTGCGCCGCTGATGGCGGTGGTGCGCGATGACCTGGGACTTACAAAATCTGAAATCGGCTCGACCATTATCGCTTCGGTGGCGATTACCGTCCTTGTCCGGCTCATCGTCGGACCGCTCTGCGACCGGATCGGCCCGCGAAAGACTTATGCGGGCCTGATGATCCTCGGTGCCTTCCCGGTCATGCTGATCGGCCTGTCTGACAGCTTCGAAACGTTCTTGCTGTTCCGCCTAGCCATCGGAGCCATCGGCGCCTCCTTCGTCATCACTCAGTACCACACATCAGTCATGTTTGCGCCCAACGTCGTCGGCACGGCGAACGCGACGACGGCGGGATGGGGCAACCTCGGCGGTGGCGTTACGCAAATGGTCATGCCGCTGATCTTCGCGGCGATCGTCATGTTCGGGGTCGAGGAAACGGTCGGCTGGCGTCTTGCCATGGCGGTGCCGGGCGCCGTTTTGCTCGTCGTCGGCGTCGCCTATTACAAATTCACCACCGATTGCCCCGATGGCAATTTCGTCGATCTTCGAGTTCTGGGGGCGTTGCCGCCGGTCGGGAAGACGGGCGGAGTGTGGGCCACATTCCGGGCCGGCGCGGCTGATCCTCGGGTGTGGATATTATTTGTGATTTACGGCGCGTGTTTCGGTGTCGAACTCACCATCAACAATATCGCCGCGATCTATTTCTTCGATACCTTTACGCTCGATCTCAAGACCGCCGGCCTGATCGCCGGTCTGTACGGATTCATGAATATCTTCTCTCGCGCTCTCGGTGGGATATTCTCCGACAAGTTTGCGGCACGGGATGGCCTGCAAGGCAGGGTCCTCTTCTTGTTCATCGTTCTGTTTCTTGAGGGCCTGGCCCTGATCGCGTTCTCGCAGGCGGGAACGTTGGTCCATGCCATCGCGACAATGATGACCTTCGCTCTGTTCGTGCAGATGTCTTCGGGCGCCACCTTCGGCATCGTGCCGTTCATGAACAGACGCGCACTCGGCACGGTTGCCGGAATCGTCGGCGCCGGTGGCAACGCGGGCGCGGTGGCGGCCGGTTTCCTGTTTACGAGCGAAGCGATCAGCTATGCCGACGGTCTGTTATACCTTGGCATCGCGGTCACCACGTGTTCGTTCCTGACCTGGTTCATCCGCTTTTCGCCCGATGTCGTCGCGCAGGAAAGGGAACGACTGAAAAACGCTCTTGCTCAACGTGCCTATGGCGCGCCGGTGGTTGTGGAGTAGCCCATGACGCCGGCTGCCAAACCAAAAACCGAAGCAACTCCGACGATCGTCGCCATCGCCGCCGGGCCTCGTGTACGGCGGCTTTGCGACGGTTTGGAATGCGTCGGGTTCAGGCATGTCGTGGTCTTCGATAACACTGACGTTCCCGTCGACGTCATTCTTGAATCAACGCCCGACGCAGTCCTGATCGACCTCGGAAATCCCAATTCGGATGCTTTCGAGAAGGCGCTCGGTTTGATCCGCGCCCTCGATTGTCCAACCGCGCTGTTTGTCGATCGAAGCGAACGCGAACGGACTGACGCGGCTATCGAAGCGGGCGTCGGCACCTACATCATCGACGGGTTCAAGGTCACACGCCTGGGCGCGGTCGTGGAATTGGCCATCGCCCGTCATCAGGCGCGGGCGCGAATCCTGGCCGCACTGTCCGAGAACGATCAAGACCGCGCGGACCGCGGCGTTATCGATCAGGCCAAGGAAATCCTCATGGAACGCGACAACATGACCGAGGACGCGGCCTACACGGCCCTTCGCAAAACGGCGATGAACCGAAATCGGCGACTGGTCGAGGTCGCTCAGCTTGTCATTGACACCACCGGCATCGAGCCGCCGCAAGGACCCAAACAATGAAACGGAAACTCGTCG
>CAYFPL010000029.1:0-4807 GCA_964344935.1 uncultured Rhodospirillaceae bacterium
GGGCTGCGATCAACCACTGGTACCACAACGATATGAACTATCGCGGTATCATGAACCTGCTTCATATCTGTGGCTGTGTTGGTCAGTCTGGTGGGGGTTGGGCCCACTATGTGGGACAGGAAAAACTGCGTCCGCAGGCGGGCTGGGCACCGATTGCCTTTGGTCTCGACTGGCACCGTCCACCTCGTCACACCGCATCGACCACTTACTGGTATTTCCATACCGATCAGTGGCGCTATGAGCGGGTCGAGGCGGACAGTCTGCTGGCATCTACGGCCAAAGGTCGTTACAAGGGATACCAGCTGGGAGATTACAATGTGGTTGCCCAGCGTCTCGGCTGGACCCCCTCGATGCCCCACTTTGATAAGAACCCGATCGAGATCGTCAAAGAGGCAGAGGCCGCCGGTGCCACCGATGAGGCTGGGGTCTCCAGCTATCTTTCAGAGAAACTGAAGTCGGGTGAAATCAATTTTGCCTACGAGGATATCGACGCGGAAGAGAACCATCCTCGTAACCTCTTTGTCTGGCGCTCCAACCTGATTGGCTGCTCCTCCAAGGGACATGAGTATTTCCTGAAGCATCTGCTGGGTGCCCAGAACGGCGTATTGAGTGAAGGGGTTGAAGGTGCGGCCTGTAAGGAGATCCAGTGGCGGGAGAAATCTCCGACCGGCAAGCTGGATTTGATGGTTGATATCAACTTCCGTCTCAATTCGACCGGTGCCTATTCGGATATCGTCCTGCCTACTGCAACCTGGTATGAAAAGGCTGACCTCAATACCACCGATATGCACCCCTTTATCCACCCCCTGAGCAAGGCGGTGGATCCGGCCTGGGAGTCCCGTTCCGATTGGCAGATCTTCAAGTCGATCGCCAAAAAGTTCTCCGAACTGGCTGAGGGCCACCTCGGAACCCAGAAGGATGTGGTATCCCTGCCGATGCAGCACGATACACCGATGGCGCTAGCACAACCACTAGGTGAGGTGAAGGATTGGAAGAAGGGAGATTGTGACCTGATTCCTGGCAAGACCGCCCCCATCTTCAAGGTGGTGGAGCGTGACTACCCCAATACCCACGCCAAGTATAGTGCGCTGGGACCACTGATGAAGAAGCTGGGGAATACGATCAAGGGGGTGGACTGGAATACCGACAAGGAGATCCAGGAGTTGGCATCCCTCAATGGTGTCATCACCGAAGAGGGGATCAGCAAAGGGATGCCGTCACTGGCGGAAGACATCCACGTTTGTGATGCGGTGATGCGAATGGCACCAGAGACCAATGGTGAAGTGGCCCATAAGTCGTGGAGTGCACAGAGCAAAAAGACCGGCATAGACCATAGTCATCTCTACAAGGGTCGGCAGGAGGACAAGATCACCTACCGTGATATTGTCTCTCAGCCGCGTAAGATCATTACGGCACCAACTTGGTCCGGAATCGAGTCGGAGGAGGTGAGTTACAACGCTTGCTATACCAATCTGCATGAGCATATTCCACTCCGCACACTGACTGGTCGAGCCCAGTTCTATCAGGACCATGAGTGGATGCTCGATTTTGGAGAGGGTTTCTGTGCCTACAAGCCTGCCGTTGATCTTCAGGCGCACAAGAATGTGCCGGCAGCCATCAAGGGTAAACCACATCTGGTATTGAACTGGATTACGCCACACTCCAAGTGGGGAATTCACTCGACCTATCAGGATAACCTGAGAATGTTGACACTGTTCCGTGGCGGACCCTACTTCTGGGTTTCAGAAGAGGATGCGCAGTCGATCGGGCTCAAAGATAACGATTGGGTCGAGGCCGTAAATGACAACGGCGCTACCGTTGCGCGTGTGGTGGTCTCTCAGCGTGTGCCTAACGGAATGGCAATCATGTATCACGCGCAGGAGAAGAATGTGAATGTTCCGGGATCCAATACCACTGGAAAACGCGGCGGCATTCTCAATAGTGTAACTCGTACTGTTCCCAAGCCAACGCATATGATCGGTGGTTACGCCCAGTACTCCTATGCCTTCAATTACTACGGCACGGTGGGCTCCAATCGTGATGAGCATGTCATTGTTCACAAGATCGAAGATCAGGATGTGGATTGGCTGGAGCGGCCATTGACACCGCAACGTGAGGCTCAAAAGAATCCTCCAGGTATCAATAACTAATCCAGGTAGGAGACAGGAGAAGAGAATATGAAAATACGTGCACAAATTGGCATGGTACTGAATTTGGACAAGTGTATTGGCTGCCATACCTGTTCAGTCACCTGTAAGAATATCTGGACCAACCGCAAGGGTGTCGAGTACGCCTGGTTCAATAATGTCGAGTCGAAGCCAGGAATCGGTTATCCAAAGATGTGGGAAGACCAGGAGAAGTGGCGAGGGGGCTGGGTCAACAAGAATGGCCGGCTGGAGCTGAGATCCGGCGGCCGGATGAGTAAGTTGGTCAATATTTTTGCCAACCCCGATATGCCTGAAGTCGATGACTACTATGAGCCATTCGACTATGACTATCCCAAGTTGCAGAATAAGCCACTCTCTGAAGCTGCCCCAACGGCAAGGCCGGTGTCACAGATCACCGGTGAGCAGATGGACAAGATCACCTGGGGTCCCAACTGGGAGGACGATCTGGCCGGGGAGTTTGCCGGACGCTCACAGGACAAGAATTTTGCCGGCATCCAAAAGGAGATCTATTCCGAGTTCGAGAATACCTTCCATATGTATCTACCTCGGCTCTGTAACCACTGTCTAAACCCGGCTTGTGTGGCGAGTTGTCCATCGGGTGCGCTCTATAAGCGAGAGGAAGATGGTGTGGTCCTGGTCGATCAGGATCGCTGTCGTGGCTGGCGGATGTGTGTCAGTGCCTGCCCCTACAAGAAGATCTATTACAACTGGGAGTCTGGGAAGTCTGAAAAGTGCATCCTCTGTTATCCTCGACTGGAGTCCGGGATGCCAACGGCCTGTGCCGAATCCTGTGTTGGCAGAATCCGTTATATGGGGGTGATGCTTTATGATGCAGACAAGATCAGCGATGTCGCTGGAACATCCAATGAGCAGGATCTCTATCAGGAGCATATGAATATCTACCTGGATCCCAATGATCCGGCAGTGGTCGAGCAGGCGTTGGCAGATGGGATTCCTCAATCGTGGATCGATGCTGCACAGCGGTCACCCGTCTACAAGATGGCGGTAGATTGGAAGATTGCCTTCCCGATCCACCCCGAATATCGCACCTTGCCGAGTATGTGGTATGTGCCACCACTCTCACCGGTTCAGAGACAGATCGATCAGGGAAGCCTGCCGACTGAGGCGGATGGGGTGATTCCGACCGCAAATGCACTCCGTTTCCCCACTAAATTCCTTGCCAACCTACTGACGGCGGGAGATGAGGTGCCGATCATCAGTGCGATTCGCCGTCTGTTGGCAATGCGTAGCCACCAGCGGATGAAGGCGGTCGAGGGTGGAGATGGAAAAGATACGCTCGATAAAGTCGGGTTGAGTATCGAACAGGCGGAAGAGATGTACCGCTATCTGGGGTTAGGGAATTACGAGGACCGTTTTGTGATTCCAACCTCACATGAGGAGTTGCGCCTCGATGATCCTTATGGCTTCCAGGGCCAGAATGGATTTACCGGGGGTAATAGCAGTTCTCATGGCAGTGATAGCGGTCGGGGATTGAGCCTGTTCCCGGTTCCACGCAAGAAGACCGTCACCCCGATGGCGATCGTCGCTCCTCCAAAAAGCAGAAGATCCTGATAAGGAGATAATGAATGAAACTCTATAACGTACTGGCGCGATTGCTGGATTACCCGACTCGGGAGTTGATGGATCATCTGCCAGAGATTAGTGAGGTGCTGGAGAGCGAAAGTCAGATAACGCCAGCCGAATACCAGGAGATTTCCGGGTTTATCAGTTGGCTACAGCTCCACGACCTGACCGGTATTCAGCAGGTTTACGTGCAGACTTTCGATATGGTTCCTGAACACGATCTCCATATGACCCATCACATCCATGGGGATAGTAGGGATCGTGGACCGGCGCTGATCGATTTGACCGAGCATTTCAAGGCCAATGGTCTCGAGATCAAAGAGGGGGAGATCCCCGACTATCTGCCACTGCTACTGGAGTATGTCTCCACCCTCGGTGAGGCGGAGAGTCGGTTTTTCCTGGCCGATGTCGGAAAGATTCTCAGCATTCTGGCAGATAACCTGGAGAAGGCCAGCAGTCCCTATGCAAAACTGATTCGACTGATCGAAAGCCGTGGTCAATTGGTTAAAGCCGCTTGAAGGAGTAACAAATGACACTACATGATTTTATTTTTGGAACCTATCCCTACCTTGCAGGGACGGTGTTTGTCCTGGGAAGCTGGATCCGGTTCGACCGCGAACAGTACACCTGGAAAGCGGACTCCAGTCAGTGGCTGAGCAATCGTTGGATGAGGCTGAGCAGTAATCTGTTCCATGTGGGGATCCTGGGGATCTTCTTCGGTCATGCTGCCGGAATGTTGCTGCCCCATAGCTGGTGGCAGCTGGTGGCTACCGATGTTCAGCATCAATATATTGCAATCTATGCAGGTACCCTGTTTGGTGGTATGGCGGTGGTTGGCGCCGGCTTGCTGTTTATGCGGCGCATCACCAATCCCAGGGTCAAAGCGGTGAGTCGGCAGCGGGACAACTTTGTGATTTTTTGGCTGCTCATTACCGCTCTTCTCGGTTTGAATACGATTCCGGGATCGATGCACCATGCCGCAGAAGGTGATGTCTCTCAGATGCTTGCGCTGGCGGAGTACGTCAAGAGTATTGCAACGCTCAGTGTCGACCCGG
>CAYFPL010000030.1:0-4708 GCA_964344935.1 uncultured Rhodospirillaceae bacterium
TGACCATTTTCGAACGCCGAAATGACGGATTTCAGGGGTGAGCTGAACAGTTACCTTCTTTATTGATGATTAATCGATGGTGGACTGACACCGACAGGAGAACCCCATGACACAGCGTGACAACGATAGCCGTCCGATCTATCTGGACAACTCCGCCACCACACCGGTCGACCCCCGGGTAGTGGAGGTGATGATGCAGTATCTCACCCCGGAGACCAAGTTCGGCAACCCTGCCTCGCGTTCCCACGCCTACGGATGGGAGGCCGAGGAGGCGGTTGAGCAGGCCCGGCTCGAGGTGGCAACACTGATCGGGGCCGACCCCCGGGAGATCGTCTGGACCTCCGGAGCGACCGAGTCTGACAACCTTGCCATCAAAGGGGTGGCTCACTTTTACCAGAAGAGAGGGAAACATATCGTTACCTCGGCGATCGAGCACAAGGCGGTGCTGGACAGTTGTCGGCACCTGGAACGTGAGGGATTCGAGGTGACCTATCTCGAGCCCGAGCCCAGCGGCCTGATCGATCTGGAGAAACTCAAAGGGGCGATACGCGAAGATACGGTGCTGGTCTCGATCATGCACGTCAATAACGAGATCGGAGTGGTGCAGAATCTTGAGGAGATTGGCCAGATCACCCGCGAACGCAAGGTTCTGTTCCACTCTGACGCCGCACAGAGTGCAGGGAAGGTGGAGATCGATGTCAATCGGATGAATATCGACCTGATGTCGTTCTCGGCTCACAAGGTGTATGGCCCCAAGGGGGTCGGCGCACTCTATGTTCGACGTAAACCCCGTGTGCGTCTGGAGGCGCAGATGCATGGTGGGGGTCACGAGCGGGGAATGCGCTCCGGTACGCTGCCGGTTCACCAGATTGCCGCAATGGGTGCAGCTTTTCGTATCGCCCGGGAAGAGATGGTGGAGGAGCGAGCACGCCTGGAGAGGCTCCGGGATCGTTTCCTTGAAGGGATCCGAGGAATGGAAGAGGTCTATGTCAATGGGGATATCGAACACCGGGTGCCGGGGAATATCAATGTCAGCTTCAACTTTGTCGAAGGGGAGTCGCTGATGATGGCGATTAGTCGTCTTGCCGTCTCTTCCGGCTCTGCCTGCACCTCGGCCAGTCTCGAACCCTCCTACGTGCTGCGAGCGATTGGTCGTAACGATGAATTGGCACACAGCTCGATTCGCTTTACCTTGGGTCGATTCACTACGGAGACCGAGGTGGATGAGGCGGTGGCTCTGCTCGAGGCCAAGGTGAGTAAGTTGCGTGACCTCTCCCCACTATGGGATATGTACAAGGATGGGGTCGATCTCTCTACGGTGCAGTGGGCAGCCCATTGACTCTGGGGACAATACTTTGGCAATGAACAGGATCAACAGACCATGACAATTACCGTGACTCCACCTGCCGCCGAGCGGGTAAAAAATTTCCTTGATAACCGTGGCAGTGGGTTGGGGCTACGGCTGGGCGTAAAGACCTCTGGCTGTTCCGGGATGGCCTATGTGCTGGAGTTTGTCGATGAGATGGAGGCCGAGGATCAGGTGTTCGAGTGTGAGGGGATCAAAGTGATCGTTGATCCCAAGAGCCTGGTCTATCTCGATGGTACTGAACTGGATTATGGTCGTGAGGGGCTCAATGAGGGGTTTAAGTTCAACAACCCCAATGTCAAAAATAGTTGTGGCTGTGGTGAGAGTTTCAATGTCTGACATGGGGCTGAACCGGTTCTCATCCGATGGATAGAAGCAGTAACTACTTCGAGCTCTTCGGGCTGGCTGTGGGCTACCAGATCGATCGTGAGCAGTTGGCCGATCGTTATCGGGAACTGCAACGCCACTACCATCCCGATCGCTATGCCAGTCACAGTGAGCAGGAGCGTCGTCTGGCGTTGCAGCGCTCCTCACTCCTCAATGAGGCCAATCGGGTTCTGCTCGATCCAGTTGCCCGGGCTCGTTACCTGTTGGAGTTGAGTGGGGTCGAGTGGCCGCTGGAGAGTCAGACCATTCGTGATCCGGAATTTTTGATGGAGCAGATGGAGTTGCGCGAGGAGCTGGAGCAGAGCCGCGAGGCGGCCGATCCAATCACCGCTCTGGAACAGTTCGCCGAACGTATGGGGCAACGGCTGCAGCGGCATGGGGAGCGCTTCTCTGCCGCTCTGAATAGTGACCCAGGGGCAGGGCTGACCATCGCTCGGCAGATGCAGTTCTTTGACCGTCTACAGCGCCAGGCCTTGGATCAGATCGATGGGTTACTGTGAGTGGAAGGTGCCTTGGAGACTGTTCTGGGCTACTGAGGCTGACCCCCACCATTTCCGATGATATGATTCTACGCCCTTGTAACGCACTGCGGCAGCAGGCGATCTCCCTAACCAGACGGTTACGACAAAAGGTTGAAACTGAGTATGGCGCTGTTACAGATCTCTGAGCCGGGACAGTCGGCCGCCCCCCATCAGCATCGGTTGGCGGCCGGCATCGATCTCGGAACCACTAATTCACTGATTGCAGCGGTACGTAGCGGGATCTCCGAGACCCTGCCGGACGCAGCGGGGAAACATCTGCTCCCGTCGGCAGTCTACTATCGCCAAGGGGCCTCGGCCGTGGTGGGAGAGGCTGCGCTCGAGGCGGCCGCAGATCACCCCCTCGATACGTTGGTTTCGGTCAAGCGTATCATCGGCAAGAGCGGGGCGGAGCTGGAGAAGATTCCTGGTATGGCCCCTTATCGTATGGAGTTGCAGCAGGGGAGTGTCCCGCGGTTGTTGACCGCCGCCGGTGCGGTAACCCCGATCGAGGTTTCTGGAGAGATACTGCGGGCCTTGAAACAGAGGGCCGAGGAGACCCTGGGGGGAGAGCTCGAGGGGGTGGTGATTACCGTACCGGCCTATTTTAACGATGCCGAGCGTCAGGCCACCAAGGATGCCGCCCGTATCGCCGGGTTAGCGGTGATGCGACTGCTCAATGAGCCGACTGCAGCCGCCATCGCCTATGGGCTCGACCAGCAGCCGGAGGGAATTCATGCGGTCTATGACTTCGGTGGAGGAACCTTCGATATCTCCATTCTGCGCCTCACTCAGGGGGTGTTCGAGGTGCTCGCCACCGGTGGGGATGCGGTATTGGGGGGGGATGATATGGACCATGCGCTGGCGGGGTGGATGGCGCAGCGTCTCGGGTTTGATGAGGCTGAGGAACAGCCACCAGCCCTGCAACACCAGCTGCTACGGCAGGCGCGGTGGGCCAAGGAGCAGTTGACCGAACAGGAGAGCGTGGCGCTCGAACTGCTTTTTGACCAACACCAGTGGCAGGGCGAGCTGTCTCGCGCGACACTGGAACAGCTGATCGATCCGGTGGTAGAGCGTACCGTACGCATCGTACGAAGAGCGCTGCGGGATGCCGGCATCGACAAGGAGGCGGTGGCTGAGGTGGTGCTGGTAGGGGGCTCTACCCGAGTGCCCCGGGTGCGCCAGCGGGTGGAAGATTTTTTTGGCCGTGCCCCCTTGTCCGGGATCGATCCCGAGCGGGTAGTGGCGGTGGGTGCGGCGATTCAGGCTGATCTGTTGGCGGGGAACCGTCAGGATGAGCTGCTGTTGCTCGATGTCACGCCACTCTCCCTGGGGCTGGAGATCATGGGGGGAATGAGTGAGGTGGTGATTCCACGGAATACCCCGATCCCGGTGGCACGGGCACAGGAGTTTACCACCTTCAAGGATGGGCAGACGGCGATGTCGATCCATGTGGTCCAGGGGGAGCGGGAGTTGGTCGAGGATAACCGCTCCCTGGCTCGGTTCGAGTTGCGGGGAATCCCCCCCATGGTGGCCGGTGCGGCCCGTATCCGGGTCACCTTTCAGGTGGATGCCGATGGGCTGTTGGCGGTCTCCGCCGAGGAGACCACGAGTGGGGTGCAGGCGGAGGTGGTGGTGCGTCCCTCCTACGGTCTGAGTGATGAGGAGATCGCCGATATGCTGCAATCCTCCTTCAGCCATGCCGAGGAGGACCGAGATGCGCGGATGTTGCGGGAACAGCAGGTCGAGGCCGAGCGGACCATCGAGGCGATGGAGTCCGCTCTGCGCCAGGATGGTGACTCCCTGTTGAGTAGGGAAGAGTACAAACGGATGCAGCAGCTGATTGCTGAACTGCGTCAGGTTGCAGCCGGGGAGGAGTCGCGGGCGATCGAGCAGAAGATTGAAGAGGTCAACCGTGAGAGTGAATTTTATGCCGCCCGCCGAATGGACCGCTCGGTTCAGCAGGCGTTGACCGGGAAGTCGTTGGGAGAGATTGAGTCATGACCCAGATCATTGTATTGCCCCATGAGCACTACTGTCCCGAGGGGATGGTGATCGAGGCCGATCCTGGGGTCTCTATTCTCGATGCCCTGCTGGAGAACGAGGTCGATCTGGAGCACGCCTGCGAAAAGAGCTGTGCCTGTACCACCTGTCACTGCTATGTTCGTGAAGGGTTCGACTCGCTGGAAGAGAGTGATGAGGTGGAGGATGATCTGCTGGATAAGGCCTGGGGGCTGGATCCCGACTCCCGACTCAGTTGTCAGGCCCTGGTCGGGGAGGAGGCGTTGGTGGTGGAGATCCCGAAATATACGATCAATATGGTCTCGGAGAGTCACTAGCGATGATCAATCGTTGCAAACGTTTTGGCACACGTTGAATCACAACACGCTCGAGCACATCCCTGTGTCGCTCGACTGCGGCCCTCCATGGCCGCAGA
>CAYFPL010000031.1:0-583 GCA_964344935.1 uncultured Rhodospirillaceae bacterium
TTTTTATCATTGCGTTGCGTCAATTTAGGGTTACTTGAAGTCACGGATTCAGGTAATCGACTACAACCCGCTTTTTCTTTGCCGCGTGACACGTATTGTTTTAGCTCTACGATTCAAGACCAGTGAGCATACGGCGCTTTTCCTCTCGCACCCACCGGTTGGACAGTAGTTTCCTGCTGCAGCATCTTAAGGGCGCGCGCAGCTACAAACGCATCGCGGGTTACTTCACCAGTTCTTTATTTGAGGTGGCCAACGAGCTGCTGGATGCGATCCCTGAGGTCAAAATTGTCTGCAATGTGGACATCCACCCTGACGACCTCAAGGTCGCCCAGTTGCGCGAATCGAAAATGATAGGCCGCTGGAACGAAAAAGCGATCGAGACCGAGGCACTGCTGAACCGGGATCGCTATCGTCGCCTGGATAGCTTCTTACAGAAGCACGGACAGGCCGTACGGATAGCTCCAGACAGTGTATGCGGCTTTCTTCACGGCAAGGCCGGGGTCATCGAACTGGCAGACGGCCGGAAACTCGGCTTTATCGGTTCGATGAATGAAACCCGCAGTGGCTGGCAGCGCCACTACGA
>CAYFPL010000031.1:593-3798 GCA_964344935.1 uncultured Rhodospirillaceae bacterium
TTTGGGAAGATGAATCCCCAGAGGGGGTCGCTTGGATTGAGGAGGAGTTCAACTTTCTCTGGAATGCGGCCAAAGAATTACCTCGTGCCGTTATCCGAGAGGTGCGCCGCCGCGGTTACCGTCGCGAGGTGGTATTTGACGAGATTGATGAAGACGATGATCTGGCGCCCGCTGCGCTGATAGAGTCTCCGCTCTACCGGGAAGGCCTATCGCTACAGCCCTGGCAACAAGGCTTCATTACCGAATGCATCCGTCATTATCAGAATCACGGCACCGTGCGCCTATTGCTGGCCGATGAGGTAGGCCTTGGTAAAACCCTCTCGATGAGCACCGCTGCCCTGGCGCTCTGTTTGCTGAGCGACAAGGAGCATAAAGCCCGACGGCCCATCGTCATATTCGCTCCGGCTACGCTGTGTGAGCAGTGGCAAACAGAGATGATCGACAAGCTGGGTATCCCTTGTGCCCGCTGGCAAACCCAGAAAAAAGTTTGGCTGGACCACGAAGAACGGATCATATCGCCGTCCGGACGAGAGCAAATCGCCAAGTGCCCGCTGCGTATCGGGATTGTCTCCACTGGCCTTATGATGCGGGATTCCTTGGAGAAGCAACACCTGCTTGGCCTTCGATTCGGCTCTGTCATTCTGGATGAAGCGCACAAGGCCCGGAGCCGACAGGGATTTGGTAAAGACGCTGGATCGCCTAATGAGCTGCTCGCCTTCATACGCGAGATTGCCGCCCGCTCGGATCATGTACTGCTCGGAACAGCCACCCCCATACAGACACGACCTGAGGACCTGTGGGATCTTGTCGGCATCCTCCACCAGGGTGAAGGACGTTTCGTCCTGGGCAATGACTTCGCCAAATGGCATCGCCCACAAGAGGTCTTGCCGATCCTTTCCGGTGATCAGGAGGTGACAGAGCCTTCCTTTGCCTGGGAGCTGCTGAGATCACCCCTACCATTGGTCAACTCAACCCAGGAACCCAGAGCCCGGCGGCTGTATAGCGCGATACGCCAGGACTTGGGCCTGGCCGACTTCAAGTGGCAATCAAACAGCCCTTTTACTGATCTCGACGTGATCACAAGGGAAGATCTCGAAGACGAATTGCAACGTGAGATATCCGGCGCCACTTTCTTTCAACGGGAAAATCCCTTCGTGCGCCACATTGTATTGCGCAAACGTTCAACCCTCGAGAATTCAGGCCTCCTATCCAAAATCGGTGTCGACGTACACCCCGACCGCGATCTGGCCAAGGAAGTCCACCTTTTCAATGCCCTGTTCGAAGGCGACGCACTGAGGACCAGCGAAGATTTTCGAGAAGCCTATGCAGAAGCCAGACGATTTGGGAAGGCACTGGCCAAACGCGGTAAGGGCGGCGGATTCATGAAAAATCTAATGGAACAGCGGATTTGCTCAAGCATCGTTGCCGGCTTGAATACGGCTAAGATGCTTCTTGCAGGCAAAACCCTTGAAGTTGAGGAAGATGATCAAGAGATTGAACTGCAACTTACCAAGGATGACAGTAGTGTAGAAGAACGATCCGTGTTGGAACGAATGATTGTTCGGCTCGAAAAGATCTCAGAAGACCCAAAGATGCAGGCTGTGGTCCACTACTTGGACAAGGAAAAGTGGCGTGAATTCGGGGTCATTATCTTCAGCCAATACTACGATACAGCGAAGTGGGTTGCCGACTCGCTGGCGGCACGCTATCCCGATGAGGCTATAGGCCTCTATGCCGGCGCAGGACGCAGCCGGCTCTATCAGAAAGGTGACAGCGTCAATATTGAACGCGAGACACTCAAAAAGATGGTTGCCGAGCATGAGATCAGCATCATGGTGGCCACTGACGCTGCCTGTGAAGGTTTGAACCTGCAAACATTAGGAACATTGATCAACGTCGACCTGCCCTGGAATCCAACCCGACTCGAGCAGCGCATTGGCCGCATCAAGCGATTCGGTCAGGTACGAGAGAAGGTCGATATGTTGAACCTTGTGAACGAACAGACAGTTGACGAAAAGGTCTACGAGCGCCTTTCCGAACGAATGCGCGACCGCTATAACTTATTTGGCTCGCTTCCCGACACCATCAGAGACGAGTGGATCGAAGATATCGAAACGCTGGGCGAAAAAATGGACGAGTACATCAATGCCCAGAAGGAAGCGACCGGCTTCGACCTTCGCTATACCACAACAATGGCTCCCTCGGAGAAAGACTGGCGGGATTGCTCCGAAGTGCTGTCACGAAGGGATTTTGCAGAGCTAATGACTAACGGTTGGAGTGATAGTCGATAATTGCGAGGGGATACGATGGTTACCTACGATCAACTCATGCTGCCTCTATTGAAAGCCCTGGTCAATTTGGGTGGCTCTGGCAGCATTGATGAAATCTACGAGGAAGTTGTTGAGCTTGAGAATTTTGACGAAGAGTCTCTGGCCGTTCTCCACAACCCCGAAAAAAGTAACCAGACTGAAATTGGCTATCGCCTAGCCTGGGCACGTACCTACCTGAAAAAGGCTGGTTACCTCGAAAACTCCTCGCGAGGGGTTTGGACACTGACCGAAAAAGCTAAGAAGGCCGACAAAATAGATAGCCGGGAGATCGTCAACTACGTGCGGTCACTATCCCGCCCCACAGAAACCGGGGACACAAGCCCGGAAGACCCAACTACCGCAGTTGATGATTTACCGGAAGAGACCTTGGCGTGGCGCGAAAGGCTTCACCATATTCTGATTGAGGAGATGACACCAGACGCCTTTGAACGCCTGACCCAGCGCCTGCTGCGTGAGTCGGGTTTTGTCCATGTAGAAGTCATTGGACGCACCGGCGATGGCGGTATTGATGGAAAAGGCATCGCTCGCATCAATGGACTCATGAGTTTCCATATCGCTTTTCAATGCAAGAAATACAAAGGTTCTGTGAGCGCCTCTGAGATCCGTGATTTCAGAGGAGCCACCGTTAGACGGGCCGATCGCGGCATGTTCATCACCACTGGTAGTTTTACAAAGTCAGCAATTGAAGAGGCTAATCGAGATGGCGCCGCGCCCATCGACCTGGTCGATGGTGATCAACTTGCTGACAAGCTAAAAGAGCTGGCATTGGGAGTAAATACCGAGCTGGTTGAAAAAGTGACCGTTGATCCTGATTGGTTTCTACCTGAATCCGTGACTTCAAGTAACCCTAAATTGACGCAACGCAATGATAAAAA
>CAYFPL010000032.1:0-2269 GCA_964344935.1 uncultured Rhodospirillaceae bacterium
CATCGCGCCCGTCCCAGCGTGGGTCCATGCCACCAGAGGCCGTTGCGCCCCCAGTTGCAGTGCCACCGGCCGCTCCAGCAGCAGCCCCCGCCATCTCTGCCGCCATCCCCCGTGCCAGCTTGACCGCCTCCTGCTTGATCTCAGCGGCACGCTCGGCCTCCGCCTGAACCGCTGCCGCCTCTTTTTCAGCAGCCAATTGAGCAGCCAACTCCGGGGCCACATCCTTCAACTCGAAGAGCTTGGCATCTGGCCGGGCCAGTGCCGGTACCGGGGCCTCCAGCGCCTCCAGCTCCTCATCCGCAAGCAGGTTACGAATATTATTGTGAGCAATGCCCTTGTGACAATCGATACAGGTCTGACCGGTCTGGAGGGCATTGGTGTGCTGATTTTGTGCCCGCGGCTTCTGCTTGGCCATATTCATCGCGGTGAAGTCGTGGCAATTACGACACTCTCTGGAGTCGGTCTCCTTCATCGCATGCCAGACATTCTTCGCCAACCGCAGACGATGCTCCTCGAACTTCTCCGGGGTGTCGATCGTGCCCAGAATCTTTCCCAATACCTCTTTGCTGGCCTGGATCTTACGCTTCACCTTGTGCAACCAGGGATCCGGAACATGGCAGTCGGAACAGGCCGCTCGTACCCCGCTACGGTTGGCGTAGTGGACGGTGTGACGATATTCACGATAGACATTCTCCTCCATCTCATGACAGGAGATACAGAACTCCAGGGTATTGGTCATCTCCATCGCGGTGTTGAATCCACCCCAGAAGAAGATACCGATCAGGGCGAAGATGATCCCCCCCCCCAGACTGGTATTGAGAATCATCCGGCGAGAAAAGAGGACCTTCATCCTCTGACCATAACTGGGGCGTTCGGGTATGGACATGACTATCTCCGTCTCAACTTGGTTACTCAAATCAAAAAGATTGACGCTTGAATATGGACAGATACATCGTTCAGAAAACTGCTGAACAGCGTATTACAAAACCGTAACAGGGTTCGTTGATATGGGTCACGATTTGGGAATAGACTGCGGTAACGGCTTGTCTCGTGCTCGCAGGAGAGAATCTCAACAACCGGCTAACGTGAGGAAACTTCCCAGAAAAAAGAGCTGGCCACTGACGGGGCCAGCTTCAGGGTCACTAAACGATCAAGTGACGTGGTTGGTACGGTTGTAGACGTTGAACTTACCGGTCGGTGTGGTCAGCCCCTTGATTCGGGTCTTCTCTTCCAGCGTCTTGGCATCATAGACGACAATCTCACCGGTCGGGTTCTTGTTGTCGGCACGGTTCCAGACCGATACCCAGACCTCAGAGCCATCGGCATTGAACTCCATATGAACCGCCGCCTTGCCCTCTTCCTCGGTCACCCGAATGGTCTTGACGATATTACCGGTGGCCTTCTCGATCACCTGTACCGACTGCTGTACCTCAGGCTCGGGGTGCTTGGTCTGATCGGCCCAGACATACTTGCTGTTGGGGTGGGTACGGATAAAGACGCCGGCACCGTCGGTCTCGATCTCACGCACGATCTTCCAGGCGTGCTCCGGACGTCCACTGGGATCATTACCCCATACGGTCACCATACCGGTACCGAGGTGGGTGGTCGCGCCTACAGGACCATAGACCGGATCGTTCCAGTTGGCCCCCGGTCCCGGATGAGGCTTCTTGCCGGTGGTATCGATCATCGCCTCGAGTTCACGAGTCTTGGTGTCTACCACCACCATCTTGTCTGAGGCGTTCGCGGCAATCTGGAAGTAACGTCCGGTCGGATCGAAGAATCCATCATGCAAGAATTTGGCGGTATCCATCTTATCGATACGGAGGTTGGCCAGATCGGTATAGTCCACCTGCCACATCTGTCCCAACTCCTTGGCAGAGACCAGGAAGGTAGACTCATTCGGTGTGGTGTAGATCGCGGCCACACGGGACTCATTGACATACTCCCCGTCGACGTTGACTCCACGAGTAGAGACCACCTTCAACGGCTCCATGGTGACCGCATCGGCAATCACGAAGTGGGGTGGCCAGTAGCCACCACCGATGGTGTCTGGAACAGGTCGATCTTGTTGATTTTGCCGTCACGCCCGATGCTGAACCAGAAACGTCCCGGGACACCGCCCACCGGATGCTCGGTAGAGTGGTGCTCGGTGGCCTTGATCACATGCACCGCATAACCACTATCGAGGTGTGCAACCACCTCATGCTTGTCACCATCGATGATCGCCACCTTACCAGCATCACGCTCGATCACGACAAAGAAGTTCTCC
>CAYFPL010000032.1:2279-3730 GCA_964344935.1 uncultured Rhodospirillaceae bacterium
GGCTCGGTGGGGTAGTCCTCTGGAGCGGTATAGACCTTGGTGCGCTCCTTCATCATCGCCAAGCTCATCTCTGGCGGAATCGGTGGCTCCATCTGAATATAGGTGGACAACAGGGATATCTCCTCCTTGGAGAAGATATCGTCGAAATTGTTCATCCCTCCCTCTGTACCGTAGGTGATGATCTTCTCCAGACGCTCCTGACCCAACTCCAGCGTGCTCTTGGGCTCCAGGTTCTTACCCGTCGCCCCCTTTCTCAGCACACCGTGACAGCCGGCACAACGTTGGAAATAGAGGGTCTTGGCCTTCTCGAAATCGGCATCAGAGAGGGTCGGTGCCGCCGAGGCGACAGTAGTGACTCCACCCATCGCAGCGCCTACGGCAAAGCTCAGGGCAGTGAGTGACAGTTTCTTCATTGGTGTGGTTCTCCCAGTGTGGACAGTGTTACAGATTGCTCATCAATATAACGTTGGTCGGCAGTGAATCCCTCCACTGCCGACCAACGAATCAGGTTACATGGTTGGTACGGTTATAGACGTTGAATTTACCGGTCGGTGTGGTCAGCCCCTTGATGCGCGCCTTCTCTTCCAGGGTTTTGGCATCATAGACGACAATCTCACCGGTCGGGTTCTTATTGTCGGCACGGTTCCAGACCGATACCCAGACCTCGGAGCCGTCGGCATTGAACTCCATATGGACCGCCGCCTTGCCCTCCTCCTCGGTCACCCGGATGGTCTTGACGATCTTGCCGGTGGCCTTCTCGATCACCTGTACCGACTGCTGAATCTCCGGCTCAGGGTGCTTGGTCTGATCGGCCCAGACATACTTGCTGTTGGGGTGAGTACGAACAAAGACACCGGCGCCATCGGTCTCGATCTCACGTACGATCTTCCAGGCATGATCCGGGTTCCCCTTGGGGTCATTCCCCCAAACGGTCACCATACCGGTTCCCAAATGGGTGGTCGCACCCACAGGACCATACTCCGGATCATTCCAGTTGGCCCCCGGTCCCGGGTGGGGCTTCTTGCCGGTGGTGTCGATCATCGCCTCCAGCTTACGGCTCTTGGTATCGACCACCACCATCTTGTCCGAGGCGTTGGCCGCAATCTGGAAGTAGCGCCCAGTCGGATCAAAGAAGCCATCATGGAGGAATTTCGCACTGTCGATCTTGTCGATCCGCAGATTACCCAGACTGGAGTAGTCCACCTGCCACATCTGCCCCAACTCCTTGGCGGCCACCAGGAAGGTGGGCTCGTTGGGGGTGGTGTAGATCGCCGCTACGCGGGACTCGTTGACATACTCTCCATCGACATTGATGCCACGAGTAGAGACCACCTTCAGCGGCTGCATGGTGATCGCATCGGCAATCACGAAGTGGGGTGGCCAGTAGCCACCACCGATGACATAGCGACCATCTCCAGAGACCGCCACATCACGGGCGTCATAGGCGATCT
>CAYFPL010000033.1:0-3482 GCA_964344935.1 uncultured Rhodospirillaceae bacterium
GCTGTTTGCTACAGGCCTGCGGCGAATAGCAGCGCTTTTCCTCCGGCGTCAACATGGGGCGCTAGTCACCTCTGGGCCATGTGCCGTTCCGTAGGGCGTGGTTACCTGTCCATTGATCTCCATCTTCAGAGCATTGGTCCCCTCCGATGTCGAAGAGGTATCGATCGACACTTGTTGAATGGGGGTACCACTGGGGGTATCTCCCGTGAGGCCAGGGTGGTTGGTGTTGATGCTCCAGCCGTCGAGTCCGGCCTCAAAATTTCCATTGGTGATCGTGCGGGTGGCGATTTCGCCAGTCTGCTCCATCGCCAGCAGTTCCGAATCACTATAGCTGGACAGATCCTGAGTTATCGTGAACTGCGTGAGGTTGAGTTGGACATTGTTACTGGTTGGGGTGAGTGTCAGCTCGACGCCGGTACCGGCGGTATTGAGGGTGTATTCGATGCCCACCGAGGCTAAAGCGGTGCGGTTATCGTCAAGCGCTGCCAGTAGTGCGGTGGCGTTTCCCGCCTGATCGTCGCTACCGGCAGCGGTAAAGTTGACCGCTACCCCTTCGATCTCGAATTGAATGGACTGGCCAGCAATATTTTCAAACGCCTCCAGGGTGGCTGTGAGTGATTGAGTGGTATCGGCCTGCAGCTTGACATCGACTGGAGAGAGACCGGCGATGGTGAGATTGTTGAGCTCCCCTCGGACTCCAGAGACAAAATTGCTGTTGAAGCTACCGTCGAGTAGTGGATGGCCGTTGTGGCTGGTGAGGCGAGTCTGGCTCGCCATCTCTGTCATCAGTTGTGTAGCCTCATCATCCATCGAGGTTCGTTGTGAATCACTGTAGAGGTCACTGGTTGCCTGTATTGCCAGTTCACGCAGTCGTTGTACGATGTCGATCAGATCACTTACTCCACCATCGGCCAGTTGAGTCACCGAGCGAGCATCATCAACACTGCGTATAACGGCATCATAGCTGGTGACCCGATTATCGAGATAGCGTGAGATATTGTGACCGGCCGCATCATCCCGGCTCTGATTGATCCTCTTCCCTGTTGCCAGCCGCTCTGAGGTATGCTCCAACTGTTGCTGGGCGGAGTAGATGTGATGTTGAATAGACTGCTGGGCGCTGTTGTTGACAATCATGACGCTGATCTCAAGCGATCTCCTCTGTATGTTACGGAGAAAAAAGCATGGAACGTGCCAAAACGTGGGTGTTGCCGTGATGTGGATCCTGCGGCTGTACGCAGATGATGTTAATGTCTTAACCCTTTTTTGCTGTCGAGTTCTCTCGTGGTCGGTCGGCGACCACTTTGCCTCCCTCGATGACCACCAGTCGATCGACCAGAGTGAGCAGCGAGCTGCGGTGGGTGACCAGAATCAGGGTACGTCCCCGAAGGAAAGGCTCGATCCGTTTTTTCCAGCCGCTCTCTGCGGCGCTGTCCATGGCGCTGGTGGGTTCATCGAACAGCAGAATGGGTGGTTTGGTTAGTAGCGCTCGGGCCATGGCGATCGCCTGACGCTGTCCTCCGGAGAGTCCCGCTCCGCGCTCACCGATCTCCTGGTCGTACCCCTGGGGGTGGCTGGAGGCAAACGATTCGACTCCGGAAAGTTTTGCTGCTTCAAGAATATCCGCATCACTCGCCTCGGGATTACCGAAGGTGATGTTGTCACGGAGTGTCCCTTGAAACAGCACCACATCCTGCGCAACGTAGCCGATCGATCGTCGTAATTGGGCCGGGTCCAACTGTTCCAGGTGGGTGTCATCGACCAGAATTGCCCCCTCTTGTGGGCGGTAGAGGTCCAGTAGTAGCTTCTGCAGCGTACTCTTGCCCGAACCGATATGGCCGATGATGGCCACATGTTCCCCCGGGGCGATCCTCAGGTTGAGATCGGTGAGGGTCGGTTGTGGCTGATTCGGGTAGCGAAAGTGGAGATTACGAAACTCAATGGCCCCTTGTAACTGTGGGCGCTGGAGATAGCGGGCGTTAGCAGGGCGGTCAACCTGATTTCCTACCAGTTGATGGAGTGCCTTGAGGGCGACCAGTGACTGGCGGAAGCGAATCAGCAGGGAGGAGATCGCGGTCAGCGGGGCGAGTGCTCGGCCGGCCAGAATGGTGGAGGCGATCAGTGCCCCGACACTCATCTCTCCAGCAGAGATCGCCGCTACCCCAAAGTAGACGATCGTGATGGTGGTGAGTTGATAGATGAGCGTGGTGAAGTGGGTAGTGAGTGCCGACCAGAAGCGACTCTGGATCCCGGTCTGGGCCAGCCGTTCAACATAGTGCTCCCAGCGCTTCTGCACCACCTGTTCTCCATTCTCACTCTTGATGGTCTCCACCGCAGAGAGTGATTCCACCAGGAAGGCGTGTTTTGCGGTTGATTCCCGGAAACTTTTGCTGACGGCACGATGGAGTGGGATCTGAGCCAGTAGGGCAAACAGCAGGGTGATTGGGACGGCAATCATGGGGATCACCACAATGGATCCCCCAATGATCCAGATGGCACCAAGAAAGATGAACAGAAAGGGGAGGTCGATCAGGGCAGTGAGTGATGCCGAAGTGAAGAAGTCCCGTACCCCCTCAAACTCTCGCATATGGTTGGCGGTAGCCCCGGCAGCGTGGCGATGGAGCTCCATGCGAGTGCCCATGAGGCGCTCGAAGAGGTAGGAAGAGAGGGTCAGATCAGACCACTTCCCAGCAAGATCGAGAAACCAGGCTCGCAGGGTGCGCAGCAGAAAGTCGAAGCCGACGACCAACATCGCCCCTACGGTCAATACCCAAAGGGTCTCCAGGGCGTCATTGGGGACAACCCGGTCATAGACATTCATGACGAAGAGCGGAATCGCCAGGGTGAAGAGGTTGATCAGTAGTGAGGCCAGAATGGACTCTCCATAGACCGGCCACCCCTTCCATAACGTCTTCCAGAACCATCCGCCACTGGAGGGGGTGGTATCAACCTCGATGGGGCCATCGATGATGATCATCTCTCCACTGTAGTGGTGCTGCAGGCTCTTCCACTCCACCTTGTGTCGCTTGCCGTTACTCTCTTCAATGACCGCCCGTCGACCACGTCGTTGTAACAGCAGCAGGGGTGGATGCTCCTGCTGCAGGAGTAGCACCGGAAGCCGGTTACTGGGCAACTCGTTCAGCGGCACTGTTTCCAGTCGACTCTGCAGGCCGGAGCGTTGCAGTGCCCGTACCCCCAGCTGTGGGGTCAGTACTCCCTCCTCCAGGGGCACCCCGGCGAGGGCAGTCTCGGCGGTAAGCGGGCGGCCATGGAGTCGACTCAGTCGTAGCAGCAGGTCGAGTAGCGGGTCAGCGGGAGGGGGGGTGGTCATCCCGATTATTGTACCTATTCCCTGGAGAGAGTGCTTTATCGACTGAGTTTCTGTCCCTACTCTTAAATTAGGCACCTCTAAAAATAGGCATTTTGCGGTAAGTACGAGGAAGCACCGCACGGAGAACCGCAGTGTACAAGCGAGTACATGAGGA
>CAYFPL010000034.1:0-3257 GCA_964344935.1 uncultured Rhodospirillaceae bacterium
CGGGATGCGGCGAATAAGTGCGGGTTTACTCCGGTGTCAACACGAGGCTCCGATCTATGCCCATCCGGAGATGATTCGTGAGGCTCGAGAGGGGGAAGGGGAGCGTTGGCGGGAGAACATGGAGCGGATGACGTCGGGGTTCACCGCCGGAACGGTGGTGGAGTATCCGAATTATCCGCTCGACCATGGGGATGAGATCGAGGTGGGGGGAGTCACCTTTCGGGTGCACCACTACGGAACCTCCCACAGCAAAACCGATCTGATGATCGAGGTGGAGGAGGAGGGGGTGCTCTTTCTTGGTGATAATGCGATGAGACAACGGTTGGGGGGGATGCAAAGTGGCACCTTCAATGGCAACATCGATGCGCTCAACCAGGTTTTGGAGCGCAAGGTGACCACCTGGGTCCCCGGGCATGGACCTAGTGGTGGGGTAGAGACCGTTACCCGTTACCGGGACTATCTCCAGACCGTTTATGATGCGGCCCGATTCGCCTTCAACGAGGGGTTGGATAGCGGTGAGGTGAGTCCAATTGTAATTGAACGTACTGCCGCCTGGAAGGATTGGAGCGGCTACGACTTTGAGGTTGGACGTCATGCCGTCCAGGCCTATCTCGAGGTGGAGGAACTGGAGTTCTGATAGAATCTCGTCATGGTAGAGTCCCCTTTTGATTTGAGTAGTGAGGAGTCGTGGTTACGGTGGCGTGACCACAAACTGGCACAAGCTCCGGCCCGTATCGAGGAGTTGGTGGTGGAGGTTGGCGATCCTCGCAAGATCAGTGATGCCGAGCATGGTGCACTGCTGCAGCGGATACGGCGTGCCAACATGGCGATCTATGTCAGCGATCTGCAGCAAGAGGGGACTGATATCGCCCGTGCCGTGGGTGAACGTTTCGGCTGTTACCGTCTCGACCACAACCGTGGAGCAGAAGAGGATGCGGTTACTGCGCTGACGGTGCGGGAGGATTCCGATCACAGTTTCTACATCCCCTATACCAATAGGGGGATCCACTGGCACACCGATGGTTACTACAATCCGCTCGACCGTCAGGATCTATCGCTGTTATTGCACTGTGTCCGTCCGGCTGGACATGGTGGTGAGAATGGGTTGATGGATCATGAGATGGCCTGGTTACTGCTGCGGGAGGCGGGAGCTGAACTGATCCGGGCGCTGATGGAGCCGGATGTGATGACTATTCCCGCCCACGTGGTGGAGGGGCGCGAACTGCGACCAGAACGTACTGGACCGGTTTTTATGGTGACATCGGACGGCACTCTTCACATGCGCTACACCATGCGCAAGCGCAATGTGGTCTGGAAGGATCGTGATGAGGTTCATGCTGCACGAGAGCAACTGGAGCGAATCTTTCTCGGCAGTGAGCCGCCGGTTTTCCGTGCCACCCTGCAGTCGGGCTGGGGGCTGATTTGCAATAACGTACTGCATAATCGCACCCCTTTTAACGATACTCCAGAGCAGAAACGACTGCTCTATCGGGCCCGCTATTACGATCGTATTCAGCTGACGGATCCTGCTGCCGACTAAGGCGTCGCTATCCATCCAGACCTGATCAGGGAGGCACGCTTCTCTTTTCCTCCAACCCAGTCAAAAACTCTGTAGCAGCAGCTCCCCGTAATCTTGTAGCTGCTGTAGGAGCCGCAGTTTTGGTTCATTATGGAGGTACTGTTGCCGTAGCTGTATGATCTCTTCTTGGTAACGGTCCCAGTGAATCGTTCCTCCGCCATCTGTATCCATGATCCGGTGTTGACAGAAGCGTCGCCAGCGCTCCTGCTCTGAGGCATCGAGCGTTTCGGGCCAGTTGCGTGCTCGGAAGCGAAATAGCATGGTCTGTAGCCGAGAATCATCGAACTGAAAGGTTGTGGTGGCAAGTTCCAGTGGAGTCATGCGATGGATACGCGCCATGGTTTGACGGTCGGAATCACCGAAAAAACCGCTGTAGATCATTCGGTCAGGGTCACTCTCTGGTTTGAAATCGGCGTTGAGGTGAGCCTGTTGTAGTTGTTCGATGAAGTGGGGGGCAGCCAATAGCTGAGGGATTCGTGCCAGCTGCTGGTCCAGGTCGATCTTCAATCGTCGTTGTGATGTGTGGTCGAGCGTGTTCAGTGGAGCCAATACCGGACAGCGGTTGATGTGGATCGTTTTGACCGGAATTCGTTTCACTCCATCGGGGAGATCGATGCTGCGGGTGAATAGCCGTTGTCGGATCGACTCCGCGTCGAGTTCGAGGAAGGGGGTGGGATCTTCGGCCAGATCGATTGCAATCACCCCGTTGTTATTGTTGGAATGTTGAGTAAGCGGTAACACCACTGCGAGGTGGTGGCGGTTGGCCGGATACATCCCCGAGACATGGAGCAGTGGCGTCGGTTGCTGCAGGTTGAGCAGATCAGTGGCTCGCTGTTTGGTGCGATGCTCAAAAATGTAGTGGTAGAGCCTAGGTTGGTGCTTTCGTACCAGGCGAGCCAGGGCGATGGTGGCTTCGACATCGGCCAGGGCATCATGAGCGTTGCCGTGATCGATGCCGTTGGCAGCGGTGAGGTGTTCCAACCGCATACTGTTGACTCCCTCCTCATTCAGCGGCCACTCGATCCCCTCCGGGCGCAGTGCCCGGGTGATCCGCATCAGATCGATCAGATCCCAACGGGAGTTGCCCTGTTTCCACTCCCGCTGGTAGGGGTCCAGCAGATTGCGGTAGAGGGTGTTGCGGGTGACCTCATCATCGAATCGGAGCGAGTTGTAGCCTACGCCACAGGTTCCCGGTGCCCCCAGTTCGGCCTCGATTTGGCGGATGAACTCCACCTCTGGAATCCCTCGTTGCAGTGCCTGTTGTGGTGAAATTCCGGTCACCATACAGGCTGCAGGTTGTGGTAAGGCGTCTGGGGTCGGACGGCTGTAGAGGACCAGTGGCTCACCGATGGGGTTGAGGTCGAGATCGGTGCGCTGTCCGGCAAACTGCACCGGCCGATCCCCACGCGGATCGGCCCCAAAGGTCTCATAGTCGTGCCAATAGAGCGTAGGTTGTGGCATCACTCAGTTGCTCATCATGGTTAACAGGCTGTTAAAAGGAGTGGGGGCTCGGATTTGCTATGATCATGGCACCGCATGGGTAGTATGGCACACCAGTGCGATTCCACTGAGCGGAGCCGTTATGTGCCCTTAGTAGGCTGTTAGTAAGGTCTGAAACCCTAATGCGTATTCCGGCGAAAATGAACACTGATTCTGGATCATCGTGAACACCCCACCT
>CAYFPL010000035.1:0-3244 GCA_964344935.1 uncultured Rhodospirillaceae bacterium
CTGCAACGCTCTCGGGTCAAGCGGCGCATACCGCTCCCCTCTGCCCCCACCACGATCGCCAACGCTCCCCTGAGATCAACATGGTAGAGACTATCCTCCGCCTCCCCTGCCGTACCAACCACCCATACCCCTTGATCCGCCATCCGGGTAAGGGTACGAGCAAGGTTGGTCACGGTAACCAGTGGCACACTATCGGCCGCTCCCGAGGCCACCTTGCGAACCACCGGGGTGACTCCGGCCGAGCGGTCTTTCGGGATCACAATCAGATCTACTCCAGCACCATCGGCGCTGCGCATGCAGGCCCCCAGATTGTGGGGATCGGTAATCGAATCAAGTACCAGAATCAGTGGGGGGGCGTGGTTGTGATCTCTCAGACGCTGTTCTAACCACTGCTCCAGCCATGACTCATCAAAACGGGAAGAGCTAGACTCCTCCCCAGAGGGTAGCAAAACCACCCCTTCTCCATAGGGCGCTAGCTGCCGGTTGCGATCACATCGCTCCACCTCAACCCCGTGACTACGGGCCACTTCGACCAGCTGCCGAACCCTGCCATCCCGTCGCTTGCGATCGATCAATAGTCGATCCCCTGGCCGGACACGTCCCGACTTCAGCCACCCCAAAATAGCGTGGATACCGATTAGTGGATCGTTAGCCATCTCCCTGCTCCATTTTATGGCCCGGACGCCACGCTCCAGTTACGGCTAGAGAGGGGGCTGAACGAGCCGGATTGACATCTCGTTAAATACGAACTATTATCAATAACGCCTGTTCTGATCGTTATATCGCTCGTCTGTAGATTTTCCTTCTTAACCACAGACAGTTAGCCATCATCAGACCGCATGAGTAGAATTTCAACCACCTGTTCAGTGAGGTGCCGGGTAAAATGGGAACAATCACTCGGTTAGCGAAGGGACAATTGTATAAGGAATGGTGATGTCGTCGAGAAAAAAACTTCAAATTACCGTTATCGGTACCGGCCCACTTCCGCCGATCGACCCGCAGCACTGCGATGATACGTCGACGGTAGATGGGGTTCGAAGCTACTGTCGAATAGACGAAGTGGATATCCAGATCGACCTTCATGCTGCCATCGATAGCGAGGATATCGGAGGGATCGCCACACAGCTGGTGGGATGCGGACAGAGTGTACTGGTTCAACGGCTCAATGTGGATCGTCTGGAGAGTGATCTGCTCCTAACCTCGGCGCTACTCGACCTCGACCGACCGATGATCTACTGGCTGGAGAACGTTGACTCCGCTGAAAAACAGGGGCGCCATCTCGATCAGACAACCCTCTCTGCGCTTCTCCAAGCTCCAGTAATCACAGAAGAGAGAGGATGGATGGAGGTGCTGAATGCAGCACTGGCCTGCGACCCCACCCAGCCCGGCCTTCTACACGCTGGTTACGATGACCATCTGGAGACAGTAATCATGCAGACCCGTCGTCATCTGTTGGAGCTCCACCCCGATACGGTGCAGCCACAGGATGCCCGCTGGTTAGTGATACGACTGCTACAACAAGACCCCGCAGTGGAACGACAAGAGGCAGCGCACCATCACCTGTTGGCCGAAATTGAACAACAGCGCCAAGAGCTGCTACACCAACATCAGGAGACCGTCGACTCACTGCTGCTTCAGGGGCGACATGGCCTGGTGAACGGGGTGATGGAAGAGGCCTGCCGCTGGGAGATGCCGAAATCGGAAGCGCGAATAGAGTGGACCCGTCTAATGGATCGGCTCCTGTTGCACCCGATTCTGGGGTTACCGATCTTTCTGCTTCTGCTCTGGGTCATGTTCGAGACCACCTTTACCCTTGGGGGCTACCCGATGGAGTGGATCGACAATGGGGTGATTCTGCTCTCGGAACAGCTCCAGCAACTGCTACCGGAAAGTCTTTTCAAGGAACTGCTGATTAACGGAATTTTGGCCGGCGTTGGGGGGACAATCATCTTTCTTCCCAATATTGTCATTCTCTTTTTCTATATCGCCCTCTTCAGTGAATCGGGCTATATGGCTCGAGGTGCCATACTGGTCGATCGTCTCATGCACCGTTTTGGACTACATGGAAAGGCTTTCATTCCAATGGTAACCGGCTTTGGCTGCAATGTTCCTGCAATCCTCGCCACCCGCACGATCGACAACCCTCGTGACCGACTGGTGGCAATTCTGGTCAACCCTTTTATCAGCTGTTCCGCTCGACTGCCGGTCTTCGTACTCTTTGCCGGTGCATTTTTTCCCGATAACCCTGGGAGTATACTTTTTGCCATCTATATGATCAGTGTTGGTGTGGCACTGACAACGGCGCTAGTTCTGAGCAAGACCGTGGTACGGGGAGCCAACACCACCCCCATGTTGATGGATCTCCCCCCCTATCGCCTCCCCTCACTGACCTCGCTCTACCACCATATGGGGGCGAGCGGGGTTGAGTTCCTGAAAAAGGTGACCGGGATAATCCTGGTGGGTTCGACCGTGATCTGGCTACTGCAAACCTTTCCTCAGGATATTCCGACTAGCATCGACTATCAACAGGAAATCAATCAGTTGAAAAATCAACCTGAATCACTGGAACAACAGCAACAGATCGAAAAACTGCGTCGATCCGAAGCTATGGAGATCCAGCATGGACGCTACCTGGGTCAACTTGGCGGGGCCATCCAACCACTCTTCGAGCCACTGGAGTTCGACATCAACGCCTCTATTGCACTGTTGACCGGAGTGGTCGCGAAGGAGGTCGTGGTAGCAACCTTTGGCGTACTTCTGGCCCAAGGGGAGGAGACCAACGAAGAGAGCGAGGGACTACGACGTTCATTGGCAGCGTCGATGAGTCCGGTGACGGCGGTCACCTTCATGGTCTTCACCCTCTTCTACTTTCCCTGTCTGGCCACCCTGGCAGTCATCTACAAGGAGACCCGCTCTCTGCAGTGGACCGCCTTTTCGGTGGCACTCTCCCTTTCGCTTGCCTATACCCTCGCCCTCCTCACCCATCTACTCGGGACCGGATTGACATGAATAGTACGCTCGATTTCTGGGATACCGTTACGGTGATCGGTGCCATTATCGGCGTGGCCTACTACCTTATCGCGCGACTGCGGTCCCACTGGCACCAATCTTCAGCAACAAGCTGTACCAACGGCTGTTGTGGTTGTAACCGGGAGGAGGCACCGAGCAAGGTTCAGGTTCAACCCCCGACCGGGTGTTGACACCGGAGTAAACCCGCACTTATTCGCCGCATCCCGCAGGGGCG
>CAYFPL010000036.1:0-3087 GCA_964344935.1 uncultured Rhodospirillaceae bacterium
CCGCCCCTGCGGGATGCGGCGAATAAGTGCGGGTTTACTCCGGTGTCAACACCCCGTTGAGTAGCCTGCTGTTACTGCTCTACATCCGTTCTCATGGAAGCCGTGAAAAGGTGGTGTGGGTACAGGAGCACTGGCGTGAGGCTGAGCATCGTTTTCGTTGGCTTTTTATCGGCTATCTGGTGGTCGCCCTGTTACTGGGGACGATTCAGGTTTTTGTCGATTCTGACTCGATCGCCTTCGTTGCACTCACCCGGGTGGCGGTGATGCCGGCAGTAATCCTGGTGTTGATCACATTCGTGCTCTCCACGGCCGCGATCGGTCGGGCCGGTGGGGGAGAGGGTGAGTGAGCCCTTCCAGATCCGCCTTTTCTACCTCATCCTCTCTCGCATAGCGTTTGCAGGTTTTCAGGTAGCTCTTGTACTCCTTCTCATCCTCGTCGGCAGAGGCCGCGAAGGGAACATAGTGATCGAGGTATTCAGCGTGCCGCGGTCACATTCGCGGTCGTTCAGGCCGTCATTAGCCCAGTTTCGGTAACCGTCCTCTAAAGTGGGATGGGTCGTCGGGGCACACCACCTCTCCCTCTCCACCCTCAGGGGGGAGAGGGTTGGGGTGAGGGGGGCGCCGGCCGCTGGCAACTAAGCGTCAAAACTCCCCAGTAGCCGCTGCAGACATGATCGTGAGCATATTGCTGTTGGTCTGGATTGCCAAGGTGTAGATGTCGTCCGGTAACACGGTGTTCTCGATCAGCATATCGAGATTGAGAGTCACCAGCCAATAGCGACCGGTCGTGTCTTCTACCATGGCGATACGACAAGGCATATAGGCGGCATAGACCACATTGTAGTCGGCCATGAGTCGCGCATCCGAGGGACGGCAGAACTGAAACACTTCAAGGTGTCGGGCATTCTCTCCACGGGCCTTGAGCTCTGCCGAGACCTCCTGGCGTCCAACATTCTTCATGTTGAGTTCAGTCGCCTTTGACATCATGGCGTCGATCGCATCCTGCGGGCTGATTCCATCCCGTAGTGCAATCTTGATGACCGACTGCTCGACATTGAATACTCCCACACCAGGCTCTTTGGAAGAGACGGTGGTGGAGAGGGCAAAGCCGAAGAACAGTGCAGCAAATAGGGTTTTCAAATTCATTCTCGAATCCTCCAGTTTAGGGAATCTCAGAAAAAGGTGGGGTAGGGCAACCTAGTGGGATCAGAGGAGCTAGTCATCCAACGTAGAGAGGTAGGCGACTAGGTCACGCATCATCGTCTCGTTGAAGTCTACGAAGCTGCTATCCTCCAGGGTCTCCTCATCATCGTGAATCCGATCGATCGCCTTGAAGTTCTGCAGTTGCTTCAGCAGATAGCTGGAGTGCTGTCCCTTCAGCGGTGGGATGTTTTTCCGTGGTTTTCCACTACCATCCTTCTGATGGCAGTCATCGCACTCGTTCTCTTTGTAGATCATCTCTCCGGCAGAGATGTTTCCAGGGGCCTGCATGATGCCACGCTGATGAGCGACTGGAACCTTGATGTGCTCCAGATAGGCCGCAACATCGACCATATCCTTCTCACTCATGCTATCGACCATACTGGTGATCAGCATCGGTAGATGCGGTAGCCTCCGCCCCTTTTTCAGCCGTTGGAGCTCATTTTCGATATAACCGGAAGGGAGTCCGGCCAGACGTGGGTAGAGATCACCGGCTACCCCCTGCATATACTTCCCATGGCAGAGCGCGCAGCTGCGAGCAACCTGCTCACCGTTGTCGAGATCGGCAGCCGGTAGGGAAAAGGGGAGTAACAGGGTTGCCGCAGCAATCAGTGTCTTTCTGAGATACATAGCTCCTCCAGAGTGTGTTCAAGTTTGGGTTGAAACAAACGGTGCGTCCTGTCTGGTGTTCCCCGCAAGGAACAACAGCGGCCTGTCAGCGCGCCCGCTATGGTACACTAACACGGCGTTAATTTTGAGAAAAATTGAGAAATATTGTTACTCTTTCGGAGTATCTCAATGGTGAGGATAGCGGGGATGAGTGAGTCCAAATTTTCCGGATTGAACCAGATTGGAGATCGTGTGGTGGAGGCCTTCCATCTGTTGGGGCTCTTCGTGGTAGGGGCCACCATCGTCTGGTCCGCCGTTGTGGAGTATCTCCATATCATCACCAAGGGTCATGCCTCTCTAGGGGATATCCTGCTGCTCTTCATCTACCTCGAGTTGGGGGCGATGGTGGGGATCTTCTTCCGTACCCATCGCATTCCGGTGGTCTTTCTGCTTTTTATCACCATCACCGCCATGACCCGATTCCTGGCGATCGATATCAAGGTGATGTCGGTAGAACATACGCTTGCGGTCTCGGCCTCGATCCTGCTGCTGACCCTCGCCATCCTGGTATTACGCTACAGCTCCAAACGGTTCTCCACCAGCCATGATCTCTCGGATGAGGATGGGTTGGGTGGGGAAACCAGTGATGGTTAACAGCCTGTTAACCGTGGAGTAGTGCGGTCGCATCCGCCAACACCGTGGCAACGTGTTCCTTGACCCGCACTTTGGGGTACCCCTTGAGAACCACCCCCTCCGAGTCGATCAGGTAGGTGGTGCGCACAATCCCCATATAGACCTTGCCGTAGTTCTTCTTCTCTTGCCATACCTCGAAGGATTGGCACATCTCCGCCTCGGGATCATCATCACTCAACAAGGTGAAGGGGAGTTCGTGCTTGGCAATGAAGTTGGTGTGGCTGCGGAGGCTATCTTTGGAGACCCCAACCACACTCAACCCCAACGCCTCAAATGCCGGCAGTTGATCACGAAACTCCTGCGCCTCAGTGGTACAACCCGGGGTGTTGTCCTTGGGGTAGAAGTAGAGCACCATGCCACGATGCCCTTTGAGACTATCGAAGGTAGAGGGGGTGCCCTCCTGGTTCGGTTTTTCGAAGTGGGGGATCTTCTCTCCAGCTGCGATCATCATGCTACTCCAACGGTTCAGTTGAGCCGATTCTACCAGCAGTGACAAAGGGATGGTTAGTGCTGAACCCGATCGGCTGGGAGCGGGTGTTGACGCCGGAGGAAAAGCGCTGCTATTCGCCGCAGGCCTGTAGCAAA
>CAYFPL010000037.1:0-3008 GCA_964344935.1 uncultured Rhodospirillaceae bacterium
TACTGGATTTCGCAGGCGATCTACGCGGCGGCCAGGTTTGAGATCGCTGATCATCATCAAAGATGGTCCCCGGTCGGTCAATGACCTGGCAGATGCCTCGTCCACGGGGAAATAAGGACCAATCCGCCTCGAAGAACTCGCAACTCCCGTCATTGACCATCGGTCACCCCTTCACCGCCAGCAATCGTGGTCATCGCACGTCGTTCGTCCGGCAGCAGATTCTTCACGTTCACAGGACGTGGGTCCCCGTTTGCAGACAACGCCAGCATCTCTTCCGTGTGTGCAAACGTTGTGGTGTCGTCCAGGCTGACCAGAAACTGACCATCGACGTCAAATGGTGACATCCAGTGAACGGACCGTTCCAGAGGAACCTCAATCACTGTCAGAGTCTTCGCAGGGTCGTCCGTGATTTCAGAGAGGGATGTGGATTCGCCAGGACGAAAGAACGCATCCGGCCCGACAATTCCCAGATAGGTGGTGTGGCCTGGCCGCACGTCTGACAGCGGGCATTGATACAGGGTGGGCGTGGGACCCTCCACTGCAGCCGCGTTGGCCGGATGATCCCACGGCCTGGACAGATCGATCGACAGGACATTCGTGACATACTCCGGTGTGGACCCTGACAACAACAGTAGCGTCCGCCAGCTGTGCAGCGGGTTTCCGTCGGCATCTACGGTGTACGCCGGAGGAAAAGCACCATATTCCCTGTGATAATTGTCCAGTGCGGCTCCCAGGGATGAGAGACTGCGGTGGCAGTGTTGCGCCGTCGCAGCATGATGAACATAGTTCATCAGCCCCCACACAAGAGCACCAATCAATCCAATGACAATGATCACGTGCCAGGCACGCGTCAGAATACTATGACGTTGATTCACGACCGCCTCGATGTCGTGCCAGTCCGATTCAGTCATGCCCATGGCTTCATCTCCCAACGAGCCCGCTGGTTACCAGCCAGCAGAATGCCTGACCGCGTACGAACCGTTGCTGTTCCGATTGAGAGAACGCGTGCCAGGTTTTGTCTGCAGATTCTCAGTAAATCGCCTGCCCGCCGAAACGACGGATTTCATCCGCCCTGCAGTCGACATCGGTCAACGCTCGTTGTCGTATGGTCCAAAAACTCAGACGACACAGTGGAGCAAACAAGGACATGGAAAGCAGACAACGAGCAGGCTGTTCCGGGTCGAGCCTGTGGCGTTCAGGTTGCCGTGTCTGACATTGAAACGGTGATCAGACTTCCGCGCCGACGCTGGCTCGCGGTCGCAGCTGTGACGTGTGTCTGCGTGTTGCGTACAATGCGTCTTCAGGTTCTTTCTGGTCCATTTCCAGGCAGCAGGCACCGCCATGACCGATTCTTCTCCGAGTCAGCAGCTCGATAAGATGATCACCGGGTACTGGATTTCGCAGGCGATCTACGCGGCGGCCAGGTTTGAGATCGCTGATCATCTCAAAGATGGTCCCCGGTCGGTCGATGACCTCGCAGATGCCTCGTCCACCAGCCCCGATGCGCTGTACCGGCTGCTGAGAGCCCTGGCCAGTGTGGGCATTTTTGCTGAAGGCGATGACCGTCAGTTTTCGTTGACGCCGCTCGCCGAACCACTCAGAGCCGATGTCCCGGGTTCAAAGCGGGCTCTGGCTCTGATGTCGGGCGATGAGCAGTTTCGGGCCTGGGCTGAAATCGAGTACAGCATTCGGACCGGCGAAATCGCCTTCGACAAAGTGTTCGGCAAGCCCATCTTCGATTACCTCAGTGAGAACCCGGACAAGGCACGAATTTTCGATGCCGCGATGGTCGGCATTCATGGGCGGGAATCGAACGCCATCGCCGGCGCCTATGATTTTACCGGGGTCAACGTGGTCGCCGATATCGGCGGCGGCAATGGCTCGCAGATGATCGGACTGCTGCGGGCGCAACCAGAACTGAAAGGCATCCTGTTTGATCTGCCCCACGTGATCGAACGGGCGCAGCAGCCGATTGAAGAGGCCGGGCTGTCGGATCGATGTGAACTCGTGTCCGGCAGCTTCTTCGAATCCGTTCCCGCTGGTGCGGACGTTTACCTGATGCGTCACATCATCCATGACTGGCACGATGAGAAAGCTTTGGCCATCCTGAAAAACTGTCATTCTGCCATGTCGAACGGCGGTCGACTGCTGGTCGTCGAAAGTGTGATCCCGCCAGGAAATGAGCCGTTTGGCGGAAAACTGCTCGACCTGGTCATGCTGCTGATTCCCGGTGGCAGGGAACGGACAGAGGACGAATACCGCCAGCTGTTCGCCGCGGCAGGGTTTGAGCTGACTCAGGTGATTCCCACTCAGACGGAAGTCAGCATTGTTGAAGCGGTGAAAATGTGACGCGGGGCGGGCTGGGTGAGGTCCGCCGACGGCGGACACGCACAGCGTGGGAAACAGGGAAGCGACCTGCTCTGACTATTCCGCAGCAGTGGTCCGTCTGGATGCTTATCTGCGAGTCCTGGGATCATAGACGTGTCCTGCATTGCCTGGTGTCTTGGATGCCGTTCTGTCAGACTCCTCCGTGATTCACATCCATGATTTACGCGGGCCGTTGATTGTCTCACCGGTTGAGCAATCAAAGACGGTGTGCAGATCGAAATTGCCATGGTGCCTGGACGCCGAGGGACAGCCTGATCGCAGACCGTTCATCTCTTAACCCGAACCGTCGCTGGAGCCACCACTGTGTGAGCTCGAATTGCCCGGATGGGACACAGATGAACTCGAATCCGGATACCTTCGACAGATGTTTTGGCGTCGACGTCTCCAGGTCGAAGCTTGATGTGGCAGACGCTGAAGGCAATCTCTCGTTCTGCCTCCGAAACTCTCCGACAGAGATTGCCGATAAACTGATCTCCAGGATTGAAGACCCCGAACGCACGTTGGTGATCGTTGAAGCCACCGGTGGCTACGAACGCCTGCTGACGTCGATGTTGCAGAAGAACTCCTGGCCTGCCTCAAATTCCTGAACCAGTCGCTATGAGGATCGGGCTGGGTAAAGT
>CAYFPL010000038.1:0-2846 GCA_964344935.1 uncultured Rhodospirillaceae bacterium
CATCAACCGCATGGTGATCCAAGACTACCTCTCGACAACCCCATTTACTACCGCCTCGGTCAGTGATGGAGTCGAGGCGCTAGAGTACTATCGATCCCAGCCGGTCGACCTGATTCTGCTTGATATTCGACTACCCCGCATGAATGGGCTGGAGGTAACCCGCGCCATTCGACAACATGAGCAGGAACAACGGCTACCGCCAACACATATTGTAGCGATGACCGCTGACGTGCTACAGCAGACCCAGGAACAGGCCATGAAGGTGGGTTGTGACACCTGGCTACCCAAACCGACCACCCGCGATCGATTGCTGGAGGTGATCTACACCCACCTCGGGGGCCTCCAGCCAACACCCACCATAGAACCCTCGATCTCCCCACACCCTCTAACCGCCAGGCACGCTGAACTGGATCCGTTGACAGTGATGTTTCTTCAAGATAGCCTCGATAAGATGGCCGAGATCGAGCAGCTACGGCAACGACAGCACTGGAACGAGATCGCCGAACTGGCTCACGCCATCAAAGGCAACGCCCTGGTGCTCAGCTTCGAACGAATCGGTGAATTGATGAAACAGCTACAACAACAGATGGAGGCTCATGACCCGACCATGCTCGACACGCTGCTGACACAATTCCGCCAACAGATCGAACAGATTCGGGAGGAGTGATGATCAAGGTGTTACTGGTTGATGACCAACTCCTGATTCGTGAAGCGCTGCGCACCTTCCTCACCCGTTCAGGAGAGATCGAGATCGTCGGTTGCGCCTCCAGCGGTCAGGAGGCACTGGAGAGCATTGAACAGAGCCTCCCCGATCTGGTATTGATCGATATCCGTATGCCCGATATGGATGGGATCGAGAGCACCCTGCAGATCCACAAACGTTATCCTGAACTCGTGGTGGTCGGTCTCAGCAGCATCTCCGACAAACACCGTGCCACCGAACTACTCCACGCCGGGGCCAGAGGCTTTCTCACCAAGGATACGCCCCCTCCTGAGATCGCTGCGGCCATCGTCCGCATCGCAGCCGGAGAGCTGGTGGTCAGCCCAACGATCTTCGCCGAAGAGCTGGAGCAGGGAGGATCGATCGAGCAGGCGATGGAACGACTCTCCTCTTCGCTACTGACCAGCCGGGAAAAGGATATTCTGCGAGCACTAGCCGGTGGCCTCACCAACAGTGGTATCGCCGAGCAACTCTTCGTCAGCCCGCGCACGGTGGAGAAGCATCGCCAAAACATCATGCAGAAACTCAACCTACAGAACGGGGTGGAACTGGTCGCCTACGCCTATCGGGTAGGCATCATCGATGGGTAAAGAAGCCACCGCTGAAGCGCTCCAACTGCTGCTCCAACCCCTTCTTCAAACGATCCGTCAGTGAAGATTTCAACAGCTCCTGGAGGTCGATTTTTGCCTTGGGATCCGAAAGATAGCCAGAGATGGTGACCGGGAACTCTTTGCCGGCCAGTTGCTGGAGCTCCTGCCCCACCTCTGGCGGGAGATTTTCCGCAACTTTGGCGGTGAGATCATAATCGATCTGTCGGGTGGAGAGATCAAACCAACCGACCCCACGAAACCCCATCAGTTCGCTGGAGAAGGTGAGTTCATCACTGTAGACCCGCCCTGCACGAACCGTCATGGTGGTGGCTAGATCACGAAAAGGGGTCTCGTTGGGGCCATCATCAGGAGGTAGCCTTGCCCCTTTGGCCAACGCCACCGCCTGCCTGGCCAGCCGATCGAGATCGATCCCTACCAGCGCCCCCTGTTGCAGCTCGGCAGTCACCTCGCCCTGCAACGCCCCCAGCAACGCCTCCAGCGTAGTTCCACTACTGCTGAAGCGAGCCGACCCACTCACTCGCCCCCGCAAGGCATCGCTATCGGCAAAGCGGGTCAACAACTGAGAAAGCTCGACACCATCAATCTGCTCCTCGAACTGAATCCGTGGCAGGTCACTACGAACATCGACCTGACCACTCCCGCTGTAGATCCCCTCGAACAGCTTCGCACGCATCGGCCCCAACCGCAATACCCCCTCCCGGGCCTGCAACCTCATCACCACATCGGTCGCCTCCAGCTGTGCCAACTGGAGACGATCAACGGTAATTTTACCCTCGAGATCGAGGTTTCGTAGTGACTCCAACGGTAGCTTGACGGCCCCTGCAGTAGTCGCCGAGACCGGATCGACCACCACCCCCTGCTGTTGGGGCAGATAACGATCCAGCTCCAGCTGATCTCCCCGAAGATCAAAACGGACCACCGGTGTACCATGATGTCGATGTAACCGCCCGGTCCCGGCCCAGTGGGCTCCATCCACCATCAGCTCGATCCGATCCAGTTGCAACTCCTGCTGTATCAGCGGCAACCAAGAGAGATCAAACGCTAATGACTCGATTTCCACCCGAGGAATCTGGCGCTTGGGATCGGCGGCGACCACCACATCGGTGGTTGCCAAAGAGAGTCGGTGGGTCAGCGAGAACCGTAGTGGCTGCGGGATCTCCAGGGTCACCCCCTGTTGTGCCGCCTGCTCAACCAGCATGGCACGAAGATCCGACTCCTTCACCAGCAGCTGGAATGTGATCAACACGCCTGCCACGACAATCACCACTGCCACCACCAGCCACTTCAAGAATCTCATCATCTACTCCAAAACCGTATCCACCCGACACCGCCCCACAATGTCACACGGGTTGATTCTACGTCAAACGTAATGATTCGCCAGCCCCGTACTCAAATCCTCATCGTACTCGCTTCTACAGTGCGGTTCTCCGTGCGGTGCTTCCTCGTAGTTACCGCAAAACTGCGTATTCCGGCGAAAATGAACACTGATTCTGGATCATCGTGAACACCCCACC
>CAYFPL010000039.1:0-2703 GCA_964344935.1 uncultured Rhodospirillaceae bacterium
CGTCGTGGACCCCGGCGACGGCATCCTCACCCGTGTCGCGCTCAGGTGGATCAGCGCCGCGGCCCGGGCCACCACATCCGGCAGGGATCAGGTCGATAGCGGCGCCGTCCTAGACAAGCTCGACCGGATCCGGGCACTTGCACAGCATTTCTCCAGGAGCAAGAAGGCCCTCGCCGCCGCCCAAACCGGGATCGACACGGTACGGGACGACCTCGACACACTCCGCAGCGAGCTCCTCGACCTCGTCGCGGAAGCCACAAGAGCGTTGCAGCCGCAAGCGGAGACAACCCGCCAGGTCGCCTAGATGTGACAATCGGGGACGTTGTCCCTGGTCGGGTGGTGTGATTGGGGAGCCCTCCGAGCGAGACTGTGGGTTGAACGACTCACGACCCGCAGGGAGGGCTCATGACCTACGCTAGAACACAGCACCCGAACGCGCCGTTGACACCGGAGGGGCGTCGCCGAATGGTGGCGTGTGTGGTTGATCAGGGATGGACGATCGAGGCGACCGCGGAGCGGTTCCAGGTTGATGCCAAGACGGTGCGGAAGTGGCGAGATCGGTTCCGGGTTGATGGTGACGATGGGTTGCGGGATCGGTCGTGTCGCCCGCATCGGTCACCGAACCGGACACCGAGGTCGACACGGCGTCGGGTGATCAGGTTGCGGCGGAAACGACGTTGGGGCGCTGATCACATTGCCTTTGAGGTTGGTCTGGCAGCGTCAACTGTCCAGTCGATTCTGAACCAGGCCGGGGAAGGCCGACTTGATAGGGGCGATCGAGCTACCAGGTCGAAGCCGCTTCGGTATCAGCGACAACACCCAGGTGAGTTGATCCATGTCGATATCAAGAAGGTTGCTGCTATCCCCGACGGGGGTGGATGGCAGAGCCATGGCCGCGGCCATGATGGCTATCACGGACACTCCGGAGCCGGTTACCGCTACATCCACTCTGCTTTGGATGACCGCACCCGAATCGTGTACTCCGAAATCCTTGATGACGAGAAAGCAACAACCGCAGCCGGATTCTGGATCAGAGCAGCAGCCTGGTTCGAATCAATCGGCATCAGATGCCAACGAGTGATCACCGACAACGGCAGCTGCTACCGATCTGGACTATGGCACCGAGCCTGCAAAGGCACCGACACCGTCGTCAAGAAGACCCGACCCCGCCGGCCGCAAACCAACGGCAAGGTTGAACGCTTCCACCGCATCCTCCTCGAGGAATGGGCATACATCTGCCCCTGGAACTCAGAAACGGAACGCCACCACGCCTACCAGGGATTCATCCACTTCTACAATCACCACCGATCCCACGGATCACTCGGATGGGCCACACCCATCAGCATCATCCAGGACAACCTCACCGAAGAGCACATCTAGACGGTCACAACCGTGAAGCCGTGCTTGCGGTAGAGGTGGTAGGCGCGCATCGCGGTCTCGGTGCCGAGCGTCATTGTCCTCGCACCGTCGGCGGCGGCTCGCTGCTGTGCGATGCCGAGCATGAGCTTGCCGAGGCCCTGGTCCTGCAACTCCGGCCGGACAACCATGCACGAGATGTGGCGATTGTGGGTGCCGTAGGGCAAAACGTAGGTGAACCCGACCAGCTGCCCATCACCGAGTAGGGCATGGGAAGCGACGTCATCGACGGCCTGTTCCCGGCCCAGCGTATCGAAGTACCGGCGCCGCTCCGCTTCGGATTGAGCGAAGAAGAACTCGGCGTCACCGGCCGTGAAGGCGCCTACGTACTCGGCGTATAGATCATCGACATCAACCTCACGCAGCGGCACGACTTCGATTCCGACAGGAACCTCAACTGTTCTGTCGACCGCAGCGAGATTGCACACCATCTCGACATAGTCCACGGGACCCTCCTTCCGCCTCAAGCGTACGCGACATCGTGAGGCGAAATGAATCGAATGCGCGGACCGAATGGACCACTACGGCACAATCGTCGAAACTTGTCGTGACGAGCTGGAGGTTTGCCGATGGCACATCAGACGGTCCGATCCGGGTATGAGCAACTCACCGAGCGGCTCAATCGATTCCCCCAGGGAGCCCCTCCGTCCGATGTTCTCTACGCCATCTTGAAGATGCTGTTCAGCGAGCGCGAGGCGGGTCTCGTGGCACGCCTGCCGATCCGGCCGTTCACTGCCGAGCGGGCAGCACGTGCGTGGAAGATGCCGCTCGTCGAGACGATGGGCATCCTCGAGGAGCTGGCGGACCGGGCAATCCTGCTCGACATGGAGAACGGCAAGGGACAGAAGGTCTACGTGCTCCCGCCACCAATGGCCGGGTTCTTCGAGTTCTCGATGATGCGTATCCGCGACGACATCGACCAGAAGGTCCTCGGCGAGCTCTTCTACGAGTACATGAATGTGGAAGAGGAGTTCATCAAGGCCCTGTTCGCCGACGGGGAGACCCAGCTCGGCCGAGTGTTCGTGCAGGAATCGGTGATTCCGATCGACAACGGGATTCGGGTGCTCGACTACGAGCGGGCAAGCGAGGTCATCCGCACTGCCTCCAGCATGGGAGTCGGTGTCTGCTATTGCCGCCACAAGATGGAGCACGTCGGAATGGCATGCGATGCGCCACGCAACGTCTGCATGACGTTCAACAACACCGCATCTTCTCTGATCCGGCACGGATTCGCTCGCGAGGACGATGGCGCCGAAGGCCTCGACCTGCTCGCAGAAGCTCAGGACC
>CAYFPL010000040.1:0-2654 GCA_964344935.1 uncultured Rhodospirillaceae bacterium
GGATCTTCCAGTTCGCGGGCGATATCCGACCACACATGATCCACGCAGTACGCAACGTCATCCTCATCTTCGCAAGCGGACAGGTCTGCTTCGATCAGCTCATAGGTCTCTTGAAGCTCCTCGTCTGTCATTTCTTCTACCTCTGGCCCGCCGATCAGGGCACGCACCACCCAAATAGCCAGCAAAGCAACAATAATCAAGACAAGAACCACAACCACGTAACGCAACCATGGTTTTCCGCCTGACGCCTTCTGGCTCGTTGTTTGAGCGGGCTGTTGCTGTGCAACTGGCTGACCAGCGTCATCGAGCTCGTAGAATTGTTGCTCGTTTGGCTCCATATTATGGTTCACAATAACGGAATCGCATGTCACTTATGACGACCGTTCCACTTTCTTCATCATCTGCTTCAAAGGAGATACGCAATGGCACTTCCTGAGAACTCTCGCCGTCGCATTCGAATCCTTCCGGCCACGGCAACTCGACACCTTCACCCTCCTGGACGTTTCCACTCACCGCGGTTCCGTCAACAACATAGGTGAATCGAATCGAGACAATTGAGTCAACGATTTCTTGATAGATCGACTCCAGCTCATCCGCTGTAGAACCGTCGTGAGCATAGTCGACGTCGTTGTCTTCACTTGGGTTACCCGAAGACCAACACGCCATCTGATCGATCAGTCCCATATCACCATAGTCATCCTCACAGGTTTCAGAGCTCGCAGCGTATGCGTATGGAATCGTTGCCCAGTCTTGGACATATTCGACGACCGACTCGGCAATACTCATAACCTTTGACACCTTCTCACCAAGCGTGATGCGTACAGGGGAGATCCACGGAGAATAGGAGGGTAGGGTCTCTGCAGCTTCTTCCGAGTCTGTACTGACATCTAAACTGTCATCATAACAGGACCCGCAGCTCGCTTCACAATCCGCATCCGTTGCAAGCTCTACCGTACATGTCTCACACCCTGGACAAATAAACCACAACTCGCAACTACTGGTGCAACCATGTGTACCATCACTTTCATAATCAGAGTCACACTCCTCACCGGCAGCCGTATTCGTATGCTCGTCACCGCATTCTACTTCTGTACAGTCAGAGTCACAGTCAGCAGTATCCGTTCCGCCTTCGTCACACTCCTCACCGTTACTTGACTGCACAATTTCATCGCCACAGACCGCCGATGTACAGGAGTTGGTACATTCATCATTGTTATCGCTATTTCCGTCGTCGCATTCCTCATCACCATCAACCGTTCCGTTTCCACACAACGAATCCCAATACTCATCTTCATCATAATACGATCCGTCGTCGTTCTGATAGTTCTCGCAGTGAGCTTCGTCGGTGTTGACGTCGCTCTCAGACCCTGTGTACAACGCAACGGTATACAACTCAACGCCATTATCCTTGAGCTCACAGGCAGCAAGCGCTGGATCAATCTGCGAGCTACCACAGCTGCTACAACTCCATTGACCGTCCGTCATAAGCACAACGATTTGTCGATCGTCTGTACTTGAGTGTGTATCAAATGCCTCAATAGCCGCCTTTAGGCCGTAATACGTATAGGTTCCTCCGTCGTCGTTGTACGTTGAGACCTCTGACTTGGCATCAGCGCTATCGTCTTCGATGAAGAAGAAGTCGTCATCGTCGTCTTTGGAAACGTAGACGTAATCGATCGACTCCAGATCATCATCGTCACCGTCATCTTCTTCCATTGAACTCGTAAATCCAATAAACCCGATTTCCGCATTCGTTCCAAGCCCCTCGTAAAGACCGTCGATGGAATCCTGCAACGCGTCAACGGTCACGTCCATACGTGAATCACCTTCGCAAGTAGCCGAGCTATTACAGCCGCTATCATTGCTACAGCTAGAGCCGTCATCAGAACAGGTACCATTCATGATATTACCCATCGATCCGGAAAGGTCTGTCACGAAGATCACGCGTGTATCTGGTCGGTCAAATCCATACTCGATATCCGCCGTCAGCTTTGTGGCAACGGTACAGGCGGGGAAATAAATCGTTGCTGAGTTTCCTGTCGGCAAAACGCTTCCTGACGTATCGGCATCGTAGGACAACAGCTCAACCTCTGTATCACGTTTTGCGCCAAGCTCATTCGTCTTCATCAAGAGCTGATCGTTCTCATACGTAAACGGACAGGTCGACTCACAATCGTCGGCACACGCCGGGAATACACACTCTCCGTCACCATCATCGTGCTCACAATCGGAATCGTACTCACACATCAACCCATTGTTCCCACCGCTATTGCAGACACCGACGTTATGACAAACGTAAATCTCTGTTGGAGCATCTGGATCATCGTACGTAATATCTCCCTCATCATCTCTATTACAAGTACCGTTCACGTTTCCTTCTGGATCCAGTGATCCACCGTAGAGTCCATCATACTGCGCGTACCAATACGGAATGTCTTCTCCATCACAAACCTCATCATCGCCCTCGATCTCATTGTTTCCACAGAATGCTCCGGAGTACGTTACCTTGATACAGCTCTCGTTACAGTACGAACACGTTGAACCATACGAAGCATCGCAGACCTCGCCGTTGTCAGCGCCTTCGTCGCACTGCTCTTCGCCGTCCAGAAGATAGCCGTCTCCACAGACGTTTTCCTGACACTCCGTCGTACAGC
>CAYFPL010000041.1:0-2630 GCA_964344935.1 uncultured Rhodospirillaceae bacterium
GCAGGTTTTGCCCAGAGATTGGATGGCTTCAAGTTTGAAGTCACGGATTCAGGTACGAGACAGCCTCACCGATTGCGTTGCTACAGTTGCGCCATTCTATGGATAGCTGGTTGATAATTGGGGTTTCTGGAGAGAATAAATTGATAGAGAGTCCCAGCAGACTCTATCAGGCCCTCTTTTCGTTGTAACTCCGCCAGGCTAAACACGGTATCGAGGTCATCCGGGTAGTGACTAATGTAGTGCTCGTATGTAGTCAATGCCTTGTCGGTATCTCCCATCAGATAGAGTAGCTCTGCATACTTGGGGGTGTAGTAATCGGAACAGGTGTTGCTCAGTTTATCGAGTGCAGACAGAGCTTTTGGTAGATCTTTAGTCTCAAGTGCAAACATACTCACTCTGGTGAGGATGTATTCGATTTGGTTCTCATCAAAGTGTCTGGCCTTTTCCTCAGTTAAAAGGTGGGCTAGATTATCGAGCGCTACTCTCTTTTCCCCTTTCAAATAAGCAATTAATCCACTACAGAGCTGGATGTATGCTTGTTTGTTGGGTGCATCGTATTGCAATGATAACTTTTCCTGTAGATCAATCAGTCCCTTCAAATCCAGCTTACTGGTGTGCGAAACGATGTTAGTGAATGCCTCTTTGATTTTGATTTCTGAAAGGTTGCTGGGGTATATGGTCTGGCTGTCGATTGTGTGTTGTAATGACGTGATAGACTCTAGTCGTGCCGAAACCTCGGGGGATGGCGTCTCGAGTAATCCTGTCTCTGCCAGGAGTTGTAGACGTCGAGGGTGTCGGTCTTGTTCCCACTGAGTGAGCAGTGGTAGTAATGTGTTCACTGTGGGAGCAGCCTCTAACTGGCGGATTTTCACGCGTTTGATAGAGTCATCGATGTCCGTGATCAAGCGGTTGGTGTTGCGCAAAAACTCCTGATAGTAGGCTACCTTGCTTTCAGTGATCTCTTCATGAGACCAGTCGCGCTCTTCTGAGCGGGTGGCACGTAGATGTCTTAGGCTTTGACGAAGACCGATTACCTTGATTAGTGGCACGAACGGATTTTTGTCACCATCCAGTTTCTGTTCAGTTTTGATCAGCTGCCGCTCTTTTTTGGCGTCCTTTTCTCCGTATCGATCGAACAGCACGCGGTTGTTTTGAATTACCTCTTGAGCCAGAGTGGCAAGTTTCTTCAGTTTGTTACGGCTGCTATTGAGTTCTGTGAGACAGTTTTTCAGAAAGGTTGTGGAGGAGGTTCCTGCAATGTTCAGTGGGCTCTTGATATTGTTCTGTCTGAGTTTGATCTGCTCTCTCTCCTGGTACGCCACCCCCTTTATCTGCATCGCCGATCCGGAGAGATTCGTGGTTTCCACTCCATGATTGAGGGCTCCTTGTGCTCGAATCGAGAAGTCATTGCCGGCCTCTTTGAATTCGGCTGTGGTGTTGGCCTGCTCATTACGGTTGTTGGTTACATGAAAATCGGAGGAACTATCGAGTAGCGGGGTACACGTGATAGCATTTCCTGTTCCCTTTGCATGTGTAAACCCTCTGGTGTCATGACAAAAGTCCACACCTGCCAGTAGGATCTGTTTGAACCCAATGGTGATGGCTGCGTCATACGCAATATTGGTAACGGTTGTTCCCCCTTGATCAATGCAATCTTCATTTCTTTTGCTTTTCCACGGATACCTTTTCCCGGTGAATACCTTGTTTCCGAGCCATTGTCCCAGTAGCTGGCTATTGGCGTGAAAAGAGTGGATTAGTGTGGCATCATTTTCAAATTGAAACGAGTCTCGACCAAACTCATAACTCACCTCATGAGAGTCCACGGTGACGATAAAGTCTGGTGTGATCCCAGCAGTGGCAAGTTTTCCAGAAAGACGTGACACCGTAAAGATATAGAGGCGATCCTGGTTCTCTCTGATCCAGTCAATGTGTTGATCAAGAGATGGGCCTGCTCCCAGAATGATTGCCGTATCATTATCGTGGTCGCCAATGATCGAAGTGATACTGTGCTGATTGTCGGCAAGGTTTTTTAACCCTATCTTGAAGAACTCATAAAGCTCGGCATGTTTTAGTGCTGAGTTGATATAGAAGTTAAAATCACGCTTGATCTGTGCGGTTAGATCGATATAAGGGATATGAAATCCAACCCCCAGTGCAATCGAGTCTATTTGGCGGGCGCTGTGAGCCTGGATGTGGAGTGTGAGCTTGAGTTGGTCTGCAAGATTGATCCACTCCTCTGGGCGGCATAGGTGGAGCTGGGGGTGTGAGGGAAAGATGGACTGGATAGTTGGGAAAAGCTCATTGGTCTCGATAAAGAGATATTCAGACCCAGCAGGAACCCCTTTCTCCAAGAGGTAGTTTGGGATCTGGCCGGAATCGGTGCCGATTACGATATAGATATACTCTTCTTCCTGTAGGCCGGCACCTAGGCGGTTGGATATTGTCTGAAACGCCCCCAGCTTGTTGAGGCTGTTGCCGTTGACTTCGTGGATGTATTGGTCTCCGAAGGAGTTTCTGGTGAATGCGTGCATGTTTCGTGAGGGCTTCATAATATAAGAAGAAAAGTAACTATTCGGAAGGCCTGTAACTGATTCAGATTGCCCCTGAAATTCGTCAGTTCAAGGCAGAAA